>NZ_CP109166.1:0-9637852 GCF_035920485.1 Nonomuraea glycinis
GAAATGCAGATAAGGCCCCGACACGTGTCGGGGCCCTACCTGAAAGATTGTCCGGCGGTGACCTACTCTCCCACACCCTCCCGAGTGCAGTACCATCGGCGCAGAGAAGCTTAACTTCCGGGTTCGGAATGTAACCGGGTGTTTCCTTCCCGCCATAACCGCCGTAACCCTGCGAAACACACAAACAACACCAGCCACACCCAGCACGCTGGATGAACCGATACCTGCTTGTTGTCTCAGAATTGCGTAGTGGACGCGAGCAAGATGCCTTCTCACAGTGCGGCGCTGTTCCGGACCCGGCGAAGAGTACAGAACGCAGCACACACTCACAAGAAGCAAAAGCTTTGTGGTCAAGTCCTCGGCCTATTAGTACCGGTCAGCTCCACACGTTACCGTGCTTCCACCTCCGGCCTATCAACCCGGTCGTCTACCGGGAGCCTTACCCACTCTCATGGTGGGAGACCTCATCTCAAGGCGAGCTTCCCGCTTAGATGCTTTCAGCGGTTATCCCTTCCGAACGTAGCCAACCAGCCGTGCACCTGGCGGTACAACTGGCACACCAGAGGTTCGTCCGTCCCGGTCCTCTCGTACTAGGGACAGCTCCTTTCAAGTCTCCTGCGCGCGCAGCGGATAGGGACCGAACTGTCTCGCGACGTTCTAAACCCAGCTCGCGTACCGCTTTAATGGGCGAACAGCCCAACCCTTGGGACCTACTCCAGCCCCAGGATGCGACGAGCCGACATCGAGGTGCCAAACCATCCCGTCGATATGGACTCTTGGGGAAGATCAGCCTGTTATCCCCGGGGTACCTTTTAGCCGTTGAGCGACACCGCTTCCACATGCCGATGCCGGATCACTAGTCCCAGCTTTCGCTCCTGCTCGACCCGTCAGTCTCACAGTCAAGCTCCCTTGTGCACTTACACTCAACACCTGATTGCCAACCAGGCTGAGGGAACCTTTGGGCGCCTCCGTTACTCTTTAGGAGGCAACCGCCCCAGTTAAACTACCCACCAGACACTGTCCCCGATCCGGATCACGGACCAGAGTTAGACGTTCAAAACGACCAGAGTGGTATTTCACCAATGACTCCACCATCACTAGCGTGACAGCTTCCCAGTCTCCCACCTATCCTACACAAGACGTTCCAAACGCCAATGTCAAGCTGTAGTGAAGGTCCCGGGGTCTTTCCGTCCTGCTGCGCGTAACGAGCATCTTTACTCGTAGTGCAATTTCGCCGGGTCTGTGGTTGAGACAGCGGGGAAGTCGTTACGCCATTCGTGCAGGTCGGAACTTACCCGACAAGGAATTTCGCTACCTTAGGATGGTTATAGTTACCACCGCCGTTTACCGGCGCTTAAGTTCTCACCTTCGCTGTGTTACCACAGCTAAGCGGTCCCCTTAACGTTCCGGCACCGGGCAGGCGTCAGTCCGTATACATCGTCTTACGACTTCGCACGGACCTGTGTTTTTAGTAAACAGTCGCTTCCCCCTGGCCACTGCGACCACCACCAGCTCACAGAGCAAGTCCGATCACCAGCAGAGGTCCCCCTTCTCCCGAAGTTACGGGGGCAATTTGCCGAGTTCCTTAACCACAGTTCACCCGATCGCCTTGGTATTCTCTACCTGACCACCTGAGTCGGTTTAGGGTACGGGCCGCCACAACACTCGCTAGAGGCTTTTCTCGGCAGCATAGGATCATCCACTTCACCACAATCGGCTCGGCATCACATCTCAGGATTAATGCGGGGCGGATTTGCCTACCCCACTCCCTACATGCTTACCCCAGGACTACCATCGCCTGGGCTGGACTACCTTCCTGCGTCACCCCATCGCTTACCTACTACCCGATCGGACCGAGCGTTCACTCTGACCCCAAGCCCGAAGGCTTTAGGCGAGTTAAGGACTCTTAGCATCACGAGGTTCAGTATGGGCGCGTTAAAGCGGGTACGGGAATATCAACCCGTTGTCCATCGACTACGCCTGTCGGCCTCGCCTTAGGTCCCGACTTACCCTGGGCGGATTAGCCTGGCCCAGGAACCCTTGGTCATCCGGCGCGAGGGTTTCTCACCCTCGATTCGCTACTCATGCCTGCATTCTCACTCGCACAGCCTCCACGACTAGATCACTCTGCCGCTTCACCGGCTGCACGACGCTCCCCTACCCACCAACAGGAATAACCCTGTCAGTGCCACGACTTCGGCGGTGTACTTGAGCCCCGCTACATTGTCGGCGCGGAATCACTTGACCAGTGAGCTATTACGCACTCTTTCAAGGGTGGCTGCTTCTAAGCCAACCTCCTGGTTGTCTCTGCGACTCCACATCCTTTCCCACTTAGCACACGCTTAGGGGCCTTAGTCGGTGATCTGGGCTGTTTCCCTCTCGACTACGAACCTTATCGCCCGCAGTCTCACTGCCACGCTCTCACTTACCGGCATTCGGAGTTTGGCTGACGTCAGTAACCTTGTCGGGCCCATTAGCCATCCAGTGCTCTACCTCCGGCAAGAAACACGTGACGCTGCACCTAAATGCATTTCGGGGAGAACCAGCTATCACGGAGTTTGATTGGCCTTTCACCCCTACACACAGGTCATCCCCCAGGTTTTCAACCCTGGTGGGTTCGGTCCTCCACCCAGTCTTACCTGAGCTTCAACCTGCCCATGCGTAGATCACTCCGCTTCGGGTCTACAGCATGCGACTCAAACGCCCTATTCAGACTCGCTTTCGCTACGGCTCCCCCACACGGGTTAACCTCGCCACACACCATAACTCGCAGGCTCATTCTTCAAAAGGCACGCAGTCACATCACACGAGAACCGAAATTCTCGTAAGCTCCTACGGCTTGTAGGCACACGGTTTCAGGTACTATTTCACAACCCCTCACCGGGGCACTTTTCACCTTTCCCTCACGGTACTCGTGCACTATCGGTCATCAGGGAGTATTTAGGCTTACCAGGTGGTCCTGGCAGATTCACACAGGATTTCTCGGGCCCCGTGCTACTTGGGATCCCCTCCGACAGTCGACAAGGTTTCGTCTACCCGACTCTCACGGTCTACGGCGCCCCTTCCCAGAGGCTTCGACTACCGTGACGATTTTTTACTGTCCGAAGAAACGGCAGCTCCTTCAAGAAGGTCCCACGACCCCGGACGTGCAACGCCTGCCGGCTATCACACACGCCCGGTTTAGCCTCATCCGCTTTCGCTCACCACTACTCACGGAATCACTGTTGTTTTCTCTTCCTACGGGTACTGAGATGTTTCACTTCCCCGCGTTACCACCAACCGCCCTATACATTCAGGCGGAGGCAACACCACATGACTGGTGCTAGGTTTCCCCATTCGGACATCCCCGGATCAACGTCTGGTTGGCGACTCCCCGAGGCTTAACGCAGCCTCCCACGTCCTTCATCGGCTCCTGATGCCTAGGCATCCACCGTGTGCCCTAAAAAACTTGGCCACAAAGATGCTCGCGTCCACTATGCAAATCTCAAACAACAAACAGCAACCAACCCCACCCACCACCAGACACCCAACACACGATGTGCTGAATCGGTATGACGGAAGGTCGGCCCTGCATGAGGTGGTAACAGACAACAAGCCCGCCTCAGCGGGCCCGCCGGTCCGTTCCCTCAGGACCCAACAGTGTGTCCAACCCAGCCGAACCCCCGCAACCGCGTTCCCCTCCGCTGTCACCAGCGACGGTACTAACGATCCGGCAATCCGAACCGATTGAGTAGCCAGTGCTCCACTAATGAGCTGCCGAGCAGGAAACATTCGTCCCTGACCCCGGCGTAGATCGAGTATGACCCCGATCGATGCTCCTTAGAAAGGAGGTGATCCAGCCGCACCTTCCGGTACGGCTACCTTGTTACGACTTCGTCCCAATCGCCAGCCCCACCTTCGACCGCTCCCCCCAGCAAGCTGGTTGGGCCACGGGCTTCGGGTGTTGCCGACTTTCGTGACGTGACGGGCGGTGTGTACAAGGCCGGGAACGTATTCACCGCAGCGTTGCTGATCTGCGATTACTAGCGACTCCGACTTCATGGGGTCGAGTTGCAGACCCCAATCCGAACTGAGACCGGCTTTTAGGGATTCGCTCCACCTTACGGCTTAGCAGCCCTCTGTACCGGCCATTGTAGCATGTTTGCAGCCCAAGACATAAGGGGCATGATGACTTGACGTCATCCCCACCTTCCTCCGAGTTGACCCCGGCAGTCTCCCATGAGTCCCCAACCCTCCGAAGAGGTTGCTGGCAACATGGAACAAGGGTTGCGCTCGTTGCGGGACTTAACCCAACATCTCACGACACGAGCTGACGACAGCCATGCACCACCTGTCACCCAGTCCGAAGAGGCGCACATCTCTGCACGTTTCCGGGTGATGTCAAACCTTGGTAAGGTTCTTCGCGTTGCGTCGAATTAAGCAACATGCTCCGCCGCTTGTGCGGGCCCCCGTCAATTCCTTTGAGTTTTAGCCTTGCGGCCGTACTCCCCAGGCGGGGCGCTTAATGCGTTAGCTCCGGCACGGAGATCGTGGAAGACCCCCACACCTAGCGCCCAACGTTTACAGCGTGGACTACCAGGGTATCTAATCCTGTTCGCTCCCCACGCTTTCGCTCCTCAGCGTCAGGTAAGGCCCAGCAAGCCGCCTTCGCCACCGGTGTTCCTCCTGATATCTGCGCATTTCACCGCTACACCAGGAATTCCACTTGCCCCTACCTACCTCTAGCCGGCCCGTATCCACCGCAGACCCGCAGTTAAGCTGCGGGCTTTCACGGCAGACGCGACCAGCCACCTACGAGCTCTTTACGCCCAATAATTCCGGACAACGCTTGCGCCCTACGTATTACCGCGGCTGCTGGCACGTAGTTAGCCGGCGCTTCTTCTGCAGGTACACGTCAACTTCGTCCCTGCTGAAAGAGGTTTACAACCCGAAGGCCGTCATCCCCCACGCGGCGTCGCTGCGTCAGGCTTTCGCCCATTGCGCAATATTCCCCACTGCTGCCTCCCGTAGGAGTCTGGGCCGTGTCTCAGTCCCAGTGTGGCCGGTCGCCCTCTCAGGCCGGCTACCCGTCGTCGCCTTGGTAGGCCATTACCCCACCAACAAGCTGATAGGCCGCGAGTCCATCCCCAACCGAAAAAACTTTCCACCACCACCAGATGCCTGGGGCGGTCGTATCCGGTATTAGACCCAGTTTCCCGGGCTTATCCCAGAGTCAGGGGCAGGTTACTCACGTGTTACTCACCCGTTCGCCGCTCGAGTACCCCGAAGGGCCTTTCCGCTCGACTTGCATGTGTTAAGCACGCCGCCAGCGTTCGTCCTGAGCCAGGATCAAACTCTCCAAAAAATGCTTGGAATGGTTTCACCCGGCCAACATTCGCAAAAATGTCAACCAAAGGAATCCGTCATAAATGACGGGGTTGTGCATCATGCACTGGCTTTTAACACACTGTTGAGTTCTCAAGAAACGGACGCGTACATCCCCGCGCAAACCCTTGATCAGGGCCGAGCGGCGGAGGCGCTCATTTCGTCTTCCGAAGACTATCAGATCCGGACGATTCTTGTCAAACCGCCCGATTCGGGATCTTTCGGACGCCCCTTTCGAGGCAACCCTCACAACTTACCCGAACTTTCAGCCCTTGTCCAATCGTGCGGACAGGCGGCCCGAAGATCGGGATCCATCTGAAGGAGTGTCGGGGCTGATCGGCCCCGCGTTGAAAACTGTAGCAGCCCGGGAGACGGGGAAAGTCCATTCCCCGGTAACGAATGGACCTTCCCGGTCTGTGGCTAGCTCAAACCCAGCGCGGCGAGCTGGCCTTCGAGCCGCTCGATGTCGGCCGCGGCCTGGTCAGCCCGCCCCCTGACCTTGGCCACCACGTCCTCGGGCGCCTTGGCCATGAACTGCTCGTTGCCGAGCTTGGCCACCGCCTGAGCCGCCTCCTTACGCGCGACCGCCAGATCCTTCTCCAGTCGCTTGCGCTCGGCCGCCACATCGATGGTGCCGGCCGTGTCGATCTCGACCCCGACACCGCCCACCGCGAACCTGGCAGTGGCCGAGAACGCCTCTGACGGCTCGGTGAGCCGCAGCAGGGAGCGGATCGCCCCCTCCTGGCCCGCCAGGGTCGTACCGGCCAGCGACAGCCGTGCGGCGACCTTCTGGCCAGGCTTGAGCCCTTGATCGGATCTGAACCTGCGAACCTCCGTCACCAGCTCCTGGAGGGCGACGATCTCCGCCTCCGCATCAGGATCGGTGTAACGCGGATCGGCCTCCGGCCAGGCGGCCACGACGATGGACTCGCGGCCGGTGACGGCCCGCCACAGCTCCTCGGTGACGAAGGGCACGAGCGGATGCATGAGCCGCAGCAGCGCGTCGAGCACATGCCCCAGCACCAGCTGGGTGTGCTCGATGCCGTCACCGAGCTGGATCTTGGCCAGCTCCAGATACCAGTCGCAGACCTCGTCCCAGGCGAAGTGGTAGAGCAGGTCGGAGGCCTTGGCGAACTCGAAGTCCTCGAAGGCCGCGTCGGCCGCCTTGGTCACCGTCTGCAGCCTGGACAGGATCCACCTGTCGGCCGCCGTCAGCTCCAGTCCGTCGAGCGATCCGACGGCCGCGCCGTTCATCAGCGCGAAGCGGGTGGCGTTCCAGATCTTGTTGCAGAAGTTACGTGAGCCGGCCGCCCACTCCTCGCTGACCGCCACGTCCGCGCCGGGGTTGGCGCCACGCAGCAGGGTGAAGCGGGTGGCGTCGGCGCCGAAGCGCTCGATCCAGTCGAGCGGGTCGACCACGTTGCCGAACGACTTCGACATCTTCTTGCCGTACTGATCACGCACCATGCCGTGCAGGGCCACGACGCGGAACGGCGGCTCGCCGTCCATCGCGTACAGCCCGAACATCATCATCCGCGCCACCCAGAAGAACAGGATGTCGTAGCCCGTCACCAGCACGGAGGTCGGGTAGAAGCGGGCCAGCTCCGGCGTCGCCTCGGGCCAGCCGAGTGTGGAGAACGGCCAGAGCCCGGAGGAGAACCAGGTGTCGAGCACATCCTGGTCCTGGACGTAGCCCTCGGGGGGTGTCTCGTCCGGTCCCACGCAGACGACCTCGCCGGCCGGGCCGTACCAGACCGGGATGCGGTGGCCCCACCACAGCTGCCGGGAGATGCACCAGTCGTGCATGTCGTCGACCCAGTCGAAGTAGCGCTTGGCCAGCTCCGGCGGGTGGATGCGGGTGCGGCCGTCACGCACCGCGTCGCCGGCCTCCTTGGCCAGCGGCGCGACGTTGACGAACCACTGCAGCGACAGCCTCGGCTCCACGACGGTCTTGCACCGTGAGCAGTGGCCGACCGAGTGGGCGTACGGGCGCTTCTCCTCGACGATGCGGCCCTCGGCCCGCAGGGCGGCGACCACGGCGGGGCGCGCCTCGAACCGGTCGAGCCCTTGGAAGGGGCCGTGGGCGGTGACGATGCCGCGCTCGTCCATGACGGTCAGCGACGGCAGCGAGTGCCGGCGGCCGATCTCGAAGTCGTTGGGGTCGTGCGCGGGCGTCACCTTGACCGCGCCGGTGCCGAAGGCGGGATCGACGTGCTCGTCGGCCACCACGGGGATCATGCGCCCGGTGAGCGGGACCTCGACGAGCGTGCCGACCAGGTGCGCGTAGCGCTCGTCGGAGGGGTGGACGGCCACGGCGGTGTCGCCGAGCATGGTCTCGGCCCGCGTGGTGGCCACGACGATGTCGTCGGAGTAGCGGATCGAGACCAGCTCGCCCTCGTCCTCGCTGTGCTCCACCTCGATGTCCGACAGGGCGGTCAGGCAGCGCGGGCACCAGTTGATGATGCGCTCGGCGCGGTAGATCAGCCCTTCGTCGAAGAGCTTCTTGAACATCGTCTGGACGGCTCGGGAGAGCCCCTCGTCCATGGTGAAGCGCTCGCGCTCCCAGTCGACGCCGTCGCCGAGCTTGCGCATCTGCCCGAGGATCTTGCCGCCGGACTCCTCCTTCCACTCCCAGACCCGCTCGATGAACGCCTCGCGGCCCAGGTCGTGTCGGGATTTGCCGGACTTGGCCAGCTCGCGCTCGACGACGTTCTGGGTGGCGATGCCGGCGTGGTCCATGCCGGGCAGCCACAACGTCTCGTGCCCCAGCATGCGGGCCCGGCGGGTGAGCGCGTCCTGGACGGAGTGGTCGAGCGCGTGCCCGATGTGCAGGACACCGGTGACGTTCGGCGGGGGGAGGACGATGCTGTACGGCACGCGCGAGCTGCCGGGATCGGCGCGGAAGTAGCCTTCGGACACCCATCGCTCGTAGCTACGGGTCTCGACGTCGGCCGGGGTGTACTGGGTCGGCAGCTCTGGCGTTGTCACAGTGACCAATTCTAGGGAGACGGGAAAGGGAAACGCCCCATGGAGGGCATCCACGGGGCGCTCGCGCTGGTCGGTAAGGCTTAGGCCGACTTCTCTCGTGGTGTGCGCTGCTGCTTGGCGGCGAGTTGGTCACGAGGTACGAGAGTCGGGATGGCATGCTCGATCACCGACTCGCGGGTGATGACCACTCGGGCCACATCCTGCCGGGACGGTACTTCGTACATGACCGACTGGAGCACTTCCTCCAGGATGGCGCGCAGCCCGCGCGCGCCGGTGCCCCGCAGGATGGCCTGATCGGCGATGGCCTCAAGGGCGCCGTCGGTGAACTCCAGCTCCACGCCGTCGAGCTCCAGCAGCTTGTGATACTGCTTCACCAGGGCGTTGCGGGGCTCGGTGAGGATCTGGATGAGCGCCTCGCGGTCGAGGTTGTGCACCGAGGTGATGACCGGCAGGCGGCCCACGAACTCGGGGATCATGCCGAACTTGAGCAGGTCCTCGGGCATCACGTCGCCGAAGATGTCGGCCGTGTCGACCTCTTCCTTCGAGCGGATGATGGCGTTGAAGCCGATGCCCTTCTTGCCGATGCGCGACTCGATGATCTTTTCGAGGCCCGCGAAGGCGCCACCGCAGATGAACAGCACGTTGGTGGTGTCGATCTGGATGAACTCCTGGTGCGGATGCTTGCGGCCGCCCTGCGGAGGAACCGAGGCCGTGGTGCCCTCGAGTATCTTCAGCAGCGCCTGCTGCACACCCTCACCGGAGACGTCGCGCGTGATGGACGGGTTTTCGCTCTTGCGAGCGATCTTGTCCACCTCGTCGATGTAGATGATGCCGGTCTCGGCCTTCTTGACGTCGTAGTCAGCGGCCTGGATGAGCTTGAGCAGAATGTTCTCGACATCCTCGCCGACGTAGCCCGCCTCGGTGAGTGCGGTGGCGTCAGCGATGGCGAAGGGCACATTGAGCATCTTCGCCAGTGTCTGGGCCAGCAGTGTCTTGCCCGAGCCCGTGGGGCCGAGCAGCAGGATGTTGCTCTTGGCCAGCTCTAGGCCGTCGTCTCTGCCCCGGTCACCGGACTGCACCCGCTTGTAGTGGTTGTAGACCGCCACCGAGAGAGCCTTCTTCGCCGAGTCCTGACCGATGACGTAGGCGTCGAGGAACTCGTAGATCTCCCTCGGCTTGGGCAGGTTGTCCCACTTGAGCTCGGAGGACTCGGAGAGCTCCTCCTCGATGATCTCGTTGCAGAGATCTATGCACTCATCGCAGATGTAGACGCCTGGACCGGCAATGAGCTTTTTGACTTGCTTCTGACTCTTCCCGCAGAAAGAGCACTTCAGCAGGTCTCCCCCGTCGCCGATGCGTGCCACCCCAGATACTCCTTTGCGTGGGACCGTCCTGCTCCCGCGATCCGTATCCTCCGGACCCGGTCCGAACCGCTCAGGTTTCGACGTTACCGTCTTCTGGGCCCACAGTGAGCCCCCTAGCGGCGAGTCGCACCGGAACGTGCCCTATTGGGCAGCGCTCCGGTGCCTGACGTCTCGTCTAGGAAGCGACGGCCTGAGCTCGCTTCTTCCTGGACGGGATGATGTCGTCGATCAGACCATACGCCTTTGCCTCGTCCGCGTTGAGAATTTTGTCGCGTTCGATGTCCTTGCGGACTTCGGCGGAGGACTTCCCGGAGTGCCGCGCCACGATGTCCTCAAGGAGGTTTCGCATGCGAAGGATCTCTCGGGCCTGGATCTCGATGTCACTTCCCTGGCCGCCGCCCTCGGTGGACGGCTGGTGGATCAGCACCCTGGCGTTGGGAAGCGCGAAGCGCTTGCCCGGGGTGCCGCCGGCCAGCAGCACGGCCGCGGCGGAGGCCGCCTGGCCGAGGCAGACGGTCTGGATCTCCGGCCTGACGAACTGCATCGTGTCGTAGATCGCCGTCATGGCGGTGAAGGAACCACCGGGCGAGTTGATGTAGATGCTGATGTCACGGTCGGGGTCGAGCGATTCGAGCGTCAGCAACTGGGCCATGACGTCGTTGGCCGACGCGTCGTCGATCTGCACTCCGAGGAAGATGATGCGATCCTCGAAGAGCTTGTTGTACGGGTTCATCTCCTTCACGCCGTAGGACGTGCGCTCGACGAAGGAGGGGAGAACGTAGCGGCTTTGAATGTTCACTTTAGCTCCCCTAAGAGACGGGGCCCTGCGAGGGCACCTGCCGCGCGCTTCGCACGACGTGGTCGATGAAGCCGTAGTCCTTGGCCTCATCGGCCGTGAACCAGCGGTCGCGGTCGGAGTCTGCCTCGATCTGCTCCAGCGGCTGACCGGTGTGGACCGCGATCCGCTCGGCCAGCGTCTTCTTCACGTAGAGCATCTGCTCGGCCTGGATGGCGATGTCCGCCGCGGTGCCACCGATGCCGCCCGAGGGCTGGTGCATCATGACGCGGGCGTGCGGAAGGCCGAAGCGCTTGCCACGCGCACCTGCCGACAGCAGGAACTGCCCCATCGAGGCCGCCAAGCCCATCACGACTGTGGAGACGTCGTTGGGCACATACTCCATCATGTCGTAAATCGCCATGCCGGCAGTCACGGAGCCGCCAGGCGAATTGATGTAGAGAGTGATGTCTCGCTCCGGATCGTCCGCGGCCAGCAGCAGCAGCTCGGCACAGATCCGGTTGGCGATCTCGTCATTGACCTCCTGGCCGAGCACGATGATGCGCTCGCGCAGCAGGCGCTGGTAAAGCTGGTCCTCAAGCCGGAACGACGTGCCGTTCTCACGGCCGCGCGACTCAGGCTGAAAGGAGGTCGGCGGGCTGGTCACAGCTTCACCTTCCGATGCGTCGTAATCGATTGGCTTTGCTTGTGACCCTAACGCGCGCCGCCCACAGCTCATGCCCGGTCTACGGGCTGTTCGCTGACGGCGCAGGTTCGGGTCGGCGGACGCTCCCTCCAGGTAAGCACGAAGCCCCCAGGCCAGAGCGACTGGGGGCTCGGTGCTCAGGCGGAGGTCACGCGTCGTTCTTCTGCTCTGCGGGCTCCTCAGCGGACTCCTCGGCGTCCCCCTCGACGACCTCTTCACCGCTGATCTCGGTGTAGATGGCCTTGAGGTCGACCTCGTTGCCCTCGCTGTCGACGATCTTGGCAGCGTCGCCGATCACGGACTTGGCCTTGTCGCGGACGATCTCGACCATGGCCAGCGTGAGCTGGTCGTTGTCGGCCAGGTGCTGGGCCAGCTGGTTGGGCTGGACGCCCATGTCCATGGCGCGGCGGACGACGAAGTTGGTGAGCTCCTGCTCGGAGACGCCCAGCTCCTCCGACTTGACGATCTTGTCGAGCACGAAGCCGACCTTGATCGCCTTGGCGGAGCTGGTCTCGAACTCGCTCAGGCGCTCCTCCTCCGTCGTCTGGTTCAGACGGAAGAACGCCTCGCGGCTCAGGCCGCTCTCGGCGATCTGGTGCTCGAGGTTGTGCGTGCGGGCGTCGAGCTCGGCCTTGAGCGCGCTGTCCGGGATCGGGATCTCGATCTGGTCCAGCAGCGTGTCCAGCGCCTTCTCGCGGGCCTCTACGACCTGCTCGATGAGCTTGTTGCGGCGGGCACCCTCGCGGATGCTGTCCTTGAGCTCCTCCAGCGTGTCGAACTCGCTGGCGAGCTGGGCGAACTCGTCGTCGAGCTCGGGCAGGACCTTCTCCTTGACCGACTTGACGTTGATGATCACGTCAGCCTCCTCGCCGGCGTTCTCGCCGCCGACGAGCTCGGTCCTGAAGCTCTTCTCCTCGCTCGCGGACATGCCCTCAAGCGCGTCGTCGAGGCCCTGCAGCACGGAGCCGGCGCCGACCTCGTAGGAGACCTCGCTGGCCTGCTGCTCCTCGATGTTCTTGCCGTCGATCTCGGCCCGCAGGTCCATCACGACGAAGTCGCCGGTCGCGGCCGGGCGCTCGACGCCGGTCAGCGTGGCGAACCGCTGGCGCAGCGCGTCGAGCTGGGTGTCGATGTCGGCGTCGGAGACCTCTGCGGACTCGACGCTGACTTCGATGCCCTGGTAGTCGGGAACGTCGAAGTTGGGCCGGATGTCGACCTCGGCGGTGAACTCGATCTGCTCGCCGTCCTCGATCTTCGTGACCTCGATGTCAGGCTGGCTGACCGGGAACACGTCCACCTCGTCGACGGCCTGCCCATAAAGCTTGGGCACCGCGTCGTTGAGGGTCTCCTCCAGCACCACCGCCCGGCCGAAGCGCTGCTCGATGATGCGGGCCGGGACCTTGCCAGGACGGAACCCGGGGACGCGCACCTGCTGCGCGACCTTCTTGTATGCCGCATCCATGCTCGGGCGCAGCTCGTCGAACGGCACCTCGACAGTGAGCTTGACCCGGGTCGGGCTGAGCTCCTCGACAGCGGTCTTCACGGGGTGGTCTCCTTGATCAAGCTTCGAGTGATCGCGGGCACGTCCATTCGGTTACGGCTCGGGCGCCGCGCCCACGTGATCTGCGCTGGGCATGCTCCGCCACGGCGGGATCCAAGCGCCGTCTGTCAGTCTAGGGCAGGCTGGGCAGCTCTCAGAACTCTTCCGCGATGTCGTGCAGCAGCTCAATGGTCTCATCCGGGGTGGTGCTGACGGCGCACAGCCGCTCCATCACCTCGGTGTATCGGTCCACGTCCTCGCGCTTGTCCAGGTAGAGGGCGCTGGCGAGCTGCTCCACGTAGATCACGTCGGGCAGGTCGTGATCGGGGAAGCGCAGGATGCTGAACGCGCCGCCCTCGGCACTGTGTCCGCCGAAGCTGAACGGCATGATCTGGATCGTGATGTTCGGCTGGCGCATCAACTCGGCGAGGTGTTCGAGCTGGGCGCGCATCACCTCGGCGCCGCCGATGGGGCGGCGCAGCGCCGCCTCGTCGATGACCGCCCAGAAGACCGGGCCGTCGGGTTTGTCGAACACCCGCTGGCGCTCCAGGCGCAGGTCGACCCGCCGGGAGATCTCCTCGGCGCCGAGCCCGGCCGATCCCGCCGTCACGACGGCGCGCGCGTACTCCTTGGTCTGCAGCAACCCCGGCACGAACTGCACCTCGTACGTCCTGATCCGGGCCGCCGCCTCCTCGAGGCCGACGTACGCCTGGAACCAGGTGGGCAGGATGTCGTTGAAGCGATGCCACCAGCCGGGCTCGTTGGCCGTGACGACCAGATCGAGCACCGCGGCCCGGGCTTGGTCGTCGACGACTCCGTAGAGCGTGAGCAGGTCGGCCACGTCGCGCTCCTTGAATCCGACCCGACCGAGCTCCATGCGGCTGATCTTGGATTCGGAGCCTCTGATGAGGTGGCCCGCCTCCTCGCGCGTGACTCCCCTGCTTTCCCGCAGCCGTCGAAGCTGGGAGCCAAGGAGGATGCGCAACGCCGTCGGCCCGGAGCCCGGCTGGTTCTGCGTCACGTTGCCTCCTATCAAGGTCCGCACACACAGTGACACCACATCGCTGGGTATGACAAGGTCTCAACCTGGTGTCCGATTCGGATACGTAACCAGTTACCGCTCATGCGATTGCACATTGCACATGCACGTGCATTTGGGTCTTGCAGCGACACGTGATGGTGTCCCATGATGGGCTAGTGCATTTTGGGCGAAACATGCACGAACTGAGACGGCATCTGGGAGGTACGGGCGGGATGGTGGAGGACCCTTTGGTTACTGCCGACTGCCTGCAGATCACCCGCGAGGTGGGCTTCGATCACCTGCTCACCTCGGGCAAGCCGTACACCACTTCGTGCCCCCTGCCCTTCCAGGCCGATTCGGTCAAGACCGCTAGGGATGTGACGCGTTCCACCCTCCGGGGCTGGGGCCTGCCGGAGCTCGGCGACGACGCGGCGCTCGTGGTGTCGGAGCTCGTGACGAACGCCGTCAGATACGCGATGTACGCCCGCGGCCGGCGTGAGATCACCCTGCTGCTGATGCGGGTGGTGCCGCACGTGCTGCTGGCCGTGGCCGACCCCAGTGACGACGTGCCCCGCCCCAAGGAGCCGGACTTCGTCTCCGAGAATGGGCGCGGCCTTTACATCGTCGAAACCTACAGTCAGTGCTGGGGTTGGGACCCGCTGGCGCACGGCGGCAAGGCCGTGTGGGCGCTTTTTCGGACCGAACCGTAAACCATCCGGTCAGTCTCCGCGGCGTTCCAGCACAAACCAGGCGGCCAGGCACAGCAGGCTGAACAGGCAGAAGATCGCCACCAGGGTCGTCGACGAGACGACGAACGCGGCCAGCAGCGACACCGCCGCCGCCCCGGCGGCCATCGAAGAGATTCGCATCACAGTTACATCCTTCTTTCTTCGCGGCCACCGCGCGCGGACGGCCACCTGATCGGCCGCGTCCAGGGATCATCCGGCGGCCCCGCTGATCAGCCTCACCGAGACGGATCGTGAAATGTTCAGCCCCGATCAGCCTCACCTACGCGGATCGTGAACGCCCAGCCCTGCCTCGCCGCCGGGCAGGCTCCCGGAGGTCACTCCGGTTCGCGGTTCGCGCGGGCCTCGAAGCTGCGCTGGGCGTCGCCGAGCAGGCCGCCGAGGTGCGGCCCCGCCGCGGCCTCCAGCTCCCGCATCATCGCGGCCTTGGCCCGCTCGGCCACCCGCTCAGCCGCGTGCACGGCCTCGACCACCGCGTCCCCGAGCGTCACACCGTCGTGCCTGCGCTTGCCCAGCTCGCTGATGTCGAGCGCCAGGAGTGTCCCCGCCGGGTCCACCGTCGCGACGACACCACCGCCGGCGGCCGAGCCGGTGAAGGTGCGCGCGCTCCACTCCTCGACGATCGGGTCGATCCTGGCGGACGCCCCCGCGAGTCGTTCGGCGAGCATCCTCAGCTCCCGCATCTCGTCCATGCTCACTCCTCGCGCAGGACCGCGTCGAAGTACTTCTCCAGTACGTCCAGGTCGGGCTCGGGCCGGCCGCCGGTCAGGGTGTCCATCGTCTCGGTCAGCCCTTCGCCCATCGCGCCGCGGGCGGCGCCGACGGCCTGGAGGACGGCCTGGCCGAGGGCGACATGGTCCAGGTCGCGCATCGCTCTGGGGTCGATCGCCACCCGCAGCAGCCGTCCGGAGCCCGAGACCGTGGCCGCCACCCGGCCCGTGTCGTCGGCACCGGTCATCCGCTGCTCCTCCAGGCCGCGCAGCGCGCCGGCGAACGCGTCGACCCAGCCCTCGATCTCGCGGATCAGCCCGGGGACGTCACCTTCCTTGCCTTCGTTGAAGGCGTCACTGTGCGTCATCTGGCCCCCTCCGCGGAGGCGGGCTGCCAGTGGTCGATCTTCTCGACGTCCGGGTGTACGTGCAGATCGCGGGCGCCCATGTCGGGATTGCCCATCTTGTAGAAGATGCCCTGCACTTCGTCGAGCTTGAGCGCGAGATCCTTGAGCTCGCTCTCGTACTTGTTGTAGACGTCCGCGAACTGCTTGAGCATGGTGCCGGCGGCGGTGAGGAAAACGCCGGCCTGCGTCATCAGGGCGACCCGGCCGACCGGGTGGGCGCTCATCTTGGTGAGCGCCTTGAAGACCGGCGCGGCTGTGGCCCACATCGCGGCGGCCGACAGATCGTACTCCAGCACCTCCTTGTACTGGCTGTTCATGGTGCCGGTCATGTCCTTGGCGATGCTGCCGAGTTGGTCGAACATGCCGATCAGCTTGAACCGGAGGTACTGCTGGAGCGTTTCGACCGCGTGGCCCTTCCAGTTGCCCGAGATCACGCTGAAGTAGGTGATCCACACGTCCCAGGCACTGCCCTTGAGGTGGCCGTGCAGCTCCATCCACCGTTCCCGGCGGTCGTAGAAGAGGAAGGGGTTGCCGAGGTTCAGGACGGAGGCCACCACCAGCGCCCCTCCCGCCGCGCCGAAGCCGGACATGGCCAGCCCGAGCCGGATCGGCTTGTTGTGGGTGCGTACCTGGGCCACCACATTTTTGAAGAATCCGGGGTCGGTACGATGCCCGAAGCTGACGGTCCGCATGAGCTTGCCGTTGGGGTCGTACACGTTGAGCCGGCCCGGGCCGGGCGTGGGCATCCTGCTGGGAAAGTTCAGCTTGGGGGGCTGGGGAGGCGTCATGAGGCTGTCTTCCAGGGGTCTGTCTTCTCGATGGCGGTCACGGTCCGCTCGTTGGCGGCACGATAGTTCTCGGCGACCTTGAAGAGCTTCCCGCCGTCCTTCTCCAGCACGCCGCGCAGGATCTCCGCGCAGTCCGCCCAGGTGTCGGCGACGTCGTTGAGCCTGCCGACGAACACCAGCCCGATCATCGGGATGCCGACGACGGGTGCGAGATTCCCTCCGTCGAATCTGGGGGTGGCCGCCTTGAGCTGGTCGACCACGTTGGCCGCCTGATCCATCACCTCAGCGAACGAGGCGATCGTATCGGTACGGAACTCGACACCGTCGCCGGCCGCCGAAGAGGGGATGATGGCCCCCCGGTCGGCGGTGGCCGGGGGGCCGCCGTCGCGTAGACCCGGTGGGAGGCACACGGAGGACGGGCACGTCGGGGTGTGCGGGCACGGGCTGAGCGTGGCGGCCGGCGGAGTCGATGCGCTCGTCGTGGGACTCGCGAACGGCGAATCTGGATATGTCGGCTCTGGGGGGACGTCGCTGGACAATCGGCACACCTTCCTTCGCCCGGCGGACCGCCGGGCGAACTCACCATGGGCGGCCCACTGCTCAGGACGCAGCGGGGGGACATCACCCCGCCGCAGATGGCACGGAGCCCCTCACGCTGTGCACTTGTTCAAGGTGAGACGCCACCGGCCAGTGTAAAGGACGATCTTGGAGCCCGTCCATCGCGCTCCCACCGGCATGGAGAGGGTCAGCTTCACCCTGAACCGCGCCTTCGAGGGCCGCGCGGAGCCGTGGTCACGCAGAAGGCCACTCCCGAATTCGGTGAGTGGCCTCTGTGCTGGTCAGGCAAGTCGGGGCGACAGGATTGGAACCTGCGACTTCTTGCTCCCAAAGCCACTTTATCATGATCCAGATCAGGCTCAGATCGCGTTCCGACCTGCGGGAACAGTCAGGCTAGATCCGTGAACGTCCGCGCTCGTCCGCCTCGATCGTCACTCAGTTGGTCACTCACCGGTGGCATGGCGACACCGCCGACCAATAAAATCACCTGCACCGGTCCCCGGCTGGGGCTCCGCGTGCAGTGCGTGCCATTCCGATCTTTGAGCATGCAGGAGCTTCGAGCATGGCAGAAGACCTAGCCTCCTCCTCAGCAGGACTGCCTCAGGCAGGCACGACGCTTGCCCCTACCGAATACATTGAGCAGCGCCTAGAGCAGTACAGAAGCTGGTACGACGGCAAGGCGATTAAGACCAAGGCACTCCACCTCCGTCTCAGAACCTTGGCCGTGGTTGGAGCAGCAGTCGTCCCTGTGCTCGTGAATATCGACCTTCCCTACGTTGAGATCGCCACCACGCTGATCAGTCTTATGGTCGTGATCTTGGTGTCGCTTGAGAGCGTTTACCACTACAGGGAGCAGTGGAAGAACTATCGGTCCACTGAGCAAGCACTCGGCCACGAACTGTTCCGCTACAAGACCCGGACGGGTGTCTTTGAGGGCCTCGACGACGAGTCAGCGTTCAAAACGCTTGTAGAGCGGGTGGAAAACGCCATCGCCTCCGAAAACGCTTCGACCCTGAGCACCATGACTCTGGCCAGCCAGTCCTCCCATCAATCGCTGCAATGAGCAGCAGCACGCACCCCTCTGATCACCTCGTACGCCGTCGACTCACCGCGTAGCGGCAGCGGGCCGGGGACGGAGTGTCAAGCTCGGCTTCGCGTGTACGTTCGCCGGTCGCCGTTCCTCGATCATTCGATGCCAACGGTCAGAGCCGAGCTTGATACGGAGGAGCCGGTCTGCTGGGCTTGCCTGAGTCGATGGCGTGCGAGGTGATCAGCCCCCAGCCACCCATCAACGTCAAGTCCCGTGTGGCGATCACCTCGGTGCCGGAGTGCTCCCGCCGGAGGCATGCCTTTGACCTTGGCGTCTCGGCTCGGTCCGGCTGACGCTCCGCCGCTTCGACGGTGCTCGATACATCTTCTGCGCGTCGTTCTACTGCGTCCCGTTGTGCGGCGGGGTGGCCGGGCGGGACCGGCCCGGAGAGGCCGCACGCCCGCCCGGACCGCCCGGCCGCCCGCCGCCCATCGGGCGGCGGCTTGATGACGTAGGGAAGGTATGAATCATGGACCGCCCTATCTGCCTGTCGGTTGGGCGTCGTTACCGCTGCTCCGCAAGCTCGGCCATGCTGCGGGTCACCGCTTCTGCTCCAGCCTGCGTGAGGCTCTCGGCCCTTCCCTGCTCAGTGGCGTAGGCGATGCTGCGGGTTCCTGCGTTGCTCGCGGCTTGCATGTCGAAGTCGGAGTCTCCGATCAGTACGGCCTGCTCGGGCCGGACCCCCAACGCCTTGCACGCCCGCAGCGTCGCTTGCGGATGCGGTTTCATCTGTTCAGGCTCTCCGATGGGGCGCCCGGAAACCGCGGTGACCCACTCCCCCAGGTCCGCCAGGGCAAGAAACGTCTCGATGGCGGGCTCGGAGTTGTTGCTCACGATGGCGACCGGTTTGCCGGCCTCTGAGCATGCTTCGAGAAACTCCCGAACGCCTGGTGTGATCGCGGCGCAGGTCGCGGCCTCGACCTCGTTGGCCATGAGCGCGGTCTCGACCTTGTCGACCAGCTCGGGCGCGATGTCGGCGGTACGGCGCAGAACCTTGAGCGGGTCGTCCAGCGCCTCGACGTCCTGCGGCACTCGTACCCCCTCCCTGACGAGCAGCTCCTTGAGCCGGGAAGCGACCACCGACGCGGGCAGCCCCGCGAAGATGCTGCACACAGGGCCATCAAAGTCGAGCAGCACGGCATCGGCCTGACGTAGGAGGTCAGCCGCAGTGGTCATAGGTCGACCTCGCGGCTGATGGTGGTCCACATGCTGTCGAACCAGCGCCGCACCTCGGTGACGTACTGCGAGGCCATCGACGCGGGGTCTTCGGTGATCTCGTAGTGGAAGAGCAGCGCGTCCTTGCCCATCACGTCGTACAGCTCGTGCGGCTCGCCCTTGATGCGCACAGTGTGCTTGACCACCGGATAGAAGCCGAAGAACACCCGCTCGCGGTTGATCACGTAGAACTTGAACGCGGGCGCGGTCTGGTGGGCGCGTACGTGGACGGTGGCGGTCTTGACGAGTCCGAGGTCGGCCAGTTCGTGTACGGCGTCGGCGATGGCCTGGGTGCTGCGCTGCTGGATGCGCAGGGCGCGGGTGCGGATCACCGGATCGTCGCTCAAGTCGTCGGCGCGGCAGGGCAGGGACATGGGGTGTTCCATGTCGGGGACCAGGATACGGATGCTGATGGACTCGGGCGTGAGCCGTCCTAGCCGGATCTTGTCGAGCGGCTCTTGAAGCATCCCGTTGAGCGTTTCGCCGGAGAAGCCGGCGAAGTCGATGGAGACGTTCGGCTCCTCAAAGGCCCGTTCGATGTGCGGGCGGAGCTCGACGGGCCGTTCGGTGCGCTCGCGTACGAACACGCCGCTGCCTTGCCGGGAGACGACCAGGCCCTCGTCGCGGAGCAGGCGGATCGCCTGCTGGATGGTCATGCGCGCCACGCCGTACTTCTTCGCCAGGTCGTGGCCTGAGGGGAGCTTCTCCCCCGGCTCGAACTTCTTGGTCAGGATCGCGGCGCGCAAGGCGTTGGCGACCTGCTGGTACGGCGGGCGGGGGTCGTCAGGATCGAGACTCATCACGCAAATCAGCCTAGTTCTTCTAGGTTGCCTAGTCCAGTTACTCACACATGCTTGACATGGCTAGCCATGCTGGGCAACATGAACTCGTCAGCAGAGATGCCTAGCCAAGTTAGGCAACCTTCAGAGGAGTTCACCATGCGCAACATCCCCGTCGACATCACCAACCTGGCGTTCACGGTCGCGGGCGAGCCCGAGCCCAAGATCGTGGACCGCGCCACTGGCGAGGTGAAGCGGGACGCCGAAGGGCGGGAGCTCTACACGATCCCGCTGTTGCCCAAGCCGAACGACGACCGGCGCAACCCGGTGATCGTGGTGACGTTCCCGAGCGTGACGTTCCCGCAGATCCCCGAGGGCGTGCAAGTCCGCCCCGTCGGCCTGGCGGCGTTTTTCTGGTCGATGAACGGCCGCTCCGGTCTCGGCTTTCGCGCCGAGGCCATCACGGCGGCCACACCAAAGACGGCCTAGCCGCAGCTACACCCCTGGAGCGGGCGCATCGCCTGGCAGCTCACCGCCCGCTCCCGGGGCCCGTCCCTTTTCGAAGATTCGAAAGGAACGTTCCAAATATGTCCGACTGGCTGATCCCGCTGGCCATCACGGTGGCCTCGGTCTGCACGGTCCTGCTGGTGTGGCGCAGGCTGCATCCCGCCTCGTTCTGGCTCGTCGTGGGCTACCCGCTCAAGACATTGCACGTCTACTTCACCTGGGGCAACGTCGCCCTCGGGTGCGCGCTCACCCGCAAGCGGCGCCGCTGGCGCTACACCCTCGACGGCCTGCCGGTCATCGGGCAGGCCACCCTCTCCCTGGCGGGCAAGCGGAAGATCCGCCGCGTGCAGGTCGACAAGCCGCCCCGGCTAGGCATCGTCCGCCCGTGCCGTCTCGGCTTCCGGCTCAACGTCAAGCTCATGGACGGCCAGACCCCGGACGACTACAGCGCCCGGCTGTCCAACCTCGCGCACGCCTGGCGCGTGCACTCCGTCCGGCTCATCTCCTCCCGGCCCGGCCGCGTCACGCTGCTGGCCACCCGAGGCGATCCACTGTCCGAGGTCCGCAGCCCGGTCCTGTCCGAAGGGCTGCTGCGGGTGCGGGTCGGGCTGCTGGAGACCGGCGCGCCCTGGGTGGTCGACTTCCGTACCGTGCCGCACTGGCTCAACACCGGCGCCACCCAATCGGGTAAGTCCACCCTGCTCAACGCCCTGATCACGGGCCTGTCCGCGCAGCCGGTGGCCCTGGTCGGCTTCGACCTCAAGGGCGGAGTCGAGCTGACCGCCTACGGGCCGCGCCTGTCGGCCATCGCCACCGAACGGGCCGAATGCGTCGGCCTGCTCAACGACCTGATCTGCCTGGTCAAAACCCGGATGGCCCTGTGCCGGGCGAACAAGGCCCGCAACATCTGGAAACTGCCCGAGGACCTGCGCCCGACCCCGGTCGTGGTCCTGGTCGACGAGGTGGCCGAGCTGTTCCTGATGGCCCACAAAGGCGAGAAAGACGAGATCGCCTCCACCGCCACCGCGCTCCTGCGGCTGGCCCAGCTCGGCCGCGCGTTCGGCCTCTACCTGTTCGTCTGCGGCCAAAGGGTCGGCTCCGACCTCGGCCCCGGTGTCACCGCCCTGCGCTCCCAACTGTCCGGACGCGTCTGCCACCGCGTCAACGATCCCGAAACCGCCACCATGACCCTCGGCGACACCGACCCGGCCGCCCTGGACGCGGCCCGGCAGATCGCCGCGAACATGCCCGGTACCGCCGTCGTCGTCGCCGATGACGGCCGCTGGTACCGCGCCCGCTCGGTCTACGTCAGCGAAGAAGTCGCCGAGGCCGCCGCCCACGCCAACGCCGAACTCACGCCCGCCTGGGCCGACCTGCTTACCGGCACCGACACCGTGACCGTCACGGACGCCGAGCTGGAAGCCCTCGCCCGCCAAGGCGAACCCACGTAACCCGTCCGCCACGGCCCCGGCGTGAGCCTCATCGCGCCGAGTCCCTACCCCGCCCATGCCCGAAACCGAAGGGAGGTGCCTGCCATGAGCCGTATCCGCGCCCGGTTGCTCGACACCGGCCCCGTCGTGGTCCTGGCGGTGATCGCCGCTGTCGGCTCGTTCACCCACATCAGCGACCTGGCCGCCCGGCACGGGCAACGCGGCTGGCAGTCCTGGGCGGTCGCCGTGTGCATCGACCTGATGTGCGTGATGGCCGCCCGCGAACTCCAGCGCGACAAGCGCACCGGCCGCCGAGGCCGCCTCATCTCGTGGCCCGCGCTCGTGCTGACCGGCGGCATCGTGCTCACCCTGGCCGCCAACCTGGCCACCGCACACCCGAGCGTGTGGGGCTGGATCACCGCCGCCACCCCCGCCGTGGCCTTCCTCGTCGCGGTCTCCATGCTCGAACGCCGCGCCGCCCACCGCTCACCCATGCCCCATGAAGAGCCAGCGACCGAGGACCACACCAGCGCGGAGGCGGTCACCCCCGACGTCCCCGCGCTGGACGCCGCGCCACATCCGGCCGAACACGGGCCGTCGCCGGCACTTCTGACCTACGCCCGCCGCCTGGCCGACGACCACCAAGCCACCCACCACCGCCCCATCACCGGCGAACACCTCGCCACCCGCATGCACGTCTCCGCCGACCTGGCCACAGACCTGCTCACCCAGATCAGAAAGGAACCCGTCACATGACCAACCCCACCCCGAACGAGCTGACCGAAGCCGCCCGCGCCTGGGCCCGAGGCTCCTACGCCCTGGAAGCCGCCGTCGAGCTGCTCATCCGCCACGGCGTCTGGCTGACCCACAGGGAGTTCCGCCGCTACGCCATCGACTACGTCACCGCCACCTACACCCGCGTCCCCTACGCGGTCATCGACTGGCAGGCCGCGCACATCGCCCTCAACCGCGGCTGCATGCCCTGCTCCGGCTCCGAGGCCGCCATCCTGCGCATCGCCCTCTCGCTGGCCGACGGCCTGCCGGTCGAACTCGGCCCCGCCATCACCGGCCTGGACACCGCCAACCTCGGCCGCGTCCTGGCCGCCATCGCTCACGCCAGCGGCAACCGCGTCGCGTGGCTCACCGCCAATCAAGGAGATCCGGCATGAACCAGTCCTACTGCGCCCGCTGCCTCGGCTCCGGCACCATCACCGCCTACCGCAGCCATCCGCACCCCACCGGCCAGACCCTCGTCATCGAGACCATCGAGACCTGCCCCACCTGCCAGGGAGAAGGCACCCGATGACGACCAAACGCGCCCCCCGCAGCCGCGCCAAGAAGCCCGTCTGCCCGACCTGCCAAGGCCACGGCCAGGTGGAGACCTTCGAGATCGTCGGGCGTGGCAAGAACACCACCCGCATCGACACCTGGGCCCTGTGCCTGGACTGCTGCGGCGCCAACCCGTGACCCGCTTACCGTGCCCGTTCTGCACCTGCTGCGCGCGCTACGGCTGCGACTTCGACGGCGACCCCGCCGACTGCGACACCACCACTCCAGACCAGCTCTGCCCCTGCACACCGCAAGGAGGTGAACCCGAATGATCTGGTCCTACGTCTGTGTCACCTGCAACGGCACCGGCCTGTACGACGACGACACCTGCCGTGACTGCTCCGGCACCGGCATCGACAACCAGAACTAACCGCGACGACGCCACCACGGGACGGCTCAAGCCTGGCAGCCCGCCGTCCCCGTGGGGCGTCACCCTCCGCACTGAACGAAGGACCTCCAGTATGCGCCACCGGCCCTGCCCGGAATGTGACGGATACGGCTCCGTCCACGTCCGCTCAACCCGCACCCACCACCTGATCACCATCAACTGCCCGTGCTGCGAAGGCAGCGGAGAGGAGGCTCAGTGACCGAAACACCCGCCCAACTCGGCGACCTCATCGGCCCCGTCATCCGGGACCTGGCCCGCCGCTCCAACCACGACGTGACCCGCTGGCTACGCCAGGTCGACCGGCTCCGCGGCTGCACCGACCCGATCCGCCTCACCGGCGAGTCCACCACCCTGCACGGCACCACCGGCGAACTCCTGCACACCTACACCACCCGCGACGAACCACACGGCCAACTACTGATCCGCTGCGGCAACCGCCGCGCCTCCCGCTGCCCGGCCTGCGCCGAGACCTACCGCCAAGACACCTTCCACCTCATCCGCGCGGGCCTGCTCGGCGGAACCAAGGCAGTCCCCGACATCGTCCGCACCCATCCGAAAGTGCTCGCCACCCTGACCGCCCCGTCCTTCGGCCCCGTCCACCGAGGCCCCGACAAGAACGGCACCATCAACCTCTGCCACCCACGCCGCACCGGCTCAGCCTGCTTCACCCGCCACCAGAAAGGAGACCCGACCATCGGCCAACCGCTCGACCCCGACACCTACGACTACACCGCCCACGTCCTGTGGAACGCCCACGCCGCCGCCCTATGGCACCGCTTCACCATCTACCTCCGTCAGCACCTGGCCGCCGCCACCGGCCTGACCCGCAAGGAGTTCGCCCGCATCACCCGCCTGTCCTTCGCCAAGGTCGCCGAATACCAGGCAAGAGGCGTCGTCCACTTCCACGCCGTCATCCGCCTCGACGGCCGCCACGACGACACCCTCACCACACCACCCGCCTGGGCCACCCTCGACCTGCTCACCGCCGCCATCCAATCCGCCGCGAAGGCCGTACGCCTGCCCGCCCCAGAAACCGGCCACCCGCTCACCTGGGGCACTATCGACATCCGCCCGATCCAATCCGCCGGCCCCGACGACAACGCCCTGTCCGAAGCAGCCGTCGCGGGCTACATCGCCAAGTACGCCACCAAAGCCGCCGAGACCTCCGGCACCCTGGATCGCCGCGTCACCCACCACGACCTCACCCGCCTGCACACCCACGGCGTCACCGACCACGCCGCCCGCCTGATCCGCACCGCCTGGGACCTTGGCAACCCCGAGGCTCACCCGAACCTGGCCCCGCTCCGCCTACGCCAATGGGCCCACATGCTCGGCTTCCGAGGCCACTTCTCCACCAAGAGCCGCGCCTACTCCACCACCCTGACCGCCCTACGGCGCGTCCGCCTGGAGTACCGCGAGGCCCAAGAGCTGCAACGCCTGCCGTACGACCCGACCAGCACCCTCGTACTCGCCCACTGGAAGTACGCCGGACAGGGCTTCACCCCCGGCGAATCCGCCTTGGCCGCCTCCGTCGCGCCGGAGGTCCGCCATGGCTGACGACATCCAGCTCTACCGCGTCCCAGACGCCATGCAGAGACTCCGGATGAGCCGCACTGTCATCTACGAGCAGCTCCGCTCAGGCCGTCTCCGCTCGGTCAAGCAGGGCCGCTGCCGCCTGATCCCCGCCAGCGCCCTGGCCGATTACATCGCCCTCTTGCAGCAGGAGGCGTCATGACCAAGCGCCGAAGTCGCGGTGACGGCGGCCTCCACTGGGACGAGGACCGGCAACGCTGGATCGCCTCGCTCACGGTGGGCTACACGCCTGCCGGGAAGCGCATCGTCAAGAAGGCCAGCGGCAAGACCAAGACCGCCGCCAAGGACAAGCTCAAAGAGATCGTCCGGGACTACGAGGATGGACTCGCCATCGCTCCTGGGGACTACACCGTCGAACGGGCCGTAAACGACTGGCTGGCCTACGGCCTGAACGGTCGCGATCCGCGAACGGTGGAGTCCTACACGATCCTGTGCCGGAAGCACGTCATCCCCGCCCTGGGCAAGCGCAAGCTCCGCGACCTCAGCGCCGAGGACGTGGACAGGTGGCTGGCGGACAAGGCGAAGACGCTCAGCACCCGTACCTTGCAGATCATTCGGTCCTGCCTGAATCGTGCCCTCAAGCGGGCGATGGCTCGTGACAAGGTCAAGCGGAACGTGGTGGAGCTGTGTTCAGTGCCTGCAGGGAAGGTGGGTCGCCCGTCGAAGGCGCTGACGTTCGCCCAGGCGGACGCCGTACTCAAGGCTGCGGACGGAACACGGCTGTACGCCTATGTGGTGGTGTCCCTGCTCACTGGTGCGCGTACAGAGGAGCTCAGGGCTCTGACGTGGGATCACGTGGATCTGGAAGGAGATCCGAAGGCCGTCCCGCCCGTGCCTCCGCATGTGGCGGTGTGGCGGTCGATCCGTGCGGGCGGGGACACGAAGACACAGAAGTCCCGGCGCACGCTCGCCCTGCCCCGGCGCTGTGTGGAGGTGCTCCGGCTGCATCGGGAGGACCAGCGCCGCGAGCAGGGAGACTCCTGGGCCATCGGAGGACTGGTGTTCGCCTCGTCAGCCGGTACAGAGTTGGACGCCTCGAACGTCCGGCGTGCCTTCCGCGTCGTCATCAGAGATGCCGAGGGCCTGAACCCCGTCGAGTGGACGCCACGCGAACTGCGCCACAGCTTCGTCTCGCTGCTCTCGGACAACGGCATCCCGCTTGAGGAGATCTCCCGGCTCGTCGGCCACAGCAGCACGGCCGTGACCGAGGCCGTCTACCGCAAGCAGATCCGCCCCGTCCTGCAGGCCGGTGCCGTGGCCATGGACCGCATCTTCGAGGGCCGCGCGGAGCCGTAGTCACTCAGTTAGACACTCAGAAGGCCACTCCCCGTCAGGGTGAGTGGCCTTCGTGCTGGTCAGGCAAGTCGGGGCGACAGGATTTGAACCTGCGACTTCTTGCTCCCAAAGCAAGCGCGCTGCCAAGCTGCGCCACGCCCCGTTACGTCGGTTACGCACACGCTCCGGGACTCCGGTACGCTTACGCCCTGACGACCGGATGAAGTCTAGTCCAGAGTTCGACCGGTTCGCGCGGACGTAGCTCAATGGTAGAGCCCTAGTCTTCCAAACTAGCTACGCGGGTTCGATTCCCGTCGTCCGCTCTCGGCAGGAAAGGCCAGGTCATCCCCGGTGGGGAGCCTGGCCTTTCGCATGTTCGCGGGTCGGTGCCGGATTCGCGGCTCGTAGGCTCACAGGGGTGCGGGCACGACCGATCTCCATGGAAGCGCTGGTCGATGAGCTGGCCGAGTCGATCTCGGGCCGGCCTCGTGAGGCGTGGGTGCGGGTGGCGGTGGACGGGGCGCCCGCGGCGGAGCCCGGGGAGCTGGCCGATCGGCTGGTCGCGCCGCTGCGGGTGCGGGGGCGGACGGTGTTGCGGGTGTCGGCGGGCGACTTCCTGCGGTCCGCCTCGCTGCGGCTGGAGTACGGGCGGAGCGATCCGGACGTGTTCTACGACGAGTGGCTCGACACGGGGGCGCTGGTACGGGAGGTCCTGGAGCCGCTTGACCCGGGGCGGTCGGGCAAGGTGCTGCCCGCGCTGTGGGACAGCCGGGTGGATCGGGCGTTCCGGGTGCCGTACGAGACGTTGCCCGCCGGAGGGGTGCTGCTGCTCGACGGGACGCTGCTGCTGGGCAGGGGGCTGCCGATCGAGGTGAGCGTACATCTGTGGCTGTCCGAGGGGGCGCTGGCGCGGCGGACGGCGGCGGGCGAGCGGTGGCGGTTGCCCGCGTACGAGCGGTATGAGCGGGAGGTGCGGCCGGCGGATGTCGCGGATGTGGTGGTACGGGCGGATCATCCGCATCGGCTGGCGGTCAAGGTGGCACGGTGACGTCGCGACACCCGGCCGCGAGCCTGGAACACGGCGGCTGACCAGCGCAGACTGGGACGATGATCCCCAGCCACTGGTACAACATCGTTCCCGACCTGCCCACGCCACCCCCGCCCCCGTTGCACCCGGCCACCAGGCAGCCGGTGGGGCCGGAGGACCTGGCTCCGCTGTTCCCCATGGAGCTCATCGGGCAGGAGGTGAGCCAGGAGCGGTTCGTCGCCATTCCGCAGGAGGTGCTCGACGTCTACCGGCTCTGGCGGCCCACTCCGCTGCTGCGGGCGCGCAGGCTGGAGCGGGCGCTCGGCACGCCGGCCCGCATCTACTACAAGTACGAGGGCGGCTCCCCGTCCGGTTCGCACAAGCCCAACACCGCCGTGCCGCAGGCCTACTACAACGCCCTCGAAGGTGTGCGCGGCCTGACCACGGAGACCGGAGCGGGCCAGTGGGGCAGCGCGCTGGCCTTCGCCTGTGCCCAGTTCGACCTGGATTGCCAGGTCTGGATGGTACGGGCCTCCTACGAGCACAAGCCGTACCGGCGCTCGCTCATGCAAGTGTACGGCGCGACCGTGCACGCCAGCCCGTCCCCGGTGACGATGTCGGGAAGCAAGGTGCTGGCCGGGGACCCCGACTCGCCGGGCAGCCTGGGCATCGCGATCAGTGAGGCTGTCGAGGTGGCCGCCGCCGAGGCCGGCACCCGCTACGCGCTCGGCTCGGTGCTGAACCATGTGCTCATGCACCAGACGGTGATCGGCGAGGAGGCGCTGGGTCAGCTCGACGAGATGCCCGACGTGATCATCGGCTGCACCGGCGGCGGCTCGAACTTCGCCGGGCTGATCTTCCCGTTCCTGCGCGAGAAGCTGGCCGGGAAGATCGATCCGACGCTGCGCGCCGTGGAGCCCGCTGCCTGCCCCTCGTTCACGCGGGGCCGTTACGCCTACGACTTCGGCGACACGGCGGGGCTCACGCCGCTGCTGAAGATGCACACGCTGGGCCACGACTTCGTGCCCGACCCCATCCACGCGGGCGGGCTGCGCTATCACGGGATGTCGCCGCTGCTGTCGCACCTGTACGAACTGGGCATGTTCGAGGCGGTCACCAAGTCGCAGTCGGAGTGTTTCGAGGCGGGCGTGCGATTCGCCCGCACCGAGGGCATCGTGCCCGCGCCGGAGCCGACGCACGCGCTGGCCGAGACGATCACCGAGGCGTTGCGCTGCAAGGAGAGCGGTGAGGACAAGGTGATCCTCACCGCTCTGTGCGGCCACGGTCACTTCGACCTGGGCGCCTACGACCGCTACCTGTCCGGCCGGATGGAGGATCGCACGCTGCCGCAGGAGCGCATCGACGAGGCCCTCAGCGAGCTGCCGGGTTAGCTCGGACCGTCAGCGCGCGGTGGGACGCTTGCCGTGGTTGGCCTTCCTCTTCCTGCGTGCCTTGCCCTTGCGGGCGCGCCTGGCCATGGGCTTCCCTCCAAGACCTTGGGTACGGTTTGCCGTCCTCAACGTCTCTCCTGGGCCGGTGGAGCACAAGCCCATGCGATGACCTAACATTCCCCAACATATGCGTGTCATAATTTGGTGGAATCTGTTGGAAGGAGCGGGGGCGTGCTCGCACAGCAGCGACAGCAGGCGATTCTCGAACGCGTCCGCGGCGCCGGCGGCGTCCGGGTGGCCGATCTCGTACGCGAGCTCGGCGTCTCCGACATGACCATCCGCCGCGACCTCGAGGTGCTCGCCGAGCGGGGGCTGCTGGAGAAGGTGCACGGCGGCGCGACGGCGCTCGGCCCCGGCTCCACCGAGGAGCCCGGGTTCACCGCCAAGTCCGCCCGCCAGCAGCCGGAGAAGGAGCTGATCGCCCGCCGCGCCGCCCGGCTCGTGCGGCCGGGCACCGCGGTCGCGCTCTCGGCGGGCACCACGACGTGGGCGCTGGCCCAGCACCTGATCGGGGTGCCCGAGCTCACGGTGATCACCAACTCGGTCCCGGTCGCCGACGTCTTCCACCGCAACCCCCGCGCCGACCGCACGGTGGTGCTCACCGGCGGCGTCCGTACGCCCTCCGACGCGCTGGTCGGCCCCGTGGCCGTGGCGGCGATCCGGCGGCTGCACGTGGACACGCTCTTCCTAGGCGTGCACGGGATGAGTGTGCGGGCCGGGTTCACCACGCCCAACCTGCTCGAGTCCGAGACCGACAGGGAGCTGGTGACCGCCGCGCATCGGCTGGTCGTGCCGGCCGACCACACCAAGTGGAACACGATCGGCATCAGCACCATCGCCGAGCTGACCGAGGCCGACGTGGTCATCAGCGACGCGGGGCTGCCCGAGGACGCACGTATGGAGCTGGCCGAACGGGTCGGCGAACTGATCATCGCGGAGGGCTCTCAGTGAAGCGCACCATCACCCATCTGGCCGACGGCCGGGAGTTGATCTACTTCGATCGGCGCGACGACGCCGATCGAAGCGCGATCGACCGGCGGCCCCTCGGGCCGCGGCCGGTGGCGTCCGAGCTGCGCTACGACCCGCTGACCGAAGAGTGGATCGCGATGGCGGGGCACCGGCAGACGCGTACGTTCCTGCCTCCGGCCGACGAGTGCCCGCTCTGCCCGTCGTCCGAGACGCGGTCGTCGGAGGTCCCGGCGAACGACTATGACGTGGTGGTGTTCGAGAACCGCTTTCCGTCTTTTTCCGGAAATTTCGGGGCTTATGAGGAAGCGGGCGGACTGAGTGAGGTTCGTCCGGGCGCGGGGCGGTGCGAAGTGGTGTGCTTCACCGCCGAGCACTCCTCCTCCTTCTCCCGGCTCTCCGACGAGCAGGTCGAGCTGGTCATGGAGGCCTGGGCGGACCGCACGGCGGAGTTGTCCGCGATCGAGGGCGTGGAGCAGGTCTTCTGCTTCGAGAACCGCGGCGAGGAGATCGGCATCACGCTCTTCCACCCGCACGGCCAGATCTACGCCTACCCGTACGTGACGCCCAGGACCAAGCTGCAACTGGCCGCCGCCCGGCGTTACGCCGAGCGCCATCAGGGCCGCAACCTGTACGCCGATGTGCTGGACGCCGAGCGGAAGGGGCCCCGGGTGGTGGCCGCCAACGAGCTGTGGACGGCCTTCGTGCCCGCCGCCGCCCGCTGGCCGTTCGAGGTGCACCTCTACCCGCATCGGCAGGTGCCGGACCTGGCCGCGCTGTCGGAGGCCGAGCGGTCCGCGTTCGCGCCGCTCTACACCTCGGTGCTGCGGGCCCTGGACGGCCTGTTCGACGTCGCGATGCCGTACATCTCGGCCTGGCACCAGGCGCCGGTGCGGCAGGAGCGTGAGCTGGGCTATCTGCACCTGGAGTTGTTCAGCATCCGGCGGGCGCCCGGCAAGCTGAAGTTCCTGGCAGGGTCGGAGTCGGCCATGGGCGCCTTCGTCAACGACGTGCTCCCCGAAGAGGCCGCGCGGATGCTTCGATCACAGGTAGATCACTGATTGATTTCCGATTGGAGTCGCGTTACTCGGGATCTACCACTAATATCCCTTGGGGCACGGCCGTAACGCCGTGCCATGCCTAATCCGGGCGAATCGCCTGGAGCCGGGGACCCACCGCATTTGGGGTGAATCCACTTCGGTGGTAGGGAAAGCTCTCTTACCCGAACCCGTCAGCTAACCCGGCCGGCAGAGGGAGAGGAACCCGTTCGTGGCGGCAGCGTCCCCCGCGCACCTTGCCATCGGCGTCATCACCGCGGCGGCGGTGATCTTCATTCCCGCGACCGTGTCGTCCGTGGCCAGCGCCGAGCCCAAACCGACCGAGGCCCAGCTCCGCAAGGAGCTCAAAGGGCTGAACCAGAAGGTCGACAAGCTCATCGAGCGGTACAACCTCAAGCGGGTCGAGCTGGCCAAGGCCAAGCAGGCCGCCGAGGTGGCCGAGAAGCGACTCGCCACCGCGGAGGAGGCGCTCACCGCCGCTCGGGGGCGCGTCTCCGAGCTGGCCAATCTGCGTTATCAGAACGGCGGCATGGCGCTGCCGACGTGGGTGGTGCCGCCAGACGGCGCCTCCGCGGCCCTGCTGGAGCAGCTCACCGCCGAGCAGACGGCCGTGGTTCAGGGCGTGGTCGACGCGCGCGACGAGAAGAAGAACGCGGTCGACGAGGCGGCGGCCCTCGCCCGCGACATCAGCGCCGACACCGCCGAGGTGGCCGAGCAGCGTGACGAGGCCGAGGACGTCATCGACGACATCCAGAAGAAGCTCAAGGACCTCATCCCGTTCAGCACCGGCCGCCGCTCCGACGGCAGCTGGGCGCCCCAGCTCCCGTCAGGCGCCGACAACATCACGGGCCGCACCCGGCTGATGCGCGAGCAGTTGCAGAAGAACTTCAGGCTGCCGTTCTCGGTCGGCTGCTTCCGCTCGGGTGGCGGCGGCGAGCACCCCCTGGGCCGGGCGTGCGACTTCATGATGAGCACCGGCGGCAGCCTGCCCAGCGCCGTCAACAACGCGCTCGGCGACAGCATCGCCGCGTGGACCATCGAGAACCGCAACAAGCTCGGCGTCAAGTACGTCATCTGGAAGCAGCGGATCAACCACGGCTCCGGCTGGAGCCCGATGTCCAACCGGGGCAGCGTCACCGAGAACCACTACGACCACGTACACATCTCCATGCAGTGACCCGGGCGCCTTCCTGAGCCGGTCGGTCACCGCGCCGGGTTGACGAGCCCGCCTTCGTAGGCGGCGATGACGAGCTGGGCCCGATCGCGGGCGGGCAGCTTCGCCAGGAGCCGGCCGACGTGGGTCTTGACCGTGCCGACGGTGAGGTGCAGGTGCTCGGCGATCTCGGAGTTGGACATGCCCTTGCCGATGAGGGTGAGCACCTCGCGCTCGCGCTGGGTGATGCCGTCGAGGTCCCGCTTGGCCGGGGCCGGGTGGGAGCCTCGCAGGAAGGTGGCGATGAGCCTGCGGGTGACGGTGGGCGCCAGTAGCGATTCGCCGGCGGCGACGACCCGGATGGCGGCCAGTAACTCGGTCGCCGTCGCGTGCTTGAGGAGGAAGCCGCTCGCGCCGGCCCGTAGCGATGCGTACACGTAGTCGTCCTGATCGAACGTGGTGAGGATCAGCACGCGCACGCCAGGACTGGCGGGGTCGGCGCAGATCCGCCTGGTCGCCTCGATGCCGTCCATGTCCGGCATGCGAACATCCATGAGGACGACGTCCGGTCGCAGCCGGCGGGCCAGGAGCACGGCTTCGTCACCGGTGCCCGCCTCGCCCACCGTGACCAGCCCCGGTGTGGTGTCGATGAGAACCTTGAGACTGTCGCGCACCAGCACCTGGTCCTCGGCGAGCAACACCCGGACGGCCGGGGACGGGCTGCGCGGAGCGGCATCGATGGTCATGTCGCGGCGCTCATGCCGGGCGGTCATGTCGGGCGGTCATGTCACTGTGCCGTTCGGGTCGGGCGGTCATGTCACTGTGCTGTTCGGGTCGTAGGGCAGGCGGGCTGCCACGCGAAAGCCTCCCTCAGGTCGGGATCCCGCGCTGAACGTGCCTCCGTACGTCTTCGCCCGTTCGCGCATGCCGATGAGGCCGTGTCCGCCGGGGCCCGGTCGCCGCGGCGGCCGGCCGTGGCGGGGGCCGTCGTCGACGACCTCGATCGCGGCCTCCCGCCCGTCGAGGTCCACGGTGACCGAGCAGCGGGTGGGCCCCGCGTGGGTGATGACGTTGGTCAGGGCCTGTTGCACGATCCGGTACACCGACACCGCGACCGCAGGAGGTGGCGCGGCCTCCTCGCGGACGATCAGGTCCACCTCGACCCCGGCCGAGCGGGCGTGGGTGGCCAGCTCGGGCAGGTCCGCCATGCCGGGAACGAGCGGCTGGGCCTGCTGGGGGTCGCCGTCGGAGCGCAGCAGGTCGAGCACCCGGTGGATCTCGGTGAGCGTGCTCCGGCTGGTCTGCTCGATGACGGCCAGCGCGGCGCGCATCTCCTGCGGGCGGGCGTCGGCGACATGGTTGGCGACGGTGGCCTTGACCGCGATCAGGCTCATGCTGTGGCCGATGACGTCGTGCAGCTCCCTGGCGATGCGCCTGCGTTCGTCGGCCACCGCGGCCTCGGCGAGGTGGCGGACGAGGCGAGCGGTCGTGTCCCGCTTCCAGCGCACGACCGCTCCGACGACCCATCCGGTGACCAGCAGCACGCCGATCACGCCGATCTCGATCGGCCAGGCCGGTGGCAGCTCGCTCGGTGCGGCCGCGGGGGTGAGGCCGGGAAACACCTGGTCGTAGAAGATCAGGACCGCGGTCACCGCGGCAGTCAGGCAGCCTGCCAAGCCCGCCACCGACCAGGCGACCGAGGCGGTGGTGGCCATGAGGTATAGCACGAGCGCGGTCGGCACGAACGACGCCCAGATCGCGCCCGCCACGGCGGCACCGGCCACGGTCGCCAGGGTGCCCGTGGCGCACGCGAAGGCGAGCATGGCCCGTGGCCAGCGCCGCCGGACCGCGACCGGAAAGCTCACGACCACCGCGACCGGCCAAGCCGACCAGGCGGGCCACGACGACGACGGCCCCGGCGGATCATCGATGGTGTATCTGATGAACAGCGCCAGGATGACCGCCACCGCCGCGTCGGCGACACCCCTTCGGCCGAGTCGCCGAGCCCACTCCATGACGAGAAACTATCGCCCGACCAGGTCGCCCGGCATCTGCCCACGGTAGGACTTCCCGTATCCGTCTGGGGTCGTACGAGGCTCGTGCATGCCGTACCAAGATGCGACCTGAGCCGGACGCGCCCGCACCGCGCCGCCCATCACCATGCTGATGCGCCCGGCAGATCGAGCCGACGCGCCGCACCGACGAGATGGGCAGGAACGTATGGACCTAGAGTTTCGCGGACGCATCACCCGGTGGCGCCGGGCCGGCGCGGACCGGCGCGCCGCCAACGCCACGGCCGACCTGGGCCGACCGCTCCCGTTCCCCGGACGATGGGTGAGCGCCGTCGCGCTGATCTGCGGCCCCGCCCTGCTCATGACCGGGATTCTCCTCCGCGCCCAGTTCCACTTCTTCTTCCCTGACCAGCTCGCCGCTTACACCCGGCACCCCACCCTCATCACCGCCGCCTACGCCTGCTTCGCGTGCGGGATCATCCTGCTGTGCCCGGCGGTCATGACGCTGGCGCAGCGGATCGCCGCCACCAGCCCGCTGTGGGGCCTGTGGGGCGGCTGTCTGGTGATCGTCGGCCTGTTCACCCGGACCTTCCAGTTCGGCACCGATCACCTGGCCTTCTACCTGACCGACAGCCTCGGCCTGACCTCCATGATCAACGGAATCGGCGACTACTACGCGGCATGGGGGGCGACGCAGTGGCATCCGTTCAGGACGTTGTCCGGGCCGGCCTTCCTCGGCTGGGTCGTGCTGGCCGTCGGCGCCTACCGCTCCGGCGCCCTGGGGCTGGGCCGCTCGGTCGCGCTCGGCCTGATGTCGGCGCTCGCGCTCGGGACGCTCAAAGGCACGCAGATCCCGCAGTCCATCATCGCCGCGGGCGGACTCTGTGCCGCGTTCATCCCTCTGGGCATCTCCCTGCTTCGCAGCGGCCCCCCGCCGAGCAGACGCGCCGTGCTCTGGCTCACGGTCATCCTCGGCTGGCTGGTCCTCGGCGCGATCTTCGGTCCCACCCTGGCGCCGTTCACGCGGGGCTGAGGACGCGCGACCTCCGCGCGTTACCGTGGCACTGCTGAGACCGTCAGGCCGGGCCTGGATCCGGTGACCCACGGCCGTCCCCGGCTTCAGCGGGGTCTGGCCCGAAGGGACCGGCAGGCAGGCGCTCGACGAGGGACTTGGGCGCGATCTGGCGATAGGCGTCCACGACGATCTCCGCGATCTCCTCCCAGTCGACGTCCTCGACGTCCAGGTAGACGCCGAGCCAGCCCCGGTGGCCCACGTACGGCGGGCGGAAGAAACGTTCCGGAGCCGCGGCCACCAGCGCCTCCTGGACACCCGCGGGGGCGGCGCACCAGAAGCCCAGCCGGTCGTCATGGTGATGGTCGGCGTACATGACGAAGGTCTTCTTGCCCCTGACGAACCAGGTGGGCTCACCGTGACTGAGTCGCTCGGTCGTCTCGGGCAGGGCGCGGCAGAGCTCTCGCAATGCGTCCAGTGGGTTCATAATCGGACACTATGCGGGAGTATCCCTATCCGGCCCACATCGCCGGCGAGCGCGAGATGCTGGACGAGTGGCTCAACTGGCATCGCGAGACCTTGATGCTCAAGTGCCAGGGTCTCAGCGACGAGCAGTTGCGCCTGGCCTCGGTGCCGCCGTCGACGTTGTCGCTGATGGCACTCGTACGGCACCTCGCCAAGGTGGAGCGCTCCTGGTTCCGGCGCCGCCTGGCCGGTGAGGACATTCCGCACCTGTACCCCGAGCTGGCCGAGTTCACCGAGGCGGGGACGGCCACCTGGGCGGAGACGTCCGCGCAGTGGCGGGAGGAGGTGGCGCAGGCCCGCAAGGCGGCCAGGTGCGTGCCGCTGGACGGGCTCGCCAAGCGGGGGCGGAACGGTCAGGCGGTCTCCCTGCGGTGGATCATGATGCACATGCTCGAAGAGTACGCCCGCCACAACGGCCACGCCGACCTGCTGCGCGAGCGGATCGACGGGATGACCGGGGACGGGGACGTCAGCCCGTGAGCCTGAGCGGATTGATCAGGTCGGCGTAGACGAGCAGCCCGGCCATGATGATCATGACGAACGCCAGCGCGTACGTGAGCGGCAGGACCTTGGCGATGTCGACGTAGTTGGGCTCGGGGCGGCGCATGACCCGGGCGTAGCCGCGCTTGATGCCCTCCCACAGGCCGCCGGCGATGTGGCCGCCGTCGAGCGGCAGCAGCGGGATCAGGTTGAACATGCCGATCGCCAGGTTGAATCCGGCCAGCAGGTTGACGAAGACGGCGAGCTTCTGCAGCCCGGTCAGGTCGGAGGCGAGGATCTCGCCGCCCATGCGCCCGGCGCCGACGACGCCCACCGGGCCCTCGGGGTCGCGCTTCTCACCGGAGAAGGCGGCGTGCCAGACGCCGACCATCTTCTCCGGCAGGTTGAACAGCGACTGCGCAACCCGGCCGGTGAGCTCCGCCATGTGGCCGAAGACCGCGCCGACGCTCTGCGTCTGCATGACCTGCGTGGGCAGGACGCCGAGGAAGCCGACATTGCGCTCGATGGTGTCGGGGTCGTCGGGCTTGGGCCGGTCCTGTGCGATGAGCGAGACGGTCAGCGTCATGGGCTTGCCGTCACGGACGACGCCGAGCGCGACGTCGCCCGCGCCGTGGGAGCGGATCAGCTGGGTGGCGTCCTGCCACGTCTCGATCTTCTTGCCGTCGAGGGAGACGAGCTTGTCCCCGGCCTTGAGACCGGCCTGGGAGGCGGGGGTCGGCTGGTCGCCGGCCTTGCACTCGGTGCGCTGCTCGCTGATCGGGATCACGCACGTGTTGGTGTCGGGCGACACGATCGGGGCGAACGTGGGCAGGCCGATGCCGACGAGCAGGATCGTGAAGAGGATGAACGCCAGCACGAAGTTCATCGCCGGGCCGCCGGACATGATGATGACCTTCTGCCACCACTTCTTCCGGTAGAAGACCCGGTCCTCGTCGCCCGGCCGTACCTCTTCCTGCGCCGCCTCACGGGCGGTGTCGATGAGGCCCTGGAAGGGGCCGGTCGAGCTGCCCCTGAGCTTGTTGGGATCGTCGCCCGGCCGGGGCGGCAGCATGCCGATCATGCGGATGTAGCCGCCCAGCGGCAGCCACTTGATGCCGTACTCCGTCTCGCCCTTGCGGCGGGACCAGGCGGTCCCGCCGAAGCCGACCATGTACTGCGTCACCCTGACGCCGAAGATCTTGGCAGGCACGAGATGCCCGATCTCGTGCAACGCGATGGACACCATCAAACCGATGAGGAAGATGACGATCCCCGCGAGAAACAGCCAGTCCATCTACGTGTGCTCCAGGCAGCCGGAGGGTCTTGACAGCCCCAGGGTAGTCGAACTCTCCGCACCTGGACGGCTTGCGGACAATCCATGCCTAAGGGCGCCAGATGAGCACCAGCGCGCAGTCGTCGTTGTGCCCCGAGGCCATGGCGTTGACCAGGGCACGGGCGCCGTCCCGGAATCCGGACGGCAGCAGCCGCTCGGCCTCGCCCAGCAGCTTGTCGAGCCCGGCGTCGATGTCGCGCCCCGGCTGCTCGATCAGTCCGTCGGTGTAGAGCAGCAGCGCGTCGCCCTTGTGCAGGGTGCCGCTCTCGGGCTCGCAGTGCAGGTCGGGCACCACGCCGAGGACCACGCCCTTGGCCGAGGCGACCTCCCAGTTGCCGGTGCCGGCGTCGAACTTCACCACCGGAGGATGGCCCGCCGAGGTGATGGTGTAGTCGCCGGTGGCCAGGTGGAGCCGGACGTGCACGGCGGTCACGAAGCCCTCGTCGCCGCGCTGGCGGTGCAGGTAGGAGTTGCAGGCGGGCAGGAAGTCGTCGACCGAGCCGAGCAGCCCGCCGAAGGTGCCCGACAGCAGCAGCGCCCTGGTGCCCGCGTCGACGCCCTTGCCGGAGACGTCGACCAGCGCGATGTCCACCTGCTCGCCGTCGCGCATGGACACCAGGAAGTCGCCGCCGAAGGAGGAGCCGCCCGCCTGCTTGAGCACCACCTTGCCGCCCCAGTCCTTGGGCAGCTCGGGCAGCTCGCCCTGGCTTCTCAGCCGGTCGCGCAGCTCCAGCAGCATCGCGTCGCCGCGCAGCCCCTGCACGCCGAGCTTGCCGCGGGTGCGCGCCATGAGCACCGCGAGCACCGTGGTGAACCCGATCGTCACCATCAGCCCGACGCCGATGCTCGCCGCGCCGAGGGTGAAGGCGATGTAGCCGAGCGCGACGGCGACCACCGCCAGCAGCTTGATCAAGTTGCGCACCCGCAGTTGCAGCCCGCCCACCAGGGTGACCAGGATGAGTAGCGAGGGCGAGAACCACTCGGTCGACACCCGCGCCGCCAGCAGGCCGGTGACCAGCGACAACAGAGCCAGCGTGATCAGCAGGTTGCGCTCACGCGCGAGAGGCCCGCGCCGGAGGAATCGTACGGCCTGCACCAGGAAGGGCACCCGCACGAGCAGCGCGCGGAGCCGTGGCGGGATCAGCGGGGCCGGGCGGGAACTCATGATGCGCCTGACTGTATCGGTCTGAACCATCTTTGGGCAGCCCACTTGACCAAGACCTTGATCATTAAGCACCGATAATCAGGTGCCGTCCGTCTTGGCCCGTGCGTACCGTGGAGGGATGACCTACCCCATCCGTCCTGTTGCCGAGGCCGAGTGGTCCGCCTTCGGCGACGTGCTCGCCGAGGGGTTCGCCTGGACCCCCCATCCCGTTCAGTCCGAGCGGTACAAGCGGGAGACCGAGTTCGACCGCACCCTGGCGGCCTTCGACGGCGACACCATCGTCGGCTGCACGGCGATCTTCAGCTTCCGGATGACGGTCCCCGGCGGGCCGATCCCGGTCGCGGGCGTGACGGCCGTCAGCGTGCTGCCCTCGCACCGCCGCCGGGGCGTGCTGTCCGCGCTGATGCGCAGGCAGCTCACCGACATCCGCGAGCGCGGCGAGGCGGTCGCGGCGCTGTACGCGTCCGAGACGCCGATCTACGGCAGGTTCGGGTACGGCAGAGCGGCCGGCCAGATGGCGCTGACCATCGACAAGCGCGGCGCCGCCTTCGTCAGGGACGCACCGGTGGATCCGGCGCTGAGGCTCAGGGTCGCCAAGCCGGCCGAGGCCCGCGCCGACTTCGAGCGGCTGTTCGCCGCCGTCGTCACGCGGCGTCCCGGTCTGTACGAGCGCAAGCCGGCGTTCTGGGACAACATCCTGGCCGACGAGGAGTTCGACCAGCGCGGCGCGGGCGTGCTCCGCTCGGTGATCGCCGAGGACGACCAGGGTGTACGGGGTTACGCGCTGTTCAGGATCAAGCCGGACTGGGACGCCGACGGGATGCCCGCCGGTGAGCTCAGGCTGAACGAGTTGTTCGCCGCCGATCCGGCCGCCTACGCGCTGCTCTGGCGCAGCGTGCTCGACCGGGACCTGGTCAGCAAGATCGTCAGCCATGCCCGGCCGGTGGACGATCCGCTGTTCGCGCTGGTGGCCGACCAGCGGCAGCTGCGCGCTCGCTGGAGCGACGACGTGTGGGTGCGCCTGGTCGAGGTGGACAGGGCGCTGACCTCGCGCTCCTACGCGGCCCCGGTGGACGTGGTGCTGGCGGTGCAGGACGAGGCGTGCCCCTGGAACTCCCGCCGCTGGCGGCTCAGCGCCGACACCACGGGCGCGGAGTGCAAGCCGGTCGACGACGAGCCCGACATCACGCTGAAGGCCGCCTCGCTGGGCTCCGCCTATCTGGGCGACGGGACGCTGATCGAGGAGCACGGGGCCGGACTGCTCGGTGAGCACACGCCGGGCGCCGTCCGCGCGCTGAACACGGCCATGTCGTGGAGCCCCAAGCCATGGGCCGGCCTCGTCTTCTGACGTAGAGTCCGGGACATGGCCCTGCAGAGTTTGCAGATCACTGCGATCACCGCGATGCGCGCGCGAGAGGTCTCGCGGCCGTCGAAAGAGCAGCAGGAGGCCGCCGACAGGCGGCCCCTGCGTGACGAGATGCCCAAACGCGACGCCAAGCGCAGGAGCTAGGGCAGCGAGGGAAGCTGGCCGATGGTCTCGTAGGCCTGCACCTGGGCGATGCGCCGGCTGTGCCGCGCGCTGCCGGAGAACGCGGTGCCGAGGAAGACCTCGACGAAGCCGGTGGCCTCTTCGGTGGTGTGCATGCGCGCGCCGAGGGAGACCACGTTGGCGTTGTTGTGCTCGCGGGCGAGCTGGGCGGTCTCCTCGCTCCAGGCGAGCGCGGCCCGGATGCCGCGCACCTTGTTGGCGGAGATCTGCTCACCGTTGCCGGAGCCACCGATGACGATGCCCAGGCTGCCCGGGTCGCCCGCCACACCCTCGGCGGCGCGCAGGCAGAAGGCGGGATAGTCGTCCTCGGCGTCATAGACCGAGGGACCGCAGTCGGTCACCTCGTGACCGTGCTCCTTCAGCCAGGACACCAGGTGGTTCTTGAGCTCATAGCCGGCATGGTCGGCACCGATGTAGACACGCACCCGCCCAGTCTTCCACAGCTGCGCCCGCCTGTTTCCAGTGCCGTCGGCTCTGACTAGAGTAAGGACTGCCAACGCCATGCAGCCCTTACGAGAGATGGGAGCGTCCATGCGTGAGATCCGCGTGATCGGCGACCCGGTCCTGCGCACCCCCGCCGAGCCGGTCAAGGACTTCGACCGTGAGCTGCGCCGCCTCATCGACGAGATGTTCCAGGCGATGTACGCGGTGGACGGGGTGGGACTGGCGGGTCCGCAGATCGGCGTGTCGCGGCGCGTGTTCGTCTATGACATCAGCGGGCGCAAGGGCCATCTGATCAACCCCACGCTGACCGTCGACGACGCCGAGGAGATCGTCGACGAGGAGGGCTGCCTGTCGGTGCCCGACCGGGGCACGGGGCGACCGGCCTTCGCCCCGGTGGGACGGGCGGCCGGCGTGACGGTCGAGGGCTTCGACCGGCTGGAGCGCCCGGTCCGCGTCCAGGCCCGCGGCTCGCTCGCGCGCTGCTTCCAGCACGAGAGCGAACACCTCGACGGCAAGCTGTACGTGGACCGCCTGCCGAAGAACCAGGCCCGGAAGATCATCCTCCAGGCGTAGCCCGGCGCCGAAGGGCGTCGCGCGGCGAACCGTCCATCTCATCAGCGGCCTGGAGGAGCACTGCGGGCGGTGCCGCGCACCAGGCGGTCACAGCTGCAGCGACTTGATCTCGAAGAACTCCTCGAATCCGTGCTCGCCGAGCTCGCGGCCGATGCCGGACTGCTTGTAGCCGCCGAAGGGGGCCAGCGGGTTGAATCCGCCGCCGTTGATGGCCACCTGACCGGTGCGCAGCCTGCGCGCGAGCGCGACGGCCCGCTCCTCGGTGCCCGCCCAGACCGCGCCCGCCAGGCCGTACGGGGTGCCGTTGGCGATCTGGACGGCCTGGTCCTCGGAGGTGTAGGGAATGATCGACAGGACCGGGCCGAAGATCTCCTCCTGCTCGATCGTCATGCCGGACTCGACCCCCGCGAAGACGGTCGGCTCCACGTAGAAGCCGCGCGGCAGCGGCCGCTCGGTGCCGCCGGCCACCAGCCTGGCGCCTTCCTCCTGGCCCCGGTTGATGTAGCGGACGACGCGGTCGCGCTGTGCGGCGGAGACCAGCGGCCCCAGCCGGGTGCCCTCGTCGAACGGGTCGCCCACGGTGTACTTGCGGGCGGCCTGGACGGCCAGGTGGACGGCGTCGTCGTAGTGGTCGCGGTGGACCAGCATGCGGGTCCAGGCGGAGCAGGTCTGGCCGGCGTTGACGAAGCAGTTGGCGACGCCCACCTTGACGGCCACGCCGAGGTCGGCGTCGGGCAGGATGACGTTCGCGGACTTGCCGCCGAGCTCCAGGGCGACCCGTTTGACGTCCTCGACGGCCAGCGCGGCCACTCTGCGGCCGGCCCTGACGGAGCCCGTGAAGGAGATCATGTCCACGTCGGGATGCGCGGCCATGGCCTCGCCGACGACCGGCCCGCGCCCGCTGACCAGGTTGAAGACGCCCGGTGGCAGGCCCACCTCATGGAAGATGTCGGCCAGCGCGTAGGCCGCCAGCGGCGCCACCTCGCTCGGCTTGAGCACGACCGTGCAGCCGGCGGCCAGCGCCGGGGCGACCTTGGCGATGATCTGGTGCAGCGGATAGTTCCACGGCGTGATGGCGGCGACGACGCCGACCGGCTCCTTGACGACGAGCGAGTTGCCGACGCGCGACTCGCGCGGGTGGCTCTCGGCGAGCCCGGCGTAGGAGGCGAGCACGCGGGCGGGCATCAGGGTCTGCACCTTGAGCGCGAACCCCAGCGGCGAGCCCATGTCGGCGGTGATGATCCGGGCGACGTCGTCGGCGCGCCGCACCAGCAGCTCGGCCGCGGCGGTCAGGAGTTTGGCCCGGTCGGCGGGCGCGGTGACCGACCAGGAGCCGAAGGCTTTCCTGGCCGCTCGCACCGCTTCCTGGACGTCCGCCGCGGCGCCCGCGGGCACCCGGTCGATGATCTCCTCTGTGGCCGGGTTGACGACCTCGATGGCCTCTCCCGAGGCTGAGGCGGTCCAGGCACCGCCGATGTAAAGCTGACGCATATCTCTCATCCTGGCGTGCCCGTGGTCACTTCGCGAGGGAGTCACGCTTTCCGGGGTGAGCTGTGTCCCCCGCGAACACAGCTTCTTCTACCGCCACTGAGAGAGAAATCAGTCGAAACGCGGCGAACGCGTACGGGTCCGCTTCAGCTCGAAGAAGTCCTCGAACTCGGTGACCAGCAGGACGCCGTCCCACAGCCGGCCCGCGTCCTCTCCCCTGAGGATGGAGGTGATCACCGGGCCGAAGAACGCGTTGGCGCCGACGCGGATGACGGGCGTGCCGACCTCCTGGCCGACCAGGGCCATGCCCTCGTCGTGGGAGATCCGGACGGCCTCGTCGAACTGGTCGGAGTCCATCGCGTCAGCCACCCCCTTGTCCAGGCCGGCGGCCACGAGGGCCTCCTCGACGGTGGGGCGCAGGCTTCCCTCGCGCTTGGCGTGCTGCTCGTTGTGCAGGAGCGTGCCGAGCTCGGTGTAGTAGCGCCCGACGGCGTCACCGTCGTACTTGGCGGCGACCGCGGCCACCGTCCTGCCCGGGCCGACCACCCTGGCGATACGCGCGCGATAGTCGTCCGAGACGTCCTTGTCCTGGTTGAGCACTTGGAGGCTCATGATGCGCCAGTTGATCTCGATGGGCCGGACCTTCTCGACTTCGAGAAGCCATCGTGACGTGACCCAGGCATAGGGGCAGAGAGGATCGAACCACAGGCTGACAGGAGTCTTCTGCGTCATGTGGGGCCATAACCTTGTGAGGTCCGTGTCCTATTCCTGGCATGGCAGGATACGGACAATTCGCAGACGAAGTGGTGAAAAGGAGCGCAACTTGGCAGGCAACCTGACCCGGGACGAGGCTCGTACGCGTGCCCGGCTGTTGAAGGTCGAGTCATACGAGGTGGCACTCGACCTCACCGAGGGCGACGAGCGCTTCGAGAGCGTGACCACGGTCCGCTTCACCAGCGCCCAGCCGGGCGCCGCCACCTTCATCGACCTGCACGGCGCCCGCGTGCGCAAAGCCGTGCTCAACGGCCAGGAGCTCGACCTGGCCACCTACGACGAGGACAAGGGCCGTCTCCCGCTCCCCTCGCTCGCCGACTCCAACGAGCTGCTCATCGACGCCGACTGCGCCTACATGCGCTCCGGCGAGGGCCTGCACCGCTTCGTCGACCCGGTGGACCAGAAGGTCTACCTGCACAGCCAGTTCGAGACGGCCGACGCGCACCGCATGTACGCCTGCTTCGACCAGCCCGACCTCAAGGCCACCTTCCAGCTCACCGCGCTCGCGCCGAAGGACTGGGAGGTCGTCTCCAACGCCGCGGCCGCCTCCGTGGTGGAGTTGCCCGCGGAGCCCGGCAAGCACGGCACCGTGCCCGCCGCCAAGCGCTGGACCTTCGCCGTCACCCCGATCATGTCCACCTACATCACCGCGCTCGTGGCCGGCCCCTACCACAAGGTGACCGCCGAGCACGACGGCATCCCGCTGGGCATCTACTGCCGCGCCTCGCTCGCCGAGCACCTCGACGCCGACAACATCCTCGAGGTCACCCGGCAGGGCTTCGACTTCTTCCACAAGGTGTTCGGCGTCCGCTACCCCTTCGGCAAGTACGACCAGCTCTTCGTGCCGGAGTTCAACGCCGGCGCGATGGAGAACGCGGGCTGCGTGACCTTCCTCGAGGACTACGTCTTCCGCTCCCGGGTCACCGACGCCGTGGTCGAGCGGCGCGCGGAGACGATCCTGCACGAGATGGCGCACATGTGGTTCGGCGACCTCGTCACCATGCGCTGGTGGGACGACCTGTGGCTGAACGAGTCGTTCGCCACCTACATGTCGGTGCTCGCCCAGGCCGAGGCCACCCGCTGGGGCGGCGGGGCGTGGACGACCTTCGCCAACGTGGAGAAGTCCTGGGCCTACCGCCAGGACCAGCTGCCCTCCACCCACCCGATCGCCGCCGACATCCCGGACATGCAGGCGGTCGAGGTCAACTTCGACGGCATCACCTACGCCAAGGGCGCCTCGGTGCTCAAGCAGCTCGTCGCCTACGTCGGGCTGGACAACTTCCTGGCCGGCGTGCGCGACTACTTCAACGAGCACGCGTGGGGCAACACCGAGCTGAAGGACCTGCTCGGCGCGCTGGAGCGCACCTCCGGCCGCGACCTGTCGTCGTGGTCGAAGGAGTGGCTGGAGACCTCGTGGGTCAACACGCTGCGGCCGTCATTCGAGGTGGCCGACGGCAGGTTCACCTCCTTCGAGGTGCTGCAGGAGGCCCCCGCCGACTACCCGACGCTGCGCTCGCACCGCGTCGCGATCGGCCTCTACTCCCTCACCGACGGCGCGCTGACCCGTACCAAGCGGGTGGAGCTCGACGTGGTGGGCGCCCGCACGGCCGTCGCCGAGCTGGTCGGCGCGGAGCAGCCCGACCTGGTCCTGATCAACGACGACGACCTCACGTACGCCAAGGTCCGGCTGGACGAACGGTCGCTGCGCACGCTGGTCGAGGGCGGCATCTCCGGCTTCACCGAGTCGCTGCCCCGCGCGCTGTGCTGGTCCGCGGCCTGGGACATGACCCGTGACGGCGAGATGTCCACTCGCGACTACGTCAAGCTCGTCGTCTCGGGCATCGCCACGGTCAAGGACCTCACCGTCCTGCAGACGGTGCTGCGGCAGGCGCGGCAGGCCGTCCAGCAGTACGCCGACCCGGCGTGGCGGGCCGAGGGCATGGCGCTGCTGGGCGGCGAGCTGCGCTCGCTGCTGGCCACCGCCGAGCCCGGCTCGGACCACCAGCTCGCCTACCTCCAGGCGTTCGCGCCGGTGGCCACCTCCGCGGACGACCTGGCGCTGCTGACGGCGATCCTGGACGGCCGCGAGGTGCCCGCCGGGCTGTCGGTGGACACGGACCTGCGCTGGACGCTGGTGCACGCGCTGGTCGTCGGCGGCCGGCTGGGCCCGGCCGACATCGAGGCCGAGCTGGAGCGCGACCCCACGGCCACCGGCGAGAGGTCCGCGGCGCTGTGCCGGGCGGCCGTCCCGACGGCCGAGGCCAAGGCCGCGGCCTGGGAGCGGATCGTGGGCGGCGAGCTCGCCAACCACATCGCCCGCACCACGATCAACGGCTTCCAGGACCCGCACCACCCCGAGCTGCTGGCGCCCTACCGCGCGAAGTACTTCGAGCAGGTGGGGCGGATCTACCAGGAGTGGACGTTCGACCAGGCCTCGACGTTCGCGGTCGGGTGCTTCCCCTCGCTGCTCATCGAGGAGGAGACCGTACGCGCGGCGCAGGACTATCTGGCGGCCGAGGAGCGGCCCCAGGCGCTGCGCAGGCTGATCCTGGAAGGCGCCGACGGCGTCAGCCGGGCGCTGCGCAACCGCGCCAAGGACGCCTCCTGAGGGCTCGGGCGGCTTGACGGCGGGGCGAGGATCACGGCGATCCTCGCCCCGCCTGTTCGGCGGGCTGGGACACCGCCTGTCGGGCGGTCCGGGACACCGCCGCCGGTTCGGTCACCGGCGGCGGATTCCGGCCCCGGGCACACCTGTCACGGTGTTAGCCTCGATGACGTGCTCGAATCCGGGATCACGCTCAACGGCCGCTACCTCCTGACCCGCCGGGTCGGTGGCGGCGGCATGGGCGAGGTCTGGCGGGCCGACGACACCGTCCTGCGGCGCACGGTGGCCGTCAAGGTGCTCCAGCCGGCCCTGTCGGAGGACCCCACGTTCCTGCGGCGCTTCCAGAACGAGGCCAGGGCCATGGCCACGCTCAACCATCCCGGCGTGGTCGACGTCTACGACTACGGCACCTGCGAGGTCGCCGAGCGCCAGGTGAGCTTCCTGGTGATGGAGTTCGTCGAGGGCGAGTCGCTCGACCGCGTGCTGCGTCGTGGCCCGCTCTCCCAGGCCGACACCATGCGGCTGGTCGTCGAGGTGGCCGGCGCGCTCGCCGCCGCCCACGCGCAGGGCATCGTGCACCGCGACGTCAAGCCGGCCAACCTCATGGTCCGGGCGGGCGGCGAGGTGGCGCTCACCGACTTCGGCATCGCGCACTCCGCCTCCGCGGGCCAGCTCACCGCCACCGGGGCGATGCTCTGCTCGGCCGGCTACTGCGCGCCCGAGATGGCCACCGCCAGCGACGTGACGCCCGCCGTCGACGTCTACGCGCTCGGCGTGGTCGCCTACGAGTGCCTGACCGGCCGGCTGCCATTCGAGGGTGACACTCCCGTACAAATCATCTTCAAGCACCTGCACGCCCCCGTCCCCGAGCTGCCCGCCGAGGTGGCGCCGGGGCCGCGTCAGGTGGTGACCCGGGCGATGGAGAAGGCGCCGGAGCGGCGCTGGGCGTCGGCCGCCCTGATGGCGCAGGCGGCGCGGCGAGCCCTGGACTCCCCCGACGCCATCACCGCCCCCGCGCCGGCCGCCACCGTCCCCGCCTCCGCCTCCGCCGCCGCTGTCACCACCGGCGGCGGCACCGGCGCCACCGCTGACACCATCGCCGGCACCGCCGGCGGCACCACCACCCCGCGCCGCCGCGCGCTGTCGGCGGTATTGGCCATCACCGCCGCCGTCGCGGTCACCGCGGGGGTCGCCGGGATCGTCTGGATGCGCCCGGCCGAGACCAGCGGCCAGAGCGGCGTCGTCCCGCCGGTGACCCAGCAGGAGCCGCGCACCACCACCAGCGGCCCCGCGCCCAGCGACAGCGGCAGGCCCGTCCCGCCGACGAAGAACACCCCGGCCCCGCAACCGAGCACGGGCACGAGCACGCCCACGGTGCCCGCCCCCAGCGCGACGGCCACCGTCACCCCGACCGTGACGCCCACCGTCACGCCCACGGTGGAGCCCCCCTCGGAGCCCGAGCCGGAGCCGTCGGAGGAGCCCAGCACGTCTGAGCCGCCGGCGCCGACCGTGGAGCCCACGGCCACCGAGCCCCCCGGCGAAATCCAGTGCATCAGGACGCCTTGCCCGTGACCGGCGGGTAACGCGGCGCAAGATCGACTATTCTTGCGTTCCGTCACCCCCCGACCGCGCGTGGGAGCCACGTTGAACAGGCCCACCAAGAAGCCCTCCATCATCGTCGATCCCGTGCTGATCATCGGCACCGGCCTGTCGGTCCTGCTGGCCGTGATCTTCTACGTACGCGAGGACACCGCCCAGGCGCTCGGCACTGTGGCCGGGCTCATCGGCGGCGTCATCACGCTCCAGGTCCAGACGCTGCTGAAGGAGCGCCGCAGGATCGACCACGAGACCAGGGTCGGCCACATGGTCTCCACCATCGAGAAGATCCCGTGGCTGCCGGACCTGATGGAGCCCATGCTGCGCGCCGCCAAGCACGTCGAGCGCGACTACGACGGGACGCCGGCCCAGGACGCCTGCCGGCGCGCCTTCGAGGAGTGCCTGCGCACGCTGACCGACCTCGAACGCGGCCACTTCCGCTCGCCGTACGGCGACAACGAGGTGTTCCTGGGGCTGATCGAGCGGGCGCGGGAGCAGATGTGCGTCACCAGCGTGCCCGCCGTCGACCTGACGTGGTGGCGTGAGCCCGTCGGCAGGCAGTACTGGCAGGCCCAGGTGGAGGCGCTGGCGCGGGGCGTGGTGATCCGCCGCGTGTTCATCTACCACGAGTGGACCGACGATCTCGACGCGCTGGCCCGTGAGCAGCTCGACGCGGGGGTGCGCGTCCGCCGCGTGCAGGCCCTGCGGCTGCCCGCCGCCATGCGGGTGATCACCGGGGTGTGGGACGGCAGTTGCGGGCACGAGCTCAACTACACGGCGGCGGGCGAGGCCGTCCACGACACCTTCACCGTGTCTCCTCCGGATCTCGAACGCCTGATGAGGCAGTTCGAGATGATCGAGCGGAGCGCGGTGGACCTCGACGAGCCGCGGGCGCCCGACCTCGTGCCCTGAAGCCGTCGGCCGTCAGCACCACGAGCGCCACCCACAGCAGCCCGAACGCCAGCCACCGGGTCAGGGGCATGGACTCACGGAAGACGAGCAGCCCGATGAGGAACTGCACGATCGGCTCGATGTACTGCAGCATGCCGGTCACGCTGAGCGGGATCTTCGTCGCGGCGGCGCTGAACAGCAGCATCGGCACCATCATCACGAACCCGGAGCCGACGCCGAGCAGCGTGTTGACCACCGACACGTGCCCGAACGTCGCCTGGCCGCCCGCCTGCAACACCACCGTGTAGACCAGGGCGAACGGGAACAGCACCGCCGTCTCCACCATCAGCCCCTCGACGGCGCCGACGTCCACCCGTTTCTTGATCAGCCCGTAGCCGCCGAACGTCACGGCCAGGGCCAGCGCGATCCACGGCGGTCCGCCGTACGCGAGGGTGAGGACGAGCACCGCGACGGCGGCCAGCCCGATCGCGGCCCACTGCGGGCCGCGCAGCCGCTCCCTGAAGATCCCGACGCCGAAGGCGATGCTGACCAGCGGCGTGATGAAGTATCCCAGCGAGGCGTCGACCACGTGCCCGCTCATCGTCGCCCAGATGAACAGCGCCCAGTTGATCGAGGTCAGCACGCTGGCCAGGGTGAGCAGGGCCAGGTCACGCGGCCGGCGCAGGATAGCGGCCACCTGCCGCCGGCGGCCGAGCGCGAGCACCAGCAGCCCGATCGCCACCGGGGACCAGAGCACGCGCAGGGCCAGGATCTCCACCGGGCCGGTGGGCTCCACCAGCGGCCAGTAGAGGGCGGACAGACCCCACAGCACATAGGCCGCCACGCCGAGCAGGACACCACGGCGCGTAACGGACACCCGGCCCACCCTACGCGGTCTTGGAGCGCAGCACCCTGACCCGTGGGCCACGCGGCCCTGACGCACTGGGCCCCGCCCTGGTGTTCGGAAAGCTGGTCATTCGGTCGTGAGAGGGTGATCTGGTGGAAACGACCCGAGATCTGTTCGTCGCCCTGGCCCGGCGCTACGCGTTCGCCGATCTCGGCGCGCTGACCCCGAGTCCGCAGATCGCCGAGGCCTGCGAGTTCGGCCAGCGGCTGCTCTCGCTCGACGCCGAGGACTTCGCGGTGGACACCAAGGCCGTGCCCGCCGACCTCAAGCGGCAGGCGAGGGCCTGTCACATGCCGCAGACGCCGCGTGAGCAGCCGCGTGGCGCCCTTGAGTCGCTGCGTCCCGCCTTCGGGCTGCTGCTGGAGGTCATCGCCATCCGCTGGCACCGCCGCGAGCTGAGCCCGATGATCGCCGCGGTGCACATCGCCGGCGAGTATCTGCCGCTGCTCGCCTTCGAGCCACAGCTCGGCCACGCGGGCGACCCCGCACGCTGGCCGGCGGGGCTGAACGCGCCCGAGAGCCGGTTCGGGGTGACCGGCGACCGCGAGTGCGACCACACCAAGTCGGAGCAGTCGGCGGCCAACCGGACCCTGCGGGTGGCGGGTGAGCCGCCGCAGGGCTGGCGCGCCTACTTCGACCGCCAGCACAGCCAGGTCGCCGGCGCCCTGGCGGTCTGCGTGGCCACCTGCCGCAACCCCTGCACGGCCATGGACTGGATCGAGCCGGGGCCGCGCGCCGACCTTCAGGCGCGCGCCCGCACCGCGCTGGCCTTCGCCGACACCCCGCTGGTACGGCTCCGCCACGCGGCTCCCGTCGGCCACGGCTTCGGCGTGCCCTCGCCCGAGGAGGTGCTCGAAGCCTGGGAGCGCAGCAGGACGGCGCTGGACAAGAACCCGGTGGGCGCGGCCGCGACGCAGGACGACGGCTTCCCGCTGCCCGGCCTGCCGTCGCTGTTCGGGGCCGTGGCCGCCGTCCCCCTCGCCCCCTCGACGCTGCTGGAGGGCGTCAGCCGGCACGTCGTCTCGCTGATCGAGCGCTAGACCGCGGCCGGCACGTCGTCTCGCTAGCTCGCCGTCTCGCTGATCCGAGCGGTAGAGCGCTAGCGCCGGGCGGTGGCCTGCTCCGCCAGGGCGCCGATGCCGTTGAGCAGCCCGCCGGCCAGGTCACCGACGCCGAAGGAGGTGGCCATCGACATCGCGGTCAGCCCGCACGCGGCGTCGGGGATCCTGCGCCCGGCGTTCTCGCCCGTGACGATCTCCAGGGCGCATCCCTTGACGTCCACGAACAGCACGACGGCGCCGGCGGCCTCGGCGCCGAGCGCGGCGTGCAGCTTCTCCGCGAAGTGCCGTCTGCCGCCGACCGGCTCACCGAGGAAGAGGCCGAAGCGCAGTCCGCTGCGCCGCTCGGCGACCGTCAGCGCGTGCCTGACGTCGTCGGCCTGCTGCGGGGTGAGTGCGCGCGTCTCCGCTCGCCATCCGACCGACGCGCCGCCGATCCGCCTGCCGGGCTCGGCCGTCTCCGCGGCGGTCACCCAGTCCGCCCCCGCCACGGCGGCCCAGCGTGGCGGCGGATCGGTCAGCACCGGGCCGGAGGTGCTCGCGCCGTGTTCGCTGCCGGCGGGACCGCCGAACCACACCGGGCCGGCCGCCGCCCTGCGCGCCGAACGGCGGCCCGGCACCAGGACCAGCAGGCTGATCAGCACGAACAGCCCCAGCGACACCCCGACGAGAAAGAGCAGGATCTCCAGCGCGCTGTCCACACCCCGACCGTATTCCCGGGCCGGTCCGCCGGGCCAGCACCCGCCGGGAGATCATCCCCCCAAGGTGGGCAAAGCCGGGGCAGGTCACCAGAGCGACGGCCTGCGTTCGCCCCAGAAACCGCCCCTGGCGGCCTCCACCTGCGCCGACAGCCGCCCGGTCGGTGGTGCGTCATCACGTCGAGCATGGAGGCCGCGCCGTCGCTGCCCTGCGCGGCGGGCGCGAGGCCGGCGGCGAAGTCGCGGTACGTCGCCCACCCGAACATGATCGGCACGTCCCTGACCAGGTTAAGATCCTTGACGGGGATCGGCACTCCGGCGAGCGGTCCGTCCGGCAACTCCCGTTCCAGACGGCGGGCCTGCTGGAGCGCGCTCGCCGCGGTCACGGTCACGAAGGCGCCCACATCCGGGTCGATGCGCTCGATCCGGTCCAGATAGTGCTGAGTGAGCTCGACCGGCGAGATCTCCCGGGCGCGGATGGCGCGCGCTTGTTCGAGAGCCGAAAGGTCGTGGAGTTCTGGCACGCTTCCGCACCTAGACATCTCTAGAGAAGAAAGTAATAAGTACCCGGAAATCGGGCGTGGAACACAGTGAGCTGGGCCATAAAACTATGGACAAGGCAGCACTAGGAATCGATCGAACCAGCGGACTACGGTGAGTTGCGTGGACTCCGACCCTCAGCGCGAAGACGGTCACAACACCTCGCCCATCTGGGTGAGCGACCGACCCGAAGGCGAGCAGGCCGCCGCCTCCGCCGCCAAGCCATCGGCGCCCATCACGACGTACGCGCCGATGGAGCGCGCTTCCCTGCGTGACCTGATGCAACAGCCGCGCTTCCGTCGCCTGGGCAGCCGGGCGCTGGTGGCGCTGGCCGTCGGCGTGGTCGTGGGGTTCCTGGTCTCGGACTGGCGACTGGGTGTGACCGCGGCGATCGTGGCCGCGATCCTGGACACGGTCTACCGAGCCCGCTCCAACTCCACGGTGCCGGCCTGGCGGCGTGCCTCCGTCGCCGAGCGCCGGACCGAGGCGCAGCTGCGCAGGCTGGAGCGCAACGGCTACCGCACGCTGCACGCCAGGGCGATTCCCGGCAGCGAGGCCCAGATCGACCACCTCGTCGTGGGGCCGACGGGCGTCTACGCCGTCGACTCCGAGAAGTGGGACAAGCGGCTGCCGGTCCGGGTGCAGATGGGCAAGAAACTCTTCCACGGGCCGTTCGACATGAAGCCCCGCATCACCGAGGCCAAGTGGGAGGCGTCGCAGGCCAGCGAGCTGATCACCAAGTCCTTCGGGCGGGAGATCTCGGTCGTGCCCTCGCTGGCCATCTACGGCCCGCCGGTGCCCTGGAAGATCATGACGATCCGCGGCGTGGACGTCTACGAGGGCGCCCGGGCCCGCAGGTGGATCACCAAGCGGGAGCGCGCGCTGACCGACGCCGAGATCGACCGCATCTACGAGATCGCCGCCCAGGTCCTGCCCGCCCGCTACGGCGAAGGCTGAGGCGAGGGCCGCTCGCGTCGGGTCCGTGCCGTTCCGGCACGGACCCCGGCCTTGTTGTCCGGGCTGTGGACACGCGTCTCAGCTACCGGGCGAGGGGCCGTACCATGTGTAGACGCTAGCGATGGGAGAAATCATGCCCGCCCTCAGGTCACGTACGGTCACCCACGGCAGGAACATGGTCGGTGCCCGGGCCCTGCTCCGGGCGACCGGCGTAGCGGGCGGCGACTTCGGCAAGCCCATTATCGCGGTGGCCAACAGCTTCACCCAGTTCGTCCCCGGTCACGTGCATCTGCGCGAGGTGGGCGACGTGGTGGCGGGGGCGATCCGCGAGGCGGGGGCGATCCCCCGCGAGTTCAACACGATCGCCGTGGACGACGGCATCGCCATGGGCCACGGCGGCATGCTCTACTCCCTGCCGTCGCGCGAGCTGATCGCCGACGCGGTCGAGTACATGGTCAACGCGCACTGCGCCGACGCGATGATCTGCGTCTCCAACTGCGACAAGATCACGCCGGGCATGCTGCTGGCCGCCTTCCGGCTCAACATCCCGACGATCTTCGTCTCCGGCGGCCCGATGGAGGCCGGCAAGACCCCGGGCCGCAAGCTCGACCTGATCGACCCGATGATCGCCGCGGCCGACGAGTCCGTGTCCGACGCCGACCTGCTGGAGATGGAGGAGAACGCCTGCCCCACCTGCGGCTCGTGCTCGGGCATGTTCACCGCCAACTCCATGAACTGCCTGGCCGAGGCGATCGGCCTGGCGCTGCCGGGCAACGGCACGATCCTGGCCACGCACAAGTCGCGTAAGAAGCTCTTCGAGGACGCCGGCCGTCAGCTCGTGGAGATCACTCGCCGCTACTACGAAGAGGACGACGAGTCGGTGCTGCCGCGCTCGATCGCCACCAGCGAGGCGTTCGAGAACGCCATGACGCTCGACGTGGCGATGGGCGGCTCCACCAACACGATCCTGCACATCCTGGCCGCGGCCCGCGAGGCGGAGGTCGACTTCGGGCTGAAGGAGATCAACGAGATCTCGCTGCGGGTGCCGTGCCTGTGCAAGGTGGCCCCGGCCACCAGCAAGTACCACGTCGAGGACGTCCACCGGGCCGGCGGCATCCCCGCCATCCTGGGCGAGCTCGACCGCGCCGGGCTGCTGCGCAGCGACGTGCCGACCGTCAACGGCGGCACCCTCGGCGACATGCTCGCCGCCTGGGACCCGCAGTCGCCCACGGTGCTGCCGGAGGCGATCGAGCTGTGGCACGCGGCGCCGGGCAACGTCCGCACGGTCAAGCCCTACTCCCAGGACAACCGCTGGGACTCCCTCGACCTCGACCGGGCCGACGGATGCGTGCGCGACCTGGAGCACGCCTACACCGTCGACGGCGGCCTGGCCGTCCTCTACGGCAACATTGCACGTGACGGCGCGGTGGTGAAGACCGCCGGGGTCGACGAGTCGATCTGGAAGTTCACCGGGCCCGCGGTGGTGTTCGAGTCGCAGGAGCAGGCGGTCGAGGGCATCCTCGGGGACAAGGTCAAGGAGGGCGACGTGGTGGTCATCCGCTACGAGGGCCCCAAGGGCGGACCCGGCATGCAGGAGATGCTCTACCCGACCTCCTTCCTCAAGGGCAGGGGTCTCGGCAAGGCGTGCGCGCTGGTCACCGACGGCCGCTTCTCGGGCGGCACGTCCGGCCTGTCGATCGGGCACGCCTCCCCCGAGGCCGCCGAGGGCGGGACGATCGCGCTGGTCGAGGACGGCGACCTCATCGAGATCGACATCCCCGGCCGCAAGCTGGAGCTGCGCGTCCCTGAGGCCGAACTGGCCGCGCGACGCGAGCGCCTGCTGGCCGACCTGGGCCGCTACCGGCCGCGCGACCGTGACCGGCCGGTGAGCGCCGCGCTGCAGGCTTACGCGGCCATGACGACGTCGGCCTCCACGGGCGCGTCGCGCGACCTGTCGCAGCTGTCTCACTGACCGGCGGTACGACCCTGTCCGGCAGGCGATGACCGTGTCGCCTGCCGTACAGGTATTCGAAAAATGTCGGTGGTCTTACGTATTCTTGGGGTATGGCTACAGTCGTGAAGCCCCAGACCCGCCCGCTGACGACCGCCGAGATCGCCGCCCTCGCCCTGTCCCTCGCTCATCTGGGGTCGGGCCCCCAGGCCGTCACCGCAAGGCGCGGCCTGCAGCACGTCTTCGACCATCTGGACCTCGACGACGACGTCATCGCCGCCACGCTGACCACGCTCACCGAGCCGCTGCCGGTCGACGTGGCCTCCCGGGCGCGGCTCATCGCCGACGCCATCACCAGCCGCATGATGATCCGCCTCCACTACCGTGACGCCGCCGGAAACGTCAGCAGCCGGCAGGTGGAGCCGGTCACCTGCCTGGTCCACCGCGAATACTGGTATCTGGTCGGCGTGTGCCGGACGCGCCGCGCGATCAGGGCCTTCCGGTTCGACCGGATCCTGGCGGTCGAGCCCACTCTGACCCCGTCCCGGCCGCACCTGGCCGACCGCTTCCTCCCCTTCCAGCGCCGCAAGCGCACCAGGGCTGTCGCCTGACCTTTCGGTCCGCGTCCCCACCCGAGTGGGGACGCGGACCGGCAGGAGCGTGCGAGTGGACTCGCCCGGCGCGGTGGAACCGGTGCGGAGAATTGGCCGGTGCTTGACTCGTCGTGCCCCGGGTCTTTGGGCCGATGACTGCGAGGCTCGCGGGCATGCGTCTTGCTGGTGTCCCGCTCGCGGGCACGCGTCTTGGTGGTGTCCGGCTCATGGGCGTGCGTCTTGGTGGTGTCCGGCTCGCGGGCATGCGTCTTGGTGGTATCTCGCTCATGGGCAGGCGTTTTGGCGGCGTCTGGCTCATGGGCGTCCTGCTGGCCGCCGCGTCGGGCTGTGCGGCTGCGGCGGTTCCGCCGGATGGGCCGCCGGTCGCGCGGGAGGTGCCCGGATCTCGGCCGGGGGCCGCCGATAGGTGGCAGGCACGTCCCGGGTTCTGGTCAGGGGCCACCGTGGGGCGGGAGGTTCAGGCGCCTCCGGGATCTCAGGCGGCCGCGAGGCCGGCGGTGCCGGTCGTAGCGCGGCGACGGCTCGATCGGGCGCTGGAGCGCTATCTGGCCACCCGGCCGGGTCGCGCGGCGGTGGCCGTCTACGACAGGACCACCGCCACCGGGTACGCCTTCCCCACCGAGCGGGAGCCGTTCATGCTGGCCAGCGTGGCGAAGGTGGACATCCTGCTGGCGCTGCTGCTGCGCACCCAGCAGGAGGGACGCCGGCTTGACGGCTACGAGCGCACGCTGGCCGCACGGATGATCCGTTACAGCGACAACGACTGCGCGCACGAGCTCTACCTGACGATCGGCGGCCGGCGCGGGCTCTCCGAGGTGCTGGGGCGGCTCGGCGTGCGGCACACCCTGCCTGGACCTGGCCTGTATTGGGGGGCGACGCCCAGCCACCCGTCGGACCAGGTCATGGTGCTGGAGCGGCTCACCGCCCCGGACGGGCCGGTGTCGGCGGCCAACCGCCGCTACGCGCTCGGCCTGATGACCACGGTCGCCCCCGCACAGGCGTGGGGCGTGGGCGCGGTGGGCGAGCGGGTGGCGGTGAAGAACGGCTGGCTGCCCGCTGAGGCGCACGACGGCCGGTGGACCGTCAACAGCCTGGGCCGGCTCACCGTCGGCGGGCACGAGCTGCTGATGGCGGTGCTGTCAGAGCGCAGCCCGGACATGAGCACCGGCATCGCCACGGTGGAGGGAGTGGCCCGGCTGGCCGTACAGGCTTTCACCCGCCAGAACACCTGACGGCGAATCGAGCCCCCTCATCGGGCTTACGCGTGGACCAACGGCGGAGCGAATCGCCCCGCCGGCCGGACACGCAGACTAACGGCGGAGCGAGCCACCCCACCGGGCATACACGCGGACCAACGCGGAGCGAATCGCCCCGCCGGCCGTACGGGCCGCTCCGCAGGGTGCTCAGCTGCAGCAGCCGCCGCCACAGCAGCCGCCCCCACCGCCGCCGCTCGTGCGGGGGGCGGCGGCGGAGCCGGTCATGGCGACGGTGGACAGCAGCTTGACCGTGTCGTCGTGGCCCTCAGGGCAGGGGGCCGGGTCGCTCGACGCCGACATGGGACGGGACAGCTCGAACGTGGAGCCGCAGGCGCGGCAGCGGTAGTCGTATCGCGGCATACGCCAAGAGTACGGCCGTCACCGGTAGAAGGTCACCTGGGCGTAGTCGGACACCGGCTCGTAGCCGATCGACCGGTAGACGGCGTTGCTCGTCGGGTTGCCCAGATCGGTGAAGAGCACGACCTCGTCGCAGCGCTCGGCCAGCCCCACATGGCTGGTGTGGGCGGTCACAGCGGCGCCATGGCCTCTCCTGCGCTGCTCCGGCGGCGTGTAGACCGGGCCGATCCGGCAGACTCCGCCCGCAGCCGGCGACAGGGCGGCGAACGACACGGGCACACCGCCGGACTCCCACACGAACAGCTCGCCCATGGACAGCCGCTGCCTGGTCCGCTCGGGCACGTCCTCGCCCACGCCCAGCTTGACCTCGGCGAAGAAGGCGTACATCCAGCTCACCAGCAGGGGCAGGTCGGCCTCGACGGCGGGCCGGCCGCGGCCGGGCACGTCGGGGACGGTGAGCGTGCCGAGCCGGTAGAGGCGCTCGGGGAGCACGTGACCGGAGCGGCCGAGCGCTCGCGCCACCTCGTCGGTCAGCTCGCGCGGGCCCACGACCTCGGGAATGTCGCCCTTCAGCGCCCGTACGAGCTCGGCGACGGCGCGGAGCGGCATGCGGGCGAGCCCCACGGGACGGGGAGGGGTGCGGAACGCGGCGCCGCGCACCTGCCCGCCGTCGGTCCACCAGCCGAAGTAGGCGTCCTGGGCGGGGAGGCCGGCGCGCAGCCCGGCCAGGACGGTGAGCGGCACCGTGTTGCTCACCGGATCGGTCAGCAGGAAGGGCTCGGCGGCCCTGGCGAACTCCTCGGCGTCCGTGGTGAAGGTCCACATGCGGCAGATCCTGCCAGGCGACCGCGCCGGAGGGAAAGTGAGAAGAGCCCGGCCCCGGACAGGGGACCGAGCCGGAGGGAGAGCGAGAAAGGCCCGGCCCCCGGGCAGGGGACCGGGCCGCGGATCACTTTCGGGCCGCCGGTTCGCGGATCACTTTCAGGCCGCCGGTTCGAGGTAGGGCGCCCATTGCGGGTCACCGACGAGAGACGCGCCGATGAGCCGCCAGTGAGCGCCCCGTGGCACCGCCGGGGCGACGCGGAGCGACCACCCCAGCTCCTCAAGGTATTTGTCAGCCTTGCGGTGGTTGCACGGCGTGCACGAGGCGACGCAGTTCTCCCACGTGTGGGTGCCACCCCTGGAGCGAGGGATGACATGGTCGATGGTCTCGGCCCGCTGGCCGCAGTAGGCGCAGCGGTAGTCGTCGCGCCGCATGAGAGCGGCCCTGGTCAGGGGAATGCGCGATCGGTAGGGGATGCGGACGTATCGGCGGAGCCGGATCACCGACGGGACGTCGAGCGTGCAGGAGGCGGAGCGCAGCACGGCGCCCCGGCCGTCGCGGTGCACGACGTCAGCCTTCTCCCGCAGCACCAGCACGATGGCGCGGTGCAGCGAGAGCGTGGTGAGTGGCTCGTAGGTGGCATTCAGCAGCAGGACTTGGCGCATCATCGGGCCTCTCCCTGCTGCGCACGTATGAAGGGGGACATGCCGCGGCATGTCCCGGCTATTCGCCCCTCCTGGGGCATCGACGCTTGCGTCACGTGGACCTCCGCCGGACGGCCCAGCGGATGGTCACCACGGCACCGTCCTGTCTGCAAGTCTGGCGTTTCCCGCGTGGTCCCCGCCACCCCTTAACCTCCAGCCGGAATGACCAGAGGGACGCACGGTACGTTTTATTCCCGCATCACCAGGGCTTTACGCCATCCTCCCGGCATCGCGCTTGCCGTAGGGTTCGAAGCATGACGCGAGAGCCCTACCCTGCCGCACCGCGCGAGGAGACCGTCGAGATCCTGCACGGCACGCCCGTTCCCGACCCCTACCGCTGGCTGGAGGATCCGGCCGGCGCGGAGACGGAGAAGTGGCTGCTCGGGCAGGCGGAGTTGTTCAAGCGGGAGAGCGAGCCGCAGCGCTTCAAGTCGCGGATCGCGGAGCTGCTGATGTCCGGCTCGGTGGGCACTCCGGCCTGGCGCGGCGGCAGGCACTTCTTCAGCCGGCGCACGCCGGAGCAGGAGCACGCCGTCTACTACGCGGTGGACGCGGACGGCACCGAGCGGGTGCTGGTCGACCCGATGGCGCTCGACCCCACCGGGCTGACCACGCTCGACGCGGTCCAGCCCGACAAGGAGGGGCGCCTGCTGGCGTACCAGATCTCGGTGGGCGGCGACGAGGAGTCGGTCCTCTACGTCATCGACGTGGCGACGGGCGCCCGCGTCGAGGGCCCGATCGACCGCTGCCGCTACTCCCCCATCGCCTGGCTGCCGGGCGGCGAGGCCTTCTACTATGTGCGGCGGCTGCCGAGCACCGAGGTGCCGGAGAACGAGCGGCAGTTCCACCGCCGCGTCTATCTGCACCGCGTCGGCACCTCCACCGAGGACGACGTGCTGATCTTCGGCGACGGCATGAAGATGACAAACTACTACGGCGTCTCGGTCTCGCGTGACGGCCGCTGGCTGCAGATCTCCGCCAGCGAGGGCACCGCTCCGCGCAACGACCTGTGGGTCGCCGACCTGGAGGTCTCCACGCCCGAGCGGCCGGAGCTGAGCGTCGTGCAGGAGGGCGTGGACGCCCAGACCGGCCTGGTGTTCGGCCGCGACGGCAGGCTCTACGTGCACACCGACCGGGACGCGCCGCGCGCCCGGGTCTGCGTCACCGACCCGGCCGAGCCCGGCCACGACTCCTGGCGTGACCTGATCCCGCAGGACGAGGAGGCGGTGCTGTCCGACTTCGCCATCCTCGACGGCCTGGAGCGCCCGGTCATGCTGGTGGGCTGGACCCGCCACGCGATCAGCGAGATCACCGTGCACGACCTGGCGACGGGCGAGCGCCTGGGCGAGGTGCCGACGCCCGGCCTGGGCACCATCGGCGGCATCTCCGAGCGGCCCGAGGGCGGCCACGAGGCCTGGTTCGGCTACACCGACAACACCAACCCGCCGTCCATCCAGCACTACGACGCCCGGACCGGCGAGACCACGCTCTGGGCTGCCTCGCCCGGCGCGGTGGAGGTGCCGCCGGTGCGCACCGAGCAGGTCGTCTACCGGTCGAAGGACGGCACCGACGTCCGCATGCTGATCATCTCGCCGGTCGACGGCGAAGGCCCGCGTCCGACGATCCTGTACGGCTACGGCGGCTTCGGCCTGTCGATGACGCCCGGCTACTCCGCGTCGATCCTGGCCTGGGTGGAGGCGGGCGGCGTCTACGCGATCGCCAACCTGCGCGGCGGCGGCGAGGAGGGCGAGGACTGGCACCGCGCCGGCATGCTCGCCCACAAGCAGAACGTCTTCGACGACTTCCACGCCGCGGCCGTCCACCTCGTCGAGACGGGGGTGACCACGACCGCGCAGCTCGGCATCTCCGGCGGCTCCAACGGCGGGCTGCTGGTGGGGGCGGCGCTGACCCAGCGCCCGGAGCTCTACTCCGCGGTGGTCTGCTCGGCGCCGCTGCTCGACATGGTGCGCTACGAGAAGTTCGGGCTCGGCGCCACCTGGAACGTCGAGTACGGCACCGCCGAGGACCCCGAGCAGTTCGGCTGGCTGCACGCCTACTCGCCCTACCACCAGGTCAAGGAGTCGGTCGACTATCCCGCGACGTTGTTCACCGTCTTCGGGTCCGACACGCGGGTCCATCCGCTGCACGCGTGGAAGATGTGCGCGGCGCTGCAGCACGCCTCCTCGGGCGACCGGCCGATCCTGCTGCGCAACGAGACGGAGGTCGGCCACGGCGCCCGCTCGATCAGCCGCACGGTCGACCTGTCGGCGGACACGCTGACCTTCCTGGCCAAGCATCTGGGTCTCTAGCGGGCGTATGGTCCAAGCATGAGCGAGCTGGGGTTGACCTTGGCCGAGGCTGACCCCAGCCCTGCCCTGCGGCCCTACGTGACGCGGTTGACGGCCTACCGCGAGCGTTACGCCGCGCCGGTGACCCGCGCGCAGGCGGCGATGCCCGCCGCGGTGCTCATCCTGGGCTTCGGCGCGGCCATGGAGGTGGCGGGCGAGCGGCTGACCTCGTTCACGGGCGGCCTCGCCGACCGCTTCACCGTGACTCGCACGGCCGAGCCGACCGAGGGTGTGGAGGTCTTCCTGACTCCGTTCGGGGCCAGGCGGCTGTACGGCGTGCCGATGCGGCACCTGGCCAACGTGACGCTGCCGGTCGAGGACCTGCTGGGGCCGTGGGCGCGCGCGGCGGTGGCCAGGCTGGCCGAGACCCCTTCGTGGCCCGACCGGCTGGCCCTGGCCGACCGGCTGCTGACCGAGCGCATCCTGGCCGGTCCCGAGCCGGATCCGCGGGTGCGGTGGGCGTGGGCGCGGCTGCTGCGCGTCGGCGGCGACCTGAGCGTGTCCTGTCTGGCGGACTCCCTCGGCTGGAGCCACCGCCACCTGGTGGCCCGCTTCCACGACCAGGTGGGGCTCACGCCCAAGGCGGCCGCCAGGGTGATCCGGTTCGGCCGGGCGGCGCACCGGCTGCGCGCCGGCGCGACGATCGCGCAGGTGGCCGCCGAATGCGGTTTCTACGACCAGGCGCACATGAACCGCGAGTTCAGGACGCTGGGCGGCACGACACCCGGTCAGATATATCCAAGACCCCGCCCGGCGCCCGGCGCACACTGACGGCATGAGACGAACCGTTTACGCACAGGCTCGCTATCAGGACTGCCGGGCCGCCCTCGACTTCCTGACCAGCGCCTTCGGGTTCCAGGTGCACGAGGTGTCCAAGAACGAGGAGGGCGCGATCAAGCATGCCGAGTTGCTCATCGACGACGACATCATCATGATCGGGCCCGGCGCTCCCGGAGGGCCGGGCGTCTACGTCGCCGTCGACGACGCGGACGCTCACCATGACCGCGCCGAGGCTGCCGGCGCCCGGATCACCATGGCCCTGGTCGACCAGTCCTACGGCTCGCGTGAGTACGCCTGCGCGGACCCCGAGGGCAACACCTGGTATTTCGGCACCTACCGGCCCTGAGCCTCACTTCGGTGCCGTGCCGGGAAATAGCGGCGCAGCACCGGTTGCCAGCGGTTGGCGGCCACGCCGTGCAGCGCCGCCACCCCGAGGCAGTACTTGCTGACGCTGACGGGCCGCACTCCCAGCTCACGCAGGATCCGGTCCGCCGCGGCGTTCCCGTCGGCGGACTTGGACTCCAGCAGGACGCGGTCGCGGCGGGCCGGCAGCGTGCGCCGGCCGTCGCCGCAGACCAGGCCGGTGTCGCAGGTGAGCCGGGCCAGGCCGGTCCTGTCCACCAGGGTGACGCGACTGTAGTCGGTGGACAGCACCGGGCCGAGCGCCGGGGGACGGGCCAGCCGCAGGGTGCCCGCCAGGGTGTCGGCGACGTAGTCCAGCGCCTCTCGGGTGAGCGCGTCGGACGGGGACGCGTCGTACGGAATGCGGTGCTTGTCGGTGCTGCCGCCCGCCCCGCTGAGCTTGACCTCCAGCCAGCGGCCACCGCCGTCGAGGTACGTGCGCGTACGGATCTTGAATCTGCGCCGCCTGTCCTGGCGGTGCTGGCGGAAGGTGAGCAGGTCGGGGGTGTCGAAGTAGGTGGAGGTGTAGCGGAACTGCCGCCGTCCGCCGATCCGCAGCACCGCGAACCTGTCACCGAGCTCGGCCGCGAGGCTGGTCATCGTCGAGGCGCTCACCAGATATTTGCGGTCCACCCGGGTCATCAGCTTCGAGGCGGCCGTCACCTCCTCCAGGGTGATCGGCGGCAGCGCCGAGGCCACCCCCGCGAGCAGGACGCCGGTGTCGGGCCACTGCGCGCTCATCGCCAAGCCCGCACGGGCGCGTGCTGCGGGAGCTCGAAGCGGACGTCGACCACGGAGATGTCCCTGACGTAGTCGGCCTGGGTGACGGAGCACTGCAGCACCCGCCCGCCCAGCCGGCTCTCCAGGTCGGCGCGGAGCAGGGCCTGGTCGGCGTGGACCACGTCGAGGGTCACCACCTGGTGGCGGGTACGGCCGAGCAGGCGTGGATGGTCGGCCGCGTACATCACCGCCAGCAGCGCCACGTCGAGGAAGAGCGCGGTCAGCGGCCAGGCCGCCGCGATGGCGTTCACCAGGCCGAGCGCGATCGCGACGAAGTAGTAGGCGATCTCCTGCTGGGTGATCTCGTCGGACCTGAGCCGGATGATCGCCAGCACGCCGAACAGGCCGAACCCGACCGCCAGGTCCACCCGCTGGACGAGCAGCAGGGACACCACCGCGAAGATGCCCGCGTTCAGCGCCAAGTAGGCGAACAACAGGTCCCGGCGATGGTGACGGCGGTAGTACAGGCCGTAGGCGAGCGTGATGATCGCCGCCAGGTCCATCGCGAACCCGAGAATCGTGGTCGCTCGCAAGGTGCGCCTCCATGGATCGGTACCGTTGTCGAACAGCCTGCCGACCAGCGGTGAAGCGCCGGTGAGCCGATGATGAGGGCGTTCTCATCGAGCTGTCACCCGGCGCGCAGGCGGTATCCCGTCCCCCGCACGGTCTCGATCCGGTCGGCGCCGATCTTGCGCCGCAGGTAGCGCACGTACACGTCCACCACGTTGGAGCCGGGGTCGAAGTCGAACCCCCACACGTGGCTGAGCAACTGCTCGCGGGTCAGCACCTGGTCGGGGTGCCGGCAGAAGACCTCCGCCAGCGCGAACTCGCGGGTGGACAGGTCCACCGACCGCTCCCCGATGTACGCCCGCCGGGTGCGCAGGTCGAGGGCCAGGTCCGCGACCCGCAGCACGGTCACCTCGGGCTGCCGGTCGGCCCGCAGCCGCAGCCGTACCCTGGCCAGGAGCTCCTCGAAGGCGAACGGCTTGGCGATGTAGTCGTCGGCGCCGCCTTCGAGCCCGGCGACGGTGTCGGTGACGCTGTCGCGGGCGGTCAGGATGATGACGGGGATGCCCACCTTGGCCTCGCGCAGCCGCCGCAGCACGGTGAACCCGTCGCTCAGCGGCAGCCCGATGTCCAGGATGAGCAGGTCGAACGCGCCACTGGCGGCCACGTCGTAGGCCGCGACGCCGTCCTCGACAACGGCGGTGACGAACCCGTTGCCGCGCAGCCCCTTCTCCAGGAAGGACGCGATCCTCCCCTCGTCCTCGGCGATCAGAATGCGGTTCACCGCACCTCCCTGAGTGGAACGGTCATGACGAAACAGGCGCCGCCCCCGGGGGCGTCCACCACGGTGACGGTCCCGCCGTGCGCTTCGGCGATGGTCGTGACGATGGCCAGCCCCAGCCCAGCGCCGTCGTGCGCGCCGGTGCGGCCGGCGCCGCGCATGAAGCGCCGGAAGATCCGCTCACGGTCCGCGGGCGCCACCCCGGGGCCGCTGTCCCGCACCCACAGCTCGACCGACCGATCCCGTACGGCGGAGCCGACGGCGATCAGGTCGCCCTCCTCGGTGTGCCGCACGGCGTTGGCCGCGAGCTGCATCAGCGCCTGGGTGAGCCGCTGCCGGTCGGCGGGCAGGCGGGCCTCGGCCACCTCGTCCACCCGCCAGCGCCGCTCGCCGAGCGCGCGCGCCTTGGCCACCACGCTGACGGTGAGGTCGGCCAGCTCGACCTCCTCGATGTCGAGGAAGCCGGGCTGCTCCGCCTTGGCCAGGGTGAGCAGGTCGTCGACCATCCGGTTCATCCGGTCGAGCTCGTCGGTGACCAGGGCGAGGGTCTCGGCCCGGTCGGCGGGGTCGTCGCCCATCAGCTCCAGGTGGCCGCGGATGACGGTGATGGGGGTGCGCAGCTCGTGGCCGGCGTCGTCGACGAAGTGCCGCTGCACGGCGAAGGCCTGCTCCAGCCGGTCGAGCATGTGGTCGAAGGTCGCGGCGAGCGCGGCCACGTCGTCCTCGCCCGGCACGTCGAGCCGTCTGGTCAGGTCGGCGGAGTCGCTGATCTGGGCGGCGGTCTGGCGCACCAGCCTGATCGGGGCGAGCACCCGCCCGGCGACGAACCAGCCGGCCCCTCCCGCCAGGGCCAGCGCCGCCAGCGCGGTCAGGCCGACCACCCGGACCACGTCCACGATGTCGTCCCGGTGCCGGTCGTAGAAGATCGCCACCACGAAGTGGCCGGACCGGGAGTCGCCCGCCACACTGACCGGGACGGCCGTGTACCAGACCGTCCCGGCGGTGCTCTCGTACATGTCCACGCGTGGTCTGGACGCCTTGGACATGCCGGCGACCAGCGCGTCGTCGGTGTCGAGCCGGGCTGGCGCGGGGACGGCCGTGCGGCGGTCCGCCTTGCCGTCGACGATGCTGAAGAAGGTCTCCCACCGGTCGGGCGGGTTGTAGGCGAGGTAGCCGGTGAGCAACTCCTCCACGTCGTCGACCCGCCGGCCCGTCGAGGGGTCGAACGCGGTCGCGGCGTAGCGGCGCAGTTTCTCCACCTCGTTGACGAACTCGTCGTGCATCCGGTCGCCGAGCCGGGTGAGCAGGATGGTCCAGGTGGCGAAGACCGAGACGGCCAGGGCCAGCCCGGCGACCGCGAGCATCCAGCCCACGATCCGGGCCCGAGCGGTCATCCGCATCGGCGCGCCGGATCAGTCGTCATCGCCATCGTCACCGTCATCGCCATGACCGCCGTCGTCACGATCACCGTCACCGTCGTCGCCGCCGGGCCTCGGCGACGCCGGACGGACCGGCTCCACCTTGGCCGTGCGCTTGCTCGGCGTGACGGCGGGCCGCTCGGTGGCGGGCCGCTCATCGGCGGTCGGCTCGGCGGCGGTCCTCTTGGGGGAGCTCGGCTCGGCGGTCCGCTCTGGGGAGCTCGGCGCGGTGGCGGCCGGTTCGCGGGTACGGCCCTCCTGCGGCTGCGCGCTGCCCTTCGAGGTCTGCGACACGACGACGGGCCCGCCCAGATCCGGGCCGCTGCCCGCGGCCTGGATGAGCCCGATCGCCAGGAACCCGGCGACGGCCACTCCGATCAGAAGCGCGGCCAGGGGTACTCGACGTCTCATGACGTCGAGCATGCCGGTTGCGGAGGAGAGGGCGCTGAGGCTCGGATGAGAATGCTCTCATCCGCCGTGCTCAGCCAGGCAGCGTCTCCCCGCCGATCGGCGCGAGAACCTCGCCGGTGTAGTACGACGACAACCGGTCGGCGGCGAAGAAGACGTACGACGGCGCGATCTCGTCGGGGTCGGCGGCCCGCTTCATCGGCACCTGCTCACCGAACTTCTCCACCTTCTCCGGCGGGAAGGTGGCCGGGATCAGCGGCGTCCAGACCGGACCGGGCGCGACCGCGTTGATCCGGATGCCCCGATCGACGAGGTTCTGCGCCATCGAGTAGGTGAAGGCGTTGATCGCCCCCTTGGTCGCCGCATAGTCGATCAGGGTCTTGTTCCCGCGCAGCCCGTTGATCGACGAGGTGTTGATGATCGCGGCGCCTTCGCGCAGGTGCGGCAGGGCCGCCTTGGTCACCCGGTAGTAGCTGTGGATGTTGACCGCGAACGTGTGCTCCCACTGCTCGTCGGTCAGCTCCTCCAGCGAGTCCACCGGCGCCTGGTAAGCGACGTTGTTCACGACGATCTCCAGGCCGCCGAGCTCGGCCACCGTCCGCTCCACGACCTGCGCGCAGTGGTCGCGGTCGCTCAGGTCGCCGGGGAGCAGCACGCAGCGCCGCCCCTCGGCCTCGACCAGCTTCCTGGTGTGGTTGGCGTCCTCGTGCTCCTCGAGATACGCGATCGCGACGTCGGCCCCCTCCTTGGCGAAGGCGACCGAGACGGCCCGGCCGATGCCCGAGTCGCCCCCGGTGACGAGCGCGCGCTTGCCGGCCAGCAACCCTCTGCCCTCGTAGCCGCGCATCTCGTCCCGCGGCTCGGGCGCCATCCGGCCGGTGTCCCCTGGGTACGGCTGACTCTGCGGTGGTGGTGTGGAGTTCGCATCTTCTGGCATGCCCAGCGCGTGCCCCGGCTGGCGTCCGGCTAACGCCAGGTTCAGCGAGGGAAGACGACGGTCTTGTGACCGTCGAGCAGGACGCGCTGCTCAGCGTGCCATCTGACCGCTCTGGCCAGCGCCACGCACTCGACGTCGCGGCCGATGGCGACCAGGTCCGCAGGCGAGTGGCTGTGGTTGACGCGGGCCACCTCCTGCTCGATGATCGGGCCCTCGTCCAGGTCGGAGGTGACGTAGTGGGCCGTCGCGCCGATCAGCTTGACGCCGCGGTCGTGCGCCTGGTGGTAGGGCTTGGCGCCCTTGAACGACGGCAGGAACGAGTGGTGAATGTTGATCGCCCGGCCGGCCAGCTTCTGGCACAGCTCCTCCGACAGCACCTGCATGTAGCGGGCCAGCACCACCAGGTCCACCTGGTAGTGCTCCACCAGCGCCAGCACCTCGGCCTCCTGCCTGGCCTTGGTGGCGGCCGTGACCGGCAGGTGATGGTAGTCGATGCCGTTGGACTGGGTCAGGGGGCGCAGGTCGGGATGGTTGGAGACGACCGCGACGACCTCGATGTCGAGCGCTCCGGACCGGACGCGGTAGAGCAGGTCATTGAGGCAGTGGCCGAATTTGCTGACCATGATGAGCACGCGCGGCCGGCGCGCCAGGTCCCGGACCTGGAACACCATGCCGAACTCCGGCGCCAGGGCGGCGAAGGCCGCGCGGATCTCGTCCTCCGGCTGCGTCGCGGCGAACTGCACCCGCATGAAGAACCGCTGCGCGTCCCGGTCGCCGAACTGCTGACTCTCGGTGATGTTGCAACCGCGCGCGGTCAGCAGGCCGGCGACGGCGGCCACCACTCCGGGCCGGTCGGGGCAGGACAGGGTGAGAACGTATTCGGTGCTCATGCTTCACTCTCGCGGCGGGGCGCAGGATGGCTCAACCGTCGACAATACCGGGCACGGACCGCCTCATAGACCCGGCCTTGGGTATGTACCAGGCATTACGCGACAGCTTTCGGGGAAGGAGCGCATGCCCTTGGACGCCGTACTACTGGTCGGGGTCGCCTGCCTGTTCGCGATCGTGTCCGGGATGAACGACGGAGGGGCGCTCCTCGCGACGGGGCTCAAGCTGCCCACCGTGCGCCCGGCCACCGGCATCGCGACCATGGTGGTGTTCGTGGCCCTGGTCCCGCTGGCCACCCACCAGGTCGCGCTCACCTTCGTCACGCGGCTGGCCACCTTCGACGGCGACGGCGGCAGATCGGCCACCACCATCGCCGTCATCTGCTCGCTGGTCGTGGTCCTGGTGCTCAGCGCGAAGGGCAGGCCGACCAGCCTCACCCTCGCCATCGTCGGCGGCCTCACCGGGGCGGGCCTCGGCTGGGGGCTGCCGGTCTCCGGCTCGTCCGTGGCCCTCGTGCTGCTCTTCGGCGTCGCGGCGCCCGTCGTCGGCGCGTTACTCGCCTGGGTAGTGAGCGGGCTGCTGATCAAATTCACCACCACACACGGGCTGTGGCACTGGCACTGGGCCGGCTTCCTGCTCCAGACCCTCGCCTACGCGGCCAACGACGGGCAGAAGATGCTCGCCGTTTTCATGATCGCACTGGGCTTCTCGGGAGCGCCGCTGGCGTACACGTCGATGGTGGCCGCCCTGTTCGGTGTCGGCGCCCTGTACGGCCTGCCGAAAGCGGGACGTACGCTGAGCCGGGAGATCATCGCCTTCCGGCCCCTGCACGGCGTGTCGGCGGAGCTGTCGGCGGGCACCGCCGTGCTCGGCTGCTCGGCGCTGGGCATGCCGGTGAGCATGACCCAGGCCATCGCCGGCGGGCTCATCGGCTCGGGCGTCAACCTGGGCGGCGGCCGGGTCCGCTGGTACGCCGCCGTGAAGATCGTCACTGCCTGGCTGCTGACGCTGCCGGCCAGTCTGCTGCTGGCCGCGGTGGCGGCCTTTCTGGTGAAGGGAGCGGGAGCGTGATGGACCGTGTCGACGCAGGCGCATCGGAGGTGGGCCGGTGAAGCGGCTGCGCCGCATCCGCGACCTGCTCATCGGCCGCATGGACAGCGCGCTGTCGGACGCGCTGCTCGGGCAGCTCGCGGCGACCAAGGAGGGCGCCTGGCTGGCCATGGCGATGATCGGCGGCGAGGTCGGCAGGACGGGCGCGCACGAGCAGATGCGCACGATCGAGCACCTCGGCGACGAGGAGCGCCGCCGCCTGGTCGAGGAGCTCCGCTCGGCCCTGGTCACGCCGATCGACCGGGAGGACCTGTTCAGGTTGTCGCGCTCGATCGACGACGTGCTCGACTCGCTGCGGGACTTCGTCCGTGAGTCGCACCTGTATCAGGTGCCCGACCAGATCCGCTTCACCCCGCTGCTCGACCAGGTGATCGTCGGCATCGACGCGCTGGAGAACGCCGTCCGCGACCTGGTCTCCAGCCCGTCGGCCGTGGTGCACGACGCGCTGGAGGCCAAGAAGACGGGCGGCGCCATCCGCCGGATGTATCAGTATGAGATCTCCCGCATCTTCTCCGGCGAACTGACCGCCAACGCCATGAAGGAGCGCGAGCTGGTGCGGCGCCTGGAGATCGTGGGCATCGCCATCAGCGAGGCCGCGGACGCCATCGCGGACGGCGCCATGAAGCGCTGAGCCGGAGCGAGCCAGACGTGCGAGCCAGAGCGTGCGGGCTAGAGGCATGCGAGCCAGAGCGTGCGAGCCAGAGCGGGCGAGCTAGAGCCCCAGGGCGGGGGCGAGGAGGCGGAGCTGGACCAGGGCGTCGGCCAGGTCCGGCTCGGGCGACAGCGGCTGGATCGCCACATGGTCGGCCCCCGCGTCGAGATGGGCGCCGATCCGCTTGGCGACCGTCTCGGGATTGCCCCAGGCCACGATGGCGTCGGTCAGCCGGTCGCTGCCGCCGTCGGCGAAGTCCTCGTCGGAGTAGCCCAGGGTGCGCAGGTTGTTGAGGTAGTTGGGCAGCCGCAGATAGGTGGAGGTGTGGGCGCGGGCGATCTCGCGGGCCCGCGCCGGATCGGTCTCCACGACCACGGCCTGCTCCGGCACGAGCAGCCGGTCCGGCCCCAGGATGTCGCGGGCCAGCACGGTGTGCTCGGGCGGCACGAAGTAGGTGTGCGCGCCGCCGGCCCGGTCCCTGGACAGCTCCAGCATCCGGGGACGCAGTGCGGCCAGCAGCCGGGGCGCCTGCGCCTGCGGCGTGGGCAGGACCTTCCTGGCGTCGTCCATGCCGTCGAGGTAGCGGCTCATCGCGGTCAGCGGCTTGGCGTAGTCGTGGCCGCGCATGCTCACCAGCGGGCGGTGGCTGACGCCGATGCCCATCAGGAACCGGCCGGGAAAGGCGTCGCCGAGCGTCGCCTCGCCCGCGGCCATGGCCGTCGCGTCACGCGACCAGATGCTGGCGATCCCGGCGCCGATCGCGAGCCGCTCGGTGGCGGCCAGCAGGACGGCCGCGCAGGCGAACGGGTCCTTGCTCCCCCGGCCGTCGTTGACCCACGCGGAGCCGTAGCCGAGCTCCTCGATCTCCACCGCGGCCCGGCGGCCCTCCCCTGCCGGCGCCTTGGCGATCATGGGGTGCCACACTCCGACGTGCCCGGCGTCCACGGCCACTCCTTCTGGTTAAACTGTTCGATCGAGATGGAACACTACACCAGAGCCCCGTCGAGCCGATCTCGCTCCCTGGTGCACGCCTCCCCCGTCGAGGTGTCGCTGCAGGCCGCCCTCGACGCGCTCAGCGACCCGATCCGCCGCCGCATCGTCCGCGAGCTGGCCGGGGTCCCCGACTGGAGCCGCCCCTGCGGCACCTTCAGTCACCTGCCGGTGGCCAAGTCCACGCTCAGCCACCACTTCGCGGTCCTGCGCGGGGTGGGTCTGCTGGAACAGCGCGACGAGGGGCCGCGCCGGCTCAACCGCCTGCGCAGGCCCGAGTTCGACGACCGCTTCCCCGGCCTGCTCCCGCTGATCCTCACCGAGCCGGAGGACCGCCCATGACACCCCCTGTGTCAACCTCACGCCGCTTGAGGCTCCATGAATGCCGCTGCGGCCCCGTGTTTGGTGGGGTTGTAGGGAACGCCGTCGAGCCAGCATCGCCAGATCACCCGGACCCAGGCGCGGGCCAGGATCCGGATGGCGTGGGGATGGTCCTTGCCGCGGGCGCGGGCTCGCTGGTAGATGTCGGCGGCCCATGGACTGGTGTGACGGCTGTTGCCGGCGAAGGTGGTGATGGCCTGGCGCAGGCGTTTGTTGCATGCCCACCGGTAGCCGACCGCGTGGTGGCGGCCGGAGGCCTTGGTGACGGGGGCGACGCCGGCGAAGGCCGCCACCGCGTCCGGGCCGTCGTAGGCGCTGCGGGCATCGCCCCACTCGGCCAGTATCTGGGCGGCGTTGATCAGGCCAGAGCGTGGCAGCGAGGTGAAGACCTGGGCGTCGGGATGGGCGGCCAGGTGAGTGGCGGTCGAGCGGTCCAGCTCCTTCTTGACCGTCCCGAGCGTCGTCAAGACCGTGACCAGGGCCAGTACCGCGTCCCGGCCTGCGGCGGTCTCGGCCTCACCGGTGGCCCCGGGTGGTGCCGACCGCAGCCGAGCCAGCAACTGGGCGGCGGGCCGTTTGCCGGAGTAACCGTGCTTGGCACAGAACGACGCGATCCGCTTTTCACCCAGCCGAGCAGCGCTCACCGGAGTGGGGTAGGCGGTCAGGAACGCCAGCGCGATGGGCGACTCAACATCGGCGAAGATCTCTTTGGCACCGGGCCAGAACGCATCCAGCAGCGCCGACAGCATGTTGGTGGCCATTACGCGCAGCTTGATGATGTCATCGCGGGTGCGTACCACGGTGCGCAGCGCCTTGGTCTGCCCGGAAAACGGCCGGGCCGGGGTCAGCTTGTGCTGGCGCAACCGCAGGTATTCGGCGATGACGTGGGCGTCTCCGGCGTCGGACTTGGCCCCGGACAACACCTCGGCATCTCGCCAGGCCTTGATCGCGTTCGACTTCACCGGGACCACGGGATGCCCGGCCTCCAGCAGCACATCGACCAGGCGGCCGTCGGGACGCTCGATCCCGATCGGCAGTTGCTCGGCCTCACCGAGCCTGCCCAGCCTGCGGGCCAGGTCGGCGAATCCGGCGGCGGTGTGAGCGATGGTGAACCGGGTCTTCACCCGGCCCGCCTCATCCAGCACGCACACCGCATGCTCGGCCGAACCCCAGTCGATCCCGACGTAGTAGACGCAATCTTGCAGTGCCACAAGGCTCCTCACGCAGCTCGACACAATCCACAGCGTGATGCCGGTGACGGGACTGCTCTCCGGGCGGTCACTGACCGGCGCTCTACGGCGCGTCCCTCTGTTGCCGGTCAACAGACCCGAAAGAGCCGGGGGCGGCAGTGTCATGCGGGCCCTCAACGAGCCACCACCACCAGGCCGTCACCCCGGCTCTCACCGGCATCCAACCACAAGCACTCTTTCAGCGCTCGCAAGAAGAAGGTGCACCAGTGACCACCAGCGACCGGCCCGCCGCGCGGGTCGTCTGCCTGGACCGCGACGACCGGGTGCTGCTGCTGCACTGGCACGACCGGGTCAGCGGCCAGGACCTCTGGGAGCCTCCCGGCGGCGGCCTCGACCCCGGCGAGACGCCGCTGCGGGCGGCCCGGCGGGAGCTGACCGAGGAGACCGGCCTGCCGGGCGCCGCCGTCCAGGACCTCGCGGTCGAGGTCGAGCGGGACTTCACCTGGCTCGGCGTCCGCTACGTCAAGACGGAGTCGTTCTTCCTGGCCCGCTTCGCCACCAGCCGCCCCCAGGTGACCCCGGGCGCGCTCACCGAGGAGGAACGCGAGGCCTACCTCAGCTGCCTGTGGACGCGGGAGCTGCCCACCGCCGTGGAGCCGCCGACCCTGGCGACGGTCATCCAGCGCCTGACCACCCTCGGCTGACGACCCCTGACAGAAGATCATCGGGTGCCACTGTGACCAACGGGACGGAAAGCCATCGGGTGTCACCATGGCCAACAGTCAGAAGGCCAACGGGTATCACCATGGCCAACGGCCAGAAGGCCAACGGGTGTCGCCGTGGCCAACGGACCTGAGGTCATCGGGGGTCGCTGTGGCCGAGCTCGGCGAGGGTCGTCGCCAACAGCTCGCGCAGCAGCGGCCCCGACGCCTTCTCGTGCTCGGCCTCGACCGAATCCCCCCGCGCCACCCTGGTGTGGTAGACCTCCCGCTCGCGGGCGTCGGTGTAGGGCTGGGCGGTCAGCGCCACCACCACCGTGGCCCGGGTGCCGGCGTCCGGCAGCACGGCCACGGCGTGGGTGCGCAGGCAGGTCTCGTCCGGTTCGCCGAACCAGCCGCACTTGATCCCCGCCTCGGGCGCGCCGAGCGCCTGGCGCGTGCCGTAGGTCTGCTCGCCCTCGACCCGGCGCATCCAGTCCAGGACGCTGCCCGCCACCGGATCGCCGGCGAACGCGGCCTGGGCGAGCGCCGCGTAGGCGGTGGCGACCTCGTCGGCCGCCACCTCGATCGAGCCGAACCGTGAGGGGTCGGCGTTGTGCATCGGCCAGGAGACGCCGGTGCGCTGGTAGATGTCGTCAAGGATGACGAGCGGGCCGACGGCCAGCCAGAGGCTGCGGGTGTCGGAGTTGGACGAGATGACCACCGCGGGCTCCGCGTGGCGACGCCAGCGCTCGGTGTCGGGGATGCGCGCGGCCGTCACCCACGCGTACAGCGGTTTGAGCAGTGAGGCGCAGCGCATCCGGTGCAGGCCGGAGCGGGCGCTGACCGTGCGCGGCGGCGGCCCGCCGTGGCCACGGCTGATGCCCGCGGCCTGGGCGCTCGCCCCCCGCTGGAGATCACGTAGCAACTCGTTGTACCCCACGGCTCAACCGTAGCCTCTGCGCGGTGCGTTTCCAGCGACCGCCGGGCGTCAGTCGACGCTCTGGTGTCCGCCGGGCTCGGCGCCGTAGGGCCGCCGGGCTCGGCGCCGTAGGGCCGCCGGGCTCGGCGCCGTAGGGCCGCCGGGCTCGCCGTAGGGCCGCCGGGCTCGGCGCCGTAAGGCCGCCGGTCAGGGGACCTCGGGCTGCGGGGCGGCGCGGGCGTCGTCGGCCGCCGCCTCTGCCGTACGCCCGAGGGCGCGCAGGGCCACGGCGCGGTTGACGTACAGGTCGGGCTGGGGGGCCAGGGCGATCGCCCGGGTGAGGTCGGCGACCGCGCCCTCCGGATCGCCCGCCTCGTAGCGGAGCACCCCGCGGTTGCCCCAGGCGGCGGCCAGCCCGGGAGCCAGCTCGATGGCCGAATCCAGCGCTCGCCTGGCCTCGGGCAGCCGGCCCGCGCCGGTTTCGAGCTGGCCGAGGACCGTCAGCAGGTAGGGGTTGCCGGGGCTGAGCGCGAGCCCCGCCGTGGTGTCGGCCCTGGCCTCCTCGTCGCGTTCGAGGCAGGCGAGCAGGCCGGCCCTGTTGACGTAGGCGTCCACGTAGCCGGGGTCCAGGTCGATCACCCGGTCCAGGTCGGTCAGCGCGCCCGCCACGTCACCCTGGACGATCCGCAGCTCGGCCCGGTTGTAGTGGGCCTCCGGCAGTGGCGGCCCGGCCCGCAGCGCGGACTCGTAGTCGGCCAGCGCCTCACGGTGCCGTCCCAGCTCGAACAGCAGGTTCCCGCGGTCCACGTAGGAGTCGGGGAAGAGGGGATCGATCGCGATCGACGCCCCCCAGTCCTCCAGGGACTCCTTGGCCCGCCCCAGCACGGCCAGCAGTTGCGCCCGGTTGGCCAGCAACACCATGCGGTGCAGCGGATGCCGGTCCCCGAGCTCGCGGGCGAGCTCGACGGCCGACTCCACGAGCGCCAGCGCCTGGCGGAGGCGGCCCTGCCGCAGCTCGATCAGCGCCAGCCCGTTGCGGTCGAAGCCCAGCTTGAACGCTCGCCGCACGGGGTCGGGCAGCAGCGTGGAGATGGCGATGGCCTCGTTCATCCAGCCCCTGGCCCGCCCGAGATCGCGCCGCGCCGGTTCGGGGTGGCGGGCGTCGAGCATGGCCAGGCCGTAGGCGCTCGCGGCATGCACGGCCGCGTCCTGGCTGGTCCTGCGCACCTCCTCCCACAGGGCGCGGGCCTCCTCCCGGCGACCCAGGCCGCCGAGCGCCGTCGCGGTGCGCTGGGCGAAGCGCCACCACGCCTCGCCGCCCGGCTCGCTCAGCGCCAGCCCGCGCGCGCCGAGCTCGGCCACCGCGTGCAGGAACCCCTCGCGTACGCCGCGGTCCACGATCGCCCAGAGCTCGGCGGCGTCGCGGGAGTCGGGCGGCGGCTCCGGTCCGCCCAGGTAGACGGTGATGGCCAGCACGGCCGGCGGAATCCTGCGCATCAGCACGTCGAGCAGCTCGACGTCCGTGGGATCGGCCTGCGCGCCGTTGCAGACGACGAGGGTGCGGCCCGGCGGCACCGCGTCGCGGACGAACTCCGCGATCCCGTTGGCCAGCCTGAGCGTGCGGCGGGGTGCGGGGACCAGGATGCGCTCGTCGTCGGTGAGGTCCGCGTCGAGCGTCCCCCGCCTGGCCGGTACGAGGCCACGCAGCTCGGGTGCGACGGCCCGGATCTCGATGTCGTGGGCCGCCACCAAATTTCCGGACCGTTCCAAGACAGCTGGGACCAACCGCCCCAGCAGGGCGGCCCCGACCGTGTAGGGACCGCCCGGCCGCCGATGACCGTCGATCATGGGCATCAGCGGCCGCTTGCCCTCGGGGCGGGCGGGCGGAGCGCCCTGCGCCCTGAGGTGGGACCTCCGCTCGGTCACCCCTTGTGAATGACGCCGGAGGTCCCGCCCAGCCTCGCGGTTCCAGGCTTGCGGACAGCGATGCGCTTCATGATGCACCTCTTCATCGGGGTTATTTATCTATTATTCGGACACCCCGGGAATTATCAAGATTAATGTCCGAATAAGAAGAGTCTAATGGATAAGAAGCACCTGGTAATTCATGATGATATGTGCCCTATTGGGACCGAAACCAGCAGGAACTCGCCCCCGATCTTGTTGTGTCGGACCGCCCCATAAGATCGCACAGACAACGGCCGAGCACCGTCATCGACTGGCAGCAGCCGGGCGGCGACTGGTTCTGGGACCGCACGATGTCGGTCGCGCGCTTCATCAGCCGCTCAAGGCTCGGCTCCCCGGAGCCCTTGACCGCGTGCGCCCTCCAGGGGCAGTCCTTGGTGTGCGCGCAGGAGGTCTTCGCGTCCACGGGCGGGTCCACCGGCGGGTCCACGCCGTCCGGCTTCAGCGGATCGTCGCGCTTGACCTTCAGCTCGCCGAGCACATAGGAGGCGCGGCGCGTCACGATCAGCAGCTGCCGGCGCACCGGATCCGGCGCGTCCACCTGCGTCCTGGACGGCACCGCGAGCAGCATCGCCGCCGCCATCAGCCCCCCGCCGATCAGCAGGCTCCAGCCGATCTCCTCGCCGAACCCGATCACCGCGATGGCGGCCACCCAGAAGGGCTGCGAGGACATCAGCACCGCCGCGGGGACGGCCGGCACGTGCGTCTGGCCGTACGAGCGAGCCAGGAATCCCAGCGCGCACGAGACAACGGACAGATGCGCGAGCGCCGCCCAGTCCATCACGCCGGCCGGCAGGGTGATGCCGTCCCGCACGGCCAGCGCGCCGGTGAGCAGGCCGATGGTGCCGAGTTGGACGACGGTCAGCGCGTAGGCGTTGAACGTCTCGCCGTTCCTCGACATCCGGGCGAGCAGCAGCGTGTGCCCCGAGTAGAGGGCGGCCGCGGTGAGCGTCACCCAGAGCGCCGGCAGCGAGAAGGCGTCGTCGCCCACCCCGCGCAGCAACGTGAACACGGTCATGCCGGCCAGCGCCAGCAGCACCCCGACCCAGACCCGTCCAGGCATCCGCACCCTGAACAGGACCAGCGCCATGATGGGCGTCATCACCACGCTGGTCCCGACCGCGAACCCGGAGACCGCGGCGGGCAGGCCGTGCAGCGCGATGGCCTGCCCGCCCTGCCCGACCCCGAACATGACCCCCAGGATGATCCCGTTGATCCACACCGTCGATGACAGCCCTCGCAGGCAGCCGGGCCGGATGAGGAACAGCGTCAGGGCCGCGATCGTGTAACGCTCGGCGAGGAGATCGTCCACAGGTAACCGGAGAATGAGATCCTTCATCAGCGGAAAGGCCGACCCCCAGGCGGCGCTGACGAACAACAGGAGCACGACTCCCGTCAGGGGCCGGGGAGCGGGCATGACTGCCATGCCGGAAGCATCTCATTACTGTTCGCAGCCGCCACGGCCTAGTGGAGCGGTGGTGAGGTTCCTCTACCACCTGGAGTGAAGAGCCTCACTCGTAGACCCTGACATCCTTATCCGCACCGCCCGCCGAACCGGCTATATCCCACCACTTAGGCCATCAGGCGTAACAGGGCTCATATGCGGACTTTCAGATGGTCGCGGACACCAGGCGCTTCTCGCCGTAGATGACCGTGAGACCGCCCACCTCGCGGCGCGAGGTCTCCCGCCACCCCTGGCGCTGGTACAGCGCCAGGGCCGCGCCCTGGTTGAGGGTGGTGTCGCCGCACAGGTTGTGGAAGCCCAGCTCCACCGCCCGGCACTCCAGCTCCGACAGCATGGCGGCGCCGAAGCCGCGCCGCTGGTAGTGCGGGTGCACGCGCAACCGGCACACCTCGGCGGTACGCGTGTCGACGGGTTTCAACCCGCCCATCGACACCACCCGCGAGTCCACCTCACCGACCAGGAAGTCCCCGCCACAGGCGAGGTAGAGCTCCTGGATGCGCGGGAAGTCGTCGTCGTAGTAGACGCCGTCGCCCGGCACCAGACCCACCTCCGCGAGGCAGATCTGGTGCAGGGCGAGAATGGTGTCGAGGTCAGACCAGCGATAACGGCGAATCCTCAGCTTCATGCACCGCCGATCCCTTCGCCCAGGAGCGGCTGCGGCGGCCGCAACTGCTCCCGGTAGGTGGCCAGCTTCGGATGGTTGGCGTCCCGCGCCACCACCGCCTGTTCGAGCGCCAGCGCCGGGCGCATGATGAAGTCCGTACGGTATTCCGGGCCGAGCAGACGGAGCGCCTCGGTGGCGGTGTCGAGCGCGTCGGCGAGATCGCCCTCGATCAGGCGGCACTGGGCGCGGTCGAGCCTGATCAGCGTCTGGTCGAGGATGTGGTCCTGATACTTGTCCAGGGCCTGGTCGAGCACGACCTCGGCCTCCAGGGTCTGGCCGAGCTTGGTAAGCACGTCCCCCTGGTAGAAGTAGAGCTGCTTCTCGGTGTAGCCGAACGCCGCGTCCTCCTGGTCCCCGGCCTTCATGTGCGAGAAGGCGTTACGGGCCCGGGCCAGCGCCCGCTTGGCCTGGTCGACGACCTCCTTCTTGCTGTCGGTGCCGGACAGCATGGCCAGGGCCCGGGCCTCGACGACCGGCGCCATGGCCTGCGCCGCGCACGGCGTCTGACCGGCCAGGTCCCGGCTCTTCTTCGCCAGGTTGAGCGCCTCGCGAGCGTCACCGTAGTAGAGGGGAACGAGCGCCTCGCGGGCCGTCACCCAGGCGCGCAGGGCACGGTCACCGGTCTCGTCGGCGGCGGTGCGCCCGGTGCGGAAGAAGGAGCGGGCGAGCCGGTGGTCACCCAGGTTGATCATGATCATGCCGCTGAGCCCGGACAGCTGGGCGGCCATCCTGCACAGGCGTTCCTGTAGGTCGATCGGCTGACGCCGGCACATCGCGGTGCGTACGGTACTCAACTCCAGCAGCACGTCGCACAGCAGCCGGAGCGGCGCCGTCGTGGTGTACTGCCGGCCGAAGCTGAGCGTCGCCTCCTCCCACTGGTCGAGCATGGCGGGAGAGACGGTGGCGGACACCAGGGTGCGATCCATCCGCCGCCTGATGCCCTCGCAGGCGCCGAGCACCGGGCCGTCGAGCTTGGCCACGCCCGGATTGCTGGACAGAAGCTGTAACAGGGTGCGCCGGAGGATGTTCTCATCCTCCTCGCCCTCGAAGCTCTGGTCCGCCGGAGGCGGCGGCGTCCCGATGTCGGGCGGGTCCGCCAGCGCCGCGCCATGCCGGCCCTGCAGATCGTTGCCGCCGACCACGCCCGGCATCCGGTGGCCGTGCCCGCAGATGCACGGCCCGGCATAGCCCAGCGAGGCCGGCTCCACGCGGTAGACGGTGCACAGGTAGTGCAGGTATTCGGGGCCGGGCCGCTTGAGCCCGCTCTCGTAGGCGGACAACAGCGTCTCGCCGATGCCGGGAGGCGGCTTCTCGTCCCGCTCGAACAGGGCTCTGACCTGTTCGATGACGTCGGCGAGCGCGATCCCGTAGGAGAGGCGGTGCCCTTTGATCTTGGTGGTGCCGAACTGAGGTCCACACACTTCGTGGATCTCTTCGGCGATCTGAGCAGCGGAGCGGCCGGTGGCGAGCCCTTTGGCTCTGATCCGCCGGGCCATCTCCGTCTCCCTGTGCTGTCTGCCGGACATTCCGGCCCCTCTCACAACCTTTATCCTGACCGGCTTGTCACTCTAGTCACCGTGCGTAGCGCCTACGTTGCAGTCCGCCTTGCCATGACTATGGACCATTCATGGCTGCTTGAAAACGTCGTAAGGAAGATTACGGATAAGGATCGTCCTCCGGCGGACTGTTTCTTACAACCTATGAGTGAGAATGCGACTCCCCGCCGGCCCAGGGGGCTCATTGCGCGCCTCGTTGACATGAGTCATGTTTGGCCCACCAGCAACGATTCCTGAGGAGGGGACGAAAGGTGGGGGACGACAACTTCGGACATCTGGAGCGCCTGGTGTCGGAACTCGACGCCCGTGGGTTTCTCGCACGAGTGGTCCGGACCCAGAGTGGCCGGGTGTTCGTCCGGGTGATCAATCCGAAGGCGACCAGCCTGTCCGAGAACGTCACCTGTCGGCCGACCAAGGTCGCCGAACTCCCGGACTGGTGGTACTGCTGGTCCTGGGGTGAGCGGATGCACACGGTCGACGACCCGGCTGGTGCGGCGACCAAGGTCGCTCGCGTGCTCGCCGCGGTGGGAGAGTGACGACGCGGTGATCCGGGTGGAGCGCAGCCACCACGGCTCACCGCAGCCACCGCGGCTCCACGAGGTCGGCGGGGTGGCCGGTGCGGAGGGTTCCCTCTCGCAGGGGGCCCTGGCCATCCCGCCGCCTCCGATTTCGTCACTCAGAGTGACAGGCTCGCTTCGCGGGTTCGCCCGTGGAGCGCTTCGGGGCCCCCTCCCGGAACCGGCATGGGACACGCTTCCGGGTGTGTGTCCCGGCCAAGCCGTCCGTCATCGGAGCGTCAGGCTCCTCCCTTCGCGGCCCAGGAGCCTGACGCCCCCGTCTTCCCCGGCGTGATGTGACGGCGGCCGGTTCGGTCGGCGGTATCTTTGGGGAGTTTGGCCCCATACCGCCGACCGAACCGCTTTCGAGGAGGACCCGTCCCGTGTCCCTGCTGGCTTCACCGGCACCGTCGCCGACCCCGTCACTTTCCGAGCTCCCCAGCTTGGGCGAGGTCAGCACCCAGATTGCGAGCGTCTGCTCGAACGACACTCTGCTCTGCGCCACGTTGGCCGGATGGTTCGACAACGCCGCCTGGGCTCCGCTCGTGGCCAGCCTGATCACCGTTCTGCTGATCCTGGTGTTCGGGATCGTGATCCGCAACGTCGTGCTCCGGCTGATCACCCGGGTCGTCGCCCGCACCGCCGTCAGCGGGCCACTCTCCGGCCGCTGGCGCAAGGGCTCGCAGGCCGAGGGCATCGACACGCTGCTGCGTGAGCGCCGCCGGCAGCGGGCCGAGACCATGGGGTCGGTGCTCAAGCACATCGCCACCATCGTCATCATCGGCACGACCCTGCTGACCGTGCTGGACCGCCTGACGATCCCCATCGCGCCCCTGCTCACCAGCGTCGGCATCCTCGGCGTCGCCATCGGCTTCGGCGCGCAGGAGCTGGTCAAGGACTTCATCGCGGGCATGTTCATGCTGCTCGAAGACCAGTACGGCGTGGGTGACGTGATCGACACGGGCGCCGCGATCGGCACCGTCGAGGCGGTCACCCTGCGCGTCACCCGGCTGCGCGACTCCGACGGCCGCGTCTGGTACATCCGCAACGGGACGATCACCCGCGTCGGCAACGAGTCGCAGGGCTGGTCGCGCGCCTACATGGACGTCCCGGTCTCCTACACCAGCGACATCACCACCGTGCGCGTGCTGCTGGAGCACGTGGCCGAGGAGATCTGGGCCGACGTCGAGTTCCGCGAGACGATGCTCGTGGAGCAGCCGAAGGTGTACGGAGTGGAGCAGTTGTCGGACAGCACGCTGGTCTTCCGCCTGTCGGCCAAGACGCTGCCCGCCCAGCAGGCGCAGGTCGCCCGGGAGCTCCGGCTGCGGGTGAAGTCGGCGCTGGACGCCGCGGACATCGCCATGGTGCCCACCGCATAGGCTGGGGCCGTGACTGAGATCTCCTTCTACGACGCCGTCGGGGGCGAGGAGACGTTCCGCCGTCTCGTGCACCGTTTCTACGAAGGGGTGGCCGACGACCCGCTGCTCCGTCCTCTCTACCCCGAAGAGGATCTGACGGGCGCCGAGGAACGGCTCCGCGGGTTCCTGATCCAATACTGGGGTGGTCCCAACACCTACAGCCAGCAGCGCGGGCACCCCAGGCTGCGGATGCGGCACGTGCCGTTCGTGATCGGCGAGGCCGAGCGTGAGGCCTGGCTGAAGCACATGCGCGACGCCGTCGACGTGCTGGAGCTGTCCGAGGAGCAGGACAAGCGGCTCTGGGACTATCTCGTCTACGCCGCGCAGAGCCTGGTGAACTCGCCGACATAGCGGGCAGGACACGCCACATGGATATCCCCTGGTGGCGTGATGCCGTCGTCTATGAGATCTACGTACGCAGCTTCGCCGACGCCTCCGGAGACGGCGTCGGCGACCTGGCCGGGGCCCGTGAGCGCCTGCCGTACCTCAAGCGGCTGGGTGTCGACGCCGTCTGGCTGACCCCCTTCTACACCTCTCCGATGGCCGACGGCGGTTACGACGTGGCGGACTACCGCGACGTCGATCCGCTGTTCGGGACGCTGGCGGACTTCGACGCGCTGGTCGCCGACGCGCACGCGCTCGGCCTGAAGGTGCTCGTGGACATCGTGCCCAACCACAGCTCCAGTGCGCATCCATGGTTCCAGGCCGCGCTGCGGGGCGAGGGCCGCGATCGTTACCTGTTCCGCGACCGGCCGAACAACTGGCAGTCCACCTTCAGCGGCCCGGCGTGGACGAAGCTGCCGGACGGCTCGTGGTATCTGCACCTGTTCGCCCCCAGTCAGCCGGACTTCAACTGGCGCAATCCCGAGGTGCACGCGGAGTTTCTGGACATCCTGCGGTTCTGGCTGGACAGGGGCATCGACGGGTTCCGCATCGACGTGGCGATGGGGCTGTTCAAGGCGGAAGGGCTGCCGGACGTCGAGGACCAGTCCTTCAAGACCGCCTCGCCCGTGTGGGGCCGGCCGGAGGTGCACGAGGTCTACCGCGACTGGCGCAGGCTGCTGGACGGCTATCCGGGTGAGCGGATGGCCGTCGGCGAGGTGTGGACCGACAGCCCGGAGGACCTGGCCCGCTACGTACGCCCGGACGAGCTGCACCAGAGCTTCAACTTCGCCTGGCTGCAGGCGCCCTGGTCGGCGACCGCGTTCAGAAAGGTCATCGACGACACGCTGGCGACCGTCCCGTTCGCCACCTGGGTGCTGTCCAACCACGATGTCGTACGGCACCGCACGCGCTACGACACCGCCGATCCCGGCACCGGACTTTCACGGGCAAAAGCCGCAGTGCTCACAATGCTTGCGCTGCCCGGGTCGGCATATCTCTACCAGGGGGAGGAACTAGGCCTCCCTCAGGTAGAGGATTTTCCACCGGAAGCGCGCCAGGACCCCGTTTTCATCCAATCAAAGGGCGAACTGCCCGGCCGCGACGGCTGCCGGGTGCCGATGCCGTGGTCGCCCCGTGGCGCCTCCCACGGGTTCTCCCCCCAGGGGGTGACGCCCTGGCTGCCGCAGCCGGACTCCTTCGCGGCGCTCAGCGCGGACCGGCAGGCCGGTGACCCGGACTCGACGCTGGAGTTCTACCGGCGCGCCCTGGCCTGCCGCGACACGCTGGTGCGGACCGTCCCGTACGAGCTGCGGTGGCTGGACTCGCCCGAGGACACGCTGGTCTTCGCACGCGGCTCCCTGGTCTGCGCACTCAACTGCGGCACCGATCCCGTACGACTTCCGCCGCACGAACGCGTCCTGCTGTCCAGCGGCCGACTCGACGGCCGGACCCTACCCCCCGACCAGGCCGTCTGGCTGCACCGCGACGCCACGTAAGACGACGCTGCCCCCCGCAACGCCACGTAAGGGCGGCGCCGTCACCCCGCCACGTACGGGCGGCCTGTCACCCCGCCACGTACGGGCGGCGCTCGAATCCTGGTGTCACGCAGGGGCGGCGCTCGTACCGTCGCGCTCGTCGCGGACGGGGATGACGGGCACCGAGATCAGCAGGCACACCAGCCCTGCCGCGAACGCCGCCCAGTAGCCCGCACCGGTGATCAGCAGCCCGGCCACCGGCGTCACGGCCAGGACCACGATGTTCTGGACGGTGTTGTGGGTGCCGAGCACTCGCCCCGCCGTGGCCGGACCGGCGAGCTCGCCTGCCGCGAGGTAGGCCAGGCCGTTGCCCGCCACAGTGATCAGCGAGGCCAGCGCCAGCATGGCGACGCCGGGCCAGGAGCGGGTGAAGGTGCCCAGCACCAGCAGGGCCAGCACGCCGAGCGCGACCAGGGTGAGCAGCCGCAGGGGAGCCATCCGCAGGCCCGTCACGTCGGACCAGCGGCCCACCGCGACCCGGATGGCCGCCCCGCCGATGGCCGCGAAGCCGAAGAGCTGCCCGGCCTCGACGCCGTCCCAGCCGTAGACGCCGACCAGACAGGCCACTCCGTACGTACCGACCACCACCTGCGGCACCACCTGCAGGGCGCTGGTGGCGTGCACCCGCCACAGCGCCGGCTGCCGGTAGGGCGAGGCGGCCGGAGCCGCGCCGGCGCGGCCGGGGGTGTGCGGCGGGTCGGCCAGGAAGACGGCGGCCAGCACCGCCGCGAGCAGGCACGTGCCCGCGCAGGCGATCAGCACGCCGGAGATGCCGTGGGCGCGTGCGACCGGCGGCAGGATGAAGGCGGCGGCGGCCATGCCGAGCGTGTAGGAGACCTGGCGTACCCCCATGGCGACCCCGCGTTCCGGCGGCAGGAACCAGCGCAGCACGATCCGGCCGCCGCCCACCAGCGCGGCGCAGCCCGCGGCGCCGGCCAGGGCGAGTAACGCGATCACCGCCCAGATCTGGTCGACGAAGGCCACCGCGGCGAACAGCACCGCCGCCATCCCCACGCCGAGGCCCAGGACAAGGCGCTCGCCGTACCTGTCGGCCAGCGCGCCCCAAGCCACGAGTGCGAACAGGATGCCGATGCCGGGGGCGTTGCCGATGATCCCGGCCACCGGAAGGGACACCCCGAAGTGCCGTTGCAGGTCGGGGATGACGAGGGGCAGGCCGGACAGCCCGAGGGTGACGCCGGCGTGCGCGTTGACGCCGAGTCCCAGCATCACCCAACGCCTCATGTCACGATTTTTCATGATCGAGGCGGAGATGTGGGGGTCAGTCGCTGGTGAAACACTGAAGGTACGACCTCTCGTCGGCCGTGAGCCTGCGCGGAGCCTCGCGCTCCACGTCGTAGGCCACGAGCACCGACCGGGCGGTCACGTACAGCTCCTCGTCGTCGCGGATCTCGTACCGCAGCGTGAACCGCACCGCCCCGAGGTCCGTCACCCAGGTCTCCACCCTGACCGGCTCGGCGCGGAACCCGAGCGGCCGCTTGTAGTCGATCTCGTGCCGGGACACCACCAGGCCCTTGAACGGCGTCTCTCCGGCCCGCTGGCGATCGACGTACAGCATGCCCAGGCGGGCGTCTTCGAGGTAGTCGAGGAAGCGGACGTTGTTCACATGGCCCTGTGAGTCGATGTCCGCGAATCTCACCATGCGGGGAAAGACGTGCCGCTGTGCGAGGGAGTGTTGAACCACGGGCCAACGCTACCGGTTCATCGCACATCCCCCAGCTCCGGCCCTGGCACATCACCCCCGTACGCCGAGCGGCCGAGACATCGGTCAGGAACATCCCCGAATCGCCAGAACACACGACCGACCCCTCAACCCCATCGACCAGGCCCTCGGCCTATGGCTGCTCGCCCGCGCCGCTTGAACACCGAATCCCGCACGGAGGGCTCCGTGCGGGATTCGGGCTGCGAGATCAGGCCGTGGATCAGTCGCGGTGCAGCTTTCGGTACGTCACGCGGTGCGGGCGGGCGGCGTCGGCGCCCAGGCGCTCGATCTTGTTCTTCTCGTAGTCGGCGAAGTTGCCCTCGAACCAGAACCAGTTGGAGCCCTCTTCCCACGCCAGGATGTGCGTGGCGATGCGGTCGAGGAACCAGCGGTCGTGGGAGGTGATGACCGCACAGCCCGGGAACTCGAGCAGGGCGTTCTCAAGGGACGACAGGGTCTCGGTGTCGAGGTCGTTGGTCGGCTCGTCCAGCAGCAGCACGTTGCCGCCCTGCTTGAGGGTGAGCGCCAGGTTGAGCCGGTTGCGCTCGCCGCCCGACAGGACTCCGGCCTTCTTCTGCTGGTCGGGCCCCTTGAAGCCGAACGCGGCGATGTAAGCGCGGGACGGCATCTCGACGTGGCCGACCTTGATGTAGTCGAGGCCGTCGGAGACGACCTCCCACACGTTCTTGCCCGGGTCGATGCCGCCACGGCTCTGGTCGGCGTAGGAGATCTTGACCGTGTCGCCCACGGTGATCGATCCGCTGTCGGGCGTCTCACCGCCCATGATCATGCGGAAGAGCGTGGTCTTACCGACGCCGTTGGGGCCGATGATGCCGACGATGCCGTTACGCGGCAGGTCGAACGTCAGCCCTTCCATGAGCAGCCGGTCGCCGAAGCCCTTGGTGAGGTTCTCGGAGGTGATCACCGTGGTGCCCAGGCGCGGGCCCGGCGGGATCTGGATCTCTTCGAAGTCCAGCTTGCGGTGCTTGTCGGCTTCGGCCGCCATCTCCTCGTAGCGCTCGAGGCGGGCCTTGCTCTTCGTCTGGCGGGCCTTCGGGTTGGACCGCACCCACTCCAGCTCGTCCTCCAAGCGCTTCTTGCGCTTGATGTCCTTCTGCCCTTCGACCTTGAGCCGCGCGGCCTTGGCCTCCAGGTAGGTGGAGTAGTTGCCCTCGTAGGCGTAGGCGCGCCCCCGGTCGAGCTCCAGGATCCAGGTCGCGACGTTGTCGAGGAAGTAGCGGTCGTGGGTCACGGCCAGGACGGTGCCGGCGTATTTCTCCAAGTGCTGCTCCAGCCACTGGACGCTCTCGGCGTCGAGGTGGTTGGTGGGCTCGTCCAGCAGCAGCAGGTCGGGGGCCTCCAGCAGCAGCTTGCACAGGGCGACGCGACGGCGCTCACCACCGGACAGCATGGTCACGTCGGCGTCGGGCGGCGGGCAACGCAGTGCGTCCATCGCCTGCTCGAGCTGGCTGTCGAGGTCCCACGCGTTGCGGTGCTCAAGCTGGTCCTGCAGCTTGCCCATCTCCTCCAGCAACGCGTCGCTGTAGTCGGTGGCCATCTGCTCGGCGATGTCGTTGTAGCGCTGGAGCATCGCCATCGTCTCGGCGACGCCTTCCTGCACGTTGCCGAGGACGTCCTTCTCCTCGTTGAGCGGGGGCTCCTGCTGGAGCATGCCCACGGTGAAGCCCGGCATCAGTTTGGCGTCGCCGTTGGACGGGTGCTCCAGGCCGGCCATCATCCGGAGCAGCGTCGACTTTCCGGTGCCGTTCGGCCCGAGGACGCCGATCTTGGCGCCTGGCAGGAACGACAGCGTGACGTTGTCAAGAACGACCTTGTCACCATGAGCCTTGCGGACGCGCTGCAGCGTGTAGATGTACTCCGGCATGGTATCTAGCTTAGGGGCACTCGACCCGGGCTTCCGCCGCCCCACTCCCCCACCCCACCGAGCCGCCTCACGACGCCCTCCCCCGCACTCCACCCCAACGGCCGGCGGCGATCGGCCGAAGGCTCAGGCGGGGCCTCTCCTGACAACCCCTCCCCCGCACTCCAACCCGAACGGCCGCCGGTGATCAGCCGAAGGCTCAGGCGGGGGCCTCTCCTGGCAGACGGGGTGGTGGTGAGGGGACGGCTGGGATGCAGATGCGGTTTCGGCCCAGCTCCTTCGCCCGGTAGAGGGCCAGGTCGGCCGCCGCCAGGAGCTCGATCAGGTCGTCGCCGTGGACGCTCATCAGGGCGACGCCCGCCGAGACCGTCACCGTGATCATCACCTCGTCGGCGGGGACGGCCATGCGGCCGATGCGGGTGCGCAGGCGCTCAGCCACGCGCCGGGCTTCAGGGAGGTCCGCCCCGGGCAGCAGGACGACGAACTCCTCGCCGCCGAAGCGGCCCACCACGTCGTATTCGCGCACCTGGCTGCGGAGCATCCCGGCCACGCCGACGAGAACCTGGTCCCCGGCGAGGTGGCCGTGAACGTCGTTGACCCGCTTGAAATGGTCGATGTCGATGATCAGAAGGGCGAGGGTCTGGCCGGTGCGCCGGGCCCGGACGATCTCGGTGTCGGCCTCCCGCTGCCAGGCGGCGGCATTGAGCAGGCCGGTCTTGGCGTCGGTGCGGGCCGCCGCCTGGAGCTGGGCGTGCAGCAGGCTGCGCTGGAGCAGGACGACCGGCGGGAGCGCGAAGACGAGCAGCATGAGGTTGAGGTGGCTCCCGATCGCCACCGTGATGCCGAGGCACAGCTCCACCACGTCCAGCAGGATGCTCTCGCGGTTCCACAGAACCTCGCGCCAGCGGGAGTCGGGATCCGCGGTGTGCGCGGCGACGGCGACGAGCGCGGTGTTGATGAGGGCGAAGAGCAGGGCGGCGGCGACCGCGTACATGATCGGGACGGCACTGCCGTGGGACAGCACCCTCGGGTCGGGCACCAGCCGGTGGAAGACCACCGAGGCGACGCAGCCGGCCAGGCCGATGGCGGCCGCGCTCAGCACCCGGCGGTGCAGGACCGTCGCGCGGACCCGCACCTGCAGCAGCACCTGTAGCACGATCGGCGCGAAGAGGGCGTAGACCGGCGGCAGCAGCAGCGCGACCGGCAGCCACCAGGCCGACAGCAGGTCGCGTGAGACGCCGGCGGGCATGCCGAGCCGTCTGGTGGCCTCGATGCAGACCGCGCCACAGCTCATCAGGGCGACGAAGGTCAGCACGTCCGGCAACCGGACCTCGGTGGCGGCCCCGAACAGCAGGATCGCCGCGAGGTCGAGCAGGACGATGACGCTGATGTAGGCCACGAGCAACCGGCGCTGGGCGAGGAACGGCCAGCGACCGGCCAGCGATGACACACCGTCGCGAGGTTTTGTCGAGGCGTGACCGGCTGTCACCATCCCACGTCCCTCCTGACTAACGATGTTCGGCTTCTCCCCGCCATGAATGACGGGGATCCTCCCGCCTCACGGCGGGGTGTTCACTGCTGCTTCTGCGCCGCTCGCGCGGGGGAGATGTCGGGGCGGCGCCAGGGTCGTCGGGATTGCCGACCTGGTCTGATCTGCCCTGCACAGTCGTTTCGGGTGTCCGCCGTCCCGGCGGCCACGTCATGCACGGCCCCATGCCGTTCAGGCCGTTAAATCGTCCAGGGCGTGCAGGGTCTTCAGGTGGATGCCTTCGGCCAGGATGTTGAGCGCGACGTCGACGTCCGGGGCGACGTCGACGCCTGGGGCGTGGTGCTCACCGCAGGAAGGGCAGGCCCACGCGCGGAACGGCAGCCCCACCGCACACCACCTCCTACACGACGCATAGCCTGCATTGTGCAATGCTTCGCATACTTTGAGTGAACTCGAACATAGTAACGCCTCCTCCGTGGTCACACCAGGTGAACACCCAAGCGGCATACATCGACCACCAGCGCCGACCCACGCCACTGTCCGTGATCCACCCCCACGCACTGCTGGGCGGTCCACCTACCGGCGGGCCGTCCTCCGACGGAAGCCACACTCGGCCCCGGCCCGAGGCTGGAGCCTTGTGCGAACCCTCGGTAACACAATAGTTGCGGAGTGTGCGATGTGCGATGGGAACCGCTACGTTGGGCGGAGCGACCACATGTGTCATGTGGTCGGTAATAGGACACCGCTCACTCCGCGAGCGGAGCCGTTCGGAAAGGAGCACACATGGTGCGGGGCGTTACCTGGACCTGACAGCTGCCCTGACCGTCTTCATGGGCAACGCCATCGGCCGCTTCTCCGGACGCTTCAGCCGCCACTTCACCGGCCGGTGCCCTCTCCGCCCTTCTTCTCCGACCCGCCCTTCTTCTCCGACGGCGCGCCCCCGCCCAACCGCGATGCGCACCGTCGGCGTCCTTCTCTCCGGTGACTATGCCGCCGCGCGCTCTTCCGTGGGCCATTCGGCGTCTTCGCCGTCCTTGTCGTCGGCCGCGCCGAGGATACGGATCGTCGCGTTCTCGGGCGCCGGTCCGTCGGTCGCGGATCGCTCTGTGGGCGCCGGGGCGGCGGACAGGGGATCCGGCACCGGCTGGAGAGCGCCCGCGCGGCCGCCGGGGTGGGCCGCGCCCAAGGCCCAGTCCCGGGTCTCCTCGTCCAGGCGCTCGCGCATCTCCCTGCTCACCGCGGCAGCGGCGCCGCCACGCTCCGGCTTGGCGAAGGTGCCGGTGCCCCAGCGCAGGTCGTGGCCCACCGAGCTCGCCTCCACCTCCGGCATGAACCGGCGCTCACCCTCCTGCTCGAACTCACGGATGCGGAGCTTGCCGGAGACCACGACGGGCTGCCCGACCCGGACCGAATGCGCGACATTGTCGGCCAGGGCGCGCCAGCAGCGCACCGCGAAGCAGACCTTCTCCCCGTCGACCCACTGGCCCAGCTTCTTGTCGAAGTAGCGGTGCGAGGTGAGCACTCGGAGCGAGGTCACCTTGACGCCGTCGTCGAAGGTGTATTGCCGTGGCTCTGCTGCGACATTGCCGGTGAGCGTGATGTAGATGTCGTTCATCCCGTTGCCTCCCATGCGGCGGGCCGAGCGCCCGCGACCTGGGCCCACGGTGCCCCACCCGCCCGTCCTCCCGGGCACCCGAACCACGTTCTGTGGACAGCCCCGCGACCGGCGGAAACCCTGTGGACAACGCCCTCAGCCCGACGGCTCCGACCGACGGACAACAGGCCCAATCCGACAAGCTCTCAACCGGCGCAGACTCCTGAGGACGAAGGGCTCAGCCCGACAAGCCTCGCATGGCCGAGTAGAACGCGTGGTGACGCGCGAGCTCCGTCTCCACCGGCTCCACCACCATCTTCTCGGCGATCCCGGCGACCCGCCGCCGCATCTCCCGCTCCAGCCGCTCGCGCTCCTTGGACGCCCCGAGCTCCACGAAGTTACGGGACGCGATGCCCGACAGAGCGCCGAGCCCCAGCACGGAAAGCGTCATCAGCCCCACCCAGGGCAGCGCCTCGGTGTCGCCCACCAGTTGCAGCGACGAGGGAAGGCCGCCGGGCAGCAGCAGCCCGGCCAGCAGCCAGGCCACCCCGAGGCCGAAGGCCGCGACGAGGACGTACTGCCACACCTTGAGCGCCCGCCACCACCCGGGAATCCGGTCGAGCTGCGGAGCCACCTCGGTGAGGCTCGTGGTGAGCGCCTGCGGCAGTTGTGCCAGCTGGGAACGGGCCGCCCGGTGCACCGCGGTGTTCCAGACGGGGTGCATCCCGACCGTCAGTCCGTCGGCGAGCGCCTGGACCGCGTTGGTGACCTCGGCCGACTGCGCGCTGACCGAGCCGGTGGTGATGCCGCGGATCTCGTCCCCGATGTCCTCGAGACGCAGGCTTTTGATCGGGTCCGGCCGAAGCTTGTCCACCCAGCGCGGGTACGGCCAGCCGACCCACTGGCTGGAGCGCTCGGCGTACACGTTCTCCATGGCCTCGCCGACGGCGGGGACGCCGACGGCGTCGCAGAGCGCGTCGGTGAGTCCCATTCTGCGGGCCTCGTCGACGGAGGCGGGCGCGGCCAGCGCCTCGCCGACCGGCATCGACTTCGTCAGTCGCTGCATCAGCCGGTGCAGGTCGGCCTCGAGCTTGTGGATGGCGGCGCGGCGGCGCGAGACGGCGCCCGCGACGACGCTCTTGAGGCTCTCCACGCCCCGCCCGGTGACGGCCGAGGTGGGCACCACGCTGGGGTGCTCGACGCCTTCGCGGCGGAGCAGGTCGTTGAGGTCGATGACCAGCTCGGCGAGCTCCTCGGGAGCGAGCCGGTCGGCCTGGTTCAGCGCGAACACGGTGACCGCCTCATGCCCGGCCAGTTCCGTGACGTAGCGGCGGTGGGTGGAGGCGTCGGCGTACTTCTGCGGGTCGAGCACCCACACCACCAGGTCGGCCAGGCCGATGAGCCGGTCGGCTTCGGTGTCGGTGAGCGCCCTGATGGAGTCGTGGTCGGGCAGGTCGAGCAGGATCAGCCCGTGCAGCTGGCTCTCGCCCTTGTCGAGCGCGCTGGCCCTGGCGAAGCGGTGCCGCCACTGGATCTGCAGCCAGTCGAGCAGCGGCGCCGCGCCTTCGAGGCCCCAGACGCAGGCGTGCGTGCGCGCCGTGGTGGGCCGGCGTACGCCGGTGGGCGACAGCTCCAGCCCGGACATGGCGTTGAAGAGCGACGACTTGCCGCTGCCGGTGCCGCCCGCGAGCGCGACCACGGTGTGCTCCGACGACAGCTTGAGCCGGTCGCCGGCCAGCAGCAGCAGCGCTTCGGCCTCCGACAGCAGCTTCTGGTCCAGCCGGCCGGGGCCGAGCTCGACGATCTTGGTGAGCGCGGACAGCCGGGGAGCGAGCCTCGGCTTGGAGGTGGCTACGGTCATCGTGCGACCTCGAGGTTGTACGTCGCCTGGTAGAGGCGGGTCGCGGCGGACTCGTCGGGAACCCCGGCGGAGTCGAGCGCTTGCACGTAACGCATGGATTCCTCGTCGAACAGCATCCCGATCCTCGCCCTCAGATCGCTGAGCGCCTTGGCCCCGATCCCCCGCAGTGACTCGGCGCCGAGCAGCGCCTTGACGAGCCGGTGCGGCATTCCTTCGGTCCTGCCTCCGCTGAACATCGCCACCATGAAGATCAACGACAGTGAGTCCGGGTCGAACGACACCAGTTTGGACACCGACCGCTTGGCCACGCCTTCGGTGCGTACCAGCTCGGTGATGTGTTCCTGCCAGGCGGAGACGGCCCGGCCGGCGTGCCGCAGCAGCTCGTCGGAGGGCTGGTCCAGCCCCTCCCCGAGGGTCGCGCCCACTTCGGCGCGGTGCCGCCAGCGGCCGATGACCTCCTCGCAGGCCCTGTTCGCGGCCGCGATGATCACCGACTCCAGGCCCGCGCGCAGTGCCCCACGGAACGCGATGATCCGCTCGGAAGCCTGCTTGGTCACCCTGCCGTTCTTACGGAGTTGCAGGGAGCGCATCAGGTCGCCGGAGCCGGAGAAGTCCTGCCAGCGGGCCAGCACCTCGCCGTGGATCAGCGCCCCGCCCCGGAACGCCTTGTCGATCTCGGTCAGCGCCCCCATGAAGGCCCGGTCGACGTCGCCGCGCAGCTCAGTCCTGACGGCGACCTGCTTCTCCAGGTGCCGGGCGAGCTCCGGAACGCGGGTGCGGAAGCTGTCGAGCACGCCGTTGAGCGTCTCCTTGACCGCCAGGGCGCGACGGGCCTCGTCGACGGAGAGCTCGGCGAGCCAGAGCCGGAGGTCGGTGACCTCGCTGTCGGGCAGCTTGCCGTCGGCGACCTTCGACTCGCTGATGACGAACCGGTCGATCTCCCCCATGCCGTATTCGGTGAGCATCCGGACGAAGTGCTTCACCACCACGTCCCGCGCCTTGGGCTGCACCCGCGACAGCACGATGGCGAGCCTGGCGCCGCGCTCCTTGGCCAGCCGCAGCAGGTTCCAGGCGGGGGCGTCGGCGTAGCGGGCGGCGGTGGTGACGAAGATCCACAGATCGGCCGCGTCGAGCATGCGGTGCGCGATCTCGTGGTGCTCCTCGACCACCGAGTCGATGTCGGGCGTGTCGAGCAGCGCGACGCCCTGCGGGAGCTTCTCCGTGGCGACCACCATGAGGCTGCGCATGTCGGTGTCGGAGGTCTGCTTGTCGATCCGGCGCAGTCGGCCGAGCAGTTCTCCCTCGGCGAACCACTTCTGGTCGTCGGGGTGACAGACGAGAACGGGCACGCCGGTGGTCGGCCGCCGCACGCCGGTACGGGAGACGTTGCGCTCGGCGAGCGAGTTGACCAGCGTGGACTTGCCCGCGCCGGTCGAACCGGCGATCACGATGAGCGCCGGCGCGGTCCTCATCCGCACTCTCGGCAGCACGTAGTCCTCAAGCTGGGCCACCAGGTCCGCGCGCTCCTGCTTGGCCTCGTCGGCCCCCGGCAGGTCCAGCCCGAACCGCAGCCCCGCGACACTCTCCCGCAGCGCGCCGATGGCCGCCATCAACGCCTGCGCGGCTTCCGCCGGCAGCTCCTCTTCCTTCTCGGCAGCGGTCCCGCCGGACGTCCCCTCGGCTCCACCCTCATCGGGTACGGAGTCCGCCGCAACCTTCTCAGCCTCGACTTCCCGCTCGGTGTCCTCAGCCGGGGCTTCCCGCTCGGCGCTCGAAGCCTGCGCCGCCTCGAAGTCTCCGGACGGAGCGGCATCGGTGGTGAAGGCCCACGGCTTGGCCTCCGCCGCAGGCGCGGGGCCGGTTTCCGCCGCGGGCACGGAGTCCTGAGGCCGCCGGGACGGGAGATCGACCGCCTCGGGCTTCGCGGCCTTCTTCGCGACGAACGCCCACGGCGTGGCCTCGGCCTCAGGCGCGGGCTCCTTGGACACGTCCTGAGCGTCGAAGTACGCCACCACGCCCTCGGCCGCAGACGCCGATTCTTCCGCTTCGGGCTCCGCATCCTTCGCGGCGAACGCCCACGGCGTGGCCTCCGCCACGGGCGCGGGCTCCTTGGACACGTCCTGAGCGTCGAAGTACGCCACCACGCCCTCGGACTGCTCAGGCACGGAGTCCCCAGGCTCATCCGGCGCGACGTCCTCAGGCTCGTCCAGCACAGAGCCGTCAACCTCGTCCGCCGCAGAGCCGTCGGGCCCGTCCAGCACGGAGCCCTCAACCTCGTCCAGCACGGACGCCTCGGGCTCATCCGGCGCAGAGTCCCCGGGCTCGTCCGGCGCGGAAGCCTCAACCTCGTCCGGCGCGGAGGCCTCGGGCTCGTCCGGCGCAGGGGCCGGGGGCTCGGGGTCGGGGGTTTCGGGGGGATCGTCCTTGGGGGCCTCGTCCGCTTCCGCGCCCGCCTCGGTGGAGGGCGGGGCGGCGTCGTGGTCCGCCGGCAGGTCGATCAGGGCGCGAAACTGCAGGGTCTGCTCCCCCGGCGCCTCATCGTGTTCGTCATCCATGGCCGTGTTCACGGCAAGCGCTCCGCTCGAACCATCTGGACCTCCTGGCCGACCCTTACGACGTCGCCGACGACGATGATCGCCGGTGGCCGTATCCCAGCCGCGGAGACGCGGTCGGCCACGGTGGCAAGCGAGGCGATGACCGCCCGCTGGGTCGGAAGGGTACCGTCCTGCACCACCATTACGGGAGTCTCTGGGGCGCGTCCATCTCGAACGAGGGCTTCGGCGACCTTCCCCAGCCGTTCGACGGCCATCATGAGCACCAGGGTGCCATGGGAACGAGCCAACCCAGGCCAGTCAACGGTGGATTTGGGATCATCTGGTGCTACATGCACGGATATAACGTGGAATTCCTGGCTAACGCCTCGATGGGTCACCGGCACGCCGGCCGAGGCGGGCACCGCGACCGCACTGGTGATCCCCGGCACCACCAGCACGGGAATGCCGGCCTGAGCACAGGCGATCATCTCTTCGCCGCCGCGGCCGAAGACGAACGGGTCGCCTCCCTTGAGCCGTACGACGAACTTGCCCTGCCTGGCGCGATCGACGAGCACCTCGTTGATCGCCTCCTGGGAGAGCGACCTGCCGTAGGGAACCTTGGCCGCGTCGATCAGCTCGACGTCGGGCGCCAGCTCGTCGAGCAGCGCCCGTGGGGCGAGCCGGTCGGCCACCACCACATCGGCCTGCGCGAGAAGCTGCCGGCCGCGTACGGTGATCAGCCCGGGATCGCCGGGCCCGCCGCCGACCAGAGCGACGCCGACGGGTTTGGTGCGGTTGCGCCGCGCGTCGACGGTGCCGTCACGCAGCGCGCCGACCACGGCGTCGCGGATGCCGGCGGCCCTGCGCGGATCGCCGCCCGCGGTGACGGCCACGCTGATCTCGTCGACCCGTCCGGAGGCGGGGGTCCAGGCGGCGGAGGCGTCCTTGTCGTCGGCGCGCACGCACCAGATCCGTTTCGCCTCGGCCTCGGCGGCGACGGCGGTGTTGACGGATCTGTCGTCGGTGCACGCCTGTACGAGCCAGGCTCCGTCGCAGTCACCCACCTCGTAGGGGCGGGCCTGCCAGGTGATCCGGCCGGCGGCTATCAGGTCGTCGAGAGCGGGGGTGACGCCCGGCGACACCACGGTCACCACCGCCCCCGCCTCAAGCAGCGCGGGCACCCGCCGCTGGGCGACACGCCCGCCACCTACGACGAGGGCTCGGCGACCCTGAAGCCGCAGGCCGAGGAGGTAGGGACCCATAGTGGGGGAATCTCCCGTTCGCGAAGTTTTGTGTGCTAGGAGGTAAACCTACCGGCTATCACCGCGTCAGTTGCTTCGCACGAGTTAACGACCGTCGAGCGAAACGAGACCCGTCCCCGACCTCCGTGCGGCGTCCGGCCGTCGCCCAGAGTGGCTCAAGGATAGTGCTCGCCGGCGGCCCCGTCGTCATACGGGCTTCTCCGTCACGCCCGCCGAGTCGAAGGTCGCCACCTCGTGCATGACCCGCACGGCCGCGCAGACCAAGGGGTGAGCGAGCAGGGCGCCGGTGCCCTCGCCGAGCCGCAGGCCAAGGTCCACCAGAGGGGGCAGGCCGAGGTGCCCGAGTGCGGCGGAGTGGCCGGGCTCGGCCGACCGGTGCCCGGCCACGCAATGATCGATGGCGGCGGGGTCGAGAGCGGACGCGACGAGCGCGGCGGCGCCCGCGATGACGCCGTCGAGGATCACCGGCACCCGTGCCGCCGCCCCGCCCAGGATGAAGCCCGCGATCGCCGCGTGCTCGAACCCGCCCACGGCCGCGAGGACCCGCAACGCCTCGGTCGCCCGGCTCCCATCCCCCTCCTGCCCGGAACCCACCGAACCCGAGCCCACCGAACCCGAGCCCACCGGGGCCGAGAGCCCTCCGGAGCCGGCCGGAGCCGAGAGCCTCCCGGAATCCGCCGGGGGCGTTTCGGTGAGCAGGTGGTTGGCGCGCAGTGCCGCGCGGACCACGCCGATCTTGCGGGCGTGGGTCTCCTCGTCGATGCCGGTGCCCAGGCCGGTCACCTCGGCCGGGTCCCTGCCGGTGAAGGCCGAGATGAGCGCCGCGGAGGCGGTGGTGTTGGCGATGCCCATGTCCCCGGTGATCAGACAGCGGGCGCCCGCCGCGACCAGGTCGCGGGCGACGGTCATCCCCGCTTCGAGAGCCTGTACGGCCTGGTCGACGGTCATCGCGGGCCCCTGGGACAGGTCCGCCGTGCCGTACGCGATCTTCCGCTTGACCAGCCGGGGGTCGTCGGGCAGGTCGGCGGCGACCCCGACGTCCACCACGGTCACCGAGGCGCCGATCTGGGCGGCGAAGGCGTTGGCCACCGCGCCGCCGGCCAGGAAGTTCGCCACCATCTGCACCGTCACCTCCTGCGGCCACGGGCTGACGCTCCTGGCGTGCACGCCGTGGTCGGCGGCGAAGATGGCCAGGGCGGCGGGGACGGGCATGGGCGGCGGGGTGACGCCCGCGGCGCCCGCGAGCCGTACGGCGACCTCTTCCAGCGCGCCGAGCGAGCCGCGCGGCTTGGTGAGGCGGTCCTGGTGGGCGCGGGCGTCGGCGAGGACGACCGGGTCTGCGGAGCGGATCGCGGCGAGCGTCTCGGCGAGCACGGGAACCTCCGGAGTCACGGGTTGACGGGGGTGGAGCGCTTTCTCGTACGGGCTCTGGTCGACGCCTCACGGCTCCGACGTCCTACGGGGCGAGTTGGAGCACTTCCTCGTAGCGGTCGATGACCACGTCGGCCAGGGTGTCGCAGTCGCCGATCACCTCGGCGCAGCGGATGTCGAGATCGGGGTGCCCGGCGACGTACGCCAGCGCCTGGGCCCACACGCGCTCCAGCGCGCCACCGGCGAACAGCAGGTAGGGCACGACGATGACGCGCTTGGCGCCGAGGCGGCGGCATCGCTCCAGACCGCCCGGGACGCCGGGCGGGGTGAGGGAGACGAACGCGGTCTCGACGGTCATGAAGTCGTAGGCGTGGGTCTCCCAGAACAGCCGCGACACCCGGTGGATCTCGGCGTTGGCCACCGGGTCCATCGAGCCGTCGCCGACCAGGACGACGGCGGTCTCGCCCGGCTCGATGGGCAGGGGCAGGCTCTCGGCGGGCAGCGTGTCGACGGCTCGCAGCCTGGTCCTGGCGCCGACGAGTTCCAGCGGGCGGGGGCTGGGCGGCATCTCGGCGGCGGCGTCGTTGAGCCGCTCGGCCAGCATCGCGAGCACGCGCGGGTCGGGTCCGAGCGGGCGGCCGGAGTCGTACATCAGGGTGGGGTGTTTCTTCTGCTCCAGCGCCATGGCGTGGGGCAGTTCGTCGCCCACCCGGCTCAGGGTGAGCGGGAGCGTCACCAGGCGGTGGTGCCCCCGGGCGACCAGGGAGGCGACGGAGTCGCTCAGCCGGGGGGTGGCGCGTTCGAGGTAGCCGGCGGAGACGTCGGTGGCGCTCGGGTCGAGTCGGCAACGGAGCCGGTGGACGAATCGCCCGAATTCCGCAGAGTCGGCGTCGTCGTTCGAGCCCTGCCCGATGAGCAGGAGCGGCGGCTTCATGCGAAGGAACTCCGGTGCGTAGAGGAAGACACGCGAGGATAACCGATGTGCGCCGGTGGGCGACAGGTCACGGTGTGTGCGCGGGTGTCGCGTGAACGACGAAAACGGGGTCGGCGGCGGTCAGGCTGTGGGATCCGTCGGGGCCGAGGGCCAGCTTCGCGGCCAGGATCTGGCTGCCTTCGGCACGATAGCCGAGCTCGCGCAGCCGGTCGAGCACGGCGGACACGCGTTCGACGGTCTTGAGCGCGCACACGAGTGAGCGGGGGCGGCGGGCGGCGCAGGCGACGATCACGTCGGTGCCGCCGCCGCCGACGAAGACGGCGTCCGGGTCGGGCAGCGGTTCGAGCGCGGGCGGCGCCTGTCCCCTGGCCAGCGCCACCTTGACGCCGTGGGCGAGCACGCTGGCGCGCAGCCGGGCGCAGGCGTCCTGGTCGCGTTCGACGGCCACGACGGCGGCTCCCAGCCTGGCGCACTCGACGGCGATCTCGCCGCCGCCCGCGCCCACGTCCCACACCAGGTCACCGAGGCGGGGGCCGAGCTTGGCCAGGACGTACGCCCGGACCTCCGGCGGCAGCCGCGACTCCAGCGGCAGCGCCGACTCCACTGCCCGCTCCAGTGCCCACTCCGACGGGCCGGGCTGCGCGCCCGCCACCCAGCCCGGCTCCTTGGGCCGGTGCAGCGGGTCGACGACGAGCACCACGTCGGGGTCCTTCCAGGGCCGGGTGGTGGCCTCGCCCATGCGGCTGTCGGTCACGCGCTGGCCGGGGCCGCCGAGGTCCTCGCAGACGATGAGGGAGCGGGGCGTGGTCGGGGCGAGCTCCCTGGCGATCTCGCCGGGGCCGACGCCGGGGGTGACGAGCACGGCCACCTTGTGGTGTGCCCGGCAGGCGTTGACCGCGCGGTTGAGCTGGTGCGGGCCAGCGGGGGCGACGACGAGGGCGTCCTCCCAGCCGAGCCCGGCGCAGGCGAAGGCGCGGGTGATCAGTGAGGTGGCGGGGAGCACGTCGGGCTTGAGCCCGTGGGCGCGCAGCCGGCGCACCACGCCGAAGAAGCCGGGGTCGCCTTCCGCGAGCACGACGGCGGGGCCTTCGCCCTGTTCGAGATGGTCGTCGAGGGTTTCGAGCAGCCTGGTGTCGGCGACGGTGGGCGCGGTCAGCGCCAGCCGGCCGATGACGGCGTCGGGCCCGATGACGAGGCGGGCCTCGCGCAGCCGCTCGACCGCCCTGGCCGACAGCTCCGAACCGTCCCAGCCGACAACTGTGATCATGGGCCTCACCGTCCTCACCTCCAGGGTGACGGCTCTACCGGCGGTTGACCAACCTTCACGGCAAATCCGACGGGATGAGGCTGAAGATCACCAGGTCCTCCCCGCCCAGGGCGTTGCGTTCGACGCCTTCGCGGACGAAGCCGGCCTTCTCCGCCACGCGGTGCGAGGCCGGGTTGGACCTGGTCGCGCGGAGCTTGACCCGCTGGAAGCCGTGCTCGCGAAAGAGCCAGCGGGCGATGGCGGCGACCGCCTCGGCGGTGATCCCGTTGCCGCGCGCCCACGGCGCGGCCATGTAGCCGACCTCGCAGCTCCGGTTGGCCCAGTCGACGTCCCTGAGGTCCACATGGGCGGCGAAACGCGCGGTCGCCAGGTCCTCCACCGCCCAGGCGAGGCCCTGGCCCCTGGTCCGCATCCGCTCGGCCAGGTCGATGTACCGCCTGGCGTCCGTCTCGGTGTAGCCGCGCGGCACCCCGGTCCTGGCCTGGGTGAGCGGGTCGGCGGCGGTGATCGCCAGGTCCGGCACGTCCGACTCGGCCAGCGGCCGGATCAGCAGCCGCGGGGTGCGCAGCTCGGTACGGGGCAGCGTGTCGGCCGGGGTGCGGTCGTCGTCGCGCAGCAGGCCGAAGACGACCAGATCATGCGGTCCGTCATCCTCCAGCACGGCGGCGCGCAGCACGCCTTCCCAGGTGAAGCCCGCTTTGTGGGCCACCCGGATGGACGCGAGGTTGTCCAGGTTGGCCGTCAGGTCGATCCTGCGCAGCTCGGTGGTGGCGAACGCCCAGTCCGTCAGCGCCCGTACGGCTTCGGTGGCGAAGCCGCGTCCCCGGTAGAGGGGGTGGACGCCGTAGCCGACCTCGGTGGTGCCCGCGCCCCAGGAGGTCTTGAACAGGCTGATGGCGCCCACGATGCGATCGTCGTTGTCGTGCATGGCCAGGTGCACGCCCTGCCCGGAGCGCCGCAACCCGTGCACGCCGTGGGCGAGCCACTGCTTGACGCCCGAGACGTGACCGGGCGCTCCCGGCGGCAGGAACGGGACTTTGGACCGCACGATGGACCTGATCCGGTCCGCGTCCTGAGGGCCGAACTGCCGGAGCACCAGACGTCCGGTAGGGAGGTCGACGTCCACATCGAACACCCTCGGCAGGCTACACAATCGCCATGTTTGCCCCTGAAAGCGGGGGTAGGTGCGCTTTCAGGGAGAGGTGATGCACCAATGGAACGCGGAAGCTCGAAGCACGGTCCTCGCCTGGATGAGCAGCAGAAGCAGGAGACCGAGGGCATGGTGCGCGGCGGAGGCGCCACGCACGCCGAGGAGTGGAAGGAGCCCGAGCCCACACCAGCGGCCGGGGAGGAGGAGTCCGTACGCCGGTACGCGCCCGGGCACGAACCCGGCACCGCCGAAGGCATCAGCCAGGAAGGCGTCGATGTCCGCAGCGATCTGGCCAAGTGGCTCAGTGACGCCGATTTCCCCGCGACCGCACAGGAACTACTCAGGCACGCCGAGCGCATGGACGCCCCCGACCGGGTGACGGAGCTGGTCAGCTCCCTGCCGGAGCGGCGTTACACCAACATGGCGGAGATCGGTGAGGCGCTCGGCCTCGGTGTGGAGAAGCGGAGGTGGTGACCTGTGCGGCTCGACTTCATCCGGCCGCTCTACGAGCGCGGTGGTCCGTACACGAGCCTGTACGCGGGCGCGCTCACCGAGCGGGACCGGGCGGTGCAGTGGGCCAGCCTGCGTGACGAGGCGGAGCGCGCGGGCGCGGTGATACCGGAGGCGCTGCGGACCGAGGCGCTGCGGCCGGGCCCGGGGCAGGCGGTGTTCGCCACCGAGCACGACGTGGTGCTGGTCGAGAGGCTGGCCGAGCCACCGCGGCCGCTGGCCCGCTTCTCGCCGCTGCCGCACGTCACGCCCATGCTGATGCGGCGCGGTGAGAACGTGGCGCACCTGCGGGTGGTCGTGGACCACGCGGGGGCGGAGGTGACGGTGTTCGGCGGCGGCTCCCCGCGCAGCGCGACGATCGAGGCCGAGGACTGGCCGCTGCAGAAGACCGCGCAGGGCGGCTGGTCCCAGAAGCGCTACGAGCGGGCCGTGGAGGAGACCTGGGAGAAGAACGCGGTGGCCGTCGCACACGAGATCGACGAGCAGGTACGGCGCATCGGCGCGGACCTCGTACTGGTGGCGGGTGAGGCGAAGTCGCGGTCCCTGGTGGGCGACCATCTCGGCACCAAGTCCACCGACCGGATGCTGATGGTGGAGCACGGCCATCGCGGCGGTCTCGGCGGGTTCGAGCATGACGTGGAGGCGGCGCTCGACCGGTGGCTCGATCGCAGGCGGGCCGAGCTGCTGGAGCGGCATCGCGAGCAGGACGGGCCGGTGGGGATGACGCAGGTCGCGCGCGCCCTGCGTGAGGGCAGGGTGCACGCGCTGCTCCTGCCCGGTGAGCTGGACCGGCAGGTCTGGGTCGGCGAGGGCGGCACGCAGGTGTCGGCCGACGACGGGGAGCTGCGCGACTGGGGCGTCGAGAAGCCGGTCGCGGAGCGGGCCGACTCGGCCCTGGTCAGGGCGGCGACCATGACGGACGCCGAGCTCTGGTTCACCGACCAGGTGCCGGACGTGGCGGCCGTGCTCAGGTACTGACGATCACTTCGAGCGTGCGCGGGCCGTGCACGCCCTCGACCCGGTTGAGCTCGATGTCGCTGGTGGCCGACGGGCCGCTGATCCAGGTGAGCGGGCGGGCCGGGTCGAGCCTGGCGACGGCCTCGGGCACCCCGGCCACGATCTGCTCGGCCCGCACCACGCACAGGTGGTAGTCGGGCACCAGCGTCTGCGCCCGGCTGCCCTGGCCGGGCCCCGCGTCGAGGACGATCGTGCCGGTCTCGGCGATGGCCACCGCGCAGCCGGTGACGACACCGTCGGCGGCGTCCAGCTCGGCCAGTGAGCCGCCGGCGCGCTCGGCCTGTCCCGCCCACTGGGGCGGCAGCCCGTCGGGCACCACCATGCGGCGGCCGCGTACCAGCTCAGTGATCTTGTCCGGGACCTCGGCCGACGGCAGGACGTGCACGATCGCGCGGTAGTCGTCCACCCGCTCGGCGAACAGGCCCACCAGGTCGGCCACGGGTGGCCGGGTGCGGTAGGCGCGGGGGATCTCCACCTCGGGCGCGTCGCGGACGGCCTGCCTGATCCTGCCGAGGATCTCCTCACGGGCGTTCATGACGCTCCCACCAGTCTCTGAAGGATTCTTCCGGGATATCGGGCAGGTCCCGGGTGTCGGTCCAGGCCGACAGCGGGCCGGGCAGCCGCTTGGGGACCAGCTTGCGGAAGCGGGTGGCCAGGCGCTGTGCCTTGCCGAGCCGTACCGAGTCGTCCAGGATCCAGCCCGCGACGCGCATGCCCGCCCGCTCGGCCGGGTTGTGCGGCGCCTTGCCGCGCAGGTGGACGAGCACCTCGGGGATGTCGATCGCCACCGGGCAGACCTCGTAGCAGGCGCCGCACAGGCTGGAGGCGTACGGCAGGGAGGCGTCCAGGTCCGACGACATGCCTCTGAGCTGCGGGGTGAGGATGGCGCCGATCGGGCCGGGATAGACCGAGCCGTAGGCGTGGCCGCCCGCGCGCTCGTAGACGGGGCACACGTTCAGGCAGGCCGAGCAGCGGATGCAGCGCAGCGCCTGGCGGCCGACCTCGTCGGCGAGCACGCCGGTGCGGCCGTTGTCGAGCAGCACCAGGTGGAAGTCCTGGCCTTCGACCGCGCCCGTCCACATGCTGGTGTACGGGTTCATCCGCTCGCCGGTGGAGCTGCGCGGCAGCAACTGCAGGAAGACCTCCAGGTCGCGCCAGGCGGGCACCAGCTTTTCGATGCCCACCACGCTGATCAGGGTCTCGGGCAGCGTCAGGCACATGCGGCCGTTGCCCTCGGACTCCAGCACCACCAGCGTGCCGGTCTCGGCGACCATGAAGTTGGCGCCGGAGATCGCCACCTTGCTCCTGAGGAAGCGTTCGCGCAGGTGCAGCCGGGCGGCCTCGGCGAGCGCGGCGGGCTCGTCGGTGAGGCCGGGCGGGGTCTCGGGCATCTTGTCGAGGAAGATCTCGCGGATCTCGGCCCTGTTGCGGTGGATCGCGGGGACCAGGATGTGGCTGGGGAAGTCGTCGCCGAGCTGGACGATCAGCTCGGCCAGGTCGGTCTCGTAGGCGGTGATGCCCTGCTCGGCCAGGGCCTCGTTGAGCTCGATCTCCTGGGTGGCCATCGACTTGACCTTGACCACCTCGCTCTCGCCGGTGGCCTTGACCAGGTCGGCGACGATGCGGTTGGCCTCGGCGGCGTCGCGGGCCCAGTGCACGTGGCCGCCCGCCCTCGTCACCGCCTCCTCCAGCTGGATCAGGTAGCGGTCGAGGTGGCGCAGGGTCTCGTCCTTGATCGCCTTTCCGGCCGCGCGGAGCTCCGTCCAGTCGGGGAGCTCGCCCACGACGTTCGCGCGCTTGCCCCGGATGGTGTGTGTGGCTTTCCGGAGGTTGTACCTGAGCTGAGAGTCCTGTACGGCCTTCGCAGCATTTTCCGGGAAATTTCCTGGCATGCCGAGGAATGTGCCGCTCATGGGGTCGCCTCCGTCGTCGCGAGGATCTCCGCCAGATGCATGATCCGCACGCCGGAGCGCTGCCGGCCGAGCGTGCCGCCGATGTGCATGAGACAGGAGTTGTCGGCCGCGCAGAGCACCTCCGCCCCCGTGCCGGTCACGTGACGTGCCTTGTCGGAGCCCATCGCGGCGGAGACCGCCGGGTTCTTCACCGCGAAGGTGCCGCCGAAGCCGCAGCACTCCTCGGCCCTGGGCAGCGGGACCAGCTCCAGGCCGCGCACCTTGCTCAGCAGCCGGGTGGGCTTGTCGCCCAGGTGCAGTCCCCGGAGCGAGTGACATGTCGGGTGATATGTCACCCGGTGCGGGAAATATGCGCCTACGTCATCGACTTTCAGGACGTCGAGCAGGAACTCGGAGAGTTCGTACACCCGAGGCGCGACCTCGGCGATGGCCGCCGCGCCCTTGCTGCCCGGCCGTACCAGCTTGGGGTACTGCTCGCGCACCATGGCCGCGCACGACCCGGACGGCGCGACCACCGCGTCGTAGCCGGCGAAGACCTCGGTGAAGTGGCGCGCCAGCCGTACGCCCTCCTTCGGATAACCGGTGTTGACGTGCATCTGCCCGCAGCACGTCTGCGCGGCCGGGAAGTCGACGTCGCAGCCCAGCCTGCGCAGGAGCGACACGACGGCCTTGCCGGTGCCGGGGAAGAGCGTGTCGTTCACGCACGTGATGAACAGGGCGACTCGCACGCCTCACCTTCCGAGCTTTCCGGGGTATGGTCTGACCACAGTATGGTCAGACCATACCGGACGACATCTTCGGACCGCATCCCCCTCGTGGCCGCCAAGGAGACCCCGTTGACCGACCGGCCCGTCAAGAAGACGCGCACGTTCGAGGACGTACTCGCCCAGATCGAGCGGCGCATCGTCGAGGACGGCCTCACCGTGGGCGCCCGGCTGCCGGCCGAGCGGCAGCTCGCCGAGCAGCTCGGCGTCGGCCGCTCGTCCGTGCGCGAGGCGATGCGCGTGCTGGAGACCCTCGGCGTGGTGTCCTCGCAGGTGGGGCGGGGTCCCGACGCTGGCGCCATCCTCACCTCCCGGCCGGACACCGCGCTCACCGACCTGCTCCGGCTGCACCTGGGCCTGGCGAGCCTGGAGCTGCGCGAGGTCATCGACACCCGGCTGATGATCGAGCGCTGGGCCGCCGACCGGGCGGCGGCCGCCCGCGCCGACACCTCGGGCCTGGCCGCAGCGCTGGCCGCGATGGGCACGGCGGGCTCGGCCGAGGAGTTCGTGGAGCACGACACGGCCTTCCACTGCGCCCTCGCGGACGCCTCCGGCAACCGGCTGATCGCCGCCATCATGCGCTCGCTGCGGGACTCGATGCGGCGCTACGCGGTGGAGGCGGTGGAGCGGCTGGGTGACACGTCCCTGCTGCAGGCCGACCACCGGCGGATCCTGGCCGCCGTCGACGCCGGCGACCCCGGCGCGGCCTCCCGCGCGGTGACCGACCACCTGGCGCACGCCTACCCGTCGCTGTTCCCGGCCGCCGACGGCTAACCGGTGGAGTCGGCGACCAGGCAGTTGGCTCCGGCGCAGGTCCGCATGGCCTCCAGCCGGGCCCGCAGGTCGGTCAGCAGCTCCGGGGAGGCGGTCGCGGCCAGATTGTCGAGCTGGTAGGGGTCTGAGCGCAGGTCGTACAGCTGCTCCTCGCCTGTCTCATATTTGACATAGGTGTAGCGCGGCGTGCGCACGGCCCGATAGGGCGGCACCGGCGTCTGCGCGGCCGAGGACCGGTTGGTCGGCCGGTCGAACTCGATCAGGGCGTTCTGCCGCCAGACCGCCGGCTGCCCGCCGTGCAGCACCGGCAGCAGCGACCGCCCCTCCGCGAAGGGCGGCGGGACGGCCCCGCCGAGCGCCGAGATGGTGGGCGCGAGGTCCACCGTGGCGCCCATCTCCCCGATCGTGACGTTCCTCGGGATCCCCGGCCCGCGCACCACGAGCGGGACCTTGATGGCCTCCTCGAACGGCGTGGTCTTGCCCTTCGGGAGGCGGTGGGTGCCCTGGTGGAAGCCGTTGTCGGAGGTGAAGAAGATGTAGGTGTTGTCGAGCTTGCCGGTCTCCCGCAGCGTTTCGACCACCGAGCCGACGAGGTCGTCCACGCCCAGCATGGCCCGCATCCTGTTGCGGTAGCGCCGGTCGACGCGCCGGATCTGCTTCTTGGTCAGCGGGGGCCTGGAGCGCAGCCACTCCGGCTCCCGGCTCACGTCCTCCCTGTTGAACGAGGGCGTCCTCGGGGCACGGGCACCGGGGAACGCGCCGGCGTGCCGTACGGCGGGGTTGGCCGGCAGGTGCGGCGCGATCGGGGCGAGGTAGAGGAAGAACGGCGTCCGACTGCCGGCGATGAAGTCGCCGGCCTTGCCCGCCAGCACGTCCGAGAGGTAGTCCTCCTCCCCCCAGCCGTAACGGGCCACCCGCCCGTTCTCGTTGAGCCGGTAGCCGTACTCCCGATAGAGATGGCTGACCGGAACGGCCCATTCGTCCCAGCCTGGCGGCACGTAAGTTTTCGGGACCACATTGCCCGGATAGTGGTTGAGATACTTGCCCATCAACGCGGTGCGATAGCCGGCGTCCTTCATCCAGGTTCCGATGGTGGAACGTTCCAGACCTAGTTCGTAAAATCTGGCAAAGCCCCCCTCTGGCGGCGTATTCGTCCATACTCCGTGGCTGTGCACGTACTGCGAGCGCAAGATCGACGAGCGCGACGGGCAGCACCAGGAGTTCGTCACGAAGAACCGCTCGAACGAGGTCCCTTCGTTCACCACATGTCGTGTGATGTTCGGAAAGTACGGCAACGTCCCGTAATCGAGGTCGTCGGCCACGATGAAGACGATGTTCGGCTTGCCTCCGGAGGCCGTCGCGGGCTGGGCCGCCGGCAGCACAAGCAGCAGGACACAGACGAGACGACACAGAGCCTTGAACACAGAGCACACGTCCCCAATGAATCCGCATTGACACCCCGCCCCCCACCGGCCCCTAATAGAACTAAATTCGGGAGGTGTCGATTTGAAGCTCGGCCTGAACCTCGGCTACTGGCAGCGCAACGCCGACGACGCGACCGACTCGGTGCTCGCCGCCGAACGGCTCGGCTACGACTCGGTGTGGACCGCCGAGGCCTACGGCAGCGACGTTTTCACCCCCCTGGCCTGGTACGGCGCGCGCACCTCGCGCATCAAGCTCGGCACGTCGATCGCCCAGATGTCGGCCAGGCCGCCGGTCACCACGGCCATGACCGCGATGACCCTCGACCACCTCACCGGCGGCCGCCTGCTGCTCGGCGTCGGCGCCTCCGGCCCTCAGGTCGTCGAGGGCTGGTACGGCCAGCCGTTCGCCAAGCCGCTGGCCAGGACCCGCGAGTACGTCGAGATCATGCGCAAGGTCTGGCGCCGCGAGGAGCCCGTCACCAACGACGGCCCCCACCACCCGCTGCCCCTGCCCGGCGGCCTCGGCAAGCCGCTCAAGCTCATCACCCACCCGCTACGCCCCGAGATCCCCGTCTACCTGGGCGCCGAAGGCCCCAAGAACGTCGCCCTGGCCGCCGAACTCGCCCAGGGCTGGCTCCCGCTGTTCGCCTTCCCGTCCAAGATCGAGGAGATGTACGGCGAAGCGCTGGCGCCCAGGAGTCCCGGCTTCGACATCGCCGCCATGGTCATGGTCGTCATCTCCGACGACGTCCGCGCCGCCCTGGACGGCGTCAAGATGATGCTCACCCTCTACATCGGCGGCATGGGCGCCAAGCAGCGCAACTTCCACGCCGACATCATCGGCCGGATGGGCTACGCCGAGGCGGCCGAGCACATCCAGTCGCTCTACCTCGCGGGCCGCCGGGACGAGGCGTTCCGCGCCATCCCCGACGAACTCGCCGACGGCATCTCCCTGGTCGGCCCGGCTGGCCGCATCAAGGAACGCCTGGAACTCTGGCACAAGTCCCCGGTCACATCCCTGCTCGTCATGGGCCCCCGCGACGAGCCCACCCTACGCACCGTCCGCGACCTGGTCCTCGGCTGACACCAGGTAGGTCCAGCGCTGTCCTGTCGGCAGGATGACGGCCTCGGGGGCGGACGGGTCGGCCCGCGTCAGGGCTGCCGCGTCCGCGCCGGTGCCGTGGCGGCGGATCACCCAGGCGAGCAGGGCACCGGCCTTCGTACGTGGAGAAGGAGCGGAATTGGACACCGACAAGGACCTCTGGGAACTCCTCGTCGCTCACGGCATCGACTACGACACGCCGTTCCAGAGCATCTGGGTGGAAGGCTTGGACGTCGATGAGGTGGCACGGAGGCTGGGCGCCGATCCGAGTAGTGCCCGGGCCTGCGACTGGCGGGAAATCGTCACCGGCCGCTACACGGAGCACGGCGATGGCGTCATCTGGATCGGCCCGCAAGCACCGGGCTGGGTCCAGGTGATCCAACTCGACGGGAACAACGCGTGGCAATGGCGGTCCTGGGTCGAGCTGACCCGGGACGGCGGGCGGCTGCTCTATCTCGGCTGGCCCCTGTACGAACTGGAGGGGGTCGAAGACCTCGAATACGTGGTCAACGGCGAGGTCGTGACGACCCTGGTAGTCGGGGATCCGGAGGAACGGGACGGCACTGATCCGGATGCGCTGGACGCCTACCTGGACGGGCTGGCCTTCAAAGGCGACACAGCCGCGGCCGAGGTGACCTCGGCTCTACGCCTCATCGGCCGCGTCACGGGGAGGGAACTCGACGAGGCGTGGCTGAACGGCCCGCACACCAGATACGTCATTCCCGCGTCCGCTCGAGAGGACGGCGAAGCCAGCGACCACGACGTCTGAGTGGGCCCTCCACACGGGTCGGCGTCCCGAGAGGCATGTAGCTCTATAGGAAGGACCCCGGGCGCTGCCCGCCGTTGCTGTCGTACGTCTGGCGTTACCGTTGCGCGCGAAGGTCGAAATGCCACGAAAGATCGCCCCAGCCCAGTACGTAGGCGATGTGGGGCGGCAACGCGGGAGATCAATCCTCCTGGCGGGGAACCGTCAACCTCGCTGCCACTCACAGGGGCGCGGTGATGTCGTGCATCGACGACGGCATCACGCCTTCTTCGCACACGTCCATGGCGGCGACCGGGCCTTCTTCCGTGGTGAGCACCTCAGCCCACACCTTCCTGCCGCCAAGGGCATCGTCATGCACCCCCCAGCGAACCGCCGCCTGTTCGACTATCTGTAGCCCTCGACCTGAACAACTCAGATCACCGGGATCGCGGATCTCGGGGCTCCTCGACGACCCCTGATCGATCACTGAAACATGAGCCGTAGCGTCGCCGATCTCACTCACCACGACAGTGACCAGGCCGCCTGCCAGTCCCGAAACGGTATGCAGCACCGCATTTCCCACCAACTCAGTGACCACGAGTTGTACTCCATCCACATTCCGATGCCCCGCCACGGTCTGAATTCTCCCGACGCAATGACGTGCCACCGATACCGAAGGCCGCCGCCCAGGAAGCGTCAGCTCGGCCAGGAAGTTCTCGTTCATCCCCTTACCCCCTGGATCACTCTGGCCGCCGCATCCTCTCGCAGCGCTTCGACCCGGCACCACGGCCATCGCCCCCATGCGTAGAACCATGGGCCTTGGACGATCTCGGCCTTGACGTGCACTGACTCTGAAGAGGTTTGGATCGCCAACGCAGCCTGGCTCAAGTCCCAGAGCACTCGCTCGCCGCTGCGAGTCAGCTCCCTCTCCAGTCGCGACAGGTGAGCGAGTCGTTGCAGGTCATCGACTTGAAATGGCATGTCCAATCCCCTTGCTGCGTACGCCACCCCCTTGATCACTCTCGGGAGTGGCTCGTTTACTATGAGTGAAGTCAAGCACTGAAAGACTTCACGGTGCAAGACTTCATTTTGAGATCCTCGCCGAGGGGGTTGCATTTTGGTGCATATGATTGCGAGGCACTTGCCGGCCTGGTTTCATTCCGGATGTAGGAAGCGCTCACAGCGAGGGAGAGGGATGACATGACCGAAGGGGCACCGGGTTCGACCGTGCCGCGTCGACAACTCGGGCGCTATCTACGCGAACTGCGCAATAAGTCGCGACTGACGGTTCGCGCAGCAGCGACGGCCCTGGAGTGGTCCGAAGCCAAGATGTGGCGTATCGAGACAGGCCAGACCTCTCTCCGAAGCCTCGACGTAGACGCCATGTGCAAAATCTACGGCGCTCCCCATGACCTCACCGAAGCCCTGAAAGCGCTGGCCAAAGAGACCAAGGCGCGTGGATGGTGGCACGCGTACGGGGACGTGATCTCTGAGGGCTTCGATCTCTACATCGGGCTGGAGGAATCCGCCTCACAGCTCAGTTGGTATGAGTCGGAGTTGATCCCCGGCCTGCTCCAAACGCCCGACTATGCGCGCTCTCTGATCGAATCGGACAACGTTGGCATAGAAGAGCAGGAGGTTGAGCGCCGCGTCCACCTGCGTATGGAACGTCAGCGGAGCCTGAGCAGGACAACAGCCCCTCCGACGCTTCGCATAGTTCTGAACGAGGGCTTGCTACGGCGCCCGATCGGAGGCCGTAGGACAATGGCCCATCAGCTTGATCACCTCACGGAGGTCGGCCGCCTGCCGAATGTGACCATCGAAGTGATGCCCTTCAGTGCTGAACTGAATCCCGGCGTCATGACTGGGCCGTTTGTGATCCTACGGTTTCCGCTCAACAGAGACGGCAAGCCCACAGAGCCCCCAACCATTTACGTGGACGGCTACACCGGCACGTTGTACCTGGACAAACCAAACGAAGTTGAACGCTACTCGACGGCATTCGAGCGCATATGGCAGAACGCGCTCAACGAGCAAGAGTCAGCAGATCTCATCTCCGAGGTGGCAAGAAGCTATGACTAGAGTCGATCTGTCGGCTGCTAGATGGACCAAGAGCAGCCGTAGTAACGGGCAGAACAACTGTGTAGAAGTGGCCGTCATTCCTGCCGAACCCGGCCACCTCAAGGGTGACCGGGTTTTTGCCGTACGAGACTCCAAGAACCCCAGCGGTCCTGCGCTCGCCTTCAGCCCTGACGAGTGGAAGGCTTTCGTAGAAGGCGTCAAACTCGGCGAATTCGACCTGGGCTGAGTCGCAGAAGCAAGGGTCCTCTACCCGAATCGTCTGATCAGCGGTGCCTGCGAGCCTGCTATGACGCCCTTCATGGGAGCCGCCGAGGCGCGGTCCACGTACGACACAGCCGACGAGCATGTTCGTGCGTACGTGTCTCGTCTGTGGGCGGCTGGCTGGGACAGCGCCGAAGACGCTACCTACGACGACCTGTGAGGCTCATGAATCGCTTCGGTGAGGGCGCTCGTATCGGGCGCTCCACTCGTGTCTTCGGGCTCATCACGCGCGGCGAAGTCCTCCACCGACAGGAGCGTGACGTAGACGTACTCGTCGAAGCCGTGTTCCACGGCGAGTCGGTTGGCTCGCTTTCGGAGGTCGTGCGTGAATCTGGCCGACCAGCCGTCATCATCGGGCGCGTCCAGGACCACCAGCGCCCTGAGGATGGGCTCTCCCTCCGAATCGGAGTAAGGCTCAACGAACGCCTGCCGGATGGCAGGACCGTCCGGGATGGTCAGCTCCCGGATCGCGACAGCCAGCTCGTTCCGCGCTTCGGCTTGCTGGTTGGCTCTCATCATGACCATCTTGACACTTTCGGGCATGGATGAACGGCAACGTCAGCGTGGCATCTGATCCTGCCCATGAGGGATGGACGCCCGGGCTCAGTCCGGACGCGGCGCCCGATCAGCGGTGACAGACCTCAACAGGGGCCTGCTCGCGGCGCCTGCCCCGAGCACCCCGGCGAAGCCGATCCCCACGCAGACGAGCAGCATGGTCAGGCCGCCGCCGTCGGGTGCGCCGCCCATGAACGGCAGCGCGCAGAACACCCCCACCGCGATCGACCCGCCGCCCATCACCGCGAGCGGGACCAGCGTCTCGGTCCTGCGGGCGCGGTCGAGCACCGTCAGCGGCGTGCCCGCCAGGCGCAGCAGTCCGTACGTCTGCCGCCGGTCGAGGATCGAGGAGGCCGCGGTGATGCCCGCGCTGGCGATGGCCACCAGGAACGACACCGACAGCACTACCACCGTGCCCGAGCGGATGTCGTCGATGATCTGCACGTTGTAGTGCTCGTGGTCGGCGTCGGAGGTGGGGGTGCGGCCGGGGACGAGCCCGGCCAGGGCGGTGCGGGCCCGGTCCATGGTCGCCGGATCGGCGTGGCCGGCCGGGGTCACGCCGACGAGCTTGTCCGAGCGCCGCACGGTGGCGGTGACCCCCGCCTTCCCGAGCCGCTCGCGGGCCTGCTCGGCGACCGCCGACGGCGGCCCCTCGGGGACGAGGACGCGCAGCTCGCCCGGGGTCGCGCCGGTGGCGAGCGCGCCCGGGGTGAGCAGGGCGAGGAAGCCCGCGACGAAGCCGGTCATGGCCACGCCGCTCACGGTGCGCCAGGCCGAGCGGGGGTCGTCCACCAGTCTGCGGCCGGCGAGCAGTCCGGCCGGCCCGCGGGCGGTCGCGGCGGTGACGCGGCCGATGATCCCGACCACCCACGGGCCGACCAGGTTGACGCAGAGGAACGCCAGGCCGATCACCACCGCGACGACCGTCACGCTGGTGGCCTGGCCCAGCATGGGGACCACGGCGAGCACCGCCAGCAGGGCGAGTGCCCTGAACCAGCGCATGGCGGGCGGGGTCTCCCGCTTGGCCACGCCGAGCGGGCTGACCACCACCCGCCTGAGCCCGGCCACCGCCGACAGGCCCACCAGCAGCGGCACCGCGACCAGGCAGGCGACCGGCACCAGCGGGTGCGGCAGCAGGTCCGCGGCGAACCAGGGGCCGCCGCTGATCTCGATACGGGTGAGCAGCGGCACGGCCAGCGCGTAGGCGGCGGTCCCGGCCAGCGCGCCGGCGAACGCCACGATCACCGCCTCGGCCACGGTCATGCCGACCACCTGGCCGGGCGTCGCACCGACCAGCCGCAGCGTGGCCAGCCGCTGGTCCCGCCTGGCCACGGTGAGCCGGGCCGCGGCCCCGCCGAACACCAGCAGCGGCACCACCATGAGCACGCCGGCGATGAGCGCCAGGATCTGGTAGCCGCGAGCGTCCTCCGAGGGCCTGCCCACCAGGTCGGCCACCTGGGTCGGCCGGCTGCCCGCGGTCCACTCGTCACTGCGCGCCGCCGTCATCTCCGGCGCGTCGGGGCGGTGGCCGACGACCGCGACCAGCTCCTCCGGGTGGATCAACGCCTCCTCGCCGAGTACGCCCGTCCGCGCGGGGAAGCGGGCGGCGAGCTGGTCGGCGGGGAGCCGCCCGGCCAGCTCGGCCAGCGCCGGGGAGAGCCACGCCTCGCCCGGGGCGGGGAAGCGGGCCAGTCCGGGCGGCGCGGGCGCCCGGCCGTTCAGCGCGGCCAGGTCGACGACCGTGATCTGCCGGCCGCGTACGTAGTCGTAGCGCGTCGCCTCGACGGCCACGGCCTTGCCCGAGGCCGCCGCCACCGGGACGCGCCAGGCGCCTCTGTCGGCCCTGGCCTGGAAGGCGAAGTTGGCCGTCACGGCGAACAGCAGCAGCATCGTGGACACGGCGACCGCGCCCAGCGTGAGCCAGGTGCCGAGCATCCCCTTGCGGCCGCCTCCCCTGAGCAGCCGCCACGTCAGGTCGAGGTTCACGCCCGCACCCCGCCCACTGCCAGCAGGCCGTCGCGGACCTCGACCGTACGCTCGCACCAGGAAGCCACGTTGGGGTCGTGGGTCACCACGACCAGGCCGGCGCCGTTGCCCCGGGTGGCCTCCACCAGCAGCCGCATCGTCTCCTGGCCGGTCGTCTGGTCGAGCGCGCCCGTCGGCTCGTCGGCGAACACCACCGCCGGCTTGGTCACCAGCGCCCTGGCGATGGCCACCCGCTGCGCCTGCCCGCCGGACAGCTCGCCCGGCCGCCGGGTCTCCATGCCGCCCAGGCCGAGGGGCCCGAACCAGGAGCGCGCCTGACGTACGGCCTTGGCGCGAGGGACGCCGCCCAGCATCAGCGGGAGCGCGACGTTCTCCTCGGCGGCCAACTCCGGCAGGAGCTGCCCGAACTGGAAGACGAACCCGAACCGGGTGCGGCGCAGGGCGCTGCGCGCCCGCTCGCGCATGCCGTCGATGCGCTCGCCGAGCAGGCGTACCTCACCCCCGTCCGGTTTCATGATCCCCGCCAGGCAGTGCAGCAGCGTGGACTTGCCGGAGCCGCTGGGCCCCATGATCGCCACAGCCTCCCCGGCCCGCACCGCGAGGTCCACGCCGTCCAGCGCCACCGTCTGCCCGAACCGCTTGGTCAGGGCCTGTCCAACAAGCACGTCGTTCATGCCTCAGAGCCTGGCGGGCGGGCAGGGTGGCGCGGATCGGCTTTGTGACCGGTTTCCCCTCGGCCGAACGGTTGATCCTAGAGTTGGCCCGTGACTATTCGGGTGCTCATCGCCGACGACCAGCAACTCGTACGTACCGGCTTTCAGATGATTCTTGACGCCCAACCGGACATGGAGGTCGTGGCGGCCGTCGCGGACGGCGCGGAGGCGGTCTCCGAGGCCAGGCGGTTACGGCCGGACGTGTGCCTGCTCGACATCAGGATGCCCAGGCTCGACGGGCTGGAGGCGACCCGCGCGCTGGCCGGGCCCGGCGTCGAGGCCCCCATGCGGGTGGTCATCGTCACCACCTTCGACCTGGACGAGTACGTGTACGGCGCGCTGCGGGCCGGCGCGACCGGCTTCCTGCTCAAGGACAGCGGGCCCACGCTGCTGGTGGAGGCGGTCAGGGCGGCGGCCGGCGGCGAGTCGCTGGTGTCGCCGTCGGTGACCGTACGGCTGCTGCGGCACCTGGCGCAGCCCCGGCGCGGGCCCGCCCCGCTGCCCGAGCCGCTGACGGACCGCGAGCTCGACGTCGTCCGCCTGGTCGCCAAGGGCCGCACCAACCAGGAGGTGGCCGCCGAGCTGTTCGTGTCGCTGTCGACGGTGAAGACACATCTGGGCAGCGTCTTCACCAAACTCGGCGCCCGGAACAGGGTGGAGATCGCGGCATGGGCCTGGGAATCAGGCGTCGTCACCTGATTAGCGGAGGGATCTGCGGGATACAAGTGAAACAGAACCTCAGCGCATGGCCCGGGGGGAGAACATCGTGCGCTTTGCCCAGGCACCGCCCATCAAAGCCGCCTCTGCCGTCTACGTGACGCTCGCGGCGCAAGTCGTCTCCCTGGGCGCCCTCGTGCTCTTCGAGCGGGTCCGCGGACGCGAGCTCGCCGCGCAGCTCGCCGCGTTCGGCGGCCGTCCGCGAGGCGCCGACGCCGAGGCCCTCGTCGGCGCGGTGACCGTCTTCGCGGTGCTGCTGATGCTGACCACGGCCGCCACCGTCGCCGCCGCTGCCGCCTACGTCACCTGGCTGGTGCGCGCCAGACAGGCCAACGACCCCTCCGCGCCGTCCACCGCGGTGGCGGGCGCCTGGCTGATCCCCGGCGTCAACCTGGTGGGGCCCGCTCTGCTGGTGCACGAGCTCTGGAAGGGCACCCGGCCGCCGTCCGACCGGCGGGCGCGCTGGCTCGCGCTGGTGGCGGCCTGGTGGCTGAGCTGGCTGACGACGCTGACCCTGGCCGTGACGGGGCTCGCCCGCGACCCCTCCGGCGGCCTCACGGGAGCGGGACTCGCCGAGCTCACCTGCCTGACCCTGTCCGCCCTGCTCTGCGCGGCCACCGTACGCGAGGTCACCCGCCTGCAACAGCTCGCCTGCACCGCCCCGGACACCACGGACCAGCCCTTGAGCCCTCTGCTCGGCACCGCCCCCATCGGCCGCACCACCTGACCGCTGTCGCGCGATCACCGGACGGGTGACGAATCGACACCGCCGGCCGGCAGCCCTACGCGGTGGTGCTGTCAAGATCCTTGACGGCGCACCCGTCTGAAGCCCTTTCTGTACGATGCGGTCCGGCATCGGAAGGGGCGGACGAAAGGTTGATATGCCGAAGACCACTGTGACTTTTCTTTCACTGGCGTTAGCAGCAAGTCTGGTTGCCTGTTCCCCGGACAACGACCAGCGCGGGCCGGGAGCGGAGGGCGATCGAAGATCGTCGGAGACCGGCATCAGTGCCGACTTCCCACGGCAGAACGTGATCGTTACGGCGGTGTGCTCGCCGGGGAACGGCAGCGGCGGAGTCGTCAACGTCGATGGCTGGGAGCCGCAGAGCTGGAAGCATGTGGCGCATACGGAGTTCCGGCTGCCGGACACGGCGGTCGTTCGGTCCGACAAGGGCAGGCCGGCCACCGCGGTGCAGGAACTGTGCAAGCTGGCCGACATGCTCGCCGATGCCAGGGATGTGACGGCTATCAGATCGCTCTTCGATCAAGACTTCACGAAGATGGCCGTGGTCACCGAGGACCCGGAGACCGAAGGGACTCATGTCGGATACCTCGACCGCTCGGGGAAGTTCACCGATCTGACGGGGAACGAGGAGTTCGGCAACACTCCGCACGAGGACAATGCGGTCCTCGTACCGGACGGGAGTGCGGTCTGGTTCACCCATGAGGTGGACGGCCAAGAGCGCGTCGCCAGCCGAGCGCTCGCCGGGGACCACAAGGCGGTTGACCAATTGCAGGTCGAGACCGTCGGCGAAAGGCACCTCATCGTGGTGGGGACGCCGGGCAGGGTGGTGCTGGCCAACGACGCGCACGTCTCACCGGACGGAAAACGCCTCCTGAGCGAGAGCTACGTCCAGGAACTCGCGGCAGATCTCCGAGCGGTGGGCCCGGACCTCGTGGAGAAGGGCCGCTTCATCTCCTGCAACGGCGGGGGCCAGGTGGGCTGGCTGGACAACGACACGGTGCTGTGTGACGCGAAGAGCACCCGTGAGGGCAGATTCGCCACACTCGACATCTCTCCCGAGGCGAAGCCCGGGGCGCCCATCGTTCCCGACAACGACCATGGGAACAACGGCATGGTGGTCTCCCCCGACGGGCAGAAGTTCGCGTTCCTCTCCGCGAAGGGGACCGTGAGGGACTACTACCTCTGCGACACCAAGCCGGGCTCCACGCCCAAGAAGGTCGAGCGGACCGGGGAGTTCTCCACCCTCGGTGACACTGCTGTGTTCATCGACTGGCGCTGACACGTCGGTTTCTTCATCCACCGGCCGGTGCGATGGATCGAACCCACCCACCCCGAAGACCCTCAGGCCGCGGTGGGGCCGGAGCTGCCCTGGCTGGCGTGCCAGAGGGCGCGGGGTGGGGTGGTGAGGGCCGGGCCGCTGAGGTCGGAGTAGGGGGAGAGTCTGAAGCCGTTGGCGTACTCGATGGCGCGTCCGCCCACGGGGCCGCCGTCGGCGGGGGTCGCGGTGAGGAGGGCGCGGGCCGCGTCGGCGCCGCGTGAGCGCCACACCGCGTCGAGGTCCACCAGGTTCCAGCAGTCCAGGGCGCGGATGGAGACCGCGCGGGTGCCGGTGCGCCGGACCACTCCCCTGGCGACCAGGAGCCACGAGCCGAACACCGTGGACGCGCACCGGCCCTGCACCGACTCGAAGAAGGTCAGGTCCACCGGCCCGGTCGAGTCGTCGAGGGTGGCGAAGATGATCCGCTGACCGGAGCGGATGGCGGGCGTCTGGGTGGCCACCTTGACCCCCGCCACCAGCACCTCGGCGCCGTTGCGCAGGTCGAGGAGGTCCTTGGCGCGGGTCACGCCGAGCACGTCGAGCAACTCGTCGTGGAAGCTGACGACGTGCCGGCTGATGTCCATGCCGAGGATCTCCAGCTCGGCCTCGACCATCTCCGTCTCCGTCATCTCCGGCAGCTCACCCGGCGCGATGTGCTCGGCGAACCCCAGCGGCAGCTGGACGGCGGCCTGGCGGCGGTCCTGGACCGGCTTCGGGGTGTAGCGCCTGGAGGTGCGCGGTCCTGACTGGACGCCGCTGGCGGAGGCCCGCTCCAGCACGCCGACCTGGGCGATCAGGTCGCGCCGGGTCAGCTCGCCGGGCCGCCAGCGGTCGCCGCCGCCGGGCCGCAGGTGGTGCAGCGCGTCCAGGCCGCCGACCTGGACGATGCGTTCCAGGGTGGGCCGGGAGGGGCGGGCCCGGTCCCAGAAGTCCGCGAGCGAGGTGTACGGCCGGCCCGCCACCATGCGTTCCACCTCCGCCTCGCTCACCCCCTTGATCGCCGAGAACGGCACCCGCAGCGCGTACCCCTTGCCGATCTCGGAGAGGCGGAAGTCCCTGAGCCGCCTGGGCAGGTCGGCCTCGCCCAGCCCGGCGGGGTCGACCCGGACCTGGACGCGCGGGCCGAGCCGCTCCACCCGCCAGTCCTTGGCGGACTTGTTCACATCCAGCGGGAGGATCTCCACCCCGCACTGCCTGGCCTCGTCGATGATGACGCGCGGCGGGTACATGCCGGGGTCGTGCGTCAGCACCCCGGCGAAGAACGCGGCCGCGTGGTGCCGTTTGAGCCAAGCCGATTGGTAGGTGGGCAGCGCGAACGCCGCCGCGTGCGCCTTGCAGAACCCGAACCCGCCGAACGCGTCGAGCACCTTCCAGGCCCGCTCCACGGCCTCGTCGCCGAACCCGTTCGCCTTGGCCAGCGGCACGAAGTGCTTGCGCACCCGGTCACGGCCCTCCGGGGTGCCGAGCGCGCGCCGCAGCGACTCGGCGAACGACAGGTCCCGGCCCGTCATCACCTCGATGATCCTGAGCACCTGCTCGTGGAAGACCACGACGCCGTGCGTCTCCTTCAGCGCGCCGTGCAGCTTCTCATGCGGATAGTACGGTTTCCGCCACCCATGCCGGGCCTCCAGGTAGGGGGTGACCATGTCGGAGTTGACCGGCCCCGGCCGGAACAGGGAGATGTCCACGATCAGGTCGTGCATCGTGCGCGGCTCCAGCTTGGCGACCAGCTCCCGCTGGCCCGGCGACTCGATCTGGAAGCAGCCGAGGGTACGGCCGGAGCAGATCATGTCGTACGTCGCCTGGTCGTCGTGCGGGACGTACTGGACGCCGGGGTCGGCGCCGGGCCGGCCGTCGAGCTCGACCCGGACGTCGTCCACCCGCTCGATCTCGGTCAGCGCGTAGGCCAGCGCGGACTGCATCCGCACGCCGAGCACGTCGAGCTTGAGCAGCCCGGACTCCTCCACGTCGTCCTTGTCGAACTGCGACATCGGGAAGTCCAGCAGGCTGCGTTCGACGGGAGTGCGGTCGCGCAGCCCGGAGTTGCCGATCAGCACGCCGCACGGGTGCAGCGCGATGTGCCGGGGCAGCCCGTCGAGCTTCTCCGCCAGCCGGAACACCCGGTCGAGCCCGGCCTCGCCGAGCCGGCTCTCGCGCAGCTCGGGCAGGTCGCTCAGCGAGGCGGTGATCTGCCTGGCCCTGATGTGCGGGAACGCCTTGGCGATGGCGTCGATCTCGTGCGGCGGCAGCCCCATGGCCCCGGCCACGTCGCGGATGGCGCTGCGGGCCCGGTAGGTCTCCATCATGGACACGCAGGCGACCCGCGACTCGCCGTACCGGTCGAAGATCGCTTTGTAGCAGTCGAGCCGGCGCGCGGACTCCACGTCCATGTCGATGTCCGGCAGCCCGATGCGCCCTTCGGACAGGAAGCGCTCCATGAGCAGGCCGTGGTCGAGCGGGTTCACCTCGCCGATGCCGATGAGGTAGTTGACCAGGCTGCCCGCTCCCGAGCCGCGGATCGCGCAGCGGATGCCCATCTCGCGGATCATGTCGGTGATGCCGGCCACGGCGATGAAGTAACCGGACAGGCGCTTGCGCTCGATGATGTCCAGCTCGGCGCCGAGGCGTTCCCTGGCGTCGCGGGAGCGCGCCAGGCCGCGCGCGGCCAGCCCGTCCTCGACCCGGTGGCGCAGCAGCGGCACCGGGTCGCGGCCGACCTCCGGCAGGTGCAGGTCCGGCGGGTCCTTGCGCAGCGCGAGCAGCTCCGCCGGGTCGAGCGCGCAGGTCTCGGCGAGCTGCCGGGTGGTGTGCAGCAGGCGGCCGATCCGGCTCTCGTCGGCGCCGCAGATCTTGGCGGCCACCTGCCACATCTCCTTGCCGCTCTTGAGGTAGGCGTGCGAGGTGGTGCGTTCCAGGTGGCGCGGGTGCAGCGGGACGAGCTGGCGGGCCGCGTCGAGCACGTCGCCGACCTGGTGGTCGGCCGGGTCCAGGTATCTGACGGCGTTGGTGAGCACGGCCGGCACGCCCGCGGACTCGGCCAGGCGGAGCATGCGCAGGGCCGTGGTGGCGTCGTGGAAGCCGTACTGGTCGACCAGCTCCACCACCACGCCGGGCAGCACCGAACGCCACAGGCCGAGCAGCATCCTGGCCCGGTCGTCGCGCCTGGCGGCCACCGCGCGCCCCACGTCGGAGCGGGGGCCGAGCAGCACCACCAGTCCCCCGTCACCGTCGGCGTCCCAGTCGCCGATCAGTTCGCGGGTCACCCGCGGCTCGCCGCGCTCGCCCGCGTAGTGCGCGGCCGTGACCAGGCGGACCAGGCGGGACCAGCCGCGCGAACGGGCCAGCACCGTGACCCGGTCCTGAGCGCCGGGCCCGGTCCGCGGCCGCCGCGAGCCGCGATCCGGATCGGAGCGCGACCAGCGACCGAGGCCGGAACCGGAGCCGGAACCGGAGCTCGGCCTGGGGCCGAGGCCGGAACCAGAGCTGGGACCGGAGCTCGGCCTGGAGCCGGGGCCGGGGTCCGGGTCGGTGAGGGCGAAGTTCACGCCGTACACCGGGGAGATCCCCGCGTCCGCGCACGCCTGCGCGTGCTTGACCGCGCCGTAGAGCCCGTCGCGGTCGGTCAGCGCCAGGATGTCCATGCCGTGCTCGGCCGCCCGCGCCACCAGCCCCCGCGGGAAGGCGGTGCCGTAGCGCATCGAGTACGCGGAGCTCACGTTCAGGTGCGGGAAGGGCGGCGCCATCAGTCCCACGCCCTCATGAGCAGCCAGCCACTGCCGGCGGTGTCGAACCTCAGCTCGTACGAGCCGACCTCGCGCCCCGGGCTGGCCTCGACCCGCCAGAACCGGCGCTCACCGGGATCCCCCTCGCCGGTCTTCCACCACTCGCGCGCGACCACCCAGTGGTCGAGGACGCGGCGGACGAGGTAGAGGCGGTCGTGCCAGACGAACTGGGTCGGCTCCCCGTCCCTGGTCCACACCTCTATCGGATCGCCATAGAGTCTGCTCAAGACGCTTCTCCCCGCGGCTCTGGTCGGATGCTGAGCCACCCGGGGGAAGACGGGTGCTTGCTATGTATCGAACATATGTTCTTACGCCCCGAAGTGCAAGTCGCCCGCCCGCCGGACGAGCGCGTTGGCGCCCAGCGAGTTGCGGATGCTGAAGGCCACGCTGCCCGCCCGGTAACGGTCGTCGGAGCACTCCACGGGCCGGCCCTCGTAGGTGGTGGTGGCCCGGCGCTGGCGCAGCAGGGGGCTGCCGCGCCGTACCCCGAGTAAGCGGGCGTCCTGCGCGCCCGCCGAGACCGCGTCGATGAGATGCTCGCCGTAGGCGAACACCAGGCCGGCCGAGGCGTAGAGCGCCTCGGTGACCGACTCGCACTCCGGCGGCAGCGCCTCGACCGCCGGGGCGATCCAGTGCGCGTACGCCGTCCGCTCCAGCAGCACCGGCTCGCCCTCCAGCGACCGCAGCCGCAGCACGTCGAGCACCTCCTGCGGGCCGAGCCTGGCGGCCTCGGCGGAGCTCGGCGGCCGGCGGTGCTGGCGGATCACCTGGCCCTCGAACCGGTAGCCGTTGGCGCGCGCCCACTGGGCGAAGCTGTGCAGCTCGGCGAAGCTCTGGCTGCGCGCGTTGCCGAGCACGATGCGCCTGGCTCCCTGCCGCGATCCGACCAGGCCCTCGGCCACCAGGACGGCGACCGCCTGCCGCACGGTCCCCCGGGCCGCGCGGTGCCGTTCGGCCAGCTCGGCCTCGGAGGGGAGCTGCGCGCCGACCGGGTGGACACCGGTGAGGATCTCGTCACGCAGCTCATCGGCTATCCGTTCATAGCGCGCAACCATCTACGACCCTCCCAGTTCACAAAAGAGCAATGTATATGCGACTTACTAGGGCTCGCTTGTTTGTACAAGTTCCCTTAAATTCTTCCCACACCCCCGGAGTGGAGGCCCACGTGTTCACACCTCGCGCTCGTGTGGCAGGCGTCATCGCTGCCCTGACCGTAGTAACCGCGGCGTGCGGCGCCGCGCCATCAGCCCAGCAGGCGTCCACCACGGAAGGCGGCGTGAACGCGAGCACCGCGACCTCCGCCGCCGACTTCGGCGGCCTCGACAAGCTGGTCGAGGCGGCCAAGAAGGAGGGCAACCTCCACGTCATCGCGCTGCCGCCCGACTGGGCCAACTACGGCGAGATCATCAAGGCGTTCGAGGCGAAGTACGGCATCAAGATCGAGAGCGAGGACCCGGACGCGGCCAGCGCCGACGAGATCAACGCCGTCAAGACCCGCAAGGGCCAGGACCGCGCCCCCGACGTGCTCGACCTCGGCCAGTCCTTCGCGATCAGCGGTGCCGCCGAGGGCCTGTTCGCGCCGTACAAGGTGCAGACCTTCGACAAGATCCCCGAGGGTCAGAAGGAGCCCACCGGGCTCTGGACCAACGACTACGGCGGCTACATCTCGATCGGCTGCGACGCCAAGAAGATCAGCGCCTGCCCGACGAGCTTCGCCGACCTGCTCAAGCCGGAGTACAAGGGCAAGGTCGCGCTGAACGGCAACCCGACCAAGTCCGGCTCGGCCTTCGCCGGCGTCTACGCCGCCTCGATCGCCAGCGGCGGCTCCTTCGACGACATCCAGCCCGGCCTGGACTTCTTCAAGAAGCTGAAGGAGGCGGGCAACTTCAACCCGGTCGAGACCACCCCGGCGACCATCGAGAAGGGCGAGACCCAGATCAGCATCGACTGGGACTACAACAACGCCGCCTACGCCCCCCAGATGGCCGCCAAGGGCCTCGACTGGAAGGTCAACATCCCCAGCGACGGCAAGTACTTCCAGATGTACGCCCAGGCGATCAACAAGGACGCCCCGCACCCGGCGGCGGCCCGCCTGTGGCAGGAATACCTCTACAGCGCCGAAGGCCAGAACCTCTACCTGAAGGGCTTCGCCAGGCCGGTCCTGCTGCCCGCGATGGAGGCCGACGGCACCGTGGACAAGGCCGCGGCCGAGGCACTGCCCAAGGTGGACGGCACGCCCACCTTCCCCACGACCGAGCAGGTCGACGCGGCCAAGGCCAAGCTGGCCGGCGGCTGGGACGCCGCGATCTCCGGATGAGGCGGCCCAAGGGGTGGCTCGGCGCGCTGCCCCTGCTCGCCTTCTTCGCCTTCGTCTTCGGCCTCCCCCTGGTGGCCTTGCTGGTGGGCGCCTTCACCTCGCGGGGCGAGCCGACGCTGGCCAACATGCGCCAGAGCCTGGAGGGCGGCAACCTCACCTCGATCGCCGGCAGCGTCCAGGTGTCGGCCGTGGTGGCGCTGCTCGGGGCCGTGCTCGGCACGTTCCTCGCCTACGCCGTGGTCACCTCCAGGTTCGCGGCGCTGCGGCACTCGGTGCTGACGGCGTCCGGCGTGCTGGCCAACTTCGGCGGCGTCCCGCTGGCCTTCTTCTGGGTGGCCACGCTGGGCAACTCCGGCGTGGTCAGCGGGCTGCTGGGGCTGCCCACCGGCGCCCTGTACACCTTCTGGGGCCTGGTCGTCGTCTACCTGTACTTCTCGGTCCCGCTGATGGTGCTGGTCATGGCGCCGGCCCTGGACGGGCTGCGGCCGCAGTGGCGGGAGGCGGCGGCCAACAACGGCGCCACCTCCTGGCACTACTGGCGTTACGTCGGCCTGCCCGTGCTGACGCCGGCCCTGCTCGGCGGCGTGGTGCTGCTGTTCGGCGGGGCGTTCGCCGCCTACGCCACGGCGGCGGCCATGGGCGCGGGCACTGTCGTGCCACTGGTCACGCTCAAGATCGCGAACGCGCTGACCAGTGACGTGCTCATCGGCCAGGAGAACGTCGCGCTCGCGCTCAGCCTCAACATGATCGTGATCGCCGGTCTGGTGATGGCCGTCTACCTGCCGCTGCAGAGAAGGAGCACCCGATGGCTGCGGTGACGGGCCTGGAGCAGCCGCTGGTCACTCCCGCCGCCGGGCCGCCCGCCCGGCCCAGGGTCTGGCGGGCGGTCGTGCTCCTGCTGGCCGCGCTCTACTTCCTGGTGCCCCTCGGCGCCTCCCTCTGGTACACCATCTACACCCCCACCACCGGCGTGTCGTTCGAAGCCTACGGCGAGCTGCTCACGGCCGAGGGCTTCGCCTCCAGCCTGGCGCTCTCCCTGGGGCTCGGGCTCGCCACCATCGTGCTGGTCCTGCTGCTGACACTCCCGGCGATGCTGGCCGTACGGCTCAGCGCGCCGCGGCTGCGGCCGGTGATGGAGGTGCTGTGCACGCTGCCGCTGGTGGTGCCGCCGATCACGTTCGTGGCCGGGCTCGGCACCTCGCTGCGCACCGGGGCCGAGGTGCTCGCGCCGACCCCGTTCTGGGCCACGCTCATCGCCGTCCAGGACCCGGCCTTCCCGATCGTGCTGGTGCTGGCGTACGTCGTGCTGGTGTTGCCGTTCGTCTACCGGTCGCTGGACGCCGGGCTGCGCACCATGGACGTGCGCACGCTCGTGGAGGCCGCCCGCAACCTGGGGGCTTCGTGGCCGTACGTGCTGTTCCGGGTGATCGTGCCCAATCTGCGCTCGGCCCTGGCCAGCGCCTCGTTCCTGACCCTCGCCCTGGTCTTCGGCGAGTTCACCGTGGCCAGGCTGCTCGGCTATCAGCCGTTCGCGGTGTGGATCGTGACGATCTCCGGCTCCCGGGGTCAGGTGTCGGTCGCGGTCTCGATCCTCAGCCTGCTGCTCATCTGGCTGCTGCTGCTCGCGGTCTCCAGCGCTTTCGGTAGGGAGAAGAAATGACGTCCAAGGTGGAGTTCCGCGACCTGCGGCGGATCTTCGGCAAGACGGTCGCGCTGGACGGCCTCGACCTGACCATCGAGCCCGGCGAGTTCGTCGCACTGCTCGGCCCGTCGGGCTGCGGCAAGACGACGGCGCTGCGGTGCGTGGCCGGGTTCGAACGGCCCGACTCCGGAGCCGTGCTCGTCGACGGCAAGGACATCACCGACGTCCCGGCCAACAAGCGCGACGCCGGCATGGTCTTCCAGTCGTACTCGCTCTTCCCCAACCTCAACGCCCGCGACAACGTCGCCTTCGGCCTGCGCGTCCGCCGGGTGCCGGTGGCGGTGCGGCGGGCCAAGGCGGACGAGCTGCTGGAGCTCGTCGGCCTGCCCACGCACGCCGACCGCTTCCCGCACCAGCTCTCCGGCGGCCAGCAGCAGCGCGTCGCGCTGGCCCGCGCGCTCGCCCTGGAGCCGCGCGTGCTGCTGCTGGACGAGCCGCTGTCCGCGCTCGACGCGAAGGTACGGGTCGCGCTGCGGGAGGAGATCCGCCGCCTCCAGCTCGACCTCGGCATCACCACCATCTTCGTCACCCACGACCAGGAGGAGGCCCTGTCGATCGCGGACCGGGTCGCGGTGCTGCGCGACGGGCGGCTGGAGCAGGTGGGGGCGCCCGCCGAGGTGTACGACCGGCCCGCCACGCCGTTCGTGGCCGAGTTCGTCGGCACCATGAACCACCTGGCCGGGCAGGTCTCGTCGGCGGGCACCGTCACGGTGCTCGGCCACACCCTGCCCATCGACGGGCCCTCCCCCGACAGCCCCGAGGTGGACGTCCTCATCCGCCCCGAGGCCGTCCAGGTCACCCCTGCCGAGGACGGCGAGGCCGAGGTGCTGGTCGCGTCGTTCCGCGGCTCGTCCGTCCGGCTGCGGCTGGCCCTGGCGGGCGGCGAGGTCCTCGCCGACGTGCCGGGCCACGAGGCGGTACGGCTCGCCGCCGGCACCCGGGTGGCGGTGCGCCTGGTGGAACGCCCGGTCCTGGTGGCCCCCCGCACGGTCACCGTCCCCGCCCCCGTCACCGAACCCGCCGATGCCGTCTGACCTACCACCTGGCGGGCCGTCTTGTGATCTCCAGGCGGTGCTGTTCGACCTGGACGGCACCCTGGTGGACAGCGAGCCGCACTGGTGGCAGGCGACGGTGTCGGTGGCCCGCACGCTCGGCGTCGAGCTGGGCCCCGCCGACACCCCGCACGTCCTCGGCCGCACGGTCGAGGACACGGCCGCCCACCTCCTGGCCGCCGCCCCGCCCCCTCGCTTCCCTGAAGGCGCTACGGCCGCCCAGCCCACCGCCGACCTGATCCACCTCCTCACCGACTCCTTCGCCCAGCGCGTCGAGCAGGGCGTGGAGCTCATACCGGGCGCCACGGCCCTGCTGCACGAACTCGCCGCCGCCCGCCTGCCCACCGCGCTGGTCAGCGCCTCCCCGCGCAGCATCGTCGACCTGGTACTCCCGAAACTCGGGCACCGTTTCGCCCAGGTCGTCGCGGCTGAGGACACCACGCGCGGCAAGCCGTACCCAGACCCTTATCTGGAGGCGGCGCGACGGCTCCGCGCCGACCCGAGCCACTGCGTGGCCATCGAGGACAGCCCCACAGGCGTCACCGCCGCCACGTCAGCGGGCTGCCGCGTCCTGGTGGTCCACCCGAAACACGGCCTGCCAACCCTGCGCGACATCCGCCACGCCTGACGTTCAGCGTCGCTTTCAAAGCCTCTATGGGGGAATCTCTTCGTAAGAACGCGCGAAAGTGTAGCCTGACCGCAGGCTGGCGGATGAGAAGAAGATCGTCGTGCTGTTGCGCTTCAGAGTGGCCAACCATCGGTCCATCCGCGACGAGCAGACCCTCTCCCTCGTCGCCGTGCCGCGCCGCGGCGAGACCACGGAGCTCGACACGGTCCGGGTCGCCGGCATCTACGGGGCGAACGCCTCCGGCAAATCCAACGTCCTCAACGCGTTGATGTGGATGATCGACGCGATCCGGTCGTCCCACACCCAATGGGAGCCGGTCGGCGGAGTGCCCCGGCAGCCGTTCAAGCTCTCGGACGCCGGGCGGGCGGCCGCGTCGTTCTTCGAGCTGGACTTCCTGCACAAGGACGCACGCTATTCGTACGGCTTCGAGGTCGACGACACGCAGGTCCTGGGCGAGTGGCTCTACACGTTCCCGCACGGCCGCAAGAAGAAGCTGTTCGAACGGTCGGGCGCCGAGGACATCACCTTCGGCCGCGCTCTCACCGGCGAGAACCAGCGCATTCGCCGGCTCACCCGGCCCAACTCGCTCTACCTGTCCGCCGCGGCGTCCAACAACCATCCGCTGCTGGGCGCTCTGTACGCCGACCTGATCAACAAGGTGATGTTCGCCCAGCATGGCGAGGAGGACGAGAAGCTGCGCCTCCACCTCACCAAGTTCCTGCTGAACGAGACGGATTTCGCCCCGGCCCTCAACAAGCTGCTGCGACTGGCGGATCTCGGTGTGGAGCGGGCCGAGGTCATGGAGAGACCGAACGACCCGACGCCGGACGATCCCCCCGAGTCCGCAGCGGTGCTGAGAGCGGTCCGCGCGCAGGTCGTCCTGCGTAGAACGTCCGGCGGCGTGCCCCTCAGCCTGGAGGAGGAGAGCGCGGGCACCAGAGCCTGGCTCTCCCTGCTCGGCCACGCCCTCATCACCTTGCGCGGAGACGCCGTGCTCGTCACGGACGAGATCGACTCCAGCCTGCACCCTCTCCTCAGCTCCAGCCTCATCCGGATGTTCAGAGACCCGGTGATCAACAAGCGAGGCGCTCAGCTGATCTTCGCCTCGCACGACACGGCCCTGCTGGGCTCGATGCTCGACAACGAGATCATGGCCAGGGACGAGGTCTGGTTCACCGAGAAAGACGACTCCGGCGCCACCAGCCTCTACGCGCTCGCCGAATTCCATCCACGGCGCGACGAGAACGTCGAACGCGGCTACCTCCAGGGCCGCTACGGCGCGGTGCCGTACCTCAACTTCGACAGCATCCGCGAAGTCTTCCGCGAAAGGGACGAACCACCACGTGAGCCACAGGCGTAGCCCCCAGCGCCTTGACCGACCCACCGGTCGCCGCACGCCGCGAAAGCGCGTCCTCATCGTCTGCGAAGGCCAGGTCACCGAGGTCGAGTACTTCGAAGGGATCCGCGACCACTTCCGGTCCCTGCCCGTTGAGATCCGAGCCTGCAAGGTCATCGGCCTGGGCCGGGACCCCGGCTCCCTGGTGGCCTATGCCATCCGTGAGCGTGACAAGAAGGACAAGGAGGCACGCGGTCAGCGCGACGCCAACCTCGCCTACGACGAAGTCTGGTGTGTGGTCGATGTGGACGACCACAGCACCCTCGACTAAGCCATGAGCACCGCGCGCAAGGGCCAGGTGCACCTGGCGGCGTGCCACGGGGCAAGGTGCGCTATGACAACCTCAGCTCCGCCGTCGCCCAGGTGCTCGGCTTCACACGGGCCAGAGTCGAGACCGACCGATGGACCGCCTTCAGGTCATGGGCTGGGCTTGAGGTCTTCTACTGCCGACCCGGCATCGACGGCGCTCATGAGAAAGGCGGAGTGGAGGGAGAAGTTGGTCGCTTCCGCCGCAACCGGCTGGTCCCCGTGCCTGTCGTCGCCACATTGGCGGAGCTGAACGCGCAAATCGACTTATGGGATGAGGAAGACGAGCAGCGGCGGATCGGCGAGCGGGCACGCACCGTCGGCGAGTATTTCGCCATCGAGAAGCCGTTCCTGCAGCCACTGCCTGACGATCATTTCGAGACGGGCCGGCTATTCTCCCCGCGGGTGGACCGCTACAGCCAGATCACGGTGCGGATGAACCGCTACTCAGTGCCGGTGCGTCTGATCGGCCGCCAGGTCCGGGTTCTGCTGCACGCATGTGAGCTGGTGGTCTACGACGGCCGCACCGAGGTCGCCCGGCACGAGCGGCTCGGCTCACGCGGCCAGGTACGCCTAGATCTGGATCACTACCTGGAGGGCCTGCTGCGCAAACCAGGCGCCCTGCCTGGCGCGACCGCGCTGGTGCAGGCCCGGGCGACGGGCAAGTTCACCCCGGTGCATGAGGCGTGGTGGGAGGCGGCCCGGCGAGCGCACGGCGACGCGGCCGGCACCCGCGCGCTGATCGAAGTGCTGTTGCTGCACCGGCACATGACCCATGAGCAGGTCGTCGCCGGGATTGCCGCTGCCCTGCGTGCTGGGGCTCTGACCGCCGACGCTGTTGCACTGGAAGCACGCCGGGCAGCCGAAGCTGAGCCACCAGCTGAGCAGCCCGATCGGCCCTCCGCCGATGAGCGCAGCCCCGGCCGGGTGATCTCGCTGACCCAGCGGCGGCTGGCCGCGCTCCCCCCCGATAGCCGACCGCTGCCGTCGGTTGCCGCCTACGACCAGCTGCTGCGTCACCCCGGCCGCCGGCCGAGGGCTCCACCACCTAGGGAGTCCAGCCATGACCACTCGTCACCGCGGTCTGACCGAACCGGCCGCCGATGCGGCCATCGACGCCGCCTGCCGCAACCTGCGCCTGCCCACCATGCGCGGCCAGTTCTCCGAACTCGCCGACGCCGCCGCCCGCGACCAGATGACATACCGGGGGTTCCTGGCCGAGCTGTTGATGGCCGAATGCGACGACCGCAACCGCCGCCGATCCGAGCGCCGGATCAAAGCCGCGGGCTTTCCTCGCGACAAGGCGCTGCGCACCTTCGATTTCGAGGCCAACCCGCACATCGACCCAGCCGCCATCCATACCCTCGCCACCTGCGAATGGGTGAAGAAGGGCCTGCCACTGTGCCTGATCGGTGACTCGGGCACCGGCAAGTCGCACCTGCTGATCGCGCTGGGCACCGAGGCTGCGATGGCGGGGTTCCGGGTCAAGTACGTGCTGGCCACCAAGCTGGTCAATGAACTGGTCGAAGCCGCTGACGACAAGCTCCTGACCAAGACCATCGCCCGCTACGGCCGCGTCGACCTGCTATGCATCGACGAACTCGGGTACATGGAACTCGACCGGCGCGGCGCGGAACTGCTGTTCCAGGTGCTCACCGAGCGCGAGGAGAAGAACAGCGTGGCCATTGCCTCCAACGAGTCCTTCTCCTCCTGGACCAAGACCTTCACCGACCCCCGCCTCTGCGCCGCCATCGTCGATCGACTCACCTTTGGCGGCAACATCATCGAGACCGGCACCGACTCCTACCGCCTGGCCCAATCCCGCGCCCGCGCTGAACAGCGCAGCACGGGCTGATAATCAATCTGCGCGCCCATCTCCGCGCGGAAGTCTGGAAGTCTGGAGGTGGGCGCTGTCATTCTCACCGACGTTGGGCCGCGAAGGGGCTATCACGGCCTGAGATGTGAGGGCCTGTCCTCGGCCAGGAACGGCAGTACGTGGGGGAGCACATCGGCGACTAGGAGGCCGTGGGCGGGGTGTCGGTCGGACCGCTGGCGAGGACCGCGGTGTAGCCAGTAAGCGGGCCGTCGGGGCGTTCGTACGACTCCATGGCAAGTGACTGCCCGGTCTCGGGGTCGAGGATGATGCGGCTGGTGCCCATACCGCTATCCGGCCCGTCTGCCGTGCGGGTGAAGGCCTGGCCCTGACGACCCTTGGGGTCGGTGACCTGGCCGAGCAACCGCACTCCTGGCAGGTCGGCCAGCATCCGGTAGACGGCCGCGCGGACTGTCGGGGAGAGCGGGCCCTCCGGCTGGAAGAGCACGACACCGGCCGCCGCCCACAACTGGTCGGCGTCACCCTCGATGGGACCGCTGAGTCCTCCCCCGCGAGTCCAGGCGAGGAGCCGCTCACGAAGGAGGGCCGGATCATCGGGGAGAGTGCTCACGTCAAGGCCCGAGCGGGACTTCAGGAACCCCTCCAGGCCACCGCTCATCTGAATGACCTCAGCCTCCTGCGGCTTGACGTCCACCTCAAGGCAGGGGCGAGGCGGCATGAGCTTGCCGTTCTTGTAGACCCGAGCATGTTCACAGCGAGATTCCATCCGTTGCGGGCTGCCGGCCGCACGCCAAACCTCAGCGTCGGTGCCCGTGGCCGGCTGAGCCCCAAGCTTGCGGAAGGAGTACCAGCCGGTGTCGTTGCTGGATGACGGGTACCACCGCGCGTCGATCCGGCGGACGAGCATGCGGTAGGGGCGGTTCGGCGTGCCGACCTCCGTAATTCCCGCGGTCTCCACCTCGTAGTGGATGTAGCGGCCCTGCGCCGGTTGTCCCTCGCTGCCTTCTGCCGCGGTGAGCAGCAGGCCTCTTGCGTCCGCGGGGCCGGCGAATGGGATCCCGGCCACCAGCGTGAACACCATGGCCAGGGCCGCGGCGAGTGCCAGCCCGCCGACCGGCCACTTGCTGCGCCGGGCCAGGCGCCGCAGGAAGGGAACACGTCTGGTCTGCACTGGAGCGTCGCCCACGTGCCGAGGAAGGCGACCGGCTCGCTCTGAAGCGTCGCTCATGTGCCGGAGGAACCGGGCACGTCCGTCCGCGGCCGCTTCTGGGGTGGGGTCCGCTTCGGCGAACACCTTCGCGACCAGCTTCAACTCGTCCATTACCACTCCTTCATCGGGTTGACGTCGCCCAGCGCGCTGCGCAGCTTCCTTCTAGCCCGGTTCGCCCGGGAGCCCACGGTCCCGACCGGGATGTCGAGGGCGGCGGCGATCTCCTCATAACCCAGGCCGCCGAAGACCATCAGGAACACCACGTCACGATCACCGACCGAGAGTTCCTTCATCCCGCGGACCAGCTCGGGCCTGCACGCTCGTGCGGCCAGCCGGGTGGCCACGCGGTCCTCGTGCCCTTCTGCTGTGGCCTCCGGCGCCACCTTGCTGAGCGCGTTGAGTCGCCGCCCTTCCCTACGGCGGTGCCGGGCGACCACGTTGGTGGCTATGCCGTACAGCCAGGAACGAACCGCGCCGCGTGCGGGGTCGTAAGCGCTCCTGCTGTTGAAGGCGATCAGGAAGGTGTCGGCGACCAAGTCCTCGGTGTGCTCGCTGCCGAGACGCGCCGCCAGGTAGCGGTAGAGGTCACAGAAGTAGCGGTCGTAGAGGAGCGCGAACAGGTCAGGCTCGTCGCATGAGCGTTCGACCACGGTGTGGTCTTCCATCACGCCACAGGCGTCGGGTGGCGCAGCCATGGCACTCCTTTCGAAGGGTACGAACACTCAAACTTCACCGTTGCCCAGATTTTCTTCACGGTCCGGGCTGGGGGATACTCCTCGTCGAACCCGTTCTCCAGCGCCCGGTACAGCGTCGACCGCCCTAGGCCGAGCTCGCGGGCGATCTGAGTGACGGACCGCCCGCGGGCGCGGGGGGCCCGGGCGGCGGCGAGCACGTCCTCGGTCACCATCACCGGTCGGCCGCCGACCTGGCAGGCGGCGCGAGCAGCATCCAAGCACTGGTCGAGGACATACGCGCTCCACTGGAGGCTCTCGCGGCATGGGCCCGCCACGCTGGCCCCGTCATTGCCGCAGCCCGCCACGCCTACGACAATTGCCATTAACCCCCCGCCCGGCGGGCACGACCGCACCGGCTCCGCCGTACCGCGCAAGCAGCATCGGGGCTCGCCGCCTTCCCCGTCGTCGATCCTCCATGACGTCGGGATCTTCGGATCGAATTTGCTAAGCCAGGTGGGGCCAAAAGAGTCGTTCGCCGCCCGTGCTTAAGATCGCGTACTGGGGCCAGAGAACTTGTTCCCTTGGGGCCAGAAGACTCGTTCGAAGCCACGAGCTCGCCCGCGAACGCGCTCAGCGGGCGGATCCCGATCACTGCGAGGCCAACCGCAGGGGGCGGAATCCGTCAACCAACGCTTGGCTGATTGTGGAGGCCATACGTCAGGCAGGCAGAAATAGGTAAGCTTGCGCGCCGTGAGCGGTGAAACATCCCACATCGGGCGCTACAGGCTGCTGCGAGTGCTGGGCCAGGGTGGGATGGGCACGGTGCATCTCGCCGAGGACCCCTCCGGGCAACAGGTCGCGATCAAGGTGATCAATCCGGAGTTCAGCCAGCATGAGCAGTTTCGCATGCGTTTTCGCAGGGAGGCTGACGCTGCTCGGCGGGTGCGGCGGTTCTGTACGGCCGCGGTGCTGGAGGCCGCGCTCGACGGGAGCCAGCTCTACGTCGTCACGGAGTACGTACCAGGTCCCAATCTTGAGCAGGCCGTTCAGCAGTCAGGGCCGTTACGCGGGTCGAGTCTGGACGCGCTGGCCGTCAGCGTGGCCACGGCGCTCATCGCGATCCACGGCGCCGGGGTGGTGCACCGCGATCTGAAGCCGTCCAACGTGCTGCTCTCCCCCGTCGGGCCGCGGGTGATCGACTTCGGCATCGCGCGGGCGCTCGACACTCTCGGCGGCGTCACCGGCACCGGCGAGCTCATCGGGACACCCCGGTACATGGCTCCCGAGGTGCTGCGCGGGGAGCCGGTATCGCCCGCTTGCGACGTGTTCTCGTGGGGGTGTCTGATCGCGTACGCCGCCAGCGGGCGCTCGCCGTTCCCCGGGGAGACGCTGCCGGCGATCGTGTACCAGGTGCTCAACACCGAGCCGAACCTTGACGACGTGGAGCCTGGACTGCGTGAGCTCGTCATGGCGGCGCTGCGCAAGGACCCGGCCATGCGGCCGACCGCGCAGCAGCTGCTCGACCATCTCGTGGGGCGGTCGGCGGCGCCCGAGCAGGCGGCCCAGACGGTGCAGGTGGCCTGGCAGAAGGCGACCACGCCGCTGTTCGAGGGGGCGGCGCCGCGCAAGCACCGGGGCAGGCTCCTCGCGGGGATCGCGGTGGCGACGGCCGTCGTCGTGGCCGTCGCCACGACGGCCTGGGCGATGCTGTCCTCCGGCGGGCCGCCCGACCTCGCCGTCCTCTACCGGGAGGATTTCACCCAGACCACCGGCGGCTGGAACGGCACGTACGACCTGAACGCCTCCTCCAGCTACGGCTACCGCACCGACGGCACGTACGGGCTGGATGTGGAGCCGGACACCGAGGAGCGCTGGGCAGAGGCCGCCATCCCGTTCCTGGTCAAGAAGCCCACCACCACGCCCCAGCCGTCCGCCACGCCTACGCCGATGCTGCCGGAGACGGTGCTCGTGGCCGTCAGTGCCGAGGTGCAGCAGGTTACGGGGTCCGGGGAGTACGGCGTTTACTGTCACGCGGCGGATGACAAGAGTTATTACGAGTTCGGGCTGGACACCGGGGGTAACGCTCGCATTCGGCGGATCTATGGGGGGTCGGGCGGGACGCTTACCCAGCCGGTCAAGGTCGGGGAGTTGAAGGGGAAGGTCCGGATCGAGGCCGCCTGTGAGCAGACGGGGTCGGCTGTGCGGTTGACCATGTGGGTGAACGGAGAGCAGGTGCAGCGGGCGGACGACCCCAATGGGATCGGTAACGGCGGGGTGGGGTTGTTCACCCGTACGCCCAAGGACAGCGAGTCGATTTTGAAGACCACCTGGGATGACTTCGAGTTGCGGGGGAAGCTGGAGAAGCCGTAGCTCTGGCCTCGACTCGGATCAAGTTCGAAGGAGCCGCCATGGCCCTCGCCACTCGACGAGAGTCGAGGTGGAAGGCCAAGGGTGAACGTCAGGTCGGCGTGTCGAAGTCGCCGGACTTGAGGCCGTTGACGAACGTCTTCCACTCGGGGCGGGTGAAGAGGAGTTTGGGACCGTCCGGGTCCTTGCTGTCGCGGACGGCGACCACCCCGGGAAGGTTCATGGCGACCTCCACACACTGACCGCCGTTGTCCGAAGAACGCGATGCCTTCCGCCACACGGCGGCGCTCAGGTCCATTCGCGCCTCGCTTCCTCGATCTTCAGGACGGATACGCGCTCAGGATAAGCCCACAGCCGGATCGCCTCATAGCGCTGCCAGATCGAGGTCACAACATCATGGTCCGTCGTGGTGTGGGCCTGCGCCGGCGAGTCTGAGCTGACGACGTCCGGCTGACCGTTCGGGAGTTCGGCGATCATAAAGGCCCCTGCCAGACCCGCAACGCATTCTGGATCGACCACCTGGAGGAAGACAGCAGGTCGCTGAGCCGTCTCCAGTAGATGGCCCAATTGCTCTCGCATCACCTTGGGGCCGCCGATTCTGCGGTGCAGCACGCCCTCATCGATGAGCACCAGGAGCATGGGCGGCTTTCTGCGGTCAAGGATGTGCTGCCGCCGCATGCGGGCTTCCACACGCTCATCCACCTCTTCGGGCGCGACCTGCGGCCCCTGGCTGAAGACGTGACGGGCGTATGCCTCTGTCTGCAGGAGACCCGGGACCAGCAGGGGATCCCAGGAGCGTAGGACGAGGAGGTTGGGCTCGATCTCCTCGACCCAGTTCCGAAACCACATCGGACTGCCCGGCTGGGCGACGATGCGCTGATAGATCCGGGCGAAAGAGACGCCCGCCGACGCGCCGAAAAGCCGATCCAGCCGCTCCGCATCAGACCGCGACGGCGTACGAGTCGCCTTCTCCAATCTGCTCACCTGCGTCTGCGTACACCCGAGCCGAGACGCCACCGCCGCCTGCGACAACTCCGCAGCCTCCCGCAACCGCCGCAACTCGGCACCGAACCGTACGCGAGGCGAATCCGGCTCGAGAGACGACACCACATGCATGACATCTCCCTCCAATCAACAGAAAACGGAAACCCTCGGCGGTCTCAAGCAGTGAGCCCTGGGCTCAGGCTTCGATCCTGATCAAGTTCAAAGAGCCGCCATAACCCTCGCCACTCGGCGAGAGTTGAGGCGGAGGCCAAGGGGAATGTCAAGCCAGCGTGTCGAAGTCGCCGGCCTTGAGGCCGTTGACGAACGCCTTCCACTCGGGGCGGGTGAAGAGGAGTCTGGGGCCGTTCGGGTTCTTGCTGTCGCGAACGGCGACCACCCCGGGAAGGTTCATGGCGACCTCCACACACTGACCGCCGTTGCCGGAAGATCGCGTCGACTTTCGCCATATGGCATCGCTCAGGTCCATGCGGATCTCGCTTTCTCAACCATTTGGGGGGATACGCGCTCAGGATAGGCCCATAGCCGGATGGCCTCATAGCGCTCCCAAATCGAGGTCACAATGTCGAGATCGGCGGTGATTTGGGCCTGCGCCGGTGCATCCGAGCTGATCACATCAGGCTGCCCATTCGGGAGCTCGGCGATCATAAAGGCACCCGCCAGGCCCGGGAGGCACTCCGGGTCGACGACCTGGATGAAGACAGACGGATGTGCTGCCATCTCCAGCAGGCGATCAAGTTGTTCACGCATCACCTCTGGTCCGCCGACCCGGCGATGCAGCACGCCCTCGTCGAACAGCACAGAGATCAGCGGCGGCCTGTCTCGGTCGAGTATGCGCTGCCGCCGCATCCTGGCCTCGACCCGCTGCTTCGCCTCGTCGGAGCTGACTCGTGGCTCCATGCTGAAGATATGACGGGCGTATGCCTCAGTCTGGAGGAGGCCGGGGATGAGCAGGGGATCCCAGGAGCGTAGGACGAGGAGGTTGGGCTCGATCTCCTCGACCCAGTTCCGAAACCACATCGGACTGCCCGGCTGGGCGACGATGCGCTGATAGATCCGGGCAAAGGAGACGCCCGCCGACTTGCCGAAGAGCAGGTCCAGCCGCTCGGCGTCGGACCGTGACGGCGTACGGGTCGCCTTCTCCAATCTGCTCACCTGCGTCTGCGTACACCCGAGCCGAGACGCCACCGCCGCCTGCGACAACTCCGCAGCCTCCCGCAGCCGCCGCAACTCGGCACCGAACCGTACGCGAGGCGAATCCGGATCGAGAGACGGCACCACGTGCATGACATTTCCCTCCAATTAACGGAAAACGGAAAGCCTCTCCAGTCGCTGACACCATTTAAACCACACCCGACAGACGATTGTCATTGTCGATGCTGCCTTGGCCTGGCAACTCGGCCACCGGCCCCACAGCCAAGAAGGCACCCTGAGCACAGACGTTTTCGGCAACAGGAGAAATGGCCGGACTCACTTCCCGTAGCTGGGAGTGAATAAGTGGCGAAATTGTTCCGCGCCCTGGCCGAACTCCTTGGAAGCACCTGGAAGGCGGAACCATGACGGCGCGAGAACCGTACGAGAGATTCAGCCACCTGGCCCGCCTGGGCTGGGACCTGCACGGCCTGGGCATCCGCATCTCGCTGGTCGTTCCCGTGACCGGACAGCCGGTCCTGGAGATGCACTCCATGAACGGCACCGCCGCCCGCATCACCGCCATCCGCCGCTATTGCGGCTGGGTGTTCACCTGGCGGCCGTGGTGGTCGCGGCTGTGGCGGCGCGACACGTGGGTGCTGGCCGACGCCACCAATGCCGCCGACATCATCGTGGCCGAGGTGAACGCATGAAAGGGCCGCTCCACTCTTACGACTCACTCCGGCTGGCGTTCACGACCACGCCACACGCCACCTGGAGCCGATCGTTCCCGGCGACACCGATGTCCGTTCCCGAGGCTCGCGACTGGGCACGCTCCCTGCTGTCCCTCGGCGGCCCGTCCCCGATCCTCGATGACACCCTCCTCTTGCTCAGCGAGGTCGTCACCAACGCCGTCACCCACTCCGACTCCGCTCACAGCCGCTCCGGCCAGGTGACCGTCCAAATCACCCGCCTGGGCACGACCGTCCAGGTGGAAGTGGTTGACGCCGGATCCTCCACCACCACGCCCACCATCCGCACCCCAGCCCCCGCCGACGACGGAGGCAGAGGACTGTGGCTGGTGGACACATTCGCCGACGAGTGGGGCGTCCAACACGACGAGACCGGCGGACTGGTCTGGTTCCGCCTGACCGAGCACGGTTGACCTCCGGTTCGCCGCCCCCTTGGTATAAGGAACGGTGGGACCTGCCTTGGTAGCCGCATCCGAGCAGGCCACGACGACCACCCGGCCTCCCTGTGCAGGATCTGGCGGAGCCTTCGCGGCCAACCACGAGAAGCTGCCGACAGTACCTGTCCCCGCTGACCATCGTCTACCTGCACGCCCTGCTCCACTCCGCGCTCCAACACGTCGTACGAGAAGACGACCTCACCCGTAATGTCGCCCGCAACGTCCAGGTCAGCGCCGGACGCCGTCAGCGCATCGAACCCCTCACCGCCGCCGAAGCCCGCCACCTGCTGGAAGTCTCCCGCGACTCCCGGCTACACGCCCTGATCATGCTGGCCCTGCGCACCGGCATGCGCCGCGGCGAACTACTTGGACTGCGTTGGACGGATGCGGACCTGACCAGCGGCACCTTGGCCATCCGCCAAACCCTCCAAGTACATCCCCGGCGGGGCCGGTCTCGTGCTCGCCCCGGACCAGGACCGTCAACTCCGAACGCCGCATCGCCCTGCCCGGCTCCTGTGTCGACGCCTTGACCGAACACCGCGAGCGTCAAGAACGCGAACGCAAAGCCGTCGGAGCGGTCTGGCCCGAGACCGGGCTCGTGTTCACCACCCGACACGGCGGAATGATCAACCCGGCCAACGTCAGTCGCGACTTCAAAGCCCTGCTCCAGCGCGCGGGCCTGCGCACAATCCGCTTCCACGACCTCCGGCACTTATGCGCCTCACTCCTGCTGGACCAGGGCGTAGACCTGGTGGTGATCAAGGAACTGCTCGGCCACGCCCACATCTCCATCAACGCCGGCACCTACGCCCACGTCCGACTCCGACTCCAACTCCATCGAATGCATGGGCGACGCCCTCGATGACCACCTCGAACCGTAGCCGTCGGAAAATGATCACGAGCGCTGTAGCCGTCAACTTAGCTCTCCGGTAGAGGCATCGGATCTTGGTCGACTGCTGTCTTACCGGGAGCCTCTTCTCATGCCAACTCGGCTCCGGCGCCGTCCCTGCTGACCTGCGCGATCAGGTTGGAAAAGCCTCGATCGATGGGAATCAGGGTGCCGTCCAGGATCACATAGGCCAGCCCATCTGCCTAGGCACGGTTCAGCGCCTCGTGCAGATTAGGGGCTTGAGCTGCCAGGATGTCGATCCCCTCGGCGATGTAGCGGTAGGCCGTGGCGCGGGAGACGCGGTGGTCGCGGCCGAGTTTAGGGATGTCGTGCTCGCCCCGGAACCAGCGCAGGATTAGCACCGCTTGCCAGAACGGAGTCAAAGCGCGACTGCCCTTGGGCGTGCCCACTCGCCGTCGTTCGTCCCGCAATGACCGGGCGACGTGGTGTATCAGCGCGCGGGAGACGTCGAGCGTGGCACGATGAGCAATCACGTGGAGCCTTTCGGCGGTTGTGCTTTCTTGTGGTGAGAACTCATCTACCGGAGGCTCCACGTCCATCTCCGGCCTTCGACGACTCCTCCCGAAAGGCCCGAAACCCCACCATAGGCGTCCCAAACATCCCTCATCGTCCCGAATTATTTCCCTGAGATCACCTAACTGTCAACCAATTACTTGGATGCCCGGCCAATCGAAAATCACGGAACCCCCAAGATATCCATGATTCGAGTGGTCGCGAGATCCAGAACGCGCTCCACATCTTCGCGAGGAGTTCCCGCCTCAACCACCCTTTCGATCTGCCATTCTATAAAGATTGGCATAAACCAGAGGAGTTTGACGAAGGAAGAATTTATCACTTCATCCTCGACGGGATCAACTTCACCCAGCAGCTCAATATAGGCATCAGCAAGCTCTTGAACGAACTCTCCGCCGCGCAAGCGGCCAAGGAACCCCGTCTCATCGTCCCAGGTCAGATCCAGCGCCTCAAGGAGCTCTGGATCGTCATGCCTCAATCCCAACACCCCACAATCGCATCGGAGGGTATGTAGCCATGGATCAGAACCTCCTGATCTTTTCTGGCGTAGAAGTCCAGTCTACCCTTCCCAGGGAACCCGGAGGAGACATCGGAGATTGATCCAGGAACCTTGGAAAGATCGATAGCAACAATCCCATTTCCCTTATTGTATTTATCGAATGCCACACTCGGCAACTTTGAGGTGGAAATCCAGGGGCTTCTACGTTTTCCCGCTACATGCGATAGCGGGTCGACAACTGCGTTGGGATCGCGAGCTGTGAGCCCCAAAGCCGGGTCCTCGCCAGAGGCCAAAGCCCTCCAGACAATTCCTGGCCAGGCATCCTGATCTACGGGATTGTCGTTGTGGACGAGGATGGCTTGGTCGCCCGCAAGGACATGGTAGGTGTGCAGGTCATCGACCGTCAGGTTGTGGACTCGTTGTCTCGCGGTCCACCGCTTGACTGCCGTGATCTGTACGTGCGTGCCTGCGGACGTCTGCAGCCACATGCCTGGTTGGAGCCGGCCCGCGTCAACCCATGCCCCCATGGAAGGCACCCAGAAGGGGTGGTTGTCGGTCGCCGTAATCGTCCCCGTCGCGTCGCCACGAGCACCGTCCGTGTCTACTGTGACCCTGATGAGGTGCTTGGTGCCTTCTCCTGCGATTAGCGCCGTAACGGGTTCGGCCTTGATGTGTCCGGTGGCTGAGTCAGCAGCGGCGACACGGTCGCCGATCTTGACGTCTTCGATGGCCTTGGTGTTGCCGTCGGCCATGAGCACCATGGTGCCTGGCAGGAAGCTGTTGGGCGTGTCGCAGGAGTAAGCGATGGGCGATGGCGGGTCACCGTAGTCGTAACGGATCTCATGGAGCGGCTCATCCCTGGCCCATGAGCCATCGATGCATTTAGTGAATGTCTGACCATATTCGCAGTTGATGATGTTGTCATTGTCTTTTTTGGGATTTTCGAACGGAACTCCTGGCGGGGTGCCCGTAGCGTCATTCTCCCAGAGTCTGAGTTCCGTGTCCCAGCAGACGCCTCGGGCGTCACAGTCTCCGGTTGTCTTCTTTGTGGTTTGAGTAGTCTCCTTATCATCCTTGGGCTTTTTCTTAATCCACGGACAGGACGTCGGCGGGCAAGGCGGCTGACATGTCTTCTTGATGCATCCCGTGTCATGAAGGATGACCGGCGCCTTCTTCTTACAGGACGTTCGACAACTTGGCCGCACGGGAACGCTTTTTTTCTTTTTGACAACAGGCTGCTTGGGAGTTACCTTTTTCTTCTTCTTAACGGTCTTTCTTGTAGGTTTAGGGTCACGATGGTCATCCCCGTAACGAGTCCGAGTTTTGGTGCCATATGGAGCGTATGCAACTCCCCTATTCGGGCTCGCAGAAACATTGTTTACTGAATTATCCTTTGCCCCTGCCTTTGCCCCTGCCTTTGCCCCTGCCTTTACGGCCTCATTCGCAGCTATCGCAGCGGCTCCATTTTCCACAGCGACCGGTAGAATTGTTGCTATAGCGGTGCCACCGCCAGCGCCATCCTTATCTGGATTATGGCCAGACGGATCAATATAAGATAGGGGACTACCGTTTCCGTATGCATAGCGGTTGGCTTGGATGGAGGGGAGCGGAGACAACGTCCACGTATCGCGCGAGGCAAAAGCGGCGGTCCCAGGCTGATACCAGCGGGAATGCATGTTCACCTTGCCGGTTTCCGGGTCGGTGTATTCGCCCTGGTAGCCGAGCGCCGATCTGGTCCCGGTCTGGGCAGTGACCTCGCCGAACGGATCGTAGGTGGTGGTGCTGCTCAAGGCGGTGCCTGAGAAGGTGCCGATCAGGTCGCCGTGGATGTCGGTCAGCGCTCCGAGGGGAGTGTTACCCGCTTCTGCGACCGACAGGAGGCCGCCGAACGGATCGCGGCCGTAGCGGGATTGGACGACGCCTGCTTGGTCAGTGATGGCGATGATGTCGTTGTCGAGGCCCGCGTAGGCGAAGCGCTGCTCACTGCCACTGCCGCCCTGGCGGGTGGCCACACGATCGAAGGCGTCGTAGGTGTAGCGGGCGTCGCCATCGTTGATGAGCCGGTCGAAGGCGTCGAAGGTGAGATTGCGGGTGACGCCGTTCTTGGTCTGGGTGGCCAGAGTGCCCCGCGGAGTATAGGTGTAGTCGCTGCCGTCTCCGGAGATCAGACGGTTGCGCTCGTCGTACGTGTAGGTCTTGTTGCCTGCTTTGGTGCGGTTGCCTGAGGCGTCCCAGGTGTAACTCGTGGCGGTACCGTCCGGCCCGGTCCAGGAGGTGAGGCGGCCTGCGTGGTCGTAACCATAGGTATTGGTGCCGGCCCCTGCGGTGCCAGCGGTGGTCTTGGAAATAAGGTTGTCGTCTTTGTCCCAGCCATACGTGATTTTCGCGAGCTGAGTTCCCCCGCTCTTTTGGAGCGTGTGGGTGATCGGCCGGTCGAGGGCGTCGTAGGTGTAGGTCTGCGTGTTGACGGGGTTGGTCGAGGTGACGGTGGTAAGCCGGTCAGCCTCGTCATAGTTGTAGGTATTGACGCGACCGCTGACAGGATCGGTGACGCTCTTCAATTGGTCGTCGTTGTGCCAGGTGAAGGCTGTGGTACCGGTTAAGTCGACGCGCTGGGTGGGGTTGCCCACGGCATCGTAGGCGAAGGTGGCGCTCGTTCCAGACGGGGTGGCGACCTTGGTCAGCAGGCCGCGATCGTTGTACTCGAGGCTCTGATTGCCCACCGTGGTGGCGCGGTCCGCGAGATCGTAGCTGTAGGTCTTGTCATCAGCGACGATGCCTGCGCCCGAACCAGCGACCTTGGTGACTCGATTCAGGGCGTCGTACTGCCTGTCCAGCCGCACCCCGCCCGGCTGGATGAGAGTGGTCTCGTTACCGGCAACGTCGTAGACGTGCGTCCAGGTACGGTCGGCCGGGGCGGGGTGGGCAGTGGTGGCCGGCTCAATAAGAGTCTCGATCAGCCCCAGGGGGTTGTAGCTGGTCCACGTCGTGTTCCCACGGCCGTCGGTCAGGCGAGTCGGGGCGCCTATGGCGTCATGGCCGTAACCGGTGGTGATCGACTCGGTTCCGGAAACTGGCTCCACTAGCTCGGTGAGCAGGTTGACCGCATCGTACGCGCGTCGGGTCACGTGACCTTCACCAGAGGTGAAGCGGGTGAGGTTGTCGGCGGCGTCGTAGCCCATGGTGACGCTGCGTACCGTCGCCCCGTTGCTGTTCAGGCTTTTCACACTGGTCAACCGGCCGGCCAGGTCATAGGCACCGACCATGGCGTTAGCGAGCGGGTTGGTGACCTTTTCGGGACGGCCTGCCAGATCGTAGCTGTAGGTGGAGGTGTCGTTCATCGGGTCGGTCACGGCTGTGATCTCGCCAGCGGCGTTGACCGTGTAGCTGGTCGTCCGGTTGCCGGGAAGGATCACCTTGGTGAGCTCTCCGGCGTCGTTGTAGCGCAGGTCAGTGGTGTACGCGGCACTTGTCGGGCGGCGTTCCACCGTGGTGCGAGTGATCTGACGACCGAGATCGTCATAGGTGGCTGTGACACGTGCTCCGGTGGGGTCGATCGCCGCCAGTTGCTCGCCCAACCGGTCGAACTCCGCCACCCATCGCCCGGCAGGCTGCCCTGGCGCCGCCGGTGGATCTGTGATGCGAACTGGGTTGTCCAGAGCGTCGTACTCAACCGTCGTGCTCTGCCCACGCGGATCAGTAATTTTGATCACGCGTCCGGCGGCGTCGTACTCGTATGCCGTCTTGGGCGTGACCGTGGTGCCGCCGGGTGGCGTGTACGGCATCCCGGTCAGCGACGTACGCTGACCCATCCGGTCGAACGTCGAGGTGGCAAGGCGCCCCTCAGGATCGACCACATGTGTCTGCTGGCCACCGTTGTCGTAACCGATCCGCATGGCGGGACGTGCTTGCTGGGACGATCCCGCCTTGTCGATCCGTACGGACGGGTCCTTGGTCTCAACGAGCCGGCCCATCCGGTCGTAGCGATAGGAGGTGGCGAATGCCGCCTGATCCGCCCCGTCCACATTGCCGCGCGGGTCGACCTCCTCGAGAACCAATCCACGATCGTCGACTGTCCACGTACGGGTCAGGCCATGGTCCTCATTGTTGATCGTCTCGCGGACGAGCTCGTTGTCCTTGTCGTAGGCGAACTCGCTCGTCTCAACCCGGCTCGTCCCGGATCCGGACCTCCTGGTCGTGATGACGTTGTCATTCGCGTCGTAGGTGTAGGCGGTCTTCCGGGCGAGGTTCGCCGGGTCGAATGTTTCGGAGCTGAGCCTGTCCGCAGCGTCGTACACATAGTCGACCGTGGTGGCCCTGCCACCGGTGACGTGCCGCGTGATGTTGCCAGCGGCGTCGTAGGTCAATGATTCGAGCTCCACGTCTTTGGTCGTGGTGGAACCGTTGAGCTTGACGTCATCGCCGATCACCTTGGACAGCAGGTCATCGCCGTAATAGGTATACGAGGTCTTGCGACCCATCGCATCCGTGCGTGCGGCGAGCCGCCCCACCGGGTCGTACGACAGCGACTCCAGCACAATCTCTGTGGCCGTCTGAGGATTGACGGGACTACCCGTCCAGTTCTTCAACGTACGGGTGGCAAGCTCACCACGCTCGGTATAGGTGTAGCCGAACACTGAGCCGAGTTCGTCAGTCAAGGTGGCTTGCATGCCCATCTTGTCCCAGGTAGAACGCACCACTGCGCCAGTGGCGTCCGTGACCGTCGCCTGGCCACCGAACTCGTCGTAGGTGTACGCGGTCACCCGCTCGGCGTCACCACCAGTGAGGTCGGCAACCGTCTCCGTGAGCAGGTTGCCGTCCGGATCGTAGGTGTAACTCGTCCTCGCGGTATGCGTGACATCGGTGATCTCGTTCTTCACCCCTGGAGCGGTCTCGGCGGCGACTCGCCCACGCTCGTCGTAAGTGAAGATCGTTCTCACACCGGCGGGCTCGACGTCGGAGATCTGCGTCTCGGCGATCACCCGACCCAGCGCGTCGTGCTCGAACCTGGTCACCAGCCCTGCCAGATCCGTATGTTCGGCCAGATCACCCGCTGCGGTGTAGCGCAGCGAAGTCGAGTTGCCCCGGGCATCGGTGCGGGTCTTCACCAGCCCCGCCGGAATAACACCCTCATCGACTGCCGACTCTGTTCCATCCGTGTACGCGATCGTGCTGGAACGTCCATTGGGAAAGTCGAGCGTGGCCGGGGTCATTTGTTTCGTCAGCTCACCGTGCGAGTTGTACTCCTGGGTGGTGACGTAGGTGTTGTCCGTCTCGCTGGACGAGCGCGCGTCCCTGAAGGTGAGCTGGCGACCGTTACGCGGGTCGAAATCATCATCCTTATTGAAGTGATAGGACGCGTAGTGGGTCTGACAATCACCCGCGGCGCGACAGGACCTGGCTCTGATCTGGTTACCGCGCTTGTCATTCCACCGCCGCCAGACGTTGCCATTGCGGTCGGTCGTCTTGGTCAGGAATCCGCCGGTGTCGTATGCGAACTTCGTCTTGAGCGAGCGCTGGTCTTCCTCATACATCAGGCGGTAATTACGCCCGCCGTCGTAGCCGTAAGTAACCGTGCCGTTGCGCGGGTCGGTCACCTTGACAGTCGCGACCTGCTCGGCCCAGTTGGTCTCCGGCTTTCCGATGCTCCAGGTGCCGCCGTGCCGGTCGGTATGCGTCTTGAGGCGATCGGTCGCCGTGTCGTAGGTGTTCGTCGCCCAGACCCGGCCGGACGGGAGTGTGCTTGCCGTCAGCTTGTTGGGTACCTTCGTGCGGGCCGCATAGTGGGCCTGGACTTCGGCGCTGGTCAGCGGCTTGCCGTACAGGGCGAACTCGTCGATCGAGCCATTGAACGCGAAGACACCGCGAGTCGTGGGCCCGCCAGGGATGTCGGACCAGGAGCTGCCCCGGTCACCGCTGCCGATGACAGCGTTCTCCCGGAACTCCGGATAGAGTTCGCCGTTGACCTCGCCCACCGACTGGCCGTCGAGAAACATTTCCTGACGTGTGCCGTCGACGTTGAGCACCACATGGTGCCACTGGTCATCCGTGACCGGCGCAGCGCTGGTGACCGGGGTATATACCCACGACCCGGAACTGTTCCTGATCTCCCCTAACTGGCCACGCAGAAGCCCGTCGGTCCCCACATAGAGGGCCGGCATGATCGCCCCATCCCCACCGTTGAGCTCGCTGGCGGAGAAGATCATGCCGCTCTGCGTGGTCTTGAACCAGCCTTCGATGGACACCCGATCCCGCAGCCGGGCCAGCGTGAACAGCGGCAGCCGGACATGCGACCTGGTGAAGCCGGCCGCCGTGTCCGTGCTGCCCTCCAGCGCGCCGGGCCGCCCCACGGTGACATCGGTGTACTGGGCCGTCCCTCCGCTGACCTCGTTGGCCGCCGGCTCGAACCGCTTGTCCCCCAGCCGCCAGTACCCCACCGGCTCGGAGTCCAGCACGATGCTGCGATAGCGGGACCCATCCGCGTAGGAGTAGCCGGTGCAGTTCGGTGCCGCGACCGGCGCGCACACCTGGGTCAGATTGTCACCCTCGTAGCCGTAGGTCCAGGTGAGGCTCGCACCGTCCACGGGATCGGTGAACACTGTTGCCACCCGGGGGCCGGACCAGGTGAAGTGCAACGAGCGGCCACCCACGCCGGTCACCTTGCCGAGCTTGCCGTCGCTGCCGTACGTAAGCGTCTGCTCCCGGCCGCGAGCATCCGAGATCTTCGACAGGCGGCCGGAGGCGTTGAAGAAGAAGCTCGTCGACGACTTGTCCATCAGTCGCCAACCGCCACCGTCGACATCCGACATCACGGCGTGCATCCCCGGCGGTGGCTGATATCCGCCGTCGCCCTTGCTCGCGAACCGGATCCGGCGTCCATCGGGGTAGAAGACCAGCAGTGCGGTCACCTGTGAGCCCGCACTCTCCGCCACGATCTTCATGTCCCAGAGAGTCGACCAACCCGCGCCGAAAATCCCATCGGTGCGCGCTTCGAGACTGTTGTAGGTACGCGTCACTGCCAGCGGCGGTCCCGCCACGGCTACCTGCGCATCGGTGACGGTGGTGGTGTAGTTACCGGAGATCGGCGCGAACTCCTGACCACTGCTGGCACGCTCACCCAGGTGCGCCCCAATCTCAGGCTGAGGCGCGCCGGTGACGAACGACTGCTTGTCCGTCCGCGCCGACCCGCCACCATTCGGGTCTACGACGCGGGCCCACCACTCGTACTGCTGGCCCCACTTCAACCTGCCCGCCGGCACCCGCCAGGTGTCCTCCCCCGCGCGCCTTCCCGACTCCACACACTCCGGCACCGGAGCAGGGTTCCCAGGATCCGGAAACTCGAACCCGCCATCCTCATCTTCCTCCAGCACCTCGCACACGGTGTAGAAGAAGTTGAAATCCGCCGAGGTCCCGCCGCCCCCGCTCGTCACCTGTACGCTCAGCAGCGGCGTGGCCTCTACCAGCGACCCGTGCTCGGGCCAGAAGTCGTCGATGAGCGGAAAGCCCATCGCCGCTTGCCGATCGAGCTGCTCCGCCCGCTCAACACCCCCGGGAAGCCCCGGCTCGGTGGTCTCCGGCGTGGTGGCCCTGGCAGCGGGTCGCTTCTCCAGCCGTAACGCACCACGTACGGGACCGTCCTCACCCTCTGGCGCCCCCTTAGACGCCTGGGTGACCGACGCGTCCACCAGCGCCGGCAACCCAGCAGCCGTTCCGGTCATCTGCTGGGGAAGATCGAAGAGCCCCGTGGCGAGGACCTCCGCGGCCTGGGCGACTCCCTCAGCCTGAACGGGACCCACCGGAAGAAACAGCAGCCCAGGCAGCGATGCGGCCACCAGCAACGGAATCAGGCGCGGCGATCGAGCCCACGACGAGAACCGGCGCATACGCCATCACACTCCGAACCACGAAGGACGCCCGTCAAGGCGTTAGCCGTCGCCCTCCGCAGCGGTGGAAGTACCCGTTCTCCGCGCAGCTCGGAGCTGATCATCAATCTGATGATCAACGTAAGAAATTATGACCACCCCGACAAGAGGGGCGATCATCACAAGATGGATAACAGCCCTATCTGGTACGCAACCCTCCGTTATCATCCATGATGATCGTCCTTTTCAGCCTCCAGTCCAAGACACTTGTAACGCCGTAGACGACATCACAGCGCGCCGCCCACAATCGGCCACCGGCCATCCCGAAGCTAAGGCCCTCAGAGCACGCCAGCGCGGGCTGCGGCCAGAGCGGCGTCCGCTGCCCGGTCCGCGTCCCGCTCGGTCACCGGCTCGTGGGCGACGAACAGCCGGTAGTAGATCGGCGCCACCGCCACCCTGATCACCTCCAGCACATCGACCGTGACAGGCAGCTCGCCACGATCGACGGCCCGCCGCACCACCTGGGCCGACTGCTCATGGCGGGCCTCGAAGAAGTCGTGCAGCGCGCGGGCGGCCTCGGGGCTCTGCATGGCCGCCGCCACGAACGCCGACGAGACCGGCCCCAGCTCAGGGTCGTCGAACCCGCTCTGCACCAGCCTCGCCACCCCGCGCAGGTCCTCCTCGATCGTGCCCGTGTCGGGGATCGGCCACGGCTCCTCCTGAGCCATCTCCAGCGCGTCGGCGATCAGCCCTTCGACGCTCCCCCAGCGCCGGTAGACCGTCGTCTTGTGCACGCCCGACCTCTCGGCCACGTTCTCCACGGTCAGGCCGCGCATGCCGTGCTCGGACAACTCGGACAGCGTGGCCTGCCGTACGGCGTCGCGGACCCGCGCACTGCGTCCACCGGGTCGCTTACTCGTCTCCAAAAACTACTCCAGTTGCATTAAGCCTCAAGTCGTGGCAAGCTAAAGCTACGTCAGTTGCGATTGGAGTGCCACCCTGACCATCCTTCGAAGAGTTTCCAAGGCGTACGGCCGGCATCAGGTGCTGGTCGATGTGCTCGTGTCCGTCCGGAAGGGCGAGCGGCTGGGCATCGTGGGCGAGAACGGCTCGGGCAAGTCCACGCTGCTCCGGCTGCTCGCTGGAGCCGAGCGGCCGGACGAGGGCGAGGTCGTGGTGCCCGCCGACGGCGGCTACCTCGGCCAGACGCTCGACCTCCCGCTCGGCCACACGGTTCAGCAGGTGATCGATGCGGCGCTGGCCGAGCTGCGGGCCATGCAGCGCAGGATGCGCGAGCTGGAGTCGGCGCTCTCCGACGACCTCATGGAGGAGTACGGTGATCTTGTCACGGCCTTCGAGACCCGTGGCGGCTACGAAGCCGACGCCCGGGTCGACAAGTCGCTCCACGGGCTCGGCCTGAGCCATGTCGGGCGCGAGCGGATGCTGTCCAGCCTGTCGGGCGGGGAGCAGGCCCGGCTGGGTCTGGCCTGCCTGCTGGCGGCCTCGCCGGAGACGCTGCTGCTCGACGAGCCCACCAATCATCTCGACGAGTCCGCGCTGACCTGGTTGGAGGAGCGGCTGCGCGACCACCGGGGCACGGTCGTCGTGGTGTCCCACGACCGGATCTTCCTCGACCGGGTGGCCACCGCCATCCTGGAGGTCGAAGGCGGCACGACCACCCGCTTCGGCGGCGGCTACACCGGCTTCCTGGAGGCGAAGGCGGCCGCGCGAGCACGGCACGAGCAGTCCTACGCCGCCTGGCGCGCGGAGGTGCGTCAGGTGCGTGAGCACGCCGCCACCACCGCGCACCGCGTCGCGGCGGGCCGGGTCATGCGAGACAACAACAAGATGGCCTACGACCGCAACGCCGGCCGGGTGCAGAGCTCGATCGCCAGCCGCGTGCGCAACGCCCAGGAGCGCCTGCGCCGCCTGGAGGCGGACCCGGTCCCCGAGCCGCCCCGCCCGCTACGCTTCCGTGGCACGTTCGCCCGGCCCGCGACCTCGGCGAAGGACCCGCACGGCCAAGCCACAACATCCCCACACCCCCCGCTCGGCCGGCTCCCGACACCGGCGAACGACACTGACGCACCCGCACAGGCCCTCGCCTCCGCGAACGGCACGCTGGTGGAGCTGTGTGACGTTCGTGTCGGTAACCGGCTCCACGTGGAGCGGCTGACGATCAGGGCCGGTGACCGGTTGCTGATCCACGGCGCCAACGGCGCGGGCAAGAGCACGCTGCTGCGGCAGATCGCCGAGCGGGCCCGCAGCCGGGTGGGCTACCTGCCTCAGGAGGTTCTCCACGATCCAGCCTTGTGGGTCCTGGACGCCTACGACCACGGCCCTGGTCACGAGCGTAGGGCCGCGCTGCTGGCCACCGGCCTGTTCCGGCCGGAGACGCTCGATCTCAAGGTGGGCGCGCTCTCCGTGGGGCAGCAGCGGAGGCTGGCGCTGGCCGGTCTGCTGGCGGCCGAGCACGATCTGCTGCTGCTCGACGAGCCGACTAACCATCTGTCACTGACCCTGGTGGAGGAGCTGGAGCAGGCGCTCGACTGCTTCGGCGGCGCGCTGGTGGTCGTGTCGCACGACCGTGCGCTGCGACGGCGGTTCAGGGGAACCGAGCTGGAGATTTCGGAGGGACGCATATGTTGACCAGGATTTCCGCAGGTGCGCCGTACGGCATCGCGACCGCGCCTGATGGTGCGCTGTGGTTCACGCTGGTGCATCAAGGGCGCATCGGGCGGTTGGTGCCGGGCGAGGAGCCGGTCGTGCACCAGCTTGACCCCGCTGACGGCGGGCCGACGGTGATCGCGCCCGGTGCCGATGGCGCGATGTGGTTCACCGAGTTCCAGGGTGGCCGGGTCGGGCGAATCGGGGCGGATGGGGAGGTGACGGCGTTCGACGTCTCCTCGCCGTACGGGATCGTGGCCGGTGCCGACGGGGCGATGTGGTTCACCTGCATGCAGACCGACAGGATCGGGCGGATCGGCGCGGATGGAGAGCTCACCGAGTTCGAGGTGCCGGGCGGGATGCCGTCGGGGATCGCCGCCGGGCCCGACGACGCCCTCTGGTTCACGCTCAACCAGGGCAACGCCATCGGGCGAATTACGCTGTCGGGCGAGGTCACGGTTCATCCGCTGCCGACGGCGGGGGCCGCGCCGGTGCACATTACGGCGGGGCCTGATGAGGCGCTCTGGTTCGTCGAGATCGGCGCGGGTCAGATCGGGCGCATCGACGTGGCCGGGAAGATCACCGAATATCCCCTGCCCGACCGCGGCGCCCGGCCCCACGCCATCGTGGCCGGTCCGGACGGCGCCCTCTGGTTCACCGAGTGGGCCACCGGCCACGTCGGCCGCATCACCGTGGACGGCATGATCGAGGAGTACGCCCTGCCCGAGATCTCGGAGCAGGCCGCCGAGCCGCACGGCCTGACGGTCGGGCCGGATGGGGCGATCTGGGTGGCTCTGGAGGCAGGTGCTCTGGCCAGAATCGAGGTCCCAGGCAGCTGACCCTCGCGCCTCTGAGCCGAAGGACCGTGCGCCCGAGTCACGTGACCTGTCTGCGCATTCCCGCTCTCCCTCATCGGTGCGATCATGGGCGTATGACGGCGTGGCACGAGGTCGAACAGGCAGAACCGGAGCTCGCGCAGCGCGTGCGGGCGTTGTTCGACGCCCACAAACACAAGACCATCGCCACCTTGCGAGCCGACGGGTCGCCGCGGATCTCCGGGATCGAGGCGGTCTTCGAGGACGGCGAGCTGATCTTCGGCTCGATGCCGAACGCGCGCAAGGGCGCGGATCTACGTCGGGAACCGCGGTTCGCCCTGCACTGTGCCACGGTCGACCCGATCGAGGGCTCCGAGGCGCAGTGGCCGGGCGAGGCGAAGATTTCCGGTCGGGCGATCGTTGCCGGACCGATCACCAAGGGACCGATCACCGAGGGATCGGATGGCGAGGGATCGGACGGCGACCGCTTCCACGCCGACATCACCGAGGTCGTGCACACCCACCTCAACGACGAGGCCACGATGCTCGTCGTCGAGTGGTGGACGCCCACGCACGGGCTGCGCAGGGTCGAGCGCGAGTAGCCCTCGATCGGACGCCAGACCAACCGCAGAGCCCCCCAGGAACACGAACGAACGGGGCCCTGTTGACTGAAGGCATGCATGCGATCGTGATCGCCGCCCAGGGCGGCCCAGAGGTCCTTGAGTACGTGGAGCGCCCGGATCCCACCCCAGGCGACGGGGAAGTGGTGATCGACGTCGCGGCGAGCGGCGTCAACTTCCTCGACATCTATCACCGTTCCGGCGCGTACCCTCTGCAGCTGCCCGCCGTGATCGGCTCCGAGGGCGCGGGGGTCGTGTCCGCCGTCGGGTCCGGGGTGCGGGAGGTGGCCGTGGGCGACACCGTGGCCTGGGCCGGCGTCCTGGGCAGCTACGCCGACAAGGCCGTGGTGCCGGCCGACCAGGTGGTCCCGGTCCCGGAGGGGGTGCCGGCGGACCTGGCCGCCGCCGTGATGCTCCAGGGCATGACCGCCCATTACCTCACCCACTCCACGCACGAGGTGAAGCCGGGCGAGACGGTGCTGGTCCATGCGGGAGCCGGTGGGATGGGGCAGCTGCTCATCCAGATCGCCAAGCTCAGGGGCGCCAGGGTGATCGCCACCACGTCCTCCGAGGCGAAGGAGAAGCTGGCCCGTGAGGCGGGGGCCGACGAGGTGCTGCACTACGACGACTTCGCCGAGGCGCTGGGCGGCCAGGTGGATGTGGTCTACGACGGTGTGGGCGCCACCACGTTCGACGGCGGGCTCAAGGTGCTCCGCCCGCGCGGGCTCATGGCCCTGTACGGCGCGGCCAGCGGCCCGGTGCCGCCGGTGGATCCGCAGCGGCTGAACGCGGCCGGTTCCGTCTTCCTCACCAGGCCGAAGCTGGCGGACTACATCGCGGACCGGGACGAGCTGCTGGGCCGGACGTCGGATCTGTTCGGCTGGATCGCCGCCGGTGAGCTGAAGGTGAACGTTCACCAGCGCTACCCGCTAGCGGAGGCGGCCCGCGCGCAGGAGGACCTCGCGGCCCGCCGCACCACCGGAAAACTGCTGTTGATCCCTTAGCCTCCCCAATTACCCTCCAAGCATGGACATAGCCGCATCTGTTGGGTCGTTCGCCTTGGTGGTGGCGTTGCTGACGGTGACTCCCGGCCTGGACACGGCCCTCATCCTGCGCACGTCGCTGGTGGCCGGGAGGCGCCCCGCCTGGGGCGTGGTGCTGGGTATCCAGCTCGGCACCCTCGCCTGGGGCCTGCTGACGGCCGTGGGCCTGTCCGCGCTGCTGGCGGCCTCGCAGGTCGGCTATGAGGTGCTGCGCTGGGCGGGCGCGGTCTATCTGGTCTGGATGGGCCTGCGCATGGTGCTGGCCAGGGGTGACGCGCCCGGCGAGGAGGAAGCCCGGCAGGAGGTACGGTTCCGCACCGGCTTCCGGCGCGGCCTGGTGACGAACCTGCTCAATCCCAAGGTGGGCGCGTTCTACGTGGCGATGTTGCCGCAGTTCATCCCCCAGGAGGCGCCGCACGCGGTGATGGGCCTGCTGCTGGCGGGTGTGCATGTGGGCGAAGGGCTGCTGTGGAGCGCCGCGCTGATCGGGTTCGCGGCCCTGATGAGCAGAACCCTGCGCACGCCGTCCGTCCGCCGGCTGCTCGACCGGATCACCGGCGTGGTGATCGTGGGGTTCGGCGTACGGCTGGCCGTCGACTGACCGGTGGGCGTCATCGCGGGGTTCGGCGTACGACTGACCGGGGGCCGGCCGTCGACCGACCTACGAGGGCCAGGACAGGAGGCGGGCGCCGAGCACGGCGGTTTCGAGGGTGAAGCGCTGGGTGGGGTCGTCCGGGGAGAAGCCGGTCAGGTGCCGGATGCGTTGCAGGCGGTAGGTGACGGCGCGGGTGCTGATGCCGAGCCGGCGGGCGGCGGCGGTCTGGTTGCCCTGGGCGGCGAAGACGGCTTCGAGCGTTTCGAGTAACGGCTCGGGGCCGCCGCGCGCGTCGAGCAGCGGGCTTAGCACGCTGGTCACCAGGTCGTCGATGGCGCTCCTGTCCCGCAGCAGCACGGGGAAGACGAGCAGGTCGGCGGCCTTGACCACGTCGTGCTTGAGGTCGAGCCGGTCGGCCAGGTCGAGGGCGCCGGCCGCTTCCCGGTAGGAGGTGACCACACCGCCGGGTCCGCGGTGTGGCCGGCCGACGCCGACCCGCCAGCCTGCCGGGAAGCGGGACCGTACATGGTGGGTGAACTCACCGACGGCGGCGGGGAGGGTGGCGGGGACGACGCAGACGAGCAACTCGTCGGCGTCCGACGAGCGGACGGCGAGGAGGATGTTGTGGGAGCCGAAGCGGGCGATCAGGTCGCGTTCGATCCGGTCGGGGTCGACGTCCCGCAGGCCGCCGGCGACGGCGACGACGTACGACTCGGCGAGGCGGAGGCCGAAGTGCTCGGCGCGTTCGGCGAGGCGTTCGGCCCTGCCCTGGAGCAGGTCGTCGACGAACTCCCTGCGTTCGACGTCCGCGCCTCGGATGGCGGCGAGCTGGGCTTGGTCGTACCCCTCCATGAGGGCGGAGACGGCTTTGCGCAGGGCGGGCAGTACGGCGGGACCGGTCAAGCCGTCGGCGGCGGCGAGCGCGGCGTCGACGAGCGTTCGCAGGGGGAGGCCGAGTTCGGCGGCGCGGGAGCCGGCGGCGCGGTAGGCGTCGAGTTCGGCCCGGCCGGGCGGCAGGCCGGTGGCGGCGGCCTGGCGCAGCGTGCGGAGGTGCTCGCCGAGCAGGTCGGCGGGCAGCTCCCGGCGGTCGGACACGGTCAGACTCCTACGTCGCGCCTGTCGAAGGCGAGGACCGCGGTGAGGGCGAGCACCGCGGTGGCGCCCGCCAGCACAAGGTAGTCCCCGACCGGAAGCCCCTGATAGAGGGGCTGGCCCTCGGCGTAGTAGTGGAACGGGGAGACCCATTTGAGCCAGGCGATGGCCTCGACGCTCTTGCCGATGGTGACGACGACGTAGCCGAGCAGCGCCCACCCGCCGACGACCGCCGTGGCGAGGGCCCTGCGCCCGGTCGCGGCGCCGACGGCCAGGGTGACGGTGCCGAAGAAGAGGCCGAGCAGCAGCACTCCGGTGTGGGCGGCGAGGATCCGGTCGAAGGTGACGCCGATGCCGACGGCCTCGGCCATGACCCAGGTGACGAGCAGCGTCACGGCGGCCACCGCGAGCAGGCCGAGGGCGAGGGCGGCGAAGCGGTCGAGGACGAGCCGCTTGCGGTCGATGGGCAGGGTGACGATGAGCTCCAGCGTGCCGGCCTCCTCGGGCTGGGCGATGGCCCGGTTGGCGGCGAGCATCGCGCACGCGATGAACAGGAACGGCACGAACAGCTGGTAGACGACCGACTGCAGATAGCCGGCGCCGCTGGTGAAGTCCTGCAGCCCGCCCATCAGGTCCTTGAGCGCGCCGGGGAACTTGGCCATCGCCTGCGCGCCGTAGAGGTCGGGACTCTGCTTGATGCTGCTGTAGACCCCGAGGTACATCATCATGAAGGCGCTGAGGCCGATCGCCCACCCGATGAGGCTCCGCCGGTAGTCACGCAGACTCTTGGCGATCATCGTGTCTCTCCTCGTCGCTGTAGTAGGTGAGGAAGATCTCCTCAAGGTCGGGTTCAGCGCTGACCAGGTGCACCACGGTGTGCCGGGCCGCCGCCTTGATCAGCGCGTCCGGCCTGCCGTCGATGGTGCAGCGCACGGCGGCGCCCGTCACGCGCAGGTCCCGCACGCCGGGCAGGCCGGCGAACTCCTCGGCCGGGACGGGCGCGTCGAAGTGCAGCTCGACGCGGCGCACCGCCTTCTCGCGCAGCGCGGCCACGTTCTCCACCGCGATCAGGCGACCTTCCCGTACGATGCCGACCCGGTCGGAGACGTGCTCCACCTCGGCCAGTACGTGTGAGGACATCAGCACGGTACGGCCCGCGATGCGCACCTCCCGGACCATGGCCAGGAACTCCTGCTGCACCAGCGGGTCGAGGCCGCCGGTCGGCTCGTCCAGGATGAGCAGCTCCGGCTCGTGCATGAACGCCTGGATCAGCCCGATCTTCTGCTTGTTGCCCTTGGAGAGCTTGCGCATCGGCACCGACAGGTCGGCGTTGAGCCGTTCGGCCAGGGCGTCGACGCGGGCGCGAGGGACGCCGCCGCGCACTCTGCCGAGGAACTCCAGGTAGTCCCTGGCCCGTTCCCTGCCTTCCAGGGCGAGCTCGCCCGGCAGGTAGCCGATCCTGCCGCGCACCGCGGCCTCCCGCGAGCCGCCGCCGAGGACGCGTACGTGGCCCCGGGTGGGCCTGATCACGTCGAGCAGGAGGCGGATCGTTGTCGTCTTCCCTGCTCCGTTGGGTCCGAGGTAGCCGAAGACCTCTCCCGGCTGGATCTCCAGGGTGAGATCCTCCAGTCCCCGGCGCTTGCCGTAGTACTTGGTCAGCCCTTCGGCCTGCACCACTGCTGTCATGCCTGGATGATCCCGCCCGGCGGGCGGCGGCGTCACCGGCCGACCCCGGCAGGAACGGCGGCCGTTCCCTTCCGGACTCCGGAATTCCGGAGTTGTCGGTACGGTGCTGGGGTGAGCAGCATCGAGGAGCGCCTGCGGGAGCTCGAAGCCCGCGTCGCCGCCCTGGAGGGTGAGCCGTCGCCGGCGGCCACCGGCGACGACACCGGCCGTCTGACCTACGGCGGTGAGGCCAGGCTCGGCGGCTACCGGTGGCAGTGGGAGGTGGCCCGCTCCCCCGGCTGGCTGGTCGAGCAGCCGACCGGGCCGCTGGCCGGCGTGCTGGCGGCGGCCGGGCACCCGGCCAGGCTGCGGATCCTGCAACTGCTCGTGGCGGGCCCGCAGCCCATCGCCGACCTGCAGAGCGAGCTCGCCCTGGCCTCACAGGGGCAGCTCTACCACCATCTCAAGACGCTGACCTCGGCCGGGCTGGTGGAGCAGCCGGAACGGGGCGTCTACCGGGTGCCGCCGCAGGCCGTCTTCCCGGTGCTCGCCCTGACCGCCGCCGCCACGGACGTGGTCCATCAGAGCTGACGCGCCCCCGGCGGCAGCGGCGGCACCTTGGGCGGGCCGTACTCGATGAGGTCGCGCAGCGCGCCGGTGTCCAGGTGCTGCTCGACGAGGTCGCCGAGGGCGTCGAAGCGCTCCTCGCGCAGCCGGGCGAAGTCGCTGCCGGGGTGCGGGACGAAGGCGCGGCCCGCCCGCAGCGCGACGTCGGCCAGGAAGGCGCGGCGGAAGGCGTCGTTCTCCAGCGCGCCGTGCCAGGTGGTGCCCCAGACGCTGCCGGCGCGGCACCCGTCCAGGAACGGCTCGCCGCCCTCGACGGTCACCCGCCCGTGGTGGATCTCGTACGCGTGCACCGGGTGTCCGTAGGCGTGGCCGGTGGGCCGGCCGAGGATCTTCTCGGCCGCGAACTCCACCCGCACGGGCAACAGGCCGAGCCCCTCCACGCGGCCGGCCCCGGACTCCACCTCGTCGAGGATCTCGCGGCCGAGCAGCTGGAAGCCGCCGCAGATGCCCAGGATCGGCCCGGTACGCGCGCGCAGCGCCGCCGCCAGGCCGGTGTCGCGCAGCCAGGCCAGGTCGTGCACCGTGGCGCGGGAGCCCGGCACCACCACGAGGTCGGCGTCGTCCAGCTCGCCCGGGTCCGTCACGAATCGCACCGCCACCCCGGGCTCGGCCGTCAGCGCGTCCAGGTCGGTGAAGTTGGAGATGCGCGGCAGCCGCACCACGGCCACCCGGAGCGTCTGCCTGCCGTACGGCCTGCCGGTGGTGACGGCCCGGCTGTCCAGCGCGAGGGAGTCCTCGACGTCCAGCCAGAGGCCGTCCAGCCAGGGCAGGACGCCGTACACCTGCCGCCCGGTGAGCTCCCTGAGCTGGTCGAGGCCGGGTTCGAGCAGTTCCCTGGCGCCGCGGAACTTGTTCACCACGAACCCGGAGATGAGCGCCTGATCATCGGCGTCCAGCAGGGCGACCGTGCCGTAGAAGGCGGCGAACACCCCGCCCCTGTCGATGTCGCCGACCACGATCACCGGCAGGTTCGCGGCCCTGGCCAGGCCCATGTTGGCGATGTCGCCCGGGCGCAGGTTGATCTCGGTGGGGCTGCCCGCGCCCTCGCAGACGACCACGTCGTAGCGTTCCCTGAGCCGGGCCAGCGCGCCCAGGGCCGCCTCCCGGAGGAGGTCCCTGAGCGCGCCGTACTCCATCGCGTCGACGTCGGCGACCGGGCGGCCCATGAGCACGACCTGGCTGCGGCGGTCGCTGCCGGGCTTGAGCAGGATCGGGTTCATGTCCGCGACCGGCTCCAGGCCCGCGGCCTGCGCCTGCATGGCCTGGGCCCGGCCGATCTCGGCGCCGTCCGCGGTGACGTACGAGTTCAAGGACATGTTCTGGGCCTTGAACGGCGCCACCCGGACGCCCTGCCTGGCCAGCCAGCGGCAGATCCCGGCGGTGACCACGCTTTTACCGGCGTCTGACGTGGTGCCCGCGACGAGCAGTGCCCCTTTCACGCGGCCAACCGTAGCGGATCAGTGTCCAGGGCCGCTGATCTCGTTCGGCGGCTGCGGCAGCGTGGTGGTGCGGAGCTTCGCGCCCGACTCGACGTCGATCGCGTGCACCTGCTTGGCGGCCGGGTCGGTCACGTACGCGACGTGGCCGCGGACGAACAGGGCCGGGCGGGGCTGCTGCCAGTCGATCGGCTCCTGCCAGTCGCCCAGCACCTCGAACGTGCTGACCTCCTTGCCCTTGACCGGGTCGATGACGTGGATCGCGCCGTCGGTGCCGAGCACGAGCGCCTCGCCGTGCGGCCCACGGGCGAGGGAGCGGAAGGTGTAGCTGGTGCCGAGATCGACCAGTTTCATCTTGCCGGTCCGGGTGTCGATGAGCGAGATCCGCTCGGGGCGCTCCAGCTCGGCGTCCGCGTCGATCTTGTAGTCGCCGAGGACGACGGGCGAGGCGTCGGTGCCCGCCTGGTTGCCGACCCGGCCGTACGCGTCGGGGCTGTCGATCTTGGTGATCTTGCCGTCGCGGTAGACGAGGACGCCGTCCTCGCAGCCGATCACCACGGCCTCGCCCTGGGCCGTGGCCTCGCCGTGCACGCCGGGGCACCGCTCGCTGCGGGCGATCTCCGCGCGGTCCTGGCCGAGCACCAGGATGCCGGTGCGCTTCTCCTCGGTGCCCAGGGTGACCAGGAGCTCGCCGTTCGCCAGTTGGATCGCCACTCCGTGGTGCGGGGACGCCGCCTGGTAGACCTCGCCCTTGGGCAGGCCCGCGGCGAGCTGCTTCGGGTCGAAGACGGTGACCTGGCCGGTGCCGTCGGAGAACAGCACGGTCTTGCCCGCGTGGCGGACCACGTGGCCGGGCTTGGCGCCCTTGAACTCGTCCGGCTTGAGCTCCGGGGTGGTCGCGTCCAGCACGCGGAACCCGGTGGCGGTGGAGACCAGCACGTGGCGGTCGTCGCCTGCCGCGTTCACCCGGTTGAAGCCGGGCAGCGGGATGGTCTCGGCCAGCGTGAGAGTCTCGCCGTCGAGCACGTACAGACCGCCGTCGTACGTCGTGACCAGGGGATCGTTGACCGGCGGGCGCGGAACTTCCACCGGCGGCGGCGCGGCGACAGGCGCGGCGCCGCAGGCGCTCACCAGGAAGGCTGCGGCGGCGAGCAAGGGCAGGGTGCGATTCATTTGTTCTTGTCCAATCTTCAGGGGGTTGTGCCAAGGCCGTCGACCATGGCGTCGGTATTGGCGCGCATCATCCGCAGATAGGTGTCGGCGCCCTGTCCCGGCCCGCTCAGCGACTCGGTGAACAGGGCCACGACCTGGACCTCCACCCCCGCCTCCGCGGCCAGGACCCGCGCGAGCCGGTCGGGTCGCGCGGAGTCGGTGAAGATGGCGGGCACCTCGTGCTCGCGGATGGCGTCCGCGAGCTCCTTGAGGTCGGCGGCGCTCGGGGAGGCGAGGGTCGTGCCGCCCGGGATCACGGCGCCGACGATCGTGAAGCCGTACCGCTGGGCGAAGTGGCCGAAGACGTGATGGTCGGTCACGAGCTCGCGCCCGGCGGGTGGAATGGCGCTGAGGCGCCGTGCCATCCAGGCGTCCAGGCGTTCGATCTCGCGGCGGTAGGCGGCGGCGTTCGCCCGGATCGCCGCCGGGTCGACGCCGTCGATCCGCTCGACGGCCCCGGCGATCGCGTCCACTGCCATGGCCATGCGCCGTGGGTCGGTCCAGAAGTGCGGGTCGGGGCGGAGCGGATCGGCCGCCTCCACTGCCGCCAGGGTCGCGACCCCCGACTCCCGCGCCGCCTGGACGTTGCGCAGCACGCCCTCCTCCAGGCCGAGACCGTTGTACACGACGAGCGCGGCCCGCTCCAGCCGGGCGGCCTGCTGGGCGGAGACGCCGAACGAGTGCGGGTCGGAGCCCGGCTTCATCAGCACCGTGACCTGGGCCTGGTCGCCGACGATCATGCGGGTGACGTCGCCGAGAATGTCCGTGGTGACCACCACCTCGGGACGGCGCTCGGCACCGCTCGCGCAGCCCGCCAGCAGCATCGCCAGCACGATCAGCAGGATTCTCATCGGCCCGTCTCCACCATGTGCGTGGGTGTGAAGTCCAGCTCGAACGTGCGCGCCCGGCGCAGCCCGTCGCGATAGTCGATCTCGTGTACGGCTTTCACCGCCGGATCGTTGATGTAGGCCCTGTTCGGATCCGCCTGGATGGTCACGCGGTCGTCGGCCCTGTCGAGGAGCCGCGTCTTCGCGAGCTTCCTGCCGGACTCGGGGTCCCAGGAGTGCAGGACGCCGTCGGTCGTCAGGACGAGCACCGGGGCCTGCGGGCCCGTAGCGGTGACGGCGGCCACCGGGCCCGTTTCGAGGCGTTTCCAGCTCTTCGCGGTGACGTCGAGCACCCACACGCCTCCGTCACCGGCGATGGCCGCCAGGACCGTGCTACCAGGGCGGCCGCTGAGCTCACCCGGACGCTCGCCCTCGCCCGAACGCCCGCCCGAGCGCTCGTCCGAGCGCTCGTCCGGGCGCTCGTGCGGGCGCTCGTGCGGGCGCTCGTGCGGGCGCTCGTGCGGGCGCTCGTGCGGGCGCTCACCGCGATGGGGGATCTTCTCCGCGCCTTTCCCGCCGACGAGCAGCGCGCCGTCGGCGCAGCCGAAGACCGCGCCGCGCCTGGTCACGACCGCGCCGCGCGGCTGCGGGCAGGGCTCGTCGAGCCTGCCCGCCGGCGCACCCGCTCTGGAATGGATCGCGACCGCGCCGCCTACCGGCACGAAGAGCCGTTCGTCGTACGGCAGCGCGGTGCCGGTCCCCGGGACGGTGGCCGTCTGGGCGATCAGCCCCTCCTCCAGCTTCGCGCGGTCGAGCAGGCGGACTCCGCCGGAGCCGGACACCGCCGTCACAGCCGCGTCGCTGAGCGCCCGACGCCCGGTGACCGTGCCGACGTCACGGGGGGTGGTTCGGTAGAAGTGCAGGTGGTCGCCGTGGTCGACGGTCCAGCCGCCGCTGTCGATGACGCGCAGCGACTCACCGGCGTGGGCGACATAGGCGAAACGGCCGTCGCCTGTGATGCCCTCGACGGACGCGACCCGGGCCACGGCGGTGACCTTCTCGGTGATCAGATCGAGTACGTGCACCGCCCCGGTGCCCGCGTCGGCCAGGACCAGGCGGGCCTGCGGCTCGGCCGTCTCCTCGGCGCCCCGTACGTATCCGTGCGTCGGCACCGCGTCCGCGGCGTCGAAGTTTGCGGGTCCGGCGGCCTTCTCGGTGTCCCCGCACCCGGACAGCAGGATGATCGCCACGAGCAGCGCGGCCTTCATCGGTGGCCTCGCAACCGGGACGCCAGCGCCGACACGAAGAACATCGACACGGCCACCGCCGTGATGGTCGCCCCGGCGGCCGTACCGAGATGCCACGAGACGAGCAGCCCGGTCACCGCCGCGCCGATGCCGAGCAACGCCGCCCCCAGCATGATCACCGGAATACGGGTGGCCCACAGCGCCATGGCGGCGGGCGGCGCGACGAGCAGCCCGAACACGAGCAGCGTCCCCACCACGTGGAACGACGCCACGATCGCCAGCGTGACCAGCCCCAGCATCAGCGCGTGCGCCAGCCGGGGCCGTAACCCCAGCGTGCGCGCCTTGCGCGGGTCGAAGGCCAGCGCGACGAACATCCGGTGCCCCACCACCGACACCAGCCCCGCCACCAGCAGCGCCGCCACCAGATAGCCGAGCTCCCGCCCGCGCACCGCCAGCACGTCACCGAACAGGAACCCGGTCAGGTCCACCGCGAACGACCGGGAGTGCGACACGATGATCACGCCCAGCGAGAGCATCCCGGCGAAGAGCAGTCCGATGCCGGTGTCCTGCGACAGCCGGGGCGACCTGCCGAGCGCGGTCACCCCCGCCGCCATCGCCACCGCGGCCACCAGCGCGCCGAGCACGAGACTTCCGCCGAGCAGCGAGGCCAGCGCCACGCCCGGCAGCATCCCGTGCGACATCGCATCGCCCAGGAAGGCCAGGCCCCGCAGCACCACCCAGGTGCCGGCCAGCGCGCAGATGAGCGACACGAGGATCGTCGCCCACAGCGCATGTCGTACGAAAGACACCTCAAAGGGGCCAATTAGCCAGTCCATGATTCGGCACTCTACAATGAAAACCGTTATCAAGTTCAAGTGAGAGGGCTCAGATGACGGGCATGGCGATCGACGAGCTGGTGGCCGGCTACCCGGGGCGGACGGTCCTGCGGCAGGTCACGGCGCGGATCCCCGCCTCAGCGGTGACCGCCCTGGTGGGTCCGAACGGCTCCGGCAAATCCACCTTGCTCGGCGTCCTGGCAGGCGTGATCCCCGCCACCTCCGGCACCGTCGAGCGCCCGCGCGCCCCCGCCTTCGTCATGCAGCGCAGCGACGTGCCGGACGCTTTGCCGATCACGGTCCGCGACACCGTGGCCATGGGCCGCTGGGCGCACCGGGGACCGTGGCGGCGACTGTCCGGACACGACTGGTCGATCGTGGACGGCTGCCTGGCCCGCCTGGACATCCTCGACCTGGCCGCGCGCCCGCTCGGCTCCCTGTCGGGCGGTCAGCGCCAGCGCGCCCTGGTCGCCCAGGGATTGGCGCAGGAGTCCGAGGTGCTCCTGCTCGACGAGCCCACCACCGGCCTCGATGCCGAGGCCGACCTCCTGATCCAGACGGCGCTCGCCGAGGCGAAGGCCGCCGGCGTCACCGTCGTGCACGCCACCCACGACCTGCCCTCGGCCCTGCGCGCGGACCACTGCCTGCTGCTCGACGACGGCCGCCTCCTCGCCGAAGGCCCACCCCACTCCCTGCTCACCCCGAGATAGGAAAATTTAGTTGCGCAATTTTTCTTTCCTATCTACGGTCGAGTCATGGCCACCGACGAGAACCGGCGCATCACCGAGCTCGACACGCTCAAGGCGCTGGCGCACCCCCTGCGGCTGAGGCTCTACCGCGCCCTTTACCAGGCGCGCACCGCCACCGCCTCACAGCTGGCCGACCAGGTCGACGAGGCCGTCTCCCTGGTGAGCTACCACCTGCGCAAGCTGGCCGCCCACGGCGTCATCGAGGAGGCCGGCCAGCAGAGCTCCGACGGCCGGGAGCGCTGGTGGCAGGTGGCCTTGAGCAGCTACTCCGTCAGCCACAAGGACTTCAGCGACGCTCCCGAACAGGCCGCCGCCTACTCCGCGTTCACCCGGCTGGCCTTCCGCGAGCACGTCGAGCTCTACGAGCGCTACCTCGACGAGCAGTCGGCCTGGGCGGAGGAGTGGCGCAGCGCCGCCTTCAACTCCCGCTCCCTGGCCCGGCTCACCGCCGACGAGCTGCACCAGGCTGACGAGGAGCTGCGCGAGGTGCTCAAGAAGTGGCAAGCACACGCCGACACGGCACCGGACGCCGAAGGCCGCGAGAACGTCGTCCTCCACCTGTTCGGCTTCCCGACCCGTCCCTGATCTGGAGCCACGCCATGCATCCCGACATCCACTTACGACTCCACCACATCCGCGCCGCCGAGCTCCACTCGCAGGCGAAGGCCCGCCCGCGCCACCGCTCCCCCTGGTCGGCCGTGCGCCTGCGCCTGGGCTGGAAACTCGTCGAGACCGGCCTCCGCCTGGTGACCCTTCAGCGGGTCTGAGCCCGGCGCACCGCCCAGGCGGTCAGCACGGCGGCGCCCGCGGCGACCAGGCCCACCGCCCTGGTCAGCCGCGCCGCCCGCCGGATGTCCCGTACCCGCGGCTGAGGCCCGTCCCCCATGGTCGGCCGCCGCTCGATCCTGCCGCCGTAGACGTTCACCCCGCCCAGCGTGACGCCGAGCGCGCCGGCGAACGCCGCCTCGCACCGGCCCGCGTTGGGGCTGGGGTGCCGGTGACCGTCCCTTTTCAGTACGGCCAGCGCCCCCCGCGGGTCCGGACCCGCCAGTACGGTGATCAGCCCGGTGAGCCGAGCCGGGACATAGTTCGCCACGTCGTCGAGCCGGGCCGCCGCCCAGCCGAACCGCTCGTACCGCGGTGACCGGTGCCCGACCATGGCGTCCAGCGTGTTGATCGCCCGGTAGGCCAGCAGCCCCGGCACCCCCGCCACCGCCCCCCAGAACAGCGGCGCCACGACCGCGTCCGAGGTGTTCTCCGCCAGCGACTCCACCGTGGCCCTGGCCAGCTCCGGCGCCGCCAGCCCGGACGGGTCACGCCCGCACAGGTGCGGCAGCCGTTCCCGAGCCCGCCGCAGGTCCTCGTCCTCCAGCGCCTCGGCCATGTGCTCGCCCTCGCGGGCCAGCGTGGTGCCGCCGAGCACGGCCCACGTCGCGGCGGCGGTCAGCGCCGTACGGACGACCGGCTGGCGAACCCGCTCCGCCAGCGCCCCGATCCCCGCCGCCGCCCCCACACAGAGCGCCACATGCAGCACCCCGTTGGCCCGCGCGTCTCCGTACAGCTTCCCTTCGAGCCCGCCCGCGACCCGCCCGAACGCCGCGACCGGATGCCCCTTACGGGGATCGCCGATGATCGCGTCGAGCGCCACTCCCAGCGCGAGCCCCGCGGCTCGGTCAGACCAGATACGCATGCAACTCATCTTCGTGGACATCCAGCCAGGCTCCGGCCCGCCGGATGCGCTCCCCCGCGCCGCTCGCCCACATCCGCCCCCAGCTTCCCCCTGCCGCGGCCCGGGTGCGCATGACCGTGTAGGACCGCTGGAAACGCAGCCTGGACAGCTCAAGCAGCCGGCGACGATCACGCGGGCGGACACCGTACGCGTCGCAGAACACCCGCAACCGCTCCCCCACCTCGACCCCGCGTAACAGCGGATGGCGGTCGACCGGATCGGCGATGGGCGCCCAGTGCCGCAACGTGGTGACCACATCGAACAGCCGCGTGGTGGGCCGCGCCAGATCAAAATCAATCATCGCGTACGACCGGTCGTCACGAAAAACCACGTTCTCCGGGGTCAGATCACAATGTCCGATGACCTCTGGGGGCGCGTCATCATTCGACCCGCCCTCCCAGCCGTCATGAGCCAGCGGGAACCCCGCCGTCGCATCATGAAACCCGCGCAACAACCGTGCCACCCCGGCCAGCGCCTCACCGGTGACACTCGCCGCCGTCCACCCCGTCGTCCCGGGTAGAAAGGTCAGAACCTCCCGCCCCAACTCGTCCACCCCGAGCACCCGCGGCGCCCCCTCGAACCCCGCCGCCGCCAGATGGCGCAGCAGAGCATGCACAGCGGGCGTCGACTGACCGACCGGCCTGCGCACCGTGTCCCCGACACGCACCACCCCGTCCGTCACATCACCGCCCTGCAGCGGAATCTCATGCAGGAGGGTCGCGAACATGACATGACAGATTAGACCCCCCGCGACGCCCCCGCCTGGCCTTTTTGCTCACAGATGGGTCGCGATCACCACCCAACCGGACCGCCGTTTTACGAGGGCAAGATCGCGTACGTGGGGGTCGAGGGCTGACACGGGCGAAACCTGTGCATGACAAGTCGCCGGATCATGCACAATAAGTCGGGAGCGCCCTTAGCTCAGCTGGATAGAGCATCGGACTTCTAATCCGACGGTCGCAGGTTCGAATCCTGCAGGGCGCGCCACTCCACCTGCGGAAACTCCAGCCGCAGTCGCGGCCAACGGTGGCATGGGGCAGATGTGAGGCAAAGCTGAGTCACACGCTGAGCTCCCGCCCGAGCGCGGACGCGGCGCTGAGCACCAGCCGAGCCGTTCCCCGGGCAGCTTCGTGCGCCACCTCCGGCAGCACCGAGACGTAGGTGTCGGCGGTCAGCACGATGCTGGCATGCCCCAACATGGCCTGCACCACCTTCAGATCGGTGCGCGCGGCCAGCGCCAGCGTGGCGGCGCCATGCCGCAGGTCGTGCAGCCGGATCGGCGGGAGCCGGGAGGCGGCCACGAGCCGGCGGAACCGGCCCGTGAGGTAGTCCGGCCGCAGCGGCGCACCCGTCGCGGTGGTGAACACATACCCGGAGTCCTGCCAGCGGGTGCCCGCCGCCGCGCTCAGCTCCTCATGGCGCTCGCGGTGCCGCATCAGCACCCGCACGGTCTCCGCGTCCAGGGCCACCACCCGGCTACTGGCGGCGCTCTTCGGCGGGCCGACCACGACCTGACCATCGGCGTGCACCCGCTGCTGCGCCACCGTCAACTCCGCCGCCTGCAGGTCGACGTCCGTCCAGCGCAGCCCGGCCAGCTCACCGCGACGCAGCCCGCGCAGCGCGGCCAGCCACCATGCGGCATACAGATCGTCCTGCGCGACGCCGACCAGGAAGGCCGCGAGCTGCTGTTCGGTCCAGACCGCCACCGCCGGACGTTTTCCCGCCTGCTGCCACCGGGCCGTCCGCCCGGCTGTCCAGACGACCGGATGCGGTCGCCGGGGATGCGGCAGGTCGGCGCCGTTGGCCGGGTTGACCGGGATCAGCCGGGCACGGACCGCCGCATTCAGCGCAGTCCGCAAGGTGGCGTGGATCCGCACCACGGTAGCGGGCGACAATCGGCAGCCGGTCGGCGAAGGACGGGACGCGAGCGTCGCGAGCAGTCCGTTGACATCGCGCGAGGTGAGCTGGTGGAGCAGGATCCGTCCCAACTGCGGGATGAGGTAGAGACGGATGTGCGTGGCGTAGCCCTGCCGGGTCGACGGACGCAGGGCGTCCTTGGTGGCCAGCCAACGGGCCAGCCACTGCCCGAGCGTGCATCCGGCCCCTGCGCCGTCGCGGTCGGCAGCGGCCAGAGCGCGGCCTGCCGCTTGCGCTTCCTCAGGGTCGGCGTAACCACCCTGGCGGACGCGCTGCCGCTGCCCGTCCAGGCCGCGTACCTGCACCGCGAAATACCAGCTACCGTGATCGTCATCTACCGGCAGACGCGGACACGTTCCGCCTCGCTGACGCCCCGTTTCCGCATCCACACAGCCGCATCGCCTGCTGACCTGCACACGTGTTTTTGCCATCTGTCCCATCTCCCCCGGTGTGCGACGACAGACGCGCCAGCTAGGGCTCGCATCCGATCGGGGGATGACCTCAGGTCAAGGTGTCCGGAGTGCGGGCGGAATCTCGGGTTGAGTCAGGTCAGCTCGCCGTACAGGCCGACAGCCTGCTGGGAGGCTTTCACAAAGGTGCCCAGGCGGTTCGCATGGGTGAGATGGAGCGCGGCTCAATCGCCGGGTCTCGAATGGTGGCCAGGCGGTGGGCGGTCAGCCGAGTGGACAAACGGCGATCCCGAGGTCAAGGTCGATGTGCCGGCCGGACGGCAGGCAGGCTTCGATGGCCTCCAGAAGAACCGGGTCGATATATGCCAGGGCGGCGCTACCGACGTTCGGCATGAGCTGGAGGTGGGCGCCCCAGACAACAGACGCCGGGTGACGGCATGCACCATCGACAAGATCACGAAACGTGATTTCAGGTGACCCGGACCAGCCATTTGGCGCCCCAGAGCCCTTCCTTCCACCGGACGAAGGGCTCGGTGCTTGAAGTACTCGAGTTCTTGAGCCCTACACCTGCTCCCGAGGTCAACCGAATGGCTCCCACTGCTGACCGGTTGGCGGCCCTATACTCGGCTGCCGGAAGCGATCCGACCGTGCCAGAGTGATCCACATGATCCCCGCACACGTCCCCGACGAGCCACCACTCACCTACGCCGACAGCTTCGATGTACCGGTCCTTTTCCGCAACGGGCCTGCGAGAAAGCCCCGGAGGCGGTGGCGGACGGCCAAGCACCAGCCGTGGGCCGGGTCACACGGGTTCCCGGCGACCGACGGCTGGTACGTCTCGACCACCACCTGGCGGGAGATCATCAAGGCCGCCATTGAGGTCGGCCGCGACGTCACCCCGCACCTGCAGAATCAGCCGCAGTACGCGCACGGGGAATTCGTCGCCCGGGTTTCCCCGCTGTACGCCTACCTCGGCGCGCACCCCGTCAAGCCTCAGCACCCCGTACGAGGCACCACGGGCCGGCGCCTGACCCTGAACCCGGTCTACGCGTACGGTACCGAGCGCAGCGCGAAGAACGCCGCCGCCTACCGACTGGGCATGACGATGACCGAGTGGGCCTGCCGCTCACTGCTGGGCCTCGGTCAGACCGAGCACCTCGAACTCGGTGGCCCGATCCCCGCCCTGCTCGACACGTTCAAGGACCCGAAGAATAAGCTGCCCGACCTATGGGGGCAGCATCAGGCAGAGGACCTGTACTGGCTGATCGAAGCCAAGGGGGGCGACGTGGGCCTCAGCACGCTCCGCAAGGGGTGGGCGCAACTGGCCGCCGGCAGCAAGATCCTCGGCTCGTACGCCCATCGCACCGTCCTGGTCGGAGCGTCCGTGCGGCCCGGAGACGACCTCTTCCTCACCATCGACCATGACCTGCACCCCGGCCAGCCGCCGCTCACCCCAGCCGGAATCGCCATCGACGACGAGTCAGCGGCTGGCCCGGGTAACCTCGAAGACCGTCTCGGCGACAGCGACGACGCGCTCATCGGCGCGGCCCGCGCCCAGATGCTCGCCTACCTGGCGCTGCGCTCCGCTCCCGCCTCGCAACTGCGCACCGTTCCCGTTCCCGCCGAACGCGCGTCCCGTCATCGGCGCTCCGGGCTGACCACGCCCCTGGAAGGCGACGACTTCACCCGCGGTATGCGGGCCGAAGCCCGCGGAGTAGCGCCTCACGCCGAGCGGCATATCCTGCGGGCCAGAATGCGTTCCATGGGCCTCGACGACTTCCTCACCTGCCGCATCCCCGGAACCGAGGTTCACCTGGGCATGTCCCGGAAGCTGTTCGCCGCCTGCGAGCGCCTCCACGAGGAAGACCTCGCCATCGCCCAGCGCACCCCAGGGCTGCGCGCCGAGGACCAGCCGCCCGAGAACCAGGAACTCAGCGACGACGCTCAGGAAAGACAGCGACTCACCCAGCGGCGGATCTTCCGCGAGCAGCAGGAGGAAGCCCGCCCTCGGCTGCGCCCCCTGCTCCGCGGCGCCTACGAGCGGGGAGCGACAAGCGACTGGAGTGACCTGCTGCGCCGCCCCCAGGAGCCAGAAATCCACCTGGAAGGCGACGAAGGGCTCCTCGAAGCGGCGACGCCGGAGACCTACCTGGCCGTCAGCCGCTACGGCCTGCCCCCAGCACGCGCCTAGCTATTAAGGCTCGCATTCGATCAGGGTGACCTCAGGTCAAGTGTCCGTGGTACGGGGAAGCTCCGGGGGAGGCGGTCGGCGCTGCCGCGATGAGTCCCGATCGGGCACCACCGGGGCTTCCGTGCAGGGATCGCCCTTGCCGGCATTTCAGCCGTTGATGTGCGGGGCGAATGCTACAGCGGGGAGGCGCGCGAGCTGCCCGTCTGCGACGCGCATCTGATCACCCAGCCGAGGCCAGCGCTCGGCGGGCGGCTTCGAGGGCGAACCGGGCCGGGTCGAACTTCTGCGCGCTTTTCAGACCGGCCCAGCGGACGTATTCGTCGTGCTCGTCGTGTTCGGGATCGGCCAGCACCAGGCGGAGGTATGCGTAGCCTCCGATGCCGCCGACGTCCTCTGGTGGGCAAGCTCCCGCCCCGTCCACCAGCACCGGTTAACGGACCCCTTCCTCCGCGGTGAGGATCTCCTCCAGCACGATGTCATGCCGCCAGCTGTCACCCAGGTCGTACTCGTACTCCATGGCTGCCCCGACCTGTGCGAGCACCTCCGCCAGCGAGGTCTTCTTCTCGTCCAGAATGTCCAGATCCCACTCGGGTGACGCTTTGCCGTACAGGACACCGCCCACCGTGAACAGGTGGAGATGACGGCCCTCCCAGCCCATCGCCGCGACCAGGATGTCGTGCAGCCTGTCGATCGTGATCCCGGGTGAGACGAGCAGGCGCCGCCAGATCACCGGATCCGCACTCTCCTGGAGTGTCACCCGAATCTGGTAGATCGGCTCTCCCGGTGCGGCCTCGCCCAGGCTGCGCCGTACGGCGTTCACCGCCACCGGGGTCAGAGTCGCCGTCTCCTGCGTGGGCTCCACCGCGCCCAGCCGGACCAAGACGGCCAGCAGTCGATCGATGTCCTGGCCGGCCATCCGCCGCTGCGCTTGCGGGTCGCGCATCTCGTAGTACGGCGACGCGATCTCCCAGGCCAGCTCACGCAGATCCGCAACGGGCACCGGCCCGCCGTACAACCTACGCAGCAGCGCCGGCCAGATGAGCGTGAACTCCTCTCCGACCAGCGACGTGGACCAGTAGTTCCGGGGGAAGAGCGCCTCGCTCATCTTCCCCAACGCTGTGAACGACGCCTCCCACAATCGCTCCGAGTCCTTCAGCAGTGGCGCCGCCTTCATCACCGGCAGCAGCCGGCCCTTGACCACCCGGACCAGCCCAGCCGCTTTGGCCCATTCCACGATCAGGTTCAATCCGGGCAGGTCGGTGCTGCTCTTCGTCCGGAACACCCGATCGCCGATCTTCGGGTCGATCTCGTCACCGGTCTCCAGCAGCGCCACCAGCGCCCGCGCGTCCGACAGCGTCAGGTTCCCCGTCTGGGTCAGCTTCCGGCCTTCGCCCACCCACTCGGTGAACGCCCGCAACTCCTCCTGCATAGCGTTCAGAGTATGACCCAGGGGCTGGCCTCAGTCGCTCGTGCTGCGCGAACCAGCCCTTCCTGGCCCCTGAGAGACGCCAGGATCGGCGCCGTGGCGAAGAAGCGCAAGGCGAAGGCGAACCCCGCGTGGGGAGTCAGCGGTCACCCTGTCCGGCGCGCGCTGCGACTCGCCGCCCGTCAGCCTTCGCCCGACCCGGTCTCGGGCATCCACAGGGTCGGACTTCGGCCGCAGTAACGGGCGCCCGGGTCGGAAGGATTCCTCATAGTGGGTTTCTATGTGCGCACCAGCCTCAGGGCTGGACCGTTCCGGTTCACCCTCAGCCAGGCCGGGATGGGAGTCTCGACCGGAATCCCGGGCCTTCGGGTGGGGATGGGCCCCCGCGGCAACGTCGTGCGCATGGGACGCGGAGCGATCTCCTACCGCACCATCGCGCCCGACCATGACGTGGTCATGCACGATGTCGTCAGCCTGGTCCCGGCCCAGCCGAGTGACATCGTCCAGCAGTTGCAGAAGGCCGCCCAACGCCGGCCGTACTGGCCGTTCGCCCTGGCCGCCCTGCTCGTCGCGGGACTGGTGACAGGCCGGTTCGGCCTGGTCATCGTCGCCGTCGGGCTGCCTTGCGTGCTCTGGGTGGCGTTGCGCGATCGGGCGGCTCGCGCGGTGGTCGTCATGTACGACGTGACCGACGAGGCCGCTTGGCGCTTCGATCAGCTCGTCACCTCGATCACCGATCTCCAGCGAGCCCACGGGTTCTGGCTGATCACCGCATCCGGCGCGATCACCAGCACCTACCAGTTCAAGGTGAACGCAGGCGCCGCCAATCTGCTGCGCAGGCTGAACGCCTCGGCCCGGCTGACGGGACCGCGGATCCTGGTCACCAACGTCGCCGTCCCGACCCTGACCGCAGGCAACCTGTCGGTGCACTTCCTCCCCGACCGGGTCCTGTTCCAGAACGGCCGCCACGTCGCCGACCTCGCCTACCAGCACCTCCACGTCGGCATGCAACACGCCCGCTTCATCGAAGAAGGCCCGGTGCCACCCGACGGCACGGTCGTGGACTCCACCTGGCGCTACGTCAACGTCAAAGGCGGCCCCGACCGCCGTTTCAAGAACAACGCCCGCCTGCCCATCCTGCTGTACGGCAGGCTCATCCTCCGCAGCCACAGCGGTCTCAACCTCGTCTGGGATGCCTCACAAGCCCCGCTCGTCCAAGCGGTGGCGAACGCACTCCACCAGTCCATCGCCGCCCGCCCACCCGTGATCCACCCCTGAGAAGGACCCGGAGTCTGTTGCCGGCCAGCGCACCGCTCACGCACGGTGACAGGTGTCGGAGGCGGGACGCGCCTTGCTCGGTTCATGATTGATTGCACAGAGGGTGAACGGGCTCCGAAGCTACCGCCGGCGCCACCGGCGGGCAAGATCCACAAGTGGTGCCGATTCTCACGAACATCTCGACACGCGGCACCGGCAACGTGGCGCCGAAAGTCGCGAACATCTGGCGCCCAATCTCGCAAACGAAGCCACACAGGTCAGAGTCGTCGTGGCCCGTTTTGACGCGGTACAGGCACATCACCGTGTCGAACGGCAGGATCGTGCGGCTCGGTCAGCCGTTCGTGAACGACGAGGGCGAGGCGGAGGTGGACGACGGTCGAGGCGAGCCGATCGAGGATGACGCGCCGACGCTGACGGCGATCAAGACCGTCCTCGCCATCGAGGAGCGGCGGGCGAAGCTCCTCGGGCTGGACACGCCGGTCAAGCAGCAGGTGGGCGGGGATGTCACGGTGACGTACGCGTTCGAGGGCGTGGACATGGGGGGCCTGACGTGATGCGGGGCCACCCCCAAGGCTGGCGACGACCCCGCGCTGGCTCAGACGTTTACCGTCCCGGATCGATCACAGTTGTTGCAGGCGAAGTTGACCGAGGCCGGGACCTGGGTCGTGTGGCGGACTTGTGCGCCCCATCCCGAACGGTCGTCAGTGATGGCGTGGGCGGGCGTCTCGTCGGTGACGGTGACATCTCGGCTGCGGCAGTAGGTGCAGTAAGCCTGCATGGTTGCCCCTCAGGGTCGGCGGATAGCGACATGCAGGGGGGTTGTGATCATTATGGCACGGTTTGCGATGGGTGATCGACAGCCATGACCACCGTCCTCTCACTGCGCCACCACTACCGGCCGCGTGGCGCCGCGGCGGAGGTGTTCGCCTGCCGCGCCCCGGAGGTCCTCCTGTCCGGCCCGGCCGGCACCGGCAAGTCCCGGGCGGCGTTGGAGAAGCTTCACGCGATGATGCTGGCCAACCCGGGTGCGCGTGGCCTGATCGTGCCTAAGACGCTCGTTTCGCTCGGCTCGACTGGTCTGGTGACGTGGCGGGAGAAGGTCGCCGCGGAGTCGATCGCGGCACGCTGGGGCGATGAGACGGACGCCGGGGGCGGCGTGGACTACTGTTCAGCCGGAAGGTGCGACGCTTCGCCCGGGGTGAGGGACGAATCTCTCCGTCCCGTCAGTTCCTTGTTCGCCGCGTTCATGAAGCGCTCACGAGCCTCTGCTCGCGTGACGACCGCGGCCCAGAAATCGCCCCGCTTCGGGCGCAGCACCGCGTTCACGAGATCGCTGCTGGCCTGCCGCACCTCTGGTGAGCCCGAGAGGATCTGGACGATGGACTGCTGGCGGGTCATCCGCATCGCCGCGTCAGGGCCGAAGTTCTCGAAACCGGGCTTGGTCACGATCTCGGACTGATCTGCGTTCGTCAGCTTCTCGACGGTCTCGAAGCTGACGCGGCCCTCGGCGTCAGCGGCAGCCGCGAGGAACTTGGCGTACGCCTCCTTGCGGGCCTCGTGGAAGCGGGTGCGGTCCCGGTCTGCGATCTCTAGCTGCGTCTTCCGGTCGGCCGCCTTGAGCGTCATTCGCTGGCCGATGAGGGTGATGATGCCGGTCAGGCCGCCGCCCAGGAGGACGCTGCCAGCGGCGATGAGAGCCGTGATCATCTGGTCTGTCATGGGATCACGGTAGGGCGTGGCACGCTGAGCTGCGCACCTTAACTGTTTCCGATGACCGCCTGGGCGGAGGCGTTCGTTAGCGAGCGCACCGCCGTTGCCCGCTCCCCCCGTAAGTCCCGCGTCCCGCTCACCATCCGCGCCGCCCGCTGGCTCGCCCGCAAACTGCCCCGCTGGGCCGCGATCCGCACCCTCCTCCTCAGCGTCGCCGGTTTCGGCCTGCTCACCGCCGCGGCGTGGATGCTGCACATGGCGGTCGGGTGAGCGCGGCCAGGTACACCCCAGGGGCTGATTTACGGATGATGCCGGGCGGTGACCACCGTCTCGATCAGGTAGGTCAGGCCGAGCCGGTCCAAGCTGTCCAGGTCATGGCGCTCACCCAGTAGGCGACATCCTTCTCGCGCAGCTTCGTGAGGACCTTTGCCGCGGTATTCGACCTGGACAAGGACGTTCGTGGTGCGGGGCTCGTGTCCTGCTTTCATCGGCCCAGAAGCCAGAGACATCTAACCTCGGGCTTTCGCGGGGAATTTGAGCCGGGCTGATCGTTCACATGAGAAAAGTGCCTTTGAGCTGGGAGGATGGGGCTTGTCTAGAGTCCTGTCCACGCCAGATCAGAAGGCACTTTTCGAGTGAAGACTATCGCGTCCCAGCGCAAGATCGTGGTGTCCGCGGACGGTTCGGGACTCGTCTCCCAAGCAGGCGCCCTGCTGCTGCTCCACACCCTCCGCGCCACCGGCCTGGACCAAGCGTTATCCACCCAGTTGCAGCGCTGGCGGCCGGCCCGGGCCGTGCACGACCCCGGCAAGGTCATCGCCGACCTGGCCCTCACCCTGGCTCTGGGCGGCGACTGCCTGGCCGACATCGCGCTGCTGCGTTCCCAGCCCGACCTGTTCGGGCCCGTGGCCTCCGACCCCACCGTCTCCCGGCTGATCGACCGCCTCGCCGCCGACCCGGCCCGAGCACTGAAAGCCATCCGGGCCGCTCGCGCCGACGCACGCCGGCGAGCCTGGCACCTGGCCGGCCATCATGCGCCGGGAGCCGACGGAGAGCTGATCCCGCTCGACATCGACGCCACCATCGTCATCGCCCACTCCGACAAGCAGCACGCTACCCCGACCTGGAAGAAGACCTTCGGCTTCCACCCGATGACCGTCTTCGCCGACCACGGCCCGGGCGGTTCGGGCGAGCCGCTGGCACTCCTGCTCAGACCGAGAAACGCCGGCTCCAACACCGCTGCCGACCACATCGACGCCGCCCGGCTCGCCCTGGCTCAGCTACCCCGCCAGCGCCGCCGCCAGGTGCTGATCCGCACCGATTCCGGCGGCGGCACCCATGAGTTCCTGTCCTGGCTGACCCGGCCCGGCCGATGGCTGTCGTACTCGATCGGGTTCACCCTCACCGACGACATCCAGGCTGCGCTTCTGCGGTTGCCGAAGACCGCGTGGACACCCGCCTACGACGCCAACGGTCAGGTCCGGCCCGGCGCCTGGGTGGCCGAGTTGTCCGGTCTGCTGGATCTGGCCGGCCGGCCCAAAGGTATGCGCGTCATCGCCCGCAAAGAACGCCCGCACCCCGGCGCCCAACTGCGCTTCACCGACATCGAAGGGCACCGCTTCACCGCCTTCGTCACCAACACCAAGCAAGGTCAGCTCGCCGACCTGGAGCTACGCCACCGCCGCCGGGCACGCTGCGAGGACCGCATCCGCTGCGCCAAAGACACCGGCCTGGCCAATCTGCCCCTGCACGACGTCACCCAGAACCAGATCTGGTGCGAGATCGTCGCGCTGGCCTGCGAACTCGTGGCCTGGATGCAGATGCTCGCCCTGCACGACACCGAGGCCCGCCGCTACGAACCCAAACGCCTACGGCTACGCCTGTTCGCCGTCGCCGGACGGCTGGTCCGCGGAGGGCGGCGCCTGCGCCTGCGAATCGCTGAGCGATGGCCCTGGGCCGGCACACTCCTGACCGCCCTGGCCCGGCTCCAAGCCCTGCCGGCACCCACCTGACCAGCACCAAACCGCCCCCCACGAACCAGAAAGGACACCCACGGGCCCGTGGAACCCCGCCCACCCGGCGCGTCAATCGGGCTCTTCACGCTGACCACAACGTGAAATCAACCCTCGGCCGAACCGCTTACCTGACCATACGAAGATCGTGAAAGATCGAGACTAATCGACGCACCTGCGTGACTGCAGTGAGCACTCTTCGACTGCATGAGTGCGCGCGCCTTCCGAGATCTCGGAAGGCGCGCGCACTCATGCGAGGAGGACACAGGCACCGGGCCCTCCCCTTATCGATCCCCTAGCTCACCCGCATCCGTAAGGCAACCGGGGGACTGCAAGCGCTTGACGACAAGTGCTTACTATTGTGCCCGCGTTCAACATCGCAATGCTGGAGTGGAATGTTTTGCTTGCCTCTCCGGCCCAATCCGGATGGCGGCGAACGCTGCCGAACGTCGGCGAACACGTCCGCATGCCGCCGACCTGCGGCGACAAGATAGCGAAGCACGCCCTGTCGCTCGCGAACGGTTCCGTACGACACGGCAGGCATATCCAGAGATCGGTGCTTTTAACCACACCAGACGTTTCATACGGTTTTCATGGGAGTAATGCGCCATCATGTTCTACATCCCGCACCGATCAGGCACTCGCAGAGCGGGAAAAGGTGCGCTTTACCAGCTCACCCGCATCCATTCCCCACGGAAAAGGCACAAAGTGGACAATTGCATTTCGATCCCCGCCCCCGGGGCGCGCACGTCGATCGTCATCATCGTGGTCGTCCTGACCGCCGCCGCCTGGCTCCTGCTCACGTCGGGGACCGACGTGGAGAGCGTGGCGGTCCTGCTCGGCGCCATCACCGCCTCGGTCGCGGGCATCGCACGCTTCGTGCGCCGCCCCGGCCCTCGGGACGGCAAGGAGGCCCAGTAGGTGGGCGCGACGAACACCATCTATCCACCCAATCTCCAGACAGGGCCGATAGACCTCACCGCTGCGCAGAGGGAGGGACACTACGTCGTGCCTCTGCACAACATTCCGCGAGTCCAGCCGCACAAGGACTTCGCGGTCCTGGCGATGGCCACGCTGGAAGAGCGTGGCTTCCCCGCCAACTGCTCGGATCCTGGGCAGTGGCGGCAGATCGTGGACGCACTCTCCAATCCCGCGGCCCAGACCTTCCCGCTCTTGGGTCCCTTCGCTGATCTGACGGCGCGGCTTCGCGTCGGCGAGGCCAGATACCGCCAACTGGCTGACCTCTGGCAGGAAGCCGCCGACGTGTACGTCAGGCGTGGCCTGTTCTATTTCAGCGGACCACTGGTCGAGCCCGTCCGCATCGGCTCACATGTGAGAGCGCTGGCGTCGGCACGGCAACCCGAGAAGCCGCCGGCTACCGGCGTACAGGTGACCGCGGTGCCGGCGCGGCAACCCCAGAAGCCACCGGCGACCCAGCGCGGCCGGCGAGTCGCGGCGGCGCAGGCCGCCGCGGCCGACGCTGGAAGCATGTCCCCCTCGTTCGCCGTCGTGGACGACGTGGAGGGCTTCGAGGATCTCAAGCCGGACCCCTTGGCCGCCACCACGGTGGCGGAGTTCCTAGAGGCTATGAGGGTCTTCCGCATCTGGGCAGGCGAGGATCCGCTGGCCGAGCTGGCCCGGCGCTCGCGGGGCGCGTTCGCGACGAGCACGCTGTGCGAGACGCTCAGCGAGGCGAACACCAAACGTCTGCCGACGCTCCGCGTGGTGAAGGCCTTCATCGGGGCCTGCGGCGGCAACGACAACGATGTTCGGGCGTGGACCACGGCCTGGCGGGCGATACGCCTGAGGGCGGCGGGAGGGGCCTCGAATACTCCGGTACGTCATTTGAGGGCGGCAGGTACGGCGTAGCGAGGACTTCACGCCGTACCGTGCCGTTATCAAGAAATCGTGAACGGTTCCCGCACCCTGCGGAAACCGTTCACGGGTGAACGTGGCGAGGCTCGGCAGGCAAGTGCAGGCCGCCGCCGTGTCAAGAACGCTGGCACGGCCAAGGTCTACGGACTCACCCTGGCGTCAGCCACGTCGCTGACAGGAACCCCGCGGTGGATCCGAATAGGCCCCTGAGCCGCACAGATCCCACGAGACGCGTGAAGCCTCCGAAGGTTTACGTGATGTGACGCAAATCACAGATCAACTCCCGCATGGTGGTTGAAACGTCAGAAATCCTCGCGTTCCGTCTCGCAGAATGAGACCTCAGCACAGGAGAGCAAGAACCCCGGCGAGCGTTTGCAGCACGCTCCCGGGGCACGGCCGATCCACTCATTCGAGGAGTCCGTCGACGTGCATGACCTTATCCCCCACCACGGCGCTGTGCCCTGCCAATGCGAAGGCGGTTCCCGGTGACCGAGATTGTTCCGCTAAACCTGTCCATGGGCGTGGTGTACACCTTGAAGGACAAGGACGGCACCGTTCAGGTGATCTTCCGTCCGGTGCCGGAGGCCCTCGGTATCGATGCCGACACCCAGGTCCGCAAGCTAAAGACCAGGTCATGGGCCTGCATGGGCCTCAGGCTGCTTCAGCTTCCAGGCGACAACCAGGTTCGGAATCACCGCATGGTCGACCGCAAGACGTTCACCATGTGGTTGGCCACGGTCAATGAGAACAACGTGCCTGAGGAGAAGCGTCCACAACTCATCGCCTACCAGAGGGAAGCGGCGGACGCGCTCGACAAGTACTGGCATGAGGGCGGCGTGATCAACCCGCGTGCCGCTGTCGAACAACTCGACGAGATCGACCGTACGATCCGCCGCGCCAAGGAGCAGGCGGAGGTGCTCGGCCATCTCAGGGGCGTCGTCGATTCGGCGTGGCTGGACGCGAAAGGCCGGCACGTCGCTGCCGTCGCTCTCGGCATGGAGCCCGACATCGACCCCGCGAACAGGCCGCTCACCGTGGGCGAGTTTCTGGAGAGCCGCGGTATCACGGGTGCATCCCTGCGCTCGATGTCGACCAAGTTCGGCAGGAAACTCAAAGCTTTGTATCGCGAGAAGTACGGCACCGAGCCGGGCACTGTCGAGCGGTATATCGACGGTGCGCTTCGGCCGGTCGCCTGCTACACCGAGGCCCACCGTGACCTGTTCAACCAGGCATGGGCGGGCATACTCGACACTCGCTGAGGACTCGGAAATCAGAAGACACGCGCTCAGCACACCGAGCTTCAGCGCAGGTCCCGGGCAGTTGTTGTGCAGACGACAGCAACCGGCAAGGACGGGAAGACCTTCGAGACAACCACCTCGCGACCATGACCGGCGCTCGGAGACCGCGTGCGCAGGGTCGGCCGCTCGGACGGCCGGTAGCTGGCAAATGGCCAGCAACTTTAGAGCGGCCGACCTGGGCGGGGGCATAGCCCCTGGTCGAAATAGGGGAAGCGTCGACCAGTTGCCGCCCCGACTCCTTAGGCATAGCCCAAGATCTCAGAGAGGAGGGCGGGTGCGTGCAGACTCCTCACCGTTCCCTCTCAGGGGCGGGGTGTTGTCGTTCGGGCAGATCTCCCGGCAGCAGTGCCGACCCTGTTGCTCACGCAGGTCTATTCCGCCAGAGAGGCAGCGCGCCGGCTGCTGGCGGGGCATCATCATTTCGGACGTCTCGTCTCTTCACGGAGAGTCATGGCCCAGCAACTCCTCAGCGAGTCCACACGCGAACGGCTCGCCTGGCTCCTTCGGAATCTCGGCAAGCTCATAGACGTTGACGAGGCGTTCGCGGCCGCAGGCCTGCCGAAGCCCGTCCCACCTGGCGGCCTTGCGCACAGATCGCCGCTTTACAAGCAGGTCATTCGCCACTTCGACGCGATCAACTGGACCGATGAGCACGAAGTGGCCAGCGTTTTCGACTTGGCCACCCGCGCGCTCCAGATTGAGCGGAACAACCATCGCCGCCATCTCGGGGGCGCCTTCACGGACAGTCACACATATCTGTCGATCAAGAAGGCGCTGGAGCACGATGGCTACACCATCGATGCGAATCTGAGGATCACGCGGTATGAGCCCGGCGACGTGGCCGATGTGCATTTCGACCTGGCCGACACCTCTGACCAGACGCACCAGGCTGCGGCGACCGACGCGCTCACCACCGCGCAACTCATCGGCGGCGCCTTCGGCCACGGCCCACTGCCCCAAGGCCACTACAACGAGGTCTACCAGTTCCAAGTCCGCCGAGCGGCTGACGCCCTGGTCAGCCACCCTGCGTGCGCGACGCTGTTAGATGCCTCGTCACACGACATCTACGCCTGGCTGACGGAGGCCGCGCTCGTCGTCGCGGCCGAGCACGACCGCGCTCCCGGCCGATGGGCCGGTCCGACGCGCGCGAGCACGACCGCGCGTTCACCACTTGACGGAGCTCTGGCGCGTCTGGCGGCCGCGGCATGGAGTCGAGCCTCGTTGACGCTTCTCACCGAGATCCAGTCCTGCACAGGGACGCCAAGTACGGACTCGGAGACAGGCGGCACGACCACGCCGGAGGGTTAATCACCGCCACAACCCTCGTCGGTTTGGGCTTGATCCGGTTTGGCGGACATCCGATATCAGGGGTTCGTCCCCGGAAGGATGTCCATGATGGAGAGCATGGGGAAGAAGAAGCCGCGTCCTCGCCGCTCGTTCACGCCGGAGTTCAAGGCCGAGATCGTCGAGCTGTGCCGGCGCGGTGACCGCTCGGTCGGTCAAGTGGCCAAGGACTTCGACCTGACCGAGACCGCGGTGCGTCAATGGATCCGCCAGGCCGAGGTCGATGCCGGCCAGCGGGATGGGCTGACCAGCAGTGAGCGGCAGGAGCTGGAGGCGTTGCGGCGGGAGAACCGGCGGCTGCGCGAGGACGTCGACGTTCTCAAGCGGGCCACGGCTTTCTTCGCGAAGGAGACCCGGTGAGCGTGGACCCGTTCATCGAGGCGGAGAAGCAGGGCGGTCACAGCGTCAAGCGGGCGTGTGAGCTGCTGGGAGTCTCCCGTGCCGCCTTCTACGCGCGCCGCAGTGGCGTGCCCGGTCCGCGCGCGATGCGCGACGCGGAGCTGGTCGAGCGCATCGCCGAGGTGCACGCACGCTCACGAGGCAGCTACGGCGCGCCGCGCGTCCATGCGCAGTTGCAGCGGGACGGGCAGCGGTGCGGACGGCGGCGGGTGGCCCGGCTGATGCGCGCGCTCGGCCTGGCCGGACGGTATCGGCACCGCCGGCAGCAGACTACTGCGGTCGATCCGAACGCCGATGCCCGGCCGGACCTGATCGGCCGTGACTTCGCCCCTGATGCGGCAGCCGTCGATACGCGCTGGTGCGGCGACATCACGTACGTGCCGACCGAGGAGGACTGGTTGTATCTGGCCACTGTCATCGACATCGCCTCCCGCCGGGTGGTGGGCTGGGCGACGGCCGATCACCTGCGCACCGACCTGGTGGCCGAGGCCCTGCAGCAGGCCTGCGCCCGACGACGACCGACCGCGTCGGTGATCTTCCATTCGGACCGCGGCTGTCAATATACGAGCGCCGCCTACGCCCAGCTGGCCGCGCGGCTCGGCGTGCGGCTGTCGGTCGGGCGCACCGGCCAGTGCTGGGACAACGCGCTGGCCGAGTCGTTCTTCGCGGCCATCAAGGGCGAACTCCTCGACCAGCAGTCCTGGCCCACCAGAGCTGTGGCCCGCAGCGCGATCTTCGAGTTCATCGAGGGCTGGTACAACCTGCACCGCCTGCACAGCAGTCTGGGCTACCGTAGCCCCGCCGACTTCGAGGCCGCCGCAGCGGCCTGACCACCACAACGATGGTGTCCGTCACAGCGGAGCAAGCTCACCCGTCGAGTCTCGCCTTCAGGAGCGTGTTCGGGTCAGCCAAGCTGCTGGTCTTCTCGCGAGGGCGCAGGCTCTTCGCGCTTCTGTGCGCTCCCGAGCACGTCGGCGATGTTCTCGCCGATCTCCTCGTACAACCAGGCGTGCTTCACCTTCGTGTAGTCGTAGCCGACTCGGAGAAGCTCGCGCTTGCGTGGGTGGAATCGAGTCCAGTCCTTGGACCGCCCCTCAGACTCATGCTTCTGCTTTAGCTTGCGCATCTCCATGATGAGGTAGTTCGGGCCATGGTTCACGAGACCGCGCGAGGTGAGCTGTTTCTCCAGGGCGTCGTGCGTCGCGGTACTCAGCGGCTGGAATCCAGCAAGGTCCTTGTAGTCCTCACCCCGGACCAGGTAGCGCAGAATGGTGGCGTACTGGTCTGGGATGGCCGAGAGCACGCCCGGCAGCTGGCGTATCTCTCCCTGCGCCCAAAGCTTGGCGGCCTTCTGCAATTGCTCGGCGACGAACCGGCGACGTGTGTCCTCTCGCTGCTCAGTGATCTGTTGCTGGAGGCGCTTGTCGGCCACAGTGCGCTCCTCGTGTAGGCGTCGGTAGGCGTCGGCGCGGTCTTGAGCACGTTCGCGGTCACCGGCCTTCTGGTCCGCCTCGCGGCGCCGCGCCTCCACCCTCCAGCCGATGAGTGCGATGACGAGCGCGGCGAGCACCGCGCCGACGGTTCCCCAGCCCTGGAGATGGTCAGTGAAGGGCGGATCCTCGGGCTTCGGCGCGGTGTGCGTGAAGGTCAAGGTTGCGATGGGCTGTGGCCTAAGGAACGCCGCCAGGTCATCCACGTTGCTCCCCCTTGTCCGCGCGCCGGTAGCCGCGCCGGTTCTTCATGATGTCGTCCACGGTGCTGCGCTTCCACCGCTTGACGTCGTGTCCGGTGTCGTCGGGGCGGCCCACCGGCCTCGGGAGATGTCGGCGTTGATGGTGCCGCGCTTGAGGCCGGTGTAGTCGGTGATGTCGGCGATCGTCAGTAGGTCGTCGGGGTCGCCCTCGGCGGGCGGCGCGGCGGTGGCGAGCCACCTGAAGCGCATGAGAACCGGCCGAAGGCGGCATCGGGACTCACATCTCGGAGAAACACCCCACCCCCCGCAGGCGATAGCTAGGCATGCGACGCCTCGTCCTGCTCGCCAGCGCTACCGCTCTCGTCCTGACAGGGTGCGGCGGAGAGCCTACAGCACGATCCCCTCTCCCTATCCCCACGCCGGAGGTACCACCTGCCGACGGCGGGAAGTACGGCACGCCGCGCGAGATCGCCACCGAGCTGGAAGCCGTAGGCGTCGGATGCCGCGATTACGTGCCCATCGCCAACCCCATCAGCGCACTGGAACGCGGCAGCTGTGAGAACGGCGACCTGGTGATCTCGATCTACGCCAATGAGGGTGCCGTCCAGGCTCAAGTGGAGTTTTACCAGTCGCTCGGTAAGGAACTCGACGGAGGGGCCGACACGGTCGCGGGCCTGAACTGGACCGTCCACACGTCGGATGACGCCGACCTCGACCGGACCTGGAAGGCCCTCGGCGGCCGGCACATTCAATAGACGGGTAGGGGGTCGTGCGCGGCGTGCGAGCACTGCGTCTGCCGAAAATGGCATCCGTGCGCCTCAAGCGGCATGTGAGTATTCGTGGAGGATTCCGCCGAACCGGTCTCGTCGTCCGGGCGAGCCATGAATCCGGTCACGAGCCCAGCCATGTGAAGCATGTGCGTCGCGGTGTGGTAGCCCAATTGCAGCTTGAAAAGCGCCTGCTGATGCTGCCTGATGAAAGCGCCGGGTCGGTGTCGGTAACGAGACCGGCCGCCGGTCCGAAGAAAGTCGTGAGAATGGTGGGGTACCAGTGATCGGGCATGATGTGGAGGAAATGTCAGCGTGGGTTTCTCGTTCAAGGTCATGCCAGGAGTACGGCTCAGGGTCAGCAGTCGCGGCCTGAGAGCTGGGATCGGGCCCAGTTTCGCGCGGATGCATGTGGGAGCCGGCCGTACCGGGCTTTCTTCCTCAGTGGGGCCGGCGAGCTTCTACACCAGCCTTAACGGCGGACGCCGGCACACGTCCACGGGACGCCGTCCCACGGCCGGCAGTTTGCAACGGCAAATGGCCCAGGCTCAGCGTGCCGCCGCGCAGGCGGAGAAGGCCGCGGAAGCCGGGCGGCTGGCGAGCGCTTTCATGCAGATCCTCGACCTGCACCGGGCCGAGTTCCCGCTCGCGCCAGCGCCCGTCGCCGCACCTGTCCCGCCGCCAGAACTGTCGGCCTTTCTGGCTCCTCGAGAGCAGCAGGCGCTGGCGGGAATCGGCACGTTCCAGCGCAAGGCCCGCGCTGAGGCCAAGCAGCGTGCCCGGCAGGCCGCCGAGGCCGACATGCAGCACTGGTGGATGCAGGCCAACGCCGAGCGTGACCGATACCAGGGGGAACTCAACCACCAATGGCAGCGCCTGTGCGGGAACGATCCAGAGATGGTCATGCCGGTCCTGGCGGAGGCATTCGAGGACAACGAGGCGCCCGCCGTGCCCGTGGCGCTGAACGGTTCGGAAGTATCTCTCGTGATCCTGGCGCCGGGGCCGGACTTCGTGCCCGAACGTTTTCCTTCCCGTACCACCGCAGGCAACATCTCGCTGAAGAAGCTCACGAAGACCGAGCGCGCGAGCTACTACACCCTGACATTGTGCGGGTACCTGCTGGTCACGCTGCGCGAGGCGTTCGCCGTGGCCCCCGGCCTCAGCGCCGCGCGGGCGGTCGTGCTGCGTACCGATCGCATCGACGCGTACGGCCGGGCCCAGGTCAGCTGCATGCTCGCCGGACATTTCGAGCGGCGCTCCTTCGACGGCGTGCGATGGGACGCCGTCAACGCGGCCACGGTGGTCAACGACACCAGTGACAACCTGATGATCAATCAGAAAGGCGCCGCCAAGGAGCCGTACCCGCTCGATCTCCGCTTCGAGCCGGAGCTGCAGGCGCTGGTGAACGCGGTCGACATCACAGAGCTGACCGCCCGTTGATTCGACTCGCAGGAACTGGCGAGCGCCCCGTGGTCTGCCATGGCTGAACGTCTCGAGGCGACCGTGCACCGCGAGCCGGTGGGTGATGAAGCCGCGGGCTCCCCCCAGACTGGTCGGAAGATGACCTGCCTACAGGGGCCTGACGGAGCGTTCGGGTGTTGGAGCACGATCCGAGCACGGCGACCGTGTACCGCTTCAAAACTCGTATACGTGGTCTGAGCTGGTGTTTCTTCGTGTCGGCTAGGCTGCTCGGTGGTACTCGTCGATGGCTCCGCTGAGCACCTTTCGGCGCCGAATCCGGCCTTCCAGCGGTACCACGATGTGCTCGTCTTGATCAGGTGGGTGTTGCCGGCGGGACTGGTGTGGGCGGTGCGCGTTGTAGTGTTCGGCGTATTCGTTCAGGACTGATCGAAGGTGGCGTTCGTCGTAGATCAGCATGCGGTCGGTGCATTCGGCTCGGACGGTGCGGATCCAGCGTTCGGCGTAGCAGTTGGCTCGAGGTGTCCGTGGCGGCGTCTTCATCACCGTGACGCCCAGGCTGGTGAAGACCTCGTCGAAGACGGCGGTGAATTTGATATCCCGGTCACGGATGAGGAACCGGAACGAGGTGGCTCTGTGCCCGAGGTCCATGAGCAGGTTGCGGGACTGCTGGCGCTCCAGGCGCCGGTGGGATGGGCGGTGGCACCCAGGATGTGAACGCGTCGTGTTTCCACCTCCATCACGAACAACACGTACAGGCGTCTCAAAAAGATCGTGTCGACGTGGAAGAAGTCGCAGGCCACCAGCCCCTTCGCTTGCAGGCGCAGAAACGTCCGCCAGGAGGTGTCGAAGCTGCGGGGAACTGGACCGGATCGGCGTGAACGCAGGATCCGTCTCACGGTCGCGTCACTGACCTGCAGGCCGAGGCGAAGCAGCTCACCGTGTACCCGCCGATACCCCCACCCCGGGTTCTCCCGTGCCAGCCGGAGGACCAGCTCTCGGACCTCCTTGGTTGTTCCAGGGCGGTGGGGGTAGGTCCAGGAGCGTTTGATCAGCCGACGATGCCAGGCCAACAGGGTGCCTGGGGCGACCAGTCGATGAGCTCGCAGCACTTTCCGTAGGAAGCGGGCCAAAGCCGCCAGGAGCGCCCGATCGGCCCAGTCCGGCTTCGTCCGGACAACCTGACGCTTCAACACCGCCACCTCATGGCGGAGCACCATGATCTCGACATCCTTGGATGCCTGACCACGTCCCAGCAGCACCAGCCAACCGAACACCCGAATCAAGGTCAGATACAGCAGACGAACCGACACAGACCGCGATCTTGCCCGCACGGCGTCTGGGGGTCACAGCCCCAGATCAAGCGCCACGCGATGAGTTATGAAGCGGTACAAGTCGGCTGCCAGTCGCGGACAGCGGGACGTGGCGTCGACCCCGAGAACCTGACCAATGTGGAGCACCACGGCCAACAGCGGGGTGACCGGCGGAACGATGTAGCGTGTCACCGCATCCGCCGTGATCATCGCGGCTCCACTCGGAGCGCGACACAAACGGCGCTTGTGCGACCTGGACAGGGACCCGAGCGGGACGGGAAACCCCACCGGCAGCGCCATAAGTAGGTCCAGCAAGTCCCAGGCGAGCACGGCACCGAGACCGATCTCTGCGCGGCGAGCCCACTCGGCATCGTCGCGTCAAGGACGGCACCCTCGGTCCTCGCATCTGGGATCACGCCAAGCTATACCTCGCGCTGAGGAAGGCTCTCCGGGCGCTGGACGACGTGACCCCAGGCGGGCTCGCCGCGCTGAAGGCGCGGCGCTGACGTCCTTTGCTTTTCGTCCCGGACGTAACAGGCAGACGCAGAAGTTGGACCAAGGTATCTGCGAAACGGAGCACGTCTCCGCGTAAGTCCCCCCGCACACCTGTCCTGTCCGGGGGAGAGCCCTGCGACGTCCGGGCTTACCTTGCGATCGATCTTGCGACGTCCGGAGTAACTCTGCATCCGACGTGCTGGGCGTTCGGGCCTACGTTGGGCTATCCGCGCAGTTCGCGGCACCGCCGCTCTGAAGACTTCATCGGGAACAAACACTCGCCGCCGCAGCGCCTGTCCTCGTGGCGATGACAGATCTGCCATCGCCACGAGGACGTCGGGGCGCGACCGAGGGGGACGTGACCGTGCGGCCTGTCTACGACCTGACCCGTCCTTACGACGCCCGTGCCTTCCTCAGCGAGGAGAGGCCGAACACGCGCTTCGTGCCGTCCGGGAACGCCGCGCGCGACGCCGGGAAGGTCACCAACGTCCACCAGCTCACCAACCCGTACCGCTCCCACGACAGTCCCCGGCCGTCCGGCGATGAGGCCCTGGCCGCGCTGACCCTGCTCGCCGAGTTGCGCGACTGGCTGGCCGGCGTCGAGCCCGACCTGATCACCGCCGCCCGAGACGCCGGCGTCACCTGGAGGCTCTGGCCCCGGTGTTGCGCGTCGGTGACCGCCGCGCCGCCCAGCGCCGCCACGCCCGCCCTCGACCGCCAGGCCGCCGGTCAGAACGTCCCTCTGGACGTCCCCGACGTCCCGCAAGACGTCCCCGCCACCGTTGCCGGGCCGGCCGGACGGGAGTGGGACGACAGCGACCTGTGCCTGTGGCGCGAGGACACCGTCGTCGAGGAGCTGACCGGCAGTACGGTGACCGGATGGGACCCGGACGAGTCCAGCCGCCCCATCAACGGCACATCGTCGTGCTACCCCGTGCACCAGGTTGACCGCCTGGCCGTCGTCCTGCCCGAGCCGCGCCAGACCCGCGGCGGGGGCGCCGCTCGGGACGGCAGATGTGTTCACAGCGTGTGTCACGGGTTGCTCCTCTCCTACCCGCACCGAGCGGGATCGGAGAGGAGGACCGACCCGGGACCGCAGACAATACGCGCCGTCGCCTTTCCGACAGAGTTTCCGTTGGGGGCAGAAGATCAGCATCTGGGGCAGATGGCCTCGCGCCGGACGCGCCAGGTGAAGGTGGTGCTTGCCTGGCCGCCGCCGACGGCCGTGACCGTGACGTTGTAGCTTCCTATCGAGGGCGTGCCGGTGATCAAGCCGGTCGTGTCGATGGTCAGCCCGGGCGGCAGACCGGTCGCCGACCAGGTGTAGGACCCGCTCCCGCCGGTGGCCTGCATCTGCAGCATCACGCTGTCCGCCGGGAGGCGCGTGACCTGGGTGCCCGGGTTGACGACCGTCATCGCCGGCGGGGGGATGGGGATATCCGGCGGCGGGCAGTCGAGCAATACCGGATCAGACCCCGTCGATCCGGTGATGAACTCCGGAGACCCCGACAGGTATTGGACCGTGGCGGTCGCCCGGCCCGAGTAATAGCCGGACTCGCACAACTCGCCCGGGGTGGGGGCGCCGAGGCCGAACAGGGGGGTCAGGGTGGTGTACTGCCAAACGTCGGTGCGGCCGCTCACGGTTACGCCGGGGCCGCCGATCAGCCCGTGGTAGAGCAGCTCCACGGTGAGGTCGATGCGGCGCACTGGACCGTCGCACTGGACCGTCGCGCTGTAGTTGACGGTCTTGGCGTCGGTCTTGCTCGGTGGGCTGCCCGGCGAGACCCACCAGCAGACGTGGCCGTCGAGAAGGTCGGCGGATACCGGGGTGGCGTCGATGCGGCGCGCTGGACCGTCGCACTGGACCGTCGCGCTGTCGTTGACGGTCTTGTTGTCGGTCTTGCTCGGTGGGCTGCCCGGCGAGACGTACCAGCAGTTGTGGCCGTCGGGAACGGCGGCGGATGCCGGGGTGGCCAGGCCCAGGGATGCGATGGAGAAGGCAGCTGCGACCAGGGCCAGGAGGATGCGGGATAAATTGCGATACCACAGATTCACACGCATCGCTGGATGTTCTCACGGGACATCAGCGTCGACAATGAGTGCGCCCGGGACCGAGAGGTGGCCCGGGGCGTGCACTCGAAGACAACCTGCTCACGCACAACTGCGGCGGGGTGGGAGATCCCCGGCGGGACCGATCTACTGGCATTTCCGTGTCGCGACGTACCGACGCTCTCGGCCCCGGGAGTGGTTTTGCTCGCGGGAACTGACCGCACTTGCTTGTGAGTTTTGACCGCGCTTGGCGGCCGTAAGCATGATCGATGTTCGCGAGAAGTGACCGCACTGTCCTTCGCCAGCAGTTCCGAGGCAGCCAGGTCAGGGTCGTGAGTTTCCCTCGAGAGTGGGGGTGCGGTCGATGAGGTCGCAGGTGTGGAGTGCGAAGTCTTGGTGGGGGCGGGGCGATGCGGGCTCGCCGGTGGCCTGGGCGTGGACGATCCTGTCGGTGTGGAAGGCGCGGGAGGCCATACGCAGTCGGCACCAGGCGAGTAGGTACCAGTGTTGTCCGCGTATGGTGGCAAACCGGACGGGTTCGACCTCGCGTTGGGTTCGGGTGCCATCCCTGTCGAGGTAGGTGAGCCGCAGCACCTGGCGGTCGACGATGGCGTCTTGGATCACCGTGGGGACCGGGTGTGGCTTGTGTTCTGGCCGGTCGAGTAGCTGGACTTTGCCGTCCGGACGGTGTCCGGCCGGACGAGAAGCCGCAGCTGGCGCAGGACCTCGCGGGGCAGCGAGGTTAAGAGCTCGGCGAGAAAGGCCCGGTCCTCGGGGGCGAATCTCACCCTGGTGTCGGCGCCGAGTTGGCGTTCAAGGACGGTGATCTGGTGACGCAGGGCAAGTATCTCCACATCCTTGTCCCGATCGCGCATGGGAAGCAACCGCAGCGCGGCGAACGTGTTCGTGACGGTCAGGCAGGCCAGGCGAAGGAGCACAGCGGATCATCCTGCCGTACGCGCTTCCGTCTCCCGGGTGACCGGAGCTCGCGTAGGCCACGCGAAGCCCTCCCAGAGTCATGACCAGGGTGGATGTAATTATCGGCAGGCGCAGAGCCCGCATTTGAGCGTCATCGCGCGGGAGAGCCGCAACGCGTCGGCCACGCCGTCGCCGACGGATCGGTACGGCTTGATCCGGCAGCCCCCGATCGCCGGGCCGCGCGCGGTGGAGTGCACCGCCACGACGATCGGGATTCCGGACGCCGATCGGGTATCCCTTCTCGGCGCGGACGTCGTTCTCACCGCGACGTGCCGGACATCGCCCGGGCTCGCGGACCGCCCGCGCCCGTCGCCGGCCGGCGGCCGCGGATCCTGCGGACCAGACCGAGGAGGACCGACCGCAGCGCCTCGGCCCGGCGGCTGGACGGGACGAACATCTGCTGCTTGAGCCGCGCGGTGCGCTGGTGCTTGGTGATGAACGGACGCAGCCTGGCCTCCCAGGCGTCCAGAGCGGTGGCGAGGTCGTCGGGGTGCTCCCGCAGGGCCGCGCTCAGTGCGGCGCCGCCGCGCAGCGAGGACGTGGCACCCATGCCCGAGTAGAGGTTCATGCACCACGCCGCGTCCCCCACCAGTACGACCCGACCCTTGCTCCACCGCGACATCCGCACCTGGTGCACCGAGTCGAACAGGTGGTCAGGGGCGTCTTCCAGGGAGTCCAGGACGTGCCGCACCACGGGATCGTCCATGCCCGAGAAGACCGAGCGCAGCCGATCGATCCGCGACCCGCTGAACTGCTCCTGGATGTCCGTCGTCCGGTAGGTCAGCAGCGCGGTGGGCGCGTGGTCGGCGAGCCCGAACACCCACACCGCCCGCTTCGCGCGCGCGATGATGATGCTGTCACTCGCCTCGTACGACGGCACCTGCTCCTTCAGCTGGAAGGCGCAGATCATCGCGTTCCACGTGGTCAGGTAGTCCTCGTCCGGACCGAACACGAGCCGGCGCACGCTCGAGCGCATCCCGTCCGCGCCGACGACCAGGTCGAAGCTCTCGCGGTACCGCGCACCGGCCTTCTCGAGCAGGACCTCCGCCTCGGCCGGACCCTCGGTGATCTCGACCGGAGTGGTCCCGAACCGCACCTCGACGCCGGTGACGCTCTGCCACAGCGCGGCCTCGATGTCCCCGCGCAGCACCGCTGCCGGCTCCCCGGGCTGATCCAGGAATCCCAGAGCCGGCCTGCGCCTGCCCCGGCGATCCACCGACCACGAATTCGCTCCGGTCGCCCGTTCCGGGTTGCGGGTGTGCAGGTGGTCGGCGATGCCCAGGTCGACCGCGGCCTGCCGACCCTCCGGGAACAGCCCGACGAAGTAGCCCCCGGTACGCCGCTCCGGCGCCCGTTCGACGATGACCGGCGTCCACCCGGCCCGGCGCAGCCCGATCGCCGCGGACATCCCCGCGATCCCGAGCCCGACCACCAACGCCCTCTTCCGCACAGCCGTCACCGCGCCGTGCCGGCCGGGGCAGCGGCCTCCGCCGCGGTGAACCCCGCTGCCAGCCGGCGGTGGACGACCCTGCGGATCAGCTCGAGAACGCACGAAACCAGCACCTGGACCGGGCGGCTGGAGGGGACGAACCGCTGTTGCTTGACCCGTGCGGAGCGCCGCTGCTTGGTGATGTAGGGACGCAGGCCGGTCTCCCAGGCGTCCAGCGCGGCGGCGAGGTCGTCGGGGTGCTCCCGCAGGGCCACGCCCAGCGCGGCGCCGCCGCGCAGCGAGGACGAGGAGCCCATGGCCGAGTAGGTGTTCATGCACCAGGCCGCGTCCCCCACCAGTACGACCCGACCCGTGCTCCACCGGGGCATCTTCACCTGGTGGATCGAGTCGAACACGTGGTCGGGGGCCTGTTCCAGGGATTCCAGGACGTGGCGGACCACGGGTTCGTCGTCCATCCCGGAGAAGGCTGCGCGCACCTGCTCGATCGACGGCCCGGCGAACCGGTCCGGGATGTCCTCGGTGCGGTAGGTCAGCCACGCGCAGGGCGCGTGGTCGGCGAGTCCGAACACCCACATCGCACGCCTGGGGCGCGAGACGATGATGCTGTCGCCCGCCTCGTAGGAGGGCACTTGCTCCTTCAGTTGGAACGCGCAGATCATCGCCTTCCAGTTCGCCAGGTAGTCCTCGTCCGGACCGAACACCATCCGGCGCACGCTCGAGCGCATCCCGTCCGCGCCGACCACGAGATCGAAGTCCTCGCGGTACTGCTTCCCGGTGCCGGCGTCCTCGAGCAGGACCCGCACCCCGCCGGCGCCGTCGGTGATCTCGACCGGAGTGGTCGCGAACCGCACCTCGACCGCGTCCTCGGTCTCGTTGCCGGTGATGCCCTGCCACAACGCGGCCTCGATGTCGCCGCGCAGCACCGCTGCCAGCCCGCTGGGCGCGTCCAGCAACCCCAGGGCCGGCTTCCGCCTGCCCCGGCGATCCACCGACCACGAGTTCCCGCCCGGTCGCCATTCCGGGTTGCGGGTGTGCAGGTAATCGGCGATCCCCAGGTCGGCCGCGGCCTGTACACCCTCCGGGAACATGAAGATGAAGTAGCCCCCGGTACGCCGCTCGGGCGCGCGTTCGACGATCACCGGCGTCCAACCGGCCCGGCGCAGCCCGATGGCCGCGGACATTCCCGCGATCCCGAGCCCGACCACTAGTGCCCTCTTCTGCATGGCTTTCCTTTCTCCGATCACGTTCTGATGGCTGGACGGCTCAATCCGGCACGACGACGGCGCGGCTGCGGCCGGTGTGTGCCCACGCCTCACCGACCCGGCTCAGCGGGAACGCGGTGTAGGGCAGTTGCAGGGACCCGTCGGCGAAGCGGGCCATGACCTCGGGCGCCTCGGCGAGCATCTCCTCGGCGGACCGCGATCCGACGCCGCTCCCGGTGATCCGGATCCGCCTGCTGCGCAGCAGGTCCGCGGGCAGCGACGCCTTCAAGCCCGCCTTCCAGCGCCTCCGGATCACGCCCGGCGGCGATGACCCGCTCGGCTCCGAGCGCCAACGCCCCCTGCACGGCGAGGCTGCCCGACATCCCCGTGGCGCCCAGTACCAGCACGGTGCTCAACGCCCCCATTTCCTTGCGTCGCGAGGTGAGGACCATCCAGCTTGACAGCGCAGGGTTCATGCCCGCGGCGATCGCGAGTGGATCCGCCCCCGCCGGAACCTCCGCCTGGAAGGGAGCGACCAGCCGCTCGGCCATCGTCCCCAAGGGTGGACGCGCGTATCCGGTGTAGACCAGGCACCCGTCGCCGGTGCGAGCGACCGCGTCGATGCCCGGCACCAGCGGATACGTCAGCTGCCCGTGGCTGTAGTGCCCCCCGGTGGCCAGCCCGCGAACGATGTTGTGCAGGCCGGCACCGACGAGGTGCAGCGGCTCGTGACCGGGTGGGACCGTCGGCTCGGGGAAGTCACCGCAGACGGGTGACGTATCGGGGGCGGTGACGACTGCAGCACGCATCAGATTCTCCTTAACTAAGTTCAGCGCTGTGGTCAGCGTGCCTGAACAATGTTAAGTTGTCAACCATGGCCAAGGGCATCACTCGGGAGCGAATCATCACGGCGGCGCTTGAGCTGCTCGACGACCAAGGCATGGACGCCCTCACCGTTCGCGCGCTCGCCTCCCGGTTGGACGTCCGCGCCCCCGCCCTCTACTGGCATGTGCGCAACAAGCAGGAGCTGCTCGACGAGATGGCCACCGAGGTCATGCGCCGCGTGAGCAGCGCCTTCGCCGCGGTCTCGCCCGGCGACGGCTGGCGCGACGACCTCACCGCCTACGCCCGAGTCCTGCGCTCGGAGTACCTGCGCCACCGCGACGGGGCCCGCATCTTCAGCGGCACCCGGATCACCGACCCGGACGTGGTCCGCATGAAGGAGCCGTTGTTCGAACGCTGGACCGGGGCCGGCTGGAAGCCCGTCGACGCCGACGACGCCGTCGACGTGGTTACCGCGTTCGTCGTCGGCTTCGTCATCGAGGAGCAGGAGCGACGCCAGTCCACCGAGACCGATCCGACGCGCTACTCGACCACCGAGCGCGACGCCTGGCTCGGCGAAGGCGCGTCACTGGTGAAGGAGGCTGGGCACCTCCACGACGACGGCGACCAGCGGTTCGAACGGCATCTCGGCATCGTCCTCGACGGGCTCGCCGCCCGACCGGACGCGTGAGTCATCCGCGCCTGCGAGCCGGCACGAGCCGCCGCCGGGCCTGACGTGAAGATCCCGGGGATCCGTCGAGGAGTAGCCAACCCGCTGAATTCGGGCAGCTGCCTTCGCCGACGACGTGTTTCTTCCCGTCCGAGCTTCATCGACCCGGCTGAGCGGAGTCGGGTGCGATGATGGGGTTCTGGACACGTTCGTAGATCACCGAGCTGCGGAAGCTGATCACCTCGCGTCGTTTGCGAGGCGGTCGACAAGGAACGCGTGCAGGTGATCGAGGTCTTGTACCGCGACGTGGACGAGGAAATCGTCTTCGCCCCGCGACGAGGAGGATGGTGACTGTCTCGGACATCTTGCTGTGTGCGTGCGAACAGGAGACGCTCTACGCCGAGGTACTCCCCGCGCTCGCCGCCCAGCTCGAAACGGTGCTGAGCGAACATCGGTGAGACCGGTGATCTGCGTTCGCGCAGGTCCATTTTGCTCGGCGGCTTCAGCGCGTGCGGCTGCGTCTTCCGGTCGATCGGTTTCCAGGATCGCGGCGCGGCTGTACCAAGCTCGGGCGACTTCAGCGCGATACGCGTCCGGGTGGGTTCGCTCGAACTCTTGATAGCGCTAGATGGCCTCCGCCGCGTTTCCGCGTAGTCGACGATCACCAGTGCCGTCGCCGACAGGTCGGCGATCACCCGAAATATCCGGCGTCCCGATCGTGTGCCGCTCGAATATTGAAGTCCGTGGCTTGAGCTGCGGTTATGCGGCGTGGCGGTATTCGTTGATCGGGTCACGTCCACGGACGTGGTGTATCGGTTAGAGCACATGCCGAGCACTGTGAGCGACCTCTGTGGACGGTGCCTGGATGACTGGAATGCGGGAGCTACTTGCGCAGGGCTGAGATGCAACCACCGAAGAGGGTGGTGGCCGTGCTCGGTGCGTGCTCGTACGCTTCGTCACGCGTTGTCAGGACCCGGCACAGCCTGACAGGCAAAACGCGCCGAGGCGGCACGAACCAGCACTTAAAGACACAGGGCGGCATTAAAAGATCTTGCCTTCTAATCCGACGGTCGCAGGTGCAAATCCTGCAGGGCGCGCTTTGATCATGGCGTTGACCTGCGGAAACGCGTGTCACTGTGGGCGTACAGAACATAGTTCTAGGCCGTCGGTGCTCGCCCGTACCAATCGCGCACACACCATGATCGTTACACCGTTCGGCGCGCTACTCACCAAGCCAGAGCAGCCCCGCTCCGCCGCGAGTCCGGCAAGACGAGGCCACTCTCCCTACTCCGGCCAGGCGCGCAGATACCTCAGCGCGCCCCTGTCCGGTGCCAAAACTCGCTCATAGCGCTGGCCTGCGTTTTCGCACGTCGTCAAGCGGCTCTGCGGTACTCACGAATCAGACCGCAGACGGCGCTTCGAAGTCCAGGTCGGAACCTCGTTACCCCTCCTCATGATCACCACACCGGGCGGCATCGAAGGCATGTTCCGCCACGCCGGGCGCGACCTGCGTACCCCACGGCCCGACGGCCGGTCGCTTCTGGAGGAAGCCTCCGAGTTGTACGGCGGCGTCATCCTCGGCCCGCCCCGCTGACACAGACAAGGAGATACCTCACCATGTCCATCACCCTGTTCACCCCGGAACACAGTGCCGTACTGCTCATCGACCACCAGATCGGCACCATGTCCTGGGCCCGCTCGGCCGCCTTCGAGGACATCAAGCTCCGGGCGCTGTCCCTGGCCAGGGGCGCGATCGCGCTCGGCATGCCCCTCGTCCTGACCTCCTCTTTGGAGGACCAGGCCCAGGGGCCGATGCTCGATGAGTTCGCCGAGATCGCCCCTGAGGCCTACGCCTCTCGCGTCCAACGCAAAGGCGCGGTCAACGCCATGAACGAGCCTGGTTTCGCCGACGCGTTCAAAGCGACCGGTCGCCGTAACCTCATCATCGCCGGAGTCACCAACGACGTCTGCACCGTCTTCCCGGCTCTGACCGCGCTCGCCCAGGGCTACAACGTGCAGGTCGTCGCCGACGCTGGCGCCTCCATCACCAAGGACGCCGACACCGTCGCCCTGCGCCGCATGGAACGCGCGGGAGCCGACATCACCTCCACCAACCAGGTGCTGGCTGAGCTCGCCGACGACTGGGCCGGCCCCGGCGGCCAGGCCGTCCTCCCCGTCATGTTCGACCTCATCCCCGCCTGACGCTCATGAGCGACACGACAGAACTCCCCCGAGGCTTCGAGAGCACGACCGTCGCCGCGAACGGCACCACACTGCACGCCGCGGTCGGTGGCTCAGGCCCGCCCGTGCTGCTCCTGCACGGCTGGCCGCAGACCTGGCGGGCCTGGCGACACGTCATGCCCGCCCTGGCCCAGCAGGGATACCGCGTCATCGCACCAGACCTGCGAGGCATCGGCGACTCCGCACGTCCGGCCGGCGGGTACGACAAAGACAACCAGGCTGAGGACATGCGCGAGCTGCTCGAACGGCTCGGCATCAGCGGTGGCGTGCGGCTCGTGGGACACGACATCGGCGGCATGATCGCCTTCGCCTACGCCCGCCGCCACCCCGCCGAGGTCGAACGGCTCGCCATCGCGGAGCTGGCTTTGCCCGGTCTAGGGCTGGAACGCGCGATGGACGTGGCCACGGGCGGGCTGTTCCACTTCGGCTTCTTCATGACCCCCGAGGTGCCGGAGCTGCTGTTCGACGGCAAGGAGGACGACTTCTTCACCTGGTGGTTCGCCCGGTTGTCGGCCGTGCCCGAGGCGTTCCCGCCCGAAGAGGTCGCCGCCGTGGCCTCCTCCTACCGCGGGCGGGAAGCGCTCCGGGCCGGCTTCGAGCACTACCGCACCCTTCTGCACGACGGCCGGATCTACCGCGCCTGGCTCGACGGCGGCGGAACTCTGCCGATGCCGGTCCTGGCCGTCGGCGGGGAGCACAGCGCCGGCGCCCGGCTGGCCGACAGCCTGCGAGCGGTGGCGCCGCAGGTGATCGGCACGGTCATCAAGGACAGCGGGCACTACGTCCCTGAGGAGCGTCCTGAGGACTTCATCCAGGAACTGATCACTTTCTTGACCTGACCGAGCTCGGGCGGTCCGGCATCGCCAGGGAGCACCACCCGCAGTGGACGGCGCGAAGGCCACTCACCGGACCGCCCCGTACTGGAGAACGAGCATGAACCCGAACGAGTCGTCGTCATCACCGGAGCCGCCGGAGGCATCGGCTGAAGTCGACGGCCACAACATCACCGTCAACGTGATCACGCCCGGCCCCCTCGGTAGGGCCGTAGCTGTACGGAAGCGTGAGCGCGGCGATCACTGAGTCCCGGCCTCGGTCCAGGCCCCGGGCGAAGGAGTGCAGATGAGGCAGACCTACTGCGCGGACCTGGGCGATCCAGCGTGAGAGCCCGTCGGCATTTCCTTCGCGAGGCGTCAGGACTGGGCGAAGTCCGCAATGTGGGCGGCCAGTTGCTGGACAACCTTGCAGGTCAAGGAACTCAGGACGCGACCGGCGCCGCCGAGGTACCGCGCTCGGCGAGCCCTTACCAAGTTCCCTGAGTCGCTCATTGAGCTTTCAAGACGTGTTCGACAAGTGACTCCCAGCTGTCGGCCAGCGCGACTGCTCGGCGTGCCGAATCTGCGGTGGCGTTCTCCTCGGGCGCCAGGTACATCACGAACGGGCCCTCGAGGGCCGCAGCGAGCTGTATTGCCAGGCTGTCGATATCGGAGGTGCTCAGGAGGCCTTCGCGCCGGGCTTGCCCGAGGAGCATCCGGATGTGGGTGGGCGACATCCCGCCCGCGGCGATGGTCACCTGCTGGTTGCGATCGAGTGCGGCGCGCTCGATCGCATGATGCTCGAGCAGGAATTCGATGCGCGCGCGGCCGTAGGCGACCAGCCGGGCGGTCACGTCGGCGCCGGGACCCAGTGGCGGCGGCCCGTAGAGCACCTGCTGCTGGAATGTGCGGTCGGCATCGTCGAGCAAAGCGGCAAAGATCCCGGCTCGGCTGCCGAAACGCCGGAAGACGGTCCCCTTGCCCAGCTTGGCCCGCTCGGCCAGTGCGTCCATGGTGAGCCGTCTCACGCCGCTTTCGGAGATCATCTCGCGGGCGACCTTCAGCAGGTGTTCGCGGTTGCGGGCGGCGTCGGCACGCTCGGCACTCGGGGGACCGATGGGCAGGCGGAAGTCGTTCACGGTCACACACCCTACCCGAGCGGAATAATAAACGGGGTGAAGTCCGTTTGGGGTAAAGTCCGCTTGTGATGATGCGAGGCGCCAAGCCCGCTTCGCGACCTGCGCCGCCCCAAGCGCGGGCAAGACCGACCAAGGAGTTCAACCATGACCCTGTTCCGACTGGACGCCAGCATCCTGCCCGCGGCTTCCGCCAGTGCGGAGATCGCCGACATAGTCGAGGCGAAGTGGACGGCAGCGCATCCCGGCGAAAAGGTGGTGCGCCGCCACCTGGGCACCGACCCGCTGCCGACCCACATCTGGGCGAGCGCCACCGTCGCCGGCTTCACCCCCGAATCGGAGCGCACCCCCGCCCAGCGTGAGGCGCTCGCGAACGCCAAGGACCTCGTCGAGGAGCTGGCGTCCGCGGATGTCGTCGTCCTGGCCGTGCCGTTTTACAACTTCGGCGTCTCCCAGCATTTCAAGACGTGGATCGACCTGGTGATCGCCGCCGCCGGACCGACCACGCCCGTCCTGAAGGGCAAGCCGACAGTGCTGGTCACCGTGCGCGGCGGCGGCTACGGCCCGGGCACCCCGCGCGAGGGCTGGGACCACTCCACCCCCTACCTCAGGCGCATCCTCGCCGATGTCTGGGAGGCCGATCTGACCGTCATCGAGCGTGAACTCACCCTCGCGGCCACCACCCCCGGCATGGAAGGCCTGCGCGATCTGGCCGCCGAGCTGCGCAGCAAGGCGCTCGAGGAAGCCGAAAAGGTCGGCACCGGCATCGCCACCCCCTGACTCCGGCCCCCGGCGGTCTCGACCCGGCCACTGCCGAGGCCACCGCGACCGCACTCACCGGGCGGGGCGGCGATCTAAGAACCAGAGAACAAGCACCAAGTCATGCAGAGCGGCGCCCAACTGTGACCCCCGACCGAACGGAGTCCCCGATGTCCACGCAGATCACGCCCGGCCACTACACACTCGACCCGGCACGCAGCACGGTCCGCTTCCAGCGAAAGACGTTCCGGGGCCTGACGACCGCCAACGGCGTTTTCGGCTCGCTGCAGGGCAGCGGCACGCTCGCGCCGGCCGGCACCGCCGATGGCGGCCTCGTCATCGACGTCGCCTCGATCGACTCGAAGCACACAAAGCGCGACACCCACCTGCGCAGCAAGGACCTGCTGAACGCCGGGTCGTTCCCGAAGATCACCTTCGACGCCGACCGCAGCACGCCCACGGGCTCGAACTCGGCCGACGTCCAGGGCAAACTTACCGTCCGCGGGACCAGCCGGAAGCTGAGCTTCCCGGCGAATTTCAGCCCGCGGGGCGCCAATGCGGTCGTGCTACGCGCCGCCGTCGAGATCGATCCGGCGCAGTTCGGGCTCAAGAACCCACTCGGCATGATGAAGGGCCCGGCTGTCATCGATCTCGACCTGCGCTTCACCGCGTGAACTGAACACGGCCCCGGCCTCGACCATGGGCCAGACCCCGGACGAGCGAGAACACCGAAAGATCGAGAAGAAGGAGCCCATCATGAGCAGCATCAGCATCATCGGCACGGGGAACATGGCCCGCGTCCTGGCCGGCCGCGCACTCGCGGGCGGCAACGCGGTCGAGGTCATCGGCCGCGACGCTTCCAAGGCCGACGCTCTGGTCGGGTCGATCGGCGGCGGCGCCACGACGGGAAGGATCGGCACGGCCCCGGCCGGCGACATCTTCATCCTCGCGCTGCCCTACGCCGACGCCGCACCGGTCGTGCGCCAGTTAGGCAACGCCCTGTCGGGCAAGGTGATCGTCGACATCACCAACCCGTTCAATCCCGACCTCACGGGACTGGTCACGCCAGAGGGCAGTTCCGCCGCGCAGGAGATCGCCAAGGCCGCCCCCGCGGGAGCTCACGTCGTCAAGGCGTTCAACACCGTCTTCGGCCACGTGCTGGCCGCCTACACGCCCGAGGACCCCCGCCCGCTGGACGTGTTCATCGCCGGCGAGGACGCCGAGGCCAAGGCGCGCGTGTCATTGTTCGTCGAGAGCCTCGCGCTGCGCCCGCTCGACGTCGGCGACCTGACGAGCGCTCGTTGGCTCGAAGGAACGAGCGTGCTGTTGATGCGCGCCATGTTCGGCAAAGCCGTCCGCAGCAGCAGCTTCTCCATCGGCCTCACCGTCCGCGACTGACCATACGCACCTTCTCCGTCCGTACTGAAGACGCCGACATCGGGCACCCGGCCGCGATCTGTGGCGCTCGCGGCGGAGAAGAACCCCCACATCCAATTTCATTTCACTCCCGTCGGGTCATCGTGGATCAACCAGATAGAGACCTGGTTCGGCATCATCACCCGGCAGTCCATCCGCCGTGGCACTTTCTCCAGCGTGAACGTCCTGATCAAGCAGATCCGCGACTACATCGACTCCTGGAACGAGAACGCGAAACCTTGCACCTGGACCGCGACCACCGGCGAGATCCTCACCAAAGTCCGCCTCGTCCCACAATCGTCACCAAGGAGTCAGCCATGTCGGCATTCGTATTCGTAAACCGGTTGCAGGCCAAGGACGGGCGACGCGACGAGCTCATCGAACTGCTCAGGGAGTTCGCCGTCTCCATGCACGCCGAACCCGGGTGCGTCCACTACTCGATTCACAAGCCGGTCGAGGACGGGCGCACTCCACGGTCAGATGATCGTCAGTTACTCAGCCAAACCCACCTTGCCGAGCCGAAGTAAGCGGGGTATAGTCCGCTTATGTTGCACGCAAAGTCCGCTTCCGTTCAGAAGGGAACCTCGTGAGCTACCTGCCAAATGGGGCGATCGTCCTACCGGCCGGCGAGGGCCGGCCGATCCCCGGCGACGGCCTGCTAATCCCCAACTTGGTTGGCAAGGTCACCGCCGACCAGGGCTCAGGCTCCATCGCCGTGATGGAGGGGACGGCGGAGCCCGGCTTCGGGCCCCCTATTCATATCCATCACAGCAGCGAAGAGCTTTTCTATGTTCTCCAGGGCCAGATGGACTTCCAGATCGGCGACCAGCGGGTAAGCGCCACGCCTGGCACGCTCGTCATGGTGCCGCGCGGAGCGGCCCACGCGCCCCGGGTGGTCGGACGCGAGCGGGCCAGGTTCCTGGTCATGTTCGCGCCCGCCGGCCCGGACGGGCTGTTCTACGAGATCGCCGCACTCGCTCAGGAAAATGGCGGGGCCATCAATGACAATGACTCGCGCATCGAGGCGCTTGCGGTCAAATACGATACCGAGCATGTCGGGCCCCCGCTGCAGTAAATCAACGAGAGCACCCCACCCACAAAATCAACGAGAAGACTCAGATATCGCTCGGCCAGGAAGTAGAGTTCGGGCCTGATCAGGAGATCTGTCAGAGCAACCGCATCGAAGATGTCCAGCTTGACCTGGTGGACATTCCGCGCCTCATCCTCCAGCGTGTGTCGTGTGCTTACCGGCACCGGGGCCACTGTGAAGTACAGCACGTGTTGTACGGGACTGCCTTGGCCGCAGATCGAGGCCAAATCTCTTCTGATCTTGGCGGGGACGCGGTCCTTCTGGATCGTGCAGGCCAAGACGACCTTCTCCGTCGAAGCCAGGCGCGCGAAAGCCGAGACCGGCGACGGAGCCGCGGCAAGGCTCGTCCAGAAACTCTCGGCGTCCCGACCCTGATCGCCCCCGCTGCTTACGGGGCCGGTCGCCGGCACCAAATTGCTCACGAGCACCAGACGGGCCGCGTCCAGACAGAGCTGTTCGAACTCGTGGTGCGCATTGCGCTCCCCAAGATTGTCCAGGGCGAACCGAATCAACAGACTGGACTGCCTGGGAGTGTTCACCAGTCGGCTCCTCACCTCGGCTCTCACAGAAATCACCGACAGTGTGCCGCACCCCGCTGACATGGGTGCCAATCGGCCGAGGTGCAAACCTGAGTTCTTGAGCCTCACACGGTGCAGCAATGCGCCGGGGCTACCCGGCGAGCGGAGGGCCGTGTAGAGGGACGCAAGTTGAGAATCCGGACTATATGCGCTTCGGCCCCGCTTGACGGCGGGGCCGAGCCTCATGACGCCGCCGCCCGCGACCCCATGACCTATCGCGTCTTCGTGGACGTCGGGCTGTCCGCTGCGAGTTGGGTTCGTACGCCGTGAGGCACATGTACGCCGTGATTGCGCAGGTTGCGGATGAATCGGGCGGCGAGCGGATCCGGTTCTGCGGACGTCACCGCCACCAGCTGTCTGACCCATCGTGGCGAGAACGATCGCACTGCGCCAGGAAAACCATCGCTGAGGGCGCTTACGGGGCACACGGCGATTCCCAGGCCGGCGGCAGCGAGCTGCGGTGCCGCGGTCGTCACCGCTGTCCTCATGACGGGCTCCGGGCGGACCCCGGCGCGAGCGAACGAGCGATCGAGCCAGGCGCTGAGGCCGTTCTCCGCCGCGTAGTGAACGAACGGCACACCTTCAAGATCCTCGAGGCGCACCGTCGGCTGCTCGGCCAGTGGGTGGCCGGTGGGTGCCGTCAGCACGATCTCTTCCTCAGCGACGGTGGTGATCGTGAAGCGGCCAGGCACGGGAGCGGGCATCAAGGCCAGGTCGACCTCGTCGGAGTCGACGAAGCCGTGGAGCTCGTCCGCCGCCGTGGATTCACGCAGGGTGATCGCCACCTCCGGGTGGCGACGGTGCCACTCGCGAATGACCGGAGCGAGCACGGACACCAGGCTCTGCGCACAACCCAACCGAAGTGACCCTCCGGTCGCTTCGCCGGCGGCACGAGCCGACCTCACCGCAGAAGTAGCCGCTTCGATCGCCCGTCTGGCGTCCGCCACCGCGGCCCGCCCAGCGGGAGTGAGCCTGACCCCCCGGGGCTCGCGGCGAAGCAGGGTCGTTCCTGTCTCGCGCTCCAGCGTCGCGAGCTGATGAGAGACGGCGGGCTGCGACGAATGCAGCAGCCGCGCGGCCTGGGTGATCGACCCGGAGTCCGCGACCGCCACGAGACACTCCAACGCTCGAAGAGAAGCCATCCAAGAATTCTATTACAGAGCCTCGAAACATGAATATTTCTGAGGGAATGCCTTCAAGGCCATCGATTGCTCTACCCCACGACGCCTTCTCACCCAAACAGAGGGGGCCCGTACTCGGCGAAGGAGAGTTTCATGGCGCAGGCGTTCGTCACGGGCGGTTCGGGGTTCATCGGCCAGGTGCTGCTACAGCGACTCCTCGACGAGGGGCATTCGGTCCGTGTTCTGGTCAGAAGCGAGGCGTCGGCCGCAAAGGTAGCGGCGCTGGGCGCGGTGCCCGTCCGGGGCGAGTTGACCGACCCGGCCACGTGGCGCGACAAGGTAACGGGGAGTGACGTGGTGTTTCACCTCGCTGCCGAGACGGACATCACCGCAGACCGTCAGCGTCATGAGCTTGTGACGGTTCGCGGCACTCGGGCAGCCGTCGATGCGGCCCGCTACGCGCGGGTTCCTCGGTTCGTCCACTGCGGGAGCGAAGCTGCGCTCCTCGCCGGCGACCCGCTGATGGACATCGACGAGACCGCGCCGCTGCGGCCGGACTCGGAAGCCGCCTACTGTGCGGTGAAGGCCGTTGCCGAGAAGATCGTGCTCGATGCGAACGCCCCGGACTTCGCCACGGTGTCGATCCGTCCGAGGTTCGTCTGGGGTCCCGGCAGCATCCTCATCGAAGGCCTGGTCGCGGCGGCGAAGGCGGGACAGTTCGCCTGGATCGACGGAGGCCGGCACACGACCGACGTCACGTTCGTCGACAACGCCGTCGAGGGCCTCATGCTCGGATGGCAGCGCGGCCGGCCAGGCCAGGCCTACTTCATCACCGACCGGCGCCGCGTCCCCCTGCGCGAGTTCATGGAGACCTTGTTCGCGATCTATGGCGTCGATACGCCGATCCCCGACCTCGACGCGGAGACCGCGGAGCGCGAGGTCCCGGTTCCCGTTCGATGGTTCCTCGGGCAGCCGTGCATCCTGCGGACGGGCAAGGCCGCAGGCGAGCTCGGATACAACCCCATTGTTTCGCATGCCGCCGGTCTCCACGCTGTCAGGGATTCGGTGGCACTCAGCGGTGTGTGAAGGCTTCACATCCGTTCAAGAGGAGGTGAAGTCCTTCACCCGCGGCCCGGTGGCCAAGAGTTTCACCATGAACTTCGGAGCCTTGTTCGGAGCGGTGCGCGAGCAGCGAGTACGGCCGAGTAATCGGTACGTCGCGGACGAGGCCGCCCGCGAGATCACCGAGCGCCTCATCCGCGACGCCGGCTACGACCCGGTACGCGTCGGAGACCTCTCCCGCGCCCGTGACTTCGAGAACGCGGTCTGGCTCCTCATGGGTGTGGCCCCGACAGGAGGCGTGTTCTACCGATTCGCGGTGCCCGGCGAGCTCTGATGAGCGCTCTCGCGTTCCATTCCCATCTGGAGGTTGATGTGTTCGAAGCAGTAAATTGGCCGGAGGCCATGGTCCCCAGCCGCTCCCCGATCCACTTCACCAACGAGCTTGAGGTCGCGGCCTCTCCCGAAACGGTCTGGTCCCTGCTGGTGGACCCCCAGGCCTGGCCCAGCTTCTATCCTGGCGTCGAGCATGTACGGCTGCTCGATGGCCACGACGCGCTGCACCTCGGCACACGGTTCGAGACCAATCTGGCCGGCCAGGACGTCTTCGCGTCCGTGCAGGAGTTCGAGCCTGTGACGCGCATTGCCTGGGGCGGCCATCCCAAGGCTGCGGAAGCATCCAAGGCTTATCACGCTTGGATCATCACACCCACGCCGAAGGGGTGTCATCTCTGGACCGAAGAGACGATGCAGGGGCCGTTCTGGATCGAATTGGCGAAGAAGGCTCCCGACGTTTTCTGGCGCACGCACGAGGAACTTCTCGCAGCGCTCGCCAAGGTCGCGACCGAGCGCAGCGGCTTTCCCGCATGACATATTCGCTGAAGGACAAGGACGTTCTGATCGTGGGAGGCGGCTCGGACATCGCGGCCGCGCTGGCCGCCGATCTCCTCCAGGAGGGTGCGCGAGTCACGCTCGCGGGCCGGGACGCCGGGAGAACGGCCGCCGCGGCGAAGGCCGTGGGTGACACCGTCCGGGCCATCGCCCTCGACCTCTCGGACGAGGAGTCGATCCGGGCGGCCGCTGATCAGGCCGGGACCGCCGACGGGCTCGACCATCTCGTCAGCGTCGCTACGGAGCGGGCCTCCGGACCGGTCGCCTCCCTTGATCGCCGCGCGCTGCTCGCTGCCTTCGACGCCAAGGCCGTCGGTCCGATCATGCTGGCCAAACACTTCGCCCCGCTGATCACCAAGGGAGGTTCGCTGCTGTTCTTCTCCGGTCTGGGGGCCTGGCGACCGGCACCGGGAGGCGTCGCGACGGCGGCCACCAACGGCAGCGTCACCACGCTCGTCTCCGCCCTCGCCGTCGAGCTGGCGCCCACCCGCGTCAACGCCATCTCCCCCGGCGTGATTACCACCGGCGCTTGGGACACCGCGGTACCCGACAAACAACGACTGTTCCAGCACGTCGCGGCCACGACACCGGCCCGCCGCGTCGGACAGCCCTCCGACGTCTCAAGCGCCGCCCGCGCGCTGCTGACCAGCCCCTTCATCACCGGCGAAACCCTCCATGTCGACGGCGGCGGGCGCTGGGCTTGACCCCGGCACACACATAAACAAGGAGAAGTGGCTTATGTACGACAAAGTGAAGTGGCCCAAGCAGTACGACCCGAAAACGTCGGCCATCTACGCGCTCAACGACATCGACGTGAAGGCGCCCCCTGAAGTGGTGTGGAAGCTGCTTGTCGACGCCGAGAACTGGTCGAGCTACTTTCCCCCCGAAGACCAGGTCAAGATCCTGAGCGGTGAGCCTGAACTGGCGCCCGGAACCAGGTACAGCCGGGTGACGGTTGGATTCCCGATGAGTCTTAACGTGACGGAGTGCGAGCCCTTCAGCAGGCTCGCGTGGAAGACGGTGGTCGACGGCGACGACACCGGTTCGAGCGCATACCACGGCTGGGTGATCACGCCCACGCATGATGGCTGTCACGTGCTGACCGAGGAAACGCAGCAGGGCCCCTTCTTCCTTGAGGAGCTCGGGCGCAAGCAGCCCGGTGCGCTCTACCGGTATCACCAGGACTGGGTCGAACGACTCGCCCGCGCCGCAGAGGCGGAGGTGGCGAATCCCGGGTTCTACCGCAGCTCCCTCCGGTAGACGATCTCCTTGTTCCCCACGGGGGCCCGGGTATGCGATGATCAGCAGCCGGCAGGCTCCGCTACGTCCTCCCGCCGGGGTCATTCACGGCGACGCCTTCCTCGGCAACGTCATCGCCGGCCCGGACGGGCCCGCGCTGTGCGACTTCGACAGCACCACGATCGGGCCGCGCGAATGGGACCTGACGCCGGTGGCGGTGGGCAGCCTGCGGATGAACTACCCGGTGAACGAGCATCTCGCGCTCGCGGAGCGGTACGGCTTCGACGTGATCGCGTGGGAGGGGTTCCCGGTGCTGCGACGGCTTCGGGAGCTCAAACTCGTGACCAGCGTGCTGCCGATTCTGCGCAGCAACCCTTCGGTCCGGTCACAGTGGCGGCCCGGGGTCGCAGCTTCAAGACCGATGACACGAACGTCCGCTGGGAACCGTACAGCTAAGGAACGCCGTGCTGCGTGCACGATTTCAGCGGTGGGCGCGGACTCCGCGCGAGAAATCACCGCCGACTTCTCCAAATATGAACCATCCTCGGGAAATATCGAGGCGGACATCAGCATGGTGACATCTGGAAGTGTCAAGGCCCCTGTCAGCCCTTGACACGGTGTAGTCCGACGGCCACAAGTCGTTGTTCCCGATGGGTATTTCTAATTACCAGAATGACTTCTGGTCAAGGGAAGTTGAGCAGTGATAGCTTTCCCTTTGTCGCGAATATGGGGACGGGGGAAAGGGAATCCCGTGGGCACCGTTCTGCTCGGGGGCGCCTTCCGACTCTCTGTGGACCACATCGTTTCACCTGGAAGCGATATGAGGCGGCGAAGACACGCGTAGAGAGGACATCGGGGTGAGAAAGGCGATCAGAGTCGCTCTGGCGGGAGCAATGACATTAGTGGCCATGGGGATGGCCACGCCTCCCGCATCGGCGAATAACTACCGCGACTACCACATCCAAGTGAGTCAACAAATGGGTGCCACCGTCAAAATCTGCCTGAAGGCGGAGAGCTATGACGAGGCGAATCGGGATTATCGAGAGAGCTGCACCGGAGATGCACTCGTTGCCACCAAGCACGATCTCACGGTGCAGATCACCGACCGCCACCGGGTCTGGCTCCATGTAAATGTCGCCTTCGGGGAAAGTGCCGATCAGATCACCCTGCACAACGGGTACAACCATACGCTGCAGCGGCACGTTTTCGAGTCGCATTGGTGTGCGCTGGTGGGCACCACGCTCATCTGGAAAGCCGAGTGCTCATCAGACTCGAGTGGAAAAGAGGTCTATCACTGGCAGTGATCCGACGAACGTGCTTCGGATATCGTCGATCAACGGTCGGCGGGTGCAACGGCCACTGCTGTGATCATTCGGGTGTGACGGATCTGAAGATCATGCGGTGGCCCTGCCGTGGTGTGCCTCGCCGGCGGTCAGGAGAACAGGCGCTGGGGTGCATGCCGTCCGCCAGGCCTGTGTCCGATGGGTGGATGCTGTAGCCGAGCATGCGGCGGACCCGCCGGCTCAGCTGGCGGGCGGCGTCGCGTCCCGGTGACAGGGTGAAGGCCTCGCGGGTGCGTAGCCACGGCTCGTAGTAGTGCGCCTTGGCGGTCAGGCTCGGGTTCGCGTCGCGAGGGGTGGCGGGACGGGTGAATCGCCCCGGGTTCGGTGGAGACTTGATCTCTTGAGAGGATCGAGTCGGCCAAGCTGAAGCGGCTGCGCCGGGAGAACGCCGAACTGCGGCCCGCCAACGAGATCCTGAAGTCGGCTTTCTTCGCGACCGAGCTCGACCGGCCACACACGCGCTGGTGACCTTCATCGACCAACACGCCGACGTGTTCGGTGTCGAGCCGATCTGCCGTGTACTGACCGAACACGGCTGCCCGATGTCCACCAGCACCTACTACGCCGCCAAGAGGCGGCCACCCTCGGCGCAGGCGGTCCGCGACGCCGAACTGGACACCCACATCCAGCGCATCCACGCGACCAACTACGGCGTCTACGGCGCCCGCAAGGTCTGGCAGCAACTGCTGCGCGAAGGGCATCGGGTGGCCCGGAACGGCGCATGCGCGCGCTCGGCCTGCAGGGCGCGCGCCGGGGTAAGAAGATCCGCACCACCACCACCCCCGACCCCGGGCACGAACGCGCGGCCGACCGGCTGCAGCGCGACTTCACCGCCATGCGGCCGAACGCCGCCTGGGTGGCCGACTTCACCCACGTGACGGCCTGGTGCGGGGCGGTCTACGTCGCCTTCGTCGTCGACGTCTACTCCCGGGCGATCGTTGGCTGGGCCGCCTCGCTGACTGCAGATAGACCAGACCCACCTGCCGTGTCCGCGCGATGATCCCCGGCGCCGGGTCGACGACTCCGTTCTCGGCATGGCACAAGCCGGTGATCACGCGAGATAGCCGCCCGGCTCCATCAGCGCCCCCGCTGGCTCGACGTCGAACGACCCCGCAGTGGCAGTCTGGCCGGCGGTACATGCCTGCTCGATGACGACCAGTGCGGCTGTCCCGGCCAAGTCGATCAGTACCGGGCCGACGTGTTCGGGGCGAGTGACGCGCGCGGCAGCCCATCGACAATGCCGCCGGGCCTGTTCACGGGCGGCCTGATGGTCGGGGCCGGTGAAGTGGAAGGAACGGGTGGAACTGATCGGGTGTGGCGTCACGGTGATGTGGCCCGATCACCCAGGCCGCCTGATCCCTGTCACCTCTTCCAATTACCTGCCACAAGGCACGAGTTGGGACAGCCCGTCACGCGAAGGAACCGCAATGCCTGCTCCCCCAACGAGGGGGCCCGCACCGGCGGTGGCGCGGGGTTCGGCCATCGCGCTGAATATCCCGTTGGTCATGATCGGGCGCGCCTCTAAGCTCGACGGACATGAGCGAGATCGACTACCTGACCGTCAATCGCGCCAACTGGGACGGCCGCGTGGACATCCATGTGGCCAGCGACTTCTACGACGTTGCCGGCTTCAAAGCGGGCGCGGACCCGCTGCGGGACTTCGAGATCGACGAGGTCGGCGACGTCAGCGGCAAGTCGCTGGTTCACCTGCAGTGCCACTTCGGGCTCGACACCCTCGCCTGGGCCAGGCGGGGCGCACGGGTCAGCGGCCTCGATCTGTCGGAGAAGGCCATCGAGACCGCCACCGCGCTGGCGCGGGAATGCGGCCTGCAGGCGCGCTTCGTCGCCGCGGACGTCTGCGACGCGCCCGCCGCCCTGAAAGACACCTACGACATCGTCTACACCGGCATCGGCGCACTCGTCTGGCTGCCCGACCTGTGGCGCTGGGCCGAGGTGGTGGCCACCCTGCTGAAGCCGGGCGGGTTCCTGTACCTGTCAGAGTTCCACCCTGTCACCGACATGCTGGACGAGGCCACCGGATCGACCGTCACCGCCGACTACTTCGACGGCGAACCACACGTCTACGACGAGCCCTACACCTACACCGGCTCGGAGAGACTGACGAACACCATCTCCGTCCAGTTCCAGCACACCCTGGGCGACGTGATCTCCGCACTGGCCGCAGCCGGACTGCGCATCGACTTCCTGCACGAGCACGACCACACGCTCTTCAAACGCTTCGCAACCCTGGAGCCCCGCAACGGGCGCTACCAGGTGCCGGAAGGACAGCCGCGCATCCCGCTGATGTTCTCCATCAGAGCCAGCCGATAGCCGCCGTTACAGACATGAGGCGCCCTGAGAGTGCGCTGGCTTCCGCAGCCTGACACCTGTCACCCAATCGGTGATCATTTCCGGTCACAGGACTAGCGAATGGCGGCTGCTGTACCGGCCGCGGGTACGCCTGCTCATTCTGAAACCACACCTGACGAGAGAGCGCGGCGCCACCACCTCGCCCGGTCGCACCGCTCCGTTGAATGCCGCTGCCGCTCCCGGCTGTGGCGATACCGTGAGTTCTGTGGGTAAGCGCGGGATAAGAGTTCCGCCGCACATCACCGTGGCTAAGAAAAGGCGGCCGGGCGGCCTGCTCCGCACCCGGAACTTCGGCCTGCTGTGGGCTGGGGAGTCGGTCAGTGGGTTAGGCTCGGCGATCACCACGGTGGCCGTCCCGTTCTTGGCGATAACCGTCCTGCATGCCAGCACTGGCACGGTGGCCCTGCTGACCGCAGCCGGCTGGCTGCCCTGGTTCCTGATCGGCCTCCCGGCCGGTACCTGGGTTGACCGCTGGCCGCGCCGCCGCATCCTCGTGTCCGCCAACCTGGTGTCCGCCGCGGGTCCTGACCGCTATCCCGGTCGCCGCCTGGACCGGTGTGCTGACCGTGCCCATGCTGCTGGCCGCGGTGCTGATCGCCGGCACATCCAGCATGTTCTTCACCCTGGCATTCAACGCCTACATGCCGCACCTACTGGCCCCGGATGACCGAATGGAGGGCAACGCCAAGCTCCAGGCCGGCGCCTCGGCCGCCGAGATCGCCGGCCCTGGCCTCGGCGGTCTGCTCACCGAGGTGGCCGGAGCGGTCGGCGGCCTCCTCATCGACGCGGTCACCTTCATCGTCTCAGCCGCCTGCCTGCTCAGATTGCGGACCACGCCCGAGCCGAGGGCGGCGGCGGGCGAGCGGCCCGGCATGTTCCGGCAGCTCAGCGAGGGCCTCGGGTACTTCAAGTACGGCGAGTTCATGCTGCCCATGCTCATCGTGGCGGCGATGATCAACCTCAGGATGCTCGGCGTGTTCTCGCTGCGCATCGTCTTCCTGGTGCGCGCCGAAGGTATCGCGCCGGGAACTGTGGGCGGCCTGATCAGCCTCGCCAGCCTGGGCGGCCTGCTGGGCGCCGTGCTCGCGTCCAGCCGGCCAGCGCAACCCGGCTGCGGCGATCAGGCGGGGCCGAGTAGCGGGCTGGCCTGCGGGGTCGAAGCCGACGCCGTCGGTGAGGGCCTCGCGCATCAAGGTGATGGCCAACTCGCCCTCGGTGACGAAGGTCAAGTCGACAGGGAGGCCGGTGGCGTTGGCGGTGACCTACGACACGCGTCGAGGACCGGGTTCGATCCGATGCCAAGGGGGTCTTCGGCCCCGTTCACGATCGGTGCGGAATTTAGGCTCATGGCTACCCCTGGTCCCGCTGGAGGCCGCCATGTCCGGGTCTGATCAACCGTTCACCAAGCCGAGGGCCCGGCTGGCGCGGGCCTGTCTCTGGGTGCAGATGCTGATCCTGCTCGTACGCTTCGAGAACGACGCGAATCCTCACGGAGCCCGCCCAAGACCGGCTTCACCTTCGGCAACAGGACAGACGATGAACCGGTTGACCGGTGAGAGCCGCGAAAGAGGCGTTGTCGACGATCGTCACACGCACGCCCGGGCCAGGGTGCGGCGGGACGGCGTGGTCTGGCTGGCCTACGCGTTCGCGGCGCGGAACTTGATCGGGCTGCTGGCGCCCGCCCTGCTGGTCTTCCTGCCGATCGGCCTGCTCGCGGCATCGGCCCTGGTTTTGCTCGTGGACGGGTCGGCGGCGGTGGTCAACGGCGACTTCGAGCTGATCGGCGCGCCTGATGCGTCCCTACTGATGTGGTCGGCGGCGGTGCTGGTCGTCTCGGTGGCCGGACAGGCCGTGGCGCTGCCCGCGACGGTGCTGCTCGCCACCGGGCGGCTGGCCGGCAAGGACGTCTCCATCTCCGGCGCGATGCGGGCCGCGACCCGGCGCTGGCCCGCGATAGCAGTGCTCGTCCTGGTCGGCGTGGTGGCGTTCACGGTGGCTCTGGTGGCCGGGCTCGGCATTCTCGTGTGGACCGGGGCGCAGGTCACGGCTTACGCCGTGATGGCGGTCCTGGCCCTGTCTGCGATGCCGTGCCTGCTGGCCATGGCGCCTGTGGTCCTGGAGGGCAGGTCCGCGAGGGGCGCCTTCGCTCGCGCGTACCGGCTGACGGCCGGCGCCTCCTGGGCGACGCCGCTCACGCTGGCCTTCGGCGTCGTGCTCTTCCCCGCGCTGGCCGCGCGGGCGGTGAACTGGGCGGTGTCTGGGTTGCCCATCGTGCCGGTCGTGGCCGGCTGCGTGCTGGCGCTGGTCGCCGTGCCGTTCCAGGCGGCCGTGATCGCCCGCCTGTTCCTGCACCGCGTGGTCATCAAGGGGACGATCGCCGAATTCAAGGAGATCGTCGAGGGTCTGCCGTCGGGCACGCCAGACCCGGCCAAGCGCGTGCCGGTGCTCGCCGTGCTGCTCCTGCCCGGCCTGCTGTACGGCGGCGCGGTGCTGATCAACCCGCTGGGCTGGCTGGAGGTCTCCGAGACGGCCGTCACGGCGAACTGGTCACGCGATCCGGATTCCGAGGTGCCTGAGGAGGATGGGCGTCCGGAGCCGGAGCTCAAATCGTCGGATCTGCAAGCCCTGTATGCGGGGCAGGACAGGCGCATGGTCATGCTCATGGACGGCTCCGCCGAGGCGAAGCTGCTGACCTGTGCGGACAGCAGCTGCACTCGAATCCGGTTCACCTGGGCCGAGCCGGTCGGCGTTGCCGGCGGGTACACAGCGGCGAGCGCCCGGCTGGCGGACGGCCGTCTGGTCGTGTCGACGTGGGCGCGGGAGGGCGTGGACAACGGCGGGCTGATACGGGAGCACGAGAAATGGCGTGCCCGGCTCGGGCTGCTGATGTGCGACGCGACGGGCTGCGTACCGGCCCCGGGCGGCAAGCCGATCACGGAGGTGACGCGGTCCAGCCAGGACGGGACGGTCGCCCTGGCGGCACGGCCCGGCGGCGGTCTGCTGGTCGCCCAGCTCCACGAGCTCCCCTTGAGCAAGCGTGACATCGACAAGGAAGGGCTTTCGATCACCACCTGCGACGATCCGGCCTGCCCCCGTCCACGCACCAAGGAGATCGCCAAGCTTCCCGCCAACAGATACGCGCACAACAGGAGCGGCCTCATCGCGGGCGCGGGTTCCGACGACCGGCCCGTTGTGCTGCGGTTCGACCGCGACACCGGCTCGATCTTCGTGATCTCCTGCGACGATCCCGCCTGTGCCCAGGCACGCATCGGGCGGCCCGTCCGGGAGGATCGGCCCTACTACTTCGAAGGCCGCTACGGCCGAGCCGGCGCCGCCATGGTGGTCCGACCCGACGGCCGGCCGCTGATCTCCTACCGGGACGTGATCGACGGCGCGATCAAGCTGCTCGACTGCCGCACCCGCGAATGCTCGCAGGCCGACACGGCCACGGTGTCTGAGCCCGGTCGCAACGCGGGGCCGGCGATGGTGCTGGACCAGGACGGGCGGGCGCTGGTGGCCTACCAGGACCTCGACCGCAAACGGATCGTCATCGCCGCCTGCGCCGAAACACGCTGCACGCACACTCCGGTCACGACGATCCGGCGCGGCGGTAGTGATGGCCTGGCCATGGCGCTGGACGGCAACGGCAGCCCGATGATCGCCTGGATGGACGTCGCAGGCTGGGACGACTGGGACCTGGTCGTGACCACGCCGCTCAATCTGCCCTGAGCCACGACAGCGCACGCCCGTCCGCCGCGCAGACCGGGCACGTAGATGACGATCCCTCAGCCGATGCCGGGCTAGACCATTTCCGCCGAGTAGGAAGCGAACCGACGAAACGCCCTGTCACCGTTTGGCACGTGACCTCACTGGAGCCGGTGACCTCGATGGAACACGTCGAACGGCTGCGCCGGTACGGCGTGCCGTTCCGGAGTTATCTGGACGCCGGGCGGCATCTGGTGCGGCTCGCGCTGCCCGGTGTGCTGGTGCATGTGCCGCTCGCCGCGTTGTCCGTGCTGGCGCTGACGGTGGCGGCCGGCGGCTCGGCGGCGGTGGTGAATCAGCGGTTCCAGCTGATCGGCACGTCCGATGCCCCGATTCTGATCTGGACGGTCGTGCTGGCGGCGGTCGCGCTCGCCGGGGAGATCGTGGTGTTCCCCGCGACCGTGATCATCGCTGCGGGTCACCTGGTCGACCGGCACGTGGCGCCCGTCGAGGCGCTGCGGGCGACGGTGCGACGACTCCCGTCCCTGCTCGTCCTGCTCCTGGTGGGCGCGCTGGCGTTCGGGGCGGCCGCGGCCGCGGGGGCCGGCGTGCTGATGGCGACTGATCAGCGGTGGCCGGCCAATGCGGTGCTGGTGGTGGCCGCGTACGCGGCGATGCCGGGCCTGCTGGCCGTGCCCGGCATCCTGCTGCACGGCTGCTCGGGGCTGGGTTCGATCCGCCGCGCCTATCGCCTGACCCGGCTGAGTTTCCTGCCGGCCGCGTTGACGCTCGCCTTTGGGGTCGTGCTTGTCCCCGGGGCTGCGGCATGGGCTCTCGAGTCAGGACTTGGCCTGCTCCCCGGCCCGCTCGCGACCCTCGGATGGGGCCTTGTCGCAACCGTGCTGGCGCTGGCCATAACGCCCTTCCAGGCCGCCGTGGTCGCACGCCAGTTCCTCCACCGCATGGCCTGGCGCACCGAGGTCGACGACTCGGATTTGGCGCACGGCCTGCCCGACGGCCCGCCGCCGCGCCCGGTCAGGCCCAGCCTGCTGCCGGCGGCGCTGCTGCCCGGACTGCTGTTCAGCGGAGTCGTACTGGTCAATCCGTTCGGCTGGCTGGAGGTCGCCGAAACCAACGTGACCGAGTCGTGGCAGCCGACGGAGCGCTCCGACTCCTCTGACAACGACCCTGAGTTGCGCCCCTTCGACCTACGGGACGTGCACCCCGGCCGCGGCACGGGCCTGACCATGGTCATCGACGGCTTCGAGGACTATGCCAGCCTGCTGGCCTGTCCCGACATCTCCTGCCGGAAAACGACTTTCACGTGGGCGGAGCCACCCAACGTCAACACCGACGCGGCTCCCGGCGCGGTCAGCGCACTCCTGCCCGACGGACGACTCCTGCTGACCACCTGGTCACATCAGGCACTCAGACTGCTGACGTGTGAGGCGGACAAGTGTGTGCCCGCCCCCGGCAGCCGGAACATCGCGAGGGCGTACTACCCGTCGGGATACACCGGGGTGGCGCTGGCCGTACGGAAGGGCGGCGGCCTGGTCGTCGCCTTCGCCGACAAGGAGCGGGTGAACGGTGACGACAGTCCGACCAAGGACATCGTCTCCGTCATCTTCTGCGCGGAGGTGAGCTGTTCGCGTCCGGAGACGAGGCACGTTGCCCGCCTGGATGCGAGCGCGTACCTGCCCGATGTGCACAACCTGGCCGTTGCGATGGCGCCCGGCGACCGTCCCGTCGTTGCCCGGTTCAACACCACCAGCGGCCAGATCGACGTCATCTCCTGCGCTGACGCGGCCTGCCTGCGGCCCCGCGTGACCCGACCCGTGCCTGCCTACCCGCCCGGCGTCAACGACCGGCTGGGCCGCGAGACCGGCCTGGCCCTGGCGGTACGGGGGGACGGCCGCCCGATGATCGCCTATCGCGACATGAACGACCGCGCGACCAAGCTACTCGACTGCCGCACGCCCGACTGCGCCCAGGCCGACGTGATCACATTGGACGCCGGAGGCCCGTACCGCTCGACCCCGGCGCTGGTCCTGGACCGGGCGGCACGGCCGCTGGTCGCGTACCAGAACCAGGACGGGACCCGGCTCATGCTCGCCACCTGTATCGGACGTCGGTGCGTGAGCACCGCGGTGGCCAGGATGCGGGGCGCCGGCGAGGGCTTGGCCATGACCATGAACGGTCAGGGCAAACCGACGATCGCTTGGATCGACGACGGCGGCTCGCTGTTCCGCGGTGAATGGGCCCTGATGCTCACCACCCCGCTGAGCCTCAGCGCGGACTAGGGACGGTCTGGTGCGCCGCTCACCGACTCAGCGCCGAGCTCGCCGGACTCGGCGCGCTCGTGGGGTGAGCCGCGGGGCCGATCAGATCCAGCCGCGCTCTTCCGCGAGAAGTACGGCCTGCTGGCGGGTGTCGACGGCGAGCTTGCCCAGCACAGTGGAGATGTGGTTGCGGACGGTGCCGGGGGCGAGGGAGAGGGTGCGGGCGATCTGTCCGGTGGTCTGGCCGTGCCGGGCGGCGCGCAGGACGTCGAGCTCGCGGTCGGTCAGTGGTGAGCGTTCGTCGCTCAGCGCGTCGGCGGCGATCTCGGGGTCGACGTACCGACCGCCGGCGGCGACGCGGCGGATGACGGCCGCGACCTCGTCGGCGGAGCGGGACTTGGGCAGGAACCCGGCGGCTCCGGAGGCCAGTGCTCGGCGCAGGACGCCGGGCCGGGCGTGGCGGGTGACGATCACGCACCGGGTGGCCAGGGTGCGGTTGAGCTTCTCGGTGACCTGGACGCCGTCCAGGTGCGGCATCTCGAGGTCGAGCAGGCAGACGTCGGGCTTGAGGCGTTCGGCGGTGGTGACCGCTTCGGCGCCGTCGGCGCACTCGGCGACGACGTCGATGTCCGGTTCGAGGCGCAACAGCGCGGCCAGTGCGGAGCGGATCATGCCCTCGTCGTCGGCGAGCAGCACGCGGATCATCCGGCAACCTCTCCTTCGGCGGGGACTTCTTCGGCGGGGACCGTGACGACCACGGTGAAGGTCTCGTCCTCGCGCCGTGCTTCGAGGTCTCCGCCCGTCTCAGCCGCGCGTCGCGCGAGTCCTTCCAGGCCGGAACCGCCGCCCGTGCTCTCCGGTGCGCTGCCGGCGACGTCGTTGGAGATCTCGTAGCGCCACGACCGGTCCGCGCGGGTGAGGGACAGGCGGACCCACCGGCCGCCGCCGTGGCGCAGCACGTTCGTCGTGGTCTCCCGGATGACGGGCCCGAGGGCGGACGCCGGCGCCAGCGACGCGTCCGGATCGACGACGGCTTCGGCTTTCGTGCCCGCGGCGCGCAGCAGGTCGACGGCGTTGGCGAGCTCATCGCTCAGCGGGACGACGCGGAACCGGGTGGCCAGGTCGCGGGTGCCCTGCCGTGCGTCGTCGACGCTGGCGCGCGCGGCGCGTAGCTGGTCCATCCCCGCTTCGGGGTCGCGGGGCATGAGTCGTTCGGCGAGCTCGAGCTGGAGGGCGATGACCTGGAGGTGGTGCCCCTGCAGGTCGTGGACGTCGGTCGCCAGCCGTAGCCGCTCCTGGGTCGCGGCGAGCTTCGCCTCCGAGGCCCGGGCCCGGTCGAGGGTGACGAGCACGTCCCACCACCACAGCGAGGAGACCGTCATGGGCGGAAGGGTCACGGACAGGGTGATCAGCTGGAACCAGGTCGGGTCGGCGCTCAGTCCGAGGGTGAGGCGGACGTCGATCACTGCCAGCGCGACGAGCAGGGCGGTCGCCGCCAGCACCACGCGAAGGCGTACCCCCTGCGGCCAGTTCAGCAGCGTGAGCACCTGGATCACGGGCAGGACGCCCACCACCCAGACGCCGGTGACGAGCCCGGCCGTGAGACCGTAGGCCGCCGCGATCAGGAGCGGCGCGAGGTGGCGCCGCCAGTTCACCAGCGGCATGTCAACCGTCCGATGCCGGTAGTCGAGCATCGGGCGCAGCGTCGCGAGCCACCACAGCAGCCCGCCGACGCCGACGGCAGCGACCGTGAGGTTGCCGTACCCGCCCTCGACGAGGGCGGTCACCAGGAGCAGGACGACGATCGGCTCGAAGAGCACGACCGCCAGTGCGACATACCACCAGGTCGCGCTGATGCTCCGGGTGAGCCGTAGCGCGGTGCGGGCTTCCGCTGCCGCCGATACAGCGGCAGCGGCCCCGGGCGGGCTGCTCATTCGCCCAGGCTACCGGCATGACATATGTCATGGATGCGGCGTGCGAAGGTCCCGGAAGGCGGTGACAGCGAGGCACTTCTGAGCTGCGTTCCCGAGCGGTGGACTGGAGTCAGGACGGGGGGACACCCCGGCGCCCACACCGACAGGAGCACGACATGAGCCTCATCGACGCCTTCCAGGACCTCGTCGGGCTGGTGCCGGACGTCGTCCAGCCGCTCATCGTCGCGGCCGCGGGCGCCATCCCCTTCATCGAGGGCGAGGGCAGCGTCGTGATCGGCATCATCGGCGGCATCCCGCCGGTCGTCGCCGCGATCGCCGCGATGGCCGGCAACTTCCTCATCGTGGCCGTGCTCGTGCTGCTCAGCTCCGGTGTGCGCGACGCCGTCGTGACCCGCCGCCGCGAAAAGGTCCTGGCACGCGACGGCATGCCGGTCGGCAGCGACTCCGCCCTGGCCGCGGCGCCGGCCGAACGCTCCGGCGGCTCTCGCCGGGCCGCGCGCCGCGCGAAGTTCCAGCACGCCTACGAGCGCTACGGCGTACCGGGCGTCAGCCTGCTCGGACCCCTGCTGCTGCCCACGCACTTCACGGCCACCATGCTCGCCGCCTCCGGCGTCGGCAAGACCCGCATCCTGATCTGGCAGGCACTCGCGATCATCGCCTGGACCACGCTCACCGCGCTGATCGCGAGTGGCGTCATGAACGCCGTCGGCTGAGAACCCCGCTCTGTTCGGCGCCGTATCGCTCGATCCAGCAGATGTTCCCGCCCCGCGCACACCCTGTCGACGCACGCCTTCTCGAGGAGAAACCCCATGCCCCACCTGTCCGAGACCTCGTCCGCCGGCGGCTCGGGGGGTCAGCCCTTATCGGTCCCTGAAGGCGCGCCGTATCACCTGGTGCTCGCGGGGCAGAAGCGCCGCATCGGCCGCGGCATCCTCGCGATAGTGCTGCTGAACGCCGGCCTGGTGGGCTTCGGCGCCGCCTTCGCCCAGCTCGGGGGGCAGATCGACCTCCTGCTCGGGCGGGACAGCGTCGTGACGGGCGGTACGGAGTTCACACCGGTCACGATGGCCACCACCTATGGCTCCACCGCGCTGCTGATCCCCTGGAGCATGCTCCTCCAGCGCTGGTTGTACGGCGTCAAGGGCGGTTCGCTCCACTCCGTCGTCGGGGCGTTCCGACCCGCGGTCCTCGGCCGCGCGATCCTCTTCCTTGCCCCGATCTGGGCGATCTACATGGCGGTTCTCGCCGCCCTGGAACCATCCCCGGCAGGGAGCTGGGCGGTCGCCGACCTGCTGTTCATGTTCGCGGTCACGATCGTCATCGTTCCACTGCAGAGCGCGGGCGAGGAGTACGGCTACCGGGGGCTGATCTTCCGGGTCGCCGGGAGCTGGGGCCGCGGACCGCGATCCGCTCTCACCCTGGGCGTCGTCGTCTCCGCCGTCCTGTTCGCCACGATCCACCTGTCCACCGATGTCTGGCTGAACCTCCAGTACCTGGCTGTCGGCGTAGCGTTCGCGCTCATCACGTGGCGCACCGGCGGCATCGAGACCGCAGTCGTCCTGCACGCCGCCAACAACGTCTTCGGGCTCCTGCTGGCGCTGGCGCTGCACGCTGACCTCGGCGCCTCGGCGGACCGCTCGTCCGGTGTCGGCTCCGTCGTCCACCTGACCCCCGTCGTTCTGCTGGCGGTCATCACCGCGGCGGTCTGGTATCGCACCCGCCGCGACGGGCCGGCAGTCACCCCCATGCGCGCGTCGAGCCAGGACGCCATACCCACCGCCCACACAAGCGACGCTGGAGCCCATGCACGGTTCAGCGCAGAGCGCGGAGGTGCTCCCGGCCCACGGGGTCGGTGAAGTCGTCGAAGTCGTGGTGCGTGGAGAGCCACTTCTTGACGTAGGGGCAGACCGCCACGATGCGATATCCGGCTTGGGCGCTGGTGCTCAGTGCGGTGCGAGTGAGCGTGCCGGCGAGACCGCGGCCTTCGAATTCATCGAAGATCACCGTGTGGTAGAAGATGCGCTGCATCTCTCCGAAGTCCTTGTACATGGAGAACCCGGCGTGGGTGTCCTCGACGAGGACGTCGAAGCGGCCCTCGTCGGGGTTGTCGCGGATGGTCACTTCTTGCTGGTTCTGATCGTTCATTGCTGTGATCCTCTCGTTGGGGGAAGTGCCGTATATGGGTTCACACCGTGGTGGTCGTGGAGTTCCCTTCTCGTGATGTACGCGCTACGGCTCGGGGTCGAGATGTCGGCGTAGCGCCTCAGTGAACTCGTCGACCTGTGCCAGTTGTTCCGGGGAGAGCGCGTCAACGAAGAGCTCGCGCACGTCACGCAGGTGCGGCACCGAGCCGCGCCGGAACGACTCCGCTCCGAAGTCGGTCAGCCGCACGTCGATGCCGTGGACGTCGTCGGGGCACGGGGCTCGGCGTACGAGCCCGCGCTTCTCCATCCGCCCCAGGTGGTGTGACAGGCGGCTGCGTTGCCAGCCGATCAGTTGGGCCAGCTCGGAGGAACGCAACGTTCTCCGATCCGCCTCGCTCAGTGCGAGCAGCACTCGGTAGTCAGCGGAGGACAAGGCCGACTCGCTCTGGAGCCGTCCCTCCAGGAGGGTGCGCAAGGTTTCGGCGGTCTCGATGTAGTTGCGCCAGATGCGCAGCTCCTCACGCGTGGGCATCGTGCGGCGCTTCTTCTGAGCCATGACACCTCCGGGAATTGACACGTCAACTCTGTACGTTACAGGATTGACACGTCAATCCCCCATCACGGTGAGACCCGGATCACCCAAGGAGCGAACCCATGACCGACAGCACCGCCGTCCAGTTCGGTGTCGACAGCTTCGGCGACCTACCTCGCGACGATCAGGGAAAGGTCGTCTCCCATGGCCAGGCGATCCGCGCTGTCGTGGAAGAGGCGGTGCTCGCCGACCAGGTCGGCGTGGATGCCATCGCTCTCGGTGAACACCACCGCCCCGAGTACTCGATCTCCACTCCCGAGACGGTGCTGGCCGGCATCGCCACCAGGACCGAGCGCATCCGCCTCGCCTCGGGTGTGACAGTCCTGTCCTCCGACGACCCGGTGCGCGTCTTCCAGCGTTTCGCCACGGTCGACGCGCTCTCGAACGGGCGCGCCGAGGTGATCCTGGGCCGCGGGTCGTTCACCGAGTCGTTCCCGCTGTTCGGGTATGACCTGGCTGACTACGAGATCCTCTTCGAGGAGAAGATCGACCTGTTCCACAAGCTGCTGGACGAGGGACCGGTCACGTGGGAGGGCACCACGCGCGCCGCGCTCAAGGACGCCGACGTGTTCCCCAAGACGGAGTCCGGGCGGCTGACGACCTGGGTCGGTGTGGGCGGGTCGCCCCAGTCCGTCATCCGTACCGCGCGGTACGGGTTCCGGCTCATGCTCGCGATCATCGGCGGCGCACCCGACCGGTTCGCCCCGTACGTCGAGCTGTACCGGCGCGCCACGGAACAGCTGGAGACCACCGCCCACCCGGTCGGGATGCACTCGCCCGGCTTCGTCGCCCAGACCGACGAGGAGGCCAAGCGACTGTTCTGGCCCGGCTACAAGGAGATACGCGACCGCATCGGCGCCCTGCGCGGCTGGCCCTCTCTGCGACGTGCGGAGTTCGAGGCCGACGTCGAGCACGGCTCCCTCTACGTCGGTTCGCCCGAGACCGTCGCGTGCAGGATGGCCCGTGCCATCCGCACGCTCGACGTCGGGCGCTTCGACCTGATCTACTCCGCCGCCGGCTCCGTCTCGGCCGGCGACCGTCTGCGCGCCGTCGAGCTGTACGGCACCAAGGTGATCCCGATGGTGCGCGAGCTGCTCGCCGAGGAGCCCAGCACGCCGGCGGTGGCCCGATGACGGCGAGCACGGCCGTACGCACCATCGGCGTCCTCGGGGCCGGCAAGGTAGGCACGGTCCTGGCCCGCCTCGCTCTCGCCGCCGGGTATCGCGTACTCGTCGCGGGGTCGGGGGACCCCGCGAAGATCGCCCTCACCATCGACGTCCTGACGCCCGGCGCCACCGCCGTCTGGGCCGTCGAAGCCGTACGGGACGCCGACGTCGTGATTCTCGCCCTCCCGCTCAGCAAGTATCGCGCGCTCCCGACCGACGAGCTGCGCCACAAGCTCGTCATCGACACCATGAACCACTGGTGGGAGGTCGACGGGCCCCGCGAGCGGTTCGTCGCGCCCGGCGTCTCCTCCAGCGAGGAGGTGCGGCATTTCCTCGACGGTGCACGCGTCGTCAAGGCCTTCAACCACATGGGGTACCACGACCTGGAGGACGAGGGCCGGCCCGCCGGGGCGCCGGGCCGCAAGGCGATCGCGGTCGCCGGTGACAGCGAGGCAGCCGTCACCGAGGTCGCGGCGCTCGTCGACGACCTGGGCTTCGACCCCGTGCCCATCGGACCTCTCGCCGAGGGTGTCCGACTCGAGCCGGGCACCCCCGCCTTCGGCGCCAACGTCCAGGCCGCCGAGCTCCGACTTCTGACCCAGGCAGCCGTACCCGACACGATCGTGGAGTGGTCCAAATGAGCAATCCGGAAGCGGCCTCGGACGTGATGCGGTCCAGGACACAGGTCGCAAGCACCACCGGGGTCGAGGTGCTCGCGGCCCGTGACGTGCCCCTGGGCGGACCCCGGGCCTTGCGGGTGCGGCGCACGATTCCCCAGCGGGCTCGGACCCTGATCGGCGCCTGGTGCTTCGCCGACCACTACGGACCGGTCGAGGTGCCGGCGGCCGGCATGGACCTGCCGCCGCATCCGCACACGGGGCTGCAGACGGTGAGCTGGCTCTTCAGCGGCACCATCGAGCACCGCGACAGCCTCGGCACCCACTCGCTCATCCGTCCAGGAGAGCTCAATCTCATGACCGGCGGCCACGGCATCGCCCACTCCGAGGTCTCCACTGCGGACACCACGGTCCTCCACGGCGTCCAGTTGTGGGTGGCCCTGCCCGACGCGGACCGGGAAGCCGGGCGTGACTTCCAGCACCACGTGCCGGAGCCCGTGCGGATCGACGGGGCCGAGCTGCGGGTCTTCCTCGGCTCAGTGGCAGGCGAGACCTCGCCGGTGCGGACGTTCACACCCCTGCTGGGTGCGCAGCTCGACCTCGAGCCGCACGCCACGGTCACGCTGTCCGTCGACCCCGGATTCGAACACGGCCTGCTCGTCGATGCCGGTGACGTACGCCTGGACGGTACCGCGGTCCCCGCGGGGGAGCTCGGCTACGTGACGCCGGGCATCGACATCCTGACGGTGACGAACCGCTCGGACGGCCCGGCACGCACCATCCTGCTCGGTGGCCCGCCGTTCGAGGAGGAGATCGTCATGTGGTGGAACTTCGTCGTCCGCGACCACGAGGAGATCCTGCGAGCCCGCCAGGACTGGGAGGCCGCTTCGGACCGCTTCGGAAGCGTCGAGGGCTACCACGGGCGCCGCCTTCCCGCGCCGCCGGTGCCGGACGTGATCATCAAGCCACGGCGCAACCCGCCGGGCCGCACCGATCGGGCATGAGGAGCATCGCACCAAGTCGTGTCGCGACGGCCTGCGTGGGGCGCGGGTCGTCCTGTCCTCCGGTTCGGACAGGTCCAGTGACGTCAACCCGAGTAGAACCCGCCGCCACCCCGAACCGACCGGCGGCGGGCGGCACGGCGCTGCGGAACATCAGCGAATCGAGTGTTCGAGCTCCCGGTCCGCCGGGAGGGGTCAGCCCTTGATGGCGCCCTGGGTGATGCCGCTGACGAAGCTGCGCTGGAAGACGAGGTACACCACGACGATCGGTGCGACGACGATCAGGCAGGCCGCCGCCAGCAGGGGGATGTCCGTCGTGTATTGGCCGACGAAGAGCCCTAGGCCGCCCGGTGCCGTACGCCGTTCCGGATCCTGCATCATGACCAGTACCAGCATGAACTGGTTCCACGACCACATGAAGTACAGGACCGACAACGTGGTGAGGGCCGGCCACGAGATCGGCAGCAGCACCCGCAGCAGCACCACCATGTCCCTGGCGCCGTCGATGCGCGCGGCCTCGACGAGCTCGCCGGGGATGTTCGAGAAGTGCGTCTGCATCCAGTAGACGCCGAACGGCATGAACAGCGCCGCCTCGGCCAGGATGATGCCGGTGTAGGAGTTGGTGAGACCGACCTCGCGCAGGTTGAAGTACAGCGCCACCACGATGACCTCGATCGGCAGCGTGAGACCCATCACGAACGCGAACGACAGCGTCTTGTTGCCCCACACCTTGAGGATCTGCAGCCCGAACCCGGCCAGCGTGGCCAGCACCACCGACAGTGGCACCACGAAGGCCGCGATCAGCACGCTGGAGCGCATCAGCGCGGTGAAGTTGCCCTGCTGCCAGGCCAGCGCGAAGCTCTCCCACGACCATCGGTCCGGAATGCTCAGCCCGTCGAGCTGCGCGCCCGGAGGGTGCAGGGCTGCCAGGATGATGCCGACGAACGGCACCAGGATCATGACCGTCAGCAGGACGAGCACTCCGTACCTGAGACCGACTCCGCCACGCATGCTCAATCCCTGTCCCTGGTGAAGTATCGGATGCCGCCGACCACGGCCATCACGATGACGGTCAGCACGACGGCGAGCGCGCTGGCGCCGCCGATGTCGCCCTCGTTGAAGGCCAGTCGGTAAACCAGCAGCCCTGGCACGTTGGTCTGCCCGGCGGGGCCGCCGTTGGTAGTGACGAAGACGAGGTCGAAGCTCGCCAGCGCGGCGATCGTGGTGATGACGCCGGCGACCGTGATCTCCTTGCGCACCCCGGGCAGCGTGACGTGCAGGAACTGCCGGAAGGTGTTCGCGCCGTCGAGCTTGGCCGCCTCGTACAGGGACGGGTCGATCTTCTGCGCGCCGGTCAGGAAGAGCATCATGCACAGGCCGCTCATCGACCAGGTGCCGATGAGGCCGAGCGCGGTGAGTGCGAGCTGGTAGTCGCCCAGCCAGGCCCGGCCGAACGACCCCAGTCCCACCACGTCGAGGATCTGGTTGATGACACCGGTGTCGCTGTAGAGCCAGCGCCAGGTGATGCCGACGGCGACCAACGGCAGCACCTGCGGCAGGAAGAAGACGACGCGGAAGAACGTCATCCCCTTGCGCACCTTGCCCATCAGCAGGGCCGTCATGAGCAGGCCGGCGGCGATGGGGATGAACGAGAAGAAGACGATCAGGACGAGGCTGTGCAGGATCGCCTCGAACAGCGCCGAGTCCCGGAAGATCTTGATGTAGTTCTCGATGCCCACGAAGGTGGCGGGCAGGATGCCGTCCCAGGACAGCAGGGACAGACGCACCGTGTTGATCGCCGGCCAGATGGCGAAGCCCAGGTAGACGGCGAGTGCGGGCAGCACGTAGAGCCAGCCGCGCAGTCGTCGCTTCGGGGGGTGGAGGACCCGCGGTTCCCCGCCGCGCACCGGAGTGGCGCGCGGCGGGGCGGCGGGTGAGCTCAGCTCACCTGCCATGGTGTCCGTCCCACGACTCCTGAAGGGACTTCAGGAAGGCGTCGGTCGTCATCTTGCCGCCGATCAGGGCCTGGATGCCCGGGGTCAGCTTGTCGATCATGCCGGGGGAGGCGTAGTCGGGGAAGGGGACGATCCCATTCGCCTGCGCCACCGGGGCGAAGACGGTCGCGATCTCGCCGCGCAGGCCCTCGCCGCCGACCTCGGCCTTGGTGTCGACGGGCATGAAGCCTCCGTCGAACTCGATCTTCGCTGCCTCCGGCGAGCTCAGGTAGTCGAGGAACGCCGCGGCGACGTTCGGGTGCTTCGACTTGGCCGAGATGGCGTACGCGACGCTCGCGCCCGAGGCCACCTTCGCGGGCTCACCTGACGGGGTGGGCATCAGGAAGAAGCCGACGTCCTTGCCCAGGTCCTTCTCCAGGGCGGTGGCGCCCCAGTTGCCGGTCACCAGGAAGGCGCTCCGGCCCTTGGCGAAGTTCGCCAGCGCGTCGGGGTCGGCCGTGGCGCTCGCGCCCTCAGGGAAGTAGCCCTTCTTCGCCCAGTTCGTCAGCGTCTCGGTGGCCTTGCGCGCGGCGTCGGTCTCGATGGTGGAGCCCGGCTTGCCGTACACCCAGCCGCGGTAGTCGGCCATGTCACCGGTGACGTTCAGCAGTGCGTTCCACAGGTGGAAGCCGCCGACCTGGAGCGCGCCCAGGCTCAGCGGGTTGCCGCCGGAGTCCTTGACCTTCTGCAACGCGGCCTCGAACTCGGGCAGTGACTTCGGCGCCTCCTTGACCATCGTCTTGTTGTAGTAGACGCCGACCACGGACAGGCCCCCGGGCACGGCGTACAGGCCGCCGGTCCCGAACTGCTTGGCCGTCTTGTCGGAGCTGAGGATCTCCAGGGTGGACGGCGGGAACTTGCCCGTCCAGCCGTACGCCTTGGCCCACGGGTTCAGGTCGAGGATCAGGCCCGCAGGGACCAGCGTGTTCATCGCGCCCGGGTTGTACTGCGCGATGTCCGGCGCCGCATCGCCTGACATCGCCAGTTTGATGGACTTGATGTAGTCGTTGAACGGCGTCATCTGGGGCTTGATGGTGACGTTCGGGTGCTTCTTCTTGAAGCCGTCGATGAGCAGCTGGGTGGGCGGATCGTTGCTGTAGGCCAGGGTGAGCGTCACCGGGTCGCTGGGGATGGTCGTCGACACGTCGGCCTGCTTGACCGGCGCCGGGGCGCTAGTGCCGCCGGTGCCGGCACAGGCCGTCAGCGCGAGTGCCGCCGTGACGCCGAGCGCCACGAGGGCGTGCCGCCGGGGCGGTGTCGTCATATGCATGACATTCCTCCTGTATCTGGTGGTGACGTCATGCTGCGGCAACCTCGGCGGCCTTCATGACGACAAGGGGGTTCTCACCAGGCCGAACCTGGTGCGCTCGATCTCATCCAGCGAGTGGAGCAGCGCTCCGTGGACGACGGCGTCCTGCTGGAGCGCGGAGACCTCCAGAACCGGCTGATCCAGAGGTTCGCCGGCCAGATGCCGCCGCAGCGCCGCGAGCAGCGGCTCACCGCATCGGGCCATCGGCCCGCCGATGACGACGAGCCGGGGATTGAGGATCGCTCTGATCACCGAGATGCCCTTGGCGAAGCGGCGGGCGACCACGTCGATCGCCTCGACGGCGGCCGGCGTGCCGTCGGCGAACGCGGCCAGCACCGCCTCGAACGCGCGCTCGCCCGCCGCCTCGATCCGGGACAGGAACTCGCCGTCACCGGCTCGCCCGGCCGCAGCCGTGGCCTGGCGAACGATTTCCTCGCCGCCTACCCGGTCCTCGAAGGGGCCGAGGCCGTGCGGGTGCCGGGACCTCGGCGACCCGCCGTCCTCGAACAGGTCGAGGAAGCCGATGTCGCCCGCGTCGTTGGAGGCGCCGCGGTAGAGCTCACCGTTGAGCACGATCCCGGCGCCGACGCGCTCGCCCCAGTGCAGCATGACCAGGGAGTCCTCGCGCCGTTCCACGTCGGGCCTGCGTTCGCCCTGCGTGGCCAGCTTGACGTCGTTGTCCAGGTAGATCGGGCAGCCGAGCGGTTCCTTGAGCCGGTTGAGCAGGACGTCGCCGGTCAAGCCCGGCATGCTCGGGATGAGCTTGATGACGCCGCAGGCCGGGTCGACTATGCCGGGGGTACCGATGGAGGCGAACCACAGGCTCGTGCGGCCGGCCGCCGCGAGCGTGCGCTCGATCGTGGACAGGAGGGTCCGCACCACCTCGTCGGCGCTCGGGTGGGCGCCGAACTGCACCGCGTCGGACGCGACGACCGTGCCGCACAGATCGGCCACCGCCACCCGCAGGTCCTGCGGGCTGATCGAGACGCCCAGCACGTGGCCGGCCTCCGCGCGGAACCTGACGAGCTGCGCCGGTCGGCCGGCCCGGGTCGAGTCACGATCCAGGGAGCCGAACTCGATCAGGCCCTCTTCGGCCAGTGCGTTCAGCGCGCGGGTGACGGCCTGCCGCGACAGCCCGACCGCCTTGGCCAGCGCCGACACGCTCATGCTGGGTTCGGCCCGCAGCCGGGTCAGGACCGCGGCCGCGTTGACCTCCCGCATGAACTGGGTGCCCGCGGCGACCAGCGGTTCCATGGACTGTCTCCTCACCTTTGTGGTGCGGCGCACGCTAGCATAATAATTATGTATGGTACGGAACTAATCCGTCGAGAGGCGTGAACTGCGATGTTGTCCGGCGAAGAGACGGCATGGGCGGACGTCGTACGCGGACTGGCCCGCCGCGTTCTCGGACCCCTGGCGGAGCCGGTCCGGTTCGCCGCGCGCGAGAGCGCAGGACGCGGCTACGCGTACGAGGCGAAGGGTGGCGTGCTCACCGTGAGCGCGACGGACGGGGTGAGCGCCTCCGTCGCACTGCACCACTACCTGCGCGAGCGCTGCGGCCTGTCCGTGGGCTGGGACACAGTCCTGCCCCTGCCGCTGACGTCGCTGCCCGACGCCCCGCTCCGTGAGGGCACGCCGCGGGTGCGTGAGGGCTACTACTTCAACTTCTGCACCTTCAGCTACACCACGCCCTACTGGGACTGGACCGAATGGGAACGCGAGATCGACTGGATGGCCCTGCATGGCATCACCATGCCGCTGGCCGTCATCGGTCACGAGGCCGCGCTGCACGCCGCCTACTCCGTGCTCGGCCTCGACGACGACCAGATCAGGAGCTTCCTGGGCGGGCCCGGCTATCTGCCGTTCCAGTTCATGGGCTGCATGGACGACTTCGCGGGCCCGCTCCCCACGTCCTGGATCGAGGGCCACCGTGAGCTCGGCGCGCGCATCCTCGACCGCGAGCGTGCCTTCGGCATGACGCCCGTGCTGCCGGCCTTCACCGGGCACGTCCCGCGTGAGATCGCCGCGGCGGCCCGCGCGGGCCGCCGCACCTGGCAGGGTTTCGAAACCTGGTCGCTGGACCCGTCCGACCCGTTGTACGAGCGCATCGGCGCCGAGATCACCCGCGCCCAGATCAAGCTGTTCGGCACCGACCACCGCTACGCCGCCGACCCGTTCATCGAGATGATCCCCATCGACGCCGACCCGGCCTTCCCCGGAGCGGTGGCGGCGGCGACACTGGCCGGTCTGCGGGCCGCCGACCCGGAGGCGGTCTGGCTCATGCAGGCTTGGCCGTTCTCCTATCAGCGCGACTTCTGGACCGAGGACCGCGTCAACGCCTTCCTCGACGCGATCCCGAACGACCAGATGATCGTGGCCGATCTGTGGGCGGAGCACGACCCGCTGTGGGAGCGGTTCGACGCGTTCTCCGGCAAGCCGTGGCTCTGGTGCTCGCTGCTCAACTTCGGCGGCCGCACCGACCCGGTCGCCCACCTGCCCGGCGTGCCGGCCCGCATCGACGCGGCCCTGACCGCGCAGAGCCCGCCCACCGGGATCGGCCTGTCCATGGAGGCCACCCGCAACAACCCCGTCTTCTTCGAGCTGGTGACCGACCAGATCTGGAACGCGGTGCCCGACCTAGGTGCCTGGCTCGACGCATTCGTGACCCAGCGCTACGGCGGCCGGTTCACCGAAGAACTGCGGGCCGCCTGGCAGGGGCTGCTGGCCACCGTCTACACCGCCGACGGTCTGCGGATCGCCCCCGACCAGTTCAAGGGCGTCCTGACCGCGGAGCCCTCCTACACGCGCACGCCGACCGGTCCCCTCTGGTACGACCCGGCCGAGCTGGCGCGGGCCTGGGAACGGATGATCGAGGTGGCCGAGCGGGAGCCCGGGCTGGTGGCCGGTCCGCTCGGGCACGACCTCGCCGAGACGTCCATCGCGTACATGGCCAGGGTCGCCGACCACCACTACCTCGACGTCGTGGAGTCGGCCGGCGACCCGGCGAGCGTCGCCCGGTTCCTGCGCCTCTTCGAGGACCTGGACCGGACGCTGGCCTGCCGCCCCGAGTACACCTTCCACGCCTGGGAGGCCAGGGCCGTGTCGTGGGCCGCCGGGCCCGCGGACGCCGAGATCCTGCGCGACAACGCCCGCCGCATCATCACCGTGTGGGGCACCTCCGACAGCCCGCTGCTCGACGACTACGCGGGACGGCACTGGGCGGGGCTCCTCGGCGGCTACTACCGCGACCGCTGGAAGTTGTGGGCGGAAGGGCTGAACGGCCCAGAAGGCGAGCCCGAGCTGCGCGAACGGCTGCGTGAGCGCGCCGAGCTGTTCCTGCGGGAGGGCGCGGCCCCCGTCGATCCCGGGGCCGTTCCCGGTGATCTGGCCGTGGAGTCGCGCCGCCTGCACACCGCGTACGCGGACGCATTCGAACCCGGACAAGGAGCACGATGACCCAGGTACCACCGACCGAGCGCCGCAACCCCCGCACCGGCGACATCGACGCCCAGGACTCCACCGGCGTCCTGGCGCTGCTGCTGGACGAGGACGCCCGGGCCGTCGAGGCGGCGCGCGCGGCGACCGGCCGGCTGGCCGAGGCGGTGGACGAGACGCACGCGCGGCTGGCACGCGGCGGGCGGGTGCACTACTTCGGCGCGGGCGCCTCGGGGCGGCTCGCCGTGCTGGACGCCACCGAGATCACGCCGACGTTCGGCGCGCCGCCGGAGCTGTTCACCGCGCACTTCGCGGGCGGCCCGCAAGCGCTCACCGACTCCTCCATCGACCGCGAGGACGCCGGCGCGCTCGGCACCGCCGACGCCGGCGGGGTCGGCGCGGCCGACGTGGCGGTCGGCGTCACCGCGTCCGGCTCGACCGCGTACGTGATCGGGGCGCTGCGCGGGGCGCGGGCCGCGGGCGCGCTGACGGTGCTCGTCACCTGCAACCCGGACGCCGCCGCGCGCGACCTGGCCGACATCGTCGTCGTGGCCGACACCGGCCCCGAGGCGCTGACCGGCTCCACCCGGCTCAAGGCGGGGACGGCGACCAAAGTCATCCTGAACGCGTTCTCGACGGCGCTCATGATCAAGGCGGGGCGGACGTACGGGAACCTCATGGTCGGGCTGGTGGCCACCAACACCAAGCTGGCCGAGCGGGCGGTGAGTCTCCTCATGGAGGCCTCGGGGACGGACGAGGCGACCTGCCGCGCCGCGCTGGCCGACGCGTCGGGGCGCATTCCCGAGGCACTGGTGCGGCTGCTCACCGGCTGCCCGGCGGAGCGGGCGCGGGCGGCGCTGGTGCAGTACTCGGGAGTGCGGGCCGCGGTGGCCGCGCTCGGCGGGCAGGCCCGATGAGCCTGCCTGCTCATGCGGGGGTGGACGTCGGCGGCGGCGGGATCAGGGTCAAGATCGAGGGCGACGAGGTCAGCGCGTACGTGGAGGACACCGCCCCCGTGCCCCGCCACCGGGGCCGGGTGGACCTGCACCGGCTCGCCGCCCGCATCGCCACCACTATCGAGGGCGCGGGCGTGGAGCGACTGGCCGGGATGGTGATCGGCGTGACCGGGCTGCCCGGCCTGGTCAGCGAGCCGGGCACGCTGTGGCAGACGCTGGGCGACCGGTTCGGCCTGGGCGCGCTCGTCGTCGCGGGCGACATGGTGACCACGCACGTCGGCGCGCTCGGGTTCCGGCCCGGAGTCGTCGTGGCGGCGGGCACGGGCGTCATCACGCTCGGCACCGACCTCGACGGCGTGTGGAACCAGGCCGACGGGTGGGGGCACCTGCTCGGCGACCACGGCGGCGGCGCATGGATCGGCGCGCAGGGCCTGCAGGCCGCCCTGCGGGCACACGACGGCCGCATAGGCGGCTCGCCCGCCCTGCTCGAACGCATGACCGCCCGCTTCGGCCATCCCCTGGACCTGGTGGGGCTCGTCTACCAGTCGACCTCGCCGGCCCACCACCTGGCGTCGTTCGCGCCGTCCGTCGCCGAGGCGGTCCGCGAGGGAGACCGGGTGGCCGGCCGGATCTGGGCCGAGGCCGGGCGGCAGCTCGCCCAGACCGCCGTGGCCGCCGCCACCGGGCTCGAGCCGGTGTTCTCCTGGGGTGGGCGCCTGTTCGACGCTGCGGACCTGATCATGGACCCGTTCCAGAGCACCGTGCGGGACCTGCTGCCGGACGCCTGCTTCATCCCGCCGCTGGGCACCTCGGCCGACGGCGCGCTCGCCCTGGCCAAGGCCGCGGCGGACGTCCGGCCCCGCAACCCCTACCTGTACGTCTTCACCCGGACAGACGCGCCAAGAGCGCAACCGCTTCACGGAACTCTCTGATCAGGTCGTAGACGACGTACGGCGGTCATGGGTCGTACCCGGCCACTCTGCGCCTGCCGATGATTTCATCGCATGCTCAACCCGACGGGCATGTTCTTCAACGGCGACATCGAGTACGGCCGGACCGCTCAGCCGGGCTCCGGCCGTCGAAGGTGCTGAAGTCGAGAGCTCCCCAATGCTGTCGGTCGCCTGACCCTGCCTCTCCGTGATGGGTCACGCACATGGTCCTGCGCAGGCGGAGGACCAGGTGTTCGAAGAGAGGGGTTTCGGGGTTCCCGTAGCACTGGGGAGCGGACGTACGAGATCGCGGCCGGAACTCGCGGGGATCGGCAAGCGCGACCAGCACACTCTTGCTGCGTCGGACTCAGGCCGGAACCGCGGGCCGCGACGTCATCGGGTGATCTTCCGGCCGGTCGAAGGCGCCGCCCTCACCCGGCAGATCACCGGTTGCTAGCTCTTGCTCCAGATCGACGCGATCACGCCGTCCTCGGCGCTCAGGATCTGCGGCCGATACCCCAGCGTCTTGAGCTGGGCGGACTTGAGCGTGTAGGTGACCTTGGACAGGCTCAGGTACTCCTTCAGGCCGGTCGCGCTGCCCTTGCTCCACACGGTGGTGTACAGCTTGCCGGGCTCGACGGCCATGAGGACCGGACGCAGACCCTGCTTGGTCTTCGCCAGCAGCTCCTGGCCGCGCTCCTGCACGGTCTGGCCGAGGGTCACCTGCACAACTCCGGTGGCGCCGCCGACCACCCAGACGGCCGCGTACAGGGGCCTCTCCACCGTGCCGTACACGTCCAGCGACGCGATGCTGTAGCCGGCGGCGGTGAACTCGGCGTTGACCTTCGCGAAGGTTTCCTTGGACATGCTCAGCTGGGACTTGGCCAGCTGCGTGGTCTTCTCGAAGACCGCCCCGAAGACCGCGCCCGGGCCCGAGCCGGTGCCGCTGATCAGCTTGGGCTGGTAGCCGGCCGCCAGCTGCTCCTTGATGCGCTTGGGCAGGTCCGTGGCCGACAGGCCCTGCAGGACGTTGACCTTGCGGGTGGCGTCCTTGGTCCACAGGGACGTGTACTGCGGGCTGGCCGCGTTGGTCACGTTCAGCGCCGTGGGGACATAGCCCTTGCTCAGCAGGTCTTTGCCGCGCTGAAGCAGCTTGGTCCCGCTGAGCGCGTCGAGCGAGAGCCACTCCAGCGGCAGGTTCTGGACGGTCTGGGTTGGCTTGGCGGACTGCTCGGCCATCGCCGGGGATGCGAGGGCCAGCAGGGGTGCGGTGGCGGTCGCCACCGCCGCGGTAAGGGCGGCAACCCTCTTCGCGTTCCTCATGTTCCTCCTCAGGTAAAAGTCATCCCAATTAGGGACAAGTGGGGACCATAACAGAGGATGAGTAGATAGCGACCCATTGTTACCGCGATCGTGACAAGGCCGTGTCAAAGCTCCCGACAGTCGAGGCTTACTCATGTCTTGTGCTGTAAGGGCGCTTACGCTGGGGCGGGCTCCGAAACCGTGCAGGGCGGTCTGGTGCGGGCCTCCGCCGTGGTCACGGGGTGGTGGTGAGCGTCGGGGGCGCGGGGGTCTTGCGCTGCTCGATGGACAGCCGCACGCCCTTGGGGTCCGGCCGTACGGCGCCTACGAACGACTCCCGGCGCCAGCCGGAGAGCCGTTCCTCCTTGACCACGTCTCCGGTGTGCGGTGAGTGCACCATGTATCCGGGCCTCGAGATCATCCCCACATGCCCGAGGCCGTGGAAGAAGACCAGGTCACCTCGCTGGAGGTCGTCCCAGGAGATCTTCCGGGAGAACGCGCCGTACTGTTCCGCCGCGGTGCGCGGCAACGTGATCCCGGCGCGCTTGTACGCCTTGAGCATGAGCCCGGAGCAGTCGTAGCCGCTGTCGCTGGTCCCGCCCCAGACGTACGGGATGCCGCGTTTCTTCATGGCGAAGCGGAGGGCGATCTTCCAGGCGGGCGTGGGCTTGAGCTTCTGCTCGACGTGCTCGATCTCGTGACCGGAAAGGGGGGTCGGGTCGGGAGAGGCGTGGGCCGGAGCGGCCAGAGTGAGCCCGGCGATAGCCGACGCCAGGCAGATGGCGATGCGAGCCACTGCTGTGTCCTTCCATGCGGCCTACCGGGTTAGCTGACGGGCTCGGGCCTGGAAGTGGCCCTACGGCGATGCCGATTCGCCCCGGGAAGAAGTTGGGTCCCCGGCTCCACGCAACATGAGTGGATTAGGCGGGACGAACACTAACAAAACGGTCAAAGAGTTGTAAACTATCTAAAACCTCGCCGTCCCATGGGTAGGTCGCCGTCGGTGGTTCAGGTCGGCAGGGGTACGGGCCAGAAGACGTACAACCGGCACGAATCACGAGGTCGGCGAGTCGGGCCCCGGGAAGGTGGCTCCTGCCAGTTTTCTGAGGGCGATGCCGAGGATTCGGTCGGCGGGGTAGGGGCCGTTGAGGCGGGAGTCGTTGCTCGCGTTGTTGTCGCCGAGGACGATCAGCGTGCCGTCGGGGACGGTCCGCAGGGTGCCGGCCGCCTCCTGCGCCGGTGGGGGGATCGGGTCGCCGGGGAGTGCCGCGACGCGTTTGACCTGCCATCGCGTTCGCGTCGGCAGGGAGGCGAGGACCTTGACCTCGTGGGAGACGGGTACGCGCGGTGGTTCCAGGACCACGATGTCACCGATCTTCAACGCGGTGCTGCCGCACCGGCGGACGAGGAGCTTCTCGCCGGGTTGGAGGGTGGGTGTCATGCTGGTCCCGGACACGGTGACGACCACGATGCGCCGCCGTACGAGGACGGTCGCCACCAGGATCACCGCGGTCATCGCCAGCGAGGAGGCCAGGGCGATCATGGGATCGGCCGGGGCTCGTGGCCGGTGTCGTAGCCCGATGCCTGCATGCGGAAGAGCCGGGCGTAGGTGCCGTCGTGCGCCATCAGTTCGCCGTGGGTGCCTTGTTCGGTGATGCGGCCGTCGTCGAGGACGGCGATGCGGTCGGCCATCCGCACCCCGTTGAGCCGGTGGGAGATGATCACGCCGGTGGTGCCGTGGCGGTGTTCGACCAGCCGCTGATGGATGGTGTGTTCGGCGTCGGCGTCCAGGCCGGAGCTGGGTTCGTCCAGGATGAGCAGGTCGCGGCGGCCGCGCATCAGACCACGGGCCAGGGCGATCCGCTGCCACTGGCCGCCGGACAACGTCATTCCCGTGGTGGAGCCGTCGGAGTCGGAGCTCATGAAGAACATCCGGCTCAACAGGGTGTCGTAGCCGTGGGGCAGGGCGGCGATGGTGGCGTCCACTTCGGCGGACGCCGCGGCGGCGCGGATCCTGTCCAGGTCATGCAGGGCGGGCAGGTCGCCGATGCCGATGTTGTCCGCGGCCGTGAAGTCGTAGTTCATGTGGTCCTGGAAGACGGTGCCGATGCGTTCGCGCAGGCCGGCGACGGGGATGTGGCGGATGTCGACGCCGTCCCAGCTGATCGAGCCCCGGGTGGGCTCGTACAGCCGGCACAGGAGTTTGACCAGGGTGCTCTTCCCGGCGCCGTTCACGCCGACCAGGGCCAGCAGCGAGCCGGCCGGGATCCGCAGGTCGACCCCGCGCAGCACCCAGGGTTTGTCCGGGTCGTAACGGAACCACACGTCGCGCAGTTCGATCGCGCCGTGCAGCGGCGGCGCGGGCACCGGGTGGGCCGGTGTGGTCAGGTCCGGCTCGGCGTTGAGGATGGCCAGGTAGTGGCCGAACTGCAGCAGCGCCTGATGCCCGCCGGCCAGTTGGGTGACCAGCCCGGACAGCCCGGTCTGCACCCCGGCGACGGCCGCTATGAAAACGATCACATCGCCGGGGGTCAGGAGACCGGCGCGTGCCTGCAGGATGCCCCAGACCAGGCCGGCGCCGGAGACGGCGGCGGTCAGCGCGGCCAGCGCGAACTGGGTGTGGAACACCCGCCGGTCCAGCCGTCGCTGTGCGGCGTTGACCTGGCGCAGCTCGCCCATCATCCGCGAGCGGATGAAGTCCGCCAGACCGAACAGCCGGATCTCCTTGGCGGCGGTACGGTCGGTCATCAGCTGCGAGTAGAACACCTGCCGCCGCTCGTGCGGGCTGATGGTCCACAACATCCGGCCCCGCCTGGTGCTCAAGCTCAGCTCAGCGGCGACCACCGGGATGGCCGAGGCCAGCACCACCGCGGCCATGACGGGACTGACCGCCAGCAGCGAGCCGGTGAACCCGAGCATGGTGACCGCGGTGCGCACCCCGCCCAGTGCGGCGTCCAGGATCGTCTGGGGTGACATCTCACCGGCTTGCTGAGCCAGCCGGATCCGGTCATGAAAGACCGGGTCCTCGAACCTGGACAGCCCGGCCAGGCGGGACAACGCCGCGTACAGCCGGTCTCGGCTGTGCAGCCGGATGGAGCGGCTCATCTCGGCGTCGACGTAGTGGAAAAGGTGCGGTAGCGCCGCCGCGATCAGCCCGAGCCCGGCCAGGAGCACGCTCTGCCCGATCAGCCAGCCGATGGACCGCTGCTGCCCCAGCAGCTCATCCAGTATCCGCTTGGTCAGCCACACGACCGCGACCGGCGTGGCGCCCATGACCAGTGCCCCGGCCAGCTGTGCGGCAAGCAGCGCGGGTCTGGCCTGCCAGGCCACCCCCAGCGCGGTCACCCACCGTTCCCGCCAGCTCGATTCGCCCGCCGCATGCTGAGCCCCCGCATGCTGAGCCCCCGCATGCTGAGCCCCCGCGCGCTCAGCCGCCGCGTGCTCAGCCGCCGCGTCATCACCCGTGGCCTGATCAGCCGCGCGCATCACACCGGGACGGCCTGCTGCGACCGCGCCAGAGTGGCGACGCCGCCGGCGCCGGCCTGGACCGTGCCGTCCTGCCCGAGCAGGACGAACGAGGGCCAGCCCCGCACGCTGAACGCGGTCATCAGCGGACCCTCCACCGGCTCGACCACCACGCGGGCCATCGGTGAGACGGCCTCGATGATGTCCGCGGCATCGTCGGCCGATCCGGAGATCACCACCAGGTTCTGCTCCCGCCCGCCCGGCACGGTGCCGGCGTGTTCGACGAAACGGGGAAGCTCTTCATGACAGGCCGGGCATCCGGTGGAGAAGAACCCGACCAGCAGCGGACCTTCCACACCACTCACACCGGCCGGATCACGCAACGTGATGTCGGCGCCGTCCAGCGTGGTCGCGGTGAAATCGGCGATCCGCGTTCCCGGCTCGGGGACCAGCCTGCGCTCCGCGAGGCTGTCCATGCCCGCGCGCGCCCATTTCTCGTCATACTCCCGCAACCGCCGCAACACAGCCAGCATCAGCAACAAGTTGAGCCCGCCCAGCACACCGACCACGACAACCGCCGCGATCAACACCGCGTCCATCGACACCCTCCTTCGGAAGACCACGTTTCTGAGAGGTTCGGCGAACCGCCTTCAACGGGGAAGGACCACCGCCACAAGATCGTCATAAGAGATGACCAGAGCGGCCAGGACCACCGCCACGAACCCGGACACCAGCAGAGCTGCCGGGTTCCACCCGGCAGCTCCCAGGGCTGTGGTCGGCGAGGCCCCCGCAACACCCGCCGCCGCGATCGACAACAAGATCGCGTTACGCACCAGGTGCCGCCTGCCCAGCGACTGCGCCGACGCGCCGAAACACCGGCAACTCGCCGACGTGCCCTGCCGCAGAACCGAGCTGATCGCCATCGTGAAGACGATCAACAGCGCCGCCCCGACTCCCAGACCCGCGAGCGCGGTGACATCGACCGCCAGCAGCGCCGCTGTGGCCAGCTCACACATGATCACCGCCGCGGCGACAGCAGACCTCCAGCGCGGTTTCACGCCGAACGCCCCCAACGACGCCCGGAATTCAGCTCGATCACGCCGCCCCCGCACTTTACTCACCGCCGCGGCGAAGAAAACCACCGCAAGTAACACACGGCAACCGAAGCCAATATAAGCAATCAATATTCGACTCCTTCCCGGTGAGGGCGAAAGCTGGGTGGATCCTTTCGAAGCCTGTCCTCCATTGATCGCCAGGTGCCGGACCGAGCAGGATTTTAAGGATCAAGCCTGCTGGAGCCTAAGGACAACAACCCGAGACGACCAAGTCGCAGTTGCTGTAGAGGATGTACAGCGCGCGAGGATATACGTTGCCCCCTATTCGACATGGCTGGACGCGGCAACTTCTCTCGTATTCACACCCTCCCGCGCTGGCGACCGCCTTGGGCGCGAGGAACGCGAGGAGCCTGTCGCCCGTTGACGCTAAAGCAGCTCTCATGTCTTTGTCACCTCTCTGTGATCGTTCTCGGACGCTCTACCTCATGAGTATTGATGCGAAGGCCGCGAATTCAAAGGACACAAGGAGGGCATTTGCCGGACATTCCGGCTCAACTCCGAGACGCAGGGACGGGATGTCCGACGCTCGAAGTGTCCGGTAAATGTCCTGCCGCCGGCCTGGATCCGTTACTCATGTCGGCCAATACTCAGGCGTAGTGCCTCCCTCGCTGAGATGGTGACCATGACTGTCTATGAACCACCTGAAGGTGCGGTGAGCGTGTCGACCGATTTCGGCGCGGTAGACCTGACGCCGGATCCCGATCGCCCCGGATTCTGGGTGCTGTTGTTCGACTATTTTCCGCAGTCCTATGTGGACCTTGCCGACCCACGTCACCTGAGATTCAAATATGTACAGTGGCTCGCGTCGATCGCCGACCGTGTCGCGGACCCTGGTGCGCCGATCAGGGCGCTGCACCTGGGTGGCGGAGGTCTCACGCTCCCCCGGTACGTGGCCGCCACCCGGCCGGGGTCGGCTCAGCTGGTCGTCGATCGGGACGCCGCGCTGATGGAGGCGGTCAGGAGAGCGTTGCCGTTGCCGGCTGATGCCGCGATAGAGACGTGCATCGCGGACGCGCGGGACGCGATGCGGTCTTCGCGGCCGCGAGCCTACGATCTCATCGTCACGGATGTGCTGACCCGGACCGGGGTGCCCGCGCGGCTTACGAGTCTGGAGTTCGCCACCGAGGCGGCAAGGGCATTGAAGCAGGGTGGGCAGTACGCGCTGAACATCGTGGATTCACTGCCCTTCGATTTCGCGCGTCGCCAGGTTGCGACGTTGCGTGCAGCGTTCGGCGATGTGTGCCTGTTCGGTGAGCCGGATGTGCTGCGCGGCGACCGGATCGGAAATCTCTTGCTCGTGGGAGCGAACGGCAGCCTGCCGACGCGGGCGCTGGCCGAGTGGGCGGAGCGTGCGCCCGCTCCCGTGCGACTGCTCAGTGGTGGCGCGTTGGGGCGCTTCGCCGGTGACGCCCGGTCGGTGGCCGACGCGGACGCGGTCGACTCGCCGCCGGCGGCACCTCTTCAGAAGTCACCGGCGTTCCGCACCTCCTAGGTCAAGCGTTGTAACCGCCGTGGGCGTCCAGCACCGCTCCCGTGATGTACGACGCGGCCGGGCTCGCCAGGAAGGCGATGGCCACCGCCATCTCGTCGGGGTGGCCCATGCGCTGCAGGGACAGCGAGCCGACCAGGGCCTTGAGCGTCTCGGGGTCCGGTGGCTCCATCCCGTTCTCCATCAGCCCGGCCTCCACCACGTTGGCCGTGATGTTCCGGGGCCCGAGGTCTCGCGCGACGCCCATGGTGTACCTCTCGATCCCCGCCTTGGTCGCCGCGTAGTCGGCAAGCCCGGGGAGGCCGACCCGGGAGCCCAGCCCAGAACTCACCGTGATGACGCGGCCACCCTCGCGCAGCACCCGGGAGGCGGCCCGGATGATGGCGATCACCCCGAGGTAGTTGGTGGCGTGCATCCGATCCAGCGCGGCCGTGTCGGCATCCGGGTCGTCCACCGTGCCGTTGACTGAGATCGCCGCGTTGTTGACGAGGATGTCCAGGCCGCCGAAGTACGCGACCACGTCGTCGATCAGTGCCGGCGCCCGGCTCATGTCCGCCTGGTCGGACTTGAAGGCGACCGCCTTTCCCCCCTTGCCGCGCACCTCGTCCACGACGGCCTGCGCCTGCTCGTCAGAGCTGACGTAGGTGAACCCGACGTCGGCGCCCTGCTCGGCCAGCAGTCGTACGGTCGCGGCTCCCAGCCCTCGGGACCCACCGGTGACCAGGGCGACCTTGCCCATGAGCGGTCCGTTCATTCTTCTCACCTCGTTGATCGATGCGTTGTCGTAACATTAATAGTTACAACGAGCTGATCGCAACATTTGTTGTTACGACAGCGCCCGTCGTAACATAGAGCGTTACGGCCGAGAAGAGGGAATCGTGAGCGCCAACAGCAGGTTGACCATCGCCGCCCACGCGCTGACCTGGATCAGCCTTTATCAGCGCCAGGGCCACGAGGTCGCCACCTCCGAGCAGATCGCGACCAGCGCGAACACCAATCCCGTGGTGATCAGACGCCTGCTGGGTGAGCTGCGCAAGGCGGGGCTCGTGGAGTCCCGGCGAGGGGTGGGCGCGGGCTGGTCGCTGGCGCGTGAGCTGGAGTCGATGACCCTGCTCGACGTGTACGAGGCAGTCGAGCCCGGCTCGCTGTTCGCGATGCATCGCGCCACCCCGGACCAGGGGTGCGTGATCGGCTACGGCATCCAGCCGGCGATGCAGCGCGTCTACGAGGACATCGAGGAGACCTTGAGGCGCGAACTGGCCCGCGTCACGCTGGAAGACGTGCTCCGGGACGTCCTCGCCGCACCTCGCGAGCGTTCCGCGCCCTGAGCTCAGCCTGCGGCGCTAGCGTTCCGCGCCCCGAGCTCAGCCCGCGGCGGAGTCGCGGATGCGGCCGTGGGCGTCGTGCGGGAGGTCGGCGTAGTGCCATTGGTGGTCGCGGGCATGCCGGCACGCGACCTCCAGGTCGCCGTCCTCGATCGCGGCCAGCAGCTCGGCGTGGTCCTGGACGATGTCGTGCAGGTCGACCTCGGCGGCGACCATCGTGACCGACGTCCGCGCCTCGATCTGCAGGCTCTCCCAGGTGAGCTTGAGCAGCTCGTTGCGCGCGGCCTCGACGATGCGCCGATGGAAGGACACGCTGGCACGCGCCGACGCCTCTCTGTCGCCGCTTTCGGCGGCGGCCCGCATCGCCGCCACGTCCGCCCGCATGGCCTCTACCGGTACGGTTCCGGCCAGCAGCGTGAGCCGGGTGGCCGTCTCCTCCAGCGCCGCCCGTACGACGTAGCTTTCGCGCAGGGTCTCCTGGACGAAGGGCCGCACGAACGTGCCGCGGCGGGGCTGGGTCTCCACCAGCCGCATGGCCTCCAGTTCGCGTAGCGCCTCGCGTACGGGTGCCTGACTGGTGCCGTAGGTCGCCGCGAGCCGCGTCTCCACCAGCCGCTCGCCCGGGCCGAAGTGGCCGGACACGATGCCGGCGACCAGCGAGTCGCGGATCTGCCGGGCCAGCGTGAGGCGTGGCAGCTTGGCGGGCTCCTCGGTCATGAGGTGATCCTACCGATTATCGATTGTCCCACCGGGTCTCTTGACGCCCCTCAATCGATAATCAATTATCGATAATACCTCACCAAGGAGGCTCGCACATGGTGATCTGCGCGGTGCACGTTCCGGAGTCAGCCGAGGCCGCGGTCGACCGCTTGGCGGGAGGCGGCTGGGTCATGGGCGGCGGCACCGTCGTGATGCCGCTGGTGAACAGCGGGGCCGCCCCCGTGACCGAGCTGGTCAGCCTGCGCCGGGCGGGGCTGGACGGCGTAGAGGTGCGCGACGGGGTGGCCACGATCGGGGCGGCGGCCACCTTCACCACGGTCGGCGAGCGGCCGGAGCTCGCGTTCCTGCGGCCGGCGCTGCGGACGATCGCCTCCCCCACCATCCGTAACCAGGCCACCGTAGGTGGCAATCTCTTCGTCGCGCAGCCGTACGGCGATCTGGCCGTCTGCCTGCTCGCCCTCGACGCGACGTGCGAGATCGCCGGGCCGGACGGCCGGCGCGACGCACCGGTGGCCGGCGTGCTGGCGTCCGGGGTCGCCGCGGGCGAGGTCGTCGTGGCGGTGCGGGTCGTGCTCCCCCAGCCGGGCACCTGGTACTACCACAAGGCCATGCGCCGTCGCCTGAACTCGGCGGCGATCGTGACCGTCGCCTCCGTCACCCACGCCGACGGCGGCGTGGTCGCCTCTACCAGGATCGCGCTGGGCGGCGTCGCATCACGTCCGGTGCGCGCGGGTTCGGCGGAGCGCCTGCTGCGGGGCCGGCCCTTGACCCATGAGGTCCTCACCGAGGTGGGCGAGGCGGCCCGCGGTGACATCGACCCCTTCGACGACGCCTACGCCAGCGCGTGGTACCGGGCGCGGGTCCTGCCCGTGCATCTGCGCCGAGCCTTCCTCCCCTAGCAGCGCTCACCAGCATCAGTCTGCGCCGCGCCTCCCTTCCCCTAGTAGCTCACCAGCAAGGCCGCATCAGTGAGAGGTGGACCGTGCCGTCACAGATCGTCTCGCTCGTCGTCAACGGCGAGCAACGGGAGTTCATCGCCGCGCCGGGCGCCACGCTGCTCGCGAGCCTGCGCGAGTCGCTGGGACTCACCGCGGCCAAGCGGGGCTGCGCGCAGGGCGCCTGCGGCACCTGCACCGTCCTGGTCGAGGGCCGGCCCGAGGTCTCCTGCCTGGTCGCGGTGGAGACCGTCGCGGGGCGTTCGATCCGTACCCTGGAGGGGGTCGCCGCCGGCGGTGAGCTGGACGAGGTGCAGAGCGCCTTCGTCGACTGCTTCGCCACCCAGTGCGGCTTCTGCACCGCCGGCATGATCATGGTCGCCGAGGCGCTGCTCGACAGGAACCCCGATCCGAGCGACGAAGACGTCGTCGAGGCGATCTCCGGCAACGTCTGCCGGTGCACCGGCTACCGGCCGATCGTGATCGCCATCCTCGAGGCGGCCAGGCGTCGCCGCGAACAGGCCACCCAGGAGGCGGCGTCGCGATGACCTACAGGCTCGCACCGATCGACACGAGCGCCTTCGCGGGTACGGGTACGGACGGAGGTGATCTCACCGTCATCGGCTCGGCGGTCCAGCGCTCCGACGCGCGCGGGCACGTCACGGGGCGTACCGAGTTCTTCGAGGACGTGGCCCCGCCACGGCTCGCCCACCTGAAGATGCACCGCTCGGCCCGGCACCACGCCAGGATCGCGGACGTGGACCTGACCGAGGCCCTGGCCGTGCCCCGCGTCCTGCGGATCCTCACCCACGCCGACATCCCGAACAACCTCTTCACCCCGCTCAAACTGATCGGCGTCGGGCCGGACGACGAACCCGTCCTGGCCGTGGACAAGGTGCGCTACCTCGGCGAGCCGATCTGCGCCGTGGTCGCCGAGACGGAGGCGGCCGCGCTGGAGGGTGCGGCCCGGATCAAGGTCACGTACGAGGACCTGCCGCCGGTCTTCGACGTCGAGGAGGCCCTGAAAGAGGGCGCGCCGCTGGTCAACGAGTACCACGGGCAGAACCACTTCCGCTACGAGGGCCACCACTGCCGGCGGATCCGGTTCGGCGATGTGGAGGAGGCGTTCGCGCGGGCCGACCATGTCTTCGAGTGGCGCTACCAGTCCGCGCCGATCGAGCAGGCCCCGGTCGAGACCACCGGCTGCGTCGTCGTCCCGCAGGCCGACGGCCGGCTGCGCATCCACTCCGACACCCAGGCGTGCTTCTTCACCCTGGACAACACCGCCCTGATCCTGGAGACGCCGTTCAACAAGCTGCGCATCGTCGGCGGGACGGTCGGCGGCGGCTTCGGCGGCAAGGTGGACGTGGTGGTCGAGCCGGTCGCGTGCGTGGCCGCGATGCTGGCCGACCGCCCGGTCAAGTTCGTCTACGACCGGGCCGAGGAGATGCAGGTCTCCTCGCCGCGCGCCGCCGAGCGCATCTACATCAAGGACGCGGTCATGAACGACGGCCGGATCATCGGACGCAAGGTCACGTTGTACGTCGACGCCGGCGCGTACTCCCGCCACAGCCCGTACGGGACCACGAAGGCCGCCGCGCACCTGCCCGGCCCCTACGCGATCCCGAACGTGTGGGCCGACTGCCACTGCGTGTTCACCAACCGCACGCCGTCCAGCGCCATGCGCGGCTTCGGCGTGACCATCGCCGACTTCGCGCTGGAGTCGCAGATGGACCGGATCGCCCGAGCGCTGGGTCTGGACCCGCTGCGGCTGCGCCTGCTCAACGCCTACCGTGACGGGGACCTCAAGGCCCACCGCAAGGTCGCCGAGGGCACGGCCCTGGTCGAAGTGATCCAGAAGGTGGCGGAGATGGCCGGGCACGAACTGCCCGAGACGTACCGCCGCATGTCCTCCACGACCCGGGAAGGGCTGTAGCGATGGCGAGACTCCGCGGCCGGGGGTACGCCTCGGTGAACTACCCGACCGGCATGAACCTGGGCGGCGATCCCTCGCAGGCGCTGATCCACGCCACGACCACGGGCACGTTCGTGATCTCGCTGTCCTCGGTGGACCTGGGCCAGGGCATCAAGACGATCGCCGCCCAGTGCGCCGCGGAGACCCTCGGCCTGCCGATCGGGAACGTGCTCGTCGACACCGCCGACACCGACACCGGGCCGCACTGCATGGGCACCTTCGCCAGCCGCGGCACCCACCGCGTCGGCAACGCCGTCATCATGGCCGCGGCCGAGGCGCGCGCCGTGATGCTGGAGGTCGCCGCCGAGGAGCTGGAGGTGGACGCCGGGGACCTGGAGACCGACGGCACCGGCTTCATCAGGCTCAAGGGCGCGCAGGAGAAGGGCATCCACATCACCGACCTGGCATTGGCCGCGCACTTCAAACACGGGCGGACGATCTCCGGCCGCGGCATCTACCTCAAGGAGCCGAGCGCGCCGGTGCCCGAGACCGGGGAGATGGACCCCGACTCCTGCCAGGCGCACGCGTGCACGGCCGCCGTCGTCGAGGTGGACGACGAGACGGGGGTGGTGGAGGTACTGGAGCTGTACAACGCGTACGAGGTCGGCCGGGCCCTCAACCCGGCCATGGCGACGCAGCAGGTGGAGGGCGGGGCCTGGATGGGCGTGTCGCACGCCCTGTTCGAGACCACCGAGCCCTACTACCCCCGGCGCGATCACGGGCCGCGCGACTTCGCCGGATACCTGATGCCCGGGCCCGCCGACATCCCGGTCCAGCACAGCCTGTTCCTGGAGCGCCCGGCCGCGAACGGGCCGTACGGCGCGAAGGGGATCGGCGAGATGACGGCGAACGCCCCGATCCCGGCCATCGCCAACGCGATCTTCGACGCGTGCGGCGTACGCCTGGACACGATGCCGTTCACCCCCGAGCGGGTCCTGCGCGGGCTGGACGCCCTGCACGGCTGAGGTAATCGAAAACCTGAGGAGGAACCATGCTGAAAGTCATCTCACTGCTCAAGCGTGCCGAGGGCCTGTCGCACGAGGAGTTCGCGAAGTGGGTGGTGGAGGACCACGTCGAGTTCGCCAGGAAGCTGCCCGGCCTGCGGAAGTACACGGTGAGCGTGACCAACGGCGACGGCGGGGCGTACGACTCGGTGAACGAGCTGTACTTCGACGACGAGGACGCCCGCACCGCCGCGTTCGGCTCCGAGCACGGCAAGGCCGCGGCGGCCGACGCGGCCGCGCACACCTCCCAGCGTGTCCACCTGCTGACCACCGAGCACGCGCAACTGTGACCACCGACGGCGCCGTGCCCGGCCTCCTGCGCGAGCGCGAGCTGGCCGCCGCGCTGGAGGCGCAGGGCTACTTCGCCGACGAAGGGTTGTGCACGGCCATCCACCTGGCACTGCGGCTGGGCCGGCCGCTGCTGCTGGAGGGCGAGCCCGGCGTCGGCAAGACCGAGGTCGCCTCGGTGCTCTCGCGCGTCACCGGTCTGGACCTGATCCGCCTGCAGTGCTTCGAGGGGCTGGACTCCGGCCAGGCCCTGTACGAGTGGGACTACCCCAAGCAGCTCCTCCAGGTCCGGGTGGCCGAGAGCCGCGGTCAGGACGTCGGCGACCTTTACCGGGAGGAGTTCCTGCTGCGCCGGCCGTTGCTGCGCGCCGTGCGGGCCGAGCAGGGTGCGGTGCTGCTGATCGACGAGATCGACCGGGCCGACAGCGAGTTCGAGGCGTTCCTGCTGGAGTTCCTGGGCGACTTCCAGATCACGATCCCGGAGCTGGGCACCGTACGGGCGCGCACGCCGCCGATCGTGGTGCTGACCTCCAACCGCACCCGCGAGCTTCACGACGCGCTCAAGCGGCGCTGCCTCTACCACTGGATCGACTTCCCCGAGCCGGACCGCGAGCGGGCGATCCTGCGCATGGCGGTTCCCGGGCTGGCGGAGCAGGCCGCGGCGGGCCTGGTGGGGGCGGTGCGGCGCGTACGCCGTCTTCCGCTGCTCAAGCGGCCCGGCATCGCCGAGTCGGTGGAGTGGGGCCGCGGGGCGATGGCACTCGCCGAGGGCGGCAGCCCGTGGCCCGTGGCACTGCGCCGTGCCCTCGGCCTGCTGATCAAGGACGAGGAGGACACCCGGCTGCTCCTCGCACATGCCGAGGAGGTGTTCGGCGATGCCCTCGCACCTGCCGAGGACGTGTTCGGCGATGCCTGACCCGGTCGTGCTCGCCGCCGACCACCTGTGGGGGTTCCTGACCGCGCTGCGCGGCGCGGGCCTGCCCACCGCGCCGACCAAGCGGGCGGACCTGCTGCGGACGATCGCCGAGACCTCGCCGCCCGACCTGACCGCGCTGTACTGGTACGCCCGGATCACCCTGCTCCAGGACGTGAGCGACCTGCCCGCCTTCGACCGCGTTTTCGACGCCTGGTTCCGGCAGGGCGGCCCCGGACCCGCCGACCCGCCGCTCGAAGCGGACGACGGCGGCGCGCAGTCCCCCGGAGGACCCGGCGAGGATGATCCGCCGCCCCGCGACGCTCGGCCGGGCGACGGTGCCGAGGCCGCCGCCCTGAGCGTGCACCACACCCGCGACTTCGGCCGGACCGGCGAACACCGGACCGCGCTCATGCGCGCACTCGAAGCCGCCTGGCCCGCCGTGCTGCCCGCCGTACCGTCACGGCGGCGGCGCCCGGCCCGGTCGGGAGACCGGCTGGACGTACGGCACGCGTGGCGACGGGCCCTCCGCCACGACGGGGAGATCATCCAGCTGCGCCGCCTCGCCCGCCCACCGCGCCCGCGCCGGCTGCTGATCCTCATCGACGTCTCCGGCTCGCTCCGGCAGCACACCCCGGATCTGCTCCGCGCCGCGCACACCGCGCTGCGCGCGGCGCCGGCCCGCACCGAGGTGTTCACCTTCGGCACCCGGCTCACCCGGATCACCGCCGCGCTCGCGCACCCGCACGCCGACCAGGCGCTGCGCGCCGTGTCGAGGCTGGTCACGGACGCCGATGGCGGTACGGCGATCGGCGCGGCGCTGGAATGCTTCCTGGGCAACCCGCGTTTCGTGGCGCTCGCCCGCGGAGCGCTCGTGATCGTGCTGTCCGACGGGCTCGAACGCGGCGACCACGCTCCCATGGTGCGCGCCACGGCACGTCTGTCCCGGCTCGGCCACCGGCTCGTCTGGTGGTCCCCGCTGGCCTGTTCGCCGACCTACCGTCCCGTCACCCGTGCCATGGCCGCCCAGCTCGTGAGCCTGGACCACCTCGGCGGCGTCCGGGATCCGCGCACCGCGCTGGAGGAGGTCCGCCGCCTCCCCGCCGTCCTGTCCGGCCCCCGCCACCTCGCGGCGAGGCGCTGGTCCGTCCCACGACCCAGGGGAACAACCCGATGACCCTCTCCCCCACCCACGGGATAGTCGACTCCCATCACCACATCTGGCGCGCCGCCGACCTGCCCTGGCTGCAGGGGGAGATGGTTCCGCGCATCTTCGGCCCGTACGAGCCGATCCGCCGTGACTATCTCGCGCCCGAGTACGCCGCGGAGGCCACCGCCTGCGGCATCACCTCGGCGGTCTACGTCCAGGCCAACTGGCCGCTCGACCGCTGCGTGGACGAGGTGCGGTGGCTACGCGACGTCCACGCCGAGACCGGCTGGCCCTCCGCCGTGGTGGGCTCCGCCGACCTGTTCGACGAGGGCGCGGTGGAGGTCATGCGCCGCCAGGCCGCCATCACCCCGCTCGTCCGTGGCACCCGTCTGCAGCTGCACTGGCACGAGCGGCCGGAGTTCCGCTTCGCCGCCGCCCCCGACCGGATGAGGGACCCCGTCTTCCGGCGTAACATCGCGGCGCTCGCCGACCTCGGCTGGCTGTTCGAGCTCCAGGTGTTCCCCGCGCAGCTGGCCGACGCCGCGGCCCTGGCGGAGGAGTTCCCCGGTGTGACCTTCGTGCTCGTCCACGCCGGGATGCCGGTGGGCCCGGAGCCGGCGGCCATCGGCGAATGGACCCGCGGCATGAGACTCCTGGCCGAGCGGCCCAACGTCGTGGTGAAACTCACCGGTCAGGGGACCTTCGTGCACCGCGTGGACCGGCCGCTGATCGAGAAGGTGACGGCCACCTGCCTGAACCTGTTCGGCTCCCGCCGCTGCATGTGGGGCAGCAACTTCCCGATCGAGAAACTCTGGACCGACCTGGCCACCTTGGTCTCCACCTGGCAGAGCGTGCTCTCCGGCCGATCGGAGGAAGAGATCCGGGACGTGTTCACCGCGACGGCCACCCGGGTCTACCGCCTGTGAGATTGCGACGGCGGCGAGCCCGCGATCAGGTGAGCGAAAGGCATCCCGTGCTCGCGCACGGTCCGGCCGGGCGGCGCGCGAGCACCGCGCCCTTGCCGGCCAGGAGCTCCGGCAGTGACACGTCCCTGATGTTCCCCAACGACGTGTCCCCGCGATGGGCACAGACCCAGATCTCGCCGTCGGAGTTCACGAACACGCCTTCCTGGCCTGTCACGCACGACCGGATCATAGAGATTCGGCCGGCGGTCAGGAAATGCCGCAATCTCTCGAAATACACCCGGCTTTTGAAAACGTCCGCCGACTCGTCGATGACGCGTAGCAGCTCGGTGCGTTCAGCATGGGTCAAGGTGCTCATGCTCAGCGGATGGCGGGACGGCACCGACACCGCGAGCAGCTCGACCTGCCAGGTTCGATCCCGCGCCCGGCGGACGAGCTCCTCGACCTCCCTCCAGTTGAGACTGGTCACCACCATGACGATCTGCAGCGGCACGCCCGCCGCGTCGAGACGTTCGATGCCCGCCAGGGTCGCTTTCGTGCCACCGCGAACCTGGTCGGCCGCGTCAGGACTCACATGATCGATGCTCACGTCAGCGCTGCATCCCACCCGCGCCAGCTCCTCGGCGATCTCATCGGTCACGCGTACCGCGTTGGTGAAGACGCGGACCATGTCGACGTGCCGGCGCGCCACGGCCGCCAGCTCCACGAGGTCCGGTCGGAGCAGGGGTTCGCCACCGGTGAGCGCCACGCTCCTGACAGGCAGGTGACTCGTGCACCGCCGCAACCAGCGGTCGTAGTCGGAGGCCGTGAGCCGGCTGGGCGTGTAGCTGTACTCCCCTGTCTCGAAATAGCAGTAGGTGCAGGTGAGGTTGCACTGGTCGGCCACCATCCACATCTGATGGGTGAGCATCACCACTCCTTGTCGAGGGAGGAGTCACGGGAGAGCGGCAGGTCGAAGTGGAGCCGTTCGCGGCGGCTGCCGCCGATCAGCCCGCTGTCGCCGAAACCCACGTGCAACCGCCCCTGGCTCTTTTCGAACAACGTGGCAGGCGGAAGCCAGGGTGCTGCCTTGTTGAGACCTATGCCGAGCTCCACCATCGGAGCATCGAACTCGGGCAACGCCCCAGCGCCCCCCTCAGGTGAGAGCCTTCCGCGACGAACCCGGGCGCGTACGTGCCTGCCGCGGCCCGTGGACAGTTCGACGGCTCCATCGAACGACTCCGGCGGAGCCACGACCCACACCTCTCCGTACGGCAGTTGCAGCACGGGAACGTCGAGAAGCGCGGAGGTGAAGTCATCCCGCACCTCGAACGGCCGGCTGACCTCCAGCACCCCTGTGCTCCCCGATCGCACCCTGAGCCGTGTGCTGTCCTGGAGCACGGCGCGCAGTTCCGCACCGGCCGCGACCACGGTCTCCACATCGGCCGACAGCGCGCTCAGGTAGGCGTTCCGCAGCGGATCGGCAGCCACGGCAGAGGTCATGCCGTGCGGGAAGTCGACGAAGACCACTTTGACCCCGCAGTCCAGCAAGCGGTAGAGGGCCTGGAGGTCAGCGCCAAGACGCCCCGGGCCGAAGGGGTCGTGATAGATGAGCACGTCCGCGGCGTAGGCCCGGCCGCCGACGAGCAGGCGGCCGCGATCGTCCGGAGCGGGGGGCGCCCAGCAGCGGTCCTGCGGGGGCAGCCGGACATCGCTGACCTCCATGCCCAGCTCCCGTAGCGCCGGCGGCAGCCCGGTCCAGAGAGGATCGTCGCCGCGCCGCATGAGCACAACCGTCGCCATGCGTGGGTCCAGTCGCGTGACGGCGTCCGCGATCGCGGCGATCGCCTGCTTCTCTGGCGGCATCACGGACATCTCACCCCTGCTGTGCCGGGAGGAGGCGGGCGTCGGCCGGGCTGCGCAGGCCGCACAGGACGGTGATGAGCCGTTCCCAGAACACGTGAAGGAGGACGCCATCGCACTCGGCCACTCGATATCCGCCGAGATGCAACCAGTCGCGGCTCGTACCGTCCCCGGGAGACACCCAGGTCGGACACCACTGGCGGGGCAGGCCATGCTCCTCCCGCAGCGCGGTGCTGCCGGCGAGATCGAGAAATCTGGCCACCGCCACGGGGTCACCGCCGCACACCGCCAGCCGGGTCCGGCCGTCCGGTAGCGGGATCCTGACCGGCTCTGCCCCTACGGCGTGCAGCCGTCCGGTCAGCACGGCATGGGCTCGGGCGGGCCAGGCCGAAGGAGGATCGAAGAACGCCGGCGACCGTTCCGGGGTGGCGAAGCGGCCGAACGCCCCGGCCGGCACACCGTCGCCCGCTGTCTCCGCCAGCCGGCGGATCAGCCCGCTGCCGAGGTCGGCCAGGTGGCCGGGCACGGCGGTCGTGTCCGCCACCACGAGCCGCTCCTCCTGCCCGGCGTCCTCCTCGGCTTCGTCGCCGGCAGAGCCGTGCGGGAAGGGCGGCAAGGGCGGCAAGGGCGGGACGAAGGCGAAGAAACGATCCAGGCCGCCGCCGATGGCCGCCACGATGGCCGCGTCACCCGCCGTGACAGGCAGACTCACCTCGGGAAACTCCCGCCTTCTGAGCTCGACGTGGCAGGCCAGCCTGATGTCGCTGGCCGGCTCGAGATGCGGGACGGGGTTGGCGATGAAGCGGGGACGCACCGGGCGACCGAGCCGGCGCCCGCCGCGCCCTTCGATCCTGGTCACCTGCAGGGTGTTCCGCGGGCCGGCACAGCCATCGACCAGGACGGGAGACTCCGGCCGGAGCCCGAGGTCGCGCAGCCGGCCGGAGTCGACGCCGAGCAGGCGCAGCCAGCCGGTGGCCATCGCGAGGTAGAACGAGCCCTTGTCCCTGACGAGCCAACCGGCATGCGTACGTGCCGCTCCCCCGTTCATGGCAGCGCCACGACTTCCCCGACCAGCGCGGCCACCTGCGCCCCCGTGAACTCGGCCGGCTCGGCGGCGAGTGCGCGAACGACGTCGTGCAGAGCGCGGGAGTCGGCCTGGAAAGCGGACAGCCACCGCCGGGTGCCGGCGGCGAGCAGGTCGTGATAGCGATCCAGGGAAAGGTCCGCGCGTTCGGCGGGTCCGACGCTGAACAACTGCTGGAGACGGCGTTCATCGTGCCGCTCGGGATAGGACCGCGTGATCACGTCGTAGGCCGCACTTCCCCAGCGCTCCCTGACGTACAGCGCCTGCAGCGCCTCCGGCAGGCACTCCTGCGGCCAGAGGAACCCCGGGCCCGTGAAACGGATCCGGTTGCCGAACCATTGATGCGACAGTTCGTGCGGCAGGAACTGGCCGAACAGCGTGGCGGGGAAGTCGAGCAGGCCGGGGTGGACGGCGATGATGCCCGGGTAACTGTAGGCGTAGGCACCGGGCACCGCCACGTCGACGACGCTCACGTCGTCGATCGGCCCCAGCCAGCCGGTGAGTGTCCGGAGAATACGCGTGACCTCGCTGCCCGCCCGGCGGTCGGTCGTGACGACCTCTCCCTGCCGCACCTCGACCCGGAGGCGGGGCTCGTCGCCTGGTGGCCAGGCCACGACGAACGGGACTCCGTGGTGCGGATCCGTGCCACAGAGGAGACCGCCCTCGCCGATCACCCGAGACGTCGTCCTGGTGACGTGGCAGTCATGCCCGGCCGGCCGGGCCAGCCATGGCTGCTCCGGCGCCAGGCCGACTCGTGCGCCGACCGGGATGGCGTAGGCGATGTGTACGCTGCTCGCACCATCCGAGCCGACCAGAGTGAGCCGGTCCCCCTCGTGCCGCCACAGCATCGGCGAGCCGTCCCCGCCGCGGCACTCCACCACCTGGCAGCCGGAGCTCAGCGACACCACGAGCGCGTCGCCGGGGTCGCGCTCGATCCGCGTCTCGACGTGGAGGACATCGCGGTCGGAGCACAGGCTTGCCGAGACGAGCGCGCGGTTTCGGGTTCTCACGACAGGCTCTCCTCAAGCTGGGCCGATACGGCGACGCGCCGGCGAAGGGCGAGGAGCGGCAGCAGGGCGAGCGCCGTGATGGCCGTCGCCGCGAGCCAGACCTCGCGGAAACCGAACACCGAGATCAGCCCGCCGGCGCCGAGCGTGCCGACGATGCCGACCAGGGTCTGGATGCTCGACCTCGCCGAAGTCCAGCTCGTCCGCTTCTCGGCGGGGACGAGGTCGTGCAGCCAGCTGCTGAAGGCCATCAGGTCGAGCCCTAGCCCGATCTCGTAGCAGACCAGGCCGGCCGCCCACAGCGACCAGTGGGGGGCGAGGCTCATCGTCAGGTATCCGGCGGCGCACGTCAGCACGCCCGCCACGGACAGCGCCGCCAGGCCCCACCGGCGGCTGAGCAACCCGGCGAGCCAGGTCCCCAGCGCCATCGCCGCGATCGAACCGGCCAGCACCACACCGATGCTGCTCTGCGGCAGCCCGAGCTCCTGGGTGGCGAACAGCTGGTAGCTCAGCAGGAAACTGGTGAAGCCGATATGGACCAGGGCGCTTTTGTACATGACGAGCCTCATGGTGGGATCGCGGACGACCAGCCGGGCGTTGGTCCACACCGTGGCGGGGAGGTTCGCGATTCTGCCCTGCGGATCACGGTTGTCCGTACCCATCAGCAACACCACCGCCGTGACGAACGCCAGCGCGGCGGCTGTGAAGAGCACGACGTGCGTGCCCTGGCTGAGCAGCGGAACTCCCACGAGGAGCGCCGCCAGCGCGCCGGCGATCATGGAGATGGTGGCGGCCCTCGACAGAACCGTCGTGCGCCGGTCCCCCGCGCCGGCGCTCTCCAGCCGGTCGACGAGCCAGGCGGTGGGAGCTCCGGTGATCAGTGCCATGCCCGCGGCCCACAGCGTCATGGCCACGATGAAACCGGGCGAGTCGGTGGCGAAGCCGTACATCAGCATGCCGCTGCCCACGAGGGCCGCGCCGGCCGCCGCGGTGCGCTTGCGACCCCACTGATCGGCGAGGTTGCCGGCCGGGAAGTCCACCACGGCGAGCACCACGGACCCGAGGGTCAGAACGAAGGCTATTTCCGCCGGCCCGAGCCCCTGCTCGTTCATGCGCAGGATGTAGCCCGTGCCGAAGAGCTTGTCCACGACGCTGATCAGCACGCTGAAAAGGCCGAAGGACAGGGCCAGCCGGCGCACCGATGGGTCATTCCTCACTGAGTCCCCTTCCGAGCAGGTCGACGGCGCCGTGCTGGGCCACCATGGCCTCCATCTCTTCTTCGCCGCGCTCGGCGGCGAACGTGCGCAGCGCCAGATAGCCGACGATCGGCGCCGTTGCCCGCCAGGGATCGAAGTAGGAGTGCAGCACGAGGGAGGGGGTGTCGGCCGAGCCGCAGGCATCCATCGCGGTCAGGTTCTCCGTCGCTTCTCCGAACGGCCTGTCGCGTGCGTGGACGAGCAGGGCGGCGAGCGCCTGGCCGCAGTACTTCGCCATCCTCGTGTGGAACCGGGCGTTCACCGAGGGGTCCTGGGTGAGAGCGGCGTACAGCCCTTCGCACCAGCGTCCCCATCCCTCGACGAACGCCCGGTTGCCGTGCCGGAGGCAGAGCAGGTGACCGTGGTGTCCACGCTCCTGGGCGGTGTGCTGCCAGTGATGGCCGGGGAAACACTCGTGGGCCAGATCCAGTTCGAGGTCGGCCCGGTACGCGTAAACGGCCGGCCGGACGAAGACGACCGCCGATCCGCCGCCACGTGACCCGGCGTTCTGATAGCTCGCCGAGGTGACCCCTGGCACCGCGTCATCGGACACGGCCAGGCGCAACGTGCCGAGGCATTCGCCGCCGCCGAACCTCGGCGCGAAGATGTCCGGGAGCCGTGCGATCAGCCGGCTGATCTCGGCCGCGGACCCCGGTATCGGGCCGGAGACGGGTGCGCGTGTGCGAGCGATCTCCCGCCTCGACCGGTCGAGCTGGTGCCGCAGGGCATGTTCGAGTTCGTCGGGACCGCATGCGACGCCGGTAGCGGCCCACAGGCCCGCCTCCCAGACCCGCGCTCCCATGGGGCGCAGTGAGCGGCCTTTCCCGATGGCCTGTGCCAGCCATGCCGAGAACCCGTCGATGGCCGCATCCGCACGGGCCGTCTCATCCGCGCATCCCCCGCCGGCGGCATCGCCCACCTGCCTCACCAGGCAGCGGCTGGCGGCCAGATGGCGTACGGCGCGCCGGAGGTCGACTTGGCCGCACTCCTGGCGGTCGAGGTTCCGCATCGCCGAGTCGAAGAGGCCGGGCAGATTCGCCAGGAAGGCACGGACCCAGGCCGGCGGCAGCGGCCGATCACGGAGGTTGCCCGCGGCCATCTGCGCGAGGATCCCATAGCACTGGCGATCCACCCAGAACTGTGGATCACGCTGCCAGCTCAGCGCGGTGTCCAGTTCGAAGCGGCGGCCGTCCAGGCACCAGCGCAAGAGGCGCACCTCGTGATCGTCCGCCGAGTCGGACGCCTGATCCACGTGGTCGCTCATCGATCGGTACGCCTCGCTCAGCGTGGCGGGGGCGACGGGCGTGGGCGCGATGGCGAACTCGTCCCACGCGAGCGCGTATCCCGGATGGTGCGTGACCGCGACCGTGAAATATCGCTGTACGAGGTCGGCCCATGTCATGCTCGACCGCCCTCAGCCCTTGACCGGCAGCCCAGTGACCGCGCACTGCCCCGATCCCGTCTTCGGCATGATCATCACATCGCGCATGGGGACGCCGAGCAGCAGGGACATGAGCCGTTCCCACCCGATCGAGGTGTTGTGCAGGGGCGGCGCGCCGAACCGGAGAGCATCGAGGTAGTACCCGTATGTCTCCTCCGGATCCGTCACTCCCGCGTCGGAGAAGTTCTTCAGCGCCTGCCCGTGATCCACCTCGTTCTGGCTGCCGCTCAGCAACTCGACGCCGTTGACCACCAAGTCGTACGAATCGGAAAGTTCTCCCTCGGGGCCCAGTCGCCGCCCGAAGAGGCATCTGCTGTGGTGCGCGTGCTCCTCCTTCTTCTCGTCGGACAGGAACGGCTGGCGCCGGATCCACACCGGGCCGAACGCGGGTGGCCGCTCGTTCGTGACCAGCGGGTAGAGGGCCTGCGCGAGCATGCGGACGAACGCCTCGGCGCGCGCCCCGTCCACGCAACCCACCAGCGCCACCGGCCCGGCCGGGACCAGACCGGAGATCATGGCGCCGAGCGTGCCCGACCCGTCGGAGTCGTGCTGGAAGACCGCTTCCGCGCCCAGGTGCCGTTCGGCCATGCCCCGCAGCGCATGGGCGATGTCCGCATCGCACCCGGGGACGACGAGCGCCCGGATGCGCTGACCAGGGCGGCCGAGAGGACCCCCGTCCAGCACGGGCGTGGGGAAGGCGGCGTAGCGGTAGTCGGGGGTGTCCGAGCCGAACCTGCGTATGCAGGCATCGTGGTCGATGACCGGAAACGGCGCCTTTCCCCAGGAAGGGCGGCCGAGGGCGCTGCTCACCGTCTCGAACAGGCCTTCCAGGAGGCGGAACTGCTCCTCCACGGAGGTGAACGTGACCGCGAGGTTGAGCTGGGTGAATTCGTACGCCTTCAGCGGCGACGCGCTCGCTTCCGTGCGGAAGCACCGGCTGAACTGGAAGGCTCGGTCTATGCCGCCGATCGCGCACAACATCGCCGGCACGGTGGGCGACTGCTGCAGCCAACTCCCCGATTCCGGGTCGGCCGAGTCGGTCACCCGCAGTTCCGGCTCACCGTACTCCCTGGTCGCCCGCCAGAGCTGCGGCGTGTTCGCCTCGACGAAGTAGTGCTCCGCCAGATGGCTCCTGGCGACCGTGACCGCCCGATCGGCGGCTCTGAGCAGGTCGACCGCCGCGCCGCTCCTGAATCTGAGGTAGGAGTACGGCGAATCGCTCCCGGTCACGTCCTCCGGCAGGGCGGCCGTCGCTGGCCAGACGCATGCCGACGCTCCGACGAACCCGGTGGCCGACCTGGTCGCCCGCACCTCGACGGCGTCGCCGGTCCGGACGCCGTCGAGCTCGGCGCAGGGCACGACGGCTATGGACCCGGTCGAGTCGGCCACCCGCACGGCGTCCGTGGTCCGGCCGGTCACCCAGCCGCACACGCGGATCTCGCTGCCCGGCGGCATCGCCGCCGCCTCGGCGGCCATGGTGCGGGGGGTCATCGCCGTGGACCGATCGAAGGCTGGGTGAGCACGAAGGGCACCATGGTCTTGAAGAACTTGCAGCGGTCGGGGTTGAGCCCGCCGCCGTTGAAGAGCCGCTCCAGCGTGCAGGGCCCGCCGCACACCAGGCCGGCGATGCAGCCGTCGCAGTCGTCCGCGGTTGTGGTGTCGTAGTGCCAGTCGGTCACGCGCTTCTTGGAGATCTGGTGCACGCTCGGGGTGGTGACCCGCTCGTCCTGGTGCCACACGATGCAGAACGACAGCGACCCGTCCGCCGCGACGTATCCGCCCCAGTGCGCTTCGGTGCCTGTCGGGTTGCCGTCGAAACAGCGGTCGGGCTGTGGCCTGCGCTTGTTGATGAGCTCAACCAGGAACGCGCCCAGCGAGTGGAACTCCACCCCGCGGCTGTTGCAGAACAGCCATGACTCCTGCACGGAGCGGGAGAGCAACAGGCCGTCCACCTCCCAGCCGTCCGCCGTCGGCTGTGGAGCGTTCACCGCCACGCTCTTCGCGCCGAGCTCGTCGACCACGAAGCGGACGATCTTCGGCAGGATTTCCACGGTCTCGGGCAGCAGTGTGATGAGAAAGCGTGGCTCACCGCCGGCGGCCCGTATCTCCTTCACCGCCTTGATCACCAGGTCGTAGCTACCGCGGCCGTTGTGGAACACGCGATGGCGGTCGTTGATCTCCTTCCAGCCGTCCAGGCTGATGGTGAGGCTGGCATCGTGCTCGACCAGCCACTGGGCGCGTTGACTGGTCATCAACGTGCCGTTCGTTGTCATCTCGTGGGTGAATCCCGCGATGCGCCCGGCCGCCACAGCCTCTTCGAGCGCTCGGGTGGTGTCCTGGATCAGATCCCACCTCAGCATCGGCTCCCCGCCGAAGTACTGCACGGTCGGCCACCCGTCGGGGTTCTGCTGGATGAGCCATTCGACATGCTCGAGAAAGCGCTCGGCCGGCGCCGGCTGCTTGGGCAGGTCTTTGTAGATGACCTCTTCGACGAAGCAGTAGTCGCATTTCAGGTTGCACTTCTCCGTCAGGGACATGCGGAGAAAGCCGAACTTGCCGTCGCGGGTCTTCCGCTGCGTCAGGCGAATGTCGGTGAGTTTGTCGAGTAGGCGGCGCTCTTCGACACGGTCCACGGGAACCAGCAGGCCAGAGCCCACGAGCACCTGCTCCGTCGCCGCTGACGCGTCTTCGATCGGGCGTGGCCGCTCGAACGAACGCCACACTTCCGCGTCGTCCTGATCACCCTCGAGCACCTCGAGCGTCAGGCTGTTGAAGAACGTGACACCCGCCTCTTGATGCAGCACGTGCCCATATTTCGACTGCTTGTAGATGGTCAAGTCATTCACCTCGCTCTGCCACGACCACTTGCGGGCCGTCATACGCTGACTTCCGTTGTCCGGTGGCGTAGTCGCCCACCAGTTCACACAGGCGCAACTTGGCCACCTTGAGCAGCAGCAGCATTTCCGCCGGATACACGTAACGCATGGTCAGCTCCGTGAACAACGCCGGGCCGAGCACCCCGTCGGGTCCTATCCGCCGGTGCGTCATGCGGAGTTTCTCCCGCTGGGAGAGCCGCTCCACCAGCACGGTCTGCTCCGCCAGGTACTCCTCGCCGTCGGGGGTCTGGAATCGGTGAGACTGGACGGCGGCCGATCCAGCGGCGAGAAGGCGAAGATCCGGTGTGAAGATGTCGATGACCACGACCCCGTCATCGGTGAGGTGGCGGCGCATGGTCGCCAGCGTCGCCAGTTGGTCGCGCTGCGTCAGGTTGTAGAGGAACACGTTCCCCGGCATCGCGATGAGCGGGAAGCGCCGGCCGAGGTCGAGGTCGCGCATATCGCCTGTTTCCAGCGACAGCCGCTGTCGCACGTCGGCGGGCTCTGCCGCCATCCGGCGGCGTACGGCACCGAGCATGCTGTCGGAGACGTCGATCCCGACGACTTCGTGACCGTCCCTGGCGAGCGGGAGGGCGAACTGGCCGGTCGCCACCCCGATCTGGAGCACCGGGCCGCCGTACTTGGCCGCGAGCGAACGAAGGTGGCCGATCGCCGGATTGCCCGCCCCGTCGGCCAGCAGCGGGGAGTGGTCGTAGAGGGCGGCCAGTTCGTCCCCGTACCAGTTCCCTGGGTGGTCAGCCACAGCACGTCCCCGCTTCCGCCACAGAGTGATCGGCGGGCGCCAGAGCCTCTTCGATGTCGCCCAGCCGCAGAACTCCCTGCAAGGTGAGCTCCAGATGATCTACGGTCGCGTCGACCAGTTTCTCGGCGACCATCCACTCGATCTCGGGTCCGAAGACGTCGTGCGGCGATGAGCCGAACCGGGCCTCGAACGCGTGGAGTGAATACCGCCGTTCGCGAATGCCGTAGGAGAAGTGCCGGACCATCCGCGCCCGATGGTCCAGGTGATCGGCCGTCACGGCGGTCTCAGCGCCCGTGTCGGCCAGTGCCATATACCTGTTGATGTTGCGATCGTTCTCGTAGACCACGTCGTTCAGCTGGCTCGCGGCCGCCTGGCCCACTCCCAGCCAGTCCCGTCCCCTCATCTGCCACAGCCCGTACTGGTGGTGATGTTCGGGACCGCGGCTGTAGTGGAAGCTCGTGTATCTCTCGAACCCGGCGGCGCGCAGCATCGAGTCCGCGACCAGGAGTTGCTCCTGCCGCTCCAGGAACTCCGTGCTGGACCGCCTGCCGGTCTCGATGAGCGAGTTGAGGCGCGTCTGCGGATAGACCCACAGCGGGTACAACGCGATGTGGTCGACCTCGAAGTCGAGGGCCGTCCGTACGTCCGCCGTGATGACATCGGTTCCGCCGCCGGGCAGGCCGTAGATCAGGTCGATGCCGACGGAAGGCAGACCGGCCTGTTTCGACTGGGTGATGGCGCGCATCGCGTCTTCACGCTCGTGCCGGCGTCCGACGGCCTCCAGCACCTCGTCGTTGAAGGTCTGCACGCCCATGTTGAACTTGATGTTGCCGGCGGCCCTGAGGACCGCCAGCTTGTCCGGGGTCACGGACGTGGGGAATCCCTCGACCAGTATTTCCGCATCCGGGTTGCCCCTGAGGTAATGCCGCATCCGAGCCAGCACATCCTCCAGTTGGTGCGGGCTCAACATGGTGGGTGTCCCGCCACCGAGCTGGGCGGTCTCGAACGGGGCGGCGCCGAAGGCGCTGTCCTCGGTGTAGAGATCCAGCTCCGTGTTCAGCGCTCTGGCGTACCGGTCGATCAATTCGGGAGTCACGCTCTTCCCGACGACGGTCACGAAATCGCAGAAATAGCATCGCGTCACACAGAACGGCACATGGACGTAAAGTGCCAGCGGGTCGGATCCGAGGCGAACCTTGCGCACCTGGTCGACCTGCTGTTCAGTGCTCGGCATTTTCGGCTGGAATCTGACAGGAAAGGGCAGGGAAGTCTTGCTCGACCCCCTGCTCGTGCTTGGGTCGTCGGCCATTGGCGCAGATCCTTGAGAATCGTCACACGCGGGTCAGGCGGCGCTCACCGATCTGTCGAGCCGGGGAGCGCCGCCCCTTGCTGCATCGACGACTATGCGACTAGTCGTTTTCCTGCCGGCCGTCAGCGATGGCGCTGATCAGCTCCTGCTCGAAATCTCCGAAATCGGCGAAGTCGGATGTAATAATGTGCCCGGATCGGGAGCACGGATTACCCTCGGGGGCAGTCATGGAAATGACCTTTGACTTCAACATTTTGACACCTCCTTCGTTTCTTCCTGCTGTTTCGAGCATAGAATCCATTTGAGCTGACAACCGGCAATTACGTCGGCAAGATGCGGCGTTCCCGGCGCTATCGCGAATCGAGCAGGGACCGATGCCAGGCGGGGCTGACGTTGCCGCCTGACATCACGGCCGCAACCGGTCCGCGGTCCCTGCCACGCCCCCGGAGCATCGCCGCGCAGGCGACGGCCCCGCTGGGCTCCGCGACGATGCCCTCGGACTCGGCGAGCAGCCGCGCCGCCCGGGTGATCTCCGTCTCCGAGACGGTCTCCATGGCATCGGCGAGCCTGCGCACCAATGGCCACGCGTAGGGCCCCAGGCTCGGCACCCGCAACCCGTCCGCGACGGTTCTGTAGGTGTCGGCGACAGGCCAGGCGGTCAACTCCCCCCGCCGGAAACTCTCGCAGGCGTCCGCCGCCAGTTCCGGTTCGACGCCGATGACCCTGGTCGTCCCCCCCAGCCCCTTGAGGGCGACCGCCGTACCCGCCAGCAGACTTCCCGTGCCCGTAGGCAGGTAGACGGTGCTCAGTTCCCGGCACTGCGCCGCCAGTTCCAGGCCCACGGTGCCCTGCCCCGCGATGACATCGGGCAGGTCGCAGCCGATCAGTGCGAGACCGTGCCGATCACGGATGTCCACGGCGACGGCGTCCAGGGAGCCGGGGTCGGTGACGACGACTTCGGCGCCGAGCGCTCTGAGCGCGTCGATCTTCACCTGCGGCGCGCTGTGCGGGACCACGACGATCGCCGCGACCTTCAGGATCGCGGCGGAATGGGCGACCGCACGTCCGTGATTGCCCGATGACGTCGCGACCACTCCCGGCAGCGCCCTCGCGTCGTGGAGCTTCAACATCGCGAAGAGGGCTCCGCGGATCTTGAAGGAGCCCGTCGGCTGCCCGTGTTCCGCCTTGAGCCAGACCGGACGGTTCCCGGCCGTCCGCAGCCGGCGTACCGGGCTACGGGGAAGGTGCGGTTCCAGCCGTTCAGCCGCTTCGAGGACATCGTCGAGGACCACGGCGTCGGCGGCGGCCAGGGATGGTTCCATGAGGCTCTTGCCATCTCCGATCATGGTACGGAGGCCAGCAGGACGCGACGCACCAGGTTCAGCAGGACGATCTCCGGCGACGTACCGTGGTTCTCCACGCGGACCAGGCCGACCGCGGCCATCGCGTCGACCAGGTCGATGGCCGCGGAGATGGAGAGCTCCAGCTCGACCGCGATGTTCTCGATGGACCACCGCTCAGTGCTCCGCGCCAGCAGGCGTGCGTGTTCGCGCTGGGGGGCCGTCAGGAGATCGCAGCTGGTCGCGATCACTTCCCAGACGGGACCGAACTCGCCGGGCAACGCCTGGTCCGACGTGCCACCCGCGGCCGTGATCAGGTCGTGGAGCAGCACTTCCAAGCTGAGCTCCGCGCAGCGGGCGGCCGCGAGTTCCAGGGCGAGCGGGATGCCGTCCAGGCGCCGGCACAACTCGGCGACGGCCGCCGGGGCCGCATCGGGGAGGCCCGAGCCGGCTCGCCCCTGGTGCATGCGGTCGAAGAACAGCCGGACGGACTCCGTCTCCGTGAGCTGTGCGGGAGCAGTCCAGAGGTCTCTCGATGGGACGGCGAGTGGTGCCAGCCGGAGCGACATCGCTCCCCTGGCCCGCCACGGAGCGGCCGTCGTGGCCAGCACCCGCAGCCGGGGACAGGCACGGAGAAGGGCGAAGGCGAAGCCATCGACGGAGGAGCCTCCGGGCAGCCCATCCAGAACGATCAGCGCGTCGTTGCCGCCGATCAGCCGAGCCAGCCTGGCGCTCGATCCGGCATCACCGCGGATCGCGTCCACGGCGAGGTCTGCGGCGGGCGCCTGGGGGAGCCCACCGTCCCTACCCTCCCCCAGGGGGACCCAGAGGACGGGCCAGCCGTTCTGTTCACGCAGACGCAGCGCCACCTCCATGGCCAGCCGGCTCTTCCCCACGCCACCGAGGCCGCTGATCACCGCGAGACGGCTGTCTCCGGCGGTCAGCGTACGGGTGATGGCGTCTCTGTCACCGAGTCGGCCGACGAACGAACTGAAGGGGTGCGGTGGGCGGAGATCGAGGCCGCCGCCGGCGGGCTCGGATCGTTCGGCGGCGTCGTTCAGCAGGGCGCACGAGATCCTGTCCAGCTTGAGCGTGTCGGCGAGCAGGTCGAGGGTCCGCCGCCGCGGCTTTCTGATGCACCCGGATTCGATATTGCGAACGGTGCGAACGCTTACTGTGGAGAGATCCGCCAGATGCTGCTGGCTCAGTCCACGTTGCTCCCGATGCTCTCTCAAGAGGTCACCGAGCTCCAGAGGCCGCAGCACAGGCTCGGCAAATATGTTGTCGAATGGCGCAGAAGAAGGCACGGAAACCCTCCCGTGGCAAACATCAGTGGCGTTGCCGGAGGCCTCCATCGTCGTTCGCTCGAGTTCGCCCGCGTAAGTGGTCAGTTGCTGCCTGCGGCATGAAGCGGCCACCCGCACTGTTGCCGGACGTATACCGACGTTGTACTGACGTTGTACTGACCTCGTACCGTCTTCCGCTAGACAGGACGAAACGGCTCTGCTCCAGACACGCCGACGCGCACGGAGGGGTCATGTTCGAGGCGCTGGGATTCAACGACGTGGCCGAATCGGTGTACCTCGCGATGCTCGAGCATCCCCAGGCCGGGGTCGAGGACCTGATGCAGAACCTCGGCATGGCGGAGCACCAGATCCGTCAGGCCCTGGACGACCTGGCACGCATGTCCTTACTGCGCATCTCCGGGTCCGCTCCCGAAGTCTTCGTGCCCGTCAACCCCAGGACCGGGCTCGCGGCCTTACTGGCCCGGCAGCAGGCTGAGCTCGCCAAGCGGCAACAGGAGCTGGAGGAGAGCAGGGCCTCGCTCACGGCGCTGCTGGACGTGTACGCGGGGAGCCGCGTGCACACGTCCGCGACCGGGGTCGACTGGATCGAGGGAATCGACACCATCAGAGCAAGGCTCCGCGAACTGGCCGAGACCTGCACCTGGGAGGCCGCTTCCTTCGTGTACGGCGGCGCCCAGTCGGAGGCGAGCATGGCGGCCAGCAGGCCCCTGGACAGAGACGCGATCGACCGTGGGGTCCGGCTGCGCACCATCTATCTGGACAGCGTCCGTAACGACCCGGCGACCTGCTCCTACGCCCAGTGGCTCTGCGACCTGGGGAGCGAGGTCCGCACGACCTCCGTGCTCCCCATGCGGATGCTCATCGTGGACCGGCGGATCGCGGTGGTGCCCGTCGACATGGAGAAAACCAGCGCCGCCGCGGTGGAGGTCACCTGCCCCGGCTTGCTCACGGGACTGGTCGCGCTGTTCAGCTTCGCGTGGAAGAGCGCGGTGCCGTTCGGCGCACGGCGGCGCCGGGACGACGATGGGCAGACCGCACAGGAGAAGCAGGTACTGAGACTGCTCGGCCTCGGCCATACGGACGAGATGGTCTCCAGGCGGCTCGGCGTGTCGGTCCGCACGGTCAGGCGCACCGTGTCCGCGCTGCAGGAAAAACTCGAGGCGAAGAGCAGATTCCAGGTCGGCGCACGAGCTGTCGCCCTGGGCTGGATCGACCAGGACGACCTGGGGTAGGTCACCTGTCAGAGGACTGTCGTCGACCGGATCATCCAGAGGGCGTCCGGCGGCGTGGCGACGGCCATCGCACGACGGCACAGTTGCTCAGCCTTGAGACGGGCCACGTCCAGGTCCGCCGCGCGGAGATACAGGACCAGGGCGAGCAGGCCGTCCCGCACGTCCATGAAGATGTGCTCCGTGCGGTCGTTACCGGCTGCTGAGTCGGTGAGGGCGGCACGCACACGGGCTCCGGACACTCGCCGGCCGGGCGTGTCCACCACGATGAGAACGCAGTACATGGTCAGGCTCTCAGAGCCGGCGGGTAACCGCGTCACACCTCGAATAGAGCATCTTTCCCGCCGCCTTCGGCAGTGGTCACTTCCTGCCACAGGCGACTCCTGTCATTGACTGACCAGCCTGACGAGGAATGGACGATTGCTGCCAGGTGAACACTTGCCAGTCACAGCCCGCTGATCCTGGGACGAGCTCTGGTAATACTCGATGAATGAGCCAGGAAACGCAGAGAACAAAGACCCTCACAGTTACGGACGGGTTCGGCTGGGACGACCGGTGAACGTGGCCGGCGCGGATGATGCGGCTCGTATTACGGCCACCCGAAAAAGGATATTCTGAATGACAGAGAAAACTCCCCCCGATGTGGCGGAGAGCCGCCGGTCCATGCAGATTCTCCGGTACGCCTGCGTCCGCCTGCTGGAGATCTCGGCCGGCGTGCTGGTGAGGATCGCCAACTCTCAGACCAAGGTGGCCCTCTCCCGTGATGTGTGGAGCCTCGCGCAGGCGGCCGACCACATCGGCCGGCGACTGCCCGGCCTTCGCTCCTCCGCCGAGGCGATGACGCCTGTCGCCGGATACGCCGCATTCACCAACGGCTTGATCCGGATCAGCGATCCGGCGGAGCAGTACGACCTCCTGGTGTCGCAGGCGTTTCCCGAGCTGCGCGACGTCGTCTGCCTCTGGCAGGCCCGGCACGACCAATTGGCGGACGAGGCTTCGGTGTCGTGCCTGAAGAGCGTGGCGGAGCAGTTGGACAAGCTCACCCGGCCGACCGGCGGCGCCGCATCCGGTGGCAGAGGAGAACTCGCGCGCGGCATCGAGGGACTGGACCGGGACGAGCAGATCCCTCCGCCGCTGTCCGCGTTGGCGTCGATCCCCCGTCGGCCCGGCAGGGAGGCCGGACTTACCGAAGGCACGTCCCGGGCCTCCGGCCTCGTCCGGCACCTGCACGACATGATCTTCGGTATTGAGATCTGCGCGGCCGAGATCTGCGCGGCCCTCATCGCCCATCATCCGGAGGCCCCCTGGGGTCTGCGGTACGACCTGGCCAAACAGGTTCGCGACGAAGGACGTCATTTTGAGCTGATGGCCAACCGCATTTCCGAGCTCGGCGGTCAGATCGGCGACTATCCCATCAAATTTGACGTGTGGGATAAGTTCACCCTCGGCCGTACGCTGCCCGAACGCATCAACATCGAACAGCGCATGGGCGAAGGCATCGGCCTGGACGGCGGCATGGTGATCTACCGCGCCCTCAAGAAGATGGGCGACGAACGCACCGCCCTGCTCTTCGACTACATCAACGCCGACGAGGTCACCCATGTCGGCAACGGCAACCGCTGGCTGCGCGAACTGCTCGGCAGCGACGAAGCCGTCGCCGCCCTCGATGCGGAGACCCGCCGGCTCCTGGCCACCGCGAACTGGCCCACCACCAGCCCGATGCCGCTCAACGTCGACGATCGCATTTTGGCCGGCTTCACCGAAGCCGAACTGGCGGAGCTCCGCCCCGACGCCTGAGCCTGGATCCACTTCCGCGTCGAAGTCGCTGTGCTCGCCGGCCTCCTTGAAGGCGGAGACGATGCTGCGATGCTGCTGGGCATTGACGGCGAGACGCCGGTCGCGCTGGAGGTAGGGTCAGGGCCACGCCTGGAGTTCCTCGCCGTGCGGGTCGTCCACCACCCTCCACTCGCCGTCGATGCGCATGGTGGCCCGGCGCGCGGTGTCGTAGCGATCCCAGCCGGGATCGCCGGTCGTGGCGAAGGACACCCAGGCCGCGTGCATCCGGGCGGTCAGGTCCGACGGCGGCTCGTCCGGACCGAGCAGGGCCTGTGCACCGCGCAGCCGGGGCAGGCCGGTGACGTCGAAGACGAACGGCAGCTCCACCGTGTGGGTGGCGCCCAGCTCGCCGCCCAGCGCGGTCGAGCGCCACGCGAACGAGTAGCGGTAGGTGGCGGCGGCCCTTCCCGCGTGCGCGTCGGCCAGGCGCCGGCTGCCCACGCCGAACAGGGCGTCACCCATGATGGCCGAGCGCAGCTCCCCTTCGGACGCCTGCGGCCTGGCTTTGCGGTAGATCTCGACGAGGCGGGCGGGCCGCGGGTGTGAGCGAGCCGCGGCGGCGTCCACGTCCGCCGTCGTCGAGGTGGACAGGCTCCCGAACGGTGCCAGGTAGAGGTTGCCCTCCTCCGTGTTGGTGCCCACCAGCAGGTCCACCCCCGCGCCTCGGCCCGCGGCGACGGCCTCGGCCGGCTGGCGGTCGAGCACGACGCTGAACGGACTGAGCCCGATGAGCGGGTCACCATGGGTCTCGGTCCGTAGGTCGATGCCCGACAGTTCGGATATGACCTCGACCAGCCGCCGGTCCGGAATGCCCGCGAAGGCGTCGGCATGAGGCTCGACCCCGAGTGCATGGGCCGTGGCGCGGGTCACGCGGGCGGCCTGCTCAGGCGTGAAGGCGCCCAGGCCGCTGCCGCTCTGCACGATCGCGCGCCGGAACAGCCCCTCGGCCTCGGGCGCGGCCAGCACGCCGCCCACGATCGTGGCGCCCGCGGACTGGCCGGACAACGTGACGCGGTCCGGGTCGCCGCCGAACGCGGCGATGTTCTCCCGTACCCACCGCAGGGCGGCGATCACGTCGAGCAGGCCGCGGTTGGCGGGCGCGCCGGGCAGGTCGAGGAAGCCCGAGACGCCCAGCCGGTAGTTGAGTGTCACGAGCACGACCCCGTCGCGGGCGAAGGCGGACCCGTCGTAGATCTCCGACCGGGTGGAGCCCGCCACGAACCCGCCACCGTGCACGAACACCATCACGGGCAGCCGCTCCCCGGAGGCGTCCGGCGTCCACACGTTGACGGTCAGGAAGTCTTCGCCGGGGATCCAGCCCGGCCCGAAGTACGGGGTCATGTCCACGCTGCCGAGCCGGCGTTCGGCCTGCGGCGCGGTCGGCCCCGGCTCGGTGGCGGCCCGTACACCGTGCCAAGGGGCGTGCGGGCGTGGCGCGGCGAAGCGGGCGGCGCCGGTCGGCGGAGCGGCGTAAGGGACGTTCAGGAACGCGGTCGTCCCGTCGCGCCTCAGGCCGCGCACGGCACCTTGCGCTGTGACGACGATGTCTCCCGCGCGGTCTGCGGGGTGCTCTCCCGCACGGTCCGCCGTGTGGTGGCTCATCGGGCGTCCTTCGCGGTCTCGGCGTACGAAGCGAACGGGGCCCAGCCCTTGATGGCGAACCCGCTCCCTTCGCGAACCACCTCGGCGGCTCCCTGCCCGCCCAGGTGCGCGGGGATGACCAGGGCGCCCCGGTCTGCGGCCCAGCCGAGGACCTTGCGGCGGGTGGCGCGCGCCGCGGCCGGGTCCTCGCAGAAGCAACTGTTGACGTCCGGTTCCACGACCTGCACGGGGTTGTGCAGCATGTCGCCGACGAACACCGCGCGGTCGGTGCCCGATTCGAGGGTGACAACCGAGGACCCCGGCGTGTGCCCCGGCGCGAGGTTCAGCCGCAGGTTGGCGTCGATGGTGTACTCGTCCTCCCACAGCGTGGTCAGCCCCGCCTCGTGAACGGGGGCCACGCTGTCCTCGAACACGTTCTGGTTGCCCCGCCCGAGCACCGGCTTGTGCTCGTTCACCGGGTTCCAGAAGTCGAAGTCGGCCTTGGGGATGAGGTACGTGGCGTTGGGGAAGGTCGGCACCCAGGTACGGCCGTCCAGGTAGGTGTTCCAGCCGACGTGGTCCACGTGGAGGTGGGTGTTCACCACGACGTCCACGTCCTCGGGCCGTACGCCCGCGCCGGCCAGGTTGTCCAGGAAACCGGTGTCGAGGCGGCTCCAGACCGGCGAGTAGGGCCGCTCCTTGTGGTTGCCGACCCCGGTGTCGATGAGGATGTTCCTGCCCTCGCTGCGGAGCAGCCAGGTCTGGATCGCGGAGTTGACGATCCGCGTCTCGGGGGCCACGAAGTGCGGCTCCAGCCAGGAGGAGTGCTTCTTCCACGTATGTGGCGAGCTTTCCGGGAAGAACGTCTCGGACGTCATCTCGACGGACCCGTAGTATTCCCAGATCCGCGTGATTGTGACGTCACCCAAGGTGATCTGATTGGCAGACATGAGCATTCCTTGATCAGAGGAGCGGTGATGAGTGCGGTGAGATCCGCCGCCCGCCCATCGTGCGCCGCCGCCCGGGGCCGGCGGTATGCGTCAGGTGACTGCATCCGCTGCGGGGCCACGCGCTTGCTACCGTGGCAGAGCGGGAGCGGACCTGCGACGGCCCTGCGGTCCCGCGCGATGAGATCTTGGGAGGGCCTGTGCACGAGCGGGCGCCGGGTTCCCGCGTCACGGCGGGACGTGACGCGATCGTCGGGCGGGACGCCGAGGTCGAGCGGCTCGCCGCGCTGGCGGCGGACGCGTCCGGTGGCGGCCGGGTCCTGCTCATGTCCGGAGCCGCGGGGATGGGCAAGAGCACGCTACTGGAGTACGCGGCCCGCCGCGCCGTGGTAGCAGGCCGTCGGGTGCTGTGGGCGAGCGGCCGCGAGTCGGAGAGGGACCTGGCCTTCGCCGGCCTGCACCAGCTTCTCCGGCCGGTGCTGGACGAGGCGGCCCACCTGCCGGATCGGCAGCGCCGGGCGCTGCTCGGCGCCTTCGGCTTCGTGCCCGACGCCCCCGATCCCCTGCTGACGGGGGTCGCCGTCCTGACCCTGCTGTCCCAGGTGGCCGAACGGGCGCCGCTCGCGATCGTGCTCGACGACGCCCAGTGGCTCGACTCCGCCTCCGCCGACGTCCTCGCCTTCGCCGCTCGCCGCCTGGCCGACGACCCCATCACCCTGCTGGTCGGCGTACGCGACGACGACCCCATCGCACCGCCGCTCGGCGTACGCGACGGCGGCCCGAACTTCGACCCGGGGCCGAACTTCGACCCGGGGCCGGGCTTTGGCCAAGGGCGGTACTTCGACCGGGAGCCGGGCTTCGGCCAGTGGCGGGACTTCGACCGGGGGCGGGGCCTCGGCCAGGGGGCGGTGACGCTTGTGCTGTCGCCGCTCGACCGCGCGGCGTCCCGGCGGCTGCTCGGCCTCCGGGTGCCCGGCCTGACGGGCAGGATCAGGGAACGCGTGCTCGACCAGGCCGCAGGGAACCCCCTGGCCCTGATCGAACTGGCCGAACACGCCTCGCTCACCCCGGATGACCACGGCCCGTTGCCGGTCGGCCGGCGGCTGGCGGCCATCTACGCCGCCCGGCTGGCGGAGCTGCCGGAAGCCGGCCGGCGGGCCTTGTTGCTCCTGGCCGCCGCCGATTTGGAAGATCCCCCCGATGCCGTGCTGGCGCTCCTGCCCGACGCCGACGACAAGGCTTGGCCCGCCGTCGAAGAGTCCGGGCTGATCCGCCGGGCAGGCCGTCACGTACGGTTCCGTCACCCGCTGGTCCGCTCCGCGATCTACCACGCGGCGCCGTTCGACGCCCGCATGGAGGCCCACCGCGCGCTGGCCGGCGCCCTGCGTGACGAGCCGGACCGCCGTGCCTGGCATCTGGCCGCCGCCACCCTCCACCCCGACGCGGAGGTCTCGGCCGCCTTGGAGCAGACGGCCGACAGGGCTCGCAGGCGAGGCGGCTACGCGACGGCCGCCAAGGCGCTGGCCCGCGCGGCGGAGTTGAGTCCCGGGCGCGACGACAGCGCCCGGCTGCTGGCGGACGCGGCCGGCCTGGCCGTCTTCACCGGGGACCTGTCCTGGGTGGAGGCGCTGGCCGACCGGGCCCGCGCCCGTACCGACGACCCCGTCCTGCTCGCCGCCGCCGCACTGCACGTCGGGCGACTGTCCGCGCTGACCAGGCAGCACGCCGCCGGCTTCAACGGCATGGCCGCGATCGCCGACGACCTGGCGGCCACCCACCCCGCCATCGCGCTCGACGCGCTCGCCGCCGCCGCGGTGCTGCGCTTCTACTCAGGCGAGGAGTCCCAGCGGCGGATGATCGACCGGCTCCTGCCGCGCCTGCCCGCCGGAGCGCTGCGGGAGTGGGCGCGCATCGTGTCGGACCCGTTCGGCAGCGGACGCGACCTGGCGCCCCGGCTGCCAGACATGATCGCCGCAGCCGCGAGCCGCTCCGGAGCGGCCGATCGCGGAGGGACCAGGGCCGGCAGCCTCGGAGAGGCCGGAGCGGCCGATCGCGGAGAGGCCGGAGCCGGGGGCCGAGCCGGGCAGTTGACCGCGCTGGCCATCGCGGCGTGGGTGCTGGACGAGACCCCGCTGGCGGTCCGGACGTTCGACGAGGCCGTCCGGTCGTGGCGCACCGCGGGACCGCTCCCCGACGGGCTCGGCGGCGTGGTCGCGCTGGCCTACTTCGAGTACGGCCGCTGGGATCAGGCCCGTGCGGTCTGCGCCGACCTCGGCGCGCTGCCGGCCGCTGCCGGGCTCGGCCACGCCGTCGCGTGCGCGCACGCCATCGAGGCCATGGTCGTGGCCTCCCAGGGCGACGCGGCAGGCGCCCGCGCACTCGCCGACGAGGCGTTGCGCCTGGTGGACCCGCTGGAGAGCCGGTCGGTCGCCGTGTACGCGCACCGCGCCCTGACCGCCGCCGCCCTGGTCGAAGGCGACCACGAGGCCGCCTACGAGCACGCGCGGACGGTCTTCGACACCAACGGCGATCCCGTCCACTACCACGCCTCCTACCCGGCCCTGCCGGAGCTGGCCGAGTCCGCCGCGCGCAGCGGCCATCACGCCGAGGCGACCGTGATCGTCGAGCGCTCGGCCCGCGCCCTCGCCCGCGGCGGCTCGCCCCGCCTGCGGAGCCTGGTGCACCGCAGCCGCGCGTTGCTCGCCGACCCCGAGCACGCCGAGCCCGCCTTCCTGGCGGCCCTGGCCGATCCCGCGCTGGAACGCTGGCCCTTCGAGCGCGCGCAGACGCTGCTGGACTACGCGGAATGGCTGCGCCGCCGTCGCCGGATCGCCGAGGCGCGGCCGTTCCTCACCTCGGCGTACGACATCTTCCGCCGGCTGGGCGCGCGGCCGTGGCGCGAACGCGCGCAGGCGGAGCTGCGAGCGGCCGGTCTGGACGTCCACCCGGCCGACCACGGAGCCATCGCCGGCCTTTCTCCGCAACAGCAGCAGATCGTCCGGCTCGCCGCCCGCGGGCTGACCAACCGCGAGATCGGCGAACGGCTCTTCCTGTCGCCGCGTACCGTCGGCTCCCACCTCTACCGCACCTTCCCCAAGCTGGGCGTCACCGCCCGTTCCCAGCTTCGCGACGTGGTGGAGGCGGCGGCCGTGGACGGCGGCATGCCCGGCTAGGTCATCACGCAGAGGCCGCCGGCGAGGGTCCGTGCCAGCTCGGCCGTCGCCTGGTCCAGGCGGTCCACATGAAAGAGCTCGCGCGACGTACGATCGCCGCGCCACCGGCGGTCCGCGGCCAGCCGCGCCAGCGTGCGGCGGTCGTCGTGGCCGGAGATCGCGGGCCACTCGCCGGCCTCCAGGAGGCGGATCGCTTGGTCCAGGTTGGCCCGGATGCGCTCGACGGCGCGGACCTCGCACCCTGCCTCGCCCGGCTGAGCCACGGCGCTCACGGCGGCGAGGCTGCGGGCGTGGTACGCGCACGATTCCAGCAGGGCGAGCAAGTGGCGGGCGCGGGCGCGGCGCGGGTTCAGCGGGTGGGTCAGCGGGCGAAGGGCGCCGCGCAGGTCCTCCAGAGCCCGATCCAGCTCATGGGCGTCGAGCGGCGCGTCCCCGCCCAGGGTGCGGGTACGCCGAAGGGCACGCAGCACCTCGATCAGCCGCTCGCCACCGGCCCGGCGCACGGTCGTGGGCAGCACGAGCGCCCCCGCCAGCACCCCGCACAGCACGCCGAGCGCGGTCTCCCGCACGCGCAGCGCGAGCAGTTCGGCCGAGAACGTGCCGAGCAGGACGAACGCCATGGCGATCATGCAGGTGATGAAGAACGTCACGGCCCAGTACGCGTTCGGCGGGGTGCGGAAGATTCCGAAGACACAGACCAGCGACACGCTGAGCGCCAGCGGCAGGTCGCCACCGGCCACGACGGCGATCGACAGCCCGCACGCCACGCCCAGCACGGTGCCCAGCAGTCGCTGGAAGCCCTGGACCAGCACCTCCCCCGAGCTCTCGGTGTTGACGAAGACCACCCATGCGGTGAGCACGGCCCAGTACCAGTGCGCGGAGGACGACAACTCGCCGATCACGACGGCGATGGCCGCCGCCGCGGCGGCCTGGACGGCCTGCCGCGTCGCGACACGCCTCAGCCGGTGAGCCGCGCCGGTCGTACGCGGGCCGCGGTACGAAGGGGCGTCGGCGCCGAACCACTGATCCCCGGCGCGGCGGCGGTACGAAGGGGCGGCGGCGGCCGATCGGAGCTCGTCCGCGGCACGCGTCAGCTCGCCGATCGCGTGGTGGACGTCCAAAAGCGCCGCGGAGGCTCGGTCGCGCGCCGTCCCCGTGAGAGCCGGAGCGGAGCGGACGGCCAGCACCGCCAGCCGCTGCGCGGCCACGTCGGCCCGTACGATCCCCTGCCGCACCGAGTCGGCGGCGCAGCCCCGGCCGAGGAGATCGGTGATCATCAGCGCGCTCCGGTGCAGCCTGGCGATCCGGCGTTCCAGTGACCGCGTCCGGCGGGTGCCGCCCCGTCCCGCCCGTACCACCGCGGTCGCCCCGAGCACGACGTGCTCCAGATGAACGTCGAAGGCGGACCACAGCCGCCGCAGCGTCCTGGCGGGGGTCACCCGCAGCAGGCCGAACCCCACCAGCGCTTCGGCGGCGAAGCCGACGCCCACGGCGGCGTACAAGTCGGGCAACTGGCTCAGCCGGACGTCGAGGAACTGGGTCAGGAAGTACGCCATGAAGGCGAAGATCCCCAATGCCTGCCCTCGTGGCCCGTACCGGCGGACGTACACCGCCCAGAAGATCAACAGGACGAAGGCGGCCTCGGCCGCCACCCGGAAGGGCGCGAGCGCGCCACCCGCGAGCAGGACGGCGGACACCAGCGGAACGGCCGCGCCGACCACGAACACCTGATCGCGCGCGGGACTGTCACCGACGGCCAGCGCGACGGTGAAGGGGGCGAAGCACCCCGCGACGAGGAACGCGGCCGGCAGGTCCATGAAGGACGACACGGCCAGGGTGAGCGCGATGCCCGCGACGGCTCTGAGCGCGGTGGTCGTACGGACGAGCCCTGGATCGCCCGCGGCGAGACGATCCCACGCGCGTGCCGCCCGCCGGAGTTGAGTACGCATCGGTTTCCTCGTGATAGCCCGGTTCCCAGGCCATCATGCGGACGCGCCACCCACCCGGGGTATCGGACGCATGACTGCACTTCACAGGAACAGGACCCGCCAGCCCTTTTGGGGCGTTTGCGGTATGAATGATCGCAGCATGGGCCAGGTGAGCGGAGGCAGTCCCGATGGCGGACGGCGACAAGGTCGCGGGACGGGTGATCTCCCCGGTTCTGATCGGGCGCGAGGAGGAGCTCGCGCGCCTGGTCGCGGCGGTGAGCCGGCCGCCCGCCGTGGTGGTGCTCGAAGGCGAGGCCGGGATCGGCAAGAGCAGGCTGCTGGCCGAGCTGGCGGCGCGGGCCGAGCCGGCCGACCGGCTGCTGCTGCGCGGCGGCGCCCGGCGCATCAGGGAACCGTTCCCGCTGGGCCCCCTGGTGGAGGCGCTGCGCGGCACCGGTGGCGCGCTGGCGCGGGCCGAGCTGTCACCGGTCGCGGGCGCGCTGCGCGGCCTGCTGCCCGAACTGGCGTCCGTGCTGCCTCCTCCACTGGAGCCGCTGGACGACCGGGCCGCCGAACGTCACCGGCTGTTTCGGGGACTCGCCGAGGTGCTGCGCGCGCTCGGCCCTGTGGTGCTGATGGTGGAGGACCTGCACTGGGCCGATGAGCAGACCGTCGAGTTCCTCGCCTACGCGCTGGCGGTGCCGCCGCCCCGGATGTCGGTCGTGCTCACCTATCGGGGGGAGGAGGCCGACGCCGTGGTCAGGGAGGTGACCGCGCGCCCCGCGGACGCGGTCTTCCACGATCACATCCTGTTGAGGGCGCTGGACGCCGCGCAGACCGGCGACCTGGCGGCGGCGATCCTCGGCGAGGCCGGCGTCACCGCCGACTTCGGCACGCATCTGCACGAGCTGTCGTCGGGGCTGCCGCTGGCCGTGCAGGAGCTGATGGCGCTGCTACGCGCGCGGGGCGCGCTGATCAGGCTGCGCAGCGGGCGGTGGGCGCGTAAGGCGGTGGCGGAGCTCGACGTGCCGCCTGGCGTGCGCGACTCGGTGCGCGAGCGGGTGGCGCGGCTGCCCGAGGCGGCGCGGGTCGTGGCGGAGGCGGCCGCGGTCCTCCAGGTGCCGGTGCAGCTGGACGACCTGGCCCGGGTGGGCGGGCTGCCGAGGGCCGGCACCGTGGCCGGGGTGGACGAGCTGCTGGTCTCCGGCCTGCTGGTCGAGCAGGCGGGCGCGGTGGCGTTCCGGCATGTGCTGACGGCGCAGGCGGTGTACGGCGCGATCCCGCTCGGGCGGCGGCAGGAGCTGCACGCGCGGGCGGCCGAGGCCGTACGGGCGCTGGAGCCGGTACCGCTCGGCCAGGAGGCTCACCACCTGCGCCAGGCCGGGCGGCTGGCCGACTGGGTGGAGGCCGCCGAGCAGGCGGCCGAACAGGCCTCGAAGCTCGGCGACGATGCCGAGGCGGTGCGGATCCTGGAGGACGTGCTGCGCCACGCGCCGCTCGACCCGGGCCGCCGGACCCGCCTGGCGGTGCGGCTCGGCTGGGCCGCCCCCCAGGTGCTGCGTCCGCCGGAGGTCATCGACCTGCTGTCGCAGGCGCTGGAGTCGGAGCAGCCGGGCCCCCTGCGGGGCCGGCTGCACTTCTTCATCGGGCTGCTCCAGGAGAGGCTCGGCAAGGACCCCGGCGCGCAGCGCCGCGCCTACGCCGCCGCCGTCGGCGACCTCGCCGACCAGCCCGAGCTCGCGGCGTGGGTGATGGCAGGGCTCGGCAGGCCGGTGGATGCGCGGGTGCCCCTGGCCGAGCACGTCGTGTGGCTGGAGCGGGCCCTGGAGGCGGTGCCCGCGATCGGCGACCCGGTCGAGGAGGTCTTCGTCCTCGGCAAGGTCGCGACCTCCCTGGGCGGATACGGCGACCCGCGCTGGCTGGGGCTGACCGAGGAGGTGCGCCGCAGGACCGACGACCGGCCGCGGCACCGGCAGGAGGTGGGCGCCTACCGGTCCATCGCGGAGAACGCCTGCCTCGCGGGGAACTACGAGGTCGCCGCCGAACTGCTGAGCGCGGCGATGCGAGGTGCGGCCGGCGAGGAGTCGTCCCGCGAGCCGCTGTCGCGCTGCCGGCTGGTCGCGCTCCTGCTGGCCTTCTGCCGGGGCCGGTGGGACGGCCTGGAGGAGGAGACCGCGCTGCTGCTCGACGAGTACGGCGGCCGCCCGTTCGACCGTATCGGCGCCGAGACCGTCGCGGCCTGCCTGGCGCTGGCGCGCGGCGAGCTCGACACCGCCCGGCGCGAGCTGCCCGACATCGCCGAGAACGCCCTGGTCATGGGCGCCTACGAGCTGCTTCCGCTGTCGGTGACCGGACTCCTGCGGCTGTCCACGGCCGGCGGCGAGCCCGGGGCCGCGCTCGCGGCGACCGGGGCGGCCGTCGCCGTGTGGGAGATCAAAGGGCTCTGGCCGCTGGCGGTGCGCGCGCTGCCCGCGCTGGCCGAGACGATGGCGGCGGCGGGCAGGCAGGACGAGGCGGTCGCCCTGGTGGAACAGCTGTCGGCGCGACTCGGCGGTCTCGACGCGCCCATGGCCGCGGCGGCACTGGCGCACGCACGCGGGCACCTCACCGCCGGGGACACGGCCGCCGCTGCGGAGTTCCGCACGGCGGCGGCCGGTTACGACCTGCTGGGCGCACCGTACGAGGCGGCCCAGGCGCGCGAACTGGCGGCCGGACACCTGTTCGCCGCCGGGGCTTCCGGAGCGGAGGAGCCGCTGCTCGAGGCGATGACGACGTTCCGGGAGCTGGCCGCCCGCTGGGACCTCGACCGTGCCGCGCAGCTCGCCCGCAGGCACGGAGTGACGGTCAAGGGCCGCTATCCCGGTGGCCCGCAGGGCTACGGCGCGGACCTGTCACCCCGGGAACGGGAGATAGCCGAGATGGCCGCCGCCGGGCTGACCAATCGGAAGATCGGCCAGCAGCTGTTCGTCTCGCCCAGAACGGTGGAGAAACACCTCGGCGCCGCGCTGCGCAAGCTCGGACTCCGCTCCCGCGCGGCCCTCGGCGCGCACCTCGGGGGCGAGCGCCCCCGTAGTGACCCACCCGGTACGGGGGCCGCGAATGGGGTGCCCTACCCATAGTCCGCCATCGGCGGTGCGGGCGACGCTGGTGGCATGTCCGCAACCGACTCCACCGATGGCGAACCGGGCGACGCCGACCCAGCGCAGAAAGGACCGGAGGCCTCGCCGCAGAAGCCGGTCATCGAACCCCTCGAAGACGCCCCCGAAGGGTTCGAACCCGTCTGACCTTCCCCCCTCAGCACCCGAAAGGGCAGTTTCCGCATGTCCCCACGCAGATCACCGCATGATCCCCCCTCCTTCAGGCCCCGTGGCAGAAGCGCGCTGCTCGCGGCCTCGGCCCTGGTGCTCGGCGCCCTCGCGGTACCCGGCGCCCCCGCCCTGGCCCAGGAGCCCGCCCCGACGCCCGCCGCAGCGCCCGGCCAGGTCACCGGGCCGGTGGCGCTGACCGGACTGGGCCCGGGCGACCACACGGTCACTCTGATCACCGGCGACCGGGTACGGCTCAACGACGCGGGCGGCGGCAAGTACGCCGTGCGCCCCGAAGCGCACGTCCGCCCCGACGGCAGCACCGCCCGGCTGTCCGCGCTCGCCACCCCGAAGGGCGTCTACGTCACCCCCAGCGACGCCGTGCCCGCCCTCAACGCCGGCCGCCTGGACCGGGAACTGTTCAACGTCACCTACTTGGCGGAGAACGGTTACACCGACGACAGGACCAAGCAGCTGCCCGTCATCGTGCAGTACCCGAGGGAGCACACCGACAAGGCCGTCGCCTCGGCGGCCGAGGCCATCCCCGCCAGCGAGCCGGTGCTCACCCTGGAGAGCGTCAACGCCTCGGCGCTCCAGGTCACCAAGGCCGAGGCGGGCGCGTTCTGGAGCGCGGTGCGGGCCGTACCGGACGGCAAGGGCGCGATCGGGATCGCCGGGCCGGCGAACGTGCCGGACACGCTGCGCGGCGACATCGCCAAGGTGTGGCTGGACGGCAAGGTCAAGGCCGACCTCGCCGAGAGCGTGCCGATGATCGGCGCGCCGCAGGCATGGGCCGGCGGCCACGACGGCGCCGGCGTGAAGGTCGCCGTCCTGGACACCGGCGTGGACGCCGAGCACCCCGACCTGGCCGACCGGATCGACGACAGCAAGTCCTTCATACCCGGTCAAGAGGTGCCGGACGGCCACGGCCACGGCACCCATGTCGCCTCCACCATCGCCGGCTCCGGCGCGGCGGCCGGGGGCAAGCACAAGGGCGTCGCGCCAGGCGCCCGGCTGATCATCGGCAAGGTGCTGTCCGACGAGGGCTCCGGCAGCGACTCGCAGATCATCGAGGGCATGGAGTGGGCCACGGCCTCCGGCGCCAAGGTGATCAGCATGAGCCTCGGCGGCGACGCCACCGACGGGACCGACCCGATGAGCCAGGCGGTCAACGCGCTGAGCGCGTCCTCCGGCGCGCTGTTCGTGATCGCCGCGGGCAACGCCGGCGAGGCGGGCGCCGAGACCGTCGCCACCCCCGGCACGGCCGACGCCGCGCTGACCGTGGCCGCCGTGGACAAGCACGACGCGTGGGCGGCCTTCTCCAGTCAGGGACCGCGCGTCGGCGGCGGCCTCAAGCCGGACATCGCCGCCCCGGGCGTGGCCATCGCCGCGGCGCGCGCCGCCGGCACGACCATGGGCACCCCGCTCGACGCGTACTACACGGCCGCGAACGGCACCTCGATGGCCACCCCGCACATCGCCGGGGCCGCCGCGATCATGGCGCAGCGGCACCCGGACTGGACAGGTCCGCAGATCAAGGCCGCGCTCATGTCGACCGCCAAGGACGACGCCCTCAGCGTGTACAAGCAGGGCGCCGGCCGGGTCGACGTGGCCAGGGCGTACACCCAGCAGGTCTTCGCCACCACGGCGGGGATGGACTTCGGCGCGGTCGAGAGCGGCGCCGAGCCCGCCACCCGGGAGCTGACCTACACCAACCGGGGCAGCGAGCCGGTCACCCTGACGCTCACCCCCGACCTGCGCGGGTCGGACGGCGGCGCGGTCGAGAGCGGGCTGAGCCTCGCCGGGACGACGCTCACCGTGCCCGCCGGAGGCGCCGCCACCACCACCGCCACCGTCGACCCCCAAGCCCTGCCCGGCCTGGACAACTACACCGGCGTCGTCACCGCGACCGCCGACGGCGTCCGGCTGCGCACCCCCGTGGGCGTCGTCCGTGAGGTGCCCAAGGCCACCCTGACCGTCCGCACCCTGGGCCAGGACGGCAAGCCGCGCAGCCCCTGGGCCCAGGACACCATCGACGTCGCCGGCGGCAAGGGCCTCATCGGCGGTGTCTCCGTGATCGCCGAGGGCACCACGGTCGTCCGCGTCCCGCAGGGTGTCATCAGCGTGACGCAACTCGTGGAGTGGGTCGGCGACGACGACCGGCTCAACCTGGCGATGCTGTCCGTGCCGGAGCTCACCGTCACCGGGGACACCGAGGTCACGCTCGACGCCCGGAAGCTGGCCGAGGTCCGTTTCAGCACCCCGCAACCGGCCGAGCCGTTGAGCAACGTCCCCTACCTGGCGTATCAGCGGACCGTGGCCGACGGCACTCCCTACATGGGGTTCACCTGGCCCAAGAACGCATGGGCCCGGCTGTGGGCGCTGCCCACCGAGAAGGTCACCAAGGGCGCCTTCCGCTTCCATACCCGCTTCACTCTCGGCCAGGCCGAGGTCGCCATGAGCGTGCGCGGGCGGGACGGGCTCACCCTGCGGCCGGCCTCCGCGCTGCACGGCGTCAACACCTACGGGGTGCACGAGCAGAGCGACGGCTTCCCCGACTTCCGGCCGTTCACCGGGACCCGCGACCTGGAGGTCGTCGACGTCGGCGAGGGCCGGCCCGAGGACATCGCGGGCCGCGACCTGCGCGGCAAGCTCGTCCTGCTGGAGGCTGCGATGTCACAGGACCTGTTCGGCGACGCGTGCGGGGTCCAGATCGAGCGGATCGGCCCCATCCGCGACGCCGGCGCGGCCGCTGTCGCGCATTTCCCGAAGCCCGGGACCGGCTGCGCGATCCCGCTGGGCTTCACGCAGACCCCGTTCACCGGAGAGGCCAAGCCCATCGGCGTCCCGACGGTGTCCCTGCCCTCCCGCGAGGCGCTCGGCCTGCGCGACCGGCTCGCGGGCGGCAAGCGGGTCACCGTCCGGGTGACCGGCACCGAGGAGACGCCCTACAGCTACACCTTCGCCCCCTACGAAGAGGGCCGGGTGTCCCGCTCGCTGCACTACACCTTCAAGGCGCGTGACCTGGCCCGGATCGATCTGGACACCCATGTCGTCGCCCCCGGCCGCTACAACGACTGGCGGTACGCGCAGAAAGCCGACGACGTCATGCCGCTGTCGGCGGGGCTCGTCGGGTGGGGCGGCCCCCGGCTCGCCCTGCCGGAACGCCGCGACTGGGTCGGGCCGCTCGACGCCGGGATCCTCTGGTCGCACGGCATGGAGGAGATGCGCGGCGCGCCGATGGACGCCCGGGTTCCGCAGTGGGCCCTGGAGGTGTTCGACAAGCCGGTCCGCACCCGGCAGTCCTGGATGACCACACCGTTCACACCCGGCGCCGCGACCGGGTCGGACAAGGTCTACAAGCTCGCCAAGCCGGGCGCGAACCTCGGCCCGTTCTTCCGGTGCATGATCTGCGTCCAGAACGGCAGCCTGTGGGCGGAGTTCGAGCCCAGCTACGGCTCCCCGGGCGCCAGGAAGTACAGCGGCGGCTACTGGCCGACGACCGACCTGTCCAAGCCGGGATTCGACGTCCGCCTCTACCGGGACGGCCAGGAGATCCCGCGCGCCGAGGTCGGCGGCACCACCATCCTGCCGCTGTTCACGCTGCCCGAAGGGCCCGGCACGTACCGGCTGACCGCCAGGGACGACCACCACGACGCCGAGTGGACTTTCGCCACCCCGGTCAAGGCCGAGCGCCTGCCCGGCTCCTTCTGCTCACTCGAGATGCTGTACGGCATGGCGGAGCCCTGCAAGCCGGCCCCGGTCGTGTTCGTCAGCTACGACCTGGGCGACACGCTGGACGCCGCGAACAGCGTGCGCGCCGGTCGTACGCACACCTTCACCGTCTCCCCCTACCACTCGCCGTCCCTGTCGAAGATGCCTGACATCGCCGGTCTGAAGTTGTGGGCCAGTACCGACGACGGCGCCACCTACACGCCCGTCTCCGTCAAGCGCGACAAGGACGGCACCTACACCGCCAAGACCCGCTACCCCGCCCTCGACGTCACCAGGGGCGCCGTGACCCTCAAGGTCGAAGCCTGGGACAAGGCGGGCAACACTCTCAAGCAGACCACCGCCCGAGCCTTCAACCTGCGCTAGCCCGGCTGATCACGGCGAAGGTCACGGCGAAGGTCACGCCGAAGCCTGTCAACTCCCGGCGTGCCGGTCCGGTGCAAAGGACCGGCACGCCGGATTCCAACAGCTCGAAGAGACCTGGAACTCTCGTACCGACAAGGGGATGTCCGTCGGCGAGTACGCCATGTCCAGTGCGAGCGCTCGTGAGATTCGCGGGGTCAAAGGTCTTGGGTCCGATTTGTCAGGACGATAGAGTCTCGCCCTGAAGCAGCGCCGCGCCGGGGTCGAGGAGGGGCATGTCCAGCACGCCCTTGTCCCTGCCGCAGCCTCCCGCGACGGCGCCGGAGTTCGGGCGCGACGCGCTGATCGCCTGCGAGAGCCTGGTGCGGATCTACCAGTCCGGGTCGGTCGAGGTACAGGCACTGCAGGGGCTGGACCTGGTCGTGGACAGCGGTGAGATGGTGGCCGTCGTCGGCGCGTCCGGGTCGGGGAAGTCGACGTTGCTGTCCATCCTGGCCGGGGTCGACGCACCCACCGCCGGGCGGGTGCGGGTCGATCAGTGGAATCTGCTGGACATGTCGCGGGCCGATCGGGTCCGCTACCGGCGGCACACCGTGGGGCTCGTACGCCAGCAGACGGCCGCCAACCTCATCCCCTACCTGACCGCGCGGCAGATGGTCGACCTGCCGATGACGGCGGCCCGCACTCCCGGCCGGGTACGCCGCAAGCGTGCCGCCGAGTTGCTGGACCTGCTGGGCGTCGCCGACTGTGCCGAGCGGCGGCCCGCGGAGATGTCCGGCGGGCAGCAGATGCGGGTGGCCATCGCGGTGGCCCTCGCCAACGAGCCGAGGGTGCTGCTGGCCGACGAGCCGACCGGCGAGCTGGACAGCGCCACCTCGGCCGCGGTGTTCGGGCTGTTACGGGAGACCAACCAGCGGCTGGGCGTCACCGTCGTCATCGTGACCCACGATCCCGCGGTCAGCGGGCAGGTGGAGCGGACGGTGGCGATCCGCGACGGGCGCACGAGCAGCGAGGTGCTGCGGCGTACCGCCACCGGGGACGACGGCGCCCCGCAGGTGATCGCCGAGGAGTACGCGGTGATGGACCGGGCGGGGCGGATTCAGGTGCCGCGCGACTACCGGGAGGCGCTGGCGTTGACCCGACGGGTCCGGCTGGTGCTGGAGGCCGATCACGTCGCGATCCGTCCCGACGGCGGCGGGGCCGGATGAGCGGCGGGCCCCTGGTCGGTGTGCGGGGCGTTCACCGCCGGTACGGCAGCGGGGCGACCGCCGTGCACGCGTTGCGGGACGTGACGTTCGAGCTCGCGGCCGGCACCATGACCGCCCTCGTCGGGCGGTCCGGCTCCGGCAAGACCACGCTGCTCAACATCATCGGCGGCCTGGACCGCCCGGACTCCGGTACGGTCCACGTCGACGGAACGGACGTCACCGCCCTCGACGAGGACGGCCTGTCCCTGCTGCGGCGGGAGAAGGTCTCCTACGTCTTCCAGACCTTCGGCCTGATCCCGGTGTTGTCGGCCGCGGAGAACGTGGGCGCCCCGCTGCGGCTGGCCCGCGTACCTCCGGTGGAGCGTGAGCGGCGGGTCGCGCTGCTGCTGGACCTGGTCGGACTGGCCGCCCATGCCGAACAGCGGCCCGGTGAGCTGTCCGGCGGGCAGCAGCAGCGGGTGGCGATCGCGCGGGCGCTGGCCGCCTCGCCCCGGCTGCTGATCGCGGACGAGCCGACCGGGCAGTTGGACGCCGAGACCGGTCTGTCGGTGATGGCACTGCTGCGCGGGGTGGTGGAGTCGGAGGGGGTGACGGCGCTGGTCTCCACACATGATCCGACGATGCTCGCGCTGGCGGATCGGGTGATCCGCATCAACGACGGGCAACTCGACGAGCATCCCGGCATGCGCTCTGATGGGCAGCTCGACGGACGTGCCAACGGTCGGGGCGATTCTTGATCAGTGAGAGCTGTCCGTGCTGAGGCTGGTCGCCCGGCGCGCCCGTGCGCAATGGCCCCTGCTGGCGGCCCTCCTGGCCGTCGCCGTGGTCGGCCCCACGCTGCTCGGCACCTGCGCCCTCCTGCTCACCCGTACCGCCGAGCAGGCGCTGGAGACCGCCGCCTCCCGCGCCACCCCCGACCAGATCGACGTCACCGCCTACACCGTCACCATGCGCGGCGAGCACGCGAGATCCGTCGCCGATGACACCCGCGCCGTGCTGACCTCGGCCCTCGCTCCGTTCGCGACGACGACGGCCGCGCGCGGGGCGTCCGTGATGCGGTCGCTCCCCCGCGCCGGTGCTCCGGCCGTGGCGTACCTGTCGGGGGTGGAGGACCTGCCGGCCCGCGCCCAACTGGCCGGCGGACGCCTGCCTCGGGCGGGTGCCGTGCCGGCGGAGTCCGTGGTCCTGGAGAGCACCGCGCGGCACCTCGGCCTGACCGTCGGCAGCCGGGTCGGCCTCGGCAGAGAGCTGGCCGACGATCCCGACCAGGGGATCGAGGTGAGGGTGGTCGGGATCGTCCGCCCGCTGCCGGGCGGCGGCTGGGACCGCGACCCCCTCGCCGCCACCGGCTACGATCCCGCCTATCGCGACGGCCGCTCCGCACAGCCGGTGCACGCGTACGGGCCGTTCATCGTCGACCTCGCCGACCTGCTCGGCGGCGGCTCCACCCTCGACCGGCTGGAGATCAGCGCCCTCCCCGACCTGTCCGCCCCCTCCGGCCGCGACCTCGACACCGTCACCCAGGCCGTGCTCGGCGCCGACCGCCGGCTGGGGCAGACGCTCGGCGACCGGGTACACATCCAGCGCGTCGCCTCCCGGCTGCCCTCGACCCTGCTGGCCGCGCACGATCAGCAGCGGGTCACCACGGCCGCCGTGCTCGCCGTCGCCGCCATCGGACTCGTCCTGACCGCGACCGCCCTCGCCCTCGCCGGCCGGCTCAGCGCCGGGGTGCGCGGTGACGAGACGGCCCTGATGTCCGCGCTGGGCGTCGGCCGCGGTCAACTCGCCGGTGCGGCGCTCGTCGAGGCCGGCGCGCTCGCCGTGCTCGCCACCGCGATCGCGATCCCGGCCTCGTCCGCCCTGCACGCCGGGCTGACCCGGCTGCCGCCCATGGCCGGGGCCGGGCTCGCCACGCCGTTCGGTGTGAACGCCGCACAGGTGGTGTCCGTCGCCGGCGGCGCGCTGGCGCTGGCGGCGGTGCTCGTCGTGCCCTCGCTGCGGACCTCCTCCCCAGGGGTGCGCGGGCGGCGGGAACTACTCGCCCGCTCCGGCGCCGACCTGCTGCTCGTGGCGCTCGCCGCCGTCGGCTGGTGGCAGTTGCGCGATCAGCCGACCGGTTCGGGCTCTCCCATCGACGCCGTACGGGTGCTCGCTCCCGCACTGCTGCTCATCGCCGGATCGGCGGTGACGTTGCGCCTGGTGTGGCCCGCGTTGCGCATCGTGGAACGGCTGGCTGTCCGGGCTCGCGGGTTGATGCTGCCGCTGGCCGCGTTCGAAGCCGCCCGCAGGCCACAGGCGGTCGCGGCGGGGTTGCTGATCGGGCTGGGCTGCGCGGCGGCCACGTACGGGATCGGGTTCGACGCCACCTGGCAGCGCTCCCAGCAGGACCAGGCCGATCTGTCCGTCGGCACCGATCTCGCGCTCACCCTCACCGCCCCGCCCGCCGCCGGGCAGGGCCGGGTGGTCGGCGCGGCCACTGGCGGGGAGGTGAGCCCCGCCACCGATCGGGGCGTCGCGGTCGGGCAGTGGCTCGGCGGTGCCGGTGACCCGCCGCGGCTGATCGCCGTGGACACCACGCGTGCCGAGGCGCTGCTGCGCGGGCGGCTGAACGACGGTCGCACCTGGAAAGCCGTGGGCGCCGTTCTCGCGCCGCCGGCGCGCGCCGCCGGTGTGCCCGTCCCGGCCGGAGCCGCGCTCTCGCTGGCCGGGAAGGCGACCGGTACGACGCCGCTCACCGTGACGCCCCGGCTGCTGCTGCAGGATGCGACCGGGCTGCGTACTCCGTGTACCGGCGCGCCCGTTCCGCTCGACGGAAAGCCACATCCGCTGCCGGACTGCGCGACGGCCGAAGGGCTCCGGCTGGTCGCGGTGTCCCTGCCGTTCGCGATCGCGACGGGGAACGTGGGCACCGGCTACTCCAATGCCTTCGCGGAACCCCCGGCGGGCGACAGCCGGGTCGCCGTGACGCTCACCGTGGCGGGAGCGGACCCTGAGGCCTCGTCCTGGACCGCGACCTCGGCCGGGCCGGCCCCCGGGCAGCTCGGCACCCCGGCCGTCGCCCTGACCGGCACCGCAGCGGGCGCCGAGCTGAAAATGACCACGACCGTCGCGCTGAAGGGCCCGCCGGACGCCGCCAGGACCCTGGTCGCCACCGCCTTCCCGGCTCCGGGACCGGTGCCCGTCGCCGTCTCCGCCCGCTTCGCCGCCGAGGCGGGCGCCCGGCGCGGCGCCCGGCTCGACCTCACCGTCGGGCTCACCCCCGTACAGGTGAGCGTGGCCGAGGTGCTGCCGGCCGTGCCGTCCGCTCCGGGCGCGGCGGCCGTCCTGGCCGACTTCGACGCCCTCTCCCGCGCCCTCGCCGTCAGCGGCGACTTCGATGTGCCCGTGGACGCGTGGTGGGTCGGCCGTCCCACCGGAGGCGAGGTGGCCGATCTCCGGCTCGGCAGCGTCACCACGCGCGCGTCCGAGACCGCCAGGCTCACCGGCGGCCCGCTGCGGGCCGGGCTGCCGGCCGTGCTCCGGCTGCTCGTCCCGGCCGCGGTGCTGCTGATGATCGCCGGAATCGTCCTGCACGTGACGTTCGATCTGCGGGCCCGCGCGGTCGAGGTGGCGCGCCTGCGGGGTCTGGGGATGACTCGGCGCGAGATCCGTGCCGTGCTGCTCGGCCAGCACGTCGGCATCCTGCTGCCGCTGCTCGCGGCGGGCGCGGTCGTCGGCGCGCTGGCCACCCGCCTCGTCGCGCCGCTGCTCGTCCGCTCCGACACCGGCGCCGCTCCCGTTCCGGAGGTGCTGTCCGTCTGGCCGTGGGCCGCCGAGGCCGCCCTGATCACCGGGCTGCTGGCCGGGTGCGCGCTGGCGGTGAGCGCGGTGGTCGTCGTCCAGGCCCGGCTCGCCGACGCCGCGCATCTGCGGGTGGCGTCGTGAGGATTCCGGCACCGCACTGGCCCAGCGTCTCCGGCCGCGCCCGCGCGGACGCCGGGCCGTTGCTCCTGGCCGCCGTCGTGGTGGTGGCCATCACGTTGCTGGCCGGCGCGATGCCGCCGCTCCTGTCCGCGACCGCCGACGCCGCCGTAAGGGACGCGGTACGCAGCAGCGGCGGCGACCTCCAGGTCCACAGCCGCATGGAAGGCGACGACGGGCCGAACGGCAGCCGCGTCCGGCACCCCCGCCTCGCCGAGGACGTCGACGACTTCCGGGCCAGGGCGACCGACGAACTCGGCCCCGGCCTGCGCGCCGCCCTGCATCCGCCCGTCGCCACCGTCATCAGCCCCACCCTCAAGATCACCGACGGCAGCGTGCTGCGTACGTTCCAGCTCGCCTATGTGGCCCGCGACGGCGGGCCCGACGTGACCTGGATCGCGGGCGGCCCGCCCCGGCCCACCGACTCCGAGACGGCGGCGGTTCCCTACGGCGCTCCGCCGTGGCCGGTGCAAGTAGGCCTGTCGGAGGCGGACGCCGCCGCTCTCCGGCTCCGTCCCGGCGCCCGCCTCCCGCTGGCCGACGACCAGGGGAATGTCAAGAAGGTCCAGATCAGCGGCGTCTTCCGGCCTCGGGACAGCGCCGATCCCGCCTGGCGGCTCCTCCCCGCGCTGCTGAGTCCCGTCGCCGGCGCGGACGGCAGGGGAAGCACCCGGTTCGCCGGGCTGCTGTCCCGCGACTCGCTGCCCGACGCCCGGCTCGCCTTCGCACAGGACGAGTTGCGGCGTACCGTCTGGTTCACGCCCGACCCGGCCCGGCTCACCTGGGCCGTGGTCCCGTCGGTCGCCGCGAAGGTGGTCGCGCTCAAGGCCGCCTCCGGCTCCTCCGGCGCCCGGGACGGCTCGCTGAAGTGGGAGACCCGGCTCGACGGGGTGTTGCGGAACGTGAGCGCCCAGGTCCACGCGGCGTCCGCGCAGGCGTCCGTCCTGCTCATCACCCTGCTCGCCGTCGCCATCTTGGTCCTGCTGCTCGCCGCCGACCTGCTGGTACACCGCCGCGCCCCCGCCCTGGCGGCCGCCCGGCAGCGAGGGATGTCGCTGCCGGTGATCGGTGGTGAGCTGCTGCTCGAATCCGCCGTGGTGGCGCTGCTGGCCACGGCGGCCGGGCTCGGCCTGGCCCGGGCCGTCACGCCGGGGGTCTCCTGGGAGTGGATCGCCCCCGTGGTGGTCACCGCCGTCGCCGCGGGACCGGCGTTCGGCACGCTCACCGCCGCCCGCGCCACCCGGGATCGCCGCGTCCCGGCCAACCGGAGTGCGCGGCGGTGGATGCGGAACACCGGACGACTGCGGCGGGCCGCTCTGGAGGCCGGAGTGCTGGTGGCCGCGTCCGGCTCCGTCGTCGCTCTGTACCAGCGTGGAGTCGGTGGCGGGGTGCTGCCCGCGAGCGCGCCCGCCCTCTGCGCGCTCGCCGGCGGACTCCTGCTGGCGCGGGCGCTGCCCCTCGGGACGCGCTTCGCGCTCAAGCGGCTGCTGCGGTCGCGCCGGCCGCTGGCGGTGTTCGGGGCCGCGAGGGCGGCGGCGACCTCGGCCCGGGTGCTACCGCTGCTGGTGCTCGTGACCTCCGTGGCCCTGGCCTCGTACGCGCTCACCCTGGGTGCCGCTGTCGGCCACGGGACCGCGGCCGGGCCGCTGGCCGCGGGACTGCTGCGGTTGGCGTGGGTCTCGGCGGTGACCCTGCCGGTGCTGGGCCTGCTGGGACTCGCACTCGGCGCGGCGGCCGGCGCGCCGGAGCGGTGGCAGACCCTGACCCGGCTGCGCACCCTCGGGCTGCGGCCCCGGGAGGCTCGCTGGGTCGCCGCGGGAGAACTGCTGCCGCCGGTGGTGGTCGCCGCTGTGGGCGGTCCGCTGCTCGGGGCGGTGCTCGTCCGCCTGACGTTCGGCTCGCTCGACCTGCGCCTGCTCACCGGCTCCGATCCGGCCCTGACGCCGCCGTGGTGGGGGCTCGGCCTGGTGGCGGTCGTGTTCGTGGCGGCGGTCGCCGTCGTGGTCCCCGTCGAATCGGCGCTCCGCCGCCGCCGACGGCTGAGCGAGGTGCTCCGCGCGGGCGGCGGCTGAGTCGCTGAGCGCGGGCGCCGGCTGAGCCGCTCATCTCGGCGTGCGCGGCGTGGGCGCGGGCTGAGCCGCTCATCTCGGCGTGCGCGGCGTGGGCGCGGGCGCCGGCTGAGCCGCTGGACGGCCGGCGGCCCTGACGTGTGCCGCTCACCGCCCGCGGATCCCGGAGTCCAGCGGCGGGAGAGGTGCGGAAGCGGGGGTCATCGGCTGGTAAGGGGGCTCCTCCAGGCGCTGATATGCGGCTTCGATCACACTGTCGGCGTCGATGGACGCCTCCAGCAGCGTCATGCCCCGGTCGGTGCGTCGGGTCACGGCTCGCCGCCAGCGATCGAGGTTATCCCTGCTGAGTTCGAGGAATCTGCGGGCCGGTATCGACAGCGGGGAGGTCGAGGTGATGGCGTAGATCGCCCGTACGGTCAGCGGTTCGATCATGCGCAGGCTCGCTCCCCTGCGGCGCGCGTCCAAGGCCTGGCGCATCGGCAGGACGGCGGCTCCCGCGCCGGCGATGATCAGTGGCACCAGTCCGGCGGGTTCGCTGACATCGACGACGACGGTGGATTCGACGCCGATGGAGTCGAGGTACGCACGCCCGAATCCCCGATCGACGATCATGGGCAGGCCGCCGAGCAGGGCGGCCGGGATCGGGTCGGGGAACTCGGCGCGCCAACTGGGCGGCAGCGCCAGCACGACCTCGCCCTCCCCGATGCGGAAGCAGTCGATTCCCTGCCGGGACACCGGCGCGACCGCATAGGCGAGCTCGGCCTCGCCCGACCTGATCAGATGGACGATCTCGTCGGTGTCGCCGTCGTGCTGCTTGAGCCGGACCGTGAACCCGGGATGCTCGCGGCGGAAGTGGCCTACCCACGCGGCCAGGAAGTTGGACGTGAGGGAGGTGGAGATCGCCAGGTCGACCCGTCCGCGCTCCAGCCCCCGGTAGCCCTCGGCGACCTGGCGGGCATGGTGCAGGTCACGGACGACCTGGCGGGCCGGCCCGACGAGCGCTTCACCGGCCGGGGCGAGCACCAGTCCGCGCCCGACCCGGCGGAACAACTCCACGCCGAGGTCGCTTTCCAGGCGGCGGATGATCTGTGACAGGGACGGCTGTGCCAGGTAGAGCGCGGAAGCGGCCCGGGTGATGCTGCCCTGGTCGACAACGGCGAGAAAGCATTCGAGCTCGCGGACGTTCATGGTGCGATCCAATGGGGACCCCGCTCACCAGGTCAAGCGCCGCGCCAGCCGGGCGCATCCGAGTCGGCCCCGGCGCGGGGCACCGCTCGGTCCGCCTCCACGGTGACACCGTCGAGGGTGAAGGGCAGCGACGGAACGGTGTAGCGGTCACCGTCCGGCCCGACCCCCGTGGTCAGGACTCCGCTGGCCAGCACGTCCGGCGCCTCGGCCACGTCCTGGTAGGTGCGCACCTCCGCCGCGACGATGCCGTGGCCGGCCAGCATCGCGAGGCACTCCTCCGTCCGCAGGACGCCGAGGGCCCGCGAGATCTCCGCCAGGAGCGCCTCCCGGTTGGCGACCCGGGCCGGGTTGTCGGCGAAGCGGGGGTCGTCGAGCATCCACTTCCTGTCGATGAGCCGGCACAGCCGCGCGAAGTGGTCGGCGGTGTAGGCCGACAGCACGATGGTCCCGTCGGCGGTGCGTACGAGGTCGGCGGCGGGGGCCACGGTCGCCTGGCCGTTTCCCTTGCGCCGCGGCTCCTGGCCGGAGGCGTGCCATTCGCCCCACATCGCCGACTGCAGGTGGATCGCGGCATCCAGCAGCGAGACCTCGGCGACCCCGCCCTCGCCGGTGCGCTCCCGGCGCAGGAGCGCGGCGAGGACGACCTGGACGACCGCGTAGCTCGCGGCGACGTCGGCGACGGGGAAGCCGACCCGGAGCGGATCACCGCCGAGCTCGCCGGTGATCGACATCAGCCCGCTCTCGGCCTGCGCGGCGATGTCGAGCCCGGCCCGGTGCGCCGAGGGGCCCCGGGAGGTGAAACCGCGGATCGAGACGTACACGAGCCTGGGGTTGGCCGGCCGCAGGTCGTCGGGCCCGAGCCCGAGGCGGGCCAGCGCGTCGGCCCGCAGGTTCTGCACGACGACGTCCGCCTCCGCGATCAGGCTCAGGGCGGTCTCCCTGTCGCCGGCCTGCTTGAGGTCGAGCACGATCGAGCGCTTGCCGCGGTTGTAGGCCAGGACGATGCCCTCGCCGTAGGCGCCGATGCCGCGTGCCTGGTCGCCGGTGGGTGGCTCGATCTTGATGACCTCGGCGCCGAGGTCGGACAGCATCTGCGTCGCCGCGGGCGCGGCGATGTAGTGGCCGAACTCGACGACGCGAACTCCCGCGAGAGGGGGGATCATGCCGCTCCTACTCTCCGGTGAACACCGGTTTGCGCTTTTCCAGGAAGGCTTGGGCGGCCCGCCGCGCATCGCCGCTGCGGGCGCACTCGACCATACGGGGCACCTCCCGCCGCAGGTAATCGGGCAGCGTGGCCGATCCGGCGTCGGCCAGGTTCTCCTTCGCGTACCGCATCGCCTTCGGCGCCTGCGCGGCGAGCTTGCCGGCCAGCGCGCCGACCCGGGCCGCCAGATCGGTCGTGGTCTCGGTCACGAGTCCCAGGCCGGCCGCCTCGGCGGCGGTGAGCTTGGCCGGGTCGAGCAGCAGCGCCCGCGCGCGAGCGCCACCCACCGCGCGGGTCAGCAGCCAGGCGCTGCCCAGATCACCGGACACCCCGGCGCTGACGAACGCGGTGTTGAACACCGCCTCCCGCGCCGCGAGCCGGAAGTCGGCGGCCAGCGCGAGGCTGAGCCCCGCGCCGGCGCAGGCGCCGTTGATGGCGGCGATCGTCGGCGCCGGGAAGTGCGCGAGCGTCTCCACGATGGCCGAGGCCCGGCTCAGCCGTTCGCGGTCGTCGGCCACCGACCGTCCGCGCAGGGTGCGCGTCTCCTGGTCCTGCGCACTGTCCGAGCCGACCCGCGCGAGGTCGGCGCCGACGCAGAAGTCGGCACCGGCGCCCGTGACGACGAGAACGCGCAGGTCCGGCTCGGAGCCGGCCCGCTCGATGGCGGCGAGGAGATCCTGTACGAGCTGCCAGGAGATCGCGTTGCGCCGCTCGGGCCGGTTGAGGGTCACCGTGCCGACCCCGTCGTGGAGCTGGAACAGCACGGTTCCCGAGCCGATCGCCGTCCCGCTCATCGGGGAAGGTCCAGCAGGTCGCGGGCGATGATCGTACGCTGGATCTGCGCGGTGCCGCCGGCGATCCGCTGGCCGCGTACATGAAGGTGGCGCCAGCGGAGATGGCCGAGATGCCCGCCGTCGGACTCGGCGCTCAGCCGGTCGTGATGCCGGCCGTCAGGCTCGGTGCTCAGCTGGCCGTCCACGCCGAGGATGTCGGCGCCCAGGTCGGCGATCGCCAATCTGGTCCGTGACCACAGCAGCTTGGTGACCGAGGCGTCGGCGCCCAGGTCCTGTCCCCGGGCCGTGCGGGTCATCGCGTCGTAGCCGCGCACGCGGAGCAGCTCCAGGTCGGCCCGGCAGCGGGCGATCCGGGTCCGGATCTGGGGGTGTTCGATGGCCGGACGGCCGTCTTTCCAGGTGTGCCGGGCCGCGGCGATCACGTCGTCGAGCTCGTGGCCGAACTCCACGTACTGGCTGATCGGCGAGGCGTTCCGCTCGACCGAGAGCAGATAGCGGGCCACGGCCCAGCCGTCGTCGATCCGGCCGACCACGTTGCCGTCGACGGGCACGCGTACCCCGTCGAAGAACTCCTCCCCGAACTCGTGCGAGCCGGACATCTGACGGATCGGGCGCACGTGCACCCCCGGCAGCGTCAGGTCGATCAGCAGGAAGGTGATGCCGCGCCGTCGTGCCGCCTGCGGATCGGTGCGGACCAGGGCGAACATCGCGTCGGCGTGGGGCGCCAGCGAGGTCCAGGTCTTCTGGCCGGAGACCACCAGGACGTCGCCGTCGCGCCGGGCGGTGGTCGAGAGGCCGGCCAGGTCACTGCCGCTCTCCGGCTCGGAGAACCCCTGGCACCAGATCGTCTCGCCGGACAGGATCCGCGGCAGGATCGTGCGTTTCTGCGCGTCGCTGCCGTAGCGCAGCAGCGTGGGGCCGAGCAGCGCCGTGCCGAGGTAGGTGAGGCCGAGGAAGGGACCGATCGGTGCCCGGGCTCGCGCCATCTCCTCGTCGTGCACCGCCCGGATCTCGTGATCGGCCCCGCGCCCGCCGAACTCGGCGGGCCAGTCGACGCCGGCGAAGCCGTGGTCGAACCGGTCCTTCTCCCAGCGACGCCGCAGCTCCAGGGACTCCTCACTCCCGTCCCGGTCGATCCAGAAACGCGGCCGGCGCCACATCGCCGGCACGGACTCCGCCAGCCATCGACGGATCTCCCGCCGGAATCTCTCCGCCGCCGGCGAGTATCGAAGATCCATGCCGTGCACCACTCCTTGTCCGACTCGGCCCTGTGCGCACGCCCATCCTGAGCACCGTCGTCCTGGAGCGTCAAAGAGCAAAACCCATGACCGACTCATTGTGTAACGCAATGAGTCGGGGTGAGTTCACGTCTTTGACGTACTACACACCTGCATTGTGAACTGTGTGCCATTCGCGAAAGTGGACCGGTGACATGGACTTCAGCCTCAGTGAGGAGCAGGTGGCGATGGGCGGCGCCGTACGGCGCTGGCTCGATCGCCACCTGGACCTGGCGTGCGTGGCGACGTACGCCGACACGCCCTCGGCAGGGCTCGACGCCGGCCTGCGACGCGCGGCGGCGGACCTCGACTGGCTCGGGGTGACGGCCGCGCCGTCGGATGGCGGACTCGGACTCGGGCTGCTCGACCTTGCCGTGGTCGCTGAGGCGCTGGGGGCCGGCCTCGCACCGGCGGGCGTCGGAACGGCCATGGCCGCCTGCGACGTCCTCGCGACCTCGATCGACCCGGAGCAGCGGCGTCGCTGGCTCGCGCCGATGGTCGCGGGCGAGATCGTCGGCGCGACCGCCCTGCGCGCTCCGGGCGGCTCGTGGGACCGCGCCGGCATCGCCGTCACCGCCACCGGTGACGGCCTGCTCAACGGCGACGCCGGAATCGTCGGCCATGCCGAGGACGCCGACATCGTGCTGGTCGCCGCCACGTCGGCGACCGGCCCCGCCGTGTTCGTCGTGGCGGCCGGGCATCCCGGGGTGTCGATCCGCGCGGTCGAGACCGTCGACCGGACCGTGCGTGCGGCCCGGGTGACCTTGGCCGATGTGCCCGCTGAGCCGCTGAGCTGGGCGCACGACGAAATCTTCGAGCACATCGTCCGGCGGTTGACCGTGCTGGTGAGCGCGGACCTCGTCGGTGCCGCGGGCACGGCGATGCGGATCACTCTTGATCACCTTCGTGCGCGCCGGCAGTTCGGCCGGGCGATCGGCGGCTTCCAGGCGATCCAGCACGAGATGGCCGAGCTGTACGTCGCATGGACGACGATCACCCACGCGTTGTGGTACACCGCCCACGCCCACGACACCGGGCGCGACGACGCGGCTCTGATGACGTCAGTGGTCAAGAGCCGCGCCGCCGACCTGGCCCGCCAGATGTCCGCCGCGATGGTGCAGTTCCACGGCGCGATCGGCTTCACCTGGGAGCACAGCGCGCACCTGTTCTTCAAACGGCTCCACCGAGACGCCTACGACTTCGGCGACGACGGCTGGCACGACTCGATCATCGCGACGGCCGCCATCGGGCCGGGAACCCATCCTCCCCTGTCCCTCCCAGGAGGTGCCCCATGAGTGTTCTTCCGGCCGGCAGACGCGGCCGTACCGCGTTGCCCACGGTCCTCGCGGCCGTCGTACTCCTCACCGCGGCATGCGGTGCGCCCGCTTCCCAGGGCGGCTATCCGACACGGAACATCCAGCTCATCGTGCCCTATCCGGCCGGAAGCGCCATCGACGCGACGTCCCGTGCGCTGGTCGAGATCGTCAACGGCGAGGGCAAGCTCGGCCGGCGCGTCCAGGTGGTGAACAGGGAGGGCGGCGCGGGCTCGGTCGGCACCACGGCGACGCTCAGCGCCAAACCGGACGGGCACACGATCGGCCTCGTGCCGGACGGCCCGCTGACCCTGCTCCCGCGTACCGAGAAGGTCTCCTACGACCCGGCGACGGTCTCGGTGATCAGCGAGGTCACCACGTCGCCGGTGCTGTTCGTGGTGCCCGGCGATTCGCCGTACAAGAGCATCGCTGATCTGGTCGCGGCCGCCAAGGCCCGCCCCGGAGCCATCACGATCGCCGAGGGTCCGCTCAATTACGCCATCCCTGCCGGGAAGTTCGAGCAGCTGACGGGCACGCGGTTGAAGCACGTCAAGTTCGATGGCGACCAGGCGACCGTCACGGCCCTGCTCGGCGACAACGTCGAGGTGGGCGTCATGCAACTGGCCGGCGGGATGGCGCAGCTGAAGGCCGGCAAGCTTCGCGCGCTGGCGATCGCCTCCGCCCAGCCCATCGAGCTCGCCCCCGAGATCCAGACCTTCAACCAGCAGGGCGTCGCTCTGGAGTGGGAAGCCTACAACGTGGTGATCGCGCCGCAGGGACTGCCCGGCGACGTCCAGCGGAAGCTGAACGAGGGGTTCGGCTCGGCCGTCAAGAGTCCGAAGTTCGCCGAGGCGGCGCGGAAGCTGGGGCTGGTCGTCAGCGGGGCCGACGGTGAGACGGCCAAGGCACGGCTGGCCGAGAAGTCCGCTGAGGCGGCGAACCTGATCGCGCCGAAATGAGAAGACTGGGTCTTGTGCGAGAGAGCGCCAAGCCGGATGTGATCGTCGCTGGGTCGCTGCTGGTGCTGGCCCTGCTGTACGGCGCGCTGGCGCTCGGTGAGGGCCTGGGGACGATGGCGGACAGCGGGGCGGGCTTCTTCCCCTTCATCGTCGCGCTCGTACTGACCGCCGCCAGTGTCACCGTCCTTGTGCAGAGCCGTCGGCGGACGCCGGGCGGCGGCACCCCACCGGAAGACGGCGTGGAAGACGAGGGCGAGGTGCGCTGGTGGCGGATCGCGGGCGTGCTGGCCGCCGCCCTGCTGGTGCCGGCGGTGGGCGACACCGTGGGGATGGTCGTGACGTTGGCGATCTCCTTGGTCCTGATGGCCAAGGTCATGGGGGTCTCCCGGTGGAGCAGAGCCGTGATCTTCGGGTTCTCCTTCGGCGCCGCCACCTGGTTGATCTTCGTTCGCTGGCTGTCGGTCCCCCTGCCGAGCGGCACGCTCGGCCTGTTCTGAACGGAAGGACGCCCCGTGGGTGACGCGATCGACAACCTCGGCGCGGGCTTCGCCACCTTCGCCGATCCGGCGTACATCATCCTCGCGCTGGTCGGCGTGGTGCTCGGCACGGTGGTCGGCGTGCTGCCCGGCATCGGGCCGATCGGCGCGATGTCGGTCCTGCTCGGGATGACCACGCAACTGGGCCCTACGGGATCGCTGATCCTGTTCGCCGGCATCTACTTCGGCTCCACGTACGGCGGGTCGACGACCTCGATCCTGCTCAACGTCCCCGGTGAAGCCTCGTCGGTGGTCACCGCGCTCGATGGCCACGAGATGACGAAACGGGGCAGAGCTGGGCCCGCACTGACCATCGCGGCGGTCTCCTCGTTCCTGGCCGGCACCATCGCCATCTTCGGTCTCATGATGTCGGCGCCGTGGCTGAGCGGGATGGCGGTCAAGCTCGGTCCGCCCGAGTATCTGGCGCTGTGCGTCGCGGGACTCCTGCTGCTGGCGGCGCTCGCCGACGGCTCCACCGCGAAAGCGGTCGTCATGATCTGCGCCGGCCTGGCGATCGGCACGGTCGGGATCGACCCGGCCGGCGGTCACTTGAGGTTCACCCTGGGGTCCGACGCCCTGGCCGAGGGCTTCAGCTTCATCGCCCTGGTCATGGGGGTCTTCGGCGTGGCCGAGGCACTCACGATGGTCGGCCGGCGCCGGCGCCCGGAGCCTGTCAAGGCGCCACGGCTCAGGGAGCTCCTGCCCAGCGGGCAGGAGTCCCGGCAGGCGGCTCCCGCGGCGGTGCGTGGCTCGGTGATCGGCTTCCTGCTGGGGCTGGTGCCCGACCCCGCCGCCGTACTGTCGACGTTCGCCTCGTACGTCGTCGAGCGGAAGATCTCCAAGGACCCCGGCAGGTTCGGCAAGGGCGCCGTCGAGGGGGTGGCCGGCCCGGAGGCGGCCAACAACGCGGCGGCGGGCGCGGCGTTCGTCCCGTTGCTGGCGCTCGGGATCCCGTTCGCGCCGACCATGGCACTCGTGCTCGCCGCGCTGCTGCTCAACGGCATCGTTCCCGGCCCGACGTTCGTCGAGGATCAGCCCGAGCTGTTCTGGACCGTGATCGCCGCGATGTACATCGCCAACCTGATGCTGCTGGTGCTCAACCTTCCGCTGGTGGGACTCTTCACCCGCCTGCTGTCCATCCCGCCGCAGGCGTTGATGCCGTTCGTGATCGGCCTGTGCGTCGTGGGCGTGTACGCCGAGAACAACTCGATGTTCGACGTCATGGTCATGCTGGTCGCGGGACTGCTCGGATTCGTGCTGCGCCGAGCCGGGTACAGCATGGCCCCCTTCGTGCTGGCGGTCGTCCTCCAGCCCACGCTCGAAGTCTCCCTGCGCCAGACCCTGGCCTTCTCCGACGGAAACCCCGGGTACGTCCTCGGACGGCCCGTCACGATGGTGATCCTCGGTCTCGTCGTCCTGGCCGTGGCCTGGTCGGCTCGGCGAGCGCTCCGCGCCCGCAGGGGCATGAGGCAACGCCCAGACCAGATCACGGACGAGCGCACGCCCACCCCCGGCGGGTGACGCCCCACGTGTGGCGCGTGCGCATCGAGTTCTCAGCTCTGGAGGTGCTGGTCGTACTGTCTTTGATGCTGTTGGATCTCGTCCGCGTTGTCGACCGTCCAGTCGTACAACCGGCTGAACGGCTCCCGCAGCGATTCGCCGAGCGGCGTGAGTGAGTATTCGACGCCGACCGGCGAGGTGGGCAGCACGCGGCGTGTGATCATCCCGTTGCGCTCCAGGCGGCGCAGGGTCTGGGTCAGGACGCGCTGGGTGACACCCTCAAGGCGGCGTTTGATCTCGTTGAACCGCCTGGGCTCATTGAGGACCGCCATCACCATCATCGACCATTTGTCGGCGATCTGGTCGAGGATCGGGCGGCTGGGACAGTCGGCCCGATAGACGAGGTCCGCCGAGGTACCGGCTTCGGGAATGGCCATATCGGTATCCTTCGCGATCCTTGAGATGCCAGAAGTGCGTTATTGACGGCTGATCACCCACCGCCGCATCGTAAGTATGCATCGGGAACCTAGGTGCCTACCAGATACGGATCGGGGATCTCCATGAACGACGCCTACACGACCCTGCGGGTGCGCCGCGAAGCCGGCATAGCCCGCGTCACCCTCGACAATCCACCTGTCAACGTCCTGGACGTCGCCCTGATGGGCGATCTCCGGCGCTTGCTGACCGCGTTGCGGGACGACGACTCGGTTCGGGTCATCGTGTTCGACAGCGCCAATCCCGAGTTCTTCATCGCCCACGTCGACATGTCGCTCGGTGACACGCCGGACGCGTTGGACGAGTTGGCGCGAGACCTTCCGGATGGTGTCAACATTTTCCAGGCCGTGGGGGAACTGCTGCGGCACCAGCCCCAGGTGACCATCGTCAAGCTCGCCGGGCTGGCGCGCGGCGGCGGGGCGGAGTTCGTCGCCGCCGCGGACATGACGTTCGCGGCGATCGGCCGTGCGGGGATCGGCCAGATCGAAGCCCTCATGGGCATCGTGCCCGGTGGAGGGGGCACGCAGTATCTCGCCACCAGGGTCGGCCGCAACCGCGCGCTGGAGGCGGTGCTGAGTGCCGACCTGTACGACGCCAAGACCGCGGAGCTCTACGGCTGGGTCAACCAGGCCGTCCCCGCCGACGAACTCGATGACGTCGTCGACCGGCTCGCCCGCAACATCGCCGCCTTGCCCGAGGGCGTGATCGCAGCGGCCAAGCGCGCCGTGCTGCCGGAGGACCTGGCCGAGGGGCTCCGGCGGGAGAACGACGCCTGGATGGGACAGATCATGCGCCCTGCGGCCACAGAGCTGATCCGCGACGGACTGGTCCACGGCGCCCAGACCCCCGACGGCGAACGCGATCTGGAGGGCCTGCTCCGGAGTCTGGCCGGCTAGGACCTGGAATCGTCAGGTGCGCGCCTGCACGGTCATAGTCCGGTCATAGTCCGGTCATGGTCCGGTCATGCGGGAGGTCAGGCGGGCCAGCAGGGGGACGCACTCGCGGATGTGCCGCTGCTCGCCGGGGCTGAGCGCCTCGCGGATGGCGGCGTTGAGCCGGTGGGCGCGTTGTGCGCGTTCCCGCTGAAGGCGGGCGCGGCCGAGGTCGGTGATGTGCAGCAGGAGCTTGCGGCCGTCACGGGGATGGGATTCAGTGCGCACCAGACCGTCGCCGAGGAGCTCCTTCACGGATTTGGCGGCGGCCTGGTGCGTCACGCCGCGCAGGTGGGCAAGGTCGGCCGTGGTCTGCGGGCCGTCTCGATCGAGGTAGCCGAGGATGGCGGACTGCCCGGAGGGCATGGCGTCGGCCACCCGTACGGCGCGGACCAGCTCCCCTATCACCTGTCGCAGATCTTCGGCCAGCGCGTTGTCGTCCATGGTCTCCACCCTATCCCAAACTGTGTAACCTAGTTGTACAGTTTGGTTGTACAGTTTCACGGGTTGGAGATACCACCATGCAGCTCACCAAGTTCGGCCACGCCTGCGTGCGCATCGAGAAGGACGGCCGCCGCCTGGTCGTCGACCCCGGCGGCCTCACCGAACCCCGGGCGCTGGACGGCGCCGACGCGGTCCTGGTCACCCACGAACACTTCGACCACTTCTGCGAGGAGACACTGCGGAGAGCCGCTGACAGCAACCCGGCCCTGCGGATCTGGGCCAACCCCTCCGTCGCCGGGCGACTGGACGGCCTCGGCGCCCGGGTCACCCCTGTCGGCGAGGGGGACGCCTTCACCGCCGCCGGCCTCGATGTACAGGTCTACGGGACCTGGCACGCACCCATCCACCCCGACATCCCACGCATCCCCAACATCGGCTTCCTCATCGACGGCGCCCTGTTCCACCCTGGAGACGCCCTCACCGTCCCGGACTCCCCCGTCGACACCCTGCTGCTGCCCGTACACGGCCCCTGGTCCACCACCGGACAGCTCATCGACTACGTGCGCGCGGTGGCGCCGCGCCAGTCCTACGCCATCCACGACGGCGCCCTCAACGATGTCGGCACCGCCATGATCGACGGCCTCCTGGGCGAGAACGGCCCCGGCACCGGGACGATCCACCACCGCCTGACCGCAGGCGCATCCGCCGATCTCGGCTGAGGTCGCATCACACGGTACGTCGTGCCGGATATTCACGTCATTCCGGGCGGGGCAGTGGACACCGGCGCCTTCACCGACACTTCAGGCTCTCCCGGACCGCACCTCGGGCTTTCCGACACCCGCACCCTTCAGAATCCCCGAAGTCCATCAATCTCGAAGAACCAGGAATGCCAGACAGTACGCCCAGGTCCTGCGGCTATGGGCCCGCTCAACCGGTCAACGAACTCTGAGTTCATTTCACACTGACATATCCAACAATAAACGTGAAATCTGCGCACTCCTCGATATTCTTATCCCATTGGTCGCAGCCCCCGTAAAGGCACTACCGTGAATGTCGATAACGGTGTTCGAGGGGTGGGTATATGGATTTGGTCGTGCCGGTGGTGGGTTGTCCTCGGGGCATAAGGTGAAATCTCCGGATGAGGAGACGAGTGTCCCGGAGGGTGCGCCTCCTCCAGCAGGTGGGGGCGCGGGAGTCCATCTGTACGCCGAGGCTCTCGGCCGGGCCAGTGTTCATCAGGCGGGGCGCGATCAGCATTTCCACTACGGTGACGGCCTGCTGAGGCGGCGGCGGGCCAACCCGGGCGGCGGTGCGGGCGACTGCCCTTATCCGGGGCTGGCCCCGTTCGGTCCGGAGCAGGCGCGGTGGTTCTTCGGTCGCGACGAGTTGGTCGCCGAGTTGATCGATCGGCTTGACCGGCGCCTGCGGACGGGTGGCGTCCAGATGGTGGTGGGGCAGTCGGGCGCGGGCAAGTCCTCGCTGCTGTGTGCGGGGTTGCTGGCCAGGCTGAGGCAGGGTGCGCTGGCCGGTTCGGAGCGGTGGCCGGCGGTGGTGCTCACCCCGACGGGCGACCCTCTGTACGCCCTGGCCGCACACCTGTGCGCGCTCATCGGCGGTGACCCGGACAGTGTGGCCGCCGAACTAGCAGCCGGGTCGGCACATCTGGACAGGCTGCTGGACCGGCACGCCGCCGCCGAGGGTCGCGGCGAACCGTTCATCGTCATCGTGGACCAGTTCGAGGAGCTGTTCACTCTCTGCGCGGACGACGGGCGGCGGCGCCTGTTCATCGACCTGCTCACGCACTTGGCGAGCCGGCCGGACGGTTCCGGTGGCCGGGCACGTCCTCCCGTCCTGGTCGTGGCCGGGGTGCGCGCTGATTTCTATGCGGCCTGCGCCGATCATCCGCCGCTGCGGCCCGCTTTGCAGGATCGGCCCCTGCTCGTCGGTTCGATGACGGGCGCCCAGGTGCACGAGGCGATCGTCTGTCCCGCTCTCGACGTGGGGCTGGACATCGAGCCGGGGCTGATCGAGGTGTTGCTGCGCGATCTCGGGGCCGGACCCCGCCAGGGCGAAGCCGGTTACGAGGCCGGGCGGCTGCCGTTGCTGGCCCATGCGCTGCGGGTCACCTGGCAGCAGCGGCACGGCGCCACCCTGACGGTCGAGGGCTACAAGACCACCGGCGGCATCGCCCACGCCATCGCCACCACCGCCGAGTGGGTCTTCGCCGGCCTGGACGATGCCGGGCGGCGGGTGGCCCGGCCGCTGCTGCTGCGCCTGGTCAAGATCGGGGACGGCGACGGCGCCAATGACACCCGCCGCCGGGTCCCGCGTACCGCATTGGTGGACAACAGCACGGACCCCGCCGCCGCGGCGGCCGTCATCGACGCCCTCACCACCGCCCGGCTGCTCACCCGGCACCGCGACACCGTCGAGATCACCCACGAGGCCCTGCTGCGCGGCTGGCCCCAGCTCCGTACCTGGATCGACACCGACCGGGACGACCGGCTGCTCCACCAGGACCTCGAAGAGGACGCGGCGCTCTGGGAGCGCGGCGGCCGCGACCCGTCGACGCTGTACCGAGGCAATCGCCTGGAGAGCGCCCGTACCTTCGCCGGCGCCGTGCCGCACCACGATCTCAGCCCGGCCGCGCGCGCCTTCCTGACGGCTTCGACGCGGCTGCGGCTGCGGGCCGCGCGGCTGCGCACCGGCGTCATCGCCGTCCTCACCGTGCTGGCCCTGGCCGCCTGCACCGCCGCCGTCCTCGCCGTACAGCAGCAGAGCGAGACCGCGCGCCAGCGAGACCTGGCGATCTACAACCGGGTGCTCGCCGAAGCCGACCGGCTCGCGGACGCCGACGCGTCCCTGTCCGCGCAGCTCACCCTCCTCGCCCATCGCATGCGGCCCGGCGCCGAGACCTCCACCCGCCTTCTCGCCACCCAGGGCACCGCTCTGTCGACTCCGCTGCTCGGCCACACCGGCATCATCCAGTCGGCGAAGTTCAGCCCGGACGGCCGCGTCCTCGCCGGCGTCGGCGCGGACATGAGGGTGCTGCTGTGGGACGTCACCGGCCCCGGCCGTCCGAAACGCCTCGGCGATCCACTGACGGGCCATACCGCGGTGATCGCCGCCCTGGCGTTCAGCCCTGACGGGCGCACGCTGGTCAGCGGCGGCGGCGATGGGGCGATCCGGCTGTGGGACGTCACCGACCCGGTCCGCCCCCGACGCTTCGACGGCCTGCGGAAAGCTCACGACGGCGGCGTGTGGTCCATGGCCTTCGGCCGCGACGGGCGCACGCTGGCCAGCGGCGGAGACGGGGCGATCCGGCTGTGGGACATCGCCGATCCGGCGCATCCGAAACGCCTGGGTGGCCCGCTGGACACCGAGGGCTCGGTCTACTCGGTGATGTTCAGTCCGGACGGGCGCACCCTGGCCGGTGCGGACGACGATGGGTCGATCCGATTGTGGGACATCGCCGATCCGGCGCATCCGAAACGTCGCGGTGCCCCGCTGGACACCGAGGGCCCGGTCTGGTCGTTGGCGTTCAGTCCGGACGGGCGCACCCTGGCCGGTGCGGGCAAGAACCATGCGATACGGCTGTGGAACGTCACCGATCCGGCTCACCCCGAACCCCTCGGCAACCCCCTGGCCGGCCATGGCGACAGTGTCTTCTCGGTGGCGTTCAGCCCCGACGGCCGCATCCTGGCCGGCGCCGGCGGTGATCGGACCGTACGACTGTGGGACGTCAGCGACCCCGCCCGGCCGCGCCCCTTCGGCACCCCGCTGACCGGCCACACCCACCTCGTGCGATCGGTGGCGTTCAGCCCCGACGGGCGCACCCTGGCCAGCGCCGGCAATGACCGGTCGATCCGCCTGTGGGCTCTGCCTCGCACCGTCCTGCCCGGCCATGCCGACTTCGTCTGGTCGGTGGCCTTCAGCCCTGACGGCCGCACGCTGGCCAGCGCGAGCCATGACCGGTCGCTCCGGCTGTGGGACGTGCGCGACCCGGCCCGGCCTGAGCCTCTCGGTGCGCCTCAGAAGAGCCCCGGCCCCGTCACCTCGACCGCGTTCAGCCCGGTCGGGCACGTCCTGGCCAGTGCCGGCGGTGACGACGGTGCCGGCAGTGACGGTCATGACGGGTTCGTCCAGTTGTGGGACGTCAGCGACCCGGCCCGGCCGCGGCACCTCGGAGCCCCGCTGAAACTCACCAGCCCTGTTCGCTCCATGGCGCTCAGCCCCGATGGGCGTACCCTGGCCGCCGTCGCCGCCGACCGGCTGATCCGGTTGTGGGACGTGCGCGACCCGGCCCGGCCCAGATCCCTCGGCGTCCCGCTGGCCGGCCACGTGCACGACGTGTACAAGGTGGTGTTCAGTCCGGACAGCCGCACCCTGGCCGGTGCGGGCGCGGAACAGGCGGTGCGGTTGTGGGACGTCAGTGATCCGGCTCGCCCGCACCTCTTCGACCCGCCTCTCGTGGGCCACGGCAACGTCATCTGGTCGCTGGCCTTCAGCCCCGACGGGCACACCCTGGCCAGCGGCTCGGCCGACGAGTCGATCCTGCTCTGGAACGTCACCGACCCGGCCCGGCCCGAGCCCTTGGGCATCCCGCTGACCGGGCACACCGGCAGGGTCAACTCGCTGGCCCTGAGCTCCGACGGGCACACCCTGGCCGCCTCTGGCGAGGATGGCCTGGTGCGATTGTGGGACATCGCCGACCCTGTACGCCCGCGCCTGTCCGACACGCCGCTGGCCGGCCATACCGACACGGTCTGGTCGCTGGCCTTCAGCCCTGACGGGCGCACTCTGGCCAGCGCGGGGAACGACCGATCGATCCGGCTGTGGGACCGGGACGCCGACCGTACCGCCCGCCGGATCTGCGCCACCACCAGGAACACGCTCACGGAGACCGAGTGGCGGCGGCGGGTCGGAGAGGACGTTCCCTACGCTCCGCCGTGCGGTTGAGCACCGCGGGAACCTCAGACCGTGATCGATCGGTTGTCCAAGTGATCAGCCCGGCACAGGGCCAAGGGGGCGGGGATGTTGAGCGAGGCATTGGCAGCGCTGGCGGCGGCCGGGGGCACGGCGCTCGTGTCGGCGATGAGCACCGATGCGTGGACGTCGGCCAAGCAGGGGTTCGCCCGGCTGCTGGGGCGCGGCGGGCCGGAGCGGCAGGAGGTCGCCGAGCGGCGGTTGGAGCGCTCACGGCAGGAACTGGCCGGCGCGACCAGCCGGGAGCCGGAGCGGGCCCGGGTCGAGCAGGAGGCGGCGTGGCGGCTGCGGCTGAGCGATCTGCTGGAGGACGATCCCGCCGCCGAAGCCGAGCTGCGGGTGCTGGTGGCGAGGTTCGGCGCGGCGGTCCCGGCCTCCGGGGAGCGTTCGATCTCGATCGGAGGTGACAACAGCGGGATCGCCTCGACCGGCGATCACGCGACGAACGTGCGGATGCGGGCGGAGGCCACGGGGTCGGGCCGCGTCCATCAGGCCGGACGCGACCAGACCATCAACGAGCGATGACCGCCCCGCCGGCGCCGGGCACATGTCCGCGGTCGCCGGTGGAGGTCACCGTTCGCCGGCAGAGGTCACCGTTCGCCGGTGGCGAGCGGTGGCGACGTCGCGAGAGCCGCGCACACCTCGGTCGCCATCACCGCGCTGAGCTGCGCGGACAGGGAGACCTTCGGCCCCGGCGGGTGGTTCCAGTCCTGGCTCGCCAGCAGCAGGCCGTCGCGCGGGCACGAGCTCCACAGCCGCTCGGTGCTGTCCACCAGGAAATCCCGGATCTCGGGCACGTCCTGGACCTCGACCAGGCGGTGGGCGTACCGGTAGTAGATGCCCTTGAACAGTCCTTCGTCGCCGCCGTCCCCCTCGCGGGAGAAGACGCCGTCCGAGCTCAGCTCGGCGACGGCCGTCCGGGCGGTGCGCGCGGCCCGCGACAGGTACGCGTCCCGGTCGAGGGCGTCGGCGAGCTCGACGCACGCGCCGACGTACAAGCCCTGGTTGTACGTGAAGCGCCAGTCCACGTCGATGCCGTGGTCCTCCTGGCGGTTGACGCCGTCCTCCACGAACCCGTCCGGCCGCACCAGGGCGCCCTCCAGCCAGTCCATCACCCGGACCGCCCACTCCAGGTAGCGAGGGTCGCCGGTGTCCCGGTGCAGCCGGGCCGACAGGATGACGAACGGGGCGTTCGCCGGGGTGTTCTTGTAGTACGGCTGCTGGACGCGCCAGGCGATGCCGCCGCCCTCGTGGTCGTTCCAGCCGTGGTCGAGCACGTGCTGCCAGATCGCGGTGACGTCGCGGCGCAGGTCGGCGGAGCCGGTGGCCTCGGCCAGGCGCAGGGTCGCCAGCGCGAGCCAGAGCATGTCGTCGAAGTAGTCGTTGAAGAGCGCGCCGTCGTTGCGCCGGCGGATGCCCGCCAGGATCGCCGCGGCCTGGTCGAGCCGGGCCGGGTCCGCGGTCCGCCGGTACGCGTCGATCCGCACGTCCATGGCGTGCGCGAGCCACCAGTAGTTGAAGACGTCGTTGTCGCCGGGCTCCAGCGGGTGCCAGTTGTCGAAGAGCTGGTCGCCGGGGGCGGCGAAGTAGTGGTCGAGGCTGCGCTGAGCCAGGTCGGCGCGGTCGTTCCAGAGGTCGGGCTGCGACAAGGGTCCTCCGTGGGTCAGCTGGTCTCGGGTTCGACGATGGAGAAGGGGACGATGGTGCGCCGCGGCACCGGCTCGCCGCGCATCTGGGCGAGCAGCAGGTCCACGGCCTGCCGGCCCATCTCCCGCTGGTCCTGTCGCACGTGCAGGAAGCCCGGTCCGGAGACCGGGTCGAGGGGCGAGTCGAAGCAGGCGATCAGCGGCCGCGGCTCCGCCCCGGAGACGGCCCGGCCCATCACCCGCGCCAGGTTGTACTCGCACACCACGAACGCGGTGACCTCGGGCCTGCGGGCCTGGAAGGCGTGGATCCGCTCGACGTCGGCCTGCACGTTGTCCGGGGTGAACGCGCCCGGCAGCGTGCTGGACAGGTCGGTCAGCTGGTGCGTGTGGTCCAGGGACTGGCCGCGCGCGACGAAGGCGGCGCGGAAGCCCTCCAGCCGCTCCTCGATGCTGGAGGTGTTCTCCGGAGGGGGAGACACGAACGCGATGTGCCGGTGTCCCTGGTCGAGCAGGCGCTCGGTCAGCGCACGCGCGGCGGCCACGTTGTCGGTGTGCACGGCGCACACCTGGATCCCGGCGAGATAGCGATCCACGAGGACCAGCGGATAGCCGTCGAGGATGATGCGGAGCAGGCCGGCGTTGTAGTACTCGCCGTGCACGGGGAACACGATCAGGCCCTCGGCGAGCCCGGCGTCGACCATCGACCCGATGGCCTTCTCCTCCTCTTCCTGGCTGCCGCGGGTCCGCTTGATCACCAGATTGATGCCGCGCTCGGCGCAGCGCTCCTCCACCGCGCAGAGCAGCTCCAGCCCGTACGCCTCGGACGCGTCCGGATAGATCATCGCGATCGCCCCGGGCACCCGCTCGCCCTCCACCGCCGCCGCGCGGGCCGGGGAGACCGTCAGGGCGTCGAGGTCGGGGAGCTCCGCGGCCACGAACGAGCCCTTGCCGCGGATCCGATGCACGACGCCGGCCTGCCGGAGGAGCTCCAGCGCCTTCTTCGAGGTGATCCGGCTGACCTCGAACCGCTCGGCCAGCTCCATCTCCGAGGGGACGCGGGCGCCGGGAGACAGCGCTCCGCGCCGGAGCTCGTCCAGGAGGTAATCGATGATCCGCTCGTACAGAAGCGGGCCTCTCTCAGCCACTCTTCCCCTTCACAACTTGGTATGTCACCACACCAAGATATATATCATCTTATAGATTGCAAGCCAAAACATATTGACTTATGCCAACTTGATTCCTACGTTTCCCTCAGATGACATCTCGCGCACCTCACGAAGGGAAACGCGTGAACGCCGTCCCCACAGTGCTGCACGACGTGGCCGACCAGGTACGAACGCTCCTGGCGCCCCGGTTCCCCGAGGCTGCCGCGATGTTCCGGCAGTGCTTCCTCAACACGCTGGAGACCACGGTCAAACGGCTGCCGGACGGGACCACGTTCGTGCTGACCGGCGACATCCCGGCCATGTGGCTGCGCGACTCGGCGGCCCAGATCGAGCCGTACGTACGGCACGCGGCCGCCGACGACGACCTGCGGGCCATGGTCCGCGGAGTGATCCGCCGCCACGCCCGCTACGTCGCCCTGGACCCGTACGCCAACGCGTTCAACGAGAGCCCCGACGGCCAGGGCCACCAGGACGACCACACCCGGCTCACGCCCTGGGTCTGGGAGCGCAAGTGGGAGCTGGACTCCCTGTGCCACCCGCTCCGGCTGCTGCACCTCTACTGGACGGCCACCGGCGACACCGAGGTGTTCGACGAGGCCGTGCACCGCATGCTCGCCGCCGCCGTCGCGACCATGCGGGCCGAGCAGCACCCCGAGTCCTCGCCCTACAGCTTCGTCCGCCCGGACCCCCAGCAGCCCACGGACACGCTCGTCAACGAGGGGCGCGGCCCGGACTGCGGGTACACCGGCATGGTCCGCTCGGCGTTCCGGCCCAGCGACGACGCCTGCACCTACGGCTTCCTGGTCCCGGCCAACATGTTCGCGGTCGTCGTGCTCGGGCACGTGGCCGACTTCGCCCGCGACTTCTACGCGGACACGGCCCTGGCCGACGACGCCACCGCGCTGCGCGCCGAGATCGAGGACGGCATCACGAGGTACGCGATCGTCGACCACCCCGACCACGGCCCCGTCTACGCGTACGAGACCGACGGGCTCGGCAACCACCTCCTCGCGGACGACGCGAACATCCCCAGCCTGCTGTCCCTCCCCTACCTGGGATACCGCCCGGCCACGGACCCGACGTACCAGAGCACCCGGGCCCTCGTGCTCAGCCCCGGCAACCCGTACTACAGCTCAGGCAAGCACGCCCGCGGCGTGGGGAGCCCGCACACCGAGCCCGGCCAGATCTGGCCGATCTCGCTGGCCGTGCAGGGCCTCACCGCCACCGACCCGGCCGAGCGCGCCGAGTTGCTGAACATGCTCACCGCCACCACCGCCGGCACCGGATACATCCACGAGAGTTTCGACCCCGACGACCCCGGTGTCTTCACCCGCCCCTGGTTCGGCTGGGCCAACAGCCTGTACGCGCAGTTCGCCATGGAGGTGGCGTTGACATGACCCAGACGCTCGCCGGCCCGCCCGCGGTCGGCCGGGCCTCACCCGGCCACGCCCGGCCACCGCGCTCCCGGTTGACCCGGCACCAGGCGCGGGCCGGGGTGCTGTTCGCCACGCCGGCGATGGTGCTGTTCGTCATCTTCACCGTGCTGCCCGTGATCGGCGCCCTCGGCCTGAGCTTCACCTCCTACGACGTGTTCACGCCGCCGACGTGGACCGGCCTGGAGAACTACGCCAGGCTGCTGGAGGACACCACCTTCTTCGTCACGCTGCAGAACATCCTGCTGTACTGCGCGATGTTCGTGCCCGTGATGATCGCCGCCTCGCTGCTCCTGGCGACGGCGCTCAACAGCCGGCGCCCGGCGATGGGCGTCTTCCGAACCCTCTACTACATCCCCGTGGTGACCTCGCCGGTGGCCGCCGCGACCGTGTGGACCTGGATGCTCAACAGCCACTACGGGCCGATCAACGAGATCCTCGGCTTCTTCGGCATCCCGGGCCCGGCGTGGGTGGGCGACAGCAGCACGGCCATGGTGTCGATCGTGCTGGTCACACTGTGGCAGGGGGTCGGCTCCAACATGCTGATCTACCTCGCCGGCCTGCAGAACATCCCTGCCCACCTGTACGAGGCCGCCGCCCTGGACGGGGCCGGCCGCTGGGCCGCATTCGTCCACGTCACCTGGCCGCAGCTGCGGCTGACGACGCTGTTCGTCACGACCCTGTCGCTGATCGGCGCCTTCCAGCTCTTCGACCAGGCGTACGTGATGACCAAGGGCGGTCCGGGCAACTCGACGCTGACGCCCGTCTACCAGATCTACGAGACGGCCTTCAACCGGCTGCAGATGGGCTACGCCTCGGCGCAGGCGTTCACGCTGTTCCTCATCATCGTGGCGGTCACAGTGATCAACATGCGGATCAACCGGAGTGACGAGACATGACCAGGCGGATCAGGGTCGTCCTGTTCTACGGCGTGCTCACCGTCGTGGGACTGTTCATGCTGCTGCCGTTCCTGTGGTCGCTCAGCACGTCGCTCAAGCCCGACGACGAGATCATCGCGCTGCCGATCAAGTGGCTGCCGAGCTCGATCACCTTCGAGCACTACTGGTCGGCGTTCACCGCCGTGCCGTTCGCCCGGCACTTCGCCAACTCGATGCTGCTGGCCGTGGCCGGGGTGGTCACCAACCTGCTGCTCGGGGCGCTGGCCGGCTACGCCTTCGCGCGGCTGCCGTTCCGGGGCAGCCGGGTGCTGTTCCGGCTGCTGCTGGCGTCGATGATGGTGCCGGCCGTGGTGACGCTGGTGCCGTCGTTCATCATCGTCCGCAGCATGCCGCTGGTCGGCGGCAACGACCTCGCCGGGCAGGGCGGCGTCGGGCTGCTGAACACGTACTGGGCGGTCATCCTGCCGGGCGCGGTCGGCGCGTTCGCGGTGTTCATGATGCGGCAGTTCTTCCTCGCCCTGCCGAAGGACCTCGGCGAGGCGGCCCGGGTGGACGGATGCCCCGAGTTCCGCATCTTCTGGAAGATCTACCTGCCCCTGTGCCGTCCCGCCCTGGCCACGCTCGCGGTGTTCACCTTCGTCGCGGGCTGGAACGGCTTCCTCTGGCCGCTGATCGTGCTCAACGACCCTGACATGAGCACCATCCAGATGAGCCTGGCCGCCTTCTCCTTCAACCGGCAGACCGACTACGGGCCGCTCATGGCCGGATCCATCGTCGCCATGGCGCCCACCCTGCTGCTGTTCGCCTTCGCGCAGCGCTATCTCACCCGGGGTCTGGCCTTCACCGGCTCCGGCATCCAGTGACCTGTCTTTCACGAAAGGAATGAGCCGCCGATGCACGCGACCCTGACCAGGCGGCTGGCGATCGCCGCCCTCGCCGTCACGGTGATCACCACCGGGTGCGCCTCCTCCGGTTCCCCCTCCTCGTCCTCGGACGGGGTCGTACGGCTGAAGTTCTGGGGTGACTGGTCGGGAGAGGGCGAACAGCAGTTCAGGACGATGACCGCGGCCTTCAACAAGACCCACCCCAAGATCCAGGTCGAGTACGTCGTCCAAGAGGACATGCTCACCAAGTTCCTGACCGCCTCCACCTCCGGCCAGGCCCCCGACGTCATGTTCTGGGACCGCTGGCGCACCGCGAGCTACGCCCCCAAGAACGTGCTGTACCCGCTCGACGACCTGCTCAAGAAGGACGGCATCCCGCCGGACCGCTTCTACGGCGAGGCCGTGCGCGAGCTCACGCACGGCGGCAAGTTGTACGGCCTGCCGCTCACGGTCGACGCCCGCGCCCTGTTCTACAACAAGGCCCACCTCAAGAAGGCCGGCGTCGAGCCGCCGCGCACCTGGGCCGAGCTGGAGCAGGCCGCGGTGAAGCTGACCGAGCGCGCGGGCGGCAAGCTCGTCCGCGCCGGCCTGTCCATGGACGACACCGGCCTGTTCAGCATGTACCTGCGCCAGGCCGGCGGCCAGATGGTCACCGACGACTGCTCGCGCACCGCCTTCAACAGCCCGCAGGGTCTGCAGGCGCTCGAACTGTGGAACCGGATGGCCAAGGCGGGCGTCTACCAGAGCGGCTTCGAGAAGGGCCTCGGCGAGGGCACCGACGCGTTCGCCACCGGCAAGGTCTCCATGATCCTCACCGGGCCCTGGAACATCACCACGTACAAGAAGTACGGCAAGGACCTCGACTTCGGCATCGTGCCGCCGCCGAGCGGGCCGCAGGGCGACAAGGCCAGCGTCATGGGCGGCTTCGGCCTGGTGATCCCGAGCGCCGCCAAGCAGAAGGACGCGGCCTGGGAGTTCGTCAAGTGGTGGACGGCCGAGAAGGACAACGCCATGTTGTGGGCCAAGACCAGCCTGAACATCCCCGGCAACGTACAGGCCGCGCAGGATCCGTTCTTCTCCGGTGACCCGGCCTGGAAGCCGATCCTGGACACGCTGCAGTTCGCCAAGATCCGTCCCACCTGCGCCGGCTACCCGCCGATGGAGGAGGAAGCCGTCATCCCGAACCTCCAGCTCTTCCTGGAGGGCAAAGCCACCGCACAGCAGGTCCTCACCCAGGCGCAGCAGCAGGGCGACCGAGTGCTGAAGGACAACAATCTCAACTAGGGGGAGTTCAGATGAAATTACGCTTCGCGGCTGCCAGTGTTCTGTTATCGGCAGCCCTCGTCCAACCTGTCCAGCCGGCCCACGCCACCGTCCCCGCCGACGCCGACGCGGCCATGTCGGCCTTTATCGCGACCTTCTGGGACCCGGCGAAGAAGTACTTCTACGCCAACAGCGACCGGCGGATCCATCCCGAGCACGCGCACGGCCCCGAGGACGGCCTGTACACCGACTTCTGGTGGGAGGCTCAGCTGTGGGAGCTGGTGATGGACGCCTACGAGCGCACCGGCAGCGCCGCCCACCGCAAGATGATCGACGACGTCTACGCCGGGTTCGTCGCCTACTACCCGACGTTCGAGAACAACTTCAACGACGACCTGGGCTGGTGGGCGCTGGCCACCGCGCGGGCGTACGAGATCACCGACGACGCCAAGTACCTGAACCGGTCGCGGTCGCTGTTCGACCGCATCTGGGCCGAGCAGGACTCCACGTTCGGCGGCGGCATCTGGTGGCGCAGGAACGTGCGCGACCAGAAGAACGTCGCCACCAACGCCCCGGCCGTGCTCACCGCCACCAAGCTGTACGCCGCCACCGGCGACGCGAGCTACCTGACCCGGGCGCAGAGCCTGTTCGCCTGGATCAAGGCGAACCTCCAGGAGTCCGGGCACGTCTACGACCACCTGGAGGGCTCCGGCTCCGGGACCCTCGTCAAATGGGACTTCAGCTATAACTTCGGGACCTACATCAGCGCCGCCGCCGCGCTCCACAAGGCCACCGGCACCGCCTCCTACCTGGCCGACGCCCGGGGAGCGGCCGACTGGGCCACCACCTACCTGACCAACGGCGGCACGATGATGCACGAGGGCGTCGACGACGGCGGCGGCTTCAAGGCCCGGCTGGTCCGCGCGCTCAACACGCTCGTCACCGACCACGGCCAGCGCCAGTACCTGCCGTTCCTGCAGCGCAACGCCACCCAGGCGTGGCGGCACCGCCGCACGTCCGACAACCTCGTGGGCCCCGACTGGTCGGCGCCGGCGCCCAGCACGTACCTGCAGAGCCTGACCGCGGCCGCCGCCGTCAGCACGCTCCAGATCGTCCAGCCGGACGGCAACACGGGGCTCCAGCCGGAGGACGGCGTCTACGAGGCCGAGAACGCGCGGCCGGCCGGTATCGACAGCGAGAGCAGCCAGGCCGGCTTCAGCGGCCGCGGCTACCTCGCCGGCTGGAACACCTCAGGCCAGACGCTCACGTTCCATGTCAACGTGGCCTCCGCCGGGGCGCACGAGCTGCGTTTCCGCTACGCCGCCGGCGCGGGCGACGCCACCCGCCGCATCCTCGTGAACGGCACCCAGGTCGCCGCCGACCAGCCGTTCCCCTCCACCAGCGGCTGGGGCGCGTGGAACACGGCCGTGCTCAAGGGCGTCACCCTGGCGCGGGGGTACAACACGATCCGGCTTGAGATGGGCTCGAACTTCCTCAACCTCGACCGGCTCGACCTCTCCGGCCGCCGCTAGGCCGAGTCCCCCGGCCACCCGTCGTCGATCCAGCCGACGGGTGGCCGCAGGGCGCCCCTCTTCTTAGTGACCGGGGGCCGTCAGGCAGCCACCGTCGTTGATGTAGCCCCCCACCTCCACCTTCGACTCACGGTCGTCGTAGAAGCCGGTCAGGCATCCTCCCGGCAATTCGATCGCGAACACCACGGCGGAGCGAGCGCCTCCCGCCTCGATGACGACGTTCGTGCCCGGCGGGGCGACCGCCCGGACCGCCTTGCCGACGTGCGCCTCGCCGTGCAGGTCCCGTTCGCGCAGGTCGGCGAATCTGCCCCGCAGGGCCTCGGCCAACGGCTCAGCCTGCGCAGCCGTCTCCGGAGAGAGCGTGGTGCGCCGGCGGTATGCCTCGTTGTCCGCGTGCTTCTGCTCCCAGGAGGGCATCGTCACGCAAGGGCTGGGCATCGGCGACTCGGCGGCCTCCGGGCAAGGAAGTAAGGCCGATGGCGACGCCGACGGCCCGGCTCCCTGCATCCGCACCACACCGCAGCCATTCAGAACGGCCAACAGCAGCACGGCGACAAGGACACGCAAGTTCTTCATGCCCCAACAGTCGGGTACGCCGAACCGGCACACAAGTCACGTCGGCGGCAGCGAGGTGACCCCCCGTCGCCGGGCAGGCCCTCCGTCGCGCACCGCCGCCCCGGTCGCAGACCCGAAGCTGCCCGTCGCGTGATGCGAAGCGGCAGGATGGCGGCGGTTCGCGCGGAACGTGCGGATATCGCCTGCGGACGGTGACCACTATCAGTTCATGTGCGAACGGTAGGGAGATCACATGACCAGGACCACACCACACCCAGAGCTCTGGAACCCGGAGACCTACGACGCGTTACGCAGGCAGCTCATCCCCTCCTTCGACCTGCTGTACGCCGGCGCGGCCGAAGTGGTCGCCGCCGGGGTGGCACCCGATGCCGGCATCCTGGATCTCGGCGCCGGCACCGGGCTGCTCAGTGCCACCGTCCGGCGGCGCTTGCCGCGGGCGCGACTGACCCTCGTCGACCATTCCGACAAGATGCTCGACCAGGCCCGAGCCCGCTTCGCCGGGGACGGCCTCGTCACGCTGCGCGTCGCCGATCTGACCGAGCCGCTGGAGGGCGGCCCCTTCGAGGCCGTCGTGTCAGGCTTGGCGATTCACCACCTCGCACATGAGGAGAAGCAGCGCCTCTTCCGGCGGATCAGGAACGTGCTCCGGCCCGGAGGCGTCTTCGTCAACGTCGAGCAGATTCTCGCCCCCTTCCCGTTGCTGGAGTCGCTGTACGACGCTCAGCACGAACGTCATGTCGTCGCCTCCGAGACTCCGCCGGACGAGTGGGCCGCAGGGCGCGAACGCATGAAGCACGACATCTGCGCCGACCTGGAAACCCAGCTCCGCTGGCTGCGGCAGGCCGGATTCGATCAGGTCGACTGCCTGGTCAAGGACTGGCGCTTCGCCACGTACGCCGGCTGGGCCCGGGAGTGACCGTGCTCTACGACGCCTTTCAGTCAGCGGCGTCGGCGCGGCCGGACAGGTGCGCGGTCCGGACGGCCGACGGTGACGTCATCGACTACGCGAGCCTGCTCGCCCTCGTGGGCAGAATCGCGGCAGGCCTGCGGCGGGCGGGTGTACGAGAAGGGCACACCATCGCCACGTCGCTGGGCAACACTCCCGGCTACGTGGCGCTCATTCTGGCGACGGCCCGGATCGGCGCTTCCTACGTGCCGATGATCCGCGAGTTCGGCCAGGGCGACGTCAGCACCGCTCTCGCCCTCACCCGGGCCACTCTCCTGGTGGTGGACGGGAGCAGGCCCGAACTCCGCGCCGACATCCGCCACGTGGGCCTGGACGAGCTCTCGGCCGCCGATCCACTGCCGTACGGGGAGCCTCGCGCCCTTTCTCCGGGAGTGTTCCGATATCTGTGGACCTCGGGCTCGACGGGATTCCCCAAGCTCATGTCCTGGCGGCAGGACAAGCTCCTGGCCGAGCGGCGGCGCTGGATCTCGCACACCGGACCGCGCGATACCGACGTGTTCTTCTGCCGGCACACGCTGGACGTCGCCCACGCCACCGACCTGCACCTGTTCGCGGCCCTGCTCTCGGGCGCGGAGCTGGTGCTGGCCGATGTCGAGTCGAGCCCGGCCGAGCTCCTCACGCATCTCGCCGCCAGCGGAGCCACCGTGACGAGCGCCCTGCCTCGCCACTATGAGCAGTTCGTCCAGGCGGCCCGCGCCGGCGCATGCCCCGATCTGACGCGGCTGCGGCTGCCGTTCTGCGGTGGGACCTATCTCAGCCCGGCGGTCGTCCGCGACTGCGCCGACGTCCTCGGCCTGCGCCTCCGTCAGCTTTACGGCTCGACCGAATTCGGCCTGGCGGCCGTCGAGCTGGACGACCTCGTCCAGGACGAGGGGGTCATGCCCCTGGTGCCCGGAGTCGTCGCCCGGCTGGCGCCGCTGTCCACGGGCGTCGCCGACATCGGGGAGTTGGTGCTGCGTTCACCCTGGACGAGCGAGGGTTACCTGAACGATCCCGACGCCCACGCGCGCACTTTTCGCGACGGAGAGTACTGGACCGGCGACATCGCCCGCCGTGACGGCGATGGCCGCTACCGGATCCTCGGCCGGACGTCGGAGACGCTGCGCTCCTCGCACGGTCCCGTCTGCACCCCCGTGCTGGACGCGGACCTGGTCGCGCACTGCTCGCTGGCCGAGTCCGTCACTCTCGCCACCCGGCCGGGCGCGTACGACGACAACGTCCTGGTGGTCGCACGGCCCCGCGATGTGCCGGACGCGCAGGCCATCGCCGCCATCAGGAGCCGGCTGGACCATCACGGGCTCGTAGGCGACATCCACCTCGTGGACGCCGTTCCGTACACCGCCGTGGGGAAGCCCGACAAGGCGCTGCTGCGCACGCGACTGGCGCCGCCCGCGCGGCGGTCGCGGCGCGTGGCCGCCGCGACGATGGTGTTCGTGCCCGGCTGGGGGATGACCGCTCGCTACTTCGACCGGGCCGTGGCCGGCCTGAGCGCCGACCACGACGTCGTCACCATGGACCTACGCGGCCACGGGGCGGGTCCTCCGGCTCCTCCGGGCTGGACGATCGACGAGGAGGCCGGGGACCTGCACACTCTCATCGAGCGCCGTGACCTGCACGGGATCACGCTGGTCGGCTGGTCGCTGGGCGCCGGCGTCGCCTACACCTATCTCCACCGGTTCGGCGCGGCCCGGGTGTCGAGGCTGGTGTCGATCGAGATGTCGCCCTACCTGTTGTCGGAGGAAGGCTGGGAGCACGCCGCCTTCGGCGGCCTCGACCGCCCAGGCGCGCGCGAGGTGGGACACAGCGTGCTGACGGAGCGCGATTCCTTCCTGGAGAGCCTGGTCCTCAGCTGCTTCGCGGCCGGTGCGCGACCTGACCCGGACCTGCTGAACGGGCTCATCGCCGAGTCGAAGCGCTGCACGGCGGCCGCGCTACGAGCGCTCTGGACGGACGCCCTGAACCAGGACTGGCGGCCGCGGATCACCCAGATCACCGTGCCGACCTTGCTGATGCATGGGGCGAAGAGCCAGATCTTCCCCACCGACGTCGGCACGTCGATGGCGGCCGCGATGGCCGACGCCACGCTCGTCACCTTCGCCGACAGCGGTCATCTCCCCTTCATCGAGGAGACCGAGAAATTCGTTCGCGAACTCCGGAAATTCAGCGCGGGAAGGCAGGGCGAACATGGATGACGTCAGCACCGGCCGGGCGCGCCGACTGTGCTGGATCTATCCCGATCGGGGTACGGCCACGCAGCGGCGTCTCGAGCACGACAACGTCTGGGGGCACTATGAAGAGGTGGCGAAGAGCCTAGGGCTGGAGATGTCCCTGCACCAGCCGGAGGAGGTCGCGGTCGACGCCTCCAGGATCGGCGACGTGCGGGTCTTCCTCAACGGGGAACGGGTGACCCCGGAGGACACGATCTTCGTCACCCACTTCTACATCCTTCCGCACCAGACCCAGGACGCCTGCGGCCAGGTGACGTTGTACAGCGTCCTCGAACAGGCGGGCTTCTACCTGCCGATCCCGCCGAGGATCGCGTACATCGGGCGCGACAAGCTCGCCACGATGCTGTTCCTGAGCGGCAGCCCGGTGGCCCCGCTGCCGACGGTCAGGGTGGGCACCGGACGCTCGGGGGCGACCTGCCACTACGACGCGGCGCTGCGCGGCCTCACGTATCCGCTGATCGTCAAGCCCGCCTACTGGGGCATGGGGCTGGGCGTGAGCGTCGTGCACAACATCCACGACCTGCGCGGCGTCATCGGCTTGGCAGGCGGCTCCGACACCGCCCTGGTGGTGCAGCCGTACTTCGAGAATGTCGGGGAGTGCCGGATCTTCGTCGTCGACGGGAAGCCGCACACCGTGCTCCGGGGCTCGAAGGACGGATACTGCCTCATGGCCACCAAGGCCAGCGGTGCGCGGCACGAGAGGGCGTATTCGCGGTCGCTGCCGGAGCTGGAGGAGACCGTTGCCTACGTGGCCGACAGGCTCCGGCTGCCGTACTTCACGCTCGACTTCATCGTCGACGGCGACCGGTTCTGGCTGTCGGAGATCGAGCCTGACGGCGCGGTGGGATTCAGCCAGAACCCCGAGCAGGCGGCGATCGCACGCGGCATCGTCGAAGCCAGGTTCCGGGCCTACTTACGGGAGCACGCCGCCTGGATCGAGAAGGCGGTGCGGCTCCCGTGATAGGCCGGATCGCGACAGCCGAGTCGATGAGCCGCGTCAGCGGCACCGGAGCGCTTCCGGCCGACCGCGACGTGACCGGGCCGGCCGACGTGCTGGACATGACCTGGGCGATGGCGAGTGAGCACGGCGCGATGCTCATGTCGAGCGGCGGCACGACCGGCGAGCCCAAACTCACGTTCGTCCCCTACCACCAGGCCATCGACCGGCTGCTGGAGGAGTGGCGGCCCCTGGCCCGGGGGGATGTCCTGCTGAACCTCTTCAACGCGGGGCGCCTGTGGGCCTCGCACTACTACATGCACCGGCTCGCCGAGCGCAGCCACTGCACCGTCGTCCCGCACGGGCCCATCGCCCCGCAGGAAGCGGGGCCGTGGCTGCGCACCTTCGCGCGGGTCGGCGTCAACGCGGTCGCCGGTACGCCGACGGGCCTGGCGGATTTCGCCCGCGGCGTGCTCGACACGGCGACGAGTCTGCCGATCACCACCGTCATCTGGATGGCGGAGCCATGGAACCCGAGCGACGTGGATCTCGTTCGTGAGGCGTTCCCGCAGGCCCGGTTCTGGGGCAACTACGGCTCGGTGGAGACCTACGTGATCGCGACGAACACCCCTGACTGTGACCTGGCCACCCTGCATCTGATGCCGGATCAGCTCGTCGAGCCGGACGATGGGGGCGCGCTGCTGACCCGGACCGGGTCCGGCTGGACGGCCCCGGTGATGCGCTACCGGCTGGGTGATCGCCTCGCCCCCGCCGAGTGCCGCTGCGGTCGTCCGGACGGGTTGCGGGTGCTCGGGCGGGCCGATGACGCGGTCAAGTTCCACGGGGCGACCTTCGGCATCGGGGAGGTCCTGGACGTCGTCCGCCAGGTGCGAGGAGTACGGGAGGCCCAACTGGAGCTGGCCGGCACGAGCGATGCCCGGGTGGCGGTGAGCGCCGTCACCGTGAAGTACGTCGGAACGGCGAGCGGCACGCTCCTGGAAGCGGCCCTGATGAGACAGTTCCCACGCTTCAGGACCGTGGTGCGACAGCACCCTCAGGCGATCGCGATAGAGCGGGTGCCGCGGCTCCATCGTGTGGACAGAACCAACAAGGTGCCTGCGGCCGTCTGGGTGAGAGCCACGGCCGGATGAGCCCGCGAGCCGTCAGCGCCGGGAAAGGCCCGCTGAGCCACCTGAAAGGCGACCCACGGGCGATTCTCTCGCTGCTCGTGGGCGGCTACTTCATGGCGCAGCTGGACCTGACGGTCCTCGTGGTCGCGCTCCCCAGCATCGTCGAAGACCTGGACGCCACGGTGACGGAAGGGCTGTGGGCGGTGAACGCCTATGTGCTGACGGTAACCGTCAGCCTCATCACCACCGGCCGTCTGGGTGACGTGCTGGGCCAGAAACGCGTGTTCGTCTGCGGGCTCGCGGTGTTCACCTTCTTCAGTCTGATGTGCGGCCTCGCGCACAGCCCTTGGCAGCTCATCGGGGCGCGCGCGTTCCAGGGGCTGGGCGCGGCGCTCCTTCTGCCGCAGGTCCTGGCGCTGATCACGGCGGTCTTTCCCGCTGAGCGACGCGGTACCGCCTTGGGCATCAGGGGATCCGCCGGAGCGGGCGCCGCGGTCGCGGGGCCGGTGATAGGGGGGCTGCTGGTCCACGCGTACGACTGGCGGGCGGTCTTCTTCATCAACGTCCCCATCGGCCTGTCCCTCCTGCTCCTCGCCCTGGCGCTCATCCCCGATCTCCGCTCCGGGAAGGTCCGCAGGCTGGATCCGATGGGCGTCGTGCTCCTGTCGCCCGCCCTGTTCTGCGCGGTGCTGGCCGTGACGCGGGGCAGCGCCCATGGCTGGGACGGCTGGAGCCTGGCGATCTCCTGCGGTGCGATCGTCCTCATGGGCGGCTTCGTGTATCAGCAGAGCGGAAAGCAGCACGCCGAGCCGCTGATACCGTTCGTGCTCCTCCGTGATCGCGGTTACTCGCTCATGACGCTGGCAGGCGCGTCCGTCTCCATGAGCGTCCTGAGCTTCACGCTCATCCTGTCCTTCGTCCTCCAGGACGGGCTCAAGCTGACTCCGCTCGAAACCGGCGCCCTCATCGCGCCCGCCTCGCTCACCTCGATGCTCCTGGCTCCCTTCGTCGGCCGGCTGTCGGACCGCATCGACCCCAGGAGGCTGCTCGTGGCCGGGCTCACCCTGTCGGCCGTCGGAATGGCGTCGCTGACGCCGTCCCTGCACGACGGGGTGGTGTGGGGCGGCATCGTCGCGTCGATGGTGGTGGTCGGCGCGGGCAATTCGATGCTCTTCACCCCGCTGACCGGCATCGCGCTGCGCCGGGTCACGCCGGACGTGGCCGGCGCCGCTTCGGGGCTGCTCGGCACCGTGCTCCAGTGCGGCTCGCTGGCGGGCAGCGCCGCGGCAGGTCTCCTCCTGAACGGCTGGGCGGCGACCGAACACTCGGCGGAAGCCGTGCTCACGTTGCTCCTGCTCCCCCTGCTGGCGCTTCTCGTCGCCGCCTTGGCTTCGGCCGGGGTCCGCATCCGCGGCTGATCACCCGCGCGGTCGGCGGGACAGCGAAATCCTTACCGGCCGGCCCGGGACGGCGTCATCGATCGGGCCTGGAGCAGCCGCATGGCGGGCGCGGTGGCCGCCGTGGTGATCAGCGCCACCAGCGTGAGCACGGTCAGGCCCAGCTCGTTGATCAGGTGATACTGGTAGCCGATCGCGGCGACGACCAGCTCGGTGACGCCCCGGCAGTTCATCAGCACGCCCATCCGCAGCGCGTCCTGGCGGGGCAGGCCACCGAGGCGGGCCCCGCCGTACCCACCGAGCAGCTTGGTGGCGACGGCGATCGTCAGGACCGCGCCGAACAGCAGCCAGTGCGCCGCCGACCCGCTGATCAACCCGACGGATGTACGCAGACCCACACCCGCGAAGAACAGCGGGAGCAGCACCATCAGCGTGAACCCCTGCAACTGGTGCCCGATCCGCTCGATCACCGCCGATTCCCTGGGCACGACGGTGCCGAACAGGAACGCGCCGATCAGCGGATGCAGCCCGGCCAGCTGGCCGGCGGCGGCGAAGACGAGGGCCCCGGTGACCAGCACTGGGAGCACGAACCTGTCCTCGGTCCCGGCCCGGCGCACGAGCGCGGCGAGGACCGGGCGCACGACGAGCACGGCCACGGCCGGCAACAGCGCGGCCAGTCCGAGGGTGAGCAGCGCGTGCCCGGCACCGGTGACGGCGAGCACCGCGAACAGCGCCGTGAGCGCCCCCCACATGATCACGTCGCCCACGGCCGCGCAGGCCAGCGCGAGGACGCCGACGCCCTCGCGCAGGCCGAGGTCCAGCAGGATGCGGGCGAGGACCGGCAGCGCGGTGATCGACAGGGCCAGCCCGAAGAACAGCGGTGCGGCGATCCCGTCCCCTGCCGGGCCGCGCATCATGTCGCCGCTCAGCAGGGCGATGCCCGTACCTGCCGCGAACGGCAGTCCCATGCTCAACGTCACCACGGAGGCGATCGCCCGCTGTCTCGCCCGTACCGTGCTCAGCCTCAGCTCGCAGCCCAGCAGGAACATGAACGTCACCAGCCCGAGCTGGGCCGCCAGATCCAGCGTCGTCAGCACGTGCTCGGGCAGGATCCACGCCTGTCCCGCGGGCCAGACGGCGCCGAGCACCGACGGGCCCAGCAGCAGTCCGCCGAGGATCTCCCCGATGATGGGCGGCTGCCGCAACCGGCTCAGCAGCGCGCCCGCCAGGTTGCTGAGCAGCACGATGACGGCCACGGCCAGCAGGAAGCGGGCGATCGGGTCGGGTGCGAAGGTCATGACGTCCGGCCTCTCCGACGGCGCGTCACAGAGCCGTCTCCCCCGGCCAGGGTGCGAAGCCGCGCAGCCCGTACAGCAGCGGCACGTCCCGCTCCTGGTCGATGCCCAGGACGGCGCCGATCACGATCACGTGATCGCCCATGTCGACCGTCTCCCGGACGGCGCACTCGGCCATGGCGAAGGAGTCGGCGGGCAGCCACGGCACGCCGAGCAGCCGCGACGGCCGCCACACCGCCCGGTCGAACCGGTCCGGCGCGGCCGAGGCGAACACCTCAGCGGTGCGCCGGCTGCCGGCGCGCAGCAGGTTGACCGCGAACGCGCCGCTGCCCAGCACGGCGCCCAGTGTCCCGCTGCGCACGTCCAGGCAGGCCAGCAGGATCGGCGGGGAAACGGTCACGCTGGTCAGCGAGGTACAGGTCATGCCGTGCGGCCGGTCGGCCGCGTCCACCGCGGTGATCACCGCCACTCCGGTCGGGAACGCGCTCATCAGCGCGCGGTACTCCGCCCCGGTCACCGGCCGGGTGCCGGCGATCCCCACGTCACCGTTCCTTCTCGTTGAGGGAGACGAGGTACTCCCTGACCGTGGGCAGCCCGTCGACGAGCCGCCGGGCGTCGCGCCGCACCGCCGCCAGCTCGGCGCGGGCCCTGGCCGGGTCCAGGTGCGCCAGCGCGGGTCTGGGCCGCTCAGGCTGCCAGCCGAGCCCCAGCAGCATCGTGATCCACGAGTAGGTCTCGAACCCGTGGTAGTGCGGGTAGATGTCGTGATCATCGAGCAGCACCGACGAGGCCAGCCGCAACCGCTCGGCCAGCCCCTCGGGCAGCTCGCGGGCCTTGGCCTCCTTCCAGTACGGCGTGTCGTTGCGTGCCGCCGCCCGGTAGTGCAGGACCAGGAACTCCTTGACCCCGTCCACGACGTGCGCGACGCGGCGGTTGTAGGCGTCGGCGAGCACCGGGTCCCATCGTTCGTCAGGGAAGTGCTTGACGAGTTGCTCGATCGCCTGCTGGATGAAGAAGATCCCGGTGGACTCCAGCGGCTCGACGAAGGCGCTGGACAGGCCGATGGCCACGCAGTTGTTCACCCAGGAGCGGTGGTTGCGGCCGATCCGCATCCGGATGTGGTTGGCCTCCAGGTCGTCCTTGCCGGGCGCCACGTGCTGTCTCAGCGTCCGCTCGGCCTCCTCCGGCGTGCAGTACGCGTCGGAGTAGACGTAGCCGTTGCCGTTGCGGCCGTACAGGGGGATGGTCCAGATCCAGCCCGCCGCCATCGCGTGCGCGGTCGTGTACGGGTCCATCTCCTCCCGTCCGGGATCGCGAGGCACGCGCAGCGCGACGGCCCGGTTGTTGGGCAGCACATCCTCGAAGGAGTCGAACCGCTCCCCCAGCGTCTTGTTGATCAGTAACCCGCGGAACCCCGTGCAGTCCACGAACAGGTCGCCGGCCACCTTGCCCTGTCCCTGTGTGGTGACGTGGCTGATCCAGCCGCGCTCGTCCTGGCCGACCGCGACCACGTCGTCCACGACGTGCTTGACGCCGCGGGCCACGCCGTAGTCCGTCAGGAAGGAGGCCAGCAGGGCGGCGTCGAAGTGATAGGCGTACGGGAACTGCGCCCGCTGCTCATCCAGGGTGGAGCGGCCGAGCGAGCCGTCAAGGGAGGCCGCGAACAGCGAGCCGTCCAGGGTCCTGGGTGAGCGGCGCGCCTCGCACAGGTAGGGGGTGACGAAGCAGTCGAGGTCGAACGTCCGGCTGTGGTCGCCTTCCTTGAGCCACCACTCGGCCAGGTTGAACCCGTCGGCCACCCGCATGCGCTCGAACGGGTGGTAGAAGTGGTGACCGGGCGCCCGCCAATCCTGGAACCTGATGCCCAGCTTGTACGAGCCCGAGCACGCCGGCATCCAGTCCCGCTCGTCGAGCCCGAGATAGTCGAAGAAGTGGCGTACGGTGCTGAAGGTGGCCTCGCCCACGCCGATCGTGGCCACGCGCGCCGATTCCACGAGCGTCACGTCCACCCGCTCGCCGAAGGCGGCCTTGAGATAGGTGGCGGTCATCCATCCGGCGGTTCCGCCGCCGACGATCACCACTGACTTGATCATTCGATGCTCCCTGCCTGGTCGATTCACGGGGTGAGGTGGGCGAAGGCGCCTGCGGCGGGCTCCCGCCCGGGAGGACGGCACGCGGCACCCGCCGGCGGCGAAACGCGATCCCGCAGGAGGTGGCTCTCTCAGGTGCCCACGGGGGTCGCTCGGGCGTCGCCGGGGGACGTTCCAGCACCACCACCTGGCGTTCCGCGCAGGCCGACATATGCGAGCACCGCGGCGACGAGGTAGCAGCCGGCCTGAAGATCCAGCAGGACGACGGTGTCGACGAGGCCGCCGGCCAGCCCGGCCACCAGCATGCCGAGAGCCTGGAAGCCGCCGAACACCGTGAGGAAGGCCGCCATGACGCGGCCCAGATATAGGTGGGGGACGAACTGCTGGAGAAGCGCGAAGACTCCGGTGGAGTTGGCGATCCCGGGGATTCCCGCAAGGACGAACAGGAACCCGTACACCGCTATGGCGTGGGTGAGGGAGGAGCTGTTCCAGATGGCCAGCGAGAGCAGGCCGATCGCCAGGGCTCCCCCGGCGATGAGGCTACGGTGACTGACCCGCGCACCGAGCCAGGCGACGACGAAACCACCGATGATGCCCCCGATGGCCTGCACACCGCGCAGCACTCCCACGTCCGTGCTGTCACCGTGCAGGACGTCCGAGACGAAGACGACGAACAGCACCAGGAACATCCCCTGGGCGATCGAACCGGCCGCCACACTCAGCAGGAGGTTGCGGACGTCACGCCGGCCGATCATGAACACCATGCCTTCGTACCAGGCCCGGAACAGTGTCGGCCGCTCGGCTCCGGAGGCGTGCCCGGCTCCCCGCGCGGGGAGCCGGGCGATGGCGATGATCAGGGCCGCGAGCAGATAGGTGACCGTGTCACCGATCACCACCGTCGTGAGACCGCCGGAGGCGACGGCCAGGCCGCCCAGGGAGCTGCCGACCAGTCGGGCGACGTTGGCGCCGAGCCCCATGAGACCGTTGGCCGCCACGAGCTCGCCGTCGGGGACCAGGGCCGGCAGCGCGGCGCTTCTGGCCGGTTCGAAGAGCTGGGCCAGCAGCGCCTGCACCGGTGCGATCAGGTACACGATCCACAGCTGGTCGCTGTGCTGCACGGCCAGCAGCGGCAGCAGGAGCAGGCCCTGCGCCACCGCGACCGTGACCATCGTGACCCGCCGGTCCCACCGGTCCACCAGCACCCCGGCCAGCGAGCCGAAGGCGACGGCCGGGACCAGCTCCAGGATGAACACCGTCGCCATGGTGAGCGTGGAGGACGTGAGCATGTAGACGTAGACCGGCAGCGCGATCAGCAGCAGCCAGTCGCCGATCTCCGAGATGAGTCCCCCCAGCCAGATGAGGGTGAAGTCGCGTCGGCGAAGCACGGCTAACACGGGTCACGCTCCTCAGCGAGGCCGGGCGGATGGCCATCAGACTGCTGGGCTCCGCCGGACCTGGGCAAGGGAGAGCACTGATACTGCCACCGGAACTGCCGTCGGCAGATACCGGCGCGGTGCGACCGCCCGCGATCGAAAGCGAACCAAAAGCGGCCTTCTCTACAGTCGCCCTCATGACCTGAGAGGAGCGGCAACGTGCGGAAGATTCTGATCAGTGTGGGCATCACCGTGGCGATCGTGACAGGCTCCACCGCCACAGCACAGGCGCAGGAGTGCAAGCACTACAAAAAGGACGGGACCTGTGACATGTCCTGGACCGGGATGGACTTGAGCGTGCCGGCAACGGGTCTCGCTCAGTAGTGGGGTGGCCGGTCGGCGGCGGACGCCCTCGCGCTGCCACCGTCTCCGGACTCGGCAGCGCGTCCCTCGCTCAGCGCGCCCGGGCGAGGGCCTCCGCCGCCTTCGCCCGCCAGCGTTCGGCGCCCATCTCGGCGAACAGCGTGTGCGCCTTCTCCAGGTGCGCCGCCCCGCCGGGATCCCCCTGACTGCTCAGCAGCAGGCCGAGCGACAGCCTCGTGCGCCCCTCGATGTGCCGCTCGCCCAGCTCCTGCGCCATCTCCAGGGCCTGCGACAGGGCGCGTTCGGCCTGCTCGGCCCGGCCGAGGGCCGCCTGCGCCTGACCTGTCCCGTGCAGGATGTACGCCTCACCGATCCGGTCGCGCATGTCGCGGGCGATGACCAAGGCTCCTTCGAACGCCTCCAGCGCGCGCCGGGCGTCGCCGCGCAGCAGGGAGAGCTCGGCGATCCGGTTCAGCGCCTGGGCCTCGCCGCGTTGCACGCCCTCGTCCCTGAAGAGTGCCAGTGCGCGGTCGAGCAGCGGCTCCGCCTCACCCAGGCGCCCCTCTTCGAGATGGATGATCGCGATGCTCACCAGGACGTGGCCTTCGGCCGCCCTGTCCCCCACCGCTTCCAGCAGCGGCAGGGCCTGCCGGTACCTGTCGAGCGCCGCGTCGACCTCACCCATGACCCGCTCCGCGAGCGCCAGGTTGCGCAGCGCCAGCGCCATGCCATGCACCTCGCCGATCAGTTCGAAGATGTCGATCGCCTGGATCAGCAGGGGTTGCGCCTCGCTGTACCGCTGCTGGAAGACGGCCAGCGTGCTCAGCGAGTACAGCATGGCCCCCTCTCCGCGCGTGTTGGCGGCGCTTCGGCAGGACGCGAGCGCGATCTCCGCGACGGTGCGCCACTCGTCGTGGTACGCCCGGACCTCGAAGAGGGTGATGACGGTCATCGCGATGTTCCAGCACAGCTCGTCGAGGTCGTGCGCTGCCGCCTGCCGGACGCTCGCCAGGAGCGTGGTGCGCTCCTCGTCCAGCCACCCGAGCGGGTCGTCTCCGAACAGCGCGTCGGCGATGCCGTCGTCCCGCGGGTCACCCGTGTCCTTGCTGCGGAGCAAGGTGAAATGCCCGCCGTAGTAGCGCTGGTGCGCGCGGTCGGCGAGGAAGAGGAAGCGCCTGCCGGCCCGCTCGACCGCGGCTCGGCGCTGCTCCTCGCTGTCGCCGGCGAGGGCGCTCTCACCCGCGTACGCGCGCAGGAGGTCGTGCATGACGTATCTCTGGCCCCTGCGGACCAGCAGCGAGGCCGCGACCAACTCGTCGAACGCGTCCTGGGCCGTGTCCTGGGCCGTGTCCTCGCCGAGCAGCGCCTCGCCGAGCCAGGGGGAGATCTGCGGGCTGCCGAACAGCCCGATCCGCCGGAACAGCGTCTGGGCCTGGTGCGACAGGCCTCGGTAGCTGACGTCGAGGCTGGCCCGTACTTCAAGATCGCCATGACTGAGTACGTCCAGCATGGTGCGGGAGTCGCTGAGCAGGTCGACCAGGGTCTGGATGGTCCACTGGGGGCGTACGGCGAGCCGCGCGCCCGCGATGCGCAGCGCGAGCGGTAGCCCTCCGCACTTCTCGGCCAGCCTTTTCACGGGGATGGGCTCCAGCGCGACGCGACGGGCGCCGATCTCTTGGGTGAGCAGTTCGACGGCGCCTTCGTCACCGAGTACGTCGAGACGGAGCACCCGGTGTTCCGGCAGCCCGATCGGGTGGTGCCGGCCGGTGACCAGGACGGCAGCGGGAGAACCGCCGGGGAGCAGGGGCCGGATCTGCTCGAACGACCCCGCGCTGTCGAGGAGCAGGAGCATGCGGCGGCCGGCCACGGTGGAGCGGAACAGAGCGCCTCGCTCCTCCAGTTGCCGGGGTATCACCGTTACCCCCAGAGCGCGGAGGAACTGGCTGAGCACATCGGTCGGCTGCAGCTCGCCGTCGCGCAGGTCGATGTAGAGCTGCCCGTCCGGATAGCCGGGCGACAGCCGGTGCGCCGCTTGGAGCGCCAGCTCGGTCTTGCCCACTCCCGCCCTCCCGACGATGGCGGCGATGGGCAAGCCGGTGTCCGCGCCTGTCGCGTCGAGCAGCGAGCCGATCCGGCGCATCTCGGCCTCGCGCCCGGACAGCTTCGAGATCATCGGCGGGAGCTGTCTCGGGACCGGCGCCTGGCCGACGGCCGCCGGCCCGCTGTCGAGCTCTGCGTTCTGGTGGAGTATGTCCAGCTCAAGTCGGCGTAGCTCGTCGCCCGGCACCAGGCCGAGGGTGTCGCTCAGCATCACTCGATAGGCGTGGAAGACGTCGAGCGCCTCGGCCTGTCGTCCCGAACGGTAGAGCGCGAGCATGAGGAGGCCATGGAGGCGCTCGCGCAGGGGACTGTCCTCGACGAGGCCGCGTAACTCGGCGACCAGTTGCTGATGGCGGCCCTCGCCGAGTTCGAGTTCGATGCACTGCTCGTGAGCGAGCAGGCGACGTTCCTGCACCCCGTGCGCGATCGTCTGGACCAGGTCGCTGCCGACGTTGGACAGCATGGGACCCCGCCACAGGGCCAGCGCCGCGCGCAGGGTCCTGGCCGCCTGCGCGGGACTCTCCTGTCGGGCCTGCTCGGTCAACGCGTCGAAGTCGGTGAGGTCGAGTTGACCGCGTTCGACCGTCAACCGGTAACCGGGCGGCACGGTGATGAGAAGACTGTGCGGCTTGGCGATATCGCCGAGCAGACGGCGCAGGTGAGAAATCCGGATTTGAATCTGATTGCGGGCCGTCTCTGGGGGGTTATCTCCCCATATCGCCTCAATCATCCTATTAACCGGCACAGTCCGATTGGCGTCGAGAAGCATGATCGCCATGGCGACGCGCTGGAGCCGGCCCCCGAGGTGAAGTTGCTCTCCACCTCGCTCGACCTCCAGCGGTCCGAGAATCCTGAAACGCATGATCCTCCTCTACAGAAGATCATTCACGGAAAGGCCGTATCGCACAATACCGTCCACAGCCGACGCCTTGCGGCAGCGGACAGCCTGCGGGCGGGCACCCGCTTTGTACGAGCAAAAGCGAATATAAATCACGTTGGAGTAGCGTTCACGCTCAGCCGGATCCTGGCGGTACATTCCCCGAGCGGTTGGGTCATCCTGAGGACAGAGCCATCGTGAACGTGCCCGTCTTGAGCGTCCATCACCCCCTTTCCCGTGATCAATATCTGAGCGTCGCCGAACCCCCCTTATCGATCATCGTGAAACTCCCCTTTCCGCGGGACGCCATCGGGCGGACAACGACTCGGGGGCGCGGATGAACTTCTCCGTGCTCGGGCCACTCGAAGCGGCCTCCGAAAACGGTCCCATGGACATCGAAGGGATGCGCCAGAAGATCGTACTCGCGATGCTGCTCCTGGAGCCGGAGAAGGTCGTCTCGACGGACCGGCTGATCGACGCGGTCTGGGAGGACGATCCTCCGTCCACGGCCCGCGAACAGATCCACTTCTGCGTCTCCCGGCTGCGACGCGTGATGAGCAGGGCGCACGGCGCCAACCTGATCGAGACGCGTAAGCCGGGTTATCTGCTGCGACTGGACGACTGCACCCTCGACACCCAGATCTTCGACGCCCGCGTCGCCGAAGGCCGGCGCGCCCTGGGCCAGGGCGACCACGCCTCGGTCATCGCCAGCATGCGGGGGGCGCTGGCGCTGTGGCGGGGAGCGGCGCTCTCGGACATCACCGCCCCGACGATCCAGCATCGCGTCGTGCACCTGGAGGAGCGCCGCTTGCGCACTCTGGAGCAGTGCATCGAGATCGAGCTGGCCGCAGGGCTGGATCAGGACGTGGCGGGCGAACTCGCGACTCTCACCCGGCAGCACCCCTTACGTGAGCGATTCCACGCCCTGCTCATGATGACGCTGTACCGCCACGGGCGTCAGGCCGAAGCGCTGCAGGTCTACCGGAATGTCCGCCACGTTCTCATGGACGAGCTGGGCATCGAGCCCAGCGCGGATCTGCGATCCCTGCACCGGGAGATGCTGACCGGCGGGCACGTCCTCGGACCGGCCGCATCATGGGCGAGATCCGCGCCCTTCGGCGACACCCTCGACGTGGCACCGCACACGCCGGCCGCATCGATCTCCGCACCACCGGCGCAGCCGGGCGTCCCCATGCTGCTGCCGCCGGCCATCTCGGACTTCACCGGGCGCACCGACCTGATCGAGGGTGCGCTGAGCGACGCCGTCGGGGCCGCGAGCGCGGACCAGGCCCTTCCGGTCACGGTCTTCCACGGCCGGGGCGGTGTGGGCAAGACGGCCTTCGCGGTCCACCTGGCGCACCTGATGGCGGCCGACTTCCCGGATGGCCAGCTCTTCGCGCACCTGCATGCCGGCTCCCGGGCCGCCGACCCGGCCGACATCCTCGGCCGGTTCTTACGCGCCCTGGGCGTCAGCGGCGCCCGTCTGCCAGAGGATGCCGAGGAACGCGGGGAGATCTACCGGAACCTGCTCGGCAAACGCCGCATGCTGATCGTCCTCGACGACGCGGAGTCCGAGGAGCAGGTCATGCCGCTGCTTCCGGGGGGCGGGCAGTGCTCGGTCCTCGTCACCAGCCGCCGCCGGCTGACCGGCTTGCCGGCCGAGCGGATGGAGATCCCCGCGATGAGCCGGGCCGGCGCCGTGGCCCTGCTGGAACGCGTCATCGGGCGTGAGCGGGTCAGGGCGGAGCCAGAAGCGGTGGAGAACCTCTGCGACCTCTGCGACCGTCTGCCGCTCGCGCTGCGCATCATCGCCGCCCGCCTGGCCGCGCGACCGCACTGGAAGGTGGCGGGTCTCGTGGAACGGCTCACCGACGAGACGCACCGGCTCGACGAGCTGAACCACGGCAAGATGGGCGTGCGGGCCAGCATCTCGTTGTCCTACGACGCCGTGTCCCCCGACGCCCGCAGGCTTTTCCGGCTTCTGGCGCTGTCGGCGGCGACCGGCTTCCCCGCCTGGGTCGGCGCGCCTCTGCTGGAGACGGACCCGCTGCGAGCCGAGGACGTCATCGAGGAGCTGGCCGAAGCGTATCTCTTCGACGTGGTGTCCGGTCCGGGCCCGGACCGTTATCGGTTTCACGCCCTGACCCGGTCGTTCGCGCTCGAGCGACTTGTCGAGGAGGAGAGCCCGGCAGAGCGACGCTCCGCGCTGGAACGCCTGGTCGGGTGCCTGCTGTTCGTGGCCGACGAGGCGTGCCGTCGCGAGCGCTCCGGCGGCTTCCCGCTCCCGGCCGGCCGCGCCTCCCGATGGCCGCTCCCGGCCTCGCTCCTCGATCGGCTACTCGCCGAACCACTGTCCTGGTACGAGCAGGAGTGGCCGTTCCTCCTGTCCGGCATCCGGCAGGCCGCGGCCGCCGGGCTCGTGGAGCACGCGTGGAACCTGGCCCTGAGCGTCGCCCCCTTGCTGGCCTCGCAGTCCCTCCTGTCCGACTGGCGCGAAAGCCACGAAGCGGTGCTCAAGGCGGCCTGCCGGCACGGGAACCAGCGCGGCGAGGCGGCGATGCGCTACTCGCTCGGCTCCCTGGACCTGATCCAGCAGCGGCCCGTCCCGGCCGCGTGGCAGTTCGAGCGGGCCATGGCGTTGTACGAGCACCTGGACGACGGGCACGGCACCGCGCCGGCGCCGCGCCAGATGACGTTCCCCGCATGCGGAACCTAGAGACGCGTCCCGGCCGTCGCCCTGTGACACGTCACTGATAGCCGATTGATAGGCAGGTTTCCGAGGCTGGCCATCGACGGGGTTCGCAACCGACGCGATGGGAATCCAGATGAGGCCGAACGACGCAGCCGCCCAGGCGCCTGTCCCGATCATGTCCGATCCCTCAGGCGGGCCCGCGACCCGCCACACCGATCCAGTCCTGGCCCACGCCCCCGGGGACACCCGCACCGCCATGGCGGCCTTCGCGACCGGCCCGCTCCACGTCGATGCCGATCGTTTCCTCGCAGCGCTGCGCGGCCTCGCCCAGATCGGCGGCGATCCGCAAGGGGGAATCACGCGGCTCGGGCTGAGCGCCGAGGAGGGCCGGGCGCGGGAATTCCTCCAGGACCTGGCCGAGAAGGCCGGGCTGACCAGTGACATCGACCCGGCCGGCAATCTGCTGATCAGGCGCCAGGACGCCGACCCGCACCGGCCGGTCGTGTTGTTCGGTTCGCACCTCGACACCGTCCGGCAGGGCGGCTGGCTCGATGGCGCCTACGGCGTGGCCGCCGCGCTGGAAGCGCTGACCGTGCTGGTCGAGACCGGGGCCACGATCGACGGCTTCGAGCCGGTGGCCGTGGGGTTCGCCAACGAGGAAGGCGCGCTCGTGCAGTATCCCTTCTGGGGGTCGCGCGCGATGGCCGGCTCGCTGGACGCCGACTCGGAGAAGATCGTCGACCGCGAGGGCCGTCCGGCCTGGGAGCATCTGCTGAGCGCCGGAGGCGAGCCGGAGCGCTTGGCTGAGGCCGTCTGGCCGGCCGGCCGCATCGCCGCCTTCCTTGAGCTGCACATCGAGCAGGGGCCGGTGCTGGAGCGGCTCGGCCTGGACATCGGCGTGGTCGACGGCATCGTCGGCCGCACCATATTCACGTGCGAGGTGCGCGGCGAGCAGCAGCATGCGGGCACCACGCCCATGCGTGACCGCCGGGACGCCCTGGTGAGCGCCGCCCAGCTGGTCGCCCGGGTGGAGAGCCTCGCCACCACGCTCGACGCGTGCTCGACGGCGACCGTGGGATACCTGGACGTGTCCCCGAACACGGTCAACACGATTCCCGGCCTGGTCCGCCTCAACGCCGAGATCCGCGATACCGACGCCGCCCGGATCCAGGTCGGCGAGCGGCTGCTGGGCTCGATGGCCGAGCACGTGGCCCAGGCGTCCGGCGTCGAGATCGACCTGCGGGTCTCCGACCGATCGACTCCCGTGCGCACCGACATCGGGCTGCGGAGCGTCATCGCGAACGCGGCGTCGTCTCTGGGCTTGTCCTGGCAGGCCATGCCCAGTGGGGCCGGCCACGACGCGCAGATCATCGCGGCCCGCGCCCCGATCGGCATGATCTTCGTGCCCAGCAAGGGCGGGGTCAGCCACTCCCCCGTCGAGGACACCGAAGAGCGGGCCCTGGTCGCCGGGGCCGACGTGCTCGCCACGACGCTGGCCGCGCTCCTGGGCGGTGGTCCGGTGCGGCGGTTCAACGCCCTTCCCGGCGACGAGGCGCGCGGCCTGCTGATCGACTGCCTGGGCTGCGACGGCCCATGGATCGACGTCGTGCTGGCGCGCCGCCCTTACTGGACCGCTCGGTCGGTGGTGACGGCCGTCTGCTCGGCGGTGGCGGCGGCCGAGCACTCGCTCGTCATCGCGGCGGCGAACGCGCGTGCGCGCGCCGGAGACACCCGCACATCGCTGAGTCCCGAATCAGATCTCGAAGAGACCAGGAAGGAGCTGGTGACCATCGCCTGCCGTCGGCTGGAAGGCTGGCTCGGCGCATGAAGATCTCCATCCAGGTTCTCGACGCCGCGAACGGCCGGCCCTGCGCGGAAGTCGACGCCAGCCTGGCCTGTGAGACGGCGACGGGTTTGATCAAACTGGCGTCGGGCCGTACGGGGGGCGACGGCCGGCTGGTGCTGGCCGAAGGCCCCGACGTGGGAGCGGCCACCTATCAGGTCGAGGTGGAGCTGGACAGCTACTACACGCTGCAGGGGTGCCTGCCGCTCTTCGTCCGCGCGTCCTTCGTCTTCCGGGTCCGCGGCACCACGACCGACCTCCATCTGCCGTTGCTGACCTCCCCTCAGGCCCTGCTGGCCTACCGGGGCGCCGACTGAGCGCCGTGGTCATCGATGAGGACCGACGACGACGATTTCCCGATGGTTTACGCATGCACCGCAGTTCTTGATCAACTGTCATGATCCCGGAGTGAGCCATGGTACGCGCACGCGCGGAAGGCAATTTCTCGCAGGTCCTACGTCAACAGCGGCTTCGCTGCGGCCTCACCCAGCTACAGCTGGCGGCTCTGTCCACGATCAGCGTGCGGGCGATCCGCGACATGGAGAGCGGCCGGGTCGCCTCCCCGCGCCGGGCGACCGTGGCCCTTCTGGCCGGGGCGCTGCGCCTGACCGGGCAGGCCCGGACCGCCTTCAGCCGGGCCGCCCTCATCGAGAGCTCCCATCTCGACAAGATGGTCACGGAGAGCATGCGCATCGACGCGCCGGTGTGGACCACGGACGGTCTGGTGGGGCGAGACCACGAGCTGGACGCCATCACCGGATTACTGGCGGCGGAGCCGCGCCAGCGACTGCTGACGATCACCGGCATCAGCGGTGTCGGCAAGACCCGGCTGGCTCTGGAGATCAGCCAGCGGGTGCATGCCGAGTCCGACAGTCCCCTGCTGTGGGTGCCGGTCGCCGAGACCCGCGGCGACTGGATCCCGGACCCGGCCCCGCCGACCCTGATAGAGGCCATGGCCGAACTCATCACCGGCCAGGCGGACACCAGCGGCGAGCTGGCCGCGATCATCGGCACGGCGCCGATGATCGTCTTCGTGGACGGCATCGACGACGTCCCGGTCCGCGCCCCGGCGCTGCTCCGCCTGTTGACGGACTGCCCGCAGGTGACCGTGGTGGCCACGGCCCGCGTGCCGTTGGGCATCCGGGGGGAGTGCGTCCTCCCCCTGGCTCCGCTGGCGGTGCCCGAACCAGGTCAGGAGCGGGACCTCGACTCCCTGGGCCAGATCCCGGCGGTCAGCCTGCTGCTACGGCAGCTCGCTCCCGTCCAGCCCGGCTTCCGCCTGAACCCGGCCAACGCGTCGATGGTCGCCGGGCTCTGCCGGATACTCGACGGATTGCCGGCGGCTCTCGGCCTGGCCGCCTCCCGGTGCCTCATGGAGCCGCTCCCCCACCTGTACGAGCAGTTGATCGACGACCCGCGTAATCTGCACGCCCTCATCTGCCATCATCCTGAGCCGATGCTCTACGCCTCGGTGCTGCGCAGCATCGAGACGCTGCCGAAGCCCCATCGGACGCTGCTCAACCGGCTCCTGCAGATCGACGACTGCTGGACGGTCGACGACGCGGTCGGAGTGACCGGCCTGTCCCAGCCGGAGCTGACCCGGTCGCTGCACGTCCTGTTCACCCGTGGCCTGCTGCGCCGCGTCGAGCGGCACGGCAGCTACTTCATCTCGATGCTCAACATCGTCCGGCAGGCGTGCGCGGGGATCCACGACGTGCCGCTGCCCAGGGCCGATCAGGCTCGGCTCCTCGCGATCACGTGACGAAGGGAACGCCGAGCGGCCGCCCGGAAAGCGCACGCCCGGAAAGCGCACGCCCTCGCCCGGTCGCGGGAACAGGACAGGCAGGACGTCGGCAGGTTCGCTGCAGGTTGGGTGCCAGATCTTCAATCGGCCCCGGGGCTTTGCCAGTCTGCCCATCATGCAGCAGCTTCCCGGCATGCAGCAGCTTCGCGAAGGTCCTGCCGAGCTCGCCCTGCCCGTCCCGTACCCCACCGTGGCTCCGGAGCCGTTCCCGGCGTTGTTCGAACGTCAGGTGCTCCGGAACCCCGACGCTCCCGCGGTCGTCTCGGGGACCGAGACGCTCACTTACGCGGAGCTCGGTCTCCGTGCGCATCGGCTCGCGCGAGCGCTGGTCGAGCTCGGCATCGGCCCCGAGCAGGTGGTGGCGCTCGCGCTGCCGCGCTCCATCGAGCAGGTCGTCGCGGTCCTCGCCGTGCTGAAGGCCGGCGCCGCCTATCTGCCCGTCGACCCCGGCTACCCCGCTGACCGCATCGCCTTCATGCTCCAGGACGCCCGGCCCGCCGCAGTGCTCACCGACGGGCCGACCGCGCCACGGCTGCCTGAGGCCCCCTGCCCGATCTGGGAGATCGACGCACTGCCGCTCCGCACCGGCGCGAAGACACCGCCGTCCCGCACCGGCGCGAAGTCACCGGCGTCCCGCACCCGTGTGGAGGCACCGGAGGAAGGTCTCACCGACGCCGGGCGGACGATGCCACTGAGCGTCGATCACCCGGCCTACGTCATCTACACCTCGGGATCCACCGGACGTCCCAAGGCCGTCCTCGTTCCGCACGTCGGCATCGCGAACTTCAGTCGCGCACAGGTCCAGCTGCTCGACGTCGGCCCCGGCGACCGGGTCCTGCACTGTGCCTCGCCGAGCTTCGACGCGGCGTTCTGGGAGTTGTGCCTGGGGCTGCTGAGCGGCGCGACCCTGGTCCTGGCGGGCACCCGGGGCCTGGTCTCCGCCGCCGAACTGGCCGGTCTGGACCTCACCCACATCTCGCTCCCGCCCACCCTTCTGGGCGCGATGTCACCGTCGGACCTGCCCACCGTGCGTACGGTGATCGTCGGTGGTGAGCCGTGCCCGGCCGAGCTCACCGCGCTCTGGGCCCCGGGCCGCAGGATGTTCAACAGCTACGGCCCGGCCGAGGCCACGGTCATGGCCACGATGTCCACCCCCCTGACCCCCGGCGTCAAGCCGTCGATCGGACGCCCCATCTCCGACGTCGCCGTCCATGTGCTCGACGAGGACCTGAACCCGGTCCCTCCCGGCCGGACCGGTGAGATCTACATCGCCGGTATCGGGCTGGCGCGGGGCTACCTCCGCCGGCCCGGGCAGACCGCGGAGCGTTTCGTCGCCGATCCGTTCGGCAGCCCCGGATCACGGATGTACCGCACGGGTGACCTGGCCGCCTGGCGCCCCGACGGCCGGCTGGACTTTCTCGGCCGGGCCGACGAGCAGGTGAAGATCCGCGGGTTCCGCATCGAGCCGGGCGAGGTCGAGGCGGCGATCGCCAGGTGCCCCGGGGTGCGGAACGTCGCGGTCGTGGACCGCGAGAACCGTCCAGGCGTCAAGCGGTTGATCGCGTACGTCGTACCCACCACGGCGGCCGAGGACGACCGCGCCACCGAGGACATCGTCGAGGCCTGGCGCCAGGTGAACGAGTCCCTGTACGGCCGGCCCGCACAGCGCCCCCTCGGCGACGACTTCCAGGGCTGGAACAGCAGTTACACCGGCCGGCAGCTCCCCGTCGAGGAGATGCGCCGGTGGCGGCGAGCGGCGGTCGAGCGGATCACCGCCCTGGGACCACGCCGGATCCTGGAGATCGGCGTGGGCAACGGGTTGATCCTCTCCCAGCTCGCGGGGGCGTCCGAGAGCTATTGGGGCACCGATCTGTCAGCCCAGGCGATCGAGTCCCTGCGACGTTCGATCGACGCCCGTCCCGCATGGTCGGACAAGGTGCGGGTCATGGCGCAGCCGGCCGATGACTTCACCGGCCTGCCGGAGGGCTTCTTCGACACGTTGATCCTCAACTCCGTGGTGCAGTACTTCCCGAACATCGATTACGTCATGGACGTCCTGGCCGGAGCCTGGAAGCTGCTGCCCGACGGCGGTCACCTGTTCCTGGGCGACCTGCGGAACCTACGCCTGGCCCGGGTCCTGCACACCGGCGTCCAGCTACGGCGGGCCGCGCCGGACTCCACCCCGGCCGCGCTGGCGGCCCTGGTGGAACACGGGATGGCGAACGAGAGAGAGCTGCTGCTCGATCCCGGGTTCTTCGCCACGGTCAGGGACCACCTGCCCGGCGTCGCCGGTGTCCAGGTCCTGCTGAAGCCGGACGACGACCACAACGAGCTGACCTGCTACCGCTACGACGTCATCATGCGGAAGGGCCCTGGGCACCCGGCTCCTGCCGCGCCGGCCCTGCGCTGGGGGGACGACGTGGCGAGCCTGACCGCCCTGGACCGCCATCTGGCCCTGCGGCGACCGGGAGCGGTGCGGCTGTCCGGCATCCCCAACGCGCGGCTCACCGCGGACGTCGCCGCGGCCCGCTCGCTCGGCGCCGGTGACCTCGCGGGGGCCCGGCGCGCGATCGCCGGTCCCCAGAACGGCATCGAGCCGCGGGCGCTCCAGGATCTGGGAATCGGCCACGGCTACGAGACCCACCTGACCTGGTCGGACCAGGCCCCCGACGCGTTCGACGCGGTACTGGTCGACCGCGGCGCAGGTGCCGCCCCGCTCGACGTGGTCCCGGTCGACGTGGTCCCGGTCGACGTGGTCCCGGTCGACGTGGTCCCGGTCGACGTGGTCCCGGTCGCGCGCCCCGTGCCGGCCAACGAACCGGCGGCGCCCGCTCGCCGTACCCGGCTGATCCGCGAGATCCGCGCGCACGCGGCGCGTACGCTGCCGAAGCACATGGTGCCGGCCGGCATCGTGCTCCTGGATCGCCTCCCGACCACCCCCAACGGCAAGCTCGACCGGTTCGCCCTGCCCGAGCCGGAGGCGGAGGAGCGCGAGGCCGGCCGATCCCCGGACTCGCCCCGGGAGCAGATCCTGGCCGAAGCGTTCGCCGAGGTGCTGGGCCTGGCCTCGGTGAGCGTCGGCGACCAGTTCGTCTCCCTGGGCGGCGACAGCATCACGGCGATCCGGCTGTGCGGCGTGGCACGCCAGAAGGGCCTGTTGATCGAGCCCGATGAGGTGCTGCGGCTGCGTACGGTGGCGAAGCTGGCATCCGTGGCGCGGGCGGTACGGACCGATCAGCCGGCCGATGACGACGCCGAGGCCGGCCTCCTTCCCGCCACCCCGATCGTGCGCTGGTCGGTCGAGTGGGGTGCGCCGCTCGACGACTTCAGCCAGTCGGTGGTACTGCGAACCCCCGCCGGGCTGACCGGCGACACGCTGGAGCGCGCCCTGCAGGCCCTGCTGGACACCCACGACGGGCTCCGCCTGTCGATGGCCGCCACGGACGAGGAACAGCCGCTGGAGGTGCTCCCGGCCGGGAGCGTGCCCGCGGCCGAATGTCTCACACGCGTCGACGCCTCCGCGTTGACCGGCGCCGAACTGGCAAGGACGATCAACGCTGAATCGGCCGTCGCGAGAAGCCGCCTCGCCCCACGTCAGGGCCGGCTGCTGCGGGCGGTGTGGTTCGACCGCGGCCCGGCAGCGACCGGCCGGCTCGCGCTGGTCGTCCAGCATCTGGCCGCCGACGCGTTGTCCTGGCACATTTTGATCGACGATCTGGCCACGGCCTGGCAGGCGCTCCGGCAGGGCCGGGAACCGAAGCTGGTCGGCCCCTTCATCCCGTTCCGCCGCTGGGCGCACCTCCTGCACGCGAGCGCCTGTCACGCGGATCGCCAGGCCGAGCTGCCCTTCTGGCTCGACACCCTGGACCGGCCCGCCATCAGCGTCGTGCGCGGGCAGGCGAACGACCTCATGGGCGCGATGACGTCGGCCACCTTCGACCTGCCCCCCGAGCTGACGAAGAAGTTGTACGGGGTCCCGGAGGCACTGGGGTGTGAGCTCAATGACGTCCTGCTGACCGGTCTGGCCCTGGCTCTGGCCGGTCAGGCGCCCGAGCCGGAGGACGGTTCGGCCAAGGCCGTGCTGCTGGAGCTGGAGAGCCACGGGCGGGAAGCCATCGCCGGCGGCGTCGACCTGTCCCGCAGCGTCGGCTGGTTCACCAGCGCCTACCCGGTTCGCCTGGTACCCGGCACCGCCGACCCCGGCCGCGCGCTCAAGCGGATCAAGGAGCAGCTGCGGCAGGTCCCGGGGAAGGGCCTGGGTTTCGGCCTGCTGCGCTACCTGAACCCCCGGACCGCGCCCATCCTCGCGGAACGGCCCAGACCGCTGATCCGCTTCAACTACATGGGCCGCTTCACCGCAGGCCATGAGCGCCCCTGGGCGCTGATCCCGGGCCGCGACGCCTTCAACGATCACGTCAGTCCCGCCGCGCCGATCGTCCACCCGGTGGAGATCAACGCGGTCACGCAGGACCTGCCCGACGGTCCCCGGTTCAGCGCCACCTGGCGATGGCTGCCGGTCGCGGCCGAGCCCAGCCTGATCGCCGCGGTGTGCGAGGACTGGTTCGCCGCGCTGGCGACGATCATCGAACATGCCGCGCGGCCGGACAGCACCGCCCTGACGCCCTCGGACCTGTCGCTCAGCTCGCTGAGCCAGCGCGAAATCGAAGAATTCGAAGCCGATCTGCTCGGAGAGGTGTGATCGTCATGGGCAACGCGCGACGTTCAGCGATCGAGGACGTCCTCCCGCTGTCACCGCTGCAGGAGGGACTCCTGTTCCACTCGCTGTACGAACGCCGAGCCACGCGCCTGTACGTCGCGCAGCTGTCGACGGACCTCCACGGGGACGTGGACCCGACGGCCCTGCGGTCGGCCACCGCCGCCGTGCTCAGCCGGCACCCGAACCTGCGCGCCGGGTTCCGGCACCGCGGCACGGGCGAACCCGTACAGGTGGTTCCGCGTAGCTTCTCCCTTGACTGGCAGGACCTCGACCTGTCCGACCTGGCCGGCGTGGACCGGGACGCCCGCCTGGCGCGGTTTCTGGACGATGACTGGTCTCATGGGTTCGCCGTCGAGAAGCCGCCGCTGCTCCGCTTCGCGCTGATCCGGCTCGGGGAGCGGCACCACCGGTTCGTCCTGACCGCGCACCACGCCATCCTGGACGCGTGGTCCGGCAGACTGCTGTTGGGTGAGATCTTCACGGGCTACGGCTCGACCGACGCGGCCGAGCCGATCGCCCCGTACCGCGACTATCTGGCCTGGCTGGACCGGGCCGATCCGCAGCCGGCCGAAGCGGCGTGGCGGCATGCCCTGGACGGCCTGGAGCAGGGGACTCTGGTCGCCGGCGTCCTGGGCGCGCCGGGCGGAAACGCCGCACCGGACGAGGCCGAGGAACTGCGCTGGGATCTCTCCGAGAGCCTCAGTCAGGCGCTCGTCGACCGCGCGCGCGACGTGGGCGTGACGCTGAACACCGTCTTCCAAGGCGCGTGGGCGCTCGTTCTCGGGCGGTCGCTGGGCAGCGACGACGTGGTGTTCGGCACCCCCGTCTCTTGTCGCCCCGCCGACCTCGCGCACGCGGACAGCATGATCGGCCTGCTGATCAACACGGTTCCGGTCCGGGTGCGCCTCCCCTCGGACCTCTCCCTGCGGGACATGCTGCGCGCGCTGAGCGACGACTGGACGCAGGCCGCGCGGTACGGCCACCTCGGCCTGTCCCCCATCCAGCGGCTCACCGACATCACCGGGCCCCTGTTCGACACCGTCCTGTCCTTCGAGAATCAGCCCGGCGGTACGGGGGACCTGTCCACCGCCGACTTCACGGCCACCGGCCCACGCGTACGGGAGAGCACGCACTATCCCCTGGCTCTGGACGTGTGCCCGGGCCCGCGCGTCGTGCTCTCGCTGCTGTGCCGGGCCGACCTGATCGACCGCGCCGCGGCCTCGGCCATGGCCGACCGTCTCACCCGGGTCCTGACCGCCCTCGCCGAGACGCCCGAGCTGACCGTGGGCAGCCTTGAGGTCCTGTCCGAGCAGGAGCTGGACCTCGTCCTGCGCACGTACAACGAGACCGTGACCGATCGGGTGCCCGGCCTCGTCCACGAGCGCTTCCGGGCACAGGCACGGCTGACCCCCGACGCCGTGGCGGTGACCGCGGACGGCGGTTCTGTGACGTACGCGGAGCTGGACGCCCGGACCGACCGGCTGGCCGCGCTGCTCGCCCGGCACGGAGCCGGGCCCGAGCGGGTGATCGGGCTGATGATGCCGCGCTCGCCGGCCCTGGTCGAGACCATGCTGGCGGTGCTCAAGACGGGAGCCGCCTACGCGCCGCTCGACCCGGGGCACCCGGCCGAGCGGCTGGCGTTCCTGCTCGACGACGTGGCACCCGAGCTCGTCGTCACCGTAGGGGCCCTGGCGGCGACCCTGCCGGCGGGCGTCGGGCGGGTCATCGTGGACGCTCCCGACGTCGTCGCCTTCCTGGCCGATGCCTCCGATATCTCCAATCTCTCTGATGTCTCTGCCGCGACCGCGCCGGCACCGGGAAGGGCCTGCGCCCACCCGGACGGCGCTGCGTACGTCATGCACACCTCCGGATCCACCGGCCGCGCCAAAGGCGTGGTCGTCACCCACCGCAACATCGTCGATCTGGCGACCGACCGGTGTTTCGGGGCGCAGGAGCGGTCCCGGGTCCTGGTCCACTCTCCCCAGGAGTTCGACGCCTCGACCTACGAGGTCTGGGCGCCGTTGCTGAACGGCGGCCGGCTCGTGGTCGCCCCACCTGGCCACCTGGACGTGCTGGAATACCGGCGCCTGATCGCCGGGGCCGGCATCACCCACCTCTGGCTCACCTCCGGGCTGTTCACCGTCCTGGCCGAAGAGGCGGCCACCTGCTTTCTCGGGGTGCGTCAGGTCTGGACGGGCGGCGACGTCGTGTCGGCCGCCGCGGTGCGCCGGGTCTTCGACCACTGCCCGGAGGTCGAGATCGTCAACGGCTACGGCCCCACCGAGACCACCACCTTCGCCACGAACGGGCCGGTCGACCGGGATCACCTGTCCACCACCGTCCCCATCGGCCGCCCGCTCGACGACACGCGGGTCCACGTCCTCGACTCCGCGTTGCGGCCGGTCCTCCCGGGAGTGACCGGCGAGCTGTACATCGCCGGTGCCGGCCTGGCCCGCGGCTACCTCCGGCGCCCCGGTCTGACCGCCGAAAAGTTCGTGGCCGACCCCTTCGCCGCGGACGGCACCCGTATGTACAGGACCGGCGATCTCGTGCGGTTTCGCCCGGACGGGCGGCTGGACTTCGTCGGCCGAGCCGACGCCCAGGTGAAACTGCGCGGCTTCCGCATCGAGCCGGCCGAGGTCGAAGCGGCGCTGGCCGTCCAGGACGGCGTCGCCGCCGCGCTCGCCGTGGTCCGGGAGGATCGCCCCGGTGATCGACGGCTCGTCGCCTATGTGGTCGCCCAGCGCGGCATGGCCGTGGACCCGGCGCGGATCCGCGCCGCCATGGCCGGGTCGGTGCCCGACTACATGGTGCCCGCCGCGGTGGTGGTGCTGGACGAGCTTCCGCTGACGGGGAGCGGGAAACTCGACCGCAGGAGCCTTCCGGCTCCGCACTATGCCCCGGCCGCCAGGCACCGCGAACCGCGTGACCTGCGGGAGGAGATCCTGTGCGGACTGTTCGCCGACGTGCTCGGGCTGCCGGCGGTCGGCCCCGATGAGGGCTTCTTCGAGCTCGGTGGCCACTCGCTGCTCGCCACCAGGCTGGTCAACCGCATCCGCGCCGCGTTCAAGCGCGAGCTGTCGATCCGCACGTTGTTCGAGGTCACCACGCCCGCCGCGATCGCCGTACTGCTCGACGAGGCGCCGGACGCACGACCGGAGGTGGGCCGTGAGACCCGTCCGGCCCGCCTCCCCCTGTCCTACGCCCAGCGGCGGCTCTGGTTCCTGCACTGTGTGGAAGGCCCGAACGCCACGTACAACGTGCCGTTCGTGCTGCGGATAAGCGGGGAACTCGACCGGGCCGCCCTCCAGGCGGCTCTCGGCGACCTGCTGCGCAGGCACGAGCCGCTCCGCACCACCTTCTCCGAGGCGGACGGCGAGCCGTATCAGATCATCCACGCGCCGGAGCGCGCTCATGTCCCGCTGGACGTGATCGACGTCGATCCGGGCGAGCTCGGCCCGATGCTGGCCGAGGCGGTGGCACACCGTTTCGATCTGTCGGCCGACCTGCCCCTTGTCGCACGGCTGCTGGTCGAGAACCCGGACGAGGCCGTCCTCGTGCTGATCGTGCACCACATCGCCTGCGACGGCTGGTCGGCCGAGCCGCTGGCCCGCGACCTGTCGGCCGCCTACGCGGCCCGGCTGCGCGGGCGGGCCGCGCCGCCCGCCCTGCCCGTGCAGTACGCCGACTACGTGCTCTGGCAGCACCGGATCCTCGGCCGCGAGGACGATCCCCGTTCCCGGCTGGTCCGGCAGTCGGAGTTCTGGCGGCATGCGCTGGCCGATCTGCCGGTGGAGCTGAGGCTGCCGACCCGGGCCGACCGGCCGGCCGTCCCCGGCGTCCAGGCCGATGTCGTCCGCTTCGCCGTGCCCGCGGACCAGCACGCGGCGCTGGTCCGGCTGGCCCGTGGCGAGCAGGCGACACTGTTCATGACGGTCCAGGCGGCGCTGGCCGCCGGGCTCACGGGCCTCGGCGCCGGCACCGACATCCCGCTGGGCACGGTGGTGGCCGGCCGGGCCGACGAAGCCCTGGACGACCTGGTCGGGTTCTTCGTCAACACCCTGGTGCTGCGTACCAGCACCGCCGGTGATCCGACGCTCCGCGATCTGCTGCGCCGGGTACGGGCGATCGACCTGGCCGCGTTCGCCAACCAGGACGTCCCTTTCGACAGGACGGTCGAGGTCGTGAACCCGCCGCGGTCGCTGGGCCGGCACCCGATGTTCCAGGTCATGCTGGTGCTGCAGAACAACGCCGACCCGGTGTTCGCCCTGGAGGGCTCCGAGGTCACCGTGGAGCGGCTGGGCATGGCGGGCGCGGCGAAGTTCGACCTGACCGTCACGCTCCGGGAACTGCCGGAAGGCGGCCTGGACGGCACGGTCGAGTTCCGTACCGACCTGTTCGACCGTGCGACGGCCGAGGAGCTCTGCGGCAAGGTGACCCGTTTCCTCCGGGCCGCGATCTCCACACCCGATGTGCCCATCAGCCAACTGGGCGCACCCCCGAGCCTGCCCGTCAGCTGGCTGGACGCGACCCCGGACCTGCCCGTCACCGTCTCCGACGCCTTCGACGGCGCGCCCGCGAACCACGGGCGCGGCGAGCGTCCCGGCGTGCCCGTCCGGCCTCGCCTTTCCCAGCCGAGCGCCCAGGAAGAGATCCTGACCGGCCTGTTCGCCGAGGTCCTCGGCGTGCCGACGGTCGAGCCCGACGACCACTTCTTCGACCGGGGCGGGCATTCGCTGCTCGCGCTGAAGCTGGCCGCCCGGATCCGCAGCACGTTCGGTGTCGAGCTCACGGTCGCCGACGTCTTCCACACGCCGACCGTGGCCGGACTCCTTCCGGCCCTGTCCGGCGGGGCCCCGCCACCGCTCGCCGTGCTCGCCGGCGAGCGCCCGGCGGCGCTTCCCCTGTCGTTCGCGCAGCAGGGTCTGTGGTTCCTCAACCGGGTCGGGGACGAGCAGGGCGTCTACAACGTCCCCCTCGCCTTCCGGCTCAGCGGATCCCTCGACACCGATGCCCTGACCGCGGCGATCCGCGATGTGGCCGTCCGGCACGAGAGTCTGCGCACCGTGTTCCCCGAGGTGGACGGCGTTCCCCGGCAGGTCGTCCGCGACGCCCCCGCCGGGCTGCCGCCGGTGCCGATCGTCTCGATCACCGAGGCCCGGCTCGCCGACCGGATGGCCGAGCACACGCGCGCGAAGTTCGACCTGACCGCGGAGCCGCCGCTGCGGGTGGCTCTGTTCGCGCTCACGCCGACGGAGTCGGTGCTCTCGATCGTGATCCACCACATCGCCGTGGACGGGCTGTCGGTCGAGCCGCTCCTGCGCGACCTGGCGACCGCCTATACCGCTCGCCTCGCCGGGGACGAGCCGCGGTGGACACCGCTACCGGTGCAGTACGGCGACTATGCCTTGTGGCAGCGCGAGGTGCTGGGCCAGGACGACGACCCGGACAGCCTGCTGTCCGCACGGCTCGCGTTCTGGCGGCAGGCGCTGGAGGGTCTCCCGGAACAGCAGAACCTCCCGGTGGCGCGGCCGCGCCCGGCGGTGGCCAGCCACCGCGGCGACGTGGTCGGCTCGTGGCTGCCGGCCGCGCTGCACGCCGATCTGGTGAGTCTCGCGAAGGCGCACCGGGTGAGCCTGTTCATGGTGCTGCAGGCGGCCCTGACCATCGTGCTGTCCCGCGTGGGCGCGGGCCGGGATCTCGCCATCGGCACCTCGGTCGGCGGACGGCCGGACCCCGTGCTGGACGACCTGGTCGGTGTGTTCCTCAACACCCTCGTCCTGCGCGCCGACGTGTCCGGGAACCCCAGCGTCAGCGACCTGCTGGGCCGCATCCGCAGCACCGACCTCGCCGCCTACGCCCATCAGGACACGCCGTTCGAACGGCTGGTGGAGGCGCTCAACCCGCAACGCTCACCGAGCTACAACCCGCTGTTCCAGGTCATGCTCGAACTCCACCACGGGGCCGAACCCACCCCCGCCCTGCCCGGCGTCCAGGCCGCGCCGTACCCCCTGACCTACGCGGCCGCGAAAGTCGATCTGTCGTTCACGCTGCGCGAGAGGTACACACAGGACGGGCGCCCGGCCGGGCTGGAATACGGTCTCGAATACGCCACCGACCTGTTCGACCGTGCCACGGCGCAGCGCCTGTCCGGATGGTTCCGGCGCGTGCTGGAACAGGCCGCCGCCGACCCGTCGCGGCCCATCGGCGAACTCGCCGTCCTGTCGGAGGGGGAGCGACTCCAGATCCTGCGGGAGTGGAACGCCACGGACGTGCCGATGCCCGACGCGACGCTGTCCGGGCTGTTCGAGGAGCAGGTGGCCCGGCGCCCGGACGCGGTGGCGCTCATCGACGCCGACGGCAGCGAGATCAGCTACGACACGCTGAACAAGCGGGCCAACCGGCTCGCCCACCACCTGCGCGCCATCGGCGTCACCTGCGAAACCTTCGTAGCGGTGTACGCCGAGCACAGCCCCGACCTGTTGACCGCCCTGCTCGGCGTCCTCAAAGCCGGCGGCGCCTATGTCCCCCTCGACCCCCACCACCCCACGGACCGGCTCGCCCACATCCTCCGCGACACCGGCGCCACCATCGTGCTCACCCAGCGAACGCTGGCCGACCGCCTCCCGTCCGACTACCACGGCACCGTCATCACGCTCGAAGACCGACAGCGCGACACCCTCCACCACGACACCGACCTTCCACCTGTCCACGGCCCTGGCAACCTCGTCTACGCCATGTACACCTCCGGCTCCACCGGATGGCCCAAGGGCGTCCTCATCACCCACCACGCCCTGCTCAACTACCTTCGCTGGGCGATCGACGGCTACGGCGTCGAAGGCGACCACGGCGCCCCCATGCTCGGCTCGATAGCCGTCGACCTGTCGGTGCCCAACTTCTTCCTCCCTCTGATCACCGGCAAGAGCGTCACGCTGCTACCACCCGACCCCCACCTGGAACACCTCGCCGACCTGCTACGCCGACCCGGCGACTTCAGCCTGCTCAAAATCACACCCGGCCACCTCGACATGCTGCGCGAAGTACTCACCAAAGACACCTCACTCACCTCCGTCCGCACCTACGTCGTCGGAGCCGACGAACTACGAGCCGAAACCGCCACCGCCTGGCGACAGATCGCCCCCCACGCCCGCATCATCAACGAATACGGACCCACCGAAACCGTCGTCGGCTGTTCGGTGCATCCCATCGGGCCGGACCTCGACCCGTCGATGCCGGTCCCCATCGGGCGGCCGATCGCCAACACCCGCATGTACGTCCTCGACGAGCGGCTCCAGCCGGTGCCGCCCGGCGTCGTCGGCGAGCTCTATGTCGCCGGCCACGGGGTCGCGCGCGGTTACCTGCGGCGGTTCGCGCTGACGGCCGAGCGGTTCGTCGCCGATCCCTTCGGCGCACCGGGAAGCCGGATGTACCGTACCGGCGACCTGGCCCGCTTCCGGCCCGGAGGCGACCTCGACTTCCTCGGCCGGATCGACCACCAGGTGAAGATCCGCGGCTACCGGGTCGAACTCGGTGAGGTCGAGGCTCGGCTGCTGCTGCACCGCGACGTCGGCGAGGCAGTGGTCGTCGCCCGGCAGGACCCCTCGGGCCGCACACACCTGGTCGCGTACGTGGTGGGCGCCGACGGCACCCGACCGGCCACGGAGAACCTGCGCGGCCACATGACGAGCCAGCTTCCCGACCACATGGTGCCGAGCTTCTGGATGGTCCTGGACCGGATGCCGCTGACACCGGACGGCAAGGTGGATCGCAAGGCCCTGCCCGCGTTCCAGGAGCAGAGCGTGCTCCCGCGCCAGGCTCCGGGCACCGAGGCCGAGAAGGTGCTCTGCGCGCTCGTCGCCGACGTTCTCGGCGTCTCCGTGGTGGGGGTCGACGACAACTTCTTCGGGCTCGGAGGCGACAGCATCGCCTCCATCCAGTTCGTCAGCCGAGCCCGCAAGGCGGGCCTGCGGCTCGACCCCCAGCAGGTCTACCAGGCCCGCGACATCGCGGAACTGGCCGCGCTGGCCGGCCCGGCCGACGCGGCCGCCACCGCCGAGCACGACTCCGGCAGCGGCCGGGTGGCGCCCACACCGGCCATGCGCTGGCTCGACGAGCAGCACGGCCCCACCGACGGCTACGACCAGGCCGTGCTGCTCCACGTCCCGGCCGAGCTCGGCGAGGACCGGCTGCGACAGGCGGTCCAGGGCGTACTCGATCGCCACGATCTCCTGCGCGCCCGCACGGTCCGTGACGCGGACGGCAGGCTCGACCACCTGTGGGTCGACGCGCCGGGGACGGCCGGTGCGGCGTCGTACCTGACGCGCTGTGAGGTGACGGAACCGGGCGCGGGGACGGATCCGGGCACGGGGACGGAACCGGGCGCAGGAACGGAACCGGGCGCGGGCGGCATCTCGGCGCGCGTCGAGGCGCAGGCGCGGGCCGCCAAGGCCCGGCTCGCGCCGGAAGCCGGGCGGATGGTGCAGATCGTCTGGTTCGACGCCGGTCCCGAGCGCCCCGGCCGGCTGTTGCTGATGGTGCACCACCTCGTGGTGGACGCGGTGTCCCTGCGGGTCCTCATGGAGGATCTGAAGGCGGCCTGGCAGGCCGCCGCGGACGGGCCTCCCGTCCTCGATCCGGTCCCGACCTCGTTCCGGACCTGGGCCGACCGCCTGGTCCAGGAGGCCGTACGGCCGGAGCGGGCCGCCGAGCTGGCGCTCTGGGAGCGCATGTCCCTCCCCTGCCCGCCGATCGGCGCCGGCCCGGCGGACCCGGCACGTGACACGGTGGCGAGCCAGCGCTCGCTCACGATCCGGCTCTCCGCAGAGGAGACGCGGAATCTGACGGCCGCCGCGTCCGCGACGTACGGCGCGGGGCTGCACGAAGTCCTGCTGGCCGCGCTCGCCCTGGCCGTGGCCGGCCGTGGCAGTGCCGGGGCTGAGCCGACGGTGGCCATCGAGGTCGAGGGGCACGGCCGCAGCGACCGTATCGCCGCGGGGGACCTGTCGCGCACGGTCGGCTGGTTCACCGCGTCCTTCCCGCTCCGCGTCGACCTCGAGCCTCTCGGGGGAGCGGCCGGAGCGGACCCGGGCGAAGTGGTCTCCCTGGTCATGAGCGGCCTGCGGGCCCTGCCGGACGATGGGATCGGTTACGGGCTGCTCCGCTACCTCAATCCCGAGACCTCTCCGATCCTCGCCGCCCGGCCGGCCGCGCAGGTGCGGTTCAACTACCTCGGCCGCCTCCCCCTCCCCGGGGCGGAACCGTGGGCCGCCTCATGGGAGGAGCCCGTCGCGGGCAGCGGTCCTGAGGGTGAGATGGCGGCATCGTACGTCCTGGATGTCCTCGCCTTCGTCCTGAACCGTCCCGGCGGCGCGGAGCTGCACGTCTCACTGCGCTGGCCGGAGGCACTGCTGGGCTGGGCCGAGGTGTCCGCCATCGGCGCCGGCCTGTCGGAGACCCTGACCGCGCTGGCCGGCCGCACCCGGTCGCTGATCACCTTGGAACCGGAGGAATTCGGCGAACTGGAGCACCTTCTCAGCAACCCCTGACCGTCCACCACCCCTAAGGAGAACCTGATGACGAATCCGTTCGAGGACGAGGACGGCCGCTACCACGTGCTCATCAACGCCGAAGAGCAGTACTCCCTCTGGCCGGCCTTCGCCGAGATCCCCGCCGGCTGGTCGGCGGTGATCGAGAACAGCAGCCGCCGGGAGTGCCTGGACTACATCGACGAGACCTGGACCGACATGCGGCCCAAGAGCCTCGTGCGGGCCATGGCGGCCGCTGCGGACGCCCGCCCGGCACAGGCATGAGCACGACCGAGCGGAGCCGCGGGAGGCCACCGGCCATGAGGGGACGGCCGGTGGCGCCCACGGCCTTCGCCGTGCCGCTGTCCCAGCCTTCGCCGGCGGCCGTGCACCTGTTGTGCGTGCCGTACGCCGGTGGTGGAGCGGCTGTCTTCCGCCACTGGCCCGCCCTCCTGCCGCCGACTCTGGCGGTGAGCGCGATCCGGCTGCCGGGACGGGAATCACGGATCGGCGAGCCGCCGCTGGCCGATATCGGCCAGATGGTCACCGCCGCCGCGGACGACCTGGCCGCCGACACGGCGACCGATCGGCCGTACGCGCTCTTCGGCCACAGTTTCGGCGCGCTGGTCGCCTTCGAACTGGCCCGTGAGATGCGCGCCCGAGACCTGCCCGCCCCTCGCCGCCTGTTCGTCTCAGCGCACCGCGCGCCCGACGCGGACGCCGGCACGGCGCCCCTCGGGGATCTGTCCGACCAGGAGTTCCTCGACAAGGTCACCCGGTACGGAGGCATGCCGCAAGAGGTCCTCGACGCGCCTGATCTGCTCGACATGGTGCTGCCCGCACTGCGCGCCGACATCGACGCGGCGGAGGGTTACCGCTTCGTTCCCGGCGCCCCCCTGAACTGCCCGATCTCGGTGTTCGGCGGGCGAAGCGATTCCGTCACTCCGCAGGCCCAGCTGTACGGCTGGCGGTCGCACTCCGTCGCGGAGGTCGATGTGCGGCTGTTCGACGGCGGCCACTTCTTCCTGCACGACCATCGCACGGCGGTCACCACCACGATCGGCGCCGCCCTGGGGGCACTCCCTGACGGCGCCGCCCCGGGGGCCACTCCTTGACGGCGCCGCCCGGCTCCGTCACGGCCTCCGCTTGAGCCACCCATCGGAGACCTCCCGCCGGACGCGGGAGGTCTCCCAGCCGTGCCTTCCGGCCGGGTTCGCCGATCCACTGCCCATGGCCGTCAGCCTGCACCGGATCGGCAGAGGGTGGAAGCACGCTGTCACCTGAACTGCCGTCGGCAGATGTCGCGGCAGCTCAGGTGCGCGTTGCCCAGGCCTCATTGAAGACGACCCACCGCCCTCCGACACTGAGCCCTGTGTCACCCACCACGCAGACAGCCGCCGCATCCATGTCACCAGCCCAGACGCGTCTGTGGCTGATGAACGAGCTGGGCACCTCCAGCGCTGCCAGCAACATCCCGATCGCCGTCCGCCTGCACGGGTTCCTGGACCGGGCAGCGCTGCGGGCGGCGATCGCCGACGTCGTCGACCGGCATTCCACTCTGCGCACCGTTTTCCCCGCGCCCGACGGCCTGCCCCGTCCGGTGCTCCGCGAGGGCGTCGCGGCCCGGCCGGTCCTCGACGTCACCGACTGCGCCGAGGAGGAGCTCCCCGCCCTGCTGGCCGACCGGACCCGAGCCGGCTTCGACCTCACCAGCGATCTGCCCGTACGGACGACGCTGTTCCGCCTGCGCCCTGACGAGCACGTTCTCCTGGTGCTCCTGCACCACATCGCCGCCGACGGCCTGTCCATCGCGCCGCTGATGCACGATCTGTCCACCGCCTATGCCGCTCGTCTGGCCGGAACGGCGCCTGACTGGCCGGAAGCGACGGTGGGCTACCACGACTACGTGGCCTGGCAACGCGAGGTACTGGGCGACGAGAGCGATCCCCACAGCACGCTCAGCCGGCAGCTCGACCACTGGCGGTCGGCGCTGGCCGGGATGCCCGAGGAGCTCACGCTGCCCACCGATCGGCCCCGGCCGCCCGTGGCGAGCCACCGCGGCGGCATGGTCGACTTCGACCTCTCCCCCGACCTGCACGAAGCCCTCACCGGGCTGGCCCGGCGATCGCGGGCCAGCCTCTTCATGGTCACGCACGCCGCGTTGGCGGTCCTGCTGTCGGCGCTGGGATCAGAGGACGACATCGGGATCGGCACCACCGTCGCCGGGCGGTCCGACGAGGCGCTCGACGGCCTCGTGGGGCTGTTCATCAACTCGCTCGTCCTGCGCGCCGACTTGTCGGGCAATCCGACGTTCGCGGACGTGGTGGACCGCGTCCGAGCCGCGGACCTCGCCGCGTTCGCGCACCAGGAGCTCCCGTTCGAGCGCTTGCTGGACGCTCTGCGGCCCACCCGGTCACTCAGCCGCAACCCGCTGTTCCAGGTTCTGTTCGAGCTTCATCAGTACGACGAGCAGAGTCTCCAGCTGTCCGGTCTGCGCACGCGGCCCGAGCCGGTCCCGCACGGGGCGGCCAAGTTCGACCTGACGTTCATGCTGTACGCCAAGAGCGACGCCGCGGGAAACCCGACGGGACTCCTCGGCCGCCTGGAGTACGCCGAGGATGTCTTCGACCGATCCACCGCCGAGGCTCTGGCCCAGCGCTACCTGCGCATCCTGGAAACCGCCGCAGCCGATCCCGATCAGCCGATCAGCCGCTTCGACATCCTCACCGGCGACGAGCACGAACGAATCATCGGCACCTGGAACGCCACGGAGCTGGAGATCCCGGACGCGACCCTGTCCGGGCTGTTCGAGGAGCAGGTGGCCCGGCGCCCGGACGCGGTGGCCCTCGTGGACGCCGACGGCAGCGAGATCAGCTACGACACGCTGAACAGGCGAGCCAACCGGCTGGCCTGGCGCCTGCGCGCGATGGGCGTCGGCGTTGAGTCCTTCGTCGCGGTGTGCGCCGAGCACAGCCCTGACATGTTCGCCGCCCTCCTCGGCATCCTCAAGGCCGGGGCCGCCTACGTGCCCCTCGACCCCCGGCATCCGGTGGATCGGCTGGCATACGTCCTCCGGGACACCGGCGCCTCGATCGTGCTCACCCAGCGGAAACTGGCCGGCCGTCTTCCTCCGGACCACCGCGGCACCCTCCTCATCCTTGAGGACGAGCCGGAAGCCACCGTCCACGACGAGGGCGATCCACCGCCGGTCCACGGCCCCGACAACCTCGTCTACACCATGTACACCTCCGGCTCCACCGGATGGCCCAAGGGCGTCCTCATCACCCACCGCGCCCTGCTCAACTACCTGTGCTGGGCGATCGACGGCTACGGCGTCGAAGGCGACCACGGCGCCCCCATGCTCGGCTCGATAGCCGTCGACCTGTCGGTGCCCAACTTCTTCCTCCCTCTGATCACCGGCAAGAGCGTCACGCTGCTACCACCCGACCCCCACCTGGAACACCTCGCCGACCTGCTACGCCGACCCGGCGACTTCAGCCTGCTCAAAATCACACCCGGCCACCTCGACATGCTGCGCGAAGTACTCACCAAAGACACCTCACTCACCTCCGTCCGCACCTACGTCGTCGGAGCCGACGAACTACGAGCCGAAACCGCCACCGCCTGGCGACAGATCGCCCCCCACGCCCGCATCATCAACGAATACGGACCCACCGAAACCGTCGTCGGCTGCACCGTTCACCCGATCACCGAGGACCTCGACGAATACTCGCCGGTGCCGATCGGCAAGCCCATCGCGAACACCCGCATCTATGTCCTGGACCGTTTCCTCCGTCCGGTGCCGCCCGGGGTCGTCGGCGAGCTCTACATCGCCGGCACGGGCGTCGCGCGCGGTTACCTGAACCAGCCCGGGCTCAGCGCCGGCCGCTTCGTCGCCGACCCCTACGGCCCGCCCGGCACCCGCGTCTACCGCACGGGAGATCTGGCCCGGTTCCAGCCTGACGGCACCGTCCAGTTCCTCGGGCGCGCGGACCATCAGGTGAAGATCCGCGGCCATCGGATCGAGCTGGGTGAGATCGAGGCCGGCATCCTGCGCCATCCTGGCGTCAGCGAAGCGGTGGTGACCGTACCCGGTGGCACCGGCGCCGATCACCTGATGGTCGGCTATGTCGTCCCGTCCGCTGACGCGCATCCGAGTCCGGCCGACCTGCGGGCCCACCTCGCGCGGTTCCTGCCCGACCACATGATCCCCGCGGCATGGGTCCTGCTGGACCGCCTCCCGCTGACCTCGGCGGGCAAGATCGACCGCACCGCGCTGCCGAAGCCGAGCGCGCCCCTGGCGGACGGAGGTGCGGCGGGCACCGAGCTGGCCCGCTATCTGTGCGAGCTGTTCGCGGAGACGTTGGACATCCCCACCCCTGGCCCCGATGCCGACTTCTTCGACCTCGGCGGGAATTCGATCCTGCTGGCGCGCGTCGCGGCCCGCGTCCGCAACGCGCTGCGGGTCGAGATGAGATTGACCGACCTCTTCACCTCCCCGACGCCGGCCTCCCTCGCCGAGAAGATCAAAGCCGGCCGGGGCGGACGGGCCGAGATCCTGATCCCCATCAGTCCCCACGGCTCCGCGACGCCGTTGTTCTGCGTCCACCCGGCCAACGGAGCCAGCTGGGGCTACCTCGACCTGGCCCGGCGGTTGTCGCCGGACCGCCCGGTCTACGGTCTCCAGGCGCGTGGCCTCGACGAGCCCGCCCCGCTGCCGCCCAGCATCGAGGCCATGGCCGAGGACTACGTGGCGCAGATCCGCCGGATCCAGCCGGAGGGACCGTACCAGCTGCTCGGCTGGTGCTTCGGCGCCGTGGTGGCCTTCGAGATGGCTCGGCGGTTGCAGCGGGACGGCCAGGAGGTCGGGCTGCTGGCTCTGGTCGGACCGCATCCGCTGGGCTGGCAGGAATTCACCGCGTGCCCGCCCGCCACCGAGGTGCTCGCGGCTCTGCTGGAGGACCACGGCATCAGCGAGGAAGGCGTCGACCTCACCCCGGACGCGGTGACCCTGGCGCTGGACGCCGGCACGTCGCTCCGGGAACAGGGCTTCACCTCCGGGCAGGCCCGCCGGCTGGTCGACCTCCATCTGAACAACCCGCGGATCGAGTGGGACTACCGGCCGCCAGCGAAGGCCCTGCGTGCGCCGGTGCATCTCTTCGCGGCCGATGCCGACGACGCCGGTCGGCCGATCCCGGTCCTGGAGACCTGGCGGCCGTACATCGACGGCGACATCACCGTCCACCACTACCCCGGCACCACCGACGACCTGCTGGCGGGCCACCTGGTCGGCCGGGTCGGCGCGGATCTCGACGAGGTGCTCCAGTGATCGATTCCGACCAGGTGTTCTCCACGGACACGGCCGCCATGACGGTCCTCGAAGGGTGCGTATGCCGATGAAGGCCTCGCTGATCGAAGAGGTTCTGCCGCTCACGCCGTTGCAGGAAGGGCTGTGGTTCCACGCCAACTACGATCGCTCACGGGCGGACGTCTACGTCGGCCAGTGGGTGCTGGGGCTGCGCGGGCCCCTGGATCTCGACGCTCTGCGGCACGCCGCCCGCGAACTGGTCCGGTGCCACGCGAACCTCCGTGCGGCGTTCGTGCAACGCCGCGGTGGCGAACTGGCGCAGATCGTCGTACGGGAGGTGGATGTCCCCTGGCGTTTCGTCGACCTCTCCGAGGAGCCGGCCGCCGTCGAGAAGCGGGTCTCCGTGCTCACGGACGAAGAGCGGGAGCGTCCGTTCGCCATGACCACCGCGCCGCTCCTGCGGTTCGCGGTGATCAAACTGGCCCCGGGGGTCCACCGCCTCGTGCTGACCGTGCACCACATCCTGATCGACGGGTGGTCGGCTCCGCTGCTGTTGCAGAGGCTGTTCGAGCTCTACCAGGAGGGCCGGCCCGGCCGGGTCCCCGCCGGCGACGTGCGACCGTACCGCGACTACCTCGGCTGGCTGGACAGGCAGGACCATGAGGCGACCGAGCGGGCCTGGCTGGAGGAGCTCCGCGGCGTCGAGGGACCCACCTTGATCGCTCCGGAGCATGACGGGGCCGGCGGCAGGCGTGAGTCGCTGGAGCTGACCGTGCCGGCGGAAGCGACCGAACGCCTCGCCGGCTACGCACGCGCGAGCGGGCTGACCCTCAACACCGTCTTGCAAGGCGTCTGGGGCGTCATGCTCGCCGGCCGGACGAACCGCGACGACGTGGTGTTCGGCGCGACGGTCTCCGGCCGCCCGGCGGAGATTCCGGACGTCGACCGGATGATCGGGCTGTTCGTCAACACGATCCCGATCCGCGTACGCTGTCACCCCCGCCAGACCTGGAACGAGACGCTGCGGGCGTTGTGGGCCGCGCAGTCCCGGCTGCTCTCCCACCATCACCTCCGGCTCGGCCGAATCCAGCAGCGATTGGGCATGGGCCCGCTGTTCGACACGGCGTACTCGTTCCAGAGCTATCCCGACGGTTTCGGCGAGACCTCGGCGGTCGCCGGCGAGCTGACCGTGGAGGTGCTGTCCGCCCAGGACGGCACCCACTACCCACTCGCCCTCCAGGCGGCGCCCGGCCCTGAGCTGCGGATGCGCCTGGCCTACGCACCCGACCTCATGGACCGCTCGGTCGTGGATTCCATCAGCGACCAGCTGGCGACCTCGCTCGTCGAGCTTCCGGACTCCGCGGCGCGGAGCGTCGGGACGGCTCGGCTGCTGTCCCCGGCCGAACTCGACCGGCTTCGCCAGGAGTGGGCCGAGACGGACACGCACCTGCCCGCCACCTCGCTGACGCGGCTCGTCGAGGCGCGGGCGGCCGGCAGACCCGCGCATCCGGCGGTCGTCACCGCGACCGAGACGCTGACGTACCAGGAGCTGAACGAACGCGCCAACCGCCTGGCCCGCCTGCTGACGGCGCGCGGCGCCGGACCCGAACGGGTCGTGGCCCTGCTCCTCGAACGGTCCGCCGACATGGTGGTCGCGATGCTGGCGGTCATCAAAGCCGGGGCCTGCTACCTGCCGCTCAACGCCGACGAGATCGATCCGCGCACCGCGCGGATGGTGGCCGACTCCGAGCCGTTGTGCGTCATCACGCACGAGGCGCTGGCTCCCCGGCTGGCGGACCTCAGGGCTCCTCTCCTGGTCCTTGACTCATCGTCGACGGCGGAGACGCTGGCCGGGCAGCTCGGCGATGATCTGTCCGACGATGAGCTCATCACCCCGGTGTTCCCGCACACCACCCTCTACGTCACCTATACCTCCGGTTCCACCGGGCGCCCCAAGGCCATCATGAACACCCACGAGAACCTCGTGGCCCTGGTCCTCGACCGCGACTGGCGTAACGGCAGCCAGGAGAAGGTGCTGGGACACTCACCGCCCGCCTTCGACGCCACCGCCTACGAGACCTGGGTGCCCCTGGCTCTCGGCGGCACGATCGTCCTGACCCCGCCGGGCCGGTTCGACCCAGCGGAGGCCCGCCGGTTGATCCGCCGGCACGGCGTCACCGGGATGTTCCTGACAGCGAAGCTGCTCACGGCCATGGTCGAGGACGACCCGGCCTGCCTGACCGGATTGCGGGAGGTGTGGAGCGGCGGGGAGGCCGCGCGGGCCGCCACCTTCCACCGCGCGCTGAGCGAGGTGCCGGGCCTCAAGGTCGTCAACGTCTACGGCCCGACCGAGACCGCCGTGTACGCCACGCGTAAAACGGTCACTGACCCCGGCAGTGTCGGGAAGACGGTCCCGATCGGCACGGCGATGGACAACACCCGCGTTCACGTCCTGGACGCCGCGCTTCGCCCCGTGCCCGCGGGGGTGGTGGGTGAGATCTGCATCGCGGGCGCCGGCCTCGCCCGCGGCTACCGCGGCCGGCCGGGCCAGACCGCCGAGCGGTTCGTCGCCGATCCCTTCGGCCCTCCTGGCAGCCGGATGTACCGGACGGGCGACCTGGGCCTGCGCCGCCCGGATGGCGAGCTGGAGTTCGCGGGCCGCGCCGACCACCAGGTGAAGATCCGCGGCCACCGGGTCGAGCCGGCCGAGGTCGAAGCGGCGTTCCTGGATCTGCCCGAGATCTCGCAGGTCGCCGTCGTCGTGCATGAGCACCGCCCTGGGGACAGGCGCTTGGTGGCCTACGCGGTTCCGCGGGACGGCCGGACCGCCGATTCCGTCTCCCTGCGCCACCGGGCCGGTCAGTCGCTGCCGCACTACCTGGCGCCGGCCGCCGTCGTCCTGGTGGAGCACCTGCCGCTGACGACCAACGGGAAGCTCGACCGGGACGCGCTTCCGATGCCCGACTTCGGCGCGGAGCTCCGGGGCGGCGCACCGAGCACCGACGATCAGCGAGCCATGTGCGCTCTGTTCGCCGAGATTCTCGGCGTCGACGAGGTCGGCCTGGAGGACGACTTCTTCGACCTCGGCGGAGACTCACTGACGGCCATCCGCCTGGCCAACGGCATCCGGCGCGACCTGGGTGTCGAGGTCGGCATTCACCAGATCTTCGAAACTCCCGGCGTGGCGGCGCTGGCCGCCTGCCTCCGCACCGCGCCCCCGGCCAAACCCCGGCTTCGGCCGCGACAGTCTCAGGTCACCTCATTGGAGTCATCATGATCTCTCGTAACTTCCGGGTCTGCGTATTCTGCGGTTCGCGGCCCGGCAACTCCCCCCAGTACACCGAGTTCGCCACCGAGCTGGGCATGAGCCTGGCCCGCAACAACATCGACATGGTCTACGGCGGCGGCCGGACCGGCATCATGGGGGCCGTCGCCGAGGGCGCCGCCTCCCTGGGCGCGCACGTGACCGGCATCATCCCCCACCACCTGCTGGAGCGCGAGAAGGTCGCCGGATTCGCCAGCCAACTGCACGTGGTGGACTCCATGCACGACCGTAAGAGGTTGATGTACAACCTGGCCGACGGCTTCGTCGCCCTGCCCGGAGGCATGGGAACCATCGAGGAGCTGATGGAGGTCCTCACCTGGGCTCAGCTCGACCTGCACACCAAATCAGTCACCCTGGCCAACGTCGGCGGCTACTTCGACCCCCTGCTCACCTGGCTGGACCAGGCGCTGGACTGCGGTTTCATCTCCTCGGCCGATCGCGCGCTGGTCACCGAGGTCACCTCGGTGGACAGCGTTCTGGAACGCCTGCGTCCGTCGATGCCCGTCTCCGAGTCGCGATCCGGTGCCGCGGTTCTTCATGGGTGAGCAGGTTCTCGCCGGTTCGTGGATCAGCCCGCCGAGGCGATGGTCGGCTGCCGGTGCCCGTGCGCCTTGAAGTAGTCCTCAGAGGCGCCGGGGAACGATCCGGGTCAGGCCATGACGACGTTCTCCAGCCACTGCCCGAGGCGCTCGACCACGCCGCCGTCGAAGGTGCGGCCGTCGACGTTGTCCGCGTGGATCTCGATCACCGGGAACCCGGCCGCCTCCAGTGCCCTGGCGGTGAAGTAGCTGCCCCGGGGGTCGTCGGAGACCAGGTGGACCACGCCGTCGATGCCGTGCAAGCGGGCCTCTTTCACGTACCACTCACTCGACCACGGCGGGGTGTAGAGCTGGTCGCTGAAGGCGGCGAAGCGTGCGGCCAGCGCCCTCATGGGATCGTCGCCGTAGCGGATGTACCCGTCGGCGGCGATGGCAAGGTACATCGACCAGACGAACACCGCGCCGTACTTCTCCTGGAAGCGCTGGTAGAAGCCCATGTCGTACCAGAGGCCGCGACCGATCCACATCAGCCGCGCCCGCTCGCCCGGGCACGCGGCCTGACCCGCGTCGACCCGGTCGCGCACCTCCTCGTAGAAACGCTTGGCGATGTCCCGGGCCCACTCGGTGCCGCGGTGCCACTGCGGGAGCATGACGCTGGGGATGCTGTCGACGACGCTGAGCGGCGCGGGCCGGGCGTGGGCGATGAGGGCACGCGTCTTCCTGTTCCACTCCTCCTGCTCGTTGACCAAGGCCATCACCTCACGAAAGCGGGACTCGTCGAACCGCCTGCCGGTGGTGGTCTCCAGGAACCTGACGAGGTTCTCCAGCTCCGCGGTGAGCAGGTCCAGTCTGGCCGGGCCGACGGCCTCTTCCCACCGGTGCGGCATGAGCTCCCACCAGTTGACGGGAATATCGTTCTCAGCGGCGCTTTCCAGCGGGTAGAAAGTGACTCCGGGCTCGTGACCCCAGATGTCGAAGATCTTGCGGGTGACGTCGCCGGAGGCGTCGCCGACGACGATGTCGGGCCTGGGCAGGCCGCCCCATGGACCCGCCTCCGGCTCTGGGTCGAACGCGGAGCCGAGGGTGACCGAGTTGTACTGCTCGGAATAGTCGGGGTAGCCGCGCTGCCGCACCAGCTCCAGGTAGTGCACCGAACGCTGCTTGGCGGTCACCAGAGACGCCCACCATTGGCTGACCGCGTACGGGATGTCCATCGTGCGGAAGATCTCGTGCGGGACGTCCGCGTTCAGCAGGGCGAACGGCTCGCCGCCGGCGACGCGCCGGCGCAGGTCGGCGAACCATTCGCGCTGGTGCCTGCCCGCCTCGGCCGCCGTGGCGAGGGATGTCACACTGCGCGATCTCACATGGGGCATGGATGTTCCTTCCGCAGGGCGGTCAGATCGGCACGCCCGTACTCCTGGCGCTCCAGCAGAACGGCGGGGATGTCCAGCGCCGCGCGCTGCGCGGGAAAGTCCCAGGCCGGGGCCTCGTCTCCAGCCCTGCAATAGGAGACGAAGAGCTCGGCCCGGCAGCGCCGTACGGCCGCCGCCGCGTACGCGGCGCGCTCGCCCGCCGTGGCCCGGTGGGCGGTCGGACCGCTGTAGTGGTAATGCTCGGCCAGCGCGCCGAGGCCACCCGTACCGAGGCCACCCGTACCGAGGCCACCGGTACCGAGGCCACCCGCGCCGACCGGCCCGGTCACGGAGAGGTCCCCGAAGGAGTGGTCCTCGCCGACGATGACATGGCCCTCGCGTTCGATGGCCTCGTACACGTGCGGCGTGTCGTGGTCGCTGCCGCTCAGGAAGACGCGCCGCCCGGCGTGCTCATCGAGTCGTCCCGCCTCGGCCAGCAGCCGTTCCAGCAGCACGATGTGCTCATCCACGGGCAGGGGCGCATTGGCCACCGCGAGGAACTGCCGCCCCGTGAGCCGGGCGGGCACGGCCCTGCGCAGCTCGGCGGCGGCGGCCAGCAACCGGCGCCGCTCGTCGTGCGCCGCCACCGCCCCGGCCAGGTCGAGAGGGCGGCCGGTCCAGGCTTCGAGCCTGGCGGCGAACTCGCCGATCCTGCGCCGGTTGTACCGGGCGGTCGTGCGGTGCGGCAGGTGCAGGATGTCCACCAGGTACACCTCGGGCAGCGCCGTGCCCGGCTCCACGCGGCCCAGCTCGCGCAGCGCGTAGAACAGCCGCAAAGACGCCTCGCAGTCGTGCGAGATCACGATGCGGTCCAGGTCACCGAAGGACCCGGCGAGCAGCCGGGCGAGCACCGAGCGGGCCACCGGGTCCACCCCGCGACCCAGATATCGGTCTCCGAGCGCGAAGTCGGACTCCGGGTCGCCCGTGAGGCGGAACACGCGGACCCCTGCGGCGGTCAGCAGTTCGACCGGCATGTCCGCCCCGACGTAGCCGACGACCAGGGCCCGGGCGCCGCTCCGGCCGTCGATCCAGCGGTCGCTCCGGCCGTCGATCGGGCCGTCGCTCCGGTCCTTCGAGGCGGCCGGAGGTACGCCGCGGCGGGCGTACGCCTCTTCCAACGCGGCCAGCGCCGTGAGCATGTCAGATCACCCCATCCACGGCCAGCGCCTTGAGCTCGTCGTCGGAGTAGCCGAGCAACCCGCCGTAGATCTCGGCGTTGTGCTCGCCGAGGCCGGGCGCCGGGCGGTCGAGCGCCGCCTCCGAGGCGGAGAAGCGGATCGGCACACCGGTCCCGTACAGGTCCGCGCGGCCGTGGCGCGGATGCTCCAGAGGCACGACCTCTTCGCGCTCCAGCACGAGCGGGTCGCGCACGGCGTCGCCGGGCTCACGCACCTCGGCGGCGGGCACGCCGTGCCGGGTGAGCAGGTCGAGGATCACGGCGAGCGGGCGGTCCGCCGCCCACACGCCCACCAGTTCGTGCAGTTCGCCGGCATGGGCCACGCGCGCGTCCCGGGAGGAGAACCGCGGGTCCGCGGCCAGGTCGTCGTGTCCCATCGCCGCGAACAGGCCGCGAGCGAAGGCGTCGGTCGGGCCGCACAGCGCGAACCAGCCGTCCGCGGCGGGGAACGTGCCGAACGGCGCCAGCCTGGGCACGGTCGTCCCCGTGCGCATGGGCAGGCCCAGCTTCTCGTAGGCGTCGAACGGCTCGCACGCGACCAGCGAGGTGAGCGCCCCCAGCATGGACACGTCCACGTGCTGGCCCTGGCCGGTCGCGTCGGCCCGCATGACCGCGGCGAGCGTGCCGATCACCGCGTACAGCGGCGCGACCAGGTCGCCCACCGGCAGTCCGAAGCGGACAGGCGGCTCGCCGGGCGCGCCCGCAGTCATCATCACGCCACTGAGCGCCTGGATGATGGTGTCCATCGCCTTGCCGGAGCCGGGACCGCCCTGCGCGCCGAAACCGCTGATCGACGTGCACACGATGCGCGGGTTGATCGCGCTCGCCCAGTCGTGGCCCATGCCCAGCCGCGCCGTGACGCCGGCGCTGTAATTGTCGATCATGATGTCCGACACCCGGACCAGACCGGCCAGGACGTCGCGGGCCTTGGGATGCTTCAGATTGAGCGTGACGCTCTGCTTGTTGCGGCCCCGCAGGAGCATCGACACGGACATGTCGTCGTCCCCGCGGCGGGCCGTCGTCAGCCCGTCGGCACCGATATAGGGGGCGTTGTTGCGGGAGCTGTCGCCGCCGGTCAGCGGATTCTCCACCTTGATCACACGGGCGCCGAGCCCGGCCAGCAGCAGGGTCGCGTACGGTCCGGACAGCGCGGTGGTCAGATCGATCACCGTACGACCGGCGAGCGGACGTTCAGCCACGCAGCACCACCTCGTCCCCTTCCCAGTGAAATTCCGTCTTCAGGCCCGCCCGTCGCGTGATGCGCTCGATGTACGACACGACCAGCCGTCCTTCCTCGTCGTTCCCGAGCGGCACCGGCCGGCCGGCGCCGTCGATCCAGCAGGGCACGAGACCGGCCGAGACCAGGCCGCTCCGATCGAACCGGCAGACCGCGATCGCGGTGTTCCGGCTCTCGGGATGGAAGGGGTAGTACGGCATGTCCGGGTCCGGAGCGAAGCCGTACAGCTCGACTCTGCGGCGCGCCCACGCGGCCCGTTCGCCTTCGTCGCCCGCCGTGGGCGTCAACGCGCGGGTGACGGTCACGAAGTTGCCCAGCCCGTGATAGATCGGCCGGCCGCGGTACAACTCGACGCCTCGCATGATGTGGGCGTGGTGGGCGAACACAGCGTGCGCGCCGGCGTCGACGGCGGCACGGGCGACGGGCCCCTCGTACATCGCCAGTACGGCGGGCGTGTGCCCGACGCCCTTGTGCAGGGACACCAGCACGACGTCGACCTCGGCGGCCAAGGTGGCCACGTCCTCGGCCATCCGCGCCAGCGAGGCGGGGTCGGCGAAGGTGTAGACGGCGGGCGGGCCGCCGGGGCTGGCGTGGTCGAGTTCGTAGTGGGTCAGCACCTTGATGTATGCGCAGCCGGGCTTGCGGCTGGTCGCCCAGGACTCGCGTGGGCCGACGCAGTTGTAGCTGAGCACGCCGATCCGCAGCCCGTCGCGCTCCACGATCGCGGGACGGCGGGCCTCGTCGAGAGTCATGCCGGCGCCCGCGGTGGTCAGCCCGGCCTCGGTCGCGTACCTGATCGTGTCGGCCACCCCCTGGTCGCCGACGTCGTAGACGTGGTTGCCCGCGAGCGTCACCACATGGAAGCCGGCCTCGGCGACCGCGGAGAGCGCGGCGGGATCGGCGGGCGGCGCGGGAACGTCGGTGCTCAGCTGAGCGGTGGACGTGCTGTGGGGCACCTCGATGTGGCCGATCACCACACCGCCCCGGCCCAGCGTCTCCCGGGCCGGGGCGAAGAAGGACGCGGGGCCGGGCTCGTCGACGATGAGGTCGCCGACGGCCATTACCGTGAAACTCAAGAGGTGCTCTCCTCCTCGAGGATGCGTTCGTCAGGGGTTCGCGTCGCACGCCCGGAGAAGCGCGACAAGAAGGTTTGCAGGCGGGGTGAGGCGGGATTGTCGAAGATCTCCTCGGGCGTACCGGTCTCGACCACCCGGCCCTCCTCCATGAAGACGCAACGATCGGCCACCTCGCGGGCGAAGCTCATCTCGTGCGTCACGATGATCATCGTCATGCCGCCGCGAGCCAGGTCGAGCACGACGCTCAGCACCTCGTCCACCAATTCGGGATCCAGCGCACTGGTGGGCTCGTCGAACAGCATGATCCTCGGATGCGTGGCCAGGGCCCTGGCGATGGCGACGCGTTGCTGCTGGCCGCCGGAGAGCATCCGGGGGTGGGCGTCCGTCTTGCCGGCGAGCCCCACCCGGTTCAGCAGCCGCAGCGCCTCCTCGCGCGCCTCCTCCGGTTTGCGGCCGTGCACCGCCACCTGCGCCTCGATGACGTTGCGCAGCACGCTCCAGTGCGGGAACAGGTTGAACTGCTGGAAGACCATGCCCATGCGACCGCGCTGGGCGGCCACCTTGCGGTCCGGCAGGGGACGCAGGTGGCCCCTGCGCATCTCGTGGCCGAGCAACTCCCCGTCGAGGTACATGGCCCCACCGTCGATGCTCTCCAACTGGTGGACGCAGCGGACCAGGGTGGACTTGCCCGACCCGGACGGGCCGATGACGGTGACGACCTCGCCCTCGTGCACGTCGAGATTCACCCCGTCGAGCGCCGCGTGGTCGCCGAACCGCTTGCGCACGTCACGGACGCGCAGGACCGGCATGTCACTCACCGCTGCCCCTTTCCGAAGTGCTGCTCCAGGCGCCGCTGGCCGAGCGACAGCACGGTGACCACCACCAGGTACCAGGCACAGGCGACGATCAGCAGCGGCACGATCTCGTAGGTCCTGTTGTAGATCACCTGCACCGAGTACAGCAGGTCGGCCATCGCGATCACGCTGACCAGGGAGGTGCCCTTGAGCAGGCTGATGAACTGGCTGCCGGTGGGCGGGACGATCACCCGCATCGCCTGCGGGAGCACGACCTTCACGAAGCCCTGCCTGGCCGTGAACCCCATCGCGCGGGACGCGTCACGCTGCCCGCCGTCCACCGCCAAGATGCCGGCCCTGACGATCTCGGCCATGTACGCGGCCTCGTGCAGGGTGAGCCCGATGATGGCGGCGGTCAGCGAACTGATCACGGAGTTGGTCGGCCACGAGAGGAAGGTGGGACCGAAGGGCACGCCCAGCGAGATCCGCGGCAGGAGGTAACCGAGGTTGAACCAGAAGATCAGCTGGACCAGGGGCGGTATGCCGCGGAAGACCGCGACGTAGACGCCGCAGGCCCAGGCCACCGGCGTGAAGTCGCTCAGCCTGCCCGCCGCCAGAAGCACCCCGAGCACACTGCCCAGCACCATCCCGATGACGGTGAGCAGCAGTGACATGCCCAGGCCGCGCAGGATGTTCGGGTCGAACAGGTACGTGCCGGCCACCGACCATTCGAACCGCGGGTTGGTGACGAGAAACCAGGCGAACTGCGCGACGAGCACGAGCAGCACGACTCCGAACACCCAGCGCAGGGGGCGGATGCGAGGACGGGCCAAGGCGACGTCCACGACCTGCGGTGTCGTGCTCATCCCGCCGCCGCTGTGTTCATCTTGGGCTCCTCCACCGCCACGGTCTGGAGGCCGTACTTGTCCATGATCTTCTTGTACTCGCCGTTCTTGAAGATCTCCTTGAACGCGTCGAGCATGACCGGACCGAGACCGCCGGCCTTGGGCACGAGCATCGCCAACTGGTCGACGCCGGCGCCCTGCTCGTCGGTCTGGGTGACGTATGTGAAGGCGTCCTTCTGTTTCTGCATCACGTCGAGGGCCGCGCTCTCGGTCATGCCCGCCGCGTCGGCGCGGCCGGACTCGGCGGCGAGGATGGTCCCGTTCGTGTCGGCCAAGCCGATGAAGTCGATCGCCGGCTTGCCCTGTTGGGCGCACCACTCGGTCAGGCGCTTGGCCTGGTCCTCCACGATGCTGCCGGCGGTGCCGGCGATGCGCTTGCCGCACAGGTCACTCGAGCTCTTGATGGCCGAGGACCCGGCTTTGGGGATCAGGTAGGAAGTACGGGTCACCATCCACACGATCGCGTCGAACTGCTTCTCGCGCTCGGCGGTGTCCTTGACCGGCCCGTTGAAGGCGTCGTACCTGGAGGCGAGCATGCCGGAGAGCGCCGCGGGCAGGCCGCTGACGATCGAGATCTCGGTGCGGACTCCCAGCGCCTTGCCGAGGGCGTCCTGCACCTCCTTGTCGATGCCCGTGACGGTCTTGCCGTCGTTGGCGACGATCCTGTAGGGCGGGTGGGAATCCCCGGCGAATCGGATGACGCCCGCTTCCTTGACGCCATCGGGTAGGGCGTCGTACAGAGCCGTCGCGCCGGCCGGCCGCTGCGTCTCACCGTTGCCTCCACCGCAAGCTGCGGCGCCGACGAGGGCCAAAGCCGCCGCACTCGCGAGGATGGTCCTGGGCACACTCATGATGGTCCTTCCCGCGACCAATTAATGCTGCACTTAATGTTGCGGCCGTGTGGGCAAGTGTCACATCTAGGGGTGCACACCTGTCAAGAGGCTGCGGTGCGGCGGAGGCGAGCGGGAATCGTCGGGGGACGATCAGGTGGGCGCGAGAATGGAACTGGTCCGGTGGTGCGCGACCAGCTCGGCCAGTTCGGGGTCGAACTCCGCGACGATCTGCTTGACGCGGAACTCGGCCAGCGGCCCGAGGGTGTCGTAGATCTCCACGAAAAGGTCTCTGGCCGCAGCGCGCGGCCAGTCGGTGGGCAGCAGCTCCGCCGGCAGATCGGGATCGTGGTTGGGGAACGTCCGCCAGGTGTCCATGATCCCCGAACGCGACACCAGCGCCTCGGAGGCGCCGACCGCGCCCTTGCGGACGCGTTCCAGGAGAGGCGTGTACTGGGCCACGAACCCCTCGTAGGTACGCCGGAGCTGATCGAAGTCCCATGCCTCCCGCGGGGCGCGCATGCCGGGAAGCTCCAGGGCCTCGGCGCGGAAGACCGTCGCCATGGGGATCTCCAGTTCGGTGAGCGCCGCCGCGGCGCTGCCGGCGTTCGCCGTCGGCGAGACCCACAGCCCGTCGTAGAGCGGGGCGAAGCCGAGCCAGCGCAACCTCGCGCGCAGCGCGTGGCGCAGGTCGCGCTGCTCCTCGGAGATGGAGAACGCCGCCATCACCCATCTCCCGTCCCACGCGCCCTGCGCCAGGCCGAAGGACATGATCCGCTGCCTCCCCTCCAGCATCACCGCGGCGGCCCGGTCTGTCAGCCGGTAGTAGGTGCGCCGCCCGGCCTTGGACGACTCCAGCAGATCCCGCCTGGTCAGCCGGCTGAGTGCGGCCCTGGCCGCCACGGCGGTGACTCCGAACTCCTCGGCCAGCCGCACCAGGGCCGCGGACGGCAGTTGCTCGGGCCGGCTGATCCAGTAGTCCCCGAGAAGCGTCGTGATCAGGTGCTGCGGGGGCGCGCCCACCTGGAAGCGCGGAAAGTCGACAGTCCCTGTCTCGGACAGCTCGCTATCATTCACAGCGAAAGTATATTGACAACGCTTGAGCCTACGCACGTCATCTATGTGTCATGCTTCCTGGGCGACCTCGATGCGCGTCAGCGATCTCCACCGCCCTTCCGCCACGCGCCGGCCTCCTCGCCGCCGAGGAGGTCGAGGCGGTCGCGGTCGGTCGTCTCGTCGAAGGCCGTGTGACGCCGGGTCACCGGCGACTCCAGGGCGGACACCTGCGTGAAGGTGTGGTGCGCGGCCAGCCCGGCCAGTTCGGGGTCGAATCCGGCGAGGATCTCGCGGAACCGCCGCTCCGCCGGCTCCCCGAGCGAGTCGTAGATCTGCACGCACAGCCGCCTGGCCTCGTCGCGCGGCCAGCCGGCGGGGAGCAACTCGGCGGGGAGGTCGGGGTCGAGCGTGGGGAACACCCGCCAGTCGGTCATGATCGCGGTCCGTAGCCGCAGCGCCTCGGCGGGGCTCGGGCCGGACATCGGGCCGGACATCGGGCCGATGTCCGGCCCGGACATCGCCAGCCGCTCGGCGACCGGCCGATGGGTGTCGATGAAGCGCAGGTAGCGTTCGCGCAGCGCGGTGACGTCGAAGGCGCGGGCCGGCACCGGGTCCAGGTCGTCGTCGGCGACCTTGCGGGCCCGGAACACGACCGCCCCGCGCACGCCGAGCCTTCGCGTGAGTTCGACGACGTCGTCCGTCCTGTCGTGCGGGGACACCCACACCGCGTCGAAGATCATGCCGAAATGCAGCAGGCGCAGCCCGTCACGCAGCGTGCGGCGGGTGTCCCGCTGGTCCTCGGGCACCGAGAAGGTGACGACCGTCCACTCCCCGTCCCAGGGCGGCGTGACGGCGCCGAACGTCAGCAGCCGGCGCATGTGCGCCACGATCACGTCGGACGCCCGGGGCGGCAGTCCGTACGCGGTGGTGCGGCCGTTGCGGGAGCTGGTCAGCAGCCCTCGTGAGACGAGCCGCCGCAGGGCGGCGCGGGCGCTGGCCTCGGAGATGCCGAACTCCTCCAGCAGCCGCACCAGCGCCGCCGACGGGATGTGCTCCTGCCGCCAGAACCAGTAGTCGCCCAGCAGCGTGGTCAGCAGCCGCTGCGGTTCGGCCCCTTGCCGAGCCCTGGGCAGGGAACCGGGCTCCGGCGACGCGGCCACCTGGCCTCCGTCCATCGTCAGACTCCTCAGCCGGCGTGGGGCCCCAGCCGGCCACGTCTGGATCATGGGCGGGCTTGCCGGGCTCGACGAGGGTGAATCTTACGTCCTCCGGTTCGGCGTCCGGGCTCTTCCCGGCGATCTTGGCGATCTTGGCGACGGCCGGTCCCGGGACGACGAACGCGTGGGAGGTCTCCTCGCTCGTCACCGCGGCACGTGGGGGCGCAGAAAACGGCCGGGAGAGTAGTGGATGAACTCCGCGGCGCCCAGGGCCGGGTCCTCGGCGGCCAGGCGTGCGGCGAGCTCGCCGAGCTGATGGGCGCCGGCATCCGTCCAGCGGCCGGTGGTGACCCGGGTCCTCAGCGTCTGCACCGCGGCGACGAACTCGGCTCCGGTGTAGCGGCAGTGGCCGGGCCGGTCGACGAACACCTGGCGCAGCATCGCGCCCTTCCCGGCGCGCCGCACCACATCGGAGTAGGTGCGGGCCTGGGTGACGGTGGGGTAATTGTCGCCGCGCTCGTGCATCGTCAGGACGGGGACGCCGACCGCGCCGCGCGGGGTGAAGTAGTCCTCCATGTACGTGACGGCGCCGGGGTCGGCGGAGACGCGCGGCACCGCCGCCAGGGCCGAAAGGTCGGCGTCGAGATTCAGTCCCGCGCCGGCGTAGAGGGCGCGCACCTGCTCCATCCGCCCGGACTCCCGCAGTCCCCTGCGGTAGTCCACGCCCGTGTTCCAGGAGAAGTTCCCGCCTGCCCGCTGTTCCAGCGGATAACGGGGAGAGAAGACGGTCGCCATGAACGCCGCGTACTCTTGGGCCTCCTGCGCGGCCCAGTCACGCGCCGCGGGTTCGGGGGTGCCGGTCACCGACCAGGTGGAGACCTGGGCGAAGGATGCGGCCAGGGCGATGCGGGCCCGCCCGGCCGGAGTTCGCTGAGCGGCGTCCAGGGCGGCGCGGGCGGCCGTGGTGCTCCGCGTCTCCTCCTCAGCCGAGGCCAGTCGGACGAGCTTGACCGCGTCGTCGCCGGGGGCGAGCAGCGTCTTGAACACGAAGGCCGCGTCGAGCGACTGGTTGAGCATCGCCACCGGCCCGGCGACCGAGGCGCAGTACGGGAGCGCGCCGTCGATCAGGTCGGGCCGGCGTTCGGCCAGGCCGGCCGCGACGGCGCCGCCCATCGAGCCGCCCCAGGCCAGGGTGGTCGCCGGCGTCCCGGCGACGTCGGCGAACTCGGCGAGCGTGTCGGCGGAGCCCCGCAGGGTCTCCGCCACGGCCCAGCCGTCCCCGTAGGGCCGGGTGCCGGCCAGGGCGTACCCGTGGGCCAGCAGCCAGTTCCGCGCGGCGGGCTCACCGCCGAGGTCGGCCGGCAGGTGCTGCGGGCCGGCGCCCTGGCCGTAGCCCGGGCTGAACGTCAGCAGGGTGCCGTTCCAGTCGCGCGGGACCTCGATCGCGTAGGTGGCGCCGCTCGGGTGGACGCCCGTGACGCTGATGGGACGGGCCTGGCCGGACGCCGCCGGCGCGAGGGCGAGGGCGAGGGCGAGAGCCGTGGCCGAGAGCACCGTCACGGCACGGGTCGCCCGATTGATCACTGAATGGGGATTGATGTCCGCCTCCAGGGATGGGAAGCTGCTGCGACACGAGATGCACAACACTTCAATGGACGGTCGTTCAAATTGAGCCGCCCATAATGTTAGACAGTAATCGTACGGTCGTAACATAAGTGTTGACAATGCACGCGGGCCTGCCTACTTTGGCCCGACCACCTGCATGTGAGGAGCCTCGATGTTCCGAAAGTCAGCTCTGGGCGTCGTCGCGATGGGTGCCGTGATCGCACTGCTGCCCGCCTGCGGTGCCGGCCCCGGAAGCACCCGCGGCGCGGCCGCCGGCGGTGACCGGTCCGGCGAGCTGGTTTTCGCCGCCATCCCATCGGAGCAGAGCGACAACCTTGAGGCGTCATTCGCCCCGATCATCGCCGCGTTGCGCGAGGATCTCGGCGTCCCGGTGCGGTTCCAGGCCGTCACCAGCAACGCCGCCGTCGTCGAGGCCCAGGTGGCCAAGCGCGTGGACATCGCCGTCTACGGGGCCTTCAGCTACTACCTGGCCCGGAGCCGCGCCGACGTCGAGCCCGTCGCCGTCCCGCTGGCCGCCCCGGCCGGCGACCCCGGCGCGTACGCCTACGGGGTGACCCGCGGCGACGACAAGAGCATCGCCTCGCTCAAGGACGTCGCCGGCAAGGACGTCTGCTTCACCGACCCCGGCTCCACCACCGGCTATCTCCAGCCCCTCGCCTCGCTGCGGGAAGCCGGCGTCGATGCGGACAAGGACGTCAAGACGGTGTTCACCCACGGGCACGACACGGCGGTCGCCTCGCTGCTGGCCAGCGACTGCGACATCGCCTTCGTCGGCGACGTGTTCATCGACCAGTTGCTGCCCGCCCGCGGCCTGCTCAAGCCGGGGCAGGTCACCAAGGTGTGGACCTCGCCGCTCATCCCCGGGCCGCCGATCGTGGTCGGCACGTGGCTGCCGCAGGACGTCCGCGACCGTATCGCCAAGACGGTGACCGGCCTGACCGCCACCGGCGCCGCTTCCGCCGGGCTGTGCAAGGGCAGTGAGATCAAGGGGCCGAAGAACTGGGGCCGGCACGCCGACGCCACGGCCTGCACCCTCGGTACCTCCACCGCCTGGACGTTCGTCAAGGCCGACGACGCCACCTATCAGCCGATCGCGCGCATCTGCGAGATCACCAAGGCCGAGGTCTGCACGTCCGGTGGCTGAGAGACCCGCCGTGATCGGCGACCCCGTGCTGCGGCTGTCGGAGGTCGGCAAGGGCTTCCACGGCACCCCCGTACTCGACGATGTGTCACTGGACGTCCCGCAGGGACAGTTCCTCGCCTTGGTCGGCCCGTCCGGGGCGGGCAAGTCGACGCTGCTGCGGCTGGTCAACGGCATGCATGTGCCGGACAGCGGCACCGTGCGCACCCTGGGCGAGAATCCGGCCACCTGCTCCCGGAGCCGGCTGCGCGCCCTGCGCGCCAGGGTCGGGTTCGTCTTTCAGCAGTTCGGCCTCGTCGGGCGGCTGTCCGCGCTGGAGAACGTGCTGATGGGGTCGCTGGCCACCCTGCGCCTGCCCAGGTACGGGGTGATGAGCTACCCGCGCGCGCTGCGGGTCCGCGCCGTGGCGCACCTGGACCGGGTCGGGCTGGCGGACCGGCGGTTCCAGCGCTGCGACACGCTCTCCGGTGGGCAGCAGCAGCGGGTCGCGGTGGCCCGGACCCTGCTGCAGAGCCCTGAGCTGATCCTCGCCGACGAGCCGGTCGCCTCGCTGGACCCGGCGGCGAGCGTACTCGTGCTCGACATCCTCAAACGGATCAGCGCCGAGGACGGCATCTCCGTCGTGTGCAGCCTGCATCAGATCGAGTTCGCGCTCGCCACCGCCGACCGGGTCGTGGCGCTGCGCGGCGGGCGGCTGGCGCTGGACGAGCCGGCCGCGGACCTCACCGCCGAGCGGCTGCGGGAGATCTACGACACGGCGTACGACACGGCGGGGGGCCGCGATGCCTAGCACCACCTCCGCCACGCGCGCCACGACCGCGGCGGACCCGGGCCCGCTGCGGCCGCCATGGAGCGCCCGCGCCCTCGTCGCGGCGGGGCTGCTCGTCGCGGCCGTGGCCGTCACCTGGCTGACGTTCTGGTGGATCGGTCTGTCCCCGGCCTCTCTGGCCGCCGGGCTGGACGACACCGCGCGGCTGCTGCGCCGGATGTGGCCGCCGGACCTGTCCGGCACCGGCGACCTCGCCTGGATGGTCGCCGAGACGCTGCTCATCGCGGTGGCGGGCACCGGCCTGGCGGTGCTGGCCTCGGTGCCGCTGGCCTTCACCGCCGCGCGCACCCATCGCGGGCCCCGCTGGCTGCGCCCGGCCGCCCGGGTGGTCGTCGTGCTGACCCGCGCCGTGCCGACGCTGGCCTTCGCGATCCTGTTCGTGCGGATCTTCGGCCTTGGCCCGCTGGCCGGCGCGCTCGCCGTCGCCGTGCACTCGGTGGGCATGATCGCCAAGCTGCTGGCCGACGCCGTGGAGGAGGCCGACCCCGTCCCCGCCGAGGCGGCTCGCGCGTGCGGGGCCGGCGAGGTGCAGGTGGCCGTCTCCACCGTCCTGCCCCGCGTGTTCCCCGCGCTGACCGCCATCGTGCTGTACCGCCTCGACATCAACATCCGGGCGTCGGCCGTGCTCGGCGTCGTCGGGGCCGGCGGCATCGGCGTGGCGCTGCAGACCGCGCTGGGCAGCCTCAACTACCACCGGGCGGCGGGCATCATCTGCGTGATCGTCGTCCTGGTGCTGCTGCTGGAGCTGCTGTCGGTGGCGGTCCGCCGCCGCACCAGAGCCGGCCGGTCCGCCGGGGACACGACCGGTGCGGCCGCGCTGCCGGCCGGGCGTGCCCCGCACGACGTCGGCTGGGACCGCGGCCGGGTGCTGCGGGCGGCCGGCGCCGTCGCCACCGGGGTGGTCTTCCTCGTGTCGCTGTCGTCCCTGGACCTCGACCCGGGCCGGCTGTCCGGCGCCTGGCCGAACCTGCGCGGCGTCCTCACCGGCATGTGGCCGCCCGCGTTCTCCGCTGACCTGCTCATGGCGGTGCTGGAGAGCCTGCTCATGGCGCTGGGCGCCGCCGCGGTGGGCGCCGCCTGCGGGCTGGTGCTGGCCCTGCTCACCGCCGTCAACACCACCCCTTGGCAGCCACTGTCCGCGGTGGTCCGGGTGCTGCTGGTGGTGGTCCGGGGCATCCCCGACCTGGTGTACGCGCTGCTGTTCGTGGCCGCACTGGGGCTCGGCCCGTTCGCCGGCTTCCTGGCGCTGTGGATCTCCTCCACCGCGCTGGCCGCCAAGTTCTTCGCCGACTCCCTGGAACAGCTCGACCCGCTGCCGATCGAGGCCCTGACCTCGGTCGGCGCCCGCCGGTCGCAGGCGTTCGCCGCCGGGACCTGGCCACAGTTCGTGCCGTCGTTCACCGGCAACGGCCTGTTCGTGGCCGACATGGCGCTGCGCGAGTCGATCGTGCTCGGCATCGCCGGCGCGGGCGGCGTCGGCTACCTCATGCAGGAGTCGATCGCCACCCTGCGGTACGACACCACCGCCGCGATCGTCATCGCGATCGCCGTCATCGTGTACGCCATCGAGACGCTCGCCCGGATCGCGCGCAGGCACCTGCTGTGAGCGGCGGACGAGCTCAGGACGGGAACGAAGGGATGTCACCATGACCATCACCGCCTCCGACTGGGACCCCACCGCACCGGAGACCTTCGACAGCTCGCACGGGGTCTACGCCGAGCTGCGGCGACGCTGCCCGGTGCCGTGGAGCGACGCCTTCGGCGGCTTCTGGGCCGCCACCCGCTACTCGGATGTGCTGCGGGTGGCCCGGGACAGCGAGACGTTCAGCACCGCGGTGCAGAACGTCGTCCCGCACGTGCCGCGCGCCCAGCGCCGGCCGCCGCTGCACTACGACCCACCCGAGCACGAGATCTACCGCGCTCCGCTGGACCGGGTGCTGCGCCGCAGCGTGATACGCCGTCTCGAACCGGCCTTCGCGCAGGTGGCGCGCGAGCTGCTGGTTCCGCTGCTGGCCCGCGGCGGCGGCGACTACGCCCAGGAGTTCGCGCTGCCGTACGCGGCGCAGTGCTTCGCGCTCTTTCTCGGCCTGCCGGTCGACCAGGTGCTGGAGATCCGCCGGATCGGCGTCGAGTACAGCTTCGCCATCCAGGAGATGGACCGGGCCCGGGTCATGACGGCCAGTGACGAGCTGTACGCCATCGCCCGGGCCATCGTCGAGGACCGCCGGGCCGACCCCCGCGACCCGGACGAGGACTTGGTGACCAACCTGCTACGGGCGTCCGGCGACCCGGCGCGGCCGATCCCGCACGACCTGGTCGTGGCCACCGTGCGGCAGACGATCGTGGCCGGCATCGGGGCGCCGCACGCCGTGCTGGGCAGCGCCGCCGTCCATCTGTCCCGCGACCCTGACCTCCAGGACCGGCTGCGCGCCGACCCCGGGCTGCTGCCGGCGGCGATCGAGGAGCTTTTGCGGCTGTACGCCCCCTACCGGGTGTTCGCCCGTACCGCCACCCGGGACGTCGAGCTCGGCGGCCGCACGGTGCGGGCCGGCGAGGCGATCACGATGATCTTCCCCTCGGCGAACCGGGACGAGGCGGTGTTCGACGACGCCGACCGGCTCGACCTGGAGCGGCGGCCCAACCGGCACCTCGCGTTCGGCCGGGGCGCGCACCGCTGCCCCGGCGCGGCGATGGCCCGGCTGGAGATGGCGGTCGCGCTGGGCGAACTGCTCGCCGGCACCACCCGGGTCGAACCCGACGGCGAGGTGCGGATGTTCAACTGGCTGGAGTTCGGGCCCAGATCGGCACCGCTACGCCTCCTCCCCATCGAGTCGAAGGGACTGCCGCTGTGACCCGCCACGGAGTGACCGCGTGCCTGGCCATCGTGATGGCCGTCGCGGCGGCGACCGCCGTCGGGAGCGGGACCGCCGCCGCCGTCCCCGCCAGGCCCCCCGGTGGCACGCCGTGCCTGCCGGACTCTCCCACCCGCCCCAGCTGTGTCAGCGGCACCCTCCAGGACGGCACGCCTTACGAGTTCGTCGTCCCGGCCCGCTGGAACGGCACCGTGGTGGTCGCCCTCGACTTCGCCGGTCCGGGCCGGGACGAGCCCCTGACCGCACGGTTGCTGGCCGACGGCGTGGCCCGCGGCGGAACGAGCCGGGCGATCACCGGCTGGGACATCCGGTCCGCCATCGACAACCAGGCCGAAGCGCTGGCCCGCTTCGAGCAGGCCTACGGCCGGGCCCGCAAGGCGATCGCCTCCGGGACCTCGATGGGGGGTTTCGTCGCCGCCGGCGTCGCCCAGGTCCATCCGCACGCCTTCGACGCGGCCGTCCCGATGTGCGGCGGACTGGGCGGGTCCGTCTCCCAGTGGAATCAGAAGCTCGACACGCTCTTCGTGCTCGAGCGCCTGATCGCACCGGGGCTTCCGGTCATCGACATCCCTGAAGACGTCGAGTCGGCCCGGAAGGCGTGGATCGACGCTCTCGCCGCGGCGCAGCGAACTCCCGAGGGCCGGGCCCGGATCGCCCTGGCCGCCGCGATCGGCCAGCTGCCGGCCTGGGGCCGGAACTCCGACGGGTCCACGCCGCCGCCTCCGGACAGCGGGGACGCCGACGCGCTGGAGCAGGGCGCCTACCTCGCGCTCGCCGGTGGGCCCCTGCCCTACGTCGGGCAGGCCATGGGCAGCCGGCGCCAGATCATGGCGGTGGTCGGCGGAAACCCGTCCTGGAACACCGGCGTGGACTACGCGAAGCAGCTGCGCCTGGCCGATCCCGCCCTCCGGCGTGCCGTCGGGGAGCTGTACAAGGCGGCGGGCCTGGCACTCGCGGCCGACTTGAAGGACCTGGCCGCCGCGCCGCGCATCGCGGCGGACCCGGACGCCGTCAAGCGGTTCTCTCGCGGCATCGTCCTGGACGGCGACCTGCGGATCCCCGTGCTGACCTTGTCCGGCACCGGTGACCAGATCTCCACCGTCGCCCAGCAGCAGTCGTACGGGGAGAAGGTGCGCCGGGCGGGAGCGAACCCCCTGCTACGCCAGACGTACACCGAGACCGTCGGCCACTGCGACTTCTCACCGGCGGAGCAGCAGGCGGCGCTGGCGACGATGCTCGACCGGCTGCGGAGCGGTCACTGGCCCGCGACGTCCGCCCCGGCGATGAACGCCCGGACGACGGCGCTGGGGGCCGGCCCCGTCCCTCGGTATGTCTCGTTCACCCCGCCCCGGTTCAACCGGCCCTACCCGGGCTGAGCCGTACGGGCCGCTGCCGGGGTCGCGTGGTCCAGGCAGCGGCCCACCCCGTCCACCGGCGCGGCTCGGTCAGGAGGTGAGTTCCACCCCGTCGATCTCAGGGCCGTTCGGCGGCTTCTGGTAGCCGTGCGCGGTCATGCGGGTCTCGGGCATCTTCTCGCACGGCACGCAGTCGGGCCAGAAACGCTCCGGCGTGCGACCGCTCACCGGATTGCGGTAGTGGAACCACATCGGCAGAATGGCGGGCCACTCGACGAACGTGCCCGTCCCCCCGCGGAACCCCTCCTGACGCCGGCCCAGGTCAGTGAGCGGGATGTCCGGCGGGTACGTGCTCAGCAGGCGGCTCGGCGGTGGCGGTGGCGCGCCTTCCGGTCGGGCCACCGCGGACGCCCAGCCGCCCTTCCAGTCGGGCGAGGCGAAGTAGTGTTCGTCGATGGTCAGGCTCCACAGCCGCCAGATGCCGTCCTCCAGCACGGCCTGATCGTTCGGATACATCCCGGAGTGCAGGCCGCCCATGTAGAAGGCGGTCGACGAGCTGTCCGGTTCCTTCGACGTCCGGGGCTGGAACAGCCGGGTGCGCAGGTTCGCCGACCGGCCGTCCTGCGACACGTGGATCACGGGCTGGGTGCGCCAGTGGAACGAGATCGCGGCACGGCGTGCGGGAGACGGACCCCAGCTCGCGCCGGCCGCGCCGATGATCCGGTCGCGACCGACGAAGTAGCCCGCGAACGGCGACTGCTTGTGGCCGTCGACCGCGAAGATCGCCGCCATGTCGGACCATTGGAAATCGTCGAGGTAGTAGCCGTAGGCGGACGAGACGTTCTCGACCCCGTCGTACGCCTGGGAGCGCGCGAGCCGGCGCGCGAGGTCGGCCGGATCGAGCGGGGCTTCGCCGGGCCGGCTCGGGGACGTCTCGCCGGACGGCGCACCGGGCGCGGCGTCGAGAAACGCTGGGATGGGGGCAGCCGGCTGTTCCGGCAGCGGCGCGAGACCGCCGTTGCCCCACCCTTCGGCGTAGTCGGCGCGAAGCAGCGGCGTCAGTGACACCTCCTGGAGTTTCCACAGGCCACCCTCCTTGACGAAGCGGTTGCGGAACACGGAGAACTCCCAGAAGCCCACGCGCTTCGTCGCATCGCCCAGAAGCCCCAGCTCGATCCCCCGGCTCAACGCCTCCCGGCCCCCGGGCAGCACCTCGACGACGAGATCGAAGATCAGCCGCTCGTTGAGCAGGCCGTGGGCGAGGCCCTCCGGCCCCATCCGTTCCATGGCCCGGCGAACGCCCGCGCGTCCCGGGTGATCGCCCACACCGGCGACCGTGACGGTCCCGTCCTCGGCGAAGAGATCGACGACATCGCTCCACATCCGGCGATCGACGTAGTATCCATAGGCGTTCTGGAGGTTGCGAATCGCGTCCTCGTCGTTCAGCCTGCGGATCCTGCCGGCCAGTTCTTCGAGGGTCGCGCCGCTGCGCGGGGCGGCGCCGACCGGCGCCGGGATCGGCACCCCCGTCTCATCGCTGGTGAAGTGCTTCGGCACGATCGGCAGGTCCTGGCCGCCGACGTTGGCCCAGCCGTCGTGATAGCCGCCTTCGAACTGCGGGTGGTAACGCATGCTCGCGATGAGCCAGCGCCCGTCCTGCACGACATAGTCGTTCTCGTAGATCCCCCCTTCGATGCGCGCCGTTCCGCTGCCGTCGCCGAGGAAGCGCATGGCCATCCACCGGGCCTGGGCCGTGCGCGCGTCGACCGAGAGGTTCGCCAGCGGCTCGTCGATGATCTCGGTGTGGAGAGAGCCCGGTGCGCGGCCGTTCATGTCTCCCGCACGGGCTTCCAGCCATGCCCTGATCGCCTCGCGGCCGGTCACGGTCTCCTCGCCCCACCGCAGGGTGCCGTCATCGGCGAAGAGCGCGGCCATCGCATGCCACTGCCCGAACTGACTGTGCTGCGCGTAGCCGCGCTGCACGTTCTTGACGGCGCGCAGCGACTCGACCCGCGCGACATCGCGCGCGAGCTCATCGATCGCCCGCTGCTCCTGCGTGCTCATCCCTGCTCGTTCCTCCTCCCTCTCACTCACTCAGCGACAAAGCTGCTGCGGGCGATATGACGGACACCGCCATTGGCCTGTACGGCATCGTCGCGGCTGTTGAAGTAATAGATCGCGCCGATCCGGCCGGGCTCGACCTCGAAGGCGTTCGGATAGCCCAGGTCCCAGCTGCCGCCGTCATCGCGGACGATGATCTCAGGACCCCAGCTCCTGCCCTCGTCCTCGCTCACCACGGCGCGGATGCCGTAGGGCTTGAGGCGGTATCCGTAGACGACGACCAGCCGTCCGTCCGCCATGGCGACCAGGCTGCCCGGCGCTCCGTAGTCGTTGACCCGCGACAGGAACTGCCACGTCAGACCGCCGTCGTCGCTGGCGAACAGCTCCGTCCACATGACGCCGGTGGGGTCGCGCTGGGAGCGCAGCGTGCACAGGATGCGGCCGCTCGGCAGCATCACCGCGCGGGGATAGAACCAGCGGTGACCGCCGAAGCGATAGGTGCTCTTCCAGTCCCCTTCCGCCGAGGCGAAGGGATCCTGCTTGGGCGTGATGAAGGACAGGAAATGGAACTCCGTGCCGTCGTCGGTGCCGGCGTACACCACCGGCCGGCGGTTCCACCCGTCCTCGCTGATCAGGGTCAGGAACAGCAGACAGCGGCCGTCGGGTCTCACCAGCGCCGAGTTGATCGCCGACAGCGAGTGCAGGCCGTCCAGCGGCAGCTCGACGGGCGGCGTCCAACTGTGCCCCGCGTCCGTCGAGACGCGAACGAAGGAACGGCTCTCCGGCTTGCCGAAATCGATGCTGCTGTTGCCCACCAGGACGTCGCGATCCAGGAAGTCGAAGGGCCCCCACTGGGAAAGATCCCGAGGGCTGCCTTCCGCCGCCGGGGTCGGACGCGCATAGACATCGAACGCGGGATCCCCCCACGTGCGTCCGCGATCGGCCGACCGCATCGTCACCAACCGGCTCCCGCGACCGCCACGCTCGCCGAGCTGATCATGACTGATCTTGGCGGGGTCGCTGTAGTCGGCGTCCAGTGACATGAAATTGGCGACGAACTCGCCCGACGCCGTCTCCCAGAAGCCCATCGTATAAGGCCATGCGCAGAACTCCCCGTCACGGCGATAGACGACCGCGTGATCCACGTCCTTGGCCGCGCGCGGCGGGCTGAATCTCCGAATCATCTTCCCTCTTCTCAGGCGTTCTTCGAATAGACGCGGGCGGCGTTGTCATGGAGGAACTTGCGCGCTTCTTCCGCCGTCAGGAAATCGGCCGCCGCACGGGCCATGGCCGCTTTCTCGGTGTAGTTCCAGAGCATGCTCTGGCCCACGTCGGAGCCCCACACGAGGCGGTCGGGGCCGAAGCTGTCGACCATCCGCCGGACGATGTGCGCCGGCCGCACGTCCTCCGCGACCAGCCGCTCCATGTTGATCTCAGTGATCTTGAAATGGACGTTCGGCACGTCGTCGAAGATGCCGATCGTCTGGTCGATCCCGAAATGCGGCGGGCCGGGCAGATGCACCTCCTCGCCCGCTTCCTGGGCGAGCCGGACCTCGTACTGCGTCATCCCGAACGGCATGCCGCCATGGTCGAGCAGGATCGGCAGGTCGGGGAACTGACGCGCGATGATCTTGATGAGCGGCAGCAGGTACGGGAGCTGCTTCATGAACAGGATCAGGGTCATCGGCGTCCCGAGCTCAGCGCACGTCCGCCACACCTCCATCGCCTGCGGCGAGCTCAGCCATGCGGTGTCCAGGATCCACGGCCGGGTATGCGCCATGCGGAATCCGCGGACGTGGTCGTTCTTGACCATTTCCCGATAACGCTCGGGAGTGGCCGGGTCCTGGGGGTCGAGTATCACCACCGGATGCAGTCGGCCAGGAAACTTCCGAGCCGATTCGAGAATGTAACTGTTGTCATGACCGTAGAGATGACCGCGTTGCACGAGGCACGCTTCGTCGACGCCGTGTTCGTCCATCATCGCGATCAGCGCTTCGGCCGTCACGGTGAAGTCGGTGCGCTTCGGTGTCGGCAGATCGGGCCTCAGGGCCTTGGGCCGGTACGTATCCCAATCGTCAGAGATCAGATGCGCGTGCGTATCGAAAAGCGGCGAGACCATGGTGCTCCGTTTCACTCGGATGGCTGGAACTGCGGACCGGATGACGCCGTGCGCGTCACTGCTTCGGCGACATCGTCAGCCAGGCCTTACGCTCCGGCGGCGATTGCGGCTTGTCATGCCCCTGCCAGCGCGCGGTGCTGATCGTCGAGAAGGAGCCGTTGAACCACGCGAGCGGCGCGTGGAACATCAGCTTCGCCGCCTTGGCCTGCATCTTCTTGAACGCCTCGGCCCGCTTGGCCTTGTCGTTGGTGTTGAGCGCGGCGGCAGCGGCGGCGTCGATCTCCGGATCGCAGACGCCGGACGGGTTCGCCGCGGCCGTCTTCTTCTCGTTGCACTCGTACCAGCGCGTGATGCCGATGCTCGGATCGGCCCCGAGGTTCGTCCGCAAGAAGGAGAGGTCGAAGTCGCCCTCGGTGTACATCTTCTCGTTGTAGACCGCGCCCGAGGTGCCGACGAGTTCGGTGCCGATGCCGACCTCCGCCAGCATGGACTTCGCCATCTCGGCCGTCTTGGCGACCTCGCTCAGCGGGGTGATGTAGCGCACCTTCAAGGTGAACCTCGTGCCGTCGGACCCTCGTTCGAAGCCGGCCGCGTCGAGGGTCTTGTTGATCGCGTCGAGATCGCGCGGGAAGTCCCGGCTGAAGTCGATGTCCGGGTTGATCGCCCAGTCCAGCGACTTCGGGAAGAACCCCTCGGTGGCAGTGCCCAGCCCCGACAGCGCCGTCTTGGCGATGGCGTCGCGGTCGAGTGCCGCGAACACCGCGGCCCGCACGGCCGGGTCCTTGAGGTGCTCGCTCCGCGTGTTCTGCATCATGATGACCACCTGGGGGAACATCCCGTGCGTGAGCAGCTGGGCGTTCTCGTCGGTGGTGACCCGGCCCTGCTGCGACGGATCCAGCACGGCCTCGTCGATCTCGCCGGCGAACAGGGCCTCCGCCCGGCTGTTGGGATCGGCCATGACGGTGAAGACGGCGCGGTCGACCCGCACCTCGCCCTCCCAGAAGTCCGGGTTCTTCAGGAGCACGACCTCCTGACCCGGGGTGTAGGAGCCGAACTTCATCGGGCCGGTGCCGATCGGCTTCTTGTTCGCCTCGTTCGTGACGTAGTCGGTCCCCGCATAGACGTGCTTGGGCAGCATGAACTGCTGCGCGACCGTTTCCAGCAGCGGGCCGTAGGGCTTGTCGAGGTGCACCACGACGGTGGACGCGCCGGTGATCTCGACCGACTTGATCCGCTTGGCGAGCAGCGCGCCGAAGGTCTGCAGCGGCACGATCTCCTCGAAGTTGAACTTCACGTCCTCAGCGGTGAACGGCTTGCCGTCGTGCCACTTCACGCCCTCGCGAAGATTCAACGTCAGGTCCAGCCCGTCCGGGCTGACCTGCCACTCCTTCGCCAGGCCGGGCGAGATTTGGTAGTCGTCGGAGATCCGGATCAGGGGATCCATGATCTGCGAGCTGAACAGCAGCGAGATCGGGGCGCTGACGAACTGCGCGTTCAGCCCCAGGGTCATGGGGTCGCCGCCGACCGCCTGCACGTACACGCTGCCGTCCGCGCCGCTCTGTCCGGCGCACGCGCTCATCGTGAGCACGCCCGCCATCAGGGCCGCCGCGAGCGCTCCGCCGCGTCTGGTCCTCTTCGTCTTCAGCATCTGCACGAGCTCCTGTCCGTCTTACCGAGCCGGCGTCATCTTCGACCAGGGCAGGCGCTCCGCCATCACCCGCGGCGCGTCCTGTCCCTGCCAGCGCGTGGTGCTGATCGTCGGGAAGGCGCCGTTGAACCAGGCGAGCGGCGCGTAGTACATCAGCTCCGCCGCCCGGGCCTGCATCTTCTTGAGCGCCTCGGCCCGCTTCGACTTGTCGTTGGTGTCGAGGGCGGCGGCAGCGGCGGCGTCGATCTCCGGATCGCAGATGTGGGTGGGGTTGGAGCCCGGGTTCCGCTTCTTGTTGCACTGGTACCAGTTGGCGATGCCGAGGCTCGGGTCGGGCCCGGTGGTCATCCGGACGAAGGCGAGATCGAATTCGCTCTTCTTGTACAGCTTCTCGCTGTACACCGCGCCGCCCGCGCTGGTGAGCTTGGTGGCGATGCCGAGCTCCTTGAGCATCGACTGCGCCATCTGGACGGTCGCGCCGACCTCGGTCAGCGTGAAGATGTAGAGGATGTTCAGGGTGAATCTCGTGCCGTCGGGCCCTCGTTCGAAGCCGGCCGCGTCGAGGGTCTTGTTGATCGCGTCGAGATCGCGCGGGAAGTCCTTGTCGAAGTCGACCTCGGGGCTGACCGCCCAATCGAAGGAGGGCGGGACGAATCCGGTCGCGGTCTTCCCGATCCCGGACATCGCGGTCTTCGCGAAGGCGTCACGATCGAGCGCCGCGAACAGGGCGGCGCGGACGGCCGGGTCCTTGAGGTAGGTGCTCCGCGTGTTGAACATCATCGACACCATCTGCGGGAACATCCCGTGCGTGAGCAGCTCGGTGTTCTCGTCGGTGGAGATCCGGCCCTGCTGCGACGGGTCCAGCACGGCGCCATCGATCTCACCGGCGACCAGCGCCTCCGCCCGGCTGTTGGGATCGGCCATGACCGTGTAGACGGCCCGGTCCACCTGGGACTTCTCACCCCAGTAGTCCGGGTTCTTGACGAGCGAGACCTCCTGGCCCGGGGTGTAGGAGCCGTACTTCATCGGGCCGGTGCCGATCGGCTTCTTGTTCGCCTCGTTGGTGATGTAGTCGGTCCCCGCGTAGACGTGCTTGGGCAGCATGTACTGCTGGGAGACCGTTTCCAGCAGCGGGCCGTAGGGCTTGTCGAGGTGCACCACGACCGTGGACGCGCCGGTGATCTCCACCGACTTGATCCGCTTGGCGAGCAGTGCGCCGAAGGTCTGCAGCGGCACGATCTCCTCGAAGTTGAACTTCACGTCCTCGGCGGTGAACGGCTTGCCGTCGTGCCACTTCACGCCCTCGCGCAGGTGCAACGTCAGGTCCAGCCCGTCCGGGCTGACCTGCCACTCCTTCGCCAGGCCGGGCGACATCTTGTAGTCGTCCGAGAGGAAGATCAGGGTGTCCATCAGCTGCGCGCTGAACAGGATGGGGTACGTACCGCCGGTTAACTGAGCGTTCAACCCCGTGGTCATGGGGTCGCCGTTGACCGCGTACACGTACACCTTGTCCTCCGCGCCGCCGCTCTCGCCGGCGCATGCGCTGATCGCGAGCACGCCCGCCATCAGGGCGGCGAGCACTCTGCCGCGTCTTGTCCTCTTTGTTCTCACGCTCTTCTGCCTCTCTGCCCGGTCCTCAGACCTCGCGGGCCGTGCTGTCCAGTGATCGATCGGAGCGCGCCCGGTGCAGGACCGGCGCGGCTGCCAGCAAGGTCTGGGTGTACGGGTGCGACGGGTCGGCGAAGATGGCCTCCTTGGCGCCCTCTTCGACGATCTCGCCCGATCGCATGACATAGACGTAGTCGGCCACCTTCCGCACGACCGGGAGGTCGTGGGTGATGAAGACGTAGCCGACGCCGAGCCGGTCCTTCAGGTCGGCCATGACCCGCAGCACTCCGGCCTTCACCGACGCGTCGAGCGCGGAAACGGCTTCGTCGGCCACGATGATCTGCGGATTCAGCGCGACGGCCCTGGCGATGAGCACGCGCTGGCGCTGACCACCGCTGAGTTCGTGGGGGAAGCGGTCGAGGAACTCCTCGGCGGGGTTCAGGCCGACCAGGTGCAGCGCCTCGCGAACCTTCTCGCGCACCTGTACGCGGGTCGTGGCGATGCGGTGCAACCGGATCACCTCGCCGACGGTCTGCTCGACGCGCTTGCGGGGGTTCAGCGACCCCGCGGGGTCCTGCAGCACCGCCTGCACGTGGCGCCGATACTGGACGCGCTCCTTCTTCGTCATCGCCGAGATCGGCACTCCGTCCAGCTCGACCCCGCCGGAGCTGGGCGGGATCAGGTCGAGCAGGATGCGAGCCAGCGTGCTCTTGCCGCTGCCGCTCTCCCCCACGATCGCCACGAAGTCGCCCGGCCTGGCACGCAGTGTGGCGTCCCGGACGGCGTGCACCGTCTCCGTTCCCCGTCCCGACCGGAAGGTCTTCGAGACGTTCTTGGCCTCAAGAAGCATCGACGGCCTCCTCGGCCAGTTGTCGCCGCAGCTCGGGCGATATGGAGTAAAGCTCCACGCCGTCATCTGTCAGGCTGCGCACGCTGCGCAACAGGGCTTGGGTGTAGGCGTGCCGTGGCTCGTGCAGCACCTGCTCGGTGGCGCCCTCCTCGACGACGCGTCCGCCGTACATGACGTAGATGCGGTCGGTCATGTTCGCGACGACGGCGAGGTCGTGCGAGATCAGCATCAAGGAGGTGCCCAGGTCGGAGACCGTGGTGTCGAGGGTCTTCAGCACGCGCTGCTGGACGGTGACGTCGAGGGCCGTCGTCGGCTCGTCGGCGATGATCAGAGCAGGCAGCTTGGCGATCGCGATCGCGATCAGCACGCGCTGGCGCATCCCGCCGCTCAGTTCGTGCGGAAACCTGGCGGCGACCTGCTCGGGCCGCTCCAGGCCCGCCTGCTCCAGGAACCGGTGCACCGCCCGGGTCCGAGCGGAGGCATCGCCTTCCCGGCCCGGCGGGATGGACTCGGCGACCTGCCTGCCGACCCGCATCGTCGGGTTCAGGAACGTCAGCGGGTCCTGGAAGATCATGCCCACGCGGCTGCGCCGGATCTCGTCCCACGCCGCGGGCGGCGCGCCGACCATCTCCTGCCCCGAGATGCGGATCGATCCGTTCACCCGTACCCGCGGTGAGGTCGGCAGCAGTCCGGCGATGGATCGTCCCGTGACGGACTTCCCCGATCCGGACTCTCCGACGACACCGACCCGTTCACCGTCCCTGATCACCAGGTCAACGCGCCGGACCGCCTCGACCTCGCTGCGCTCCCCTGTCGGAAGTACGACCTGGAGCCCTTCCACCGAAACCAGCGGCGCCTCGTCTTGAGGAGCGTTCACTTGACCCTCCCGATCGTCGGGTTGAACGCGTCGTTGAGCGCGTCGCCGAGCATGTTGACGGCGAGCACGACGAGGAAGATGCAGGTTCCGGGCAGGAGAGCGAGCCACCAGCTGTCCCGCATGTAGGACTGCGCCTCGTTCAGCAGTCCGCCCCAGCTCGGGTTGCTCGGGTCGCCGACCCCGATGTACGCCAGACCGGACTCGATCAGGATCGCGCGCCCCACGGTCATGGTCGTGGCCACGAGCACCGGGGGCATGGCGTTCGGGATCACGTCGGACCAGAGGATGCGCAGACTGTGGAAACCGGCCGCCTTCTGCGACTCGACGTAGCCGAGCTTCGAGATCCGCATCGCCTCGGCCCGCACGATGCGGCCGACGCCGGGCCACATCGTGATCGCCAGCAGCGCGCCGACGATGACGATGTTGGAGCCGAGCACCGCCGCCGCGACCAGCGCGAGCACGAGGCCGGGGAGCACCTGGAAGAACTCGGCGATCTTGACCATGGCGGTGTCGATCCAGCCGCCGAAGTATCCCGCCAACCCGCCGACGATCAGCCCGAATGTCATGCACAGCACCGCGACGCTGAAGCCCACCAGCAGCGAGATCTGCCCGCCGTAGACGACGCGCGCGAGGTAGTCGCGGCCGAGCATGTCGGTGCCGAACGGGTGCTCCGCGCTGGGCGGGAGCAGCTTCGGGAAGCTGGTCGCCACCGGATCGGTCACGAAGAACGGGCCGATCACCGCGACGAGCACGAAGATGATCACGAGCGGGAGGAACACCAGGGTGGAGGGCCGGCGCAGGAACGCGCGCCAGGCCGCGCCCTGCCCGCCATGGGAACGTTCCCGCACGGCGAGCGGGGCGGTGCGCGCGTCCGGCGCCGGCGAGGACGGCCCTGTCGTACGTGTCTCCTGACGGGTCATGTCGTCACCTCCTGCTTGGGCGCGAGCCGGGCGCGGAGCCGGGGGTCGACGATCCCGTAGATCACGTCAGTGATGATGTTGACGATGATGATCGTGATGGTGAGCATGATCGTGATCCCGAGCACGACCATGTTGTTCTTCCGTTCGATGGCGTCGACGAAGAGCAACCCCATCCCCGGCCAGCCGAACACCCGCTCGACGAGCACGGAGCCCGCCAGGATGAACCCCAGGCTGTAGCCCGAGACCGTGACCAGCGGCAGCAGGCCGTTCGGCAGCGCGTGCCGCCACAGCACCCGCCGCGACGACAGTCCCTTCGACCGCGCCGTGTCGATGTAGTCCTGCCCCAGCGACTCGATCACCGCCGAACGCGCGATCCGGGCCTTGTACGCCAGCTCGGTGGTGGCCATCGTGATGATCGGTAGCACCATGTACTCCCAGTAGATGCCCGGCTGGCCGTACGGGCTCTTGCCATGCGTCGGTAGCCAGCCGAGCGTGATCGAGAACACCATGATCAGCAACATGCCGAACCAGAAGTTCGGAATGGAGAACAGGCCGACCGCGATGCCCGAGATGCCGCCGTCGAGCCAGCGCTTCCGCGTGCGGGCCGCGATCGATCCCAGCACGATCCCGCCCAGGGTGGACAGGATGAAGGAGGGCACCGCGATGGCGAGCGTGTTGCCCGCACGACTGAGGATGATGTCCAGGACCGGCTCGGCGTTGGTGGCGAACGAATATCCGAGGTCGCCCCTGAGCACGTTGCCGAGGTAGATCAGGTAACGCTCCCAGAGCGGTTTGTCCAGGCCGTAGGCCGCCATGATGCGCTCGCGGAACTCCTCGGTGAGCGGCACGTCGCCCACGAGAGCCTGAACCGGGTCGCCGGGTGCGAGTTCGAGCAGGAAGAACAGCACCGTGATGACGACGATGAAAAGAATGAACGACGACAGCAGCAATCTGCCGTAATGGAGAAGCCCTGCCTTCATCGGTGACTCCTTGCGCTCTAGTGCGTTGTCGCGCCGAGGCCGGCACCTCGAGGGACGGTCAACGCGATGTGCTTCTACTCGCCGGGCTCGATGCTGTCGTCGGCTTCTGGCGGGGGGTCGCTCCTCATCGCATCTCCACGAGGTTCCGTATTTTTGTTCATTTCACGATCTCACTGCGCGGAATACGAACATAAAGTGACGGAGCATCGGCGTCAAGAGCAAGTCCCATCACGGCGTCGCGCCTCTTGCCAGGCCTATGACCACGGATGTAAGCCCCTTGCAGGCGTTCTCGATGAGGCGGTGAATAAACTCTTATTATTCTTCCGTATGGCGAAAGGAGGGTTGCATATGTCGAACACAGGGAGATCTTCGGCTGGCACGCTCGCCTGACCTCGGAGGCCGAACAGCGCGAGGGGGCATCGCACCGACGCTCAGGGTGGGTCTTACCCGTGCTTAGGCGGCTACGGAGCGCAAGAAGGCGGCGTTGACCAGGGACGATCCACGACCCTCCGGCCCGCCGACGCCTATCGGCGGCCTCACTCGATCGCAGACAGCGGCGTTGACGTTACGTATGATGAACAATAAGTTCACATCGCGTACTATGAGACATGGCCGCGCCGCGCCCAGGCTCAGCTGCCCGCGCACCTTCCCGTAGGCGGTTCACGCCGCCGCATCGGTTGACCTCTCCACTGTTAGCGCTAACGAACCGCCGACCGGCCGAGCCCCCTTCGGGCCTGGTGCCGGCAGAAGCGGCGGAAACGTACTGTCAAGAGCTCCTTAACGTGCAGCCGGTCGGCGGCGGTGGCGCCCCGGCGCGCTCACCTCGGATCATCGGGTCGAAACGCGGCCGATCAGCGGGAACGTCACCCTGAAACTTTCATGCGCGCCTTGGCTCGGCCAGCTTGGCCGAAAGTTTCAAGCTGTCAAGTCCCGTGCCTGGCCTGCATACGTGGCATAGCCGGATACGACGACACCGAAACTTTTCTTTACATCCTTGACAATTTTCGGTGGGATTCCCACACTAAGGGCCCGAGGTGATCTCCCCTACCGGCTCGGTGGTGCCACGGGGGGACTGCCGCCCCGACGCGATGTGCGTCCCCACCGGGGCGTGACTTCGGTCTGCGGGTGTGTCCCGCGCACTCCTGTCCCCATGATTCGCTTACGGAGGCTCGAACATGCGTGTCAACGCCACGTCCCCACCCACCGCCCGACGGCCGCTCGGGGCGCGCCGGGCGCTGATCACCGGTGCGCTCGGCGCACTCAGCCTGATCACGGCGCTGGCGACCGCGATTCCGGCCGATGCCGCGGCGAGCACGCTCGGCGCGGCCGCCGCGCAGAGCGGCCGCTACTTCGGCACCGCCATCGCCTCCGGCAAGCTCGGCGACTCCGCCTACACGACGATCGCCAACCGCGAGTTCAACATGGTGACGGCCGAGAACGAGATGAAGATCGACGCCACCGAGCCCAACCGGGGGCAGTTCAACTTCAGCGCCGGCGACCGGGTCTACAACTGGGCCGTGCAGAACGGCAAGCGGGTGCGCGGGCACACCCTGGCCTGGCACAACCAGCAGCCGGGCTGGATGCAGTCGATGTCGGGCGGCTCGCTGCGCCAGGCGATGATCGACCACATCAACGGCGTGATGAACCACTACAAGGGCAAGATCTACGCCTGGGACGTGGTCAACGAGGCCTACGCCGACGGCAACTCCGGCGGCCGGCGCGACTCCAACCTCCAGCGCACCGGTAACGACTGGATCGAGGTCGCCTTCCGCACCGCACGCGCCGCCGACCCGGCCGCCAAGCTCTGCTACAACGACTACAACATCGACAACTGGTCCTGGGCCAAGACCCAGGGCGTCTACAACATGGTCCGCGACTTCAAGTCGCGCGGCGTGCCGATCGACTGCGTCGGCCTGCAGTCGCACTTCAACGGCAACAGCCCCTACACCAGCAACTACCGCACCACCATCCAGAGCTTCGCCGCCCTCGGCGTCGACGTACAGATCACCGAGCTGGACATCCAGGGCGGCTCGGCGACCACCTACGCCAACGTGACCAACGACTGCCTGGCCGTCCCCCGCTGCACGGGCATCACCGTGTGGGGCGTCCGCGACAGCGACTCCTGGCTGGGCGAGAGCACCAGCCCCCTGCTCTTCGACCGCAACGGCAACAAGAAGTCCGCCTATACCTCGGTCCTCAACGCGCTCAACGCCGCGGACCCGAACCCGGACCCCGACCCGGACCCGGACCCGACGCCCACCCCCGGCAACGGGCGGATCACGAGCACGGCCTCCGGCCGCTGCGTGGACGTGCCCGGCGCCGGCACCGCCGACGGCACCGCGGTGCAACTGTGGGACTGCAACGGCCAGAGCAACCAGCAGTGGACGCAGACCTCGGCAGGGGAGCTGAAGGTGTACGGCAACAAGTGCCTGGACGCCGCGGGCACGGCCAACGGCGCCAGGGTCCAGATCTACTCCTGCTGGGGTGGCGACAACCAGAAATGGCGCGTCAACTCCGACGGCACGATCGTGGGCGTACAGTCCGGGCTGTGCCTCGACGCCGTCGGCGCCGGCACAGGCAACGGCACGGGGCTGCAGCTGTACAGCTGCTGGGGCGGCAACAACCAGAAGTGGTCCTACAACGCGAGCACCGCGTGAGCGTCACCTCCCGCGCGCCCGGCGCCTGAGCCCCGGCCGCACCACGGTGTCACCTTCCCTCGGCCCCGCGAAAGGCCGAGGGAAGGCCCGTTCGAAGCTTGACGGAAAACCCGTTCGGAGCCTGAGGGGAGGCCCGTTCGGAGCTCGAATGTTAGCGCTAACGCGCGTCGTGTCCTGACCATGAACAGCGAATCGGAGACCACGGTGACATCCAGACCCCTCGCCGTCCTCGCGACGGTGGCCGCCTTACTGGCGAGCCTGTTCGTCGCCCTTCAGGCGCAGTCCGCCCATGCGGCCACCATCGACACCAACGCCTGGTACGTCCTGGTCAACCGCAACAGCGGCAAGGCCCTGGACGTGTACAACCTGTCCACCGCCGACGGCGGCCGCATCACCCAGTGGACCAGGAACGACCAGAACCAGCAGCAGTGGCAGTTCGTCGACTCCGGCGGCGGCTATTACCGCATCAAGTCCCGCCATTCCGGCAAAGTGCTGGACGTGCACAACTTCTCCACCGCCAACGGCGGCGCGATCGTGCAATGGGCCGACCTCAACGGCACCAACCAGCAGTGGCGGCCGGCCGACAGCTCGGACGGCCATGTACGGCTCATCTCGCGCCACAGCGGCAAGGCCCTGGAGGTCCAGGGCGCCTCCACCGCCGACGGTGCCAACATCGTCCAGTACGACGACTGGGGCGGCGCCAACCAGCAATGGCGACTCGTCCAGGTCGGCGGCGGCGGCGATCCCGGTACGTGCGATCTGCCGTCGACGTACCGCTGGACGTCCACGGGCCCGCTGGCGAACCCGAAGTCGGGCTGGGTCTCGCTCAAGGACTTCACCGTCGCCCCCTACAACGGCAGGCATCTCGTCTACGCCACGACGCACGACACGGGCACGCGATGGGGTTCGATGAACTTCAGCCCCTTCACCAACTGGTCCGACATGGCTTCGGCCGGGCAGAACACGATGTCCGCCTCCACCGTCGCACCCACGCTCTTCTACTTCGCCCCGAGGAACCTCTGGGTGCTCGCCTACCAGTGGGGCGGCACCGCCTTCTCCTACCGGACCTCCAGCGACCCCACCAACGCGAACGGCTGGTCATCGGAGCAGGCGCTCTTCTCCGGAAGCATCTCCGGCTCCGGAACAGGACCCATCGACCAGACCCTCATCGGTGACGGCTCGACCATGTACCTGTTCTTCGCCGGGGACAACGGCAAGATCTACCGGGCCAGTATGCCCATCGGGAATTTCCCGGGCAGTTTCGGCTCGACCTCGACGGTGATCATGAGCGATTCGACGAACAACCTGTTCGAAGGAGTTCAGGTCTACAAAATCCAGGGCCAGAACCGATACCTCATGCTCGTCGAGGCGATCGGCGCGCAGGGCCGCTACTTCCGCTCGTTCACGGCCACCAGCCTGAACGGTTCGTGGACCCCGCAGGCCGCGACGGAGAGCAATCCCTTCGCCGGCAAGGCCAACAGCGGCGCCACCTGGACCAACGACATCAGCCACGGCGAACTGGTCCGCAGCAACGCCGATCAGACCATGACCGTTGACCCCTGCAACCTGCAGTTGCTCTACCAGGGACGCAACCCCGGCTCCGGCGGCGACTACGGCCTCCTGCCCTACCGGCCGGGCGTGCTGACGCTGCAGCGCTGACGGCGTGACACGGGGTCCGGCTCGGACACCGTTTCGGGGCGGCCCCGGCATTGCGGGCCGCCCCACCTCGCGTGACTAGACTGCCGCCATGACCACGGAGTCGTCCCGTCTCACCATTGCCCAGCTCGCCGAGCTGGCCGGCGTTTCCACCGCGACGGTCTCCAAGGTCGTGAACGGCCGGTCCGAGGTCTCATCCGAAACCCGCGCCGCCGTGGAGGAGCTCATCCGCCGGCACGGCTACCGCCGCCAGCGCCGCCGCTCCACGCCGACGGCCCTGGTGGAGCTGGTCTTCCACGCGCTGGAGGGCGAGTATCCCGTCGAGATCACCAAAGGGGTGGCGCAGGTCGCGCATGAGCACGACCTCACGGTGGGGTTATCGGATCTGCGCCGCGACCGCGCCGCCGCGGACGCCTGGCTGGAGCGCGTGCTGCGGCACCGCCCGAGCGGTGTGATAGCCGTGTTCTCCGGCCTGACCGAGCCCCAGCACGAACAGCTCGCCCGCGCGGAGATCCCACTGGTCCTGCTGGATCCGGCGGGCGCCCCCGCGCGGAACATCCCGTCGGTCGGCGCCGGCAACTGGAACGGCGGGCTCACGGCCACCCGCCACCTCCTGGAGCTCGGGCACCGCCGCATCGCCATCATCACCGGGCCCGACTCCGCGCTGGCCAGCCGGGCCCGGCTCGACGGTTACCGGACCGCCCTCGACATGGCCGGCGTGCCCGTCGACCCCGAGCTGATCGGCCGAGGGGACTTCTTCATCGAACGCGGGCTGGCCGAGTCCCACCGCATGCTCCGCCTGCCCGACCGGCCGACCGCGATCTTCGCCACGAACGACGGCCAGGCCATCGGCGCCTACCACGCGGCCCATCAGCTCGGCCTGCGCATCCCGGACGATCTCAGCGTGGTCGGCTTCGACGACCTGCCGACGGTCCGGTGGGCCATCCCGCCGCTGACCACCATCCGCCAGCCCTTCACCGAGATGGCCGCCGCGGCCACCTCGATGCTGCTCACGCTGAGCCAGGGCGAGCCGCTGTCCCAGAGCCGCGTCGAGCTGGCCACCGAACTCATGGTCCGCGAGAGCACCGCACCTCCCAGCCTCCCACCCGCCTGAGCCGAGGCACGGCCCCCACCGCCTCCCGCACGATCACTCCTGGAGGGTCACGCGGAACCGGTGCACCGAAGGGTCGTTGACGCGGAAGGCCGGCCTGCCGGAAAGGGCGTTGACCAGCTCGACGGCGGCCTCGCGCCCGGCGGCCGCACGCGCCTCCACCGTCTGGCCTGCCATGTGCGAGTACACCGTGATGCCCTCGACGCCGCGCAGCACGCTGTCCTGCGGGAGCGGCTCGACCTCGCACACGTCGAGGGCGGCACCGGCGATGGTTCCGTCGCGGACGGCCGCGGCCAGCGCGTTCTCATCGACGATCGCCCCGCGTGCGGTGTTGACGAGCAGCGCGGCCGGCTTCATCAGGCTCAGCGCCCGGGCGTCGATCAGATGGCGGGTGGCGGGCGTCAGGGCGGTGTGGACGGACACGACGTCCGAGCGGGAGAGCAGGGTGTCGAGGTCGACGAACTCCACGTCAGGCACCGGAGCGCCGGGGTCCGGTGCGATCGCGGTGCGGCACAGCACGGTCATCCCGAACGCGCGTGCCAGCGGCACCACCGCGCGTGCCGCCGCGCCGAACCCGACCAGGCCGAGTGTCGATCCCCGCAGCTCGTGTCCGTCCGTACGGGGCCAGCGGCCTTCGGCGACGCCCACGGCCAGCTCGACCAGACGCCTTGACGAGGCCAGGATCGCCCCCATCGTGAACTCCGCGACGGCGTTCGCGTTGATGCCCGGCAGGTTGCTGACCAGGATCCCCAGCTCCGAGGCGGCGGCGACGTCGACCGAGTCGTAGCCCACCCCCGACCGTACGACGGCCTTCAAGGTCGGCGCCGCGGCGAGGACGTCGGCCGTCATGGGCTCGTTGGCGATGAGCGCGCCGTCGACACCGTCGAGCAGTCCGACCAGCTCGTCGCGATCGCGACGCCCGCGCAGCGGCGCGTGCACCGTCTCGTGCCCATGCTCGCGCACGTACGCGTCGACCGGATCGCCCGGCTTGAGGTAGTCGGTGGTGATGAGGATGCGGGACATCGGTCGAGCACTCACTTTCGGCGAAGACAGCGGAGACAGGAGGCAGCGGAGGCAGACACAGGAGGCAGGAGGCAGCGGAGGCAGCGGTCGCCGGCGCGGCCGTGACGGCACTCGCAGAAATGTAATGGCGGGACCTCGACGGGATAACCCCCGCCGGCGAAAGGTCACCTTTCACCAGATCGAGCTCAGCCCAGCCGCTCAGGCAGTCGTTCACTCATGAAGTCCAGGACCGCCCTCACCCGTGCGGGGACATGATCGGTGTCGGCGTGCAGCGCGTACACGTCCGCGGCGGGGGTGGGCACGTCCGCCAGCACCCGCACGAGCCGCCCGTCCTTCAGCAAGGGGGCCACCTGCCAGGTGGAGCGCATGATCAGGCCGCGGCCCTCAAGTGCCCAGCCGGTCACGATGTCGCCGTCGTTGCTGGACAACGTGCCGTCGACCCGGACGCGGAACTCATCCGAGCCCCGGCCGAAACGCCACAGCGCGTAGTCACCGTAGTTCTCGCGAAGCAGGATGCAGTTGTGGTCGGCGAGCTCGTCCGCCGTGCTGGGCGCGCCGTGCGCACGCACATATGCCGGGGACGCGCACACCACGCGCCGATTCTCCGCGAGCCGCCTGATCCGCAGGGTCGAGTCGGGCAGCGGACCCACGTGAATCGCCACGTCGAACTCCCGCCGATGCGGACTGACCGGAAGGGGCGTCGTGGTCAGCTGCACGTCGAGATGCGGATGATGCGCGCCGAACTCCCCCAGCAGCGGGCCGACATGCGCCCGTCCGATCCCGAGGGTCGACTCCACGACCAACGACCCCCGCAGGTCCCCCGAGCCGCCGGAGATCTCCTCCTCCAGCCGCTGGACGTCGGCGAGGATCGGGCCGATCCCCTTGGCGAGAACGGCTCCCTCGGACGTGAGCACCAGTTTCCGGGTGCCACGACGAACGAGTTGCACACCGAGGCGCTGCTCCATCGCGGCGAGACGCTTGCTCACCACCGGAAGGGAACACCCCAGCCCGCGTGCGGCCGCCGTCAGCGTCTCGCTCGCGGCGACGACCGTGAAGAATCTCAGGTCGTCGACAGACTCCGGCACAGCCGACCTCCGCCACCCCGTCTTTCCTGGTGCGAAAGCCTACCTTCCTCGATGGACCCTAGGTCCGAGGTGACGACCTGCGTACGGTGATGATCCTGGCCGGTCAGGTGACCGGCGGTGACCCCCATCAGCGAAGAAGGTACGGATCCATGTCTCGCAGTTATCGCATCGCCGTCATCCCGGGTGACGGGATCGGCGTCGAAGTCGTGCCGGAGGGCCTGCGTGTCCTGCGCCGGACGGCGGAGCTCTACGGCTTCACCGTCGAAACCGAGCAGTTCGACTTCGCCAGCGCCGCGTATTACCAGGCGCACGGCGAGATGCTTCCCCCGGATTGGCACGAGACCCTCGTGGGGTTCGACGCGATCTTCTTCGGCGCGGTCGGCTGGCCCGAGGTGGTCCCCGATCACGTCTCGCTGTGGGGAAGTCTGCTGAAGTTCCGGCGTGAGTTCGACCAGTACGTCAATCTCCGGCCGGTACGCCTGCTGCACGGGGTGGTCAGCCCGTTGCGCGATCGAACGCCGGAGGAGGTCGACTTCTACGTCGTGCGGGAGAACACCGAAGGTGAGTACTCCAGCATCGGCGGACGGATCTTCGAGGGAACCGACCGGGAGACCGTGCTCCAGGAGACCGTGATGACACGGATAGGCGTGGACCGCGTCCTCCGATACGCCTTCGAGCTCGCACGACAGCGCGAGAAGAAGCATCTCACCTGGGCGACGAAGAGCAACGGGATCTCGATCTCGATGCCCTACTGGGACGAACGCGCGGAGACGATGGCCGGGCAGTATCCGGAAATTCGTGCGGACAAGTATCACATCGACATTCTCACTGCGAATTTCGTCCTCCACCCCGACCGTTTCGACGTCGTCGTGGCCAGCAATCTGTTCGGCGACATTCTCTCCGACCTCGGTCCGGCCTGTGCCGGCACGATCGGCATCGCGCCCAGTGCCAATATCAATCCAGAAAGGACTTTCCCCAGCCTTTTCGAGCCCGTACACGGCTCGGCGCCCGACATCGCGGGCCGCGGTATCGCGAACCCGATCGGCCAGATCTGGAGCGCCGCGATGATGCTCGACCACCTCGGGGAGCACGCCGCCGGCGAAGCCATCGTCGCCGCGATCGAGGACGTTCTCGTGGACGGGTCGGTGGCGAAGACCCCTGACCTGGGCGGCAGCGCCACCACCGGCCAACTGGGAACCGCGATCGCGCAACGCCTCCAGGCCCCCTGAGCCGTCGGGCGGCGGCCCGACCGCCTGGCCGTCAGCGTCAGGCATCAGCCACGTCACCTATCACCGCCGCGCCCGTCGATGAGTCACCCGATCAGGGGAGGAGCCTCCCCGGTCGGTGTGATGAGCGCCACTTGTCCGCGCCCTGGCCTGAGACTGAGCGCGACCGTCGGCGGAAACGTCGGGACGAGGACGCCTCCTCGACTCAGGGCTCCTCGCCGGGCCGGCCGCCGCGACCGTGACACAACCATGACACGGCGCTGACGAGGCGGGGACACGATCGGCCGACAGTGAAGGGCGTTGACCGGCGCCTGTGCCCCAGCGGCGGGTCCGGCTGTCTCCGCGCCACTGAGGAAGGCTGATCGATCGTGACTGAACGCATGCGCGTGGCTGTGCTGGCGGGAGGACCGTCCGCCGAGCACGAGGTGTCGCTGCAGTCGGCGCAGGCGGTGCTCGACGCTCTGCCGAGGGACCGGTACGAGCCCGTCCCCGTCATCATCGATCGGCAGGGCAGGTGGCCGGTGGAGCTGCGGCCCGATCTGGCGGACGTGGTCTTCCCCGTGCTGCACGGGCCGTTCGGCGAGGACGGCGTCGTCCAGGGTCACCTGGAGACGCTGGGGATCCCGTACGTGGGCTGCGGCGTCCTGGCCTCGGCCGTGGCCATGGACAAGGTCGCGATGCGGCGCGCGTTCCTGGCGGAGGACATTCCTGTCACCCCGCATGTGTGGTTCACCGAGCAGGAATGGCACGCCACCACCGATCCCTGGAGTCTGGTGAAGCCGCTCGACTGGCCGATGTACGTCAAACCGGCCGCCATGGGCTCCTCCATCGGCATCTCGCGGGTCACCTCCATGGAGGACCTGTGCGCGGCCGTGGACCTGGCGCTGACCTACGGCCGGGTGGTCATCGTCGAGCAGGAGGTGATCGCGCGCGAGCTCATCTGCGGCGTGCTCGGCGGCTATGACACTCCGGACGCCTCGGTGCCCGGCGAGCTCATCGTGCCCGGGGACTGGCTGGACTATGAGGCCAAATACCTCAGCCCTGCCGAGATCGCCACCATCCCCGCCGTGCTCCCGGAGCGCGTGGCCGAGGACGTGCGCGAGCTGGCCCTGCGCGCGTTCCGGGCGATCGGCGGCTACGGCCTGTCCCGCGTCGACTTCCTGTACGAGCAGGACACGGGACGCCTGTACGTGCTGGAGATCAACACGATGCCCGGCTTCACCTCCCGTTCCGTCTACGCCAGGGCCTGGGCCGCCAGCGGTGTCCCGTACCCGGACCTGCTGCGCCGCCTCATCGACCTGGCGCTCACCAGGAGCGGCTCGTGATCCCCATGACGCTGAGCGAGATCGCGCGGGTCGTCGGCGCGAGCCCGCACGACGTGCGTGACCCGCGGGCCCTGGTGACGGCGCCCTCGGCGGTCGACTCCCGCGAGGTGGTGCCCGGCGGCCTGTTCGTCGCGACGGCCGGCGCCCGCGTCGACGGGCACGCCTACGCGGCGGCCGCCGTCGCGGACGGCGCGGTCGCCGTGCTGGCCTCAAGGCCCACCGGCGTGCCTGCCCTCGTGGTCGAGGACGTCCAGCTCGCGATCGGCCTGCTGGCCAAGCACGTGCTCGAACGGATCGGGCCGACCGTGATCGGCCTGACCGGCTCCGTGGGCAAGACCACGACCAAGGACCTGCTGGCCCAGGTGCTCGAACGGCACGCGGCGACGGTCGCCACCGACAGGTCGTTCAACAACGAACTCGGGCTGCCGCTCACCGTGCTGCGGGCCGACGCCGGCACCCGCTACCTGGTGCTGGAGATGGGCGCGGGCCGGAAGGGCGACCTGACGTATCTGACCGGGATCGCCCCGCCTCAGGTCGGGCTGGTGCTCAATGTCGGCACCGCGCACGTGGAGCGGATGGGCGGCGGGCAGGCCGACGTGGCCGAAGCCAAGGGCGAGCTGGTCGCGGCGGTCGCGGCGGACGGGTTCGCCCTGCTCAACGCCGACGACCCGTACGTCATGGGAATGGCCGGCCGCACCAAGGCCCAGATCTTGTTGTACGGCAGGTCGGCGAAGGCGCCGGTGCGCGCCGAAGACGTGCGGATGGACGGGCGGGCGCGACCCGCGTTCGAGCTGGTGACGCCCGCCGGCCGCGCCCCGGTCGAGCTCGACCTCATCGGCGAGCACCAGGTGAGCAACGCCCTGGCCGCCGCCGCGGTCGCCACCGCGCTCGGCCTCGGCGTCGCCGAGATCGCCGATGGGCTGAACGCCGCGCGGCGGCGCTCCGGCGGCCGGCTGGAGATCGTCGAACGACCTGACGGCATCACCGTCGTCAACGACGCCTACAACGCCAACCCCGAGTCCATGCGGGCCGGACTGCGGGCGGTCAAGGCCATGGCCGGCGCTCGTCGTACCGTCGCCGTGCTCGGCGCGATGGGGCAGCAGGCGGAGGCTTCGCGCGCCCGGCACGCGGACGTGGGCCGGCTCGTCGCCGACCTGCGCTTCGACGTGCTGATCGCGGTCGGAGCCGGGGATCCGCTCGCGATGGCGAAGGCGGCGGAGTCCGCGGGCCAGGGCGTGGCGGTCCATGCCGTCGAGGACGTGGCGGGGGCCATCGAGCTCGCCACCGCGCTGGTCGAGCCGGGAGACGTGGTGCTCGTCAAGGCCTCCAGCGAGATCGGGCTCAGCGCCTGCGCCCGTGCGCTGGCCGACGCCTGACCGCCTGCCGCCTGCCCGGCAGCGCGCGGGACCTGACCACGACCTATGCCCACATGCTGACGAAACGGAGTTCCATGCGCACCATCGGCCTCATCGGCGGGTTGAGCTGGGAATCGACGGTGATCTACTACCAGATCATCAACCAGCGGGTGCGCGAGCACCTCGGCGGCAGCCATTCCGCCGACAGTCTCATCTGGTCGGTCGACTACACGACCGTCGAGGACCTCATCTTCGCCGACCGCTGGGACGAGGTGAGTACGTTGCTGACGGGCGCGGGCGGAAAACTGGAGGAGCTCGGCGCCGAGGTCCTGCTCATCTGCAGCAACACCTTCAGCCGGGTGAGCGACGACGTGGCGCGGGCCGCGAGCGTGCCCGTGCTGCACATCGCCGACGCCGTGGGCGCGGAGGTCAGCGCCAGGGGGATGCGTAAGGTCGGCCTGCTGGGCACCCGCTTCACCATGGAGCAGTCCTTCTACCGGGACCGGCTGGCCGCCCACGGCTTCGACGTGGTCGTCCCGCGGCGGGAGCAGCGGGAGCTGGTCCATCACGTGATCTTCGATGAGCTGGTGCGCGGGGTGATCCGGGAATCGTCCAGGGACGCGTACGCCCGGATCGTCGCCGATCTCGCGGACGACGGGGCCGAGGGCGTCATCCTCGGCTGCACGGAGATCGAGCTCCTGATCAGTGAGAAGGACACCGCCATCCCGCTGCTGCCGAGCGCCCGGCTGCACGCGGAGGCGGCGGCCGGCTTCGCGCTGGCCGACTGACGCGCCCCCGGTCGCGGCACGACGACGTCCCTATCTCTGGTCCCCGTTCTCGCTCGCCTGGCCCACGCCAGGGTGGGGTCGTCGTCGTGGTGGCGTGCCGCCGTTGCCCGGACGGTACTCGAAGTGCCACCACTCGTTGTCGTAGATGCGGTAGAGGTCGTGGCACGCGCCGTGCTCCTCCAGCCAGCGCGCGCCTTCATGGGGGCGTACGTCCAGCGCGATGCCCTTGACGTGGTTGGACTCCGCCGGTGGGAGCACGAGCATGCGTGCCAAGGCCGGGGAGCCGGACCGTCGTACCTCCTCTTCGAACATCCGTAGTTGGACGAGGGGGTCGCGGTATCCCGAGGTGAGGCCGATGAGCTGGCCGTGCCGCCAGAGCGCCTCCGTGCGCGCCGCGGTGAACGCCGCCATGGCCCCGGCGGTCAGCCCGGTGAGGTCCTCGGCGGGGAACCGCATCCCCAGCGCCCAGCGGCAGGCCGTCTCGCGGGCCCGGCCAGGATGGCGGACGTACGCCACGGGCAGCAGGAGCACGGCGAGCACCAGCGTGACCGCGGCGTACAGCCGGTCACGGGGCCGAGGTGGGATGGTGCGTGGTTCGTTCATGACGAACTACGATTGGCGTCCAATATGCGTGCGTTGTCCGCCGCAGGTCACCGTTTCTCGATGGTGGCCACCGCCGGCGCGACCGTGACACAACCATGACACGGCGCGGACAAGGCGGAGACACGGCCGGTCGACAGTGGACGTGTGGACCGGCGGGCGAGTTACGGAGCGTGCTGTTGATACTCGGCGGCGTGTCGCGAGTGTTGTTGATCGAGGACGACCCGGCCGTGCGGGAGGGCCTTGAGCTGGCCCTGACCCGGCACGGGCACCGGGTGCGCGCGGTGGAGTCCGGCGAGCAAGGGCTGGACCGGCTGCGTACGGACCTTCCCGACGTCGTCGTGCTCGATCTGATGTTGCCGGGCATCGACGGGTTCGAGGTCTGCCGCCGCATCCGGGCCGCCAGGGAGCTGCCGATCATCATGCTGACCGCGCGCGGCGACGACATGGACGTGGTGGCCGGGCTGGAGGCGGGCGCCGACGACTACGTGGTCAAGCCAGTGCAGCCCAGGGTGCTCGACGCGCGCATTCGCGCGGTGCTCCGGCGGCTCGGCCGGGACCAGGCGGAGCTGGAGCGGCACGGGGACCTGACCATCGATCGGGCCAGCCTGGTGGTCGCCAGGCACGGCGTGCCGGTCAGCCTCGCCCCGACCGAGCTGCGCCTGCTGCTCGAACTCTCCGGCACGCCGGGCCGGGTGCACAGCCGCCAGCAACTGCTGGAGTCGGTGTGGGAGCACGGGTACTTCGGCGACTCGCGGCTCGTGGACGCGTGCGTGCAGCGGTTGCGCGCGAAGATCGAGGACGATTCGGCAGCGCCCGTCTACGTGCAGACCGTGCGTGGGTTCGGATACCGGTTCGGGCCGGTGTGAGCCGCCGGTGTGAGCCGCCGGTGATACCTCGGCCGAGCCTGGGGCTGCGTGCCCGGTTGTTGTTCGCGTTCGCGCTGCTGTCCGTGGTCACCGCGGCGGCGGTGGCCGGCGGGATCTACGTTCAGGCCCGCAACGACATCCTGCAGCGAACCCAGGATGCCGCGGTGCGGGCGATGACAAGCCGCCTGGAGACGCTCTTCCCGTTGCGGACCGCGACACCGGGCCCGGCCGAGCTCGGCGAGATCGCCGCCACCGTGACCGATGGGGACAACTCCGCGATCGCCGTCTACCACGGGACACACTCGCTGCTCCGTCCGCGGCCGGGGGCGCCCGACCCACCACCGGGGGGCCTCAGGCCGGGCGGGGCCGCGCGGATCCTGGATCCCGGGGCGATTCCACCGGCGCTGCGGCGGGCCGTGGCCGGCGGTGACCTCGCGTGGAAACGCGTGGTCTGGCAGGGCGAGCCCATCCTGCTCATCGGCACGCCGTTGCTGATCGTCGAGCGGGACCGGACGACACGGGTGTCCGGCATCGAGGTCTACAGCGCGCGCAGCCTGCTTCCCGAACAGCGCAGCATCGACGAGCTCGCCGCCTCCGCCTGGCTCATCGGCGGGGCGGCCCTGGCGTTCGCGATCGTCCTCGCGCTGCTGGCCACCCGTGGCGTGCTGCGCCCGGTGCACGAGCTCGGCCGGGCGGCCCGCCTGCTGGGCCAGGGCGAGATGCGGACCAGGATCGCGGTCCGCGGCACCGACGAGCTGGCCGCCGTGGCGCACACGTTCAACCACACCGCCGCGGAGCTGGAACGGCACGTCGAGCAGCTCCGCGAGATGGAGGCCGACGCCCGCCGGTTCGTGGCCGACGTGTCCCACGAGCTGCGCACCCCGCTGGCCGCGCTCGCCGCGGTCGCCGACGTCCTCGACGAGGAGGCGGCCCGGCTGCCCGAGCCCGCCGGCCGGGCCGCCAGGCTGGTCAGCCAGGAGACGCTCAACCTCACCGGGCTGGTGAACGACCTCATCGAGATCAGCAGGTTCGACTCCGGTGTCGCGGCCCTCGTGCCGAACGAGGTCGACGTGGCCGAGCTGGTGCGCTCGACCCTGCGCACCCGGGGCTGGTCGGAGCAGGTGCGCACCGAGCTTCCCGACGCGGTGACGGCACGGCTGGACCCGCGCCGGGTGGACGTCATCCTCGCGAACCTGGTGGGCAACGCCCTGCGGCACGGCGAGCCACCGGTGTCGGTACGGCTTTCCGACGACCCGCACTGGATCACCCTCAAGGTCCGCGACCACGGACCGGGCCTGGACGAAGCGGTGCTGCCGAACGTGTTCGGCCGGTTCTACAAGGCCGACGCGACCAGGGCCAGGTCCGAGGGCAGCGGGCTCGGCCTCGCCATCGCGCGGGAGAACGCGCGCCTGCACCGAGGTGACCTCACCGTCGCCAACGCCCCGGACGGCGGCGCCGAGTTCACCCTGCGCCTGCCACGCCGGACACCCGATCCGGACGGGGGCCCCGCGTGAGAGCCAAGCTCACCCGCCGCCTGCTCGCCTGTCGCCTGCTCACCCGCCGCCTGCTCACCCGTCGCCTGCTCACCCGCCGCCTGCTCACCGGCCGGGTGCTCGCCTGGCGGGTGCTCGCCGTGGGCCTCGTGTCGCTCGTCGCCGTGGCCGGCTGTGGCGTGCAGCCCAGCGACGTCATCCGGGCCGGCGACCCGCCGCGCGGACACGTCGCCCCGGCCATGACGATCACCCTCTATCTGGTGAGGAACGACCGGCTCAGCGCGGTGACGCGGCCCGGTGATCGTCCGATGTTCCCGGCGGACATGCTCGCGCTGCTGGCGGCCGGACCCACCGCGAGGGAACGGGCGCGCGGACTCACCACCGACGTCCCGCCCGAAGCCGGCCCGTTCGAGGTGACCGCCGACCCGGCCGGCCACCTGATGGTGACCCAGTCCGCTCCGGCCGGTGAGCTGTCCGCACTGGCCGTCGAGCAGATCGTGTGCACGGCCGCCGTGGCGGCGCCGGTGAGCCCCGCCCAGGTCACCGTCGTCGGCACAGGGCAGAGCGTCGGCCCCCGGAACTGCCCAGGGTGACGGCAGCGGCATCGCCACGGCCTTGGGCACCTTGCTGCGGTCCGGCCGATGCGGGTCTTGGGCACCTTGCTGTGGTCTGGCCGATGTGGTCAGCCGGTCTTGGTGGCGAAGGGGCCGCCGTCGCCGAACGCGAGCCGCCCGAAGTTCTCGCCGATCAGCCGGTGCGCCGCGGGGTCGGGGTGGACCTCGTCGGGCAGCGGGAACGCGGCGTAGTCCTTCTCGCCGTACAGGGCACGGCCGTCGAGGTAGTGCAGGTTGGGGTCGTCGGCCGCCCGCTGCTCGACGACGCGGGCGAGCACGTCCCGGATGACGTTGAGCGTCAGCCGCCCGGCGGCGCGTTCGGCCGGATCACCCGTGGCCTTGAACCGCAGGGTCCGGCCGTCGAAGTCGGGCATGAGCGGACCGGGGGTGTCCTCCTGGATCGGGCACAGGATGGGTGACACGACCAGCAGCGGGGTGGTCGGATGCCCCTCGCGGACGGTGTCCAGGAAGCCGTGCGCCGCAGGGGTGAAGGCGCGCAGGCGCATCACGTCGCCGTTGACGACATTGATGCCGATCTTCAGGCTGATCAGGTCCGCGGGGGTGTCCCGGATCGCACGGGCGGTGAACGGGTCCAGCAGCGCGCTGCCGCCGAACCCAAGGTTGACCAGCTCCACCCCGCCCTGGGCGGCCGCCAGGGCCGGCCAGATGGCGCTCGGGTGGGTGGCGTTCGAGCCGTGGCTGATGGAGCTGCCGTGGTGCAGCCACACCTTGCGCCCCCGGTCCGGCGCCGGCTCGATGGGGGCATCGGTGCGCAGGGCGATCAGCTCGGTGATCTCCGTGTGCGGCAGCCAGATCTCGACGTCCTTGTCCCGTGCCGGCAGGCCGGTGAACCGGGCGGTGCCGGCGGGCCCCTCGGTCAGCTCGGCGGTCTGCGTGACCATGTCGATGATCGTGCGCACGTGACCGCCCGCCACCGTGGCCTGGGCGGCGAGACGGCCGTCGACCAGCAGGTCGTACACGCCGTCCGCCGGGGCCGGGAACCCTCGATAGACCCGCTTGGTCGGCAGCGTGTCCAGCTCGATGGTCGTGGCCCGGGTGCGGAAAGCCAGCCGCACGCCGGAGGGCTGGGCCTCGGCCACGGCCAGTTGGTCGTCAGGGATCTGCCGGCGAGCTCGGGCGGGCAGCCGGTGCAGCAGCAGCCCGTGCGCGGTCGCCTCCACGTCGAGGTGACCGCGCAGGATGTCCACGGTGACAGGTGTGGTGATCCAGTCTTGCTCGGTGTTCATTGCCTCAGCCTCTGTCAAGATCTCCGCTATCAGACTAATATTATTATGCATTTACCTAATGCTTTTAGGCAAATCGGTCTGCGTCGCGTAGTGCCAGAAGGGCCGGACGGCGATGGCCGCGATGAGGACGATCACGAAGCCGAGGATCGCCGTTCCCGACCATGCGATGGTGAGGCCCATGGCCGAGGCCATGATTCCGGCTCGGAGGTCGCCCATGCCGGGGCCGCCGGCGACGACGACGGTGTAGACGCCTTGCATACGCCCGCGCATATGGTCGGGCACGTAGGTCTGCAGGATGGTCTGCCGGTAGACGGCGCTGACGAGGTCGGCTCCGCCGGCGAGGACGAGTAGCGGGACGGTGAGCCAGAGGGTGTGGGTGATTCCGGCGAAGGCGATGGCGGCGGACCACAGGGCCACGGCGATGGTGAGTGCGACACCCTGGCGTCGCACTCGGCCGATCCATCCGCTGACGAGCCCGGCGAGCACCGATCCTGTGGCGATCGACGCGTACAGGAGGCCGACGCCGCCATGGAAACGCGTGGCGGCGGCTTCGGGGAAGAGCGCCTCCGGCATGGCGAACAGCATGGCGATGATGTCGACCATGAACGCCATGAGCAGGACGGGCTTGCCGCCGAGGAAGCGCAGGCCGTCCATGACGGCTCGGATGCCGATGCGCCCCGTGGGTGCGAGCGCGGCTCGGGGCAGCGGTGGCAGCCGGAAGACGGCGTAGAGCGCTGCGGTGAACAACAGCGCATCGATGCCGTAGGCGTACGCGAAGCCGTTCGGAAGCATGATCAGCGCACCGGCGATGAGCGGGCCGAGGACCTGCCCGACGTTGCCGGCGGTGTAGGTGAGTGCGTTGGCCGCCGGGATCAGCTCGACAGGCACGAGCGCGGGGATGATGGCGCCGCGAACGGACGCGGAGACCGCGAAACCGGCGGATTGGACGGCGACCAGCACGAGGATCAGCCCCACGGACTGCACGCCGAGAGCGGCCTGCGGCAGCAGAGCGAGCGTTCCGGCCCAGGTCAGGGCGGACGAGCAGAGGTAGAGCAGCCGCCGGTCGGCCAGGTCGGCGAGAGCGCCGCCGTAGAGACCGAAGACGACCATCGGGACGAGCATCGCCAAACCCACGAGGCCGACGTCCAGGGACGAACCCGAGATCGAATAGACCTGGACGGGGACGGCGACCCGCGTCACCGTCGTTCCGATGACGGCCGCCGCCTGCCCGAGGAAGGTGCGGCGGTAAGCCGGAAAAGCCAGGGGCCGCGTGTCGACGATCGCCTGCCGAAGGCTCCCGAAACGGTTCATGCATTGACGTTCTCGCCCACAGGGAGGGTTGCGCTTCCGATAATCTGACTAGATATGTTGCAAAGCCGCCATCATCACGTGCCCGGGGAAGTGATCCACGGGCATCGGCATGACGACCACCAGCTCATCTACGTCGCTCGTGGCGTCCTCGCCGTACAGACCGAACATGGGGCGTGGGTGGCTTGCGCGGATCGCGCGGTCTGGGTCCCCGCCGCCGCCTGGCATGAGCACCGCGCCTACGGCGACACCATCGCCCACACGCTGATGTTCCCGGTCCAGGACCCTCCGCTCCCCGGTGATGCGCCGACCGTCGTCGCCGTCTCGGCCCTGCTGCGTGAGCTCCTCATCGCCTGCACCGAACCGGAGCTCACCGCTGGGGAGATTCATCGCATTCGTGCCGTGCTCGGCGATCGGTTGCGCCGAGCCGACGTCCGCGCCCTCACCCTGCCCAGCGCCCACGATCCGCGACTCGCGCACGCCTGCCGCCTCGTCCTCGACGACCTCAGCCGGCCCCGGACCATCGCCTGGCTGTCCCGGCAGGTCAATGCCGGCGAACGCACCCTCGCGCGCCTGTTCCGCACCGAATTCGGAACTACCTACCCTCAATGGCGTACGAACGCGCGCATCATCCACGCGATGATCCGCCTCGCCGAGGGCGCCACCGTCACCGAGACGGCGCACCTCTGCGGATGGGCCACGACCAGCGCCTTCGTCGACATCTTCGCCCGCACCATGGGCCAGACTCCCGGCTCCTACCGCTCCACCTCGACGTCCTAGCCGCGCTGCGCCGCGCCGTAGCGCAGCCCGTCGTACAGGATCGTGACGATGCGCAGCGCGTCGTCCTTCCAGCCTTTGGCGCGCAGGCCGCAGATGCCGCCGAGGGCGCGCAGCACGACGCGCCCGCTCATGCCGCTGCGGACGAGGCCGGCCGCGACGCCTGCGGCGAGAAGTTCGTCGAGGGCGCGGGCCATCTCGTCGCGCGCGTCGTCGAAGACCGGCGAATCGGTCGCCATGATGCTCTCCAGCGCCTCACCCATCCCCCTGCCCACGGCCGCGTGCTCCACGAGCAGCAGCAGGAAGGTGCGCAGCGCTTCGTCCGGGGCATGCTGCGTGAGCAGCCGGGCGGGGGTCGCGCAGAGCTCGGCGACCTCCTGGCGGTACACCTCCGCGACGAGCGCCTCACGCGTCTCGAAGTGGCGGTACAGCGTGCCGACGGCCACGCCGGCCCGCCGGGCGATCTCCTCCACGTGGGCGTCCTCGTCGGCGAGGAGCGCCTCACGCGCCGCGACCAGGAGCGCTTCTCGGTTGCGGCGGGCATCGGCGCGCAGTGGACGTGATGACGACAACGGTCCTCCATAAGGTGAATCGGACTCCGTTTGCGTGTACAGTTACCGGAGTCTGGTTCACCTTACCGAAGGAGTACAGCCATGACGATCGAGCACGAGAAGCTTCCCGGCCTGCGAGTGCTGGTGACCGGCGGCAGCCGGGGGCTCGGGGAGGCGACGGCTCGCCGCTTCGCCGCCGCCGGCGCCACCGTGCTGACGGCCTCGCGAACACCGCCCCCGGCGGACCTGCCCGCCACCTTCATCCCGGCCGACCTGCGCTCCGAGGAGGGAGCGGCAGAGCTCGGCAGGCGCGTGGTGGACAGCGTCGGAGGCATCGACGTCCTGGTCGACAACGCCGGAGCCGCGACCGCACCGATGCCGACCTTGACGCGGTCGGACGCCTCCTGGCTCGCCGACCTGGAGATGAACCTGCTCAGCGCGGTCCGGCTCGACCGGGCCCTGGTTCCCGGGATGGTCGAGCGTGGCTCCGGCGTCGTGGTGCACGTCTCCTCCATCGCCAGCCACCTCCCCCAGTCCGCCGAGTCGTCGTACGCGGCGTCGAAGGCGGCGCTCAACGCTTACAGCCGCGAGCTGGCGACGGCGGTGGGCGAGCACGGCGTACGCGTGGTGTGCGTTCTGCCGGGCTTCGTCGTCACCGAGGGCGCTGTCGACCATCTTCAGCAGCTGGCCGACAGCCGGGGCGTGGGCGTCGACGAGGTCAAGCAGCAGATCGTGGACCATCTGAAGGTGCCGATGGGGCGCCCCGGCGAACCCGAGGACGTCGCGGAGATGATCGCGTTCCTCGCTTCCGGACGCGCCAAATGGCTCACCGGTGCTCAGTTCCGGGTCGACGGCGGCATCATCCCCGTCGTCTGAGCCGCGCCCCCACGCGCTTCGAGGAGAAACCACAGAAGAGGGCTGCGCGGGCCGGACCCGACGCGTGGTCGTCAGGGTTTCGGCGAAGCGAACGGATTGGCGTCGGCGTGGTGGTGTCCCCAGACGTCCGAGACCCCGAAGTCGTGCGGCGTCCAGTCCTCGCCCACGTCGATTCCGCCGCAGCCGATCTCGAGATGGAACCCGCTGGGGTTGCGTACGTAGAACGAGATCGCCTTGTCGTTCATGTGCCGGCCGAGGCTGATCGAGATCGGCACCCCGTTGGACTTGGCCCGGTCGTACGCGCGCCCGACGTCGTCGATCGAGCCGTGTTCGAACTCGAGGTGGTGGATCGACGGCGCGTCCGCCTTCGCGAGCGCGATGCTGTGGTGGGTCGGGTTGCAGCGGAAGAAGAACAGGCCGGGGGCCCGGTAATCGGTCAGTTTGAACTCGAGCACCGACTCGTAGAGCTCGCGGAGCTCGTCGAGCTTCGGGCTGGCCAGGACGAAGTGGCCGAGACCGGTCGTGCCGTGCCGCGGACCGTCCCGGCGCGCCTTGGCCTCACCGACCGCCAGCTCCACGCGGTAACCGACCGGGTCGGTGAACCAGCGCAGACGGGTGGCGCCGCGCAGCTCCACCTCTTCCGGGGAGCCGTCCTCGACGGCGAAGCCGGCGTCCGTCAGCCGTTGGCTGAGCCTGTCGAGCTCGCGCGGCGAATCGACGATCCAGCCCAGCTCGTGCGGGCTGTCCTGGGTGGACGGGTAAAGGGCCACGCGGTATTTGAACTCGTCGAGTTCCGCCAGAGCGACCTCGTCCGTGCCGAACTTCACTCGGGTGACACCGATGCCCAGGGTGCGCCCGAGCAGGTCGGTCCAGGCGTCGACGTCTGTGACGTTGAGTCCGACGTAACCCAGCTTGCGGATACCCACGGTGTCATCCCTCCGATGGGGCGGCGGCTGCTCCGCCCTGCAGAAACTCGCGAACAATGTGGTTGAACTCGGGTGCGCGCTCGTACTGCACCCAGTGCCGGCAGTGCGGCAGCACGCGGAGCTCCGCGTTGGGTATGCCCTCAAGGATCTTGGGCGCCCAGGTCAGCGGAACGGTCTGGTCCTCCCGCCCCCAGACGAGCAGCGTGGGGGCGGCGATGAGGGCCAGGTCCGGGGTCAGGTCGCCGAAGTTCGGGGGAATCGGCAGTTCGGGGTGGGCCCGGAGGCTCGACTCGTACCGCTCGTCGATGAGGGACTCGGTCGCCAGGGTCTCGTCGAACACCATCAGCCGCACGAACTCGGCCATCGCGGCACGCGACGGCTTCTCGGCCGCCATATAGGCGAAAAGGCGGTCGAGCCCGATCGGCCACGCCGGCGCGTCCACCGGGAGAACCCCGCCCGGGGCCATGAGGACGAGCCGGTCCACCCGGTCGGGATGGCGCATCGCCATGCGCATCGCGACGGCGCCGCCGTAGGAGTTCCCCACCAGGTGGGCGCGTTCGATCCCGAGAGCCGTCAGCGCGCGGCTCACCCGTTCCGCCGCGTGGAAGATCAGCGGCTCGTCCGTCGCGGGCCGCGGGGAGCTTCCCCACCCAGGGAGGTCCACCACGATGTTCCGGTAATCCTCGAAGGCCGGCAGGTTACCGCCGAAATTGCTCATGCCCGTGGCCCCCGGCCCCGAGCCGTGCAGCCACACGACCGGGGTGCCCGACCCGACGTCGGTGTAGGCCAGCCGCGCGTCCCCAACATCCAACGTGCTCATCGCTCTGACGCCTCCTGTGTATGTAACGCTCACTATACAGAGGTCGGCGACGTCGGGCCAGGGGCGCGGGCTCAGCTGCCCGCGTTCGTTCAAAGCCGGCGAGCGCGGAACAGGCACCCAGCCCGGCCGGTCAGCGGCCGTAGGCTTCCAGCAGCCGCAGCCAGACCTCGCTGACCGTGGGATAGGCCGGGACCGCGTGCCACAGCCGTTCCAGGGGCACCTCGCCGACCACGGCGATCGTCGCCGCGTGCAGCAGCTCCGCGACGTCCGGGCCGGCGAGCGTGAAGCCGACGATCACTTTCCGGTCCTCGTCGACGACCATCCGGGCGTCGCCCCGGTATCCGTCGGCGTGCAGGGCGGCGCCGGCGATGGCGCCCAGGTCGTAGTCGATGACCCGGATCCGCAGTCCGGCGGCCTCGGCGGCCGCGGCGGTCAGTCCCACCGAGGCGATCTCCGGCTCGGTGAAGACCACCTGAGGGACCGCGCGCTCGTCGGCCGTCGCCGCGTGCCGGCCCCACCGGCCGTCCTCGACCGCTTCGCCCTTCGCGCGCGCCACGATGACGTCCCCCACGGCCCGAGCCTGGTATTTGCCCTGGTGGGTGAGCAGCACGCGCCGGTTCACGTCCCCGGCGGCGTAGAGCCACCCGTCGTCGATCGGCGTGCCGTCCGGCCCGACGACCCGCATCGTGTCGTCGACCGCGAGCCAGGCGCCCGGCGTCAGGCCGACGTGGTCCAGCCCGATGTCCTGGGTGTTCGGGGTACGGCCGACCGCGACGAGGAGTTCGTCGGCCTCGATCTGCCCGCCGTCGGTGAGGGTGACGTGCACCGTGCCGTCGTCGTCGCGCTGCACGGATCCGGCCTCCGCGCCGAGCTGGACCGAGACACCCGCGTCGCGCAGCGACTCGATGACCCGTTCGCCGGCGAACGGCTCCGCTAGGGGCAGCACACCGTCACGAGCCAGCATCGTCACCGAGGCGCCGAGCGCGGCGAACGCGGTCGCCATCTCGGCCGCCACCACGCCACCGCCGATGATGGCGAGCCTGCGGGGAACCGCGGTCGCGGCGACCGCCTCCCGGCTCGTCCACGGCGCCGCCTCGCGCAGACCGGCGAGGTCCGGGACCAGCGCGCCGCTTCCGGTCGCGATGACGACGGCGTGCCGCGCGGTCAGGGTGGTCCTGACGGCGTTGTCGCCGGTCACCTCGACGGTCCGGGCGGACGTGATCCGCCCCTGTCCGCGGTAGAGCGGAATCCCCACCTGCTCCAGCCAGGCGGCCTGCCCGTCGTCCTTCCAGTGTGAGGCGAAGGAGTCGCGGCGGTGGAGGACGGCGGCCACGTCCAGGTCACCCTTGACCGCCTCGCGTGCGCCGGGCACCTGCCGGGCCGCCCGGAGCGCCGCCGCGCTCCGCAGTAACGCCTTGGTCGGCATGCACGCCCAGTAGGAGCACTCACCTCCGACCAGCTCCCGCTCGACGATGGCGGCGCTCAGACCGCCCTGCACCACCCGGTCGGCGACGTTCTCCCCGACCGGGCCCGCACCGATGACGATGACGTCGTACGTAGTGGCGTCCATGTCACTTTCCCTTGGCGGCGCGGCCGAGGCGCAGCGCCGAGACGAGGAAGAAGATGCCGCCGAGGACCGCGTAGCCGGCCACGTTGGTCAGCATCGGATTCGGCGCGGAGGCCCCCAGGTAGAACGACGACCCGGCCAGCACGGAGATGCCGCCACTGAGGATCATCGGCCACTGGCCGCCCATCGAGCGCCGGCTGACGCCCACGATCAGCTGAACGATCCCGGAGACGATCGCCCAGACGCCCCACACCCGCAGGACCCCCGGCACCCCGGAGGTGCCGGCGACGGCCAGGCCGGCGGCAGCGAGGAGGCTGACCGCGATGTTCACGTACAGTCCGCGGGCCGGGCCGGTGGTGCGGGACGAGCGCGCGTCCACGACCGCCGCGGCGACGTCGAACAAGGGGTAGAGGACGATCAGGGCGATACCGAGCGGCCCGAGCTGCGACGCGGTGACGACCAGCAAGGCCGCCCAGACGATGGCGAACCCGAACCGCACGAAGTACAGCCGGCGCAGAGCCTGCGCGATCCCGCTGGTAGCGGGTGAGTCAACGGTGGCCACGATGATCCTTTCAACGGTGGGGCGAGGGGAAGAACGCTCGGCGTCGGGCGCGAGAGTCCCGGTGCTGCGAAAGCCGCCAAGGTCCCCTACGAGACCGAACGTTCTATCTTGTTTGAGTATGGCACGTTCATGCGCACTGTCAAGACAGAACGTTCTCCCTCCTCCGTTGGGCACCACGGAACGCGGCCGAGAGGATCACGGTCCTCAGGACTGTGATCCTCTCGGCGGGCACGGGTCACCCACTGGCCCCCGCTGACAAGCGCGTCGTGTCTCAGGCCCAGCTTCGGTAGTCGTCGGCGGGAAGGGGGTGGTCGACGGGGACGACGCGGGAGTTGACCGCGGTCAGGCAGCCGGGGCAGAACAGCTGCCGGAAGACGATCTCCGCGTCGACGTACTCGGACGGGTCGTGCCAGATGTGCGGTCCCGCTTCCGTCGGGGCAGCGTCACGACGCGCCAGCGCCGCGACGAACGCCCCGCCGGCGAGCGGGCCGATCTGGGTGCCGCAATGGAGACACACGACGGTCCCACCCTCCGGCGACTCCAGGACGGCGAGGTTGTCGTCGAGACGGCGCGCCCCGGCGAGCTCCGGAGCACCGGTCCCGGCCAGGTCCGGAGCACCGGTCCCGGTGAAGTCCGGAGCGCCGACCCCGGTGAGGCGCGCCTCGGACAGGCCGGCGCCGGAAGCGCGCCGGCGTCGCAGCTCCGCACGGGTCTCGCCGGTCGCGACCGCGTCCACGTCGCCGTCCTCGCCGAGCACGACGCCGTAGACGTCCGTCGCGGCCTCCGGCGAGACGCGGGCTTGCCGTACGTCTTCGCGTACGTTCCCGGCCGGCCGCAGCAGGGGGTCGCCGTACCCGCCGCCCGCCTGCCAGTGCAGGTAGAGGGCATCGCCGGGGCCGAGATCCGACTCACCCTCGCAGGGCAGGACCTCGATGTCCCCGCCGAGCTCGCCCAGGTCGGCGGGGATGGCGGCCGCCTGGACGAGCTGGGGGTCGCTGATGCCGCGCACCACCAGGTCGAGCTGGGAGTTGCCCGGATAACCGCCGGCCAGTCCGACGTTCTGGTTCGCGACCTTGCCGGTCCCGGAGACGATCAGCGACATCGTCCCCTTCTGGTCCGGGTGCTGCACGTAGCAGACCGAGCCGCTCATCCCGCCCCGCTGCCGGCCGGGCCCGCCGGAGTCGGTCTGCTCGCGGCGCCACAGGGCGACGAGGGGGTAGAGGTACTCGGTCATCTCGACGTCCGGTGCCCGCGCGGAGGGGATGATGAGCCGGCCGCCGGTGTCGACGCCGTCGTGGTAGACCTGAGCGCCGTAACCACCGGCCATGACGTCGAACACCGGGGACACGAAGCCCTTGCTGCCACCGCCGCGCACATCGACCCCGGACACCACGCAGAGGTCGGTGGTGCCGTTGCAGATCGACTGCACATCGCCGCGGCGGTCGGGTTCGGCGTCCAGCATCCTGGCGATCACCTCGGCGACCAGGTTGCCCGCCCCCCAGGCCGGCCCGAACGGCCCCTTGCCGACCGCGGCCGGGAACGACGCGTTGGTGATGGTGTCCTCGTCGGTGATGATCTCGAAGCAGCGCATCAGCCCGCCCGCCGCCCACGGGATGTCCCCGGCCAGCAGGGGCAGCATCGTGAAGACGATCCCGGCCCGCAGGCCCGGATAGGGGCAGTTGATGATGCCGGTCTGCTCGGCGGTCCCCCGGAAGTCGAAGACGAGCCGGTCGGCTTCCTTGGTCATCGCGACCTTGATCGCGTGCAGGCCGCGGTCGCCGGTCCGCGACTGCTCCTGGTAGCCGACCGCGGTCCAGGTTCCGTCGGGCAGGGTCTTGAGCTTGGCGCGCAGCCGGCGTTCGGCGTCGTCCATCATCCGGTGCATCACGACCTTGACGGTGTCGGCGCCGTACTTGGTGATGAGCCGGAGGATCTGCTCGGCCGCGTTCTTGTTGGCGGCGATCTTGGCGCGGAGGTCGAGTCCCACCAGGTGCGGGAGCCGCGACCGCCGGACCCAGGCGTCGGCGACGTCGCGCTGCAGCACTCCCCCGCGGACGACCTTCATCGGCGGCGTCGGGGCCGCCTCGCCGAACACGTCCTGGGCCGACGGGCTGAAGGAGCCCGGCCGCGGCCCGCCCAGGTCGATCTGGTGGGCGATGGCCGTCGTCCAGCCGAACAGCTTGCCCTCGTGGAAGATCGGCGCCAGGATCGCGGCGTCGTTCTGGTGCAGCCCGCCGCCGATCCACGGGTCGTTGCACAGGAACATGTCGCCCTCGGCGATGCCGGGATTGTCGCCGCGGTGGCGCAGCGTCCAGACGATGGCCAGGTCCATCGAGCCGATGAGACCCACGTTGTACGTACCGACCTGGACCTGCTCGCCGAGCTCGTCGCAGATGGAGAAGTTGAAGTCGTTGGACTCGGTGACGACGTGCGAGCCCGACATCCGCCGCAGCGTCTCCCCCATCTCCTGGGTGATCGCCCAGAGCCGGTGCCGGACCACCTCGTAGGTCAGGGCGTCGACCTGCTCCGCCTGCTCATCGTCGACCTGGTGCAGCGGCAGGGCCGGTGAGATCTGCCGCAGCAGTTCCGCGCGGGGAAGGGGACGGCTGGTGAACTCGTCCGCCCCGGGGATCCTGGATGTCATGGACGCTCTCCTCACTGGTAGCTCAGCACGAGGTTGCCGAGGCGGTCGACGCGGCCGGTGACCCCGGCGGGGACCACGACCACCGTGGTCGGCACCTCGACGATCGCCGGCCCGACGAGTTCGTGGCCCGCGTGCAGCCGGGCGTAGTCGTAGACGGGGGTCGGCACGAAGCCGAGCCGCGCGTCGAGGCAGACGGAGCGTTCCCCGACGAGAGCTGCCGCCGGGTCCGGGCCGGTGGCCTCCGGGATGTCCGGCAGCACGACCGGGAAGCCGAGGCTCGCCTTGACCCGCATCCGGTAGGTGATCGCCTGTACGCCGGCCTCGCGGTATCCGGCGCCGCTGCCGTTGATGCGCTCGTACTGCTCCTCGAAGCGCTCGAGGATCTCCTCGCCGGTGCTCTCGGTGAACTTCTCGTCCGGGACGGCCGTGGCGAGCTCGGTGACCTGCATCGAGTAACGCAGGTCGACCTCGCGCTGCAGCGTCACGTCGTGGAACTTCACCTTCTGCCGGTCGAGCGCACGCTGCAGGTCGGCCTCGAGCCGGGCGTAGTGGGCCTCCAGCACCGTGTGGTCGACCGGGAAGGAGGAGGGATCGGAGAGCTCGGCGCTCAGCATGACGTCCGAAGCCGCGAGCCCGTAGGCCGAGAAGGCGGATGCGACGGGGCCGAGCGGCACGACGACCTCGCGTACGCCCAGGTCCTGGCAGTAGCCGGCGCAGTGGGCGGGCCCGGCGCCGCCGAAGGCGTAGACGACGAAGTCGCGGGAGTCGTACCCGGCCTGTACGACGGCGCGGCGGAGGAGGTCGCCCGCCTGCGCGTTCTGCACCTCGTAGATCGCGACCGCGGCTTGTTCGACGGTGAGGCCGAGCGGCTCGGCCACGTGCTCGCGGATGGCTTGTCTGGCCAGGTCGAGGCGGAGCGGCTTGCGGCCGCCGAGCAGTCCGCGCTCGCTCAGGATGCCGAGCACCAGGTTGGCGTCGGTGTTCGTGGGCCGCGTGCCGCCGTTGCCGTAGCAGGCGGGGCCGGGGACCGCCTCGGCGCTCTGCGGGCCGAGCCGCAGGTTGCCGCCGGCGTCCACCGACGCGAGCGCCCCACCGCCGGATCCGATGGTGTGCACCCGGATGGTCGCCGCGTTGATCGGGAACTGGTTCACGATGGAACCCGGCGCCATGACCGGCTCCCCGTCGACGATCAGCCCCGCCAGGAACGTCGTGCCTCCCACGTCGGTGGTGATGACGTTGCGGTGGCCGAGCTGCTCGGCCAGGCGCATCCCGCCGATGACGCCGCCGGACAGGACGGACCCGACCGTGGTGATGGCATGCTCCGGGGCCCGGTCGGCCGTGATGGTGCCGCCCTCGCTCTGCATGACCAGCAGGGGCCCCTTGAGCCCGCCCTCCTCCAGCTGCTTCTGCAGCGGGAGCAGGTAGGTGCGCAGCCTCGGCCCGATCTGGGCGTTCATGATCGTCGTGGAGGTGCGGGCGAACTCGCGGATGCGCGGGCTGACCTCCGAGGAGAGCGTGACGTACATGTCCGGCGCGATCTCGTGGATCAGCTCGCGGACGCGCCGCTCGTGCGTCCCGTTCTTGAACGACCACAGCAGGCAGACGGCGATCGCCTCGACCCCCTGGTCCACCAGGGACCGGGTGACCCGGCGGACCTCGTCCTCGTCCAAGGGGACCAGGACGTTCCCGGCGTAGTCGATGCGCTCGGTGACTTCGAGCGCCCGGTACTTCGGGATCAGCGGCGCGGGCTTGCGCTGCCGGAGCGTGTCCTGGATCTCGTGGGCCGACCGGCCGAGGGTGCGGCCCTCGGCGTTCATGATGTAGATCGAGTCCCGGTGCCCCTTGGTGGCGATGAGCCCGACCTCGGCCACCTGTCCCTGGACGAGGGCGTTGATCGACGCGGTCGTGCCGTGGGCGATGTAGTCGGTCTGCGCGAGCAGCTCGCCGACGCCGATGCCCAGCTCCGCCGCGAGGTCCTCGATCACGCGCATGACGCCGACCTCGCGGTTCGGCGGGGTCGTCGGCGTCTTGGCCGACACGATGCGGCCGGCCCCGTCGGAGGCGACGGCGTCGGTGAACGTGCCGCCCACGTCGATGCCCAGTGCGTATGGCATGTGGTTCTCCTGGTGTTCTTTACCGCTGGTGGACGGTGAGGTGTCCGGTGACCGTGTGCAGGAGCTCGTCGGGACGGGCGTCCGAGCCGCCCATCCAGGCGACGTGCTGGTCCGGGCGGACGAGCAGGAGCGCGGCGGGATAGCGGCCGGCGTGGTCCCCCGGCAGGTCGACCACGACGAGGGGGATCCCGAGCTCACGCGCCGCCTCGGTCCAGGGCGTCACGCTGACGTCCGGGTCGGTCCGCACCAGGGTGAAGTCGGGCCCGAGCACGTCGAACACCGAGCGGCCGTCCTCCAGCCAGACATGCGGCAGCCGGAAACCGGCCTGCGCCCGGTCCTGGTAACCGCCCATGCTGATGGCGGCCTGGTCCGCTCCGCCGACCACGATGGGCGAGCCCGCGTAGTGGTAGCCGAAGCTGAAGCCGTCGGGTGAGTACCGGTGCGGCTCGGTGACCGCGAACCGCTCGGCGAGCTCGGCGCGGGCCCGCTCACCGGCTGGGCCGGACAGGTGGATGTCCGGCGAGACGTCCGCGAAGGACTTGCGCGCGGCCGATCCCACCGCCTGGGCGAACTGCTCCCCCACCGGCTTGCGCTCCTGTTCGTAGGCGGTCAGCAGAGCCGGTGGCGCCCACCCGTGGCAGACCGCCGCGAGCATCCAGCCCAGCGTCGCCGCGTCCTGGATGCCGGCGTTCATGCCGAATCCCCCGACGGGGATCCAGATGTGGGCGGCGTCGCCGGCCAGGAACACCCGGCCGTCCTGGTACCGCTGGGCGACCAGCCGGCGCCCGGTCCAGCGCACCACGCCGAGCACCTCGTGCTCGACGGGGCCGCCCACGGCTTCCCGCAGGAGCTCTTCGGGATCCTCGCCCTCGGTGTCGTGGTCGGGCGCGAAGGTGACGTGGTTGAGCCACAGCGAGTCCCCGTCGATGGCGATCATCGAGGCGGGCCGGCGACCGTAGGTCCAGTACGTCCAGGCCCGGTCCCGGGCGGCCAGCCGCCCGAGCTCGGGTGAGCGGACGAAGGTCGACACGAACCGCTGGATCGCGTCGACGCCTTCGTAGCGAATGCCCAGTTGACGGCGGACGGCGCTGTGCGCCCCGTCGCAACCGACCACGTAGGCGCAGTGCAGGGTGCGACGGACTCCCCCGGTCTCCACGACCGCCTCGACATGGTCCTCGTGCTGCCGCAACTCGACCAACCGGGTGCCGCGCTCCAGGGTCAGCCCGGGGAGCCCGCTCGCATGCCGCTCAAGGATGGGCTCCAGGAACAGCTGCGAGATCCGGTGCTGCGGCTCCGGCGTGATCCAGCCGTCCCGGCCGGCCCCGGCCAGCACGTCGCCCGCCGAGGGCAGGTCGAGGCGGAAGATCTCCTCGCCCCGCAGGCTCGTCCGGTAGTGGATCGAGGTGGGGTAGTCCTCAGGCAGACCGGCCCGCCGGATGTCGTCGGCGAGGCCGAGCCGCCGGAAGATCTCCATCGACCGGGCGGAGGTGGTGTTGCACCGGGGATTGACGCCCCGCTCTTCGGTCGCCTCCACGACGTGGCACGCCACCCCCCGCCTGGCGAGGTCGATGGCGAGGGTCAGGCCGGTGGGGCCGGCGCCGACGACCAGGACGCCGACTCGGTCCTCACGACCGCTGGTTTGCTGTGTCATGCGCTCAGGAACTCCCCTACCAGGCTGCGAAACTCATCCGGTCGATCGACGTGGATCCAGTGCCCGGCCCCCGCCACCACCGCCAGGCGGCCGTGGGGCAGGGCTTCGACGAGCCGCTCGGAAACCTCGACCGGCGAGACCCGATCGCGCTCCCCGTGCAGGGCGAGGACCGGGTTGACGATCGTGGCCGGATCGACGGGAGGCGGCCCGTCGGCGACGTGGGCGAACATCGATCGGAAGGCCTCCTCGGCGCCGGGCCGCAGGGCCTGCTCCAGCCGGACACCGGCCAGGTCGTCGAGGAGCTCACGGTGGACGCTCTCGTCAGCGACCAAACGGCCCAGAGTGGCGCGCATCGACTCCCTCGTCGGCTCGTCGTAGAAGGGAACGGCAGGAGGCGGCGGGCCAGTGCCCGCGCCCCCCATGAGAACCGCGCGCCCGATCCGGTCAGGCGCCATGGCCAGGAGCGCCACGGCCGCGGCGCCGCCCGCGGCCGAGTTGCCCACGAGGTGCGCGCGTTCCAGGCCGTGGCGATCGAGCAGGGCGAGGATCTGCTGGGCACGGGCCCGCGCCCAGGCTCGCGGTCCCCTGAGGCCGGCTGTCCCCGCGCCGATGATCCGCGTGCCGAAGCCGAGCAGGTCAGGGGCGAGGCAGCGGAACTCCGCCGAGAGCTCGGAGTGTACCGCCGCCCAGTTGCTCGCGGCGTCGACGCCGGGCCCGCCCCCGTGCAGCAGCACGAGAACGGGGCCGGCGCCCGCCTGGGCGACATCCGCCGATGTGGCCGGCACCTTAAGCCTCCTCAATGGGTCGTACATGGGTGACGCGCTGCGCGGCTGCCGGGAGCGGGACTCGCCGGCGCCGGGGCTCATGCCTCGGCCGCCGCGCCTTCCACGGCTCTGGTTTCGGTCGAGGAGCTCCGGGACGCGCGCCCGAATCGGGTGAGGACGATCAACGCGAGAGCGCCGATGACGCCCGGGATCGCGAAGACCTGGAACATCGATCCCGGGGCCCAGCCGGCTTGCAGCAGGAAGCCGGCGAGCAGGGGCGCCAGCACGGCACCGAGCCTGCTCACGGCGACGGCCAGGCCGAGAGCCGTCGCCCGGGCCTCGGCCGGATACATGCTCGGGACGATGACGTTGATCCCGGTCACCGTGCCGTTGAGGAACAGTCCGACGAGCACCGCCACGACCAGTGCGGCGGCCAGCGTGCCGAGCGACACGGAGAAGAGGATGAGCATGAGCGCGCCGATGCCGAAATAGGCCGCGGTCAGCCGCCGCGGCTCGATCCGGGACGCCAGGACACCCAGCAGGACCGCACCCGAGACCCCGCCGAGGCTGAACAGCACCCCGCCGCTGATGCCCTGCTGATTGGACATACCCGCCTGCAGCAGCAGGCTGGGCGTCCACGAGCTCGCGAAGTAGAACATCAGCTGCGCCGCGGTGAACGCCACCCAGATCAGCACCGTACGGACGGCGTTGCTCCCGCTGAGCACCGAGGCGAGGGCCATCTTGCGCGACGCCGACGCCGAGGCGGGCAGTTCCTCGACGGGGGCGCGGCCCATCGAGACGAGAATCCGGTTGAACCTGTCCAGCGCCTGAGGGGGACGGCGTGCGACGAGGTAGTCCATCGACTCGGGCAGAAAGCGCAGCCCGACCACGAACAGGATCGCCGTGGCGACGGCGCCGAACACGAAGACCGACCGCCAGCCGAGTGAGCCCACCAGCAGGCTCGAGGCGACCCCGGCGATGACCGAGCCCAGGCCGTATCCGGTGGTGATCAGCGCGACGACGAGGCCCCTGCGCCGGTTGTTCGCGTACTCGGAGGTGAGCACCGGCAGGCTGGCCGCCATCGCCCCCACCGCCGCGCCGGTCACCAGCCGGCAGACGAGAAGCTGGCCGAAGTCCTGTGAAACGGACGCGGCGAGCATGCCCAGCGCGGCCAGGGCGAGACAGCCGAGACTGAGCCGGCGGCGCCCGATGCGGTCGGCGAGTGGAGCCAGGAAGAGCGCGCCGGTGGCCATGCCGGCCAGCCCTCCGCTGAGCAGCACCCCCACCCCCGACGGCGACAGGGCCCATTCGCGCGTGATCGCCGGCCCGACGTACGAGGTGACCAGAAGGTCGAACCCGTCGATCAGGTTGATCACGAGACACAGGGCGACCGCCCTGATCTGGGCGCGACTCATCGGTGAATTCTTGACCTGCTCGAGAACGTTCAAGGGAAACCTCGCTTTGTTGCGACGGTCGGTCAGGCCCCCGAGAGAGCCCTGCACCAGCGCCGGAAGCGCGCCGGGGACGGGACACTCCGTGTATGTAGCGTTCACTCTATAGATTTCGCGACGCGTTGGCTACAGCCACATGTGACCGTCGCCACTCTGGATCACGCCGCAGGTGGACGCCACAGATCAACGGGGGGCGGCCTACCGCCCCTTGCGTGGTTCCTACGGAGTGGAGCTAGTCCGACGTGGAGTCGCCACGAAACCGAAGAAGCCCCTCGATCGCCTGGCGGAACGTGGCGCAGACCTCCGCCGGGTCGGACAGGCAGCCCGCGACCATCGCGCCGTCGCGAAGCATGATGAAATGCCGGCCCGCGAGCTCGGCCCGCATCTCCCCGGCCTCGGCGAGCAGGTCCGTGACGGTGCGCAGGAACCAGTCGCGGTGGCCGAGAACGGCCTTGTGCACGGGATGCTCGGGGTCCGGATATTCCGCGACGGCGTTGAGGAAGGCGCACCCACGGAACCCGGCCGACTCGATGCCGTCCACGATCGTCTCGGCGATGGCCCGCAGGACGTCGGCCGCCGGTCGGCCGCCGCCGATGGCCTCGCCGATCCGGTCGCGCTCCATCTGGTGGATTCCCTGCAGATAAGCGACGACGAGGTCGTCCTTGCCGGGGAAGTGCCGGTAAAGCGTGGCGCGGGTGACCTTCGCCTCCGCGACGATCCGGTCGATCCCCACGGCGTGGAGACCTTCCGCGTAGAAGATCCGGGTAGCCGTGCCGAGCAGGCGCGATCGCGCCTCGGATACTCGGCCGCCAGCGTTGTGTGTCATCGTCTCAAGTGTAGCAGGTAGAACGTTCTGTATGCTTTCACTGTCCTGCACGTTCCTTTGCTCCGGCTTACGTCGCGCGTGCCTGCGGCCCCCCGCCGCGGTGTTCCGCCAAGCCACTGATCAGGGAAACGAACGGGGCGACCTGCGAGCTGTAGGACAGGTCGTCGAAGCTCTCGGACACGGAAAGGCCGTCCGTCAGGGCTCGCCCGAGGACGGCCAGCCGCTCGACGAGAGCTTCGTCCTCTTCGCCGCCGTTCGGCGCGAAGATCGGCGTGAGCGCTTCCACCCAGGACGCGTGGGCGTAGTCGCGGATGCGGCGCATGGTCCGCCGGACCACCTCGGAGTCCTTCTGCGGGCCCACGCTGATGGCGACCAGAAGGCGAAGATAGTCAGGCCGCCGGTCGAGGGAACCGCACGCCGCCGAGAACCACGCTTCAAGACGCTCGAGCGGCGCCAGGTCGTCGAAGGAGGACGGATTGGGGAACAGGGCGTGCAGCTCCTCGAAGGTGCGCTCAAGGAGCGCCGCCAGGATGCCGAGCTTGTTCCCGAAGTGGTAGTAGATCGAGCTGGGTGGCAGCCCGGACTGCGCGCACAGGTCCGAGATGGCCATGCCGTCGTAGCCTTTTTCGCCGATGAGGGTGCGGGCCACGGTCAAGATGACCTCACGACTGCTCAAGCCGGCGGCGGTCGGCGTGGAGCCGGAATCCCTCACCATGCGGCCATGATAGATCAGCTTCGGCGCCGCTCCCCACCGCGCGATCCGGCGCCGGCCGGTCCGGCGTGATCCGGCCGCGGCGGTCGGGCCGATGACGCGCATCGGCCCGACCACCGGTATCAGGCGACGGTCGCGTCAATGGTCACCGGAATGTTGCCGCGGGTGGCGTTGGAGTACGGGCAGACCGCGTGGGCGGCTTCGACGAGCTCGTCGGCCACCGCCTGCTCCACCCCGGACAGTTCGACGTGCAGTGCGGCACCGAGGTTGAACCCGCCTTCCGGCGTCGCGTACACCTGCACCTCGGCGATGACCGCGGAGTCGGCGATCTTTATTTTCCGCTGGGCCGCGACGGCCTTGAGCGCCGAGTGGAAGCACGACGCCCATCCCGCCGCGAACAACTGCTCCGGGTTGGTCGCCCCGCCGGGACCACCCATCTCCTTCGGGATCGCCAGGGAGATGTCGAGGACGCCGTCGTCGCTTCTCGCCTGACCTCCCGCCCTGCCGTCGCCGGTGGAGGTGGCAATGCCGAGATAAAGCGCTTTGCTCATGATGATGCGGTTTCCTTTCACGGCCAACAAACAAGACCGAACGTTCTATCTCTACCTATCGTGGCCTTTCGCCACGCCCATGTCAAGACCGAACGTTCTATCTTGAGAGAGTGCCGACCCGAACGTCGGTGGCGGGGCGCGCGTCCGGCCGCGGCTGTCAGTGTGGTGACGTCGTGCACAGGCCGAGCGCGAGCAGGACCTCCGCGATGCGGGCCCCGGCGGCTGGATCCGCCGACAAGGCCTCGACGGGCAGCGGTCCGCCGTCGAGCAGCCGGCGGCAGGCGTCGGCCACCTCGGGCGCGACCTGGAACGCCCGGCCGCCGACCTCGATACGGACGGCCTCCCCCCGGCCCTGCGCACCGGATGTCACGCCGGATGCCGCCCCGGGCGCCGCGCCAGGTGTCGCGCCAGGTGTCGCGCTAGGTGTCGCGCCGGGGCGTTCCGTCGTTGCGTCCGGGTTGGCGATGATCGGCCAGGTGCCGGGGCGCAGGGTGATGCGGTCCGGTCGGCCGGGTGGCGGGGTGTCGAGCAGCGCGTCGCGGAGCAGCCCGGTCCGGTGGCCCTCGGCGAAGGCGGGGCGGCTGTAGATCGCCCGGTGCAGGGCGGCGGCGTCGCTGTCGGCGAGCCTCACCGCGAGCTCGTCCGCATACTGCTTGAGCAGGGGCTCGGCCTGGCGGGCGACATCGCGGCCCATGGGCAGGGGACGGCTGTAGGCGTCGGAGCGCAGGATCCGCGCGGTGAGGTCGGTCAGCAGGTCCGCCCACGTCAGCGTGTTGATGCTGAGGGTGACGTGGACGGAGGACGAGGTGTCGGTGCGCACCAGGTGCGGCATACCGCGCGGAACGTAGAGGACGTCGCCGGCGCACAGGTCGTACACGGTGGAGGGGGCGTCCAGGCCGGGGAGCATCCGGCCGCCGCCGGGGTTGGGGACGATGTGGTCGAACAGGGTCCATCGCTTGCCGCCGTGCACCTGGATGACGAGGATGTCCTGCGCGTCGCAGTGGACCTGGAAGGCGTTCGCGCCGGGCGGGGCGATGTAGACGTTGGCGTCCACGGGATGGCCGACGTCCATCTCGACGTTCTTGCACAGCTCGTGCAGGCGGGGCAGGAGAAGGTCCACCGTGCCGAGCACGATCGTGGCCCCGCCCCGGAAGAGGCGCGTCACCTTGGCGGGGTCGACGACGTCCGTGAGGCCGGCGTAGCCGAGGGTGGAGGGCGAGGTGTAGCGGTCCTGGGGCAGGACCGTGCCGTCCTTCACGACGCGTACGCCCGGGGCCCGAAGGCCGCTGCCGGTGATGACGCGGTCGATGTCGTCGAGCGAGGCGATCGCGCGGACGTCGGCGATCGCGCCGCCGCGCAGCAGCGGCCTCTTCCCGAGGTGACGGGTGAAGAACTGCTCGACGTCGCCCACGAGGGCGGCCAACCCCACCATGCGATACGGTCCTTTCGCTTGCCGATGATCGGTCAGTTCAGCAGCAGGTCAGTTCAGCAGCAGGTCAGTTCAGCAGCAGGGCGGCGTCCCAGCCGGACGCGGCGGACTTGCCGCTGCTGTGGTGATGGAGCGCGAGCGCGATGCCGGCGGCGCCTTCGAGCAGCCCGACCCGGTCAGGAGAGACCTCGGCGTCCCCTGACGCGGCGTAGCGGAACCCGAACGGCGCGTCCTCGGCGAACGCGTCCAGCACGCGCCCGGCCAGCGCGTCGGCGTGGGCCAGGAGCCGTTCGTCACCGCTGTCGCGGCCGATCTGCCCGACGATGTGCAGCATGCCCGCCCAGCCGTGGCACAGCCCGGCGTCCACCATCCCCCAGGTGTCCCAGGGACGGGCCAGCGTCTCGTGCAACGACCGGACCGCCGCCTCCCGCCAGCCGGGCCGGTCCAGCGCCTGCCCGGCGAGGTAGAGCGCGCGGGCCACGCCTGCCGTGCCGTAGCACCAGGCGGGGCGGATCGGCTCCCGGTGATCGTGCGGCCGTCGTCCCGGTGCGGCCGCCCGCTCGCGTTGCACGTGCAGCGGCACCGTCGGCGGCCACGACCCGCCGTGCGCCCAGTCGAGCAGCCAGTCCGCGACGCGCTCCATCGCCTGCGCGTGACCCGGCAGGCGCAGGCCCCGGCCGTACGCGATCGCCAGCAGGGCCAGCGGGCCGGGGACGCCGTGCGCGAGACCGAGATTGAAGTGCCCGTCCCCCGCGTGGTCGCCCCTGACCGCGGCGTGCGTGACCAGCCAGCCCGGTACGGACGTGCCCGCCCTCTCGATGGGCTCGGTCAGGGCGATGAGGTAGGACAGCGGCTCGGTGTCGCCGTACTCCAGCACGAGGCGGCCCAGCCCGGCGAGCCCTTCGACGATGTCGTAGGCGGCGAACTCGACGCCGTCGCGCCCGGGTCGCAGCCGGGTGTGCTCGGCGGCGGCGCGCTCCCGGGTCAGTTCCCGCACCGCCGGCTCGGCCCGGCTCAGCAGGCTCGCGTAGTCGCCGGGCCTGGTGGCGGCGGCCCTCGCGGTGAACAGCAGGGCGGGCAGGCCGTCGAGGAGGGCGTGCCGAGCGGGCCGGGTGCGGGCCGCGGCGCTCAGGAAGGCGTGCGCCCGGTCGCGGTCCCCCCGTTCGCTGTGCAGGAGGGCGATCCCCAGGTAGCCCTCGTTGAGCGACATCGGATGCCAGACCAGCGGGCGCCGCCCGTCCGCGAGCTGATCGGTGTTGGCCGCGGCCACCCGCTCGACCGCGGCCGGGTCGGCCAGCCGCCGCGTCACCTCCTCGGCGACCTGCGCGGCCCGCTCCCGGGTCGCCGTCATCGCCCGTGCCTGGCCCGGTCACGCAGAGCCTGCACGGCGCCGCGGGCGATGGCGTAGGAGATGCCCTCGGACAGCTTCGACACCCCGATCAGCCGGTTGTGGTGCATGTGGAGCAGCGCGGCCAGGGGTGTCCGGCGGCGCAGGGATCTGATCAGCTCGCCGTACTCGGTGGCGGCGCGGGCGCGCGGGCGCCAGATCTCCGCCAGGCGGGGGTCTCCGTCGGCGATCAGCTCCACGGCGGTGCGCCGGACCGACTGGAACGCCCGGTGGTGCTCGCCGACCGGGTAGGCGGCCAGCAGCCAGTCCTGCCAGCCCTCGCCGTGGAAGGCGCGGGCGAGGTCGGCGTAGTTCGCCGCGGCCAGCAGCTCCGGGGTCAGGTCCGGGCGCAGCCGCAGCTGGGCCAGCACGGCGTCGCTGTCCGCGGCGAAGACCCGCTCGGCCGCCTCCAGCGCCTCCACCCCGCCGTACCTGTCGGCCTCGGGCTCGTAGGTGTCGAGCTGGAGGGACCGGGCCAGCCCGGCCCGGCGCAGGTCGGCGGCCCAGTCGTGCACCAGGGGCAGCACCTCCCGGCGCAGCGTGGCCGGCTCGGCGTGCACGCGGATGCGCAGGTGCGGGCCCGGATCGAAGTAGCGGATGAAGAACCAGCGGTCCACCTCCGGCGGCAGCGCCGCGCGCAGGGCGGGCAACCACTGCCTGATGAGGTCGGTGTGCCGGTCGGCCGAGGCGTAGAGCTTGGCGAACAGCCACTCGCCGCCCGGCTGGTGCCGTGGCGGCGGCGGGACCGGCCGGGCCGCGGTGCGGATCGGCGGCTCCTGCGCCGTCGAACGGAGCGTCGCGGTGACCTCGTTGGCGCGCCCGCCGAGCCAGCCGGCGCCGAAGCCGGCGCCGCCGGGCGCCTCCACCAGGAGCGTGCTGGGGCGGCGGTCCAGCTCGCGGCGGAAGATGTCGCGGTGCAGCGGCGCGTCCAGGTCGAGCCCGATACGGTTGTCGCCGTTGGTCAGGTAGACCTGCGACGGCACCCGCCACCGCTCCCGCCAGGCGTCGAACCGCCGGCCCCAGTCGGCCTCGGGCGCCTTGACGTCGTTGAGCTCGGCGGCCGGCCGCCAGATGGCGGAGGCCAGGATCGAGCGGCCCCGGCGCACCCGTGGCAGGTAGGGCAGCAGCCGGCCCGCCAGCCCCCAGTCCCACCCTTTGCAGACCCGGTGCCTGGCCTCGCCGATCTCGTACACGAAGCGGACGGCGTCCAGGGCCACCCGGGGGACGACCAGCATGTGCGGGGTGGCCGGCACGATCTCCGACTCCAGCCGGGTGGACCACAGGAACAGCCGGTCGCCGGAGGCGCCCACCGCCAGCTCGTCCAGGGTCAGCACCGCCTCGTCGCCCGGATCGGCGAACCTGCCCACCGGCAGGGTGCGCTCGATCAGGGACGGCACCCGGGCCACGTTCATGATCCGGGTCCAGGCGGGCTGGAACGTCACCTGCGCCGGCACGGCGTCCGCGCTCTCCCGCCACATGCGCGCCGTCTGCTCGCGCAATTCATCCAGGAAGTACGTGAATCGCCCCGTCATGGCCCCCAGCCTGCGCGAGAGCGGCATGTTGGCCAGCACGAGCCGGAAGTCCCCGTCGTTCAGCTCTTCCATCGAGTCGGCGAGCAGGTGGACGCCGAGCTCCAGGACCTCGGGCAGGCGGCCGTCGTCGCGGTCGGACAGCCGGTCGAGCGTGGCGTCGTCCAGCTCCACCTCGAGCCGGCCGTCCAGCACGGCCCCCTGGGCCAGCTCGCCGAGCACCCGGTTGCGGTAGCGGTCCTCCTCGGGTTCGATCTCGGCCCGCTCGGACGCGCGGTAGCCGGCCGGGCCCCCGAGACCGAGCTCGCCGTCCAGCAGCTCCTTCAGCGGAACGAGGCGGGCGGTGCCGTACCTGTCGAGGAACTCGTCGTAGTAGCGGCGCAGGTGCTCGATGCCCGCGTCGGGCGGCGTGATGCGGACCAGGGTGCGGCCCAGCTGCGCCAGCTCCTGCGCGACCACCTGCGGAAGGCGTACGTCGGCGTCCATCCTGAGGTCCACGTGCGGCGCGTGATGGCCGGCGCGCACGGCCTCGGCGCTGCTCAGCGCCTCCCGCAGGGCGGGCAGGCCGCTGCCCGCCGGGACGGCGGCGTAGGCGCGCAGCGCGGCTGCGCTCGCCTCCAGCCCGGCCCGCGCGGCCGGGGGCAGCCGGGCGGTGACGTGCGCGATCTGGTCGGGGGCGTCGTCCGGCGGCACCAGGTCGGTGAGCAGGAACTCCCGCTCCACCATGGTGGCCAGCGCCTGCTCCGCCTTCTCCCTGGCGCCCTGCGGGAAGGAGAGGAGCAGGTGGTCGACCAGCTCGGTGTAGGCGACGGGCCGCCGGGCGTACGCCATGACGGAGCGCACCAGCGGGCTCATGCCGACCGACAGTTCGCGCACCGCCGCGTCGCCGTCGCGGGGCATGTGCGGCAGGGACAGCCGATCGCCGCGCACCTGGCACAGGCCGTTCAGCACGACGCGCAGCCGGCGGAGCACCTCGGGGTCGCGTTCGTGGCCGCGGACGACGTCCAGGAGCCAGGCGGTGTCGGGCCGGGTCAGCTTCTGGTGCCGGTCGCCCAGCCGGAGCTTGCCCAGGTCGTCGAAGCGCACCTCCGTCACCCCGGCCATCAGCCCGAACGGGGTGGGCCTGGTGGCCATCCGGAGCAGGTAGCGGGTCGTCGACACGACGGCGCGCCGCAGCTTCTTCCCGTCGACGGCACGCCCGTCGTGCACGAGGTCCAGTGTGCGGGCGAGCGACGGGCTGGACACCGCGACGGCTTCCCGGACCAGGGGGTCGGCGGTGATGGACCGGAGGTAGGCCGCCGGGTCGCCGCTGTCGGTCCGGGTCTGGGCCGCCCGTCCTGCGGGCAGCGTGCTCATGCGCAGCAACGCGAAATCGGCGACCTCGAACTCTGCCATTCCTTGCCTTTTCATCAGTGGCCGGTGCGAGTAATACGGCTTCGCCGGACTCGGCTGAACGAGGACGAGAGCATAACACCGGCGAAACACGCGGGCCGGACACTTCGACTTTTGTATAAGTGGACGATATTCCGTCGTCGGCACTGGATACGCTTCTTTCCCGATGAGCCCGATCGGGGCTCTTCGAAGGAAGGAACACGAAGTGAGCCCAGTCGCCCAGGCCGACCTCGCCGAGGACGTCTTCGACCTCGACATCGAGCAGTTGTTCGAGACGGACGCGATCCCGCCCGTCTACGCGTGCAGCGGCAGCGACTACACGTGCGGTACGCAGGTGTCGTGGAGCGGGACGTGCAGCGGCACCCAGAGCTGCGGGACGTGCTCGCCCACCTATGGGGCCAAGGCCCCGGGCATGTGCTACTGACGGGCGCCTCCCGGCGAGCCACCGCCCTGTCCATCGCGCAGGAATTGGCGGCCCGTATCGCCGCCGAACCATTCACGCGGCGTCATCCCGCATCGCTGTCACAGGGCGGTGCGGGTTTCGCCATGCTTTATGCCGCACTTGGCAGAATTTCCCCGGAAAATGGCTGGAATACAGTGGGTCATCGTTTTCTCGCGGACGCGGTGAAAGCAGGAGCGGCGGGAAGAGCGGGCCTTTTCGACGGCGGAATCGCCGGGCTGGGCGTGGCCGCCGCGTCGCTCCGCGGAAGCACCGGCGCGTACGAGCGGCTGCTCGGCCGGACGGACGCGGCGGTGGCGGCGGTGCCCGACCACGACCTCGTCTCAGGAACGGCGGGCGCGGGCCTCTACCTGCTCCTCAGACCGCCGGGTGCGAAACGGGAGGACCTGCTGGCCGCCCTGGTGCGGTCCGGGGGCGCGAGCCCGCCCTACCCGATGCCCGCGCACCGGATCCCCGCCGGGTGGACGGTCGCCGCCGGGTACGCCGACTGCGGCCTGGCCCACGGCGTGGCCGGCGCGCTGGCCGTACTGGCGCTGCTCGCGCGGGACGGCGGCGTCGCGGGAACGGACATCGCGGAAGCGGGCGGCGCGGGAACGGGCGTCCCGGACCGGTCCGGGACGATTCGGCAGGTCGCCGACTGGCTCCTGGCCCAGGCCGGGCAGGACGAATGGGGGACGTTCTGGCCGGCGGGCGTCGACGGCGCGACCCGGTATCCGTCGGCTCGCCGCGCCTCCTGGTGCTACGGAGTGCCGGGGGCGGCCCGCGCCCTGTGGCTGGCCGGCGACGCCGTCGGCGAGCCCCGGTACCGGCGCGTCGCCACCGAGGCGATGGAGCGCCTGCTGGCGGCCCCTGAGGCGTGGGGGCTGGATACGCCGGGGATCTGCCACGGGTGGGCCGGTCTCATGCTGATCAGTGCCGCCTTCGGCCTGGACGCGGCTGCGAACGAGCTGTTCGATCGCCTCTGCGCCGGCTATGACGGCCGGCGGCCGCTCGGGTTCGACGTGCCCGGCCCCGGACTGCTCACCGGCGCCGCCGGAATCGCCCTGGCCCTGCTGACGGTCACGGCCGGGGACCGGTTCGCGGCGTCGTTGTTCCTGGCCGCCTGATGGGACGCCACCGCACCGGGCACGCGCCCGACGAGGTCCGCGACCCGCTGTTCGGCGGTGGCATCCGGGCCTCGAACGGCCAGCTCAAGCACGAGGGCGCCGGGGTGCGGACGGGACTGCTGTCCATGGTCCGCGAGCTGCCCGGCCTGATCGCGGTGACGGTCCGCCTGGCCAGGCAGGCCGCGCCCAGGCAGCTCCTGGCCGTGGTGCTGGCCGAGTCCGTCTCGGCGGTGGCGACGGTCGTCACGCTGCTGTCGACGTACCGCGTGCTGGTGCCGCTCATGACGGGCGAGCCGTCGGCGGAGCGGCTGCGGTCGGCGGTGCCGGCGCTGCTGGTGATGGCCGCCGCCGCGGCGGCGGGCAGCCTGGCCCGCGCGGCCGGCCGGGCGGCCGTCAGCCGGCTCGGCCCCACGGTCGAACGCCTGGCCTACACCCGGCTGCTGGCCCTGGCGGCCGACGCCGAGCTGAGCGCGCTGGAGTCGCCCGACTTCCACAACCTGCTGGAGGCCGCCAGGCAGGGGACCAGGGCGGCCCGCGTCGTGATCACGCAGGCGGCGCAGTTGCTGAGTGGTCTGTCCACCTTGGTCGCGGTGGGGGCGGTGCTCGGCGTGCTGCACCCGCTGCTCCTGCCGCTGCTGCTGGCCACGGTGGTGCCGAAGGGGTGGAGCGCGGTCCGCTCGGCCCGGGCCAGGTTCGCCTCCGCCAAGCGGCACATGGAGCTCGGCCGTCAGCTGGACGTCCTCAGCGGTCTGCTCACCGGCCGCGAAGTGGCCACGGAGGTGCGCGCGCACGGCGCGGGGGCCTTCCTGCTGCGGCACTACGACCGGCTCTCGGCGCAGGCCGAGGCCGAGCAGGGCAGGCTGGGCCGCGAGGAGGCCCGGCTGGGGCTGGCGGGTGACGCGGCCTCGGGGGCCGCTGCCGTGCTCACCTACCTCACGCTCGGCCTGCTGCTGGTCTCCGGCACGATCCCGCTCGCCGTCGCCGGCGCGGTCGTGATCGCCATCCGCACCGCGAAGGCGAGCCTCCTCAGCCTCGTCATGTCCACCAACCAGGTGTACGAGCAGGGCCTGTACGTCCTGGAATGGGAGCGCGCGTGCGAGGAGGCCGCCCGGCACCGGATGAGCAGCGGGCCGGTGCCGCTGCCCGCCGGCCCGGTCGAGATCCGCGCCGACGCGCTGACCTTCGCCTACCCCGGCCAGTCCCGGCTCGCCCTGGACCGCGTCGACGTGCTGATCCGGCCGGGCGAGATCGTCGCCTTCGTCGGCGCCAACGGCTCGGGCAAGAGCACGATGGCCAAGCTGCTCAGCGGCCTGTACCTCCCGACGGCCGGGCAGGTGAGCTGGGGCGGCGTGCCGATCGAGCGGCTGCGCCGGCGAGAGGTGTTCGACAGCGTGGCGCTGGTCGCCCAGGACTTCGCCCGCTGGCCGGCCACCGCCCACGTCAACGTGACGCTCGGCCGTCCTGAGGACGCCGGGGACCGCGAGCGGCTGTGGCGGGCGAGCGTGGCCAGCGGGAGCGACGCCGTGGTCGCCGCCCTGCCCGACGGCTGGGAGACGCTGCTGGCGCGGGAGTTCATGGGCGGGACCGAGCTGTCCGGGGGGCAGTGGCAGCGCATCGGCCTGGGCCGGGCCTGGTTCAGGGACGCGCCCGTGGTCGTCTTCGACGAGCCGACCTCGGCGCTCGACCCCAGGGCGGAGATCGAGATCTTCGAGCAGGTCGCCGGGCTGGCGACCGCCGGCCGGACGGTGATCCTCGTGACCCACCGGCTGGCGTCGGTGTCGCGGGCCGATCGCATCTACGTGTTCGACGCCGGCCGGGTCGTCGAGCACGGGCGGCACGCGGAGCTCATGCGGGCCGACGGGCCGTACGCGTCCATGTACCGGCTGCAGGCGGCGCAGTACACGATCGTCTGACCTCTTCGCGGCGTCCGGATACTTCAAACATCGTTGAAGCATTCCGAGAAGATATCTTCGCTGTCTACAGTCCTACCTGTGCAGGCCCAGACAACAACGAAGACCAAAGTGTGGAGCGAGTTGCGGGTGAGCTCCACACCTCAGCTCCAGATCTCGATCTCGCCCAACCTGACCGCGCTCGCCATGATCGCCGACGCCCTCGCGGGGCGCCGCCGTGGCCTGCCCGAGCCGTGGCGCAAGGCGATCGCCGCACAGGTCGGCCCGCTCGGCCAGGACTCCGTGCGCCCGCTGGCGGTACCCGGCAGCTCGATCGCGCCGGACAGCATCGTGCCGCGCTCCCCCGTCGACGGCGATGTCAGCGTGAGGTCGCAGATCAGCGCCCTGCACGACACCTCGCCCGACGCGCTGATCGAGGACCTGGAGCAGGCGTTCGGCCCGGGCACGCCGCCGCCGCACTGGCGCTCGGCGGCCGAGCGGCCCGCGCATTGGCTGCGCGGGTACGCCAGCGCCCTCACCGACGTCTGGACCGCCACGCAACCCCTGTGGGAACGTGCCCGCCCGCTCCTCGACAGGGAGATCGAGCGGGTGGGCGTCGCGGCCGTGCGGGGCGGCCACGAGCTGTTGCTGGGCACGCTGAGCGACCGCATCGTGTACGGCGAGCGCGGCCTGCTCATCTCCGACCTGGAGTCGAGTACGTTCGAGCTGGGCGACAGGAAGCTCGTTCTGGTGCCCATGCTGGCCGGCAAGGACGCCGTGATCGTCAGCCTGGACGGCCCGGACGCCGTCTGGATCGCCTACCCGGTGCCCGGCGCGGACTCGTTGTGGCGCAAGCCCGCCGCGCCCGCCGTGGACGAACTGTCGGCGCTCCTGGGCCCGGTCCGCGCGCACCTGCTCTGCGCCCTGGACCAGCCCATGACGATGAGCATGCTGGCTATGGACCTGCGGATCGCGCCCAGCGGCCTGACGTACCACTGCGACCGGCTGAGCGCCGGACGGCTGATCCAGCGGGAGCGCCGGGGCCGCGAGGTGTGGATCGCCCGCACCCACCGGGCGGAGAAGCTGCTGGAGCTGTTCTGCCGCTGACCGGCTACTCCCGTGGAGATCATCGCCTGTCAGCCGGTCAGCCGGCCGGCGGCAGGGCCACCGTGCCGGGAAAGCGGGGCGTCTCCGCCTCGTCGAGCATGGCCGCCGCGACGGTCTCCCGGCTGACCTTCGCGCCGAGGTCGAAGGGGGCGCGGCGTCCAGGCCGACCGTACGCCGGTCGGGGCTCTCCGGCGCGTACGGTGCAGCCGCCGTCAGCGCCAGCCGAGTGCCGGGGCGACCTCGGTCAGGACCGATGAGAGCAGGTGGGCGTTGTAGTCCACGCCGAGCTGGCTGGGCACCGTCAGCACGAGCGTGTCGGCCGCGGCGATCGCCTCATCGGCGGCCAGCTCCTTGACGAGCACGTCGGGCTCGGCGGCGTACGTGCGGCCGAAGATGGCCCTGGTGGTGGCGTCGATGAAGCCGATCTGGTCGGAGCTGGCGCGGTCGTGACCGAAGTACGCGCGGTCAGTCTCGTTGACGATCGGCATGATCGAGCGGCTCACCGACACCCGCGGCTCGCCCTCGTGGCCCGCCTCCTTCCACGCCTCCCGGTAGGCCGCGATCTGCTCGGCCTGCTGCACGTGGAACGGCTTGCCGTTCTCGTCGTCCTTGAGCGTGGAGCTCATCAGGTGCATGCCCAGCCCGGCGGCCCACTTCGCGGTGGCGTTCGAGCTGGAACCCCACCAGATCCGCTGCCGCAGCCCGGCCGAGTACGGTTCGAGGCGCAGCGGTCCGGGCGGGTTGGGGAACATCGGCCGCGGGTTCGGCTCGGCGAACCCCTCGCCCTCCAGCATCTTGAGGAAGACCTCCGCGTGCCTGCGCGCCATGTCCGCCTCGGTCTCGCCCTCGGCCGGCTCGTGGCCGAAGTAGCGCCAGCCGTCGATCACCTGCTCGGGTGATCCACGGCTGATGCCGAGCTGAAGCCGCCCGCCCGCGATGAGATCGGCCGCGCCCGCGTCCTCGGCCATGTAGAGAGGGTTCTCGTACCGCATGTCGATGACGCCCGTGCCGATCTCGATCCGGCTCGTCCGCGCGCCGACCGCCGCCAGCAGCGGGAACGGGCTCGCGAGCTGCTGGGCGAAGTGATGGACGCGGAAGTAGGCGCCGTCGGCGCCGAGCTCCTCGGCGGCCACCGCCAGCTCGATCGACTGCAGCAGGGTGTCGGACGCGCTGCGCGCCTTCGAGTACGGCGACGACGACCAGTGCCCGAAGCTCAGGAAACCAATCTTCTTCATACGCCCTTCAACCTTCCCCCCAGCAATGACATTCCGCCTCAAGCTCCAGGACAGTGCGGAGACACATCCCTGGTGTCGATGAGTCCGGACCTGCCGCTCGTCAGGCGGGAGTCTCGGCGGTGGCGGTCAGGACCGCGCGGCCGAGGATGTGGCCGGTCATGATGAAGCCGAGAAGAGCCGGGGTGGCGTCGGCCGGGTCGTCTATGGCAAGGGCATGACTCAGGCAGCGTCGACGAGCGCGAGGGCTGGTCGCTTTTGGGATGTACGGTCGCCGTCCGGGATCCGCGGCATGACGAGCTCAGTCAGCGGGCGGTCTGCCGGCCCGGCAGGCAGCGGCTGGTCCGGCTGCGTCATCCGAGCGGGGTGTGCGGCGGCCTCATGGCACGCGGCGGCTGGAGGAAGATCCCTCTCCTCTCCTAACGTATAGCGCACCGGGGGGCTTGCGGCAAGACCCGGGTCATACCGCAGAATCATCGGCCGAAGCCACAACCTGCGGAAAATGGGGGCACGACGTGCGTGTGTGTTGGGCGATGTACGGGGGACGCGGTGACGTCGAACCAGCGACGGGACCGGCGGCGCGATCACGGGCGCACGGCACGCGGGTGCGGGTGTCCGGCTCGGAGGTGGCGCGATGATCGAGCCGTACGTGCTGGGTCTGGACGAGGTCGACGAGACGCGGGCCGCGGTCGTCGGCGGCAAAGGCGCGCACCTGGGCGGGCTGTCGCGGATCGACGGCGTCCGCGTGCCGGCCGGCTTCTGCGTGACGACGGACGCCTTCCGGCGGGTCCTGGCGGAAGCGCCGTCGATCGGCGACCGGCTCGATCAGCTGTCCCGCCTGGACCCGGATGACCGGGAGGCGATCCGCACGCTCAGCGCGGAGATCCGGCGGACCATCGAAGAGATCGCCATCCCCGGCGACATCGAGACGGCGATCACCCGCGCTCTCGCCCGGCTCGGCGAGCAGTCCGCCTACGCCGTCCGGTCGAGCGCGACGGCGGAGGACCTGCCGACGGCCTCCTTCGCGGGCCAGCAGGACTCGTACCTGAACGTCATGGGGCCGGCGGCGGTTCTCCGGCATGTCAGCCGGTGCTGGGCCTCGCTGTTCACCGAGCGGGCCGTGACCTACCGCCGGCGCAACGGCTTCGACCACCGGAAGGTCCACATGGCCGTCGTCGTACAGCGGATGGTCGACCCCCAGGCGGCCGGCGTCCTGTTCACCGCCGACCCCGTCACGGGCAACCGGAAGGTCGCCACCGTGGACGCCGGCTTCGGCCTCGGCGAGGCCCTGGTCTCCGGCCTGGTGAACCCGGACGTGTTCACCGTACGAGACGGCGAGGTCGTCGCCAGGACGGTCGCCACCAAGAAGCGCGCCCTCCACTCCCAGCCGACCGGCGGGACACGGGAAGTGGCGATCGACCCGGGACGGCAGGAGCGGCCGGCACTGACGGATGCGCAGGTCGTGCGGCTCGTACGGCTCGGCCGGCGGATCGAAGCGCACTTCGGCCGCCCGCAGGACATCGAATGGTGCCTGGTCGACGACGGCTTCCAGATCGTGCAGGCCCGGCCGATCACCACGCTGTTCCCCATCCCCGAGGCCGACGACCAGGACAATCACGTCTACGTCTCCGTCGGTCATCAGCAGATGATGACCGACCCCATGAAGCCCCTGGGGTTCTCCTTCTGGCAGTTGACGGCCATGGTGGCGATGCACGAGGCCGGTGGCCGGCTGTTCGTCGACGTCACCCGACGCCTGGCCTCGCCCGCGAGCCGCGCCGCCCTCCTGGACCTCTCGGGGCGATCCGATCCGCTGATCAGGGACGCGCTGGAGACCGTCCTGGACCGCGACGGCTTCGTCCCGTCGCTCCCGGACGCGGGTCCCGGCGGGCCGCCGGCCGGGGGCCCGCCGGCCCCGATCGAGACCGATCCGGCCATCGTCACCGAGCTGATCGAGCGCAGCGAGGCGTCCGTCGCCGCCCTGCGGCGCGACATCCAGGCGAAGACCGGACCGGCGCTGTTCGACTTCCTGCTGGAGGCCTTCCAGGAGCACAAGCGAGCCCTCGCCGATCCGCTGGTCCTCCAGGTGATCATGGCGGGCATGGAGGCCACGTGGTGGCTCAACGACAAGCTGCACGAGTGGCTCGGGGAGAAGAACGCGGCCGACACGCTCACGCTGTCCGCCCCCGGCAACGTCACGTCGGAGATGGGACTGGCGCTGCTCGACGTCGCGGACGTGGTCCGACCGCATCCGGAGGTGGTGGCGTTCCTCCAGAGCGTCGAGACCGAGGGCTTCCTGGACGAGGGCTTCCTTGACGAGCTGCCGAAGCTCGCGGGCGGGGCCGAGGCGCGCGACGCCATCAAGGCCTACCTCGACCGGTACGGCATGCGCTGCGTCGGCGAGATCGACATCACGAGGCCGCGGTGGAGCGAGCGCCCTGCCACGCTCGTGCCCGTGATCCTCGACAACGTCAGGAACTTCGAGCCGGGCGCCGCCGCGCGCCGCTTCGAGCACGGCCGGCAGGAGGCGGCGAAGAAGGAGCAGGACGTGCTGGCACGCCTGCGCGCCCTTCCGGACGGAGAGCGGAAGGCCGACGAGGCCAAGCGGATGATCGACCGGGTCCGGACCTTCATCGGCTACCGCGAGTATCCGAAGTACGGCATCATCAGCCGCTACTTCGTCTACAAGCAGGCCGTGCTGGCCGAGGCCGAGCGCCTCGTCCGGGCCGGCGTGCTGGCCGAGCGGGAGGACGTCTACTACCTCACGTTCCAGGAGCTCCACGACGTCGTACGCTCGCACAGCGTGGATGACCGGCTCATCCAGCGACGCAAGGACGCGTTCCGGTCCTACCACGCGCTCACCCCGCCCCGGGTGCTCACCTCGGACGGCGAGGCCGTCAACGGCGCGTACCGGCGCGCCGACGTGCCGGCCGGCGCTCTGGTCGGCCTGCCGGTCTCCGCCGGGACCGTCGAAGGGCGGGCCCGCGTCATCCTGGACATGGCGCAGGCCGATCTTCAGCCGGGCGACATCCTGGTCACGGCCTACACGGACCCCAGCTGGTCGCCCGTGTTCGTCGCGATCACGGGCCTGGTGACGGAGGTGGGCGGCCTGATGACCCATGGCGCGGTGATCGCCCGGGAGTACGGCTTGCCGGCCGTCGTGGGCGTGGAGGGGGCCACCCGGCTGATCCAGGACGGGCAGCGGATCCGCGTCCACGGCACCGACGGGTACATCGAGATCCTGCCTTGACCCACCCCGGCAAGCCGCCCGGTGACCGTATTCCCGCAGACGACCTTGCCCCCTCCGCGAGATGTGCGGCGGCTATCTCTGCCGGTCGCGGTCGGCCATCTCCTCTGTCTGCAACCTGGCGTAGACGTGCTGGAGCAGGCCGACGAAGCGTTCGAGGTCATCGTCGTCCAGCTCCCGCAGCAGCAGTGCCTCCGTGTCGCGCAGCTTCTCCCGCACCTTCGTGTACAGGCTGCGCCCCTTGTCGGTGATGGAGGTGTCGATGACGCGGGCGTTCTCCTTGCGCACCCGGCGTACCACGAGCCCCTCCGCGGCCAGCTGCATGATGGCCGCACCCATGGACTGGGCGGTGATGTGGCTCTTCCTGGCCAGATCAGCGGCCGACATGTCGCCCTCGCGGGCGAGGTGGCTCAGGGCGCCGAGTTGCGCACGGGTGAGGCCCAGCGGCCGCAGGACACGGTCCAGGTTATGGCCGACGAGGAAGCCGAGCTGGTAGATCAGATAGTAGGGCCGGGTGAGCGGATCGACACTGTTCACATCGTCAGAGGCCATTTGACAACTCCGTATTGAATCCTGTGATGGCCTCAAGTAAGCTGTCTTATATAAGACAGCTTCCATTGGAAGCTCATGTTAAACCCATGTCCACCCAGCGAAGGTCAGGAGGCGCGGGCTGTCCATCATCTCCTGTGTGCCCTCCGGCACAGGACTTCGCCCCTGCGGGGCGCGCTGACCGGCGCCGCCGGGGACGGGCACCGATGGGCCCGTGTCGTCGTGGCGTTCAGGGCATTCGATGGCGGTGGCCACGCGTCTGATCGTTGAACGAAAAAATCTCATATCCGGGCCGCTCGACTCGAGCGCTCTGATCCTTCTCTTGTTCATGGCCGGTCACCGGCCGATCTCGAATGAATCTGGGCCCACTCTTACCTTCCGGTAGAACCAGAATCACCTACCAGCCTTCGCAATCGGCGCTTCCGCCGATGGTTCGCCCGGCAGGTTTTTTCGCAAGCACGGCAATCCCGACTCTGCCTGGTTCGTGTCCCTGGGGCGCGTTCCGGCACTGGCGTGCGAAAGGACAGGTCAATGCGCCCACGCCTCTTGGATGGTGTTCGCCATGTCGCATGCAAGGAGGGTTCGTCCATTCACGACTCGGCGGGACGGCGCTTCCGGCAGGTGCGTGACGCATGGGTCCTGCCGCACGGGCGAGGGCCGGTGCCGACCGCGGTCGCCGGATGACCGAGACGCGGGCGGACACTCCCCCGCCGCGGGCGCAGGCGCGGCCGTCCACCGCCGTCGCCGTACTCGGCCCCGGGCAGCTTGCCGAGGCCATGGGCGGCGCGGGCCGGATCCCGTACGTCGCCGTCGGGTCGGTGGACGACCTGACCGGCGGCGGGGCGGGTGCGGGCGCGTACTCGGCGGTCGTCGTGGTCTCGCACGGGATGGAGCACGCTTCCCAGCGGGCGGTCCAGGAGTACGCGTCGGCCAGGCGGACGCCCTGGCTGCCCGTCAGCCTCGACAGCGGGTGGATCACCATCGGCCCGCTGGTGCGTCCGCCGCGCCCGGGTTGTCCCCTGTGCGTGCGGCGCAGGCAGAGTCGCAACCGGCAGGACGCGTCGGCCCGTCGCCTGCTGCGCGAGCGGCTGGGGTCCGCGCCACGGGAGACCACCGACTCGATGGTCCCGCCGATGCTGGCGGCGGCCGTGGCCCGGCTGGTGCGGGGCGAGCTGGACGGGTTGGTGCGGGACGAGCTGGACGTGGCCCCGCTGGTGCGGAGCGAGCTGGACGGGGCCCGGCTGGTGCGGGACGAGCTGGACGGGGTGCCCGAGGGCCCGGACGCCGCCCGTACAGACGGCGCGATCTTGCGGCTGTCCGTGCTGGACGGGTCGGCGCGCAGGCATCGCTTCCTCGCCGACCCGTGGTGTCCGTGGTGCGCGGACCTGCCGCCGGACACCGGCGCGGGGGCGATCCCGGGCGACCGTCCGCTGCCCAAGGACAAGGCGTCCCCTGGCTTCCGGCTGAGCGACCTGCGGGGCAGGGACGCCGAGCTGCGGGGCCGGTACGTCGACGCGGAGACCGGGCTGATCGGCTCCGTGGCCACCGGATCGGTCGGCGGCATGCCCACGGCGGTGGCCCGGCTGGCTCCGGGCCGGGTCGGGCACGAGTCCCAGCACGGCTACGGCCGCGCCGCCGACTATCGTTCGGCCGGGCTCACCGCGCTGGCGGAGGCGCTGGAACGCAGCGCGGGCGAGCGTCCAGGAGGCCGCCGGACGGCCGTGCACGGCTCGTACGAGCAACTCGCCGCCGACGCGATCGACCCCCGCACCCTCGGCACCCACCCGGAAGAGCTGTACCTGCTGCCGGACTACCCCTTTGTGCCGTTCGCCCCGGATCAGAAGACGAGCTGGGTCTGGGGCTATTCGCTCGCCAGGGCGGCTCCGGTGCTCGTCCCGGAATCCGCCGTCTACTACGGCCCGCCGACCGGGGGCGGCCCGAGGTGGATGTTCGAGTCGTCGAACGGCTGCGCCGCGGGCTCCTGCCTGGAGGAGGCGATCCTGCACGGCCTGCTGGAGTTGGCCGAGCGGGACGCGTTCCTCATGACCTGGTACGCGCGTCTGCCCGTGCCGCGCGTCGCGCTGGACTCGGCGGCGGACCGCAGGATCCCGCTGACCGAGGAGCTGCTGACCCGGCGGTACGGGTACCGGGTGATGGTCTTCTCGACCATGCTGGAACAGCGGGTGCCGACCTTCATGACCTTCGCGGTGAACGACACCGACCCGGCCCGGCCGGCGATGGCGTTCGGCGCCGCGGCCCACCTCAGCCCCGAGCGCGCGGTGCTGTCGACGCTGTGGGAGATCACCAGTCTCATGGAGGCGCTGGGCGACGGGTTCGATCCGGACGCCGTCGCGCCGATGGTGACCGATCCCCTGCTGGTGCGTGAGATGGCGGACCACGCCGCGCTGTACACGCACCCCGCGACCCGGTCCCGGGCCGGCTTCCTCGACACCGGCGGCCCACCGCTCTCCCTGGGCGCCGTCGCCGCGCGGGCGGGCTGGCCGAGCCACCCCGACCTGTCCGACGACCTGCGCGAACTCACCTGGCGGTACCTGGCCACCGGCCTGGACGTCATCGCGGTGGACACCACCTCCACCGAGCAGGCGGCCGGCGGGTTCGCCTCCGCCAAGGTCATCGTCCCCGGCATGCTGCCGATGACCTTCGGTCACGCCTTCCGCAGGACCGAGGGCCTGCCGCGGCTGCTGACCGTGCCCCGGCTGCTCGGCTACCGGGACCGTGACCTGCGCCCCGACGAGATCAACCCGCACCCCCATCCGTTTCCGTGAGCCACGCCGACCGGCTGGAGGACCGTCCCCGAGCCGTACGAGAGGAGTCCCCCTATGCCACGGGCCCCGCCGCTCGCTCCGGTGCGGTGACCGCCATGACCTCTCGGACGAGAGGAAACCCCACCAACAGGAGGTTCCCATGCACAACGATTCCCTGTTCGACCTGTCCACCCTGGCCATCGAATCGGTCAGCGTCATGCCCGTGGAGTCGGTCGAGCGGATGACCGAAGGCCACGCCATGACCGAGCTCGCCGGCTCGCAGACCACCACCATCTGCGGCACCAACAGCACGCCGAGTTTCGTGCTGGAGGACGAGTTCGAGAACGAGATCTAGTCCCTGACGGCCGTCGGTGACCAGCCGGCGGCGGGCGGCGTCCGGGTGTCTCCGGCCCCACGGGACACCCGGACCCCGCGCACGACAGGAGCGCACGCCGGGAGCGCACGACAGGAGCGGACGACAGGTGGGATCGGTGAGGGATCGGTGGTCATGACGCCCGGTTCGGGAGCGCGCGCGCCGCGAGGTGCGGGATACGCGGCGGACACGATCTTCGGGGTGCGCGTCGCCGGCATCCCGGCGGAGCGGGTGGCCGCCCTGCGCTTCCGCCGTACGTGGTCCGAGGTGGACGAGGCGGTCCGGCTGGCCGGGCGGGTGGCGGCCGAGGGCGAGCGCCTCGCCGACGTCCTGCACGCGCTGATCGGAGCGGACCGGCGGCCGGAGCTGAAACCGGCCCTCGTCGCCCTTCGACGCGATCTCTTCGCCGGGCGCAGGCCGCGGGCCCGGGTCCTGACCCCGGCGATCATGGACTTCCTCCCGGGGCCGGTGGCCGGCGAGCTGTCCGCCTGGCTGGACGATCTCGATCGCCTGGCCCGGGTGCGGGCGGGGATCTCCGGGCTGCTGGATCACGAACTCACCGAGAAGACGGCCGTACTGCGTGATGCCACCCGGCTCTTCGAGTTCCGTCAGGGCCTGGCGCAGAGCAGCCCGGACCTGTCGGAGCGCCTGGACGCGTGGCTGGACGCGCCGGACGACCGCGCACCCGGCCGGCAGACACTGCTCCGGCTCGCGAAGTACCTCGCCCGCGCCGCCATGAAGACCAGCCCGTACGCGACGTTCGCCGCCAGCGGCCTGGGCCGGTGGAGTCCCGAGGGCGACGCCGCCGTCCCCGCCCGGGACCTCCCGGCGACCGGGGCCCGTCGTCGCCGGCCTGGTCCAGCGCCGGCCACCGACGACCTTCGCATGGTGGGGGTCGCAGAGGCCGACCGGTCCGTCGTCTACGCCTCCTGGCTGCGGGCGGCCCGGCAGCCGGGACTGCGGGACGCCGTCGTGTTGCGGGTCAATCCGAGCGCCGTCGAGGAGGACGGCCGCCTGTGGTTCCTCGGTCACCTCCTCGCCGAGCCCATCAACTCCCTTCCGGCGAGCGCGTCCCTGCGCGCCGTCCTCGACGTCATCCGCTCGGATCCGGGCGCCACGTACGGCGCGGTCGCCGAACGGCTCACCTTCGCCGGCGACGCCGCGACGGTCGACCGGCTCCTCACCACGCTGATCGACGGCGGCCTGGTGGAACGGTGCCCGCCCTTCTCCGACCGGACGGCCGACGCCCTGCCGAGACTGATCGACTGGATGGCGCGCGCCCTGCCGGACCCGACCGGCGAGCCGGCCCGCCTGCTGGCGTCCCTGCGGGCGATCGACGCGGCCGTGGCGGCGTACGCGCTGCACCCGGCCGAGCGGAAACTTCAGTGGCGGGCGGACGCCGACCGCCTGGCGGAGAAGCTGGCGCCCGCCGGCACCGGGGCCGGATCCCCGCGGCTCATGCACGAGAGCTACGTGCTCGCGGGCACAGCCGTGCGCCGGCCGAGCGCGAGCCTGCGGCCGATGTACGACGACCTGAACCACGTCCGCCGGTTCCTCGCGCTGCTCGATCCCAGCCTCCCCCTGAAGATCGCCCTCGCCGACTACTTCCTCCAGGTCTACGGCCCGGCCGGCTCGGTGCCCTTTCTCACGTTCTACCGGCGGATCCACGACATGGACCCGCAGGCAGGAACCGGCGCGGAGCGGGCGGTGCGGAGATTCCTGGAGGTCGCACCGCGTCCCCTCGGGCCGGGGGCGGGACGCGTGCGGGATCGCTACGGCCCCCGCGTGGCCCGGCTCGGCGAGCTTCGCCGTACCTTCTGGAAGGTTCTGCACGCGGCTCAGGAGAAGGCGGGCGAGGGGAACCCGATGCCGGTCGCGGTGCTGGACGAGCTGACGGCCTCCTGGCCGCCCTTCGTGCGCCCCGCCACGTCGATCTCGGTGTACGGGCAGGTGATGACCGCGCCGGACGGGCCGCGCCTGGTCGTCAACGGGGTGGTGACGGGCCCGCGCAGGGGGATGGGCCGGATCCGTCACCTGCTGGGCGTCGCGGGTGACAAGGCCGCCGATGCCGGGGAGCCGGTGGTCGTGGACCCGGCGTTCGCGGAGTTCCGGGTCAGCGGCGGGAGCAATCTCGACCTGCGCCCGCGGGTGTCGCCGGTCATCGACTATCCCTTCACCGGTGGCGACGACGCCGAGCCGGGGATCCCGCCGACCGAGCTGCTCGTCGAGTACGACGGGGACCGCGAGCTGCTGGTGCTGCGCGGGCCCGGCGGTTCGCCGCTCCGCCCGCTGCATCTGGGGCTGACGTCCGAGGTGTTCCTGCCGCCCGCGCAGTCGTTGCTGGTACGTGGCTTCGGTGCGAATCCGACCGTGATGATGCCCGGCTGGGTGCTGCGCGGCGGACTGCGCTACCCGCCGGCCTCGGCCGTGGAGTACGCGCCCCGGCTCACCGTCGGCGCCGTGGTGCTGGCGCGGGCGCGCTGGCGGATGCGCGCCGGGGAGTTCCCGGCCCCCGCCAAGGGCGAGGACCGGGGGATCTACCTGATCCGGCTGGCGCGATGGCTCGGCGAGCGGGGAATACCGCGCGCGTTCTTCGCGCGGGTCATGGAGGACCGCTACGGCTACGGCGCCCAGGGGCCCATCAAGAGCAGAAAGCCGCTGTACGTCGACGTGACCAACTGGTTCCTGCTCCAGGACTTCGTCCGCGCGCTCGGCCATCCGGACCGGCTGGTGGTGCTGGAGGAGGCGCTTCCGGCCCTGCCGGACGTGCCCCGCTACGGGGAGCACGGGTCGCGGGTCACCGAGTACATCTTCGATCTGGCGGCCACCGAGGACAGCGGTGAACGGTGAGGGCCCCGGCCCTCAGGAGAAAGGTGATGGGATGACGATGCGGCCCGCCGGGGACGCCGCGGTGCGATGGCACAGCGCGTACGTCTACTACTACGACAAGGACAAGTCCGGGCTCCTGGTCGACGCCGTGCGCCCGCTGCTCGATCGGCTGACCGCGGTGACGGAGGCCGTCTTCGTCGTCCCGCACTGGCGTCAGGGACCGCATGTCCGCATCAACATCCGCGCGGCCGACCACCACTGGGCCGGGGTCATCCGCCCGGCGATCGAGGAGGCGATCGGGGCCTACCTCAGGGACCATCCGTCCACGGCCCGGCTCGACGAGCGGGCCCTGCTCCCCCGGCACCGGGTGCTCGCCGAGGCCGAGGAGGAGATCGGGCCGCTCACCCCGTGGCAGCCCGACAACACGATCACCTTCCCGCCGTACCGGTCCCGGGCGCACGCGGTGGGAGGCAGCCAGGAGGTGGCGGACCTGGTCACGGACTTCGCCGTGGAGAGCAACGGGCTCTACCTGGACATGTTGCGATATATCAGGGAAGGGGACGATCGCCGGGATCTGCTCATGCTGACCTTGCTGTTCACCACCGCGCACGCCGAGGGCGGGCTCCGGCGCAACGTCGGCTCCTTCCGGGCGCACGCGGAAGGCTTCCTCAACCGGTGCGCCGAGCCCGAGACCTGGCGGTCGGCGTTCGAGGCGAAATACCAGGAGAATCGCGACCTGGTCGTCGGCCGCATGCGCGCCGTGATCCACGCGCTGGACGGCACCGGCGAGCCTCTCCCGTTCGTCCTCGATTGGGCTGACCTGATCGTGAACCACGCCGAGCGTGCCGATCCGATCATCGAAGGCGGCGTGGTGGCCTCGCCCTTCGCCCCCGGCCGGCGAGTCCCCCCGGCACCGGGCGGCAGCGAGTACCTGCGCCTGGCGTACAGCAATGACGAGTATCTGGCGAAAGGGTTCGGCAACCCGGTGTTCCAGCGCTACCGCGTCGTGCTGAACTACACGTACTCGTTCCTGACGCGTTCGGGCATCGCGCTGCGCGAACGCGGCCTCCTGTGCCACCTGGCGGCCAACGCCATCGAGGACGTGTACGACGTGTCCGCGATCGAGTTCCTGCGCAGGTTCGTCGCCGAGCATCCGAGGCCGCCCGTCGAGCCGCCCGTCGAGTCGCCCGTCGAGTCGCTCGGCGAGTCGCTCGGCGAGGGACGGTGACCGGGGCGGTGTGGGAGAGCGTCCACGTCTTCCGGCACGACGACCATGACGACCTGCTGCTGACCCAGGTCGCCCCGCTCATGGCCGAACTCGTCGCCGACGGTCTCGTCCTCGGCTTCTTCTATCTGCGCTACTGGGACGGCGGCCCGCACCTCCGGCTCCGCATGCGGACCTCGGCCGCGCGCACCGGCGAGGTGCGCGCGCGGGTGACCGATCGGCTCGGCGCCCACCTGCGCGCCCACCCCTCCCGCCACCCGATGGACCCGGCCGGCTACAAGCGCCTCGCCGCCGACTTCGCCGCCGCCGAGAACCTCTCCGTGTACGAACGCCACCTGCTCCCGCCGGACACCATCCGAGCGGTCCCCTACCCGCCCGAACACGCCTCCTTCGGCCACGGAACGTCGCTGGCCGCGGTCGAACGCCACTTCTGCGCCTCCACCGCGATCGCCCTCGACACGCTGCGGACACCGCCGTCCCAGCGGCTGTCCGCGGCGATGACGATGACCCTGGCCACGCTGCTGAGCCTGCCGACCGCGCCCCCCGGCACTCCCGTCCCCGACCGAGCCCGGATGATGATGAACGGCGCCCCTCCGGCTCCTTCCCCCACCGCGACGTCCGGCACGACTTCCGATGCGACTTCCGGCACGGCTACCGACGCGGCTACCGGCACGGCTACCGACGCGGCTTCCGGCACGGCTACCGACGCGACTTCCGACGTCCAGCAGGCGAAAGCGGCCTGGGCCCGCTCCCGGGACGAGCTCACCGCGATGGCCGAGCGCCTGCGGACCACCGACCCCGCCACCGCGCCGCACGTCCCCGTCCTGGCCTGGCTGGGCTCCGTCCGCGAACTGCGCGACCGGCTGACCACTCTCCAGCTCCAGGGCGCCTTCTCCCCCGCGTACCCCCGGCCCATCACCCACGCGCTGAACCGCTGCCTGCACCTGCACCTCAACCGGCTGGGCACCTCATTGACCCAGGAGGCGCGGCTACGCCGCATGGCGGCCCTCACCGTCGACAGTCTGCGATGAGTCCACGCGTGCCTACCATCGGGGCCGGGCGGCGACGGTGACGGGCACGATGAGCAGGGCGATCACGCCGACCAGCCCCATCGCCACGGTCAGGTCGGCCAGTGTCGCCACTCCCCCGATCATCGGCGGCCCGGCGAGCAGGCCGGCGTAGGCGACGGTGGTGACGAAGCCCAGCTCGCGGTCTCCGCCGGTGCCGCCCGGCTCGTTGCCCGCCGCCCCGGCGAGGTCCATGGCGAGCGGGAAGCAGAACGCCAGCCCGATCCCCGCGATCGCGAACCCGGCGTACCCGGCCACGGCGGACGGCACCACGGCGGCCAGGAACAGTCCGGCGGCGGCCAGGATGCCGCTCAGCATGAGCAGCCGGTACGGCCCGAACCGCCGCTGTGCCCTCTCGCCGGTCAGCCGGGTCACCGCGATCGCCACCGCGAACCCCGAGTGGGCCGCCGCCGCGGCCGCGTCGCCGGCCGACCGCTCGGTCACCAGGAACAACGCCGACCACTCGGCGCACGCGCCTTCGGCGACCGCGGCGCACAACGCGACGCCCGCCAGCAACCACAACCTGCCCCGGGACATCACCTGCAGGAATCCACCGGCGGGCCGGTCCTCGCCCGGCGCGTGGTTGTCGGGGATCGCGCGCGCCGTCACCGCGACCGTGGCCAGCGCCGCGACACCGACCACGGTGAACTGCGCCATGGGCGGCGACGACAGAGCCGCCGCGCCCGCCGCCCCGAGCGAACCCCCCAGCACGCCGAAGCTGAAACCGGCGTGGAACACCGGCATCAACGGCCGGTCCAGCCGGCGTACGACGGCCACGGCGGCGATGTTCATCGACACGTCCACCGCCCCCATCAGCCCGCCGAGCAGGGCCAGCGCCAGCCCGAGCGTCCACACCGAATCGGCCAGGCCGAGCACCGGCAGCAGGAGGCAGGCCGCCGTCAGGCAGGTCACGAGCACCCGCCGCGGACCCCAGTGGGCGCACGCCCTGGCGGCCGGGGAGGTGGTGAGGACCATGGCCACGGCCGGCCCGAGCAGCGCCAGCCCGACGCCGTCCACCCCGGCGCCGACCTGGTCGGCGAGCGCCGGAACGCGGGCGGCCCACGATCCGTAGAGCGCGCCGTTGACCACGAATGACACGGCGACCGCGATTCGCGAAGATGTCAAAGTTAGCTCCCCGTTGTGCTGTCGATGTATTCGGACGTAACATTAACTTCACCGATTAACCATTTGTTAACGGTGTGTAAGGGAGCGTGGACGCATCCATGTCAGCCCTGTGGGGGATCTCCTTCGACGCCACGCCCATCTCCGGGGTAATCGTCGAGTTCGTCAAGGTAGCGCGACTTTTCCGAGCCCAGGGGCTCCAGGTGCACCTGGATCTCGGTTACGACATCAAAGCAGATAAGAACGCTTTCTTCAGTCCGTACCGAAACGAGGCGGAGCTGCTGCCCGAGTGGGTTGAGCTGGGCAGGATCGACGGCATCGAGCACATCGACGGTTACACCCCGGAGCTGGTTTCGGCCGTGCTGGCGGAAGTCATCGGACGGAACGACGACACCCGGCTACGTTCGGTGATGAATACGATCGCCGCCGAGCTGCAAAGTCGGATTATTGCTCAGTGGGAGAATAATGACGTTTCTTTCGTCGTCGTCGAGAATGGGACGCTGCCCGAGAACGTCATATACACCACCGCGCTCTACCGGGCGATCGAAGAATACGGAAGCCGTCACCGGCTCGGTCGCTTCGTGTTATGGCGGGACCACGATCTGATGTGGCAGAGCGAGCCGAGCACCGGCAGGTACGGCCGCTTTCCCTATCCGCACACACCGGTCCCGGTGAACAGTCCGTTCATTCACTATGTCGCGCTGCACGAGGAGGCCAGGCGGCGGACCCTGGAGTGGGCGCCGCACCTGCGGGAGATCAGCGTGCTGCCGAACACCTTCCGCCATCGGCGGGCCGAGGTGGACCAGGGCAACGCCGGTTTCCGCGCCGACCACGGCATTCCCGAACACGCCCCGTTGATCGCGCGCTACACGAGGATCGTGCCGCCCAAGCGGATCGACCGCGACCTCCACCTGCTCGCCGCGCTGCCGGGCGCCTACCTGTTCGTGGCCGGCGATCGGGCGGAGGACCCGGCGGAGTTCGCCAGGCTCACCGCGTTAGCCGCCGAGCTGGACGTCGCCGACCGGGTGGTGTTCGGCGGACGGCTCCGGCCGTACGACGCCGACCCCGGCGGGTCCGGCTACTCCGTGCGGGACCTGCTCGCGCACGCCACCGTGGCCTCCTTCCTCACCTCCTACGACTACGAGAGTTACGGCAACCCGATCGGCGAGGCCATCGCCGCCGGGGTGCCGTACCTGACCAGCGAGTACGAGCTCTACGACACCATCTACGGCACCAAGGGCTTCCGCGCGCCCGTCCTGGACGTGCGCGCCACGGATCTGCCCACGCCGTCCTTCGTGGACGAGGTGGCCGAGCTGCTCACGGACGAGACGGAACGGGCGAGGATGGCTGAGCACAACTACGCACTGGGGCAGCGGCACTTCCGCGAAGGGCAGGCCGAGCGCCTGCTGGACCGGCTCTTCTTCACCCCGATGGGCGGACGTACGAAGGCCAGCGTGGTGTTGCCGGTGTACAACGAGGCCGCGGACCTGCCCGCCGTGCTCGACTCGCTCTACCGCCAGCGCGGCATGGACCGCGCCGAGTACGAGATCGTGGTGGTCGACAACAACTCCACCGATGACACGGTGGCCATCACGCGCCGGTTCGCCGAGGAACATCCGGATCTGGCCGTACACGTGCTGTCCGAGCCCGAGCAGGGCGTCGCCTGCGCGCGCCGCACCGGGATGGACTTCGCGAGCGCGCGCAGCAAGGGCCGCGGCTCCGGCGCGGACCAGCGGCTCCTGCTGGTGTCCGCGGACGCGGACTGCCGGGTGGACCCGGACTGGCTGTTCGAGCTGTGCCGCGCGATGGAGTCCGGCAAGGCGGCCATCGGCGTCTGCGACTACTACTACGCCGCCGAGCGCTTCGCCGGCCGGCCGCGGCTGTGGGACGCCATCTCCCGGACGCTGCGCTGCCGCGCGGTCACCTTCGCGCTGTTCGGCGGCTTTCCCGACGGCAAAGGCTTCGCCGTGGACCGGGACACCTACGACCGCGTCGGTGGCATCGAGATCTTCTATCAGCTCAAGGACGGCCGGTTCGTCAACCACCTCTCCGACGACTGGGATTTCGGCATCAAGGTGCGCGGCTCGGGCGAGGAGATCCTCTACGCGCCGAAGTCCCGGGTGGAGATCAACGCCAGGCGGGTCGACCATGCCATCGACGAAGTGATCACCGGCCGTGCGTACGGCTCGGACGGCATCATCGTGATGCGCGACATCCGGATCGCCGACCCCGGCCCGGCGGACGAGGATCTCACCGAGGAGGAGGCCAGGCAGGCGTGGGAGTTCTCCATCAAGGACTTCACCCCGAAGAACACCATCCTGCCGGTGCTGCTCACCCCGTCCCTGCTGGAGGACGACGCGGTGATCGAGTTCTTCGGCGCGGACCTCGCCGAGCGACTGGGCCGCCGCATCGCGGAGATCAAGGACGAGATGCGGGTGGTCGACTTCACGCCGATCCACTCGTACAAGACTCCTTCTTTCCGGCTGTACTTCGAGTTCGCCGAGGAGATCTTCGCGCGGCTGCGCGCCACCGTCGGGGCGGACATCGGCTACCCGCCTCCGCTGCCGCCCTGCCTGCGGGACGTGCCGCCGGACCGGTTCGCCGAGTTCGTCAAGTACTACTGCGAGGATCGCGAGTCCGGCGAGGCGCACAACTACTTCGGCAACGGGGGCGTCTTCTGATGACGACGAGCTACCGGGACGCGCTGGCCTCGCTCCGGCAGACCGACCGCTCCGTGCCGGTGCCCGCCGTCACGGAGGTGCTGTCCGCGCCGGAGAACCGGCACCTGCTGGAGTACGTCGTCGAGGATCCCTTCGGCGCGCATGTCTTCCCGGGCAACGAATCCGGCTACTCCCCCGAGTCCTTTCTCGACGATCTCGACGCGCAGCTGACCGGCACGGCCCCGATCCACCTGTGGTCGTACATTCCCACCTGCGCCTACCGCTGCCGGTTCTGCCAGTACCCGGTCGTCCTGCTCAAGGGGAGCCAGGAGGTGACCGAGGCTCAGGCGAACCAGTGGGTGGACTGGAACATCCGGGAGGGGAAGCTGTGGCTGGCCCGGGTTCCCGCGCTGGCCTCGGCGCCGGTCGGCGAGTTCAACGTGTTCGGGGGCACGCCGTCGCTGCTGCCCAAGGACGCCATCCGCAGGCTGCTCGACTTCTACCGGGAGAACTTCGGCTTCGGCCCGGACACCACGATCCGCTTCGAGGGCGACCCGAGCACGTTCACCCCGGACAAGCTCGACCTGCTCGCCGAGCTGGGCTGCACCAAGCTGTCCAGCGGGGTGCAGTCGTTCGACGACCCGGTGCTGCGGCAGTCAGGGCGGGAGCACACCGCGGACATGTGCGTGGAGTTCATCCGCAACGCGCACCGCGCCGGCTTCGACTGGGTCAGCATCGACCTGATGTACGGCCTGCTGGACCAGAGCGTGGACAGCGTGCGCCGCGACCTGGAGGTGGTGCTCACCGAACGGCCGACCGCGGTGGTCTGCACCAAGCTGCACCTGAAGTCCTATACGGACACCCGGACCGGGGTCGCCGGGGTGCAGCCCGCCGCCTGGCAACTGCCCGACTACCGCGACCGGCTGGTGCGCGCCGGGCACCGCTGGCCGCCGCTGGGCGAGCAGTACCAGATGCGCGAGATCCTCACCGAGGGACTGCGGGCGGGCGGCTACACCGAGCACCCGACGATGTACTTCGCCCGGGACGGTCTCGGCCCGGAGAAGTGGAAGTCGATCATGGTCGACCAGGACCGGCAGGAGGCCGAGGTGGCGATCGGCCTCGGCGGCAGCTCCAGCTGCCGAGCCTCGGAAGCGATCACCGACGTGAACTGGAAACGCTACGCCGAACACGTCGAGGCAGGCCGCATCCCACTCGGCTCGGCCACAGGCTTCTCCGGCCGGGCACGAGAGGCCCGCTCGATCAAAATGGCCCTCTCCACCCTCCGCCCCCTCGACGACCGCCCGCACCGGGAGCGCTTCCCCGGCGAATCCCTGTTCGCCGAGCCGTGGCGCGAACAGTTCGACTCACTGGCCGACCGCGGCCTCCTCCGGCTGAACGAACCGACCGGCCACATCGAACTGACCCCGAACGGCGAAGTCCTGGTCGAAGCGATCATCAACACCGAACTCAACGCCCGATAATCGACGTTCGCGGCGCCACGTCCGGCATCAGGGGAACGCGGAGCTCACATACTCGCGCCGACGGATCTGGCGAACTCCTTGAAGGCCTCGATTTCCCGCATGATGGCGTCCGCCTTCTCCCGGATCCTCTGCGCCATCTCGGGGTGGCCGCTGGCTTCCAGGCAGAGAGCCACCTTCCCCAGGGCGATGCCGTATCCCGCACACGTCGTCAACCACCCAACGGCGACGGCGAAGAAGGCGGGGCCGGTCGCGGTCGACGCGATGAGCCCGGCGCCGCTGGCGAGAACGGCGGAGCCGGCGACTCCCGCGGTCAGCTTCTCGGTCATGCAGACCATGGCAATCCTACCTTTCAGACGATGTCATCACCGCTCAGGACAGAGGGGTCGACCCCGATGTCGGTGAGGTAGGCGTCGATGTCGCCACCGAAGGTCGTCGCGCGTACCAGTTCGGGAAACTGACTCCAGTCGATGGGAGTGTCGAGGCTGCTTTCCCCAGGTATTCCGTCCTCGGACATTGCGTCCTCCCTTCATCCCCGGGTGGATCGGATCAATCGACCCGCACCGCATTGACGTGCCGCGAAATCGCCTGTTCTCCAAAGCCCCGGAAAGTCATTCTTGGAGAGCGCCCAGATGGACGCCCTCCGTCGTCTTGGCGAAGGCGAACTCGACACCCGCCGCCGCGACGGCGTTCCAGTCCACCCTGCCGTTCCAGTTGGACACATCGACACCGAACATGGTCATCTCCTGCGTCACCAGGTGGTTCCCACGATCGTGACGTTCGGGACAATAAGCTCCGCACAAACGTCACGGTGAAGGGTCGGCAACTCTGGTCGTCGCCCAGGGCCGCCTACGGATAAGGGCGGCCGGCTCGCTCGACAATGGCCTACTGCCTATTCCTTACGATGCGGCTGTTTTCCAGGCCATTCGCGATGTTTCACCACCACGATAGCTGATAATCAATAAATATCCGCATCAGGCATGTTAATGATGATTTGGTGGTTTTGAGTGGATAAGCCCGGTCGGTAGGGGCATGGCCATCAGCAGGTACGTACCTGTGCCGTGGCCGTCTTCGTGGCATGTCGCCTGTCCCGGACGGCCCCGGCGGCTGGAGCCGGCGGCGATACCGGCCAGCCTCTCCATCCCGATGACTCGCGGCGTTCATAACGTCCTTGGGTCATTCATGCCTGAGCGTCAGGGGCGTCGCGCCCGGACCAGGAAGGCTGATCATGAGCGAGAGACCGGAAGCAGAGCTCGTCGCGAAAGCCGTGGACACCCATGAGTGGGGTGCCACCGAGTCGGACGAGGAACAGGTCCTGGTCTCGCTGGGCTACGTACTCAACCCGGCGACCGGCATCTACGAGGAGGGACCGAACGGAGGGAGTCAACCGTCATGACCGCCGAAAAGATGCTGGCACGGGCGAGAGAGGACCTCGGCCTGTCCGGCCGCCCGAACGTCGTCACCCGCTGGTACGCCGAACGCAACGGCTCGCAGTTCCTGGGGGGACCGTGGTGCAACATGGCCATCACCTGCTGGGCACGGCACTCCGACAACGCCACGGCGGTCCTGCCGAAGGGCGATCGCGCCTTCACGGTGTGGCACGCCCGGGACGGCGAAGGACTGGGCCGCTGGCATGCGGGCACCGCCGCCGAGATCAAACAGCACGCACGGCCCGGCGCGCTGGTGTTCTTCGACTGGGACGGCACCGACTCCATCGACCGGATCGACCACATCGGGATCGTCGAGAAGAACCTGCAAGATGGTCGAGTGCAGACAATAGAAGGGAATGCGCAGCCTTACAGCGCGCCCGTGCTCACGCCTACCGGGTGGACGACCATAGGGCAGCTGAGGATCGGAGACTTGGTCATCGACCCGATGGGGCAGTCGTCGAAGGTCACCGGCATTCACCCCAAGGGGATGCGTGACATCTACCGGGTCACAACTGCGAGCGGACAGTCGGCGCTCGCCTGCGACGAGCACCTGTGGGAGGTCACCACGCGTGACGGAGGGGCGCCCGTCGTACTGACCACAATGGACGTGAAGGCGAAGGTCGATGCTGGCCGCCGCGTTCGTCTCCCAGCCCTCGCGCCGGTCGAGTTCGACGCGCCAGGCGCGCCGCCCGCCGCCCCGTATCTCCTCGGAGCTCTGCTGGGCGATGGTTCCCTACGTGCCGATCAGGTGAAGATCACTACCGTCGAGCAGCAGATCGTGGATCACCTCGCTGGGCTCCTTCCTGAGGGGTGCGAGTTCGAGAACACCACTCGGAAGAGCTACCGGGGCGCTGTGACTGCTACCTACCTGGTTCGCGGCCCAAGCCGGTGGAAGGCCAACCCTCTTCTCGCCGCTCTTCGGGACATGGGTGTCCTGGGGCTGCGCTCCTGGGAGAAGCACATCCCAGAGACCTACCTCACCGCCTCGGTCCCGGTCCGGCTAGAACTGCTCCGCGGGCTCATGGACACAGACGGCTCGATCGACAGCATCGGCCGCGCGGAGTTCTGCACGGTGTCCGAGCGCCTCGCGCGTGATGTGCAGGAGCTCATCCGTTCGCTTGGCGGGAACTGCAATGTTCATGCCAAGCGGGGGATTACCTGGACCTCGCCGGCGCAGGCCGAGGAGCAACCCGGCAGGAACGCGTGGATTCTCCGCAACATCTACCTTCCCGAGAACCCGTTCCGCCTGGCGAGGAAAGCCGAGCGTTGGGTCATGGCCAAGAAGCGGTCAGGCGCGTATCACCGCCGCATCGTCTCGGTGGAATCGGCAGGCCGTGAGGGAGTCATGTGCATCTCGGTGAGCGCTTCGTCTCATCTGTACGTGACGCAGGACTACATCCCGACGCACAACACCGGCGACGTGTGCAAGCGGCGCGTCCGCGGCGCATCGGTGATCGCCGGGTTCTGGAACCCCGACTACGAACAGACCGAGAGCTGGATGGAGGCCATCGTGAACGAACTCCCGCTGCTCAAGCAGGGCGACCAGGGTCCTCACGTGCGTACGATGCATCACCTGATGCTCGCCAGGGACGTCCAAGGGCTGGACGGCGTCGGTGACACCCTGTTCGCCCCGGCCCATTCCGCGGGTATCCGCACCCTGCAGACGGCCGCGGGGCTCGAGGCCGACGGCGTCGTCGGGCCGCAGACCTGGCCCGTCCTGCTCGCCGTGCGCTGACGGCCCCGCGGGTTCGCCCGACCCGCCCGAACCCCCGCCACCGCGCGGGGGTTCTGTCACGGTGGCCGCTCCTGTACCGATGGTCACCCGCGTTCCGTGTCGAGGAACGCCGGCGCGGCTCACCGTGCTTCCAGTTCGTCGGCCCTGGCCCGGATGAGTCTGCGGACGATGAGGGCGGACTGCGACGGCAGGCTGTCCTGCCGCTGGGTCAGGCACAGGTGGACGGGGTCCGTGTCGCGGAGAGGGAGCCAGACCAGGTCGGCGATGTCGGCCGAGGTGTCGAACCGGGCGAGAATGCCCAGCCCGGCCCCCTGACCGACCATCACCTTGACGGTGCGTGCGGACATGGCCTGGACGACGATGCCGGGACTGGGCAGGTGCCGGTGCAGGACCTCCCACATCACGGTGCCCGCCCGCATGGTGACGATGGGCCAGGTCTCCAGGTCGCGCCACTCGACCTGGTCACGACCGGCGAGCGGATGGTCGGTGCGCGCGTAGACCCCGACGGGCGCCGAGAGGAGCGGCAGACGGTGCAGCCCCGTCGCGGCCGGGCCCATCGGCATGGTGATCACCCCGAAGTCCAGCTCGCCGTCGAGGACGGCACCCTCGATGTCGGCCGAGGCCCCCTCGCGGACGGTGAACCGCAGCCCGGGATGGTGTGCCCGGAGCCGGCCCACGACCGGCGCGATGATCGTCTCCGCGGACACCGAGACCGCGCCGATCTGGACCCGGCCGTGGTAGACGCCGCCGGCCTGCATGGCCGATTCGCGTACCGCCTCCTCGGCCGCGACCAGCTGACCCAGCGGCGCGAGGAGCGCCTGGCCGGCCGGTGTCAGCCGCACGCCGTGCCGGCTGCGGGTGAGCAGGACGACGTTGAGCTCCTCCTCCAGCAACCCGATCTGCTGGCCGACGGTGGGCTGGCTGACGCCGCACCGGACGGCCGCCGCACGCAGCGATCCGGTCTCGACGGCGGCCAGGAAATAGCGTGCTCGCTCCACCCGCATCGGCCCACCATAGAAGGAGAACCTTTCACCCGTGAAGTCGAATCCTGCCTTCCCAGCGCTCCGACGGCGGAGCGATAGTGACGTGAGCCTCGTACCGGCCCGATACGAGGTCCACGATGTGAAAGGAATTCCTGGTGTCCGACGGCCCGATGAGCGGAGTGCGCGTCCTGGACGTGTCGACGATCCTGGCCGGCCCACTGGCGTCCGCACTGCTCGGCGAGTTCGGCGCCGAGGTGATCAAGATCGAGCATCCCGCCGAGGGCGATCCGGCGCGGCTGTACCCGCCGCTGGAGGACGGCGTGTCGGCCGCCTGGACGATGCTCGGCCGCACGAAGCGGAGCGTCACGATCGACCTGCACCACCCCGAGGCGGCCCATCTGGTCGGCAGGCTGGCCGCGGCCTCGGACATCGTGGTGACCAACTTCCGCCCGGCCACCCTGCGCCGGTTCCGCATCGACTTCGACGACCTGCGGGCGTACCGGCCGGACCTGGTGATGGTCCACGTGAGCGCGTTCGGCCGTACCGGTCCCTACGCCGAGCGACCGGGCTTCGCCCGGGTGGCGGAGGCCTTCGCGGGTCTGACCTACCGCACGGGTGACCCGGATCGGCCGCCGGTCTTCTCCGGCTACCCCGTCGCCGACGGCGTCACCGGCATCTACGCCGCGTTCGCGGCTCTGCTCGCGCTGCGCCAGCGCGATCTCACCGGTGCGGCCCAACTGGCCGACATCCCCTTGTACGAGCCGTTGCTGCGGATGATGGAGGACTTCGTCGTCGAGTACGGCGCGACCGGTGCGAGCCGGGAGCGTCAGGGCAACGAGAATCCGCACATCAGCCCCAACAATCTCTACCGCACCCGCGACGGCCGCTGGCTGGCCCTGCCCGCCTCGACCGAGCAGATGTGGCGGCGGCTGGTCGGCGTCATGGACGCTCCGGACCTGGCCGTCCACGACTCCATGACCGCCCGGCTGGAGCACCGCGAGGAGATCGAGGCGCGCGTCGCCGCCTTCGTCGCGGCTCACGACTTGGAGCCGCTGATGGCCTCGCTGATCGGGGCCGGGGTGGCGGCGGGCCCGGTGAACTCGGCGGCGGACGTCTGCGCCGACCCGCACATCCGCGCCCGCGGGTCGGTGGTGGAGGTGCCGGGCGAAGGCTCGGGGCGGCCGCGTCTCATGCAGGCCCCGGCCGGCCGATTCTCCGGCTTCGACGCCACGATCGGCCACGGCGCACCGGCTCTCGGTGAGCACACCACCGACATACTGCGGGATCTCGCCGGGCTGACCGAGCCGGAGATCGATGACCTGCGTGACCGAGGAGTGGTCTGATGACCATGGCAGTCTTATCCATCATCGTGCTGGTCGCCCTCTTCGTGGCGACCCTGAAGCCCGGGTTCGACCTCGGGCTGGCCGCCCTGTCCGCGGCGTTCCTCCTCGGGCTCGCCGCCGGGGTGCCGGCGAACGAGGTGACGGGGTTCTTCCCGGCCGATTTCTTCGTGCTCATCGTCGGGGTGACGGCCCTGTTCGCCGCCGCCCAGCTCAACGGGACCCTCGACTGGCTGCTCGACCTGTTGCTCCGCCTGGTCGGCGGCCGGCTGTTGCTGGTCGCGCTGGTCCCCTTCGTCGTCGGCGCGGTGCTGACCGCGGTCGGCACCCTGCCCGCGGCCGCCACCGCGATCGTCGCCCCCATCGCCTTGGGCCTCGCCGCGCGGTACGGGATCTCGCCGCTGCTGGCCGCCGTCCTCGGCGTCACCGGCATCATCAGCGGACTGCTCTCACCGCTCGCCGTCTACGGCGTCACCGCCCGCGAGCTGAGCACCAAACTCGGCATCGACCTGCCCGGCACGGCCCCGGTGACCTTCCTGCTGGGCGGGCTGCTCACCGGGCTGGCCGTATGCGTGGCCTGCCTGCTCGTCGGATCGCGGACCGGCGCCCTGCCACGTGGCCGCGCCACCGCCCCGGCCCGGCTCACCGGCCTGACCGGCGCCTCACCGGACCCACAGGACGCGACGACCGGCCCGTCCGACGACACCGCCGTCCCGGCCGCGCCGGGAAGCCGCAAGGCCCGCGCCCTCACGGTGTTCTCCCTGCTCGCCGTCGTCGCCCTCTCGGTCGGCTTCGACATGAACGTGGGCTACCTCGGCCTGACCGCGGCGATGATCCTGCAACTGGTGCTCGGCCTGAAGCCTGGCGCGATCGTCTCGATGATCCCGTGGGGCGTCGTCCTGCTGATCGGCGGTCTGCTGACGTACGTAGGGCTGATGCAGCATCTGGGCGCGTTCAAGCAGATCAGCGACCTGCTGCAGGTCGAGGGATCGACGGCGCTCAGCCTGCTGGTGCTGTGCTACATCGCCGGTGTCACGTCGTTCGCCGCCAGCTCCATCGCGGTGTTCGTGACCGCCATGCCGCTGCTGCCCCCGCTGGTGGCCGGCGGCCTCTCCCCGGTCGGCGGCGTGCTCGCCCTCGCCCTGGCCTCGGTGCTGGTCGACATCAACCCCCTCGGCATCACCGGCGGACTGATCCTCGGCGCCGCCGAACCGTCGGCCCGGCCCCGCCTGTTCCGCCAGCTTCTCACGTACGGTGTCATCTCGATCTTCGTCGCACCCCTCCTCGCCTGGCTCGCCTTCGCCTGGTGGTAGGCACGAACGCCGACGATTTCAGGAAAGCCCCAGCTCCCGGCGCACCTGGGCGTAGCCGCGCGCCGGCATGACGGACAGGGCCGCCCACGGCAGGTTCTCCGGCATGCGCCTGCCCAAGCCCGCCAGCAGGCTCTGCGCGCGGGTGAGGTAACCGCCGAAGTAGAACGCCGCGCCGAACAGGTGCATGGCGTCCAGGGCACGCGGATGCGGCCGGCTGCCGTCGAGCCACTTGTCAGCCGCCTCGACCAGCGAGTCCGCCACCGCGGAGTCGCCGAAGTAGGCCGCCAGGACCTCCTGAGCGGGTCGCTCGGTCTCGTCCATCCCGCTCCACACGATCTCGAAGTGCGCCAGCGGCACCATGGCGGTTACCGGGTCGCCCGCGGGCGCGGTCGCCGTCACGCCCCGGACGAAGGTGAGCAGCTCTTCGTCGGAGCCGTACCATTTCTCGCACAGTGCCTGGGCGCGGCTGTAATGCCCGACGTACAGGCGGGGATCGCGAGCGATCAGCTCGGTCCAGATACGGTCGAGCTCCTTTCTGCCGCTCTGCATGCCGATCCCGTGCCACTGCAGGTGGTCCCACGGCACGGGATCGTCCGGCAGCGCCTCCGCCGCCTGCTGCAGCGGGTCGGCCGCGCTCGACAGCACCTCCCAGAACCGAGCGAAGCGGTCCCCGCCCACATACTTGGCCCGGAAGGCACCGCGAATCGCCCACGCCTGCTGAATCCGGGCGGCACCGAGCCAGAGCAGCCCGTCCGCGTCGTCGCCGGCCAGCCGGCCCAACGCCTCCGCGTGCGCGGCGCCGGCGGTCGCCAGTTGTTCGACACGAAGCCCCCGCAGCTCGTTGTCGCCGCGCGCCTGCCTGATCAGCTCCAGCCCGGGCTCCAGCCGCCCGGCCTTCACCTGCGGCAGGACCTGCTCCAGCGGCGGGTCGTCCCACGCCCTGCCCACCCGCATCCGCGCGGTCTTGTCGAGCGCGTCAAGGACCGCCCGGATCACCCTCACCGTCAACGACATTCATGATCAATACCGCACCCGGCTCTGGAGCCGCAACGGCATAACGGTACGGGCGCTCCGGTCAGCTGAGGGCGCAGGTGTTGGCCACGTCGCCGGAGGTCTGGCGGGGGATGGTGGCGCTGGGCGGGGGCTGGTGGCCGCCGCCCGGGGCCGTCCAGCGTTCGAGGGTCTCGAAGGCCGTCCGCATGCAGGGCAGCAGGGGCCGCATCCGGTCCGGGAACAGGTCGTATTCGAGGTCGAGGTGGGAGGCGCCGTCGATCCTGTAGTAGCGGTGCCGCCAGGCCATCCCCTGCGACCGCACCAGGGAGGCGTACGCGTCGCCGTGGACCTTGATCGGGAGCAGGGTGTCCAGCGTTCCCTGGACGGTGATCAGCGGCTTGCCGATGCGGCCGTTCATCGAGGCCCGCCGCACCGCCTGGTGCACACTTCTCGGGCGCGCGTAGTAGTCGTAGTCGGTGTCGCAGTTGGGCGTACCGCTCTGGCAGTACGGGATCCCCGCCTCCAGGTCACCGTCGAAGCCCGGGTCGATCTCCTCGCGGTATCTGCGCTGCGTGCCGTCCCAGAGGATGCGGTAGTTGAAGTCCCACAGGAACTCCGAGCCCGGGGCGAAGCCGGCCCGCAGCATCGCGGCGTGCGCCTCCGGGTCGCCGGTCGCCGCGTACTTGGGGTAGTTGCGCAGCGCCACCGGCAGGTAGACCAGCGCGTTCGAGCCGTTGTCGGGCGGCCAGAGGGTGCCTTCCGAGTCGACGCCGCCGTCGTACAGCTCGGGGTGGTTCTCCAGCGCCCAGCGCACCAGCTGGCCGCCGTTGGAGATGCCCATCGCGTACGTCCTGCGGGCGGATCTGCCGTAGTGGCGGGCGACGGTCGCCTTGGCGGCCACGGTGACCTGGGTCATCCGGTGGTACCACTCGACGATGGCGTCGCCGGGCCGCCTGCCGTCCCGGTAGAACTCCAGGTCGACGTTGCCCTTGTCGGTCGAGGCGTAGGCGTAGCCCTTGGCCAGCACCCAGTCGGAGATCGTGAAGTCGTTGGCGTACTGGCGGCGGTTCCCCGGCGCCCCCGCGACCACCAGCCCGCCGTTCCACCTCTTCGGCAGCCGGATCACGAACTGGGAGTCGTGGTTCCAGCCGTGGGTGGGGTTGGCCGTGGAGGTGTCCGGGAAGTAGCCGTCGATCTGGACGCCCGGCACCCCGCCCGGGTTGCGGGTGGCCGCCGAGTGCAGGCCCGCCCAGTCGGCGGCGTCGGTGTGTCCCGAGGCGACCGTGCCGGCGGTGGTCAGGTCGTCCAGGCAGGCGGCGACCTGGTGCTGCGCTCCCGGGACGTTGGCCCTGCCCGTGCGGGTGCAGGGGGTGTCCGCCTGCGCGGGCGAGGCCACCGGCAGCAGGGGGAGCGTCAGGAGGGACGCGAGCAGGGCGGCGAAGACAGCGGATCTGCGACGGAGGAGGGGCATGTGCGACTCCCATGCGAGGGGGAACGGAACTCGTCGGTAGGCCTGTGGCGGACGGTGTTTCGATCTCGATTCCCCGAAGTTACTAAGCGCATAGTCAGCTTGTGACGGCCGCTTGTCAACCGGTGATTCCGGCGGCGGGGCGCCCCGGGCTAGTCGCGGGGCCCGGTGACCAACCGCAGCGCGAGGTCGGCGTAGAAGTCGCCCAGTTGCTCCGGCGAGTCGGCGCCGTCGAGCCGGTACCAGCGGACCAGGTCGATGCTCAGCGACAGCATCGCGCGAGTGATGCGCTCGACGTCGACCTGCGCGAACGTCCCGTCGGCGACGCCGCGCGCGACCGCGCCCCGGAAGTAGGCGTTGGTCCGGCGGCGCACCTCCACGATCTCGGCGTAGTGCTCGGCCGTGAGACCGTTCAGCTCCATCTGGCAGACGCGGGCGGTCACGTGGTGGCGGGCGTGCCACACGGTGTAGGCCGCGACGATGGCGCGCAGCCGATCCGCCGAGCTCCCCGAGCCCACGATCGACGGGTCCTGGACGTGCGCCAGGACCCGCTCGTGGCCGACCCGGATGATCTCGTACAGGACGAGTTCCTTCGAGGGGAAGTGGACGTAGAGGGCGGCGGGGCTGAGCCCGACGCCCTCGGCGATGTCGCGGGTGGTCGTGGCGTGGAATCCGTTCGCGGCGAAGCAGCGGACCGCAGAGGACAGCAGACGGCGCTGCACCTCCCCCAGCTCCGGTCGCCACAGCTCGGGAGAGTGGTCCCGCAGCCGGGGATCGTCCGCCAAGTCCTGTGCGGTGAATCGGGCCTGCCGTCTGGCCATCCGCGCCCCACGCCCCTTCGACTCCGGGCGCATGCCCGCCACGGGCATTCTACGGATGACCATGAAGCCTTGTGGATCACTCACTCAGTGAGGAAGGCGCACAGGGCGTCCGTCACGTCGTCGAGCGAGCCGGCGCCGTCGACCACCAGGTCAGGGTGCTCCGGCGACTCGTAGACCTGACCGAGGCCGGTCATGTTCGGCAGCGTGCCGGCCTTGGCCTTGGCGTACAGGCCCTTCGGGTCCCGGCGCGCGCACACCTCGGCCGGTGTGTTCACCCAGACCTCGGCGAAGTCGCCCGGCTGGAACAGGCTCTTGGCCACCGCCCGGTCCGTCCGGAACGGCGAGACCAGCGCGACGACCACGATCAGCCCGGCGTCCAGCAGGATGCGGGTCAGCTCGGCGACCCGGCGCACGTTCTCCGCGCGGTCCCCGGGGGTGAACCCGAGGTCCTTGTTCAGCCCGCTTCGGACGTTGTCGCCGTCGAGCACGTAGGTGTGCAGCCCCATGGCGTGCAGCCGCCGCTCCAGCGCGTCGGCGATCGTCGACTTGCCGGCGCCCGGCAGGCCGGTCAGCCACAGCACTCTGGCCCGCTGCCCCTTCAGCCGTTGCCTGGCGTCGCGGTCGACGGTGTAGGCGTGCGGGACGACATTGCGACCGCGCCGCAGCGCGTGCCGGACCATGCCGGCCGCCACGGTCTCCTTGCTGACCCGGTCCACGAGCAGGAAGCTGCCCGTGTCCCGGCAGGCCCGGTAGCTGTCCAGGGGGAGCGGGGTGTCGGTGGTCAGCTCGACCGTGCCGAGGTCGTTGAGGTCGAGGGTGCGCGCGGCGAACTGCTCGCCGGACACCACGTCCAGCCGGCCGCGCACGCTCGTGACCACGGCCGGCACCGTCCGCGACCCGGCCCGCAGCAGGTAGGAGCGGCCGTGCCGCAGTGGCTCCTCGGCCGTCCAGACCAGCGTGGCGGAGTACGCCGACGCCGGTGACAGCCCGTTGTCCAGGGCGCCCGGCGTGGTCAGCAGGTCCCCGCGACGGACGTCGACGTCGTCGGCCAGCGTCACCGTCACGGGGGTGCCGGGCGCGGCCCGGTCGAGGTCGACGCCGCCGGGGCCGAGCAGCCGGTCGATCCGCGACGCGACGCCGCTGCCGGCGACCGCGACGGCGTCGCCCGGTCGAACCGGGCCGCCGACCACCGTACCGGCGAAACCGCGCAGGTCATCCGCGCGGATGACGTACTGGACGGGCAGCCGGTAGTCACCGGGGCCGTCCGGCCGCTGCGGCTCGGGCGGCTCCCACGCGGCCAGCGCGCCGAGCAGGGTCGGCCCGTCGTACCAGGGCAGGTTCGGCGAGGGGGCGACGACGTTGTCCCCGCCGAGCGCGCTGGCCGGGATGACGCCGGCCGTCATGTCGAAGCCGGCCGCCGCCGACAGCACCTCGCTCGCGAGCTTGTCGAACACCGCCTGGTCGTAGTCCAGCGCGTCGAGCTTGTTGACCACCGCGATGACGGCCCGCACGCCCATCAGCGCGCAGATCGCCAGATGCCGATGGGTCTGCTCGCGGATGCCCTTCGTGGCGTCGACGAGTAAGACGGCGACGTCCGCGGTGGACGCCGCGACCGCCATGTTGCGGGTGTACTGCTCGTGTCCCGGCGCGTCGGCGATGATCACCCGGCGCCCGGACGGCAGGTCCAGGAAGCGGTGGGCGACGTCGATGGTGATGCCCTGCTCGTGCTCCGCCTCCAGCCCGTCGGTCAGCAGCGAGTAGTCCACCGCGCCGGCCGGGATCGTGGAGCCGCCGCGCCGGGTCCGCCGCGCGTAGTCGAGCTGGTCCTCGGTGGCGCCGCCGGTGCTGGCGAGCAGCCGGCCGATGAGGGTGGACTTGCCGTCGTCGACCGAGCCGCACGCGACCATTCGAAGCACCGCAACCATCAGAAGTACCCCTCAGACTTCTTGCTCTCTATGGATGTGCCGCCCTCACCGTCGATGAGCCGGCCGGCGCGTTCGGACCTGCGGTCGAGCCGCATCTCGTCGATGACCTCGTCGAGGTTCTCGGCCTTCGACTCGACGGCCGCGGTCAGCGGGTAGCAGCCGAGCGTGCGGAACCGTACCTGACGGGGCTGCGGTCGCTCGCCGGGCTCCAGCGGGAAGCGCTCGTCGTCCACCATGATCAACGAGCCGTTCCGCTCGACGACCGGGCGTGGTGCGGCGAAGTACAGCGGCACCACGGGGATGTCCTCCCGCCTGATGTAGCGCCAGACGTCCAGCTCCGTCCAGTTCGACAGGGGGAACACCCGCATCGACTGACCGTCGGCCAGCTCGGTGTTCGCCCACCACCAGAACTCCGGACGCTGTGAGCGCGGCTCCCAGCGATGGCCGGGCTCGCGCAGCGAGAAGATCCTTTCCTTGGCCCGCGACCGCTCCTCGTCGCGCCGCGCGCCGCCGATCGCCGCGTCGAACCCGTTGTCGTCGAGCGCCTGGCGCAGCACGACGGTCTTCATGAGCCGCGTGTACTCGTGCGCGCCGTGGGTGAACGGCGTCGCCCGCTCCGGATTGGTGCGCACCTGGAGGTCGAGCCCCAGCCGCCTGGCCGTGTCATCCCGGAAGGCGATCATCTCGCGGAACTTCCAGCCGGTGTCGACGTGCAGCACGGGGAACGGCATCCGGCCGGGCGCGAACGCCTTGGTCGCCAGGTGCAGCAGCACCGAGGAGTCCTTGCCGATCGAGTAGAGCAGCACCGGCCGGCGAAAGGCCCCGGCGACCTCGCGCAGTATGTGGATCGCCTCGGCTTCGAGCACATCCAGGACGTCTTCTTCGGCCACGTCTCGGCCCTCCGTCGTCGCTTACCAGACCAACCTGATGGACGATCTTCTGGTCTTCGTGATCCCGCCACTGGCCGCCGGCGGATCAGACCCTGATCCCCGCGACCCTGCCCGCCTATAGTAACCTATAAAAGAGTTATATCGGTTACTAGTTGGCGTCCGGCACTCGGCCGCGTGGCGGAGGGAGCAACTCACCTGCCCGAGACACGCGGCCGGGAACAGCCTTTTCGACGCCAGATCGGCGGTGCGGTGATGAGCGGCCATGACTCCCTGACGGTGAAAGAGCTGTCCAAGACGACCTGGAGCGACTTCGAGACGGTGCTCGGGGCCAACGGAGGCGCCCGCGGGTGCTGGTGCATGCACTGGCGGCTGTCCATCGCGGAGTGGATGGAGGGAAAGGGCGAGGGGAACAAGAAGGCGATGAAACGCCTCTCCCAGCGCGAGCCGGTGCCCGGCGTCGTCGTCTACCAGGAGGACGCGCCGGTGGCCTGGTGCTCGCTCGGGCCGCGCTCCTCGTTCCCGAGGCTGGAGCGCTCGCCGCTGCTCGCCGAAATCGACGACGAGCCGGTCTGTGCGATCGCGTGCGTCCTCGTCGAGAAGAAGCATCGCGGCTCGGGGCTGCTGCCGGCCATTCTCGAAGCCGTCTGCGACTACGCGGCCGACGCCGGTTACCCGGCCGCCGAGGGCTACCCGATCGAGCCTCGCGACGGGAAACGCGCCGGCTCGGACACGGCGATGACGGGCATAGCCAGCGCCTTCCTCGACGCGGGATTCACCGAGGTGGCGCGCCCGCGCAGCGACCGGCCGATCATGCGGCGCAAGCTCCGCGGCCGCGCCGCCGGGTGACGTCAGTCAGCGGCGCGTCCGCCATGACGGTGCCGGCGCGCCTTCTCGCGGTTGCCGCAGGTGCTCATGCTGCACCAGCGGCGACGCCCGCCCCGCGAGGAATCCAGGAACAGCCAGCCGCATCTCCCGCACGCCCTGATCCGGTCGGCCGGCAGCGCGAACAGTGCCTGAACGGCCAGCAAGGACAAGGTCGCGGGAATCGCTCCCGGCGCCGTCCAGTCCACGGTGAAGCGGTCCAGCGCGGCACTGATCCGCTGAACCTGCTCGGCTCGTACGCCCATCCCGGCCTGCTGCAGGAGTGCGCCGAAGGGTTCGGCCGGCACCGGCTCCCCGCCCGCGACCGCGCTGAACACGGCCCACGCCTGCTCGCGCACGGCCTGGACCTCTGACACGAGGGCACGCGCGGCCGCCTCCGTCAGCGGCGGCGGCTCCTCGAACAGGCCCGCGGACGCGCACCAGGTCAGGACGTCCGAGGGCGTTCTCAGCAGCTCGCCGTCCTCGGCGGGATGCAGCCGATCGAAGACGGTGTTCGTGAGGTCCAGGACCGGGTGACCGCCGATGAAATGGCCGTCTTGCCAGGGCGGCCGGACCTCGGAAGTAAGAGTAACCATTGAGCCGAGCATATATGGTTACTCGACCGGTCGCCAGGGCAGGTCTAGGTGATCTCTCCGCTGAAGCGCCTCCGGAAGAGGACGGTCGCGACGATCGCCGCGGCCGCGAACCCGACCGCGCACCACAGCGACCAGCGCCAGCCCACGACGTCGGCCCCGGAGGCCGCGGTGAAGTGAGCCGCCACCGAGGCCAGCACGCCCACGCCCACGGCCAGCCCCAGCTGCTGGGAGACGTTGATCAGCGCGCCGGCCGTGGCCCGCCGCCCCTCGTCGGCGCCGTTCGTGCCGGCGATGCTCGTCGTGATCAGCGCGAGGATGTGGCCGAAGGCGTTCACGGAGGTGCCGATCAGGATGAGGGCGAGTCCGTAGTCCTCCGGCAGGCCCACCATGACGAGAATGCCGAACGTCTCGATGACGATCCCGGACAGGAGCACCCGGTAGAGCCCGAAGCGCTCGATGAGTTTCCCCGCGTAAATCCCGGTGACGATCGCGATCGCGCCGGAGACGGCGAACGTCAGGCCGGTCGCGAGCGCGCCCAGACCGAGATGCGTCTGCAGGTAGAGGGTGAGGATGAACAGCATTCCACCGTACGAGCAGATCAGCAGGACGCTGACCAGGTTGGCGGCGCCGATGGCGGCGGTGCGGAAGATGGAGATCGGCACGAGGGTGTTGTCCTTGCGGGACTCCACCCAGATGAACAGGGCGATGGCAGGCACCGCGATCCCGGCGGCGAGCAGGATCGGCGCGGACGACCAGCCGTACCTCTCCCCCTCGGTGAGGGCGAACACCAGCGCGACCATGCCCGTGGTCGCCAGGGCGACGCCGGTGATGTCGAGGTGACGGGAGGCGTGCGTGTCCCGGCTCTCGTCGAGATACGTTCTGGCGAGAAGACCGGCGACCAGGACGATCGGCACGTTGATCAGGAAGATGGACCGCCAACCGGCGAACTCCGTGAGCACACCCCCGAGCACCATGCCGGAGACGAACCCCGCCGACAGCGCCGACCCGTAGACGCCGAGCGCGCGTTCGCGTTGCGCGCCTTCCGGGATGGCCGCCTGGAGCAGCCCCAGACCCGCCGGCGCGATGAACGCGGCGGCGACCCCCTGCAGGGCACGGCCCGCGAGGAGAACCCCCGGCGACCAGGCGAGGCCCGCGAGGACGGAAGCGAAGGCGAAGCCGGCGAGACTCCAGATGAACACCCGCTTCCTGCCGTACAGATCGGCGACCCTGCCCCCGAACAGGAGAAAGCCGCAGAAGGCGAGGGGGTAGGTGGACAGGACCCAGGCGACGCCGCCGGAGGTGAAGGCCAAGCCCTCGCGAATGCTCGGGGCGGCCACGTTGATGATCGAATAGTCCAGAGCGACCAGGAACTGGGTGCCGCAGATGACGGCGAGCTGCCAGAACCGCCGGGACCGGAATCCGCTCTCGGCCTCTCCGGTCGTGCGCACGGATGTTTCCTTCATCGTCCCTTCCTTTCGCTTCTGCCGGCCATCAGCTCGGAGATCTTGGACAGCGGGCGGCCGAGAAACGTGCGGTGAAGGTGCGCCACGGCCGTGAGCACGTCATGCTCGGCGCACGTGATGGAGACGCGTCGTCCGTGAACGGTCAGGTCCCGCACCCCGATGCCGTGGGCTCTGAGCGTGTGCAGCACCTGGAGAAGGCGGCCACCGAACCCGCGGCCCACCAGCGACACCTTCGCCACCGGCCCGGACCAGCGGCGCCTGGTGAAGGCGCCGGCCGCGTGCAGGTCCGTGAGCACCTCGTCGACCTGGTCCCGGTCGCCGGCCTGCACGATGAACCGCAGCGAGCCGGGCACATGGTCGAGCATGTCCACCGACAGCATCGGATCGGTCAGCGCGGCGGCGACCGGGGTCAGGGCGGCGGGGTCGAATCCGTCGAGCCGGCAGCGGAGCTGGCCGGTCTGGTGGGCGATGCCGACGGCGGGGAACCGCTCGCGGTCGAGCAAGGCGGCCTGGTGGAAGCCGGTCACCCAGGTGCCGGCGGTCTCGGTCGTGCTGGATCGGACGTGGATGGGCACGCGATGGCTGCTGGCGTACTCCACGCTGGAATGCGCGAGGACCGTCGCGCCGCTGGCGGCCAGCTCGGCCATGTCCTCATAGCAGAGGTGGTCCAGCTTGCGGGCCTCGGCGACGTGGCGCGGATCGGCGGTGAACACCCCCTCGACGTCGGTGAATATCTCGCAGGCCTCGGCCTGTAACGCCGCGGCCAGGGCGACGGCGGTGGTGTCCGAGCCGCCCCGGCTCAGCGTGGTGAGCTCGCCGCTGTCCGCAGCGACGCCCTGGAAGCCGGTCACCACAGGGACGTGCCCGGTCTGGACGCATGCGCGGATCCGCGCGGGGTCGACGCTGACGATCCGGGCGCTACCGTGCACCCCGTCGGTGACGATGCCGCCGTCGCGGCCGCTGAACGAGCGGGCGGGCACGCCCAGCTCGTGCAGCGCCATGGCGAGCGCCGCCGCGGCGGCCTGCTCACCGGTGCTGAGCAGGAGATCCAGCTCCCGGGCGTGCGGCGCATCGGTGAGGTTACGCGCCAGGTCGAGGATGGCGTCGGTCGTGCCGCCCATCGCGGAGACCACGGCGACCACGGACCCATCCGCAGCGGCGATGCGCTGTGCCGCGTGATTGATCTTGTTCGCGTCACCCAGTGATGTTCCGCCGTACTTCTGTATCACCAGGCTCATCGGCTTACTCCTGCGCCACGTAGGTCTCGCGGCGCAGCTGGGACGGCGTGCCGAGCCGCACCGATTCGACCGCCGCCCGCCGGTAGTACAGCTGGGCGTCGTTGTCGGCCAGCATGCCCGCGGCGCCGTGGATCTGCATGGTCCGCGTCGTGACGGTACGGGCCAGATCCGACGCCGCCGCGAGGCCGGCCGCCGCGTGCTCGGCCGCGTCGCGGTCGTGCACCAGCATGCGGGTCGCGTCGATGTGCATCGACAGCTCGCTGAGCCGGAACGCCAGGCCCTGGAACTTGCCGATGGGCTGGCCGAACTGGCGGCGCGTCTTGGCGTAGGCGACGGCGTGATCGAGTGCCGCCTGGGCCAGGCCCACCAGGTACGCCGCCTGGCGCACCCGCGCGCGGGCCAGCGCCGCCGCCCACGCGGTGGCGGAGCCGGCCCACGCGGCCACGGTCGCGTCCGCGAACTCGACCTCGTACGCCTCGCCCCGGCTCGTCTCCTCGTAGCGCCGCAGGGTGATGGACGGCTGCCCGGCACGTACGAGCGCGAGGCGCGGTCCGGCGGAGTCGACGCCGCCCACGACGAAGTGGTCCACCTCCGCCGCGAACCCGACGAAGGTCCGCCGCGCGGAGATCGTCTCGTTCGTCACCGACCAGGGCTCGGCCGCGACGGCCAGCGCCACCGGCGCCTGGCCGAGGTCGACGTCCCACGCCAGCTCCCGCGCGGTGAGCGTGTCGAGCAGCGGCCCCTGGTACAGCGCCGACCCGAGCAGCTCGGCCAGCCGCACGGGGTCGGCGGTGTCGAGCGCGCCGAGCCCGGCGAGTCCCTGCCATACCATCGCGCGCATCTCGCGGCTGTCCTCGTCGCTGCCCCCGCCTTCCCCGCGCGGCCGATCGGCCATCCGCCGGACCAGCGGCGCCAGATCCTCGTCGAAGAAGCCGGCGATCGCCTCGGTACCCACTGTGGTCATGACGGCAGCCCCAATTTCGATGTGGCGACGAAGAAGAGCATGATCTCCGAAGAGCCCTGGGCGAGCGTGAGCCCCGGAGCCTCCCGGAGCGCGGCGTCGAAGACGCCTTCGGCGATCGCCTCGGGATCGCGTGCGTCCAGCAGTGCTTGCGGCCCGAGCAGCTCGACCGCCGCCACCGACACCTCTTTGGCCGTCTCCGACGTGTACCACTTGGCGGTCGCCGAGTGCACCTCGTCGGGCCGGCCGTCGCGCAGGTTGGCCACGCACCGCCAGGCCAGCAGCCGCGCCGCGCGTACCCGCGTCTCCAGCTCCACCAGCCGCTGCTCGCACCCGGGCGGCGCGTGCTCGCGCAGCGCGGCCAGGGTGCGCTCCGCCTTGGCGGAGTGGTCGAGGCCGGTGCGCTCCAGCGGCAGCACCTTGCCGAGCACCTGCCAGCCGTCGTCGACCTCGCCGAGCACGTCCTCGGGCCCGACCCGGATCCCGTCGAGCGTCACCAGGTCGAAGCGCTCCTCGGACAGGTTCCACACCGGCTCGATGACCACGCCCATGCTCTGCAGGGGCACCAGGAACAGCGTGATCCCGAAGAAGTTCACCGGGCCGGTCGACGTGCGGGCCGCGCACAGCGCGAACTCGCTGTGCTGCGCCTTCATGTTGTAGATCTTCCGGCCGGACAGCCGCCAGCCGTCGCCGTCCGGCTCGGCGCGCGTGGTCAGCGACGCCAGGTCGGAGCCGACACCCGGCTCGCTGAACAGCACGTTGGCCGTGATCTCGCCGTGCGCGAGGCCCGGCAGGTACCGCTCCCGCTGCTCCTGCGTGCCGAACAGGTGGATGGCCATCCCGACGATGTCGATGCCGAGCGAGTGCACGTTCTCGGGGACGCCGTGGCGGATCATCTCCTCGGTGACGATCGCCTTCTCCACGATCGTGGCGTCCGCTCCGCCGTACCGCTCGGGCCAGTTGATCGCGAGCCAGCCGAGCTTGCCCAGGCGCCGGTGCACGTCGAGCAGACCGCTCTCCTGCCCGTACGGCATCCGCCTGGACCGCGCGATCTCCGCGCGTACGTCGTCCTCGCACAGCAGCTTGCAGAGCTCTTCCCGGAAGCCGTCCTGCTCCGGCGTGAATTCCGGCATCATCGGGCACTCACCTCCCTCAGTCCGTCGCGCATCGTCCGCGCCAGCGCCTCGATGTGCGGCGGCTGGAGCATGGTGTAGTGGTCGCCCCGCACCACCTGGATCTCGTCGGCGTAGGCCCGCCATCGGTCGAGCTTCTCCGGCCCCGACTCCTCGGCGCACAGCAGCACCACCCGGCCGGCCACCCGCGAGGGACGGAACGTCAGGAGCGCGCGCACGTTCGCGGCGAACACCGGGAACCGCTCGGCCACCTCGGCGGCGCCCGGTTCGGCGCCCATGTCCGCGACGTCGGCGGCGAACCACGCGCGCAGCTCGTCCTCGCCAGGATGGGACGGCGCGTCCGGGACGGCGGTGTCGAGCACGAACGTCAGCGCGACGTCGCCGTCCTGGCGCGCCATGTCGAGCGCCACCGCCCCGCCGACCGACCAGCCGCCCACATGCAGCGGCCCGTCGGGCTGAACCTCACGGACCGCGGCCAGATAGGCGGCGGCGAGGTCAGGCAGCCGCCGGCCCTCGACCGGGTCGCCGTTCAGGCCCGGATCCTCCAGCGCGTAGACGGGCCGGTCGTCGCCCAGCAGCGCGGCCAGCGGCACGTAGGGCGCCACCGATCCGCCCGCCGCGTGCACGAGGAACAGCGGCGGCTTCGTGCCCGCGGGCCGGAGCGGCACCAGCGGGGACATCGTCTGCTGAGACACCGTCTGCCGAGCGGGGCGCGGCTGGGCGAGGGCCTCCTCCCGTCTGCGCCGTAACCGCAGTCGCAGCAGCGCGCGTCGTTTCCCCTCCAGGGTGGAGGGCTGTGCGCCGGCCATCAGCTCGTCTCCTTCAGCAGCCGGTCGAGTTCCTCCTCGGACAGATCGGCGACCTGATCCTCCAGCTGCGCCACCTCGTCCTCGCCCAGCAGGGCCCGCTGCGCGTCGTCGATCTGGGCGGCGAACTGGCTGAGCAGCGGGTAGCTGAACAGCCGCCGCGGGTCGAGCGTCACCTGGAAGGCGTCGCGCACCCGCGAGATCATCTGGGTCACCTGCAGCGAGTTGCCGCCGAGGACGAAGAAGTTGTCCTGCGCGCCGATGCTGCCGGCGTCGAGGCTCAGCAGGCCCTGCCAGATCTCGGCCAGCCGGCGCTGCGTCTCGCTGGTCAGCTCGACCTGTCCCCCGCCGCCGTCGGGGCGCGGGTCGGGCAGCCGGGCGTGGTCCACCTTTCCGGTGGAGGTCAGCGGGAGCTGCTCCAGCTGGACGTAGTCGGTGGGCACCATGTGCAGGGGCAGCCGCCCCGCCAGGTGCTCGCGCAGCTCCTCGGGCTCGAACTCACCGACCACGTACGCGGCCAGCCAGGCCGAGGGCGTGCCCGCGTCGCGCACGGTCACGACGCACTGCCGTACGCCGGTGAAACTCTCGATGGCGTGCTCGATCTCGCCGAGCTCCACGCGCAGGCCGCGCAGCTTCACCTGACGGTCGACCCGGCCGAGGAATTCCAGTTCGCCGTCGGCGTTCCAGCGCACCAGATCGCCGGTGGCGTACATGCGCTCGCCCGCGGTGGCGGCGAACGGGTCGGGCAGGAACTTCTCGGCGGTCTGGTCGGGCCGGCCGAGGTAGCCGATGGCCAGACCGGCGCCCGCCATGTACAGCTCGCCGGGCACGCCGGGCGGCACCGGCCGCAGTGCCTTGTCCAGGACGTAGGCCCGCTGGTTGGCCATGGCGCGGCCGATCGGCGGCGGCCCGTCCAGCGGCTCCGGCGGGCACAGGTAGTCCACGCAGGTGACCGTGACCTCCGTCGGCCCGTATCCGTTGTGGAACTCGCGCCCCGGCTTGCGCCACCGGTTGACCAGATCGGGACCGAAGGGCTCCATGCCGATGAAGCACACCCGCAGGTCGTCCAGGACGGACGGATCGAGCAGCCCCAGCACCGCGGGCGGGATGTCCACCATCGTCACCCGCTCGCGGGCCAGCAGCCGCTGCAGCGCTTCCGGGTCGAGCAGCTCGGCGCGCGGCGCGCCCACGATGGTCCCGCCGGCGGTCAGCGTGGAGAACACGTCCGAGACGCTCACGTCGAAGGCCGGGTTGGAGAACTGCAGGATCCGGTCATCCGGCGTCACCGAGAACATCCGCTGGAAGGTGGTGCAGAAGTTCACCACGGCCCGGTGCGGGACCATGACGCCCTTGGGGGTGCCGGTCGAGCCGGAGGTGTAGATGACGTACGCCGTGTCCTCCCGCGTCACGCGCACCGAGGGCGGCGTGACCGGCCGGTCGTCGAGCGTGTCGGTGTCCAGCAGGATGCGCCCCACGTCGGCGGGCACCCGGTCGGCGAGATCCGACGTCGTCACCACCGCGGCCACGTCGGCGTCGGCGAGCTGGTAGGCCAGCCGCTCCGGCGGATACTGCGGGTCGAGCGGCAGCCAGGCGCCACCCGCCTTGAGCACGCCGAGCTCGGCGGCCGGCAGGTCGAAGCCGCGCTCCAGCAGCACCCCGACCACGCGCCCCGGCGCCACCTTGAACTCCTCGACGAGCGCGTGCGCCAGCCGGCTGGACCGCTCGTCCAGTTGCGCGTAGGTCAGGTCCCGTTCCGCGAAGCGCATCGCGACCGCGTCGGGCGCCTCGGCCACGCGCGCCGCGAACAGCTCGTGCAGCAGGCGCTCGTCGGGCTCGCCGGGCGCGGGGTTCCAATCGGTGAGGACCCGCAGGTATTCGCTGTTGGACATGATGTCCAGCGCGTCCATCCGGGCGTCCGGCCGGGACAGCGCGTCGGCCATGACCGTGGAGAAGTGCTCCACCAGCCGTTCGACCCGCTCGTGGTCGAACAGCTCGGAGGAGTATTCGATCCACACGCCCAGGCCGCCGTCCGGCAGGTCGTTGATCTGGAACGTGAGGTCGAACCGGGTCGTGCCCGGTTGCGGGGTGAGCATCTCGACCTCGACGCCGGGCAGCCGCCAGCGGGCGATCATCGGCTCGGGCAGCAGCGTGAACAGGTGCGCGACCAGCGGGTTCCGGCCTGGCAGCCGCTCCGGCTTGAGCTCCTCCACCATGCGGCCGAACGGCACGTCCTGGCGGGCCATCCCTTCGAGGATGGCGTTGTTGGTGGTGTGGACCAGGTCGCGGAACACGGGATTGCCCGAGAGGTCGCCGCGGACCGCCACCGTGTTGGCGAAGAACCCCATCATGGGCTCGGTCTCCGAGCGGGTCCGGCCGGACAGGACCGACCCGAGCCCGATGTCGTGCTGGCCGGTGTAGCGGTTCAGCACGATCTGGTACCCGGCCATCGTCAGGGCGAGCAGGGAGACGTTCTCGGCCTGGGCCAGCTCGCGGATCCCCCGGGCGAGCTCGTCGGGCAGGCGGGTCTCGTAGATGCGGCCGGCCCCGGTGGGCGCCGACGGGCGCTGCCGGTCGGTGCGCCACTCCAGGGGTTCCATCCCGTCCAGCGCGGCGCGCCAGTAGTCCATCTGCTTGGCCGGCTCCTCACTGAGCAGCCAGAGCCGCTGCCACGCCGCGAAGTCGGCGGGCTGCAGGGGCAGCGGGGGGAACTCCGCGCCGCTCGGATCGGTGTAGCGGGCCGTCAGCTCCTCGGCGAACTGGCGCGAGGACCATCCGTCGATGACGATGTGATGCCAGACGATGGACAGCACGTGCTCCTCAGGGCCCAGCCGCAGCAGCGCGAACCGGTACGGCGGGCTGTTGCGCAGGTCGAACTCCTCGCGCACCTGCCCGTCGATCCAGTCCTGAACGGACTCCTCGGTCCCGTCGGTCACCGGCAGGTCGAAGGTCTCGGGCGGCGGATCGACCGTCTGGAAGGGCACGCCGTGCTCGTCGCCGAACCGGGTGCGCAGGCTCTCGTGCCGCGCGACTATCCCGCGCAGCGCCTCGGCGAGGGCGGCCACGTCGAGCTGTCCGCGCAGGCGCATCGCGAACGGCACATTGTAGACGGGTGCGCCCGCGACCATCTGGTGCAGGAACCACAGGAACCGCTGCTGCTCGGCGATGGCCATCTTGCCGGTGCGCGGGACGGCTACGATCCGCTCCCGCTCGGCCTTCTCCGCCACCCGCTGGCGGACCTTCATCTCCAGCAGGGCGCGCCGGATATCGGCGACGTTACGTTCGTCGGGTGTAGCCATGATCTCCCTCTCTTCCTTCACCGTCGCACGCTCAATGGGCGCAGATCGGTCCACACCCGCGCGATGTGTGCCAGGCAGTCGCTCCTGCCGCCCTCGACGCCGGCCTCGCGCCAGCCGGTGGGAATCTCCCGGCCGGCGGGCCAGATCGAGTACTGCTCCTCGTGGTTGATCACCACGACGAACTTGTCTTCCATGGCGCTTACCTTTCCTGAGCTACGAAGGCGGGAATGTCGGTCAGTTCACTGAGGTAGCGATCGAGCGTCCTGGGCCCGGTCGCCGTCGGCCGCGCCAGCGAGGGCGCGTGCCGGCTGAACCGCTGGGTGTCGAAGTGACGGGAGCCGTCGGTGAACAGCCGGTCGAACTCGACCGGCGCCGCGTCACCGTCGGCGGCCGGCGGCAGCAGCAGGCGCAGCCCGGCGAGCCTCCCGTCGGGCTCGGCGAGGGCGTCCAGGCGGTCGCGGAACCGCGCGTAGCCGACCCGGTCGAGGCCGCACCGGTCGGCGAGCTCGCCGAACGCCTCGGCGAAGCGCAGCCTCGACGGCCACAGCACGTGCATCGCGCCGTCGGGCACCTCGATGTCGCCGGTCGCGGCGCGGGCCACGAACTGGCCGACCACGTCCACCGGGGTCACGTCGGTCGCGGCTTCGGTCGGGAACACGCATCCGGTGCGCGCGCACGCGTACAACAGGTTGTGCGCCAGCGAGTCCGGGTTGGCCACGCCTGTCGCCCGGTGCGGCCAGACCTCGCCGAGGCGGTACACCACCGAGCTGACGCCCTGCCGTTGCGCGTCGGCGAGCAGGCTCTCCGCGACGTACTTCGACCTGTTGTAGCCGTCCGCGGCGACCTGGTCCGGCGCCGGGATCTGACTCTCGGTGATGCGCGGGGCGGCCGGCCCGGGGGGCGGGAAGATGCTCAAGGTGGACAGGGTGTGCAGGCGGGCGCCGCCCGAGGCGAGTTTGATGAGCTCCTGTACGCCGAGCACGTTGGCCGGGCGGTGGTCCAGATAGCCGGACAGGAAGTTCACCGCGCCCGCGGCGTTGACGACGCCGGACACGGTCGAGGCGATCGTGTCGAACCGCCGCTGCGACAGGCCGAGCAGCTCGCTGCCCAGGTCGCCGGGGACCACCTCGACCCGTCCGGTCTTGAGTGCCATGGGCAGCTGCTGCCAGGCGGACGTCAGCCCGTACTGCTCAAGGGCCTCGGTCAGCCGCCGGGCGCCGTCCGGCGGGTCGGCGCACCGTACCAGGCAGATCAGTGCGGCGTTGGAGCGCATCAGCAACTCGGCGAAGATGTGCGCCCCGACGAACCCGGTCGCGCCGGCGAGCAGCAGGGTCTGCGGCGGGCGCCACGCCAGGTCGTGCTTGATGTACGCCAGTTCGGCGCTGTCGTCGTCGACGCCCTTGGTCAGCCGCGCCGCCTGGGCGCGCACGGTGGAGGCGACGAGGAGATCCCTGGGCCGCACCGGCCTGCCAAGCCGCCGGCTGACCTCGGCGGTGAGCCGGTAGGCGATCAGCGAGGTGCCCCCGTAATCGGAGAACGGCACGACCACCGAGACCTGCTCCTGCTCGAGCACTTCACGCCACGCCGAGCAGATCAGCTCCTCCATCGGGTCGGCCGGCGGTTCGACCCGCTCCACCGGGCCCGGCTGCCGCGCCGTCTCGGCCACGATGAGCGCGGCCAGGGTCTTGCGGTCGGCTTTGCCGTTGCCGTTGAGCGGGAGCGCGTCGAGCACCACGATCTGCTGCGGGACCTGCTCGGCCGGCAGTTTCTCCGCCGCGTAGCCGCGGAGAAGCTCCACGGACGGCGGATCGTCCGGCGATCGCGGGGTGACGCAGCAGACCAGCGTGGACTCGGGCGCCTCACCGAGCACGATCGCCACCGCGCTGCCCACGAGCGGATGGTCGGCCAGGGCCGAGGCGACATCGCCCAGCTCCACCCGCACCCCGCCGACCTTGACCTGCTCGTCGCGCCGGCCGATGAAGTACAGCAGCCCGTCCTCGCCGGCCCGCGCCAGGTCCCCGGTCCGGTAGAGCTCGTCGCCGGGGATCTGGGGGAACGGGTTGGCCACGAACGCCCGCGCGGTGCGCTCGGGATCGTTGAGGTAGCCGGCTCCGATGCACTCACCGCCGAGGTACAGCTCGCCGGGCGTGGTCGCCGGGACGGGCATGAGGTCGTCGTCGAGCACGATCGCGGCGGTGTTGTCGATGGGACGCCCGAGCGGGATCCGGTCGACGTCGGCGTCCGTGACGTCGTGGAACACCGACCCGATCGAGCACTCCGTCGGCCCGAACGTGTTGGTGACCTTGAGCTCGGGCAGCAGCGCGCGCAGCCGGTGCACCGCGCCGGGACCGGCCGCCTCGCCGCCGATGAGCATGCGCCGCAGGCTCGACGTCGCCTCGCGCAGGTCCTCGCGCACCTCCAGCAGCGACACGAACGCCGCGAGCACCGATGGCACGAAGTCGGTCATCGTGACGCCGTAGCGGCCGATGGTCATCGCGGTCTCCTCAAGGTCGAGGATCCCGTCGCGGTGCGGCAGCACGACCTGCCCGCCGGACACCAGCGGCCACAGCACCTGCCACATCGAGGAGTCGAACGTGGACCGGCTGTTCTGCAACGTCACGTGCCCGGCCCCGTCACCGAACCGGCGCGACATCGTGGTCAATCGATTGACCAGGCCGCGGTGGTGGTTCAGCGCGCACTTGGGCGTGCCCGTCGAGCCGGAGGTGTAGAACCCGTAGATCAGGTCTTCGGGACCGGGTGCCCGGCCGGCCGGCGGGGGCGTCAGGTCGGCCGGATCGTGCGGCGGCTCCGCGCAGTCGACGATCACCGTCGGCAGGGACGCATCCAGCTCGGCGACGGTCTCCGCGGTCGCCCGCGATGCCACGATGACGGGCGGCGACAGCTCGGCCATAATCGCGCCGAGACGTTCGATCGGCCAAGCGGGATCCAGCGGCACGAATGCCGAGCCCGTCTTCATCACCCCGAAGAGTGCGGTCGGAAATTCGGGCCCGTCCGCTATCAACACGGGTATCAATTGTCGCGCCAGGACGCCGTGACCGATCAGTCGATTGGCCGTCACATTGGCCGCGGCGTCCAGCTCGGCATAGCTCATCGTAGTGTCGCGATAGCGGATCGCTGGACGATCAGGCGCGTTCTCTTTTTGTCCGCAGAACAGGTCGAGTACTGTGCTCCGCCGGGGGAACGCGTGCTGCGGACCCAAAGATAAGTGAATGGCGGTTAAGGCATTTTCGCTCAGGTGCGACTGCTGGTGGCGTGGCATCGTGCTCCCATGGTCTCGACTGGCAAAGATCCTTCGCGTCGCGGAAAAGTCACCGGTCATGCCGGTGCGTCTCAGGCGGCCAGGGCGGCCCGCGGCGAGCGTGACGAGGAAGCGTTCACCGTGTCCGGCGGCTGTGGGCAGGCGGCTGCGCAAGGCGTGCGATGAGCCTGGGAACTGCGGTGACCATGTGTTTCCTCCCTGGACCTGATGACCTGAGCACAGCTTGAGTAACCGATAACAAGTTGGATACGGGTTACTACCATACTGAGCACAGGTGGCTGGGATGTGCAACCCCGGCTGTCCGCCGCCGCCCGCGCGGCCCGTCACCGATATCGGTCCGAGGCCGAGCCCGAATCTCCGGGCCGACCACTCGAATAGCATCCGCCCGTGCCGACCGAAGAAAGTTCGGCGCAGGTTTTTCGAATGGCGAGTTAGGAGATGACGAGTGGGGGCAGGCCCTCTACCCAAGCCGACGCCTGCCAATCACCGAATCGGCCGCACCAGCAGCACCCGGGGCAGAAGGGCGTTCACGCTTGTCACCGAGGTCGATATCGCGCCCCGCCCACCAACGAAGGAGGAGGCCGTGGGCCAAGTCAATGACAACGTACGGGCCGGATTATTGCAGTCGGGAGGACTTTCCTCCCTGGCCGTCGGCGTCTGGCTTCGTGAACTGCACACCGAGACGAGGCACTATATTGCCGATATCGGTCAGTCGGATCGTACGAATATGGACGCACTTGTATCTGCGCTGCGCGGATTCGGCGATGAAGTCGTCCTGCTGGATCTGCGATCATCGATGGCCGCCGTGGCGTCGGATCTGCTGAAATATCGTGCCCGCCACGACGGCGGCTACTGGAACACGACCGGCGCCGCGCGCCTCGTGCTCGTCAGCGAGGTCGCACCGCTGATGCGGGCGGACGGCTGCCGGATGCTCACGCACGGCTGTGTCGGCGGGGGCAACGACCAGCGCCGCTTCGCCCGCTACGGCCCCCGGATCGCACCGGAGCTGCCGGTCATCGAGCCGTGGACGGATCCGCAGGCGCTAGAGCGATTCCCCGATCGCGAGACCATGCTCAAGGCCGTCGTCGAGCACGGACTGCCGCTCGACCCGGGCAGCGGCGCCGAACGGTCCACCGACGCCAACCTCGCCGGCATCTCGCACGAGTCGGCCGAGCTGGAAGACCTCGCGACGCCGGTCACCAGGCTCCAGCCACGGTGGAGCAGGTGGCCCGAGCAGGCCCCGGCCGAGCCTCAGACCGTCACGGTCACCTTCCGCGACGGACGGGTCGCCGACGTCAACGGCAGCGGGCCCGACCCGGTCGCGTGGATGACGCGGGCCAACGACATCGGCGCGCGGCACGGCGTTTGGCTGCGCGATGTGGTCGAGCGGCGCATCATCGGCACGGTCTGCCGGGGCATCTACGAGGCGCCCGGCCTGGAGCTGCTCGAACGCGCGTGGACCCGCATCCTGCAGGCGAGCCTCGACGCGGCGAGCCGCGAACTCTACGACCGGCTGGCCGCCGGGCTGGGCGCCGCGATGTACGAGGCCCGGTGGCTCGAACCCGCCGCGCGGGCGGCGCGAGACGCGATCGACCGGCTCGTCGGCGAGATCAGCGGCAGCGTGACCCTGTCCGTCCACCGGGGCATCGCCCGGGTCGAGGGGATGACGGTCGACAGCCGCGTGGTGCAGCAGACCCGGTTCGGCTCGGGCGGCAACCGCTGGAGTTCGGGCCTGGAAGGAGAGAGCGATGCGTGAGCGTCGATTCGGCCGGCTCGGCTGGATGATCAGCGACGTCGGCTATGGCATGTGGGGCATAGCCGGCGGCGAAGGCGGATGGACCGGGGCCGACGACGAGACCGGTGACACCGCGTTGGACGAGGCCGTGCGGCTCGGGTGCAACTTCTTCGACACCGCCTGGATCTACGGCCGCGGACGCAGCGAAGGGATGCTCGGGAAGCTGGTCAAGCGGCACCCGGACCGCCGGCTGCACCTCGCGACCAAGCCCCCGCCCAAGGACCGCGCCTGGCCGTCCACCCGCGACTCCAAACTGTCCGAGGTCTACCCACCGGATCATCTCTGGGAATGCCTGCACCGCAGCCTCGAAGCGCTCGGCCTGCCGTCCGTCGACCTGTTCCAGTTCCATGTCTGGGAGGACGCCTGGGCGCACGACACCGCCTGGCAGGACACCGTCACCGAGATGAAGGAACGCGGGCTGATCAAGGGCGTCGGCATCAGCGTCAACCGATGGGAGCCATGGAACGTCCTGCGCACCCTGAACACCGGGCTGATCGACGCGGTGCAGGTCATCTACAACATCTTCGACCAGGCCCCCGAGGACGAGCTGCTCCCCGCCTGCCGTGAGCTGGACGTCGCGGTGATCGCCCGGGTGCCCTTCGACGAGGGCACGCTCACCGGGACCCTCACCCGCGACACCCGCTGGCCCGAAGGCGACTGGCGCAACACGTACTTCGTCCCCGAGAACCTCGTCCCGAGCGTGGAGCGCGCCGAACGGCTGGCGCGGATCGTGCCCGAGGGCATGACCATGCCCGAACTCGCGCTGCGCTTCATCCTCCAGAACCCCGACGTCGCCACCGTCATCCCCGGCATGCGCACCCTCACCCACGTCCGCGCCAACCTCGCCACCAGCGACGCGGAACCACTGAGCGAGGAGCTGATGGCCCGGTTGCGCGAGCACCGCTGGGACCGCCGGCCCACCTGGTGGTCGCAATGAGCGCCGCGCCGAAGCCCATCGTGCTGTGGGCCGTGCCCCGATCGCGCTCCACCGCGTTCCTGCGCATCATGCTGGAGCGCGGCGACCTGGAGGTGGCCCACGAGCCGTTCTCCTACCTCCAGGTGGACGGCCACTACGAGTTCGCGGGCCGGCGCGTCACGTCGACGGTCGGTCTGCTCGACGTGATGCTCGAGGTCAACGCCGCCGAGCGCCGGGTGTTCGCCAAGGACACCACCGACTACACCTACCCGCCGCTGCTCAAGGACGAGCGCCTGTTCAACGACGTGATCAACACGTTCATGATCAGGGAACCGCACGGCGCGATCTCCTCGCACTACGCCATGAACCCCGGGGCCACCCTGGAGGAGTACGGATTCGAGTACCTGCACGCCATCTTCGACGCCGTACGGTCGGCCACCGGCGAGGTCCCGCTGGTGATCGACGGGGACGATCTCGTGGCCGATCCGGAGACGACGGTCCGGGCGTACTGCGAGCGGGTCGGCCTCGAGTTCATTCCCGAGGCGATGCACTGGGATCCCGGTCAGCGGGCGCACTGGCAGCGCACCGACCGGTGGCACGCGGAGGTCGCCGAGAGCAGCGGCCTGGTGGCCAAGCCGCCCGGCCGGCGCGAGACCCCCGACACCAACGAGCACCTGCGCCGCATAGCCGACCACCACCAGCCCTTCTACGACGCACTCGCCCGCCACCGCCTCACCGGCTAGACCGCGTCGGTCCGGCCGTTGGATTTGTCGGTCTCGCGCGCGATACTCACCGCCAACGATCACAAGGATGAGGCATCGGCGAGGGCGCGGTCCCGCCCGACGGGCTCTCCATCGAAAACAGGGCGGTGGTATCGGCATGAGCGCAGCTCGGACGCTGACCGGCAAGCTGGTGGCGGAGAAGTCACGGGAGGACGAAGCGGTCGAAGCGCCGGTGACCTCCCCGGAGGCGATCGACAGCGGGCGGGATGAGGACCGGCTGACGATGCCGGCCTCCTGGCTGCGCGCTCTTCATCCGCGGCGGGGCGGAGCGAAGGTCGCCGTGAAGCGGCCGGACGCGAGCGCGCCCCAGAAGCTCGCCGCACAGTTGGCGCAGCGCCGGCAGCTGATCCTCGACTCGCTGGCGAAGAGCTCCGACCCGGAGATCGCCTCCGCCGGCGCGGCGTACCTGGGCGGTGATCCCACCGCCCCGCCGCTGGGCGCCGCGGCGGTCGCCCAGGTGTTGGGCGCGTCCCTGCGCTGGGACGACCGGGCGTGGCTGTCCCTGCTCGCCGAAGCCTGGCTCGCCGAGCGTGGCCTGGTGTTCACGGCGGTGGCCGTGACCGAGCTGGCCTCACTGGACTGCCGTGTCGACGGGGACGCCCGGCCCGTCCGGCGGCTGACCGCCGATCAGTCCCCCGCCTACCAGTTCGGCTGGGAGCTGCCGGAGCACTTCTCGCGGGTCCGTGCCGCCCTGACGGCCGCGTCGGACGCCGAGTACGCCGAGGTCGTCGCGGCGCTGGCGGCGAGCCGTGCGGGCGGGCCGTATCACCGGGTGGCGGCCTCCTACCTGGCGCCGACCGAGACCGGCTGGGTCACGGCCGACTGCGCCGAAGCCTGCCGCGTCAGCCCGCGGCTCGCCCTCATTCTGGTCACCGCGGTCAGCACGACGGAGCAGGCGGAGCTCATCGAGAGCCACCTGCGGGGCTACTTCGTGACGCAGTCCCTCGCGCTGCCCGTCACGCTCGTCGACGGCATGGGGGACGCGGCCGTGCCGGTGCTGGCCGGCTGGTTCGCCGAGTGCTACGACGCGGAGAGCCGGCGGCGCCTGCTGGGGGTGCTCGCCGAGTTGCCGACCGACGCGGCGATGCGGGTGCTCCTCGACCGGATCGAGGACGCGTACACGCAGCCGGCCCTCCTGCGCGCGGCGGCCCGCTTCCCGCGCCGGGCGATGCGCATGCTGGCCACATCCAGTGGCAAGGACGTGGACGTGCTGCTGCGCGCCCACGTGCTGGCCCATGCCGACCTGGTGGCCGAGGTGGTCGCGGCCGTCGATGCCGCCGCCGCCGAGCGGATCAACGCGATCGCGACCGCCGCGACCGCCGCCACCGCTCCGCTGGAGGCCCTGCCCGAGGTGCTGGTCAGCCCGCCGTGGACCCGCCCGAGTACGGTCCGCAAGCCCGTGGTGGTGAAGGACCTGGTGTGCGCTGATGAGCCGGCCGTGGTGTGGGGGCCCGGTGAGCGGGACCGTTGGCGTTCGGTCCAGCCTGGGCACAGCTCGTGGGAGCGGTCCCGGAACCATGGCTGGAAGGACATCGCCCGTCATATCGCCGGTGGCCAGGGCTCCTACTACGACGAGATCGCCCTGTTCATCTCCGGGCCCGACGAGCTGGCCGGACCGCTGATCGACAAGTGGCGCCCGGCCGACCACTGGGGAAGCTCCAAATGGATGCCGAGAGTGGTCGCCAGGTTCGAGCTGGCGGCGCTGCCCATGGTGCTGGACAGCGCCCGCAGCGCCCCCGCCGCGACCGCTCCGGTGCTGCTCCCGTTCGCCGCTCCGGAGATCGCCGTGCTGATGGCCGAGTGGCTGTCGCGGCTGAAGTCGGTGCGCGCCGCCGCGCTGTCCTGGCTGGCCCGCCACCCCGAGGCGGCCGCCAGGGCGCTGATCCCGGCGGCGCTGGGCAGGCCAGGCCCGGCCCGGCGACAGGCCGAGCAGGCGCTGGCGGCGCTGATCACGGGCGGTGACCGTGACACTGTGGCGCGGGCCGCCGCGGGTTACGGCCCCGCCGCCGAGGCCGCGGTCGCCGACCTGCTCGCGGCCGGCCCGCTCGACGCGCTGCCCGCCAAGATGCCCGTACTGCCCGAGTGGACGGAGGTCGCGATCCTGACCCCGATCCACCTGCGCGGCGACGCGGGCGCGCTGCCGGCCGAGGCGGTTCGCCACGTGATGACGATGCTGGCGATCTCCCGGCCCGGTCATCCGTACGCCGGTCTCGCCCTGGTCCAGGAGGTCTGTGACGGCCGGAGCCTCGCGGACTTCGGCTGGGCGCTGTTCCAGCGCTGGCAGGCGGCCGGCTACCCGGCCAAGGAGAGCTGGGTGATGGACGCGCTGGGGCTGCTCGGCGACGACGAGACCGTCCGGCGGCTGACACCGTTGATCAGGGCCTGGCCCGGTGAGAGCGGGCACGCGCGGGCGGTCGCCGGACTGGACCTGCTGGCCGCCGTCGGCTCGGAGGTCGCGCTGATGCATCTGCACGGCATCGCCGAGAAGGTCAAGTACAGCGGGCTGAAGAACCGGGCCAGGCAGAAGCTGGACGAGGTCGCCGCGGCGCTCGGCCTGACGCCGCTGGAGCTGGCCGACCGGCTGGTGCCGGATTTCGGGCTGTCCGCCGACGGCAGCCTGACCCTCGACTACGGCCGCAGGCGGTTCGTCGTCGGCTTCGACGAGCAGCTCAAGCCGTACGTGACCGACGCCGCGGGCAAGCGGCTCAAAACCCTGCCCAAGCCGGGCGCGAACGACGATCCGGAGCTCGCGCCCGCCGCCCACCGGCGGTTCGCCGGGCTGAAGAAGGACGTACGCGCCGTGGCCGCGGACAACATCCGCCGGCTGGAGCAGGCCATGGTGACCCGGCGCCGCTGGAGCGGCGCGGAGTTCAGGCGGCTGCTCGTCGGCCACCCGCTGCTCTGGCACATCGTGCGGCGGCTGGTGTGGGGGCTCTACGACCCCTCGGGCCGGCTCACGAGCGCCCTGCGGGTGGCCGAGGACCGCACTTTCGCCGATGCCGGGGACGACCCGCTGACGCTGCCCGACGAGGCCGTCGTCGGGGTGGCGCACCCGCTGGAGCTGGCGGCGGAGGAGAAGGCCGCCTGGGCCGAGGTGTTCGCCGACTACGAGATCCTGCAGCCGTTCCCGCAGCTCGGCCGGGAGACCTATGACCTGGACGAGACGCTGCTGGCCGAGATAGGCGCCGCCAAGATCCCCACCACCAAGGTGATCGGCCTGGAACGGCGCGGCTGGCGGCGAGGCGCGCCGCAGGACGCCGGTTGGCAGGGCTGGCTCGAGCGGGACGTGCCCGGCGGTGGAATGGTCACGATCGGTCTCCATCCGGGCATCGCGATCGGCCATCTCGACTTCGCCGACGAGCAGACCCTGATGGAGGTGGCCCTCGACGGCCTCGATCCGATCACCGTCTCGGAGATCCTGCGGGACCTGCGGGAGATCACCCGATGAACGACCACGTCCAGCGGCCCCCGGCCGAGATCCGCTACGCCGACGAGCTGGCCCGGCTGCGGGAGAACGACACCGACGACCGGCCGCCCGGCTGGGCGCTGAGCCTGCGCGCCGCCCGGCGCTTCGTCCTCGGGGACGAGAAGCTGGGCATCAGCCGCAAGTTCGTGGGTGACGCCTCGCTGATCGACCGGTCCCTGGTGACGCTCGCGACCAGCCGCGGGCTGATGCTGGTGGGTGAGCCCGGCACGGCGAAGTCGCTGCTGTCGGAGCTGCTCGCCGCGGCGGTGAGCGGCACCTCGACACTCACCGTCCAGGGCGGCGCGGCCACCACCGAGGACCAGATCAAATACTCGTGGAACTACGCGCTGCTGGTCGCCGAGGGCCCGTCCGCCCGGTCACTGGTGGCCGCTCCGCTGCTGCGCGGCATGGCCGAAGGCAAGGTGGTGCGCTTCGAGGAGATCACCCGGTGCCCGCTGGAGGTGCAGGACTGCCTGCTGTCGCCGCTGTCGGACCGGGTGCTCGCCGTACCTGAGCTGACCGGCCCGGAGGCGATGGTGTTCGCCAGACAGGGGTTCACCGTCATCGCCACCGCCAACACCCGCGACCGCGGCGTCAACGAGATGAGCGCCGCGCTCAAGCGCCGGTTCAATTTCGAGACCGTCTTCCCGATCGCCGACTTCGACACCGAGCTGCGGCTGGTGGAGGCGGAGGCCACCGCACTGCTGAAGCGCTCGGGCGTCGGCGCGCCGCCACGGCGCGACGTGCTGGAGGTCCTGGTCACCGCGTTCCGGGAGCTGCGCGAGGGGCAGACCGCGCGCGGTGACGCCACCGACCGGCTGTCGGGGGTGATGAGCACCGCCGAGGCCGTCTCGGTCGCGCACGCCGTCGGGCTGCGCGGCTGGTTCCTGCGCGGCGAGCCCGGCACCGCCGCCGACCTGGTCTCCTGCCTGGCCGGTACGGCGGCCAAGGACAACCCGGAGGACTTGGCGAAACTCCGCAGATATCTGGAGCGCAGGCGGCACGGCGACCCATGGCAGGCCCTGTACGAGGCCCGTCACCTGCTGCCGGGCTGACGATGACGGTCACGTTCCTCGGCGTGCGGCACCACAGCCCCGCCTGCGCCCGGCTGGTCGCCGACACCATCCAGGCCGTACGGCCCGCGTACGTACTGGTCGAGGGCCCGGCGGAGATGAACCACAGGATGGACGAGCTCCTGCTGGGTCATGAGCTGCCGATCGCCGTCTACACCGGCTACCGGGATCCGCGACGACGGCACGGTTCATGGACGCCGCTGTGCGACTACTCCCCCGAGTGGACGGCGCTGACCGCGGGCCGTGCCGTCGGCGCCGAGCTGCGCTTCATCGACCTGCCCGCCTGGCATCCGGCGCTGGCCGAGGTGCGCAACCGGTACGCCGACGCCGAGGCCCGCTACAGCGAGGTGACCGGACGGCTGTGCCGCGCCTTCGCCGTGGACAACGTGGACGCCCTCTGGGACCACCTGTTCGAGATCGAGCCGGCCGACGGGCTGGACGAACGGCTGGCCACCTACTTCGACCTGGTGCGCGGTGACACCCGGACCGGGCCGGACGACCTGGCCCGCGAGGCGTACATGGCGCAGTGGGTCCGGGCCGCCGCTGCCGAGGCGGGCGACAGGCCGGTGGTCGTGGTCACCGGCGGCTTCCACCGCCCCGCGTTGATCCGGCTGGCCGAGCAGGGTGACCGGAGTTGGCCGGAGGTGCCGCGGCCGCCCTCGGACGCGGCGGTCGGCAGTTATCTGGTGCCGTACTCGTTCCGGCGGCTGGACGCCTTCGACGGCTACCAGTCGGGGATGCCGTCGCCGGGCTACTACCAGCAGCTGTGGGAGTCCGGTCCCGCCGAGGCGGCCCGCAGGCTCATCGAGACGGTGACGGCCCGGCTGCGCGCCCGGCGTCAGCCGGTGTCCACCGCGGATCTGATCGCCGCCCGGGCCACCGCGGACGGGCTCGCGCTGCTGCGCGGCCATCCGCTTCCCGCTCGGGTGGATGTGCTGGACGGCCTGGCCGGCGCGCTGGTCAGCGAGGCGATCGAGACCCCGCTGCCCTGGACGACGCGCGGCCCGCTGCGGGCCGGCAGCCATCCGGTGGTCGTGGAGATGATCGCGGCCCTCAGCGGTGACCGGGTGGGCCGCCTGCATCACGCGACTCCGGTGCCGCCGCTGGTCCACGCGGTTCTCGCGGTGCTGGGCGGGCCTGGTGAGGAGCGGCTCGACCTCGCCAGGGAGGCCGACCGCGCGCGCAGCCAGGTGCTGCACCGGCTGCGGGTGCTGCGAATCCCCGGCGTGACGCGCATCTCGGGCCCCCGCCCGGCAGGTCAGGCGGAGCTGGTCGAACAGTGGACGCTGACCGAGTCCGACGACCGGCTGCCCGCGCTGATCGAGGCCGGTGGGTACGGCGTCGACCCGCAGGAGGCGGCGGCCGCCGTCCTCGCCGAACGGATCACGGGCGCGGACCTGGACCAGTTGGCCGACGTTCTGTTCGACACGGCGCTGTGCGGCATCAGCGAACTGGCCGGACGAGTGCTGGACGACCTGGCGGGAGCTGTCGGCTCGGCGGCGGATCTGGGGTCACTGGGCCGTACGCTCACCGTCGCGCTGGCGATGTGGCGCCACGACGACCTGTTCCGCACCAGCGGCAGCACCACGCTGGGCACGGTCGTCCAGGCCGCCACCCACCGGGCGCTGTGGCTGGCCGAAGGGGTGCGCGGCGGCTCCGCACCGGCCGACCTTCGGCGTATCAACGCCATGACCGCCGTACGCGACGCCCTCAGGCACGCAGGCCCGTCGCTCGGCCTGGACACGCCCGCGGCGCTGGGCGTCGCGGACCGGCTCGCCGCCTGCCGGGAGGCGCCACCCGACCTGCGGGGCGCGTCACTGGGTCTGGGCTGGTCACTGCGGGGTACTGCTGCCGCGGACCCCGCACGGGCGGTGCGCGGCGCGTTCGTCCCGGCGTCGGCCGGCGACTGGCTGGCCGGGCTGTTCGCGCTCGCCCGCGAGGAGGTGCTGCACACCGACGGCATGCTGGAACTGCTCGACGAGCTGGTCGGCGGGATGACCGAAAACGACTTCCTGGTGGCCCTGCCCGCGCTGCGCCAGGCTTTCGGCTTCTTCCCGCCCCGCGAACGGCACCTCATCGCCACCCGGCTGGTCGAGCGGCGCGCCGGCGGCGGGTCCGGATGGGACCTGATGCGGCTGGACGCGGCGCCGGAGCTGGTGGCCGCCGGAATGGCACTGGACGAGCGGGTCGAGGCGGCGCTGCGCCGGGAAGGACTGACATGACCGATCCCACTCTCCTGCGGTGGCGTCTGCTGCTCGGCGAACCGGGCGGCGCCTGCCTCGGCGGGCAGGAGCTCGACGAGCGGGCGGCCGCCCGTGACGCGGCCGTGGACTGGCTCTACGGCCGCGACGAGGATCTGCGCCGGCGTGGTGTACGGCAGGGCGGGACGGGCGGGTCGACGCTGACCACCTTCGACTGGCTCGACGACATCGCCCGGCTGTTCCCCAAGGAGACCATCGAACGGCTGCACCGTGACGCGATCGAACGGTACGAGATCCATGACGTGGTGACCGACCCGGCCGTGCTGGCGCGTATCGAGCCCAATCCCGCGCTGCTCAAGGCGGTGCTGCGGACCAAGCACCTGATGAACCCCCAGGTGCTACGGCTGGCCAGGCGGATCGTGGAGCAGGTCGTCCGGCAGCTGATGGAGAAACTGGCGCCCGAGGTGCGCAGCGCGTTCTCCGGCACCAAGGTGCGACGGCCCGGCCGGATGCGGCTGGCCCGCAATTTCGACATGGCCAGGACACTGCGCGCCAACCTCGGCCGCTACCGGCCCGAGACCGGCAAGGTGGTGATCGAGACCCCGTTCTTCTTCTCCCGCACCCGCCGCCACCTGGAGCAGTGGCAGGTGATCCTGCTCGTCGACCAGTCCGGGTCGATGACCGACTCGGTGATCCACTCGGCGGTCACCGCGGCCTGCCTGTGGGGACTGCCTGGGGTGCGCACCCACCTGGTCGCCTTCGACACCGACGTGGTGGACCTGACCGCCGACGTAGACGATCCGGTGGAGCTGCTGATGAAGGTCCAGCTCGGCGGCGGCACCGACATCGCCCGCGCCGCGGCGTACGGCGCGGACCTGGTGGATCAGCCGCACCGGGCGATCGTCGTGCTGATCTCCGACTTCTACGAGGGCGGCGATCCGCACCGGTTGGTGCGCGTCGTGCGTGACCTGGTGGCGCAGGGCAGCAAGGTGCTGGGGTTGGCCGCCCTCGACGAGGAGGCCAACCCCGCCTACGACCGGGAGCTGGCGCAGCGCCTGGCCGATGCCGGGGCCTACGTGGGGGCGATGACGCCCGGCGAGCTGGCGTCCTTCGTGGCGGAGCACGTGGGCCGATGAGAACGGACCTGCTCGGGCTCACGGCGGACTCCCTCGCCGCGCTCACCAATCGCGGCCTGGTCAAACGGGCCGGCAAGGAAACCGCGCCGGAGCTTTCGACCGACGCCGACGGCACCGTGCACGGCGGCTTCCCCGGCGGTCCGACGGCGAGCCTGCCTCCCGGCGGCCTCGACCTGGCCCGCTGCACCTGCGGCGCCACCGGCGTCTGCCGGCACGTCATCGGGGTGATCCTCGCCTACCAGCGCCTGCCCGCCGAGCCTGAGTGTCTGCCCGCCGAACCTGACCCGGAGCCTCTGCCCTGGTCGCCGGGGCAGGTGACCGACGACGAGCTCACCGCCAGGATCGGTGGCCGCCTGATGGCCGCCGCCCGCCGTACGGAAAGGACCGGATTCACCGCGCGGGTCCGGCGCGCGACTGCCACCGACCCCGTGCCGCAGGTCGAGCTGGCCACCGCGACCGTGCGCTTCCTGATCCCCGACGATCTCGGGTTCGTCCACACCGACGCCGTCGCCGGGAGCCGTGATGACATCCTCGCCCTGGCGGTGTGGGCGTTCCGGGTCGCGGACGAGCTGCATCCCGGCGTCCCCGAGGTGCGGGTGGACGTCGGTGGCGAGGCCGGAGCGGGGGCCGGGGCCGGGCTGGAGCGGGCCCTGGGGCTGACCGGCACGGTCCTGCGCGAGGGTGCGGCGCATCTCGGTCAGGGCGTCGAGGCCACCATCGCCGACGTGCGGCGCCACCTGGAGGCCGCCGGGGCGCGCTGGCCGCTGCTGGCCGTCGGCGACCTCGCCGAGCAGCTGACCTCCTACCGCGACCGTAGCGCCCACTACCGTCCCGAGCTGCTCGCGAGCCACCTCGCCGAGCTTCACGCCCGGCACCGGGCGGTGACGCGGCCGGACGCCACCCTGCGCGGCAGCGTGCTCGGCACCGCCGAGGCCGCGGAGACCCCGTTGCGCCGGGCCCGGCTGGAGAGCCTCGGCTGCCGGATCCGCGGTCTCGGCGACCAGCGGATCGCCGAGGTCTACCTGGCCCACAGCGACAGTGCCATGGTGCTGGTCCTGCGCCGTCAGTGGGACGGGGACGACGACGGGGCGGCGCTGGCGCGGCGGCGGATCGCCACCTCCACGCTGGCCGCGCTGGCCACCGGCACCCTGGTCACGGAGTCCGCCGTCCGCAGTGCCAGCCGTACGGTGCGGCTGGCCACGGGGCGGATCTCCCAGACGACGGTCATCCCGTCACGGGGTGCCTGGGGTGAGCTGCCGCCGTCTCTGGTGGTGACCGACTTCGCCGCGCTCAGCCGCGAGCTCGACGCCCTCACGCTCCGGCCCATCCGTCCTCGGGTCGAGGCGGAACTGGTCCGGGTCGTCGCCGTCGCCCGGGTCGAGTCCCTCACCTACGCCCCCGGAGACCAGCGACTTGACGCCGTCATCGTCGACCGGGCGGGCAACACCGCCGCCCTCAGGGCCACACACACCAGCGCCGCCCCCGGACGTCTCGACTCGCTGGCCGCCGTGCTGGGTGGCGAGGAGGGTGAACCGCGTTTCGTCAGCGGAGTGGTCGGGCGCACCGCGGGCGGTGTCGTCATCGACCCGGTCGGCCTGGCGGCCGGCGGCCGAGTCGTCGTCCCCGACCTACAGCCTGCCGGTGGAAGCGTCAGGCTCATGGTCGCCGAGTCCATCCGGCACGACCCACTGACCGCGGCCTTGATCGACACCCGGGGCCTGCTCGCCGAAGTGGCCCACCACGGTCTGTCCCACCTGCCGCCGACCTACGACGCCCGGCTCGCCGCCGGGGCGCGGCGGCTGACCGTACTCGGACTGCATCGCGTGGCGAAGGCCGTCACGGCCTTCGCGGCGCTGCTGACCGACGACTCCGGCGAGGCGGCCGAGCGGGCCTGGATCGACGCCTACCTGCGCCTGGAGGTCGCGCTGGACTTGAGCCCTTGACTCCGGACGGTTCACCGCCTGGTCGGCGGCGTGCTGACCCACGAGCGGCAGCAGCAGGACGGCGTATGCCACTTCGTCGACCTGCCTGGAGGTGCCGAGGGGAATCCGGGCAAGAGGTCAAACCGCCACTGGTTTCAGGTTTCAGAATTTGCAATCTGTTACCTGGAGATCGTAGAGTCGGCGTCATGAAGATGCGACAGCTGGGGACAGGGCTGCGGATTCCGGCGATCGGCCTGGGATGCGATGCGATGTCGGGCTCCTACGGGTCGGCGGACGAAGCGGAGAGCATCGCGACGATCCACGCGGCGCTCGACGCGGGCATCACGCTGCTGGACACGGGCGACTTCTACGGCATGGGCCACAACGAGATGCTGATCGGCCGTGCCCTGCGCGCGGGCGACAGGGACAAGGCGATGCTGAGCGTCAAGTTCGGGGCACTGCGCGGCCCCGACGGGAGCTGGCGGGGCATCGACACACGCCCCGCCGGGGTGGCGACCTACCTCGCCTACTCACTGCGGCGGCTGGGCACCGACCACGTGGACATCTACCGCCCGGCCCGGCTGGACCCGGCCGTGCCGATCGAGGACACGATCGGCGCCATCGCCGAGCTGGTCAAGGCGGGGTACGTACGCGGGATCGGGCTGTCGGAGGTGGGGCCGGAGACGATCCGCCGGGCGCACGCCGTGCATCCCATCACCGACCTGCAGATCGAGTACTCCCTGTTCAGCCGGGGCATCGAGGACGGCATCCTGGCCACCTGCCGCGAGCTGGGCATCGGCATCACCGCCTACGGGGTGCTCGCCCAGGGCCTGCTGTCGGGCACCTGGCGGCCGGCCGCGCGTGCGGGCACCCGCGCGCACCTGCCGCGCTTCGCCGACGGCAACGTCGAGAACAACCTCGCGCTGGTCGAGGAGCTTCGGACGATCTCCGACGCGCTCGGGGTCACGGTGGCGCAGCTGGCGATCGCCTGGGTGCTCGCGCAGGGCAGGAAATATGACGACATCGTGGCCCTGGTCGGGGCGAAGCGGCCGGAGCGGATCACCCAGGCCCTGCCCGCGGCCGGCCTGGAGCTCACCGACGCGGACCTGGCCGCGATCGAGCAGGCGGTGCCGAGGACGGCCGCGGCCGGCGAACGGTACGCCCCCGCACTGCTCGCCCTGCTGGACAGCGAGCGCTGATGGCGGCGAACACGCCGCTGGACGCGGACACGATCCTGGCCGCCACCGAGGAGACACTGCGCCGCCACGGGCCCGCCAAGGCGACGGTCGTGGACGTGGCACGGGCACTCGGTGTCAGCCACACCGCCGTCTACAAGCACTTCCCCTCCAAGACGGCGCTCCGTGAGGCCGTCACCCGGCGCTGGCTGAGCAAGGACCGCGACACCCTGGCCGCGATCGCCGGCGACACGGAGCTCTCCCCGCCGCGGCGGCTACGCGCCTGGCTCACCGCGGTGCTCGCCGCCAAGAAGGCGAAGGTCCGCGACGACCCGGAGTTGTACGCGGCCTACGGGATGCTGGCCGCCGAGCACAGCAGTGTGGCCGCCGACCACGTGGCGGACCTCCTCGACCAGTTGCGGTGCATCCTCGCCGACGGCATCGCCGGCGGCGCCTTCCAGGCCGGTGACCCGGCCGAGGCCGCACGCGCCGTCTTCGACGCCACCTTCCGCTTCCACCATCCCGCGCACGCCGCCGAATGGCAGGCACCCGGCATCGAGGCCGAACTCGACGCCGTGTGCACCCTGCTCCTCCACGGCCTGCAGACACGCCCGACCACACCGGACCTCGGACACGACCACCCGTAACCGTTCGATCAAGTCCGTGAGGGCTCCAGGTGGAGAGTCGAGCGTTCTGGCGAAAATCCTCGGCTGTGCCGGCATAGATCGAGGTGCTGCCCGCGTCCTTGCCTGTAGACATCGCGAGGAGGATGGGTGGATCCAGGATTCGAGGCGGATTTCCGGCAGTTCGTCGTCGACCGATCAGGGGCGTTGTTCCGTACCGCGTACCTGCTGACCGGTGACCGGCACGCCGCAGAGGACCTGGTGCAGTCGGCCCTGGTCAAGACAGCCGTGAAGTGGCGCGGTCTGCGCGATCCGGCGGCCATCGAGGGATACGTCCGCCGGGTCATGTACCACGAGCAGGTGAGCTGGTGGCGACGGCGCTCACGCGTCGCAGAGGTGTCCTCCGGCTGGCTGCCCGACCAGACCGGCGACGGGCACGCCGACGTCGTGGAGCTTCGCATGGTGATGCGCGCGGCCCTCTCCCGGCTCACACCCCGGCAACGGACCATGCTCGTGCTGCGCTACTTCGAGGACCTGTCCGAGACCGAGATCGCGCGCCTGCTCGGCGTCAGGGTGGGGTCGGTACGCAGCCAGATCTACCGCTCGCTGGAACGCCTGAAGGAGACGGCACCTGAACTGACCACCGTGAAGGAGTTCGGATGAACATCGAGAACCTGCTGCGTGAGACCCTCTCCGACATGGCCGACGAAGAGCGGCCACCCGCGCCGGGCCGGTTCCTCCAGGTCCGTGAGCGCCGACCCCATCGCCGCGGCCTCGCCCTGGTGGCGGCGTCGGCCGTCGCCGCGATGGTGGTCGTATCCACAGTCGTGGTGCAGGGGATGTCGTCGCGGGCTCCCAGCGATGTCGCCGGGCATCAGAACGCCGTCCCGCGCCTGGTCCCCGAGCGCCGACCGGCCATCACCGTGACCGTGGCTGAAGGGATGCGGCTCTCGCAGCTCTTCAAGGCTCTGTCGTCGCTCACCGGCAGGCCGGTGGCGGAGTTCGAGAAGGCCGCCAAGGACGGCATGGCGCTCGGCCTGCCGTCCTATGCCCGGGGGAGGCTCGAAGGGTTCGCCTTCCCCGGAACCTACGAGTTCGCGCCCACCGTGAGCCCGGGCGAGATCCTCAAGGCGATGGTGGCCCGGTTCGGGCCCGCCGCCGAGGACGCCGACCTGGTCGACGGCGCCAGGCGCGCCGGCAGAACGCCGCTGGAGATCCTGACCATCGCCAGCATCGTCCAGGCTGAGGCAGGCAGGCACGAGGACATGCCCAAGATCGCCCGGGTCATCTACAACCGGCTGGACCGGAAGATGCGACTGCAGATGGACAGCACGGTCTTGTACGGCCTGGACAAGTACGAGGCCAGGGCAGCGCTCAAGGACCTCAAGAGCTCGTCGCCATACAACACCTACAGGCGTTTCGGCCTTCCGCCGGGCCCCATTGGCAACCCGGGAGAAAACGCCATCAGGGCCGCGCTGAAGCCGGCCTCCGGCTCCTGGCTCTTCTACGTGAGCACCGACCCGAAGAGCGGAATCGCGAAGTTCGCCTCCTCCGAATCGGAATTCGCCAAACTGATAGAGCGCACCAGGAAGCCCGGCGCCGAGTGATGTACGTAGCGCACGCACCTCAAGATCGCGAACTGTCACTGGAGTAATCAGGTCGCCGCCCGAGACGTGGCCAGGCGACGGAAGACGGCATAGGCCAGCAGCACCAGCAGGACCGCGGCGATCGTCGACGTCACCAGCGACCGCGGCACCGTCCAAGCCCAAGTGCCCTGCATCGTGACCAGTCCGGCTGCCGCCAGCCCCATCGCCGCCAGCAGCCCCAGCCGCACCCCTGGGCCCGGCTGGGGCACCGGCTCGCTCAGCGGCCTGCGCCACAGCCACCAGCAGGTCCAGCCCACCGCCGCCAGCGCGATCAGCGAACCCATCAGATGCATCCCCTCGTCCGTCAGCAGCGCCGGGTCCCCGGCGTCCGCCATCCAGTGATTCAGGCCATCCCACACCAGATGGGTGGCGACCCCGACGACGGCAGCCACCGGCCACCACGCCCAGCGTGCCGCCCACGCCGGGCCGCGACGCCCCATCCGCCGGGCCAGCGTCTGGGGCAGCAGAGCGCGGGCCGGAGCGGCGCACACCGTCATCACTCCCGCCAGCACCAGCGCCAGCACCACATCGGCGACCAGCGCGTCCGCCTGCACCTTGTGGGTGTATCCGGCATCCATCAGCGGCAGAAACCAGGGCCCGTCGGGGATACTGATCCCGCTGGGGACGAAGTAGGGGAGGTCGGGGACCATCGCCCCGGTGGCCAGCGGCGCCGCCGGCAGAATGCGGCGTAACGGCACCGCGACAACGGCATGGATCAAGGTGAACGGCATGCCATGGAATGCTAAGGCCGCATCAATGGGGTGAAGGACAACACGTGAATCCGGGTTCGGAGATGGGCGGATCCTTCGTTCGAGCTCGAAGGCGAGCCGCGCTCAACCCAGGAGGCCAGAAATGAAGATCGCTGTCATCGGTGGGACCGGCCTCATCGGATCCCGGGTGGTCGAGATCCTGAACGCGGGCGGGCACCAGGCGGTGCCGCACGCGACGTCCACCGGCCTGGACCTGCTCAGCGGCAAGGGCCTGCCCGAGGCACTGACGGACGCCGACGTCGTCGTCAACCTGACGAAGCCGGCGACCTTCGACGAGGCCGCACCCGCCTTCTTCCAGCGGACCATGGACAACCTGCTGACCGCCGCCGGAGCTGCCGGCGTCGGCCACGCGGTCATCCTGTCGATCGTGGGCGCTGACCAGGTGCCCGGCCTGGTCTTCTACCGCGCGAAAGTACTGCAGGAGGACCTCCTCAAGGCCGGCCCCGTGCCGTACTCGATCGTGCGTGCCACGCAGTTCTTCGAGTTCATCGACACGGTGCTGTCCTGGACCTCGGACGAGCACACCGTCCGTCTGCCCGCCACCCTGATGCAGCCCGTGGCGGCGGACGACGTCGCCCGGGCCGTGGCCGACGTCAGCGTGGGCGTCCCGCTGCGCGGCACCCGGGACATCGCCGGCCCCGAGGTCTTCGCGCTCGACGAGCTGGGCAGGATCACCCTCGCCGCCCGTGGCGACCACCGCGCCGTCGTCACCGACGACGGCGCGGGCCTGTACGCCGCCGCTTCGGGCCACGCCCTGATCGCCAAGGACGGCGCCGTCATCGCCAGGACCACCTACCGGGAGTGGCTCGCCTTGACAGCTGGTGGTTAGGTCACCGTGGCGGCGTGCAGGAGCCTGTTCAGGCCGGTACGGTCTGCGCGGGGCAGCCCACGCACGTCGGCGAACCCGGGCCGGGTGTCGCGCCTACGCCGCCAGGTCCGCCTGACGGTACCGCCAGGAGTCCGACGCGGCGACGGCGCCGACGACGAGCGCGGCCAGGACGGCCAGCGCGTAATTTGCCGTGAACCTCCCTATGCATGGCTCGGAGAACGTCGCCGGACGGATCAGGAGACGGTGATCGCCGGGCCGTACGTCTCCGGTGAGCTGCCCGAGCCGTGGAAGACGACGCGGTCAACGGCACCCGCCAGACGAACAGGTCGTCGGCCGAGGACACCAGCGGGTTGGTAACCGCTGTGGTTCGGATCAGTGTTCGTCAGTCTTTATCTGATTTTCTGCAGCGTGATCGCGGTCGGTCAAGTGATGATGGGGTTGGCTCGATGGTCTGCGAGCTGATGGGCGGCATGACGAAGCGCTGGAGGGGCCTGCGGCTTCGCGCCGGGTCTGGGCGGCGCAGTGCGCCCACCCTTCGCTATCACGATGTGCATGCAAATAGTCACTCAAAGTACGGCCATGCTGGTAGAGTCGTTCGTACACACTCTCGAATACGGGGGATCGTCGTGCGAGTTGTGCAGGCCTACCGTTTCGCGCTGGACCCTACCGCGCGTCAGGGTGCCGTGCTGGCCTCGCATTGCGGGGCGGTGCGGGTGGCGTTCAACTGGGGCCTGGCGCAGGTGAAGGCGAATCTGGCGCAGCGGGAGGCCGAACGCTCCTACGGCATCGCCGACGACCGGCTCACCCCGGCCCTGTCGTGGTCGATGCCCGCGCTGCGTAAACGCTGGAACCAGGTCAAAGACGAGATCGCCCCCTGGTGGGCGGGCAACTCCAAGGAGGCCTATGCCTGCGGGCTGGCCCGCCTGGCCGACGCGCTGGCCAACTGGCGCGACTCCCGGCAGGGCGCGCGCAAAGGTCCGAAGGTGGGGTTTCCCCGGTTCAAGACCAAACGCCGCGCGGCCCGGTCGGTGCGCTTCACCACCGGCACGATCCGGCTGGACGGCCACACCCACGTGGTCCTGCCGGTGCTGGGCCGGATCAAAACCCAGGAGCCGGTCACCAAGCTCGCCCGCCTGCTCACCGAAGGCGCGCGGATCGCCTCGGCGACGGTGCGGTGGCAGGAGGACCGCTGGCACGTCAGCTTCACCGTGCACACCGAACGCCCTCAAGGTACGCCCGCGCGTCTGGACGCGGTGATCGGGGTGGACCTCGGTATCAAGACGCTGGCGGTCTTCTCCGACGGACGTCCGCCGGTCCCCAACCCCCGGCATCTCAATAACGCCATGCGTAAGCTCCGCCGTCTGTCGCGGGCGGTCTCCCGCAAGCGCGGCCCGGACCGGCGCACCCAGCAGCGACCCTCAAAGCGATGGCAGCGCACGAACACCGCCCGCAACCGGGCGGAGTACCGGGTAGCGGCGTTGCGCCGTGACGGCATCCACCAGCTCACCACGGCCCTGGCCCGTTCGTACGGCACCATCGTGGTCGAGGATCTGAACGTGGCCGGGATGGTCCGCAACCGGCGGCTGGCCCGCGCCATCTCTGACTCGGGCTTCGGGGAGATCCGCCGCCAGCTTGCCTACAAGACCACCTGGCACGGCGGCCGATTGCTGGTGGCGAGCCGCTGGTTCCCCTCCTCCAAAACGTGCTCATCCTGCGGTGCGGTGAAAGCCAAACTGCCGCTGCGGATGCGCACCTACCTCTGTGAGGGGTGCGGCCTGACCATGGACCGTGATGAGAACGCCGCGCTCAACCTCGCTTCCCTGGTGGAGCGTACGGTCGCCGGGAGTGGCCCGGAGACCATAAACGGACGCGGAGCCGACCTTAAGACCCCGCCTGGCGGGGCAGGTGGCCGTGAAACGTCAACCCCGCACCGGGCACCTGCTGCCCGGATCAGACGAGGACCTTCGCCCACCACGGGCGAATCACTGACAACCCTTGAAATTCAGTGAACGGTGACGTACATGTGGCCCGCGCGCGCCGCGCTCCTTGCCCAGGCGCAGCGCCTCGGCCATCTGCTCCTGGGTGGCGGTGGCGTGCACGAGGTGCCAGAACCGGCGCGGGTCCCGGCCGCCGCTGCCAGGCGGGCGGCTGCCAGCTCTAGTAGCTCTCGTACGTGCCCTCGAACGTCAGGCTCACGTCGGTGGCGCGGCCGGTGCTGCCGAGGTAGCCGGTGGCCACGTAGCCGAGCACGGTGACCCCGGCGGCGCGGGCGTCGGAGATGGCCTGGGCGTAGGCGGGGTCGGCGTCCTTGCCGGGGCCCGAGAACGGGTTGGCCACGACGATCCCCACCCCGGGGTCGGCGAGCCGGTCCCACAGCTCGCCCGGGGCGAAGTACGCGGGCACGGCCAGGGAGACGCCCGTTGGAGTGCTGTCCGCATGAGCGGTACCGGATAACCCGGATACAGAGGTCAGGAGGAGAACCGCCACCACGGCGGCTCGGCGTAAGAACATGGGTCAGCCTTTGCTGCCGGTGTGGGCGATGCCCTGGATGAACTGGCGTTGCAGGAACACGAACACGGCGATCACGGGGAGCGAGGCGAGCAGCGAGCCGGCCATGAGGACCGGGTAGTCGGTCTGGTACTGGCCCTGCAGCGCCGCCAGCCCCGCCGACAGCGTCATCTTGCCCGGGTCGGTGTTGACCACGAGCGGCCAGAACAGGTCGTTCCACGCCCACAGCAGGGTGAGGATGCCCAGCGCCACCAGGCCGGGCCGGGCCAGCGGCAGCATGATCGACCAGTAGATCCGCACCGGACCGGCGCCGTCGAGGCGGGCCGCCTCCTCGATCTCGCGGGGCAGCGCCAGGAAGAACTGCCGCAGCAGGAACACCCCGAAGGCGCTGAACAGCCCCGGCACGATGATCGCCTGAAGGCTGTTGAGCCAGCCGAGCGACGACATGATCTGGTACTGCGGGATGACGAACAGTTGCGGCGGCACCATGAGCACCGACAGGAAGACGCCGAACAGCAGGTTCCTGCCGGGGAAGCGCAGCCGGGCGAAGGCGTAGGCGGCCATCGAGCAGAACAGCACCTGCCCGCTCACCCGCCCGGCGGCCATCAGCACGGTGTTGAGGAACTGCTCACCGAACGGCAGCAGCTCGAACACCTTCGCGTAGTTGTCCCAGCGGCCCTCGGGCAGGATCGTCGGCGGCACCGCGGTGGCGCTGCTCAGCGTCTTGAGCGAGGTGATCAGCTGCCAGGCGAACGGCGCCACCATCGCCAGCGACGAGACGACGAGCACCGCGTGCACGCCCAGCACGCCGCGACGCTCAGACATAGTGCACCCACCTCCGCTGGAGCCAGAACTGTACGACGGTCAGCGCCGCGATGAGCACGAGCAGCGCGATCACGATGGCGGCGGCGTAGCCGCGGTCGTTGGTGACGAAGGCGCGCTCGTAGAACAGCTGCACGACGGTCTGCAACCGCGCGTAGGCCGGGTTGGCCCGCGCCGCCTGCCCGGACCCGGTCATCACGAAGACCAGGTCGAACAGCTGCAGGGAGCCGATCACCGAGATGATCGAGATGAAGAACGCGGTCGGCGACAGCATCGGCAGCGTGATGGCGAAGAACTGCCGGACGCGGCCGGCGCCGTCCATGGCCGCGGCCTCGTACAGCTCCTTGGGGATGGCCTGCATCCCGGCCAGGAAGATGATCAGGTTGTAGCCGATGCTGCTCCAGATGCCGACCACGACGAGGGCGTACATCGCGGTGGCCGGGTCGGCGATCCAGTTGGGCCCGTCGACCCCGACGACCGCGAGCGCCTGGTTGACCAGGCCGTAGTCGCCGTTGTAGAGCCAGCGCCAGAGCATCGCGACCGCCACCGGCATGGTGACCACGGGCAGGAAGAACGCCGTCCGGTAGACGCTCACCCCGCGCAGGCCCGGCCGGTTGATCAGCGCGGCGAACACGATGGCCAGGGGGATGCCGATCAGGCCGAGCGCGGTGTACGTCAGGGTGTTGAGCATCGCCCGGCCCACCTCGGGGTCGGCGAACAGCCGGGTGTAGTTGTCCAGCCCCGTCCAGGTGTGCCCGCCGAACGCGCCCCACTCGGTGAAGGAGAAGTAGGCGGTCTGCGCGACGGGCCACAGGTTGAAGATCGCCAGACCGAGCCCGGTGGGGGCGATGAACGCGTACCCCCACAGGGCCTGGGTGCGGTTTCCGCGGCGCTTCGCCACGTGGGCCGCCCGGGCGGTGGTCATGTCACTCCTTGGCCAGCAGGTCGTTCATGCCGGTCGCGAGGTCGGTGGCGGCCTTCTCGATCGGCACCTCCCCCGTCCACGCCTTGGTGAGGTGGGTGAGCTCCGCCTCCTGCCAGGCGGCGGTGTTCTTGGAGACCGGGTACGGCACCGCGTAGGCGACGGCGTCGAGGAACGTCTGCAGCTTCAGCTCCGGATGGGCGGCCACCCAGTCGCTCTGCGTGCCGTTGTAGGCCGGGATGGGGCCCTTCTTGCCCAGGATGTCGGCGGCCGGCTTGGAGCCGAGGAACTTGACGAACTCCCACGCCTCCGCCGGGTGCTCGGTCTTGGCCGACATCACGTTGGCCACGCCGTGGATGATCGTGGCCTGCTTCTCACCCTTGGGCAGCGGGGCGACGTCGACCTTGTCCTTGGTGTAGTCGTTCTTGGTGAACTCCGCCACGTTCCACGACCCGCCCCAGTACATCGCCAGCTTGCCGGCCTCGAAGAGCTGGAGCGTGGCGGTGTCGGTCATGGTCTTGAGGTCGGGCGACTGCTTGGCGGCGATGAGGTCGGTCCAGAACTTCAGGCCCTCGATCGTCTTGGGGTCGTCGTAGCCGGACTTCTTGCCGTCCGGGGAGATCACGTGGCCGCCGGCCTGGTAGATGGTGTTGTACTGGTATTCCTGGAAACTCGTGAGCTGCGCCCCGACGGCGTGCACGCCCTTGTCCGGGTCGGTGAGCTTGGCCGCGGCCTCCTTGAAGTCGGCCCAGGTCCAGTCGTCGGCCGGATATTTCACCTTCGCGGCGTCGAAGAGCGTCTTGTTGTACCAGACGCCGACCGTGTCCATGTCCTTCGGCAGGCCGTACAGCTTGCCCTCGTAGGTGTAGAGGTCCACCAGGGGCTTGGGCCAGACCGAGGTGTCGACCTGCTCCTCGATCGGCTTGATCACGCCGTTGGAGGCGTACAGCTGGAAGTTGGGGCCGTTCATCCAGAAGACGTCGGGCGCCGCGCCGCCGCTCACCGCTGCCTTGAGCTTCGTCCAGTAGTCGACCCACGGGGTGAGCTGGACGTCGACGGCGACGTTCGGGTGTGTCTTGGTGAACTCCGTGGCCAGCTCCTGCATGACGGCCTGCTGGGTGGCGTCCCAGACGCCGTAGGACAGCGTCACCTTCTCCGGCGACCCCGTGTCCGTGCCGGCCTGCTCACCACCCGCGCACGCGGTGGCGAGCAAGGCCGCGCAGAGGAGGGCCGCACCGCTCCGTGCCGACTTCCACATCTCCCAGTCCTCTCCTAGAACGTGGGAGTAATCATGGAGTCCATGGAAATTATTGGCAAGAGTGCCTATGTCACAGATGGCTTACGAGCGGGGCCCGGCCGTCGAGCACGCGCTCCTCGACGTCGTCGAGCGCGAGCCGTACGGCGCCGAGCACCACGGCCTCGTCGCCGAGCGCGGACATCCGCACCTCGGGGGTCCGGATGCACCAGCGGTCGAGCTCCCGTTTGAGCGGCTCGATGAGCACGTCGGCCGAGCGCGAGAAGCCGCCGCCGACCACCACCATCTGCGGGTCCAGCGCCAGGACCAGCGCGGACGCGCCGAGCGCCAGATCCTTGACGTAGCGGCGCACCGCCGCGACCGCCGCCCGGTCGCCGGCCCTGGCCGCGGCGAACACGTCGCCCGCCTCACCGTTGGCGGCGCTCAGGTGCTCCTGGGCGCGGATCCAGCCGAGGGCGGGCAGCGCGCCGATCTCGCCGGAGGCGTTGCCGAAGCCCCGGTGCAGCTTCCCGTCGATGACCAGGCCCGCGCCGGTGCGCAGCCCCGCCAGCAGGAACACCATGTCCTTGGCGTAGCGGGCCACGCCGCGCCAGCACTCGGCCAGGGCGGCGAGCTTGCTGTCGTTCTCGACCAGCACCGGGGCCGGGGCCAACCGGCGCACGTGCGCGGCCAGGTCCACGCCGGTCCACTCGGGCAGCGCCTCCGACAGCATCACCCGGCCGGCGCCGTCCACCAGGCCGGTCGTGCCGACGCCCGAGGCCCAGATGTCGCCGCCGGTCAGCCCGGCGCCCGCCAGGCACTCGGCGACCGCGCGGTCCACCGCGTCCAGGCGTTCGAGCCGGCCCATCGCGGGCGTGACGGCCACACAGGCGCTGTGCTGCACCTCGCCGTCGAGGTCGGCCACCACCGTGCGGATCTTGTGGCCGCCGATGTCGATGCCGAGCAGCCGGCCCGCGTCGGCCCTGAAGCGATAGCGCCTGGCCGGGCGGCCCACCCCGCCCGCCGTGGCCCCGGCCTCCGCGACCCAGCCCTTCTGCAGCAGCTCGCGGACCACGTCCTCGGTGGAGGCCCGCGACAGTCCCGTGCGCTTGGCCACCTCGGTGAGTGTGAGCGACGGCCCGCCCTGCAGGGCCTTGATCACGGCCAGCGCGTTGAGCTGCCGCAGCCGCGACAGGTCACCGCCGCTCAGTTCCCCGCCCATCGGGCCCCCTTGCCGTCAGCTTCCCAAGACCGAATAATGACACTCTCCAGGATAATTCGTCGGGGAAGGTTTCATGACTGAGGTGACTCTAGCCGTCGTCGGCGGCGGCCTGCGAGGACTGACCTACGCCCGCCGCGCGCACGCCACGGGCGCGGGGCGGGTGGTGGCGGTGGCCGAGCCCGATCCGGCGCGCCGGGCGGCGTTCGCGGCCGAGTTCGGGATCGCGCCGGACCAGGCGCACCCGGGCTGGAAGGAGCTGGCGGCGGCCGGGCGGGTGGCGGACGCGGCGGTCATCGCCACCCACGACCGGCTGCACACCGATCCGGCGATCACCCTGGCGGACCTCGGTTACCACATCCTCCTGGAGAAGCCGATGGCCACCGAGGAGCGGGAAGCGGTCCTGATCGCCGACGCGGCCAGCCGCAACGGCATCATGCTGGCGGTCTGCCACGTGCTGCGCTACACGCCCTACACCCGGATGATCAAAGAGCTGCTGGACGAAGGCCGGATCGGGCGGCTGGTCAGCGTCCAGCACCTGGAGCCGGTGGGGTGGTGGCATCAGGCGCACTCGTTCGTCCGCGGGCACTGGCGGCGCCAGGACACCTCGGCGCCGATGCTGCTGGCCAAGGCCTGCCACGACGTGGACTGGCTCGTGCACCTGTTCGGCCGCCCGCCCGCCCGCGTGTCGTCGTTCGGCTCGCTGTCGCACTTCCGCCCGGAGGAACGGCCCGCGACGGCGGCCGACCGATGCGTCGACTGCCCGCTGGAGCCGTCCTGCCCGTACTCGGCGCCGCGGCTCTACCTGGGCTGTCTCGGCGACGAGGACAGCGAGTTCTGGCCGCTGTCGGCCGTCACCCAGGGCCGGACCGAGGAGGAGGTGCTGCGGGCGCTGCGGACCGGGCCGTACGGGAGGTGCGTGTACGCCTGCGACAACGACGTCGTCGACCACCAGGAGGTCGTGATGGAGTTCGACGACGGGGCGACGTGCTCGTTCACCATGAGCGCCTTCACGCCGATGGAGCACCGGCGCACCCGCCTGTTCGGCACCCACGGCTACCTCGACGGCGACGGGCACGAGCTGCGGGTGGTGGACTTCCGCACCGGCGCGGAGGAGATCATCGCCACGGAGGGGGCGACGGGCCCGTCGGCGGCCGACGGGCACGGGGGCGGCGACGAAGGGCTGGTGGACGCCTTCCTCGCCGCCGTGGCCTCGGGCGATCCGGCCCTGCTGCGCTCGGAGGCGGCCGAGAGCCTGATGACGCACCGCGTGGTGTGGGCCGCCGAACGCGCCCGCCTGACCGGCACGGTGGTGTCCCTCACCCCCTGAGGAACCCGCTCGACCCGGTCATGGCTGGAGCCGGTAGAAGCGCCAGAAGCCGAAGTCGCTGATCGGCAGGACGTCGACGCCGGTGAATCCGGCCTCCTCGGCGTACCGCCGCAGGGTGCCGGGGCGCATGACGGTGCCGGTGGCGGCCGACGGCTGCTCGCTCATCCCGTCCGGCAGGCAGATGAGCAGGCTGAACCCGTACATCAGCCGCTCCAGCTCGTCCGCGTCCGGGGTGAACGCGTCACCGACGGCCTCGTCCATGACGACGACGGTGCCGCCGGGCACGAGCGCGCGGCGGGCGGCGGCGAGGGTGTCCACCGGGCGTGGCATGTCGTGCACGCACTCGAAGGCGAACACCGCGTCGTACCGGCCTTCGCCGAGCCCGGCCGCGTCGCCGCGCCGGAAGGTGACCCGGTCCCCGAGGCCGGCCGCGTTGCGGCGGGCCAGCTCGACTGAGGGCGCGTCGATGTCCACCCCTTCGACCGTCGCCTCCGGGTACGCCCTGGCCAGCGCGATGGCCGACCAGCCACCGCCGCAGCCGACGTCGGCGATGCGGGCGCCGGGACGGCGCAGCAGCGCGTCCAGGTCCGGGACCCCGGCCAGGGCGTCCGGCAGCGCGTGCTCGAACCAGGGCCGGTTCATGTCGGCCTGCGACTCACGCATGTCCGTCCCGAACGCCGCCCAGCCGACCCCGCCGCCGGTGCGGTAGGCGTTCTCCAGGGCGGGCAGCTGCGTGGCAGCCGCGGCGAGCATGCGGGCCAGCGGCGCGAGGTAGGCCAGGCTGGACCGGTCGGTCAGCACCTCGGCCACGCCCGGCGGCAGCGCGAACCGGCCGTCCGGAGCGACCTCCAGGATCCCGGCCGCGGCCTGCTGCTCCAGCCACTCCCGGGCGTACCGCTCGGCGCCACCGGCTCGTACGGCCAGCTCGGCGGGTCCGGCCGGGCCCTGCTCGGCCAGCGCACGGTACCAGCCGAGCCGATCACCGAGATGGATGGCGAGAATCTCGATGGTGCCGAGCGCCGCCTGGAGCAGGCGATCGGCGAACTCGTCGGTCTTCGTGGTCATGTCCGTCCTCCATTCTTCTGTGGTTCTCAACGAGGATCGGCGCCCACGGGCGAAGCGAAAAGGTCCTTGGACACACACCGATGGCCGCGGTTCACCACCGGGCACGTGGACTCCTCCCCAGCTCAAGCCGGGTCGATGCCCACGTGCCGGATGGCGTCCGTCGGCGTGTAGATCACTTCATGCGCATCGGCAAAGGTTCCACGGGAGCAGGTTCGATGATCACCGCCCATGGACACGTCACGTCGTGTCGAACAGCGCGAGAGCGAAATCACCAGAGGGGGACGTCCATGTCCGATGAGCTGCTCTTTTACCGTGAAGGCGACGGCGGGATATCCACGGCCAGGATCGATGACCAGGGCACCTTCACCAATCTGAAGGACGGGCGGGTCAACGCGGGCTGGACCCGCATCGTGCCCACGAATGGGAGCCTGCTCTTCTACCGCGCGAGCGACGGCGGGATCTCCACGGCCAGAGTCGATGACCAGGGCACCTTCACCAACCTGAAGGACGGACGCGTCAACCCGAACTGGACCCGCATCATCCCCACCAACAAGAACCTGCTCTTCTACCGCGCGAGCGACGGCGGAATCTCCACAGCGAAAATCGACGACCAAGGCACCTTCACCAACCTGAAGGACGGACGCGTCAACGCGGGCTGGACGCACATCGTGCCCACGGATGGGACTCTTCTTTTCTACCGTGAAGGGGATGGCGGGATCTCCACGGCCAGGATCGACGACCAGGGCACCTTCACCAACCTGAAGGACGGGCGGGTCAACGCGGGCTGGACGCACATCATCCCCACGAACGGGAACCTGCTCTTCTACCGCGCGAGCGACGGCGGCATCTCGACAGCCAAAATCGACGACCGGGGCACCTTCACCAACCTGAAGGACGGACGCGTCAGCCCGAACTGGACCAGCATCGTGCCCACCAACAGGAACCTGCTCTTCTACCGCGCGAACGACGGCGGAATCTCCACGGCCACAATCGACGACCAAGGAATCTTCACCAACCTGAAGGACGGACGCGTCAACCCGAACTGGACCCACATCACGCCGGCCTGACACCACCCTGGCCCGTGCTCACCACGTGTAGAAGCCCTGGCCCGTCTTGCGGCCGAGGTGACCGGCCGCGACGAGGTCGCGCAGGATCTGTGGCGGGGCGAATCGGGTGCCGAGCTCGCGTGACAGGTGCTCGGCGATGGCGAGCCGCACGTCGAGGCCGACCACGTCGGTGGTCCGCAGCGGTCCCATCGGGTGGCGGTAGCCGAGGGTCATCGCCGTGTCGATGTCGGCCGCGCCGGCGACGCCCTCTTCGAGCATGCGCATCGCTTCCAGCGCCAGGCAGACGCCGAGGCGGCTGCTCGCGAACCCGGGCGAGTCCGCGACGGTGATCGGCGTCTTGCCGAGCGCCACCGCCCAGTCCCGGGCTCGCGTCACGAGCGCGGGGTCGGTACGGGGCCCGGTGACGATCTCGATGAGCTCGCTCACCGGGACGGGGTTGAAGAAGTGCAGCCCGAGGAAGCGGTCCGGCGAGGCCAGAGCGGCGGCGAGACCGCCGATGGACAGGCTGCTGGTGTTGGAGGCGAGCACCGCGTCCGGCGCCAGCCTCTCGGCCAGGGCCAGCACCTGGGCCTTGAGCACCGCGTCCTCCGGCACCGCCTCGATGACAAGCTCGCACGGCGCCAGGTCGCCGGGATCGGCCGTGACCCGCAGCCGCTCAAGGACGCCCTCGGCCACCCCCCGAGCCTCGGCCAAGCCCTCAGCCTCCCGTGCCTTGCCCAAGCTCTCAGCCTCCCGGGCTTGCGCCAGGCTCTCAGCCTCCTGGGCCTTGGCCAGGCTTTCAGCCCGCCGGGCCTTGGCCAAGCTCGTGGCCACCCGGTCCCGGGCCTGGACGACCGCCTCCGGGCCGTTCTCCACGACGATCACGTGGCTGCCCGAAGCGAGGAACGCGTGCGCGATCCCCGCCCCCATCCGCCCGCCGCCGAAGACGCCGACCGTCCGTGGCAAGGTCATGAGCGCCGCTCCTTCCACCGGTCCAGGAATGCTGTCATACCAGCGTGCGTCTCCTCTGTCCCGTACGAAACCGCTGCCCGTACGAAACCGCCGCTCGTACGAAACCGCTGTCTCGAACAGAACCGCTGTCTCGAACAGAACCGGTCGACCGACCCTGGACGGCCCGGCTACCGGGAGGTTCCCGGGTCGGGCCACAGCCAGCGGGCGGCCAGCAGCGCGACCAGCCCGCCGGCGAGGTTCATGGCCATCCTGGCGAGGGACACGGTCCACGGCTCCGGATGGCTGAAGTCGGCGAGCAGCAGGAACATCATCGGAGTCCAGATCGCCCAGTACGTGTAGTTCGCGCCACGGTAGGTGTGCGCCAGCACGCCGGCGACGCCGACGAACAGGGCGGTCACCGGCGCGGACGGGCGGCCGAGCAGGATGAGCGCGGTCAGCACGCCACCGACCAGGCCGCCCAGCATCCGTTTGGCGTAGCGGGTGCCGGTGGCGTCCGGGGTGGGCTGCAGCGTGCTGAGGATCGCGGTGACCAGCCAATGCCCCTCGGCGACCCGCAGCCCGAGCATGACCGTGACCGACATGGACGCGCCCACCAGCACGCCGAGCCGTGCGGCGTGCCGGGCGCGGATGGTACGGCTCAGCGCGCGCGGCGGGACCGTGGCCGACAGCCGGCCCAGGGCCAGGACGACCAGCGCACCCCACACCGCCCCGGCGAGCTGAGCCAGGCCGGGCACGCCGGTGCCCGGATCCTCCATGATCGCGATGAACAGGGCGGCGAGCGCCCCCGTGATGCCCATGATCGGCCAGGCGACCCCGGCGACGGCCGCCGCCGTCACGCCGACCGCCAGCAGCCAGGGCTGCCCGGCCACGAGCGCGGCGAACACGCCCGCCGCGGTGACCGTCACCGCGCGCACGAGCATGAGCTGGGGCAGCGGGAACGGGGCCGGGACGAGCATGAGCGCGGTGGCCAGCGTCATGGCCGCGCCCAGCTCGGTCCGGTCCAGCGCGGCCCCGACGAGCAGGGGCAGCACGATCGACACGCCGGCCACCGACCCGGCCGTGACGTCCGGCCTGCCCTCAGGCCGCAGCAGCTCCCATGCCGGCCCGGCCCACCGGGCGAGTTTCCTCAGGGCTTGCGCCGGTCGGGAGCCGGGGTGCCGGTGATCGCCCGCCTGGCGATGTCCCACAGCCGTTCCAGGGTCGCGTTGACGTGCGGGGATTCCGGTCCCAGCAGCCTGGCCCAGGCGCCCGCCCGGTTCGGCAGCGTGCTCGCCCCGCCCACGAGCCCGCTGCCCGCCGCCGCCTCGTGCAGCGCGTCGGCCAGCTCGGCGGCGTCCACCGCCGACGTGACCACGTACAGGGTGGACAGCACGCCGTGCGCGCCGAACATGGCCGGCCCGGCGACCGGTGCCCGCCCGGGGACGAGCCTGATCGGGTCGGCGAACAGCAGCTCGCCGCCCGGACCGCACACCTCCAGGTCGTTGCAGTAGGCGGTGTAGGCGTGCCGTTCGCCGTGGGCCAGCCGCCCGGCCAGCAGGGTCTCGCCGAGGATCACGGTGGCGGTGGGGTCGCAGGTCACCCGGGTGCGCTGGTAGAAGCGGGACTCGGCGAACGGGATCACCGGATCCGGCAGATACTCGACGTAGCCGCCCGGCCCCGCCGTGATGGTGACGAGCTGGCTGGCGTAGTCCTGCTCCATCCGGTAGATCTTCGTGGCGGCCTGCGTCGTCAGGTGCACCGACGCGTCCGCGCCGCAGGCGAGGTCGAGCCGGTAGCGGTCCCCCTGCAGCATCCCGCCGCCCGAGGACATGACGATCACATACGGCAGGTCCGGCCGGGCCGGGTCGTAGTAGAGCGGCCGCATGATCTGCAGCGGCGCCTTCTGATAGTGGCCGGTCAGCTCGGTCCGGCCACTACGCCGCTCGAAGGCCAGGTCGAGCACGCCGACCTTGCCCGGACTGCCGACCGGCAGCGTGTCCGGCACCTCGGCGTACCTCGCCACGTCCTCCGGGATCGAGGTGATCGTGTAGTGCCCGGCGGCCAGCCGGTCTACGCGCTCGGCGAGCATGCCGGCCTGCGGCTGGCGATGAAGTCGGCGACCTCCGCCACGCCGGTGCCCTTGAGCGAGTCGGTGAGGATGACCGGGCCCCCGTCGCGGACGCGGTCGGCGTCGCGTGCCATCACCTCCAGGTCGGCGCGGACGTACGGGGCGATGTCGATCTTGTTGATGACGAGCAGGTCGGAGTTCGTGATGCCCGGCCCGCGTTTGCGCGGCATCTTGTCGCCCTCGCCGGTGTCCAGGACGAACACGTACACGTCAGCCAGAACGGGACTGAAGGTGAGCGTGAGGTTGTCGCCGCCGCTCTCGTACAGCAGCGTGTCGATGTCGCCGAAGCGCTTCACCATCTCGGCCCCGGCGGCCAGGTTCATCGTCGGGTCGTCGCGGACGGCGGTGTGCGGGCAGGAGCCGGTCTCCACGCCCACGACGCGCGCCGGGTCCAGCACGCCGTCGAGGGTGCGCTTGATGTGGTCGGCGTCCTCCACGGTGTAGATGTCGTTGGTGATGACGCCCACGCTGTGCCCCCGCTCGATCAGGATGGGGACCAGCGCCTCGATCAGGGCCGTCTTGCCGGAGCCGACGGGCCCGCCGATGCCGACCCGGAGAACGCCGTCCATGTCGTGGTGCGCGTGGTGGCCCATCGGCTGGTCCCTGTGCTCATGCGGGTGGTGGTGCATGGCGTGCTGCCTTTCAGGTGGTGAAGAGGCGGGCCTCCGCCCGCTCGTGGACGGCGCTCATGATGTCCGCGACCGGGGTGGCGGCGTGCAGGTCGAGGGGGCCGCGGGCGGCCAGCGCGTGCGCGGCGGCCCGCCCGATCGCGCCCGCCGCGCCGTACAACGTCGCCTGGGCCTGCCGGAAGTCGAGCCTGCCGAGCCGGACGGCGGCGCTGACCCAGCTCGCGGCGAACGCGTACAGGTCGCCGGTCACCGCGTCGTGCGCCGGCACGCCCAGGCCGGCGTAGGCGGTGCCCAGGACGACGGCGTGGTTGCCCGGCGCGGTCCCGGCCTCGACCAGCTCGGTGAGCCGGGCCAGCTCCGGGGTGGCGAAGACCAGGGTGGCGGTCCGCAGGACCTGGTTGCCGGTCCTGGTGGCGGCGGCGCGGATCTCCCGGCTGAGTTTGATCGCGTGCAGCCGCCGGTCCGCCGCCACCACCGCGTCCCAGTCCCCGGCCGTCACCGCCCGGTGGGTGAGCACCAGGGCGGTGGCGTCGCCTGGCCCGGCGGCGTGCAGCAGCACGTCCTCCAGCAGCTCACCGACGTCCACCGGCCCGGCCTGTGTGTACGCCTCCAGCCCGTGGGAGAGCGTGTAGAGGCCGCCCGGGAAGGCCGAGTCGGTCAGCTGGAGCTGGGCGAGCAGGGTCATGCCAGGAAGAACAGGTGGTTCAGCGGCAGTTCCTGCGCCGGCGCGATGGTGGCGTGCTCGCCGTCCACGGTGACCTTGTACGTCTCCGGATCCACGGTGATCTTGGGCAGCGCCGAGTTGCGAACCATGTGCCGTTTGTCGACCGTACGGGTGTGGCGGACCCTGGCGATCAGCCGTTGCAGGCCGAGCCGTTCCGGCACCCCGGCGGCGATGGCGACGTCCGGCAGGAACGTCACGTTGCTCTTCCGCTGCGCCATCCCCATCGCCCCGAACATCGGCCGGTAGTAGACGGGCTGCGGGGTGGGCAGCGAGGCGTTCGGGTCACCCATCTGCGCCCAGTTGATCAACCCGCCCTTGACCACGAGCGCCGGTTTGGCGGCGAACGAGGTGAACGGCCAGAGCACGATGTCGGCCAGCTTGCCGTCCTCCAGCGAGCCGACCGTCTCGGCGATGCCGGTGGTCCTGGCCGGGTTGATGGTCAGCTTGGCCAGATAGCGCAGCACCCGGGCGTTGTCGTTGCGCTCGGAGTCCTCGGGCAGCCTGCCGCGCTGGTCCTTGCAGTGATGCGCCGTCTGGAAGGCCCGGGTGAAGGTCTCCCCGACCCGGCCCATCGCCTGGGAGTCGGAGGAGAACATGCTGATCACGCCCATGTCCTGCAGAACCGTCTCGGCGGCGATGGTCTCCGCCCGCACCCGGCTGTCGGCGAACGACACGTCCTCGGGAATGTCGTGGCTGAGGTGGTGACAGACCATCACCATGTCGAGCAGCTCGTCGACCGAGTTGATCGTGTACGGCAGCGTCGGGTTCGTCGAGGACGGCAGCGCGTTCGGCTCGCCGGCGATGCGGATCAGGTCGGGCGCGTGCCCGCCGCCCGCGCCCTCGGTGTGGAAGGTGTGGATGGCCCGGCCGTCGATGGCACTGATCGTGTCCTCCAGGTAACCGGCCTCGTTGAGGCTGTCGGAGTGCAGCGCCACCTGGACGTCGTAGGTGTCGGCCACCCGCAGCGCGCAGTCGATCACGGCCGGGGTCGAGCCCCAGTCCTCATGCACCTTCAGCACGCACGCCCCGGCCTCGATCTGCTCGATCAGCGTGCCGGGCCGGCTGGAGTTGCCCTTGGCCATGACGCCGATGTTCACCGGCAGCGCCTCTACGGCCTGCAGCATCCGGCCGATGTTCCACAAGCCCGGCGTGCAGGTCGTGCCGCGGGTGCCGTCGGTGGGGCCGGTGCCGCCGCCGATGAGCGTGGTGATGCCGTTGGTGAGCGCGGCCTCGGCCTGCTGCGGCGAGACGAAGTGGACGTGCGGGTCGATCCCGCCCGGCGTGGCGATCATGTTCTCGCCCGCCAGCACCTCGGTGCCCGCACCGATGATCAGCCGGCGGTCCACGCCGTTCTGGGTGTGCGGGTTGCCGGACTTGCCGATGCCGACGATCTTGCCGTCCTTGATGCCGATGTCGCCCTTGATCACGCCGAGCATCGGGTCGAGCACGACCGCGTTGGTGATCACCAGGTCGAGCGCGATCGTGGCGTTCTGCGAGCCCGGGTCGGCCGACATGCCGTCGCGGACGGTCTTGCCGCCGCCGTAGACGGCCTCGTCCCCGTAGTGGCCGGCCGTGTAGTCCTTCTCGATCTCGATCACCAGGTTGGTGTCGGCCAGGCGGACCCGGTCACCCACCGTGGGACCGAACATGCTCCCGTACTGCTTGCGGCTCATCGTGGCCATCGGTGTCAGCCCTTCTTCTTGCTGGGAGACTTCTTGCCGTCGGCCGGCTTCTTCGCCGCCTTCCCTTCGGCACCCTGCTGGTCGGTCGCCGAGGGCTCGGGCGCATCGGCGTAGCCGAGCTCGGCCAGCCGCCGCAGCGCCCGTGCCCGGGCGTCCCGGGTTCTGATGCCGCCGTCGAGCAGGCCGGCGAAGCCGACGATGCGCATGCCGCCGCCGTACTCGACCAGGTTGACCCGGTGGGTGTCGCCCGGCTCGATGCGGACGGCGGTGCCCGCCGGGATGTCCAGGTGCCTGCCGTACGCCTTCGCGCGGTCGAAGCTGAGTGCCCGATTCGCCTCGAAGAAGTGGAAGTGCGACCCGACCTGGACGGCGCGGTCCCCGGTGTTGCGCACGGTCAGGGTGACCGTGGGCCGGCCGGCGTTGATCTCGATGGGGCCGTCGGCGTAGACGACCCTGTCCGTGTCCGTCATGACGAACCGGTCCTTTCTCGTCTGGCGGCGGTGTCAGCCGCCGATGGGGTCGTGGCAGGAAACGAGCTTGGAACCGTCCTTGAACGACGCCTCGACCTGCATCAACTTGAGCATTTCGCGCACGCCCGGCATGACGTCGTCGGCGCCGAGGACCTGCTTGCCGAGCTCCATGCACTCGGCGACGGTCCTGCCGTCACGGGCCGCCTCCAGGACGGCGGCGCTGATCAGGGCCACCGCCTCGCTGTAGTTCAGCTTGAGACCGCGGTCCCGCCGCTTGGTCGCCAGGTCGGCGACCACGTAGATCATCAGCTTGTCGATCTCACGAGGGGCGAGGTTCATCAGCTCTCCTTAGGTAGTACTGCGCCGCAGGCCGGAGAACGCCGGCACCGCCGCCAGGAAGATCCAGGTGACTATGACGAAGGGCCAGGTCAGCGTGTGGCCGCCGACGGGCTCGAACAGGTCGCCGACGAACGCCGTCAGCACGGTCGCCGACACCACGCCGGCGAGCGCGTACAGGATGCCCAGCGGGGTCAGGGCGAGGAACGTGCCACACAGGGCGATGCCGGTCAGCACCGCGTTGTAGCCGTACAGCCCCGCGCCGACGTCGGCGGCGGGCGCGCCCAGCAGCAGTGCCACCACGATGCCGACGGCGCTGGAGACGAGCGCGGCCACCCCCACGAGCCATCCGCCGAACAGCAGTCCGATCAGGAAGATCAGGCCGACGTACCACTTGCTCTGGAAGAACACCTGGCCGATGCCGTTGAACAGGCCCTGCCAGAGGTCGGTGAACGTGACCTCCCGGCCGGGGTAGGCGGCCGACGGCGGCGCCGCCAGGCTGCGCCCGCGCCAGACCCGCTCGAACGCCGGGCCGCCGATCAGCATGACGGTGGTGATCGCGCAGAACGGCGCGGTGAACGTCGGCAGCTGGTGCGGGGTGAGCAGCGCGGCGAGCGCCGACGTCAGCACGCTGCCCATGATCGAGCCGACGATCACCAGCAGTACCGTCACCCAGCGGACGTCGAAGTACAGCACCAGCGCGACACCGATCAGCGTCCCGTTGAATCCTTCGAGCCCGGCGGTCACCCGGTCGGTGGCCACACCGAGGAGCACGGCGGTGAGCGTGGCCACGGCGGCGCCGAGCAGGCCGAAAACCCCGAACTGCCAGCCGCCGACGAACAGCGCGACGACGAAGCAGAGCGCTGTCCGGTAATCGGCCTGAAAATCGACCTGACCGACACCACGAAGAATCGCGAGCGGCAGATCGGAAGCTTTGACGCGCATGTCCGCCCGCTCCTCCGATGACCCAATGCATCGCAACATGCCCCAGCGAATATCCACTCAAGCGCACATGCCATTTAGCGGAACAACCATTGCAAATACCCCCCAAACCTGGAGAGCCCTTAAGGAGGATTTCGCGGCGATCAGTCCGCAATTGCGGCGCCGAGCAGGAAACAGAGGCTGACGGCCGCGAGACCCAGCACGAGGTTCACGGCGATGTTGGTCAGCGCCTTGCCGGTCGATCCGGCCACGAGCAGCTTGTACGTGTCGGTGCTGAACGTGCTGAAGGTGGTGAGCGCCCCGCAGAAGCCGGTGCCGACCAGCGACAGCACGGTAGGCGGCAGCGCCCCGCGCGACCACGCCCCCATCACGAGGCCGAGCACCGCCGAGCCGAGGACGTTGACGGTCAACGTCCCCCACGGCAGCGCCGAGCCGTACCGACCGGTGACGAAGGAGTCGATCAGGTAGCGGGCCGGCGCGCCGATCAGGCCGCCGACGAACACCACGAGAGCGAGGATCATCGCCGCTCTCCCCCCAGCTTGATACCGGCCCAGACGGCCAGCAGGCCCAGGAGGACGCTGAGCACGAGGTAGACGGCGGCCCAGCCGGGCGCGCCGCCCACGGTCAGCTCGCGGACCCCGTCGACGAGGTGGGAGAACGTGGTGAAGCCGCCCAGGAAGCCGGTGCCGAGCAGCATCTTCACGGGCCGGCGGTGCAGCGGGTGGCGGGTCAGCTCGGCGGTGAGCAGTCCCATCAGCAGGCAGCCCACGGTGTTGACGATCAGCGTCGGCCAGGGCAGCGGGTGGGAGGCGCCCAGCAGCGTCTGGGTGAGCAGGTGCCGGGCGACCGCGCCGAACCCGCCGCCGATCGCGACGAACAGCAGGGCGCGGGCCGGATGCGGGGCTTCGGCCATCATGCCTCCGAGCCGAACTGCTCGTCGGAGCCCGCGAGCTGCTCCTCCTCGGTCTCTCGCATCCGGAGCAGCCGGTCCACGACCTTGCCGATCAGGTACGTGACGACGAAGGAGTAGACGGCCACCACCAGGACCGCGACGATCTGCTTGCCCAGCAGCGCGATCGACCCCCCGTACAGCAGGCCCTTGGTCGTACTGGCGGTGACGCCGGTGGCGAACAGGCCGATGAGGACGGTGCCGACGACGCCGCCCGCGCCGTGCACGCCGACCACGTCGAGCGTGTCGTCGTAGCCGAGGACGAGCTTCCAGGTGACGGCGAACGACACCACGACGGCGGCGACGACGCCGATGACGAGCGCGCCCTCAACGTTGACGTAGGCGCAGGAGGGGGTGATGGCGACCAGTCCGGCGAGCGCGCCGGTGGCGGAGCCGAGCCGGGTGAAGTGCCGGTACCGGAACCATTCGATGATCAGCCAGGTGAGCATGCCGACGGCGCCGGCGATCATGGTGTTGAGGAAGGCGTTGACGGCGACGCGGCCGTCGGTCATGGCCGAGCCCGCGTTGAAGCCGAACCAGCCGAACCAGAGCAGACCCAGGCCGATCATGACGAAGGGGATGTTGCTCGGCTGCGGCGGCTCCTTCCTGCGGAACCTGACGCTGGGGCCGAGCGCGACGGCGAGGGCGAGGCCGGCCATGCCGGAGTTCAGCTCTACGACCAGGCCGCCGGCGAAGTCCAGCACCCCCCACTTGCTGATCCACCCAGCCGGGTCGAACACCCAGTGCGCGATGGGGAAGTACACCAGCGTCACCCAGATGACGGAGAACACCATCCACGGCGCGATCCGGGTGCGGCCCGCGACCGAGCCGCTGATCAGCGCCACCGTGATGATCGCGAAGGTGAGCTGGAAGAGCGCGAAGGCGTAGGTGGGCACCTGACCGTGCAGCATGCTGGGCGTGATGTCGGAGAAGCGCAGGTCACCGAAGCCGATCAGCCCCACGCCCCCCACGTCCGGCCCGAAGACCAGGCCGTAGCCGTAGGCGAACCACACGACCGTCACCAGCGAGATCGAGACGAAGCTCATGAAGAGCATGCTCAGCACGTTCTGCGCGCGGACCATGCCGCCATAGAAGAAGGCCAGCCCGGGCGTCATGAGCAGCACCATGGCGGTGCTCACGAGTACCCAGGCGGAGTCTCCGGTGTTCAGACCTGGCGGCATCGCTCGACCTCATTCCTGTTCCCTCCCAGAGATGATCGGCGGCGGCTGAATCAAAACGGATAATGGGTCACCTTTTGCCCGGTAAATAGGGAACTCAGGCCTTGCGCCAAGCCTCGGGCTTTTCGCCGGGAATTTGAGTGTGTCCGGCGTTTGCGAAGATCGATCGGGCTATGTCTCGCGCCTGTTCAGCAGTTTGGGCAGGGTCGCCAGCGTCGCCCCGCCCGCACCGCCGCCGCCGAGCAGGGCGCCCGGCCATTCCGCGCCGGTGGCCAGGACGAGCGCGCAGGTGATCGCGGCGATCATGATCGTCACGGTGAGCGTGAGCAACTGGCGCGTGGTGAACATCGGTCCTCATTCCTCAGATGCGGTCGTCGGCCCAGAAGTCGATGAGCTCTTCGGGAGTCAGCTCGTCAGGGCGCCCGGCGGGCGGCGTGCGTCCTGTCGCGAGCACCCAGGTCGTCAAGAGCGTGACCAGCAGGTGCTCGTCTGCCGGGCAGGGAGCGTCGGCGCAGTACGCGATGCTTGACGGGCGAGCCGTGAATGACAACGGCATGGGGCTATGGCCTCCCAGGGAGCAGCGACGAATGCGCCCAGCATGCGACTGCGTGGAGGTGACCGGCCAGCGATCCAAACGTGCTCGGACGGAGCCGGACAAGACCGAACTCGAACCACCGGGTCGTAAACTTCCGCGATCTTCCGACATCATCCGGATTTATCCGGAATCATCCGGTGGTAGATCCACAAATGGGGACAAAAGCCCAGCAAGCCCCTCGAATCAGGTACGCGGCGGCTCGTGAGACTGATGGGCTAAAGATCATCCCATGTGACCAAAGCGACCGGATGAGATGGAATCTGGGAAGTGCCCTGGATTGCGAGACTATTTCTGAAAATATGGCGCCACCAGTTGGTTCTCCGACTCCCTCAAGGACAATGACTCATACTCTCCGGGCAGGATCGCATTCCGCCTTCATAGCTGCGCTCATAGAGCTGCGAGAATCGGCCGGCCAGCCGAGCTATTCCCAGATGCAACGACTGTCGCGTGCGCCGGACATCCCCAAGGAGCTGCCTGGGAGCACGCTCAACGACATCCTCAACGGCAAGCGGGAACGCCTGCCCGACTGGGAGCTGGTCGCCTCCTTCGTGATGGTCTGCCGTAGCCACGCCGAGCGAACCGGCCTGCCCACGGGCCCCCTCGGCACCGTGGAGCAGTGGCAGGTCCACTGGCGCGCCGCCAGGACAGAGCGGTCCCGGCCGCCCGCCACCGGGTCGTACGATCTCTTCCGGACGCCCGCCGACGAGGCCGAGCGGCGCACCACGAGAACGGTCGCGCGCCTGGTCCGCCGGGCGGGCGACGGCGATGCCGAGCCCGCCTACCGCCTGGCGATCATCCACGTGCTGACCGGCGAGTCCGCGCAGGCCCGCTACTGGATCCACGCGGCGATCCAGCAACGCCATCCCGACGCGCGGACCTTCGCTGACCATCCGCGCCCGACCGAGTTCGCCGCGCAGCTGTCCTTCAGCTACGGCCAGGCTTACGAGCAGGAGGGGCCCGCCAAGCGCGACATCGCCAGGTTCTACTACCGGCTCGCCGCCGACCACGGCCACCCACGCGCCGCCGAACGCCTCCGGGCGCTGCGCGCCGTACCGTTCGGCAAGCTGCTCCCCGCGCCCGTCGCCACCGAAGCAGAGAGCCGGCCGCCCTGACGACCGAGCAGGGAGCACGCAAACCGAGGACCGCTCCCCGTGCGCGTCAGCCCGGTGGAGTCTCAGGGGTACACGCGGAGCGGCCCCGCACCCAGGTGGAGGGCGCGGGGCAGGGCTCGGCGGCGCCGCAGCTCCCGTGGTCGGGCGCGATCAAGCCATGTCTATGAGGTGAGTGTCGGCGCCTGGGCGAGAGAAGCCCGGCCCAGGACGCGGCCGAGCCAGTCGCTGCGCGTCCGGCGCGCCGCGGCCGAGAGCCGCACCTGCGGGAAGAGCGCGTCGAATCCGTGGAAACCGCCCGCCCAGATGTGCAGTTCGGCCTGGCCGCCGGCCGCCCAGATCCGGGTGGCGTACTCGACGTCCTCGTCACGGAACACCTCGGCGGTGCCGGCGTCGATGTAGGTGACCGGCAGACCCGACAGGTCGTCGGCCACCGCGGGCGAGACGTACCCGGACACGTCCTGGCCGGCGAGGTCGCCGAGGACCGCCCGCCATCCGAACGCGTTCATCTCCCCGGTCCAGGTGCCGGGCCCCTCGGCGTACTGCCTGCTGGAGGTAGTGCCGTTGCGGTGGTCGAGCATGGGACAGATCAGCACCTGAGCGGCGACGGCCGGACCCCCGAGGTCACGTGCCATCAGTACGGTCCCGGCCGCGAGGCCGCCGCCGGCGCTCGTACCGGCGACGACGATACGGGCGGGGTCGATGCCCAGCTCACCGGCGTGCTCGGCGACCCAGCTCAGCCCCTGGTAGCAGTCCTCGACCAACGTCGTCCCGCTGACCTCCGGCGCCAGCCGGTAATCCACGGAGATGACGACGGCGCCGAACTCGGCGAGCCACTCCAGCGGGATGTCGATCTGCGAGAACCGATCCCCCATGATCATGCCGCCGCCGTGGATCCAGTAGACGCACGGCGCCGCCGTGGTCTGATCGGTCCCGGCGGGACTGAAGATCGACAGCGGGATCCGCACGCCGTCCGAGCCGGGCACGCTGACCTCGCGCCGGTCCACCGCCAGCCCTTCGAGAAAGGTCTCGACCGGCGGCGACGGATACTGGCGCAGCTGGGCGAGCACCTCGGAGCTGAGCGGCGGCATGGACGGCAGTTGGGCGAGCGCGACCTGCAGCTCGGGGTCGAAGTCGGGGCGAGCGAGCGTCATGAGAGGGGTCCTTCCTAAGGTGTTGATGCCGGGTGGTCTTAGAAGGCGGCCTTACCGCCGACCGGCACCTCGTCGACGTACTCGGACTCGCCGACGAGCAGCGTCCCGAGCTTCGCGACCAGCTCCTGCGCCTCCTCGGTCTTGAAGAACCGGCCGTGGGCCTCCTCGCTGCTCCAGCCCTCGGTGACGTACACGATGTCCTGGTTACTGGCCGAGCGGCTGACCAGGAAGACGACGCAGTCCTCGTTCGCCAGGGACGGCGCGTTCAGCAGGAACTCGACCACCTCGTCGGCCTTTCCGGGCCGCGCGGTCAGGGTGGCGTGGAAACCGTGCTCGACGCTCATGGGGGACTCCTTCGATCGTGGAGCCGCTGTGTGCTCCTGGGATGTCGATGAGTCAATGTAAACAGCCCGACCTGCGCAAACGTTAGAACGATGCCGTCAGCTTCTTGCCTGATCCTCTCATTGCCGAGAGAATCAGGTACGTGCTTCAATCAAGGCATGAACCTTGACGAGCTACGCGCCCTGCTCGCGCGCCATGCCCGGCCCGACATGACCACCGCAGTCGAGGGCGTCCTGGTCTCGAAGGCCGAGCACGCGGACCCGCCGTCCCCCTCGATGTCGGGCACGGTGCTGGCGCTCATCGCGCAGGGCGCGAAACGGATCGCGCTGGGCGACCGCGTGTACGAGTACCGCGCCGGCCAATACCTGCTGGCCTCGGTCGACATGCCGATCACCGGCCACTTCACCGAGGCGAGCCCCGACCGGCCGGCCCTCGGCTTCGGCCTGGTCCTGCACCCGACCACCGTCGCCGAGCTGCTGCTGCAGGCGGCCCCCGGAGACCTGCCACCCGACAGCGGCACACCGTCCGGGATGGCCGTCAGCGACGCGCCCGACGAGCTCGTCGACGCGGTGATCAGGCTGCTGCGCCTGCTGGACCGGCCACGCGACCTGGCGGTCCTCGCCCCGCTGCTCAAGCGGGAGATCCTGTGGCGGCTCATCACCGGCGAGCAGGGCGCCGTCGTCCGTCAGCTCGGCCTCGCCGACAGCAGTCTCGCCCACGTCGCGCGGGCGGTCCGGTGGATCCGCGACCACTACGCGCAGCCCTTCCGGGTCGAGGACGTGGCGCGGCTGTCCGGCATGAGCGTGTCCGCCTTCTACCGCAACTTCCAGGCGGTCACCGCGATGAGCCCCATCCAGTTCCAGAAGCAGATCCGGCTGCAGGAGGCCCGGCTCCTGCTCGCCACCCACCCCAACGACGTCACCACCGTCGGCCATCGCGTCGGCTACGACAGCCCGTCACAGTTCAGCCGTGAATATCGCCGCCAGTTCGGCGCGCCGCCCAGCCAGGACGCCGCCCGCCTGCGCGGCTCGGCGCCCGGCGCCTCCCCCGCCCTGGCGTGAGACCTCAGTGGCTGTGGGCCATCTGGAGACTCTCCCGATGCGCCCGGTTGATGACCATGAGTTCGTCGAGCGTGTCCCGGGTGCGGATGAGGTCGGCGATGTGCGCGGACAGCCGGTCACGTTCCAGCTCCATGCGCTCCATCGCGGCGTCGGAATTCTCCGCGCTGGGCGAATGGACACAGGGCAGCAACTCGGCGATGGTACGGCTGGACAGACCGGCGGCGTACAGGCGCTGGATGAGCGCGACCCGGTCGATCTCGCCGGTGGTGTAGTGCCGCTGCCCGCTGGCGCTGCGGGTGCTGGCGAGCAGCCCCTGCTCCTCGTAGTAACGCAGGGACCGGACGCTGACCCCGGTACGTGACGCCAACTCCCCGATGCGCACGCCGTCCTCCCGACTGTGACCCGTGCCACACATGGTTGCCTCTGACATGGATGTGAGGTTCTAGCTTAGCCGCAGCGGGCCGGATCGGGCGCCGCGGAACGCGAAGGAGCCTTGCGATGACCACCCTTTTCGACAGCTACCGGCTCGGTGACCTGGTCCTGCCCAACCGGGTGGTGATGGCCCCGATGACCCGGGTCCGGGCCGCCGCCGGAGGCCTGGCGACACCGTCCATGGCCACCTATTACGCCCAGCGGGCGACGGCCGGCCTGATCGTGACGGAGGGCGTGCAACCGAGCTTGATCGGACAGTCCAACCCGGGCACGCCGGGCCTGTACACCGACGAGCAGGTCGCCGCGTGGCGCCCCCTGACCGCCGCCGTGCACGCCAACGGCGGCCGCATCTTCGCCCAGCTCATGCACGGCGGACGGGTCTCGCATCCCGACACCACCGGCATGCGGCCGGTGGGCCCGTCGGCCGTGCCCGCCGTCGGCGAGGTGTTCACCCCGACCGGCCCCCGGCCCGCGCCGACCCCGCGCGCCCTGGACACCGACGAGGTGCCCGAGCAGGCCCGGTCGTACGCCGAGGCCGCCCGCCGGGCCGTCGACGCCGGCTTCGACGGCGTGGAACTGCACGGCGCCAACGGCTACCTGATCTCGCAGTTCCTCTCCTCCAACGCCAACCTGCGCACGGACCGGTACGGCGGCCCGGTGGCCAACCGGATCCGGTTCGCCGTCGAAGCGGTGTCCGCCACCGTCGACACCGTCGGGGCGGCCAGGACCGGCATCCGCCTCTCCCCGGGCGGGACGTTCTGGGGCGTCGCCGAGCGCGAGGTCCCCGAGCTCTACACCGCGCTGCTGTACGAGCTGGCCCGCCTCCAGGTGGCCTACGTCCATCTCGAAGCCACCATCGACGAGGAGGTGCTGGTCGCCCTGCGCCGTGCGTGGCCGGGCACCCTCATCATGAACCCGGTGATGCCGATGGGCCCCAAGCAGACGGGCCGGTCCGACGCCGATCACTGGCTTGACCGGGGCGCGGACCTCATCAGCTTCGGCCGCGCCTTCATCGCCAACCCCGACCTCGTCGAGCGGCTGCGCACCACGCTCCCGATCACACCCGTCGACGATGCCACCTACTACCAGGGCGGTGACGCGGGCTATCTGACTTACCCGACGTACCAGCACACGGCCTGATCGCGGGTGCTACGGTTTCCCCCGAATACACGCACGGGGGAACATATGTTTGGCATCGTCCGGCCATGTCAGCACGGCATGTGCAAAGGGCTCTACGCGGACTGGATGGGCCACCTGTGCGGGCTCTGCCTGGCGCTCCGCGACGAGCACGGCCACCTGTCCCGCCTGGTGACCAACTACGACGGCCTGCTCGTGTCCGTTCTCACCGAAGCTCAGTCGCCCGCCGCCGCGCCCCGCCGGCGAGCGGGCGCGTGCGCGCTGCGCGGCTTCAAGGGCGCGCACGTGGTGGAGGCCGAAGGGGTACGGCTGGCGGCCTCGGTGTCGCTCCTCCTGGCGGCCGGCAAGGTGCGCGACCACGTGGCGGACGGGGACGGCGCCTACGCCCGCCGCCCGGTGGCCGCCGGCGCCACCCGCCTGGCCGACCGCTGGTCCTCGGCCGGCGCCGCCACGGCCGGCACGCTCGGCTTCGACGTCACCCCGCTGACGGCGGCGGCCGGCCGCCAGGCCCTCCTGGAACGTACGGGGAGCGCCGGGTTACGGGAGCTGACCGCGCCCACCGAGGACGCCGTGGCCGCCGCGTTCGCGCACACCGCGACCCTCACCGGCAAGCCGCACAACCAGGAGGCCCTGGAGGCGGCCGGGCGCCGGTTCGGCAGGCTGGCCCACCTGATCGACGCGGTGGAGGACCTGGCCGACGACCGCGCGGACGGATCGTACAACCCGCTGGCCGCCACCGGCACCGGCCTGGACGAGGCGCGCCGCCACTGCGACACCGCACACGCGGAGCTGCGCGCCGCCGTGGACGAACTGGACCTGCCCCGCCCCGCCCTGACCCGCGCCCTGCTGGTACGAGAGACCGGCAACGCCGTTTCCCGAGCCTTCGCCGCCGCATCCCCCGGCCCCGGCCACCCACCCGGTTCCCCGGACGCCCCACCGGGACACCGTCCGCCGAAGCGGGACCCCGGCGGCCTGCTGTCGTTCGCCTGCGCCGCACTGACCTGCTGCACGTGCGGCCTGTACCGTCCCGGCTGGGACGAGGACCACCAGAGCTCCTGTTGCCAGCGCTTCGACTGCTCCGGCTGGGATAGCTGCGGCAACTGCTGCCAGTGCTGCTCCTGCGACGGCGACTGCTGCTGCGACGGCTGCGACTGCAACTGCAACTGACCGTCCGGCGACTACCGGCCCTGGATCATCTCGTCACCTCGTCGATGATGCCCCGGTTGTCCTCCATGATGTCCCTGTCCTCGAACTGCAAGGGACTGCGCCGCCCGGTGTTGAAGTCGTTGAGCAGGTCCACGACTATTTCGGCGAGCACCGGGTGCGTCTCCTGAGGAAAGACCGCCCGGCGTTCGCTGTCGATGCAGACGACACCAGGAATCCCGGCGCCGAGCGAAGGAAATACGAGCCGCTCGATCGGCACCGAGACGCTGCTGGCGATATGAAAAATGATGTTCGAAACCTTGTCGCGGGTGAAACCGTGCTGGACGGCTTCTGCTATGTAGGCTTCGGGATCCGCCGCGTATTCCGCTTGGTAGTCCACGTGGTGAAGCCGGCGCTTGTTCCATGCGCTGGCGGCGGGGTTCAGATGCCGTTGCCGACCAGGGTCGAGAGTGAAGCGGTGTTTGCAGTGCCCGACGACCGACGTATCCGAGACGTACAACTGCAGTCGCAGGCATTTGTACTGCTCGTGGACCGTGAACAACAGGACGCGGACGGCCGGCACATGGCGGTACGGCGAATCGTCGAGAAGGCGATAAGCGGTAAGGAGGACGTTTTTCACCGCATTATGGATGTTCGAGCAGAGCTGTGCGGCAAGTCGAAGATCGCCCTCACGTAGTGTCGTCCGCGCGAGTTCATGCTCCAGCTCGTCATGCCTCGTTATCGTCACCGGAGGATGCGCTGCTCTGATCGCTCGCACCAAGGCGCGCAGCGAGTCGGCCATAAGATCGGGCCGGGAGAAGTCGATGGCGAGCTTCCGAGCCAGATAGGCAGGCAGTTCGGTGTCGTCCAGCTTGACCGGGATGACCCGCGGGCCACGGTGCTTCTCTTCCAGCTGTAATGCCTGCACGAGCTCCTCGGCGACCCATCGTGATTGCACGGAATGCCGTGAGACAACGGCGAGGACACATGAGCTGGCCGGGATCTGTTTCGATATTTTATCCTGAATGAAGTCACCCGCACGCATTTCGTGCAGGTCGATCCACACCTCGATCTCATGCGAACGCAGCAGCTCCACAAGAATCAGCAGAAAAGGTTTGTCCTGCGAGCTGTGGCAGATGAAGACACTGCGCGGCGGAGGAGCCTGAGCCGAGGAGGATTGATCCATGCGACCACCTGGAAGGGCTTGCCGGGTCTCTCCGTCACGTGTGCCTAATCCACAAGTTCCCTACCCACGACAAGAAGGATCGGAACCGCATCACTTCATTCGCTCCAAAAGCTGTCAACCGGGTACGCCGCAGGTAAAGTCGGGGCGTGACGAAGACTCAGCTGACCGCTCTTCGCCAGGGGCGGGTCGTCCGCGTGTTAGCAGCGGCCGTCGTCGGCGCACTGGCCGGCCTGGTGATCTTCGAGTTGACCAGGATCGGTGGTCGCGGTCTCTACGTCACCGCCGGCGCCGTGGCCGGGGTGGCGGGCATCCTGGTGATCCAGATCTACAACCGGTCGGCCCGGCTGACCGAGGTGAAGGTGTCGGTTCCGCAGCTGAGCGAGCTGACGTTCGTGGTCAACAACGAGAGCCGCAACGTCGCCTGGCAGTTGTTCGTGGAGACCGTGACCCGGGTGTCCACGCAGCCTCTCGACGATGACGAGGGCCTGACCCGCGAGGCGCTGACGTCGCTGTACGGCCTGTTCGCCACCACCCGCGACACCCTGAAGTCCAGCCGCCCGTCGGTCCCGGCACCGGGAGGGCAGACGGTCGAGCATCTGGCGATCACGATGCTCAACCAGGAGCTCCGCCCGTTCCTGTCGAAGTGGCACCCTCGGCTCCGCGAGTTCGAGCAGGCGCAGCCGGACGCCCCCGAATCGGACTGGCCTGCGAACGCCGCCTGCCGCACGGAGCTGCGGGAGGTGCAGCGGCGTGTCCATGGCTACGCGATGGGGTTCGCCAAACTGGCGGGTGTTCGGGAACCGGAGGCGATGGCCAGTGCGGGGATCTGAGGAGAGCCGGTACGACGCCTTCCTGTCCTACGCGTGGGAGCCGGATGCCCCCCTGGTGGCGGCCGTGCGCGACGCCCTGCACCGGCTGGCGCGGCCCTGGTATCGGCTGCGAGCCTTACGGGTCTTCCGTGACGCGTCGAGCCTGGCGGCGAATTCGGCCCTCGATCCGGCGATCGAGGATGCGCTGGCCGCTTCCCGCTGCCTCATCGTGTTCCTCTCGCCTTCGGCCGTCAGATCGTCCTGGGTCCCCCAGGAGATCGACTACTGGTTGAGGCACAAGAGCGTGGACAGCTTGCGGCTGGTGCTGACCGGCGGCGATCTCGTCTGGGACGCCTCCGCCCGCGGCTTCGACGTGGAACGCTCCACCGCGCTTCCCGCCGTGCTGCGCGGCGTCCACCGTCATCGGCCGCTCTACGTCGACCTGCGCTGGGCGCACGCGGAAGATCAGCGCGTCCTGCGTAACGACGACTTCCACAGAAGCGTCGTGCAACTGGCCGCGCCGCTGCACGGCAAGCAGCCGGACGAGCTGTACGGCGAGGACGTCCGGCAGCATCGCAGGACCCGCCAGGTGACCGCCGCGGCGGTGATCGCGCTGGCCGTGCTGGCCGCCTCCACGGCGGTGGCGGCGGTGATCGCCGGCCTGCGCGCCGAAGAGGCTGTGGCCAACCTGCGCCAGGCGACCTCGCGCTATCTGGCCAGTCAGGCGCTCGCCGACCGGGAGGGCAATCTGGACCGGGCTCTGCTGCTGGCCGTACACGCCTGGCGGACGGCGCGGACCGCCGCCGCCCGCAGCAGTCTCGTCACGGTCGTGCACGAGGCGATGCGGGGGGTCGTGGGTTTCCCGCGCATCCGGCCCGGTGACCCTGTTCCCTTCCACCTGCTGACGCTGGCGATCAGCCCGGACGGGCGCAGGATGGCGGCCAGCAGATACAGCGAAGGGGGAGACGCCGGCGCGCCCGCCGACGGACGTGTCTACGTGTGGGAGCTCGCCGGTGGCGAGGCCCGCATTCTGCGCAGCCCCTTCGAGCGGGTGCAGAACGTCAAGCGATTGATCTTCGGACCGGACGGCCGCCATCTGGTCGCGGAGGACCTCGACGGCCAGGTGCTGCTGTGGGACCTGGCCGGCGACCCCGCTCGCGTGGTGCGGACCGCCCAGGCGCCGCTGGACGTGACCGCTGATCATCACATCGCCGCCGCGTCCTCCGCCGGCGGCGGAGTCGTGCTCCTCGACCTGGTGTCCGGCGGGGAGCTGAGCAGGCGTGCGGGCACGCTGTTCGAGGTGGACCGCCGTAGCGAACGGGCCTTCGGCAAGGACCCGTCCGAGCGGCCCGTGGTGTGGGACCTGCGCTCATCTCGGGCGGTGAAGATGAAGGTCGCCACCCGGTACGGCTTCGCCGAGTTGGCCGGTGACCGCGTGGTCATGGCGACCGGAAGGAATCTGGCGAGCCTGGCGGGCTATGACACGACGACCGGCGAGCGCCGCTGGCGGGCCGGGCTCCCGGGCCGGGCGGTCGCCGCGGCGGTGTCCTCCGACGGCGGCCGGTTCGCCGTGTGGACGGCGAACGGCACCGTGATCCTGGTCGCGACCAAGGACGGCACCGTCACCGGCCGAGCCCGGCACGCACCAGGGCAGGACCCTCGGCTCTCCTTCAGCCCTTCCGGTCGCTTCCTGGTCGCCGCCGACTCCCGTGACAGCACCGGCCGGCAGACGCTGCTGGACGCGCGCACCGTACGAGTGCGCTGGACGAAGCGCGGAGAGGAAGTGATCTTCGGCTCCGGCGACAAGGTGGCGGTGGTGCGAGGATCCCCCGTCCAGGTCACTGACCTCATGACCGGCGACGTCATCGCCTCGGGAGAGGCCGACGCCTGGTCAGCGGCCGTCTCACCCGATGGCCGGCACGTCGCCCTGGCAGGAGACGACGTCCGCCTGATCGACCTGACCGCGCCGGAACCACGGTTGGTCTCCCTGCCCGGGGAGCCGTCGACGATCTACACGGTGGCCTTCGACCCCTCGGGACGCCGCCTCGCAGGGGTCGGCATCGGAGGTGCGGCCGTCGTGTGGGACGTCGCGGCCGCGCTGCGCCCCGCCGACGTGCCCACCGCTCCGCGAAAGAAGCCATCCGCGCTGAGCAGCGACGGTGTGACGCTGGTCTATGCCGATGACAGCCGCCAGGTGCGGCGTCGCGACCTGCGCGACGGGAAGGATCTGCCCATTCCCGGCCTGAGCGAGGTAAGCGGCCTGCGGATCTCCCCCACCGGGACGCACCTGTTGGCGAGTGTGGGCAGCTCGTACGTGCTGTGGTCCATCGCGCCGGCCGCCGCCGTACTGCGCTTCCCGTACGAGCTCGGCACCGAGACGGCGTTCAGCGGGAACGGCCGCCGCCTCGCGGTGGCCCGGCGCGAGGCGAACACCGGCCGCTACACGGTGACGGTCCACGAGGTCGGCAGCGGCGCCGTGGTGGCCACGATCCCGCTGCCGGACTTCGCCCAGCCGACGGACCTCACCAGCGCCCTCGCCTACCCGGTGATCGCTCTCGACGAGACCGGGGGGCGGCTCGCGGCCAGTCTTAGCACGCGGCAGATCCGCACGTGGGAGATCGCCTCCGGCGCGCCCGAGGGAGGATGCGACACCCGGGTCGACGACTACACCCTGCTCTCCGGCAGCGTCCAGTTCACCCCCGACGGGCGGACGCTCGTGGTCAGCGCCCCTGACAGCGACACCATCCGCTTCGTTGATCCGGCGTCCTGCGGGGTACGGCGCAGCCTGACCACCGGCAACGGCAAAGCCACCCTCAGCCCGGACGGCACTCTGCTGATCACCAAGAGTCCGCTCCGCCTGTGGGACACGCAGACCCTCGAACCCCTCGGCGAGCCGCTGCTCCCCCCGGAGGCCGACCCCGATCAGATCGTCTTCACCGCCGATGGTTCCAGCGTCATGGCTCTCACCGCGGACCGGTCGGTGCGCCGCTGGCCTGTCGCCCCCGAAGCCCTGATCCGGCAGGCCTGCGCCGTCGTGGGACGGGAACTCACCAACGAGGAGTGGGACAGATTCCTGCCGCAGGGCGACAGACAGCCCGCCTGCACGCCACGATCCTGATCGAGCTGCCTCAGGGCAGCGAGGCGGGCAGGCCGATGGCGGTGAAGTGCTCGGGGCCGATGAACGAGGTGATCTCGCAGATGTACGCCTCACGCAGCGTGAACACGTTGACCGACCAGGCGAGGTACGCGCCGGCGGCGTCGTTCCAGAGGTAGCAGCCCAGGGCGGGCTGGCCGTTCGCGCTGGTCTCCAGGTGCCGCCAGGAGCCGCAGCCCGTCAGCGGGACCCGTACCGCGAAGTCGGTGACGGTCGCCAGGCCGCGGTACCAGTGCGGCAGTGGCGGCATCGACCAGGTGACGTCCTCGGTCAGCAGGGCGACGAGCGCGTCGGCGTCGTCGCGTTCGAGCGCGGTGGAGTAGCCGGTGACGATCTCCCGCAGGCGCGCGTCGCCGATCTTGCGCAACGTCTGCTGCTGCGTACGGGAAGGGACCTTCTCCGCGACGACGCGGCGAGCACGCGCGAGGGCGGAGTTCACCGAGGTGACGGAGGTGTCCATCATCGCGGCGATCTCGGCGGCGGAGAAGCCGAGCACCTCGAACAGCAGCAGCGCCGCCCGCTGGTTGCCCGGCAGGTGCTGGAGGGCGGCGACGAAGGCGAGCTCGACGGCCTCGCGCTGCTCGTAACGCGCGGCCGGGCCGGCCTGGCCGCCGGTCAGGGCCTTGTCGGGATAGGGGCCCAGCCAGGCGACATCGGACAGCGGGGCGTCGTCGATCACGGGGTGGTCGCTGGCCGGGCCGAGGTCGACGGGCAGCGCCCGCCTGCCGCGCGCCGCGACGAGGTCCAGGCAGGTGCGGGTGGCCACGGTGTAGAGCCAGGAGCGCAGCGAGCTGCGGCCCTCGAAACGGGCGAGCCCCCGCCACGCCCGCAGCAGGGCGTCCTGCAGGGCGTCGTCGGCGTCGTGGGTGGAGCCGAGCATGCGGTAGCAGTGCGCGTGCAACTCCCCGCGCAGCGGCTCCACCAGGCGGGTGAAGGCCGTGTCGTCCCCGTCGCGTGCCAGCGTCAGGTCCCGCGTCGCAGAATTCTCCTCCATGAGCGACGATTCTGCCCTCCGTGGGGAGTCCCTACTGTGACCGGACCGAATATCGCCTGCCAGGAGGCCCCGATGAGCCCGACGATCCCCGCCATCTCCGCGACGCTGGAGGTCCCTGGCGCGCGCCTGCACTACGAGGTGCGCGGCGCGGGCCCGCTCGTGGTGCTCGTCGGCGCGCCGATGGGCGCCGACGCCTTCGCGCCGGCGGCCGACCTGCTCGCCACCGACCACACCGTGCTCACCACCGATCCGCGGGGCATCAACCGCAGCCCCGTCGCCGACCCGGACCAGGACTCGACCCCTGAGCTGCGCGCCGACGACCTCTCCCGGCTCCTGACCCACCTGGACGCCGGTCCTGCCGCCGTCTTCGGCTCCAGCGGCGGCGCGGTCAGCGCGCTGGCGCTCACCCAGGCCCACCCCGAGCAGGTGCACACCGTGGTCGCGCACGAGCACCCGGCTTACGCCCTGCTGGACGACCGCGAGCGGCTGCACGCCGCGGCCGACGACATGATCGCCACCTACTTCGCTGGTGACGTCGTCGGGGCCTGGAAGCGGTTCATGGCCCTGTCCGACATCTTTCTGCCGGAGGGGATGATCGAGCAGATGTTCGGCGGGGAGCGCGACCCCCAGCAGGTTGCGGACGAGCGCCGCTGGTTCGCCCACGAACTGCGCCCGACCATCGGCTGGGAGCCCGACCTGACGGCTCTGCGCGAGGTGCCGACCCGCATCGTGATCGGCATCGGCGAGGAGTCCACCGGCCAGCTCTGCGACCGTACGTCGACCGCGCTCGGCGCGGCGCTCGGCATCGAGCCGACGCTGTTCCCCGGTGACCACACCGGCTTCGCCGACGACCCCGAGCGGTTCGTCACCCGGCTGCGCGCGGTCCTGCGCGACAACTGACCACCGGACGACCACGCGGTCCTGCGCGACAACTGACCACCGGACGACCACGCGGTCCTGCGCGACAACTGACCACCGGACGACCAGAGGAGACCACGATGCCCACCCAGCCGATCGACCTCGCCTTCACCGCGCCCATCGAGAAGGACGGGGCCTTCGCCACCTTCGTGACAGTGCCGGGCTCCGCCGAGTATCTCGGGACGCGGGCGGCGGTGAAGGTCGCCGGTACGATCGACGGCCATCCGTTCAACGCCACCCTCATGCCGTCGGGCGGCGGCCCGCACTGGCTGCCCATCAGGGCGGCGCTGTGCAAGCTCATCGGGAAGAACCGGGCGGGCGAAGAGGTGACCTTCCACCTGCTGCAGCGGCTCAGCTGATGGTCGGAGTCGATCTCTGGTCTGCCGGAGTTCCGCGAACAGGCACGCGCCATCGCCGTGCGTGCGGAGCAGGTGTCATGGGGTTTCGAGGAGGACGATAAGGACAACCGGGATTGGGACTCCCTGGTCTGACAGGCTCGGCACGATCGCCGAGCGGCGGAATCGTTCAGGATCGCCTAGGGTGGCGCGGTGATGTCCCAAGTGATCGTTCTCAATGGTGGCTCCAGTTCGGGAAAATCCGGGCTGGCCCGGTGTCTGCAGGCGGTCCTGCCGGATCCGTGGCTGGCCTTTGGGATTGACACCCTGGTCGAGGCCATGCCGGCGGCGATGCGGAGCTCGGCGGCGGGGATCGAGTTCGACCCGGACGGCACCGTGAGCGTCGGGCCGGAGTTCATGGCGATGCAGGCGGCGTGGATCGAGGGCGTCGCCGCGATGGCCCGGGCCGGCGCCCGGATCATCGTCGACGAGGTCTTTCTGGGCGGGGCGGGGTCCCAGCAGCCCTGGCAGCGGGCCCTCGATGGGCTGCACGTCGTGTGGGTCGGGGTGAGATGCGAGGCCGCGGTCGCCGAGGGCCGCGAGATCGCCCGGGGCGATCGGATCGCCGGGATGGCCGCGTCTCAGGCGGAGCTGGTCCACCGAGGCGTGACCTACGACCTGGAGGTGGACACGACGCGCACCGAGTCGATCGAGTGCGCGCGGACCATCGCCGCCCGGCTCCGCTGACCCCGCCCGCCCACCCGGGTCGGTCGTGCCAAGGTCCGCGGCCTACTCGAAGAGAGAAGGATCGCCGGTGCCTCGGCGGAGGATCTCGGGCTCGCCCTGGGAAAAGTCGACCACCGTCGTCGGGGTGGCGCCGCACTCACCGGAGTCGATGACCGCGTCCACCACGTGATCGAGCCGCTCCTTGATCTCCCACCCCTGCGTCAGGGGCTCGGCCTCGTCGGGCAGCAGCAGGGTGCTCGACAGCAGCGGCTCACCGAGCTCGGCCAGCAGCGCCTGGGTGACGACGTGATCGGGGATCCGGACGCCGACCGTCTTCTTCCGGGGATGCATCAACCGCCGCGGCACCTCTTTGGTCGCGGGCAGGATGAACGTGTATCCGCCGGGAGTCGCCGCCTTGACCGAGCGGAACAGCGCATTGCTCAGATGCACGAACTGGCCGAACTGAGCGAAGTCCCCACACATCAGCGTGAAGTGATGGTTGCTGCCGAGGCCCCGGATCTCTCTGATCCGATCGATCCCGTCCCTGTTGCCCAGCCGGCACCCCAGGGCGTAGCACGAGTCCGTCGGGTACGCGATCAGCCCGTCCGCCCGCAAGAGGTCGACCACCTGGCTGATCAGCCGGGGCTGCGGATTGTCCTGATGCACATCGAAGTACCTGGCCACACCCTGGATCTTAGAAGCGAAGCCGGGACCGCATGACACCGGCCTGCCGACTCGACGGCCGTCGGAGCCCCCGGGCCGGTTGATCAACAAGTGTGATCGATGAGGGTGGGCGGCGGTGAGACACCGACTACGCTTGCGGCAACTTGATCTCCGAGCCTGACGTCGCATGCCGCGATCGTCCACAACGACGAGGTGCCGGATCGTGGTTACGCACGAAGAGCTGGTCGAAGCGTTCGGCGACGACGGCCTCCTGCTGATGGACCCGGCGCGGCTCCACGGCACGGGCGTCTCGGCGGCGGACACACACCTTCTGTGCCAGGTCGGGCTGCCGGTGCGGGTGGACCCGGCGTTCACCACCCTGGTCACCGGTGAGCCGGCGGTGGGCTCGCTGGTGGAGTTCCGGGCGGGCGCCGTCCTGGTGCTCGGCGGGACGCCGGGGGACGCGGGCATGCGCTACTTCCTCGACCCCCGCAGCGGCGTCGTGGGGCTGCTCACCTTCGACGACGAGCCGCACGCCGAGCAGGTCAACAGCTCCCTGGGCCACTTCGTGGAGTTCCTCCTGCGGCTCGGGTCCGCGACCGTCGAAGAGCTGAAGGCGCTGGATCCGGGCGCCTTCGGCGACGCCGAGGCCTGGTGGCCCATGGTGCTGGTCCGCCGGATCACCGAGCGGCGCGCCGACCGTGACCGGTTCGAGCGGGCGCTCGGCCGGTTGGCGGACGAAGGCTGGCAGATCGTCGACGCCGAGCGGTTCGCCGCCGACACCGGGACCAGCGGGCTGCTGAGCCCGGCCGTCGGGGACCACTTCACGCCCGACGGCGCGCTGGTGAAGGATGTCGCCCTCGCCTGGCGGGGCGGGCTCTCCTCGCGGATCCAGTCGCTGTTCGCCTGGGAGGGGCTGGTGCTCTCCGTTCCCGGGCAGGCCGAGCGGCATGCCGACCATGACGCGCTGCTGGAGATGGACGCCGACGAGCTGAGCGAGCAGGCGGACGCCGCGATGGACGCGCTCTTCGCGGCGGTCCACGGCCTGGCCAAGGCGGAGGAAGGGATCGTGACCTGCCTGGCCACGGACCGGGCCTCGGATCTGTGCCGGATCGTCGGCGTGTTCGGCCGGCTGGTCGCGCGCGGCTACGTCGCCGAGCCCGACCTCTGGCCGACCTCCTCCGGCGGCTGGGAGACGGTCCACGACCTGACCCCGGCCGGGGAGCCGCCCAGGGCGCTCTTCTGGACCACCCAGGCGCACACGTCCTGCTTCGACGCCCGTGGCGACCTGGTCGACGACCTCGCGCTGGAGTGGGCCGGCGATCGGGACCTGATCGCGGCGATCCTGGCCGAGACCGGGCTCGTGGTGCGGGTCCCCGAGACCGCGGACAGCGCCTTCCGGCTCCGCCCAGCGGGCCGGACAGGCCTTACGTGATCATTCGCCGTCCGGCTCCCAGACCCAGTACAGGTCTTGCGTGATCACTCGCCGTCCGGCTCCCAGACCCAGTTCCGGCGGCTGTACATCGGCAGCAGCCCCGCCCGCAGCATGTTGTTCAGCGACGGGTTGGGCCGTCCTTCCTGCGGCAGCCCGGTCTCGGTGACCAGCCAGCGGCACCCCAGCTCCGCGGCCAGCTCGGCGCGCCTGGCCAGCAGGGCCGACTGCGCGCCCTGGTTGCGGTATTCGCGCAGCGTCGCGTCGGCGGTGAGCGCGCCGACCTGCCCGCGGACGAAGAGGCTGCCGGTGGCGACCATCGTGTCGCCGTCCCACGCGGCCAGCGGGTGGAAGTCCGGATGGTCGTAGGTGGCCGCCAGCATCTCGGTGAACCCCTCCTCGGGCATCCCGAACCCGCGGAAGGTGACCGTCGCCCACTGCCGCACGTCCTCGGGGCGGACGGGCTCGACGTCCAGCTTGCTCTCGCCGGGCCAGAAGTCCTCCACCCGGCAGGCCAGCTTCACGTAGTGCGAGGTCGGCCGGAGGCCGAAGGCGGCGCGGATCTCCTCCCAGTCGGGCGGCAGCACCGAATGCGCGATCTGGAACGTGGTCCGCGTGTTCCCCTGTGAGCGGTAGAAGTCCACCACCCGGCCGATGAGTTCGTACGTGACCGGCTCCTCGAAACCGAATCCCAGCGCCTTGTTCCAGAATCCGGTGACGTCATGGAGGGTCGACAACGCCACCCCGCCACCGATGCGCGTGGTGGCGATCCCGAGCTGGGCCTTGACCGAGGGCGCCGCCATGGACTCGTACTGGTACATGGTCTCCGCCTCGACGCCTTCGGCGAGAGCGGTGGACAGGTCTGCCATTTCATTCCCCTCGACACGCGGTGTGGCCGCCACGCTCTCTCAACGGGATGTCCACTCTCCAGACCGTTTCCTGTCCACTTCCTGCCCACCCGTGCCGTACGTCGACGCCCGGAACAGGAAGGACGCCCACGAGCGGTAGGGCCGCCACGCCTCCGCCAGTTTCCGGTACGCGGCCGGGGTCGCGTCCTCCGGCAGGTCGTACGCCTGGCGCAGGATCGCGAACAGGCGCGGCTCGTCGCCCGGGAACGCGTCCGGCGCGCCCGCGCCGCGAATCAGGATGAGCCCCGCCGAGAACGGCCCCACGCCGGGCAGCGCCCGCAGCTCGGCCAGGGCCACTTCCGGCTCGGCCGCGCGCAGGTGCTCGGTGGTGAGCACGCCGTCGAGCGCCGCGCGGGCCAGCCCGCGCAGCCACTCCTCCTTCTGCGCGGGCAGCCCGAGCCCGCCGGCCTCCAGCAGCGTCACGGGCGGCGGGAAGACCGCGTACGTCTGCCCGTCCATGGTGATCTCGGCGCCGTACCGCTCGGCGATGCGCTGCTTGAGCCTGGCCGCGACGATCATCGACGACCGTTGGACGATCACCGCCCAGCACGCCGCCTCCCACGGGCTCCAGAAGCACACCGGTCGCAGGCCGGGGCTGCGCCGCTGCAGGTCGCCGAGCACGTCGTCATCCTGGCCGAGCTTGGCGAAGCCGCCGCCGTCCACGTCGAGGGACAGGATCCGCGCCACCTCGCCCCTGATCTCCCGCCCGGTGGCGCGGGTCGTGGCGACGGCGACGCCGTCCGGCGCGGCCGTCACGCGCACGCCGATCGGCAGCCAGTCGGCCTCCGCGCAGTAGGCGAAGCGCAGGGCCCGCCCGTCGGAGGGCAGCGCGCTGGTGGCCGGCCAGTCCTCGACGAAGCGCAGCGACGCGCCGAAATCGAACGGCCCTTCGGCGGAGAGCGTGAATCCGTGCATGGTCATGCACCTATGCTGCCCGCCTGCCCGCCGCTGCGGCTCCGGGTGCGTCCATGTCGGTGGTGAAGTAGTGTTCGCCCCACGTACGCGTGGGAGGTGAGGATGGCACGCATCGTCTTCATCGGCGCCGGTGACGTGGACCTGCTGCGGAGGATCGTCTCCGACCTGCTCCTCGCCCCCGCCCTGCGGGGCGAGCTGGAGATCGTGCTGTACGACGACGACCCCGGCCACCTGGCGACGGCCGAGGCGCTCGTCCGGGCGCTGGACGCCGAGGCGGGATCGGCCGCGATGATCAGCGTCTGCCCCGTGCGCCGCCAGGCGCTGGACGGCGCCGACTTCGTGGTCGGCTACCTCCATGTGGGCGGGTTCGAGGCGACGCTGCGCGACTTCGAGATCCCGCACCGCTACGGCCTGCGCCAGACGATCGGCGACACCATCGGCATCGGCGGCATCTTCCGGGGCCTGCGCACCATCCCCGTCTATGTCGAGCTGGCTCGGGAGATGGCCGAGCTCTGCCCGGACGCCTGGTTGCTGAGCTGCAGCGACCCGATGGCGATGACGGGCTGGGCGGTGCAGGAGGCCACCACGTTCGAGCGGTTCGCGGGCGTGTGTCACGCGGTCTGCGACACCCACGCCTACCTCGCCGACCTGGTGGGCCGTGGCCTGGACGAGGTCCGTTTCCGCACCGCCGGGGTCAACCACCAGTCGTTCGTGCTGAGCTTCGAGGCCGACGGCCGCTCGCTCTACCCGGAGCTCGACGCGGTGCTGGCTACCGACCCGGAGCTGGAGCAGCACGTACGCGTGGAGATGTACCACCGCTTCGGCTACTTCCCCACCCAGTCCAGCGAGCACGCCGCCGAGTACGTGCCGTGGTTCATGCGGCACCCGGCGGAGACCTCCCGCCTCGGCGTGCCGGTGGAGGAATATCTGCGCCGGGCCGGCCGGAGCCTGCACAAATACGAGGAGACCAGGCGCGCGCTGTCGGCGGGCCGGCCGCTGCTGGTGCGCTGGCAGCATCAGGAGCCGGCCGCCGCCGCCATCCTGGCCATGCTGACCGGCCAGGAGAAGGAGGTCTACGTCAACGTGCGCAACCGGGGCCTGATCGGCAACCTGCCCGAGAGCTGCTGCGTGGAGGTGCCCGCCCTGGTCGACGCGGCCGGGGTGCATCCGCAGCCGGTGGGCGACCTGCCCGTCCAGTTGGTCGCGCTGAACCGTACCTTTCTCAATGTCGTCGAGCTGACCGTGCGCGCGGTGCTCGACGGCGACCCGCGCCATGTGCACCACGCCGCGATGCTGGACCCGAACACCGCGGCCACGCTCCCGCTGCCGGCCATCGAGGCGCTGTGCGAGGAGCTGATCGAGGCCCACGGCGACCTGCTGCCGGCGGCGATCCGCGCCCCCGGCCGTCCCGCCGGCGCCCGCTCATGACCGAGTCGGTGCCGACGGAGGTGCGGCGCGAGCGCATGCTCGGCCTGCTCATGGAGCAGGAGTTCGCGCGGGTGGCCGAGCTGGCCGAGGCGTTCGGCGTGTCGAGTGTGACGGTCCGCGCCGACCTGGACGCGCTGGAGGAGCAGGGCCGCATCCGGCGGGTGCGCGGCGGCGCGGTGGCGGCCGGCCCGCTGCCGCGCGTCGAGCCGTCCTTCGAGCTGTCGCTGGGCACCGCCGCGGTGGAGAAGGCGCTGATCGCCAAGGCCGCCGCGCGGCTGGTCGGCTCGGGTGAGAGCGTGATGATGGGGGCGGGCACCACGACCGCCTACGTCGCCAGGGAGCTGGTGGCGCGCGCCGACCTCACCGAGGTCACCGTGTTCACCAACGGCCTGCGCACCGCCCTGGAGCTGGAGCCGGCGCTGCCCCGGTTCACCGTCGTGCTGACCGGCGGGAGCCTGCGCCGCCAGCAGCACTCCCTGGTGGACCCGCTCGGCGGCAAGCTCATCGAGGGCGTCCGGGTGGACACCGTCTTCATCGGGTGCGGCGGCGTGCATCCCGACGACGGGGTCACCAACGTCAACCTGCCCGACGCGGAGATGAAGCAGCGGATGCTGCGCTGCGGCGCGCGCCGGATCCTGGTCGCCGACTCCGCCAAGCTGGGGGCGACGAGCATGGCGCCGATCTGCGCGCTGTCGGACATCGACCTGCTCATCACCGGCGAGACGGCCGATCCCCAGCTGGTGTCGGTGCTGCGCGAGCGCGGCCTGAAGGTCGAGCTCGCTAGCTGACCAGGGTCGTCCGCAGCTCCGCTGGCAGCAGGTCGCCGTGGGCCTTGGTCAGGTCGTCACACATGCGCCAGATGGCGTCCAGCGAGAGCGTGGCCGAGGCGTTGGGATCGACCATGACCGCATGCCGTACATACTCGGGCCGTCCTTCGAGCGCCGCCCGTACCGTGAGCTCGTTGACGCTCACGTAGGTGCGGTTGAGCGCGGCGAGCTGCGGCGGCAGCGCGCCGACGCGGGTGGGCCGCACGCCGCTCCCGTCCACCGCGCAGGGCACCTCGACGACGCAGCCGGGCGGCAGGTTGGAGATCAGGCCGTCATTGACGACGTTGCCGTAGACCACCCGCGGGGTGCCGGTCACCATGCTGTGGATGATCTGCGGCGCGTACTCGCCGGTGCCCTCGACGGGCAGCTCGGCGCCGGTGCGGACGGCCTCGCGGGTCCGCTCGTACTCGCGTACGTTCTCCGCGCTGATCCCCACATAGTCACCCACGGGGATGCGCAGCCGGTCGATCTCGGCGTCGTGGCGGAGCAGCCAGGACACGTATTCGGCCGAGTGCTCGCTGGTCTCGGTCGGGTAGTGGCCCAGCCGCCGGTACATCTCCACCCGCACGCGCCGCCGCAGCTCGGCGTCCCGCTCGACGGCGGCGTCCAGCCGGTCGTAGAGGTTCTCGCCGTCCCGCTCGAACCGCAGCACCCAGGCCTGGTGGTTGACGCCCGCCGCGAGATAGGTGATCTCGTCGTACGGCACCGCCACCAGCTCGGCGAGGCCCTGCATGGTCCAGTAGACCGAGTGGCACAGGCCGACGACGTTGCGCACCTTGCCGCTGAGGTACCAGACGTTCATCGCCATCGGGTTGGTGTAGTTGAGCAGCAGCGCGTCGGGGCAGACCGCGGCCATGTCGGCGGCGATGGCGTCCAGGACGGGGAAGGTGCGCAGCGCGCGGAAGACGCCGCCGACGCCGATGGTGTCGGCGATCGTCTGGCGCAGGCCGTAGCGGGCCGGGATCTCGAAGTCGGTGACGGTGGCGTCGTGCCCGCCGACCTGGATCATGTTGATGGCGAAGTCGGCGCCGTCCAGGGCGATCTTGCGGTCCGGCTCGGCGGTGATCTCCGGGCGGGCGCCGCGCTCGGCGGCGATCCGGTGCGCGACGGCCTCGGCGACCCGCAGCCGCTCGGGGTCGATGTCGTGCAGGACGATGCGGGCCGCGTGCAGCTCCGGGTAGGCCAGCAGGTCGGCGAGCAACCCCTGGGTGAACACCACGCTGCCCGCGCCGATGAAGACGATCTTCGGGTTTCTCATGCTGGAACGACTTCCTCCCAGGTCGGCCGTGCCGCCGTGCCCCTGCGGCGGCCATCGGCAGGAACGCTCCCAGTACCTTCGATAACTTGTCAAGTCTTACGAAGTTACTCGCATAACGCTCGCGTCGCGTTTCTCATCGAAGGTATTGACAAGGTTTCGAAAGTGGCGAAGATGGACTCCATCCCGCCGTTCAGGAGGTCTGGAGATGCCGCGACGATGCTAGAGACCCCACGTAGACAGCGCAGGGACGGCAGAGTCGCCGTGGGATTCCTCGCCCCGGTGTGCCTCGCCTTCGCCGTCTTCTACCTGTATCCGGCGATCCGCGGCGCGTGGTACTCCCTGACCGACTGGAATCTGCTGTCCGACCCGACCTTCGTCGGCCTGGACAACTACGCGACCCTGGTGAGCGACCCGCTGTTCTGGAACGCGCTCAAGGTCACCGGCTACTACGTCGTGCTGACCATCGCCCTGCAGATCGTCGGCGGGCTCGGCCTGGCCGCGCTGCTGCACCGCCTCACCCGCTCGCTGCTGATCCGCTCCCTGCTGCTGGTGCCGTGGCTGGTGCCCAGCGTGACCACCGCCCTGCTGTGGATGTGGCTGCTGGACGCCAACCTGGGCTTCTTCAACCATGTGCTGCGCGGTGTCGGCCTGGACAACCAGGGCTTCCTGACCTCGCCCGACCTGGCGCTGCCCAGCGTGGCCGTGATCAACGCCTGGAGCGGCGTCGGCTACACCGCCCTGCTGCTGTACGCCGGGATGCTGCTCATCCCGCCGCAGATCTACGAGGCGGCGGCGATCGACGGCACCGGCGAGGTGCGCCAGTTCTTCTCCATCACGATGCCGCTGCTGCGGCCCATCCTGGCGTTCGTCCTCGTGGTGTCCCTGATCGGCTCCTTCCAGCTGTTCGACACCATCGCGGTCACCACCAAGGGCGGTCCCGTCAACGCGACCCGGGTCGTCTACTTCTACATCTACGAGCAGGCGTTCACCCACTTCAAGATGGGGTACGCCTCCGCGCTGGCGCTGAGCCTGGTGCTCATCCTCGGCGTGCTGACCTTCATCCAGCTGCGCCTCCTGCGCGCCTCCACCTCGGACCTCACGTGAACCTGTCCAAGATCGGCCGCCTGGTGGCGTGGCTCTGCCTGATCGCGGCCCTCGTGATCTCGCTGTTCCCGCTCTACTGGATGCTGCGCACCGCGATCACCCCCGGCCGCGAGCTGGCCGCCGACAACGCCGGCCTGCTGCCCGGCAATCCCACACTGTTCAACTTCGAGCGGGTGCTCGGCCTGGCGACCAGGGAGGAGGCACGGGCCGCCGGCGGCTCGGGGGCCGACCTGAACTTCTTCCTCTACCTGCGCAACTCCATCCTCTACACCGGCCTGATCACCGTCGTGCAGACGCTGATGTGCGCCATGGCCGGCTACGCCTTCGCGCGGCTGCGCTTCCGGGGCCGGGACACGCTGTTCGGCCTGTTCGTCGCGGCGCTGATGGTGCCGCCGATCTTCACCCTGTTGCCCAACTTCGTCCTGGTCAAGGACCTCGGCTGGCTCAACACCCTGCCGGGGCTGGTGGCGCCGACGCTACTGATGACGCCGTTCGCGGTCTTCTTCCTGCGCCAGTTCTTCCTCGGCATCCCGCGCGAGGTCGAGCAGGCGGCGCTCATCGACGGCGCGGGCGCGTGGACCATCTTCTGGCGGGTGGTGCTGCCCATGACGAAGGGCCCCCTGCTCACCCTGGCCCTGACCACCGCGGTCTGGACCTGGAACGACTACCTTTGGCCACTGCTGGTGGCTCCGGGCGAGGAGTCGCGGGTGCTCACCGCGGCCCTCGGCATCTTCCTCAAGCAGTCGCCGAACACGGCGCCCGACTGGACCGGCCTGATGGCGGGCTCGGCGCTGTCGGTCATCCCGGTCCTGCTGCTGGTGGCCTTCTTCGGCCGCCGCCTCGTGGACTCGATCCAGTTCTCCGGCATGAAGGGATAAATGATGAAAAAGCTGTTCATGGCGGTGACGGCCGTGGTGCTCACCGCGTCGTGCGGCGGCGGCGGCGCGTCCGACGGGGGCGCGTCCGGCGAGGGCAAGACCACGCTGACCTACGCGCTCTGGGACGACGTCCAGCAAGGCGCCTACCAGCAGTGCGCCGACGCCTTCCAGAAGGCCAACCCGGACATCACCATCAAGATCACCCAGAACGCCTGGGACCAGTACTGGCAGAGCCTCACCACCCAGATGGTCTCCGGCGACGCCCCGGACGTGATCACCATGCAGGCGTCGTTCTATCCCCAGTTCGTCAAGAACGGCCAGCTCCTGGACATCCAGCCGATGGTCACCGCGGACAAGGTCGACCTCACCCAGTACTGGCCCGGCCTGGCCGAGTCCTGGGTCAAGGACGGCAAGAGGTACGGCCTGCCCAAGGACTGGGACACCATGGCCATCATCTACAACGTCAAGCAGGCCAAGGAGGCAGGCGTCGACCTGACCGACCTGACCTGGAACCCCAAGGACGGCGGCACCTTCGAGGACGCCCTGGCCAAGCTCACCGTCGACACCGCCGGCAAGCGCGGCGACGAACCCGGCTTCGACAAGACCAAGATCGCCGTGTACGGCTACGCGCCCGAGCTGAACGACGGCTCCCTGGGGCAGAACAGCTGGGGCAACCTGGCGGTCTCCAACGGCTTCTCCTACATCGACAAGAACCCGTTCGGCACCAAGTACTACTACGACGACCCCAAGCTCATCGAGACCGCGGCCTGGTTCAAGACCATCGCCGACAAGGGCTACACGCCGTCGTACGACAAGACCAGCTCGCTCGGCACCGACGCGGTGCTCACCTCCGGCAAGGCGGCGCTCGGCGTCACCGGCTCCTGGATGATCAAAACGTACCTGGAGGCCACCGAGCAGGAGTTCGCCTTCGCCCCGCTGCCGGCCGGGCCGCTGGGCCGCAAGTCCTCCTTCAACGGCCTGGCCGACGTGATCTACGCCGGCACCGAGCACAAGGACGCGGCCTGGAAGTGGGTGAAGTTCCTCGGTTCCACCGACTGCCAGAACATCGTCGCCGACAACGCCGTCGTCTTCCCCGCCATCACCAGCGCCACCGAGCGGGTGCTGGCCGCGCACGAGAAGGCCGGGCGGGAGGTGCAGCTCTTCGTGGACCAGGCCAAGGCGGAGAACGGCACGTTCCTGCTGCCGGTCAGCGACCACGCTGACGAGATCAACCAGATCATGGGCACCGCGTTCGACGAGATCTGGCTCGGCCAGAAGGACGCCAAGACCTCCCTGACCGCGGCGAACCAGCAGGTCAACTCCCTGCTCGCCGGCGGCTGACCCCCTCCACCGGAATCACGTTCGACGCCCCTTCACCCCAGCGAGAGGCAGAACATGCGTTTTTCCCGATCCCTGATCACGGCGCTCGTCACCTGCTGCACCGTCGCCCTGACCGGCGTGGCCCAGGCGCAGGCCCAGCCCGCGCACACCCAACGTCCGGCCACCGCCGCCACCGCTACCGCCGAGAAGCTCAAGCTGCCCGCCCCCATCCCCTGCCCCGGCTGCTGGCGTCCCGCGCTCAACACGAGCTGGCAGTGGCAGCTCTCGTCCGTACCCACCGAGCCGTTCCTCAACGTCACCATGTACGACATCGACGGCTTCAACGCCACGAAGGCGACCGTACGCCGCCTGCACGACACCAAGGCGGGCCGCAAGGTCGTCTGCTACATCAGCGCCGGGTCGTACGAGGACTGGCGGCCGGACGAGGCCGACTTCCCCGCCTCGGTGCTCGGGGACCCGCTCGACGACTGGGAGGGCGAGCGCTGGCTGGACATCCGCCAGTACACCGGCGCCCTGGGCGGCATCATGCGAGCCCGCCTGGACATGTGCAAGGCCAAGGGCTTCGACGCCGTCGAGTTCGACAACGTCGACGGCTACACCAACGAGACCGGCTTCGACCTCGACGCCACCGACCAGCTGCGCTACAACACCTGGCTCGCCAACGAGGCCCACCGCCGCGGCCTGTCCGCCGCCCTGAAGAACGACGTCGCCCAGATCCCCGCCCTGCTGCCGTACTTCGACTGGGCCCTCAACGAGCAGTGCTGGCAGTACAAGGAATGCACGACACAACAGAACGGTAAGTACGGCTACAACCAATTCATCGCAGCAGACAAGGCGGTGTTCACCGTCGAATACGAGCTACCCACCTCGAAGTTCTGCACCAAGTCCAACACCCAGAACTTCAACTCCCTGAGGAAGAACCTGGACCTGGACGCCTACCGAGCCGCCTGCCGCTAACCACCCCGCCCGGCCGCGTACCCCAGCAAGAACACCTGAGAGCATTCCGGACCTCGGCATCCCACCCCCTCCAGCGACTTCCAGGGCACGGCGAGCTATCCTGTCAAAGAGCCAGAATATCCTGGCTCTTTGACAGTAATATACGGAGCGTGATCAGTTCATCACGCATGCTGCTGGCAAAGGATCCAGGCATGCAGCGACCACCGCCCCCGATCTTCCCGATCTTCCGCTCCCTGATCACCTGTGCGGTGCTGACGCATACGTACGTGGGTGGCGGCGAGCAGTCTGTCACCGAGTTGGCCGAGGCCATCGGGACCGACAGCGGCACCATGACCCGCGAGGTGTTCAAGCTTGAACAGGCCGGCATCCTGACCAGCCGCCACGTAGGCCGCACCAAATTGGTGCGAGCCAACCGGACGGCTCCCTTCTATGAGCCGTTGCGGGACCTCGTCACGATCACTCTGGGTCCCGCGCAGGTCCTCGCCGAGGAACTGGCCCACATCGACGGGATCGAGGAAGCCGCGATCTTCGGCTCGTGGGCGGCACGCATGCGCGGCGAGCCTGGTCCCGCCCCGGTGGACATCGACCTTCTCATCATCGGCCGTCCCGATCGCGACGATCTCCACGACGCCACGGCACGGGCAAGGTCCAGGCTCGCGCGCGAGGTCAACACCGTGGTCGTCACCAGCGCCCGGTGGCAGGCGAACGAGGATGGATTCATCCGTGAACTCCACAACCGCCCACGGGTGACGCTGCGCCTCGCCGTTGGAGACACCTGATGCCGAGCTGGGCCCGTGGGAGGGACGAGATCGTCGGCATGCTGCAACGACGTGAGCTCACCCAAGTGGTCGCGGATACCGAACTCGCCGGACGGATGCTCTCGACCGCCAGGCAACACCTGCTCAGCGCCGAGGCACTCGCCCACACGGATCCACATCTCGCGTACGCGGCCCTGCACGACGCGGTTCGCAAATCCTTGGCGGCGCTCCTCCAGATCCAGGGCCTACGCGCGACTACAGCCGGTGGCCACTTGGCGGTCCAGCACGCCGCCCGCGCGCAATTCGGCGCCTCCATGGGAGCGATCCTCCGCCCGGTCGACCGTATCCGTACGACTCGACACGAAAGCGAATATCCGACTACGACCACCTGGATCGACGAGGACAGCGTTCGCGACGACCTTCCAGCGGCGACCGCAGTCGTGGACGCGGCGGACAAGGCACTTCAACACCTCTCATCGTTCGTCCGGTGACACTGCTCTGTCAAAAAGCCAGGACATCCTGGCGTTTTGACAGTTGTCAACGGACTGCGATCGGCTCGCCACTCCGAGGCCAAGCGATCAGCTGGAACCAGACGGACTTCCCGTACGGGGTGACGGTCCAGCCCCAGTCGTGGGAGAAGGTCTGGACGATGGCGAGCCCTCGGCCGGACAGGTCCAGTGGCGAGGCGAGGCGGAGGCGGGGCAGCACGGGACAGGTGTCGTGGACATCCACCACGAGCAGTTCCTCCTCGCGGCTGACCGTGACGCGGATGGCGTGAGTGCCGGCCGCCCCGTGCGTGAGCGCGTTGGTGACGAGCTCTGAGACCAGAAGCTCGGCAACTTCCGGTACGTCCACCGCCGCGCCCCAGTCGGCGGCCACGTCGCGGACGAACCGGCGAGCCGACGGCAGGCATCTCCTTTCGCACGGGATCCATTTCTCGCCCAGCACGGGAACGAGCCGATCCGGCGCGTAACGGCATTCGGCCAGGGCCGCACGGGCGCTGAGGGCCTCTTTCATCGATGTTTCTCCCGGTCTTGAATTTCCCGGGGTCCACGCTTCCGCATCATGACTACTCTGAGTAGATTATCCATTACTAAGAGCAAGACTTGAAGGCCAGGCCCATGTCATTGAAGTCTGGCAAGGGAGGGCGCAGTGAGTGATTTCCATTCACCACAGGCGATATGGGGCCGAGAGCTCCGCCACTACCGGCAGCGGGCGTCCCTGACACAGGCCCAACTGGCCGACAAGATTCACTTCAGCGAGTCCCTGATCAGCGGAGTCGAAACCGGGCAACTCCCGGCCAGCCCCGAGTTCGCCCAATGCTGCGACGCCACCCTCGACACCGGCGGCGCCCTCCAACGCCTGCTCGACTGGCGCCGAGCCCAGGTCTTCCCCTCCTGGTTCGGCAAGTGGCGCGACAAGGAACAGGTCGCCACCACACTGCGCTCCTATGAGCCGCTCCTGATCCCGGGTCTCCTCCAGACCAAGGCGTACGCGCATGCGCTGCTGCGTGGCGATGAGAGCGCCGTGGCCGCCCGCCTTCATCGGCAACTCATCCTCACCCGCGAGGACCCTCGGCCCCCGATCCTCCGTTGCGTGATCGACGAGGCCGTGCTTCACCGGCCGATCGGCCCGCCGGAGGTGATGCGCGAGCAGTTCGACCACCTGATTTCCATGGTCAGTCCAGCGCTGAGCGTGCAGGTGGTCCCCCATGGCATGCATTCCGGTCTCATGGGCGGCTTCGCCATCGCGACGCTGGAGGGCGGGATCGACGTACTGTATGCGGAGACGGCCGTCCGAGGTCTGACCACCAACGATCACGACGACGTCACGGCGGCGATCGAGCGTTTCGAGGCCATCCGCACCGAGGCGTTGCCGCTGAGCATGTCGCTTGAGCTCATCAAGAGGACAGCGGAGGAACGATGGACCTGAGCAAGGCGCAGTGGCGCAAGTCAACCTTCTCCGGCGACAACGGCGGAAACTGTGTCGAAGTCACGGAGCTGACCTCGGGGTTAGAGAGCACCCGCCCCGGTCATGACGACACACTGATCGCCGTACGAGACTCCAAAGACCCCGACGGCCCAAAACTGTTGTTCACCCCGGCCGAATGGGACGCCTTCCTCAACGGCGTCAAGGCCAACGAATTCGACCGCAGCTGACCTCGTACACGAGCAGTTTGCCCCTGGCAGGCGTACCGCCTTCCGGTTCGGAGAGCAGCGCGAGAACCTTGCCCTCGCTGAGCAGGCATTCTGTCAAAACGCCAGGATATCCTGGCGTTTTGACAGGACACCCAGTGCGATCAGGCGGCCAGCAGCTGGTTTTCCAGCTGATGCTTGATCACCATAGGTGAGACCTGATAGCGAACCGCTATCTCCTCGATGTCATCCTGGATCGCAGCCAGAGGCGGGGCGCCCAGCAGACCGCCGATGCCGGCGGCAGGAGCGAGCAGTTCGGCGGCGAACGCCCTCTCCACCTTCTGACGATCGGTGTACGCCGTCGTGACCAGGAAGAACGGCTCGGACTCCCACAGGTAGTGCCACAGCGCCCGGGAGAGGGTGAACCGGCTCGCCGTCACAGGAAGGCCCGGCACGGTCACCGCCACCGGCCCGAACCCTTCGGCCGCGCCGCCGAAGGCGCGGAGCCCCGGATCGGCGGGACTCCTACCCACATTGACGATGTACGGTTCCAGCGGGAATCTCTCGCTGTCTGGCAGACCCAGCGCACGCCGCACGGCTCGCGCCTGCGTCCATCCTCTCTCCCAGGCCCGATCCACCGGCGGTGGCGTCGTCGCCCCCGCCCACAGGTCTTCCCGCAGCCGTACGGCATCCGTCCGGCGCTGGGTGAGCCCTACCTCGGACCGCGCCTCGTTGATCCAGTCCAGCGCGGCAGCCAGCGAGTCCGGCTCCACCGCGTCGTAGAAGTCCCCCAGGATGTCCCCCCGCAGCTCACTCGCCGCCCGCACGATCAGATCCTGGTACGGCTCAGCCTCGGCATAGGGATCGAGCCCCAGCCGTGCGGCGGCGAGACAGAACTCCACCTCATCGGGCTCGGCCGCCTGAACCGCACCCCACTCCTTCTCCAGCGTGGTGCCGTGAACCCCCTGCTCGGCAAGCCGGGTCAGTACGGCCGAGATCAGCCGTTCGAGCTCCAACTCGACGGCCGCGCCATCGACCAGCGCCTCCCCATCCGACAGGAACCGGATCGGGCGTTGCCCATCCGCCTGCGCATGATCTCGCTGCCAGACCAGGCGTTTACTCGCTCCCTCAGGAACAATCAACAGATTGGGCCATAGAAAGCCGTCACCACTGCCACGGAGAGAATGCCTGCGGACATCTCGCGGCAGATAGCGATCCGGACGGCCGACATCGACGTTGCGCGCCGGCCTCGCGTCGGCGCGCAGAAACCACCAGTGGTAGGCGGCCCATTCGGCCAGCGGGTACAAGGGGCAGTAGATCGACCGCCGCGAGCTCCCCGACTCCCGGTCCTCCACCAGTGTCACCTGCTCAGAGCCCACACTGATCTCGATCCGAGCCCACGTCGCCCGATACTCCGGCGCCCTGACCGAAGGTGCGGGCTCCCACTCCCACCGGAGCCTTAGCCCAGAATCCGTCGTCATCGCTCGTCGCCCATCTCGTTGAGCCCTTCTGGCCGCTCACTCGACGTGAGCGGATATCCCTTGTACTGCCCGAGTTCGCGATTGACCAGTCTCGCCTCGTAGATCACATCATCCAGGCCGCGCCAGACGTATCGAGGGAACTCCCCTTCCCACGGCGCGCCCACGTTCCCGCAGGCGATGGCCTGTCTCAGCCAGTCAGTTATCTCGTCTGCGTCCTTATATTCCGGATCACACTTGCTGGCATCCGCTCGCAACCGAGGCTGCCCGGCGAACGAGGGATAGGACTTGTGTTCGCCGCTGCCCACGTAGGAGACACGCATGGCAAGATCGGCCAGCGAAATTCCTGGAGGTGGCGGTTGGGGACTGCGCAAGAGTGGTCGTCTGCGCTTGGGTGCACGCATCCTGTCAGTATGACGAAAATTACACTCTGCAATCGGGCCTTTACTCATGTTCCACTCTGACGGCATCCCCTGAAACAGATCGAGTCAGCACGAAGGCCGCCAAAATCCACCACGACCACCTTTTCGTACGAGTCAGCCGCAGATCGGTCGTCGGTGGTGATGACGTTGCGCATATGGCCGACCGTGGACAGTGTGTATCTATAGAATCACGCTCTGTGGCCATGAAGGTCGGCACCGTAGTGGCCACGCTCCTCCTCCACACGAGCGTTTCCCCACAGGAAGGGACCACCGACCATGCACACAGCCCTCAGAATCACCCTCGGCGGCGCGGCCATGAGTCTCCTCGCACTCCAGGGCACGGCAACGGCATCTGCGATCCCCGCGGGCAACGCCCCGTCCTGCGTCACCGTCTGGCAGACCACGGGCACCATCACCAAGACCGGCTACGCCAGGAACGACTGCGGCGAGACGATGAACCTCAAGATCGTCTGGGCGCACGGCGTCGACGGGAGCTGCCAGACCGCACGGCCGGGCGACACCATCAGCAGCAAGGTGCCCCGCGGCCCCAGGAACTTCGACGGCGCCGGCCGGTGCTGACCGCCTGAAGCGAGCCCGGGACAACCCCCGACCGAGACGAACGGGGGTTGTTCCGGCCGGCCCATCGGGAATCTCCGCGAGGCGCACTCGCCGCCATGGCTGTGACAAGAAGCGATCACCGGTTTCGCGATCGGCCGGTTGCGGCCTGTCGGATTTGATACACAATTTCCATGGAGATGCAGGTCTGGGCTTCGCTGCTCGGTGTGCTGCTGGGAGGGCTGATGTCCTATCTGGCGCAGTTAACCACCGTGCGACTTACCGCCAGGAATGAGGAGAAGCGGCAAGCGGCTCAGCGGGCCGAGGCTCGACGTTCGGAGCAGCTGGAACTGCTGCGCGAATTCATCACGATCACGCAGGAAGGCATTCGCATCGCCGAAGAGCGCGATCAGGCCCCTGACTGGAATGCCGCAGGAACGCCTGAGTGGTTCGCGAGGGCCCGGAGCGTCATCGACCGCCTCTGGGTGGCTGAGCGGATGATCCAGGTCCTGTTCCGTCCTCAGATGTACCAACTCGCTCGTGCCTACGCGACTGCGGTGGACCATGTCCTGTGGCGTCTGCCCGACCAGAGCGCGGCCGAGGGTTCGATGTGGGACCACCTCAGAGGTCCGCAGCACGCGTTCCTGGAGGCGGCCCGTACAGAGGTCGGTTCGCAGCACGCTTGAGATGACCGGCGAATCCAGCTCCGGCGCAAGCGCCAGGTGAACGTCTCAACCGTCACGCAACACCGTTGGCGAACAGGCCCTGGCCCGCAACAAGGAACCCCTCCTGAGCCCCGTGCGTTTCCTTAATGTCACCCCTCGACACAAGGAAAATCATGACCAATATGGGCGTCCCGGAAATCCTCCAGCTGCTTGTGATCGCCGGCGTGGTGGTCCTCATCGTCCTGCTGGTCAACCGCCTGCGAAAGTAGAGCCGCTCGAAAGCGGCCAGGAGCACGCCCCCGAGCACGTGACATGGCCCCGCGATCACATCGGTGATCACGGGGCCGCTACTGTCCCATCGACTTCGCCGACAGCGGGCGGAGGTCAGTCCGCGACGAGGCGGGCGCGCTGTCCGTCGCGCTCGCGCTGCCGCCGGACCACGTACGCCCCCGGCGCGCACCCGGACGCCCCGTGCTCCGGGTGCAGCAGGTAGACAGGCTCGGTGGCCTCGAAGATGCCGATCGCCAGCCAGTCGGGGTCAGTCACGTGAGTCGTCCAGCGGCAGGTGCCCCGATCGGCGACGAGCGTGTGCGGGTTGCCGCCGGAGCCGCCGCGGAGCAGTTCGACGCCCTCGGGAGGCACGTCCGTCCAGGGGCTGTCGGACCAGGTGCGCACGGACGGGGTGAGCATGGCCAGCGGGATGACGATGAGGTCGCCCTGGGCCTGGAGGCCGTCGACGACGGGGATGCGGGCCGACTGCTCCAAATGGTCGAGCACGGCGAGTCCGGTCTGCTGGGCGAGCGATGCGAGTGTCACGGTCATGGAGATCACCTCAGGTTCGGCGGACGAGTTGGGAGTACTGCTCGGCGGACAGCCCGTACGTCCAGCCGGCGGCGTCGACGGGGTCGCGGAGGAAGCCCGGCACGGTCAGCCCGTACTGGCGGCGGCGCCCGTCGCGTTCGACGGATCCGTTGACCGCGAGGAGCACCTTGGTCTCCGCGCGCATGTCGTACAGCCGCAGGTGTGAGCCGGGGTTGCCGGGGTCCGGCGCGGTGGCGACCAGGCGCAGCCCGGCCCGCTCGATGTAGGAGGCCCAGCCGATGCGCTCGATCGCGCACCGCCTGATCTCGACGTTGGGCTCGCGGGCGATCCGCTCGACGCTGGGATCGGTGATCACCCAGGCGGGCACCGGCCGGCCGTGCCAGGCGTGTACGTCCCAGCCGTCGGCGTACCGCAGGGCCGGGCCGTCCGCGTGGTGCAGCCGGATCTCCCCGGGTTCGTCTCCCGGCTCGGTGTGCAGGTCGGCCGGTCGTTCGGAGACCACGCATACCTCGTCGCGGGGCCACCACCAGCCGCACGACCGGGCCACCGCGACCCACAGGTCGAGCAGGCGGGTCTGCTCAGTGGTGAAGACCACGCCGGCCGCCCGGCGCAGGGCGTCGTAATGGGCGATCCGGGACGGTTCCTGGGCCGCGTACCAGCTGCCGGTCCAGTCGTGGCGCGACTTCCGCACCCGTGGGAGCGCTTCCTGGAGCGACCTGTCGAAGGACCGGGCCAGCGGGGCGCGCACCTGCGCGCCGATCAGCTGGTCCAGCGGGCGGTGAGCCCAGGTGAGCCGGCTGTCGAGTCCCATGTACAGGGTCTGCAGGAGGGTGGTCAACCGGCGCGGCACGGGCCAGTCGGCCAGCCGGTCGATGCTCTCCGCGGGACGGACGCCGGGCGGGACGGTCTCCACGGCCATGAGCGGCGAGGAGACCCAGTGGAAACGGGGTGAGGAGTGCCCGATCAGGCGATAGAGCTCGGAGATGGCCGCCTCGGCGGCCGGACGGTCGGCGGGCCGGGTGGAGAACACCCAGCCCAGCCATTCTTTCCGGATCTCGGCAGCTTCCCGCTGCACGAGCGTTTTCACCGGAGGGGGGCGGCAGCGCCCCTTTCATTGATCATGCCGCAGATGGTGACAGATCGTCGGGGGCGCTGTCCAGTCCGTCGCTTCGCTACCGGCGGCACATGGTCCCGTTCCTCGGCGGGACGCGGTTGATCAGATAGCGGTCGACCGCGCCGTTCACGCAGGTGGAGGGGCCGCCGTAGGCGGTGTGGCCGTCGCCGTCGAAGCCGAGCAGCACGCCGGACGAGAGCTGGCCCGCAAGGGCTTCGGCGTCCTTGTACGGCGTGGCGGGGTCACGGGTGGTGCCCACGACCAGGATCGGCGGCGCGCCCTTGGCCCGCACCCGGCCGACGATGCCTTCGCCGCTCTTGACCGGCCAGAAGGCGCACGGCGACAGCAGCCCGTCGGAGAAGTACTTGCCGAAGTGCCGCGACTCGGGCACGTACGTCACCGCCGAGCGGGTGGCCCTGCTCGTGGGCGGGTAGTCGGCGCAGTTGACGGCGGTGAAGGCTTCGCTGCTGTTGTCGTACGAGCCGTCGACCCGCCTGCCGTTGTAGCCGTCGGCGAAGGCCAGCAGCGCGGTGCCGTCGCCCTTGAACGCGTCGCCGAGCGCGGCGCGCAGCGACGGCCACTGCGCGTGGGAGTACATGGCGGCCATCACGCCGCGCCACACGAGCGCCTCGTTGACCTGCCTGCCGTCGAGGTCGTTGCGCAGCGGCGCCTTGTCGGCCCGCTTGAACAGCTTCGCCAACTGCTGGAACGACGCGCTGACCTTGTGCGTCCTGAACGGGCAGCCCGGCCGCTTGTAGCAGTCGCGCAGGAAGGACGCGAACGCCGTCTCGAAGCCGTGCGCGGCCGCGCCGGGAGCGGTCCCGCGGGTGGCGGGGTCGATCGCGCCGTCGAGCACCATGGCCCGCACCCGCTTCGGGAACGCTTCGGCGTACGTGGCGCCGAGCAGGGTGCCGTACGAGAAGCCTAGGTAGGTCAGCCGCCGGTCACCCAGCGCCGCCCGCAGCACGTCGATGTCCCTGGCGGCGTCGCGGGTGCCGACGTGGGCCAGCAGCGCGCCGGCGTTCGCCTTGCAGCCCTGGGCGTAGATCTGCTGGTAGGCGTCGCCCTTGCGGACCTCGGACGGCGTGTCGGGGGTGGGGTCGAGCGCGTGGTAACTGTCCATCACGCCGTACGAGAGGCAGCGGACGGGCGAGGAGAGCCCGACGCCGCGCGGGTCGAACCCGACCACGTCGAAGCGGGCGAGCAGCGCGGGCGAGACGAACTGCTTGGCGTTCCTGGCCAGGTCCACGCCCGACCCGCCGGGACCGCCGGGGTTGAGCACGAGCGAGCCGATCCGCTTGGGCCCCTTGGCCCGCAGCCGGATCACCGCGATGTCGATCTGCCGCCCCTTGGGCTTGGCGTAGTCGAGCGGCACCTTGACCTTGGCGCACTGGAACCCGCCGCCGCAGCCGGACCAGGCGAGCCGCTGACCGTAGTAGCCGGCCGGCCCTGGCGGGGCCTGCGCGGACGCGGGCACGGCCGACACGAGCAGGCCGACGATCGACATCGAGATGACCGCGAATAAGCGTCGCATTTTCCTGTCTCCATCTGGCGGCCGGGTGGACTGTCACTGGCTTCCGATGGTCGGTGAAATCGGTTGCGACGCCCTTGAACCCGGCTGACGACATGTGGCCATTCAGCCGTCTTCAAGCGGGTTCGGCGAGGTAGGTTTGCTCGCCCTCCTCCACGGAAGAGCTAACACGTGGCTCGAATAGCGGTTGTGGGCAGTGGATTCGCCGGATACACCTGCGCCAGGCTCCTGGAGCGGTGGCTGCGGCCCGACGAGGCGGAGATCGTGCTGATCACGCCCAAGGACTACACCCTCTACCTTCCGCTCCTGCCCCAGGTGGCCGCCGGGGTGCTGCAGCCCCGCTCGATCGTGGCGCCGCTGCACACCGGGCTGCGCCGCACCAAGCTGCTGCCCGGCGTCGCCATGGACGTGGACCTCGACCGCCGCCGCTGCGAGGTGCTCAAGATCAGCGGCGAGGTCACCAGCGTGCCGTTCGACGTGGTCGTGCTCGCCCCCGGCAGCATGACCCGCACCTTCGACATCCCCGGGCTCAAGGAGCACGCCCGCGGCATGAAGACGCTGGCCGAGGCGGTGTTCCTGCGCGACCACGCGATCGCCCAGCTGGAGCTGGCGGCCAGCTCCAGCGATCCGGCGGAGCGGGCGGCCAGGTGCGGGTTCGTCGTGGTGGGCGGCGGCTACTCAGGCGTGGAGACCGCCGCGACGATGCAGCTGGTGACCCGCGCGGCGCTGGCCCGCTTCCCCGGCCTGGACCCCGGGCTGCTGCGCTGGACCCTGCTCGACATCGCGCCCAAGCTGATGCCCGAGCTCGGCGAGCAGCTCGGCGACGCGGCCACCCGGCTGCTGAGGAAGCGCGGGGTCGACGTACGGCTCGGCGTCACGCTGGAGAGCATGACCGACACGTCGGCGAAGCTCACCGACGGCACGGCGCTGCCCACCCGCACCGTGGTCTGGACGGCCGGGGTGACGCCCAGGCCGGTGGTGTCGAGTCTGGGCACCGAGACGGCCAAGGGGCGGCTCGTGGTGGGCCCGGACCTCCAGGTGCCCGAGCACGACGGCGTGTTCGGGCTGGGCGACGCGGCGGCCGTACCCGATCTGACCAAGCCGCAGGGCGGGGTCTGCGGGCAGACCGCGCAGCACGCCTCCCGGCAGGCCGCGACGGCCGCGCGCAACGCGATCGCGGCGCTGCGCGGCGGCCGCATGCGGGCGTATCGGCATCGCGATCTCGGCCTGGCCGTCGACCTCGGCGGCAGGGACGCGGTGGCCAGGCCGCTGGGCGTGGACCTGTCCGGCCCGCTGGCGCAGCTCGTCACCCGCGGCTACCACCTGCTGACCGCGCCGTCGGGGCGCTCCAGGTTCAGGATCAGCGGCGACTGGCTGATGAACATGTGCGCCGGCGACGACCTGATCAGGCTCGACTTCCTCAAGGACTCCCCCGGCACGCTGGACGAGCTGGAGCACATGCCGATCAAGGTGAGGTCGCGCCACGAGCAGAAAGCGGGACTCCGACAGTGATCTCGCCGCTCAGCCGGTAGTCGCCCTGGAGGTCGAGGTCGTCGCCGCTCCAGAACTTGCCCGGGTCGTACCAGTTGGGGCGGCGGCCCGGCAGCAGCAGCCCCATCGCCTCGTAGGTGACGGCCACCACCTCCGCGCAGTAGGCGCTCTCCAGCGTGCGCTCGCGCGCCCGGCGGAGCTGCGGGATGCGGCCCCTGGCCCAGCGCGCGGCGAGCCGGGCCGTGGACGGGAACGGCGTGCCGTCCAGCCGGGCCACGGTCCGCAGCGCCGCGTCCTCCATCTCGGCGCTCGCCTGCGGTTCGAGCTGCCGCAGCCAGGGACGCTGGCCGTAGCGATCGGCCCAGACCGTCACCGCGTCGCGCAGGTCGTGCAGCTGCACGCCGCGCTGGTGGGAGCCGGACCACAGGTCGGGCAGCGACCTGCCCAGCTCGGCGTGCCACATCATGGGCGGCATGTCGTCGATCACGATCGCCATGCCCACATGGTTGACCGGGCTGTTGGTCATCGTCTGGATGGCGCGGTCCGGCACCGAACGCCCCCGGAAGATCCACAGGTCGCCGGTCCTGGTCAGCTCCACGGCCTCATCGAGAGTCAGCACACCGATAGCGTAAGCACATGCGCTGGTGGAAGATAATCGGGCTGGCAGGGGCCGCGGGCGTCGCGGCCACCGGGGTGGCGATCGCGCGCGCCGAGCGGCGCCGCCGCGCCTACACCCCGGAAGAGATCAGAGTACGGCTGCGCGAGCGGATCGAGAGTCAGCCGGAGGGCCGCAGGTCATAGACGAAGACCACGTCGGGATAGGCCGGGTTGTCGTCGTAGCCCTGGATCCCGCCGAGGTAGGCCCGGCGTGAGTTCACCACCCACGGCATCGCCACGGCGGCCTGCTTGTCCAGCACCCGCGTGGTGGCCTGGGCGAAGACGCGCTGCGCGGCGGCCTGGTCGGTCACGATCAGCTCGGGCAGCGTGTCGAGCAGGGCGTCGGTGGCGGGATCGTGCAGATACGACAGGTTGAACATCGGCGGGTCCGCGCTGCGGAAGACGTTGCCGAACCAGGAATAACCGTCGGCGTAGTCCGGCCACCAGTACATCACGAAGATGTCCTGGCGCTTCTTCTTGCCCTCTTCCCACTGGGCGGTCCAGGGCATCGCCCTGGCCCGCAACGTGACGTTGAGCGGCGCTAGGTCCCGGCGCAGCCTCCTGACGAGCTGCTGCTGGTCGGTGTCGCCCTCGGCGTAGGTGAGGGTCAGCGTGAGCGGCTCACCGCCCGGACCGTACCCGGCCTGCTGCAGCAGCGTGGTGGCGGCCGGCAGATCCTGCTTCGGCTCGCGGCCCTTGATGTGGCCGAGCAGGCCCTCGGGCACGATGCCGCTGGCGGGCGCGACCCCGCCGCGCAGCGCCCTGGCCACGCCCCGGTAGTCGACCGCCTTCTGCACCGCCCGGCGCACCCGCAGGTCGGTCATCGGGCCGGTGGCCGTGTTGAACAGCATCATGGCCGTCTGGAACGACGGCTGCTCGGCCGTGCGGATGCCCGGTGTGGCCACCGCCCTGGCGAACAGCTTGGGGTCGAGCCGGTAGACGAAGCTGGCCTCGCCGCGCAGCAACAGCCGCCAGGCCCGGCTGGGATCGGGCACGACGCGGTACTTGACCGTGCGGTAGTGCGGCCGGTCCCAGCCGCCCCAGTAGCCGCCGTACGACCTGAGCGTGAGCTCGTGCTCACTGCCCTTCTTCCACGAGGAGACGGTGTACGGCCCGGAGCCGGCGTCCCGGCCCGCCGCGAACCAGGTGCGCAGGTCCGGCGCCGCCTCGGTGTCGTAGATGTAGGCCGCGTACGCGGAGGAGGCGACCAGGTCCAGCGGGACCGGGTAGCGCAGCGTGAAGATCACGGTCGACGGGTCTTCGGTCCGGATGGAGGAGACGGCGTCCCAGATGTAGGAGGCGCCGGTCTTGGCCTGCTTGGTGCGCTCGATCGACGCCTTGACCGCGCTCGCGTCGAGCGGCCGGCCGGTGTGGAAGGTCACGCCCTGGCGGAGGACGAACGTCCAGGTCCGGCCGTCGGGTGAGGCCCGCCACGAGGTGGCCAGCCGGGGACCGGCCTTCTTGGTGACCGGATTCCACAGCGTGAGCGTCTCGTAGACGTTCTGCAACGCGACGACTTCGTTGGAGTAGGACCGGCTCGGGTCCCACTCTGTGATCATGTCCAGGTGCCTGACGTAGACGAACGCCGACTCTCCTGGCGGAGCCTGCCGCACCTCGGGCGGGACCGAGCAGGCCGTGATCAGCAGCACCAGCGCGGCGACCGCTGCGAGTCGACGGCGCAACCTATCTCCCTCAGTGACCGAATCTACCTGCGAAACCTACTGCATGATCATGGTTACGTGTCCAAACCCGCTGAAAAATTGGGCATTCCGGAGATCCGATTGCTATCCTCTTGGCTTGTCCCGTCCGGGGTTGCCAGCAGGGGACCGACCGGAGTGAGGTGTCATGGGTCGTAGCCGCACGATCCGTACCAAGATCATCGGCCTACTGCTGGTTCCACTGGCCTCGATGGTCGTGCTGTGGGGAGTCATCACCGCAGTCACGGCCGGCGAGAGCCTGGAGCTCCGGCAATACACCACGCTCTGGACTAACCTGCGTCATCCCGCTCACAAGCTCGGCAACGAGTTGCAGCGCGAACGCCTCGCCTCGGTGAAGTTCTTGAATGCCGGGAAGACGGCCACCGACAGGTCGGCCATCGCCCAGCAGCGTGCGCGCAGTGACAGGGCCAGGGAGGAATTCAGGAAGCTCTCGGGCGCGTCCCGGGACACGTCGGAGGCGATCCGCACGCAGGTTGACGTGGTTTACACGCAGTTGAGCAGGCTCGACTCGATCCGAGGGGAGATCGACGCGGGCCTGTCCGATCGGCTGCACACAGTCGAGGCCTACAACGCCGCCATCGACGCGCTCTTCGGGCTGCACCGGCGGGTCGGGCTCATCGACGACATCCCGATCTACGAGCAGTCCCGCCTGGTCATCGACCTCGGCTACGCCGAGGAGTTGCTCACCAGGGAGCAGGCCATCGCGATCGGCCCCACCACACCGGCCGAGCGCAGGCTCTTCGCCCAGCTCGTGGGCAACCGGCGCTTCCTCATCGACCACGCGCTGGGCGAGCTCGATCCCACCCTGCGCGAGATCCAGGTCTCGATCATCACCTCGCCCGTCTACCAGCGGCTGCGGCTGATGGAGGACCAGATCATCGCCGGCGGCGCGCCGCGCGGCTGGCTCGCCACGACCGAGGCGCTGTCCAAGTCGTTCTCGGCGGCGCAGCTCAAGGCGAGCATCATGCTCTCGGCCCGGTCCGAGCCGGTGGCCGACGCGGTGCTCGTCCGGGCGCTCATCCTCGCCGGCACCTGCCTGCTGCTGATCATCGTGTCGATCGTCTTCACGCTGCGGATGGGCAACCGCCTGTCCAAGGAGCTGTTCACCCTCAGGGAAGCGGCGCTCGAGGTGTCCAGGGAGCGGCTGCCGGAGGTCGTCGCCAAGCTCCGCAAGGGGGAGACGGTGGAGGTGCCCGAGCTGTCGGTGGCCAGCACCACCGCGGAGATCGGCGACGTGGGCCAGGCGTTCTCCACCGTCCAGCAGACCGCGGTGGAGGCGGCCGTCGGCCAGGCGCAGCTGCGCGACGGCGTCGGCCACGTCTTCCGCAACCTGGCCAGGCGCAGCCAGGCGCTGCTGCACCGCCAGCGCATCCAGCTGGAGGACATGCAGCACAAGGCCACCGACCCGGACGCGCTCGAAGACCTGTTCCGGCTGGACCACCTGACGACGCGCATGCGCCGCCACGCCGAGGGCCTGATCATCCTGTCGGGCGCCACTCCGGGGCGCGGCTGGAGCAGGCCGGTGCCGCTGCTGGACGTGGTCCGGGGCGCGGCGGCGGAGGTCGAGGACTACCAGCGGGTCATCGTCGAGCCGATGCCCACGCAGCGGCTGAACGGGCCCGTGGTCGGTGACGTGATCCACCTGATCGCCGAGCTCATCGAGAACGCCACCGTCTACTCGCCCCCGCACACCACGGTCATGGTGCGCGGGGAGGCGGCGGCCCGCGGCTTCGCCGTGCACGTCGAGGACCGCGGGCTCGGCATGAGCGCCGAGGAACTGGCCGACTTCAACGGGCGGCTGGCCAGCCCGCCCGAGTTCGATCTGGCCGACAGCGAGCAGCTGGGTCTTTTCGTCGTTTCCCGGCTGGCCGCCCGGCATGACATCCGCGTGACGTTGCGCGGTTCACCATATGGAGGGACCACCGCCATCGTGCTGATCCCGGCAGAGCATGTGACAGATCCCCCGGCCGCGCCGGAGGAACCCATCAGGCAGCCGGCACGCCCCATGCGGGTGGTGCAAGGTGAATGACGAGCGCTGGCTGGACGAGGACGCCGGCCCCATCGTCCCTGCCTACTTACTCACCAGGGGCCGGACCGTGCCCGCGAGCGAGGCCATCGACCTCATCGCGGTGATCATCACCTCCGGCGGGCTCACCCCGCCGGTCGGGCTCGGTCCAGAGCACCTGATCATCCTGCAGAAGTGCACCAAGCCGACCCGGCTGGTGGACGTCGCGGCGGAGCTCAACCTGCCCATCGGCGTGGTGCGGGTGCTCGTCGGCGACCTGCACACGCAGCAGCTCGTCCAGGTGGAGTCGCCGCCACCCGCCCCCGACGCCACGGTGTTGCTGGAGGTGATCACCGGGCTGAAGGCGCTGTGACGCCCCTTCCAGGCGCTCCGCACGCCCTCGGCCCGGTGACCGGCCCCGCTCAGCATGTCCTGGGCGGTGACAAGCCCCCTGCTCCAGCCTTCAGCACGTCCTCGGCTCAGGCGTTCAGTACGTCCTCGGCGCGGTGACAGGCCACGCGCCGTCCGGCCACCTCACGCAGCGCGGGAGCGCGCTCACACTCCGGTACGGCCAGCGGGCAGCGCAGCCGGAACGGACAGCCCGTCCCAGCCGACCTGGCCTCGGCTCTCCCTCTCGCCGCCGGCGGCTCTCCCCCCAGCTTCGGTACGGCTTCCCGCAGCGCCAGCGTGTAGGGATGGGCGGGTCTGGCGAGGAGGTCGGCGGTGCCTCCGGACTCGACCACCCGGCCCGCGAACAGCACATGAGAGGTCCTGCACAGCCTGGCCACGATCGCCAGGTTGTGGGTGATGAGCAGGCGTTCGGTGTCGAGCCCCGCCAGCAGGTCGAGAATCTTCGCCTGTACGGTCACGTCCAGGGCGCTGGTGGGCTCGTCGAGGATGAGCAGGCGCGGGCGTACGGCCAGTGCTCTGGCGATCACCACCCGCTGGCGCTGGCCGCCGGAGAGCTGGTGGGGGCGGCGAGTGGCCAGGTCGGGGGTCAGGCCGACCTGTTCGAGCAGGTCGGGGACGCGGTGGCGGTCGGCGCGCGGCAGCGCCTCGGCGACGGAGCTGCCGACGCGCATCCTGGGGTCCAGGGCCTCCGCCTGGAAGACCGGCTGCACGTCGCCCCGGAACTTCCGCATGTCCACTTTTTTCAGGTCTTGTGTGCCGTACCAGATATTTCCTGACATGGGGGTTAGGAGGCCGAGGAAGGCGCGCGCCAGGGTGGTCTTGCCCGAGCCGCTCTCCCCGATCAGGCCGACGCCGCCCTCGGTGAGGTCCAGCGTGACGTCGTGCACCACGGCCGTACGCCCATAACCGAGCGTCACCCGCTCAGCCCGCAGCGACGTCATGGGAGAGCCTCCAGCAGTTCGCGGGTGTAGGGGTGGGAGGGACGGGTCAGGACGTCGGCGGCGGGGCCGCTCTCCACGACCTCGCCGTCCTTCATGACCAGCACTCGATCGGCGATCGTGGACACCAGGGCCAGATCGTGGGAGACGATCAGCAGGGCCAGGCCGCGCTCCTTGCGCAGTCCGTGCAGGACCCCGACCACCTCGGCCTGCACGGTCACGTCCAGGGCGCTGGTGGGCTCGTCGGCCAGGATCACCTCGGCGCCCAGCGCGATGGCCAGCGCGATGGCGAACCGCTGCGCCTGGCCGCCGGAGATCTCGTGCGGGTAGCGGCGCAGGATCTCCGGATCGAGCATGACCGCCTCCACGGCCGCCACCATGACGCGCTCCAGCCCGCCCTTCGAGGCCCGGCCGCCGTGTGGGCCGGTGATGCCGTGCAGTGCGAGGGCGCGGCGCATCAGGGTGCCGAGGCGGGTGGTGGGGCTGAGGGCGGCCTGGGGGGACTGCAGGACCAGGGCCACGCGGGCGCCTCTGATCCGGCGGAGCTGCTGGGGGGACGCCTGTAAGACCTCGACGCCGCACACACTGACATGTCCAGAAACGTCGGCCCCCTCGGTGAGCCCGAGCAGGGACAGCAGGGTCGTCGACTTGCCCGAGCCGCTCTCCCCCACGATGGCCACGCACTCCCCCGCGCCCACGTCCAGCTCCGGCACCCGGGCGACGACCCGCGTCCCGTACCGCACCTGAAGGTCCCTGACCTCGATCACCTGACGACCCTCCGCGGATCCAGCGCGTTGCGCAGCCCCTCGCCCAGCACGTTGAACGCGAACGCCGTCACCAGGATCGCCAGCCCGGGGAAGGTGACGACCCACCAGTTGGTGGTGAACAACGTCTGACCCTGGTCCACCATCAGTCCCCACTCCGCCGTCGGCTCCTGCGCGCCCAGCCCCAGGTACGACAGCGCGGCGGCGGTGAGGATGACCCCGCCGGCGTCGAGCGAGATCTGCACCAGGACGGGCGTGATGGAGTTCGGCAGGACGTGCCGGACGATGATGACCGGGGCGGGCACACCGAGGCAGCGCGCCGCGTCCACGTACGGGCGGGTGGCGACGGAGGCGGCCACCGACGCCGACAGCCGCGCGTACCACGGCCACCAGGTCACCGCGATGGCCACGATCACCGTCGTGACGCTCGGCTGCAGGACCATGGCCAGCATCAGCGACAGCAGCAGCGCCGGAAAGGCCAGGAAGACGTCCGTCACCCGCATGATCACGTCACGTACCCAGCCGCCGGCGTACCCGGCCACCAGGCCGAGCGTGACGCCCACGGCCGCCGAGACCGCCAGCACGGACACGGCGATGAACAGCGACGTGCGACCGCCGTACAGCACTCTGGTGAGCACGTCGCGGCCGGCCTGGTCGGTGCCGAACCAGTGCTCGGCGCCGGGCGCGAGCAGGGCGTTGACCGGATCGACCGCGTCCTCCGGGTACGGCGCGAGCCAGGGCGCGAGCAGCGCCGCCGCCACGACGACCACGATGAGCACCGCGCCGGTGGCGGCGAACCGGTCGGTGATCTTGGGCAGGGTACGGCGCAGCGGCGCCTCGGACGGCCCCGCCTCGGGCGGCGTCCCGGGCGGCGTCCCGGGCGGTGTCCCGGGCGGTGTCCCGGGCGGTGTCCCGGGCGGCGTCCCGGGCGGTGTCATTGGGGCCTGACCCGTGGGTCGATCAGGCCTTGCAGGAGGTCCACGACCAGGTTCGCCAGCACGTAGACGAGCGCCACCAGCAGGGTCACCCCCGCGATGGCCGGGGTGTCGAGCGAGGAGATGGCGGAGGCGGCGTAGCGGCCCAGGCCGGGCCAGTTGAAGACGGCCTCGACCAGGAAGCCGTTGACGATCGAGTAGGCGAAGACCAGCGCGATCAGCGACAGCACCGGGCCCAGCGCGGGCCGCAGCGCGAACCTGGTCAGGATGGACGTCTCGCCGAAGCCGAGCGCGCGTTCGAGCCTGGCGTGGTCCTGGCCCGCCTCCTCGATGAGCATCGCGCGGGTCATCTGGGCGATCACTCCCGTCGGGTAGGCGGCCACCACCAGCGTGGGCAGCACCAGATGCCGCAGGGTGCTGGTGAGAATGGGCCAGTTGCCGGTGATGAGCGCGTCGACGACGGTGATGTTGGTCCAGAGGGTCAGCGGGCTGGTGGTGTCGAGCGAGGAGTCGTACTCTCCCGCGACGGGGAACCAGCCGAGGTTGCTGGCGAAGACCGTCTGCAGCGCCAGGGCCAGCCAGAACACGGGGACGGAGACGGCCAGCATGCTGGTCACCCGCACCCCAAAGTCCGGAAATTTCGTCTTATAGCGGGCGGCGAGCACCCCGACCGGAATGCCGGCCACGATCGCGAGCAGCAGCGCCGCCCCGACCAGCTCCAGGCTCGCCGGGAACGCCAGCAGCAGATCGTCGCGGACCGGCTGCCGGGTGTGCAGGCTGGTCCCCCAGTCTCCCGTCACCAGGTCCCTGACGTAGTTCCAGAGCTGTACCCACAGCGGATCGTCCAGCCCGAACCGCTCGCGCGCCGCCGCGAGCTGCTCGGGCGTGGCCTTGGGCCCGGCGAAGGCGACCGCCGGATCCCCCGGCACCAACCGCATGACGACGAAGGTGAGCATGACCACGCCGGCCACGACCAGGAGTGCCTGGCCGAGCCGGCGGATCAGATACCGCAGCACCCAGGCCTCAGCTCGCGCGCTTGAGGTCGTGGAAGAAGACCACGTTCGGATAGGCCGGGTTGTCGACGTACCCCTGCACGTCCGCCGACAGCGCGCGCTGGTAGGTCTGCACGTACGGCACCGCGACGGCGGCCTGCTCCTGAAGGATCTTCTTCTGCAGCTCGTCGTACGACGTCTCCGCCGCGAACAGGTCGGTGGCCGTCAGCTTGGGCAGCTCGTCGATGGCCGCGTCGATCCCGGCGTTCTTCAGGTAGGACAGGTTGAGCTCCGGCTTGTCGTTGCTCCTGAAGACGTTGAAGAACCACGAGTACGCGTCCGGATAGTCCGGATACCAGTACATGACGAAGATGTCCTGGCCCTTCGCCTTGCCCTGGTCCCACTGGGCGTTCCAGGCCATCGGCTTGGCCTGCAGCGTCACGTTCAGCTTCTGCAGCGCGGAGGTGAGCAGGGTGACGAGCAGCTTCTGGTCCTCGTCGCCCTGGGCGTAGGTCAGGGTGAGCTTGAGCTCCTCGTTGTCGCCGCCGTAGCCCGCGGAGGCCAGCAGCTCCTGCGCCTTGGCGAGGTCCTGCTTGGCCTCCAGGTTGGCCGTGTGGCCGACCAGCCCTTCGGGCACCAGCCCGCTGGCCTTCACGCCCGCGCCCTTCAGCGCCGCGAGGAGACCGTCGTAGTCGATCGCGAGCTGCAGCGCCTGCCGTACCCGCACGTCCTTGGTCGCGCCGCCGGCGGTGTTGAACAGCACCAGCAGGTTCTGGAACGACGGCGTCCGGCTCACCTGCACGCCCTCGGTGTCGCTCGCCTGCTCGAACAGCTGCGGGTTGAGCCGCTGCACGAAGTTGACCTCGCCCTGCTTCAGCAGCTGCCAGGCGGTGGTGATCTCGGGGGTGACCCGGAAGGCGACCTTCTTGTACTGCTCGGGCTTCCAGCCGCCCCAGTAGTCCTCGTACGCCTTCAGCGTGAGCTCGGTCTCCTTGCCCTTCTGCCAGCTGTCGATCGTGTACGGACCCGTACCGGCGTCGGCTTTGCCGTCCTTGACCTGGTCCACGGCCTCGGTGTCGTAGATGTAGGCGGCGTAGCCGGAGGCGGCGACCACGTCGAGCGGCGTGGCGTACTTGAGGGTGAACTTCAGCGTCGAGGCGTCGGGCGCCTCGATCGTGTCGACCGCGCCCCAGATGTAGGCCGCGCCGGAGTTCTCCTTGATCGTGCGCTCGATGGCCTTCTTGGCCGCCTCGGCGTCGAGCGCGGCCCCGGTGTGGAACTTCACGCCCTGCCGCAGCTTGAACGTCCACTCCTTGCCCTCGGCCGCCGAGGTCCACTCGGTGGCCAGGCGCGGCTCGGGCTTCCTGGTCGCGGAGTTGTAGCGGGTCAGCCCCTCGTAGATGTTGGACATCGCGATGTTCTCGTTGGAGTACGAGGTCGCGGGGTCCCAGTCGGTCACCACGTCGAGGTTGGGGGCGTAGACGAAGGTGTCGTCGTTGGCCGTGGCCGTGGCCGGCTGGGTCTGGGTCGCCGCCGTCTCACCGGTGCTGCTCGGCTGGGGAGAACGGTCAGCGCCGCGCACCTGGCCGCCCGCGCACGCGGACGCGGCCATGGCCACGGTGCCGGCGACCCCTAAGAGGAGCAGACGCTTGTGCCAGCTCATGTGGGGGAAGTCCTTTCGATCTGTCACCGGGTGAGGGGTCCGGCGGCTTTGACGTGCACCCGTACGGCGGGTTCCGACAGGTAGCTCAGCGGCACCTCGAGGAGATCGACGATCTGGACACCGGCCGGATCCGCGCCTGCCGCGACGGCCCGCGCCACGGCCTCCTCCTTGACCCTTTCGATCGCTTTTGACCGGCTTTCACCTGCAGGCATGATCGTATCGACTCTGCCGCTCGCCAGCGCGATGGCGGCGCCGACGGCATTGGCCACGGCGGCGTGCTCGGGCCGGATCACCCGGCTCACCCCGGGGATCCGTTCCGGCAGCAGGAACGCCCCTCCACCCACCGCCACCAGGGGACGGTCGGCTCGGCCGAGGCTCATCCGGTCCACCGCGTCCAGCGCCAGCGCGTCGGCGACGGCCAGCGCCCTTTGCAGAGTGTCGCGAATATCTTCCGACATGTCGCCCACCCCCCTCCGCCCGCCCGGCCCTCGCCCGGTCAGCCCTCGCTCCGCCGGCCCCTGCCCGGCCGACCCCCGCTCGGCCGGCACCGCCTCCAGGCGCTCGGCCAGCACCGCCTCCAGGCGCTCGCGCCAGCCTGAGACGCCGCGGGGGAGGCGGCCGCCCGCCACGGCCGCGTCGGTGAGCGTCGCGGTGCCGCCGCCGAACACCAGCGCCTCCTCGGCGATCCGGTACCCGACCGAGTCGGGCCCGACGGCCCCGTCCCGGACCACGCTCCCGCCGCCCAGCGCGATGGCCAGGATGTCCGGCATGCGGAAGTTCGTCAGCACCCCGCCGATCTCCACCGCCGCCGCCGACTCCCGGGGGAACCCGCCCACCAGCACACCCAGGTCCGTCGAGGTACCGCCCACATCGGCGACGATCGCGTCCTGAACCCCCGACAGCAGCGCGGCCCCGCGCAGCGAGTTCGCCGGGCCGGAGCCGATGGTCGACACCGGCAGCCGCGCGGCGTGCTCCACCGTCATCAGCGTGCCGTCGTTCTGCGCGAGGTACGGCCTGGCCGACAACCCACGCTCGGCCAGCGCGCTGGTCAGCGCCTGGGTGACGTGCCCGGCGACCGTGTACAGGGCGGCGTTGAGCACGGTCGCGTTCTCCCGCTCCAGCAGGCCGAGCGAGCCGATCTCATGGCTCATCGAGACGGGCAGCCCGTACTCACGCCTGACCAGCTCCTCGACCGCCCGCTCGTGCTCGTCGCCGGCCGGGCTGAACACGCCCGTGACCGCGACCGCGTCGGCCCGCACCCCGTCCAGGAAGCGACGGATCGCGTCCGGGTCGAGCGGGCCGATCTCGCGACCGTCCACGTAATGCCCGCCGGGCACGATGGCCTCACCCGCGGACACGACCTCGCGCAGGTCGGCGGGCCAGCCGACGAGCGGCGGCACGGCCGTGGTCGCGGGCGCGCCCAGCCGCAGCACCGCCACCCGGCCGAGATTCCTGCGCTCCAGGATCGCGTTGGTGGCGTGCGTGGTGCCCAACATGACCCGAGTGATGCGCCCCCACACCACCCCACCCTCAGCTCCGTACGACGCGCCGGACGGCGCGAGTTCGGTCAGGACGGCGTCCAGGGCTGCCCGGAGGCCGGTGGTGACGTCCGGGGTCGTCGGCCGCTTGGCCTTGGCGATCACCCGGTCGGACGCGTCCAGCACCACCGCGTCGGTGTTCGTGCCCCCGACGTCGATGCCGACGCGCAGATCGCCCTCAGCCACGCGACTCCTCCTTGACCGGCTCCTCGACGGGCACGTACTCCAGGTCGTAGCCGAACGCCCGCGGCCCGGCCGTCTCCAGGCCCTTGGGCGTGCGCCAGAGCGGGTCGCACGGCCAGGCGAGCACCGCCACGCGCTGGCCGTACCGCAGGCTCTCGGTCTGGATCGCACCGGCCGTCTCGGTGTCGACCACCGTGATGAGGTCCGGCACCATGGCCCTGACCTCTCCGTCCTCGATCGCGACGAGGTTCTCGTTCTGCAGCTCCAGCCGGAGCGTCCGGCCGCGGTCGTCGCCGGTGCCCTCGATCGTGGCCGTGCCCCGGACGAAGCCGCCGGTGGTGCGCCGCTCCACGTCGGTCAGCTTGCCGGTGATCAGCCGCGCCGCCCCGAGCTCGCGCTGGAGGGCCGCCAGTGGCTCGGCCGCGCCTTCGGTGGATCGGCCGACCTCCAGCGCGCGGGTGACCGTACCCTCGATGACCGCGCCGCGCGCCTGCGCGGCGGTGAGGATGTAGTCGGCCATCAGCGCGTGCGAGCCGGCCGCCACGCACACCGCCCGCGCCAGCCGCTCCGACCACAGCCCGTCGATGGGACGAATCGTCACTACATTGCCCACGATGTCGGACATGATGACGAGGTCGGCGGGCAGTCCCGCGACGTACATCGAGATCATCTGGACCTCGGGAAAGGCTCGCCCCATGCCGTCGGCGTCGAGCAGCGGCAGGCCGAGCTGGGCCGCCCAGGCCACCGGCGCCACGCCGTTCGAGCCGCCGATCTCCGACGACATGATGGCGGTCGGCGGCCTGCCGAAGATCCGTTCGACCTCCTCGACGACGCGCCTGGGCTCGTCCTCGCCGTAGATCATCTCGTGGCCGACCGTCGGCGCCCCGATCCCGGACAGCGGCACCACCAGGGCGTCCTCGGGCAGGTCGGCCAGCCGGACGAGCGGCACCTCGCCATACGTCTCAATGGCCCGCCGGGCCGCCAGCGCACCGGTGCGCACGTCTCCTCCGCCGCCGGTGCCGAGCACCGCGCACCCTCGCGCGAGCGCCGGAATGTCTTCCACCCTGATGATGCTCATATGGCGACACAACCAAGCACATAAGACCGCATTACGCCACTTAATCGGTTGCTCGCCCTACCCGATCGCGCGAGGCTTGCCTTCTCGGCGGGTGAGGGCGCTGGTGTGCCCGGCGGTTTCATACGCCGCTTCAGGTGGGTTCGATTCCCGCACCCGCCACCACGCTTCCGATCCGTGGTCAAGGGCGGCTCAAGCACCGACGAAGCAGAACTCGTTGCCTTCCGGGTCGGCCATGACCTGGAAGGAGCCTTGGTCGTCGGTCACCGTCCCGCCGATCCGCGTGGCGCCCAGGCGCAGCGCCTGGGCGATGGCGGGCTCGATGGCGTCGACCTCGACGTCCAGATGCAACCGGTTCTTCACGGTCTTGTCCTCGGCGACCGGCTGGAACGCCAGCCGTACTCCCGGAGCTTCGACGTGGGACCAACCCCGGGCACGATCCACCGGGTCGCCGCCGAGCAAGGCGGCCCAGAAACGCACCAGGCTCCTCGGATCCCGGCAATCCACCACAATCTGACCAAGACGCGCACGCATGACGGCCAGGCTAACCGAAGCGGATCATCGCGCCCGCCGACCAGCGCCCCGCCGACCGGCCGCTCGCCGCCGACAGCCGCCGCCCTAGGGCCACCGCTCGACGGCCACCACGGCCTGGCGGGTTTGGGCTCCCACCCGCGCGTCGGCACGCTCTGGTACACCTGGAGCCATGCGGATCTCAGTAGCGGCCGACAGCCTGGACGGGGTGGCGGAGCAGGTCGTGACGGCGCTGCGCGAGCGGGGCCACGAGGTCATCCCGCACGGCGCGCTGAGCGCCGAGGAGCGCGACGACTGGGCGTGGGCCTCGGAGTCGGCGGCCCGTGACGTCAGCGAGGGGCGCGCCGACCAGGCGGTGGTGTGCTGCTGGACCGGCACGGGCGCCTCCATCGCGGCCAACAAGGTGCCCGGCGTGCGCGCCGCCCTCTGCGTCGACGCCTACACGGCCGACGGCGCCCGCAAGTGGAACGACGCCAACGCGCTCGCGATCAGTCTCCGGCTCACCTCGGCCGTGATGCTGGACGAGATTCTCGACGCGTGGCTGGCGGGCCGGCCCAGCACCGACTCCGCGGACCGGGCGAACGTCGCGCATCTGGGCGAGATATAGAGGTCTCGTCGCCGTCTGGCAAAGCGTTCTGGGAATCGTCGGTGCCGCGCTCTAGGGTGCTGGCATGACCGACGTGCCGGTGCCGGCGAGCGCGCCCGACGGGTTCACCCTGCGCGGACTCTGGTCATGAAAGACGGCGTCGTCCTGCACAATTGACCGGCGGGACCATCGAAAGGCAGACAAGTGCTCTCTATTCACCAGCGGATCGCCGAAGAGCTCGGGGCGCGCGAGGGGCAGGTGCGAGCCGCGGTCGACCTGCTCGACGGCGGCGCGACGGTGCCGTTCATCGCGCGATACCGCAAGGAGGCCACCGGCGCCCTCGACGACGCCCAGCTGCGCACGCTCGAAGAGCGGCTGCGCTATCTCCGCGAGCTCGAAGAGCGCCGGACCGCGATCCTGGAGTCGATCGAGTCGCAGGGCAAGCTCGACGACGAGCTGCGCGCGCAGATCATGGCGGCCGAGACCAAGGCCCGCCTCGAAGACATCTATCTGCCCTTCAAGCCCAAGCGGCGCACCAAGGCGCAGATCGCCCGCGAGCTGGGCCTGGAGCCGCTGGCCGACAAGCTGCTCGGCGACCCCTCGCTCGACCCCGCCGAGGTCGCCCTGTCCTTCGTCACCGAAGGCGTCGCGGACGCGGGGGCGGCGCTGGAGGGGGCCAGGGCCATCCTGATCGAGCGCTTCGCCGAGGACGCCGACCTCATCGGCGGCCTGCGCGAGCGGCTGTGGACCCACGGCCGCCTGGCCGCCAAGGTCCGCGAGGGCAAGGAAGAGGCGGGGGCGAAGTTCTCCGACTACTTCGAGTTCGCCGAGCCGTTCACCAAGCTGCCCTCCCACCGGATCCTGGCCATGTTCCGGGGCGAGAAGGAGGAGATCCTCACCGTCACGCTGGAGCCGGACGACAGCCCTGACTACGAGCTGCGCATCGCCTCCCGCTTCGGCGTCTCCGACCAGGGCCGCCCCGCCGACAAGTGGCTGACCGAGACGGTCCGCTGGGCCTGGCGCACCCGCATCCTCGTGCACCTCGGCATCGACCTGCGGATGCGCCTGTGGCAGGCGGCCGAGGACGAGGCGGTGCGGGTGTTCGCGGCCAATCTGCGCGATCTGCTCCTGGCCGCCCCGGCGGGCAGCCGCACCACCATGGGCCTCGACCCCGGGCTGCGCACCGGCGTCAAGGTCGCCGTGGTCGACGCCACCGGCAAGGTCGTCGACACCGCCACCATCTACCCGCACGAGCCCAAGCGGCAGTGGGACCAGTCGCTGGCGGTGCTGGGCGCGCTGGCCCAGAAGCACGGCGTCGACCTGATCGCCATCGGCAACGGCACCGCCTCCCGCGAGACCGACAAGCTGGCCGGCGAGCTCGTCAAGCTGATGCCGACCATCACCAAAATCGTGGTGTCCGAGGCCGGCGCGTCCGTCTACTCCGCCTCCGCCTACGCCTCGCAGGAGCTGCCCGAGCTGGACGTGTCCCTGCGCGGCGCGGTGTCCATCGCCCGCAGGCTCCAGGACCCCCTGGCCGAGCTGGTCAAGATCGACCCCAAGTCCATCGGTGTCGGCCAATACCAGCACGACCTCGCCGAGTCCCGGCTCTCCCGCTCCCTCGACGCCGTGGTCGAGGACTGTGTCAACGCCGTGGGCGTCGACGTCAACACCGCCTCGGCCCCGCTGCTGACCCGCGTGTCGGGCATCGGCTCCACCCTGGCCGAGAGCATCGTCCGCCACCGTGACGCCCACGGCCCGTTCAAGGCCCGCAAGGCGCTCAAGGACGTCTCCCGCCTCGGCCCCAAGGCGTTCGAGCAGTGCGCCGGCTTCCTGCGCATCCCCGGCGCCGACGACCCACTGGACTCCTCCAGCGTCCACCCCGAGGCCTACCCGGTGGTCCGCCGCATCCTCGGCTCGGTCCGCACCGACCTCACGTCCCTGATCGGCAACACGGCGGCGCTGCGCTCCATCAAGCCGCAGGAGTTCACCGACGAGACCTTCGGCCTGCCGACGGTCACCGACATCCTGCGCGAGCTCGAGAAGCCCGGCCGCGACCCGCGCCCCGCCTTCAAGACCGCCACCTTCAAGGAGGGCGTCGAGAAGCTCTCGGACCTCGACCAGGGGATGATCCTGGAAGGCGTCGTCACCAACGTCGCGGCCTTCGGCGCGTTCGTCGACGTCGGCGTGCACCAGGACGGCCTGGTCCACGTCTCCGCCATGTCCCACAACTACGTCAAGGACCCCCGAGACGTGGTCAAGCCGGGCGACATCGTCCGGGTCAAGGTCCTCGACATCGACATCCCCCGCAAGCGCATCTCCCTCACCCTCCGCCTCGACGACGACCCGGCCCAGTCCGCTACCGGCGGCCCCCGCGCCGACACCGCCCAGTCCGGCGGCTCGGCCGAGGGCGGCCGCCGCCCACGCGGCCGGGGTGACGGCGAGCGCGCCGGTGCGGGCGGCCAGCGCGGTCGCGGTGACGGCGCCCAGCGGGGCCGTGGCGACGGTGGACAGCGCGGGCGTGGCGACGGCCCCCAGCGAGACGGACAGCGGGACGGCGGCCAGCGCGGCCGTGGTGACGCTGCCCAGCGAGACGGCGGGCAGCGCGGGCGTGGTGACGGTGCCCAGCGGGACGGACAGCGGGACGGCGGCCAGCGGCAGCGCGATGGCGGCCAGCGTGGTGGGGGTCAGCGGCGCGCCGAGCCGTCGGGCGCCATGGCCGAAGCCCTCCGCAAGGCGGGCCTCACCGGCGACAAGAGCTGACCCGTTCAGGTCTCCGCGCCGCAGGCGTCCTTACCGGACGCCTGCGGCACACCCCCACCCTTCTGGCGCACCCGGATACCTGTGACGCGCCCATCCGGCCCGCGACCGGCCGCTGGACGGCCTGCGCTCTAGACGCCCCAGGCCGGGATCGTGACGACGGTCTTACGGGGATAGTCCTTCATGTCGTTCACGATGATGGCGGGGGGCTGAGCCACCATGTCACCGAGGCCCTGGCAGTGGCCCCAGAGGTCGATGACGAAGGCGTCCTGGTTCCACTCGGAGAGCTTGCCGCCGATCTCGCCGGTGGTCCGCCCGGCGACGAGGACGTAGTGATTGTCGTGGAGCTTCTTGATCTCGACGACCTCGATGGGGACGGTGAACTTCGGCGCGGTGCTCTTGAGGGCGTAGACGCTCAGGTAGGCGAACAGGATGCACGTCAACGGCCGGTCCGGATCCTTTTCGAGGGCATTCGCGACGAGTTCGCCACCGGCGAACCAGTATTCAGGGGTGACCGTCCAGGTCTTCATCTCGGCCGGCGTCCGACTGGCGCCGTCCGAGGGCCGGACGAGCGCGATCGTCCTTTCGAGCTGCCCGGCGCTCTGCAGTTTCTGCGGGTCGGCGGTTCCGATGACGGGATTGGCGACCTTCGACTTCGCGTAGGAGCTCAGCACGTCGCGTGCGACCTTGACGTCACTCATCCGTTTTCCCTTTCGTCGTGCGCGGTGCGTCTCTCGCCCCCCGGCGGATCCGCGCAGACCTAATTCTGCGTAATTGAGCCGACACGGCGAGTGCCTTCGTGGACACCATTGGCTGACATCAAGGGAACGCAACAGTCCTTCGAAAAGCTGTATCTGGTACGGCGACAAGATGTGGCCACCGGCCTCGAACCCGGTCAGCCGAGCGGGAACGAGGCCGTCACGACATCTCCGTGGGCCCTGGATGAGGTTCCGGGGCGCTAGTCGGCGATCTGCACGCTGGTGAAGTCGTAGTCACCGAGCACCGGCACCTGCCAGCCGGTCACGCCCTTGCGGAACGCGGCCAAGTAATTCAGGTTGCAGATGGGGATCACCGGCGGGCCATCCTTGATCACCGTGTTGAAGGCCTCCCGCATCGCGACCCCGCGCTCCGTGTCGTCCGCGCTGGCCCGTACCTTCGCCAGCAGCTCCTTACCGCCGGGCAGCTCGTAGCCGCCGGAGTTGTACGGCCCGCCCGGCAGGTAGAAGTCGGCGATGAACTGACTCGGGTCGGGGCGCCCGGCCTGGATCCCGGAGACGGCAGCGGTGAACTTGCCGGTCCGGCGCGCGTTGATCATCTGCTGGAACTCGAGGACCTTGACCGACGCGTTGATCCCAACCTGCTTCAACTGGGCCTGCACCACCTGCGCCAGCGCCTGGTAGGAGGAGGTGGTGCCGGACGCGAGCTCCATGGCGAAGCCGTTGGGGTAGCCGGCCTCGGCCAGGAGCCGCTTGGCCTTGGCCACGTCGTAGTAGGGCGTGGTGTCCTTCAGGTCGGGCGTGGCCGCCCAGTGGCTCTGCGGGAACGGCTGCACCGTGGGGACGCAGCTGCCCCCTTGCAGGCTGTTGTTGATCGACTCACGGTCGATCGCGTACAGCAGCGCTTCCCTGACCTTGGGGTCGGACAGGGGCTTGGCCTTGGTGTTCAGCAGGAGACCCATGAACCGGGTGTTCGGCCCGTTGACGATCGAGAGACCGGCCGCCTCGGCCTCCTTGATCTGCTCGCCGGAGATGCTGGTGCCGTCGACCTGCCCGGACTTCACCGACCGGAGCCGGGTCGATTCATCGTTGAAGACGACCATCTCCATGCTGCCGATGCTGACCGCCTGGGCGTCCCGGTAGCCGTCGAACTTCTTGAAGCTGACCCTGCCCGGCTGCAGGCCGGTGACCGTGAACGGCCCGGTGCCGACCGGCTGGGTGGCGAGGTCGGGAGTGTCCAGCGCCTTCGGCGAGACGGCGATGCCCGCCTCGCCGGCCAGCGCGTTGAGCATGTACCCGGCAGGCTCCTTGAAGGTCAGCTTCAGCTCCAGCGGCCCGGTCACCTCGACCTTGTCCAGGATCGCCAGCTGCCCGACCAGGGTGCCGGTCTTCCTGAACGCCTCAAGGGACGTCTTGGCCGCCTCGGCGTCGTACTTCTCGCCGTCGTGGAACGTCACGCCGTCGCGCAGGGTGAAGGTGAGCACTTTGTTGTCGTCGCCGAACTCCCACTTGGTGGCGAGGCCCGGGCCGAGCTCACCGGCCGGGGTCCGGTTGACCAGGCTTTCGTAGACCGCGTCCAGGAAGATCGGGTCCAGTGGCGCCGACTTGCGAGGGTCGAAGGAGGTGGGCATGCCCGGCACCCCCCAGGTGAAGACGGCGCCGCTCTTGGGGCCCGCCGAGCCCTGTGGGGACGTGCCTCCGCCACCACCGCAGCCGGCGAGGACGAGACCCGTGGCCAGAGCGAGGACCCCGACAGATTGAACCGATGCTCGTTTCACGTCGTTCTCTCCGTACGTCAGATGTGAGCTTGCCTTGCTTGTTTGGTGAGCCACGGTGTTGTCCGGCTCGGTCCCCGATGAATGTGCTCGCGAGTGGCGTTGTCCAATTATCGGACAAAAAGTTCCATAGTTGTTGCGCCATCGTGCACCGCGCCCAACTTGACGTCAAGGGGGGCTATATCGCCTAAATCACTGAAGTCAGGAATCGCACCAAAAGCGGCTGCTCCATCGTGGCGTTCCTCGAAAGCCGGCCGCTTTTCTTTTGGAGCCCGGCCCGTTGCCGATCTGAGACATGGCCGCTGTGTGATGAGGACAGTACGGACGGTGAGAGGCGGCGGCGAATGATCCTGACCGTGACCGGTGGAAGCACTGACCAGCTGCGGGACCTGCGCCGATGGCTCGGCGAGGAGCCGGAGTTGCGAGGGCGGGTCGTGTCCCTGTCGCGGCGGCCGGAAGAGCACGAGCTCGGGACGCTGACCGAGGCCCTGCAGATCACGCTCGGGTCGGGCGGCGTGGTGGCCACCGTGGCGGCTGTCGTGATCGCGTGGCTACGGACCCGGCCGGCGGAGATCACGGTACGCATCTCGCGAGGCGACGACGAGATCGAAGTGACCGCGAAGGGGGTGAAATCCCTCAACGTCCACGAACTCGGCCAGGCTGCCTCCGAGGTGGCCCGAACGTTCGCGGACCCGCACGATGGGTGACCCGGCCCGCGGCCCGCTGCTGTCGGGGCCGGGCACCAGAGTGTTGATCTCCGGTACGGGCGCGCACCCGCCCTCGTCGATCCTCACCCCCGTACCCGCCGTGCGGGCCACGGTGAACGCGCTCGGCCGGTGTCTGACCGAGCGCGCGAACGTCGACCCGGCGAATCTCACGACGGTCATCGATCCGCAGGACCCACGAGAGCTCGGGGAGGCCCTCACCCGCGCCGCCCAGGAGGCCACCTCCACCCTGCTGTTCTTTTACGTGGGGCACGGGCTGGTGGACGCGGGCAACGAGCTCCACCTGGCGACGCAGGCGACCGTGGATCTCGAGGTCGGCATTCCGGGTCACCAGGCGTTGCCGTACTCGGCCGTTCGAGGGCTGCTGTCGAGTTGCCGGGCCGAGTTCATCCTGGTCGTGCTGGACTGCTGCTTCGCGGGGCGGGCTCGGGGGATCTCCCCGCGCGCCGGCGGCGAGGTGTTCGACCTGCCGACACCGGGCGCCTATCTGCTCACCGCGGCCAGCCGGGACGAATCGGCGTGGGTCCTGCCGGGCGCACGGTACACCGCGTTCACGGGTGAGCTGATCGCGCTGCTGGACGAGGGGGATCCGACGGGGCCGCCGGATCTCAGCCTGGATCACGTCTACCGCAACCTGGCCAGGAGCCTGCCGGCCAAAGGACTCCCCCGGCCCCGAAGGCAGGCCACCGACCTCGGCGGTCATCAGATCATCGGCCGCAATCCCGCTTACGTTCCGCGCGCCGTGCCGGGGCCGCCCGCGCCGGTGCCGGACACGGACGAGTACAGCCCTTACCGAGGGCTGTCGTCGTTCGACACGGCTGACGCCCAGCTCTTCTTCGGCAGGGACGAGTTGACGGCGGAGCTCCTGGATCGCGTACGCGACGACGGAGCGCACCCTGTGCTCGTCACCGGCCCTTCCGGCGCCGGCAAGTCGTCGCTGCTGCGGGCGGGCCTGGTCCCGACCGTGGAGCATGCGGTTCCCGGCTCACGCTGCGTGGTGTTCACCCCCGGGAACGATCCCGTCGCAGAGTTGGACCGGCGCGTACGCGGCATCTCCGGGGCGGACGGGCTCGTCACCCTGCTCGTGGACCAGTTCGAGGAGCTCTTCACCACGCGCATGGAAGAACGGCGCAGGGAGGAGTTCGTCCATGGCCTGGCCGCGCTGAACGCCGACCCCGGGCGCCGGGTCGTCCTGGGCCTCCGGTCGGACTTCTTCGGCCATTGCGCCGCCTTCCCCGACCTGCTGGCCAGCCTCGCCCATCCGCTCGTCGTCGGGCCGATGTCCACCCGTCAGCTCCGCGAATCGATCGAGCGGCCGGCGGAGGTCCTGGGGCTGTCCCTGGAGCACGGCCTCACCGATCTGCTGCTTGAGGATCTGGGCACGTACGGCGACGCGTCCGCCGGCGACGTCGGGGTCCTGCCGCTGCTGTCGCACGCGCTGCTGGTCACCTGGCAGCATCGCGAGAACGGCGTGCTGACCCTGGCGGCCTACCGGGCCACCGGGGGCATCGCCAAGGCGTTGGCCAACACCGCCGACCGTACGCTGCACGACCTGGGCCCGCCGGGGGAACCGATCGCCCGCCGCGTGCTGCCCAGGCTCGTGAGGCTCGGCGAGGGCGCCACCGACACCCGGCGCAAGGTTCCGTTACGCGAGCTCAACCCGGATGATGACCCGGCGATCGGCTACATCCTCGGCGAGTTCGTCCAGTCCCGGCTCGTCACCGTCGACGGCGACACCGCCGCGTTCACCCATGAGGCCATCATCCCCGCGTGGCCTCGGCTCCAGGCGTGGATCCAGGACGATCGGGCCGAGTTGCTCGTCCGTCAGCATCTGGCGGAGGACGCGGCGGACTGGCTCGGCCATGGGAAGGATCCCGCCTACCTTTACGCGGAGAGCCGGCTGGCGGGGGCGCGGAAAACGGCGTCCGCCCATCAGGCGGAGCTGACGGCGACCGAGCGGGAGTTCCTCGACGCCGCGGTGCAGGCCGAGCAGACCGAACTGTCCGCCGCTCGCCGGCGTACGAGATGGTTCCAGTTGCTCTCGGCCGGGCTGTCCGTGCTGCTGGTCGTCGCGGTGGTGGCCGGCGGGGTGGCCGCGGTGCAGACGCGAAGAGCCGAGGAGGCGCGGGTGCTCGGGCTCTCGCAACTGCTGGCCAACGAGGCGCTGCTGCAGCTGAGCACCCGGCTCGACACGGCCATGTTGCTCGCGGTCGAATCCTCCCGCGTGGCTTCCACGTTCGAGGCGAGGCAGGCGCTGTTCCGCATGCACGTGCTCGCTCCTCCGGGTCAGCGCCATCTGTGGACTCCGAAGGAGTTCACCGCGGACGTCCGGGTCAGCGGGGACGGTTCCCTGGTGCTGACCCATACCCTGTCGCCGCGGCGGATCACCGTCCGGGATCTCGCGTCGGGGAAGGTGGCCTGGAACAGGGGCCTGCGGGACCGTACGGCGGTGTTCACCGGCTTCACGACGGACGGCGGCGTCGCCGTGGGCTACGAAGAGCCCCGGGCGACGGGCTACACGATCGACCGATGGGACGCCCGTACAGGAGCGTCGCGCGGAACGGTCACCCTGGAGAAGGTGGCGGCGTCAGGGGGTGGGAACGACGTCGTGAGCGCCGACAGCGGCACGATCGCGGGGCTGAGCCACCCCGACCCCGACTGGCGGCGGCCCGCGTCGGTCCGGGTGTGGGACGTGCCGTCGCGACGGCTGATCCGGGAGGTTCCGGCAGGTTCGTCCGATGTCACCTTCATGGCGCTGAGCCCCGACGGGCGATTGCTGGTCATGGCGGCGAAGGACGGTTCGGTGACCGTCCTGAACGTGCGGACGGGGCGGAAACTGGGGCGCCTGTCTGTTCCGGACGACCCCATCATCGCCGTCGGCGTCGCGAACGACGGCCGCCGGGTCGCGCTGGACCTGGGCCTCGGCGGTGTGCGCCTGTTCGATCCGGCCACCGGGGCGGCGGTCGGACGGGCGCCGCTGGAGGGCTCGGCCCAGGCGGGGGCCTTCACGCCCAGTTCGTCGTGGGGAGGCAGGCTGGCATTCGCGGACCGGGGTTCGCTGCTCACCCGAGCCGGCTTCGACGGGTCGCTGCGACTGTGGGAGACGGTGACGGGCCGCCCGCTCACCCAGCCGCTGGCGGTGGGCGCCGCGAGCATCGACCATGCGGTCGGACCGGGCGGCTCGTTCGTGGTCACGGCTGACGGAACCGAGCGCCTCACGGTGTGGGACACCGCGGCGAGACAGCCGGGGCATGCGCTCAGCACCGGGCCCGGCGGCACGTCGCAGGGGGTGGACCTGGCGATGGACGCGAGCCACTACGTGCACCAGAACGACCGGGCCGCCCTCCGGGTCGCCGAGATCGCGACCGGGCGCGGCCAAGACGTCGTGTTGCCCCAAGGCGTGAAGGTGGCGGCGCTCGGAGTCGCCAGAGGCGGGCGGCTCGTCGCGGCCGCCGACGAGAAGGGTGATGTCATCCTGATCGACCGGGACAGCGGGCGAAAGCGGACCCTGCATGTGCTGGGAGAGGGCCAGATCGACCGCGGATTCACCTTCAGCAGGCTGGTGCTGAGCCCGACCGGACACTACCTCGCGGTGGTACTGGCCCTCGACAACGTCAGGGCCGCGGTCCTGGTCTTCGATCTGGTGGTGAACGAGGCGGTCTGGTCACGGCCGCGGCAAGGCGACGGATTCATCGTCACGACACAGGGCGGGCTGGCGTTCAGCGCGGACGAACGGCTGCTGGCGGTGGGAGAGGTCGGAAAGAAGGTCGAGGTCGTGAGCCTCCCCTCCGGCGATACCGCGTGGACGGCCTCCATCGACAGCGATTTCGCGTCCTCGCTGGCTTTCAGTTCCGACGCACGTCTGCTGGCCACGGGCGACACGGGCGGCGGGGTCATCGTGTGGGACACCCAGAAGCGTGCACGCGTAGCCGTACTGCCGGGTATGAGGAGTTTCGTCACCGGGGTGGGGTTCAGTGAGGACGCACGCGTGCTGGCTGCGGGCAACGGCGCCGGGGACCTGTCCATCTGGGATCTCGACAGCCGCCGGCTCCTCAGCCCGCCGTTCCAGGCAGCCCCCGGCCGCGTGACAGCGATCATCCCCGGATCCGGCGGATACCTGGTGGCGTCCGCGGACGGTTCACTGAGCCGGTGGACCGCCGACCCGGCGAAGATCCGGGAAGAGTTGTGCCGGGCGGCCGGGCGCAATCTGTCGGAAGCGGAGTGGCGGCAGTTCGTGCCCGGCGAGCCTTATCGGCGGACATGCGAACAGTGGCCTGCGGGAGGGCACTGATGGGGGAACCCGATCCCCCATCTCCCGCGGCATCGCAGGCGAGGGTGAAGATCGCGGAACCGAGGCGTCCCGCCGGAGCGCGGCCGGAGGGCGATACGGTCGAAGGGTGAGCACCACAGGTTTCGACACGACCATCAGTCAGGCCCGCGACCTGCTCAGGTGGCGTTCCCCGCTGCGCACAGAGCTCTGGGCCGCCCGGCTCGCCGCCGAGGTCCAGACGGACGAGACGCTCCTGCCGCGGTTGGCGCAGGACGGCAGCGCGGAGGCCCGGCTCGCCCTCGCCGCCCTGGCGGCGGTCCATCCCGTGGTGCCGGACGCCGAGGACGCCGACGTCATCGGGCCCGAGCTGCCGGCCGGCCGCGAGGCCGTCGGCTCACTTCCCGGCTGGGTGGCCCGCATGGGCCAGGTGACCTGCGAGGGAGCCTGGCACGGCAAGGCCGACCGCTACGGCGAGCAGACCCTGGCCGCCCTCTCCTTCCGCTACGGCAACGGCAAGGAGCCGCACCTGCTCGTGGTCGGCATCGACCAAGTCCACGGCGGCCTGGCGGTCGACGCCCTCGTCGAGGAGCTCAAGTTCCTCGACGATCTCGATCTCGCGCCGGCCGACGCGGCGGTGGTGGCGGGGCGCATCCTGGACGCGTTCGAGCTCACCGACCTCGTCATGGGAGCGGAGGTCGCGCAGACCCTCCCCGCCGTCCGCGCCCTCGCGCTCGCCCGCGCGCACGCCGTCCCCCACCCTGTACGGCATGCGGGCGACGACCTCGTGGCCCGTTTCCACGACCTGCCGGACGTGCCGGGGGCACGGGAGGCGTTCGACGCGCTGGTGGACTTCCTCGGCGACCGTCCGCTCTGGTGGAGTCCCGCCAGGGCCTCGCGGTTCCTCACCGCCTGGCTGCCCCGGGAGGCCCTCGTGTCGGACGAGGCGATCGCGGCGATGCCGGAGGTGGTCCGGGCGTGGACCCGCCACCACGGCGACCACCCCGAGATCCTCCGCCGCATCGACGCCGACGCGCCCGGGCTGCCCCTTCTCATGGCCGACGACTCCCTGGCCAGCGTCAACAAACGCATCAGCCGGCACCGGACCTGAGCGATGCTGAGCATCGGGCCTGAGCGAGGGGGGCGGGCGATGGTGAAAGCAAGGCACTGGGCAAGGGCGGCTATGCTGCGCAGTGACGTTCACGCCGCCCCCGCCCGGGCGTTCCAAGGGAGATCTACGCAATGTACAAGGAGTTCGCTGCCGAGGCCGTCGTCTGGCTCGTGCCGATCGTGGTCCTCATCGGTCTTGCCCTGCTGGTGACCTCCTGACCACTGACGCCGGCGACGCCGGACGGGTTTGACGGCGGACGCCGCCTGGTGGCCGGCACCGAAGGGTGCCGGCCCCTCACCTGTAGTACTCGTAGTGCACCACGGTGTTGACGTCCTTGTCGTAACGGATCTCGCCGTCGAGCCACCGGTTCCACAGGGTGGACAGCGTGCGGGTCCTGACCGTGCAGCCTCCCCAGCGGACACGCTTGGGGCGGATCGTGCCGATGTAGTCGTAACAGGATCCCGCCTTGCGGCCATTGATCTTCAGGCGTGCGTTCAGATTCACCGAATAGAGGGTTTTACGCGACTTGTTGGTGACGCGCACCTTGATGCGGCAGGTGTCCTTACAACGGCCGAAGTAAATCTTGTACGCGATCAGCTTGGGCGCGGCTTCCGCTGAGCCGGCGGCGGTCATCGCCGCAGGCACGCCAGCCGCAGGCGCGCCGGTCGCGGCGCTCGCGGGAAGTGGCGCGAGGGTGACGGTGAGCGCTGTGGCGAGTAAGAGCGCGCCGGCGAATTTCCTGACCATGTTGCCCCCAGAGCAACGCAACCAGCCGCTTTCCCCAGTCGAAAACGGCCTCCGCTTTCCGATTAACCGCCAGGAAAGCGACAGGGTCAACAAATTGCCGCGAACACGCATCACCCGGCGAAGGGTGGCGAATCTCCTGGTTCGTTGAGCTCAGCGATGGCGAGTTCGGCGGTGGTCCGGATCTCGAAGAACTTGTCGAGCGCGGTGATCGCGAACAGGTGCTTGCACCTGCCGTTGAGCCCGGACAGCAGCAGCCGGCCACCGGACGCGGTGACCGCCTTGTGCAGGTAGACCAGCACGGACAGCCCTGAGGAGTCGCAGACGGCGACCGCCTGCATGTCGATGACGAGCAACGGTGGCTGGGTCAGGTCGAGAGCCTTGGTGACACGATCGCGAACCTCGGCCGCGGATCCGAAGTCGAAGTCTCCCGTCAGCCTTGCGATGACGCACGGGCCCTGCAGCCCGAGACTGATCGACAAGGCTTGATCTGAACTCACCCAGCTCCACCTACCCGCATTTGCGCTGCCCTTCCCCACACTTTACGAGAGGTCGCGTCGGGAATCGGACACCAGCATCTGCTCGATCTGCTCAACGGGCACACCCGAGTCGCGCGGTGCGGCCACCATGTCGTCGTGGAAGTGATCGTAGCGGCAGTTGGCACTCTTGCGCTGAGGCCCTCCTCCCGGACCCCGGCAGAACTCCCCAGGACGCAGGCGACAGCGCGGTTGACGCCGATCCGGCGGCACCCCCAGGGGCCCCGAATCGCGTCCACCAGGGCCACCGATGCAGATCCGGAATCGGTCCGTACCAAATGCCGCCCACACCACGGCAAATAGTCCAAATCGTTACTGTCGTCCCTGAGGCCCGCAAGCAGTTGCTCCGGCCACGGCAACCGCCCCTCCCCCGCCGCCGTCATGTACTCATGGCAACGCCCGTCATCAGACGAACCCGGCCAGTTTGTAGAGCACGAGCGACCCGGCGACCGCCACGTTGAGGCTGGCACCCGTACCGATCATGGGGATCTCGACCACGGCGTCGAGCAGGTCGAGCGCCTCGGCGGGGATCCCGGACGCCTCGTGACCCAGCACCACGATCGTCGGCTGCCTGGCCATCGGCAGGTCGGCCAGCCTGACCGCCTCCTCGGCCAACTCCACCCCCACCACCCGCTCGCCCGCCGCACGCCGTTCTTCCAGCCACCGCAGCGGCCGCACCCAGTGCACGCACGCGCCGGCCCGCAGCGTGTTGCCCTTGTCGAGTGCCGCGGGCACCCACGGCAGGCGGGGGACGGCCATGCAGGCGCCGACCGCGTCACAGGTGCGCAGCAGGGTGCCCAGATTGACGCCGTGCATCGGCCACAGGGGCGCCACGGTCAGATGGCCGAGGCAACGCGGCGGGCGGCGGCGCCGTACGGACCGCAGATCTTTTCTCGTACGGACCCTGACCCCGCTCATGCGCGCGGGCGGATCTCCTCCGCGGAGGTTGTCATGTGGAGGGCGCTTTCAGCGGCACGCCCGAGCCATCGACGGAAGACCTCAGGATAACCCGTCGGCCCGGCCGCCCCAAGGCCGATGGCGCACCGCCCAGACGGCCGCCCCGACGGCGAAGACCGCCAGCCCGGCGATCACCGACTGCGCCGGGAGCGTGGCGGCGAGGCCCAGGCAGAGCACCAGCCCCAGCCCGGAGACGAGCTTGGGAGGCGCACCCTCGTCGCGCGCGAGCGTCAGCGCGCTGGCATTGGCGATCGCGTAGTAGACGAGCACCCCGAACGACGAGAACCCGATCGCCCCCCGCAGATCGGCCACCACCAGCAACCCGACCACCGCGACCCCCACCACGACCTCCGCCCGCCGCGGCACCCCCGCACCGCCACCCTGACGCGCGGCAGAGGAATCGCCCGAGGCGCCGTGAGGGCCGTCCGGCCCGGCAGAACTACCCGGCGCAGGGGTAACACCCGGTACGGGAGGAGTGCCCGACACAGGGGAAACGCCCGAGGTGTCGTCAGGAGTACCCGGTGAGGGCGAAGCGCCCCCTTCGCGAGGGCGGATCGGGGAGAGGGCCGCGAGGGCGGGTGGGAGGTCGCGTTCGCGGGCCATGGCGAGGACGGTGCGGGAGACGCCGAGGAGGAGGGCGAGCAGCGCGCCCAGCGCGGCCACGGCGGCCCCCGCGCCGACGACCGGCCGCAGCCAGGCCGCGCCGGCCGCATCCACCACGTCGGCGAGTGGCGCGGTGGAGTGCGCCAGCGACCATGGCCCGAGCTGGGTCAGTGCGGCCGCCGCCACCAGCGCGTAGACCAGCAGGGTGATGCCGAGCGCGATCTGGATGGCGCGGGGGATGGTGCGGCCGGGGTCGCGGACCTCCTCCCCCATGGTGGCGATCCTGGCGTAACCGGCGAAGGCGAAGAACAGCAGCCCGGCCCCTTGCAGGACACCCCAGACCCCTGGGTCGGCGACCCCGGCCGTCAGGGCCGCGATCAGCTCGCGCGTCCCGTCCGGGATCGGGCCCGACAAGGGATCACCGAGGTCGGAGAGCTCGATGATCTGCTCTTTGTCGATGATCCGGGCGTTCGACGACAGCGTCTCACCAGCCGGCTCGGGCGCCACCGTCCGGTCGGCCTGGTCCGACGTGCCGGTGCCGGTGACCGATGGCCCGATGCGGTCGGGCATGCCGATGGCCGTCTGACCGGTCTGGGCCGACGTGCCGGTGCCGGTGGGCGGTTGGTTCAGGAAGGCGGCGCCTACGACGGTGGCGAGGATCACGAGGACGAACGCCACCATCACGCGGGCGGCCGTGGCCGAGCGTTGCACGCCGAAGAGGTTGAGCACCGTCAGGGCCATCACGGCGGCGATGGCGAGCGGCCTGGCCAGGTCGGGGGCCACGTAGGCGCCGAAGGTCAGTGCCATCGCCGCGCAGGACGCCGTCTTGCCGACGGTGAACCCCCACCCCGCGAGGTAACCCCAGAACGGGCCCAGCCGCCGCCTGCCGTACACATAGGTGCCGCCGGACTCCGGGTAGCGGGCGGCGAGCCGGGCTGAGGAGGTGGCGTTGCAGTAGGCCACGACGGCGGCCAGCGCCAGCGAGACCGGCAGCCACGCCCCCGCCGCCCCGGCGGCCGGCGCGAAGGCCGCGAAGATCCCCGCGCCGATCATGGCGCTCAGCCCGACGAACACCGCGTCCGCGGTCCCGAGCCGCCGCGCCAGCCCTTCCGCCACGTCTCCCCCTCCCACGGAGGGATCTTAACCCTGGGACCAGGTGCCCGGCGCCGACGGATCGTACCTTCTACGGCGCGGATTCCGCGCCCGGCACCACGAGCACGGGCCGGCGTGCGTGGTGGAGCACGCGGTCGGAGGTGCTGCCGAGGAGCAGCGACTTGATGCCGCCCATGCCACGGGAGCCGGTCACGATCAAGGTGGCGTCGAGTTCGTTGGCCACGTCCACGATCGTGGCCCACACGGCGACGGAGTCCGGCTCACAACGGGGTGTCGCGTCCAGTCCGGCCTGCGCCGCGAGGTCGGCTCCCGCCTGGGCCAGCTCGGTCATGGCCTTGCCCACCGCCTCGTCCTCGGCGGCGGAGTTGTCGAGCGCCATGATCAGCCCGGCCGACGCCCTGGCGGTGGTCAACGCCAGCCGCTCCCACACCGTCAGCACCACCGCCGACTGCCCTTGGAACAACGTGCCCGCGAACGCGATCGCGGCCTTGGCATCGTCCGAACCGTCATAAGCGATCAAGATAGTCATATCCGGCTAACCTCCATGTCGTGGTCAGGCATTCCCTCTAACCGAGCGGCGGCCGTTCACGCCTGGGTCAGGCCAGGACGGGCGAGATGCCGCCCCGCGACCTCCGGGTCAGCGGCCGGAGCAGCGCCAGCCCGGCCAGGGCCAGCACGCCGAGCTCGGTGACGACCACGGTGCGCTGGATCAGCCCGGCGGGGATGTCATCGTTGGACAGCGGAATGCCGAACATCCGCACCACGTACGGGATCACGACCAGCAGCAGCGCGCCCAGTGCGAGCACGCTGAGCATCCGCACGCATCTGGCGTAGCGGATGCGTGCCCTGGCCAGCAGGAACCCAGCGAGCGGCATCACCAGGAAGGCGACGAAGGCGGCGTAACGGTGGATGCCCCCCGACAGCGACAGCGGCAGGCCGGGGGCGTCGGTGGGGAAGGCGCCGATCAGGAGCATGCTCACCCCCCATGTCAGCAGCAGCGCCACCACCCAGCGATCGGCCCCGGCCCGGCGCAGCGCCTCGGCGATCAACGCGGAACCGAGCGCGAACAGCGTCAGCGACGTGGGGAGCAACCAGCCCGCCGCCTGGAACGCGTACTCGCTGATCACCGAGTGCAGCGGGTCGAGACCCGCTTCCGCGTGCAGGGTGAGCATGGCGCCGGTTCCGGTGCCGATGGCGGTGAATCCACTGACCAACAAAGCCTTCATGCCTCAAAGGTCGTGGAGCAAGGGCTTTCCGAGTATCGGAGATGAGCCCCAGCGAGCCCTGGCAGATCCCCTAGTACTTCGGTCGTACGACCCCTTAAGGCACCTGTCTGACCTGCGTGAACACCGTCGACGGTGGGGAAGGCCCCCTCAGGGAGGGTAGGGCTTTGACATGGAGCGCGCTCCAGCACCGAGGCTTGGCACAGAAGGAGGCTGTAATGCGCAGGCGCACTTTGGGCAACGGCGGACCGCGGGTGTCGGCTCTCGGTCTCGGTTGCATGGGCATGTCCGAGTTCTACGGCCAGGGCGACGAGAAGGAGTCCATCGCGGTCATCCACCGCGCCCTCGACCTCGGCATCGACTTCCTCGACACCGCCGACATGTACGGCAACGGGCACAACGAGCGGCTTGTCGGCCGGGCCATCGAGGACCGTCGCGACCAGGTGGTGCTCGCCACCAAGTTCGGCATCAGGCGCGACGGCGGCGTCCGCACGGTCGACAACACCCCCGAGTACATCAGGGCCGCCTGCGACGCCTCGCTCCAGCGGCTCGGCGTCGACCACATCGACCTCTACTACATGCACCGCCGCGACGCCGGCGTGCCGGTGGCGGAGTCGGTCGGCGCGATGAGCGAGCTGGTGACCGCCGGCAAGGTCAGACATCTGGGGCTGTCGGAGGTGAACGAGAACACCCTGCGCGAGGCCGTCTCCGTCCACCCGATCGCGGCTCTGCAGAGCGAGTATTCGCTGTTCACCAGGGATCTGGAGGCGCGGATCCTGCCGGCGGCCCGGGAGCTGGGCGTCGCGCTGGTGGCCTACTCGCCGATCAGCCGCGGCTTTCTGTCAAGCGCCCTGCCGCCGGCCGACGAGATGCCCGATGACGACTTCCGCAAGCATCTGCCTCGCAACCAGGGCGAGAACGCCGCGCACAACGCGGCTCTGGTGGCGCGGGTCCAGGAGATCGCCAGGGAGGCCGGGGTGACCGCGGCGCAGCTGGCCCTGGCCTGGGTGCTGGCGCAGGGCGACGACATCGTGCCGATCCCGGGCACCAAGCGGCTGAGGTATCTGGAGGAGAACGCCGCGGCGGCGTCGATCACGCTGACCGGCGAGCAGCTCGCCGCACTGGAGCGAGCCGTCCCTGCGGGCGCGGCCCGCGGCGGACGCTATCCAGACATGTCGCCCATCGAAACCTGACCTCGCAGGCCCGCCGGGTCAGCGCGTGGGGACGTCGAAGTAGGTGCGGATGACCGTGGCGCCGGCCTGGGTGTGCACCCGGACCAGGTCGCTGAGCAGGTTGACGATGAGCAGCCCGCGCGAGCCGGCCACCCGCGGATCGACCGGGTTGCGCCCGGCCAGCGGGTCGGTGATGTGGCCCGAGTCGCTCACCTCGCAGACCAGCCTGTCGTCCTCGGTCCAGATCCTGATCTGACCGGAGCCGCCACCGTGGTCGAGGCTGTTGGCGCCCAGCTCGGCGACCACCAGGCGGACGTCGTCGACCCGGACGGACCCGAAGCCCAGCTCGGTGGCGCGGTCGGCGGCCAGCGTGCGGACGTCGGCGAGATTGGTGCTGTCGAAATGGAGCGCCGCGCAGTCGGCGGGCTCGCCGAGCGGCCCGTTGTGCTCGTCGACGACCCGCTGCGGGGCGTAGTGGTCACTGACCCGCTCGCCGGACCCGTCGCGCAGCACGGGGTGCGTGATCGCGGCCTCGTGAATGACCTCGGGATCGAGCCCCTCCAGGTCGTACGGGCACAGGATGGTGACGTGCCGGCCGGTGAAGGCGTAGTTGATCAGCGCCTCGTGCTGCGCGCACGCGGGGTATTCGGCCTCGGTGCGGCCCGGCCAGATCGGCTCGCCGATGATCCGCACATGCTCGTCGGGATGGCGGTCGGCGAACTCCCTGAGCACGCCGGGAATGATCCGCCCCGGGTTGCGACCGGCCTCGGTCATGTCGAGCAGCAGGACCCGCTCCGCCTGGGAGCCGAGCTCCTTCTCGATCAGCGCGAGGTTTCGCCCGGGAACCGCCACGGCCACGGGCTCGCCGGCCGCGAGGCCCTCGCGGACGAAGTCGGTGGTGGCAGCCACATATTCCCGATCGCCTCTGTAGAAGAGTGCCGGGTGCGTGAACAGGTCCGCCAACATCGCTTACCACGCTACCCGTCCTTGAGGAGTTCAAGGCACACTGTTGGGTACCTATTCAATCGTGAAGACTCAACAGGTCGTCCAGCGCCCTCGGCCTCCCCGTCGGCCGCTCCCCCTCGATCTGCGTACGCCCACCGGTAAGTTGCTCCCGTTTTGAGACCCCTTTACCTATGCTCGATGTATGTCGGACATGCAGATCCGCGTCTCGGACGCGGATCGAGAGCGCATCACCCAGCGGCTCCAGCAGGCCTTCACCGAAGGCCGGCTGGACCACCTCGAGCTTGAGGACCGTCTGGGACGGGCGCTGACCGCGAAGGTCGGCGCCGATCTCACCAAGCTGGTCGAGGACCTCCCCGCCGCAACGCCATCGGCGGAGGAGGAAGCCGTCCTGCTGGAGACCGTGCACGACCACGTGAAGCGCACGGGCGACTGGGCCGTCCCCCGCCGCCTGCGGATCGTCACCAAGCACGGCGGCGCCCACCTCGACTTCACCGAGGCAGTCGTCCTACATCCGGTCGTCGAGATCGAGCTGGAGCTCAAGTACGGCTCCGCCAAGATCGTGCTGCCGGAGGGCGCCACCGCGAACGTCGACGGCTTCCGCACCACCTACGGCTCGGCCTCCTCCACCGTGGCCGGCCGCCCCCGGCCCGGCGCCCTGCACGTGGTGGTGACGGGCGGGAGCAAGTACGGCCAGCTCGCGGTCCGCTATCCGCGCAAGCGCTGGTTCACCCAGTCGTGAAAGGCGGAGATGTGGTGCTCACTGGGCACCAGCACGCCGCCCTTGCCGTACGCGCGTGACGACATGCCGGGCTGGGTCCGTTCGCAGGCGTCGAAGTCCTGCTCGTTGACCCGGTGGAACAGCTCGACCGACAGCGACAGGTCGGCCCCCGACGCCACCACGTCGGGGTGGTAGAGCCAGTCGCACTCCACGATCGTGCGGTCGACGGCCAGCGGATACATCCGGTGCATGATCACATGGTCGGGGACCAGGTTGACGAAGACCTGCGGCTTGACGGTGATCGCGTAATAGCGCCGGTCCTGCTCCTCCGACACGTCGGGCAGCTTGCCGAAGCCGGGGCTGCCGTCCACCGTGAACCCCTCGACCCGCTGGGCGAACTCCGCCCCGTGGCCCACGTAGTACTGCGCGGCGTAACCTCCGGCGAACTCCGGCAGCACCGCGGTCAGCTCGGGGTGGATGGTGGCGCAGTGGTAGCACTCCATGAAGTTCTCGACGATGAGCTTCCAGTTGGCCCGCACGTCGTAGCGGATGCGCCGCCCGAGGGCCAGGTCGTCCACGTGGTAGTGCTCGATCGCGGCCAGGTCGCCCAGCCGTTCGACGGCCGCGTGCATCACCGTCTCCTCGAACGAGGGCGGCTCGTCGGCCAGGCAGACCCAGGCGTACCCCAGCCACTCGCGCAGGCTCACGGGGATCAGGCCGTACTCGACGCGGTCGATGTCGGGCATCTTGACCAGGTTCGGGGCGGCCACGAGCGTGCCGTCCAGGTCGTAGGACCACGCGTGGTAGGCGCACCTGATGGTCCGCTTGACCTCGCCGTCCTCCTCCACGCACAGGCGCGCGCCGCGGTGCCTGCAGACGTTGAGGAAGGCCCGTAAGGCTCCGTCCCGGCCCCGGACGACGATCACGTTCTCCCTGCCCACCTGGACCGTCTTGAAGGCCCCGGGCTTGCTGAGCTGGTCCGATCGGACCGCGCAGAACCACAGCGCTTCGAAGATCTTCGCTTGCTCCTCGGCGAACACTGTCGGGTCGGTGTAGGAGCGTCCGGGCATGGTGGAGATCAAACTCGAAGTGCTGTCCAAGGGACACTCCTTGTTGCGTAATACGCACCGAGTTGCTCTATATGCGACATAGTTAGCTCGGCCCAGGAGGCTGTCAAGAGGCCTCGTCCTTTTACGCGGACTTGATGCGGTTGGTGTTAGTGGGGTGCAAGCGGCAGTCAAGAACGCGGCCCTACCGTCTCCCTCGTCTCCCATCAACGAAGGGCACGGAAATGACTCCCCCTCGCCGTCGCATCGCCATCGCGTTCGCGACGCTTACCCTCGCCGCAATGACCGCCGCCTGTGGCGCCATCGGAACCGCGGTGGACTGCAACGCCGCGGCTCAAGAGGCCAGCAAGATCACCACCGACTGGTCCAGCGCGGTCACCAAGAGCGCGACCGACCCGGCGGCCATCGAGAAGGCCTCGCAGGACGCGGCCACGAAGAGCAAGGATCTCGCGAGCAAGCACGACGGTGAGATCGCCGCCGCGCTGAACGACCTCGCCGCCGGCTTCGAGAGCATGAAGGGTGACATGTCCAACGTCAGCACCTTCACCACGAAGCTCCAGGGCTTCCAGAGCAAGATCACGAGCGCCTGCTCCTGACGAGGGCCCGGCGGCCGCTCCGCCTGCGGGGGGCAGGACGATGCGGCGAGCCGGGGCGGCTTTGATGTGAAATCGGTAGTGTGGCTGCACGTGAAGCGGGACGCGCCGGCGGCGCCATCCGGGGTGCCTGGCGCCGCCCCCGCCGGCCGACCGGCCGTGCTCAGCGGACATCGCCCGCGCGTCGGACTCATCTGCCTGGTCGCGGCCGCCGCCTACGCGGCGATCGGCCTCGTCAAGCTGGCCACCTACCGGGCCTCCACCTTCGACCTGGTCATCGTGGATCAGGCGGTACGCAACTACGCCGCCTTCCGGCCTCCGTACGTGCCCGTCATGGGGGCGTGGCACGACCGGGGGCTGGACTATCTTCAACTGGCCGACCACTTCTCGCCCGTCTACGCCCTGCTGGCGCCGTTCTACTGGGTGCATGACGGGCCGGAGTCGCTGATCGTCGCGCAGGCGCTGCTGCTCGCGGCGGCCGTCCCGTTCGTCTGGCTGTACACCCGGCGGGTGCTCGGGACCGCCCCCGCCTACTTGGTCGCGGTGGCGTTCGCGCTGTCGGGGCCACTCGCGCAGGCGGCCTCGTTCGACGCGCACGAGGCCATGTTCGTGCCGCTGCTCTCCGCGATCATGATCGAGCGCTACCAGGCGGGCAGGACACTGCCTGCCTTCCTCGCCATGTTCGCCCTCCTGCTGGTCAAGGAGGACATGGGGCTCATGGTGATCGGCTTCGGCGGCTACCTGTTCTGGATCGGCGATCGCCTGCGCGGCGTGTGCTGCGCCCTGGTGGGCCTGGGCGGGCTCATGGCGGCGCGCGGCGCGATCATCCCCATGCTGGGCGGCGACCCCAAGGACTTCTGGGCTTACGGCCATCTCGGCGCCGACCTGCCGGGCGCGCTGCTCGGGATGGCGCGCGACCCCCTGGCCACGCTGCTGCTGCCGTTCAGCGACGAGGCGAAGGTCGACACACTGTTCCTGCTGGCCTGGCCCACGCTGCTGCTCTGCCTGCTGTCGCCGCTGACGCTGGTGGCGCTGCCGCTCGTGCTGGAGCGCATGCTGTCGGACCGGCACCTGTGGTGGCAGTCGGACTTCCACTACAACGCGTTCATCGTGGTGGTCCTGTTCTGCGCGGGTGTGGACGGACTGGCCAGGCTGCTGCGCCGGCTCGGCCGGGGTGAGGACCGCTCCCTCAGGCTGACCTGGGCGGTGGCGGTCGCCGCCGTCGCCCTGACCCTGGTCCCCCGCTTCGGCCTGGACCAGCTTTACCATCGCGACTTCTACCGGGGAGACCCGGTCAAGACGGCCGCCGCCGCCGCGGCCGTCGCCAAGATCCCCTCGGGGGTGACGGTCGAGGCGGCGAACTCCCTCGGCCCCGCGCTGACGGGCCGCACCACCGTCCTGCTGTGGACCGGCCGCCCGAACGGCGCCGACTGGGTGGTGGCCGACACCTCCCGCTGGGAGTTCCCCTTCGGCGGGCCGGAGGAGCAATTCGCCCAGGTGGACCGGCTGCTGTCGGAGGGGTACGCCAAGGTCTTCGAACGCGACGGCTACGTGGTCCTCCACCGCTCCTGACCTCAGCCCGCGTGCCCGCACATCCGGGATCTCTACGCGGTTCCGCCGGCGGCTTGGGCGTAAGCCCGGTCGAAGCCTGCCAGGACCGTCGGCCACGCGCCCGCGGACGGTGTCGTGGCGCGGTTGTGCGCGGTGATGCGCGCCCGCAGGCCGGTGTCCACGCAGAGCCTGGCCACCGCCTCGGCCAGCGCGTCGAGGTCGCGGCCGAGCAGGCCCTCGGTGCCGTGCGCGACGAAGTCCGCGACGCCGCTCTGCGCCCGCGCGACCACCGGCAGCCCGGCCGCGCGGGCCTCCAGGGCCGCGATGCCGAACGACTCGCGCGGCGCGGGCGCCACGAAGACGTCGGCCGACTCCAGGACCTTGGCGATCTGCTCGCGGGTGTAGCGGCCGGGCAGCGAGACCCAGTCGGTCATGCCGTGCCTGGCCAGATAGCGCTCCATGGAGCCGCGGGCCGGCCCGTCGCCCACCACGGTGGCCCGCAGCGGGACGGCCGCCGGAACCCGGGAGCGCACCGAGGCCAGCAGCTTGAGCAGGCGCACGGGCTGCTTGCGTGGCGCCAGACGCCCCACCGCCACCAGGTGCACACCGTCGACCGGCGGCCTGACCGGGCCCGCGTCGAGGGCGTCGGCGGAGGGCCTGGCCGGGGTCCCGGCCGTAACGGCAGGGGCCTCGTCAGAGGTTTGGGCAGAGGGCCTGGTCAGGGGTTCGGTGGGGGTGTGGCGCCAGCCGGACAGGTCGAGGCCGTTGGAGACCACGTGGACCGGCACCCGGGGGCCGGCGATCGAGCGGATGGGGACGGCCGCGGCGTTGCTGACCGTGGTGGCCACCAAGGACCACCGCTGCCAGCCGTACCCGAGTCTGAGCAGCCGGTAGAGGGCGCGGGTGAGCGGATCCCACATGCTGTGCACGGTGACCACGCACGGCAGCCCGGCGCGCACGGCGGCGCGCACCCCCATCCAGGCGAACGGCGAGACCGCCCCCATGTGCACGTGCACCACCTCGGGCCGCGACAGCGCCAGCCGCCGCGTGAGATGGCTCACTCCGGCGGGGTGCACGGGCAGGTCGAAGGGCATCCGCGCGACGATCCGATGCACGCCGGGCAGCGGCTCCCCCCGGGTGGCGGTGGCCACCTCGACCTCGTGACCGGACTCGCGCTGCATCCGGACGAGATCGGCCACCTGCACCTCGATCCCCCCGAGTCTCGGCAGGTAACAGTCACTCACGTGAAAGATCCGCACCCCTCCCAGACTAATCTGGCCCTGTGCCTCCACGTACCGCTGTGTTCTTCCACGCTCATCCCGACGACGAGGCCCTGCTGACGGCGGGCACGATGGCCATGCTCGCGTCCGAGGGGCACCGCGTCGTGCTGGTGGTGGCCACCGCCGGCGAGCGCGGCCTGGCCGAGATGAGACCGGGCGAGGCGCTCGGCGAGACCCGGATGAAGGAGCTGTACGAGTCGGCCGCCGTGCTCGGCTGCGCCCGCGTGGAGTGTCTCGGCTACGGCGACTCGGGGCTCAGCCCGCAGGGCGGCGTGGCCGACGAGCGCCCCGACAACGCCTTCATCGACGCCGACTCGGAGCAGGCCGCCCAGGCGCTGGCCGCCATCCTCGAGGAGGAGAACGCCGACCTGCTGTCGATCTACGACCCGGCCGGCGGCTACGGCCACCCGGACCATGTGCAGGTGTACCGGGTCGGCAAGCGGGCGGCGCAGATCGCGGGCACGGAGATCGTCCTGGAGGCGACGGTCAACCGCGACCCGCTGGTCAAGTTGCTGAAGATGGCGGGCCGGGTCTACCGGTTCCCGCCGGAGTTCGACGTACGGACCTTCGAGAGCGCCTATTCGTCGAGCGAGACGATCACGCACCGGGTCAACGTGCGCAGGTTCGCCAGGCAGAAGCGGGCCGCCATGGCCGCGCACGTCTCCCAGGCCAGCGGCGGCGAGAGCGACCGCACGCTGGCCGTCATGCTGAAGGTCCCCGGCCCCGTCTACCGCCTGGTCTTCGGCACCGAATGGTTCGTCCGCCGTGACCTGCCGCCCGGCACCCGGCTGGATCATCCTTTCGACCGATGGCCGAAATAGCGCGCAGGAAGGGCTCCGTGCCCGACAGACTGGAAGCGATGAAGAACAAGTGGCTGCAGGGCGCACTGTCCGTCCTGTCCCTGGGTCTGGCCGTGCTGCTCGTGATCTATCTGCCGCAGATCGTGCAGACGCTCACCGGCAAGCCCGTCTCCTGGAGTGAGATCGGGGCCGTGTTCGGCGGGCTGGGGGCGGGCACGATCGCGGGGATGGCCGCGCTGTGGTTGCTGAGCCTGCTGGCCTACACGTTCGTGCTGACCGGCTCGCTGCCTGGACTGAACAACCTCCAGGCGCTCACCCTCAACGCCGCCGGCAGCGCGGTGAGCAACCTGCTGCCGTTCGGCGGCGCGGCCGGGGTGGCGCTGACCTTCGCGATGACCAGGGGCTGGGGCTTCGCCAACCGGCCGATCGTGGTCATGACCCTGGTCAGCGGCATCTGGAACACACTGTTCCGGTTCATCCTGCCCGCTGTGGGGATCATCGGGCTGCTCATGGCGGGGCAGGTGCCCGACCGGACGGTGGCCAACGCCGGCTGGGTCGGCGCGGTCTCCATCCTGGGCCTGTGCGCGCTGGTCGCGGCCGCTCTCTACTGGGACCGCGCCGCCAACGCCCTGGGCGCCGGGCTGGACTTCCTCATGCGGCTGGTCCGGCTGAAGGTGCGGCCGTCGGCGGCCTTTCACCGGCTGCGGTCCGACACCGCCGAGATCGTCAGGACCCGGTGGGGGCGGCTGTCGCTGGGCATGGCGGGCTTCCTGGGACTCCAGTGGGCGATCATGGCCGCCTGCATGGTCGCCACCGGCGCCTACCCGGGGCTGGCGCAGTCGATCGCCGTCTTCGCCCTGTCCCGGGTGCTCACCTCCGCCCTGGTCACGCCCAGCGGCGCGGGGATCATGGAGGCCGGGGTGGTCTTCCTGCTCACCAGCGCCTTCGGCATGGCGGCCGCTCCGGCGACCGCGACGGCACTGCTCTTCGGCTTCTGGACTTACACTGTCGAGATCCCGTTCGGCGGCCTCGCGCTGGGCGCGTGGGCGCTCCTGCGCAGGCGCAACGGCCGCGGTGCCGCCGCAACGCCATCATCGACGATCTCGAAGGCCCCCCAGTGACTATCCCGAACCTAACCAGCGATTATCGACCATGGGCCTTGTGCGTGATTCGGAAGCACGCATAGCGTGGCGGCTGACATGGTGGCGTTCCGAGTTCTGGGGCCAGTCGAGGCGTACGAAAACGACGAGCTCGACCTCGGCGGGTTGCGGCAGCGCGCCGTCCTCGCCCGGCTTCTCGTGGCCAGGGGTCAGGTCGTGCCCGTGGACACGTTGCTGTACGACCTGTGGGCCGATGACACCGCCAAGGGCGCGCAGTCGGGACTGCAGGTCTACATCTCACGACTGCGCCGGGTGCTGGAGCCCGGCCGCCCGCGCGGCGGCCCCAACCGGCTGCTGGTGACGGTCGCCTCCGGCTACGCGCTGCGGGTGGCGGCCGACCAGGTGGACGCGCTGCGGTTCGAGCAGCTCGTCAGGGCCGCGGGCGAGCACCTCGAAGAGGGTGATCCGCACTCCGCCCGAGGCCGCCTGGAAAAGGCGCTGGGCCTGTGGCGCGGCACCCCCTACTCCGACTTCGCCGACCAGCAGTGGGCCGAGGCCGAGGTCAACCGACTGGCCGAGATGCGCCTGGTGGCGCGCGAGCGGCACGCCGACACCGGGCTGCGCCTGGGCATGCACGCCGAGACCGTGCCCGACCTGGAGGCGCTCACCACCGAGCATCCGCTGCGCGAGGAGGGGTGGCGGCTGCTCGCCCTCGGCCTCTACCGGTGCGGCAGGCAGGGCGACGCGCTCGCCGCGCTGCGCAGGACCCGCGCCATCCTGGCCGACGAGCTCGGCATCGACCCCGGCCCCGCGCTGCGCAAGCTGGAGTCCGACATCCTCTCCCAGGCGCCGGAGCTGGAGCTGGCCGCGCCACCGCGGACGTCACGCCAGGTCCCGGCCGCCGACACCTGGCCGCCCAGGCCGGCCACCCCGGTCGAGCCACCGCCGCTGGACCCCGAGCCGTTCGTCGGCCGTGACACCGAGCTGGCCAGGCTCACCACGACCGCGGCCCGCACCGGCCGGTTCCAGGTGGCGATCGTCACCGGGGTGGCGGGCGCCGGCAAGACCACCCTGCTGCGCCGGCTCGGCCAGCAGCTCACCGCCGACGGCTGGATGGCCGCCTCCGGCGCCTGCCCCGACTCCAGCGCCACCCCGCCCGGCTGGGCCTGGGTGGAGATCCTGCGCACGCTCGTGGCCGGCACCGGCGCGGGCGAATACTCCCAGCTGCTGGCGCCGCTGCTCGACGACGCCGCGCCGGACCCCGACGACGACGAGGTGTCGGGCGGGTTCCGGCTGCACCGGGCCGTCGGCGGCTACCTGGCCGGCGTCGCCCGCCGGGCGCCGGTCCTGCTGACGCTGGAGGACCTGCACTGGGCCGACGACCAGACGCTGGCGCTGCTGCGCGCGCTGCCGAGCCTGCTGGCCACCAGCCGGGTGCTGCTCGTGGTGACGTGCCGGGAGAGCGAGCTCGACGACCGCCAGGCCGACGTGCTGGCCGCCCTGGCCAGGCTCGGCCCGGTGCGCGTGGGCCTGTCCGGGCTGGAGCCCAAGGCGGTGGCCGAGCTGGTCCGGGCCACCTGCGTGCGCGAGATCGAGGAGGACGCGGTCGAGTCGATCGTGGAGCGCACCGGCGGCAACCCGTTCTTCGTCCGCGAGACCGTACGCCTGCTCGACGCGGAGGGCGCGGCCGATCGGGCGAGCGCGGCCGAGGTGCTGTCGAGGGTGCCGTCAGGGGTGCGCGACGTGCTGCGGCGGCGCATCTCCCGGCTGCCCGCGGGCGCGCAGCAGATCCTGCTGCAGGCCGCCGTGATCGGCCGGGACGTGGACGTGGACGTGCTGGTCGACGTGGCCGGCGACGAGGACGCGGTGGTGGAGGCGGTCGAGGCCGCGCTGCTGGCGGGGCTGGTGACCGAGCCGGGGCCGGGGATGCTCCGGTTCGACCATGACCTGGTGCGCGACACCATCTACTCCGACGCCTCCCGGCTGCGCCGTACCCGGCTGCACGCCGCCGTGGCGGCGGTGATCGAGCGGCGGGCGCCGTCCGACGTGGCCGCGCTCGCGCACCACTACTTCCTCGCCGACGCCGCCGAGAAGGCCGTTCACTACGCCGGGCTGGCGGCCGAGCAGGCCGAGCGGCGCTTCGCGCACCGCGAGGCGGCCACCCTCTGGGAGCAGGCCACCGCCGCGTTCGACCGCACCAGCGGCGGCACCAAGCAGCGACTGCAGCTCATGCTGCGCCGGATCAAGGCGCTGGCGCTGTGCGGCGACATGACGGCGGCCAGGCTGCTGCGGCGCGAGGCCATGGACGCCGCGCTGCCGCTCGGCGACCTGGAGCTCACCGCACGGGTGGCGGCGTCGCTGGCCGTGCCGCACAAGGGCATCGCGCGCGACTTCACCCGCACCGCGTGGGAGATCGTCGACGTCACCGAGAAGGCGCTGATGGAGCTCCCCGAGGGGGAGCAGTCGCTGCGCGCCAGCCTGCTGACCACGCTGGCGCTGGAGCTGGAGGGCTCCTCCTCGCCGGAAAGGGGCCGCCAGGCGTCCCTGGAGGCGCTGGAGGTGGCCAGGCAGAGCGGCGACCCGGTGCTCATCGCCGTGGCGCTGAGCGGGCGGTTGCGCCAGTCCTACGACATCCCGGCCGTCGACACCCGGGAGAGCATCGGCCGCGAGTTGCTGGACGTGGCCCAGCGCTCCGGCCAGATCGCCACCCAGGCGCTGGCCCATCTGGTGCTGCTGGAGTGCGCGGCGGCGCGCGGCGAGTTCGCCGTCGCCGACGAGCACGCGGCCGCGGCGGACCAGCTCGCCAGACAGTACGACCTGCCCGCGCCGGCGGCCGTGCACGCCTGGTACTCCGGGCAGCGGCAGATGATCGCCGGCGACTACGCCGGCGCCGAGCGGGCCTACCGGGACGCCGCCAGGATGACCGCGCGGGCGGGCATGCTGGAGGGCCGCCAGGACCTGCCGCTGATCGCCGCGTTCTGCCTGCACCTGGTGTCGGGGCGGGCCGCCGAGATGGTCGACGTGCTCGCCGAGGCGCACCAGCGCGGCGCCAAGTGGACGCTCGACGCCTACGCGCTGGCGCTGGCCTCCGCCGGTCACGTCCCCGACGCCAAGGCGGTCGCCGCCGTGCGCCCGCCCGTGCGGCCGGACTTCCTGTACGAGCTCGCCATGACCTGGCGGGCGCTGGCCGGGATGCTGCTGGACGACCGGGAGCGGATGGTCGACTGCTACGACAAGCTCAAGCCGTTCGCCGACCGCATCGCGGGCGCCGGGACCGGGGTCGTGGCGCTCTGGCCGGTGGCACTGACCCTGGGCGACCTCGCCGTACGCCTGGATCTGCCGGACGCCGCCCGTGCCCACTACGACAAGGCGCTGGAGGTGGCCCAGCGGGTCGGGGTGCCGCGGTGGGTGGAGGCGGCGCGGCGCTCGGTCAGCAACTCACCTGGAAGCGATCGCTCTTGACGGTCCTGCGGCCTTCGGCCTTGAGCTCGACGCGGTACCACCCGGGGTTCTTGGAGATCGTGTAGGCCCACTCGGCGCTGTGCTCGTCACCGGCGAAGCCCGAATAGTCCACCAGGTAGGTCTTCCAGGTGTTGGTACCGGGGTTCCAGCGCGCCAGCCGCCAGTTGTAGGAGATCGTCTCCTTCGGCGCCGGGTTGACGATGAGGCTGCGGGCCAGGAACGTCTTGAGGCAGTTCGGGCCGGAGGTCTGGGTGCCGATGGCGATCCGGCCGGCCTTGGCGGCGGGCTCCGAGCGCTGGGCCGCGGTCGCGACGACGGGCAGTTCCTGGGCCGTCAGGCTCGCGGTCGGCGTGAGGGTGGGGGTGGGGGCGGAGTCGGCGGTGCCGTAGGCCGACAGTCCGACGTAGGCTGCGGTGAAGGTGAGCGCCGCCACGAAGAACTTGGCCGCGCTCGCCGAGCCGCTGGCCAGAATCGTGCTACCGGTCTTCGCCATGATCTTTACCCCTCTTCGCTCATATATAGGGATAAGGCAGAGTGGTTGAGCACGGCTTGTCACGCGGTTGCACCACTTGCAGGCCGGTATGGCGGCCGCCTGCACGGTGAAATAAGGTAAGGCTGACCTAACAGACCGACTGGGAGGAGCAGGCACGAATGCGGCACCTCCCGCTCGCCGTCCCCGCCCCGGCCGACCCCTTCCTGCTCGGCCTGCCCTACTGGCTGGTCGGCGCCGTGCTGATCCTGGCGCTGTTCGGCGCGTTCCAGGTCTACTACTGGGTCGGCCGCGCACTCGGCGAGAAGATGTACGACTCCCGCCTCGGCCTCAAGGTGGGCCGGGACCGGATCGAGAAGGTCGAGCGGGTCGTCGAGAAGTGGGGGGCGTTCGCCGTCTACGGCTGCTTCTGGGTGCCGATGCTGCGGCACACACTGCCGTGGGTGGCGGGGGCGTTGCGGGTGTCGTACCCGTGGTACGTCGTGGCCAGCGCGCTCGGCTGTCTGACCTGGGCGCCGCTGTGGTGGTTCGGTCTGTGGGGCTGGCTGCAACTGGCCGTCCGGTCGCCGATCACGGCCGGGGCCGTGGCGGTCGTGGTCGTTGCGGGGATCGTCATGCTCACCGTCCGGCGCAGGAGGAAGCGCGAGTCCCTCGCCGCGTGACGCGAGCCCCTCGTTGACGCGGGCCTTCGCCGCTTGACGCGGGCCTCCCTTTCGCTCCTTGACGCGTCCAACACCTTCTAGATATGCCCGTTTTGCCCTATTTATCCTCCTTTTACCGTCCCTAGGGCGTTGTTTTTCTCGCCGCACCGCATGTTCGACATCCGGCCGCTTGCCGGGATGCCACCATGTTCGGCATGCGTATTGCCGGTTTCATGAGCTCTGCCGTTCTCGCCCTGCTCATCGGGGTCTCCTCGGCCGCTCCCGCGACCGCGGCGGACACCCCGGCCGTGGGAGCCAGGACGGCCTACGTGGTCGACTCCCAGGGAACGATCCACTACGACAAGCGCGCCACGGCCCGCGTCCCGATCGCCAGCCTGGTGAAGGTGATGACCGCCTACGTGGTGCTGCGCGAGGCCGAGCCGGGCGACATCGTCAGGATCACCGCCGAGGACGTCCGCTACGCCGCGAAAGGGGGCGCCGCCACCGCCTCGCTCAAGGCGGGCGAGCGGTTCACCGTCAGGGATCTGCTGTACGGCCTCATGCTGCCGTCCGGCGCGGACGCCGCCAACGCCCTGGCCCGCACGTACGGCCCCGGCAAGCCGGGCTTCGTCCGCAAGATGAACGCCACCGCTCGTGAACTGGGCCTGGACGGCACCCGCTACACCAACGCCGACGGCATGCCCACCCCGTCGCAGGGCGGCTACTCCACCGCCGCCGACCAGGCCAGGCTGGCGCACCTGGCGATGTCCGACCCCACGTTCGCGGCCGTCGTCGGCACCCGGACGCACGTGGTGCGCAAGACCGCCGTGCACCGCGCCCACACCTGGCGCAACACCAACAAGCTCTTGACCCGTGCGAAGGGCGTGCTGGGCATCAAGACCGGCTACACCCGCGCGGCCGGCTACTGCCTGCTGTTCGCCGGCGAGCGCCACGGCAGGCTGGTGGTCGGCGTGCTGCTGAACGACCAGGACGAGCGCCGCTTCAGCACGGCCGGGAAGCTGCTCGACCACGCCGCCGACCAGATCGCCTTCAGCTGACGACTCGGGCCGCCGGAGCTTGACCGATCTTCACGATGCGCTGAAATTTCAGTGAAAGAATGGGCGATCTCCCTGCCGTGGGCCCGCCCAAGGCAGCCGTCAAGTGGCGTGGCAGGCAGGAAAATCGCCTATCGCAGTCCATTGACCTCATGAGTGGCACGTCGTACTTTCACTGAAATACTGCGAAATGTGCCGTTCACGAGGAGACGTGTGAACACGATCGCGTTCATGGGCGCCAACTACGTCACCAGAGAGACCGACTATCGCATGCCCGCGGCCGGCTGGGGTGAGGCCGACCGGGTCACCAACGAGCGGTTCGCGCCGCTCGACGGGTACGCCGAACGGTTCGGGCAGATCGTCTCGGAGGTCGAGGAGCTCGGCTTCGACTCGATGGACATCTGGACCGCCCATCTGAACCCGCGATGGGCCACCGACGAGCATCTCCGGATCGCCGCCGGGCTGCTCGCCGAGCATAAGCTCACCGTGCCCAGCCTGGCCGGGTCCGCCGGGGCTGACCTGGACTACTTCCGCGGCCTGTGCCGGATCGCCCGCGCCGTCGGCGCGCCCGTCATCGGCGGCACCGCGCCCGTGCTGGCCGCCGACCGGGCCGGGGTGGTGGCCGCGCTGGAGGAGTACGACCTGGTCCTCGGCGTGGAGAACCACCCCGAGCGCACCCCGCAGGAGTATCTGGAGGCCATGGGCGACCCGGCCGGCGGCCGGATCGGCGCGGCGCTGGACACCGGCTGGTTCGGCACGCACGGCTACGACGCCGCCGACGCGATCGAGGCGGTCGCCGACCGGCTCAAGCACGTGCACATCAAGGACGTGGCCGCCCCCGGCGGGCATGACACGGTGTCCCTCGGCGAAGGCTGTGTCCCGGTGCGGCGATGCGTGGAGGTGCTGCGGCGGATCGGCTACGCGGGCACGATCAGCATCGAGCACGAGCCGGAGGACCGCGATCCGGTCCCGGAGGTCCTGAGGTCACGAGAACTGCTGCGCGAGTGGCTGGCCGCCTGACCCGCCGAGAAGGGATCTCCATCGTGACTTCCGAGACCACCGGCGTGGCCATCGTCGGCTGCGGCAACATCGCCCAGGCTTACGCCCGCCAGCTCGCCGGCTTCCCCGAGATCGACCTGCTCGGCGTACAGGATGTGGACGCCGGGCGGGCGCGAGCGCTCGCCGCCGTGCACGGGGTGCGCGTCTACGGCTCCCTGGCGGAGCTGCTGGCCGACCCTGGCGTCGAGATCGTGGTGAACCTGACGGTGCACCGCGCCCACTACGAGGTGATCCGCCGCTGCCTGGAGGCGGGCAAGCACGTCCACAGCGAGAAGCCGCTCGCCCTGACGCACGAGGAGGCGGCGGAGCTGGTCGAGCTGGCGGACAAGCGCGGGTTACGGCTCGGCGGCGCGCCCGCGACCTTCCTCGGCGAGGCCCAGCAGACCGCGCTGAAGCTGCTGCGCGAGAACGCCGTCGGTCAGGTCAGGCTCGTGTACGGGGAGGTGAACTGGGGGCGGATCGAGGTCTGGCATCCGGATCCGGTCGGCTTCTACGAGGTGGGGCCGCTGTTCGACGTGGGCGTCTACCCGCTGACGATGACCACGGCCGCGCTCGGCCCGGCCCGGCGCGTGCAGGCGTTCGCCTCGATCGTGCGACCGCAGCGGGTACGGCTCGACGGCACGCCGTTCACCCTCACCACCCCCGACTACGTCGTGGCCGACGTGGAGTTCGACGGCGGCGTGCGGCTCCGGCTGACCTGCGACTTCTACGTCGACAACCACAACACCCACCAGCACGGGCTGGAGTTCCACGGCGACGACGGGTCGCTGCTGCTGCACAGCTGGCAGAACTTCGACTCCGTCCTGGAGATGTCCGCCTTCCGCGAGGAGCTGCGGCCGGTACCGCCAGTGCGGGAGCCGTACGCGGGGGTGGAGTGGGGCCGGCCCGTACGGGACCTCGCGGCGGCGATCCGGGAGGAGCGGCCGCACCGAGCCACCGGGGCGCAGGCCGCGCACGTGGTGGAGATCCTCTGCGCCATCCGCGCGTCCTACGAGACGGGCAGGCCCGTCGGCCTCGTCTCGTCGTTCGCGCCGGCCGCGCCGATGGAGTGGGCGCGGTGACTGGGTAAGCCTCCACGGGAGGAGAGCCGTCCAGGAGGGAGCACGATGCCGATCAAGGTCACTGTCTGGAGCGAGAACTACCACGAGCCGCGCGAGCCGGAGGTGCGCCGGCGCTATCCGGACGGCATCCACGGCGCGATCGCGGCCGGGCTGGCCGAGCAGCTCGGCGAGCGCGTCCGGGTGCGCACCGCCGAGCTGGCGGACCCCGAGCACGGCCTGTCGGACAAGGAGCTCGCCGACACCGATGTGCTGACCTGGTGGGGGCACATGAGCCACGAGGACGTGGCCGACGAGGTGGTGGCGCGGGTACGCCGGCACGTGCTCGGCGGCATGGGCCTGCTGGTGCTGCACTCGGGGCACTACTCGAAGATCTTCCGGGCCCTGATGGGCACCACCTGCAGCCTCAACTGGCGGGACGCGGGCGAGCGGGAGCTGGTCTGGACGGTGGCCCCCGGCCATCCCATCGCCGCGGGCGTCCCGCACCCCCTGATCATCGGCGAGCAGGAGACGTACGGCGAGCCGTTCGGCATCCCGCAGCCCGACGAGCTGGTCTTCATCAGCTCCTTCAGCGGCGGCGAGGTGTTCCGCAGCGGCTGCTGCTACCGCCGGGGCAAGGGCAGCGTCTTCTACTTCAGCCCCGGCGACCAGAACTACCCCGTCTACCACAATCCCGACGTACGCCGCGTGCTGGCCAACGCGGTGCTGTGGGCCGCCCCGGCCGGCGGGGTCGGCGAGCCGCTCGACAACGCGCACACCCCCATCCAGTGGTAGGAGATCCATGACCTTCGACACGGTCGTCGCCGACCGCCCGCTGCGCGGCGTACTCGTCGGGGCCGGGTTCATCGGCCGCCAGTGGGCCCCCGAACTGCTCGCCCACCCCGGCACCCGGCTCGTGGGCTGGGTGGACGTACGGCCGGAGCGCGCCCGCTCGGCGGCCGGCGCGCTGGGGCGGGCGGACTTACCCGTCGGCGCGTCGCTGACCGCTCTGCTGGACGCCGAGGAGCCCGACTTCATCGTCAACTGCACCGTCCCCGAGGCCCACCACGAGGTCACCGTCACCGCCCTGGAGCGCGGCGTGTCGGTGCTCAGCGAGAAGCCGATGGCCGTCACGCTCGACGAGGCCACGAGCATGGTCGCCGCCGCGGACCGAGCCCGGCGGCTGTTCATGGTCAACCAGAACCGCCGCTACATGGCCGCCTTGGCCGCCTACCGCAGGACCGTGGCCGACCTCGGCGCGCTGGGCATGCTGGCGTCGGAGTTCCTCATGCCGTACAAGGGCGTGGAGTTCTTGTCCGCTCTGGAGCATCCGCTGCTGCAGGACATGGCGATCCACCTGTTCGACGCGGCCAGGGCCATCTCCGGCGCCGACCCGGTCTCGGTTTACTGCGAGTCCTTCCGGCCGCCGTGGACCTGGTATCCCGGCGCCTGCTCGGCGATGGCGATCTTCGAGATGACCGGCGGGCTGCGCTACACGTTCACCGGGAGCTGGTCCGCCCACGGCCTGCCGACCTCGTGGACGGGAAGCTGGCGGGCCGCCGGCACGCGGGGCACCGCGCTGTGGGACGGCGAGGACGCCATCACGGTCGGCGCGGCGCCGAGCGAGTCGCTCAAACCCGCCGAGCCCGAGCCGGACCCGTACCCGGAGCGCCGCCGCTACACCGGGCTGGCCGAGGGGCTGGCGGAGTTCGTCACCGGCCTGCGCACGGGCGGCCTGCCGCAGGGCGAGTGCCACGACAACCTCCGCAGCCTGGCCATGGTGACGGCCGCCTTGGAGTCCGCCCGCACCGGGAAGCGGGTGCCGATCTGACGACGTGCTCGCAGCCGCGCCGGTGAACGTGGCGGTCGGGCCTGAAGGTCGGACGTGGCGGTCGGATCCGGAGGGGTCGGTCAGCCGCCGGCGCGGCTCTCGATCGCCCGGTGCCGGAAGGTGCGCGCGCTGGCGCGGTGCACGGCGGCCCTGACCACGCCGAAGATCGCACCCTGCACCCCCGCGGCGACGAGGACCTCCGTCCAGCCGCGATCCATATCCTCCGCGTCCGGCGCGTCGTCCTCACCGGACGACAGCATCCACAGTCTCCTGAACACCGCGGTCGCCAGCGCGCCGCTGAGCACGCTGATCCCCAGTGACGTGGCCTTCTGCACAGGGTGCATGTCCTCTCCTTCCGGTCCGGCCGTCCCTGTACGCGCACACGGGTGTGGTCCAGGGGCGGACGACATGCCCTACCCCATCCGCCGGAGATAATCACGAACCCGAAAAGGCCTCACCGCGAAGTCAGCTCTCCTGGTGGGACAGGTCCGCCGACCGCATCAGCCCGTGGCAGGCGATGGCCGCCGCCGCCACGACGTTCAGGGAGTCGACGCCGTTGGCCATCGCCGACGGGCTCATCGGAATGCACACCGGCTCGTCGGCCTCGTGCAGCCACCGCGACGACAGCCCGTCCCCCTCCGCCCCGAGCAGCAGCGCCACCCGGCCGCCCATCTTCACCCGGTCCAGCGCGGTGGCCGACTGGTCGGGGGTGAGGGCCAGCGTCTGGAAGCCGGCTCCGCGCAGCTCGTCCAGGCCGGTGTACCAGTTGTCCATGCGCGCGTACGGGATGGAGAACACCGCCCCCATGGACACCTTGACCGCCCGCCGGTAGAGCGGGTCGGCGCAGCGCGGGGACAGGACGATGCCGTCCACGCCCAGCGCGGCGGCGCACCTGAAGATCGCGCCGACGTTGGCGTGGTCCACGATGTCCTCCAGGACCACGACGCGGGCGGCGGGGTCGAGGACGGTCTCGGTCGAGGGCAGGGGCAGGCGTTCCATGGAGGCCAGGGCTCCCCGGTGGACCTGGAAACCGGCGACGCCCTCCATGGTCTCGTCGCTGACCACGTACACGGTCGCCGTGCCGAGGACGTCGGCGAGGGAGTCCACCCAGCGGCGGGTGGTCAGGACCGAGCGGACGGGGTAGCCCGCCGCGATGGCGCGCCTGATCACCTTCTCGCCCTCGGCCACGAACAGGCCGCGCTCGGCTTCGAGGCTCTTGCGGAGCTCGACGTCCCGCAGCCGGGTGTAGTCGGCGAGCCTGGGGTCGGCGGCGTCCGTCAGATGTTCAAGCACCTTCCGATACTGCCATGAGCCGCCTGACCTGCCAGACGGCCGCGTAGCAGGCGAGCACCAGGCACAGGCCGATGAGCGTGCCCGCGCCGACCTTGGTGATCACGCTGGCCAGGCCGAAGGCCGGGTTCGGCTCGTCCACCAGGGGCCAGAGGAGGGCGCCCGCGATGACGCCGGCCGAGCCGCAGGCGACGACCGTGCCGCGGACCCGGGCGGAGGTCCGGAACCGGCCGGGCACCGGGCTGGGCGGCATGGCGCTCAGCCCGCGCCAGGCCCACCGGACCACGAGCGCCAGGCCCACCGCCGAGGAGATGTACTGCAGGAGACGGAAGAGGGGCAGCACGCCGAAGAGCATGACCCCGAGCCAGCGGCCCCACTCGGCGGCGGCGGTGGAGTGCGTGAAGGAGTCCCACAGGACATGGCTGGCGGCGCCGATCAGGCCGCCCGCCACGATGGCCGGCAGGCTGCGCGCGAGGTGGCCAGGGGAGGGCCGTAGGGTCGCGGCGCGACCGGCCAGCGCGGGCGGCAGCAGCGACAGCAGCGGGTCGCGGATGAGGCCGTGGAACAGGACGAGCAGGACGAGGACGGCGGCCAGGTCCACGGTGATCACACCCTGCCAGGAGTGCCAGTCGCTGTAGTCGGGCAGGAACGGCAGGAAGATCGGCAGGTCGGGGACCATCGCGCCGATGGCCAGCGCCCACGGATCCGCGAACCGGCGCAGGCGCGGCGACGACATCAGTGGCAGCACCGCCGCGATGTGGCTGGGCGTGAACGGCATCGGCCCCCGCTTCTCCCCGTAGTGATCATTTAAGCCTACCCATTCTTTGCCGTCGATCCCTAAGCGTCACGATTAGTAATGGGTAGATTACTTATCGCTGTCGACGGCCGGAAGGCGGGAATGCGGAGGTTCAAGGTGCCTGAGCAGCGCGTTCATGCGCATCCGGCCGCGTCAGCCGAATGGTTCAGGGCCGCCCGCCTGGCGCGGTCGCTGTCGCTGGTCACGCTGGCCTGGCTGGCCGTGGAGAGCACGCTCGGCCTGGCGGCGGGGCTGTCCGCGCACTCCGTGGCCCTGATCGGGTGGGGACTGGCGGCCCTGGTCGAGGCGGCGGGGAGCCTGATCGTGCTGTGGCGGTTCACCGGGACGCGCACGCTGTCGCCGAACGCCGAGCACCGGGCGCGCCGGGCGATCGCGGTGAGCTTCTGGCTGCTCGCCCCCTATCTGATCATCCATGTCTGGTACGACCTGGACGTCGGGCACCGGGCGGCGCCGACCGTCCTCGGCATCGTGGTGACCGCGTTCAGCCTGGTCAGCATGCCGATCCTGGGGACCGTCAAACGGCGGCTGGCCAGGCGGCTGGCCTCCGGGGCGACAGCCGGCGAGGCCACTCAGAACTTCATGTGCGGCGCGATGGCGGCCGGGGTGCTGGCCGGACTGTGGCTCAACACCATCGGATGGTGGTGGGTGGATCCGGTGATGGCGGTGGCGCTCGCGGTGGTCTCGATCCGAGAGGGAACGCGCGCCTGGCGTGGTCACGGATGCTGCCATTGACCGTAACAGTGGGTTATCACTGCACCAAAAGGGCTGTTTTGCCACAGCAAGCGTTCCGAGTATCGTTCCCCCAGTATCGCGGAGCATCTCCGGCTGTGTTCACCGGAAGGTCTCGAAGCCACCAGATCACACCAAGAGGACATTGTGGGGCGACACCGCACAGACGAGTTCGATGGCGGCTACCAAGCCCAGGATCCAGCCCCTCGCCGGCGCCCGCGCGCGGGACGCGGCCGGGTGCTCGTTCCGCTGGCGGGAGCCGTGGCGCTCGCCATGCTGCTCGGTGTCGCCGCGTTCGTGATCTTCAATCGGGAGCATGACTGCTCGGGCGGGAAACTACCGCTCCAGGTCGTGGCGACGCCCGACATCCAGCCGTCGCTCACCAAGATCGCGGATACGTACAACAAGGCCCTGCACTCGATCGACGGCAAGTGCGTCGAGGTCGCGGTGGCCAAGCAGACCGCGGCGAGGACGGAGAACTCGCTGGTCGCCGGCAAGTTCGCGGCCGACGTCTGGGTGGCCGACTCCAGCCTCGTGGTGAACCGGGCGCGCAACCATCCCTCCGGCGCGGTCTCGCTGCCCGAGTCCGCCGGCTCGATCGCCACCTCGCCCGTGGTGCTGGCGGCGGCCAAGTCCGCGGCGGCCAAGCTCGAAGGCAGCCTCAAGCCGAGCTGGTCGAGCATGGTGGCGGCGGCCAACGTGGCGAACGTGGACGGCCCCGGCAAGAAGGTCCGGGTGCTGGCCCTCGACCCGCAGAAGAACTCGGCGGGACTCGCCGCGCTGCTGGCCGCGGCGGGCACCGCCAAGGCGGCGAAGCAGGACAAGGCCCTGGTGGGCGCGCTCAAGGAGCTCTCGGGGCAGCTCGTCTCCGACCCGACCGCGCTGCTGGCCAGCCTCACGGTGAAGGGCGGCAGCAAGATCCCGCTCGGCGTCACGTCCGAGCAGGCGATTCACGCTCATAACGCGAAAAAGCCGGAAACGCCGGTCGTGGCGCTCTATCCCGGCGAGGGCACGCTGAGCCTCGACTACCCCGTCACGGTCGTCACCAAGGATCCCGAGGTGCTGAAGGCCGCCGCCGCCTTCAGCAAGGAGCTCACCACGGAGTCCGCGCAGCGGGTGCTGCGCGGCCAGGGCTTCCGCGGCCCCGACGGCGATGCGGGCGAGGTCCTGACGACGGCCAAGGGCTTCACCCCCAGCCCTCCGAAGGCGCTGCCCGCCCCCGACGTCAAGACCGTGGCCACCATGACCCAGACCTGGACCCGGCTGAACCTTGGCACCCGGCTGCTCACCCTGCTGGACGTCTCGGGCACGATGGCGCTGCCCGTCCCCGGCACGAACCTGACCCGCATGCAGGCCATCAGCAAGATCGCGACCGAGGGCCTGAGCCTCTTCCCCGCCGACTCCGAGATCGGCGTCTGGAAGTTCTCCACCCACCTCGACGGGCGGAACAAGGACTGGCAGGAGGTCGTCTCCGTCGGCCCGCTCACCGAGAGCATCAACGGCGTGCTGCGCAAGGACGCGCTGGCCCGCCAGATGGCCACCGTGCAGGCCAAGGCCACGGGCGACACCGGCCTGAACGACACGCTCAAGGCCGCCTACACGGAGATGACCTCGACCTACCAGCCCGACAAGATCAACACCCTGCTGATCCTGACCGACGGCGCCGGCAACGACGACCCCGACGGCGGGGTCACCAACGCGCAGATCCTGACGTACCTCAAGAAGGCCTACGACCCCCAGCGGCCGGTGAGCATCCTGCTCATCGCGTTCGGGCCGGAGGCCCAGTCGGGCAAGCGGCAGATGGACGCGGTGGCCCAGGCCACCGGCGGCGAGGCCTACATCGCCAAGGACCCGCTGGAGGTGCGCGACTTCTTCCTGCAGGGCATGGAGCGGCGCCTCTGCTCCCCCAACTGCGACGGCTGACGCCATCAGTCACATCTGACCCAGTTTTCCCTGGTCAATGCCTGTTCGGCATGATCTAAGCGCGCATGTCAACCCGCCTGCCGCAGGCGGCGTCCTTAACCCCGTGGGGACGCCGAAGTCCTGCGACCTGCGGGGAGGAAATTCGTGCCTGGATGGCCGACCGTCACGCGCGCCGACGAACAGGAGCTCGTCAAGGCGCTGCGCCGCGCCGACACGGGTGCCCCCGACAGGCTGTACGGCGCGTACGCCGAGCGGCTGTTCGACTACGCCTCCTCGCTGCTCGGTGACCGGGACGGCGCGGCCGACTGCGTGCACGACGCCCTGGTCACCGCTCAGGGGTGCGTCCACCGGCTGAAGGACGCGGGCAGGCTGCGCGCCTGGCTGTACGCGCTGACCAGGTCCCAGGCGATGGCGCGGCTGGGACACCGCGGCCAGGACCGGACGCCCCCGCCGATGCTGGAGGACCCGGCGGATCCGGAGCTCGCGGAGCTGGTCCGCGAGACGCTGGGCGAGCTGGGCAGGAACGCGCGTGAGGTGCTGGAGCTGTCCCTGCGCCACGGGCTGACGGCGGCGGAGGTGGGCTCGGTGCTGGGGCTCACCTCGCGGCAGGTCGCCGGCCGGTCGGGCCGGGCCCGCGACCACCTGGAGCTCGCCGCCGCCGCCGTGGTGCTGGCGCGGACGGGGCGGGCGCACTGCCCGGACCTGTCGGCGATGGTGGACTCCTTGGAGGGGCCGCTGAGCCCGATGCTGCGCCGGCGGCTGTCCGGCCACATCAGGCGCTGCGAGGTGTGCACCGAGCGGCGCCACCGGCAGGTGTCGGCGGGCCGGCTGCTCACCCTGGTGCCCGTGCCGCTGCCGCCGCTCTCGCTGCGCGGCAGGGTGGTCGAGACCTGCGTGGACCCCGGACTCGACCAGACCCGCACGATGATCACCGACCGGGGCGACGACTTCGACCGCGCCGGTTTCCCCGTCGCGCGGGAGGAGCGCCCGCGGCGCCGGGGCCGGCGCCGGCTCGCTCCGGTGGTGCTGGCCGGCGCGTGCGTGCTCGCCGGGACGAGCGTGGTGATCGTGCTGAACGCCCAGGAAGGCGCCAGGAGCGCGCTGCACGTGCCGCCGAGCCCCGGTCCGACCGGGGACGAGGACCACGCCCTCCAGAGCCCCGAGGGCACGCCGAGCACCGAGCCGCTCGCGGAGACCGAGCCTCCGGTCACCCCCGCGGACGACGTGCCCACCGCGACGCCGAGCAAGAGGGTCGCCGTCACCGCCGCGACCACCAGGCCGCCGGCCGGGCCCACGCCGACCCGCCGGCGAGCCGTGCCGGCCGCCCGGCTCGCCGTCCGGTGCCCGTCCGCGATCGAGGACATCGCCAAGGTGGGCCTGAGAGCCCGCAACGCCACCGTCACCTGGAGCGCGGCCGCGTCGAGCGGCCTGGCCGTGTCCCCAGCGACCGGCTCGGTCAAGGCGGGCCGGTCGGTGGTGATCTCGGTCACCGTGGACGACCCCGGCACCGCCGGCAGCGGCACGGTCTCGTTCGACTCCAACGGGGGCGACGCGACCTGCTCGCTGTCGTGGCGCGGCGACGATCCGCAGCCGCAGACCCCGCCGTCCGACGAGCCGGACCCGGACCTGGATCCGACCGGGACGCCCAGCGCCCGCTCGGAGGCCACCGCGCCCACGGGCACCCTGGACACCGCCCAGGACAGGGCTCAGGAGACCGCCCAGAACACCGCCCGGGACAGCGCCGACGCCCAGTCGTCGCACGCGACCACCGATCAATGATCGGCAACGGACAGCAAAGCGCTTATAGATACTGATTTACGCGACATCGGGGTATGTATCGGGCCCCAGGTCGCTACGTATGCGACAAGTAGGGCATCCTGGGGTGCTTGGGAAGCACATCGGGGGACCGGAGCCGTTTTTCCATGTGTTGAACACCACATGAAAAAACCCGCTCACCGGTAAACCCGAGGACGTCGCCAAGCGTCGGCGTTGACGTACACGCGCGAAGATTGATCCCATGAATATGATCGATCGTCGTGACATCCAGCCGGACCGGGAGAGAGACAGTAGATGCTCAAGCACCGCAGAGCGCTCACGTGGCTGCTCGCGCTCGCCTGCATCGCGGGAGCGGTGATCGCGCTGTTCGACATCGACACGCCACTGCGGCCGCTGCTGATCTCCCTGTTCCTGCTCGTGGTGCCCGGATCGGCGGTCGTGGGACTGTTGCGGGATCGTGATCCGCTTGCAGCACTATCGGTGGGAGCGGCGGCGAGCCTCGTCATCAACGTGCTCCTCGCCCAGGGAATGCTGCTTGCCAACGCGTGGTCGCCGCGGGCCGGGGTGGCCACGGTCGCCGTGCTCGGCGGGTTCATGTACGTGCTTCGGGTGCTGTATCGGGGGAAGAACATGCAGACCGAACAGGGGGCCAGGGCAAGGTGAAGATCAACGTCATCCGCCCAGGAGAGCTAGGCGCTGTTGAGCGAGCCCGATGGCGGGAGCTCCAGAAGGCGGATGCCAGTCTGGACAATCCGTTCTTGTCGGTGGAGTTCGCGGTCGCCATGGACCGGTTGCGCGACTATGTGCGGGTGGCCGTCATCGAGGACGGCAACCGCATCGTCGGCTTCCTTCCGTACGAGCGGCACAGTTTCGGCATCGGCAAGCCCCTCGGCGGCTTCCTCACCACGTGCCACGGGCTGATCGCGGTCCCGGACCTGAAGATCGACGCGCGGGCGCTCCTGCGGGCCTGCAAACTCACCGTCTTCGACTTCGATCACCTGGTCGCCGGCCAGCCGACGTTCGCGCCTTTCGAGAGCGACGTCCGCCCCGCGCCCGTGATGGATTTCACCCTCGGCTTCGACACCTGGCTCGAGCAGGTCAAGACCAATTCCCCGAAGAACCTCAAGACCGTGCGCTACAAGGAGCGCAAGCTCGGCAGGGAGCACGGGGAGCTCCGCTTCGAGTGGTCCTCGCCGGACCCCGAGGTGCTGCGCACGCTGCTCAACTGGAAATCCGACCAATACCAGCGGACCGGCCGGGTCGACAGGTTCGCGCAGCCGTGGATCGTCGAGCTCATCGACCTCATGCACGCCGAGCGGTCACCCGACTTCTCCGGTGTGCTCACCATGCTCTACTCGGGTGACGTGCCGGTCGCGGGCCATTTCGGACTGAGCACCGCCACCACTCTCGTGGGCTGGTTCCCCGCCTACGACACCGAGTTCGCCAAATACTCCCCCGGCATCGTGCACCACATGCAGATGGCCGAGGCCGCCGCCGCGAGCGGGTTACTCATGGTCGACATGGGCAAGGGCGGCAAGGAGTACAAGGACTGGCTCAAGAGCGGAGTCCTCTACGTCGCCGAGGGACGCGTCTCCCGACCGTCTCCCGCGGCGGCCGTTCACTGGATGGGCCGGACTCCTTTTAATAAAGCTCGAACAATTGTCATGGATCGACCGTCTCTCTATAGGGCGGCCGATCGCGTACTGAAGGGTTTCGGTCGAGTACGCCGTTCCATGCAGCAGGACACCGACGCAGTCGCGAAGGATCCGACGGGGGCGGGCTGAGCCCATCCCCACCCCCGAGACCAGCAAGACAGCACAGCACAGCACAGCACCGAAGCAGCACAGCACCAGCACTGCCCTCACCTCAGGACCACCGATGCACCGCTCGCCTCATCAGCCATTCCCACAGCACCTGGGAGAGGCTGACCACGCGGTGCGTCGGCTGGTCTCGGAAGGATCAACCTCGCCATGAGTCCCGAGATCACCAAAATCAACGGCAAGACGCAGCTCAAGCCTCTGCGCTCCATGCCGCCTATCGAGCGGTTCACCCCGGTCACACCTCACCTGGCCATCTCTCCGACGGTGAGCGTCGTGGTGCCCGCGATGAACGAGGCGGAGAACCTGCCTCACGTGTTCGCCACGCTGCCGCAGTGGATCGACGAGATCGTGCTCGTGGACGGCAACTCCGTCGACGACACGGTGGCCGTGGCCCGCCGCCTCCGGCCCAATGTGAAGGTCGTCACCCAGACGGGCAAGGGCAAGGGCGACGCCCTGGCCGCCGGGTTCGCCGCGTGCACCGGCGACATCATCGTGATGATCGACGCCGACGGCTCGACCGACGGGCACGAGATCATCTCGTTCGTCGGCGCGCTGGTGACCGGCGCGGACTTCGTCAAGGGCTCGCGTTATGCCGCGGGGGGCGGCAGCGACGACCTGACGTTCAACCGCCGCTTCGGCAACCGGGTCCTCACCGGCATCGTCAACACGATGTACCGCACCCAGTACACCGACCTTTGCTACGGCTACAACGCTTTCTGGGCCCGTCACCTGGAGGTGCTCAACGTCGACTGCGACGGCTTCGAGGTGGAGACCCTGCTGAACATCCGGGCCGCCAAGGCCGGGCTGAAGGTGCACGAGGTGCCCAGCCACGAGCGCAACCGCATCCACGGCGAGAGCAACCTGCACGTGGTCCGTGACGGCCTGCGGGTGCTCAAGACCATCCTGCGCGAGTATCGTCGCCAGCCCGCTCCTCCGCAGCCCGAGCCCGCCGCCGCACCGGCCACTGACCGGGGTGTCGCGTAGGTTTCGTACCGAGTCGCCCTAAGGAATCGTTGTGAACACGTCTGTTGTCATCTGCGTCTACACCGAGGACCGGTGGGAGGACATCAGGCAAGCCGTCGAGTCGGTCGAGCGGCAAACGCGCCGGCCGTACGAGCTGATCCTGGTCGTCGACCACAACCCGGACCTGCACCTGAAGCTCAAGCGCGAGTATCCCGACGTGATCGTCGTGGAGAACACGCACGAGCAGGGGCTGTCCGGCGGCAAGAACACCGGCGTGGCCACGGCCACCGGTGACATCGTCGCGTTCCTCGACGACGACGCGGTCGCCGACACCGGGTGGCTGGAGGCTTTGGAGGAGGGCTTCCAGGATCCCGGTGTCGTCGGCGTGGGCGGTCGCACCGAGCCGATCTGGGCGTCGCAGCGCAGGCCGGGCTGGTTCCCGTACGAGTTCGACTGGACGGTCGGCTGCAGTTACCGGGGCATGCCCGAGGTGCGGGCGCCGATCCGCAACGTCATGGGCGGCAACGCGGCCTTCCTGCGCGAGGTGGTGTCCGAGGTGGGCGGATTCCACAGCGGCATCGGCCGCAGCGTGCAGGGCCGCAAGAGCAGGCCGCTGGGCTGCGAGGAGACGGAGTTCTGCATCAGGCTGAGCCAGCGCAAGCCCGGCTCGGTCATGCTGTTCGAGCCGCAGGCGCTCATCGGGCACAAGGTGTCCAGGCAGCGGGAGACGTTCGGCTACTTCCGCTCCCGCTGCTACGCGGAGGGCCTGTCGAAGGCCCTGGTCACGCAGGAGGTCGGCACCCAGGACGGGCTGTCCAGCGAGCGGGCGCACGCGCTCAAGACGCTGCCGCTCGGCGCGCTGCGCGGGGTCGGCGAGGCGGTCAGAGGTGACCTGGGCGGGCTCGGCAGGGCCGGCGCGATCGTGGTGGGACTGGGCTGGACGGCCTGGGGTTATCTGGTGGGCTCGGTACGACTGAAAGTGGTGCGGTCATGACCCGGGTGCCGATCCTGATGTACCACTCGGTCACCGACAAGCCCAACGAGGAGACCAAACCGCACTCCGTACGACCGTCCGACCTGGCCGATCAGATCGCCTACTTAAAGGAGAGCGGCTTCACGCCGCTCACCCTGGGCGACCTGATCGCCTCGTTCAACAAGAACAACGGCAGGATCCTGCCCGCCAAGCCCATCGTGCTGACCTTCGACGACGGCTACGCCGACTTCCACAGCCAGGCGCTGCCGCTGCTGGAACGCTATGCGTTCCCCGCCACGGTCTTCCTGACCAGCGGCTGGGTCTCCGACGCGGGCAAGGACGCGGCGGGCAAGCCGCTGGACGACATGCTGTCCTGGACCCAGGCCCGCGAGGCCGCCCAGACCGGCATCGAGATCGGCGGCCACAGTCACAGTCACCCGCAGCTCGACCAGCTCCGCAGCGAGGAGCTGCGCCAGGAGCTGCGCCGCAACAAGGCGCTGCTGGAGGACAAGATCGGCACCCCGGTCGCCACCATGGCCTACCCGTTCGGCTACAGCAGCGCCCGCGTCCGGCGGGAGGTGCGCAAGGCCGGTTACTTCGCCGCCTGCGCGGTGGCCAACTCGATCGCCGCCGACAAGCACGACATGCTCGCCATCCCCCGCCTGACGATCTCCACGAGCACCACCACCACCATGTTCAGGCGCGCGGTCGAAGGCACCGGCGTGCCCCTCATCTATCTGCGCGAGCGCATCCTGACCAAGGGGTACGCCGTCGTCAGGCGAACACGGTACGGGCTGCAACGGGTCCGCGGACATGTCTAGCCTCTGGCAGAGACTGCTCCGCGACCTCCGCAATCCGCTGTTCAGGAACGGCTACGCGTTGATGGCCAACACCGGCATCACCGCCGTTCTCGGCATGGGCTACTGGCTGCTCGCCGCCCACTACTTCTCCGAGGAGGAGTTCGGCCGCGGGCAGGCGGTGATCGTCGTCATGCGGCTGTTCGCGTCGCTGACCGCGCTGGGGCTCGTGGGCGCGCTGGCGCGCTTCCTGCCGGTGGCGGGCCGCCGCACACCGGAGCTCATCCTGCGCGGGTACGGCATAGCCGCCGGCACCGGCGCCGTCGCGGCCGTCGGCTTCCTGCTGACCCTGCCGCTGTGGGGCGAGACCTACTCCGTGCTGGCGGGGTTCGGGCCCGGCCTGTTCTTCGTCGCCGCGGTGGTGGTCTGGGCCGTCTTCACGCTGCAGGACGTGGCGCTGACCGGGCTGCGCCAGGCGACCTGGGTGCCGCTCAACAGCGTGGTGTTCGGTCTGCTCAAGATGGGCCTGCTGGTGGCCCTGGCCGGCGCGCTGCCCAACGGCGGGATTTTCGTCTCTTGGATCGTTCCCACGGCCATCGCGCTGATCCCGATCAACTGGCTGATCTTCGGCGTCGTGGTGCCCCGGCACGTCCGGCGGACCACCGACCTCGGGCAGCACCCTCCTGGGCTGCGGGAGGTCGGGAGGTTCCTGGCGGGCGACTTTCCCGGCGCCCTGTCGGTGCTCGCGATCGTCTACCTGGTGCCCGTGGTCATCGCCACGCAGGTGGGAGAGGCCACTTTCGGCCGCTTCTCGATGGCCCACACGCTGGGCTGCATGATCGAGGTGCTGGCGATCAACATGGCCGTGTCGCTGACCGTCGAGGGCTCCTTCGACCGGTCCCAGCTCGCCGCCAACTGCCGGCACGCGCTGCGGCGGGCACTGCTGATCATCGTGCCGATCGTCGTGGTGGTGATCGTCGGCGCGCCGTTCATCCTGCAGGTCTTCGGCTCGAAGTTCGCCGACGAGGGGACCATGCTGCTGCGGCTGATGGCACTCGCCGTGCTGCCGCGGGTGCTGATCGAGGTCTATCTCAGCGTGCTGCGGGCGCAGAGCCGGGCGCATACGCTCGCCCTGGTCCAGATCGGGCTGGCGACGCTGGTGCTGGCCTCTATCCTGGTGCTTTTCCCGTTCACGAACGTGAACGGGGTGGGATACGGAATGCTGATCAGCCAGACCGTGGTCGCACTTTTGATCTTCGGAAAACTACGTAAAATTCTCAAATACGGTGAAACTGCGCAAGTGGAAGTCGCTCAGGGGTCGCCCGGGGCCGCATGATGGTCAACGTGAGGCAACGGGACGGCGATGGCATGACAGCGGGAACCGGCTCTTCCGGCGTACGGGGGGACGCGGGAGAGGAGTCAGAGGTGCCTTTCGATCCGGAGGCGACGGGGATCATTCCCCGGCTGGATCTCGAATCCGTCAAGGAGACCCCACCGTCGGGCTCCGCGGACCCGAAGGCGTCCCCGCCCCCCGACCCGCCCGAGCCCGAGGACGGCTCGGCGGGCGACGACGAGGACGCCAGCGCCACCATGACCTTCCGTATCCCCGTGTCCGCCGCCGTCCGCATCGGCGGCCCGCCGACCCTCGACGAACAGGCCCTCACCGACGAGCAGGCCAAGGACCCGGCCTCCGCTGAGGAGCAGGCCAAGGAGCCGGGCCCCGCTGGCAAGCCGGCCAAGAAGTCGGCCGCTGCCGGCAAGCGGGCCGAGGAGACGGCCTCCGCCGGCAAGCGGGCCGAGGAGACGGCCTCAGCTGAGGAGCAGGGCAAGGAGACGCGGCCCGCCCTTCCCCGCCTGAGCGGCGGCGGCAAGCCCGCCCGGAAGCCGGCCCCGAAGCCGACCGCTCCCGGTGGCGCGGCCGAGGAGGTGACCGCCACCCAGCCCACCCCGGTGGCGGCCAGTGGCGAGTCCACCCGGGAGGCTCCGGTGTCGGACACCCACGCCACCGACGCGCCGCCGAAGCCCTCAAGCACGCCGTCCCCCAAGGCCGGCGGCAGGCCACACGCTCCCCCGGCCTCGCCGGACGCGCGCCCCGCCCCATCGGACGCGCGGCCAGCCCAGCGTGACGCGCGACCAGCCTCGCCGGAGGCGCGCTCAGCCCCGTTGAGCACCGAGAAAGCCCTGACGCCCGACACGACTCCGCCGAGCATCGAGACAGCCCTGAAGGCCGACACGGCCCCGCCGAGCACCGAGAAGGCTCTGAAGCCCGGCGCGGCCCCGGCGACCCCCGGGACGATACCGGCGGGGCCGACGGGGCCGACGGGGCCGACGGTGAAGCCCGCCGAGTCGGACGGGGAAGCCGCTGGCGCCGGTGTGGCGGGCGGCGAGCGGGGTCAGGTGCGCGAGCGGGCCGGGCAGGCGCCGGCGGCGGGCATCCGGGGGCGGATCTCGGCGCTGATCGCCAGCGCGCCCCAGTGGCTGCCCCTGGTGCTGGTGCTCGAAGGTCTCGTCATGTACGTCCTGGCGCTGAAGGTCAGCCCGGGGCCGCTGCGCGGGGTGAACCCGGCGGACATCAACGGCCTGGGCCTGATCGCGGCGCTGCCCGCGAGCGCGTTCGCCGCGATCCTGATCATGCTGGTGTCGTTCTTCGTCACGGTCGCGCAGAGCACGGACCGCAAGTTCCTGCTGCTGTTCCAGATCGCCGCGATCACCTTCGCGTTGCACGGCGCCGGGGCGCTGGTGGCCGAGGAGCCCAGGTTCCCGACCGCGTACATCCATGCCGGTTTCGTGGAGTTCATCGGCAGGACCGGCGAGTCGGCGATCAACATCGACGCCCGGATGGGCTGGCCCGGCTTCTTCGCGCTGTTCGCGTTCGTGACGAAGGCGGCGGGGATCACCGACCTGACGCCGATACTCAACTGGACGCCGCTGCTGTCCAACCTGCTCTATCTGCTGCCGTTCGTGCTGATCCTGCGCCAGGTGGTGGCCACCACGCGGGCGCGCTGGTTCGCGGCGCTGCTGTTCGTGCTGGTGCAGTGGATCGGCCAGGACTACTTCTCGTCCCAGGGTTTCACCTTCGCGCTCTATCTGGCGTTCCTGGCGATCCTGTTGCGATGGTTCGGGCGGGTGGAGCCCCGTAAGAAGCCCCTCGCGCCGAAGGGGCTGCGCAGGCTGCTGGGCCGGCTGGACGCGATGACGCCGGGCGAGCTGGCCAACACCGGCATGTACCGGGCCGACAAGCTGCTCATGCTCATGCTGATGATCGCCCTGTTCGTCGCCGCGACGGCCTCGCACCAGATCACCCCGTTCATGATGCTCGGGGTGATGACCGCGTTCCTGATCCTCAAGCGGACCTCGCTGACGTGGGCGCTGCCGTTCTCCCTCGGCATGGTGGTGCTGACCTGGATCAGCTACCAGGCCGTGGGTTTCTGGGCGGGTCAGATCGAGGCCATCTTCGGCGGTCTGGGCAGGATTCTGACGAACCTGCAGACCAACACCGGCGACCGTATCGAGGGGACGGACCCGCTGCACGCGCTGGTGCTGCAGGCGCGGCTCGGCATCCTCATGGTGATCCTCGCGCTGGCGGCGGTGGGCCTGTTCCGGCGGATGCGGCGCGGCGTGTTCGACCGGGCCGCGCTGATCCTGCTGTGCGTGCCGGTGACGGCGCTGGGGCTGCAGAGCTACGGCGGCGAGATCGGGCTGCGGATCTACATGTTCGCGCTGCCCGGCGCCTGCCTGCTGGCGGCGTTCGCGTTCTTCCCGAACCTGCCGGCGGACAGCGCCGACGTGCGCGAGGAGACCGTCCCGCTGCGCAAGCGGAACGCGCGCTTCAACCCGGAGCTGACCAAGAAGGTGTCGCTCGTGCTGGCCGCCTGCTTCGCGGTGGCGTTCTCGATGGCCTTTCTGGTCGCCCGCTACGGCAACGAGCAGTTCGAGCGGGTGACCGCGGGCGAGGTCGCCGCCATGCACTACGTGTACGAGCACGACAAGCCGAGCGCCCGCGTGGTCTATATGACCTCGCAGCTGGGGCCGGAGGTCACGCCGACGCTGCCGTGGGGTGAACGGGACATCGAGCTGGTCAACTTCGCCGGGCAGGTGCTCGTGCACAAGGATCCGACGAACGTCGCCGACGTGGTGAAACGGATGGCGCCGGGGCCGGACAGCCCGCGCAACACCTACCTGGTCGTCAACCGCGGTCAGATCAACTTCCTGCAGCTGAACGAGAACTTCCCGGACGGCTGGGGCGAGAAGTTCCGGGCGACGCTGGACGCCACGCCGCAGCTGAAGAAGGTCTACGCCAACAAGGACGCCGCGCTCTACACGTGGAAGTCGTTCGTCAGAGGCACGGAGACGCCGGATCCGCAGCCCTACCAGACGGCCGGCGACCCGAGCTCACCCTGGACGCCGGTCGGCGTCGCGGCGCTGATCGTGATGTGGGCGGCCCTGTTCGGCTACGAGGTCATCCGGCTCAACGGGGTCAAACGAGCGCCGCGAGCCAGGAAGTGGCTGCTGTTCATCGGCATTCCGGCCTTCGCGGTGGCCCTCGGAGTGATCGTCGAACGGTTCATCTACATCGCCCTGGGCCCCTGATCCCACGGTGAAGGTCCCCTTCGGCAAGGGGGCCTTCACCGTCGACAAGGTCGATCAGGTCGTGCCCCGGCCGCTCCACCGGACCTCGTACGGCTTGAGCGTCACCTGCTTGCCGTCGACCGTGGCGGTCACGGCGGTGGCGGCGGTGTTGACCATGACCACCTGACGGGCCTGGGCCAGCACCTTGACCCGCTTGTCGGACACCTCGGCCTGCTCGAGCTCCACGCTGGCGGGGAACCACTTGGTGAAGCCGCTCAGCAGCCCCGCCATCGGCAGCTCGGCGCCGTTCCCGCCGTCCCACAGGCAGCCGCGGCAGGGGCCCGGGTTCTTGGTCTGCGGGCTCCAGTAGAGGGCCGTGGTGACCTCGGTCCTGGCGAACTCCATGAGCGTGACGGCCTGCACGGCGAGGCGCTTGTCCTCGGTCCAGTCCGAGGCCTCCGGCTCGACGTACCACTCGGCCCACCAGACGGGCATGCCGCCGCTCTTCTCCTTGAGCCAGGCGGTGATGGCGCTGAACTTGCCCGTGGCGGCGAAGTCGTCCGGGATGTTGCCCTTGTCGCCCGTCAGGGTCGCGCCGTCGACCACGATGAAGTCGGCGCCCTTCTTGTGCTCGATCCAGTATTCGATCGCGTCGAGGCTGCGCTGGTCGATCGTGCCGTAGGTGCCGGACAGCTCGGAGGGCGCGCCGTTCTGGTAGCTGTCGATGGGTACGTACGGGCCGCCGACCTGGATCTCCGGGTCTACCTTCTTCAGCGCGTCGTACACCTTGTTGTAGAGCTGTGTGTAGCCTTCGGCGTCCCAGCGGTTGGTCGTCGGGTTCCAGAAGCCCTTGAACTCGTTCCACACCATGTAGTGCTTGACCGTCGGGTACTGCTTGGCGACCCTGACGGCGAGTTTGGCGTAGTCGTCGAAGAATTTGGGGTCGGGGGCGACCGTGTGGTTCTTGCTCCAGTCGGTGTAGCCCGCCTTGCCGCCCTTCATCCAGTCGGGAGCGCAGCACAGCGTGATGATCGGCAGCGCCCGCGACGACGCCATGAACTCCAGCCGCCGGTTGAGGTCACGGAAGTTGTACTGGCCGGGACTGGGCTCGGGGTTGCCGGAGCCCCAGCCCATGATGTGCTGGTTCTGCAGCATCGGCACCTGGCCGAGGATCCCCTGGGCCCGCTCCCGTACCGGCTCGGCGGCGTTGTCCGCGCTGTACTGGGTGTGCGTGACGCCCCAGCGCGGCCAGTCGTCGACGGCGGGCGGCGGCTCCAGGCTGGGGGCGGGCTCGCTGGGGATGGGCTTGGCCGCCTCGCCGCCCTTGAAGTCCGGCTTGGACGCCGTTCTCATGCCCGCGTAGATCATGATGCCCGCCACGAGCAGAACGGCGAGGACACCGGCCCCTACGGCGATCGGCCAGGGCGACCGCCTGCGGGCATGTCGACCGTCCGTCGGAATCACGGATCCCACCCCTCACACGACGTTCAAAGGCCGGGCGAGGTCGCCCGGCCTATATAACCGTATCGGCACCACTTGCGCGCCACTTGCGACGTGTCAGGAGGAGGGCGGACGCTGACCCGTCGCAGGGCCCGGAACACCTGCGTAACGGTACGGCACCGGCTGCCTTCCCGGCTGCACGATGAGCAGGGTGCCCGTTTCCTCCGAGTAAAAGGCGGACTCCACGGCGGCGGCCACGTCGTCGGCGTCCAGCAGTGGGAATCCGGCGCTCGCGAACAACTCCCTGGCCTCGGCCACCAGCGGGGTGTCGGTGAAGCCGGGGCAGACGGCGTCGATCCTGATGCGCTCCTTCGCCAGCGGCGCGGCCAGCCCCCGGACGAGGCCGACGACGGCGTGCTTGGTCATGGTGTAGATCGGGTCGCCGTCGTAGCCGACGAGCCCGGCGAGCGACGCCGTGACGACGATCGCGCCGCCGCCCGAGCGCTTGAGCAGCGGCAGGCTAGCGGCGACGCCGAAGACCACGCCGTCCACGTTCACCCCGACCGCCTTGCGGTAGGCGTCGACGTCGAAGGCCGCCAGGTCCACGCCGCTGGTGACGCCGGCGTTGAGGTGGACCAGGTCCAGCCTGCCGTACCTCTCCTGGGCCAGTTCGACGGCGCGCAGCGAGGCTTCCTCGGTGCTGACGTCGGCGGCCAGCCAGGCGCCGCCGACCTCCTTGGCCAGCCGTTCGGCGCCCTCGCCGTCGAGGTCGACCAGGACGCAGGTGGCGCCACCCGTCGACAGGCGCCTGGCCACGGCGGCCCCGATGCCGCTCGCCGCTCCGGTGATCAGTGCAACAGTGCTCATGGCGCTCCTCAGGGGTGGGACTGGGTGAGGCAGGCGGTGCCCGGGGCGCTCACGACTCGTCGAGCATGCGGTGGGCGCGGGCGATCAGGATGGGCACGGCGGCCCCGATCTGCTCGAAGCCCTCACCCACGGTCTTACCCTGCCGGAAGCGGGCGTGGATACCCTGCACGATGACCGCGAGTTTGAAATTTCCGAAGGCCGTGTAGAAGCCGAGGTCGGAAATGTCACGGCCGGACACCTTGGCGTAGTGGGCGGCGAACTCGGCGGCGTTCAGGAAGCCGGGCGCGACCGTCACGTCCCCGGCCAGCGGGATCCGGGCCCGCTCCTCGTCGCCGTGGTCCTGCCAGTAGGTCAGGGTGAGCCCGAGGTCGGCCAGCGGGTCGCCGAGGGTGGACATCTCCCAGTCCACCACGGCCAGGATCTCCGGCTCCGCCGGGCCGAGCCGTACCAGCGTGTTGTCGAGGCGGTAGTCGCCGTGCACCAGCGTGCCGGCCGAGCGGGACGGCAGGCGCTCGCGCAGCCGGGTGCGGAGCCTGTCGTACTCGGGCAGGTCGTCGGCCTTCGACCGTTCCCACTGCTGGTTCCACCGCTCGAGCTGGCGGGGCAGGTAGCCTTCCGGCCGGCCGAAGTCGGCCAGGCCCGCCTCGCGGTAGTCGACGGCGTGGATGGCGGCCAGGATCTCGGCCAGCCGCTCCGACAGCCGCCGGGTCCGCGCGGGCGCGGGGGCGGGCTCGCCGAGTTGCCGCCTGCTGCTTACGGCCTCGCCCTCGACGTACCCCATGAGGTAGAACGGCGCCCCGATGACGTCCTCGTCGGCGCAGAACGCGACCGGCTCCGGTACGGGCACCGGGGTGGGCGCGAGCGCCGAGATGACCCGCCACTCGCGCCGCATGTCGTGCGCGGTCGGCAGGACGTGCCCGAGCGGCGGGCGGCGCAGCACCACGCGCCGCCCGGCCGTCTCGATCAGATAGGTCAGGTTCGACCTCCCGCCCGCGAGGAGCGAGACGGACAGCGGGGCACCGGCGTCGGGCACGTGCCGGCCCAGCCATGCGAAGAGCCGGGTCCGATCAATGCCTGGAACGGTCATGAGTCACCATTAGAACGTTATTCGGTCCTGAATACCACCTGAGAGTTGCATAACGTTCCGAATCATGAAGGGCCGACCACCGGTACATATCCTCTAAGCTGGCCGAACATGTCTGCCCGCATGCTGATCCGAGTAAGGCATGTCGACAGTAGGAGCCCATGCACGTCACGCTCGTTCGCCCCAGCGAGCTGGGAGCATCCGAAGTAGGTCGCTGGCGCGCGCTTCAGGAAGCCGACCCAGCGTTCGACAACCCGTTCCTGTCTCCCGAATTCACGATCACGGTCGGCGAGCTGCGCGACATGGTGTGGGTCGCGGTCGTCTATGACGGGCCCGACATCGTGGGGTTCTTCCCCTTCGAGCGCCATCCGCTGGGCATCGGCAGACCGGTGGCCGCGGGTCTGACCGACGCGCAGGGCATGATCCATCTCAAGGACGCCGACATCCATCCGCACCGGCTGCTCAAGCTGTGCGGACTGTCCGTCTACGAGTACGACCACCTGGTCGCGGGTCAGCCGATGGAGCGCGCCAAAGCGGACGCCTACCCGTCGCCGATCATCAACCTGCGGGACGGCTACGCCCCCTACACCGAGTTCCTGCGCGAGCACTCCGGCAAGACCTACAAGAGCACGCTGGCCAAGACGCGCAAGCTCCGGCGCGACCTGGGCGAGGTCCGGCACGACTACGCGACCGCCGACCTGGCGCCGCTGCGCACCCTGCTGTCCTGGAAGACCGACCAGTACCGGCGCACCGGCCGCACCGACCGGTTCGCGCACCAGTGGATCGTCGAGCTGGTCGAGCGCCTGCTGGACACCCGGACCGAGAGCTTCGCCGGCGTCCTGGACATGGTCTACGTCGACGGCACGCCGCTGGCCGGGCACTTCGGCATCCGCACCCGCACGACCCTGGCCGGCTGGTTCCCCGCCTACGACACCTCCTTCGCCAAATACTCCCCCGGCCTCATCCAGCACCTGGCCATGGCCGAGAAGGCGGCCGGCTCCGGCATCCAGGTGATCGACATGGGCCGTGGCCACAAGGAGTACAAAGAGAAGCTCAAGAACGGCGAGCTCATGGTGTCCGAGGGCCGCATCGCCCGGCTCAGCCCGTCGGCCGGCGTGCACTGGATGCTCCGGGTGCCCGCCCGCAAGGCCCGCGCCACGGTGCTGGCCAACCCCCTGCTGCACCGGACCGCCGACAAGGCGCTGAAGACGTACGGACGGTTGCGTGCCGTCCTGCCTCAGTGAGGCCGATCGCCGAGCGCACCGGCCGGCACTGCTTACTCCTGCCCTCCAACCGCCTCGGCCTCTACCTGTCGTTGCGCCACTGGTGCACGCCGGGCCAGCGGCTCCTCATGTCGCCCCTGTCGGCCGACGAGATCCTCTTCCTCGTGCTGGCGGCGGGCCTGCGCCCGGTGATCGCGCCGCTGTCGCCGGGTGACGGCAACATCGACGCCGCCCAGGTGGACCTCTCCACGGTGGACGCGGTCCTCACGACCAACCTGTACGGCCTGCCGGACCAGGTGTCGGCGTTCACCGGCAAGATCCTCATCGAGGACGTGGCGCACGCCATGGAGACGAGCGTCGACGGCCGGCCGCTCGGCACCTTCGGCCAGGCCGGCGTCTTCAGCCTCTCCAAGCATCCCGGCGCCGGGTCGGGCGGCGTCCTGGCCGTCGAGCACGCGTCGGACCTGAAGGCCCTGCAGCGGGCTCGGGACCAACTGCTCCAGCCCGGCGCCTTCCGCGCGGAGGTGCTCAGCGTGGTCACCTCGATGGCCCGTCAGCTGGCGCTCAAGTACAACCTCGTCCGTCCGGCGCTGCGGCTGGCGCGGGCGCTCGATCTGCAGGAGCCCCGCGACGGCTACCGCATCCCGCTGCTCGCCGAGGCCCTGTCCAAGGTGCTGCCGCACGCTCCCCTGCTGCCGCCCTTCGACCCGTGGGTCCAGGCCGACCTGCACTCCTACCGCACCGAGCGGGGCCCCCTGGCCCGCTGGTACCAGGCGCGGCGGGTGGCGGCGGTGCCCGGCGAACGCTCGCGAAGGCTGGCGGGCGTGGCCCAGCTGGCCGCCCTGCCGTCGGCCGCCTCGGCCGTCCGCGACCACCTCGACCAGCCGCTGTTCCGCGTCCCGCTGCTGGTGCGCGAGCGCGACGCCGCGATCGCCGAGCTGGAGCGGTACGGGGTGGCGACGGGTTATCTGTACGACCCTCCCTACGACGACTACGCCGAGCCCTTCACCCAGCCCTCCGCCGACCCGGCGGCGGCCCGCTGGTGGGCACGGCACGTCCTGCCCGTCGACCCGTTGTACGCCTCCCGCGCCCTGCCGGTGCTCCGCCACCTGGAGCCCGCCTGGGAACGGGTCCGGTGACCCGGCTCCCGCCGCTGATCAGACCGGCTGAGGCCGTGCCCGGTTATTCGGCTCAGGTCGCGTCGCTGATCAGCTCGGCGAGGATTCGGCATCCTCGTCCGACGTCGGTGAGCGACGCCGAGCCGTAGCCGATCACCAGGCCGTGCAGCCGCTCGGGGCCGAAGTGGTGCCGTTCGACCGTGTCCAGCAGGACCCCGCGCTCAGCGGCCCGCTCGACGATCTCCGGCCCGGTCCCCGGCGGCAGCTCCGCCAGGACGTGCAGCCCCGCTGTGTCCCCGCGCAGGCGGCAGACCCCGCCGAGCACCTCGACGACCACGGCGCGGCGGCGCGCGTACTCAAGGCGCATCCTGCGCAGGTGCCGGTCGAGGTCGCCGCGCTCCAGGAGGGTCGCCACCGCTTGCTGCACCGGGCCGCTGGTGCGGTCGCAGACGCCACGCCTGATGGCGGCGATCCTGTCCAGCAGCTCCGGGGCGCCCACCAGCCAGCCCACCCCGACATCGGGCGCCAGCGACTTCGACAGCGTGCCCAGCAGCACCACGCGGGCCGGGTCGAGGCCGTAGAGGGCGGGCAGCGGGGCGACGTCGTAGCGGAACTCGGCGTCGTAGTCGTCCTCCACGACGATCGCGCCGGTGCGCCTGGCCCAGGCGAGCAGCCGTTCCCGGCGCGGGATCGGCAGCCGCCCGCCCAGCGGATATTGATGCGCCGGTGTGGTGTAGAGCAGGCGCAGGTCGTCCGGCAGCCCTTCGACGATCACCCCGTCCTCGTCCACCGGGCACGGCACCACCTCCGCTCCCCTGGCGGCGAACACGGTGCGCGCCACGCGATAGCCGGGATCCTCCACGCCCGCCCGGGTGCCGGCGCCGAGCAGCGCCAGCGCGCAGAGGTCGAGCCCGTTGCCGGTGCCTCTGGTGACCAGGATGTTCTCCGGGCCCACCGGCACGGCCCGGACCCTGCGCAGGTGGTCGGCGAGCAGTTCTCTGAGGTGCGGCAGGCCGTACGGGTCGGGGTAGTCGCCCGGGGGCAGGTCGGCGGCCTTGCGCCAGGCCCGCTTCCACGCCGCCCGGTCGTAGTCGCGGACCCACGGGTGACCCGGCGTCAGGTTGATCTCCTTCTCGCCCGGCACGGCCCGGCGCCGCATCCCGGGACCGGGCGTCTCCGGCACGGAGCGGCGGGGCGCCTCCAGCGAGGCGACGAACGTGCCGGAGCCGTGCCGTCCCTCCAGCCAGCCCTCGGCGTAAAGTTGCTGGTAGGCCTCCGTGACGACCGTACGGCTCACTTCGAGCTGCCCCGCGAGCCCGCGCGAGGAGGGCAGCCGCACCCCGGGCGCCAGCGCCCCGGACAGCATCGCGCCGCGCAGCCAGTCGGCGAGCTGCGCGGTGAGCGGCGCGGCCGCCTCCCGGGACAGGGATATGGGCAGGTCAACGAGGGAACGCACGAAGTGGTCTCCGGGAAGAGTCCGATAGTGGCTCTACAGCATAGGTCCACTTTCTCGTTACGGTCGTGCGCATGCTTTCCACCACCGCGCGCACCCGCCTCGGCCGCGAGAAGGACCGGGGCAGCGCCGACAGGAACGATCTGTACGACGTGCTCGACGCCGGGCTGGTGTGTCATCTGGGCGTGGTGGTCGACGGCCATCCCAGGGTGATCCCCACCGGCTACGGGCGGATCGGCGAGACCCTCTACCTGCACGGTTCGACCGGCGCCCGGTCGCTGCGCGCCGGCTCAGACGACTCGGGCGGGGACGTGTGCGTCACGGTCACGCACGTCGACGGCATCGTGCTGGCCCGGTCGGTCTTCAACCACTCGATCAACTACCGCTCCGCGATGATCTACGGCCGGGCCAGGCCGGTGACGGACGAGGACGAGCGGATGGCGGGGCTGCGGGCGCTGAGCGAGCAACTCGCGCCCGGCCAGTGGGACTATGCCAGGAAGCCCACGGCCAAGGAGCTCGCCGCGACCGCCGTGCTCGCGCTCTCGCTGGAGGAGGCGTCGGTCAAGATACGCCGGGGCGCGCCGAAGGACGAGGAAGCCGACTACGCGCTGCCCTTGTGGGCGGGGGTGCTCCCCATCGACACTAAATGGGGTGAACCACTACCAGATCCGGTGCTTCCCAAAGAAATCGGCATACCTGTTCACATAGCAGACCGTTAGTAGTTCCATAAAACACGGGCCGTCCGGCAAACCCCGCCACTGGATCGCACGTCTCATCAGGTGGGCCGACTTCTGATGGGAGGGCCGCATGGAGTGGGAAGCTCCCGGTTACACGGAGGTCAAGCAGCTCGGGGCCGGTGCCAGCGGCCGTGTCGTGCTGGCGGTGCATGACGACACGGGCATCAAGGTCGCGATCAAGTACCTCTCGCCGAGGTGGCTGCGCGACCCGGTGGCGCTCGCCCGGTTCCGGTCGGAGGCGCGGCTGCTGACCACGCTGCGCGACCCGAACGTCGCCACGCTGTGGGAGTACATCCAGGACCAGTACGGCGCCGCCATCGTGATGGAGCTGGTCAACGGCGTCTCCCTGCGCGCCCTCATGCGCGAGAACGGCACCACCGGGCCCGAGGCGGCTCTGGTCGTGCTCAAGGGCTCGCTGCTCGGCCTGGCCAAGGCGCACTCCCTGGGGCTGGTACACCGGGACTACAAGCCCGAGAACGTGATCGTCCGCGAGGACGGGTCGAGCAAACTGGTCGACTTCGGCATCGCCGTCCGCCAGGGGACGATCTCCCAGCCCGAGGGCACGCCCCCGTACATGGCGCCCGAGCTGTGGTCCGGGCAGCCCTCCTCGCCCGCCACCGACGTCTACGCGGCCACGGCCGTGTTCTTCGAGTGCCTGACCGGGCACCGGCCCTACCGCTCCACCGAGCCGACCGTGCTCGGCTACCAGCACGTCCACATCCCGGTGCCCGCGCACGACGCGCCCGAGCCGGTACGCGCGCTCATCCTGCAGGGCATGGCCAAGGACCCGGCGCACCGCCCCGCCAGCGCCGAGGCGTTCCTGGCGAAGCTGGAGGCGACCGCCAGGGCCGCCTACGGCGAGGACTGGGAGGAGCGCGGCAGACGCCGGCTGGCCGCGCTGGTGGTCCTGCTCGGCCTGCTGTTACCGGTGCCGCAGACCCCGCCGCCGCCCGCGCAGGTCACCACCTCACTGGCGCGTACGGTGTTCCGGGGCTCGCACGGCGTGCGCGCCGGCGCGGTCAAGATGGCGATGGGCACCACGCTCGCCGCGCTGGTGGCCGCGACGGTGGTGATCGTGGCGGTCAACCGGGACCGGCCGACGCCGTTCAACCCGGTGGCGGCCGCGCCCTCGGAGTCCCGGCCACCGGCCGGGCTGTCGTCGCCGCCCTCCACCGTCCCGAGCCGGCCGGCGGCCGAGACCCCGGCGGCCGTCCCGCAGGTCGGCCCGCAGCAGTTGATCACCGACAGCCCGTCACTCGAGCAGCCGCCCGCCTCCGAATCACTCGCCCCCACCCTCGTCGCCACCCCGCCCACCTCGACGTCCCCCTTCACCCTGCCGTCGACGTCCCGCTCGGCCTCGGCACCGACGTCGACCACCACCGCGACCTCCACCACCGCCGGCACCCCGCCGAGCTCCCGCACGCCCACCCGCACATTCACTCGAACGCCCACCCGAACTCCCACTCGCACATTCACCCGCACGCCCACCCGCACCCCGACCACCTCGCGCGTCACCACACCGCCGGTCACCACGCCTGTCACCACGCCGCCGGTCACCACGCCTGTCACCACGCCGCCCGTGACCACACCGCCGGTGACGACCCCACCCGTCACGACACCGCCTGTCACGACACCGCCTGTGACGACACCGCCCGTGACGACGCCGCCGGCCACCACCGTGTCGCGGCTCACCGTGGACCGTTTCACGGTGGAGCGCACCGTGGCCGGCGGGACGTACACCGTCGCCGCCACCGGCACCGCGCCGATCGTCCTGAACGCCACCTGGCTGGTCAGCGGCGAGACGGTCCACAACGAGCGGGTACGGCTCAGCGGCGCCTCCTCCTACACCCGATCCCTGCGGCACGTCCTGCCCGAGCCGCCGTGCGGCCGGCGGGTCACCTTCACCGTCAGCACCGTCCCGGCGGCCCCCGGCGGGGCGAGTTCGGCCACGGTCAGCGTGCCCGAGTGCCCGACCCAGGTGACCGGGCTGCGGGTCCGGCTGAACCCGGCCTCCGGCGGCGCCCGCGCCCAGGTCACCATGACGACCAGCGGCACCTCCGCGGTGCCCGTGACGGCGGCGTTCTCGGTCAACGGGGACCAGGTCGCGACGCGGGAGGCGAGCCTGTCCGGGCGGACCTCGTACACCCAGACCTTCACGCACGCCTTCAGGTCGCGTCCGTGCGGCGCCACCGTCGCGGTGCGGGTGGTCGCGGGCGGGCGCACCGCGACGGGCCGCACCGAGGTCACCTGCCCGGCGGAGGTGAAGCGGGTGTCGATCTCACGCGCCGTGCTGCGCGGGAACACGGCCACCGCGTCGGTCGCGGTGACCACTGGCAACACCCAGCCGGTACGGGTGAACGTCGTTTTCAGCGTCGGCGGCAGGACCGTCGGAGTCAGGGCGGTGACCCTGTCCGGCGCGACCTCGTACGTCAGGACCGTGAGCCGGTCCTTCGGCAAGGTGCCGTGCGGGGCGTCCTGGCAGATAAAGGCCGGCACCCGGCCCGCGGCGGGCAACGGAGGCGCGTCGGCCGGCGGCAAGACCCCGGCCTGCCCGCCGAGCGCGGAGCCCTCGAAGAGCCCGCAGTCGCCAAGCCCGGACTCAGACTCGGACTCGGATTCTGGCTCCGACTCGGACTCGGCGGACTCGGACTCGGGTTCCGACTCGGGTTCCGACTCGGGTTCCGACTCGGGTTCCGACTCGGACTCGGGCGAAATCATTAACTGACGTGCCGTTTCTCACGTATCAGGATATTGCCTGTCACAGCTCGGTATCGGCCGGATAAACTACGCTCCTTCTGTTTAGGGCGGGGGCCCAGAGGACTCCAGGAGGAGACCGTTATGCACGGGGATAGTCAGTGGGGGGTTCCCGGATATACCGAGGTCCGTGAGCTCGGCAGCGGCGCGACCGGCAGAGTGGCCCTCGCCCGGCGCGACCACGACGGGGCCGAGGTCGCCATCAAGTACCTGTCCGACGAGCTCAGGGCCGACGTGGGCTTCGTGGCGCGCTTCCGCCACGAGGCCAGGCTGCTCGGCACCATGCGCAGCCCGCACAGCGCCCGCCTGATCGACTACTTCGAGACCGGCTACGGCGCGGCCATCGTCATGGAGCTGGTCAACGGCGCCTCGCTGCGCGAGTTACTCAGGTCGCAGGGCCCGACCGGCCCCGAAGCCGCGCTGACGGTGTTGAAGGGATCGCTGCAGGGCCTCGCGGCCGCACACGCGATGGGAGTCGTACACCGCGACTACAAACCGGAGAATGTGATCGTCCAGGGCGACGGCGACAGCAAGCTCGTCGACTTCGGCATCGCGGTCATGGCCGGAGAGGGCGCGAGCGCCGCCGGCACCCCGCCGTACATGGCGCCGGAGCAGTGGGCCGGCCACCCCGCCTCGCCCGCCACCGACGTCTACGCCGCCACCGTGGTGTTCTTCGAGTGCCTGACCGGCGCCCGCCCCTACCGGGCCCCCAACCTCGCCGCGCTCGCGCGGCAGCACCAGAGCACGCCACCGCCCATCGAAGACGTGCCCGCCCCGCTGCAAGGACTGGTCGAGCGGGGCCTGGCCAAGCACGCGGGTGAGCGTCCGCCGTCCGCCGAGGCGTTCCTGACCGAGTTGGAGGCCATCGCGGCCGACGCGTACGGTCCCGACTGGGAGGAGCGCGGCAGGCACCGGCTGTCCAGCCTGGCCGGCCTGCTGCTGCTGATGTTCCCGAGCGCGCCCGAGGCGCCCGCCGAGGTGCAGACCACCCTGGCCGAGACCAGCTTCGACGAGCCGTCCACGCTGATGAGCAGGATCCCGGGCAAGGTCATGATCAGTACGGCGTGCGCCGGCCTGGTGATCGTGATCGGGGTCGTGCTGGTGAACACCCTCGACGAGGAGCCCGTACTGCGGGCGCAGACCTCACAGGTGACGCCGACCTCGCTCCCGTCCGAGACGGAACCGCCCATCGAGTCCACGCTGGAAGCGGAGCCGACGCCCACCCCCGAGGAGACCACGGCGGAGCCGACAGCGGCCCCGTCGGACACCGCGAGCGTCGCCCCGCCCACCGTGAAGCCGACCGCCACCAGGACCGCCACCAGAACGCCCGTCAGGAGCCCTCGGGTCAGGACCCCGTCGGCCAGGCCCACCCGCACCCGGGTGAAGACGCCCGCCCCGACCGCCACCAAGTCCTCCGACCCGGTGCTGAACAGCACGGGCCGGGACAACGGCAACGGCACGCCGCTGGTCACCCGGACCCCGGAGCCGACCCGAGCGCCGACGCGCGACCCCGACCCCCGGCCCACCCCGTCCCGGACTCCGACCACGACGGATCCCAGTTCCCCCGGCAACTCGCCCAGTGGTGGCTCCACGCCCCGTGACACGCCGACCAACCCTGACATCCGGCGCGTGCCCGAGATCTCGCAGGTGCGGGAGTCCGTGACCGTGGCGCCGGGCGTGCTGCTCGCACTCGCCCTGGTGACGTCCGGCGCGCTTCCGGTCACACTGGCGGTGAAACGTCGCATGGCGGGACGGCACCGCACGAAGCGCTGAGCTGGCCGGGGGCATCGTCGATGACCAATCCGAGAAACGGCATCGCCGGATTCCAGTTGACCGAGCACACCTGGATCACCGAGGTGGGCAACTGGATCGACGCGATCTCGCCCGATGGCCGCCGGGCCGGAGCGCTGCTGTTCGACGCCAGGATCATCGACGCGCCGGGCGTGCGCGACCGCGTCGTGGCGGCCGTGCTGACCGACCGCAGGCTGGCCATGGGCGGGCTGCCCGGCCTCATCCCGGTCGCCGACGTGGTGGCCGCCGGGTCCCAGGTGTGGCTGCTGACCGCGCAGGCCGTCACGCCGACCCTGGCCGGCCTGCTGGCCGCCGGGTCGGTCGACGCGAGCGGCGCGGCGTCCGTGCTCGCCGAGACGGCCCACACCCTCGTCGCGCTGCACGCGGCCGGGATCACGCATGGCTCGGTGCAGCCGGGCACCGTGGTGATCACGGCCGAGGGCGGCGCGCTGCTGTCGGAGCGCGGCCTGTCGGACGCCATCCACGGCCGGCTCTCCACACCCGAACGGGACTCGTCCGGCTGGGCGGCGCTGGCCCGGGGGCTGGCCGCCTCGTGCGCGCGCGGGGCTCCCCGGGCCGCCGACCTCTTCGAACGGGCCGCGGCGACGGCGACGACCCGTGGGCTCACGGCGGCCAGGAGCATGCTGCTGGCCGAGCGCGACCTGCTGCCCGGTGGCGTGATCAGCCGACATGGCCTGGCGCAGGCGGCACGCGGCCAGTCGGTGTTCGCGCAGCCGCTCGCGTACACCAGACCGGAGGACGCGGCCGGCAGCGGCCGCGAGGCGGACCGCGACGAGGGCGACATCGTGACCCTGCTGCGCGTCCCCGGCACGAGCACAGGACCTGGCACAGGCACGGGACCCGATGGTCCGTATCCGGGCGCGGGCTTCGGCGCGGGTGCGGGACTTCATCCGGGCGCGGGCGCGGGCTTCGGCGCGGGCGCGGGTGCGGGGTTCGGCGCGGCCGGGCAGGGCTCTGCGGGTGACCAGGCCATGCTGGGCAGTCAGGCGCCGACGCACCCCAGCCCCGGCAACCAGGACGCGGAGCGGTTCGGGCCCGGCGTCGGCACCGAGACGCCGGTCGAGCGGATCTGGCGTGAGGGACGCGACGGGCCCCGGCGGGGCTCGGCCCGGCGCTCCAAGGCCGAGCGGGCGCGGCGCCGCCGGACGATCCTGGCCGCGGGCGTCCTCGCGGTCATCCTGGCCGGCGCGGCCGTCGCCTGGTTCAGGCTGGGCGCCTCGCCGGACCTGACGGTCGCGTCCGTCGCCGTCAAGGCCCCGAAGAAGGCCCAGCGCTGCAACAGCTCCGTGCTCATCACCGGCACGATCGTCACCAACGGCGAGGCCGGCGAGATCACGTACGAGTGGCGCAAGAACCTGGACAAGGAGGTGGTCAAGGCGACCCTGGAGACCACGTCCGACAAGACCTCCTACAGCGTGCCACTGAGGTGGTCGCTGAAGGGCAAGAGCACCGTCAAGGCCACCGCCACGTTACGGGTGCTGTCGCCGGGCCCGCCGCGCACCGGGAAGGCGAGCTTCACTTACCGGTGTTGACCGACGCAACAATGCATCTCAAACCGGTTCTTACTACTCTGACGGGCATGACCACGCAGACCCCCGCGGGCTGGTACCCCGACCCCTACGGATCGCCTCAACTCCGGTGGTGGGACGGTGCCCAGTGGACGGACGCCACGCACCCCCTGGAGCAGGGACACCAGCAGCAGTCGTCCTCCGGCCCCCAGCCGGCCTCCGGCCCGCAGCAGCCCTACGGTAACCAGCAGCCCGACTGGTCGGCCGCCCCCGCGAACCCCACCCTCGCGTACGGCCAGTCGCCGCAACCTCCCTACGGCCGGCAGCAGCCGACCCAGTGGGGCGGCACGCCGCTGCCCGGCGTCGGCTACGGCCCGCCGCGCAAGCAGAGCAGTCCCCTGCCGTGGGTATTCGGCGGCCTGGCGGCCGTCGTCGTGGTCGCCCTGATCGTGGTGGCCGGCGTCTTCGTGCTCAACAGCAGCTCCGCACCCGTCGGGCTGCCCTCCACGGCTCCCACGCAGACTCAGGAGGAGGCTCCGGAGCAGACCCCGGAGGCGACGCCCACCGAGCCGGCGCCCACGGCCTCGGCCTCGGCCCCGTTCCCCGAGGCGGTGTCCGGGCGCGTCACCGACCCGCAGGCGGGGGTCTCGTTCGAGGTTCCGGAGGGCTGGGAGGTGCCGAAGACCAACGTCAACAGCGCCGACCCGCGCGAACAGCAATGGACGGGTGGCGTCCAGAAGACCTCGCACGACAACTACGACGGCAAGAACGGCAGCTGGATCGGCAACGTCTACTCCGGGACGCTGGGCGAGAGCTATCCGTACGCCGGGGTGTCCGGGATGAGCCTCGCGACCAAGGCCGTCTATATCGACTTCATCACCAAGTATTACGGCATACCGCACACGAAGAAGATCGTCTCGGACAAGGCCATGAAGGTCGGCGACCGGGACGCCTGGGTGCTCCAGTTCGAGCTCGACTTCACCGCGGAGTCGGAGAAGAAGGACTACAAGTGGAAGAAGGAGAACGGCGCGATCGTGCTGATGGACCGCGGCGACGGCCGGCGACCCGCCATGGTCTACATGTCCGTCCCGGACAATCTCGGCACCGACGTGGTCAGCGACGTGCTGAGCTCGCTGAAACCGGCCTGAACGGTGGCACTAGGCTGGTGGGACAAGCAGGCGGGCGGAACGCTCCGAGCCGCTGCGGCGAGGAGAACGAATGAGTGACGTGCTGGTCTGGATCGACTGCGAGATGACCGGGCTCGATCTCGGGCGCGACGCGCTCGTCGAGGTGGCGTGCGTCGTCACCGACAGTGAGCTCAACCAGTTGGACGAGGGCGTCGACGTGGTCATCAAGCCGCCGCCGGAGTCCCTGGAGCAGATGTCGCAGGTGGTCCGCGAGATGCACACCGCCTCCGCGCTGCTGCCCGAACTGGCGGGCGGCGTGACGCTGGCCGAGGCGGAGTCCCTGGTGCTCGACTACATCCGCCGCCACGTGCCGGAGCCGAAGAAGGCGCCGCTCTGCGGCAATTCCATCGGCACCGACCGGACGTTCCTGTCCAGGGACATGCCGGCGGTGGACGGCTATCTGCACTACCGGATGATCGACGTCTCGTCGATCAAGGAGCTGGTCCGCCGCTGGTATCCGCGCGTCTACTTCGCCGCGCCCGAGAAGCAGGGCGGGCACCGGGCGCTGGCGGACATCACCGAGAGCATCAGAGAGCTGCGCTACTACCGCGCGGCCGTGTTCGTGGGGCAGCCGGGGCCCGATTCGGCCACGGCCAGAACACTCGCCGAGCGTGTCACGGGTTAATCAGTGGCGTAAAGACTCCCGAACACCGCTACACTTTTCCTGTGCCGCTCATGCGGGTGGCTCATGGTGGGTGTAGCTCAGGCGGTAGAGCGCCAGGTTGTGGTCCTGGATGTCGAGGGTTCAAGTCCCTTCACTCACCCCACGGCGCAACGGCCGGTCCTTCTGGACCGGCCGTTGCCGTTTTTTCCAACATCGTCCCCAAAACATGACAATGCGAGTTATGCTCACTGTCTACCGCTAACGCCGGAAGCGCGGGGGCCTCGGCGATCTGACCGTCTTCGTTCCGGAGGCCGGATGAGAGTCGACGATGCAGCGTTTGACAGCGTGTTCACGTCATTGAGCAAGCGCGAGGCCGAAGTCATGGACCTGATCGCCACCGGTCAGTCCAACGGCCAGATCGCGCAGCGACTGTTCCTCAGCGAGAAGACAGTCAAGAACCACGTCAACCGGATCTACGCCAAACTCGGCGTGGATTCACGCGTCACGGCCATCGGCCTGTGGCGTTCTCGCTCCTCGGAATAGCCGGCCCACCCCTCGGCGCCGCCCGGCCCGAACGGCGCCGAGGCGTCGTTCCAGGGCTACGCGTTGTCCCAGAACTACGTGTCGTTCCAGGACTACGCGTCGTTCCAGGGCTACGCGCGCTGTTCCAGGGCTACGCGCGCTGTTCCAGGGCCGCTGACAGGGCCGAGAGGCCGTGGTCGAGGTCGTGCTCCGAGATGTTCAGGGCCGGGCGCAGCCGGACGGAGCGCGGGCCGCACGGGAGCACCAGGACGCCCGCCTCCTCGCGCAACTGGGTGATCAGGGCGTCCCGCTCGGCGGCGCCGGGCAGGTCGAAGGCGCACATGAGGCCGCGGCCGCGAACGTTGGCGACGGTGGCCGGGTGCTCGGCTTCGAGCTTGGTGAGCCGTTCGAGGATGAGCGCGCCCAGCGTGCCGGCGCGCGGGATCAGGCCGTCCCGTTCGACGATCTCCAGCAGACCCCGGCTGCGCACCATGTCCACCAGGCCGCCGCCCCAGGTGGAGTTGATCCGGCCGCTCTGCCGGAAGACGTTGTCGGGCACCTGGTCCAGGCGGCGGCCGGCCATGATGCCGCCCACCTGCACCTTCTTGGCGAAGGCCACGATGTCGGGCGACAGGCCGAGCTGCTGGTAGGCCCAGGGGGTGCCGGTCGTGCCGCCGCCCGTCTGCACCTCGTCCAGGATGAACAGGGCGTCGTGCTCGTGGCAGAGGCGCTGCATGGCCTGCAGGAACTCCGGGCGCATGTGGTTGTCGCCGCCCTCGCCCTGGATGGGCTCGGCGATGAAACAGGCGATGTCGTACGGATACCGCTCGAACGCGGCGCGAGCCTGGGCGAGCGCCCGTTCCTCGGCCGCCTCCACGTCGCCGTGGTGGATGGCCGGGACGTCGATGCGCGGCCAGTCGAAGACGGGGAACCTCTCGGTCTTGACCGGGTCGGTGTTGGTCAGGCTCATCGTGTAGCCGCTGCGGCCGTGGAAGGCCTTGGTGAGGTGCAGGACGCGGGTGCCCAGGGCGGGCGACCTGCCCTCGGCCTCGTTGCGGCGGCTCTTGTAGTCGAAGGCGGCCTTCAGGGCGTTCTCGACGGCCAGGGCGCCGCCCTCCACGAAGAACAGGTGCGGCAGGGCGGGGTCACCGAGTACCCGGGTGAAGGTGTCGACGAAGTCCGCCAGATGCTCGGTGTAGATGTCGGAGTTGGCGGGCTTGTTCCGCGCCACCTGGCCGAGGAGCCTGGTGAAGTCCGGGTCGAAGGGCGGGTTCACGCCGAGCGGGGCCGAGGCGAAGAAGGTGTAGAAGTCCAGGTATCGGCGGCCGTCACGGGCGTCCACGAGCCACGGCCCCTGGCTCAGCTCCAGATCCAGCACCAGGTGGTAGCCGTCGACGAGTAGGTGGCGGGCAAGGCGGGCGTGTACGTCCATGTCTCCTCCACGTTGAGCCAGACATACAGTACATTCCCCGCCTTGGACCTGATATATCCGTAAGATTTACGGATATTAGCTCTTCGGCACCATCTTCTTCACTTTGAACGACAGGGCGACCAGCGCGATGCCGTACAGGATGGCGAAGATCGCGATCAGCCAGACCAGGCTGAGCATCCCCGCCCCCGGCCAGATCAGCAGCAGGATGCCGAAGAGCACCGACAGGGCGCCGGTCAGGATGAGGGTCCACTCGTTCTCGACCTCCTTGCGGACCCGGATGCCGTACATGATCTCGGCGACGCCGGTGAAGATGGCCCAGAAGGCGATGACGTACAGCAGCGCCAGCGACGTGATCCCCGGCCAGGTGAACGCCACGAGACCCGCCAATATCCCGAGAATTCCGGAAATGATGAGCCAGGCCCGCGACGTCACCCCCTGCTGGAACGCCGAGAAGATCGAGAAGATCCCGTCCACGATCGCGTACGCGCCGAAGAAGATCACCAGCACCAGCAGCGTGATGCCGGGCCAGATCAGCGCCAGGATCCCGAAGATGATCGCCGCGATCCCGCGAATGAGCACCAGCCACCAGGTGCGTGCGAGTTGCTCCATTCCGGACTGTTGTCCGCAACGGGCACTCGCCCACCTCCCCACCCGGTCAAATCTGTGTCATTGCCAGCAGATGCGGTCAAATCTGCGCCACCAGGAGCAGGCGTCACTGGGAGTAGACGACGATCGACACCGCGATGTACTGGACGAGGTAGGCGGCGAGCGTGCAGGCGTGGAAGACCTCGTGGTAGCCGAACCAGCGCGGCGACGGGTCCGGGCGGCGCAGCCCGTACACGATCGCGCCGGCACTGTAGAGGAGGCCGCCGACGGCGACCAGCACCACGGCGACCAGCCCCGCGCCCCGCAGGAGCTGCGGCAGCACGAAGACGGCGGTCCAGCCGAGCGCGAGGTAGAGGACTGTGTAGAGCCAGCGCGGCGCGCCCATCCACAGCACCCGGAACAGCACTCCGGCCAGCGCTCCGCCCCAGGTGACGGCGAGCACCGCGATCCTGGCGGCCCCGTCGAGCGCGAGCAGCGCGAACGGCGTGTACGTGCCCGCGATGATCAGGTAGATGTTGGCGTGGTCGAGACGGCGCAGCACCTCCGCCAGGCGAGGGCCGAGGGTGCTGCGGTGATAGGTGGCCGAGATGCCGAAGAGCAGCGCGGAGGTGATCGCGTAGATGGCGGAGGCGAGCCGTGCCTGGAGGGTGGGCCCGAGGGTCACGAGCGTGAATCCCGCGATCAGCGTCACGGGCAGCGCCCCCGCGTGCAACCACCCCCGCAGCCTGGGCTTAACGGTGATCGTCGTCATATAACCTACGGTACCGTAGGTTAGAGCCCATTGAGGAAACGAGTGACGATCGGCACAGCCGCGGACCTGCCCGATCCGCCGTGCCGCACGAAGACGCAGAAGGCCAGGTCGTCGCGGTAGCCGACGAACCAGCCATGTGACCGTTCGCCCTCGACCTCGGCCGTTCCGGTCTTGCCGGACACCCCGTCGGGGAGTCCGGCGCCGCTCGCCGTGCCGTGCTCCACGACGGCGCGCATCATGGCGCGCAGGTTCGCCACCACGCCCTGGTCCAGCTCGACCGGCGGGGGCGGCTCGCCGTCGACGTGACGGACCTGCTCGTCCGACAGCAGCCGGGGCGAGCGCAAGGTGCCGTCCTGCACCGCGGCGGCGATCATGGCCATGCAGAGCGGGCTGACGACGACCGAGCCCTGGCCGATGGCGTTCGAGCCGAACCAGTCGGCGTCCGCCGGGTCCTCGATGGCGCCGCACGCGCCCTGCGCGCCGGTCGGCATCGGCCTGCCGAACCCCCACTCGGCCGCGGTCTCGCGCAGATCCTCACGTCGCAGGCGGGTGAGCGCCTGCTCGACGAAGGTGGTGTTGCAGGAGTAGGCGAAGGCGTCGGTGAAGGAGACCAGCCCGCGATCCACCCCGCCGTCGTTGGTGAAGGCCCGCCGGTCCGGGAAGCTGTACGTGGCCGGGCACGGCACCTGGGCGGCCGGTTCGAGCCCGGCCTTCATCAGGGCGGCAGCGGTGATTATCTTGAAGGTGGACCCCGGCGGGAAGAAGTCGTGGAAAGCGCTGTAGTTGTCCTTCAGCCTGTCGGCCAGCGCGAGCACCTCGCCGGTGGCGGGCCGGAGCACGACGATCGCGGAGTCCTCCACCCCGTCCAGCGACCGCGCGGCAGCGGCCTGGACGGAGCTGGACAGCGTGGTGCGCTGGACGTCGGGCTTGGGCTCGACCGTCATGATCCGCTGCTCCGGCCGGCCCGGCGCCTTCGCCACCAGCGCCCACCCCGCGCTGTCCCCGTCCAGCTCGGGCCGCAGCCGCGCCAGGAGGGACTCGACGTAACCGTTGTTGGGGATCTTGTGGCCTTCCCTGGTGAGCAGCTCGACCGGGGGCCCTTCGACGTCCACGATCTCCACCGTCCCGCCGTCCTTGAGCAGCGGGTGGAGGGTCTCCGGCGCCCACAGCACCTTCCAGTGCCGGTTCCGTACGGCCAGCCGCAGCGTGCCGTCGAACGGCCAGGCGCCGAAGGTCTCCAGCATCCGGCTGCCGCTGAAGGGCACCTCCGCCGTCTCCTCTCCGGTGACCTTGACCGCCCCCGGCCGTAACTCCACGCTCTTGACGCCGAGTTCGGCGCTCATCGACAGGTGGCGGGGGCGGAAGTCGGCGGGCGGCTCGTGCACCAGAGCGGCCATGGCCTCGACGTTCCCCGCCCGCCAGGCCGCGAAGTAGGCGGCCGAGGTCTCGGCGGCGCTGCCCCTGACCCCGCCGGCGGCCAGGACCGCGAAGGCGACCGCCCCGAATACCGCCGCAACCGCGCTCAGGAGGACAATCAACCTTCGGCGTCGCATACGGTTCTCCCAGGAGGGATCAACGTGGCACGTGGACAGCGAGAGCCGATGCCCGGGCAGTACCCGGTGACATTCGGCGAGGTCGAGCTGCTCCGGGATCTTGACAGGCAGGACGGCTGGGTGCTGTCCAAGGATGGCGTACCTCAGTCATATGTTGACCTACAAGACCCGACATTTCTTGAATTCGAGTACGTACGCCTCATGGCCGATGTTATCGACCTGCTGGACGAGGGTCCGCTGAGCTGTCTGCACGTGGGGGGCGGCGCCTGCACCATCCCGCGCTACGTCGCGACCACCCGCCCCGGCTCCCGGCACATCGTCATCGAGCCCGACGGACTGCTGGTCAACCTGGTGCGCGAGCAGCTCGACCTGCGCTCGGTGCCGCGGCTCAAGGTCATCGTGGCGGGCGGCCGGGAGGGCACCGCCAAGATCTGGGACGACTCGGCCGATCTGGTGGTCCTGGACGCGTTCATGGGCGCCACCATGCCGGTGGAGCTGGCCACGACCGAATACCTGGGCGACCTCACCCGGGTGCTGCGCCCGTCGGGCACCCTGCTGATCAATCTGGCCGACGGCAAGGGCCTGGCCTTCGCCAGACGCCTGCTGGCCACCGTCACCGGCACGTTCGGGCACGTGGCGCTGCTGGCCGAGCCGGGCGTCATGCGCGGCCGCCGCTTCGGCAACCTCATCGTCGCGGCCTCCCGCACCGAGCTGCCCCTCGACCTGCTCACCCGCCGCGCCGCCGGCGGCCTCACCCAGGCCAGATGCGTGCACGGCGGAGCGCTGACGAACTTCATCGCCGGGGCGGCGCCCATCAAGGACGGGGACGCGGTCCTCGCCCCGGTGCCACCCCCCGCCGTCTTCGGCTAGGGCTTCAGATAGGCGAGCACCGCCGCCACCCTGCGGTGCACGTCGGCGCTGTTCTCCAGGCCGAGCTTGGTGAAGATGGAGTTGACGTTCTTCTCCACCGACGACACCGACAGGTGCAGCGCCCTGGCGATGGCACCGTTGGACCTGCCGTGGGCCATCTCGCGCAGCACGTCGCGCTCGCGCGGGGTGAGCGCCTCGTGCTCGCCCCGCACGTCGTGCCGGTCCAGCAGTCCCTCCACCACCTTGGGATCGATGACCGAGCCGCCCGAGGCGACGGCCCTGATCGCGCCGAGCAGCTCGTCCAGGTCACCGACCCGGTCCTTGAGCAGGTACGCCACTCCCTCGGTGCCGTGCTTGAACAGCTCCAGGGCGAACAGCGCGTCGGAGTACTGCGACAGCACCACCACGCCCACGCCGGGATGCTCGTGGCGCAGGCGGTGCGTGACGTCGATGCCCTCGAAGCCCTCCCGCCACCGGCCGCCGGGCATCCGGATGTCGGTGATCACCACCTCGGGGCCGAGTCTCCGTACGGCGTCCAGCAGCTCGTCGGCGTTGCCCACCGCGCCCACCACGGCGACCTCGCCGGACATCTCCAGCAGCCGCCTGGTGCCCTCCCGCACCAGGTAGTGGTCGTCGGCCACGACCGTCCTGATCGTCTCAGCCACCGACCGGCACCCAGGCCTCCACCCGTGTCCCCTTCCCGTGCTCGCTGTCGAGGTCGAGCCCGCCGCCCAGCGCGTCGAGCCGGTCGGCCAGCGTCGCCAGCCCGCCGGCGTCGAACCCCTTGCCGTCGTCGGACACGGTCGCCCGCAGCCGGCCGGCCGTCCTGTCCAGCCGTACCTCTATCTTGGTCGCCTCGGCGTGCTTGAGCGCGTTGGCCACCGCCTCGCTCACCGTGAAGTACATCGCCCCCTCGATCTCGTCGGCGAACCGCTCACCCCGCAGCTCCCTGCGGGCGAAGACCTGGGTGGGCACGGGCAACCGGGCGCAGCGCGCCTCGACGGCCTCCACCAGGCCGCCCTGGGTGAGCGCCGACGGGTGGATGCCCGCCGCCAGCTCCCGCAGGTCCTGGAGGGTCTGGCGGGCCTGCTCGCGCAGGTGGCCGAGCGTCTCGGCGTCGCCGCCGGTGGCGCGGGCCAGCTCGATTCCGGCGATCAGGGCGACGAGCTGCTGCTGGACGCCGTCGTGGATGTTGCGCTCGATCCGCCGCCGCTCGGCCTCCTGCGCGTTGACCAGGCGCGCGGCCAGCCCGGCGCTCTGGATGGCCAGTCCGGCGGGTACGGCCAGCGCCTCCAGGAACCGCTGGTCCTCCTCGTGGAGGCTCCCCCGGTCCCGGGGGCCGCACTCGATCCGCCCCAGACCGCCGCGCACGGGCAGCGTCAGGGCGGCCGGGCCGTCTTCCCTGCCGGAGACCACCCGCCTGCCGTCGGCGAGCGTGACGGCGGCCCAGCGGGTGTCCAGGCCGGTCCGCACCGCCGTGGCCAGCCTGCCGAGCTGCTCCACGGGCTCGGCGGTCGCCTCCAGCGCGGAGCCGAGACGGGACAGCACCTCGTCCACGGTGGGGCGGACATCGAACACCAGCAGGACTCGCGAGCCCCGGATTCGCACCCGGATGTCCAGCAGGTGATGCCGCACGATCGCCACCACAATGGCGCCGGGCAGGGCCGTGACCAGGGTGACGAGCCCGATCATGCCGATCCCCGGCAGGGCGGCGCTCATGCTGAAGGACAGGACCAGCCCGATCCCGGCCTGGACGGCCACCGCGCCGGCGAGGATCCAGCCGTACTGCCCCCGTTCGGGCCGCTCACTGCGCCACCAGCGCACGACCAGTCCGCCGAGCACGACCAGGGACATGATCCAGGTGACGGTCTGACCGATCGTCGACGCCAGCGTGCCGACCAGTCCGACGGGTGTCGAGACGTCGCTGTAACCGGTCGGCATGATCGTCATCATCGTGTTCCCGACCGCATGCGTCGCGATGGCGACACCCGCGATCCACGCGACCGGCCGCCACCGGCGCGAGGGCAACCTCCCCTCGGGAAACAGCAGCGGAATGAACACCCAGGACAGGCCGTAGAACAGGGCGAGCGCCGCGGCCAGCGGATAGCCGCCCGCCACCCCGCGGATCAGCAGGCCGGCGCCCAGCATGCCGATCCCGAAACAGACCGCGGTGACCAGCAGCAGCCAGCCGTACCGCACCTCCGGACGCCGGGCGGCGAGCAGCCAGCCCAGCGCGGGCAGGAGCAGGCCGACCGCGATGAACGCCCACTGCGACGGCCGGCTGCTCTCCAGCAGCATGCCGGTCGTCAGCCCGGCGGCCGCGATCAGCGCCAGCAGGCCGGCCGCCACGTTCGTCCGCATAAGGAGCCTCCGCGTAAAAGAGACATCGTCACAAAGCGGACATGACGGTGTCCATGAGGTTGACCGCACAGTCCGTACGGCCAACCCCACCCGCCGGAACGGTGGCTCACACGGTGGGCGGGCACTCCCGGATCGCCTTGGCTGGGATCACGTCCTCCGAACGGAAGGAATTCCCGTGAAGCGATCCATGGCGGCAACGGCGGCCGCCCTGACCCTCGTCACCATGACCGCCTGCGCCGGGCAGACCGCCACGGCCACGCCTGGAGCATCCAGGACCGCCTCCCCCACGGCCCCGGCCGAAGCGTCCGGACCCGCCTCTCCCACCGCCACGCCCGGAACGTCCGGGCCCGCCACGCCTGGAGCGTCCGGGTCCGCGTCCCCGTCGCCCGACGTCGAGATCCCCGGCACCCCGCTGGGCGACGCGCTGCGCTGGCTGCTGGACGCCTCGACCAGGGCGCCGATCATGGAGAGCGAGCTGGCCGAGCACCTGGCGCCCGCCTTCCTCGCCCAGGTCCCGGCGGAGGCGTTCAACCAGACCTTGGCGGCCATCAAGGACCTGCGGCTGCTCGGCCTGTCCGTCGCGCATGCCAACGCCTTGTACGCCCGTGTCGAAACGGGCGGCACGCCGTACATCCTTGAACTCTCCGTCGACGCCACCGGCAGGATCACCGGCGCGCGGCTGAGCGCGCCGCCCACCCCGCAGCCCACGCCGGCGAGCTGGAAGGAGCTCGACGAGCGGCTGCGCAAGGCGGCGCCGCAGGTCGGCTTCCTCGCGGCCGAGGTGACCCGCGGCGACTGCCGCCCGGTGCACGGCGTCGCGGCGGGCGAGAAGCGCCCGCTCGGCTCGATGTTCAAGTTGTACGTGCTCGGCACGGTCGCCGAACGGATCAGGAGCGGCGCGTTCGACTGGGACACCAAGCTCACGATCACACCCGAGCTGAAGAGTCTGCCGACCGGGCAGCTCCAGGACCGGCCGGACGGCAGCGAGGTGACCGTCCTGGAGGCCGCCAGGCTGATGATCTCCATCAGCGACAACACCGCCACCGACCTGCTGATCCACAAGGTGGGCAAGAAGGCGGTCGAGCGGACGATGCGCGCCTGGACCCGCTCGGCCGACCGGCGCAACGTGCCGCTGCTGAGCACCCGCGAGTTGTTCACGCTCAAGGGTGTCGACCATCCGCGTCTGGCCGAACGCTACCTGTCCATGAGCGACGCCGGGCAGCGCGCCTATCTGGCGAGGACGGTCGCCAAGGTGCCGCTCTCGGAGATCACCGCCTGGGCCGAGCCGCGCGACCTCGACACCATCGAGTGGTTCGCCTCCCCCACCGGCATCTGCCGCACGTACGCCAAGCTGGCGAAACTGGGCGACAAGCGGGTCGGCGAGGCGATGTCCCTCTCGGACGGCGGGCTCGGCCTGGACAAGGGGACGTGGCCTTCGGTGTGGTTCAAGGGCGGATCCGAGGCCGGGGTGCTCGACCTGAGCTACCTCGCCCGCACGGACGACGGCCGGACCTTCGTCGTCACGGTGATGGGCGCCGACCCGGCGGAACCGCTCGATGAGAACCAGGTCGGCCAGGAGTTCGCGGCGCTGGTGCGAGGGGGGTTCGCGCTCGCCAGGAATAGTTGAAAGCTCAATCAGGTTGTCCGGAGCACCTGACGCTGGAAGGAGCCCGACATGCCCGCCGTAACTGTCGACAACCCGCTCACCCTCCCCCTGCTGCCTGAGCCCGCACCGGGCACCCCGCAGCGCAAGGTGCTCGCTGTGGAGAGTGCGCCGAGTGGATTCGAGGGCGAGGGGTTCCCGGTGCGCCGGGCGCTGGCCGCGATCAAGCCCGCATACCTGGACCCGTTCGTGATGATGGACCAGATGGGCGAGATCGACTACGCGGCCGGGGAGCCCAAGGGCACGCCCTGGCACCCGCACCGCGGCTTCGAGACCGTGACGTACATGATCGACGGGGTGATGGATCACCTCGACTCCAACGGCGGCGGTGGCACCATCACCAACGGCGACACCCAGTGGATGACCGCCGGGGCCGGGATCTTGCACAAGGAGGCGCCGCCGGAGTGGCTCGTGCAGCAGGGCGGGCTGTTCCACGGCATCCAGCTGTGGGTGAACCTGCCGGGCGCCAAGAAGATGACCGCCCCGAAATATCAGGACATCCGGAGCTCCAGCGTCGCGCTGCTCGCCAGCCACGACGGGGGCGCGCTGGTACGGCTCATCGCGGGCGACCTGGCCGGCCAGAGCGGTCCCGGCAGCACGCAGACGCCCATCACCCTGCTGCACGCGACCGTCAGCCCCGGCGCCCGGCTCGCGCTGCCCTGGCGCAAGGACTTCAACGCGCTGGCGTACGTGCTGTCGGGAAGCGGCACGGTCGGGGCCGACAAGCGCCCGCTGAAGAGCGGCCAGCTGGCCGTCTTCAACGGCTTCGGCGACCGCCCGGGGCTCGGCACCGACGGCGAGTTCGTCACGATCTCCGCCACCACGGAGACGCTGGAGGTCATCGTGCTGGGCGGCGAGCCGATCGGTGAGCCGGTGGCCCACTACGGCCCGTTCGTCATGAACACCCAGGCGGAGCTCGTCCAGGCCATGGAGGACTTCCAGGCGGGCAGGCTCGGCACCATCCCGGCCGGCCACGCGTAATGCGCGACGCCCCGGCCGACCCCCGCCGCGGCCAGGCACGCGTGACCGGTGAGTGGGCCGCGTGGGCCCACTCACCGGTGAAGGATCACTTCAGGGTCAGGCAGGCGGCGCGGTCTCCGGCCATGCCGATGTCGGGGCCGGAGGTCGTGGTGGGCCGGGCGTGCACGATGAGGGATCGGGGCAGCCGGGTGGAGTCGAGACTCCAGTCGTGACGGGCACTGGCATGACCGGCCCCCGACTCGTCGGTGGTGAAGTCGAGCCAGACCTCGCTGGCGGTGCTCACCTGGCCGGGCACATGCTGGTAGTGCGGACCGGCGTCCTCGCCCTTGGTGCCGCAGGGCTTGGTGTGCAGATGGGCGCCGTAGGCCCGGCCCGGCCGGAAGTTCTCGACCACCAGGGACGTGAGCGTCCGGCCCGCGGTGGACTCGGAGGTGACGTTGGCCTGGGCGCCCACCGGCACCAGGCCGCGGTCGTAGGTGATGATGTCGGGATCGTTGGTGGAGAACTCACCGCTCCCCTTCAGCATGATGCCGCTCTGTGCCGCCGGGTGCGCGAGCTGCGCCGGCGCGCCGGAGCAGCCCGCCGCGAGCAGGGCGAGCAGAAGTGCGGGCAGGCGCATGTGAACCCCTCTGGAGCACGAGTCCGTACGGGCGGGACTCTCGGGGCACCTACTCTATAGAGTAGCCGCTCGGCTACGCACCGTATTCGGCCGCAATGGCGTCGATCCGTGCGGCGAGGGCGAAGTCGAGCTCGGTCAGGCCGCCCTGGTCGTGCGTGGTGAGCGCCAGGTGCAGCTCGCGCCACCGGATGTCGATGTCGGGATGGTGGTTGAGCTCCTCGGCCCGGACCGCGATCGCGTCGACGATCCGGATGGCGGTGGGAAAGTCGGGGGCGGTGATCGTGCGGCGGATCTCGTCGCCTTCACGCCGCCATCCGGGTAGCTCACGCAGCTTCTGCTCGACGTCCATGGGCGCCACGCTATCCGGCTCAGCCCGCCGGCGAGGACGCGAGATCGCGCTTCACCGCGCGGGTCAGCTCATCCGCGAGGATCTCCGGTGCGCCCGACCCGATCGCGTCCAGCGCGGCGCCGGCGACCGCGGCCGGGTCGGTCTTGTTCTCCGGAGCGACGAACGCGGCCATGTCGGTGTCCATGTAACCGACGTGCAGGGCGGTCACCGTGATGCCCTTGGGCGCCAGCTCTTGACGCACCGCGTCCGTCATCGCCCAGCTCGCGGCCTTCGCGGCGCTGTACGCGCCGGAGGTCGGCGGGTGCAGCCAGGACAGGACGGACAGCACGTTGAGAATGGCACCGCCGCCGTTCGCCTCGATGATCGGCGCGAAGGCGCGGGTGACGCCGAGCGTGCCGAAGTAGTGGGTCTCCATCTCCAGGCGGATCTGGTCCAGGTCGCCGTCGAGGAGCCTGCTGCGGGTGGAGACGCCGGCGTTGTTGATCAGCAGCGTGGCGTCGGCGGCGACCCGGGCCGCCCGCGCCACCGACTCCGGGTCGGTGATGTCCAGTCGCAGCGGCACCGCGCCGGGCACGTCGACCGACTCGGGGTTGCGGGCGGCGGCGTACACCTTGGCGCCGCGTTCGATGAGCTGCGTGACGAAGTGCCTGCCCAGTCCGCGGTTTCCTCCGGTCACCACTGCCACGGATCCGTTGATGTCCATGTCATATCCCCTTCTTTGTCACGACTCGTACCCAATAAGCCTGATTTATAGGTCTTTGTCGGGTTTTGCTGGGTGCTCGCGCCGTCCAGGCCATCGCGCCTCGCGGCGTCTTCAATATGACCGGTCGTCTTAAGTTCGTCAAGTGCCGGTACGAGATTTGACAGTGCTTGAGATGACCGGCCATATTGACGACGGAGGTGTGTCATGGCCAGGCGGAGCATGCGCAACGAGATCGTCACGGCGGCGCTGGAGCAGTTCCATGCGCACGGCTACAACGCGGCCGGGGTCAAGACGATCACCGACGCGGCGGGCGTACCGAAGGGGTCGTTCTACAACCACTTCGACAGCAAGGAGACGCTGGCCGTCGAGGTGCTGCGCGTCTACGGCGAGGGGCGTCTCGACGAGTTGCTCGGCGGCGCGGACGAGCCGCTGGTCCGCCTGCGCGCCCACTTCGAGGCCATCCGGGACCAGGTCGTACGGCTCGAGTTCACCCGGGGGTGCCTGCTCGGCAACTTCGGCGCCGAGATCGCCGACCACAGCGAAGTGATCCGGGACAGCGTCGCCGAAGGATTCCGGCAGTGGGTGGCGGCGATCGCGGCCACCCTCGCGCAGGCTCAGCGCGGCGGCGCCGTCCGGGCCGGCCTCGACCCCGAGATGACCGCCCGCTTCCTCCTCAACGCCTGGGAAGGCACCCTCCTGCGGGCCCGCGCCGACCGCTCCGCCGAAGCCTTCGACACCTTCTTCGCCATCGCCTTCGGTCCCCTGCTCGCCAACGGCGCCTGAGGACCCTCGCGGCCGAGCGTGAGCCACCCGCTCCGGCCAGGCGGCGCTGACCGGAGCATGCCGTCGAGGACGTCCGGCCCGGCAGTTCCCCCGGAGCGGCTCAGCCGAGAGGGGCGACCCCGAAGATCGGCGAGGTGCTGCCGCTTTCCGCCCAAGCCCGCTGGCGGGCTGTGAACGCGCCCCACCTCGTCGCCCTCGTCCGCGCCGGAGCCCGCTTCGAACGCGGCGTGCTCGTCGCACGATCCGACGAGCACGCCGCCTGGCCTGCCGCCGACGGAGCCGGTCAGCCGTGCCCGTCGGCCCGCTCGGCGACCAGGGCGCGGAACGCCTCAAGGTCACCGATGACCTCTTCCGCACGGCCTGGCTGCTGGTACAGGCTGTAGTAGCGGGCGCCGATGGCATCAGGGTCGGCCACCTCGTCGCCCGGGATGACGCCGGAGGCGATCGTCACCGTTGCCGCGTGAATCCCCTGGGGGCGGAGTTCGGCGTGCAGCGCGTGCGCCCAGTTGCGCAAGCCGGCCATGGCCAGGCCCACGTTGGCCAGGAAGGGCGCGGCAATCGTGGACGACACACCGGTTGTCAGCAGCAGTGTCCCCTCGCCTCGGGCGCGCATCTGCGGGAGCACCTGTCCCACGGCCGTCACCGCGCCCAGCACATGCAGCTCGAACTGCGCGGCGGCGGATGTCACCGTGGTCTGTGCGGCGTGGGTGATCGGCCCCGTGGGGCTGGGGCTGTACTCCAGGACATCGACCGGTCCGAGCGCCTCCCCGGCCCTGGTGAGAGCATCGGCCAGCGCGTCACGATCTCGGATATCGGCGGGAAAAGCCGCAGCGGTGATGCCCAGCCTGGTCAAATCACCCACCAAAGCGTCCAGGGTGTCCCTGCTCCGAGCGATCAGTCCCACTTGGAAGCCGTGCCTGCCGAAAGCCCGGGCCACGCCCATCCCCAGCCCCGGGCCGGCACCGACAATAACGAGCGTCTTCGCCACCACAACATCCCTTCCGATCACAGCGGCAGTTACTCTTTGTTCGCAACAGCATGATTTGTCACTGCCTGGTCGGTGGCAAGACGGCACATTCATGTCAGTGACGTACACGGAGGTAACCCTTGACGCCCGCCAGGAGCACCCCACCAGCAGGGCGGCGCCGCGACGTCACGCCACCGGCGCCAGAAGACGCGGGCGGTCGCGAGCCGGATGACGAGGTATGCCGACAGGTGCTGCGGATCCTCGCCCTGATCGGCGACAAGTGGAGCGTCCTGGTCATCGGGCAGCTCCGCGACCGAACCCTGCGCTTCGGCGAACTGCACCGCGCGGTCACGGGGATCTCGCAGCGCATGCTCACCCTGACCCTGCGGCAACTTGAGCGCGATGGCCTCCTCACCCGGACCGTGCACCCCAGCGTTCCCCCGCGCGTCGACTACGCGCTCACCCCACTTGGCGCAACACTGCTGGACTCCGTCGACGCGCTTGCCGAATGGGCCACCACACACCGACAAGAAATCAACAGCAACCGACGCCACTACGACGCCACCCGTACGCCACGAACACAGCCCTAGCCGTCCCCAGCATTTGACAATTCCTCGCCAAGTGGGGCAGCTCCGCCGAGGCTCAGCCAAGTGGGGCAGCTCGGCCGAAGGGCTCGGCAGAGAGACTGCTCAGCCGAGGTGCTCAGCCGGGAGGGGCGGATCAGCCGAAGTGGGTGCGGGTTTCTGCGAAGGCCTGGTCGGTGCCCTCCAGGGCGCGGGCCACGTCCTCCTCCGTGTGGGCGGCCGACATGAACCAGTTGTGCCAGGGGTGCAGGTAGACCCCGTGCCGCAGGCAGGCGTCGCTCCAGTACAGGGCCGTGGACAGGTCGGCGTCGCCGTCGAAGCTCAGCCAGGGGATCGTCACCGGCCCGGTCTGGTTGACGGTGAAGCCGTGCGCCTTGGCCTGGGCGTACAGGCCGTCGCGCAGTTGGGTGCCGGCCCGTTCCATGGTGGCGATCCCGTCGGTGTCGCGCAGGGTCTCGATCGTGGCCTTGGCCGCCGCCATGGCGACCGCCGAGAACCAGAACGACCCGGTCGTGTACAGCGTCTGGGCTGGGCCGCGCAGCGCGTCCGTGCCGGTGACGGCGGCGATCGGGTAGCCGTTGGCCATGGCCTTGGACCACGCGGTCAGGTCCGGGCGCACCCCGTACCGCTCCCACGAGCCGCGCAGGTCGATCCGGAAGCCCGCCCGCACGTCGTCGATCACCAGCGCGGCCCCGAGGCGGTCGGCCAGCGCCCGCGCGCCGCGCGCGAAAGTGGGTTCCACCAGTTCCTGGTCCTCGAACGCGTCGTGCTTGAACGGCGTCACGATGATCGCCGCCACGTCCCCCTCGACGGTGGCCGCCGCGGCCTCCAGCGATTCCAGCGAGTTGTAGGCGAATTCCACCAGGTCGGCCCGCTCGTTCGGGGTCGTGCCGGCGGTCGAGGGCGTGCACCAGGGGTCGGCGCCGTGGTAGGCGCCGTGCGCCATGAGGACCTTCGTCCGGCCGGTGGCGGCCCTGGCGACCATCAGCGCCTGGGTGGTGGCGTCGGTGCCGTTCTTGGAGAACATCGCCCAGTCGGCGCTCGGCACGGTGTCGACCAGCAGCTCGGCCAGCTCGACCATGACCGGTCCCGGGCCGTTGAGGCAGTCTCCTTGGGCGAGCTGCCGGGCCGCCGCCTCCTCCACGCGCGGGTGCCGGTGGCCGAGCACGATGGGTCCCCAGCTGCACATGAAGTCGATGTACTCGCGCCCGTCCACGTCCCACTGCCGGCATCCCTCGCCCCGCGCGAAGAACTGCGGGTAGCCGGGGGCGAAGATGGCCGCGTTGAGATGCCCGTACATGCCGCCGGGCACCACCTTCAGCGCCCGCTGACGGAGTTCCGCGTCTGTCATCTGCAAGCTCGATTCTGTGTCAGGCCAGGAGGGCGAGGGTCGATTCGAGGTCCGTCAGCCCCGCGTCGGAGCCGAGGCCGGTGGCGACCTGCGCGGCGGCGGCCGTGCCCCAGCGGGCGGCGGTCAGCACGTCCTGGTCGTGCAGCAGGCCGGTGATGAACCCGGCGCAGTACGCGTCCCCGCAGCCGGTGGTGTCGGCCACGTCCGTCTTGAGCGCCGGCACCGGCTCGGCCCCGGCCTCGGTCACGACCAGGCTGCCCGCGGCCCCCAGGGTGACCAGGACGCCGCGCGGTCCGTTGGCCAGCAGGGCCGCCGCGGCGGCGGGCACGTCGGCCGCGCCGGTCATGAGCAGAGCCTGGGCGTCGTTGGGCAGGACGTAGTCCACGTGGGGCAGGAACGCCCGCGCCATGCCTAACAAATCCGGCATTTCCGATAGCAGGTCCATCGTCACGATGACCCCTGAGGCCCGGACGGCGTCGAGCAGCTCGAAGAAGGCCGGGTCGCCGAGGCCGAACGTCACGTCCATGCCGCCGAGGTGGATCGCCCGGACGCCGCGCAGCGTCTCGGTGTCGAGGTCGGCGAGGGTGACGCCGAGGTTGGCGCCGGGGACGTGGAAGCTGGGGCGACCGCCGTCGGGCCGGATCGGCAGGATGGAGGCGGCCGTCTGCTCACCGGCCCGGCGCACCAGCCGGCTCACGTCCACGCCCCGCTTGGTCATCACCGCCACCAGGAAGTCGCCGAGCTCGTCGTCGCCGACGGCGCCCATGGAGACGACCTCGTTGCCCAGCTTGACCAGGTCGACCGCGGTCCCGGCGGCGGCACCGGCGGCGGTCAGCCGGATCTGGTCGACCAGGACGGTGTCCTGCCCTTCGGGGATGCGCTCGACGGGCCTGGCGAGGATGTCGACGATGTGCACGCCGACCGTGGCGACGGTCATGGGTCTAAATAGACAGACGTCCGAATAAAAAGTCAATATGCTGAGGCGAGAACGAGAGGGGGCCGTCCATGCCGAAGATCGTCGACCATGACGAGCGCAGGCGGGAGGTGCTCACCGCCGCCAGCCGGGTGATCGTCAGGGACGGCATCGACGCGGCCACCACCCGTGCCATCGCCAAGGAGGCGGGTTACTCCAACGGCGTCCTGGCGCACTACTTCACCGACAAGGACGAGATCCTGCTGTCGGCGCTGCGCCAGTCGCACCAGCACATCCGCGAGCGCCTGGCCCGCAAGGTCGACGCCGCGTCCGGGCTGGCCGCCCTGCGCGAGCTGCTGCTGGACAACCTGCCCCTGGACGCCGAGCGCACCCAGGAGACCCGCCTTGAGGTGAGCTTCTGGAGCCGCAGTCTGGCCTCCGAGCGTCTGGCCGAGGTGCAGCGGGCCGAGGCGGCCGAGTTGCGGTCCGCCGTGCGGGACCTGCTCGGCCAGGCCCGCGCGGCTGGCGAGCTGACCTCGGACCAGAGCCTCGACGACCTCACCGAGCAGTTCCTCGCCCTGGTCGACGGCCTCAGCCTGCACCTGCTCCTCTACCCCGACCGCCTGCGCCGGGCGGACCTGGAACGCCTGCTCCTCCGGTTCGTCGATCAGGTGATAACCGACATTTCCGGATAACGCGGGATAGCATGCCGCCCCATGAAGAGACGGGCGAAGATCGTCAATATCGTACTCGCGACGACTCTGGTGGGCACCCTCACCCCGGCCGCGCCCGCGTACGCGGCACGGGGTTACATGATCAAGAACGTCTCCACAGGCACCTGCTTGGGCATCACCAAGGACAACTCACCACACAAGATGGGCTACTTCCTGCACTCCTACCTCAACTGCGACCCCTTCGCCAAAGACCTGCGGTGGACCCGCACCCGTGGACAGATCGCCAGCGTCGTCTTCAAGGGCCGGCAGTGCATCAGCGCACCCAAGCACGTGCCCGAGCGCTCGGTCGTGCTCGTACGGCGGTGCGGCTCCGACCAGAAGCACCAGCGGTTCACCTTCCCCCTGGTCAAGCGCCGACTCGGTGGCGACCGGCACCAGATCGAGTGGCAGGGCCGGCCGAGGGACACCTGCCTGCTGGCCAACTACCAGAACCAGGTCTTCGGGGTGCGATGCAACCCCTCCAGCATGACCCAGAACTGGGTGCTGGTCCCCTGATCCGGCCGACCGGCCACCTTGCCGTCGCATGAGCCTCGACCGGCCCTGACGGTCAGGGCCGGTCGTCGCCGATGACGAAACCGGTGTGGGTGTCCACGTCCACGGCCGAGCGGGCGAGCACGGTGCCGTCGCTGACCAGGGCGAGGTGCAGCCGCCCGCTCGACCAGCCGGCCGGCAGCTCGGCGCGGACCTCGGCGGGGCCGCTGAGCAGGAACGGCTTGGCCTCGATCCACGGACCCTCGACACCCGGATCGGCCTGCGAGGCCGACGCGGCGGGCGCGGCCGACGCGGCGGGCGCGGCCTGCGAGGCCGACGCGGCTGGCAAGCCAAGACAGGCCGGTGCGGGGCCGAAGACGGGGGTCCAGGCCGTGTGCAGGCGGCCGTTGACCGGCTCGGTCCCGTGGTGCGAGACGCGGACGGGCACGGTGACCTCGCGCTCCGCGCTGAGCAGGTCGCGGCCGGGCGCGACCGGGACGACGTCGAGGACGAGCGCGGTCGTGGCGTTCACGTCCGCCGGGTCCACGCCGGCCAGGTCCTTGGGCCGCCGCTCGAAGTCCAGCAGGCCCGCGGACTCGTGCTCCACGTCGTACAGCTCGGTGTAGACGTAGCCGGCCAGCCGGTCGTGGCGGCGCAGCTCCTGGGTCTGCCAGCGCAGGTGCCAGGCGCGTTCGACACAGGTGAAGCCGCCGCCGTACTCGCTGTTGAGGTTCGGCAGGCCGCGCAGCGGCTGCGACGGGACGCCCGCCAGCTTCTTGCGCACCACGTAGTCGGGGCCGAGCCGGACGGGGAAGTCGTCCTGCTCGCCGTCGAGCAGCGCGGCGACCGTCCGGCCCCAGGAGGCGGCGGACTCGTCGTAGTAGTGCCAGTCGAGCAGGTCGGTCCTGACGTGCGTCCAGCCTGAGTTGTCCACCGCGGGCCTGGTCGGGTCGAGCGCCTTGAGCAGGTCGTACGCGCGCGCCGTCGCCTCCTGCTTGGCCGGGTCGCCCGGAATGTCCCAGTCCAGGCCCCACTCCTCGTTGTACAGACCCCAGATGACGATCGCCGGGGAGTTGCCGTCGCGTTCGACCATGGGCGCGATCTGCTCCTCGAACGCGGCCACCGACTCGGGCGAGAAGCGGCCCGTGGCGGCGGGTTCGGCCCACACCAGCATGCCGAGCAGGTCGGCGTGGTGAACGAAGCGCGGATCCTCCAGTTTGAGGTGCTTGCGCACCAGGTTGTAGCCCGCCGCCGCGGCCAGCTCGATGTCGTGGCGCAGCGCGGCGTCGTCGGGGGCGGTGATGCCGGTACGCGGCCAGTAGCCCTGGTCGAGCACGCCGCGCACGAACAGGCGGCGGCCGTTGAGGTGCAGGTCCTCGCCGATCACCTCGATCCGGCGCAGCCCGGTATAGGCGGCGACCCGGTCGGTGCCGTCAGCGGAGATCAGCTCGGCGTCCACGTGGTAGAGGTACGGGTCCTCGGGTGACCAGAGTCGCGGCTCGGCCACCGGGAGCACGATCGGGTCCGTGGCCGTCGCGGCCTCCGAGCCCGCGACGACGCCCGTGCCGGTGACCGTGCCGGTGACCGGGAGCTCGACCGTGGCGCCCGTCTCGCGGACGGTCAGCCGCAGCGTCGCCTCCGACGGGCCCTCGACCCGGGCCGTCACCTCGATGGCGTCCAGCTCGGCGGCGGGGCGCAGGCGCAGCTCGGCCAGGTGGGTGGCGGGCCGGGCCTCCAGCCACACGCTCTGCCAGATCCCCGACGACGGAGTGAAGCACACGCCGTCGAAGTCGTCACGCGGGATGCTGCGCTGCTTGCCGTGCGCGAGTTCCCGCTTGTCGAGCGGCGCGGAGACCCGTACCAGCACCTCCTGATCGCCCTGTCGCAGCGCGTCGGTGATGTCGGCCTCGAACGGCGTGGAGCCGCCCCGGTGCGCGGCCACCTCGATCTCGTTCACCCAGACGGTGGCCTCGTGGTGGACGGCGCCGAAGTGCAGCACCACCCGCTGTCCCGTCCAGGCGGCGGGGACGGTGATCCGGCGCCGGTACCAGGCCAGGGGCAGCCAGTGCGCCTCGATGCCCGACGCGGGGGTCTCCCAGGCGAAGGGCACGGTGATGGTCCGGTCCCAGTCCTGCTCGGTGTCGGCCCGGAAGTCCCAGTCGCCGTTCAGGCTCGACCAGGTGTGTGACCGGTCGAAGTGGGGCCGGGGATATTCCGCACGCGGCGTCATGGTGCTCCGTTTCGTTGGGATGACGAGGGTTCGTAGTTCGTGGGGACAGCTAGGGTCAGCCCTTGACGCTGCCCGCGAGGATGCCGTTGATGAAGTGGCGCTGCAGCAGGACGAAGATCACCAGGAGCGGCAGCATGGCGATGCTGCCGGCGGCCAGCAGCTCGCCCCAGACGGCGGCGAAGTCGGCGCCGATCCGGTTGCCGGTGATGTTCTGCGCCAGCGTGGCCAGCACCACCTGGAGTGTCTGGTGCGAGGTGTCGTTGACGGCGACGACCGGCCAGACGAAGTCGTTGTAGACGTTCATGGTGGTCAGCACGGCCAGCGCGGCCATCCCCGGCCGGATCACCGGGAGCACGACCTTGGCGAAGATGCCGAACTCGCCGGCCCCGTCCACCCGTCCGGCGTCGATCAGCTCGTCCGGGATGGCGGCGATGGTCTGCCGCATCCAGAAGATGCTGAACGCGTCGATGCTGCCCGGCAGGATCAGCGCCTGGTAGGTGTTGACCCAGCCGAGCGCGCTCATCTCCAGCAGCAGCGGGATGATCAGCACCAGCGTCGGCAGCATCAGCGTCAGCAGCACCACGCCGAACAGCAGGTCCTTGCCGGGGAAGGTGTACTTGGCGAAGGCGTAGCCGGCCAGCGGGCAGAAGAACATCGTCATCGCGCCCTTGACCGCCAGCACCAGCGCCGTGTTCGCGAACCCGGTGCCGATCGGCACGTCGGCGAACATCGCCCGGTAGTTGTCCAGCGTCGGCGCGCCGATCGACAGCGGGCTGGTGATGATCTCGGCGGCCGGCTTGAACGAGGAGCTGATCGCCCACCAGATGGGATACAGGAAGGCGAGGGCGAGCAACGTCAGCAGCACGTACTGCGCGACGCCCGGTCTGGTCGGGTTCATGACACCTCGTCTTTCGGCCGCAGCAGCCTGACCGCGCCCAGCGACAGGCCGAAGACCAGCAGGACCAGCAGGAACGAGTTGGCGGCGCCGGTGCCCAGGTCGGAGGCGGTGATGTGCTCGTAGAGGTAGAGGCCGGCGGTGGTGGTGGAGCCGTACGGGCCGCCTTCGGTGACCACGAACGGCTCGGCGAACATCTGGAAGACGGCCAGCGTCTGCACGACCACCAGGAACGCCATGCTCCGGCGCACCAGCGGCACGGTGATCGACCAGAACTGCCGCCACCGGGACGCGCCGTCGAGCGCGGCGGCCTCGTACACGCCGCCGGGGACGGCCTGGAGGCCCGCGAGCAGGATGATGATCGCGAACCCGGTGGTCTTCCACAGGAACAGCAGCGCCAGCGTCGGCTTGGCCCAGACCGTGGACGTCAGCCACCCCACGTCGGGCAGCCCGGCCAGGTTGAGCAGGTAGTTGACCGGCCCGTGGTCCTGGTCGAACACCACGATCCACACCTGCGCCATGGCCACCAGCGGGGTGACGAAGGGCGCGATGAACGCCACCCGGTACAGCCCGCGCAGTCGCAGCCTGGCGTTGGCCAGCAGCACCGCGCCGCCCAGGCCGGCCACGACCTGGATCGGCACGATGAGCAGCCACATGACCGCGCTGTTGCCGAGCGAGCCCCAGAACTCCGGGCTGGTCAGCAGGTAGAGGTAGTTGTCCGCGCCGACCCAGTGGGCCGCGCCCGCGCCCCGCCAGCGCATGAAGCTGAGCTGCAGCGCGTAGATCAGCGGGTAGATCCCGAAGGCGGCGAAGACCACGAAGAACGGGGCGACGAACAGGTACGGCGTGAGCCGTACGGACCTCATGAGCGGTCGATCAGGTTGCGCTGGATCTTCTCGCCCGACTCGGCGATCACCTGGTCGGGGGTCATCTTGCCCTCCATCAGGCGCTGGAGGTTGTTGCCCAGGTAGTCCACCGACTGGGCCCACCACCACGGGATCGGCGCGGCGGCCGGGATGGTGGCGGCGGCCTCGACGGCGACCTTCCACAGGTCCTGGCCGCCGAGCGCCTCGATCGGCTCGAACAGCGGCTTGGCCGGGTCCAGCGCGGGCTGGAAGCTGGGGACCGAGGTGGACAGGCCGCCGGGGTAGACGTCGTTGGGGCCGTACACGGCGGTGTAGCCGGGCTCCTTGAAGCAGAGGAACTCGTACAGCAGCCAGGCCAGTTCGGGGTTCTTGGCCTTGGCGGGGATGACGAAGCTGCTGCCGCCCATGGCGCCGCTGCGCGCGCCGCCGGGCGTCCAGGCCGGCAGCGGCGCGGCCCGCCACTTGCCCTTGGTCTCCTTGAGCAGTTGCTGCGGCGCGAACGACCACCAGATCGCCCACGGCACGAACACCTGCTGGCCGCTGTCGAGCGTGTTGACGTCGGCGGGCTTCAGGTAGGGCACGTGGGTGACCAGGCCGTCCTTGACCGCGGTCTCGATCCAGGTGAGGATCCGCCGGTACTCAGCCGAGTCCAGCCTGAGCTTGCCCTGGGCGTCGGTGAGGCTGGTGCCCTGCTGGTTGGCGAGCATCTCCAGCCAGAGCTGGCCGAGGAAGGGGTCCTTGTCCAGGTGGATGGGCTTGGTCGTGGGATTCTTCTCCTTGACCGTCCGGGCCGCGGTCACCAGGTCGTCGTACGTGGCCAGGCCCGCCGGGTCGACTCCCGCGTCCTCCAGGATGTCCTCGCGGTACCACAGCAGCCCGGGGTCCAGGTCCCACGGCACCCCGTAGATCTTGCCGTCCACGGTGTTGACGGACAGCTTGTACGGCGCGGTCCGGTCGCGGTAGGGCGCGATGAGGTCGGTCAGGTCGAACAGGTGCTCGGCCTGCCCGCCGATCTTGGCGTCGTCCCAGAAGCTCCCGTCGGGCACGCCCGTGCCGCTGATCAGCGTGTTGGCCAGCTTGGCGTCGATGTCCACGGCCTGGTGGTTCACCGTCACGCCCGGGTATGCCGCGCGGAACTTGCCGATCGCCGCGTCGAACACCTTGAACAGGTCGCCCGACCGGTTCCAGATCGTGATCTCGCCCTTGACAGACGACGCGGAGGCGCTCGGCGCGGCCAGTTTGCTCGGCGCGGCGCCGGTGCCGCCGGGGGCGCAGGCCGCGAGGGAGCCGGTCGCGGCGAGCGCGCCGACACCCAGGGCTCCTTTGAGGAAACCGCGTCGGGCGATCGGGGGTGTGGACATCTTGACTCCTCGGCCATGGCTCCGGTGCGAGCTCTGCAACGATGCAGACATCATGCATACTTGTCTGCAACGATGCAAGTGTGGGTTTGGGATCTTCCCAGTCCCGATGACGGGAGGTACAAGAGACGCATGTCCGGTCCTACCCTGCGCGACGTCGCCAAGCGAGCGAACGTTTCGATTCGCACCGTCTCGAATGTGGTCAACGGTTACGCGCCGGTCTCCGACGAGCTGCGCACCCGGGTGCAGGCCGTTCTGGACGAGCTCGACTACCGCCCCAACCTGATCGCCCGCAACCTCAAGCAGGGGCGCACCGGGATGATCGCCCTGGTGGTGCCCGAGCTCGACGTGCCCTACTTCGCCGAGCTGGCCCGTGAGGTGATCACGGCGGCCCGCGCGCACGGTTACGTGGTCATGATCGACCAGACCGACGGCGCCGTCGAGCGGGAGCGCGCGCTGCTCGGGCGGGACTCCCGAGCCATGATGTTCGACGGGCTGCTGCTCAGCCCGCTCGCCGTCTCCGCCGAGGAGCTGTGCGGACGCGGCAACCGGATCCCGATCGTGCTGCTCGGCGAGCACATCTTCAACGGCAGCTTCCACCACGTCGCCATCGACAACGTGGCCGCCGCCCGCGACGCCACCGCGCACCTGCTGGGGCTGGGCCGGCGCCGGGTGGCCGCCATCGGCGACCAGCCGTACGCGACCGGGGAGACCGCCCAGCTGCGCACCGTCGGTTACCGCCAGGCGCACGCCCACGCCGGCCTGACGGTGGACGAGGAGCTCATCGTCGCCACGCCGCACTTCCACCGCAAGCTCGGCGCGCAGGCCATGGAGCGGCTGCTCGCGCTGCCGGACCCGCCCGACGCCGTGTTCTGCTACAACGACCTGCTCGCGCTCGGCGCCATCCGGGCCCTGACGAGGAACGGCCGCCGCGTCCCCGACGACGTCGCCGTGGTGGGCCTGGACGACATCGAGGAGGGCCAGTACAGCACGCCGAGCCTGACCACGGTCGCCCCGGACAAGGGCGAGATCGCGCGCACGGCGGTGGACACGCTGATGGAGTCGATCAACGGCGGCGCCGCCACCCCCGCCGAGATCGTGGTGCCGCACCGGCTGATCGTCCGCGAGAGCACCACGGGCGCGGACGACCCGCGAGGGTGACCGGGCCGACTGGTGCCGATCCGGCCGACCGGCTACATTGCCGCGCATGAGCCTGCGCGAACAGCTGTGCGAGTACGGCCGGCGTGCCGTGGAGCTCGGCCTGGTCATCGGCACGTCGGGAAACCTGAGCGTGCGCGACGGCGACCGGGTCGCGGTCACCCCGTCGGGTGCGGCGCTCGACCGGCTGACCCCGGAGATGTGCCCCGTCGTCGACACCGACGGCTACCTGCTGGAGGGCGAGCTCCAGCCGTCCTCGGAGACCCCGATGCATCTGGCGGTCTACGCCGCGACCGGCGCGCAGGCGGTGGTGCACACGCACTCGGTGTTCGGCACGGTGGTGGCCACCACCATGACCGAACTGCCGCCCGTGCACTACAACGCGCTGCTGCTCGGCGGCGTGGTCAAGGTCGCCGAGTACGCGACGTACGGGACCGAAGAGCTGGCGGCCAACGTGCGGGCGGCGCTCGATGGCAAGCAGGCCGCCCTCATGGCCAACCACGGCGGGGTGACCGTCGGCGCGACGCTGGAGCAGGCCTTCGAGGCCACCCGCCTGCTGGAGTGGCTCTGCGAGGTCTACGTGCGCGGGCTGAGCGTCGGCAAGCCGGCGATCCTCACCGACGAGCAGCTCGCGGCGGTGGTCGAGCGCGCGCTCAACCCGCCGCGGTTCCCGCGCCGCCCGTCCTGACCCGCCGGACCGCCGCCTCCGCGGGCGCTCACTGCTGAACGGCGGCCTCGGCGAGGCCGAGCGGCAGCCCGCCCGCGCCCGCGATCCGGTCGTGGAACGACTTCAGCGACCCCTGGTACGACTCCCGGATCCGGTCGATCTCGATGGCGCCGGTCAGGTAGGACGGCGCCTGCGTGGGCCAGGCGCAATAGCGGTTCACCTCGCCCTCGGCGGTGCCGGGTGACAGGGACGCCTTGGTGGCCATGAAGGTCTCGGCCTCCTCGATCGTCATGTCGTCGCAGTGCAGCGCCGTGTCGACGACCATGCGGGCGGCCCGGAAGATCCGGCAGTCGAGGTGGGCCAGCTCGGTGGCGGGGGTGTCGAAGTAGCCCTGCTCGTGCAGGAGCTTCTCCACGTACAGGGCCCAGCCCTCGGTGAAGTACGGCGTGCGGAAGACCTTGCGGACGGCGCTCGGGTGGCCCGCCATGTAGGACAGGTGCCAGTGGTGTCCCGGGTAGGCCTCGTGGACGGCCAGGGAGGGCATCACGGCCCGGGAGTTCGTCCGCAGGCGCTGCCGTACCTGCTCGTCGGTGAAGTCGTCCGGGGTGTAGGGGACGAAGAAGACGCCGGTGCGCGAGCTGCTGAGCGGCGGCGGCGCGAGATAGTGCGCGACGGACAGGACGGGCCGGGTGTAGACGGCCGACGGCAGCACCAGGCACTCCTCCCCGTCGGCGAAGGTGACCAGGTCGCGGTCGCGGACGAAGTCGCGGGCCCGCCGGGTCTCCACCTCGTACTCCGCGCGCATCTCCGCCAGGGTCGCGGGGTGGTCGTCCATCAGGGACTCCATCGCGGCCCGCCAGTCCGCCGTGCCGTTCACCCGGGGCGCGACCTCGCGCATCCGCTCGTCCAGCGCGTCCCAGGCGGCCCGGCCCTTGGCGTGCAGCTCGGCCGCGCCGTACCCGAGGAGTTCGCGCTCGCGCAGCAGCGTGGAGTAGAGCCGCTCGCCCATCCGCCAGGTGCCGCCGCACCGGAAGTCGCCGAGGAAGGCGACGAGCTCGTCGAACGCGACGGCGGCCGGTTCGGCGGCGTCGGCGAACCGGGCGCGCAGGACGGGATCCTCGATCATGGCGGGGAGGGTCTCGGTGAGGAGGCCGCGTCCGGTGCGGGCCTGCCGGAGGCCGCGCTGGACCAGCAGCGGCGCGGCGAGGTCGGGGTCGAGGTTGGCCTGGCAGGCGGCGAGCACGCCGGGCACCTCGGCCAGCCGGGAGAGGGCCGCGGCCACCAGTTCGCCTTCGGGCTTGAGCCGCCGCTGGAGCGGGGTGTACAGCGCGCTGAAGACGGTCCCGAGGTAGCCGCCCGGATCGCGGCGCCAGTCGGGCCAGGCCTCCAGCGCGATGGAGCCGCGCAGCTGGGACAGGACGAGGTCACGGTCGATCGCGTCGTCGGGGGTGGCGGGCTCGAGCGCGGACAGGCGCTCCAGCCAGCGGAGCTCGTCGCGGGCGCGGTCGGTGAAGGCTTCGGCGGAGAAGTCGCCGAGCGTGTGGTCGTAGCCTTCGGCTCCCAGGTTGGCGGCGGCCACCGGACGTCCGGAAAAGTACCACTTGAGAAACTCGTCCATCAACGCACAATATCCTGGTGAAATGCCCCTACAGATCACCGGCGCGCTAGGCGATTCCGACCTGATCCGGCTCCCCTGGGAGCTCCCTCTGGAACAGTGGCCGCAGCGCCACCTGGTCGATCTTCCCCGCGGCATCTCCCGGCACGTCGTGCGCTTCGCCCGCCTGTCCGGCAAGGTCTACGCGATCAAGGAGATCAGCGAGCGGTACGCCAAGCGCGAGTACCAGCTCCTGTGGGACCTGGCCCGGCTGGACGCCCCCGCCGTGGAGCCGATCGCCTACGTCACCGGCAGGGACGAGGGACTCGACGCGGCGTTGATCACCCGGCACCTGCAGTTCTCGCTCCCCTACCGGGCCGTCATGTCCGGCACGCTGCGCCCGGACACGCTCACCCGGCTGCTGGACGCGCTGGCCGTGCTGCTGGTGCGGCTGCACCTGAACGGCTTCTTCTGGGGCGACTGCTCGCTGTCCAACACGCTGTTCCGCCGGGACGCGGGAGCCTTCGCGGCCTACCTGGTCGACGCCGAGACCGGCGAGATGCACCCGATGATCAGCGAGGGGCAGCGGGCCGCCGACATCGACAGCGCGCACACCAACATCTTCGGCGAGATGCTCGACCTGGAGGCCGGCGGGCTGCTGGACCCCTCGATCGACCCGATGAACACCGCCGAGGACGTGGTCAACCGCTATCACCGGCTGTGGAGTGAGATCACCCAGGACGAGATCATCGAGGAGGTCGACTGGCACCGGGTGGAGCAGCGGATCCGGCGGCTCAACCTGCTCGGCTTCGACGTGGCGGAGATGATGGTGCGGCGCAAGGTCGGCACCGGCCGGCTGATCGTCCGGCCCAAGGTCGTCGACTCCGGGCACCACCAGCGCCGGCTGCTCCGGCTGACCGGCCTGGACGCCGAGGAGAACCAGGCCCGGCGGATGCTGAACGACCTCGACGGCTTCAGGGTGGCCAAGGGGCTGCGGCACGAGGACGAGGCGATCGTGGCACACCGGTGGCTGGCCGAGGTGTTCCAGCCCACGGTCGCGGCCATCCCCGCCGAGCTGCGCGGCAAGCTGGAGACCGCGCAGCTGTTCCACGAGATCCTGGACCACCGGTGGTTTCTGTCGGAGGCGGCCGGCGGCGACGTCGGCCTGAACACGGCCGTGCAGTCGTACGTGGACAACGTGCTGGTGTTCAAACCCGAGGAAAAGGCACTGCTGCCCGCCGAGCCGTCCACCACCGATCCGCAATAGGCGGAAAACGCGAATCACATTCTGAGATCTCGCGAACTGTTCACATAAATCGCTGGAATCTGCATCACGGTGGGGTTTTTCTTCGCCTCGGCGATATACATCCCCATCTCTGTACGACTCCCGCCAAGTTCCGGCATTCGGCACTCCTTCCGGCGCTTCTAAGCTGTCCCAGTCCAGGACGGCGAGGGAGGCCATGTGCTCGGACTAGACAACTGCCTGACCGCGGTCATGGCCATACCGGGAGCGCTCGACGCGATGCTCGTGGACCACACGAGCGGTATGGCCGTGGCCGTCAGCGGGCAGCCGGACGGCGTCGACACTGAGAAGTCGGCGGCGGCGCTCACCGAGACGCTGCGCGCCACCGTGGAAGGGCTGGCGCACTCCTGCCCCGGCGACACGGTCCGCGTCGACGACATGCTCATCACCACGGACAAGGGTCACCATCTGCTCCGGATGCTGGACACCCTGTTCGAGGGCCCGCTGGTGATCTACGTGCGCCTCGACCTGGAACGTTCGAACCTGGCCCTGGCACGCCATCGCCTGCGCGCCCTTTCCGACCAGCTGCTGGCGTGACGTCATGCCTCCGCTCGACACACTGCTGGCCGGCCTCGCCCGCGAGCGATCCACCGGCGCCCTGCGCGTCGGCAGGGCCGGCACCGTCTTCCTCGACGAGGGGCGCGTCACGTACATGGACTGTGCGCAGACGCCGGGCGTCGAACGGCTGCTGGCCGCGCGGGGACGGGTGTCGGAGGCCGCGCTGCGCAGGCTGCAGGCGGACGGCGGCTGCGAGCGGCTGCTCGAACAGGGGCCCGTCACCCTCGGCGAGCTGCAGTACTGCGTGCTGGGCGCCGTCCTGGACGCCGCGTTCTTCCTGCTGCCCACCACCGGGACCAGGCCGAAGTTCCGCCCCGGCGAGCGCCACTGGCTGGGCGGGCGCTGGTACTTCGACGTGCCCGGCCTGGTGCGCGAGTGCGCGCGCCGCCGCGCGCGCCTCGCCCAGATCTGGCCCGCCGCCGACGTGGACACCGCTCCTGTACGGCCCACTTCCCGGCTGGCAGGACGGGCAGTGGCGCTCAGCGACGTGCAGTGGGAGGTCGTGGTCCGCGCCGACGGCGAGGCCACCTCCCCGGAGCTGGCCAAGCGGCTGGGCAGGTCCAGCTACTCGGTCATGCTCGCGGTGCGCAGGCTGGCGGCGGCGGGTCTGCTCGTCACGGGCGAGCAGGCGTCGGCGCTGCCCAAGCGGGACCGGCGGCCCGAAGCCCGGCAGCAGGCCATCGGCCCCCGCCCGGCCGGCCCGCTGGGCCCGCAGGTGAACGCCGATCCCACGGACATCGAGCTGCTGCTGCGGCTCAAGAAGGCGCTGGAGGAACTGTCGTGAGGTTCCCCTCGCGCAAGAGGAGGCCACCGGTGGAGCTGCGTGAAGAGGTGCACAAGGAGATGGTTCTCCTGCGCGAGCGCACACCCGACATCAAAGGCAGCGTCGCCGCGACCGTCGACGGGCTGACGATCGCGTGCGACCACGTGACCGACGGCGGCGAGCAGGTCGCCGCGCTGGCCTCGGCGCTGCTCGCGATGAGCAGGCGAATGATGATCTTGGCGGGCCGGGGCGACCTTGAGGAAACGCTCATCTCCGGCACCGCCGGCCACGCCGCGTTCTACGCGGCGGGCCCCACCATCGTCCTCACAGTCCTGGCCGAGCCCGGCGCGAATCTCGGGCTGCTCCGGCTGGAGGGCCGTAAGACGGCGTCCATGGTCGCCGCGGTCGCACAACAAGGCAGAAATTCTTGATCGGAGGAGAACATGACCAGCATGGACATCTCACTCAAGGAGATGATGACGATCGACGGCTCGCTCGGCGCCGCGATCGTCGACCACGGCAGCGGCATGGCCCTGGGCTCGCTCGGCAGCTCGAAGGATCTGGATCTCCAGGTCGCCGCCGCGGGTAACACGGAGGTCGTCAAGGCCAAGCTGCGGACGATGGACTCGCTCGGGCTCAAGGACGCCATCGAGGACATCCTCATCACCCTGGGCACCCAGTACCACATCATCCGGCCGATCTCCGGCCGTGGCGGCAAGGGCCTGTTCCTCTACCTGGCCCTCGACCGTAACCGGGCCAACCTGGCCATGGCCAGGCACCAGCTCAAGACCATCGAGGGCAGGCTCGAGGTCTGATAAGCGCGGCGGCTCGCGTCCGGGCGCGGCGGGCGCGAGCCGTCGTCACAAACCTACGCTTTTCCGGCCGAATTCGCGGTCAGCTTCGTGATGGGACCGACGATCTGCGGCCAGAGGGGCTGCGGCAGGTCGTGTCCCATGCCGGGGAGGACCACGAGCTCGGCTCCGGGGATGGCCGCCGCGGTGGCCTGACCACCGGCGAGCGGGACCAGCGGGTCCGCATCACCGTGGATGACCAGCGTGGGCACGTTCACCCCGCCGAGCGACTCGGTCCTGTCGGGGGAGGCCATGATCGCGGCGAGCTGCCTCGTGGTGCCGGCGGGGTCGTAGCAGCGGTCGTAGGCCAAACCCGCCATCCGCGTGAAGCGCTCCCGGTCGAGCTCGTAGCCGGGCGAGCCGATCGCCAGCCGGTTCGCCAGCGCCTGCGCCAGCGCCGTTTCCCGGTCGGCGGCCGGCGGGACGTACAGCACCGCGGCGGCGGCCTCGGTGGGCGGGGCCACCGACGGGCCCGGGGTCGACATGATCGAGGTGAGGGTGAGCACCCGCTCGGGATGCCTGAAGGCGAGGGTCTGGGCGATCATGCCGCCCATCGACGCGCCCACCACGTGCGCGGCGGGCCAGCCGAGCACGTCCATCAGCCCGGCCGCGTCGTCGGCCATGTCGTCCAGCAGATACGCCGAGGACGCCCCCGGTGTGGGAACGCCCTTGTCGTGCAGGTGGGTGGACAGGCCCGCGTCGCGGTTGTCGTAGCGGACGACGTGGTGGCCCTGTTCGGCCAGTAACGAGCAGAAGTCGTCGTCCCAGTGGATGAGCTGGGCGCCCAGTCCCATGATCAGCAGGAGAGGGCGCCCGTCAGGAGAACCGAAGCTCTCGTAGGCCAGTTCGATGCCGTTAACCGATGCTCGCAAGGTCACAGGACGACAATTACCGTCAAATGCCCCTGCCGTAAAGCGGGTCAGCGGGTCATGAAGCGGCGGATGCGGTCGCGGCCCAGGATGGCGCCACCACCGACGAGGGCGAGGCCGCCGGCCAGCACGGCACCCGCGACACCGTTCGGCTCCTCGGCCGGGACCGCCGCCGCACTCGGGTTGGCGGGGCCGGAGACCGGCTCGGTCCTGACGAAAGCGGGACCGCCGAAGGCCGAACCGGAGGGGGCCTCGGCGATGGGCTTGCTCTCGACGGCCTTCTCCTCGACCTTCTTCTCGGCCAGGATCTGCGGCGGCTTGGCCGGGTTGGCGTCCTTACGCGACCAGGCACCGGTCGAGAAGGCCACCGGGTGGTTCTTCTTGCCCACGCCCTTGCCCCACTTGGTGATGACGTACTGGACCTTGATGTGGCCCTTGCCGCCGTTGCTGTCGACCATCAGCGTCCGGGGGTTGAACCGGCCACCGGTCAGCTCGGCGAAGGTCTTGGAGTCCAGGTCCAGCATGACGCCCGTGCTGGAGGGGGCGCCGGGGCCGCGGTCACCGACGAAGAACGGCATCTTCTTGCCCTTGTAGACCACGTAGCCCTCGGTCATCAGCGGCCAGCTGGGGCTGGCGGCCATGCCCTTCTGCATCGGCTTGCCGCTGGCGGGCAGGCCGGTGTCACCGGCGCGGCCGGAGCTGTCGTCCCAGAAGTAGGAGGCCGTGGTCGAGCCCTGGAGCAGGACCTTCTGGTTGTCGTCGACGTCGGCGTGGGCGGCGGGACCCGCGCCGAAGGTCAGGACGCCGGTGACGGCGACACCGGCGAGCATGGTGATGGAACGCATGCCGAAGCGAGCAGACATGAAGAATGAAGTCCTTCGTCAGAGAACGGGGAGGGGCGCGCTCGCTTGAGGGCGTAGCCGGGCAGCAGAAGGCCGACGGACGCTACGCGGAGCGCGAAGAAGTGCGGAGAAAGTGGCCGCTCAGTGGGCGGCTGGTGTTACATGGGCCGGGGGTACGCGGGCTGGGGGTACGCGGGAAAGCACCACAGGTAGGTTCGTCCTCTCCATCTCGCCTACCGGGTTAGCTGACGGGTTCGGGCGTGGAGATGCCCTACCGGCCGCGAAGGTCGGATTCACCCCAGAAGATGGGTCCCCGGTTCCCGCGAAGGCGCGGGATTCGGCGCCAGGTGGCTGCCTCTTCCTGATGAAGGGCCAGGTCACCGCCTGGTAACGCCACCCAACGTATAGCCCAAACCGGACAAACGCAAAGCAAATGCCATGAATCGGTCGAAGATCTACCTACGAGGTCAAGAAAAAGGGGGGTACGGCATGCCGTACCCCCGCGAACTCCCCCGATTCAGCCGCCGCTCTTACGCCTGAACGATCGCTTGCTGGCAGCCGGCCCGTGTGCTCCGTGGATCTTCGAAGCGTCGGCGCCCCTGCCACCCGCGCTCGTGTCCGCCTGCTGGTTGCGCTTGCGGTCAAGCGCCTCGCGGAACTTGCGCTTCATCTCGTCCTCGGGGGTTTCGCTTGCTTCCTGCTCCGGTGATTCCGCCATGAGGACCTCCTGGTATTGGGGACGTACACAGCTTCGCATGACGGCCCTGACAGCGCGAAACCGGGGATCAGCGGCTTGCCGCCGGCAGGGCGGTCGAGCAGGTGCCCGAGCGGATGAAGGCCAGGCCGTCGAAGTCGTCCGCGAGGACGGTCGGCGTGAACGTGAGCTTGTAGGTGAAACGGTTGACCACGGCGCCGAAACCGCGCACGTGCAGACGGGCGCCGAGCCAGCGCGCCACGCCGTCCGGCCGCTCGCCGGCGCGCAGATCCAGCAGATGATCGTACGGACACGCGGCGGCCAGCCTGGCCTCGACCATCGTGGCATCGTCGGCGCGCGGCACCCGGTTGCGCACGGGCGGCTTGCGCGGGTCCGGCCGGCCGAAGCGGGACCGCCTGGCCCGGAACTCCCCCTCGCCCATGAGCAGCCCGAGAGCGTAGTAGGCGTCGCCGTGCCGCTGCCGCAGGTGCCGGCCCATGGCCGGGACGGGGCCGCCGCCGTGGTGCCCGGTCATCACGTGGCCGTTGTGCGCCCACACCGCGACCTTCACCTCGGGGTCGCGCAGCAGCCGGTCCACGTTGTCGGCGAGGAACAGGTCGCGGACGGCGCTGACGGTCTGCTGCGGGTCGGCGTGCCGCATCGGCCGGGACGCCAGCACGGCACTCTGCCGCAACGTCCTGGCATGCACGACCGCCTCACCCGGCGACCCGTGGCCGGCGTCCGCTTCCTCGCAGCGGGCGTTCAGGTAGTCCTCCAGGCGGCGGGAGGCCGTCTCGACGGCCGGGTCCAGCGGCCCGTCCACCCCCAGCCGCGTCTGCCCGAGCGCGGCCAGCGGCTCCAGGAACGCCGGGGCGACCTCCCCCAGGTGCCGGGCCAGCCACTCGATCGAGGCCGCCGGATACTGCGGGTCGATCCCGGCGAAGCGCACCCTGCGCTCCGGCGGCGCGGCCCGGTTGTGCTCGCGCATCCACTCCACCACCGCGAGCATCTCGCGCGTGTGCCAGGTCCAGAAGACCATCCCGCCCAGCGCCTCGGCCGCGTCACCGGTGCCGTGCAGCACGTAGTCGTTGACCGCCTCGGCGGCGGCGACGCTGGCCTCCATCGCCAGCACGGTGTAGCCCAGCTCCTCGACCAGGAAGCGCAGCAGCCGGTGCTTGAGCAGGAAGAACTCCCGGGTGCCGTGGGTGGCCTCGCCGAGCCCCACCACGCGCACGCCGTCCAGAGCGAGCCGCAGCGGCTCCAGGTCGGCGACGGGCGCGCCCGGCTCCAGCGTGTCCAGCCGACCGGCCCGCCCGGCCAGCCAGCCGGCCAGGTCCTCGGGGACGACGACAGCCGTCATGACTTCTTCATGCCGCGCCGTACGGCGTCACCGAGCAGCACCAGGCCGAGGAGACCGAGCCCGAGGCTCAGGGCGGTGTGCGCGCCGCCGTCGACCCACAGATGCAGCAGGCCGAAGTGCCGGCCGAAGGCGGCGGCCACCAAGCCGCCGAACCCCTGCAGCGCGAGAAAGAAACCGAGAATCCCCATGGGTTTACCTTGCCATGGCGACGTCGGCGCCACAGTCGACCAAAGTATGCCCGCGGCGAACCATCGAACGTTTCTTATTGCCACCGTAGAAAGTGCCGACCATTTTTCTTACGCCAAAGATCCGCACCACGCCGAGAACTCGTACTATTTCTGGCATAAGCACCGGAAAAGAGGCGAGGGCATGACAGGAGACGAGCAGTTTCCGGCACACATCGATCCGACTGTGCCCAGCGTCGCCAGAATGTACGACTACTACCTCGGCGGAAAGGACAGCTTTCCCGCCGACCGGGAAGCCGCCGAGCAGGTCATCGCGCTGGGCCGCGAGCTGGGCTCGGACATCAGGGAGAGCGCCGCGGCCAACCGCGCGTTCCTGATCCGCGGCGTACGGCATCTCGCCAGGTCCGGGGTGCGGCAGTTTCTCGACCTCGGCACCGGCCTGCCCACCCAGGACAACGTCCACCAGGTCGCCCAGCGGGTCACGCCCGAGGCCAAGGTCGTCTACTCCGACAACGACCCCATCGTGCTGACCCACGCGCGGGCGCTGCTCGCCGACAATCCCAGCACGGTCATCGTGGACGCGGACGTACGCGAGCCGGAGGCCATCCTGGAGGCCGCCGCCGGGCATCTCGACTTCACCCGCCCGGTGGCGGTGGTCATCGCGGCGGTGCTCCACTTCCTGCACGACGACGCGGAGGTGGCGCGGATCATCGAGACGCTGCGCCGGCCGCTGGTCCCGGGCAGCTATCTGATGATCTCGCACGGGTACGCCGAGCCCGGTCGGACCGACCACCGCAAGGCGGAGCAGGTACGCGGCATCTACCGGCGCAGCACGGCCGGCATGCTCGCCTGGCGCGACCGCGAGAGCCTGCTGGGCTGGTTCGAGGGGCTCGACGTGCTGGACCCGGGCGTGGTCCCGGTCCAGCGGTGGCGCAACGAGGACGACCCGTACGACTGGACCGGCCTGGACAGGGGCGGCGTGCTGGGCGGGGTCGCCCGGGTGCCGTGACAGCAGCCGTACCAGGGCCGTACCGAGGCCGCACGGAGGCCGTACCAAGCAAGAGCTTGCTTTAGCTTGTCCCGGTGTCTACGGTGGGGACGCATGGCGAGGTTCCAGGTAGGCGCGGTCACCGTCACCGAGATCGTCGAGACCCAGATGTCCGTTCCCATCACCCTGGCCTTCCGGGGCCTGAACGGCGAGGACCCCGCGGACCTGCGCGCCCGCCTCCCGGCGGCCCTCTTCGACCAGGCCGGAGACCCGGTGCTGGTCTTCCGCAGCTACATCCTGCGCACTCCCCAGAGCCTGATCGTCCTGGACACCGGCTGGGGCAACCACAAGGAACGCCGCCTCGACCCGTACGCCCACCTCCTGAACACCGGCTACCTCGACGCCATGACGGCCGCCGACATCGACCCCGCGGACGTGACCCACGTCTTCTGCACCCACCTGCACCAGGACCACGTCGGCTGGAACACCCACCTGGTGGACGGCGCCTGGGTGCCCACCTTCCCGAACGCGACTTACCTGTTCGTACGGCCGGAGTACGAGCACTGGACCACGGTGCGCCCCGGCTCCCACGGCCACGACTCCTTCACCGACAGCGTCCAGCCCGTCGTCGAGGCCGGCCTGCACCGCCTGGTCGAGCCCGGCCACGCCATCGACGACACCGTCCACGTCGAGCTCCTGCCCGGCCACACCCCGGGACACAGCGGCCTGCACGTGACCTCGGGCTCGCAGGAGGCGGTCTTCACCGGCGACCTGTTCCACATCGTCCACCAGTTCGCCCGCCCCGACTGGCACATCGTGGTCGAGCACGACGTCCCGCAGGGCGCGGCCACCCGCAAGGCCTTCGTGGACCGCTACACCGGCACCGGCGTCCGGGTGGTCCCGGCCCACTTCGCCCTGCCGGGGGGCGGCTACCTGGAGGCGGCCGGCTTCACCCCGGCTTCCTGACCTCGGATTCGAGGCCGGGTATCCCCTTTGCCAGGTAGGTAAAACCATGGTCTAGCGTGATCGCCATGAAGGCGGCGGCTCGGTATCTGTGCCGGCTGGCCTGGGCGCAGAAGGGCCGGGTCACGCTGGGCGCGACGCTGGGCACCCTGTGGATGGTGGGCCTCACGCTCCCGCCGTACCTCCTGTCCAGGGCGATCGACGACGACCTGGCGCCCGGCTGGGTGCTGGCGCTGCTCGGCGCCGGCCTCGCCAACGCCTGGCTGGCGATGATGCGGCACCGCACGATGACCAAGATCCGGATGGACGCCAACTTCCGTACGGTACGCGCCCTGGTGGAGCAGATCAACTCTCTCGGCGCGGTCCTGAACAAGCGCACCTCGGCAGGCGAGGTCGTGACGATCGGCATCGGCGACGTCACCACGATCGCCGCGTCGCTGACGGTGACAGGTCCCGGGGTGGGCGCGGTGATCAGCTACGGGGTGGTGGCGGCGCTGCTGCTGCAGGTCTCCGTGGTGCTGGCCGTGGTGGTGCTGCTCGGCGTGCCGGTGCTGGCGATCGTGCTCGGGCCGCTGCTCGGGCGGCTGATGGAGGTGCAGAACGACTACCGCGAGAGCCAGGGCAGGCTGACCACCCGCCTGGTCGACCTGATCGAGGGGCTGCGGGTGCTCAACGCCTTCGGCGGCAAGGACGCCTACGCCGAGCGTTACCTCGCCGACTCGGCGCGCCTGCGCGAGCAGGGTTACCGGGTGGCGTCGCTGACGAGCTGGATCGGGGCGCTGGGCGCCGGGCTGCCCGCGCTGTTCCTGGCCGCGGTGACCTGGCTGGGCGCCAGGCTGGCCGCAGAAGGCACGATCACGGTGGGCGAACTGGTCGGCGTCTACGGATATATCGCCGTGCTGGTGGTTCCGGTTTCCTCCTTCATCGAGGGCAGCTTCCAGATCAGCCGCGGCCTGGTCTCCGCCCGGCAGGTCACCCGCTTCCTCGCGCTGCGGCCCGGCGACCGGCCCCGCTCCCCCGGGCTGGAGGTCACGCCGGGAAGCCTCGTGGGGCTGGTCAGCGCCCGCCCCGAGGAGAGCGTGGCGCTGCTCGAGAGCCTCGGCGGGTTCGACGGCACCTCGTTGATCGCCGACCATGACGCCGCGCTGTTCGCCGGCACGCTGCGCGAGGTCCTGCAGGGCCGCGGCGCGGCCGACGACGAGACCATCCGTCGCGCCGTCACCGTCGCCACCGCCCAGGACGTGGTCGCCGGGCTGCGCCACGGGCTGGACTCCCCGATCGAGCCCGGTGGCCGCAACCTCTCGGGCGGCCAGCGCCAGCGGGTGCGCCTGGCCAGAGCGCTGGTGGCCGATCCCGAGGTGCTGCTGGCGATGGAGCCCACCTCGGCCCTGGACGCGCACACCGAATCCCTGCTCGCGCAGCGTCTTCGTACGGCGCGCTCCGGCCGTACGACGGTCGTCGCCACCACGTCGCCACTGTTGCTCGCCCAGGCGGACCAGGTCGTCCTGATCGAGGACGGCCAGGTGGCCGCGACGGGCACCCACCACGACCTGCTGGAATCCAGCGACGCGTATCGAACGGTGGTGTCGTGATCCGCGACCTCCCCGTCGCCGACCGCAGGCACGTACGGCAGGCGGCCCTGCGCCTGATCCGCCGCGACGTCCCCGGTTTCACCGCCACCCTCCTTCTCAACGGCCTGGCGGCGGCCGCGGCCCTGGTCAGCCCATGGCTACTGGGCCGCATCATCGACACCATCGCCGTCGGCGGCACGATCGACCTCCTTGCCGCGATCGCCGTGGGCGGGGCGCTGCTGCAGCTCATCCTGTCCCGATACGCCGAGAAGATCGGCACCCGCTTCAGCGAGCGCACCCAGGAACACATCCGCCAGGAGCTCCTCGACCGCGTGCTCGCCCTGCCCGCCGCCACGGTCGAGCACATCCGCACAGGAGACCTGACCGCCCGCGGCACCACAGACGTCGGCGTGGTCGGGCACACCCTGCGCGACGCCGCCCCCGCCGTGCTGATCTCCTCCCTGCAGGCGCTCTTCCTCGTCGCGGCCGTCTTCCTGGTCGACCCGCTGCTGGGAGCCTGCGGTCTGCTCGCGCTGGCCGGCATCGCCGCCGCCTCCCGCTGGTACCTGCGCCGTGCCCGCGCCGCCTACCTGGAGGAGGGCGCCGCCCGCTCAGAACTGGCCGAGCACCTGGCCGCCAACGCCGCCGGCGCCCGCACCATCGAAGCCCTCGGCCTCCAGGACCGGCGCACCCGCGCCGCCGAGCGGGTGATCGAGCGCAGCCGGGTCGCCCAGCTCAGCACCCTCTTCCTGCGCGGTGTCCTCTGGCCGTCGGTGGAGGTCTCCGCACTCCTCCCGCCGGTCCTGGTCCTGCTGCTCGGCGGAGTACTGCTGGACAGCGGCCAGGTCACCCTCGGCGCCGTGGTCTCGTGCGTGCTCTACCTTCGCCAGCTCCAGCAGCCCATCGAGACCATCCTCATCTGGATGGAACAGCTGCAAAGCAGCGGCGCCTCCTTCGCCCGGATCGAAGGTCTCCAGACCCCGGCGACGCAGACCGCTGTGGCCGCCGCGGCACCCCGGGACGACCACATCGTGGCGACCGGCGTGCACTTCGCCTACGAATCCACCGACGACGTCGTCACCGGAGTGGACCTGACCGTACGGCCCGGCGAGCGCCTGGCCATCGTCGGCCCTTCGGGAGCCGGCAAGTCCACGCTCGGCAAGCTGCTGGCCGGCATCGACCGCCCCCGCCTCGGCATGGTCACCGTCGGCTCGGTCCCGGTCGCCGACCTGGCCCCCGCCCAACTCCGCGAGCACGTCGTGCTGGTCACCCAGGAGCAGCATCTGTTCCTCGGCACCGTCCGCGACAACCTCCACCTGGCCGACCCCACGGCCGACGACGACCACTTGGGGAAGGCCCTGGCGGCGGTCGGCGCCGACTGGGTCACCTCGCTGGACGACGAGCTCGGCTCGCACTCCTCCGGGACCGAACTCGGCCCCGACCGTGTGCAGCAGCTCGCCCTGGCCCGAGTCATCCTGGCCGACCCGCACACGGTCATCCTCGACGAGGCCACCGCCATGCTCGACCCGCGTACGGCCCGGCGCGCCGAACGGTCGCTGGCGGCGGCGCTGGAGGGACGTACGGTGATCGCGATCGCGCACCGGCTGCATACGGCACGGGATGCGGATCGGGTGGTGGTGATGGAGGGCGGGCGCGTGGTGGAGGTCGGCGCGCATGATGAGCTGGTTGCGGCCGGTGGGGTTTACGAAGCGTTGTGGAGCTCCTGGCATGTGGAGGCTCAGATCGGCGGCTGAGGGTCGTACGGCATGGACCGCCTCAGATCGGCGGCTGAGGGTCGTACTGGATGTAGCGCCGCACCTCGCGCGCCCGATCCGCCCCCGCCAGCCGGCTCACCAGGTGCAGCGCCATGTCGATGCCCGCCGACACGCCCGCCGAGGTGACGATGTCGCCGTCGTCGACGAACCGGTCGTCGGGCCGGACCTCGATGCTCGCGTCGAGCTCCCCGAGCCGCTCCAGGGATCCCCAATGGGTGGTCGCCGGGCGGCCGGCCAGCAGCCCCGCCGCGGCGTACACCAGCGAGCCCGTGCACACACTGGTCAGCAGCGGGACGCGGGCGCGCTGCTCGCGGATCCACGCCAGGTGGGCGTCGTCCTTGAGCAGCGCGCGGGTGCCGAACCCGCCGGGGTGCAGCAGCACGTCCAGCGGCCCGACGTCGGACAGTCCGTGCTCGGCGAGCAGGCGCAGCCCCTTGGCCGCCCGGATCGGCCCGGCCTCGCGGGCGAAGGCGACGACCTCGGCCTCGTCGGGGTGCGACTTCGCCCAGGAGGCCAGCACCTCCCACGGGCCGACGGCGTCCAGCTCCTCCACGTCGTCGAACAGCATGATCCCGATGCGCATCAGTGGCTCCTCACAGCCTGGAAGTGACGGCGGTACTGGCCCGGTGTGACGTCGAGTGCTCGTTTGAAGCTGCGGTGCAGGGTCTCGACCGTGCCGAACCCGCAGCTGCGGGCGATCGAGTCGAGCGTCGTGCCGGTGGTCTCCAGCAGGCGGCGGGCCGCCTCCAGCCGGGCCGCCTCGACGTACGCGCCGGGGGTACGGCCGGTCTCGGCGGCGAAGACGCGGGTGAAGTTGCGCTCGCTCATGCCGGCCCGCCGGGCGAGCGCCGGCACGGTCAGGTCCGCCTCGGGATGGGCCGCGATCCAGGCCGGCAGGTCGCGCAACGGCTCCCGGACCGGCCGCTGCACGGCCAGCTGCGCCGAGAACTGGGCCTGCCCGCCCGGCCGCTGCACGAACATCACCAGCGTGCGGGCGATCCGCCGCGCCGCTTCCGCGCCGAGGTCCTCCTCGACCAGCGCGAGCGCCAGATCCATCCCTGCGGTCACTCCCGCCGACGTCCAGACGTTCCCGTCCCGGACGAAGAGCGGCTCGGGGTCCACGATGACGGCCGGATAGAGCTCGGCCAGCAGCTCACACCCCGACCAGTGGGTCACCGCCCGCCGCCCGTCCAGCAGCCCGGCCGCCGCCAGCAGGAACGCCCCCGTACACACCGACGCGACCCGCCGCGCCCGCCCGGCCGCCTCCCGAATCCACCCGACCAGCGACTCGTCCCCGCACGCCTCGACCTTCCCCCGCCCCCCGACGACGACCAGCGTGTCGATCGGCCCGGTGTGCTCCCCGGCCGTCGCGGTCGCCTCGACCCCCAGCCCACCCCCACTCCGCACGACCCCACCCCGCGCGGCCACGACCTCCATACGGTACGGCCCGGCCTGCCGGAACACCTCATGCGGCCCGGTCAGATCAAGAATCTGAAACCCGGGATAGACAACGAAAACAACGTCCACCCCTTCATCGTCGGGGCGACACGAACCCGGCGGCAAGGACACGAACCTGACGATCCCCGCCACTCCCAGGCCGATGCTCAGCGGGTGGGCCTGCTGTAAAAAGTGGATTTTCCTCGGCCACCTCGCTGCTCGACCAGTCCTTTTGATCGCAGTTCGCGGAGCACCTTCCGGATGTGGGCCGGGGTCATGCCGAGTTCCCGCCCGAGATCCGCAGCGCTGCGTTCGCCCGCCGCGAGAGCGTGGAAGACGTGTAGTTCGGTCTGCTTCAGGTCGCTGTACGGCTGCATGACGGGAATCGGTTGCCGGAGTACAACCGTGAATCGGATGGCGGCGTCGATGTAGTGCGCGGGCGGCAGACCGGCCTCCGCCAAGGCACTGGTCACGACGGGAATGCCGCTGGCCAGAGCCTCGATCACGCGCGCCCCGGTTTCCGGTGTCCGCACATGCTGGCAGATCGCGACCAGTCTCGCGTTGCGGGCCGAGGTGACGGCATCACGCCCCAACCGCTCGACCGTGATGCCGTACAAGCCACCCGGATTCGCGACGATCAGGCGATCCCGTTTCAGCCGCACCTCCACGGCCATACCCGCAGACCAGTTATCAAGGTCACGGTGCAGCAGAGCATTGGCGATGATCTCGCGAAACGCTACGTACGGGTAGGAAGGCCGGTCATGAACCGAACCGTCGGGTGCCGTCACGATGCTGGTGTCGAAGGTCCGGCGCGCCCAGGCGAGCGCCTCGTCCAGCATGCGTGGGATGGGCCCGCTGATCGTCGCCTGATTGCGGGCTCGCGCGCTGGGTGGGTCGGACGGCAACGGGTCCGCCGAAGCCTGAATGACGTACCGCGGGAACCACTCCTGTGGATGAACTCCCAGAGCCAGAAGTCCGGCAACGGTCGCGGTGCCGTCCGGAAGGACGATCCCGGCGCGTCTCAGCAACTCGGCGTCATCATGAAAGCGGCCCAGCCCTCGCGCGTCTCGCTCCCGTGCCGACCGCAAGAACTCCAAGACGAGTTCGTCATCCAGATCCGCCCGAGTCGCCCCCGCGACCGGCCGACGGTCGAACAACGGTGGCTGGCGGGCGGCGAGAAACGCCTGCTCCTCCAGGGACGACAGGGGGAAGTCCCCGTCGTACCCACGTATGTAAGCAGCGCCCGAAGCGGCGATCCGGCACGGCTTGGCCGACGGGTCACACTCATGGACGCGAGCGACGATGACCGGAAGGCCATCCACCTGCCCGTCGCTGATGACGAGCTGGACAGGCGGCGACAGCGAACGCGCCTTGTGAGCCAGCCCTTGCTTGAGCGCCTGGGGATCCGCCAGATGAACCGGCATGAAGCCGGCCGCCTCGTCCAGGCCAAGAATGATCGTGCCACCGCCCGGATGATTCGCTAGAGCGCTGAGTGTGGACGTGAGGGACTTAGGCAGACCTCCTGCAGCCGCCTTCACCTCGATGTCGTCATAGTCACCGCCCGCCGCGCGCAGACGGGCGACGGTCAGGCTCAGGTCTTGAGTCATGGCGCCAAATGTAACGGACTCGCGTTACATTTGACGGGCTTCTGGTTACCTTTAACCCAGATCTGGTTACATTTGAAGGCGATCCAGTTACATTTAAGACCGTGACACGTCGCGCCACAGGGCCGACAGAGCGACCGCCTGAGCGTCTGCGGATGGGCGACAAGCCCCTTCCCAACGAAGAAACCCCAGCCCGGGTGACCCGGGCTGGGGTTTCGTGCGGTGCGCCGTCAGGGACTCGAACCCCGGACCCGCTGATTAAGAGTCAGCTGCTCTAACCAACTGAGCTAACGGCGCGCCGTGCAGCAAGGAATATACCGGCACTGAGCATCTTGGTCGAATCGGCGCGAGTCATGCGTCTTCGCTAGAATAAAGTTCGGCCCGCAGACAGGAGCTTTGATGTTCGACTCCCCCGCCGACGTGACCGAGCGGCTCGCCGCCGTGGACTATCTCTCCGACGACGCCATCTCCACGTCGGTGTTCCTGGCCGCCGCGCTCGGCAAGCCGCTGCTGGTCGAAGGGCCGGCGGGGGTGGGCAAGACGCAGCTGGCCAAGGCCGTGGCGCAGGCCACCGGGTCCCAGCTGATCAGGCTGCAGTGTTATGAGGGGCTCGACGAGGCCCGGGCGCTGTACGAGTGGAACTACAAGAAGCAACTCCTGCGCATCCAGGCCACCAGCGCCGACGACGACATCTTCAGCGAGGAGTTCCTGCTGGAGCGGCCGCTGCTCAAGGCGATCAGGGCCGGGACGCCGACCGTGCTGCTCATCGACGAGACGGACAAGGCGGACGTCGAGGTCGAGGGGCTGCTGCTGGAGCTGCTGTCCGACTTTCAGGTGACGATTCCGGAGCTGGGCACCATCGCCGCCGTACGCAGGCCGTACGTCGTGCTGACCTCGAACGCCACCCGCGAGCTGTCCGAGGCGCTCAAGCGGCGCTGTCTCTACCTGCACATCGCGTATCCGACGCCGGAGCGCGAGCGGGACATCGTGCTCAGCCAGGTGCCGACGATCCGCGCCGACCTCGCCGAGCAGCTCGCCAGGACGGTGGCGACGCTGCGGGCGCTGGAGCTGAAGAAGGCGCCGTCGGTGGCCGAGACCGTCGACTGGGCCAACACGCTGCTGGCGCTGGGCCGGGCGGACCTGGACGAGGCGACGGTGGCGCAGACGCTGGGCGTGGTGCTCAAGCACAACTCCGACCAGACCCGGGCGGTCAAGGAGCTCGGACTTCCCACCGCATGACGCCCGAGGAGGGGATATGTCGCTTGTAGAGAGGCATGTCGGGTTCGTGCATGCGTTGCGCGAGGCCGGGCTGCCCGTGTCGCTGGCCGAGGGGCTCGACGCGGCGCGGGCGCTGCGGGTGATCGATCTGACCGAGCGGGAGTCGCTGCGCGCCGCCTACGCGGCGACGCTGGTCAAGAAGCCGTCCTTCCGGCCCGGCTTCGACGTGCTGTTCGACCTGTGGTTCCCGGCCTCCACCAGCGGCCTGTACGCGGTCCGCCCCGGCATCGAGGGGACGCCTGATCTGGCGAACGCGCCCCTGCCGGAGCTGCGCGAGCATCTGGCCCGGCTGCTGACCGGCAGCACCGACGCCGAGCTGCGCGCGTTCGCCCGTGCCATGGTGGAGCGCTTCGGCCGCCAGGAGGCCGGGCCCGGACGGCAGAACTGGTTCTCCTACAGCGTGCTGCGCGCCCTGTCGCCCGAGACGCTGATGGCCGGCATCCTGCGGGAGGTCCTGGCCGGCCAGGAGCGCGGCGGGCTGGCGGAGAAGACGGCCCGCCGGCGGGTCACCGCCAACACCGGGCGGCTGGAGGAGGCCGTGGCCACCGACGTGCGCCGGCGCATCGCCGAGGACTCCGGCATCGAGCGCATCGCCCGCTCGGCCGTACGCCCTCCGCTGGAGCAGCTCGACTTCCTGCGCGTCACCAAGGCCGACCTGGCCAGGCTGCGCCGGGAGGTGCACCCGCTGGCCCGGCGGCTGGCCGCGCGCCTGACCATCAAGCACCGGCGCGGCAGGCGGGGCCGGCTGGACTTCCGCAGGACCATGCGGGCCTCGCTGCAGACCGGCGGCGTCCCGCTCACCACGCACTTCAAGCCGCCCCGGCCGCACAAGCCGGAGCTGGTGATCCTCTGCGACACCAGCGACTCGGTCTCGTCGTTCGCCCACTTCACGCTCCTGCTCACCTACGCGCTCAGGGAGCAGTTCACCAAGGTGCGCGCGTTCGGCTTCGTGGACCGGGTGGACGAGATCACCCGCTTCTTCGTCCCCGGCGCCGACGTGGTGGAGGCCATGACCCGGCTGGCGAACGAGGCCGACATGGTCCGCTTCGGCCGCACGAACTACGGCCACTCGCTGGAGGGCTTCGCCGAGCGCTACGGCGACGCGATCGGCCCGAAGACCTCGCTGCTGATCCTCGGCGACGCCCGCTCCAACTATCAGCCGCCCGCCCTGGACGTGCTGCGCGCACTGACCGCCCGCGCCCGCCACGCCTACTGGCTCAACCCCGAGCCCAAGGCGCAGTGGGACACCGGCGACTCGATCGCCACGGACTACGGCGCGGTCATCCCCATGTACGAGTGCCGCAACGTGGTCCAGCTGACCGCGTTCATCGAGAGCATCGCCTGAACACGCCTAGACACGCCTGGACACGTCTAGACGCGCTGCAGCTCCCGGGCCGCGGTGCGGGCCAGCAACTCGATCTGGGCGTCGTCGAACTGCGGGGTCGCCGTCTGCCGGATGCGCCTGGCCACCAGCCGGGGCTTGAGCAGGGTGATGCCCTCCACGGTGAGCGAGCCGCCGCGCGGCAGCATGCCGCAGTGCACGGCCAGCAGCGGAGCGATGGTGACCTTGACCCCGGTCTCGCGGGTCAGCAGCTCGGCGAAGGCCTCGGCGGCCCCGACCAGCGGCTTGGCGACCTTCGTGCCGTACTTCTCGCCGAAGAACAGCCGTCCGCCGTAGGTGGCGATCTCGGTGTCGGGGCTCCAGGACTCGTTGTCCACGACCCAGACCCCGCCGGGCCCGATCACCAGGTGGTCGATGGAGGCCTGGTCCCGGATGGCGCGGCCGTCGAGCACCTGGTAGCCGTGCTTGCCCAGGGAGCGGCGCAGCAGCCTGCCGGTGATCACCTCGCCGCGCCGGCGGCCCCGCCAGACGGCCGTGGCCCAGAACGCCCGCCAGTCGATGAACCAGTCGACCGCGGCCACCAGACCGGCCGCCAGCAGGCCGTAGAGGGCGGCGTAGGGCAGTCCGAACCGGAGGGCGAGCACGAATCCGGCGACGAATCCCACCGCCGCCTTGAGCGCCCGCGACCTTCTGCGGTTCTGGGCGTCCTCGCGCCAGAACTTCTCGTACCACCACTGTGGTGACGAGCCTGTGAACTTCTCGTCCTGCTGCACGTAGATTGAGCCACCAGGCACGGCAAACTCCCCGAATGAGTTGTCGTCAACCAGGATCTGCCACGCCGAAGATCCCTCGCCGGTCAAGAGATACCCCATCTGGAACCAAGGCGAGCCTAAGGTGACGGAATTGGTACCCCAAAGAGAAGCATCACGGCGCCGACCGACCAGCCGGTATGCTTGGAGGGTGACAGTGAAGGAAGAATCCGTGCGCCAGAGGCTGCTGAGCGAGGCCACCCGGCTGTTCGCGGAGCACGGCTTCGAGGGCACCTCGGTCCAGGAGATCGTCGTGGCCGCCGGTGTCACCAAAGGCGCCATGTACCACTATTTCAACTCCAAGGATGACCTGCTGCACGAGATCTACGGTCGCGTGCTGCGCATGCAGATGGACCGCCTGACGCGGATCGCCGATGGCACGGGCACCGTCGTCGAGCGGCTGCACCGGGCGGCGGCCGACGTCGTGGAGACCACCAGCGCCAACCTCGACGACTCCACGATCTTCTTCCGCTCGATGCACCTGCTCGCGCCCGAGACCCGCAAGAACGTACGCGCCGAGCGCCGCCTCTACCACGAGCGCTTCCGCGACCTGGTGCTGGAAGGCCAGCGCGAGGGCGTCTTCAGCGACCGGGTGGCGGCGGAGCTCGTCGTCGACTACTTCTTCGGCTCGGTGCACCACCTGTCCACCTGGTTCCGCGCGGACGGGCCGCTGACCGGCGCCCAGGTGGGCAAGCAGTTCGCCGACCTACTGCTGGCCTCCCTCGGGGCCGGGCACGTCGGCGAGTGAGGCCAGCGCCTCCCGGTGGTCGCCCGGCGTGCCGAGCGCGATCTCACTCGCCTTGGCCCGCTTGAGGTAGAGGTGCAGGGGGTGCTCCCAGGTCATCCCGATCCCGCCGTGCAGCTGCAGCGCCTCCTCCGCCACGCGTACGGCCACCCCCGCGTTCCACGCCTGGGCCACGGCCGCCGACACGTCCGAGTCCTCGGCGGCGGCGTTGCGAGCCGCCGCCTTGGCCCTGACCACGTCGAGCCAGAGGTCGGCCAGCCGGTGCTTGATCGCCTGGAAGGAGCCGACCGGCCGGGCGAACTGGTGACGCTCCTTCACGTAGGCCACCGTGGTGTCCAGGCACCACTGCGCCACGCCGTACTGCTCGGAGGCCAGCAGCCCGGCGCCGAACAGCAGCACCTGCGCCAGGTCCACGTCGCCGAGCCGGGTGGCGGCCGCGCCGTCGAGCGTGACGGTCGCGACCGGCCGGGTCAGGTCGAGCGACGCCGCCACCCGCACCCCGGCTCCCTGAACGGCGTAGAGGCCGCCGTCGACCGGCACGAGCAGCAGGTCCGCGACGTCGGCCCCGGCCACGCCGGTGACCGTGCCGGACAACCGCTCCCCGCCGTCCACCACCCGCACCGACCCACCCCTGAGGGGCTGGTACGGGGAGGCGGCGAACGAGACCACGAGTGCGGCCGTGGCGCTGCCGTCGGCGAGCCGTTCGAGCAGGTCACCCGCGCCCGCCTGGATCAGCGCCCGGGTGGCGAGCACCGAGCTGGTGAAGAACGGCACCGGCGCGACGCCCCGGCCCAGCTCCTCCAGCACCACGGCCACCTCGCTGGCCGACGCGCCGGCGCCGCCGTGCTCCTCGGGGATGAGCAGTCCGGCCGCCCCGATCTCCCCGGCCAGCGTCTTCCACACGCCCAGGTCGTACGGATCGGACTCGGCGCGCTTGAGCACGGCGGCCGGCGGGCAGCGGTCGGCGAGCAGGCCGCGCACGGCGGCGCGGAGCTCCTCCTCGACTTCGGTGTACAGGAGGGTCATCGCGGCAGGTCCTTCCAGGGCACGTCCTTGTCGATGCGGGGCTCGGAGGGAAGGCCCAGCACGCGTTCGGAGATGATGTTGCGCAGGATCTCCGAGGTGCCGCCTTCGATCGAGTTGCCCTTGGCACGGAGATAGCGGTAGCCGGGGCCACGGCCGTAGAAGTCGACCGTGTCCGAGCGGCGGAAGGTCCAGTCGTCGTAGCCGAGGTCGCGGTCGAGCTCCACCTCCAGGCCGGACAGCACCTGGTTGAGCCTGGCGAACGACAGCTTCATGCCGGAGCCCTCGGGGCCGGGCTGCCCGGCGGCCAACTGCTCGCGCAGCCGCGCCCCGGACAGGCGGGTCACCTCCGCCTCCACCCAGAGCGACAGCAGCCGCTGGTGCAGGTCGTGCGTGCGCAGCTCGGGCCGCTCGCGCCAGGTGGACAGCACGGGGCCGAGCATGCCGCCGCCGCGCCGTACGGGCGCGCCGCCGATCGCGACGCGCTCGTTCATCAGGGTGGTCTGGGCGACGCGCCAGCCGTCGCCCACCTCGCCGAGGCGCAGGTCGTCGGACAGGCGCACGCCGGTGAGGAAGACCTCGTTGAACTCGGCCTCGCCGGTGATCTGCCGCAGCGGGCGCACCTCGACGCCGGGCGCGTGCATGTCGCAGATGAAGTACGTCATCCCACGGTGTTTGGGCACGTCCGGGTCGGTACGGGTGACCAGGATGGCCCATCGGGCGTGGTGGGCGCCCGAGGTCCACACCTTCTGGCCGTCGACGACCCATTCGCCGCCGTCCCTGACCGCGCGGGTGGCGAGAGTGGCGAGGTCGGATCCGGCGCCGGGCTCGCTGAAGAGCTGGCACCAGATCTCCTCGCCGGTCCACAGCGGCCGCAGGAAGCGCCGCCGCTGCTCCGGCGTACCGAAGGCGAGGATGGTGGGGGCGGCCATGCCCAGCCCGATGCCCTGCACGCCGACGTCGAGCTGCGGCGTGTGGGCGAGCTCGTGCTCGACGAGCTGCTGCAGGTCGCGCCCGAGGCCGAGCCCGCCGAGCCCCTCGGGGAACCACACCCAGGCCAGCCCGGCGTCGAACCTGGCCCGCAGGAACTCCAGCCGGTCCCCGGCCGGGTCGTGCTCGCTCAGGAAGGCGGCGAGGCGCTCCTTGAGCCGTGTCTCGTCCACTCCAGCTCCCGTCGTCACATGTACTTCTTGAGTTCGCGGTAGGCCAGCGACCGCTTGTGCACCTCGTCGGGGCCGTCGGCCAGGCGCAGCGAGCGGGCGCCGGCCCAGAGCCCGGCCAGCGGGAAGTCCTGGGAGACGCCACCGGCGCCGTGCGCCTGGATGGCCTTGTCCAGGATCCACTCGACGGCGATCGGGGTGGAGATCTTGATGGCCTGGATCTCGGTGTGCGCGCCCTGGTTGCCGACGGTGTCCATCAACCAGGCGGTCTTGAGCACGAGCAGGCGCAGCTGCTCGATGCGGATGCGGGACTCGGCGATCCAGTCCTGGACCACGCCCTGCTGGGCGATGGTCTTGCCGAACGCCGTCCGGCTCAGCGTCCTGCGGCACATGAGCTCGACCGCGCGCTCGGCCATGCCGATCAGCCGCATGCAGTGGTGGATGCGGCCGGGCCCGAGCCGGGCCTGAGCGATGGCGAAGCCGCCGCCCTCCTCGCCGATCAGGTGGTCCACCGGCACCCGGACATCGGTGAAGACGATCTCGGCGTGGCCGCCGTGGTCGGCGTCGCTGTAGCCGAAGACGTGCATGCCGCGCTTGATCTCCATGCCGGGGGTGTCGCGGGGCACCAGCACCATGCTCTGCTGACGATGCGTGGGCGCCTCCGGGTCCGTCTTGCCCATGACGATGAAGATCTTGCAGGCGGGGTTCATCGCGCCGGAGATGAACCACTTGCGGCCGTTGATGACGTACTCGTTGCCGTCACGGGTGATCGAGGTGGCGATGTTGGTGGCGTCGGAGGAGGCCACGTCGGGCTCGGTCATCGCGAACGCCGAGCGGATCTCGCCGTCGAGGAGCGGCCGCAGCCACTCCTTGCGCTGCCAGTCGTTGCCGAACATGGCCAGCACTTCCATGTTGCCGGTGTCGGGCGCGGCGCAGTTGGTGGCCACCGGGGCCAGGTGCGGGCTGCGGCCCATGATCTCCGCCAGCGGCGCGTACTGCAGGTTGGTCAGTCCGGCGCCGTGGTCGCCGGGCAGGAACAGGTTCCACAGGCCGCGCTGTCTGGCCTCGTCCTTCAGGTCGTCGATCAGCGGCGGAGCGCCCCAGCCGCTGGTGGCGGCCTGCTCCTCGAAGGCGTGCTCGGCCGGGTAGACGCATTCGTCCATGAAGAGCAGCAGACGCTGGCGCAGGTCCTCGGTGACACTGTCGAAGGCGAAGTCCATGAACGGAGGCTACCGACCGGCCGGTATGCATGTCGACAGGTGGTTCCCGGCAAAACCACCCATGTGGCCATCACCGCAGGCCACGGACCACCCATAGGGTCACGCCATGACCGCTGATCTGCCCGTGCCCGTGGTGCTGGAGAACGACCTCGTCCGCCTGGAACCGCTCACCCTGGACCATCTGCCCGACCTGTTCGCCGCGTCGGGCGGCGACGAGGAGGTCTGGCGCTGGCTGCCCGCCCAGACGCCGCGCACCGAGGCGGACCTGGCGGCGATCGCCCGCTCCCTGCTGGAGGACGACCGGCACATCCCGCTCGCGGTGATCGTCAAGGAGACCGGCAGGGCGGCCGGCTGGACCACCTACATCGACGTGCCGGGCTTCGAGCAGAGCATCGAGATCGGCTGGACGTGGTACGGCAGAGCCTGGTGGCGCTCGGCCGTCAACACCGGCTGCAAGCTGCTGCTGATCGACCACGCCTTCGACAAGCTCGGCTACAACCGGGTCCAGCTCAAGACCGACATTCTTAACGTACGTTCACAGAATGCGATCAAGAGGATCGGCGGGGTGCACGAGGGCACGCTCCGGCGCCAGCGCCCGAGGCCGGACGGCACCTGGCGCGACACGGTCTACTTCGGCATCCTCGACGAGGAGTGGCCCGCCCACCGAGCCCGCCTGACGGCGGCTTACGCGGAACCCGGCGCCTGACCTCGCACCATGAGGGCTTACGGCGACCGCCTGCGCACCATGAGGGCTTACGCGGAGCCCGGCGGATGGCTTCCCAGCATGCCCGCCAGCAGCTCGCGAACGGCCTCGCGGAGTTCGTCGAACGTCGGCTCGACGCCCGCTCCGGCTATCGCGTCGAACATGATGCCCTCGCCGAACGCGACCATCTGGCGCGCGTGCCGTACCGGATCCGTCGAGCCGGCGGTGGCGAGCAGGGCGACGGCGGGGTCGCGGAAGCGGCGGCCGGCCCGGTCGTAGATCGCGCGCAGCTCCGGCCGCCTGGTGGCCTCCAGTGCCAGCTCGTAGCGGGCCAGGGTGCGCCTGCCGTCGCGGAGCTGGACCTGCAGCACCTGGGCCATCAGGTCCGGCAGGTCGCCGGGGGCCTCCCCGGTCAGCGCCGCGGCGAACACCCGCTCCTCCAGCTCCGTCAGCCGCGACAGGGTGAGCTCCAGCAGCGCGGCGCGGGTGCGCGCCAGGTTGGAGGTCGAGCCGGGCGGCAGGCCCGCGACCTCGTCGACGGCCCGGTGGGTGAGGCCGCGCATGCCCCGCTCGGCCAGCAGGGTGATCGCCGCCTCGGCGACGGCCTCGGAACGCTTCACGGACCCTGATACTACGCGTGTAGTGACGGAACTACGGATGTAGTAGCCTGACACTACAGACGTAGTTAAGGAGCGCTGCCATGGCGAAGGCCGTAGTGATCGGCGGGGGCATCGGCGGGCTGACCGCCGGCATCGCCCTGCACCGCGAGGGCTGGGAGGTGAGCGTGCTGGAGCGCGCCCCCAAGCTGGAGCCTGTCGGGTCCGGGCTGGCCATCGCCGTCAACGGGCTGCGCGCGCTCGACACCCTGGGTCTCGGTGACGCGGTGCGCGGGCTGTCCCGCGTCCAGGGCCAGGCGGGGATCCGCGCCGCCGGCGGGCGCTGGCTGACGCACACCACCGAGGACACGGCGCGGCGGCGCTACGGCGACTCGGTGGTGGTGCTGCTCCGCGCCACCCTCGTGGACCTGCTGGTGGACGCGCTCGGGCTGGAGAGGCTGCGCCTGAACACCACCGTCACCGCCGTGGACGCCACCACCGGCGACATCCACACCACCACCACGGACCCGGGTACGACCATCGGTGACGTGCGCCTCACCACCACCGGCCCGCAGAAGGCCGCCGACCTGGTCTCGCAGGAGGCCGCCGGCGACGGGGGCCGCCTGCGGGCCGACTTGGTCGTGGCCGCTGACGGCGTCAACTCGGCGGTGCGCGCCGCGCTCTTCCCCGGGCATCCCGCCCCCGCCTATGCGGGGGTGACCGCCTGGCGCGGGCTGGTGCCGCGGCCCGACGTGCCGGTGCGCAGCGCGGAGAGCTGGGGCAGGGGCACCGTGTTCGGCGCCCACCCGATCAGTGACGACCTGGTCTACTTCTACGCCACCGACCTGTCACCGGCCGGGGCCGCCCACGGTGACGAGCGGGCGGAGCTGCTGCGCAGGTTCGGTGGCTGGCACCAGCCGATCCCGGCCGTGCTGCGCGCCGCGGACCCCGCGCGGATCATCCGCAACGACCTCTTCTACCTGCGCGAGCCGCTGCCCGCCATGCACGTGGGCCGGGTGGCGCTGGTGGGCGACGCGGCCCACCCGATGACGCCCAACCTCGGCCAGGGCGCCTGCCAGGCGATCGAGGACGCGGTGGTGCTCGCGCGGCTCGCGAACGGCGACCTGGCCGCCTACACCGAGGCCCGCCTGCGGCGGACCGCCGAGGTGGTACGCAGGTCGATGTCGATCTGCACGATGACCAAGCTGCGCAACCCCGTGGCCGTGGCACTGCGCGACAGCGGAATGTCGCTGGCCACCCGGCTCATGCCCGATCTGATGCTGCGGTCAATGGACGGGATTCTGGGCTGGCGGCCGCCGCCACGGACGGGGAATGGTCAGGAGCCAGCCGCCCCAGCGTGATCGTGCCGGCGATGGTCAACGCCGCCGCGAGCAGCGCGGGCACCGCGGTGGCGGAGCCGGTCGGCAGCGGCTCGCCGAGCAGGATCGCACCGGCCAGCACCGAGGTGATCGGGTCGATGACCTGCACGCCGGCGTAGGCGATGCCGAAGTAGCCGACCGCGTAGGAGCGCTGCAGCAGCACCACCGCGCAGACCAGCAGCACCGGCACGGCCAGGGTGAACCAGTGCAGCAGCCGCCCCCAGTCGCCCTCCATGCCGCCGCCGACCACCCGGACGAACGTGGACACGCTCGCGGTGACGGCGCCCGCCCCGATGGACAGCAGCAGGGCCCGGCCCGGCCCATGGGTCCGGCTCGCGGCCACCTGGCTGACCAGCACGATCACCCCGATCACGGCGATGAACGCCAGGGCGGAGCCGTTGCCGAGCCGGGGCGTGACGTGATGCTGCGGCACCAGGAACATGAGCCAGAGCAGGCCCACGGCCACCGCGATCGAGCCGAGGATCTCCGCCTTGTACGGCTTGCGGCCGTACATGAGCGCGGCCAGCGGCACCGCGAAAACCAGCGTGGCCACGCTGATGGGCTGCACGGCGACCAGCGGCGCGAAGCTCAGCGCGACGGCGTGCAGGCTCGCGCCCGTCATGCCGATGACGCCGCCGATCCACCAGCGAGGGCGTCTCACCAGTCTTAACGAGGCGCCCTCGGCCACCGCTTCGTACTGCTGCAGCGCCGCGCCGAGTGCGTATCCCAGCGCGCCCGCCAGGGCGATGGCCACACCGACCCAGGTCATGGGCACCCGCGCAGGGTCCGAGGTCCGTCCAGGAGCATTGCCCCAGCTTAGAGGTGAAGCAATGCCCCCGAATCATCCTTTAGGCCAATTTCGGGGTGAGTCCAGGGGCCTAGGAACCGCTATCCGGCGTCTCCGGGCAGACGCACAGGAGGTGGCCCTCAGGGTCCTGAAGGACGATCCAGCGAGTGCCCTCCTCGGTGACGCCCGGCTGGAACTCCGGCTTGGTGGCGCCGATCGCCAGATATTCCTCGACGGCCCGCGCCACGTCCGGCACCCGGAAGTCGAGATGGAACTGCTTGTCCGGGCTCGGCCAGACCACCGGCTTGCGCTCGGGCACCCGGCCGAAGTAGATGCTCGTGGTGCCGTCGCTCACGGCGGCGTACTCGTCCTCGGCGTACTGGATGTCGAACCCGGTCACCTGGTGGTAGAACGCGGCCAGCTTCCTGGGCTCCGCGCAGTCGATCGTGAACGCTATGAGATTCGCCTTGGTCGTCGTCATGTCCCAAGGCTCGCAGCCGTACCTGCCACCTTCTGTCAGGTACGGGAAGCGCGTGCGCCCGAACTCATCCGCTTGAGGATCCGATCCCACTCGGTGCCGAACGGGTTGTCCTGCACCAGGTAGGTCCAGGTCGCCTCGGGCCGCTTCAGATCCGGCTCCGGCGCCTCGAACGACTCCAGCGAGCGCCGCTCCACCTCGGCCTGCAGCGATTTGTACTCGGCCACGGCCTCCCGGTGGAACTCGTCCACCGGGCTCATCCGGCCCAGCGCCCGCAGGTGGATGCCTTCGCGCAGGTCGGTGAGGAACGCCAGATGCTCGGTCCAGCACTGGTCGATCGCGTGCAGCACGATCTGCCTGGCCGTCTCCTGCCGAGTCTCCTCCGGCAGCGACGCCCAGCGCTCGGGGTCGGCCGCCGCCAGCGCCTTGGCCGCCGAGTCGCCGTGCAGGACCTTGTCGCGCCACTCCATGATCAGCTCCCGCTGCTGCTCCAGCAGCCGGGTGTAGCGCCAGGTGTTGCGGTGGATCTGCAGGTTGACGCCCTCCGCCACCCGCTGGGCGTGCCCGACGAGATAGGCGCCCCGGCGGTGCCGCACCAGGCCGTCGGCGTCGGCGGCCGGCGGGCGCTCGTCCGGCGTGAACTGGGTGATCAGCTCGTCCCCCATGCTGACGAAGAACACCGAGCCGCCCGGGTCGCCCTGCCGGCCCGCCCGGCCGCGCAACTGGTCGTCCAGGCGGCTGCTGGCGTGGCGGCCGGAGCCGATCACGTACAGGCCGCCGAGCTCGGCGACGCCGTCGCCGAGGCGGATGTCGGTGCCGCGCCCGGCCATCTGGGTGGAGACGGTGATGGCGTCGCGCTCCCCCGCCTTGGCGATGATCGTGGCCTCTTCGGCGTCGTTCTTGGCGTTGAGCACCACCGGCCGCAGGTTGCGGCGCTGCAGCAGCTTGGCCAGGCTCTCGGACTCGGCCACGTCGAGCGTGCCGATGAGGATGGGCCGGCCGGTGGCGTGCGCCTCCTGGATCTCCTCCACCAGCGCCGCGTCCTTGTCGGGCACCGTCGGGTAGATCCGGTCCGGCTCGTCCTTCCTGACGCACGGCCGGTTGGACGGGATCACCGCGACCTTCAGCCCGTAGAACTCGCCGAGCTGCTCGCTCACCGCGACGGCCGTGCCCGTCATGCCGCACACCGTCGGATAACGCCTGACCAGGCCCTGGACGGTGATCGAGTCCAGGATCTCGCCCTTCTCGCTCGGCGGCAGCGCCTCCTTGGCCTCCACCGCCGCCTGCAGCCCGTTGGGCCAGCGCTGCAGCATCGCGACCCGGCCGCGCGAGGGGTTGATGAGCTGCACCTTGCCGTCCCGCACGATGTAGTCGACGTCGCGCGACAGCAGCGCGTGCGCGTGCAGGGCCAGGTTGAGCTCGATCAGCGTGCCCGGCTCGTGCTCGTCGTAGAGCTCCACGCCCAGCAGGTTCTCGACGGTCTCGGCGCCCTTCTGGGTCAGATAGACATTGCGCGCCTGGTCGTCGATCTCGTAGTGGTAGCCCCTGATGAGCTGCCTGACCAGCACCGCCATCTCCGGCACCGCACTGCCCGCGTCGGAGGCCCCGGCCATCACCAGCGGCACCCGCGCCTCGTCCACGAGCACCGAGTCTGCCTCGTCGATCAGCGCCACTTCGGGGTCCGGCACGATGATCGCGCTCGCGTCCGTCCGCAGCCGGTCGCGCAGCACGTCGAACCCGATCTCGCTGACGGGCCCGTAGGTGACGTCCTTCGCGTACGCCTCCCGCCGCTCCTCCGGCGTGGACCCCTGGCCGATCCAGCCGACGCTGACCCCCACCGCCTCGTAGAACGGCGCCATCCACTCGGCGTCCCGCCTGGCCAGGTAGTCGTTGACGGACATGACGTGCACCCGCTTGCCCTGCAGCGCGTATCCCGCCGCCGCCATGGCCCCGGACAGCGTCTTGCCCTCTCCCGTGGCCATCTCCGCCACTTTCCCGTCCAGCAGGGCGAGCGTCCCTAGCAACTGCACGTCGTACGGCCTGAGCCCCAGCGTCCGGTCGGCCGCCTCCCGCGCGACGGCGCAGAACTCGGCCAGGTCGCTCATGTCCGGCGTCGGCAGCTCGTCCAGCCCGCCGATCCGATCGCCGCGATCACCCGCCGCTTTGACGATCTTCCGGTAAGGGGTCAGGTTCACGCCTCCGGGACGGTCCAGAAGGTTCCTGACAATCGCTGTAATAGACGCCACAGTTCCTCCAACGCGCGCTCCGCCGGCACCGTTCCCTCCGTGCCGTCCGCAGGCTCGGGGAGCGGAGCGACGATACGGCAAGCGTCGCCGTACGGACCCTAACCCATACCGCCCACCACACCGTCACACCGCTCACCCGAGCTCACCTCATCCGCGCTCTCAGCGCGCTGACAGGCGTCGTGACGTGCGCCGCCGTGCCGCCGGCAGCGCCGCCGGGATCACCATGGCCAGCAGCAGCAGCGCGCAGCCGGTCCAGGCGGCGGGGGTGAGCCGCTCGCCGAACAGCAGCACGCCGAGCACGGCCGCGCCGGCGGCCTCCCCCAGCGAGACGATGGACACGGTGGTGGCCCGCAACGCGGTCAGCGCCCGGAAGAACAGCCCGTAGGCCAGCGCGGTCGGCACCACGCCCAGGTAGACCAGCAGCGCCACGCTCTCCCCGCTCACCCGGGGCAGCACCCCGCCCGCCAGGGCGAGGGGAGCCAGGCAGATCGCGCCCACCACGAACCCGCCCACGGCCATCCCCTCGGGCTCGTCGCGATACCGCCGGGAGAACAGGGTGACCGCCGCGTACCCGGCGGCCGACAACGACCCCAGCCCCACGCCGGCCGCCGTGCCACCGCCCTGACCGGCGGCGAGGGCGGTTCCGCCGGTGAGGAGGAGCAGGCCGGCGAGCGCGGTCACCAGGGCGTACAGTCCGGTCCGGCCCAGGCGCTCACCCAGGAACAGGCGGCTTCCCAGGGCGGTGAACAGCGGGGTCGCCCCCATGGTGACCACGGTCGCCACCGCCACCCCCGACTCGGCGATGGCGGCGAAGTAGGCCGTCTGGTAGACGGCCATCCCGAGACCCACCAGCGCGACGCGCCCGTTGGGACGCCACAGGCGGACCGGGGTGAAAGGGAGAAGGAAGGCGGCGCCCAGCAGGTAGCGCCAGAAGGAGACGTCCAGGGCATCGAGTCCGCCCGAGGCGAACAGCAGGGCGCCGGCGGCGCCACCGGTGCCCCAGGCCGCTGCGGCGATCGCGACGTACACGGTGGCACGCCGAGGAGAAAGGTCGGTCATGACAGATTGCTCCGGGGTGGAGTGGTCGAGATGGGCCCGGTGTGCGGGCAGCAGCCACCCCCGGATCGGTCAGACCCGGAAAATCAGGAATCGCCGCCCGCTACTGGGCGGGCGGAGGGGAGCAAAGAAAATCGCGCGGCACAGCCGTACTCTATTCCTCCGCCGGAAGGCGGTCGGAACCCGCAGCCATCGAGGCCCGCAGGGGTTGAAGCCGGGAGGCGTCGGAACCCGCAGGGGTTGAAGCCCCGAAACGTCGGAACCCGCAGGGTCGGAGTGCGGAGGCGGCGGGGTGGGTCAGGGTTTGCGGGCGACGCCGCCCAGGAGGAGTTCTTCCCAGGGGGTGAGGGGGCCGGGGAGGCGGTCGTCGGGCCGCCATCGGGGGAAGTGGACGACGCCCGGCTCCACGAGTTCCAGGCCGTCGAAGTAGCGGGTGACGGCCTCGTGGGAGCGGAAGTGGCCGGTGCCCATGGTCATCTGGAGCATCGCCTCCAGGGCCCGCGCCTTGGGGTTGAGGCCGGCGAGCATGTTGGAGGCCGCCAGGTAGCTGCCGGACGGCAGGGCGGCCAGGTAGCGCCTGACCAGGGCGTGCGGGTCCTCCCGGTCGGGGATGAGGTGCAGCAGCCCGATGGCCAGGACGGCGACCGGCTGGGTCAGGTCGATGAGCCGCGCCGCCTCCGGGTGGCGCAGCACCGCGTGCACGTCACGGGCGTCGGCGGTGATCGCCGTGACGTGCGCGTTGCCGGACAGGATGGCACGGGCGTGCGGCTCCACCACGGGGTCCAGGTCCACGTACAGGACACGGGCCGCCGGGGAGGCGAACTGGGCCACCTCGTGCGTGTTCTCGATGGTCGGCAGGCCCGCGCCCAGGTCGACGAACAGCCGGATCCCGGCCTCGCGAACGAGGAAGTCCACGACTCTGCCGGTGAAGGCGCGCGAGCACCAGACGAGGTCGACCACGTCGGGCACGGCCGACTTCATGGCACGGGCCACGGTGCGGTCGGCGGCGAAGTTGTCGACGCCGCCGAGGAGCGCGTCGTACACGCGGGCGACGCTCGGCTGCTCGACGTCGACTCCGGGAGGGGTCCACTCGGCTTCGGGGCGGATGGTCACGCGGGCCCCCCTTTGATGAGGTGTGCGCGGATCGTATCCGCACCCGGCATCTCAGCGGGAGGGGGAACCGTGAACAGGCGGCGAAAGGCCGCGCGGCCTCACTGCCAGGTGACTCCCCCGCAGGCCGTACCAGATGTTCGGCTCTCACGGCCAGGTGGGGTCCCCCGCGGGCTGGACGGGGGCGTTCAGGACGCCCAGGCGTTCGAGCAGGGTGAGGAACGTGGCCGCGTACGGCGAGTGGCCGGTCACCGCGGCGACCCGCGGCCAGTCCACCTGCTCACGCAGCGCCCGCACCTGGGGCAGGAGGGCGCCGTAGTCGCAGGCATGCTCCGACATCGGCAGCAACCAGGACACGACCAGGTCGGTCGCCTCCAGCACGGGGACGATCATGGCCGACGCCTTCATCGGCTCGGCCCGGTCGAGCAGTTCGTCGGTGACCGGCTGGTCGGACACCTTGAAGATCAGGTCCACCAGTCTGCCCTCGTCGAAGGCCTTGACCAGCCAGTCCTCCGGGGGTTTCGCCGTCGTGAAGCCCATCTCGCGCAGCGCTTCCAAGGCGGCGGGGATGTCGTGCTCGGTGACCACGAAATCGACGTCGTGCAAGGAAGGCGCGGCTCCTCTGGCGTAGGCCGCGCACCCGCCCGCCAGCGCGTACTTCACCCCCGCGTCCTTCAACCCGGAGCTGGCGCGTTTGAGCGTGTCAAGGATGGCGTCAGTGACCTCATGGCTATGGCTGCTCATGGAGTCGCGCTACCCGCAGGCAGGCCGAGTAGGCGTTCGGTCGCCCGCGTGCGCGAGTATGGCGATGCGGTACGGGTAGCGCCAGGCTTTATGACCCAATTCATGGACAAGACCGAGCAGGACTACCAGGGCGAGCACGACCGGCCGCTGGGCACGTACGTCCGCATCTTGGCCGTTTACGGGGGCGTGGTGGCCACTGCCACGGTGGCCGCGGCGGTGACGGGACGGCGGTTGCCGGAGCGCGTCGGGCTGATGGACCTGGGGCTGATGGCGGCGTGCACGCACAAGGTGGCGCGGCTGGTGGCCAAGGACCCGGTGACGAGCCCTCTGCGAGCGCCCTTCACCCGCTTCGAGGGCGTGAGCGGGCCGTCGGAGCTGAAGGAGGAGCCCCGCAACACCGTCGGCGAGCTGCTGAGCTGCCCGTTCTGCATCGCCCAGTGGGCGGCCACCGGATACGCCATCGGCCTGGTGTTCGCGCCGAGGTTCACCCGGCTGGCCGGCGCGGCGATGACGGCGGTGGCCGCGTCGGACTGGCTGCAGCTCGCCTACGCCAAGCTGATGAAGTCGGCCACCTAGCCGGCCCTGGAATGCCACCAGCCGTGGGAACGCTCCCGCGCGTGGGACCGGAAACAGGGTCCTGACCGGGCCGGACAGAAAAACATGTTAATAGATGAATCACAGGGGCAGCTCTGAACTCATGGTTACTTTGCTCTGGATTCTCGCGGTAGTTCTCGTCATCGCCGGCATCTATGTGATTCTGGCTCGTCGCGATCTCCTGTGGGGGATCGTACTGATCGTTCTCGGGCTGCTGGTGGGTCCGGGAGGGGTCAGCATCTTCAATGTCTAGGGGCGCCCGTCGCCCCAGCCGTCCCTCCACTGGGCCGGGACCCGAGAGCGGCCCAGTGGACAATGACCGCTTATCGCCCTTCCTCTCGGGCTTGGGAAGGGCGTCTCTAATGAAGGTTTGCTGACGATCGCACGCGAAAAGCGGCCGGCTTCTCCAAGCCGGCCGCTTTCGCTGACTAGCTGAATGGCTTTCGCTGACTAGCTGAACGAACAGCTGACTATTCGCCGTTCATGGCAAGGCAGTAGACCGCATAGGCCCGCCCGATCACCGGCAGCGCGACGTTGCGCACCCGGATCCCGCCCGGCGTCATGCCCTTCTCACTGCCCTTGTGCGCGTGACCGTGCAGGATCAGGTCGGCACCCGCCGTGTCGACCGCCTCCGCCAGCAGATAGCTGCCGAGGAACGGGTAGATCTCCAAGGGCTCGCCCTCAAGGGTCTCCTTGACCGGCGAATAGTGCGACAGCACCACCCGGTGGTCCGCCTGCACCTCCTTGAGCGCGACCTGCCACGCCTCGGCGATGAGCCGCGTGTGCCGGACGAGGTCCTTGATCTCCCGCTCGCCGAACTCGCTCGCGCACTTGCCGGCGAACCCGCCGCCGAAGCCCTTGCCGCCGACCACGCCCAGCTTGGTCCCGCCGCACTCCACGACGGCCCAGTCGTCGTCGAGCACGGTCACACCGGCGTCCCTGAGCTCACCGGCGATCTCGTGCTGCAGGTCGGAGTGGTAGTCGTGGTTGCCCAGCACGGCGACGACCGGCAGCGGCAGATCGCGGAACTCGTCGGCCACCAGCCGCCCCTCCGCCAGGGTGCCGTGCCGGGTGAGGTCGCCCGCCAGCATCAGCACGTCGGCGCGCTCCTCGATGCCCTCCAGGCGCTTGCGGTAGTGGCCCCGGGCGTCCTCGCCCAGGTGGATGTCCCCTACGGCCGCGATGCGTAGGTCAGTCAAGGTGCTCATCCTCTCCGGGCGCGCTCGCGTCGAGAATCCTGATCTCGTTGTGCAGGTGAAGGGCCGGGGCGGTCTCGTGGGCCACCTCACCGAGCCTGTCCCGCTGTCCGGGCTCGCTCACCTGACCACGCAGAAAGAGCTGATCGCCGCGAATGTCGACGCGGATGCCGAGCTCGTTCGTGCGCGCGTCCTCGGCCAGCGCCTGCTGGACGCGGGCCGCGACGTACTGCGGAGCTTCTCCCATCGTTTCCTCCTTCTCCGAACGCCGCATGCCCATCGGCGCTGTGCTCAAACGGCGCGCGGCAGGCGGCGCGGCGATCGAGCCTGGTCAACCGGCGCGCAGCAGGTCGAGGACCGCCCGCTCCACCGTCCCGTGCGTGGCGAGCTGCCCGAAGTCGACGTCGGCGCCCAGCTCGGTCAGCGCGCCGGCGATCGTCCTGCCCCGCTCGTACGCCTCGATCACGCGCGGATCCACGTACGACGCCCGCGCCACGGCCGGGGTGTTGCCCAGATACTCGGCGACCTCGCGCATGACCCGGCTGATCGCCCGTTTCCTGGCGGTCTCCGTGGCCGCCTCCTTGGACACCGCCAGGCCCACGGCGGCCAGGACGGTGGCGTGCCAGGTGCGGAAGTCCTTGGCGGTGAAGTCGCCGACCGTCTCGCGCAGGTAGGCGTTGATGTCGTCGCTGCGCACGTCCGCCCAGGCCGAGCCGTCGCGGTAACGCAGCAGTTCGCCGTCGGCGCGCAGCGACTTCAGCGACCTGATCACCCGGCACGCCCCCGTGTCGGCCACCTCGATCTCGCGCGGGATGTCCCCCTTGGCCGGGTAGGAGCAGGTGACGAGGCCGTTCGAGCAGGTCACGTGCTCCATCCGCAGAGTCGCCAGCCCGTAGGAGTCGTAGCTCTCGCCGCCCACCCGGAAGAAGCCGATGTCGAGCAGTCGCGCGGCGGCGGCCAGCACCCGCTGCCGGCTCAGTCCCCGGCCCTTGAGCTGCTCGTCGACGGTCTTCCTGAAGGCGGGCAGCCGCTCGGCCAGCTCCATGACCCGCTCGAACTTCGCCTCGTCCTGCTGCCGGCGCCAGTCGTCGTGGTAGCGGTACTGCCTGCGCCCGGCCGCGTCGGTGCCCACGGCCTGCAGGTGGCCGTCCGGGGAGGCGCAGATCCACACGTCGGTCCAGGCGGGCGGGATCACCAGCGCCTTGATCCGGTCGAGGTCCGCCCGCTCGCGCACCGGGGAGCCGTCCGGGCGGTGGTAGCTGAAGCCGCGCCCGCGACGGCGCCGGACGATGCCCGGCTCGTTCTGGTCACTGGGCTGCAACTCCGGCACGCCCGCCGGGCTACCCGCGACGTTAGGCCGCAAACGGGACGGGCAGTTGGGGCTCATGACCGAAGACAGGGATTGGGAAGAGACCTCCGACAGGGGGCATGCCATGGTGCCCGCCACGCCGCGCGACGTGGTGCACATCAGGGTGGGGTCGTTCATCCTGGTGTTCCTGTTCGCGCTGGCGGTGCTCGGCATCATCGCCCGCGCGCCGGTGATGACCGGGATCGCCGTCGTCGCGGCCGTGGTGGTCGTCATCGACATCGTGCTCGCCGTACGTCGTCAGAAGGACCGTAACGTCGGAGAGGCGGGGTGAGGCGCATGTCGGCGCATCCCCTCAGCGGGCAGGTGGTCGTCGTCACGGGCGCGAGCGGGGGCGTCGGGCGGGCCGTTGTGCGCGAGCTCGGCGCGCAGGGAGCCAACGTCGCGCTCATCGCCCGTGGCGCGACCGGCCTGGGCGCGGCCGCGGTCGACGTGGGCGTCGCGGGCGGGGTCGGGCAGGTCTACGAGGCCGACGTCGCGGACTACGACCAGGTACGGCAGGCGGCCGAACGCATCGAGGCCGAGCTCGGCCCGATCGACGTGTGGATCAACGTGGCGTTCTCCTCGGTGTTCGCCAGGTTCACCGACGTGCGGCCGGAGGAGTTCGAGCGCACCACCGCCGTCACCTACCTCGGCTACGTCTGGGGCACCAAGGTGGCGCTCGACCTGATGCGTCCCCGGGGCCGCGGCACGATCGTCCAGACGGGCTCCGCGCTGTCCTACCGCGGCATCCCCCTGCAGTCGGCGTACTGCGGGGCCAAGCACGCCGTCAAGGGGTTCACCGAGTCGGTAAGGACGGAGCTGCTGGCCGAGCGCAGCGGCGTCCGGATCACCATGGTCCAGTTGCCCGCGGTGAACACGCCGCAGTTCGACTGGGTCCTGTCGAAGCTGCGCCGCCATCCGCAGCCGGTGCCGCCCATCTATCAGCCGGAGGTCGCCGCGCGGGGCATCGTCTACGCGGCCGCGCATCCGGAGCGCAAGGAGTACTGGGTCGGCGCCACCACCGCCGCCACGCTGCTCGCCCAGCGCGTCGCGCCCGCCCTGGTCGACCGGTATCTCGCCAGGACCGGCATCGAGGCGCAGCAGACCCCCGACAAGCCCGCCGGCGAGGTCTCCAACCTGTGGGAGCCGGCGGACGAGTCGCAGGACTTCGGCGCGCACGGCGGTTTCGACGACCGCAGCCACGCCCGCAGCCCGCAGCTCTGGCTCTCCCAGCATCGCGGGCCGGTCGCGGTGGCGGTCGCGGCCGGCGGTGCGGCGGCGGCCTTGGCGCTCTCCCTCCGCGCCAAGTCCTGACATTTCATAGATAGAGCGTGGTTGAGGCCACCCGTCCATGCGGCGGGTGGCCTCTTCGTACGTGCCGGCCCGCGACCGGCTGCGTGCCGGTCCGCGGAAAGCACGGCCGGGCAGGGGAATTGCGTTAAGCGGGCCGGTGAGGGTAGGCGGCGGAGAACCACAAGGAGGGCTGATGCCTGAACACGATCTCCAGTTTCTGAGCGAGCTGGCCGCGCAGTTGCGCGTCGACTCCGTGCGCGCGTCCGCCGCCGCCGGATCGGGTCATCCGACCTCGTCGATGTCCGCCGCCGATCTGATGGCCGTGCTGTTCTCCTGCCACCTGCACTACGACTTCGGGCGGCCGGACGATCCGGCGAACGACCACCTGATCTTCTCCAAGGGTCACGCCTCGCCCCTGCTGTACGCGTTGTTCAAGGCCGCGGGGGCGATCAGTGACGAGGAGCTGCTGACCTTCCGTCAACACGGCAGCAGGCTGGAAGGTCATCCGAGCACGCGACTGCCCTGGGTGGACGTCGCCACCGGCTCGCTGGGACAGGGCCTGCCGGTGGGCGTGGGCATGGCGATGGCCGGCCGGCTGGAACGCGTGCCGCAGCACGTCTGGGTGCTCAGCGGTGACAGCGAGCTGGCCGAGGGGTCCGTCTGGGAGGCCGCCGAGCACGCCGGCAGCGAAGGGCTGTCGAACATCACGCTCATCGTGGACGTCAACCGGCTCGGCCAGCGCGGCCCCACCCGGCACGGCTGGGACCTGGGGGCGTACGCCCGCCGGTTCGGGGCGTTCGGCTGGCACACGGTCGAGATCGACGGGCACGACCCCGGCCAGATCGACTTCGCGCTGAGCGACGCCCGCAACACCCGCAGGCGGCCCACCGTGATCCTGGCCAAGACCCGCAAGGGCGCGGGCGTGGTCGAGGTGGAGAACCGCGAGGGGGCGCACGGCAAGGCGCTGAAGGAGCCGGAGCAGGCCATAGCGGAGCTGGGCGGGCCCCGGAGTCTGACCGTCGAGGTCCGGCGGCCGGACGGACGGGCGGAGCCGTACCGGTTCGGGGGCGGCGAGCTCGCGCTGCCCGAGTTCAAGATCGGCGACGAGGTGGCGACCAGGACCGCGTTCGGCGAGGCGCTCGCCGCGCTCGGCACCGCGCGCGGCGACGTGGTGGTGCTCGACGGCGAGGTGGCCGACTCGACGAAGGCCGAGGCGTTCGCGGCCGCCCACCCCGAGCGGTTCTTCCAGATGTACATCGCCGAGCAGCAACTCGTCGCCGCCGCCGTCGGCATGCGGGTGCGCGGCTGGGTCCCCTACGCCGTCACCTTCGCCGCCTTCCTGACCCGGGCGTACGACTTCATCAGGATGGCGGGCGTGAGCCAGTCGCCGATCCGGCTGGTGGGCTCGCACGCGGGCGTGTCGATCGGTGCGGACGGGCCGTCGCAGATGGGGCTGGAGGATCTGGCCATGATGCGGGCCGTCCACGGCGGCATCGTGCTCTACCCGTGCGACGCCAACCAGGCGGCGGCCCTGACCGCCGAGATGGCCGACCTGTCCGGGGTGGCGTACCTGCGCACCACGCGCGGCGCGACGCCGGTGATCTACCCGCCGGGCGAGCGCTTCCCCGTGGGCGGCTCGCGCGTGCTGCGGCACTCCCCGTCCGACCGGGCCACGATCGTGGCCGCCGGGATCACCGTGCACGAGGCGCTGGCCGCGGCCGACCTCCTGGCGGAGGAGGGCATCGGCGTCGGCGTGCTGGACATGTACTCGATCAAGCCCATCGACGCGGCCGCCCTGATGGAGGCCGCGACGACCACGGGCAACCTCATCACCGTGGAGGACCACCGGCCCGAGGGCGGCCTGGGGGACGCGGTGCTGGACGCGGTGAGCGAGCTCGGACCGAGGGTCGTCAAGCTCGCGGTGCGGGGGCTGCCCGGGTCGGCGACACCGGGCGAACAGCTCTCGGACGCCCGCATAGACCGCCACGCGGTGGTCGCGGCGGTCAAGCGGTTGCTGTGAGGGGGCGGGTCAGCGGCGGGCCTTGGCGGTGGCCCGCCGGTTGGCCTTCTTGATGGCGTCCACGAGCTCCTGCTTGGTCATCTTCGACCGGCCGCGGATGTCGAGCTCCGCCGCCACGCCCCGCAGGTGCTCCTTGGTCGCGTTGGCGTTGACGCCCTCCTCGGTCCGGCCCGAACGGTCCTTCGCGCCCTGGTCGGAGGGGCCCTTCTCGGACTTCGGCTCCCAGTGGTCACCGATCTTCTCGAACGTGTGCTTCAACGCGGAGAAGGCCGTCATGTGGGCGCGCCGCCCTTCGCCGTACTGCTCCACAGCCGAGTCGTGCGCCGCCATCCACGTCTCCTGCGCCTTCTTGGGGGAGCGTCGGACGGTCGTCGGCAGTTCCTGTTCGGCCGGCATGTCAGTTGTCACCTCCTGATTCGCAGCTGGGGTTCACCGCAGGGTTCACAGTGGGTTCACAGCGGGGGTTCGTCGACGCGCCTACGCTCCTCGTAGACGGTGGTCCTGCGCGTGTCCGGCTCCTCGTAGACCTCGTGGCGGTGGACCGGCTCGTCGATCGGGCCCACGGCCCGGCGCGTCAGGCTGATCCGGTAGAGCCCGAACAGCAGCCCGGCCACGCCACCGAGCATGAGGACCACACCGACGATGTTGATGTCGAGGCCGGCGAGATCGAATTCGACGGCCCAGGTGAGGATCGCACCGAGCATGATGAGGATGATGCTTCCGGCGATGGTCATTTGATTTACCTCCTTGGCACGAGGAACCTCTATCCACATGTGGAAAAACAAACCAATCGTGGTGATCGGCCTGATGGGAAGCGGTAAGACGACCGCAGGGCACCTGCTGGCCGACGCCCTCGGCCTGCCGTTCAGCGACAGCGACCCGTTTCTGCGGGCCCGTTTCGGCGGGAGCGCGGCCGAGATCGCCGCCGCCGAGGGCGCCGACGTCCTGCACGAGCGCGAGGCCGAGCACGTGCTGGAGGAGCTCGCCGGCGAGCGGAAGGTGATCGCCGCCGCGGCCAGCACCCTGGAGAGCCCGGTGGTACGCGCGGCCATGCGCGGCGCGTTGGTCATCTGGCTCGACGCGGCGGACGAGATCCTGACCGAGCGCATGCGCTCCAGCGATCACCGCCCCGACTTCTCCCCCACCGCCATGCGGGCCCGCCGTGGTCACTTCTTCCAGGAGGTGAGCGACCTCACCTTCGACGTGGGCGTGATGACGCCCGAGGAGGTGCTCAAGGCGGTGCTGCGGGAACTGGCCGCCGGATGATGTTCGCCGCCAAGCCCACGCTGGTGGGCGAGCTCGTGACCCTGCGGCCGGTCGGCCCCGAGCACGCCGACGGGCTGCAGGAGCTGGTCACCGATCCCGAGGTGCGGCGGCTGACCGGCTCGCACGGCGAGATCGCCGCCGAGGCGGGCCGCCGCTGGTACGCCACCAGGGGCGAGCACGACGACCGGCTCGACCTGGCGATCACGGTGGCGGGCGACTATGTGGGCGAGGTGGTGCTCAACGAGCTCGACACCGCCAACCTGTCCTGCAACCTGCGGATCGCGCTGATCGGCTCGCGCGTCTTCGGCAGGGGCTACGGCGGCGAGGCCCTGTCGCTGCTGCTCGACCACGCCTTCGGCACCACGCCGCTGCACCGGATCAGCCTCGACGTCTTCTCCTTCAACGAGCGGGCCAAGCACGTCTACAAGAAGGCGGGGTTCGTGGAGGAGGGGGTGCTCCGCGACGCGCTGCGCTGGGACGGCGAGTGGTACGACTCGGTGATCATGTCGATCCTGCGCTCCGACTGGCAGGCAAGATCCCAGACCCTGCCATAATGATCTTTGTCCATGGGCTCCCCGAGGCGCGCGGGGGGCCTGTGGCGTTCCGAGGTGCCGACAACCAATCCTCCACCACGTGCGTCTAAGCCTTCGATGACACGCTCGATGCCCGGCGACCCCGAGGAGCTTGGCGGCTACTGGCTGGCAGGCCGGCTCGGCACGGGCAGCCGCGGCATCGTCTACGACTCCTACGACGACCAGGGCCGCCGCTTCGCGGTCAGGGTGCCCTGCCGCGACCTCGCGCCGATCCGGCGGGTGGCGCACCGCCATCTGGCCGAGGTGGTCGCGGTCCGCCTCGACGGCCGGGTGCCTTACGTGGTGAGCGAGTTCGCCGACGGCCCCGATCTGCGGCAGGCGGTGAGCCGGCACGGCCCCTACCGCGGCGACGAGCTCGTCACGCTGGCCGTCAACGTGGCCTCCGCGCTGCACGCGCTGCACGCGGACCGGCTCACCCACCACGACCTGAGACCGGACAAGGTGCTGCTGACCCGTTGCGGGCCGAAGGTGATCGGCGTGGGCGGGCCGGGCGCGGTCGGCGGCACCCGCACCTACCTGGCGCCCGAGGTCTTCACGGGGCAGCCCGCGGGCGCGGCGGCCGACGTGTTCGCGTGGGGCGGCCTGGTGCTGTACGCGGCCACCGGCGAGGACCCGTTCCACGGGGAGAGCCTCGGCGAGGTCATGCACCGCCTGCTGACCGTCGATCCCGACGTGAGCATGCTCCCCGAGGCGCTGCGCGACCTGGTCGCGCGGGCCCTCGCCAAGGACCCGTCGGAGCGCCCCCAGGCCCGCGAGCTGCTGGTGGAGACGGCGCTTGAGCTGCCCGCGCCGGACGGGCCCGCCGGTCCGCGCCCGCTCGGCGAGGTGGCCGAGGAGGTCTACGCCACGCTGTCGTTACCGCAGCGGCTGGAGCTGCCGGGGCTGCTGCTCGCCCTGATGACCGGCCCCGCCCCGCGCGACGAGCACGGGACGCTGGCCCGCCTCACCGAGGCGGGTCTGCTGGTACGGCCCAGCGTCCGGGTTCCCCCGGTCCAGAGCGAGCTGGGCACGCTGGTGGCCGTCAACGGCGACGGCGTGGTGCCGGTGAGCGCCGCGCTCTACAAGGCCTGGCCGAGGCTGCGCGCCTGGGTGGCCGACGAGCGCACGGGCCGCGCCCGTCGTCCCGTGAGCCGCGCGGCACGCCGGTGGGCGGGAGTGCCCGCCGTGGCGCTGCTGGCCGCCGGGGTCGCGGTGGCCGTGAGCGTGTCCGTCGTCACGGTGCGGGGCGCCATGAGCCCGGTCGAGGTGGTCAGCCAGGCCAACGCCCGGGTGGTGGCGGCCCGCGCCGAGTCCCTGCGCACCGCGGACCCGCAGGCGGCGATGCGGCTGAGCGTCGCGGCCTGGAAGCTGGCGCCGGTGGTCGAGGCCCGCGAGGCATTGCAGGCGTCGCTGTCCCAGCCGGAGCTGCGCGTGTTCACCGACCCGGCCGCGAGCTTCCCGACGAGCTACCGGCTGATCGGCGACAAGCTGATCAGGTGGGCCGGTGGCGCGGTCACGCACTGGGACGTCCCGAGCAGACGACTGCTGGCGATGTACCCGACGCCGTCCGGCACGGCGGCGCTGAGCGCCGACGGCCGCTACGCCGAGACGGCCGCCGGCCGGCGGGTGGCGGTCTCGGGTGGGCTCCCCGCGGCGGAGGCGACGTTCACGATCACCAACGGCGACCGTACCTCGCTGTACGCCCGGAACCGGCCGGTGTTCGAGGTGGTCGGCGGCCAGGTGGCGCTGTCCGCCGACGGGCGCAGGGCCGCCGTGTCGAGCCCGGACGGCCGGGTGGAGCTGTGGGACGTGCCCGGCCGGGCCGTCAGCCGCACCGTCCAGGTCCCCCCACGGACGGACGGCGCTGCCCCGGCCCTCACGTTCAGCCCGGACGGGCGGCTACTGGCCGTCGCGGGTGCCAAGCCCTCGCTCGTCGGCGAGTCCGGATCCCCCGCCCACGCCCTTCCCGGATCGGACGCCGGCCCGCTGGGCGCCCCCGCCTTCAGCCCCGACAGCCGTCTGCTGGCCATCCCCTCGGAGGAGGGCGTGCGCCTGTGGCGGGTGGCCGACCGGCGGCTGCTCGCGACGCTCGCGCCGCACACCCCCGGTCACCACTATGTCTTCTCCGACGACGGCCGGACCCTGCACTACCTGACCGGTCACGGCTCGGTCGTCTCGCTGGACGTCTCCGCCACCGTCGCGTCGCCGGGCGTCCCCGTGGACCCGGCGCTCGCCGTACGGGAGGTCTGTGCGCGGGCGGGCGGGGCGCTCAGCGAGGCCGAGTGGCGCAGGCTGATCCCCGAGGCCGGCTACCAGGAGATGTGCTGATCACTTGTTGGCGTAGCCGCAGTCCTCGACCTTTTCGGTGCCGCCCTCGCTGAAGTCGGGGTCCAGCACGACGTTGGTGAGGATGGTGGCCTCGATCGGGCGGCGGACCGTGGCCATCTTGCCGCAGTCGTAGAAGGTGTACGACCCGCCGTCCTGGCCGAGCACCAGCCAGCGGTCGTCGGGGGTGAGCACCTTGCCGTCGCCGTCGGACACGGTGGCCCACTGGTTGGGGAACCCGGCGAGCATGAGCACGATGTTGCTGTCGCCGTTCTTGTACACGTCCTCCGCACCCTCGGTCATCCAGCCGACCAGCACGAACCCCATCCCGATGCCCACCAGGGCGCTGATGAGCACGCGCATGCCGGCACGGCCGGAGGGCTGCCTGCGCAGCAGCCGGTACGGGATCAGGTAGCCGAAGAGGGCGACCACCGCGATGGTGATCGTCACGGTCGTCCCGGTGACGCCGAACAGGGTCAGCAGGCCCCAGTAGGCGGTGCCGGACAGCAGGGCGCCGACGGTGGCGGCCAGCCACGGCCGCTCGCGTCCCCGGTCCAGCACCCGGCCGGCCCAGCCACGGGTGATCACGTTGAGCACCCAGCCGACACCGACCACCATGCCGCCCACCGGCAGGATGATCAGGAAGAGCAGGATCAGGGTGGCGATCAGGCGGCCCAGGAGGGTGGACTGATCGATCCCGGCCTGCTCGGGGGTGATGCCGAAGGTTTCGTAGACGCTCTGGAAGCCCATGTAGAGCAGGGCGTACAGGCCCACGGCCACCGGCACCACGACGGTGCCGAGTCTTTCGAAGATTTCGATGACGCTGCCCCGCTCCTTAGGAGCCTGGACCTGCGGTTCCTCCGCTTTTGCCTCGATAGGCGGTAATGTCTGAGAACTCATGAGACCTAAGAGTGCACTGCGCCCGCTGTGCCCGCCCAGTGATTGAAAAATCAATCATTACGACCCGGAAACGAAGGGTGGTTCATCGCGGCACGATCCTTGCCGCGATACCCCCTACTTTGGACGGCATGGACCCCCTCCTCACCCGCAGGCAACTGAACAGAGCGACCCTCGACCGGCAGTTCCTGCTGAGCCGCACCGATCTTCCCATCGCCGAGGTGGTCGAACAGGTCGGCGGATTCCAAGCGCAGACCCCGCACACCTGGTACACCGGCCTGTGGAACCGGATCGCCGGCTTCCAGGCCGCGGACGCCGCCAAGCTGCTGGAGTCGCGCGCCCTGGTCCGCATCGCGTTGCAGCGCTCGACCATCCACCTGGTCACCGCGCGCGACTGCCTGGCGATGCGGCCGCTGCTGCAGGTGGTCACCGAGCGGATGACCAGGACCACCTTCGTCAGAAAGCTCGACGGCGTCGACCTCGACGAGCTCGCGGCCCACGGGCGGTCGCTGCTGGAGGCCGAGCCGATGACCTTCGCCGCACTCGGCAGGGCGCTGGCCGAGCGCCGGCCCGGCAACGACCCGCACGCGCTGGGCCAGGTGGTGCGCTGGCTGGTGCCGCTGGTGCAGGTGCCGCCGCGCGGCCTGTGGGGCAGGAGCGGGCCGATCGCGCACACCAGCGCCGAGTCGTGGCTCGGGTTCGACATGCCGCCGATGACGGCCGAGGAGCTGGTCATCCGCTATCTGTCGGCGTTCGGCCCGTCGTCGGTCATGGACGTGCAGACCTGGTCGGGTCTGACGCGGCTCGCCGAGGTGGTGGAGTCCATGGACCTGCTCCGGTTCCGCGACGAGTCCGGCCACACCTTGTACGACCTTCCCCACCTTGTACGACCTTCAGCCGAAATTTCGGCACCCGTGCGGTTGATGTATGACTTCGACAACCTTTTCCTGTCACATGCCGACCGGACGAGGGTCATCACCGAGGCCGGTTTCGCCGCGCTGCGGGGCTTCATGGGCACCAACGTGATGCCCCGCGTCATCCTCGTCGACGGCTTCACCGCCGGGGACTGGACCGTGGCCCGCGCCAAGGGCACCTCCACGCTGACCATCCACCAGTGGGAGCCGATCGCCGACCTGGAGGCGGTGGCCGAGGAGGGCCGCCGGCTGCTGAGTTTCCTCGTCCCCGGCGACGAGCACGAGATCGCCGTCCTCGACGGCCCCTCCACCTCGAACCTGCGCGCCCGCGAAGATGGGTAGTTCCCCGGGATGACCGATCTGGTGACCTTCGGCGAGACGATGGCGCTGTTCGCCGCCCGGCGCACCGGGCCGCTGCGCTTCGCCCGTGACTTCGACCTGGGCCTGGGCGGCGCCGAGTCGAACGTCGCCATCGGCGTGGCCCGGCTCGGCCACGCCGTCCGCTGGATCGGCCGGGTGGGCGCGGACGAGTTCGGCGACCTGATCCGCTCGACGCTCGCGGGCGAGGGCGTGGACGTGCGCGCCCTCCCCGACGAGGCGGCCACCGGCCTGATGATCAAGGGCAGGCGGACGGCCGACCACATCGACGTCACCTACTACCGCCGGGGCAGCGCCGGCTCCCGCCTCACCCCGGCCGACCTGGACCCCGAGCTCATCCGGGACGCCCGGGTGCTGCACCTCACGGCGATCACCCCCGCGCTGTCCGCCTCCTGCCGGGAGAGCGTGCGGCACGCGGTGACCGTGGCCCGCGCCGCCGGTGTCACCGTTTCCCTGGACATCAACTACCGCAGGGCGCTGTGGCCGCCCGACGAGGCCGGCGCCTGGCTCCGCGAGATGATCGGCCAGGTGGACGTGCTGTTCGCCACCGAGGCGGAGGGCAGGCTGATCACCTCCCCCGAGGCGGAGGGCGGACTGATCGCCGCCACCGAGGCGGAGGGCGGACTGATCAGCGCCGACGCCGGGACGGTCGGCGGCGGGACGGAGTCTGCCGAGCTGGCGCGGGCGCTGGGTGCGTTCGGGCCGCGACATGTGCTGGTCAAGCTGGGCTCCCAGGGCGCGATCGAGTGGTCCGGCGGACGCCTGCTCCGCGCGGAGCCGTACCAGGTGACCGAGGTGGACCCGGTGGGGGCCGGGGATGGGTTCGCGGCCGGGTGGCTGGCCGACTGGCTGGCCGGCGCCACCCCCGAGCGGCGGCTGGAGACGGCGTGCGCGGCGGGGGCGTTCGCGGTGACGTCGCAGGGCGACTGGGAGTCGCTGCCCCGGCGCGACGACCTGCGCCTGCTCGGGCGGGACGGCGACGGTGTCAGCCGTTAAGACGTTACCCCGCTGGACTATGGGAAAGGCTTGCAGGAGGGAGGTGGGGACTATGGAGTACAAACAGTGGAACGTGCAGATCTGGATCAGCGAGGACGACGACGACGCCGTCACCACCGCCACGGCGGTGCTGTTCACCGCTGAGGGCAAGCGGCACGAGAGCGTGGCCCACGCTCGTCGCAACCCGGACGACCCGCCCGTGCCCGGCATCGGGGACGAACTGGCCGTCGGGCGGGCGCTGTCCAAGCTCGGCGCGAAGCTGATGCAGGAAGGCGCCCAGGAGGTGTCCGGCCTCGCCGGACAGCACTGACGGGGCACGCGAAGGCGACCGGCCCACAACGGGCCGGCCGCTGTCCCGCCCACAACAGACCCGGCCCACGACAGACCCGGCCTACATCAGGACCGGCCTACATCAGGACCGGTCCACAGCAGGACCACCTACAGCAGGCCCGCCGCCGCCAGGTGTTTGCCGATCCGGCCGATCTCGTCGTCGTTCAGCGGGGTCTGCGGCATCGCCGTGGCCGGGTGGTCGATGATGCCGCGCAGGTGCAGCGCCGCCTTGAACGCGCCGAGCCCGGCGGAGCTGCCGCCCATCCGGGAGCCGCCGACGTGCACGATCTCGAAGAGCCTGACCAGGCGCTCCTGCTCCCGCCTGGCGGCCTCCCAGTCGCCCCGCGACGCTGACCTGACGAGGTTCACGTACCCGTGCGGGTCCACGTTGCCCAGGCCGGGCACCACGCCGTCGGCGCCCATCCACAGCGCCGCGTCCACGGTCACCTCCGACCCGGTCAGCACGCTGAACGGCGCCTCGCGGCGCAGGATCACCTGGCGCATCCCGCCGTCGTCGCCGCTGGAGTCCTTCACTCCGGCCAGCACCCCCTCGGCCGCCAGCTCCAGCAGCAGCTCGGCGGACAACTTGGTGTGTACGGAGACCGGCAGGTCATAGGCGTACAGCGGCACCCCGCCACCGGCGGCGATGGCCCGGAAATGGGTGCGGATCTCGGCCGGGTGGGTGCGCGTGTAGAACGGCGCCGTCGCCACCAGGCCGGACGCCCCGGCCGCGACCGCGACCCGCGCGTGCGCGAGCACCCGCGGCGCGGTCATGTCGATCACCCCGGCCAGCACCGGCACCTGCCCGCCCACATGGCCGACCACGGTGTCCAGCACCACCTTGCGCTGCGCGTCGGTCAGGTAGGCCACCTCCGAGGAGGACCCGAGCACGAACAGCGCGTCCACCCCGCCCGCCACCAGGTGGTCGACCAGTCGGGCCAGCGAGCCGGCGTCCACCTCCCCTTCGTGGGTCAACGGGGTGCACACCGGGGGGATCACACCGCTCAGCGTGGGGGTTACAGCCGTCGTCATGCGCGCTCCTGGATCAGTTGCAGGTCTGTGGCTCCCGCCGCCACCGGGTGGTGGCAGTGGTAGAGGTGCTCGTCGTCGGTGCCGGCCTCGGGCCAGGAGGCGCCGCACACGTCGTCGGCCCGCCAGCACCGGGTGCGGAACGGGCAGCCGCTGGGCGGCCTGGTCGCCGACGGGACCGTGCCGACCAGCGGGATCGGGTTGATCGGCGAGAGCAGGCCGGGGGTGGCGGAGAAGAGCGCCCGGGTGTACGGGTGCCGCGCCCCCAGAGGCAGGACCTCGGCGGGCGTCTGCTCGACGATCCTGCCGAGGTACATGGTGATGACCCGGTCGCTCATCCTGCGGACGGTCTGGATGTCGTGCGAGACGAACACCAGCGCCAGCCCGAGCCGTTCCTTCAGATCGAGCAGCAGGTTGAGGATCTGGGCCCGCACCGACACGTCCAGCGCGCTGGTCGGCTCGTCGGCGATGAGCAGCTCGGGCTCCAGCGCGAGCGCCCTGGCCACGGCCACCCGCTGACGCTGGCCGCCGGAGAGCTGGCTGGGCAACGCGTCGGCGGCACTGGCGGGCAAGCCGACGAGGTCGAGCAGCTCGCGTACCCGGGCGTCCCGCTGGGCGGGGGTGCCGCGCCGGTGCACGTTGAGCGGGTCGCGCAGGACCTGGCTGATCGGCAGGCGCCGGTTCAGCGCCGTGGACGGATCCTGGAAGATCATCCCGACGCTGGAGCCGATCGCCGCCCGCCGCTCGCTCTCCTTCAGCGCCCACAGGTCCCGGCCCCGGAAGGACACCGTCCCGGACGTGGGCGGCTGCAGCCCGACGAGCACCTTGGCCAGCGTGGACTTGCCGCAACCGGACTCCCCCACGACGCCGACCGTCTCACCGGCGCCGATGGTCATGCTGGCGCCGGTCAGCGCGTGCACGCGGTCGCGGGAGAAGATCCCGCCCGAGCGCGCCTTGTGCACCACGTGCACGTCCGTCAGCTCAAGCATGCTGCTCACTCCCCCGCGTCTCCTGGGTCTGGTCGAGGAGCACCGCCGGATGGTGGCAGGCCACCGCGTGCAGGCGGGCGTCGCCGTCCAGCGCCGGGGTGTCGGTACGGCACACCGCCGTGGCCATCGGGCACCGGTCGGCGAACCGGCAGCCCGCCGGGAAGTCCGCCGGTGACGGCACCACCCCGCGGATCTGGGTGAGCCGCTCGGCCCCCGACTCCAGCGACAGCACCGAGCCCAGCAGCCCCCGGGCGTAGTGGTGGGCCGGCGCGCCGACCAGGGCCGCGGTGGTCCCGGTCTCCACGATCTGCCCGCCGTACATGACCACCACGCGGTCGGTGACGTCGGCGACCAGCGCGAGGTCGTGCGAGACGAGGATGAGCGCGAAGCCCAGCTCCTCGCGCAGCCTGAGCAGCAGCTCGATGACCTGCGCCTGGACGGTCACGTCGAGGGCGGTGGTGGGCTCGTCGGCGACGATCAGCTTGGGCTCGCGGGACAGCGCCATCGCGATCAGCACCCGCTGCCGCTGCCCGCCGGACAGCTCGTGCGGGTAGGAGGTGAGCGTGCGGCGCGCGTCCAGGCCGACCAGGTCCAGCAGCTCGGCCGGAGTGCGCCGGCCGCCCCGGCGGGTGACCTGCTTGAGCTGGGCCTTGATGGTCATGGCCGGGTTCAGGGAGGAGAGCGCGTCCTGGTAGATCATCGCCATGTCATGGCCGAGCAGCTTCCTGCGCGCCTTGCGGGGCATGGTGAGCAGCTGCTCACCGGCGAAGGTGATCTCGCCGGTGACGCGGGCGTTGCCCGGTTGCAGGCCCATGACCGTCAGCGCGGTCAGCGACTTGCCGCAGCCGGACTCGCCGACCAGCCCGAGCACCTCGCCCGGCCGGACGTCGAAGCTGATGCCGTCGACGATGTCCACCCCGGCGTCGAACCCGATCCGCAGGTTCGCCACCGACAGGATCGGCGGCCCCTGCGGCAGCGGGCGGGCCCGCTCGGCCAGCCTGCGGGCGGCCTCGGCCAGGCCCGGCAGCTCGGTGATCTCGCCGGTGCCCGGCTCGGCCCGCTCGAAGGCGTCGTCGGCCTTGGGGACCGGGCGCCGGGCGGCCGGGGCGGCCCACGCGTCGGAGATGCCCTCGGACAGGATGTTCAGCGCGAGCACCGTGACCAGGATGAGCAGGCCGGGGAAGACCGTGCCCCACCAGCCGCCGAGCAGCACCAGGTTCTTGCCGTCGGCGATGACGCTGCCCCAGGACGGGTCCGGAGGGCGCACGCCCGCGCCGATGAACGACAGCGACGCCTCGAACACGATCGCGTCGGCCACCATCACCGTGCAGAAGACCAGCACCGGGGCCGCGCAGTTGATCGCGACGTGCTTGACGAGGATGTGCGGGGTGCGGGCGCCGATGACGCGCTCGGCCGCCACGTAGTCCTCGCCGTACTGGGCCAGCACGTTCGCCCGCACCACCCGGGCCACCGACGGCATGTAGAGGAAGGCCATGGCCATGACCAGCACCGTGATGCTGCCGCCGAACACGGCCACCAGCACCGCGGCCAGCGCGATCCCGGGGAAAGCCATGATCACGTCGAGCAGCCGCATGATCGTCTCGTCGACGGCCTTGCGGGAGGTGGCCGCGACCGCGCCGATGATCGCCCCGGTCACCAGGGCCAGACCGGTCGCGCCGAGGCCGATGATCAGCGACCAGCGGGCGCCGTACAGCAGCCTGGAGAAGATGTCGCGGTTGGCGCTGTCGAGCCCCATCCAGTGCTCGGCGGACGGGCCGCCGCCGAGCGAGTTCTGGAAGTACGGCGAGTGCGGCGCGAGGAGCGGCGCGAACAGCGCCGCCAGCACGACGACCAGCACGATGCCGACCGCCAGCCACGACAGCGGCGGCAGCCTCCTGAACGTCATGCCCGGCCGGGCCAGGCGCTCTGTCAGTCCTCGTCTCATGCGGCACTCCTGAGCCGGGGGTTGACCAGCAGGTAGAGGACGTCGACCGCGAGGTTGACGACCATGAAGCCGACCGCGATCGTCAGCACCACGCCCTGCACGACGGCGGGATCGCCGTCGCGCACCGCGTTGATCATGAGCTGGCCCATGCCGGGCAGGCCGTAGATGGTCTCGATGACCACGGTGCCGCCGATCAGGTAGCCGATCCGCAGGCCGAGCACGGTCAGCGGGTTGATCAGCGCGTTGCGCAGCACGTTGCGGCCGACCACCACGATCGGCGGCAGGCCGCTGCCGATCGCGGTGCGCACGTAGTCGCGGTCCAGCTCCTCCACCATCGAGGTGCGGATGATCCGGATGAGCTGGGCGGCGATCGGCAGCGACAGCGACAGGGCGGGCAGCGTCATGGAGCGCAGCCAGCCGGGGAAGGAGTCCGCCGGGTTGATGTAGCCGCCCGTCGGGAACAGGCCCTCACCCACCGCCAGCCACTGGATCATCAGCAGCGCCAGCCAGAACGACGGCGCCGCCACCCCGATCAGCGACACCATGCGGATCACCTGGTCCGGCCAGCGGTCCCGGAACAGCGCGCCGGCGACGCCGAACACCAGCGACAGCACGACGGCCACGGCCAGGCCGAGGAAGGTGAGCTGGAGCGTCAGCGGCAGCGCCGTCATGATCGACTCGATCACCGGCTTCTTGGTCAGCACGCTGGTGCCCATGTCGCCCTGCAGGAGGTCGCCGACGAAGCGCAGGTAGCGCAGCGGCAGCGGGTCCAGCAGGCCGTTCTCGACCTGGAACCGGTGGATCTGCTCGGCGGTCGGGTTGGCGCCCTGGAAGTAGGCGTACTCCGGCTTGCTGTTGGAGAAGCGCATCACGACGAAGACGAACGCGATGACGCCGAGCACGAGCGGGACCAGGATGAGGACCCGCCGCAGCAGCATTCTGGCGATGAGGACCATGGCGACTCAGGTGCGCTTGGCTTGGAGCACGTTGATGCCCGGGTAGGCCTGGGCCCGCACCCCGGAGATCTTCTTCGGGTCCCAGGCGGTCATCAGCTCGGTGTGCACGACCGGGTAGAGGACGGCCTGCTCAGCGATCACGTCCAGATATTTCTGGACCTTGGTGGTCTTGGCTGCCTTGTCCGGCTCCTGGGTGGCCTCGTCCATCAGCTTGAACAGGGCCTTGGCATCCTTGCTGCCGTCGAAGTGGGCGTACTTCATCCACAGGCCGCCCTCGACGAAGTTGTAGCGAAGGATCAGGTCGGCGTCCATGCCGAACTGGTTGGGGTTCGAGGCCGCCGCGACCACCTGATAGTCCTGGAACTGGTCCATCTTGGTGAACAGCGCGGCGGTGTCCTGCGGCTCCAGCGTGGTCTTGACGCCGATGGCCTCCCAGGAGGCGGCGATGGTCGGCAGGCAGTCGGCGAGCCAGCTCACGTTCACCGCCATCAGGTTGACCGTCAGGTTGTCGGCCCCGGCCTCCTTGAGCAGCGCCTTGGCCTTGTCCGGGTCGTAGTCGTAGACGACCGAGGCCCGCTTGTGGTCCGGGTGCCCCTCGTTGAGGAAGGAACTGGAGGCGGTGCCGTGGCCCTTGAGCGCCACGTCGATCATCTTCTGCTTGTCGATCGCGTAGTGCAGCGCCTGCCGCACCCGGACGTCGTCGAACGGCTTGGTCGCGGTGTTGAACATCAGGAACATGTGGTTCATGCCCGCGCCGCCCTCGACCGTGAGCCCCTGCTGCTTGAGCTGGTCCACGTTGGCGTACGGGATGTTGTCGGCGATCTGCGCCTCGGCCGAGCCGCCGGAGATCTTGGCGACCCGCGCCGCCGCGTCCACGATCGTCAGCCAGTTCATCTTCTGGACCGTGGCCGGGCGCGGCCCGTTGTAGTCCGCGAACGCCTCGAAGGCGGTGTTGGACTTGGGGTTGTGCTGGACCAGCTTGTACGGTCCCGAGCCGACGGCCTTGCCGCCCTTGGCCTGGTCCCACGCGCCCTGCTGGCCGAAGACGTGCTTGGGCATGATCTTGGCGATGGTCAGCCTCGGCGCCGCGTCCGGGAAGGCGTACTTGAAGGTGAGTTCGACCGTGCGGTCGTCGACCTTCTTGACCTCCCGCAGCCAGGACCGGAAGAAGTTGCCCACCAGCACGTTGGCCTCGGGGTCGAGGATCCGCTCGAAGGTGAAGACCACGTCGTCGGCGGTGACCGGCTTGCCGTCGTGCCACTTGGCGCCCTCGCGGAGGGTGAACGTCCAGGCGGTGGCGTTCGCGTCCGTGGGCAGGGCCGTCGCGAGCGCGGCGTAGGGCTCCCGGGTGATCGGGTCGGTGTCGAGCAGGCCCTCGTAGATGTGGTTGATGCCGGCCATGGCGAAGGCCGAGGCCGTCTGCGTCGGGTCCCAGCTCTGGTCGTTGCCGTAGCCGATGACGGCGGTGATCAGGTCCTTGTTCGATCCGGCGCCGACGGAGCCGGTCGAGGCCGGACCTCCGCTGCAGGCGGCGAGCGTGGACGCGATGATCGCGGCCGCGCCTGTCGCACCGCTGTAACGCAGGAAGTCGCGGCGGCTGAACTCAGAGCTCACGGATGCCTCCCGGGGGGTTGGTGCAGTATTGCTACCTGCGATGGGCCGCTCGGGGCGGCTATCATAGAACGTGGGACATCCCATGTCCCATGTTGTGCGTACGGTGGACGCTAGATGCCCGGCAGGGTTGTGGTCAACAGGAGGTTTCCGGAATGTTACGCAAAGGCCTAATGGAAAGGGATCCTTCATGACCGCTGTCCCGCGCCCCCGGCACCGTCCGAGCCGGGCCGTCGAGGCCCAGGAGGGGGTCAAGGAGCTCATCCTCCAGCGCGGGCTGGTGGCCGGCGCCCCACTCCCCACCGAGTCCGAGCTGATGGAGGAGCTGGGCGTCAGCCGCAACTCCATCCGGGAGGCGCTCAAGGCGCTGCAGGCCGTCGGCATCGTCGACATCCGGCACGGCTTCGGCATGTTCGTGGGCCGCATGTCCCTGGCCGGCCTCGTGGACGAGCTCGCCTTCCACAGCCGCATCACCCTCCAGGACGGCCGCAACGCGCTGGCCAACCTCATCGAGATCCGCGAGATCCTGGAGATCGGCCTGGTCCAGCGCCTCATCGACCTGGGCCCCGACGTCGACCTGACGCCCGTCGCCGACGTGATCGCCCGCATGGAGGCCGAGGCGGTGGTGGACGCCGTCTCACCGGAGACCGACCGGCTCTTTCACGACCTGCTCTACCGGCCGCTGGACAACGCGGTGGTCAGCCAGCTCCTGGGCGCGTTCTGGGACGTCTACCACCAGCTCCGCGATCACCTCGGCGCGCCTGACGAGACACCGGACGACGTGGTCCGGCGCCACCGCGACATCTACACGGCGGTGCTCGCGGGCGACAAGGCGCAGGCGATGGCGGCCGTCTACGCCCACTTCGACGGCGTACGCAACCGCCTGGCCAGGCTGCGCCCGCCCACCTGACCGACCTCTGCCGTGCCGTCCCAGGCCGGTGGTCGATTACCGACCAAAGGAGGTTATCGATCTCTGCCGTGCTGTCCTAGGCTGGTGGTCATGGCCGAAATGGCGGTGTCCGACGGGGTGTGGACGTTCAACGGCGAGACCCTGCGGGTCGTGCCGGGCAGCGGCCGGGACGTGCACGAGCTGCGCAAGACACTCGGCGAGCTGGTGATCTCGATCGAGGCGATCGCCGGCGTCACGTTCGAGCCGTCCCGCAAGGGCGGGCACCTGCGGTTACGGCTGCGCAAGGGGGCCGATCCGCTGACCGACGCGGTCGCCGGCTCGCTCGCCGCCCCCGCCGATCCCTACCGGCTGGCGATCCCCAAGGGGCGCACCGGCGCCGCCGAATACTTCGCCGACGAGATACGCGACGTGCTGACCGTGTGGCAGACGCCGAGCGCGCCGAGCGAGGAGTTCCTGCTGCCCGGCCCCGCCGTGCCGATCACGGCCAGCGCGGGCGACGGCACCGTCCACTTCGACGGCGAGCGGGTGCGCCTGGAATGGACCCCCTTCGCCGGCAGCGCCAAGGACGAGGCGGGCCCGCAGGAGTTCGCGCTGGCGGACCTGGCGGGCGTGGAGTGGAAGCCGCTGACCGGCATGGGTTACGGCTCGCTGCGCTTCCGGCTCAAGGGCGAGGGCCCCGACAAGCCGCCGCAGAAGGACCCCCGCTGCGTCTCCTGGGGCATACAGAAGTTCGGCGGCACGACCGCGCTCGTCGCCGCGGCCGTGCTCGCCCGCATCCCCCGTGGCCTCGCCGAGCTGCCCCCGCCGCCGAGCACGCCCGGCGAGACGGAGACCGTCCTGCGCCACCTGGCGGAGCTGGGCGAGCTGCACCGCTCCGGCGTGCTCACCGACGAGGAGTTCAGCACGGCCAAACAGGCCCTGCTCCGCCGCCTGGAGTGAGACGCGACCAGCAGGACGCACGCCCTGCCGCACCGGCTGGGGCGCGGATCAGGCTCGCTCGGCGTGCGCGGCCCGCTCGTTCGGCACGCAGTGGGTCATCTTCAGCCCGTGCACATCCCGCTGCCCGTTCGCGCCCAGCTTGGCCAGCCGGTCGCGGTCCTCGTCGGTCAGGTCCTGGCCGGCGAGCGGCTCCAGGCCGCTGACGTCGTCGGGCGTGATGCCGAGTCCCTCGCCGACGCGCAACCCCAGCTCGTCCTCCACGAGCAGCAGGTGCCACACCATGCGCTCGGCGACCCGGCGCTCGCACTGCTTGAACAGGGCGACGAAGTTGTTCACCAGGTCGTCCCGCTCCCACTGCTCCATCAGCAGATAGCGCTGGCCGGCCTGCGCGTAGTCGTTGGTCCGGGGAATGCGCTTACGGGTGAGCCGCCCGGAGATGACCGGCCCCTCCTCGTCCACGGTCGGATACTCCGCCTCGCGCAGCCCGCCGAGCAGCGACGGCTCGTAGTTGATGTGCGGCGACTCCCCGGCCGAGTCCACGAAGTACGTCATCAGACCGTCGCGCTGGTTGGTCCTGATCTCCGCGTTCTTCGCCTGGTTGACGGGCAGCTGCAGGTAGTTCGGGCCGACCCGGTAGCGCTGCGTGTCGCTGTAGGAGAAGGTCCGGCCGACCAGCATCTTGTCCTCGGAGAAGTCCAGGCCGTCGACCAGGACGCCGGTGCCGAAGGAGATCTGCTCGTTCTCGGCGAAGTTGTTGCCCACCGCCTTGTCGAGCACCATCCGCCCCACCGGCCTGGCCGGGAACTCGTTCTCCGGCCACACCTTGGTGTCGTCGAGCGGGTCGAAGTCCAGCTCGGGATGCTCCTCGTCGCTCATCATCTGCACGAGCAGCTCCCACTCGGGATACTCGCCCCGCTCGATGGCGTCGCGCAGATCCTTGGTGGCGTGCCCCAGCTCCTGCCCCTGGATCACCGCCGCGTCGGCCTCGGTCATGCTCCGCACGCCCTGCTTGGGCATCCAGTGATACTTGACCAAAACCGTGTCGCCCTGCTGGTTGACCCACTTGTAGGTGTTGACGCCGAATCCCTGCATGTGCCGGTAGTCGGCGGGGACCCCACGCGGGCTGAACAGATTGACGAGCATGTGCATGCACTCCGGCGTCTGCGACATGAAGTCGAAGATCCGGTTCGGCTCCTGCCTGAACGTGACCGGGTCCGGCTTGAGCGCGTGGATCACATCAGGGAACTTGATCGCGTCCCTGATGAAGAAGACCGCCAGGTTGTTGCCGACCAGGTCCCAGTTGCCGTCCTCGGTGTAGAACTTGACCGCGAACCCCCGCGGGTCCCGGGCGGTCTCCGCCGAGTCCCGCCCGCCGATCACGGTGGAGAACCGCACCGCCACATCGGTCCGCTTGCCCGCCTCCTGGAACAGCTTGGCCCGGGTGAACCGGCTGATCGGCTCGTCGCCGATCGTGCCGTACGCCTCGAAAAAGCCGTAGGCCGTCGTCCCCCTGGCATGCACGACGCGCTCGGGGATGCGCTCACGGTCGAAGTGACTGATCTTCTCCAGGAACTGGTAGTTCTCCAGCGTCGCCGGACCTCGTGCGCCCACGGTCCGCTGGTTCTGATTGTCGTAGACCGGGTGCCCCTGCCGGTTGGTCAGCACCTCACGCCGGTCGCCAGGCCCAGATCCCTGGCCGGAAACATCAGTCATGTCACTATTCCTCTCCTCCGGTGTCCTGTTCCCCCGCTGCCCCCAAGCGGCCGTGCGACACCGGCAAAGACTCACCCAGCGCGGTGGGCCGGTCGAGGAGTTGGAGGCCGAGAACCTCGTCGACAATCGCGTCCCACACGGGCTCGGGCAGTTCGTGACCGACGCCTGGGAGGATCCGCAGGCGCGCACCTGGGACGCGAACCGCGATCCGGCGGGCCGCGCGGGGGTGGATCAAGGGGTCGCCCGCCCCGTGCAGCACCAGCGTGGGCGCCTTGATCGTACTGATCGGCGGGCCGTGCCATTGGGCGCCGATCTGACGACTCTGGCTTCGCGCGTCCCGGACGCCCGCGTCGGCGATGCGCGTGATCGTCTCGCGAGAGGAACGCTCGTCGAACGGGTAACCGGGCGAGGAGATGAGCCGGGCGACGGCGACACCGGATTCGATGTCGCCTTCGACCGTGTCGGGAAATTTCAGGCGCGAAAGCTTGACGAGCGTGCTCAGCCGGACGTACCGGATGGTCTCCAGGCCCGCTGCGTCGCCGGGGACGGCCGACATCGTCGTCAGCGTGCGGACACGACTGGGGTGCCGTATGGCGATGCGCTGGGCGATGGCGCCGCCGAGCGAGACGCCGAACAGGTGCGCGGACTCCCAGCCCAGCGCGTCCAGCACGGCGATCGCGTCGTCGGTCATCTCCTCTGCGGTGTAGGCCGCACCGCGCCTGCCGAGCAGCGCCGCGATGGGGCTGCGTGCCGCGGTGGCCGGCAGGCGGGTGGACTGCCCCGCGTCCCGCTGGTCGTAGCGGGCCACGGCGAAGCCGCGTGCGCCGAAGGCCTCGCTCAGTCCCTGGGGCCACCACAGCCGGGAGACGCCGAGGCCGGCGATCAGCAGCAGAGGTTCTCCCTGATCGTTGCCGGTCAGCCGGTCGAAGGCCAAGCGGACGTCGGCGTGTGCGGCCCAGCGGACCGGAGTCCACGCCTGGGATGTGTTCACGACTGCCCCTCAATACTGCGATCGATGTTCGCGGTATTCTACGATAGTCGGTATACCCAGGCAGAAGGAGGGCGGGTGTCCGAAGAACCGGCGAGCATATGGATGAGACCCGAACGGGGCGCGCGCGGTCCCGCACCCGAACGCAGCCGGGCGCAGATCGCCGTGGTCGCCATCGACCTGGCCAATGCGGGCGGGCTGGCGGCTGTGTCCACCAGGCAGATCGCCAAGGTGCTCGGCACCGGCCCCGCCTCCCTCTATCGGTATGTCGCCACGCGTGACGACCTCATCGACCTGATGCACGACGCCGTGACCGGCGAGGTCGACCTCAGCGTCCCGCTCACCGGCGATCCGGTCGAAGACCTCCTCTCACTGGCCGTCCGCACCAAAGACCTTTACCTGCGATATCCCTGGCTTCTGGACGTCCCCGTCGAACGAACCCGGCTGGGCCCGCACGCCGCCGACTACCTGGAGCACGCGCTGCGTGCCCTCCAGCACGTACCGATGACGGGACGCCAGAAGCTCGAGGCCATCAGCCTGTTGAACGGCCTGGTGACGCTGTTCGCGCACATCGAGATTCAGGAACGGCGAACGCCCACGGCCCGCCAAGCCGCCCAGGCGGCCTATCGAGCCCAGCTCGCCGCCGACGGGCGCCACCCTCTGATCGCGGCTGCCATGGCGGACTCGACCCTCGACCCACCCGACGATCCCCGGCGATCATTCGAGCGCATGACACGGCGGCTTCTCACCGGGCTGGGGTTGCCGGAGTGACGGCGGTCGCCGGCTCTGTCCCGGACGCCACGCTCGCCGACGCGGGCCGGCACTGCCCGGCATGCCCGCGGTTACAGCGCCACCGATCATAGCCACCCGGGCCCCATCACATGGGCTGACGACCATCGATATGAGCCGCGGGCGATCATGCGAACGCTAATCGCGGATCCGGGTCAGAGCAGTCGCTGAGTCACGGATCACCAGTTTGGGCTCGGGGTCGGTGATGACACCGCCTGCGCTTGGCCGCCCCGCGATCAGGTCGTAAAGCGCCTCGACGCCGGCCCGGCCGAGTTGGTACATGGGCATCCGGACTGCGGTGACGGCCGGGCGCAGGTGTTGCATCAGGTCGACGTCGTGGATGCCGACCACCGACAGCTGGTCGGGGATGGCGATGCCGAGGTCGCTTGCGGCGGCCAGGACCCCGACCGCGCTCATGATGTTGTTGACGACGATGGCGGTCGGCGCGGTTGCCGCCTGCATGGCCTGCCGGACCCCGTCGGCGCCGGCCTGCTCACCGAACCCGGTGGCCAGGTGCGGGGCCGGGGTCAGCCCGGCGGCGTCCATCGCCTGCTGGTAGCCCAGGTAGCGCTGCTGGGAGATGTATCCCGAGCCCCCGACGAAGACGATGTGGCGGTGGTGGAGGTTGACCAGGAATCGGGTAGCGATCTCGCTTGCGCGGCGATCGTCTATGTCGATCCAGGGATGGTCCAGTGCGTGTTCCAGGATGAGGATCGGCTTGGGGTGGGAGCTGAGTTCGGCCATCACGTCGTCGTCCAGCAGCCCTTCGCCGCGGATCAGAATGCCATCGACCGTGCCCTGGCTGAGCAGCCGGGTCAGGAACTGGCTGCCGGAGCGCATCGTCTCGGCATCGCCCAGCAGGACCGTCGCGCCGTGCTCCGCCGCCGCCTCGTAGACCCCATGCCGCAGCGGTCCGTAGACCGGGTTGTCGATCTTGTTGAGGATCATCGCGATCATGTCGGTCTGGTTGAGCCGCAGCGAGCGCGCCGTCTGGTTCGGCTGGTAGCCCAACTGCTGCATCGCCTGGAGCACCCGGGTGCGGGTGGATTCCTTCATCCGGGTGTGGCTCGTGCCGTTGACCACCGCCGACACCACGGCGAGTGACACCCCAGCCGCCCGTGCGACGTCACGTTGCGTTGCCATGGTGAAAGCCTACTCGGTTATTGACGTAACGTCTCATCATCCCTATGTTGAATTAACGTTACGTCAACAAGGAGTATCTATGACATCGACACGTCGCACCGTCCTCCTGCGGTCCTCCTGGGCGACGGTGAACATCGGCGACGTGGCTCACTCCCCTGGCGTGGTGCGGGCGTTTCAGCGGTTCGCCCCCGAGGTCGAGGTCATCCTCTGGCCGGTGCGGCTGGAGGAGCGCGAACGATCCATGCTGCGGCACACGTTTCCCGACCTGCGCGTCGTCGATGGCACTCTCGACGGGGACGGGCCGAGCACCCCGGAGTTGGCCGCCGCCATCGACGGCGCGGACGTCCTCATGCACGGATCGGGCGCCGACGCCTTCCAGAGCACCGAGATCGATTGGTGGCGCGAGCATGTGGGCCGCCCGTACGGGTACTTCGGGGTCACCGTGGATCCGCTGTGCCCACCGACCATGGCGACGCTGCCGGAGCTGACACAGATGGTCGATCTGCTCCCACCGTCCTATCTCAAGGACGACGTCAAGGACCGTTTCGACAGCGCCGACTTCGTGTACTGCCGCGAAACGCTGACCCTGGCCACCCTGCGCGGCCAGAAGATAACCGGGCCCGACCTCGCCTTCGGGCCGGATGGCACGTTCGCGTTCGACCACACTGACGCCGTCGCCGCCGCTCGCCTGCTGGAGGAGTTCGGCCTGCAGCCTGGCCGGTTCGCCTGCTTCGTCCCGCGGCTGCGCTACGCCCCCTACGCGAAGATCTACGGCACGGAACCGACCCGCGAGCAGATGCGGCGCGACGCGATCAACCGGGCCACCGTGACGCACGACCTGGCGGTGCTGGCGGCGGCGATCGAGACCTGGGTACGCGTCAGCGGCCTGCCGGCCGTCGTGGTGCCCGAGATGAGCTATGCCGTCGAGCTCGCCCACGAGCAGCTTCCCAGCCTGCTCAGCCCGCAGACGCTCGGTCAGGTCCAGATCCTGGACCGGTACTGGCCGCTGGAGGAGGCGACCGGCGTCTACGCCGTCTCGTCGCTGGTGGTCAGCATGGAGTGTCATTCGCCGATCATGGCCGCGCGACATGCGATCCCGACGATTTACCTGCGGCAGCCGACCGAGACCACGAAGTCCCAGATGTTCGCCGACCTCGGCGCCCCGGACCTGGTGATCGAGCTCGACCATCGTGCCGCGGCGACGGTCGTCGCGGCGGTCACCGACATCGCGACCGACCCGGCGCCCGCGGTCGCCCGGAGCAGGAGGGTCGCGGCCAATGCCGACGACCGGCTGCGGGCGGCGGTGCAAGCCTGCGTCGCGGGCCGGCCCGTCGGCCGGCCCGCACCGGTGGAGACCGGCGATGCGTAGCCTGCGCGACCGCTGGCGGCGCGACCGGGTCCTGCTGCTGCTGGCGCTTCCCGGGGTCACGGTGCTGCTGCTGTTCCACTATCTGCCGCTCGGCGGGAACGTCATCGCGTTCCAGGACTTCCAGCCGTTCCTCGGAATCTGGCACAGCCCGTACGTCGGGCTGGACAACTTCGAGCCGGTGCTCACCGGCGACCCGGTGTTCCTCAACGCACTCGTCAACACACTGATCATCACGCTGATCCAGGTGGTCTTCGTGTTCCCGCTGCCGATCTGCCTCGCGTTGATCCTGAACGCGACCATCAGTGAACGGCTCAAACGCCTCACCCAGTCGATCCTCTACATGCCGCACTTCCTGTCCTGGGTCATCGTGGTCGCCCTGTTCCAGCAGATGTTCGGCAACGGCGGGATGCTCAACGCCTGGCTGCGCTCGGCCGACCTGTCCACGTTCTCCATCGTCGGCGTACCCGAGTTGTTCAAACTCATGATCACATCACAGGTGATCTGGAAGGACACCGGCTGGTCGACGATCATCTTCCTCGCCGCACTGTCCAGAGTGGATCCGGCGCAGATGGAGGCCGCGGTGGTGGACGGCGCCTCGGCGGCTCGCCGCCTGTGGCACGTGACCCTGCCCTACATCCGCCCGGTGATCGTCCTGCTGCTGATTCTGCGGCTCGGTGACTCGCTGTCCGTCGGGTTCGAGCAGATCATCCTGCAGCAGGCACAGGTCGGTGCCGGCGCCAGCGAAGTACTCGACACCTACGTCTACAACCACGGGATCGTCGGCGGCGACTGGGGCACCGCGGCCGCGGTGGGACTGATCAAAGGCATTGTCGGTGTCGCGCTCGTGCTCGGCGCCAACCGGTTGGCCCACGCCCTGGGCGAGCAGGGGGTGTACGCCAAATGACGAGCCGACCTGCGCCGACCGCGGTGTCCGGGGCGCGCCCCGCCGCCCGTACAAGGCCACGCCCGAGCCGCAGCGGGCGGCCGGCCTGGATGGGCGAGCCGAGCAAGCTGGGGGTCGGTGCGCGGGGACTCGTGCTCGGCCTGGGCTGCCTGGCGGTTCTGGTGCCGTTCTGGGCGGTGCTCATGACCAGCATCGCCTCCCCGGAGGAGCTCAACAGGGCGGGCGGCTTCGTGCTGTGGACGAACGAACCGACGCTGGACTCCTACCGGGCCGTCCTGTCCGGCGGAATCGTCACCCGTGCGCTGCTGGTGAGCGCCGGCATCACCGCGGTCGGCACGGCACTCAGCCTCGTCAGCACGATCGCTCTGGCGTACGCGCTGTCGCGGCCAGGTGCGTTGCTGCAGAAGCCGATCCTGCTGATGACGGTGTTCACCCTGCTGTTCAACCCGGGCATCATCCCGATGTACCTGACGGTCAAACAGCTCGGCCTGCTGGACAGCTACCTGGCACTGATCCTGCCGGTGCTGGTGAACGCGTTCAACGTCATCGTCATGCGCGCGTTCTTCCAGGGAATCCCCGGCGAGCTGCGGGAAAGCGCCTATATAGACGGTGCCGGGGAGATGCGCGTCCTGCTGCGGATCGTCCTGCCACTGTCGAAGGCGGTCGTCTCCGTGATCGGGCTGTTCTACGCGGTGGCGTACTGGAACGCCTTCTTCTCCGCGATGTTGTACCTCCAGTCGTCGGAGAAGTGGCCGCTGCAACTGGTGCTGCGCACCTACGTCGTCAACAACACCCCGATCGGGTCCGACCAGCTCAGCTCGAACCTGGAGAACCTGCCACCACAGATCTCCGTCCAGATGGCGATTCTCGTCATCTCCGTCCTGCCCATCCTGTTCATCTACCCCTTCATCCAAAAGCACTTCGCCAAGGGACTCATGGTCGGCGCCGTCAAGGGCTGACCGGTCGTCCGCGCAGTGTGGCAAGGAGACGTCATGGCACCCACCTTCAGCCGCCGCCACGTCCTGGCACTCGGCGCGGCAACAGGGCTGGCCCCGCTGCTCGGGGCCTGCGGCGACGGCAGCCCGAGTTCGCCGAACAGCTCGACCGGGTCGGTCAAGCTGCCCACCTACAAGCCCGTCACCGCGGTCACGCCCGACCTGGCCGCCGCGCCGGCCGGGGTTTCGCCGGGATACTTCACCTACCCGGCCGCCTCCAGCGCCGCATCACAACCGGTGCGGGGCGAAGCCGTCACGGCACTGACGTACACCTACGACCCGATCGCCCCCGCGCTCGGCTCGAACCCCTACTGGCAGAACCTCAACAGCAAACTCGGCACCGAACTGAAGATCACGTACGTCGCCTCGACCGACTACAAGAGCAAGGTCGCCACGACCATCGCCGGTGGCGATCTGCCCGACATGGTGGCCGTCCAGGGCGTTGTCCAGCAGATGCCGGCCATGCTGAAGGCGACATTCACCGACCTCACCGAGTACCTGTCCGGGGACGCGGTCCTCGCCTACCCGAACCTCGCCGCCCTGCCCACCGATGCCTGGCGCAGCACCGTCTACGACCAGCGGATCTGGGGCATTCCCGTGCCGCGGGCACGGATCGGCACCGTGCTGTACACCCGGGCCGACCTGCTGGCCAAGGCAGGACTCAGCCTCCAGCCCCGTTCGTTGGCCGAGTTCAAGGAGATGGCGGGCGCGCTGACCGACGAGCGGGCCGGTCGGTGGGCGTTCGGACAGATCCCGTTCAACACGATCCTTGAGATGAACGGGATCACCGGCAACTGGCCCGGCGGCACCGGCGTCTGGCAGGCCGAAGGTGGCGTCTTCACCCACTCCGGGACGACACCGCAGTTCATGCAGGCCCTCGAGGACACCGTCGAGCTGGTGAAGTCGGGGGTGGTGCATCCCGACCACGCGGGCGCGCCCAACACGAAGCGCAACGCGTGGATGCTGGCCGGCACGACCTCGTTCACCATCGGCGGGTACGCCGGGTGGGGCAAGTTCTACGGCCAGGCGAAAGACGTGCCCGGCTTCCGCCTGACCGGCATGCTCTCGCCCACCCGAGACGGCACAGGGACGCGGGTACGCACGCCCGGCCCGACCCTGTCCAGCTTCACCGCTGTGGCCAAGACCGACAACGCCGACCGGATCAAACAGATCCTCAAGGTCCTCGACTGGTTGTGCGCACCCTTCGGCAGCAGCGAGTACCTGGCCCTCCGGTACGGCGTCGAGGGCCAGACGTTCACCCGCAACGGCTCCGACCCGACCCTCACCGAGGGCGGGCGCAGCCAGATATTCCTGCCGGTGCGGTACCTCGCCGAAGCATCGCCCGTCATCTACGAGCCGGGCAACCGCCAGGCCGTACAGGACCAGCACGACCACCAGGCCGCCGGCGTCCCGCTGGCCGTCGCGGACCCGACCCTCGGGCTGTACTCGGAGACCGCCGCCAGCAAGGCTGCCAGCGAGCAGCAGGAACTGGACTCGGTGCTGCTGGAGATCCAGCTGGGGAACAAGCCCGTCTCGGCGTGGCAGCCGGCCATCAAGAAGTTCATGGACCGGGTGGGCAACAAGATCAAGGCCGAGTACGAGGAGCAGGCGGGTGGTTGACGTGGACTCAGCTGACACTCTCACAGGGTTAGGGAGAAGACAGTGGTGAGACGGAGCACGTTACGTTGGTACACGCGTCGTCGGGTCCGTGCGGCGGTCGTGCTGGCTCTGGTGGCGGCGTTTCTTTCGCCGGGCAGTGCCGCCTTCGCCGACATGTCGGATCTCGGCAGGCTGCTCGACCTGACGCGCCCGGGGCTCAGCGCGGTGGCGGCCAAGTTGGCCGCCGGTGATGAAGCGGGCGCCGCGAGCGAGCTCAAGGTGTATTACGCGGGCCGCGCCGACGTCCACTACCCGGCTCCGGCCGAGGGCCTGGGCGGTGGCGACTCGGGCCCCGACGAGCTCGCGGCGGGGATCTTCCGGTTCGGCGCCGAGACCCGCACCTTCTACAACAGCGCCGAGCAGCGGATCGACATCGACTGGCAGGACCTTTGGGGTGGGACGCAGACCACCCCGGGCGGCGCGCAGACCTTGATGAGCGACTTCACGTTCATCCCCAAACTGACCTACGCCTACGTGTCCGAAAGCGATCCGGCAAAGCGTGCGGCGTACGCGGCGGCCTGGATGGACATCTCGCTGGACTTCTTCGCCGACAATCAGAGCTGGCCGCAGGGCCGCAACCTGTCGGCGGCCAAGCGGCTCGCCCAGCTGGTCAGCGCGTTCTCCGTGTTCCGGACCGATCCTGGCATCGACGCGAGCGATCTCGTGAAGTACCTGTCCGGCGCGCACGCCACGACGGGCTTCCTCGCCGGCGTGATGCAGATACATGTCGGAAACAACTGGTATGTGTCGATGGCCCGCTCCGTCCACGCGGCAGCCGTGTATCTGCCCGAGTTCTCGTCATCGCCTGGCTGGGAGTGGTTCGCGGTGCGCTCGGCCGAGCGGTTCCTGCGCGCGCATGTGAAGGGCGACGGTGTGTACCGCGAGCCGGCGTTCAACTATCAGGCATACGTCGCGGATGTCATCAACTCCGTCATAGCAGTCGCGAATGCCAACGGGCGAACCGTTCCTGATTCGCTCGTCCAGGGGGCGGACTGGATCGCGGATTCGCTGTTCGCGACCCGTCAGCCAAATCTCGAACCCGCGGCGATCGGCGACACGCCGAACAACTACGCGGGTACGTCGGCCATTCGCAGGAGCGGTGTACGCAACTCCTGGCCCGATTTCACCTGGGTCGCCTCCGGCCGAACGGAGGGGACCGCCCCGACGCTGTCGTCCACGGTGTTTCCGATCAGCTTCGCGGTTCAGCGTTCCGGGTGGGACGCCGATGCCCGGTACATGCTGATCAACAACCAGAATTCCAGTTACACCGCCTCGCATCGGCATCCGGACGACCTCAGCCTGGTGATGGCGGCGTACGGGCGTCCGCTGATCGTCGACTCCGGAGTGGGGGACTACAGCGCGACCGACACGAACAACTGGATGCGCCGTGAGACCGAGGCGCACAACACCATCGAGGTCGACGGAGAGCCGCAGGCCAAAGGCGTTCCCCGCACGACGTCACTGTGGCGCTCGAACGCGGGCCTCGACATCTACCGCGGTGCGGCGATGGGCTACCGGCCGGTCGCGCACGACCGCGCGGTCTACTTCATCAAGCCCGGCTTCTGGGTGGTCTCCGACGACCTCACCGGTGACACCGCCGCGCACGAATACCGGCAGCTCTGGCACTTCCCCGGTGATCCGGTGACCGTCAATCCGACGACGAAGGTCGCCACGGTCGGGTTCGACACCGTGCCCGGAGCCGCACCCGTCGCCGGCGTGCGGCTCATCCCGGTGGCCACGGCCGGCGCCGCGGTGACCCCCAGGGTCCACAAGAATGGCGCCGTACGCGTCGGTGAGCGGGTACTCACCGACGTCGACTACCTGTCGTACGACTGGTCCTCCACCGGGCCGACGGGACTGGACACGGTCGTGGTTCCCGGCCAGGCCGGCGCGGCGCCCTCGGTGACGGCGAAGCGCATCCCCATGCCCGGGGTGAGTCACTCCGTGGCGACGGCGATGGAGATCGCCCTGCCGGACGCGACCGGACGCTTCTACCTGTCGCGCGAGGCGACTCCCTCGTCGAGGGCGTTCGGGGCCGCCACGACCAACGCCGAGACCGCGTACCTCGAGCGTGCTTCGGGCGGCGGGCTTACCAGGTACGCGCTGACCAGAGGGTCGTCGCTGATCGACCAAGGCAACACCGTTATCAGCGCATCCGCACCGGTGTCCGATGTCAGTGTGGAACTGCGCGGCGCGACCGCCCGGATCTCGCTGGGGGACCCGTTCACCGGCACGCTCTCCATCAACGCGCCGAACGCGAACGCGGTGAAGGTGAACGACACCCCGATCGCGTTCACCCGCACGGGCAACCTCATCACCGTGTCACTCGAGGAACACTTCGCCCCGGCACCCGTGCTCAACGACGAGTTCGACGATGCCGGGCTGGACCGCACCGTTCATGACTTCAACGGATCCTTCGGCGGCTGGACGCCGGTCCAGGGGACCTGGGCGCTGACCGGCGCACAGCCGGACACGCAGCTGGCACAGACCTCGACTGCGGACATGATGTCGTTCGCGGCGCTGCGGGACGTACCCGATGACGTGGTCATGGCCGCGGACATCGTTCCCGGACCACGCGGGCAGACGACATCCCGTACCGGTCTCGCGTTCCGCTACCACGATTCCCACAACTACTACCGGGCCGAAGTGCTCAACTCCACGTCGGGAGCGACGCTGAAGCTCGTGAAGATATACGACTCCAAGACCGAGATTCTCGCGGAGACCGAGCTGCCGAGCGGCGCCAACGTCCCGCACAAGCTGGTCGTATCCGCGATCGGGAAGCATCTGAGCGCCAAAGTCGGCGACACGTCGATCTCCGCGGACGACGGACAGTTGCCGACGGGTGGTGCCGCCGCCTTCACGCATCGGCGGGCCGCGACCTTCGACAACATCGTGATCAGGGAAGGGCTCGATCAGGCCAATTGGCGAGGAATAACAGGGTCCGTGTCCGTCGCCTCGGGCAAGTTGCGCCTCACGCCGCCTTCCGGTGGCCGGGCGCACGTACTGGCCGACTCGACACTGCCGGCGCGCTTCTCCGAGGCGTGCGACTATGCCGTGGAGACCACGGTCACGATCGACGGCTCCGTCGGTAACGCGGGAATCTCGCTGCGAGACACCACGGACGCGTACGGGTATCGGATCCACGTCGGCAAGACGAGCAACGGAACCCAGTACGCGAGCATCATCCGCGAGGCGCACGCGTCGGGTCCCGTCACCGTGGCCACGGCATCCATCAGCAACCCGTTGACAGGTCCCGTGCGACTGGGTGCGGCGATTCACGGCGACCGCATCACCGTGACGTTGAACGGCGTTGAGATCCTGAAGGATCGCGACACCGTTGTGCGCAGCGGCGGTGTCGGGCTTTACGCATCCACGGAGAGCTCGTTCGAGAACGTCACTGTCGCTCGGTCCTGCGGGGGGCGGGAGCGCCTGCGGCCACGTGCCCCCGGCGCCGGCAACCGCTGGGACCACCACGACTAAGCGGTCTCGCTCGTAAGCTTCGCGCCGGTCGGCACCCTGGCCGACCGGCGCCCCCATCAAGCCCGATGAGCCAGGAAGATCGATACGTCGACCGCCCGGCCATGTGCCGGAAACCGTGCCGAAGAGCATCCGGCGAGCAACCACGGGAGCACCTCGACGCCGCCAGAGCCACTCGAAAATCGAAAAACCCCAGCTCAGCGTACTGAACTAGGGTTTCGATGCGGTGCGCCGCCAGGGACTCGAACCCCGGACCCGCTGATTAAGAGTCAGCTGCTCTAACCATCTGAGCTAGCGGCGCCTGCAACACGGGTAACTGTATCAGCCGCCACGCCCTGCCCGCACACTGTCGCGGGCCTCATCCGCCCAGCCGCGCCGCCAGTCTTCCGTACGCCTCCAGCACGAGATCCCAGAACCGCGGCACGTTCAGCGCGGTGGCCACCAGGGCGTTCGGCCGGCGATCGCGCAGCTGGAAGTCCACCACCGTCATCCCCCGGGTGAACTCCCCGACGGTCTCCACGTTCACCACCGCGGGCACCATCGTGACCAGGGACGGGTCCAGCACGTACGCGACCGCGCAGGCGTCGTGGATGGCCGGGCCGCCGTGCTCGGTCACCTCGCCGTAGAACTGGGCGGCGGGCACCAGCAGCTCGGCCAGCCGTCCCAGGGGTCGCATGCGGTCCAGCTCGGCGGTGGTGACCATCGCGGTCAGCGTCACGTCAAGGCCGAGCATCTTCACCGTCCAGCCCGCCCCGAACACGATCGCGGCGGCCTCCGGGTCGGCGAGGATGTTGAACTCGGCGGCGGGGTTGTGGTTGCCCCGGGTGAAGGAGCCGCCCATGATCACCAGGTCGCGGGCCCACTCGACGACGCGCGGCTCGCGCCGTACGGCCAGGGCGAGGTTGGTGAGAGGGCCGATCGCCACCAGCGTGATCTCACCCGGCGCCGCCCGCAGGGTGTCGATGATGCAGTCCACCGCGTGCCCCTCGGCCACCGCGAGCAGCGGCGGCGGCAGCACGGCCCCGCCGAGGCCGGTGTCGCCGTGGACGTCACCGGCGCGGACGGTGCGGTGCATGAGGGCCCCGGCGCTGCCGGGCGTGACCGGGATGTCCCCGAGGCCGAGGAACTCCCTGAGCGCCAGCGCGTTGGCCGTGGTCAGGGAGAGGTCGACGTTGCCGCCGACGGTGGTGATGGCGACGAGGTCGAGGCCGGTGGCGCCGGCGGCGAGGGCGAGGGCCATGGCGTCGTCGATGCCCGGATCGCAGTCGATGAGAACTTTGGTCACGTGTCCGTACGATACGAGGCGGACCTGCGAAAAAAGAGATCGGGGTCGGGCAGTCCCCCAAAGTCTGCCCGACCCCGATCCCGACGGCGGTCCAGGCCGGCGCTTTCCCCCAAAAGCGACGGCGGTCCCGCACTGGCAGACGGCGGTCCCCCTCCGCGTCCGCTCCGGTGTAGGTCTTACGGCCGGTCATCATGCTTCCGACCTGCTTCGACACTACCGAGCCCTATGCAACGGCTGTGTCATAACGCGGTCGAATATCCGTTCGGTGAACCCCAAGGAATGTTAGCGATTCACCCGGTTTGAACCGGTGCCGAGCGAGGGAGCGCCAAGCGGCTAGGGGATCTCCAGACGGACCTCCGTGCCCTCGGCGAGCGAGCGGCTGACCGTGCAGTACTGGTCGTGCACCCGCCCCGCCACCGCGCGGAAGACCTCGTCGGCCTCCTTCGCGGGCAGTTCGACGTCGTAGGTCACGGTCACCGGGCCCAGCCGGTTCGACTCGACCTTGTCCGCCTGCACCGTCATCGCGAGCCGGACGAGCCGGTGGCCGCGCTTGGCCGTCAGCGGCTCCACGGTCACGATGTTGCACCCGCCCACGGCGGCCAGCAGCAACTCCACCGGCGTGAACACACCGTCGTCCGCGTTGCTGCCCAGGCGCACCTCCGCGCCACGGTCGTTCGTCGCCCGAAATCCGCCGTCGTCAGTCCGCTCCACACGCACGTTAGCCATGTTTTAGACCTTACTCAGACAGCTCTCATGTTCGGCGCGCATGGTTCGATACATGGGTAGCGAGGCGAGTTCCAAAGGTCCGGTGCTCTTCTGGTGCGGTGTCGCGGTCGCCGAGTTCGGCGCCGTCCAGCCCGGCTACGGCCTGGCGTGGCAGCCCGCCGCCTACGCCGGCGCGGCGCTGCTGGTCGCGCTCGGCGTGATCGTCGTCAGATCCGCCGGCCGCCTGCGGTCGCGGCGGGCCGGGCGACGCCTGCGGCTCACCGCCTATCTGGCGGGCACGCTCCTCGTCGCGTACCACCTCAGCGCCGCCTCCCCCTCACCCATCACCGTCACGGCCCTGCTGGTGTACGCCGTGGCGTCGGTGATGGCGGTCTGGAGCCACGGCGGCGGCGCCGCCCGGACCAGGGCCACGCTGCTCATCGCCACCGACCTGGAGCCCGGGACGCTGCGCACACTGCTGGCCGGGCGCGACCAGAGCACCGTGGCGGTCTACCGCACCGAGCTGATCACCGACGAGCTGCGTGAGCTTCAGGAGAGGTACGGCCTGGTGCTGGTCGTCGGGCAGGAGCACGACCCCAGGGCCAAGGAGCGGCTGAGCGCCTCCGGGCTGAGCCGCCAGGTGCCCGACATCGCCGACCGCGAGGTGGTGCTGGCCGGTCCACGCCATTTCACGAGGTACGTGCGCGGCGCCCTGGCCCGGCTGGCCGTGCCCGGCACGCAGGTCACGACGGCGAGCGTCAGGCTCCGGCAGCGAGCCTGACCGTACGGCTCAGGCCTCGGGGTGGGCGCGCAGATACTCCAGGTAGACCGGTCGCAGTGCTTCGCCCAGATCGCCCTCGCCGGCGGCGATGGCGTCGCTGAGCAGCGCCGAGACGTGGCTGAGGTCGGCGGATGTCTCCCGGCCCGTGGCGGCCTCGGCCGCCGGGATCACCTTGAGCAAGTTCCACAGGAACCCGAGATCCCCATGGTGCACGGCATAGCGCACAGCGCGTTCGTGCAGCTCGCTCGCGGACAGCGACTCGAGACCCGTGGTGTCCATCTCGCTCCTTCCCCTTCGGACCGACCTTTCCCACGAGGGGCGTCCGAAACACGGAGCCACTTCAGAAGAGCGCAAAGTGATCGCCCGGCGCATAGGGTCCCTATCGGAGTGCCGGTCACCGTGGGAGGATCATCCAGCGTGAGATTCATCATCAGAACCCTGGCAGCCGCGGTTGCTCTCTGGGTCGCCATCCAGTTCCTCGACGGCATCGACATCACCACGAAGGCGTACTCCCCCGAATACTGGGGGACGCTGCTGATCGTGACGTTGATCTTCGGTGTCGTCAACGCCATCGTCAGGCCCATCGTCAAAGCCCTGGGCTGCGCGCTCATCGTGCTCACCCTGGGGCTGTTCCTGCTGGTCATCAACGCGGGCATGCTGCTGCTGACCAGCTGGATCTCCGGGCAGTTCGACATCCCCTTCCACGTCGACGACTTCTGGCCCAGCGCAGTCCTGGGCGCGATCATCATCAGCGTGGTCACCTGGCTGCTCAGCCTGGTCATCCCCGACGGCGACTGACAGCCCCATGGACATCGGCGGCGCCGGGCTGACCTGCTCGCGGGTGCACGCGGTCGCCCACGGCGAGGCCCGGGTCACGATCTCCGGCACCGACCGGGCCCGCGCCGCGTGGACCGCCGCCCAGCGGCTCACCACTGTCGTGTACGGACGCGGCACCGGCGTGGGCGCCAACAAGGACGTCCCGGTCGAACAGGGCGGGGCCGCCCTGCTGCGCAGCCACGCGTGCGGCGCCGGGCCGCTGGTCGAGCCGGAACGGGCCAGGGCGATGCTGGTCGTCCGCCTCAACCAGCTCCTCGCGGGCGGCTCCGGCGTCGACCCCGGCGTGCTGCCGGTGCTGGCCCAGGCGATCAACGACGGCTTCACCCCACCGGTACGCACCTACGGCGCCATCGGCACCGGCGACCTGACCGCCCTGTCCACCACCGCCCTGTGCCTCCTCGGCGAACTCCCCTGGCACTCATCCCCCACCGGCACGGAAACGGGAACCGGCACCAGCGCCGACACAGGCACCAGCACAGGCACCAGCACGGGCACCGGCGTGGGCACGGGCACCGGCGTGGGCACCGGCACCGGCACCGGCGCGGGCGTTGCTCCTGCCGCCGTTCCCCGCTATGCGTTGGCGGACGCCGATGCGCTGCCGTTCATCAGCTCGGGCGCCGCCACCCTCGGCGACGCCGCGCTCGCCTGTCACCGGCTGCGCCTGCTGCTCGACGCGGCCGTCGACGGAGCCGCCCGCTCCTTCGCGGCTGTGGACGCCTCCGCCGAGCCGCTGGCGGCGGCCGTACAGGAGGCGCGTCCCCACCCCGGGCAGGCGGTCGTGGCCGCCCGGCTGCGCGCCCTGCTCCCCAAGGGCCCGAGCCCGCGCGTCCAGGACCCGTACGGCTACCGTGCCTTCGCCCAGGTGCACGGCGCCGCCATGGACGCGCTGGACCGCGCGGAGGCGGTGGTCGAGACGGACCTCAACGCGGCGGCGGAGAACCCGCTCATCGCCGGCTCGCTCGCCTGGCACAACGGCAACTTCCACTCCGCCCCCGTGGCCCTGGCCCTCGACACGCTGCGCGCCTCGCTCGTCCAGGTGGCGCAGCTCAGCACGGCCCGGCTGGCGACGCTGATGAACCCCGGGTTCACCGGCCTGCTGCCGTTCCTCGCCGATCGGCCCGGCGGCTCGGGGGCGCTCATCCTGGAGTACGTGGCCCAGGACGCCCTGGCGGAGCTGCGCCACCTCGCCGCCCCGGTCACCACGGGCACGGCGGTCATCTCCCTGGGCACGGAGGATCACGCGGGCTTCGCCACCCAGGCCGCCCGGCACGCCCTGCGCTGCGTCGAGCCGCTGGAGATCGTGCTGGCCTGCGAGCACACCGCCGCCACCCGAGCCTTGCACGGCCCGAAGCCGGACACCCCGCTCACCGCCGACCTGGAGACAGCCCGCCAGGCCCTGCGCGACCGCTAGGACCCCACGGCGCACTGCGAGCCGGGACGCCGCCGAAGGCTGAGCCTGAACGCCGCCAGAACCTGCGCGGCTAGGAGGTCGTCAGGTCGGCGACGGAGCCGCGTTGGCGGAGGGTGGGCTGCTGGACGATCCGGCGGCGGCGGGTGCCTCCGTCGGCGGCGGCGGCCATCAGCCGGACGGCGGCCCGGACGATGCCGTCGATGTTCCAGTCGACGGTGGACAGACCCGGCGTGAGCAGGCCGGACATGGGATGGGCGTCGTAGCCCATGACCGAGATGTCGCGGGGGATGGACAACCCCAGCTCGCCCGCCGCGGCGTAGACGCCATAGGCGATCGAGTCGGCGAAGCAGAAGACGGCGCTCGGCCCGCCGTCGGCGAGCAGGTCGTGGGCCGCCTGGGTGGCGGCGGCCAGGCCGTGCTGGGCGGTGGCGACCCGGATGTCCAGGCCGAGCCGCTCGCCCTCGGCCGTGACGTGCACGTCGGCCGGGCGGTCGGGCGTGCTGGCCCGGGTGGGGGTGAGGACGCCGATGCGGCGGTGGCCGAGCGCGCGCAGGTGCTCCAGGGCGAGGGTGACGCCGCGCCGGTTGTCGAAGATGACCTCACCGGCGGTGCCGGGCAGGGAGTCGCCGATCGCGACCACCGGCAGCGACTCGCATAGCTGGGCCCAGAAGGGCGCCGCGGGGTCGATCGGCTGCACGATCATGCCGTCGACGCGCTGGTCGCGGAGCTGCTGGGCGAGGACCCGCTCGCGGGCGGGATCGCCGACGGCGTCCAGGATGAGCGCGTAGCGGTCCTTCTCGCGCAGGCCGCGGCTGATGCCGACGGCGAGCGACTGCTGCCAGAGGTCCTCCAGCGAGCCGCAGAGCAGACCGATCATGCCGGTGCGGCCGCTGGCCAGCGCTCTGGCGATGGGGTCGGCCTCGTAACCCAGCTCGGCCGCCGCCGCGCGGACCCGCTCCATCGTCTCCTCGGAGACCTGCAGACCACGCAGCGCGTAGGAGACGGCGGCCGGTGACAGGCCGGTCGCCTGGGCCACTTCCCGAATCGTCGCTCTCTTCCGAGCCATCCGACAACCTTATGGGCTGACACCGACAGCCAGGGCGGGTGCTCGATAAGGATGCGCGGCGTTGACAATCTCTCAGGTGAAGCGGTTCACTGAAGCGTATCAGTGAAACGGTTCACCAGATCGATTCCCACAATACAGGGTTTACCTATAAAGTCGGTAGGAAATAAGGGGAGGCGTGATCATGAGTATCGACGTGCACCAGCACCTATGGACCGGTGCGTTCGTCGACGCTCTGCGCCGCCGCACCTCGCCGCCCCGCCTGGACGGCTGGACGTTGCTCCTCGACGGCGAGCCGCCCTACCAGGTCGACCCCACGGCCCACGACGAACGCGACACCACGGGCCTGGAGCTGGCCCTGGTCTCGCTCTCCAGCCCGCTCGGCATCGAGTCGCTGCCGCCCGACGAGGCCTGGCCGCTGATCGACGCCTACCACGACGGCTCGCTGGCGCTGCCCGAGCCGTTCGGCGCCTGGGCCGCCACCTGCCACAGCGAGCCCGATCCGGAACGGCTGGCCAAGGATCTGGACCGGGGCCTGGCCGGGCTGCAGATGCCCGCGACGGCCGCGTTCGACGACCGGCTGCTGGAGGTGCTCACCGACCGGGACCTGCCGCTGTTCGTCCACCCCGGTCCGTGCGCCACGCCTCCGGGCGCGCCGTCCTGGTGGCCGGCCGTGGTGCCGTACGTCCAGCAGATGCACCAGGCCTGGCACCACTTCCACGCCGCCGTCCGGCCCCGGCACCCCCGGCTGCGCGTCTGCTTCGCCCTGCTGGCCGGGCTGGCCCCGCTGCACTCCGAACGGCTCATGACCCGGGGCGGCGGCGGCCGGGGCGAGGTCGATCCCAGCTGCTACGTGGAGACCTCCTCCTACGGCCCGCGCGCGATCGACGCGATCGTCCGCGAGCTCGGCGTCGACGTGGTCGTCAACGGCTCCGACGCCCCCTACGCCACCGCCCCTGACCCCGGCCTCGGTCAGGCGGCGGCCCATGCCATCCGCGTCACCAACCCACGTCGCCTACTCGGCAGGAAGGAGACTCGTTCGTGAACGAGCAGCACGGCAGCCAGGATGGGAGCTCCCCCCTCCCCGAACGCACGCTCGACCGCCGTGAGCTGCGCGATCTGGTCAACCGGCTGGCGGCCGACCCTGCCCGCTGGCAGGAGCAGGTCGACTTCCCCGCGGACGGCGGCAGGCACTACGCCTCGCTCCACCGGGACGCGTACATCGACGTGTGGCTGCTGTGCTGGCGGCCCGAGGACGACACCGGCTGGCACGACCACGACCTGTCCTCCGGCGCGGTGCACGTCGTCAGCGGCGCGCTGCTGGAGTGCAACCCGCGCATCGGCGGCGAGCACCTGGAGACCGTGGTCAGCGAGGGACAGTCGTTCTCCTTCGGGCCCGACCACATCCACCGGCTCACCGGCGCGGTGGAGTACAGCGTCTCCATCCACGCCTACTCACCGCCGCTGTGGCGGCTGGGTCAGTACTCCATCGACGACACCGGCGTCATGCGCCGCGTCTCGGTGAGCTACGCCGACGAGCTGCGACCCATGGACAACGCCGCCACGGCGGCACTCCCGGAGACGCACCCGGCGGCGCTCACGGAGACGGGGAGCGCCGTGGCCTGAGCACGCAGCAGCTTCCGCAGGCCTGCGCGTCCGGCAGGGTGACCCACAGGCAGCAGGTCCTGCGGAAGTAGGCGTCGTCGGCGGGCTCGACCAGCCCGTCGACGGGCTTGCCGATCCGCTTGAGCAGCGCCATGTAGTCGCCCGGCATGACCTGGGTCAGGGGGTGCGCGAACGCCTCGGCGGTCGAGCCCCACAGGGTCCGCTCCCCCACCTTGGCCATCGCGCTGAGCACCTTGACCAGCGGCGCCTGCGACTCGGCGAGCACGTCCCCGATCGCCTCCGTGTCGGCGGCCCATCGCACGTCCGTGGCCGCGATCGTGACCCCGGCCTCGGACTCCTTGAAGTAGGTGTCGGCCAGCCGCATGATCGGGATCCGCCCGTCCAGCGCCCAGCCGAGCGCCAGCGGCATCGTGTGCCAGTAGGAGTAGGTCTTCCACAACAGCGCCGCGCCGACGTGCCGCGGCGCGTTCCAGCGCGCGGCGGTCGCGTCCACCAACTGCCCGAGCAGTGTGTACGGCTCCCGCACCAGCTCGGTGACGGGCGTCCAGCTCTCGTCCGGGTCGATGACCAGCTTCGGCTCGACGCCGAGAACACCGCCACGCTCGGCGGCCATACGGTCGAGCAGCTCGGTCAGCACGCCCCGTCCCCTATCTGTAGGTAAGCCTAACCTAAAGTAGCAGGACGTCCGGCGAACCAGCCAGCGACCGTCTGCGCCCCCACCACGGCCACCCCGAACGCCAGCGGCGCCCACCAGCCGCCGGACACCTCCCGCAGCAGCCCGAACAGCACCGGCCCCAGCGCGGCGAGCAGATAGCCCACCGACTGGGCCACCGCGGACAGCGCGGTGACCAGCGCCGGATTCGCCGGGCGCAGCGCGATGATCAGCAAGGCCAGCGCGAACGAAGCCCCCTGCCCGACCCCGAGCACGATCATCCACAGCCAGGGCAGCGTGGCCGGAGCCAGCAGCACGCCCAGGTAGCCCGCGGCGGTCAGCGCCGACGAGACGTACACGTACCAGACCTGCGAGTGCCGCCGACCGGCCAGGATCGGCACCACGAGCGTGGCGCCCACCTGGACGACGGTGGTCGCGCTCAGCAGGTAGCCGGCCTGGTCGGCCGGGATGCCCGCCTCCAGGAAGATCGTCGGCAGCCAGGCGAGCATGACGTAAAAGGTGAACGACTGCAGGCCCATGAACGCGGTCACGTACCAGGTCACCCGGCTGCGCAGCAGCAGGCCGAACGCGCTGGGCCCGTCGCGCGGCGGCCTGGTGTGCCGGCGGAGCGCCTGCGGCAGCCAGAGCAGCGCGGCGGCCAGCGCGGGCACGGCCAGCAGCGCCGAGACGCCGCGCCAGTCGAGCCCGGTGAGCCGCTCCAGCGGGATGAGCGCCCCCGAGGCGATGGCGGCCCCGCTCACGATGGCGGAGACGTAGACGCCGGTCATGAGGTTCACCCGGGCCGGGAAGTGCTGTTTGACGACGCCGGGCATGATGACGTTCATCACCGCGATGGCCGTGGCCGCGACGGCGGCGCCCGTGTAGAGCATGAGGGGCCCGTCCAGGCTGCGCAGGGCGATGCCGGTGGCGAGCACGACCAGCCCGAGCAGCAGGGTGCGGTCCAGGCCGATCCGCCTGGCCAGGAGCGGGGCGAGCGGCCCGAACACCCCCAGGCAGACGATCATGACGGTGGTGATGGCGCCGCCGGCCGCCGGGGTGAGGCCGACGTCTTTCATGACCTCGTCGAGCAGCGGCGAGAGGCCCGCGATCGCCGGGCGCAGGTTGAGTGCGGCCAGCAGAAAACCGGCCATGAGCAGTGCGGATCTCGGCGCCATAGCGACTTACTCTGGCACAGGCGGGTGACAACGTTGTCCGGCGGTCGGTGAGTAAGGAAGGATCCAGGATTGACATCCTCCCCCGCCTGAAGGTGGGGGATTCCAACGCCAGCTACCCCATGAGGAGGAGGTCGCGTTGAGGTTCGCGGTTCACCGGCTCACCCAACGGCGTGCCTCCCCGCGCGGACACGGCATGCCCTGCCGCGTGTCGGATGTTGCGTGCCGCGTTCACGTCGGCGTTGGCGGCGTATCCGCAGGATCGGCACCGGTAGGCGGCTTGGCTCTCGCGCGCCTGCCGATCCACGATCCCGCACGCCGAGCAACGCTGACTCGTGTACGCGGGGTTGATCTTCACGACCCGGCCGGGAGCCTTGTGCTCCAGCCGCGCCACCAGCCGGCCCCACCCGTTGGCCAGGATGCCCCGGTTCAGGCCTGCTTTCTGGCGGACGTTGCGGCCGGGCTGGGCAACGGTGCCCTTCGCCGAACGGGTCATGCTGGAGATCTTCAGGTCTTCGACAGCGATCACGTCGAAGCGCCGGGCCAGATCGGTGGAGGTCTTCTCCGCCCGGTCCTTGCGCCGGTCGGTCTCGTGCGCCTTGAGTCGGGCGATGGCGGCCTTGACCTTGCCACGCCGGTTCGATCCCCGCTTGGCTCTGGCGAGCTTGCGCAGGAGCCGCCGCAGGCGGGTTTTCTCCGCATCGCGCAGGGTGGGCGCGTTGAGCAGCTGCCCGGTGGACAGGGCGGCCGACACGGCAACACCGCGGTCCACACCCACGATCTCCCCCGTGCCCGGAGCGGGGACGGGATCCGGGATCGCGGCGAAGGCGACATGCCAGCGCCCGGCGCGGTCGCGGGTGACCCGATACGACTTGACGCCCTCGGGGACGGCGCGGGACCAGCGGAACCGCACCCACCCCACCTTCGGCACCTTGACCTCGCCCACGCTGCGGGAGACACGGCGGACATCGCCGGCCTTGACCGCGACGATCCAAAACCCTTCCCTCTGACCGCGCTTGCGCCAGGTCGGCCTGCGGTGAGTCCTGCCGAAGAAGTTCGCCATCGCCTGAGCGAAGTCCTTCAACGCCTGTTGCTGCACGATGATCGACCCGGCTCGCAGCCACTCGTTCTCCGCCCGCGCTTCGGTCAGCTGGCGGCACTGCTCAGCGAACCCTGGCGCGGACCTGCGTCCCGGCCTCCAGCAGGCGTGCTGCTCAACCGCGAGATTCCACACGTACCGGGCGTGCCCGCAATGCTCCAGCAGTGCCGCCTCCTGGGCAGACGAAGGCTGGAGCCGGTAGCGAGACACGCCGACCAACCTACCGATCAACACCGACAGAACCGGGGGACAGAAGTGCCCGACCGAGCCGCGTTTCCTCCCCACTCTGAAGGACGAGGCATCCACGCTGCAGGTGCTTGGTGAGACCGACGATGAAGGACGTCGCCTCGGCGGCGGGCGTGGCACTCAAGACGGTGTCCCGCGTGGTGAACGGCGAGCCGGGCGTCCACCCGGGCACCGCCGAACGCGTGCGCGAGGCCATCGAGCTGCTCGGCTACAGCCGCAACGAGAGCGCCAGCGTGCTGCGCAGCGGGCGGACCGCGACCGTCGGGCTGGTCATCGAGGACGTCGCCGACCCGTTCTACGCCGTGCTGAGCCGCGCGGTCGAGGACGTCACCACCGGCTACGGCTGCATGCTGCTGAGCGGCTCGTCCAGCGAGGATCCCGTCCGGGAGCGCGAGCTGGTGGGCGCCTTCTGCGCCCGGCGGGTGGGCGGGCTGATCGTGGTGCCGGCCGGCGCGGACCACTCCTACCTGCGGCCCGAGCTTGAGGCGGGCACGCCGGCGGTGTTCGTGGACCGGCCGCCGGGGCCGGGTCTCGACGTCGACACCGTGCTCACCGACAACGCCGGCGGGGCAGGCCTGGCGGTCCGCCACCTGCTCGCGCACGGGCACACCAGGATCGCCTTCCTCGGCGACGAGCCGTCGATCTTCACCGCCGCCCGGCGGCTGCACGGCTTCCGCGCCGCCCTGGGGCACCTGTTCGACGAGCGCCTCGTCGCCATGCGGACGCCCACCCCGGCGGGTGTACGCACCGACGTCGATCGCATGCTGGCCCTGGACGCCCCGCCCACCGCGCTGTTCACCGGAAACGGCAGGCTCACCGTGACCGCGCTGCGGGCCCTGGCCGGGCGACTGCCGGCGCTGGTCGGGTTCGACGACTTCGAACTGGCGGACCTGCTCGTCCCGGGCGTGACGGTGGTGGCGCAGGACCCGGCGCAGATGGGCCGGGTGGCGGCCGAGCTGCTGTTCCGCCGCATGCACGGCGACACCGGACCATCGGAGCACCCGCTGCTCCCGGTACGCCTGATCCCCCGAGGCTCCGGCGAACTACCGGCCTGACGTCCACTTCACGCTCCCACTTCGGCGACCGGCACCTTCAGCAGAGCATCCGGTATGTCTTCGGCCGTGAGCACTTCGGCCCACACTGTGTTCCAGCCGAGGGACCGAGCTTGTGTTCCCCACCGGGCCGATACCTGCTCGACCAGCCAGAGGCCCCGCCCATGACAGTCCTCGTCGCCGGGCTCATGGGCACGGGGGACGCTTCGCGCGCCTTCATCGGTCACCTCGATCCGGACCAGCGCGTCACTGATCGCGCTGACCTCCACGGTGACCAGCCCACCCGACCGCGCTGAGTGGGTGTGCAGGAGTGCGTTGGCGGTCAACTCGCTGACCACGAGTTCCGCGTTCTCCACGTTCCGGTGCTCTGCCGCCCTCAGGGTGCGCCCGACACAGTGCCGGATCACCGGCACCGCCCAATCCACCCCCGGAACCACCGTCTCGACCAGGAACCTCTCCGTCACCGCGCCGCCTCCCAGATCCGTTGGAAACCGGAGTCGCTCAAGTCCGCCCACTGCCGCCTGCCTCGACCCCACGTGAAGATCCACTGCCCGTCCCGAAACGTCGCCCTCACCCGCAAAGACCCCGAAGCCCGTTCGACCAGGACGAACGGCTCGCAACCTTTCGGTAAGACGAGCGAGGTCCGCAGACCCACCTCGCGCAGAACCCATGCCAGCCGCCCCAAGCAGACGTACCGCTCCTCCTCGGGGGTGCGTTGCTGTGAAGGTTGGTGCGTCGCGGTTGCCCGCGTCCGAATCCGTCGCACGGGTAGGTCCCGCCCTTCTTTCGCGCAGCCAGGGCGCGGATGTCTGGGGCAGCACAGCGGGGTTTCGCGAGCTGCCTAGTACCAGGGGGCGCATCTCTTAACTCGCATAGATGGTTCACCATGTCTTCCCTGGCTGCAACAGAATCTGCAAATTTACATCTACCTTCTTGTGCTGCTGAGCACGCTAGGATGCGTGCTGACACAGCACCTTTGCGGGATTCTGGAGATCGCGATGGTTGGACGAGGCCCGACAGTGCGACGCCGACGACTGGCGGGTGAGCTGCGCAGGTTGCGTGAGCGAAGCGAGATGACCATCGAGGTGGCAGCCGAGCGCTTGAAGTGGTCCATAGCCAAGGTCTCGCGCATCGAGACCGCCCGCACCGGGATCACTGCGCCCGACCTCACGGCCATGCTTGATCTCTACGGCGTGGACGACGACAAACGCGTGGCCCTGCATGCGCTTGCTCGGACAGCACGCAAACGTGGCTGGTGGGATGCGTACGCCGACTCCACCCCCAGCGTCTACGGCACGTACATAGAACTGGAGGCCGACACAGCGTTCATGCGCAGCTTTGATCCGCTGATCGTCAACGGGCTTCTTCAGACCGAGGAGTATGCGCGAGAGATCATCCGTGCGGCGGTGATGGCCCTCTCCCCGCCCGCCGAGGTCCAACGTCGGGTCGAGATGCGCATGACCCGACAGCAACTCCTCCTGCAGGAGGAAAGTCCGCTTCGCCTCTGGACGATCATCAACGAGTCAGTGCTCCGCCAACAGGTGGGCAGTCCGGACATCATGACAGGCCAGTACGCCAAGCTCGCAGAGCTGTCCAAGCGGGACAACGTCACCATCCAAGTGCTTCCCTCCTCCAAGGCTGCGCATCCGGCGACTGCCGGGCAGTTCGCCATCATGGAGTTCCGAGAGCCCTACGATCCTGAGGTGGTGTATGTCGAGAGTATGACGAGTAGTCTCTATGTAGAGAGTGAAATGGAGATTTATCGTTACACTCTTGCATTCGACCACCTCCGAGCGCTGGCGCTCGACCCGGGGGAGTCGAGAGTGCTGATCTCGGATCTGGCTAAGTGATCATTTTGCGGAAACTGTTCAGCAACACATAGAAAGTCCGGGTGTCTCAAGTGGACCTGTCTGACATCAAGTGGCACAAGAGCGCGCGCAGTGGCGACGGCGCGAACTGTGTCGAGGTAGCTGCCGTGAACGCTCAAGATCTCCAGCTCGACAAGGCCGAGGTCTCGAATCGCCTGTTCCTCGTACGCGATTCCAAAGACCCCGACGGCCCTGTTCTCGCCTTCACCCCGGCTGAATGGCGCGCATTCGCCGAGGGTCTCAAGGACGGCGAGTTCGACGAGCTGAGCTGACTGCAGTTCCCGTCCTCTGATCTAGAGGATCATGGCATCAGCGGAAGATCCAGCGTGACGCGGTTGGTGAAGGGGTGTAAGCATTCAGAAGGATCTGTGACGCTGCGCGATTGATGGCAGCCCGAGATCTTCACCTGGGTTTTGACCGGCCGCAGCGCCCTCTCGGCGGCGTTGTTGGTGAACGGCACCCAGCCGGGGAAGTCGGCGAAGCGCAGCACGTCACAGACTCGCCGCTGGAGACGTTCGAGCAGGTTACGACCGGGGACTGTTTGCGTCCGGGCATGCGAAGATGCAACGACAGCCCGATGCGGATGCCGTGGTGGAAGGACTTGAGGTAGACCTTGGCTCGCTCGGGTGGGATCTCGGCCTGTCCGTCCGCGCGGGCCTTGCCAACCTGTTTGTTCAACTCCGCCAGAGCCCAGCGAATCTGGGTGGGCCACCGCTGGCCGGGATGGTCTTCGGCCGCGGTGGTCAGCTCTCTGACCAGGTGTGATCCGCACAGTTGGTGGCGGGCGCCGGGGTAGCCGTCATACAGCGACAGCGAGTCATGGACCAGCACCCCCCGAAATTCGGGCAGCACGCCGAGAGAGTTGGCTCCATCGCGGGAACGCTCGCCCAGGCCGAGCATCGTCAACCGGCTGGTGCAGGCCACGTGCAGCCAGCGGCGTGCCGTCCCGATCCTCGTGGTGGTCTCGTCCTCGTGCAGGACATGGATGAGCGTCAGCAGCGCACGGACCAGCTTGACACTGTCGATGACCGGAGTCGCGGCCTCGGCGAGAACCGACGGCACCCAGCCAGGTGACACCCGGGCTCCGGAAATGTCGGCGATCAGCTGGGCACAGCGCTCGACCGGGATGTGCTGGAAGACCAGCAGGTAGGCGGCCAGCGCGCGCGGGTTCGGACTATACGACGACGGGGACCCCGCCACCTGCTCGGGCAAGACCGCTGTGGTGCCCCGGCCGCAACCACCGCATCGGCACCGGTGCGTGCGATGCTCGGTCACCGTCACGGTAACCGGGGCATATCGCGGACCTGACGACGCGCGAAGCCGATGCTGTCGGCCACCGACAACGCCTTTCCACAGCCGCCGCACGTGTCCGGGACGTGCTCTTCGACCTGGTCCAGGGACTCGACCATGGCCAGGCCCGCGCCGGGTGCGCCCGGCTGGCGGCCACGCTTCTTCCCCGTGTCGACCGATGACTTCTTGTCCGGCCGGACGAACATGTCGCTGGACGGCGGTAAGGACGAGTTCCCAGAGTTGCGGCCCAGCCTGCGTTCCAGCTCGACAACCCGCGCGGTCAGCCGGTCGACCGTCTCCTCCAGCCGCGCGATCGTCTCGCGCTGGGCCTCGATCGTGGCCATCTGCCGGACCACCAATGCGGCCAGCTCGTCATACGACGGGTGACGCTCCGGGGCCTTCGGCACCCAAAGATCATCCCACCGCGCGGGCGCTGCTCACCATCGCGATCTTGAGCTGCTGAATGCTTACTACTTCCGGGCCTGGTCGTACGCAGAAGTGCCGAATTTCAATAGGAAATTACCCATCAGACCCGCTTATTCATATAGAGTCGCTGCCGCTAGCATTTCTCCTACGAGCTTCCACGAAGGCTGCTCAGGCCCATTCAAGCCTTGATTAATAAAATAGCCTTCCATTCCATGAAGCCAGCCCGATAGGCCATCCAGGAAACGTGGAAGATTATTATTCTCCCACTCATCTACTTCCGATGAGGCCGCAGCAGCAGCCAGCGCGGCGACGAAATTCGCCAAGTCTTCCCTTGTTGCGATGCGTTCAGTTTCAGCCACAAGATCCATGCCACTCGCCACCTCTGATCTGGATGCCCACTCCATCAGTCTCTGTCGTGAACTTCTTACGCCACTCCTTCCGGATCTCGGCTGGCGTCGCCATCCGATGCGGTACAGAATCGAGGCCAGCTTGTTGGTATGCGACGAGACGCCGATTGTCAAGTGTATAAAGCTTTTCATCCCGCTTCACCAGGCGGATCGGGTCGCGGGCTTAATGTACCGCCCTTGAGAGCATCTCTAGTCTCCTCGATAGAATGACCGTCCCGAAATTGAGAACCGATATTGTTCTGCGTGAAACGAACGTCATTCGGATTGATCTCATCGACGGGATCAGAGCTGTTATGAACCAGGATAGCTTGGTTGCCTGCCAGCACATCGTACGTGTGCGTGCCAGCTACGGTGAGGTTGTGGACGCGCTGTTCTGCGGAGGTCCACGCGGTGATCGCCGAGACTTGGACGTAGGTTCCCCCGCCTGTGCGCAGATACTGCCCTGGCCACAGCATGTTTGCCTGCTGCCACTGCCGGGTGGTCGGCACCCAGAAGGGGTGCTCGCCGGTTGCGGTAAAAACGCCGGCCTCATCACCGCTGCCCACGGTTACCCGTACCAGGTTCTTGACGCCCTTGGAGGTGATCGGGTCGAGGACCTTCCTGGCTGTTGTCTTTCCGGTTGTGGGGTCTGTGGCTATGACCTTGTCGCCGGTTTTGATGTCTTCGATGGGTTTGGTGGCGCCGTCTGCCATGAGGACTTTGGTGCCGGGGACGAAGCTGCTGCACGGTCCACTCTTAATTGAGGTACGGGTTTTGCCGCCGATGCGCTTCTTCATCGTTTGCCGCATAGATGGGTACCTGGAGCTGACCATCCCATGCTCGTCGGTGATCCCTGGGTTGCCAGATTTCGACCGTGCGCAGGAGGCGGCCCGGCGGGTAGTTCCCGCTCAGGCCGAGGACGGGCGTGGGCTGGCAGGGGTGGCCGAGCTGGCGGCCCGGGTGGGGTCGCGAGCGATGCGATCACCGGGCGCGCGATCTGGGCAGAGTTCGCCTTGTCCAACGAGCCGTCAGTGCCAAAGCCGCGCCGCAGGCAGGGAGAGGTCGTGCTGCCCGAGCGGTCTCCCGACAATGAAGCGGGCGGCGTCTCCGCCAGGCCACTGTCTGACGAGTCACCGACGAATTCGGCTGCTGTGGTTGCGTTGGCGAGCTCCAAACCTACACGGGAGCGGAAAAAGAAGTGATCTTGGAACTTCTGTAGGATTGGCGGGAGGTCTGGTAGGGCAGGTGGCGAACCAGATGTCCGCGTTTGGGCAGGAGCTTTGGGCTCAGCGGGAGCTACGGGAAGTCCGGCGGCAGTGACGTGATCTCAGTGAAGTTCCGGTAGGTGGTCGTGCTCGAAATGGGTGAGGACAAGCGCTACGCGGGCGACGTCGCTGATTCTGCTGGGGCTGATGGTGATGTGCGGGAGGGTGTGCCAGCGGCCTTTGAGCAGGGCGAAGCCGCGTTTGCCGAGGCATCGCAGGGCGCGTAGGAGCCAGTTGTAGGTGCGGTTGTCCGGCTGAGGATTTGGTTTCCTTCGGGCTGCCTGATGGGCGTGTGGATACTGATTCCGGCGCCGTCGTAACCGCTGTCGGCGAGGGTGGGCAGGCCGTGGGCTGCTGCGGCGTACAGCGCGCCGAGAACCTGCCCCCAAGCGGCGGTCAGGTCGTGGACGGAGCCGGGTTCCACGTCGGCGATTCACAAGGGTAGCCCGCCTGGTGCCGACAGCGCTTGGAGGTTGTCGGCCTGCTGCTGGGCCTTGCCGGAGTACCAGGCGTCGATGGACTCTCCTTTGACGCTGGGGTTTGCTCGGCGCAGTGGTTGGTGGGAATCAGGGTCCCGTCGAGGATCACGTACGCCAGGCTGTCGGCGTGGGCACGGTCGAGAGCTTCCTGTAGATCTGGTGCTTGCGCTGCGAGATCGTGAATGTAGCGGTAGGCGGTGGCCCGGGAGACGCGGTGGTCACGGCCGAGCTTGGGGAGGTCACGCTCACCGCGGAACCAGCACAGCACCATGACCACTTGCCGAAACGGAGTCAACGCCCGGCTGTCTTTCGGAGTGCTGCACAGCCGGGGCTCCTCGTGCAAGAGCCGGGCGAGGTGTGAACGAGTGCGCGGGAGACGTCGAGCGTGGCGCGATGAGCAATCACGTGGCGCCTTCCGGCTGGTTGAGCGTGGTGAGAGCTCTTCTACCGGAGGGCTCCACGTCTGTTTCCGGCCATTCGGTGGCTCCTCCCGAAAGGCCCGGAACGCTACCTACGGCGCCCGAGAATCCCGATTGTCCGAACTATTTCGCTGAGATTATCTCAGTGGCCGGACTGGGTCTTTCTCATGGTGCACTGCCGCTGGGTTACCGCACGAGGCAAAAGGGCCGTGATCGGTTGAAGAGAACGTTGTAAGGCTTTCCTAAGTCTTTCTAATGCGGCATCTTCTGCGCAATCGACTTTGCCGAATCCCTGCCCCGACTAGCCAGATAGGACCCACGATCAACCTGGACTTGAATGCTCCATGGTCGAGGGTTTCACGACGACTCTTACCTATTGGACCGCAGTATCCTCACGGATATGGATCGGCAACCTACTGATCGGGAGGAACTATGGGGATCGTCAGGACAGCCTGGCTCCGGCTACATCGACAAGGCTTGTCGGTCACTCAGCCAGGCAGGCGCACCTTCTTCGCCAGGAAAGTTTCCATCGCTATCCGGCCAAAACAGCTGGAGGGCACCGAAAGGCTTCTTCCCGTAGAAAACCGACGCTTGTGCCAGGTTGGCGATCAGCAGACCTTGCGAGATTGCCCTGAACTGCACATTGAACCCCTCAAGAATGTCACTGGAGATGTCGCCATCTCTATATGCATGCCCCCCAGCGAGCATGACTTGAACTGAACTCAAGACGCTGCCTGAAGTCTCCTCCGGAAGGCCAGATACGACTACTTCGGCATGATCGAAGCTGGAACCGAACCCGATGCTATAAGCAAAGGGAGAGTGTTCCGCTTCAGGGTCGAAGACCCAAATCCAGCTCCACCCCTGGGTCGCCAAGTCGCTACGGATCTTCTGTTGAACTGCATTCGGGTCCGACTCTTCCAATTCGCCACTCACAGGAAATCACCTTTCAGTTATCCCATTTTTCCCTGTTGCAGACACGACATAATACCTGGCCGTTAGAGGGATCACCCGACCCACCTCGCGACTTAGGCTGAATGTGATCGATCTGCCATTCATTTTCGGGGGGCGTGACTCCGCGCTGTGATTTCTTGGGGGGAACAACTTCCTTGCCGCATATCTCACACGTCGGAGCCCCGTACTTTTCCTTGTTTTCGTCGACAACTTTTCCCTTGCCGGCAGGCGTAAACGGCTTACCTGGCCTACTGCCAGGAGTGCCCCCGACGACGCAGTCGCTGTTGTGAACGAGGACCGGCGTAGCCCCTGCCACCACATAGTACGTGTGCGTGTCGGCCACGGTGAGGTTGTGGACGCGCTGTTCTGCGGAGGTCCACGCGGTGATCGCCGAGACTTGGACGTAGGTTCCCCCGCCTGTGCGCAGATACTGCCCTGGCCACAGCATGTTTGCCTGCTGCCACTGCCGGGTGGTCGGCACCCAGAAGGGGTGCTCGCCGGTTGCGGTAAAAACGCCGGCCTCATCACCGCTGCCCACGGTTACCCGTACCAGGTTCTTGACGCCCTTGGAGGTGATCGGGTCGAGGACCTTCCTGGCTGTTGTCTTTCCGGTTGTGGGGTCTGTGGCTATGACCTTGTCGCCGGCTTTGATGTCTTCGATGGGTTTGGTGGCGCCGTCTGCCATGAGGACTTTGGTGCCGGGGACGAAGCTGCTGCAGGAATGTTTGGTGTTCGATTTGAATGGCTTGAATCGTGTGCTGGGGATACGGATGCGCAGCGATCGTATGTTCCGGGTGGGAACGTTGACGCCGATTTGGGCCCCTCGATCGTCTCCGGCCGTAAGTCCATTTATTGCCGTCAGATAGTCCATGTCCGCTTGTTTCCGGATGGCATCTTCGCGATAGCGCTTTCGGTTGGCTTCTTGACGGCGCTTTTCGGTTTCCTTCTTACGAGATGCCTCGTTTTTCTGCTGCCGCTTTTTGTGGATCTTGCGTTCGCGGCTGGTTTTCTTCTTGCCGCTGGCGTGGTGGGTCTTGGCGAAGTTCTGGTTGGCGTTGGGCCGCTTCTTGCTGCGGGAGTAGCCGTAGCTCTTGTCGGTGCTGCCGCCGCCGGTGTCGACGCGGCGGCCGTCGGGGTCGGATTGGTCGATGGGGTTGTTGGCGGCGTAGCTGTAGGGGTTGGCCCATTCGGGGGTGCGCAGGTCGAGTTCGGGGTCGGTGGAGATGAATTTGGCGATGGCCGGGTCGTAGTAGCGGGCGCCCAGATAGGTGAGGTCGGTGGAGGGGTCTTCGGTTTTGCCGAGGAAGCCGCGGTCGGTGAAGGGCAGGTCGTCGTCGCCGCGGCGCTGGCCGAAGGGCAGGTAGCGTTCGCGGCTGACCGCGCCGGTGGTGTCGTTGACGGCGAGTTGGGTGCTGCCGTGCAGACCGGCGAGCATCCAGGTGACGCCGGTGCTCTGGCGCATGGCGATCAGGGAGGCGTCCGGGGAGCTGTAGTAGCGCTTGGCGGTGACCTGGCCCGCGATCAGCTTGAGTTCGGTCGAGCCGAGGTAGAGGGTGACGCTGGCGTCGGGGTCACGCCGGATCAGGCGTTCCCCTGCGGCGTCGTACACCATCGAGGTGTCCTGGCCGTCGATGGTGGCCTGGTCGAGTTGGCCGAGGGGGTTCCAGGTGAGGGTGGCCTGTTTGCCGTTGACGGTGCGGGCGGCGAGTTGGCCGGCGTCGTCGTAGGCGTAGGTGTCGGTGCGGTCGGGGTGGGTGATGGCGGTGACCGCGTTGGGGCGGACGGCGGTGGCGCCGGGGGTGGGGTAGGTGTAGGTGGCGCTCTGGCCGTTGGAGGTCAGGGTGGTGAGGTTGCCGACCTTGTCGTAGGCGTAGGCCTGCTGGTAGGGGTCGATGCCGAGGCCGTCACCGGAGCCGGCGCAGGAGCTCGCGGTGGTGGTGTGGGCGCTCTTGAGGCGGAGTAAGCCGTCGTAGGTGAAGCATTCGGACTGGCCGACGGTGCCGCCGGTGGCTGAGGCGGCGTCCAGGACGCGGGTGATGTTGCCGGCGATGTTGTAGCCGTACTGGTCGTCCTGGACGGTGTCGGGGGTGGAGGTGTCGGCTTTGGATTGGGTGGTGACGCGTGACAGCCAGTCGGTGGTGGGGTCGCGTTCGAGCAGGCGCTTGATCTGACCGTTCGCGCCGAGCGTCCGGCTTTCGAGCTTGCCGGTCAGGGTGAAGGCGGTGTTCTTGATGTAGGTGAAGCCGCCCAGGTCGGAGGTCATGCTGTCGGCGAAGCCGAGGTCGGTGTAGGAGAAGGTGACCTTTTCGGCGGGCAGGCCGCCTGCTGTGGGCAGGGTCTGTTCGCGGAGGTTGCCTGCGGCGTCGTAGGCCAGGGCGGTGGTGTAGTCGCCGCCGAGGGCGCCTTCGCCGGCGGGGATGGTGACCTTTGCTGCCGTTGGCGTCCGTCATCGCAGCAAGGGCTTGAGCTCGCGCGGAATATCCGGACGACGATCATGACGGCTAGGCCGTCGGGCCGGCATCAGGGCGCTATACCTTCCTCTCTTTTCCCAAGGGCCTCCAGAGACAGCACGGTCTCCGGGCGGAGGGCTCGGGACAGGGCGAGTGCCACCAGGATGGCCGCGCCGCCGGCGGCGACGATCGCGAGCCGTGGGGAGAACAGCTCGCCGAGCACGCCGATCAGCGCCGCCCCGATGGCCTGCCCGGTCATCAGGCCGGTGGACAGCAGGCCGAACGCCTGCCCGCGCACCTCCTCCGGCACCGCGTCCACGAAGCGCCGCTGCAGGCCGAGCTGGTAGGCCAGCCCCGCGGCGGCCGTGGCCGCGATCGCGGCGGCCCAGCCGGCCCCGGGTGCGGCCAGGAAGCCCAGCCACGGGATCCCGAGCAGTGCCGCCAGCGGCAGCGACAGTCGTTCGCGCAGCGCCGGTGCGGCGAACCTGCCGACGGCGAACTCACCGACCGCCATGCCGACCGCGGCCGCCGCGAGCACCACACCCGCCTGGCCCTGACCGCCCAGGTAGGGCACGATCATCGCCTCCGCCCCGGCCAGGCACAGCGGCGGCAACCAGGAGGCGAGCAGCAGCCCGCGCACCCGAGGATCGGCCAGCAGCAGCCGATTCACCCGCACTGTCGTCCGCACCGCCCCCTGCCCGCCCGCACCTGTCTGGCGGGCGGGGCGGTACGGGAGGCCGTAGCGGAGGAGGAGCGCGGCCAGTGCTGACAGTCCCGCGGTGGCCGCGAGGGCGCCGTGCGGGCCGGCCACGGCCAGGAAGGCGCCGCCGACGGCCAGGCCGGCCACCTGGGCGCCGGCCGAGGTGACGCCCAGGAGCGAGCGGCCCAGCACGAACGCGTCCCCCGGCAGCACGTCCGGCAGCAGGGCGCTGCGCGCGGCGCCGAACACCGGCGAGAACAGCCCGGTGACCAGCACCAGCGCCAGCATGGCCCAGACCGGCAGCCCGGCGAAGGCCAGCAGCAGGCACACCACCACCCGGACCAGTTCGCCGACGACCATGACGGCCCGGGGCGGCAGCCGGTCGGCCAGCGACAGCAGGAACATCCCGCCGGCGATGTAGGGCAGCCACCCGGCCATGTAGGCGGCGGCCGACAGTCCGGGCGACCCCGTCTGGGCGTACACCAGCACCGACAGCGCCAGCATCTTGATGGAGTCGCCGGCGACGAGCAGCGCGAAGCTGCCGAACAGCACCCGGAACTCCCGGACGGCGAACACCTCGCCGTAGGTGGCGCCGCGCTCTGTGGACACGATTCTCCTCAAGGTCGGTCGAAGGAACGCCTCCGATGCTGGGACCGGAGCGGACCGACTGGCGAAGCTTTCGGATATAACCGAAAGGTGGTGTTCAGGATCGAGGTCACCCCGCAGGACGTGGCGGCCAGCAGGTTCGCCATCTCCCCGCTGATCGAGACCATGCACGCGCAGTGGGTGCTGGAGGGCCGGACCGCGGCGGGCGTGCACCGGCGGTGGGTGGAGCGCTGGCGCGGACCGTACCAGGAGCTGGCGCGCCGGCACCCCGCGCTGCGCGCGACCGCGGTGATCTCCGGCAACATGGGCAGCGCGAACGTGGACTTCATCGCGCCCCCGCCGTCGGGGACGAGCGTGCCGTTCGAGGTGGAGCTGGCCGCGATGCGCGCGACCCCGCTCGACGTGGCGCACCGGGAGATCGCGCAGGTGCTGGCGGCCAGGGCGCCCGCACCCGCCGAGGTCAGGGAGCTGCTGTTCGGGCCGGACGTGGTACGGCTCATCGCCGACGCCTTCGAGGCGCTGTGGACGGAGATCCTCGCCAAGAGCTGGCCGCGCTTTCACGCGATCCTGGAGCGGGACGTGGTGCAGCGTGCCGGGCGGCTGGTCACCGCCGGCTGGGGGGCCGCGCTCGACGACCTCAACGCGCAGGTCCGCTGGCATGACGACGGCCACATCGCGATCGCGATGGGCAGGCGTGAGGAGTGGCACCGGCTCGGCGGCAGGGGGCTGCTCTTCCTGCCGTCGGTGTTCACCGCCAGTGTCGGCGCCTACCTGGAGGAGGCGTGGCCGTACGCGCTGCTCTATCCGGCGCGCGGCATCGCCGCGGAGCCGCCGGGGGCCGGCGCGGGGCTGGCCGCGCTGCTCGGGCGCTCGCGCGCCCGCGTCCTGTCCGAGCTGGCCACCCCGGCCACCACCACGCACCTGGCCGCGCTGCTCGGCCAGAGCCTCGGCGGCACCGGCGGCCACGTGGCGGCGCTGCGCGGGGCGGGCCTCATCAGCGGCACCCGCACCGGCCGCAGCGTGCTGTACGCGCGCACCCCGCTGGGCGACGCCCTGGTGGCCGGCTCTCTCGCGTGAGACGCCTGGTGGCCGGCTCTCTCTCGCGTGAGTTGTACGGAATCGCTACCGTTCACTGCGGGGGGCGCGAAGGTATAGTCGTTTGCGCATACGTTCAGCACAATCGTTCATTAGCTCAGGGAGCGCGCGCATGAATGCCGCCGACACCACCCAGGAAGCCCGCTTCCCCCAGGAGCTGATGTACGCGGCGGCGTCGCAGTACTACCTCCAGGACGCCACCCAGGCCGACATCGCCAAACGGCTCGGCGTCAGCAGGGCGACCGTGAGCAGGCTGCTGACCGAGGCCCGCAGGCAGGGCATCGTCGAGATCCGGGTGCACCAGCCCGCCGCGCTGGCCGAGGGCCCGCTGGCCAGCGAGGTCGCCGACGCCCTGGCGCTGAAGCGGGTCTACCTCGTGCCCAAGGTCAGCGGCCCGGCGATGGGCCCCATGCTCGCCCCCGGCCTGGCCAGAGCGCTGGCCAGGGCGGAGCTGGAGTCCGGCGACGTGGTGCTGGTGTCGTCGGGCAGCACGGTGTACGAGTGCGCCCGCGAGGGCCTCGGCCACTTCCCCGGCGTGACGATCGCCCCGGCCGTGGGCGGCCAGCAGGATCCGCAGCCCTGGTTCCAGACCAACGAGGCCACCCGGCTGCTGGCCGAGCGGCTCGGCGGCGTGCCCAGCTACCTCTACGCGCCCGCGCTGCCGGGCCCGGAGTTGTTCTACTCGCTGCAGCACGAGCCGTCGGTGCGCCGGGTGATGGACCTGTGGGCGCAGGCCAAGTGCGCGATCGTGGGCGTCGGCTCGCCGCCGCTGATGCGGCAGGTGGTGCCCGCGTTCGTGCCGCGCGACGCGCCCAGCCTGCGCCAGGCCGTGGGCGACGTGTGCTCCCGGTTCTACGACCGCGACGGCGCACCGGTGGACTATCCGGGCAGCGAGCGCCTGGTCGCGACCGGGCTGGAGGAGCTGCGGCGGATCCCGTGCTCGATCGCCGTGGCGGTCGGGGCGGAGAAGGTCCTGTCGATCATCGCCGGGGCCAAGGGCGGCTACTTCAACCATCTCGTCACCGACGCGCTCACCGCCGAAAGCCTGCTCGTCGCCTCCCGCTGACCGCCGAAAGCCTGCTCGTCGCCTCCCGCTGACCGCCGGGATCCTGCTCGCCGCCTATCGCGGACGAGTCCCCTTCGGGTTGACTCGGTGTTACCGACATGTGAACACATTGAACATCCGTGCTGGACAAATGTTCCGGCCTCACGCTAGCGTGAAGTGCATCACAGGACGTCACCTGCTGTGGGGGACGTCCCTCGGTCGCAGTCGGGGGGACGAGCGACGTCGATGAGCGACGCAATGAGATCGTCCGCGAGGACGAAGCGAGTGAGGAATGATCCCGTGAACAGAACCAAGATGCGGACCACCGTGCTCGCCGCGGCGGCGGTCCTGGCGACCTCCGCACTGGCCGCGTGCGGCTCCGACGCCACCGGTGGCGACGCCACCGCGCCCACCGGAAACGGCGCGGCGGTGGAGAACGCCAAGGTGGCCTTCCTCATGCCCGACCTCGCCTCGACCCGATACGAGCTGCAGGACAAGCCGCTCTTCGAGGCCAAGATGAAGCAGCTCTGCCCGAGCTGCACGGTCATCTACCAGAACGCCGACTCCGACGCCGCCAAACAGCAGCAGCAGGCGAACTCGGCGCTCGCGCAGGGCGTCAAGGCGATCGTGATCGACCCGGTCGACTCCGCGGCGGCGGCCACCATCGTGCAGACCGCGCAGGCGCAGCAGGTCCCGGTGATCGCTTACGACCGGCCCATCCCCGCCAAGCCGGCCGACTACTACATCTCCTTCGACAACGAGAAGATCGGCGCGCTGATCGGCCAGTCGCTCGTCGACCACCTCAAGGAGGAGAAGGCCGAGGGCGGCCTCCTCCAGGTGAACGGCTCGCCGACGGACGCCGCGGCCGGCCTGATCAAGAAGGGCATCCACAGCGCCATCGACCCCAGCGGCTTCAAGCTGCTGGCCGAGTACGACACCCCCGACTGGGAGCCGGCCAAGGCGCAGGCCTGGGTCAGCGGCCAGATCACCCAGTTCGGTGACGACATCGCAGGCGTGGTCGCGGCCAACGACGGCACCGGCGGCGGCACGATCTCGGCCTTCAAGGCCGCGGGCAAGAAGGTGCCGCCGGTCACCGGCAACGACGCCGAGGTGGCCGCCGCCCAGCGCATCATCAAGGGCGACCAGTACAACACCATCTCCAAGCCGATCAAGATCGTGGCCGAGGCCGCGGCCGACGTCTCCTACCAGTTCATGCAGGGCCAGAAGCCCGCCGGCAAGGACACGCTCTTCGACACCCCGTCGGAGCTGTTCGTCCCCACTGTGGTGACCAAGGAGAACATCAAGGAGGTGCTGTTCGACAGCGGCATCATGAAGGCCGCCGACGTCTGCACCGCCGAGTACGCCGACGGCTGCGCCGAGCTCGGCATCAAGTAGGGGGAGTTCCGTGTCGCCCACTCAGCAGACGGACAGCGTCCTGTCCCTGCGCGGGATCAGCAAGACCTTCGGAGCGGTCGCCGCGCTGACCGACATCTCCCTCGACGTGGCCGCGGGCCAGGTCGTGGCCATCGTCGGGGACAACGGCGCGGGCAAGTCCACGCTGGTCAAGATCCTCTCGGGGGTCCACCCGCCGGACACGGGCACGATCACGTTCGCTGGGCGGGCGGTGCGGATCCCCACGCCTGCGGCGGCCCACAAGCTGGGCATCGCCACCGTCTTCCAGGACCTCGCCCTGTGCGAGAACCTCAACGTCATCCAGAACCTGTTCCTGGGCCAGGAGATCCGCCCGCTCAGGCTGAACGACGTGGCGATGGAGACCCGTTCGTGGGAGCTGCTCCGCCAGCTCTCGGCGAAGATCCCCAGCGTCCGGGTGCCGGTGGCGGCGCTGTCCGGCGGCCAGCGGCAGACGGTGGCGATCGCCAGGTCGCTGCTCGGCGACCCGAAGATCATCATCCTGGACGAGCCCACCGCCGCCCTGGGCGTCGCCCAGACCGCCGAGGTGCTCAACCTGATCGACCGGCTCCGCGAGAACGGCCACGGCGTCATCATGATCAGCCACAACATGGCGGACGTGAAGGCCGTGGCCGACACCGTGGTGGTGCTCAGGCTGGGCCGCAACAACGGGGTGTTCGGCGTCGACGACGTCAGCACGGAGGACATCATCGCCGCGATCACCGGCGCCACCGACAACGCGGTGACGCGGCGGGTGCCGCGCCGGGGGGAAGACCAGAAGGAAGGATCGCCCTCGTGAACAGCACGATGACCACCGACCGCCAGGACGAGCGGCTGCGCGGCGGCACCGGCCTGCGCGGCGCGTTCACCGGCGTGCTCGACCGGGCCCGCGCGGGCGACCTCGGCGTGATCCCGGTCGTGGTCGGGCTCGTCGTCATCTGGACCGTGCTGCAGATCCTCAACCCGATCTTCCTGTCCAGCGCGAACCTGGTGAACCTCACCCTGGAGTCGGCCGCCGTCGGCGTGATCGCGCTGGGCATCGTCTGCGTGCTGCTCGTCGGCCAGATCGACCTGTCGGTCGGCTCGGTCAGCGGGCTGTCGGGGGCGGTGCTGGCGGTGCTGTTCGTCAGCGAGGGGCTGCCCGTCTGGCTGGCCATCCTGGCCGCCGTCGTCCTCGGCGCGGTGATCGGCTGGGTGTACGCCCAGTTGTTCAACCGGTTCGGGGTGCCGAGCTTCGTCATCACACTCGCCGGGCTCCTCGGCTTCCTGGGGCTGCAGCTCTACGTGCTCGGCACCAAGGGCTCGATCAACCTGCCGTTCGACTCCGGCCTGGTGAACTTCGCCCAGCTCGCCTTCGTGCCGGCCTGGCTCTCGTACACCTTCGCCGTCGTCGCGGCCGGTGGGCTGTTCGCCAGCGGCTGGCTGCACGCCAGGGAGCGCCGCAAGGCGGGACTGTCGGCCATGGGCGTGCCCGCGCTCGTGCTGCGCAGCGCGGCGCTGCTGGTGGCGCTGGCCTTTCTGGTCTGGTACCTCGGCCAGACGCGCGGCGTCGGCTGGATGTTCGTCTTCTTCGTGGCCCTCGTCCTGATCATGCACTACCTGCTGTCGCGGACGAAGTGGGGCCGGTCGGTCTACGCGGTCGGCGGCAACGTGGAGGCGGCACGCCGGGCCGGCATCAACGTCAAGGCCGTCTTCACCTCGGTGTTCGTGCTCTGCTCCACCTTCGCGGCGGTGGGCGGCATCCTGGCCGCGGCCCGGCTGGCCGCCGCCAACCAGAGCAGCGGCGGCGGCGACGTCAACCTCAACGCCATCGCGGCCGCCGTGATCGGCGGGACGAGCCTGTTCGGCGGGCGCGGCACGGCGTTCGGGGCGCTGCTCGGCATCATCGTCATCCAGTCGATCTCCAGCGGCCTGACGCTGCTGAACCTCGACTCCTCCATCAGATTCATGGTCACCGGGGCCGTCCTGCTGCTGGCGGTGGTCGTCGACTCCGTCTCACGCCGGTCGAGGACCTCACACGGCAGGGCCTGATGGCGGCCATCTGCGTCGACGCCGGCACCACGGTGATCAAGGCCGTCGGCTATGACGACTCCGGCGCCGAGGCCGTCGTGGTCCGGCACTCGACCAGCGTGTCCCGGCCCGCGCCCGGCCAGGCCGAGCAGGACATGGGCGCGGTCTGGGAGGCGGTCGTCCGCACGGTGCGCGGCGTCGCCGCCGAGCTCACCGGCAGCGTCGACTTCGTCGCGGTGACCGCGCAGGGCGACGGCTGCTGGCTGGTCGACGCCGCCGGCGAGCCGACCGGCCCGGCGATCCTGTGGAACGACGGCAGGGCGGCGGCCACGGTCGACGCCTGGACCCGGTCCGGGCTGGCCGAGCGCGCTTTCAGGACCAACGGCTCCTCGGCCGCCTCCGGGCTGCCGCACGCCATCCTGACCTGGCTGAAGGAGCACGACCCCGCCCGGCTGGAGCGCTCGGCGGCCAACCTCACCTGCGGCGGGTGGATCTTCTCCCGGCTGACCGGCGAGCTCGCCGCCGACGAGTCCGACGCCTCGGCCCCCTTCATGGACCTGCGCGCCCGCCGCTACTCCGCCGAGCTGCTGGAGCTGTTCGACCTCGGCTGGGCCGCCCGGCTGCTGCCCGAGCTGCGCGACGACGCGCGCCGGGTGGCCGGGCTGACCCCCGGCGCGGCCACGCTGCTCGGCCTGCCCGCCGGCACCCCCGTGGTGATGACGCCCTACGACATCGCCGCCACCGCGCTCGGCGCCGGCGCGGTGCGCACCGGCCAGGCGTGCGCCATCCTCGGCACCACGCTCTGCGTGGAGAGCCTGGTCGAGCGGCCTGACCTGGACGGCGAGCCGGTGGGCATCACGATCGCGCTGCCGGGCGGCTACCTGCGCGCCTTCCCCACCTTCGCCGGCACCGAGGTCGTCCAGTGGGCCTGCCGCCTGCTCGGCCTCTCCCACCCGGCCGAGCTGAGCGAGCTGGCCGCGCTGAGCGAGCCCGGCGCGCGCGGCCTGTCGTTCCAGCCGTACTTCTCCCCCGCCGGGGAACGCGCCCCCTTCTCCGACCCGCTCGCCAGGGGCGCCTTCCTCGGCATGTCCTTCGAGCACGGCCGCGAGCACGTCGCCCGCGCCGTCCTGGAAGGGCTCACCCTCGTCATCCAGGACTGCCTGGCCGCCTCCGGCCGGCCGCCGCGTGAGCTGCGGGTCTGCGGTGGCGGCGCGGCCAGCGCGCTGTGGCTCCAGCTCATCGCCGACGTCACCGGGCTGCCGGTGCTGCGCTCCGCCGACAGCGAGGTCGGCGCCCGGGGCGCCTTCCTGGTCGGCCTGGTCGCCACCGGCGCCGCCGCGAACGTCCGCGCCGCCGCCGACGATCATGTACGGCTGCGCGAGAGCGTCCATCCCCGGCCGGGCCCCTACGGCACGGCCTACCAGGACTTTCTGGCCCTGCGCGAGACCGGCTCCCGGTCCTGGCCGCTGCTGGCCGAGATGCGGAGTCGTCCATGAGCGTCTGGATCGGCATCGACCTCGGCACGCAGAGCGTGCGCGCGATGGCCGTCGACGGGAGCGGGCAGGTGCTCGGCGCGGCGAGCCGCGCCCTGACCAGCCACCGCGACGGCCCCCGCCACGAGCAGGACCCCGAGCAGTGGTGGGAGGAGTTGGCCGCGGCCACCCGCGAGGCGCTCGCCGGCGTGCCCGCGAGCCGGATCGCGGGGGTGGCCGTGGACGCCACCTCGGGCACGGTCCTGCTCACCGACGGCCACGGCGACCCGCTCACCCCGGCCCTGATGTACGACGACCGGCGCGCCACCGAGGAGGTGGAGCGGGTCAACGTCGTGGGCGCGCGCGTCTGGGAGCGACTCGGCTACCAGCGCATGCAGCCCAACTGGGCGCTGCCCAAACTCCTGTGGCTGCTGCGCGCCGAAGCGCGACTGGCGCGGCAGGGCGAGATTCGGCTGGCGCATCAGAGTGACTTCGTCAATCGGCGCCTGGTCGGCACCGAGGTGGCGACCGATCTGAGCAACGCGCTGAAGACCGGCGTGGATCTGATCGACGAGCGCTGGCCGTACGACGTCCTGGACGCGCTGGGGGTGCCCGCCGAGGTCCTGCCGGATGTCGTACGGCCGGGCAGTGTCCTGGGCGTGGTCTGTGCCGCGGCCGCCGAGGCCACCGGGCTGCCCGAGGGGACGCCGGTGATCGCCGGCACCACCGACGGGTGCGCCGCGCAGCTCGGCGCGGGCGCGCTGCGGCCGGGCAGCTGGAACTCGGTGCTCGGCACCACGCTGGTGCTCAAGGGCGTGACCGAGGAGCTGATCCACGACCCGCTCGGCGTCGTCTACTCCCACCGCGCGCCCGACGGCTCGTGGCTGCCGGGCGGCGCGTCCAGCACCGGCGCCGGCGTCCTGGCCCGTGACCTCCCCGGCCGCGACCTCGCCGCCCTCAGCCGGCAGGCCACCGCCCGCTACGGCACCGGCGGGGGCGGCACGGACTTCCTCCCGATCACCTATCCCCTGGTCTCGCGCGGCGAGCGGTTCCCGTTCGCGGCGCCGGAGGCCGAGGGGTTCACCCTCGGCGAGCCCGCCGACGACGTCGAGCGTTATGTGGCGATCCTGCGCGGCGCCGCGTTCGTCGAGCGCCTCTGCTTCGACTACCTCGACCTCCTCGGCGCACCCGTGGACGGGGAGATCATCCTGACCGGTGGCGCGACGAGGAGCGCGTACTGGAACCAGCTCAGGGCGGATGTCCTGGGACGTCCGGTGACACTGCGCGAGAACGCCGAGCCCGCCCTGGGCATGGCCCTGCTCGCCGCAAGCGCGACCACCGGCCCCGCCACCTCCTGGACCGGGACCCCCGGCGACACCGCCGCCGTGACCACGGTGAGTGGCGGAGGGATGGTGCGTACCCGGGCGGTCATCGACCCCTCGGGGGCCGAGTTTCACGAGCCCTACCTGCGCTTCATCGCCGAACTCGAAGACCGCGGCTGGCTGCCGACGGCGGCCGCCGACCATGCCCGCGAGAGGACCGCACGATGACGAACCTGGTGCTGGTGCGCCACGGCGAGACCGTCTGGCACGCCGAGAACCGCTACGCCGGGATCAGCGACATCGAGCTGACCCCGGCCGGGCACGAACAGGCCGCGCGGCTCGCCGCCTGGGCCGCCACGGCGGGCCTGTCCGGCGTGTGGGCGTCCACGCTGAGCCGCTCCCGGATCACCGCCGCGGCCGGCGCCGCCGCCGCGGGCGTCAAACTCGCGGTCGACGTACGGCTGCGGGAGGTGGACTTCGGCAAGGGCGAAGGGCTCACCGCCGCCGAGATGCGCGAGCTCTTCCCCGAGGCGCGCGCCGCCTTCGAGGCCGACCCGGGCGCCAACCCGCTGCCCGGCGGCGAGGACCCGGCCCTGGCGGCGGACCGGTTCGTGGCGGCCCTGCGCGACATCGCCGCCACAGTGTCCTCCACCGGGCCCGGCGAGCGGGTGCTGGTGGTCGCGCACACCACCGCCATCAGGCTCGCGCTGTGCAGGCTGATCGGGGTGCCGCTGGGCGAGTACCGGCGGCTGTTCCCCAAGCTGGACAACTGCGCGATCACCGAGCTGCGCCTGCGCGGCGACCGGGCCGCGATCCTGCAGTACAACTCCCCGATTGGAGCCGTTCGTTGACCACCCGAGTCCTAGCCGCAGGTGACCATTTCGTGCAGAACCGCCTGCTCGTCGACGCGCTCAGGCGGGAGGTGCCCGGTGCGGTGGAGACCAGCGAGCTCACGCTGCCGTGGCCGATGGTGCCGTTCGGCCCGGTGGGCGAGGTCGACGAGGCGTCCGACGTGGAGGACGAGCTGATCGAGGCGTTGCGCGGCGTCGAGGTGTGCGTGACCCAGATGGCCCCGCTGACCAGCCGGGTGCTGAAGGCCAGCCCGGACCTCAGGCTGTTCTGCGTCAGCCGGGGCGGCCCGGTCAACGCCAATCTGGCGGCCGCCACCGAGGCGGGCGTGGCGGTCACGTTCGCGCCCGGCCGCAATGCGGTGGCCACCGCGGAGCACACGCTGGCCATGCTGCTCGCCGCCACGCGCCGCATCCCGCAGACGCACGCCGACCTGGCCGGCGGCGTGTGGCGGGGCGACTACTACAGCTACGACAACGTCGGCCCCGAGCTGGAGGGCAGCACCGTCGGGCTGGTCGGCTACGGCGCGATCGGCCGGCGGGTGGCCCGCATGCTGGCGGGCTTCGGCGCCGAGGTGCTGGTCCACGACCCGTACGTGGACGTGGACGTGCCCGGCCGGGTCGAGCTGGACGAGTTGCTGCGCCGCTCCCGGTTCGTCTCCCTGCACGCCCGCGCCACACCCGAGACCACCGGCATGATCGGCGCCGCGCAGATCGCCGCGATGCCCGCCGGATCCGTCCTGGTCAACTGCGCCAGGGGGGCGCTGCTCGACTACGACGCCCTGTGCGACGCGCTGGACTCCGGCCATCTGTTCGGCGCCGCGATGGACGTCTTCCCGGAGGAGCCGATCCCGGCGAAGTCGCGGCTGCTCGCCGTACCGAATCTGGTGATGACCCCGCACCTGGCGGGCGCGAGCAAGGAGACCGCCGCGAAGGCGGCCACGATCGTGGCCGCCGACGTGGCCCGGTATGTGCGCGGCGAGCCGCTGCTGCACTGCGCGAACCCGGAGGTCAGCCTTTCAGCGCGCCGGCCATCAGGCCGCGCATGAAGAAGCGGCCCAGCAGGACGTAGATGAGCATGGTCGGGATGGACGACAGGATCGCCGCCGCCATCTGCTGGCTGTAGGGCGTGGCCTGGGCGCCGGCGATGTTGTTGAGCATCACCGTGGCGGGCCAGCTCTGCGGGCCGGTGAGGAAGACGGCGAACAGGAAGTCGTTCCAGAGCGAGGTGAACTGCCAGATGATCACGACCGCGATGGCGGGCGCGGACACCGGCAGCACCACCGACCAGTACGTCCGCAGCATGCCCGCGCCGTCCACCCGGGACGCCTCGATGAGCTCGTCGGGGATGGTGACGTAGTAGTTGCGGAAGATCAGCGTGCAGATCGGGATGCCGTAGACCACGTGCGCCAGGATCAGGCCGGGCAGGCCGCCGTAGAAGACGCCCGGCAGCCCGGTGAGGTCGTTCAGCCCGACCAGGAGCTGCACCAGCGGGATCATCACCCCCTGGTAGGGGATGAACATGCCGAACAGGAACAGCGTGAACACCAGGTCGGAGCCGGGAAAGCGCCATTTCGACAGCACGTAGCCGTTCATCGAGCCGAACGCGCACGACAGCAGCGAGCCGGGCACCGCCAGCAGGACGCTGTTCCACATGCCGGGGGCGAGCTTCTCCCAGGCCACCCCCCACGCCTCGAACGTCCAGGTCCGCGGCAGGTTCCACGCCTGGCCGGGGTCCGCCTCGGTCAGCGGCTTGAAGCTGGTGACCAGCAGGACGTAGATCGGGATGAGGACGATCACCACGAAGGCGAGCAGCACCGCGAGCCGCACCCAGGTGAAGGCGGGCTTGCGCCCTGCCACCGCCGTCATGAGCGCCTCTCCTTACGCACGGACCAGACCAGGTACGGGATCACGAACACGGCCACGCTCAGCACGATGTAGGACGCGATGGTGGCGCCCTTGGCCGGGTCGTGGGAGTCGAAGACCGCCACCCACATGAACACCGCCGGCACGTCGGTGATGATCTGCTTGCCGGAGACCGCGACGATCAGGTCGAACACCTTGAGCGAGATGTGCCCCAGGATGATCAGCGCAGAGAGCGTGACCGGGCGCAGCAGCGGCAGCACCACGTGCCGGTAGACGCCCAACTCGTTGCAGCCGTCGACCCGCGCCGCCTCACGCAGCTCCTCGGGGACGCCCCGGAAGCCCGCTAAGAACAAAGCCATGACATATCCGGACATCTGCCAGATGGCGGGGAGCGCCATCGCGGCCATCCCCCAGTCCGGATCGCGGAACCACTGCCACTGCGGCAGCCCGATCGCGTCGAACAGCCGGTTGAGCCCGACCGCCCGCTCCTCCATCCCGGAGTTCATCAGCCACCGCCACACGATGCCGGTGGCGACGAACGACACGGCCATCGGGAACAGGTAGATCGCCCGGAACGTGCCCTCGCCCCAGATCCCCTTCTCCATCAGGAACGCCAGCAGCCAGCCGAGCACCAGCGCGCCGACCACGAACACGATCGTGAAGACGATGGCGTGGTTGACCGAGAGATGCCATCTCGGCTGGTCCCAGATGTCGATGAAGTTCTGCAACCCGACGAAGTTGCCCTCGGATACCTCGTCGTGCTTGTCCGTCATGGCCAGCTGGAAGTTCCATCCCAGCATGCCGTACACGAACACGCCGATCGCGACGATCGACGGCGCGACGAGGAGCAGCCCCGGGAGCCAGGTGCGTGCCCGCCTCACGAAACACTCCCTTTCACGAAAAGGGGTACGGCAGGCGTGCGGAACGCCTGCCGTACCCGTCGGCTACTGGGCGTTCGCCGTCGCGGCGTCGGCCAGGGCCTTCTGCAGCGCGGCCACGTCCTTGGTGCCGATGAACAGCCCGACCGCCTCGTTGATCGAGGCCAGCCACGGCTGGTTCACCGCGACGCCGTGCTGGATGGAGCCGGCGAGCTTGTTGCTCGCCCAGTCCTTCAGCGCGTCGGCCAGGTAGTCGGTGTACAGGGACTGGTCGGCGTCCTTACGGGCGGGGATGGAGCCCTTGAGGGGATTGAAGGCGTCCTGCCCCTCCTTGCTCGCCGCGACCTTCAGCCAGGCCACGGCCCCGTCGCGGTTCTTCGCGCCCTTGGGCAGGGTGAAGCTGTCCGACAGCCACAGGTAGGAGCCCTCGGTGCCGGGTGAGGGCGCCCAGTCGAAGTCGGTCTTCGACGTCTTGCCCAGCCCGCCTTCCGGCGGGTTGTGGAAGTAGCCGTACGCCCAGTCGCCCATGATGTTGAACGCGGCCTCGCCGTCGGCCACCTGCTTGGCCGCGGGCTGCCAGTCGTCCTGCGGGTCGCCCGCGTACGACAGGATCGTCTTGAAGCTCTCCAGCGCCTTGGTGACCTCGGCGCTGTTCCAGTCCGCGCCCGCCTTGAACAGCGCGTTGTAGCCGTCCGTGCCGAGCGAGCCGAGCAGCACGCTCTCCAGCAGGTGGGTGACGGTCCACTCCGAGCCGATGGACAGCGGGATCTTGCCCTTGGCCTTGACCTTCTCCAGGGCGGCGACGAACTCGTCGATCGACTTCGGCGCTCCGGCGACGCCCGCGTCCTTGAGGACGGTCGGGTTGAACCACAGGACGTTCGACCTGTGGATGTTCACCGGCACCGAGTAGATCTTGCCGTCGACGCTGATCTGCTCGACGAGCTGCTCCGGGAAGGCCTCACGCAGCTTCAGCTCGTCGTAGATGGAGTTGAGCTCCTCCAGGTCACCGGCCTTGATGTAGCCCTGCAGCTCCGCGCCGGCGTGACCCTGGAAGGTGTCGGGCGGTGTGTCGGCCTGCAGCTTCGACTGCAGCAGCGCCTTGGCCTTGTCGCCCGAGCCACCGGCGACGGCGGCGTCGAAGAAGGTGAGCGTCGGGTTCTGCTGCTCGAAGATCTTCCGCATGGCCTGCAGACCGTCGGCCTCGCCTGGCCCTGTCCACCAGGAGAAGACCTCGACCTGCTGTTTGTCGCCGCCGCCACTGGCGCTGGGTTGCGCCGCCTGCTCACCACCACCACAGGCGGACAAGCTCAGCACGCTTGCCATAGTGATCGCGGCGGCTGTCATCCACCGTCGTCTCATGCGCACACCATCCCTTCCAAACCCCCCGAGTTGGTGAGTTGACAACGTTGTCAGTAGGTGCCATCAACCCACTTCCCGGTCGGACCCGTCAAGCAGGTACGGGTAACAGGTCCGCATACGCGACGCCCATAGGAAACTGTCGGTGCCGGAGTACACACTCTTCGTATGGCCGACGAGCCCCTTGAGCTGGGCGAGATCTCCCTGTCCGACTGGTATGCACACACCGACACGATGGCGGAGGTCGGTTTCCTCACCATCGCCAAGCGACTCCCGTCACTGGTCCGCCAGGCGATGGGCATGGCCTGGCGCGCCAGCCCCCGCGACACCGTGGCGACGATCGTCCTCAACCTGCTGGGCGGGCTCTTCACCGCTTTCGGCCTGCTGGCCACCACAGGCGTGCTCAACGCCCTGTTCAGCGAGGGGCCCACCCCCGACCGGGTGATCGCGGCGCTGCCCAGCCTCGCCCTGGTGGCCACCGCCGCGGCGCTGCGCACCGTGGTGCAGGCGGGCGCGGGCTGGGCGCAGTCCCGCCTCGATCCGCAGATCAGCCGCCAGGCCGAGGAGCGACTCTACGACCTGACCAGCCGCGTCGAGTTGGCCGCCTTCGACGATCCGGCGTTTCACGACGCGCTCGAACGAGCCAGGTCGCGCGGCGTGGCCACGGTCGACTCGGTCGTGGGGACGGCCATCAACGTGGTGACGGCCGCCGTCGGCATCGCGGCCGTGGCCGGCGTGCTCGGCGTGCTCCACCCGATCCTGCTGCCGCTGCTGCTGCTGGCGGTGCTGCCGGATGCCTGGGCGGCGGTGCGCAGCGCCCGGATGCGCTACACGACCATGTTCTCGCTGGTCCCCGCCATCCGGCGCAAGTGGATCATCGCCCAGCTGCTCGCCGACCGCGACCCGGCGGCCGAGGTCCGCTCGTTCACCATGCGGCACTTCCTGCTGCGCATGTACGACGCGGCGGCCAAGGCCGAGCAGGACGTGATGCTCCGCCTGGCCAGGCGGCAGACCATCGCCAAGCTCGTGGGCGAGGCGCTGGGCGGCGTCGGCAGCGCCCTGGTCTACGTCGCGCTCGGCGTGCTGCTCGCCCTCGCCGCCATCCCACTCGCCGTCGCGGGCACCGCCGTGCTGGCCATCAGATCCGGCCAGACCTCACTGGCCAACCTGATGTACGCCACCAACCGGCTCTACGAGGACGGCCTCTACTTCACCGACTTCCTGGAGTTCTGCGCCGACGCCGAGCGCCGCCTGCCGGACCGGCAGCGGGCCGCCGCCCCCGACGGCTTCGAGCGGATCAGCGCCAAGGACGTCGCTTTCACCTACCCCGGCTCCGACGCCCCCGCGCTGCGCGGCGTGTCCGTCGAGATCAAGCAGGGCGAGGTGATCGCCTTCGTGGGCGAGAACGGCTCCGGCAAGACCACCCTCGCCAAGATCCTCTCCGGCCTCTACGAGCCCGACACCGGCAGCGTCCTGTGGGACGACACCGACCTGCGCGAGGTCAACCCCGAGGAGCTGCGCGGGCGCACCGCCGTCATCGCCCAGGACCACACCCGCTGGCCGCTCACCGCCCTCTACAACATCACCATGGGCACCGGCAAGGGCGAGGAGAGCCTGCACGCCGCGGCGGCCGTCGCGGGCGCCGACGAAGTGATCGCCGGCCTGCCGCACGGCTACCGCACCCTGCTGGACCGACGCTTCAAGGACGGCCACGAGCTGTCCGGCGGCCAATGGCAGCGGATCGCCGTGGCCCGAGGCTTTCACCGCGACGCCCGCCTGCTGATCTGCGACGAGCCCACGGCCGCCCTCGACGCCCGCGCCGAGCACGCCCTGTTCGAACGCATCCGCGGCCACGCCGACGGCCGCACGGTCCTGCTGATCACCCACCGCCTGGCCAGCGTCCGCTACGCCGACCGCATCTACGTCCTGGACCACGGCGAGGTCACCGAGCAGGGCGACCACGCGACCCTGATGGCGCTCAACGGCCTCTACGCCGAGCTCTACACCCTCCAGGCCTCGGCCTACCGATAGTGCGGCCGGACTCCGAGGCAGCCCATGGGGTCCCTGCCCGACGATCGGCCCCTCGTGCTCGTCCCTCAGACCTTGATCGGTCCAGGTGCCGGCTCATTCGGCCAGCCGTTCAATGGCGAATGCGGACAAGAACCCGATGGTGGTGATCAAACCCGTGAACATATGGGCGCGTTCGAACGCCTCGGGGATCATGGTGTCAGCCACCATGGCCAGGATGGCGCCCGCTGCGATGGCCGTGATGACGGCGATGGTGGCCGGTGACGCGGACTGCAGCGTCAGGTACCCGACAAGCGCGGACACACCGCTGACCAGCGCGATTCCTCCCCAAACACCGAAGACGTACCAGACACTGCGGCCGGCCCGCTTCATCCCGGCGGCACTGGACAACCCTTCAGGCACGTTGGAGATGAAGACCGCCGCCACAACGGCCAGCCCGATCTCACCCCCATGCAACAGGGAGAGCCCGAGCACCACCGACTCGGGCACGCCGTCGAGCAGAGCGCCGATGGCGATCGCGGCCCCACTCCCCGGACTGTCGCCCTCACCGGGCTGCTGGTCCTGCGAACGCTTGCGGTGCCGGGCTCCGTAGCGAGCCAGCGCGACGTTGGCGGCAACATAGATACACGCGCCCCCGAGGAAGCCGATGGCGGTGGAAAGGAGTCCGCCCGAGCGGGCCGCTTCATCGATCAGTTCGAAAGACAGCGCCGAGATGAGGACGCCCGCCCCGAACGCCATGATCGTGGCGATCGCCCGTACAGGCACCTTGACCAGCCAGGCGATGGCCGCACCCAGCACCAGGGCACCGCCGGCGACCAGCCCCCACACACCCGCGTGCAACCAATCCGGCATGTCCTACACATCACCTCTCCGGTCGGCGACCTCGCATGGATCCGCCGTAAGACATCCAGGGCGGGCCCGGCGCCCCTCCCCGGCTACTGATACCGCAGGCATGCCCCCTTTCCCGCAGCGACGAAACCCTGCACGAACCTCGTACCGGCCACCGCAAGCCGGACCCGAATCGAGATCCGGCAGGCCATCGCGCGTTGTCAGCGGGGATGGTGTTCGGGCACCAGCAGCACCGGTCGGTCGGCGTGGCGGGTGAGGTGCTTGGCGACCGAATAGGTCAGCAGGTGCACCCCCCACTCGCGCCGGGCCGCACCGATGACGATCATCAGCGCGTCATGGCGGGCCGCCACCTCCAGCACCTGCCGCGCCGGTTCGCCGTGCGTCACCTGGAACGACCACGGCAGCCGGTGCACGGCCAGCAGTTCCTCAGCAGAGGCGCGTTCGGCACTCACCGCCCGCTCGGCCCAAGCCTCCCAGTCGGCGGCGTCAGGGTCGATGGGGTAGTCCTCCAGATCGACGACGTGCAGGACCAGCAGCCGCGCCCGCAGCCGGTCGGCCAACTCGGCGGCCGTCCGCAGCGCACTCTGCGCGGCCGGGTGCCGGTCATAGCCCACCACCAGCAGCGGCATCTCATGGGGGCGGTTCGTGGCAGCGCCCATGGTCTCCTCCCGCCTGTCATGCGATCGCCGGCGCGAGCCCCGCGCCACAGATGGCCGCGCCCAGCCCGGCCAGGATCGACCCGGCCACACGCGGCACCGCACCCGAGCCCGGAACCGGCACTCACCCCTTGAGACTTCCCCTTCTTGTGTTTACGGCTCAGCCGAGTCAGCCAAGCAATACGCGCGAACACCCCGTCGCGGAAGATCAAGATCGAGCCGCTCCCGCCGCCACCGCTCCAGCACGAGATCGACGGCGTCCTTGGGCTCCTGGCTCTCTCACTGATTTTAGCTCGGACCATCAGACCCCTGACTATCTCGCACGTCGACGGACCAGGCGCTCTGCCCAAGTTTCAGTGCGGCCACATGACAGCCGAAGGTCAGCCGGGCGGGAGGGGGCGGTGGATCGGAGTAAGGAGGCCGGACAAGGAGACCAGGACGCAGCCCGCTCCGGCTATGGCCACCACGGTGGCGACGCCGAGGTGGGAGGCGCCGAGGGTGAGGAGGGCGGCGCCGGCGGGGCCCAGGACGTAGTGGATGGTCCAGAAGGCGGCGGTGACCCTGCCCAGCAGGTGGCTGGGGGTGACCTCCTGGCGGAAGGACTGGGAGCAGATTCCCGCGACGGCCGTACCGAACACGAACAGCGCCATGAGGACGGCGATCGAAGGCACGCCGGTGGCCAGCCCGATACAGCCCATCGCCAGGCCGGACAGCGTGGTGGCGGCCACCCAGGTGCGACCGAATCCGATCGCCTTGCGGATGCGGGCGATCAGCGGGGCGCCCAGGATGGTGCCGACGGCCGCGCAGGCCAGGACCAGGCCGATGGCGTCATCGTTCTGGGCGAGGTCGTGCTTGAGGTGGTAGATGACGATGTCGTCCACCCCTGCGGTCAGGAAGATGAAGAAGGTCAGCAGGATGGTCAGCGAGCGCAGTACCGGCTGCCGCCACAGGAACCTGGCGCCTTCGAGCAGGCCGCCCCGGTCCTCCGGCGCTGTGGCCGGGCGTAGCCGGATCAGGAGGATGCCGAGCGCGGACAGCACGAAGCTCGCGGCGTCGATGCCGATCGCGACCACCGGGCCGTAGGCCTCGGAGATCACCCCGACCAGTGCGGGGCCGCCGATGCTCCCCGCGGCGTAGACGGCGTACAGACGGCTGTTGGCCTGGGTGATCTGATCGGGTTCGACCAGGCTGGGCACCACCGTGACGTAGGTGACCTGGAACAACATGCCGAGGGCGGCGCCCAAGGGGACGATCACGTACAGCAGCCAGATCTGCGGGCCGAAGATCCAGACGATCGGGATGGCGCCGTAGAGCGCGGCGCGGGCGAGGTCGCAGCCGATGAGCAGGCTGCGACGGTCCAGGCGATCGGCGAGGTGGCCGGCGAACACCCCTGTCACAAGTGACGCGGCACCGGACAGAGCGGTCAGGACGCCCATCTGCACGACGGAGCCGGTCGCGTGCAGGACCAGCAGGGGGATGGCGAGCATCGAGAACGAGTCACCGGCCACCGACAGAGCCTGCACGGACAGGAAGACAGTGAAATCACGGTTGCGAAAGAGGGTCATACGGCCGCTGATGCTCTCGCATCACGGCCCTGGCCTCAAGGGAATTTCCCACTGGTGGCGGGGACTCAACCGCTCAGCCGGTGCGGCGGGCCGTCCGTAGGGGTCATGAGGACTTTCGAGATCGGTGTCATCCTGCCTGGGGTCGCCGTACTACGCAGTGCCGGCCTTGAACTGCATAAGGCCGCGCGCGATGTGGAGGATACGGGACTGGACGGGGTGTGGCACGGCGATCACTTGGTCAGGCACTCTGCCGAGCTTCGCGGCCAGCTTTGGGGCGAACCTGCTGTATCCGCTGTTTCGTGAGACCGAGCAACTGACCGATGTCCCCGTCGGACAGACCCTGCTGGTGCAACTGTGCAACGCGCTCCTTCAGAGTACGCGTGTAGTCATCGGCGATCGCAGCAGCCCGGCGCTGAAGCTCGGCGAAGTTGTCGAGATCCTGTGCGGACAGGCCGTCCAAGGAGTAGTGGTAGACAGGCGTGGGCGGCTGCTCGCGGTCGGGAAACAGGAACGGCAGAGCTTCGGCAATGTCGCCGTACAGTTCCTTCAACGAGTGAGCGGATATCCCTCCGGCGGCACCATCCATTTGGGCAAGCCATAGCTTGCCGGCCATGGTGACGCGGACATCAACGGTGTTCGCGGCCATCAGTCCTCCAGCCAGTCAGCCCCGAACAAGTGCGCGAGCCCACGTTCGAGTAAGTCCACCAGCATCGGCGTCTCGGCAGGATACAACGGGACGATCGCCCGGGCTGCGACGCGGCCCTCGGCGTCCCACAGCAGCAGGAAGCGTTGTCGCTTGGTCGTCTCGGACCAGTCGCAGCGCAGTCTCCGCTGGCGCGAGAGCATGGCGATGCGGTCGCGGATGGCCGCGTAATCGTCTCGTTCCACCACACGCGGCAGACTATACCTCTTGCCTAACACGACAAGGGCTCTTGTCGAATTGATCGTTATATGAGTTTCGTGGCGTTCACCTGATCTGTCAGGCGGAAGATGCGGGGATCAGGACAGGGCTGCCTGGAGGATGGCGTGGGCGATGGCGGCGGTGGGGCCGGGGTGGTCGAGGACCACACCTACGGCCACCTCGGGGGCTCGGGCAGGGGCGAAGGCGGTGAAGACGGTGGACGATCCTGTGGACGCGAGCGCCACCTCGGTACCGGGGCCCTGCGGTCGGGGGCGGGTGGTCATCATGGTGGTGAGCTGGCCGGCCATGGCCGGGCTCATGGCCGTGCGGTAGGGGGACGGGCCGGCTCGGTTGATGGTGGAGCCGCCGGGCAGGCGCGCCCGTTCGACCAGGTACGGGCGCATCAGGGTGCCGTCGTTGGCCACGGTCGCCGAGAGCATCGCGACCATGAGCGGGGTGACCCGGATGCCGGAATCGCCGACGGCCGCCAGGGCGGTGCCGGGCCGGTCCTGGGCCGCGGGATACGTGCTGACCGCCACGGGCAGCGGGACCGTCAGTGCGGTGTTGAAGCCGAACGCCTCCGCCTGGTCCCGCAGGGCGTCCTGGCCGAGCGACCGCCCGAGGTCGGCCAGGGCCTGGTCACAGGAGAGCCGGAAGGCCCGCGACAGCGTCAGCCGGCCCTCCCCACAGCCCCGGCCGTCCTGGCCTTCCGAACCTTCCGGGCCTTCCGGGCCTTCCGGGCCTCCCCGATCGTCCCGGCCGTCCCGATCATGCGCGTTGCCGGACGGGTTCAGCGCGGTGGACGGAATGTGGCCGCCGGTGGTGAGGGCGGTGGCCGCGGTGATGAGCTTCGATACGGCGCCCGGCGGATAGGTGCGGTCGAGGGCCCGGTTCAGCAGCGGCTCGGCCGGGTCGCGGCGCAGGCGGTCGTCCGTCGCGGCCAAGGCGGCGGCGTCGAAGGTGGTGTAGGCGTTCGGGTCGTACGACGGGTAGGTGGCCAGGGCCAGGATGGCGCCGGTCGCCGGGTTGACGGCGACGGCGGCGCCCGGGCGGCCGGAGGCCTTGAGGCTGCGGTAGGCCGCCCACTGGACGCGTTTCCTGATGGTGAGCCAGACGTCGGCGCCCTGCGCGGTGCCCTCCCTGACCAGCGACTGCACCTTCACCCTGGCGTCGTCGCCCGACAGCACCGCCTCCCGGGCCCGCTCGATGCCGCCGGCGCCGCGCGGGGACACGTGCCCGGTGATGGGGGCGTACATCTCGCCGTGCGGATAGAAGCGCTGATAGCGGTACGGTCCGCCGCCGGTCTCGCGGCTGACGGCGACGGCGGTGCCGTCATAGGTGACGATGTCGCCGCGTGGCTGGCCGAACCGGGCGATGCGGGTGCGCTCGTTACGCGGGTCCGCGTTGAGGTCTCTCGATTCGAACGCCTGGACCAGGGTGAGGTGCGCCAGCAGCGCGAACAGCATCCCCGCGCACATCCTCGCTACGCGGCGCAGTGGGATGTTGATCCGTCTCGCCCTGGGCCCGGCCATGCATCACGGTTCTAGCAACCGGCCCGCCAACGCGACGTTACAGAACGCTCCGGTAATAGGAGATCTTGTTGCTGACGTAGCGCTTGCGCTCGATCAGGTTGTCGATCTGTCCCTCGACGCGACGATCGTGCTCCTCCAGGAGCTTGATGCGGTCGGCGATGGTGTGGTCGCCGGCGCGGACCAGCTCGGCGAAGCGCAGCATCTCGGCGATCGGCATGCCGGTGTCGCGCAGACACCGGATGGTGCCGAGCCAGCCGATGTCCTCCTGGGTGAACCGGCGCTGCCCGGCGGAGTTGCGCTCGACCCGCTCCAGCAGGCCGATCTTCTCGTAGTAGCGCAACGTGTCCAGAGTGAAGCCGGTCTCTTCGACCACTTCGGCAGGTGTGTAGACGCTCACGATGGTCGAGCATCCCACCTGGAGTGCACTCCAGGTCAAGCCACGCCCGAAATAACCGAAATATCACTGTAAATCCGGAAATAAAATCGGCGCTTGACATGGACCGCACTCCAGCTTCCACAGTCATGGCCATGCAGATCGCACTTGGCACCATCCCCTTCGGCACCGCCGTCAACGAGCGGGACACCTTCGCCATTCTCGACCGGTTCGTCGAAGCCGGCGGCACCATGCTGGACACGGCCGACAACTACCCGTTCTGGGTCGAGGGCTGCACGGGCGACGAGAGCGAGGCGGCCATCGGCGCCTGGCTGGCCGCCCGTGGCAACCGCGACCAGGTCTTCCTGAGCACCAAGGTCGGCGCCCGGCCGATCGCCCCCGGCGACAGGACGCTGGACAGGACCGAGGGCCTGTCGGCCGCCGCCATCGACCAGGCCATCGAGGGCAGCCTCCGCAGACTGGGCACCGACCACGTCGACCTCTACTGGGCGCACATCGAGGACCGCTCGGTCCCCCTGGAGGAGACCCTGGCGAAGCTCGACGAGCTGGCCCAGAAAGGCAGGATCCGCCGCGCGGGCGCCAGCAACCTGCCCGCCTGGCGCCTGGAGCGGGCCAGGAACGTCTCGGCCGCGCACGGCTGGCTCCCCTACACCCACCTACAGCTACGCCACACCTACCTGCGCCCGCGCCCGTACACCAGGCCGGCGGAGGGAGGCCACACGCTCACCACCGACGACCACCTGGAGTACGTACGCGAGCACGACGTGACGCTGTGGGCGTACAACACGCTGATGTTCGGCGCGTACACCCGCGAGGACCGCCCGATCGCGGAGATGTACGACCACCCGGGCACCACGCGGCGGCTCGCCGTCCTGCACGAGGTGGCGCGGGAGCTGGGCGCGACGCCGAACCAGGTGGTCCTGGCCTGGCTGCTGGCGGACGGTCACGTGCCGATCGTCGGCGTGAGCTCCCTGGCCCAGCTGGAGGAGGCCATCGGCGGGTCGGAGCTGAAGCTGGACGAGGAGCTGAAGACGCGACTCGACGCGCCGAGCTGATCAAGCGCGCCGAACAGGCGGCTGATCTGGATGCTGATCCAAGGGCTGATCAAGCGTGCTGAACAGGGTGCCGATCAGGACGGCAGGTGGTCGGCCAGGTAGCGGCGGACGAGTTGCTTGCACTCGGCGATCAGCTCGGGGTCGCCGTCATGGTCCACCCGGAAGGCGAGCTTGAGCACCGCGTCCGTGGCCTCGACCGCCACCAGGATCGCCCGGTCGAGGCCGCGGTCCAGGGGGACGCCGAGCAGGTCGGTGCCGAGCCCGCGCAGGCGGTCGGCGACGACGGCGTTGTTCTCCAGCGCCGCGTCCAGCATGCGGTTGGTGCCCTCGATGGCCGGGCCGCCCGGCGCGCGCAGCACCTCGCCGAAGTCCACCACCCCGAACCCCGGGGTGCTCCGCTTCATCGACACGAACTCGTCGATGGCCAGCTCCACCAGGTCGGTCCAGTGGCTCAGCTCGGCGGCGGCGATGAGCTCGGACACCCGGCCGAGGAACGCCTCCAGATTGCGCAGCGCGAGCGCACGCACCAGGCCCTGTTTGTCGGGAAAGAACTGGTAGAAGGTCCCGATCGGCACCTCGGCCCGGCGAGCGACCTCCTTGGTGGTCAGCGATTCGTAGCCGATCTCGTCGAGGAGGAGCGCGCACTCGTCGAGCATCCGCTCCACCCGCTCCACGCTGCGACGCTGGGCGGGGCGGCGGCGCAAGGTACTCGTCATGCCCCCATCCTGGCGCATTACTGGCAGGTAGCCGTGCGCCGGTTAACATGAGCCATACTCGCCTAGCTTGAGGAGCCTGCGATGTTCCTGTGGGGTACGGCCACCGCCGCCTACCAGATCGAAGGCGCCGCGAGCGAGGACGGCAGGGCCCCGTCCATCTGGGACACCTTCTCCCACGAGCCCGGCCGTACCAGGGACGGGCACACCGGGGACGTGGCCTGCGACCACTATCACCGGTGGGCCGAGGACGTGGCCCTGATGGCGGAGCTGGGCGTCAACGCCTACCGCTTCTCCCTGTCCTGGTCCCGGGTGCAGCCCGACGGGGTGGCCAACCCGAAAGGGCTGGACTTCTACGAGCGACTGGTCGACGGGCTGCTCGCGGCCGGGATCACGCCGGTGCCCACGCTGTTCCACTGGGACCTGCCGCAGGCGGAGCAGGATCGCGGCGGCTGGCTGAGCCGCGACACCGCCCACCGCTTCGCCGACTACGCGGCTCTGGTGGCCGAGCGACTGGCGGACCGGGTGGCGATGTGGATCACGCTCAACGAGCCGTTCGTGCACATGGCCTTCGGGCACGCGCTGGGCATGCACGCCCCCGGTCAGGCCCTGATGGTGGACGCCCTGCCCGTCGCCCACCACCAGCTCCTCGGCCACGGCCTGGCCGTGGACGCGCTGCGGGCGGCCGGCGCCGAGCAGGTGCTGATCACCAACAACTGCACCCCGGTACGGCCGGCGTCGGACTCGGCGCAGGACGTGGCCGCCGCCGAGGCGTACGACATCCTGCACAACCGCCTCTTCCTCGAACCCCTCCTTCTGGCGACATATCCGGATTTGTCGGCGTACGGACCCATGGACTGCGTCCGCGACGGCGACCTCGCCATCATCGCGGCGCCCCTGGACGGCCTCGGCGTCAACTACTACAACCCCACCCGGATCGCCGCCCCCACCGAAGCGGGCCTGCCCTTCGCCGACGCCGGCATCACCGGCGTCCCCACCACCGCCTTCGGCTGGCCCGTGGTCCCCGACGGCCTGCGCGAGCTCCTGGTGGGCCTGCGCGCCCGGTACGGCCCGGCCCTGCCGCCGATCTACATCACCGAGAACGGCTGCTCCCAGCCCGACGTCCCCGGCCCGGACGGCGCCATCGACGACCAGGCCAGGATCGCCTTCCTGGACGAGCACATCCAGGCCGTACGACGTGCCCAGGATGAGGGCGTGGACGTGCGCGGCTACTTCGTCTGGTCACTGCTGGACAACTTCGAGTGGGCGGAGGGCTATCACCAGCGGTTCGGCCTGGTCCACGTGGACTTCGAGACGCTGCGCCGTACCCCCAAGGCCTCCTACACGTGGCTGAAGGAGTTTCTGGCCGCCTGTTAGAACACCGACACGTGCACGTGGTCGTAGTGGTTGGCCGTGACGCCGCCACGGTCGGACATGGGGTCCCAGCCGCCGCCCGAGCGGATGTCGTAGTAGCGCTGCTTCCAGATGATGTACATCACCCCGAGCCGCGAGCCGTTCTTGATCAGGTAGTCCGCGAGCGCGTCGCCGCGGTCGGCCTCGCCGCCGGTGGCCATGCCCCGGGAGATCATGAAGTCGCAGGCCCGCCCCTTGCCGTGCTCCCCCGGGTCGCCGGGACGCAGGCAGCCGACCCCGTAGGGCATCGGGAAGTTCTGCATGACGTCGGCCCGTACCGAGATCAGCCGCTGGGTGAGGCCGCCCGCGCCGCCGGGCTGCTGGAAGCCGTACTTGGCGAGCAGCCTGTCCATCTCGCGGCGTCTGCCCTGCAGCGTGCGGATCTCCTTCTGCAGCTTCTTGATCTTGTCGTTGGCGGCCAGCTTGGCCTTCTTGGAGTCCCGGATGAGCCGCTCGACCTCGGCGACCCGGGCGGCCCTGTCGATGGCCATGTAGTTCATGTTGGCGGCGTTGCCGAGCGCCTTGTGCGGGTCGAGGCCGAGGCTCAGGAGCTGGGTGGGGTCCATGGGGCCGAGCATGTAGGTGGTCGTCGCCAGCTCGGCCACCTCGCCTCTGGCCGCGGCCAGCCGGCTGGTCAGCGAGCCGGAGGTGGTCACCGCCCGCTTCGCCTGGATCCGGACCTCTTCCAGGCTCTGGATCTGGCCGCGGTAGCGGTTGTTGAGCGCGGCGGCCTGCTTGGTCAGCTTGCGCAGCGAGGTGGGGCTCGGGTCCGCCGAGGCCGCCTGCGGGGCGGGGATCGCGAACAGCCCGGCGAGGACGACGGCACTCACGGCCATGCGCCCTGCTCTCACGACCGCCCTCCCCTAGTAGCCGGATCGAAACTATAGAAGATGATCTTGAGGGCTGTCATCTGAACGGGCGAACTGATGCCCCTTTGACGAAGGATGTCAAGACTTGTCCGATCTAAGCTCCCAATAAGTTTGGGCCTTGCCAAGATCGGCACATCGGTCTGAGATGGCGATCGAACTCGTCTCTGCGAAGGGGCAGACCCGTGTCTCGATCATTGAAGCTCTTCACCGTGGCCGTCCTCGGCTTAGGCACGTCCCTGGTGGGCCTGCAGGCCCAGGCCGCCGTGGACCCTCTACCACCCAGCGACCGGATCGAGCTCTACGAGCTCGACAGCCCGCTCGGCACCGGCCAGTCCCTCCGGGAACAGGGCTTCGACGTCGTCCAGCAGGAGATCAAGGACGGCAAGGAGCACGTCGAGCTGACCGCCGCCCAGGAGGACCTCGCCGGACTGCGGAAGCTCGGCCTCAAGCCCGAGCCCGTCCGCAACCCCCAGGGTCAGACCCAGCTGGAGGCGGCCAGGGCGCAGGCCGCGAACGGCTACACCGTCTACAAGTCCTACTCCGAGCGCGGCGGCATCGCCGACCAGCTCAAGGCCATCGCCAACGCCAACAAGGACATCGTCAAGCTCACCTCACTCGGCAAGACGCTGAGGGGCCAGGACATCCTCGCCGTCAAGGTGTCCAAGCAGGCCAGGGTGCTGCCCGACGGTCTCAAGCCCGCGGCCCTCTACTCGGCCACCCAGCACGCCCGCGAGTGGATCGCCACCGAGGTGGACATGCGGCTGCTCAAGCACGTGGTCGCCAACAAGCACGCGCTCAGGGACCTGCTCAACAAGACCGAGTTGTGGTTCGTGCCCGTCGCCAACCCCGACGGCTACGACTTCACCTTCACCGAGGGCAACCGCCTGTGGCGCAAGAACCTGCGTGACGTGAACGGCGACGGCCGGATCACCACCGGCGACGGCGTCGACCCCAACCGCAACTTCCCGTCGAACTTCCACTACGACGAGGAGGGCTCCTCCTCCATCCCGAGCAGCGAGACCTATCGCGGCACCGGCCCGGCCAGCGAGCCGGAGACGAAGGCGATGGACGGGCTGCTGCGGCGCGTCAACTTCGAGACGCAGCTCAACTACCACTCCTTCGGCCCGCTGCTGCTCTACCCGGCCGGCTACCAGATCGCCACCGAGACGGCGGACAACCCGATCTACGAGGCGCTGACCGGCACCGACGCCCGGCCCGCCGTCCCCGGGTTCGACCCCGACCTCGGCGCCGAGCTCTACACCACCAACGGTGACACCAACGACCACGCGCACCGCAAGTACGGCACCCTGTCCTGGACGCCGGAGCTGAACGAGGGCTGCGAAGGCTGCGGCTTCGTCTTCCCCGACGACGAGGCGCTGGTGCAGGCGGAGTTCGAGAGGAACCTGCCGTTCGCGCTGGACATCGCCAAGTCCGCGGTCAACCCGGTGGAGCCGGTCAGCCACCTGGGCAACAAGACCCCCGACTTCGTCATCGACCCCTTCGAGCTCAGCCACGGCAAGGACCAGGTCGTCCAGGTCAACGCCAAGCGCAAGCTCGGCCCCGTGCTGCTCAACTACCAGATCGGCAACGGCCGTAAGAAGACCGCGACCACCAAGGAGTGGCAGGGCGGCGAGCGCTACGGCGACGGCTACGACCGCTACTACCACTGGATGCGCGGCAAGATCACCGGCACCAAGCCGGGCGACACGGTCAAGGTCTGGTTCACCGCGCTCGGCAAGAAGAGCGCGGAGTTCACGTACAAGGTGGCGACCGACATCGGCGGCAAGGTGCTCGTGCTGGCCGCCGAGGACGTGACGGGCATCAGCCCGGCGCAGGGCGTGACCGAGGCCAAGTACGCCGACGAGTACGTGGCGGCGCTCACCCAGGCCCGGTACACCTCCGACGTGTACGACGTCGACAAGCAAGGGCGTAAGGCCCCGCATCCGCTGGGCGTGCTCAGCCACTACAAGGCGGTGATCTGGGAGACCGGCGACGACGTCATCCCCCGGAGCGTGGGACAGGTGCCCGGCACCACCTCCAAGGTGGGCGTGGACACCGAACTGGCCGTCCGCGACTACCTGAACGAGGGCGGCAAGGTCATGCACTCGGGCAAGTATCCGTCGTACGCGGCCAACGCCAACGGCGCCTACTTCTACCAGCCCGACCAGCCGGGACAGCCGGAGTGCGCGGAGCCGAACGACCCGCCGTGCATCCCGGTGTTCAACGACTTCCAGCAGTACTGGCTGGGTGCGTACGTCTACTTCGACAACGCGGGCAGTGACCCGGCGACGGAGCAGCCGTACGCGCTGAACGGCGTGGCCGGCGCCTTCGACGGCTTCTCCGCCACGCTGGAGCCCGACGTGCACACCAACTCGTTCGTGGCCACCTCGGCGATCCTGCCGGCCGACCGGTTCCCGCTGTTCGCCAGCTCCGCGCCGATCAAGTGGGCCCGGCCCGGCGGCCCGTTCGATCCGCACAGCGGCTCGTGGGACGTCTACAGCGGCATCGCCGACGTCTCCTGGAAGCGGCTGAGCAAGACCGTCGACCTGACCGGCAAGAGCTCCGGCGACCTGTCGTTCTGGACCTCCTACGACACCGAGGCCGGCTGGGACCACCTGGTCGTGGAGGCGCGCACGGCGGGCGGCGACGACTGGACGACGCTGCCCGACGCCAACGGCCACACCACGCAGGCCACCGGTGACAGCTGCGCGGCCGAGTGGCGCACGATCCACCCGTTCACCCAGCGCTACCAGGGGCCGAACTGCGAGCCGACCGGCAGTTCCGGCGCGTGGCACGCGGCCTCGGGCAACTCCGCGGGCTGGCAGCAGTGGAAGATCGACCTGACCCCGTACGCGGGCAAGCAGGTCGAGCTGTCCATCTCCTACATCAGTGACTGGGGCACCCAGGGCGCGGGGGTCTTCCTCGACGACTTCGCGCTCACGCTGGACGGCGCGGCGGCCGAGCAGACCTCGTTCGAGTCCGACCTGGGCGGCTGGGCCGTGGCGGACGCTCCCGAGGGCACCTCGCCGTCGATCAACAACTGGGCCCGCACGGACCAGATCTTCGAGGAAGGCGGCGGCATCGTCACCAAGGACACGGTCTACCTGGGCTTCGGCGCGGAGAGCGTGACCAGCCAGGAGGCGCGCACCGATCTCGTCAAGCGGTCGATGCGCCATCTTCTGGGCGATCCCCGCTGATCCTCGCTGATCTCCGCTGATCACCAGGGGGCACGGCACACGGTGCCGTGCCCCCTCTTGCGTACGTGACCAGAACATGGTTCGGTCACAGGTGAGGCTCGGACGACCAAGGTTGCGGGAGGCCATGACATGCGCCAGCACGACACACTCTTCATCGGGGGCGAATGGGTGGCCCCGGCGGGCACCGGGACGATCGACGTCATCTCCCCGCACACCGAAGAGGTCGTGGGCCGGGTGCCCGAAGGCACGACCGAGGACATGGACCGGGCGGTCGCCGCTGCCCGCGAGGCGTTCGACCACGGCCCGTGGCCCCGCCTGACCTTCGCCGAACGCGCCGCGGCCATCGGCCGGCTGGCCGAGATCTACGCCGCCAGGCAGGCCGAGATGGCCGCGCTCATCACCGAGGAGATGGGCTCGCCCATCACCTTCTCCACCCTGGCGCAGGCGCCGCAGCCGCTCAGCATGCTGCAGTACTACGCCGAACTCGGCGCCGGCTTCGAGCAGGAGGAGCAGCGGCCCGGCCTGTTCGGGCCGGTGACCGTGCGCAGGGAGCCGGTGGGCGTGGTGGCGGCCGTGGTGCCGTGGAACGTCCCGCAGTTCGTCACGATGACCAAGGTCGCGCCCGCGCTGCTGGCCGGCTGCGCGATCGTGCTCAAACCCGCGCCGGAGACGCCGCTCGACGCCTATCTGCTGGCCGAGATGGCGCAGGAGGCCGGCATCCCGCCCGGCGTGCTCAACATCGTCGTGGCGGGCCGCGAAGTGGGCGAGCACCTCGTCTCCCACAGGGGCGTGGACAAGGTGGCGTTCACCGGCTCGACCGCGGCGGGGCGGCGCATCGGCGCGATCTGCGGCGAGCAGCTCAAGCGGGTCAGCCTGGAGCTGGGCGGCAAGTCCGCGGCGATCTTCCTGGACGACGCCGACCTGCAGGCCAGCATGGGCATGCTGGCCATCGCCGCGCTGATGAACAACGGCCAGGCGTGCGTCGCGCAGACCCGCATCCTGGCCTCGCGCAACCGCTACGAGGAGGTCGTGGAGGCCGTCGCCGCCATGGTCACCTCGCAGCCCGTCGGCGACCCCGCCGACCCGGCCACCGGCATCGGCCCGCTGGTCGCCAAGCGCCAGCAGGAACGCGTCGAGGGCTACATCAAGATCGGCATGGACGAGGGCGCCAAGGTCGTCGTCGGCGGGCTCGACCGGCCCCGCGACCGCGGCTGGTACGTCGCGCCCACCGTCTTCGCCGGGGTCTCCAACGACATGCGCATCGCCCGCGAGGAGATCTTCGGCCCGGTGCTGGCGGTCATCCCGTACGAGGACGAGGCCGACGCCGTCCGCATCGCCAACGACAGCGACTACGGCCTGGCCGGCACCGTCTGGACGGCCGACACCGAGCACGGCATGGACGTGGCCCGCCAGGTCCGCACCGGCACCTACGGGGTCAACTGCTACATGCTGGAGAGCAACACGCCCTTCGGCGGCTACAAGGCCAGCGGCATCGGCCGCGAGCTCGGCCCGGAGGGGCTCGGCGGCTATCTGGAGTACAAGTCGATCGCCAGGCTCGGCTGAACGATGGGGCCCCGGCACATGCCGGGGCCCCATCCACCCGGATGGCGCCCAGCGAGCCCCCGCAACGCTGGGCAACCGCCCGACTACGAGAAGTATGTCCTACGTCAACCGCCTCGGCGGTTTCGTACCCCTAAGACTTTCTCCCGGCGGTTTCTATCCATCCGCCATAGGTAGACGTCTCTTACTCAGGAAAAGTTCGAAGAGATCCATTTTCCGATGCGATGGATGAGTTCGGGGGTCGCCGCCGCCTCCGCGTGGCCGTACCCCGGCTCGATCCAGAGCTCCTTCGGCTCCCGTGCGCCGTCGTACAGCTGGTGCGGATGATCGAGCGGGAAGAAGGCGTCGGCGTCGCCGTGCACGATCAGCACCGGCGCGGGTGAGATGAGCGCCACCGCCTCGTGCGGCGGCATCGGGATCGGCTCCCACGCCCCGGCGGCGATCCTGGTCCGCTTGGCCACCCTGGCCGCCCAGCGCCCGACGGGCCGCTCGATCGCCCAGTGCACCTGGCGCATCGGCTTGGTGCCCCGGTAGTACCAGCGGGCGGGCCCGCTCACCGCCACCACCGCGTCAGCCCCCTCGCACAGCCCGCCGTGCCGCACCGCCACCGAGGCGCCCATGGAGAACCCCACCACGGCGATCTTGCGATAACCGATCACCCGGGCATGCCGGACGGCGGCGTCCACGTCGAGGATCTCCCGATCCCCCACCGTGCTCTCGCCCCCCGACCGGCCGTGGCCACGGAAGTCGAACGCGACCACCCCGCCGTAACGGCTCAGCACGTGCGCGATGCGGCGCGCCGTGCGCTCCCGCCACGATCCCGTGAAGCCGTGCGCCACCACGATCCCGACGTCCCGCCCGCTGGGGCCGGTGGGATCGGTGTGCGCGGCGTCGATGCGTACCCCGTCCTCGGTCCTGAGCAGGACGGGGAAGTGTGGTGCGAAAGGCATGCTCCGAGCCTATTCCCGACGCCGCAGGTGCCTGTCGCGCAGCCACGCCTCCTCGGCCGCCTCCCGCGACCGCTCGGCGGCATACTCCTTGACGACGCCGTGCAGGCGGAGCCGTCCGCCGGCCTGGCGCACCACCAGCGCCTTGTCCGCCAGGCCGCCGAGCAGGCCGGGCAGCTCCGCGCCACGCAGCAGCCCGCCGTCGGCGCAGACCCGCGCGGCGAGCTCCGGGTCGAAGGCGCCCGCGAAGACCGGCAGTCTGCGCAGCAGCACCCGCTCCTTGGGGCTGAGCAACTCGTGGCTCCACTCCAGAACCGCCCATACGGTACGCGCGCGGCCCGGCACGGCGGGATCCACCACCCGCAGCAGTCCGTGCCGCCCGCCGATCCGCTGGAGCATCCGCGCCGGGGCGATGGACCGGGCGTGCGCGGCGGCCAGTTCGAGCGCGAGGGGCACCCCTTCGAGCAGCCGGCACACCCGCTCGACGTCGCGATCGGCCACCCCGCGAGCCCCGGCGGCGGCCGCCCGCTCCACGAAGAGCTCCACGGACCCGGCGTCCGTCCGCCCGTCGCCGGGGAGCGCCAGCGGCGGCACCCGCCGGACCAACTCGCCGGGAACCCCTGCCGCCCGCCTGCCGGTGAGCAGGAACCGCAGGCCGGGGCAGCGCGCGGCCAGCGCGGCGACCAGCCCCGCGCAGTCCCCCCGCGGCAGGTCACAGCCGTCGAGCACGAGCAGCCCGGAGGAGGCCGGGTGCACGTCCAGCGCCTTGACGACCGACCGCCCGTCGGCGATACACCCGAGCTCCACCACTTTGGCACGTTCCAAGTAAGCGATCCGCCCGGCCAGCCGGGTCTTGCCGATGCCGCCCGGCCCGACGAGCGTGATCACCCGCTCGTCACGGAGCAGCGCGCACAGTTCGGCCACATCGCGCTCACGCCCGACGAAACGTCCGGCCACGTCGCGATCGCGCGCGACGAGAGGTCCGGGCGCGTCCGGCACGCCCGCGCCACCCCGGCCGGTCGCGGAAGGATCAGACACACGGCCAGTTTCCACTGGTCCGAGGCTCGCCGTGACCGCTTTGCCGAAGCGCGTCACCATGACGGCCGAGGTCGGCGGCGCCCAGCACCATCCGGACCCGGGACTCCTCGGCCGCCCGCACGGCCGCGCGCAGATCGGTGATCATGACGCGGGCGCTGCTGTCCCGGATCCGCTCCCGCAGCCGGGCCTCGTCCAGCTCGGCGGGGACCGGGCAGGCGATGCCGCCCACGGCGATCACCGCGTCGGTCACCACCAGCAGCGCGGGGCCGACCGACAGGCAGATGAGCACCGTGTCGCCGGGACGCACCCCACGGCGCCGTAACAGGATGCTCGCGGCGGCGGATCGCTCGTCCAGCTGCCGCTCGGTGAGGGCCAGGCCGGTGCCCGAGTCGACCATGACGATGCGCTCATCCATGCGCCCACGCTAGGCAGGACCACCTGGTACGTACATCGGGCGGATTATGCAGATCCCTATGCAGAAGGCGCCGGATGCTCCGCGGCCCACACGGCGATCTGCGCCCGTGAGGTGTAGCCGAGCTTCTCCATGATGTTGGCGATGTGCCGGGCCACCGTCGCCGGGCTGATCACCAGCTCGCCGGCGATGGCCCGGTTGGACAGCCCTCGGGTGAGCAGGGCGGCGACTTCGTGCTCGCGGGCGGTCAGCAGCGAGCGCCTGACCGGCTCGGTGACGGCCGCGCCGGCCGGGGCCGCCGGCCGCACGCCCTCCAGGACAAGCCGGGCGGCCTCGTCGGGACACATCGACCGCCCCCGCGACCAGAGCGAGGTGGTACGGCCCTCGCCGAGCTTGGCGCGGGCCCGGCCGAGCAGCTCCTCGATCCGCCCGGTGGCGCACCGCTGGCCGATCGACTCGCGCAGCACGGCCGCGGCGGCGGCGGCCAGTACCGCGCCGTCCAGGTCGCCCTCGGCCTCGGCCAGCACCGACAGCCCCACCAGGCACCGGGCCACGCCCTGCCGCTGCCCGGTCCGCCTGCTCAGCTCGAGACTCGCGGCCAGCCGCTCCCTGGCCGCCGCGAACTCCCCCAGCATCGCCGCGACCCGGCCGCCCCTGGCCAGGGAGCGCGCCAGCTCCACCGTGCCGCACAGCTCCACGCCCCCGGCCAGCTCCCGCAGCCAGGCGATGGCCGTCTCGTAGTGGTCCCATGCCGTCACCAGGTCGCCGCGGGCCTCGGCCACGGCGCCGAGCTGGGTCGCGCCCCTGGCCATCATCCATCGGTGGCCGTGCTCGCGCGCTCGCGCCAGCGCCTGCTCACCGTGCCGCTGCGCCTCGCGCAGCCTGCCGCGGGTCAGCGCCACCGCCGACAGCCCGGCCAGCCCGGCCGCCTGGTTCCACGCGTCGCCGGTGGCCGTGGCCAGCGCCAGGCCCTGCTCGGCGTGCCCGAGCGCCTCGTCGGCGCGGCCGGTGCGCAGCAGCACCATGGTGAGCAGACTGTGCATGACGCAGCGCTGGAACGGGTCCCGCAGGCCCACCAGGCTCTGGAAGGCGTGGTCGAGCGATCGGCTCAGCTCGTCCCTGGCCTCCAGCCCGTAGGCGAGGCAGCCCCTGGCCTGGGCGAGCTGCTCCTCCGACACCCGCGTCAGGTCCCGGCTGAGCAGGCGCTCCAGGCAGCCCACGATCTCCATCGGGTTGCCGCTCACCGGCAGCAGGCCTGTGCTGTTGAAGCACAGCCGCAGGCCCAGCGGCACGTTGCCGGACTCGACCGCCCAGTCCAGCGCGGCCCGCAGGTCGTCGAGCAGGCTCCTGCTCCTGATCAGCGCCCCCAGCCTGTGCGGCCACGGCAGCCCGGCCTCGGCCACCTCGACGGCGAAGTGGCGCTCCTGCAGCTCGCACAGGACGCTCAGGTGGCGCTCGCGCACGGCCTCCCGCTCGGCCGCCTCCACGAGCCGCTCGGCCGCGAACCGCCTGATGGTCTCCAGCAGCCAGTAGTGGCCCCGGCCCTCGTCGTAGAGCACCAGCGACTTGTGGATCAGGCCGCCCAGCAGGTCGACGATCTCCGACTCGGCGATGGGCGGCACGGCGCACACCCGCTCGGTCAGCCCCAGGTCGAACGGCCCGGCGAACACCGACAGCCGGCGCAGCAGCACCTGCTCCTTGGCCGACAGCAGGTCGTGGCTCCACTGGACGGCGGCGAGCAGGGTGCGCTGCCGGGCCGGGGCGGTGCGCTCGCCGGTGGTGAGCAGCGAGAAGCGGTCGTCGATCCGGTCGGCGATCTGCGCGGGGCTGAGCAGGCTCGTACGGGCCGCGGCCAGCTCCAGCGCCAGGGGAAGCCCGTCCAGCGCCCTGCACAGCCGTACGACGTCAGGCAGGCTCTCCTGGCCCAGTCTGGTGCCCGCCGCGGTCGCCCTCTCCAGGAAGAGTCGTACGGACTCCGCGTCGGACCCGCCGCCCTCGGGCAGGTCGAGCGGCGGGACCCGCCAGACGAGCTCGCTCGCGATGCGCAGCGGCTCCCTGCTGGTGGCCAGGATGGCGAGCTGCCGGCAGGACGCGACGAGCGCGGCGGCCACGTCGGCGCACTCGTCGACCAGGTGCTCGCAGTTGTCCAGCAGCAGCAGGCAGGGGCCACCGCCGCGCAGCCGGGCCACCAGCGTGTCCAGCAGCGGCCGGCCGCCCTCCTGGCGCACCCCGAGCACCCTGGCGATCTCCTCGATCACCAGCTCGGGACGGGTGATCCTGGCCAGCTCGACCAGCCAGACGCCCTCGGGACAGCGCGGGCCGCCCTTGGCGGCCACCTGTAAGGCCAGCCGGGTCTTGCCGATGCCGCCGACGCCGCACAGGGTCACCACCCGCGCCCGGCCGAGCAGCCGGCACAGCTCGTCGATGTCGCGCTCCCGGCCGACGAACCGGTTGGGCTCGACGGGCAGGTTGTGCCGGGGGAGATCAGGCATGTGGTCACCCTGCGTCGCGGAAGGATCACACTTTCCTACAGTGTCGCACTTTTCACCCGACGAGCGAGCTGACCACGGCCCTTTCGTCCACCACGCGCAGCGCCGGGGTCCCCACCAGGCGCCTGGCCAGCTCGTAGGGGGCGACCGCGAGGGTGGCCCCGTGCTCGTGGGCGAGCACCCGGCAGCCGACCACGGTCGGCTCGTGCGCGATCACGACGTGCGCGCCGGACATCAGCGCCGCGTCCAGCAGCCGCAGTCCCTTGAACACGTCGCCGACCGCGGCCAGCACCACGTCGTCCTTGCCGACCACCAGCCGGGTGACCAGTTTGCGCAGATCGCCGGCCAGCTCGTCGTGGTCGAAGATCCGATGGCCGTCGAGCGTCAGCGCGGGCCCCGCCAGCGGCCCGAACTCCACCGTGCCGTCGCCCAGCAACTCGCTGAACGGAAGCGCGCCCGCCGCCGCCTCCACCGCGAAGACGTGCCGTACGTCCGCCGCCGCGGCGTCGCAGCCCCGATGGGTGATCATCATCCGGGCCTCGCCGGAGCCGCCCAGCACCGCGACCCCGCCCGCCCAGGCCACCGCGTGGACCGCGACGGGCAACGCCGCGCCGAGCGGCAGGTTCACCAGGACGCGGTCGCCGTAGCGCAGGCCGTAACGGCGCAGCCCCGCCGCGGCGTGCGTGACCCGCCGGGCGAAGGCGGCGTGGGACAGCATCGCGCCGGTCCTGACATCGCTCACGGCCGGCTGATCCCCCTGCGTCGCTGTCGAGCCCATGACCAGCTCTGTCCACGTCATGCCGGTCAATCTAGGGATTGCGGCCCTTCCTGCCATGCGCACAAATGTGCATCAGGGTATGTAGGAGAGCTCTCTGAATGAATGTGCAGGGCCGGTCTCGCTCCGTCCATCAGACGGGATCAACTAGACTTAACTCCGCCGCGACTTCGCGCGGTCGCCTCCACGAACACAGAGCGAGACCACTCATGCCTTTGAACAGCCGCGACGACCTGCGGAATATCGCGATCATCGCGCACGTCGACCATGGCAAGACCACGCTCGTCGACGCCATGCTCTGGCAGTCCGGGGCATTCCGCGCGAACCAGGACGTTGACGACCGCGTCATGGACTCCAATGACCTTGAGCGCGAGAAAGGCATCACCATTCTCGCGAAGAACACCGCCGTCCAGCACAGCGGCATGACCATCAACATCATCGACACGCCGGGCCACGCCGACTTCGGTGGCGAGGTCGAGCGCGGCCTGTCCATGGTCGACGGTGTGGTGCTGCTGGTGGACGCTTCCGAGGGCCCGCTGCCGCAGACCCGGTTCGTGCTGCGCAAGGCGCTGTCCGCCAAGATGCCGGTCATCCTGTGCATCAACAAGGTGGACCGGCCCGACGCGCGCATCGCGGAGGTCGTGGACGAGGTCTACGAGCTCTTCATCGACCTCGACGCCACCGAGGAGCAGATCGACTTCCCGATCATCTACGCCTCGGCGAAGGCCGGCCGCGCGTCCCTGGCGCGCCCCGACAACGGCGGCATGCCGGACGCGGAGAACCTCGAGCCGCTGTTCGACATCATCAAGTCGACGATCCCGGCGCCGGTCTACGACCCCAACGCGCCGCTGCAGGCGCACGTCACCAACCTCGACGCTTCCGCCTACCTGGGCCGCATCGCGCTGTGCCGGATCCACCAGGGCGTGCTGCGCAAGGGCCAGCAGGTGGCCTGGTGCCGCACCGACGGCTCGATCCAGAAGGTCAAGATCACTGAGCTGCTCATGACCGAGGCGCTGGAGCGCAAGCCCGCCGAGGAGGCCAGGCCCGGCGACATCATCGCCATCGCCGGCATCCCCGACATCATGATCGGCGAGACGCTGGCCGACCCGGACGACCCGCGCCCGCTGCCGCTGATCACCGTCGACGAGCCCGCCATCTCGATGACCATCGGCACCAACACCTCGCCGCTGGTCGGCAAGGCCAAAGGCTCCAAGGTCACCGCCCGCATGGTCAAGGACCGCCTGGAGAAGGAGCTCGTCGGCAACGTCTCGCTGCGCATCCTGCCCACCGAGCGTCCCGACACCTGGGAGGTCCAGGGCCGGGGCGAGCTGGCGCTGGCCATCCTCGTCGAGCAGATGCGCCGCGAAGGCTTCGAGCTGACCGTCGGCAAGCCCCAGGTCGTCACCAAGCTCGTGGACGGCAAGGTGCACGAGCCCGTGGAGCGCCTCACCGTCGACTGCCCCGAGGAATATCTCGGCGCCATCACCCAGCTCATGGCCGTCCGCAAGGGGCGCATGGAGCACATGACCAACCACGGCACCGGCTGGATCCGGATGGAGTTCGTGGTGCCGGCGCGCGGGCTGATCGGCTTCCGCACCGAGTTCCTCACCGAGACCCGCGGCACCGGCCTGGTGCACCACGTCTTCGAGGCCTACGAGCCGTGGTTCGGTGAGCTGCGCACCCGCAACAACGGCTCCCTGGTCGCCGACCGGTCCGGGCCCGTCACCCCCTTCGCCATGCTCAACCTGCAGGAGCGCGGCACGCTGTTCGTGGCGCCGACCACCGAGGTGTACGAAGGCATGATCGTCGGCGAGAACTCGCGCTCCGACGACATGGACGTCAACATCACCAAGGAGAAGAAGCTCACCAACATGCGCTCCTCCACCAGCGAGGAGACCGAGAAGGTGATCCCGCCGCGCAGCCTGTCGCTGGAGCAGGCGCTGGAGTTCATCCGCGAGGACGAGTGCGTGGAGATCACCCCGGACGCGGTGCGCATCCGCAAGGTGGTGCTCGACGCCGCCGTCCGCGGTCGCGCCACCGCCCGCGCCAAGCGCGCCTGACCGACCACCGGTGAAGGTCCCGCTCGCGACCGTGTGTCGCGCGCGGGACCTTTCTCGTCGGCGGCGGACGAGCACGCCGTGGGACCTTTCCCGTCGGCGGCGGACGATCAGCGGCGGGGCAACTCGCTCCCCCTGACGTGGGCGCAGAGCCACTCGATCAGCGGGGCGTAGTCGCGCCAGGTGTCGCGCACCCGCGCGGCGACCTCCGGCGTGTGCACCCAGGGCTCCGGCTCGAAGCGGCTGCCCGCGTGCAGGGAGCGGTGGCGCAGCAGGTCGAGGCGGGGATGGTCGACGGGGACGCCGCGCGGCCTGGTCTTGAGCCGGTCACCGGAGACCGCGTAGCCGGCGGCGCGCAGCGAGGAGACGATCTCTTCGAGCGGTTTGCCGGACAGGTCCTCGTCGACGGCCGCCCGGTAGCGGGCCACCTGGTCGGCGGCCTGCGAATAGACGCCGCCCGCGGTGAAGAGGCCCGCCGCGCTCACCTCGACGTAGAGGCCGATGCCGGGCTGGTGCTCGACGAAGGCCCCCTGGTGCGTCTTGTAGGGCGACTTGTCCTTGGCGAAGCGCACGTCACGGTACGGCCTGAAGAGCTGGGCCTGCCCGAACTCGGCGGCCAGCTCCTCGGTCAGCGCCACCATCGGCGCCCGCACCGCCTCCTCGTAGAGGTGCTTGTGCCGCGCGAAGTAGGTCTTGGAGTTGTCCGCCTCCAGACCCTCGTAGAAGACGAACGCCTCGTCGGGGATGCCGGTGAAACCCATGCCGTAAGGGTGCCACGCGTCACCGACGGTCTTCGGCGAGGGGCGGTATGTCGTCCTCGTACTTCTTGCCGGGTTTGGGGCGGCGGCCGTACAGCTCGCTCACGGTGGCGAAGGCGTAGCCCTTGCGGGTGAGCCGGTCGAGCAGGCCGGGGACGGCCTTGACGGTGGTGCGGTGGATGTCGTGCATGAGCACGATGGAGCCCGGCTCGGCCCGCGCCCCCCTCCTGGCCACGACGGCGGGCACCCGGTCACGCCAGTCGAAGGTGTCGACGTTCCACAGGATCTGCGCCTGCCCCCGGTGGCGGGTCAGCGCGGCGACGCGGCGGTCGGTGGACCCGTACGGCGGGCGCATGAGCCGCATCCGGACCCCGGTCAGCGATCGCACCAGCCTGTCGGTGCGCCGCAGCTGACGCCTGATCCGGCTCTTCGGCAGGGCGGTGAGCTGCCGGTGGCTCCAGCTGTGGTTGCCCAGCTCGTGGCCGTCCGCCACCATCTGGCGCACCCGCTGGGCGCCCCGGCCGGCGGCGACCATCTCGCCCACGACGAAGAAGGTGGCCTTGACGTCCCGGGCGCGCAGGATGTTCAGCAGCCGGCCGGTGTGGCGGCCGGGGCCGTCGTCGAAGGTGAGCGCCACGCAGCCGGTCTCCGCGCAGTCGAGGCGGCGCGGCTTCGGCCAGTCGGGCTGCATGGCCATGAGCCGCTTGGCCAGCGTCTCAGGCTCCGGGACCGGGCGCGGGGGCGCCGACTCGACGTACGTGAAGCTTCCCGTGGCGCATCCCGCCAGCGCCAGCAACGCCGGCGCCACCACCCACACGCGCATGCCGCCCCCACCCGACGCGGGGTCACGGATAGTCCTGGACCCGATCCCCCCGCATCTCCTTGGCCAGGTCGTCCCACCATGATGGGATATCCGCTTGCAACTCTGTGTAGCGACGCGCCACTCTCGTCGCACATCCTGCCGGGTCCGTGCCGACATGCCGGCGTTTCACCGCTCCCTCATGCCATCGGTAGAAGCCGTCCCTGTAGCGCACGACCAGTCCGATCCACACCGACAGCGTCGGGCCGTCCCCGAGCTCGTATGCGTTGGTCACGCCCAGAGCCTGCAGCTCCGCCTGGAGCTTTTCCGTCGCCGCGCGGGATTCACTCACCCGCCGCCACCCCCTGCCGACGATGCGTCGCACACCTGAGGGTGTACCCACCGACAAGCCGCAGCCGTCAAGAACATAAAGTAATCATGAAACTCCAGATGGTGATCGGGAAGCCATATGACGTTATTGGTCGGCGAGCGCGCGCGGTTCGGCGACGACCATCACGAACCTGAGCTCTTCCCGCCCCTCGTTGGCGTAGCGGTGCGCCCGGTCGGCGGTGAAGAGCACCGCGTCGTCGACGCCGATCGCATGGCTCTTGCCGTGGACGGTGAGGGTCAGCTCGCCGGCGAGCACGGTGAGCATCTCGCGGGTGCCCGCGGGGTGCGGATCGCCGTCGTGGTGCTCGCCCGGCGCGAGCCGCCAGTCCCACAGCTCCAGGATCATCGGCGAGTCCGCCCCGACGAGCAGCCTGGCCCGCACGTCGCCCTGCTCGAAGGTGACCACGTCCGCCTTGTCCACGACCCTGACCATCGGCACGTCGGACACCTCGACCAGCCGGGCCACGGTCACGCCGAGCGCCGAGGCGATCCGGGTGAGGGTGGACACACTCGGGTTGGTCCTGGCCTGCTCGACCTGGACCAGCATGCCCCTGCTCACGCCGGACCTGGCGGCCAGGGCGTCGAGCGTCAGGCCGCGGTGGGTGCGCTGGGCGCGGACGTTGGTCGCGATGGCCTGTGTGATCGTCTCCGGATCCTGCACCAGTGCAGTCTAGTGGAAAGGATTTGCACTGTGTTGCACTCTGTGTACTGTACTGGGAGTGCAATGAACTGAACTATGCGAGAAACGAGGGACCCGTGACCGCGGTGATTCTGGCGACCGCCTGTGCGGTGGTGTACGGCACGGCCGACTTCTTCGGCGGGCTCGCCACCCGGCGATCGCGGGTGCTCGCCGTCGTCGCGCTCTCCCAGCTCGCCGGGCTGGCGCTCATCCTGGTCCTGCTGCCGGCGCTGCCCGGTCTGTTCAGCGGCGGCGCGCTCGGCTGGGGGCTCGGTGCGGGCCTGTGCGGCGCCGCCGGCCTGGTCCTGTTCTACCGGGCGCTGGCGAGCGGCGTCATGTCGGTGGTCGCGCCCACCACGGCGGTCACCTCCGCCGCCCTGCCCGTGATGTACGGCCTGGCCCGGGGGGAGCGCCCGGCCCCGCTGGCGCTGGCCGGAGTCGTGCTGGCCCTCGGCTCGGTGCTGCTGGTCAGCCAGGACCGCACGGCGGCCGGGAGCGGCTCGACGGGCTCGCTGCTCACCGCGCTGGCGGCGGGCGCCGGGTTCGGCGGGTTCTTCATCCTGCTGGACCTCGCCCCTGACGGGGCGGGCCTCTGGCCGCTGGTCGGCGCGCGACTGTCGTCCATCTCGGTGGTGGTCGCGCTCGCTCTGGCGACGCGGCGCGCGCTGCGGCCGAGCACCGGATCGCTGCCCGTCATCCTGGCCGCGGGCGTGCTCGACATGGTGGCCAACGTGCTCTACCTGCTGGCCAAGGAGCAGGGCATGCTGAGCCTGGTGGTGGTGCTGGTCTCGCTCTATCCGGCGAGCACGCTGCTGCTGGCCAGACAGGTGCTCGGGGAGCGGCTGCACGCGATCCAAGTGACCGGAGTCGCATGCGCGTTGGGTGCGGTCGCGCTGATAGCCGTTGCGTAGGCGGCTAGCGCTTGTTACGTTTCGCCCGTGCGCCCTGATTCCGGCGAGCCGTTGGAGCACCTGGCAGTGCCCTACGGCGCCGATGAGGGTTTCCGGGATCTGGCCCTTCCCCACATCCGGCAGGCGCTGGCCAAGGGCACACAGGTGCTCGTGGTGGCCCGCCAGGCCCTGCGGGACCTGCTCGCCGAGGCGCTCGGCGCGGACCATGACCGCGTCGACGAACGCGACCCCGCCTCCTGGTACGGCCACCCCCAGCGCACCCTGGCCGACTGCCACGACTACGCCCGGGGGCGGCGCACGCTCCTGGTGGGCGAGCCCCGCTGGGCCGGCCGGAGCGAGATCGAGACCCGCGAGTGGATCCGGTACGAATCGGTGATCAACACCGCGCTGGCCGGCGCGCACGCCACCGCCCTGTGCTTCTACGACACGCGGACGGCACCCGAGAACGTGCTGCGCTCCGCGTGGATGACCCATCCCCTGCTGATCGGGCCGGACGGCCTGCTGCCGAGCCCGCACTTCGTCAGCCCTGACCGGCTGGTGCTGAACGGCGACCGGGCGCCGCTGCCCGAGCCCACCGGCCCGGTGCGGGAGACGCGGTTCACCGCCGAGTCGCTCAAGGAGCTCAGGCACACGGTCGCCGGCTACGCCCAAGCCGCCGGGATGGGCGGCGACCAGGCGACCTCGCTCGTCCTGAGCGTGTCGGAGATCGCCGCCAACAGCGTCGAGCACGGCGCCGGGCACGGGCTGGTCAGGATGTGGACGAACGAGACGGGCGTGGTCTGCGAGATCAGCGACTCCGGCGGCCGGCTGGAGGACCCCTTACCCGGCTACATACCACCAGAGCCCGAATCCCAGCGGGGATACGGGCTCTGGATCAGTCGTCAGCTCTGCGATCTGGTGGAGCTTCGCTCGCAGGACGGGCTGCTGCGCGTCCGGCTGCACATGAGGCTGCGCTAGGCGTCAGGCGTCAGGCGTCAGGCCATGCTGGAGGCGGGCAGGCGGACGGCGCCTTCCTCGCGGACGTGCGTCTCAAGCATGCCGCGCAGCTGGCGGCGGCCCCGGTGGAGCCTGGACATGACGGTGCCGATGGGCGTGCCCATGCGGTCGGCGATCTCCTTGTAGGCGAAGCCCTCGACGTCGGCCAGGTACACCGCCAGGCGGAAGTCCTCGGGCAGCGCGCGCAGCGCGTTCATCACCACGTTGTCGGGCAGCCGGTCGAGCGCCTCGTTCTCGGCGGAGCGCAGCCCGGTCGAGCTGTGCGACTCGGCGGCGTGCAGCTGCCAGTCCTCGATGTCCTCGGCCGCCGACAGTTTGGGAGAACGCTGCTTCTTGCGGTAGTCGTTGATGAAGTTGTTGGTCAGGATGCGGTGCAGCCACGCCTTGAGGTTGGTGCCCTCACGGAACTGGTGATAGGAGCTGTACGCCTTGGCCACGGTCTCCTGGACCAGGTCCTCGGCATCGGCCGTGTTACGGGTCAGGCGCATGGCGGAAGCGAACAGCTGCGATGTCACGGGCACGACGTCGCGCTCGAACCAGTCCTGACGCTGCTCTTCGGTCATGGTGATCAAATCATTCCCCCTTGCGCTATCCCCCGTACGGCCCCAGCCGCCCGACCGCGATTCCATCGTTGCAGGCCCGGTGTAAGGGCCGCGTTAGCCTCGATGTGCTGGTCAGAGAGGTGAACAGTCCACGTGCTCGCGGCGTGCGTCATCACACCAGCGGCCGGACGATCTCATTATTGTAACACTCACACACCACATCTGTACAAAAAGTGGTCAGCGTCACATGAGATAGCTTTGAAGCATGAACTTCGTGAGCCGGCATGACGCGGGGACGCGCCTGTGGGTGGCGGAGGCCATCCGCAAGGTCGAGGCCGACGCCAACCGTAGTTGTGATACTCACCTGCACGTCTTTCCGCTTCCCTCAAGCTGGGGGGTAAACCTCTACTTGAAAGACGAGTCGGTGCACCCCACCGGTTCACTCAAACACCGACTTGCTCGCTCTCTCTTCCTGTACGGCCTCGCCAACGGCTGGATCGGACCCACGACCACGATCGTGGAGGCCTCCAGCGGCTCGACCGCGGTCAGCGAGGCCTACTTCGCCCGGCTGCTCGGCCTGCCCTTCATCGCCGTGATGCCCGCCTCCACCTCGCCGGAGAAGATCCACCTGATCGAGTTCCACGGCGGCAAGTCCCACCTGGTCACCGACCCCGGCATGATCTACGAGGAGTCTCGCCGGCTGGCCGCCGAGACGGGCGGCCACTTCATGGACCAGTTCACCTACGCCGAGCGGGCCACCGACTGGCGCGGCAACAACAACATCGCCGAGTCGATCTACGCCCAGATGTCCATGGAGCCCTACCCGGAGCCCGCCTGGATCGTGGTGGGCGCCGGCACCGGCGGCACCTCCTCGACGATCGGCCGCTACATCCGCTACCGCCGCCATGCCACCCGCCTGGCGGTGGTCGACCCGGAGGGCTCGGCCTTCTACCCGAGCTGGGTCTCCGGCGACGACTCCGTCACGGCGCCCGGCTCCCGCATCGAGGGCATCGGCCGCCCGCGCGTCGAGCCCTCGTTCCAGCCGGCGGTGATCGACCGGATGATCGCGGTGCCGGACGCCCACTCGATCGCCGCCATGCACTGGGTGCGCGAGGTCACCGGCCGCGACGTCGGCGGCTCCACCGGCACCAACATCGCCGCCTGCGTGGATCTCATCAAGGAGATGCGCGAGGCGGGCCGGCAGGGCAGCATCGTCACCCTCATCTGCGACAGCGGCGACCGCTACCGGGGCACCTACGGCGACCCTGAGTGGCTGCGGTCTCAGGGCCTGTACATCGAGCCGCACCTGGCGACGCTGCGGGCATTCCTGCCCCTCTGACGGACCCCCTCTGGCGGACCCGCTCTGACGGACCCGCTCTGACGGACCCGCTCTGACGGACCAGCGGGATCAGGTTCTGGCGGGATCGACCTCGAACAGCTTCGCCAGATCGTCCAGCATCGCGTGCGCGCCCTGGATGCCCACCGCGCTCATCCAGGTCAGGTCGCTGACCTCGTGCTGCTCGCCCTTGAGCTTGCCCCACAGCGGGTTCTTCAGGAACGTGTCCTTCGGCCCGTCGGAGGCCGGGTCCGGGTAGGTGGCGACGAAGATGCGGTCGGCGTCCAGCTCGGCGATGCGCTCCTGGCTGATGTCGACCGCGATGGCGTCCTTCTCGGTCGGCTGGCCCTCGGGCCGGGGGAAGCCCACGTCCTTCATGACCAGGCCGGAGTAGGAGTTCTCCACGTACAGGCGGACGGTGTCCTCGCCGGCGAAGCGGACGACGGAGATCGTGGGCAGCTTGCCCTCCTTCTCCTTGATCGCCGTGCCGATCCGGCCGGCGCGCTCCTCGTACTCCTTGATCCTGGTCTCGGCGAGCTCCTCCTTGCCCAGGGCCTGGCCGACGAGGCGGACGTTGTCCTTCCAGATGGCGCCGGTCGTCTCGCTGAAGACGGTAGGGGCGATCTTGGACAGCTTGTCGTACAGGGCTTCGTGGCGGACCTTGGCCGAGACGATCAGGTCCGGCTTGAGCGCCATCACCTTCTCCAGGCTGGGCTGCTCCAGGGTGCCCACCGTGGTCGCCTCCTTGCCGTACTCCGTCGCGACCGTCCCCAGGTAGTCGGGGAGCGTGCTGTCGATGGAGCGGTAGGTCGTGTAGCCGACCACCGGCGTCTCCAGCGTCAGCACCGCGTCGACGAAGCTCTGGTCCAGCGCGACGACCCGCTTGGGCTGGGCCGGGATCACGGTCTCGCCCATCGCGTGCTTGACGGTGCGGAACGCCTCCGCGGGCTTGTCAGCGGAGGCAGGCCCAGGAGCGGCAGGCTCGGTCGAGCCGCAGGCGGCGAGCCCGGCGACCAGCAGGGCGCCCACCAGCGCACGCAACGATCTCATCTGAATTCCTCTTCACGATCAAGTAAGGCAACCCTAAATTAGGTAAGCCGCGCCTAAGCTGGCATACTTCCCCCGGTTCAGGCAAATTCTTAGGGGGACGGGTGCGTTCGACCGCCGTGGCGCCGAGCCCGCACGGCATCCGTCACCGGCGGCTCCTCGTCCTGCTCGGCCTGCTCGCCGGCCTCCTGCTGGCCGTGGCGCTGAGCATCACCCTCGGCTCGAAACCGGTGCCCCTGGCCGACGCCTGGCACGCGCTCACCGCCCCGTCCGGCACCGAGCACGACATCATCATCCGCTCGCTGCGCGTCCCCAGGACCGTGCTCGGCGTGCTGGCCGGGCTGGCGCTCGGCGTGGCCGGCGCGCTCATGCAGGGCCACACCCGCAACCCGCTCGCCGACCCCGGCCTGCTCGGCGTCACGCAGGGCGCGGCCTTCGCGATGGTCGCCTCGATCATCCTGCTCGGTGCCTCCAGCGTGCTCGCCTACATCTGGTTCGGCCTGGCCGGCGCCCTCGTCGCCAGCGTCGCCGTGTTCGCGCTCGGCATGACCGGCGGCAGAGGCGGCCCCACACCGGTGACGCTCGCCCTGGCCGGCACCGCCGTCAGCGCCCTGCTGTACGCCCTGACCTCGGCCCTGGTGCTGCTGGACGAGCAGGCGATGGACGTCTTCCGGTTCTGGCAGGCGGGCTCGATCGCCGCCCGGGGCTCCGACGTGGTCTGGCAGGTGCTGCCGTTCATCCTGGCCGGCCTGGTCCTCGCCCTGGTCAACGCGCCCGCCCTGAACGCGCTGTCGCTGGGCGAGGACGTGGCCCGCGGCCTCGGCCAGAACATCGCCATGACCCGCGCCGTCGGGGTGGCCGCCGTCACGCTGCTGTCGGGCGCCTCGGTGGCCGCCTGCGGCGCGCTGGCGTTCGTCGGCCTCATCGTCCCCCACCTGGTCCGCCCGCTCTCGGGCACCGACCACCGCTGGCTGCTGCCCTTCTCCGGCCTGGTCGGCGCCGTCCTGCTGCTGGTCGCCGACGTGCTCGGCCGCGTCGTCGCGCCGCCGGGAGAGCTGGAGGTCGGCGTGGTGCTCGCGCTGATCGGCGCGCCCTTCTTCATCGCGCTGGTGCGCCGCAGGAAGCCGGTGCGGCTGTGACGACCATCACACTCCGGATCGCCGCGCTGTCCTGGCGGCTGCGGCCGCGCGGCGTCCTCGTGACGGTGGGCGGCGTGCTGCTGCTCGGCCTCCTCATGGCGCTGAACATGCGCCTCGGTGACATCCGGCTGAGCGTGCCGGAAGTGATCGCCGCCACCTTCGACCCGAGCAGCGCCGCCCACTTCGTCGTCATGGAGCTCCGCCTGCCCCGCGCGCTGACCGGCGCGCTGGTGGGCGCGGCCCTGGCGCTGTCCGGCGCGATCATCCAGTCCATCGCCCGCAACCCGCTCGCCAGCCCCGAGATCCTCGGCGTCACCAACGGCGCCTCGGTCCTCGTCGTGGCCGGGGTGGTGGCCAGCGGCAGCGCGTACGGCGGCGCCAGCGGCCTGCTGTCCACCCTCGGCATCCCCGCGCTCTCCCTGCTCGGCGGCCTGATCGGCGGCGCCCTCGTGTACGGCCTGGCCTGGCGGCGTGGGCTGGACGGCTACCGCCTGGTCCTGGTCGGCATCGGCGTCACCGCGGTGTTCACGAACGTGAAGTTCTGGCTGCTCACCGTCGGCGACGTCAACGACACCGGCCGGGCCATGGTCTGGATCAGCGGCTCGCTGAACGGCCGGGGCTGGGAGCACGTCCAGCCGGTGGTGCTGGCGCTCGCCGTACTCCTCCCGCTGACGCTGCTCGGCACCCGCTCGCTCGACGCGCTGCGCTACGGCGACGACACCGTCACCGCGCTCGGCGTGCGGACGAACCTGTCCAGGACGCTGATGATCCTCGCCGCCGTGCTGCTCGCCGCCGTGGCCACCGCCTCGGCCGGGCCGATCGCCTTCGTGGCGCTGGCCGCCCCGCAGATCGCGCTCCGGCTGGCCAGGTCCGGGCAGCCGCCGCTGCTGTCGTCGGCCGCCGTCGGCGCCGTGCTCACCACCGGCGCCGACCTGATCGCGCGCACCGCGTTCCCGCTGGAGCTGCCCGTCGGCATCGTCACCGCCGTGCTCGGCGCGCCGTACCTGATCCACCTCATCTGGAGGGCGAGGAAATGAGACTCCAGGCCGCGAGCGTCAAGCTCGGGTACGGCGACCGCACCATCGTCGACGGCCTCGACCTCGGCGTCGAGACGGGCACCGTGACCACCATCATCGGTCCGAACGGCTGCGGCAAGTCCACCCTGCTGCGCGCGCTCGGCCGGCTGCTCAAACCGCAGGGCGGCGAGGTGCTGCTCGACGGCAAGCGCATCGACCGGACCCCGACCCGGGAGGTGGCCAAGATCCTCGGCGTGCTCCCCCAGGCCCCCGCCGCTCCCGAAGGGCTGACCGTGGCCGACCTGGTCGCCCGCGGCCGGCACCCGCACCAGACCTGGTACCGCCAGTGGTCCTCCGACGACGAGGCCGCGGTGGCCGACGCCCTGGCCATGACCGACCTCACCGACCTGGCCGAGCGGCCGCTGGACGAGCTGTCAGGCGGTCAGCGGCAGCGCGCCTGGCTGTCCATGGCCCTCGCGCAGGGCACCGACCTGCTGCTGCTCGACGAGCCGACCACGTTCCTGGACCTGGCCCACCAGGTGGAGGTGCTGGAGCTGGTCCGCCACCTGCATCAGCGGGCCGGCCGGACCATCGTGATGGTCCTGCACGACCTCAACCTGGCGGCCCGCTACGCCGACCGGCTGGTGGCGATGCGCGACGGCCGGGTGATCGCCTCCGGCGCCCCGCACGAGGTGCTCACCGAGGACCTCGTGCGGGAGGTGTTCGACCTGGACGCCAAGGTCATCGAGGACCCGGTGGCCGGCACCCCGCTGGTCATCCCGATCGGCCCCCACCGCCGCCCCTCCCCTGGCCACCTCATCCCATAGTCCGGCCGAGACCGCCCCTCCCCCGGCCACCACATCCCCCAGTCCGACCGAGACCGCCCCTCCCCGCCCTCCGTCGCCCACGCCAGCCGCCTGCGCGTCCTACGCCCTCGGCGGCCTCTCCTGGTGCCGAATCCGTACTGGTCAGGGCAGATTCGCGAGCGCCTGCCGTACATCCTCGTCGTCCGGCGCGAGCTCGGCCGCGCGCAGCAGGTCCGTGCGTGCCTGGGCGGTCAGGCCGAGCGCGCGCAGCGCGTAGGCGCGGTTGAAGCGCACCTCGGCGCCGTCCGCCAGCTCGATCGCCCGCGTCAGGTCGGAAACCGACGCCTGTACGTCGCCTTCCTCGAACGCCAGCGCCCCCCGCCCCGCCCAGGCGACGGCCAGCGCAGGAGCCTGCTCCAGCGCCGAGTCGTACGCCTTGCGCCCCTTCACCAGGTTGCCCTGCGCCGTCTCGATCTGGCCCAGCACGGTGAGCAGGAAGGGGTTGCCCGGATCGCGTTCGGCGTCCGCCCTGGCCCGGTCGAGCTCGTCCAGCGCCACCAGCAGCCCGGCGCGGTTGACGTAGGCGTCGGCGAAGCCGGGGTCCAGCTCGATCGCGTAGTCCAGGTCGGCGAGCGCTCCCGCCAGGTCGCCCTGCGCGTACCGCACTTCGGAGCGGTTGTAGTAGGGCTCGGGGAAGGGCGGGCCCACGCGCATGGCCGTCTCGTAGTCGGCCACGGCCTCTAGCGGCCTGCCGAGCCGGTGCAGCAGGTTGCCGCGGTCGAGGTAGTGGTCGGGATAGCCGGGGTCGGCCGCGATCACCGCGTCCAGGTCGGCCAGCGCGCCCGCCGGGTCGCCCCGCATGGCCGTGAGCTGCGCCCGGTTGGCCCGCAGCACCAGCTTGTGCACCGGATGGCGGCCGTCCGCGAGGTCGCGCTCGGCCAGCTCGATCGCCGCGCGCACCAGCCGCATCGCCTCCTCGGGACGCCCTCGGCGGACCTCCACCAGCGCCTTGCCGTTGAGGTCGAAGCTCAGGTGGAAGGCCCGCTCGGCACGGTCGGGCAGCCCCGAGGTCAGCGCCACCGCCCGGTCGATCCAGACTTCCGCCTCCTCCGGGTCACGCCTGCCCGGATCGTGATGCCTGACCAGCAGCATCGCGGTGGCGTAGGCCGCGGTGGCGAGGTGCTTGGGGTCGGTGCCCACCCGGCGGGCGTGGTCGAGCAGGTCGCGGGCCTCGTCCTCCCGCTCCAGGGCGGCCAGCGCGGTGGTGGTGCGGTGCAGCAGCGTCCACCACGGCTCGCCGTCCTCCGGCAGCGTGGGCAGCAGCGCCGCGCCGGCCTCGGCCATCGCGTGATGGAAGCCCTCGTTGCGGAAGCGGTCCAGTTCGGCGCCCGGTGCATAGGACGGAGGCGGATGCGGCGGCCCCGACTCCTCACAGACGACCGTCAGCGCGGGCACCCGCCGCTCCAGGACGGCCAGCAGCTCAAGGTCGGTCGGGTCGGCCTGCCCGATGTTGAGTGCGCGCAGTGCGAGCGGCCCCGTCACGGCCAACTGATCGCGTACGAACTCCGCCAGCCCGTTGGCCAGCCGGAGGGTCCGCAGCGGCGCGGGGACGAGGATGCGTTCCTCCTGCGGCACCCGGTCGGCCAGTGTCGTGCGCCTGGCCGGGACCTGGTGCCGCAGAGCGGGAGCCGCTGCTCTGATCTCGATGTCGTGCGCCGCCACCGACTCAGGCGCCGCCTCGGCGACAAGCGCGCGCACCAGTGCGCCTGCCAGCGTGTAGGGGCCGTTCAGTGCGCGATGCGCGTCGAGCGTGATCTGTCTCAGCGTCGCTCCCTCGGGAAACGGCTGGGCCGGCGCCCCCACCGCAAGCGCCGCCCCTCTGCCATGAGGGGGTGCTAGGCGGCGTGCTTGGGGGTCGCCGCGCCGGTCAACTTCGCAGTGCCCGGCTTATGGACCACGACCTTCTTCATGTTCGCCCTTTCCGATCTGGACAGATCGTTCCATGTCAGCACGACATTGATCTGGCGACAAGCCAAGCGACGAAAAGGAACATTTCCTAATAAGTCAATATTTCATTCGCCGAGGATGGCGTCCACGAACACCTCGGCGTCGAAGGGCGCCAAGTCGTCCGGGCCCTCTCCCAGACCCACCAGCTTGACCGGAACGCCCAGCTCACGCTGGACCGAGATGACGATGCCCCCCTTGGCCGTGCCGTCGAGCTTGGTCAGCGCGATGCCGGTGATGTTGACCACCTCGGCGAACACCTGAGCCTGGCGCATGCCGTTCTGACCGGTCGTGGCGTCCAGGACGAGGAGCACCTCATCGACGGTGGCCTTCTTCTCGATGACCCGCTTGACCTTGCCGAGCTCGTCCATGAGGCCGGTCTTGGTGTGCAGGCGGCCCGCCGTGTCGACGATGACCACGTCGACCTTCTCCTCGATGCCCCTGGCCGTCGCGTCGAAGGCCACCGACGCCGGGTCGCCGCCCTCCGGGCCGCGCACCACGTCGGCGCCCACCCGGTCGCCCCAGGTCTGCAGCTGGTCGGCCGCCGCCGCGCGGAAGGTGTCGGCCGCGCCGAGCACGACCTTCTTGCCGTCACCGATGAGCGAACGGGCGAGCTTGCCGGTGGTGGTCGTCTTGCCGGTGCCGTTGACACCCACCACCAGCACCACCGCGGGCCGCTCGCCGTGCTTGGCCACCCGCAGCGTGCGGTCCAGGCCAGGATCGATCTGGATGAGGAGCTGCTCGCGCAGCAGCGCCCGCACCTCCTGCGGCGAGCGGCTGCCGAGCACCTTGGACTTGGTGCGCAGCTCCTCGACCATGACCTGGGTCGGCCCGACCCCGACATCGGCGGTGATCAGACGCTCCTCGATCTCGTCCCAGACCTCGTCGTCGAGCCGGTCGCGCGACAGCAGCTCCAGCAGCCCTCTGCCGAACGCGCTCTGCGACTTGGCCAGCCTGGAGCGCAGCCGCGTCATCCGGCCCGCGGACGGCGGCGGCACCTCCACTTCCGGCACCACGACGGCGGGCTCGGCCACCGGAGGCGGAAGCGTGGTGGTGGCCCCTCCCTCCCCCTCCTCTGCTCCCGCCGGCCGCTTCGCCCCTTCCTCCGGAAGGGGGAGCGTCTCGGGCGGCTCGACCGGCGGCGCGGCCTTGCCTCCCGGCCTGAAGAGCAGGAACAAGCTCCCCGCCGCCACAAGGGCGACAAGGACCACGATCACTATGACGCCGAGGTAACCATCCACAAGATGTCAGTTTTCCAGATCGTCCGGCATACTCCGCACAAGGCCACACGGATCGACGCGACTGATCAGGCCGGCTCGCGCTCCCGTAGCCGCTGGCTGACCACCTGCGTCACACCGTCACCGCGCATCGACACGCCGTAGAGGGCGTCGGCGATCTCCATCGTGCGCTTGTTGTGGGTGATGACGATGAGCTGCGAACTCTGCCGCAACTCCTCGAACAACATCAGCAGCCGCTGCGTGTTCGTGTCGTCGAGGGCCGCCTCCACCTCGTCCATCACGTAGAACGGCGACGGCCGCGCCTTGAAGATGGAGATCAGGAACGCCACCGCCGTCAGCGACCGCTCGCCGCCCGACAGCAGCGAGAGCCGCTTGACCTTCTTGCCCGGCGGCCTGGCCTCCACCTCGATGCCAGTGGTGAGCAGGTCGTCGGGATCGGTGAGGATCAGCCGGCCGTCGCCCCCGGGGAAGACCCTGCCGAAGATCTGCTCGAACTCGCGGGCCACGTCCTCGAAGGCCGAGCCGAACATCTCCTGCACCCGGTCGTCGACCTCCTTGACCACCGTCATCAGGTCCCGCCGGGTCTTCTTCAGGTCCTCCAGCTGCGAGGTGAGGAAGGCGTGGCGTTCCTCCAGCGCTGCGAACTCCTCCAGCGCCAGCGGATTGACCTTGCCCAGCTGGGTCATCTGCCGCTCGGCGGCGCGGGCCCGCTTCTCCTGCTCTTCTCGTACGTACGGGACGGGCGGGTCGCCGGGCACCGGGGCCTCGGGACCGTACTCGGAGATCAGCGCCTCCGCGTCGACGCCGAACTCGTCCATCGCCCGCTGCTCCAGCTGCTCCAGCCGGAGCCGCTGCTCGGTGCGGGCCACCTCACTGCCGTGCACCCGGTTGACCAGCTTGTCCAGCTCCTGGCCGAGCTCACGGACGCGCACGCGTACCTGCTTGAGCTCGGCGTCCACGGCGATCCTGGTCAGGTCCGCCTCGTCACGCTCGGCGGCGGCGAGCCCGATGGACGTCGTCAGGGCGGCGAGCACCCGCCGCGCGCCCTTGCTGACGGCCTCGGCGACCTGCGCCTGCTGCCTGCGCCTGGCGCGCTGAGCGGCCGCCTGGGCGCGCTCGTGACGCTCACGCTGGGCGGCCTGGACGAGCCGGTCCGCCTGGCCCTCGATGCCTCGCACCCGCTCCTCCGCGGTGCGGACCCGCAGGCGGGTCTCCACCTCGCGCTGCCTGGCCGTCTCGCAGGCGGCGGCCAGCTCCTCCCGCGTCTCGGTGGTCGGCTCGGTCTCCAGCTCCTGGGAGTATTCGGCCTCCGCCAGCCGGATCTCCAGCTCGGCCAGCTCCTCCAGGCCATCGGCGCGGGCCTCCTGGGCGGCCGTGACGCTCCGGCCCAGCCGTTCGGCCTCCTGGTGCGCCGCGTCGGCGGCGGCTTCGAGCTGCGCCAGCCGCCTGGCCGCCGCGGCGCCCCGCTGGTCGGCCTCCCGCTGCCGCGCCCTGACCTGGTCCAGCGCTCCCTGCGCCGAGCTGAGCCCCGCCTGCGCGGTGCTGACGGCCGCCTGCGTCTCGCTCACCCGCGCCTGCGCCGCCTCCACGGCCGCCTGCGCGGCCTGCTCGGCGGCGACCGCCTCCTCGAACGCGACCGCGGTCCGCTCGGCCGTCGCCTCGGCGTCCGCGAGATCGGCGACGGCGTCGTCCAGCGCCGCCCGCACCTGAAGCACCGACGTGCCCCCCTCGGACCCGCCGCTGGCGACCTGGGCCCCCACCAGATCCCCTCGCATGGTGACCGCACGCAGCTCAGGATGCCCCTCCACGACCTGGCGAGCCGCCTCCAGATCGGCCACCACCACCACCCCGGCCAACACCCGCCCGACAACCGACCGCAGCCGCTCAGGAACGACGACCAACTCCCCCACCCACCGCCCACCCCCAGGCGCACTCCCAACCCCACCAACGGCGGCGGAGACACCCGAAGAGCCGGGGGCTCCCGCAGGAGCGGGCACGGAGACGCCCGAAGGGCTGGGGCCGGAGGCTGGGGTGTCCGAAGGGGTGGAGGGGGGTGGGGTGGCTACCAGGAGGGTTGCTTGGCCGGCTTCCTTTGCGCGGAGTAGTTCCAGGGCGTTTACGGCGGTGTCGACCGACGTGACCGCGATCGATTCGGCGAGCGGGCCGAGCACGGCGGCCACGGCCGGCTCGGCGCCGGGGACCACCTGCAAGGAGGCCGCCAGCGGGCCGAGCACGCCGGCCAGGTCCGCCTCCAGCAGGGCGGCGCCGCCGTCGCCCTTGGCCAGCCCCAGCTCGAGCGCGTCCCGGCGGGCTCGCAGGGCCGCCACGGCTCGCTGGGCCTCCTGATCGGCCGCTCGTGCCGTACCGACTCCTGATCGGGCGGACTGGAGGGCGGCGCGCGGCGCGTCGAGCGCCGCCTTGACCTGCTCGACGGCGGCGCGGGTCTCGTCGGCGACCAGCCTGGCCTCCTCGACCAGCCCCTGCGCGGCGGCGAGCTCCTCGGCCAGCGCGGGATCGGCGGCGGGCTCTTCGAGCCGCTCCGCCTCCAGGTCCTCGCGGGCGCGCCGCTCACGCTCGACGGCCTCGGCGACCGCCCGTTGCAGGCGGCCGATCTCCTCCTCGGCGGCACGGGACCTGCTGCGTACGGAGTCCACCTGGCCGCGCAGCTTGGCCAGGCCCTCGCGCCGGTCGGCGGCGGCCCTGGCGGCCATCGCGAGCCGTCGCTCCTCGGCGGCCAGCGCGGACTCGGCCTCGGCGCGCAGCTCGACGGCCTCCTCCAGCAACTCCTGGGCCTGCTCCAGCTCGGCCCGCAGGATCAGCTCCCGCTCGCGGACCTCGGCGGCCTCGCGCTCCAGCTCCTCCGGGTCCCGGCCCCGGCGCTCGATGGACGCGGCGTCCACGGCGTGCCGGTGGCGCTCGGCGGCGAGCTGCTCAAGCCCGGTGGTGCGCTCGCGCAGGGACGACAGCCGGAAATAGGTCTCCTGGGCGGCGGCCAGGCGGGGCTGGGTCTCGGCCTCGGCGGCCTCCAGGGCGGCCTCCCGCTGCTGCCCCTCGGCCAGCCCGGCCTCCACCGCGGTCCGTCTGGACAGGATGGCGGCCTCGTCGGCGGCCTCGCGCCGCAGGGTGGCGCGCAGGATGCCGACGTCGTCGGCGAGCAGGCGCAGCCGGGCGTCGCGCAGGTCCGCCTGGATGACGGCCGCCTTGCGGGCGATCTCCGCCTGGCGGCCGAGCGGCTTGAGCTGGCGGCGCAGCTCGGTGGCGAGGTCCTGAACGCGGGTCAGGTTGGCCTGCATCGCGTCCAGCTTGCGCAGCGCCTTCTCCTTGCGCTTGCGGTGCTTGAGCACGCCGGCCGCCTCCTCGATGAAGGCTCTGCGGTCCTCGGGGCCCGCGTGCAGGACGGCGTCGAGCTGGCCCTGGCCGACGATGACGTGCATCTCGCGGCCGATGCCGGAGTCGGAGAGCAGCTCCTGGATGTCGAGCAGGCGGCAGGTGTCGCCGTTGATGGCGTATTCGCTCTGGCCCGACCGGAACATCAGCCGGCTGATCGTGACCTCGGTGTAGTCGATCGGCAGCGCGCCGTCGGTGTTGTCGATGGTCAGCGTCACCTCGGCCCGTCCCAGCGGCGGCCGGGAGGAGGTGCCGGCGAAGATGACGTCCTCCATCTTGCCGCCGCGCAGCGACTTGGCGCTGTGCTCGCCCATGACCCAGGCCAGGGCGTCGACGACGTTGGACTTGCCGGAGCCGTTGGGGCCGACGACGCAGGTGATCCCCGGCTCGAAGCGCAGGGCGGTCGCCGAGGCGAAGGATTTGAAACCGCGCAGGGTGAGGGTCTTCAGATACAACGAACGGACCCCCTTCTCCCTGGACGGACTCCGGAAAAGACTACTGGTCCCGACCGTCAATCGCTGGCGGCCGTGCTGGCGGAGTCCGCGCCGGGCGGCGTGAAAGGGGTCCGAAGTATGTTCGAATCAGCACAAATAACAAGGGACGCCTCATCGAGACGTCCCTGGATCTTGCGCTCCGATCACTCTCAGGTGAGTGCCGGCTCGCGCTCCTGCATTCGGCTGAGAGCCTCATCGCGGGTTTGCGCCGCAAGAGCGTCATTGTGGGCCTGAAGTCGGATGAGTTCTGCCTCCAGATCACGGATACGCTGCTGCAAACGGCGCATCTCCGAGACCATTCGAGGGTCAGGACCGCCGACGTGGCCGAGTAGAGCCTTCGCCATGGTAAAGGGTCCTCCACGCTGAGTGACCAGACTGGTTCGCGCACTTCTTATTCCGCGGGAGGGGTGCGCGTGGTACCTAACAAGAGTCGCACCGGCAGTGTGGGCGGTCAAGTCGAGCAACCGCCCGTGCCCCACATCAGGCACTCCCGACATACAACTATACCCTATTTGGGCTGTTTATCAAAAGCGGCTACCGTTCGCTAAAACCGCCCAAACTACCTCGGGATTCGCTCCAACGTTCCACTACTCCATCGACTTTGCCCGGCGTGTCGCAACCTCTCAGCAGGTCAAGCAACTTGACGCACGCCTCCTCGGATCCCTCCGCGACCACCTCCACCCGGCCGTCCTCGGTGTTCCTGGCCCATCCGACCAGGCCGAGCTCCAGCGCCCTGGACCTGGTCCACCACCGGAAGCCCACCCCCTGGACTCTTCCCCGTACCCAGGCCGTCATCCGGATGTCTCCGCTGTCCTGCGGCATACGATCTCCCGCTCGGTCTCACGCCACCAGGGCGGCCATGCCCACCGCATGCCCGGCCGCCGCCTCGTCGAACGCCCGGATCGCCGCGCTCTCCGCCGACTTCACCCAGGCCAGACCGAGGATAGACGGAGGCAGACCCGCCACGGGGACGAAGCTGACGTCATGGCGCGGGTGCTGCGCCGCCGTGGGGGCGCAGAACAGCATGCCGCCCCGGCCGAGCGCCACCTGGGTCAGGCCTTCCTGACTGGTGGCGACCCGGCCCGCCGCCGGAATGGGACGACCGAAAGGGGTCACGGAGGGTGCCACCCGTTCTCGCCAGGCGCGCGGAGCCGGGCCCTCCAGGCCGATCAGCGGCAGGGACGCCAGCTCTTCCGCGTCGATGCCCGCCCGGCCCGCCAGTGGGTGCCGCGTGGAGACGCCGAGCTGGTAGGAGACGCGGTTCAGCCCGCCCCCCGTCGCCAGGTCGGGCTCGTCCACCGGCAGCAGGGTGAACGCGATGTCCACCTCCCCCGCCCGCAGTCTGCTGAACGGATCGGAGAGCGGAATCTCCACCAATTCCACCGCGCACGCTGGATAGCGGCTCTCGAAGGCCCGCACGCTGCCTGTGACGACGTCCGTGGGCGTGGACAGGAAACCGACCCTGAGCACGCCCGTCACGTCACGGGCGGCGGCCTTCGCCCGGCTCACCGCGCTCGCCAGGCCGTCGAAGGAGGGCCGCAGGTCAGCCAGGAAACGCGCACCGAGCGGGGTGAGGCGCACCCGCCTGCTGCTCCGCTGGAAGAGCCGGCCGCCGATCCTGGTCTCCAGCGAGCGCACGAGCTGACTCACCCGGCCAGGTGACAGATAGAGGCGCTCCGCCGTACGCGCGAAGTGAAGTTCCTCACTGAGGACGACGAAGCACTCCAGCTCCCTGAACTCCATCTGCGCCTCCGGCCGATCGTTTAGCCCTACTGAACCAAGCCTTCGTACTTCGTCGTTGTTCCCGCCGGCGCGAGTCAGAAGGCTGAGCCGCATGACCACGACTGACGTTCTGACCGGGGCGCGGGCGCGCTGGCTCGCCGTGACCTCGGTCGCGGCGGGCACCTTCACCATCGTGACCAGCGAGATGCTGCCTGTCGGCCTGCTGACCTCGATCGCGTCCACGCTGGAGGTGTCCGACGGCACGGCCGGGCTGATGATGTCGGCTCCCGGCCTGGTCGCCGCCGTCTCCGCGCCCGTGCTGGCGATCACCACCCGCCGGCTCGACCGGCGCGTCACGCTGCTCGCGCTGATGGCGCTGCTGGCGGTGGCCAACCTGGCGGGCGCGTTCGCCCCGAACTACCCCGTCATGCTGGCCGCCCGGCTCCTGACCGGCGTGAGCATCGGCGGGTTCTGGGCCGTCGCGGCCGGTCTGGGCGTACGGCTGGTGCCCGAGCGGTTCGTCGGGCGGGCGACCTCGATCATCCTCGCCGGGGTGTCGGTGGCGTCGGTGCTGGGCGTGCCCGCCGCGACGTTCCTCTCGTCGTACGCGGGGTGGCGCACCGCGTTCGCCGCCATGGGCCTGGTAGCCCTGGCCCTGCTCGCCCTCCTGGCCACGACCCTGCCACCGATGCCGACCACACCCCAGCCCCACCCCTCCGAATCTCCCGCCCACACCACCGAACAGGATCCCCGTACATCCGAATCTCCCGCCCGCACCTCCGAGACGTCGGACCCGTTGGAGACCAGGATCGACGGCCGCCCGGGGTGGCTCTCACGCCCCCTCAAGGTCATTCTCGTTCTCACCGTGCTGACGGTGTCCGGCCACTTCGCGGCCTACACCTACCTCCGGCCGTTCATGGAGCAGGTCGCACACGCCGGTCCCGCCCTCATCAGCACCGCCCTCCTGCTGTACGGCGCGGCGGGCGTGGCGGGCAACTTCGCCGCCGGAGCCAGAGCGGCCAGGAGTCCCAGGGCAGTGCTGATCACCCTGACCGCCCTCATGGCCCTGTCCATGGCGGTACTGCCGCTGACCGGCCAGACTCCTGTCGTGCTGTCGCTGGTCCTGCTCGTGGTGTGGGGGCTCGGTTACGGCGGCGTGGGGGTGACGCTGCAGCTGTGGATCATGCGGTCGGGCGGCGGCGAGATGGGCACGGCGCTGTTCGTGAGCGCCTTCAACGTCTCCATCGCCCTCGGCGCGTTCGCCGGCGGGCGGGTCGTGGACGGCGTGTCTACCTCTGCGGTGATGTGGCTGGGCGTGGCTCTCGCCGCGGTCAGTGCGACCGTCGCTGGCATCTGGGGCAGAAGTAGGACGACCGGTTCATGAACGCCTCCCGCCTGATCGGGGTGCCGCACCGGGAGCACGGCAGGTCGCGGCGGCCGTACGCCTCCAGGGAGCGGTCGAAGTAGCCGCTCTCCCCGTTGACGTTCACGTAGAGGCTGTCGAACGACGTGCCGCCCTGCTGGAGGGCGGCGCCCATGACCGCGCGCACGGCGGCGAGCAGTTCGGCGACCTTGCGGGTGGTGAGCGTCTGCGTCAGGCGGGACCAGTGCAGCCGCGCGATCCACAACGCCTCGTCGGCGTAGATGTTGCCGACCCCGCTGATCAGCGACTGGTCGAGCAGCGCCCGCTTGACCTCGGTGTGTTTGGCCCTGAGCCTGCGGGTGAACTCGGCCTCGTCGAACGCCGCCTCGAACGGGTCGGGGGCGATGTGCGAGATCGGCTCCGGCACGCCGCCGACCAGGGCGGTGAGCATGACGTGACCGAAGGTGCGCTGGTCAACGAAGCGCAGGTCCGGGCCGCCGTCCTCGAACCGGAGGCGGACCCGCAGGTGCTTCTCCAGCGGCGAGTCCTGGTCCACGACCAGCAACTGACCGCTCATCCCCAGGTGGGCCAGCAAAGCCTCTTCGGCGCCCGACAGCGGGAGCCACAGGTATTTGCCACGGCGCTCGGCGGACAGCACCGTGCGGCCCTTGAGCCGCGCGGTGAACTCGTCGGCCCCCGGCACGTGCCGCCTGATCGCGCGTGGGTGCAGCACCTCCGCGGCGGCGATCTCGCGGCCGATGACCCACTGCGCGAGGCCACGCCGGACAACTTCGACTTCCGGCAATTCAGGCACAACCAGACCTCACTTCGGCACTTCGAACGACGCCCGCCGGTCCTTCGTCAGCCCGTCGGCTGGCTCTCGCGCTCCTCGCGGCGGGCCCTGATGCGCGTCCACGCCGCCTCGGCCGCCTGCTGCTCGGCCTCCTTCTTGCTGCGCCCGGACCCGTCGCCGTAGGACTCGCCGCCCACTCGCACCACAGCCGTGAAGGACTTGGCGTGATCGGGGCCGCTCTCCTCGACGTGGTATTCGGGCACGCCGAGCGCCTCGGAGGCGGTCAGCTCCTGCAGCGAGGTCTTCCAGTCGAGTCCGGCGCCCAGTGAGGCCGAGCGGACGATCAGCGGGTCGAACAGCACGTGGACGACCCGGAAAGCCTCGTCGAGACCCTTGTCGACATAGACGGCGCCGATCAGCGCCTCCAGCGTGTCGGCCAGGATCGAGGACTTGTCGCGCCCGCCGGTGCCCTCCTCGCCCCTGCCGAGCCGCATGAACCGGCCGAGGCCCAGCTCACGCGCCACGTCGGCGAGGGCGCGCATGTTGACCACCGCGGCCCTCAGCTTGGCGAGCTGCCCCTCGGGCAGGTCGGGGTGGTTGCGGTAGAGGGTGTCGGTGACCACCAGGCCCAGCACCGAGTCGCCGAGGAACTCCAGGCGCTCGTTGGTGGGCAGGCCGCCGTTCTCATAGGCGTAGGAGCGGTGCGTCAGTGCCCGCTCCAGAATGTCGGGATCGAGGACGACCCCCAGCACTCGCTCAAGCTCGTCTCTGGCGACCTCGACGGCCACTGGCTTAGGACCTGCGCCCACGTCTTTCCTCCTCAGACATCTTCACGTGGCGTGAGGACTGCGGAAGATGCCCGAAAACGTGGTGGGCGTCGGGGAACAGAGCCCCGGCGTCCACCACGGCCGCGGGCGAAACCGCCACCGCACGCACCTGAAACGGTAACGCCGACCGGGGCACAATGGCACCCGGTCGGCATCACGTCAACTCGCGAGATCAGGCGGACGGCTCGATGACCTGACGACGGTTGTAGGTGCCGCAGGTGGGGCACGCGATGTGCGGCTGCTTAGGCGAACGGCACTGCGGGCAGCTCACCAGGGCGACAGCAGTCGTCTTCCACTGGGAGCGACGGGCGCGGGTGTTGCTCCGCGACATCTTTCGCTTCGGGACGGCCACGTCACTTCTCCTGATCGTTATCGTTCTCGGTAACCAGACCTTGCAACGACGCCCATCGGGCGTCGATCTTCTCGTGCCGGTGATCTTCGCCGGCCTCGGCCAGCTTGATCCCGCACTCCGTGCAGAGTCCCGGGCAGTCGTCGCCGCACACAGGGCTCAACGGCAGTGCGAGCACCACCGCGTCGCGGAATGTCGGCTCGAGGTCGAGCAGGTCTCCGTCGAGCAGCGAATCGTCCTCCGAGGAGTCCTCGGCGGAGTAGAAGAACAGCTCCTGCAGGTTGACCTCAATATCGGAGGTCAACGGGTCAAGGCACCGCGCGCACTCCCCGGCGAGCGGGGCCTGCGCCGTGCCCGAGACGAGCACGCCTTCCATCACTGCTTCGAGCCGAAGGTCCAGCTCGACTTCGGCGTCCTTGGGGACACCGATCATGTCGACGCCGAGATCCGCCGGTGCCGGGAGGGACAGGGTGATCTCTCGCATTGTGCCCGGCCGCTTTCCCAGGTCGTGAGTGGAGATCACCCAAGGGGAGCGGGGGTTGAGGTGCTGAGTCATCCTGCTCTCGCTAGGCATGGCGAGTTAGTCGCCGTCGTACAAGGCCGAAATGAAAGGATAGCAGGTCGCCGTCAGCCCCTGAGCCGCTCGATGAGCAGCTTGTGCACCAGGTCAGGGACGAGACCCGACACGTCCCCACCATACCGGGCGATCTCCTTCACCCGGCTGGAGGACAGGAACGAGTACTCCGGATTGGTCGGCATGAACAGCGTCTCCACGCCGGACAGCCGGTAGTTGAGCTGCGCCATCTGCAACTCGTAGTCGAAGTCGCTGACGACCCTGATCCCCTTGACGATCGCCGGGATCTCGTTCTGCTTGCAGAAGTCGACCAGCAGGCCATGAAATTTCCTGACCTTGACGTTGGTGTACTCCTTCGTCACGGTACGGAGCATCTCGATCCGCTCGTCAACGGTGAAGAGGCTGCTTTTCTCGACATTGATGAGTACGGCCACCGTCACCTCGTCGTACAACCGGGCGGCCCGGCCGATGATGTCGAGATGACCGTTGGTGATGGGGTCGAACGACCCCGGGCAGACAACGCGCCGCAAAACGCCTCCCAGGTCTACGAGCCGTCCACAGATACTCCGGCCGCGCGACCGTACCAAACGGACGCTTCGCCGTATCTACGGACCCTCTCCTCAACGTAGCCGTCAGGCCATATGAGCGGCTTTCCCCTGCTTTCCCTCTCGAAAGCCACCAAAGCACCATTAACCAGCCAGCCGTTGTCCCGCAACAGCGCCAGCACCGCGATCACCTCGTCGTCGGACACCGCGTACGGCGGATCGGCGAACACGATGTCGAACGCCTCCATCGGCGGCCCGTCACCCGGCCGGCCCGCCGGACCCCTGCCCAGAAAACGCGCCACCTTGTCGGCCACCACCTCGGCCCCGCCGCCCAGGTCCAGCGCCCTGACGTTCGTCTTGATCGTCCGCACGGCCTTGGGATCGGACTCGACCAGCACCGCGCAGCCCGCCCCCCGCGACAGCGCCTCCAGCCCGACCGCCCCCGAACCCGCGTACAGGTCCATCACCCGGGCCCCCCGGAGCCCGTACAGGGAGTCGAGCGTCAAGAAGATCCCTTCTCGCGCCCTGTCACTGGTCGGCCTGGTCCCGCGCCCCGGCGGCACCTCCAGCCGTCGCCCACCTGCGCTCCCCGCGATGATCCGAGTCATGTCGGCCATTGTTCCGCATAACGACGCAGGTCAAGAGTGGACAAGTGTCGGCCTCGACTGCGCAAGGGTGATTCACATTGCCCGGTCGAGTCAGCAAGATGAGGTCTGCGGCCTTCGAGGTGACCCAGATGAAGGCCGACCGGCGTGATCGTGAGCCCTTCCGCACGCCGGTTCCCTCGGCACCTGACCCGAGGGTGGGCCCAGCCGGGGACGGCATTCGGGGGGAGGCCGTCCCCGCGGCTGGGCTTGCACCACATTCCGGCTCGCCCGGAGTCAGGTCTTTTCGAGGTATTCCGCTCGCTCGTCTTCCAGCAGCCGGCCGATCTCCGCCCTGAGCGCCTCGTGCGAGGTCAGCGCCGGGTCCTCCGCCAGCAGGGCAGCCGCCTCGTCGCGGGCGGTGGCGATGACGTCCTCGTCGCGCAGGAGCTGCAGCATCTTGAGCGACGACCGCTTGCCCGACTGGGCCGCCCCCAGCACGTCACCCTCGCGGCGCTGCTCCAGGTCCACCCTCGACAGCTCGAAGCCGTCCAGGGTGGCGGCGACCGCGTCGAGGCGGGCCCGCGCCGGGGTGCCCGCGGGGAAGTCGGAGACCAGGAGGCACAGGCCCGGCAGGCCGCCTCGGCCGACGCGACCGCGGAGCTGGTGGAGCTGGGAGACGCCGAAGCGGTCGGCGTCCATGATGATCATGACGGAGGCGTTGGGGACGTCGACGCCCACCTCGATGACGGTGGTGGCGACCATGACGTCCAGCTCGCCCCGGGTGAAGGAGCGCATCACGGCGTCCTTCTCCTCCGGCGGCAGCTTGCCGTGCAGAATGCCCAGGCGCAGATCCTGGAAGGGGCCCTGGGACAGCAGCTCCGCCACGTCGAGCACGGCGAGCGGCGGACGGCGGTCCTCCTCCCCGGAGGCGGAGGCCGCCAGGTCTCCCTCGTCGCCCTCCAGGTCGCCGATGCGGGGGCAGACGATGTAGGCCTGCCTGCCCAGGCCGACCTCCTCCCGGACCCGCTGCCAGGTGCGCTCAAGGAAGTGCGGCTTCTCCGCGGCCGGGACCACGTGGGTGGTGATGGGCGCGCGGCCCGAGGGGAGCTGCGAGAGCGTGGAGACCTCCAGGTCGCCGAAGACCGTCATGGCGACCGTGCGCGGGATCGGGGTGGCGGTCATGACCAGGACGTGCGGCCGGGTGTCGCCGGCCTTCTCGCGCAGGGCGTCACGCTGCTCCACGCCGAAGCGGTGCTGCTCGTCCACGACCACGAGCCCCAGGTCGGCGAACTGGACGTGCTCCTGGAGCAGCGCGTGCGTGCCGACGACGATGCCCGCCGTCCCGGAGGCGGCGTCGAGCAGGGCTGAGCGGCGGGCGGCCGCGCCCATGGAGCCGGTGAGCAGGGTGACCGCGGTGCCGCCGAACATGCCTCCCTGCGCGAGATCCCCCAGCATGCCGGTGATCGAGCGGTGGTGCTGCTGGGCGAGCACCTCGGTGGGGGCGAGCAGGACCGCCTGCCCGCCCGCGTCGACCACCTGGAGCATGGCGCGCAGCGCGACCACGGTCTTGCCCGCGCCCACCTCGCCCTGCAGCAGCCGGTGCATCGGGTGCTCCAGCGCCAGGTCGGCGGCGATCTCCACGCCCACCTCGGCCTGGCCCTCGGTGAGCTGGAACGGCAGCCGGGCCTCGAAGTCCGCCAGCAGCCCGTCACCCCTGAGCGGGCGCGACCTGGCGGGCCAGGCCGTCGCCGCCTGCCGGCGCCGCAGCAGCACGGCCTGAAGCACGAAGGCCTCGTCGAACTTCAGCCGCTTGCGCGCCCGCTGCACGTCGCCGAAGTCCTTCGGCCGGTGGATGGCCACCAGCGCGTCGCCCAGCTCCGGAAGGCCATGGCGGACCCGCAGCTCGGCGGGCAGCGAGTCGTCCAGCGGGCCCAGCGTGTCGAGCACGACGCCGACGGCCCGCCTGATCGCCCACGGGGTGAGGTCCTTGCCCGCCGGATAGATCGGCACCGGAGCCGCCGCGAACTCCTCGACGGCGGCCTCGCTCTCCTCGAACAGCTCGAACTCCGGGTGCGAGAGCTGCCAGCGCGGGCTGGTGCGCGAGCCGAACAACCCCACCTTGCCGGCGAACATGCCGCGCCGCCCCGGCTTGAGCCGCGACTCGGCCACATGGGAGCCCTTGCCGAAGAACGACAGATAGATCTTGTTGCCGTTGCCGTCGACGACCTCGGCCTCGAGCCAGGTGCCGCCGCGGTTGCGCATGGGCTTGCGCATCAGCCTGGTCACCTCGCCCACCACCGTGACGTGCTCGTCGACCTCCAGCGCGTCGAGCGAGGTCAGCTCGCCGCGCTCGGCGTAGCGCCGGGGATAGTGGCGCAACAGGTCGCCGACCGTCTCCAGGCCGAGCACACTGTGCAGCAGCTTGGCGGTCTTCGGGTCGAGCGCCTTCTTCAGGGGCTCGTCGAAACGGCTCACGGCTCTATGTTCTACCGCCTGCGACCGACAGGAACGACAACCGCCGTCCTACTCGACGCCGATGAGCAGCGGATAGCCGCCCTGCTCGCCCTCGTAGACGACCAGATCCACGTCCGGCCTGGTGCGCCCGAGGTGCTCCTCGACGCCGGTCGCCAGCCGCGCGGGAGCGAGCGCGCCCGTCACCAGGGTCACCAGCTCGCCGCCGCCCGCCACCATCCGGTCCACGACCAGCGCGGCCACCTCGGCGAGGGTCGCGCCGATCACCGCCACGTCCCCGTCGATCAGCCCGAGCACGTCGCCGGGGGCGCACAGCCCGGCGCTGGTGACGCCGTGCCGGTCGGCCAGCACCAGGTGGCCATGCCGGGTGTGACCGGCCGCGTCGGTCATCGCCACCACGTCGTCGTCGAAACGCCGTAACGGATCGTGTACGGCCAGCGCGGCCAGCCCCTGCACCGTGGCCTTGGTGGGCAGCACGCTCACCACGACCCCGTCCTCGCGGGCGATCTCCGCCGCCGCGGCGGCCACGGCTCCGGCGGCGTCGTCGTTCGGCAGCACGGCCACCTCGTTGCCGGCCTGCCTGATGGCGGCGAGCATGGCGGGCAGGGCCGGCCGGCCACCGGGCTCGCGCCGTACGACGACCGCGCCGCACTCCTCGAACAGTGCCGCGATCCCCTCGCCCGCGGCGACGGCCACCACTCCCCGGCCGGCGTCGGCGGAGCGTGGCCGTTCGGCCAGGTAGGTGACCCTGATCCGGTGCGGCCGGCCCACCCGCAGCGCCGCCTCGATGGCCGGGCCGGCCTCGGCCACGTGCACGTGGACGTTCCACAGCCCCTCGCCGCCGACCACCACCAGTGAGTCGCCCAGCGCGTCGAGCTCCGCGCGCAGCGTGTCCACCGCCCGGTCGTCGGCGTCGAGCAGGTACATCACCTCATAACCCGCGCCCACCTCGGTCATCGGCGAGACCCGCGCGGTCGGCGCGGGCACGTCGTAGCGCTCGCGGTGGGCGCCGGTGATCACCGTGGCCAGCGACTCCAGCAGGATCGCCAGCCCGGCGCCGCCCGCGTCCACGACGCCGCTGCGGGCCAGCACGTCGAGCTGCCCTGGGGTGCGCCGCAGCGCCGCGCGGGCCTCCTCGGCGGCGCGCCGCGCCACGTCGTCCAGCCCGCCGTCACCACTTTGGACGGCTCGGGCGACGGCCGCCAGGACGCTCAGCACGGTGCCCTCGACCGGCCTGGCGACGCTCTGCCTGGCCAGGGCCGCGGCTCTGGCCAGGCCGGCTCTCAGGTCGGAGCCGTCCTTGAGCACCTCGGCCAGCCCGCGCAGCGCCTGGCTGACGATGACCCCGGAGTTGCCGCGCGCGCCGACCAGCGCGCCGTAGGACAGCGTCTGCCACACGACGGCGGCGTCCACGTCGTCGGGCAGCTCCTCGACGGCCTCGGCGGCGGAGAGCATGGTGAGATAGAGGTTGGTGCCGGTGTCGCCGTCGGCGACCGGGAACACGTTGAGCGCGTCGATGTCGGCCCTGGCGCGGCCGAGCGCGTCGGCGGCCAGCCGTGCCCAGCGCCGCACCGCGGGCGGGTCGAGAACCTCCATGTGCGCGTCCGACCTCTCCGCATGCGCTACCGTTAACCGAGGAGAATATCGTCGTGCCGGGCCGAGTCCAGTGCCTGGCGTGATCGGGTTCGCGTCCAGTGGTGCGGATCGGATATTCTCGTCTGGCTAGCCGGTCGTCCCGGCATGCCCTCCGCCCGACAACATCAGCGGACAGGGCTCTATCGACTGTTTTAAGGAGCGATACCGTGGCTTCCGTCTGCGATGTCTGCCGCAAGGGGCCGACCTTCGGCAACAACGTGTCCCACTCTCACCGCCGCACCCGCCGTCGTTGGAACCCCAACATCCAGACGGTGCGCGCTGTCATCGGCGGCACGCCGAAGAAGCTCAACGTGTGCACCTCGTGCATCAAGGCGGGCAAGGTCACCCGCTAGTCCCTGACTTTCCCGAAAGCCCGCCGCTCACCATGAGCGGCGGGCTTTCGTCATGTCAGCGCGAGCACTAGGCGTGGTCCGTCAGCACTAGGCGTGGTCCGTCAGCACTAGGCGTGGTCCGTCAGCGCGAGCGCCAGGCGTGGTCCATCAGCGCTGGGCGTGGTCCGTCAGCGCCAGCGCCAGGCGTGGTCCACGGGACCGATGCCGGCGCCCAGGGGGAAGCCCTTGCCGATGGCGCCCGTGACGTAGTCCTTGGCCTTGCCGACGGCTCCTGGCACGTCCTCGCCGAGCGCGAGGTAGGAAGCGATGGCCGAGGCCAGGGTGCAGCCGGTGCCGTGGGTGTGCCGGTTGTCGAGGCGTACCGCGCGGAAGACGTGCTCCTGGACGCCATCGGTGAGCAGGTCGACGGGCTCGCCCGGCAGGTGGCCGCCCTTGATCAGCGCCCAGGTGGGGCCGAGCCGCAGGATGGCCTCGGCGGCGCGGCGCAGGTCCCGCTCGTCCTCGACCTTGACCGAGGTGAGCTGCTCCACCTCCCACAGGTTGGGGGTGACGACGGTGGCGACCGGCAGCAGGCGCTCCCTGAGCGTCGCCACGGCCTCGGGCGCGAGCAGAGAGTCGCCGTGCTTGGACACGCCGACAGGGTCCACCACGACGGGCGCGGGGTAGCCGCCGAGCGTCTCGGCCACGATCTCCACCAGCACCGGCGACGCCAGCATGCCCGTCTTGACGGCCTGGGCGCCGATGTCGCCGAGCACCGAGCCGAGCTGGGCCCGCACCGCCTCCGGCGGCAACTCCCAGTAGCCCTGGACGCCGACGGAGTTCTGGGCGGTCACCGCGGCGATCACACTCATCCCGTGCACGCCCAGGGCCAGCATGGTCTTCAGATCGGCCTGGATGCCCGCCCCGCCGCCGGAGTCAGATCCGGCGACGGTCAGCACCCGTGGGGGAGTAAAAACCGTCATATCCCCCATCCAACCATTCAACTAACGGCGCAGTCCCCTCCGACCAGCCCGCAGTTCGTCGGCTGACCCGCCCTTCCGGTGGCCGCGATGGTGACCTCCGTGGACTCGCCCTCGGCGATCGGGGTGGACAGGTCCACGATCAGCAGATTGCCGTCCTGCGTCCAGGTCGCGCCCTCCACACTGAGGATCTTCCCGCGTACGGGAAGCGACAGGGTGAAGGTGCTCAGCGCCTGGTCCGACGCGTTGGTGACGCCCATGGTGGCCGTGTAGCTCGTCAGGCGCTGGCTGGTCACGTTGAAGTCGACGTTCACCGAGCCGCCGCTGGGGACGCCCTGGAAGGTCTCGCTGGCCGTCGGCAGCGGGATGCCGCCGTTGTCGGGCCTGGTCGCCCTGTCCGGGTCCAGGGAGATCTCCTCGGTCGGGGTCTCCTCGGGGATGGACTCCTCCGCCGTGGCCTCGTCGATCGGCTCGTCGACCGGCTCCTGCGTCTGCTTCGTCTTGGTCGGCTTCGGCTTGGGAGTGGGAGAGGCGGTACGGCGCGGCTCCCGCGCGCTGTACGTCGCGGTCGGCGTCGGGCTCTTGGCCGGCTCGCTCTCCTTCTCCTCGGTCGGCTCGTCGGCCGGTTCCTCCTCCTCGGTCGGCTCGTCGGCGGGCGGGGCGGTGTCCTTCGGCGCCGGCTGGTTGCTCGACTGGACGGCGGCACAGGTGCCGCCGGGACAGTCGGCGGCCCCGCCACCAGAGCTCATCATCTTGACGCCCGCCACGGTGCCGCCGAGCACGACGACCACCGCGGCCACGGAGAGCAGGGCCATCCGGCCCCGGCCACCGCCGCCACCGGAGGGGGCGTCGAGCGGGTCGGGGTCCTTCGGCGGACCACGCCGGCCACGCCGGCGGCGCGGCTCCGGGTCGCCCTTCGCCTCGTCGGACGACAGGAAGCCGTTGTCCGCCTCGGCCCACGCCGGGGCGGCCATGCCGACCATGGTCGGCTCGCCGTACACCTTGATGTCGCCCGGCTCCGGCGGGCCGTCGGGACCAGGCTGGTCGAACCTGCCCGTGGCCTCCTGACCGAGCGGGTCGAACCTGCCGGTGGCCTCCTGACCGAGCGGGTCGAACCTGCCGGTGGCCTCCTGACCGAGCGGGTCGAACCTGCCCGTGCCGTCGGGACCGGGCAGGTCGAACCTGGCCGTGCCGTCCTGACCGGGTGCGTCGAACCTGGACGTGGCCTCGTGAGCGGGCGGGTCGAACCTGCCCGTGCTCTCGGCCGCGAACGGGTCGTAGCCGCCCGTGCTCTCCCCTGGACGCTGGTCGAACGCGGGCCGCTGGTCGAACGCGGGCCGCTCGTGCGCGGCCGTACGGTCCGACGGGTTGTCGAAGGGGTTGCGACCGTCCGACGCACGCGGCTCGAACGGGCCCGGCCGATCCATCGGGCGCGGGTCGAAAACACTCTGATTCTGGTCGAACGGACGAGGCTGCTGGTCGAACGGGCCGGGCCCGTCCTGGGGCAGCGCCCCGAGCGTCTGAGTGGCATCCGGGGCGTCGTCCCAGGAGACCGGGCGGACGAAGGCTCCGGTCGTCTCGTAGGGCTGCTCCAGTGCCGGATCGACCCTGCCGGTCCCCTGCTGGGGCGGCGGGGCGAAGGCCCCCGTCGTCTCGAACGGGTCGCGCCGCGGAGCCGGGGCGTCCGCGCCGGGACCTCCCTGGGGCATGGGCGCCCACTGACCGGTCACTTCGACCTGGCCAGGCGCCGAAGGCCAGCCGGGCTCGTCGGCCTGCTTCCCGTCCGACGGCCCCCAGAACGAATCGGCCTGCTGATCCTGCGGCCCCCAAAAGGCGCTGGTGTCCCCCTCTTCACGCGCGTCCTCGGATCCACCTGTGCCGTGGCGGCCCATGGCTGCCCTTTCTTGCCGGTTACAGTTGGCCGCCAATCTTCATAACACCTTTACTACGCCTTTGTCTCATCAATCCCGGTAGTCGCCCCTCAAATCGGGGAATTGTCACCCAAATCGGGACAGGTCCTTACCGAAAGTGATCCCAGCCGCCCGGCCCGGCCGCGCGCCCCGCGACGTGGACGCCCTCCCCCGCCACGACCCGCCCCACGACCAGCCACGACGGCGGAAGAGCCACCTGCGCGGGGAAGACCGCGGCCAGCGCGTGGTCCTCGCCTCCGGTCAGGATCCAGTCGAGCGGATCGGCTCCCAGCTCCTTGCCCGCCGCCGCCACCGGCTCCGCCACCTCCAGCGCCCGGGGGTCCAGCTCGATCCGCACCCCGCTGGCCTTCGCGACGTGCCCGAGGTCCTGCAGCAGCCCGTCGCTCACGTCCAGCATCGCCACCGCGCCCAGCCGCGCCGCCTCAGGCCCGCACGCGTACGGCGGGCGGGGCTGCCGGTGCCCGGCCACGGCCCGCGCCAGCTCGTCGGCGGCCACCGGCACGCCCGCCTCCAGCAGAGCCTGCCCGGCGGCGGAGTAGCCCAGGCGGCCGGCCACGGCCACCACCTGCCCCGGCCGCGCCCCCGATCGGGTCACGGGCGCACGACCGCCCAGGTCGCCCAGCGCGGTGACCCCGATGACCACCAGTTCGCAGCGGGTGATGTCACCGCCCGCCACGCTCGCCCCCACCACCGCGCACTCGTCACCGAACCCGTCGGTCAGCGCGTCCAGCCAGGCGAGCGGAAGGTCCGCGGGAATCCCCAGCCCGACCACGATGGAGGTGGGAACGGCGCCCATGGCGGCGATGTCGGCGAGATTCTGGGCCGCGGCCTTGCGGCCCACGTCGTAGCCGCTGGACCAATCGCGACGAAAGTGCCTACCCTCAATCAACAGGTCCGTTGACACCACGACGCGCCCATCAGGGGCGCTGACCATGGCGGCGTCGTCACCCGGCCCGAGCAACACCGCCGCGCTCTGTGGCAGACGTCCGGAAATACGAGCAACTACTCCGAACTCGCCGAGATCTCCGACTGTGATGACACACCTCCTGACGCACACAGGGTACGGTGGCCCTTCGGCGTGATCCAATCGCCCGGGAGGACGTAATGGTGCAGGCCTACATCCTTATTCAGACCGAGGTCGGCAAGGCGGCGGCCGTGGCTCGCGAGATCTCCGGGATCCCCGGCGTGACTCAGGCCGAGGACGTGACGGGGCCCTACGACGTGATCGTCCGCGCCGAGGCCAACAACGTCGATGAGCTCGGCAAGCTGGTCGTCGCCCAGATCCAGGCCGTCGAGGGGATCACCCGCACCCTCACGTGTCCGATCGTTCATATCTGAAGGCAGATTCTACGTGCGTGCGGCCAGCCTCCTGCTCGTCCTGCTCGCGCTCGCCGGCTGCGGCGGCGCCGTCCAGGTCGAGCCGCCGGTGCCGGAAGGCGAGGCGGTGGCCGCCTGTCAGCGCCTGGCCGGGCTGCTCCCCCGGACGCTCGACGGGGACGACCGGGTCGAGTCCATCCCGCCGTCGCCGTACGTCGCGGTGTGGGGTGCGGGGACCCTGGCACTGCGCTGCGGAGTCCCGCGGCCGCCCAGGATGGAGCCGACGGCCCGGCTCCAGGAGATCGACGGGGTGGGGTGGTACGCCGACCCCGAGAAGCCCACCCTCTTCACCGCCGTCGCCGCCCCGGTCTACGTGGAGGTCACCGTCGGTGGCTCACACCCGGCCGGCGAGGTCCTCGCCGCCCTGTCCGGCCCGATCGGCCAGATCTCACCGCAGCCCCGGTGACCGCGCCAGCGCGAGCTGGATGAGCCGGTCGACCAGGGCGGGGTACGACAACCCCGAAGCCGCCCAGAGCTGAGGCGCCACCGACAGCGACGTGAAGCCGGGCATCGTGTTGATCTCGTTGAGCACCAGGTCGCCGTCGGGCGTGTAGAAGAAGTCCACCCGCGACAGCCCCTCGCAGTCCAGCGCCTCGAACGCGCGCACCGCCATCGCCCGCAGCTTCTCGGCGACCTCGGCGGGGATGTCGGCGGGGACCGTCAGCGACATCTGGTCGGGGTAGTACTTGGCCTCGAAGTCGAAGAACTCCTGCCCGCCCTCCACGCGCACTTCGCCGGGGATGGACGCGGCCGGCGGATCGTCGCCGAGGGACTGGAGCACGGCGCACTCGATCTCCCGGCCGGCCATGGCCTCCTCGATCAGCACCTTGGGATCGTGCTGCCGCGCGAACTCCACGGCCCGCTCCAGCTCGGCCCGGTCGTGCGCCTTGGAGATGCCCTGCGAGGAGCCGGCCCTGGCCGGCTTGACGAACACCGGCCAGCCGAGCTCCTCGGCCTCCTTCAGCACGCGGTCGCGGTCGAGCCGCCAGTCGCGGTCACGGACCACCACATAGCGCCCGATCGGCAGCCCCGCGCCGGCCAGGACGGTCTTCATGTAGCCCTTGTCCATGCCGACGGCGCTGGCCAGCACGCCGGAGCCGACATAGCGGACCCCGGCCAGCTCCAGCAGGCCCTGAATCGTGCCGTCCTCGGCGAACGGCCCGTGCATGACCGGGAACACCACGTCGACCGAGCCGAGCTCCACAGGGATGCTTCCAGGGTCGTAGGCCACCAGCGAGCCGCTGCCGGTGGGCAGCGCGAGCGCCGCGCCGGAGGAGTCGACGACGGGCAGCTCCCCGGCCTCGATCGCGAACCGCTGGCCGGACGCCGCGAGCACCCACCTGCCATCCTGGGCGATCCCGATGGGGATCACCTCGTACTTACTCCTGTCGATCGCATCCAGCACACTGCCCGCACCCATCAAAGACACGGCATGCTCGGAATTGCGACCCCCGAAAACGACGGCGACGCGTGGCTTGCTCATGACGTCCGAATCTACCGGCGTGCCCCCGTTACAGCGAGTCAAGCACGCGGGAAGCTCGCAGATCGGCTCGTCAGGTGCCATAGCGCTCGGGTTTGGGCGACCGCGACATCAGCAGCATCCCCGCCTCCGTCGGCGACATGCCGTCGTGGACGACCCCGACCACGACCTCCGTGATCGGCATCTCCACCCCGTGCTTCCTGGCCAGCTCCAGCACCGATTCGCAGGACTTGACGCCCTCGGCGGTCTGCCTGGTGGCGGCGATCACCTGCTCCAGCGTCATGCCGCGGCCGAGGTTCTCGCCGAAGGTGCGGTTGCGGGACAGCGGCGAGGTGCAGGTGGCCACCAGGTCGCCCATGCCCGCCAGGCCCGCGAAGGTGTGCGGATCGGCGCCGAGCGCCGCGCCGAGGCGGGAGATCTCCGCCAGCCCTCTGGTCATGAGCATGGCGCCGACGTTCTCGCCCATGCCCATGCCGTGCGCCACGCCCACGGCCAGCGCGATCACGTTCTTCACCGCGCCGCCCAGCTCGACGCCGACCACGTCGGTGTTGGTGTAGGGACGGAACCACGGCGGCAGGTGGCAGGCCTCCTGCAGCCGCGCGGCGACGCCCTCGTCGGTGCAGGCCACGACGGAGGCGGCGGGCTGGCGCTGGGCGATCTCCTTGGCCAGGTTGGGCCCGGACACGACCGCCACCCGCTCCTGCGGCACCCCGGCGACCTCGCGGATCACCTCGCTCATCCGCTTGGTGGTGCCGAGCTCGATGCCCTTCATCAGGCTGACCAGGATGGCCTCGCGCGGGATGTGCTCGCGCCAGGCGGTGAGGTTGGCCCGCAGGGTCTGGGAGGGGACCGCGAGCACCACGAGATCGGCCCCGTCGAGCGCCTCGGCCACGTCGGTGGTCGCGCGCAGCGAGGTGGGCAGCGAGATGCCGGGCAGGTAGTCGGTGTTCATGTGCGTGCGGTCGATCGACTCGACCACCTCGCGTCTGCGCCCGTACAGGATGGTCTTGTTGCCCGCCTCGGCGAGGATCATCGCGTACGTGGTGCCCCACGAGCCGGTGCCGAAGACGGCGGCCTTGGTCATCGCGTCACCGCTCTGTGGAGTCGTAGGGAACTGCGGGAGCCTTCTCGCCGCGCAGCTCGGCGAGCTGGGCGGTGATCGCCGCCATGATGTCGGCGGTGGCCGCGCGCAGCACGTCGGCGTGCGGGGCGCGGCCCGCGTACTTCGACAGGTCCACCGGGGGGCCGACCATGACGCGGAAGGTCTTGCGGGGCAGCGGTCTGGGCCATGTGTCTCCGTAGGGCAGCAGCTCCTGCGCGCCCCAGTGGGCCACCGGGATCACCGGCGCGCCGCTCTCCAGCGCCAGCCGGGCGGCGCCGGTCTTGCCCACCATCGGCCACAGCCGGGGGTCACGCGTGCAGGTGCCCTCGGGATAGAACAGGATCGCGCCGCCTTCGCGCAGGCGCTGGGCCGACTCCCCCAGCGACCTGGCCGCCTCGTCGCTGCCGCGATCGACCGGGATGGCGCACAGCTCGCGCACGGCGTGGCCCAGGAAGGGCACCTTGAACAGCGTGGACTTGGCCAGGACGACCGGCCAGCGGCCGTGGTTGTAGAGGAAGTGCGCGAGCAGCACGGGGTCGGCCCAGGACAGGTGGTTGGTCGCGATGATGACGCCTCCGGTGCGGGGCATGCGGTCGCCACGTCGCCAGTCCTTCTTGACCAGGAGCCAGGAGAGCGGTTTCACGATGACGACAGCCAGGGTTTCCCAGAAACGCGACGGTCGCGTGCGACTCATGGTCTCCTCCAAGGGCTCCGGTGCCCGCCTCAGTCTCCTGGTTGGCCGCCAGGGCTGTCGAGGCGCGATGCTTACCCTATGAGCATCCGCTGGTCCCTGGTCATTCCGGTGAAGACGCTGGTCGCGGCGAAGACCCGGCTGGCCGCCGCCACGGGACCGCACCGTACGCGACTGGCCGTCGCGGTCGCCTGCGACACCGTCACCGCGGCGCTGGCCTGCCCGCCGGTCGCGCGGGTGATCGTGGTGACGGCCGACCCCGCCGCCGCGGGCCCGCTCGGCGCGCTGGGCGCCGACGTGGTCACCGACCCCGACCGCGGCCTGAACACCGCGCTGCGCACCGGCGCCGCGCACGCCGTACGGTTGGCTCCCGGCGACGCGGTGGGCGCCCTGCAGGCCGACCTGCCTGCGCTGCGCCCGGCTGAGCTCGCCACCGCCCTGACGGCGGCGAGCGAGTTCGACCAGTCGTTCGTGCCCGACGCGCTGGACATCGGCACGACCTTCTACGGAGTACGGCCCGGCCTGCCGTTCGAGCCCCGCTTCGGCGGCGAGTCACGGATCAAGCACCTGGGCGGCGGGGCCAAGGAGTTGCGCCTGGACGGCATCGACTCGCTCAGGCGCGACGTGGACACCCCCGACGACCTGCGCGCCGCCGTGGCGCTCGGGCTGGGCCGGCACACGGCGGCGGTCGTCGCCGAACTGTGGCCCGCCGGCCCGCCCGCCCGCTGACCTCTAGGCCCGCCCGCTGACCCGGGATCGGCCCGCCCGCTGACCCATAGGCAGGCCCGCCCGCTGGCCCAAGGCTGGCCCGTCCGCAGGCGGAGCCATAGGCTGGTTCGTGTGCAGGCGACAGTGCGCAGTTTCGACGAGACGACCCGTTCGGGCTCGGTCTTCCTCGACGACGGGACCGTCCTGGTCTTCCCCACGCACGCCTTCGACGCGGGCCCGCTGCGGCTGCTGCGCACCGGGCAGCGCGTCAACCTCGCGCTGGCCGACGGCGAGATCACCTACGTCACGCTGTCCACTTTCCCACTGCCATGAAAAAAGCCCGGGCTCCCGATTAGGAGCCCGGGCGTTCGCCGTCCCGGTGGCTACTTCTTCTTGGCGGCCTTGTGGCCGCCCGCGTTCACCAGCTCTTTGAAATCCGAGCCGGGGCGGAATTTCGGCGCCCAGCTCTCCTGGACTTTGATCTCCGCGCCGGTCGACGGGTTTCGCGCCGTCCGAGCCGGCTTGTGCACCATCTCGAAAGCGCCGAAGCCGGTGATCGAGACCTTGTCCCCGTTCGCCACTGCCTTCTGGACGGCGTCAATGATCGCGTTCACGGCCTCGGTCGCCGTTTTCCTGTCGCCCACCCGGTCTGCGATGGCGTCGACCAGTTCCCGCTTGTTCATGAATGTTCTGCTCCCCCAGTTACGGCGCGGGGTTCCAGCTCACGCGTCCGACGTAGAAACCCCTTACGGGCTCGAAAGTAGGCGGGATCGCGGGTGAACTCAATCACCGGGCGTGTTTAACCCCTCGCGTGGCGTGTCGGAAACACCGTCTTGCAGGGTGGCGAGAAAGGTCTCCAGGCGGGCCGCGGCCCTTTTCGGGTCACGTTTGGCCTGATCGCAGATGGACAGGTAGCGGCGGGCCACCCGCTCCTTGTCGGCGGCGGGCAGCATGCGGACGCGGCGGTGCGCTTCACGCAACCGCCGCGCCAGCTCATCGTCTTCTAGACGGTCGTCGGCAGCCATGGCTGCCGACCATTCTCGTACGCCGCCACATCCTCGGCGTGACGCAGGGTCAGTCCGATGTCGTCGAGACCCTCCATCAGCCGCCAGCGGGTGTAGTCGTCGATCTCGAAACCGACGCTCTCACCGGCCCAGCGGACCTGACGCGCCCCCAGGTCAACGGTCACCTGGAGATCCGGGGCCGCCTCGATCGCGTCCTGGAGGGCCTCGACCTTGTCGCCCGGCAGGACGACCGGCAGCAGGCCCATCTTGGTGGAGTTGTTACGGAAGATGTCGCCGAACCTGGCGGCGATCACGACGCGGAAGCCGTACTGCTGCAGCGCCCATACGGCGTGCTCGCGCGAGGAGCCGGTGCCGAAGTCGGGACCCGAGACCAGGATCGAGGCGCCGTCGTAGGTGGCGTCGTTCAGCACGAACGCCGGGTCCTCGCGCCAGGCGGCGAACAGGCCGCGCTCGAACCCGGTGCGGCTGACCTGCTTGAGCCAGACGGCGGGGATGATCTGGTCGGTGTCGACATTGCTGCGGCGCAGCGGCACCGCCGTACCCGTGTGGGTGGTGAAAGCGTCCATCGGAAGGTTCTCCTAGAGGTCGGCGGGGGCGGTCAGGCGGCCGGTGACGGCGGTCGCGGCGGCGACCTGCGGCGAGACCAGGTGGGTGCGGCCACCCTTGCCCTGGCGGCCCTCGAAGTTGCGGTTGGAGGTGGAGGCGCTGCGCTCGCCCGGCTGGAGCGTGTCGGGGTTCATGCCCAGGCACATGGAGCACCCGGCCTCCCGCCACTCCGCGCCCGCGGCCTTGAACACCTCGTGCAGGCCCTCCTGCTCGGCCTGGAGCTTGACCAGCATCGAGCCGGGGACGACCAGCGTGCGGGTCCGCACCTGGCGGCCGCGCAGGATCTCGGCGGCGGCGCGCAGGTCCTCGATGCGGCCGTTGGTGCACGAGCCCATGAAGACCGTGTCGACCTCGATCTCGCGCAGCGGGGTGCCGGCGGTCAGGCCCATGTACTCCAGCGCGCGCTGCGCCGAGGACTTCGCGGTCGGGTCGGCGAAGCTGTCCGGGTCGGGCACGGTCTCGGTGAGCGGCAGGCCCTGGCCGGGGTTCGTGCCCCAGGTGACGTACGGCGCCAGCGACGCGGCGTCGATCTCGACGACCTTGTCGAACACGGCGTCGTCGTCGGTCCTGAGCGTCTCCCAGTAGGCGACGGCCTGGTCCCACGCCTCGCCGGAGGGCGCGTGCGGGCGGCCCTTGAGGTAGGCGAACGTGGTCTCGTCCGGGGCGATCATGCCCGCCCGCGCGCCCGCCTCGATGGACATGTTGCACACCGTCATCCGGCCCTCCATGGAGAGCTTGCGCACGGCCTCGCCGCGGTATTCGACGATGTAGCCCTGGCCGCCGCCGGTGCCGATCTTGGCGATGATGGCCAGGATCAGGTCCTTGGCCGTGACGCCGGCGGGCAGCTCGCCTGCGACCTCGATGGCCATGGTCTTGGGCCGGTAGGCCGGCAGCGTCTGGGTGGCCAGCACGTGCTCGACCTCGGAGGTGCCGATGCCGAACGCGATGCCGCCGAAGGCGCCGTGGGTGGAGGTGTGGGAGTCGCCGCAGACGATCGTCATGCCCGGCTGGGTCAGGCCGAACTGCGGCCCGATGATGTGCACCACGCCCTGGCCGGCGTCGCCCATCGGGTGCAGCCTGAGGCCGAACTCGGCGGCGTTCTTGCGCAGCGTCTCGACCTGGGCCTTGGACACCGGGTCGGCGATGGGGCCGCGCACGGTCGGGACGTTGTGGTCTTCGGTGGCGATCGTGAGGTCGGGCCTTCGCACGGTCCGGCCGGCGAGACGGAGTCCGTCGAACGCCTGCGGGCTGGTCACCTCGTGGATGAGGTGCAGGTCGATGTAGAGCAGGTCGGGTTCGCCTTCGGCGCGGCGTACGACGTGCTGCTCCCAGACCTTCTCGGCCAGTGTGCGACCCATGATCTCCTCCTGAAAATCTTCCGACTTGCCTTCTCATATGTCGAGACTGCAGTATCGGTGTATGGACAACTCTAGCGGAGTCGGCGTACTGGACAAGGCCGTTCTGGTACTCAACGCCCTCGAAGCCGGACCGGCCTCCTTGGCGCAGCTCGTTCAGGCGACCGGCTTGGCCCGCCCGACGGCCCACCGACTCGCCGTCGCGCTCGAACACCACCGCATCGTTACCCGTGACACCCAGGGTAGGTTCGTGCTCGGCCCGCGGCTGTCGGAGTTGTCCACCGCCGCCGGCGAGGACCGGCTGCTCGCCGTCGCCGCCCCCGTGCTCATGCAGCTGCGCGACCTCACGGGCGAGAGCGCGCAACTCTACCGGCGGCAGGGCGATGAGCGGGTCTGCGTGGCCGCCGCCGAACGTTCCAGCGGCCTGCGTGACACCGTGCCCGTCGGCTCGGCGCTGCCGATGACGGCCGGCTCGGCCGCCCAGATACTGCTGGCCTGGGAGGAGCCCGACCGGCTGCACCGCGGCCTGCGGGGGGCCAAGTTCACCGCCGCGACGCTCGCCTCCGTACGGCGCAGAGGCTGGGCGCACAGCGTGGGAGAGCGCGAGCAGGGCGTGGCCAGCGTGTCGGCGCCGATACGGGGCACGGGCGGCAAGGTGATCGCGGCCGTCTCCGTCTCCGGACCTCTGGAGCGGCTGACGAGAGCCCCCGGAAGACTGCACGCGGTGCCCGTGATGGCGGCGGCCGAGCGGATCACCGAAGCCATGCGCCGCACCTCATGATCAGCATGACCGGCCAAAGCCCGTATTCGGGGAGCCGAGTGCCTCGCGGGAGCACTAGCCTGAGTGCGTGACAGATCGCATCGAGGTAGCCGCCACTGAGCTGCGACCCCTGCTCGAAGAGTTCATCTTGTGGGCACGCGCCAACGCACCCGACAGTGACCCCGAGCTCGTGGGGCCTGCCGCACTCTGGCACCGTCTCGCCTTCTCGCCGGATCTCGGCACGTGGAAGCGTGCCGACCTGCGCAACCTCGTGCTCGACCGGATGCCGAAGGTCGTCGAGGACCCCGACACGGCGGCCGACGGGATGCTTCCCGCCATCGACGCGTACCTCACTTTCCTCTCCATGACCGGCAGGCTCACCGAGGGCTCCGACTCCCTCACCGACCTGCAGGCCGAGCTCGACGACGTCGAGGACGACTTCGTCGAGCTGATGGAGGAGCTCATCGAGGACGCCGACGAGGATGAGGACGAGGCCGGCGATCTGGGGGACTTCGAGCTGTACGCCGACGCGCTGGCGGATCTGGCCACCGTCAGGCTGCGCCCCGACGCCGAGCTGGCCGCCGCCGCCCGCGCGGTGCCGCTGATCGCCAAGGCGCGCGACCTGGCCCTGTGGGTCGGCTCGGGCCGCCGGGTCGGTGAGGACACGCTGCTGTCCGACGCCGAGGTGGAGGAGGCGCTGGCCACCGTCGGGCTGCCCAAGCCGGAGACGGACGGCTCCCTGGCCGAGGCCGTCCCCCAGCTGTGGAACCTGTGGAACCTCGCCGTGGACCTGGAGTTCCTGGAGCCGGGCGAGGGCAACACCGTGGCCGTGCAGGACGACACCTCGGAGTGGCCGTTCGACGACGACGAGGACGTGCTCGACGCCTGGATGCTCGGCCTGCACTCGGTCGACTACGGCGACCCCGAGCTGCCCGACGAGGATCTGACCATGGCCCTGGCCGGTCTGACCCGGGCCCTGCTGGTCAGGCTGCTGCTCGCGGGCGGCAGCCGTGACCTCGACGAGCTGCGGCAGGAGCTGGCCGAGGCCGCCACCGAGTTCGACGAGCTGGGCGCCGACGCCTGGCAGGCCGTGGGCGACCCGCTCGCCTCCGTGCTCGAATGGCTGGCCGGTTACGGCATGACCGAGGTCACCGGCGGCACGGTCAGCCTCACGCCGCTCGGCACGGAGGGCGTCGTCCACCTGGTCGACGACTCCGACATCGAGATCGACGCGCGGCCCGCCATCGAGTCGATGAGCGCGCACGAGCTGCTGGTGCTCAGCGCCGAGCTGCCCGAGGAGGAGGCGGACGCGGAGTTCGCCGCCTGGATGCGGCTGCGTGAGCCCAGCAGGGCGGCGGAGGAGCTGCTGGAGGCCGCCGCCAAGGACGAGAGCGACGCGCTCATCCGGGTGCAGGCGGCCAGTGTCGTCGGCACGCTGGGCGAGGACGCCATCCCCGCCTGGCAGGAGGCGCTCAAGGAGTCCTCGCTGCGCCCCTACGCGGCCACGCACCTGAGCCAGCTCCAGGTGCCGGACGCGCCCGAGCCGACCCCGGACGACACCCACTGGCTGATCCTGGACATGTGGACGATCTCGGCCGGGCTGGGCCGGGCCGAGTTCGTGGGCAGCCTGCGGGACATCGGCCCTGAGCTGCTCAACAGCCTGCTCGACGTGGTGTGGAAGATTCCGCATGCGCACGTCGAGGAGCTGCTCGACCTGATCTCCCAGGTGCACCCGGACAAGCAGATCGCCAAGACGGCCCGCCGGGCGCTGTTCAAGGCCCGCTCCGCGACCACCCCTTAGCCGTCCCGCTCGCCGCCGCGCGTTCCCGGAACGCGCGGCGGCGAGGAGCGGCCGGGTCATGCGCCTGGCGGCGAGAAGTGATCGGGTTGAAGAGAAGTGGTCGGGTTGAACGCGCGGCGGCGCGAAGCAGCCGGTGAAACGCGAAAAAGACCCGATCGGTGATCGGGTCTTTCGGCGGTGATATGTAGTCCCGACCGGATTCGAACCGGCGCTACCGCCTTGAGAGGGCGGCGTCCTGGGCCACTAGACGACGGGACCTTCGCGAGCTTGGTGACAGTGGTAGTCCCGACCGGATTCGAACCGGCGCTACCGCCTTGAGAGGGCGGCGTCCTGGGCCACTAGACGACGGGACCCTGTCTCCAAGCGAGCTTGCCGGGTCTCCCCGGCAACGCAGGTAACTCTACCGCACCGGAAGGAGCACTCAAAACCGTTATCAGGCCAGCAGATCGGGCCTGTGGCGACGTACCCAGTCCCCCATCCGCCCGCGCTCCCAGAGCGGGTCCACGACGCCGAGCGGAATGCCCAGCCGCTGCAGGCCGGTGTGCGGGTCCACCGGAACGCGGGCCAGGTGGTCGCGCATCCAGCGGGGCATCCGGGCCGGCACCTCGCGCTCGCCCCAGCCGACGAGGCCGACGCTCCGCATCGCTCCGGCGCGCACCCGGACGCCGCCGGGGCGGCTGATGGTGCGAGGGCTGGCCATCCGGCTCTCCACCACGTCGACGCGCTGGACGTCCGGCCAGTCGAGGCGCAGGACGAAACCGTAGGTATCGGCCATCTCCACGCCCCGCGGCGAGAACCGTACAACCGTGCCCGCGATCATCCGCCGGTGCTTGACCACCAGCACTCCGACGAGCGCCGACGTGCCCGCCGCGCCGATGACCAGAGCCCAGGCGAGGCTGCCGGTGAGAATGCCGCCGAGCAGCAGGCACACGGGGAAGAAGAGCAGCAGGGGGAGGAGGAAAGGGGCAGCGAACGCGAGGAAGGATCCGCGCCCAATCCGGAACTCATCCATAAAACAAGAATACGGACACCCCCTGAAGGGAGCATCCGCACATTGCTGGGGTACCAGGACTCGAACCTAGACTAACTGAACCAGAATCAGTCGTGCTGCCAATTACACCATACCCCACCGCCTGCGACAGCCCCGGAAGGCGGCGCTTGGCGACGTCCGAAAGAATAGCCCAGCTAGGGGTGGAAGACCAAAACGAATACCCGGCGGCACTCGGCATCGGCTTCTCCGTGCCAAGCTGATGGGGACAAACCACCACGTGGAGGAGCCCAAGCTTTGGCCGAGAACCCCTTCTTCGCCCCCAGCGGCCTGCCCTACCAGCTGCCGCCCTTCAAGGAGATCCGCGAGGAGCACTACCTGCCCGCCTTCGAGCGCGGGATGGCGGAGCAGCTGGCCGAGGTGGCGGCCGTGGCGTCCGGCGAGGACCCGCCGACCTTCGACAACACCGTCGCCGCGCTGGAGCGCTCGGGCCGGATCCTGGGCCGGGTGGCCACCGTGTTCTACAGCTACGCGGCGTCCAACACCTCCGACGCCCTCATGGAGATCGAGAAGCGGATCTCGCCGGAGCTGTCCAAGCACAGCGACGCGATCAGGCTCGACCGCGCGCTGTGGGCCCGGCTCAAGCAGGTGACGACGGACGACCCCGAGCAGGCGTGGCTGCTGGAGAAGTACCGCGAGGACTTCGTCCGGGCCGGCGCCGACCTGTCGAAGTCCGAGCAGGACAAGCTGCGGGCGCTGAACCTGGAGCTGTCCACGCTGTCCACCGAGTTCTCGCAGAACCTGCTCAGGGCCTCCACCGGCTCGGCCCTGGTGGTGACGGACGCCAAGGAGCTCGACGGCCTGGACGAGGCCACGATCAAGTCGCTGGAGAAGGACGGCCGCTACGTGCTGCCGCTGCTCAACTTCACCAACCAGCCGGCCCTCGCCCAGCTCACCGACCGCGAGGTACGCCGCAGGCTCTACACGCTGAGCGTCGAGCGGGCGCCGCAGAACTTCGAGCTCGCCATCAAGATGGCGACCCTGCGCGCCGAGCGAGCCGCGCTGCTGGGCTTCCCCAGCCATGCCGCGTACGTCGTCGCCGACCAGACGGCCAAGACCGTGGAGGCGGTCGAGGAGATGCTCGACCAGCTCGTCGACCCGGCCGTGCGCAACGCCCGCGAGGAGGCCGAGGCGCTGGCCGAGCAGGCCGGGTTCGCGATCGAGCCGTGGGACTGGTCCTTCTACGCCGAGAAGGTGCGCCGGGCCCGCTACGACTTCGACGCCGACGCCATGCGCCCCTACCTGGAGCTGAGCCGTGTCTACCGCGACGGCGTGTTCAAGGCGGCGACCCTGCTCTACGGCGTGACGTTCACCGAGCGGCCCGACCTGTCCGGCTACCACGAGGACGTCGAGGTCTTCGAGGTCTTCAACGAGGACGGCAGCGAGCTCGGCCTGTTCCTGCTCGACCCGTACGCCCGGCCCGGCAAGCGCGGCGGCGCGTGGATGAACAACCTGGTCGACCAGTCGTTCCTGTTCGGCGAGAAGCCCGTGGTGATGAACAACCTCAACATCACCAAGCCCGCCGAGGGGCCGGCGCTGCTGTCCTACGACGAGGTCACCACCGCCTTCCACGAGTTCGGGCACGCGCTGCACGGGCTGTTCTCCGAGGTGCGCTTCCCGCGGGTGTCGGGCACCAGCGTGCCGCGGGACTTCGTCGAGTACCCCTCTCAGGTCAACGAGATGTGGGTGACCTGGCCGGAGATCCTGGCGAGCTACGCCAGGCACCACGAGACGGGCGAGCCGATGCCCGCGGAGCTGGTGGACAAGCTCAAGGCCGCCGACAACTTCAACCAGGGCTTCCAGACCGTCGAATACCTGGCCGCCACGCTGCTCGACTGGGCCTGGCACAAGCTCGGCGCGGGCGAGAGCGTGCCGGACGCCGAGGCGTTCGAGGCGGCGGCGCTTGAGGCGGCGCGTATCGCCCTGCCGGAGGTCAGGCCGCGCTACCGGACCAACTACTTCGCGCACATCTTCTCCGGCGGCTACAGCGCCGGCTACTACTCCTACATCTGGAGCGAGGTGCTCGACGCGGAGAGCGTGGCGTGGTTCAAGGAGAACGGCGGGCTCAAGCGGGCCAACGGCGACCATTTCCGCCGTGAGCTGCTGTCCAGGGGCGGCAGCGTGGACGCGCTGACCTCCTTCCGCAACTTCCGCGGCCGCGAGCCCGGCATCCGCCCCCTCCTGGAGCGCCGCGGCCTCATCTGACCGCTCTCCTGCTCCCGTCCGATCACGTCCCCCGTCTCGTACGGACACCGCGCCGTCCGTACGAGACCGGGCGGGCCGCGTGGACGCGGCCCTTCGCACGAGACCGTGGGCGCGGTCCTTGGCCCGTTCGCGGGCGTGCGGCTCCGGGTCAGCCCGCCACGGCCAGCTCGTCGATCCGCCGCCGGAGCCACTCCTGCTCGGCCCCGCTGGCCGCGCGGGCGATCTGGAGCATGCCGCGCCGGTACGGGTCGGGCTCGTCCCGGATCCGGACCGGCTTGTCCCCCTCGTAGAAGAAGCTCGCCGGCGCCTCCAGGAACGCGAGCCTGCGCCGGAGCACCTCCGCCTGTTCTCGCGCGTCGGGCAGCGCCGACAGGAACGTCAGCAGGGCGAAGAACCTGCTCTGGTCGCTGATGTCCAGGTCGCTGGGCTCGCGTAGCCGCCTGAGCAACCGCTGCCTGCCCTCGGGGGTGAGGGTGAGCACCTGCCTGCGGGCCGCGTGCGTACCGGCCTCCTCATGTCGCTCCACCAGGCCTTTCGTCTCCAGCCTGGCGATGGCCGGGTAGAGGGCGCCGTCGCTGACGGGCCTGAGATGCCCGGTCAAGGCCGCGATCCGGGCCTTGAGTTCGTAGCCGTGCATCGGGCGCTCGTTAAGGAATCCCAGGATGGTGAGGGTCAGGTCACCGCCACTTGCCATGTCATGCATCGTACCGCTATACCTCGATTAGAGTTACTACGAATCGAGGTATGACGCATGCTCCGGCTCGCGATGCCGATCTATGTGGAACTGCTGACCGCCGTCGTGGCGGTCGGCCTGATCGATCTGCTGTGGGTGTCCCCGCTGGGCGAGGGCGCCATCGCGGCGGTGACCGTGGCGACCACGACCGAATACCTCGCCTACGGCCTCTTCCTGGCCGTCCCGACCGGCGTCACCGTGCTGATCGGGCGCCGCGACGGCCGGGCGCCGCTGACCCCCGTGATCAGGACGGGCTGGCTGCTGTGGGCCGTGTTCGCCGTGGTGATCACCGTGCCGGGCGTCCTGCTCCGTGAACCGCTGGCGGCGCTGTTCACCGACGACGCGGGACTGACGGCCTCCTATCTCCTGATCTCGCTCGGCGGCCTGCCGGTGTACCTCGCGCAGACGATCGTGGACGGCACGCTCAAGGGCAGGGGCGACACGAGGCGGCCGATGCGGCACGCGCTGATCTGCAACGCGCTGGTGGTCGTCCTGGATCCGCTGCTCATCTATGGGCTCGGCCTGGGCGTGCGAGGAGCCGCGCTGGCCACCGTGCTCGCCCGCGCCCTCACCCTGGCCGTGGCGTTCCGTACGCTCGCCCGCCCGGCGTCCCCGGAGCCGGCGCCCGGGCTCGTGGTGGGTGACGTCCTGAAGACCGGGCTGCCCATGTCCGGAGATTTCCTGGCTCGTGCGGTGGTGGGCATGGTGCTGGTGGACCTCGTGGCGTCCTTCGGCACGGCCGAGCTCGCCGGCTACGGCATCGGGCAGAAGGTCATGCTCGCCGGGGTCATGCTCTTCTACGCCCTCCGCCAGGCCGCCCTGATCCGCACCGCGCGCTCGGAGCCCACCGGCTCACCCCTGCGGCTCGGCCTGCTCGCGGGGGCGGTGGTGGCCCTCGCGCTCAACGCCGTGGCCGTCCCCGTCGCGAGCCTGTTCGGCGGCGATCCGGCGGCGGCGGTGAGCTTCCTGCGCTGGATGACGCCCTATCTCATCCCCTTCGGCGCCCTGATCGCCGTCGGCGGGGTGCTCCAGGCAAGCGGAAGGGGCAGCCGCCTGCTGGCCGCCACTCTGGCGGGCTTCGGCGTACAGCTGCCCCTCGCCTATGTCCTGAGCGCGTGGCTCGGCGTCACCGGCGTGTGGCTGTCGATGGCCGCGGGCGCGGCCGTCAGCCTGGTGCTCAGCCTCGCAGGCGGGCCAGCGCCGCGCGGATGCGGTCCTTGGCGCGCTCGCGGCCGAGCACCTCGATCGACTCGAACAGCGGCAGGCCCACCGTCCGGCCGGTGATCGCCACGCGGACGGGCGCCTGGGCCTTGCCGAGCTTGAGCCCGTGCGCCGTGCCGACCTCCTCCAGGGCCGCCTTGAGCGAGTCGGGATCCCAGCTCAGGGTGTCGAGGCGGGCCAGATAGCCGGTGAGGATCTCCTCCGGGGAGTTCTTCATCGCCTTGTCCCAGGACGCCTGGTCGAAGACCGGCTCCTCCAGGAAGAGGAAGTCGACGTTCTGCCGGATCTCCGACAGCACCGTCAGCCGGGTCTGCGCCAGGATCGCGACCTTGCTGAACAGCTCGCGGTCCCAGTCGGGGTCGAGGTAGGGCCGGCAGCGCTCCTCGAACGTCTCGATCGGCAGGGCCCGGATGTACTCGCCGTTGAAGGCGCGCAGCTTCTTGTCGTCGAAGAAGGCGCTGGAGGAGTTGACGTCCTCCAGGTCGAACAGCGGCACCATCTCCGACCACGGCATGATCTCGCGGTCGTCGCCGGGGCCCCAGCCGAGCAGCATGAGGTAGTTGACCATGGCCTCGGCGAGATAGCCCTCGGCGCGGTAGTCCTCCAGCGCGACCTTGTCCCGCCGCTTGGACAACTTCTTGCGCTGCTCGTTGACGATGACCGGCAGGTGCGCCCAGACCGGCGGGGTGGCGCCCAGCGCGGGCCACAGCAGCTGCTGCTTGGCGGCGTTGCCCAGGTGCTCCTCGCCGCGGATCACGTGGGTGATGCTCTGGGTGATGTCGTCGACCGCGTTGGCCAGCACGTAGAGAGGCGAGCCGTCGGTGCGGGCGATGACGAAGTCCTCCTGCGCCTCGTTGGGGAACTCCACCCGGCCGCGGATGACGTCGTCGACGACGGTCGCGCCCTCGTCGGGGGTGCGGAAGCGCACCGCGCCCTGGGCCAGCCCGCGGTCGCGGCAGTGGCCGTCGTAGCCCTTGTGCTCGGAGCCGGTGCGGGCGACGAGCTGCTCGCGGGTGCAGTCGCAGTGGTACGCCCTGCCGTCGGCCAGCAGCTTGGCCACGGCCTCGCGGTGCTGCGGCTCGTAGGCCGACTGGAAGTAGGGGCCCTCGAAGACCGGGTTGGTCCCGTTGATGCCGATCCAGTCGAGGGCCGAGATGATGCCCTCGGTCCACTCCGGCCGGTTGCGGGTCGCGTCGGTGTCCTCGACGCGCAGCACGAACCGGCCGCCGGCCTTCTCGGCCAGGGCCCAGTTGAACAGCGCCGTACGGGCGCCGCCGACGTGGAACATGCCGGTCGGGGACGGGGCGAAACGCACCCGGAGATCAGTCACGAGAGACCACCTTGTTCGTCAGAGTGCCGATGCCCTCGATCCCGACGCTGACCTCGTCACCGATCTCCAGCGGGCCGACGCCGGCCGGGGTGCCGGTGAGGATCACGTCGCCGGGGATCAGCGTCATGACCGCGCTGACGTAGGCGACGAGGGCGGGGATGTCGTGGATGAGCTGGCTGGTGCGGCCGGTCTGCCGCATCTCGCCGTTGACCGTGGTGGTGAGGGCCAGGTCGGCCGGGTCGAGGTCGGTCTGGATCCACGGCCCGAGCGGGCAGAAGGTGTCGAACCCCTTGGCCCGGGTGAACTGCACGTCCTTCTTCTGCAGGTCGCGCGCGGTGACGTCGTTGGCGCAGGTGTAGCCGAAGATGACATCCTTGACCCGCTCGGCGGGCACCTCGCGGCAGAGCCTGCCGATGACCACGGCCAGCTCGCCCTCGAAGTCGACCCGGTCGGACAGCGTGGTCGGATAGGCGATCGACTCGCCGTGGCCGATCACGGAGGTCGACGGCTTCATGAAGATGAGCGGCTCGTCAGGCACCTCGTTGCCCATCTCGCGGGCGTGCTCGGCGTAGTTCCTGCCGATGGCGATCACCTTGCTGGGCAGCATCGGGGCGACCAGCTTCACCTGGGACAGCGGGACCCGCTCCCCGGTGAACTGCACCTGGCCGAACGGGTGGCCGGTGATCGCGGAGATGAACTCCTCGCCCGGACCGCCCTCGACCACGCCGAACGAGACGCCTTCGCCTGTGGAGAACCTCGCTATACGCACCTGACAAGGCTATCGCCGACGTCGGCGGGGTCCGCCCATGCGGGCGCCTGTCCCATGATTGGCTGGACAGGCAACTGATTGGCTGGACAGGCAACGACGTGAAGGAGGATCTCCCGTGTCATCGGTCGTGAAGATCAACGTGCTGACGGTGCCCGCCGAGATGCGTGCCCAGTTGGAGGAGCGCTTCTCCAACCGGGCCGGGATGGTGGAGTCGGCCGACGGGTTCGAGTGGTTCGAGCTGCTGCGGCCGGTCGAGGGCACCGACCGCTATCTCGTCTACACCCGCTGGCGCAGCGAGGCGGACTTCCAGACCTGGCAGCAGGGCCAGGCGTTCCAGCGCGGGCACGCCCAGGCCGCCCAGGCCGCCCAGGAGCAGGGGCAGGGGCAGGGGCACGGCCACGGGCAGGGCCCGGCGGCGTCCGGCTCGGAGGTGTGGTCGTTCGAGGTGGTGCAGAGCGCGGCGCCGAAGCCGGCCTAGCCGTCCAGCGCCAGTCGCCCAGCGCCAGTCGCCCAGCGCCAGTCGTCCAGCGCTAGTCGTCCAGCGGGTTGTTCGCCATGCGCTCGGCGATCCCGCCGCGGACGAACCCGCCGGCCAGGCTCGACGGCTTGCGCGTGCCCTGGTCGGTGACACAGGCGGCGAACTCCTTGACCAGGTCGAGACGCGGGTGGCGGCGCAGGACCTCCTCGCGCAGCCCGGCCGGGATGTCCTCGGTGCGCCGCCCCGAGATGTCCATGCCGGTCGACAGCTCCAGCAGGTGCCCCTCGGGGTCCTCCTCCACGGGCACCACGTCCCACATGTGGCGGATGATCACCTCGGCGGCGCGCACCCGGCGCTCGACCGGCCAGCCCGCGCCCGCGGCGAACGCCCAGGCGACATGCCCGCCCGCCTCTTCGAAGGGCACCGTGTGGCTGTCGAACTCCGCGGTCAGCCCGATGTCGTGCAGCATGGCCGACACGTACAGCAGCTCCGCGTCGAACGCGATGCCGCGCTCCTGGGCGTAGGCCGCGGCCCAGATGTAGGCCCGGATGGAGTGGTTGAGCAGCGACGCGGAGTGATACCGGGCGGCCACTTCGCGGGCCGTCCCGCAGACCGGCGTGTCAGGGAAGATGACGTCGTCGTATCTCATGCAGGACAGCATCGCCGACCCGGCCGACCTGGGCGAGGCCGGGGGGCGTAACGATCCGGTGCCCGACTTGACCTTGATATAGGGATTCGGCCAGCATGTGCCAATTCCCCACCTTTTCTGCCCGGAAGGAAGTCGGCGTGCGCCGCCTCGCGATCCCCCTTGCCCTGACGCTCCTCCTCAGTGGGACGGCGAACCTCGCTCAGGCCGAGGGCAGTGCGTCCGCGCCGGTCAAGCGCACCGCGCAGTGCCAGGGCGACTGGCTGCCCGGCACCCCCACCGCCGACGACGTGATGCGCGGCGAGATCTCTCTGGTGGGCCTGCCCGCGTACAAGCTCGGCAAGAAGATCAACTGGGCCGCGAGCCCGCACCGCAACCGCTCCTGGGAGTACGTCTTCCAGTCGCTGCGCTGGATGGGCACACTCGTCGTCGCCTACGAGAACACCGGTGAGCGGCGCTATCTGGATCGGGCCGGGGAGATCACCAAGGACTGGGTGACGCACAACAAGCGGGGCGCGCGCGGCACCAAGGCCTACGTCTGGAACGACCACCCGGTCTCGCTGCGGAGCCAGGCGCTGGTCTGCCTGAGCATGCACCTCCAGGACGACTGGCTCAAGCGGAGCCTCGCCGACCACGCCAAGCTCCTGTCCGACCCCCGGCTCTACAAGAAGGGCCACAACCACGGCATCGACCAGGACATCGCGCTGATGGCCATCGGCTGCCGCTACGGCCGTAAGGACTGGTCGGGGCTGGCCTCCAAGCGGCTGACCGGCACGGTCAAGCTGGACGTCGACTCCCAGGGCGCGCTCATGGAGCAGGCGCCGCGCTACGCGGTCTACGTCTACGGCCGGCTCCAGGTCGCCATGGCCAACATGCGCTCCTGCGGCCGCAAGGTGCCGGGCGAGATCAGCAGGCGCGCCGACGCGCTCAAGGACTTCATCGCCCACTCCACCCAGCCCAACGGCTACATGGTGCCCATCGGCGACGGCAGCGCCGAGACCGAGCCCAAGATGACGACCGGCACGCCGAAGCAGCTGGTCAAGGCGTACAAGGCGGGTTACGTCTACGGCCGGACCGCCTGGGGCAAGCCGGACTCGGCCTACTACTCCATCCGCTTCGGCCCCGGCATGAAGTACCACGGGCACGAGGACCACCTGGGCGTCACCTACTACGCGCATGGCCGGGACATCCTGGTCGACGCCGGGTTCCACTCCTACGAGAAGAACGCCTACCGCTACTGGACGCTCTCCCCCGAGGCGCACAACGTGCCCGTCGTCGTGGGTCAGCGGTTCAGGCCGCGCACGTCGAGCAAGCTCGTCAAGACGAAGTACGGCTCCGGCACCCAGGCGTTCCGGCTGACCGACAAGGCCTATGGCGTCACCCGGACCAGGTCCGTGCTGGTGAACCACGACGAGGACGTGATGGCGGTGCTCGACACCGCCGCGGGCGGCAAGAAGATCAAGAACCTGTGGCGGTTCGACGACTCGCTCAAGCTGGTGTCCAACCGGGGCGGCCGGGTCGTGCTCCGCGACGGTAAGTTCGACGTCACGATGGTGCAGCTCGCCTCCTGCAAGCCGGTGGGCGGGCAGAAGGTGCAGCGCGGCGGCAAGCAGGGCTGGATGTCACCGACCTACCTGTCCAAGCAGCCCACCAACGTGGTGGTCTCCCCCGCCGCCAAGTCGTTGCTGACGATCATCGTGCCGGGCACCGACGCGCCCAAGGTGTCGTGCTCCGGTGGGAAGGTCACCGTCAACGGCGTGAGCTTCCCGGCCGGCATTCTGTCAGCTTCTCGGTCCTGAAGGGACCGAGCTTGCAGCTCCTCGCCGTCGATGGATTCGACGGTTCAGGCCGCGTCGTCGGCAGCGTGACTCACTGCCCAGTCCGCGACGCCGCGGGTGGCGATGTTGCGGGCCGCGTTGACGTCGGCGTGCTCAGCGAAGCCGCACGACGTGCAGGAGAAAGTGGCCTGGCTGGGCCGGTTGTGGCGGTCGGTGTGCCCGCAGGCCGAGCACTGCCGGCTGGTGTAGGCCGGGTCGACGTGGATCACGGCGACCCCGGCCCGCCTGGCCTTGTAGGTGATGAAGCCGCCGAGTTGGTGGAAACTCCATGAGTGCAGGGTGACCCGCTGGGGCTTGCGGAGCCGTACCCGGTCACGGATGCTCTGGAGGTCTTCCAGGGCGATCCCGTGGCCGGTGCGCTGGGCCTCGGTCACGATGCGTTTGGCGATCACATGGTTGGTGTCGGCGGCGAACCGCGCTTCTTTGCGGCGGCGCTTCTTCAACAGGCGTTGGGCGGACTTGGTGGCTTTGGCCTGCAACCGGCGGCGCAGCTCCCGGTGGCGGTGGCGGACCGCGTTCAGTTTCGCGCCGCTGTAGCGGGCCGCGCCCAGCCCGGCACCCGCGGCGGGAGTTGCGGTGGCGGCTGCGGCGGGAGGTGTGGCGGGGCAGGTGGTGGCGATGTTGGCGATGCCCAGATCGACGCCGAGGAACCCGGCGGGCTCGCGGAGCGGCGGATCGGGGATCTCGATGGTGGCCAGCAGGAACCACATGCCGTCACGGGACAGCAGATCGGACTCGCCGCGGCGGTGCTCGCGCAGCCGCGCCAGCTGGCCGGCCGAGCCGGTGAACGCCACATTCTTTGCCCGGCCGCTGCTCGTCCAGATCGAGATCGTCTGCGCGTCGTGGTCCCAGGACAGGCAGCGGTCGTCGAACGGCTGGGCCGCCAGCGGGCGGAAGCTGATCGGTTTCGATTCCGCTTTGAGCCTGCGCGGCGAGTTGGCCGGGCCGTAGGTGCCGTTACGCAGATTGGCCCGCAGGGCGGTGTAGGCATCGGCGACCTTCTTGATCGTGTGCTGGGCGGGCTGGGACCCCAAGCCGAAGGCGGCCCGGACCTGACCGTAGACCACCCGGCGCAGGTCACGCCCCGCATGGATCTTGCGGGCGAACGCAATCTCAGACACCTCGTTCGCGGCCCGGTTGACCGCGCGCAGGGTCGCTTCCAAGGCCGCCGCCTGCTCAGGCGTGGGCAGAAGTCTCACCTGCACCACCAGTTTCACAAACGCACACACTACCCTCCGGGCCAGGCCACCGCGCTGGAAACCGCATCCAGAGATCCGCAGCCGAGCCGCACACAGGGGCCACGCTCACAGGGGCCAACTGCCACAGCACCGCTCGGGCCTGGCGGCCCTCCCGCGCTGCCGTTTCCTCCCTGGCGTGAACGCCCGGGGTTCCACGCCAGTTCACGCTGAAATTTACCGGCTGGTATTTTCAGCGGTTAACTCGCACGTCAGAATCGCTATCGGCGATATTGACCGCAGCCCCGATTGACGGTGACCGAAACGGTCCGCACGCTTGGCCTCGTCTTGATCCCCCCCGGAATAAGGTGAGGCCTCATGCGCCATTTTGACCGGATCGGGCAGCCGATGCTCGCGCTGTTCCGCGTGGTGACCGGGTTCCTTTTCACGCTGCACGGCGTGGCGTCCCTGTTCGGTGTGCTGGGCGGCAATCGCGGCACCGGGCAGGCCGTCGCGTTCGCCGCCTGGCCCGGCTGGTGGGCCGCGCTCATCCAGCTCATGTGCGGCCTGCTCGTGCTGAGCGGCCTGTTCACCCGAGTCGCGGCCACGCTGGCCTCCGGCACGATGGCGTACGCCTACTTCGTCGTCCATCAGCCGCTCCACCTGCTCCCGCTGCGCAACGGCGGCGAGCTGGCGGCGATGTACTGCTGGGCCTTCCTGCTGATCGCGGTCCTGGGACCCGGCGCGTGGGCGGTCGACGGCCTGCTCGGCCGCCGCCGCGCCCAGCTCGCGCCGGATCCCGTCAGCCCGTAACCGCTAGGCGGGCTCGTGGCCCGCCCGGAGCAGGCCGTACGTGACGGCCTGCTCCAGCGCCTGCCAGGAGGCGTCGATGATGTTCTCGGCGACGCCGACCGTGGCCCAGTCGGACGCGTCGTCGCTGGAGGTGATGAGCACCCGGGTGATGGCGCCGGTGCCGTGGGTGCCCTCCAGGATGCGGACCTTGTAGTCAACGAGCTCCACCCTGGCCAGCTCCGGGTAGAGCCGCTCCAGCGCCAGCCGCACCGCCTTGTCCAGGGCGTTGACCGGGCCGTTGCCCTCGCCGGTGGCGACGATCCGCTCACCCTTGGTGTGCAGCTTGACCGTGGCCTCACTGACGAGCTCGCCTCCCTTGGTGTGCTCGACGATCACCCGCCACGACTCGACCTCGAAGTGGCGCCTGCGCTCCCCGTGGACGGTGTCACGCAGCAGCAGCTCGAAGGAGGCGTCCGCGGCCTCGAACGTGAACCCCTTGGACTCCAGGTCCTTGACCCGCTCGACCAGCGTCTTGGTGTGGGCGGCGTCGAGCTCGTAGCCCAGCTCGCGGCCCTTGAGCTCGACCGACGCCCGGCCGGCCATGTCGGAGACCAGCATGCGCATGTCGTTGCCGACCGCGGCCGGGTCGATGTGCTGGTAGAGGTTGGGGTCCACCTTGATGGCGCTGGCGTGCAGACCCGCCTTGTGCGCGAACGCCGAGGTGCCCACATAGGGCGCGTGCGAGTTGGGAGTGACGTTGGTGACCTCGGTGATCGCGTGCGCGATGCGGGTCATGTCGGCGAGCGCCTGGCTCGGCACCAGGTCGAACCCGCGCTTGAGCTGCAGGTTGGCGACCACGGTGAACAGGTTGGCGTTGCCGGAGCGCTCGCCGTAGCCGTTGGCGCAGCCCTGGACGTGCGTCGCGCCCGCCCGGACCGCGGCCAGCGTGTTGGCGACCGCGCAGCCGGTGTCGTCGTGGCAGTGGATGCCGACCCGGACGCTGGTCTCGACGGCCTGGCCCACGATCTCGGCCAGCTCCTCGGGCAGCATGCCGCCGTTGGTGTCGCACAGCGCGATGACGTCGGCGCCCGCCTCGGCAGCGGTGCGGATGACTTCCAGCGCGTAGGCTGGATTGGACCGATAACCGTCGAAGAAGTGCTCGGCGTCGAGGAAGACTCGCTGTCCCTCCGCACGAAGGTGAGAGACCGTGTCGCGGATCATCGCGAGGTTCTCCTGGAGAGTCGTGCGGAGGGCCAGCTCCACGTGCCGGTCGTGACTCTTGGCGACAAGGGTCACGACCGGCGCGCCGGATTCGCGCAACGCGGCCACCAACGGGTCGTCGGCTGCCTTCACCCCTGCTCGGCGGGTCGCACCGAACGCGGCGAGTTGCGCGTGCTTCAGGTCGAGCTCTGTTTGAGCGCGCCTGAAGAACTCTGTGTCCTTGGGGTTGGCGCCGGGCCAGCCCCCCTCGATGAAACCGACGCCCAGCCCGTCCAGGTGGCGCGCGACGGTGAGCTTGTCAGCCACGGTGAGGTTGAGCCCCTCCTGCTGTGCTCCGTCACGCAGCGTCGTGTCATAGACGTGGAAGCGGTCGTCGGCCATGGTTCTTCTCTCTTGTTCGTCTCTTCGGGAAAACAAAAAGACCCCTCACGGACGTGAGAGGTCTGCGCGCTGGCGGTGTCCCTGCGTTAGCCAGCGCGCCTGCCGATAATGAGCAGACCGTAGAACATGGTGCTTGCGAGTCTGCCACAGTCACTGACCGTCTGGCACATCGATCTCACCCTCTGGACGGTCTCTTGGTCATACCGTGACTCCGTCGCCACCCGTGATGGCCTGCTCCAGCGCGGCCGGGTCGAACGCCTCCCCGCCCAGCATCCGGCCGTCGAGCACCAGCGTGGGCGTGCCCTCGATCCGGATCTTCGCGTTCTCCGCCAGGTGCGTCCCGGCGTACGACTGCGCGGTCACGCACTGCTCGGCCGCCGGCGCCCCGGCCTTCTTGGCCGCCGCGGCCAGCTCCCCTACGGTGAAGCCGGAGGCCACGCCGTGCGGCGCCGGCTGGAGGGCGTACAGCTCGTTCCTGAAGGCCAGCCAGTTGGCCTCGGGCATGCAGCGGGCCGCCGCGGCGGCGCGGATGGAGTTGGACCGCATCGGCTCGTCCCGGAAGATCGTCACCGCGTGGAAGACCACCTTGACCTTCCCCTCCCTGGCCAGCCGCGCGATCGTCGGGTCCACCCGGGCGTGCATGTCCTTACAGACAGGACAGTCGAAGTCCTCGTACAGATCGAGCACGGGCGCCTGGCTGCCCCGGTCGGCCAGCACCATGGACCCGTCGGGCTGGCGCGTCAGCCGGACCTCCCCCGGCGCGGACCGGCCGGGCCCGGAGAACGTCACCACAGCGAGCACGACCAGCGCCGCGCAGGCGACCACGATGGCCGCCATCCTCTTCATCATCCCGCCCCGCCCGTTGCCCGATCATCGCCGTGACCTTACCGGACCATGACAACAAGGCGTTCCACCGGCTACGCGGGAAGCCGCCGGACCCTCCCGCGGGCCGAGCCGGATCGTCGACTGACTCACAATGGCCTCATGAAAGCGTACGTTCTGACTCAGTCCGTGGCTCGCTACATCCTCGATCACTCCACCCGGCCCGATCCGCTGCTGGCGGAGCTCGCGGCCGAGACGGCCGCGGCGACCGGCGAGAGCGCCGAGATGCAGATCTCGGCCGACCAGGGGACCTTCCTCACCATGATCACCCAGCTGGTCGCGCCGCGGGTGGCGGTGGAGGTGGGCACGTTCACCGGCTACTCGTCGGTGTGCATCGCGCGTGGCCTGTCGGGCGGCACGCTGCACTGCTTCGACGTGAGCGAGGAGTGGACGTCCATCGCGCGGCGCTACTGGCACAAGGCCGGGCTCGCCGACCGCGTCACGCTCACACTGGGGCCCGCCCAGGACACGCTCAGCGCCTTCGACCAGCCCATCGACCTGGCGTTCCTGGACGCCGACAAGCCCGGCTACCCGGCCTACTACGAGCTGCTGGTCGGCAAGCTGCGGCCCGGTGGGCTGCTCATGGTGGACAACACGCTGTGGACCGGCCACGTGGCCGACCCGGACCGCGACGACGCCCCGACGGTGCGGATGCGGGAGTTCAACGATCTGGTGGCGGAGGATCCCCGGGTCACCGTGGTCATCCTGCCGCTCGCGGACGGACTCACCATGATCAGGAAAAATCCGGATCTGTCGTAGGGAGCTAGACGCACAGCAGTCGGCCGGTGTCCAGCGGGTGGTCCCACGGGGCGGGCAGGGTCAGCGGGGCGCCCACCGGCTCGACCGTCTCCCTGGTGTAGCCGTCCCGGCCGGGCTCGCTGTAAAGCTTGACGAGCCGCTGGAACGGGTCGATCACCAGGTAGAGCGGGACGCCCGCGGGCGCGTAGCCCAGCGGCTTGACCACGTGGACGTCGTAGGCGCCGCCGGCGGCCACCACGTCCACGAGCAGCAGGGTGCTGTCGCCGCGCACCGCCTCGTCCGACTCCATCACCGGCCGCTGCGGCACCACCGCCAGATCGGGCACGTAGCGGTCGGCCTCGGCGCCGAGGAAGATCGTGATGTTCGGCCAGATCTCCCACCCGCGCTCGGCGACCACGGGCATGAGCTGGAAGAGCACCTGCGCCAGGATCGTGTTGTGCTGCCAGGTGCCGGTGTCGTTCACCACGATGCGGCCGTTGAACACCTCGGTCCGAAGCTCAGGAAACAGCTCACGGACCGTACGGTAACGCTCCTCCACAGGCCTGATCACACCATTGTCCTCACCGTGCGCGAGCGATCTCCGACTGATCGTAATCATCGGCCCGCGAGGACGGCAACCTCCGGAGGGCCGGAAGTAGCGGGTGGGTGGCGCCGGGTGGCTTGTGTCGGCCGCCCGGCGCCTCGGTCCGTTAAACGATCTTGTGGATCCAGTTGTGGGTGTCCGGGCGGGCGCCGTACTGGATGCCGACCAGCTCCTCGCGCACGCGCATGGTCACCGGGCCCGGGGTGCCGTCGCCGACGGTCCAGGCGCGGTCGGCGCCCTTGACCGAGCCGACCGGGGTGACGACCGCCGCCGTGCCGCAGGCGAACACCTCGGTGAGCTCGCCCGACTCGCAGCCGGCCTGCCACTCGTCGGTGCTGATGAGGCGCTCCTCCGTCTCCAGGCCCAGGTCGGCGGCCAGGGCGAGGATGGAGTCGCGGGTGATGCCGGGCAGCAGGGTCCCGGTCAGCGCCGGGGTGACGAGCTTGTCGCCGAAGACGAAGAACAGGTTCATCCCGCCCATCTCCTCGACGTAGCGGTGCTCGTGCGCGTCCAGCCAGACCACCTGGTCGCAGCCCTGCTCGACGGCCTCGCGCTGGGCGACGAAGGCCGCGGCGTAGTTGCCGCCGCACTTGGCCGCGCCGGTGCCGCCGGGGGCCGCGCGGGTGTACTCGGTGGACAGCCAGACGGAGACGGGCTTGACGCCGCCGGCGAAGTAGGAGGCCGCCGGCGAGGCGATGACCAGGTAGGTGTAGGTCCGCGACGGGTAGTTGACGCCGAGCCCGATCTGGGTGGCGATGATGAAGGGGCGCAGGTAGAGGCTGTGGCCTTCGGTGGTGGGCACCCAGTCCTGCTCGGTGCGGACGAGGAGGTCGAGCGACTCGACGAAGGTCTCCTCGGGCAGCTCGGGCATGGCCATCCGGACGGCCGAGCGGTTGAAGCGAGCGGCGTTGGCGTAGGGACGGAAGGCGACGATGGAGCCGTTGCCCTGGCGGTAGGCCTTGAGACCCTCGAAGAGCTCCTGGCCGTAGTGGAAGACCGAAGTGGCGGGGTCGAGCGAGAGCGGGCCGTAGGGGCGCAGGCGCGCGTCGTGCCAGCCCTCGCCCTCGGTGTAGTCGATGGTGATCATGTGGTCGGTGAAGACCTGGCCGAACCCCGGATTCGCCATTACCTGCTCCCGCTCGGCCGCGGTGCGAGCGTGGTCGGATAGCTGCACGTCGAAGCTGAGCTTCTGAGCGATGGTCATGACGACGGTCCTTCTCTCTGCGGTTCCGGCCGGTACTGCCGTAAGGGCAGCCCGTACTTCCTATTGTCTCGTCATTTGGGATAGCAAGGGTGTTTTGACCTTTTAGACGTGAAAAAGCGCCTGGCGGGTCCGCTCGCGGACCGCCAGGCGCTTGCTGAGCTCGGGGCGGCCCTAGCTCGATACTCGCGCGGCGATGTCGTCGCCGATCTCGTGGGTGGTGCGACCGGCCCTGCCCGCCTGCCGCTCGACGATGTCGTCGGCGACGGCCTGCTCGACCTGGGCGGCCTCGGCGGCCAGGCCCAGGTGGTCGAGCAGCATGGCGACCGACAGGACGGTGGCGGTCGGGTCGGCCTTGCCCTGCCCGGCGATGTCCGGCGCGCTGCCGTGCACCGGCTCGAACATGCTGGGCGAGGTGCCCTCGGGGTTGATGTTGCCGCTGGCGGCCAGGCCGATGCCACCGGCGATGGCGGCGCCCAGGTCGGTGATGATGTCGCCGAACAGGTTGTCGGTGACGACGACGTCGAACCGCTCGGGCTGGCTCACGAAGAACATCGAGGCGGCGTCGATGTGGCTGTAGTCGGTGGTGACCTCGGGGAACTCCTCGGCCACCCGGTTGACGGTGCGCTGCCAGAGGTCGCCCGCGTAGGTCAGCACGTTGGTCTTGTGGACCAGGGTCAGCTTCTTGCGGGGGCGCGACATCGCCTTGTCGAAGGCGTAGCGCACCACGCGCTCGACGCCGTGCGCGGTGTTGAGCGACTCCTGGGTGGCGATCTCGTAGGGGGTGCCGCGCCGCATGACGCCACCGGTGCCGGCGTAGAGGCCCTCGGTGCCCTCGCGGACGACGATCATGTCGATGTCCTCCGCCGGGGTGTCGGCGAGGGGCGTCCGCACGCCGGGGAAGAGCTTGACCGGTCGCAGGTTGACGTAGTGGTCGAACTCGAAGCGGATGCGCAGCAGCAGGTCACGCTCCAGGATGCCCGGCGGGACGCTGGGGTCGCCAACGGCGCCGAGCAGGATCGCGTCATAACCGCGCAGTTCCTGGAGAACGGCGTCGGGCAGCGTCTCGCCGGTGCGGTGATAGCGGGCGGCTCCCAGGTCGTAGTGGGTGGCTTCGATCTTGGTCCCGACAGCTTCGAGGACCTTGAGACCTTCGGCCACGACCTCGGTGCCGATGCCATCACCGGGGATGACGGCCAGACGAATGTTGCGCGACTCCATGGGTGCAACCCTACCTGCTCGTCTCGGCTGACGAACACTCGATCTCACAATTCGGACGTGTCGTTCCTGCTGCGACAAGCGTAGCGTGGCGCGCATGGCAGCCGAGAAAGTCCATCTCACCGAGGAGAAGGCCACCCTTCTCGCCACCCTGTACGGCAGAGCCCTGGACGCCCGCTCACCCCATCCGATCCTGGGCGACACGCTGGCCGCCCAGGTGGTCGAGCGGATCGACCACGACTTCGCCAGGACCGGCATCACCCGGCGCAGCGCCGCCTCGGTCGCGTTCCGGGCCCGCCTGATCGACGGGTGGGCCACCGAGTTCCTGACCGCGCACCCCGACGCCGTCGTGCTGCATCTGGGCTGCGGGCTGGACACCCGCGCGCACCGGCTGGACCGGCCACCCGGCACCGACTGGTACGACGTCGACTATCCGGAGGTCGTCGACCTGCGCCGGCGCCTGCTCCCCGAGCTCCCCGGCCACACCACGATCGGCTCGTCGGTCACCGACCTGGCCTGGCTGGACCAGGTGCCGGGCGACGGCCGGCAGGTGCTCGTGGTCGCCGAGGGCCTGTTCTACTACCTCGACGCGGCCCGCGGCCGCGAGCTCGTCCGGCGGATCGTGGACCGGTTCGCCGGCGGGGAGTTCGTCTTCGACGCCATGAGCGGGCTCGGCCTGCGACTGCAGGTGTTCAACAAGCCGGTACGCGAGGCGCACGCGAAGATGCACTGGGCCATCGACGGACCGCAGGACCTGCTGTCCATCCACCCGAAGCTCCGGTCCGCGACCATGCTCAGCGCGCTCGATCTCACGGGCCCCGGCCTGCCGACGGGCTATCGAGTGGCGGCCCGGCTGATGAGAGCGGTGCCCGGGATGGCGAAGGCGGCGGCGTTCTACCGGCTGGGGTTCTGAGGGGCGCCGCCGTTGTCGCGGCGGTCCAGCGCCTCCTGCAGCGCCTGGGCCGCCTCGTCCTCATGCTCGTCGGCGCGACTCCAGGGATACATCTCGTACATGTGCTCAGCTCATTTCGCGAGGCGTCGGAACGTGAAGTCGGATCCCGGTCGCGAATCCGACCAGGCCTGCTCTCGGGGTCCGGATCACGGACCACTCGAAGGGGACTTACCGGCCGACGGAACGCCGCTCACCGCGGCGGGTCGCCGACCTGCCCTAACAGGCCCCGCCGCGGCAGGTAATGAGTACGAGAACCTGGCGCATCGTTCGTCAGATTACCTGGCGGCAACCGGACTGTCTCGTTGGATGTCCGAGCATCTCGCATCCTGAGACAAACCGGCTGCCGCGGAATCAGTCCTCCAGGTCCACCGAACGGCCGGACTCGGCACCGATCTCGGCACCGATCTGCTCCAGCACGTCGGCCGGGATCGCCGAGTCGACGGTCAGCGCCATGAGCGCCTTGCCGCCCTTGACGTCGCGGGACACCTGCATGGAGGCGATGTTGATGCTCCGCTCGCCGAGGATCCTGCCCACGATGCCGACGACGCCGGGGCGGTCGGTGTAGGTGAGGAACGACAGGTGGGCGGTCGGCTCGATCTCCATCTCGTAGCCGTTCACCTCGACGATCTTGGTGATCTGGCGAGGGCCGGAGAGCGTGCCGGACACCGAGACGTGCCGGCCGTCGGCCAGGACGCCGCGCACGGTGATGACGTTGCGCCAGTCGGGGCTGTCGGCGCTGGTCACCAGGTCGACGGTGACGCCCCGGTCCTTGGCCAGCAGCGGCGCGTTGACGTAGGTGACGGAGTCCTCCACCACGTCGGTGAAGACGCCCTTGAGCGCGGCCAGCTCCAGCACCCGCACGTCGTGCGCGGCGATCTCGCCGCGCACCTCGATGTCGAGCTTGGTGGCCACCTCGCCGGCCAGCGCGGTGAAGACCCGCCCCAGCTTCTCGGCCAGCGGCAGGCCGGGCTTGACGTCCTCGGCCACGGCGCCGCCCTGGACGTTGACGGCGTCGGGCACGAACTCGCCCGCCAGCGCCAGCTTCACGCTCCTGGCGACCTGGGTGCCGGCCTTCTCCTGGGCCTCGTGCGTCGAAGCGCCCAGGTGCGGGGTAGCGACGACCTGGTCCAACTCGAACAGCGGGCTGTCGGTGCAGGGCTCCTTGGCGAACACGTCCAGGCCGGCGCCGGCGACACGGCCTTCCTTGATCGCCGAGTAGAGGGCGCCCTCGTCCACGATGCCGCCGCGGGCCACGTTGATGATCCGCACCGAGGGCTTGACCTCGTGCAGCTCCTTGTCACCGATGAGCCCGAGGGTCTCCTTGGACTTGGGCAGGTGCACGGTGATGAAGTCGGCCTGCTTGAGCACCTCTTCGAGGCTGAGCAGCTTGACGCCCATCTGCGCGGCGCGGGCCGGCGGCAGGTAGGGGTCGTAGGCGATCAGCTCGACGCCGAACGGCTGCAGCCGCTGGGCCACGAGCTGGCCGATCTTGCCGAGGCCGAGGATGCCGACGACCTTCTCGTCGAGCTCGACCCCGGTGTACTTGGACCGCTTCCACTCGCCGTTCTTCAGGGCGGCGTGGGCCTGCGCGGTGTTGCGGGCGCTGGCCAGGATGAGCGCGATGGTCTGCTCGGCGGCGCTGGTGATGTTGGACGTCGGGGCGTTGACCACCATGACGCCTGCCTTGGTGGCCGCTTCGACGTCGACGTTGTCGAGGCCGACCCCGGCGCGGGCGACGACCCGCAGCTTGGGCGCGGCGGCCAGCGCCTCGGCGTCCACCTGGGTGGCGGAGCGGACGATCAGCGCGTCCACGCCGGCGAGCGCGGGCAGCAGCTGGGAACGGTCGGCGCCGTCGGTGTGGCGGACTTCGAAATCGGCGCCGAGCACGGCGAGGCCTGCTTCGGACAGCTCCTCTGCGACCAGAACGACGGGCTTGTTCACGAGTGTGAATCCTTCGAGCGTGCGGCGAGTGTGAGGGGCACGGCGACGGGCCCCTCCGGTCCCACAGAGTCTATCCGGGCTTGTGAACGCATTCACGAAGGACCCAGCATCTGAGACGCCCCGGCGCCGCGTCGTACCCCCTTCGGCGGAAAATCATCCACACTGCTCCCGTCTTTGTCTTGATCGGGAGATTTATTCCCCATTAACCTGCTAAGCCGTGGCCAACTACCTATGGTTCGTCATATGAGCATCGGGAATCCTGCGCTTGCCGACGTGCTCGCCCAGCACGGCGGTCCGCACCGTCTGCTGGCGGCTCTCGCTGACGGTGGAGTCCTGGTGGCCGTGCGACCAGACCGATCAGTCGTCCTGGGGACGACACAGGCCGGTGACCGAGTGCTTCTCGGGTACACCAGCACGGTGACGTATGCCCGTCACCGTGGCAGCCATTCCCTGTCTGCGTGCGACCCGGACACCGTCCTGGACATCCAGCGCGTCACCGGCGTGCGAGAGATCGTGATCGACGCCGCCGGTCCCGCCGCGGCCGCCGTCCCCATCGAGGATCTCCAGCGGTTCCTCACCTCCACCCGGTCGGGACCGACTCCGGTCATGTCCGGGGCCGTCCCCGCCGCCTACGCGACGGGGGCGATGGCGACGATCTCGCGGGGCGGCCCGCTCGCCCAGGTGGCGCCGCCGTCCCCCGAGGCGCCGGCGATGCCCTGGATCCCGGCGCCGCGCCCGCACCTGTCGGGTCCTATGCAGCAGGTGGACCCCGGCTACCGGCGGTGCACGCATCCGATCCTGCCCGCCCTGCGGCAGGCGATCGCGCAGTTGCTCATGGACTACCCGCTGGTGCACCACGTGTGGATCTCCGAGGCCCGCACGGCGTCGGGCGCGACCGGGATCATGCTGCACGTGAAGGTGCACATGTCGGCGGCCGAGGACGTGGTGCGCGACCTGCATCGCGGGGCCCGGGCCAGGCTGCCGCAGTTCGCGGCGAGCGGGGCGCCGATCCTCATGGCCAGGGTCGCGGACTCGCGCAGTGAGCGCCGGATGATCGAGATCGGCGCGCACGTCGTCTGCGCGAACGTGAGCGACTGACGTCGTCCGCGCGAACGTGAGCTACTGACGTCGCCTGCGCGAACATAAGCTACTGACCGAACCGGGCTTTTTGGGGCTTACCGAACAAGCCCTTGGTCGGCTTGAATGAGCCAATGACCGCACCGGCCGCGACCTTGCCCACCGTTTCCCGGGGCGTGCGCCTCGGTTACGGCCTCGGCTCCTTCTGCACCGCCACCTTCGGGGCCGTCCCCGGCCTGCTGCTGCTCTACTACATGACCAACTTCCTGGCCGTGCCCGCGTGGCTGGCCGGGGTGGTCGTGACGGCGCCCAAGGTCTGGGACCTGGTGATCAACCCGCTGGTCGGCCGCTGGTCGGACCGGACGGTGTCGCGGATGGGCCCCAGACGCCCGTGGATGCTGGCCGGCGCGGCCACCCTGCCGATCACGTTCTTCCTGGTGTTCGCCGGCCCGCCGCTGACCGGCACCCCGGCCGCCCTGTACGTGGGCGCCTGCTTCCTGGCCGCCGCCACGGCCTACGCCCTGTTCGAGGTGCCGTACAAGACGATGCCGGCCGAGATGACCGGCGACTACCACGAGCGGACCTCGCTGCTGCAGTGGCGCATGATCTTCATCGGCGCGGCCACGGCGATCAGCGGCATCGCGGCCCCGGCCCTGGTCAACAGCGACGGCCCCAACGGCACGCTGGACAGCTACCGCCTGATGGCGGTGGTCATCGCCGTCGTCCTGGCGGCCTCCATGTTCGGCTCCTTCTTCGGTACGGCCCGAGCCCCGATGACCGGCGCGCCCCAGCCCGACAACGGCGGTCTGCGTGCCCAGTTCGCCGCCGCCAGGAGCAACCCGGCGTTCGTCTGGCTGCTGGTGCTCAGCTGCACCCAGCAACTGGCGGTCGCCATGATGCTGGCCGCCGCGCCGTACTTCGCCGCCTACACCATCGGTGACCCCAGGGCCACCACGACGCTCTTCGCCGCGCTGGTCGGGCCCATGCTGCTGACGATGCCGCTGTGGGTGCGGCTGTCCAAGCGGTTCGACAAGCGCGGCGCGATGATCCTGGCCGCGCTGATGTTCAGCGGCGGCACGGCGGCGGCCCTGGCCACGCCGATCTTCGGCGGCTGGTACGCCCACGTCGCGATCCTGCTGGTCGGGACCGGGATCGCCGGGGTGCAGCTGCTGCAGTTCTCGATGCTGGCGGACGTGATCGCGGTGGACGCGGCGACGACCGGCAAACGGCGGGCCGGGGTGTTCACCGGGTTGTGGACGGCGATCGAGAGCGGGGTCAGCGCCTTCGGCGCGCTGGTCTTCGGGACCATCCTGACGATCGGCGGCTTCATCTCCTCCGAGCCGGACACGCCGGTCGCGCAGCCGGACAGCGCGGTGACCGCGGTCCTCATCGGACAGACCGCGGTCCCCGCGCTGATCATCCTGCTGTCGGTGCTGATGACGCTGAAGTACCGGCTGACGGTCCCTACGCCAGTCGCCGGGTCAGCGTCGGACGCGCCCGCGTGACCAGCCCGGCCACCAGCGCCGCCAGCAGCGGCAGGCCCACCACGATCGCGGCGGTGAACGACCAGGGAACGGCGACGAAGAGGGCGTCGTAGTCCAGGGGGCCGCCCGACGTGCGGGCGTGCCGGGACATCGGCCAACTGGCCGCGGTCCCCATGACACCGCCCGCGACGGCGCCGACCAGGGTGCCGAGCCCGGCGACGAAGCCCGCCTGCGCCGCCACGATGAGCCGGCGCACCCGTGGCGGCGCGCCGACCGCCGACACGGTGTCGAGATCGCGCCGCATGTCGGCGGCCGCCAGCCCGGTGGCGGCGAAGGTGCCGCCGAGCCCCAGGACCAGCGCGACGCCGAGCAGGGTCGGGAAGAGCGGGGTGGACGGGTCGCCGGGGCCGCTTTCCAGGTGGACGTCCGCCTTGCCGGTGGCCACGCTGAGCCGCCGCTCCAGCAGCGGCAGGTCGGCGGGCCGGTGCGCCGCGTACAGGCGGCGCTCCGCCAGCTTGAACCCCGCCTCGGTGAAGGCTTCCGGCGGGAGCACGGCGCCGATCTGCCGTGGGTCGGCCGCCGTGACCGTCACCGCGGGGATCCGGAGCGACCTGCGTTCCGGCTCCTCCGACGACAGCTCGACGGTCAGCGTGCCGTCCTTGACCATCCTGTCGTCGAACACGACCGCCCTGCCCTCCGCCAGCGCCGCCGCGGCGCGGGGGTCGGCCCGGCCCTGAACGAGGGCGAGCAGTCCGGCGTCCCCGATGGGCGAGTCGACGGCGACGCCGCACTGGCCATGGCAGCCCTGCGGCACCAGCACGGGCGTGACGGGCCGGCCGTCGCGGGTGAGTGCCCGCTGCCCGGAGATCAGGGAGACGCCGGGCAACGCCTTCGTGGCCGCGGCGCGCAGGTCGGCCCAGCCGCGATCGTCGACGCTCCGGGCGGTGATGGTGAGGGTGCCGGTCGGCACCTTCGGCCGGTAGCTCGCCTTGAACGCGGCATCCTGGCTCTCGGCGCCGATGCCCAGCGAGATCGCCCCCATGGTGGCGGCCATGACCGCTGCCGCGGCGCAGGCCGTACGGACCCGGTGGCGGGCGGCGTCGCGCACGGAGAGCCGGAGCGGGAGCGGGAGCCGGGCGGCGAGCCGTCCGGCGGCCTGCACCAGCCAGGGCATGACGGCGACCAGCCCGAACACGACGAGCACGCCGCCCACCAGGATCGTCGGACCGCTGTCGTCCAGGCTGAGCGCCGTCACGCAGAGCCCTGCCGTGATCAGCAGGAGGCCGAGGATCGGGCGGCCCGCGCGGCGTCGTCCCTGCTCGCTCTCACGTCCCGCCAGCACCTGGGCGGGATGCTGCCGGGCGGCCTGGACGGCGGGGACCAGGGCGGCGATCACCGCGCTGAGCAGGCCCAGGGCGGCGGCGCCGAGCACCGGGAGCCAGGGCACCTCGGGCGGGCCGTACCCTCCGGTCCAGCGGGCCAGGATCGGCACGGCCACGAGCGCGCCGCCGGTGCCGAGCACGGCGCCGAGCAGCGTCGCCGCGCCGCCGAGCACCAGCCCGTCGGCCAGCACGATCGCTCGCAGGTGCGCGCCGGAGCCGCCCTGTGCCGCGATCAGCGCCAGCTCCCGGCGTCTGCGCCGGAGCCCCACGGCGAAGGCGGGACCGGCCAGCAGGACCGTCTCCAGGACGGCGAGCACGACGCCCGCCGCGATGGTGGTCAGCATCCGGGGGTCAGTGGCCGCGTCGAATCCCGGGAAATCGATCGTCGGCGGCGGGTCGGCCAGCACCGCACGGGAGGCGGCCGTGAGCCCGACGCCGTTCAGCCGCAGCACGTCCTGCCACAGGACCGGCGCGGGGGTGTCCGCGAGCCAGCCGGTGCCCCGCCCGTCCCGCTTGTCCAGCAGCAGCACGTTCTGGAAGCCCACGACCTCCTTGTGCCTGAGGTTGTGCGGGTGCTCGACCACGCCCACCACCCGGACCTGACGCTCCTGCGGCGTCACACTGATCGTCCCGCCGAGCCGTACACCTCGCTCGATCATCTCGGGCGTCACCGCCACCTCGCCGGGCGAGGCGGGGAAGCGGCCCTGGACCAGCGGGCGGATGCCGCGCGTCATGGGGTCGCGCAGGTCCAGCTCTATCGCGCTCACCACGTCGTAGCCGTCGGGGCGGCGGACCTCCACGCTGCCGACGTCGTAGGGGATGAGCCGGCCGTCGAGCACCGCGGTCACCTCTGCCGCCGTCCTCGGCCTGTCCGAACGGGCGGTCGGTTCCCTGCTGACGCCATACCCAAGAGTGGTCTGGGCGATCGGCCCGCGGACTTCGCTGGTGGCTATCCTGGCGTCGGCCGCGCCGAGCCGGGCGGTCACCTGCTCCGCCGGGCTCACGCCGGCCGTGGCGAAGCCGGTGAGCAGGCCCGTGATGACCAGCACCGGCAGGCCGATCATGGCCATGATGAGGGCGCTGCGCCCCTTGGCGCGCAGCGCGTCCCTGCGCGCGATCCGCAGGGCGGCGACCAGGGCGCTCATCGGGCGCTCTCCAGCCGTACCGCGGTCGAGTCGGCGATCTGGCCGTCGCGCAGGTAGACCACGCGGTCGGCCCAGGCGGCGTAGCGGGGCTCGTGGGTGACCAGCAGCACGGCCACGCCCGCGTCGCAGCGCTCGCGCAGCAGCCGCAGGATCTCGTCTCCGGTCGCCGTGTCCAGCGCGCCGGTCGGCTCGTCGGCCAGCAGCAGACGCCGCTCGCCGACCAGCGCCCTGGCGATCGCCACCCGCTGGCGCTGCCCACCGGACAGGTCCCCGGGGAAACGGCCGGCGACGTCGTCGGCGCCCACCTCGCGCAGGACGGCCTCGGCCTCCTCGCGGGCCCGCCCGGCGCGCACGCCGTCGAGCTCCCTGGGCAGCATGACGTTCTCGGCGGCCGTCAGCGACGGGATCAGGTTGAGGTCCTGGAAGACGTAGCCGACGCCGCCGCGCCTGAGCGCGGCGAGGTCCTTGACGGTGGCGAGGTCCCGGCCCTCGATCGTCACGCTGCCCGAGGTGGGCCGGTCCAGCCCGCCCGCCAGGTTGAGCAGGGTGGACTTGCCCGAGCCCGAAGGGCCCATCACCGCCACCAGTTCGCCCCGGGACACCTCCAGGCTCACTCCGTTGAGCGCCCGCACCTCGCCGTGCTCCCGGGTCACGTCCCGTAGTTCCACCACAGTCATGCGCTCTTCTCCTTGACGACGGCCTCGCAGTGGTCCAGCCAGCGCTGTTCCGCCTCGGCCTTGAAAATCATCGAATCGAGGACCAGCCGCCGGCCGGCGTCCTCGGTGCTGTTCCGCTTGGCCCTGGTCAGCTCCTGAAGGGTGCGCATGATGGCCATCCGCTGGGCCAGGATCACCGCCGCGACGTCCACGTCATCCGCCGCCACGGCCATGGCGACCTTGATGACCAGCTCGTCACGGGGGCGGGCCGCCTGGTCCACCGGTGTGGCGAACCATCGCGCCAGCTCCCGCCGCCCCTCCTCGGTGATCGCGTAGACGGCCCGGCCCTGCTCGTCGGCGCCCCCCGGCGCCACCAAGCCGTCCCGCTCCATCCGCGAGAGCGTCGTGTAGACCTGGCCGATGTTCAGCGGCCAGGTCGCCCCTGTGGACGCCTCGAACTCCACCCGTAGTTGGTAGCCGTAGCGCGGTCCTCTGCTCAGCAACGCGAGCAGTCCGTGTCTGATCGACATGGATACTGAGTATGCATACTCAGTATGCTCTTAGCAACAGATCCGCGTATTCTGGACAGGGAACGCTCTTCAGGCCGATACTCGGGAGATGAGCTCGACGCAGCCGCCGTTCCGCGCCTCCGACGGTGAGCGTGACCGTGCGATCGACGAGCTCCGGGATCGCGCGGTCGAGGGCCGGCTCTCCCACGACACCTTCGTCGGCCGCGTGGATCAGGCGCTGCGCGCCCGCAACCAGTACGAGCTCGACGCGCTCGTCGCCGACCTGCCGCGCCGCCCGACGTTCCGCCGGCGGCTGACCGGCATGCTGACCGGCGTGGTCTCCGCCGCCGCCGACGTCACCTCCAACCTCCAGGCCGCCTGGCGCAAGCCCCGGCTGCCCCGGCTGGCCCTGCCCAACGACGATCGCAGCCGTTACGTGGTCGGTCGCGGGTCCGCCTGTGATCTCGTACTCGCGGATCTGACGGTCTCCCGGGTGCACGCCGAGCTGCGGCGCGACACTGACGGCAGCGGGTGGACACTGGTCGATCTGGGCTCGCTCAACGGCACCCGGCTGAACGGCTGGCGGCTGGTCGGGCCCGCCAAGGTCAGGTCGGGCGACGAGATCTCCTTCGGTGACTGCGGATTCCTGATCGGCTCGGACCTGCCGTCAACCTGAAAGATACGGATATTTGCGGATTACAGGGCGTCTGCGCTGGCCGATGATCCAGGCGACCCCAGTCGCATCCCCCTTTGGAGATCCCATGCGGCGCACCTCAGCGTCCCTCGTCGCGGGCGCGCTCGTCGCGGCCCTCGCGTGGTCGTCCGGCCCGTCCTCCCCCGCCATCGCGCTCGACCCCTCGCCGGGCGTCGCCGACCTGACCCAGGACCTCAACCAGATCCTCGCCGACTCCCGGCTGACCATCGGCCGGGCGGGCGTGGTCGTCAGGAGCGCGGAGTCCGGCGAGGAGCTGTACGCGACCGACGCCGGCAAGCTCATGATCCCCGCCTCCAACACCAAGCTGTTCACCTCCGCGGCGGCCGTCGAGACGCTCGGCCTCGACTACCGCTTCGCCACCACCGTGCTGCACAGCGGGCGCAAGCTCGGCTCCGTGGTCAACGGCGACCTGGTGCTGCGCGGCACCGGCGACCCCACGATGCTGGCCGAGGACTACGACGCGCTGGCCGCCCAGGTGGCCAAGGCGGGCGTCAAGGTGGTGACCGGCAAGCTGGTCGCCGACGACACCTGGTTCGACTCGGTACGCCTCGGCCAGGACTGGGCGTGGGACGACGAGACGGCCTACTACGCGGCCCCGATCTCCGCCCTGACCGCCTCGCCCGACCGCGACTACGACGCCGGCTCGGTGATCGTGTCGGTCGCGGCCGACGGCGGCAAGCTCAAGGTGTCGACCACACCGGAGAGCGACTACCTCAAGATCGTCAACAGGGCGACGGTCGGCGCCTCGAACAACGTCCTCATCGAGCGGCAGCACGGCACCGCGACGGTGGTCATCAGCGGCACGGTGGCCTCCTCGTACTCCGAGTGGGTGGCCGTGGACGACCCGACGGCGTACGCCTCCTCGCTGTTCCGCAAGGCGCTGGCCGGGCACGGCGTGAAGGTGCTCGGCAAGACGGTGACCGGCGCGGCGCCGAAGGACGCCAAGGAGCTGGCGGCACGCGAGTCGATGCCGCTGAGCGAGCTGCTGGTGCCGTTCATGAAACTGAGCAACAACATCCACGCCGAGATCCTCACCAAGGCCATGGGCCGCAAGGTCACCGGCCAGGGCACCTGGGCCGCCGGCCTCAAGGTGAGCACCGACTTCGCCAAGGCCAACGGCGTCGAGGTGCTGAACATACGGGACGGCTCGGGACTGTCCCGCCGCGACGGCTTCACGCCCGCCTCGATCGCGCGCCTGCTGACCGCGGTGCGCGCCAAGCCGTGGTTCCAGACCTGGTACGACGCGCTGCCGATCGCGGGCAACCAGGACCGGTTCGTGGGCGGCACCCTGCGCAGCCGGATGCGGGACACGGCCGCGGCCGACAACGTGCGCGCCAAGACGGGCTCGCTGACCGGCGCCACGGCACTGTCGGGGTACGTCACCAGCGCCGACGGGGAGCCGCTGGTCTTCTCCATCATGCTGAACCAGTATCTGTCGGGCTCGCCCAAGGACATCGAGGACAAGATCGCGATCCGCCTGGCGCAGTTCACCAGGGCCGCCGCGGTGAACGACGCCGCCGACCGGCGGCGCGCCGCCAGCGCCGAGCAGCCGGGCGATCTGGAGTGCTCCTGGCTCAAGCCGGTGCAGTGTTAGAAGGCCGCTGATGCCTTGTTAGAACGCCGCTGACGGGGGCGCGCCGCGTGGTTCTCCACGCGGCGCGCCCCTTTTGTTGGGCCTTAGACGCATAGATCTTCTTTGAGGTTTACCAAGGTAGCTGCGATCTTTGTTACGATTGGGACACATGGAGCTCCAGATATATCGGCGTTTTTCGTGACAAAGGCGACGAGTGAGCACCAGAATGCGGGATCGACGCAGTGTCTAGGCCTCAATCGGAGGACGAAATGCGCAGACAGCTCAAGGTGCTCGCCTGCCTCGGGAGTCTGGCGGCATTGAGCTCCATCTCGGCTCCCCCCGCCGCCGCACACTCGGCGGGCGGCGGGCTGGAGACGCCGCTGGAGGGCGCGCAGGGTGGCTCGGCCGAGGACTGCCGTGTCACGGCCGCCAAGCCGTCCGTCGACGCCAAGGGACTGATCAGGGGCACCGCCTCCCGGTCCGGCTGCATCCAGAAGGCCCTGCTCAGGGTGCGCGTCCAGCAGGCCGCCGCCGGCCCGGACCGGACGCTCAAGAGCGGCTCCCGGCGCCTCACCAACGGCCGGATCACGGCCACGCTGCCCTGCTCGGACACCCCACGCCGCTACTACGTCACCGCCCTCGACTATCAGGGCCAGGAGAGCACCTCGGGCGGCGTCCTGCTGTCCTGCAAGAAGCCGCCTGCCACCACTGCCACCACGAGCACCGCCCGGACGGCCGGCGCATCGAGCGCCGAGACCGAGGTCGTCAGGCTCACCAACCGGGCCAGAGTGGCAGGCGGCTGCAAGCCGCTCGTCCACGACGCCAAGCTCCGCACCGCCGCCGACAGGCACTCGGCGGACATGGCGGCCAAGGGCTACTTCGACCACAGCTCCCAGGACGGCCGCTCCGCCGGTGACCGGATCGGAGCCGCCGGCTTCGCCCCGGTCCGGACCTGGGGCGAGAACATCGCCATGGGGCAGCGCACCGCGGCCTCCGTGGTCCAGGGCTGGCTCAACAGCCCGGGACACCGCGCGAACATCATGAACTGCAAGTTCACTCACATAGGGGTCGGCCAGCACTCAAAGGGTCCACACTGGACTCAGGTCTTCGCCGCGCACTGAGCCAGGGAGCACGCGGGCACACCGGCCCCACCCGTGCCGGTTCCCACCGCACGCCCGCGACGCTCCCCTCCGGCGGGCCCGGCCGCGACTCCCCCCGCAACGGACCGTGGCCGGGCCCGCATGCTTTCCCCCGGGCCCGCATGCTTCCCCCCTCGGGCCCTCATGCCTTCTCCCGGCCCCGCATGCTTTCTCCCGGATCCGTCTGTGATCAGGCGCGGTCACGTACCAGATCATGGGCGGCCCTGGATCGACGACCTCAAGGTCGCCGACTGGTCCCCGGCGCGCGAGGACGGGACATCCACGCAGGTCAGAGGCCCGTCCGGTAGCGTCGTCCCTTGATATGAGACTTGACGGAATCCCTCTCTGGGACGGCACAGAACCTCGCGGCCCGGTCGAGCTCCAGTGGGAGCCCGACCGGATCACCGGCCTGCGGCCCGCCGAGCAGCGACACGACGACCTCTGCGTCATCCCCGGTCTGGTGGACACGCATGTCCACCTGATCGGCGACGCCGGCGAGGGCCGGTCCGACTTCAGCACCTGGCCGCTGGTCACCACCCGGGACGAGCAGGTGCTGCACGGCGTCGCGCACGCCCAGCGCGCCCTGCGGCACGGCGTGACGACGCTGCGCGACATGGCCGGCGACGAGGCGCAGGTGGCGCTGGCCCGGGCCTTCGACGCGGGGCTGCTGCCCGGCCCGCGGATCAGGGTGCTCGGCATGGTGGGGATGACCGCCGGGCACGGTGACCTGTTCGTGCCGGCCGCGCATCCATTGCGCAAGCCGACCGCCGACGGTCCCGACGAATGCCGCAAACTGGTGCGTACCTGGGCCAGGGCGGGCCTGCACGGGATCAAGATCACGACGAGCGGCGGCGTGCTGTCGGTCGGCGACCGCCACGCCTGGCGCAACTACACCCGCGCGGAGGTCGGGGCCATCGTCGACGAGGCGCACGCGCTCGGCATGCCGGTGGCCGCGCACGCCCATTCCGAGGACGGCATCCGCGTCGCCGTCGAGGAGGGCGTGGACTCCATCGAGCACGGCACATTGATGAGCGCCGACCTGGCCGAGACCCTGGCCGCGCGCGGCACCCCGGTGGCTCCGACGCTGCTGATCAGCAGGGTGATCGCCGAGGGCCGCGTCCCGGTGCCTCCTGACGTCATGGTCAAGGCCGCCGAGTTGGTGGCCCAGCGGGACAAGCTGTTCGCCGAGGCCGCGCGGGCGGGGGTCCGGTTCGTGCTGGGCACCGATGCCAACGGCTTCCACGTGCGCTTCGGCGACCAGTGCGCCGAGGTCGTCTACATGGCCGAGGTTCTCGGCCTCGACGCTCCGTCGGCGCTGCGCGCGGCCACCTCCGACGCCGCCGACGCCATCGGCATGCCGGTGGGGCGCATCGCGCCCGGACTCGGCGCCGACTTCATCGTGCTGCGCGGCCGCCCGTGGGAGCGGATCGAGGACCTGTCCGTGGCGAACATCGTCGCCGTGGTGTCACGGGGCCACCTCGCCGCGGGCAACCTGCCCTGATCTGAAGGGGCGTACGGTCCCGCCTGGGCGACCTGACCGGGGGCCAGCAGTCGCAGCTCGGCCGGGACCTGGCAGAGGGACACACGGGCGAGGAAGCGTGTTCGCTGGTGAAGGAGAGGCCGGCCAGGACCGTCGACCAAGGCGGTGTGGGGGAAGGGCTGGACGCGACCGTCGGCTCGGACGGTGTGTGGCGTGACCGTCGGCTCGGACGGTGTGTGGCGTGACCGTCGGCTCGGACGGTGTGGGGCGTGACCGTCGGCTCGGACGGTGCCGCGCGCTTCGGGCTGATACGTGCTTCGTTCGTGGTGGCCTTCGGAATCGGGGCCGGACAACGTGGAGGGGCCCGCCATGCAGGCGGGCCCCGGGTCACGCTTCGCAGCCGCCGAGGGTGAGCGCTAGCTGATCACGCACTTCGAGTCTTTGCTCTTGATGCCGAGGATCTGGCTCAGGATGTCGCCGGTCTGAAGGACGAGAACGCCCCTGGTGCTCTTGTCGACTGCTTCCTTGGAGAAGATGTTGTCGTCGCCGCAGATGATGACCCTGTTGTCGAAGTCCGGGTCGTCCTGAGGCCACGCGGCCATCTCCGTGGTGGGGGCGCTGGGCATCGCAGCTAGCGCGGAGCCGCCGAACATGACCATCCCGCCGACGATCCCGGCCAGGATGAGCCCTTGTCTGTACATACTGAATCTCCTTGATACCGATCGACTACTCTCCGTAGCTATCGGGAGAAGATCTGCCCGGCGCCTACTTTCCACAAACTCTCGCATTTTCACTCTTGACCTGCGCGAATACGTCACATGGGGGAAGCGGAACCGAAGATCGGCCCGCTTGGCGCATAGATGTTCCCGACTGGGATGCGCCCTCGCTTTTCATGACCCGTTCACGACCATGGCGCAGCGCCCCCTTGGCACAAATTGGGTCATGTCAGTTGAAAACGGAGCATGAATGCACACATCGGGCATGCTCGGCGGACGCCCCTGGTGTCGACTGACAGGGGGCTGCCACAGGGAGATGGAAACGCTCCGTGACGCGGCTTCTACACGCTCGCGTACCAGAGGGTGACGCCCCGGCGTCCCGCAGGGCTCAGGTGGGTCGCAGCGGCGGCCCGCATGACCAGGGCCGTCTCGGTCGAGCGGCGATGCCTGCTCGGGAGTGCGGTGGAAGGCGACCGCGGCGCGGACGACGAGCACGCCGTCCGCGCGGCGGGGCGGCGAGCGGGGTTCGCCGCCCCGCCGCCCGGGCTCGGTGTTACGCCCTCGGCGTTACGCCTTGAGCCAGCTCATCATCGGACGCAGCGTGGCGCCCGTCTTCTCGATCGGGTTCTCCGCGAGCTCCTCGCGGTGCTTGGTGAACTCCTTCTGGCCGCCGTCGAACTCCTCGACGAGCTGCCGGGCGAAGGTGCCGTCCTGGATCTCGCCCAGGATGCGCCGCATCTCCTGACGGGTCTCGTCGGTGATGACGCGGGAGCCGCGGGTGTAGCCGCCGTACTCGGCGGTGTCGGACACCGACCAGTACATCTTCGAGATGCCGCCCTCGTACATGAGGTCGACGATGAGCTTCATCTCGTGCAGGCACTCGAAGTAGGCGACCTCCGGCTGGTAGCCGGCCTCGATGAGGGTCTCGAAGCCCGCCTTGATGAGCTCGGAGACGCCACCGCACAGCACGGCCTGCTCGCCGAACAGGTCGGTCTCGGTCTCCTCGGTGAAGGTCGTCTTCAGCGCGCCGGCGCGGGTGCCGCCGATGCCCTTGGCGTAGGACAGCGCGAGGTCGAAGGCCTTGCCGGAGGCGTCCTTCTCGACGGCCACCAGAACCGGCACGCCGCGGCCCGCCTCGAACTGGCGGCGGACGAGGTGGCCGGGGCCCTTGGGGGCGACCATGCAGACGTCGACGCCCTCGGGGGCCTCGATGAGGCCGTAGCGGATGTTGAGGCCGTGGCCGAAGAACAGCGCGTCGCCCTGCTTGAGGTTGGGCGCGACATGCTCGGCGTAGAGGTGGCGCTGGATGTGGTCCGGCGCCAGGATCATGGTGACGTCGGCCTCCTTCACCGCCTCGGCGGGCGTGAGCACGCGCAGGCCGTCGTTCTCGGCCTTCTCGCGGCTCTTGGAGCCCTCGGGCAGGCCGACGCGCACGTCGACCCCGGAGTCACGCAGGGAGAGCGCGTGGGCGTGGCCCTGGCTGCCGTACCCCAGCACGGCCACCCGACGTCCCTGGATGATCGACAGGTCGGCCTGGTCGTCGTAGAAAATCTCGGTCACTTGCTGAAACCTTTCAGGCGGTACGGTCCAGTGCCCTGAGGGACCGGTCAGTGATGGAACGGGCGCCGCGGCCGATGGCCACCATGCCCGATTGGACGAGCTCCTTGATGCCGAACGGCTCGAGGATCTTGACGAACGCCTCGAGCTTGTCCGTGGTGCCGGTGACCTCGATGGTCACGGCGTCGGCCGCCACGTCGATGCAGCGAGCGCGGAAGAGCTGGACGAGCTCCAGCACGCTCGACCGATTGTCGGCGTCGGCCTTGACCTTGATGAGCATGAGCTCCCGTTGCACGGCGTGCGAGGTGTCCAGCTCCACGATCTTGAGGACGTTCACCAGCTTGTTGAGCTGCTTGGTGACCTGCTCCAGCGGAAGCTCCTCGACGTTGACCACGATCGTCATGCGGGAGATGTCGTCGTGCTCGGTGGGCCCGACGGCCAGGGAGTCGATGTTGAAGCCCCGCCTGCTGAACAGGGCGGACACCCGGGCCAGGACGCCTGGCTTGTTCTCCACGAGCACCGAGAGCGTGTGCCTGCTCATTCTTCGTTCTCCCACTTAGGCGCCATGTCACGGGCGATCTTGATCTCGTCGTTGCTCGTCCCGGCCGCGACCATGGGCCAGACCATCGCGTCCTGGTGGACGACGAAGTCGACCACGACCGGCACGTCGTTGATCTCCATGGCCTTCTTGATGGTCGCGTCCACGTCCTCGGGGCGCTCGCATCGCAGGCCCACACAACCATAGGCCTCCGCCAGCTTGACGAAGTCCGGGATGCGGCGCGTCGCCTGCAGGTTCGTGTTGGAGTAACGCTTGTCATAGAAGAGGGTCTGCCACTGGCGAACCATGCCGAGATTACCGTTGTTGATAACGGCGATCTTGATCGGCACCCCCTCCAGGGCACAGGTGGCGAGCTCCTGGTTGGTCATCTGGAAGCAGCCGTCACCGTCGACGGCCCACACGACCGCGTCGGGCCGGCCCATCTTGGCGCCCATCGCGGCCGGGACGGCGAAACCCATCGTGCCGGCGCCGCCCGAGTTGATGAACGCACCCGGCCGCTCGTGCTCGATGAACTGGGCGGCCCACATCTGATGCTGGCCGACCCCCGCCACGTAGTAGGCGTCCGGCCCGGCGATCGCGCTCAGCCGCTGCATGACGTACTGCGGGGCCAGGGAGCCGTCCTCGAACTCCTCGTAGCCCAGCGGGTAGGTCTCCTTGTAGCCGTTGAGCGTAGTCCACCAGTCGGTGTAGTCGCCCTTCTCGCCGGCGGTCTCGAGGGCGGCGATCAGGTCGCGGATGACGTCCTTGCAGTCGCCCACGATCGGCACGTCGGCGTGGCGGTTCTTGGAGATCTCCGCCGGGTCGATGTCCGCGTGCACGACCTTGGCGTACGGCGCGAAGGAGGACAGCTGCCCGGTGACGCGGTCGTCGAAGCGGACGCCCAGGGCGATGAGCAGGTCCGACTGCTGCAGCGCGCCGACGGCGGAGACCGAGCCGTGCATGCCGGGCATGCCCATGTGCTGGGGGTGGCTGTCGGGGAAGGTGCCCCGGGCCATCAGCGTGGTGACGACCGGGATGTGGGCCAGCTCGGCGAGCGTCAGCAGGTCCGCCGAGGCGCCCGCCTTGTGCACGCCGCCGCCGACGTAGAGCACCGGGCGCCGGGCCTCGGCGATCAGCTTGGCCGCCTCGCGGATCTGCTTGGAGTGCGGCCGGGTCACCGGCCGGTAGCCGGGCAGCTGCATCGTCGGCGGCCAGACGAACGTGGTCTCCTTCTGCAGCGCGTCCTTGGAGATGTCCACCAGCACCGGGCCGGGCCGGCCGGTGGAGGCGATGTGGAACGCCTCCATGATCGTGCGGGCGATGTCGTCCGGATCGGTGATCAAGAAGTTGTGCTTGGTGATCGGCATGGTGATGCCGGAGATGTCGGCTTCCTGGAAGGCGTCCGTGCCGATGGCCGCGCTGGCCACCTGGCCGGTGATGGCCACCATCGGCACCGAGTCCATGTAGGCGTCGGCGATCGGGGTGACCAGGTTGGTCGCGCCGGGGCCACTGGTCGCCATGCACACCCCGACCCGGCCGGTGGCCTGGGCGTAACCCTCGGCCGCGTGTCCCGCCCCCTGCTCGTGCCGTACAAGCACGTGCCGGACCTTGGCCGAGTCGTAAAGGGGATCGTAGGCGGGCAGGATGGCGCCGCCCGGGATCCCGAAAACGGTGTCGACTCCCACGTGCTCCAGCGCCCTGACCAGGGCCTGTGCACCTGTCATCCGTTCGGTCATCGGCTCGTTCCTTGCGTGGCTACTCACTTAAGGACATAAAAAATGCCCCTCCCCACCGGCGGTGGGACTGGGGCGGCGCGCAGGTCGAAGTGCTTCGCTAACGGCCTGCGCGCCAGCGAAGTACTACGAGAATCTCACTGCGAAGCATGCCTTACACCATAGCCGCTCCGAATGCCCAAGTGTCAACTCAGTGGACACTCGTCTCATACAGTGAGACTCGTCTGCATGAGCGAGTCGACGCCCCTGGCCGCCATCGGCCGGGCCACCAGGAAGCCCTGCCCCCGGGTGCAGCCCATCTCCCGCAGCAGTTCGAGCTGCTCGGGCCGCTCGATCCCCTCGGCCACCACGACGAGGCCGAGGTCGTGGCCGAGCCGCACGATGGTCCGGGTGAGCAGGGTCAGCGTGTCGTCCCGGCCGAGACCCGACACGAAAGACGGATCGATCTTGATCATGTCGACCGGCAACTGCCGCAGGAACGCCAGCGAGGCGTAGCCGGTGCCGAAGTCGTCGATGGCCAGGCGTACGCCCAGGGCGCGCAGCTCCGACAGCCGCTTGATCGTCTCCTCGGCGTCCTCTACGAGCATCTCCTCGATGACCTCAAGGGTGAGCGCGGAGGCCGGCAGCCCGCTCTCCGCCAGCGCCTCCTCGACGGTCTCGACGAACCTCGGCGCGGTGATCTGACGCGCCGACAGGTTGAGCGACAGCCCGATGTCCCAGGACGAGGCGCGCCAGGCGGCCACCTCGCGGCAGGACTCGCGCAGGATCCACTCGCCCAGCGGCACGATCAGGCCGGTGTCCTCGGCCGGGCCGAGGAACTGGTCGGGCGGCACGAACACCGAGCCGCGCCACCAGCGCACGAGCGCCTCGACCGCGGTCACCCGGGAGGTCGCCAGGTCCACCACCGGCTGGTATTCGATGGCGAACTGCTGCTCGATGAGCGCCCGCTGCAGGTCGGCGGCCAGCTCCAGCCTGCGCACCACGTCGGCGTGCATCTGCGCGGCGAACACCTCGACCCGGCGGCCGCCCAGCTCCTTGGCGCGGGCCATGGCCACGTCGGCGTTGCGGATGAGGTCGCCGGCGGGCAGTTCGTCCTCGGCGAAGGCGACGCCCACGCTCGCGGTGAGCGCCACGTCGCGGTCGGCCACCCGGAACGGCTCCTGCGAGACCGTCCGCACCAGCCGCTCGGCCAGGTCGACGGCGTGCTGCGCCTCGCCGCCGGTCTCCACCAGCACCGCGAACTCGTCGCCGCCCCACCGGGCGAGCGTGTCGTCGGGGCGCACGGCCCCGCGCAGCCGGCGCGCGGCCTGCCCGAGGAGGTAGTCGCCGCTGGCGTGGCCGACGGAGTCGTTGACGGAGGTGAAACCGTCGAGGTCCAGGAAGATGACGGCCACGTGCCCGGTGCTGTGCCCCGAGCCGTGCCCGGTGAGCACCTCGCGGGTGCGCTCCTCGAAGTAGGAGCGGTTGGGCAGGCCGGTCACGCCGTCGTGGAAGGTGAGGTGCGCCACCTGGTTGCGCAGCGCCTCCTCGTCGCTCACGTCCCTCGCGGTGACCAACAGCTGGTCCTCACCGCTCGCGTGGCGGGTGGCGACGGACTCGGTGGGCCGCCAGGTGCCGTCCGCGCCGCGAACCCGGCAGACGATCATGCAGGCGCCGGACTCGGCGTTCTCGTCGTCGTCCAGGCCCATCGCCAGCAGCGAGGACTTGATCTGCGGCACGTCCTCGGGGTGGATGTAGTCGAAGATCGATCCACCGACCAGCTCGTCGGGGCCGTAGCCGTAGGTGGCCTCGACCCCCGCGCCGATCTCGTGCACCTTGCCGTCGTAGTCGCAGATGAGCACCACGTCGCCGGTGCTCTCGGCCAGATCCCTGAGCTGCTTGTCGCCGAGCGAGACCAGCGTGCGCAGCCGGATGTTGGCCCCCGACAGCACGAACACGCGCAGCAGCAGGAGCAGGACCACGGAGGCGGCGACCACCACCACGCCGGTGACGGGCTGCCCGGGCCCGCTCGCCAGGTGCACGAGCATGGTGCAGGTCGCCACGGCGACCAGCGCCGGCGGCACCAGCGAGATCAGGGTGCCGACGAGCGGCACGGCCGGCATCTCGCGCGGGCGCATCCATGGGATGGCGGCCAGCAACAAGAACGCCAGCGGCGCGAGGGTGAGGCTCCAGGTCGGCGGCGGGCCGCCGTCGAGCCGGGCCATGGCGCTGGCCATGCCGGCCACCGTCGTGGTGGCGAGCACGGCGACACCCGCCGCGCCCAGCGGCCAGGCGGCGGACCTGCCGGTGACCACGGACGGGATGACCGCGCAGGTCACCACCAGCGCGAGCATCGGCGGCAGCAACGCGAAGGTGAACAGCGCGGGGTCGGCGGTCTCGGCGTAGACCTGCCGCAGCACCGCCACCCAGGCGATCAGGAACAGCGAGGCGGCGCAGAGGTAGGAGCCGGCGAGATGCCGCAACACCGTCATGGCCGACAGCTTGCGACCGGCGGCGATCAGCGCGCCGCCGCCCGTCAGCACGGTGCCGAGCAGCACGAGGAGGTCGGCGAAGCTCGACATGAAACTGGAGCTCGCGGCGAACGGGCGCACGGCCATGCCCACGGCCCAGACGGCCGCGCCACCGCCCATCCAGCGCGTGCCCATCGCCATGGTCCGGTGCTCGACCGGCTGGATCGAGGCGATCAGGAGGGAGGCCGCGGCCAGCAGGGCCGCGAGGAATCCGGCGACGGAGCCGGCGAGGAGGGCCGGGCCGCCCGCGAGGAGCGCGGCCGCGAAACCCGCCACACCGATCGCCGTCGCGGCGGTCAAAGGTGCCCGTGAATCACGCCAGCGGATCACAGTCGTTGCCCATCCCGTCTCGAACCCTGCTCCCGTGACCGCCGAAGCCCGGCGGTGCACATCGCCAGTGTGTGCGGTCGTGGGTGCGCGGGTGGTGACAATGCCGATGTCGTCACCGATCTGATAACCACACCGACCCATTGCCGCCAGGATCTCCTTGACAGGCAGTCAGGAAATCCTGCTTAGACGCCACCGTACGCACTGAAGGTCACGGACCAGCCACGGTCCGGATTCCTCTCAATACGCGTCGGTGATGACGTTGTCGAGTGGATCGCCGGCGAGGTGCCGAGTCATTTGCGAGCGCATGAGCCGCAGCATGCGACGCGTCGAGGCAGGGGTGCTGCCCGCGACGTGCGGCGTGATCAGAACGCCGGGGGCGCTCCAGAGGGGGTGGCCCTCCGGCAACGGCTCGGGCGCGGTCACGTCGAGTGCCGCTCGCAGCCTACCGTCTTTGAGCTCGGCGACCAGCGCGTCGGTGTCGACGATCCCGCCCCTGGCGGCGTTGACGAGCACGGCGCCGTCCTTCATCCGCGCCAGGAAGGCGGCGTCCACCATGCCGGCGGTCGCCTCGGTGGCGGGCACGAGCAGCACCACGACGTCGGCGGCGGGCAGCAGCGCGGGCAGCTCCGCCATGCCGTGCACCCCCTCGCGCGCCCGCCTGGCCACCCGTACGACCTCGACCTCGAAGCCGTCGAGCCGCCTTTCGAGCGCCGCGCCGATGGAGCCGTAACCGACGATCAGCACGGTGGCGTCGGCCAGCACGCCGGTGTGGTGGTAGGTCCACTCGCCCCGGCGCTGCGCGTCGGTGAAGCCGGGGAACTCCCGGATCACCGCGATCATCGCGCCGACGGCCCATTCCGCGGTGCCGGCGTCGTGCACGCCGCGGGCGTTGCAGAGCACCGCGCCCTCCGGCAGGTGCGGCCGGTAGGCCTCCACGCCGGCGGTGACGGTCTGCAGCAGGCGCAGCGACCGCATCCTGGCCAGCGTCCCCGGCACGTCGGGCACCGGGATCAGCGGCGGGATCCACACCTCGACGGCCTCGATCCCCTCGGGCTCCGGCCCCGTGCCGTCGTAGACGGAGCAGCGCACATCGGGCAGGGCTGACAGGGCTTCGGCGACCTCGCCGGACGGGACCCAGGTTTCCATGCACGAAACTTTATGGCCCTGGGGTGAGTATGGGACACATGAGGAAACTATGGACGATCATGTTGGTGACGGTGCTCACCGCCTGCTCCAGCGCCGGAGGGAACGCCTCGCCGACGGCGTCGGTGTCCGCGGCCGCGCCGCCGGGCGAGCCCCGGGTCGTGGCGCGCGACCTCGCCGTGCCGTGGGCGATCGCCTTCCTGCCGGGTGGCGACGCGCTGGTGACCGAGCGCGACACGGCCAGGCTGCTGCGGGTAAGCCAGAACGGCCAGGTCACCGCGCTGGGCACGATCGACGGCGTCGTCCCCGACGGTGAGGGCGGCCTGCTGGGCGTGGCGGTCAAGGACGAGCAGGTGTTCGTCTACTACACCGCCGCCTCGGACAACCGGATCGTCCGCTACCGCCTCAGCGGCGACACCCTGTCGCAGCCGCGGGTCATCGTGGCGGGCATCCCCAAGGGCGGCATCCACAACGGGGGCCGGCTGGCGTTCGGCCCCGACGGCCACCTGTACGCCGGCACCGGGGAGACCGGCGACCGGGACCTCGCCCAGCGGCGCGACTCCCTGGCCGGCAAGATCCTGCGCATGACGGCCGACGGCGCCCCCGCGCCGGGCAACCCGTTCGGCACGCTCGTCTACAGCCTCGGCCACCGCAACGTGCAGGGCCTGGCCTGGGACGACTCGGGCAGAATGTACGCCTCGGAGTTCGGCGCCAGCACCTTCGACGAGCTCAACCGGATCGAGCCGGGCGCCAACTACGGCTGGCCGGAGGTCGAGGGCCGCGGCGACGATCCCGCCTTCACCGACCCGATCGTCACCTGGGCCACCTCCGAGGCCTCACCGTCCGGCCTGGCCTACGCCGGCGGCTCCCTGTGGATGGGCGCGCTGCAAGGCGAGCGCCTGTGGCAGATCCCGCTGGCCGCGGACGGCGCGCCGGGCACGCCGGTCGCGCACTTCACGAACACGTACGGCCGGCTCCGCGCGGTGACCACCACCCCCGACGGCGGCCTGTGGGTGAGCACCAGCAACAAGGACGGCCGGGGCGACGAGCGCGACGGCGACGACAAGATCCTCGCCGTCTCGCCGTCGTAGCGCTCAGCCCGTTCCGGTGCAGGTCACCTGGGTCTGTGGCCGATACTTCGTGGTCACCTTCGGGTCGCGCTTGAGCTCGTCGTCGCCCTTGAAGAACACCCGGGTGACGTCCATCGTGAAGCCCTGCTGGCCGATGACCGGCCGGCAGCCGGCGGCGGCGCCGGTCTCGACGCGGAAGGGGGTGAAGTCCCGCTTCGCCGAGTCCACGGCCTCGATCTTGTCGTAGCGCTTGGTGCTCCACAGCGCGACCGTCACGGACGTGGCGGTGGACGCGGTCTTGATCAGCACTCCGTGCTCGGAGTCGTTGCGCCACTTCAGGTCCACGCCCGGGTAGAGCAGCGCGGCGTCACGGCCCGCCGGGTAGCGGTTGGAGTGGTAGTCCATCGGGGTGTGCGCGACGTCGTCGAACCCGCCGAAGAAGGCCGCGTTGTAGAGGGTGGTGGCGAGTTGCGAGGCGCCGCCGCCCACGACGGTGATCACCCTGCCGCCGACGGTCTGGGGCGCCAGCACGTAGCCGCCCTCGGCGGTGCGCTCCCCCACCACGTCGTTGAGCGAGAACGTCTGGCCGGGCAACACGAGCCGCCCGTCTATGTCGGCCGCCATCTGCCGGATGTTGGTCACCCGCGGCAGGCAGCACTCGAAGGTCGAGGTGAACGAGGCCACGTTCTCCTTGATGCCGAGCCCTGTCACCTGCTCGGTGGTGACCTGGGGCGGCGCGGCGGCGAGCCTGACCGGGATGACGCGCGGGCCGCCGTTGCGGACCAGCTTGGCCAGGTCGCGGGCGAGCAGCTTGCTGTTGACGCCTCGGCCCTGGCGGGCGGGCACCAGCACGAGCTTGCCGTTCACGACGTCGTACGTCGCGTCGCGCGGCACCTGGGCCGCGTCCACCAGGCTGCTCTCCACCCCGGTGAGCGCCGTCTTGGCGTCGAACTGGGGCGCCAGGCTACCCTCGCCGTCGCTGCCGAAGGTGAGGTTGGCCGCGATCGCCTGCGGGGTGAGCTGCGCCTGCCTGTCGCCGAGCGTCAGCGTGATCGGCGCCGCCACGGCCCTCTTGGCCTGTGCCTCGGCCTTGGCGATGGCCTCGGGGGTGGTCGTCGGCTGGGCGGGCTCGAGCGTGATCACCGCCGAGCCGCTGCCGCGCAGGAACGCCTCGCTGATCAGGTGGACCGCTTTCGCCCGGTCGACGAGCGCGCCGTCGCGGGGCGGGGTGGCGACCGGCAGCAGGCCCTTGAACGTCACGCGCCCGTCGTGCGGCGGCTTGTCGACGGTCTCGGCCAGGGCGTCCACGGTCCTGGCGAGCTGGGAGGCGTCGACGGTCACCCGGGGCTCGATCTCGGTCGTGCCGGTCAGCGCCCGCCACACCTCGAAGGGGGTGGGGAAGCCGCTGGGCGCCTCGCCGATCGTGGTCACCACGTCGAGCTGGAGGCCGGCCTCGTCGGGCTGAATGGTGTCCTTGCCGGCGCCGATGTCGACCACGACGGGCTTGTTGAGCTTGGCGGCGAGCTCGGTGCGGAGTTTCTCGGCCGCCTGGGTCACGGTCAGGCCGCCGATGTCGACGCCGCCGACGCGGGTGCCGCGCAGGACCGAGCCCGACATGAGCACGGCGGGCACCAGGTAGGCCATGGCGAGGGCGATCAGCAGAAGCAGGGCGATGCCCGGCAGTAAGCGACGGCGGCGGGGCGGTTCCGGGTCGATCAGGGCGGGGGCCGGCCGCTCCCGGCCGAACGAGGGGGCCTCCTGCGGGCTACCGTTCACCGGCCAGGGCTGCGACGGCGGCGTGGCCGGCGGCAGCGCGCCGCCGTTCGGCGCGTTCGGCGCCGGCGGGGTGGCACCGGCGGGACGGCGGGGCTCCTGCTGCTGGCCCGGCGCGCCGAAGATGTCGCGGGAAACGCCCGGGGGCAGGCCCTCGATCTTGGGTTTCTTGGACGTGGCACGGCTGGGCAGCGGAACCGAACTGAACGGGTCGGTCGGCGATTCGATCGGTCCGGCGTTACGCACGCCTCAATCTCCTCCCGCTCCGCAGCCACGTCTCAGGCAACAGTAAGGCACGCAGGTCCGCATATGTCACGGGAAAAGACTACGGAAGTGTGTCAGCCTAGCCATCGATATCGGTGTTCTGGGCGCCCGGCCGAGCCGTAGCGCGGACGCGACTCGGCCCTGCCGTCGGCGCAGAGATACTCCAGATATCGGCGGGCGCTGACCCGCGACAGACCCGCGAGCTGGGCGGTCTCCGCGGCCGACAGGTCGTGTCCCGCCTCGCGCAGCGTCTGGGCGACCAGCGCGCAGGTCGCCGCCGACAGCCCCTTGGGCAGCGTCGCGGCGGTCGTCGGCGTGCCGAAGAGCCGGTCCACATCGTCCTGGCGGGCCTCGGGCCCGATGGCGGTGAACGTCTTACGGGTCCGGGCGTAGTGCTGCAGCCGTTCGGTCAGGGCGGCTGCGGTGAAGGGCTTGATCAGATAGTTGACCGCGCCGCCGCGCATCGCCTCCCTGACCGTGGGCACGTCCCGGGCCGCGCTGATCATCAGCACGTCCACGCCGGTCAGCGCCTTGAGCACGTCCAGGCCCGACATGTCGGGCAGATAGATGTCGAGCAGCACCAGGTCGGGCCGGTGCTCGGCCACCGCCTCGATCGCGCCGGCCCCGTGGTGCGCGGTCGCGACGACCTGGAAGCCGGGCACCCGCGAGACGTAGCCGCTGTGGATGCGGGCCACCATGAAGTCGTCGTCCACCACGAGCACGCGGATCCCGTTCATACCGCTCGTACGGGGACCTTCGCCCCCGGGAACAGGGCCGTTCATACGGGCACCTTCGCCGCCGGGAGCAGGGCCGTGAAGACGGCGCCGCCCGAGTTGCGGACCTTCACCCAGCCGCCCCTGCGCAGGCACGCCTGCCGCGTCAGCGCCAGCCCGAGGCCGCGGGTGCCGGAGCGCGCGGCCTTGGTCGTGAAGCCCTCCCTGAAGACCTCCTCGACCAGCTCGGGGGTGATCCCCGGGCCGGAGTCGCCGACCCGCACCCGTAGTCCCCGCTCGTCGGCCGCGACCGACACCTCGATGGTGCCGCCCCTGCCGTCCAGCGCGTCGATCGCGTTGGCCACCAGGTTGCCGACGACCAGGACGGCGTCCTGCGGGTCGCCGAGCACGCCCTCGGGCACGGCCGAGTCCTCGGCCAGCACCAGCCGGGCGCCGCGCTCGGCGGCCTCGGCCGACTTGGCCAGCAGCAGGGCGGCGAGCGTGGGGTCGCGCACCCGATCGTGCAGGTCGCTGGCGTAGGTGCCGCGGGTGGTGCTGGTGATGAAATTGATCGCCGCCTCGTGCTCGCCCATCTCCAGCAGCCCGACGACCGTGTGCATGCGGTTGGCGAACTCGTGCGCCTGGGCTCGCAGCGCCCCGGTGGCGCTGCTGGTGTCGTCCAGCTCGCGCGCCAGGCGTACCAGCTCGGTACGGTCGCGCAGGGTGATCACCCAGCCGCGGTGCTGGCCGCGGACGGCGACCGGCGTACGGTTGAGCACCAGCACCCGGTCGCGGTGCAGCACGATCCGGTCCTCGCCCGGGTCGGCGCCGCCGAGCACGTCGCGCATCCGGTCGGAGACCGCCATCTGGGTCAGGTCGTCGCCGACGTCGCCGAGCAGCTCACGGGCGGCGTCGTTGACCAGCGTCACCCGGCCGTCGAGGTCGAGCGCCAGCACCCCCTCCTTGACGCCGTGCAGCACGCCCTCGCGCTGCTCCAGCAGCGCGGCGATGTCGCGCGGCTCCAGCCCGAACGTCTGCCTGCGCACCCGCGCGGTGATCAGCGCGGCGGCGGCGAGCCCGGCGGCGAGCACGACCAGCGCGGTCCACAGCAGCGGCGGCAGCGCGCCGGCGACCTCGTCCACGACGGTGGTCTCCAGGACGCCGACGGAGACCAGGCCGATGACGGTGCCGTACTCGTCGAGGACCGGGGTCTTGCCCCTGACCGTGATGCCGATGGTGCCCTTCTCGGTGCCGACCCAGCTGCGGCCGGTGCTCAGCACGTAGGTGCCGTCGGTGGACAGCCGTTTGCGGATCAGCGAGGCGTTGGGATGGGCGTAGCGGATCTGGTCGTCGTTGGCGATCACCACGTAGTCGGCGCCGGTGGTCTGCTGGACGCTCAGCGCGAGCGGCTGCAGCACCGCCTCGGGCCTCTGGAGCTCGAACGCCTCGCGCACCTCCGGCAGGCCCGCCACGGACTGCGCGATGGCCAGGGCGCGCTGCTGGTAGAGGGAGTCGAGCTGGGCGCGCGTGTGCTGGGCCCACACGCCGGCCGTGCTCCCGACGGCGAGCAGCACGATCGCCATCTGCAGCACGAACAACTGGGTGCCCAGCGAGGGGTCACGTACCCGTCTCACGGGACTCATGCAAACACTCCCAGGTCACGGGCGGATTGCGACCAATACGACCACTACGACGGCTACCCACAAAGACTCGACTCCCTGGATAGGGGACATCACCATCCAGTTCTCATCATGTGAAATCCCCCCACCCTTGGAGTGATCATGCGTTTGCGCATACTCGCCGCACTCGCGGCGCTCTCCGTCCTCGCGGTCAGCGGCTGCGGCGACACCGGCTCCGGCGGCGGCACCAGCGCGCTGCGCATCATGGCTCCGGCCGCTCCCGGCGGCGGCTGGGACCAGACCTCCCGCGTGGCCGAGCAGGCGATCAAGTCCGCCGTCCCGGACCGCCAGGTCGAGGTCTTCAACGTGCCCGGCGCCGGCGGCACGATCGGGCTGGCCCAGCTCGCCGGCGAGAAGGGCAACGGCGACCTGCTGATGACCATGGGCCTGGTCATGGTCGGCGCGATCGAGCAGAACAAGTCGAAGGTCACGCTGGCCGAGACGACGCCGATCGCCAAACTGACCGAGGAGTACGAGATCATCGTGGTCCCGGCCGAATCGCCGCTCAAGACGCTGGCCGACCTGGCCGCCGCCTGGAAGGCGGACCCGGCCAAGGTCTCCGTCGCGGGCGGCTCGGCGGGCGGCACCGACCACATCGTGGCCGGCCTGATGGCCAAGGCCGCGGGCGTGGACCCCAAGCAGGTCAACTACATCGCGCACTCCGGCGGCGGTGAGGCGCTCAACGCGCTGCTGGGCAACAAGGTCACCATCGGCGTCTCGGGCGTCGGCGAGTTCGCCGAGCACGTCAAGTCCGGCAAGCTGCGCGCGCTCGGGGTCACCTCCGCCGAGCGGCTGCCCGACCTGGACGCGCCCACGCTGAAGGAGGGCGGCATGGACGTGGAGCTGGCCAACTGGCGCGGCTTCGTGGCCCCCGCCGGCCTCAGCGACGCCGACCACAAGGCGCTGACCGACCTGGTGACCAAGATGCACGACTCGCAGGCCTGGAAGGACGCGGTGGCCAAGAACGGCTGGATCGACTCCTTCATGACCGGTCAGGAGTTCGCCGGTTACCTGAAGTCCGAGGAGACCCGGGTCAAGGCCATCATCGCCGAGATGGGGCTCGTTTCCTGATGTCGGCACCGGACGAGGCGGCCCCGGCCGGCAAGCGGCGGTGGTGGCGTCCCGAGCTCGGCCTGGCACTGGTCGTGCCGGCCTTGGGCGTCCTCGTCGTCCTCGGCACGCTGGACGTGTCGACGGCGGCCTCCCAGCTCGGCCTGGGGCCCCGGTTCTTCCCGATGCTGGTGGGCGGCTCCATGATCCTTGTGGGCCTGTTCTACGTGGCCGACGTGCTGCGCGGCGGGCGGGGCGACCCTGAGGAGAGCGAGGACGTGGACGTCGACGCGCCCTCGGACTGGCGCAGCGTCGGCCTGGTGAGCGGCGTCTTCCTGGCCTTCGTCGCCGTGCTGGACGTACTCGGCTGGATCATCGCGGCGAGCCTGCTGTTCTTCGGGCTGGCGACGGTGCTCGGCGCCGAGCACCGACTGCGCACGGCGGGCATCGCGGTGGTCATGGGCGTCTCGACGTACCTGCTGTTCGTCAAGGGACTGGGCGTCACGCTGCCGGGCGGCCTGCTGCGGGGGGTGATCTAGGTGGAGTCGCTGCAACTGCTGCTCGACGGGTTCGGCTCGGCGCTCACCCCGGTCAACCTGCTGTACGCGCTCGTCGGCGTCACGCTCGGCACCCTGGTCGGCGTACTGCCCGGCATCGGGCCGGCGATGACCGTGGCGCTGCTGCTGCCGATCACCTTCACCGTGCCGCCGGCCAGCGCGTTCATCATGTTCGCGGGCATCTACTACGGCGGCATGTACGGCGGCTCGACCACCTCCATCCTGCTCAACACGCCCGGCGAGTCCTCCTCGATGATCACCGCGCTGGAGGGCAACAAGATGGCCCGGCGCGGGCGGGCCGCGCAGGCGCTGGCCACGGCGGCCATCGGCTCGTTCGTGGCGGGCACGATCGCCACCGCGCTGCTGGTGTTCGCCGCGCCCGCCGTGGTGAGCTTCGCCATCTCGTTCGGGCCGGAGGACTACTTCGCGCTGGCGATCCTGGCGTTCACCGCGGTGTCGTCGGTGCTGTCCCGCTCGGTGGTGCGCGGCCTGGCCTCGCTCGGGCTGGGCCTGATGATCGGGCTGGTGGGCATCGACCAGCAGACCGGGCAGGCCCGCCTCACGCTCGGCATCGCCCAGCTCCTCGACGGCATCGACGTGGTGATCGTCGCGGTGGGGCTGTTCGCGGTGGGCGAGGCGCTGTACGTGGCCTCCCGGCTGCGCCACGCGCCGCCCGAGGTGGTGCCCGTCGGCCGGGCCTGGATGGGCCGCGCCGACTGGGGCCGCTCGTGGCGGCCGTGGCTGCGCGGCACCGCGCTGGGCTTCCCGTTCGGCGCGCTGCCCGGCGGCGGCGCGGAGATCCCCACGTTCCTGTCGTACGCCGCCGAGAAGCGCCTGGCGCGCGGGGTGGCCCGCGAGGAGTACGGCAAGGGTGCCATCGAGGGCGTGGCGGGGCCGGAGGCGGCCAACAACGCCTCGGCCGCCGGCACCCTGGTCCCGCTGCTCACCCTGGGCCTGCCGACGTCGGCGACGGCCGCGATCATGCTCGCCGCCTTCCAGCAGTACGGCCTGCAGCCCGGCCCGCAGCTCTTCGACCACAACCCGGCCCTGGTGTGGGGCATGATCGCGTCGCTGTTCATCGGCAACACGATGCTGCTCGTGCTGAACCTGCCCCTGGCCCCGGTGTGGGCGAAACTACTGCGCATCCCCCGGCCGTACCTGTACGCCGGGATCGTGTTGTTCGCGGCGCTGGGCGTCTACGCGCTCAACGCCAGCGCGGTCGACCTGGTGGTGTTGTACCTGCTCGGGGTGCTCGGGTTCGCGATGCGCCGGTTCGGGCTGCCGGTCGCGCCGGCGGTCATCGGGATGATCCTGGGGCCGATGGCGGAGATCCAGCTCCGGCGCGCCCTGGCCATCGGGGCGGGCGACGTCAGCGTACTGGTGCGCAGTCCGATCGCGGTGGTCCTGCTGGTGCTGTCGGCGCTGGCGCTGCTGACGCCGCTGTTCAGGACGCTCCTGGCCCGGCGGACCGGCGGGCCGCCGCTGCCCGTCTCCCGGGAGGACTGACTCCCTCCCGGGAGGACCGTCCCGAGGGGGCGGGCTCCCCGCCCCCTCGGGACGGTTCACGCCCTTCTGAAAGCCGGTACGGCGGCCCGGACGGCACGTGGCGCGATCGCCAGCCCGGCCAGGGCCATGACCAGCGCGGCCGCGAAGACGGCCCAGTAGCCGGAGCCCACGGCGGTGAACAGCGCGCTGGTGACGGCGACGGCCACCACCGAGAACACCGCCTCGCCCACCTGCAGCGCCGAGCTGTTGACCCCCTCCTCGCCCGGCTCGGACAGCTCCAGGGTGAGCACCGACAACGTCGGATAGATCAGCCCCATGCCGAACCCGGCCACGATCCACGACGGGTAAGCCAGCGCGACGGGCACCGCCGCGAACGTCACGGCCCCCATGAGCAGGACGCCCGCCGCCAGCATGGCCGAGCCCAGCCGCAGGTTCGTGATCTGGCTGAACACCTCTCGTCCCTGCAACCACGAGGCGAAGGACCAGGTCACCGCGCCTCCGGTGAGCGCGATCCCGGCCCACAGCGGCGACAGCCCGCGCTCCTGGATGAGCATGAGCGGAATGATCACCTCGGTGGCGAAGAGCGCCCCGGTGGCCAGGCCGCGCAGTGCCACGACCGCGGGCAGTCCTCTGGCGGCCTTGAGCGTCCCGGCGGGCAGCAGCCGGGGCAGCGCCACGGCCAGGATCGCCAGGCCGATGACCAGCAGGACGACCGGCCCGTTGCTGCCGTACTGCATGAGGCCCGCGGCGACGGCGGTGACCGCCGCCCACCCGACCATGGCGAGCAGGCCGGGGGCGGGCGTGCCCTGTCCGCCCCTGACCGGCTGGCCCGCGAGCCCGCGCCACAGCAGCAGGCCGCCTGCCACCGTCAGGAACGGCACCAGCAGGAACACCCAGCGCCAGTCCCACACCTCGACGATGACGCCGACGATCCCGGGGCCCACCATGGACGGCACCACCCAGGCGGTGGCGAACAGCGAGAAGATCTTCGGGTGCAGCTCCTCGGGATAAACCCGGGCCACCACCACGTACAGCGCCACGTTCACCAGCGCCCCGCCGAACCCCTGCACCAGCCGGCCGGCGATCAGCACCTCCATGTACGGCGCGGTCCCGGCCATGATCAACCCGGCGGCGAAAGCGGCCACCCCGGTCCACAACGGGGCCAGCGGCCCGCGTAGATCGGCCCACCGGCCGCCCAGCACGGTCCCCACCACCCCGGCCGCCATCGCCCCGCTGAACGCCAGGCCGTACAGCTCGATCCCGCCGAGGTCGTCCGCCACCACCGGCATGGCGATCGCGACCGCGACGTATTCGAAGGCCACCAGCGACACCATCGCCACCAGGCCTGCCGTCAATGCTTTCCGTGTCATGCCTGCGACGCTAGGCCACGACCCCGGCGCGGCGCCTCCCGCCCTGGTCCTAGGTCTATGCACGAGAATAGACCTAGGACCTCAGGTCAGGCCGGCCAGCGCGCGGACCGTGCGGTCCTGCTCCGCGACGGTGCCGAACGGCGCGGCGAGAAAGTCGGTGACCCCCGCGTCGGCCAGCCTGGCGAGCCCGCGGGCCACCGCCCTCGCGTCCCCCACCACGGCCACGTCCTGCGGTCCCGCCACGCCTTCGCGGTCGAGCATCGCCCGATACTCCGGGACCTGCCCGGCGAGCCCGAACTGCTCGGCGATCCGCCCGCGCACCCCCGCCTCGTCCTCCGTCACGCAGACCGGCAGCCCCGCGACCACGCGCGGCGCGGGGCTGCCCGCCGACTCGGCGGCCCTGGTGATGGACGGCACGATGTGCTCGGCGAGCGTCCTCGGGCCGGTCATCCAGGTCACGGTGCCGTCGGCCAACTCGCCCGCGACGTTGAGCATGGCCGGGCCGAGCGCGGCCACCAGCACCTGTGGCGGCTCGGCGCCCGGCACCTCCGTCCGTCCTGAGGCGGTGATCAGCTCGCCCTGGTGGGCGACGCTCTCCCCGCGCAGGAGCGGCCGGAGCACCGTCAGATACTCGCGCATCCGGGTGGCGGGCCGGTCCGACGGCAGGCCGTACATGGAGGTGACCATCATCGCGACGCCCGCCCCGACACCGAGCGTGAGGCGGTTGCCGGTGGCGGCCTGGACGCTGAGCGCCTGGCTCGCCAGCACGAGCGGGTGACGCTGCGGCACGGGGACCACGGCGGTGCCGAGCGAGATGTCCGGCACCAGCGCGCCGGCCACGGCCAGCGAGGTGAGCGCGTCCCAGCCGAACGCCTGACTCGACCAAGCCGTGTCGTAGCCGAGCTCGGCGGCGGTGCGCACCTGGCCGATGAGGTCGGCCGGCGGCGTGGGGCCGCGCAGGTGGGCCCGGCGCCTCGCTCAACCAGGTCGCCCAGCGGGCCGGCGTGGGCGCCGGGACGCTCTACCGGCACTTCCCCACCTCGCAGGACCTGTTCGTCGAGATCATCCAGGATCAGGTGGCGGCGCTGTGCGCGCACGGGCGCGAGCTGACAGGCCATCCCTCACCCGGCGAGGCGCTGCACCTCTGGCTGCGCGCGGTGGCGGTGCACGCGACGGCGATGCGCGGGCTCGTCGCGGTCGAGATGGCGGGCGCGGGCCCCGCGCTGGCGGCCTGCCACGCTCAGATCGAGGCGACCGGCGCCGCGCTCCTGGCCCGTACGCGCCACGCCGGCACAACCCGTATCGCCGATCTGCTCACCCTCGCCAACGCCATCGGCTGGGCGGCCGAGCAGTCCCCCGGCGACCCCGGCCTCGTCGACCGCCTCCTGGCCCTGGTCATCACCGGCGAATGACGCGAAAGGCCCCGTCACGAGTGTGACGGGGCCCCTGCGTACGGCGTCGTGACTCCAAGACGCCCGGCTTCTCCAGGATCGTTATTCCGAGACGCCCAGCTTCTCCAGGATCAGCGCGCGCGCCCGAGCGGCGTCGGCCTTGCCACGGCTGGCCTTCATGACGCCACCCACCAGCGCGCCCGCGGCGGCGATCTTGCCGGAGCGGACCTTCTCGGCGGCGTCGGCGTTGGCCGCGAGCACCTCGTCGATGATCGACGACAGCGCGCCGTCGTCGCTCACGATCTTCAGGCCGCGCTTCTCGACCACCTCGTCGGGCGAGCCCTCGCCGGCCAGCACGCCCTCCAGCACCTCGCGGGCCAGCTTGTCGTTGAGCGCGCCGGAGGCCACCAGCACGGTGACCCGGGCGATCTGCGCCGGCGTGATCGGCAGGTCGGCCAGCGCGACGCCGGTCTCGTTGGAACGGCGGGCCAGCTCGCCCATCCACCACTTGCGCGCGTCCGCGGCCGGCGCGCCCGCCGCGACCGTGGCCTCCACCAGGTCGATCGCGTCGGCGTTGTGCATGGCCTGCATGTCCAGGTCGCTCAGGCCCCACTCGGCCTTCAGCCGCTGGCGCTTGGCCGACGGCAGCTCCGGCAGCGCCGCCTTCAGCTCCGCCACCCAGGCCCGGTCCGGCGCGATCGGCAACAGGTCGGGCTCGGGGAAGTAGCGGTAGTCCTGCGCCTCCTCCTTGGACCGGCCCGACGTGGTCGTGCCGGTGTCCTCGTGGAAGTGCCTGGTCTCCTGCACGATCCGGCCGCCGCCGGACAGCACCTCCGCCTGCCGCTCGATCTCACTGCGCACCGCCCGCTCGACGCTGCGCAGCGAGTTGACGTTCTTGGTCTCGGTACGGGTGCCCCACTCGGAGGCGCCGCGCGGCATGAGCGAGACGTTCACGTCGCAGCGCAGCGAGCCCTCCTCCATGCGCACGTCGGAGACGCCCAGCGAGCGCATGACCTCACGCAGCTCGGTGACATAGGCCTTGGCCACCTCGGGCGCCATCCGGTCGGTGCCCGGGATCGGCTTGGTGACGATCTCCACCAGCGGGATGCCCGCGCGGTTGTAGTCGACGATCGAGTAGTCGGCGCCGTGGATGCGGCCGGTCGCGCCGCCCATGTGGGTGGACTTGCCGGTGTCCTCCTCCAGGTGCACCCGTTCGATCTCGATCCGCACCGGCTTGCCGTCGACCTCGATGTCGAGGTAACCGTCGAAGCAGAGCGGCTCGTCGTACTGCGAGATCTGGTAGTTCTTCGGCATGTCCGGATAAAAGTAGTTCTTCCGGGCGAAGCGGCACCACTCGGCGATGGAGCAGTTGAGCGCCAGGCCGATGCGGATCGTCGACTCGATCGCCATGACGTTGGCCACGGGCAACGCTCCGGGCAGCGCCAGGCAGGTCGGGCAGACGTTCGTGTTGGGCGGCGCGCCGAACACGGCCGCGCACCCGCAGAACATCTTCGACCGGGTGCCCAGCTCGACGTGCGTCTCCAGCCCGAGCACCGGCTCGAAACGATCGAGCGCTTCGTCATAGACCGTGGTCACAGTGACGGTGCCTCCTTCAGCAACGGGCCGCCCCAGCGGCTCTCCAGGGCCTTCTCCACGGCGGCGCCGACGCGGTAGCAGCGGTCGTCGCCCAGCACCGGGGCCATGATCTGCAGGCCGACCGGCAGGCCGTCCTCGTCCGCCAGGCCGCACGGCACCGACATGGCCGCGTTGCCCGACAGGTTGGACGGGATGGTGTAGAGGTCGGCGAGGTACATCGCCATCGGGTCGTCGGCGCGCTCGCCGATCGGGAACGCCGTGGTCGGCGTCGTGGGCGAGATCAGCACGTCGACCTGGTGGAAGGCGGCCTCGAACTCGCGCGAGATGACGGTGCGGACCTTCTGGGCCTGGCCGTAGTAAGCGTCGTAGTAGCCGCTCGACAGGGCGTAGGTGCCCAGCATGATGCGCCGCTTGACCTCGGGGCCGAAACCGGCCGCCCTGGTCAGCGCCATGACCTCCTCGGCGCTGCGGGTGCCGTCGTCGCCGACGCGCAGGCCGTAGCGCATGGCGTCGAAGCGCGCCAGGTTGGACGAGCACTCCGACGGCGCGATGAGGTAGTAAGCCGGCAGGGCGGTCTCGAAGGACGGGCAGGAGACCTCGACGACCTTCGCGCCGAGCGACTCCAGCAGCTGGACGGCCTCGTTGAAGCGGGCCAGCACGCCCGGCTGGGCGCCGTCCCCGGCGAACTCCCTGATGACGCCGATCCGCATGCCGGAGACGTCGGCGTTCCTGGCCGCCTCGACGACCGACGGCACCGGGGCGTCGATCGAGGTGGAGTCCATCGGGTCGTACCCGGAGAACGTCTCCTGCAGCATCGCGGCGTCCAGCACGGTGCGGGCGAACGGGCCCGGCGTGTCGAGCGAACTGGCGAAGGCGATCAGGCCGTAGCGGGACGAGCCGCCGTAGGTCGGCTTCATGCCCACGATGCCGGTCACCGCGGCGGGCTGGCGGATCGAGCCGCCCGTGTCGGTGCCGGTCGACAGCGGCGCCTCGTAGGAGGCGACGGCGGCGCTGGACCCGCCCGACGACCCGCCGGGAACCCTGGTCAGGTCCCACGGGTTGTGCGTCAGCTGGTAGGCGGAGTTTTCCGTGGAGGAGCCCATGGCGAACTCGTCCAGGTTGGTCTTGCCCAGGATGACCAGCCCGGCCTCGCGCAACCGGCGGGTCACGGTCGCGTCGTACGGCGGATGCCAGCCCTCAAGGATCTTGGACGCGGCCGTGGTCGGCATGTCGCGGGTCGCGAAGATGTCCTTGTGCGCGATCGGCACCCCGGCCAGCGGGCCGAGCTTCTCGCCCGCCTGAAGCCGGGCGTCGACGGCCCGCGCCTGCTCCAGCGTGGTCTCCCGGTCGACGTGCAGGAACGCGCCCACCTTGGGCTCGACCTCGGCCATCCGGTCGAGATGCGCCCCGGCCACCTCGGCGGCGCTCACCTCGCCGGCGGCGATCATCGCGCCCAGCTCGGCAGCGGTGTGGTGAATCAGGCTCATGCCTCCTCCCCGAGGATGCGCGGCACCCGGAAGCGGTCGTCCTCGACGGCGGGAGCGCCCGACAGGGCCTGCTCGGGCGTCAGGGACGGTCGCACCTCGTCGGGACGGAAAACATTGGTCAGCGGAAGAGCGTGCGACGATGGCGGCACATCCTCGGCGGCGACCTCTGCCACCTTCGCGACCGACTCGATGATGGCATCGAGTTGCGTGGCGTAGTGGTCGAGCTCGTCGTCGGTGAGCGCCAGCCTGGACAACCGGGCCAGATGCGCGACCTCGTCGCGGGTTATGGCGGACATGAGTCGTTGAACCCGTTTCGTGGATGGAGTTCGGACACTCACATCCTAGGGGCCTTGACGGATGGCCCCCGAACCCTTAACCACCTGGAAACATCACCCGTACAGCTCCCCGAGCCCGACGGCCCGCACATCCTCCTCCGAGTCCAGCGCCCCATCGAAGCCCACCCCGCTGTAGCAGGCCAGCACCGTGTCCCGTACGTCGTACTTCTTGGCGGCCAGCAACTCCCGCGCCCGCCTGAGGCGAGCGCTGTGCCCGGGGCCCATCGCCTTGCTCCACTTCACCTCGCCCAGCGCCGCTCGGCGCTGAGCGCGAAGAGCTGCCGCACCGCCTCGTCCCAGCTCGCGAACCGATGCGGGACTTCGGCTCCGGTGTGCTCGGCCAGCGCGGCCGAGAACAGCATCAGCGATTCGACCTCGGTGGCCTCGGTCGCCGCGAAGTAGAATCCGCCGGTCAGGGCGGCCAGCGCCTCCACCAGGAACGTCTTGCCCTGGCGGTGCCGGCCGCTGATGACTCCCAGTTGGGGGCGCTCGCCGGCACGGTCGGCGAAGCGGGCCAGGTGCCGCCATTCGAAGTCGCGAGCGAAGATGCGGTCCGGCTTCGCGAGCATGGGGCCTCACAGAACGTAGAAGTACACTTCTAAGAAGTGCGCTTCTATCGTGTCAGGCGGTCGTGACCTCGGGGTGGAGGTCGTAGGTGGCCTCTGGGCCGGTCATGTGGCGGTCGCGGAGCCAGGCCGTGGCGTCCTGGGCGGGCATCGGGCGGCCGAAGAGCCAGCCTTGGCCCAGGTCGCAGCCCATTTCGGCGAGGCGGAGGGCCACCGCGTCCGATTCGACGCCCTCGGCGACCGAGCGCAGGCCCAGGGAGCGGACCAGGTCCACGATGGAGCGGACGATCCGGTTGTCGTCCTCGGACTCGGCGATGCGGCGTACGAACGAGGCGTCGATCTTGACCTCCGACACCGCCAGGCGCTGGAGCCTGATCAGCGAGGAGTAGCCGGTGCCGAAGTCGTCGAGCGCCAGCGGGACGCCGAGGGCCGCCAGGGCCTTGATGGTGTCGTGGGTGTAGGCCTGCTGACCGGTCAGGATGCGCTCGGTGACCTCCAGCTGGATCGCCGACGGCGGCAGCTGGAGGCGGGCCAGGCCGGCTTCGAGCTGCTCGGGCAGCGCCGAGTCGAGCAGGTCGCGGGCCGAGATGTTGACCGAGATCTGCACCGGCAGGCCGGCGCGCCACCAGCGGGCGGCCTGCTCCAGCGCCTCGTTGATGACGTACTCGGTGAGCTGGCGCATCAGGTAGGACTGCTCGGCCAGCGGGATGAACTCCGACGGCGCGATCGCCCCGTGCACCGGGTGCCGCCAGCGCAGCAGCGCCTCGACGCCGTGCACGGTGCCGTCGGCCAGGCTCACCTTCGGCTGGTAATGCAGCTTGAGCTCGTGGTTGTCCAGCCCACGGCGCAGGTCCCCGAGGAGATTGAGCCGTTCGGGAGAGTTGCGGTCCTTGTCCGCCTGATAGAGCTCCACGCCTGTACGGCCTTCCTTCGCCAGGTACATGGCCACGTCGGCGCGCTGGAGCAGCATCTCGAAGTCGGGCGCGTGGTCCGGGTAGAGGGCGATGCCGACGGAGCCGTCCAGGTCGAACGTCATGCCTTCGAGCCGTACCGGCTCGGTGAGCGCGGCGCGCAGCCTGGCGGCAACCTCGCGCGCGGCGTGCGCGTCCCTGATCGAGGGCAGCAGCACGGCGAACTCGTCGCCGCCCAGCCGCGCCACGACGTCGCCGGGCCGTACGGAATGGGTGAGCCGGTGCGCGACCATCTGCAGCAGCCGGTCGCCGACCGGGTGGCCCATCGTGTCGTTGACCTCCTTGAACCGGTCGAGGTCCAGCAGGAAGAGGCCGACCCGCTCGTCCTGGCGGGCCTCGGCGAGCGCCTCCTCGGTGCTGACGATGAGCATCTTGCGGTTCGGCAGGCCGGTCAGCTCGTCGTGCAGCGCCTGGTGGTCGCGGCGCATCGACAGCGTGGCGGTGAAGTAGACGGCGGCCAGCGGGGCCACGAACAGCGGCACGATCCCCGGTGAGTGCGCCATCACGACGACGACCGGGGGCGCGAGGCCGAGCAGGGCGGCGTACACCAGGCTCTGCGGTCCCACCGTGGCCCGCAGCACGCGCACGATGGACCTGCGCTCGTGCAGTGCGACGGCGCCGCACACGAGCATGGCGCGGGTGGCGAAGTAGGCGACCCCGGCCAGGCCGATCGCCGGCAGGTCCGCGCCGGACGGCACCCAGGGCGCCACGGCGCTGGGCATGATGCCGAAGGCGCCGAGCACCACGGCGGCGGCCGTGAGGGCGAGCGTCGACTGGGAGACGTTGAACATCACCCGGTGCCACGCCTTGCGGGTGACCACCCCGTTGACGGCGATGGCCACCGCCTGCAGGAGCACGGCCACGGGCAGCCCGTAGTGCAGCAGGACGGCGAAGGTGAACATGGCCGAGGGGTAGGTGCCGCCCACCGCGGCGGCCGAGGACACCATGACGGGCCGCAGTTCCCCCAGGACGACCAGCACCGTCACCACCCAGAACAGCGCCGTGCGGCCCAGCTCCACGAGCCCGGTCGTGTCCAGCCTGAGCAGGGCGACGACCAGCGCGGTGCAGCCGATCACGGTGGCGCCCGCGAGGAACGCCCACAGGGGCGTGCCCGCGCGTGGTCCGGTGTCGCGGGTGTCGGTTGGGTCAGTCATCGGTAACAGAACCCCCATTAGGTCACTATGGGAGGGTACGACCTTAACCCCACTTCGCGAAACCAAGCGCGTACGTTGCGTCACGTCGCTTTCCGGATATACCCACCCTGTGTAGCTCTTAGGTGAACGCTACGTGTGCGCCAGACCTTCCCGAATTCAGAAATCGGTCCGGGTACGGCGCCGCCTGCTTGACAGCTCACCCCTGCGGGGTTATCGCCAGCTTCGCCGCGGCCTCGGGGCCCCCGTCGAGCAGCGCCCGCAAGCCCGCCTCGTCCAGGATCGGGATCTGCAGGCCGACCGCCTTGTCATACTTCGACCCGGCGTCCTCCCCCGCGATCAGGAACGACGTCTTCTTCGACACCGAGCCCGTCACCTTGCCGCCCCGGCTGGTCAGCTCGGCGGCCGCCTGGTCGCGGGTGTACTGGGACAGCGTGCCCGTCACCACGAAGGTGAGCCCGTCCAGCGTCTTGGCCACCTGCTCGACGCCGACCGGCGCCTCGTCCCGCATGCGGACCCCCGCCCGCCGCCAGCGGGTGACGATCTCGCGGTGCCAGTCGACCTCGAACCACTCCTTGATCGTGGCCGCCACGCGCGGGCCGATGCCGTCGACGGCGGCCAGCTCCTCCTCCGAGGCGTTCATGACGGCCTCGATCGAGCCCATCGCGGCGGCCAGATCCCGGGCGGTGGGCGGGCCGACGTGGCGGATCGACAGGGCCACCAGGATCTGCGCCAGCGGCCGCTCCTTGGCCAGCTCCAGTTGCTCGATGAGCCGGTGGGCGTTCTGGCTGGGCCGCCCGTCGGCGTTGGAGAAGAGCGAGACGACCTTCTCCTCGCCCGTCTTGGGATCGAGCTTGGGCAGGCCGGAGTCCTGGTCGCGGACGACGGACCGGATGGGGACGAGCCGCTCCAGGGTGAGGTCGAACAGGTCGGCCTCGGTGCGCACCACCGGCTCCTGCGGCGGCAGCGGCTGGGAGAGCGCGGTGGCCGCCACGTAACCGAGGCCCCTGATGTCCAGGGCGTCGCGATGCGCGGCGAAGAACAGCCGCTCACGGATCTGCGCCGGGCAGCCGCGCGCGTTGGGACAGCGCAGGTCGGCGTCGCCCTCCCGCTCGTAGGCCAGCGCGGTGCCGCATTCGGGGCAGACGACCGGCATCTCGAACGCGCGCTCGCTGCCGTCACGCAGGTCGGTGACCGGGGCGATGATCTCGGGGATGACGTCACCCGCCTTGCGCAGCACCACCGTGTCCCCGATGAGCACGCCCTTCTTGGCCACGACCGAGGCGTTGTGCAGCGTGGCCCGTACGACCGTCGACCCGGCCACCACGACCGGCGCCATCACCCCGAACGGCGTCACCCGCCCGGTGCGGCCGACGCCGACCTGAATGTCGAGCAGCTCGGTGTTGACCTCCTGCGGCGGGTATTTGTACGCGATCGCCCAGCGCGGCGCCCGCGAGGTGGAGCCCAGCTCGCGCTGCTCCCGGAACCGGTCGACCTTGACCACCACGCCGTCGATCTCGTAGGCCGGGTCGTGCCGGTGGCGGCGGTAGTGCTCGATGTAGTCGTTGATCTCGTCGAGGCCGCCGACCACCCGGTAGAGGTCGCTGACCGGCAGGCCGAACTCCCGCAGCCGGTCGTACACCTGCGACTGCGCCTGCGGCTCGGCCGCGCCCTCCCAGACGCCGACGCCGTGCACCAGCATGCGCAGCGGCCGGCGCGCGGTCACCCGCGGGTCCTTCTGCCGCAGCGTGCCGGCGGCGGAGTTGCGCGGGTTGGCGAAGGGCGGTTTGCCCTGCTCGACGAGCTCCTCGTTGAGCTTGCCGAAGTCCTCGACCGGGATGTAGACCTCGCCGCGCACCTCCACCAGGCTCGGCACGTCATCGCCGGTGAGCCGGTGCGGGATGCCCTTGATGGTGCGTACGTTGGCCGTCACGTCGTCGCCGACCCGCCCGTCGCCGCGGGTGGCCCCGCGCTCCAGCCTGCCGTCACGGTAGACCAGCGCGATGGCCAGCCCGTCGATCTTGAGCTCGCACAGGTAGGGGCCCGGGTCGTGCTCGGCCAGCCGCTCCGCCCTGGCCAGCCAGGCCGTCATCCCCTCGGCGTCGAAGACGTTGTCCAGGCTCTCCAGCTTGGCCAGATGCTCGACCTTGGCGAAGTCGCCCGAGGTGGGAGCGCCGACCTTCTGCGTCGGCGAGTCGGGGGTCCGCAGCTCCGGATGAGCCTCCTCCAGCGCCAGCAGCTCGTTGAACCACGCGTCGAACTGGGCGTCGCTGACCGTGGGCCGATCCTCGACGTAGTAGCGACGGCGCGCGTCCTCGACCAGCTCGCCCAACTCGGCGTGCCGCTGCGACGCGGCACCGGGCACGATCCCCTGTTCGCTCACGAAGATGCTCCTTCCCCTCGGGAAAACGCTATCGCTCAGCTGTGCTCCGGATCCTCCCGGAGCACCTTGGCGGCCTTGCGGCACGCCGCCAGCGCCGCCCTGGCGTAAGCGGGCGTGGCCCCGGCCAGCCCGCAGGCCGGGGTCAGCACGACCTGCCCGGCCAGCCGCTCGGGCGCGAACCCGAGCCGCCGCCACAACTCCAGCGCCGGCTTGGCCACCACCCCCGTGTCCGGCGGCCGCGTCCCGGTCCCCGGCAGCACGCCGAGGAACAGGGCGACATCCGCCTCGACCAGGTCCCCGATGATCTCCTCGTCCCGGCGCCGCAGCAGGGACGCGTCCAGGGAGATGCCCCGTACACCCGCTCTCTGCAGCAGTCTGAACGGCACCGACGGCGCGCAGCAGTGCACCACCGGAGCGTCGAACAGGCGCAGCGACTCCTCCACCCGCCACCCCTCCACGGCGGGCAGCCGCCCGAACCCGGAGGCCGTCGGCACGGTCCCCGTCAGCGCTCCCGGCAGCCCCGGCTCGTCGAGCTGGAGGACGATCTCGGTGACGCCGGGCAGCCGCCGCCGCACCTCGGCGCAGTGATCCGCCACCCCCTGCGCCAGCGACCCGATCAGGTCCCGCACCGCCCCCGGGTCCGACAGCATCTTGTCGCCGTGCCGCAGCTCGATCGACGCCGCCAGCGTCCAAGGCCCGCACGCCTGCAGCTTCAGCGGCCCGGTGTAGTCGTGCCCGATCTCCTCCAGCGCGTCGAGATCGCGCCGGAGATGGTCGACCGCCCGATGGTGGTCCCGCCCCGGCCGCCCCGACATCCGCCATCCGGAGGGCTGCACCTCCACCGGCAGCTCGACGAGCAGCGCGGCGGTCCGGCCCACCATGTCCGCGCCGACTCCCCGGGCAGGCAGCTCCGGCAGATAGGGCAGCCCGGGGACTTCCCCGAACACCATCCGCATCGCCTCGAAATGATCTACGCCCGGATGCGATCCGACCCCGGTGGCTTCCCACGTCAACATGGGCACCAGCGTAGGCTCTCGAAGATGAAGCTCACGAAGTACGGTCACGCCTGCGTACGCTTGGAGAAGAACGGCCGCGCCCTGGTCGTCGACCCGGGGGTCTTCACCGCCGACCCGGTGCTCGACGGCGCCGACGCCGTTCTGATCACCCACGAGCACAGCGACCACCTGGACATCGACCGCCTCGCCGCCGCCTCCCCCGGCCTGGAGGTGTTCACCTGCGAGGGCGTCGCCGCGCAGCTCACCGACCTGCCCGTCAGGGTCGAGGTGGTGGAGTTCGGGGACTCGTTCCAGGCCGCCGGTTTCTCGGTCAAGGTGTTCGGCGAGTGGCACGCCAAGAACCATCCGGACGTGCCCATCGTGCCGAACATCGGCTTCCTGGTGGACGACGCGATCTTCTACCCTGGCGACGCCCTGACGGTCCCCGACGTCGAGGTGGACACCCTGCTGCTCCCGACGAACGCGCCCTGGCTCAAGCTCATGGAGATGATCGACTACGTGCGCGCCGTCCGGCCCGGCCGCGCCTTCTCCACCCACGACGGCCTGCTCAACGAGTACGGCCTGTCGCTGGTCGACAACTACCTCCGGCTGGAAGCACAGAAGCAGGGCGCCGACATGCGCCGACTCGCCACCGGCGAATCCATCACCCTCGGCTGACCGTGCGGGCTCAGGCCGCGGAGTCGATCGTGGCCGAGCCGATCACGGTGGAGCCGGAGTAGAGGACCGCCGCCTGCCCGGCCGCTACGCCGGTCGCCGGGCGGTCCAGGTCGATGACGAGAGCGCCGTCCCGCTCCTCGAAGCGGCAGCCGTACACCTCGCCGTGCGCGCGGAGCTGCACGGTCACGTCCTGCTGGGCCGACGGGCCGTTCCACAGCGGGCGTACGCAGGTGATCGAGGTGACCTCCAGCGCCGCGCGCGGGCCGACGGTGACCGTGTTGGACACCGGCTCGATCGACAGCACGTAGCGTGGCCTGCCGTCGGCGGCCGGACGGTCGATGTGCAGGCCCTTGCGCTGGCCGACGGTGTAGCCGTGGGCTCCCTGGTGGCTGCCGACCACGTCGCCGCGCTCGTCCACGATGGGCCCCTCGGCCGAGCCGAGCCGCTTGGCCAGGAACCCCCGCGTGTCGCCGTCGGCGATGAAGCAGATGTCGTGGCTGTCGGGCTTGTCGGCGACGGTCAGGCCGCGCTCGGCGGCCTCCACGCGCACCTCGGCCTTGGTGGACTCCCCGAGGGGGAAGATCGCGTGGCTGAGCTGCTCACGGGTGAGCACGCCCAGCACGTACGACTGGTCCTTGCCGGGGTCGACGCTCCTGGACAGCACACCGTCGACCACCTTGGCATGGTGCCCGGTGGCGACCGCGTCGAAGCCGAGGGCCAGCGCCCGGTCGAGCACCGCCTCGAACTTGATCTTCTCGTTGCACCGCAGGCAGGGATTGGGCGTGCGGCCGGCGGCGTACTCGGCGACGAAGTCCTCGACCACGTCACGCTGGAAACGCTCGGCCATGTCCCAGATGTAGAACGGGATGCCGATCACGTCGGCGGCGCGCCGGGCGTCGCGCGAGTCCTCCACCGTGCAGCAGCCTCTGGCGCCGGTGCGGTGGGATTGGGGGTTCGCCGACAGGGCGAGATGCACACCGGTGACGTCGTGCCCGGCCTCGGCGATCCGAGCGGCGGCCACGGCCGAGTCGACGCCGCCCGACATGGCGGCAAGCACACGCAGTTTCATGACCGTTCCAGCCTACTGTCCGCCCGGCAGTGCCGGGCGCGCACACCCAGCGCGTACGGAGAGGTACGGACGCGAGGCGGGGTGGCCGGGGCGCGTGTCCACGCCTGTGAAGAGGTGCGGAGGTGAGGTGACGTGGGGGTGCGCCCAGCGCGTAAGGGGACGCGAGTGGGGTGGCGTCTGGGAGGATTCTGGGCATGCGACTGTTCGGGCGCAAAGACGATGATGAGGACCCGGCCAGGGCCGATGATGCCATCGCCGGATTCTGGGCGTGGTGGGACGGCGCCAGGCCGCAGCTGGACGCGATGGTGGCGGCCGGGGAGTCGGAGAGGTCGGCCGACCTGCTCGGGCCCGCGGTGAGCGCGCTGCACGAGGGGCTGGTCTGGGAGGTGGCGCCGGGCCGGAACGCGGCGCACGCCCTGGTGGTGACCGCCGCGGGCGACGCCGAGCTGAGGCCGCTGGCGCACCGCTGGGCCAAGGCCGCGCCGCCGGCCGACCTGCTGTGGGAGTTCCACCCGTCGCGCCCGGCCCATCCGCGGGCTGCGGAGCTCTCCCTGGAGGTGGCGGGCCTGCAGTTCGGGCTGGACCGCCTGGCGCTGGGGTTGCGGGCGCCTCGGGGTGCGCCGCGGGTCGACGTGACGGCCTACCATCCGATCTTCGGCGAGCTCGACGAGGACGCCCGGATGGACGCCACGCTGCTCGCTCTCGACTGGCTGCTCGGCGAGGACGACGTGGCGCGCTGGGTGGGTGACATCACCCCGGCCACCTTCCAGCCGATCGACTCGGTGCCCGCCGTTCACCTGCCCGCGATCGTCGCCGACCTGGTCTCTGAGTTCGGCCAGGAGCAGTGGGCGCAGCTGGAGGGGCAGACGGCCGGTGGCGCGCCGCTGGCCGCCATGGCCCGCTATCCGTTGCGGCCGGTCGACTATCCGCTGTTCGACCAGCACATCGCCATCACCCTGCCCTACAAGCACCGCGACCCGAACGGCCTGCCCACCGGCGGCTCGCTGGCGGCGCTGCGGGACTTCGAGGAGCGGCTGGCCGCCCGGCTGCTCAAGCCCGGCGGGGACGCGGTGATGGTCGCCCAGCTCAGCGCGGAGCGGCACCGGATCATCCACGTCTACGCCGACCCGTCCGGCGACGGCGCGAGCCACGCCAAGGAGCTGATGGCCGACTGGCGTGAGGGCAAGCCCCGGCTGGACGTGACCACCGACCCATCCTGGAGCGCGGTAGCAGCCTTCCTCAGCTGACCCCGGCCTCAAACGCACGCCCGGAGCCCTGGGACTGTCTCAGCTGAACCCGGCCTGAAACGCGCGCCCGAACCGGGACTGCCTCAAGCCTGAACGCGCGCCCGGAGCCCGGGGGCTGTCTCAGCTGAGGCCGGCCCTTCGGGCGCGCTCCACTACTGCCGGGAGGACTTCGATCAGGCGGTCGATGTCGTCGTGGGTCGAGGTGTGGCCGAGGGTGAAGCGGAGGGAGCCGCGGGCCGCGGCGGCTTCGGCGCCCATCGCCAGCAGGACGTGGGACGGCTGGGCGACACCGGCCGAGCAGGCCGAGCCGGTGCTGCACTCGATGCCCCGGGCGTCGAGCAGCATGAGCAGGGCGTCGCCCTCGCAGCCGGGGAAGGAGAAGTGCGCGTTGCCCGGCAGCCGGTCGACGGGGTCGCCGTTGAGCACCACGTCGGGCACGGCCCGTCGCACCCGGTCGATGAGCTCGTCGCGCAGGCCGGTGAGGCGCAGGAAATGCTCCCGCTGCTCCTTGACGGCGGTGCGGACGGCGGCGGCGAAACCGGCGATGGCGGGGGCGTCGAGGGTGCCGGAGCGCACGTCGCGCTCCTGGCCGCCGCCGTGCTGCACGGAGACGGGGGTCACGCCCTTGGCGAGCAGCAGCGCCCCGGCGCCCATCGGCCCGCCGATCTTGTGGCCGGTCAGGGTGAGCGCGTCGGCGCCGGACTCCGCGAACGACACCGGGAGCTGGCCGATGGCCTGGACGGCGTCGGAGTGGAAGGGGATGCCGTGGTCGCCGGCGACGGCCGCTAGGGCGTGAATGGGCTGGACGGTGCCGACCTCGTTGTTGGCCCACATGATGCTGATCATCGCGACGTCGCCGGGGTCGCGGGCGATGGCGGCGCGCAGCGTGTCAGGGTGCACCCGGCCCTGCTCGTCGACCTCCAGGAGCTCCACCTGGGCGCCCTGGCTGTCGGCCAGCCACGCGGCCGAGTCGAGGGCGGCGTGGTGCTCGACGGAGCTGAGCAGGACGCGCTTCCTGGGCCGGCGCGCCCAGAACAGGCCCTTGATGGCGAGGTTGTCGGCCTCGGTGCCGCCCGAGGTGAACACGACCTCGCTGGGTCTGGCGCCGAGCGCGTCGGCGATGGTCTCGCGGGCCTCCTCCACCACCTTGCGCACTTCCCGCCCGGCGGCGTGCAGGGAGGAGGCGTTGCCGACCCGGCCGAGTTGCTCCGTCATGGCCTCGATCGCCTCGGGAAGCATGGGCGTGGTCGCCGCGTGATCAAGATAGGCCGACGGTCTGTTCACCCACCCAGGGTATCTCGTTTGCCGGTGTACCGTCCGGACGGTACAGTAGGGGCATGCGAAGGGACGAGCTACTGGATGCCGCGGAGGATCTCCTCTGCGACCAGGGCTCGGCCTCGCTCACCCTGTCCGCCGTCGCCGACCGGGCAGGCGTGAGCAAGGGCGGCCTCCTCTACCACTTCGGGACGAAGGAAGCCCTCATCAAGGCCATGGTCGAGCGATTGATCGACGACTTCGACAATCTCATGGCCGCCCAGCACGACGACACCTACACCGAGCGCTACATCGGCGCCACCCTGGCCGCGCTGCGCTCGGGCAGGCTGCGACGATGGGCCGTGGTGACCGGCGCCTCGGGCAACCTCTACCTTCTCGCACCGCTGCGCGAGGCGATGACCCGCTGGCATCGCGAGGAGCTGGACGAGGAGCCCGACCGGCTGGCGTCGCAGATCGTGCGGCTGGCGTGCGAAGGGCTGTGGGACGTGGCGAGCCACGACCCGGAGCTCAACACCGAGAGCGACCTCCAGGCCCTGGACGCCAGGTTGCGGGCGCTGGTCAAACCGCCTGCCTGATCCAGGATCCAGCCGCCCCGCCCCAGCACCGAAGCCGACCCGTACCGAACGGGAACACGAGCGCACGACCCTGCGTTCGTACGGCTCGCGCCGGAAGAACAAACCCTCCTCAGAGGTACGGAACCCTACCGACACGGGTGCCGTACGGACCTCTTCCCGGGCCTGCCGACACCGGCCCCGGCACCCTGAACGGGCGTGCGCGCCCGTCCGAAACCCCTGACAGTCCGGCAGCCGCCGCTCCCGAAGCACGGCGTGCCATGAACTCCTGACAGATCCTGATCACGAAAGAGGTGTGCCTCATGACGCGCGACCTGAGGACAGCCCGCAACGGGGCCGTTCTCACCTTCCTCCTCGGCGGCCTGATGGTCGGCACGATGACCGTCCGCATCCCGGCCCTGACCGACAAGCTGCACCTGTCGGAGGCCATGATCGGCACGGTGCTGCTGGTCTGGGGCCTGGGTGCGCTGGTGACCATGCAGGCCATGCGGCCCGTCATGGCCAGGGCGGGGAGCAGGACGGTGCTGCGCGTCGGCGGCCCGGCGACCGCGATCGGCCTGGTGGCCGTGGCGTTCGCGCCGAACCTCCCCCTGCTGCTGGCCGCGGCCGCGCTCTTCGGCATGGCCTTCGGGATGATCGACATCGCGATGAACGCCCAGGGCTCGACCGTCGAGCGCGTCCACGGCCGGCCGTTGATGAACGGCATGCACGCCGGCTGGTGCGTCGGCGCGATCGCGGCGGGCGCGATGGGCAGCCTGTCGATCGTGCTGGGCCTGTCGTTCACCGCCAACGTGGCGCTGATCGGCCTGGTGTCGCTCCCGGTCATGGTCGTGCTCGGCCGCACCTACCTGCCGGACGCCCCGGTGGCGGGGCCGGCCGGGGCGGCTCGCCGCCGGCTGCCGCCGGTCGTCTACCTGCTGGGCGCGCTGATGTTCTTCGCGTTCATGGTCGAGGGCACGGTCGCGGACTGGAACGGCCTGTTCATGCGGGACACGCTCGGCGCGCCGGAGGCGCTGGCCGCGCTCGGCTACCCGATCTTCGAGGCGGGCATGCTGATCGCCAGGCTCACCGGTGACCGGCTGCGCTCCCGGTTCGGGGTGCGCGGCATGCTGACCGTCTCGGGCCTGGCCACGGCCGGGTTCTTCGCGGTCGTGCTGGCCGCGCCCGCGCCGATGGTGGCGTTGGTCGCGGTGTTCTTCGTCGGGCTGGGGGTGGCGACGATCTCGCCGCTGACCCTGTCGCTGGCGGGCACCGCCACCGACACGCCCGGCCCGGCGATCGCGCAGGCCGGTGCGATGGGCTACGCGGGGCTGCTGCTGGGGCCGGTGGTGATCGGCTTCCTGTCGGACGCCACGTCGCTGCGTACCGCACTCGGGCTGGCGGTCGTGCTGGGGCTGCTGATCGCGGCGGCCGCCCGCTTCCTGCCCCGCGAGGAGCCGGTGGCGACCCCGCCCGCTCCCGTGCGCGAGCCTGTCACGGTCGGCTGAACCGAACCTGTCACGGTCGGCTGAAGCGAACCTGCCGCAGTCGGGTGAAGCGAACCTGCCGCAGTCAGCCGAACCCTGTGAGTTCCCGGTGAATCGAGCGTCCGGCCCCGCCGGACGCTCCACCCCTCACAGAACCCTCACAGATTCTCCCAGAACGCCTCCAACCAGGCAGGCCACGCTGGGTCTCATGATCCAGCTCAATGACCTGACCAAACGCTACGGCGAAGTGATCGCCGTGGACGGCCTCGACTTCACCGTACGGCCGGGCGTGGTGACCGGCTTCCTCGGCCCGAACGGCGCGGGCAAGACCACCACGATGCGCATGATCCTCGGGCTCGACCTGCCCACGTCGGGCTCGGTGACCATCGGCGGGCGGCTCTACCGCGACCTGCCGACGCCACTGCGCGAGGTGGGCTCGCTCCTGGACGCCCAGGCGCTGCACCCGCGCCGCAGCGCGACCGACCACCTGCGCTACCTGGCGCAGAGCAGCGGCATCCCGACCGGTCGCGTCGCCGAGGTGCTCGACCTCGTCGGCCTGTCCAACGCGGCCGGCCGGAGTGCCGGGGAGTTCTCGCTCGGCATGAGCCAGCGGCTGGGCATCGCCGCCGCCCTGCTCGGCGACCCGCCCGTGCTGCTGCTCGACGAACCCGTCAACGGGCTCGACCCCGAGGGCGTGCTGTGGATCCGCACCCTCATGCGCTCCTGGGCCGCCGAAGGGCGCACGGTGCTGGTGTCCAGCCACCTGATGAGCGAGATGGCACTCACCGCCGACCGCCTGCTGATCATCGGGAAGGGCCGGCTCATCGCCGAGGCGGACACCGCCGAGTTCACCGCGACCGGCGAGGAGGTGTTCGTCCGGGCCGGTGATCCGGCCTTCGCCCGGCGGCTGGAGCTCGCCGGCGGCCAGGTGCTGTCCCAGGAGGGCGGGTTCGTCGTCACCGGCGTCACCGCGCCCGACGTCGGCCGGCTGGCCGCCGCCGAGGGCGTGACCCTGTACGAGCTGACGCCGCGCCGTACCTCGCTGGAGACGGCGTTCATGGAGCTCACCCGCGACAGCGTCGACTACAGCGCCGGTCAGGAGGCCGCGCGATGAGCGGCATCCTGCAGGCCGAGTGGACCAAGTTCAGGAGCGTGCGCTCCACCCTCGTCCTGGCCGTCGCCGTCATCGTGATGTCGGGCGCGTTCGGCTGGCTGTTCGGCAACGCGGGCGCCATGGCCTACCTGGACGCCACGCCTCAGGAGCAGCTCGATTTCGTGCCGCTCCACATCGGGAGCCGGGGAATCCTTCTCGTCCAACTGCTGATCGCGGCGCTAGGGGCGCTGGTGGCCACCACCGAGTACAACTTCGGCACGATGCGGGCGAGCGTCGCCGCCGTGGGCCGGCGAGAACGGCTGCCTGTCGCCAAGGCCCTGCTGGTCGTGCTGGTGGCCCTGCCGGTGGGGCTGCTGGCCGCGCCGACGATGTTCCTGACGAGCCAGATGGCGCTCATGGCGGGCGGCGCGCCACGGACCTGGTTCGGTGACCCCGCGGTGACCAGGTTCCTGATTCTGGCGCCGGTCGTGCTCGCGCTGCTGGCGCTGTTCGGGCTGACCCTCGGGTTCCTGCTGCGGAGCACCGCCGCGGCGGTGAACGTGAGCACCGTGTTCCTGCTGCTCCCGGTCCTGAGCGACGTCGCCCCCGCCCTGGTGAGCGACTTCATCACCACCTACTGGCCGAACGTCGCCGGTTTCCAGGCCGCGGCCGTCACGGAGTCGTCCTGGCTCGGGCTCTGGGGCGGGCTCGGCCTGCTGCTCGCCTTCGTGGCCGCCATGGCGACCGCCGCTTTCGTACGGTTCCGTACGCGTGATGTCTGACTCCGGTGGGTTCGGGCTCGTAAGGTGAAGGCGTTCCGGAGGGGAGAGCCGTCAGGTGCGTGCGGAGACAGGCGAACGGCTGCTCGTGGTCGACGACGAGCCCACGGTCAAGGAGCTGCTGTCGGCGACCCTGCGCTTCGCGGGCTTCACCGTGACCTCGGCCGACAACGGCAGGCAGGCGCTGGAGGCGGCCCGCCGTGAGCCGCCCGATCTGGTGCTGCTCGACGTCATGCTGCCGGATCTCGACGGGTTCGAGGTGATCCGCAGGCTCCGGACCCTGCCCCGGGGCGGCGGCCGGCCGGGGCCGGTGCCGGTGCTGTTCCTGACCGCCCGCGACGGCACCGCCGACAAGATCAACGGCCTGCGGCTGGGCGGCGACGACTATGTGACCAAGCCGTTCGACCTGGAGGAGCTCCTGGCCCGGATCAGGGCCATCCTCCGGCGCACCGGCGCCTCACCGGGCACCCACACGCTGACGGTCGCCGATCTGGAAGTCGATCCCGACGGCCTGCAGGTGACCAGGGCGGGGATCCCGGTGCGGCTGTCGCCGACGGAGTTCAGGCTGCTGCACTACCTGGTGGAGAACGCGGGGCGGGTGCTGCCGAAGGCGGAGATCCTGCAGCAGGTGTGGCGCTACGACTTCGCCGGCGACTCCAGCATCGTCGACACGTACATCAGCTATCTGCGCCGCAAGGTGGACACCGGCGACCCCAGGCTCATCCACACCGTGCACGGCGTCGGCTACGTGCTGCGCAAGCCGAAGCGATGATCGCCCGGCTGTCCCTGCGCGCCCGGCTGCTCGCCATCACGGTGGCGCTGCTGGTCACCGGCCTGGCCGTGATCAGCTCGGTGGTGGTCAAGCAGCTCGAGACCCATCTCATGGCCAGAATGGACGAAAGGCTCAGCCCGCTGTCCTCGGCGCTGGCCACGCTGACGCCGGAGGTTCTCACCACCCTGCAGGAGCGGATGCGCGCCATCCCGGTGCCGCTGCGCGGGGACGAGTTCGACCTGGCCGGCGAGGGGTACGTCGCCTTCCTGGCCGCCGACGGCACGGTGCTCCGGGAGGTGGACCTCGGCGGCCACGTCGAGCTGCCCAGGCTGGACGCCGCCGCCGTCACGGAGCGGGCGGGCCGGCCGTTCACCGTCGACGACGCGTCGGGCGGGCGGTGGCGCGTGCTGGCGGTGGCCTCCCGGGTGGGGGAAGATCTGTCGCCCCTGCTGAAGGTGGAGCTGCGGGCGCGGTCCGGTGACGTCCCCGGCCACAGCGCGGTCGCCATCGCGCTCTCGCTCGACGCGATGGACTCCACCGTCGACCGGCTCCGCCTGGCCAGCCTGGTGGCCGGCGCGCTGTTGCTGGCCGTACTCGCCGTGGTGGGCGGGGTGGCGATCCGGGCGGGGCTGGCGCCGCTGCGGCGGGTGGAGGAGACGGCGGCGGCGATCGCCGCCGGGGACCTGACCCGGCGCGTGCCCGAGCCCGCCGCGCCCGGCACCGAGGTCGGGCGGCTGACCCGCTCGCTCAACGGCATGCTCACCCAGATCGAGCAGGGCTTCGCGACCAGGCAGGAGTCCGAGGCCCGGATGCGCAGGTTCGTCGCGGACGTCAGCCACGAGCTGCGCACGCCGCTGTTCGGCATCAAGGGCTTCTCCGAGCTCTACCGGATGGGCGGCACGGACGCCGAGGCGGCGCTGGCCCGCATCGAGAGCGAGTCGGGCCGCCTGGCCCGCCTGGTGGACGACCTGCTGCTGCTGGCCGCCCTCGACGAGCCCGAGGGGGTGGCCGCCGCTCTTGAGCCGACCCCCATGGATCTGCGTACGCTGGCCGCCGACGCCAAGCACGACTTCGCCGCCCTGGACCCGTCCAGGACCGTCACCCTCACCGGCCCGGACGGCGGACCGGCGGCGAGCGCCCCGGTGCTGGGCGACGAGGCCAGGCTGCGCCAGGTGGTCAGCAACCTGGTCGGCAACGCCGTCACGCACACCCCGGCGGGCACCCCGGTCCGCATCGGCGTCGGCACCGTGGGCGCCGAGGCGGTGCTGGTCATCGAGGACTCCGGCCCCGGGCTGAGCACCGAGGAGGCCGCCCGGGCCTTCGACCGCTTCTACCGGGCCGACACCTCCCGCGCCAGGGCGACGGGCGGCGCGGGGCTCGGCCTGGCCATCGTCCGCTCCATCGTCACCGCCCACGGCGGCCACGCGGAGATCCACTCGGCCCCGGGCCACGGCGCGACCTTCCAGATCCTGCTGCCGGCCGTCACACCATGAGGCACCGCTGCGAAGGTCGTTTCTTGTTGGCGGCCGGAGCCTCGATCCTCCCCGGCACACCAGTACGGCTCCGCGCGCAGGCGGAGCCGTACGGGAAAAAGAGGACTACTTGCGCTTGTTCACCTCGTCGGCGAGCTGCGGGACGACCTGGTGCAGGTCGCCCACGACGCCGTAGTCGGCCAGCTCGAAGATCGGCGCCTCGGGGTCCTTGTTGATCGCGACGATGGTCTTCGCGGTCTGCATGCCGGCCCGGTGCTGGATGGCGCCCGAGATGCCCGCGGCGATGTAGAGCTGCGGCGAGACCGTCTTGCCCGTCTGGCCCACCTGGAACTGGTGGGGGTACCAGCCGGCGTCCGTGGCGGCGCGGGAGGCGCCGACGGCCGCGCCGAGCGCGTCGGCCAGGCCCTCGATGACCGAGAAGTTCTCGGCCGAGCCGACGCCGCGACCGCCGGAGACCACGATGGCGGCCTCCGTCAGCTCGGGGCGGGCGCCCTTCTCCTGCTTGACCCGCTCGACGACGCGGGCGGACTTGGCGGAGTCGGACAGCGTCACCGACACCTCCTCCTCCGTGCCGGCCCCGGCCGAAGCCTCGGGGGCCGTCGAGTTGGGGCGGACGGCGACGATCGGGGTGCCCCTGCTGACCTTGGAGTGCACGTTGACGCCGCCGCCGAAGATGGACTGCTCGGCGACGAAGCCCTCGCCGAGGCCGACGGCGTCGGTGATGACTCCGGAGTCGGTCTTGACGGCGAGCCGTCCAGCGACCTCCTTGCCCTCGGCCGTGGCGGCCACCAGCACGGCGGCCGGCGACTTGGCGGCCACGAGCTGGGCGAGCAGCTCGGCCTTGGGGGCGACGACGTAGCCGACGATGTCCTCGGCGCCGGCGACGTAGATCGTGTCCGCGCCGTACTCGGCCAGTTTGGCCTTGGCCTCGGCGGTGATGCCAGGGCCCGCCCAGACGGCGGCGGGCGTGCCGAGGGAGCGGGCGAGGGTCAGCAGCTCCAGCGTGACCTTCTTGACCTCTCCGTCGACCTGCTCAACGAGAACGAGAATCTCCGACATATCAGTAATGCCCCCGTTCTCAGATGAACTTCTTGGCGGCGAGGAAGTCGGCGACCTTGACGCCGCCGTCACCCTCGTCCTTGGCGATCGTGCCGGCGGCACGCGGCGGCGCGGCGGCGAAGTCGACCACCTGGGACCAGGAGGCGTCGAGGCCCACCTGGGCGGCGTCGATCCCGGCGTCGGCGATGGCCAGCGTCTGCACCGGCTTCTTCTTGGCCGCCATGATGCCCTTGAAGGACGGGTAACGCGGCTCGTTGATCTTCTCGACCACGGAGACGACGGCCGGCAGCGTGGCCTCGACCTTGTCGTAGCCGTAGTCGGTCAGCCGCTGGACGGTGATCGACGAGCCGTCGACGTCGACCTTGTTGGCCAGCGTGAGCTGCGGCGTGCCGAGGCGTTCGGCCAGCATCGCGGGCAGCACGCCGGTGCGCGCGTCGGTCGACTCGGAGCCGAGGATGACCAGGTCGAACCCGATCTGCTTCAGCGCCTGAGCCATCGCGTAGGAGGTGCCGAGCGCGTCGGAGCCGCGCAGCCCGTCGTCGAAGAGGTGGACCGCCTTGTCGGCGCCCATGGCCAGGGCCTTGCGGATGGTCTCGGTGGCCTTGCCCGGGCCCATGGTGAGGACGGTGACCTCGCCGCCGTGGGCCTCCTTGAGCTTGAGCGCCTCCTCGACCGCGTACTCGTCGAGCTCGTTCACCACGCCGTCGACCGCGTCACGGTCGAGTGTGTTGTCTTCGGACCGCAGCTTGCGCTCGGTCGCCGTGTCGGGGACTTGCTTCACGCAGACGACGATGTTCATGGCCGGTGGCCGACCTCCCGTATTCGCGTGCGCCTCCGCGACGTTGCGGTGGGCGCCGGATGCATGCTGTCCAGACTGCCAGGTGCTCCATGGAACGGTGACAGTGGGTGCGCTCACGCTCCCGAAGTCATGTTACCCATGAGTAGCTTACGCGCAAACTCACGAAAGCGACTTGCGGCACCACCCTACCGAACTATGTTCCGTTATCCCGGGACCGGGGTCGTTCAGGCGGAGAGCACGAAGACGATCCCCACCACCAGCGCCGTGCCGGCGAACAGCGCCAGCACGGGCGTGCTGAAGAAGGCGCTCAACGCCAGCGAGATCCCCAGCGTCCCCGCCACCCCGGTGAAGTCGGCGATGATCCGGCTCTTCCTGAACGGCCCCCTGGTGGCCAGCGCCACCCCCGCGTCGGCCACCACTGCCAGCGTGAACGCGGCCAGCAGGAACAGCGCCACCTCCGGCAGCGGCTCCTGGGCCGCGGCGGCCAGCAGCGACATGAACAGCCCCGACCCGATCAGCCAGCGCCTGCGCACCCGCTCCCGATGCCGGGCCCTGGACAGCTCCGCCGACTCCACCTTCGGGCCCCGGCCCGGCTGCCATTCACGCGTGGACAGGTGGTGAACATCACTCTCCGCGCGCCGCGCCGTACCCATCGAGAACCGGGACAGGCGGCGGGCCGGCGGGGTCGCGTCCACGCCCAGCCGGGCACAGATCCGCGCGGCCGTCGGCCGCGCGGCCGGGTCGGTGGCCAGGCACTCGCGCAGCAGCGGCTCCAGCCAGCCGGGCACGCCCTCCAGATCGGGCTCGTGATGGACGGCACGGTAGGCGACCGCCGACGGCGGCCCCTGCCCGTACGGGTGGCGACCGGTCGCGGCGTAGGCCAGCGTCGCGCCGAAGGAGAACACGTCCGCCTCCGGACCCACCACGCCGCCCTCCAGCACCTCCGGGGCTAAGTAGCCCGGCGTGCCGACCACCGCCCCTGAGGCGGTGACCGACAGGGAGTCGAGCGCGCTGGCGATGCCGAAGTCGATGACGACGGGGTCGCCCTCGGTCATCATCACGTTCGCGGGCTTGAGATCGCGATGCACGACCCCCGCCTCGTGTACGGCCAGCAGCGCGTCCGCCAGCCCGGTCGCCAGCGACCGCAGGTCGGCCACCGGCACCGGGACGGCGCTCAGCGGCCTGCCCTGGACGTAACGGGTGACGAGGTAGGGCCTGGCGCCCTCCAGCGAGGCGTCGAGCACCTCGGCCACGTGCGGCCCGCCCACCCGCCGCATGGTCTCCACCTCGCGGGCCAGCCGCGCGAGCGCGCCGCCGTCGGCCGCCACGTGCGGGTGCAGCACCTTGACGGCGACCGTGCGGCCCTCGGAGTCGAGTGCCAGGTGCACTTCGCCGAACCCGCCCGCGCCCAGCCGCGACAGCAACTGGTAGGGGCCGAGGCGCTCGCCGTCCATACCCCTAACTTTCCCCCCGCCCGCGGGCGGGGACACTCAGGACCAGGGAGACAGGAACCCGAGGTTCAGGTCCTTCAGGAGGTCGTTCACCAGGCCGGCGATCAACCCCGTGACGCTGTTGCGGGCGCTGGCGGTCAGCTCGTTGATCACCGTTTCGGGTGCCCGCCACGGATCCCACACGGTCTCCGTGCCCAGCGCGAACATCACCGCGAACAGCGCGATCGTGCCCGCGACCATGGCCGCCGCCAAGGCCGCCCCCGGAGTGCGCAGCACGCCGGTGAGCGTGCGGGTGACCGCCTGGCGCGGCGCTCCGCCGCCCGGCAGCACGAACAGCCCGGCCGCGAAGGCGCCGGCGGCGTAGGCGGCGGCGTCGTTGACGCTCAGCCCGCCGCCCCAGCGCAGCACCCCCCAGACGCACGCTCCGAAGGCGATCGCCAGCGGCACGTGGACCAGGCTCACCAGCGACGCCTTGATCAACGCCCAAGGCGTGCCCACCAGCACGAGCAGCGGATCGGCGGCACTGCTGCCGCGCACCTGACGCCGCTTCACCATGTCACCGAACAGGTATTCGCCCACCCTGAAGACCACCGCGAGCGCGATCGCCGCCGCGCCCACCATGACGGGCAGCATCACGGTCAGCGCGACCAGCGAGACCAGCAGCAGCAACGAGACGAACTGGGCGCCGGCCAGATAGCGCTTGCGCTCGCTCGCCGGCGCGGGCGGCGGCGTGTAGGGCCTGACCTGCTGCTGGGGCTGCTGGGCCGGCGGGGCGTAGGCCGGGCGCGGCGCCGGGTAACCGGCCACGCGCTGGTCGGCCACGGGCGGCCTGGCGGGCATCGGCGCCGGGATGTACGGCGGCGGCCGCTCCTGCCGGGCCGGCTTCACCTCGCGCGACGGGCGTTCGTACTGCACCGGCGGCAGCAGGTCGGAGTAGGCGTCCATGGTCCGGGTGCGGTTCGGCAGCCGCTTGGTGCGGCCCGGCCCGTCGTCCGGCGCCGGCTGGTTGAACGTGGTCACCGAGGGGTCCAGCGCCCTGGCCATCCTCAGCAGCTCCTGCGCGTTGGGCCGGGCGGCGGGGTCCACCTGGAGCGCCCGCAGCAGCCAGCCGCGCAGCCACACGGGCGCCTTGTCGAGCTGGGCCCGGCCTTCCATGATGTTGAAGCAGACCGCTTCGAAGGTGCCGGTGCCGAACGGCGGCGCGCCGACCGCGGCGAAGAACACCGTGGAGGCCAGCGAGTGCACGTCGGCCGCCTGGGTGATCTCGGAGTCCCGGATGATCTCGGGCGCCAGATAGCCGGGCGTGCCGACGAACATCCCCGTCTGGGTCAGCCGGGTGGCGTTGACCAGATGGGCGATGCCGAAGTCGATGACCAGCGGCTCGCCGTCGACGAGCATGACGTTGGAGGGCTTGAAGTCGCGGTGGATCACCTCGGCCGCGTGGATGGCCACCAGGGCCTGGCAGAGCCCCTGAGTCATCCGGATGAGCTCGCGCGCCGGCAGCGCGCCCTCCTCCAGGACCGTCGCCTCCAGCGTGCGGCCGGGGGCGAACCGGGTCACGACGTAGGGCTGTCCGCCGACGAGCTCGGCGTCGACCACCTCGGCGACGTGCGGGCTGCGCACCCGGCGCATGGTCTCGACCTCGCGGGTCAGCCGGTCGCGCGCCTTGAGGTCGGCGGCGACGTGCGGGTGCAGCACCTTGACGGCGACCTCACGGCCCTCGCCGTCGATCCCCAGGTGGACGATTCCCATGCCACCCTCGCCGATCTTCCTGATCAGCCGGTAGGGACCGAGCCGCTCTGGCGTCTGGGTGTTGCCCGTGCTCATCGGCACCTGCCCCGCGTCATCCCCCCGAGTTCCCCTTCAGATTGTTGAGCAGCCCGACCACCGGCCCGACGTCCACCGGAGCCCATATGGACCTCCTCGTGTTGTCCCCGAACGTGCTGACCGCGAGGATCAGCGAGAGCACGGCTCCTGCCGCGAGAACTCCCGCCATCACCATCGCCGCTGTTCTCGAGGGTACGAGGGACGACAGCGTCCTGCGCATCTGTCGGCCAGGCCCTTCGACTCCCGGGCCCGCGCAGACGGTCCACAGTGCCACCGCGCTCCCCCATGCCAGCGCGTTGTACGGGCTCATCCCCGCCACCACGGCGAGCAGGAGCGTCACCGGCAGTCCAAGGATGAGCGCGTAGAGGAACAGGGCGAGCGTGATGCCCGCCGATTTGGCCAGCGCCTTGGGGAAGGCGAACACCCTGATGACGTCGAGCGCCGCCGCGCCCGTCGCCCGGAGCTCCGGCTGGGCGAGGTCGGCGGCGCGCAGCAGCACCGCGACCGGGATCGCCAGCACGGCCACCACCACGGGGGCGAAGGACGCCAGCACGATCATGATGACCAGCAGCATCGCGCTCGCCACGCCGTAGGCCGCCGAGCGCTGCAGGGCCTGCCCGGGGATCGCGCCGGGGATGAACGGCTCGCGCTTGGTCCTGAGGTCGGGCTGGAACTGGCCCTGCGCCGGGATATAGGGCGGCGGCTGGACCGGGTTGTTCCTGCCGTAGTCGAGCCCTTCCGGGCGCACCCGCCTGGTCGGCATGTCACCCTCGGGCTGCGCACCGTAACCAGCTTCACGCGGGCCGCCCTGACCGTGACCCCCGTCGCGCGGACCGCCCTGGCCATGGCTCCCGTCACGCGGGCCGCCCTGACCGTGGCTCGCGTCACGCGGACCGGCCTGACCGTGGCTCGCGTCGCGTTGGCCGGGCTGGCCATGGCCGCCTTCGCGCGGCGGGGCGCTCTGGCCGTGGCCGGCGGCCTGCGCGGGCGCCTGCTGCCAGGGCAGGCTCGGCTGGGACGCCGCCTCCCGCTGCATCTGGCGCAGCTCCTCCGGGCTCACCCGGCGGGTGGGCCATGGATCGCTCTGGCCGGGCAGCAGCGAGACGTACTGGTGGTCCTGACCCGGCGGCCCCGGCTGGGCCGGGGGCGGGATCTGCGGGTACTGGCCTTCGACCAGCTTGCGCGGCGTCATCGGCGGCGTGGAGCCGTCCCACGGCGCCTGCCCCGAGGACGCGTCGTACGGCCCACTAGCAGGCTGAGGCCCGCTCCCGCTACCAGGCTGCGACCCACTACCAGACTGGAACCCGCCGGCAGCCTGAGGCCCACTGCCCGGCTGGGGGCCGCTACCGGGCTGGGGGCCGCTGCCGTACTGGGGGCCGCTGCCCGGCTGGCGGACGATTCGGGGCTCGTACGGCCGGTCGGCGCCGTACGGCGGGGTGACCGAGGGGTCGTGCGGCGGCAGGAGGCTCTCCACGGGCGGCGGCTCGGCGTCCGGGCGCGGCACGGTGGAGATCTCGTCGGGCATGCCGCCCGGCGGCTTGGTGAACATGCGCGCGGTCTGCTCGGCCAGCTCCGCGGCCTTGGGCCGCTTGTTCGGGTTGCGCTGGAAGGCGGCCTTGAGCAGCGGCTGGAGGGCCGCCGGGGCGGCGCTGACGTCGGCCTTGCCCGCGGTGATGTTGTAGAAGATCATCTCCAGCGTGCCCTTGCCGAAGGGCGGCTGGCCGGTGCCGGCGTAGAGCAGGGTGCCGGCCCAGGCGTGGATGTCGACCTCCGGCCCGGCCTCCTGCCCTTCGATGATCTCCGGCGCCAGGTAGCCGGGCGTGCCGATGAACATGCCCGTCTGGGTCAGCCGGGTCGCGTCGACCGCCTGGGCGATGCCGAAGTCGATCAGGACGGGCTCGCCGTCGAGGATCAGCACGTTGCCCGGCTTGAGGTCGCGGTGGATGACGCCGACCGAGTGCACGGCGGCCAGCGCCGTGGCGATCCCGTGCCCGATCTGCACCAGCGCGGGCAGCTCGAGCGGCCCGTCGTTCTTGATGATCTCGTCGAGCGGCCGGCCCGCCACATAACGCGTGACGATGTACGGGCGATGACCGGTCACATCGGCGTCGAGCACCTCGGCGATGTATCTGCTGCGCACCCGGCGCATCGTCTCGACCTCGCGCGAGAGCCGCCGCCTGGCGACTTCGTCACCGGCGACTTCGGCGCGCAGGACCTTGACCGCGACCTGCCGTCCCTGCGGGTCGACAGCGAGGTGGACAACGCCCATTCCGCCTTCACCGAGCCGCCTGAGCAGCCGGTAAGGGCCGAGTCGGTCATCGTTCATGGCATGAAGCACCATACCGGCTTAATCCCCGCCCACGAGATGAACCACGAGGCCACATTCCCAGTCGTACAACGTCCAGACAGGGCCCATCGGTTTCCCAATCAACGGTCTCGAATTGGCTTCAGTTGGCCAAGCTCATCACGTAAGCACTCTTCAGCGAGGCCAGCGCGGCCCCGGACAGGGCGAGTTTGGAGCGGCGCACCCCGCTGCCGATGATCACCTCCGGATGCTCGGCGACCGCCGTGTCCACCAGGATCGGCCAGTCGTCGGGCAGGCCGACCGGGGTGATGCCGCCGTACTCCATGCCGGTGAGCTCCACCGCCTGTGCCATCGGCGCGAAACTCGCCTTGCGCGCGTCCAGGTGCCTGCGCACCACGCCGTTGACGTCCGCCCGCATCGTGGCCAGCACCATGCAGGCCGCGTAGCGGGTCTCGCCGCCGCGCTTGGCCGCGACGACCACGCAGTTGGCCGACGCGTCCAGCGGCACGCCGTAGCGCTCGCAGAACGCGGCCGTGTCGGCCAGCTCGGGGTCGATCTCGGTCACCCGCACGCCGTCGATCTCGCCCACGGCACGCGCCACCGGATCGGCCAGCAGGTCGCTCCGCTCGGTGGCGGGCACCCAGTCCAACGTCATCCCAGCTCCTCGATCGCTCTCCCAGGACCCTACGCCGGTCACGGGAGCGGCGTGCGCCGTCACGGGGACCGCAGCACCCGCTGGTGCAGCTGTGTGACGGCACTGCGGGCCGACTGCATGGCTCCCGCCTGCCAGGCGATCAGATGGGTGAGCCAATCACCCGCGAAGTACACCCTCGCGCTGGGACGTTGCAGAAGAGTGAAGGACGAATCAATGACCGGCCAGCGTACCCAGCCGCCCTGGATGTGCTCCTGGCGCTCCCAGGCGATCGAGGCGGCCGACAGCACGTCCGCGCGGTATTTCTCGCCGTGGATCTTCTTGCCCTGGGTGAGCGCGCGGCGGCGGCGGTCCTCGGGAGTGAGCGCGCCGTACAGCTCGGCCTCGGCCCCGGTGTTGTAGTAGCCGACCACCACGCCACGGGCGGCGTGGTAGTCGTGCGAGGGGTACCAGATGTGGGTGATGTCCAGGTCGGTCTCGGTGATGCCGCCGTAGATCCGGTCCTCGATCTCCCACCAGCGCCTGCCGTACTCCAGGCCGATCTTGCCGGCCGCGACGGGGACGGGCGTGCGGAGCGCGGCCGTGACGGCTTCGCCCAGGTTGTGCGGGATCTTCGCCAGCACGTGCGGCGGGAGGGTGGCCACGCAGTAGTCGGCCTTCATCCGGCCGCCGCGCCAGGTGACCTCCACGCCGTCGGCCAGGCTGGTGATCTGGGTGACCTGGGCGCCGGTCCTGATCCGGTCCGCGCCGACCGCCTCGACGAGTCCGGTGACGATCGCGTCCATGCCGCCGACCGGCTGGAACATCGGCGTGGCCTGCTCGTAGCCGAAGTCGTTGGTGATCGCCCGGCCGGTGCCGGCGGCGAGGACCTGGCTGAGCGTGCCCGGCGCGCCGAGCGGTGCGCCGGCGTCCAGGCCGGGGAGTTCGGCGTAGCCGCGCCTGCTGGAGCCTTCGTAGTCGAGCTTGGGGCCGAGGTCGCCGAACCTGGTGAGGAATTCCAGCAGCCGCTCCCGGTCGTCTCGGGTGAGCTTTTTGTCGAGCGCGCCGAGGTCTGTCGCTTTGGCGAGGAGCTCGGCGACATATCCGTACATGTCGGCTCGGGCCGCTCCCGACCGCACCGTCTGGCCGCTGGTGTGCACGTAGGCGTGCGCGTTGCGGTTCACGAACGTCTCGATGGGGATGCCCAGCTCGCGGCAGTAGTCCAGGGTGACCATCCACGGCGCGATCCGGGCGGGCCCCGCGTTGAAGTAGGCCCGCTCCCCGAACGTCACCTGCTGCGCCGGCCCGTTCAGCTCGGTCAGCCGGTCCCCGCCGCGTAACGTGAGGTTCCGCCCGCCGGCCTTGCCCCTGGCCTCCAGCAGCGTGCAGTCGTAGCCCGCCTTGCCGAGCTCGTAGGCCGCCGTCAGCCCCGCCACCCCGGCCCCGAGGATCACCACCTTGCCCGCGGCTCTGCCCTGCAGCGAGAAGTCGCTCGCCCGCGGCGGCACGAACGCCTTGTCCTGGTCGCCGGGCGCCAGCCCGAGCGCCCCCATGGCCGCGTACATCGCGCCGGCGCCCCCGGCGGCCCCGATGCCCACCAGCAGCCCGCGCCTGGTCAGCGCCGCACCCTCCACGTCAGCTACTCCCGCGCACTCAGCCGTACGGACCGCTGCCGCAGGCGACCTGGCCGCCGATGGTGGCGAAGATGCCGAACAGCGCCATGATCTCCGTGTAGTCGTCGGTGGTGAACTCGGTGTGCCGCGACCCCACCGACTTGACCCCGGGAACCAGCGCCACAGCGGCCGCGATCGCGGTGGAGTTCCACTCCACCCCCAGCGTGTACGGCGCCGGAATCGTGTAGGGCGTGAAGTCGCTCAACCGGCTGAGTGCTCGCACCGTGGCCTCACGGATCCGGGCCTGGGCCACGCTCGGCGGCAGCAGCTCGGCCGAGAACTTGTCGATGCCCTTCTTGACCGCGACGGTCTCCACGTCGCCGAGCAGCTCACGCGCCTCTTCGCCGACCGCCTCGTCCCCGGTCACCAGCACGACGGGGACACCGTGGAAGCCGGCGCACGCCGCCACCACCCGCGTCTCGCCGCACTCCTCGCCGTTGAGGTAGACGTTCTGGATCTCCTTGCCCATCCAGGTGTGGTTGAGCACCCCGTGCCGCACCCCGGCCCGCGCGTGATAGCCGACCAGGCAGGCGGCCTGGAAGGACCCGTCGAGCCCCTGCGCCATCCGCTGCGCCTTGCCCGGCCCGCGGATCAGGCTGGCACGCGGGTCGAGCAGGTCGATCCGCAGGTTCTTGGTCGACCCGTGCGCGTCGTTGACCAGCGCCCTGTCCGCGCCCGCCGCGAACGCGCCGTCGATGGCGGCGTTGGCGTCGGCGGTCATCAGCTCGCAGCCGCGCTCGTAGCCGCGCTTGCCCGCGTGCATCTCCTCGGGGTCGGTCAGCCCGGTGACGCCCTCCATGTCGACCGATAGGTACACCCTCATCCGCCGCTCCTTCTCATCACACCGCATTCTTCCGGGTGGGCGGCGTGCCCTGCCCGGCGGTGCCCCACGTCTCCACCCGGAGCGCCTCCTCGCGCGTCATGAGGCCGACCTCCGAGGTCATGAAGGCGGCCGCCCTGCCGCGCCAGGGAGCGGCGATCTCCTCGATCGCGGGCGGGTAGCAGTGATCGAGCCAGCTCGTGGACTCCTCGGTGGCGTCGAAGTGGTGCATGATCCCGCCGAAGAGGGTCCGCTCGATGCCGGGGACGCGGGCGAGGCCGTACTCGACCATCTCCTGACCGCCGTACGGGGGTGGGCGGAGCCACTTGGCGGCGCGCGGATGGTCGGCGGTGATGGGGGTGTCGAGCGGGCGGCGCTCGACGGCGGCCTGGATGAGCTCTTTGTACAGGCACTTGGCACAGGTGCGGCACGGGCCTTTGACGCCGGTCAGGCACCAGCGGACCTGATCCTTGAGATCGGAGTCCAGGGCCAGGCGCATGGTGACGGCCTCGCTCACGCCGCCCACCGGCAGCACGATGTGCACGCCCGCCGCGGCGAACAGCCGCCCCCACGCGCCGTGCGGCGCCCACATGGGGTTGTCCGGGGTGTAGCGCTTGAGGTAGCGGCCGCCGCCCAGCCAGCGGGAGCCGAGCTCGTAGCCGAAGGCCAAGCCGCCGAGGTCCAGCCGGTCGGCCAGCAGCAGCGCCCCCGCCGCGACCGCGTGGTGCTCGGGATAGCCGGGCCTGGGCTCGGCCAGGGTGAACTCCAGGTCGGACGGCACGACGGTGAGCTCGCGCCCGGTCCTGCTCGCGAGGTCGGCCAGCACGTCGGAGCGGTAGTGCTGCCAGCGGTTCGGCACCCGGTCGTGCGAGACCCGTTTGAAGTGCACGAACGGGGCCTCAGGGTAGATCGCCGCGGCGGCCACGGAGTCGGCGCCGCCGCTGTAGGAGATCGCCAGCCGCCGCCCGGCCGGGCGCGGCTCGGCGCCCACGGGCCCGGCCTCGATCCCCCACCCGTCGTGCAGCGCGGCGGCCAGGCCGGCGGAGACGGCCCGGTCGAAGGTGATCCTCCTGCGCGTCCACGGCGCGACCACGGTCCAGGCGGCGACGGCGAACAGGTCGGGGTGCGCGTCGTCCGGCACGTCGTGCAGGGTGCAGGTGTTGATGGCCAGCTTGACCGGGTGCCCGTCGGCGGCCCTGCCGGTGATCTCGTCCTCGGGGTCCAGGCGGAAGGTCAGCCTGCCCGCGGCCCAGCTCACGCGCACGGCCGCTCCCCGCTCTCGGGCGCCGGCAACCGGGACTTGAGGTCGTCGACCGCCTGCCAGAGGAGCACCTCGTTGCGCAGCAGCCCGTCGAGCGCCTTGGCGGTCTCCTGGGCGAGCTTGCGCGTCTGGTCGAAGGTCGCCTTGTCCACGCCGCCCTTCACGGGCGGTCCTGAGCTTCGCAGCCGCTCGACCTCGCCCTGGAGGGTGGCCATCTCCCGGCGCAGGGTCTGCACCTCCCACAGGGCGTCCCTGATGTCCTGACGATGGTCAGTTATGGAGATGTAGCGGGAGTCGAACCAACTGCGCACCGCCGAACGCAGCCGGGAGGGGACGAGGACGCGCTTCATGAAACGCCACCATAGTGGCAAACCCATCCCTGTCAGGACGCGCCAACATGATCGGCATTACTGCCGCAGCCGCGCATTTCCGTCCGGAAAATCCTGACAAGGGTGTTGACGCCATCGCCGTCCCCGCTTACGTTTCCGGCATTCGACGAAATATATCGTCGCATGTCCGAAAGTTTCGAAGGCGTGCGCCCTGCCCCCCGTCGCCGTCAAGGAGCACCGATGAGACCACTGATCCTCGCTCTGGCGCTGGCACTCGCCGTGCCGGCCATCGCCTTACCCGCGTCCGCGACCGCCACCGGGCCCGGGCACGGGTCCGAGCACGGGTCCGAGCACGGGCCCCAGCGTGTGCAGGACCTGCGGGACCTGGCGCGCAAGCTCCGCATCAACATCGGCTCCGCCGTCGACGTCGCCGTCCTGCGCGCCGAGCCGGACTACAAGGCCCGGCTCAACCGCGAGTTCGACCACCTCACGGCGGAGAACGCGATGAAGTGGGAGTCGGTCGAGCCCGAACGCGGCGTGTACACCTGGCAGGACGCCGACGAGGTGGTGCGCAACGCGCGCCGCAACGGCCAGCAGGTGCGCGGCCACACGCTGGTCTGGCACAACCAGCTCCCCGCCTGGCTGACCACCGGCGTCGAGAACGGCACGATCGGCGCCACCGAGCTCAGGCAGATCCTGCGCGACCACATCACCACCCAGGTCCGCCGCTACAAGGGCCAGGTCAGGGCCTGGGACGTGGTCAACGAGGCCTTCGAAGAGGACGGCACGCCCCGGCAGACCATCTGGCTGACACACCTCGGCCCCGGCTACATCGCCGACGCCTTCCGCTGGGCGCACCAGGCCGACCCGCACGCCAAGCTCTACCTGAACGACTACAACGTGGAGTGGAACGTCCCCAAGATCGAGGCCACCCTCACCCTGATCAGGCAGTTGCAGGCCCAGCGGGTGCCGATCCACGGCATGGGCTTCCAGGGCCATCTCGGCATTCAGTACGACTATCCGGGTGACTGGGCGAACGTCATGCGGCGCTTCGCCGACCTCGGCCTGGAGATCGCCGTCACCGAGCTCGACGTGCGCATGGTGCTGCCGGTGACGCCGGAGAAGCTCGCCACCCAGGCGGACTACTACGGCAGGGCGCTGAGCGACTGCCTCAGCGTGCGGGCCTGCCGGGAGTTCACCGTCTGGGGCTTCACCGACCGGCACTCCTGGGTCCCGGGCTGGTTCGACGGTGAAGGCTCGGCGTGCCTGCTGGATGAGAACCTGGCCCCGAAACCGGCCTACGACAAGCTGCTGACCACCAGAAGGGTCAGCGGCCGGTGAACTTGGGGGTGGACTTCTCGGTGAACGCCCCCATGCCGATCTTCGCGTCATCCGTCGCGAAGAGCCCGGCGAACTGGAGCCGCTCGATCTCCAGCCCGGTGTCGAGGTCCACCTCCAAACCCTGGTCCACAGCCTGCTTGGCGGCCCGCAGCGCGACCGTGGGGCCGCCGGTGAAGGTGGCGGCCCAGTCGCGGGCGGCCTGGTAGACCTCGGCGTCGGGGACGACCCGGTCGACCAGGCCGATGGCGAGGGCTTCGGCGGCCGGCACGTGCCGGCCGCTGTAGATGAGGTCCTTGGCCCGGGACGGGCCGATCAGGCGGGGCAGCCGCTGGGTGCCGCCGGCGCCGGGGATGATGCCGAGCTGGATCTCCGGCTGGCCCAGCTTGGCGGACTCCCCCGCGACCCGGAAGTCGGCGCACAGAGCGAGCTCGCAGCCGCCGCCCAGGGCATAACCGGTGACGGCGGCGATGACGGGCTTGCCGACGCGGGCGACGGCGGTGAAGCAGTCCTGCAGCGTGCGGGAGTGGGTGGCCATGTCGGCATAGGTCATGCCGGCCATCTCCTTGATGTCGGCGCCCGCCGCGAAGACCCGCTCGCCGCCGTAGAGGATGACGGCGTGCACCTCCGGGTCGGCGTCCGCCGCCCGCGCCGCCTCGGCGATCTCCCGCTGGACCTGGCCGTTGAGCGCGTTCATCTTGGGACGGGCCAGCAGGATCGTGGCGATCTGGTCGGCCACCTCGACGTTCACGTACTCAGCCATGATCCGACCCTACAACGCCACATCTGAAAAAATCCTTCGTAAAACTCTCGCCGAAGAAGGAAATCATTGAGACGCTGACTCGGTCCAGAACCCCCCAGTCAAGGAGCGGTACATGCGCAGAGCGCTGGCGATCGCCGCGGTCGTCATTCTGCCCTTAGTCAACACCCCGGTCGCGCATGCCGCGGCGCCGGACGACCGGCAGCGCGCCTTCAGCGCGGCGGCCGAGGAGTTCCAGGTGCCCGAGAGCGTGCTGCTCGGCGTCTCCTACCTCGAGTCACGCTGGGACGCCCACGCCGGCCGGCCCAGCAACGACGCCGGATTCGGGCCCATGCACCTGACCGACGCCGCCGCGTACACCGGGACCAACCACCACGCCGAAGGCGCCGAGGACCCGCGCGGCGACGACAGCAGGCCGATGCCCGCCCCGACCGGGACGCCCGCCCCCGTCGAGATCCCCGCCTCGCTGCGCACCATGGAGAAGGCCGCCCAGCTCACCGGCGAGAGCCACGACGAGCTCCGCACCGACCCGGCGGCCAACATCAGAGGCGGCGCGGCCCTGCTGGCCGACTACCAGAAGTCGCTCGGCGCGCCGCTCAGCGACGACCCCGGCCAGTGGTACGGCGCGGTCGCCCGCTATTCGGGGGCCGCGGAGTCCGAGGCGGCCAAGTTCTTCGCCGACGAGGTCTTCGCCACCATCAAGTCGGGCGAGGAGCGCGTCACCGACGACGGCCAGCGGGTCAGGCTGGCGCCGGTCCCCAGGCTGTCCGCGGTCGCCACCTGGCTGGAGAAGCTGGGCCTGCGCCCGCCGCGCCGGGACGGCGTGGAGTGCCCGCGCACCATCTCGTGCGAGTGGATCCCGGCCGCCTACGAGGAGCTGCCGCCGGACGACTACGGCAACCACGACCTGGCGAACCGGCCCACCGGCCAGAAGATCGACTACATCGTCATCCATGACATGGAGGGCTACTTCGGCCCGTCGATCGGCCTCGTCCAGGACGCCACCTACGGGGCGAGCTGGCACTACTCCCTGCGCTCCACCGACGGGCACATCGCCCAGCACATCAAGACCAAGGACGTCGGCTGGCACGCCGGCAACTGGTACGTCAACGCCAAGTCCATCGGCCTGGAGCACGAGGGCTTCCTGGCCGAGGGCGGCACCTGGTACACCGAGGCGATGTACCGCACCTCGGCCAAGCTGGTGCGCTACCTGGCGCTCAGGCACGGCGTGCCGCTGGACCGGGCGCACATCATCGGCCACGACAACGTGCCCGGCACGCTGCCGACCACGGTCCGGGGCATGCACGAGGACCCGGGGCCCTTCTGGGACTGGGCGCACTACTTCAAGCTGCTCGGCGCCCCCCTGCACCCGCTCGGCGGCCCGAAGGCGGGCAGCATCATGATCAGGCCCGACTTCGCCACCAACAAGCCGCACTTCTACGGCTGCGACCGCGCCAACCCCGAGGCGGACTGCCCGCCGCTCAGCGCGGGCACGGTCTGGCTGCGCACCGCGCCGCGCGAGGACGCGCCGCTGGTCAAGGACATCGGCAAGCACCCGACCGGCGAATCCCTCTACAGCGTGTACGACCACAGCGCCAGGGCGAGCACCGGTCAGCGGTACGCGGTGGCCGAGCGGCAGGGCGACTGGACGGCCATCTGGTACCTCGGCCAGAAGTCGTGGTTCCACAACCCGGCGACCGCGCGGACCGCCATCCCGTCGGCGGGCCTCGTGGTGACACCCAGGCCGGGCCTGGCGACGGTCCCGGTGTACGGCAGGGCGTACCCGGAGCAGGAGGCCTACCCCGAGGGCATCCCTTACCAGGCGGTCACCCCGCTGCAGTACACGTTCTCGGCCGGCGAGAAGTACACGCTGGCCGGCCCCGCGGCGGCGGAGTACTACCGGGCCGTCACCTTCGACCCGGCCGGCCACAGAGTCGTCCGGGGCACGACGAGGTACCTGCAGATCCAGTTCGGGCACCGAGTGATGTTCGTGAAGGCCGACGACGTACGGGTGTCGTTCGCCCGGTGAACCCCGTCACGGCTGACGACGCGCGGAAGTCGTCAGCCTCGTGAACCTCGATACGGCTGGCGACGCGCGGAAGTCGTCAGCCTGGTGAACCCGTCACGGCTGGCGACGTGCGGAGGTCGGTCGTCTGGTGAACTCCGCGACGGCGCTCCTGGTGCTGGTGAGAGCCTCCTGCGAGGAGTCGAACGTGCGCTGGGCCACGCCGACGAAGACGCAGTCGACGACGAGGAGCTGGCTGATCCGGCTGGCCAGGGCGCCGGGACGGAACTCCGTCTCGCGCCCGGCCGAGATGAGCACGTGCTCGGCCAGCTCCGCGATGGCGGAGCGGGGGTTGTTGGTGATCGCGACGGTGGTCGCACCCGCCTCCCCCGCCCGCCGGAGCGGCTCGATCACGTCGGGCGTCTGGCCCGAGGTGCTGATGCCGATCGCCACGTCACCGGCCTTGAGCAGCACCGCGCTGGTCAACGCCAGGTGGGCGTCCTGGAAGGCGTGGCTGGACAGGCCGATGCGCAGCAGCTTCTGGGCCACGTCCTGCGCCACGAGCCCGGAGGCGCCCACCCCGTAGGCGTCCACCCGGCGGGCGCCCACGATGGCGTCGACCACCAGGCCGAGCCGCTCGGAGGTGAGCTGGGCGACCGTGTCGTTGATCGCCTCGGACTCGGCCCTGGCCACCTTCTGGATGACCTCCGACAGCGGGTCGTCGGGCGCCAGGTCGCCGGGCACCAGCCGGTCGGGCTGGGCAGCTGCCGCCGCCAGGGCCAGGCGCAGCTGCGGATAGCCGGCGAAGCCGAGCAGCCGCGCGGTGCGCACGATGGTGGCCTCGCTGGTGCCGGAGGCCGCCGACAGCTCGGTGATGGTGCTCTTCGCCACGGTCGCCGGGTCTTCGAGGATCAGACGGGCGACGGTCCTGGCGGCCGGCGTCAGCGACGGCAGCAAGCCTCGGACCGTCGCCACCAGATTGTCTGCCCGCAGGCTGTTGCCACTGTCATCCACAGACCCGATTATGCCGTTGCCTGCGGATTGGTCGGGTGCCGCCGGACTAGCGCGAGGTTTCACCGGTGCTGCCGGCGGCCCCCACAGGCATGAGTGGGTGCCGCCGGGTCAGCGCAGGGTGCCGTTGGTCATGCCGGCGGGCTCCTCGGGCACCGCGATGAGGCCCAGCTCGGCCTTGGCGGCGGCCAGCGGGTGGTGCGGGACGACCCGGACGGTGTAGCCGAAGGCGCCGGTCCGATCCAGCGGGACCACCCCGCTGTAGTGGGCCCGGCCGTCGTCGTCCATGTCGCCGGCGGTCAGCTCCAGGTGGTGGGGGTGGATCAGCTCGTCGTGCGGGCCGACCCTGCCGTAGGCGGCCTCCACCAGCAGGTCGCCCGGCTCCAGCTCGCCCAGCGCGATGGTGGCGCGCAGCTCCAGCGACGCGCCCACCTCCGGGGTGTCGCCGATGCCGGAGGCCTCCACGTGCTCCACCCGCACGCCGGGCCAGGCCTTGGTGACCTTGAGCCGCCAGGCGGCGAACGCCTTGGCGGCGGCCTGGGAGTCGGCCGACAGCACGTGGGCCGCGCGGGCGGCGGGGAGATAGAGACCCACCACGTAGTCGCGCAGCATCCGGCCGGCCAGCACCTTGGGGCCGAGCGAGGTCAGCGTGTGCTTGACCATCTCCATCCAGCGGCGCGGCAGCCCGTCGCCGGCCCGGTCGTAGAAGCGGTCGGCCACCTCGTGCTCGATCAGGTCGTAGAGGGCGGTCGCCTCCAGCTCGTCACGCCGGTCGGGGTCGTCCACCCCGTCGGCGGTGGGGATGGCCCAGCCGTTGGTGCCGTCGTACCACTCGTCCCACCAGCCGTCGCGGATGGACAGGTTGAGGCCGCCGTTGAGCGCCGATTTCATGCCGGAGGTGCCCGAGGCCTCCAGCGGGCGCAGCGGATTGTTGAGCCAGACGTCGCAGCCCTGGACCAGGAGCTGGCCCAGCGTCATGTCGTAGTCGGGCAGGAAGACGATGCGGTGGCGCACCTCGGGCCGGTCGGCGAACTTGACGATCTGCTGGATCAGCTTCTTGCCGCCCTCGTCGGCGGGGTGCGCCTTGCCGGCGATCACGATCTGCACGGGCCTGTCCGGGTCCAGCAGCAGCTCGGTCAGCCGCTCCGGGTCCTGCAGCATCAGCGTGAGCCGCTTGTAGGACGGCACCCGCCGGGCGAACCCGATCGTCAGCACCTCCGGGTCCAGCACGTCGTCGACCCAGCCGAGCTCGGCCGGGGACGCGCCGCGGTCGCGCCACGACTTGCGGAGCCGGTCCCTGGCGCCCTGGACCAGGCGGGCCCGCAGGATGCTCCTGATGTTCCAGATCTCGGCGTCGGGGATCTTGTGGACGTTCTCCCAGCCGCGCCCCTTCTCCAGCAGCGAGGGCACCTCGCGGGCGGCCAGCTCCATGAACTCGCGCCCCACCCAGGTCGGCGCGTGCACGCCGTTGGTGATGGAGCCGATCGGCACCTCGTCCAGGTCGAATCCCGGCCAAAGTTCTTTGAACATGTCCCGGCTGACCTCGCCGTGCAGCTCCGAGACGCCGTTGACCCGCTGCGCCAGGCGCATGCCCATGACGGCCATGTTGAACCTGCTGGGGTCGGCCTCCGCGCCGAGCGCCAGGATGCGCTCGACCGGCACGGTCGGCCAGGCGTTGTCGCCGCCGAACTGGCGGGCGATCATGTCGACGGGGAAGCGGTCGATGCCCGCGGGGACGGGCGTGTGCGTGGTGAACACCGTGCCGGCGCGCACCACCTCCAGCGCCTCGTCGAAGGAGAGCCGGGCCTCGGTGAGCTCGCGGATGCGCTCCAGGCCGAGGAAGCCCGCGTGGCCCTCGTTGGTGTGGAAGACCTCAGGCTCGGCGTGGCCGGTGACGCGGCAGTAGGAGCGGATGGCCCGCACCCCGCCCACGCCCAGCAGCAGCTCCTGCATCAGCCGGTGGTCGGTGCCGCCGCCGTAGAGGCGGTCGGTGACGTCCCGGGCGGCGTTGTCGTTCTCGGCCACGTCGGAGTCGAGCAGCAGCAGCGGCACCCTGCCGACCTGCGCCACCCAGACCTGCGCGTGCAGCGCCCGCTCGCCGGGCAGCCCGATGCGGATCTTGACCGGGGCCCCTTCGTCCTTGAGCAGGCTCAGCGGCAGGCCGCCCGCGTCCAGCGACGGGTAGTGCTCCAGCTGCCAGCCCTCGGGCGAGAGCGACTGGGTGAAGTAGCCGTGGCGGTAGAGCAGCCCGACGGCCAGGATCGGCACGCCCAGGTCGCTGGCCGCCTTGAGGTGGTCCCCGGCGAGGATGCCGAGACCGCCGGAGTACTGCGGCATGGCGGCGGCGATGCCGTACTCCGGGGAGAAGTAGGCGATGGCGTGCGCGCCGTCGGGTTGCGCCTGGTACCACCGCGGCGCGGTCATGTACTCCCGTAGATCGTCGGCGGCGTCGGCGAGGCGGCGCAGGAACCGGCGGTCGGCGGCCAGCTCGGCCAGCCTCTCGTGGCTCACGGCGCCCAGCAGCGCGACCGGGTCGTGGCCGACCTGCGCCCAGAGGGCGGGGTCGACCTCGGCGAACAGATCCAGTGTCTCTGGATGCCAGGACCAGCGCAGGTTGTGCACGAGCTCGCCTAGTGCGGCCAGCTCCGCGGGCAGGACAGTCCGGACGGTGAACCGGCGGATAGCTCTCACAATTTTGAACCCTACGGGCTAGGAGGGACCTCTGAGTCCTTCACCCCCAGCCAAGGCGTTCAAACCCCTTTCCCGGACGAAGCATGAAGACGGAGGATTGGGGCAACTTTCTCCAATGTCGACTCTCCCGGTGACACTCGGGAGGTACATCCACTGCTGCCCAGAATTTACATGCAAGGATCGTTCCTGTAACAGAAAGCCTCCGGCGGTACCGAGTGTGCCGTCGCAACCTTGAAATGCGATGATCGGACGAATTCCCATCACGGACATCTCCCCCGTCGTCGACTGCGGGCAGTGGCCCGCCAAGGCGGTCGCCGGCGAGACCTTCGCGGTCTCGGCGACCGTGTTCAGAGAGGGCCACGACGCCGTGGCCGCGGGCGTGGTGCTCACCGCGCCCGATGGGCAGCGCGGCCGGCTGAGACGGATGCGCGAGAGCGGGTCGGGCACCGACAGGTGGGCGGTGGAGATCTGCCTGCCCACCGAGGGCGACTGGCTGTTCCGGGTGGAGGCTTGGAGTGATCCGCTCGCCACGTGGCTGCACGACGCCGAGATCAAGATCCCTCGTGGCCTGGACAGCGATCTGATGTGCGAGGAGGGCGCCCGCCTGTTCGAGCGGGCCGCCAAGGCCGTCCGGCAGGCCGACTGCCCGGGGCCCGACGGGCAGGCCGTCCTGGCGGCCATGGCCGCCAGGAACGGCACCAAGAACGGCAACGGCAGAGCCGTCAAGAACGGCGACAGTCCGTGCGGGCACCGGGCGGCGCTGCTGGCGGTCGCGGCCACGCTGCGGGACGAGGACCTGGACCCCAGGGCCCGGCTGTCGGTGGCGCAGCTGCCCGAAACGGCCGCGCTGCTGGAGGCGCATCCGCTGCGCGAGATGGTGACCAGGGCCAAGCAGCAGCGGATCAGGGTGAGCAGGCGCAGGGCGCTGTACGGCTCCTGGTATGAGTTCTTCCCCAGGTCCGAGGGCGCGGTGGTCAACGAGGCCGGCATCTCCAAGTCCGGAAATTTCCAGACTGCTGCCAAGCGCCTGCCCGCGGTCGCCAAGATGGGCTTCGACGTCGTCTACCTGCCGCCCATCCACCCGATCGGCACCACGTTCCGCAAGGGCCGCAACAACACGCTCAGCCCCGAGCCGGACGAGCCCGGCTCGCCCTGGGCTATCGGCTCGGAGGACGGCGGCCACGACGCCATCCACCCGGAGCTGGGCACCCTGGAGGACTTCGAGCAGTTCGTCAGCCGGGCCCGCGAGCTGGGCATGGAGGTCGCGATCGACTTCGCGCTGCAGTGCTCCCCCGACCACCCGTGGGTCAAGGAGCACCCGGAGTGGTTCACGATCCGGGCGGACGGCACGATCGCCTACGCCGAGAACCCGCCGAAGAAATATCAGGACATCTACCCGCTCAACTTCGACCGGGACCCCGAGGGGATCTACACCGAGGTCAAGCGGGTGCTGCGGCACTGGATGGACCACGGGGTGCGGATCTTCCGGGTGGACAACCCGCACACCAAGCCGGTGGCCTTCTGGGAGCGGCTGATGGCCGACACCCACGCCACCGACCCGGACGTGCTCTTCCTGTCGGAGGCGTTCACCCGGCCGCCGATGCTCCAGATGCTGGCCAAGGTGGGCTTCCACCAGTCCTACACGTACTACACCTGGAAGAATTCCAAGGCGGACGTGGAGGCGTACCTGTCGGAGCTGGCGCACGTGACGTCGTCGTTCCTGCGGCCCAACCTGTTCGTCAACACGCCGGACATCCTGCACGAGTACCTGCAGCACGGAGGCGTACCCGCCTTCAAGATCAGAGCCGTGCTGGCCGCGCTCGCCTCGCCGACCTGGGGCGTCTACTCCGGTTACGAGCTCGCGGAGAACGTCCCCGTACGACCGGGGAGTGAGGAATATCTAGATAGTGAAAAATATCAGTACAAACCTCGTAATTGGGTTCTAGCGGAACGAGAGGGCCAGAGCCTGGCCCCTCTCCTTACGCATTTGAATTTGTTTCGAAGAGCCCATCCCGCACTGCAGGAATTGCGTAACCTACGATTCCACCGGGTCGACCAACCGGATATCATCTGCTTTTCCAAACGACTCCCGGGCGCCTATGACACGGCCACACGAAGGCACGGGCTGGGCGACGTCGTTCTGGCGGTGATCAACCTGGATCCGCACCACACCCACGAGGCCACGGTCGAACTCGACCTGCCCGCGATCGGGCTCGACTGGAACGCCGAGTTCGTCGTCGACGACGAACTCTCCGGCGAGTCCTACCGCTGGCGCCAGAGCAACTACGTGCGCCTCGACCCTCACATCCAGCCGGCCCACATTCTCACCGTACGGGCCTCGCCACGGTAGAACTGAATTCAGCGGGGAGTCTTCAACGTGTGTGTTAGCGCCTCCCTCATGAGCCCCCCAAGGGAGAGCCCATGAGCTCCACACCCATACCCAACTCCTTCGACGAGGAGAAGCCGCGCGATCCTTACTGGTACAAACGCGCGGTCTTCTATGAGGTCCTGATCAGGGGCTTCGCCGACTCCAACGGGGACGGCACGGGTGACATCAAGGGCCTGATCGACAAGCTCGACTATCTGCAGTGGCTCGGCGTGGACTGCCTCTGGCTGCTGCCGCTGTTCGAGTCGCCGCTGCGCGACGGCGGTTACGACATCGCGGACTTCATGAAGATCCTCCCCGAGTTCGGCGATCTCGGAGACTTCGTGAAACTGGTCGACGAGGCGCACAAGCGCGGCATGCGCGTCATCGCGGACCTCGTGATGAACCACACCAGCGACGCGCACCCCTGGTTCCAGGCCTCCCGGCACGACCCCGAGGGGCCGTTCGGCGACTTCTACGTCTGGTCCGACACCGACACCGCTTACTCCGACGCCCGGATCATCTTCATCGACACCGAGACGTCCAACTGGACCTACGACCCGGTGCGCGGGCAGTACTACTGGCACCGCTTCTTCCACCACCAGCCGGACCTCAACTACGAGAACCCGGCCGTGCAGGACGCGATGCTGGAGGTGCTGCGCTTCTGGCTGGACCTGGGCATCGACGGGTTCCGGCTGGACGCGGTGCCCTACCTGTTCGAGGAGGAGGGCACCAACTGCGAGAACCTGCCGAGGACGCACGAATACCTCAAGCGGGTCCGCAAGGAGGTCGACCGGATCTACCCCGACCGGGTGCTGCTCGCCGAGGCCAACCAGTGGCCCTCCGACGTGGTCGAATACTTCGGCGACCCGGTGGGCGGCGGGGACGAGTGCCACATGGCCTTCCACTTCCCGCTGATGCCGCGCATCTTCATGGCGGTGCGCAGGGAGTCCCGTTACCCCATCTCGGAAATCCTCGCACAAACCCCGAAAATCCCCGAACACTGCCAATGGGGGATTTTCCTCCGCAACCATGACGAGCTCACCCTCGAAATGGTGACGGACGAGGAACGCGACTACATGTACACCGAGTACGCCAAGGATCCGCGGATGCGGGCCAACGTCGGCATCCGCCGCCGCCTGGCGCCCCTGCTGGAGAACGACCGCAACCAGATCGAGCTGTTCACCGCGCTGCTGCTGTCGCTGCCGGGCTCGCCGGTGCTCTACTACGGCGACGAGATCGGCATGGGCGACAACATCTGGCTCGGCGACCGCGACGGCGTGCGCACCCCCATGCAGTGGGACCCCGACCGCAACGCGGGCTTCTCCGACTGCGACCCGGGACGGCTCTACCTGCCGGTCATCATGGACCCGATCTACGGCTACCAGGCCCTGAACGTCGAGGCCCAGCAGAAGAGCGCCGGCTCACTGCTGCACTGGACCAGGCGCATGATCGAGATCCGTAAGCGCCATCCGGTGTTCGGGCTGGGCGAGTTCGCCGAGCTCAACTCCTCCAACCCGAGCGTGCTGGCGTTCGTCCGCGAGCTGGGCGACGACCGCATGCTCTGCGTGAACAACCTGTCCCGCTTCCCGCAGCCGGTGGAGCTGGACCTGCGGCGATTCGTCGGCGTCTCGCCCGTCGAGACGATGGGTGGAGTTCCTTTTCCACCGATTGGCGAGCTTCCGTATCTTTTGACACTTCCTGGGCATGGGTTCTACTGGTTCACCCTCCCACCGGCCATCACCCAGGAGGAGTAAGACGTGCTGGACGAGCTCCTTGCCGCATGGATCGGACATCAGCGCTGGTTCGGCGGCAAGGGGCGCCCGATCGACACTCTGTCGATCGACTCCGACGTCACCATCGAAGCCGGCGACCCCGGCCTGCGCCACCTGATCGTGTCGGTGTGGCAGGACGGCTCCCGTGAGCGTTACCAGCTCCTGCTCGGCATGCGCGCCGACCTCCCCGACACCCTTCAGCACGCCCTCATCGGCCAGTGCGGCCTGTACGCCTTCGAGAACGGCCCCTCCCACCCGTGGTGGCACGTCTACGACGCTGCCCACGACCCGGAGCTGACCCACTGGATCCTGGAGTCCATGGCGGGCGACACCGAGCAGGGCGTGGTGCGCTTCGAGCACCTGCCCGGCGTCGGGATCGACTCCGGCATCCGCAGCATGGTGCTGGGGGCCGAGCAGTCCAACACCTCTCTGGTGTACGGCGACGCGTACATCTGCAAGCTGTTCCGCCGGCTCATCCCCGGGGTCAATCCCGAGCTGGAGATCGTCACCGCGCTGGCCGCCCGGCAGGCCCCGCACATCGCCCAGCCGTACGGATGGATGGAGATCGACCTCGACGGCACCGCGACCACGCTCGCCATCCTCCAGGAGTTCCTGTCCAACTCCACCGACGGCTGGGACCTGGCGCTGACCAGCGTGCGCGACCTGTACAACTCGCTGCCCGAGGTCACCGCGGCGGAGGCCGGCGGCGACTTCGCCGCCGAGGCGGCCCGGCTCGGCGGCGCCACCGCGCGCATCCACCGCGAGCTGGCCGCGGCCTTCCCGACCGGCACGGTCGAGCCGCACGAGGTCAAGCGGATGGCCGAGGGCATGCGGCGCAAGCTCGGCCGGGCGGCGGCCGAGGTCCCGGAGCTGCGCGAGCACGTCGGCATGCTGGAGAAGGCCTACCACCGGGTCGAGGAGCTGACCACCGAGGTGGCCGTGCAGCGGGTGCACGGCGACTATCACCTCGGCCAGGTGATGCGCACGACCACGGACTGGGTGGTGCTCGACTTCGAGGGCGAGCCGGGCCAGCCGCTGGCCGAGCGCCGGGCGATGTCGTCGCCGCTGCGCGACGTGGCCGGGATGCTCCGCTCCTTCGACTACGCCGCCAGGCACCTGCTGGCCGGCCATGCCGAGGCGGACAAGCTGGAGCCCAAAGCCGACCAGTGGGCCGAGCGCAACAGGGCCGCGTTCCTTGAGGGGTACATCGAGGGCGGCGGCACGATCACCGCCGCGGACGCCGCCCTGCTGCGCGCGTTCGAGCTGTCCAAGGCGGTGTACGAAGTGATCTACGAGTCCCGCAACCGGCCGTCGTGGATCTCCATCCCGCTGGCCGCGTTCCGTTAGCCGCCCAGCTCCTCCTGGAGGATGGGCGCGCCCTCTACGACGGCGTGGATGCCGACGACGCTGACGATGGCGAGCACTTCCATGATCTCTTCAGGGGTGGCGCCGTAGCCGATGGCGTTGCGCATGTGCAGCTTGAGCCCCGGCTGGTAGAGGTGCGTGGCGGAGGCGTCGAAGGCGATGTAGACCAACTCCTTGACCTTCGGCTCCAGCACCCCGGTCGTCCACGGCACGCCGGAGAAGTCCAGGTACGCCTCGAACAGGTCCGGGTCCAGCTCCAGCAGGCCGTCCCAGAACTCGTGCCAGTAGCCGCGCTTGTCGGTGAAGTCGGCCTTCAGTCGCTCCCGGCGCTCGTCGAGCGGGGCCGGGCCGGTACGCAGCCCCTCCTCCTCCAGCACCTCCATCAGCAGCGGCACGCCGATGTTGCAGGCGTGGATGCCGAGGGTGGCGGTCAGCTCCAGCACCTCCATGATCTCCGCGCCGGTCGCGCCGTGCTTGATGGCGGCGCGGATGTGCTGCCGGACGCCGGGGAGGTAGAGGTGGGTGGCGGCGGCGTCCATCGCGATGTAGATGAACTCCTTCACCTTGGCCGGCAGGTGCTCCCTGTTCCAGGGCACCGCGGACAGCCGCAGGTAGGACTCGAGGAAGCCGGCGTCCAGCCGGAGCATGCTCTCCCACGACTCCCCCCAGGTGCCGCGCACCTGGATGAACTCGTCCTTGATCTTCTGCTGCTCGGGGGTGAGCGTCATCGGGTGGTTCCTTTCACTCGTCAGTCCGCGGGCGTCCACGCGCCCGCGCCGCCGCTGCGGGTCACGGTGTTGACCATGAACGCGCCGCCGTCGGCGGACACGACCTCTCCGGTGACGTACGCCGCGTCGTCGCCGAGCAGGAAGGCCACCACGCCGGCGATCTCGTCGGTGGTGCCGACCCGCCGCATGGGGATGGTGCCGCCCCGCCGGCTCACCGTGGCGGCGCGGGAGGCGTCGCCCGAGGAGGCGAAGATGCCGGTCGGCACCAGGCCGGGGGCCACCGCGTTGACCCGCACCCCGCGCGGACCGCCGTACATGGCGGCGCCGTGCACCAGGCCGAGCAGGCCGTGCTTGGACGTCTGGTAGGGCAGTTGGTCGTCGGCGCCGCGCAGGGAGGAGATCGACGCGGTGACGACCACGGCGCCGCCCGTCTCCTGGTCGCGGTAGCACCGGAAGGCGGCGCGCAGCCCGAGGAAGGCGCCGCGCAGATTTACCGCGATGACCTGGTCGAAGTCGGCCGCCGCCACGTCGGGCAGGGGTGCCATGGTGCCGAGCACGCCGGCGTTCAGGTGGTGCAGGTCGATCGCGCCGAACTCCTCCAGCGCCGCGCCGATGTAGGCGTCCACGCCCTTTTCGGTGGAGATGTCCGCGGTCACCGCGACGGCCCGGCCGGGCAGGTCGCCCGCCACCGAGGCGGCGGCGTCGCCGTTCACGTCCACCACGACGACGTGCGCCCCGTCCCGCGACAGGCGCCGGGCGGTGGCCGCGCCGATGCCGCTGCCGCCGCCGGTGACCACGGCCACCTTCCCGGCCAGCGAGCTCGCTCCTTGCTCAGCCAACGCGCACCACCTGTCCGTCGCCGCCGGGCACCGCGGGGAAGCGCCGCATCACGTCGGCGTCGTGCCCCGCCACCAGCACCTCGCCGGGCTCGCCGGTCATCTCGCGCAGCTGCTCGTAGGCGCGGTAGGTGTCGGTCAGGTCGGTGAGGTAGGTGAACGGCCGGTCCAGCTCCACCTCCTCGTAGAAGTGCGCCGCGTCGGAGGCGAGCACGGCGTGCCCGGTCTCCGTCGCCACCCGCACGACGAGCTGGCCCGGCGTGTGGCCGCCGACCGTGATCGCCTCGATGCCGGGCGCCACCTGGGCGACGCCCTCCACGAGGGTGGCCCGGCCCTGCTCGCGGACCTCGCGCAGGTGGGCGATCTCGTTCTCCTCGACGGTGCAGGCGAACTGCGGGCGGGTGGCGTACGGGCCGGTCCAGAAGTCGAACTCGGCGCGCGCGATGACCACCTCGGAGGAGGGGTAGGCGTCCAGGTTGCCCATGTGGTCGTAGTGCGCGTGCGTGACGATCACCAGGGGGGACGCCTCGGGCCGCGCGTTCAGCTCGGCCAGGGTGGCGAGCGGGTCGGTCAGCTCGGTGCGCGCCATGCGGTGCCCCTTGGTGGCGGCGCTGTAGCCGGTGTCGATCACCACGGTGCGCTCGTCGTTCCTGGCCACCCAGAGGTAGAAGTCCAGGTCGATGGGGCTGTCGGCCTCGCGGTAGACGTGGTGGTTGAAGAAGGTCTGGGCGCGGGTGGTCGCGCGGGTGCCGTAGCGGACGGCCAGCACCTCGTACGTGCTCATCGGCCTACCAGCGCGCTCGCGTTCGCGCCGAGCATGCGGCGGACGTCGCTCTCGGCCAGCCCCGCGTCCAGGAGCCCGCGCGCGCCGCGCCGGAACAGCGTGACGGGCAGCGGGTTGTTCTTCTGGCCGGAGTCCGACGACAGCACGGTCTGCTCGGGGCCGACCGCGTCGATGAAGGCCAGCAGCTCGCCGAGGTCCCTGCGGCGCTCGGGACGGCCGAAGTACATGACCAGGCAGTGCTCGATGTGCGCGCCCTGCCGGGCCCACTCCGCGGCCTGCTCGACGGAGGCGCCGACGACGAAGCAGGGATGGTTGACCAGGATGCGCCGCACGCCCTCCTGCTTGGCGGCCTCGATCAGCTTGGTCGTCTCCTCGACGCCCAGGTGACCGCAGGTCATGATCGCCTCCTCGGCGGCGATGACCGACAGGATGTCGCGCACCTCGGGCAGCACCTTGCCGTCCTGGCCGAGGATGGTGATCACGTCGTTGGGCCGCAGCTGCACGACGGAGGTGGGGAAGCCGGTGTCGTGGTCGCGGTGGTGGTCGATGTGCGCCGCCGAGGACAGGGTGGGGAACCACACCACCCGGCCGCCCATCCGCAGGGCCAGCTCGACGGCGTGCGGGTTCAGGCCGCCCACGGTCTGGTTGAGCGCGATGCCGCCGAAGACCTTCACGGACAGCTCGTCCAGCCCGGCCGGGCCGAGCGCCAGGATGTCGGTGACCATGCTGTGGTGGTGGGACTTGGCCACGATGGCCTCGAAGCCGGCGCCCTCGGCGTCCCTGGCGGCGTCCAGGAGCGTCATCCGCCGGGGGAACGGGCTCGGCCCGGGGTGCTCGTGCAGGTCCACGGCGCCCACGAGTAGCGCGTCAGCCTCCGGGTCGGGGTCTAGCCGGTCGCCGTCGAGCTCCGGGTCGAGCAGCGAGGCTGGTGGCTGGGTCATGCGGTCTCCTCGTGGGGATGTGAATCGGTCGGCGGGGTCACCAGCACCTGGTGCGCGGGGTCCCAGTAGGCGGTCACGCTGCTGCCTGCCCGGATGCCGGCCATGGCGTCGGGGGACAGCACGGCGCAGCCCGTCATGCCGTTGCCGTAGTCGAGTTCGGCGCGCTGGTGCGTGCCTTGGAAGAACAGGCCGGTCACCTTCGCCTGGACGCTGTTCACGCCGGCCGGCACGTCGGTGGGCGCGGCGGCGAGGAGCAGCCGCTCCGGGCGTACGACGAGGTCGCGGCCGGCGGGCAGGCCGTCGGCGTCGCGCACGACCCACTTGTGCCCGGCCCACTCGTACACGCCGCCGGGTCGCAGCCGGCCGCTGAAGAGGTTGGACTCGCCGAGGAAGCCGGCCACGAACCGGGTGCCGGGGTCGCGGTAGAGGTCGGCCGGGGTGCCGATGCGCTCGACGCGGCCCGCGTTGAAGACCGCGATGCGGTCCGACAGCGACATGGCCTCGTCCTGGTCGTGGGTGACGAAGACGAAGGTGAGCTTCAGCTCCTCGTGCAGGCGCTTGATCTCCTGCTGGAGGGTCTGCCTGAGCTTGCGGTCCAGGGCGCTGAGCGGCTCGTCGAGCAGCAGCACGCTGGGCGAGAAGACCACCGCGCGGGCCAGCGCGACCCGCTGCTGCTGGCCGCCCGACAGCTCGTCGGGGCGCCGCCCGCCCATGCCGCCGAGGTCGACCAGGCGCAGCGTCTCCTCCACCCGCCGGGCGATCTCCTCCTTCGCCACCTTGCGCTCACGCAGGGGGAAGGCGACGTTCTGCGCGACCGTCATGTGCGGGAAGAGCGCGTAGCTCTGGAAGACCATGCCGAACGCGCGCCGGTGCGGCGGCAGCGGCGCGATGTCGCGCCCGCCCAGCTTGATGGTCCCCGAGGTGACGTCGGTGAAGCCCGCGATCATGTTGAGCGTGGTGGTCTTGCCCGAGCCGCTCGGCCCGAGCAGGGTGATGAACTCGCCCGACGCGATGTCGATGTTGACGTGGTCCACCACGAGTGGCCCTGAGCCGTACCGTTTGCACAGATCCGTCAGCTCGATCCGTCCGTCACCGGCCGTCATTGCCTACCTGCCTTTCCTCGGCGCGCGCCGATCACCTGCGCGAGCAGGATGGGGCCGCTGACCAGCACGACCATCAGGCTCGACGCCGCCGAGATGGTCGGGTCGATCTGCACGGTCACGCTGTTGAACATCTGGACGGGGAGTGTGAGCGTGGTCGGCGACTGCAGGAACAGCGAGATGACCACCTCGTCGAAAGAGGTGATGAAGGCCAGGACCGCGCCTGAGAGCACGCCCGGCAGCGCCAGCGGAAGGGTGATCTTCCTGAAGACGGACAGCGGCCCCGCGCCGAGGCTGGTGCCGGCCTTCTGCAGGGACGCGTCCATGCCCTGCAGCCGCGCCGTCACCGCGATCACCACGAACGGCAGGGCGATGGCGGTGTGCGCCAGCGCGATGCCGAACAGGGTGCCGGTCAGCGACAGCCGCAGGAAGGCCGAGAAGACCACCAGGGCGATGAGGATGTTCGGGATGATGATCGGGGACAGCAGGAACCCGGTCGCCAGGCCGCGCGCTCTGCTGCCCAGCATGGCCAGGCCCAGCGCCGCGGCGGTGCCGAGAGTGGTGGCCAGCAGGGTCGTCAGCAGCCCGACCTGGAGGGAGTTCAGGATCGCGGTGCTCCACTCGGGCGAGGTGAACAGCCGCTCGTACCACTGCAGGGACCAGCCCTGGGGCGGGAACCTGAACGTCTGGGAGGAGGAGAAGCTCATCGGGATGACGACGAGCGTCGGCACCGTGAGGAAGAGGCCCACGAGCACGGACACGATCTTCAGCCAGGGACGCGCGTTCACCTGTCACCTCCCGCTGCCACGGCGTGGGCGGCGACCGCCGTGCCCGTGCCTGCCAGCCGCCTGCTGGCGCCCAGCGCGATCAACGTCACGACCAGGATGAGGACGCCCATCGCGCCCGCGCCGCCGAAGTCGAGCAGGTCGCGGGTGCGGACGCTGATGATCTGCGCGATGAGTGCGCTCTGCGGGGAGCCGAGCAGCGCCGGCGTCACGTAGAAGCCGAGCGCCAGCACGAAGACCAGCGACCCGCCCGAGATGACGCCCGGCAGCGACAGCGGCAGGTAGACCTTGCGGAAGGTCGACAGGCGGCTGGCGCCCAGGCTCTGCCCGGCGAGCAGCAGCCGGCGGTCGATCTGCTGCATCACGCTGAACATCGGCAGCACCATGAACGGCAGCAGTACCTGGGTCATCGACAGGGCCACGCCGGTCGCGGTGCCGAGCAGCGTGACGCCGCTCAGCCCGACCAGGCTGAGGATGCCCTGCACCACCCCGCCGTCCTGGATCAGCACCATCCACGCGAAGTTGCGCGCCATCATGCTCGTCCAGAAGGGCACCAGCACGACGGTCACCATGACCGCCCGGGTGGTGGGGCTCGCCAGCGTCATCATGTAGGCGTACGGGTAGCCCAGCAGCAGGCCCACCAGCGTGACGATCAGGGCGACGAGCAGCGTACGGCCCAGCACGCGCAGCGTGTAGCCGTCGCTGAAGAGCGCCAGGTAGTTGCCCAGACCGGGTTCGGGGTCGGTGAAGCTGCCGATGATGATGTCGAGCAGCGGCAGCACGAAGAACACGATCAGGGCGATCAGGGCGGGCAGGAGCAGCAGCAGGGCTGCGGCCCGCCGCCGCCGGGCCGCCGGGCGGCGGCCGGCCGGCGGCGCGGAAGCGGCGGTCGGCGGGGACGCGGTTGAGGCCGGCATGTGATTACCTAGCTGACCTTCCAGCTCGTCCAGCGCTTGGTGACCATGTCGGTGTTCTCGATCCACCAGGGCTTGTCCTGCTCAAGCAGGGTGCCGCGGTCGGGCAGGAACGCGTTGAAGGCCTTCTGGACGTCGCTGTACCCGATGCTGGAGATGTCCACGTCGGTACGCGCGGGCGCCGTGCCGGTCAGCTCGGCGTACGTCTTGGCCTGGGCCGGTTCGGTGACGAAGGCGAGCGCCTGCTGGGCCAGCGCCTTGTTGGGGGATCCCTTGGGGATCACCAGGGCGCCGATGTCGACGGTGGTGAAGTCCCAGACCGCCTTGAGGTTCGCGCCGCTCTGGGCGGTCACGATGCTGCGGGCCGTCACGGTGAGGACCATCGAGCCCTGCTTGTCCACCATCATCTGCTGGATCGCGCCGTAACTGGGGGCGAACACGAGGGACGACTTGATGGTGTCGAGCTTGCGCAGCGCGCGCTCCAGGTCCAGCGGGTAGACCTTGTCGGGTGCCACGCCGTCGGCCACCAGAGCGGCTTCGAGCAGGCCGCTCTTGGGATAGTCATGGACGATGCGCTTGCCCGGGAACCGCTTGACGTCGAAGAAGTCCGCGATCTTGGAGGGGGCCTCGCCCTTGAACATGTCCGCGTTGTAGCTGAAGACGTTGGCGTAGCGGTAGGTCGGCACGAAGCAGTCGTGGGTCGTTCCGGGCGGGAACTTGCTGCGGTCGAGCGCCGGATCGTCCAGCTTCTCGTAGAGCTCCCCGCAGTAGGCGCCGGCGTAGATCCAGCTCATGTTGGCCAGGTCCCAGGCGGTGTTGCCGGACGCGACCATGGCCTTGACCTGGGAGGCGTCCGCGGGGCTCACGTTGACGAACGTGGTGCCGCTCTTGGCCGTGAAGGGCTCCTGCAGGGCCTTCTTCTCGTCCTCCTGGAACTGGCCGCCCGTGCTGGCCCAGGTGAGTGTCTTGGTCGCTTCGGTCGAGGAGTTAGCGCCGCACGCCGCCGTGGCGGCCAGCAGCAGGCCGGTGGCCGCCAGGGCCAGAAGATGGTTGTGCCTCATGTCGTTGCCTTTCTCGAGTGGAGAGCCGTCACGGCCAAGGTGAACGTCACGGCTCCGGGTCCACCCCCGATCACTCGTCCGTGGCCGGCGTTCGCCGGTCGCGGTGCACGAGAGCGTCGATCACTCCCCTGCGCGCTCAAGTGATGCGCTCAGTGCTTGGTGGATGGCCTGCGCGCCCTCACGCAGGGTCATCACTACATCGCTGTCGTCCTCATCCGGTACGAGCTGCGTCACGCCGATCACCGCGAGCGCGGCCACGACGCGATCGGCCGCGTCCCTGATGGGCACCGCCACCGCGCGCACTCCCTCGCTGGCGCTCGATCGGATGGCGACGCCGGTCCGGCGTACCTCTTCCAGCCCGTCAGTCTCCTGCCCGTCATCCGGCGTTTCTTTGCGGAAGCGGTAGAAGGACTGGTCCTGGAAGGCGCGGAACACGCAGTCCTGCGCCGTCCCGGTCCGCAGCACGCTTCCCGTCCTTATCGAGACGTGGGCCGTACGGCTGCTGTCCTCGTGGACCTGGGCCACCACCGCCTGCCGGCCGTTCCAGATCGTGAGCACGACCGTGTGCCGGACCCGCAGGCTGATCTGCTCCATGACCGGCCGCGCCACGTTGACCACGCCCAGCCGGGACAGGGCCATGGTGCCCAGCTCGGCCAGGAGCGGACCGAACTCGTAGCGGTTGCGGTCACGGCGCTGGAGCATGCCGTGGTTCTCCATCGAGGCCAGGTAGCGGTGTGCCGTGGACTTTCCCACGCTCAACTCCTGGGCGGCCGACACGAGGTCGATGGTCCCGGCCTCGCCGAGCAGTCGCAGCAACTGGACCACTCGGGCGACGACCTGGAGGTCACCGCTGGGGATGTCGGGGATTGTCACGTGCGGCCCTCCCGGCGCTCGATCCAGATCAGGGCTTGTCCCGCATTGCGGATTTTCGATTCCCTCATCCGGTACGTCGGACTGTAGAACACGCCCTACCGGGGCCGTCAAGGTTTCCACGGCATTTCTACTTTAAGAAAAGTAGGTGTTCAAAACGTGACTCTTGACGCAGCGCATCCGAAAGCCTACCGTCACCCCTATCCCGCTTACTAGAACTCTCATCCCTCATTGAGGGACAGGAGGATTCATGCGCATGCTCCAACACCTCCGCGAAAGTACCCGGTGCCTGATCGGGACCTGGGTCAAGATCCCCGCGCTGGAGACCGTCGAGCTCCTGGCCCGCGCGGGTTTCGATTTCGTGGTCGCCGACATGGAGCACAGCCCCATGACCCTGGAGTCGACCTATCGCGCGGTCGTCGTCGCCCAAGGGCTCGGCATGCACGCGCTGGTCCGCGTGCCCGACGCCGGCGGCAGCCACCTGCAGCGCGTCCTCGACATCGGCGCCGACGGCATCCTCGTCCCGCACGTGACCGGCCGCGAGGACGCCGAGCGCGCGATGAACGGCATGCTCTTCCCGCCGAGCGGCGGGCGCGGCCTCGGCACCACCTCCCGGGCCGGCACGTGGGGCCTCGACTCCACGGCCGACTACGTCCGGCGAGGCAACGAGGAGACCCTGCGCATCCCCCAGCTCGAAGACCTCTCGGCGCTCGAACAAGTCACGGAGATCCTGGACACGCCGGGGCTCAACGCCGCCTTCCTCGGCATGGGCGACCTGACGATGTCCACCGGCCTGGCCGCCGACGACCCCCTCCTGCGGCGGCATGCCGACGAGCTCCTGTCGGCCGCCCGCGCCCGCGACCTGCCGGTCGGCACCGCCTGCCGGGACGCCGCGGCGGCGCGCGCGGCGGCCGAACGCGGCTTCTCCTTCGTCATGATCGGCAACGACGCGGGCATCTTCGGCAACGCCGCCGCCGAGATCCGCCGCAACGCCGTCATCTCCCACCCCTAGAAAGGACGCACCATGCCCTACGACCCGAGCGACGCGCGCTCAGCCCTCCCCACGGCGACGGCGACGCGGCAGCCGGACGGCATCTACTCGCCCGCCGGCCACGTGAAGTTCTACGAGCTGCCCGCCGTCACCACCGACGGGGACACCCGCACCTGGTACGGCCGCAGCCAGCACCTGGTGATCGGCTACACCGACCTGGTCACGCCCACCGGGTTCACGGTGCCGGAGACCTCCGACGAATGCGCCGTGCTGATGCCGGAGGCGACCACGTCGGCGACCGTCACCATCGACGGGAAGACCACCACGGTCGCCGGCCAGACGCTCACGTTCATCCCGCCGGGCGCGGCCGACGTACGGCTTGAGGGCAGCGGCCGGGTCATCACGATCTTCACCGCCCGTTCCGGCGCCGCCCCCGGCGAGGCCGCCAACGCCGCCGCCTACGACGAGCCGCACCCCGGCGTCGCCCCGCTCATCTCCTGGCCGGATCCGGTCGGCGGGTTCCAGCTGCGCACCTACGACCTCGACGTGCCCGGCCTGACCGAGCCCGCCTTCCGTATCTTCCGGTGCAGCTCGTTCATGGTGAACGTCACCCATCCCCGCAATGGCCCGCGCGACACCACCCGCATGTCCCCACACTCGCACGACGACTTCGAGCAGTGCTCGCTCGTCATCGACGGCGCGTTCACCCATCACCTGCGCTGGCCCTGGACCACCGACCTGAGCCAGTGGCGCGAGGACGAGCACGAGCACTGCGACAGCCCGTCGCTCACGATCATCCCGCCGCCCGCCGTGCACACCAGCCAGGCGACGGACGCGGGCGTCAACCACCTGATCGACATCTTCTCCCCGCCGCGCACCGACTTCTCCCTCATGGACGGCTGGGTGCTGAACGCCGCCGACTACCCCATGCCCGAAGCCGCCTCATGAGCCGGATCCCCTCGATCGGCCCCGACGAGCTCGACGCCCGGCAGTGGAGCATCTACGACGCGCTGGTCAACGGCCGCCGAGCCACCCAGACCAGGGCCTTTCCCATCATCGACGAGGCCGGCGCCCTGACGGGACCGTGCAACGCCTGGCTGCTCAACCCCGCGATCGGCAGCGCCTTCGAGCAGCTCGGCGCGGCGGTCCGGTTCGAGATCTCCCTCAGCGCCCGCTGCCGCGAGATCATCATCCTCTCCGTCGCCCAGCACCGCGACAGCCCGTACGAGATGTACGCCCACCGGCTCGCCGGGCCGGCCGCCGGGCTGTCCCAGCAGGAGGTCGACGCGCTGTGCGCGGGCGCGGACCCCGGCCTCACCGACGAGCGGGAACGCGTCGTGCACGAGACCTCCCGCATCCTGCTGCGCACCGGGGCGCTGGACGACGACGCCTACGAGCGCGCCGTCACCGCCCTCGGCGAAGCCGGGCTCTTCGAGGTCACGGTGATCGTCGGCTGGTATCAGCACATCGCCACGCAACTGGCCGTCTTCGACGTCCGGCCGCCGGTCCAGCCCTGAAAGGGGGCCAACTCGTGCCCGGAGAAACCCATGTGGCGATCATCGGCGGTGGCTTCGGCGGCATCGCCGCGGCCGTCAAGCTCCAGCAGGCGGGGATCACCGACTTCACCATCTTCGAGCAGTCACCGGCACCGGGCGGCACCTGGTGGGACAACCGGTACCCCGGCTGCGAGGTGGACATCCCCTCGCACGCCTACTCCTTCTCCTTCATGCCCTACGACTGGCCGCGCACCCACGCGACCCAGCCGGAGCTGCAGGTCTACGCCGAGGCGGTGGTGGACCACTTCGCCCTGCGGCCGCACTTCCGGTTCGGCGTCCGGGTCGAGTCGGTCGCCTGGGACGACGACGCCGGGCACTACCTGGTGACCACCGATGACGGCGAGCGGCGGCCGTACCGCTTCGTGATCAGTGCCGTGGGGCTCCTGAACGTGCCCCGCTACCCGGCATGGCCCGGCCTGGACGAGTTCGGCGGCGTGTCGTTCCACACCTCCCGCTGGGACGCCGAGGTGGAACTGACCGGCAAGCGGGTCGCCATCGTCGGCACCGGATCCACCGCGGTGCAGATCGTGCCCGCCATCGCCCCGCAGGTCGAGCGGCTGGCGGTCTTCCAGCGTGAGCCCGGCTGGGTGGAGCCCAAGGGCGAGCGGACCTTCACCCCGGCCGAGCGGTCCCGCTTCCAGCGGCTGCCCCTGCTGCGCCGGCTCTACCGCTACAAGCTCTTCCGCGACTCGATGCGGCGCTTCAAGGCCTACGACACGGGCGGGCGCGAGCAGCGCAGAATGCGCGACCTGTGCCTGCGCTACATCGACTCCGCCATCGACGATCCCGCCGTGCGCGCCGCGGTCACCCCCTCCTACCCGTGGGGATGCAAGCGGCCGATCTTCGCCAGCGGCTTCTACCCGGCGCTCAACCGGCCCAACGTCGACCTCGTGCCGCACGCGGTCACCAAAGTCACCGAGAAGGGCGTGGTCGACGACCAGGGCACCGAGCATCCGATCGACGTGCTCATCCTGAGCACCGGCTTCCAGCCCACCAGGTTCTTGTCCGGCTTCACCGTGACCGGCCGGCGGGGCAAGGAGATCCAGGAGTTCTGGGGCGAGCGCCCCCGCGCCTTCCTCGGCGTGACCGTGCCCGGCTTCCCCAACTTCTTCATCATGTACGGCCCCAACACCAACGGCGGCTTCTCCATCATCGCCCAGCTCGAACGCCAGGCCGAAGTGGCCGTACGGGCCATCAGCCGGGTCCACAAGAGCGGCGCCAAGCTGGTCGACACCCGCGAGGAGGCGTTGGACCGGCACGTGAGCTGGGTGGACCGCCAGCTCGCCAAGCACGCCTCGGCCATGGACGCCGGCTGCAACAACTACTACCACTCGTCCTCGGGCGCGAACGTCACCCAGTGGCCCCGCACCCACCTCGTCTACTACCTGCTGTGCCGCACGCTGCCCCGGCGCGGCCTGGTCTACCAGGGGTGGACATCACCGGAGAGGAAGTCATGACCAGCAGATTCGACGGCGCGGTCGCCGTCGTCACCGGAGCCGCCTCCGGCATCGGCGCGGCCACCGCGAGGCTGCTGTCGCGCGAGGGCGCGTCGGTCGTCGTGGTGGACGTCGAGCTCGACGGGGCCCGCAAGGTCGCCGACGAGCTCGCCGGGCCCGCGCTCGCCGTCCGCGCCGACGTGTCCGACCCGGACGACACCGACGCCTACGTGGCCGCCGCCGTCGAGCGGTTCGGCCGGGTGGACCTGCACCACCTCAACGCCGGCATCGTCGGCACCTTCGACCGGCTGCCCGAGATCACCGTCGAGGACTTCGACCGGGTCATCTCGGTCAACCTGCGCGGGGCCTTCCTCGGCGTCCGCGCCGCCTTCCGCCAGTACGCCGCGCAAGGCGCCGGCGGAGCCATCGTCCTGACCGCGTCGATCGCCAGCCTGCGCGGCAGCCACGACCTGCTGCCGTACGAGTCGTCCAAGCACGGCGTGCTCGGCGTCATGCGCGGCGCCGCGATGTACGGCGGCCCGCAGGGCGTCCGGGTCAACGCCGTCGCCCCCGGGCTCGTCCCCACCGGCCTGTTCGCCGGCTCGGCGGGGAGCCCCGGGGCGGGCGACGACCTGCGGCGACGGGGCACGACCGTCCCGCAGCGGCGCACCGGCACCTCCGAGGAGGTGGCCGCGGCGGTGGCCTTCCTGCTCAGCTCCGACGCCTCCTACGTCAACGGCGAGGTGCTGTCCGTGGACGGCGGCTCCGCCTGGGTCAACACCGTCCGCCCCGGCGGCGGCGCCGGCGCGTGGGATCCCGCCGCCGTGGACGAGGCGGCCCGCGTCATCGCGGCGAAGGGAGCCCAGGCGAAGGGAGCCCAGGCGAAGGGGGACAAGGCGAAGGGGGACAGCGCGTGAGCATCGGATTCGTCGGCCTCGGCAACATGGGCGGCCGGATCGCCCGCCGTCTGACCGACGCCGGTCATCCCGTCCTCGGCTACGACCCCGCGCCCGGCAGCGCCGAACGCGCGGGCGCGAGCCCGGCCCGCGACCTCGCCGAGATCGCGGCCGGCGCGGAGCTGATCTTCCTCTCGCTGCCCGACAGCCGGGCCGTGGAAGCGGTCGTACTCGGCGAGGGCGGCCTGCTCGACCAGGCCGGAGCCGGTCTGACCATCGTCGACCTGAGCACCGCCGCCCCGGACTCCACCCGGCGGATCGCCGCGCTCCTGGACGCCAAGGGCGGCCACTACCTCGACGCCGGCGTCTCCGGCGGCGCCGCCGCGGCCGAGAAGGGCACGCTCACCCTCATGACCGGCGGCGACCCGGAGGCGCTGGAGCGGATCCGGCCCCAGCTGGAGACGTTCGCGAAGAAGATCTTCCACCTGGGCGGGCCCGGCGCCGGGCACTCGGCCAAGCTGCTCAACAACTTCCTCAACGCGGTCAGCCTGGCCGCCACCAGCGAGGTCATGGTCGCGGGCAGCAAGGCCGGGCTCGACCCGCACACCCTCCTGGACGTGCTCAACTCCTCCAGCGGCGCCAACTGGGCCACGGCCAACCGCTTCCCGCACATCGTGGACGGCGACTACCTGGAGGGCGGCCTGACCTCCACCCTGATGACCAAGGACATCGTCCTGTACGTGGACCACCTGCGCGACCTCGGCGTCCCCACCCTGAACGCGGCCGGGCCGCTGGCCAGCTTCGGCCTGGCCGCCAACCTCGGGTACGCCGACCAGATCAGCAACCGCGTGGTCGACGCCATCGGCGACATCGCCGGCGGGGTGCGCGTACACGAAGGAGTGCGCATGTACGAAGGAGAGAGAACGCAGTGAGAATCGTCCACGGACGCGCCGCCGGAGAGGTCTCCGTCGTCAAGTCCGCCACGTTCGTCGGCACCGTGTGGGCCGACCCGGTGCTGCCCACCACCGACGGCACCACCATCAACCTCGTCACCTTCACCCCGGGAGCCCGTACCAACTGGCACGAGCACGCCGAAGGCCAGATCCTCCAGGTGCTGGCCGGACAGGGCTGGGTCTGCGCGGCGGGCGGCCCTGCCGTCCGGCTGCTGCCCGGCGACACCGTCTGGGTGCCGCCCGGCGAGCGGCACTGGCACGGCGCGACCGAGACCACCCTGATGACGCACACCGCCATCTCCCTCGGCCCCACCCACTGGTACGACGAGGTCAGCCCCGACGACTACACCGCGGCCCACCATTTTGCGGCCCACGACGAGGAGTCCCGATGAACGACCGTTTCGAAGCCGGTCTGGCCACCCGCAAGGAGGTGCTCGGCGCGGCGCACGTCGAGCGCTCGCTCGCCGCGGTGACCGAGTTCAGCCGGCCGGTGCAGGAGCTGGTGACCGAGTACTGCTGGGGGGCCGTCTGGACGAGGGAGGGCCTCGACCGGCGTACCCGCAGCCTGCTCAACCTGGTCATGCTCACCGCGCTGAACCGCGGGCACGAGCTGGCGGTGCACGTACGGGGTGCGATCACCAACGGCGTCACCGAGGCGGAGATCCAGGAAGCGCTGCTGCAGGCGGCCGTCTACGTCGGCGTACCCGCCGCGCTGGAATCGTTCCGCATCGCCGAGCGCACGCTCGGCGAACTGCGCGCCGAAGGGGTGAAGATCCCCTGAACACCACCCCGCCCCTGGCCGGCGAGGGCAGCCCAGCCCCGGCCAGCACTCCGACCCAGCCCGGTGAGAGGAATCGTCCTATGATCGCGCTCCAGCCCGGTGCCACGGTCGGCTTCGTCGGGCTGGGGAACATGGGGCTGCCCATGGCCCGCAGGCTCCTCGCGGCCGGCTATCGCGTCAACGCCTACGACAGGGCCGAAGCCGCCTCCGAGGCGCTGGTCGCGGCGGGTGGCACGGCCGTGGCCACCGCCGCCGGCGTCGCCCGCGGCGCCGTGGCCGTGGTGCTCATGCTGCCCGACTCCGCCGCGGTGGAGGCCGTCATGGACGGCGACGGACTCCTTGAGGCCGCCGAGCCTGGAACGGTCATCATCGACATGGGCTCCTCGCGCCCCCTGGCCACCCGGGCGCTGGCGGCGCGCACGGCGCTGCGGGGCGTCCAACTGGTGGACGCGCCTGTCTCCGGCGGCGTCAAGGGTGCCGTGAACGGCACGCTCACCATCATGACCGGCGGCGAGCCGGACGACGTCGACCGGGTGCGCCCGCTGCTGGAGGTCGTCGGCAAGCGGGTGCTGCACCTCGGGCCGGCCGGCGCGGGACACGCGCTGAAGGCCCTGAACAACCTCATGTCGGCCACCCACCTGCTCCTCACCAGCGAGGCCCTGCTCGTCGGACAGCGCTTCGGGCTCGATCCGGCGACCATGCTGGAGGCCGTCAACGGCTCCAGCGGCCGCAGCGGCTCCACCGAACGCAAGTGGCCGGACCACATCCTGCCGGAGACGTACGACTCGGGCTTCGGGCTGCGCCTGATGCTGAAGGACATGCGCATCGGCGTCGAACTGGCCGAGGCCACCGGCGTCACCCCGAGGCTCGGCCTGGCGGCGACCGACCTGTGGGCCGAGGCCGCCGACCACCTCCCGCCCACCGCCGACCACACCGAGATCGTCAAACGCCTCCGCCAACTGCTCGACGAACGTTGACCACCCACAGCGGACGACGGCGAGAGCCCTCGCACACCCCGAGCCTCAGCCTTCGCCCGTCCGCTGCACCCCTCCAGAAGCCCACCCATCACCGGCCCGCTGCTGTGCCCAACCGTCACCCGCCTGCTGCGCGCCGCCAGAAGCCCAGCCGTCACCCGGCTGCTGCTGCACCGCTCCGGCGGGCCAGCCGTCACTCGCCTGCGGGTGCACGGGCTCCAGACGCCGCGCCTCCTGGGCTTTGCTGATCTTGTGGATCACCATGGCCGCCAGCCCCGCCGCCACCAGCATCAGCGCGATGCACACCACGTCGAACCTGGCCGCAGCGGCCATGGACTCCAGGTCCTCGGCTTGGAAGAGCAGGCGTCCTGCCGCGTTCGACACGAAGGAGCCGATCAGCCAGGCCGCCCACCAGACGGTGACCAGCCCAGAGCGCGGGGAAGGTTCCGGACCCCGGCGGTGACTGGCGGTCCAGACGTCGTCGACGATCTGCTTGGGAAACCAGAACCAGATGACCGGCACGATCCAGCCCAAGATCGTCCACTGCCTGGGGTGCCGATGCCCACGGGGCGCCAGGATCTCGGCGTTCACCCTGACCCGGTACAGCCAGACCAGGAACGCGACCACCGCCAGCAGGTAGGACGCCATTTCCACGAGTCCGGATGCGGCGTAGACCAGGTCACTGACGGCGAGGTCGTCCTCGGTGACCGTTAGGTCAACGGGTATCCGGTCGATGAGCGCGGCCCGCCGCAGATCGATGACCGCTGCCGCGATGCCTACCAAGGAGTCGAGGGCCAACGCTGACAGGGCGAACATGGCGAGTCCGCGGACCGGGCGTAACGGCGGGGGATACGTGGGCGGGTACAAGGCTCACCTCTGGAAGATCGCGGGAGTGAACGAGCCCGCCAGCTTGACAGAGCTGTCAGGCAAGAGCCGACAGACTGCTCAACCGAGATCATTTCGTACCTCGCCCGCGACACCACCCAGCGCGACCGCCCGACATCACCCCGCTCCACCCGCCCGACATCACCGCCCCACCGGCCGACATCACCCGCTCGACCGCTCGACCCTCACTCAGGGCAACTCCTTGATGCCGCTCAGCTCAGCTCCTCGATCAGGCCCTGGAGGCCCTCATCGCCGTGGCCCCGGGCGACGCGCTGGTCGATGATGGCCTTCATGGGCAGGAGCAGGTCGGGCTTGACACCCTGCTCCTCGAAAGCCAGGACCAGGTTCGCCACGCCGACCCGGTTGATCTCCAGGTTCGACACGTCGGTGCTGTAGTCGCCCGCCGCGATCTCCTCGGCCAGCTGCGGCATGGTGCTCGCCATCGCGTTCAACCAGGGCACCAGGAGCGTGCTGGTGAACTCGGCCACCGGCACCTTCTCCGAGGCCACCAGCGCCACCGCCTCCAGGACTCCGGCGATCTGGCCGTACATGCCGGTCAGCATGGCCAGGTCCAGCAGCGGGGCCAGGCCTGGGTCGGCGCCCACGAAGCGCGGCTCGGCCATGGTCTCCAGCGTGTCCCGGTGCCCGTCGAAGGCGGTCTGCGAGCCGCTGTAGAGGATCAGCGCGCCCGGGTGGCCGATCATCTGGGGGACGGCCATGATGCCGCCGTCAAGGTAGTCGCCACCCCGCCCGGCCACCAGCTCAGCCGTCTCGCGGGCTTCGGAGGGGCGGCCGTTGGTGAGGTTCACCAGGACGCGGCCGGTCAGCGGGACGTCCGTCAGCAGCGCGCGCACCGCCGCGTAGTCCAGCACGCACACGATCACCAGCGGGCTCGCCGCCACCGCCTCGGCCACCGTCGCCGCCCGCGTCGCCCCTCTGGCGACCAGGTCGTCCCCCTTGCCCGCCGAGCGGTTCCACACGGTGACCTGGTGGCCCGCGTCCAGAAGGGACCCGGCCAGCGCCTGCCCCATGAGACCGAGACCAAGGATCGAAATAGAGTTCGACATTTCCGCATTTCCTGCTAAGAGGTGTTGGACGGACACCACGATGCGGAACGACGGTTATGGTGCGGTTCGGAGTTGGTTACGGGAGGGCGGATGAGGTTCGGGGTGCTCGGTCCCCTGGCTGTGTGGACGGCGGCCGGGGAGCCGGTCCAGGTGCCCGAGGTCAAGGTTCGCGCCCTGCTGGCCGATCTGCTCGTACACCGGGGTGTGCCCGTATCCACCGACCGGCTGACCGAGGACCTGTGGGGCGGCCGCCCGCCCGGCAACGCCCCCGCCGCACTGCGCGTCAAGGTGTCCCAGCTGCGCAAGGCGCTGGGCGATCGCGACCTGGTGACCTTCCAGCCGCCCGGCTACCTGCTCAGGGTCGCGGCCGAGGAGGTGGACGCGGGCCTGTTCCAGGCCCTGCTCGGCCGCGCCGCACACACGACCGACCTCACCGTACGGCGTGCGCTGCTGACCGAGGCCCTGGAGCTGTGGCGGGGCGAGGCGTACGGCGAGTTCGCCGACGAGGAGTTCACCAGAACCGCCATCGCCAAGCTGGACGAGCAGCGACTCGTGGCGATGGAGTCTCTGGCCGAGACCCGCCTCGGACTCGGCGAGCACGACCTGCTGGCGGCGGAGCTGGCGGACCTGGTGCGCCGGCACCCGCTGCGCGAACGACTGCAGGCCGTACACCTGCGTTCCCTCTACCGCGCCGGCCGGCAGAGCGAGGCCCTCACCCGCTACGCCGCCCTACGCACCCGCCTGGCCAACGACCTGGGCGTGGACCCCGGTCCGGAGCTGGCGGCCGTACACCAGGCGATCCTCCGCCAGTCCCCCGCCCTCGGCCTCCCCACCCCACCCACCGACTCCCACCTCACCGCTCCACCCAAAGACCTCCACCTCATTGCCCCACCGAAGGACTCCGGCACCAACGCCCCACCCGTCGGCCCTCGCACCAACCTTCCCGCCCCGCTCACCGCTCTCGTCGGCAGGCGGGAAGCGGTGGCAGCGGTCCGCTCGCTCCTGGCCACCACCAGGCTGATCACCCTCACCGGCCCCGGTGGCGTCGGCAAGACCCGCCTGGCCCTGGAGATCGCGGCCCGAGCGGCAGGGCCGGGGTTCGGGGGCGGGGGGTGGCTGGTGGAGTTGGGGGCGGTGTCCGTACAGGGGAGAGGGGGTGTGGCCGACGCGGTGGCCAAGGTCCTCGGGGTGCGGGACGACGTGCCCGGCGCTTTGACCGATCGGCTGGCGGGGGCGCTGCGGGACGGGCGGACGCTGCTGGTGCTGGACAACTGCGAGCACGTGGTGGACGAGGTCGCCGAGCTGGCCGGGGTGCTGCTACGGGCCGCACCGGGGCTGCGGATACTGGCGACGAGTCAGGAGCCGTTGCGGGTCGCGGGCGAGACGGTGTGGAGCGTGCCGCCGTTGGCATGTGCGGCCGCCGTCGAGCTGTTCCGCGCGCGGGCGGGCGTACGGCTGGACGATGACGCCGCGGTGGCGGAGATCTGTGAGCGGCTGGACGGGATTCCGCTCGCGCTGGAGCTGGCCGCCACCCGGATGCGGGCGCTGACCCCGCGCCAGCTCGCCGACCGGCTCGACGACCGGTTCCGGGTGCTCGCCTCGGGTCAGCGGGGCACGCCCGCCCGGCAGCGAACCTTGCGGGCGATGATCGCGTGGAGCTGGGAACTGCTGACCGAAGCCGAGCGGCTGGTCCTGCGACGCCTGGCCGTGCACACGGGTGGCTGGACCCTGGAGGCAGCCGAGGCCATCTGCGCCGACTCCGGGTCGGACGTCGTGGACGTGCTCACCCGGCTGGTCGACCGATCGCTGGTGGTGGCGGGACCAACGCGGGTGGCCGGACAGGTGGCCGACCGATCGGTGACCGAGCCGGCAGGACTGGACGACCGGCCGGGAGCGGGGCAGGCACCACTGGACGACCGGCCGGAAGCGGGGCCGGCACCACTGGACGACCGGTCGGGGACCGGGCCGCGTTATCGGCTGCTGGAGTCGGTGGGCGCCTACTGCCGGGAGCGTCTGGCAGAGGCCGGGGAGCTGGACGCGATGCGGCTCCGGCACGCCCGCCACTATGCCGACCTCGCCGAGCGGGCCGAGCCCTATCTGCGCGGGCACGAGCAGCGCCGCCTGCTCGCCGTCTTCGACGCCGAAAGTGACAACATCCGCGCCGCGATCGAGGCTTCGGTACGTCTCGGCGCGGCCGAGGAGGCCGTCCGGCTGGTGAACGCGACCGCCTGGTACTGGGTGCTGCGCGGCAGGCTGGGCGAGGGCCGCCGGGCGCTGGAGTCGGTGGTGGCCGTCTCCGACGACGCCCAGGCCCGAATCTGGCTGACCGGCCTGGCCCTCCTGGCCGGCCGCCCCCAGCAACCCGATTCCCACCCACCCGACTCCCCCGAAGGCCCGCCAGGACAGACCAGGACACGAAGCCCCAGCACCCCTGCGGACCCACCAGGCCAGGGTAAGACGGGGGAACCCCACTCCCCCGACGACCTCCCAGGTCAGGGCAGGACGCGGTGGTTCGACGGCAGGTGGTTCGAGGCTGTCGGGGAGCCGCTCGCTCGGGCGAGGGCTCGGTGGTTCGCGGGGTTCTGCCTGTTCGGGTTCGATGACCTGTCGGCGAGTGTGCGGCTCATCGACGAGGCGCTGGCCGACTTCCAGGCCCTGGGCGACACCTGGGGCACCGCCGCGGCGCTGAACGTACGGGCCAGGTGGGCGGCGATGCGCGGGGATGTGGCGGCGCTACGGGAGGACGGCGAGCGGGGGCTGGTGCTGTTCCGGGCGGCGGGCGACCGGTGGGGTGAGATGCGGGCCGCCGAGAACCTGGGCACGTACGCCGAGATCACCGGCGACTACGAGCGGGCGGCCGAGCTGCGGCGGGCGGGGCTGCGCAGGGCCGAGGAGCTCGGACTGTGGAGCGCGGTGTCGGACGCGCTGTCCCGGCTGGGCCGGATCGCCCTGCTGACCGGTGACCACGCGCTGGCCGAGGACTACCACGAGCGGGCCAGGGCGCTGGCCGTGTCACAGTCGAACCGGCCGGCCGAGGAGTTCGCCGAGGTGGGGCTGGCGCTGGTGGCGAGGAGGCGGGGGCGGCTGGACGAGGCGGAGCGCCGGATGCGCGCCCAGCTGGGCTGGGTGCGCGAGATGTCGGGCGATCCGGGGGCGGCGCTGATCCTGGCGGAGCTGGGTTTCGCCGCCGAGCAGCGCGGCGACGCGGCGGGCGCGCTCGACCTGCACCTGCAGAGCCTGGCGTCGGCCCGCAAGGTCGGTGACCCGCGCGCGGTGGCGCTGGCGTTCGAAGGGCTCGCGGGGGCGCGGGCGCTGGAGGGACGGTACGAGGCGGCGGCGCGCCTGCTGAGCAGGGCCGCCGCGCTGAGAGAGTCCGTGGGAGCGCCCCTGCCCGCCGCCGAACGCGGCGACGTCGACCGCATCACGCGGGCCGTCCGCCAGGCCCTCGGCGACGCCGCGTTCACCACCGCGCTGACGGCTGCCACTACACAACAAGACGAAAGCTACTGAACGACACCGAACGCGTCACACCGCCCCAAGTCAGGAAGGCCCGTCCTCCGTCTCCCCGGGGGGAAGAGGCGGGGACGGGGGACAGGGGAAAGGGCAGGGGCGCGTCACTCCGCTGCGTGCGCTGGTTCACGGACTGAGGGCTCTTCGGAGGGGGACGGGGGGACGTGGCGGAGGGTTGCCACGGCGAGGGCCGCCGCCGCCAGCAGGACCACGGCGCTCACCGCCGCAGTAATGGCCAGGCCGTCGGTGAAGGCCGCGCGGGCTGCGGCGAGCAGCGCGTCCGCCGCCTCGGCGGGCTGGCTACTCGCCACCGCCACCGCCCCGCCGAGGGTGTCCCTGGCGACCTCGGCCGCCTGCGCGGGAACGCCTTCCGGTACGGCGAGCACACTGCGGTACACGGCGGCGGCGATGCTGCCGAAGACGGCCAAGCCGACCGCGCCGCCGAACTCCTGGGCCGTCTCCGACAGGGCCGCCGCCGAGCCGGACCGTTCGGGCGGCGCGGAGCCGATCACCAGGTCGGTGCCCAGCACCAGCATCGGAGCCGCCCCCAGGAAGAACACGAACTGCCCGGCGACCAGCAGGCCGAGCCCGGCTCCCGGACCGGCGGCGGAGAGCGCGGTGAGCAGCAGGATGCCGGCCGCCGAGAGCACCAGGCCGGTGGCCGCCACCCGGCCGGGCTGGAACCGGCGGGCCAGCATCGGCGCGAAGACGAACCCGGCGATGACCGCCAGGGTCGGCGGCAGGCTCCACAGGCCGGCCTCCAGCGGTGACAGGCCGAGCACGAGCTGCATGTACTGCGCGGCCAGCAGGCCGATGCCCGGCCCGGTCAGGATGACCAGCATGAGCGTGCCCAGCGACCCGCTGAAGCGCCGCTCGGCGAAGAGTCTCAGGTCGAGGAGTGGGCCGGGGACCGTCCGCTGTCGCCGTACGAACAGCAGGGCGAGCAGCAGGCCGGAGAGCAGCGCGGAGAGGGCGGCCACGCCGGGGCCGCCGGCGGCGAGCTCCTTGAGGCCATAGATGACCGCGAGGGCGGCCACGATCGACAGGCCGACGCTGACCAGGTCGAGGCGTTCGGTGACGGGCGCCCGGTATTCGGGCAGCAGCAGCGGACCGGCCACCAGCAGCAGGACCATCACCGGCACGCCGAGCAGGAACACCGACCCCCACCAGAAATGCTCCAGCAGCACGCCGCCCACCAGTGGCCCGATCACCATGCCGCCGGTGAAGCCGACCATCCACACGCTGATCGCGGTGGTGCGCTGGGCGGGATCGTGGAACATGTTGCGAATCAACGACAGCGTCGACGGCATCAAGGTGGCCCCGGCCACGCCCAGCAGGGCGCGCGCCGCGATCAGCACCTCGGCGCTGGGTGCGAAGGCGGCCAGCGCGGAGGCGACGGCGAAGGCGGCCGCGCCGATCAGCAGCAGGCGCCTGCGGCCGATCCGGTCACCCACCGTGCCCATCGTGATCAGAAAGCCGGCGATGAGGAACCCATAGATGTCGTTGATCCACAACAGCTGCGCCCCGGTCGGCCGGAGGCCCGCGCTCAGCGCGGGCACCGCCAGGTGCAGCACGCTCACGTCTATGGACAGCAGCAAGGTCGGCAGGATGAGGACGGCCAGGCCGATCCACTCCCGCTTGCCCGCACGTTTCATGTTCATGCATGGAAGGCTAGGAGCTCAAGCAAACTTGAGGTCAACTGATCGAAGTGGTGGTTTCTGGGGTGGATAAACCCAAGATTCAGCACTTTCGGTGATTGTCGCAGTGAATGCGGGCAGTGGCTGGGTTGGACGGTCGCCGTAGGGCAGGGTTAGGAACATGCCGATGAGGACAGAGCTCGACCGCCTCGCGGGCGGGGCGCATCATGATCCGCACTCCGTGCTGGGAGCGCACCCCGTCACCGGCGGGGTCACTTTCCGCGCGCTGCGCCCGCTCGCCGAACGTGTCCGCGTGGTGCTGGAGGACGGCACCGCGCACGACATGAAACACCAGGCGCATGGGGTGTTCGAGACCACTGTGCCGGGACTGGACAAGGTCCCCGGCTACACCCTGAGCGTCCAGTACGCCGGGGGCGAGCCCCATGTGGCCGGTGATCCCTACCGCCACTGGCCCACGCTGGGGGAGGTGGACCTGCACCTGATCGGCGAGGGCCGGCACGAGCGGCTGTGGGAGGTGCTCGGCGCGCGGGTGATGGAGCACCAGGACGTGCAGGGCACCGCGTTCGCCGTCTGGGCGCCGAACGCGCGGGGCATCAGGGTCGTGGGCGATTTCAACCACTGGGACGGCACCGCCTACCCGATGCGCTCGCTGGGCCGTTCGGGGGTCTGGGAGTTGTTCGTCCCGGGCATCGGGGCCGGTGAGCGTTACAAGTACCAGGTCCTGGGCGCCGACGGCGTGTGGCGGGACAAGGCCGACCCGATGGCCAGGCGCACCGAGGTGCCGCCGCAGACGGCGTCGGTGGTGGAGCAGTCGCACTATGTCTGGCAGGACGCGGAGTGGATGGCCGAGCGCGGCGGCAGGCAGGCGCAGCGCAGCCCCACCAGCATCTACGAGGTGCACCTGGGCTCGTGGCGGCCCGGCCTGTCCTACCTGGAGCTGGCGGACCAGCTCGCGGAGTACGTCGCGGACCTGGGGTTCACGCATGTGCAGCTGATGCCGGTGGCCGAGCACCCGTTCGGCGGGTCGTGGGGCTACCAGGTGACCTCCTACTACGCGCCGACGGCCAGGTTCGGCACGCCTGACGAGTTCCGCCGGTTCGTGGACGAGATGCACAGCCGGGGTATCGGGGTGCTGCTCGACTGGGTGCCGGCGCACTTCCCGATGGACGAGTGGGCGCTGGCCCGCTTCGACGGCACCCCGCTGTACGAGCACGCCGACCCGGGACGGGGCGAGCACCCCGACTGGGGGACGTACGTCTTCGACTTCGGCCGCAGGGAGGTGCGCAACTTCCTGGTGGCCAACGCGGTCTACTGGCTGAAGGAGTTCCACATCGACGGCCTGCGGGTGGACGCGGTCGCCTCGATGCTCTACCTGGACTACTCCCGGCGTGAGGGCGAGTGGACGCCGAACGTCTACGGCGGCCGGGAGAACCTCGACGCGGTCGAGTTCCTCAAGGAGATGAACGCGGTCTGCTACCGGGAGGCGCCCGGCATCATCACCGTCGCCGAGGAGTCGACGGCCTGGCCCGGTGTGTCGCGCCCGGTGCACCTGGGCGGGCTCGGGTTCGGCTTCAAGTGGAACATGGGCTGGATGCACGACACGCTGGAGTATCTGCGGCACGAGCCGGTCTTCCGGCAGTACCACCACCACCAGATGACCTTCTCCCTCATCTACGCCTACTCCGAGAACTATGTGCTGCCGCTGTCGCACGACGAGGTGGTGCACGGCAAGGGCTCGCTGCTGGGCAAGATGCCGGGCGACGAGTGGCAGCGCTTCGCCCAGGTGCGCACCCTGCTGTCCTTCATGTGGGCGCATCCCGGCAAGCAGCTGCTGTTCATGGGCGGCGAGTTCGCCCAGGGCTCGGAGTGGTCGGAGGAGCGCGGGCTCGACTGGTGGGTGCTGGAGTTCGACGGGCATCAGGGGGTGCAGCGGCTGGTACGCGACCTCAACCGGTTCTACCGGGAGACGCCCGCGCTGTGGGAGCAGGACACCCAGCCGGAGGGCTTCCGGTGGATCGACGCCGATGACGCGCCGGGCAACACGCTGTCGTTCCTGCGCTACGCGGCCGACGGGTCCGCGGTGGCGTGCGTGGTCAACTTCAGTGGCGGGCCGCACGAGAACTACCGGCTCGGCCTGCCGTACGGCGGGCAGTGGACGGAGGCGGTCAACACCGACGCCTACGAGTACTGGGGCAGCGGGGTGGGCAACCTGGGCTCGGTGGAGGCGGTCGAGGAGCCCTGCCACGGGTTGCCGTACTCCACGACCTTGCGGGTGCCGCCCCTGGGGGCGGTGTGGTTGTCGATGCCGGCGCCGCCTACCTGAAAGTCTGATGAGAAAGGGTTTTCAGGGACTGTGCGGTCCTGACAAATCACCGTAAACTCCGGGATCATCCTGTCTCGGAGGACGCTGGTGCGACTTCGCCCCCTGATCGTGTGCTCGCTGGTGCTGGCCCTGCTTCCCGCGGCGCCCGCCTTGGCCGACGATCCCACCCCGACCCCGACCCCCAGCGTCACCCAGAGCGCCGAGGAGAAGGTGGAGGAGGGCTTAGCGGTCGACGGCGGCGCCGTCCGCGCCATCGTCGAGCTGACCGACCCGGCGCAGCACGCCCCGGTGGCCAGTAAGGCGGCGGCCGACAGCGTGGAGGTCCTCCTCCAGCCGGCGAGCCAGCCGTTCATGGTCGTCGAGGGCACGGCCGAGGAGCTGGCCGCGCTCGCCGAGGATCCCCGGGTGACCTCCATCCACCGGGATCGCGCCTATCCCCCGTCGCTGGCCTCCAGCCTCAAGCTGATCGGCGCCGACCAGGCGCACGCGGCCGGCCAGACCGGCACCGGGCAGAACATCGCCATCCTGGACACCGGGATCGACCGCAACCACCCGTTCTTCGGTGACCGGATCGTCGCCGAGGCCTGCTTCTCCGCGGTGGACCCGGACCTGGGCGCCGAGTCGCTCTGCCCGAACGGGCAGGTCAGCCAGACCGGGCCCGAATCGGCCGACGCCGCCACCCCCAAGTGCCAGGCCGGCGGGGTGAACCTGTGCGAGCACGGCACGCACGTCGCCGGCATCGCGGCCGGCAGCGGCGGCGTGGCACCCGGCGCGGGGATCATCGCGGTGCAGGTCTTCAGCCGGATCAACGACGAGGAACTGTGCGGCGAGCCGTCCTGCCTGCTCGCCTTCGAGTCGTCGCTGCGGCTGGCCCTGGACCACGTGGCCGCGATGACCGAGCCGATCGCGGCGGTGAACCTGAGCCTGGGCGGCATGCCGTCCGACGTCTCCTGTGACGACAGCGAGGAGGCGCAGGTCTTCAAGCCGAAGATCGACGCCCTGCTGGCCAAGGGCGTCGCGACCGTGGTGGCCGCCGGCAACGAGTTCTTCGAAGGAGCCTCCTTCCCCGCCTGCATCTCCTCGGCGGTGGCGGTGGGCGCCAACGACGACGGCGACGCCATCGCTGACTTCTCCAACCGGGGCGCGCTGCTCGACCTGTTCGCGCCCGGTGTGGACATCGAGTCGTCGGTGCCGGACGACCAGATGGCCGTGCACAGCGGCACCTCGATGGCCACCCCGCACGTGGCGGGCGCGCTGGCGCTGCTGAAGGCCAAGTTCCCGCAGACGCCGATGCCCGAGCTGATCGACAAGCTGAAGACGACCGGCCGGCCGTACGTCTATCAGGTCGACGGGGCGGAGGTCCGCACGCCGCGCCTGGACGTGGCCGCCGCGCTGAACGGCACGGCGCCGCAGCCGGAGATCAGCCAGAGCCCGCCGTCCGCGCCGGGCCCCGGTCCTGACGACCCGGCCCCCGATCCCGACCCGGAGCCGGACCCGACGGGCAGCGGGCCCACGCCCGAGCCGACGGTGGACGAGACCCCCGATCCGACGCCGATCCCGCTGCCGACCGTCACGGTCACGGTGACCGTCACGGTGACGCCGTCGCCGACCACCGCCGCGAAGACCCCGGCCGTCTGCACGCGTGGCACGGCCGCCAAACGGATGACGGCCAAGCAGTGGGCGGTGGAGGTCCACCGTGGCAGCGGCAAGCTGTCCGACCCGACGCTCACCTGCTATCTGCAGCTGGCGCACAAGGCCAGCAAGGTCTTCCCCGAACTGACCAAGGCCCAGTCGCTGGGCAAGGCCTACCGGGTGCTGAAGGGCGCCAAGACCGCCAAGCTGCGGCTGGACGGCGCCCTGCTCGCCGGCTGGCTCAACTGGGCCCACGGCGTGAACAACACCAAAACCCTCAAAGCCTCAGAAAAGGTACGGCTGACCGGCAAGTCCACGGGCCGCGCTCTCAAGCGGGCAGCCACGAACATCACTAAATCTCGCTAAAGCTTGCCAAGCTCCGGCAACAATCGCCTCTCCAACACCCGCCGCTTCGACAACCTAGGCATCACGGACACCACCCGAGGGGATCTTCGCCAGTACCTCCCCCGTCCGTCTGTGATACCTCGGAGGAATCGGTGCGTTCACGCACGCTCACGGCAGGCGTCCTGGCGCTCGCCACGTCCACGGCGGTGCTCACCACGGTGCTGACCACGGTGCTCACCACAGCATCGCCCGGGCACGCCCGCGTCATCGGCACCGGTGACCCGACCATCAGCCCCAGGCTGCTCGCCCAGCTCGCCAGCCGGCAGAAGGTGCGCTCGATCGTCGAACTGAACCCGGGCGAGAGCGTCAGCACCGTCGCCGGCGACGTCGAGAAGATCTCCGCCACGGCCAGCGTGCTGGAGGCCACCCGATCCCCGCACTTCTTCGTCGCCGAGGTGGACAGCGCCACCCTGGCCGGGTTGAGAAAGGATCCACGAGTCAAGTCGGTGTACCCGGACTCGCTGAGCCACACCTTTCTGGACTCCAGCACCAGGGTGATCGGGTCGGACGTCGCCAACGCGGCGGGCTGGACCGGCGCGGGCACCACCGTGGCCATCCTGGACACCGGGATCGACCGCGACCATCCGTTCGTGGCCGGCCGGATCGTGGACGAGGCCTGCTTCTCCACCTCCGACCCGAGCTCCGGGGCCGTGTCCCTCTGCCCGAACGGCCGGTCCAGCCAGACCGGCCCCGGCGCGGCCGACGCCGAGACCTCGCGGTGCCTCGTCGGCAGCGTCAATCACTGCGCCCACGGCACGCACGTGGCGGGCATCGCGGCGGGCCGGGTGGCGGCGGGAGCGCCCGCCAACGGCGTCGCCCCGGCCGCCGGCATCCTGCCCGTCCAGGTCTTCAGCCGCTTCGACAGCATCCAGAGCTGCGGTGGCCCGGCGCCGTGCTACCTGAGCTACACCTCCGACCAGAAACTGGCGCTGGAGTACGTCGCGCGGGTGGCCAGAACGCACAACGTGGCGGCGGCGAACATGAGCTTCGGCGGCGGCGGGCCGCACCGGCAGCACTGCGACGCCGATCCCGAGGCCTCCGCTCTCAAGAGCCAGTTCGACGCCCTGCTGGGCGCCGGGGTCGCGCCGGTCGCGGCGGCGGGCAACGCCGGCTGGAGCGACGCCGTCGCCTCCCCCGCCTGCGTCTCCAGCGCCGTCGCCGTGGGCGCCACGAACGACGATGACCAGATCGCCCCGTTCTCCAACCGGGGGAGGCTGCTCGACCTGCTCGCGCCGGGCGTGCGCGTCACCTCCTCGGTGCCGGACGACACCTACCGGTCGCTGAGCGGCACGTCCATGTCGACGCCGCACGTCAGCGGGAGTTTCGCGCTGATGAAGCAGGCCTTCCCCAACCTCAGCCCGGCGCAGGTCCTGCAGCGGCTGCAGGCGACCGGCGCCCCGATCGACTACGGCCTCACCACGGTCCGCATCGACGTCGGTGCCGCCACCGCCGGGCCCAGCGTCTGAGCCCGCGCCCGCTTCGGCAGTAGTTGGCCGCCCATGGCCGACTACTGCCGCTTAGGGTGGCTCTATGGACGCAGGTAAGGCGATCTTCGAAGGCATCGACAAGCTCCGTCAGCGGCGTACCGCGCCCCTGGTTCTCGAGCTCGACCTCACCGAAGGGCTGACGGAGGGACCGCCTTCCGACCCGCTCTCCGCGGTGCTGTCCATGCGCAAGACCCGCCTGGCCGACGTGCTGTCCGGGCTCAAGCGGGCCGCCAAGGACCCCCGGGTCAAGGCGCTGATCGTGAAGATCGGCGGCAACCCGATCGGGCTGGCGATGGTCCAGGAGCTGCGCCAGGCCGTGGTCGGCTTCCGCGCCTCGGGCAAGCTGACGGTCGCCTTCGGCGAGACGTTCGGCGAGTTCGGCGGCGGCACCGTGCCCTACTACCTGGCCAGCGCGTTCGAGCGCGTCTACCTGCAGCCGAGCGGCGACATCGGGCTGACCGGCGTGGCCCTGGAGCAGCGCTTCGTCAAGGGCGCGCTGACCAAGCTGGGCGTCGACTACGAGATGGCGCAGCGGCACGAGTACAAGACCGCCGCCAACACCTTCACCCAGGATCACATGACCGAGCCGCACCGCGAGTCCATGGCCCGCATCACGGAGTCGGTCACCGAGCAGCTCGTCGCCGGCATCGCCGAGGGCCGCAGGCTCGAAGCGGCCAAGGTCCGCGAGCTCATCGACCGCGGCCCGTTCATCGGCCGCGAGGCCCTGGAGGCCGGGCTCGTCGACGGGCTGGCCTACCGGGACGAGGTGTACGACGAGGTCAAGCAGTCCACCGGCGGGGACACCCACCTGCTGTACGTCTCCCGCTACCAGCGTGGCGCCAACGCCCGCAAGCTGCCGCAGCCGACCGCCGACGGCATCGCCCTCGTGCACGGCACCGGCCAGATCCGCACCGGCCGCAGTGGCCGCAGCCCGCTCGGCGGGGGCGGCGCGATGGGCTCCGACACGATCAGCGCCGCCCTGCGGGCCGCCCGCCGCGACGAGCACGTCAAGGCCGTCGTCTTCCGGGTGGACAGCCCCGGCGGCTCGTACGTCGCCTCCGACACCGTCTGGCGGGAGGTCGTGCTCACCCGCAAGGTGAAGCCGGTCATCGTCTCCATGGGCGACCTGGCGGCCTCCGGCGGTTACTTCGTCGCCATGGCCGCCGACGTGATCTTCGCCCAGCCCGGCACGCTGACCGGCTCGATCGGCGTCTTCGGCGGCAAGCCGGTGCTCGCGCAGCTCCTGGAGCGGATCGGCGTCAACACGGAGCTGGTCGCCGAGGGCGCCAACGCCGGCATGTTCTCCACCTCGCGCGCCTTCTCGCCGGAGCAGTGGGAGCGGGTGAACGCCTGGCTGGACCGCATCTACGACGACTTCGTCGGCAAGGTGGCCCAAGGCCGCGACCTCTCCCGCGACCGTGCCCACGAGCTGGCCCGGGGCCGCGTCTGGACCGGCGCCGACGCCCACGCCCGCGGGCTCGTGGACGAGCTGGGCGGCCTGGAGGACGCCATCGCCCTGGCCAGGAAGCGCGCCCGCCTGTCCGACGACGCCCCGGTGCGCACCTTCCCCCGTATCAACCCGCTGGAACGCCTGCGCGGAGCGGACTCCAGCGACGACCGCGCCGCCGCACTCACCCGCGTCAGACTCGACGCCTGGGGCCCCCTGGCCCGCCTCTCCGCCGAACTCGGCCTCCCCGCCGCGGGCCCCCTCGCCCTCCCCGCCTGGTACACCATCCGCTGACCGGTACGTCATCCGGCTTGCCGCCTTCAAGATGCGTGAGCGGCGATCCGCTCAGAGGCTCAACGGCGTGTGTCAACGGCCCGACCGCTCGGCGGCGGCTAAGGGAGTGATGGTCGCGATCGGACGACCGTGGCGCGTCAGAGTGAAGGACTCACCTCGCTCGACGGCGTCCAGGATCTGGCTCGTGCGGTTCTCCAGGTCCTCCTGATTGATCTCGGGGAACGCCTGCCACATCTTGTCCATGACAGCATGCTATTGAGCCATCACATACCGCGTCACTTCGCCGGACCTGAGCGACGTCGCGCTGCTCAGGTCCGGGATCAGACGCCCATCGGGCGATAGCGGCCGCGTAGGCGTACCAAGGGCTGGAGGGTGGGGGTCACGTAGGGGACGGCGAGGACGGTGGCGATGAAGAGGGTGTGGTCGCCGGCCGGGACCACCTGGGTGGTCTCCGCCTCCAGGGCGGCGACGCCGCCCTCCACCACCAGTGCGTCCGAGTGCGCGCCGCGGTGGTGCGGGGCGCCCGCCACCAGGTGGCGGGCGCCAGGGCGGCCGGCGGCGGCGAACCTGCTGGCCATGGCCGCCTGCCCGGCGGACAGCAGGGAGCAGGCCCAGCGGTCCTGCCGGAGCAGGACCTCGTTGAGGTAGCCGCCGCTGGCCAGGCTGACCAGGACGAGCGGCGGCTCCAGCGAGACGGACACCAGCGCCGAGACCGTGACGCCCAGGTCGTCGCGGCCGTCGCGGACGGTGATGACCGCCACGCCTCCCGCGAGCTGTGCCATGGCGTCGGTGAACTCGCTCACGGCGCGGGCCTCCTGGACACGGTGCGGGTCAGCCGAGGCCGTTGGTGGTCAGCCATTCCTTGGCCACCGTCGCGGGCTCGTCCTTGTTGACGGAGATCTTCTGCATCATCTCCAGCAGGCCCTCGGTCGTCAGCTTGGCGGAGACGCCGTTGAGCGTGGTCCTGACGGTGTCGGTGGCCCCGGCCTTGTTGAGCAGCGGGGTCACGTTCTGGGCGGGGAAGATGTTCTTGGTGTCCTCAAGCGGCACCAGGCCGTTGGCGGTGATCTTCGGGTCGGTGGAGAAGACGTTGCCGACCTGGATCGAGCCGTCCTTGATGGCGTCGGCCGTGGTGGGACCGGTGGGCTTCCACTGCTTGAACTCGATGCCGTAGACGTCCTTGAAGCGCGCCTCCCAGCGCTTCTTGAACTCCGGCGGACCGCCCACGATCATGTCCTTGGACACCTTGGCCAGGTCTTCCATGGTGGTGAGCGACTGCTTGGTCTGGGTGTCCTTGCTGATCGACAGGGTGTCCTTGTCCTCGGCGGCAGCCGAGTCGAGCACCTCCAGTTCGGCCGGCAGCTTCTCCTTCAGCGCCGCGTTGATCTCCTCGGTGGTCGCCGCGGTGGTGGCCTGGTCGACGAAGGCGAGCAGGTTGCCGTTGTACTCGGGCACGAGGGTCAGCCCGCCGCTCTTGACCTGGTCGTAGACGACCTCGCGGCTGCCGATCCGCGGCTTCTCCTCCACCTGCACGCCCTTGGCCTCCAGCGCCTGGGCGTAGATGGAGCCGAGCAGGACGCTCTCGTCGAAGTCGAACGACCCGATCACGACCGGGCCGCCGGCTGCGGAGGCCGAGCCCGTGGGCGCCGCGCTCGTGGTCTCCAGCGGGTTGCCGCCGCCCCCGCCGCCGCAGGCGGTCAAGGCGAGTGTCGCGGACAACAGCATGGCCGCCGCGGTGTACATACGTCTCACTGCAAAACTCCTTCGGTACGACACATCAACGAATCTTCAGTCGCTGACTCACTCCCGGGGAGACGGTCACCCTCTGCGTGAGCATGAAGGCGAGCTGCACCACGAGTGCGAACAGCACAATCAACACTGAACCACCGACAACGCTGGAGTAATCCTGGGTCGCGAATCCATCGATCATGAATCGCCCCAGGCCACCCAGCCCCGTGTAGGCGGCGACGGTCGTGGTCGCGACCACCTGGATGGCCGAGAGCCTGAGCCCGAGCAGGATCAGCGGCAGCGCCACGGGCACCAGCACCCGCCCGAGCACCTGCCCGCCGCGCAACCCCATCCCGTACGCCGCGTCCCGCAACTCGGGGTCCACGCCCCTGATGCCCTCGAAGGTGTTGACCAGGATCGGCGGCACGGCCAGCAGCACCAGCGGGATGATCACCGGCCAGATCGACGCGGTGCCGAGCAGCAGCACGAACAGCACCAGGATGCCGAGCGTGGGCAGCGCCCTGGCCAGGTTGGCCGAGACGACCACGACCACGCCGCCGCGGCCGGTGTGGCCGATCAGCAGCCCGAGCGGGATCGCGATCAGCATGGCCAGCACGAGCGCCAGGACGGAGAACTGCAGGTGCTCCAGCATCCGTACGGGAATCCCGTCGGGCCCGGACCATCTGGCGGGGTCGCCGAAGAAGTCGGTCAGCCAGGTCACGACGTCCCCCTCGCCCGTACCCACGGTGTGAGCAGTCGCTGGCACAGGACCAGCAGCCCGTCGACGACCAGCGCCAGCAGGACGATCAGCACGATCCCGACGATGACCGGTGGCAGGAACGGGTTCTGGTAGGCCCTGGTGAAGAGCATGCCGAGGCCGCCCTGGCCGATCAGCGCGCCCACGCTCACCAGGCTGATGCTGGAGACGGCCACCACGCGCAGCCCGCCGAGCACCACGGGCGCGGCGATCGGCAGCTCCACCTGGACCAGGCGGCGCAGCGGCGTGAAGCCCATCGCCACCGCCGACTGGCGGACGTGGTCGGGCACCGAGCCGAGCCCGTCGACCACGGCCGGGATGAGCACGGCCATGGCGTAGAAGGTCAGCGGGATGATCACGGTGACCGGGGAGAGCCCGGTGACCGAGATCAGCAGCATGAACACCGGCAGCGAGGGCAGCGCGTAGATCACGTTGAACACCCCGGACGTCGGCTGGTAGAGCCATCGCCAGCGCACGCTGGCCAGCCCCAGCGGCAGCGCCAGGACCAGCCCGGCCACGATGGGCACCAGCGACATCAGCAGGTGGTCGCCCAGCAGGTCGCTGATGCTGCCCACCCTCCCGGTCTGCCAGTTGCGGGCGAACCACTCCCAGAGTGTGGGCGGGCCGTCACCCATCGGCGGCCTCCACCATCGCCTGGTCCAGCGCCTTCCTGGTGAGCACGCCGGCCACCCGGCCCGTCTCGTCCACGGCCACCGCGTGGCCCGACGGCGACAGCAGCGCCGCGTCGAGGGCCGAGCGCAGCGGGTCCTGGCCGTACAGGAACGTGCCGAACTGCTCCAGCTCGCCGGGCCGGTCCTTGGAGATCCAGCCCACCGGCCGGTCGTCCGGGGTGACGGCGAGCAGCCACGGCTCGTCCGCGGGGCCGTCGTGCCCCTCGGGGACGGTCAGGTCCGTGCGCAGCGGCAGGCCGGCGGTGGGCACGAACTGCAGGCGGCGGATGCCCCTGTCGCGGCCGAGGAACTCCCGGACGAAGTCGTCGGCCGGCTCCGACAGCAGCGTCTTCGGGTCCGCGAGCTGCGCGAGCTGACCGCCGACGCGCAGCACCGCGACCCGGTCGCCGAGCTTGATGGCCTCGTCGATGTCGTGGGTGACGAAGATGATGGTCTTGTTCAGCTCCGCCTGGAGTCTGAGCAGCTCGTCCTGCAGGCTGGTGCGGACGACGGGGTCCACCGCGCTGAACGGCTCGTCCATGAGCAGCACGGGCGGGTCCGCGGCCAGCGCCCTGGCCACGCCCACGCGCTGCTGCTGGCCGCCGGAGAGCTGGAACGGGTAGCGCTCGGCCAGGCTCAGGTCGAGGCCGACGCGCTCCAGCAGCTCCATGGCCCGGTCGCGGGCCTTCTTACGGCTCCAGCCGAGCAGGAACGGGACGGTGGCCACGTTGTCCACGATCTTGCGGTGCGGGAAGAGGCCGGCCTGCTGGATGACGTAGCCGATGCCCCGGCGCAGGGTGGGCGGGTCGATGCCCTGCACCGGCTCGCCGTCGAGCAGGATCTTGCCCTCCGTGGCGTCGATCATCCGGTTGATCATCCGGAGCGATGTCGTCTTTCCGCAGCCCGAGGGGCCGACGAACACGGTGATCTCGCCTGTGGGAGCCTCCAGGCTGAGACGGTCCACGGCAGTGGTCCCGTCTGGATAGCGTTTGGTGACAGCGTCGAACGTGATCACGCGCGACCTTCCGCTTCAGGGCAGGGCCGCGGCCCCCCTGCCACGACCGCCGCATGATCTAGTGAAGGCAACACTACGGCGATCCAGCCCGGTCTGTCCTATCGGGCCTTGCTTAAACGCTTCACTGACCAGGTATTCCTTAGCAAATATCGATCTGGTAGTGCGCCGGACCAAGGTTCATTGGCATGATTGCTCCTATAAACCCCCGACGCCCCCCAAAGCGTCAGCTTCTTCACTAAGAGGGACCGGTCACGTGACTCACTCGCTCACCGAGCAGCGCTCACGCCCCGAGCTGGTCGCAGATCTCTACGACCGTCACGCGGCCGGGCTGTTCGCGTACTGCGCCGACCAGCTCGGCGACCTGGGCTCCGCAGGCGACGTCCTGGTGGCCGTCCTCGGCGGCGTGCCCGTGGCGGCCGGCCAACCGGCACCCCAGCGCGCCGCCCTTTACGCGTTCGCCCGGCGCGAGATCCTCCGGCGGGACGTCGTCTACTCGCCGCCCGTGGTGGACCCGATCGTCGACCCCGCCTCCGCCCTGGTCGAGCGGGCACTGAGCGAGCTGCGCCTGCAGCAGCGCGAGGTGCTCCTGCTGACGCAGGTCTGCGGGCTCAACCGGGACGAGCTGGCCTGGGTGCTCGACGTGGCGCCCGACACCGCCGAAGAGCTCGCGGTCAACGCCGCGGGCCGGTTCAAGCAGTCCCTCGCACAGGCGCTGGCCATTGCGGAGAAGCGCGTGCCCAAGCCGATCGCCGACATCTACGCCGCGCTGGCGGTCGCCCCGCTGCGCGACGTGCTCGGCCGCCTGCCGTGGCCGTCCCCGCCGGGCACCCTGCGCATCCACTTCGCCGGATCGCTCTCGGCGACACCGGCGCCGCTGTTCGTCAAGCCGCGCTGGCCGGTGCCGCCCAACTGGCCGCTGCCGCTGGACGAGGCCGACCCGGCGAGCACCACCAGGCTCTTCCCCGCCGAGCTGCTGACGCCCCCGTCGCCGACCCGCACCCCCGAGCACGACGCCACCACGGCGCCGATGCCGAAACTGCGCCGCCCCAGCGCCGAAGGCCCGGCGCCGTTCCCGTCGCCGGTCCCGTTCGGCGAGACGCAGACGCCCTTCGCCGCGTTCGAGCCGCGCCGCAAGACGCCCGGCGGTCCGCCGCCGAAGGCGCCGGACGAGCGGTCGCTCATCATGCGCACCCCGATGCCCGCGGACGTGCTCGACGACCGGCCGCCGCCCAGGCCGCAGGCGGCGCCCGCGACCGGCGACGTGATCCTGCCCATGAACGTGCCACCCGCGACGGGCGACTTCATCCTGCCCAGCGACGTGGGCCCGCTGTTCACGCCCCGGTCACCGGCGAAGGACCGCGAGCCGGTCTACCGGATGCCGTCGGCCGAGCCCGCCGCCGCCCGGCCGGTCGCCGCGCCCAAGGCCCGGCGATCCGAGTCCGAGACCCGGCGATCCGAGCCCGATACCCGGCGGCCCGAGCCCGATACCCGGCGGCCCAAGGCCGTCGCGAGCGAGCGCGACACCACCAAGAGCGAGTTCTGGCAGCAGCGCGAGGCCCGCAAGCCGGCCGGGTCCCAGAAGACGGCGCCCGGCAAGAAGCCCGGCGGCCGGCCCGGACTCGATTCGTACGACACCCGCAAGCCCGTGGTCCGCAAGGCGCGGCCGCTCCAGGGCCCGCCCAAGCGGCGCCCCAGCAAGAAGTCGCAGCGCCCGCGCCACCTCGACTGGGCCTGGGAGCTGATCGGCTTCGTCATCTGCGTGGTGATCGCGATGATCGTGTTCTTCTCGGTGCCGACGATCCTCAGCCCCTGACGCTCAGGGCGCCGAGAGGATCAGACCGCTGGTCGGCACCCCCGTGCCGGCCGTCACCAGCACGTTGGCGACCCCGCCCACCTGGTTGACGGACGTGCCGCGGATCTGGCGGACCGCCTCGGCGATGCCGTTCATCCCATGGATGTAGGCCTCGCCGAGCTGGCCGCCGTGCGGGTTGACGGGCAGCCGGCCGTCGAGCTCGATGCCGCCGTCCTGGAGATAGCCGGCGGCCTCTCCCCTGCCGCAGAACCCGAGCTCCTCCAGCTGGGTCAGCACGAACGGGGTGAAGTGGTCGTACAGGATGGCGGTCTGGATGTCCGCGGGCGTCAGCCCGGACATCTCCCATAACCGCCTGCCGACCACTGACATCTCCGGCAGGCCGGCCATGTCGTCGCGGTAGTAACTGGTCATCATCATCTGGCCGGCGCCGGCTCCCTGGGCCGCCGCCGTGATCACCGCGGCGGACCGGCGCAGGTCCCGCGCCCGCTCGGCGGACGTCACCACCAGCGCCACCGCGCCGTCGCTCTCCTGGCAGCAGTCGAGCAGCCGCAGCGGCTCCGCGATCCACCTGGACGCCTGGTGCTCGGCCAGCGTGATCGGCCGGCCGTGGAACCAGGCGGCCGGGTTGGTCGCCGCGTGCCTGCGCATCGCCACGGCCACCCGCCCGAAGTCCTCGGAGGTGGCGCCGTAGACGTGCATGTACCGCTGGGCGAACATGGCCACCCAGGCGGCGGGCGTCATCAGCCCGTACGGCACATGCCAGCTCATCTCCAGCCCCTGCGACGACGGCTGCCCGCCGAGCCGGGCGTCGGGCTGGCCGAAGCGCCGCCCCGAGCGCTCGTTGAAGGCCCGGTAGCACACGACCGTGTCCGCCGTCCCGGTCGCCACGGCCATCGCCGCGTGCGCCACGGTGCCGCAGGCCGCGCCGCCGCCGTACTCCACGCGGGAGAAGAAGCTCAGCTCGCCGATGCCCACCTCCCTGGCGACCGCGATCTCCTGGTTGGCGTCCTGGGTGTAGGTGACCATGCCGTCGACCTCGGACGGCGCCAGCCCGGCGTCGTCCAGGGCGGCGAACACCGCCTCGGCCGCCAGCCGCAGCTCCGACCGGCCCGAGTCCTTGCTGAAATCCGTGGCGCCGATGCCGGCGATGGCCGCGCGGGCTCTCAACACGTTCGCTCCTTGGTGATGGCGCGGCCGTTACCGGCGGGCGGGAAGGACGAGGGCGACGGTCCCGGTGGCGTGGTCGCCGAGGCTGACCTTGCCGCGGACCTCCACCGTGATCTCGCCGGACGCGATCGAGGTGACCGTGCCGGTGAAGAGCAGCCGGTCGCCGGAGTAGGCGGGGACGCCCAGCTTGACGTTGATCCGCCGGATCACGGCCGCCGGGCCCGTCCAGTCGGTGACGTACCGCTCGACCAGTCCCATCGTGGTCAGGATGTTGAGAAAGATGTCCGTGGAGCCCTGCGCGCGGGCGCCTTCGACGTCGTGGTGCACGGGGGTGAAGTCCATCGTGGCCAGCGCGGTGGAGACGACCACCGTGGGCGTGAGCTCGATCGACAGCTCGGGCAGCACCGCACCGAGCTCGACCTGATCTTCCCTCAACGTCCGCATCACGGCTCCCGTGGTGCCCACATGGGCAGAACCAGCTCGTCGTCCATCTGTCGGTACGTCACTGCCACTGCCATACCGATACCCACGGCCTCGGGCGGGCAGTCCGCGATGCCGCCCACGATCCGCACGCCTTCCGGCAGGGCCACCACCGCCACGACGAACGGCGGCTCCAGCCCCGGCACCGGGGGGTGGTGATGCACCACGTAGCTGTAGACCGTGCCCTCGCCCCCCGCGATCCGGTACGCGCGGTTGGCGGAGCGGCAGTGGGGGCAGATCGGGCCCGGCGGATGGCGCAACTCGCCGCAGTCGGCACAGCTCTGCACGCGCAGCTCGCCCTGCCGGACACCGTCCCAGAAGAACGCGGTGTCCCTGTTCACGGCCGGTCTGAGCGGGTACGGCTCGCGCGGCACGGCCCGCGGCGGCGGGCGGAACTTGAGCACCCGGAACATCATCTCCGCCACCGCCTCCCCGGACTCGGCGTGCCAGGTGATGGTCCAGGTGGCGAAGTACCCTTCGCCGAGCGCCGTCCGTTTCGGCCCGGCCAGGTCGTTGAAGCGGATCGCCGAGGTCAGGCGCTCGCCCAGCCTCGCGTAACGGTGGTAGACCTGCTCGCAGTTGGTCGCCACCACGCCGGTGAAGCCGGCGGCGTCCAGCGCGGACATGACGTCGTCCACCGGCGAGTGCTGCCCGGCGGCCCGGCGCACCCCCTGCATGGTCCACACCTGCGCCATCGCCGGAGGGGCGATCCCCTGGTCGAGGTAGACCGGGTTGGTGTCGCCCATCGCGTCGAGCCAGTGCCTGATCATGGGGACGTTGACCGGGTCCACCGCGGCGGCGCCGCGCACCTGCCCGAGCGCGGCCTGCTTGACGGCCAGCTCGTGCAGGTCCCTGTCGGTGCTGGTGTCGGGCTTGCCGGGGTCGGCTCTGTCGGTGCCGGGGCTGTCGGTGTCGGGGCTCATCGGGGCGGCCTCGGCAGGTTCAGGCCCAGCATGGCGATCAGCTCCCGCTGCACCTCGTTGACGCCGCCGCCGAAGGTGAGGACGACCGCGCCCTTGGCCCCGTGGTCCGTCTGCTTGATCAGCTCGGCCGTCTCCGGGTCGGCGGGGTCGCCGTACCTGGCCAGGATGTCGCCGATCAGCCGGCCGGTCTCCTGCATCCGCTCCGAGCCGTAGATCTTGGTGGCCGACGCGTCGGGCGCGCCCAGCCAGCCGAGGTCCATGTTGGCCGCGACCTGCCAGTTGAGCAGCTCGTTGGTGCGGAACCAGGTCCGGACCGCGCCGAGCGCCCGCCGTACGTCCGGCTCGTCCACCAGCCCCGTGCGGCGGGCCCAGGCGTGGAAGCGGTCGTACGCCTGACCGAGGTTGCCGGCCGGGCCCAGGGTGACGCGCTCGTAGTTGAGCTGGTTGACGATCAGGTCCCAGCCCTTGTCCACCTCGCCCACCACCATGTCCACCGGCACGCGCACGTCGCTGTAGTAGGTGGAGTTCGTGTGGTGGCGGCCGTCCATGGTGACGATCGGGGTCCACGAGTAGCCGGGATCGTCGGTCGAGGCGATCATCATGGTGATGCCCTTGTGCTTCTTCGCCCCGGGGTTGGTGCGGGTGGCCAGCCAGATGTACTGGGCGTAGTGGGCGCCGCTGGTGAAGATCTTCTGCCCGTTGACGACGTAGTGGTCGCCGTCGAGCACCGCCGTGGTCCGCAGCGAGGCCAGGTCGGTGCCCGCCTCGGGCTCGCTGTAGCCGATCGCGAAGTGGCACTCGCCCGCCAGGATGCTCGGCAGGAACCGGTCCTTCTGCGCGCTGGTGCCGTACTGCATGAGGGTGGGACCGACGGTCTGCACGGTGATGATCGGGTACGGCACGCCGGCGCGGGCGATCTCGTTGGCGAAGATCTGCTGCTCAAGAGGACCGTGGCCGCCGCCGCCGTACTCCTTGGGCCAGCCGAGGCCCAGCTTGCCGTCACTGCCGAGCCGGCGGCAGTGTGCCATGTACGCCTCGCCGAACGGGTCCTCGGCGATCTTCCTACGGTCCTCGGCGGTGAGGCAGGCGGCGAAGTACTCGCGCAGCTCGTCGCGGAGCCTGCGCTGGTCAGGGGTCAGGTCGATGAGCATCAGGCGAGCGCTCCGATCAGGTCGAGCTGGGCGTCGCCGCCCCCCAGCCGGTGGGCCAGGTGCTTGGCGTGCGCGAAGTAGCGGTGCAGCGGGTAGGTCACGTCCAGCCCGAGGCCGCCGTGCAGGTGCTGGCAGGTGTAGAGCGCCTTGACCGCCTCGCTCGCGTGGAACGCCGCGATGGCCAGGTCCTCCTCGGCGGGCAGGCCGGCGGCCAGCCGCCAGGCGCCCGACCACATGGCCACGTCCAGCGCGCGCCCGGCGATGTAGACGTCGGCGATCTGCATGGTGACCGCCTGGAACTCGGCCAGCGCCCGGCCGAACTGCTTCCTGGTCCTGATGTACTCGGTGGTGAGCCGCAGCGCCCCCGCCAGCACGCCGGACGCCTGCGCGACGGCGGCCGCCGTGTACAGCCGCCGCACGTCCTCGACCGCCTCGGGTCCCGCGACCCACTCGGCCGGGGTACGGTCCAGCGTGATCGTGGCCGTGGGCTCCCCCGTGGAGGCGAACTCGGGCGTCGCCGGTGGCCCGTGCACCAGGAACAGACCCTGATCGGCCGTCACCAGCACGTCCCCTTCGGCATGCGCCACCCCGGCCTTGCGACCACTGATCGACCAACCACCCTCCCCTGGCTCGGACGTCCCCGCAGCCGATCCGCCCGGTCCTGGCTCGGCTGTGGTGGTGGGCGGGGCGGCGAGCGGCCGGCCCGGTTCCTTGATCGCCACGGTGGACACGTTCGTCCCGGACACCCTCAGCCGCTGCTCGCGGGAGCCGTGCCTGCTGACGGCCAGCGTGCTCACCAAGGTCGCCGCCAGTGGGCCGGGCGCGGCCCTCGCCCCCGCCTCCCGCAGCACCACGGCCAGCTCGACAGGCCCAAGCCCGGCCCCGCCGGCGTGCTCGGCCGCGCAGACGGCCGTCAGGCCGGCCTCGCGCAGTGCCTTCCACAACCTCTCGTCGTACGGCCTGCCGCTCTTCTCGTGCGCCTCCAGCCGCTCGTGACCGGCCTCGTTCGCCAGTACGTCCGCGGCCAGGGCTCGCAGCTCCTCCTGGGTCTCGTCAAGCTTGAAATCCATCAAAGCCTCCCGAGGGGACCGTCGCCTTGAGGCGACGGGGGAATCGGCAGCGGGAGGGCCGTCAAGGCCCGAGCGTGCCCTGAGCTGTCAGGTCCGCGCATCACGGATGTCCTTCCGGGTTTTGTCGGCGCCAGCCGATATCGTGGTGGTGTCGTTACCGAACGTGAGGGGAGGTGGGGTGTGCGCAGGTCGTTCACGTTTCTGCTGCGCCCCACCCGGCATCAGGAGATCGCGCTGGCGGCGTGTCTGGAGGATCACCGGCAGCTGTACAACGCCGCTCTGGAGCACCGCCGCATCGCCTACGCCAAGGCGGGCGTGAGCATCCGGTACGGCGACCAGTCGCCCGAGTTGAAGCACATCCGGGGCGATGACCCGGGTGGGCAGGGCCGGTGGTCGTTCTCCTCCCAGCAGGCCACCCTGCGGCGTCTGGACAAAGCGTTCGGTGCGTTCTTCAAGCGGGTCCGCGAAGGGCGTACGCCGGGTTTCCCCCGGTTCAAGGGCCGGGGCCGGTTTGACAGCGTCGAGTGGCCGAAGGACGGCGACGGCTGCCGGTGGGACTCCCAGCCCGAGCACCCCACCGCGACCTACGTGCGACTCCTGGGCGTCGGGCATGTGCGGGTCCACCAGCACCGGCCGGTCAGGGGCTGGGTAAAGACGATCAGTGTCAAACGGGAAGGCTCCCGCTGGTTCGTGGTGCTGTCGTGCGATGAGGTGCCTGCTGAACCGCTGCCCGCCACGGGCGCGAGCGTAGGGATCGACCTGGGTGTCGCCTCGCTCGTCACCACCTCCGACGGCGGTCAGGTGGCCAATCGGCGTCACCTCGCGGCCACGGCCGGTCGGCTCGCGGCGGGGCAGCGTGACCTGGCCCGTAAGAAGCGGGGCTCGAAGCGGCGGCGCAAGGCGGTGGCCCGTGTCGCCGCGCTGCACGCCAAGGTGCGCAGGCAGCGCCTGGACGGCGCGCACAAGGCCGCGCTCGCCCTGGTCCGCGCCTACGACGTGATCGCGCACGAGGACCTGCGGATCACTAACATGACCCGCTCGGCTTCCGGCACGGTCGAGCGGCCCGGCCGCAATGTCGCGCAGAAGTCCGGCTTGAACCGGAGCATCCTGGACGCGGGTTGGGGGGTGTTCCTGACGATCCTCGCGGACAAGGCTGAAAGCGCCGGTCGAGAGCTGATCGCGGTGAACCCCGCCGGCACCTCCCGCACGTGTGCCCGCTGCGGGCACTGTGCGAAGGACAACCGCGTCACCCAGGCCGCGTTCGCCTGTACGGCGTGCGGGCATGCCGCGCACGCCGACGTGAACGCGGCGATCAACATCTTGCGGGCAGGGCTTGCCCTTCGCCAGGCCGCGCAAGCGGCTTAGCGAGAAGCCGTTCCCTTGAGGGAGCGGAGGAGTCACCAGCCCTCCAGTAGGTGATGCCGGCCATGCCGGATGAACTCGCCCTCGATCGCCGCGATGTCCTCCCTGCCGAGTAATCGCGGCTCAGCGCGGGCTTCCGGCCACCACCAGACGGGGTCGGCGGTCCGCCAGGCGTCCTTGGCCAGGAGCCGCTTGATGACCTTGTTCGAGGGCGTCTGGGGCAGCGCGCGGCACAGCCGTACATAGCGGGGCAGCGCCTTCGCCCCCAAATCCCGCCGCGACGCCAGAAAATCGGCGAACGCCTTCGGGTCGAACCCCACAGGACCGGACGCCGCCAGATCGGACGCCGCCGGACCGGACAGCGCGAGATCGGGCACCGCCGGACGGGACACTGCCGGACCTGACAGCGCGAGATCGGACGTCTCTTCGGAGGTGCCCATCACCAGGGCCGCCATCACCTGGTCGCCGGCCTGGGCGTCCGGGACCGGGTAGACCGCCGCCTCGACCACGCCAGGGAACTCCCGTATCGCCGCCTCGATCGGGGCGACGGCCAGGTTCTCCCCGTCCACCCGGAGCCGTTCGGTGCCGCGCCCGGCGAAGAACACGTAGCCGTCGCCGTCGAGGTAGGCCAGGTCGCCGGACCAGAACGCGCCGTCGCGGACGCGCTCGGCGTCGGCCTCGGGGTCGTTGTAGTAGCCCTCGAACAGGCCCAGCCCCGCCACGTTGACCAACTCGCCGATCGCCTCGTCCGGGTTGCGCAGCCGCCCCTCCTCCAGCACCGCCGTGGCACACCGCGCGCCGGTGTACGGGTCGCGCACCTCGACGCCCTCGGGGAGCCTGCCGAGGCTGCCGGGAGGGCCCGACGGGTCGGGAGAGACCGAGATCGCCGTCTCCGTCGACCCGAACGCGTCGATCACCCCGCAACCGAAGCGCTGCCCGAACCGCCGGGTCGCCGTCGCACTCCCCTCATTGCCGAAAGCGATCCTCAACGGGTTGGCGGCGTCGTCGGGCAGCTCCGGGGTGGCCAGCACGTAGGACAGCGCCTTGCCCACATAGTGCAGGTACGTGCACCCGTACCGTCTGATGTCGGGCAGTGTGCCGGAGGCCGAGAACGTCCGGCGCAACGCCAGCGCGGCCCCCGAGACCACCGCCGGGGCGTAGGCCGCCATGATCGCGCCCGAGTGGAAGAGCGGCATCGAGCAGTAGACGACGTCGTCCGGCCTGAGAAGCGCGGCCAGGGACACCCCCGGCAGCGCGACCTTGCGCTGCGTGACACGAACGGCACGCGGGCGCCCAGAGGTGCCGGACGTGAAAATCAACATCACCAGATCCCCCGGCTGAGGCCAACCCGTTACACGCCCCTCCAGACCGGGCCCATCCAGACCGGGCCCATCCGAACCGGGCCCCTCCGGACCGGGCCCCTCCGGACCGGGCCCCTCCAGACCGGGCTCGTCCGCATCGGGGTCGCGCCGGGCGGGCCCGTTCGGCTCGGTCGGGGGCTGGGACAGGGTCGAGACGGGGACGGGCTCCACGCCCGTCTCGCGGGCGACCTCGCGGGCCAGGGTCTCGTAGGGCTCGTCCCACAGCAGGACGTCCACGTCGGTCGCGCGGGCGTCGCGGGACAGCTCGGCCACCGACCGGGTGCGGTTCAGCGCGACCACGACGTGCCCCGTCAGCGCCGCCCCGCCCAGCAGGAAGAGCAGCTCGGGCACGTTGTCGCAGAGCACGCCCGCGTGGACGGGACGAGCCCGGCCGGGGCGGGCGCGCCGGTCCAGCCAGGCGCCCGCCCGGCGACAGGCGCGCACGTAAGCGCGCCACGACCATCGCCGGTCCTCGAACAGGAGGCCGGGACGATCGTCCTCCGCTCGGGCCGCCAGGAGGGCGGCGAGGGTGTCCGCGGTCATGGTGCCTCCACCAAGCGCTCGGTCGAACCGCAAACTAGAACAGATTCTAATATCTGTCCAGAGGCCACCCGTTACGACAAGTCTGGATATATGCGTGTAGCGCGGGAGACATGCATCTATAGGCGCTGTTTGTGACCCGTGAGTAACAAGCCCGGGCGCCGATAAATCAAGTAACGTGTTCTCATGCGTACCCCGCAGCCGGCCATCGCCACGCCCCCCAGTGACACCGAGGGGGCCATGGAGCAGGAGCCCAGCAGCGGGCAGAGCGTCCGGACGCGCAGCCAGCACCAGCGCCGCAAGCGCATCGTCCAGGCGGCCGCCGCGCTCGCCTCACGAGGCGGCGTCGAGGCGATGCAGATGCGCACGGTCGCCGAGCGGGCCGGCGTGGCGCTCGGCACCCTCTATCGCTACTTCCCGTCCAAGATGGACCTGGTCGTGGCGGTCGTCGGCGAGGAGATCGACCTGCTGGAGAGCAGCATCGAGCGCAGGCCGCCGAGCGCCTCCACCCCCGCCGGGCGCGCGGTCGACGTCCTGATGCGGGCCACCCGCGGCCTGATGCGCGAGCCGGAGCTGGCCGACGCGCTGATCCGCTCGCTGATCCTGGCCGAGGTCGAGACCCCGTTCGGCGACCGGATGACCGGCCTGCTGCTCCGCGTCTCGGCCGGCGGCATCAGCCGCGACCAGGCCAGCGAGGAGCAGATCGCGCTCGCCGGCTCCCTGTCGAGCATCTGGGTGCAGGAGCTGCTGGAGATGCTGCGCGGGCGCCGCACCTACGAGCAGATCCAGCGCCGCATCGAGATAGCCTCCGACCGGCTGCTGAGCGACATCTAGACAGCCGTAGAGAGATCTGGACAGGCGCGGGGAGATCTGGACAGGCACGATCTAGACAGGCGCGGACAGCCTGAAGGTGCGGCGGTAGGCGTGGGGTGACACGCCGACCGCCGCGTGCAGATGCTGCCGCAGCGAGGCCGCGGTGCCGAGCCCGGCGCGCTCGGCGATGGCGTCCACCGACAGGTCGCTGCTCTCCAGCAGCCGCCTGGCCAGCTCGATCCGCTGCAGGGTGAGCCACTGGCCGGGGCTGGTGCCGGCCTCCGCGCGAAAGTGCCTGGTGAACGTACGCCTGCTCATGCCGGCGTGCCGTGCCAGGTCCTCCAGCTGGAGCGGCTCGCCCAGCCGCTCCAGGGCCCACGCCCTGGTGGGGGCCGTTCCGGAGGCGGACGGCTCGGGCATGGGGTGCTCGACGTACTGCGCCTGGCCGCCGTCCCGCCACGGCGCCACCAGGCACAGGCGCGCGACCTGGTTGGCGACCTCGCTGCCGTGGTCACGGCGCAGCAGGTGCAGGCAGAGGTCCACCCCCGCGGAGGCGCCCGCCGAGGTGAGCACGTCGCCGTCGTCCACGAACAGCACGCCGGGGTCCACCCGCACCTGGGGGTACAGGCGGGCCAGGCTCTCGGCGTGCTTCCAGTGGGTCGTCGCGGGCCGGCCGTCCAGCAGGCCCGCCGCCGCCAGCACGAAACTGGCGACGCAGATCGACACGACCCGCGTACCCGGGCGTACCGAGGTCAGGGCCGTGAGCAGGCCCGCGGGCAGCTCCTCCGGGCCGGTGATGTCGGAGAAGTCCTCCACGGCGGGAATGACCACGGTGTCGGCGGTGGCGAGCACGGCCGTGTCGTGCTCGACCAGCACCGAGTAGTCGGCGGCCGTGGCGACCGGGCGGCCGTCGAGCGAGCAGGTGACCACCTCGTAGCGCGGCCGGCCGTCAGGGGTGTACGCACCGCCGAAGATGCGGGACGGGATGCTGAGCTCGAACGGGATCACGCCGTCGAGTGCGAGGACGGCCACACGATGCATGGCCCGATTTTTGCACATATTGGCCTTCGGGTCACTCGCCCAGCGCCGCCGCGTCCAGCAAGCTTGTTCTCATGAAGATGCGTGCGATCAGCCAGGACACCGCGGGCGGTCCCGAAGTGCTGAAGATGGTGGAAGTGGACAAGCCGGTCCCCGGACCGACCGAGGTGCTCGTCCGGGTGAAGGCGGCGGGCGTGAACCCCACCGACTGGAAGAGCCGGGCCAGTGGCAGCGTGTGGGGCACACCGCCCCCGTTCGTCCTGGGCTTCGACGTCTCAGGCGTCGTCGAGGCCGTCGGATTCGGCGTGGCGCTGTACAAACCGGGCGACGAGGTCTTCGGCATGCTCCGCTACCCGGTGGGCCACGGCGCCTACGCCGAGTACGTCACCGCGCCGTCCAGGCACTTCGTCCGCAAGCCCGCCGGCCTCGACCACGCGCAGGCGGCCGCGATCCCGCTCGCCGCCCTCACCGCCTGGCAGGCGCTCGTGGACGTCGCCGGGCTGCAGGCGGGGCAGCGCGTGCTGGTCCACGCCGCCGCCGGTGGGGTCGGGCACTTCGCGGTGCAGATCGCCAAGGCGCGCGGCGCGTACGTGATCGGCACGGCGAGCGCCGGCAAGCACGACCTTCTGCGCAGCCTCGGGGCCGACGAGCTCGTCGACTACCGGGAGCAGGACTTCGCCGAGGTGGTACGCGACGTCGACGTGGTGCTGGAGGCCATCGGCGGTGATTATGGGATGCGTTCCCTGCGGACTCTGCGCGAGGGCGGCACCATCGTGTCCCTGCTGGGGTTGAGCGAGGAGCTGGCGGCTCGGGCGGCCGAGCTGGGCATCCGGGCGGAGGCCATCCTCGTCGAGCCCGACCACGCGGCGATGCGGGCCCTGGCGGCGCTGGCCGAGGCGGGCAAGCTGCGTACGGAGGTCGCCGCGATCGTGCCGCTGGCCGAGGCGGCCAAGGCCCACGAACTCGGGGAGACGAACCGTACCTCCGGCAAGATCGTCCTCACTGTCCCCGACTGACCCGCACCCGCCTCCCGGCCGTTCCGGTGGCGGGCCTGAGTTCGCCTCCCAGCCTTGGCCGGCGGGGGTCTGGGTTCGCCTCCCAGCCGTTCCGGTGGCGCGGGGGTGGGTTCGGAGCTCAATCTGTCGGTGGCTTGGCCTATACAGGAGGTATGAGCGACAAGCCATCGAGCGAGGACTTTCTGCGCCTGGCTGATCCGATGCGGCGCGAGCTGCTCGCGCACTGCTATCGCATGCTCGGCTCGGTGCACGACGCCGAGGATCTGGTGCAGGAGACCTATCTGCGGGCGTGGCGCGGCTACGAGGGTTTCGAGGGCCGTTCCTCGCTGCGCACCTGGCTCTACCGGATCGCCACCACCCAGTGCCTCACCGCGCTCGACAGCCGGGGCCGCCGGCCGTTGCCGACCGGCCTCGGCGCGCCGGCCGCCGAGCCGACGGCGCCGCCGGTCGAGCGGGGTGAGGTGCCATGGCTGGAGCCGGTGCCCGACGGGATGGTGGGCGCGGGGGGCGACGACCCGGCCGCGATCGTCACCGCCCGGGAGAGCATCCGGCTCGCGCTGGTCGCGGCCCTGCAGCACCTGCCGCCGCGTCAGCGCGCCGTCCTCATCCTGCGGGACGTGCTCAAGTGGCGGGCGGCCGAGGTCGCCGAGGCGCTCGACACCACCACCATCGCCGTCAACAGCATCCTGCAGCGGGCCCGTGCGCAGCTCCAGCAGGTGGCGCCCAGTCTCGACGACCGGCCGCAGCCGCTGACCCAGGAGCAGCAGGTCCAGCTCGACCGCTACATGAAGGCGTTCGAGAGCTATGACGTGCGCGCCATCACCTCGCTGCTCACCCGGGACGCGATCTGGGAGATGCCGCCGTTCGAGGGCTGGTATCAGGGCGCGGAGGCGATCGCCGCGCTCATCAGGACCAACTGCCCGGCGCGCGGTCCTGGCGATCTGCTGCTGGTGCCCACCCAGGCCAACGGCCAGCCCGCGTTCGGCATGTATCTGCGCGAGGGGGACTCTTATCGGGCGTTCGGGCTGCCCGTGCTCACCTTCACCGGCTCGCTGGTCAGCCACGTGTCCATGTTCTTCGACCTGAGCCTGTTCGACTTCTTCGGCCTGCCCCGCACGCTGGAGCGGGCTTCCGCGTCAAAGTAGAACGGGTTACAGTCACCACCAGAGCATCATTCTGGAGGCGACTGTGGGCACACCGGTGATCGTCGAGGCCATCCGCACCCCCATCGGCAAGCGGGGCGGCCTGCTGGCCGACCTCAAGCCGCAGCAGGTGCTGGCCACCGCGCTGAACGGCCTCATCGACCGGGCGGGGATCGACCCCGCGCTGGTCGAGCAGGTGTTCGCCGGCTGTGTCACCCAGGCCGGCGAGCAGGGCGGGCACATCGGGCGGCACGCCTGGCTGTACGCCGGCCTGCCCTACCAGGCGGGGGTCACCACCGTCGACGCGCAGTGCGGGTCCTCGCAGCAGGCGGTGCACCTGGCCGCGGCGCTGATCCGGGCCGGGGTGATCGACGTGGGCGTGGGCTGCGGGGTCGAGGTGATGAGCCGGGCGCCGCTCGGCAGCAACGTGATCCCGGCCAAGCCGCGGCCGGACGACTGGAGCATCGACCTGCCCGACCAGTTCACCGCCGCCGAACGCATCGCGCGGCGGCGCGGGCTCACCCGCGAGCGGCTCGACGCCTTCGGCGCCCGGTCTCAGCAGCTCGCCGCCAAGGCCTGGTCGGACGGGCGGTTCGAGCGCGAGATCGTACCTGTGGGGCAGGTCACCCGCGACCAGGGGCTGCGCGAGACCACCGCCGAGAGCCTCGCCGGGCTCAAGCCCGTCCGGGAGGGCACGCTGCACACCGCCGGCACCTCCTCGCAGATCTCCGACGGCGCCGCCGCCGTGCTGGTCATGAGCGAGGAGGCCGCCGCCAGGCACGGGCTGCGCCCCCGGGCGCGGATCCTGGCCCAGGCGCTCGTCGGCGCGGAGCCGTACTACCACCTGGACGGGCCGGTGGACGCGACGGCGAAGGTGCTCGCGGCGACCGGGATGTCGATGAGCGACATCGACCGGTTCGAGGTGAACGAGGCGTTCGCCTCGGTGGTGCTGTCCTGGGCGAGTGTGCACCAGCCGGACTTCGACCGGGTCAACGTCAACGGCGGCGCGATCGCGCTCGGCCACCCGGTCGGCGCCACCGGCGCGCGCCTGCTCACCACGGCACTGCACGAGCTGGAACGGTCGGACTCGGGCACGGCGCTGGTGACGATGTGCGCGGGCGGCGCGCTGGCCACGGCCACGATCATCGAGCGCATCGGCTGAGCCGGGCGGCAGGCTTGCGGGAAGGACAGGTCGGATATTTCGTATCCGATCCGGGTGTCTCTCCCCCACAATCTACGGAAGACGCACGACGGGGGACCCTGGATGAGCAGATCACGGCGCAGGCCGTACACGGAGCAGCGCCCGCAGGACCTCGGCGGTGGGGTGTGCAGCGTGCCGGTGCCGATTCCCGGCAGCCCGCTGGGCTACACACTGGTGTACGCCCTGGAATCGCCTGCGGGGCCCGTACTGGTGGATGCCGGGTGGAATCACCCGGACGCCTGGGCGGCGCTCAGCGGCGGGCTGGCCACCCTCGGGATCGACGTGGCATCGGTCAGGGGCGTGGTCGTCACCCACTTCCACCCCGACCACGCCGGGCTGGCCGGGCAGGTGCGGCAGGAGTCGGGCGCCTGGATCGCCATGCACGAGGCGGACGCGGCGCTGGTCGAGTACATGCACGGCATGTCCGACGACGCCCACAGCGACTTCCAGGCGGAGATGCTGAAACTGGCCGGCGCCGGCGCCGACGAGATCGCGGCGGTGAACGCGGGTCCGAGCGACAGCCCGCGTGCGGCGAAAGCCGATGGGGCAAGCCCGCATGCGGCGCAAGCTGAAGGCCCCAGTGGCGGCTCGCGTGCGGCGAAGGCCGAAGGGGCGGGGTCGCGAGGGCGGCAGGTGCCGGCGATTCCCGATCGGCGGCTGCGGGACGGGGATCTGATCGATCTGCCGGGCAGGAAGCTGCGGACGGTGCACACCCCCGGACACACCCCCGGACACATCTGCCTGCACCTGGAGGACGCCGACCGGCTGTTCACCGGTGACCATGTGCTCCCCGACATCACCCCACATGTCGGCATCTATCCCTATGACCGGACCGACGTCAATCCCTTGGGTGATTTCCTGGAGTCGCTCGGCCGGGTGGGTGAGCTCGGCATGCTCGACGCCCTCCCCGCCCATGAGTGGATATTTCCCGATGTAGCAGCACGGACGGCAGAGATCCGCCACCATCACGAGGAGAAGCTCGAACGGCTGCACGCCCAACTGTCCGAGCGCGCCGATCCGCCGACCATTTGGGAGACCGCCGCCATGATGACCTGGAACAGGCCTTGGGCAGATCTGCCGCCCGCGCTGCGCGGCATGGCGGCCGGCGAGGCCGCGGCCCATCTGCGCGCGCTGGAGGCTCGCGGCGCGGTCCGCCGCCTGTCAGACACCGGCCCGGTGCGCTTCCAGGCCATAGAATCCTAGACGTCCGATGTCTAGGGAGAAGAGCGTGGCGGTCACCGACGCGGCCATCGACAAGATCAAGCAGATGATCCTCTCCGGCGAGCTGGCCCCCGGCGACAGGCTGCCGAAGGAGTCCGACCTCGCCGAGCGGCTCGGCCTGTCACGCAACTCACTGCGCGAGGCCGTACGCGCCCTCGCCCTGATCAATGTGCTCGACGTACGCCAGGGCGACGGCACGTACGTCACCAGCCTGGAGCCGCGGCTGCTGCTCGACACCATGTCGTTCGTGCTGGACCTGCACCGCGACGACACCGTTCTGCAGTTCTTCGAGGTGCGCCGCATCCTTGAGCCCGCCGCGACCGCGATGGCCGCCGAGCAGATGACCGAGCCGGAGATCGAGGAGCTGCGCGCGATCCTGGAGGCGCTGCCCCCCAACCCCACGATCGAGCAGCTCGTAGCCAACGACCTGGAGTTCCACCGGCGGATCGCGGTGGGGTCGGGCAACAGCGTGCTCTGCTCGTTCATCGAGAGCCTGTCCGGCCCGACCACCCGGGCCCGCATCTGGCGCGGCCTGACGCAGGCGGGCGCGATGGACAAGACCCGGGAGCAGCACGCCGCGATCTACGAGGCCATCGCCACCCGTCAGTCCGACGTGGCCCGGTCCTGGGCCACGGTGCACATCGCGGGCGTGGAGTCGTGGCTGCGCAAGGTGCTGCCCTAGGGCGTGGCGTGGCTGTGGCCCTAGGGCGTGGCGTGGCTGGGCGAGCCGCCCCCTAGGGCGTGCCGAGGTCGATGGCGTTCGGGTCGGGCTGGTCGCGCGGCAGCTTCTTGGCGTCGGCGTAGTCGATGACCTCGTCGGCGGCCGGCGGCGCGATGATCTGCCAGCGCCCCCAGTCGGAGTAGCGGGTGTCGACCCGTTCGAGCACCTTGCCCTTGGTCGAGAGCGTCTTGGTCGACAGGCGCTGGATCAGGCCGTCGCCGTCGGTCCAGAGCCGCCATTCGATCTTGGTCTTGGCGTTGGCCTTGCGGGTCACGCCCTCCGGGTCGAGGACGTAGTAACTCTTGTTCACCTTGCTCAGCTCGGCGTAGGTCACGTCACCCTGGTAGAAGTACCCGCCGGAGACGGGCTTGGCCTTCGCGCCCTTCAGCGTGACCTTCAGAACCGCCGGGTCGAACACGTTGATCGTCTGGGCGGTGGTGAAGTAGGCGGGCTCGGCCTTGAGCTTGGCGCCGTACTTCAGCCCCACCCAGTTCTTGTCCTTGACCAGCGTGGAATCGCTCAGATAGAGCGTGTGGCCGGCCACGATGAGCCCCGCCTCGGACTCGAGGTCCTTGTACCGGCTGTCGTCGACAACACCGCGTCCGATGACGTACGCCGCCACGGGTCCGCCGGACCCGAACTGCACCTGCGCATGGCGCCGCAGTCGCTCCGTGCTGGCGCCCTGCCGGGAGATCTCGGTGAAGTCGACGCCACGCTCGGCGCGGAACTGCTTCTTGAGCGCCTGCACCGGGTCCGGAGCGGCGCTGCTCTGCGCGGCCGCGGCGTTCGGCGCCCACACGAACAGTGCGGCGGTCGCCAGGACCATCCAACGTCTCATGGGAGTCTGCATCCTCATACGGGGCTGGGGGAGAGATCATTTTCGCACGGGGTTACGGGGTAGTACGCCGATATGGCTGACAAACTCTCGAAATATCGGAGCAAAAGGGACGCCAGCCGTACCTCCGAGCCCGTCCCCCAGGCGCCCCCGGAGCCGCAGGGCGGCGACGCCTTCGTCATCCAGGAGCACCACGCTCGCTCCCTGCACTGGGACCTGCGCCTGGAGCACGACGGCGTGCTGGCCTCCTGGGCCGTCCCCAAGGGCCTCCCCGACGACCCCGGCGCCAACCACCTGGCCGTGCGCACCGAGGACCACCCCATGGAGTACCTCACCTTCCACGGCGAGATCCCCCAGGGCGAGTACGGCGGCGGCACCATGACCATCTGGGATCAAGGCACCTACGACCTGGAGAAATGGTCCGACCGGGAGGTCAAGATCGTCCTGCACGGCTCCCGGGCCGGCGGCCGTTTCGCGCTGTTCCAGACCGACGGCAAGAACTGGATGATCCACCGTATGGATCCCCCGGCCCACGACCCGCTGCCGGACCTGTCCCCCATGCTCCCCACCGAACGCGCCCGCCCGCCCCGCGACCAGACGGCCTACGCCTACGAGTTCGCCTGGGGCGGACGCCGCCTGCTGGTCCCCATCGAGGGCGGCCGCACCACCGCCGCCCGCGAGCACCCCTGGCTGCGCCCGCTGGCGGAGTCGTTCGGCAGCAGGACCGCCCTGCTGGACGGCGAACTCACCACCCTCTCGGGCGCGGAGGTGCTGGTCTTCTACGACCTGCTGTACGACGACGGCCACTCCCTGGTGAACCGGCCCTACACCGTACGCCGCGCCGCCCTGGAAGCACTGAACCTGTCGACCGCCCACTGGCAGACGGCCCCCTCCTGGCCCGGCCAGGCCCAACCGGTCCGCCAGGCGGCCAAGGAGCAGGGCCTGCCCGGCATCATCGCCAAACGCCTGGACTCCCCGTACGAACCAGGCGAGTCGACAGCCTGGCTCTTCCTCCCATTCTGAGCGACCGATCCACCACCAGACCGGCGTCCAAACCACCACGCGAGCGGCGACCAATGCGTCAGCATTCTGGCGACCAATGCGTCAGCTGATGAGCGACCAATGCGTCAGCGACGTGTCATGATTGTCAAGTGACCAATACGCCGATGGGTGCAGCACTACCACGACACGCAGAGCAGATGGTGAACGAAGCGCTCGGCGACACGCGAGTCGTCCTGGTCAATGGCGCCCGGCAGGTCGGGAAGAGCACCTTGGTGAGAATGGTGGCCAAAGGACGAGGGGCAACAGAGTGGCGAGATCTCGATGCCGCGATTCCCAGGCGCGCGGCTGAGGCTGACCCGGACAGCTTCGTGAACTTCCCCCACCTCATGGTGATCGACGAGATACAGCGGGTGCCCGATCTGTTGCTCGCCATCAAATCGCAGGTCGACAACGATCCACGACCGGGTCGCTATCTTCTGACAGGGTCATCGCGGCTGTTCGCCCTACGTGATCTGCCCGACACGTTGCCCGGACGGATGGAGACCATTGAGTTGTGGCCCCTCTCGCAAGGAGAGATCGAGGGCGCACCGGACGGCTTCGTCGACGCCGTCTTCACCGAAGGGAGAGGCGCCGCGCTGCGGCACAGTTCCCAGGTCTCGCGGAACGACTACGCTGAGCGACTTGTCCGAGGCGGCTTCCCTGAGGCGATTCCCCGGGAGAGTCCGCGAAGCAAGAGACGCTTCTTCGACTCCTACCTCGGCGACCTGATAGCGCGCGAGGTGCGCCAACTCTCCGAGATCGAGCGAACAAGCGAGCTCCGTGCCCTGATCCAACTCCTCGCCGCCCGATCCGGACAGCTTCTGGTCGGTGCCGCCCTGAGCCGTGAACTGGGCATATCAGCGAGCACGGTCCACCGCTACCTTGCCCTTCTGGAAGAGGTGTTCCTGATCAAGCGGATTCCAGCCTGGTCGAGAAATCTCAGCAACCGCGCCATCGCAACGCCCAAAGTGGCATTCGTCGACTCGGGCATGGCGGCGAATCTCCTCGGCATAGACGCGCGCGGCCTGATCCGGCCCAACACGGTCTTCGGCCCGCTCCTCGAGGGATTCGTGCTCATGGAACTGGCCCGTCAGCTCACTTGGACCGATGAGCCGGTGGAGCTGTACCACTACAGGACCAAGGACGGGATCGAGGTCGACGCGGTGCTGGAGAACCGACAGAGGCGTGTTGTCGGCATCGAGGTGAAGGCTGCGTCGAATGTACGATCTGAGGATTTCAAGGGTCTGAAGCATCTGGCCGACCGGCTGGGGGACGACTTCATCGCCGGGCTGGTCCTCTACACCGGGGACCAGACATACTCCTTCGGCGACAAGATGCGGGCCATGCCGGTGAGCGCGCTGTGGGAGGTCGGGTAGGGGATACTCGGGCGGTGCGGATTACTGACATATCCCCCGACCAGGCCGGTCTGCTCGAGATGCAGCAAGCGGCGTACGCCGTGGAAGCGGAGATCATCGGGGACGACCGGATCCCGCCCCTGCACGAGACGCTGGACGACCTGCTGGCCCTGCCGCTCGCCTGGCTGGGCGCCTTCGAGGACGAGGGGCGGCTGGTCGGCGCGGTGGCCTGGGCGCAGATCTCCGATGAGCTGGACCTGGACCGGCTGATCGTGCACCCCGGCGCGCATCGGCGGGGGATCGGGCGGATGCTGGTCAAGGAGGTCATGGCCAGGGCGGGGGCACGCAGGATCGTGGTGTCCACAGGGCGTGACAACGTGCCGGCGCGGGCGCTCTACGAGGGGCTCGGGTTCACGCCGCAGGGCGAGGCCGAGCCGGTGCCCGGCCTGTGGATCGTGCACTACGCCTTGTGAAGGAGACCTTCGGCCCGTAAGTCGTGCCACAGGGCGTCCGGGACCGGGCGCTGTCGCAGGTCGGCGTTCGTACGGACCTCTTCGGGGGTGCGGGCGCCCAGGACGACGGCGACGACCGCCGGGTGGCGGAGTGGGAAGGCCATCGCCGCCTGCGGCAGCCGGACGCCGTGCCGCTCGCAGATCGCGGCGAGGCGGCGGGCGCGTTCGATGATCGGCGAGGGCGCGGGGGCGTAGTCGAAGGTGCCGGAGGGCTCCGGGGTGGCCAGCAGGCCGCTGTTGAAGACGCCCGCCGCCAGCACCCGTACGCCCCGCTCGGCGCAGGCGTCCAGCAGGGGCAGGCCCGACTGGTCGAGCAGGGTGTAGCGGCCGGCCAGCATGACCACGTCGAGATCGGTCTCCTGGACGAAGCGCAGCGGCGCCTGCCACTGGTTCATGCCGACCCCGATCGCCTTGACCACGCCCTGCGCGCGCAGCTCGGCCAGCGCCGGGTATGCCTCGGCGATCGCCTGGTCGACGTGCGCGTCCGGGTCGTGGATGAGGACGAGGTCCACCTGGGGCAGGCCGAGCCGCCCCAGTGACTCCTCCAGGGAGCGGCGTACGCCGTCGCGCGAGAAGTCCCAGACGCGCTCGTACGTGGCGGGCACGTCGAAGCCCTCGTCGTCGCGGCCGCCCCGCGAGGAGGGCACGAGCAGGCGGCCGACCTTGGTGGACAGCACGTAGCCGGAGCGACCGGCGAGGGCCGCGCCGAGGCGGCGCTCCGACAGGCCGAGCCCGTAGTGCGGCGCGGTGTCGAACAGCCGGACGCCGCCGGCCCAGGCCGCGTCGATGGTGGCCTTCGCCTGCTCGTCGGTCACCTCCTGGAAGAGGCCGCCGATCGGCGCGGTGCCGAGCCCGTGACGGGGCAGTTGGATCACATCAGCTCCCGGAGTCGTACAGAGCCGCCGCTGCGGCGCCCCGCGGTGAGGCGCGTCGGTGGGCTCATCCTGGGGGCCGGAGGCGGAGGCCCTGCATGCCGCCGTCCACGGCCAGCGCGGTCCCGGTGGTGGCGCCGGCTTCCGGGCTCGCCAGATAGGCGATCGCCGCCGCCACCTCGTCGGCGCTCACCAGGCGGCCCATGGGCTGGCGGGCGCTCAGTGCCGCCCGTTCGGCGTCGGGGTCGTCGGCCGCGTCGAGGAGCCGGGCGACCCACGGGGTGTCCGCGGTGCCCGGGTTGACACAGTTGACCCGGATGCCGTCGCGTACATGATCCGCTGCCATCGCGAGCGTGAGCGACTGCACCGCGCCCTTGGTCGCGCTGTACAGGGCGCGGCCGGGCAGGCCGGCCGTGGCGGCGACCGAGCAGGTGTTGACGATCGCCGCGTGCTCGGACCTCCTGAGGTACGGCAGCGCCGCCCGGCTCACCCGGACCATGCCGAGCACGTTGACGTCGAACACCCGGCGCCACTCGTCGTCGTCGTTGTCCTCGACGGTGCCCTGCGCGCCGATGCCGGCGTTGTTGATCAGGATGTCGAGGCCGCCGAGCCGCTCGGCCGCCTCCGCGACGGCCTGCCGTACCCGCGCGTCGTCCGTCACGTCCACCGTGATGCCGATGAACGGCTCACCGGGCGGGTGCAGGTCGAGGCAGGCGACCCGCGTCCCTCGCCCGGCGAGCAGGGTGGCGGTGGCCAGGCCGATGCCCGAGCCGCCGCCGGTCACGATGGCTTTGAGGCTCATGCCCGGGTCCAGACCTCTCCGCCGGGGTAGGTGTGGGCGGTGACCGACTCGGCGTGCATCTCGGCGCTGAACCCGGGGGCCGTGGGCGCCCGATAGCGGCCGTGCTCGATCACCACCGGGTCGGTGAAGTGCTCGTGCAGGTGGTCCACGTACTCGATCACGCGGTCGTCCATCGAGCCGCTGACGGCCACGTAGTCGAACATCGCCAGGTGCTGCACCAGCTCGCACAGCCCGACCCCGCCCGCGTGCGGGCAGACCGGGACGCCGAACTTGGCGGCGAGCAGCAGGATCGCGATGTTCTCGTTGACGCCGCCGACGCGGGCGGCGTCGAGTTGCAGGTACGACAGCGCGCCGGCCTGCAGGAGCTGCTTGAACACGATCCGGTTCTGGACGTGCTCGCCGGTGGCCACCGGGATGGGCCTGATGCCCTCGGCGATGGCGGCGTGGCCGAGCACGTCGTCGGGGCTGGTGGGCTCCTCGACCCAGTGCGGGCGGAACTCGGCGAGCGCGCTCACCCAGGCGATGGCCGAGCCGACGTCCCAGCGCTGGTTGGCGTCGATCGAGAGCGGGAAGTCGGGGCCGCACACCTCGCGGGCCACGGTGAGGCGGCGGATGTCGTCGGCCAGGTCGGCGCCGACCTTGAGCTTGATCTGGCCGAAGCCCTGATCCAGCGCCTCCTGGCAGAGGCGGCGCAGCTTGTCGTCGTCGTACCCGAGCCAGCCGGGGGAGGTGGCATAGGCGGGATACCCATCGACCATGAGCCGATTTATCCGCTCTTCCTTGCCGCTTTCCGCATTTTTCAGGATCTGGAGTGCTTGGTCCGGGGTCAGCGCGTCGCTCAGATACCGGAAGTCGACCAGGCCGACGATCTCCTCCGGCGACATCTCCGCCAGCAGCCGCCACAGCGGCTTGCCCGCCCGCCTGGCCTTCAGGTCCCACAGGGCGTTGACCACGGCGGAGATCGCCATGTGCATGACGCCCTTCTCCGGCCCGAGCCACCGCAGCTGCGAGTCGTGCACCAGCTCCTTGTAGAGCCCGCCCAGATCCTCGACGTCCCGCCCGATCACGTACGGCTCCAGCGCGCCGATCGCCGCCGTCTGCACGTCGTTGCCGCGCCCGATGGTGAACGCGAACCCGTGCCCGTCGAACCCGTCGTCCGTCGTCAGCACCACGTAGGCCGCGGAGTAGTCGGGATCGGGGTTCATCGCGTCGGACCCGTCGAGCTCCCGCGAGGTGGGAAAGCGCACGTCATGCGTCCGCATCCCCACGATCCGGTACGCCCCCGCGCCGGGCGTCGTCATGCCTGGCCCATGGTCTGCCGCTGTCTCCCGAGCCCGCCGATCTCCAGCTCCACCACGTCCCCGGCCCGCAGATAGGGCTGACCGGGCATGCCCATGGCCACTCCGGCGGGCGTGCCGGTGTTGATCACGTCGCCCGGCTCCAGCACCATGAACCGGCTCAGATAGCGCACCACCTCGGCCACATCGAAGATCATGTTCTTGGTGTCGCCGTTCTGGCGCAGCTCACCGTTGACCCACAGGCGCATCGGCAGCGCCTGCGGGTCGCCCACCTCGTCGGCGGTCACCAGCCAGGGGCCCATCGGGTTGAACGTCTCGCACGACTTGCCCTTGTCCCACTGGCCGCCGCGCTCAAGCTGGAACTCCCGCTCGGACACGTCGTTGGCCACCGCGTACCCGGCCACGACGTCGAGCGCCTCTTGTCTGGACTCCAGGTAGCGGGCCCGCCTGCCGATGACGACCGCGAGCTCCACCTCCCAGTCGGTCTTCACGCTGTCGCGCGGCACGAGCACCTCGTCGTACGGCCCGACCAGGGTGTTGCTCGCCTTCATGAACACCACGGGCTCGGCCGGCACGTCGGCGCCGGACTCGGCGGCGTGGTCGCTGTAGTTGAGCCCGATGCACACGATCTTGCCCGGCCGCGCGATCGGCGCGCCGATCCGCAGCCCCTCGGCGTCGATGACGGGCAGCGCGCCGCGGTCGAGCGCCTCACGCACCCGCGCCACCCCGCCGGAGGCGAGGAACGCCCCGTCGATCTCGGGCTCTCCGATGTCGCGCAGGTCACCGGCGTCGTCCATCACCGCCGGTCGCTCCTGGCCGACGGCTCCTACTCGCAGCAGCTTCACAGCAACGCATCCTTCGTCAGACATCGGATGTCTCTACCTGCAGATGCTGGTGGTGAGACGGCGGGCATGTCAAGAGGTCGCCATCCCTCCTTGACGGTCGTACAGTGCCGTAATAGAACACGTTGCAGTACCCCAAAACCAAGCGCTTGATCAAGAGGGTGAACCGGGTGCACATCGACCTCGTCGACCAGGACAACTACGCCGCCGCTGGGCCGCCGCACCAGCAACTCGCCTGGCTCCGCGCCAACGACCCCGTCCACCGGCACCCGGGTGAGCCGGACTTCTGGGCGGTCACCCGTTACGAGGACGTCGTGCACGTCTCCCGGCACTCCGAGCTGTTCTCCTCCGCCAGGAGGCTGGCGCTGTTCAACGAGATGCCCGACGAGCAGATCGCGATGCAGCGGATGATGATGCTCAACCAGGATCCGCCGGAGCACACCCGGCGCCGCTCGCTGGTCAACCGGGGCTTCACCCCGCGCACGATCGGCGCCCTCGAACAGCACATCCGCGACATCACCGACGACCTCCTGGACAAGTGCGGCAGCGAGGCCGACTTCGTCACCGAGGTGGCAGCCCCCCTGCCGCTGTACGTGATCTGCGAGCTCCTCGGCGCCCCCGTGACCGACCGCGACAAGATCTTCGCCTGGTCGAACCGCATGATCGGCGCCCAGGACCCGGACTACGCGGACTCCCCGGAGGAGGGCAGCAACGCCGCCATGGAGGTGTACGCCTACGCCAACGAACTCGCCGTCCAGCGCAAGGCGAACCCCCGCAACGACATCGTCAGCAAGCTCCTCCAATCCGACGAAGCGGGCCAGAGCCTCGACGAGACCGAGTTCGACCTTTTCGTCCTGCTCCTCGTCGTGGCCGGCAACGAGACCACCCGCAACGCGGCCTCGGGCGGCATGCTCGCCCTCTTCGAGCACCCCGACCAGTGGGCCCGCCTGGCGGCCGACCCCGGACTCGCCGCCACGGCAGCCGACGAGATCGTCCGCTGGGTCTCCCCCGTCAACCTCTTCCGCCGCACCTCCACCGCCGACCAGGTCCTCGGTGGGCAGCAGATCAAGGAGAACGACAAGGTCGTCGTCTTCTACTCCTCCGCCAACCGCGACACCAGCGTCTTCCCCGACGCCGAGGTCTTCGACATCGGCCGCTCCCCCAACCCGCACATCGGCTTCGGCGGCGGCGGCGCCCACTTCTGCCTCGGCAACCACCTGGCCAAGCTCGAACTCCGCGTCCTGTTCGAACAGCTCGCCCGCCGCTACCCCAACCTCCGCCAGACCGGCGACGCCCGCCGCCTGCGCTCCCACTTCATCAACGGCATCAAGGAGCTCCCGGTCAAACTGAACTAGGACGCGCCTCGGATCCCGGAGCCGCCGACGGCTCCAGCACCGACGCCGTTCAGAGCAGGAAGCGGAAGAGCGGGCTGGAGGCGTCGATGCGTTCGATCCGGAGCGGGGCGGCCTCCATGCGCTTCAGCAGGCTCGGCAGATCGTCGGGACTGGCCAGCTCGATACCGACCAGGGCGGGGCCGGTCTCGCGGTTATTGTGCTTGACGTACTCGAACAGGGTGATGTCCTCGTTCGGGCCGAGCACCTCGTCGAGGAATCGGCGTAGCGCGCCCGGCTCCTGGGGAAACTCGATCAGGAAATAATGCTTGCGCTCCTCGTGGATCAAGGCACGCTCAACGACCTCGGCATAGCGGCTGACGTCATTGTTCCCGCCGGAAAGCACGCAGACCACTGTGGCGGAGTCCGGTATTTCCACCATTCCGAGAGCGGAGCCGGCGAGCGCGCCGGCAGGCTCGGCGATGATGCCGTCAGTCTGGTAAAGGGCCAGCATCTCGCTGCACACTCGACCTTCCGGCACCGCGACGAGCTCGACATCGGAGGCGGCGATGATCGGGAAGGTGACGTCTCCGGCTCTGCGCACGGCGGCACCGTCGACGAAGGTGTCGATCTCGCTCAGGGTGACGGGCTCGCCGGCCGCGAGTGCCGCGGCGACGCCGGCCGCTCCCTCCGGCTCAACGCCGATGACGCGCGTCCGTGGGTGCCGCTCCTTCAGCCACGCGAGGGAGCCGGCCAGCAGCCCTCCTCCGCCCACAGGCAGCACCACCACGTCCGGGCCGACACCAAGTTGCTCCACCGCCTCGCGGATGACGGTCCCCTGGCCGGCGATGGTCCGCGCATCGTCGAACGCCGGCACGATCGTCGCGCCGGTGGCACGGGCATCGGCGGCCGCGGCGGCCGCCGCCTCGTCGTAGGTATCACCGCCCAGGACGGTTTCGATCATGCTCCCGCCCAGCGCCGCGATCCGGTCGCGCTTCTGGCGCGGCGTCGTGCGCGGAAGGTACACCCGCCCGTGTACGCCGAGTGCCGAGCAGGCGTAGGCCACACCCTGGGCATGATTGCCCGCACTGGCGGCGACCACCCCAGCCGCTCGCGCGACATCGTCGAGCTGCGCGATCAGGTTGAACGCGCCACGTACTTTGTAGGAGCGTACGGTCTGCAGATCCTCGCGTTTGAGCCACACTTCGGCGCTCGTCGCATCGGAGAGACGTGTGTTGCGTTCGAGTGGCGTCGTCCGCACCACACCGGCCAAGCGGCCTGCGGCCTCATCCACGGCATCGGCGGCGACCGGAGCGCCGCTCGTCGTCATCGCCCTGTCCGCGGCTCGATCGGCGCGATGGCCCTGGGACAGCGGTAGCGAGCGTCAGGCGGCGGGTCAGAGACGAGCACAGGTTGCGGTATCACCTTCTACCTAATAGCTGATCTGGGCAGACGAGCCAACTTCAGCCCCTCCGATGGCTGGATTCCGACAGAACTTGGCCCGTTAGCCGAAAGCGGTCAAGCCCGGCGACGTGGCCATCGTCTTCGAGTGGGCAACGGGCCGAGTTTCCCTTTGGGACTGGTTGGCCGGACAGGCGTTCCCCATACTTTCCGGTACGACCCGCTCGCTGCCCGGGGAGGCCTCCGTGACGACGCCTGCTACCGGAGTGACCTCCCTGGTCGGGCGTCTCCTGCTGCTGGGCCTGGCCGTCGTGCCGCCGTCAGTGGCGGCGGTCTCACTCTGGGCATGGGTCCGTGGCCATGTCATCGGCGCCGTACTGATCGTCGCCGGCTACGAGGTTCTCCTTCTCGTCGGCGGGTTCGCCGGCAAGGTCTTCGGCGATCTGCAGGACCGCTGGGTGAAAGTCACCGCGGACTGGGCGGACGAGACGCTCCGCCGTACCTCCGCCCGCTTCCAGCGCGACTACCGGCGGCAGGTACGGGAAACCGTCAGATTCGTCGACCAGAAGGGCTTCATCATCCGTGGTGACGCGCCCGAGCTCGAGCACATCTACGTCGATGTCAGTCTGGAGTCACGACCGCCTCGCGAGGACGCGGGTGGCCTGGTGACCGACCTCCCGCAGGTGTCGAACCAGCGCCGCTCCCTGCGCACCTTCATCCAGCGCGAGAAACCGGCCGTGCTGGCCCTCATCGGCGCCCCCGGCACCGGGAAGACGACGTTGCTGCGGCACACGACCCTGCGGATGTGCTCCCACAGATCATCTCGACGCCCCCTGCCTGTCCTGCTCTACCTGCGTGACCATGCGGCAGCCATCGTCGAACGGCCCGACATCGGACTGCCCGAGGTCATCGTCACCCGGCTCGGACACCTGCGTGAGCAGGAGCCGCCTGGCTGGTTCGACAGACAACTGCGACGAGGGCGGTTCGTCATCATGCTGGACGGCCTGGACGAAGTGCCCCGTGAGGAGCACCGGCAGCGCGTCATCGACTGGGTGGACCAGCAGATCGCCGAGTATCACCGCAACGACTTCATCATCACCAGCCGGCCCTACGGCTACCGTCAGTATCCGCTGAACAGCGCGGCCGTGCTCCAGGTGCAACGCTTCACGCCCGAACAGACCGTGGAGTTCGTACGGGCCTGGTACCGCGCGGCCGACCGGCTGACCGATCATGCGGCGCGACCGCGTGGGCGTCCCGAGGCGCTGCTGAGCCAACTGCGGCGTAATGCCCACCTTTATGAGCTCGCAGCCAACCCGCTTCTCCTCACCATGATCGTCAACGTGCACCGCATCCGCGGCGAGTTGCCCGGCACCCGGGCGGAGCTGTACGCGGAGATATGCCGGGTCGTGCTCTGGCGGCACGACTACAAGCGGTCGGCGGAGCCCGGCGACGGCTCGCTCGACGGGGAGCGTAAGGAGCGCATCCTGCGCGAGCTGGCCTTCACGATGATGCGGGAAGGGACGCGAGACCTCCCCCGGTCTCAGGCGCTGGACCTGATCGACGCGTTCCTCGCACCGCGGCCGCCGGACGGCCCCGCGGGCACCTCGACCACCTCGGTCGCCTCGGTCCCCGAGCCGGGACCGGACCTGAGGGCAGGCGCACCGGCCGGTGAGCCGGCCACCGGCACGTCGGCGAACGAGTTGCTCATGGACATGGGGACCAGTGGCCTCCTGCTCGAACGCGAGATCGGCACCTATTCGTTCGCACACCAGACCTTCCAGGAGTATCTCGCCGCTGCCTACATACAGGACCATCCGGAGCTGGAGAGCATGCTGACCGGCGCGGTGGACGACCCCTGGTGGCGGGAGACGACCCTGCTCTACGTGACCCGGGCCGACCCCACCGGCATCGTCCAGGCCTGCCTGGCCTCCGGCTCGGTGCCGGCGCTCGCGCTCGCCTTCGACTGCGTGGACGAAGGACGCCCGGTGTCGCCGGACGCTCAGGCGGCGCTGGACCGGCTGCTGGACGAAGGGTCGAACGCGAGCGACGAGCGCACCCGCCTGCTCGCCGCGGTCACCGTCACGCGCCACCTACGGGAGGCCGTCAGGGTCCAGGAGCAGACGTGGGTGTGTGCCCGGCCGATCACCCCGGAGATGTACGGCAGGACCGGTCTGGCCACGCGCGCCGGAGCCCTCGTCTGGTCCGGGCCGACCGCCCGGAACCGCGGCGACGCCGACCCTTTGCCCGGGCCGTTATGGCCTGCGGACGTCGCCGCCCTGGTCGACTGGGTGAACGCCCTGGCCCCCGGAGGTCCCACCTATCGGCTGCCCACTGTCGAGCTGACGCGCGAGCCAGGCTTCGCGCTGGTCACCGCCGGGGATGCGCGCCCTGTTTGGGTGGCGTCCGACGCGTCGCCGCCGGACCTTCAGGTGGCCGGCGAAGTCGCGCATCCGTTCGCGGCGACCCCCGAAGAGGTGGACGACCAGGTGCACACGGACCTGCGGAACTCGAAGGTCCGGGACGCGACCCTCATCGCCTGCCTGCTCTACCGAACGCATCTGTACAACGCGCTCAGCAACGACACGATCCCCTTCGCGGCTCCCTTCGGCGATCTGTACCAGCTCAGTGAGTTCGCCGCCCATCCACGCCGGGCCCTCGAACGCGACCTCGTAAGCGATGACCTCCGCGGCACCGATCACCTACGCGCCCGGGTGGACAGGTTTCTCACTGCCGAGGGCCACCTGCTGGCGTCCAACATCGGCCAGGTCCGGAGCCTGGTGCGCCACCTCACCCGTGATCGTGACCTGGCCCGCGCCGGAGAGGTGGACCTGTCGGGCGATCGCCGCAGGTGCCTGATCGGAAGCATGTCGATCTTCCTCTGCTGCTGGCTCGCGGCCGCGACGCCCGACTCGGCCGATGAGGACCGGTCCACCCAGGCATCGATCTTGCAACCTCCCAGCAAGCAGGCGACCCTGTCACAACTGGTCCGGCCCTTCCGCCCCAAGACCGCCGTACCACCGTCGACGCCGGACGCACTCCTCGCCAGGATCCAGGCAGCCGTCGAGAATCTCGGCCAGGTCGTGGACGCCGACAAGGCGAACGCCGATCTGGGCATGGCCTACGACGTGGCACAGGCCATGCGGACGATCGCCTGCGACTCGCTCGGCGGATCCGGCCGGTTCGACCCGGACGCGGTGCGCTGCGTCCGACTCGGTGCGATGGCGGTCGCCACCGCTGCCGCACGCGTGCTCGGGACGAGCGACATCACCAGAGACTTCCGGGCGACAGCCACGGGGATCACCGCGTTGGAACGACGTGCCACGGATCCGGCCCGATGGCGCGACGCGGTCATCCTCGTCCGCTCCTGACGATCGCCCGCCGCCGCGGCACCGGCCGCGCAGCCGGCACAGATCGAGCCCTGAGAAGCACACGGGCAAGTCCTAGAAATCGAAGGACTGCAGGTGACGCCGTCGTGGCCGGGAGCGGCGGCGGGCGGCGCGGATGTGGGTCAGGATGCGGATCATGCCATCCGGTCCCGGCTGCCAGCCGCGCTCCATCAGAGCGTTGGCCACGTACTCCAGGAAGTCGGCCGTCCGAGCCGGAATGATGTCACGGCCCACCGCGATGACGCGCCAGCCCAGCCGGTTGAGCTCCTGCCTGCGGAGATCGTCACGGCGCTGGTCGGCGGGCCCGGCGTGGTGGGCGCGGCCGTCGTACTCAACGGCCACCTTGTACGGCTCCCACCCCAGGTCCAGGTAGGCGTTACGGTCGCCCGGCAGCGGGACGCGGATCTGCGCGGTGGGTCTGGGGAGGCCGCCGTCGATGAGGATGACGCGCAGCCAACTCTCCCGAGGCGAGGCCGCGCGGCGGTCGGCGAGCGCCAGGACGTCACGGGCACGCCGTGAGGTCGTCGATCGGTGCAGCAGGCTGTCAAGGTCCACGCCACGACGCAGAAACTGGTCAACCACCGTCACGGCCTCCAGCCGGGGCAGCCAGCGCGCGCAGTCGAAGGCCGTCCGATCCGGCGTGGTGAGGCGTACCCCGGCGTGCTCGGTGACGTCACCGCTGGGCACGGGCATCACGTGGACGAGACAGCCAGGAATCTTCAGCTCGGTGGGGACCATGATCTCGACGGGCCGGTCGCCGGCGGGGATGGCACTGGCAAGAGGATCCAGCCCCCAGACATGAGCCGCCGTCCGACGACACGCGACAGCCTGAGGAACGCAACGGGTAACGCAGCGGGCACGATCGACCAGCGGCAGAACAGGGGTGTTCACGCCGCCCAGCATGCGCTCCCCCCGCCACCGTCCAAGCGTCCGAACGAGATTCTGTGGAGAACATCGAGTTATCCACAGAGCAGGGGTAAGAAGAGCCGCTCCGCCCTTGCACAGCGTGGGATGGGCTGCCGGTCACGCAAGGGGAAGGACCTGCCGGACCGATACGCCGCATCACCACGCTGGTTCTAACTGGAGACCACAGCCCTGTCACCTGGCCGTGCCTCCAAACCTTTCACCAGGTCCCGCACGCTGTAAGCCAGCACGATGTGCGCCCAGCCGTGCACCCGCGGCTCACGACACGGCTCCCCACAGCGCCGCACCGCGAACCACCCATTGCCCCGCCAAATCTCCCAGCACCGGCCATAGCGCGCTCGCAGCCCCTCCAGGTCCGCCCTGGCGTCACCACGCACGAACCGCACGCCCTGGGCCAGTGACCGCACCGCCAAGCGGGTGCAGGTGGTCCGTACGCGACTGGCGCCCTACTCCGACATACCGCAAGTACGGGACGTGCTCTCCGACCCTCGCTGGAGCGCTGTTGGTTAGCAGCAGCCATCGTCAGGGCGTTGCCAGGCGGTTTTGAGCGTGCTCAGCCGCCACGGGGTCATCCTCAGCACCGTGATGCTCTCGTCGCGATGATCCGCCACGCTCAGAATCCGCGGATCGTATCCAAGCGGCTCATCCGCGCCAGAGAACAAGTGCCACACCTTCCGCCGAGTCGCCTCATCGCCCGCGAAGGCCGCCTCACACTCGGCGACCGCGACTTCTTGGGCCGGGTCCCAGTAGGAGCACGACACGTACGGCGTACGCGCCAGATGGGCGACCTTGAGCGGTGTGGGCCGGGTGAACACCCATCCGACGAGCTCCCCGCCCACCTCCTCCCAGTAGGGATGCACCACCCGTGAGCGCGGCCGGCCTCGGCGATCCACCGTGACCAGCGTGCACCACACGATGCGATGGGCGACGCGTACGAACTCCTCGACCATGACCGCCGGCGGTTTGATAGCTTTCACAACCATGGTTGTGAATCCTACTCCAGAATCCCTGGACCTCTCCTTGGCGACCCTGTTCGCGGGCTGGGCAATGGCGGACGAGGTACAGCGGCGGCTGGCCGCGGACGGTGTCGGCGAGCTGCGGTTCAACGACGGCGTGATCATCCAGCACGTGCTCGCGGCGCCTCTGTCGATCACCGCGCTGGCCGAGCGGATGGGTGTCACCCAGCAGGGCGCGTCGAAGGCCGTCGCCGACATGGAACGCCGCGGCCTGCTCACCCGCGAACCGTCCCCCGACGACGCGCGCACCAGACTGCTCCGCCTGACCCCGCACGGAGAGGCGGCGGTGCGCGCCGCCCGCGCCCACCGGACCGCACTGGAGACTGAACTGACCGAGGAGTACGGCACGGCCCGCGTCGCCGACGCCCGCGCTCTATTGTCCGCGATCCTCAGCCGCTTCGATCGCGACGACACCATCCGCAACCGCAGAGTCCGCCCACCCGCCTGATCACCACCGACCGCCGAACCGCCCGTACGATGATTGGTCGCCCAGGTGAACGTCTGCGAGTGGAGGCGGCCGGGACACTCTCCTGGCTGGCCTGTCTTGGTCACTATGAACCGGGCCTTCACGCTCTCCGAAGAAGCGAGCGCGAGAGGAAGGGGCGACGTCACGTGTCCCCTATCGCGTCCCCGCGACGCCTGGACGCGCCGATCGAGCCTTCCTTCCGCTCTGGGGTCGCCGCTTCACCGCACGGGAAACGTCACGCCGGTGAGCTCCTCGGAGGCGGTCCACAGGCGCTGCTGGACGGCCTGGTCGTGGGAGTCGGGGCTGGAAGTGACCAGCTTCGGGTAGCCCCGGATCTCACCCCGGCCGCCGGGGCCGTAGTACTGCCCGCCGGCGACCGCGGGATCGGTGGCGGCGCGCAGGGTGGGCAGGGCGCCCATCTCGGCCGTCTGGGTGAGCAGCGGCGCGAGCCAGGTGATGGGCACGCGAAGCGCGGCGGGCGCGTTGCGGACGAGCTCGGTGTTGGACACGCCGGGATGAGCGGCCACCGCGACCGTGGTGCCGTGTGATGCGAGCCGGCGCTGCAGTTCGTACGTGAACATCAGGTTGGCGAGTTTGGCCTGGCCGTAGGCGGCGACGCGGCTGTACGAGCGCTCCCACTGCAGGTCCTCGAAGTGGATGGCGGCCCGGATGCGGTGACCGGTGCTGCTGACCGTCACGACGCGGGAGCCGGGGACGGGCAGGAGCCGGTCCAGCAGCAGGCCGGTCAGGGCGAAGTGGCCGAGGTGGTTGGTGCCGAACTGCAGCTCGAAGCCGTCGGCGGTGGTCTGCCGCGGGGTGTACATCACGCCCGCGTTGTTGATCAGAAGGTCGATGCGCGGGTGGGCGGCGCGCAGGTCGGCCGCCGCGGCCCGGATCGAGTCCAGGGAGGTCAGGTCGAGAGCCTGGACGGTGACGTCGCCGGTGATGCGGGCGGCCGCCTGCTTGCCCTTCTCGATGTCGCGGACGGCCAGGACCACTGTCGCCCCGCGTGCCGCGAGCATCCGGGCGGTCTCGAAGCCCAGCCCGGTGTTGGCGCCGGTCACGATCGCCACCCGGCCGTGCTGGTCGGGGATGTGCTGCTCGGTCCAGTTACCACTCATGACGCACTCCTAAAGAACCATCGGTCTGTTAGGAGCAACATAAGAGACCGCCGGTCTTCTGTCAAGAGACCGGCGGTCTTTAAGATAGGCTGAGTACGTGACCTTTCAGCGAGCGCGCAGCGAGGAGCAGCGGGAGATCCGCCGCCGGGCGATCCTGGACACGGCGGCGGCGATGCTCGACGAGATGCCCGTGGCCGACGTGAGCCTCAACGAGCTCAGCCGGCGGGTGGGCCTGGCCAAGTCGAACGTCCTGCGGTATTTCGAGTCGCGCGAGGCGGTGCTGCTCGAACTGCTGGACGTCTTCCTGGAGAGCTGGCTCGCCGAGCTGGCGGACGAGCTGGCCGCGGGCATCGAGGCGCACGCGGCGCCGGAAGTGCGGGCGGGCCGGCTGGCCGAGATCCTCAGCCGGTCACTGGCGGACCGCGTGGTGCTGTGCGACCTCTTCGGTGCGCAGGGCGGCGTCCTTGAGCACAACGTCTCGGTCGAGGTGGTCAAGCGGCACAAGCGGGCCTCCCTCGCCAGGCTCGCGGCCATGGCCGAGCTGATGCGCCGCCATGTGCCCGAGCTCGGTGACAGCGCGCAGCTGTTCTGCCTGATGACCCTGGTCTCGGCGGGCGCGCTTTCGGCGTACGTCCCGCCGCCGCCCAGCCTCCTCGCCGCCTACGCGGACGAGCCCGCCCTCAGCGTGCATAACCTGGAGTTGCGTGACGCGCTGCGGATCTCCTTCACCTCGACACTTCTGGGCGTGCTGCCGCGCGCCTGAGCCCCTTCTCGCGGGCCGGGCGCAGCAGGATCAGATCAGGTACGGGTGCTCGAAGTCAGACCAGCTTCCGCAGCTCGGGAAGGACCTCCAGGGCCAGCCGCTCGGCCTGCCCACGAGGGTCCGGGCCGGCGGGCATGAAGTTCATCGAGGTGAACCCCAGGGCCGCCAGCGACCCGAGCCGATCCAGCACCGCCTGCGGCGACCCCGCCACCACCGACGCCGAGTCGGAGTCCGCGCCGATCTGGAACGGCACGTTGTAGACGCACCGCACCGGCCGCCCCTGCGCGGCGTCGAGGACCCGCTCGCGCATGGCGGCGGCCTGCTCCGGCGGCGCGAACCCCAGCGACGGGATCCAGCCGTCCGCCAACTGCCCGGTCGCCGCCAGCGCCCGGTTGCCGTACGTGCCGAGCCAGATCGGGATGGGGGTGTCCGGCTTTGGCTCCATGGCGGCCTGCTCGGTGCGGTAGCGGCTCCCCGTATAGGTCAGCTCCGCCTGTGACCACAGCCCGCGCATGATGTGGATGGCGTCCACCATCCCGTCGACCTTCTCCCGAGGCGTCGGCACCCCGAGCCCGAACGCGCGGAACTCCTCGTCGGAGTAGCCGCCGCCGAGCCCCAGGATGAGCCGGCCGCCGGAGAGCCGGTGCAGGCTCTCGGCCATCTTGGCGACCATCGCGGGCGGCCGGTACGGCACTCCCAGCACCCGGGTCGCGATCTTGATCCGGGAGGTGGCGGCGGCCACCCAGGTGAGCATCGTCCACACCTCGTAGGTCGGCTCGGTGCCCGACGGGTGGTCGGAGGTGGAGACGAAGTCGTACCCGAGCTCTTCTGCGGCCCGCGCGTCACCCACCGGATCGGCCCCCTGAGCGGCCGAAGCCGAGATGCCGAGCCCGAACAGCGGCGTGGTCATGGCAGCCCTCCCTTTGACGGTTTACATGTAAACCTATGGCCGCAGTTGGTTACACGTCAACCAAACCGGACTAGGGTGGGGAGCATGGACGAGCCACGCTGGCTGGACGACGCCGAGTTCCGCGCGTGGATCGGCTACCGCCGGATGAGGTTGCTGCTCGACGCCCAGGTCAACCGCGACCTGCTGCACGACTCAGGACTGTCCGCGCCCGACTACGACGTGCTGACGGCGCTCACCTCGACCGAGGAGCGGCGCTGGCGGCTGACCGCGCTCGCCGACCGGATGCTCTGGTCCAAGAGCCGGCTGTCCCGGCACATCTCACGGATGGAGCAGCGCGGGCTGGTCACCCGCGAGGAGTGCGCGTCCGACGCCCGGGGCGCCATGGTCGTGCTGACCGAGGGCGGGCTGCGGGCCATCGAGGCGGCGGCGCCGGACCACGTGGAGTCCGTGCGCCGCCATTTCATCGACCTGTTGACCAGGGAGCAGATCGAGGTGCTCGGCACGGTCGCGGAGACCGTACTCACTCATCTGTCGGAGCCGGTTGAATCTGCGCCGCCGCGTCGTTCTGAGCGGTGACGGCGCGCGCGGCCGGCCGGGTGAGGGCTATGGCCTGGGACGTTCGGTCAGCAGTTTGAGGCACAGCGCGGCGGCCCAGGTCCAGATGATGCCACCGCCGGCCAGCATCAGACGGTAGTCCTGGGCGGGGAACGCGGCGAACCCCAGGACAAGGTAGGCGGCCGGGGCGAGAACGCTGTAGAGCACCCAGCCGCGCTGACCGTCGCGGGCGAATCGGCGGGCGAACACCAGACAGGCCACGCTCAACGCGAGCCCCATCCCGAGGGGTGCGAGGTTGTGGAGCAGGCCGTGCCAGCTGACCTGGGCGGGCAGGCCGCCGGGGGTTCCGAGCGGGTACCCGTCGGCGGGGTCGGTGGGAAAGACGCCCGCCCAGATCAGGCTGGCACCGTAGGCGCCCAGGAGCCAGGTGCCCCAGGCGCGGCCCGGGGTCTTGGGCTCCAGCGTGCGACGCAGGCCGACGACGGAAGCCAGGATCAACAACCCGCAGACCAGGAAGTTGGCGGTCTGGATCCAGCCGTACTCACCCAGGCTCAACATGCTGAGGGGGTGGCGGCGGGCGTCGAATCCGTCGCGGCTCATCGCCTGGCCGACGATCAGCAGAAGGAACAGCGGGCCGGCGACCACGCCACAGAGGAGAAGTGCACGGGCCTGGGCGTTGACCGGCCGGTCCACGCCTCGGGCGACAGGGGCGGGGGTGTCGGGGGGCATGGGTGACTCCTGTGTCTGTCATAGCGGGACAAGCAAATGCTTGGCTCATGGTGCTCGGCACGGTCGCGAAGGCACCGAGGTCAGCTGGGCCAGATCGGGCTCCAGTCGGCCATCTCGTTGAAGCGGCGCAACTCGGCCAGACCGGAGATGCTGCCGAGCCAGGCCGCGTAGGGCGTGCGGTCGAAGCCGCTCTGGACCATGGTCAGCCGGGTCTTGCCGCCGCTGCCTTCCAGCTCCCAGGTGCCGACGCCGTTGTGCCCCCAGTCGATGGAGACCTTGCGGTCGGGCTCCAGCTCCAGGATCCTCGCCGGCTCGCCCTCGGCGTCGAACCCGCCCATGGAGTAGCGCCCGCCGACGCGCGGCTCGATCTCGATCGGGTAGCCGAACCAGCGGCTGACCGTCTCCGAGTCGATCAAGGATGCGTACACCTTCGCCGGCGAGGCGTCGATCAGGACCTCCGCGCGCAGCTCGGCGGAGGTGAAGTCGGGCTTGGGCGTGAGGGCGCGGCCCTCGAAGTGCTCGGCCAGGTTGGCGAGCACGAGGTACCAGTAGGTCTGCAGGACGCCGCGGATGTTGGTGTCCTCGAGCGCCTCCCGCATGTCGAAGTGACTCTGCGAGACCGACACGATCGCCGAGTCGGGACCGTCCTCCTCCACGGCGAACTCCGACGTCGTCTCGACGCCGTCCAGCGTCCAGGCGAAGCGCACCGTACGGTCGTCGGCGTGCAGGAGCCGCTGGTGCGGCGCGTCGCCCTCGGGCGTGGAGCGGCCCCAGAACGCGTAGGTCCCGGGCAGCTCCACCTCGACGTGCTCGGCCAGCCACACGCGCATGGTGTCCGGGTCGGTCAGCGCGTGCCGCACCTGCTTGACGGAGGCGGGGACGCGGGCACGGATGATCATCAGGTCACTCATGGTCTTCTCCCTTGGGATAACAGGCGACGGCGAGCTTGAAGGCGTCGCCTTCGGCTCCGCCATAGCGGGTGAACAGCTCCCGCATCATGGTCTGCAGGTCGTTCAGGAACTCCTGCCGCTTTTCCGGCCGTACGTGAATCTCGCCGGACAGGCCGATCGACGGCAGCTCCGGCGCGGTCTTGTCCAGCGCCGCGATGTCGGCCTGCACGTCCTCCATCAGGTCGAGCAGATAGCCGAGGCTGAGCTCGTCGCGGGCCTTGGCCAGCCCGATCCGGCCGACCAGGCGCGGCGACAGCCAGTAGGAGCGGGCGGCGGCCTGGTAGATGCCCTCGTTGATGCCGCGCACCCGGCGCTCGGACACCAGGTCGACCAGGCCCGCCTCCACCAACCGCTTGACGTGGTAGTAGACCCGCTGCGGCGTCTGGCCGAGCCGGGCCGCGACCTCGCCGCAGGTGCCGGGCTCGGCGAGCTGCCGCAGCACCTCGACGCGCTGCGGCTTGAGCAGCGCCTCGGCCTGCTCGATCTCTTCTAGGTACAGGACGTCTCTCATTGCAAAAATGAGTCTTTACGTAAAAACCATTTTTGTCAATGACCCATGAAAAAGCCGCGACGGGGGGCCGCCGCGGTCAGATCAGGGCCAGGAGCCTTCCTGGTCGGGGTCGCCGCCGTTGGCCAGCAGCTGCAGGTCGGACTCGACCATCATGGCGACCAGCTCCTCGAAGGACACCGAGGGCTCCCAGCCGAGCTGGACGCGGGCCTTCTTCGGGTCGGCGCACAGCAGGTCCACCTCGGCCGGGCGGTGCAGACTCTGGTCGGTGACGACGTAGCGCTCCCAGTCCAGATCGACCGCCGCGAACGCGGCCTGCACCAACTCCTTGACCGACTTCATCCGGCCGGTGCCGATGACGTAGTCCTCCGGCGTCCCGGCCTGAAGCATCAGGTGCATGGCGCGGACGTAGTCGCCCGCGTAACCCCAGTCGCGCCTGGCGTCCAGGTTGCCGAGACGGAGGTCGGCGGCCAGGCCGAGCTTGATGCGCGCCACGCCGAGCGTGACCTTGCGGGTGACGAACTCGGCCCCCCGGCGCGGCGACTCGTGGTTGAACAGGATGCCGGAGACGGCGAACATGCCGTACGACTCGCGGTAGTTCTGGGTGAGAAAGTGGCCGTACGCCTTGGCGACGCCGTAGGGCGAGCGCGGATGGAACCCGGTCGTCTCCGTCTGGGGCGTCTCGCTGACCTGCCCGAACATCTCCGACGACGAAGCCTGATAAAAGCGGATCTGGCCGGAGGGGCGGCCGCCGCGCGACGCGCCCGAGCAGACCCGGATCGCCTCCAGCATCCGCAACACGCCCATCCCGGTGACCTCGGCGGTCAGCTCGGCCTGCTCCCAGGACATCGGCACGAAGGAGATCGCGCCGAGGTTGTAGACCTCGTCGGGCTGAACCCGTTCCACCGCGGAGATCAGCGACCCCTGGTCCAGCAGGTCGCCCCGGATCACCTGGACGTCGGCCAGCAGCCTGCGCATCCGCGACAGCCGCGGGTTGGCCTGACCTCGGGCCAGCCCCCACACCTCATATCCCTGACCGAGCAGGTGCTCCGCCAGATAAGAACCGTCCTGGCCGGTGATGCCGGTGATCAGAGCGCGCCTGGCCAACGGGGTCCTCCAACTATCGCTGCCGCGTCCGTTGCGACGGAAATGTACGCCATGCCCTCGGATCCATCTAGAACACGTTCTACCGAACCACGCTCGGTCACGGCAACGTCGCAGTTCGCACGGCGTGTGGCTGCCGCTGTGAACAATTCCAGATGACCTACCGAATGGTAGCCTTCTCGGACTAAGGTCATCTTTCACGGTACACGCCCTTCTCGGGGCCTACCGGGCGGAGAAAGGGGTGTCCGTGAGTGACACGCTGCGGATCGCGCTGTTGTCCTACCGCAGCAAACCCACCTGCGGCGGCCAGGGCGTCTACCTCCGTCATCTGACCCGCGAGCTGGTCGCCCTCGGGCACCACGTCGAGGTGTTCTCCGGCCAGCCCTACCCCGAGCTCGACGAGGGCGTGATCCTGCGCAAGGTGCCGAGCCTCGACCTCTACCGCGACGAGGACCCCTTCAGGACCCCCAAGCTCGCCGAATACCGCGACTGGATCGACCTGCTCGAAGTCGGCACCATGTGGACCGCCGGCTTTCCCGAGCCGCTGACCTTCACCCTGCGCGCCCGCCGCGAGCTGGGCAAGCGCGCCGGCGACTTCGACGTCGTGCAGGACAACCAGACGCTCGGCTACGGACTGCTCGGCATCCAGAAGCTGTTCCCGGTGGTCGGCACCATCCACCACCCGATCAGCGTGGACCGGCGGATCGAGCTCGAAGCCGCCAAGGGCGTCAAGAAGCTGACCATGCGCCGCTGGTACGGATTCGTCCGGATGCAGGCCAAGGTCGCTCCCCAGCTCAGCCCGATCCTGACGGTCAGCGAGTCGTCGCTGGCCGACATCCACCGCGACTTCAACGTCCCCCAGGCGAACATGCGCCTGATCCCGCTCGGCGTCGACACCCGCTACTTCCACCCACGCCCGGACAAGCCCCGGCGCAAGGGCTCGATCGTGGCCGTGGCCAGCGCCGACTCCCCCATGAAGGGCGTCGCCACGCTGCTGCGCGCCGTCGCCAAGCTCGCCACCGAGCGCGACGTCAACCTCACCGTGGTCAGCAAGCCCACCCCCGGCGGCCCCACCGAGAAGCTGGTACGGGAGCTGTCGCTGGAGGACCGGGTCCGCTTCGTGCACGGCATCTCCGACGACGAGCTGGGCGAGCTCATCGCCACCTCCGAGATCTCGGTGGTGCCGTCCCTGTACGAAGGCTTCTCCCTGCCCGCGGTCGAGCACATGGCCTGCGCCACGCCCCTGGTCGCCAGCCGTACGGGCGCGTTGCCCGAGGTCGTCGGCGACGCCGCCGTCCAGGTCGCGCCCGGTGACGCGGAGGAGCTCGCCGCCGTGCTGCGCCGCCTGCACGACTCGCCCGAGGAGCGCGAGCGGGTGGGCCAGGCCGGATACGACCGGGTCATGGAGCGCTACACGTGGCACGTCGTCGCCAAGAAGACCGTCGAGGCCTATCGCGAGGCCATCGCGGCCCGCCGTACCCGCTGATCAGAGGAGATCGTCCTGTGCTGACCGTCGACTTCGACCGGCTGCCCGTCGGCCCCGGCACGCGCGTGCTCGACCTGGGGTGCGGCGGCGGCCGGCACGCCTTCGAGGTGCTCCGCCGAGGCGCGGACGTCGTCGCGTTCGACATGGACCAGACCGAGCTCGACAACGTGGCCGCCATGTTCGCCGCGATGGACAAGGCGGGCGAGGTACCGCCCGGCGGCACCGGGGAGACCGTCCAGGGCACGGCGCTGGACATGCCGTTCGACGAGGGCGGCTTCGACCGCGTCATCGCCGCCGAGGTGCTGGAGCACATCCCCGACGACATGGCGGCGATGGCCGAGATCTTCCGCGTGCTCAGGCCCGGCGGCACGGCCGCGATCACCGTGCCGAGCTTTCTGCCCGAGCGGATCTGCTGGGCGCTCGACGAGGACTACCACACCGCTCCGGGCGGGCATGTACGCATCTACACGCTGGCCGAGCTGTCGGCCAAGCTGAAGGCCACCGGGTTCGTCGTCGGCCCGCACCACCACGCGCACGGCCTGCACGCGCCGTACTGGTGGATCAAGTGCGCCGTCGGCGTCAACAACGACGACCACCCCATCGCGAAGGCGTACCACGAGCTGCTCGTCTGGGACATCATGAAGCGCCCCGCCGCCACCAGGATCGCCGAGGCCCTGCTCAACCCCGTCATCGGCAAGAGTGTCGTGCTCTACGTCAGGAAGCCCGAGGCGTGATCTCCCGCGAGCAGGTCGTCCGGACGGCCGAGAGCATCGCGGCCATCCAGCGGGAAGACGGCGGAGTGCCCTGGCCGGAAGGGCACGTCGACGCGTGGAACCACATCGAGTGCCTGATGGCCATGACGGTCGCCGGGCTGGACGAGCCGGTACGCAGAGGCTACGACTGGCTCGCCCGGCACCAGCGCGACGACGGCTCGTGGCCGATGAAGCTGCTCGACGGGGTCGCGATCGAGGCGGGCGGGGAGTCCAACCACGCCGCCTACGTCACCGTCGGGCTCTGGCACCACTTTCTCGTCACCGGTGAGCGGTCCTTCGCCGAGCGGCGGTGGCCGATGGCCAAGGCCGCGCTGGACTACGCGGCCGGGCTGCAGACCGAGCGCGGGGAGATCGTCTGGGAGCGGGACGCGCACGGGCAGGCGGCCGCGTACGCGCTGCTGACCGGCTGCTCCTCCATCCACCAGGGGCTGCGGTGCGGCGTGCTGCTCGCCGACGAGCTCGGCGACCCGCAGCCGCACTGGGAGCTGGCCGCCGACCGGCTGGCGCACGTGCTGGCCGCCCATCCCGAGGCGTTCGCCGACAAGAGCCGCTTCTCGATGGACTGGTACTACCCCGTCCTGGGCGGCGCGGTGCGCGGGGCACAGGCGTGGGAGTCGCTGGAGCGCGAGTGGGCCACGTTCGTGGTGCCGGGGCTCGGCATCCGGTGCGTGTCGGACCAGCCGTGGGTGACGGGCGCGGAGACGTGCGAGCTGGCGCTGGCGCTGGACGCGCTGGGCGACCGCGGGCGTGCGGCGACGCTCTTCGGCGACATGCAGCACCTGCGGCACGAGGACGGCTCCTACTGGACCGGCTGGCAGTTCGCCAACCGCAAGCACTTCCCGCACGAGCGGTCCGGCTACACCGCGGCCGCCGTGATCCTGGCCGCCGACGCCCTCGACGGCCTGACCGGCGCCTCCGGCATCTTCCGCGACGCCGCCGCCCTGACCGCCGTACAGCCGGAAGGATGCGGCTGCGCCCCGGCTCGTCGCTGAGCAGGTGCGCACCGGCCCACCGCTGAGCGGGCGCGCACCGGCTCAGCGCTGACTTCGCAAGGGGTTTTGCCGCTTCTTTGCCGCCAGGAGCGTGGCGGCTCGATGGGTGCCCGCATGGGGGTCACTAGGTTCGACAGTGGCCGTACGAGGCGTCTTCGGGGGAAGCGTGGGCGACACGGGCACAACATCGTTCTTGGAGCAGGTCGGGATCCAGCCGACGCTGACCCCGGCCCGGGGCTGGCGGAGATTTCTGGTCAAGGATCCTCGCGAGTCCGATCTGAGCAGACGGAGGTTCCGGCTCACCCGAGGACCTTCTCGGGCGGTCATTGAGAATGCGGAAAAGTCGTATCTGTATGGCTTCAACGCAGTGATGTCACGGGAAGTTGTGAGGATCGATGAGATTTCCCGTGAGCAGCAGGCCTTCGCCTTCGAAGGGGCGGGGGCGGCGTGCGCGGTGCTCGACCTGATCACCGCGACTCGGGGCCGGCGCCTTCGCGAGCTACTGACCGGCCCCGGGACACGTCACCAGTTCGCCGTCCATCTCGGCGCCGGCCGGGGTTACGCGATGCTGCGCCTGCGGCCGATCCGGCCGCCCCGGCGGGCCCATCCGCTGCTGCGGTGGCTGGCCCTCGACGGGTTCGGCTTCGGCTGGAGCATGGCGCGGGCGGACCGGATGGTGGGCGAGCGGGCCATGCCCGACCTGCTCACCAGGTCGCACTGCGCGCTCGTCGACCAGGGCCTGGGCCGGCTGCTGTGGTACCACGACTGCGCCTCGCCCGACGACGTGGCCGCCAGGATCGCCGCGTACCCGGTCAGCAGGCGGGCCGCGCTGTGGAGCGGGGTCGGGTTCGCCGCCGCCTACACCGGCGGGGCGGAGGCCGACGAACTGTGGTGGCTGACCGAGCACGCGGGCGCCGACGGGTTCCGGGCGCATCTGGCCCAGGGCTGCGCGTTCGCGGTCGCGGCCAGGACGCAGGCCGGGCCACTGCCCGACCACGTCGCGCAGGCGGTGCCGATCCTCGCGGGCGACACCCCCGCGGAGGCGGCCGGCTGGGCGGACAGCGCGCTCGTCATGCTCGGCCACGACCCGCGCGGCCACGAGGACTTCCAGAGCTGGCAGGCGCACACCCGCAGGCTGTGGGCCCGCCGCCACCAGAACGCCTAGATCCCTGGAGCCACCCGCTCCAGGACGCGCAGCGAGCCCTCGGCGCGCACCTCGGCGAACGCGCCGGACTCCAGCGCGCGCAGGTAGATCCGATAGGGCGCCTGCCCGCCGTCGGCCGGGTCGGGGTAGATGTCGTGGAAGACCAGCGCCCCGCCCGTCATGACGTGCGGCGCCCAGCCCTCGTAGTCGCGGGTGACCGGCTCGTCGGAGTGACCGCCGTCGATGAACAGCATGCCGAGCGGAGTGCGCCAGAGCGCGGCCACCCGCTCGGACCTGCCGACGATCGCGATCACCTCGTCCTCCAGGCCCGCCGCGGCGATCGTGGCGCGGAAGACGGGCAGCGAGTCCATCTGGCCGAAGCGCGGGTCGACCAGCTCCGGGTCGTGGTGCTCCCAGCCGGGCTGGATCTCCTCCGAGCCCCGGTGGTGGTCGACGGTGACGACCACGGACCCGGTCCGCCTGGCCGCCGCGCCGAGGTAAACGGCGGACTTGCCGCAGTAGGTGCCGATCTCGCAGACGGGCCCGCGCGCGCCGTAGTCGCAGGCCACCTCGAACAGGGCCAGGCCCTCCTTCCGCGGCATGAATCCCTTGGCTTCCTCGGCGGCTCGCAGCAGCTCAGGCGGCATCGTCATAGCCCTGAACCCTAGTAGAACCGAACAACATTCCGGGGTCCCCTTGCCCGCTATAATGGAACCTGTTCTACTAGCAGCGTGAATCAGCGTACTCGGATCGCCATGTCGGAAGACGAGGTCACCGCACTGCTGGAGGGGGCACGCAAGCTGCAGCTCGCGACCATCAACCCCGACGGCACACCGCACCTGGTGACCATGTTCTACGGGCTCGACAAGGGCCGGATCACCTTCTGGACCTACGGCAAGGCTCAGAAGGCCCGCAACCTGGCGCGCGACCCCCGGGTGAGCTGTCTCATCGAGGCCGGCGAGGACTACGCCGAGCTGCGCGGCGTCCTGGTGTACGGCCGCGTCACGCCGATGGACGACGCCGAGTCCGTCCTGGCCGTCGGCATGGCCGTCGCGCGCCGGATGACGCCCGGGGTGGCGGACGAGCTCCTGCGCCCCTACGTCGAACAGACAGGTCGCAAGCGGGTCGCTTACGTGGTCGAGCCCACCAAGGTGGTCTCATGGGATCACAGGAGGCTCTCGTGAAGGTCAAGGTGGACGAGCTGGTCTGCGAGGCCAATGCCGTGTGCATGGGGCTCGCGCCCGAGGTGTTCGAGCTGGACGAGGACGACCAACTGCACATCCTCCTCCCCGAGCCACCGCCAGAAATGCTGGATCGCGTCCGCCACGCGGTGCGATCCTGTCCCAAAGCCGCACTTTCCGTAGAGGAATAGCCGGAGAGGATCCCCCATGCGCGCCGCCCTTCTGCACGCCGTAGGCGACGACAAGCTCGACATCCGCGACGACGTCACACTGGCCCCCGTCGGGCCCACCGACGTCCGGGTCCGGATCAAGGCCACCGGCGTCTGCCACTCCGACCTGTCGGCCATGACCGGCGTGCTGCCGCAGCCCGTGCCGCTCATCCCCGGCCACGAGGGCGCGGGCGAGGTGGTGGAGGTCGGCGCGCACGTCTCCACGGTCAAACCCGGCGACCATGTGGTGATCAGCTGGCGCCCGGCCTGCCAGGAGTGCGACCTGTGCCTGGGCGGCCAGCCTTACCTGTGCCTGAAGTACGTGATCGAGTCGTTCACCAAGGGCAACTTCCGCTACGGCGGCGACACCACGGCCTTCGGCATGGCCGGCTGCGGCACCTGGGCCGAGGAGATCGTGGTCCCGTGGCAGGGCGCGATCAAGCTCGACCCCGAGGTGCCGTGGGAGGTCGGCGCGCTGATCGGCTGCGGCATCACCACCGGCGTCGGCGCCGCGATCAACACCGCGAAGGTACGACCGGGCTCCACGGTCGCGGTCATCGGCTGTGGCGGCGTCGGCCTGTCGGTGATCCAGGGCGCCCGCGTCTCCGGCGCCCGCACGATCCTCGCCGTGGACCCGCTGGAGTCCAAGCACGCGATGGCCAAGAAGGTCGGCGCCACCCACGCGGTCACCCCCGACCAGGTCCCCACCGCACTGAACGAGCTCACCGGCGGCAACGGCTTCGACTACGGCTTCGAGGTCGTCGGCAAGGCGGCCACCATCCAGAACGCCTGGCAGATCACCCGCGCCGGAGGCGACGTCATCGTCGTCGGCGCCGGCGCGGTCGACGACATGGTCACCTTCCCCGCCTTCAACCTGCTCTTCGAGGGCAAGAACCTCCTGTCCAGCCTGTACGGCGAGTCCGACGTACGGCACGACTTCCCCTACTTCGCCAACCTCTACAAGGCGGGCCAGCTCGACCTGGAGTCGATGATCAGCGCCCGCATCAGGCTGGCCGACCTGAACGACGCGGTGGCCGCACTGAAGAGCGGCGAGGTCCTGCGCCAGATCGTGGTGATGGACTGACCCGGGCATGAGAAAGCCCGGGCCGCACGGGCCCGGGCTTCCTGCCCTGCGTCACTCAGTGGAGAAGGCGGCGTCGAAGGCGGTGGTGGGCGGGGTGATGGAGTTGAGGCCACGGATGTAGGACAGGGCCTCACGGCCACCGTCCAGGCGGTCCATGCCCGCGTCCTCCCACTCGATGGAGATCGGCCCGGTGTAGCCGATCGAGTTCAGTGCGCGGAAGCAGTCCTCCCACGGCACGTCGCCCCGGCCCGTCGAGACGAAGTCCCAGCCGCGCCGCATGTCGGCCCACGGCAGGTGCGAGGACAGGCGGCCGCGCCGGCCGTCGCCCACCCGCATCCGGGTGTCCTTGCAGTCCACGTGGTAGATCCGGTCGGCGAAGTCCAGGATGAACCCCGCCGGGTCCAGGTCCTGCCACACCATGTGGGAGGGGTCCCAGTTGAGCCCGAAGGCGGGGCGGTGGCCGATCGCCTCCAGGGTGCGGACGGTGGTGTGGTAGTCGTAGGCGATCTCGCTGGGGTGCACCTCGTGCGCGAAGCGGACCCCGACCTCGTCGAAGACGTCCAGGATGGGGTTCCAGCGGTCGGCGAAGTCCTGGTAGCCGGCGTCCACCATCGAGGCCGGCACCGGCGGGAACATCGCGACCGTGTGCCAGATGGAGGAGCCGGTGAAGCCCACCACCGTGTCCACGCCCAGCAGCGCCGCCGCCCTGGCGGTGTTCTTCAGGTCCTCGGCGGCGGCCTGCCGTACGGACTCGGGGTCGCCCGAGCCCCAGATCCGGGCCGGCAGGATGGCCTTGTGCCGCGCGTCGATGGGGTGGTCGCAGACGGCCTGGCCGACCAGATGGTTGGAGATGGTCCACACCTTCAGGCCGTGCTTGTCGAGCTGGGCGCGCTTCTGCTCGACGTAGGACGGGTCGGTCACCGCCTGCTCGACGTCGAAGTGGTCGCCCGAGCAGGCGATCTCCAGGCCGTCGTAGCCCCACTCGGCCGCCAGCCTGCAGACCTCTTCGAACGGCAGGTCGGCCCACTGGCCGGTGAACAGCGTGATGGGTCTCATGTGTCCTCCACGGTGGTAAAGCGGCTGCCGTCAGCCGCGCTCTGCTCGACCGCGGCCAGCACACGCTGCACCCGGAGCCCGTCGGCGAACGACGGCGTCGGGTCGGTCCCCTGGCCGATCGCCTCCAGGAAGTCCCTGATCTCGTGGGTGAAGGTGTGCTCGTAGCCCAGGCCGTGTCCCGGTGGCCACCACGCGCCGACGTACGGGTGGTCCGGTTCGGTGACGAGGATGCGCTCGAAACCCTTGCCGCCCTCGCTGAACCACAGCTCGTTCATCGACTCGAAGTCGAAGGCGAGGCTGCCCAGCGAGCCGTTGAGCTCGATCCGCATCGCGTTCTTGCGGCCGGTGGCGAACCTGGTGGCCTCGAACGAGCCGACCGCCCCGCCGGACAGCCGGGCGGTGAACAACGCGGCGTCGTCGACGGTCACCGTGCCCCGGCCGGAACCGCCCGCGGCGGCCAGGCCGGACGACCCCTCCGACAGCGGGCGTTCCTTGATGAACGTCTCGGTCAGCGCCGAGACGCCGGTGATCAGCTGGCCGCTGATGAACTCGGCGGCGTCGATGATGTGCGCGCCGATGTCGCCGAGCGCGCCGGAGCCGGCCTTGTCCTTCTGCAGCCGCCAGACCAGCGGGAACTCCGGATCGACGATCCAGTCCTGCAAATACTGGGCGCGTACGTGCCGGATCTCGCCGAGCCTGCCCTGCGCGACCAGGTCACGGGCGAGCGCCACGGCGGGCACCCGCCGGTAGTTGAAGGCGACCATGCTCCTGCCGGTGGCCGAAGCCGCCGCCTGGACCATGGCTTCAGCCTCGGCGACGGTGTTGGCCAGCGGTTTCTCGCAGATGACGTGCTTGCCGGCGCGCAGGGCGGCGATGGCGATCTCGGCGTGGGTGTCACCGGGCGTACAGATGTCGACGATGTCGACGTCCGGCCGCCCGATCACCTCCCGCCAGTCAGTCACCGCCTCCTCCCAGCCCATCTGTTCGGCCGCGGCCTTCGTGGCCTCCCTCGAGCGTCCGGAGATCACCCGCATCCGCGGGATCACCGGTACGTCGAAGAAGGCGGCGACGCTACGCCAAGCCTGGGAGTGGACGCGTCCCATGAAGGCATAGCCGATCATGCCGACGCCGACGGTTCTGTCTGACATGCAGCCCCCGATCAGGATTCGAAGCCAAGTGGCAGATACTTATCTACGTTCTCCTTGGTAATGGTCTCGGAGGCCAGGGTGATCGACTGCGGAACCTGGTTCTCCAGCAGGTCACTCATTCCCTTGCCCTGGGCGATCAGACGTGCGAGTTTGATCGCCGAGGCGGCCATCGTGGGGCTGTAGGTGACCGTGGCCTTCAGCACCGAGGTGCCCGTCTGGATCTCCTTCATGGCGTTCGCCGAGCCGGCGCCGCCCACCATGATGAACTCGTCGCGGCCGGCCTCCTTGATCGCGGCGAGCACGCCGATGCCCTGGTCGTCGTCGTGGTTCCAGAGCGCGTCGATCTTCTTGTGCGCCTGGAGCAGCGAGGCGGCCACCTCGTTGCCGGTCTCCACGGTGAACTGGGCGTCCTGCTTCGCGGCGACCTTGAACCCGTACGTCTTCAGCGCGTCCTCGAAGCCCTTGCTGCGGTCCTGGGTGAGCGGCAGCGTGGCGATGCCCTGGATCTCCACGATCACCGGGTCGGCGACGCCCTTGTCCTTCAGCGACTTGCCGATGAAGTGGCCGGCCGCGACGCCCATGCCGTAGTTGTCGCCGCCGATCCAGGTGCGGTAGGCGAGCTTGTCGGGGAAGACGCGGTCGAGGTTGATCACCGGGATGCCGGCCGCGGTGGCCTGCAGGGCGACCTGGTTGAGCTGCTGGCCGTCGTTGGGCAGGATCACCAGCGCGTTCACCTTGGCCGCGATGAGCGACTCGACGGCGGAGATCTGCTGGTTGATGTCGTTGGTGGGCTCGACCGGCTTGAACTCGACGTCGGTGTACTGCTTGGCGGCGGCTTCGGCGTTCTTGGCGATGGCGGCGATCCAGCCGTGGTCGGCCGCCGGCGCGGAGAAGCCGATGACCACCTTGGTGCCGGGCTCGTCGTTTCCGCTGGCCGCCGGGGCGGGCGCGGGGGCCGCGCTGGAGGCGGTCTCGGCCGGCTCGTTGCTGGTGCAGCCCGCTGCCAGCAGGACGGCGCCACCGACGAGGAATCCTCTGCGCGCGACTTTGTTGCTCATGGTGCTCTCTCCTTCAGATTCCGCCGCTGGAGAAGGACGGCGACGACGATGATCAGGCCCTTGGCGATCAGCTGGTCACTGGTGTTGAGCCCGTTGAGGATGAACAGGTTGGTGATGAGCGTGAAGATCAACAGGCCCAGGATCGAGCCGATGATGGTGCCACGGCCACCGGTCAGCAGGGTGCCGCCGATGATGACGGCCGCGATGGCGTCGAGTTCGTACAGGTCGCCGTGGGTGGACGAGCCTGTGGTCGTCCGGGCCATGATCAGGACGGCGGCGATGCCGCAGGTCAGCCCGGACAGCGCGTACAGCAGCATGGTGTGCCTGCGGACGTCGATGCCGGCCAGCCTGGCCGCCTCCGGGTTGCCGCCGACCGCGTAGGTGCGGCGGCCGAAGGTGGTGCGGTTGAGCAGGATCCAGCCGAGCACCACGACCAGGGCGAAGATGTAGACCAGCAGCGGGATGCCGAGCACCCGCGTGGTCGACAGGTCGACGAGGGCCGTGTTGCCGCTCTGGATGAGCTGGGTCTTGCGGTCGGACATGCGCTGGGCCAGGCCGCGCGCCGCCACCAGCATGGCGAGGGTGGCGATGAAGGGCACCAGCCGCCCGTAGGCGATGAGCAGCCCGTTGACCAGCCCCGCGCCGGTGCCGACGAGCAGCGCGCAGATCACCATGACGAACGGCCCGTACTCCTGCGTGGCCAGCGTCGTCGCCCAGACCGAGGCCAGCGCCATGAGGGCGCCGACGGACAGGTCGATGCCGCCACCGATGATCACGAACGTCGCGCCGACGGTGATGACGCCGATGGTCGCGGCCAGCGACAGGATGCTGACCAGGTTGGAGGTGGTCGCGAAGTTCTCCGGCCTGGTGACCAGGCCGACGATGATCAGCAGGCCGAGCGCCACCAGCAGGCCGAGGTGGCGGGCCTCGCCCAGTGCGCTCAGCGGGTTGCGTGTCGCCGCGCCCGGCGGCGCGGATCCGCCTGTCTCGGGGACCGCCGCCGGCGGTCTCTTGGGGTCGCTCATCAGGCCGCTCTCCCATCCATGATCATGTCGAGCACGCGGTGCTCGTCGAGTTCGCCGGCGTCCGCCTGGTGGATGACCGTGCCCTCGCGCAGCACCAGGACGCGGTCGGCGAGGCCGAGCACCTCGGGCACCTCGCTGGAGACCAGCAACACCCCGATGCCCCGGTCGGCGAGGTCGCGGATGACCGCGTAGAGCTCGGCCCTGGCGCCCACGTCCACGCCCCGGGTCGGCTCGTCGAGCAGGAGCAGCTTGCGGCTGCCGAGCAGCCAGCGGGCCAGCACGGCCTTCTGCTGGTTGCCGCCCGACAGGTTCTTGATCGGCCGCTCCGGGTCGGGCGGCCGGATGTCCAGCGCCTTCACCAGCCGGTGCGCCTCGGCCCGCTCGCGGGCGCGGTTCATCCAGCCGAGTTTGGCGAAGCTCGGCAGGCTGCCCAGGGTGATGTTGGCGGTGATGCTCTGGTCCAGCAGGAGCGCCTGGGCCTTGCGCTCTTCGGGGGCCAGGCCCATGCCGCGCTTGACGTTGCCGACGACGCTGTGCCGTACCTGCTTGCCGGCCAGCTCCACCCGGCCGGAGGCGGGGCGGGCGCCGTACACCGCTTCGAGGATCTCCGAGCGGCCGGAGCCGACGAGGCCGGCCAGTCCGACGATCTCGCCGGCGCGTACGGAGAAGGACACGTCGGCGAACGCGCCCGGCGAGGTGAGTCCCTCGACCTTCAGCACCTCCTCGCCGGGCGGGTTCGCCGCCCGGGGCGGGAAGACGTACTCGACGTTCCTGCCGGTCATCAGCGAGACGACCTGCGAGGTGGCGGTCTCACGGGCGGGCAGGCCGACGGCGACGGTACGGCCGTCCTTCAGCACGGTGACCCGGTCGCCGATCTCGCGGATCTCCTCCAGCCGGTGGGAGATGTAGACGACGGCCACGCCCTGCGCGGTGAGCTCGCGGATGATCCGGAAGAGGTTGTCCACCTCGTCGTGGGCCAGCGCGGCCGACGGCTCGTCCATGATGATCAGGCGGGCGTCGTGGGAGAGCGCCCGCGCCATCGACACGACCTGCTTGGCCGCGGCGGGCAGCCGGCCCACCTCGGTGGACGGGCGGATCTCCCCGTGGCCGAGCCGCTCCAGCACCTGGCGGGCGGCGCGGTTGGCGGCCGACATGTTGACGAAGCCGAGCTTGGCGTGCTCGTGGCCGAGGAAGATGTTCTCCGCCACGCTGAGCCCGTCCACCAGGTCGAGCTCCTGGTAGATGGTGGCGAAGCCGAGCCTGATGGCGTCGTTGGGGCTCGACGGGCGCACCTGCTCGCCGTTGAACTCGATGGTGCCCTCGTCCGGCTGGTGGACCCCGGCCAGCACCTTGATCAGCGTGGACTTGCCGGCGCCGTTCTGGCCGAGCAGGCAGTGCACCTCGCCCGCCCGCACGTCCAGGTCCACCCCGTCCAGCGCGCGCACGCCAGGGAACTGCTTGACGATCCCTCTCATGACGAGCATCGGATCCCCTCTCAGGCGTTGACGATGCGGTTGACGTTCTCGGGTGACAGGTAGTGCTCGATGGCGAGCATTCCGGCGCCCAGCGCCGCGGCGTTGATCCCCATCCGGCTCGGCACGATCGACAGGTGGTGCGTGGCCAGCGGCAGCGACCTGCGGTAGACCGTCTCCCTGATGCCCGCGAGCAGATGCTCGTGGACGCGGGACAGCGCGCCGCCGATCACGATGACCTCGGGGTTGAAGAAGTTGACCAGGCTCGCCAGCACCTCGCCGATGAGCCGGCCCGCCTCTCTGACCAGCCGCAGCGCCTGGGTGTTGCCCGCCTGTACGAGTGCCACGACGTCGGCTCCGGTCTCGGCGGGGATGCCGAGCTCGGTCAGCCTGCGCGCCACGGCCGCCCCGCCGGCCACGGCCTCCAGGCAGGCGCTGTTGCCGCAGCGGCAGCCGGCGTCGTCGTGGCCGTTGACCCGGATGTGGCCGATGTCGCCGGCCGAGCCCTGCGCGCCCCGGTGCAGCCTGCCCTCGGCCACGATGCCGCAGCCGATGCCGGTGCCGACCTTGACGAAGAGCAGGTGGTGCGTGTCGGCGAAGGCGTTGCGCTGCTCGCCCAGGGCCATCACGTTGACGTCGTTGTCGACCAGGACGGCGGCGCCGTCGAAGTATTCGGGGATCGGGTAGTCGTTCCAGCCGGGCATGATCGGCGGGTTGTTGGGCCGGCCGGTGGCGTACTCGACCGGGCCGGGCACGCCCATCCCGATGGCCCGCAGCGCGGCGCGGGGGCGGCCGGCCTCGGTGAGCAGCCGGTCGAGCCGCCCGTCCACGTGCGCCAGGACCGTCTCCGGGCCGTCGCCGATGAGCAGCTGGTCCTCGCAGGAGGCCAGCACCTCACCGGACATGTCCATCAGCGTGATCCGGCAGTGCGTGGCGCCGAGGTCGACGCCGGCGAAGGCGTGCTGCTCGGTGTGCAGGCGGAGCTGGCGAGGCGGCCGGCCGCCGGTGGACTCGCCGCTCTCGGTCTCCTCGACCAGGCCACGCTCGATCAGCGCGTCGACTCGCTGGGCGATCGTGGACCTGGCGAGGCCGGTGAGGCGGGCGAGGTCGGAGCGAGTCGTCGCGAAGCCTGCGCTGATGAGCGTCAGCACGTCGCCGGGCGAGCCCGGAGCGGAGGTCATGCCGAGACAATAAGATCGCACAACTGGCAATACAAGAGTCCAGGGCGATCAAACTAGGCTGACTTCTGTCGATAATCGAACAAACCCCGATTTGTCAGGATTCTGGGCCCGAAAAAAAGCGGTGGTCCACAGGGGGACCACCGCCTCATCGGACCGCCGGAGCCCGCTGGACCACCGGCCGCCATCGGGCCGCCATCGGGCCGCCGGAGCCCGCTAGAGCATCGCCTTCATCGAGTCGGCCGCCGTGAGCACGTAGGGCTGCTCGGCCATGACCGACGCCCAGTTGTCCGCCACCGCCTCCGGCGTGAGGTCGTCGCTCTGCCAGCCCGGCCCCTCGGCCACGAACACCCGCGCCACCCGGCCGCCGCCGACGCTGAACACCTCGCCGGTGACCTCGCACGAGTCGTGCACGAGGTAGGCGACCAGGGCGCTGACCCGCTCGGCCGAGAACTTGGCCTCGAACTCGGCCGGCAGGATCGCCTCGGTCATCCGCGTCCAGGCGATGGGCGCGATGGCGTTGGCCCTGATGCCGTTGCGCGCGCCCTCGATGCCGATCGTCTTGGTGAGCCCGACCAGCCCCATCTTGGCGGTGGAGTAGTTGGCCTGGCCGAAGTTGCCGAACAGCCCCGCCGGACTGGAGGTGTTGACGACGCGGCCGTAACCGGCCTCCTTCATGTACGGGTAAGCGGCCCGGCTGACCAGGTAGGAGCCGCGGACGTGCACGGCCAGCACGTTGTCGAAGTCCTCGACCGTCATCTTGCCGAACGACTTGTCGCGCAGGATGCCGGCGTTGTTGACGACGATGTCGATCTTGCCGAACGCCTCCACGGCGGCGGCCACGATCGCGGCGGCGCCCTCGGGGGTGGCGACGTTGTCGGTGCTGGCGACGGCCTGGCCGCCGTTCTTGGTGATGAGCTCCACCACGTCGGCGGCCGGTCCCGTCGAGGCCCCGGTGCCGTCGAGCGCGCCGCCGAGGTCGTTGACGACGACCTTGGCGCCCCGGTCGGCCAGCAGCAGCGCGTGCGAGCGGCCGAGACCGTGCCCGGCACCCGTGACGATCGCGACCCTGTCATCGAAGCGAAGCATCGAACCTCCCACCAGGCGAACAACATTCTAGTACGAGCACCATAACCCGGCCGGGCGGCAAGGTGACTGATCGTCGCGGATAGTGATCGATCGGGTCTTCTTCTGCTAGTGTTCTGGGCTCGCACGGGCGGCGTTCCGCACCATCCTGCCGCCCTCCACACCGGGCCGGGAGGCCGGACATGCCCGCACCTCGCCCAGATCGCGGCCCTCTTCGCGTGGTCCAGTGGGCCACCGGCGCCGTCGGGCGCTACGCGCTGCGCAGCGTCATCGGCAGGCCGTCGCTGGAGCTGGCGGGGGTCCTCGTGCACGACCCGGACAAGATCGGCAAGGACGCGGGCGAGGTGGCCGGCCTGTCCCGTACGGGAGTCGTCTGCACCGGCGACACCGGCCGGATCATGGCCATGGACGCCGACTGCGTGCTGCACATGCCGCTGCCCGCCGCCTACTTCGGCTCCGACCAGTCCGCCGACCTGAAGACCATCTGCGCCCTGCTGGCCTCGGGCAAGAACGTCATCACCACCACCGGCTTCGTCTATCCCAAGTCCTACGGCCCCGCCGTCGTCGCCAGCATCGAGGCCGCCTGCGACCAGGGCGGCACCACCCTGCACGGCACCGGGATCAACCCCGGTTTCATGTGCGACTTCCTGCCGCTGGCCCTCACCGGCCTGTCCGACCGGGTGGACCACATCTACGTACGCGAGTCGTCCGACCTGCGCGGGCACCCCTCCCGCCAGGTCGTCGTGGACCTGATCGGGTTCACCCGCCCGGCCGGGGACTACGCCGCCATGGTCCGGCCCTTCCGGGCGTTCCAGCGCATGCTCTTCGCCGAGAGCGTGCAGCTGGTCGCCGACGCGCTGGACGTACGGCTGGACGAGGTGGCGGAGACCGACGAGTTCGAGGTCGCCGCCCGCGCGTTCGAGATCGCCGCCGGGCCGGTCCGCGAAGGGACGGTCTGCGCCTCCCGCTGGGTCTTCTCCGGGCTGGTGTGCGGCCGGCCCTTCATGACCGTCGAGGTGGTCTACAAGGCCGACTCCGCCCAGACCACCCGCTGGCCGGAGCCCGGCTTCGCGCTGCACATCGAGGGCGTGCCGCAGCTGTCGGTGCGGGTGGAGGACGTCAGCCACGGGCTCACCGCCGCGGCGGCGCACGCGGTCAACACCATCCCCGCCGTCTGCGCCGCCCCGCCCGGCATCCGCACCCTGCTGGACCTCCCCCTCCCGACCGGCCGCGGCCTGATCCGCCTGGCGTGAAGCGCCTCAGGTCAGGGCCGCGTCCCAGGCGGTGAGCTGCGGGCCGACCTGGTCCGCCCAGCGGGTGAGGCGCTCACCGCCGGGGAGCTCCGACTCCAGCAGGGCCAGGCCGGGGGTGGGCACGAACGCGCCGAGCTCGACCAGCAGCGGCCGGAAGTGCACCTCCACCGCCAGCGCGTGCCGGGCGTCGCCCATGACCAGGATCGGCAGCGCGGCCGTGGCGGAGAGCGCGCCCGGCGGGAGCCGGTCGAGGAACACCTTCAGCAGCCCCGTGTACGTGGCCTTGTAGGTGGGGCTGGCCAGCACCACCACCCGGGCCGCCGCCAGCTGCTCGAACGCGAGCTCCAGCGCCGCGTGCGCACCGGGGTGCAGGAGCACCGGCGCGAGCGCGGACAGGTCGACGACTTCCCGGCTGCCGGAGTGCCCCAGCCGGGCCGCGACGGCGTCGGTGGCGGCCACGGCCGCGTCCAGGGTGCGCGAGCCCGCGCGCGGGTTGCCCACCACGGTCACGATGCTCATGAGGCCACCGCCAGTCCGAGTCCGTAGCGCTCGCGCAAGGTCCGTTCTCCGTACTCCCTGCGGAACAGCCCGCGCACCTGCAGCTCCGGCACCACCTGCTCGACGAAGTCGGTCAGGCCGCCGGGCAGGTACGGGGGCATCACGTTGAATCCGTCGGCCGCGCCGTTCTCGTACCACTCCTGGAGCTGGTCGGCGATCTGCTCGGGCGTGCCGACGACCACCCGGTGGCCGCGTCCGCCCGCGAGCTTGGCGATCACCTGGCGGATCGTGAGCCCGCCGCGCCCGGCCAGGTCCTTGATCAGCTTGACCCGGCTCTGCTGCCCGTCCGGGTCGGCTTCCACGTCGGGCAGCGGCCCGTCCAGTGGGAGTCCGGTGAGGTCCACGCCGAGCATGGTGGACAGCTGCCCCAGCCCGTAGGCGGGCACGATGAGCTCTTCGAGCTCCTTCTCCAGGCGGCGCGCCTCGCGCTCGGTGCCGCCGATGACGGGTGAGATGCCGGGCAGGATCTTCAGCTCGTGCGGCTGCCGCCCGTACGCCGGCAGCCGTCCTTTGAGGTCGGCGTAGAACTCCTGGGCGTCCCCCAGGGTCTGCTGCGCGGTGAACACCGCCTCGGCCCACTTCGCGGCGAACTCCTTGCCGTCCTGCGAGGAGCCCGCCTGGACGAGCAGCGGCCGGCCCTGCGGCGAGCGCTGGATGTTCAACGGCCCCTGGACCCTGAAGTGGTCGCCGACGTGCTCGATGGGCCTGATGTGCGAGGTGTCGGCGTAGACGCCGCTCCCCCGGTCGGTCAGCACCGCGCCGGGCTCCCAGCTGTCCCACAGCGCCGTGGCCACGTGCAGGAACTCCTCCGCCCGCTGGTAGCGCTCGCCGTGCGCGGGGCGCTCCCGGCCGAAGTTGCGCGCCTCGGCCGCGCCCGAGGAGGTCACGATGTTCCAGCCGGCCCGGCCGCCGCTGATGTGGTCCAGCGAGGCGAACTTGCGCGCCACGTGGAAGGGCTCGTTGTACGTCGTGGACACGGTGGCGATCAGCCCGATGTGGTCGGTGACCGCGGCCAGGGCGGCCAGCAGCGTGAGCGGCTCGAACCCGCCGAGCGCGTTGTGCCGGACGTTGCCCAGCAGGGCCAGGCCGTCGGCGAGGAACACCGAGTCGAGCTTGCCGCGCTCGGCGATCGTGGCGAGCTCCTGGAAGTGGCGCAGGTCGGTGACGTGGCGCGGCTCGGTCAGGGGATGCCGCCAGGCCGCCTCGTGGTGGCCTACCCCCATGAGGAAGGCGTTCAGATGCATGGTCACGTGGTCCTCCAGGTGGAGAAGCGCCGCTCCAGGCGCACGAGAAGCAGGTTGAACAGCAGGCCGAGCGCCGAGATCGTGATGATCCCCGCATACATGTCGGGCACCCGGAAGTTGAACTGCGCGTAGTTGATGAGGTAACCGAGCCCCGCCTTGGCCCCCACCATCTCGGCGGCGACGAGGACGAGGATGGAGTAGGCGCCGGCCAGCCTGACGCCGGTGAAGATGGTGGGCACCGCCGCGGGCAGGATCACCTTCTGAAAGAGCCTGTACGGCTTGAGCCCCATGGACGTCGCCGACTTGATCAGCAACGGGTCGACGCCCTTCACCCCCGCGACGGTGTTGAGCAGGATCGGCCAGGCGCAGGCGTACAGGATGATCGACACCTTCGACGTCTCGCCCAGCCCGAGGATGAGCACGAAGACCGGCAGCAGGGCCAGCGCGGCGGTGTTGCGGAAGAGCTCCAGCACCGGGCCGAGGAACTGCGCGACGGGCCGGTACCAGCCGATGAGCAGCCCGAGCGGGACGGCCAGCACGATGGCCAGCCCGAATCCGGCCAGCGACCTGGCCAGCGAGGCGCCGGCGTGGTCGGCCAGCTCCCCGGACCTGAGCAGCTCGGCCCAGGCGAGGAGCACCTCGCTCAGCGGCGGCAGGAAGGTCGGGTCGACGACTTCGAGCCTGGGCAGGATCTCCCAGACGGCGGCCAGCAGGAGCAGGGCCGCCGTCTGGGAGGCGCGCCGCCCGGCGGCCAGCGCCCGGCGGCCGCGTCCCGCCCGCTCCGGCGGTCGTGGCCGAGCAGCCGACGGGGCGGCCGGTCCGGATGCGCCGCGCGGCGAGTCGTCGTCCTGCACTGAGTGGTCCTGCACTGGGTGGTCCCGCACCGAATAGTCCGGCACCGAATGGTCCAGCGCTGAGTCGTCCAGCGCCGAGAGGGCCAGGCCGCCCGCGCCCTGCGATGGCCTAGGCAACGGGGACCGCCTCCTCGCGCAGCAGCGACCAGATGGCGTGCCGGTACTCGCCGAACCGCGCGGTGCCGCGCAGGTCGCCCTCGCGGGAGTCGAACGACACCTCGACCACCTCACGGATGCGGCCGGGCGCCGGTGTCATGACGGCGACCCGCTGCCCCAGGTAGACGGCCTCGTCGATGCCGTGGGTGATGAAGACGACGGTCTTGCCGGTGGCCTGCCAGATGCGCAGGAGCTCCTCCTGCAGCGACTCCCTCGTCTGGGCGTCCAGCGCGGCGAACGGCTCGTCCATGAGCAGCACGGCCGGGTCGTAGGCGAGGCTCCTGGCGATGGCGACCCGCTGCCGCATGCCGCCGGACAGCTCGTGCGGGTAGCGCTCGGCGAAGCCGGTCAGGCCCACCAGGTCCAGGTAGTGCCCGGCCAGCTCGCGGCGTTCACGCCGGGGGACGGCCTTGGCCTCCAGGCCGAACTCCACGTTCGCCAGCGCGGTACGCCACGGGAACAGGGCGTACTGCTGGAAGACGATGCCCCGGTCGAGTCCGGGACCGGTGACGGGGACGCCGTCCAGCCTGATCTCGCCCCGAGTGGGGGTGGACAGGCCGGTCAGGAGGTCGAGGAGGGTGGACTTGCCGCAGCCGCTGGGCCCGACGAGGGTGAGGAACTCGCCGCCGGCGACGGAGAGCGAGACGCCGGACAGGGCGGTGAAGGGGGTGCCGGAGTCGCGGACCGGGAACTCCTTCGTGACGTCCAAGAGCTCGATCTTCATCGGGTGCCTTCCTCGGCGAAGGGGTTGTCGGCGTTGGTGTAGACGTCGGCGGCCTTGATTCGGCCGGGCTCGATGTCACCGGCGCGTTCCAGCCAGTCGATCCACCGCTGGAACTCCTCCGGCGCGATCACCCCGCCGGTGCCGGCCACGCCGCCGCTCTTCCAGTAGCCGACCGTCTTGGTGTCCTCGTTCCTGGCGCGCTCGGCGATGATCTGCCGGAACCTGGCCACGACCTCCGCCCGGTCGTGGGTCTGCACCCAGTGGATGGCCTTGGCGGTGGCCTCGACGAACTTCTTGGCGGTGCCGGGATTGCGCTCGATGAAGCGCTCGGTGAGCACGTACGTGCCCGCGGAGAAGTCGCCGAACAGGCCGACGTCGTTGAACAGCGGCCTGATGCCGCCGCGCTCCACCGCCTTGTCACGCAGCACCCCGCTGAGCACGGCGACGTCGAGTTGCCCCTGGCGGAGGCCCTGCTCCAGGTTGACCGGGGGCACGACGACCGGCTCCACCTGCTGGATCTGCGCGGGGGTCAGGCCGCCGCGGGTGAGGTACTCCTTCAGCACGGCCTCGGCGTGGGCGCCGAGGGTGTTCATGCCGACCTTCTTGCCGATCAGGTCCCGGGGTCCGCGGATCGGGCTGTCGTCCGGCACGTAGAAGCCCTGGTTGACGTCCTTGTCGCTGCCGTAGAAGCTGATCACCGCCTTGATCGGGGCCTTGGCGGCGATCAGCTTGACGACGGCGCCGTTGAAGGCGCCGCCGAAGTCGGTCTGCCCGGTGGCGGCGGCCTGGATGTCCTGGGGTCCGCTGGTGGTGTTGCCGATCCACTTGAGCTTGACGGGAGCGAGGTAGCCGAGATCTTCGGCCAGCTCAGGGAAAGTGACGGCGCCGACGCTGCCCTGGTAACGCAGCTCCTGCGTCTCCGCGGAGCCCTGGGCGGTGCCGCAGGCCGTGACAGCGAGTAGTGAGACGAGGGAAATGGCATGTTTGATCACGAGAATGTCCTCAAACGGTGATGGGACAGGACCGGGTCGTGATCAGTGACACTGTGCGCTGATGACGCGGCAGTTATCGACATGCGCGCGCCGGGTGAGAACCGGGCTCATGCGTTCGACGCTACGCAGCCCGATCCACAAAGTCAACATTTCCTACAGGATTTACATGGAATGCCAGAGCTCCGGATCGCCCGGCTCCCGGCGCACCCGCCCTTGCGCCTCCAGCCACACCAGGTGCGCCAGCGTCTCGTTGTTGGCCGCGCGCCGCATGAACGGCGGGATCGTCTCCCAGGGCCGTGACCACGTCAGCCTGGTGGCCGCCTCCCAGCAGGTCACCCCGTTCGCCTCGGCGACCACCTGCTCGATCTCGCCCAGCCGCTCGCCGTGGTGCGCGATCACGTAGTCGACCCGCCCCCGCAACTCCAGGAACCGGTACTCGTGCGCGGGCAGCACCTCCTCCACGTCCAGCTCACGTACGGCGGTCAGCGCGTCGAGGTAGTCGGCCAGCGGGTTCGGCGCGGACTGCGGGTGCACCGCCACCATCGGCGTGATCTTCGCCAGGACGTGGTCCCCGGAGAACAGCAGCTTCCTGGAGGGCGAGACGAAGCACAGGTGGCCCGGCGAGTGGCCGGGCGTCCAGATGGCCCGCAGGTCCCAGCCGGACAGGTCGAGCCGGTCGCCGTCCTCGATCAGCCGGTCCGGCTTGGCCATCGACACCATGTGCCGGATCATCATCGACGAGCTCGCCAGCTCCTCCGCGGTCTGCGGCGGCACCCCGCACCGGTCGAGCATCACCCGCTGCTTGTCCACCATCGACTCGATGGTGCTGTCGTCATAACGCTCGTGCACAAGGCTCGCGTCGGCGGGGTGCAGCCCGATCCACGCGCCGGACATCTCCCGGACCCGCCCGGCGAGGCCGTAATGGTCGGGATGGATGTGGGTGACCAGGACGGCCTTCACGTCGGTGATCGCGTAACCGGCCACCCCGAGCCCCGCGACCAGCGCGTCGTAGGCCTCGTCGGTGTTCCACCCGGCGTCCACGATCGCCACGCCGTCGTCCACCTCCAGCGCGTAGACCAGGACGTACCTCAGCGGGTTCACCGGAATCGGCACCGGGATCGACCACAGGCCGGGCCGCACCCGCTCGACCTCCGGCACCTTCCCGCCGATCCAGGCGGCACGCTGGTCTTCATTGGACGGGGTCACCACGAACTTAGCCATGCGGAAGATTCTGCCTGCTGTTCTGGAACGATGTTCTACTGGGGTCGGGCAACGGGCCCGGAAGCCGGGCGTCCGGACCCCTCCTGGACCATGGCAGGTCGCGGGCGCGGCCCCACCGGCATCCGGACGAACACCAGCGCGGAGGCGAGGATCATGACCGCGGCCGTCCACCAGGCGGCGGCCGTCCCGGCTCCGGTGGCCAGCGCGCCGAAGACCAGGTTGGACAGGGCCCCGCCCGACTGGATCGCCAGCGAGCCGGTCGAGGTGATCGTGGTGCGCTGGGCGGCGCCGACCGCGTTGTGGGTCATCTCCAGGCAGAGCAGTCCGGCCACCGAGAGCCCGGCGAACAGCACGACGTAGGCCACCCCGGCGCTGACGAGCCCCGCCGAACCGGTGAGCCCCGCCGTCGCGGCCAGCGCCCCGACCGAGAGCGCGGTCAGCACGGTCCCCGCCACCGCGCCCCGTACCGAACCGCCCGCCGGACCACCCGCCATGCGGGCCGCACCGGGCGCCAGCGCGCTGCCCGCCGCACTGCCCGCGAACCCGAGGGCCGCGACCACGGCATAGGCCGTGCTCCCCTGCTCCGCCGTACCGGCCAGCTCGGCGAGCCGTCCGGGGGTGAGCAGCTCGACGGCGGTCAGCGCGACGCCCGCCCCCGCTGTCGCCAGCATCAGGCGGCGCAGCACCGGACCCGCCACGGCCAGCCGCACGCCCTCGCCGATCGTGGCGGGCACGTCCCGCAGCACCGAGCCGAGCGAGCGGCGCCGATGAGCCGGCTCGGGCAGCGCGACCAGCGCCACGACCAGCAGGACACCGGCGGCCACCGCGCCCATGAGGGGCGGCGCGGACAGCGGCACCAGCACACCTGACGCCACGACGCCGCCCGGCGGGATCAGCAGCGGCGCGAACCCGCCCACCAGCACGCCGACGGCGAGGGCCACCGACTCCATCACGCCTCCCCTGGCCAGTCCCGGCCTGAGATCGGCGTCGCGGCCTTCGAGCTCGTGCAGCGTGTCGACGTACCAGGCGGTGGCGGGGCCGCTGGACAACGCCCTGGCCACACCCTTGATCACGCCGGTCACCAGGAACATCCAGAGCGTGGTCGACACCGCCAGGAGGATCAGCGCGGCGAGGGTGAACACGGCGGAGGCGGCCAGCAGCACCCGTCGCCCGAGCACGTCGGCCAGGCCACCCGTGGGCAGCTCCAGGCCGATGGTGACGAGCGAGAACACCGTCACGCACAGGCCGATCTGAGCCAGGCTGAGACCTCGCTCGGTCATGAGCAGGACCATGACGGGCAGCATCAGGCCCATCGGGAGCCAGGTCAGGAAGGTGACGAGCATGTAGCGGCGCACCGCCGACCGGGCGGTCATCGACCGTCCTCCCGACTCTCACCGGACGCGCTTTCCTCGGTCGTACGGCCGCGAGGGAAGCCCGCGACCCAGAGGTGGACCTGCTCGGCGCCCGGCGAGCCGGCGTGGCGAGCCTCGAGGTCGTGGATCAGCTCCTCCAGCCGGTCCATGAGCTCCTTCAGCGCCGAGGCCGGCAGCGTGACCCAGTAGTCGCTCATGCCCGCGGCCTGAAGCCACTCCGCCGACCGGCCCGCGAGGTCGTAGGACTGGACCACCTGCTCCAGCACCGCCACCTGGCGCAGCTGCATGATCTTGACGGCCTCTCGCCCCTCGGCCGTCGCCGACATCTCGTCGGTGTCCCAGGAGGTGTAGCGGTGCCGGGCCCGCCAGCGGCGCTCACGGCCGTCGCGACGCTCCGGATCCTCCTCGATGAAGCCGAACTTGGCCAGTTCACGCAGGTGATAGCTGGTCGAGCCGGAGCTCTCGCCCACCGTGCGGCCGAGCTCACTGGCCGTCGCGGGGCCGTCGGCGCGCAGCAGGCCGAGCAGGCGCACCCGGAGCGGGTGCGCCACCACCTTGAGCACCCGGGGATCACTGATCTTGAAGGCTTCCTCCATACGCCCCACGGTAGACCGCAAAGACAATTTTGCAAAGGGAATTCTGCGATTTCCCCGGGCTCATAAACTGGAGGCATGCTTGACGACATCTGGGTGGACGAAGCCGTCTTCGCGCTCCGTCCCGACTTCGCCGTGCTCGCGATGACCGCGCGCGGCCTGCGTAACGGCCCCACCGACGACTGGTCGCGCGCCCTGCTGACCGAGGCCGCCGAGCGGGCCCCGCAGCCCGAGAAGATCGACGCCTGGAAGGAGGCCTACCGCGCCTTCGGCGCCAAGCCGCAGCGGACCCGGCCGTCCGTCGACGCGCTGACCCGCCGGCTGCCGCTGCCGGAGATCAACCAGGTGGTCGACGCCTACAACGCGGTCAGCGTGAAGCACGCGCTGCCCATCGGTGGCGAGGACCTCGACCGCTACGCGGGCCCGGCGCGGCTGATCAGGGCCGTGGGCGACGAGGCGTCGGAGGAGGCGCTCGGGCAGCCGGAGCCGGGCGAGGTGATCTGGCGCGACGACACGGGCGTCACCTGCCGCAGGTGGAACTGGCGCCAGGTGGCCCGCACCCGGCTCGTCGAGGAGACGACCAACGCCCTGTTCCTCCTGGAGCGGCTGGAGCCGATGTCACTGGAGGAGCTGAAGGAGGCGGGCGAGGAGCTGGCGGACCTGCTGACACGGCTCTCGCCGGAGGCCCGCATCGCCACCCGGCTCGTGGTTAGAGGGAACTAAACCTCCCGCCCCACTGTTGATACCGAACAGTGACCTTGCCGGGGACACCAGCGTTGGCTAGGGGGGGCGTGACCTCTTTGAACAGTCCTGAGAGGATCAGGCGAGGCGGCATAGCCTCCCGGGCGCGCGCCGCCAATCCATGCGAGTAGCCTTGGACAGGTTCTCTAACATCAAAACCGATCTGCGGAAGAGGGCGATTTCCGCCGTGTCGTCTGAGTCGTCGCGGACAAACCCGCTGGCAAGCTTTGGTCAGAACGAGTGGCTTGTCGACGAGCTGTACCAGAAATATCTCCAGGACCCCGAGTCTGTTGACAAGGCCTGGTGGAATTTCTTCGCTGACTACAACCCTGACTACGGACCGGGCCGCACCCCGGCCAGGGAGGCGGCGAACGGCACGGCAACCGCGCCCGCACCCGCCAAGGCACCGCCCAAGGCGGCGCCTGCTCCCCCTAAGCCTGCGACCGACAAAGTGCCTGCCGACAAGCCCAAGCAGCCCTCCACCCCGGTGCCCAAGGGCGCCGAGGAGATCAAGCTGCGCGGAGCGGCGGCTCGCACAGCCGCCAACATGGACCTCTCGCTGTCGGTTCCGACCGCGACCAGTGTCCGGGCCATCCCGGCCAAGTTGCTCATCGACAACCGCATTGTGATCAACAACCACCTCAAGCGGGGTCGCGGCGGCAAGGTCTCCTTCACCCACCTGATCGGTTACGCGATCGTCCGGGCGCTGCGGACCATGCCGGAGATGAACTTCTCCTTCACCGAGGTCGACGGCAAGCCGACCCTGGTCAAGCCCGAGCACGTCGGTCTGGGCCTGGCCATCGACGTGCAGAAGAGCAACGGCGAGCGCCAACTGCTCGTGCCCTCCATCAAGGGCGCGGAGGAGATGGACTTCCGGCAGTTCTGGATGGCCTATGAGGAAGTGGTCCGCAAGGCGCGCTCCGGCAAGCTCGGCGTCGACGACTTCACCTCCACCACGATCTCGCTGACCAACCCCGGCACCATCGGCACCGTGCACAGCGTGCCGCGCCTGATGCCCGGTCAGGGCACGATCATCGGCGTGGGCGCGATGGAATACCCCGCCGAATACCAGGGCGCCTCCCCCGACACGCTCTCGCGCCTGGCCGTCTCCAAGGTCATGACGCTGACCAGCACCTACGATCACCGGATCATCCAGGGCGCCCAGTCGGGCGACTTCCTGCGCACGATCCACCGGCTGCTGCTCGGCGAGGACGGCTTCTACGACGAGATCTTCGAGGCGCTGCGGATCCCGTACGAGCCGGTCCGCTGGGTGCGGGACATCTCCGCCTCGCACGACGAGGACGTCGCCAAGTCGGCGCGCGTCATCGAGCTGATCCACGCCTATCGGGTACGCGGCCACCTCATGGCCGAGACCGACCCGCTGGAATACAAGCAGCGCAAGCACCCCGACCTCGACATCCAGTCGCACGGCCTGACGCTGTGGGACCTGGAGCGCGAGTTCGCCACCGGCGGTTTCGGCGGCCGGGCGCTGATGAAGCTCCGCGAGATCCTGGGTGTGCTCCGTGACTCCTACTGCCGCACCGTCGGCATCGAGTACATGCACATCCAGAACCCCGAGGAGCGGGCCTGGATCCAGGCACGGGTGGAGAAGCCCTACTCTCCCCCCGCCCGTGACGAGCAGCTCAACATCCTGAGCAGGCTCAACACCGCCGAGGCGTTCGAGACGTTCCTGCAGACGAAGTTCGTCGGCCAGAAGCGCTTCTCGCTGGAGGGCGGCGAGTCCCTGATCCCGCTGCTCGACTCGGTGATCAGCGACGCGGCCGACGAGGACCTCGACGAGGTCGTCATCGGCATGGCCCACCGCGGCCGGCTCAACGTGCTCGCCAACATCGTGGGCAAGTCCTACGCCCAGATCTTCGGCGAGTTCGAGGGCAATCTCGACCCGCGCACCGCGCACGGCTCCGGCGACGTCAAATATCACCTCGGCGCCAGCGGCACCTTCACCGCGCCCAGTGGCAAGACCATCAGCGCCTCGGTGGTGGCCAACCCCTCGCACCTCGAGGCGGTCAACCCGGTGCTGGAGGGCGTCGTCCGCGCCAAGCAGGACCTGCTGGAGCGCGGCGAGGAGGGCTTCACCGTCCTGCCGGTCCTCATCCACGGCGACGCGGCCTTCGCGGGCCAGGGCGTCGTGGCCGAGACGCTCAACCTGTCGCAGCTGCGCGGCTACCGCACCGGCGGCACCGTGCACGTGGTGGTCAACAACCAGGTGGGCTTCACCACCTCGCCGGCCTCCTCCAGGTCCTCGGTCTACGCGACCGACGTGGCCCGGATGATCCAGGCGCCGATCTTCCACGTCAACGGCGACGACCCCGAGGCCGTGGTGCGCGTGGGCGAGCTCGCCTACGAATACCGCAGGACGTTCCGCAAGGACGTGGTCATCGACCTGATCTGCTACCGCCGCCGCGGCCACAACGAGGGCGACAACCCCGCCTTCACCCAGCCGCTGATGTACGACCTGATCGACGCCAAGCGCTCGACCCGCAAGCTCTACACCGAGGCGCTGATCGGCCGGGGCGACATCACGGTCGAAGAGGCCGAGTCGGCGCTGCGCGACTATCAGGCCAAGCTGGAGCAGGCCTTCACCGAGACCCGCGAGGCGGCGAAGAAGCCGCTTGAGGCGGGCGCGATGCGGGTGCCGCCGACCGAGGTGGTCAAGTGGTCGCACGACGACACGCCCACCGCGATCAGCGACGAGACGCTCAAGCGCATCGTCGACACCCAGCTCAACCTGCCCGAGGGCTTCACGCCGCACCCGCGCCTGGCGCCGGTGCTGCAGCGCCGCGGTCAGATGGTGGAGCAGGACACGATCGACTGGAGCATGGGCGAGACGCTCGCGTTCGGGGCACTGCTGATCGACGGGCACCCGGTCCGCCTGGTCGGCCAGGACTCCCGGCGCGGCACGTTCACCCAGCGGCACGCCGTGCTGGTGGACCGGGTCACGGGTGCTGAGCACACGCCGCTCAAGACCTTCAACGAGGGCACCACGAAGTTCTACGTCTACGACTCGCTGCTCAGCGAGTTCGCGGCGCTCGGCTTCGAGTACGGCTACAGCGTGGAGCGTCCCGACGCCCTGGTGGCGTGGGAGGCGCAGTTCGGCGACTTCGTCAACGGCGCCCAGACGATCATCGACGAGTTCATCTCGTCCGGTGAGCAGAAGTGGGGTCAGCGTTCGGGGGTCGTGCTGCTGCTGCCGCACGGCTACGAGGGTCAGGGTCCCGACCACTCCTCGGCCCGCATCGAGCGCTTCCTGCAGGTCTGCGCGCTGGACAACATGACCGTCGCGCAGCCCACCACGCCCGCCAACCACTTCCACCTGCTGCGCTGGCAGGTGGAGTCCGGCAGGCACAAGCCGCTGGTGGTCTTCACGCCCAAGTCGCTGCTGCGGCACAAGAAGGCGACCTCGAAGGCGGCGGACTTCACCTCCGGCACCTTCCAGCCGGTGATCAGCGACACCACGGTCGACCCCGGCAAGGTCACCAGGGTGGTGCTGTGCTCCGGCAAGGTCTACTACGACCTGCTCGCCGGGCGCGAGGCCTCGGGCCGGGACGATGTCGCCCTTGTCCGTATCGAGCGGCTCTACCCCTACCCGGCGGAGGAGCTCAACGCCGAGCTCGCCCGCTACGGGGCTCAGGTCGAGCTGATCTGGGCACAGGACGAGCCGACCAACATGGGGCCGTGGCCTTACCTGGCGCTCAAGCTGGCGGAGGACCCGCAGCTGCTGGACGGCCGCCCGCTGCGGCGCGTCTCCAGGCCCGCCAACAGCTCGCCCGCGGCCGGCTCGCACGCCGCCCACGACGCCGAGCTGGAGGAGATCCTGAAGCAGATCTTCGGCTGATCCGAGCACGACCCCGGTGAGCCCTCGCCTTCTGGCGGGGGCTCACCGCTTTCCCACCCGACGAACCGTACGGGATGGTGGCTTGCACCGCCCGGCGGACCGTACGAGATGGTGGCTTGCACCTCCCGCCGGGCCGTACGGGATGGTGGCTTTCACCACCCCGCGGACCTGTACGGATCCACCCGGCGGACCCGTACTGGGTGGTGGCTAGAGTTTTGGGGTGGGCGCGTCGACGTCCCGCTGGATGATGATGAATGGAGCACGATGTACTTCACCGATCGGGGGATCGAGGAGCTGGTCGAGCGGCGGGGCCAGGAGGAGGTCAGCCTGCTGTGGCTGGGCGAGCGGCTGCGCGAGTTCGTCGACCTGAATCCCGAGTTCGAGACCCCGGTCGAGCGGCTGGCCACCTGGCTCGCCCGGCTCGACGACGAAGACGAGGACTGATCTCCGCCCATAAACGCGATACATCTTGAGTTTTCGACAGACGCGACATATCGTGTCTTACGTCGGGATATATCGCCGGAAGGGCGGAAACATGCAGCAATGGACGATCGAGGGGCCCGAACAGCTCACGTTCGGACCCGTGGATGCCCTTGACGTGCGGATCGTGGCCGGAAAACTGGCCGTGCTGGCCAGTGACGGCCCACCGACACTCGAAGTCGCCGAGTTCGACTCCGCCACCCCGCTCCTGGTGACCTACGACGAGGACTCCAGGGAGCTCAGCGTCACCTACAAGGATCTCACCTGGGACGGCCTGCTCGGCTGGCTGCGCCGCGACCGCCGCAAGACCGTGGCGACCCTCGCCGTCCCCCGGCACTGCACGGTCAACGCCGGAGTCGTCACCGCCTCCGCCGTGGTCGCCGGGTTCGAGCGGATGACCCAGGTCAGGAGCGTCTCCGGGGAGATCGTGCTCGACGGCGTGAGCGGCGAGGTGAGCGCCACGACCGCCTCCGGCGACGTAGAGACCCGGGCGATGGAGGGCGACCTGTCGTTCAAGAGCGTCTCCGGCGAGCTCACGGTCGCCGGCGGCAGCCCACGCAGGCTGCGCGGCAACACCGTCTCCGGGCGCATCACCGCGGACCTGAAACTCAAGCCCACCGGCCATGTGACCCTCAACACCGTCTCCGGAGCCATCATGGTCCGGCTGCCGGAGAACACCCAGGCGGACGTGGCGGTCAGATCCACCTCCGGCCGGCTGGTCAGTTCGTTCGACGAAGTGTCCAAATCAAGCGGTCCCGCCATGAGATCGATGACGGGCCGGCTGGGTGGCGGCATGGCGTCCCTGACGGCCACGACCGTCTCCGGCGACGTCACCCTGCTCAAGGGGGAGAAGCAATGAGCCCTGTCTTCGGTCACGGCCGGCTCCGGCTTTATCTGCTCAAGCTGCTGGAGGAGAGCCCCCGCCACGGCTACGAAGTGATCCGCCTGCTGCAGGACCGCTTCCTCGGCGTCTACTCCCCCTCCCCCGGCACCATCTACCCGCGCCTGGCGCGGCTGGAGGAGGAGGGCCTGGTCACCCACGAGGTGATCGACGGCAAGAAGGTCTTCTCCATCACCGACAAGGGCCGCGCCGAGCTGAACGCCCGCCTCGACGAGCTCGACGACCTGGAGGAGGAGATCTCCGCCTCCGTCCGCGACATCGCCCGCGAGGTCAAGGAGGACGTACGCGACACCGTGAAGTCGCTCCGCGAGGAGCTGACCCGGATGGCCAAGGACGTCCGCACCGGCGGCCGCGACCAGAAGCAGGACTTCAAACGGCTCAAGGACGAGCAGAAGCGTCAGTGGAGCGAGCACGCCCAGCAGTGGCAGGGCCAGGGCGAGCGGCTCAGCGGGGAGTGGCGCAGGATCTGGGCCGAGGTCTGGAGCACGGTGGGCGGGGCGCCCGCGAACCGGGCGGACCTCGACAACGAGCTGGGTGAGGCGCTGGCCGACTTCGTCGCCCGGGTGCGCGCGGAGGCGTCGGACTCCCGCATCACCCGCGAGAAGCTCGACGAGCTGCGCGCCACGCTCGACGAGGCCGCCGCCCGGCTCAGCGACACCCTCCGATCATGATCCGGTACGGCCTGCGCCCTCCGGTGCAGCGCCTGGTCCCCCGGCGGCGGAACCAGGCGGCCACACCCGAGCCGGCCGCACCCGAGCCATCCGGCGACCACGACCGACGATCGCCCCGCCCCACACCCGCGCCCGCCGGGACGGGATGACCTGCGCGCTCCCGCCCCCGGCCCGGGTTCAGCCACTCACGGGAGGCACTCGTACCTCTGGGCTCAATTCGGGAGGCACTCGTACTTCTGGGCTCAGTTCGGGAGGCACTCGTACCTCTGGGCTCAGTTCGGGAGGCACTCGTACCTCTGGGCTCAGTTCGTGAAGACGATCTTGCCGAAGATGTCGCCCTCGTGCAGCGCCGCGAAGCCGTCGCGGGCCTCGGTCAGCGGCAGAGTCCTGTCGACGACCGGCCGCAGCCCGGTCTGCTCCAGGAAGACCGCCAGGCGCTGGAGCTGGTCGCGGGTCCCCATCGTGGAGCCGACCACGGACAGCTGCAGGAAGAAGACCCGGTTCAGGTCGGCGGCCGGGGCCGGGCCGCTGGTGGCGCCGCAGACCACGATGCGACCGCCCGGTTTGAGCGACTTGAGGGAGTGGTCCCAGGTGGCCTGGCCGACGCTCTCCATGACCGCGTCCACCCGCTCCGGCAGCCGCGCACCCGGCTCGAAGACCTGGTCCGCGCCCAGCTCCTTGGCCCGCTCCCGCTTGGCCTCCGACCGGCTGGTCGCCCAGACCCGATAGCCGGCCGCCCGGCCGAGCGCGATCACCGCGGTCGCGACCCCGCCGCCCGCCCCCTGGACGAGCACCGTCGAGCCCGGCTCCAGCCCGGCCTTGTCGAACAGCATCCGGTACGCCGTCAGCCAGGCCGTGGGCAGGCAGGCGGCATGCTCGAAGCTCAGCGCGGCCGGCTTCGGCACCAGGTTGCGGCGCGGCACGGCCACCCGTTCGGCGAACGTGCCGTCGTGCAGTTCCGACAGCAGCGACCGCTTCGGGTCCAGGGTCTCGTCGGCGCCCGTGCCGATCACGCCGTGCACGATGACCTCGTTGCCGTCCTCGTCCACCCCGGCCGCGTCGCAGCCGAGCACGATCGGCAGCCGGTCCTGCCTGATGCCCACGCCTTTGAGCGTCCACAGGTCGTGATGGTTGAGCGCGGCTGCCCGCACCGAGACGGTCGTCCATCCGTCGGGAACCTTCGGCTCCGGACGCTCGCCGAGCGTCAGCCCGGCGAGAGGGTTGTCGGGATCGGTCTGTGTGACGGTAACGGCGAACATGGCCGCACCCTACTTCAGCGACTTCCGGCTCCCTCACCTCGACCCGGCGCGCCCCCACCCACCCGGACCGCCTGCGCGGCTCACTTCAGCTTGACGCGGATCCCGTCGAGTGCGGTGGTGACGAAGCGCTCGTCGCCCGTGGCTCCGATGCGCATGCCGCCCCGGCACACGTCCCTGACCGCACGTCCTTGCCATCGGCCCGGGCGCGGCGGCGTCCTGGGCTCTTTGCAGTCGGGGGTCGGGATCAGCATCACCGTGCCGTCCGTGCCGCCGCCGAACCAGAGCTGCGGCCCGACCGGATCCCCCATCGCGATCTCGCCCGGCCGCGCCATCCGGATCTCGACCGGACCCGCGCCGGAACCGGTGTCCGTGGCCGACTCGACATCCCCGGTGTCCTTCACGGACAGGGTCAGGTAGCCGTCGCCGGTCACCTTCCCGCGTAACCGCTGGGCCAGCGCCACCCGGTCGGTGAAGTCCAGCCCCTGCCAGCGGTCGTACATCGCCACTCGCCACGGCCCGAACGCGAACAACAGCACCTGCCCGTACGAGGCGCTGCCGGACTGACGCGGCCAGAGCGTGACGTTGGGGGCGAACTCCCTGATCGGCTTCCCGCCCTTGGTCACCTCGGCCTCGCCGTTGTAGGGAGCGACGAGTTGGCGGTAACGGCCGTCCACCCACACGCTGTGGAACGGCCGCGACCCCAGCCGGTCGAGGTTCAGTTTCGCCGGGTAACGCACCTCGGCCCGCTGCCCGTCAGGGAAGACGACGTCCAGGACCTCCATGTCGCCGTCGTCGGGCGCCCGTGCGTGCAGCGCGTTCGGCGCGTTCAGCACCCTGTTCAGTCCGCCGCTGGTGCTCGGCGCGCTGTCCGCGCTGGTGCGAGAAGAGCCGGGAGTCGGCTCGGACGCGGGCTCGGCCATCGGGTCGCGGCTGCTGAGCAGCCCGACGACCGGCACTCCCACCAGCACCAGGACCACCGCCAGCCCGATCCACCGGCGAGGCCGCCGGCCGCCCGTCTCGATGACATCGAATAGCTCGGTCACTACCAACCTCGCCAGATATGGGGCTTATGCCGTGATCCCAGTTCAGTTGAGCGGGGACCGCCAGCGCAACCCCTCGAACCTGGCGAAGTCCTTGTCATAGGTCACGAATTCACAACCATGCTCGATGGCGAGCGCCGCCAGATAGGCATCAGGAATCAGCTTGCCCGTCGCCCCGGACTGGCGGCAGAGCCTGGTGAAGATCTCCCAGTGCCGCTCGCCTGCGTGAACCAGCACCGCATGCGGCTGGTTTCGGACACTGTCGGCGAACCGCCTGGCTATCTCGAAGGTCGTGGAGCCTGGTATCCGGCGGTTGGTGACGATGCGTACGAAGCCATTGATGACGAAGTCGCTCACCGCATACGCCTCATCACCGCCGAGCAGCTCTTTGACGGTGGCGAGACACGGCTCGTGGTGCTCGACATCCATCCGCTGAGCACTGACCAGCATGTTGACGTCAAGCATCCGCATGCCGCACCTCCCCGAGGACGCTCTCGATGTCCTCGAACTCCATCATTTCCTTGATTTCTGCCCACGCGAGCTTCGGCCCTGTGGCGTCGCCGGACAGGGGAAGATCGATCGGGGGGCGCTCCGCCATTTCGGTGGAGCGGTTCATGAGGTGCCTCAAGGCATCCTCCATCACTGAGTTGAGACTGCGTCCGTTTCGTGCCGCGTACGCCTTCGCCTCGTTGAGGAGCGTTTCGTCGATGCGCACCGTGGTCCTCCGCATGACTCCAGCGTCCGCCGCCGACATAAAAATGTCAACAGCAGATAGTAGTCACACGATCACAGGTTTTACAGCCCCTTTGCCACCTCACCAGCTCGCCACATTCACCTCCCCGTCGGTCACCACCTCGACCGGCTGCCCGACCAGCTCGCGGGACTCGGCGTCGGCCATCAGCTCCTGCCGGGTCACCTGGGCGTACGCGCGTCCGCCCGCCGGCAGGTCGACGACGAGGATGCCCTTCCGCGGCGCCCCGTCCCGGTCGTGCGCGACCGTGTAGCCGGCCACCACCGCGGGCCCCGCGTAGGCCGCGACGATCGGCACCGGCTCGGCTCTGAACACCGGCTCGCCGTCGCCCAGCGTGCCGCCGGGCTCGGTGGACCAGACGGCGTAGGCGTGCTTGGTCAGGTGCATGCCGACCCCGGTGACCAGACCGTGGCCTGGCCGGGCGAGCAGCCGGGCGGCCATCGTGGCGGTGGAGTGCAGCACGTAGTCGCTGGCCGGACCGCCCGCGTACGGCAGGCCACCGGTGACGGTGAGCCCGCGCCGGTCCAGCGGGTCGAGCCCGATGGCGTCGCAGGCCTGGCGCAGCGCGATGGCGAAGCAGCTGTAGAGGTCGAGCGCGTCCATGTCGTCCAGCCCCAGCCCGGCTCGCGCGAACGCCGACGTGGCCGCCCTGGCGATGGCCTGCGACGAGCCGAGCGCGGGCCGGGCCGCGACTTCCCAGGTGTCCTCGGCGTACGCCCAGCCGCGCAGGTAGACGCGCCGGTCGTGCGGGACGCCGAGCCGGTCGGCCAGCTCGGTGCTGGCCAGGATGACGGCGGCCGCCTGGTCGACCTCCAGCACGGCCACCGTGTTCCTGGTGTACGGCCAGCCGACGAACCGGTTGCCCGTCACCAGCTCCTCGGGCGTGCGAGGGGTGCGCCGCCAGGCGTGCGGGTTGGCGGCGGCCACCTCGGTCATCGGCGCCATCATGCGCCCCCGGTCGAGCATCTCCTGTTCGAGGGAGAGACCGAGCGCCGCCCGCCGGGCCGTCTCCATGATCGCGTAGGTGTGCACCGGCAGGAACAGCTCGTGCGCGAGCTCGGCGGGGTGCGGCGGCCGTTCCCAGCCGTAGGGCGGCTTGGGGGTGGCGGCATGGCTCCACGGCACCCGTTCGCCGGCCTGCCGGTAGGCGCGGCGGGTGGCGAGCGCCTCGGCTCCGGTGACCAGGGCCGAGTCGAGCTCCCCCGCCGCGATTCTGGCCGCGGCCTCGCCGATGAGCAGGTGCGGCGCCGTACCGCTGACCTTGGAGTAGGCGTGGTGGCGCGGGGTCGCGCCGAGCCGCTCGGCGAGCCTGCCGGTCGGGGAGTCGTACTGCCAGGAGTCGGTGTGGACGATCTGGATCGAGTCGAGGCGCGCCACGGGGAGCCGGGCCTCACTGGCGGCGGCGCGGGCCTCCTCCTCCCACAGGTCGAGCGGTTCGGGACCGGGCTGCTTGCGGACCGTGCGCTGGGCGGCGCCGATGAGGCAGGGCGTGCGTGGATCCATTCCGCCATCTAACCAGAACAATGTTCGGTCAATGGGGAGTAGACTCCGGATATTCATGATCGCGAATGGCGATCAAGATCCATTCGAGCCGCGTACCGCCACGAAAGCCGCATCAGAAACAACCGTCTATCGACACCCCCACGGGGTCCGTGACCTGCGGCGACGTCCGTCCTATAGGATCATTGACCGATGGGCGCGCAACACGCTTGACGCGATCCTTATAGACCGCGGTCCACGCTGGCCAGATAACAAATGCCTATCCCAGCTGCAATTGACCAGTTGATCTGGAAAAATCCACCGTTACAACCCCAGAAAGGCAATTCATGATCCCCCGGGCCAGGCACCTGGCAGCCGCCGCGCTCAGCGGCGCGCTGCTGATGCTGCCGGTCTTCGCGGGGGTGTCGGATGCCTCGGCCGCCTCCAAGGTCTACAAGGTGGCGCTGACCAAGACGCGGGCGGACGTGCAGCGGGTCGCCAACTACTGGAAGCCGGAGCAGCTCAAGAAGGCCGACAGCTACAGCCCCGCCACGCCGAGCTCGCAGCCCGCGCCGGTGGCGAAGGCCGCCTCCGGAGGCGCCGTCAACGCGCCGATCGGCGCGTCCGGCTCGGCGCTGCGGACGTCCCAGGCGGTGACGCCCGCCCCACCGACCAAGGGCGCCGCCAGGACCATGGGGAAGGTCTACTTCCGCTTCGGCAACAAGGAATACTGGTGCTCGGCCAGCTCCGTCGCGGCCAAGAACCACAGCGTGGTCGCCACGGCCGCGCACTGCGCCTACGACGCGCGGCAGGGCAACGCCGCCGCATACTGGATCTTCGTTCCCAATCCGGGCAGCAACGGCGAGGCGCCCGACGGCATCTACGTCGGCTCCTCGATCAGCATGCACGAGGACTGGCCGGGCAAGAACGACTACGACTACGACTACGCGTTCGTGACCGTGCACCGCGGCTTCACCTGGCAGAAGCAGGGCGACAAATACGTCGCCAAAGACGTCGGCCAGCTGCAGGACAATGTCGGCGGCCTGGGCCTGGAGCTCAGCAGAAGGTCCCCTCTCAGCGACATCCACGCCTTCGGCTACGCGGCCGGTCCGCAGCCCGACGGCAGCCGCCCGTTCAACGGCCTGTCGCTGCAGCCCTGCGTGGGCAGCACCCGCAAGGCCGTGGCCCCCGGCCTCGACCTCAACTTCGGGGTCCAGCTCGCCCCCTGCAACTTCAGCAAGGGCGCCAGCGGCGGGCCCTGGGTGTTCGGCTGGCAGGCGGACAAGAAGCTCGGCAATCTGGTCGGCGTCAACAGCCTGACCTGGAACACCGACGCGAAGGGCGAGTTCGACGCGGTCTCGTCGCCGTACTTCAGCATCGTCACCGGAGAGGCCTACCGGCACGCCGCTGCGCAGACAACTCCGACAAATGTGATGTAGCTCATACGTCACCCCCCGGTCACGCGCCGTGATCAGGAGCAATCCACATCTCGGAACGATCACGACGACGCTCTCGCCGTTGACCTGCGCTGGAGCGCAACCACACGGTCGCTGTCAGCGCTGTACGGTTCCGGCTGTCCGTTCGCTGACCTTCGGGGCGCACGAAGGCGCCGCGTCAGCTAAAGGAAAAGCCTGGAGATGTTGTGAAGCGAATCCTCCTTCCCGTTGGTGGCGCCGTCCTGGCGACCGGCCTGCTCACGACCGGTCTGACCGGTGCCGTACAAGCCGCAGGCGATGTGGCGACCGACCCGATGGCCAGGAACACCAGCCAGGCCGCCTCCGTCGTATCGTTCTGGCTCGCCTCCAACGGCGCGGCGCTCCGCCAGGCCACGGCCTACACCTGGGATTCCAACCAGGTGCGGAAAGTCGTCTCCAAGGGCGGTTACAGCCCTGACGGCCGGCCCGGCAGCACCGCCCCCGGCGGCGCCGAGCGGTCCTCCTCCAACTCCCAGAACGTGAACCTGCCGAAGACCGTCGGCAAGGTGTTCTTCGTCGACGGATCCGGCAAGTTCCGCTGGTGCTCGGCCTCGTCGATCCAGTCGAACTACCGCAACCTGGTCGCCACGGCCGCGCACTGCGTGTACGACACCGACAGCAACTCCGCGCTGCTGGACAACTGGGTCTTCGTCCCGGGCTATTACCAGGGCAAGACCCCGTGGGGCATCTACGTCGGCAAGCAGGCGTTCACCCACCACGACTTCGACGTCTACGAGGACTACGACCGCGACTACGCGTTCGTCACCGTCTACAACGGCATCCAGTTCGACGGCGTCAAGCGGGTGAGCAAGCGCGACTACAAGCGCTTCAGCGGTCCCAAGCGCTCCTGGGGCGGCAACAACTACATCCTGCTGTCCAAGGACGCGGGCCGCCTCGGCGACAACGTCGGCGGCCAGGGCTTCGCCTGGAACCAGGCCTCCAACCGGACGGTCCGCACCTTCGGCTACCCCGCGGCGCCGCACCCCGACGGCAACAAGCCCTACAGCGGCGTCACGCCGAAGCACTGCTACGGCCGGACAACCGCGAAGACGGTCGGCGCCTCCTGGCTCAAGATCCAGGAGCACATCGGCCTCAAGTGCGCCGTGACCCCCGGCTTCGACGGCGCCCCCTGGCTGACCCAGTACAACAACGGCAAGCGGCTCGGTTACGTCAACGGCGTCGCCAGCACCTTTGCCGACCAGGACGGCAACGACCGCATCGACTACATCACCTCGCCGTACTTCGACGGCGAGACCGCGGCGGTCTACCAGGCCGCCAGGAACGTGTGGTCCGGCAAGATCGTCGGCCCGAAGGGCGAGCTGTACAAGTAACGGCGACACGAAGGGGGTCCGGCTTCGGCCGGGCCCCCTTTTTTCGTGCCGGCGGCCCGAACCTGAACGTTCCCTGTGAAGATCGAGCCAACTTAGACGGAACAGCGGCAATTCTGGTTCCTGTGATCTAAGTCACATTTCTTCGGTCAACAACCCGCGCGTGGGGACTAACGGCACTTTCGTCCCGCCCGCAACAGCCCCCGCATACCCTGCACAGACGCACCCGAACGATCACTCAACGCATTCATCCCTGACATATAACGAAAAGGTCACGGCGGTTGGGGTTCGTGCCGAAGCCTCCACAACGGCTTTCACCTGCGGAGATCACCGCGCTATGTTCCTTGCTATCCCTTTACTGACGCATGGGCCGCATGTTGCAGCCCACGACAGACCAAGGAGCAGTTCCCTTGAAGCGCATCCTCATTCCCGCCGGTGGAGCCATCCTCGCCACCGGCATGCTGGCCGCCGGCCTCGCCGGCACGGCCACTGCCACGGCCACCTCCGACATCGCCAAGGACCCGATGGCGACGAGCGCGGCCAACGCGAAGGCCATCGCCGACTACTGGGCGGCTTCCAACGGTGCTGCCCTGAAGGCCGCGAAGGAGTCCAACGTCTGGAGCGCGAAGGACGTCGCCAAGCTCCAGAGCAAGGGCGGCTACAGCTCCGACACCAAGCCGGGCAGCACCAAGCCCATCAGCGACAGCAAGAAGAGCTCCGCCAAGTCGCAGAACGTCAACATGCCGAAGACCATCGGCAAGGTGTTCTTCGTCAACAAGAAGGGCGAGCGCAAGTGGTGCTCCGCCACGTCGATCCAGTCCAAGTACAAGAACCTGGTGGCCACCGCCGGCCACTGTGCGTACGACACCTCCGGTAACACGGCCGTCATGGACAAGTGGGTCTTCGTCCCGGGCTACTACCAGGGCAAGACCCCGTGGGGCATCTACGTCGGTAAGACCGCTTACACGCACTACGACTTCGACGTGTACGAGGACTACGACCGCGACTACGCGTTCGTGGCCGTCTACAACGGCGTCCAGATCGGCGCGGGCACCCCGAAGAAGGTGACCAAGGCCGAGTTCGACAAGCACACGGGCATCAAGGAAGCCAAGGACATCGAGATCCAGCGGTCGGAGTTCCGGGCGTGCAAGCTCGACCCCACCTCGACCGTGGCCTGCTGGGTCAAGCGTGGCGAGAAGGCTCAGCCCACCGGCCCTGACTTCCCGAACGCCGAGGTCGCCAAGGTCGAGGTCGCCGAGGAGACGTACAAGAAGGCCCGGATCGGCAAGGGCAACGGCCGCAAGTTCGGCGAGCCCGTCGTCGAGATCGTGACCGACCGCGACGCCGCGGTCTACCTGGCCCGGCAGAAGAAGGACCCGAAGAAGTACCCGGCCAAGGTCGTCAAGGACCGGCGTGGGAACTGGACCATCACCCACTTCTTCGTGCAGCAGTGGTACAAGCCGGGCTCGGACACGAAGTTCTACAAGACCGACTTCTACATCATCGAGGGCCACGTCAAGGACGCGGGCCGTCTCGGCGACAACGTCGGCGGCCAGGGCTTCGCCTGGAACCAGCCGACCCAGAAGATCGTCCGCGTGTTCGGCTACCCCGCCGGATCGCACCCCGACGGCCACAAGAACTACACCGGCATCACGCCGAAGTGGTGCTACGGCAAGACCACGAAGAAGCTGGTGGGCTCGGCCGCCAAGAAGATCCAGGAGCACGTCGCGCTCAAGTGCGCGATGACCGAGGGCGCCGACGGTGGCCCCTGGCTGCTCAACTACAGCAACAACAAGCGTCTCGGCTACGTGAACGGTGTCACCAGCACCTTCAACGACCAGGACGGCAACGACCGCGTGGACTACATCTCCTCGCCGTACTTCGACGGTGAGACCAACACGATCTACAAGGCCGCCGCCAACGTGTGGTCCGGCAAGATCGTTTAGTCACACCCGGCGATCGGTTCTCACGCATCGTCACGGTTCAACCCGAAGGGTCCGGCGTCGCCGGGCCCTTCGGCCGTTTCCGGAGCGGAATGTGAAGGCGTTTGGACGCATGGGAGCCCCAGACGGTGCCATCAAGCCACTGTGATCTGCGTCACACTGCGCACGCGGGTGGCGCCGGCGGGACACTGCCGACCCTGTCGCCCCACTGACAACACTCTTATGTTGATCTGCGGAGATGCGCCGTCAGTCCCGTTCGCCCGCCTCATCCGCATCGGTCGGCTAAACATCACGGAACGGTTACGCCCGCCATGTCCCATCTTTTCCTGGCAAAGCGGCTACCCGACTTCAAGATCCACACTGTATGTTCCTGGCTATCCCTTTACTGACGCATGGGGCGCACAAAGCGTTCCACGACAGACCAAGGAGTTACCTTGAAGCGCATCCTCCTCCCCGCCGGTGGCGCCATTCTGGCCACCGGACTGCTGGCCGCCGGCCTGGCCGGTACCGCTAACGCCAACGCGGTTCCCGACTGGGCGTCGGACACCATGGCCAAGGACGCCCCTGCCGCTGCGGCAGTGGCCGAGTTCTGGTTCAAGGCCAACGGGCACACCAACAACCTCGCCAAGGCGACTCCCTACACCTGGGAGACCAAGGCCACCTCCAAGCTCAAGGTCAGCGGCGGCTATACGCCCGACACCAAGGCTTCGACGGTCGCGCCGATCGGCGAGGAGAAGAAGACCGCCTCGAAGACCAAGAACATCAACCTGCCGAAGACCATCGGCAAGGTGTTCTTCGTGGACTCCAAGGGCGACCTGAAGTGGTGCTCCGGCACCTCGATCCAGGGCAAGTACAAGAACCTGGTCGCCACCGCTGGTCACTGCGCCTATGACGACAACAAGAACGCCAGCGTCATGGACAAGTGGGTGTTCGTGCCCGGTTACTACCAGGGCAAGACCCCGTGGGGCATCTACGTCGGTAAGACGGCGTTCACGCACTACGACTACTCCGTGTACAACGACCGCGACCGCGACTACGCGTTCGTGACCGTGTACAACGGCATCCAGCCGGGTGCCGGTGCGGCGACCAAGGTCACCCCCGAGGAGTACAAGAAGTACGAGGGGCACAAGGAGGTCAAGAAGGTCGAGGTCTCCAAGGAAGAGTGGATCGCCGGCCGTAAGGACCCGAAGACCTCTCCCTTCTACGACATCGACCCCGGCGAGCGGGACAAGGCCACTGGGCCGGACTTCCCGGGTGCCGAGGTGGCCAAGTTCGAGGTCTCCGAGGCCACGTACAAGGCTGCTCGTTTCGGCCAGGGCAACGGCAAGCGTTTCGGCGACCCCATCGTCGAGAACGTGACCTACGAAGACGCCATCAAGTACATCAAGGCGCAGAAGCCGAGCTGGAGGCCCGGGCAGCCGCTGCCGGCGCCGACGGCGAAGAACCCCGGCAAGGTCGAGCTGGACCGCGCGGGCAACGCCACCATCACGCGTTTCTACGTGCAGCAGTGGTACAAGCCCGGCAAGAGTGGCTCCTTCTTCCGCATTGACTTCTACGTTTTCAAGGACGTCAACAAGGACCTGGGCGCCCTCGGCAACAACGTCGGTGGCCAGGGTGTCGCCTGGAACCAGAAGACCGGTGGCAAGGTCTTCGTCTTCGGTTACCCGGCCGACGCTCACAAGGACGGCCACAAGGCCTACACCGGTGTCACGCCGAAGTGGTGCTACGGCGCCACCTCCGGCAAGACCTACGCCTCCGCCGCTTACAAGGCTGAGGAGCACGTGGCCCTGAAGTGCGCGATGACCCCGGGCGCCGACGGCTCCCCGTGGCTCGTCAAGTACAGCAACGCCAAGCGTCTCGGCTACGTGAACGGTGTCACCAGCCTGTTCCACGACCAGGACGGCAACGACCGTTACGACTACAGCTCCTCGCCGTACTTCGACGGTGAGACCGCTACGGTCTACAACCAGGCTGCCAACACCTGGTCGGGCTCCCTCGCGAAGTAGTTTTTCGCGAGTCGCCACGAGCGCGAGGGTCCAAACCTCGTACTCACCCTGTTCCACCCGAAGGGCTCGGCTTCTGCCGGGCCCTTCGGCCTTTCTCAAGGGATGTCCAGAGAGCTCTTAGCCCTGTGACCAGAGTGACGATAGGGTTCTAACGCCCGTTATGTAAATATTGTGGAGATCTCCAGTGAAGCGCCTGCTCATCCCCCTCACCGCCACCGCCCTGAGCGCCGCAGCTCTCACCGTGCCCGCCAGCGCGACCGCCCCCGCCTGGGCGTCAGACCCCCTCGCCGCCTCCCCCGCCGACGGCTACAGCAACGTCTCCTTCTGGCTCAGCGCCAACGGCGCCGCCCTCCGCAAGGCCACCCAGTACCACTGGGACTCCAAAGCCGTGCAGAAGGTCAAGATCGCCAAGGCCAGTGACCAGCCGGACGACGGCAAGCCCGGTTCGACCGCCCCCGCCACCAAGGCGCCGGCCGGCACCAAGGTCAAGAACGTCAACCTGCCGCGCACCATCGGCAAGGTGTTCTTCGTCGACAACAAGGGCGAGCACCACTGGTGCTCCGCCACCTCCATCCAGTCCCGGCACCGGAACCTGGTCGCCACCGCGGGCCACTGCGTCTTCGAGAACGGCAAGGACGACGTCTACGAGAAGTGGGTGTTCGTCCCCGGCTACTACCAGGGCAAGGCCCCCTGGGGCATCTACGCGGGCGCCTACGCCTTCACGGCCTACGACCTGGACACCTACGACGACTACGACGGCGACTTCGCCTTCGTCGCGGTGCACAACGGCTTCCAGTTCGCCGGCTCGAAGGAAGTCAGCAAGGCCGACTACGACAAGTGGACGGGCGACAAGTGGGTCAAGGCCCGCGAGATCACCCGTGAGGACTTCGTCAAGTGCCGGCTGAACCTCGGCAAGTGCTGGTCCCAGAGCAGGACCGAGAGCGAGCTCGCCGGCCCCGACTTCCCCGGCGCCGTCGTGGAGAGGGTCGAAGTCAGCGACAAGACGTACAAGGACGCCAAGCTCGGCAAGGGCCAAGGCTACAAGTTCGGCGAACCGATCGTTGAGAACGTCACCAAGCCCCGGTGGGACGCCTACAAGGGCCTCGGCATCAAGTCCGAGGACAAGGCCGGCAACTACCTGATCACCCACTACTACACGCAGAAGTGGGTCAAGCCCGGCACCGACCGCAAGTACTTCACCGCCGCGTACACCATCGGCATCGGCAAGGACATGGGCCCCCTGGGCGAGGCCGTCGGCGGCCAGGGCATCGCCTGGAACCAGCCCCTGGGCCAGAAGGTCACGGTCTTCGGCTACCCGGGCGAGCCGCACCCCGACGGCCACAAGGCCTTCACCGGTGTGACGCCCAAGTGGTGCTACGGCAAGACCGGCACCAAGACGTACCAGGCCAACACCTTCCGGGTCGAGACGCACCAGGTGCTCAAGTGCTCGATGACCGGCGGCGCGGACGGCGGCCCCTGGCTGCTGCGCTACAGCAACGGCAAGCGCACCGGTTACCTCAACGGCGTGACGAGCATGTTCCACGACCAGGACGGCAACGACCGGGTGGACCTCATCAGCTCCCCCTACTTCGACGGTGAGGTGGCCGACGTGTACAACAAGGCCAACTACGCCGAGACGAAGCCGGTCGTCGGCCCGAACGGCGAGCTGCTCAAGTAACGACAGCACCGGAGCCCGTCACCGCGCAGGTGGCGGGCTTCACGCCTGCTCAGACCAGCTCCCGCGTCCGCTCGTGCAGCGCCACCACCGCAGGCTCCTTCTTGTACGGCTCCAGCCGCCTGCGCAGGTCGGCCACGTAGGACCGGGACCGGGCGGACTGCAGCTCGCCGGCCAGCGTCCACGCCGCCACCCCCACCGTGCAGGCCTCCTCCAGCTCGCCGCACTGCAGCAGCCCCGCCGCCAGCAGCGACAGGTTGAACATCCGGCCCCGCACATACCGCCCGTCCATGTCGAGGGAGCGCCGGGCCTGCCGTACGGCGCGCTCGCCTTCGCCGAGGTCGCGGAAGCAGTGCGCGAACTTCGCGGCCAGGTAGGCCTCGTCGAAGTACCTCAGCCAGCGCGGCTCGTCGGCGGGGCTGCGGGCGTCGAAGGCGCGTTCGGCCTCGTGCAGTGAGCCGGCGCAGGAGCGGGCGTCGCCGAGCCCCGCGTGGGCGTGCGCCTCCAGGACGTGGCTGGAGGCGAGCAGGGTGGGCACGCCGGCCCGGCGGGCGGCGAGCTGGGCGGCCCGCGCCAGGTCGAGCGCGTGGGACAGCTGGCCCATGTAGACGGCCTGGTGGGCCATGCCGGCCAGGATCTCGCCGCCCAGGGCGTGGTCGTCGGCGCCTCTGGCCAGGCGCAGGGCCTGGATGAGATAGCGCTGGGCGAGGCCGTGCTGCTCCAGGTCGTACGCCATCCAGCCGGCGAGCCGGGTGAGCTCGGCCGCGGCGGCGGCGAGCCGGCGGCCGGTGCTGTCGCCGTAGGAGCCGTCCTTGAGCAGCGGGGTCACCGCGGTGTCGAGGTATTTGACGACCGAGGAGCGAACCCGCCCGCTGCCGAACCGGTTGTCGAGCTCGCCGAAGGAGCGGGTGACCTCGTGCACGGCGGCGATGTCCGCCCTGCCCACGCGGCGCGCGCCCGTACTGCTGGGCCGTCCTTCAGGCGGGGAGGTGAGCCAGCGCACGGCCCCCACGGAGCCCGCGCCGATCGCGAACGTCGAGTCGATGAGGAACCGCCGCCGCTCCACGTCGGCCCGCCACAGCGCGGTCACGGTCGTGACCCCCTCCTGCCACGTGTGCGTGAACTCCTGCCCGAGATCGAGGGGGGTGGTGATGGCGGACATGCCCAGCTCCGCCGCCGTCACGGGCCGGCCGAGGCGCAGGGCGAAGATCTCGGTGAGGAGGCTGGGCACCGGATCTCTCGGCCGCTGGCCGCCGATCCAGCGCAGCACGGAGCTGTGGTCGTATTTCAGGCCGGGGGTGCCGCGTGCGGTCGCGAGGTCGTTGATGCGCCTGGCCAGTCCCTTGTGGGAGAAGCCCGCCTCCGCGATGAGCTGCCGCAGCAGTCGGTTGGGCTCGCGTTCCATCGCTCTCCTCATGGCAGGAGTCGGGGCGCCCGCATCCTTACAGAGAGCTCTTTTTATAGCACGGTGAGTCAGGAACATTGAGGGAATCCTGGTGCCGGCTTGAGCCGTGCTTAGGGATGCGGGAGCCGCGTTCTCCTGCCCGGGGAGCGGCTGCTCAGTCCTTCTTGCGGGCCACGCCGTCGGCCCTGGCCTGAGCGGCGACGGCCGCCGTGACCGCGGGGGCGACGCGCTCGTCGAAGGGGCTCGGGATGACGTACTCGGCCGTGAGGTCGTCACCCACGACGGCGGCGAGCGCGTTGGCGGCGGCCACCTTCATGTTCTCGGTGATCGTGGTGGCTCTGACGTCCAGCGCGCCCCGGAACACGCCGGGGAAGGCCAGCACGTTGTTGATCTGGTTGGGGAAGTCGGAGCGGCCGGTGGCGACCACCGCGGCGTGCCGGGCGGCCACCTCGGGGAGGACTTCGGGCGTCGGGTTGGACAGGGCGAAGACGATGGAGTCGGCGGCCATGGCGGCGATGGCCTGCTCGGTGACGGTCGAGCCGGACAGCCCCACGAACACGTCGGCGCCCACCAGGGCCTCTTCGGTGGAGCCGGTGTGGCCCGCCTTGTTGGTGTCGCGCGCCAGGGCCTGCTTGACGGAGTTGAGGCCCTCCCTGCCGTCGTAGATCAGGCCCTTGGAGTCCGCCACCGCGATGTCGCCGATGCCGGCCTCCAGCAGGATGCGGGTGACCGCGACGCCCGCCGCGCCGGCGCCGGCCACCACCGCGCGCAGGTCGCCCAGGGTGCGGCCGGTGAGCCGCGCGGCGTTGCGCAGCGCGGCGAGCACCACGATGGCGGTGCCGTGCTGGTCGTCGTGGAAGACCGGGATGTCGAGCAGGTCGCGCAGCCTGTCCTCGATCTCGAAGCAGCGCGGCGCGCTGATGTCCTCCAGGTTGATGCCGCCGAAGGAGGGCGCGAGCCGGGCCACGGTCTCCACCAGCTCGTCGACGTCGGTGCAGGCCAGGCAGAGCGGGATGGCGTTGACGCCGCCGAACTCCTTGAACAGCAGGGCCTTGCCCTCCATGACCGGCATGGCGGCGGCGGGGCCGATGTCGCCGAGACCGAGGACGGCGGTGCCGTCGGTGATGACGGCCACCACGTTGGAGGTCCAGGTGTAGTCGTCGGCCAGCGACGGCGTCTCGGCGATCGCGGTGCAGACGCGGGCCACCCCGGGGGTGTAGGCGAGCGACAGGTCACCGGCGTCGCGGACCGGGACGGTGGAGCGGACTTCGAGCTTGCCCCCGCGGTGCAGGGCGAAGGCGGGATCTTGATCGAAAGCGGGCGTCATGGACACAGAACCCCAGAAGTTCAGCGGACGGAAGAGACCTTCGGAAGACACTCGAGAGGCCTGGCTTCGGTAGCCGCCAGGTTCCCCTCGTCGATCGTCTCGTTGAGGGGGTTACGGGGGTCACCCGTTCCCTCATGATGCCACATGCTGAGACGGCCTCTGGTATCGCGCCCGTCGCTGATCCGTTGACGCATTGTTAATCGGCAGAGTGCGGAGCTCTGCATAACCCCATCTAAACTGCATGAAACTCATCTTTCGTGGCATATCACTTGAGGAGGCCTCTTATGGCCCTCTGGCCCTTGACACGCCGCGGCTCCGCCGCCGGCGCACTCGCCCTGACCGCCGCTCTGGCCCTGACCGCCTGCGGCAGCGACACCGGAGGCACGGGTACGGCCACCACCGACGCCAGCGCCTCGGCCGCCGGTGGCGCGCAGTTGGTGAAGCCCGGCAAGCTCACCGTTTGCACGAACATCCCGTATGAGCCGTTCCAGTTCAAGGACGCCAGCGGCAAGGTCGTCGGGTTCGACGTGGACATCGTCGATCTGGCCGCCAAGAAGCTCGGCGTTGAGCAGGAGATCGTCGACATCGACTTCGCCGTCATCAAGAGCGGCGCGGCCATGGCCGCCAAGAAGTGCGACATGGCCGCCGCCGGCATGACGATCACCCCCGAGCGTCAGCAGAACATCGACTTCTCGGTCCCCTACTTCGACGCCACGCAGGCCCTGCTGGCCAAGAAGGGCACCGGCGCCACCTCCTTGGAGGACGTCAAGGCGAAGAACCTCAAGCTCGGCGCGCAGGCCAGCACCACCGGCCTCGACTACGTCAAGAAGCAGGGCTTCGACCCGACCGAGTACGCCGACTCGCCCAAGGAGCTCCTGGCCCTGCAGGCCGGTCAGGCCGACGTGATCGTCCAGGACCTCCCGGTGGTGCTCACCTGGCTGAAGAAGCCGGATGTCGCGGAGAAGTTCGAGCTGATCGCCAGCCTCGACACCGGCGAGCAGTACGGCGTCGGCCTCAAGAAGGGCGCCGACCCCGTCCTCCTCAAGACGATCAACGACGAGATCACCAAGGCCAAGTCCGACGGGACCTACGAGGAGATCTTCGTCAAGTGGTTCGGTAAGAAGCCCGGCGAGCTGGGCTGATCCATGGCGGAACTGCCGAGAACGGCTGAGCCGGCGCGAGCCCGGCTCAGCCCCCGCAAGAAGCAGCGCATCAGCCGAGGCATCCAGTACGCCGTCCTGATCGCCGCCCTGGTCGGGTTCGTCTTCTACGCCGACTGGCCGAGCCTGGCGCAGAACTTCGCCAAGCCCGACGTGGCGGCGCACGCCCTGCCCGACCTGTTCACGATCGCCCTGCGCAACACGATCATCTACACGGTCGGCGGCTTCGTCCTGTCGGCCGTGTTCGGGCTGCTGCTCGCGCTGATGCGGCTGTCGACGGTGCGTCCGTACCGGTGGATCTCGTCGATCTACATCGAGATCTTCCGCGGCCTGCCGGCCCTGCTGATCTTCCTGATGATCACCTTCCTGCCGCTGGCGCTGCCCGGCTTCGAGGTGCCCTTCGGCACCTACGGACAGGGCATCCTCGGGCTCGGCCTGGTCGGCGCGGCCTACCAGGCGGAGATCTTCAGGGCGGGCCTGCAGGCCGTGCCCCGGGGGCAGATCGAGGCGGCCAGGTCACTGGGCATGTCGGCGGCCAGGTCGCAGGTCACCGTGGTGATCCCGCAGGCCATCCGGATCGTCATCCCGCCGACCACCAACCAGTTCGTGGCCCTGCTGAAGGACTCCTCCCTGGTCCTGTTCCTGGGCGTCTCCGGTCAGTACGTGGAGCTGGCCAAGTTCGGCAACGACCTGGCCTCCCAGTACGCCAACGCCACGCCCATCATGGTCGCCGGCATCACGTACCTGATCGTCACCATCCCGCTGGGCTACCTCGCGGGACGGCTGGAGAAGCTCAAGGGGACGGGCCGATGACCCACGCCATCGAGATCAAGGACCTGCACAAGCACTTCGGCGCCAACAAGGTGCTCGTGGGCATCGACATGCTGGTCGAACCCGGCCAGGTGGTGTGCGTGATCGGGCCCTCGGGCTCCGGCAAGTCGACGCTGCTGCGCTGCGTGAACCTGCTGGAGGAGCCGACCAAGGGGCACGTCCACGTCGAGGGCATCGAGGTCACCGACCCCGACGTGGACATCGACGCGGTCAGGCGCCGCATCGGCATGGTGTTCCAGCAGTTCAACCTCTTCCCGCACATGACGGCCCTGCAGAACGTGATGATCGCCCAGCAGCGGGTGCTGAAGCGGTCCAAGCGGGACGCCGAGGTCGTCGCCAGGGAGAACCTGGAGAAGGTCGGCGTCGGCGACAAGTGCGACTCCTTCCCCGCCCAGCTCTCCGGCGGTCAGCAGCAGCGGGTGGCCATCGCCAGGGCGCTGGCGATGAACCCCGACCTGATGCTGTTCGACGAGCCCACCTCGGCGCTCGACCCGGAGCTGGTCGGCGACGTGCTCGCCGTCATGCGCAAGCTGGCGGAGGAGGGCATGACCATGCTCGTGGTCACCCATGAGATGGGCTTCGCCCGCGAGGTGGCCGACCGGGTGGTCTTCATGGACGGCGGCGTCATCGTCGAGGACGGCCCGCCCAGCCAGGTGATCGGCGATCCCCAGCAAGAACGCACCCGCTCCTTCCTCGCCCGGGTCCTGCACCCCGAAGGGGGATGACGACCAGGGGCGTCCCGTTCCGGGGCGCCCCTCGCGGCGTACCAGGGGCGTCCCATTTCGGAGCGCCCTTCGCGGCGTACCAGGGGCGTCCCATTTCGGGGCGCCCTTCGCGGCGTGTAATACTCCGGCATGGACCTGACCTCTTACGCCGAGTGGGCGGTCCGCCTGGTCAACGATCCCGCCGCACCGCCCGAGCTCCAGCCGCTGCGGGCGGAGCTGGCCGCGGTGTTCGACGCCGGCGACGGCGCGACGGTGGCCGGCCTGCTCAACGCCCTCCTGTCCCGCTATCCCGTACGCCCTCAGCTGACGGACCACGACGGGCACTGGCATCTGCACCTGGCGGACCAGAGCGGCGCCGCGGCCGTCATGGGGCTGGCCGCGGTCGTCGCCGAGCTGGGCGCCGAGCGGCTGGGCCGCTGCCTGGACCCCCGGTGCTCGAACGCCTTCCTCGACACCTCCTCCAACCGCTCCCGCCGCTACTGCTCGGCACGCTGCGCCAGCCGGGCCAACGTGGCCGCCTACCGGGCGCGCCGCCGCCAGTAGCGCAGTGACCGGTAGCGCAGTGGCCGGTAGCGCAGTGGCCGGTAGCGCGGCGGCCAGTAGCGCAGCACGACCCGCCCGACCAGCTCGGGGACCGCGCCGAAGTCCCAGCTGTCGCGGCGGCCAGAGGCGCGCTGGTTGTCGCTCTCCAGCCACCAGCCGTCCGCGCCGTGCCAGGCGACCCGCTTGACGATCAGCCGGTCCGGCTCGCCGGGCAACCTGGCCACCACGAGGTCGCCGGGGCGCACCCGGGCGCCGCGCCGTACCAGAAGCCAGTCCCCGGGCAGCAGCGCCGGACGCATCGAGTCACCCTCGACACGCACTCTCATGGGCTTGACCCCCTCATCCGAAGGCGTTTGAACACGAGTAAGGTCGGTACTTGGACCAAGCTGATTCGGCATCAAGGAAGGATTTTCTGATGCTCGCACGACTGCTACGACCCAAGCATGTCGCTTCCGCCCACTGCGACCTGCCCTGCGGTGTCTACGACCCCGCTCAGGCCCGGATCGAGGCGGAGTCGGTCAAGGCGATCATGGAGAAGTACGCGGGCAATGAGGACCCGGTCTTCCGCGCTCGCGCGATCACCATCAAGGAGGAGCGGGCCGAGCTGGTCAAGCACCACCTGTGGGTGCTCTGGACCGACTACTTCAAGCCTCCGCACCTGGAGACCTACCCCCAGCTCCACCAGCTCTTCTGGGACGCCACGAAGCTGGCCGGCGCGGCGGGCGGCAAGGGGACGGTCGACGTCGCCAAGGCCGATGCGCTGCTCGGCAAGATCGACGAGATCTCCAAGATCTTCTGGGAGACCAAGGCCGCCTAAACCGGCGCAAAAGGCTCTGTGCGGCTCCAGACCGCACAGAGCCTTTTCCGTTGATGGCGAGTCTGAATCCGCCAAGCACGTCCCAGGGGCGGTAAGTTGCAGTAGGCGTCTTATACGCGAGGAGGATCGTGACCGAGGAAACCGAGACGCGCACGACAGGCGAGGCAGCCATCCGCGACGTGGTGAGCATCAGGCTCCCCGCCGCCAGCGCTTATCTGTCCGTGTTGCGTACGGCCACGGCCGGGCTGGCCGCCCGGCTGGATTTCACGCTGGACGAGATCGAGGATCTGCGGATCGCGGTCGACGAAGCGTGCGCCATGCTGCTGAGCGAAGCGGTCCCGGGCACCGACCTGACCGCCGAGTTCGAGCTCACGGGCCAGGAGATGCAGGTCCGCGTCGAGGTCGCAACTGTGGGGAGCTCTGCGCCGAAACGCGATGATTTCGCCTGGATGGTGCTGACCGCGCTGGCAGACGACGTCGACGCGGTGACCGACTCCCCCGACCGCATGGCGATCGTCCTGCGTAAGCGCCGAGGCGTGGCGAGGTCGGCGTGACGGAAGGGACTGGAGCCATGGCCACCAGCGAACACGCCGTGCCCGACCGGGTGCGTGCTCGCATGCTCTTCGCCGAGCTGTCCGAGCTGAGTCCCGAGGAGCCGCGCCGCCAGCGCATCAGGGACGAGCTGGTCGAGCTTCACCTTCCCCTGGTCGAATATCTGGCCCGTCGCTTCCGCAACCGGGGCGAGTGGCTCGACGACCTCACGCAGGTCGCCACCATCGGTCTGATCAAGTCCATCGACCGGTTCGACCTCAACCGCGGCGTCGAGTTCTCCACCTACGCCACGCCCACGATCGTCGGCGAGATCAAGCGCCACTTCCGTGACAAGGGCTGGGCGGTCCGGGTGCCGCGCCGGCTGCAGGAGCTCAAGCTCTCGCTCACCAAGGCGATCAGCGAGCTGTCGCAGCGCGAAGGCCGGGCGCCCACGGTGGCCGAGTTGGCCGCCTTCCTCAAGATGACCGAGGAGGAGGTGCTCGAGGGGCTCGAGTCGGCCAACGCCTATTCGACCGTGTCCCTGGACGCGCCCGACTCCGGCGACGACGACGCGCCGGCCGTCTCCGACTCGCTCGGCATCGTCGACGAGTCGCTGGAGGGGGTCGAATATCGCGAGTCGCTCAAGCCGCTGCTGGAGCGGCTGCCGCCGCGCGAGAAGCGCATCCTGCTGCTGCGTTTCTTCGGCAACATGACCCAGTCGCAGATCGCCACCGAGCTCGGCATCTCACAGATGCACGTGTCCCGGCTGCTCGCCCGCACCCTCGCCCAGCTTCGCGAGGGCCTTACGGCCGACGACTAGGTCTCGTCCCCATAGAGGGCGTGGGTGGTGGGAGGCGCCAGCAGCGTGCCGAGCCCGATCAGGGCGACCACGATCAACGGGATCCCGATGAGTGGCTGGTCCGACTGGATGAGCGTGACCGCCACCGGGATCATGAAGATCTGGGTCAGCACGCTGGGCGCTCTCCCCCACCGCTCGGCCGCCAGCAGTCCGCCCCAGGCCACCCAGAGCAGTCCGGCGCCGATCAGCAGGCCGAACGCCGCCTCGGCCAGCGCGGCCGTCAGGTCGTCGGCTCCGCCGCGCACCGTCTCCACCAGGACGTAGATGCCCAGCCCGGACGCGACCAGCCCTTCGAGGGCGACGACGAGGGCGGCGGTGATCAGGCTCCATGGACGCTTCGACACATCCGAACCCTACCTACGCGTACGCCCGCCGCAGAATCCCGCTCCGGCGAAACCTCACAAAATGGGATTTTCTCCACAAGGTAGACATCGACCAGCGGATACGCTGGCCCCATGCGCACGATGCTCTTGGTGAACCCCAAGGCCACCACCACGAACGCCCGGACACGCGACGTGCTCATCCGCGCGCTGGGCGCCGCCGTCGATCTGACCGTCGAGCAGACGGCCTACCGCGGCCACGCGGCCACCCTGGCCGCCAACGCCCGCGCCAAGGGCTACGACGTGGTGGCTGTGCTGGGCGGTGACGGGACCATCAACGAGACGGTCAACGGACTGCTCAACCCGGTCAACGGCGGCACACCCCCCGGCGGCGACGACCCGAGCGCGGGGCGGCCGGGCCTGATCGTCATCCCGGGCGGCAGCGCCAACGTCTTCGCCAGGGCCCTCGGCCTGCCCAACGAGCCCATCGAGGCCACCGGCGCCGTGCTGGAGGCGCTGCGCGAGGGCCGGCGGCGCACCGTCGGGCTGGGGCAGGCCCTCTGGGAGGGCGAGAGCCGCTACTTCACCTTCTGCTCGGGCATGGGCTACGACGCGGAGGTCATCAGAGCCGTCGAGGGGCTGCGGGGAGCCGGGCGCAAGGCAACCCCCACCCGGTATGTCAACACCGCCCTGCGGCACTATCTGGCGACGGACAAGCAGCATCCCGCGATGCGCCTGACCGGTCCCGGCATCCCGTCTGCCGCCGGCGTCTACATGGCGATCATCAGCAACACCTCGCCCTGGTCCTACATCGGGAGCAAGCCCGTCCTCCCCACACCCTGGGCGGCCTTCGAGACCGGGCTCGACATGCTGGCGCTGCGGCGGATCGGGCCGCTGGCGATGGCGCCGGTCGTCCGGCACATCCTCACCGAGCGTGACAGCCTGCCGTCCGGCAGGCACCTGGTCCAGTTGCACGACGAGGCGGAGTTCACCCTGACCGCCAACCGCCCGGTGGCCTTCCAACTGGACGGGGACTACCTCGGCGAGCGCGAGTACGTCACATTCCGGGCTACCCCGAACGCATTACAAGTTCTGGTCTAGCACGTTACATTCGGTGATTGTGTGACGCATCCGACATCCCAAACGGCCAAAACTTCGGTCAGACCCTCTTGCGTGCACTCTCCGTGGCTGAAAAGCTCAATTCACGACGTCGGAACGTAGGACCTTTAACACCCCAAAGATCCTCCGACGGCGAACATCTCCCGGCCCACACGATCCGGGACCTCGTTCGCACGCCTTAGTGAAATCATTCACAAAGTAGCCGCGCGGAGCCGACCTAAGGCTCCATCGACTAAGGAGTGGACGCATGGACTGGCGCCACGTAGCTGCCTGCCGTGACGTGGACCCCGAGCTGTTCTTCCCGATCGGCAACACCGGACCGGCACTCATGCAGATCGAGGAGGCCAAGCAAGTATGTCATTCCTGCTCGGCCATGGATGCCTGCCTGAAGTGGGCGCTGGAGTCCGGACAGGACGCCGGCGTCTGGGGCGGCCTCAGCGAGGACGAGCGTAGGGCGCTCAAGCGCCGCAGCGCCCGGGCCCGCGCCCGCGCCACCGCCTGAAACAATCCGGAGAAGTACAGCGTGGCAAAGGAGCCCCGTCTGAACGCCGCAGCCCATCACCCAGCCTGGTGCGACCACGTTTCCACCAGGACCACGCCGCGTCCCTGACACAGGGGCGCGGCGTTCAGGCTTTTCTGGGGGAATCCAGGCCGATCAGGTGGCGGGCAGCGGGATCGAGAGCGTGACCTCCGTGCCGCCACCCTCCCGCGGCTTGACCGCCAGCCTGCCCGACAGCTCCCCCTCGACGAGGGTGCGGACGATCTGCAGGCCGAGGCTGGTGGAGCTGTCGAGGTCGAACCCCTCGGGCAGCCCCTGACCGTCGTCCCAGACGAGCACGTTGAGCCGCTCGGGGCCCGGCTCGACCACCACCTGCAGCCGCTGGGGCCGGCCGTGCTGGAGCGCGTTCTGCAGCAACTCGGTCAGCGCCATCGCGAGCGGGGTGGCGATCAGCGAGGGCAGCACCCCGAAGCCGCCCACCCGCCGCGGCATGACGGCCGCCTCCGCCGCCGAGACCTCCCCCGCCATCGCGATCACCCGGTCGGCGATGTCGTCGAAGTCCACGAACTCCTCCGGCGCGTGCGAGAGCGTCTCGTGCACGATCGCGATCGACCCGACCCGCCGTACGGCCTCCTCCAGCGCCTCGCGGCCCTCCGGCACCTGCAGCCGCCTGGCCTGGAGCCGGAGCAGCGCGGCCACGGTCTGCAGGTTGTTCTTGACCCGGTGGTGGATCTCGCGGATGGTGGCGTCCTTGGTCATCAGCTCCCGCTCACGCCGCCGCAGCTCGGTCACGTCACGGATGAGCACCAGCGCGCCGATCCGGCCGCCGCCGACGATCAACGGGATCGCCCGGAGCTGCACGATCGTGCCGCCCGACTCCACCTCTGTCTCCTTGGCGGCCCGCCCGCTGGCCACGATCATGAGATCTTCGTTGATGGGCTCGTCGGAGTAGCACAGCGTCGCGGTCACCCTGCCGAGCTCGGCGCCCACCAGGTCGGCGTGCAGCCCGAGCCGCCGGTAGGCCGACAGCGCGTTGGGCGAGGCGTAGGTGACCCGGCCCGCCCTGTCCAGTCGCAGCAGGCCGTCGCCGACCCGGGGCGAGCGGACCAGGATCGGCTCGTCGCCGGAGAACGGGAAGCGCCCCTCGGCCACCATCTGCGCCAGGTCCGAGGCGCTCTGCAGGTAGGTGAGCTCCAGCCGGGACGGGGTGCGGGCCGAGGACAGGTTGGTGGAGCGCTGGATGATCGCCAGGAAGCGCGCCTCACCCTCCGGGACCGCGCGCCGCACCGGGATGGTCTCCTCCCGGACCGGCACGCCGGTCGACCAGTCGGGGTCGCCCTCCCGGCAGATGCGCCGCTCGTTCCAGGCGGTGTCGATCAGCGGGCGCTCGCCCTTGGCGGCCACGGAGCCGACGATGTCGTCGTGATAGACGGTCGGCCCGGTGGTGGGCCGCATCTGGGCGATCGCGATCCAGCCGCCCTCACCCAGCAGGGGCGCCCACAGGATGAGATCGGCGAACGACAGGTCGGCCAGCAGCTGCCAGTCGGAGACCAGCGAGTGCAGCCAGTCGAGGTCCTCCGCGTTCAGCGCGGTGTGGCGGACGACGAGGTCGCTGAGAGTCGGCACGAGTGCATCATGCGTGCTCGACCGCCTAACAGCCAAACCGGCGCCCTGGTTGAATGCGCACATGGGGCTGTACGCGCACACCGGCTGCCGCCTCGGCCGCAGCGGCGAGGCCTGGTCCGGCCAAGACGCAACGTCTCGGCATACGAGACGCAAAAGTGCCTATTTACCCGCCTTTTTCATCAAATCTCACATTGTGAGAACCATCACACTGCGCAGGCTCTTCCGCCGCCATGACCCGCGCTTCCTGGGCCGGTTTCCCAAGATCGACACGCTTCCTGCCGCACCCCGCAGGGCCTTCGCACCGACCTCGGTTGCGGCCACGCCCACCCCTGCGGTTATCCTTCACCATCAGCCTGAGCTGCCCGGATTGGCGTGCGACAGGGCGAGCGAGCCGCCCGGCCTCGCCCTCCCGGATCCTGCCACCCGTGCGGAGCCGCAACCGCGGGCAGGAGGCTGCCGGCCGCCGTCCGTGCCGGCGGGCCGCCTTCACCCATGGTTGACCGCTCGGGCCGAAGTGAGTTCCGATGATCTCGCGGTGACCAGACACGCCCTCACCGCCGTGGCAGAAGTGAAGGTGAGAGCGTGACAGACGACGGCCCTCGCGTACCGAAGTACTACGACGTGAAACGGAGCCTGCTCGAGCTCACCAAGTCGCTCTCGGCGGGCACCGCGCTGCCGCCCGAGCGGACGCTGGCCGTACGCTTCGAGACCTCGCGCACGACCGTCAGGCAGGCGCTGACCGAGCTCGTCGTGGAGGGGCGGCTGCTGCGCATCCAGGGCAAGGGCACGTTCGTCGCGCAGCCCAAGGTCGCCCAGGTGCTGCAGCTGACCTCCTACATCGGCGACCTGCGCACCGCCGGGCTGGAGCCCGACACCAAGATCCTGGAGATCGGCTACCTCACCGCGGACGAGCCGCTGGCCAGGCGGCTGGCCATCAACCCGGGCGGGCGCGTGCTGCGCATCCACCGGCTCCGGCTGGCCAACGGCGAGCCCGTCTCGGTCGACACCACCCACCTGTCCGCGCGCCGCTTCCCCCGGCTGCGGCGCGAACTGGAAGTGCACTCCTCGCTGTACGAGACGCTGCACAACGCCTACAACGTACGGCTGACGGACGCCGAGGAGATCATCGAGACCGTGCTCGCCACCCCGTACGACGCGAAGCTGCTCGGCGTGGACGTGGGCCTGCCCATGCTGCTGCTGACCCGGCACGCCTTCGACGCCGACGGCAACCCGGTGGAGTGGGCGCAGTCGCTCTACCGGGGAGACCGCTACAAGTTCGTCACCCGGTTGCGCCGCCCGTAGTCTCCGCCGCCGGCGCTCTACGCTGGCCTGATGAGTGTGATCGTCGTCTGCGGGACCGACGCCGGCGTGGGGAAGACCGTCGTGTGCGCGGCGCTGGCGACGCTGGCGCGGGGCCGGGGGTCGAGCGTGGCCGTGGTCAAGCCCGCCCAGACGGGGGCGGCGCCCGGCGAGAGAGCCGATGTCGACGAGGTCATCCGGCTGTCCGGCGTGACGACCACGTTCGAGCTGGCCCGGTTCGAGGCGCCGCTGTCGCCGGCCGCCGCCGCCCGGCTGGCGAGAGAGCCCGCGGTGTCGATGCCCGCGGCGGCGGGCCTGGTCCGGGAGCTGACCGAGACCGTCCGGCTGGTGGTCGTGGAGGGCACGGGCGGGCTGCTGGTGCGCTTCGACGAGGACGGCGCGACCATCGCCGACCTGGCCAGGATGCTCGGGGCGCAGGTGCTTGTGGTGACCCGCGCCGGGCCGGGCACGCTCAACCACACCGCGCTGACGCTGGAGGCGCTGGCTCATCGGGGACTCGACCTGGCCGGGCTGGTGATCGGGGCCTGGCCCGGCAGTCCGGGCCTGGCCGAGCGGAGCAACGTGGCCGACCTGGAGATGCTGGCGGCGCGGCCCCTGGCGGGGGTGCTGCCCGAGGGCGCCGCCGGGCTCGGCCGCGAGGAGTTCGCCGCCGTGGCGCGGCGCGGCCTGGCCGGCACGCTGGGCGGCTCGTTCGACCCGGCGGCGTTCAGGGAGACCTGCGCGCTGGGTCCGTGAGCTTGCGCTCATGCCCCCGTTGTGGCAGCTTTTCATGCTGTTTCCGGGAATGAGAGATGCCATGGAGAACTCTGCGGCGATCAACGGGGTCCTGGCGAAGGTGGGCCCCCGGCTCAAGGGACTGCGTGCCGAGCGCGGCCTGACCCTGTCCGCGCTCACCCAGGCCACCGGGATCTCCACCAGCACCCTGTCGCGCCTGGAGTCCGGCCGCCGCCGCCCCAGCCTGGAGCTGCTGCTGCCCATCGCCCAGGCCTACCGGGTGCCCCTGGAGGAGCTCGTGGGCGCGCCGGAGGTCGGCGACCCGCGCATCCAGCTCTCCCCCCGCCGGCTGAACCGCATGACCGTGCTGCCGCTGACCAGACAGCCGGGCAGCCCGCAGGCGTACAAGATCATTATTGAGCCGGACCGCCCCCGGACGGAGCCGCAGACGCACGAGGGCTACGAGTGGCTGTACGTGCTGTCCGGACGGCTGCGGCTGCTGCTGGCCGAGCGTGATCTGGTGCTGCGCGCGGGTGAGGCCGCCGAGTTCGACACCCGGGTGCCGCACTGGTTCGGCTGCGCCGACGACCAGCCGGTCGAGATCCTCATCCTGTTCGGCTCCCAGGGCGAACGCATGCACGTCCGCGCGCGGCCGCAAGCCTGATCTCCCCCATTTCACGACTTAGCGGGATAATCCCGATGTAAAGGTGGGGCTACCTCCACCCTGGATGGACACAGCAGGGCCATGTCGCGCATGGTGCCGCGATCAATACGTTGGAGACATGAAAGCCATCCGCCCCTGGTCGGCGAGGGCCTGGCTGGCGACGGCGCACGTCATGACCGGGCCGCCCGTCGCGTTCGTGCTCGCCTGGCTCACCCTCGTGCTGGCCGTGTTCCCGCCCGCGCTGCGCGTCGGCATGCCCTGGCTCACCCGGGTGCAGCGCTCCAGGTTCGAGGCCTTCCTCGGCGTGCGCATCCCGCCGGTGCCGGCCGCGCCGACCCTGCGCACCAGCAGCCTGTGGCGGCAGATCGGCTACCACCTGCTCTCCCCGCTGGTGGGTGCGGTGAGCGCGGCCATGGTCGCGCTCGTGTGGGCCGGGGGCCTGGTGGGGGTGAGCGCCTTCCTGCCCCCGCTCATCCAGCCGCCGCCCCTGGTCTTCCCCATCGATCTGCGCGACCCCGTGGTGCTGGCCATCTACGTCGCCCTCGGCCTCCTGCTGCTGTTCCTGGCGCCCATCCTGGCGCGGGCGATGGCCATGCTGGACCTGTCGATCGCCCGCACCCTGCTCGGCCCCAGCCACCAGGAGCTGGGCCAGCGGATCGAGACGCTGACCGAGAGCCGGGCCGGCGTGATCGACGCGGCCGACGCCGAGCGCCGCCGCATCGAGCGCGACCTGCACGACGGAGCCCAGCAGCGGCTCGTGTCGCTGGCGATGAACCTCGGGCTGGCCCGCGCGACGCTGCGCGACCTGCCCGAGCCGGCCCGCGAGGCCATCGAGCGCGCGCACGAGGAGTCCAAGCAGGCGCTCAAGGAGCTGCGCGACCTCGTCCGCGGCCTGCATCCCGCGGTGCTCAACGACCAGGGCCTGGACGCGGCGCTCTCCGGCGTGGCCGCCCGGGCCCCCATCCCGGTACGGCTGCGCGTCGACATCGAGCGCCGCACCACCCCCACGATCGAGGCGGTGGCCTTCTTCATCGTGTCCGAAGCACTCACCAACATCGCCAAGCACGCCGCGGCCACCAGGGCCGAGGTGACGGTGCGCCGCGAGCGCGATCGGCTGCACGTCCTGGTCTACGACGACGGCTGCGGCGGCGCCCGGCTCGACGGCGGCACCGGGCTGCGCGGCCTCGGCCAGCGCATCGACTCCGTGGACGGCACCCTGCGCCTGCACAGCCCGCTGGGCGGCCCTACGACGATCGAGGTGGATCTACCGTGCGAGTAGTGCTGGCCGAGGACTCCGTGCTGCTGCGCGAGGGGCTGATCCGGCTTCTGGAGGCCGCCGGCATGCGGGTGGTGGCCGCCGTCGGCGACGCCGAGCAGTTACTGCGCGCGGCCGCGGAGCACCGCCCCGATCTGGTGCTCACGGATGTGCGCATGCCGCCCACGCACACCGACGAGGGCCTGCGCGCCTCGCTGGTGCTGCGCCGGGCGCAACCCTCGCCGGCGGTCCTGGTGCTGTCCCAGTACGTCGAGGAGCGCTACGCCGCCCAGCTGCTCGCCTCCGCCACCGGCGGCGTCGGCTACCTGCTCAAGGACCGCGTGGCGGACGTGGACGAGTTCATCGACGCGCTGCGCAGGGTGGCGGCGGGTGGCACCGCGCTGGACCCCGAGGTGGTCGCCCAGCTCCTGCTGCGCGGCCACAGCGACCCGCTGGACCGGCTGTCGCCCCGGGAGAGCGAGGTGCTCCAGCTGATGGCCGAGGGCCGCTCCAACGCGGGCATCGGCCGGCAGCTCGTGCTCAGCGAGGGAGCGGTGGGCAAGCACATCGGCAACATCTTCACCAAGCTCGACCTGTCCCCCGCCGAGGGTGACCACCGGCGGGTGCTCGCCGTCCTGCAGTTTCTCAAGATCAGGAGCCTGCCATGAGAACGGCCTGGTTGATCGCCGGCGCTCTGGTGACCGTGCTGACCCTGGTCGTCACCACCGTGGGCCTCTCCCGGGGGATAGCCATGGCGCAGGCGCCGAGCGAGCACACCACCCGGACCATCCCCCTCCCGGGCAACGCGCAGCTCAGGATCGAGGCGAACGGAGGCCACATACGACTCGCCGTACACGCGGGCGAGGCCGGTGTGATCGTCGTCGACCGACAGCTGGAGTGGACGCGGGACAAGCCGTCCGTCTCCGAGGACTGGAACGGCCGGACGCTGCGGCTGGACTCCTCCTGCACACCGGAATGGCAGCAGGAAGAGACCTGCGAGGTCGACTATCGGCTGTTCGTGCCTCAGGAGACCGACATCGAGGTCATCAGCTCCACCGCCCCGGTCGGCGTCGACGGCGTGTACGGCGACGTGCGCGTCACCTCGGTCTCCGGTGACGTCTACGCCTACGACATCCCCGGCCCCCTGCACGTCAGAAGCGGCTCGGGCGATGTCAGGGGGGACGACCTCTTCGTGGACCGGGCCGACGTGGAGGTGGGCTCCGGGCGGGTGGAGATGGATTTCCGGGAGCCGCCGACCCGGGTGCGGGCGGTGGTCAGGACCTCCGGCGACATCGACCTGAACCTGCCGGAGGCTCGCTATGACGTGTCGGTGATGGCCCCGGACGCCTCCGTCTCCACCGACCGCTCCGCCACGTCGCCGCGGAAGATCACCGCGTCCACTCCGCAGGGCGAGGTGGACATCTGCTGCTGAACGGGAGCCCATGGACTGTTTACTCTTGTGACTCATTGGTAAGTTCCCGGGCATGAAGTCTGCGAAGCACGCCGGTGACGCCGCCGTCGCCGTGTCCAAGGCCTACGGTGTCGAGACCATGTTCACCCTCTCGGGCGGGCATGTCTTCCCCCTCTACGACGGCGCGCAGCACGAGGGCGTACGCATCCTCGACGTGCGCCACGAGCAGAGCGCGGTCTTCGCCGCCGAGGCCACGGCCCGGCTCACCAGGACACCCGGCCTGGCCGTGCTGACGGCCGGGCCCGGCATCACCAACGGCATCAGCGGCGTGGCCACCGCGCACGCCAACGGCTCGCCGGTGGTCATCATGGGCGGCCGCGCCCCGCAGTCGCGCTGGGGCAGCGGAGCGCTGCAGGAGATGGACCACCCGCCGCTGCTCGCCCCGATCACCAAGCTGGCCTTCACCGCCTCCGGCGCCGACTCGGTGGGCCAGGACGTCGAGATGGCCTTCCGCACCGCGGTCGCGCCGCACCGTGGCCCGGTCTTCCTCGACTTCCACATGGACCACCTGTTCGCGCCCTCCCCCGTGCACGAGACGCAGACGCAGTCGCCCTCGCCGCTGGAGCCCGACCGGGACGACCTGCGCGCCATCGCCAAACTGCTGGCCGAGGCCGAGCGGCCGGTGCTGGTCTACGGCTCGGACGTGTGGATGGACCGGGCCGAGGAGGCCGCCCGCGACTTCGCGGAGACCTGGCGGCTGCCGGTCATCCCCAACGGCCAGGGCCGTGGCATCCTGCCCGCCGGTCACGAGCTGCTCGTCACCCGCGCCCGCGGCGACGCCTTCGCCCAGGCCGACCTGGTCGTCGTCATCGGCACCCCGCTCGACTTCCGCCTCGGCTACGGCTGGTTCGGCGGCAAGGACGGCGCGCCGCTGGCCAAGGTGGTGCACATCGCCGACGCGCCGTCCCACCTGACCACGCACATGCGTCCGGTCGCCTCGGCCGCGGGCGACCTGTCCGTGGTGCTCTGGAGCCTCGGTGACGCCTGCGGCGACGCGGGCGTCAAGCCGACCCGCTACGCCGACTGGGTGACGAAGCTGGCCGACAAGGCCGCCGCCACCATCGCCGGCGACGCGGGCCTGCTGGCCGCCGACTCCGACCCGATCCACCCCATGCGCGTCTACGGCGAGCTGGGCAAGGTGCTGGCCGAGGACGCCGTGGTGATCGGCGACGGCGGCGACTTCGTCTCCTACGCGGGCAAGTACGTCGAGCCCAGGCAGCCGGGCAACTGGCTCGACCCGGGCCCCTACGGCTGTCTCGGCACCGGGCTCGGCTACGCCATCGCCGCCCGCCTGGCCCGCCCCTCCTCGCAGGTGGTCCTCCTGCTGGGCGACGGCGCCGCGGGCTTCTCCCTGATGGACGTCGACACCCTGGTACGGCACCGCCTGCCGGTCGTCATGATCTGCGGCAACAACGGCATCTGGGGCCTGGAGAAGCACCCGATGCAGCTGCTCTACGGCTACGACGTGGCCGCGGAGCTGCAGCCGCAGTGCCGCTACGACCAGGTCGTCACGGCGCTCGGCGGCGGCGGGGAGCTGGTCACCAAGCCGTCGGAGATCGGTCCCGCCCTCCGCCGCGCGTTCGACTCCGGCATCCCGTACATGGTGAACATCGCCACGGACCCGGCGATCGCCTACCCGCGCAACACGACCGGCGTGTGAGGCGCGCTACTGCTTGACGTTGGTGGTCACCGTCACGCTCGGGGTGGGCGCGCTGCACGGCACCATCGGAATGAGGACGACCCGCACCGTCTTGCCCATCTCGAGCATCTCGCCGCCGTCCGGCCAGCTCTGGCCGATCTTGAGGCAGGACTGCTCCACCTCGCCATGGGTCTGGTCGTCGGCGTCGAGCTTGAACCCGGCCTTCGCGATCAGCGCTCGGGCCTGCAAGTAGGGCACGTCGACCACGTAAGGCACCTCCCGCTTCAGCTTCGGCGTCGGAGTCGGCGTCGGGGTGGGCGTCTTGGAGGGCTTGGGGGAGGGAGAGGTGGTCTCGTCGTCCTTGGGCTCGTCCTCCGAGGGAGTCGGCGTCATCCTGTTGCCGACCGACAGCTCCCGGGTGGGCGTGGGGCGGGTCGGCGGCCTCTTGGTCGGCTCCCGCGTCGGCTCCTCGGGCTCGGCGGTGTCCTTCGGGCCGGCGGACACCGACGCGGACACCGACGAATCCGCGCCCGCCTCGACGGTCGGGGCGCCTTCCGCGCTCATGTTGGTCAGCGCGACCGCGCCGGCGCCCAGCCCGAGCACCACCGCGGCGGCCAGGCCCGCGATCAGCCCGCCCCGGCGGGGGGCCTTGCTCGCGCGCCGACTGCCCTGCCGCGGCCCGGCCACCGTGGTGACCTCGGGCGCCGCCTGCATCGCACCGGTCTGGTAGGCCGCCTGCGGCGGCGGCGCCATCGTGGCGCCCGTCGCCGGCGGGAGGGCGACCTCCACCGAGGGGTCACCGGCGGCCACCCTGCGAGCCGTGTCGCTCATCGCCGAGGCACTCGGGAAGCGCCTGGCCGGGTCCTTGGACAGCGCGCGCTCCACCAGCGCCCGCACCGGCGGCGGGATGTCGCCCGGCAGCGCCGGGGGCGCCTCGCGGATGTGCTTGAGCGCGATGGTGACAGGGCTGTCACCATCGAACGGCCGCTGCCCCGCCAGGCACTCGTAGGCCACCACGCCCAGCGCGTAGATGTCCACGGCGGGCGTGACCGGCGCGCCCTCGGCCTGCTCGGGCGCGCAGTAGGCGGCGGTGCCGAGCACCATGCCGGCGTCGGTGAGCCGGTTGGCCAGATCGGACCTGGCGATGCCGAAGTCGGTGATGACCAGCGTGCCGTCGCGCTGCACCAGCAGGTTGCCCGGCTTCACGTCGCGGTGCACGATCCCCTGGTCGTGCACGGCCTGCAGGGCCGAGGCCGCCTGCGCGATCAACTCCATCGCGGGCTGCGGCGAGATCCTGCCGAGCCGGGTCAATAACCGGTCGAGCGGCTCCCCGTCGACGAACTTCATCACCAGATAAACGGTGTCGCCGCTGACGCCGTAGTCGTAGACGTCCACCACACCGGGGTGGTTGATCGTCGCCATCGCTCTGGCTTCCGCCTGGAAGCGCGCGAGGAACCCCGGGTCCTGCATGCGCCCCGGGAGCAGCACCTTGACGGCGACGGTCCGCGCGAGGACCGTGTCCTCTCCGCGCCAGACCTCGCCCATGCCACCGGCGCCGATGCGGGTATCCAGGCGATACCGCCCCGCCAGCGTCGTCCCTTGGGCCACCATGACTTCCCCCGCTACCCCTCTACCTCTAGAACCTCTCCCACCCCAGGGTTCTCCAACCAAGCGGACTTGTGTCGCGGTGAGATAACACAGAGGTCACGGAACTCCGAGAGTGTACGGCCCACTGTCCTCACATGCCACACAATTGCCACAAGCCGTACAAACCCTATCCTGCGGCCTGGCGACCACACTTGTCCCGGTTTTCTGTGAGATCACAGCACCGTACCGGGTGCGCGCCACGCGGCCGACCCCGGTACCCGCACTAGGCTGACGTCATGACGCTCGCGCCGGGTCTTCGTGCCAAGCTGCTCATCATGGTGGAGCGGGAGGACACGGCCGAGAAGATCGGCAGCGGCGATGTCCCGGTGCTGGCCACGCCCCGGCTGCTGGCGCTGGCCGAGCAGGCCACCGTGCGGGCCCTCGGCCAGGTCCTGGCGCCGGGTGAGACCTCGGTCGGCACCCGGATCGAGCTCGAACACCTGGCCGCCAGCCCGATCGGCACCCACGTGGAGATCGGCGCCGAGCTCACCGGAGTCGACGGCAGACGGCTGACCTTCGCCTTCCAGGCCCAGGACACGCACGCCGTCGTCGCCCGCGGCACGATCGAACGGATCGTGGTGAACCGCGACCGCTTCCTCGCCCGCACCACCCGCTGACCGAGACCAATTCCTCGCGTGCGCCACTCGACCGGTTTCTTACCGGCGGCCACCCGATGACCGCGATCAGATGACCCTCCAGGATCACCTCACTACTCGATGACCGCGATCAGGTGACCCTCCTGGATCACCTCGCCCTCGGTCACCTTGAGCTGGACCACTACGCCGGCGTCCTCGGCGAGCACCGGGATCTCCATCTTCATCGACTCGAGAATGACCAGCGTGTCGCCTTCGGAGACCTCGTCACCCTCCTGGACGACGACCTTCCACACGTTCGCCACCATCTCGGCGTGGACCTCAGCCATCCCGACTCCCTTGGGTACTGATCCGACCGTCTCTTCCGTGGCGATCGTGCCAGGGATCCACGGCCCTGCACAGGGGCCGCGGCGCCGCCTCTAGCGCCGGTGCGACGGGCGGTCGGCGACCCGGGCCAGGGCCTCGATGGCGACGGGATCGTAGGCCGTGCCCGCGCCCAGCCTGAGCCGCTCCAGCGCGGCCCCCGCCCGGTCGCGGTCGGTCGAGCCGCCGAGCAGGTCGTCGTAGGCGTTGGCGACCTTGATGATGCGGCTCGACTGCGGCGGGTCATCGCTCATCTCGTCGCACTGGCGGCTGACCAGATCGGCGACCCGGTCGAGCACCCCCGTCTGCCTGATCACCTCGGCGCCCAGCTCGGCGATGCGGCGGGCCTGCTCCGGGTCGGTCAGCACGGTCGCGCCGCCGGGAATCGGGTCGCGCAGCGAGAGCTGGCCGATGTCGTGCATGAGCGCGGCGTACTCCAGCTCCAGGAGCTCCGGCTCGGCCATGCCCTGCTCCCTGCCGATCGCCACCGCCAGGCGGCTGACCCGGCGCGAGTGGCCTGGCTCGACGTAGCCGCCGACCTCGGTGACCCGGGACAGGGCGCGAACCGTCTGCAGGTAGGTGGCGCGGATGCCGGCGTACTTGCGGAAGGCCACCTGGGTGACGAGCAGCGGGGCCGCGAAGACCAGCAGGGCCACCAGGTCCATGCTGTGCGTGGCCAGGGCCAGCAGCATGCCCGAGGAGGCGACGGCGGCGCCGAGCGGGAAGGCGACGTTGAGCTCGTCGCGCACCGCCACCCTGAAGGCGGTGCGCAGTTGCTCGGCCCGGAGCAGGGCGGCGATGAGCACGTCGATCAGCAGGGTGAGGCTGATGAGCACCACCATCACCCCGAGCGCCGGCCACCAGGTGCCCAGCTGCCCCTGTGTGGCCTTGAAGAGGGGATCGGCGAGCGGGCGGAAGGCGAAGGCGAGCAGGGCGCCGGTGAGCAGGCGGCGGGCCATCGCGTCCAGCCGGGGCGGGCGGCCGACCGCCAGGTGCGGCAGCGCGCCGGCGAACATCCCGACGGCGATCACGGCCACCACCTGGAGCGCCGAGTGCCGCAGCGGGGCCTGACTGAGGTCGAGCAGCAGGGTGTATCCGAGCGCCGCGGCGGCGCCGACGGGCGCCACCTCCCGGTTGCCCGGCATCGTCAGCCTGGCGAGCTCCCCGGCCGCGATGAGCGCGCCGAACCCGACGGCGATCTCCGGCCGGTCCAGGCCCACGGCGCAGGTGTAGGCGATCCCGGCGGTGGCGATCAGGGCGGCCGCGCAGATGAGCAGCAGTTGTGCGGCCCCGAACCGCTGGTAGGAGCGCGTCACGGCCCCGTCACCACTTCGATGGGCATGGTCGGGTCGTCGTGGTCCTTGGTGAGGGTGTCAGGGCCCTCGGGAGGCGGCGGCTCGACGCGGCGCGGCGGCTGCCACGGCTCGCGCTCCAGCGCCCGCATGAACGCCTCGACCATCACCGGGTCGAAGTGCGTGCCCGCGCCCTTGCGCAACTCCTCGACGGCCACCTCGATGGGCCGGGCGCCACGGTAGGCGCGGTCGGAGGTCATCGAGTCGAACGCGTCGGCCACGGCGATGATCCGGGCGAACTCCGGGATCTCGTCGGCGGCCAGCCCCATCGGGTAGCCCCTGCCGTCGTGCCGCTCGTGATGGTGCATGATCCCGGCGAACGCCTCGTCCAGGAAGTCGATCCCCTGCACGATCTCCAGCCCGCGCATCGGGTGGAGCTGGATCGCGGCGAACTCCTCCTCGGTCAGCGGCCCGTCCTTCTGCAGCACCTTGGTGGGCACACCGAGCTTGCCCACGTCGTGCAGCATGCCGGCGTAGCGGATGGCCCGCAGCCGCTCCATCCCCATGCCCACCTCGTGCGCGATCATGGAGGAGCCGAGCGAGACGCGGGTGCAGTGACCCCTGGTGTAGTAGTCCTTGGTCTCCACCGCCTGGCACAGGGCCGCGATGGTGGCGTCGTAGGAGCGCTGCTGCGCGTGATACTGGCCGAACGCCCAGCGGGCCACGAACAGCGGCAACAGCACGAGCACCGCCGAGATGGACTGCACGGTCGCCCAGAGCCCGGCCACCAGCAGCCCGAACGTCCCGTAGCCCAGATAGGACAGCAGGAACTGGGCCAGCCCGCGCAGCGGCACCTCCAGGGCGCTGACGTTGGCGGCCAGCCTGATCATGGTGAGCGTGAGCAGGATGTTGAGCGGCACGAACACGGCGGTGGCCGCGGCGTAGGGGCCGATGAGATCGTCGAAGGCGTTGACCTTCGGCACGCCGACGGCGCCACCGAGCCAGACATAGACGCCACCGGCCGCGTAGCCGCAGATGGCGAACTGCGCGCCGTTGAACACCCGTTTGATGAGCGGCAGCCCGGGGCGCACGCTCAGCACCGCCGTCAGGCCCACCAGCGCCGCCCCATCCGGCCCGATGAGCACCACCGCGGCCAGCGCCGCCGAGAAGCTGACCGACACCGCGAACTGCTCCACGTTGAGCAGCGTCGGCATCGACTCGCACACCAGGAACAGCAGGACGAGCACGAGCAGTACATCGAGATTCTCCGGCGCCACCAGGCTGCCGGAGGTGATCAGACTGCGCCCGATGAGGGCCGCCGCCGCGCCGATGACGGCGAGCAGGTAAACCCTCGCGGGCCACGGCAGATCACGCATTGCGGCCCCCCACCAGCACTCAGGTCCAGGAAACCCCGGGCGGTGCGGTCCCGCCCGCCAGCACCAGGATCACCGGGGTGATGAGCACGGCGGCCGTGAACAACCGGGCGATCATAGCCTTCAACATCCACGCCTCCACGTCTACTTCTGCGCTCACGCTACAGAAGAAGGCACGATCACATGGGCGGAGTCGAGAATCGCAAGCAAAGCGTAATCAACCAACTACCTGGGGCGACTCCGGGCCCATTCGGCGGTGAGCTTCACGCCGGTGGACAGGTCGACGCGCGGCTCCCAGCCGAGCCCTTCGTTGGCGGGCACCGGGTCGACCGCCATCGCCGGCAGGTCGCCCTCGCGCGGCTGGGCGAAGCCCGGCTTGTCGGGGGCGCCGGCGGCGTCGGCGATCAGCGAGTGCAGCCTGCGGTCGGTGGTCTGGATGCCGGTGCCGAGGTTGAACCTGCGGCCGTTGCCCTCGGACCCGCCGGCCCGGACGAGGCCGTCGACCACGTCGTCCACGTAGACGTAGTCGCGGGTCTGGGTGCCGTCGCCGTACAGGACCGTGGGGGTGCCGGCGAGCAGGGCGTCGGTGAAGATGGAGACCACGCCCGCCTCGCCGTCGGGCGACTGGCGCGGGCCGTAGACGTTGGACAGGACGAGGGTGGTGTACTCGATCCCGTGCAGGGCGCGGAACATCGCGAGGTAGGTCTCGGCGCTCAGCTTGGAGGCGGCGTACGGCGAGCGCGGGTCGGTGGGGGCGTCACCCGGCACCGGGATCGTGGTCGGCCTGCCGTAGGTGGCGACGGACGAGGCGAACACGACCTTGCGCGCGCTGCCCTCACAGGCGGCGACCAGCGTCGCGGCGGTGCCCTCGACGTTGATCCTGGCGTCGTGCACCGGATCGGCCACGCTCCTGCGCACGCTGATCTGCGCGGCGAGGTGGAAGACGACCTCGGGACGCAGCTCGGCGGTCAGCCGGATCAGCGCGGGATCGCGGATGTCCAGCTCATGCAGGGTGAACCGGTCGCTCTGCAGGGCTCCCGCCAGGTTGTCGCGGCTCCCGGAGGACAGATCGTCCACCGCCACGACCTCGTGCCCGTCGGCGAGCATGCGATCGACGAGATGAGACCCGATGAACCCGGCACCCCCGGTGACAAGCAAGCGCATGGGGGAATCCTAGTCGGCCAACTCCGACCTTACCCGCGCGATGCGGGCGAGCACTTTGGCGCGCAGGTCCTCGGGGACCGGATCGCAGCCGCACTTCTTGGCCACCAGCGCCTTGATCGCCTTGTCCAGGTCGTATTCCTGCAGGCACGGGCTGCACTCGTCGAGATGCACGCGGATGTGCGACACGTCGTGCTCGGTCAACTCGCCGTCGAGATAGGCGTAGACCTTGTCGAGGACCTCACGACAGTCGGTCTCGTGCGGCTTGCCACAGCTCATTTGGATCCCTCCGTCGGGACCAGGCCACGCTCACGAGCGTAGTCCTCCAGGTGGCTGCGCAACTGCCTGCGCCCACGGTGCAGCCTCGACATCACGGTGCCGATGGGAGTCCCCATGATCTCGGCGATCTCCTTGTACGGAAAGCCCTCGACGTCGGCGAGGTAGACCGCGATCCTGAACTCCTCAGGCAGTGCCGCGAGTGCTTCCTTGACGTCTCCGTCGGGCAGGTGGTCAAGTGCCTCGACCTCGGCGGACTTCAGGCCGCTCGAAGTGTGCGACTCAGCCCGCGCGAGCTGCCAGTCCTCGATCTCCTCGGTGCCGGACTGCTTGGGCTCACGCTGCTTCTTGCGATAACTGTTGATGAAGGTGTTCGTCAGGATCCGGTAGAGCCAGGCCTTGAGATTGGTGCCTTCCTGGAACTGGTGGAACGACGCGAACGCCTTGGCGAAGGTCTCCTGCAGCAGGTCCTCCGCGTCAGCGGGGTTCCGGGTCATCCGGAGCGCCGCAGAGTAAAGCTGTTCGAGAAACGGCATGACGTCGCGCTCGAATCGGTCGCTCCGCTGCTCCAGAGTCTCCGCGCCTGTCGCGGGCACCGGACCCACCCCCCTAAGATCACCGGTGGCCGGCTGTGGCGGGACACCGTACTCAGGGGAGAATACCCGCTTGTCAGCGACCACCCGGTCACTGGGGAGGTGTTCGAGCAATGTGAGCATGCTCGTCGCAACACGCCCGCGCCTTCGTCTGTTCCCGCAAGATAGAAGGTGACGAACAACCCGGTGCGGGGAAAACCATACGTACCGGCTGGTAGCCATTTCCGGAACCCAGGAGTCGCGCGTGCTGCCCATTCCGGCCGAGGAACTCAACGGCTCAGGGACGCTGGGGCCGTACTGGACCTTCTACCGCGCCGTCGTCGCCGAACAACTCAGCAGGTGGTTGCCCGGCACGCCGTCCGTCGTCCTCGACCTGTCCGGCGGCCGCGGGCACTGGTCGAGCCAGGCGGCACGGGCCGGGCACCGCGTGATCGAGGTGCTCGACTTCCGCCGCGCCGCCGAGGGGCCGAGCCGGTTGCACGACGCCGACCTGGTCCGCCACGTACGTGCCGACGACCTGTCGTTCCTGCCTGACGAGAGCGTCGACGCGGTGGTCGCCGAGGAGCGGGCGATGTCGATCGAGCTGATGGCCGAGTCGGCGATGAGCGACGTGGCCCGGGTGCTCAAGCCTGGCGGCCGGGCCCTGGTGTGCGTCGACTCCCTGGTGCTCGGCATGGCGATCCTGGCCGAGCAGGAGCAGTGGCAGCACCTGCGGCAGACGGGCGAGGTCATGCTGGTGCCCTGGCCAGACGGCAGCATCACCCGCTGCTTCAGCAGCGGGCAACTGCGCGAGTTGCTGGCGGGCGCCGGGCTGGAGGTGGAGTGGATGCGGCCCCGTACGGTGCTGTCCCCCTCGACGGTCGATCACGTGCTCGGCTCCGACACCAGGACGATGTCCTACCTGGTCCGCACCGAGCTCGAGGCGCATCCGGACGACGACGACACGGTGGGCATCCACCTGGTGGCCAGCGCCCGCAAGAGCTAGCGGCGGCGCTCCCGCTTGCCCTGGCACTGCACGCACCTGGCCGCCTCTGGCCGCGCCTCCAGGCGGCCCTCGGGCACCGGCCTGCAGCAGTCGACGCACTCGCCGTAAGCGCCTTCCTCAAGGCGCTTGAGCGCGTCCAGCACGGCTCTGCGCTGGGTCGTCGCCACGACCAGCATGGCCTGGGCGCGGTCGGTGTCCGTCAGGTCGGAGCCCGCGTCGGCCGCCGACCGGTCACGGACCGAGACCGGGTCACCCTGGAGCACCCCGATCGATCGGTCCAGCTCAGAAAGCATGTCTGACAGCCGCTCGCGAGCGGTCGTGACGTCCACGAATCCGCACCTCCGGGAGGATGAGGGCAGCCCGCGGCGGAAGTCCCCGGTGATCCCGCCCGGCGCAAAGGGGGCATATATGGCGGTGACTCCGAGTGAACGGATGCACCGCTTTCCTCACCGGATGCCCACTTAGCGTGCCGTTTACACCTCAGAAAAGGCCGCTGTCGTCTTCCGGAGACAATGGTTTGATCAGGTCCGGGCCATTGTTCCGGACATTGTTGACGTCGGTGCTGACCGGGTCGGCGGTCAGCCTGCCGGGCTGCGCGGGCACCAGCAGCCCCGAGGCCAGCTTGGTGTCGGTGAGTTTCGGATCGAGCCACTCGGCCCACCGCTCCGGCTCGATCATCATCGGCATCCGGTCATGGATCCGCCCGAGATCGTCCTCCGCGTCCGTGGTGATCACCGTGCAGGTCACCAGCCACTTCAGCGGATCGTCATCCTCGCGCCCGGGGTCCTTCCAGAACTCGTACAGCCCGGCCATCGCGAGCACCCCGCCGTCCGCCGGGTGGATGAAGTACGGCTGTTTCTTCTTCTTGTCGCCTTCGACCGGCATCCACTCGAAATAGCCGTCCGCCGGGAGCAGGCACCGCCGCTTGGCGAACGCCTGACGGTAGGAGGGCTTCTCCGCCACCGTCTCGATCCTGGCGTTGATCATGCGTGAACCGACCGACGGGTCCTTCGCCCAGGCCGGCACCAGCCCCCACTTCACCACCCGCAACTGCCGCACCGCCCGCTCGGCCTCCTTGGGCACGCGGCTGAGCACGGCGTAGACGTTCTTGGTGGGCGCCACGTTGTAGTCGGGGCCGAGCTCCTTGTCCGGGTCGCCGTCGAGCTCCACCTGGAACTCCTCGAGGAGCTGGTGCTTGTCACGCGCCGAGGCATATCTACCGCACATGGCACCACACTGCCATGTACGCCTTTCGCATGCGCGATCTCGCCGTGACCCCCTGCCGCACCCTGGCCAGTAAACTTCGAGCATGTCCAACGAGCACTGGCCCGCCCCCGTCGCCACCGGACCGATCGTGGCATCCGTCTCGCTGCCCGGATCCAAGTCGGTGACCAACCGCGCGCTGCTGCTCGCCGCACTCGCCGACGGCCCTGGTGTCGTACGCCAGGCGCTGCGCAGCCGGGACGCCGATCTGATGGTCGCGGCGCTGCGCGCGCTGGGCACCACCCTCACGCCGCTGGCCGAGACCAGCTCCAGCGTCGACTGGCAGGTGCGGCCGGGCGAGATCCGCGGCGGCGCGGCCGTCGACGCGGGCCTGGCCGGCACGGTGATGCGGTTCGTCCCGCCGATGGCCGCGCTGGCCGACGGCCCGGTCTCCTTCGACGGTGACCCGCACGCCCGCAAGCGCCCGATGGGCCCCATTCTGGACGCCCTGCGCGCGCTGGGCGCCCGGGTCGACGGCGACGCCCTGCCGTTCACCGTGCACGGCCCGCTCACCGGCGGCGAGGTCACCCTCGACGCCTCGGCCTCCTCGCAGTTCGTCTCGGGCCTGCTGCTGACGGCCGCCCGGTTCGCCAAGGGCGTCACGATCCGCCACGTCGGCCCGCCCGTCCCGTCCCAGCCGCACATCAGGATGACGATCCACATGCTGCGCACGGCCGGGGTCGCGGTCGACGACACCGAGCCGGACGTCTGGCGGGTCGAGCCCGGCCCGATAGCCGCCAGGGACTGGGTGGTCGAGCCCGACCTGTCCAACGCCGCCCCCTTCCTGGCCGCCGCCCTGGTCACGGGCGGCACGGTCACCGTCCCCGACTGGCCGCTGGAGACCACCCAGGCGGGTGACGCCCTGCGCGGCCTGCTCACCGACATGGGCGCCACGGTCGGCCGGGCCGGCGGGACGGCCGATCTCGTGGTCAGCGGCACCGGCGAGATCACCGGGATCGACGCCGACCTGCACGAGGTCGGCGAGCTGACGCCGACGATCGCCGTGCTGGCCGCGCTGGCCGGCTCGCCGAGCCGGATCAGGGGCGTCGCCCACCTGCGCGGCCACGAGACCGACCGGCTGACCGCGCTCGTCACCGAGATCAACCGCCTCGGCGGCGACGCGGAGGAGACGGACGACGGCCTCCTCGTCCGGCCGCGTCCACTGCACGGCGGCACCTTCCACAGCTACGACGACCACCGCATGGCCACCGCGGGCGCGGTGCTCGGCCTCGCGGTGCGCGGCATCGAGGTGGAGAACATCGCGACCACGGGTAAGACACTCCCGGAGTTCGCGGCGATGTGGGCGTCGATGCTGGCCGCCCGATGACCGGTCAGGGCTTTGAGTTCAGGGGAGCGGACCGCTGAGAAAGCGGGAGTACGACGAGGACGACGTACGGGTCAGGCCGGGCAAGGGCTCCAGGCCGCGGACCCGCATCCGGCCTGCGCATGAGGACGCCGTGCAGGGGTTCGTGGTGGCGGTCGACCGCGGCCGCTACACCACGCTGATCGAGCCCGAGCGCGCCAAGGGCTCGGCCGCCAAGCGCAGGCAGCAGGAGCCCCGTCTGGTCGTCGCCATGAAGGCGCGCGAGCTGGGCCGCAAGGGCATCGTCGTGGGAGACCGGGTCGCCCTGGTCGGCGACGTCTCCGGCGAGCCGGACAGCCTAGCCAGGGTGGTCAGGGTGGAGCCGCGCACGTCGATGCTGCGCCGCTCCGCCGACGACACCGAGGACACCGACGGCATCGAGCGTCCCGTCGTGGCCAACGCCGACCAGTTGGTCATCGTGACCGCCCTGGCCGACCCGCAGCCGCGCCCGCGCATGATCGACCGGATCCTGGTGGCCGCCTTCGACGCCGAGATCGACGCCCTGCTCTGCCTCACCAAGTCCGACCTGGCCGCGCCCGACGACCTCGTGGCGCTCTACGAGCCACTCGGCGTCGAGCACGTCGTCGTGCACAAGGGCGGCACGCTGGACGAGCTGCGCGCCCACCTCACCGGCCGCATCAGCGTGCTGGTCGGCCATTCGGGCGTCGGCAAGTCGACCCTGGTCAACGCCCTGGTGCCGGACGCCAACCGGGCGGTCTCGCAGGTCAACGCGGTCACCGGCCGGGGTCGCCACACCTCCACCTCGGCCGTGGCGCTGGCGCTGCCCGAGGGCGGCTGGATCATCGACACACCGGGGGTGCGCAGCTTCGGCCTGGCGCACGTGTCGGTGGAGACGGTCCTGGCGGGCTTCCCCGACCTGATCGAAGGCACGGTCCACTGCCCCAAGGGCTGCACCCACCTGGCCGCCGAATGCGCCCTCGACGACTGGGTACGCCAGGGCCACGCCGACCCCACCCGCCTGGAGTCCCTGCGCCGCCTGCTGGCCAGTCGCGACGGCACACCGGACGACTGACCCCCTGGGATCAGACCCGGTCGCGACAGCACGCCGGACGACCGACCCCCTGGGATCAGACCCGGTCGCGACGGCACACCGGACCCCTGGGATCAGGTCCGGTTGGGCCGCAGGGTCCAGCCGACGGTGAGCGTGGCGACCACGACGCCGTCGGCGTTCCTGACCTCCACCTCCACGTCGAACTCCGGCCGCCCGCCCGCGTCCAGCTTCGCCACCACCTGCGCACGCTCCTCGCGCGAGGCCGGCAGCCGGGCCTCGGCCGTCAGCTCCCCCAGGGCGAGCTTGTGATAGCGGACGGTGGACGTGGTGGCGAGCGGCACCGCGCGGCTGAGCTGGTCGCCGAAGGCGGCGAGCATGGCGGCGCCCGAGGCGGACTCGGCCAGGGTGAACAGCGCGCCCGCGTGCGGCCCCGCCACATGGTTGTGCAGATCCGCCCGGTCAGGCAGCCGGCAGATGGCGCGGCCGTCGCCGGCGGAGTCGAAGACGATGCCGAGGGTGCGGGCGAAGGGCACGGTCTGGAGCAGGAGTTCTCCGGCGTCTAGGGACATGCCGCCCATGCTACTGGGGAGTAACCGGAAGCGGACTTACCCGAAAAGACACGCCGGGCGACTGATGCTCGGCATACCCGGCACGGTAGCGTGACTGTTCGTGCACGGTTACACCGATGATCTACGCCTCGCGCATGTCATGGCGGATGCCGCCGATGATCTGACCATGCGGCGCTTCAAGGCGGTCGACCTCAAGGTCGAGACCAAGCCGGACCTGACGCCGGTCAGCGACGCGGACCGGGCCGTCGAGGAGACGATCCGGGGGACGCTGCGCCGTGCCAGGCCACGGGACGCGGTCGTCGGCGAGGAGTTCGGCAAGACCGGCTGGGGCGCCAGGTCGTGGGTCGTCGACCCCATCGACGGCACCAAGAACTACGTGCGCGGCGTGCCCGTCTGGGCGACGCTGATCGCGCTGATGGAGTACGGCAAGGTCGTCGTCGGCGTCGTGTCGGCCCCCGCGCTCGGGCGTCGCTGGTGGGCCTCCACCGAGGGCGGCGCGTGGACCGGCAGGAGCCTGACCAAGGCGACCCGGATGCGGGTCTCGTCGGTCTCCAGCCTGAGCGACGCCTCCTTCTCCTACTCCAGCTTCGGCGGCTGGGAGAAGACCGGCCGCCTGGACAACTTCCTGGACCTGAGCCGCGCCTGCTGGCGCACCCGGGCCTACGGCGACTTCTGGTCGCACATGATGGTGGCCGAGGGCTCGGTGGACCTGTCGGCCGAGCCGGAGCTGTCCCCGTGGGACATGGCGGCGCTCACCGTGATCGTCCAGGAGGCCGGCGGCACCTGGACCGACGTCGCGGGCGTCAACGGCCTGGAGGGCGGCAGCCTGGTCTGCACCAACGGCATCCTGCACGACGAGGTGCTCAGGCGGCTCACAGCGCCAGCACCCGAGTGACCGCGGCCATCAGGCTGTCCCGGTAGCTCGCACCGAAGAGCACCACGTGCACGAGCAGCGGATGCAGCTGGTGCAGCGGCACCCGCTCCCGCCAGCCGTCCGCGAGCGGCGCCTCCTGCCGGTAGGCGCCGAGTATGCGGTCCAGGTGCGGGGCACCGAACAGCGCCAGCATGGCCAGATCCGTCTCACGGTGGCCGCCGTGCGCCGCCGGGTCGACGAGCACGCCGGTGCCGCCGGACCAGAGCAGGTTGCCGCTCCACAGGTCGCCGTGGATGCGGGCGGGCGGCTCCGGCTCCCCCGCCACCTCACCGAACCGCTCGACGGCCCGCTCGATCAGCTGAACGTCTCGCGCGGGCAGCCGCGCTCGCCGTACGAACGGGAGAACGCGGCGGGAGGCGTAGAAGGCCGGCCAGTCCTCCGCGGGCGCGTTGCTCATCGGCAGGTCGGCGATGAAGCCGGGCCAGGGCGCGCCGTAGGCGGGCGCGCCGGCCCGGTGCAGGCGGGCCAGGTCGCGGCCGAAGCGTTCGGCCGCGGCGGCGGTGGGCGGCTCCTCACTCACCCACGACAGCACGAGCCGGTCATCGGCGGCCTCGATCACCTCCGGCACGGCGATCGCCTCGCCGAGCCACCGCAGCCCGGCGGCCTCGGCGGCGAACACCGGCGAGTCCTCTCCGATCTTGGCGAAGACCTCGCGCCCGTCGGCGAGCACGCCCCGCCGCAGCCGCCGGCCGTGGGACGTACCGAGCTCATCGGTCCACTTCACCGGTCCATCTCACCGGCTCAGCTCGTCGGCGATGTGTTCGGCCACGCCCTCGGCGGCGGTCTCGACCAGCGTGAGGACCTCCTCGAAGCCCTCGTCGCCGCCGTAGTAGGGGTCGGGCACCTCGGCGCCGGCCGGCGCGTCCGGGTCGAAGGAGCGGAACAGCCGCACCTCCACCCCGGCGGGGGCCAGCCGACGCAGGAACGCCTGGTTGTCGCGGTCCATGGCCAGAACCAGGTCGTAGCGGTCGAACCAGTCGGCGGTGAACTGCCTGGCGTTGTGCTCGGAACCGTCATAGCCGTGCTCGGCCAGGATGCGCAGGGCCCGCTCGTCCATCGGCCCACCGATGTGCCAGCCACCGGTGCCGGCGCTCTCCACCGCGACCCGCGCGGCCAGCCCATGATCGGCGAGCACCTTGCGGAGCACCATCTCGGCCATGGGCGAGCGGCAGATGTTTCCCATGCACACGACACATACGCGGTACGTCACAGAAGTCATGCCCTCCATCATGGGGTCTCACCTGGGACATTTCCGAAACGATCGCATGGCGCGCTCGGTGACGCCCTCGACGGTCGCGATGCCGGTCGCCACGTTCGCACTGCCTTCGGTCAGTACGGCGATCGCGAAGGCCTGGCCGTGCCCCCGGACCAGCCCGACACTGGCGACGGCCCAGCGCTTGTCGGACACACGCCTCAGCCACCCGTTCTTCAGCGCCACCCGGTCGCCCGCGCACCTCGCGACACTGATGCCCCAGTCCTGCCCGTCGACCACCTCGCCCATGAGCCCGAGCACCCGCCGGCGAGCCTTGGCGGGCAGCGGGCTGCCGGGCGACACGAGCGCCCGCATGAGCCGGATCTGGTCCTGCGCGGAGGTCTTGGTGATGCCCCAGCAGTAAAGGTCCACGCAGGCGCCCGGGACGCCGCGCGTGTGGCGCAGGCCCAGCTGCTCGCCCGTCTCGGTGAACCCGGGCGCGCCGCCGATCCGCAGCCAGAGCCGGTCGGCGGCGTGGTTGTCGCTGTAGCGGATCATCGACTCGGCGTCGCGCCTGACGGCCGCCGGGAGATCCCGCCACGGGGTCTTCAGCAGCAGGGCCATGAGAATCTGCGCCTTGGCGGCGCTGGCGGTGATCATCCGCTCGTCGTCGTGGTAGCGGTAGCTGCGGCTGGTCGTCAGATCCGTGACCATGGCGGTGACCCGTCCCGGACGGGTCGCGAGATAGCGGTCCAGGCGCTGGGTGATCTTCTTGGGGATGATCCGGGGGACGGCCCGCTCCGACGGGACGCTCAGCCGAAGCCCCGCCACGACGGGCGGGCCGAGCGCCTCGGCCGACGCGGGGACCCTGGCCGGGGGGATGGGTGGCCGCTCCGCGAGCGTGGACATGGCCAGGCACGACAGCACGGCGATGGCCATGGTCAAACGCCGCAACGCGCGGCCCCGACCCGCGATCATTCATGAATTATCACGAAAGATCACCACGCCTCGCTAGGGATGCGTGGCCATGAGTTCGGCGATCGAGTCGTCGTCGCAGGTGGCCCAGAAGTCGCCCACCACGTCCTCCAGATGCTGCAGCGAGTCGGCCCGGAACAGCACATCCTGATATTTCGTGATGTCGTAGTGAGTCGTCCCCATCATGGTCAGGTCCAGCGGCCGGATGTCCTCCATGCTCCGGAACTCCTCGATCTCGCCGTACGACGACAGGATGCCCGCCCCGTACGCCCTCAGCTCGCCGCCGTCCAGCATCACCCCGAACTCCAGCGTGAACCAGAACACCTTGGAGACGAACTCCAGCGCCGCGTCCCCCTCCACCCGCCGCGCCGCCTCCCCCGCCAGCCGGTAGAGCGCGGCGTAACGGTCACTGGCCAGCGCGTTGGCATGCCCGATCACCTCGTGCACCACGTCGGGCTCCGGCGTATAGAACGGCACGGAATGGTGGCGGATGTACTGCGTCGAGTGGAAATACCCGTCGGCCAGCACCCCATAGAAGTCCCGCAACGGCACCAGCCCCGCGGCCGGCAGATACCGGAACCCGGTCAGCGGCTCCAGCAGCTCGCTGACCTCCTGGAGTTGCGGGATGCGCGTCCGCGGCAGCCCGAGCCTGGCGACGCCGCCGAGGTACTCGGCCGTGGCGTAGGCGGCGTGCTTGGCCGCCAGCTCCTTGGTGACCAGCGCCCAGACCTCGTGCTCCCGCTCGACGTACTCGGCGACCGGGATGGGCGTCCCGGGCCGATGGTTGACCGCCAGCCCCGCGATCGCGTTCCGCCGAGCCCGGTAGACCGGGTCCGCGAAGCCCGGATGGGACGTGGCCAGCTCGACCACCACCGACCCATCGTCCTGCGTAGCGATCGGGGCGAAGTACTGTGCTTCCTCGAACATGTCTCAGATGACAGCAACTCTCCCGATCCCTGGCAAGAGCGCGCACTTTCCCTGCACGATACGCTCATTTCCGTACGGCATACTCCCGCTTTCCTGTACGAATCGCACATCGCGAGAGAGGGGCACCGTGGACGATCTCGACGCTCGGTTGCTCGTGACCATGCGCGCCCATCCTCGCGTCGGGCTGACCGAGCTCGCCCGGCTGCTCGGCGTCGCCCGCGGCACCGTACAGGCTCGGGTCGACAAGCTCATGGCCGCCGGCGTGATCGAGGACTTCGGGCCGACCGTCTCCCCGGCCCGGGTCGGGTATCCGATCCAGGCGTTCGTCTGGCTGCAGATCGCCCAGGGGCGGCTGGCCGAGGCCGTGGAGGCACTGCGTGACGTACCGCAGATTCTGGAGGTGCACGGGACCAGCGGCCAGCACGATCTGCTCTGCCGGGTCGTCGCGCAGAGCACCGACCACCTGCAGGAGATCATCGCCCACATCCTGACCTCACCGGCGGTGCGGCGCACCGACTCCACGATCGCCCTGTCGACGCAGATCCCTTACCGAATCGAGCCCCTGCTGCTGGCCCGCTGATAGCATCCCCTCGATCATTTAACGGACTATTAGGGCATAGCGTGACGTCGGCCCGCCACCGGCGTCTCCATCGAAACCATGACTGACCACCCCCTCGGACCTCCGTCCAGTCCTGCGCCCGAGCCCCTTCCCGGGCCCGTCTCCACGCCTGCCCCCACCTGGGGCCCACCCCAGAACCACCAGCCGTGGACACCATCCGCCGCCCCCTACGGCCAAACCCCCACCCCCCAGAGCGACATCCCGTACAACCCGCCCGCTCCCCCGCCGAGCAGGAACCCCTACGCCCCGACACAGGGCCCAGCCGGAATCCCGTACGGCCAGCCATCCCCACCGCCCTCGGCTGGACGCGACCTCTCACCCCCGACGGTCAACCCGTACGCTCCATCCGCCTCCTCCGGAAGCGACCCCCCATACGGCCCACCGGCCCCTGCCGGAAGCGGCCCCTCGTACGGTCCACCGGTTGATACCGGAAGCGGCCCTTCCTACGGCCTATCGGTCCCGGCCGGAAGCGGCCCCTCGTACGGACCGCCCGCCCCTGCCGGAAGCGGCCCCTCGTACAGCCCGGCGCAGCCGATGGGGAACCCGTACGGGCAGGGGGCGTGGCCTGCGGCGACGCCGCAGGCGTTCGGCGATGCCGCCGCACCGCGGAAGGCGCGTGGGACGACCAAGATCGTGCTCATCGTCGCGCTCAGCCTGGTGGTCCTTCTGGCCGCCGGCCTCACCACGTGGTGGTTCGTCGCGCGACCGAGCACCTTGTCCCCCACCAACCTCCAGGCCGGCGAGCCGGAAACGCCGACGGCGTCCAACTGGTCGGTGCCCCTACCCGGGGCCGGCGGGACGGACTTCAGCACCGGTATGGCGTTCGCGAGCTGGCTGACGGACACGACCGTCATCAGGGCGCAGAAGGAAGGCGTGCTGGCGTACGAGCTCAAGTCCGGCGAACAGGCCTGGCGCACGCCCCCACCGGGTGAGCACGTATGCGGCGCCACCCCCGACCTGTTCGAGGGCAAGGGCGCGTTCGCGTACGGCACCGAGAAGGTGTGCGACCACCTGGCCGGCATCGACGCGGCCACCGGCAAGATCACCTGGCGGATCGAGATCCCGACCAGGAAGGCGAGCACTCAGGCCGGTCTCATGGTCCCCGGCCTGATGTCCACCAACGGCATGATCATCGTCGAAACGGACGACACCCTGACCGCCTACCGCCTCTCCGACGGCGGCCGGCAATGGGCCAAGCCCATGCCGAACAAGTGTCACCTCGATGACGCCAACGCCGGCCCCGGCCGCGTGGTCGCGCTCGTCAACTGCGGCTCCCCCAAGAAGAACAGCGTCCAGGTCATCCACCCGAGAACGGGCGACGTCGCCGGCAATTTCCCGATCGGCGAGCTCCCACTGCAGCGAGCCGTCCTGTCGGCCAAGCCGATCGTCATCCAACGCGAGATCAACGGCAAGAACGTCTTCACCCACTTCGCGGCCGCCGGCAAGGTGAGCGAGTTCACCACGGGCCGGGTGGACCTCCTCACCCAGAACGGCGTCGTCTTCGTCGAAGGCGTGCTCGAACAGCGTCGCTACGCGATCCACGGCGACCGCCTCTATCTGACCACCTCCTCCGAGAAAACGGCCAGAACCGGAGGCACCAAGAACACCGCACTCGCCTTCGACCTCAAGACCGGTCGGCGGCTCTGGGAGTCGTCGGCAACCCAGGACGTGATGCTCACCTACATTCGCGCCGACGACCAGGGCCTCCTGACCCTGGAAGCAGGCGAACGGCACACCGTCGCACCCCGCCTGGTTCGTCTGGACGCTGCCACCGGCAAGGCCCATGAGGTGGCAAAGCTCCCACTGGAGTACGCCGGTGAGGGGAGGCGAGCCAAGGTGTTCGAACGCGCCGGCACAGTGATCACCCTCCCATGGTCCGCAGCGTACGGCCACAAAGCAGTCAGCTACATCATCACCACCGCATCGTGACCTCCACCCCACCGCCTGCCCGCCCCAGGCCGAAGGACTGTTCACTCAGCCAGCCGCCAAGCATCCCCGATCGCCGCGTCTGGCTGTTCAGGACGGGTCCTATGTCTGTACAAGGCGCTACCAGCGCAGTACCCGCTGAGCCCATATAGCCCGGGCGCATTCGGCACCCCGTCACAACAACAAAAAAAGGGGGTCCTCACACCGTCCTAGGCGTGAAAACCCCCTCCTCCAAGCCCTCACACACGTGAGACGTGGAACCCCTTGCAAGCCGACTGGCCGGCGGCGAAAAGCCCCAGAAATGCAGGTAGGGCCCCGACACATGTCGGGGCCCTACCTGAAAGATTGTCCGGCGGTGACCTACTCTCCCACACCCTCCCGAGTGCAGTACCATCGGCGCAGAGAAGCTTAACTTCCGGGTTCGGAATGTAACCGGGTGTTTCCTTCCCGCCATAACCGCCGTAACCCTGCGAAACACACAAACAACACCAGCCAGCCTTCCAGCCGACTGAGACAGCTGCTTGTTGTCTCAGAATTGCGTAGTGGACGCGAGCAAGATGCCTTCTCACAGTGCGGCGCTGTTCCGGACCCGGCGAAGAGTACAGAACGCAGCACACACCAACAAGAAGCAAAAGCTTTGTGGTCAAGTCCTCGGCCTATTAGTACCGGTCAGCTCCACACGTTACCGTGCTTCCACCTCCGGCCTATCAACCCGGTCGTCTACCGGGAGCCTTACCCACTCTCATGGTGGGAGACCTCATCTCAAGGCGAGCTTCCCGCTTAGATGCTTTCAGCGGTTATCCCTTCCGAACGTAGCCAACCAGCCGTGCACCTGGCGGTACAACTGGCACACCAGAGGTTCGTCCGTCCCGGTCCTCTCGTACTAGGGACAGCTCCTTTCAAGTCTCCTGCGCGCGCAGCGGATAGGGACCGAACTGTCTCGCGACGTTCTAAACCCAGCTCGCGTACCGCTTTAATGGGCGAACAGCCCAACCCTTGGGACCTACTCCAGCCCCAGGATGCGACGAGCCGACATCGAGGTGCCAAACCATCCCGTCGATATGGACTCTTGGGGAAGATCAGCCTGTTATCCCCGGGGTACCTTTTAGCCGTTGAGCGACACCGCTTCCACATGCCGATGCCGGATCACTAGTCCCAGCTTTCGCTCCTGCTCGACCCGTCAGTCTCACAGTCAAGCTCCCTTGTGCACTTACACTCAACACCTGATTGCCAACCAGGCTGAGGGAACCTTTGGGCGCCTCCGTTACTCTTTAGGAGGCAACCGCCCCAGTTAAACTACCCACCAGACACTGTCCCCGATCCGGATCACGGACCAGAGTTAGACGTTCAAAACGACCAGAGTGGTATTTCACCAATGACTCCACCATCACTAGCGTGACAGCTTCCCAGTCTCCCACCTATCCTACACAAGACGTTCCAAACGCCAATGTCAAGCTGTAGTGAAGGTCCCGGGGTCTTTCCGTCCTGCTGCGCGTAACGAGCATCTTTACTCGTAGTGCAATTTCGCCGGGTCTGTGGTTGAGACAGCGGGGAAGTCGTTACGCCATTCGTGCAGGTCGGAACTTACCCGACAAGGAATTTCGCTACCTTAGGATGGTTATAGTTACCACCGCCGTTTACCGGCGCTTAAGTTCTCACCTTCGCCAACTTGCGTTGGCTAAGCGGTCCCCTTAACGTTCCGGCACCGGGCAGGCGTCAGTCCGTATACATCGTCTTACGACTTCGCACGGACCTGTGTTTTTAGTAAACAGTCGCTTCCCCCTGGCCACTGCGACCACCACCAGCTCACAGAGCAAGTCCGATCACCAGCAGAGGTCCCCCTTCTCCCGAAGTTACGGGGGCAATTTGCCGAGTTCCTTAACCACAGTTCACCCGATCGCCTTGGTATTCTCTACCTGACCACCTGAGTCGGTTTAGGGTACGGGCCGCCACAACACTCGCTAGAGGCTTTTCTCGGCAGCATAGGATCATCCACTTCACCACAATCGGCTCGGCATCACATCTCAGGATTAATGCGGGGCGGATTTGCCTACCCCACTCCCTACATGCTTACCCCAGGACTACCATCGCCTGGGCTGGACTACCTTCCTGCGTCACCCCATCGCTTACCTACTACCCGATCGGACCGAGCGTTCACTCTGACCCCAAGCCCGAAGGCTTTAGGCGAGTTAAGGACTCTTAGCATCACGAGGTTCAGTATGGGCGCGTTAAAGCGGGTACGGGAATATCAACCCGTTGTCCATCGACTACGCCTGTCGGCCTCGCCTTAGGTCCCGACTTACCCTGGGCGGATTAGCCTGGCCCAGGAACCCTTGGTCATCCGGCGCGAGGGTTTCTCACCCTCGATTCGCTACTCATGCCTGCATTCTCACTCGCACAGCCTCCACGACTAGATCACTCTGCCGCTTCACCGGCTGCACGACGCTCCCCTACCCATCCACCACCCCCCGAAAGAGATGATGAATGCCACGACTTCGGCGGTGTACTTGAGCCCCGCTACATTGTCGGCGCGGAATCACTTGACCAGTGAGCTATTACGCACTCTTTCAAGGGTGGCTGCTTCTAAGCCAACCTCCTGGTTGTCTCTGCGACTCCACATCCTTTCCCACTTAGCACACGCTTAGGGGCCTTAGTCGGTGATCTGGGCTGTTTCCCTCTCGACTACGAACCTTATCGCCCGCAGTCTCACTGCCACGCTCTCACTTACCGGCATTCGGAGTTTGGCTGACGTCAGTAACCTTGTCGGGCCCATTAGCCATCCAGTGCTCTACCTCCGGCAAGAAACACGTGACGCTGCACCTAAATGCATTTCGGGGAGAACCAGCTATCACGGAGTTTGATTGGCCTTTCACCCCTACACACAGGTCATCCCCCAGGTTTTCAACCCTGGTGGGTTCGGTCCTCCACCCAGTCTTACCTGAGCTTCAACCTGCCCATGCGTAGATCACTCCGCTTCGGGTCTACAGCATGCGACTCAAACGCCCTATTCAGACTCGCTTTCGCTACGGCTCCCCCACACGGGTTAACCTCGCCACACACCATAACTCGCAGGCTCATTCTTCAAAAGGCACGCAGTCACATCACACGAGAACCGAAATTCTCGTAAGCTCCTACGGCTTGTAGGCACACGGTTTCAGGTACTATTTCACAACCCCTCACCGGGGCACTTTTCACCTTTCCCTCACGGTACTCGTGCACTATCGGTCATCAGGGAGTATTTAGGCTTACCAGGTGGTCCTGGCAGATTCACACAGGATTTCTCGGGCCCCGTGCTACTTGGGATCCCCTCCGACAGTCCATCCAATTTCGTCTACCCGACTCTCACGGTCTACGGCGCCCCTTCCCAGAGGCTTCGACTATCAGATGGATTTTTTACTGTCCGAAGAAACGGCAGCTCCTTCAAGAAGGTCCCACGACCCCGGACGTGCAACGCCTGCCGGCTATCACACACGCCCGGTTTAGCCTCATCCGCTTTCGCTCACCACTACTCACGGAATCACTGTTGTTTTCTCTTCCTACGGGTACTGAGATGTTTCACTTCCCCGCGTTACCACCAACCGCCCTATACATTCAGGCGGAGGCAACACCACATGACTGGTGCTAGGTTTCCCCATTCGGACATCCCCGGATCAACGTCTGGTTGGCGACTCCCCGAGGCTTAACGCAGCCTCCCACGTCCTTCATCGGCTCCTGATGCCTAGGCATCCACCGTGTGCCCTAAAAAACTTGGCCACAAAGATGCTCGCGTCCACTATGCAAATCTCAAACAACAAACAGCAACCAACCCCACCCACCACCAGACACCCAACACGACGAATCGCATCGAACCGGTATGACGGAAGGTCGGCCCTGCATGAGGTGGTAACAGACAACAAGCCCGCCTCAGCGGGCCCGCCGGTCCGTTCCCTCAGGACCCAACAGTGTGTCCAACCCAGCCGAACCCCCGCAACCGCGTTCCCCTCCGCTGTCACCAGCGACGGTACTAACGATCCGGCAATCCGAACCGATTGAATAGCCAGTGCTCCACTAATGAGCTGCCGTGTGCGAGACGATCGCTCGCAGTCACAGCGTAGGCCCGGCTCTTGCGAGCAGGACCGATGCTCCTTAGAAAGGAGGTGATCCAGCCGCACCTTCCGGTACGGCTACCTTGTTACGACTTCGTCCCAATCGCCAGCCCCACCTTCGACCGCTCCCCCCAGCAAGCTGGTTGGGCCACGGGCTTCGGGTGTTGCCGACTTTCGTGACGTGACGGGCGGTGTGTACAAGGCCCGGGAACGTATTCACCGCAGCGTTGCTGATCTGCGATTACTAGCGACTCCGACTTCATGGGGTCGAGTTGCAGACCCCAATCCGAACTGAGACCGGCTTTTAGGGATTCGCTCCACCTTACGGCTTAGCAGCCCTCTGTACCGGCCATTGTAGCATGTTTGCAGCCCAAGACATAAGGGGCATGATGACTTGACGTCATCCCCACCTTCCTCCGAGTTGACCCCGGCAGTCTCCCATGAGTCCCCAACCCTCCGAAGAGGTTGCTGGCAACATGGAACAAGGGTTGCGCTCGTTGCGGGACTTAACCCAACATCTCACGACACGAGCTGACGACAGCCATGCACCACCTGTCACCCAGTCCGAAGAGGCGCACATCTCTGCACGTTTCCGGGTGATGTCAAACCTTGGTAAGGTTCTTCGCGTTGCGTCGAATTAAGCAACATGCTCCGCCGCTTGTGCGGGCCCCCGTCAATTCCTTTGAGTTTTAGCCTTGCGGCCGTACTCCCCAGGCGGGGCGCTTAATGCGTTAGCTCCGGCACGGAGATCGTGGAAGACCCCCACACCTAGCGCCCAACGTTTACAGCGTGGACTACCAGGGTATCTAATCCTGTTCGCTCCCCACGCTTTCGCTCCTCAGCGTCAGGTAAGGCCCAGCAAGCCGCCTTCGCCACCGGTGTTCCTCCTGATATCTGCGCATTTCACCGCTACACCAGGAATTCCACTTGCCCCTACCTACCTCTAGCCGGCCCGTATCCACCGCAGACCCGCAGTTAAGCTGCGGGCTTTCACGGCAGACGCGACCAGCCACCTACGAGCTCTTTACGCCCAATAATTCCGGACAACGCTTGCGCCCTACGTATTACCGCGGCTGCTGGCACGTAGTTAGCCGGCGCTTCTTCTGCAGGTACACGTCAACTTCGTCCCTGCTGAAAGAGGTTTACAACCCGAAGGCCGTCATCCCCCACGCGGCGTCGCTGCGTCAGGCTTTCGCCCATTGCGCAATATTCCCCACTGCTGCCTCCCGTAGGAGTCTGGGCCGTGTCTCAGTCCCAGTGTGGCCGGTCGCCCTCTCAGGCCGGCTACCCGTCGTCGCCTTGGTAGGCCATTACCCCACCAACAAGCTGATAGGCCGCGAGTCCATCCCCAACCGAAAAAACTTTCCACCACCACCAGATGCCTGGGGCGGTCATATCCGGTATTAGACCCAGTTTCCCGGGCTTATCCCAGAGTCAGGGGCAGGTTACTCACGTGTTACTCACCCGTTCGCCGCTCGAGTACCCCGAAGGGCCTTTCCGCTCGACTTGCATGTGTTAAGCACGCCGCCAGCGTTCGTCCTGAGCCAGGATCAAACTCTCCAAAAAATGCTTGGAATGGTTTCACCCGGCCAACATTCGCAAAAATGTCAACCAAAGGAATCCGTCATAAATGACGGGGTTGTGCATCATGCACTGGCTTTTAACACACTGTTGAGTTCTCAAGAAACGGACGCGTACATCCCCGCACAAACCCTTGATCAGGGCCGAGCGGCGGAGGCGCTCATTTCGTGTTCTGTTATGTCTTAATCCTGTCAGCCGTTCAAGTCCCTGTCAAATTGACCGGACCCGCTCGACCTGCAGGAATAACCACCGTCCCGCTTCCGGGACAACCCCTCTAACTTACCAATACATTTGAGTGGTCGAGACCATCGTGATGCGAAGCAAGAGAGTGGAGTTTGCCGGGCATCTCCCGGACTCTGCGAGTCCTGGCCGCCCGTGCCTGAGCAACTCTAGCAGCCCTCAAGACCAACTCGGCCCCACAGAGGTAATCACGTGGTCCTTCCCTTCCCACGCAACCCCCAAACCTCTCCACCCTCTTGGCAACGTCAGACGCCCCTACCGGGGCAAGCTGCTACATGTCGGTACATGCCGCGAGAGTCACCAGACGGGCCCTGAGCAAGTGGTCAGCAAGTCATCCGCAATCGTCTCCGGGTACGAAGGACCCATGAGCCGACTGTGCTCTCGGAGGTGGCAGCTATGACCCGTTCGGAGTTCGACGACATCCGCGCCTTTCTCGCCGACAGCGCGACCCGCGCCGACGACCTGCTGCCCATCGCCCGGATGCTGATCGACGACCTTGAGCACGCCCGTACGCGCGAGGCCATCCTGCGGACCCACTACCTGCGTCTGCTCACCGCCTCGCGAGCGACGGTCGCGGCGGACGCCGCGGGAGCGCCCGACCCCATGGCTTTCATCAAGCACGAGCTCGCCGAGCACGGCCAGCTCCCTCTCGACGGTGAGATGGTCCAGCGGATCCTGGCCGACGCCCGCACCGCCGCCACCCTTCTGGCCTGCTTGGAGCAGCCGAAGCCGGCCCGTACGCGCAACATGCGCCTGCGCCGCTGCGTCGGCGCTGCCCGCAGCCTGCCCAGATGAGGCCCCACCAGCTGCTTTTCCAGATCGGGCCCCACCCGCAGCCTCTCCAGGTGACGCGCCGCCCGCAGCCTTCCCGGTGACGCGCCCCGGTGAGGCAACGCAAGCCTTTCCGGTGGACGGGGCTAGGTGGCGGCACACCAGTGACCCGATGACGACCTGCTACATACCCGTCATTGATGAAGCGACTGGAAGACTGCGCATATGTGGCATCGGGGTATGAATTGGGCGGCCATCGCGCTGGTCGGGATATTTGGCCTGATGTGGCTCGGTGTCGTGGTCTACGCGGACGTCACCTCTGCCCCGTGGATGCGTGTCGCCCAGGCGGTCTTCGCACTGTTCCTGCTGGGGTGGGCCGCCTGGAAGACAGCGGTGATGATCGGCAAGGCCTGAGCCGAGTCAGCCGTACGAGACGGTTACGGGATATAGGGCGGCGCCACGCCCCATCCCCAGTGCGGCACCGGCGCCTGGGGCGGCGGTTCGGCTCCGGGCTGGGAGTTCTGCCGGGCGAGGCGGGTCCCCCATTCGACGTAGCCGAAGAAGGCTGCCCTGAACTCGGGGTCGTCCGGCAACCCCACCTCGTCCGCCGCGTCCATGAGCAGGCTCACCCACCGCCGGCGCTGCGGCTCGGTGATGCCCTTGCCAAGGTGGTGCGCGAGCATGTGCGCGTATCCGCCACGCTCGTCGGTGTAGCGCGCGGGGCCGCCGAACACCTCCGCGAGCCACATCGCCACATACTTCGGGTGGCCCGGATCCATGTGCGCGAACAGCGGGCCGATGAGGTCGTCCTTCTTGACCTCTCGGTAGAACACCTCGGTCAGCCGCTCCAACGCGTCCGTGCCGCCCGCCCACTCGTACAGCGTCGGCACCGCTTCATCAGTCATGTAATTATGTAATCAGCCCTGATAAATCAGGGCAAGACCCCGACGGCGGGAAGCGGGCAGCGGTCAGAAGTCATCGCAGGTCACGTACCACCGGCCGGAGAGGTGGTCGACGGAGGACGACCGGATCTTCCCATCGCCCGTCGCATAGGTGAGCCCGCAGAATTCCAGCCACCCGCCTGCTCCGATCACGCTGAGGTTGGAGCTGCCCTCGTGGCGGACGGCACGTCCGACGGGGAAGACTCCCACCCAGTCGACGCCCAGCCCGGCTTCGGCATCGCCCAGCGTCATGCTCTCCGGATGCAGCGGCAGCGAGCTCACATAGTCGGACAGCGCCGGCTCGGAGACCGCGAAGGCCACCCGGATGGGCAGGTCCGCGGCCATGGCGCCGCACGTCACGACAGCGAGCACCGGCGCGACGGCGACCGCCGCATGCCGTCGGCGACCCGGCAGGTAGAGCAGCACCCCCCAGCAGCCGGCCGCGATCAGCCAGAAGAGGAACGCATAGGACCAGACATAGAGGCTGCCTCCAGGAAACACGGCGCCGATCAGGCTGGCCAGGGTCGCGAGCAACGGCGGGACCACGAGCCAGAGACCCCGCATCCGCTTGCGCGCGGGCGGGGCGGGAACGGGCACACGCCGACGATAGCAAGTCCGCACCAAGATCCCGGGCGACCTGCCAAGAACCGTCCTGACGGTTGAAACTTTCAGCCGCTCGGCGCACGGCCGACCTGTCCAGCCTGTGCCTTTGGCGGGAGCGGGTACGTCGGCGGCCGCCGCCCCTTCTGGTCGCGGCCGTGTCTCCCTACCATCCGAGACAACCGATGGGAGCGCTCCCAAAGCACCCACGTCATCGGACGGAGCATCCATGTCTCGCAGAAGACCCCTCCTGGCCGGCATCCTCACCGCGCTCGCCACGGTCGCGGCGGGGACGGTCGTCTTCACCTCGTCCGCCGTCCAGGCCGCCGAGTCCACGTTCTACGTGGATCCGCTGACCAGCGCGGCCACGTGGGTGGCCGCCAACCCCGGCGACAGCCGCGCCGCCGTGATCAGAGACCGGATCGCCGCCGTCCCGCAGGGCCGCTGGTTCGCCACCTACAACCCGGCGACCGTGCGCGGCCAGGTCGACGCGTACGTGGGCGCCGCCGCGGCGGCGGGCAAGATCCCCATCATGGTCGTGTACGCCATGCCGAACCGCGACTGCGGCGGCCCGAGCGCGGGCGGAGCTCCCGACCACGCGGCGTACCGGGGCTGGATCGCCCAGATCGCGGCGGGTCTGGGCGGGCGGCCGGCCACCATCATCCTGGAGCCGGACGCGCTGGCCATCATGTCCAGCTGCATGAACGCCGCCCAGCAGGCCGAGGTCCAGGCCTCCATGGCCTATGCCGGGGAGCGCTTCAACGCCACGTCCGCCCAGGTGAACGTCTACTTCGACATCGGCCACGACGCCTGGCTGTCATCCTCGGAGGCCGCCGCCCGGCTGAACGGCGCGCGCGTGGCAAGCAGCGCCGACGGCATCGCCGTCAACACCTCGAACTACCGCGCCACGGCGGGCCTGGTGTCGTTCGCCAAGAGCGTCATCGCCGCGACCGGGGTCTCCGGGCTGGGCGCGGTCGTGGACACCAGCCGCAACGGCAACGGGCCGGCGGGCAGCGAGTGGTGTGATCCGGCAGGCCGGGCCACCGGCACCTGGAGCACCACCGAGACCGGGGACCCGGCCATCGACGCGTTCCTGTGGGTGAAGCCTCCGGGCGAGGCCGACGGCTGTCTCGCCGCCGCGGGCCAGTTCGTGCCGCAGCGGGCCTACGACCTGGCCTCGGCGGCGCCGTCGCCCACCGTCACCCCCACCGTCACTCCCACGGTGACACCGGCGGGGTGCGCCGCGTCGTACCGGGTGATCCGCACGTGGGCGGACGGTTTCCAGGCGGAGGTCACGGTGCGGAACACCGGGTCGTCGCCCACGGCGGGCTGGCGGGTGCGCTGGGCCTTCCCCGGCGGGCAGTCCATCTCGCAGTTGTGGAACGGCAACCTCTCGACCTCCGGCGGCGTCACGGTCACCGACCTCGGCTGGAACGGCGGCATCGCGCCGAACGCGACGACCACGTTCGGCTTCCTCGGCAGCGGGAACGGCGACGGCAGCACGCCGTCACCCCTCACCTGCACGGCGTCCTGACGTCGCTAGCGGATGCTCATCGAGTGGGTGACCAGGGTGGTCAGCACCTCTTTGACGGAGGCGCGGTCGCGGGCGTCACACATGATGAGCGGGGTGGACTCGTCCAGCCCCAGCGCCCGCCGCACCTTCGCCGCATCGTGGCGGCGGGCGCCGTCGAAGCAGTTGACCGCGACCACGAAGGGGAGGTCGAGCTTCTCGAAGTAGTCCACGGCGGGGAAGCAGTCCTGCAGCCGCCGGGTGTCGACCAGGACGACCGCCCCCAGCGCGCCCAGCGCCAGCTCCTCCCACATGAACCAGAAGCGATCCTGTCCCGGCGTGCCGAACAGGTAGAGCCACAGGCCGTCGCGGATGGTGATGCGGCCGAAGTCCAGTGCCACCGTGGTGGCGATCTTGGTCTCCACGCCCGAAATGTCGTCCACGCCTACGCCGCGGTCGCTCAGCAGTTCCTCGGTGTGCAGGGGACGTATTTCGCTGATGGTGCCGACCATGGTGGTCTTGCCCACGCCGAACCCTCCTGCCACAAGGATCTTCAGGGCAGTGGCGGTGAGCGTACCTCCGGAGAGCCGGGGGCGGTCAAAGCCTGCGTATTCCATGCAGTACATCCCTGTAGGTACGTTCATCGATCGTCTCGTCGACGGGCTGCGGTGCGGCGATGTCGACCAGGCCTTCGCGCCGGAGGTCGCCGAGGAGCACGCGGGTGATGTTGAGCGGCAGCCCGAGCTGCGCCGCCACGTCGGCCACGGGGGTCGGCTCGTGGCAGATGGTCAGCATGGCGTGGTGTTCCGGATTCAGGCCGACCGGCTCGATCGGCGTCATGATCGTCGTGACGATGGCCACCAGATCGAACGCCTCGCCGGGCGGCCGCGCCCGGCCGCCCGTCAGGCCGTACAGCCTGATCAGAGGCCCTGGATCCGCATCCGTCATGGCGCCATGCCGTTCCAGGCGGGTGCGGGTGCCGCTCCTCGCGGCTGGGCGCTCAGGTGCTGGCCCACCCGCTTGACGAGCAGTGCCATCTCGTACGTGACCAGTCCGAGCTCGGCGTCGCCCGCCGCCAGCACGGCCAGTCTGGCGCCCTGTCCGGCGGCCGTGACGAAGAGGAAGCCACCCTCCATCTCGAAGATCGTCTGACGTACACCGCCGAGTCCGAAATGCCGCCCGGTGCCCGAGGCCAGGCCGTGGCTGCCGGCCGCGATGGCCGCGAGGTGCTCGGTGTCCTCCCTCGTCAGCGCCTTGGAGCCGCCCATCGTCAGGCCGTCGGCGGACAACAGGACCGCGTGCTGTATGCCGTCGACCCGGTGGGTAAGGTCGTCGAGCAGCCAGCTCAGCTCAGCTCTAGCGTCAGCCATGGGAATCCCTTTCGTTGCGCACGTCTCGTTCCCTTTCCACCTCTCTGCGCCCTTGACGCCATCCCTCCTGCATGGAGGTCATCAGGTCGAGGAGCTCCCGCGGAGAGCGGGCGGAGGTTTCACGGTCCGGTTTGAGACGTGTACCGCTCAGTTGTGGTGCGATGTTGGTCTGCCGCACCCGGACAGGCAGCCCGTCCAGGTCGTCGTCGATCTCGGGTGCGGCAGGCGGTGACTGGATGGGGTGGATCGGTTTACGTACCGGCTTGGCGGATGTGTAGGAGCGGGTGGCGTCGAACAGGGAGAAGCCGGTCGGCGCGGCCGGCGTGAGCAGGCTCGCGGGCAGCATGAGGATCGCGGTCGTCCCGTCGTACGGCGACGGGCGGAGCGTGACCTTGATCCCGTGCCGGGCGGCCAGTCGCGAGACCACGAAGATGCCCATCCGGTCGGTGCCGGCCAGGTCGAACTCGGGCGGGGTGGCGAGCTGGGCGTTGAGCTCGGCCAGGACGGCGGGCTCGACGCCGAGGCCGCAGTCCTCGACCTCCACCGCGAACCCGTTCGCCGCGGTCAGGCCGCGGACCTGAACGGTGGTGTTCGGCGGGGAGAAGGCGGTGGCGTTCTCCACCAGCTCGGCGATCAGGTGGATCACGTCGGTCACCGCGTTGCCGACGAGCAGCGGCGCTGCCTGCATCGGCTGGATGGTGACCCGCGTGTAGTCCTCGACCTCCAGGGCCGCGCTCCGCGCCACGTCGTAGATCGGCACCGGGTCGCGCCAGCGGCGGCCGGGGGCGGCGTCGGACAGGATGATCAGGTTCTCCGCGTGCCGGCGCATGCGGGTGGTGAAGTGGTCGAGTTTGAACAGGTTCTCCAGGGTGTCCGGATCTTCGGTCTTGCGCTCCATGGAGTCGAGCAGGCTGAGCTGGCGGTGCAGCAGGGCCTGGTTGCGGCGGGCCAGGTTCAGGAAGACCTGGCCGACGCCCCTGCGCAGGGTGGCCTGGCCGACGGCGGCCTGTACGGCGGTCCGCTGTACGTCCGAGAACGCCCGGGCGACGGCCGCCACCTCGGCCGTGCGGGCGCTGTCCAGCTCCGGCGTCTCCGCGGGGTCGACGTCCTCTCCCCTGCGCAGCCGCTCGACCAGCCTGGGCAGCCGTACCTCGGCCAGCTCGACGGCCGAGCTCTGCAGCCTCTTCAGCTCGTCGACCAGGGAGCGGCCGAAGCGGTAGGAGAGCACGATCGACAACACCACGGCCAGCAGGCCGAGCCCCACCACCAGCACGATGCGCAGCAGGCCGGTGACGACGAGGCTCTCGCCCTTGAGCGTGGCGCGTTGCAGATCCTTGGCGGCGTTGCCGGTCAGTCCGGTGAACGCCTCGCTCGCGTCGCGCTGCCAGTCGGCCGCGGCCACCGGCGGCTTGCCGGTCAGGTCCCAGGCGAAGACGGCGTCCTCGGCTCGCTCGAAGCGCTGGTAGGCGACGCTCGCCGCCAGCTGGGCGTGCCATTCCCGCAGGTCGGGGCCGATGTCGCGGTCGGCATCGGCGAGCTGGACCCGGCGGGAGGTCATCGCCGCGACGAACGCCGCGTGCTCGGCCTGGGTCATCTCCCCGCGGGCCAGCACCGGGGTGAGCACCGCGTGCTCCCTGGCGGCGTACTCCGCGACCGAGCTGTAGGCGGTCAGCCCGCGCAGCACCCGGTACGACGACACCTCGGTGACCCGCTCCGAACCACCGAACTGGCGTTGCGCGACGCTGATCACCGCGTCGTACTTCTCGGTCGTGGCGAGCGGGGTCTTCTCCTCCAGATCGGCGCCGGCCCGTACCGCGGACAGCCCGTCGAGCTCGTTGAGCAGGCCCTGCACCGCCTCGGGGGGCGTGCCGCTCACCGACACCTGACCTGCCACGTCCCGGATCCGGGTCACGGCCTGGTCGGTGCGCTGCCGCTGCGCCGCGAGCCGCGCGTCGCCCGCCGTGTCGCCCGCTGTGTCGCCGGCGAGCTCGGCGGACAGCTGGCGCTCGCGCTGAACCTCGACGATCAGCGCGCGAGCGGGCGCGCCGACCGCGTCCCACTCGCTCCTGCTCTGCGCGAACCCCGAGGTCTCCGCCACCATGCTGTACGAGAGGAACGCCCACAGGGCGACCAGCGAGATCAGGGGCACCAGCAGGATCTTGAGGATCTTCGAGCGGATCGGCGGGGTGGAGCTCATCGCTAGGTCCAATCCGCTAGTCGATCTGCCGGTTGTGGGTGGCAAGTGCCGCGAGTGCACTGTGATTTGCCCCACTATGCACGTGACGCTCCTGGGCGACAACCCGCTGTTACAAAAGTTGAGATTTTGATATCAGGTAGCCCGGAAAGTCCGTCCTCACCGGCGATCCCTCGTCGCCCGGATCGCCAGGATGCGCGGGATGGGGTCCTCGCGCGGCTCGTACACCCGGTCGAGGCTCAGACCGGCGTCCATGAAGGCGTTGAGCAGGTCAGGCAGCGGAAGCTGATGCATCCCGAGCCGCTCCCTGAGACCGCCATCGCGCCACCACGGCGAGCGCGGGTGCCAGCCCGTCCTGCGGTAGGTGGGGTGGATGATGAGCGCGCCGTCCTCCCTGTTCTCGATGTGCGGGCCGTTGAAGCACGGGTGCACGCCGTAGAAGAGCAGCATCCCGCCGGGCCGCAGGACCCGCGCGGCCTCCCTCAGCACGCCGGGGAAATCGTCGAGGTCGGTGGAGACCCAGAGTGCGGTGACCGTGTCGAACACCCCGCCGGCGAACGGCAGCGCCGTCCCGTCGCTCCGCAGGAGCGGCGCCGCGTCCCTGCCGCGGGCCAGCCGTAACTGGTCGTCCGACCGGTCGAGGCCGACCACGGTCCTGCCGGTGGCACGGATCATGTCGAGGTAGCGTCCGGTGCCGCAGCCCAGGTCCAGGCAGAGCCCGTCGCCGGGGCCGAGGATGTCGGTGATGTCCGGGAAGTTCGCGGCGGCGGTGGAGCCGATGTAGTCGTCGTACCATTCGGCCAGACCGTCATATCTCGCGCTCATGATCGGGTCATAACCCGCTTTGTGCGGGAATTCCGGGTATCTGGGTGACCGGCGGCGGGTGCGGGGTAGTAGCGCGGGAGTCCGTGCGCCTGATCATTACGGGAGCGAGAGAACCGTGCAGCACTTCACCATCGCCACCATCGCCGAGAAGAGTGCCGACTTCCGCCGTGTCCTGTGGACCGGGGAACACAGCCAGTTGGTCATCATGACCATCCCGCCTGGGGGCGAGATCGGCGACGAGGTTCACGAGGAGAACGACCAGATCCTGACCTTCGTCGCCGGCACCGGCGAGGCGCGGGTCGGGGGCGAGGTCCGTGAGGTCAACCAGGGAGACCTGGTCGCCGTACCGGCCGGGACTCGGCACAACTTCATCAACACCGGCGTCAACCCGCTGGTCCTCTACACGGTGTACGGGCCTCCGGACCACGCGGACGGGGTCGTCCACCACACCAAGGAAGAGGCGGACCGCGACGAAGGCTGACCGCTCGACCGCCCCTCCGGGATGACCGCTCCCGGAGGGCTTCTTGTTGGGGCGGCTGAACCCAGACAATCTTTCTCCCGTACCACTCCGAAACCGGGCTTTCCCAAGACCGGAAGGAGAGGTCGCATGCATATGAGATCGGGGAGAAGAGGGCGCGGAGCATGGTGGGGCGCCGTTGCGATAGGCGGCAGCATCGCGCTGGTCCTGTCCGGCGCTCCGTTATCCGCCCAGGCCAGCAGCCTGGCGGCGGAGACCATCGTCTGCCCGGGCGTCGCCGACCGGCTCCCGGAGATCCCGGCCGCCGCCCAGGACGAAGTCGACCGGGACCTGGCCTCCCTGGAAACCCAGATCCAGGAAGCCAACAACCGACTCGCCGATTCCCAAGGAGAAGGCGGCCCCAACTTCGTCCAGAACGCCATCCTCCGCCCTCTCGCCGACAAACGCGCCGCCACCCTCGACCGCATCGCCATAGCCATCGGCCGATCCGCCGAACGCCCCGGCAACCTGGCCGCCCTCGCCACGTGCAGGCTCAGCGAGTCCGGCGGCAACGGCACCACCTCGAGCCCCAGCCCCAGTCCCGCCCCTGACGACAACGCCACCTCGCCGCCTCCGGCGCAGGACGGCGCGCAGCGCATCGTCTGCCCGGGCGTCGCCGACCAGCTCCCGGAGATCCCGGCCGCCGCCCAGGACGAAGTCGACCGGAACCTGGCCCTCCTGGAAACCCAGATCCAGGAAGCCAACAACCGACTCGCCGATTCCCAAGGAGAAGGCGGCCCCAACTTCGTCCAGAACGCCATCCTCCGCCCCCTCTCCGACAAACGCGCCGCCACCCTCGACCGCATCGCCATAGCCATCAGCCGATCCGCCGAACGCCCCGACAACCTGGCCGCCCTCGCTCCCTGCAGCCTCGACGATGCCGGCGCACCCGCGCCCGACCCGGGGACCGGCTCACCCAGCCCTCAGCCGACCGACGGCCAGAACGATGACGGTCAGAACGGCGGCGACCAGAGCGAGGAGGAGATCGCGGCGGCCATCGGACCGTCGGCCGAGGACTTCATCGACATCCGGCAGGTCGCACGCACCCGGCAACCGCAGGCGCGCGGGAACGGCTCCAGGGGCGTGTTCGTCTCCGATTGCGGCACGAACGAGGAAGAGCATCGCAACACCGACAACCTGATCAACGCCCCCGGCGTGGTCAACGCTGCCCAGCACCTGCACGACTACGTGGGCAACGTGTCGGCCGACGCCTTCTCCACCAACGAGAGCCTCGCCGCCTCCGACACCACGTGCCGCAACAAGGCTGACCAGACGACCTACTTCTGGCCGGTCCTCCGCGTGCGGGGGCCCAACGACGAGCCTGGCGCGCCGGAGGTGGACAAGAACAACATCGGCACGCCGGTGCGGGCGTCAGTGGCGCGACTGGAGTACCGCGGCAATCCCACCTCGCCGGTCACGGCGGCCCCGCGGTTCCTGAGGCTCAACTTCGGCGACGCCAAGGCGGTGACCAACGGCCCGGCCAACGCCAGGCCGGTCTGGACCTGCACCGGTTTCACCGACCGCATCACCGACAAATACCCGATCTGCCCCTCCGGCAGCCGAGTGACCCGCATCTTCGACATGCCGAGTTGCTGGGACGGCCAGAACATCGACAGCGCCAACCACCGCGACCACCTCGTCTTCCCGGATGACAACGGCGCCTGCCCGAGCGGCACCAAAGCCGTGCCGCAACTGCGCATGACGCTGATCTACAACAACCTTCCCAACACCCGCCCCAACGGCACGGACGTCCCCTTCGCCGTGGACTCCTTCGCCAGCGAACGCCACAGCCCGATCACCGACCACGTCGGCGCCATCGGCGTGATCTCGGATCAGCTCATGGAGACCATCGTCCAGTGCATCAACAACGGCAGGAGGTGCTGATGGCCTGACTCCCAACCCCACATCCGGCCGGACTCGCCCCACACGTCGAGTCCGGCCGTTGTGATGTACGGCCCACCAAGCTCGGCCGTGATACCGGGGAAGGCATCGGGCAGTCGACTTAGGACACATGAAGCCCTCGGGCTTTCGTTTCCAACGAAATCACCCCCGGCTCCGATGTGGTGAGCCTGATCATCAATCCGTCAAAAGCGGAGCAAGCTCACTGGGCATCGCTGCCCTCCAGGCCGCTGGTACGGCCCTGACCTCCTCTGTTCACCGCGTGCTGAACGGCGAGGCCCTATAGGACATACCGCCGACATACCGGCGCATGCCACGCTCTTCCCGGCCGGATCATCGACATCTCACGGAGGACTCATGAAGCGCCTGGCACTCACGCTCGCGATTGCGGCAAGCACGCTCGTCCTGATCAACCCGAGCCCCGCATACGCGTGGCCCACTGGATGTACTGCGTGGAAGAATCTCGACACCGATACGGCCAGGGCCAAATGCACGGGCGGAACAGGCCACGTGCGAGCGATGGCCTACTGCACTGCCGACCCGAAAACCGGCCTCGGCGGCTTCACATATGGTCCCTGGGTGCTCCCAGCGAAGTACACGAGTGTGGCGGAGTGCCCATCGACGGGCGCGAAGTACATCGTCTCCGCGGGCTATGAGCGAGCTAACTGGTAGCCCTCTGAACAGGCTCGTGCTGACGCGCGCCGGCTCTGCCCCAAGCTCAGCAAGATCGGGCAGAACCCGGAGTTACGGGCCCACATTCACAAGCACCCGCACAAGCGCTGAAGCCCGGAGCAGATCGTCCAGAGCCTGCACAGAAGCTTCCCGCTGCTCCGCCCCGATGCTCATGATCAGCGAGCGGCCCGCCGAGGCCGACGACCGCGCCGTTCCCGCCTGTCCGGTTACCGCCATTGGCTAGGCCGGAAGGGAGAAGCCCTCGGGCGGCGAGCCCTCGACGAACAACATCCCCATCTCGACCTTGCCCTCGCGTATCTCCCGGGCCTGCCGGTACTCGGGGGAGTCGTACCACGTCCGGATCCGGTCCATGTCGGGGAACTCGATGACCAGGAACCGGGAGGAGTTCCAGTCGCCTTCGACGGGCTCGGGTGTGGGGCCCGCGACCAGGTAACGGCCGCCGTGGCTGAGGATGGACTTCTGGGCCACGGGCGCATAGGCCATACCGGCCTCCTGGTCGAGCACACCGACATTGACGATGACGTAGGCAGGCAAGGCAATCTCCGTTTCGATTGGACACGGCGTGTACTAATTCAACGGCGGATACTATTGGATCCCTGTAACGTGGTCAAAGTGAGCATCGACGAGAGCGGACACGCCGCAGGCGTGATGAGTCGCCGGGAGCGGCTGCGGGTGGAAACGAGCCGGGAGATCAAGACCATCGCGCTGCGGCAGCTGGCAGAAGGCGGGCCCGGAGCGATCTCACTGCGCGGCATCGCCCGCGAGATGGGGATGACCGCGCGCGCGATCTACAGCTACTTCCCCACCCGGGACGACCTGATCACGGCACTGATGAGCGGAATCGCCGCATCGCTCGCGCAGGCGCTGACGACCGCCACCAACGCCGTTCCCGCCACCGACCCCGGTGGCAGGCTGCTCGCATGGGGCCAGGCCCTGAGGCAATGGGCGCTGGCGCATCCGGAGAGCTTCCGGCTCTTCTACGGCCGCCCCATCCCCGGCTACCAGCCTCCGGTAGACGGGCCGGTGGACCAGACCGCACGCCGCGTTTGCCGCGAGCTGACCCGCCTGGTGGCGGCCGCATGGCCGCACGCTCGCCACCTTCAACCCGATGACACCTCCTGGTCCGACCTCCACCCGGAATACGTCGCGAAGATCCAGGCAGACCTCCCGAACGTGTCACCCGCCGCGGCAGCGCTTGCCCTGCGCGTCTGGGGCCGCATGCACGGCCTGGTGGCCCTGGAGATCGACGGCCACATCCACCCCGTCGCAGGCAACCCAGCCGCGCTGCACCACGCCGAGATGCTTGACCTGATCAGGTCACTGGGCCTGGCCTAGCGCCTTCAACCGGCGGCGACATGAACCAGCTCCTCGTGGGTCATACACGCATGGTCCCGTCCCGCTAGGCCTGTTCGCCACCGGTAAGTGATCACTGTGTTGCGGCCCTCGGATACGCCCCGGTCGGGAGGGGCTTTTTGTGTTTCTACTGGCGGTGCACTTGTCCATGGCTGTCAACGATGAGGACCATGCGCAGGGTGCGTGGTCGCTTGGGGTGGGTCACGGGCGAGGCCGATGGTTGCACAGATATAGAAAAGGCTCCCAGGGATGATCCCTGGGAGCCTTTTCGCTGGTAGCGGGGGCAGGATTTGAACCTGCGACCTCTGGGTTATGAGCCCAGCGAGCTACCGAACTGCTCCACCCCGCGTCGGTGTGTGTCTAAAGACTATCCCTGACACGGGGCTTACGCAAACTGACTGGCCCTAACCCCCCGTCGGCGACGGGGCGGGAGAGCCTGTCGGTGTCGCCGTCGGCGTGGCGCTGGGTGTCGCCGAGGGCGTAGCCGTGGGGCCGGCCGAAGGCACCGGCTGGGCGCCGGCCGTCTTCAGCTTCTCCAGGGCGTCGTCCAGCCGCTGCTGAGCCTTGCCGTACTCGACCCAGTTCGGCGGGTCGGTCTGCAGGGCCTTCTGGGCGTCGTCGTAGGCCTTCTCAGCCTCGGAGATGGCCGTCGACAGGGCCGTGGCGGCCTGGTTGTTCTCGGTCGGCTTGTTCTCCTGCTGGGCGTTCTCGTCCGTCTGCGTCTGCTGCTCGCCGCCGAAGACCTGGGCGAGCGCCCCCTCCAGGGTGCGGTCGACGCCGATCTTGCTGCCGAACGACACCAGCACCCGCTGCAGGATCGGGTACGGCTCCTGGCCGCCGCCGGCCGCCACCTGGATGTAGACGGGCTCGATGTAGACCAGCCCGCCCGCGTAGGGCAGCGTCAGCAGGTTGCCGTACCGGACCGCCGACGCGCCGACTCCCAGCAGGTTGAGCTCACCGGCGAACCGGCTCTGGAAGGAGTTCTGGGCCTGGCCCGGACCGGGGATCGGGGTGTTGGACGGCATGCGCAGGACGCGGAGTTTGCCGTAGTTGGGACCGGCCGTTGAGTCGACCGCCATGAAGGCGGCCAGGTTGGGCCCCTCCCTGGGGACGAACGTCGTCGTCAGGGAGAACGTCGGCTGGCCACCCGGCATCGTGGTGGTCAGGTAGTAGGGCGGCTGCTTGATGTTGCGGTCGCCCTGCGACGGGTCGTTGGGGACGTTCCAGAAGTCCTGGCCGCTGTAGAAGGCCGCGGCGTCGGTGATGTGGTAGCGCGACAGGGTATAGCGCTGCACCTTGAACAGGTCTTCCGGGTAGCGCACGTGGGCGCGCAGGTCCTGGCTCATCTCGGCGGCCGGGCGGATGACCCCGGGGAAGGCCTTGCTCCAGGTCTTCAGGATCGGGTCGTTGGCGTCCCAGCCGTAGAGGGTGACGGTGCCGTCGTAGGCGTCGACCGTGGCCTTGACGGAGTTGCGGATGTAGTTGATCTTGTCCTGCGGCTGCTGGGCGATGACGCGGGAGCGGTCCGTGGACAGGTCCCTGGTCATCTCGCCGAGGCTCTCGCTCTGCGAGTAGGGGTAGGCGTTGGACGTGGTGTAGGCGTCCACGATCCAGGTGACCCGCCCGTCGACGATCGCCGGGTAAGGGTTGGAGTCGAGGGTCAGGAACGGGGCGACCTTCTGGATCCGCTGGCGCGGGTTGCGCTCGTACAGGATCTTGGAATTGTCGTTGATGTCGCCCGAGAGCAGGATGTTCACCTCGCCGTACTTGGCGGCGTAGAACAGCCTGTTGATGAACGAGCCGACGGGCACGCCGCCCGCGCCGGTGTAGGTGGTGTTCGCCTGGCCGGTGCCGCCCGTCTCCGGGTAGTCGAGCTCCTGCGGCCTGCTCGGGTTGCCGCCGGCGATGGCGTACTGCTGGTTGTTCTCGTGCTCGCCGAAGTAGATGCGCGATTCCTTGAGCGCGGTGCTGGACGCCAGGGGGCCGGTGACCGGCATGTTCTTGGCGTCGTAGTCAGGCAGGCCACCGGAGTCGACCTTGTTGCCCGGCGCGGTCACGATGCCGTAGCCGTGGGTGTAGACGAGGTGCCGGTTGATCCAGTTGTTCTGGCCCTGGGGCGGCCCGGTCAGCTCGCGGACGCCGATGATGTGGTCGACGAGCTTGCCGGTCGAGTCGGGATAGCGGTCGACGTCGAGCTGGTCGGAGAAGGCGTAGAAGCCGCGGATGCGCTGGGTCTGCTCGTAGGTCGCGGACACGAGCGCCGGGTCGAGCAGGCGCACGCCCGAGACCGAGGCGTCGCCGTTGACCTGCACCTTGCTCGGGTCGGCCTCGGCGGTGTAGGGAGTGATCTCCGCATCACCGATCTTGTACGCGTCCCGCGTCGCCGTGATGTTGCGGCCGATGAACGCGGCTTCCTTGCCCTGCTGGTTGGGCTTGACCTGGAACTGCTCGACCAGCAGCGGGTAGACGCCGCCGATCAGCACGGCCGAGAGCACCAGCAGACCGAGGGACACGCCGGGCAGCATGCCGCCCGGCCGGAAGACGCCGGCGAAGAACAGCACGGCGCAGATCAGCGCGATGATCGCGAGGATGGTCTTGGCGGGCAGCACGGCGTTGATGTCCGTGTAGGAGGCGCCGTTCACGAACCCGCGCTCGGAGAAGACCAGGGCGAACCGGTCGAACCAGTAGGCGACGGCCTTGAGCAGCACGAAGACGCCGACCAGGACCGACAGGTGGACCCGTGCGGCGCGGGATGCGTGCACGCCGGGCGACTGCAGCCTGAATCCGCCGTAGAGGTAATGGGTGATCGCCGCGAGGATGGTCGCGATGATGACGGCGGTGAACAGGAAGTTCAGCACCATCTCGATGAACGGAAGTTCGAAGGTGAAGAACGAGATGTCCATCTTGAACTGCTCGTCCGTCTTGCCGAACGGCTCCCCGTTGACGAACTGCATCCACGTCGGCCACTGACCGGCGAGGGACGAGCCCGCGAAAAGCCCGATCATCGCCATGCCGACGATGAAGATGAGCTTGCGATGCGGGTCGATGGCCATGCGATAACGGTCGGCGCCGCTGCCGCCACCGAACATGGCGGGCCCGAACATCGGCCGGGTCCTGAAGGCCAGCAGCATGTTGCCGCCGACGATGCCGACCATGAGCAGCGCCCCGATGAGGAACAGCACGATCTCGGTCAGCAGCACACCGGAGAAGACCGGAATGTAATCGATGGCGTCAAACCATAGATAATCCGTATAAATCCCGGAAAAAAGGAAGAAAAGTGCCACAATCGCCACGAGTGCGATCGCGACAGGCAGAAGCAGTCGCGGTCGGCGGGGCAAACGCATCGCCCTGCCGCCGGCTCCTGGGGTCCGGAAGCTCAAGGCCAACCCCTCGTCGTGATGAAGAAACGGTCCGTGTCTGGCAACCTACACCGCGGTGCCATCCCTACGACTAACGCACGGCGATAGCAGGAAGTTTCGTCCCTAGCTACAAGAAGGCACCTCACCTTTCCCCGTGTTGATCGCGTCGAGCGCCTGCACCGCGCCGCTCAACGTCTCCGCCTTGACCAGCCGCAGCCCGTCGGGCACGCCCTTGACGGCCTCGGCGCAGTTGTCGGCCGGCGTGAGGAAGACGGTGGCCCCCGCGTCACGGGCGCCGACCATCTTCTGGGCGATGCCGCCGATCGGTCCCACCTCGCCTTCGGGGGTGATCGTGCCCGTGCCCGCGATCTGCTTGCCGCCGGTGAGCGGGCCGCGGGTGAGTTTGTCCACGATGCCGAGCGAGAACATCAGCCCGGCGCTCGGCCCGCCCACGTCGCCCACGTTGATGTCCACCTCGAACGGGAACTTGTACTTGGCCTGCATGGTCACCCCGACCATGGCCTTGCCCCGCTCCCCGATGGTCTTCACCGCGACGTCGAGCTTCTGCTCGCCTCTGACGACGCCGAACGTCACCTGCTCGCCCGGGCCGCGCGCCCTGACCGCCTCGCCGACCGCATCGATCTCGCTGACCGGCTTGCCGTCCACCGCGACGATCTCGTCGCCCTTCAGCAGCTTGCCGGCGGCGGGCTGGTCCTTCACGGTGGAGACCACCGAGATGACGGTGGTGTAGGGAATCTTGAGCTCGGTGAGCGCGGCGGCCGTCGCGTTGTCCTGGGAGTTGGTCATCTCGACCGTGTTCTCCTCCTCGACCTGCTGCTGAGAGCGGTCGGGGGCGAAAATGGTCTCCTGCGGCACCACGGCCACGGTCGGATCGATCCAGCCGCGCAGCGCGGTCAGCAGGTCGATCTTGGCGTTGGGCCCGCCCTGGTAGGCGACGGTGACGAGCCTCAGCTCACCATCGGTCGGGTACGTCTCCCGCCCACTGATCGTGATCACCGGTTTGTTGTCCACCTTGCCGAGGGTGTCCTCGGTCGGGCCGGGACTGAGCACGACGTACGGCACCTTCGACAGCGCCCCCACGATCCCGAGGGCGAGCACGAGAAAGGCCGAAACCAGCAGGGTCAGGGCGCGTCGTGACATGGATCGAGCTTATTCGCAGGCGCCGACCCACTCGGTCGACCCATCGGCGAACACCTGATGTTTCCAGATCGGCACCTGGGACTTGAGGTCGTCGATGAGCCTGCGCGCCGCCAGGAACGCCTCCTGCCGGTGCGGACTGGCCACGGCCACGATCACCGCCGTGTCGCCCAGCTCCAGGTCGCCGACCCGGTGCACGGCCGCGAGCGCGGTCACGGGGAAATCGGTGACCACCTTTTCCGCCACCGCCCGCAGTTCGCTGTCGGCCGAAGGGTGCGCCGAGTAGGAGAGCCTGGTCACGGGCTTGCCGTGGTCCTGCTCGCGCACGGTGCCCACGAAGAGCGTCGTGCCGCCGGCCGCGTGGTCACCCACCGCGGCCATCACCTCGTCCACGGAGAGCGCGGTGTCACGAATTGCCAGCAAGCGGATAACGTCCACGAAAAGAGCCTACAGAAGTTGTCCTCCTCAAAGCCTCACGCACGCCGCTTCTTGCGCACCTGGTGGACGATCGCGGCGGTGCCGATGACCGCGACGGTCGCACCGGCCGCGGTGAGCGTGGCCTCCTTGACCGGCAGCCGCCTGCCGACCACGGTCGTCCGGTTCTCGCGCAGCTCCAGCACCTGCGCGAGCGCGGCCTCGTTGGTCCAGGCCGGCTTCCAGCCCGCCTCACGCAGCCCCACGCAGTCGACCACCCACGGATAGACGACATAGTGCAGGTCCGTGGCGGGAGCCGGGGTGATGCCCAGCCGGTGCAGCCGCTGCGCGGTGCCGAACGTCAATCCGGCGGGCAGCTCGAAGCGGCGGATCCCGGACAGCTCCTCGACCTTGTCCTGCTCCAGCCATCCGTCGGAGCCCACGGCCACCACCCCGCTGATCGCGCCCTTCGCGGCCAGCTCCAGCGCCGAGACCAGGTCGTCGATGTGGCAGAACTGCCAGCGCGGCTCGCACCCCTTGACGGTGAGCAGCCTCGGTGACTCGAAGTGGCGGGTGATGACGGTGTCCACGCCGGGGCCGACGACCGCGGCCGGGCGCAGCACCGTCAGCTCCAGCCCCGGATGACTGCGCAGCGACCTGCGTACGAGCGCCTCGATCTCCAGGTAGTCGCCCACCACGCCGGTGTCGGGCTCGGCCGCGACCGGGCCGTCCTCGGCGAGGGGCACGTCGTTGTCGGGCGCCGCGCCGTACACCATCGCACTCGTGACGAGCACGACGCGGCGGACGCGCGCGGCCGCGCTGGCGGTCAGCACGGTCTGCGCCGCTCTCAGGTTGTACGCCCGCCGCTCCCCTGGGTTGGCGTCGACGGCGTAGTCACCGGCCAGATGGACCAGGACGTCGATGTCGGAGATTCGGTTCGCCAAGAGCGGATCTCGTACGTCGATCACTCTCCACGTGGCCTCCTTGATGTCGCCGCGCTCCTCGTCAATGGCCACCACCCTGCGGAAATCCTGGGAGGAGACGAGCTTTGCGAGCAACTCACGGCCCAGGCCTGAGGCAGCACCTGTGACCGCTACGACTGGTTGGCGCGGGCGTTTCGAGGTAGGCACCAGGTCCTCACTTTGCACTGATCCGCCGTAGGACGACTAACGTGGCGGATGTGGACTCCTCCATCCTGCACGAGGTAGAGCGGTGACTGACCTGCCAGGTCGCGAAAACGACCCCAACGAGAATCCGTTCGCCATGTTCGGCGACCCTGAGCAGATGGCTCAGGCGATGCGCCAGTTCGCCGACATGCTGTCGGCGCCGCAGGGCTCCGGCCCTGTCAACTGGGACATGGCCAAGAACATCGCCCGCCACGCCGTGGTCGCAGAGGGCGATCCCAGCGTCATGGAGGGTGAGCGACGCCAGATCGTCGACGCCCTCCAGCTGGCCGACCTGTGGCTCAATGAGGCCACCGCGCTGCCCAGCGGCGTGTCCGGCCCACAGGCGTGGAGCCGCTCCGAGTGGATCGAGAACACGATCCCGGTGTGGCGCAAGCTGGCCGAGCCGATCGCCGAGCGCATGGTCGAGACCATGAGCGGCGCGCTCGGCGGCGCCAACCTGCCGCCTGAGGCCCAGCAGATGGCCGGGCCGCTGATGGGCATGATGAAGCAGATGGGCGGCATGATGGTCGGTCAGCAGATCGGCCAGGCGCTCGGCTCGCTGGCGCGCGAGGTGATCGGCACGACCGACATCGGGCTGCCGCTGTCGGACACCGCCGCGCTGCTGCCCGGCGGCATCGCCTCCTTCAGCGAGGGCCTGGAGCATCCGGCCGACGAGATCCGGCTCTATCTGGCGCTGCGCGAGGCGGCGCACCACCGGCTCTTCCAGCACGTGCCGTGGTTGCGCGGGCACCTGCTCGGCGCCGTCGAGGAATATGCCAGGGGCATCACGGTCGACACCTCCGCGCTGGAGGAGCAGATCCGCGGCCTCGACATCAACAACCCCGAGGCGCTCCAGGAGGCGCTCAGCGGGGGCGCCCTGCTCAAGCCCGAGGAGACCGAGCGGCAGAAGGCCGCCCTGGCTCGCCTGGAGACGATGCTCGCGCTGGTCGAGGGCTGGGTGGCGACGGTGGTCGACGAGGCCGCCGCAGGCAAGCTGCCCTCCGCCGTGGCGCTGGCGGAGACCGTACGACGTCGTCGTGCGACGGGCGGTCCGGCCGAGCTGACCTTCGGCACGCTCGTCGGCCTGGAGCTGCGTCCGCGCAGGCTGCGGGAGGCGGCGGCGCTGTGGCAGGCGCTGAAGCAGGAGCGCGGGATCGACGGGCGCGACGCGCTGTGGGGTCACCCCGACCTCATGCCGCACGCCGACGACCTGGACGACCCCGAGGCGTTCGTGCGCGGCGAGGCCGCGTGGGACATCTCACAGCTCGACCGCAAGCCCGACGACGAGGGCGACCAGAATTGAGCCTGCACCACGACGCGGTGAGCGTGCTCACCGCGTGGGCCGCGCCGACGGCCGAGGAGGAGGCGCTGCGCGCGGAGTTCCTCGAGCATCTGGCGGCGCACGACGACGCGATGCTGCGCCAGTGCGTTCCCGGCCATCTGACGGCGACGACGGCGGTGCTGTCGCACGACGGCGCGCGAGTGCTGCTCACCCTGCACCCCAAGGCCGGCATGTGGCTGCCCATGGGCGGCCACTGTGAGCCGGGCGACCGCACGCTGACGGAGGTCGCGCTCCGCGAAGCCGTGGAGGAGTCGGGCATCGCGGACCTGGAGTTGCTGCCCGGCCCGCTGGCGCTGGACAAGCACCGGGTCTGGTGTCATCCGCCGGACAGCCGGCATTTCGACGTCGAGTACGCCGCCGTGGCCCCTCGGGGGGCCGAAGCGGTCATCAGTGATGAATCGCTGGATCTGCGCTGGTTCCCGATCGACGGGATCCCCGAGCTCTCCGACGAGGCGACCCGCCGCCTGGCCGCACGCGGGCAGGCCGCTCTTACCTCGCGCTCACGCGCGTTTGGCTAGAGTCCCCGGGAGATATCGCATCGTTCCAAAGGGGGGCATGTGGAGGTTTCGGCGGAAAGTCCCGTCGGCGGCACCATTGTCACCCCTGTTCGCCGCAAGCGCAGTGGGCGCGCCCGCGCCACGCTGACCTGGCTGGCCGTGACGCCGTTCGCGGCCTGGGCCGTCGCCAGGCTGGCGTGGCTGGAGCGCGGGTCGATCTCGACCCAGCTCATGACCGCCACCCCGTACGCCGCCGCGGGTTCGCTGATCCCCCTGCTCATCGCCGCGCTGGGGCGCAGGCGCGCCGCCACCGTGGTCGCCCTGCTCACCACCACCGCGCTCGGCTTCAGCGTGCTGCCCCGGGCGTTCGGCACGGCTGAGGCCACTCCGGGCAGTCCGCTCAGGGTGCTGAGCATCAACATGCTGTTCGGGCAGGCCGACACCCAGGCGATCATGAAGATGGTGTACGACCTCGACGCCGACGTGCTCAACACGCAGGAGCTGACTCCCGAGGCGGTCGAGCGGCTGGACCAGGCCGGCCTGCGTGAGCTGATGCCGCACCGCGTGGTCCAGGCCGAATGGTCCGCGGGCGGGAGCGGGTTGTTCTCCAGGCATCCACTCGACCCGATCGCCGGTGTGGCGGCGCGCTCCGGGAGCCACAACATGCCCGCGGCGCGGCTGACGCTGCCCGGCGCCCGGCCGATCGAGTTCATCGACGTCCATCCGTTCCCGCCGCTCGGCCGTCAGGTGACCGAGTGGAACGAGTCCCTGGAGTCCTTCCCCGGCGCCTCCGCCGAGACCGTGCGGATCCTGGCCGGCGACTTCAACGCCTCACTCGACCACGCGGCGATGCGCCGCCTGCTCGATCGCGGCTACAAGGACGCCGCCGCCCAGGTCGGCGCCGGGCTGATCCCCACCTGGCCGGCGAACAAGCGGATTCCGCCGATCATCACCATCGACCATGTGCTGGTCGACCATCGGGTGGGGGTGAAGGCCGTCAGCGTGCACGACGTGCCCGGCACCGATCACCGGGCGGTGTTCGCGGAGCTCACCGTGCCGTGAGCAGGGCGCGCGTGTTGTCCCAGCCTTCGAGGCCGGGGTCCAGGCGCTCGACGTCGTCCGGGGTGCGCAGGCGGTGCCAGCCCGGCGTGGTCGCCACCATCCGCGAGCCGGGAGCCTGCGCGCGCAGCGTCGCCACCAGGTCCGGGTCGTCCAGGTCCGGGTCCGCCCAAGCGGGTGCGGGCAGGCCGCAGGCCAGCGCGACGGCCCCGCCGCGTTCGGCCGGGCTGACCGTGATCTGCGCCCGGCCCAGCTCCCTGAACAGCTTGCCGACCAGCAGCGGCGGCAGGTCCGGCGCGTCGCCCGCGATCACCGCCGCCTGGTCGCCGCCGAGCCTGCCGAGGATGCTCCTGAGTGATTCGTCCTCGGCGATGGAGATCACCTCGGTGCCGGGCCAGACGATCTCGTCCAGGCCGGGGACGCTCGTCACCAGGACGGGGGTCACGAGCTCCAGGCCGGAGACCATCTCGTAGGTGTCCTCGGCCACCGCCTCCAGCCACGACCGTGCGTCGACGCCTCGGGGTGCGGACCTCGCCATGCTCTGCCGTACCAGGACCGCGACGACGCGCGTCAACATTCCTCCGGTGCCGTCTGCGCCGCGACGGAGAATCCTTCGAGGAACCCGCGCGCCCGCTCTGCCTTGGGATATTGTTCGACCAGCGCCCAGAAACGGGGGCCGTGGCTCGGCACCAGCAGGTGCACGAGCTCGTGGATGATGACGTAGTTGATGACCCATTCGGGTAGGCCCTTGAGGCGGGTCGAGATCCTGATCGTGCCGCTCTCCGGAGTGCACGAGCCCCATCGATGCTGCTGGTTGTCAACCCAGCGGACGCTCACGGGGTCGGCTCTGCCGTCGAGATACTTCATCGACAGCTCCTTGGCCCGCTCGAGGAGCGCTTCGTCCGTCGGCCGCCGTCGGCGTTCCTTCGCAGCAAGCCGATCGAGCATCCGGCTCACCCACTCATCAGCGTCCTCGCCGCTCAGCCAGGCGGGCAGGAGCACAATCGTCTTGTCGCCGTCACGGTATGCGGAGACCGTGCGCCGGCGACGAGAACTACGTCGGACCTCGACTGTCTCGGGGGGCACATATGCACGTTAGCCGAGACTGGCGGAATTCCACAGAGGGTGGACGCTGTTTCTGCTGGTCAGATGATTAAGACCCGGTGAATTTGGGAACACGACTTTCCCGATGCGCCGTCAGGCCCTCGATCATGTCGGCGGATGTCATGGTCACCGGCTGAGCCAGGGATTCCCATCTGAGCGCGGCTTCCAGGTGTTGATGATCCTCATTGAGTGCCACTTTCGTGAGTTTGGTGGCAATGGGGGCGTTGCCGGCCACCGTTCTGGCGATAGCCATCACTTCCGACATAAGGTCATTTTTTGGGAAAGATCGATTTACTAGGGCTTTGTCGGCTGCTTCGGCGCCTGAGAGGGTACGTCCCGTCAGGAGCATCTCCCTCGCCAGGCCGGTGCCCGCCCGCCTCGGCAGCAGGTAGGTGGCGGCCATCCCCGGGTGCAGGCCGAGCGCGGTGAACGGTGCCAGCAGCTTGGCGTCGTCGGCGGCGTACACGAGGTCGCACGCCAGCGCCACGCACAGGCCCGCCCCCACGGCCGCGCCGTTCACCGCGGCGATCGTGGGAACCTCCAGCTCGGTGATGGAGAGCCAGGAACGGTAGAAGGCGAGCATCCTGTCGCGCAGCCGATCCACCGGCTCCACGCCCCGCTCCCCCAGCCACGACAGGTCCCCGCCGGCGCAGAAGGCGCTGCCGGCGCCGGTGACCACGACGCAACGGACGTCTCGGTCCCTGGCGAGGGCGGCCATGGTCCGTTGCCAGGCGTCGGTCATGCCGTCGGTCATGGCGTTGCGTACGTCGGGGCGGTTGAGGGTGACCAGGACGACGCCGTCGTCCTGGTGATCGACGAGAAGCTCGCTCATGCGGGGAAGCGTAGCTTTGGAGCGGCCGTCTCCGGTGGGTGGTCCGTCTTCATCGGGCGGTTATCCACAGGGTTTCTGGTGTTGGCGGAAGTTATCCACAGGGCCGAGAAAAGAGTCTCGGGATCTTGGAGACTCGTGCGAATCTTCGCGGCATGAGGCCACGCGTGAAACCCGCCCTGCGGTGCGTCGACCGTGACGAGCACACCCTCCAGATCGGCCTGCACCCTCAGCGGGCGCTCATGCTGAACGGCCTGACCCGGCCGATCCGCCAGTGGTTCGACACTCTCGACGGCACCCGTGACCTCGCCCACGTCCTGCGCGAGGCCGTGGCGGCCGGACTGGACGAGCCCAGCGCCCGATCCCTGCTCGATCAGCTCATGCGACAGGGCGTGATCCACGACGCCGGCGCCCCGCCGTTGCCTCTCCCCTTGGCGGAGCTCGACCGTCTCAGGCCCGACCTGGACGCCCTGGATCTGGCTTCGTCCACCCCTGACGGCGGCCGGGAGACGATGCGCCGCAGGAGACAGGCGCAGGTGCGCGTCTACGGCGCCGGCCGGGTGGGCGCCCAGATCGTCGCCCTGCTGGCCGCTGCCGGCGTGGGCACGATCCGCGTGATCGATCCCGAACCGACCCGCCCGGAGGACCTCACGCCCGGCGGCCTGACCTGGTCCGAGCTCGGCCTCAGCCGCCAGGACGGCGCGGTGGCACTCGCCCGCAGAGCGACCAGCCCAATCCCACAAGAGCCCACCCACAACCCCACCCCGAGTTCCCCGAGCTCTCCCCCTACCACCAGCATCACCAACCGTCGAAGCCGCACCAAAGACGCCAAACCGGGCCGCGCGCCCTCAACCGGCAGCACTGCAGACCACCCGGGCCGGATCCCGGGTGCGAGACCCGGCCGCGCCCTTTCTGCCCCCAGCGGTGCGGACCATCGCGGCACCACCGTGGACGCCGACCCCGGCAAGCCACCCGCGGCGCGTGCAGACCGCGAGGGCACGAACACCAGACCCGGCCGCGCCCGCTCCGCCCTCAGCGGTGCGAAGCCCTGGGATCCGACCGTGGACGCGAAGGCCGGTGGGCCTTACCTGGGCGACAGAACCCAGCGGCCCGACCTCGTGATCCTCGCTCCGGTGCGCCCGCTCGACCGGGTGCTCGCCAACGAGCTCCTCGACCTCGGCATCCCTCACCTTCTCGTGTCGGCCTTCGAGGGCCACGGTTGCGTGGGGCCGCTGGTCCTGCCTGGTCAGAGCGCATGTCTGCATTGCCTAGACTTGGCTCGTCGCGACGGCGACCCCGCCTGGCCGATCGTCACCGCACGCCTCGGCGGCTTCCCTCCTGGCGAAATCGCCTGCGATGGCGTCCTCGCGAGCCTGGTGGCGGCAGCGGCGACCGGCCACGCACTCGCTCATCTCGAGGGCCGGGACGCGGTTGTGACCAACGGCACAAGGGATGTCTCTCCCGATGGGAACTGGGAACGACGATCGTGGGTCATGCATCCGCAATGTCGGTGTACGCGAAACAACCCATATCCGCGCACAATGGTCATGTCAGCTACCTGTGATTGACATGTTCAGGTATCGACCACGAAGGGGGGAAGTGGCGTCCCGTCTGGGATTCCGCGCATCAGTGTGAGCGATCTTCCACGCCGAGCAGTCACGCGCTCCGCCAAGTTGGCCGCCCTTCCACTCGGTTTCGCCGGTCGCACCGCCATGGGGCTGGGCAAGCGCATCGGCGGCAAGTCCGCGGAGATCGTCGCGGAGGAGATCCAGCAGCGCACCGCCGAGCAGATCTTCAAGGTCCTCGGCGAGCTCAAGGGCGGGGCCATGAAGCTCGGCCAAGCCCTGTCCATCTTCGAGGCGGCCCTGCCGCAGGAGATCGTCGGCCCGTACCGCGCCACGCTCACCAAGCTTCAGGACGCCGCGCCGCCGCTGCCGGCCGCCACCGTCCACAAGGTGCTCAGCGAGCAGCTCGGCGACGACTGGCGCGACAACTTCCTCTCCTTCGACGACCAGCCGACCGCGGCCGCCTCCATCGGCCAGGTGCACAAGGCCGTGTGGCATGACGGCCGGCAGGTCGCGGTCAAGATCCAATACCCGGGAGCCGGTAAGGCTCTGCTCGGCGACTTCGCGCAGTTGGCCCGCCTGGGCAAGATGTTCGGCGCGCTGCTTCCCGGTCTCGACATCAAGGCGGTGCTGGCCGAGTTGCGCGATCGGGTCGCCGAAGAGCTCGACTACCTGCGCGAGGCCGAGGCCCAGCACGCGTTCGCCCTGGAATTCCACAACGACCCCGACTTCCACGTTCCCGACGTGATCGCCGCCAACGAGATGATCCTGGTCAGCGAGTGGATGGACGGCACCCCGCTGTCCCGCGTCATCACCGACGGCACCAAGGAGGAGCGGGATCACGCCGGTCTGCTGTTCGTCCGGTTCCTGTTCTGCTCGCCGGCCCGCGTCGGCATGCTGCACGCTGACCCGCACCCGGGCAACTTCCGCATGCTGTCCAACGGCAAGCTCGGCATCCTCGACTTCGGCGCCGTCAACCGGATGCCCGGCGGCTACCCCCAGGTCTTCGGTCTCCTGACCCGCATCTTCAACCAGGGCGACATGGAAACCGTCGTCAACGGGCTGCGTGACGAGGGCTTCATCCGCCCCGGCATTGAGATCGACCCCGACGCCTTGCGCGCCTTCCTCGCCCCCTACGTCGAGCCGACAGCCGTCGAAGAGTTCACCTTCAGCCGCGAATGGCTTCGAGCCCAGGCAGCCAGCGTCACCGATCTCCGCCCCACCAATGTCGTGCGCCAGCTCAACCTGCCGGCCTCCTACGTCCTCATCCACCGCGTGCACGCCGCCGGAGTGGGTGTCCTATGCCAGCTCGGCACCACGGCCCGCTTCCGCGACGAGGCCATCCGCTGGGTCCCCGGCTTCCTGGACGACCCCAACGACGAAGCCCTCGCCGTGCCCTGAAGGCCGACTTCCGCCGCCCTGAGACAAGGCTCCAGCCCTTCCCGCTGACGAAACCCGGGGGCACATCCCTCGAACGTCCTTCAAGCCCTCCAAACGTGTCTTTGAGTCACCCGCAGGGGTGATCACGAGAGAAGGCCGTGGAGGGTCAGCACTTCCGCAGCGCGGCGCGGGTCTGCTGGGTGGACATGGGAGGGGTCTGCAAGGGGTGGGCCGTGGTGGCGCGTAGGCCGTCCAGGGTCAGGGTGAGATGTCGTCGCCAGGCTCGCGGCGCTACCTTGTGGGTGGCCCTGATGGTCGCCGCCACGCCCCAGAGCACGAAGGCCATGTCGGCGAGGGTGATGTCGGGCCGCAACTCCCCGTATCGCTGAGCGCGGTCGAGGATTTCCAGCATCAGGCCGTACCCACGATCGCCGTCCACCGGTGCCGTCCGTGCGGCGAGGTCGTTGTAGCCGAGGTCGGCGCCCTGCAGTTCGCACACGCCGGTCAGGAACACCACGAACCCATCCCAGGCGTCGTCCATCGCCAGCGCCCGCTCAGTCAGGTCGGCCACGGTCGCCACTCGGTCCGCGAAGACCGCCTCCACCAGGGCGTCCCGCATGGGGAACCAGTTGTAGAGCGTCCGCCCCATGGCCCAGTCCGCCTTCCCATGGAGCCCTGGCCCCGGTCCGCCATGGAAGCTCTGGAGAGGTGCTTCAGGGGGAAGTGGGTTCGAAGAGTTCGATGAGGTTGCCGGCTGGGTCGGCCAGGAGGATCTGGTGTCCGCCGGGACCGGCGATGACGTCGCTGCGGAAGGACAGTCCGGCGGTGCGTAGCCGGGCGATCTCGGCTTCGAGGTCGTGAACGATGAGGTGGATGCGGTTGCGACCGGCGGCGGTGGAGTCGTCGGGTGTGGCGCGGGCACCGGAGCTCGCGGGGCCGGACAGGAGCAGGCGCAGGGGGCCGCGTACCACGTCGGCGAAGGCGGGGGCCGGGTTGGTGCGCAGGGTGAAGCCCAGGTGGCTCGTGTAGAAGTGGACGGCGGCGGCCACGTCGTCGACGATGTAGCGGACGCCGGCGAGTTCGTCGGGTGTGGTGGTCATGGCTCGATCTCCGGGTTCGTGGCGTGGGCGAGGACGGGCAGTAGGTAGCGGATACGGGTGTCGATCTCCGCCGCCATGTCGCTGAAAGCGGAGTAACTCACCCTGTCGATGTCGCTCATCGCTACCTGGTCGATGTCGCGGCTGACTGCCTGACCGATGTCGCTGGTAGCTACCCGGTCGAGGTCGCGGCTGACTGCCTGACCGATGTCGCGGCTGACTGTCTGGCCGGTGTCGCTGGTAGCTACCCGGTCGAGGTCGCGGCTGGCTGTCTGGCCGATGTCGCTGGTAGCTGCCTGGCCGGTGTCGCGGCTGGCTGTCTGGTCGAGGTCGCTGGTGGTTGGCTGGTCGAGGTCGTGGGTGGGGGGTGGGGCGGGGATGCTCCAATGGGTCTGGCGTGGTCGGCCGGTGAAGTCGGGGCAGACCTCGCGGACCTTGTCGCACAGGGTGATCAGGTGATCGAAGCGGCGGTGGGCCACCGTGTCCAGGTGGCGGGGCCGCTGGTCGGCGACGTCGATGCCGTAGTGCTCGCGTAGGACTCGTACGACGTGGGGGTGTATGCGCGGGTTGGGGTGACTGCCGGCGCTGGTCACCTTCACGTGGCCGCCGGTGCGGTGGCGCAGCAGGGCCTCGGCTATCGGTGAGCGGGCGCTGTTGCCCGTACATGCGAAGAGCACGCTAAGGCGGGGTGTGGCGGTGGCCGGTGGCGGGGTGGGGGCCAGGCCCAGCGCTGGATGCACAGCGAGGCCGGTGAGCGCTGGATGCAGGGCGAGGCCGGTGGCGGTCAGGGCGTGGGTGCAGCGCTCCAGGTCCAGGTGGTAGTAGCTGTCGCGGGCGTCGAAGCTGCTCCTGTGGGCGGTGACCAGGCCGCCGCCGCGGAGCAGCCGTAGATGGTAGGAGATCAGGCTCTGCGGCTCGCCGAGCAGGTGGACCAGCTCACGGACCCGATAGTCGCTCATGGCCAGTGCGGTCAGCAGCCGCCACCGCAGCGGGTGGGCGGCCAGCCGCACGAACGCCGGAGGCGTCTGATCGGTGGACACCATGCCAGCAGAATACATCAATTTCATTTGATGGACTTCAGGCCGGTCGATGGGCGCTGTGCGGCTTGCCGAGTTGATGCCTGGGTTCGATGTCCTCCAGGAGATGTGCACCCCGCGGACCGGGCAGCGAACCGTCTGTGGCGTTGCTCGTCGAGTTCTTTCGGGGTGCTTACGACGGCTCGCCAGGGCTTAGCCGGTGGCCCTGGGGCGCGCATGCTTACGGCGTAATCACCAGGAAGGAAACCGGAAGGAAGGTCGTACATGCGTCTCTATCGGATAGCCGCCGTGGCTGCCTATGTCTGTGCCGTGCTGCTGGTCGTGAATGTGCTGCGTCGCGCGGGGGTCGTCCCCGAGACGACGCTCACCCATGCCATCGCCCCGTTCGGAGCGCTGACGGGACTGTTCGCGCTCACCGGGCTGTACCTGCTCATCCGTGGCAGCGCGGGGAATCTCGGCCTGATCGGATACCTGCTCAACTCCGCCGGTCTCGCGGGAGCGTTCGCCATCGAGTACGCGCTGCACTTCATCTTCCCCTCGCTCGACGGCACCACGGTCACCGGGCTCCTCGCGGGGGGCACGGGGATGGCGTTCCTCGTCACTTCGGTCGTTCTGGTGGCGGGGGTGCTGACGTTCGGCGCGGCGGCCCTCCGGAGCGGCCTGCTTCCTCCACCGGGCGTCGCCCTCTACGTCGTGGGGATGATTCCCGGCTCGCTGCGAAGCGCGTTACCGGTGCCGGTCTACCTCATCGGCCTGGTCGTGGCCGCGGCGGGGATCGTCTGGATGGCCACCCGCCTGTGGTCGGCCGAGGACGATCCGGGGATGGTCGCCGCCTCCGGGGCCGTCGCGCACTGACGGCCGAGCCGCACAGGTCAGGAGCCGGGAACGACACCGCCCCGCGCGGAACAGGTCGTGTTCCGCGCGGGGCGATCGAGTTGATCTCGGAGGATCCGGGAGATCCTGCGCCGGCGGCAGGATCTCCCGGATCAGCCCTCCATGCCCAGGGCCCGGCTGAGGCGCTCATTCGCCCGTCGGACCCGGCGCTCAGCTCGCTGGATGCGGCTGATGCGAGCGACCAGGCGTTGCTCTCGCGCCTCCCGATGGAGGGTTTGTATTCGGTCGTTTACCAATTCATGGTAGAGATACGGCGCCGAGATGTGACTCGTCGGGATGCTCATTGCCTGTCTTCTTTCTGTCGGAAGGCTGTGCAGGAACTTCAGGCAGCGACCGGGTGCTTGCGCGGACGCCCGCGCGGACGCTTACGGGGTACGACGGTCCCGCGGAGGATCAGCTCGCCACCCCAGACGCCCCATGGCTCCTCGCGCTCGAGCGCGCGGGCCAGGCAGGCCTTCTGGATCGGGCAGCCGCCACAGAGCGCCTTGGCGAACTCGACGTCCTCCGGCGACTCTGCGAACCACAGGTCAGGGTCGGTACGGCAGGGGATCTCGGCTTCGTCGATCAGGTCCATGATCGTCTTCGCCCCCATCTGCTTTCTCCTTCGATCGGTCTTTTTGATCTTGTTCTGGCACCTCGTGGGTGTTCGGGGGATCACGGACAAACAAAAAGACCGCGGATCCTGTGTGCGGATCCGCGGCCTGGGGGGCTGCTATGTGCCGGTCAGGTTATGACCGGCGCATCCCTCCAGGGTTGCGGACCGCACCTTCCACCCTTGGTGAACTGCGGGGTCGGCACTTCATTGCCTGCGACGAAGACAGGAGCGATCAGGGCGGCCGCACCGAAATGGGCACGCGCGTAGAAAGCCGGGTCCTGACGCCGGGCAGACTGCTCCCGCCGCAGCTTGGCCGGCCCATCGACGAGCCTGACCGAGTCACGGCATGCGGAAGCGAGCCACTGCGTGGCCGTCATCTTGATGCTGATCACCGGGGCTCACCTCCACTCTGGGATCGTCGGGCTGATTGCCCGACTCGCTTGTCCAAGACCCTAAACCGGGATCCGGGAACTGGGCAACATATTTTCTACCTGCAGTTTTACGATTTTCTCAACCGGATCATGACCTCCTGCACCACCGACACCACCAGCTCGCCCGACGCGGTGAACATCTCGCCCCGCGCGAGCCCTCTCGCCGCCCCTGACCAGGGGGATTCCTGGGCGTACAGCAGCCAGTCGTCGGCCCGGAACGGCCGGTGGAACCACATGGCGTGATCAAGGGAGGCGCCCATCATGTCCGAGGCGCCCCAGGCCATGCCGTGCGCCAGCAGGACCGTGTCGACCAGGGTGAAGTCGGAGGCGTAGGCGGCCAGCACCACGTGCAGCAGCGGATCGTCCGGCAGGTCGGCGTCGTAGCGGAACCAGACGTTGGTCTCGGCGGAGCGCAGCTCCGGCTTCATGTACGCCTCCCAGGTCAGCGGGGAGGCGTACCGGGAGTCCACCGGGCGCGGCCGGGAGACCCATTCGCGTAGTTCGGGGTGGGTGCCGAGCAGCCCCGACATCCGCTCCTGGTAGCCGGGCAGCGACTCGGCGTCCGGCACGTCCGGTTTCACCAGTGCCTGGTGCTGCACGCCGTCCTCCAGGACGTGGAACGACGCGGACATCGTGAAGATGGTCTTGCCGTGCTGGATGGCCGTGACCCGGCGGGTGGTGAACGACCTGCCGTCCCGCACCCGTTCGACGTTGTAGACGATCGGCACCGAGGGGTCGCCGGGGCGGATGAAGTAGGCGTGCAGGGAGTGCACGTTCCGGTCGGAGTCCACGGTGCGACCGGCCGCGACCAGCGCCTGCGCGGCGACCTGCCCGCCGAAGACGCGTTGGATGCGCTCCCTCGGGCTGCGCCCCCGGAACAGGTCCAGTTCGAGCTGCTCAAGATCGAGCAGGTCGAGGAGTTCCTTCAGCGCCTCGTTCACAGATCCCCCTTGCGTCAGCCGTACGGGCGCAAGTCTGCCGTGTCCAGAAATCCGCCCGTCAACATGGTGCCATCACCGCGGAACCGCCCATCACGGAGAAGCGGCGCGGCAGAGGCCGAGGACCGCCTCGCCGTAGCGGTCGAGCTTGACGCGGCCGATGCCGGCGATGGACAACAGCTCCTGCTCGGTGGTGGGCGCGCGCTCCGCGATGGCCTGCAGCGTCACATCGGTGAACACGACGTACGGCGGCAGCTTCGCCTCCTTGGCGGTGGCCGCGCGCCAGACCTTCAGGTTCTCCAGCAGGGCCTCGTCGTAGTCGGCCGGGCAGGTGGCGCAGCGGCCCAGCTTCTGCTCCGGCGCCGTCGTCAGGGACCTGGCGCAGACCCGGCAGCTCACCGGAGGCGCGACCGTACGACGTTCGCGGGCGGGCGCCGCCGCGCGCGGGGAGGCGGGCGTGCGGCCGGTGAGGCCGTCCAGGAAGCGGGACGGGCGGCGGCTCTTACGGCCTCCGGGGGCGCGGGACAGCGCCCAGGACAGGGACAGGTGCTCGCGGGCCCGGGTGACGCCGACGTAGAGCAGGCGGCGCTCCTCCTCGATCTGCTCCGAGGTCTCGGCGTAGATGATGGGGATCATGCCGTCGGTCAGGCCGACGAGGAAGACGGCGTCCCACTCCAGGCCCTTGGCGGCGTGCAGGGAGGCCAGGGTGACCCCCTCGATCGGCGGCGCGTGCTGCTCGGACGCGCGGCGTTCGAGCTCGGCGACGAACGCCTGCAGATCCGCGCCGGTGGCGGCCAGGTCCTCGGCCAGGTCCGCCAGGGCCTTGAGGGACTCCCACTTCTCGCGTGCCTTGCCGCCGCCGGGCGGTGCCGGCGTCAGGCCGACGCCCGCCAGGATGTGGTGGACCTCGGCGGCCAGCGGCTCGCCGGCTGCGGAGCGGGCCGCGCCGCGCAGCAGCACGACCGCCTGCCGTACCTCTGGACGCTCGAAGAAGCGCTCGGCCCCGCGCAGGACGTAGGGGATCTCGGCCTTGGACAGGGCCTGCTCGTAGGCCTCCGACTGGGAGTTGGTGCGGAACAGCACGGCGATCTCGCGGGACGGCACGCCCTGGTCGATCAGCTTGCGGATGGCGCGGGCGACTCCGGCGGCCTCGGCCGGCTCGTCGTCGTAGTCGGCGAAGGTCGGCCGGGGGCCTTCGGGGCGCTGCGCGATCAGCTCCACGCGGTGCGGTGATCTGCCCTTGGCGATGACCAGGTTGGCCAGGTCCACCACCTGAGGCGTGGAGCGGTAGTCACGGACCAGCTTGATGACCGCGGCGTCCGGGTGCTCGACGGCGAAGCCGGTCAGGTAGCGCGGGGTGGCGCCGGTGAAGGAGTAGATCGTCTGGTTGGGGTCGCCGACCACGCACACGTCCTTGCGCCCGCCGAGCCAGGTGTCGAGCAGGAGCTTCTGCAGCGGGTTGACGTCTTGGTACTCGTCGACGACGAAGTAGCGGTATTGCTGGCGGATCTGGCCCGCCACCTCCTGGTGCTCGGTCATCACCGCGGCGGTGAGCTCCAGGATGGTCTCGAAGTCGACCAGGTGGCGCTCGCGCCTGATCCGCTCGTAGCCCTCGTAGAGGCGGGCCACCTCCTCGGCGGGCACGGGAGAGGTGCGGTGGTGCTTGGCCGCCGCCGCGACGTAGTCCTCCGGCCCGACCTGGGTGACCTTGGCCCACTCGACCTCGGCCGCGATGTCCCGCAACTCGGACCGATCCGGATTTTTCCGGATCTGGCGGCAGGCTTCCACCAGCACCGGCAGCTTGGACTCGATCACCGAAGGCGCCTCGCCACCGATCACCCGGGGCCAGAAATAGGTGAGCTGCCGCAGCGCGGCGGCGTGGAAGGTGCGCGCCTGCACCCCGGGCGCGCCCAGCGCGCGAAGCCGCTGCCGCAGCTCGCCGGCCGCCCGTGTGGTGAATGTCACTGCCAGCACGCTGCGTGCGTCGACGACTCCGCTGCGCACGGCATGAGCGATGCGGTGCGTAATCGCTCTGGTCTTGCCCGTGCCGGCGCCGGCGAGCACGCAGACCGGCCCACGCAGGGTCTCTGCCACCTCACGCTGCTCCGGATCGAGCCCGGACAGCACGTCATCCACGCTGTTCACTCATCCAGTCTCCCAGTCGGTGGCGGTCCGGACTCCATTCTGGCAAGCTGCGGCATTCACCCGCTGTGAGGCAACGAGGTGCAAAGAACCGGTCGCTTCCATCACAATGGGGCCGTCCCTGAGCATGGAGGAGAAAGGAAGGCCGTGCGAACAGCGGTTTCCTTGAGCGCGATCGCGCTCACGTGTGTCGCGCTCACGCCCGCGACCGCGTCGGCGAACACGGACCCCGTACCGGGTCCGACACCGACGACCTCCGTGACCGATCTGGACGGGATGGGTGGTTTAGCCTCGGAGACCGTCTCCTACGGCAAGCACCGCCACCAGCAGATGGACGTCTGGTGGACCCCCGACGGGCAGAAGCGCCCCGGCATCTTCATCGTGCACGGCGGCTGGTGGTCCAGCGGCGACAAGAAGCAGATGACCGAGATCACGCGGAGTTACGCCGACCGCGGCTACACGGTCTTCAACCTCAACTACCGGCTCTCCACCGAGGCGGCCTGGCCCGCGCAGCGCATCGACGCGCTGGACGCCATCGCCACGGCCAAGCGGCACGCCGCCCGATGGGCGTTCGACTCGAACAACTTCGTGGTGACCGGCTTCTCCGCGGGCGGGCACATCGCCGCCGCCGTGGGCACCTACGGCAACGGTATGCCGGGGCTCAAGGGCGTCGTGGGCCTGTCGCCGATCATCTCGCCGCTGCGCGCCTACACCGACGGCGCCACCGCCGCCGACCCCTACGCCCAGCAGCTCCGCAAGGCGGCGATCCGGCTGGCCGGCGGCTGCGCGCCCAAGGGCAAGTGCTCGCGGGTCTGGGCCAGCATGGAGGTCGCCTGGCACGCCAGCAGCAAGGACGCGCCGATGCTGACCGTGCACTCGCAGTTCGAGTTCGTGCCTCCGGTGCAGAGCATGCTGCTGAAGAAGATGCTGGGCAAGGCGGGGGTACCGGTGAAGGTCGTCACCGTGCCGGGCACGGCGCACGCCTCCGGGCTCTACCGCGACGTGCGCGTGGCCGAGCGGGTGCAGGCCTGGATTTCCGAACGCATCGGATAGGGGATTACCGGGGCGTCCCGCGTTGTTGCACGGGACGCCCGTTCCTGACCTTGGAGGAATCCCTGACATGGCGCTCACGGTCTACAGCACTTCGTGGTGCGGTCCCTGTAAGCGGCTGAAGTCGCAGCTGACCCGAGAAGGCATCCGCTTCGATGAGATCGACATCGAGCGCGACCCCGACGCGGCCGCGTTCGTGATGAGTGTCAACAACGGGAACCAGGTCGTGCCGACCGTGGTGATCGAGACGGCCAAGGGGCGCGTGGTCCGCACCAACCCCTCGGCCCGCGAGGTGAAGGCCCTCCTGGAAGCGGCCTGACCTACCAGTCACCCTCGAGGGGCTTGCCGTACCACGTCTCGATGAGACGGCGGGCGATGGAGACCGACGGCGGAAGACGCAGCTCTCCGGACTCCAGGGCCTCGGCCAGCTCCTCGCGGGAGAACCAGCGGGCTTCGGCGATCTCCTCGGTGTCGGGGGTCAGGTCGGTGGTGAGGGCTTCGGCGAAGAACCCGAGCATGAGGCTGCGCGGGAACGGCCAGGGCTGGCTGCCGAGATAGTGCGGGTTGGTGACCGCGATGCCGACCTCCTCGGCCACCTCGCGGACGACGGCGGCCTCCAGGGACTCGCCGGGCTCCACGAAGCCGGCCAGGATCGACAGGCGGCCTTCGGGCCAGTGCGGGCCGCGGGCGAGCAGGCAGCGGTCGTCGGCGTCGCGGATCAGCATGATGACCGCGGGGTCGACGCGGGGGAAGTGCTGGCTCGCGTCCTCCGGGCAGACCCGGATGTGGCCGCCCGCCCGCACCTCGGTGCGGGTGCCGCAGCGCGGGCAGAAGTCGTGGGTGGTGTGCCAGGCCTCGAGCGCGACCGCGTAGACCAGCAGGCCGGCGTCGCGGTCGCCGAGCAGCCCGCCGGCCTGCCGCAGGCCGGCGGGGACCGCCTGGCCGTCGGGGGCGTCCCGCAGGCTCATGACGCTGGACAGGCGGCCGTTGACCTCGCCGTCGTGCCCGCCGGGCACGCCGGGCAGCGGCGCGGCCACCGCGAAGTAGGCGACGTCGTCCGCGACGCCCAGCAGATAGCGCTCGCCGGGCGGGGCCTCGGCGGTGGTGAGGAGCACGGCGTGGACCTCGTCGCCGGTGCGCCTGACGAGGGTGCGGCCGTTGTCGACGAGGAGCACCCGGGTCGCCGGATCCGCCCAGGCACGTTCCAACCAGGCGTCGTCGGCGCGCAGCGCGCCCGATCTGTCGATGGTGCCGCGTGCGAGGAGCAGCGGTCCGATGAGTTGCTCTTCCGCGGTTTCCACGGCCCCACCCTTCCTAAATCCCATGTCATCCTATGACCTCGGGGTTGTCCCCCGATTACGAATCCACGGCTTCAGCCGGATCTTCGAGGGACTAGGATCTTGTGAGTTAGGTTAGCCTTACCTGATCCTCCGGGGGTGCCTCGCGTTGCGGCTCTACCTGACCGCGCTCAAAGCGACCGATTCGGTGACCGGCGGATTCCTGCCCGCCGCCCGCGCGCTGGGGTGTGAGGTGACGATCCTCACCGACCGGCCGGAGCGGCATCCCGGCGCCGTCGCCTGCGACGTGCGCGACCCGCGCGCCCTGATCGACACGATCGAGCACCTCGGCAGGCCCGACGCCCTCTTCTCCAACTCCGATCATCTGCAGGCGGAGACGGCCATGGCCGCCGACTACTTCGGGCTGCCCGGCAAGGACTGGCGGGCCTGCCTGACCGCCAAGAACAAGTTCCTGACCCGCCGCAGGCTCGCGCAGGCGGGGATCGAGCGGGTCCGCTCCGTCCGGCTGGGGCCCGGGGATCCGGTGCCGGACGGGCTGACGTACCCGCTCGTGGTCAAACCCAGGGAGGGGGTGGCCAGCGAGGACGTGCTGTACGTGGCGTCCGATCTGGCCGGAGCGGTCCGTACGATCAGGCGGCGACGGCCCGGCGAGTCGCTGGTCGTGGAGGAATATCTGGAGGGGCCGCTGCGCACGCTGGAGACCCTGGGCGACGGGGAGACGATCCAGGTGCTCGGCGGGTTCGCCACCACGCTGGGGCCGCTGCCGTACTTCGTCGAGGAGCGGCTGGACTGGGCGCCGGACGGGCCGCACGAGCACGTGCTGGCGGCGCTGCGGGCCATCGGGGCGGGCTTCGGCGCCTGCCACACCGAGTACGTCGACACCGCGCGCGGGCCGCGGATCGTCGAGATCAACTACCGGGTGATCGGCGACCACTGCGACTTCCTGCTCGCCGACCTGCTCGGCGTGCCGCTGTTCGAGTGGATCCTGCGGGTTCATCTCGGCGAGCGGGCACCGCGGGTGCCCGCCGTCGACCGGTACGGCAGCGCGGTCAGCCTGGTCGCCGGCCGATCCGGCACGATCACCTCGGCGCCCGGGGCGGAGGAGCTCGCCCGGGACGGCGTCCGGCTCTGGCACCGGCCGCTGCGCCAGGTCGGCGACCGGGTGGAGCGGACCCACACCAACCGCGACTACCTGGGCGTGATCAGGGCCGTCGGGCCGGACCGGGCCCGGGTGGACGCGGCCGTGCTCGACTACCGCGCCACCCGGCCCTGGGTCGTCGGATGAGGTCCAGGGAGGCGTACCTGGCCGCCCGGGTGCTCAACGCCCTGCTGCGCGAGGACTACGGCAGGCTGTCGGCCCGGGTGGGCAGGAGCCGGAGCGGCGTCGGGCTGACGCTGGCCGACGGGCGGCTGGTGCGGCTGGCGACCGGCGCGCCGTTCCAGGACTTCGTGGTGGCCCCCGGCCAGCAGCTCGGGCTGGAGCAGGTGCTGGAGACGCTGGCCGAGCTCGCCGACCCGCAGGACGCGGCGGGCGTGGCGGCGTTCTTCGAGGAGTGCGTGGCGGCGCTGGCCGCCCTGGAGCTGCACGACGCGCACCTGCCCGACGTACTGGCCAGGAAGCCCTCCTACGAGTCGCTGGCGGCGTTCGCCGACCATCCGGTCTATCCGACCTCACGGGCCCGGCAGGGGCTGTCGGAGGCCGATCTGCTGGCGTACGCGCCGGAGTTCGCGCCCTCGTTCGAGCTGCGCTGGGCGGCGGTGCCGCGCAGGATGCTGGAGCCGGGCTCCGCGCTCGGGCTGCCCGCGGACGTGCGGGCGTGGGAGCTGTCGGACGGGGAGGCGCTCTTTCCGGTGCATCCGCTGACCGTGGGCGAGGTGCGCGGGATCGACGGGGTGCGGGTGCTGGAGGAGCCGCGTGTCACCGTACGGCCCACGCTGTCGATGCGGACCGTGGAGATCGACGCCCGCACGCATCTCAAGCTGCCGCTGCCCACCAGCACCCTCGGCCTGCGCAACCGGCGCTCGATCAAGGCCGGCACCCTGCGCGACGGCGCCCGCGCGGAGCTGCTGCTGCGCGCGCTCGCCGACTCCGACGTGCTGATCGCCGACGAGCAGAGCCACGCGCACGCGGGGCACGAGTACCTCGCCTGGATGGTGCGCAGGCTCCCGGCCGGGAAGGTGGTGCCGGTCGCGGCGCTGGCGATCCCGGGTGTGCTGGCCGAGCTGGGCGACGTGCTGCCCGCCTACCTGCGCCTCCTGCTGCGCTGGAACGTACGGCTGTTCGTCGAGTACGGCGTCGCGCTGGAGGCGCACCAGCAGAACCTGTCCCTGGTCTTCACCGGCGAGGGGATGAAGCTGCTGGTCAAGGACAACGACGGGCTGCTGGCCTCGCCCGCCAGGCTCGCGGCGGCCGGGGTCGCGGTGCCCGAGTTCGGCGATCCCCGGATGCTGACCGACGACCCGCACGCGCTGGCCGACGTGTTCGTGACCATCACGCTCCACCTGGCGGCCGCCGCCATCGCCTTCGGGGCGCTGCCGCACGCCCGCGCGGCCGCGCTGCTGCGCGACACGCTGGCCGAGGCGCTCAACGGCTACGGCGACGACCCGATGGCCAGACTCCTGCGGGCCAGGACGCTCGACGCAGCCCGGCTCACCGGCAAGTCCATGGTCACCGCCGGGACGCTGGTGGCCAAGGAGCGGACCGGCGCGGCGGACGTGAACAAGTTCTACGGCACCAGCGGGCCCAACTACCTGAGGAGAGCTTGAATGCACGGTCTGGCCCTCACCTCGCCCGCCGAGGAGGCCGAGGGGGCGACGCTCGCGGCGCTGCTGCGCTGCTGCGTCCGGGAGGTCGCCGGACCGCGCGGCCTGGTCTGGCCGGCTCCGCCGTACGTGCTGCTGCGGGTGGGCGGCGAGCTGCTGCGGGCGCGCACGCGCGGCGGCGCGGCGCTGCGCTTCGAGGGGTGTCCCGAGCGGCTCGAAGCGGGCGCCTGGCACCCCCTGACGACCGACGAGCTGGTACGGCTGGCACAGGTGGACCTGGGGCGTGGACGCGGCCACAACGAGGAGTTCGCCGGGCAGGTGGCGGCCAGTCGTACGGCCATGGCGGTGATCCTGCGGGCCAGGGCCGCCGCCGTGCCGCCGGCCGATCCGTGGCTGGCCTCGGAGCAGGCGCTGGTGTACGGGCACCCGTTCCACCCGAGCCCGAAGGCGCGGGGCGGGCGGGGGTGGCTGCGGTACGCGCCCGAGGCGCACGCGAGTTTCCCGCTCCGGCTGCTGGGAGTGCGGGCGGACGCGCTGGCGCAGGAGGGCGACGTGACGGCGCTGGACGGGCTGGGAGAGGCGCCCGCCGGTTATCGGCTGCTGCCCGCGCATCCGTGGCAGCTCGACCTGCTGCGGCCCGCTCTGGGGGGCGAGCTGGTGGATCTGGGGCCGGGGCCCGCCGTCATGCCGACCTCGTCGGTGCGGACGGTGTACGCGCCGGATGCCGGGGTGTGCCTGAAGTTCAGCCTGGACGTGCGGATCACCAACTGTGTACGGAAGAACGCGTGGTACGAGCTGGCCGGGGCGGTGGAGCTGACCCGCCGACTCACCCCTATTTTCCACGATATTTCGCGAAAACATCCTGGGACGCGGTGGCTGCCCGAGCCCGGCTACCGCTCGGCCGACCTCGGCCCGCGCCTGCTGGAGGGCCTCGGCGTGATCGTCAGAACCGGGCCGTGGACGGGCGGCTCCCCCGGCGTCACCCCGATCCTGGCCGGGGCCCTGGCCGCCGGCTCGCCCGCCCCGGAGGCGCTGGGCCGCGATCCGCTCGCGTGGTGGACCGCCTACGTCTCGGCGGTGGCCCGGCCGGTGCTGGAGCTCTACTTCACCCACGGCGTGATCCTGGAGCCGCACCTGCAGAACGTCCTGGTGGACCTGGACGCCTCCGGGCTGCCCGTGGCGGCCGTCTTCCGCGACCTGGAGGGCGCCAAGCTCGTCACCGGCCGGCACGACCTGACCGGGCTCGCTCCGCAGGTGGCGCGGGCCGTGTCGTACGACGCCGAGCGGGGCTGGGCGCGGGTGGTCTACTGCCTGCTGGTCAACCACCTGGTGGAGATCGCCGCCACGGTGGCGGGCCACGGCGCGGACGGCGCGGGGGAGATCCTGCCGGAGCTGTGGAAGGCGGCCCGCGAGATCCTCCTCCAGCAGGCCGGCGAACTGGGCCGGCCGCTGCCGCTGTCCGACCTGCTGGCGGGCTCCCCGCTGCCGGCCAAGGCCAACCTGAGCGTGCGCTGGGCCAGGGCGGCCGACCGGTCCGCCGGATACGTACCGATCGCCAACCCGCTCGCGTGATCGCCCCGGAGGCTCAGGAACCGGGCCGGGGAGGGCGGTCGGCGGGCTGGGGGCGGGTGGGGACGGCCTCGATGAGTGCCACCAGGCCGTCGGCGTCGAGCAGGTCCACCGGCCGCACGGTCCGGTTCGCGCGCACGTAGTGGAAGGCCGCGCCCACGCTCTCCAGGGGCACGCCCGCGAGCTGCGACCAGGCCAGGCGGTAGGCCGCGAGCTGCACCGACGCCACCCTGGCCGCCTTGCCCTTGGGCGGCTCGCCGGTCTTCCAGTCGACGACCTCGTAGCGCCCGTCGGGCAGCTCGAAGACGGCGTCCATCCGGCCGCGCACCAGCCGATCGGCGATCATGGTCTCGAACGGCACCTCCAGGTCGAGCGGCTTCCGCTCGGCCCACTCGCTCTGCTCGAACCGCTCCTGCAGGTCGGCCAGCCGCACGTCCGCCTCCTCCGGCTCCTGGAGCAGGTCCAGCTCGAAGTCGTCGATGAGCCGCTGCTGGTCCCACCGGGTCTCCAGCCACCTGTGGAACGACGTGCCGCGCCGGGCCAGCGGCGCGGGCTTGACCGGGACCGGACGACGGATCCTGCGGGCCAGCTCGCGGGCGTCGCCGGCCAGCGTGACCAGAGAGGACACGGTGAGGTTGGTCGGCAGCTCGACGGTGGTGGAGCCGCGCCGCCGGTGCAGCTCCCGCTCGCGCAGCAGCAGGTCGGTGTCGCGCTCCCAGGCGCGCACCCGCTCCTCCTCGAACGCCCGCAGCACCTCAGCGCCTCGCCCGCCCTCCACGGACACACCGGCATCCCCCGGCACGCCTCCCGCGCCTCGGACGGCGTCCTCGGACACGCCCGCCGTGCCTGCGGCGTCTTCCTGTACGCCCTCCGCCGGAGCAGCCGTCATCACCCGGTCCAGCGCGGCCTCCACCAGGCGGGCGCCGTCGAGGACGGACTCGTACCGCAGGCCCTCGGGGGTGACCGGCCAGACGGCCTCGGCCGGCTCGGCCAGCAGCGGGTTCGTGGCGCCCTCGGTCACCTCGGGCGCCCAGAACGCGACCCGGTCGGCGGTGTCGCGGATCTCCAGCAGGAAGTCCGACGGGGCCAGCGGCTTGGAGGCGCTCCCCCACCGGTAGCCGGAGGCGATCAGCTGGTAGTGGGCGCGGGTGACGGCCACGTACGCCAGCCGCCGTTCCTCCATGAGGTCCCGCTCGCGGCAGAGCTCGTCGAACACCGCCAGCTCCTCCTTGCCGAGCCCGGCCAGCCGGGGCAGGTCGGCGGCGTCGCCGCGCAGCGCGTACGGCAGCTTGCGCGGGTTGTCGGTCCAGCGGCTGTTGGTGACGGGCGTGGCGGGGAACATGCTGCCGCTGGCGATCGTCCCCTTGGTGCTGAGGAGCTGCGACAGGCCGGGCACCACCACGACGGGCCACTCCAGCCCCTTGGAGGCGTGCACGGTCATCAGCTTGACGCTGTTGCTCTCGCCGACCCGGCCCGCCTCCAGCCCGAACTCCTCGCTCTCGGCCGCCTGCAGGTAGGCCAGGAACGCGCCGAGCGTCGGGTCCTCGGAGTCGCCGGCGAACCGGGCCGCCGCGTCCTGGAACGCGTCGAGGTCGGCCCTGGCGGCGAACGCGCTGACCGTGCCGCCGCGCGCCGCCACCTCGATGTCCAGGCCCAGCCTGCGCTCGATCTCGCTGATCAGGTCCGGCAGCGGCTGCCCGGTGTGGGACCGCAGCTGGCGCAGCTCGTGCGCGAGCGCGACGAGCCTGGTCGCGGCCAGCGGCGAGAACGAGCGCAGCCAGGCCTCCCGGTCGGGCAGCTCGTCGAGCGCGTCCACCAGGCTGCCGCGCTCCTCGGCCAGGTCGGCCACCACCTGGTCCAGCGGGTCGTCGGCGCGGCGGCCGTCCCGGGACTCGCGGTTCAGCTCACGGGCGAGCTCGCCCAGCGCCCGCAGGTCGGCGGGGCCGATCCGCCAGCGCGGCCCCGCGAGCAGCCGGGCCAGCGCGTCGCCGGCCGTCGGGTCGTACAGCACGCGCAGCGTCGCGACGATGTCGTTGACCTCGGGCACGGTCAGCAGGCCGCCCAGGCCGACCACCTCGACGGGGATGTCGCGCGCCTCCAGCGCCCGGCGCAAGGCAGGAAACTGTGACCTCTTGCGCGCCAGGATCGCCACGTCCTGCGGCTGGATGGCGAGCGTCTTCTTGCGCTCCTTCTCGCCCCAGGGCAGGCCGTCGGGGGCGACCTCCTTGCCCAGCAGCCCGGCGATGCCGTCGGCGATCCACCTGGCCTCGTCCTCGGCCGTCTCGTGGAAGGCGCAGGTGACCCGGCCGCGGTCGACCCGGTTGGGGCCGGGGACCAGCACGGGCACCTCGCGGGCCTCCATCCGCAGCGGGAGCTGCACCCGCGCGGCGACGTCGAGCACCCGGTCGCCGTTGCGGAAGCTGACGCTGAGCTGCCGCACCGGGGCGAGGTCGCCGGAGCCGCTCCTGAAGTCCTGGGGGAAGCGGCGCAGGTTGCCCGCCGAGGCGCCGCGCCAGCCGTAGATCGACTGGCAGGGGTCGCCCACCGCCGTGACCGGGTGGCCGCCGCCGAACAGCGAGCGCAGCAGCACGAGCTGCGCGTGGCTGGTGTCCTGATACTCGTCGAGCAGCACCACGGAGAAGCGGGCGCGCTCGATCTCGCCGACCTCCTTGTGGTTGGCCGCGATCCTCGCGGCCAGCGACATCTGGTCGCCGTAGTCGATGACCTCCCGGCCGCGCTTGAGCCTTTCGTACGCCTCCACGAGCGGCAGCAGCTGCTCCCTGGCCGCCTGTACGGCCAGCGGCTTGCGCTGGGCGGCGACCGTCCGGCCCGGCAGCGCGTCGTACCTGTCACGCAGCCACTCGCCCACGCGGCGCACGTCGGGGGCGGCGCGCAGGTGCTCCGACAACTCCCCGGCGAGCTCCAGCACCGCGGCCGTGACCGAGGGCGGGCTCAGCTCGATCCGGTCCATCGGCCCGTCATACATGGCCACCACCCGGGAGGCGAGCTGCCACGAGACGGCCGGCGTGACCAGGCGCATGGTCGGCTCCAGCGCCTCGCGCAGGGCGTGGTCGGTGACCAGGCGGGCGGCGTAGGCGTGGTAGGTGGAAACGGTCGGCTCCTCGTCGAGCAGGGCGGGCTCGACCAGCCCCGCCTCCGCCAGCCCGTTGAGCCGCTCCCTGACCCGGACGGCGAGCTCGGCGGCGGCCTTGCGGGTGAACGTCAGGCCGAGCACGTTGCCGGGGCTGACCAGGCCGTTGGCCACCAGCCAGACCACGCGACCGGCCATCGTCTCGCTCTTGCCCGAGCCGGCCCCGGCCATCACGACCATGGGTTCGAGCTGGGCTTCGATGACGCCGGCCTGCTCGCGGGTGGGCGGCAGGATGCCGAGTTTGTCGGCCAGTTCGACCGGGTTCAGCACACCTGTCCCCCGCTGTCGTTGACCGGGCAGCTCGCCTTGGCCGCGCAGGTGCGACAGCCGTCGTTCGCCTTCGCCTGGAAGAACGGGCCCGACATGCCGATCGCCACGGTGTCGACCAGGTCCGCGGCCCAGCCGGGGTTGGCGTCCTCGGCGAGGGCCTGCTGCTTCTGCTCCACCGCGGCGCTCTTGCCCGCCGCCTTGCCGAGCTGGACCAGCGCGGCCCCGCCCGGCTCGGTCATGCCGTGCCTGGCGAACGCGCCGAGCACGGCCGCGAGCTGGTAGACGCCGAGCTGGGGGTGCCGGTCGAGCTCGCCCGGCCTGGGCTTGGCGCCGCCCGTCTTGAGGTCGATGATCACCGCTCTGCCCTCCGCGTCGCGCTCCACCCGGTCGACGCGGCCCTTGATCTGGACGCCGTCGGCCACCGTGGCGACGAACGCCTCTTCCAGGGCGACGAGATCTCGCGGATTGTCCTGGTGCCAGCGGAGGAACTTGCCGATCATCTGCTCGGCGACCTGGCGCTGCTTGCGGTTGAACCATACGCCGCCGAAGTCGAGCTCCGTCCAGATCTCGTCCAGCCGCTTGCCGAGCAGGTCCTCGCTGGGCAGGTCGGTGGCGGCCAGCACGGCCAGCGCGTGGATCACCGTGCCGAGGCCCTGCGCGGAGCTGGTGCCGGCGGCGCCGACGGCGGTCTCCAGCAGCCAGCGCAGGCCGCACTTGGTGAAGCTCTCCACGGCCGACGGGGAGATGCTGACGATGTCGTCCGGCCAGCTCAGGGGGCGGTCGTCGGTCATGGTGGTCAGCGCGTACCAGTCGTTGGGGTGCGCGCCGTGCACGCCGGCGGCGGCCAGCCTTGCCAGCTGCTCGGCCGCCTTGTGCCGCATCGCGGCGGGCTTGGTGGGGTCGGTGACGGCGCTGCGCAGGTCGGCGACCAGCGCGGACATGTTCAGCCACCGGGCCCGGTCGTCGACCGTGGCCTCCTCCACCGCGCCCGGCAGCAGCTCCGACAGGAACCGGGACGGCCGCTCGTCGGTGTCCTCGCCGCCCACGGCGGTCACCACCAGGCGGCGGCGGGCGCGGGTGGCGGCCACGTAGAACAGCCGGCGCTCCTCGGCCAGCAGCTTGGAGGTGAGCGAGGCGGCGTTCGGCCGCGCTCCCTCCACCACCTCGACGAGGTCCTCCACGCCCAGCATCGAGCCGCGCAGCCGCAGGTCCGGCCAGACGCCCTCCTGGACGCCCGCCACGACCACCACGTCCCACTCCAGGCCCTTGGCGCGGTGGGCGGTCAGCACGCGGACGGCGTCGCCGTCGGGCGCCCGCTCAGCCAGCGTGTCACCGGGGATCTCCTGCGCGGCCAGGTCGTCCAGGAACACCTCGGGGCCCGCCTTGGGCATCCGGTCGACGAACCGGGCCGCCGAGTCGAACAGGGCCACCACCGCGTCGAGGTCCCGGTCGGCCTGCGCGCCCCTGGCGCCGCCGGCCAGGCTCAGCTCCGTCCACCGCTCGGCCAGGCCGCTGCCCTGCCAGACGGCCCACAGCGCCTCCTCGGCGCTGCCCTGCTCGCGCACCGCCTGCCTGGCGGTGGTCAGCAGCCTGGCGACCCGCTCGGCGGGCAGCGCGATGTGCGGCTCTATCCGTACGAGCTCGCGTGCGTCCTTGACGGCGGCGACGAGCAACTCCCCCGAGGACCGCACCCCGAACGGCAGGGTGGCGGGCTCGCCCCCCGCGCGCACCGCACCGCCCGCGGGCTCATCCCCGGCCGCGACGGGAGTGGGGGGCTTCTCGGCTGCCGGTACGTCGGGGGTGGTGGGCTCCTCGGCGGTGGTGGCTTCGTTCTCGGCGATTTTGAGTGCGCGGCGCAGGCGGCGGACGCCGATCATGTCGGTCCCGCCGAGTGGGCCGGTCAGCAGCTCCTCGGCGACGCCTTCGTCCAGTTCGGTGACGTCCAGGGCGACGCGGAGCATCGTCAGCAGCGGCCGTACGCCGGGCTCCTGGGCGATCGGCACCTCGTCGCCGGCGATCATCGTGGGCACCCCGGCGTTGACCAGCGCCCGGCGCAGCAACGGCACCTGGCGGATCGCCGATCGGACGAGCACCGCCATCCGGTGCCAGGGCACCCCGTCGATCAGGTGCGCGCGCCGCAGTGTGTCGGCGACGACCGCGGCCTCCTGGCTGGTGCTGTCGGCCAGCAGCACCCGGACGTCCCCCGCCGGGGTCTCCGGCAGCGGCAGCAGGTCCCGGTGGCCGCCCGAACGGCCGCCGTCGGGCATCGGGGCGGCGGGCAGGCGGGCGGCGACCCGGCGCGAGGCCTCCAGCAGCTCCTCGCCGCTGCGGCGGCAGACCCGCAGGGCCACCACCGGCGCGTCCCGCCCTTCCCGGGTACGGAAGCGCTCGGGGAACTTCAGGATGCCGCGCACGTCCGCGCCACGGAACCCGTAGATCGACTGGTCCGGGTCACCCACCGCGACCAGGTCCCGGCCATCGCCGGCCAGCTGCTCCAGCAGGAACTCCTGCGCCGGGTCGGTGTCCTGGTATTCGTCCACGAACACCGCGTCGTGCGCGGCGCGCTCCCGCCGGCGCACGTCGGGATCGGTGAGCAGGCCCGCCGCCGCCCTGATCAGCTCGGAGTAGTCCAGCGCGGGCTCGGGGTCCAGGTCGAAGCGGACCTGGTAGCGCTGGGAGAAGCGGCCGGCCGCGACCCAGTCCGCCCGGCCGTGGCGCCTGCCCAGCTCCTGGATCCGCTCGCCGTCCAGGCCGCGCTCGGCCGCGCGGGACAGGAAGTCGCGCAGTTCCTCGGCGAATCCGCGGGTCTTCAGCGGCTCGCGCAGGTCCTCGGGCCACTCCAGCGCCCCGTCCTCCAGCTCGCCGTGCAGCAGCCGCCGCACCTCCAGGAGCTGCTCGGGGCCGGTGAGCAGGCGCGGCGGCCGTTCGCCCGCCAGCACGGCCTCGCGCCGCAGCAGCGCGTAGGCGTAGGAGTGGAAGGTCAGCGCCAGCGGGGTGCGGGTGGTCCTGCGCAGCCGTCCGGTGACGCGCTCGCGCAGCTCACCGGCGGCCTTGCGGCTGAAGGTGAGGATCAGCACCCGCTCGGGGTCCGTGCCGCGCCGCTCGATCCGGTCGACGACGCTCTCCACGATCGTGGTGGTCTTGCCCGCGCCCGGCCCGGCGAGCACCAGCAGCGGGCCACTCCGGTGCTCGACCACGGCACGCTGATGTTCGTCCAGCACAGGGGCCTCGACAGGCCCCCCACTGCTGCGGCGCACCAGTCGCCAGGTCTGACCACTCACAACACTAGATTCCACCAGACCACAGGGGTAGATCGTGCCGTCTTGACCGGTCTCCTCGCGCGATCGCCCACGGTATCTGGGGAAATATCAGGATTCTCGGCGACACGCCGGGACGCAGCGTGCCGGTGAACGAGCCCCTGGCCGGTGAGCACATCGCTCACCGGCGTGCCGGTTCGTCAGGAGAAGATTTCGTCAGGAGAAGATGTGGTCCACGACCCTGGCCGTGGCCTTGCCGTCGTCGCGCGGGGCGAAGGTGGCCCTGAAGGCGTCGTAGCGGTCGGCGTGCGCGGCCGACACCTCATCGATGGAGCGCAGCGCCTCGACCACGTCCGACGACGTCGACAGCACCGGGCCGGGCGCGATCTCCGGCAGGTCCACGTACAGGCCCCGCTTGGTGGAGTATTTCGCCAGGTCGTAGCCGTACAGGACGATCGGGCGGCCGGTCACGGCGAAGTCGAACATGACCGAGGAGTAGTCCGTCACCAGCACGTCCGTCACCAGCAGCAGATCCGCGATATCCGGATAAGTCGTGACGTCACGGGCGATGTCGGGGACGGCGGGTGCGGCCTGCATGGGGTGGGCGCGTACCAGCAGCTCGTGGTCGGCGCCGAGCGCCTCGCGGGCCTTGGCCAGGTCGAGCTTGACCATGGCGTTCTTGCGGTCGTAGTCACGCCAGGTCGGCGCGTAGAGGATCACGCGCTTGCCCTCGGCCAGCCCGAGGCGGGCCCGGACCGCCGCCGCCAGCTCGTCCCGGTCGGGCGAGGTGAGGACGTCGTTGCGCGGCAGGCCGCTCTCCAGGACCTCGCCCTGGTAGCCGAACGCCTGGCGCAGCACCGGCGTCGCCCACGGCGACTGCGACAGCAGCACGTCCCAGCCGCGCACCTCCGTGGCCTGCCGGTGCCAGATCGGCGGGCGGGGGTCACGGTTCATGTGCGCCTGGTCGTTGCCGATGTGCTTGGCCGGGGTGCCGTTCCAGGTCTGCACGACCACCTGGCCCTCGCGGGAGCGGAACCAGACGGGCAGGAACGCGTTGGTGACGATGTAGCGGGACCTGGCGAGCGCCGCGTGGTGCTCGCGGCTGCCCGCGCGCACCACGGTCGCCGGGCCCGGCGGGACGAACGCGCCGTCCTTGACGATCCAGATGTGCTCGCGGTCGTCGCCGCGCCGCAGCCGCTCCTCGTAGATCGCCCGGACGCTGTCGGCGTAGAGGCGGCCGTCGTTGACCACGTAGACGGTCGCGTCGCCCAGCGGCTCGGTGCGCTGGGCGGGGTAGAAGACGCGGCGCAGCACGTGGGTGCCCGCCACGCCCTTCTCGTCCGCGGGGCGCTCCTCCTCCGACATCACCACGGGCACGTCGAAGCGCGTGGAGATCATCCGGAACGCGTGGCCGCCGAGGACGCGCGGCTCCTCGTCCAGGGTCTCCAGGCAGGCGTGGTCCATGCGGGCCGGGACGATCTCACCGGACGGGTGGCGCACGGTCATGTTCCAGGTGCCGGACGACAGCGGCACCGCCTCACCGAAGCGGTCCATGGCGGCCGGGGAGATCCGTACGGTGAAGTCCTCGCCGGAGCGCTCCATCGGGATCACGTAGGACAGGCCGGAGCGGTGGCGCAGGGTGAGCGAGCGCGGTCCCGGCGCGTCAGGGTAGTCGCCCTTGAGGACGAGCGTGGACCCCTCCCACACGGCCGAGACGATCACCGGGCGGATCCGGTGCGCGGAGACGACCACGCGGTCGCGCCGGTCGCCGAGCACGGTGATCTCGCGGTCGGCGACGGTCGTCCTGGTGTCCGCCAGGTCGCCGAGCATGACCGACGCGGCGGGGTCGCCCTTGGGCTCGACCCACAGGCGGCGGCCGTCCTTCTCCTGCAGCAGCGCGGGCACCGCCAGGCTGATCAGCACCTCGGTGCCCTTGCCCGAGGGGGTGAACTCGGCGGCGATGCGATGGCCGCCCAGCCGGGCGTGGCCCTTGGTCACCGCGCGGTCGGGCAGGAAGATCTGCAGCCCGAGACGGTCCTCGTCGACGGTGACGCCGGTCAGCTCGGCCCGGTTGGGCTGGAGCACCACCTGCAGGGCGCGGTCGGAGGTCCAGACCGGCCTGGCCCACCAGCCGGGCCGCAGCTTGCGGCCAGCGGGACGCTCGCTGCGGCCCACGGAGGCGCCGCGCAGCAGACCGGTGGCCCGCGCGCCACGACTCCAGAACACGATCTCGGCGCGCCACGTGGTGGTGTCGCGCACGGCGGGACGGCTGCGCAGGCGCCGCCGCACGGCGTGGACGACCGCCCGCACCGCGCCGCGCCAGCGCAGCGCCCACGGGTTGAGCTCGGCGTTGAAGCCGGACCAGTCGTAGTTGCAGCCGGGCTCGCGGGCGCCGTGGGTGGCCTCGGGCGCGAGCACCCGGCGGGTACGCAGCCGCACGGGCGGCAGCCAGCGCGGGCCGCGCAGCACCACGGTCGCCCTGTTGAAGCGGCGGCTGCGGACGGACAGGCCCGCGAGGTAGGCGAAGCCGGTGATGCGCAGCTTGCCGCCGACCCAGACGATGTCGTCGATGTGGGTCACCGGCACCATGTCGGCGCGCCTGAGCCGGTAGAGCTCGGCCGGCAGCTCGTCGCGGAACGGCAGGTCGGCGTACCAGCGCAGGCCCTTGCGGATGCGCTTGGACGGCTCGGCCGCCGCCGCGACGACCTTGGTGAGGGTCTCGCCGTCGACGAGCTCCTCGTCGGGGCGGCTCTCGATCAGGTGGCAGATGAGGCGGCGGGCCACGGGCAGCTCACGCTTGACGCCCGGGTCCACACTCGCCAGGTAGGGGCGCAGCAAGGTGAGCAGCTCGCGCCTGCGCGCGGCGCCACGCTTGACCGCCAGATCCATCCGGGCGCCCAGCGGGCCGCTGAGCGCCTCGCTGTCGAACGCGGAGTCACGGCCGCCTGGGCCGACGACGCGCATGATGGCGTCGAGTGCTTCGCCGCGATCGCAGAGATCCTGGACAGCCTTGAGGCGGTCGGGGACCGCTTCGCCGCCCGGGCTCTGGGCTTTTACGCCGGTAGCCATCGGGTGGGCACCGCCTTTCGGGCCGCCGTCAGTATTTCTGCTCATGCTAATAGGAGTCACATGTCAACAAATCGCCCCTTAACCGAAAAAGCAGGTCAAGGCGCTTCCTGAAAATCCGCTGAACGCCCGTCCCAGCGGGCCCTTCGCATATCCACCCGGTCACCCCGCAGCGCCGTGCCTTCCTCGCGCCAATGGGCCAGGCAGCGCTGCTCGTGGTCCGGTGCGCCGGTGCCGTCCGCGTGCACCACCCGCCACCAGGGCACACCGCCTCCATAGGTGGACATCACCCGGCCTACCTGCCGGGGGCCGCCCTGGCCCACGTACTCGGCGATGTCGCCGTACGACATGACCCTGCCGGGCGGGATGCGCTCGACGACGTCGAGCACCGCCTCGGCGAAGGGGTTCACGGCGTCCACGCCGCCGGGCCCGCCTCGATCATCTCGTCCAGCTTGCCGAGCACCATCGCGGTGCCGTCGGCCAGCACCTCCACGACCCCGTCACGCAGCGCGTAGACCTCGCCGTCCTCGCCGACCAGCCTGGCACCGAGCGCGGCGGCCAGCCGGACGAGTTGCGCCACCTGCCAGTCGGAGCCGGGCTCCCCGATCAGTTGGTCCCGCCATGCGCCCACGGGGTGCGTGCCGCCGCCATGCCTGGCGACGATCTCGTCCGATCCGCGCAGCTCGAAACCGGCCGGCGCGATCGCCCTCGCCAGCTCCCCGAAGGCCAGCGGAGACTCACGAACCACGCGTAGCTCGTATCCCATGACGCGCGACGATAGCGGATCTTTTACTCTCTGCGCTGATTGAGCATGACGATCGCCCCGCAGAACAGGATGAGCGCTATCAGAACTCCGCCGCCGTACAGCCACAGCCGCCAGGGATCGGGACCGGGCGCGGACGGCGGCGGCGAGTCCTCCCCCTGCCCGAAGTGCTGCTCGTCCGGCACCGGCAGGGAACGCTTCTCGCCGGCCAGTCGCTCGGCGGCGTTCATCGCGGCCACGGCGTCGACCACCCCGAACCCGATCCTGTCGTCGTACCCGGCGGCGGGCCGGCCCCTGGAGCCGACGGCCAGCGCCTGCGCCACCTGGGCCGGCCGCAGGTCGGGGTGGCGTGCCTTGATGAGCGCCGCGACCCCCGCCACCAGCGCCGCCGCCGAGCTGGTCCCATCGGCCACCTCGTAGCCGCCGCCCCGCTTGAGCACGGGCACCCCCGAGCCCGGCGCGGCGACCAGCACGGACAGATTGTCACTGCTGTACGGCGCGACGTTGCTCCGCTCGTCCACGGCGGCCACCCCGATGACCCCGGGATACCCGGCGGGGAAGGCCCAGTAGGAGGTGCCCTTCTCCTTGGTGTAGTCGCTCTGCCCGTCGTTGCCCACGGCCGCGATGAGCACCACGCCCTTGCCGAGCGCGTAGGAGACCGCCTCACGCTCGGTCCGCTGCGGGCCGTAGGTGCCGATCGACATGCTGACGACCTGCGCGCCGTGGTTGGCGGCGTAGCGCAGCGCCCGTGCCAGCGGGCTCTGCGTCGCGCTCCGCTGATCCTCCAGCGGCGGGATCACGTTGATGTCGGGCTCCTCGTCGAGCGCCAGCGGCAGGGACAGGACGCGGGACTCCGGCGCGACGCCGACCAGCCCGCCGTCGGCGCCCGATCCGGCGATCAGCCCGGCCATGGCGGTGCCGTGCCTGCCGGGGGCCACCTCCTCGCCCTCCGCGGACGACCTCATGTACGGGCCGACGGTGACCCGGCCGCGCAACTCCTTGACGCCTTTGTCGACGGGACTGTCGATGACGGCCACGGTGACGCCCTTGCCCTTGGTGACCTGCCACGCCTGCTCGACGTTGAGCGCGTCGAGCACCCACTGCTGCCGCTCCCTGATGGGCGCCTCGGCGGGGGCGTGCAGGGCGAGCACGACGGCGGTCAGCACGCGTACGGCGGTCAGCACACGTTCCCCTGGGTGCAGGGCGGCACCTTGGGCGGGTCCGCGAGGAAATAGGCGATCTGGTTGCCGACCGACCTGGCCGCCGGCCAGAGCTCACTGTGCAGGATCTCCTCCGGCGGGACGGCGGCCCTGGTGCGGCCGTCGGCGTAGCCCGCGGTCGAGAAGACGAGGTACGGCCCGGCGCCCACCCAGCCGGTGCGCTGCCGCTGCGCGACCTGGAAGCGTTCGGCCACCGTGCCGGGGAAGGCGACGGGCAGCACGCCCACCCGGTCGTCCTGGGTGAGCTCCTCTGCGGCGGAGGCCCTGGCCTCCTCATCCTCCAGCACGGCCACGCCGACGGTCATGACGAAGGTGGAGGTCTGGTCGACGTAGGTGGCGCGCAGCATGGTGCGGCAGCCGTGGCCGTCGAGGATCCCGGCGATCGAGGAGTCGACGGCGCTGCGGCAGGTGGCCTCGGGGGCGATGCCGACGCGCCTGGCGTACTGCTGGACGCGGTCGAGCCCGAAGTACTTCACCTCTTCGGGGAAGACGCTCGTGACGGGCCAGGCCTGCCAGCGTCGGGCGATCTCCTCCTGCTTGTAGCGGCTCTGCTCCTCGGCGGTCAGCGGCCGCGACCGGGTCTCCCTGAACAGGGCCGCGGTGCCGAGCAGCACGATGACGGCCGACAGGGCCACGATGGTGCCGAGCAGCGCCACGAACAGCCGCCGGTAGCGGACGCCCTGCTGGAGCGCGTCGGCCTCGGCCCGTTCCTTGGCGGCCGTCCGGCTCGCGGTGCCAGCCACCGGCCAGTCGCGCACGCGGGAGCCACGACCGGCGGTGGCGCCGAGCGGATTTCTCCGGCCCGGCGTGGCTGCTCCCCCGGCGCGTGGCAGACCTGAGGTGGACCTGCGTGCCTTCACCACCGCCTCGTTCCCGTTCGTACGTGTCTACTTCGTCCCCGTTAAGTGGCGGATCATGCGTCTTGGCAATTGTGCGCGCGTCGCACCCTCCTGACCAGAGCGAAGATGACCGCCAGCGCCCCCAGGGCGCCCGCGACCAGCACCGCGGCGATGGAGCCGTAGACCATGACGTGCTCGTCGTCCCGGTGGACGACCTTGACCGGGCCGATCGGGCCGCCGCCGAGAGGAGTGGCGGGGTCGTGCGCCTGGCCCGCCGCGGCCGTCACGGTGTGCCGGGCCAGCCGGCCGGCCGCGGCCAGCGCCTTGGCGGCGTTGACCACGCCGAATCCGGTGCCGATGTCGTAGCCGTGCGGCGGCCTGTCGGTCGCGCTCTCGGCCAGGGCTTGCACCACCAACGGCGGCGACATTCCCGGATATTTCGCTTTTATCAGGGCGACGACCCCCGAGACCAGCGCGGTCGCCTGAGACGTGCCCTTGCCCACCCAGTAGCCGCCGTCCGGGCCCGCGCCCATGATGTCGACCCCGGGCGCGGCCACCACGACCGAGGCGTTCCGCTTGGAGAACGACGCCCGCCGCAGTTTCGCGTCCGCCGCCCCCACCGACACCACCCCGGTGAAGGACGCCGGATAGGAGTAGGGAACGGTCCCGCCGTCCGCCCCCTGGTTGCCCGCCGCGGCCACCAGCACGACCCCCTTGGAGATCGCGTAACGGATGGCCGCGCGCTCCTGCCGGTTCGGCAGGTCCTTGGAGATCGACAGGTTGATCACGTCCGCGCCCTGGTCGACCGCGTGCCGGATGCCACCGGCGACCGAGTTCTCGAACCGCTGGTCGGTGTTGAACGTCCCGAACCCCGGCTCCTCGTCCTCCAGGATCACCCGCACCGACAGCACCCCCGCCTCGGGCGCGACCCCGATGACGCCGAACCTCCCGTCCGGCCCGTGCCCGTGCCCGGCGATCAGCGAGGCCATGTACGTGCCGTGCAGGCGCATGGGCGGCACCCCGGGCGGGTTCGCGCCCTCGACGAAGTCCTTGCCCACGGTCACCGAGCCCACCAGATCGCGATGGCCGGGATCGACGCCGGAGTCCAGCACCGCCACGACGACCCCCGCACCCTTGCTGGTCCGCCAGGCCGTACGCAGGTCGAGCGCCTCGATCACCGACTCCTGGCCACGGCGCACGTCGTCGGCCACGGCGGGCGGCGCGTCGAACAGCAACGCCCCCGCCAGCACGACCACGCCGGCACCCCTCAGCACTGCCACTCCTCGGCCGAGCAGTCGGGCATCACCGGCACGCTCAGCTCCGCCAGGATCCGCTCGGAGAGCTCGGCGGCGAAGGCGAAAACGGCCGGACGCTGCTCACTGGACGCGACGGCCGGCCTGCCGTCGACCTGTCCCGCCGTGGTCAGCACGAGGTACGGGCCCGCCTGCCGTACCGAGCCCGCCTGCCGTACGGCAGGAGTGAAACGGTGGGAGACGGTGCCGGGGAAGGCCAGCGGCCGAAGGCCCGGCACGGGCTTGCCCGCGGCGGGGAAGGCGACCCTGGCGCGGGCGGCGCGCGGCTCGTCGGGCAGCGCGACGACCCCGACGGTGACGAGCACGCCGCGCAGCGCGTCGATGTAGGTGGCGCGGAGCACGGCCCGGCATCCCGCCAGGGCCAGTGCCTCGGCGGCCTCGGCGTCGACCGAGTCGGCGCAGCCGGTGTCCGGCGAGATGCCGACCCGGCTGGCCCGCTCCCGGCCGCCCTGCTCCGCGGCGTAGGGAAGGCTGTCGGGGAAGATGCGCCCGGCCTCCCAGGTGCGCCATCGCTCGGCGACCTCGACCTCGGCCGCCGCGCGGAGCTCGGCGGCGTTCGGGCCACGGGTGAGCTCCGTCCCCGCCTCCCCGGCCGTCACCCCGGCGGCCACCGCGCAGACCAGGGTCAGCGCGGAGGCCACCACGAGGGAGGGCCAGAGGCGGGGATTGTCCACAGGATCGACCTTAATGCGGGCGACCCTGCGCCATCCTCAGAAACCGGACCGTTCAGGGAGCGGACCGTTCAGGGATCGGACTCAGTACTCGGGCAGGCTCGGATCCACCGTCTTGATCCAGCTCAGCACGCCGCCGCCGAGGTGCACGGCATCGGCGAAGCCGGCGCTCTTCACGACCGCCAGCGCCTCCGCCGAGCGCGCGCCCGACTTGCAGTGCAGCACGATGCGCTTGTCCTGCGGGAGCCGCTCCAGCGCGGATCCGTTGAGGAAGTCACCCTTGGGGATCAGGGTGGCGCCCGGGATGGAGACGATCTCGTACTCGTTGATCTCGCGCACGTCGACGAGGAAGATGTTCTCGCCGCCGTCCTGCATCGCCTTGAGCTCCTGAGCGGTGATCGTCGAGCCGGTGGCGGCCTCGGCGGCTTCGTCGGAGATCGCGCCGCAGAAGGCCTCGTAGTCCTCCAGCAGCTCGGTGACCGTCGGGTTCTTGCCGCACAGCACGCACTCGGGGTCCTTGCGGACCTTGACGTCGCGGTACTTCATCTCCAGGGCGTCGTAGATCATCAGCCGGCCGACCAGCGGGTCGCCGATGCCCGTGAGCAGCTTGATGGCCTCGTTGACCTGGATCGAGCCGATCGAGGCGCACAGCACGCCCAGCACGCCGCCCTCGGCGCACGAGGGGACCATGCCGGGAGGCGGGGGCTCGGGGTAGAGGCAGCGGTAGCAGGGGCCGTGCTCGGCCCAGAAGACGCTCGCCTGGCCGTCGAAGCGGTAGATCGAACCCCAGACGTACGGCTTGCCGAGCAGCACCGCGGCGTCGTTCACCATGTAGCGGGTGGCGAAGTTGTCGGTGCCGTCGACGATGAGGTCGTAGCCGGAGAAGATCTCCATGACATTCTCGGTGGTCAGCGTCGCGTTGTGCACCACGACGTCGATCAGGGGGTTGATCTCGCGGACTGACGCCGCGGCGCTCTCGGCCTTGAGCCTGCCCACGTCGGACTGGCCGTGGATGACCTGGCGCTGCAGGTTGGACTCGTCGACGACGTCGAAATCGATGATCCCGAGCGTGCCGACACCCGCCGCGGCGAGGTAGAGCAGGGCGGGCGACCCGAGACCGCCGGCGCCCACACACAGCACCTTGGCGTTCTTCAGCCGCTTCTGTCCGGCCATCCCCACGTCGGGGATGATCAGGTGGCGCGAGTAGCGGCGTACCTCATCGACGGTAAGTTCGGCGGCCGGCTCGACCAGCGGTGGCAACGACACTTTCAACGCTCCCGTTCAGGGGTCTTATCTCTCAGTGGAACCTAGCCGGGCAGCGGGGCATTCCCCAATCGCGTCTCACCGATCAGACGGCGCGCCTCGATGGCCACGACCTGCGGCAGCTCCATCATCGCCACGTGCCCCGCCCTGGGCAGCAGCACCAGCCTGACCTGGTGGAACGCGCGGTGCGCCTTCGCGGCCATGGCGGGCCTGACCAGCCGGTCGTGCCTGCCGTGGATGATCAGGGTGGCCGCCTGGACCTTCTCCGCCTGCCGCCACAGGTTGCCCTCGCCACGGCGGAAGTATTCGGCCACGATGCCGCGGGCCGAGCCGATCATCGCGGCGCCGGCGTGCGGCAGGGCATCGCGCCGGCGCAGCTCCTCCACCGCGTCGCGCAGCCGCACCGGGTGCACCGCGCGGGCGTTGGCCCAGACCATGCTGAAGGAGGCGTTGACCCGCTGCTCGGCCGGGACCAGCCGGAGCCTGTCGGCCACCCACTCGCCCAGCCGCGGCGTGGCGGCCGCCGCCACCCGCACCGGGCCGTACCGGGGCAGCAGGTCGGGCAGCGCGGGCGAGATGAGCGTCAGCGAGCGGACCAGGTCGGGGCGGGTGGCGGCGACCCTGACCGAGATCGCGCCGCCCATCGAGTTGCCGAACAGATGGGCGGGCCCGATGCGCTCCAGGAAACCGATCACCGCGGCGGTGTTCGCGGCGACGCTGTAGTCCCCGTCGGGCGGCTCGGGCGAGAACCCGGCTCCGGGCAGGTCGATGGCGTGCCCGGTGACCTCGTCCTTCAGCTCCTGCATCAGGTCGGTCCAGTTGGTCGCCGAACCGGCCAGGCCGTGGACGAACACCGCCTGCTCGGGAGCGCCCTCGGGGGTGGACCTGACGTGCACTGGGCCGACCATGCGTCCCGGCCAGTGCGGGACCGGCTCCGCCATCGCGTGCTCCTTTCCGCTGTACGTACGTACGTGATGCCGGGCCTCGGTCTGGGGGACGTCGGGCGCGGTGCCACGTAACAACCATACGAAAGACGGAGATGCCGGGGCACTGGCCGTGGGGCCGTCACGCGGCGGGCGCCCTTGGGACTTGCCATCACCCTATTCGGACATATCAGCCTATTTCTATTTATGGATATCTAAACGATCTCATGAGTTTCCAACTATGGATAAAGGCTACTGATCGTCGTTTGCGTCCATCGAGAACGGAGAACATGACAACCAGATGGCAGGCGGGGCGACAGTAGAGGCACTTGGCGTTGCCTCGAAGGCCGTGAAGTGAACACACCCTCAGGAGATGGCGGAACTTCGTAGCGACCTCCGGCCCTCTCCGGCCGCGGCGCGCCCTATTGAGCCGAGTACCGCAAATTCGGACAAGTCGTGCTATTACAACAGATGGCATTCGATGTGAGCAATAAAGCTGTTGCTCTACGGCAAAATAGCACAGACACCGTTTACTTCTCTTCTGTCCAGGAAATGCCATTCCATGGATGGCCGGCCAGCCATCCGGGACGTTCTCCGGAAATCCGGAAGACGTCGAGAACGAACCACCACATCATTCAGGGGGAACGCAATGCCCAAGCTCAAGGGTGTTATCACGGGAGTCGCCATCAGCACGGCACTGGCCGGCGGCCTGGTCGGCATGAGCGCGTTGACCGCCACGGCGAGCGCCGGCGTCGACAGGGACGTGCCCGCCTTCCGTGCCGGGGACCACTGCAGGGGCGACAACCACCACCGGCACTTCAACCGGCGCGGCATCAACGTCACCGTCCAGAACCGCAACTGCACCAACAACGTCAACCTGAACGACGAAGAGAGAAGCGTAAAAGAGAAGATCGGCTGAGGCTTCCGCCCGACCTCGGCCCGGTTGGTCCGACCATCCGGGCACGCGCCGCCGAGGCATATGAATGAGCGCCCGTATTCACCGGTGATCGCTGGACGACCTCCGGTGAATACGGGCACTCGTCTCGGTCCCGTACGCGACCTCGTTCTCCATTCGGACTGCCATTCACAAGAAGGCTCGCCAGGCTTGCCCGGGGAGCCTTTTACTGTGCCTGGATTTCCAATGTAATGAAAATTCTATTACGGAGCAAAGCCGGACATCCTCTGGTTTGTCGGCCATCGGGGCAGGAAATATACACGATGCGGATGACATATAGCAGTTATTCGCAACAGTTCCCGGTAATCCGGAAACATCAGAACGGGGCAACCGATCCTTTTAGGGGGAAAAGCAATGCCCAAGCTCAAGACTCTTCTCGCGGGTTTCGCCATCGGCTCGGCGCTGTCGGGTGGCATGGTCGCCATGGGCGCGACGACCTCGGCGGCCAACGCCGAGGCCGGCGTCGCCACCAGTTCGTCCGTCCTGGCTTCGGGCTGCGGGCACGGCAACAGCTGCGGCTGGGGCTGGGGCGGCCGCTGGCGTCACCACCACCGTCACCACCGGATCCGTCTGAGGGTGCACGTGCACAACAACAACCACACCAACAACCACAACGACAACCGTCGCGACATCGACATCAAGAAGCGTGGCCTCACCACCGCCAGCACCACGCCCGAAGTCGAAGAGTGACCAAGGATCACGCGTCAACTTGATCCCGTGTCTAACATCCAAGGGTCATAGGGTTGCATCTGCGATGAACTCCTAGCACCTGGATAAGTGCCCGTATTCGATGGACCGCCGCTCCTCACCGAGCAGCGAACTTCATCCATCGAATACGGGCATTCGGCATTCCCCACGCCCGCCCCCGCCCTGCCGAGCCCCGGATCAAGGCTTGATCGTCGCCTCCGGTTCCGGCCCGTCACATCGCCGGCGGCAGTCGTCCCGAAGCCGTCGCTCACCGGCCTCCACGCCGCCGGTCGCTCGGCGAGCAGGCCCCGGCGCGCGCCTCCTCTTCCGCGGCCAGGTCAGCCTCGGCCACCACCGAACCGTCGACCTTGTGCCGCTGGGCGAGACCCGAACGTGCGCGAAGTGCCGCCACCCCACGTCGGCACCGGCCATGGCGGCCCGCAGGGCGAGAGCGAGGTCTTCCAGCATGCCGATGGTGGCGGCGCATCCGCCCGATCGACCGGCCGGGTCTCAGACCTGTACGGCGACGTGCGGCCCTGGGCCGGGTAGATGGCCCAGGGTCGGGCAGGCGGGGGCCTGTCGGGGGGCGAGGGGTCGGGCGGCGCGGGCAGAACCCGGCGGGCCGGGGAATTCCGTACTGGGTGGCGTCCGGGGGCGGACGCCGGCTTCGGAGGGCTGCCGCCGAGGCCGCTGGGGGCGTCGCGCTGGGGCTCGGGGTGGTGCTGGGGTCGTTCGGGGGGTGGGGTTGTTCGGGGGGTGGGGTCGTTCGGGGGGTGCGGTCGTTCGGGGGGTGCGGTCGTTCGGGGGGTGCGGTCGTTCGGGGGGTGCGGTCGTTCGGGGGGTGCGTGAGGCTGGGGTCGCCCTGTCATTTCGTTCTTTCGCAATGCCGAATGCCCGTATTCAAGAAGTGAATGTCGCCGTCCAGCGAAGAACGACATCACCCTTGAACACGGGCACTCATACAGGCGCTCGACCTCATCGCATTGATGAAACCCTATGGCATTCAGATATGCAACACAGGTTCAAGCTAGAGCGCGATCCCGCTCAGCGTCGGCGGACTAGTCCCAGAAATCGTCGTGCTGCTTTTCGCTTACGCGGTTGTCGTTGTGGTTGTTGTTGAGGTTGTTGTTGTGCACGTGCAGCTTGATGCGGATTCTCTGGTGGCCGTGGTGACGGTGCCGCCAGCCGCCGCCGCAGCCGCAGCGGCGGTGCCGCCAGCAGCCCGAGCCGGCGAGGACGGACGTGCCGGCCTTTACAGTGGTGGCCGCGTTGGCGCTGGTCGCGGTGGTCATCGCGCCCAGACTGACGGCTCCCCCAGTCAGCGCCGTACTGATGGCGACTCCTGCGATAACACTCTTGAGCTTGGGCATTGCGTTTCCCCCTAAAGGATCGGTTTGCCCCGTTCTCGACATTTTCCGGATTACCGGTAACTGTCCTGGATGGCCCGCTAGCTAGTCCATCCGAGAAAAGACATTTCCGGGACAGGGGGCAAATAAACAGGAACCAGCCCTTTTTGCTATACCCCAAGAATCACCTTACTTGTATTAAGCGTTTATCAAATGAAATGCTGCGATTTGTCCGATTATGTCCCGCCTGGCGATCTACTTCTTCCAGGTACGCCATCCCAAGATCACGCCGCTGCCGACCACCCAACACAAGATCACCAAAGAGGTTCGCCGCCCCTCACGATCACCGAAACGCCCGCACGGCTCGTTCAGAAGATCACCGGCACGCCGAAAGCAGCCGCCTCGCCGACAAGCTGAGACCCGACGGGGAACAGATCACCCCAAAGCCGGTACGCCCGCGTACACACAACTGACGGCGACCCCGCGTACACGCCGTCGAACAGCGGGCGCGGCGGCGGGACGGGCCGCTACGGGGAGGGGCGGCGCGGCGGTCAGGCGGACTTGCGCGTCTTGCGCTTGGGAGCCGCTTCCTTCTCCTTGGCATCCTTCGACGCCGTGGGCTTGGCCGCGGGCTTCTTGGGCTTGGCGGGCTCGCCGCCGCGCTCCCGCTTGGCCGCCTCGACGCTCGCCCGTAGCGCGGCCATGAGGTCGACGGCCGGGCCGGCCTCCTCCTCGCCCTCCGCCGGCGCGACGACCTCCTTGCCCGCGACCTTGGCCTCGATCACCTCTTGCAGCGCCTCGCGGTAGGTGTCGTGGTACTCGGTCGGGTCGAAGTCGGACTCCATCGTGGTGATCAGCGACTCGGCCATCTTGAGCTCCTGGGCGCGCACCTCGATGTCCTCGTCGAGGAACTCGAAGTCCGGCTTGCGGATCTCGTCGGGCCAGAGCATGGTCTCCAGCACGAAGACGCCGTCACGTACGCGCAGCGTGGCCAGGGACTCGCGCTGGCGCAGGGCCACCTTGACCACCGCGACCTGGCCCGAGCTCTCCAGCGCGTCGCGCAGCAGCACGTACGGCTTGGCGCCCTGGGCGTCGGGTTCGAGGTAGTACGACTTGGCGAAGTAGATGGGGTCGATCTGCTCAGCGGGGGCGAACTGCAGGACGTCGATCCTGCGTGAGGTGCTCAGCGGCAGGCCCTCGAAGTCCTCGTCGGTGAGCACCACGATCTCGCCGGTCGCCAGCTCGTAGCCCTTGGCGATGTCGGAGTAGGGGACCTCCTCGCCGTCCACCGTGCAGACCCGCTTGTAGCGGACTCTGCCGCCGTCCTCGCGGTGCACCTGATGGAAGCTGACGTCCTTCTGCTCGGTCGCCGAGTAGAGCTTGACCGGGATCGTGACCAGCCCGAAGGAGATCGCACCTTTCCAGATGCTGCGCATGGGCACTCCTCAGCGGTAGCGGGCGGGTCGCTCATGGGCACATACCCGTCATGACATAAGCAATGCCATACCCGCTCGTACCGATGCCAGCTCTATCTGCGGAACTACCGGGACATGCGGCAGCCCCTTCCACACCCCGGATCGATGGGTTAGACCTGATCTGGCCGGGGAGGTGGCCTACACGATGTGGACGGGCGAGCCCCCGTGCGTCCCTCGGAGGCAAGGAGGTGAGCCCGGCCCGATGAGCCAGGCGAAGGTTCCGGTCAAGGTCGACGGGCGTGAGCTGACCCTGAGCAACCTGGACAAGGTGCTCTATCCAGAGGTCGGATTCACCAAGGCCGAGGTCATCGACTACTACACCCGCATCGCGCCGATCCTGCTCCCGCACCTGGAAGGCAGGCCGCTGACCGTCAAGCGCTACCCGAACGGGGTCGAGGGCACCAGTTTCTTCGAGAAGAACGCCCCCGAGCACACGCCCGCGTGGGTGCGCAGGGTCCGGCTGCCCGTGCCCGGCAGTACGAAGAACCGCGAGACCATCGACTTCGCCCTCGTCGAGGACCTGCCGGCCCTGGTCTATTACGCCAATCTCGCCGCCCTGGAGCTGCACGTGCCGCAGTGGCGGGTGTCCGCCGAGGGGGAGGCGCTGCCGCCCGACACGCTGGTGTTCGACCTGGACCCCGGCCCGCCCGCCACGATCGTGGAGTGCTGCGAGGTGGCCCTCATGCTGCGCGCGGTGCTGGAGGACGACGGGCTCACCGCCAGGCCGAAGACCAGCGGCAGCAAGGGCATGCAGCTCTACACCGGCTGGGACGGCCGCGAGGAGGCCTCGGCGTACGCCAAGCGGGTGGCCCAGCGGCTCGCGAAGGAGCATCCGGAGCAGGTGCTCAGCGTCATGACCAGAAAGCTGCGGCCGGGCAAGGTCTTCATCGACTGGAGCCAGAACAACCCCGCCAAGACCACCGTGGCCCCCTACTCACTGCGGGCCAGGGCGCACCCGACGGTGTCGGCCCCGCTGCTGTGGAAGGAGGTGGAAGGCTGCGCGAATCCCGAGGATCTGGTGTTCACCACGTCGGACGTGCTGGCGCGAGCCGATGAGCACGGCGACCTTTTCACCCGGGCGTAGGCTGGACGCGTCCACACGTAGAGGGGGATCCAATGTCGGAGATGGACATACGCGGGGACGAAGGGCAGTTCGCCGAGGAGGAGGAGCTGTCCCTGGAGGCTCCGGAGGCGGACGCCGCCGAGCAGCAGCGCCTGCTCGCCGAGGACGGGGGCCATCCGCGCCGGGAGACTCCGCTCGAGGTCGACCCGGCCGACGCGGCGGAGCAGGACCGTGTGGTCGAGCTCGATGATGATGACTATCGCTGAGACGTCGACCCCCCGCACGTAGGATGACGGCACGACCCGCACGAGCCTATGGAGACCGCGTGACCGCAACCCCGGACGCCAAGCCCCGGGGCACCCGGCTGCCCCGACTCGCCCGCCGCCGGCAGCTGCTCAGCGCGGCACAGGAGGTCTTCGTCGAGAACGGCTATCACGCGGCCGCCATGGATGAGATCGCCGAGCGGGCGGGCGTCAGCAAGCCGGTGCTCTACCAGCACTTCCCCGGCAAGCTGGAGCTCTATCTGGCGCTGCTCGAACTGCACGTCGAGGACATGGTCACCCGCTGCCGCGAGGCGCTGGCCTCCACCCACGAGAACAAACTGCGCGTCCAGGCGACCTTCAGCGCGTTCTTCGACTTCGTCTCCACCCAGGGCGAGGCCTTCCGCCTGGTCTTCGAGTCCGATCTGCGCAATGTGGCGCCGGTGCGGCAGATGGTCGAGCGTTCCCTGAGCGAGTGCGCGGAGATGGTCAGCGCGGTGATCCAGGAGGACACCGGCTGCACCAGCGACGAGGCCCACCTGCTGGGAGTCGGGCTGGTCGGCATGGCCGAGGTGAGCGCCCGCTACTGGGTCACCACCCAGGGGTCCATCCCCAAGGACGCGGCCGAGCAGCTCATGGCCCGGCTGGCCTGGCGGGGCATCAGCGGTTTTCCGCGTACGGCTTAAACCCGTTCGCTGGCCGCGATCAACGGCGTGTTTCCACCGTTCGACAGCCACGATGGGATGAGCCAGCCCCGTCGAAAGGGAGCATGATGGAAATCAAGATCGGCGTGCGCTCCGTGCACCGTGAGCTCGTTGTGGAGACCGACCTGTCAGCCGACCAGGTCGAAGAGGAGATCAGGAAGGCTCTCGCGGCCGATCGGGGAGTTTTCGCCATCACCGATGTCAAGGGCAGACGCATCGTGGTGCCGGTCTCGTCACTCGGCTTCCTGGAGATCGGTGAGGACGAGACCCGTCCCGTGGGCTTCGGCGGCACCCTCTAACGCTTCCGGCCCGGCTTGGCCGCCCCTCAGCACTCCTCGTGGGGCTCGCCAAGCTGGGACTCGCCGAGCCGGCAGCCGCGGGGCCGCCGGCGGCGGAGAAGGACATTTCGCTTGGGTTCGATCGGACAGTCCGCGCTTCCTCTTCTCAGTACAGCGCGCGAAGTCCAGCGATTCGGCCCACATCTGGTCAAAGAACTGCCATAGCGGCGCGAGGCCCTCATACCTGGCACCGTACAACCGTTGCGGGCCTGCGCGCCGCCCGATGTGCGGACGGAAGTCTCACAGTCCCGGCGCGGCCATCACGATGTGCGGGCGGAAGTCCCACGGCCCCAGCGCGGCCATCACGATGTGCGGACGAACATCTCACAGTCCCAGCGCCGCCATCCGCTTGCCGTGCTCCTCGGTGAGCGCGGCGAACAGCCGGGAGATCTCCGCCTGGTCGTCGGCCACCGACCGCACCAGCAGCCTGGCCAGCTCGGGCCGGGCCGCCGCGACCCGCTGGCCCTGGCTGAGCGCCTCGCCGACGAGCCGCCGCGCCCACAGCGCCAGCCGTCCGCTCGCCACCGGATCGGCCGCCACGCCCGCTCTGACCCGCTCCACCGCGAAGTTGGCCCGCCCCTCGTCGGCCAGCACCTCGTCGACCAGCTTCGTGATCGACGGCTCCAGCCGCTTGGCCGCCTCCCGGTAGAAGTCGAGCGCGATGCCCACCCCCACGTAAGCTTTGACCAGGGCCTGCAGCCAGTCGGCCGGTCTGGTCTGGGTGTGCCAGGCGTCGAGCGCCTCGACGAAGGGCCGCATCGCCTGCTCGGGATCGACTCCCAGCTCGGTGAGCCGGTCGCGGAGCAGCCGGAAGTGGGCATACTCCGCCACGGCCAGCTCGCTCAGCGTGGTGCGGTCGGCCAGCGAGGGCGCCAGCAGCGCGGCGTCCTCGGTCATCCTCGTGAAAGCGCTGAGCTCGGCATAGGCAAGAACACCGAGCAGGTCGGCGACCCCAGGAGACTCGTTCATGCCCCGCAGCGTACTTGGCAGAATCTTCGGGAACAGATCTAAGCTCGGTCAACGTTGTGGTATCGAGTACACTGCTCTGTGAAAGTGCGACCGCACTGTGTTAATTCGGGGGAATCCCCCCCGATAACCCCCGCTCCCCGGGTGCGCGGTCGCTGATGACGCGAGAGGGCTGGCTCTACCGCGAGGACCCAGGCACGGGGATTCATTTCCGCCCGTCGGTCCCGGCAGGCCCGCCTTCATTTGAGACTGAGGCAGGCCACGCTGACGACTTTCCGAGACCTCGGAGTCACACCAGAAATCGCCGATGCCCTCGAGACCGAGGGCATCACTACACCGTTTCCGATCCAGGAGATGGCACTCCCGCTCGCCCTGAGCGGCCAGGACCTCATCGGTCAGGCCAGGACGGGCACGGGCAAGACCCTCGCGTTCGGCATCCCGATGCTGCAAGGCATCGGCAAGCCGCGCAAGAACCGCAAGAAGCCGCGCGGGCTGGTCGTCGTGCCGACCCGCGAGCTGGCCGTCCAGGTCAGCGAGGACCTGGTCACCGCCGCGGGCAAGCTCGGTTCCCGGGTACTGACCGTCTACGGCGGGCGCGCCTACGAGCCGCAGATCGAGGCGCTCAAGGCCGGGGTCGACGTCATCGTCGGCACCCCGGGCCGGCTGCTCGACCTGGTCAAGCAGAAGCACCTGGATCTGAGCCAGATCACCAGCCTGGTGCTCGACGAGGCGGACCGGATGCTCGATCTGGGCTTCCTGCCCGACATCGAGCGCATCTTCAAGCTGGTCCCGGCCGAGCGCCAGACGATGCTGTTCTCGGCGACCATGCCGGGCGAGATCGTCGGACTCTCCCGTAAATACCTCAACCGTCCCACCCGCGTGCGTACCGACGTCGAAGAAGGCGACGGTGACACCCCGCCGCAGACCCGGCAGATCGTCTGGCGGGCGCACCGGATGGACAAGATCGAGATCGTCGCCCGGCTGCTCCAGGCCGACGGCCGCGGGCTCACCATGGTCTTCTGTGAGACCAAGCGGGCCTGTGACATGGTCTCCGAGCAGCTCGACACGCGCGGCTTCGCGGTCGCGGCCGTCCACGGCGACCTCGGCCAGGGCCAGCGCGAGCAGGCTCTGCGCGCGTTCCGGCACGGCAAGATCGACGTGCTGGTGGCCACCGACGTGGCGGCCCGGGGCATCGACGTCGACGACGTCACGCACGTGGTCAACTACGACTGCCCGGCCGATGACAAGGCCTACGTGCACCGCATCGGCCGCACCGGCCGGGCCGGACGCACCGGCATCGCGGTCACGTTCGTGGAGTGGGAGGAGCTGACGCGCTGGAAGATGATCAACCAGACGCTCGGCCTCGACTTCCCCGACCCGGTGGAGACCTATTCCACCTCGCCGCACGTCTTCACCGAGCTCAGCATTCCCGAAGGCACCAAGGGCGTGCTGCCGCGCGCCAACCGCTCCCGGGCGGGCCTGTCGGCGGAGCAGGTCGAGGACCTCGGCGAGACGGGCCGGCCCCGCGTACGCAGTGGCGTGCGCGGCGGACAGCGCCGTGACGAGCGTGAGGAGCGGGAGCGTCCCGCCCGCACGCCACGCCAGCGCCGCCGCACCCGCGGCGGCAAGCCCGCCGACGAGGCCGTCCTCGTCGAGACGCCGGAGGTCGAGCTCGTGAACGGTCGCTCCCGCGATCAGGAGGAGACGCCCGCGATCATCTCAACGAACGAGGTGGAGACGGTGGCCGCCGAGCCGCGCCGCCGCACCCGCCGCACCGCTCCGGCACAGGCCGCGCCGGTCATCGACAGCGTGGAGCCCGTCGTGGCGCGCGCCCCGATGACCGAGCCGACCGCCGAACCCAAGCCCATCATGGAGGCCACCCCGGTGACCGAAACAGCGACAGAGCAGGCACCCGTGCAGGCTCCCAGCTTCCTGTCCACCCCGGAGCCCCCGGCTCCCAAGGAGCCGGAGCGGATCATCCCTGCCAGCCCGTTCTCGGTGATCTTCCAGTCACCGGACCTGGCGACGGACGACGACGACATCGCCCCGTCCGCCGCCACCGAGCGCAAGCAGCAGCGGCGCCAGCCGCGTGGCGGCGCCCCAGGTGGCCGCGACGGCGGCAACCGCCGCCGCATGGGCTGAGCAATGAACTGAGCAATGAGCTGAGCACGCTCTGAGCATGCTCCGAGCATCATCACGAAGGCGCGCACCGCACCCGCGGTGCGCGCCTTTCGCGTGTACGCCACCAGATCCGGCATTACTCATAAATGCGACAAAACGGCACCGGCGTAGTCCGTTCACCGGTGTTGACGTGCTGGGCTCTGGGTATTGTTGCCCCACGTGAGTACGCCGCGATTCCTGCACCTGCCTCCTGGCGTTGCACCACGAATGATCGAAACCCCCCAGGGCATGTTCGCGGCCCTTGAGGCGTCGCCCGTGAGCGGCGTGGTGGAGCGCTGGCCCGCGCTCCTGGTGCCCGGCCTGACCGGAAGCAAGGAAGACTTCATCGCGGTCCTGCAGACCCTGGCCCAGTCGGGCCGCCGCGTGGTGGCCGTCGACCTGCGCGGCCAGTACGAGACACCGGGCCCCGACGATCCCGCGGCCTACACCTGCGCGGCGCTCGGCGCCGACATCGACCTGCTGGCCCAGGAGATCGGTGACGGCGAGCCGTTGCACCTGGTGGGCCACTCCTTCGGCGGGCTGGTCGCGCGCGAGGCGGTCATCGACGGGCGCACCAAGTTCGCCTCGTTCACGCTGCTGGGCTCCGGCCCCGCCGCCATCGCGGGCAAGCGCGCGGAGCACGCGAGAAAGATGATCCGCGACATCCCCGAGCTGGGGCTCGACCACGTCTGGCATGCCGGCTTCGAGCCGGAGGCGCTGGCCAACGGGGTGCCCGACGACATCATCGCGTTCCTGCGCAAGCGCCTGCTGGCCAACTCCCCCACGGCCCTGCGGTACATGGCCGAGCAGGTCGTCACCATGCACGACCGCACCGACGAACTGCGCCAGGTCGAGCTCCCCACCCTGGTCCTGTACGGCGAGCACGACGACGGCTGGTCGGCCGAGACGCAGTCGGAGATGGCCGGCTACCTCGACGCGGAGTGCGTGGTGGTGCCGGGCGCCGCGCACTCCCCCTCGGTGGAGGCCCCGGAGACGACGGCGGCGGCCCTCATCAGATTCTGGAACACCGCCGAAAGCCACTTCACCGACATCAGACCCACCCCCCTGTAACCACGGATCACTCGGCGAGGGCGTCCCAGGGGCGGCGGTCGGGGGCGGCGGCCTGGCCTTCGGGGCAGTGGCGGCGGAAGTCGCACCAGCCGCAGAGCGGGCCGGGATTGGGCGCGAGGAGAGCGTCGAGCTCATCCGGCACCCGAGCGGGCCCCACGGAGGGCCTGTCCTCACGGGCGCCCTGAGAGCCCCCAGAGGGGCCTCTCGCGCCCTGCGCCGCCGTAGGGGCACCCGTGCCGCTCGCCGCACCGGAGCGCCCGCCAGGGGCTCCTGAGGGGCGTCGGGTCCTGGCCGCCGGGGGACCCATGATCTCGCGGTAGCGTTCGTCGGCGGTGGAGGCCTCCAGGGCGATCTCCTCCGCGCGCCTCAGATGGCGGCCGAGGGACTCCTCCGTGTGGCGCCATTCGACGATCTCACCGGTGGGCAGGTGGTGCAGCTCGACGGCGCGGGCGGGGGTGCGCATCATCCGGGTCGCCGCGACCGCGTAGATCGCCAGCGCGAGCGAGGAGCGCGCGTCGTCCTGCGTCAGCGGCCGCCGCCCGGTCTTGTAGTCGACCACCACCAGCTCGTCCCCGCGCCGGTCGAGGCGGTCGATACGGCCGGAGACCGCGATGACGCTGGTGCGGGTGGCGACGGTGCGCTCGACGCCGACGGGATCATCCGCCGGATCTAAAGTCGCGACATATCCGGACACGAGGTCGCGGGCGCGGCCCAGCCACTCGGCCGACTGCTGGGCGTCCCTGAACCCCTCGGCGATCCACCCGTTGGTGACCAGGATGGCCGCCGTCAGCGGGGTGCGACGCTCGTACGGCTCCCGCCACCAGGCCGCCAGCGCGTTGTGCACGCTCGACCCGACGCTGGTGTGCGCCCAGGCGGGCCCTTTGGACGGCTGGGGCCGGTCCAGATAGCTGAACCGGTAGCGGCGCCTGCAGTCGAGCCAGGCGTTCAACCGCGACGGCGTGCACGAGTAGAGCCGCCGCGGCATCCCTTCCAGCGGGAGCTGGTCCTGCACCCTATTCGTCGCCCCCGTTGAGCTTGATGCCGGAGATCTTGGTGCCGTCGGAGAGCGGGCCCTCCGGGGCGGGCTCGGGCTCGGTACGGGTCAGCGACCCCGAGATCCAGTCGTCGAAGTGCGGCTCCAGATCGCCGACCGTCACCTCGTCACCGTGTGCGGCCAGCACGCGCGTCTCCGCGGGCAGCGTGAACAGCCGCCCGCCGATCGCGGTGAGCTGGTCGGCCAGGCGCGGATATTCGCCGCCGAGCTTGCCCGGACCGTCGGCCTGCAGCGTCTCGCCGGAGAAGACAGCCCCGAGCCCTTCGCAGTAGAGGGAGACCCCGCCGGGCGTGACGCCGGGCGTCTCCATGACGTCGAGCTGGACGTCGGCGACACCGAAGATGCCGTCGTCCTCCATGTCGATGTCGGGCCACGTCTCCGACCAGGTCTCCCGCCAGAGCGGCTTGTCCTTGGGATGGAGAGCGATCACCGCCTCGTCCCTGCTGGCCACCTCGATGGCCGCGCCGACGTGGTCGGGCAGGCCGTGCGTGCAGATCACGGCGAGCACCTCGCGCTCGCCGACCTGCTCAAGGATCTTGTCGGCGTCACGCGCCGGGTCGATGACGATCACCTCATCGTCGTCGCCGATGATCCAGGTGTTGTTCTCGACCTTGTATTCGACGTCGTCGATGTCGACGACGCCCTCGGTCACCACTCGCTCGATACGCGCTGTCACGCCTCCGAACTCTAGTCCGTCTGGGTGAATGAGCGAATCACGTTCGCGACATGCCGCCGAGCGATCTGCGGCTAGTCCTCCAGCCTCGGCGAGAACGCCCCGAAGGGCACGTCGAGGTCGTGGTCGCGCAGGTCGAGCAGGCTCAGCTCGCCGAGCCCGATGAGGCAGCCGGCCTCCATCGGCCAGGCGATGGTCCACAGCCAGTTGCCGAGCGCCTCACCGGCGTAGACGGCCCGGTCGGGCGCCCCGCCCACGCACCACAGCGGCGTCGGGTGGCCGAGCACCTCGATCTTGGCGTTGGGCGGGCCGGAGTCGAATCCCCCGCCGGGGTCGGGCCCGTCCAGCCCGGCGAACGCGGCGCCGAGCCCCACGCCCGGCTCCTCGGCGATGACCAGCAGGTCGGCGGGGCCCTGCAGGAGCGCCGGCCCGGACAGGGCGACCACGCTGGCCCGGCCTCCCCGGTGCTCGTCGCCCACCTCCCCGAAGCCGGTCACCAGCCAGCCGGCGGGCAGCGGCCAGGGCAGCCACACGGGGAGCAGGGAGTTCTTGCGCATCGCCTCCACCCCCGCCTGGGACGGTGGCCAGGGTGGCTGGTAGGGCAGGACGTCACCGTGCGTGTCGCATCGCCATGCGTTCGACGCGCTGGGCCCGTGAAGCGGGCCAAAACACCGCGGGCAGGTCGGAGCCGCTCTCACAGCTACCCACGGTGCTTCCTCAACGCGCCACGCGTCAAGGCCGCTGCCTGTTATCTCCTCGTAATATTGGTCAGGTGCGCGTAAATTGTGTGGGAGCGATCGTCTTTGACCCCTCACGGCGACTGCTCGTCATCCGGCGCGGCCACCCGCCTGGCGAGGGGCTGTGGTCCCTGCCCGGCGGGCGGGTGGAGCCCGGCGAGACGGACGCCGCGGCCGTACGGCGCGAGGTGCTGGAGGAGACGGGCCTGCTGGTGCGGGTGGGCGCGCCGGCGGGCGCGGTGGACCGCCCCGCCCCGAACGGCGGCACGTACGTCATCCGTGACTATCTCGCCACCGTGACCGGCGGCTCGCTCGCCGCCGGGGACGACGCCGCCGACGCCCGCTGGTGCACCCACGACGAGCTGGTACGCCTTCCGCTCACGACCGGCCTGCTGGACGCCCTGACCCTCTGGAACGTCCTGCCCGCTCCATGATCCTGGTCCGGCGTCACCGAGCCCTTCACCGGCTGGCGGTGAGGGTGGACGTCCACAGGATGAGGTGGTCGTCGCTGTAGGTCGTGGAGCGCCCCAGGGCCACCACCTCCTCGCCCGCCACCGTGACCGCCGTCAGCCACTGGCTCCCCGGGCCGCCCAGCCGATCCTCGGTCAGGTCCAGGCGGCTCCACGCCGAGCCGTCCGGCGAGATCCACGCCGCGCTGTCGTCCTCGCCCGCCCTGCCGTGCCGGCCGACCGCGACGAGACCCTGCTCCGCCGCCGCCAGGTCGTAGACCTCCGCCGCCTTCTCCGCCGGCAGCCAGGCCGTCGTCCAGGTGACACCGTCGTCCTCCGAGACCGCGGAGAAGGGCCGCCGGCCGCCGGTGGACGCCTGCGCGGTGCCGATCGCGACGAGCCGGTCCTGGAAGGCCGCCACCTGCCGCAGCCCCGCCGAGGTCGCCTCCGGCGGCACCACCCGCTTGCGCGCCGTCCAGTTGACGCCGTCCTCGGAGACCCAGACCACGCCGCTCTCGTCGCCGCCCACCCCGGCGCCGCCGACCGCCACATATCCGGTGGGCGTGGCGGCCAGGTCGTGGACGCGTACGTTCGAGCCGCCCTGCGGGAGCTTCTTCGACCGGGTGAACCTGCGCAGGTCAGGGGTGAACCAGAGGGCGGCGGAGACCGTACCGGACAGGGCTCTGTCCTCGCCCGCCAGCACATAGCCCTGCGGTCCTGCGGCGAGCACCCGCGCGTCCAGGTACGGGTCGTCACCGGGGCGCGCGAGGTCGCCGGAGATCCCCACCTTCTTCCACTGGCGTCCGTCCCGGGAGGTGACCAGCAGGGGCTCGGTGACCTGCAGGCCCGTCTGCGTGCCGCCGACCGCCAGCCAGCCGCGGCGGCCGAAGGCGACGTCGTGGAGCTGCTGCAGGCCCGGGCCGCCGAGGCTGATGGACCGCCAGTCCTGCCAGTTGAGGCTGGTCCAGATGCCGGCGTCGCCCGAAGCCGAGCCGACCGCGACGTACCTGCCGTCGTGGCCGGCCACCCGGCTGGTCTCGCGGGCGACCCTGGACAGGCCCTCCACCCGGTCCAGCCGGACCCGCGACGCCTTACCGCCCGGCGGCACGGCCATGAGGACGAGCTGGTTGTCCACGTCCGCCGCCGCCTGGTCGCCGCCCGCGAACAGGGTGCCGGCCCGCGAGATCGCGAAGCCGCGCAGCGTCGCCCCCGCCAGGTCGCCGAGCTCGGCCCACTTCTTCCAGTCGCGGCCGTCCGCGCTGTTCAGCACCGCGTAGCCGCCCAGGCTCGCCTGGCTGATCGCGGCCACCCCGGACGCGTGCGGGACCAGCGACTCCACCCCCGGGCTGGTCCTGCCCAGCCCGCCGATCGTGCCGCACTGCGACCACTCGGCGCCGGTCGGCGAGCAGTAGACGCGTACGTCGCCCGCGATCGTCCGCTGCCGCGTCGGCACCAGCACGAACCTCTTCGGCGTCACCGCCAGCGACCCGAGCCTCGGCTGCGCCTCGGGCAGCTGGAAGCCGGTCGCCTGCCAGCTGCGCCCGCCGTCGGCCGAGCGAACGACCCGCGAGCCGTCGCCCTGTCCCGGCTGGGCCAGCGCCACCACGGTGTCGCCCTTGGCGACCACCGCCTTCAGCTCTCCCACGCCTGTCCCGCGCGTCTCCGCCCGCTCCCAGGCACGCCCGTCCGCCGACCACCACGCGGCCGTCCCGGCGCCGCCGTCCCGCAGCGCCGCGCGGCCGACCGCGACGAACCCCGAGGCCGTCCTGGCGATGTCGTTGATCAGGTCTCCGTCGCGGAAGGCGGCCAGGCCGCTCGGCTCCACGGCCTGCCAGGTCAGCCCGTCGGCGCTGGTCCACATGCCGCGCTCGGTCAGCCCGTCGCCGCCGCTGGCCAGCCAGCGGTCCGCGCCGCCGACGACCCGCCGTACGGTGGGCGTGGTCGAGCCGGTCACCTTGCCGAGCTGCCACTTCTTGCCGTCCGGCGAGAACAGGAACAGCGGGCGTGGCGTCGGGCTCGTGGTGTCACTGCCCACGGCCACGACGGCGCCGCCCACCGCGACCACGTCGTTGAGCTTCTGGTCGGAGCCCTGGCCGGTGGAGGCGGGGACGGTGAACAGGTCGTCGCCCGACCGCCCGGTGCCGGTGGCCAGGCTCAGCCCCGGATCGCCGGCGCCGGCCCACTGCCACACGAGCACCCCGCTCGCCAGCAGCACCGCCAGCGCCACGGCCAGCACGACGGGGGCGGGGACGCCGCGCCGCCGCCGCATCGGGCCGGCCCGCCTGAGTGCGGCCGGCGCCGGTCCCCGGTGGTGCCTGCCGCTGGACTGCCGCTCCGGCCCGGACGCGACCAGCAGGTCCGGCCTCGTGGGCCGGCCACCGGGCGGCCGCCCCACCCTCCGCACGAACTCCTCGTCGCCGTCCGCCTCCTCGCCCTCGTCCTGCCGTACGAAGTCCTCGTCACCGTCCGGGAAGTCGTCACCCGCCCCGGACCGCACGGACTCCTCGCCGACATGCGCGAGCCCCGCGTCGGAGGAGCGTCCGAACTCTTCGTCGGCGTGCTCGGGTCTCGCGTCTGAGGCGCGCCCGAACTCTTCGCCTGCGTGCTCGGACCTCGCGTCGGACGACCGCCCGAACTCCTCCTCACCGTACGGAGATCGTGCCTCGGCGGGCGCTGGGCCCGTGCCGGGGGCTGGGGGGCGGTGGGCCATGCGGTAGGGGGCTGTTCTGGGGTCGCGGCGGGTGGGCTGCTCGCGGCCTTCCGGGGGCGTTTCGGCCGGTGGGGGGACGAGGCGGGGCGGGCCGCTGGCCACGAGTTTGTCGGGGCGGTCGACCATACGACGGGGGCGTGACTCGACCTCGGGCTCGGCGGTCGGGGAGCTGTACGGGCGGCGGCCCTTGGGCGGCTCCTGGGGGTCCTCGGGGGTGGGCGCGGCGAACGGCGGCATGCCCCAGGGCGAGCTCAGCGGCGGCGCGCCGGCTCTTTCGTCCGTGGGACCTGGCGGGGTATGCCGGATCCTGGGCTCATCGCGGGGATGCCGATCCGGGGCGCGTCCGTCGTCAGCACGCGGATCGTCGTCACCCGGCGGTAGCCGTGGCGGTTCACTGGCGCCGGAGGCCACGCGCCGTACCTCCTAGTCGAACTCGTCGAGTTGGTGGAACCCGGGAATACTTTTACCCCGGCCGCCCGAGATGATCACCTCCGATCTTCGCGTACGCGCACACCGTCCAGAGCAGCATGCCGAAGCCGGAATGGCGAGAGCTCTCTAGCGAGATTCCCGGCACCCCTCGGACTTTCATCCGGAAATAGTGCTGATTGACCGCTTTCTTGTGAGGTAAAGCACCCCGATGACGAACACCCCGAGCTGTACCACCGTCCCCACCAGCGACTGCCACGGCACTGGCACCTTGTCCTGCTGAAGAGCGTCCTCAAGGTTCCCGGCCGCCGCGCTCAGCCCGAACGCCACCACGTTGTTGACCACGTGCAACGCGATCGGCGCCTCCAGCCCGCCGGTGCGCACCGCCAGGAACCCCATCGCCGCCCCGAACGCGAACACGTCGACCAGCCCCGCCCACGAATACCCGTGCAACGACGCGAAGAGCGCCGAGCTGATCAGGATGCTCCACAGCGGATTGCTCAACCGGGTCCCGAACGCCTGCAGGAACCACCCCCGGAAGATGTACTCCTCCGTGGCCGCCTGGAACGGCACCAGCAGCACGATGACGATGAGCGCCGGCAGGAACCGCTCCCACCCGGTCCAGCCGAACATGCCCTCCACCGTCTCCCCGGTGGTCGCCAGCGCGCCGAACTGGGCCAGCTGCCCCAGGACGAGCGACAGCACGGCCACACCCGAGCAGCGCAGCAGCCACGACCAGCGCAGCCGGCCGGCCACCGAGGACAGCGTCCCGGGCCGGCGTCGCTGCACCAGCGCGACCGTACCGAAGACCAGCGGGAGCACGGCCGCGAGCGACAGCAGCAACACCACCAGCGCGAACACCGGGTCGCTGGAGATCTGCTCCGGATTCACCGGCGTCGGGATCCCCAGGATCTCCGCCATGATGGCGCCCCCGACGATCACCACCGTCCCGACGGCGAAGAAGTTCACCGCGATCAGGATCGTGCCGACGAACTGCCGCCACAGCCCGCTCGCGGGAGTCCTGGCCAGGTGGTCGTAACGGGCCCCTCGCGGCGTCGGAAGAAACCAGGACGGCCGTGGCGGATGAGGCGACATGTATGGATAGGGGGGCTGCGTGCCGAACGGCGGATGAGACCCGGGATTTTCCTGCATCTGTATATTCTGTCCGGCTGGTGCGCAATAGTTCACAGACGCTCCGACAATTCCGGCGGATGCTCGGGTGGTAAGCATTTCGACCCTGGGAGAAGTCCATGTCAAGGCTGGGACCTATCGTCACCCTGACGGCGGGCGCCGTGCTCGCCGTGGGGCTGGGTGTCGCCAGCATCACCGCGACACCGGCGGCGGACACCACCGTCGCCACAGCCGACGAAACGGCGACCGAAGCACCCGAAGAAACCCCTGAGAACACCGAAACCGAGAACCCAGAAACGGCGGCGGCCGCGCCGAGCGCGTCGCCCACCGAGACACCCACCTTCGAGGAGACGACGCCCCCCGCGCCGAAGAAGGGCGACTACGCGGGCCGCGTCAGGGACAACGGCGGCCTCATCGCCATCTCCGTGCGCAACGGCAAGGCCGTCGGCTACTTCTGCGACGGCAAGACCGAAGCCTGGTTCAAGGGCGACGCGGGCAGCAGCGAACTGGCGCTCAAAGGCTTCGGCGGCGCCAAGGTCACGGCCGAGCTCGGTGGTGGCAAGGCCACCGGCCAGGTCGCGGTCGGCGGCAAGAAGTGGCGCTTCACCGCGCCCATCGCGGTGAAGCCGTCCGGCCTGTACCGGGCCAGCGCCATAGTCAGAGGCGCCAAGGTACGCGCCGGCTGGATCGTGGTGAAGCGGGCCGACGGCGGCTTCACCCAGGTCGGCACCGCGTTCCAGGACGACAAGCAGGTGCCGATCCCCAAGCTGGACGGCGACTCGCCCACCAGCCCCGTGTCCGTCAACGGCGCGACCGTCACACCTGAGGACGTCGACGGCTTCATCGAGGAGATGGGATGACCGCCATCCAGCGACCTTCGTCGCGTGGCTCCGCATCGCTGCTGGTGCCGCTGCTCGTCGGCGGCCTGGTCATGATCGCGCTCGGCGTCTACGGGCGGGTGAACCCCCCGACCGGGTTCGCGGTCGGCGTCGCGGGCTTCTCCGCCGCGCTGCCGATGAAGGTGTGGCTGACGACGGGCGCGACCGTGCTCGCCGTGGTCCAGGTCGTGTCGGCCCTGTCCATGTGGGGCAAGCTGGGCATCGACATCCCGGCCGGCGTGCACCGCTGGTCCGGGAGGCTGGCGTTCATCCTCACCATCCCGGTCGCCTTCCACTGCCTGTACGCCCTGGGCCTGCAGTACGACGCCCCGCGCGTGATGGTCCACTCGCTGCTCGGCTGCTTCTTCTACGGGGTGTTCACCACGAAGCTCCTGTCCCTGCGCAAGCAGGACGCACCGGGCTGGACGTTCCCGGTGCTGGGCGGGCTGGCGTTCACCGCGCTGGTCGGGCTCTGGCTGACCTCGTCCTTCTGGTTCTTCACCACGATCGGCTTCAAGATCTAGCCCTCCGGGCTGAACCGTTTCGTACGGCTCAGCCCGGCGGCCCGGCCCTTGGCCGCCACGACGAGCGCCATCTTGCGCGAGGCCTCGTCGATCATCTCGTCCCCCAGCATGACCGCGCCGCGCTTCTCGACGGTGGTGTAGTGCTCGTACGCCTCGATGATGAGCTCGGCGTGGTCATAATCCTCCTGCGCCGGCGAGAACACCTCGTTGGCCGCGTCGATCTGCGACGGGTGCAGCACCCACTTGCCGTCGAAGCCGAGCGCCGCCGAGCGCCGGGCCACCCGCCGGTAGCCGTCGACGTCCTTGATCTGCAGGTAGGGCCCGTCGATGACCTGGAGGTCGTGCATCCTGGCGGCCATCAGCAGCCTCATCAGGATGTAGTGGTAGGCGTCGCCCTCCTCGTAGCCGGGCGGCTGCTCACCCACGACCAGCGTGCGCATGTTGATCGAGGCCATGAAGTCCGCCGGGCCGAACACCAGCGTCTCCAGCCGCGGCGACGAGCCGGCGATGGCGTCCACGTTCACCAGGCCGCGGGCGTTCTCGATCTGCGCCTCGATACCGATCCTGCCCACCTCGAAGCCCATGGTCTTCTCGATCTGGGTGAGCAGCGTGTCGAGCCAGACGACCTCGGTCGGGTCCTGCACCTTGGGCAGCATCAAGCAGTCGAGCCGGTCCCCCGCGCCCTCCACGATCTCGATCACATCGCGGTACGTCCACTGCGTCGTCAGGTCGTTGACCCGCACGACCCGCGTCTTGCCCGTCCAGTCGCCCTCGCGCAGGGCGGCCACGATGTTGCGCCGCGCCTCCGGCTTGGCCAGCGGCGCGACGGCGTCCTCCAGGTCGAGGAACACCTCGTCGACGGGCAGGCCCTGCGCCTTCTCGAGGAAGCGGGGGCTGCTGCCGGGGACTGCGAGAACGGACCGACGTGAGCGCATGCGCACACACGCTAGCGGCTGCGTGCCCGGCTCAGCAGCGGGCCCCCGCCTTCTCGCCGGGTTAGAGTCGTGCTGTGAGCGATCTGAGCGCCGCCATCCAGGAAGGTGCCAAGAAGTCCGGCATCTGCTGGCTCGACCTGGACCGTCCCCGCCTGGCCTGGCACGCCTGGCACGACGGCGCCCTCTACGTGGTGACGGGCGGGCAGGAGCAGGACCTGCCCGGCCTCGGCGCCCTGAGCTCCGTCCGCGTCACGCTGCGCAGCAAGGACAACGGCGCCAGGCTGGTGGACTTCGAGGCCGCCGTCACGGTCGTCGATCAGGCGGCCGAGCCCGACGCCATCGCCGCGCTCGCCAAGGAGCGGCTCAACGCCCGCGACAGCGAGCACCTCACCGAGCGCTGGGCCGAGAGCTCCACGGTGGTGCGCCTCACGCCTCAGCCGGTCCGCACCGGCTCCGCGAGCGCCGCCGTCGCCTCCGGCTGACGCGTGAAGGTGGCGGTCTGGGCGAGCAGCGCGCCCGACAGGACGATGAGGCCGCCGAAGATCTGGAACGGGCCGAGCGCCTCGCCCACCAGCACCCACGCCACCACGGCGCCGGCGATGACCTCCAGCGAGGCCACCGTGGCCCCGACCGCCGCCGACAGTCTGCGCACCGCGTTCACGCCGAGGATGTAGGCGATCATCGTGGCGACGAGCACCATCCACAGGAACGCGCCCAGCACCGGCAGGGTGACGGCGCCGTCGGGGGTGGCGGTCACGGTGAAGACGCGCCACGGGATGTTCCACGGCTGGGCGAACGGCGCGAGCACCACGGCCGCGCCGGTCATCCCCCAGGCGATCAGGCCCAGCGGGTCCACATCCGCCCCGAAGCTATCGCTCATCAGGAAATATCCGGCGCAGCACGCGCCGGCCAGCAGCCCCAGGAGCAGGCCCAGCGCGTCCAGCCGCAGCCCCGACCAGGCCTCGACCACGATGGCCAGCCCGACCACCGCGGTCACCGCGCCCACATAGGCGGCCCGGGCGAGCCGTATCTTCCGTACGAACCGCACCCAGACCACCACCATCACCGGTGCCATGAACTCCAGCAGCAGCGCGACGCCCACCGGCAGCCGGGTGATCGCCGCGAAGTAGAGTGACTGCACCCCGGCCACGGCGATGATCGCGTACATCGCGAAGAACGGCAGCCGGGAGCGCGGGATCCGCAACGCCGACGGCTTCAGCACCGCCAGCACGGCGATCATCAGCACCCCCGCGCCCGCCATCCGCACCCAGACGGCCTCCAGCGGCACCATTCCGGCGGCGATGAGATATTTCGCCATGGGGCCGGAGAAGGCGAAACAGATCGAGGACACGAACGCGATCGCGAGCCCCGTATACCGCATGACACACCGCCAGAGAGTAATTAGCGTATCGAACGTTTGATACTGACACGCTCGGGGTCCCAGGCGCAATGCCATGGCACTGTTAGCCTGGTTGACGTGCAGATCTTCGTGGCCCGCCTGGCAGGCACGCCGGTCTTCGACCCCGCCGGCGACAAGATCGGCCGCATCCGGGACGTCGTGACCGGACTGCGCGGCAACCGGCCGCCGAGCGTCCACGGCATGGTGGTCGAGGTGCAACCACGCCGCAGGGTGTTCCTGCCCATCACCCGCGTGCGCGGCATCGAGGCCGGCGCGGTGGTCTTCACCGGACGGATCAACGTCCGCAGGTTCGAGCAGCGCGCCACCGAGACGCTGGTGATCGGCGAGATGCTGGACCTGACCGTCAGCGTATACGGCCGGCCGGTGACCGTCTTCGACGTGGCGATGGCCGAGACCAGCCCGTCCACCTGGGAGATCACCAAGGTCGCCGTCTACCGCGACAAGCGCAGGCGCGATCCCGCGATCGTCGAGTGGAGCGAGGTGTCGGGGTTCGACATCCTGCAGGAGGACCAGGGAGCCGCCGGGCTGATCGCCTCCTTCGACTCCATGCGCGCCGCCGACATCGCCGGCGCCCTGCACGACCTGCCAGGCAAGCGACGCATCGAGATCGCCCGCGCCCTCGACGACGAACGACTCGCCGAGATCCTCGAAGAGCTGCCGCCCGGCGACCAGATCACCATCCTCGGCATGCTGGAGCCGGAACGGGCCGCCGACGTGCTGGAGGAGATGGGCCCCGACGACGCCGCCGACGTGCTGCACGACCTGTCCGAGGAGAAGGCGGCCGAACTGCTCGCGCTCATGGAGCCGCGGGAGGCCGCCCCGGTGCGGCGGCTGCTCACCTACCCCTCCGACACCGCGGGCGGCATGATGACCACCGAGCCGGTGATCCTCCCGCCGAGCAGCACGGTGGCCGAGGCGCTCGCGCACATCCGCCAGCAGGACCTGCTGCCCGCCGTCGCCGCCCAGGTGTTCGTCACCAGGCCGCCCAACGAGACGCCCACGGGCGCCTACCTCGGCGTGACGCACTTCCAGCGGCTGCTGCGCGACCCGCCGTCCACGCTGCTGGGCGGCGTCCTCGACCCGTCGATCGACCCGATCAGGCCGGAGTTCACGCTCCGGGAGGTCGCCTTCTACCTGGCGAGCTACAACCTGGTCGCGGCGCCCGTCGTGGACGAGCTCAACAGGTTCGTCGGCGCCGTGACAGTCGACGACGTCCTGGACCACCTTCTCCCCGAGGACTGGCGAGAGAGGTCCCCTTCATGACGACAGACCGCCTGGACCAGCCACGGGACCTGCGCCGCGCACGGCGGCCGCACTACGATCCGGAGGCGTTCGGCCGGCTGTCGGAGCGGATCGCCCGGTTCCTCGGCACAGCCCGCTTCCTCGTCTACATGACCGTCTTCGTGGCGGTCTGGATCAGCTGGAACGCCACGGCCCCGGCCGATCTCCAGTTCGACCCGTACCCGTTCATCTTCCTCACGCTCATGCTGTCGCTGCAGGCCTCCTACGCCGCGCCGCTCATCCTGCTCGCGCAGAACCGGCAGGACGACAGGGACCGCGTGCAGTACGAGCACGACCGGCGGGCGGCCGAGCGTAACCGGGCCGACCTGGAGTATCTGACCCGCGAGATCGCCGGGCTCCGATTGGCCCTGAGCGAGGTCACCACCCGCGACTATCTCCGCTCGGAGCTCCAGCGGCTGGGCGAGGAGGTCAGGGAGGGGCGGTGAGCGAAAGGACCAGCGAGTAACCTTAGAGCGTTGCACGGACACTCAGAAGCTCAGCCCACCCAGGTGGATTACCGAGGCCGCTACCGAGGTTCATACCATTGAGGGGCATCCTCAACTGGCGTCCAGCGCTTATCCTACATATACCGGCAAAGGAGGGACGGCACCCCTCAGTCATGGGCGTGCCGAGACTTCGATGGCACCAACCCAGGAACAGGTGACGGCCGCCCTCGCCACCGTCATCGACCCCGAGATCCGTCGCCCGATCACCGATCTCGGCATGGTCAAAGGCATCGACATCGCCGCGGACGGCAAGGTCGGCGTCGGCATCTACCTCACGGTGTCCGGATGTCCGATGAAGGACACCATCCGCCGCGACGTCAACGCCGCGGTGGCCAAGCTCGACGGCGTCAGCGCCGTCGAGATCGAGCTCGACGTCATGAGCACCGAGCAGCGCAAGAAACTGCAGACCACGCTGCGCGGCGACCGGGGGCCGGAGAAGGAGATCCCCTTCAACCAGCCGGGCTCGCTGACCCGCGTCTTCGCGGTGGCCAGCGGCAAGGGCGGCGTCGGCAAGTCCTCCGTCACCGTCAACCTGGCCGCCTCCATGGCCGCGAGCGGGCTCAAGGTCGGCATCGTCGACGCCGACATCTACGGCCACAGCATCCCGCGCATGCTCGGCGCCGCCGAACGGCCCACCAAGGTCGAAGACATGATCATGCCGCCGGTGGCGCATGACATCAAGGTCATCTCGGTCGGCATGTTCAAGCCCCCGGGCAACAGCGCCGTGGTCTGGCGCGGTCCGATGCTCGACCGGGCCCTGCACCAGTTCCTCGCCGACGTCTACTGGGGCGATCTCGACGTCCTGCTGCTCGACCTGCCGCCCGGCACCGGCGACATCGCCATCTCGGTGGCCCAGCGGCTGCCGTCGGCCGAGATCCTGGTCGTCACCACCCCGCAGATGGCCGCCGCCGAGGTGGCCGAGCGGGCCGGCTCCATCGCCGCGCAGACCCACCAGCAGATCGCCGGCGTCATCGAGAACATGGCCTGGCTGCCCTGCCCCCACTGCGACGACCGCATCAACGTCTTCGGCGAGGGCGGTGGCCAGACGGTCGCCGACGCGCTCACCCGCACCCTCGGCACCCGCGTCCCCCTCCTCGGCCAGGTCCCCATCGACCTGCGCCTGCGCGAGGGCGGCGACGAAGGCAAGCCCCTGGTCCTGACCGACCCCGACTCACCCGCCGCCGCGGAGCTGCGGCAGATCGCCGACCGGCTGAGCAAGCGCTCCTCCAGCCTCAAGGGCCTCCAACTGGGCCTCGCACCCAACCGCGCCTGACCTCCTGCCCTTCGCAACGTGAGAAGGCCCTCCTGGACCGTCGTCCAGGAGGGCCTTCTCACGTTCGGGAGTCAGGTGGCTTCGGCGTCGTACGGGGGGATCTCACCGAAGCCGAGCTCGCCGCCGGGGGCGCCCGCATAGGCGGGCGAGGTGTCCGGCTCGGGCTTGTCGTTCCACTCTCCCTCGACGTCGTCCAGGAGATGCTTGCGTACGAAGTTGCGCGGGTTGAGGTCGGCCGGGTCGAAGTTGGAGAACTCCGGCCCCAGGCCCGCGCGCAGGTCGTCGCGCGCCGTGTTGGCCATCCGGCGCAGGTTGCGCAGCGTCCTGCCGGCCTGGGAAGCCACTTCCGGCAGCTTACTCGGACCGAAGACCAGCAACGCGATGATGATCAGCGCGCCGATTTCCATCCAGCCAAGTCCGAACACCTGAGCTCCTAGCAGTCCACCGCCCCGAGGAATCGGCCTCGGCCTATCCCCAGGGTAAGGGCTGTCCGGGGTGAGCCGACCTCCCCAAGCGGTACCAATTGCCCCCAAGCGGTCATCAGGAGGGAGTGGGAGCGGGCTCCTCGTCGGCGCTCACGGTCAGGGTCGCCGTGTGCTCCTCGTTGTCGCGCTCATACTTGATGGTGAGTTTGGCGCCGGGCGCCTTGCTGCGGATCAGCGCGATCAGTTCGTTGCCGTCCTGGAGGCGTACGTTGTCGACCTCCACGATCACGTCGCCGGCCTTGAGGCCCGCCTGGTGCGCGGGGCCGCCCTTGTCCACCGCCGGGCGGCCGCCCAGGTTGCCGGTGGCGATGCGGACGCCTTCGCCGCGGTATTCCCTGTCCAGCACGATGCCGATCTTGGGCCGCTTGGCCTTGCCCGTGGTGACCAGCTCCTGCGCCACGCGGCGGGCCTGGTTGACCGGGATGGCGAAGCCGAGGCCGATGCTGCCGCTCTGGCTGGTCAGCGAGCGGCTCAGGGTAGCGATGGCGGAGTTGACGCCGATGACCTCGCCGTTGCCGTTGACCAGCGGGCCGCCCGAGTTGCCGGGGTTGATGGCCGCGTCGGTCTGGATGGCGCTGATGTAGGCGGGCTCCTCGCCGCTGGCGCCGGTCTCGTCCCCCGCGATGACCGGGCGGTTGAGCGAGCTGACGATGCCGGTGGTGACCGTGCCCGTCAGACCCAGCGGTGAGCCGATCGCGATCACCGGGTCGCCCACGACGACCTGGTCGGAGTTGCCGAGCCTGGCCTCCGGAGTCCCGAACGTCTCTTCGGGCTTGACCACGGCCAGGTCGGAGCCGGGGTCACGGCCGACGATGCGGGCGGTCGTGGTCTTGCGGTTGTTGAACACGATCTTGATCTCGCCGCCCTTGGCGGCCAGGGCGACCACGTGGTTGTTGGTCACCACGTACCCGTCCTTGATCAGGAAGCCCGAGCCGCTCGCCGCCTCGGTGTTGCCGCCGTTGCCGACTTCGAGCGAGACCACGCTGGGCAGCACCCGGGAGGCCACGCCGGCCACGGAGTCGGGCGCCCGATCGGTGGCGCCGGTCGGCGCCTGGGGCAGGCTGTAGCTGGGGTCGGTGCCAGCGCTCGGCCTGGTGAGCAGGTACGTCCCCGCACTGCCGAGCAGGGAGGCCATGAGCGCGATCACCGTGGCGAGCACGACCAGGAACGCCGTGCTGGGACCGCGTCTGCCCGCGGACGTCGCGCCGGCGGGCGAGCCAGGGGGCGGCGGTCCCCAGGTGGGCCCCATGCCCAGGGCGTTCGGCGGTGGCGGCGGCGCGCCGCCGGCACGCCCCTGATTGCCGAAGAACGGCCACTCCGCGGTGCCGAAGTTCGGCCCCCCTGGATTGCCGAACACAGGACCGTCACCCCGCGGGCTGCCGAAACCCTGAGTCTCGCCGCTCGGATTGCCGAACACAGGACCGTCACCTCGCGAGCCGCCGAAACCCTGGGTCTCGCCGCTCGGATTGCCGTATCCGGGGCCCTCGCCGCTGGGACTGCCGAAGACCGGGCCGTCACCGGCGGCACCGGAGGACGGACCGGACCCGCTGAAGCCGGACCCGTCACCACCGGGCCGCTGAAAGGCCGAATCGTCACCGCTGGGCCGTCGGAAGGCCGAGTCATCCCCGCTGGGCCGCTGGAACGGGGACCGTTCACCGCTGGGCCGGAAAGAGGGGCCTTCACCACCGGGCGACTGGAAAGCAGATCCCTCATCACCGGGCCTGAGATACAGGCCGTCACCACCGGGCGACTGGAAAGCGGATCCCTCGCCGCCGGGCCTGAGATACGGGCCGTGACCACCGGGCGGGTGGAACGCAGGGCCGTCACCGCCGGGCCGTTCGAAGGACGGGCCCTCGCCGAAGGTGGGGGCCTCGTAGGCGCGAGTGTCGGCACGGGGGGCGCCGAACGCATTGTCGTGGGAGGGGGTGCCGCTGCCCGAGGGGTCGCCCCACGGGTTACCGGAGGGCCCGCCGGACGGCTCCGGCTGCCCACCCACCGGCAGGAACTCCGGGCGTCCCTGTGGCCCGGAGCTGTCCGACGGCGTGCGTCCTTCGGTGGGGCGCGTCTCGTCGGTCATCTAGTTCTCACCACTCCTTGCTCGGACACCGCAATCATGGTGCGATCGGCATACGAGAGTCGTTAGCAGTTGTCAGCAAATGCCCTGACAAATCCCGATCCCAGATCGTATGCCCCCCACGCCACGGACTACGCCATCACGAGTATCCCAGCAGGGCCGGGCTTTCAGGGCGTGGCAGTGGACGGCGGCGCCGCCGGCGTCACCGAGGGCGGCTGCTGCACCCTCTTGACCAGCTCGACCGCCGGGGGCGTGCCCTGCTGCGCCGCACCGGACACGGCGAAGAACGTGCCGAGCGCGACGGCCGCGGACACCACGCTGACCGCCACATAAGTGGTGCGGCGCCTCCTACCGCCCCGGCCCGGACCCGAAGATGCGCCACCATGGGCGCCCCTTCCCGGGCGGTTGTCCAAAGGGGCGATGCTGTGCGGCCCAGGGATCGGCACGCCGCCGAACGTCCGGGTAGGGAAAGGCCGCTCCCGGGGCGGCAGCGGCCCACCGGGCTCGGACATCCGCAGGAGCGACATCGTGAGATCGGCCGGCATCGGCGGGTGATCGAGCGAGCGCAGGCGCGACTTCAGCGCCCGCGTCGAGTCCACCTCCCGCCTGCAGTCGGCGCAGAACGTCAGATGGGCAAGAGCACGCTCGCGCTCGGCGTGACTGAGCTCGCCGTCTACCAGCGCGGAAACACGTTCACCAAGATGAGCCATATCAGACTTCCTCCCCACGGGTGAAGGTCGGGGGGAGTTGAGAATTACGGGGAGCCCGATGCTCGAGCGCCTCGCGCAACTGCGCCCGGCCACGATGAATGCGGCTCCGGACCGTCCCCAGCTTGACGCTGAGCGTGGCCGCGATCTCCTCGTACGACAGGCCTTCGATGTCGCACAGCACGATCGCCGCCCGGAACTCGGGGGTGAGCGCGTCGAGCGCGGCCTGAATGTCCGGCTCGAGGTGTGCGTCGTCGAATGCCTGCGCCGGTGACGGCTCACGACCGCGAAGCCGCTCGGCGGCGTCGTCGGCGAGCCCCTCGAACCTGATGCGCTGCTTGCGCCGCGCCATGTCGAGGAACAGGTTGGTCGTGATCCGGTGCAGCCAGCCTTCGAACGTGCCGGGCGTGTAGCTCGACAGCGATCGGAAGACCCGGACGAAGACCTCCTGAGTGAGGTCCTCGGCATCGTGAACATTGCCCGTCAGGCGGTAAGCCAGGCGATAGACGCGTGCGGAATGGTTCCGCACCACCTCGTCCCACGACGGAGGGGTCCAGTCGGGTTCGGGCGCGATTGGGCTCATGCCGGACTCGGGCACACTGTGCCCTGCGCCGGACTCGTGCTCATGTGACATCGGAGTATCAGCCTGGTGGTCACTTTCGTCCACCAGCACTCCTCTCTCTGGGACCACCGCTACCGCCATAGTGCCTGGTTTTGTCCCTCCGTGCGCACTGGCTGCCTTCCAGACCGGCAAAGCCCGTTTAAACCTGCAACGCCTCGAGCCCCTCCTGAGTTCCCGTCCCGGCGTGTCTCCCCTAGGCTGCGATCGGTGACCAATCGCACGAAAGTGGGGGGAGGAGGCCGATGACCAGTCCGGTAGAGGCCACTCTGGCCTATGCGGAGCAGTTCCATCATGAGGATGAGATCCTGCACGCGGCGCGGCAGCGCGGGCTGGAAATGGGGGCTCCGCCCATCCTTCCCGGTGGCGGAGCGGCGCTCTGTTTCCTCGCCACCGCGCTCAACGCCAAGTCGGTCGTCGAAATCGGCACCGGCTGCGGCGTCTCGGGCCTGTGGCTGCTGCGCGGCATGCGCGCCGACGGCACGCTGACGAGCGTCGACGTGGAGCCGGAGCACCAGCGGCTGGCCCGTCAGGCGTTCGCGGAGGCCGGTTTCGCGGGTGGGCGGGTGCGGCTGATCGCGGGCCGGGCGCTCGACGTGCTGCCGAGGCTCTCCGACGGCGGCTACGACCTGGTCTTCGCCGACGCCGCCAAGCAGGAGTACGCCGACTACCTGGCGGAGTCCGTACGCCTGCTGCGGGTGGGCGGCATCGTGGCCTTCGACAACGTGCTGTGGCACAACCGGGTGGCCGATCCCACGCAGCGGGATCCCGACACGGTGTCGCTGCGCGAGCTGGGCAAGCTCGTGCAGGCGGACGACCGCCTGCGCTCGCTGCTGATGCCGCTGGGCGACGGCCTGCTCGCCGCCGTCAAGATCGCCGAATAGCAGGCCGTACGCCCGGTTACGGCTTGGTCAGCCACTCCAGGAGCAGCCGTACGCCGAAGCCGGTGGCGCCCTTGGTCAGGACGCCCTCGTCCACCGAGCTGCGCCCCACGCCCGCGATGTCCAGGTGTGCCCAGGGCCGCTTGCCCGCGAACTCGCGCAGGAACAGCGCCGCCGTGATGGAGCCGCCCCCGTAGGTGGAGCCGATCTCGACGTTGGCCAGGTCCGCGACCGAGGACCGCAGCCCGGCGGCGTAGTCCTCGATCAGCGGCATCCGCCACAGCTTGTCGTCGCTCGACCGGCCCGCGGTTACGAGCTGCTCGGCGAGGTCGTCGTCGGTGGCGTAGACCGCGCCGACGTCGCGCCCGAGGGCCACGGTGATCGCGCCGGTGAGGGTGGCGATGTCGACGACCACGTCGGGGTCGAGCTCGGCGTCGGCGTAGGAGAGCGCGTCGGCCAGCACCAGGCGCCCCTCGGCGTCGGTGTTGAGCACCTCGACCGTGCGGCCGCCGTACTGCTTGATCACGTCGGTGGGACGCTGGGCGGTGCCGGAGGGCATGTTCTCGGCCGCGGCGATGAGGCCGGTGACCCGGACGGGAGCGCCGAGCTCGGCCAGCGCGCCGAGGACGGCGATGACCGCGGCGCCGCCGGCCATGTCGGTCTTCTGGGTCTTCATGTTCGCCGTCGGCTTCAGCGACAGGCCGCCGGAGTCGAAGGTGATGCCCTTGCCCACGAGCACGACGTGCCGGGTGGCGGGCTCGGCGGGGGTGTAGGAGAGCTGGATGAGCCGGGGCGGGTTGACCGAGCCCATGCCGACGGCGACGATGCCGCCGAACCCGTCGGCCTTGAGCTGCTCCTCGTCCCACACCCGCGCGGTGACGCCCTGCTCGGTGGCGCGTTCGGCGAGCCAGGCGGGGGTCTTGACCGACCCGGGCATGTTGGACAGGTCACGGGCGAGCGCGACCGCCTGCGCCACGATCCGGCCGCGTCGTACGCCTTGCTCGTCGGCGCCGACGAAGGTGATCTCCCCCACGGGCTTCTTGCCCGGCGCTCCGATCTTGAAAAAGTAGGTGGCGAGCAGGGCGGCCTCGGCGAACGCGGTGACATCGCCGGCCGGCACCACCACGGCCAGCCGCGCCTTGCCGCGCGCCCGGCGGCTGAGCGCCGCCGCGGCCCTGCGCAGGGCCGCGGGAGAGCCGTCGCCCACGCCGTAGAGCAGCACCCGGCCGACACCGTCCGCCCGCGCCACCGGGACGTCGACGATCTCACCCGCCTCGCCTTTGGCCTCGTAATGAGCCAGCAGGTCGGCGACAGGCACGTGCAGGTCCACCGCGAGCGCGGGATTCAGCTCCGCGGAGTAAGGCACGGCGAGCAGGTCAGCGTCGGCGGGAACGTCGGCGACCACCAACGCGGCGGTCTCAATGGGCACGGTCACTCCTCAACGTCATCGACCCTGGCGCCATGGTCGCCAGGGTCGTGGGGCCGGAAAGTTGTCTCAGGGAACTCTCAGCCGACGACGTTCTTCAACGCCTCGCCGAGCGCCTTCGCTTCGTCGGCGGAAATCTCCACGACGAGCCGTCCGCCACCCTCCAGGGGGACTCGCATGACAATGCCGCGCCCTTCCTTGGTGACCTCGAGCGGACCATCGCCGGTCCGCGGCTTCATCGCCGCCATGCGTGCATCCCTTCCTGCCTTGGGCTCCCGCGGCCCGCGATTGCCGGCCTCCATGGGGGAGGTCGGCGCATTCACGTCTTCTGTGATGTCCTATTCTCCCGCATCGAGAGCCCTCATGGGTAACGATCTCCTCCCAGAATGCGTTGTCCAAGGTGGCGAAGGGGTCCAAACTGGACTTTGTGCATGCACGCGCCGCTCTGTTCGACCTCTATGGGGACCACTTGCGTTCGCGCGGTGGGCAGGCGTCCGTGGCCGCACTCGTCAAGCTCATGAACCCCCTGGAAATCGCCGCTCCGGCAGTGCGTACGGCCGTTTCCCGGATGGTCCGGCAGGGATGGCTACAGTCCGTGAGGCTTCCCCAGGGAGCGGGTTACGGGCTCACCCCGAAGTGCGTCAGACGGCTGGATGAGGCGGCGTTAAGAATTTACCGAGCCGGAACACTGACCTGGCCCGGCCGCTGGCATGTGATCGTCTTCGGTCCGGTCAAGGACCGTCCGCGCCGTGAGCGGATCAGGGCCGAGCTGACCTTCCTCGGTTACGCCGCCCTGTCGGAGACGACCTGGATCGGCCCCCGGTCCGCCAGGGAGCTGGACACCCTGCTCGACGGCGAGCGGGTGCGCGCCGACAGGTTCGACGCGACGCTCGGCGGCGACCCGCGCGAACTGGTCGCGCGGGCGTGGGATCTGACCGCCATCGGCGAGGCGTACGAGAGCTGGCACGCCGAGGCTGTCACGCTGGTCAGCGCCCTGCCGGAGACGGCATCGGCCGACCAGGTGTTCGCGACCAGGAGCAGACTCGTGCACGGATGGCGAAATTTCCTGTTTCGCGACCCTGGTCTGCCGCCCGAGCTACTACCGGCCGGCTGGCCGGGCGAGAAGGCACGGGCCTTCTTCGAGCAGGAGGCCGCCAGGCTGCTGCCCGCAGCCGCCGCGTTCGTCGACAGGGAGCTGCATTGATCCGCTACGAGATGACCGACGCCGTCGCCACCATCACGCTCGACCGCCCCGAGGCGATGAACTCGCTGACGGCCGAGGTCAAGGTCGCACTGCTGGCGGCGCTGCGGCGGGCGGCGAGCGACCAGCAGGTGCGCGCCGTCCTGCTCACCGGCTCGGGCCGGGCCTTCTGCGCGGGCCAGGACCTGCACGAGCACGCGGCCAACCTGGAGGCGGGCCGCGGCCTGGCCGACACCGTGCGCGCGCACTACAACCCGATCGTCGAGCTGCTCACCACCATGGACAAGCCCGTGGTGGCCGCGATCAACGGGGTCGCCGCCGGCGCCGGCGCCTCACTCGCCTTCGCCTGTGACCTGCGGGTCGCCTCGGAGAAGGCCAAGTTCGCGCTGGCCTTCGCGGGCATCGGGCTGGCCCCGGACTCCGGCGCCTCCTGGACATTGCAGCGCCTGGTCGGCCTGGGCCGCGCGAGCGAGCTGATGCTGCTCGGCGAGCCCGTCGACGCGGCCCGCGCGCTGGAGCTCGGCCTGGTCACCCGGGTGGTGCCCGCCGACGAGGTGCTCAAGACCGCCGCCGAGCTCGCCCGGCGGCTCGCCGACGGGCCGACGCGGGCCTTTGCCGCCACCAAGCAGGCACTGGCGTACGCGGCGACGCACGCGTTGCCGGAGGCCCTGGTCCTGGAGGCCGACCTTCAGGACGAGTGCGTCGCCACCAGGGATCACCTGGACGCGACCACGTCCTTCCTCGCCAAGGAGCGCCCCGTCTTCACCGGCCGCTGAGCTGCGGGGCGACGCGGGCCACGCAGCCCTCGATGTGGTCGTTGACCAGGCCGATGGCCTGCATCAGGGCGTAGGCGGTGGTGGGGCCGACGAAGGTGAAGCCGTTCTTCTTCAGGTCCTTGGCCAGCGCCTTGGAGGCCGGGGTGACGGCCGGCACGTCGGCCATCGACCTGGGCGCCGGCAGCGACGGGTCGGCGTAGCGCCAGACCAGGTCCGACAGGCCGGCGGGGAGCTCCAGGGCGGCTCTGGCGTTGACGATCGCCGCGCGCACCTTGGCCCGGTTGCGCACGATGCCGGCGTCGCCGAGCAGCCGCTCGACGTCCTGCTCGGTGTAGGCGGCCACCTTAGGGATGGAGAAGCCGTCGAACGCGGCCCGGAAGTTGTCCCGCTTGCGCAGGATCGTCAGCCACGACAGCCCCGACTGGAACGCCTCCAGCGTCACCCGCTCGAAGACCTTGTCGTCCCCTCGGACCGGCCGGCCCCACTCCTCGTCGTGGTAGGCGGTGTAGAGGGTGTCCGCCGTGGCCGCCCAGGCGCATCGGATGATCTCGGTCATGGGCGCTCGTCCGAGCCCTTGCCGTGCGCCACGCGCGCCGGCTCGCCCTCCCGCTCGATCTCGGGCTCGCTCGCCCGCCCGGCGTCCGTCCCGGCGGTCGTCTCGGCGCCCTGTGCGGTCGTCTCGGTGCCCTGTGCGGTCATCTCTGCGCCCTGTGCAGTCGTCTCGGCGCCCTGTGCGGCTGTCTTTGCGTCGCTGTCCTGGTCCGCGGCGGCCTCCTCGGTAGCCGGCGCCCGGTCTCCCCACCTGACGGGGGCCTGCTCGGGGTCGCCGTCCACCGCCTGCGGCAGGCGGTCACCGGACTCGGGCGGCGAGTCCACCTCCCCCCACGTGGCGGGGGCGTGATCGGTGTCACCGTCAACCGCTCGCGGCAGGCGGTCACCGGACGCGGCCGGCGAGTCCACCTCTCCCCAGGTGGCGGGGGCGTGATCGGCGTTGCCGTCCACCGCCTGCGGCAGGTGCTCGCCGGACTCGGTCGGCGAGTCCCCCTCCTCGGGCAGGTCTCTCGGCGCGGCGGGGGCCTCGGGCTCATGGTCGGTGCGGGGGCCGCCGCCAGGGGCCGCGTAGACCTCCTGGCGGGCGTACAGCCGCCTCGACAGCAGCTCGGAGACGCGCTGCTCCAGAACCGCGATCCTGGTGTCGCGGGCGCTGATCGCGGTGGCCGCTCGGCGCAGGCTCTCGTCGACCGACTGCGTGTGATAGCCGACGACGTTGACCGGCAGTTCGAGCGCCATGAGGTCGACGGCCGTCAGCTGCCCGGCTTCAGGAAGGTTGAGGGGTGGCACGTCCGGCGGGAACTCGGTCAGCTCACCGCCCTTGCCCAGGGAGACCAGCACCACGCAGATCAGGATGGCGAGCGCGGCGATGGCGAGTATGACCAGCACATTGGCATCGTACTCATACCAGCAGGGCACGAGTCCCGCCCTTGCCCCGCCCGGTGCCGGACGGGACTCTTCAGCCCGCGGCCTCCCCCAGCTCCTCGACACTGGGCCGCACCGGCTGGGGACGGGCCTCCAGGTGGGCGAAGGCCTGCTCGACGGTGGTGGTCCAGGAGATGGCGTCGAACACGTTCGCCCGGGTGAACCCCTGGTCGTACATGCCGCTCACCAGGTCTTTGAGCGGCTGGTAGAGGCCCCACGGGTCGAGGATCACCAGAGGGCGGTCGTGGATGCCGAGCACCCTGGCCGTCCAGATCTCGAACAGCTCCTCCAGCGTGCCGATGCCGCCGGGCAGCACGAGGAAGGCGTCGGAACGAGCGTCCATGACGCCTTTGCGCTCGCGCATGTCGGCCGTGACGATCAGCTCGCCGGAGTCCCGGTCGGCCACCTCGACGTCGACGAGCACCTGGGGGATCACCCCGACCGTGTGGCCGCCGCCGGCCCGCGCGGCCCTGGTGACGGCGCCCATGCAGGAGACGGTGGCACCGCCGCTCACCAGGGTGTGGCCACGCCGGGCGAGCTCGGCGCCGACCTCGGCCGCCAGGGCGAGGTATTTGTCGTCGATGTGCTGACTGGAGGAGCAATAGACGCAGATGTTCACGACGAGCCAGCCTATTGCGGCTCGGCCACCTGGGCCTCGACGGCCTGCTCCTCGTCCCAGGTCGCCACGGACCTGGCCCGGTCGGCCTCCATGATGACGCGCACGGCCTCGTCCACGTCGTCGGTGACGGTGATCAGGTCGAGGTCCTGAGGCGCGATCTTGCCGGTGCCGAGCAGGCTCGTCTTGATCCATTCCAGCAACCCGCCCCAGAACTCCGAGCCCATCAGCACGACGGGGAAGGAGGTCACCTTGCCGGTCTGCACCAGGGTCAGCGCCTCGAACAGCTCGTCGAGGGTGCCGAAGCCGCCGGGCAGGGCGATGAAACCGCAGGAGTATTTGACGAACATGGTCTTGCGTACGAAGAAGTAGCGGAACTCGATGCCGAGCTCCACGTAGTCGTTCATGCGCTGCTCGAAGGGGAGCTCGATGCCGAGCCCGACCGAGACGCCGCCCTCGACCTCGGTGGCGCCGCGGTTGGCCGCCTCCATGACGCCGGGGCCGCCGCCGGTGATCACCGCGTAGCCGCTGCGGGCCAGGGCGGTGCCGAGCTCACGGCCCATCGCGTAGTCGGGCGAATCGCCGGGGGTCCTGGCGGAGCCGAACACGGTGACCGCCCGGGGCAACTCGGCGAGCTGGCCGAAGCCCTCCACGAACTCCGACTGGATGCGCATCACCCGCCACGGATCCATGTGCACCCAGTCGGCCGGTCCCTGCCGGGCCAGCAGACGCTGGTCGTGCGTGCCCTCGTCCACCATCTTGCCGCGCAGCACGGCCTGTCCTCGTCGCCTTTCGCGGCGCGTTGCTTTCATATCCGTCACGCTAGCCGTTCATTGAGTTTCAAGGGTTCTCAGTGATTCGCCCGTGGTGGGCGAAGGTCCTCGTCTGATCCGAGCAGCGGGTGCCCGGTGCGGGGTTGACGTTTCACGGCCACCTGCCCCGCCAGGCGGGGTCTTACGGTCGGCTCCACGTCCGTTTATGGTCTCCGGGCCACTCCCGGCGACCGTACGCTCCACCAAAGAAGCGAGATTGCGCGCGGCGTTCTCGTCACGATCCATGCTCAGCCCGCATCCCTCACAGAGGTAGGTGCGCATCCGCAGCGGCAGTTTGGCTTTCACTGCCCCGCAGGATGAGCAGGTCTTGGAGGAGGGGAACCAACGGCCGGCCACCAGCAGTCGGCCGCCGTTCCAGGTGGTCTTGTAGGTGAGCTGGCGGCGGATCTCGCCGAAACCGGCGTCGGAGAGGGCGCGGGCCAGTCGCCGGTTGCGGATCATCCCGGCCACGTTGAGGTCTTCGACCACGATGGTGCCGTAGGTGCGGGCCAGGCTGGTGGTGAGCTGGTGGATGCCGTCGCGGCGCAGCGCCGCCACCCGATGCTCCGCCCGGTTGCGGGCGGCGTTCGCCCGCAGCCACCGCTTCGAGGGTTGTTGCCGGGTGCGCCGGTCGGGGCCGTGTTTGCGGGAGGCCGCCCGCGACAGGCGGCGTAGTTTACGCGCGGCGGCGTTGAGGTGGCGGGGGTTGGGGACCGGCGGGCGTCCGTCGGAGAAGACCGCCAGGGTCTTGATGCCGAGGTCTACCCCGATCACCGCGTCCGGCCGGGCAGGCGCGGCCACAGCGCGTTCGGTGTGCACGGTGAAGCTGACGTGCCAGCGGCCCTCCTGCCATCGGACGGTCGCCGAGGCGATCCGCGCGCCTTCGGTAAGCAGGCGGGTGAGTTGGGTGACCGGTTCGTGGGTTTTGATCCGGCCCAGCACCGGCAAGATCACGTGGGTGTGGCCGTCCAGCCGGATCGTGCCGGTGGTGAAGCGCACCGACCGGGCCGCGCGGCGTTTGGTCTTGAACCGAGGGAAGCCCACCTTCGGGCCCTTACGCTTACCGCTCTTGGAGTCGCGCCAGTTCGCCAGGGCGTCGGCCAGGCGGGCCAGCCCGCACGCGTAGGCCTCCTTGGAGTTGCCCGCCCACCACGGCGCCACCTCGTCCTTGACCTGATTCCAGCCTTTCCGCAAGCTGTACATCGACCACGACAGGCCCGGGGTGAGCCGGTCGCCGGGGATGCCGTAGGAGCGCTCGGCCTCCCGCTGCGCCAGATTCGCCTTCACCTGCGCCAGGCCCCAGTTGAACGCCACCCGCACCGCCCCGCAATGCGACGCCAGCACGGCGACCTGACGCGCGGTCGGGTCCAGCGCGAAACGGTAGGCCTGCACGACCCGCAAGACGATCCCCCCGTATTCGAGAACTTGTGCGAATGACTTTACCAGCATGATCGCACACTAGGTAAGGCTTTGCATGCGCATCGTGATGATTGCGGGATGGGGTAGGCAGCGCCGGGCAGGCGCTGCGCCAAGCCGCAGGCCCCTCCAGCGCTTCGCCATGCCCCCCGATCACCACGTGACACACCGCGATCGCGCTAGCGAAAACCGGATGAAGACTGACGAACACTGATTCGAAGCACAGCGGTTACCAACCCTTCGACACACTTCCCACGGCCGCTCCGGCCTGCTGATACCCAGCTCTACCTCGGCTCGGACCGTTCCCGGAGGCCGCTCGAAAGAATCTTGGAAAACTTCCCGTGAAACCTGGAACCGAATTTCGCGGAGCCTGCGTCTAACCGGCGAGGGTGCTGCTCGGGACTGAAAGTGGCTCTCCCCGCCAAATGGCCGGCGAGGAGAGCCACTTTCATGCTGTCCGGGGTCCTCTCACGACGCGAGCCAGGCGAGCATCGCCCGCTCACTGTCCACGATCTTCGCCAGTGACACGTATTCGCCCTGCTGGTGCGCCAGGTTGGGGTCGCCGGGGCCGTAGTTGACGGCCGGCACGCCCAGCGCCGAGAAGCGGGCCACGTCCGTCCAGCCCAGCTTGGCCCGGGGCGTGCCGCCGACGGCGGCGGTGAACGCGGCGGCCACCGGATGGGTGAGCCCCGGCCGCGCGCCGGAGGCCGCGTCCACGAAGCGGACCTCGTAGCTGTCGAAGACCTCCCGCACATGCTCCTGGGCCTGCTCGATCGACAGGTCAGGGGCGAAGCGGTAGTTGACCGTGACCACGCACTCGTCCGGGATCACGTTGCCGGCGACGCCGCCGCGCACGCCGACCGCGTTGAGCCCCTCGTGGTATTCCAGCCCGTCGACGACCGGCAGCCGCTCCTGGTAGGCGTTGAGCCTGGCCAGCACCGGCTCGATGCCGTGGATGGCGTTGACCCCGAACCAGGACCTGGCGCTGTGCGCCCGCTTGCCGGTCACCACGATCTCGGCGCGCACGGTCCCCTGGCAGCCGCCCTCGATCACCCCGTCGGTGGGCTCCATCAGCACCGCGAAGTCGGCGGTCAGCCAGTCGGCGTGGTCGCGGGCCAGCCTGGTGAGGCCGTTGCGGTCGGCCTCGATCTCCTCGCAGTCGTAGAAGACGTACGTGACGTCGCGGTTGGGGACGGGCACGGTGGCGGCCAGCTTGAGTGCGACGGCCACCCCGGCCTTCATGTCGGAGGTGCCGCAACCGTAGAGGAGATCGCCCTCGACGCGGCTGGGCAGGTTGGCGGCGACGGGGACGGTGTCGAGGTGCCCGGCGATCAGCACCCGCTCACCACGGCCGAGCTCGGTGCGGGCGACGATGGTCTGCCCCGATCTGTCCACCTTCAGGTGGGGCAGCGCGGTCAGCGCCCGCTCCACCTGGTCGGCCAGCGCCTGCTCGGCGCCGCTCACCGACTCGATGTCGACGATCGCCGCGGTCAGCGCGCGCACGTCCTGCGTGAGATCCAGCATCAGGTGTTCACTCCGTGTTCGCGCAGCGCCTCGTTGAGCGCTGCCTTGTCGTGCCGCTCCCCCGGCTCCAGGCGCTTGAGCACCAGCACGCAGGGCAGGCCGAACGTGCCGCCGGGGAACTCCTTCTGACGGGTGCCGCCCACCGCGACGCACCAGTCGGGGATCCGGCCGCGGCTCAGCTCGGCGCCGGTCAGCACGTCGATCACCGGGATGGACGCGGACAGGATCGTGCCGGCGCCGACGACCGCGCCGCGGCCCACCCGGGCGCCCTCCACGATCATGGCCCGGCTGCCGATCAGCGCCTCGTCCTCGACGACCACGGGAACCGCGTTCGGCGGCTCCAGCACGCCGCCGATGCCCACGCCGCCGGACAGGTGGACGTTCTTGCCGATCTGCGCGCAGGAGCCGACCGTGACCCAGGTGTCGACCATGGTGCCGCTGTCGACGTACGCGCCGATGTTGGTGAAGGACGGCATCAGCACCACGCCGGGCGCCAGGTAGGAGCCCCAGCGCGCGATCGCGCCGGGCACCACCCGTACGCCGTCCAGGGTGTTCTTGAGCGGCAGCCGGTCGTGGTGGTGGAAGTCGCCCACCTGGGAGCGGGACATGCCGAGCACCTTGAAGCTCAGCAGGATCGCCCGCTTGGCCCGCTCGTCCACGACCACCGTGTCGCCGGACGGCCGGGCGACCCGGGCCCGGCCCTGGTCGAGCAGGTCGACGGCGCCGGTGACGGCGGCGCGCGCCTCGGCGTCCGCCGGTGACAGCTCGGCCCGACGCTCCCACAGCGCGTCTATCACCTCGGGTATCGGTGACAGGGTGCTCACGTCCCTCATGGGCACGGAGCCTATCTGGCCGGGTAGGTTTCTCAGCGTGCACCTGCGCTTCTCCCGAGGAGTCATCACCATCGCGGTGGTCGTCGTGGTCCTCGCGGTGGGGATCACCTTCGGCCTCTACCAACTGCTCAAGCGCGCCGACCCGATGGTCGTGCCCGAGGCCTACTGCACCGTGCGCACCCCCCTGGGCGACCGGGACCTGGACATCGAGCAGGCGCAGGTCTCGGCCACCATCGCGGCGGTCGCGGCCCGGCGCAAGCTGCCGGAGCGCGCCGTGGTGATCGCCTACGCGACGGCGCTGCAGGAGTCGAAGCTCTACAACGTCGAGTACGGCGACCGCGACTCGGTCGGCATCTTCCAGCAGCGCGAGTCCCAGGGCTGGGGGAAGAAGAAGCAGATCATGGACCCCGTCTACGCCACCAACAGGTTCTTCGCCGCGCTGGTCAAGGTCAAGGGCTACCGCAAGATGCCGCTGGCCGAGGCCGCCCAGGCGGTGCAGCGCTCGGCCGCCGGTGAGGCCTACGCGCCGCACGAGGAGGAGGCCAAGCTCCTCGCGCAGGCGTTCACCGGGCGCGTGCCCAAGGCCCTGCACTGCTGGTATCCGCCGGAGGCCGGGCAGAGCGCCACGCCGCGCCCCCGGGCGGGCGAGGCCCGCCGTCAGCTCACCCGGGCGCTCGGCAGCACGTCCATCACCAGCGCGCGGCGCGGCTGGCTGGTCGCCGCCTGGTCGGTGGCCCACGCGCAGAAGTACGACCTGCGCCGGGTCACCTACAGCGGCGCCACGTGGTCCAACGACATGCGCCTGACGGAGTGGCAGCAGGGCGGCAAGGCGGGCGCCAGGAAGGTCGAGCTGGCCTGACGGGTCAGGAGGCGCGGCTGACGATGGTGATCGAGCCGGGCGCCAGCGGCTGGGCGTAACTGGCAGTCCACGAGGCGCCCTGGATGCGTTCGAAGGACAGCAGCCGCCCGTCGCCGGCGCGGTAGTCGGCGAAGTCGAGCAGGCCCCTGTCGGGCACGCCGGTGCTGCCCTCGGACCGGAACGCGGCGGTGCCCCGCTCCAGCGGGAAGAACTCGACGCCCTCCATGATCAGCATGCTGCGCGCCGGGATCATGCCCTCGGTGGGCACGTCGGTCCACAGCAGCACCTCGAGGTGGGTCGGCTCGCCGGGGGTCATGCCCCCGCGCAGCTCCACCGACAGCCACTGGATCCGGCGGACGCTGTCGCGCAGCCGGTACTCGACCCAGTCCTGCCCCTGCCAGGAGACGTGCTTGGCGCCGAGCACCCGGGCCGGCGACCCGTGCACGCCGATCTTGTCGCCCACCTTGATGGTGCGCGGGTCGACGTAGTCGGCACCGGCCCGCCCCGGCATGCTGACCGGCGCGGCCAACGGGGGCTCGGCGGGAACGACCTGCATTGGCTGCTCGGGTGTGCGGCCCTTCCTGTCCTGTCGCAAGGTGGCCAGGAAGGCCCCCAAGAGGAGGAGGACGGTGGCGACGCTCAGCCCGAGAACGACCATGGAGGTCATGCTCATCGTTCGGCTCGCTCCACTCGCGGTTAGCCTGGGCTAACGCCCGTTATCTATTTGTCCTGCAAGCGACCTCCGACCTCCCCGATGGAGAGCGCTTGAGGGGCGATACTACTGGAGGCGGCGCACTGCCGCACCGACGCGTTCGTCGGTGGCCGTCAGCGCGACCCGGATGTGCCGCTCACCTGCCGGTCCGTAGAACTCACCGGGGGCGACCAGAATGCCGAGCTCGGCGAGCCGGCTCACCTGGTCCCACGCGCTCCGGCCGTCGGACGCCCAGAGATACAGGCCCGCGGTCGAATGGTCGATGCGCCAGCCGGCCCGTTCGAGCACGGGCCGCAGGGCGGCGCGGCGGGCGGCGTAGACCTCGCGCTGCTCGTCGGCGTGCCGGTCGTCGCCGAGCGCCGCCGTCATCGCGGCCTGCACCGGGCCTGGCATGAGCATGCCGGCGTGCTTACGGATCTCCAGCAGCCGCTTGACCAGGACGGGGTCGCCGGTCACGAACCCGGCGCGGTAGCCGGCCAGGTTGGAGCGCTTGGACAGCGAGTGCAGCGCCAGCAGGTTGTCGTGCGACCCCTCGCAGACGTCGGGGTGCAGGATCGAGATGGGCCGCTCTTCCCAGCCGAGCTCGATGTAGCACTCGTCGGAGGCGACCACCGCGCCGCGCTCGCGCGCCCAGGCGACGACCTTGCGCAGGTGCTCGGCGGGCAGCACCTTGCCGGTGGGGTTGCCGGGTGAGTTGACCCAGACCAGGTCCACGTGCTGCGGGCCGAGCGCGAGCAGGCCGTCGGCGGCCGTGGCGGCGGCTCCGGCCAGTCGGGCGCCCACGTCGTAGGTGGGATAGGCCAGCTCGGGGAAGACCACCCGCTTGGCGCCGAGATAGCTGGGCAGCCAGGCGACGAACTCCTTGGAGCCGATCACCGGCAGCACGTCCTGCTGCTCGACGATGACGCCCTGCCTGCGGCGCAGCCACCCGGCGGCCGCCTCGCGCAGCGCCTTGGTGCCGTGCGTGAGCGGGTAGCCGGGGCTGTTGGCCGCCTCCACCAGCGCGTCCTGGAGGAGCTCGGGCACCGGGTCGACGGGGGTGCCGACCGACAGGTCCACGATCCCGTCCGGGTGGGCGCGGGCGCGTTCCTTGTACGGCTCCAGCCGATCCCAGGGGAAGTCAGGCAGTTTCTTCATGGTTCTCCAGGGTCATCGGTCGGCGCGCCGCGGGTCGTAGTGCGCGCAGGCGAACGACCCGCACGACACGGTGGCGCTGCCCCCGTCCGGGGGTGAGAGGCCGACCCGCGGGCGCGTGGCCCGCGGGTGAGCCGCGACGTGAGGCGTCCGCCTACGCCTCGGCGGCCTGCGGCGGCAGGACCGCCACGACCGGGTGGTCCTTCTCGATCTTGCCGACCTTCGAGGCACCTCCGGGAGAACCCAGGTCCTCGAAGAAGTCCACGTTGGCCTTGTAGAAGTCCTTCCACTGCTCGGGAAGGTCGTCCTCGTAGAAAATCGCCTCGACCGGGCACACAGGCTCACACGCGCCGCAGTCCACGCACTCGTCGGGGTGGATGTAAAGCATGCGCTCGCCCTCGTAGATGCAATCGACGGGGCACTCCTCGATGCACGCCTTGTCCAGGACGTCCACGCAAGGCTGCGCGATGACGTAGGTCACCTCGAGCTCCTTCTTCTCCGCACCATGGCATGACTCTGACCGCGGTTTGCTACGCCCTAGTATTGCCGTGCTCACCAACTGGCTGGAACGGAGGGTGGCAAACTCGTGGCCGCTCGCCTAGTGATCACTATCTCAGCCGCCGACGTGGGAGCCCGGATCACCACGCGCAGACGGGTGCCCGGAGGCTTCAGCGACGTCGTCGGGACGCTCGAATCGTGGGACGGCGGCGTGCTGCGGATCCGCAGGCGGGACGGCACGGTCGCGGAGATCTCCGAGGAGTCGCTGGTGGCCGGACGGGTGGTTCCGGCCGCGCCTCCTCGACCTGGGCGGCCGTAGCGGTAAGTATTCGTTGTGTGACCGTACGTACCTGCGCAGCCGTAACTGCCATCCTCGTCAGCGCCGGATGCGGCGCGTCGCCCGCGACGCCGGCCCAGCCCGGTAAGCCCGTCAACGTCAAGGCCGCCTCCATGAAGGAGGGGTTCGGGACCATGGAGCGGCTCGCCCAGGCCGCCAAGCAGGAGGGCGCGCTGACCGTGGTCGCGCTGCCCCGTGACTGGGTGAACTACGGCGAGATCATCGACACCTTCGCCGACACGTACGACATCGAGGTCAAGGAGCTGGAGCCCCAGGCGAGCAGCAGCCGCTCGCTCGACGCCGCCGCTCAGCTCAAGCCGGACGTGTTCGATCTGACCCTGGACGTGGCGGTGTCCGGCGCGGGCAAGTTCGCCCGGTACAAGGTCCAGGGCTGGCAGGACCTGCCGGACCACATCAAGGACGCCGCCGGCGCCTGGTACGCCGCCTACGGCGGCTACATGTCCATCGGGTACGACCCCCGCGCCGTGCCCGCGCCCGCCTCCTTCGCCGATCTCGCCAAGCCCGGCTACAAGGTCGCGCTGGACGGCGACCCGCTGCGCTCGGCGGCGGCCTTCAAGGGCGTGATGGCCGCCTCCCTGCGCAGCGGGGTCCCGCAGCCGCGACGCGGGGTGGAGCTGTTCAGCAGGCTGAAGAAGGCGGGGCAGCTGACCGATCCCGCCCACGCCAACACGATCGTCAGCTGGGACCATCTCAACGCCGCCCGCAGCGCCCAGGACGCCGGCTCCTGGAAGGTGACGATCCCCCGCGAGGCGCCGCTCGGCTCCTACCACGTACAGGCGATCAGCAAGACCGCGCCGCATCCGGCCGCCGCCCGGCTCTGGCAGGAGTTCCTCTTCTCCGACGAGGGCCAGAACCTGCTCCAGAAGGGGTACGCCCGGCCGGCGCGCGCCGAGGCCATGCTCATGCGCGGCACCCTCGACACCGAGCAGGCGGCCAAACTGCCCGTCGCCCCCGGGCCTCCCGTGCTGCTGACGATCCCGCAGACCGACGCGGGTAAGTCCTACCTGAAGAAGGAGTGGGCGCGAAACGTGGGGTGATACCGAAGTGACTTGATATGTCGCAGAGACAATCTGGCTCTAAAGTGAAATCGACAGCACGGCCACGGGGGCCCGATGTCTGATGAATGAGAGCTGATCCGTCTTGCGATATGACACACCGAGCTTGGAGCGGTGGAACAGTCGCGCCTACGACAGCAGCTTCGGCTACGTGTCCACGCAGGGCGCGCCGCTGGTCGACCTGCTCGACCCGCAGCCCGGCGAACGCGTGCTCGACCTCGGGTGCGGCACCGGCGTGCTGACCGCGCAGATCGCCTTCCGTGGCGCGGAGGTGCTCGGCATCGACGGCTCCGCCGGGATGATCGAGAAGGCTCTGGCGCAGTATCCCGGCATCAACTTCATCGTCGGCGACGGGCACGACTTCACCGTGGCCCGGCCGTACGACGCGGCTTTCTCCAACGCGGCGCTGCACTGGATGAGCCGCGACCCCGCGGCGGTCGTCGGCAGCGTGCGCGAGGCGCTCGTGCCGGGCGGCCGCTTCGTCGCGGAGATGGGCGGGGCGGGCAACTGCGCCGAGCTGACCACCGCCATGCTCACCGCCTGGCGGGAGTACGGCCTGCGCGAGCCCGAGCTGCCCTGGTATTTCCCCACGCCCGCCGACTACGCCCGCCTGCTGGAGCGGGAGGGTTTCCTGGTGCGGCTGCTGGAGTACTTCGACCGGCCCACCCCGCTCGACGAGTGCCCTGGAGGGGCCGCCGACTGGGTGCGGGTGTTCGCCGCCTCGGCTCTCGAAGGGCTGCCGCCGGATCTTGTCGAGCCCCTGCTCCAGCGGGTGAACGAGTTGGCCGCGCCGGCGCTGCGCAGGGAGACGGGCTGGATGGCCGACTACGTGCGTCTGCGGTTCGCTGCCGTTCGACGCTGATGCGTAGTGCATGATGCGTAGGGCTGTTTTGCCGGACTATGGTCTGTTCGTAGGCGCGAGATGATGGCATCGCTACTCGACGGTGAAGAGCCCGCGACGAAACGGCGGCGTGAGGGGCTGGTGAACGGAACGGGATGAACTTCTGCCTGAGCGACCTCGTACCACCGTTGAGGTGGAGCGACGCGTCCACGATCACGCTGCTCACCGGGCAGCCCGACCTGCCGGACGGCTGGTGGCGGAGCCTGCCCATGCCGCGCGTGCTGGCGGCCATCGGGCCTGAGGCGCTCGGCGGGCTGCTCACCGAGATCGCGCTCGAGCACTGGCCCGCCGCCGCCGTGGGCGACGTGCTGCCGGCGTTGCATCTGCTGGATCCCGACGAGGCGGACGATCCGCACGTGGCCATCGCGCTCGACCGCGCGGGCTCGTGGGCCGGCCTGCTGGCGCTGACCAGCCGGGAGCTGGTCGACCAGCCGTTCGTGCACGCCCGTCCGGTGCTGAACGCGCTGTTCTCGGCGGCGCTGGTACGGCTCGCCCCCACGACCGCCCACCCCGCGCCGCGCCACCCCGAGCCGCCCGCCCCACCCGAGAAGGCCCTCGCGCCCGAGAAGGCCGTCGCGCAGGCCTCGCCGGCCGAAGCCGCGGCCGTCGCCGCCGAGGCGAAGCCGGCCGAGCCCGCAGCGGCCACCCCCGACCACGAGATCGCCGAGCCCACGGCCGCCGACCCTGAGGCGGCTAAGTCTGAGGCCGCCGAGCCGAAGGCGGCCAGGTCTGAGGCCGCCGAGCCGGAGGCCGCCGGGTCTGAGGCCGCCGAGCCGGAGGCCGCCGGGTCTGAGGCCGTCGCCCCCGAGCCGGCGGTGGTGCTCTCCGAGTCCGCAGCTGCCGTCGCGCGCGCGCATGAGGCGCACGCGCAAGAGGCTCAGGCGACGCCTGACGAGCGCGGCGAGGACACCCTGGACGAGGAGTCCGAGGAGGAGCCGCAGGCCGCGCAGCACGCCGAGCAGGCCCCCGAGGAGGCGGAGCCGGCGGCGCTCGGGGCCGGGCAGAATGCCGGTCCGGCCGAGCTCGACGCCCGCGACGAGCCGATCGACGAAGCCGGCGCTGAGTCCGATGCCGCGTCCGAGTCGGATGCCGAATCGGATGCCGATGCCGCATCCGAGTCCGACGCCGAGTCGGGTGCCGACGCCGAGTCGGATGCCGATGGCAGTGCCGAAGCCGCCGCGCTGACGCCGGTGCCGGACGCCGCATCTCAGGACGCCGCATCTCAGGACGCCGCATCTCAGGACGGGCAGGATCCCGAGCCGGACGGCGAGGTGGAGGAGTTGCCCGGGCTCATCGAGGCCGCGTTCGCCGGGCTTGACGACAAGAGCTGGGCCGTGGCGCAGAACCGGGTCTTCACCGACCAGCCGTCCGCGGTGGACCAGCTCGCCAAGCTGTTCGCCGTACCCCCCGCCGAGATCTCCGCCACCGAGGTGCGGCTGTGGGCCAAGCTGGACAACTGGCTGGCCAGCGACGAAGCCGCTCCCTACCGGGCGCATCTGGACGAGCTACGCAAGACGATCGGCACGACCGCGCCCAAGGAGCGGCTGATCAGCGCCGCGGCCTGGCACGGCCAGGAGATCCGCGCGCTGGAGGTGCCGGCCTGGCAGTTCGTGCTGGCGACCCTGCCGCCGGGGCCGCACGTCCCGCCACAGGAGTCGTTCGAGTCGGACGAGGGCGCGGCGCCATCCGTCTTCGCCCCGGCCGCGCCGCTGCCGCTGGGCCCGATGCCCGGACAGCCGATGCCCCAGGCGGCCTCGCTGCCGCCGGGGTTCGTGCCGCCGGATCCCGTGCCGTCCCAGTTCCAGGCGTTCGCGCCGGCCGTGGCCGTGCCGGGCGACGGCAACGGGTCCTCGGGCGAGCAGGCCGGCAAGCCGTACCAGCCGTTGAAGGACGTCTCGCAGACCAGGCGGTGCTTCCGCCAGCCGGACGGGCGGTGGTGGCTGCGCATCGACGTGACCGCCGAGCAGCTGTCCGGGAGCGAGTGCGCGCTGCCGACCGGATTCGCCGCCTACCTGGGGCTGTCGCCCGGGGAGAGCAGGACGGTCAGGAGCGCCGCCGGCGAGCTGACCATGACCTGGCACGGCAGACCGGTGCTGGAGACGATCGAGCGGCTGCTCGCCGACGTCGGGGCCAAGGAGGGCGGCCACCTGTTCCTCACGCTGTCGGACGAGGGCGTGCTGCGGGCCAGGCACCTGCCGGTGGCCGCGCAGGGCGCCGAGCACATCACCAAGGCGCTGCGCCTGGTCGGCTACACGGCGCCGGGCGGGACCCGGGACCAGGCCGCCAGGGTGATCGCCACGAGGATCGGCATGACCGGCCCGGTGGGCCTGCCTGACCTGCTCACCAGGCTCCGCGAGCGCGGGGACCGCGACCTGCTCGCCCTCCTGGACTGAGAGCCGTGCCGCGGCTCGCGATCGGCCCCGCGTTCCCGAGGGAGCTCAGCGCACTGGCCCCGCCGGTGCGCAGGGACGCCGTGGTCGCGCTGCGGCGGTTCCTGCTGAACGTGGCCGGCGCCCCGCACCCGGAGCGGGTCAGGGGCGGCAGGGACGCGCGGGTGGCGACGCTGCGGCTGGCCGAGGGCCTGCGCGGCGTGGTGGTGCGCCAGAAGGACGTCTACTGGCTGATCACCGCACTGCCCGAGCCGGAGGCCTGGGCGTACGCGACCAGGCATCGGTACGGGATCAACGCGGTGATCGGCGTGGTCGAGGAGTGGGACGCCGAGGCGCTGGAGCGGGTGGAGCCCGCGCTGCGCCGGTCGGCGGGCGGCTCCCGGCTGTTCGAGCCGATCTGCGACAGCGACCTGATGGCGCTCGGCATCGACGTGCGCGCGCTGCCGCTGGTGCGGCTCATCACCACCGAGGCCGACGTGGAGGCGCTCGCGCCGCTGCTGCCACCGACGCAGCATCTGCCGCTCGCGGTGCTGGCCAGGGGTGGCACCCTCGCGGAGGCGTGGCGGGAGCTGGACGCGTGCCGGGCCGTCGACGGCGGCACTGAGGGAGCCGCCGGGGAGGGCGGGGAGCCGGTCGATCCCGACGATCTGCACGCGGCGCTGCTGCGCAGCCCGGACCGGGCGGTGTTCACCGCCGACAAGGTCGAGCTGGAGCAGGTGCTGACGGCGCCCGGCTGGTGCACGTTCCTGCATCCGCCGCAGCACCGGCTGGCCAAGGCCGCGCGGTACGACCATCCCGTGCTGGTGATCGGCGGCGCGGGGACCGGTAAGACGCTCGTGGCGCTGCACAGGGCCGCGCATCTGGCCGCGCGCGGCCGGGGGCCGGTGCTGCTGGTGACGTTCTCGCAGGGGCTGGCCGAGGACCTGTCGTCCAGGCTGGACCGGCTCATTCCCGACGACGTGGTGCGCAAGCGGGTCGAGGTGGACAATCCCGAACGTTTGGCGATGCGGATCGTGGCCCAGTCGGAGGGCAGGCGGCCGGCGCTGGTCGGGCCGGGCGCGCGGAGCATGGACGAGATCGTCGACGAGGCGCTCATGCTGCTGTCGAGGACGACGGGCGACCTGCTCGACGACGTGGAACCGGGGCGCAAACCGTACCGTCACATAGTGGTGGACGAGGCGCAGGACGTCAGCCCGGCGCAGTGGCGGCTGCTGCGGGCGGCGGTGCCGCGCACGTACGACGACCTGTTCATCGTCGGTGACCCGCACCAGCGGGTCACCGACACGCATGTGGCGCTCAGCTCGGTGGGCATCCCGACGGTGGGGCACACGCTCAAGCTTTCGCACCGGCTGTCGCGGGAGCTGGTCACGTTCGCGGTCAGGGTGCGCGGGGGCGGGCCGGCCGACGGGCTGGTCAAGGGCATGTCGGCGATGTTCGGCTTCCGTGGCGCGCACGGCGGGGAGCGGCCGGTCGTGCGGGCGTACGAGACGCTCGACGCGGAGCTGGCCGGGCTGGCGATCACCGTCGCCGGCTGGCTGGAGGAGGGCGTGCCCGCGGATCGGATCGCCGTGGCCGCGCGGGACCACCGGCTGGTGCGCGAGGCCCGGCGGGTGCTGGGCGACGCGCCGGTGCGGGTGTCGACGTTCCAGAATCTCAAGGGGCTGGAGTTCGACCGGGTGGCGCTGATCGGGGTGTCCGAGGGGGTCGTGCCGGAGCAGCCTCCCGATGACCCCGGCGCCCGCGCGCGGGCGCTGCAGCGTGAGCGAAGCATGCTGTTCGTGGCCTGTACGCGGGCCCGTTCGATGCTCTATATATCCCATTCAGGGAGAGGAAGCCCATTTTTGTCCTTCTGATCACATAGTCTGAACTGCGGATATCTACCCATTGCCGGTTGGACCCCAATGAACCTCAGTCTGAGCGACATCGCGCCACCCCTGCGTTGGACCTCGCCTGGCCAGATAGCGCCGATCGCGGACGAGCCGCAGCTGCCCGAGGCGTGGTGGCAGGCGATCCCGCTTGACCGCGTGTGCGCCATCGTCGGAACGCAGACCGTGGCGGGGCGGCTGGCCGACCTCGCCGTGGCCCACTGGGGACACCTGCTGCTGGGCGACATCCTGCCGCTGCTGCGCTTCTCCGACCCCGCCGAATCCGAGCGGACGCCGGAGATGCTCGGCAAGGACGTGGTGCAGAAGCTGTTCGGCGGCGTGCTCGACCGGCTGCTGGAGCCGGCCGCCGCGGCCGTCCCCGTGCCGGCCCGGCCGGACAGGCCGCTGCCCGAGGTGATCGACGCCGTGTTCGCCGCCATGGACGAGCGGCAGCGGGCCATCGCCAGGGACCGGCTGTACGCGGTCAACCGGGTCACGCTCGACGAGCTGGCACAGCGCTTCTCGGTGACCAGGGAGCGCATCAGGCAGATCGAGCGGGACCTGCGCGACCACGTCGAAGCCTGGCTGGGCGGCCCCGAGGCGGTCGCGCTCGTCGCGCACGTCACCTGGCTGCGCGGCAGGCTCGGCTCCGCGGTGCCCGCCGACGACCTCGCGGCGGCCGTGCCCTGGCACCGCGGCGACCTGCGCGCGCTGGGCATCCCCGCCTGGAGGTTCGTGCGCACCCTGCTGACCGGCTACGAGCAGGCCGACGGCTGGCTGGTCGCGGGCGGCGCCGACGAGCTGCGGGAGAAGACCCGCCAGCTGTTCGCCGACGGGCCGCGCCCGCTGGCCGAGGCCGTGAGCATGGTCGCCCAGCTCGGCGTCCGCGAGGACGTGGCCGAGCGGTGGATCCTGGCCGTGCCCCAGCTCCGGGTGCTGGACCAGCACGTGGTGCCGTGGCCGCGCAGCATCAACGAGAAGGCCGAGGCCGTGCTGGCCGTGGCCAAGCGGCCGATGGCGCCGGAGGAGATCCAGGAGCGGATCGGCGAGGACTACAGCCTGGTCGGCATCCGCAACCAGCTCACCGCCGACGATCGCTTCCGCCGCGTCGACCGCAACAAGTACGGCCTGACCCGCTGGGGCGGCGACGAGTACCTGGGCATCAGGGAGATGATCGCCAGGGAGATCGAGCGGGCCGGCGGCGAGGCCTCGGTCAGCACCATCGTGACCAGCCTCACCTCGCGCTACGACGTCAGCGAGAGCTCGGTGCGCGCCTACTCCGGCGGGCCCGGGTTCGAGCGGACCCAGCGCGGGTGGATCCGCGTGGCGGGCACCTCACCCACCGGCGAGGCCGAGCCGTACCAGCCGCGCAAGGACGTGCCGGAGACCCGGCGCAGTTTCCGCAGCCGCGACGGGCGCTGGTGGCACCGGGTGGACGTCAACGCCGAGCACCTGCGCGGCTCGGGCTCGCCGCTGCCGACCGGCTTCGCCGCCTACCTCGGGATGGCCCCCGGCGGGCAGCTCACCGCCGCGACGCCGTCCGGCGACGTGGTGATCAGCTGGCACAACCAGCCGACGATGGGCTCCATCCGCAACGTGCTGGCCGACTTCAAGGCCGGCGAGGGGGACCACGTCTTCCTCACCGTGTCGGACGGCGGCGAGCTGCTGACCCGCTTCCTTCCGGGCGCTCCCACCGGCATGCCGCCGCTGAACCGGGCGCTCTACCTCATCGGTTACACCGCCCCGGTGACGTCGGAGGCGGAAGGGCTGCGGCTCATCGGCGCCCGCATCGGGCTGCCGGAGAGCGCCACCCGCGAGGAGGTCTTCGCCCGGCTGCGCGAACGCGGCGACCGGGACATCCTCGGCTACCTGGGCGGGTGACTCCGGATAGTCTCGTCATATGCTGCGGATTCACGACACGCGCGCCAGGCAGGTCGAGTCCATCAAGCCCGCTCGCGCCCTGCGCATGTACACCTGCGGTCCCACGGTTCACCGGCGCGCGCATGTCGGTAATCTGCGCTCCTATCTGCTGTCCGACCTGATCCGCAGAGTCCTGGAGCGGCAGCGGGTGCGGGTGGTCGTCTGCCAGAACATCACCGACGTGGGCCACCTCGCCGAGAGCGGCGAGGACAAGGTCCACCTGGGGGCGCGGGCCGAGGGCCGCTCGACCGCCGAGCTGGCCCGCGACTACGAGGCCGCCTTCAAGGCCGACAGCGCGGCGCTCAACCTGCGGCCGGCCGAGCACACCCCGCGGGCCAGCGAGACGATCGGCGAGATGGTCGGGCTCATCGCCAAGCTGATCGAGCGGGAGCACGCCTACACCACCCCGGACGGCGCGGTCTTCTTCGCCGCCCGGTCCTTCCCCGGCTACGGGGAGATCTCCGGCAACCGGCTGGACACGCTGAAGCCCGCGCACGGCCTCGTGACCGCCGATCCGCGCAAGCGCTTCCACGCCGACTGGGCGCTGTGGCGGCCCGCCGAGGGCGAGCTGACCTGGGACACCCCGTGGGGGCGCGGCTTTCCCGGCTGGCACGTCGAGTGCTCCGCCATGGCGCTGACCTTCCTCGGCGAGCGCATCGACCTGCACACCGGCGGCGCCGACCTGCGCTTCCCGCACCACGAGAACGAGCGCGCCGAGTCCGACGCGGCGGCCGGGCACGAGGTCGTCGAGCACTGGGTGCACGGTGAGCACCTGATCTTCGACGGCCGCAAGATGGCCAAGTCCACCGGCAACCTCGTACGGCTCTCCGACGTGGCCGACGCCGGGCTCGACCCGCTGGCCGTGCGGCTGGCGCTGCTGGAGCACCGCTACCGCCACCAGATGAACCTCACCTGGGACGTCCTGCGCGCCGCCGATCAGACCTTGCGCCGCTGGCGCTCCCGCGTCGCCGCGTGGTCGGAGTCGCCGAGCGCCCCGATGGCCACCTCCTACGTGGAGCGCGTCGAGGCCGCCTTCGACGACGACCTCGACACCCCGGCCGCGCTGCGCGTCCTGCTCGACCTCGAAGGCGACGAGACCGTGGCGCCGGGCGCCAAGTTCGAGTCGTTCCTGCATCTCGACCAGATCTTCGGCCTCGACCTGTCCATCGAGATCGGCAAGGCGCCGGCGGCGCTTCCGCCCGGCGCGGCCGAGCTGCTTCAGCAGCGGTCCCGCGCGCAGGAGGCCCAGGACTGGCCCGCCGCCGACCGCCTGCGCGCCGAGCTGACCGCGCTCGGGGTCCGGATCACGGACGCCCCGGAGGGGCAGACCTGGATCTGACCCGCGTACGGTCCATGATCATTTATAGTGGGTCGATCTTCGTTCGTTGAGGGTGGGCGGACGGCATGGCAGGGGCCGTCCGCCCGGTGGCGCCGTCCTGGTGCGGGGGTGTGGACGGATACGCGCCGTACGCACGATAGGCAGATCTTGGGTTGCAACGGGGTTGCGAGATTCCGTGCCGTACCGGGGCCCGGACCGGCTGTGACGGCGGCAGGAGGAGTGATCGAGGGCTGTCAGAATTAGGGCCAGCCTGGGAAGTTGGAGGTATTCATGAGGATGCGGCCGTATGCATGGATGCCTTGGCCATTGCGCTGGTTCCTGCGGATTCTGACTGTCCTCCTGGCGCTGATGCTCATACTCTCCGCGGTGGTCGCCTATACGGTCAGACAGTCGTTCCCTCAGATGGAGGGCAGCCTGCGGCTCCCCGGTTTATCCGGGAATGTAGAGATTTATCGTGATAAAGCGGGAATTCCGCACATCTACGCTGACACCTCCGAAGACCTGTTCATGGCCCAGGCCTTCGTGCACGCGCAGGACCGGTTCTGGGAAATGGACTTCCGGCGGCACCTGACCGCCGGGCGGCTGTCGGAGCTGTTCGGCCGGACCACGCTCGACAATGACAAGGCCATCAGGACGATGGGCTGGCGCCGGGTCGCCGAGCAGGAGTTACCCGACCTGACCGACGCCACCAAGCGCTACCTCGACGCCTACGCCAAGGGCGTCAACGCCTGGCTGGCGGCCAACCCCAACGCCTCCGACCGCAGCTTCGAGTACTCCGTGCTCCAGGTGACCAACGGCGGCTACAAACCGGAGCCCTGGACCGCGCTCGACTCCCTGTCCTGGCTCAAGGCCATGGCCTGGGACCTGCGCTCCAACCTCGGCACCGAGATCGATCGCGCGCTGGCCCGCACCGAGTTGCCGGCCGAGCGGGTGGCGCAGCTCTACCCCGACTATCCGTACGACCAGCACGACCCGATCGTCACGCGGGGCGCGATCGCACAGGAGCGCTTCGACCAGGAAGCCGAGCCGAGCCGGCGCAAGAAGAAGGACGAGTCCCGCGCGGGCGCGCGCGTGATCACCCAGGCCGCCGCGACGCTCGCCGCGGTGCCCAGCACCATGGGCGGCGTGGACCGTGACGGCCTCGGCTCCAACTCGTGGGTGGTGGCGGGCGAGCACACGGCCAGCGGCAGGCCGCTGCTGGCCAACGACCCGCACCTGTCCGCGTCGATGCCGTCCGTGTGGTACCAGGTCGGGCTGCACTGCCGGAAGCTGACCGAGACGTGCGCGTTCGACGTGACCGGCTTCTCCTTCTCGGGCGTCCCCGGCGTGATCATCGGCCACACCGACGAGATCGCCTGGGGGTTCACCAACCTGGGCCCCGACGTGGCGGACCTGTTCCTGGAGCAGGTGGACGGCGACAGCTACCTCTACCAGGGCGAACAGGTCAAGCTGGAGACCCGGGAGGAGCACATCAAGGTGGCGGGCGGCAAGACCGTCCTGCTCACCGTGCGCGGCACGCGGCACGGGCCGCTGGTCAACGGCGTGATAGGCGGCGTCCAGGAGGGTCTCGACAAGACCGGCGAGGCGAACGCCGTGGCCCTGTCCTGGACGGCGCTGATGCCCGGCAGGACGGCCGACGCGATCTTCGCGCTGAACGAGGCCGGCGACTGGCACGAGTTCCGGGCCGCCGCCGCCCTGTTCGAGGTGCCGGCCCAGAACCTCGTCTACGCCGACGTCACCGGCACCATCGGCTATCAGGCTCCCGGCCGCATCCCCGTACGGACCAAGGGGGACGGCACCGTGCCCGTCCCCGGCTGGACGGGCGAGTACGACTGGAAGACCGCCCCCATCCCGTACGACCAACTCCCGTCGGTGCGCAACCCGGCGGAGGGCTTCCTCGTCACCGCCAACAACGCCGTCATCGACCCCCGGCGCTACGAGCCGCTGCTGACGAAGGACTGGGCGTACGGCTACCGCTCCCAGCGCATCCTGGACCGGCTGCGGGAGGAGATCGGCAAGGGCAAGGTGGACGCCGCCACCATGTCACGGATCCAGCAGGACACCCACAACGGCTTCGCGGCCAAGCTGGTCCCGGCGCTGATGGCGGTGGACCTGGCGGGCCCGAGCACCGGGGCCAGGCGGCTGCTCGACGGCTGGGACGGCTCCCAGGGGATCGACTCGGCTCCGGCGGCGTACTTCAACGCGATCTGGCGGCACCTGCTGCGGCTGACCTTCCACGACGACCTGCCCGAACGCGCCTGGCCGAGCGGCGGCGACCGCTGGTACGAGGTGGTCGGGCGGCTGCTCGACACCCCGGACGACCCCTTCTGGGACGACGTCACGACCGAGGGGCGGACCGAGGGCCGCGACGACGTCCTGCGCCAGGCCATGGCCTCGGCCTACCAGGAGGTGTCCGGCCTGCTGGGCACGGACGTCAAGGCGTGGCGGTGGGGCGATCTGCACCGGCTCACCCTCACCAACGGCTCCCTCGGCACGTCGGGGATCGCGCCGATCGAGGCGCTGTTCAACCGGGGCCCGCTGTCGGTGCCGGGCGGCAAGGACGCGGTCAACGCCACCGGCTGGGACGTCCGGAAGGATTACTCGATCACCACGGTGCCCTCCATGCGGATGATCGTGGACCTGGCCGACCTGGACAAGTCACAGTGGATCAACCTGACGGGCGCCTCCGGCCACGCCTTCCACGCCAACTACTGGGACCAGGCGCCGCGCTGGGCCAGAGGCGACCTGCTGCCGATGTACTCGAATACGGACTCGGTCAAGAAGGCCGCCACGCACATCCTGCGCCTGACGCCCTGATCTTGCGGGGCCCGGAGTCGGCTCCGGGCCCCGCACGGTCAGCTCAGCCGGATGTTCTGGTACTGCGCGGTGCCGTTGTAGACGTTGAGCCCGAAGTGGCCGCTGGCGAACTCGCCGTCGGTCGCCTCGATGACCGGTGCCGTGCCGTCGCCGAGGTACACCTTGAAGGTGTCCCCCTTGGCCACCACCTTGAGGTGATACGTCTGGCCAAGGGTGACCTGCGTCTTGTAGGTGGCGATGTCACGGCCCGGCCGCCACAGCTTCACCACGCCCGCCTTGCTGTCGATGTTCACGGTGTAGTGCTGCCTCGCCAGGGGGTCGGCCCGGAAGGTCAGCGCGGCGGCCACGCCCGAGACCAGCCGCACGTCCCCTTCGTAGGTGAAGTCGGCCCCGGTGTGATCGCTGAGATAGAAGGCGTCCCCGCCCGCCACGGCCTGCTTGCCGCCCGCGACGTCGGTCCACGAGCCGCCTGCCGTCCGCCACTGGCCCGGCAGGTTGTGGGTCAGGGTCGGCTCGCCCAGGCCCCAGGTGGAGTCCAGCTCATGGATCTTGAGTGAGACCAGTTTGACCCGGCCGTCGGTGTACAGCTGCACGCCTCGGCTGTCGGGCCGGGGGTCGAAGGTGACGCCTTCGGTGACGGAGAGCCGCCCGTCGTTGCCGAACACCTCCAGCTGCGCCCGGTCCACAAGCAGCCGCATTTTGACCCGGTCGCGCACCGGCTCCAGGGAGGCGCCCATCAGCGTGCGCGCCTTGGTGTCGTACAGGACCTCCTTGCCCGCGACCCCGTTCGGCCGCACGTCGAGCCTCAGCCCGAACCGGGTGGCGCCGGCGCCCTTGAGATCGAACTCGGCCTCCACCTCGTAGGTGTCGAGGGACTGGTCGCGGAGCAGCCGCCCGGCCGTCTCCGGCCGCAGCGACTCGTTGCGCAGCGAGAAGCCGCCGTCGCGCAGCTTCTCGATCTCCTCGACGGGCGTGCGGGTGACGCGCGGGCCCTCGGCGGTGCCGCGCAGGCCGAGCACGGCGGGGAAGCTCGCGTTGCCCGTCCAGGTGGCGCCCCGGTTCTCCCCCATCCAGGCCATCTGCACCACCCGGCCGTCGGGCATGTCGTTGAAGACCTGCGCGGCGTAGAAGGAGCCGCCGACGGTGGTGCGGCCGGCGTCCATCCGCTGCGGCCGCGTCCAGTCGGTGGTGAACGTCCTGCCGTCGAACTCGCCGACGACGTACTCGGCGCTCGCGTCGGTGAGCACCCACTTCATCCTGCGCTTGTCGCCGTCCACCGGCAGCGCGAACAGGTCCGGGCACTCGAAGAACCAGTCCGCCTTGTACCTGCTCTGGAAGGTCCAGTCGAGCAGGTTCGGCGAGGTGTAGAAGTTGACCCCGTTGCCGCCCTCGTCGGACCAGACCAGCATCACCCACCGCTTGGTGGCCGCGTGCCACAGCACCTTGGGGTCGCGGCTGGTGCCCGGCATCGTGACGACCTTGCGGCCGTTGTCGTAGGACTTGAAGGTACGGCCGGCGTCGGTGCTGTAGAAGACCGTGACGCCGTTGGTGCCGGAGAAGACCACGAACGGGGCCTCGTCGCCGGAGCGCAGCCCGGAGGTGTTGGCGTGGTCGACGACGCCCGCTCCGGAGAAGAGGTCACCGGGATGCACTCCCGGCTCCAGGGCGATGGGCTTCTGCGTCCAGTGCACCAGGTCGGGGCTGGTGGCATGGCCCCAGTGCATGGTGTCCCACTCCAGGCCGTGCGGGTTGTGCTGGTAGAAGAAGTGATAGGTGCCCTTGTAGTGGAGCAGGCCGTTGGGGTCGTTCATCCAGCCGCCCTGCGAGCTGAAGTGGAACTGGCCGCGCTGCGGCTCGCCATAAGAGGTGGGCTGGTAGGGGAACTCCGGATAGTCGGCCACCTCGCCCGCGTGACCGGGCGATGAGGTGGTCAGCGCGGCCAGGGTGGCGAGCGCGAACAGGGCCGCTAAGCGACGCATGATCCTGTGCATGGGGCTTTCTCCTGAGTCACGCGGTTCTCTGCTGAGCGGCGGCAATATTGGGCATTTACGCCTCTCACCAGGGGGGTAGGGGTGTCAACGTTGACATATGTCAACGTTGACATCGCGTGCTGAGATGATCAGCCCCCGGCGCGGGGCGCGTCAATGCCTCACGCCGTAACAAATTGGAAATGTAAGATCACTTCCGGAAATATCAGGCGGCGAAGGCGCGGGTCTCCCCCACCGCCAGATCCCACAGGTCCGCACGCGGCAGACCGCGCGCCGCCCACTCCGACCGCGTCCACTCCAGCGGCTCCAGCAGCGGCTCACCCGACAGTACGAACGTGCCCCAGTGCATGGTGGCCATCCGCCGCGCGCCCACGTCCAGGCAGCCCTGGACCGCCTGAGCCGGATTGACGTGGGCCGGCTCCATGGCCCACGGCGGCTGGTAGGCGCCGATCGGCATCAGTGCCACATCCAGTCCCGGGTACCGCTCACCGATCTGGGCCAGCCGCTCGCCATAGCCGGTGTCACCCGCGAAGTAGACCGAGCCGTCGATCACCCAGCCGCCCCACAGGGTCTTACAGGTGTCCCAGAGCGTGCGCCGGCTCCAATGATGGGCGGGCACGAAGTCGAAGCGCACCCCGCCGACCTCCGCGGACTCCCACCAGTCCAATTCGATGACCTCGGTGAAGCCGCGCCGGGTGAACCAGGACCCCAGGTTCGCCGGCACCAGGACGGGCGTGTCCCTCGGCAGCCTGCGCACGGTCGGCCAGTCCAGATGGTCATAGTGGTTGTGGCTGATCACCACCGCGTCGATCTCCGGCAACTCCTCCCAGGCGACACCCGGCGCGGTCAGCCGGGACCGCACGCCGGGGAGCCGGCGTGACCAGACGGGGTCGGTCAGGATCGTGCGCCCGCCGATCCGCAGCACGAACGTCGCATGGCCGACCCAGGTGACCGCCGACTCGCCCGTGACGACCGCCGACTCGCCCGTGAGGACCGGGGCGGAGCCGGCGGCGACGGGGATGCGGCCGGCGTCACGCAGATCCGGTGGGAACGTGGAGTGCCACATGACGCTGAGTAACTCGCGGAACTCCGGAAGGGATTCGGTGAGCCGGTCCCGGTAACTCTGTGGCCGATGCGAAGCTTGAGTGATCTGCTGCGTCATGGACATGCACTGCCCCGCGCGGTGGATCACTCACGCGGAGCGACCCTCACCTGCGTGTCTGCGCGATCTGCGGGTCTGCTTGATCTGCGGGTCTGCTTGATCTACGTGCCTGCTTGATCTACGTGTCCGCGCCATCTGCGGGTCTGCGCCATCGCACGGGCGCGCGCGGGTATCCGCCGTCGTCCAGGTCCGCCAGCCGCTCGAAGGGATTGTACGAGGCCTGGTCCCCGCAGACCAGCACCGAGGCCAGCATCGCCAGCAGGTAGAGCGGCAGCATGGGCAGGCCCGCGCAGCACGCCCACTGGGTCGCGTGCCTGGCCTCGTGCGCGAGCAGCCGATCGTCGAGCGACTCGCGCCTGGTCAGCACCACGTTGCCGACCGTGAACGCGCCGGCGATGGGAAAGCGGTAGCGGTAACCGCAGGCGAGCACCAGCCCGTCGGGCCCCGGCCGCCTGGTGGCGCCGCCCACCACGCTGAGCAGCAAGCCGAGCGGGGTGGCCAGATTGACGTAGTTGACCACCCGCCGGACCCGATGACGCCTGTTCACGCTCGCCGCCTCACAGGTTCTTGTACGCACCGTCGTGGTAGATCAGCGGCGGCCCCTCGGCGGGCATGCCCAGACCTGTCACGGCTCCCACGATGATGGAATGGTCCCCGCCCGGATAGACCGCGTGCGTGTCACATTCCACTGTCGCCAGCGCGGCGTCGAAGAGCGCCACTCCCGACCCGCCCCGATGGTGCGGCCAGCGGGCGAGCTGCCCGTTCAGCGGCCGCCCGCGGTGCGCGAAGAACTGCGAGGCGTCCCGCATGGCGGCGGGCAGCACCGACACCCCCCACACGCCCGACTCCAGCACGGCGTCGTGGAAACGGGCCACCTTCTCGGCGCAGAAGAGCACGAGCAGGGGATCCAGCGACACGGAGGTGAACGAATTGACCGTCATGGCGTGGTCGACGTCGCCGACACGGGTCGTGACGATCACCACGCCCGTGGCGAACCGGCCGACGACCTTACGGTAAGTTTCCCGGTCCAGGTGCCGCTCTATAGATCCATGGTGCACAAAGGTTACTTTATGCTTCTATAACTGGCCGCTCTCCGGGTGCCCGTGCAACAACCACGAGCGCCCCGACGACGGCGACAGCGCGACGGCCGCGATCAGGGCACAGATCCCTCCGTAGAGGTAGACGTACCCGGCGGTGGTTCCTGAGATGACCAGGTCGCCAGCGCCCAGCTCGAACGAGAACGCCATCGACACCAGCAGCCACCCCGCCGCGGTCACCCCCGCGCCGAGGCGCGAGCGCATCATCCTGCCCGCGCCCAGGCAGATGCCGAACAGGGCGAGCAGCCAGATGATCGCCATGACGGGGACCGGGCCGACCGGCCACATCTCACCGCCATGGGTGAACCCGCCCACGACGCCCATGACGACGCCCAGCACGAAGAGCATGCCGTAGGCGGCTCCTGCCAGGGCCGACTCGGCCTGGCTGCGTTGCTCCATGTCGAACGAGATTAGTGGATGCCGGCGAACAGATCGTTCTCGCGGTCGTACGGCTCACCGAGCCCGCCCGCCTCCATCGGCGGCCCCGGCACGGCCGGCCCGCGCGACCCGCTGGCCAGGACGAAGTGCTCCACGCCCAGGATCTCCTGGCCGATGTCGTTCGACAGCGCGAACCACGGCTCCCGCACGGTGATCTGCGTCGCGTGCGCGCGCATGGCCGCCGCCTTGTGGCCGATCCACGGGCGCGCGTCGACCTCGGTGGTGATCACCTCGTCGGGGCTGCCGAACGGCATCTCGTCCACGCTCTCGACGAGGAAGCCGGTGCCGGCCTCGCTGAGCGCCTCGTTCGTACGGCGCATCACGGACCTGGCGCTGGCCGTGTAGTAGAACTTCGCGATCAGCCACGGATCGCCCTCGCCGAAACCCGCGTCCGCGGCCAGCTCGGCCGCCCGCCAGGAGACGCGGTGCGCCTGGATGTGGTCGGGATGGCCGTAGTGGCCGTTGTCGTCGTAGGTGACCAGCACCTGGGGCCGCACCTCACGGATCACCTTGACCAGCTCGCCGGCCGCCTCGTCCAGGTCGGCCTGCCAGAACGCCTCGGGCCGGTCGTTGGAGGCGGCGCCCATCATCCCCGAGTCGCGCCAGCGCCCCTGCCCGCCGAGCAGGCGGTGGTCCTCCACCCCGAGCGCCGCGCAGGCCGCGGCCAGCTCCCCGATCCGGTGCCGGCCGAGCGTGTCGTCCCGGTCGGCGGCCAGGTGCGCGAGCTCCGGAGGGATGATCTCCCCCTCCTCGCCCAGCGTGCAGGTCACGAGGGTGACGTGGGCGCCTTCGGTGACGTAGCGCGCCATGGTCGCCCCGGTGCCGATCGACTCGTCATCCGGGTGGGCGTGCACGAGCAGCAGCCGTCGGTCAATCATGGTCCCGAGCGTAACCAACACCTGGTTGCTGGCAGGATTGGGCCCATGAGTCAGAGCTTCCCGCGCCTGTCCGCCCGGACCCGCCGCTTCACCCTCGGGGTGCCCAGGGGCTTCACGATCTCACCCGACGGCGGGAAGGTGCTGTTCCTGCGCACCCGCTCCGGCACCGACCCGGTCACCTGCCTGTGGGAGCTCGACACCGAGACGCACGTCGAGCGGCTGGTCGTGGACCCGCGCACGCTCGACGCCGACGACCGCGACCTCCCGCCGGAGGAGCGCGCCCGGCGCGAGCGCAGCCGTGAGCAGGCGGGCGGCGTGGTCGCCTACTCGACGGACGTCACCGTGACCCGGGCGGCCTTCGCGCTGTCCGGCGGCCTCCACGTCACCGAGCTGCCCGACGGGAGCACGCGCCGGCTGGAGACCGCCGGCGCGGTCATCGACCCGCGCATCTCCCCTGACGGGCGACGTGTCGCCTATGTCACCGGCGGCGCGCTGCACGTGCTCGACCTGGCCTCCGGCGAGGACCGGACCCTGGCCGCGCCGGAGTCCCCGGAGGTCACCTACGGGCTGGCGGAGTTCATCGCGGCCGAGGAGATGGACCGGATGCGCGGCCACTGGTGGTCGCCGTCGAGCGACGCGCTGCTGGTCGAGCGGGCCGACGACACCCCCGTGCAGACCTGGCACATCGCCGACCCGGCCAACCCCGGCCGCCCGCCCGTGGCCCAGCGCTATCCGGCGGCCGGCACGCCCAACGCCGTCACCGAGCTGTTCGTGCTGGGGCTGGACGGGTCCCGCGTCGCGGTGCCGTACGAACAGGAATATCTCGCGGCCGCGTCCTGGGACGCCCACGCGCTGTCGATCGTGACGCTGTCGCGCGACCAGAAGACGATGCGCCTGCTCACCGTGGATCCCGCGACCGGGGGGTCCGAGTTGGTGCGCGAGGACACCGACCCGGCCTGGGTGGACATCGTGGGCGGCGTGCCCGCCCACCTCGACGACGGCTCGCTGGTCTGGGTGGCCACCGACGGCGGCGGCCACCGCCTGTTCGTCGGCGACCGCGCCGTCACCCCGCCCACGCTGCAGGTGCGCGCCGTGCTCGACGTCGACCACGACAGCGTGCTGTTCAGCGCGAGCGGCGACCCCACCGAGATCCAGCTGTGGACCTGGGACGGCCACTCGCTGCTGCCGGTCTCCACCAGGTCCGGCGTGTTCTCCGGGCGGATGGCCGGCGGCGTGGGCGTGCTGAGCGAGCAGAGCCTCGACGTCGAAGGCGTCTCCACCACGGTGGTGCGCCGCGACGGCATGGCGATCCCGATCCCCTCCTACGCCGAGCGCCCCGGCCTCGACCTGCGCGTCTCGCTCGGCCGTTCCGGCCGCCGCGACCTGTCCACCGCCGTGGTGCTCCCCTCGTGGCACGAGCCCGGCTCCCGGCCCCTCCCGGTCCTGATGGATCCGTACGGCGGTCCGCACGCGCAGCGCGTACTCAACCGGCGCGGCGGCTATCTGGAGAGCCAGTGGTTCGCCGAGCAGGGCTTCGCCGTGATCGTGGCCGACGGGCGCGGCACCCCTGGCCGGGGTCCCGACTTCGAGCGGGCGGTGCTCGGCGACCTGGCCACGCCCGCGCTGGAGGACCAGGTGGACGCCCTGCACGGGGTGGCCGAGCAATATCCCGACGATCTCGACCTGACGAAGGTGGCGATCCGCGGCTGGTCGTTCGGCGGCTTCCTGGCGGCGCTGGCGGTGCTGCGCCGGCCCGAGGTGTTCCACGCGGCCGTGGCGGGGGCTCCGGTGACCGACTGGCGGCTGTACGACACGTGCTACACCGAGCGCTACCTGGGCCACCCCGACGAGCAGCCCGACGTCTACGACAACTCCTCGCTGTTCGGCGACGCGGCCAAGCTGGACCGGCCGCTGCTGCTCATCCACGGGCTGGCCGACGACAACGTGGTCGCCGCCCACACGCTGCGGCTGTCCTCGGCGCTGCTCGCGGCGGGCCGTCAGCACAGCGTGCTGCCGCTGTCGGGCGTCACCCACATGACACCGCAGGAGGTCGTGGCGGAGAACCTGATGCTGCTCCAGGTCGAGTTCCTCAAGAGGTCGCTGCACGTGCTGGGATGACAGACCCTGGTCTGATTCGGCGGCTGTGGGACCAGACCGTGGGTTGATGTGGGCGGGGTGCCGGTTCCGGCATCCTCGCCGCATGCTGAAGTCACTCGTGATCGCCCTGACTCTCGTCGGCTCGGGCGGTCCCCAAACACTGCCCTCCACCGACCAAGCCCAGCAGCACTCCGCCGACCAAGTCCGGCAGCACTCCGCCGACCAAGTCTTGCAACACTCTGCCGATCGAGTGCGGCAGGACTCTCTCAACCAGGTGCGTCAGGCCTCGTTCGGCCAGGTGCGGCAGGCCGACGGCCTGACCTGGAGCGCCTGCCCGGACGACAAGATCGGCATGCAGTGCGCCGATCTTGAGGTTCCGGTCGACTGGCGTAAGCCTGACGGCCGCAAGATCACGCTCAAACTGGGCCGCCTCAAGGCCACCGGCACTGCCCAGGGGGCGGCCCTGGTGGCCTATGGCGGGCCGGGCGGCCCCGGCATCGGCCTGACCCAGCGCTTCCCCGACTGGTGGGCCAAGCTGCGCGAGCGGATGGACATCGTCACCTGGGACACCCGCGGCTACGGCAAGCAGTTCGGCGGTCTCAGCACCGGCCTGCCCTGCCTCTGGTCGCGCTATCCGATCGCCGAGTTCCCCGAGGACGACGCCGACTTCGCCCGTCTGTCCGACACCAACCGGGGCATCGCCGAGCACTGCCGCCAGAGCGACCCCGAGCTGTTCGCCAACATGAGCTCAGCCGACCAAGCCCGCGACATGGAGGCGATCCGCAAAGCCCTGGGCGGCGCCAAGCTCAACTACTACGGCGCCTCCTACGCCGGCTTCTACGGCCAGGACTACGCCCGCCTGTTCCCCGCCCAGGTCCGCACGATGGTCCTCGACGGCACCTGGAGCCACAGCTCCACCGACTGGACCCGCGAACTGGAGGAGATGGCCAAGAGCAACGAGGAGTCCCTGACCCGCTTCTTCACCTGGTGCAAGGCCGGCGACTGCCCCGACGTCCCACGCAAGTGGCGCTCCCTGATCGCCCGAGCCGACCACACCCCCGTCGAGGCCAAGGACGGCGTCGCCTACACCGGCCGCGACCTGCAGTCCTTCGCGGTCAGCTCCGCCAAGCAGGGCAAGCCCGCCTGGCCCATGCTGGCCAAGGCGATCCGGGCGGCCCACGGCGGCGACGCCTCCGCCTTCGTCCCCGAGCGCGGTCACCGCTACCCCGACCAGTCCACCGGCATCACCGAGTGCGTCGACTGGCCCCGCCCCACCACCCGCGCGGACCTCAACGCCACCGTAGCCCGCCTACGCCGCGCCGCCCCCAACGCGGGCGCCGCCAACACCCTGGCCACCGGAATGCTCGCCTGCCTCGGCTGGCCGGCCCCGGTCACCAACCCACCCGCTCCCCTGCCGAAGGGCCTCCCGCCGCTGCTGGGCGCGGGCGCGTGGGGCGAGTCCGACGCGGTCACCAGAGTCGTCTCCCAGGTGCCCGGCAGCGCCACCATCCGCCACGAAGGCCCCGGCCACACCCTCTACGGCTCCAACCCCTGCGCCCGCGACCACATCAACCGCTACCTCACCGACCAGACCCTGCCCCCCAAAAGCACGATGTGCTGAACTGCTCCACCGCCCCTGCGGCGAATGATCGGAGTCCCGGTCGGCCTTGTGCGGAGTGGCGGTGGGCGCGGCATCAGCGAATGCGACTTCCCTGCACCTGTTGCCGCCATCGCTTAGCCGGCCCATCCGCCGCATCAAGCTGATGCAGTTCGCATTGTCGGTTGGATCGACTCGTGCGTATCTCACCAACCGCGCCAGGGGACCAGCGAGCCGCCCCGTAGGCTCGCCCCATGCTGACTTTCGCCTTCGATGTCGGCGAGACCATCGTCCGCGACGACCGATACTGGGCCTCGTGGGCCGACTGGCTCGACATCCCCCGCCACACCCTCTCCGCCCTCGTCGGGGCCGTCGTCGCCCAAGGCCGGGACAATGCCGACGCGATCCGCCTGCTGCGCCCCGGCATCGACCTCGGCGCCGAGTACGCCGCCCGCGAGGCGGCAGGCCAGGGCGAGCACATCCAAGAGGACGACCTCTACTCCGATGTCCGACCGACGCTCGTCGCGCTGCGCGAGGCAGGGCACCGTGTCCTGATCGCCGGAAATCAGACGCTGCGCGTCGCCACGCTGCTACGCGAGCTCGACCTCCCAGTGGATGCGATCGCCACCTCCGGCGAGTGGGGCGTCGCAAAACCGTCCTCGGCGTTCTTCAGCCGGTTGATCGAGTTCGCCGAGACCTCACCGGAGCGGATCGTGTACGTCGGCGACCACCCAGCCAACGACATCACACCAGCGAAAGCGGCAGGCCTGCGCGCCGCGCACATACGGCGCGGCCCCTGGGGTCACCTGTGGGCAGAGGACCCGATCTCTGCCAACGCCGACTGGCGCATCGCCAGCCTGACTGAGCTCACCGACATCGCCGGGTAGCTCGAATCTCTGGGCAGATCAGTAACCGGGTCACTACAGTGCGGGAAGATCCTCCCACTGGAGCCTCCATGCCTTCAGCCCCCCACGGCGGGATAGGCCGGCGCATCGCCTACCACCGGAGCGTCGCCCGCTTCACGCAGCGACAGCTGGCCGACGCGGCGAACATCCATGTGGGAACGCTGAGGAAGGTCGAGCGGGGCGTTCGCGGTGCGAGCGACAGCATCGTAGAAGCGTTGGCCGCCGCGATGGGCATCAACCCTTCGCTGTTGCTGGCCGATCGCACCCAAGCCAGCTCCCGTATCGCGACGGCGATCCCGGCTCTTTCGGCGGCCATCGCCGCCTACGACCTTCCTGACGACGGGCCTGTGCGCCCTCTGCCCGAGTTGCGCGCTGCAGTCGCGGAAGCGGTCACATGGCGGCTCGCCTCCCAATACGTGCAGATCGCCAGGCATTTGCCAGGCCTGCTCGCAGAACTGTTCCGGGCCGCGCCCGAGCACGACCCTGACGTGGCCGCGCTCGTCGTCTCCGCATGCCGGTCTGCCGACGCCGTCGCCTACAAGTTCGGCGCCTACGACTTGAGCGCGAGACTCATCGAGCTGATGCGGTGAGCCTCCGCACCGGTCGACGATTCCATACTGGCCAGCTCCGTCGCCTACGTCCGCACCGAGACCTTCTTCGCCGCCGACGCTCACGAACAGGGCCTGCGCGCACTGGAGATCGCCGTAGACGCCGCGGCGCCGCCGCACGACCCGCCAACCATGGCAGCTCTTGGCGCCCTCCATATGCGGGCGGCAGTCATCGCCGGCCGTGCAAGGAACGCAAACGCCGCCAACACCCATCTAGCCGAAGCGCGCCGCCTCGGCGTTCAGGTGCGCGAGGCGATCTACGCTGGCACGGCGTTCGGGCCGTCATCCGTTCGCATCCATGAGGTCTCGGTCGCGGTCAGTCTCGGCAACGACTATGTGAACCGCGCCCTTGATGTCGCCCGCGAGTGGGTGCCGCCGCCGGAGCTGCCCGCCGAACGGCGGTCCGGCTTCTACATCGAGCTCGCTCGCGCCCAGCTGTGGGCCGGGCTGCCAGACGACGCGTTCGAAAGCCTCAAGGTGGCCCGCCGAATAGCCCCGCAACACACCCGCGATCACCGCTGGGTCCGTGAAGATGCGGCAACGCTGCGCCGGTTGAAGCGTGCTGACGCTGAAAGCCTCACCAGCTTCGCCGAGTGGTGCAACGCCACCTGAACCAATGGCGAAGTAACCAGGTGACCCTCGCTGGGTCACTTCCGCCATTGTCGGCGGCCCACCATCTGTCTGTCGGAATCTGACCACAGACGGGACGGCTTCATTCCAGAGGCATCAGGGCCCTGCGGGCCAGCGCCGATTCCTGCGCGGGACACGATCAGCATCTCCCGCCTGCACGATATGGCCTGCATCGACTGCGGCGCCGTCACCCGGCAACTCACCGCTGCAGGGCGGCCATCTACCGCGGACGCCTCTGGTCTGTCGCCGCCCGCAGGGTTTCACATCGCCATATACAAGTCGCCCCTGGACCAGACGACATCACCGTCGGCCCAGGGACTTGATCAGGAATCGAGGCTCCTGACCCATGACCGACCATAGCGCTAGCCCACCTTCTCCAGTTCTCCTCGCCGCAGCACCGCAGGAGGCATCCTGGGAGCTGCCGCGCGACCCTGAAGCGGTCAGCAAAGCGCGGGATCTTACGCGTGACACTCTCGCCAGCTGGGGGCTGGCTGCAGCGGCCGAAGATGTCGTGCTGATCGTTTCCGAGCTCGTCGCCAACGCCGTGGTCCACGCAGCAGCGCCGATCGAGCTGAGCCTTCACGTGCACGGCCAAGCGGTGCGCGGCGAGGTCACCGATCGCAGCACCAGCCAGCCGAAGCCCGTCGAGGCCGGTCTCGACCACGAGTACGGCCGCGGCCTAGCCCTTGTCGAGGCCTACTCCGATCGATGGGGCGTCGACCCAATGTCCACAGGCAAGACTGTGTGGTTCCTGCGGAGTGCGCCGTGACCGCACCTCAGCCCACTGCGTCTCGCCCAGGACCGCCCTCGGACTGGATGAGCAGGCCCGTGAGACAGCAACTACCGTCGCCGGCTCACGGCCATCCCGCTCGGCCAGGCATCAGCAGCGTCACGCGGCGGCTACTGGCCCACGCAGACCCGCCACCGTGTGGTTGATGCCTCACCCACTTCCTCGCAAGGAGGACTCGCCCGTGAAACGCCTCATCGTCGACACCCACGCCAGCTCCTGCTACTTCCGCACCTCGGTCGAGGACGGCCGACGTAAGGCGCTGGTGCAGATCACCGAGCGCTGCAATCTGCATTGCGCCCACTGCTTCGTCTCATCCGGGGACTGGGGCGAGCACATGCGCGCCGAGGACATCACCGGCAAGGTGCTGCCCCGGCTCCAGCGCGCCCACGTCGAGCGATTGACCCTGACAGGCGGCGAACCGTTCGTTCACCCCGACATTATGGACATCTGCCGCGCCGCCACCGGCATGGGCATGCCGGTGGGCATCTGCACGAACGCCACCCAGACCAGCCCGCAGCAGATCACCGAACTGGCCCGGCTGGGCGTACACATCAATGTCAGCTTCGACGGGTTCCGGCGCGACTCCCACGGCAGGTTCCGGGGTAACACCGCCTCGTTCGACACCACGGTGGCCACCACGCGCGCCTTCGCCGAAGCCGGGCTGCTCCAAGGTTTGTTGTCCACCCCGAACACGCTCACCAACGTGGAGGAGTTCGGGGACCTGTGTGCGTTCGCCGTCGAGGTGGGCGCGCAGTATGTCCTGCTGAATCCGCTGTCTCTGTTCGGCCGCGGCGTCAAAAGCTCCGGCCGTCTAGCCGCCAACGAGGACAAGATGCGGGCCATCGCCGAGGTCACCGGCCGGTTCCGCGCCGCAGGCATTGACATCGTGCACATCCGCTTTCCCAACGACGACAAGCCGCTCGCCGGGTGCGACGCAGGGAAACTCATCTACGTGTTCGCGGACGGCCTCACCGCGGTCTGCCCGTACCTGGTGTTCGCCGCTCGCACCCCACAGAGCCAGCACGACGACACCGACTTCCTCGTCGGCAACATCCTCGAACAGGAGGTCGCCGGTCCGCTCGATCGCTACGACTTGGAGAGCAAGCTCCGCATGGGCGCGAACCCGACCTGCGGCGGTTGCCCGATGGGCAGCCGGTGTGGCAAGGGCTGCCCAGCCGCAGTCATCTCCCGCGGCGGCAGCGTCGGGGACCTCGATGAAGAGCAGTGCCCGGTCGTCGAGCACGACGGGCGGCCGCTGCTCCAGATCAGCCCTCGACTCCCGTGACCAGGCCGCCGGCGAGGGGCCACCTGTTCATCGTCGTTGAGGGACCCAACGGGGTCGGAAAGACCACCAGCACACGAGCGCTGGCCGACCAGCTCGGCGCAACCGGCGTCCGCGTGATGGTGACAAGTGAACCATCCGGCACGCCGTTCGGGCGGCTCATCCGCTCAGGCGAATCCGACCTGACCGGGCGGGCGCTTGCGCTGGCGGTTGCCGCCGATCGGGCCGACCACATCCACCGGGAGATCTGGCCAGCGCTGCAGGCCGGGCTGGTCGTCATCAGCGACCGTTACGTACAGTCGTCGCTGGTGTTGCAGCGCCTGGACGGGCTGGAGTTAGAGGAGATCTGGCAATACAACGCGCACGTGCTGCCCGCGTCCCTATCCTGCTACCTGCACCACGAGGCGGGAGAGCTCACTCAGCGGCTGGGCCGGCGCACGACGCTGTCCCGGCTGGAGCAAGTGGGCTCCCCGGAGCAGGAGCTGGCCCTGTATGAGGAGGCGTTCCACTTCCTGGAGGCACACGGCTGGCGCCAGACCCGCATCGACTGTCGCGGGCTCAGCCCGGGTGAGGTGGCGACCGAGCTGCTCAGCCAGGTGCAGGACGCGTACGACAGCGACACAGTGTAGGAGGGTGCATGCTCACGGCTGTGACCGTCAATATCGGCGCCGCGTCACCGGCACGGGCCGAGCGTCTGCTGAGCTGGCTTGCCGAGCGCGACGACGACGTCATCCTGCTCACCGAAACCAGCGCCGGGCCGGGCACCAAATTCCTGCTGGAACGGTTTCAGCGCGCCGGATACCACGTCGTCAAGACGCCCGACATCGCCGGCGACCGTGGCGCCGCACTGATCAGCCGTATCCCGCTCACCGGCCATGAACCCGACCTGTTCGACCAGGTGAGCATCCCCGCCCGGGTCGCCGCCGCCCGCCTCGACACCAGCCCACGCACGTGGTGGGTCAGCGTGTACGTGCCCAGCCGTGACCGCTCAGCCGACAAGACCACCCGCAAGGAAATGTTCATCACCTCGCTCCTCAAGGTGATCGAGCAGCTCCCCGCCGACCAGCGGGACCACCTGGTGATCGGCGGCGACTACAACGTGATCGCCGCCGACCATCGGCCACTGCACCCGGGGTTCCTGCCGTTCGAGTTCGCCCTGCTCGACACTCTGAACGCCGTCGGCTTCACTGACACACACGCCCACTGCACTCCCGACGTGCAGTCGTACAGTTGGATCGGCCGGACCGGGGACGGCTACTGCTACGACTACGTCCACGTGGGTGCGGAGCTGCCCGAGCGCATCCGCGAGTGCGTCTACCTGCACGAGACGCGCGAGCAAGGGCTGACCGATCATGCGGCGGTTCAGGTCCGGCTCCACCTGGAAGCAACCCGCCTCACCTGCGGCGACCTGGCGGGTCCGGACTCCATCGCCCTGTTCTAGGCGGGAGCGAGAGCGGCGCGCACCAGCGAATCATAGGTGTCGCCGGTGCGCTCCAACTCCACCCCGAGGGAGCGAGCGAACCGGTCGAGGCCGACCTGGACGGCGGAGCCCGACTCACCACCGCCGACTGTCCGCTCGATCTCCACGAACACGCCGGCGTGCTCGACCTCATCCACGCAGATCGTCATATCGCCGAGTGCCGTCGTTCGCCGTGTCTTCACGATCCGCACCGTGGGATAAAAGCCCATCGCCAGCACCGCGTGATGCATCTGCTCCCGGTCAGCGACCGCCGACTCGTGCTCCAGACAGGCCATCTCGTTGTCGAGCGGCTTCTTCACCGTGAACAGGTGCCGGCCGTCCTGGGTGCGCAGCCGCGCGAACGGCCGTCCGATCTTGCTCTGCCCATACTCCCAGCCGACCTGGGCGTAGGCCTGATCGTCCTGCCGGACCGGAGGCGACAGAGACGCTCCCCGCAGGGCGAGCTCGGTCTCCACCCGCGCCAAGTCAACGACGCGGTATTTGACCTCGACCTCTTGTGCCCTGTCCGTCACACGAGCCTCCCATGTCTGCTGCGACCCAGGCACCCTACCGACCGGCCACCGGCACCTGGCAGGGAATCAACAACTTGCCGGGTCACCGGGGAAGGCGGAGCCATACTCTCGGGACGTTCGTGTCCGGCTTGTTCGCCCGCAAGCGAGGTGTCCGATGCCACGTTCGGGCCCAGCCGTCGCAGCCCTGGCGCTTGTCACCTGGCCGGCCGTACGACCTGGTTCTGGTGTTGGTCTGGTGATGAGGTGCCGTGCCAGCTGGCCCACAGGGCCGCGTACGAGCCGCCCTGGGCCACCAGCTCGTCGTGGGAGCCGAGTTCGGTGATGCGGCCGTCCTCCACCACGGCGACGCGGTCCGCGTCGTGGGCCGTGTAGAGGCGGTGGGCGATGGCGATGACGGTGCGGCCGTCGAGCACGGCGGCGAGTGAGCGTTCCAGGTGTCTGGCCGCTCGTGGGTCGATCAAGGAGGTGGCCTCGTCGAGGACCAGGGTGTGCGGGTCTGCCAGGACGAGGCGGGCCAGGGCGAGTTGCTGGGCGTGCGCCGGTGAGATGATCACGCCGCCTGAGCCGACCTCCGTGTCGAGGCCGTCCGGCAGGGTGAGCACCCAGTCGAGGGCGTCCACCGCGGTGAGGGCGTCGCGGACGGCGGTGTCGTCGGCATCCGGGCGGGCGATCAGCAGGTTGTCGCGCAGGCTGCCCTTGAAGATGTGGTGCTCCTGGGTGACCAGCGCGACGTGCCCACGTAGGTCGTCCAGGGGCAGGTCCACGAGGGGGACGCCGCCGACGGACACCGCGCCGGCGCGTGGGCCGTGGATGCCCGCCAGGAGCCTGCCCAGGGTGGACTTGCCGGCGCCTGACGGGCCCACCATGGCCAGCCGCTCGCCGGGCCGGACGGTGAGTGACACGCCGTGCAGCACGTCGCGGCCCGCACGGTAGGCGTAGCGCACCTCGTCGGCCCGCAGCAGCTCGCTCGCCGGTCGGTCGTCGGTGGGGGCCCGGTCGTCGGGCACGTTGGCGACGCCGAGGAGGCGGGACATGGCCGCGCCGCCGACCTGCAGCTCGTCGATCCACATGAGAAAGCGGTCGAGCGGGTCGATGAGCTGCTGCGCGAGCAGGGTGGCGGTGACCACCTGGTCCAGCGTGACCCAGCCACGGGTGTAGAGGAGGCCGCCGACCAGCAGCGTCGAGACGACCGGGATCACATAGCCGAGCTCCACGGTGGGGAACCAGATGGTACGCAGGCGCAGCGTGTAGCGTTCGGCCGCGAACGACCCGGCGATGTCGCGGTCGGTGCGCTCCTGCCGCCGCTGATGCAGGCCGAGCGCCTCGATGACTCTGGCGCCCTCGACCGTCTCGGCCAGGCCTTCGGTCATCTCGGCGTAGGCGGCGTTCTCGCGCAGGTAGCCGTCACGGGCCCGCTTGAGATACCAGCGGGTGCTGACGAACACCAGCGGCGCGGCGATCAGCACGGGAAGCATGAGCAGCGGGCCGACCAGCACCAGCGCGCCGACGGTGATCGTGAACGTGACGAGCGCGATCAACGTCTCCGGGACCGCGTGCCGCACCGTCCTGGACAGGGAGTCGACGTCGCGGGAGGTCCTGGTGAGCAGGTCGCCGGCGCCCGCGCGCTCGACGGTGGACAGCGGCAGGGCGAGCACCCGGTCGACGAACTCCTCGCGCAACTGGGCCAGCACCTTCTCGCCCAGTTTGGCCGAGGCGAGCACCGCGTAGCGCACGAGCACACCTTGGAGCAGCAGGAAGGCGCCAATGCCCGCGGCGACGAGCCAGGGGTTCACCTGGACACCGTCCTGGACGTCCTGCACCAGGCCGCCGAGCTGCCACGGCACGGCCAGCCCGGCGGCGGCCGCGAGCCCGTGCAGGCCGAGGGCGACGCCGAGCCGGCGCGGGTATCTCAGGGTGAGCCGCCGGGCGTAGGCGCGCACCTGTCTCTGATCGGCGACGGGCAGAATCTCACGTGCCATCTCGTCAGTCCTCCCCTCTGGTCACGGTTGCGGCGTAGGCGGGTGAGGTGTCCAGGAGGTCGCGGTGGGTGCCTTCGGCGTGCACCCGGCCGTCCCTTACGTAGATCACCTGGTCGGTGCGGTCGAGCACCAGCGGGCTGGTCGTGCAGATCAGCGTGGTCTTGCCGGCGCGGGCCTTGGCCAGCCGCTCGGCGATGCGGGCCTCGCTGTGGGCGTCGACGGCGCTGGTCGGCTCCACCAGAATGAGCACCTCCGGGTCGGCGAGCAGTGCTCTGGCCAGCCGGAGCCGCTGCTGCTGGCCGCCGGAGAACTCCCGCCCCGCCTCCGCCACCTGGGCGTCGAGGCCGTCGGGCAGCGCCTCGACGATGTCCTCCGCGCAGGCCGCGTACAGCGCCTGCTGGATCTGCTCGGCGGAGGCGGTGCCGTGTACGTCGAGCTCGTCGCGCAGGCGGCCGGTGAACAGGCGGGCGCCATTGTCGGCGACCAGGATGCGCGCGCGGACCTCGTCGATGGGTAGCGTGGCCAGGTCGGCAGGGCCGAAGGTGACGTCGCCCGCGCTGTAGCGGCCGAGCCGGTCGGCGATCACGGTGGCGTCCTCGGGTGCGCCGGCCGCCAGGGCGGTCAGCCTGCCGGGCAGGACGGTCACGCCGCTGTAGCTGTCGCGCAGGACACCGCCCACGGCGGCGGCGTCGGTGCCGCCGGTCATCTCCGGCTCGATGGCCAGGATCCGGACCACGCGGCGCGCCGCGACGTGCCCCTTGGTCAGCCGGTCGGCGGTCTCGGTGATCGTGCGCATCGGCCCGATCAGGAACACCGCGTAGGTGTAGAAGGAGACGAGCTGGCCGGGGGTGATCTCGTCGGCGATGGCGAACGACGCGCCGAGGCCGGTGACGAGCGCGATGAGCAGGCCGGGCAGCACGATCTGGGCGCCTTCGAGCAGCGACTCGACCCTGGCCACGCCGACGCCCGCGTGCCGGACGCGCTGGGACTCCTCGCGGTAGCGGCCGGCGAAGACCTGCTCGCCGCCGATCCCGCGGAGCACCCGCAGGCCCGCGACGATGTCGGCCGACCGGGTGGACAGGTCTCCGGTCAGGTCACGGTGCCGCTTCTGCCGTCTGTGCAGTGGTTTGAGCATCGGACCGACGGCCAGGGCCATGAGCGGCACGCCGAACAGCACGAGCAGCCCGAGCGGCAGCGAGGTGGACAGGAGGATCACTGTCACCGTGACGATCGCCACGATCGCGCCGGTGCCGCGCAGCAGGATGTCCATCGAGCCGCCGATGTGCGCGATGTCGGAGTTGCCGACGCTGACGACCTCGCCAGTCGACAGCCGCTTGGGCAGGGTGGCGCCGAGCCGGGCAGCGTGTCTGGCGGTCAGTTGTACGGTGCGGTAGGCGGCCGACAGCCAGTTGAAGACTGCGAAGCGGTGGCGCATGATGCCGGTGACCGCCTGCACCAGGCCGAGGCCGAGCAGGATCGCCGACCAGGTGACCAGGGCGCGGGTGTCCTGCGCCCTGACGGCGTCGACCCCCTTGCCGAGCACGGCCGGCACCAGTGCCTGGACCAGCCACCACAGGGTGGCGAAGGCGATGCCGGTCAGCAGGGCACGGCTCTGCCGGCGCGCGTTCCACCACAGGTAGCGGAGCGGGCTGCGAATGTCGGGCATGCCGGGATCGGCTTCGGGGAGGGGGCGCATAGCCCGACAACATTTTCAAAAGATCGCTGGTCACACAAACGATTTTCCAGCTGCACCGTAGCGCGAAGTGACCGAAAATATGATCGATATGACGCCGCGTACAACATGCTGACAATCCGGGCGCGCCGTCTCACACCTGCCCCAGGAGTAGGCCACAATCGTTGGCTGTGGAGCACGGGTACACCAACAGCACGGTCGGAGACGGCGCTCTGGTCGTCAAGTGTTACCAGGGCCCTGACGCCGGGGTCCGGCTCAGGACGGAGGCCAGGTTCCTGCGGCGGCTGCGGGGCCGGTTGCCCGTGCCGCGGGTGCATTCCGTCACCGACACGAGCGTGAGCATGCGGTTCGTGCCCGGTGCGCACGGCCAGGACCTGCTCGACGACGGCCGGGCCGCCGAAGTGCTCGCCGAGTGCGGGCGCACCCTGGCCCGCCTGCACCGGCTGGGCATCGTGCACGGCGACTACGGGCCGCAGAACATGCTGTTCGATCCGGTGACGTACGAGACGGCCGCCATCCTCGACTGGGAGTGGGCCCACCCGGGGCACCCGCTTGAGGATCTGGCCTGGTGCGAGTGGATCGTCCGCGCCCACCATCCGGAGCACGTGCCGCACCTGCGCCACTTCTTCGACGCCTACGCCGCCGCCGTGCCGGCGTGGCCGGATCGGCACGCCTGCATGCTGGCCCGCTGCCGCGACATGCTCGACTTCAGCGCCCGCTGGGAGCCGGGCGGCGAGAGCGAGAAACTGTGGCGCCGACGCATCGACGACACCGCCACCTGGACGCCGTAGCGCCTGTTCGCCGCCGTACAGGCGCAGCAGATCCACGAGCTCGACGTCGGCGCGCCCGTCCGCGACGCGAGCCAGCTCACCGGTGAATCCGGACCAGGCGAAGAGCAGCAGCTTGGGCGGCGCTTCGACGCGGGCATCCGGAAGCAGTGCCCGCAGCTGCTCCAGCCGCTGGAGCTGGGGCAGGTCGATGAGCGCCGAGCGTCTTGCCCTGGCGACGGCGGCCGTAGACCAGCCCGAGCGTCGCTCCCGCGACCGGAGCCGTCGCGAAGTCGACCAGCTCTTCCCACTCCGGCTCTCGCCCGAACATCAGGTTGTAACTGCTCAGGTCGGAAACCCGCCAGCTTCCAACGTCCCCCAACTGCTGCACTGCTTGCTCACAGCAGTTCGCCGACCAAAGGGACCTACCAGTGCTGGAAGCCCCCACTCGACCATCTCGCTCGCCGCTGACGAGCTGGCTGGCCGTCGTCTCGGTGATGACGGGCATCTTCGCCATCGTCACCACGGAGATCCTGCCCATCGGGCTGCTGACGCCTATCGCGTCCACGTTCGGGATCTCGGCCGGCACGGCGGGCCTGACCATGACGTTGCCTGGGCTGCTGGCCGCCGTCGCCGCTCCGTCCCTCACCGTCGTGACCGCGCGGCTTGATCGGCGGTTCATGCTCTGCGCGCTGATGCTGCTGCTCGCGGTGGCGGACTTCCTGGCCGCCGCGGCCCCGGCCTACTGGGTGATGATGGTCTCCCGGGCGCTGGTCGGCCTCACCATCGGCGGCTTCTGGTCCATCGGGGCAGGTCTGGCCGTACGGCTGGTCCGGCGTGAGCAGGCTGGCACGGCCACCGCGGTGATCTTCTCCGCGGTCCCGCTGGGCTCGGTGCTGGGGGTGCCGGCGGGCACGCTGATCGGGCATCTGGCCGGGTGGCGGATGGCGTTCGTGGTCATGGGCCTGCTGAGCCTGGGGGTGTTCGTCGCGCTCCTGGTGCTGCTGCCACCGCTGCCGGCCGGGCGGCCCACCCGCCTGTCCGTGCTGCGCGGCCTCCTCGGCGACGGCGGCATCCGGCTGGCGCTGCTCGCGACCGTCCTCATCGTGCTCGCCCACTTCGGCGCGTACACGTACGTCACCCCCTTCCTGCGGCAGGTCACCCACGTGAGCGCGGGCTCGGTCACCACCTACCTGCTGGTGTACGGAGTCGCCGGGATCGCCGGGAACTTCCTGGCGGGCGCGGCGCTGTCCCGCCACCCGCGCGCCACGTCCGTGACCGCCGCCGCCCTGCTGGCCACCGCCACCGCCCTGCTCCCGGTGGCCGGGGGCGCCACGGCGGGCGCGTTGACGCTGCTGGTCATCTGGGGCCTCGCGTACGGCGCGGTGCCGGTCTGCTCGCAGACCTGGTTCGCCAGGTCTGCGCCGCACGCGCCGGAGGCCGCCTCGATCCTGTTCACCTCGTCGTTCCAGGCGACGCTGTCGCTCGGCGCGCTGGCCGGTGGCGTTGTCGTCGACCACATCTCGGTAGTGGCCGTCATGGGGATCGCGGGGGCGCTCGCCGCCCTCACGGCGTCGGTCCTCTGGTTCTCCCTGCGGCGCCGCCCGCCGTCGGCACGGCCACCGGCTCCCTGAGCCCGAACATCGTCTCCAGGTCGACCAGGAGGACATCGCCCCTGCGCTGTGCCGTGGCGATCAGCTCAGGGTGGAAGCCTTCGAGGGAGAAGATCGCCAGGGTCGCCGCCGCCGCGTCGCTTGTCCAGGGCGATGACGTCGATCTCGTGCTTGGCCTGGCCTTTCCTGTGACCTGGCCCGCACCCTCTTCTGTATGTTTCGAAGCATACAGTTTAGGATGCGCAGCCAATCGAGTCTCAGCAGACGCAGAATTCGTTGCCCTCCGGGTCGGCCATGGTCACGTGGTGACCGGGGTCCTCCCACAGGACCGAGGCCCCGGCCGCCGTCAGGGTCGCGGCCTTTTCCGTGATCCTGGCCCACTTCTCCTCCGCCGTGCCGGCACCGGCCACGCGGACGTCGATGTGCAGCCGATTCTTCGCCGTCTTCGGCTCGGGCACCTCCAGCAGGCTCAGCCGCGGCCCGACACCGGCCGGGTCGTGCAGCCAGGCCCCGTCGCCGTCGTCCTCGGGCAGATCGAACTGCTCCAGCCACTCCTCCCGGGTCGCGTAAGGCGCCGGCGGGGGCTCGTCCTCGTAGCCCAGCGCCAGCTTCCAGAACTCCGCCAGCCGCACCGGATCGGCGCAGTCGAAGGTCAGGTCGATGCGGACCGCCATATTGCTTGTCTCCCGAAGGCTCGTCGAACAGTGTGCTCCGGCACTCTACGGCCGACCTCCGACAGCGCGACCAATGACCGGCGCGTCCCAGTCGAGGTGGTGGTCGTAGATCCAGCCGCTCGGGTCGTCGCCGGTGCGGGCCATGCGCTTCATGGCCAGGCCCATGATCAGGTCACGCACCCCTCTGGTGAGCGGGCCGAGCGCCTTCCACTCGCCGGTGCGTTTGCCCTGCTCGACGACGCGTTCCACGCGCCCGCGCCGCTCCCGTTCGTACGTGGCGAAGGCGGAGTCGACGTCGGGGCCGTCGCGCAGGCATTTGGCCAGCACCACGGTGTCCTCGATGGCCATGGCCGCGCCCTGCCCGATCGACGAGGAGGTCGCGTGGGCGGCGTCGCCGATGACGATCATCCGGTCGCGGTGCCATCGCGGCACGGTGGGGAGGTCGTAGGTGTTCCAGCCGGTGAAGATCTCGCCGGTCGCGGTGATGAGGTCCACCGCGGGCCCGCGGTCGTGGCGGAACAGGTCGATCAGGCGGGCGCGCCACTCCTCCGGCGTGATCGCGGCCAACTCGCCCGGTGCGGGCTCGTCGGCCCGCGCGGGCTGCGCCATCCACCACACCTCTCCGTACGGATCCACGGTGTAGACGAAGAAACAGCGCTTACCGAAGATCGCGTGCATCGTGCCCGGTTCACTCCCGGTCGATACGCCGCGCGCGTAGCCGCCCGTATTGAGCAGCCCCGCGTACCGCGCGCCCGGAGCGTGCGGATCGATGATCTCGCGGGTACGCGAGCGCAGGCCGTCCGCGCCGATCAGCAGGTCGCCCGTGGCCGTGCCGCCGTCGGCGAACCTCGCCAGCACCCGGCCGCCGGTGGTCTCGGCCTCGACGAGCCGCTTGCCGTACTCGATGCGCACGCCGCGGCGGACGGCCTCGTCGCGGAGCGCCCGATAGAGGTCGGCACGTTTCACGGTCCGGCTCTTGGCGCCCTCCGAGACGGCCGTGCCGTAGGGCAGTTCGCCGAGTTTCCTGCCGGAACCACTGGTCAGGGTGATTTTCGGCGTGTCGAAGCCCACCCCGTCCAGGTCGAGATCGAGCGCGCGTAAGGCGTCGAGCGCGTTCACCGCCAGGGTCAGGAAGGCGCCGACGTGGTCCGCACTCCGGTCGTACGCCTCATGGACGACGGAGGTGATGCCCGCTTTGTGCAGAGCGATCGCGCTCAGCGACCCTGCGATTCCGCCACCCACGATCACCGCTGTGTATGTCATACACCGAGTGTATGACATACACTTCTGCTCAGCGCAAGCTCGAACGAAGGCAGGAACGATGGACGACAAGCTGCCCGCCGGGCTCGACCTGCTCTGGCAACGGCTCGACCAGCCGGAGCCCAGGACGGGGTTGAGCCTGTCCCGCATCGTGCGAGCGGCGGTGGAGCTGGCCGACTCCGGCGGCCTCGACGCCGTCTCGATGGCCAGGGTCGCCGAGCGGCTCGGCTTCACCACGATGTCGCTCTACAGGCACGTCAAGAGCAAGAACGAGCTGCTGCTCCTCATGCTGAACTCGGTCGCCGCACTACCGGCCGAGATGGCCGAGCCGGCCGAGTCCTGCGACGACTGGCGGCTCGGGCTGGAGCGCTGGTGCCGGGCCCAGTGGGTGATGCTGCGGGCCCATGCCTGGATCGTGCACCTGCCCATCACCGGGCCGCCGATCACGCCCAACCAGCTCGCCTGGACCGATCGCGCTCTCGGCGCACTGCGCGGCACCGGGCTCACCGAGAGCGACAAGGTCGGGGTGGTGCTCCTGGTGGCCAACTACATGCACACCGCCGCCCGGCTGACCGCCGACCTCGGCGAGGCCGCCTCGGGCGAGTCGATCGCCGCCTACAGCAGCCTGCTGGGCGCGCTCGCCGACGAGCGGCGCTTCCCCGCCCTGCGTACGGCGATCGACGCGGGGGCGTTCGACTACCCGGCGGGCACTCCCGAGGAGGAGCGGCAGTTCGACTACTCCTTCGGCCTCGCCCGCATCCTGGACGGCGTGGCCGCACTCATGACCCAGAGGTGAGCCGGACGGGGCGTCCAACCGACGAGCCGCGAACACAGCTTATCTGAACTAATTCAGATAAGCTGTGTTCATGGTGACCAAGAATTTCCAGTACAGCGCCTTCCTGCGCGGACCTTCACAGGTCCTTCCCTCGCTCGACCACGCCGACATCATTCTCGAACGGCGTGATGACGAGAATCTTGTCCTCATGCGGATGGAGCGCTTCCAGGCCGGATCCGACAGCCTGCACATCGCCGCCCGCGCGTTGGCCATCGTTGCCCGGCGCAATATGAGCCTGGCTGAGGAAGTTCTGGCCGAAGAGCTGCCCTGGCTCACCTGGTTGCCGGAGACCGAGCGCCAGGAGTGCGTGCGCGAACTGCTCGGTCAGCTCATGGCAGGCGCCGACACCGGCGAGCTCCTGCCCTTCGGGCGCGCGCTGACCTCGTGGCGATCCACCGCTGTCATCTGGAGCGACCCCGAGTTGGCCGGCGATCTCCAGGGCCCCTTCCCTGGAGACGGCCCAGAGGTCACCCGGCCGGCCGACGCCTCGTGATGGCCGGCCGAGGTGACGAGGTGCCACGGCCCAACCCATGGCACATGCGGTTCGCCGACCGACGTGCCGCTGAGGGGTGGGGCAATCTCCTGGCTCAGGCTCCGGAAAACCTGGATCGGGCTTGGGTCGCCATCACCAGCGATCCGCGACATGTGGACAGCCGTCAGCATCCCCTGAGAGGTGCGCTCGGAGAGGTCAAGATCGGTGGTGAGTCTCTGGAGCAGTGGCAGTACGAGGCGACGTCGGGCGGCCGTTTGTGGTACACGATCGACGAAGACCGGCGAACTTTGTGGATAACCCGGGCGGGGACCGGCCACCCGAAAGTCACCGACTCCAGACGTGGTCGCTGACAACAATCGTCTGCGAATTCACGGCACTTCGATCGCCGCAGGCGCCTGATGAAGGCGCCTGAGCTGACCGGCGCGAAGCGCCCTGAGGGCGAAGCCCTTAGGGCGGGGACAACGGGCAACGCAGAGAGCCGTACGGTGTCCGTACGGCTCTCTGGGAGCTACTTGGCGTTGGCCTTGAGGTAGTCGCTGTTCATCTGGGCGATGGTGTCCAGCGGGATGCCCTTGGGGCAGACGGCCGTGCACTCGCCGGTGTTGGTGCAGCCGCCGAAGCCCTCGGCGTCCATCTGGTCCACCATGGCCTTGGCGCGGGACAGGCGTTCCGGCTGGCCCTGGGGCAGCAGGCTCAGATGGGTGATCTTGGCGGCGGTGAAGAGGGAGGCGGAGCCGTTGGGGCAGGCCGCCACGCAGGCGCCGCAGCCGATGCAGGTGGCCGCGTCGAACGCCGAGTCGGCGTCCTCCTTGCGGACCGGCAGGCTGTGCGCGTCGGGCGCAGAGCCGGCCGGGACGGACACGAAGCCGCCCGCCTGGATGATCCGGTCGAACGCGCTGCGGTCCACGACCAGGTCCTTGACCACGGGGAACGGCGCGGCCCGCCACGGCTCGATGGTGATGGTGGCGCCGTCCTCGAAGTGGCGCATGTGCAGCTGGCAGGTAGTGGTGGCCACCTGCTCGCCGTGCGCGACACCGTTGATGACCATGCCGCACATGCCGCAGATGCCTTCGCGGCAGTCGTGGTCGAAGGCGATCGGGTCGTCGCCTTCGAGGATGAGGCGTTCGTTCAGGACGTCGAGCATCTCCAGGAAAGACATGTCCGGAGACACCTCTTCAACCCGATATTTCACCATCCGTCCGGAGTCGGAGGGGCCGCTCTGCCGCCAGACCTTGAGGGTCAGGTTCACTTGTAACTCCGCTGGCTCATCTTGACGTAGTCGTACTCGAGCGGTTCCTTGTGCAGCACCGGCTCACCCTCGGGCGAGTGCTCCCAGGCCGACACGTGCGCGAAGTGCTCGTCGTCGCGCAGGGCCTCGCCGTCGGCGTCCTGCGACTCGGCGCGGAAGTGGCCGCCGCACGACTCCGAGCGCACCAGCGCGTCCAGGCACATCAGCTCGGCCAGGTCGAAGAAGTCGGCCACCCGGCCGGCCTTCTCCAGCACCTGGTTCAGCTCCTCGTTGGTGCCGGAGACCTTGACGTTCGCCCAGAACTCGGCGCGCAGCTCGGGGATCCGCTCCAGCGCCTTGCGCAGCGACTCCTCGGTGCGCTCCATGCCGCAGTAGTCCCACATGAGCCGGCCGAGCTCCCGGTGGAAGGAGTCCGGGGTGCGGGTGCCGTTGACGGCGAGCAGCCGCTCGATCCTGGACGTCACCTTGGCCTCGGCCTCGGCGACGGCCTCCTCGTCGACCTCGCCGAACGGCCCGGCCGCCAGATAGTCGCCGAGCGTGGTCGGCAGCACGAAGTAGCCGTCGGCCAGGCCCTGCATCAGCGCGGAGGCGCCGAGCCGGTTGGCGCCGTGGTCGGAGAAGTTCGCCTCGCCGATCACGAACAGGCCGGGGATCGTGGACTGCAGGTCGTAGTCCACCCACAGGCCGCCCATCGTGTAGTGGACGGCCGGGTAGATGCGCATCGGCTGGTCGTACGGGTTCTCGCCGGTGATGCGCTCGTACATCTCGAACAGGTTGCCGTACTTCTTCTCCACGGCGTCGCGGCCGAGGCGGCCGATCGCGTCGCGGAAGTCGAGGTAGACGCCGAGGCCGCCGGGGCCGACGCCACGGCCCTCGTCGCAGACGTTCTTGGCGGCGCGGGAGGCGATGTCCCGGGGGACGAGGTTGCCGAAAGCGGGGTAGATCCGCTCCAGGTAGTAGTCGCGCTCGTCGTCCGGGATGTCGCCGGGCAGGCGGTCGTCGCCCTTGCGCAGCGGCACCCAGACGCGGCCGTCGTTGCGCAGCGACTCCGACATCAGCGTCAGCTTCGACTGGTACTCGCCGGAGACCGGGATGCAGGTGGGGTGGATCTGGGTGTAGCAGGGGTTGGCGAAGTACGCGCCCCGCTCGTGCGCCCGCCAGATCGCCGTGGTGTTGCACCCCTTGGCGTTCGTGGACAGGAAGAACACGTTGCCGTAGCCGCCGGTGGCGAGCACGACGGCGTCGGCCACGTGCCGCTCGATCTCGCCGGTCACCATGTCGCGCACGATGACGCCGCGCGCCCGGCCGTTGTCGATGATCAGGTCGAGCATCTCGTGCCGGGTGAACATCTCCACGGTGCCGGCCGCGACCTGCCGTTCCAGCGCCTGGTAGGCGCCGAGCAGGAGCTGCTGGCCCGTCTGGCCGCGGGCGTAGAACGTACGGGAGACCTGGGCGCCGCCGAAGGAGCGGGTGTCGAGCAGTCCGCCGTACTCGCGGGCGAACGGCACGCCCTGCGCGACGGCCTGGTCGATGATGTTCACCGAGACCTGGGCCAGCCGGTAGACGTTCGACTCGCGGGAGCGGAAGTCGCCGCCCTTCACCGTGTCGTAGAACAGGCGGTAGACCGAGTCGCCGTCGCCGCGGTAGTTCTTGGCGGCGTTGATCCCGCCCTGCGCGGCGATGGAGTGCGCGCGCCGGGGCGTGTCCTGGTAGCAGAACGACTTGACGTTGTAGCCGAGCTCGCCCAGCGTCGCGGCGGCGGACCCGCCGGCCAGGCCGGTGCCGACCACGATCACGTTGAGCTTGCGCTTGTTGGCCGGGTTGACGAGCTTGGCGGCGAACTTCCGCTTCTCCCAGCGATCCTCGATCGGGCCTTCGGGAGCCTTGGCGTCCTGGATCGGCGAACCCTCGGTGTACCCGTTCATTGGTCGTTCACCACTCCTCATTCGCTCCGCGGACCCGCTCGTTCCTCGTGTGTCCACTCCGCTCACTGCGTCGGGTTCACTCCTCACTTGACCACTCCGAACGTGATGGCGAGGGGCGGCGCGAGGAAGCCGATGACGAGTACGGCGGAGACCAGCGCGGCGCCCGTGCGCAGTGCCTTGTAGCGGTTGCGGTTGGCCCAGCCGAGCGTCTGGAAGGCGCTCCAGATGCCGTGCCGCAGGTGCAGGCCGACCATGACCACGGCCACGAGGTAGATCAGCGTCATCCACCACCGGGACGGGTCGAACCCGGCGATCATCCGGTCGGCCGGCGTGGAGACAGGGCCCTTCGGGTTGACCACACCGAAGGTCAGGTCGAGCAGGTGCCAGACGAGGAACAGCACGATCGTGACGCCGCCGTACCGCATGATGTGCGTCGCGTAGCCGCCGGCCTGCGACTTCTTGGCCGCGTACTTCACCGGCCGCGCGGCGCGGGCGCGGCGCGACAGGGAGACCGCGGCCCAGATGTGCAGCACGACCGAGACGGCGAGCACGACCTCCACGATCGTCAGCAGCGTCCGGTACGGCGCGAGCGGCTCCAGCAGGGTGCGCAGGGCGGTCGCGTAGTCGTTGAACGAGTCCCTGCTGATGAAGATCTTGAGGTTGCCCACCATGTGGCCGACGAGGAAGAGCACCATCACGGCCCCCGTGACCGCCATGACGACTTTCTTGCCGTTGGACGAGGCCAGGAACCCGCGGGGCTTGCCGCGCGTTGGCTTGTCAGCGGGCTTGGGGGGAATCGGCGCTGTAGCGGCGCCGCGCTCTATCGTGGCTGTCACATCTCCCGACGCTAGGTATCGCGCGGGTGCCCGTCCAAGTCATCACGGGCCTGGTTTCCATAGCCTCCGGCTATGATGTCTGGTTTGTACGGCAGCCGTACGGGCATCCGAGCCAGCCGGTGCGAGGAATATCACATGCAGCTGCAACAGTTGGCGTACTTCGTCGCGGTGGCGGAGAGCAGGCATTTCACCCACGCGGCCCAGCGGATGCGGGTCGCCCAGCCGTCGTTGAGCAAGCAGATCAAGGCGCTGGAGGCCGAGCTCGGCGCCCCGCTGTTCTCCCGTGCCCGGGGCAACGTCACGCTGACCCCGGCGGGCGAGGCGCTCCTCCCGCTCGCCCGCCGCATGCTGGCCGACGCCGACACCGCCAGGCAGGAGGTCGCCGAGCTCGCCGGCCTGCGCCGGGGCAGGGTGCGGCTGGGGGCGACGCCGTCGCTGTGCGCCGGGCTGGTGGCCGACGTGCTGGCCCGTTTCCACGACGCCTACCCGGGGATCGGCCTGCTGGTGGAGGAGGGCGGCTCGCGGGACCTGGTGGGCGCCCTGGCCCGCGGCCAGCTCGACCTGTCACTGATCATCATGCCGTTGCAGCACGACGACCCCTCCCTGGTGACCGAGGACATCCTGCGCGAGAACCTTGTGGTGGTCTCGCCCGCGCACGATCGCGTGCACAAGCCGTACCTGCGCATCGAGGACCTGCGCGGCAGGCCGCTGGTGATGTTCCGGCGTGGCTACGACCTGCGGGAGGCGACGCTGACGGCCTGCCGGCAGGCCGGGTTCGAGCCGAGGTTCGCCATCGAGGGCGGCGAGATGGACGCGGTGCTGCGTTTCGTGGAGGCCGGGCTGGGCGTGGCCGTGGTGCCGTCGATGGTGCTCGACGGGCGCCCGGGGGTGGCCGGCACGCCGCTGGCGCCGCCGGGACTGACCCGGACGATCGCGCTGGCGCACCGTAAGGACGTGGAACCGACCCGCGCGGCGCAGGCGTTTCGCGCTACCCTGCTCGCCTTCGTCCATGAAGCCGACCAGGACGGCACCCTTCCGCAAGGGGTGGAACTCATCGCAGAATGAGCCCGACGACCCCCCACTTCCCGAAGAGGCGTGTGTGACGGCAACTCTCTCCGAAACGCTGACGCTGCTCCTCATAGAGGACGATGACGGAGACGCGTTTCTGGTCGAGGAGTTGCTCAGGCAGGCCGAGGCGCCACCGAGGATCACCTGGGTGCGCAACCTGGCGGAGACCAGGGCCAAGCTGACCTCGGAGATCCAGTGCGTGCTGGTCGACCTCTCGCTGCCCGACGCCACCGGTCTCGAAGCGCTGGAGCAGGTGCTGGCGATGGCCCCGCACGCGGCGGTGCTCGTCCTGACCGGTCTGCGCGATGTGCACGTCGGGGTGGCGGCCGTGCAGGCGGGAGCCCAGGACTACCTGGTGAAGCAGGACGTCGACGCGCGACTGCTGGCCAGGTCGGTCCGGTACGCGATGGAGCGCAAGCGGGCGGACCTGGCGCAGATCAGGCTGGTCGAGGCCGAACTGACCGCCAAGGAGAACGCCCGCCTGGAGAACGGCCTGCTGCCCGTCCCCCTGCTGCACACCAAGAAGCTGGAGCACGTCACGCGCTACCTGCCGGGGAATCAGGGCTCCCGGCTCGCCGGTGACTTCCTGGACACCGTGCAGACGCCCGACGGCTCGGTGCACATCGTGGTCGGTGACGTGTGCGGGCACGGCCCGGACGAGGCCGCGCTCGGGGTGGCGCTGCGCATCGCCTGGCGCACGCTGGTGCTCGCCGGGCAGAGCGGTGCCCTGCTGCTGCGCACGATGGACACGCTGCTGCGGGCCGAGCGCAAGGCGCCGGAGATCTTCACCACGCTCTGCATGGCGACGATCACGCCGGACCTGACGCACGCCAGGATGCGAGTGGTCGGCCATCCGCCTCCGGTGCTGGTACGCGACGGTGTCATCGAGGTGCTCGGCGGCGGGCCGTCCGGGCCGCCGCTCGGCATCTTCCCCGACGTCGAGTGGACGGTCATCGACGTGCCGCTGGGCGAGAGGTGGTCGATGATGCTCTACACCGACGGGCTGATCGAGGCGGCGGTCGGCGAGAACCGGCAACTGCTGGGCGTCGACGGGCTCGTGGACCTCGTCAGGCAGCACGGCGCCATCGACCTCGATCGGCTCATCAGGCATGTGGGCACGCTCAGCGACGACCTCGCCGCGATGCTCGTGAGCAGGAGCGGCACATGAGCATCAATCCTCTGCCTCCGGCCAAGCCGGCCACCGGGGTCGGCCGGCTGCCGGTCGCCCGCCTGTTCGTCTTCACCGGCGCGGTGACCACGGTGGCGTTCCTGTCCGGGGCGGCGGTCATCATGAAGATGATCGCCGACGCCCGCGCCATGAGCCCCAGGCCCGAGGTCGCCGAGCAGATCGGCCTGCTGAACGTGGCGCTGTGGGTGCTGTTCCTGGTGCTCCTGGCCGCGGGCGTGGGGCTGGGGTTCATCGTGCACCTCACCGTGCTCAAGCCCATCGCCCAGCTCACCGAGCAGGTGCGCACGGTCGCGGGCGGCGACTTCGACCACCGGCTGGGCGTCGAGAGGCCCGCGGAGCTCGCGGAGCTGTCCAGCCACGTCGACTCGATGCGCAGGCGCATCGTGTCGGCCTGGCGCACCGCCTCCGACCAGGCCGACGAGCTGCGGCGCTCCAACGGCGAGCTGGAGCAGTTCGCGTACGTGGCCAGCCACGACCTGCAGGAGCCGCTGCGCAAGGTGGCCAGCTTCAGCCAGATGCTCGAACAGCGCTACGGCGATCAGCTCGACGAGCGGGCCAGGCAGTACATCCACTACGCGGTCGACGGCGCCAAGCGGATGCAGCTCCTGATCAACGACCTGCTCGACTTCTCCAGGGTCGGCCGGGTCACCAGCGGGCGCGAAGCGGTGGCGACCCGCCCGTCGCTGGACTCGGCGCTGGAGAACCTGTCGGCGGCGATCGAGGACGCCGAGGCCACCGTCACCGCGGACGAGCTGCCCACGGTGCTGGGCAACAGCGCCCAGCTCACCCAGCTCTTCCAGAACCTGATCGAGAACGCGATCAAATTCCGCTCCGAGTCGCCGCCCCGCGTCCACATCGGCGCCATCAGGTCCGGCGACCTGTGGGAGTTCAGCTGCTCCGACAACGGGATCGGGGTCGAGCCTCAGTACGCCGACCGGATCTTCCTCATCTTCCAGCGCCTGCACCCGCGCGACGTCTATCCGGGCACCGGGATCGGGCTCGCCCTCTGCCGCAAGATCGTGGAGTTCCACGGCGGGCAACTCTGGCTCGACGCGAGCGGCGCGGACCAGGGCACCACATTCCGCTGGACGCTCCCCGCGGCCGGCGACTGACGAATGCCGGATTTTGCGCAACTCATAAGAGTTGACCGCCAAATCGATAACTTTTTCGTGACCCTGAGGAAGTTGCCCCACCTGGGCACTACTCCTGACGAGGGTACGTGACAGGAATCACAGCGGGTCATTGAAAAAGTGAGTGATGCTCCTCACAAATCCGCATGCGGTCGTCGTAACGTATCCCACACCAACGCGCGCCGGTACGGCTCAGCCCGACCGCATACGCGCCACAACGAACGACCCGGACCCCAGGCGTGCGGGGTCCGCGGGAGGTGGAGAGGTCCGCGATGACCCAGACGACGCCCGATCCAGTGAGAAGGCAGCGTGCCCAAGTCAAGGTGCGCACGCTGCGCACCGACCGATGGTGGCTCGCCCCGCTGCTGACGTTTCTCGGGCTCAGTTCATTCCTTGTCTACGGTGTGTGGGCGATCCTCGACACCAGCTACTTCGTCGACCCGTACATAGCCCCGTTCTCGTCCCCGTGTCTGGCGACCTCGTGTCCCGAGGGAGCCAGGTTCCTGGGCTGGGCGCCGTTCGGTGACTGGTACACCCTGCCGCCGGGGCTGCTCATCCTCGGCCTGCCGGGCGGGTTCCGGTTGACGTGCTACTACTACCGCAAGTCCTACTACCGCTCCTTCTGGCTGTCGCCGGCCGCGTGCGCGGTGCAGGAGCCGCACGGCAAGTACACCGGCGAGACGCGCTTCCCGCTGATCGTCCAGAACGTGCACCGCTACTTCTTCTACTTCGCCATCCTCATCGGCGGGGTGCTCACCTATGACGCGATCCTGGCGCTCATCCACAAGCCGATCGGCCTCGGCACCTGGATCCTGGTGCTCAACGCCGTCCTCATTCTCGGCTACACGTTCGGCTGCCACTCCTGCCGTCACATCACCGCGGGCCGGCTCAACCACTTCTCCCGCCATCCCGTCCGCTACCGGGCCTGGACGTTCGTCTCCAAGCTGAACGCCAGGCACCAGCAGTTGGCATGGGCCTCGATGTTCTCCGTCATGGGCGCCGACCTCTATGTCCGCCTGGTGGCCAAGGGCATCATCGCCTTCCCGTTCGCGTAAGGATCTCTCAGTGGAAATCGAGCGTCACGAATACGACGTCATCGTCATCGGCGCAGGAGGCGCCGGGCTGCGGGCGGCCATCGAGGCGCGCCAGCAGGGCAAGCGCACCGCGATCGTCTGCAAGTCGCTGTTCGGCAAGGCCCACACGGTCATGGCCGAAGGCGGCGCGGCGGCCGCGATGGGCAACGTCAACTCCGATGACAACTGGATGGTGCACTTCCGTGACACCATGCGGGGCGGCAAGTTCCTCAACAACTGGCGGATGGCCGAGCTGCACGCCAAGGAGGCCCCGGACCGGGTCTGGGAGCTGGAAGCCTGGGGTGCGCTGTTCGACCGCACCAAGGACGGCAAGATCAGCCAGCGTAACTTCGGCGGCCACGAGTACCCCCGCCTCGCGCACGTGGGCGACCGCACCGGCCTGGAGCTGATCCGTACCCTCCAGCAGCGCGTGGTCGCGCTGCAGCAGGAGGACTACGAGACGCACGGCGACTACGAGGCCTACATCAAGGTCTTCCAGGAATGTACGATCACCCGCCTGCTCAAGGACGGTGACCGGATCTCCGGCGGCTTCGGCTACTGGCGCGAGAGCGGCAACTTCGTCCTCTTCGACGCCCCGGCCGTGGTCCTGGCCACCGGCGGCATCGGCAAGTCCTACGTGGTCACCTCCAACTCCTGGGAGTACACCGGAGACGGCCACGCCCTGGCGCTGCTCGCCGGCGCGAACCTGATCAACATGGAGTTCATCCAGTTCCACCCCACCGGGATGGTCTGGCCGCCCTCCGTGCGCGGCATCCTCGTCACCGAGTCGGTGCGCGGCGACGGCGGTGTGCTGCGCAACTCCGAGGGCGAGCGGTTCATGTTCAACTACGTCCCGGACGTCTTCAAGGACAAGTACGCCACCTCCGAGGAGGAGGGCGACCGCTGGTACACCGACCAGGCCAACAACCGCCGCCCTCCGGAGCTGCTGCCGCGTGACGAGGTGGCCCGCGCCATCAACGCCGAGGTGAAGGCCGGTCGCGGCTCACCCCAGGGCGGCGTCTACCTCGACGTCTCCACCCGGCTGCCCGCCGAGGAGATCAAGAGGCGGCTGCCGTCGATGCACCACCAGTTCAAGGAGCTGGCCGACGTCGACATCACCGCCGAGCCCATGCAAGTGGGCCCGACCTGCCACTACATCATGGGCGGCATCGAGGTGGACGCCGACTCCGGCGCGGCCTCCGTGCCCGGCCTGTTCGCGGCGGGCGAGGTCTCCGGCGGCATGCACGGCTCCAACCGGCTGGGCGGCAACTCGCTGTCCGACCTGCTGGTGTTCGGCAGGCGGGCGGGCGCGGGCGCGGCGGCCTACCTCGACGGGCTCCCCGCCCGGCCCAAGGTGGACCAGGTGCAGGTGGACGCCGCCCGCGCGGAGGCCGAGGCGCCTCTGCAGCGCTCCGGCGAGAACCCGTACGAAGTGCATCAGGAGCTCCAGCGGACGATGAACGAGCTCGTCGGCATCATCCGCAAGGCCGAGGAGGTGTCCGAGGCGCTGGAGGTCGTGGAGAAGCTCAAGGAGCGTGTCCAGCTCGTCGGCGCGGCCGGGACGCGCATCTACAACCCCGGCTGGCACCTCGCGCTGGACCTGCGCAACATGGTCCTGGTGTCGGAGTGCGTGGCCCGCGCCGCGCTGCTGCGCCAGGAGAGCCGTGGCGGGCACACCCGCGACGACTTCCCCGGCATGCGGCCCGAGTGGCGCCAGAAGCTGCTCGCCTGCTCCACCGAGGACGGCACGTCGATCACCATCGAGGAGAAGGCCCAGCCCGCGATGCGGGACGACCTGATTTCGCTCTTCGACCGGGACGAGCTGTCCAAGTACCTCACCGACGAAGAGATGGCCGAGTTCGACAGGATCGCGAAGTCATGAGCTACAAGGCAAAGTTCAAGGTCTGGCGCGGTGAAGGCGGCGAGGGCAAACTCGAGGACTTCACCATCGAGGTGAACGAGGGCGAGGTCGTCCTCGACATCATCCACCGCCTCCAGGCCACCCAGGCGCCCGATCTCGCGGTCCGCTGGAACTGCAAGGCGGGCAAGTGCGGCTCCTGCTCCATGGAGATCAACGGCAAGCCCCGGCTGGGCTGTATGACGCGGATGTCCACGTTCAGCGAGGACGAGACGATCACCGTCACGCCGATGCGGACGTTCCCCGTCATCAAGGACCTCGTCACCGACGTCTCCTACAACTACGAGAAGGCCCGGGAGGTGCCCTCCTTCACCCCGCCGGAGGGGGTGCGGCCGGGCGAATACCGGATGCAGCAGGTCGATGTCCAGCGGGGCCAGGAGTTCCGCAAGTGCATCGAGTGTTTCATGTGCAACAACGTGTGCCATGTCATCCGTGACCACGAGGAGAACAAGCCGGCCTTCTCCGGGCCGCGGTTCTTCATCCGGATCGCCGAGCTGGACATGCACCCGTACGACGTGGCGCCGGACCGCAAGGAGACGGCCCAGGGGGAGCACGGCCTCGGCTACTGCAACATCACCAAGTGCTGCACCGAGGTCTGCCCCGAACACATCAAGATCACCGACAACGCGATCATCCCGATGAAGGAGCGCGTCGTCGACACCAAGTACGACCCGCTGGTGTGGCTGGGCAACAAGATCTTCAAGCGCTCGAAGTAGGCCGCTGACGTGGCGGGGCCCTCAGGGTCCCGCCACGTCGCATGTCCGGACCAGGTCGCTTCTGGCGGCGGCCGTCAGGATCAGGTCACTTCCGGCCTTCTGGCGGTGGCCGTGGGGGTCAGGTCACTTCCGGCCTTCTGGCGGTGGCCGTGGGGGTCAGGTCACTTCCGGCCTTCTGGCGGTGGCCGTGGGGGTCAGGTCACTTCCGGCGGCGGCCGAGGCCGCGCTTGCGCTTGCCCTGCTGGGGCAGCGGCTCGGCGACCGTCGTCTCCTCGGGCGCCGGCGGCTGCGCGGGCAGGGGCTGGATGACCGTCGCGTCCGACATCCCCGTGGGCGCGGGGCCGTGGCCCGGCAGCGGTAGCCCGCCGCCCCACGGCTCGGAGTCGCCCGGCTCGGCGGCCGAGGCGGAGGGCAGCGGCCTGTCCGGCGAGTCCTCGTACGGCTTCGCGCCGCCGGGCGGGATGTCGGCGGGCGGCGCCTCCGGCGGGATCACCGGCTCGAACGGCGACCGGTACACCTCCCGCTCCGGCTCCGGCGCGGGCTGGTGACTAGGCGCGGGCTGGTGACTGTAGGAGTCGAACTGGTCCGGCTGCAGCACCACGGGCTCCGGCTGGGCCGGCGGCTGCTCGGGAACGTAGCCAGGCTGGGTGTAGGCGTTCGGATCCTGATAGACCGCGCCGTACTGCACCTGACCGCCCGGATAGGTCTGCACCGGGACGAAACTGATGATCGGCGCGTACGCCGTACCGCCCGGATAGCCGGGCGCGGGCATGGCGGCCGTGGCGTAGCCGGGGCCCGCCGGATAGCCCGTGTGCGGGTCGGGGTGACCGGCCAGGGGCCCCGCCTTGCGAATCGCCGCGGCGTGGGCCATGCGACGCAGCCGCCCCTCGAAGATGAGCACGGCGAACAGCACGAGCAGCACCAGGATCAGCGCGGGGATGCTGAGCTGCTGCGTCAGGCTGCGCTGGTCGAACTCCGGGGCGGCGTTGCGCATCTCGAGCGGGATCTCATCGGTCTCCGCGGACTGCCCCTCGGTCGGGGGCGGCGTGGCCGGCGTCTCCGTGCCGGTCACCGGCGGCAGCACGACGTCGGACTGCTCAGTGGTCGGCGAGACGCTCGGCACCTCCGCGCTCTGCGTCGGCAGTGGCTGGGGCTGCGGCGCGCTGCTCTGAACGACCGGCGTCGGTTCCGGCGCCTTCGTGGTCTTCGTCGCCTTGGGAGTGGGGGTCGACTTGGTCTTCGGCGTCGACGTGACGGTCTTGGTGATCGTCGTCTCCGGCGCTTCCTGCTCGCTGCTCGGAGTCGGCAAGGTGGTGGTGACCGTGACCGTGGTCTCCGGCGGGCACTCCTGGCCGGCTTCGCACGGCTCGACAGGATCGTAGGCGGTGGCCGAGGCCGTGGCGCTCTGGCCGACGAAAACGCTGGCTCCTACGCCGGTCAAGGCCAGCGAGAGCAGCACCGCGGACACGGCCGTCGCTCCGCTACGTGCCACCAGTGCCCTCCGCGCAATCCCGCAACCATGGTCAAGGGAATACTAGTCGGGTAAAAGTAACAGTAAAGACGAATTTACAACAGCTTTCTCCGACTACGCGTCCGATGCGTCCTGCTGATGGCCCACAGCCCCGCCATCAACGCCCCGATCCCGCCTGCCGCCGCGGCCAGCCCACGGCCCCCTGCCAGCGGATTCACCACTTCGGCGGCCTGCAACCGCACCTGCGGAGCGGCCACCGCCCGAGGCAGCGGCGCCCCCTGGCCATCCATTGACACGCCGGTCACGGAAGACGCCGCGGCGGCAGTGGGAACAGCCGCCAAAGGCAGCTCGGCCGCCCTCTTCCCTTTCCCCTCAGCCGTCCCCCCGGCCGCCGGCTCCCGCCACAGATCCCCGGCCACCCCCATGTCCGCACCACCCCGCACATCCGGCGGCAAGCCCCCACCGACCGGCTCCGGCCGCGCAACCCCACCGACCAGCCCGCCCGGCCGTACGCCCCCAGCCTTGTTGAGCTCTCCCGCAGCCTCGCCCTTGCCCGTCTTGCCCGACTGCCGAACGATCCCAGCCTTATCCTTCTTGCCCTGCTTTGCGGAGACCTCAGGCTGAGCCGAGTCCTCAGGCTGAGCCGAGTCCTCAGGCTGAGCCGAGTCCTCAGGCTGCTGGGCACCCTCGGCCATTTCCGGCGCTTCGGGCTGCTCGGCAACCTCTGACGGCCCCGCCCCCTCTGACTGCCGGGCGGCTTCATCCACTTCCCGCCCCCGCACCTCGGGCCGAGGGGCCTCCACACCCATCCCGGGCTCCCGGAACCGGTGTCGAGTCGTCCCGGCCGCCTCCGCGTCGCGTTGCCGTACGGTCGGAGGCTTGTTCGTCGTGGCTTCGGGGTCCGCCGCGGCGCCGGCGGGGCTGACCGGCTCTGGGGCCCGCACCGGTACGCCGATGGCCTCCGTCATGGTCGTCAGCCCGGTCCCCTGCCGCATCCTGGCCACGGCCGCGAGCGCCACTTCGCCCGTCCCCTCCGGGACGGTGAGCTCCACGTCCACGGCCCGCCTGCCGGCCAGCTCCCCCAGCGCGCACGCCTGCGCTCCGGACACGACCGCCGTACTCGACCCTGAAGTCTCCAGCTTGACGAGCGTCCGAGCGGCGAGCGCGGCGGCAGCGGACACGCCGTCAGACGATCCCGCCGAGATCCCCTGAGGAGAGGCGTCTTCACTGAGCTCCGAAGAGGACGCAGGAAGGCCATCGCCCTGGGCCTTCAACCTCTGGGGAGCGGAACGCGGCACGCCGGAAGCCGGCTGGCCGTCGCCCTCGGCGTCCGACCCGGTCGATGCCGGCGGGTCCGTAAGCTCTGCCTGGACGGGCGACGTGCAGGTCAGGGCGGTGAGGGCGTGGGGCGGTGTGGTGGCCACAGCCAGCCGGGCGTCGCGTGCCGTACCGTCGAAACGCACCCGGTATCGCAACACGTCCCCCGCGCCGGCCCGCGAACCGGCGGAGTCGTCCACCCGGCCGAGCACCATGGTCACCCCGGCCGCCGCCGCGGGCGCCGCCGGCGCCGCCACCAGAACCAGGGCTCCGCCCACGATCCAGCCCCGATTCATGAAGCCGCCTCCCCCGATGCGACAGATTACTGACTGTAATACTTATGTCACACAGAGCGACCATTCAACCCTTGTGACAGCAGTTTCTCCACCGCTTCCATGACGGGCAGATCGGCCCCCAGCCACGCCACGTCGAAGTATCCACCAGGCTCCAGCCACCGCAGCGCCAGGTGCTCCTTGGCCTCCGGGATCCCCGCCGTCACCATGGCGAACCAGACGCGCAGCACGTACCCCTCACTCAGCGGCCAGTCACCGCCGACCCGCTCCCCGACACTGACCTCCACCCCGAGCTCCTCGCGGCACTCCCGCACCAGGGCGTCGATCTCGCCCTCCCCGGGGTCGACCTTCCCGCCGGGGAACTCCCACCCGCCCGCCAGCTCAGGCGGGTCGGCGCGCTGTGCGGCCAGCACCCGGCCGGCCGCGTCGAGGATCACCGCGGCGACCACGATCACCGTCATCAGGCGTTCTCCAGCTTCTCCAACTGGGCGATCACGTCAGGGTTCCGCAGCGGCCGGGTGAAGCCCACGATCGTGTCCCGGGTGCCGTAGGTCGTCACCTTGATCGGCCCGCACAGGCGGCAGCGCGCCTCCACCATCTTCCCCTTCGACACGACCATCCCCACATGCCCCGGATTGTTGGGCGAGGTGCCGGGACCCGCGTTGAAGAACACTAAGTCCCCCGCCTCCTCCTTGCCCTGCTCGATCTTCACCCCGAACGGCCACTGCGTGAACGTGGTGCGCGGGATCGACAGCCCCGCGGCCCGGTAGGCGGCGAAGATGATGCCCGAGCAGTCGAACGAGTCCGGCCCGGTCCCGCCCCACACGTACGGCTTGCCACGCTGGTCCAGCGCGTACGCGAGGATCTTCGCGACCACGTCGCTGGGCGCGGCCTCGACCAGCGGCTCGTCACAGGCGTCGTCCGCCTCCGGCGGCACCTCCACCTCGCCGGACTTGGCGTACCCCTTGGCGATCTCCTGGACCTGGTCGACGTACCACCAGGCCCGGTTGTAGACGAACAACGCCCCCCGCACGTTCTCAGGGGCGCCGTTGCGCTTGAGCATCTTGGCCGCGCCGAGGATCGCGTCGGCGGGGTTGTAGACGTCGCCGACGCCGTCACCGTCGCCGTCGGAGGCGTAGCCGTTGAACTGCGACGACATCGGGATCCTGGCCTTGCCGCCCCACGTGCTGATCAGGAACTGCATCGGCCCGGCCGCGCCGGCGGAGTTGGTGCCGCTCTTCACGCCGGGCAGGTCGGAGCGGCCGTGGTTGGTCTCCCGCTTGCCGACGGCGGCCAGGATGCTCCACTGGACGCCGATCTTCTCGCCGTGCTCGCGGTAGAGCTCCAGGTAGTCGGCCGGGATGTCGGCGGCGGCCGAGTCGGAGGCCTCCTGCACCCGGGTGCCGTCGTCGGCGCAGTCGGGCTGCGTGCCGCCGTTGCCGATGAAGGAGGGGATCGACGTCATCATCATCGGCGACATGATGACCAGGGCCAGCAGCAGCATCCCGGCGACCACGACCGCCAGGAGGACGCGAGGACGTGAGACGTTCACCCTTCCGGGTCCCCGTCCTGACCTTCGCCGGCGGGCCGCAGCTCGAAGACCCGCCAGTCGGCGCCGAGCTGGCTGACCGTGACCGCGTACTGCTCGACCAGTTGTTTGGTGCCGCTCTTCGTGGCGAGCTGCTGCGTGCCGGTCACCACGAACACGACGGAGGTCCTGTCGATCTGCCGGATCTCCTTGAGCGCGGCCGTGGTCGTGGAGACCACCTCGTCGGCGCGGTTGCGCTCCACCGTGCCGGGCGAGGTCAGCGTCCTGGCGAGGATGTCGCCCAGCTCGGCCGTGGTGTACTGCTTCACCCTGGCCGCGTAGGCAGCCGGGTCCTCGTCGTGCCGGAACGTGCCGTACTCGGCGGTGAACCGCTCGGCCAGGTCGGCGGCGGCGGCGAGCTGCTCCTTCGACATCGGCAGGTACGCGTAGACGTCGAAGGGCGCGTCGCTGGCCGTGGCCAGCGGCGTGCTCTCGACGACAGGCGAGCTCGTGGTGACGCCGCGCGGCGCCTGTACCGCGGCCGGCTCCTCGGAGTCCGGCCACAGCGCCAGGTAGAGCCCCACGGCGGCGATGATCACCACGACGGCGGCGAAGGCCACCCCGCGCCTGTCACCAGGCTGGGCCATGATCAATCCTTGTCGGGGTTGGACGGGTTGAGCCAGAACGGCACCGGGGGCTCATCCTTGCGGGAGCTGCCCCACAGCGGTGGCGGCTCGGAGGCGCGCCGGTCGGAGGAGCCGGAGGAGCCGCCGAACATGCCGCCGCCACCGGATCCGCCACCGCCGAAGACCCGCCCGTCAGGGTTGCGGCCGAAGATGCCGCCGCCCGAGGAGCCGTTCGACCTGTCGTCGCTCCAGCGGGAGGGTCGCGAACCACCGGACCCACTGAACCGGGACCCGCCGGACCGAGAGCTTCCCAACCCACCGGACCGGGAGCCTCCCGACCCACCGGACCGCGTACCGCCCGACCGCGAGCCACCCGACCGGGAGCCGCTGGAACCGCCCGAGCTCCGCGAGCCGCCGGAGCCGCCGCGAGGCGCCCAGCCGCCGCCGGACCGTCCGCCGAACCAGCCTCCGCCACCCGAGCCGCCACCGGACGCGGCGGAGGCGCCGGACGCGCTCGACCCGCCGCCCGGACCGCGCGGCCCCGCCCCGGGCGAGGCGCCACGGCTGCGGGTGGGCGTGCCGCCCAGGTTGAGCGGCGGCGCGTCACCCTGGCGCGGCGCCGGACCCTGCCTGCCGCCCGCCTTGCCGCCCTGCTGGTCGGTGTCGAGCGGTGCGGGCACCCGGACGCCCGACGGCGTCGCGGCGCCTTCCGACTCCTCGCCCCTGGCCCGGCCCTGGGCGACGGTGGCGGCGACCCCGCTCGCCACGCCGCCGGTGGCCGCGTGGATGAGCGGCTCGGCCTTCCGCGCGCCCCAGCGTCCGATCCTGGCCGAGGCGACCGGGGGCAGCACGTTCGAGGCCCGCTCCAGCACCGGCGAACTCGCCGCCTCGCCGAGCATGCGGGTGGTGAGCGTGTGCCCGCCCATCGACGCGAACAGATGCTGGAACGGCCGCCGGTAGAAGAACACCGCGATCGTCAGCAACGCCATGAACAGGATCTGCAACCCCCAGGGCATCGCCGTGGAGATGATCAGCGCGTAGCCGTACACGAGCACGCCGAGCACCAGCGCGAGCACGGCCTGTCTGAGCAGGGTGCCGATCAGCATCTCCACCCAGCGCATGGCGATGATCCGCCCGCTGCCCGGATGGACGCCGATCAGCAGGAACACCGGCCCGAGGATCAGCAACAGCAGGAAACCCACCTTGAGCACCAGCAGCGAGACCGCCACCAGGAAGATGAGCACCCCCGCCACCAGGGCGGCGATGAGCGCGGCGATGGCCACGCCGAGCCGGCTCGTCCAGTCCCGGCCGGAGAAGATGAAGTAGCGCGAGTCGTTTTTCAGCTTGTCGGCGATCTCGACGTACTTCGCCTGGTGGGCGGCCCGGTCGGGCGCGGGATTGGCCGCGGTGGCCGCCGGGATCGACTGGGTCTCCAGCATGACGCGGCCGAAGTCGCGCACGATGGGCTGGTTGGGGTCCGCGGTGCCGAACTGGCCCATCAGCCAGGGCTTGCACACCAGCGTGGACCACAGGGCGTCGGCGTTCTGGTCGACGCCGGGCGTGCCGTTCTGGCCGTAGCCGCCGGCCTTGACCTCGGGGCTGGTGTCGCCGGGCGCCGGCAGACAGGAGGCGCCGCCCGCGCCGGGCAGCCCGGAGAAGGCGGAGTTGACCACTTCGCCGGTCTTGTCGGTGACGACCTTGCCGAGCCCGGTGAAGTCCTGCGGCCGGCTGAGGAACCAGGTCGCCACCGTGACGGCGAGCACCATCCAGATCACGCCTTCGGCGGTGGTGGTGGCCCGCTTGCGGATCAGGCCGTACCACGCCAGCCAGATCGCGCCGAGGATCACGATGGGCTGGAGGTACGGCCAGTACATGGCCTGCGCCAGGTTCGTGACGATGTCGTCGACGACGTCCTTGATGGACTGGAGCGGTCCCTCGGTGGCCGCCGCCTGGTAGGTGGTGATCGTGAGCCGGTCGACGGCCTTGGCCCACAGGAAGATCGTGTTGGCCCAGGAGTTGCCGAGGACCGCGGTGATGTCGGAGCAGCCGAGCTCGTGCGTGTGCCAGAACTGGCCGCTCATGCCGAACTGGCCGTAGTTGGTGGTGGGTGGTTGTACGCCGCCCTCCGGCACCGGCGCCTGCATCATGCCGTCGGTGCCGCTGCCGATCACCTCGGGGGCGAGCTCGCCCGAGAGGTCGCAGGGCGCCGCCGCGGCGGGCGACATGCTCCCCACCGCGAACGGCACCACCAGGATGCCCAGCAGCACCACCAGGGCAAGCGTCAACCGCCTGGATAGTCGGATCCTCATGACCGCACCTCCTGCGCCCGGACCACTCCCCCTTGAAGATCATGCCCGTTGCCGTCGGGTTTGTCGTGTGTCGGGTTCGTGTCGAGCCAGCGAAGCAGCTCATCGGAGATCAGATCCACTCCGATCCGCCCTGCCCTGCCATCCAGATCACGGAAAATGCATTCCCCGTTGCCGAGCGAGCGCAAGACGGCCTTGTGCTCCTCAGATGGTTCCACCCCGAGCAGTGACATGACGTGGTCGACCTCCACGCGTTCGGTGGACCGGAAGGCGAAGACGGAGGACAGGCAGTTGGTCACCTGTTCGTTGAGCAGGTCACCGGCGTTCTGCGACACCAGGACGAGCGCGGTGTTACGGGAGCGGCCCATCCGGCTCACCTCGGGCACCAGCTTGGCGCCCTCCGGCGTGGACGTGATCGCCCACGCCTCGTCGAGGAAGATCGCCTTGGGCGCGCGCCGGTCCAGCCCGTTCATCAGCCGCCGGGCGAACTGGGAGACGAGATAGAGCAGCGCCACCGACAGCCGCTGCTCGTAGGAGTAGTCGTCCCTGGTGGTGGCCACGTCCGGCAGCGTCAGGCCGCCCAGGGTGAACACGGTGGTCCACCCCTCCGAGTCGATCTGGTCGCCGCCTGAGGGGTCGAAGCAGAGCGTGGCCAGGTGCATCTCCGACATCGAGCGCAGCACCGCGCCCAGGTTCTTCGACGCGGCGTCCTCGGTCTGCTCCAGATGGTCGACGACCTTGCCGAGCGAGGGGTCGGGCGCGTTCGACACCGCCGCCACCGCCTGGATCATCGCCGACTCGCGCTCCTCCGACATCCTCGGCAGCAGCAGCCGCAGCGTCTCGGTGGCCATCGTCTTCTTGGCCGCGATGTCATCCCCGAACGAGAACGGGTCCAGCAGCCCCGGCGCGGCCGAGCCGAGCGGGATGATCCGCGCCTTGCGCTCGCGCTTCTGCAGCAGCTGCACGAGCGACTCGGCGTCGCCCTTGGGGTCGATCACCGCGACCGTGACCCCGCGCAACGCCATCTGGTAGATCATCAGCAGCGCGAGCGTCGTCTTGCCGCCGCCCGGCTCGCCGGTGATCGCGATGGCGGTCGGGCGGTTGCGGCTGGCCGCGAGCAGCGGGTCGAAGTGCACGATGCTGCGCGCCCTGCCGACGGTCTCACCGATGTACGGGCCCAGCCAGCCCTCACCGGCGTCCTCCAGCCGGTCGCCGAGGTCCACGGTGGCCGTCGCCATGCCGCCAGCGATCGTCCGCAGCGGCTGACGCTGGGCGTAGGCGTTGACGCCCACCTTCTCCCCCGGCAGCGCCTCGCGGAACAGCGAGAACTGGTCGCCGGTGGAGTTGACCACGTCGATGCCCATGTCGCGGTAGTGCTCGACGACCGCCTCCACCCGCTGCACGCAGATGTCCTCGGTGGGGGCCGACACGATAAGCCGGTGCCACCCGTACACGAAGGGCAGTCGTTCCTTGGTGATGCCGTGCTCCAGCATGCGGGCCGCGTCGATCTGCTCGGCCAGCGCCAGCGGCGCCTCCGCGCCGGCCTCCCGGATGTGGATGTCCATGTCGCGGGCGTGCGCCAGCTTGCGCGCCACGTCCCTGGACGCCTTGACCGGCGGGATCAGCCGCATCCGCGAGGAGATCTCCACGGGGAAGGGCAACTGGTCGGTGAAGTGCATCCACGGCTCGCCGTCCGGGAACGGCATGATGTCCGGGAACCGGGCGAACGACAGGTAGGCCACATAAGAGTCACCTTGCGGCTGCACGATGCGCAGCAGCGACCTGCCGTTGTGGATCTCGCCCTCCACCAGCGACTCGATCTCGCCCCTGCCCCAGCGCCGCTTCGGGCTGGCCGACGGCGGCGCGTCCGCCAGCGCCCCCGCCGCCGCGTGCTGGAACAGCCACGCCACCTCGACCGAGGTGGCGTGCCGGGCGTACAGGGCGCTGGAGGCCAGCGCCCGGCCCAGCCGTTCGGCCTGCTCGGTCCAGCGGCGGATCTCGCCGTCGGGCACGTGGTCGTCGTCGAGGCCGAGCGCCTTCTCGGTCCGCTGGTAGAAGCCGAACAGCTGCGCGAGCACCCCGCTGCCGAGCTGCTTGCCCCGGGGACCGATCCGTACGCCGAGATAGACCTCCTTGGACCAGAAGTCCTTCGCCCAGACGTGCCGGTACATCTCCTCCAGATAGTCGCGCCAGCCCGGACCCTCGTCGGAGGTGGCGTTGAGCGCCATCGCCCACTCGGCCGCCGGATAGGCACGATGCGCCACCCGCAGATGAACCTCGGCGTCCGGCATCCTGATCGCCGCCAGCGCGATCGTGATGTTGGTCGCCAGCGACTCCCGCTCCTCCGGCGTGACGAACTCGTAGCTGACCGTGGGAAGACGGAAATATGCCCATGCGGAGGAGTCTGTGAGCAGGATGCGGTCGTCGAAGTAGCGGACCGCCAGACGCTGGTGCGCCCGGGACGCCCTGCTCATGCCGCCCCCTCGGCGCATGAACTGGCCATACCTGCTCGCATGTTCACTTATCGCTCACCGATTCTCGTGCCCGGGGGGTCACTCGCCAACTCCTCTTCGCTCGGTCGGATCCGCTGTGCCGTGAAGCCCGCGACCACGACCCCGGCAAGGGCGAGGTACGCCCGCCGCCCGGCCGCGCGCAACTGCCCCGGATCGACGACCTCGTCGCCGCCCGGCGCCAGCCCGTCCTCCCAGGGGACCCGGACGATGGCCCGGCACCTGCCGCTGGCCACCGCCTCCGCCTGCTCGACATCCGCCATCGAACGCCTGCTCACCCCGTTGACCACCATGACCGCCCGCCGCCTCAGGTCCGCGCAGCCGTGGCCGTCCAGCCACTCGTACGTCATCGCCACCGCCTCCGGGGCCTCCTCGCTCGCGGGGAGCACCAGGACAAGCTGGTCGGCGTACGGCAGCACGCGCGCCGCCAGCGAGGCCGCCGGGTCGATGACGGACAGCTTGTAGTGCCGGTCGAGCAGGCTCAGCGCCTCACCCAGCCGGCGGTCGGAGAAGAGGTCACGATCGGCCAGCCGCTGCTCGGCCTCCGCGTCGCCGTCGGCCCCGACCACCTCCAGGCCGGACGCCGTACGGGTGGTGTAGCCGCGCATCGTCAGATAGCCGCTCACCCCGTGCAGGCCCGCGAGCAGCGACGTCAGCGTCTCGGGCGTCTCCTGCTCGACCCGGCTGGTCAGGCTCCCGCCGCCGGGCGCGGCGTCGACCGCCACCACCCTGTCGTCGCGGTAGCGGGCCAGGGTGTGGCCCAGCATCAACGCCGTCGTGCTCTGCCCGGCGCCGCCCGTACATCCCAGCACCACGATCCTGCGGCTGCCGCCGAACACGCCCCTGGCCCGGGCCTCGTCGATCTCCGAGCCATCGGTCCGCACGCCGCTGCCGCCGACCACCACCTGGGCGATCCGCCGCCAGCCGCCGGAGTCCCGCCCCACGACGGACTCCACCCGGCGTACCCGCGGCTCCCGTTCCCCGGTCCTCGGCACCGGCACCCCGGCCGCGACCTCCCGCCGCTCCGGAGCCTGCGGCTGCCCCACCGACCGCAACCGCTCACCCGCCTGCTCCACCGCCGAGCCCGCAGCAGCCCCCTCCCGAGCCTCCAGCCCGATCACGGACCGCTCCCGCTCGTGCTCCCGCTCCGCCTGCTGCTGCTCCGCAGACTGCCGACGCCTCTCAGCACGACGGTCCTCGTCGGACTGACGGTCCTCATCGGACTGACGGTCCTCATCGGACTGACGGTTCTCGTCGGGCCCGGAGTGCTCGTCGGACTCCCGCTCCTGGGCCGGCCGCAGCGGCTCCACCGAACGCAGGCGCTGCACGGACTGGCGACGCCCCGCAGCCTGCGGCTCCTCCACCGGCTGCTCAGGCCCTGCCCGCTCGGACGGCTCCCGCTCGGCACGCTCAGCCTGCTGAGGCGCCCCGCGCTCAGCCGCCTCGTGCCCAACGGCGACAGACGCCCCGGCCCCCGCGCCCTCGGCCCGCCGAAGGTCCACGCGCTCAGACGGCCGACGTTGTACGGACTCAGACGGCTCGTGCTCGGCGGACTCGGGCTGCTCGGGTCCTGCGGATGGCTGTCGGGTCGTGGACGGCAGGCTCTCCAGTGGCCGCAGCGCCTCCGGCGTGACCTCCTGGCGTGCCGACGGCGTAGGCGGGGCTTCCTCATCCTCTGGGGCGCCCACAGGCCCTTCCACTACGCCCTGGGGACGCTCCGCGGCGTCCTCCTCCTGGGTGTGAGGGGCAGATCCCGCGTCGTCCCCGCGTGCGGAGCCCGTGGGGACCCGCTGAAGACCCTCGTCATTCGGCTCGGGACGGATGGGATCGTCTTGCTGACCGGGATCCACCTGCTCGGGACGTACGGGATCGTCGTGCTGACCGGGATCCACCTGCTCGGGACGTACGGGATCGTCGTGCTGGGCGGGATCCACCTGTTCGGACCGAGCGGACGCCGAGGGGACCGCGTCGTCATGGTGGACCGGCAGCGCGGGCAACTCCGAGTCCGGACCCCTGCCCCGCAACGGGCGCGACAGCTTCATCGGCGTCGAGTCGGGGTTCAGCGGCGACCATCCCCCCTGAGCGTCCGGCAGCAGCAGGGCGGGCCCCAGCCTGGGCGGCCGCCCCTTCCTGTGCTGATTCCTGGCGACTTCGTCGTCCCGGCCGTGCTCATCCGCGGCCTGCTCGTCCTCGCCGCCCGGCAGTGCCGAGGACTCCGACGGCGCGTCGGCACTCGCGGCGAGCTTGCGCAACCGCCGCAGCGCCTCCGTGTCGATCGGCTTACCCGACGCGGCCTGACGCGAGGTCCGCCCCCCTGCCCGCTCAGCCGGGTCGCCCGCCGGCTCATGCCGGGCGTCGTCACGGCCGGTGGGCGCGTCCTCCAAGGTGCCACGTACCAGCCGAAGCGCCGCCGGCGTGTCCCTACCGTCGCGCACCGCGCCGTGAGAGCTCCGCGCCGCGTCCTGTGAGTCCCGTACACCCTGAGAGTCCCGCGCCGCGCCCTGAGAGTCCCGCACGCCCTGCGCGTTTCGCACGCCTCGCGACTCCGGCATGCCCTGGGAATCCGGCACGCCCTGCGCATCCCGCACGCTCCGCGAATCCGGCACGCCCTGCGGATCCCGCCCGGCCCTCGAACGGGCCGATGTCTCCTGGCCGCTCCTCGGGTCGGTCGCGGTCCTGGGCTCGGCCGGCGTCCCCGTCGTGCCTCTCGCCTCGGCGCGGCTCTCGCGTACAAGCTCGTGGTCCTGGCGCGAGGGCGGCAGGGCGAGGGCGGTGGTGCCGAGGGCGGGGGCGGCGGCGCCGGGGCGGGTCCGGGAACCCCAGCCCGTCCGGGTGGTCGCCGACTCGGCGACCGGGGCCTGTGCGGCGGCCACAGCGGCGGCCGCCACGGCGGGACGGACCTGGCGCGGGCCGTTGATGCGCTGGGCGGCCGAGCGCTTGCGCTGGGTCTGGCGGGCCTTGCGCGTCGACTTGACGCGGACCCTGGCCGGGGAGACGCGCCAGACGCGGCCGGAGAAGCTGATCGTCTCGGGCTCGGCCCCGGGCGCGAGGCGGTACCAGGCGCGCGGCTGTCCGAGGTAGCGGAGCTGGGATTCGAGCAGCTCGGTGAGCCGCTTGCCCTCGATGACGGGGCGGGTGGACAGCCACGTCACGATCCCGGGGGGCACCAGGTAGAGCACGTGCCAGGGCATCTCCACCGGCACGCCGACCAGCCAGAGCAGAAGCGACCACGGCACGACGACGCCGACGAACACGCCGATCCAGACGATGGGCAGCGGCATGGGCAGCCGTAGGTCGTACAGCTTGTAGAGCCGCTTCTCGATGCGCCAGATGTTCGTATACGTAGGCAGGTCCACGCGGTCCTCCTCTCCACCCGCTCGTTCATGACCGCCACGGAGCGGTCTCAACCCTTACTGGATGCCCAGGGCTCCCGCGATCGCTTTGGCCGTCACTTCGATGATGTTGGGCACGTAGAAGATCACGCCGATGGCCACGGCCAGGATGAGGAACTGTACGAACCTCGTGATCTCGCGGGTGAAGAGGAAGAACAGCGCGACCACGGAGACGACCACAAGGAACAGCGGGGCGAAGAACGCGCGCAGGAAGTCGGCGAGTCCTTCGGTGTTGACGCCTGTGGGTGCGGGGGTCGGCGTCAGCTCGATCAGGTTGAGCACTATCGATTTCACGATCACTTCTTGTCCTCCCGGGGGTGCCGATCAGCAGCGCGGTCGTGCGTCTATCCAACGGCCCGACCGGCGCCGCGGATGTCGTCGACGTACCATTTGTCGCCCTGCTTCACGACCGTGAGGCGATAAGCCTGCTGGAGGCGGCCGGTTCCGGTGCTCGCGACGGCGGCGCCGGCGTCGGCGGCCACGGCGTCAGGCAGGACCCACACCACGACCGCCTGAATCTCTCGGGTGGCACCCCCTACAGGCACCACGACGCTCTTGAGCTCCGCGAAGGTGAAGGCGCCCGCGAAGCTCGGCAGGCTCGTGCCGGCGGTGACGTAGCGCTGCAACTCCGCGCCGTTGCCCGAGGCGTAGTTGCGGAAGAAGCCTTCGAGCTGCGGCTTGAGCTCGGTCGCCGCCGCGTCGTCGCTCTCCGGCTCCGCCACCTGCGGCAGATCGGCGGGGCCGGGCGCGGGCAGGATCGCGGGCCAGCCCGAGACGACGAACCTGTTGCCGTCGGCGTCACCCGAGTAGTAGATGGGCACGGACAGGTGCAGCCTGCGGCTGCCCGTCTGGAAGGCGACCGTGACGATGGCGTTGGCGTCGTCGGTGACCTCGATGTCGTACGGCTGGATGGCGACGGCGCCCAGCTTGCCGTTGCCGTCCCAGCCCAGCTGCTGATCCATGCCGTCGGCCATGAACGCGGCCAGCTTGCCGGACCTGCTCACGGCGTCCTCAGGACTGAAATTCAGGTAAACGCCGGCGAACTGGGCGGCGAATGCCATCCCGCGCGCCGTCGGGAAGTCACTCTCCGGCTGCGCGGTCTCATTCGGCGCGGCGACGTTCTGCCCGGTAAACCGCTCAAAAGGTGCACGGATCCCATTAACCACGATAACCACGATAAGCGCCCAGAGAATGATGCGACCGGTCCACACCAGCCAACGCCCGCCGCCGCCCGACCAACCGCCACGCCGCGGCCTGCGCGGCGGAGGCGCGTCGAAGTCGGCGGTGTCTGGGCGTACGGAAAGCTCGGGGTCGCCAGCGATCCGAGGACCGTGCTGGACGGTTGACCTACGAGCCATCACGCCTCCGCTCGCGCCAATCGCCCCGGCTGGCGCGGTGTCGTCCGTTGCCGATCCCCATCATCCGCGGTGAAGCAGTCACCTTATCCGGTCTCCGCCATTGTTCCAGGAAAGCCACGTCCATGCTGCAGGCATCGCCGTCCGGTAGCAAACCGAGTGCGCATGGGACGCATCGGAGTGCCCAACTTGTGAGGGTTCCCTATCGAATGGGCATTTGACCAGGCCAGAGACCTAAATTCGCATAGCCCGGCCGCCACGAAATCCTGTCCTCATCGGGCCGGGTGGCGCTGACCTGCGGTGACGTACCGCGAAAAGAGGAACGGCCGCTTGCCCGATACCGGGCAGGCGGCTCATCCGCAAGGAGGTTCGCCGTCAGGCGGGCTCGGGATCCTGGTTGCCGACCGGGCGCCTTCTGGTGCGCAGGTCCACCACGGTGGGCTGCACCGCCCGCTCCAGCGATCCGCGCAGCCCCGCGAGCATGCTCGTGGTGTCGCGGGCGCGCAGCTGGGCGGCGAGCTCCTCGCGCTCGTCCACCTTCCTGCGCAGGTAGTCCTCGCGGTTGACGCGCAGGCCGTACATCAGCTCGACCCTCAGCAGGGCCAGTTCCTCTTCCATACTGATGCCCGCGAGCTTGGGCGCCGGGTTGTGCTTGTGGATGATGCGTCGGATCATGAGGGCCTCCCGAGTCAGCGTGACCGCCGTGTGCATTCGACGCGCGGGTGCCCCAGATGGTTGACGTCTCTATTGTCCCTCAATCAACTTTGTTGGCGACGAAGACGAGCTCACGCCCCGGACGGTCCGGCGCGTCACGCACCTCCCGGCACCCGAACCCGGCCCCGCGCAACGACCGCTCCACCTCCTCGCGACCCCGGAACCGCAGCGCAGAGCGTCCCGGATCCCGGCGAGTGGCTACAACGGCGTGCACCCAGGGCGCACCTGATCAGGCGGTGCGCCGACCCGCCTCACCGACAGATTCCAGCCGCCGTTCGATCGACTCGGCCATCATGGTGATCTCACGATCGGCGATCTGGTTCTCCCGTGCCCGATCGCGCCAGCCGGCCAGAGACGTAACGATGCGGCGTATCCGCTCCCGTGCAGCCTCCGGAGTCAGGCTGCAGTCCTCGGCCAGAGCAAGGAGTCCTTCGATCTCGTCGGGCAGCGCGTCGGCTCCCATGATCGAGGTCGAGCGGCTCCGGGTCACGTCGGGGTTCGGGTTCACGTCGAACACCGGACTGAGGGTCCAGGAATTGCGATCGACGAGGAAGCCGTGGTTGCGCAGGTGGTCATCCGTGTTGCCGAGGGCGACGCTGGCGATGACCCGGTCGTAGAGCTCGTGGTGATCCTTTCGAGGCGAGCGGGAGATGTCCCGCATGGCCTCGGCGATGTCGGCGTAGTCGCGGTGCCCGCCGTCGACGGAGCCGGTCGCCGTCATCGCGCTGATGTAGCCGATGCGCGCCCCGGTGCTCGTTCTGTCGAATCTGCGCAGGATCAGCACGCTCCGCTCCCCCACGCGTGTCAGCCGGCGCTGCGGGGTGCGGATGCCGGCTCCCTCCAGCAGATCGAGCGCCGTGGCTTCCCAGGCCATCACGTCCCACTGGTCGCTGGAGTGCGGGAACTTCGCGATGGCGAGGCTGCCGTCCTCGAGCCGCACAGAGGCCTTCGGCCGGGCACCGCCGAGGCCCGTGGTCCCCGTGTCCAGGAGTTGCTTCACTGCGCTGGAGGGGTCCGCGTCCGAGGCGAGCTCATCGCTGGCATGCAGGAGCTCGGGCAGCGAGATGAGCCGAGGCACGCTTGAGGGCTTGCCGAGAAACTCATCGCGGCCGGGCAGCCGGAAGCGCAGCGCGCCCTGGCGTGTGTCGTCGCTGACGCCCAGGAGGAAGTCGAGGTCGTCCAACCGGCGCAGTGCCCTGCCCTCCTCGCGGGCGCGGATCCGTTCCGCCTTCTCGATGAGGTTGCGGCCCCATCGGTCGGGGGCACTGTCGGCGAAGGCACGGATCAGACCGGCCTGGTGCTGCGAGCCGGACACCAGCAGCAGAGCGGGGTCGATGTTCATGCCGTCGTCGGCGAGGTAGTCCGAGTCGTAGAGGAAGGTCGTGGAGATCTGGCTGCGCACTCGGGTGAAGTAGGCCTGGCCGACCAGGCGGGTGCGACCTGCGTCTTCGACGAGGACGTCGACGGTGGTCATCGCGCGCGCTTCCTCACGAGCTTGTCGGCGCGCAGCCTGCCGATGTCGCTGCCCAGCGGATCGACCGCATCGACCACCTGGTCGAGCACGCCGAGTGCACGGAGCACCTGAGCAACGTTGTTGAAGCTCACGTTCGGGTTGCCCGATTCGATCTTGCGCAGGGTGTCGCGCGTGATGTCGGCACGCTCGGCAACCTGCTGCGCCGTCAGGCCGAGCACCATGCGCCACCCGCGCACATGCTCGCCGAAGTCCGCAATCTGGCGATCAATCCTGTAACCGACCATGCTAACCTCTCTTACTCTGACTACTAGAGTAGCCATATGAGGTAGATGCGGCGAGCGTATTCGTCTTAAGCGAAGCAACTGGCATCTCAGAGACTCCGGTGATCAAGTCTTGCGATCCCGCTCTGGTCGAGTTTGTCGGCGACGAAGACAAGCTCACGCCCCGGCCGATCGGGCGCGTCACGCACCTCCCGGCACCCGAACCCGGCCCGTCGCAGCGCCCCCTCGACCTCCTCAGGGCTCCGAAAGCGGAGCGTGGAGTCGGAGGTGAGGACGGCGCCGTCCGAGGCGAAGACGTACGTCTGCCGGAAGGTGACCAGCGGCCCGGACACCTTCAGCACGTCGCACCACGACTCCACGACCCCCACGCCGCGGACGTCGGTGACCGCGTACGTCCGCGCCCGATCCCACTCCTCCCACGCCCGGCGGGCCGGGTCACGGGTCTCGAACACCAGCACACCCGCCGGCCGCAGAGCGTCCCGGATCCCTGCCAGAGTGGCCGCCCACTCCTCGTCGGTGAGGAAGACCTGCGCCACGTTGCCGGTCATGACGGCCAGATCGGCCTTGAGGGGCGGCAGCGTCGTGGCGTCGCCCAGGATCCACCGCACCCGGTCCGCGCCGGGTTTACCCCGCGCGACGTCGAGCGAGGCCCCGGCCGGGTCCACCCCGACGACCTCGACCCCGCGCCGCGCCAGCAGGCACGCGAACGAGCCGGTGCCGCAGCCCACATCGAGGACCTGGCGCGCGCCGAACTCGTCCACCAGGGCGGCGTAAGCGTCGAGGTCGCCCCGGCCGGGATCGAGCGGGTCGTAGATCGCGGCCAGCCGGGGGTCGGCGAAGATCGGATCGGGCATGCGGCCCACGCTAGGCGACCAGCGGGAGTTCTTCGACGAGGACTTCGACGGTGGTCATCGCGCGCGCTTCCTCACGAGCTTGTCGGCGCGCAGCCCGCCGATGTCGCTGCCCAGCGGATCGACCGTATCGACCACCTGGTCGAGCACGCCGAGTGCACGGAGCACCTGAGCGACGTTGTTGAAGCTCACGTTCGGGTTGCCCGATTCGATCTTGCGCAGGGTGTCGCGCGTGATGTCGGCACGCTCGGCAACCTGCTGCGCCGTCTCAACCGCATCTGACCGAAGCCGGGCACCTTCGCGTCGATGCGGTCTCTCCGATCTGCCCTCGGAGCCACTCGTCGATGGTCTCCAGCGCAGTTCGCCCCATCGAGGTTGCATGCCCCGTGAACGCGTGCGGCGACGCGGGATAGACGCGTAGATCGACCTCGACACCAGACGCGAGGAGCCTCGCCGCCATGGCGAGATTGTCCTCAAAGAGCACATCTTCCGCGCCGATCACCATCAGGATCGGCGGGAGGTTCTTCAACTCCGCGAAGACGGGAGAAATGTCCGGGTCAGTGCGATCCGGCGCGTTACCCGCATACGCGGCAAGGAAGTACTCATCGGCGATGAAGCGTCCGGCCGGTGTCTGCGCGGAGAGGTCATACGTTCCGCATTGAACGACCGCGCCGCCGAACGCATGAATTCCACGATCGCGTAGCCGTATCAGCGTCACCGTCACCAGCGTGGAGCCTGCGGAGAATCCGCTCATGGCCAGCCGCGTCGTGCCGAACCGAGCTTCGGCGTTCTCGGCAAGCCACAACGCCGCCGTCTCGCAGTCGTCGGGCGCTGCGGGCCAGGGGTTCTCAGGGGCGAGTCGATAGTCCACGCTCACTACGGCGATGCCCAGCGCGTCGACAAGTCGCCGATTCCGGACATCGCTTCCCGCGGCCGAACCCAGATAGAAGCCACCGGTGTGAATCTCCAGCAGCGCTCCCGTGGCGGGCCGGTCCGTCGGCGTATGGATCCGCACGGGCACACTTCGCCCGCGAGAACTCACCGTCTCCACCGACGGGGACGGTCGGCATTCGGCAGGCGCAGGCATCGCTTCTCGGACAGCCAGGAGCTCGGATTCGCTTTTCGGTCCGTGACCGGCGCGTCGGGACGCGTAGAACTCACGGGACTCGTCGACGAGCGGCAGGAGTGCCGGATCGATCAGTGAGGACGCATCAAGTCGCATGATCGAACCCTACGGAATCGGGCCGGACGGTCGGCCAACCACGCGACAGAACTCTGTCTGATCCAAGATGAACCGCCTGACCAGTGATTCAGACGTTGAATCTGAACTCCACCACGTCGCCGTCGCGCATCACGTAGTCCTTGCCCTCGATGCGGGCCTTGCCGGCGGAGCGGGCCTTGGCGATCGAGCCGATCTCCATCAGGTCCTCGAAGGAGACGACCTCGGCCTTGATGAAGCCGCGCTGGAAGTCGGTGTGGATCACGCCGGCCGCCTCCGGCGCGGTGGCGCCCTTGGGGATCGTCCAGGCCCTGCTCTCCTTGGGGCCGGCCGTCAGGTAGGTCTGCAGGCCGAGTGTCTCGAAGCCGACCCTGGCCAGCTGCGAGAGGCCGGACTCCTGCTGGCCGACCGACTGCAGCAGCTCCAGCGCCTCCTCGTCGTCGAGCTCCACCAGCTCGGACTCGATCTTGGCGTCGAGGAAGACGGCCTCGGCGGGAGCCACCAGGGTGGACAGCTGGGTCCGGAGGTCGTCGTCGGTCAGCTCGTCGGCGTCGAGGTTGAACACGTACAGGAAGGGCTTGGCCGTGAGCAGGTGGAGCTCGCGCAGCTCGGCGCTGTCCAGCCCGGCCTCGAAGACGGTCTTGCCGGTCTCCAGGACCGCGAGGGCGGCCTCGGCGGCCTCCAGGGCGGCCTTCTTGTCCTTGTTGTGGCGCGACTCCTTCTGCAGGCGCGGGATGGCCTTCTCGACCGTCTGCAGGTCCGCCATGATCAGCTCGGTGTTGATCGTCTCGATGTCGCGCTTGGGAGAGATGTCGCCGTCGACGTGCGTGACGTCGGGGTCGTTGAAGACCCGGATCACCTGGCAGATCGCGTCGGTGTCGCGGATGTTGGCGAGGAACTGGTTGCCTCTGCCCTGCCCCTCCGAAGCGCCCTTGACCAGGCCCGCGATGTCGACGAACTCCACCTTGGCGGGCAGGATCCGGGCCGAGCCGAAGATCTCGGCCAGCTTGGGCAGGCGCTCGTCCGGCACCCCCACGATGCCCACGTTGGGCTCGATGGTGGCGAACGGGTAGTTGGCCGCGAGGGCGTTGCCGGTCTTGGTCAGCGCGTTGAACAGCGTGGACTTACCGACGTTGGGCAGGCCGACGATGCCGATGGAGAGGCTCACGCCCAGCGAGTTTACTTGCTCAGGCGAGGCCGCAGGTTACGGCCGCGACGGGCCCAGGCGTGTCGGGCTGAGATCCGGGCCCACTGTCCTGCAATCATCGATCGGATGGACGTCGTCTCCCTCCTCATCGGCCTGCTCATCGGCGCTGCCATCGGGTTCCTGCTGGCCAGAACGAGAGCGGCGGTCCGGGTGGCCGAGGCCGACGCCAGGGCCAAAGCCTCCGCCGAGAAGCTCGTCTACGTCGAGGAGCAGCTCGCCGAGCGCTTCCAGGCCCTGTCCACGCGGGCCCTCGACGTCAACAACGTGCGCTTCCTGGAGCTGGCCGAGACCCGGCTGTCGGCCAGCCGCGCGGAGGCCACCGGCGACCTGGAGCAGCGCAGGCAGGCCGTCGAGCACCTGGTCGAGCCGCTCAAGGACGCGCTGGCGCGGGTCGAGGCGCAGCTGCGCGACACCGAGTCCGGCCAGCGCGCCGCCCGCGCCGAACTGGCCAGGGAGATGGATTTCGTACGGCACAGCCACGAGCAACTACGGGCGCAGACCATGACGCTGGTCCGCGCGCTGCAGCGGCCGGAGGCGCGCGGGCGCTGGGGTGAGATGCAGTTGCGCAGGGTCGCCGAGATCGCCGGGATGCAGCACCACTGCGACTTCGACGAGCAGGTGACCGAGGGCGCCCAGCGGCCCGACATGGTGGTGCGGCTGGCCGGCGGCAAGAACATCGTGGTCGACTCCAAGGTCTCGCTGGCCGCCTACCTGGAGGCCGCCGAGGCCGCCGACGAGTCTCTCGCCTCGGTACGGCTCGACGCGCACGCCCGGCATGTGCGCGAGCACATCGACCGGCTCGCCGCCAAGGCCTACTGGCAGGGATTCAACCCGTCGCCGGAGTTCGTGGTGCTGTTCATCCCCGGGGAGGCGTTCCTGGCGCCCGCGCTGGAGCGCGATCCGAGCCTGCTGGAGTACGCGATGACGCGGCGGGTGCACATCGCCACCCCGACCACGCTGATCACGATGCTGCGCACCGCCCACTACGCCTGGCAGCAGGCGGCGCTGAGCGAGAACGCCAGGGCCGTGTTCGAGCTGGGCAAGGAGCTGTACGAAAGACTGTCGTCGCTGGGCAGGAACGTGGAGTCGCTCGGCAGGGCGCTCACGCGTACCGTGGAGGCGTACAACAAGTCGGTCGGCTCTCTTGAGAGCCGCGTCCTGGTCAGCGCGCGCAAGCTGCGCGACCTCGGCGTGGTGGACGGCGAGCTCGACCCCCCGGAGATGGTCGAGAGCCTGCCCAGGCCCCTGTCCTCTCCCGAACTGCTCGAAACCACGTCTCTCATTTCGCACGCGAACGGTAAGTTGGCCAACGGGTCGCAGTAAGGGGGGCGGGGCCATATGACCGGGAAAGGCAAGCGATCGGCCGTCAGGCTGACCGCTCGCGGCGCCATCGCGCTCATCCTGCTCGCCACACTCGCCGGATACGTCCTGGCGGCCCTGTTCGACCTGCAGGCGCTGATCGGGCTGGCGTTCGTTGCCGCGTGCCTGCTCGGCGTGCTCCTGGTCAACCCGCGCGAGCTGCTGTCGCTGGTGGTCACGCCGCCGCTGGTGTTCTTCGTCGCGACGCTCTTCGTGGAGCTCGGGCGGGCGCTCAGCTCGGTCGGCATCATCCAGTCGCTGGCGCTCGGCCTCTACGGCTCGCTGTCGCACGGCGCGCCCTGGCTGTTCGCGGGGTCGGCCGTCGTGCTCGGCGTCGCCTGGGGCCGCGGGCTGCGCGACAACGTCCGCGAACTACGCGACGAGCTGCGGGCGGGCGCGGAGGTGCCGCGCCCGCGCCAGCCGTTCGTCCCCGAGCCTGAGGGCTACTTCGAGCCCAAGGTGTACGGCACCCCACGCACCGAGGACTAGCCCTGCAGGCCCCCGGCTAAGAGGCTCGCAGGTCCTTGCGGAGCTCGTGCGGCAGGGAGAAGCGCATGCTCTCCCGCACCGACTCGACCTCCTCCACGTCGCCGAAGCCGTGCTGGGCCAGCCGTGCCAGCACCTGCTCAACCAGCTCCTCCGGCACCGAGGCGCCGCTGGTCACGCCGACCGTGGTGACGCCGTCGAGCCACTCGTCCTGGATGAACGTGGCGTTGTCGACCAGGTAGGAGGCGTCGGCCCCGTGGTCCTTGGCCACCTCCACCAGCCGCTTGGAGTTGGAGGAGTTCTCAGAGCCGACCACGATCACGAGCTGGGACTGCGCGGCGATCTCCTTGACGGCGACCTGCCGGTTCTGGGTGGCGTAGCAGATGTCGTCGCTGGGCGGGTCGATCAACGTGGGGAAGCGCTCCTTGAGCCGGGCGACCGTCTCGACGGTCTCGTCCACCGACAGCGTGGTCTGCGACAGCCACACCAGCTTCTCCGGGTCCTTCACCTGGATGCCGTCCACCGAGCCGAGGCCGTCGACGAGCTGGATGTGCTCGGGCGCCTCACCGGCGGTGCCCTCGACCTCCTCGTGCCCTTCGTGGCCGATGAGCAGGATGCCGTAGTCCTGACCGGCGAATCTCTTCGCCTCGTTGTGTACCTTGGTCACCAGCGGGCAAGTCGCGTCGATCGTGCGCAGCTTGCGCTGTCGGGCCTCGCTGTGCACGGCGGGCGACACGCCGTGGGCGGAGAACACCACGATCTCTCCCTCGGGCACCTCCTCCGTCTCCTCGACGAAGATGGCGCCCTTGGCCTCGAGCGTTTTGACCACGTGCGTGTTGTGGACGATCTGCTTGCGCACGTAGACGGGCGCGCCGTACTGCTCCAGAGCCTTCTCGACCGCTACGACGGCTCGATCGACTCCGGCACAGTAACCACGGGGCTTGGCTATGAGGACTCGGCGGGAAGTAGGGGTCTGGGGCTCCATACTTTCTATGCTACGTGGAGCGGCAACAGGCCCGCGCGTGCGTACTTGCCCGTCGTTTGCCATGCTGGCCGTCCGATACTGACCTCCCAGGGAGACGTACATGTCCCTCAGCGACGTGATACGCAACATCACCAAGTCCATTACCGACAAGAAGGCGAAAGACCTGCCGCTCCTTGTCGTCCAGGGCACTCTCAGCGCCGCAGGCCACGCACTCGGCCTTGTCGACCGCGTGAAGAAGTCGATCAGGGGCTCGGGCGCGAAGGAGGAGAAGAAGGACGAGACCACCCCGGTCACGGAGGTCGCCACGGCCACCGAGGAGGAGAAGCCGGCGCGCAGGGAGCCGGTGATCTTCGCACCGCGCCCCGGTACGGCCGAGCCGAACGGCACCGCCAAGACCAAGCCGGACCCGGTCATCTTCAGCCCCGCCAAGCCGGCTGCGGAGTCCGCGGCGAAGACCGAGGTGGAGCCGGAGACCTCCCCGGTCAAGGCGTCCCCGACCGTCACCGAGTCCGCTCCCGCCGCCACCACCGAGCCCGCAGCGGCCTCGTCCACCCCGGTGGCCGCTCCGGAGCCGGTGACCGCACCCGAGCCGGTGACCGCTCCGGAGCCGGTAGCCGCTCCCGAGCCTCCCGCCGCCTCGACGGAGCCCGTGGCCGCGCCTGAGCCCGCCGCCACCGCCAAGCCGCTCGTCACCGAGGTCAAGCCGGCCGCCGAGCCGACCGCCGAGGCCAAGCCCGTCGCAGAAGCCAAGCCCGTCGCGGAGGCCAAGCCCGTCGCGGAGGCCAAGCCCGTCGCGGAGGCCAAGCCCGTCGCGGAGGCCAAGCCGACGGTGGACGCCGCTGTCGAGACGAAGCCGGTCGGTGAGGTCAAGCCGAAGGCTGCCAAGGCGAAGGCGACCAAGCCGAAGGCCGCTGCCAAGCCGAAGGCCGTCGCGGAGGGTGACAAGCTGGCGGAGGCCGTCGAAGCCGTGCCCACCGCTGAGGGCGACGCCGCCCAGACGGCTCCTACCGCCGTGGTCGGACTGGCCGAGCCGCTGCCGGGCTACTCGGACCTGACCGTCGCCTCGCTGCGCGCCAGGATGCGCGGCAAGTCCGCCGAGCAGATCAGCGCGTTCCTCGCCTTCGAGCAGGCCACCAAGGCCCGCCCCGAGGTCGTGCGGATGTACGAGAACCGCCTGGCCAAGCTGCAGGCCGGAGAATAGTCACCGCGGCACCGTAGTCTTCCGCCGTCAACGACCCCGGCCTGAGGGCCGGAGCTTGAGGGACCGCCAGGTGCTTTGAGCTCGTATTGACCAGCCCGAGCCATCACGAACTGGAGGTGCAGCCTTGATGGCTACGTTTCACGTAGGACAGCGGACCCACCGGCAGGTGCTTCCTCAGCCTGCCGCTCTGGAATCGGTGTCAGCAGACAACCCGGGTCGGGACGAAACGGGACACCGGCGCCCCAGCGATGGGGCACCCGGCGTGGAACATGGGCGAGGGGAGACCCGCCGTACCGCACCAGGCGGCGGGCGTCACCCCGAGGCGTCGCACGACGTCGAGGGAGGCCGCGGCATTCCCGCCGCACCCCAGCCACACCAGCCGCGTGTGTTCGTGCTCGACCGGCACGGCGCCCCGCTTCAACCCGCCCGCCCGGCGATGGCGCGCAAACTGCTGGCCTCGGGCTGGGCGGTCATCCACCGCCACACCCCCCTGGTCATCCGGCTGAAAGACCGGGACGCCGGCTCCAGCGCGGTGCCCGGCGTCGAGGTCGGCGTCGACCCCGGCAGCAAGCACACCGGCATCGCCGTCTTCACCAACGACGAGGGCACCCGGGCCGGGCTGGTGGCGGTGCAGCTCGACCACCGGGGCGGGCGCATCCGCGACAGAATGGCCACCCGCGCCGGATATCGGCGACGCCGCCGGTCGGCGAACCTGCGCCACCGGGCGCCACGTTTCCTCAACCGAGCCCGACCGCGGGGATGGCTGGCGCCGTCGCTGCGGCACCGGGTGGACACCACCATGTCCTGGGTGGATCGGCTGGCCCGGTGGGCGCCGGTGCGGGCGGTGCACGTGGAGCGGGTCGCGTTCGACATCCACGCCATGTCCGCCGGCCGCCCTCTGGCAGGCGCCGAGTATCAGCAGGGCACCCTGGCCGGGTATGAGGTGCGCGAGTTCCTGCTGGCCAAGTGGGGCCGGGCTTGTGCGTACTGCGGCGCCACCGGCGTGCCGCTGAACCTCGATCACATCCACCCCCGCAGCCGGGGCGGGCCGGACCGCGTCAGCAACCTGGCCGTGGCCTGTATCGGCTGCAACCAGGCCAAGAACAGCATGCCGGTGGAGGTGTTCCTGGCCGGGCGGCCGAAGGTCCTGGCGCGGGTGCTGGCCCAGGCCAAGGCCCCGCTGCGGGACGCGGCGGCGGTCAACGCCACCCGGTGGGCGCTGTGGCGGGCCCTGGCCGCCACCGGCCTGCCCGTCCACACCGCCTCCGGCGGTCGCACCAAGTGGAACCGGTCGCGGACCGGCGCCGCCAAATCACACACCCTGGACGCGCTGCACGTGGGAGTACTCGACCAGGTGACCGGCCGGCCCGCCACCATCCTGGTCGCCGCCGCGACAGGCCGGGGCTCGTACTGCCGGACCCGGACCGACGCCTTCGGCTTCCCCCGGCTGCGACTGCCGCGCACCAAGCAGGTCCGCGGATTCGCCACCGGCGACCTGGTCCGCGCCATCGTCCCGGCAGGCAAGAAGACCGGCACCTGGACCGGGCGGGTCGCGGTCCGCACCAGCGGCAGCTTCAACATCACCACCGCGACCGGGACCGCGCAGGGCATCGGACACCGACACGTCCGGCTGCTGCAGCGCGGCGACGGCTACGCCTACACCACCCAAGGAGAAACCGATGCGCCCAGCCGACCATTTCGACGACGCATCGCCTACCCCCGCCCCGCTCCGCAGGAATCCGATTCCTTCCCGGCCTGAACGCCGGAGTATCCACGGAGGTATCTGATGACCTCGAAGACCTCACCCGAGTCTCCGCTGCCGATCCGCACCGTCCTGCAGATGGTGGGCGGCTGGATCGGCAAACTCGGGACCGTCTGGGTCGAGGGCCAGATCACGGATCTGAGCGCGCGCGGCGGCACGGTCTTCCTGACGCTGCGCGACCCGGTGGCCAATGTGTCCGCCCGGGTCACCGCTCCACGCGGCGTCTACGAGGCGACCGTGCCGCGCCCCGCCGACGGCGCCAGGGTGGTGGTGCACGTCAAGCCGGACTTCTGGGTCAACAGGGGTTCGTTCGCGTTCACCGCTCTGGAGATCCGCCCCGTCGGCGTGGGCGAGCTGCTGGCCCGGTTGGAGCGGCTGCGCCAGTTGCTGGCGGCCGAAGGGCTGTTCAACGCCGACAGGAAGCGGCGGCTGCCGTTCCTGCCCGGCACGGTGGGGCTGATCTGCGGCCGCGACTCGGCGGCGGAGCGCGACGTGCTGGAAAATGCCAGGCGCCGCTGGCCCGCCGTGCGGTTCAAGGTCGAGGAAGTGGCCGTCCAGGGCCCGTACGCCGTGGGAGAGGTCACCGAGGCGCTGGCCAAGCTCGACGCGGACGGGGACGTCGAGGTCATCGTCGTGGCCCGTGGTGGCGGCTCCTTGGAGGACCTGCTGCCGTTCTCGGACGAGACGCTCGTTCGCTCCGTGGCCGCCTGCCGCACCCCCGTGGTGAGCGCGATCGGTCACGAGCAGGACAGCCCGCTGCTCGATCTGGTGGCCGATGTGCGCGCCTCCACTCCCACGGACGCTGCCAAGAAGGTCGTCCCCGACGTCGGGGAGCAGCTCTCGCTGGTCCGTCAGCTCCGCGACAGGGGGCGCAGGGTGGTGAGCGGCTGGCTCGACCGGGAGATGTCGTGGCTCACCTCGACCCGCTCGCGTCCGTCGCTGGCCGACCCGGTGCGGGAGCTCGAACGCCGCGCCGAGCAGGTCGACGCCCTGCGTGAGCGCACCCGGCGGTCGCTGACGAGCTCGCTCGACCGGGCCGGCGACGACCTCACGCACGTCCGCGGCCGGCTCGTCGCCCTGTCCCCTGCGGCCACACTGGAGCGCGGCTACGCCATCGTCCAGCGCCCATCGGGCGAGGTGGTCCGCCGCGCCAAGGACGTCGCACCCGGCGCGCTGCTCACCCTCCGCCTCCCCGACGACCGCCTGACCGTCCGCACCGAACCGGCCGAGACCGATCCGACAGGGAGCCGCCTGGCTGAGGCTGAACCAGCTGGGGCTGAAGCGGCCGAGGTTGATCCGACCGGGAGCCGACCGGCTGGGAAGCCGGCCGACGACAAAACCGGCAAATCCCGTAAGTCCCGTAAGAAGCCCGAGAGCCCTGAGGCGTAGGGCTGCGGGGCTGCGTGCGGGAGTCAGCTTCGCGGTTGGGTGAGGGCGTGGGCCAGGGTTTCGACGCCTGCCTTGATGGCCTCGACGGTCAGGCCGCGTTCGTCGCGCTGGTAGCTGATCAGGTGAGCGTTGAGCGGCGCGAGCAGGGCGTCGGCCAGGAAGCGGGGGTCGGCCGCCGGCCGGACCTCGGCCATGAGCCTGGTCAGGTGCGTGTGGTAGAGCCGGTACGGCCCCCGGAACCTCACCTTCGGTGAGCCGAGCTCCAGCAGCAGCATCAGGTCCTGCTGGTCGACGACGCGGTCCACGAGCGCGGTCAGGAACGCCGCGACGCGCTCGGCCGCTCCCGCGCCGGGGCCGAGCGGCGGAGGGCCGTTCATGAAGGCTTCCTGGAAGACCCGTTCGCGCTCGTCGATGAGCGCGAACACCAGTCCGGTCCGGTCGCCGAAGCGGCGGTAGACGGTGCCCACCCCCACGCAGGCCTCGCGGGCCACCTCGTCGAGCGACAGCTGATCGGCCCCCTTGAGCTCGATCATGCGCGCGGCGACCTGGATGATCTTCTGTCGGTTGCGGGCCGCGTCGGCACGCTCAGGTTGCGGCTGCCCGACGATCGGCAACTGGTGGGACACAGGCAGAGCATAGCCCCGTTGCAACCGGAGGAATTTCCGCTTAATCTGCCCCGTTATACGGAGATCATTCCAATGAGGGAGATACCTTGCAGGACTTCAACAAGAAGATCATCGAGGAGTTCCGGGCCAACGCGGGCGTGGTCGGCGGCCCCTTCGAGGGAGCGACCCTCGTCCTGCTCACCACGACCGGCGCCAAGAGCGGCAAGCGCACCACCAGCCCGACGATGTATTTCCAGGACGGCGACCGCTACTTCATCATCGCCTCCAACGGCGGGGCCGACCACCACCCCGCGTGGTACCACAACCTGCGCGCCACGCCTCAGGCCACCGCCGAGATCGGCACGGAGACGTTCGAGGTGAAGGCGACTGTCATCGAGGGCGAGGAGCGTGACACGCTCTACGCGAAGGCGGTGGAGATCGCACCGGGGTTCGCCGAGTACGAGGCCAAGACCACGCGCCGCATCCCGGTCCTGGCCCTGCACCGCGTCTGACCCCGCGCCCCAAGCCCGAAGGCGGGCCCGCGCCCGCGGAGCCTGACGGCGCGCCCGCCATGCTGAAGCGTCAGAAGGGGGCGTCGTCCGGCGAGGCGGCGGTCGGGTCGGATCGGCGCGCCATCGCGGCGGCCAGCTTGACCCGGGCGCCCTGCAGCCACTCCTCGCAGATGGCGGCCAGCTTCTCGCCCCGCTCCCAGAGCTCGATGGACTGCTCCAGGGTGAGGCCGCCGGTCTCCAGGCGGCGCACCACCTCGGTCAGCTCCTCGCGGGCCTGCTCATATGAGGGTGCCTTCTCGTCTGCCACCCGCCCCACCTTAGGGTCAGCCACCGACAAGTGCGTCCCACCTCACCGATCAGGGTCGGTCGTCAGTCGGTCGGCTTGGGCCGCTGCTGGAGGACGGTGGCGATCTCGGTGAGCTCGGGCCAGTCCGCCGTGCCCGTGACCACCACGGTCACGTCCGGCAGCGGGAGGACCAGGGTGCGCTGGTTCTTGTCCTCGCGGAAGCGCCGCTCCCAGGCCTGGCCGTTGATCTGCTCCGTGCCGACGACCTTGTCGGAGTTGGCCATCCGGTTGGCGAATCCGGCGGCGGGCTTCTCGTCGCTCTGGATGATCACGGCGTGCTCCCGCTTGGCGGTGGCGTAGCCGAGGTGGAGGACCTGGGCGCCGCCCTCCCCTGTGGCGATCTTGTTGCTGTTGGGGACCCAGCCCGCCGGGTCCTTGCTGGGAGCCCACACCTGGTACGGCACCGTACGGCTGAAGTTGGCGACCGTGATGGAGTAGTTCAGCTTGGGGATGTGCTCCCCGCTGCTCTGCGGCGTGACCAGCAGGAAGAGCCCGGCCGCCCCGAGACAGACGAACAGGGCTACCGCGTAGCCGTAGAAACCTTCGGTGAACCGTCGCACAGTTGGCGAGGTTACCCGCTGGAGGGGCCGGTCGCCGAAGCGGCGGGCCGGATCTGCCCGATGATGGTGAGCACGTCCTCGGCCAGCTCCCGGTCGCCCGACTGGACGACCTCGGACACGGCGGCGGCCAGGGCGCCGGTGACGACCACGACCAGGGCGTTCTCGCCGTCGTCGAAGAGCGTGGCGTTGCGCCTGGCCCACGTGCGCAGGCGGTCGCGCATGATCACCTCGAAGCCGGGCGGGCCGTCGCCGCGCAGGAACAGCGCGGCGAGCTCGCGTTCGGTGAGACAGCCTTCGAGGTAGGCGCGGGCCGCGCTGATGAAGACCCGCATGGGGTCGGTCTCGCCGGAGCCGCGCGCCTCCCGGGCGGCCTGCTTGGTGCGCTGCGTCTGCCTGGCCTGGAACTCCTCGAACAGGGTGAGATAGAGGTCGGCCTTGCCCGAGAAGTGGTGGTAGAGGCTGCCGACGCTGGCATCGGCCCTGGCGACCACCTCGGTCACGCCCGCTTCGGCGAATCCCCTGGCGACGAAGACGTCCCTGGCTGCCTTGAGAAGCGCCGTGCGGGTGGCCGCTCCGCGCTCTGATGTCCGCGCTGCCACCGGCTGTTCCACATCGCTGCTCATGAGTGGCACATTATCCGTTCACTGAGTTTCAAGGATGGTCAGTGATTCGCCCGGTGTGGGCGAAGGTCCTCGTCTGATCCGGGCAGTGACCGTCCAGCCTGATCGTGCCGGTGGTGAAGCGCACCGACCGGGCCGCGCGGCGTTTGGTCTTGAACCGGGGAAAACCCACCTTCGGGCCCTTTACGCGCGCCCTGCCGGGAGTCACGCCAGTTCGCCAGGGCGTCGGCCAGGCGGGCCAGCCCGCAGGCGTAGGCCTCCTTGGAGTTGCCCGCCCACCACGGCGCCACCTCGTCCTTGACCTGATTCCGGCCTTTACGCAGGCCGTACATCGACCACGACAGGGCCGGGGGAGCCGGTCCTCGGGGATGCCGCAGGAGCGCTCGGCCTCCCGCTGCGCCAGATTCGCCCTCACCTGAGCCAGACCCCAGTTGAACGCCACCCGCACCGCCCCGCAATGCGACGCCAGCACAGCACCCTGACGCGCGGTCGGGTCCAGCGCGAAACGGTAAGCCTGCACGACCCGCACGACGGTCCCCCTCCCTCACATATTCGAGAGTATGTGCGAACGACCCTAGCAGCATGACTGCACACTGGGTAAGACTTTGCATGCGCATCGTGACGATCGAGGGATGGAGCAGGCAGCGCCGGCCAGACACGGCGCCAAGCCGCAGGCCCCTACAGTGCCCCTCTCCTGCTGTCCACCAGCGAGCAGACCACCGAGCCACCCCCCGATCACCACGTGACACACCGCGATCGCTCTAGAGAAACCAGATAAAGACTGACGAACACTGATACGAACCACAGCAGTTACCAACCCCCGCTGACCGGGGATAGAGGGACAACTACGATCGAGGTAGTCGTTCCTAGGAGGCCTCTCATCATGTCCGATCAGACGTCCGTACCTGCCGCCCTGGCCACGGGCGAGCGCGCCCCCGACCGAAACCTCGCCCTCGAACTTGTCCGGGTCACGGAGGCGGCGGCCATGGCGGCGGCCCGCTGGGTGGGACGAGGCGACAAGAACGGCGCCGACGGCGCGGCCGTGAACGCGATGCGCCAGTTGATCAACACCGTGTCCATGAACGGTGTGGTGGTCATCGGGGAGGGTGAGAAGGACCACGCCCCGATGCTCTTCAACGGGGAGCAGGTCGGCGACGGCAGTGGCCCCGAGTGCGACGTGGCGGTCGACCCGATCGACGGCACCCGGCTGACCGCGCTGGGCATGCCCGACGCGGTCTCGGTGATCGCGTTGAGCGAGCGCGGGTCGATGTACGACCCGTCGGCGGTTTTCTACATGGAGAAGCTGGTCACCGGGCCGGAGGCGGCCGACGTGGTGGACATCGAGGCGCCCGTGAAGGCGAACATCGCGGCGGTCGCCAAGGCCAAGCACTGCTCGCCCTCCGACGTGACGGTGGTCATCCTCGACCGGCCCCGGCACGAGCGGCTGGTCAAGGAGATCAGGGAGAGCGGCGCGCGGATCAAGTTCATCACCGACGGCGACGTGGCGGGCGCCATCATGGCGGCGCGCGGCGGCACCGGCATCGACCTGATGCTGGGCATCGGCGGCACGCCCGAGGGCATCATCGCGGCCTGCGCGCTCAAGTGCCTGGGCGGTGTCATCCAGGGCAAGCTGTGGCCGCTGGACGAGGCCGAGCGGCAGAAGGCCATCGCGGCCGGGCACGACCTGGACCAGGTGCTGACCACGGACGACCTGGTCAGGTCCGACGACGTGTTCTTCGCGGCGACGGGCATCACCCAGGGCGAGCTGATGGACGGCGTGCGCTACCGGGGTGGCGTGGCGATGACGCAGTCGCTGGTGATGCGCGGGCGCTCTGGAACGATCCGCAAGGTCGAGAGCGAGCACCAGCTGTGGAAGCTGCGCGCCTATAGCGCGATCAACTTCGACACCGCCGGCTGACGGTCACCTCCGACCTAAGGACAGCGCCGACCGAAGGTCACCACCGACCGAAGGACAGCGCCGCCTGAAGGTCAGCAACGGCTGAAGGTCAGCGGCGGCGCTTGCGGCGGGGTGGCTCCTTGACCTTGACCTCGCCGAGGAAGTTGCTGGTGCGCACCTCGACCACGGGCGAGTCCGGCTCGCTCGGCTGCTTGGTGAGGCGGACGGTCTTGTCCTTGGTGACGCGGATGACCTCGAGCCCTTCGGGGACGTGGATCTCCAGCCCGCCGAGGACCAGGGTGGCGTTGATGATGATGCGCCGGTTCTGCAGGATCGCGTCGCGCAGGTCGAGCTTGGTGGTGCCGAACATGGCCGTCACGCTCAGCTCGGCCGGCACCACCCAGCGACCGCCGCGGTGCTCCTTCTTGAAGATCGCCGAGACCGGCCTGCCGTCCAGGTTGAGCGGCTGCTCCTCGGGCGGCAGCAGGTCGGCGGTCACCTGGGCGAGCTCGCCGAGCGTGCGGGCGGCGTACACCGTCGTGAGCCGTTCCTCGAGCTCGTCCAGCATGAGGCGGCCGTCGGCGTGGGCGTCCTGGAGCACCTGGGCGACGCGCTCGCGGTCGGCGTCGGAGGCGCGCAGCTCGTGCGGCTGGGGCGAGTCGTCCTGAGCGCCTCGGCGGGCCGAGGTCCACTCTTCCGCCAGCCGCTCCCCGACTTCCTGCAGGCGTGGCAACCAGGATCCAGGGCGTTCGTTCACAGTTCAGACCATATCCCGCCAGGATCCGGAGCGCTTCCCCCTGAGGAGGCACATCATCGGATCCGGGCGACGAGGGCGGCGACGTCCTCGGCCAGTTGCTCGTCGACCTCGGCGTGCCGGTTGAGCAGGCGATACCACATGACGCCGAAGGCGATGTCCACCGCGAGCTCGGGGTCCACGCCCACGGGCAGGGCGCCGCGTTCGAGGACGGCGCGCAGGGCGCGGCGGCGCGGGCCGATGAGCCGGGCGTCCAGCTCAGCGGCGAAGCCCGGGTCGCTCTGGGCGTCGGCCATCAGCCCGACGACCACCCGCCCGGCGAGGCCGTGGGCAACCGCGAACGACTCGCGCAGGAAGACCACCAGGTCCCGCTGCGGGTCGCCGCTCTCCGGGGGCACCGGCAGCTGTTCGCCGACCACCTCGGTCATGGCTTCGAGCAGCAGCTCCGCCTTGGTCTGCCACCATCGGTAGAGCGTCTGCCGCCCGGTGCCCGCCGCCTCGGCGATGCCTTTGAGCGTGACGGAGGCGTACCCGTCGCGCTCGCACAGCTCCAGCGCGGCCCGCAGGATCGCCTGCCTGGCCACCTCGCTCCGCGGTCTGCCTGCCATCAGCCGATTTTATTGGTCACGCTGCCTCGTTTACTGAAAACCGGAATCTGTCGGGGTTCGCGGCCGTTGAAGCCGACAACATGAGAGGGGCGTTGTGCATCGGTCGGCACGTTGGGGCCTGGGCGCCGTGGGCGCCGGCGCCACCATGATCCTCGGACTGGACCTGGCCGCGCTCGGCGAGCTGGACCCGCTGCGGCGCACCATCAGCGAGCACGGCCTGCACGAGTACGGGTGGGTCTTCGGGCTGGGCGTCGCCCTGCTGGCGGCCGGGTCGGTGGCCATCGGCGTCTCGCTGGCCCGCAGGCGGCTGGCCGGGGTCGTCGGCACCGTGGCGCTGATGGCGTGGAGCGCCGGGCTGCTGGTGATCGCGTGGTTCCCCAAGCACGACTGGTCCGTGGGGCCCAGCCTCAGCGGCAGCATCCACCGGGCGGGCAGCGTCGTCGCCTTCCTCAGCCTCCCGCTGGCCGCGCTGATCATCGCCAGGCCGTGGCGGCGGGCGGAACGGGGGGCCGCGTCGCTGGCGGCCTTCGCGTTCGGGCTGCTCTCCGTGCTGTTCGCGCTGAGCATGATCGCCGTGATGACGATCGGCGCGCAGAGCGGGCTGCCGTGGTGGCGGGTGATGCCGCTCGGCCTGGTCGAACGGGGTCTGGCGGTGATCGAGGTGGCGGCGCTGGCGGCGCTCGGCGTGTGGGCCGCGGGACAGCGGCTGGGCGCCCCCGAGGACAACCTCGTCTAAGACTGGTGGAGCACCCGGCAGGCGGTTAACCTGACCCCGCCTCATCTTTGATTTCCCCCCGGTCAAGGAGGCCACCGTGCCGTCCACCCGTGATCGTCAGGCCCGCCATGCGACGTTCGTCGTGTTCGCGGTGCAGGGACTGTCCTTCGCCACCCTGCTCACCCAGGTCGCCCACCTCCAGGACAAACACGAGCTCAGCACCGGGGCGCTCACCGTGCTCCTGCTCATCGTGCCGGTCTTCGCCGGGATCGGCAGCGTCGCCGCCGGCTCGTTCGCCGCCCGCCTGGGCAGCAAGACGCTCCTGCGGGGAGCGCAGCCCGCGGTGGCCCTCGCCGTGGTGCTCGCCGGCCTGGCCCCGAGCGTGGCGACCCTCGTGCCGGCGCTGCTGCTGTTCGGGCTGGGGGTCGGCGCGGTGGACGCGGGCATGAACATGCAGGGCGTCGCGGTCGAGCGCAGGTACGGACGGGCGGTGCTGAACGGCTTCCACTGCCTGTGGAGCGTGTTCAGCCTGGCCGGGGCGCTCTGGGTGGCGGCGGTCGGTGACGGCCTGCCGATGGAGGCCGTCATGGCGATCCCGATGGTCGTGGCCGTGGCGGGCTCCCTGTACGCGGGGCCCAAGCTGTGCACGGCGGCGGAGGAGAAGGCCGAGACCGAGGCCAAGACCGCCGCCCGTGGGTTCCCCTGGCGGTCGATCGTCCCGCTCTGTCTGGCGATGGGCTTCCTGTACGTCGGGGACGCGGCCGTCTCCAACTTCAGCACCGTCTTCATGCAGGACATCCTGTCGGCGGACGCCCGGGTGATCCCGCTGGCCTACGCCGCCTACCAGGCGACGACGCTGCTCGTCCGGCTCGGCGGGGACGTGGCGGTCAGGAGGTACGGCCCGGCCACCGTCGTCAGGCTCGGCGGCGCCATCGCCACGCTCGGCTTCCTCGGCATCGTCGCCGCCCCCAGCCAGCCGCTGGCCATCGTCGCGTTCGGGCTGACCGGCATGGGCCTGGCCGTGGTGGCGCCGCAGTCGTTCTCCGCGGCCGGGCGGCTGGACCCGGCGGGCACCGGGGTGGCCATCGCCTGGGTCAACCTGTTCAACTACGTCGGTTTCATCGTCGGCTCCGGCCTGGTGGGGGTGGTCGCCGACCTCGGCGACATGCGGACCGGTTTCGTCGTACCGCTGGTGCTGGTCGCCGCGATCGTGGCCCTGGCCAGGGGCTTCGAGCCCGCCCTCAAAACACGGGTCTGACCGCCCCCTTTACCTCCGCGACCTGGACAAGGCGGTGCTCGCGGCGGGACAGCTCGGCCGCCTCGGCCACGTACAGCGCGGCCAGCGCGTCCTCGATCGAGCACAGGCCGGGCGCGTCGCGCAGGAACGCGTCGAGCTCGGCCGCGTACGCGTCGGCGAAGCGGGCCACGAAGTCCGGCCACGGCTCCCCGGGCGGCTGCAGGCCCTCGGCCGTGGACAGCGGGGCGCGCGGGCCGAGGCCGACGGCCCTGGTGGCCTTGGTGCCCGCCAGTTCCATGCGCACGTCGTACCCCGCGCCGTTGTAGCGCGAGCCTTGGACGGTGGCGAGCGTGCCGTCGTCGAGCGTCAGCAGCGCGGCGCTGGTGTCGACGTCGTCGGCCTCGCCGAAGAACGCGGCGCCCCGGTTCGCGCCGGTCGCGTAGACCGAGACCACCTCGCGGCCCGTCACCCAGCGCAGGATGTCGAAGTCGTGGATGTGGCAGTCGCGGAAGAGGCCGCCGGACAGCGGGATGTAGGCGGCGGGCGGCGGCGACGGGTCGGCGGTGATCAGGTGGACGCGGTGCAGGTCGCCCAGCTCACCGGCGCGCAGGGCCTCGGCGGCGGCCACGTATCCGGCGTCGAACCTGCGCTGGAAGCCGATCCGCACCCGGTTGCCCCGCGCGGCCTCCAGCACCTCGATCGTCTCCTTGACGCCGCCGGCCACCGGCTTCTCGCAGAAGGCCGGGATGCCGCGCCGGCAGGCTTCGAGGAGGAGCTCGGCGTGGGTGCTGGTCGGGGTGGCGATCACCACGACGTCCGCCTCGAACGCGTCCCCCGGCCGGCCGTACGGCGAGGTGCGCACCGGATCGGTCACGATCAGCTCGTCCACCAGCGGATGCGCGGCCAGCGTCGCGGCGTGGAACGCGCCGATCCTGCCCAGCCCCATCAGTCCCACACGCATGACACTCCCGACTCCCAAGTTCCTACATCACATTATGTCCAGACATAATGTCTTTTAAGCCTTGTACGGCCTCCGCAGCCTTGCGTGCGGGCAGCCGGGCGAAGCCCACCACGACGGCGGGCGGCCCGGCGGCCGAGCGCATGATGCCGACCGGCTCCGCGGACAGCCCCAACTCGACGGCCGCCGCCGCCATCCGGCCCTCGTCCCAACCGTCCGGCAGGTCCAGGTAGACGTGCAGCCCCGCCTCGATGCCCCGCACCCGGACCTCGGGCAACCCCTCGGCCAGCGCCCCGACCAGGGCGTCCCGGCGCCGGTGATATTCCCTGCGCATGCGCCGCAGATGCCGGTCGTAGCCGCCGGTACGCAGGAAGTGGGCCAGCGCGTACTGCTCCACCACCGGGGAGCCCAGGTCCAGCTCGCCGCGCGCCCGCCGGACGGCCTCGGCCAGGGGCGCGGGCGCGACCACCCAGCCGAGCCGGAGCCCGGGGGCGAGCGCCTTGCTGACGCTGCCGGACAGGATCACCCGATCCGGCGCCAGCCCCTGCAGGCAGCCCACCGGGTCACGGTCGAAGCGGAACTCGGCGTCGTAGTCGTCCTCCAGGATCACGCGGTCCCCCTGGCGGACCCATTCCATCAGCGCGGCCCGGCGGGCCGGTGACAGCACCACGCCCGTCGGGTATTGGTGCGCCGGCGTGAGCAGGACCGCGTCGGCCGCGGGCAGCCGCGCCACGTCCAGCCCCTGGTCGTCCACCGGGACCGGGAACAGGTCGGCGCCCGCCCGGCGCAGCAGGGGCTCCTGGCGGTGGCTGGTGGGGTCCTCCACGGCCAGCCGCACCCGCCTGTCGCGGGCCAGCACCCGCAGGATCAGACTGAGGCCCTGGGCGACGCCGCCGACGATCACCAGGTTCTCCGGCCGCACGTCGGCCGCCCGCACCCGCCTGAGGTATCCGGCCAGCTCCTCGCGCAACTCCGGCACACCGCCGGGGTCGCCGTAGTCGAGGGCGTCGCCCGGCATGGTGGTCAGGACGTGCTTGACCGAGGCCAGCCAGCGCTGCCTGGGGAAGTGGCCGAGATCCGGCGAGGTGGGCCGGTGCCCGTAGAAGGGGGCGTGCGGCTCCGGGCCGGTCGCCGGGGGCGGGGCGGGCGGGGCGGCGACGGGGGCCACCTGGGTGCCGGAGCCCACGCGGGAGATGAGGAACCCCTCGGCGACCAGTTGCTCGTACGCCTCCACCACGACGCCCCGGGAGACCTGGAGGTCGGCGGCGAGGTCACGGCTGGCGGGCAGGCGGGTGCCGGGCGTGAGCCGGCCCTGCCGGATGGAGGCCCGCAACTCGGACGCGACCTGTCCGGCGATCGCACCTTTTTCCCGATTTATCGTTACATGGAGGTCGGCCACATTGGTCCTTATTTATCGTGGGCCATTGGACTGTTTAGGTGGACCATTGTCTCCCTAACATCCGTCACATGAGAAACGGAACCGCCGGCGCCGCCACCGCCATGTTCACCGTCGGCACGCTGGCCGGAGTGTCCGCCCTGGTCAAGGACTATCCCGTGTACGGCGGGCAGGCGGTGCGCTACCTGCTGGCCGCCGTCGTCCTGCTGGCCGTGACCAGGGCGCTCGGGCTGCGGTTCGTCCGCCTGACACCGCGCGAGTGGCTGCTGCTCGGCGGCCTCGCCCTGACCGGCCTGGCGATCTTCAACGTCTGCGTGACCGAGTCCGCCCGCGCCTCCGGCCCCGCGCTGGTGGGCACCGTGCTCGGCGCCGTCCCGCTCGCGCTGGCCCTGGCGGGCGGCCGGCCGGCTCCCCGGCTGCTCGTCGGCGCCACCGTGGTGGCCGCGGGCGCGACGCTGGCCGCCGGGCTGGGCAGCGGCACCCTGACCGGCCTGCTGTGGGCGCTCGGCGCGTTCGTCGGCGAGATCTCCTTCTCCCTCATGGCCCTTCCCCTGCTGCCCAAGCTGGGCGCCATCAGGGTGTCCACCTACTCCACGGTCCTGGCCACGCCCCTCCTGGCCGCCATCGGATTCGCCCGGGAGGGCACCGGCATGCTGCGGGTGCCGACGCTCGCCGAGTCGCTGGGCTTCGCCTACCTCGCGATCGTGGTGACCGTGGGGGCGTTCCTGCTCTGGTACACCGCGCTGCCGAAGCTCGGCCCTGGCCGCGCGGGCCTGTTCGCCGGGCTCATCCCGGTCGGCGCCATCGTCACCGGCCTGGTCCTCGGCCTCGCCACCCCGTCCGGTTACGACCTTCTGGGCGCCGCCCTGGTGATCGCGGGCATCCTCGTGGGACTCAGCGCCGACCGGACGGGCAAGCGGGCGCACGTGACGGCGGCCGACCCCGTGAACCGGAGGAGCGTTCCCCTGGACAGAGCCCGGCCACGTACGGAGGTCGGGCCTTCCCGGGCTGAGCCGTAAAAAATCATCCCCCACGGCGGGAGAGCGGCGCCGGGCGCGTAAGGTTTCTTCGCGATCGAAAGGATGACTATGGCCGACTTCGACTACACCGATCTGCTGCCCCTGGGTGCCGATGACACGGAATATCGGTTGATCACGGCGGAGGGGGTGCGGACGGTCGAAGCGGCGGGGCGCACCTTCCTGGAGGTGGAGCCGGAGGCGCTGCGGCAGCTCACCGAAGCCGCGATTCACGACATCTCGCACTTCCTGCGCCCGTCCCACCTGGCCCAGCTCCGCAAGATCATCGACGACCCCGAGTCCAGCGGCAACGACCGGTTCGTCGCTCTCGACCTGCTCAAGAACGCCTCCATCTCGGCCGGCGGCGTGCTGCCCATGTGCCAGGACACCGGCACCGCGATCGTCATGGGCAAGCGCGGCCGGCACGTGCTCACCGACGGCCGCGACGCCGAGCACGTCTCGCGCGGCGTCTACGACGCCTACACCAGGCTCAACCTGCGCTACTCCCAGATGGCCCCGCTGACCATGTGGGAGGAGAAGAACACCGGCAGCAACCTCCCGGCCCAGATCGAGCTCTACGCCGAGGACCCGCACGGCCACCCGGACGAGTACAAACTGCTCTTCATGGCCAAGGGCGGCGGCTCGGCCAACAAGTCGTTCCTGTACCAGGAGACCAAGGCCGTGCTCAACGAGAAGCGGATGCTGGCCTTCCTGGAGGAGAAGATCCGCTCGCTCGGCACCGCCGCCTGCCCGCCGTACCACCTCGCCGTGGTCGTGGGCGGCACGTCCGCGGAGTACGCGCTCAAGACGGCCAAGTACGCCAGCGCCCGCTACCTCGACTCGATCCCCACCGAGGGCTCGGCGTCCGGGCACGGCTTCCGCGACGTGGAGTTGGAGGCCAAGGTCTTCGAGCTGACGCAGAAGCTCGGCATCGGCGCCCAGTTCGGCGGCAAATACTTCTGCCACGACGTGCGCGTCATCCGGCTGCCCCGGCACGGCGCCTCCTGCCCGGTGGCCATCGCCGTCTCCTGCTCGGCCGACCGCCAGGCGCTGGCCAAGATCACGCCGGAGGGCGTCTTCCTGGAGAAGCTGGAGACCGACCCGGCCCGCTTCCTGCCCGAGACCACCGACGAGCACCTGTCGGACGACGTGGTCTCCATCGACCTCAACCGGCCGATGCCGGAGATCCTCGCCGAGCTGTCGAATTATCCGGTGAAGACGCGGCTGTCGCTGACCGGGCCGCTGGTGGTGGCGCGCGACATCGCGCACGCCAAGATCGGCGAGCTGCTGGACGAGGGCGGCGAGATGCCGCAGTACCTCAAGGACCACGCCGTCTACTACGCGGGCCCGGCCAAGACGCCCGAGGGCTACGCCTCCGGCTCGTTCGGGCCGACGACCGCGGGCCGGATGGACTCCTACGTCGAACGCTTCCAGGCCGCCGGCGGCTCCATGGTGATGCTGGCCAAGGGCAACAGGTCCAAGCAGGTCACCGACGCCTGCCGGCAGCACGGCGGCTTCTACCTGGGCTCCATCGGCGGCCCCGCGGCCCGGCTGGCGCAGGACTGCATCAAGAAGGTCGAGGTGCTCGAATATCCCGAGCTGGGCATGGAGGCGGTCTGGAAGATCGAGGTGGCGGACTTCCCCGCGTTCATCGTCGTCGACGACAAGGGCGAGGACTTCTTCACCGACAGCACCGGCCCGGTGCTGTCGATCGGACGGCGCTAGAGCGTCGGACGCCGGGGAGTGCCGGGCGGGATCGCCGCAGGGCGGTCCGCCCCGGTCTCCGGCCCGGTGGCCGGCGTGCTCAGGTGGCCGGCGCGGCGGCCGGCGTGCTCAGGCGGCCACCGACACCCGGTGCGGGGCGACGATCCGGCCGTCGGGCAGCAGCAGACCGGTGTCCTCGAACAGGACCACGCCGTTGCACAGCAGGCTCCAGCCCTGGTCGGGGTGGGCGCTCATCACGTGCGCGGCCTCACGGTCGAGCGAATCGGCACTGGGACATACGGGGTGGTGACTGCACATCGTGCACCTCTCAGATGGCGCTCCTGGAATTGATCTTAGTAGGGCAGCTGTCGCCCTGACGGCGTGCGAAGGTCCAGCGCGGTCGCGCGCGGCCTGCGGGGCCGGCGGCGAACCTGGATCTGGCGCATCTTCATCACGTCCTTGACGGTTTCCGTTGCGGTCCAACCTCGGGTTATGTCCTCATTGTGATGACCGGCACCGACAGTTTCGGCCTCTTCATGAGCATTCCTTCCCGATGAATCCAGCATCCCCTCGCTCCCTTACCACAGCCTTACAACTCGCTGACAGCCGTCAGAGTTCCTTTCTGCAACCCTGCCGACGACTTTCCCGCCGCGCCGGTACGGTGGAGCGTGCCACGGGAACGTCCGTACGACCACGCAGCGCCATGAGGCGTCACAGCGAGATCGCTGACGCGAGAAGTCAGACCAGTTGACTTGAATTCGCAACAATTTATCGGCCCCGCCTCTACTGGTCGGTTTACACAAATAGGTAAGCTGCCAGGCATGCGTGCGCCCTCCGGTTACCTTCTCGCCGCGCGCTACCGGCTGGTGGAGCCGGTCGGACGCGGCGGCATGGGCACCGTTTGGCGGGCACATGACGAGCTGCTCAACCGCGAGGTGGCCGTCAAGGAGGTCCGCCTGCCGACCGTCCTCGACGAGGAGCTGCGCGCCGAGCTGTGCGCCCGTACCGAGCGTGAGGGCAGGGCGACCGCGATGGTCGCGCACCCCTCCGTGATCACCGTCTTCGACGTGGTCACCGAGGACGACCGGCCGTGGATCGTGATGGAGCTGCTCCGCGCCAAGTCCCTGGAGCAGCTCATCCAGGAGGAGGGACCGCTCCACCCGCGCCGCGCCGCGGAGATCGGCCGCCAGATCCTGGGCGCGCTGCGCGCCGTGCACGCCAAGGGCATCCTGCACCGCGACGTCAAGCCCAGCAACGTGCTGGTGACCGAGGACCGCGCGGTCCTCACCGACTTCGGTCTCGCCGCACTCGAAGGTGACGTTTCCATCACCCAGGCGGGCATCGTGCTGGGCTCCGCGGGTTATATCGCTCCAGAGCGGGTGCTCGGCTCGAAGGCCAGCCCCGCCGGCGACCTGTGGTCACTCGGCGCGACCCTCTACACCGCCGTCGAGGGCAGAGGCCTGCACGGACGCCGTACGGCAGCCGCCGCGCTCGCGGCGTTGACCAGCGGCGAGCCGATCCCGATGACCAAGGCGGGGCCGATCGCGCCGGTGCTGGACGCCCTGCTGCGCATCGACCCGCACACCAGGCTCGACTCCGTACGCGCCTCGCTGATGCTCGCCCGGGTCGCGGCAGGCGGCTCGGCGGAGGAGCCGATGCCGCCGCGCAGGCTGGAGCGCCGGCCGGAGCGCCCGGCGGTGGCGTTCGGCGGGCCGTCTTTCCCACGCAGGCCCTCGCATCGAGGGCTGCACAGGGCCGAGGCCACCGCGGCGGCGCTCAGCATGCCCATGCAGCGGCAGGAGCGCAGGCCGGGTGAGGGAGTCCACCGGAAACGAGGCGAATCTCGACCGGCTCCGTCCGCTTATGCCCGTTTGAAAGCGACGGTGATAAAGTTGTTCCTTCCTCGGCGGTTCTGGCCAAGAGAACTTCGCAAGCGAGGGTAAAGCACTTCCCAACCGAGAATCGATATCTTCTTCTCATGCCGGAACACCAGACACGCCTGCTAGCGGAGCGCTACGAGCTCATCTCGCCCCTGGGCCGGGGCACCATGGGCACCGTCTGGCGAGCCCGTGACCGCGCCCTCGGGCGCGAAGTGGCGGTCAAGGAAATCCGCCAGGACCCCGGGCTGACCGAGCAGCAGCGCGCTGAGCTGCGCGAACGCATGGTCCGCGAAGGACGCCTCGCCGCGCGCATCAACCACACGGCCGTCGCCGCCATCCACGACGTGCTCATCCACGACAACAGCCCATGGATCATCATGGAGCTCATCGAGGCCCGCTCCCTGGAGCAGGTGATCGACGAGGAGGGCCCGCTGCCGCCGCGACTGGTGGCGGAGATCGGCGTCGACCTGCTCGGCGCGCTGCGCGCCGCGCACTCTCAGGGCATCACCCACCGTGACGTCAAACCCGGCAACGTGCTCATCACCGAGACCGGCCGCGTGGTGCTCACCGACTTCGGCATCGCCAAGGCCGAGGGCGACCCCAAGCTCACCAAGACCGGCATGGTCATCGGCTCCCCCGGCTACACCGCCCCCGAGCGGGCCAGGGGCGAGTACACCGGGCCCGAGTCCGACATCTGGTCCCTCGGCGCCACCCTCTACTTCGCCGTCGAGGGGCGGCCCGCCTACGAGCGGTCCACGATCGCCGAGACCCTCGCGGCGCTGCTGAGCGAGAACGCCGACGTGCCCACCCAGGCAGGCCAGCTGCGCCCGGTGCTCGACGGGCTGCTCAACAAGAACTACAAGAAGCGGCTCAACGCCGCCAAGGCGGAGACCATGCTCAGGATGGTCGCGGACACGCCTACCAGCGAGATGCCGGTGATCACGGCTGAGGCCCTGACCGACGAGGAGAGCCTTGTGCCGAAGCCGCCCGCCACCCCTCCGGGAGCCGCCCCCGGCGCCCCGCCCCAGGGCCGCCCTCCAGTGGGCGCCCCCGGCCAGACCGGCCGCCCTGCTGCCGGACGGGCCGGCTTCCCTGACAACGCTCCTGGACGGACCGGCTTCCCCGACAACGCTCCCGGACGGACCGGCTTCCCCGACAACGCTCCCGGACGGACCGGACGTCCTCCGGTCGGCGCGCCGCCCGGAGGGGGCCGCCCTGCCGCCGGCGCACCCGTACAAGCTGGTGGTCCTCCTGCCGGCGCGCCCGGTCAAGCCGGTCCCCCAGCCGGTGCTCCCGGACGGGGCGGCCGTCCTCCGGTCGGCGCGCCGCCCGGACAGGGCCGCCCTCCTGCCGGCGCGCCCGCTCAGCAGCAGCCGGGGTGGCCGCAGCAGGAGTCGCCCGCGCAAGGTACGGGCCCCGCGGCCCAGAAGCCGCAGGCCGCGGACCCGGAGCGGACGGTCAGCCTGATGCGCCCGAAGTCCCCGCTCCCCCAGACGCCGCCCGCGCAGGACGCCTCCCAGGGGGCGCCGCCGCAGGGCCCGCCCCCGCAGCGGCCGAGCGACGAGAGCGCCGTCTCGACCACCCGCATCCACCCGTCCAGGCCGCAGAACGGCTCCCCCGGCCTGCAGGTCTATCCGCCCGCCCAGCACCCGGGACAGCAGGGCCGGCCGCCCGGCCCGATGCCCTACCAGGGCGAGCAGCAGATGCCCTTCCAGCAGGGACCGCCGCCGATGGGCCCGCCGCCGGAGCGGCCCGACTCGCACGGGCTGGGCACCGATCTGTTCTCCATCGCGAGCCAGCCCGAGCCGCAGTCGACGGGCAACCGCAACGGCATGCTGATCCTCATGGCCGTGGCGGCCGCGGCGGCCGTGGTGATCGCCATCCTGATCGTGGCGCTGCTCTCAAGCTGACAGCTCAACCTGGGGCCGCTCCCGGCTGATCGGCGAAGCGTGAGCCAGACTGGGAGGCATGAGCGAGTTCCGTATAGAACATGACTCGATGGGCGAAGTGCGCGTTCCGGCCGGCGCCAAATGGCGTGCGCAGACCCAGCGAGCGGTGGAGAACTTCCCGGTCTCGGGGCGACCGCTCGAGCCGTCCCACATCGCCGCGCTCGGCCTGGTCAAGGCGGTGGCCGCGGAGGCCAACGGCGAGCTGGGGGTGCTCGACAAGGACCTGGCCGAGGCCATCGCCCAGGCGGCGGCGGACGTGGCCGAGAACGAGCACGACGCCCACTTCCCCGTGGACGTGTTCCAGACCGGCTCGGGCACCTCGTCCAACATGAACGCCAACGAGGTCATCGCCTCTCTGGCCGAGGAGCGGCTGGGCCGCCCGGTGCACCCGAACGACCACGTGAACGCCTCCCAGTCGTCCAACGACGTCTTCCCCACCTCGATCCACGTCGCGGCGGCGACCGAGGTGAGCTACCACCTGCTGCCCTCGCTGGAGCACCTGGCGACGGCGCTGCGTACCAAAGAGCTGGAGTTCCAGGAGGTGGTGAAGTCCGGCAGGACCCACCTGATGGACGCCACGCCGGTGACGCTCGGCCAGGAGTTCGGCGGCTACGCCACGCAGGTCGAGCACGGCGCGGTGCGGGTCAGGTCCGCGCTCGGGCACGTGCTGGAGCTCCCTCTGGGCGGCACCGCGGTGGGCACCGGCATCAACACCCCGCCGGGCTTCGCCGCATTGGCGATCGCCAAGCTGCGGGAGGCGACCGGCATCGGCTTCCAGGAGGCGATGGACCACTTCGAGGCCCAGAGCGCCCAGGACTCCATCGTCGAGCTCTCCGGCCAGCTCAAGGTGGTGGCCGTCTCCCTCAACAAGATCGCCAACGATCTGCGCTGGATGGGCTCCGGCCCCAGGGCGGGCCTCGGCGAGATCAACCTGCCCGACCTGCAGCCGGGCTCGTCCATCATGCCCGGCAAGGTCAACCCGGTCATCCCCGAGGCCACCGCCATGGTCGCGGCCCAGGTGATCGGCAACGACGCCGCCATCACCTTCGCCGGCGCCTCGGGCAGCTTCGAGCTGAACGTGCAGCTGCCGATCATCGCCCGCAACATCCTGGAGTCCATCCGCCTGCTGGCGAACATCTCCAGGCTGCTCGCCGACCGCTGCGTCACCGGCATCACCGCGAACGAGGACCGGATGCGCGAGTACGCCGAGTCCTCCCCGTCCATCGTGACCCCGCTCAACCGGCACGTCGGGTACGAGGAGGCCGCCAAGATCGCCAAGCAGGCCCTGGCCGAGCGCAGGACCATTCGTGAGGTGGTCATCGAACGCGGGCACGTCAGCAACGGCACCCTGACCGAGGAGCAGCTGGACGCCCTGCTGGACGTCCTGCCGATGACCCGGCCGACCTGAGCCCGGCCGACCTGAGCCCGGCCGACCTGAGCCCGGTCAGGCCCGCCCCGCGCGGGCACGCTGGGTGGCGGTGATCCAGCGGGCCAGCAGTGCCGTGGCGGCCCCCGTGTCGACGGCCTCCGCCGCCTGCTTGCAGGCCTGGGCCAGGGCGGGGGTGAGCTCGTCGGCGGGCGGGGCGCCGCCGGTGGCCACCAGGGCGGCGGCGGCGTTGAGCAGCACGATGTCCCTGACCGGGCCGGTCTCGCCGGACAGGACGGCGCGGGCCACGGCGGCGTTGTGCGGGGCGTCGCCGCCGCGCAGGTCCGCGGGGTCGCAGTAGGGGATGTCGAGGTCGGCGGGGTCGAGCCGGGTGCGGCCGGCCGTGCCGCGGCGTACGACGTAGACGGTGGACGGGCCGGAGGTGGTGAGCTCGTCCAGGCCGTCGTCGCCCCGGAAGACCAGGGCGGACGCGCCGCGTTCGGCCAGGACTCCGGCGATCACGGCCGCCATGGTCTCGTGGTAGACGCCGACCGCCTGGGCGGCGGGGAGCGCCGGGTTGGTGAGCGGGGCCAGGAAGTTGAAGACGGTGGGGATACCGAGCTGGCGCCGGGCGCGGGAGGCGTGCTTGAGCGCCGGGTGGAAGGTGGGGGCGAAGCAGAAGGTGATGCCCACCTCCTCGGCGACCCGGGCGACGGCGGCCGGGGGCAGGTCGATGGCGACGCCCAGTTCCTCCAGGACGTCGGCGGCGCCGGTGGAGGAGGAGGCGGCGCGGCCGCCGTGCTTGACGACCTTGGCGCCGGCCGCCGCGGCGACGATGGCGGCCATGGTGGAGATGTTGACCGTGTTCGCGCGGTCTCCGCCGGTGCCGACGAGGTCCACGGTGTCGCCGGGGATCCTGATCGCGGAGGTGCCGGCCAGCAGGCCGTCGGCCAGGCCCGCGACCTCGGCGATGGTCTCGCCCTTGGCCCGCAGGGCGACGGCGAAGGCGGCGATCTGGGCGTCCGTCGCGGTGCCTGACATGATCTGGGACATGGCCCAGGCCGCCTGGCCGGAGGTGAGGGCCTCGCGATCGAGGAGCGTGGCGAGCAGGGTGGCCCAAGTGGTCGTGCCGGTCATGTGACGCCCTTTCGGTGTGTCGAGCGCTCGACGGGCGTCCTGCTGATGCCGGCGGCCGCCTCGTCGAGGCGGCCAGGATGCGTACGCGCGCTGGTGGGACCGCCTAGAGGGCGGGCCACCAACGGGACGGATACGCGTTCATGCCCCGTACGGTATCAGCGTCAAGGAGATTCCCCTTCCAGGAGTCGGGCACACATGGCGCGTCGCTGATTTATGTCGGTGGCAGCCATGCGTCACGGGCCGGCCTGCGCCTAGGGTCGGATGCATGGCGAAGGAGCTGACTGGACGTACCGCACTGGTGACGGGGGCGGGGAGCGGCATCGGCGCGGCCTGCGCCCGGCGATTGGCCGCGGACGGGGCCAGGGTGCTGGTGGTCGACCGGCAGGGCGAGGCGGCGGCGAAGGTGGCTGCGGAGGTCGGCGGGCTGGCCGTGGTGGCTGACCTGAGCGCGCCCGGGTTCGCCGACGGGCTGCCGGACGAGCCCGTGGACATCGTGGTGAACAATGCCGGATTCCAGCATGTGGCGCCGATCGAGGAGTTCCCGCCGGAGGTGTTCGCCACCATCCTCAAGGTCATGGTGGAGGCTCCGTTCCTGATCGCGCGGCGGGTGCTGCCGGGGATGTACGCCCGGGGGTGGGGACGGATCGTCAACATCTCCTCTGTCCATGGATTGCGTGCTTCGCCGTATAAATCGGCTTATACGACGGCGAAGCATGCGCTGGAGGGGTTCTCCAAGACGCTGGCGCTCGAAGGGGCGCCGCACGGCGTGACCTCCACCTGCGTGTGCCCCGCCTATGTGCGGACGGCGCTGGTCGAGGGGCAGATCGCGGACCAGGCCAGGATGCACGGCATCGGCGCGGACGAGGTCGTCGCGGACATCATGCTGGCACCGGCGGCGATCAAGCGGCTGATCGAGCCCGAGGAGGTGGCCGAGCTCGTCGCCTATCTGTGCGGACCCAGCGGCTCGTTCATCACCGGCGTGTCCCTGCCCGTCGACGGCGGCTGGACGGCTCGATAGTGGTCAGGCGCTTCCTCGAACTGCTCGCCCGGCAGGCCTCGGCGGTCGAGTTCGAGGGGCCCATCATCGAGGCCAGGGCCGCCGGGGCCGATCCGGCGGCCGTCGAGGAGCTGGAGCTCGCCAAGGTCGAGGCGCTCAAGGTGCGGGCGCTGCTGCGGCGCCGGGCCAGGCGCGAGGCCGAGCTGTCGGCCCTCTACGACACCGCGGGCGACCTGTCGGCGCTGCGCGACGTGGACGCGGTGCTGGAGGCGATCGTGCACCGGGCCCGGCGGCTGCTGGCCACCGACACCGCCTACCTCACGCTGCACGACCCCGCCCGCGGCGACACGTACATGCGGGTGACCGACGGCTCGATCTCGGCCAAGTTCAGGTCGCTCAGGCTGGCCATGGGGGCAGGGCTCGGCGGGCTGGTCGCGCAGACGGCGGTGCCGTACACGACGGTCGACTACTTCGACGACGCGCGCTTCCGCCACAAGCACGACATCGACGAGGCCGTCATCGAGGAGGGCCTGGTCGCGATCCTCGGCGTGCCGCTGCGGCTGGGCCAGCGGGTGATCGGCGTGCTGTTCGCCGCCAACCGCAGCGCCAGGCCGTTCGCGCAGGAGGAGGTGTCGCTGCTGGCGAGCCTGGCCGCGCACGCCGCCGTGGCGCTCGACAACGCCCGGCTGCTGCAGGAGACCAGGAACGCGCTGGAGGAGCTCTCCCGGGCGCACTCCACCGCCCGGGAGCACGCCGAGGCGGTGGAGCGGGCCGCGACGGCCCACGACCGGATGACCTCGCTGGTGCTGCGGGGCGGCGGCATCGAGGACGTGGCCGCCGTCGTGACGGACGTGCTCGGTGGGTCGCTGGCCGTCCTCGACGACCTCGGCAGGCCGCTCACCGGCGACGCGGGCGAGCTGGACGCCGGCGTGTCCGAGGCCGCGCAGGCGTCCAGGGCGCTGGGCCGTACCGTGCGCAAGGGCGACCTGCGGATCGCGTCGGTGGACGTCGGCGGGGAGCCGCTCTGCACGCTGGTCCTGCGCAGCGACGACGCCGACGAGCGCATCCTGGAGCGGGCCGCGCTGGTGTGCGCGCTGCTGCTGCTGTTCCGCAGGAGCGTCGCGGAGGCCGAGGGACGCGTACGCGGCGAGCTGCTCGACGACCTGATCTCCCGGCCGGACTCGCCCGGCCTGCACGACCGGGCCCGCAGGCTGGGCGTCGACCTGTCCGCGCCGCACGTCGTGGTGGTGGTCAGGCACGACGGGCAGCGCGAGCGGGCGGCGTTCTGGGCCTCTTCGGAGGCGGCCGTCCGGCACGGGCTGGCCGCCGGCCGGGCCGGTGAGGTGGTGCTGCTGCTGCCCGGCGTGCGCGCCGGCGACCTCGCCCGCCGGGTCGCCGCCGAGCTGAGCGCGTCGCTGCGCGCCCCGGCCACGGCGGGCGCGTCGCAGGCCGGCGACGTGGCCACCGCCTACCACGAGGCGCGCCGCTGCGCGGAGGCGCTCCTCGCGCTCGGCCGCGCGGGCGACGGGGCGAGCGCCGCCGAGCTGGGCTTCGTCGGCCTGCTCATCGGCGAGGGCCGCGACGTGCGCGGCTTCGTCGGCTCGGTGCTCGGCCCGGTCATCGACTACGACACCCAGCGGGGCACCGCGCTGGGCGCGACGTTGACCGCCTACTTCGGCTGCGGAGGCTCGCCGTCGCGCACGGCCGAGGCCATGCACATCCACGTCAACACCGTCACGCAGCGCCTCGACAGGATCGGCAAGCTGCTCGGCGACGGCTGGCAGGAGCCCGAGCGGGCGCTGGAGATCCAGCTCGCGCTCCGCCTGCACCGGCTGGGCCACACAGCTTCCCCATAGCGTGTGGATTCCGGCCCCATAGGGGGAGACCCGGGTGGGTCAGTCCTTGAGGTAACGATGCTTGCCCGCGCGGGCCAGCCGCACCAGGTGCCGCGCGCCGGGCAGGCGGCGGCCCAGGCGGTGCAGGACGGTGTCGCGGCCCATGGGCGAGCGCCGCTGCGGGGTGACCGCGCTGCTCGGGCACACCTCGACCCGCCCCCGGCGCATCTCCAGCGCGAAGCGCAGCCCGATCTCCTCCTCCGTGCTGCGCAGCGACGGCAGCCAGGCGCCGGGGCCGAGGGTGTCGCGGCCCGCCATCCGCCGCTTGACCGGCACCTTGGCCACGAGCTGGCCGGCCATCTTGCCCGGCACCCCGGCCTCGACCAGCGCGGGCGCCGACACCTCGCGGGGCCGCCGCCCGGCGCCGCGCAGCACCAGCTCCAGCGGCGGCCCGCCGCTCGGCGGCACGTACGGCACGGGCAGCACCACGAACAGGTGCTCCTCCACCAGCTTGGCCCGCACCCCGGGGGACACCAGGGCGATCGACTCGGTGAACGAGCGCGGCTCGACGGCCAGGCCGAGCTGACCGTCGTCGGTCCAGCACGGCACCACCAGCCGCATCCTGGGCCGCTGGGCGAGCACGCCCAGGCAGTTGAGCGGGCCGTCCGTCCGCCGCACCCGGCTCCTGGCCTGGTAGGCGCCGCCGAACATGCGTACGTGCACCTCCCACTGGCCGGGCCTGAGCGGCTCGCCCTGGGCGGCCGCGATCACGTCCATCCTGGCCTCCCCGGTGATCCGCACGCGGGCGTGCCGACGTCCCTCCGGTACCCGTTCGACCTGGTACGCCACCGGAAGGAAGTGCACGTCCCCGGTCTCCGCATGCCGTACGTAGACCTCGATGCGGGCGCGTTCGACGGAGTCGGTGACGTCGGTGACGTGGTCCGGCAGCAGCTTGGCGTCGATGGCCCGCGGCGGCTTCCAGTACAGGCGCTCGCCGTCGGTGCGGAACCGGTCGGGCCTGCCGTCCCCGCCCAGCACCTCCACGGCCAGCCCGAGCACCAGGACGTGCGCGTCCCAGCGGACCTCGGTCAGGTCGGCGCGCAGCCCCGCCCGCCGTGAGGAGTTGGCCAGCATGACGAGCTGGTCCAGCCGCCCGGCGCGGATCAGCGTGGCGATGGCCCTGAGCTGAACCGGCAGGTAGCGGTCGAGCCGGTCGGGGAAACGCTCGCCGACCAGGTCCTGGATCATCCGGAAGTAGGCGCCCCGGTCGATGGAGGAGCTCGCGAACGCGGTGGTGAGGAAGGGCCGCAGTACGGCGGTGCGCAGCCAGTGGGCGTACATGCGGTCGCGCTGGCGGCCCTCCCCGACGTAGGCGTCGATGTGGCCGAGCAGCGCCCGCAGCTCCCGTACGGTGGTGCGCGGGTTCTCCTCGATCACGGTGCGCTCGCCGAGGTGGCAGCAGACGTGCTCGGCCAGCACCGCGATGACCTTGGCCTGCAGGTAGGCCCGCATCACGAAGTCCTGCTCGGCGATGGGCCCGCCGGGCACGGCGAAGCCGAGCTCGTGCTCCTCAAGGAAGGCGCGGCGGTAGAGCTTGTGCGGCGTGAGCAGGCTGAGCAGCCGGTCGCGCAGGATGTCGGCGCGGGCCTTGCTGCGGTCGAACGCGGTCATCGGCGCGCCGCCGTCGCGCGCCAGGCGGCCGACGAGCACGTCGGCGTCGGTCTCGGCGGCCCGCTCGTGCATCCGCTCCAGCGCGTCCCGCTCCAGCCTGTCGTACTGGTCGAGCAGGTAGACGTAGTCGCCCCTGGCCGACGCCAGGCCGACGTTGCGCCCGCGCATCGGTGATCCTGTGTGCGGCAGGTGCAGCACCCGCACGTTGCGGCGGACGGCCGCGACGGTGTCGAGCCGCTCGGCGACCCCGTCGGTGGACCCGTCGTCGACGAAGATCACTTCATAGTCGTCCGCCGGAAGGGTCTGCTCCAGCGTGGAGCGGATGCACGCATCGGCGCGATCCCCCGGGTTGTGGACATTGACGATCACACTGACCTTCACACCCATGCCGCCAGCGTGCGCGGTCATACATGGAGGGGCGCGACGGCTTGCCGATTACAGAAGGAAAGCTGACCCGCTAGTACCATCCCTTGGCCTGCGAGTGCCCCCATGCCGCGCACGGAGTGCCATAACGGCCCTTGATGTAGCCCAGGCCCCACTTGATCTGGGTGGCGGCGTTGGTCTGCCAGTCCGCGCCCGCGCTGGCCATCTTGGTGCCGGGCAGGGACTGGGGGATGCCGTAGGCGCCGGAGTAGCGGTTCATCGCCCGCTCGTTCCAGCCGCTCTCCTTCATCCAGAGCGACTCCAGGCAGCCCCACTGGTCCAGGCCGAACCCGGCCGAGGCCAGCATGCTCTTGGCCGTGGCCTTGTTGCTGCCGGGGGACGGGTCGCTGCCGGGCGGGAAGTTGGCCGGGGGGAAGCCGTCGCCGCCCGGCGCCTTCTTCTTGATCTCGATCACGTCGAGCGCGTCCTTGCCCTCGCGCGCGGCCTTGAGCTCGGCGGCCTTGTAAGCCTGCGTGGCCGCCTCCTTGAGCGCGTCGGTCTCGGGGTCCGGCGCGCTGAGGTCACCGCTGGCGAACGCGCCGAGATCCTCCAGCGAGAGCACGTCGCCCTGCGGGGCGTTGGCGTTCTGGATCGCGCGGTTGGCGACGTAACCGCCGCCGCCGAAGACGACCACCAAGGACACGGTGATGATCGCTATCTGCTTCAGGGTCAGCCGCGAGCGCCGACGTTTCGGGCGGGAGGCGCTGCGCGCTGGGCGCTCACTCAACTTCGGGCCTGGGCTCACGGTCCATGAGCTTGCCCTGCCTGGGGGGGTACTCCGCAACCGAAACGCGGGATTTACTTTGCCTTCTGTTGGCTAACCTGCAGGTTAGCCCGGACTTTCCCGATCGTTGTGATTTTGGTCACAGTGAGACGACCCTCCCTTCGGGCTCCCGTAACCGAAGGGAGGGCCGTAACCAGCCTGCCGCAGGGACTTAAGGGCCCCATCCCCGACAGGTCACGGTTTCGTGACACAACCCGGATATATGAGACATGGACTAATAATGTGCCCGTGGCTGGCATTCTCCTCGTTGAAGACGACCCCTCCGTACGCACGGCGCTCGAACTGGCGCTGACCAGGCAGGGGCACTCCGTCACGGCCTACGCGACGGGCGAGGAGGCTCTGGACCACATCCGCTCCCGCCGTCCCGAGATCGTCATCCTCGACGTCATGCTGCCCGGCATCGACGGCGTGGAGGTGTGCCGGCGCATCCGCAAGCTCGACCAGCTCCCCGTGATCCTGCTCACCGCGCGGGGCGACGACCTGGACGTGGTGGTCGGCCTGGAGGCCGGCGCCGACGACTACGTGGTCAAACCGGTGGAGCCGCGGGTGCTGGACGCCCGCATCCGCGCCATACTGCGCAGGGCCGAATCCGCCGCCTCGGACCGCATCTCGTTCGGTGACCTCATGATCGACAGAGGCGCGCTCAAGGTCATGCTGGCCAGCAAGGAGATCCACCTGACGCCCACCGAGCTGCGACTGCTGCTGGAGCTGGTACGCCATCCCGGCCAGGTGCTCAACCGGCGCTACCTGCTGCGCGCGGTCTGGGACCACACGCACGTCGCGGACTCCCGCCTGGTCGACGCCTGCGTGCAGCGGGTCCGGGCGAAGATCGAGCCGAGACCGGCGGAGCCGGTGTTCATCCACACCGTGCGCGGCTTCGGCTACCGGTTCAGTCCTCCGTGATCTGGCTACCCACCGGGTTCCGCGCGCGTCTGATCATCACCTTCACCCTGGTGGCCGTCACCGCCTCCGCCCTCGTCGCGACCATCGGGTTCGAGCTGGCCAAGGCGGCGCTGATCAAGCGGGCCGAGGACTCCGCCGTCGACCTGGTGACCAGGCAGCTCAACCAGATCAGCTTCCCCATCGGCAGGCTCAGGCCGGGCGAGGCCGAACCCGGCACCAGAGAGCTGACCAACCTGTCCCAGGCACTCGACGGGCCCGGCCGCAGCGTCGTCCTGGAGTACGGCAGGCTGACGCACACCGACGGCCCGATGACCATGAACGACGTGCCCAACGAGCTGCACGGCCGGGCCAAGCAGAGCATCGTCACCCAGCGCAAGGCGCTGCGCGGCGAGCTCTGGCTCATCGTCGGCGCCGAGGTCCACCGCGAGACCGCGGAGGCGCCCGAGGCCACCGGGCTACGGGCGTTCGTCTTCTTCCCGCTGCGCAACGACGAGAGCCAGCTGGCCACGCTGCGCGCCACCCTCGCCCAGGGCGGCGCGGCCGTCGTGCTGATCGCCCTGGTGGTGGCCGTGCTGTCGGCCAGGCAGGTGCTGCTGCCCGTCCGGCGGCTCAGCGCGGCGGCTCAGGCGCTCGGCCAGGGCCGCCTGGACACCCGCCTGCCGGTGCACGGACAGGACGAGCTCGCCGAGCTCACCTCCCGGTTCAACGACGCGGCGGCGGCGCTGGAGCTGAGCGTGTCGGAGCTGCGCTCGCTGGAGGCGATGTCCCGCAGGTTCGTCGCCGACGTCTCGCACGAGCTGCGCACCCCGCTCACCGCGATGACGGCCGTGGCGGACATGCTGTCGGAGGAGGCCGACCGGCTGCCGCCCGCGCCCGCCGAGGCGGTGCGGCTGGTGCTGCACGAGATCGAGCGGCTGCGCGAACTGGTCGAGCACCTCATCGAGGTGAGCCGCTTCGACGCGGGCACGGCCACCCTCAACCTGGAGCCGGTCAACGTGTCCGACGCCATCCACGAATGCCTGGAGGTGCGCGGCTGGAGCGAGCAGGTCCAGGTCAGCTCCTCCCGGAGCCTGACCGTCACCCTCGACCTGAGCAGGTTCGACGTCATCGTGGCCAACCTGGTCGGCAACGCGATCAAGCACGGCGGGCCCCCGGTGAATGTCAGCGCGAGAGGCACGCAGAACGGCCTGGAGGTGAAGGTGCGCGACCACGGCCAGGGCATCCCGGCGGCGGCGATGCCGTACGTGTTCGACCGCTTCTACAAGGCGGGCGCGGGCCGCTCCCGCAGTCAGGGCAGCGGCCTGGGGCTGGCCATCGCGCGCGCCAACGTGCACCTGCACGGCGGCACGATCTCCGTACGGGCGCAGAGTCCCGGCACGCTCTTCACGGTCTGGCTCCCGCACGCATGAGCAGGAGACCCGCGCTCGCGGTGGCCGCGCTGCTCCTGGCGGCGGCGTGCGGCATCTCCCCTACCGACGTGATGGAGCGGGGCGGCCCGCCCGTCGTCCGGGTGCCGCCCCCGTCCAAGACCATCTACCTGCTCAAGGACGGCGAGCTCACGCTGGAGCCCGCCGACGTGGACTCCGACTCGGTGAGCAGCCTGCTTACCGCCCTGTTCGAGGCCTCCACCCAGCCGCTCGGCGACCGGGACACCGCCCTGCGCGGCTTCGCCTTCGAGGGCACCGAGGACTCGCTCAACCCCGTCCAGCGCGACGAGGTCAAGCTGCCGCGCACCTCGACGCTGACGGTGTTCATCAGGGGTGACGGCACGCTGACCGAGCCCGGCAAGGCACAGATCGTGTGCACCGCCCAGCAGGACACGACCGTCGAGGAAGTCAAGATCGTCCGCCGGTACGTGGACCGCCCCTCCAGCACCACGGAGGGGCGGCTCACGTGCGGCGAGTTCAAGTGAACTAGATGGACAGGTCCTCCAGCATCTCCGTCACCAGTGCGGCGATCGGCGAGCGCTCGGACCTGGTCAGCGTGACGTGCGCGAACAGCGGATGCCCCTTCAGCTTCTCCACCACGGCGACCACGCCGTCGTGCCGCCCGACCCGAAGGTTGTCCCGCTGGGCGATGTCGTGGGTGAGCACCACCCGCGAGTTGGCGCCGATGCGGCTGAGCACGGTCAGCAGCACCCCGCGCTCCAGCGACTGGGCCTCGTCCACGATGACGAAGGCGTCATGCAGCGACCGGCCACGGATGTGGGTGAGCGGCAGCACCTCCAGCATGCCGCGATCGAGCACCTCGTCGATCACCTCCGGCGTGGTGACCGCGCCCAGGGTGTCGTAGACCGCCTGCGCCCACGGGCCCATCTTCTCGCCCTCGCCGCCGGGCAGGTAGCCGAGCTCCTGACCGCCGACCGCGTACAGCGGGCGGAAGACGACCACCTTGCGGTGCTGGCGGCGCTCCAGGACCGCCTCCAGGCCCGCGCAGAGGGCCAGGGCGGACTTGCCCGTGCCGGCCCGGCCACCGAGGGAGACGATGCCGATCTCCGGGTCCATGAGCAGGTCCAGCGCGATGCGCTGCTCCGCGGAGCGGCCGTGCAGCCCGAACACCTCACGGTCACCGCGCACCAGCTTGACCGACTTGTCCGGCTGCACCCGCCCGAGCGCCGATCCCTTCGCCGACAGCAGCCGCAGACCGGTGTGCGTGGGCAGCTCCCTGGTCTCCTCCAGGTCGGCCGTGCCGTGCTCGAACAGCGTCTCGACATCCTCCGCGGTCACCTGGACCTCGGCCATCCCCGTCCAGCCGGACTCGACGACCAGCCCGGCGCGGTATTCCTCCGCCGACAGGCCGATCGAGGCCGCCTTGACCCGCATGGGCAGGTCCTTGGAGACGAGTACGACATCGCAACCCTCGGCGGCCAGCGTGCGGGCCACGGTGAGGATGCGCGTGTCGTTGTCGCCCAGGCGGAACCCGACGGGCAGGATGGATGGATCGCTGTGATTGAGCTCAACCCTGATCGTGCCGTCCCCTGTCGGCATGGGCTCGTCCAGCCTGCCGTACTCCACGCGCAGGTCGTCGAAGTAGCGCAGGGCTTTTCTGGCGAAATAGCCCAGCTCGGGATGGTGCCGCTTTCCCTCCAGCTCCGTGATCACGACGATCGGCAGGACGACATCGTGCTCCGCGAAGCGAGTCATCGCCGCCGGATCGGCCAGCAGGACCGAGGTGTCCAGCACGTAGGTGCGCTTGGCGGGCTTGGTCGAAGGGTTGCTCGAGGACACTGCCACACGTTCTCCCCCGGGCGCCCTAGCGGTCGGGCACCCTGCAGACGAGGCGGGATTCGGACCGGACCCGGATCTGCCACCGCGACCTGCCGGCGGCGCCGGGTTCCGGCCCCCCTTGGCAAGTGTTGGTGCAAAGGCGGGACCTCTCCGGAGTGTCCGGTCTGCGACCGGACACTTCCAACGTTACGTTCTGGATACCCAGATGTCCCGTCAGGAACCGTAACGTCGGTGTCTCGCAGCGTAGTCTCGCAGCGCCCGCAGGAAATCGACCCTGCGGAAGTCGGGCCAGTAAGCCTCGTGGAAGTAGAACTCTGAGTGAGCGCTCTGCCACAACATGAAACCCGACAGACGCTGCTCGCCCGAGGTCCGGATGAGCAGATCCGGGTCGGGCTGGCCGCGAGTGTAGAGATGCTCCGCGATATGTTCGACATCGAGAACCTCGACGAGGTCCTCGATGCTCGCGCCCTTGCTCGCATGCTCCTGGAGGAGTGAGCGCACCGCATCGGCAATCTCACGCCTTCCTCCATACCCAACTGCAACGTTCACAATCAGGCCCGGACGGTGTGATGTCACTTCTTTCGCATTTTTCAGGACATTAGCCGTCCTGTCCGGAAGCAGGTCGAGTGCGCCTACCGGGCTGATCCGCCACCCCTGCTCCACGAGCTCCCGCGTGACGTCCTCGATGATGCCCAGCAGCGGCTCGAGCTCCTCGCTGGGACGGTTGAGGTTGTCGTTGGACAGCATCCAGACCGTGACGACCTCGACGCCGGTCTCGCGGCACCAGGTGAGCAGCTCGGCTATCTTGTCGGCGCCCTTGCGGTGTCCCGTCGCGACGTCCCGCATCCCCATGGCGCGCGCCCAGCGGCGGTTGCCGTCGATGATGACCCCGACGTGCCGGGGCATGCTGTCTTTCGACAGCTTGGCCTCCAACCGGCGTTCGTACACCCGGTAGACCAGATCGCGCAGGCCCACGGAGTCCCTCCCCAGCGCTGCAGTACCTCAGGTCGGACGACCCAACAGGCCATTATCACCGCGTTTCGCCCGTGCCCGTGTCCAGAACGGGCTCCACGCGACCTTCCGCCTCGTCCACGAGCCCGTCCACGGGGCCGTGCGCGAATCCGGTCGGCGCCGCCGGCGTGCGCACCGCCCGGATGCTCAGCCCGGCCGTCCTCCAGGTCTTTCACAGGGCCTGCGGGGGCAGCCGCCACTCGCCACCCGTGGCCGCTCGGGCACCGAGGGGAATAGCGCGTAATTGACAGCGTAACCCTCCTCCGGAGAGGGTCTGCCACCGGCGTGATCTTTCCTCCGATCAGCCGGCGCCCCGCCGTAACCACCGCCACCACACCCCCTTGACCGACCCACGGACCGCGCCGGACTCCCCCGACTGAGCGAGCTCACCGGACTGAGCGGGCTCACGAGACTGAGCGGGCTCACCGGGCGGGGCGGGCATCTTCCCTTGGGTACGGAGCCAGGCCGCGAAGTCGTCGGCGTCCGCGCGATAGCCGGGCGGCGGTACGGTCCGGGAGCGGGCGTAGGCGGCGAAGTCGGCGGCCAGATCCTTCCCCGCCGCCCTGGCCGCGTCCGGCCGCAACCTGGCTACGACGCCGCGGCGCTTGGCCACCAGGCTTCCCGCCTGCACCCTCAACCGCGCGGCGTCGAACCCCTCCGGCGGCTCAGCGCCACTGACCAGCGCCGCCACCACCCGCGCCTGCGCCGCACCCAGCCTCCGCCGAGCCGCACCATCCACCCCAGCGCCCACCCCAAGGTCCCCGCCAAGCCCGGCGGGCGGGTCGGGGTGCCGGTCGGGGGTCATGTGGGGGGTCTGGTGGTCGCGGCTCGGATGCGGGAGAGTTCGGCGGCGAGTGCGTCGTCGCTGGGGTAGTGGTCGTCCCACTCCAGCAGGACCCCTGGCGGGTCGGTGCGGGCGCATAGGGCCGCGAGGATGTCGAGGACGGGCTCGGGCACCGAGGCGGTGTGCGTGTCGTGCCAGACGCCGCCGTGCTCCTCCCCGCCGGCGACGTGCACGTACGCGAGCTGCGACAGCGGCAGGTCGTCCAGCGCCTGGACCGCCGGCAGCCCGAGGTTCACCTGGTTGGTGTAGAGGTTGGCGACGTCGATGAGCAGGTGCACGCCGGTGAGCTCGACCAGCTCGCCCAGGAACTGCCCGTCGGTGAGCTCGTCCTCGGGCCAGCCGAAGATGGCGGCCACGTTCTCCAGAGCCAGCGGGACGGGCAGTGCGTCCTGGGCCTGACGCACGTTCTGCGCGACGACCTTGAGCGCGTCGCGGGTGCGGGGCACGGGCAGCAGGTGACCGGCCTCGACGCCGCCCGCCCTGACGAAGGCGAGGTGCTCGCTGACCAGCGGGGCGTCCAGTGCCTGGGCGCAGGCGGCCAGGTGGGCGAGGGTCGCGGCGGACGGCGGTTCGGCGCCGCCGACGCCGAGGCTCACGCCGTGCGGGATCACCGGCAGGCCGCGCTCGCGCAGCACCCGCAGCGACGTGGGCAGGGACGTGGGACGGATGTTCTCGGCGATGACCTCGACGAACTCGACGCCGGCCAGCCTCTCCACCGTGAGATCGATCTCCGAACGCCACCCGATGCCCAGCCCCAGCCGCTCCATCCGGGCCTGCTCCGGCCGGTGGTCAGCCGCCACCGCAGCCTCCGCCGCAGCCGCCACCGCCGCCGCACGAACTGCTGCCACCGCCGCACGAGCCGGCGGAACTGCCGGAGCTGCTGGAACTGCTGGAGAAGTCGCCGCCGCCGAAGCTGTGGGTGTTGTCGTAGGAGCCGCCGCAGGTTCCCCCCGCGCAGCCGCCGGTGGCCGGCACCGAGTTGTTCCGGGCGTTCAGCTCGGCCTCGGTCGCGGGGTCGCCCATCGCGCCCATGCCGTACAGCGCGACGGGCATGGAGATGTCCGACGCCGCCGTCACCGGCGCGCCAGGCCGATACGAGGTCCTCGCCGTGCGCAGCCGGTCGCGGCCCGCCTCGGTGACCAGGCTCCGCAGCGCCCGCCGTAACCGTCCGTACGTACGCAGTCCGACGAAGCCGGTCACCAGCAGCGCCACCGCGGCCACGGTCAGCAGCCCTCGCGCCATGGCGGCCGGCTCGGGCAGGAACAGCACGCAGAAGAGGCTCACCAGCGCGACGATCAGGCACAGCGCCGACAGCAGCGCCAGGAGTCCGAGCCGGGTGCGGGCCATCCCGTTCGCCGCCCCGGGGAGGATCAGCCCGGTGGCGATGAGCCGGTGCTCGACGGCGCCCATCTCCTGGCTCTTGCCGACCTCGTGGCGCACCTCCGCCGCCGGGGTCCCGCCGGGCCGGCCGCCCGCCGCCGCCAGCACGGCCCGTTCGAGGTCGTCACCGGGACGGTCCACGCCCGCGACGGGGTGCAGGAGGCCGCCTCGGGAGACCCGCAGCAGTCCCGTACGGATCAGCACGGCCAGGACGGTGTTGACCACCCGCAGCGAGCCGCCGGCGAGATAGGCGACCTCGTAGGCGCCGAGCTCGCGCGCCCCCGTGTCCACGGCCTGGCGTATGCGGGCATATCTGCTCTTGAGCGACGTGGCGTTCGCGATCACGGCCGCGATCAACACGGCGCAGACCAGGATGAGTGTTACGAGGACCCCCATAGCCGCCTCCTCTGCATGTAACCACTAGACGACCGCGATCGGCGGAAAGTTTCCCACCAAAAGGTGTCAACCACCTGACCCGCCGCCCCCACCGCAGCCGGACGATCCGCCGCCGCCGAAGTCGCCGCCCCCGAAACCGCCCCCGCCGTCCCCGAAGCCCGAGGAGGAGTCCGAGGAGGAGTCTGAGGAGCCGAACCCCGAGGAGAAGTCCCCGTGGGTTCCGCAGGCTCCGGCGATGTCACCGCCCGGATCTCCGGTGGCCAGCTCCTCGGCGATGATCCGGTCGTCCACCGCGCCCAGGCCGTACAGCGCCACGGGGACACCGACGGCCAGGCTCAGCGAGGTCCGGTCGCGCAGGCCGCGCGGATGCCGGCGCAACGCGGACAGGAGCACCCTGCGCCCTTCGTGGCTGACCCGGTCCCCCAGCTTGCGGCGCTGCTTGAAGATCGCCTGGGCGCCCACGAACACCCCGAACGCGGTGAACAGCAGCGCGCCGACGAACTTGTTCTCCGTGCCCGCCACCCCGGCCACCGCCAGCACGATCGCGGTCACGCCGAAGACGACTGCCACCACCACGGCCGCCACCAGCCACCTCAGGCGCCCGCGCGCGGCGTCGGCCACCGCCCCCTGGGGCACCAGCAGCCCCCGGCGGACAAGACCGTCGCCCAGCTCGGTGAGCGCCGGCTGCTCCGCCAGCGCGTGCCGCAGCTCACCCGCCGTGCAGCCGCCCTGCCGGGTGCCGAGGAAGTCCAGCACCGCCTGTTCGATCGGCACCGGCGACGGGCGGGCGCCGTACACGATGGTCACCCACGCGCCGCGTGAGACGCGAACGGCGCCGGCCGTCGCGAGGACGGCCAGCGCCGCGTTGAGCGCGCGTCTCGGCCCGCCGAAGAGGTACGCCAGCTCGTAGGCCGACAGGTCATGACCGGAGCCGCCGGGCCTGGCTCTGCCCCGGGCCCTGTCGGCGGCGTTCTGGGCGGCTCGGTCGGCGGCCAGGACCAGGCCCACCACGCAGACGGCCGCGATCAGTAAGACGTTGTCCACCCCGGCCCCCTCGGCAGCACGACAGGCCCGCCAAGCTAGCCGGGCCCGCCGCGTCGCACAAGGTCAGCCCAGGCGGTCCACCAGGGCGTCGTACTCCTCCCACAGCTCCTTGGGCAGTTGCTCGCCGAACGTCTCGAAGTGGGCCGGGATCAGCGCCGCCTCCTCGCGCCACACCTCGCGGTCGACGCTCAGCAGCGTGCGCAGGTCCTCCTCCGCCAGGTCGAGCCCTTCGGTGTCGAGCGCGTCCGGCAGCAGCCCGATCGGGGTCGGCACGGCGTTGGCCTGGCCGTTGAGGCGGTCCACGATCCACTTGAGCACGCGGCTGTTCTCGCCGAAGCCGGGCCAGATGAACTTGCCGTCGGCGTTCTTGCGGAACCAGTTCACGTAGTAGATGCGCGGCAGCTCGGCGCCCTGGCGGCGGCCGACGTCCAGCCAGTGGGCGAAGTAGTCGCCCATGTTGTAGCCGCAGAACGGCAGCATCGCGAACGGGTCGTGGCGCAGCTCGCCGACCTTGCCTTCGGCCGCCGCGGTCTTCTCCGAGGCGATGTTCGCGCCGAGGAAGACGCCGTGCTGCCAGCTCAGCGACTCGGTGACCAGCGGCACCGCGGTGGCGCGGCGGCCGCCGAACAGGATCGCCGAGATGGGCACGCCCTTGGGGTCCTGCCATTCGGCAGCGATGATCGGGCACTGGGAGGCGGGCGTGGTGAAGCGGGAGTTCGGATGGGCCGCGGGCTCGTCGCTGTCCGGGGTCCAGGAGCGGCCCTTCCAGTCGGTCAGGTGCGCCGGCGGCTGGTCGGTCAGGCCCTCCCACCACACGTCGCCGTCGTCGGTGAGCGCGACGTTGGTGAAGATGCTGTTGCCCCAGAGCGTCTTGACCGCGTTGGCGTTGGTGGTCTCACCCGTGCCGGGCGCGACGCCGAAGAAACCGGCCTCGGGGTTGATGGCGTAGAGCCGGCCGTCGTCGCCGAAGCGCATCCAGGCGATGTCGTCGCCGATCGTCTCGACCTTCCAGCCGGGGATGGTCGGCTGGAGCATGGCGAGGTTGGTCTTGCCGCAGGCGCTCGGGAAGGCGGCCGCGACGTAGCGGGCCTGTCCCGAGGGCGGCGTGAGCTTGAGGATGAGCATGTGCTCGGCCAGCCAGCCGTGCTCTCTGGCCATCACGCTGGCGATGCGCAGCGCGTAGCACTTCTTGCCGAGCAGGGCGTTGCCGCCGTAGCCGGAGCCGTAGGACCAGATCTCGCGGGTCTCGGGGAAGTGGCTGATGTACTTGGTGGAGTTGCACGGCCACGGGACGTCCTGCCGGCCGGGCTCCAGCGGCGCGCCGACGCTGTGCACGGCCTTGACGAACTCGCCGCGCTGCTCGATCAGGCGCAGCGCCCGCTCGCCCATCCTGGTCATGATCCGCATCGACACCGCGACGTACGGCGAGTCGGTGATCTCCACGCCGAGCTGGGAGATGTCACCGCCGAGCGGCCCCATGCAGAACGGCACGACGTACATCGTGCGGCCGCGCATGCTGCCCTTGAACACCTTGCCGAAGGTCTCGCGCATCTCGGCCGGCGCGATCCAGTTGTTGGTCGGCCCGGCGTCCTGCTCCCGCTCGGAGCAGATGAAGGTGCGGTCCTCGACCCTGGCCACGTCGCTCGGGTCGGAGGTCGCGTAGAAGCTGTTGGGCCGCTTGGCCAGCCGGGTGAACGTCCCCTGGTCCACCAGGAGGTTGGTCAGGCGCGTCCACTCCTCTTCCGAGCCGTCGCACCACTCGATCCGGTCCGGCTCGGTAAGAGCGGCTATCTCTTTCACCCAGGCGGCCAATTCGGCATTGGCGGTAGGCGTGGGAACTTCCACGGAAACAGACACGGCTGCGGCTCCTCCACTCTCTCAGGGCCCGCTCATCATTGACGACGACGACACCGGAAAGCCAATTGGCGTAGACCTCTGACGCGGCTGTCGCCGCAGGCAGCGGCCTTGACGATTGGGGGAGCCTACCCACCGGGACACGTTTTAAAAGAAAGTCACATGCGCACTGGTTTAGGCCAATCGAAATGGTCTAAACCAATGTGCCGAATGGTTTAGTCCAATCCGGGCCAGGAAATTCATGCATTCACGTCGGGCCCGGCGGACCGCACCCGGTCCACATGCTGCAGAGCGTCGCGCAATTCACCCAGCCAGGTGTCGGTGTTGCGGCCGACCAGGCGTACGCACCAGGCGAGGGCGTCGCTGCGACTGCGGGCCACGCCGGCGGCCACGAGGGTGTCGAGCACCTGCCGCTCGGACTGGCGCAACCTCGTCATGACGGGCACGGAGAGTGTGGTGAACATCACAGTCTCGCCACCGCAGGCGACACCCCAGGAGACCTTCTGCCGGAACTTGTGCTCGGCCTCCTTGGCGATCTCGATGCGCCGCTCCCTGGTCTCCTCCCTGAACCGGCCGATCAGCCCGTCGATGAGGGCGCCGCGCTCGACCTCCTCCACGCCCGCCGGAGGCTCCGGCAGCGTGCCGACGACCGCGATCTCCTCACGGTCCCTGGTGACCTGCGGCGGGCCGGTGAACCAGCCCTGCGGGAGCCGCCCGGTGAACCAGCCGCGCATCTGCGCTGTCATGTCGTCGCTCACCATGTAATCAACATTACACAGTTGCCGAGAAATGGCACGTACTAGAACTAAAAGGTCTGGTACGGACGGAACTCTCAGCGAACCTGGGTGGCGGCCTGCGGGCTCACCCTGACCACGCCGGCCAGGTTGCGGGTGTTCACCGGGGCGATCTTCACCACATCGCCGGTGCGAGGGGCGTGCAGCATCTTGCCGTTACCCCAATAAATCGCCACATGCGAGATGTAGGCCGGATTGGTGGGGTCGTTGCGCCAGAACAGCAGGTCACCGGGCTGGGCCTGGCTGAGCTCCACCTGCGGGCCGGTCACCCACTGCTGGTGCGTCACGCGCGGCATACGCACCCCCGCCTGGGCGTAGGCCCACTGGACCAGCCCCGAGCAGTCGAAGGTGGTCGGCCCCTCGGCGCCCCACACGTACGGCATGCCGAGCTTGGAGGCGGCGGCCCGTAAGGCCACCGTGAGCTGCGCGGCGGACATGAACGACCCGGTCGGCCAGTTCCGCTGCCTGATCCGCGGCGCGGGCAGCACCGGGTTGACCATGGCCGTCTGGGTGCCCTTCGGCAGCAGTTTCTCCAGCCGGTCGCGGAGTCTGGCCGAGTTGGCCTTCGGCGCGCTGACGATCAGCGCGTTGTCGCGCGGCAGGCCCAGCGCGCGGCCGGTCTGCTTGGACACGACCGCGTCCACCCCGCCGAAGCCGGTGGTCGCGTAGGCGCCGATCCGCAGCGGCCCGGCCGGCCCGCTCACCTTGCTGTGCAGTGCCAGCCCGCCGTCGTTGCCCAGCACGAAGGACACGGCCACGTCGCCCGCCGCCACGTTGCTCCACAGCGCGTCCGAGGCGGCCGTCACCTTCGGCGTGTAGGCGCGGAAGGAGGAAGGCTCGACGGCGAGGGTCTGCACCCGCTTGCCGTCGAGCGTGACACTGGCGGCGTCGGCCACCTCCAGCGCGCGCACTCCCGGCAGCCGGGCGATCCTCTGTAAGTGCGCCCGGGTGAGCGGCTTGCGCGTCACCACGAACAGGTTGGGCTTGTGCAGGCCCGCGAGCGGCTTCACCGGCTGCACCGTCTTCGACTGCGCCATCAGGCTCTGCTGCGGAGCCGGGCGGACGCGGACGGGGTCCGCGGCGACCGGCTGGGCCGGCTGCCTGCTCTCGGCGAGCAGCAGCACGTCGGCCGTCAGCACGGCGACCAGCGCCACCACGATGAACGGGATCAGCTTGCGGGTGTCACGCCGCTTCCTGGTGCTCACCAGGAAGCCGAGGTCCTGGCGGATCGCCGAGGAACGCGCGAACTCCGCCGGGCCTGCGTGGGCCCGGCGGAGCTGTTCTTCGGGGGTCAGTTGCCGATGTACGGCACAGCCTCGAGGATCTCGACGGTGTTCTGGCGGCCGTTGGGCATGCTGTACGTCGCCTTCTCACCGATCTTCTTGCCGTTGATCGCCGAGCCGAGCGGGGACCGTGGCGAGTAGACGTCGATCGGGGAGCCGCTCTCCTCGCGGGATGCGAGCAGGAACGTCACCTCGTCGTCGTCGCCGACGAAGCGGATGGTCACCGTCATGCCGGGACCCACCACCCCCTCGGTCTTGGGGGCCTCACCGACCTGCGCGGCGTCCAGGATCTGGCGGAGATGGAAGATCCGCGCCTCCATCTTGCCCTGTTCGTCCTTGGCCGCGTGGTAGCCGCCGTTCTCCTTGAGGTCACCCTCTTCGCGGGCGGCCTCAATCTTCTTGGCGATGTCGACGCGCCCGGGCCCCGAGAGATACTCGTACTCGGCCTTCAGGCGGTCGTACGCCTCCTGCGTCAGCCATGTGACGTTCTCATCGCGAGAGTCGGCCACGGGTTCTCCTTGCTAGCTAGGGGGCCCTGAGATCACTGAAGGTTACGTGCGGTGAATCGCGAAAGACTAACAAGCCGGCCGCCCGAACGCTTCCCCAAATGTCTCACTATACGAGATTGCAGTACTGCACATGCACGGAAGTGGCCTGGACACTGGTGTCCAGGCGTTCCTTGAGCTGCTTACTACCCTCACCAGCGGGAATTCTTACTTCCCTGCTGCCGACTTCTGCGTGGTCCACGTCCGTGGCCCGGATCCGGCAGACCGCGGCCCTGTCGGAGGGCTTGCTGACGGTGAAGGTGATCTCGGCTTGGGCCCTGTCGACGTCGAACGACACCACCTGCGCCACCGCGCCGGTGTTGCTGCCCGTCATCGACCACATCACATAACCCCATCCGCCTGCGATGATGGCCACGAGCACGCCGATCACGACGTGCACGACGAGCCGCCCGCCGCGTTCTGGACGGTCCGGGAAGTCGTCGGGTGTGCCGAGAACGGGACCGTTCTCGACATCTCTGGTGGCCATGGCGGAATCTCCCTGCACTCCCTGAGCGTTATCCGAGACAATTGTCGCCTGCGGGGGCCACGCCCTCGCGACCGCCCAGCAGAAACTAACCTCTCTGGGCGACTGATCGGTCCCTACTGAGGAGACATCGAGCCCGTGAGTGCACCGCTGAGGCTGATGGCCGTCCACGCCCACCCCGACGACGAGTCGAGCAAGGGCGCTGCGACGATGGCGCGTTATGTCCGCGAAGGCGTGGACGTGCTGGTCTGTACGCTCACTGGCGGTGAGCGTGGTTCCGTACTGAACCCTAAGATGGATCGCCCCGAGATTGTGGCGAACATCGCGGAGGTGCGCAGAGCCGAGATGGCCAGGGCCCGCGAGATCCTCGGTGTCGAGCAGCGTTTCATGGGCTTCATCGACTCGGGGTTGCCGGAGAGCGAGGAGGAGGAGCTGCCCGAGGGCTGCTTCGCCCTGCAGAAGCTCGAGGACGCCTCGGCTCCGCTGGTCGCCGCGGTGCGCGAGTTCAGGCCGCATGTGATCATCACCTATGACGACGACGGCGGATACCCGCACCCCGACCACATCATGACCAACAAGGTCTCGGTGGAGGCGTTCGAGGCGGCGGGCGACCCCGACCGCTATCCCGGCACCGGTGACCCGTGGCAGCCGCTGAAGCTCTACTACCACATGGGCTTCAGCAAGGACCGGTTCGAGGCGCTGCACGAGGCGATGACCGCGCGCGGTCTCGGCTCGCCGTACGCCGACTGGATCTCCCGGTGGGAGGACCGGCCCACCAAGTGGCACGTGACCACCCAGGTGCGCTGCGCCGACTACTTCCAGATCCGCGACGAGGCGCTGCTCGCGCACGCCACCCAGGTGGACCCCGACGGCTGGTTCTTCCAGTGCCCGCGTGAGGTGCAGGAGGAGATCTGGCCGACCGAGGACTATCACCTGGCGCGCTCGCTGGTCGACACCGAGCTGCCGGAGGACGACCTGTTCACCGGGATCCACGCCGAGGAGACCACGCCGGCCTGCCACTGAGCCGCCGGACGGAGCATGACCCCCAGGTGGCAGACTGGTGGTGTGAACGTCCTAGCAGCAGGTGATATCAGCCCGGGGATCCTCGGTTTCACCGTCGTCGCCCTCATCGGCCTGGCCCTGTACGTTCTGGTCAAGTCCATGAACAAGCAGATCTCCAAGATCGAAGTGCCGCACGAGGCCGACCTCGACCAGAAATCCGAGCTCAATGCCGACAATTGAGGTGGTCGACGCCCCGGCGCGGAGCCGGTTCGAGCTTCTCGTGGACGGCCAGGTCGCCGGGTTCGCCGACTATCGCCTGCTGCCCACCAAGATCGTGATCACGCACACCGAGGTCCAGCCCGAGCACTCGGGCAAGGGGCTGGCGGGCCGGCTGGTCAAGCACGCCCTGGAGGAGAGCCGCGACGCCGGCCTGCGGGTCGTGCCGCTCTGCCCTTACGTGGCCTCCTACATCGAGCGCCACCCGGAATACAGCGACCTCGTCGACGCCCCGGCCGGCGGGTGACCAGGCCCTCCAGAGTCCGAGGCGGCTGAGGCAGGAGCGGCGGGTGGCCAGACGCTCCAGCGGCTGAGGCAGGCGCGGTGGGTGGCCGGACGCTCCAGCGGCTGAGGCAGGCGCGGTGGGTGGCCGGACGCTCCAGCGGCTGAGGCAGGCGAGGTCTCAGTCGGCGGGTGACCAGGCGCGCTCCAGCGCCTGGGGCAGGCCCCACCAGCCCAGCGGCGTGAGCACGCCGTCCGCGTCGACGATGCCGAGGTGCCCCCACAGGCGCACCACCGGGCCGAACAGCACCTCGGTCGCGTCGAGGTCGTCGGGGCTCTCGTCGTAGGCGTCGATGTCCTCGGACTCGGAGATCATCCGGGCGATCCGCTCGGGTGAGGCGAGGACTCCCGGCCCCAGCCTGGCCAGGGCGGCGACCACCGCCAGCCAGTCGGCGTACTGAATGGCGAACAGGTTGGCCAGCACCGTGTCCTCGTCGCTGAGCTCGCGGTCGAGGTCCACGAACTCCTCCAGCAGATCCGCCTCCTCCGGCAGGTCGGAGAGCGGCCCGGCGATCCCCGCCGCGACCGCCAGCCAGAGCTCCGTGTCGTCCTCGGGCAGCGGCCGGTCCTCGAACCCCGCGCAGGCCCGCAGCACGTTGGCCGGATAGCCGGGCCGGCCGAGCAGCTCCCGCAGCCGCGTCCCGGCCCGCACGAGGTCGGCCCCGGGCAGCTCCGGCAGCTTGTCCAGCTCGCCCAGGACGCGGTGCAGCTCCGACAGCGCCAGCGCCTCCTCCTCGTCCACCGCCGCGTACAGCTCCTCGTCCTGCTCGTCGCTGACCACGAAGCCGGGCACCCGCCCGTCGGGCAGCGGCGTGCCGAGCCAGCGCTCCTGCAGCTCCTCGTAGGCGCGGCGGGCCCGGTGGTCGCCGCTCGCCAGCGCGTCCGGGTCGATCTCCCCCGCCCGCATCCGCTCCTCCAGATGGGCGACGAGCAGGTCGAACATCTCCTCGGCCACCGGCCCGCGCTCGTTCTCCTCCGCCCACACGAAGTAGCTCGGCGTCATCAGGATCGGCTCGCTCCCCGTCGACTCGACCCAGCGCTGCACGTCGCCGACGGTGGCGACGCCCGACTCGATGGAGCCGAGCGTCGCCCTGGCCGACTCCCAGAACGGCGGCGACAGGGGGTTGCCGGCGGCCATGAGCTCCCGCCGCAGGTCGGGCAGCGCCACGAGCGCCACCCCGGAGGGCACGCCGAGCAGCGCGCGGGCGACGTCCCTGCGGGTGAGGGCGGCCGCGGGACGGCCGGCGTGCGCACTGACGAAGTCGAGGTCCACGATCCGTAAACTACGCCCCCGCTCCCCTCCGCACACAGCGGCCCGGAGAACGCCAGGTCACCCCGACCCTCACCTCCCCACCGACTAAAGTGAGGTGATGAACCGGTTGCAGGACGCGACGAGCCCCTACCTGCTGCAGCACGCGGCCAATCCCGTCGACTGGCACCCGTGGGGCGAGGAGGCGTTCGCCGAGGCCCGCCGCCGCGACGTGCCCCTGCTGATCAGCGTCGGCTACTCGGCGTGTCACTGGTGCCACGTGATGGCGCACGAGAGCTTCGAGGACCCGGCCACCGCGCAGTTGATGAACGACAACTTCGTCAACATCAAGGTGGACCGCGAGGAACGCCCCGACGTGGACGCCGTCTACATGAGCGCCACCCAGGCCATGACCCAGCAGGGCGGCTGGCCGATGACCGTGTTCGCCACCCCCGAGGGACACCCGTTCTACTGCGGCACCTACTTCCCGCGCCCGCAGTTCCAGCGGCTGCTGCAGGGCCTGTCCGGCGCGTGGGCCAACGACCGGGCGACCGTGCTGGAGCAGGGCGCGAAGGTGGTGGAGGTGCTCAGCTCCGGCACCTCCCTGCCCAGCGGGCCGCTGCCCACCGAGGAGACGCTGGAGACGGCCCTGCGCAACCTGCGCGAGTCGTTCGACCCGGTGCGCGGCGGGTTCGGCGGCGCGCCGAAGTTCCCGCCGTCGATGGTGCTGGAGTTCCTGCTGCGCTCCGGTGAGCGCGAGATGAGCGGCACGACGCTCGAGGCGATGGCGCGCGGCGGCATCTACGACCAGCTCGGCGGCGGCTTCGCCCGCTACAGCGTGGACGCCGGCTGGGTGGTGCCGCACTTCGAGAAGATGCTGTACGACAACGCGCTGCTGCTGCGGGTCTACACCCACTGGTGGCGCGCCGGCGGCGGCCCGCTGGCCCGCCGGGTGGCCCTGGAGACCGCCGACTGGCTGCTGCGCGAGCTGCGCACGGCCGAGGGCGGCTTCGCCTCCGCGCTGGACGCCGACAGCGAGGGCGAGGAGGGCCGCTTCTACGTCTGGACGCCCGAGCGGCTGCGCGAGGTGCTCGGCGACGACGACGGGACGTGGGCGGCCGAGGTCTTCGACGTGACCGGCACGTTCGAGCACGGCACGTCCGTCCTGCAGCTCCACCAGGACCCCGCCGACCCCGCCCGGCTGGCGAGCGTGCGCGAGCGCCTGCTCGCCGCCCGGGAGCATCGGGTACGACCGGGACGCGACGACAAGGTGGTGGCCGGCTGGACCGGGCTCGCCATCGCGGCCCTGGCCGAGACCGGCATGGCGCTGGACCGGCCCGACCTCGTGCGGGCCGCCGAGGCCGCCGCGACCCTGCTGGAGCGGGTGCACGTGGTGGACGGCAGGCTGCTGCGCACCTCGCGCGACGGCCGGGCGGGCACGAACGCGGGAGTGCTGGAGGACTACGCCAACCTCGCCGAAGGGCTGATCGCCCTCTACGGGGCGACCGGGGAGACCCGGTGGTTCCGGCTGGCGGGCACCCTGCTGGACACCCTGCTCGACCGGTTCGCCGACGGGACGGGCGGCTTCTACGACACCGCGGACGACGCCGAGCGGCTGTTCCAGCGGCCGCAGGACCCCACGGACAACGCCACCCCCTCGGGGCAGTACGCCGCGGCGGGGGCCCTGCTGTCGTACGCGGCCCTGACCGGCTCCAGCCGGCACCGGGAGGCGGCGCACGCGGCCCTCGGCACCGTCTCGGTGCTGGCGGCCAAGCACGCCCGCTTCGCCGGCTGGGGGCTCGCGGTGGCGCGAGCGGCACTCGACGGGCCGGTCGAGGTGGCGGTCGTCGGCCCGCCCGGCGATCCCCGTACCGAGATCCTGCATCGGGAGGCCTACCTCGCCGACGTGCCCGGCCTGGTGGTCGCGCTGGGCGGCGGGGAGACCGCGAACGGCGGGGCGCCGCTGCTGGACGGGCGGCCACTGATCGCCGGCGCGCCGGCGGCCTACGTGTGCCGCGGCTTCACCTGCCGCCTGCCCGTCACCACCCCCGAAGACCTACGGGCCCAGCTGGCCGACCACTAGATCCACGCGCCTGCCACCAGACCGGCCTGGGGAGGTCAGCCGAGTGGGGCCGGGTCGGCCTCGCTGTCGTCGGGGCGGGCGGACGGCTGGAGGTCCGGCGGGGCCGGCTGGTCGGTGTCCTGCTCCGGGGGTCCCTGCTCCTCCTCGGGGCCCTGGTCGACGGGCGGGTCGTCGATGAAGGGCGGCTCGGTGGCCTCGGGCTCGCCGCCGTCGTCCCACGGCTCCGGCTGCCGGGTGGGGGTGGTGCTGGGGCGCTCGTCGTAGTCGCGCTCCGGCGCGGAGTAGTCCGAGGTGTAGCCGAGACCGGACGGCTCGGGGAAGTCCTCGACCGGCTCGCCGCGCATGGCCTCGGTCATGAACGCCCGCCAGATCTGCGCGGGCAGCTGACCGCCGAACTGCACGCCGTAACCGGGGACGGTGACCGGCTTGTTGTCCGAGCGGAACATGTCCACCGCGACCGCGAGCTGCGGGGTGAAGCCGTTGAACCAGACCGACTTGGAATCGTCCGTGGTGCCCGTCTTGCCCGCCACGGGACGGTCGTAGAGCCGCGCCGCCGTGCCGGTGCCGTACTGCACGACCTGACGCATCGCGTAGGTGGCGTCCGCCGCCGCCTGCTTGCTGACGGCCTGCGTGGCGGCCGGCTCGATCGTGTCCTTCCCGCCGTCGGCGCGGGTGACGTGCTTGACCACGTGCGCCTCCATGTGGACGCCGCCGTTGGCGAGGGTGGAGAAGCCGGAGGCGTTCTGCACCGCGCTCACGGAGGCCACGCCGAGCGGGAAGGTGGCGGCCGCGACGTGCGGGTCGAGCTGCTTGGCCGGGATGCCCATGGCCGTGGCGGTGGCGGCGACCTTGTCGGTGCCCACCTTCTGGGCGAGGTCCACGAAGGCGGTGTTGACGGAGTTCTGGGTGGCGCTCACCAGGTTGATCAGCCCGTAGGAGCGGCCGCTGTCGTTGGGGATGGGGGTGTCGGGGGCGGAGGCCACCCGCATCGGGGAGTTGCCGTTGACCCTGGTGGACAGGTCGAAGCCGTTGTCCAGCGCGGCGGCCAGCGTGTACGGCTTGAAGGTGGAGCCGGCCATCACCTTGGCGGAGAAGGCGTTGTCGTACTCGGTCTGGTGGGGGCTGCCGCCGTAGAAGGCGACGACCTCGCCGTTGGCCGGGTCGACGGCGGCCAGGCCGGTGCGCACCTTCTTGGGCGTGGCTTCCGGCAGCGTCTCCTTGACGGCGCGCTCGGCCGCCTCCATGAGCTTCTTGTCGAAGGTGGTGACGATCCTGAGGCCGCCGCCGTTGATGTCCTCGTCGGTGTAGCCGCGCCGGTTCAGCTCCGCGGTCACCTGCTCCAGCATGTATTGTCCCTGCCCCTTGAGCTGGAACGGCTTCTTCGGCGCCGTCAGCTTGGGGAACCTCTGCTCGGCGGCCTCCCCTGGGGTGAGCGCGCCGGTCTCGACCATGGCCTGGACGATCGAGCGCCAGCGGACCTCGGCCGCGGCGAGGTCGGCGCCCTTGGGGTCGGCGAAGCGGCTGGGCTGCTGGATGACCGCGGCGAGGTAGGCGCCCTGGGCGACGCCGAGCTCGTCGACGTCCTTGCCGAAGTAGGCGTGCGCCGCCGCCTGGACGCCGTTGGCGCCGCGGCCGTAGTAGATCGTGTTGAGATATTGCTCCAGCACCCAGTCCTTGGACTTCGACTGGTCGACCTTGATCGAGATCATGATCTCTTTGAACTTGCGGGTGATGGAACGTTCCTGGCTCAGGCCGCTGTAATAGTTGCGCACCAACTGCTGGGTGATGGTGGAGCCGCCCTGGAGCTGCTGGCCGGTGAGCGTCGACCACAGGGCGCGCGTGGTGCCCTTGGCCGAGACGCCGCTGTCGTCGTAGAACGAGCGGTTCTCCGCCGCGATCACCGCGTCGCGCACGTGCTCGGGCACCTTGGCCAACTCCACGGTGCGGCGGTCGACTCCCTGCCGGGCGATGACGGTCTTGCCGTCGCGGTAATAGATGACCGAGCCCTGTGCCGTGGCGTCCTTCTGGGTGCTGTCCGGGATGGGGGTCATCGCCCACGCGATGCCGAACAGCGCGGCCAGCACGAGAAACCCCGAGCCACCGACAATCAGTGAGATACGGAGCCACCGTCGCTTCCGCATGCCGTCACCCCCTCGATCACGTCCGCCGATCCCCCCGTCACCTGCGCGAAGGTCAAGGGTAAACGATCGATAACGGTGCATCGGCCCTCACCGATGCTACGGCTCACGCGCCGCCCGACGAGGGACGTCGGCGACCAACGGCAGGACGCGGTACGGAACCGGGGTGTCCAGCGCGATGATCGACGACGTTCTGAGCACGCCCTGGACGTCCACGATCCCGTCGATGACCCGCTGCAGATCGGCGTTGGTCCGGGCCACCACCCGGCACAGCAGGTCGCTGCCGCCGGTGATGGTGTGCACCTCCAGCACCTCGGGGATGAGCGCCAGCCGGTCGGCGACCGGGTCGTGCCCGGCGATCTGGCGGATCTCCATCATGACGAAGGCGGTGACGTCGTAGCCGAGCGCCTCGGTCGAGATGTCCGGCCCGAACCCGGTGATGACGCCCCTGGCGGCCAGTCGGTCCAGCCGAGCCTGAACGGTGCCGCGGGCGACGCCGAGCCGGCGCGAGCACTCCAGCACACCCAGCCTCGGCTCGGCGGACAGCAGCGCGATCAACCGGGCGTCCAGCTCATCGATCGTCATGGTGTACGGCTTCCTCGGCGGATCGGGACTCACACTGGACATATTGTCCACTCATTCGAGCAACTCTTGCACAACACGCCCATATATATCGAGCATGGGCCGTATGAGCGATGTCTTTCCGGTCAATGGAATGGATGCCGTGGTGTTCGCCGTCGGCAACGCCAAGCAGGCAGCCCACTACTACTCGACGGCGTTCGGCATGAAGCTGGTGGCCTACCGCGGGCCGGAGAACGGCAGCCGCGACGAGGTGGCCTACGTGCTCACCTCGGGCAGCGCCAGGTTCGAGCTCCGCTCCTCGATCAGGCCCGGCACCGACCTGGCCAGGCACGTGGCCGAGCACGGCGACGGGGTGACCGACCTGGCGCTGGAGGTCCCGGACGTGGAGGCGGCCTACCAGCACGCCGTGGCCCACGGCGCCCGCGGGCTGGCTGAGCCGTACACGATGGAGGACGAGCACGGCAAGGTCGTGCTCGCGGCGATCGCCACCTACGGCGAGACCCGCCACACCCTGGTGGACCGGGCCAACTACGGCGGCGTGTACCTGCCCGGCTACCTGCCCGCCACGCCGCTCGTCGCCCCGCCCGCCACCAGGACCGGGCGGCTGTTCCAGGCCGTCGACCACTGCGTGGGCAACGTCGAGCTGGGCAAGATGGACGAATGGGTGGACTTCTACCGCACGGTCATGGGCTTCACGAACATGGCGGAGTTCGTCGGCGACGACATCGCCACGGAGTATTCCGCGCTGATGTCCAAGGTCGTGGCGGACGGCTCGCGCAAGGTCAAGTTCCCGCTGAACGAGCCGGCCGTCAGCCGCAAGAAGTCGCAGATCGACGAATATCTGGAGTTCTACGGCGGGCCCGGCGTGCAGCACATCGCGCTGGCCACCAACGACATCCTGGCCACGGTCGACCACATGCGCGCGGCCGGGATGGAGTTCCTCGACACGCCCGACTCCTACTACGACGACCCCGAGCTGCGCGGCCGCATCGGCGAGGTGCGGGCGCCGATCGAGGAGCTGAAGAAGCGCAAGATCCTGGTAGACAGGGACGAGGACGGCTACCTGCTGCAGATCTTCACCAAGCCGGTGCAGGACCGGCCGACGGTCTTCTTCGAGCTCATCGAGCGGCACGGCTCGCTCGGCTTCGGCAAGGGCAACTTCAAGGCGCTGTTCGAGGCCATCGAGCGCGAACAGGAGCGCAGAGGCAACCTCTGACGCGAGGGCGTCTCCAACGATGCCTGACTCAGCGTAAGCTTGCGGTCACGCATCGAAGGGGGACGCGGCACAAATGAGGTCCACTAACCGGCAAGTCGCCGTTCTGCTGGCCATCCTGATGGGCACGCTCGCCTGCGGGTCGTCCGAGGGGGTGGCCCGCCCGGTCGAGCGGCTCTCCGGCCAGGCCGGCGCACCGGGCATCGGCGACTCGGACTTTCCCCTCGACGGCAACGGCGGCTACGACGTCTCCCACTACGCGCTCAAGCTCGGTTACACGCCGTCGAGCCGGCGGCTCGACGGCGTGGCGACCATCCAGGCCACGGCCAAGCAGGGGCTGAGCCAGTTCAACCTGGATCTCAAGGGCTTCAAGGTGGGCGAGGTCTCCGTCGACGGGGCGGCCGCCACGTTCTCCCGCACCGGCCACGAGCTGACCGTCACCCCCGCCGCGCCGCTGCGGCAGGGATCGGCCTTCAACGTCAAGGTGGCCTACGCGGGCGTCCCCCAGCCGGTCGTGGACTCCTCCAACCTCGGCAGATACGGATTCATCCCGACCCCCGACGGCGCGTTCGTGGCCTGCGAGCCCAACGGCGCCAGGACCTGGTTCCCGGGCAACGACCACCCCGCCGACAAGGCCACCTTCGACTTCGAGATCACCGTGCCGAAGGGCGTGACCGCGCTGGCCAACGGCGAGCTCACCGGCAAGCCGCAGACCTCGGGCGACCTGACCACCTTCAAGTGGCGCGAGGCGCACCCGATGGCCACCTATCTGGCGACGGCCACGGTCGGCAGGTTCCAGCTCCGCGAGGGCAAGACCCCCGGCGGCATCCGCGCCCTGGCGGCGGTCGACCCCAAGTTCACCCGCTCGCTGGACAAGCTCTACAAGCTCTCCGCCGAGATCACCGACTATTGGGGCACCGTGTTCGGCCGCTACCCGTTCTCCTCGACGGGCGGCGTGATCGACGACTTCACGGCCGGCTACGCGCTGGAAAACCAGACCAAGCCCCTCTACGGCGGCTTCGACCCCGGCGAGGACATCATCGCCCACGAGCTGGCGCACCAGTGGTTCGGCAACAGCCTGAGCATCGAGCGCTGGCGGGACCTGTGGCTCAACGAGGGCTTCGCCACCTACGCCGAGTGGCTCTGGGCCGAGCACAACGGCACCGGCACCGCCGACGCCTCCTTCCGGGCCTTCTACGAGCGCCCGGCGAAGGACCCCATCTGGACCTACCCGCCCGGCCGCGCCAAGCCCAGCGACCTGTTCAACGAGTCCGTCTACAACCGTGGCGCCATGACGCTGCACGCGCTGCGCGGGGCCATCGGCGACGAGACGTTCTTCAAACTGCTCAAGACCTGGACGAGCGAGCACCAGTACGGCAACGTCACGACGGAGCAGTTCGTCACCCTGGCCGAGCGCCTGTCCGGCAAGCAGCTCGACACCCTCTTCGACACCTGGCTCTTCCAGCCCGGGCGTCCCGCCATCTGACACCGGGGGCGCTGCGTCTCAGTAGCTCTCCCCCGCCAGGATCAGGGCGGCCGCGCCGACCAGGCCGGCCTCCTGGCCCAGGGCGGCGGGCACCACCCGGACCCGGCGGGCGAAGTCCATCCGGGCGTGCTCGCGCAGCGCCTCCTCCAGCGGCCCGAACAGCGGCTCGCCCGCCTGCGACAGGCCGCCGCCGATGGTCACCAGGTCCAGGTCGCACAGGTGGGTGGCGGACGCGATCGCGATGCCCAGCGCCCGGCCGGCCCGCCGCATCGCGGCCACAGCCACCTCGACACCCGCCCGGGCGTCCGCCGCCAGCGCACGCCCGGTAACCGCCCGATCCTCCCTGTACGGCTCAACACCCACCGCCCCGACGGCCACCACCCCGGCGGCCCCCACTCCGGCGGCCCCCACTCCGGCGGCTCCCAGATTGGCGATCCCCGGCCCGGCCACACACGGATCACCGATCCCCGGCCCAGCCACCGCGCGCCCATCCCCCCTCAGCCCCGCGGCCTCCCGGCCGGCGCTCCCCCGGCCTGCGGCCTCCCGGCCGGTGCTCCCCCGGCCTGCGGCCTCCCGGCCGGTGCTCCCTCGGCCTGGGGTTTCCCGGCCGGTGCTCCTTCGGCCTGGGGTTTCCCGGTCTGGGGTTTCCGTCAGGGGGCGGTTCAGGGTGGCGGTGCTGCTGGGGGTCCAGCCCTGGGACAGGGCCCACTCAGTCAGGGCGGGGCCTCTGGCGACCGCCTCCAGGCAGCCGTGGCCGCCGCACCCGCACCGAGGCCCGCCCTCGGGCTCCACCACGACGTGCCCGATGTGCCCGGCGTTGCCGGTGCCGCCGTTGATCAGGCGCCCGCCGAGGATCAGGCCGCCGCCCACCCCGGTCGAGACCACCATGCCGAGCATGTCGGCGCTGCCACGGCCCGCGCCCTGCCAGTGCTCGGCCACGGCCACACAGACGGCGTCGTTGTGTATCCGTACCGGAAGGCCGGGGAAGCGGGCCGCCAGCCTGGCGCGCAGCGGGAAGCCGCGCCAGGCGGGGATGTTGAGCGGTGACACCTCGCCGTCCGGCCAGGTCATCGGGCCGCCGCAGCCGACCCCCACCCCGGCCACCCCGCCGGAGAGCGGGTCGATCAGGTCGGTGAGCGTCTTCCACAGGGTCTGCGCGTCCGCGTGCTGCGGGGTGGCGACGCGGGTGATCCGCCGGGGCACGCCGTCGGGGCCGACGAGGGCGGCGGCCATCTTGGTGCCGCCGACGTCGATCGCGAGGATCACGTGCCGCCCGCCGACCCGGAGGAGGAGAAGACGAGCACGGAGGCGGTGAACCCGTGCACGTGGTTGTGGCCGGCGACCGGGCCGACCTCGCCGGCGGCGAAGAAGCCCGCCATGCCGATGGGGCCGAGCGTGTCGCGCAGCGCGACGGGATCGTGGTCGGCGGTGCCGAACATCGCCGAGCCGCGGCCGTTGCAGGAGAACAGCAGCGCGCCGTCGACCCTGCCGAGCTCCTCACGGTGCGCGTCGAGCAGGTCGTAGAGGTCCTCGTCGGCGGTGGCGGCGTCGCGCACCTGGAAGCGCACGGTCCGGCCGATCTCCACGATGTCGCCGATGGCCACGGCCTCGCGTTCGGGGTCGATGCCGATCACGCCTCTGATCAGGAAGTCGCCGCGTTCGTGGCGTTCGGCGTACTCGTCCATGGCCACGCCGATCTGCAGTCCGGCCGCCACCAGCTCGCGGTCGTCCTCGTCGAGATCGCTGACGATGTCCTCAAGGCGGGAGAGCGCGGGCTGCCCAGCCAGCTCCAGCAGCAGGTTCTCCTCGCTGCGGGTGACGACCATGCTGGGGCCGATCGGACGGCAGCCCTGGCTGACCACGGTGCTGACCCGGACGGCCCCGCTGATCAGCACGCCGATCGCGCCTTCGGTGTAGACCTCGCCGTCGGCGAACAGCCGGACCGACCCGCGGCCCTGGAGCCCGTTGGCCAGGCCGCCGATCAGCGGCAGGTCGCCGAGCACCTCCACGGACCGTTCGACGAAGGCGTCCGTCGGGAAGGAGTAGGGGTCGGCGAGGATGATCGCCACATGGTCGTCGGTGCCGCGCTCCGGCAGCCCGACCACCACGAACTTGTCCTCGGCGGTCAGCGTCTCCAGCGCGAACGTGGTGATCTCGGCCCCGTCGAGAGTGGCCGCCCAGGCGCTCACGGCGGGCGTCAACTCGACGCCCTGTCCGTCGCCGATCACCCCGGTGGCGCTGCAGCCGATCACCTGCGCCTCCGGCGCCAGCCGCATCGCGCGCTCGCCCGCCCTGGCCACATCGTCGGGATCCTCACCGCAGATGAAGAAGCAGACCAGGTCGGCTTGGCCGTTGAGTCTCGCCAGGGCTTGACCGACGGCCTTCTCCGCGGCCGTCACCAGATCGGAATCCACGGCGAGGCCGTCGGCGAAGCGGGTCGTCATCAGTGCCACGCCTCTCGCCTCCCTCAGCAGGTCCAAGTCCCCTAGGCCCGATTCTCCCCCGTAAAAGGACAAGCACGCACACGAACCGTCACCTAATGGTCGAGATCCGAAATCTCCGCCAGCTGCGAAACTCTCCCCGCAGCATCCCGGAGGGACGTAGTCTCGATCCCGTGCATCAGCCTCGTATTCTTCGCGAGTTGCGAGAGAGCGGCCACGTTCATCGCACCGTCAAAGCCGAGGTCCGCGAAAACCTGCTGGCCAAACTCCGAGCGGGCGAGCCCCGTTTCCCAGGCATCGTGGGCTTCGACGACTCCGTCCTGCCCCATCTCGAACGAGCCCTCATCGCCGGGCATGACCTGGTCCTGCTCGGTGAGCGCGGCCAAGGTAAGACCCGGCTCATCCGCACGGTCACCGGCCTTCTCGACGAATGGACTCCCGTCGTCGAGGGATGTGAGATCAACGACCATCCCTACGCCCCTGTCTGCGGCCGCTGCCGCGCGCTGGCGGACGAGCTGGGCGACGAGCTCCCCGTGGCGTGGAAACACCGCGACGAGCGCTACGGCGAGAAGCTCGCCACCCCCGACACCTCGGTGGGCGACCTGATCGGCGACATCGACCCGATCAAGATCGCTGAGGGGCGGCGGCTCGGTGACCCCGAGACCGTGCACTACGGCCTGGTCCCGCGCACCAACCGGGGCGTCTTCTCCGTCAACGAGCTGCCCGACCTGGCCGAGCGCATCCAGGTCTCGCTGCTCAACGTGCTGGAGGAGCGCGACATCCAGGTGCGCGGCTACAACCTGCGGCTGCCGCTCGACATCCTGCTCATCGCCAGCGCCAACCCCGAGGACTACACCAACAGGGGCCGGATCATCACCCCGCTGAAGGACCGCTTCGGCGCCGAGGTCCGCACCCACTACCCGCTCACGATCGAGGACGAGCTCACGCTCATCCGGCAGGAGACCGTGCCGGACATCGGGGCCGACATCCCCGAGCACCTCATCGAGGCGATCGCCAGGTTCACCCGGCTGGTCCGCGAGTCCACGGCCGTCGACGCCCGCTCCGGCGTGTCGGCGCGCTTCTCCATCGCGGCCGCCGAGAGCGCCTCGGCCTCGGCCGTGCGCAGGGCCGCCATCGCCGGCGAGGAGCAGGCGGTGACCCGGGTGTGCGACCTGGCCCCGGTCGTGCACAGCCTGCGCGGCAAGGTCGAGTTCGAGGTCAGCGAGGAGGGCAGGGAGACCGAGATCCTGGCCCACCTGCTGCGCCGGGCCACGGCCGAGACGTTCAGGAGCCGACTGGGCGGCATGGACCTGTCCCCGCTCACCGACAAGTTCGCCGAGGGCAACCAGGTGGAGTCGGGCGAGCTGATCGGCGCGGGTGAGCTGCTGCACCGGATCGGCCCGGTCAACGGCCTCGCCAAGATCATGACCGCGCTGGGCATGGGCGCGGGCGAGGAGTCCCCGGGGCACGCGGCGGCGGCCCTGGAGTTCGCCCTGGAGGGCCTCTACCTCATGCGCCGGCTGTCGAAGGATGACCTGGACGGAGTCGCCGTCTACCGGACCTGACAGTATCGGGCGGTCCCGCGCGGCGAAGGGCTTCGTCGGCGGGGCCGCCTCGGTGCTGTTTCACCACAGGCGGAGCCACCCGTACGGGCTCAGCGTCCGCATAGTGGTGCATCTGGGGTTAGCGTGGGTTCGTGATGGCCTACCGCTATGGCGAGTTCCACGATGGCCCGGACCCCCTCGCCCCGCCGTACGACGTGCGTGCGGCTCTCGACGAGATGGGCGACGCCATCCTGTCCGGTTCCACGCCCGTGCACGCCCTGCGCGACCTGCTCAAGCGCGGCCTGCCGGGCGCGCAGGACCGCCGAGGTCTCGACGACATGCTCAGAGAGGTACGCCGACGCCGCCGCGAGCTGCGGGAGAGCGGCCGGCTCGACGGCACCCTGGAGCGGGCACGGGCGCTGCTGGACAAGGCGATCGGGCAGGAGCGGGCCGAGCTGTTCCCGGACCCGTCCGACGACGCCCGGCTGCGTGAGGCCGAGCTCGACACGCTGCCTGACGACACCGCCGGCGCCATCCAGGCGCTGACGCCCTACGAATGGCGCTCGGCCGCGGCCAGGCAGACCTTCGAGGAGCTGCGTGACCTGCTGCGGCGGGAGGTGCTCGACAGCCAGTTCAAGGGGCTGCGCGACGCGCTGGCCCACCCTGACCCGGAGGCGATGGAGCGGGTCCGCCAGATGATGTCGGACTTGAACGACATGCTGGACAGGGACGCCCGAGGCGAGCACCAGCAAGCCGACTTCGACGCTTTTACGGCGAAATATGGCGACATGTTTCCGGAGAAGCCGCGGAACCTCGAGGAGCTCGTCGACACCCTCGCCCGCCGCGCCGCCGCCACCCAGCGCATGCTCGCCTCGATGACCCCGCGCCAGCGCGAGGAGCTCGGCAACCTGATCAACGAGACCCTCGACCAGTCCGGGCTCGCCGACCAGATGCGCCGCCTCGGCGAGGCCCTCGCCGCCCGCCGCCCCGACCTCGCCTGGGACGCGGACGAGCGGATGACCGGCGAGCAGCCGCTCGGCATGGGCGACGCCGTCACCGCCCTGGAGGAGCTGGCCGACCTCTCCCAGTTGGAGACCGCGCTGCGCCAGGACTACCCGGGGGCCAGGCTGGACGACATCGACGAGGCCGCCGTCCGCCGCGCCCTCGGCCGCTCGGTCGTCGACGACCTGGAGGGGCTCAAGCGGATCGAGCGGGAGCTGGAGGAGCAGGGCTATCTGCTGCGCCGCCGCGGCAAGCTGGAGCTCACCCCCAAGGCCGTGCGGCGGCTCGGCGAGACCGCGCTGCGCCGGGTGTTCACCTCGCTGGACGCCGGACGGCGCGGCGACCACGACCAGCACGACGCGGGCTCGGCCGGCGAGCTCACCGGCTCCTCACGCCCCTGGCGGTTCGGCGACGAGCAGCCGATCGACGTGGTCCGCACCCTGGTCAACGGCGTGCGCGGCGGTGGCCTGCGCACCGAGGCGGGCGCCGGCACGTCCGTACGCCTGTCCGTGGACGACTTCGAGGTGGCCGAGACCGAGCGGCGCAGCGCCGCGGCCATCTGCCTGCTGGTGGACCTGTCCTACTCGATGGCCCTGCGGGGCACCTGGGCCGCGGCCAAGCAGACGGCGCTGGCCTTGCAGGCGCTGGTGGCCGCCAAGTTCCCGCAGGACGCCGTACAGATCATCGGCTTCTCCAACTACGCGCGGGTCCTGCAGCCGGACGAGCTCGCCGGCCTCGACTGGGACATGGTGCAGGGCACCAACCTGCACCACGCGCTGCTGATCGCGGGACGGCACCTGGACCGCCACCCCGACTTCGAGCCGGTGGTGCTCGTCGTCACCGACGGCGAGCCCACCGCGCACCTGATGCGCAACGGCCGCTCCGCCTTCGAATGGCCGCCGTCGTCGGAGACGCTGGAGCTGACGCTGGCGGAAGTGGACAAGATGACCCGCCGCCGCGCCACGCTCAACGTCTTCATGCTGGCGGGCGACGACCGGCTCAAGGAGTTCGTCGACGAGGTCGCCCGGCGCAACGGCGGGCGCGTCTTCTCGCCCGACGCCGACCGGCTGGGCGAATATGTGGTGAGCGACTTCCTGCGCGTACGCCGGGCCCGCTGACCTGCGCACAGGCATCGATCACGGGCCCGATGACCGGCGCTCAAGGTCGATGCCAGGCACGCTGACCGGCGGTCAGGCGTCGATCACGGGCCCGATGACCGGCGGTCAAGGTCGATGCCGGGCCCGATGGCCGGCGATCAGGCGTCGATGAGGCGGCGGTAGAAGTCGAGCGCCACGTCGAAGCCGTCGTGGCAGCTGCGGTGGGAGCGATAACAGGGACGCCACGCGCTGCAGGCGCCGACGCCCGCGCGGGCGTCGGCCAGCGCCGCGGGCACCCGCTCCGGCCTGGGCAGCAGCCCGCCGCCCAGATAGCGGGACCCGGTCAGCTCGGTGCGCTCGCCGGAACCGCCGGAGACGAAGCGGCCCAGCCGCCATCCGCTCTCCTCGTCCCACACCAGCGCGGCCCCGTCCGCCAGGCGAACGGTCGCCTCACGCGGATCGCAGGGGCCCTCCCACCAGTCGGCGACCTCGGCTCCGAGCAGCTCGACGACTAGCCGCACGTAGCAGACCGGCTGCTGCAGCCACTCATCGGTATACGGCTCGACGTGCCTGATGGTCACGGACGGCACCCCCTTGTGCCCAGAAGGTTAGGAAAATCCAGCGGTGAGTAACGATACCTGGGCTGAACTCATGCCGAAGCCCAAGCGTCTAGTCATTACGGACGGTATTTCCGCCCGCCACGGGGAAGGAGGTGGTGTTTATGATCGCCATCATTCTGGTCGCACTGATGATCATCGCCATTGTCACCAGCGAGCTGATCATGCGCTGCTCCGCCGTAAGCGAAGAGAGTGTCGAGTCCCCGGCCGAGATCACCGGGGACTAGTCTCTCCCGCATGTCGTCCCTGTTTCTCTGGCTGCACATCGCCTTCGCGGTCTTCACCATCGGGCCGCTCACCGCCGCCACCATGGCCGCGCCGCGCGCTATCCGCGACACCAACCTGCCCGTGCTCCGCAACATCCAGCGCACCACCCGCATCTACAGCGTGGCGTCCCTGGGCGTCTTCGTGTTCGGGGTGGTGCTCGGCGTGGTGCTGGGCGGCGGCGTGCTCGGCAAGTGGTACATGACGGCGTCGATGACGCTGTTCATCGTCGGCATCGTGCTGCTCTTCATCATCGACCGCGACCTGCGCGGCGCCGTCCAGGCCCTCCAGAGCGAGGAGAAGGAGGACGACGCGAAGGTGCAGAACGGGCGGATCGCCGCCATCAGCGGGCTGCTCACCGTGATCTGGCTGGTGATCCTCTTCCTGATGGTGGTGCCCGGCTAGGCACCTGTGATCGTGCGCCAGGCGACGGTCACCCCTTCCCGACGGGTGCCGTCTTTCGGTAGGGAAATGTAACCTCGACATATGTAGCCTACATAGGTAGTTTCCCAATCATGAAGCTAACCGGGCCCCTGGCACGGGTGCTGGCGGCCTTCCTGGCAGATCCCACGGAACAACGCTACGGCTACGACTTGATGAAGGCCGCCCGGCTGGCCAGCGGCACGCTCTATCCCATGCTCGCCAGACTCATGGACGAGGGGCTGGTGACCGCCGAGTGGGAGTCGCAGCCGGCCGACGAGGCGGGACGGCCGCCGCGAAAGTATTACCGTCTGACCGGGGACGGCATTCGCATCGCCCGGGAGGAGCTGGCCCGGGCATCCCTGGACGCCACCGGTAGCGGCTTCCAGCCGTCCAGGCCCTCCCCGCAAGGGGCGGCGTGATGGCACCACTCCATCCCCGTACGTTAAGGCAGGCCAAGCGCCTCATCCGCAGCGCCTGCCTCAAGCTGCCGATCGACATCGCGCCGAGCTACTACCGGGAGTGGACGGCGGAGCTGCCGGCCATCCTGGAGGATCACGAGGTCCGGAGCCCTTCGATACGCATGCTCCGGGCGCTCACCTTCGCGCTCGACCAGCACCGAAGCGTGCGCAAGCTGGCTCCCCAGGGCAGCCGCAGGCGTAGCTCGCGAAGCCTGCTCATCGGCCTGACCGCCATCGCCTTCGTCCTCGGCACCGTCGGCGGCGTGGGCGCGGGCGTCATCACCGTCCTCGCCACGGGCGCGGGCTTCGCCGTCGGCGTCTTCATCGGCATGGTGGTCAAATCGGCTGCCGTGGGCCTGGTGGCGTCGGTGCTGCTCGGGATCGCCGGCGGCCTCTACTTCGGCGGCGCCGGCAAGGTGGTCATCGGCGAGCTGCTCGACACGACCACCGACGACACCGTCGTCCGTGCGGCCCTGGGTGGCACGCTGACCGGCGCCGCGGCGGTCTGCGCCCTGGTGATGACCCTGGCGCACGGGCCGGTCGGCCTGATCTCGCTGTGCATCTGCGCCGGCGGCATCGTGCCGGCCATCAGGCGGCTGGCCATGGCCTACCGCACCACCTACACCAGCCACTACAAGGTCATGCCCGTTGAAGAGGACACATGATGAGCAGCGCACTGTTGTCGGGCGTGCCGTGGTGGGGCTACCTCATCGGCGGCGTTGCCTGGCTTCTGGCCTACATATGTAGGCAACTGGTCCTGCTCCGTCTGGCCTCGAAGGCCCTGGACAAGGCCGATGCCAAGCACATCCCGGCCATCATGACGGTGCTCTATCGCGGACGCAGGTCAGCGGCAGCCGACGACCCACGTCCGCCCGTCAAGCCGGCGAAGTGACGGGCGGACGCGTTCGGGCGCCGTGGACTACCGGGCGAGTGCCCGCGTCAGGTCGGCGAGCAGGTCGTCGATCGTCTCGATGCCGACCGACAGGCGCACCAGGTCACCGGGAACCTCCAGCGGCGAGCCCGCCGCGGAGGCGTGCGTCATCCTGCCCGGATGTTCGATGAGCGACTCGACGCCGCCGAGTGACTCGCCGAGGGTGAACAGCTTGGTCCGGTTGCACACCTCGACCGCCTCGTCCTCGCCGCCGGCCACCCGGAACGACACCATGCCGCCGAACCTCTTCATCTGCTTGGCGGCCACCTCGTGGCCGGCGTGCTCGCCGAGCCCCGGGTAGAGCACCTGGGTCACTCTCGGGTGCGCCAGCAGCAGGTCGACGACGCGTTCGGCGTTGTCGCAGTGACGGTCCATGCGTACGCCGAGCGTCTTGAGCCCGCGCAGCGTCAGCCACGCGTCGAACGGCCCCGCGACCGCGCCCATCGCGTTCTGGTGGTAGGCGAGCTCCTCGCCGAGCCCCCGGTCGGCCGCGACGAGCGCGCCGCCGACCACGTCGGAGTGGCCGCCGACGTACTTGGTCGTCGAGTGCACGACGACGTCCGCGCCCAGCGCCAGCGGCTGCTGGAGGTACGGCGAGGCGAAGGTGTTGTCGACGACCAGCAGCGAGCCGTTGTCATGGGCGAGCTGGGCCAGCGCCGCGATGTCGGCGATGCCGAGCAGCGGGTTGGTGGGCGTCTCCACCCAAATGATCTTCGTCTTCTGGGTCAGCGCCGACGCCACCGCGTCCAGGTCGCCGAGCGGCACCGGGTCGTAGTGCAGGCCCCAGCGCTGGTGCACCTTGGCGAACAGCCGGTAGGTGCCGCCGTAGGCGTCGTTCGGGATGACGATGTGGTCTTGCGGCGCGCAGACCGTGCGGAGCAGGGCGTCCTCGGCGGCCAGCCCGGAGGCGAACGCGAGTCCGCGCGCCCCGCCCTCCACCGCCGCCAGCGCCTCTTCGAGCGCCGTCCGCGTGGGATTGGCCGAGCGACTGTACTCATATCCGGAACGCAGACCGCCCACACCGTCCTGCTTGTAGGTGGAGGTCGCATATATCGGCGGCACGACCGCGCCGGTCACAGGATCAGGCTCCTGACCTGCGTGGATCGCCAGGGTTTCGAAACCGTTGGTCATACCGCCACCGTAACTGACGTGGCCCGCACTCCGTTCCCCAACGGAGTGCGGGCCGCGCCGGGGCACCATCCCCCGCGATGCCCCCGCAGCTCACGCGCCATACCGCGCGAGCCGGCCTCAGGCGGCGGTGGCCCCCCGGCGGTCATCGGCCCTGCCGTGCAGTCGTACGACCTTCGCCTCGCGCACCCTGATGTGCCGCCCGCTGGCCCCCTCCGCGGGTTCCCCGTTGATGCGCGAGAGCAGCACCGGGTCGGTCAGCGCCAGCAGCACCCCGATGACCAGTCCGACACCCAGCAGTACGAATCCGATGACCATCATCGTCGCCCCCTTCCGGCCTATCCAGGATCGGCCCGGGGCTCCTGTCTCCGCCTCGGCTGAAGAGCCGGTCCCGGTCCGCCGTGCTCGGCCGAATGGCCGATCCGACCTATAGGACTTGCGGCTTAGGCTCGGAGCCGTGCGGGACTCCAAACGCGTCGCCTACTGGATCCGCCGGCTGAGCGAGATCGCCATGTTCGGCTGGCTCGGCCTGATGCTCCTGGCCGACCTGACCGTCGCTGCCAGCTCCCCTCCGCTCCAGTTCATGGTGTTCGCCTGTGGGATCGCCGGGATCGTGGCCATGGCCCTGCGCCGCCGCTACCGGGTGGAGAGCTTCGCCATCCTGGCCGGCCTCTCCATGCTCACCTCGGTGGTCATGACGAGCACCGGCACCACCGGCATTCCGGGCGCGGCGGAGACGGGGGCCCTGCTCGTCCTCGTCCTCGGCGTGATCAGGCACGTGGAGCCGGTCCGAACGGCGGCGATCCTCGCCTGCGCCGGCCTCATCGTGCTGATGGCCGAAGCCTTCGCCCGCGCCGAGAGCGTCGAAGCCCTCGCCTTCGCGTTCCTGCTGTTCGCCGCCTGGTCGACGATCGCCGGCGTCGGCGGCTACCTCCGCTTCCAGCAGGAGCGCCGCAACGAGGCGGTCCGTTCCGTACGGCGCACCGAGCGACTGGAGCTGGCCAGGGAGCTGCACGACCTGGTCGCCCACCACATCACCGGCATCGTCGTACAGGCCCAGGCCGCCCGCACCGTCGCCCAGACCAGCCCGACGGCCGTGGTGCCCGCGCTCGACGCCATCGCCACGGCCGGCAGCGAGGCGCTCACCTCGATGCGCCGGATGGTCACCGTGCTGAGAGCCGACGAGGCGTCCCGCAGCCCCGGCACCTCGCTCGCCGACCTGCGGCTGCTCACCGACCGGTTCTCCGCGGAGGGCCCGAAGGTGGCGTTCGAGATCGGCCAGGGCATCGACGGCCGGACGCTCGCCCCCGAGGTGCTGACAACCCTGCACCGGGTGCTGCTGGAGGCGCTCACCAACGTGCGCAAGCACGCGCCGCGCGCCGGCTGGGTGGAAGCCGACCTGCGGCGCTACGACGCCACCGTGGTCCTGCGGGTACGCAACTTCGACTCGGCCTCGGACCCCAGGGTCGCCCGCTTAGGCGGCGGTTTCGGTCTCGTGGGCATGGCGGAGCGGGTCGAGGCGCTCGGCGGCCACCTCGACGCCGGGCTCACCCCCGAAGGCGCCTGGGAGATCCGCGCCGAATTCCCCCTCCACTGACCGCGAGGGGGGACGCTTTCTGCACTGACTCCCCCGCCCCGGGCCGGGCGGGGGACATCACCGTTAGTGGTCGGCCAGGAACGCGAGCAGGTCCTGGCGGGTGAGCAGGCCGGCGGGCTTGCCGTCTTCGAGCACCACCGCGGCGTCCGCCGACTTCAGCGCCTCGACCGCCATCGCCACCGGCTCGCCACTGCCGATCATGGGCAGCGGCGCGGACATGTGCTGCGAGACCAGGTCGTCGGAGGTGAGCTTGCCGTGGTAGAGGGCGTCGAGCAGGTCGCGCTCGACGATCGAGCCGACCACCTCGGCCGCCATCACCGGCGGCTCCTCGTTCATCACCGGAAGCTGGGACACCGAGTATTCGCGCATGGTGGCGATGGCCGTGCCCACCGACTCGTGCGGGTGCGCGTGCACGAAGTTGGGCAGGCTCTCCCCCTTGCGGGCGAGCACGTCGCGGACCAGGCCCTCATCCGAGGAGGTGGTCAGGAAGCCGTAGTCGGCCATCCAGTCGTCATTGAAGATCTTGGACAGGTAGCCGCGGCCGCCGTCGGGCAGCAGCACCACGACCACGGCGTCCGGTCCGGCCGTGGCCGCCACCTGGAGCGCCGCCACCACGGCCATCCCGCAGGAGCCGCCGACGAGCAGCGCCTCCTCGCGGGCCAGCTTGCGGGTCATGTTGAAGGAGTCCTTGTCGGACACCGCGATGATCTCGTCGCAGATCTTGGTGTCGTACGTGGCCGGCCAGATGTCCTCGCCGACCCCCTCCACGAGGTACGGCCTGCCGGAGCCGCCCGAGTAGACGGAGCCCTCCGGGTCAGCGCCGATGATCTTCACGCTGCCGCCGGAGACCTCCTTGAGGTAACGGCCGGTGCCGCTGATCGTGCCGCCGGTGCCGATGCCCGCGACGAAGTGGGTGATCCTGCCCTCGGTCTGCTCCCAGATCTCCGGCCCGGTGGAGTGGTAGTGGGAGTCGGGGTTGTTGACGTTGGAGTATTGGTCCGGCTTCCAGGCGTTGGGGATCTCGCGGGCCAGCCGGTCGGAGACCGAGTAATAGGACTCCGGGTGCTCGGGCGCGACGGCGCTCGGGCAGACCACCACCTCCGCGCCGTACGCGCGCAGCACCGAGATCTTGTCCTGGGCGACCTTGTCCGGCACCACGAACAGGCACCGGTAGCCCCTCTGCTGAGCCACGATGGCCAGGCCGACGCCGGTGTTGCCGGATGTCGGCTCGACGATGACGCCACCGGGCCGCAGTTCGCCCGAGGCCTCGGCGGCGTCGATCATGCGGACGGCGATGCGGTCCTTGACCGACCCGCCGGGGTTGAAGTACTCGACTTTGGCGAGCACCTGGACCGGCAATCCCGCCGAAACCTTGTGCAACCGGACGAGTGGGGTGTTGCCCATCAACTCGACCAGGGAATCATAAACGCGCACCGAGGTGTTCACCTTCTTTGCCAAAGCTTTGTCAGCAGATCAGAGGCCGAGATCCCGTGCAGGTGGCAGGCCCTCGGCTAGTTTCATGCAAACGCTACCGCCGTGTTCGGCTAGGAGGGCACACGTGGTCTGGGCAGCGGGTACCGCACGCGCGGCGCGACGCATCGCCACGGCCGCCGCGCTGGGTGGCGGCGGCCTCACGGCGCTCGGCGCCACCGCCTACGGACTGCTGATCGCCGAGAGCCTGCTGGCGAGGAAGACCATCGGGCGCCCGCACGGCTTGGACGGCCCGCCGGCCGACGGCGACTACGGGGACTACCCTGGTACGCCCATCAAACTGGCCATGCTGGGCGATTCCACCTCTATCGGGCTCGGCATGACAGATGCCGCCAAGACTCCGGCGGTCATGCTCGCCCACGGGCTGGCCGCGGTCGCCGAGCGCCCGGTACGGCTCTGCGTCGTCGGCAAGTCGGGGGCGCCCTCCGCCGAGCTGGACGAGCAGGTGGACGCCGCGCTGGCGATGGAGCCGGACGTGGCCGTGCTCTTCGTCGGCGCCAACGACGTCATCACCGCGACTTCGCCCGCCACCGCCGTCCGGCATCTGAGCAAAGCGGTCCGGCGGCTGCGGGAGGCGGGCGCCGAGGTGATCGTCGGCACCTGCCCCGACCTGGGCACGGTCCGGCCGCTCGCCCAGCCGCTGCGCTGGGTGGCCCGGCGCTGGAGCCGCCAGATCGCCGCCGCGCAGACGGTCGCGGTGGTCGACGCGGGCGGCCGCACGGTGGCGTTCGCCGACCTTCTGGGACCGGAATTCCACACAAACCCGGGCGAAATGTTCGGACCGGATCGTTTCCATCCATCTGCCCGAGGTTACGCACAGGCCGCTTACGCGGTGCTACCGTCGGTGTGCGCTGCGTTGGCGTTGTGGCCCGAGCCGCGACCCGCGCGCGGCGAAGGACTGCAACCGATCTACCTCGCGGCGGCGACAGCCGCGGAGGAGCCCGGCACCGAGGTGTCCGCGACCCGGGTCGCCGGGCGGACCAGCGGCACCCACGGAAAGTGGGCGACGTTGTTCCGCCGGCGACTCGGGGAGGGGCTCAACGACGCCTGAAACCGGTCACCCTCCGCGCTGGAGCCGTCACTCGTGTTCCCCAGTTTGGAGTGAATTGCCCGTGCTCCGGCCTCTCGCGAAACCGGCTCTCGCACTCGCCGGGACCTTGGCCCTGGCCGGCTGTTCCAACAGCGACGCAGCCACCGCCACCTATCCGACCTGGCACAACACCGAGATCAACGCCGTCAGCCGGATGGCTGCGGCCGGCGGAGTGGTGACCGCCACCGCCATGAAGCCCGACGGCGCACTTGAGACCATCTCGCTCGACCTCGCCAACGGCAAGAAACTCTGGGCCCGCCCCGCCACCATGGCGGGCCGCCTGCCCGGCATGGGCGTCTCGGCCCCCGCCCTCGTCGAGACGGCCAAGGGATCGACGATCGTCGCCCTCGACCCGGCCACGAAGGGCCGCTGGAACGCCACCCTCGTCGCCCGCGAGGCCCGCACCGGCAAGCAGAAGTGGACCAGGCCGATCCATTCGACCTTCGGCCCTCAGCGCTGCGGCCCGTACGTCTGCCTGTCGGAGCACACCGCCACGGCGGGCGCCCGCGTGGTCGTGCTCGACCCGGACACCGGCGCGCTCAAGTGGAAGCTGCCCGGCATCGCCGAGGTCGAGTGGTCCGACCGCGAACGGGTCCTGATGCTGCGCCTGGCCAAGAACCCGATGATCGAGTCCTACGACCTCAAGACCGGCAAGCTCCAATGGCAGCAGCCCATCGAGCAGGCGCTCGGCCCCGGCATCGACATGTCCGGCGGCTGGGCCTTCGGCGCCACCGGCGACGACCTCATCGGTTACGTCGCCCCGTACACCAACCCGAAGACCAAGAAGGTCTCCACCTTCGGCCTGTTCTCCGTCAAGATCGGCGACGGCACGATCAACTGGATGCGCCCCTCGGTGGTGCGCGTCTACCCCAGCGGCAGCCCCGGCTTCGCCCCCGTCGTCCGCCCGGTCGACCGGCAGGGCGCCTACGGCGGCTTCGCCAGGCTCGACTCCGGGACCGGCCGCGTGGTGGGTCAGATCACCGCCGCCGACGTCCCCGGCTCCGGCTGGTGGCTCGCCTTCCCCAACCGCATGGACAAGCTCGGCTTCCTCAAGCACGACCACCAGGGCAGCACCTTCGACCTCGCCACCGGCAAGCCGGTGCCGGTCGAGGAGCAGCGGGGATGGTCCTTCTGCGTGACCGACCCCAAGCCTCTCCCCCTGCGCGGCCAGGCCCCCGGCTTCTACTCCACCGCGGCCCTGTGCGAGTACGACCTCGCCACCGGCAAGCGGATCGCCGACGCCGCCGCCCCACCGTCGTGGTTCACCGGCAGCCAGCTCGGCTGGCGGCTGTGGCGCGACGAGAAGGGCGGGGTGCACGCCACCAACGACCGCACCGCCACCGCCCCCGGCATGTACGGCTGACGCCCCGCTACTGAAAAACCATCGCGCGGATGTCATGACAGAAGGGATATCGGAATATAGTTCTAGTGCTGTGCTGACAAAGGAGGGGCCATGCCCGAGGCAGTCATCGTCGCAACCGCCCGCTCGCCCATTGGGCGGGCAGGCAAGGGGTCGCTCAAGGAGATCCGCCCCGACGACCTGACCGTGCAGATGATCCAGGCGGCGCTGGCCAAGGTGCCCCAGCTGGATCCGCACACGATCGACGATCTCATGCTGGGCTGCGGCCTGCCCGGCGGCGAGCAGGGCTTCAACATGGCCCGCGTGGTGGCGGTGATGCTGGGCCTCGACGACGTGCCCGGCACCACGATCACCCGCTACTGCTCCTCGTCGCTACAGACCACCAGGATGGCGTTCCACGCGATCAAGGCGGGCGAGGGCGACGTGTTCGTGTCGGCCGGGGTGGAGACGGTGTCCCGGCTGGCCAAGGGCAGCTCCGACAGCTGGCCCGACACCATGAACCCGGTCTTCGGCGAGGCCATGACCAGGACCAAGACGGCCGGGCAGGGCGGCCACAACTGGCACGACCCGCGCGAGGACGACACGGTGCCCGACATCTACATCGCGATGGGCCAGACGGCCGAGAACCTCGCCCAGCTCAAGGGCGTCAGCCGCGAGGAGCAGGACGAGTTCGGCGTACGCTCACAGAATCTGGCCGAGAAGGCGCTGGCCGACGGCTTCTGGCAGAAGGACATCACCCCGGTCACGCTGCCCGACGGCACCGTGGTCAGCAAGGACGACGGGCCACGGGCCGGCACCACCTACGAGAAGGTGTCCGCGCTCAAGCCCGTCTTCCGCCCCGACGGCACCGTGACGGCGGGCAACTGCTGCGCGCTCAACGACGGCGCCGCCGCGGTCGTCATCATGAGCGATGTGAAGGCCGCGGAGCTGGGCATCACTCCGCTGGCCCGGATCGTCTCGACCGGCGTCACCGGCCTGTCGCCCGAGATCATGGGCCTCGGCCCGGTCGGCGCGAGCCGGCAGGCGCTGTCCCGCGCCGGGATGGCGATCGAGGACATCGACCTCGTGGAGATCAACGAGGCGTTCGCCGCCCAGGTCATCCCGTCCTACCAGGACCTCGGCATCGACCTCGACCGCCTCAACGTCAACGGGGGCGCCATCGCGGTCGGCCACCCGTTCGGCATGACAGGCGCCCGCATCACCTCCACCCTGATCAACAGCCTGCAGCACCACGACAAGAGCATCGGGCTGGAGACGATGTGCGTGGGCGGTGGCCAGGGCATGGCGATGATCCTGGAGCGCCTGAGCTGACCGGCGCACCGGCCCCGCCGCACGTACGGTCATCCGTGGCGGCCGGGGCCGGTGCTGCTGTACGTGGGGGCCGACTCTTCCGTACGTGACGGTCATCTGCGGCGGTCGGCCGGTAGTCATGGCGCTGCGCCCGTGCCGGGCGACACGGGCGCAGGACGGCCGTGGGCTTAGATGAAGCCCATGCGGTTACGGCGGAACCGCTCGTGTTCGTGCACGATCGCGGCCGCGTACCCGTGGGTCAGGCCGTGCTCGTCGGCGAGCCAGTTGGCCCGCTCGTCACACCTCAGGAAGGATGGACCGTTGTCGATGGCTAGGAACCACTCGGGGAGTTCGCGTCCCGTTATGGTCGGGACCCTTGCGATGAGCTTCGTCTGCGTCTCCATTGAGTGGTTCAAGGACATGGGCACCTCCGCGGAATAAGGTCCTTTGCTTGACCCTGCAACACCGCTTGCCGAATGACAAGGCCCCAAGCTGTGATCATTTCGTTATGCAGGTAAATTTCCACTAGCACAGCGAGAGGGCCCCGCCAAGTGTGGCGGGGCCCTCTCGTCGTCGTGCTGCGGGATCAGTCGCTACTGGTGAAGTAGCTGAGCAGGCGGAGCACCTCGAGGTAGATCCAGACGAGGCTCAGGGTGAGCCCGAAGGCGCACTGCCAGGCGAACTTGGCCGGGGCGCCCTGCTTGACGCCCTGCTCGATCGAGTCGAAGTCGAGGAGCAGGAAGAAGCAGCCGAGCAGGATCATCGCGGCGCTGAACACGATGGCGAGCGTGCCCCCGTCGCGAAGGCCGAGCCCGCCGGGGACGAAGATGCCGGCCACCAGGTTGATGACGATCAGGCCGAGCGCCGCGATGGCCGCCGCGATGACGTATTTGACCAGCTTCGGGGTGACGCGGACGATCCTCAGGGTGTAGACGGCCAGCACGCCGCCGAACGCCATGGCGGTGCCGAGGACCGCCTGGAGCACGATGCCGCTGATCTGGCCCTCGAACAGGCTGCTGATGGTGCCCAGGAAGACGCCTTCGAAGGCGGCGTAGCCCAGGATCAGAGCCGGGTTGCTGCTCTGCGTGAAGGACACGATCAAACCGAGGATCAGCGCCACGATGGCGGCGCCGATGGCCACACCGGGGGACACATCGAGATACCAGGCGGCGGCCGCGGCCACGACCAGGGTGCCCAGCGTCATGAAGCTGCGGACGACGACGTCGTCCAGCGTCATGGCCCGGAAGGCGGGCTGGGTCGGCGGGGCGTAGGAAGGGGCGTCGTACATGTTCCGCAGTTGGTCGGGGGTCGGAGACGGGGCGCCCCAGCCCGCCGACTGCCGTGACCTACTGAAAACGGGGTTTCTGCTCTGCATCGCTGCCTCCTGTGCGCCGAGCCTATGGGACCGGACGGCACCTAGGTCAACTCGCACTCATGATCTATGTGGTTTCGAGACTCCAAGCAGGTGGTCAACGAACGTGCCCGCCGGGAAGTTCCCAAGGTCAACGGGGCCAATTCGAGAGCATTTCCGATGGTAGATGGTCGGTGCCCCCGGCGGGATTCGAACCCGCACCGCAACCCTTTTAAGGGGTTTGCCTCTGCCATTGGGCTACGGGGGCGCCGCAATCATACGAAACGGACCATGCTTCCGAGGAGCACAACTTCGTATCAGGCGTCACAACTGTGAAGTCTGCGATGAAGTGATAGGGCTCCAGACACTCTGTCCAGGAAGAGTACGCCGTCCAGATGGTCCAGTTGGTGCTGAATACACCGAGCTTCGAAAGCATCTGCTTCGATGGTGACGGGCTTCCCGGTTCCTGGCAAACGCCCATCCAGCGTGATACGGGACGCTCGGCGTACATCTGCCATAAGCCCCGCCACGGACGTGCAGCTCTCGCGGCCGCAGTGCCAGCGGGAGGCCTCCGTGAGGCGAGGATTGACCACGACGAGCTCTCCGGCCCAGGAGCGGCTCCGGGGGTGGCGACCGGCGTCAAAGGCGATGAGACGCCAGCTCAGCCCGATCTGGGGGGCTGCCAGGCCGGTTCTCGCCGGTTCGGCGCGGAGGGTGGCCACGAGATCGGCCGCGGCGGCCACCACCTCGGGAGCCGTCGGGTCCACCCGCTCGGCCGGGGTGGACAGGACGGGGTCGGGGGCGCCCAGCACCTGACGGACCGTCCCTGGCGGGCCGTTCACCGGGCGTTCCCGACGCTGGGGGGAGCTGGACGGTCGGGCACGTCGATCCTCCTGACGGTGTCGGTGACACGGTCCCCCGGTGGGCTCAGAGCACGTCCAGCTCGACCGGGCGAAAGGTGATCTCGGAGTCGAGCCCGGTGCCGACGGCCGCCAGCCTGCGCATGAGCGCGGCCACGTCGACGTTCTCGGGCAGCTCGACGTCGGCGATGAGGACGTACAGGCGGCCGGTGAGGCGGGTGCTCATGCCGGTGATGTTGCCGCCGTCGGCGGCGAGCACGGCGCTGATGCCGGAGATGATGCCCGGCCGGTCGGGGCCGTGGACGGTCAGCACGTAGCCGAGGCCGTCGCTGTGCCCGCGGAAGTGGCGGTGGACCTGCACGGCGGAGGCCGTCACCACCAGATCGGGGGCGCAGAGCTGCTTCATCAGCTCGTCGGGGCTCAAATCACCCGAGACCAGCAGCATCATCGCCACATGGCCGCCGAGCAACGTCATCGTCGAGTCCTGGATGTTGGCCCCGCAGTCGGCGAGCGAACCGGTGACCGCGGCGATCACACCCGGCCTGTCCACGCCTAGCACGGTCACCGCTGATAGCCCCACCGGTGGATCCCCTTCCGATCGGTTCGGTGGGTGCCGAAAGCGCCCCGGCGTGAGCGATCGCCGGGGCGCTGCACGCGAGGGGCTAGCGACGCATCGTCTTGACCGCGGCCCTGAATCCTTCGCGAGGGTGCTCCATCTCGCCGAGCGAGATGGTCTCCCGCTTGAAGAACAGAGCCAGGGTCCAGTCGACGACGACGCGAACCTTGCGGTTCAGCGTCGGCACCCGCGACAGATGGTAGGTGCGGTGCATGAACCATGCAGGGAATCCGCGAAGCTTGACCCCGTAGACGTTGGCGACGCCTTGGTGCAGGCCGAGACCGGCGACCGACCCGACATACTTGTGGCGGTAATCGACCAGTTCCTGCCCGCGCAGGTACCGGATGATGTTGTCGGCCAGCACCTTGGCCTGGCGGACCGCGTGCTGGGCGTTGGGCGCGCAGTATTGGCCCGGGTTGGTCACGTCGGGCACCCCTGCCGCGTCACCGGCGGCGAAGGCGTCGCGGGTGCCCGCGAGGGTGAGCTTGGTCGTGGCCTTGAGCCGGCCGCGCTCGTCGAGCGGCAGGTCGCTGTCGGCGACGACCGGGCTGGGCTTGACGCCCGCGGTCCACACCAGCGTCTCGGCCTCGAACTCCGAGCCGTCGGAGAGCACCACATGGCCGCCCTCGCACGACTCCAGCCGGGTGTTCAGCTTGACGTCGATGCCGCGCTCGCGCAGCTGCTCCAGCGTCCACTTGCCCATCTCCGGCCCCACCTCGGGCAGCACCCGGTCGGTGGCCTCGACCAGCACCCAGCGGACGTCGGCCGGCGTGAGGTTGCGGTAGTAGCGCGTGGAGTCCTTGGCCATGTCCTCGAGCTCGGCCAGCGCCTCCACGCCGGCGAAGCCCGCGCCGACCACGACGAAGGTCAGCGCCCTGCGGCGCACCTCCAGGTCGTCGGTCGACTCGGCCACGTCCAGCAGGTGCAGCACGCGGTTGCGCAGCGCGATGGCCTCGCCCACGGTCTTGAAGCCGATGCCGATGTCGGTGAGACCGGGGATCGGCAGCGTACGGGAGATCGAGCCGGCCGCCATGACGATCACGTCGTAGGCGATGTCGCGCGCCGCGCCCTCCGCGGGCTGGAAGGTGACGGTGTGCCCCGCGTGGTTCACCTTGGTGACCAGACCGTTGAGAATCTGCACCTTGGGCAGGATCCGCCGGAGCGGGGCGACCAGATGCCGGGGCGACAGGTTGCCCGCGGCGGCCTCCGGCAGGAACGGCTGGTAGGTCATGTAGGACTGGGGGTCGATGATCGTGATGCGCACCTCGCCGCTGCGCAACTCCTTGGCGAGCTTGCGCTGCAGGCGCAGTGCTGTGTAGAGGCCGACGTAGCCGCCGCCGACGATCAAAATGTGCTGACTCATCCTGAGGCCCCATCCGAAAGGCTTGTGAAAGCTTTCACAAGCAGACTACGTCTCCGTCGGGCAAAAGGCCAATGCCGGGATGATGCAACGCGTCACACTGCCAGCTCCCCAGCTCTGGTGAAGACCTCGTCGAGCATCGCGGCGGTGACCCTGCCGGTGAAGGTGTTCTGCTGGCTGGGGTGGTAGCAGCTCAGCAGCGTGACCCTCGCCTCCCCGTGCCGTACCGGGACCTCTACCCCATGCCCGAACGGCGGCCTGCTACGCGGCAGGGCGTAGCCGGCGTCCTTGAGCGCCGGCCACATGGCCTGCCAGGCGTAGCCGCCCAGCGCCACGATCACCCGGACGGTGGGCGCGACCAGCGTGATCTCGCGTGCCATCCACGGCAGGCAGGTCGCCTTCTCCTCCGGGAGCGGCTTGTTGGCGGGCGGCGCGCAGCGCACCGACGCGAGCATCCTGGCGCCGATCAGGCGCTGCCCGTCGCCGGCGTACGTGCTGGTCTCCTGCGTGGCCAGACCGGTGCGGTGCAGCGAGGCGAACAGCCAGTCACCGCTGCGGTCGCCGGTGAAGATCCGCCCGGTCCTGTTGCCGCCGTGCGCGGCCGGGGCCAGCCCCACGATCAGGATGCGGGGACGTTCGTCGCCCCAGCCGGCGACGGGCCGGCCCCAGTAGGTCTCATCGGCGAATGCCCGCCGCTTGGCCACCGCCACGTCCTCGCGCCAGGTCACCAGGCGGGGGCAGGCCCGGCAGACCGACTGCCTGGCCGTGAGCTCCGCGAGGGAGTCGCTGCCGGCCGCGAGCCGGCGCACGTCCGCCGGGTCGTGCGCGATCGGGGTGTCGGCGGTCGCCGGATCGTCGGGCCAGCCGGTGCCGGGCGGAACGAAACTCATGACACCGATGGTGCCCGATCGGGGGAGCCGCCCGCGAAACTCATGACGCCGACGGTTCCCGATGAGGGAAGCCGCCGGACAGGGAAGACCGGGTGGCGCACGGGGCGCCACCCGGTCGGAAACCGCTCACCCCTGTCGTCAGGGGCTGCCGAAGCCGATCGACGTGACCTTGCCGGAGACGTCGATCAGCCGTGGCACATCTACTTGGTCGGCGCGTCGGAAGGAAGCCCGGACGCCGTGGGCGACGCAGAGGGAGTCGCCGACGGAGTCGCCGAAGCCGTGGTCACGGGCACCGGCTTGGCGCACGCCTCGTAGCGCTGCAGGATCGAGTCGCTGTTGTTCGGACCCTGCACCGACAGCATGATGGTGCCGCCGTCCCTCCCCGGACCCCTCAGCGCCTGCTTGGGCAGCGCGACGCTCTCGGAGCCACGGCCGTGGAAGAAGCTCTGGCCGCCGGAGACGGTCCGGCCGTTCAGCCTCCAGGTGTACTGGACGCGGGCGGAACCGGTGCTGTAGATGGTCGCGCTCGCACCGACCTCGCAGGCGTTCCGGTCGGTCGAGGTGGCCAGACCACTGGCGCCGACCTTCACCGACGGAACGGGGCGCGGGGTGTAGTCCTTGCACCAGACCTTGTAGTAGGCCCGGTTGGAGGTGGTGCGGTCAGGGCTGAGCACCTCGAGGACCGCCGAGCCGCGCTGGCTGTGGCGGGGCGAGACGCCGACACTGACGGTACGCGAGTCCCGGACTCTGATCTTGCCGTAGTCCGCGACCTCACCGTTGACGAGCCAGCGGTAGCGGACCCACGACGGACGGTCGACCGTGATCCTGCCGACGATGTCGATCTTCGTGCCGGGGGTGCAGGCGCCCGCGTAGTGAGCCGGGCTGGCCCAGGCTCGGGCCGAGACCCGCGCCTCGGGCTTCTTGGCGTCCAGCTTGAGGCAGGACACCGAGAAGTAGCTCTTCTTGGAGGTCGCCTTACGCGGGCTCAGCACCTGCAGGGCCTGCCAGCCCTTGAGCTCGTCACCGATGGTGGCGCGCTCGCTCACCGTGACGGACTTGGTGCGAGTGCCCTTGAAGGTGACGGTCTTGACCTTGCCCTTGGAACCGTCGCCGTGCAGCCAACGGTAGGCCACCGTCGTTCTCTTGCTGCCGGGCTTGACCTTGATCGTCGAAGTGAACTTCACGTCGACGGGACAGGAGCCCTGGTAGTCGCCGGTCGACACCTTGGGCTTGGAGACCGACACCTTGGCGCCGGTGGCGGGCTTGGCCGCCGGCCCGGCCGTGGCCGCCTGGGCGGGGCTGACCGCCAGGCCGGCCACCAGACCGGCGAGCATGGCGGTGGAGGCGCCGAACGCCGCCGCCTTCCGCGCTAACGCAGAGGACTTCATGACAGGAGTGCTCCGTTCCGTGGAGGGGAGGACGCACCCGGGAACGGTTGCCACGTCGACATCATCAGTGTCCGACAATATGGCAAAGCCCCCGCAATGCACGCGCTCACTAAAGCACAAAACGGATTGCATACTCAACACATCCCCCTAAGGGGATATGTCCCGATTTAGCCGCTTTTCTTAAGTTATAGACCAGGCAATTCCATCAAGAATGTCATGTTCACTGACTACTACCTGCGGAAACTCGAAGCGTCGCACAACGCGGTCAAGAATCAGGGAACCGACTCCGATCACGTCAATTCGTCCGGGATGCATGACCGGGACGGCCGCACGCTCACCATGGGTCATCGACAGCAGCCTGCGCGTCACCTCGTGCACCTGCTCGGCCGATATCCGGGAGTGATGGATGCGCTCCGGATCGTAGGCGGGCAGGTCGAGCGCGATGCCCGCGACCGTCGTCACCGAACCGGCCAGCCCCACCAGCGTGTGCGCCCGCCGTACGGGCACCTCGGCCTCCACCCGGTCGAGGGCCGCCTCGATGTCGGCCACCACGGCCTCCAGCGCCGTGGCCGAGGGCGGATCCCCGGCGGCGCGCAGATGCCGCTCGGTCAGCCGGACGCACCCGATGTCGACCGAGACGGCCGCCTCGGCGTGCGCGGAGCCGACCACGAACTCGGTCGAACCGCCGCCGATGTCCACGACGAGGTAGGGGGGCAGCGGTCCCTGCGGCACCTCCGTCTCCGGCGACAGCCGCACCAGGCCCCTGGTCGCGCCGGTGAACGACAGCTCGGCCTCCTCCGCCCCTGAGACCACCTCCGGCTCGACCCCGAAGATCGCCCGCACCCCGTCGGCGAACTCCTGCCGGTTGGCCGCGTCGCGGGTGGCGCTGGTCGCGACCACCCTGGTGACCGTCGCGCGGTGCTGGTCGATCAGCTTGCGGTAGCCGCGCATCGCGCCGAACGTCCGCTCCAGCGCCTCAGGCGCCAGCCGGCCGGTCTCATCGACCCCCTGACCCAGTCGTACGATCTCCATCCGCCGCTCGACCTCGGTCAGCGTGTCGTCCTCGACGTCGGCGACGAGCAGGCGCACCGAATTGGTGCCGCAGTCGATGGCCGCTACACGCATGGTCCGTCACTCCACCAGTCGGGGAGTGCGTCCAGCGCCTCCCGGCCGAACGGGTTGGCGCCCGGCACCGCCAGCTCGTGCGCGACGAGCGCGTGCAGGCACTTGACCCGCTTCGGCATGCCGCCGGTGCTCTGCATGTCGCGCGGGAGCGGCTCCAGGCCCGCCTCCTCGGCGACCTTGTCGCGCCTGGCGACATAGTCGTGGTGCGCGGCCTCGTAGTCCGCCGCCAGCTCGTCGTCGGTGGCCAGCCTGGCCTGCATCTCCCGCATCAGCCCCGAGCTCTCCAGGGTGCCGATCGCGGAGGCCGCCTTGGGGCAGGTCAGGTAGTAGAGGGTCGGGAAGGGCGAACCGTCCGCCAGCCGCGGCGCGGTCTCGACCACGTCCGGATTTCCGCACGGACAGCGGTGCGCCACGCCGCGCAGCCCTCTGGGCGGCCGCCCGAGCTGCCGCTCGACCGCCTCCACGTCACTGCTCTCCAACGCCTGCCTTCTCCTCTGCTCCCGCTCTGCGTCCCTTGCCGGTGTCGGCCGCCTCGACCGACTCCCACAGCGTCTGATACCACGGCGGGAGCGCGGCGGCCTGCTTCACGGCCGTCTCCCCCTTGCCCGGCGTCGCGTCCATCACCACGTAACACTTCTCGCCCGGCCCGCAGTAGTGCAGCCGCTCCTTGGCCGTGCGCTTGATCCAGTTGGGATCGCGGATCTGCTCGCTCTCGGCGACCAGCTTCTGCCGCTCCGCCTCGACCCTGGCCTTCTCCTCGCGGAGCTCGGCGATGTTGCGGCGCTGGGCGATGTATTCGCGCACGGGGTAGGCGAGACTCATCGCGATCGCGCAGACCACGATCGCGAGGATGGCGGCCCTGCCGGTCAGCTGCGGCCTCTTCGCCATGCTGAGCACCCCCCAATCCGTCGTACGGCTCCGGCGCGGCCCGCGGCCGGGCATGTCGCCCCGCCGCGGGCCGTACCCGAAACTAGCGCTGGAAACGCGGGAAAGCCCCGCGACCCGCGTAGCGTGCGGCGTCGTCGAGGATTTCCTCGATGCGCAGCAGCTGGTTGTACTTGGCGACCCGGTCGGACCGGGCCGGGGCGCCGGTCTTGATCTGCCCGCAGTTGACCGCGACGGCCAGGTCGGCGATCGTCGTGTCCTCGGTCTCGCCCGAGCGGTGGCTCATCATGCAGGTGTAGCCGCTGCGGTGGGCCAGGGCGACCGCGTCGAGCGTCTCCGACAGCGTGCCGATCTGGTTGACCTTGACCAGCAGGGAGTTGGCGGTGCCCTCCTTGATGCCGCGCGCCAGCCGCTCCGGGTTGGTCACGAACAGGTCGTCGCCGACGAGCTGGACCTTGCTGCCGAGCGCCTCGGTGATCGCGTGCCAGCCCTCCCAGTCGTTCTCGTCCAGCGGGTCCTCGATGGAGACCAGCGGGTAGTTGTCGACGAGGTCGGCGTAGAAGGCGATGAGCTCCTGGGCCGACAGGCCCTTGCCGTCGATGGTGTAGACGCCGTCCTTGTGGAACTCGGAGGCGGCCACGTCCAGCGCCAGGCCGATGTCCGTGCCGGGGGTGTAGCCGGCCCGCTCGATGGCGACCAGGATCAGGTCCAGCGCGTCGCGGTTGGAGGGCAGGTTGGGGGCGAAGCCGCCCTCGTCGCCCAGGCCGGTGGCGTAGCCCTTCTCCTTCAGCACGCCCTTGAGCGCGTGATAGACCTCGGTGCCCATGCGCACGGCCTCACGGAACGTCTCCGCCCCGATCGGCGCGATCATGAACTCCTGGATGTCGACGTTGGTGTCGGCGTGCGCGCCGCCGTTGAGGATGTTCATCATCGGCACGGGCAGCACGTGGGCGTTGGGACCGCCGACGTAACGGAAGAGCGGCAGGTCGGCGCTGTCGGCGGCGGCCTTGGCCACGGCCAGCGAGACGCCCAGGATGGCGTTGGCGCCGAGCTTGGCCTTGTTGGGCGTCCGGTCCAGGTCAATCATGATCTGGTCGACGATGCGCTGGTCCTCGGCCTCGACGCCGTGCACCTCGTCGAAGATCTCGTCGGTGATGGCCAGCACGGCCTTCTGCACGCCCTTGCCGCCGTAACGCGCGTCGCCGTCACGCAACTCGACGGCCTCGAACTGGCCGGTGGACGCGCCGCTGGGCACCGCCGCACGGCCGGTGCTGCCGTCGTCGAGAATCACCTCGACCTCAACCGTGGGGTTGCCCCGGGAGTCGAGGATCTCGCGAGCGTAAACGACCTCGATGGTAGCCACGGGATGCGCTCCTAATTCGAAAGGCAATATGCGTTCTGAGCCTATCGGTACGCTCACCGTCCACCCTGCACGGTCCACGCGCGCATCATGCCCCCGGCGGCAGCCACCACCGCCTGACGACCGCCGATCACCCCTGTGGCCAGGGCGGTGACCTGGTCCGGCACGGGCAGGGAGGCCAGCCGCGCGCAGGAGGCGGTGTCCCACATCTGCAGCACGGCACCGCCGCCCCCGAACAGCAGCCCACGGCCGGTCATTGCCAGCCTGGTCAGCTCCGGCGCGCTGACGGCGCACGTCCGCCGGCCCGTACGGTGGTCGAAGAGGTCGGCGCCCCGGCCGCGGACACCGACCGCCACCGGCTGCCCGGCGGCGGCGGCGATGGCCATCACCTCACCCGTGACCTCGCCCGTCACCTCGCCCGTCACCTCCTTGGCGCCGCCTCGCAACGGGGCCAGCCGCAGGCCGTTCCACCGAGAGCTGAAAGCCACCAGGTCCCCCTCCCCCGTCCAGGCGAGCTGGGAGACGGGCTCCTTCGAGGCACGCGACGGGCCGGCTCTCTCTCCGGTACGCAGGTCCCAGCCCTGCAGGCGGCCATCGGCGCAGCCGACGGCGACGACCGGGTCGTCCTGTCCCGGCACGACGGCCAGCACGGCGTCGCTGCCGCACACCTTGGCGGTCACCACCGCGGAGCCGGGCGCCCAGTGCGAGACGGATCCGTCCGCGCTGGACCAGGCGACCGAGGGAACCCCGCCGACCTGGACGAACTCCAGGGCTGTGACGCCCGAGGCGGCGGTCGACGACGGCGAGACGGCCAGCCGCTCGCCCGTGGCGGGGTCCCAGAGCTGGACGTTGCGCGCCTGGGGAGCGGCGGCGGCCACCACGGTCCTGCCGTCCAGCACGCCGATCGCCAGCGCGTCGACGAGCTTGCCGAGGCCGAACGGCCTGCCGTACTGCTCGGCCACGGCGGGGCCGCTCGCCACGGCCGCGTCGGTTGGAGGAGTGGGGGACGGAGGACTGACCGACCCACGCCACAGCAGGCCCACCGTCACCCCGCCGACCAGCGTGACCGCCACGGCCCCCGCCGCCTTGGCCCGCCGCCGGCGCACCGGGGAGGCGGACCGGGCAACCGGCCTACGCCACTCCCCGCCGTAGCGGACGTCATGCTCGCGCCGCTCACCGCCGTAGCGGACGTCATGCTCGCGCCGCTCACCGCTGTGCCGGACGTCGTGCTCGCGCGGCGCTCGCACGGATTCGGGCACGTCGCCGGTGGCGGGCCGCGCCCGCTGGAAGGGCTTGGGCACTTCGCCGGTCGCGGGCCGCCGCCGTTGGGGCGGCTTTGTGCGTACCGGCCGGATCTCGGCTCGTGCGCCCGTCGCGAGGCGGCGCGTGCGGGCGGGGCGGCGGGTCGCCGCGCCGGAGAGCCCGCCGCCGTACCGGCGCAGGCCCTCGTCGCCTTCCATGAGCGTGTGCAGGACGTCGGCGGCCGTCGGGCGGGCGGCGGGCCGCTTGTCCAGGCAGCCGGCCAGCAACGAGCGGAGCGGCTCGGCCACCTCCGGCAGGTCGGGCTCTTCGGTCAGGATGCGGTGCATGACCGCCGGAATCGACTCGCCGGCGAACAGGGCTCTGCCGGTGGCCGCGTACGCCATGGTGGAGGCCCAGCTGAACATGTCGGAGGCGGCGGTGGCCGCCTTCCCGGCGATCTGCTCGGGCGACATGTAGCCGGGCGTGCCGACCACGCTGCTGGCGGTGGTGCCCGCCTCCATGGCCTTGGCGATACCGAAGTCGATCACCCTCGGGCCGTCGGGGCTCAGCAGGATGTTGGCCGGTTTGAAGTCGCGGTGCACGATGCCCGCGCGGTGGATGGCGTTCAGCGCGGCGGCGGTGCCGACGGCCAGCCGTTCCAGCGCGCCGCCCGCCCTGGCGCCGTCCTTGGCCACCGCCTCGTGCAGCGAGGGGCCGGGGACGTACTCGCTCACGATGTACGGCCGGCCGGCCACGAGGCCGGAGCCGATCACCTTGGCCGTGCAGAAGGCGGCGACCTTCTCGGCCAGCTCGCATTCCTGGAGGAACCTGCGGGTCGCCCGCCGGTCGTCGAGCAGTCTGGCGTGCAGGATCTTGACGGCCACCTGCCGCCCGCCGTGATCCTCGCCGAGGTAGACCGATCCCTGCCCGCCGTCCCCCAGGCCGTGCAGGAGGCGGTAGCCCGCGACCTCGCGCAGCTCGCCATGGTGCAACTGGCGTAACCGAGACATCAGAGACCTCCCCCGTAGCGGGTAAATCCTGGCATTTCGGGATGCGTGGCGCTACCGACTCAGGACTGCCGGGACTCCCAGGCGTGCACCCGATCGCGGTAGGAGCGGGCGGCCGCGCGCAACTCCGCCTCGGCGTCCAAGCCCGCCTCCTGGGCGCGGCGGACCAGGTCGAACAGCTCCCGGGCGATCCCCTGGCCGATCGCCGACGCGAGCCCGGGGGGCACTCCAGCCCGCTCGGCCCGTCGTACGAGCTGGGCGGCCAGAGAGAGCGCCGGCTGCCCCATCGGCACGCCGTCGAGCAGCGACCGGCTGCCCTTGGCCGCCCGCTCGGCCGCCTTGATCGTCTCCCAGTTGTCGTTCACCTCGTCGGCCGTCTCCGCCCGGACCGAGCCGAACACGTGCGGGTGGCGGCGCACCAGCTTCTCGACGATCCCGGCGGCCACGTCGTCCATGTCGAAGTCGTCGGCCACCCGGGCGTGGAACACCACCTGGAGCAGCAGGTCACCGAGCTCCTCACGAAGCGCCGGATAGTCACCGTCCTCGATGGTCTCCAGCACCTCGTAGGCCTCTTCGAGCAGGTACGGCACGAGCGACTCGTGCGTCTGCTTACGGTCCCACGGGCATTCGGTGCGCAGCCGGTCCATCACCGCCACCAGGTCGAGCACCCGGGCGCCCGGCAGGTCGTAGGAGCCCGGCACCACCTCGATCAGCGGCGGGTCCGCGAGCGCGACGGCGGCGTGGCCGAGCGCGCGCATGAAGTCCGCGTCGTCGCCGGCGGCGAGCCAGACCACGGTCTCCCGCACCGCCCGCCCGGCCAGCTCCCCCGCGTCCGGGGTCACGACGGTGACCTCGACGCCCGCCTCCGCCAGGTAGGGCAGCTGCGGGTGCGCGGGTGAGCCGGTCAGCACCTGGCCGGACCGCAACGCCTGCCAGGCCTGGTGACTCAGCAGGCCCGGCGGGACGCGCGGCGAGGTGGTGACGACGACGAGCGGCATGCCCGGCCCTACTGCTGCTGCTGCTGTTGCTGTTGCTGCTGCGGCGGCTGCTGTTGCTGTGGCGGCTGCGCGGGCGTGCCGAACCGGCCCGCGTCGACGAAGCCCTGGTCCGGCGTGAAGGTGCCGTAGCGGGGGCTGAAGACGGGCTTGACCGCGTTGTACTCCTCGTTCCACTTCGCCGCGGCGGCCTGGCTCTGGGTGCCGCCCCACTTCTCGATCACCTTGGCGGCGCCGAGCTCGGCCCGCAGGTAGGGGCGCGGGTTGGCCGGCGAGACGCCCTTGGTCAGCAGGTTCATCTCGGGCGACTGCTGCTGGCCCGGCTGCTTGAGCGCCTGGTCGATCTCCGTCTCGCTCACCGTGACGCCGTGCTTGTCGGCGATCTGCTGGTAGCGGATCTGGTTCGTCATCCGGAACAGGACGAACTGGGAGATCGGCACGCCGAGCTGCCCCGGATCGATCTGGGCCTTGCGCAGTGCGGCCTCGAACTCCTGAACGTTGGTCTTCAGATCCTGGGCGGAGACGCGCTGGTCCCCGACGACCGCCGCGGCACCGGCCTCGACAGGCGTCCCGCAGGCCGTCAGCGCGAACAGGCTCGCCCCCGCGGCGGTAGCGGCCAGAGCCACTCGAATCGACTTCACATGCTTCCCTTTCCGCCAAAAATCGCCGCTAGCTTACCCGTGCGGGCTCGAGGAACATCGCCTCGACCAGATCGCCACACCATGTCAGCAACTCCAGGTCTCGCAAAGGCCGGCCGCCCAGCGGCTTGGTCTTGGGCACCGGCACCAGCAGCGTCTGCGCCGCCTGCTTGTAGATGGCCTTCTTGTAGAGCCGGTCCAGCCGGACCTGCTGCGACTCGCGCAGGCTCGCGGGACCGAACTTGATGTTCTGGCCCTGCAGCGTGACATCCGTCAGCCCGGCCCGCCTGGCCATGATCCGGAACCGCGCGACCTCCAGCAGATTCTCCACCTCGACGGGCGGCTTGCCGTACCGGTCGGTCAGCTCGTCGCGGACCTCGCCGATGTGGTCGGCGCTGGAGATCGCGGCGATGCGCTTGTACGCCTCCAGCCGCAGTCGCTCGGAGGTGACGTAGTCGTGCGGGATGTGCGCGTTGATCGGCAGCTCGACCTTGACGTCGTGCTGCTCCTCCTGCACGGGCTCGCCCGACAGCTTGGCCTTCTGCTCCTGGACCGCCTCGGACATGAGCCGCACATAGAGGTCGAAGCCGACGCCCGCGATGAAGCCCGACTGCTCGGCGCCCAGCACGTTGCCGGCGCCGCGGATCTCCAGGTCCTTCATCGCGACGTACATGCCCGCGCCCATCTCGGTGTGCTGGGCGATCGTCGCCAGCCGCTCGTGCGCGGTCTCGGTGAGCGGCTTCTCCGGCGGGTAGAGGAAGTAGGCGTAGCCCCGCTCCCTGCCCCGCCCGACGCGGCCTCTGATCTGGTGGAGCTGCGACAGGCCGTAGTTGTCGGCCCGGTCGACGATCAGCGTGTTGGCGTTGGGCACGTCGAGGCCCGACTCCACGATCGTGGTGCAGACCAGCAGGTCGTACTCGCGCTCCCAGAACCCGACCATGATCTTTTCGAGCTGCTGCTCGTTCATCTGCCCGTGCGCGACCGCCACCCGGGCCTCCGGGACGAGCTCGCGCAGCCGGGCGGCCACCCGGTTGATCGAGGCCACCCGGTTGTGCACGAAGAAGGTCTGCCCGTCCCGCATCAGCTCGCGCCTGATGGCGGCGGTGATCTGCTTCTCGTCGTACGGCCCGACGAAGGTGAGGATGGGGTGGCGCTCCTCCGGCGGGGTGAGGATCGTCGACATCTCCCGGATGCCGGTCAGCCCCATCTCCAGCGTGCGCGGGATCGGCGTGGCCGACATGGCCAGCACGTCGACCTGGGTGCGCAGGTGCTTCATGGCCTCTTTGTGCTCGACCCCGAACCGCTGCTCCTCGTCGATGATGATCAAACCCAGGTCCTTGAACCTGACCTCGGGGCTGAGCAGCCGGTGGGTGCCGATCACCAGGTCCACGGCGCCGGTGCGCAGCCCTTCGAGGGTGCCCTTGACCTCGCCGTCGGTCTGGAAGCGCGACACCGGGTGGACCGCGACGGGGAAGCTGGAGAACCGCTCGGCGAAGGTGGACAGGTGCTGCTGCACCAGCAGGGTGGTCGGCACCAGCACGGCCACCTGCTTGCCGTCCTGCACCGCCTTGAACGCCGCCCGCACCGCGATCTCGGTCTTGCCGTAGCCGACGTCGCCGCAGATCAGCCGGTCCATCGGGACGCCGCGCTCCATGTCGCGCTTGACCTCGTCGATGGCTTCGAGCTGGTCGCCCGTCTCGGCGTAGGGGAAGGCGTCCTCCATCTCGCGCTGCCACGGCGAGTCGGCGGCGAAGGCGTGGCCGGGCGAGGCCATCCGCGCCGAGTAGAGGCGGATGAGCTCGCCGGCGATCTCCTTGACCGCCTTCTTCGCCCGCGACTTGGCCTTGGCCCAGTCGCCGCCGCCCATCCGGTTGAGCGAGGGCGCCTCGCCGCCGACGTAGCGGGTGACCTCGTCGAGCTGGTCGGTGGGCACGTAGAGCCGGTCGCCCTTGGCGTACTCGATGACCAGGTATTCGCGGGTGGCGCCCTGGACGGTGCGCTGCACCATCTCGATGTAGCGGCCGACGCCGTGCTGCTCGTGCACGACGTGGTCGCCGACCTTGAGCTGCAGCGGGTCGACCATGTTGCGGCGGCGCGACGGCAGGCGGCGCATGTCCTTGGTGGACGCCTTCTGGCCGACCAGGTCGAGGTGGGTGAGCACGGCCAGGCCGGGGGTGATGAAGCCGTGCTCGATGAGCCCGGTCGTGACGTGCACCACCTTAGACTCGGGCGCCTTATCCAGATATTTCACCAGACGGGCGGGAACGTCCACGCCCTTGAGCAGCTCGACCATCCGCTCGGCCGGTCCGTGCCCCTCGCTGAGCAGCACCACCGCCTTGTCCTCGGCGAGCCAGCCCTTGATGTCGTCGAGCGCCTTCCTGGTGTCGCCCCGGTAGGCCTCGGAGTCGTGCGCGGCCATCTCGATCCCGCTGCCGAACGGGGCCATCGACCACCACGGCTGCCCCAGCGAGTCCGCGTGGTCGCGGATCTCCTCCAGCGTGCGGAACGCGGCCGCGCCCAGGTCGATCGGCGCCTCGCCGCCCGCCGCGGCGGTGATCCAGGACGCCTCCAGGAACTCCTGCGAGGTGCGTACGAGCTCCTCGGCCCGGCCCCTGATCCGCTCGGGGTCGCAGACGAACACGGCCGCCCTGGCGGGCAGGTGGTCGATCAGCAGGTCCATCTCACCGCACAGGACCGGCGCGAACGCCTCCATGCCCTCGACCGGCGTGCCCTCGGCGAGCTGGTCGAGCACCTCGGCCAGCGCGGGATGATGCTCGGCCAGCTCGCGGGCCCGGTCCCGGACCTCCTCGGTCAGCAGCAGCTCCCGGCAGGGCGGCGCGAACAGGCCGTCCTCCGCCGCCTCCAGCGAGCGCTGGTCGGCCACCTTGAACCAGCGGATCTCCTCGACCGTGTCGCCCCAGAACTCCAGCCGCAGCGGGTGCTCCTCGGTCGGCGGGAACACGTCGAGCAGCCCGCCGCGCACGGCGACCTCGCCCCGCTTCTCCACCATGTCGACCCGGTGGTAGCCGTTGCCGACGAGGTTGGCGACGACCCCGTCCAGATCGGCGTCGTCGCCGGCCTTGAGCCGCATCGGCTCCAGGTCGCCCAGCCCCTGCACGATCGGCTGCAGCAGCGCCCGGACCGGCGCGACGATCACGTTGAGCGGCCCGGCGGCGCTGTCGCCCTTGACCGGGTGCGCGAGCCGCCGCAGCACGGCCAGCCGCTGCCCCACCGTGTCGGAGCGGGGCGAGAGCCGCTCGTGCGGCAGCGTCTCCCAGGCGGGGAAGACGGCCACCGAGCTCGGCTCGATGAGGCTCGTCAGCGCCGCGGCCAGGTCTTCGGCCTCGCGGCCGGTCGCGGTGACGGCCAGCACGGTCCGCTGGTCGTGACCGGCCAGCGCGGCCACGCCGAACGGCCGTAGGGAGGCGGGCGCGACCAGGGAGACGTCGCCGCCCTGCTCCAGGGCTGCGGTCAGCTTCGGATCAGCGGTGAGGAGGTCGAGCAGTCCGGAAAGACTCATCAGATAGGCCCCAGATGGCAACACGACTACCCCCGGCCAAGCCAGCGCGGGGGTGTTGCGTACCAGCCTACTTGCCCACCACCGTGCACCCGCGCCCCCCACGGCACCTTGTGATCCGCCACACTGGGCCGGCGCACGGTCACGACTCCCGTCTCACCTCCGAAGGGAGTTCCGGACGCTACCAGGGGGGATGTGCATTACTCTCGGGCATTTATTGATTACTGTGGGTCACATGTCTGAGGTGCGATCGGTAGTCCCGAAGGGCGATCTGTTCGATCAGCGCGTACGGGAGCAGTGGGCGGGGCAGCTGGGCCGGCGGCTCGATGTGCTGGTCGCCGGGTGTGCGCATGAGCCGCTGGTCCTGGAGCGGATCGAGACGCGGGCGTCGGGGGTCGATGAGGATCGGCCGGCGATCAGGAGGGTCGTGGAGGAGCGGGCCGACCTGACCACCTGGGCACTGGGCGACCTGCGCTCCGCCCCGCTGCCGCCCAGGTCGTTCGACGTGATCCAGCTCTCGTTCCTGCTGGAGCGGATCGAGCACGCCGAGCTGGTGCTGGACCGGCTCCTGCAGGCGCTGCGGCCGGGCGGCCTGGTGCTGCTGCGGATGCGCGACCGCGACTCCGCCTACGGGATCCTGGACCGGATCATCCCGGCGTGGGCGCGGCGGCTGGTCTGGCGGCATCTGGTGGCGGCGGGGACGCCCGGCCCGCTGCCCGCCGTCTACGAGCCGCTGGCCTCGGCCGGAGGCATGCACGCCTTCTGCCTCACCCGTGGCCTGCTGGTCATGGACGAGGAGACGGCGACGAGCGGGCCCGCCATGGGCCGGGTCGGCAGCGCGGCGGTCGGTCTGGCCGCCAAGCTCAGCCGGGGACGCTACCCTGCGACGCACGATGAGATCACCATGGTCATCAGGAAACCGCAGTACCACTTCGCCCGGCTCATCTAGCGACACACCGGCGACAGTGGTTAGGATCGTTTCCTACCAATGTAATCGGAATAGTTGGGATGTTTGACGTGGAGTGGACCCCCGACGCACGTGAGCTGGCCGACCTGGAGCTGCTGCTCTCCGGGGCATTCCAGCCGTTGACCGGGTTCCTCGGCCACGACGACATCCATCTGGTGCACGAGCGCGGCACGCTGGCCGACGGCACGCCGTGGCCGGCTCCGGTCACGATCCACCTGCCCGACGAGGTGGCTCCCGGCGACGAGGTCACGCTGCTCGACCCGGAGGGCGTCCCGCTCGCCGTACTCACCGTGACCGAGCATCCGGCGGACGGGCCGGCCGCCGGGCCGGTGCGCGGGCTGGGCGCGGCCGAGCACGGCCCGTTCGCCCGGCTGCGCCGCACCCCTGACGAGGTCCGCGTGGAGCTTGGCGGGCGTCCGGCGCTCGCCGTCACCATGCGGGGGCCGCTCGACGACCTCAACGAGATCCTCGCCACCGCCAAGGAGCTCGACGCGGTGATCCTGCTGCTCCCCCTGTCGTACGGCGAGGCGGGCCCGGCCCTGGTCAGAGCCGCACTGAAGGCCAAAGGCCAGCTGCCCGAGAGCACGATCGTCGTCCCGGTGCCGCTGGCGCCGCGCGAGGAGCCCGAGATCGACCTGGAGCTGCGCGAGCACATCGCCTTCTCCTACGGCGCCACCGAGCACCTGGCCGGGCCGGATCCGGTGCGGATCCCCGGACCGCCGCACCGCCGCGGCCTGGTGGTGTTCTTCACCGGCCTGTCCGGATCGGGCAAGTCCACGATCGCCCGCGGCCTGCGGGACAGCCTGCTGGAGCTCGGCACCCGCACGGTCACCTACCTCGACGGCGACGTGGTGCGCCACCTGCTCTCCAAGGGCCTGACGTTCTCCAAGGCCGACCGCGACCTCAACATCCGCCGCATCGGCTTCGTGGCCGCCGAGGCCGCCCGCCACGGCGGCCTGGCCATCTGCGCCCCCATCGCCCCCTACGCCGCCACCCGCGAGGAGGTGCGCGAGATGGTCGAGTCGGTCGGCGCCGACTTCCTGCTCGTGCACGTCGCCACCCCGCTGGAGGAGTGCGAGCGCCGCGACCGCAAGGGCCTGTACGCCAAGGCCCGCGCGGGGCTCATCCCCGAGTTCACCGGCATCTCCGATCCCTACGAGGAGCCGGACGACGCCGACCTGGTCGTCGACACCACGCACCTCTCCGTCGAGGCGGCGGTCGAGCAGGTGCTGGCCAGGCTGCGCGACGGCCGGTGGATCCGGTGATCGACCCCCCGCTGATCCTCGGCTCGTTCCTCGTGGCCATCGTCGTCGGGCTCACCGGCATGGGCGGCGGCGCGCTGATGACGCCGATGATGATGCTGTTCTTCAACGTCCCGCCGCTGGCCGCCGTCTCCAGCGACCTGGTGGCCTCGGCCGTGATGAAGCCGGTCGGCGGCATGGTCCACCTGCGCCGGGGCACCGTGAACCTGCGCCTGGTCGGCTGGCTCTGCGTGGGGTCCGTCCCGGCGGCGTTCTGCGGGGTGTTCCTGGCCCGCGCGTTCGCGGTCGGCGACGGGGTGAAGTACGCGCTCGGCGTCGCGCTGCTGCTGGCCGTCGCGGGCCTGGGGATCAAGGCGTGGCTGGGCGACCGGGGCGGCTCGGCGGAGGCACGGGAGATCGTCGTACGCCCAATCCCGACCCTACTGGTCGGTACGGTAGGCGGCCTGGTGGTGGGCGTGTCCTCCGTGGGTTCCGGTTCGCTGATCATCGTGGCCCTGATCGCCCTCTATCCGGCGCTCAAGGCCAACCAGCTCGTCGGCACCGACCTGGTCCAGGCCGTGCCGCTGGTGGTCTCGGCGGCGCTGGGACACCTGCTGTTCGGCGACTTCCGGCTCGATCTCACGCTCTCCCTGCTGATCGGCTCCATCCCCGGCGTCTATCTGGGCGCCCGGGTCTCCTCGCGGGCCCCCGGCGGCCTGGTCAGGGCGATGCTCGCCGTCGTGCTGCTGGCCTCCGCGCTCAAGCTGCTCGGCGTGGCCGACCTGGTCACTCTGGCCGTGGTGGCGGTGGCCGTGCTGGTCATGGTCATCGGCCGGCGGCTGCGGGTCAGGGCCGCGGCACGCGCGTCGCGCGAAAGTGCGGATCTCGCGCGAGCTCGGTGAACGCCCGGTCCGCCGTGGGGTCGGTGTCGAAGCGGGTGTCGCCTCGCGGCGCGCTCGGCGAGTCGAAGTAGACCAGCGCCTTGATCTGCGGATAGCGGCGGACCTGGCTGCGTACGGACTCGAAGAACGCGCGCTTGAACGCCGGGTCGTCGGCCCGCTCGAACACACCCCACTCCGCGACCATGACCGGCTTGCCGGGAAAGCGCCACTGCATCCAGCGGTAGAAGCCGGGCCACTCCTCGAAGTCCTCGCGGGTCTTGTTGACCAGGCTGCCGAAGTCGTGCACCCGGTTGTCGGCGTAGGGGTCCATCGCCACCCAGTCGACCACGTCGTCGCCCGGGTAGAGCTCCTCGAACCAGGACTTGGTGGCCCAGTTGGGCGCGCCCATGTAGGTCATCACGGTCACCGCGTTCTTCACGCCCTTGGCGCGCAGCCGGAGCACGACGTGCCGGAACATGGCCGTGTAGTCGTCGGCCCCCATGCCGGACTCCGCCGCGGTCTCCACGTCGTTCTCCGGCTCGTGGTGGATGGTGAGGAAGAACTGCTCGGGAAAGGTCCGCCGGAGATGGTGGGCCAGGCGGTCGATCCTGTCGTCGATGGCGCCGCCCGCGATCTCGGCCCAGGTGTGGCCGAGCGACGGCTTCCAGTTGATCAGCAGCAGGCGGGGACGGGCCGGGTCCCGGGCGATCCGGATCTCCTGCTCGGTCGGGAACAGCTCCTTGCCCCGGTGATAGACGTGCACCAGGTCGGCCGTCGCCCCCATGCGCGCCTCGGCGCTGTGCAGCGCCTCCTCCACCCGGGTGCCCGTGAAGATCTCCGGGGCGATGCCCCACCACGCGCCGCACGAGGGGATGAGCTTGCCGGTGACGGCACAGGCGGGCGCGCTCACCACGGCGGGGCCACCGCCGCCGTCCGCCGGCGCGCTCCGCCGGCCGGCGGCCGGCCCGCTGGGCGCCGGGCTCGAGCACGCGGCCAGCAGGACGGCCAAGGCCAAGCTGCCGATCGCCCCTTTGGCGACATCAGCCTTCAAATTGCTGTTTATCGCTCTATACGAATAATTCCAGCGCGCCATAACTTTCAACCCCCTCATTGGGCGACCCCCGCCCTATCAACCTGAACCATGCCACGCCATTGCCGCAACTTCAGCCGGAGTAGCGGTCAGCGCAGGCCAGATGAGGTGCACGACTCACCGACAAACAGCGATTTATCGCTTTATATGGGTACGATTCCCGGGTCGTACAGGAGAAAATCTTGGGTAATCTGGCTGGGTAATATCTGGCCCGCCTATAGTGGGCGCACACCTCGACACGTTACGCAGAGTCGCCGAATGGCGACAATGCGCAGCAAACGCAGGGAGACCCGCCTCCATGAGCCTGCCGCCGGACCGCCCGGCCCACCGCTCCGGCACCGACCTGGGAGAGCACCTCTCGCTGCTCCGCAGGCGCTGGCTGCTCCTGCTCGGCTGCGTCCTGGCCGGCGGCACGACAGGGCTCGCCCTGCTGCGGATCGTCCCCCCTTCCTACACCGCGACCACCCAGCTCCTCGTCACCCCCGTGGGCGTCTCCGAGCAGGTCAACCAGGTGACCACCCGGCAGCGCGAACCCCTCAACCTCGACACCGAGGCGCAGATCGCCATGTCCTCCGTCGTCGCGGCCAAGGCCGCCCAGGCGGTGAACGCCACCGCCCTGGAGCCCGCCGAGGTGTCGGTCCCGCCCAACTCCTCCGTCCTGTCGATCTCCTACAGCGCCGCCGACCCGGCCACCGCCGCCGCCGGCTCGCGGGCCTACGCCGAGGCCTACCTCGCCCACCGCACCGAGAGCGCGCAGGCCGCCATCCTCGCCCAGCAGAAGCTCCTGCTGGCCAAGCTCCGGCAGGTCAACACCTCGCTCGGCGCGGCGATCAAACAGCTCGGCGGGCTGACCAGGGGCACCGCCGCGCACACGCTCGCCACCTACCGGCAGGGGGTGCTCACCCGGCAGGCGAGCAGCCTCACACTGAAGTACGACGCGCTGCGGACCCTGGCGGTGACGCCCGGATCGGTCATCAGCCCGGCCGTCATGCCGTCGCTGCCCAGGTCCCCCGGCCTGCCGCTGTGCCTCGGCTCCGGGCTCATGGCGGGCCTGCTGCTGGGGGCCGCCGGGGCGGTGCTGCGCGACCGCCTCGACACCCGGCTGCGCAGCACCGCCGACGTCGAGCGGCTCACCGGACTGCCCGCCCTGGCCGATCTGTCCTACCCGCGCGACCCCGCCGCGCTGCACGACCTGACCTCCGCCGTGCTCGCCGCCTGCCCGGGCAAGCGGCTGCTGGTCAGGGCCGTCCCGGCCGAGCTCGGCTCCTCCCGGGTGGCCGCCCCGCTGGCCACCAGCGCGCCGCTGTCGGTGCTGAGCGGCGCGGACGTGAGCGACCTGGCCAGGGCGGACGCGGCCCTGCTGCTGATCGGCCTGGGCCAGGCGACCTCCGTCCAGGTCGCGGCCACCGTACGGCATCTCAGCCGGCACAACGTGCCGATCATCGGCGCGGTGACCACCACGGACCTGACGCCCGCGCCGCCCTCTCCCCAGCACACGCCGCTGGGCAAGCTGGTCGCCGGTGGCGAGCCCGAGCGCGCCGCGGGCGCCGACACCTCGCCCATGCACGCGCTCCATCAGCCGCCGGGCAAGCGGGCGTGACAGGACCCGCGTGGCCCATCGCCGCGCTGCTGCTCGGTTATCCCGTCTGGTGGGCGCTCGGCTTCGGCGGGCTGTCGGTCGTCGTGCTGGCCGTGCCCATGGGGATCATCCTGTGGCGGCGCAGGCCGATCCGGGTGCCGCGCGGGTTCGGGCTGTGGCTGCTGCTGATCGCCGGCCATCTGGTGAGCGGGCTGATGCTGGCGGAGATGCCGCCCGGCACCTACGGCGAGCTGGGCCCGGGCCGTTTCCTCGGCTACGCCATGCGCCTGACGCTCTACCTGTCGCTCATGATCATGGTTCTTTACCTGGGCAACCTCACCGAGCGCGAGTTGCCGCAGCTCCGGCTCCTGCGGATGCTCGGCGTGCTGTTCATCACCACCGTGGCCGGCGGGCTGCTCGGCGTGCTGGCTCCCGGCTTCTCCTTCACCTCACCGGTGGAGCTGGTCCTGCCGGGCTGGCTGGCCGACAACTCCTTCGTCCAGAACCTGATCCACCCCACCGCCGCGCAGACCCAGAAGGTGCTCGGCTACGCCTCGCCCCGGCCGGAGGCGCCGTTCGAATGGGCCAACGCGTGGGGCAGCAACGTGTCGGTGCTGCTCGTCTGGTTCGTGGTCGGCTGGTGGGTGTACGGCACCCGCCGCCGCAAGGCGCTGGCCGTGGTGCTGATCGCCCTGGCGGCCGTCCCGATCGTCTACTCGCTCAACCGGGGCCTGTGGATCGGCCTCGGGCTCGCCGTCTGCTACCTGATCGTCCGGGTGGGCGGCAGGACCAGGGTCACCCTCTGCGTCGCGGCGGCGACAGGGGCGCTGGTGTTCGCGCTCAGCCCGCTCGCCCCCCTCGTCGTCCAGCGGCTGGACAGCCCGCACTCCAACGACATCCGGGCCTTCACCGTGTCGGCCACGATCGAGGCCGCGACCCACTCGCCCGTCATCGGCTTCGGCAACACCCGCAACGCCACGGGCAACCACCGCACGATCACCACCGGCAAGACCGACTGGTGCCCCGGCTGCGGCCATCCCCCGCTGGGCGGCGACGGCCAGCTCTGGCTGATGCTCATCACGCAGGGCTTCGCGGGCGCGGCGCTCTACGTGGCCTTCTTCGCCGGCGCGATCCGCCGCCACTGGACCGACAGGACCCCGATCGGGCTCGCCGGAGTGCTGGTGATGAGCCTGGTGCTGCTCTACATGTTCATCTATGACGGCCTGGTCACGCCGCTCAGCCTCTACTTCATCTCCTTCGCGCTCCTGTGGAGAAATCCCGCATGACCGACACCGACATCAGGCTCAGCTACCTCGGCGACACGCTCCGGCTCCTTTATCCCGGCCAGGATGATCCGCGCGCCCACACGCTGCTCCCGCACGCCCGGCTGCCTCGCCGGCTGGCGCCGCGCCGCTGGTGGCACCGGCTGGCCGGGCCGCGCGTCCTGCTGCCCATGGACGGGTCGATCTCGGCCCACCTCGGGGAGGTCTTCGGCGCACCGGTGGAGATCGTCCTGCACGTGCGCCCGGCGCGCCGGGCCAACCGCAAGCCCATCCTGGAGGTCCACAGCGACGGCGCCCGCCTGGCCTTCGTGAAGGTGGGCGACACCGACCGGGCCCGCGCGCTGGTCGACAACGAGGCCGCCGCGCTGCGCGAGCTGGCCGGCCTCCCGCTCAAGACCGTCGTCACGCCCACCGTGCTGCACCACGGGAGCTGGCGCGGCCTCAGCCTGCTCGCCCTGTCCCCGCTGCCCGTCCGCCGCCGCCGGGTGCCCGGCCCGCTGCTGGTCAGGGCCGTCAAGGAGATCGCGGCCACGGGCGGCCCCGACGGCGCGGCCTGGCACGGCGACCTGGCCCCGTGGAACATCTCGCCGTCCGCCGACGGGCGGCTGCTCGTGTGGGACTGGGAGCGCTACGCGACCGGCGTCCCCTACGGGTTCGACGCGGTGCACCACTTCTTCCAGCGGGCGCTGCGCCGCATGGACCCGCCGACCGCCGCGCGCGCCTGCCTCGCCCAGGCGCTGCGGACGCTGGCGCCGTTCGGGCTGTCGGCCGCGCAGGCCAGGCAGACCGCGCTGCACTACCTCATCGCGCTGGCCGACCGGCACGCCGCCGACGGCCACGAACCCCTCGGCCCGCCGGACCACTGGCTCAACCCGGTCGTCGACCACCAGGAGCCGCTGACATGAAGGTCATGAAGCGATCGGTGCTGTCCGTGTCGCGGACCACCGGGAAGATCACCTCCAGGGCGCGGATCCTGCCGTCGTTCCTGATCGCCGGGGCCCAGCGGTGCGGCACCACCTCGCTCTACCGGGCGCTGGCGGAGCACCCCCTGCTGCTCAAGCCGGTGCTGCACAAAGGGGTCCACTACTTCGACGCCGCCTACTGGCGTGGGCCCGCCTGGTATCGGGCGCACTTCCCGCTCCGGGTGAGCACGGCGCTGCTCGCCCGGCGTTACGGCGCCGGGCCGCAGGCGTTCGAGTCATCGCCCTACTACCTGTTCCATCCGCTGGCCGGGGAGCGGATCGCCGCCGACCTGCCGGGGGTGAAGCTGATCGTGCTGGTGCGCGACCCGGTCGAGCGGGCCTACTCCGCGCACGCCCACGAGCTGGCCAGAGGCTTCGAGACCGAGTCCCACTTCGAGCACGCGCTGGAGCTGGAGGCCGGGCGGCTCGCGGGGGCCGAGGAGAGCCTGCGGGCGGGGCCGCACTCCGCCCACCACTCCCACCGGCACCACGGCTATCTGGCCCGCGGCCGTTACGCCGAGCAGCTCGACCGGCTGGAGCCGCTGTTCGGGCGGGAGCGGATCCTGGTCCTCGACAGCCACCGCTTCTTCGCCGAGCCCGAGCAGGTCTACGACCGGGTGCTGGACTTCCTCGGAGTGCCCCGGCTGGGCCACCCCGAGTTCGAACGGCACAACGGGCGGCCCCTGCCCAGGCCCCTGCCGGACTCTCTCCGGCAGAGCCTGCGCGACCACTTCGAGCCGTACGACACCCGACTGGTGAGCTGGCTGGGCGGTGACCCCTCATGGCGAGCCTGACCCCACCCCAACCGGACCCCCACACCGACCCACCGCCGCCAGAACAGGCGGCTTACGGCGAGGTCGCGAGGCGGGTGGCCTCAGGAGAGGTCGTGGCGCAGGCGGCTCCGGGCGGGAGTGCGGGGCGGGTGGCGTTGGGGCGGGTGGTGCGGGGTGGGCTTGCCGGGGTGATGGGGGCGGGGGTGGCCGCGCTGGCTCAGTTCGGGCTCGTCGTGGTCGTCACCAGGGCGTTCTCCGTCGAGCAGGCGGGGGCGTTCTTCACGGTCACCGCGTTGATGCTGATGGCGGCCGGGATCGTCAAGCTGGACGCGGGCAACGGGCTGGTGTACTTCATCGCCAGAGCCGATGCCTTCGCATATCGCGGCATATCGGGATATATCCGGGCGGCGCTGGTGCCCGTCACCGGGGTTGCGACGCTCGCCGGCGTGCTGCTGTACCCCTGGTTAGGCCCGGTGGCCCTGGCCCTGCCGGTCATGGCCGTGGCGGACGTCCTGCTCGCCGCCGGCCGGGGCTTCGGCGCCCTGCGACCCACGGTGCTGCTCGGCGGGGTGCTGCTCCCGATCGGCCAGCTCGCCCTGGTGGCCGGCGTGGCACTGGCAGGCACGTCACCCTGGCTCCTCGGTACCGCAGCGCCGACCGATACATCGCCCTGGCTCCCCGGTGCCACAGCGCCGACCGGGCTCCCCGGTCCGCCTGCTTCCGCCGTACAGCAGACGCCTGCCGACTGGGCGCTGCCTGCCTGGGCGCTGCCTGTCGCGTGGGCGCTGCCGTACCTGCCCGTGCTGGTGCTGGCGGCGCTCGCTCTGCGCGGTCGCGCGCCCCGCACGCCCTACCTGCCCGGCACCGGACGGGACCTGTGGCGGCACACGGCCCCGAGGTCGGTGGCGGCCGCGGTCCAGGCCGTGTTCCAGCGGTTCGACATCGTGATCGTCGCCCTGCTCGCCGGCCCGGCGCAGGCGGCCGTCTACACCGCCGCGACCCGCTTCAAGATCGTGGGCCAGCTCGCCAACCAGGGCCTGGCGCAGGCCGTACAACCGCGCCTGGTCAGAGCGCTCGCCGACGGCGACCTGGCCGCGGCCAGGGAGCTGTACCAAGCGACCACCATGTGGCTGGTGCTGCTGACCTGGCCCGTCTGGCTGGCCTACGCCTTGGCCGCCCCCTGGCTGCTGCGGCTCTTCGGCGACGGCTACGGCGCGGCGACGCCCGTGGCGCTGGTCCTGGCGGCCACGATGATGGCGGCCACGGCGTCCGGCATGGTCGACGTCGTGCTGACCGCCGCCGGCCACACCACGGCCAGCCTGCGCAACCTCGTCGCGGCCGGTGCCTGCACGGTCCTGCTGGACCTGGCGCTGATCCCGGCGCACGGCGCGCTGGGCGCGGCGCTCGGCTGGTCCGCCGGCGTGCTGGTCAGGAACGCGCTACCGCTCTGGCAGCTCCACCACCGCTACGGCCTGCGCCCCTTCGGCCGGCACAGCCGCTCGGCGCTGCGTCCACGCGCCTGGGCCACGGCATGAGCGCCGCCCGCCCTCCGGCGCTGCCCCCGCGCGCCTGGGCCACGGCATGAGCGCCCGCCCTCCGGTGCTGGTCACCGGGCTGCCGAGAAGCGGCACGAGCTGGGCGGGCAAGATGCTGGCCGCCGGCGGCGAGCTCGTCTACGTCAACGAGCCGCTCAACCCGCAGCATCCGCCCGGCCGCTGCCCCGGCATCCTGCGCGCCCAGGTACGCCACCGCTTCCAGTACATCTGCGACGACAACGCGCCCACCTGGCTGCCCGCCTTCCGCGACACCGTCGCGCTGCGCTACCGCTGGGCGGCCGAGCTGCGGGCCAACCGCTCCCCGTACGACCTGGCGCGCATGATCCGCTACGGCGGGGCCTTCACGCTGGGCCGCCTCGCGGGGCGGCGGGCGCTGCTGGACGACCCGTTCGCGGTGCTGTCGGCGGGCTGGTTCGCCGAGCGGCTGGGGTGCAAGGTGATCGCCCTCGTCCGGGACCCGGTGTCGTTCGTGGCGAGCTGGCAGCGCCTCGGCTGGACCGTCTACTTCCACGAGCTGCTCGAACAGCCGCTGCTCGTCCGCGACCATCCCCAGGTGCTGCGGCTGCGCGTCCTGGTCGGCTCGCAGGACCGGATCGCGAAGGCGGCGGCACTGTGGCAGGTGACGCGAGAGATCCTCGCACGCACCCCCGGCATCCTGGTCACCTCCTACGACGACCTCGCCGCCGACCCCCGGACGGGCTTCAAGCGCCTGTACGACTACGCCGGCCTGGCGTGGACCCCCGCCGCCGAGGAGCGCGTCATGAAGGCGTGCACCGCCCCCGGCAGCCGGGACCAGGGATTCGCCTGGTCAGGACTGTCTCGCACCGCCTACCGCCCGATGGACTCGCGGGCGGCCCTGCGGGCAGGCGCCAGGGGCCTCACCCAGGACGAGATCGACAGGATCAGGGCGCTGACCGACGACGCATGCGGGTGGCCACCGAGGTGAGCAGCAGGCGCAGCGCGAACGGCACGTCGTCCACCAGATAGCGCCGGGCCAGCCGGCCGGGCTCGCAGGCCAGCCGGAACAGCCATTCGAGCCCCGCCCCGCGCATCCACCGAGGCGCCCGTGACACCGTGCCGGCGGCGAACCCGATCGCCGCCCCGCACCCCACGAACCAGGTGCCGGGCAGCTCGCGGCGCAGCTCGCCGATGAGCAGATCCTGCCGGGGGAAGCCGAGCCCCACAAACACCAGCCTCGGCCGCGCCCGTACGACCTTCCGCCGCGCCTGCTGCCTGCCCCGCGCGGTCGCGTCGAACCCGTACGGGGGCGCGTCCACCCCGCAGACCCGCAGCCGTGGATGGCGGCCCGCCAGCTCGGCGGCCGCCGCCGCGGCGACCCCGGGCGGGCCGCCGAGCAGATAGACGGGCCACCCGCGGCGAGCGGCCCGATCGCTCAGCGACCAGATCAGATCCGCCCCCGTGACCCGCTCGGGCACCGGCGTCCCCAGCAGCCGTGACGCCCACACCAGCGGCATCCCGTCGGCCACCACCACCTCGGCCCCGTCCACCAGTTCCCGCAGCGCCGCGTCCCCGGCGACGGCCTGGCAGATGTCCACGTTCGGGGTGACGATGTGCCCGCCTCGGCCGGCGGACAGCTCGGCCTCGACCCGCTCGGCCACCTCGTCCTCGGTCAGCGGATCGAACCCGACCCCGCCGACCACCACCCGCGCCGCCCGGCCGGTGGACGCGTTCGCGCGGGTCCGGGCCATCAAATGCCCCGCCCGCGATGGTGCAGCAGGGCCAGGACCGTGGCGGCGGGGATCAGGCCCGCGGCCACGGCCAGGGCGATGGGGGCGCGTGGTTCGCCGAACCGGGCGGCGAGGGTGCGGACGGCCCAGCGTGCCGCGCCGCGGCGGTTTCCCAGGGCGGCGTGGCCGAAGGCCAGCTGACCGTAGATCCGTGCCGCGCCGCGCGGATCCACGGCCAGTTCGGGGTGCCGGGCGAGCATCCACTCAAGCCCGGCGATACGGTCCGCCCATCGGGCGACATAGTGGGACGCGCCCCACCGAACCCGTACGAGCGGCTCGTCGGCGTTGGCGATCGGGTGGCGCTTGGCGGCGCGGAGCGCGAGATCCCAGTCCTCGTTCTGGCCTCGGGGGGCGCTCTCGTCCACCCAGAGGGTGCCGCGCCTGAACAGGAATGTCGAGGAGTGCACCATCACCATGCGGGAGCGCACCAGGTCAGCGGCGGTGACCCGGTCGGTCCCGGCCGGCCTCGGCACCCGTCGCCCGCCGTACTCGATCTCGATGCCGCAGCTCGCGAACTCGGCGCCGCCGTCGGCGAGCAGGCGCGTCTGCGCGGCGAGCTTGCCCGGCAGCCACAGATCGTCGTCGTCGCAGAAGGCGATCAGGTCGGTGTCACAAGCGGCGATACCGGTATTGCGCGCCCCCGGCAACCCCGGAGTGAACCGGTTGGGCAACACCCGCACGGCGGGTCTGGGGGCGCCTCCACCGCCTACGGGTCGGCGGACGCCATCGTCGCCGGCGGAGTGCGGGCCGCCGCCGTCCATGCCGGACCGGGCGCCCTCCGCAGATCGGCGGACGCCACCGCCGACGACAGGGTGGAGATCATCGGCGACGGTGTGGAGGTGGCCGCCGTCGACGACGACCACCACGCTTACCTGGCCTGTGCAGTCCTGGGTGAGTGCCGCCTCGACGGCCGCGCGTAGCTGGGCGGGGCGGTCGCCGCGGGTGGGGATCACCACCCCTACCGAGGCGGCCGTACGGCTCACGCGGTGTCCCTTCCGTAGCCGTACCGGGCTCTGAGCGGCCAGGTGAGGGCCGCCACCAGGCTGCGGTGGTGGCGGGGCAGGCCGCGCAGCCAGGAGTCGTCCCTGGCCAGCTCGACGGCCCCGGCGGTGAAGCGCATCGGGTTGCCCGAAGCGGTGTGCGCCGTGGTCAGGTAGGCGGTCGTGCCGTGCAGGAACGGCAGGCGCGGGGAGGTGAAGCCGAGGTCCTGAGCCAGGTTCGTCAGTGTCTCGTGCGGTGTGGCCAGCAGGTCCTCGTAGCGGACGCGGGTGACGGGGGCTCCCCGGACGGCCAGCAACTCCAGGGCGAGGTTCTGGGCCGTCCAGTGCACGGCGGTGCGGGCGGGGCCCCAGCGGGTCATCGGCTTGCCGTCCTCGGGCCGGGCCACGGTCCTGCACCAGGAGTGGGCGACGGCTCGGGGCTCGCGGACCACCTGCACGACGTGGACGTCCACCCCCGCCTCCAGCAGGCAGTAGGCGAGCGAGGCGTGCTTGCTGGAGTCGACCACCGTCCGGGCCTGCGCCGCCTCGGCCGCCGCCTGGTAGATCCGGCGGTAGGCGCGTACGTACTCAGGCAGGTCCTCGTGGGCGATGCGCGCCAGCCGGCGCGTGCGGTCGACCCGGTGGCGCAATGCCAGGACGCGCTCGGCCAGCATGGACGTCCAGCCGCCGAAGGCGCGCTCGCCGACGTCACGCCAGAACGGGCACGCGGTGAACGGCCGGCCGCAGCCGCACGGCTCGTCGGCCAGGACGCCGCGCTCCCACAGGTGCACCACTTCACCGAGGGGCGCCACCTCGGGCAACTGGCCGAGGAGCCGTTCGAGCAGAGTGGTGCCGCTACGGCCGAGGCCGCCCAGGAAGATCACACGGGGAGCGGTCGAACGATCGGTCACAAGGGTGAACCCTCACGTCGCGAACACGGAACGTGGAGATGCTAGCGCGGAGAGTAATCAAAGTGTCGCCGAATCGCCAAGAGATCTACCTTCAACGCCACAGGACCGGAAAGAGCTCCCGTGCAACGAAAAGGCCCGGCCGACGGCTCAGCGAGCGCATCGGCCGGACCTGACACCTCGGACTCGGCCCGCGGTCCGAACAGGTTCTTCACTCAGAACCGCAAGACTCAGGACCGCAAGACTCAGGACCGGAAGGTCAGCGGACCTCCAGGATCATGCCGGCGCCCACGGTCCCGTTGGTGGACTCGTCCACCAGGATGAAACCGCCGGTCATCCGGTTGCGGCCGTAGTCGTCCACGAACAGCGGCTGCGTGATCCGGAGCGTGACGCGGCCGATCTCGTTGAGACCCAGCGACGTCGCCTCCTCGTCCCGGTGCAGGGTGTTGACGTCCAGGCGGTACTGCAGGTCGCGGACGAGAGCCCGAGCCGTGCGGGTGGTGTGCTTGATGGTCAGCTTGGAGCGGGGCGTGAGCTTCACGCCGTCCGCCATCCAGCAGACCATCGCCTCCAGGTCCTGGACCACCTGCGGCTGGTTGTTGGGCCGGGCGATCATGTCGCCCCGGGAGATGTCGAGGTCGTCCTCGAAGCGGAGCGTCACCGACATGGGCGGGAACGCCTCCTCCACCGGCCCGTCGAAGGTGTCGATGGAGGCGATCCTGGTCGTCAGGCCGGACGGCAGGTGCACCACCTCGTCGCCCGGCTTGAGCACCCCGCCCGCGACCTGGCCGGCATAGCCCCGGTAGTCGTGGAAGGCGTGGTCGGTGGCCCGGTTGGGGCGGATGACGTATTGGACGGGGAAGCGCACGTCGACCAGGTTGCGGTCGGAGGCGATGTGCACGTTCTCCAGGTGGTGGAGCAGCGAGGTGCCTTGGTACCAGGGGGTGTTCTCGGAGCGGGACACGACGTTGTCGCCGTTGAGCGCGGAGATGGGGATGAACGTGAGGTCGGACACGTTCAGCTTGGACGCGAAGGCGGTGAACTCCTCGCGGATCTCGTCGAAGCGCTCCTCGGAGTAGTCCACCAGGTCCATCTTGTTGACGGCCAGCACCAGGTGGGGGACGCGCAGGAGAGAGGTGAGGAAGGCGTGCCGGCGCGACTGCTCCAGCACGCCCTTGCGCGCGTCGATGAGAATGATCGCCAGGTCGGCGGTGGAGGCGCCGGTCACCATGTTGCGGGTGTACTGGATGTGCCCGGGGGTGTCCGCGATGATGAACTTGCGGCGCGGCGTCGCGAAGTAGCGGTAGGCGACGTCGATGGTGATGCCCTGCTCCCGCTCGGCCCGCAGGCCGTCGGTGAGCAGCGACAGGTCGGTGTATTCGGTGCCGCGGTCGCGCGAGGTGCGCTCGACCGCCTCGAGCTGGTCTTCGAAGATCGCCTTGGAGTCGAACAGGAGCCGCCCGATGAGGGTGGACTTGCCGTCGTCGACGCTTCCCGCCGTGGCGAAACGCAGAATGTCCATCGGTTTAGAAGTAACCTTCCCGCTTGCGATCCTCCATGGCGGCCTCCGAGGCGCGGTCGTCGGCCCTGGTGGCCCCGCGCTCGGTGATCCGGGTCGCCGCGATCTCCTCGATGATCTCCTCGACCGTCGCCGCGCCGGACTGCACGGCGCCGGTGCAGGTCATGTCGCCCACCGTGCGATAGCGCACCACGGACTCGAACAGCGGCTCGTCGTCGCCCCGCTGCACGATGTCGGCGTCGGGCAGCAGCATGCCGTCCCGCTCGAAGACCTTGCGGGTGTGGGCGAAGTAGATGGCGGGGATCTCGATGCCCTCCCGCCGGATGTAGTCCCAGATGTCCAGCTCGGTCCAGTTGGACAGCGGGAACACCCGGATGTGCTCGCCCTTGCTGATCCGCGCGTTGTAGAGATTCCACAGCTCTGGGCGCTGGTTCTTCGGGTCCCACTGGCCGAAGTCGTCGCGGAAGGAGAACACCCGCTCCTTGGCCCTGGCCTTCTCCTCGTCGCGCCTGGCGCCGCCGAACACCGCGTCGAACTCGTGCTCCTCGATGGCGTCGAGCAGCGTGGTCGTCTGCAGGCGGTTGCGTGAGGCCCGGCGGCCGGTCTGCTCCACCACGCGGCCCGCGTCGATGGAGCTCTGCACGCTGGCCACGATCAGACGGGCGCCGAGCTCGGCGCTGCGGCGGTCGCGGAACTCGATGACCTCGTCGAAGTTGTGCCCGGTGTCGACGTGCATGAGCGGGAACGGGATGGCGGCGGGCCAGAACGCCTTCTCCGCGATGCGGAGCATGACGATGGAGTCTTTACCACCGGAGAAGAGCAGACAGGGACGCTCGAACTCGGCCGCCACCTCGCGCATGATGTGAATGGCCTCGGCTTCGAGGACGTCGAGCTGCGACGTGGTGTAGTCGCGCTGGAGCATGAGGGCTCTCCTCCGGCGGTTATCGATGCAGGTCCCGGATCCCGGCGAGCAGATTAGACGCCAAGTCCGGTAGGGAAACCAGAATATCTGGTAGTGAGGGGTCGACTTGGTTGTAGGTCAGCTTCGAGCCGTCGATCCGGCTGGCATGGGCGCCCGCGGCGAGGGCCACGGCGACCGGCGCGGCCGAATCCCACTCGTACTGACCGCCGGCGTGCACGTATGCCTCGACCTCGCCGGTGAGCACCGCGGAGATCTTCGCGCCCGCCGAGCCGATCGGCACCAGATCGGCGCCGACCAGGTAGGCGAGCTTCTGCACGAACTCCGGCGGCCTGGTGCGGCTCACCGCGATGCGGAACCTGCCCCCGTCGTAGGCGGGCAGCTTGGGCGGCTCGGCGGTGGTCAGCGTGCGCCCCTGCGCCGGCAGCGCCACGGCGCCGGCGGTGAGCACTCCCCGCTCCCACAGCGCCACGTGGACGGCCCAGTCGGACCTGCCCTCCTCGGCGAACTCACGGGTGCCGTCGAGCGGGTCGACGATCCACACCCGATCCGCGCTCTGCCGGCGCGGATCCATCCGCTCCTCGCGGGTGGCCTCCTCCGACAGCACGCTGTCGGAAGGCCTGAGCCTGGCGAGCGACTCCATCAGCAGGAGGTGCGCGGCCCGGTCACCGGCGGATCGCAGCACGGCGGGGTCGTCGAAACCCTCACGCCGGCGGACCTGCAACAGGTGCTCCCCCGCCTCGGTGGCCAGGTCGGCGGCCAGGGCGTGGTCATCACGAATCGTCATCAATAAGCTCCTTGCCCGCGGGCGACGGCCGACCAAGTCTTCCACAGGATCTGCAGGTCCAGCATGAGGGTCCAGTTCTCCACGTAACGCAGGTCCAGTCTTACGGATTCCTCCCACGACAGATCCGACCTGCCGTTGACCTGCCACAGGCCGGTCAGGCCGGGCCGGACGAGGAGCCTCCTGCGGACGTCGTCGCCGTAGCGGGCGACCTCTTCCGGCAGCGGCGGGCGCGGCCCGACCAGCGACATATGGCCGAGCGTCACGTTGATGAGCTGAGGCAGCTCGTCGAGTGAGTGACGGCGCATGAACGCGCCGAGCGGCGTCACCCGCGGGTCATTGCGGATCTTGAACAGCGGCCCGTCGCCGTCGCTGACGAGGGTGATCTTCTGGCGCTCGGCGCCGCGCCGCATGGTGCGGAATTTCACAATGGTGAAAAGCTTGCCGTCCCTGCCGACCCTGGTCTGCCTGAACAGCGCCGGCCCCGGGCTGGTCACGCGGACCGCGATGGCCAGCCCGGTCAGCAGCGGGGACAGGAGCACCAGCAGGGAGAGCGCCACCAGCCGGTCGAAGACGTTCTTGACGAGCTGCCGGGCGCCGGTCAGCTCGGGGTGCTCGACATGCAGCAGCGGCAGCCCGGCGGCGGGCCGGATGGTGGTGCGCGGCCCGGCGACGTCCATCAACGCCGGGGCCACCACCAGCTCGGTCCGGGTGGCCTCCAGCCGCCAGGCCAGCCGGCGCAGCGCCAGGCCGTCCATCTCCGGGCAGGCGAGCACGGCCACGGTGTCGGCCCGGACCTGGTCGACGACGAGGGGCACGTCGCTGAAGTGGCCGACGACGGGCACCTCGGCCACGCTGTCGTGGCAGGCCTCGTCGGGAAGGCAGGCCGCCACGACCTCCATGCCGTGATGGCGCTCCCTGCGGAAGAGCCTGACGAGCTCGTCCACCGAGGCGGCGTGGCCGACCGCCACGACCCTGCGCATGCACTCGCCGCGGGCCCGGCGCCGGTGCAGCGAGCGGCGCAGGCAGTGCCTGAGCACCAGGGTGAGGAGCGTGACCAGCGGCAGGGCGAGCACCACGTAGCCGCGGGCGATGTCGGTCTTGGTCACGTAGGAGCCGATGGCGAGCGCGGCGGTCAGCGCGACGCCGCACTGGACGATCCGGCGGAACTCCTCCGAGCCGACGCCGATCAGCCGCGGCTCGTAGGCCCGGTTGAGCGCGACCGCGCAGATCCACACCAGCGGCAGCACCGTGCTCGCCAGGAGGTAAGGCGTGGCGTAGGCGGTGATCTCGCCGAATCTGCACACGAAGGCGGCGGCCGAGCCCGCGCTCGCGCAGAGCAGGTCGGCCACCAGGGCCTGGATCTTGTAGACGCGCACCCAGCGGGGCACGCGCGGGCCGACTCGCCAGGCGTCCTCGGGACCGGCTTCGACGAGGGCCAACCGGGCCTCGCCGTGGGGTCCGTCGTGCACACACGCCTCCGAGTGACCGATCGCGAACAGACAGTCACCAAAGCGTAGCGGTCGGCGACGACAGAGAACGCGTGAACGGCCCTATGCGGGGGTCAGCGTGGAGGGCCGGAAATGTTCAGATCGGCGCGGTGAAAGTCGTTCTGCGTGACTTCGAGGCCGCGTTCCATCAGCGATTCGACCACGTCGGCGGCCCGGTCGACCAGGAACGGCAGGTCCTTGCGCTCGGCGGTGGCGAAGTCCTTCAGGACGAAGGAGGCGGGGTCCATCCGGCCCGGCGGCCGGCCGATGCCGAAGCGGACGCGGAGGTAGTCGCGGGTGCCGAGCACCTTGGTGATCGACTTGAGCCCGTTGTGGCCGTTGTCGCCGCCGCCCAGCTTGGCGCGCAGCGCGCCGTAGGGGACGTCGAGCTCGTCGTGGACCACGATCAGCCGCTCGGGGCCGATCTTGTAGAAGTCGGCGAGGGCCTTGACCGGCCCGCCGGACAGGTTCATGTACGTCAGCGGCTTGGCGAGCACGGCGGCCCGGGTCTCGAGCACCTCCGCGCGGCTGCGGTGCGCCTTGAAGCGCCCGCTCGCCCTGGCGGCCAGCTCGTCGAGCACCATGAAGCCCGCGTTGTGCCTGTTGCCGGCGTATTCAGGGCCGGGGTTGCCGAGCCCGGCGATGAGCCAGCGGTCCATGTGCTCTCCTCAAGCGCGGAACGGGACAGCCGGCGACGCCGGCTGTCCCGTGACCCGCAACGATTACTCGGCGGCCTCGGCGGTGCCGTTCTCGCCGGCCGCTTCGCCCTCGGCGGGAGCCTCGGTCGGCTTGCCGATGACCTGGAGGATCACGGCCTCGGCGTCGGCGGCGAGGGTGGTGCCCTCGGGCAGCGGAAGCTGAGCGGCGGTGATGACGGTGCCGACGGTCAGCCCCTCGACGTCGACCTCGATGCCGGTCGGGATGTGCGTGGCCTCGGTCTCCACGGAGACGGACAGCAGCTGCTGGTCGAGCAGGCCATCGGAGTTGACGTCGCCGACCGTGGTGACCGGGATCTCGACGGTGACCTTCTCGCCGCGCCGGACCAGGAGCAGGTCGACGTGCTCGATGAAGCCCTTGATCGGGTCACGCTGGACGCCCTTGGGCAGCGCCAGCTCGTCGATGCCGTCACCGGTCAGGCGGATCAGCACGTTGGCCGTGCGCAGCGCGAGGAGCACCTCGTGGCCCGGCAGGGTCAGATGCTTGGTGTCGGTGCCGTGCCCGTAGAGGACGGCGGGCACCTTGGCGGCACGGCGGATCTTGCGAGCTGCGCCCTTGCCGAACACGGTGCGCGACTCTGCGGTGATACGTACTTCGGACACGACATCTCCTAGGGATGCGGAAGATCGGATTTTGCGCTCCCCCTCACCCGCCCTAGCGGAAGGCGTTACGAGCGCAACCGGGCCAGTCTACAGCCCGGTCACCGGACCGGACGCCATCATGTGTCGCCCTCGAACATGCTGGTGACGGAGCCGTCGGTGAACACCTCGGTGATGGCCCGGGCGATGAGCGGCGCGATCGACAGCACGGTCAGCTTGTCGAAGCGGCTCTCCTCCGACAGCGGCAACGTGTTGGTGACGATGACCTCGGAGATCCGGGAGTTCTTCAGCCGGTCGACCGCCGGGTCGGAGAACACCGCGTGCGTGGCGGCCGTGATCACGTTGGTGGCGCCCTGTTCGTACAGGGCGTCGGCGGCCTTGCAGATGGTGCCGGCCGTGTCGATCATGTCGTCGATCAGCACGCAGGTGCGGCCGCGTACTTTACCGACGACCTCGCTGACCTTCACGGAGTTGGCCACGTCGAGGTCGCGCCTCTTGTGGATGAAGGCCAGCGGGGTGCCGAGGGTGTCGGCCCAGCGCTCCGACAGGCGCACCCGGCCGGTGTCGGGCGAGACGATGGTGGTGTTGGCCAGGTCGAGCCGGTCCTTCAGATAGCTCTCCAGCACCGGCATGGCGAACAGGTGGTCGACCGGTCCGTCGAAGAAGCCCTGGATCTGCGAGGTGTGCAGGTCGATCGACATGAGCCGGTCGGCGCCCGCGGTCTTGAACAGGTCGGCCATCAGCCTGGCCGTGATCGGCTCGCGGCCCCGGCCCTTCTTGTCCTGCCTGGCGTAGCCGAAGAACGGCATGACCACGGTGATGCGCTTGGCGGAGGCCCGCTTGAGCGCGTCGACCATGATGAGCTGTTCCATGATCCACTGGTTGATCGGGCCGGTGTGGCTCTGCAGCACGAAGGCGTCGCAGCCGCGCACGGATTCGAGATAGCGGGCGTAGATCTCGCCGTTGGCGAAGTCGATCAGTTTGGTGGGGGTCAGGGAGACGCCGAGGTGCTCGGCGACCTCCTCGGCCAGCTCGGGGTAGGCCCGGCCGGAGAAGAGCATGAGCGCCTTCTCACCCGGCTGCTTGAGGCTGGTCATGAGACCTCCTCCGTCGGCCTCGTGCTCATGGTGCCGTCGTTACCGATGCCCTCGGCGAGCTCGGTCATGTGCCACTCTCCCGCTGTTCTTGCTCAGCCAGCGCCCGCTCGGCGGCCGCGGCTGACTTGGTGCCCGCGCGCCTGCGCAAGACCCACTTTTCGATGTTGCGCTGACGCGCTCTGGCCACCCCGATGGCGCCGGGCGGCACATCGCCGTCGATGACGGAGCCGGCGGCCGTGTAGGCGCCGTCCCCGATCGTCACCGGGGCGATGAGCATGGTGTCGCAGCCGACGAACGCGCCGTCGCCGACCTTGGTGCGGCTCTTGGTGACCCCGTCGTAGTTGACGAAGATCACCGAAGCGCCGATGTTGACGTCGTCGCCGATCGTGGCGTCTCCCGCGTAGGTCAGGTGCGGCACCTTGGAGCGCTCGCCGACCTGGGAGTTCTTCATCTCGACGAAGGTGCCGGCCTTGGCGCTGCGGCCGAGGACGGTGCCGGGGCGCAGGTAGGCGTACGGGCCGACGCTGGCCTGCGGGCCGATGTCGGCGCCGTCGGCGACGGCGTTGCGCACCACGGCGCCCGCGCCGACGCGGGTGTCGGTCAGCGTGGTGGCGGGGCCGACCTCGGCGCCCGCCTCGACCACGGTGCTGCCGTGCAGCTGGGTGCCGGGATGGATGACGGCGTCGGGCTCGATCCGGACGCCCACGTCGATCCAGGTGCTGCCGGGGTCGACGATGGTGACCCCGCCGCGCATGTGCCGCTCCAGCAGCCGCTGGTTGAGCACCTTGCGGGCGAAGGCGAGCTGGACCCGGTCGTTGACGCCCTCGACCTCGGCGTAGTCGCCGGCGACGTGCGCGCCGACGCGGTGACCGTCGCCGCGCAGGATCGACAGCACGTCGGTGAGGTATTCCTCGCCCTGGGCGTTGTCGCTGGAGACGCGCTTGACGGCGTCGGCCAGGAGGTCGCCGTCGAAGGCGTAGATGCCGGAGTTCATCTCCTTGATGGCCCGCTGGTCGGGGCTGGCGTCCTTGTCCTCGACGATCTCCAGCACGGCTCCGCCGGGGTCGCGGATGATGCGGCCGTAGCCGGTGGGGTCGGGCACCTCGGCGGTGAGCACGGTGACCGCGTTGCCGTCGGACTCGTGCCGCTGGAGCAGCTCGGCCATGGTCTCGGTGCGCAGCAGCGGCACGTCCCCGTAGGTGACGAGGACGGTGCCGCTGATCGTGCCGGTCCCCTCCAGCACGGTGCGGACGGCGTGGCCGGTGCCACGCTGCTCGTGCTGGACGACGGCGCGCGCGTCCGGGCTCGTCCCGGACAGGTGGGCGCCCACCTGTTCCAGCGCGTGGCCGATGACGACGATGAGCCGCTCGGGACCGAGGTCCCTGGCGGCGGAGAGCATGTGGTCGACCAAGGCTCGGCCGCACAGCTCATGCAGGACTTTCGGGGTCTGGCTCTTCATCCGGGTTCCCTCGCCTGCGGCGAGGACGATGACGGCTGCCGGGCGCGGCACACTCACGGACTGAGGCTCCCTGTGGCTGGACGGTCTCAGGGTCATGTGCGGGCTGTCGCACCGCAACCCTGCCGACACCGTGAGGATACCTGGCCGCCGTGGGCTCCCCTCCAGGGGGGCTTTCGGAAGGGAAGGCCTAAAAGCTCCCGGAAGAGGACTCGAACCCCTACAAAGTGGACCAAAACCACTTGTCCTGCCGATTAGACGATCCGGGATCAGGCGGACACCGTAGCGTCCGACACCGTCCTACGATACCGACCCCGCGCCGGCGTGCGCGCCGATTAACGCGCCCGGATCCACCGCGGGCGGACTAGATCGCCGGTTGACGGGCACGGTGGAGTCGGTGTGCGCCTATAACAGGCCATCCGGAACGCCGCAAGGCAGGGAAGCAACGCCTGCCCGTCGAAACTCCATCACCTATCGGTCATGGAGGCTTAGCCCTTCCTTACCTACGATGGCGTAAGTTACGGTGACGTAGGCCGGACATAGTTCCCAAACAGCTCGTGAGAGGTAGCCCATGACCGTTATCGCCGACCGTCCGACACCCGGGCCGAAGCCCGAGTTCGAGCCGGAGCCGCGCACCAAGGCCGAGCTCGTCTCCTTCGCCCTGGTCGTCGGGCTGCCCATCGTCGCGATCCTGGCCGCCGTGCCGATGGCCTGGGGATGGGGGCTGATCGGCTGGACGGACGTCGCCATCGCGGCCGTCTTCTACGTCGTCTCCGGCCTCGGCGTCACCGTCGGCCTGCACCGCTACTTCACCCACGGCTCGTTCAAGGCCAAGCGGCCCATGAAGATCGCCCTGGGCATCGCGGGCAGTCTCTCGCTGGAGATGTCCGTGCTCGACTGGGTCGCCACCCATCGCAAGCACCACAAATTCTCCGACAAGGAGGGCGACCCGCACTCGCCGTGGCGCTTCGGTCCCGGCTTCAGGTCGATGACCAAGGGCCTGCTCTACGCGCACATGGGCTGGCTGTTCGACGCCGAGCGCACCAACCGCGAGAAGTACGCCCCGGACCTGTGCCGCGACCCCGACATCATGAAGCTGCACCGGGCCTTCGGCGCGCTGGCCCTCGTCTCCCTCCTGCTGCCGGGCATCCTCGGCGGGCTCATCACCTGGTCCTGGCAGGGCGCGCTGACCGCGCTGTTCTGGGGCACGCTGGTCCGCATCGGCCTGCTGCACCACGTCACCTGGTCGATCAACTCGATCTGCCACGTGTTCGGCGAGGAGGCCTTCCAGGTACGGGACAAGTCCCGCAACGTGTGGTGGCTGGCGATCCCGTCCTTCGGCGAGTCCTGGCACAACCTGCACCACTCCGACCCCAGTTGCGCCCGGCACGGCGTGCTCAAGGGCCAGATCGACCTGAGCGCCGGCCTGATCCGGATCTTCGAGAGGCTGGGCTGGGTGTACAACGTACGCTGGCCGAATCCCGAGCGGCTGGCGGCGAAGCGGATTGCCTGACACCGCTCCATCGATGCCCGGCACTCCCGTAGGCACCGCCATGATGGAAAGCGTGACCGAATCCCGATCTCGCAGGCGTATGACCGGAAAAGAACGAAGAGAGCAGCTGATACTGATCAGCCGCACGCTTTTCGCGCAGAAGGGGTTCGACGGGACCTCGATCGAGGAGATCGCGGCCACCGCGAATGTCTCGAAGCCGGTGGTCTATGAGCACTTCGGCGGAAAAGAAGGCGTGTACGCGGTCGTCGTCGACCGGGAGATGCAGAAGCTGCTCGGCATGATCACCGAGGCGCTGACCGCGAGCCACTCACTGGTCAAGCTGGAACGGGCCGCGCTGGCCCTGCTGCAGTACATCGAGGAGAGCAGCGAGGGTTTCCGCATCCTCGTCCGCGACTCGCACGCCGCCTCGGGCACCGGCACGTTCGCCAGCCTGATCAGCGAGATCGCCAGCCAGGTGGAGGACGTGCTGGCCGACGAGTTCGCGGCCCGCGGCTACTCCCCCGGCCTCGCGCCCATGTACAGCCAGATGCTGGTCGGCATGGTGGCCCTGACCGGCCAGTGGTGGCTGGACGTGCGCAAGCCGGGGCGCGAGGAGGTGGCGGCGCACGTGGTGAACCTCGCCTGGAACGGCCTGACCGGGCTCAACCCCCAGCCGGCCATGACCAAGGCCACGGCGATGGCCCCGACGATGACCACGACGGTGGCCACGCGCGACCAGGCCGCGGCCAAGGTGCCCGCACCGCGCGGCAGCGACAAGGAAATGCGCGAGCTGGACAAGGTACGGGAGCGGGAGCTCAAAGAGGCCGAGAAGATCCGCCAGCGTGAGCTGCGCGAGGCGGAGAAGGCCAGGGTGCGCGAGCTGAAAGAGCGCGAAAGGGTGCTGAAGGAGGCCGAGAAGGAGCGTGAGCGGCTCTTGAAGGAGGCCGAGAAGGTACGCGAGCGCGAGGAGAAGCTGCGCCAGCGGGAGGCCCGGCTGGCCGAGAGGGCCGCCCGGCTCGGGCATCCTGATCAGTCGGAATAAGTCGTTGCGGTCCCGTTAACGTTCTGTTCAACCTAATGGGGCATATTTCCTTTATGTCCGTTGAGCAGCTGCAAACCGGAAACGATCTAGCTTTGCCGCAGGACAGGTTCCTCAATCGTGAGGAGAGCTGGCTGCAGTTCAACGAGCGGGTGCTGGAGCTGGCCGAGGACCCCTCATTGCCGCTGCTGGAGCGGGTGCGCTTTCTCGCGATCTTCGCCAGCAATCTCGACGAGTTCTTCAGGGTCCGGGTCGCCGGCCTCAAACGACGCATGGCGACCGGCCTGCTGCTCCGGACCAAGAGCGGGCTGAAGCCGAGCGAGGAACTGGCCAGGATCGCCACCGTCGCCGACAAGCTGGCCAGACGGCACGCCGCGGCCTTCCACCAGCAGATCAGGCCCAAGCTCGCAGCCGAGGGCATCGAGGTCGTCCGCTGGGACGAGCTGGGGCGCGAGGAGCGCACGCTGCTGCGCAAGCTGTTCCGGGAACGGATCAGGCCGGTCCTGACGCCACTGGCCGTCGACCCCGCCCATCCATTTCCGTACATATCTGGACTTAGTTTGAATTTGGCGGTCGTGGTGCGGAACCCGGCCAATGATCACACGGTGTTCGCCAGGGTCAAGGTGCCTTCGCAGTTGCCCCGATTCGTGGCGGCCTCGCAGGATCGGTTCGTACCGCTGGAGGATGTCATCGCGGCCCATCTGGGCCAGCTTTTCAAGGGAATGGAGATCGTCCAGCACCACGTCTTCCGGGTGACCAGGAACGAGGATCTCGAGGTCGACGAGGACGTCACCGAGAACCTCATGCAGGCCCTGGAGAAGGAGCTGCGGCGGCGCCGGTTCGGGCCGCCGGTCCGGCTGGAGGTGGAGGACACCATCTCGCGCGAGGTGCTCGACCTGCTGGTGGACGAGCTGGAGCTGGCCCCGCACGAGATCTACCGCATCGCCGGGCCGCTGGACCTGACCGGGCTGCACGCCATCGCCGACCTCGACCGCGGCGAGCTCAGCTACCGCCCGTTCGTCCCGGCCGAGGCCATCAGCGCCGAGGACGACGTGTTCGCCGTGCTGCGTGAGCACGACGTGCTGCTGCACCACCCCTACGACTCCTTCGCCACCAGCGTGCAGCGCTTCATCGAGGTGGCCTCCGCCGACCCGAAGGTGCTGGCGATCAAGCAGACCCTCTACCGCACCAGCGGCGACTCGCCCATCGTGGACGCGCTCATCGACGCGGCCGAGGCGGGCAAGCAGGTCGTGGTGGTCGTGGAGATCAAGGCCCGCTTCGACGAGCACGCCAACATCTCCTGGGCCCGCAAGCTGGAGCGAGCCGGCTGTCACGTCGTCTACGGCGTGGTCGGGCTCAAGACCCACTGCAAGCTCGCCCTGGTCGTCCGGCAGGAGCCCTCCGGCGAGCTGCGCCGCTACTGCCACATCGGCACCGGCAACTACAACCCCAAGACGGCCAGGCAGTACGAGGACTTCGGCCTGCTCACCGCGGACCCGCTGGTCGGCGAGGACGTCACGGACCTGTTCATCCACCTGACCGGCTACTCCAACCACTCGGCCTACCGCAGGCTGCTGGTCGCGCCGCACTCGCTGCGCGGCGGGCTGCTGGCCAGGATCGACCGGGAGATCAGCCACCAGTTGTCGGGACGCCCGGCCCGCATCCGGATCAAGACGAACTCGCTGGTGGACGAGCCGCTCATCGACGCCCTCTACCGGGCGTCCCGGGCGGGCGTGCCGGTCGACCTGTGGGTGCGGGGCGTGTGCACGCTGCGCCCCGGCATCCCCGGCCTGTCGGAGACCATCCGGGTACGGTCGGTCCTCGGCCGTTTCCTGGAGCACTCGCGGGTGTACGAGTTCGGCCTGGGCCGCCGGCCCGAGGTGTGGATCGGCAGCGCGGACCTGATGCGCCGCAACCTCGACCGCCGGGTGGAGGCCCTGGTCAAGGTGACCGGCGTCCAGCACAAGGCGTACCTGATCGACCTGATGGACCGGGCCATGGCCGACACCACGAACACCTGGTGGCTGGACGCGAGCGGCACCTGGTACCGCCATCAGGGCGAGGACCTGCAGAGCCACTACATCGCCACCCGCCGCTGGAGGACCGTTGACGACGACTGACCCGCTGCGCGCCGCCGGAGCCGTGGTGTGGCGGGGCGCGGAGGGCGCGCCGGAGGTGGCCGTCGTCCACCGGCCGCGCTACGACGACTGGACCTTCCCCAAGGGCAAGATCGAAGCCGGTGAGCACGTGATCGCCGCCGCGCTGCGCGAGGTGCGCGAGGAGACCGGACTGACCGTCGCGCTCGGCCGCCCCCTGCCGACCGTCCACTACCCGTTCCAGGGCGCGCTCAAGAGGGTCGACTACTGGACGGCGCGGGTGAGCGATGACGGCGGGTTCGTGCCCGGCGACGAGGTGGACGAGCTGCGCTGGGTCTCTCTCGACCGGGCGCGGGAGCTGCTCAGCTATGCCTGGGACGTGGAACTGCTCGGCAGGCTGACCACCGCGCCGCTGTCCACCGTCCCGCTCGTCCTGGTACGGCATGGCTCGGCCGGTTCGCGCCAGAGCTGGCAGGGGGAGGACGCCCGGCGCCCGCTCGACGACGAAGGGCTGGCCCAGGCGGCGGTCCTGGCCACGGTGCTCCCCGCCTACCGGCCCGAGATCCTGCTGAGCTCCCCCAGCCTCCGATGCGTCCAGACGCTGCGGCCGTACAGCTCGAACCTCGCCCGGGAACCGCTGCTCAGCGAGGAGGCCCACGATCCGCCCAAGACGACCGCCCTGGTCGGCGAGCTCACCGCACCCGCCGTGGTGTGCAGCCACGGCAAGGTGCTGCCCTCCTTGATCGCCGCCCTCAGCCCGCTCGACCCTTTCAACCCGCTCGCGGCGCTCGGGGGCGAGCAGGCGCACCTGGCCAAGGGGGCCTTCGCCGTCCTGCACCGGCTGGACGGGCAGGTGATCGGCGCGGAGCTGCACACCACCTGACCCCGCTCAGAGCGGAGCTGCCCGGCACCTGACCCGCTCAGAGAACGCTCCGCACCGCCGCACAGGTCTCCGTCCAGACGCCGGGGAACTCCTCGTGCGCACGCTGCGCCGTCGCGCGTTCGAGACCGACGAGCACCCCGTACGTGAAGGTGTCCTCACCCGCCGCACGGGCTTTCCCCGCCTCCGCGAGCAGCCTCTCCTGCGCGACCACCCCGTCCTGATGCGTACCCAGCACTTCCTGTACGTTCTCCGCCAGCTTGGCGAGGGTGCCCATGGGCTCGCCGAGGGTGGGCTTGAGCGCCTCGGCGGTGTAGCGGGCGCGTTTGGCCGCCTTGCGCACGTCGTGCATGGCGATCTCGCGCCGCTCGGGGTCGGCGATGGCCTGGGCGGTGTCGTAGGCCTTGGTCACCCGTGCCCAGTTGGCCGCCGCGACGCCCCTGAGCGTGTCCCCGGCCGGCTCGGCCGCCGCCTTGCCCAGCGTCGGCTCGGCCACCAGCGCGTCGAGTGCGTCGAGCAGGGCGTAGTAGCGCTCGCCGCTGAGCTCCTGCCTGATCCGCTCGTAGCCTTCCCGCTCGCGCTCGGCCAGGTCGTCGCAGAGCCGGGTCCGGATCGGCCCGATCACCAGCTCGGGGGGCAGCGCGGCCAGTTCGCCGTCGTACCTGGCCCTGATCACCTCCAGGTCGCGGACCTCGCCCAGCACGGTGCCGAGCCACTGGAGCTCCTCCTGGAGCTCGCCGGTGTCGCGCACGACGGACTTGAACGCCTTGAGCGCGCTGCGCAGCCTGCGCGCGGCGACCCGCATCCGGTGAACGCCGCCCTCTTCGGCCCGCCGTACCCGAGGGTCCTGGGAGAGCAGGGCGGCCACCTGGCCGGACAGGTAGCCGAGCACGGTGTGGCCGGCGGTGCCGTCGTCCAGGGCCGCGCTGGGGGCGGCGGGCGGTTCCAGGAGTTTGGCGAGCTTGCTGGCCGCCGCGGACGGCGTCGCGCCCGCCTTCCTGAGCCGCTTGCCGACCTTCGCCAGCAGCCGCTGGTCACCGTCGAGCAGTTCCGCCTCGACCTCGCGCCACCGGACCACCATCGGCTCGTCGCCCTGGAAGGACGTGCCCTTGACCCGGTCGTCGGCGACCTCGACGAGCCTGGTCCCGCCGTCGCTCAGCACGGTCACGCTCCGGCGGGTGGCGAGCTCGGCGACCACCCGCAGCTCCGCGCCGCGCGTGTAGGCGCGGACGAGCTCGGCCAGCTCCTCCGGCACGGCCTTGGTCCGGGTCAGCGGTCGCGTGATCTCCTGCCGCACCCCCTTGGCCTTGGGCAGCTTCAGGTGCCAGCCGGAGTCGGAGCCGCCGCGCCTGCGCCTGAGCGTCACTCCCCTGGCCGCCAGCCGCAGATCCGGGGTGTCGTAGTAGAGGGCGACGAGCTGGAAGGACTTCGGACCGGTGGCCTCGGCGAGACCGGTCAGATCCGGCACCGCGAAATCGGGCGGGACGTCGAACTTGTCCTCGATCTCAATGCCCACGACACCTCATAAAAGTCCGCTTTCAGCCATGATGTCACCCGAAGGTGAACATCAGGTGCGCTGCATCAGCTCGATCCTGTTCCCGACCGGATCCGAGACATGGACCCGCCGAAATCCCGCGACCGGCGCGTCCGGCACCGCGTCAGGCAGCTTGGCCACCAGCTCGTCCAGATCGTCGACCAGGAACGCCGGATGCGCCTTCGCCGCCGGCCGGAAGTCCTCCTCGATGCCGAGATGGACCTCCACCCCCTGGCCCCGGAACCAGGCCCCGCCCCGTTCGGCCAGTGCCGGCGGCTTGGCCACCTCCTGGAGGCCGAGCACGCCCGCGTAGAACGCCCTGAGCTCCGGCTCGCTGCCTGCGGGCGCGGCAAGCTGTACGTGGTGCAGTCCGATGATCATTTCTGCACCACCACGAAGATCCGCCGGAACGGGAAGGGAGTGCCGAAGCCCCGCGCCGGATAGGCCTCCTCGAACCGCTCGGCCAGCTCGGCGGTGAACCGTTTCGCCTCATCCGGCCGCAGCCGGTCCAGGATGGGCCGCAGGGCGGTGCCGGAGACCCAGTTGAGCACCGGGTTCTCGCCCTTGGGCGCGTCGAGGACGTGCACGTACGTCGTCTCCCAGGCGTCCACCCGGGAGCAGCCGCCCAGCAGGTCCAGATACTCGGTGGCGGGGCCGACGGGAGCTCCCCTGTCGTAGTCGCCGAGCCTGTCGGACCAGGCCGGCGAGCCGCACAGCGCGCGGATGGCCGCGTGGCTGGGGGCGTCGTGGTTGCCCGGCACCTGGAAGGCCAGCCAGCCTCCCGGGCTCAGCGCCGTGATCCAGCGCTCGATGACGTCGCGGTGCTCGGGCACCCACTGCAGGACCGCGTTGGAGACGATCACGTCCACGGGCCGGTCGGGGTGCCACGTCGTGACGTCGGCGACGGTGAACCTGGGGGCGGCGTCCAGCGCCCGCGCCTTGGTGATCATGGCGGGTGAGGAGTCGAACCCCTCCACAGTGGCCCTGGGCCAGCGCCGGGCCAACTCACTGGTGAGTTCGCCGCTCCCGCAGCCCGCGTCCACGACATAATCGGGATCGTCGGCCGCCACCCTGGCCAGCAACTCGAAGAACGGCCGCGACCGCTCACCGGCGTATCTGCCGTACACATCGGGGTCCCAGATATCTCTTGACATAGAGATAATTCGTACCGAGATATTTATCTCGATGTCAAGACAGTACACTCGTCGCATGACGCAGGATCCGCAGGACGAGGTCGACCGGCTCGTCGCGGCGTGGCGGGCGGAGCGCCCCGACCTCGACGTCGAGCCACTCCAGGTGCTCTCGCGGGTCTCCCGGCTGGCCAAGCATCTCGACCGGGCCAGACGGGCCGCCTTCGCCGAGCACGACCTGGAGCCCTGGGAGTTCGACGTGCTGACCGCCCTGCGCCGGGCCGGCAAGCCGTACGAGCTGAGCCCGGGAGCGCTGCTCCGCGCCACGCTCGTCACCTCCGGCACCATGACCAACCGCATCGACCGCCTCGCCCAGGCCGGACTCGTCCGCCGCCGCCCCGACCCCGAAGACCGCCGCGGTGTGCTCGTCACCCTGACGGAGACCGGGCTGACCCGCGTCGACTCCGCCTTCTCCGACCTGCTCAGACGCGAGCACGACCTGCTGAGCGGCCTGACCTCCGACGACCAGCACGCCCTCGCCGCCCAGCTCCGGACCCTGCTGGCCCCCTTCGACTCCTGAGCGTCACCGGGCCCCGGAAGCGCTGTCCTGGACCGCGGCGAGGTAGGCGTAGATGGCGTCACGGTTGCGGGCCAGGCAGTCGATGCGCTGCTGGATGCGCTCGGCCTCACCCCTCAGCAGCGCGTCGACCTCCGGGGTCAGGCACCGGGGGTTGATGAGGATGTCCTCGGGCCGGTCGAGGAAGGGCAGGAGCCTGCGGATGATCTCCATGGTGAGTCCCGCATCGAGCAGGCCGCGGATCTGCTGGACCTGACGGACCGCCGACGGCCCATAGCGGCGATAGCCGTTTTCCGATCGCCCGGGATGCAGCAGATCCTGCTCCTCGTAGTAACGCAGCATCCTGGTGGGAACGCCGGTGAGCCGGGACAGTTCGCCGATCCTCACCGCCCGTTCGCCGCCACGCCGACCCACATGGCGCTGGACACCTTCACTCCACTCCTCATGGTGCATTTGCCTTCACATTGATGTGAACGTTTGACCATGGTCGCATGTCCACCTCGGATCACCTGCCCGCGAGACTGCCGTGGGCCGGGCTGCTGGCCCTGTTCGCGGCCGCGTTCCTGGCCGTCACGACGGAACTGCTCCCCGCCGGACTCCTGCCTCAGCTGAGCGAGGGCCTCAACGCGTCCGAAGGGCAGATCGGGTTTCTCGTCACCGGCTACGCCGTCGCCTCCTGCCTCACCGCGATCCCCGTCACCGCGGCCCTGCGCCGCCTGCCCCGCCGGCCGGTGCTCATCGCCGTACTCGCCGGCTTCGCCCTGTTCAACCTCGTCACCGCCTTGTCCTCCTCCTACCCGCTGACGTTCGCCACCCGGCTTCTGGCGGGCGTGATGGGCGGCACGCTCTGGGCGATGCTCGTCGGTTACGCCGCCCGGATGGTCCCGCCGGAGCGCCGGGGTCGCGCCATCGCCATCGTCTCCGCCGGCATCACCGTCGCGCTCTGCCTCGGCATCCCAGCGGGCACCGCCCTGGCCGGCGCCTTCGGCTGGCGCGCCGCCTTCATCACCCTCACCCTCCTGGCCGCGGCCCTCGCCGCCTGGGTGCGGTGGAAGGTGCCCGACCACCCAGGCGAAGCTCCCACCGTACGGAGCCCGCTGCGCACCGTGGTCACCCGGCCGGGGATCCGCATGGTGCTCACTGTCACGGTGCTTGTCCTCCTGGGACACCAGGCGGTCTACACCTACATCGCGCCGCTCACGGAGCTCTCCGGCACCGGGCGCACCGGCTTGGTGCTGCTCGTCTTCGGGCTGTCCACCGTCGCCGGCATCTGGCTGGTCGGCACCGTCATCGACCGCTACCCGCGTCCCGTTCTGCTGGCCGCCCTGGCCTTGATCACCCTCGCGATGCTGGCCCTCGGGCTGGCTGGGCAGACCCAGGCCGTCCTGCTGATCGCCACCGCCGGCTGGGGAGTCGCCTTCGGCGGTGTCCCCACGCTGCTGCAGGCCGCCCTGGTCAACGCCTCCGGAGCCGCCGACGCGGACGTGGCCACCTCCATGCAGACCACCGTCTACAACCTGGGCATCGCCGCAGGCTCCTTGACGGGCGGCCTCGTCCTGGAGACCTCCGGCGTCGGCGCCCTCCCCTGGACCGCCCTGCCCCTCCTCGCCGTCGCCCTCCTCGCCGTGATCGCAGCCCGCCGCCGCGCCTTCCCACCCCATCCCACGCCCGTCCCGGCCCTGGCCTGAACCTCTGTCAGCGTGATCAGTACGGGCTCGTTCTCCGCACATGCCGCTTCGTCGCAGGTCAGCTCTCCAGCTGATCCAGCAATCGGCGCGGTTCAGGGTTGGCGGCGTGCGGAAACGGGCGTTAGTCGCCGATGCGGTCGGCGAGCTCCAGCCACTCGGCTTCGACGGTGTCCTTCTGGGCGAGGATGTCGCGCAGCCGGTCGTCCAGGGAGCCGAGCTTGGCGTAGTCGCTGGCCGCCTCCGCCATCTGCGCGTGCAGCTTGGCCTCCTGGTCGCCGAGCTTGTCCAGCTGGCGCTCCAGGCGGTTGAGCTCCTTACGCAGCTCGCGCTCCTCCTTGACGGAGAGCCCCTGGGCAGCTTCGGGAGCTGCGGGGGCGGACCGGGTGGCGGGGGTGGCGGCGGCCTCGGCCATGCGGGCGGTGAGGGCCGAACCCGAGGCGCGGCGCTCAAGATATTCGTCGACCCCGCCGGGGAGGAACGACAGTTTGCCGTCACCCAGCAGGGCCACGCAGCGGTCGGTGACGCGCTCCAGGAAGTAGCGGTCGTGGGTGACCAGGATGAGCGTGCCGGGCCAGGCGTCGAGCAGGTCCTCCAGCTCGTTCAGCGTCTCGATGTCCAGGTCGTTGGTCGGCTCGTCGAGCAGCAGCACGTTCGGGTCGTCCATGAGCAGCCTGAGCAGCTGCAGCCGCCGCCGCTCACCGCCGGACAGATCCCCGACGACCTTCCACTGCGCCTCGCCCTTGAAGCCGAGCCGTTCGAGGAGCTGGGAGGCCGTCCACTCCTTCTTGCCGACCTGGATGTACTTGCGGACCTCTTCGACGGTCTCCAGCACCCTGCGCGCCGGGTCGAGCTCGCTGAGCTCCTGCGACAGGTGCGCGAGCCGTACGGTCCTGCCTCTGACGATCCGCCCGGAGTCGGGCTCGACCGTGTCGGCGAGCAGCCGTAGCAGCGACGACTTGCCGGAACCGTTGACACCGATGAGGCCGACCCTGTCGCCAGGCCCGAACTGCCAAGTGCAGTCGTCGAGCACCAGCGGCCCGGCGTCGGGCCCACCGGCGTGCAGCGTGACGTCTTCGAGGTCGTACACGGTCCTGCCGAGCCGGGCGGCGGCGAACTTGAGCAGCTCGACGCTCTCGCGCGCCGGCGGCTCGTTCGCGATCAGGGCCTGGGCGGCCTCCACCCGGAATTTGGGCTTCGACGTGCGGGCCGGAGGGCCACGGCGGAGCCAGGCGATCTCCTTGCGCATGAGGTTCTGGCGGCGCTCCTCGGCGGACTGGGCGATGCGCGCCCGCTCGGCCTTGGCGAGCACGTAGGCGGCGTATCCGCCCTCGTAGCGCTCGACCCTGCCGTCCACGACCTCCCACGTCCGGGTGGAGACGGCGTCCAGGAACCACCGGTCGTGCGTCACCACCACCAGCGCGCTCCTCCGGCCGGCCAGGTGAGCGGCCAGCCAGGCGATGGCCTCGATGTCGAGATGGTTCGTGGGCTCGTCCAGCATGATCAGGTCGTGCTCGGCGATCAGCAGCTGAGCCAGTGCCGTCCGCCTGCGCTCGCCGCCGGACAGCTCGCCGGCCTTGGCGTCGAGGTCCAGGTCACCGATCAGGTTGCCGAGGATCTCCCTGACCCGCTGATCGCCCGCCCACTCGTGCTCGGCCAGCTCGCCCAGCACGATCTCGCGGACACTCTGCGAAGGGTCGAGCAGGTCCCGCTGGGCCAGCACGCCGACCCGAAGGCCCCGGGTGTGCGTCACCCTGCCGCTGTCCGGGCGCACGTCACCGGCGATCACGCTCAGCAGGGTGCTCTTGCCGCCACCGTTGCGGCCGACGACGCCGATGCGCTCGCCGCCCTCCACCCCGAGGGAGAGGTCGCTGAGGAGAGGCTTGGGTCCGTAGGCATGGGAGACGGACTCGAGATTGACCAGGTTCATTGCCTCCCAGGGTATCGGCTCACGGTGAGCGCATCTTCCGCCCGCGTTCCGCGGTCACCGAAGTGCTCACGGCCGGCTCAGAGGAGGGTGGCACCGGGGGTGGGACCGTGGGCGGTCACCGTCGCACGGACGGGGGCCCGCTCGGGCAGGGCCTGGGCGAGACGGGCGGCGTGAGCGGCGTCCTCGACCAGGAAGGCGCAGGTAGGACCAGAGCCCGAGACGATCGCCCCCAGAACCCCCAGACGCCGACCGGCTTCCAGGGTGACGGCCAGCGCGGGGCGAAGGGACAGTGCGGCAGGCTGAAGATCATTGGAGAGGTGGCGCCCCAGGGCGTGGGGGTCACCATCACGCAGCGCCGCCAGAAGCACCGCATCAGCCTCAGCCCGAAAGCCCCCAGCAACTGTGGACCCGCCTGACATGGCACCACCGCCCGAGGAAGCACCGACTGAGGCACCGACCGAGGGCGTGCCAGTGGAGGCGTCCCCGAACGAGAGGGCACCGCTGGAGGGGACAGCCGAGTGCATGCCGGTGGAGGCTTCATCGGGCGAGGGGACGCCGGTGGAGGCAGCTGCTCGGAGGCGGTCGCATTCGGCGTAGACGCTGGGGGTGGACAGGCCGCCGTCGGCCATGGCGAAGGTCCAGTGGAAGGTGCCCGTGGTGGGGAGCTCGGTGAGCAGCTCGCCTCTGCCGGTGCCCAGGGCGGTGCCGCCCATCAGGGAGAACGGCACGTCGCTGCCCAGGTCGGCGGCTATGCGCATGAGGTCTTCGGCGGGCAGGCCGAGACCCCAGAGCTCGTTGCAGGCCACCAGGGCCGCCGCGGCGTCGGCGCTGCCTCCTGCCATGCCTCCCGCCACCGGGATCGCCTTGTGAATGACCAGGTCGGCGCCGTAGCCGACGCCCGCATGCTTGGCGAGGGCGCGGGCCGCCTGGATCGCCAGATTGGTGTCGTCCACGGGCACCACATCGGCCCAGTCGCCCGTCACGGTCACGGTGATGGAGTCGGACTCCCGCGCCACCACGTCATCGAAGATCGACACGGCATGGAAGACGTTGACCAGGTCGTGGTAGCCGTCCTCCCTGAGAGGGCCCACGGACAGCTGCACGTTGACCTTCGCGGGCACCCGTACGGTCACCGAACTCATCGATCTTCTGCCACTCTCATCGCCGGCGGGGTCAAGACAGTCAATCGTAGCGGCGCGGGGCCGGGCGCCATGGCCGAGAGAAACCGTTGGGCGCAGGACCGGTCGTCGGACACCATGGAGAAAGCTGCTTGTGAGGGGAGATGCCTTGACCACGGTGACGGTTGTCCAGGTGCCGCAGTGGCGGGGGTCCGGTGCGCCGACCGCCGAACGGTTGCGGGAAGGGGCGCGGCTGCTGGCCTCCATGGTGCCTGCCGACGAGCGGGTGCTCGTGGAGGTCGAGGACGACCTGGTGAGCACGGCCGCGCGGGTGCGGGAGGCCATCGCCCAGGTGGACAGCGGGCTCCTGGTGGACGGCGGGCTTTTGGTGGATGGCGGACCCCTGATGGACGGCGGACCCCTGATGGACGGCGGACCCCTGATGGACGGCGGGCTGCTGGTGGTCGCTGGAGGGGACTGCGGAGTCGAGCTGGAGCCGGTGGCCGCTGCCCGGCGGCGGCACGGGGAGCGGCTGGTGGTGGTCTGGTTCGACGCTCATGGGGACCTCAACACTCCTGAGTCCTCTCCTTCGGGGGCGTTCCACGGGATGGTGCTGCGTGCGCTGACCGGCGAAGGACCGCCTGGCCTGGTGGCCACGCCCGCGGTGGATCCGGGGCGCGTCGTACTCGCCGGGGCCCGCGACCTGGACCCCGCCGAGGCGGCCTTCGTGAAAAGCGCAGGCGTACGGCACGTGCGACCGGCCGAGGCCGCGCTCACGCAAAGCGCAGGCGTACGGCACGTGCGACCGGCTGAGGCCGCGTTCGGGGGACGGGCGGGCGATGTGGGGGCGCTGGTTAACGCGATCGCGGCGGCTGGGGGGCCGGGTGAGCCGGTTGTGTACGTACATATCGATCTTGATGTGCTGGAGCCGGAGATCTTCGCTTCCGTGGGGACGCCCAGTCCTGGTGGGTTGCGTCCTGACCAGTTGCTTGCCCTGGTCACGGCGGTGGCTGAGCGGTTCGGGGTGGTCGGGCTCGGGATCACGGAGTATGAGCCGTCCAGGGCTGAGGACCAGGAGCTTTTGGAACCCCTGGTCGCGGGGCTGGTCGAGGTCTGTGCGCGATCTGGGCGAGGGACGGGCGGGTGACCAGGTGGGGCGTCATGCCGGGCGGACCGCGCCTCGGAAGACGGCGCGGTAGTAGGGGGAGTTGAGGAACTGGGTGGTTCGGACCACGTCGCCGGTCTTGGGGGCGTGGATCATCACTCCGCCGTGGAGGTAGAGGCCCACGTGGGTGGGGTCGCCGGAGCCGCCACCGAAGAAGAGCAGGTCACCGGTGCGCAGGTCGCCCAGCGGGACCCGGCGGCCCTGGCGGAACTGGGCCCCGGTGTAGTGGCCGAGCCGGACGCCCGCTCTCGACCAGGCGTACAGGGTCAGGCCGCTGCAGTCGAAGCCGGTGGTGAGCGCCCCCATGCCGACGCCTCTGGTGGGGCCCGAGGAGGAGCCGCCGCCCCAGGAGAACGGGGTGCCGAGCTGTCTGAGTGCGGCGGCGGCCGCGATGCCGCCCTTGGTGCGGAGGTCACCCTTGATCTTGACGACGGGAGAGCAGTCCGGCGGAACGAGTGTGGAGCATAGGGCGCCCGGGTCCTCGGAAACGGTGGCGGCGGCCGTGCCTGTGAGGGTGCCGAGGATGACGGCGAGCCCGCCGCCGAGCGTGAGCCACCTCAAGCAGGTGTGTGCGGTCATGGTCTGCCTCCTGTGGTGTAGGGAGGCACCAGGATCGTTCACATGTTCGAGCCACCATCGGGCCGAACGCGGTTCTGTGGATGAACGCCCTCACTCGCGCGCACCTGTGGACGGCCACCCGTCCGCCTGCCCGCGAGCGTCGACAGGGAGTTCGTCCGCGCGTGGGCAGAAGCCCGTCCGCCCGTGCCCGTGCGGAAAGGTCGGTCGGTTTCAGGCTGGGGAGCGGGTCACGGCTTGTGCTCGGCGATCCTGGCGAAGGCGTGCACGTCGAGTTGTTCACCCCGCGCGGATGGGTCCACCCCCGCCGCTCGAAGCGCCGTCTCCGCCTCCGCCGGGCTTCCCGCCCAGCCCGCCAGCGCGGCCCGCAGCGTCTTGCGCCGCTGCGCGAAGGCCGCGTCCACCACCGCGAACACCTCCGTACGGCTGGCCGTGGTCGGCGGCGGCTCCCGGCGGGTGAGGGAGACGAGGCCCGAGTCGACGTTCGGGGCCGGCCAGAAGACCGTGCGCCCGACCGGGCCGGCCCGGCGTACGTCGGCGTACCAGGCGGCCTTGACCGACGGGATGCCGTACACCTTGGACCCGGGCGCGGCGGCGAGCCGGTCGGCCACCTCCGCCTGCACCATCACCAGTCCCTTGCGCAGCGATGGCAGCGCCTCCAGCATGTGCAGCACCACCGGCACCGCCACGTTGTAGGGCAGGTTGGCCACCAAGGCGGTGGGCGCGAACCCCCCGAGATCGGCGGCGGAGATCTTCAGCGCGTCGGCGGCCAGAACGGTGAGCTTGTCGGCGAGGCCGCGCTCGGCGACGGTCAGGGGGAGCTGGGCGGCGAGCACCGGATCGATCTCGACGGCCACCACATGACGGGACTCGGGCAGCAGCGCGAGCGTGAGGGAGCCGAGGCCGGGACCCACCTCGATGACCACGTCGTCGGGCCCCACACCGGCCACGCGGACGATGCGCCGGACGGTCCCCGCGTCGATCACGAAATTCTGGCCTAGCTTTTTAGTCGGGCGCAGATCTAGCTTGTCCGCCAAAATACGTATTTCTGCCGGGCCCAGAAGCCTCATCATCCAACCAGTCTCCCGCATCGAAGAACCTGTGATGGCGGACGGGGACGGGATGAGGGGAGGATGGGTGAAACGAGAAGGGACGATCCTCATGGAGCCAACGGGCGCTGCCCCGCTACGCCCGACGGACTTACGGGAGATCGGCCCGTACCGGCTACTCGGGCGATTGGGCGAGGGCGGTATGGGGACCGTGTTTCTCGCTCGGGCGCCGACGGGGCGGTTCGTCGCGGTCAAAGTGGTCAAGGCCGAGTTCGCGAATCAGGAAGGGTTCGCGGTCAGATTTCACGCCGAGGTGGAGAACGCGCGCCGCGTGGCGTCGTTCTGTACGGCGCAGGTGCTGGACAACGGCAACACCGGCGACGGCCGGCCGTACATGGTCACCGAGTACATCGCCGGCACCCCGATGTCGGACCAGATCACGAAATATGGGCAGCTTGATCCGGGACCGCTGCACGGCGTGGCGTTGGGCGTGGCGGCGGCGCTGGCCGCGATCCACGTCGCCGAGCTGGTGCACCGCGACCTTAAGCCGGCCAACGTCATCCTGTCGTTGTCGGGCCCGCGCGTGATCGACTTCGGCATCGCCAGGGCGCTCGACCGGGAGACGGGGTTCACCCTCTCGGGCGAGCTGCTGGGCAGCCCCGGCTGGTGGGCCCCCGAGCAGGTACGCGGCGAGATGGTCACCCCGGCGGTCGACATCTTCGCCTGGGGCTGCCTGATCGCCTACGCGGGCAACGGCCGGCACCCTTTCGGTCGTGGCGACCCCATCACGCTGGCCACCCGGGTCCTGCACACGCCGCCGGACCTCGGCTCGCTGCCCGCGCCGCTCGACGAGCTGGTACGTCGCGCGACCGCGATGGAGCCGAGCGAGCGGCCCACGGCCCAGGAGTTGCTGCTCGCGCTGGTCGGCGGCGGCGCCAAGCCGGCGCCCGTGACGGACAATCCACCGACCCTGGTGGCCGACGAACTGCTCACCGACTGGGAGCCGCCGCAGAACGTCGTCGACAAGCCGGACATCACGGCCACGTTCGCGACACCACCACCCCGCGACGCCACCCGGATCGAGCAGCCGGCCGCCGAGATCTCCGCGCAGGGCTCGGCGCAGAGCCTTGAGCGGAGTCCTGTGCATAGGTCCGCGCAGGGCCCTGAGCAGAGTCCTGCGCAGAGCTCCGTGCGGAGCCTTGAGCAGAGCCCTGCGCAAAGCTCCGTGCAGAGCCTTGAGCAGACTCAGGAGCAGCCCAAGAAGCAGCCCAGGAAGCAGAAGAAGCAGCCGCCGGAGCCGCCCCAGGAGCCGCAGGTGTCGGCGGCGGAGCTGGCCCGGCGGGAGGAGGCGGCGGCCCGCGAGGAGCTGGCGAGCTGGCAGGCGAGCACCGCCCCGCCGGAGGTGCGGCCCACGCCCACGATCCCCCCGCCCGACGACGCCACCGGTCCCACCGGCCAGCGGCCGCGCGGCACCCGCTGGCTGATCGCGGCCGCGGCGGCGCTGCTGGCCATCACCGTGACGGGAGCGGTCCTGATCGTGACGTCCAGCCGCAACAACGCCGGTTCCGGCGTCACCGCGACCGCCTCCCAGGCCGCGGCCGACCGGCCGAACGACGTCGGCCGCCGATTCGCGCTCGGCGAGGTCTTCGACGACCCGATGGTGATCGTGTCGAGCGCCCCCGAGTGCGGGCTCAAGGAGTTTCAGGACAAGACCCAGACCCAGGGCCAGCTCTGCGTCGTGCGCTGGACCATGGTCAACCCGGGCGGCAAGCTCAGGGAGATCGGCGACCCCGTCGTCAGCATGCGCGACGACCGGGGCGCCCGGCACGACCCGCTCGACGGCCCGCCGCCGGTCGCCGCGATCGCGCCGGGCGACCGGATCGACGGGGTGTTCGTGTTCGACGTGCCGCTCTACCGCCGGCCCGTGGAGCTGTCGGCGACCATGCTGAAGGACGGCAAGCAGATCGAGGTCAAGCTGTGAAGGTACGTGCGACGCTGTCGGTGCTGTTACTCGGCGCCGCCGCCTGGCTCGCCCCGTCGGCCGCCACCGCCACCGCCGCGGCCTGCGCCGGAGCGAGTGACTTCGACGGCGATGGCGTGGACGACGTGGCCGTGGGCGACCCGTTCGCGGAGGGTCAGCGGGGTGCCGTGCATGTGCTGTCCGGCGGGAAGGTGGTCCCGGTGACCGTGCCCGACCTCGCCGAGGGCGACGGTTTCGGCTGGTCGGTACGGCTGGCGAAGGTCGACGCCGACGCCTGCGCCGACCTGGTCGTGGGCGCCCCGTACACCGATGTGGACGGGCGCAAGGACGCCGGGGCGGCGTACGTGATCTATGGCGGCGGCGCGGCGGCGCCGCAGCGGATCGTCGCGCCCGACGCTCAGCGCGGCGCGCGGCTGGGCTGGTCGCTGGCCGCGCGGGGGGACCTGGTGGCGATCGGCGCGCCGTACGAGGATGACGGGGATGTCGCCGACGCGGGCGCGATCTATGTGCGCAAGGGCACGGGCGAGCTGAGGAGGATCAGCCAGCAGTCCACGGACGTGCGGGGCAACAGCGAGGTGGGCGACCAGTTCGGCTGGTCGCTGGCCATGGGACCGGGCAACGGCCTGGTCGTCGGCGTGCCGTACGAGAACGACGACGGCGTCGGCCAGCAGGTGGACGCCGGCAAGGTGGACGCCGGCTCGGTAGTGGTCATCGAGGACGTGCTGGCGGGCGAACTGGCGACCGTCAAACTGGACTCGCCGACCGCCGCCTCCGACGACAAGTACGGCTACGCGGTGGCCTGGGTGGACGGCGTGGGCCTCGCGGTGGGCGTTCCGGGCCCGGGTTATGTCCAGATCTACGACGACGAACTGGAGCCGGCCAGGCGGGTGCGGCAGTCGGGCACGGAGGCGTTCGGCTTCTCGCTGGCGGCCTCGGCGGACGGCAGGCTGGCCATCGGCGCCCCCTACGGCGGCAGCGTCCGGATCGTCACGGCCCGGGACGGCAAGGACGTCAGGCGGTTCGCGCCCGCCGTCGGGCTGTTCGGCTATGCGCTGGCCTTCAGCGGCAACAAGCTGGTCATGGGCCAGCCGGACGCGCTCCCGTACGGCAAGGTGTCGGTGGCGGCGCGTAACTCCGACGAGCTGGCGGTGGTGCAGCCGCAGAAGGGGGCCGACTTCGGCGTGTCACTGGCCGGTTGACGAGCCGCCGTCGGGCCGCTCACGAGCCGAACAGACACGCGCTGCGGTCGGGCCGCTCACGGGCCGGTTGACGAGCCCCAGCCGACCCGCTCACGGGCCGGTTGGCGAGCCGAACAAGTGCGCGCCGCAGTTGGGCCACTGGCCCTTCCACCGGCCGTCGACCCGCTGGTAGAGGAGCTGCGCCCGGTAGGTCTGCTCCTCCACCGGCCAGGACTGGGGCATGCCGGTGCCGCCCACGAGCTGCCACATCGGCAGGCTGAACTGGTAGAGGCCGTAGTAGGGGCCGCTCGGGTTGTAGGCCAGCGGGTCGCCGCCGGACTCGCACTGGGCCAGCGCCGTCCAGTTCAGCTGCAGGACGGCCGCCTCGATCGGCTCGGTGCGCGGCGGCAGCACGGTGATGAGGGTGCCCTCGGCGGGGAAGGCGTCCGGCTCGGGCCGTACCTGGTAGCCGGGCGGGAGGGGGAGGCCGCTCCGCTTGAGCACCTGGCGCACCGTGCGGGCGGTCGTGGTGGTCCGGTGCCGGGTGCCGTTGGCGAAGACGTACACGGTGCGTCTGGTGTAGACGGTGAGCGCCATGCCCGACAGCGGCACGTGCCGGTGTCCCGGCGCGGACAGCTTGCCGGCCCGGGCGAGGTCGAGCTCGGCCAGCGCGTCGCGCACGGTGGTGGCGGTGACCAGCCGGTTCGTGGTGCGGCCGTCGACGGTCAGCTGGATGGGACGGGCGTGGCGCACCTCGATGCGGGCGCCGTCGACGATCCGCGCCTGCGCGGCGGGCCGTACGAGATCGCGGTCGCCGACCGGCACACCCTGGTCGCCGAGCAGCTCACTGACGGACGCGGCGAAGCTGCGGATCACCTGCGGCTTGCCGTCGACCACCAGCACCACGTCCTTGGCCAGGCTGCCGATGACCGCGAATGCGGTCACGGACAGCAGGCCCGCGACACAGACCACCGGCGTCCACGGCGAACGCCAGGGGATCGTGGGACGCGGCGCACGCCTTCTTCCTCGCACGGGCGACCTCCCGAATACCTGAGGCGCCCGACGCTAGTGACGGCCGTGCGGCCACCCGCGTCACTTCACCGAATGATGGTCACCAGTCGCCGAAGACCGTGATTCCGTTGGCGCTGATGGCCTCGCACAGCTCGTCCGGTTGAACATTCTTGACCTCGGCCAGGCAGCGCAGGGTGAGCGGGATGAGGTAGGGCGCGTTGGGCTTGCCGCGGTGCGGCACCGGCGGCAGGTAGGGGGCGTCCGTCTCGACCAGCATCAGCTCCACGGGCGCGACCCGAGCGGCCTCACGCAGATAACCGGCATTCTTGTACGTCACCGGCCCGGAAAATGACATGAAATATCCGGCTTCCGCACACTTTTTGGCCATCTCGGCGTCGCCGGAGAAGCTGTGGAACACCACCACCGGCGGCGCCCCCTGGGTCACGAGCACCTTCAGCACGTCGTCATGCGCGTCCCGGTCGTGAATGACCAGCGCCTTACCGGTGCGCTTGGCGATCTCGATGTGCGCCCGGAAGCTCTCGTGCTGCTCGTCCTTGGTCGCCCAGTCCCGGAAGTAGTCCAGCCCGGTCTCCCCCACCGCCCGCACCTCGGGCCGCCCGGCCAGCGCCTCGATCTCGGCCAGCGCCTCCGGTGCGGCGGCGTGCGACTCGTTCGGATGGATGGCCACCCCGGCGTGCACGTTCTCGTGCCCGGCCGCCACGTCGGCGTTCCAGCGCGAGGACGGCAGGTCGTAGCCGATCGTCACCAGGCCCGTCACCCCGACGGCCCGCGCGTCGTCCAGGATGCTCCGCACGCTGGCCGAGGCCGCCTGGGCGGCCTGGGCCACCGGATCGCCGGCGGACGCCTGCCGGTCGCCCACCATGACGTCGAGATGACAGTGACTGTCGAACACCGGCGCGGACAGCGGCTCGGGCGCGACGGGAATCTTGCTCACGCACCCCAACGTAACCTGCGGCACCCGCGCCCGGCGCGCGCGGGTGCCCCCGGCCACGGACTCAGTCGGCCAGCCGGGCCAGCTCCTCGTCCACGACCTTCGGGTCGAGCTTCTTGAACAGCGGCACCGGCGGCGCGAGCGGGGTGCCCGGCTTGATCGGCTGGTGCTCCCAGCGGGCCGCCCCGGTGTAGTCGCCGGTGATCACGGGGTAAGGCTCGCCGCCGTCCTCGTCCACCTCGCGGATCTCCGGCATGCCGGACCAGACGCCCTCGCCGCCCAGCATGGCGTGCACCTTGTTGGACGAGCCCGGCAGGAACGGCGTCAGCATGGTCTTGGCGTCGTCCACCACCTGGAGCGCGACGTGCAGGATGGACTTCTGCCGGGCGGTGTCGTCCTTGAGCTTCCACGGCTCCTGCTCGGCCAGATATTTGTTGGCCTCACGAACCACGTCGAGCGCCTCGGTGATGGCGTTCTTGAACCGCGAGCGGCGCAGCTCCGCGCCGACCGGGCCGAAGGCGTTGCGCGAGCGCTCCAGCAGCGCCCGGTCGGCGTCGGAGAGCTCGCCCGCCTCGGGGATCGAGCCGAAGTTCTTGGCCGCCATGGAGACCGACCGGTTGACCAGGTTGCCCCAGGCGGCGACGAGCTCGCCGTTGTTGCGGTTGACGAACTCCTGCCAGGTGAAGTCGGTGTCCTGGTTCTCCGGCCCGGCCACGGCGATGTAGTAGCGCAGCGCGTCGGCGTCGTAGCGGGCCAGGAAGTCGCGCACGTAGATGACGACCTGGCGGGAGGAGGAGAACTTCTTGCCCTCCATCGTCAGGAACTCGCTGGAGACCACCTCGGACGGCAGGTCGAGCGCGCCCAGGGAGCCAGGCGAGCCGTCCCTGGCGCCCACGCCGTTGTAGCCGGACAGCATCGCCGGCCAGATCTCGGCGTGGAAGACGATGTTGTCCTTGCCCATGAAGTAGTAGCCGCGGGCGTCAGGGTTCTGCCACCACTGGCGCCAGGCCTCGGGGTCGCCGGAGCGCCTGGCCCACTCGATGGAGGCCGACAGGTAGCCCACGACGGCGTCGAACCATACGTACAGCCGCTTGTTGGACTGGTCGCGCCAGCCGTCGAGCGGGATCGGCACGCCCCAGTCGAGGTCGCGGCTGATCGCCCGCGGCTGCAGGTCGCCCAGCAGGTTGAGGGCGAACTTGAGCACGTTGGGCCGCCACTCGCCCTGCTTGGCCTGCAGGTAGGTGCCCAGCACCTCGGCGAAGGCGGGCAGATCGAGCATGAAGTGCTCGGTCTCCACGAAGATCGGCGTCTCGCCGTTGACCCGGCTCACCGGGTTGATCAGCTGGATCGGGTCGAGCTGGTTGCCGCAGTTGTCGCACTGGTCGCCGCGTGCCCCGTCGTAGCCGCAGATGGGGCAGGTGCCCTCGATGTAGCGGTCCGGCAGGGTCCGCCCGTTGGACGGGGAGATGGCACCCATGGTGATCTTGGGAAAGATGTAGCCGTTGTCGTAGAGACCCTTGAAGATCTCCTGCGCGATCGCGTAGTGGTTCTTCGTGGTGGTACGGGTGAACAGGTCGTAGGACAGCCCCAGCCCGGTGAGATCCTCGGCGATCACCCGGTTGTAGCGGTCGGCCAACTCCTTGGCGGTGACGCCTTCCTTGTCGGCCTGCACCTGGATGGGTGTGCCGTGCTCGTCGGTGCCCGAGACCATCAGCACCTTGTTACCCGCCATCCGCTGGTAGCGGCTGAAGATGTCAGAAGGCACGCCGAACCCGGAGACGTGCCCGATGTGGCGGGGGCCGTTGGCGTAAGGCCACGCGACGGCGGTCAGAATGTGCTGGGACATGAGTCCAAGCCTACGGGTCACGGCCCCACGTCTCGAACGCGACCGCTAACGCGACTTCGCCGAGTTTCCTTCGCGGGAGATGGCCTCGGCGGCCTCCTCGGCGGCCTCGGCCGCCACGTCGATGGAGGACTCGCGGGTGCGCCGGATGCCCAGGATGCTGATGAACAGCGACGCGAAGATCGTCTGGAAGCTCATGATGAGCGCCGTCGCCGACGGCACGACCAGGCGCAGCGACTCACGCGGGTCCAGCGCGCCGAAGCTGCGGACCTGCCAGTGCACGAGCGACATCACCAGGCCGACCAGGCCGGCCAGCGCCAGCAGGCCGCCCACCACCAGGCCCTTCTCCAGGGAGACGATGTCGATGAGCTTGCGCACCCGTGGCGACTCGGGCAGGAAGCCCTCCTCGGCCGCGTACACCTTCGTGAACAGCGCGAACAGGGCCGCCTGGAAGCCGATCACCACCGCGGCCGACGCGCCGACCAGGGTGTCGACGTCGAAGGCCAGCTCGCCGATCTCGACCGGGCCGAACGTCAGCGCGGTGCCCGCGACCAGGCCCACCACCATCAGCAGGACGCCCGGGATGAAGAACAGCCACTTGGGGCTGTAGAGCAGCAGGAAGCGCAGGTGCCGCCAGCCGTCGCGCCAGGAGCGCAGGTGCGGCGGGCGGGAGCGGCCGTCGGGCGACAGCGTGGTCGGCACCTCACGCACGTCCAGGCCGGACAGCGTGGAGCGGACCACCATCTCGCTCGCGAACTCCATGCCGCCCGTCTGCAGGTGCAGCTTGAGGATCGAGTCGCGGCGGAAACCGCGCAGCCCGCAGTGGAAGTCGCCGATGGCCGACGGGAAGAACAGCCGGCCGACGAACGACAGCACCGGGTTGCCGAGGTAGCGGTGCAGCGGGGGCATGGCGCCGGGCGCGATGCCGCCCTTGAACCGGTTGCCCATCACCAGGTCGGCTCCGTCACGGAGCTGCTCCACGAAAGGCATCAACGAGGTGAAATCGTAGGAGTCGTCGGCGTCGCCCATGATGACGTAGGTGCCGCGAGCGGCCCGGATGCCACCCATCAGCGCATTGCCGTAGCCCTTCTCGTCGACGTGGACCACACGGGCCCCGGCCTCACGGGCGAGCTGCTGAGAGCCGTCCGTGCTGCCGTTGTCGGCGATCAGGACCTCGCCCTCGATGCCGTGCTCGGCCATGCACGCAAGTGCCTTGCGCACACAGACTTCCACGGTCTCCGCCTCGTTGAGGCAGGGCATGACCACCGTCAGTTCCACGTCTCAACCCTTCATTTCACTGCACTTCCGGCACACCATCATGCCCTGTGCCCAGGAATGGTCGGGGCAAGTCCAGGAAACGACTGGCATTCTTTACAGCATGGTGAGCGTCGCGGAGATTACCCATGTGGACCACTCCGCCCCTGGCCGGATGGCTCGCGCGCGGTCTTTCCTGCGCCGTCATCGAGTGTTCGCCGTAGCCTTCGCCCTGGGCGGACTGCTGCGGCTCATCACCATGCTCGGGTACGGCCCGGCGATGTGGTTCAACGACTCCTACGAGTACGTCTCGGTGGCGTTGCATCCCAGGCCACACCCCATCAGGCCGGACGGTTACGGGTTCTGGCTGCTGCTGCTCAAGCCGTTCCACAGTCTCACTCTGGTCACATTGACGCAGCATTTGATGGGGCTGGCCACAGCGGCGCTGATCTACGCGCTGCTGCGCCGCAAGTTCGGGCTGCCGAAGTGGGGCGCCACGCTGGCCGCCGCCCCGGTGCTGTTCGACGCCTACCAGATCCAGCTCGAGCAGCTGATCATGTCCGACGCCATGTTCACGCTGCTGGTCGTGGGCGTGATCACGCTGGTGCTGTGGCACCGGCGGATGTCGTGGCGGGTCGGCGTGGTGGTCGGGCTGCTGCTGGCGCTCACCTGGCTCACCCGCTCGATCGGCCTGCCGATCCTCGCGCTCGTGGTGGTCTACCTGCTCATCAAGCGGACCGGGTGGAAGCCGGTGGTCGCCGTGGTGACCGCGTGCGCGATCCCGGTGGTGGCCTACATGAGCTGGTTCGCGGCGAGCTTCGGCAAGTTCGCGATGACCAACAGCGACGGGCTCATCCTCTACATGCGCACGGCCATCTTCGCCGACTGCGACAAGATGGACATCGACAAGTACAAAGAGGTCGAGTTGGTCCTGCTGTGCATCAACGACCCGGTGCACCAGCGCAAGGACTACGCCCAGTGGTATCTGTGGGGCCAGGGCAGCGGCGACGGCCAGGGCACCGGCGAGGTGCTGCACCGGTGGGGCAGCGGCAAGAAGTTCACCGACATCACCAACGAGGCGGCCAGCGCGTTCGCCACCCGCGCGATCCTGTCGCAGCCCGGCGACTATCTGCGGGTCGTGGCCCGCGACTTCCTGCGCGCCTTCCACTGGGGCCGGCCGCGCTTCCCCGACGCGGCGACGTACAACATGTACGAGTTCAAGCCCTACTACGAGCTGGACAGCACCGGAAATCCCAAGCGGCTGCCCAACTGGCCCTCCTACCAGGGCAGAACCGACACCGACGCGTACGCCTACGAGGCGGGCCCGCCGGAGACCAGGATCGTCTCGCCGTGGGCGGACATCATGTCCGGCTACCAGAAGGTGTTCTACCTGCGCGGCATCATGCTGGGCGGGATCATGCTGGTCGGGGCGTACGGGGTCGTGGTGCGCTGGCGTTCGTTCGGCGGCCCGGTGCTGCTGCCGTGGCTGGGCGCGTTCGGGCTGGTGCTCGCGCCGGCCGCGACGGCCGAGTTCGACTACCGCTATGTGCTACCGGCCGTGCCGCTGGCCTGCATCGCGGCCGCGATCACGTTGCGCGGGGGCGTCACTTGGGGGCGGGCGCTACCCAGGAGTCCATCAGCATCCGTGCCCACCACTCCTGATAAGGGATCGTCTCTGCCGACAGAACCGGATACAGCCACCAGAAATTGATCAGCACGATCAGCGCGAACGCCCCCACGACGGCGGCCCCGGCCGCCCGCCTGGCCGGCGCGGCGTCGGCCCGGCCCAGCGCCAGCCCGGCGCCCAGGGTGAGGGCCAGCACCATGAACGGCACCAGCGGGATCATGTAGAACAGGTACATCGTCCGGTTCTGCGCGGTCGCGTAATAGACCCAGGGCAGCCAGCCCGCGCCGTAGGTGAGCAGCACGGCCCCCGCCCGCCAGTCACGGCTCGCGACGTACCGGACGACGAGGCCGAGCAGGGCCAGGACGGCGCCGTACCAGAGCGCGGGGGTGCCGACCCCCAGCACGGCCTGTGAGCAGCTGTCGGCTCCGCACGCGGAGGGCGGGAGCTCGGCCGGGTAGTGGAAGGACACCGGCCGGAACAGGACCGGCCAGGTCCACGGCTCGGACATGTTCGCGTGGTAGTCGTCCAGTCCGCTGTGGAAGCCCAGCACCTCGAAGTGATACTGCAGCCACGAGCGCACGGAGTCGATGACGAAGAAGGCCGGCCCCGAGGAGGTGGCCTGCTCCCAGTTGCGCCCCCAGCCGTTGGCGGTGGCGAACCAGCCGGTCCAGGTCAGCACGTAGGCGACGGCGGGCACGGCGGTGACCGCGGCCAGCAAGGAGGGCACGTCGCGCGCGAACGTCGCCTTGTAGGGCTCGCGCAGGCCGATGGCGCGCCTGGCGCCCATGTCCCACATCAGGCTCATGACCGCGAAGGCGATCAGGAAGAAGACCCCCGACCATTTCACCGCGCAGGCGGCGCCGAGGCAGACGCCGGCCGCGATCCGCCACGGCCGCGCCCCCAGCGACGGCCCCTGCGCCGACAACGGCGAGGTCTCATACCAGTCGACCAGCCGCTCCCTGGCCCGATCCCGATCGACCACCAGACACGCGAACGCCGCCAGCACCCAGAACATCAAGAAAATGTCCAGCAACGCCGTCCGCGACAACACGAAATGCAGCCCGTCCAACGCCAGCAGCAACCCCGCGAAACACCCCAGCAACGTCGACCGCGTCATCCGCCGCGCCACCCGCGCCAGAATCAGGATCGACAACGTCCCCACCACCGCCGCCGCGAACCGCCACCCGAACGGCGTCATCCCGAACAACCACTCACCCACCCCGATCATCCACTTACCCAACGGCGGATGAGCGACGAAGGAGGCGCACTCGGAGGCGCTCGGACAATCCTTGAAGATGTCCAGGTTGTCGGTGATCAGGCGTTTGTCGGCGATCGGGTTCTCGGCGTCGCCGAGCATGGCCCGCTCCGCGCCGTACTTGAGCAGCGCGTAGGCGTCCTTGGCGTAGTAGGTCTCGTCGAAGACGACGGCCTTGGGCTCCGCGAGCCGGACGAACCGGAGGATTCCGCCGAAGACGGCCACGGCCAGCGGGCCGATCCAGCCCCACAGCGCGCTTTCCTGCATCGCAGGGACAAGGCTCTGCCGTGAAACCCCCCAGTTCCTCACGATTTGCAGCCTATGGCGTTGCCGATCTTCTGTGAACTGCGTCGTAAAGTTCACGTTTCGGCATCCCGGCGCCCTTGGCCACGTCCGCGACGGCGGTCTTGGCCGGCTCACCCGCGGCCACCCGGCGGTCCACCTCGGCCACCAGCGCGCTCACGTCGAGCTCGCCCGCGCCGGCCACATGACCGGCGACCACGATGGTGATCTCGCCCTTGACGCCCTCGGCCGCCCACCCGGCCAGCTCACCGAGGCCGCCGCGCCTGACCTCCTCGTACGTCTTGGTCAGCTCGCGGCAGACGGCCGCCCGGCGATCGGCGCCGAACGCCTCGGCCATCGCCTCCAGGCAGGTGTGCAGCCGGTGCGGCGCCTCGAAGAACACCATCGTGCGCTCCTCCTGCGCCAGACCGGCCAGCCGGCGGGCCCGGTCGCCGGCCTTGCGCGGCGGGAAGCCCTCGAAGCAGAACCGGTCGCTGGGCAGCCCGGAGACGGCCAGCGCGGTGGTGACGGCGCTCGGCCCCGGCAGCGCGGTGACCGTGATGCCCGCCTCGACGGCCAGGTGGGTCAGCCGGTAGCCGGGGTCGGAGACGCCCGGCATTCCCGCGTCCGTGATCACCACCACCGTGCGCCCCTCCTTGAGCGCCTCGACCAGCTCCAGGGCCCGGCCGGCCTCGTTGGCGTCGTAGTAGGACACGACCCGCCCGCCGAGCTCCACGCCGAGCTCGTTGGCCAGTCTGCGCAGCCTCCTGGTGTCCTCGGCGGCCACCACGTCGGCGCTGGCCAGCACCTCCCTCAGCCTCGGCGAGACGTCGCCCGCCTGGCCTATAGGGGCTCCTGCCAGCACCAACCTGCCGTCGTTCGTCACCCGGCCATTGTGGCAGGCCATCCCCTTTACCCCGTGTTTCCTGAGTAACCACCGGCTTCAGCCCCGTACGATGTCCGGATGGCGGTGACCGATTTCCCGTACCAGACCTCTGGTGGGCCGAAGTCCGACCTGAGCGGTCCGCGCATGCCCTCGGTGCGCGACCGGATGGTCCCGCCGATGCGCGGGAGCAGGCTGTGGGGCTGGCTCGCCCCGCTGGTCGTGACCATTTTCGGCGGAATCATCCGCTTCATCGGCCTCGGGCACCCCAAGGCCGTGGTCTTCGACGAGACCTACTACGCCAAGGACGGCTTCTCGCTGATCACCTGGCTCGTCGAGCGCACCCCGATCAAGGACGCCGACAAGGCGATCCTGGCCGGCAACACCGACATCTGGCAGCAGTGCACCCCCGCGAACGCCGGCGAGTGCACCGCCTACGTCGTCCATCCGCCGTTGGGTAAGTGGATGATCGGGGTGGGTGAGTGGTTGTTCGGGATGACGCCGTTCGGGTGGCGGTTCGCGGCGGCGGTGGTGGGGACGTTGTCGATCCTGATTCTGGCGCGGGTGGCGCGGCGGATGACGCGGTCGACGTTGCTGGGGTGTTTCGCGGGGTTGCTGCTGGCGTTGGACGGGCTGCATTTCGTGTTGTCGCGGACGGCGTTGCTGGACATTTTCTTGATGTTCTGGGTGCTGGCGGCGTTCGCGTGTCTGGTGGTCGATCGGGATCGGGCCAGGGAGCGGCTGGTCGACTGGTATGAGACCTCGCCGTTGTCGGCGCAGGGGCCGTCGCTGGGGGCGCGGCCGTGGCGGATCGCGGCCGGCGTCTGCCTCGGCGCGGCGATGGGGGTCAAGTGGTCCGGCCTGGCGTTCGCGGTCGCCTTCGCCCTTCTGTCCCTGCTGTGGGACTTCGGCGCCCGCCGGGCCGCCGGCGTGCGGCACCCCTACCTGGGGGCCATGTCGAAGGACGTGCCCAACGGGCTGCTCGCCTTCGCCGTCGCCCCGTTCGTCACCTACATGGCCACCTGGACCGGCTGGTTCGCCACCTCGCTCGGCTACGGCCGCAACTGGGACCAGGCCACCTCCTCGGGCCCCTTCTACTTCGTGCTCGACTCGGCCCGCTCCTGGGTGCAGTACCAATGGCAGGTCTTCACCTTCCACAACGGCCTGGAGACCTCGCACCCCTACATGTCCGAGCCGTGGTCCTGGCCGCTGCTGCTGCGCCCGGTCGCCTTCCACTACGAGGGCAAGCAGGGCGCCTGCGCCGGGGGCGCCGACTGCTCCGAGGCCGTGCTCGGCGTCGGCACGCCGGTGATCTGGTTCGCCGCGCTGGCCGCGCTGCTGGCGCTCATCGTCTGGTACATCGCCACCCGCGACTGGCGGGCCGGCGCGGTGCTGCTGTCCTACGCCGTGGGCTGGCTGCCCTGGTTCTACTTCGCCATCGCCTCCAACCGCACCATGTTCCTGTTCTACGCGATCCCCATGGTGCCGTTCATGGTGCTGGCCATCACGCTGTGCGCCGGATGGCTGATCGGCCCGGCGGTAAAGACCGCCGGCGGCCGGCTGCCGGCCCGGCGCACCTTCGGGGCCGCCGTCGTCGGCGCCTTCGCCCTGCTGGCATTGATCAACTTCTGGTGGCTGCATCCTGTACTGTCAGCCGAACTGATTCCCTACGCCGAGTGGAAGGCCAGGATGCTGTTCAACAACCTATGGATCTGACCCCGATCACCATCCGCCAAATAGTGGTTTCGTAGGGTAGTCACTGTGCAAGACCCAATACGCACCGGATTCGGTAATCGTCAGGCCTGGGGTCCATACGGCAAACTTCGTGGCATGAGTGCACCAGACGTCACCGCGCTTCTCGCCGAGTTGGAGCGGTCCGCACCGGACCTCGCCGACGACGCAAGGACCGCTGTCGAATGGCTGACCGGCGGCGAGCCGCTGGAAACGGTGACCCAGCTCGATGTCTGCGAGTTCCTCTGGTACACGCTGCCGCTCAAGGTCGGCGGCGACCACGAGCGACTGGCCCACTCCCTCGGCCGCCTGCTGGAGCTCGGCGGCCTCGAACGCTACGCCGCGCTCTGCACCTCGCCGCAGACGATCCGGATCCTGCACGCCTACGCCCAGGACGGCGAGGAGGCGGGCACCGCCGCCTACCAGGAGGCGCTCCAGGCCACGGGCGTCCTCCCGCCGGACGTGCCCGAGCTGCAGTGGAGCATGATCATGGGCCCCGAGGAGCTCGGCGCGCACGTGGCCTGCTCGGCGGCGCTGGAGCTGGCCATCATCGCCGGCGAGACCGTCGACCGGGTCGCGCTGACCCAGCGCTGGCTCACTGAGCCCCGCGCCGACCTCGGCGGCGACAGCTGGCTGCACCGCGTGCACGGCGAGCGGCTCAACCGCTGGGTGCTCGGCCGCGGCCCGGCCAGGCGCGAGCTCGCCCAGCCCTTCGAGGTGCGGCTCTACGCCCCCGTCACCCCGCAGCCCCTGCCCGCCCTGCACGGACTGCTCTCCCAGGCCGAAGGCAGCCTGCCCTTGCGGCTGGCCCCGTCACCGGAAGCGCTCCGGCTGCGCGAGCTGGCCGAGCGGGAGCTCGGCGCGCTCAGCCGCGACGGCGCCCGGCTGGCCCTCACCGACCGCGGCCGGTTCCTGCTCGGCTCACCCGAGGCCATGTGGGAGTCGGTCACCCGGCTGCTGCTGGCCAGGGGGGAGCACGAGTTCGAGGTGTCGGCCCGCGAGGCCGCGCTCATGCTGCTCGCCGACGGCGTGCTGATGTCACCGGCCCAGTTGCGTGAGCGCGTCGCGGAGGTGGTCGGCGGCGAGGGCTGGCATCCGGCGACGGGCCTGGAGGACGTCTCCGCCTCGATCACGGCGCTGATCGGCCAGCTCACCGCCCTTGAGCTCGCCTTCTGCGACGAGCTGGCCATCCGGCTGACGCGCCCCGGCCAGTTCGCGGCCCTGGCCGCACTGCGCGCGCACGCGCTCCGGCCCAGGAAGTACGTCAACTCCACCTGATCGGCTCACACCCGGACGTGATCTCTGGCGGCCGGCGCCGGGCTGACGACGCGCGCGGCCCACAGGGCGATGGCGATGTAGAGCACCTGCTCGGGGATCCGGAGCCACAGCGGCGTGGCGGTCCCGCCGTTGAACGAGGCGTCGGAGAGTGCGGCGTAGATGTTGGCCGGGAGCAGCAGCACGAAGAGCACGGCCAGGCTGATCCCGGCGGCCCGCCGGGTGCCGGCCAGGACGAGCCCGGCGGCGCCCAGCAGCTCCAGCACGCCGCTCGCGTACACCATGAGGCTGGGGAACGGGACGAACGGCGGCACCATGTTCACCATGTCGCCATGGTTGGGCATGAAGGTGACGCCGGCGGGGACGAAGTGCGCACTGGCGGTGACCACGAGCATGGCGGCCAGCGCGTGCGCGGCGCTGACCCGCCAGGTGGCGAACCGGCGGACCCCGAGCATTCCCAGGAGCCTCAAGACCAGCAGGCTGACCGCGAGGACGCCGATGACGACGAACATGACCTTCTCCTCTAGATAGTGTTGCTATCCATCAATTGGATAGTAGCACTACCTAGAAGACGGAGTCAGGTGCGGTCCGAGCGACGTCCAGCTCCGCTCGTCCCCCCATACCGACGCGGGATCCACGTACGGCCGCAGCAGCTCGACCAGGTGCCGGTCTCCCCGGCCGTTGAGCTCCTCCTCCGCGATCTTCCGCGCCACCCCCGCCAGGAAGTCGGCCACCTGGACCCGCGGCTCGTAGAACGAGTCCGCCAGCCGCAACCCGGCCAGCGGCGCCACCTGCTGGATGTGCGCGATCCGCTCCTCGGTCAGCCCGTTGTGCTGGTCATGCATGATCGAAACGGCTCTCGTCCCCTGCCCCCAGTACGACACGGCCTGAACGATGGCCGGAATCAGCGGATCGAGCACCGGAATCGACCCCCGCCGCGCCGGCAGCCCGCCCAGCGACCCGACGATCTCCCCCGCGCGTCCCCCCACCCCGGCCAGGTCCGCCACGACGAGGTCGAACGCCTCGGCCTCCGCCCTGCCCCGCATCACCTCGTTGAACGTCTCCAGGAACGCCGTCCACCGCTCCCGCCCGAACGCCCCGGGTCCGGCACGGTAGAGCTCCACGGCCAGCGCCTCGCCGCGCGGACCGTCGTACGCGATCTCGAAGATCTTGAGTACGGCGAAGAACGCCTTGTCGGCGAGGTAGACGCGGGCCCGCCCGTAGATCGGCCCGGTCGGCGAGAGCAGCCACACCAGGACCGCGCGGTGCTTGCTGCGCAGGAGATGGTTGGCTTTGTACTCCGTGGCCGGGGATCTGATCCGCTCGCGCGTCTCCCGGATGCACTCGGCCGCCGCTTCCTCGGTCAGCAGCACACCGGCGTGCGCGAAGACCTCGGTGTTGCCCCCGATGAGCTTCTCCCCCTCGGAGCCGGACTCATCGCAGGCGATCTCAAGGGTTCCCATCTCACGAAAGCTACGCCCGCCTTCCGATATGCGCCAACGAGTATCGGAGCAGGCCCTATCCGAGAGCGCGCGCAGGCAGTATTTCTCACATCGAGGCAAGTGGAGCACATCGTCCGTTTCGTCGGTTAGCTTGGCTGTCATGGCGCCCGTGACCTCGGGATACGCCTGATATGCCTCTGCGGACGGGATGACGATGAGCGAGATGCGTGCGGCGATGTTCGACGAATACGGGCCCCCTGAGGTGCTCTACGTGGGCACGGTGCCGAAGCCGGTCGCCGGGCCGGGCGAGGTGCTGGTGCGGGTCCATGGCACCAGCGTCAACGGCGGCGAGACCGCGGGCCGGGCCGGCAAGCTGAAGCTGGTGACGGGCCGGAAGTTCCCGCAGCGGATGGGCATCGACTTCGCCGGCGAGGTCACCGCCCTCGGTTCCCCGCATCCCGGGCTGCAGGTGGGCGACCGCGTGTGGGGAGCGCTGCCGCGCGGGAGGTTCGGCAGTGCCGCCGAGTTCGTCGCGGTCCGCGCCCGGCAGCTCTCCCTCGTCCCGGCCGGCCTCGACCTGGTGGAGGCCGCCGCGCTGCCCGCCGGCACGACCGCGATCACCGCGCTGCGCGACCAGGCCCGCCTCAAGGCGGGCGAGCGGCTGCTCGTCCGGGGCGCGAGCGGCGGCATCGGCCACGTCGCCGTCCAGCTCGGCCGGGCCTGGGGCGCGCACGTCACCGCACTCGCCGGGGCCAAGAACCTCGATCTGGTACGCGACCTCGGCGCCGACGAGGCCCTGGACTACGCCGTCACCGGCCCTGCCGACCTGGGTCTCTTCGATGTCATCTTCGACAGCGCCGGCACCGACCCGAGCGCCTACCGCCGCCTGCTGGCACCGGGCGGGCGGATGGTGTCGATCACCTTCGACAGCCGCGCCATGGCCTCGTCGATCGCCTACATCCTGGCCTCCACGGTGTACGGCTCCCGTCGCGTGCGGTTCTTCAGCGGCAACCCCACCCACCGGCTCTTCGCCGACCTGGCCGAGCTGGTGGCGAGCGGGGCGGTGCGCCCGGTGGTGGACACGGTGCGCCCCCTCGCCGACATCGCGGGGGCGCACCGCGCGCTGGAGGCCGGCGGTGTCCGCGGAAAGCACCTGGTCCAGGTGGTGTTCCAGACGCCGAATCTTGCTCCAAATCACAGAGATAGCCAGATTTCATGACAACTTACGGAAAAGTTCGTCCTGGCCCGTGATCCCGGCCTGCACCCGTCAGGCGGAGGAGAGCCATGTCCTACCCGGTCCGACCAGACGGGCCGCGGCCGGATAGGCGATGACGCTGCTCAGCAGGATGAGGGTGAAGAACATCTGCGGCGATACGAGGGCCACCGCTTCGGCGAGCAGCCAGATCGCCACCAGCAAGGCGGCGGCCAGGACCGCCACCGGCCAGGCCGGGCGCACCCGGAGGAGGTACAGCAACGGCCAGGCGAGCACGATCGCGACCCAGCGCCCGACCTGCCACGCCTGCACGAAAAGGTAGAGACACCCCGTGTAGTGCCCGCAGGAGTCAGGGAACAGTTCGGCCATCACCTGGGCCCACGCCACGAGACCGACCGGAAGGATGATCCCGACGGCTCCGGCCGCGACGATCTGCCGGCCGGGCCTGCCGCGCGGTGACTCGATCATCTGCGGATGGTGGCACACGGGACGGCACCTGGCCAGGGCTGCGTCATGGCACCGCTCACCGGCTGGGGGGCGTCTCGGCGGCGTCCCATGCGAGCTCGCCGCCGACCGCCCGGGGTTTCCAGGAGCCGATGGATCCGCCGTTCTCCATGGCGTCGGCGGTGCGCTTCAGCAGGGCGTAGTACGAGCGGATCGGGACTTCTGCCGGCGAGAAACTCATGGTGCCCTCGTGATCGGTCTCCCCGACGTCCCGCATGAGGGAGTCGATCACCAGGTTGTCACCGCTTCCGTCGGCGGCGAAGGGAATCATTCTCCCGTCCCACCATTCCTGCCGGGGCAGGGAGAATCCCTCCTCCCCCTCGTCCTCGCCGTCGACCGCGCAGAGCGATGACCATTCGTCACGGATCTCCCGGACGTTCAGGTTCGCATGGCCCAGGAAGCCGAAGGGCCAGGAATCCTCCGGAAAGACAGACCCGTCGTGCCGCAGCAGTGAGGCCCGCAGATCATTGGGGAACCGCACGCCCATGTGCGCCTCCGCCGCCGCGATGGCCTCGGCGTCTCCCGGTTCGCCGAGCGTGCGATAAGTCGTGGGGGCGTTGGTCTTCAGCCAGGTCTCGATCCGCCGCCATTGCCGGTTGACGGCCCGGGTCACCTTCGCGCTGACCTTCCGCACGCGCGGCTCGGCGCTGCGCGGGGCGCAGTCCTCGTCCGCCTTCGGCGGTTTCTCGTACGTGGCCGACTGCGGAGGATTATCGCCATTCGGGACGTCGGCCGGATAACCGGTGAAGGAAAACTCGTGGACCACTGTCTCCGTTTCCTTGGCGAAGACCATATTCTCCAGCACCTGAGTGCCGACAACGAGCAGGAAAAGCGCGAACCCGGCCATCCCCCAGCGGACCAGGCGGCGCCGGACGGGCTCCTCCAGCGGCTTTCTCGGCTCACCGGGCTCGAAGAACTTGATGAATCCAGGACGATCGAGAACGGACGGCCTGGCGGCGAAACGGCTGAGATCCGCCGCGGTGGGGGTGCCGAGAATCGGCGCGGGCGGCCATTGTTCCACCGGTGCCGGAGTTTCGCTCGGCTGGACCGTATCCGTCGGGGGCCGGCGGGAACGTACGAACACCACTATCGTCACCGCGGCCGCCAAGGCAGCCACCAGCGCGAGCCATACTCCCCGAGACCTGATCAATCGCCGCACGTCCGGCAGAGTACCCCTATTTGATCTCCACGGAGATCCGGATTCAGCGGGCCAGAACCACCAGAATGAGGGCCAGCAGGGCAGGAGCCGCCTGAACCACCAGAATGCGCTTGTTCGCGACGACGCTCATGCTGCTCCTTCGGGGCATATGCGAAGATCGGCCCGGCGAGACCAGCAGCCATTCTCCCGGCACCTCCCCGCGCCCGGCATTTTCTGTCGGCCGCGTACGCGATGATCAGCGGCACGGCCCGGAGTCCACCCAAGGAAGTGCTCGTGCGTCGCTATCGGTTCGGCCCGCTCGCCGCGTCAGTCGCGGCGCTCTACCTCGTCGCCATCGCCGTGCTCACCGTCATCGCGCTGGTCACCGGCGAGGAGGACGCCCTGTGGCGGGTCGTCACGGGCGAGCCCGCGACCCACGGGCTCACCGCCGTGTGGTGGGTCGTGCTCGCGCTGGCCCTGATCGGCGCGGTGCAGGGCGCGGCCTGCTGGCAGGTGCTGCGCGGGCGCCTGCGCGGCACCCCGGTCGACGGAGGCAGGCAGGTCGCCTGGCTCCGCGGCACGCTGTACGTCACCGTCGCTCTCGCCCTGCTGCCCTCGTGGTCATGGCCGATGAGTCTGCTGTCCGCGCTCGCCCAGGTGGTCATCGTCTGGCTGTTCTTCCGGGTGCTGGCCGGCGCCATCCCCACCTGGGCGCGGATCCTCATGCTCAGCACCGGGACGATCGACGCGGTGGCCGGACTCGCTCTCACGCTCTCGTACACCCTCGAACTCGAAGCCCCCATCCGGATTCTCAGCATGATCATGCTGGACGGCCTGCTTCGGATGGCGTGGGTGGTGCCGATCCTGGTCGCCCAGGCGAGAGATCCCCGCTGGACCCGCGCCACTGTGTGGATGGGCGTCCTCTCCCTGGTCACGACGTTGCTGCAGCCCTCGTCGTTCGTGACGTTCTCCTACGGCGAGGTGTCGTACACCCTCGTGGCCTTCGCGCTGCTCGGCGCGTTGAGCGTCTTCGGGCTGGTCTGGGCGGCCCGTTCCGCGCACGAGCTGACCGGCCCGCGCCCACTGCCGGCCGAGCCGCCGCCCGGCAGAGCGCCGCCCAGGTGGTGGCCGCTGCCCGCGCTGGCGATCGCCCTCCCGCTGATCCCCGCGGCGGTCAACCTCGCGAACGGCATGCCGTTCTGGATCGGCCCCCGGGGCCCGATCCAGACCTACGTCCTCGACCTCGCCGACGACACGACGGCCCTGTTCTGGCTCGCTCTCGACCTGCTCGTCGGGGTCGGCGCCCCCGCGCTGCTCATCCTGGCCGCGGTCCTGCGCCGGACCCAGCGACTCATCCGGGCCACGATCCTGACCCTCGTCCTGCTCGCGGCGATCGGCGCCCTCCCCACCGAGTCCCCTCGCGACTACGGCTTCCCCCTCGACGACCTGCCGCTGTACCCGGACCACCTGTTCGTCACGGACCCGCAGGGTGTGCCCTCCTTCGGCCTCTCACCGCTGTGGTACAGCGCCGCCCTGCTCGCCGCCGCCCTCCTCCTGCTCCTCCTGTACGCCGCCCCACCCGCTCGGCGGATGCGCCACCACGTGCTCGTAGGGGTGCTGACCTCCTCGGCGGTCCTCGCCTTCCTCCCCGTCGCGGACCAGCCGCACGGCCCGGTGACCACCGCCCAGGACTGCCTGCCGCCCGAGCCCTGGGGCAGAGCCGAGCACCGCGCACCCACCGGCGAGGAGGCGTACATCTGCGGCATCCGAGGCGGCGGCACCCCGCTGCAGTTCGCCGCCACCACGCCCGACCAGGTGCTGCTCGCCCACGGACGTCGGCTGTGCGGCATCTACACACGCGACGACCCGCAGGAGACCGCCCGGATGCGGACCCTGGAAGGGCTGGACCGCCAGGCGCTGGCGAGCACGCTCGCCGGGGTCTGCCCGAGCGTCGCCGCCACGCTCAAGGCGGAGCGCGACCAGCAGGACGCGGAGCTGAAGGAGTGGCAGGCCGACTCCCAGCGCATCTGTGACGCGACCCCGCGCCACCACCCGCTCATCAAGCCGGCCAAGCAGACCGTGATCAAGGAATCTCAGCGGACCGACCACGGGGTCCTGGAGGCATGGGAGCCGACCGGCAACGCCGACGACACCGAGGACCCCCTGGTCAAGGCCCAGGCCCTCCTGGCCAAGGCTCAAGCCCCGGGCAACGGGCTGGTCGCCACCTTCCCCGGCCAGCTGATGATCCTGTCGAACCCCGACTTCGACCTGTGCGTCACCCTGGAGACCTACCCCCGCCGCCCACCGGTGGAGACCAAGGGCTGGGACCACGTCATGGAGGTCGGCTATGACAGCTCTCTCGGCGAGATCGTGCTCAGCGACGCACTGAGCGGCACCGAGTTACCCGACTTATCCCTCAACGACCGCAAAGGCCACTACCGGATCCGGGTGCACTACGACTGGTTCCCTTGGGACGGCCTCCATGAGGGCGGTCAGCGACTCCTGATCATGGCGTACCCCGGCCGCGGCGACAACGTCACCACCTACCGCCGACCAGCAGCGAGATGACGCCCACGACAGCGGGGCGACCCTCACTCGCAGGACGCCGGCTCGTCGGCTGTCTGCGGCGGACGCTACCTGGCCGCGATTCCTTCTACGGTCCCGCTCATGAACGTCAACCCCTTCCGTATCAATGTGGCCCAGGCCGAGCTCGACGCCCTGCGGGACCGGCTGACCCGGACCCGCTGGCCCGCGGAGCCGCCCGGTGTCGGCTGGAGCCGGGGCACGCCGGTCGCGTACGCCAGGGAACTGGCCGAGCACTGGCTCACCGGCTTCGACTGGCGGGCGCAGGAGCGCAGGCTGAACGAGCTGCCGCAGTTCACGACCGTCATCGACGGACAGACCATCCACTTCGCGCACGTCCGTTCGACTGACCCCGACGCGCGGCCGCTGCTGCTCCTGCACGGCTGGCCCAGCTCGTTCGTCGAGTTCCTCGACGTGATCGAGCCGTTGACCAAGGAGTTCCATCTGGTGATCCCCTCGCTCCCCGGGTTCGCCTTCTCCTCGCCGCTGGCCGCTCCCGGCTGGACGGCCGCGCGGATGGCCGGGGCGTTCGTCGAGCTCATGGCCGTGCTCGGCTACGAGAGGTACGGCGTTCACGGCGGCGACACCGGCGCGTTCGTCGCCCCGGAGATGGGCCACCTCGCCCCCGGACGCGTCGCCGGCATTCACCTCAACGGCGTCCTGTCGTTCCCGGCGGGGATCGAGGGAGAGGACGAGTCGCTGTCCGAGACGGAGCGCCGGCGCGCGGCGGACCTGGAGGAGGCCACCGCCGGTTACGTCCCCATCCAGTCGCGTTCGCCGCAGACGCTCGCGTTCGGCCTGACCGACTCCCCCGCCGGGCAACTGGCCTGGATCGCCGAGATCTTCCACCGGTGGGCCGGGGCTCCCATCGACCGCGACCGGTTCCTGACCAACGTCAGCATCTACTGGCTGACGGGCACCGCGGGCTCCTCGGCCCAGATCTACTACGAGCAGGTGAACGACCCGATGGCCTGGGTGCCGAAGCCGCGCGGCACCGTACCCACGGGGGTGCTGCTCGCGGGGTCGCATGAGTACGCCATCCGGCCCTACGCGGAGCGCGATCACGCCATTGTGCACTGGTCGCAGAAGGACGAAGGCGGTCATTTCTTCGCCATGGAGGAGCCTGAGGTGTTCGCCGAGGACGTACGGCGGTTCTTCACGATGAGGTCGGTCGCGGCCAGGTTCTGACCGCTATGAGTGCCAGCATCGTCGGATGTTGGAAACCTCGGCCCGGCTGCTCCGCCTGCTCGCCCTGCTCCAGATCCACCGCGACTGGTCGGGCACGGAGCTGGCCGAACGCCTCGGCGTGAGCCCCAGGACCGTCCGGCGCGATGTCGACAAACTGCGGGTGCTGGGCTACCCGGTCAACGCGATCGGCGGTGTCGGCGGTGGTTACCGGCTGGGCGTCGGCGCCTGCCTGCCCCCCTTGCTGCTCGACGACGAGGAGGCGGTCGCGGTGGCGGTCGGGCTGCGCACCGCGGCCGGCGGCGCGATCACGGGCATCGCCGAGACCTCCGTGCGGGCGCTGGCCAAGCTGGACCAGGTACTGCCCTCGCGGCTGCGCCACCAGGTCGACACGCTCAGCTCGGCCATGGTGATCATGCCGATGCCCGGTTCGACGGCCGATCCGTCGACGCTGATCGCGATCGCCTCGGCGGTGCGCGACCATCAACGGCTGCGCTTCGACTACGTCGCGCATGACGGCGCCGCGACCGTACGCGATGTGCAGCCGTACAGACTGGTCCAGAACGGGCGGCGCTGGTATCTGTTCGCCTGGGACACCGGGGCCGCGGACTGGCGGAGGTTCCGGGCCGACAGGCTGGCGCTGCGCGTCCCCACCGGGCCCCGGTTCGTCCCGAGGCCGCTGCCCGCCGAGGACCTGGCCGGCCACTTCGCCCTGCGGACGACCGCGAACGGCCACCGCTACCGGGCGGTGCTCACCATGCACGCCTCGGCCGAGGAGGTGGCCGACGAGGTGCCGCCCACGCTCGGCGTGGTGGAACCCGTCGACGACCGCACCTGCACCCTGCGCATCGGCTCCGACAGCCTCGACCACCTCGCGGTATGGGTCGCCGCGTTCGGCTTCGACTTCGACGTCCACGAGCCACCCGAACTGGTGAACCACCTTCGCACCCTGACCACCCGCCTGCGGCGAGCCGTGCCGGAAGACCCGGCGCCCGGCTCCTCGGCTCCGGTCATGCCGTCAGGCGGCGGCTCCCAGCAGGAGAGCGGCGACGACCGGCACGAGGTACAGCAGCGGGTAGGCGACCGTCGAGTAGGAGCGTGCCCGGAGCACAGTGATGACGGCCCCGACGAAGTACAGAACCAGGCCGATGCCGGCCAGGGTGCCGATCACGGGCACGAACAGGCCGACCAGCAGGCCCGCGGCCCCCGCACCCTTGGCGGCACCGAGCCAGGGCCACCATGAGCTCGGGACACCGTACGCTGCCAGCGGTTCGACGACCCACGCGGCGCGAGTGAGGATGGCGTAAGCGGAGAAGGCCACCCACGCGGCGGCGAGAACGGTGACGATGACGTGAACCATTGGGGGCGCTCCTTGCTTCGGTGACGCTGGGCCGGGGCCGCAGCGGTGAGTCCGTCACAGCCTTGACCCGGCGTCGTACGGCGATGTGACCGCCGGCGAAGGTGACCTGCGTCACATGCGAGGAGCCCGGCGGCCGGGAGGTGAACCACCTCCCCGCCCCTCAGTCGAGGACCGCCAGATCGAGTCGATCGAGACGATCGGGCTCTGCGATGACGTCGATGGCGGTGATGAGGCCGTCGACGATCGTGAACGTGAGAGCCACCCGCAGGTGGCGGTGGGGAGCCATCACGAGGCCAACCGCGCCGTCGATGAGGGCGGGGCCGGTGAACTGGGCCCGCTGCATGGCGGCCATCGCGCCCTTGGCGACCGGCTCGGCTCCATGGACCAGGACGGGCTCGGCGGTCAGCATGACGGACTTGTCCGCCCGGAGCGTGACATCGGGGTGGAGCAGCGTGATCAGAGCGTGGAAGTTCCGGCCGCGGGTGGCGGCCAGGAAGGCTTCGACGATCTCCCGCCGGCGGGTCAGATCGGCGTGCGGGGCGGGTGCGGCACCCCTGACGCGGCGGCGGGCACGGCTGGCCAGTTGCCGGGTCGCCTCCGGCGATCGCTCCAGCATGGGGGCGATCTCCTCGAACGGCACGGCGAACAGATCGTGCAGAACGAAGGCGAGCCGCTCAGCCGGACCCAGGGTGTCGAGCACCAACAGCAGCGCCACCCCTACCGAGTCGGCCATCACCACTTCCTGTTCCGGATTCCCGGTGGCCGCGGGGCCCAGCAGCGGGTCAGCCGCCTGGATGTCCAGCGGTTCCTCGTGGCGGCTACCGCGCGAGCGCAGCATGTTCAGGCACACCCGAGCCACCACCGTGGTCAGCCAGCCGGCGATGTTCCGCACCTGGCTGACATCGGCGCGGCTGGCACGCAGCCAGGCGTCCTGCAGCGCGTCGTCGGCCTCGCTCAGCGACCCGAGCATCCGAAAGGCCACCGCGCGGAGATGCGCGCGATGCTCGGTGAACCGCTCTGTCAGCCAACGATGATCGTCCACGTCACATGCCTCCGTTAACCAGCGTCAACGGAAAACGATACTTACCGACCTAGCGACGTATGGCAGGGTTCCCCCTCGGGGGTTCGGTTCTTGGGCTTCGCCGTCCGTGCCGGCCGCGTCAGGCGGTGAGGCCGGCGCAGGTCAGCCAGATGTGCTCGCAGGTCGAAGACGCCTTCTGCAACGTCTCGCGGGACTCTTGCGAGGCGTGGTAGAAGGTCCGCTCGATCATCCAGCACAGGGCGCGTGCCATCGCTGACGCCTGGTCCGGTTCGGTGCTGGCCTGTACGTCGGCTCGCTCCAGGACAGCCGTGATGGCCTCGGTGAACAAGTCAGCCGTACGGCTCCACAGCTCGCCGATCTCCGGCACGGTCAACGACAGGTCGATCGCCGTACGCATGACCAGGCCGTGCTCGTTCCACAGCTCGACCGTGCGCCGCATGGCCGCTGCGATGGCCCGGCGCGGCTCGCCGGTCTCCGCGGTGGCCCGGGACCGCTCCCACAGGTGCTCAACGGTCCGGGCCACGAGTGCCGTGACCACTTCTTGCTTGGAGCCGAAGTAGAAGTACAGGGCGCCGCGGGTGATGCCGGCGCCCTGGGCGATGTCGCCGACGGTCATGGCCTCGTAGCCCTTGTGCGCCAGCAGAGCTTCGCAGGTGTCCAGAATCGCCCGCTCCCGGACATCGCCCTTGCGCTCGGTGGTGCGTCGGCTCCGCGCGGGCGGGTGGCCGGGCATCAGAGCTGAGCGCCGTCGGCGAAGTCGGTCGTACGGGAGAGTGTCTCCCAGGCGCGGATGTCCTCGTCCACGGCCATGCGTGCGGCGCTGACCAGTCGCAGCGCGTCCGAGCCCAGGACGAGATGGGCCGGCGGCCGGTCGAGCGACGCGATGTGCACGACGGCGTCCCCGGCCTTGGCTGGATTGCCGAGTTGATGCCCGCTCGCCTTCCGCCGCGCTGCACGGATGGGGGTGAACAACTCGTCGTAGTCGTCGATGGACTGTGCGGCGCGTGTCATGGACCGCCCGGCCCAGTCGGTGCGGAAGGAGCCGGGCTCGATCGCCGTCACGTGGATCCCGAACTGTGCGACCTCCTTGCCCAGCGCCTCCAGGATGCCTTCCAGCGCGAACTTGCTGCCGCAGTAGGCGGACATGCCGGGCACGGCCATGAGCCCGCCCATGGAGGTGACGGCCATCAGGTGCCCGCGGCGGCGCCGGCGCATGTGAGGCAGTGCTGCCTGCAGGGTGGCCACCGCCCCGAAGACGTTGACCTCGAACTGCCGCCGTACCTCGGCCAGCGAGGTTTCCTCGAAGGTGCCCTCCAGGCCGTAACCGGCGTTGGCGATGACGACGTCCAACGGCCCGACGCTCTGCTCCACCTCCGCGATCACGCTGGAGACGGCGTCGCCGTCGGTCACATCCAGGATGCGGCCGTGCGCGTACCCGGGTTTGAGCTCTTCGAAGGCCCTCAGGTCCTCCTCGGAGCGGATCGTCCCGACGACGGTGTGCCCGGCGGCCAAGGCGGCTTGGGCGAAGGCACGCCCAAGGCCCGTACTGACGCCGGTGATGAGCCACTTCTGCTTCCGCACTGCTCCTCCAGACAGGACTCGAAAGGGGGCTGAACTGCTCCCTCAGTCCATAATCTACACGATGTCGATTTTTATCGCCATTATGTAGATTCTGGCGGCCTATGGGCTCGACCCAATCGGCCGGCCGCCGTACGGACCGCGTCGGCTACCGCCCTCACCCGTCCGCCCTCTCCGGCGTACCCGGTTCACCTCCTGGCCGGACGGAAGCGTGCAGGGCCGCCGCCATCCACGCTGAGAGCGCTGTGAACTCCTCGCCCTTGTCGGGCGGGGTCTCATTGATCACGGCCACCAGGGACACGTACCTGCCATGGGTCGCGTCGTACCGGGGCATCTCCTCGGGTTCTTCCCTTTGGAACTGCTCGACCATGACGAAGCCCGTGGCCAGTTGTTCACGTAACTCGGCCGTGGACTGCCTGCCGACGGCTTCGGCGACCGCGTCCGCCATGCGTACGACCAGCTCCTGCGCCCGTGGAGAGTCCGTCGGCAGCCCGGAACGGCACGCCGCCATGATCTCCTCCATGATCACCGTCCCCGTCCCGTAGATGAAGTCCTGGATCGGTGTGGCGGCTATGTCCCGCCCCGGGGATGTGGAGTAGGTGTCCTGGAGGTAGGAGCGGACCGTATTCCGGAACTCCTCGCCCTGGACCAGGTCGGCCAGCTCGATCCAGGCTTCGAGCTGGGTGACCGTGGGGTCCTCCGGGAGGCTCGGCCGCATCGTCCGCAGCCGCTCGACGAAGCCGGAGGGCACGTCGAGGCCTTCGCCGACCTCGTTCCAGAAGTCGTCGACGAGCCGCTCGCGCTCCTCGTCGGGCATCGAGACGAGCTTGTGCATCAGGGCCGCCTGATCGGCCGTGCCACCCTGCTTGACCAGGGTACGCAGCACCGCCCGCCTGGCCCGCAGGCCGCGCTCCTGACGCTCGACGATCTCCAGGTGCGCCGCGAGGAGATCGTGCAGCGACGTCTCACCATCGAGCAGCCGGCGGATGTCGTCCAGGCCGGCGTCCAGGTCTCGGAGGGTGCGGATGAGCTCCAGTCGCGCGATGGCGCGGATGTCGTACAGTCGGTGGCCCGCGTCGGTCACGCGGGTGGGGGCGACGATCGCGGTGTCGGAGTAATACCGGATGGCACTGACATTCAGACCGGTGCGGCGCGCCACATCCCCGATCGGATACAGCTCGTTGTCGTCCATACCGCCACTATGGGATCTCAAGCCGCTTGAGGTTCAAGCCCCACCGATCTGCGCCGGGCGGCCACCTGAACCGTCCGAAAGGCAAATAACTGCAGTTGACTCCAAATTTGGAGTAGACTCCACATATGTCTGAAGGGCTGCGTGAGCGCAAGAAGCGGCAGACTCGGCAACGGATCTCCGGTGTGGCCATCGGCCTGTTCGTCGCGCGTGGCTTCGACAACGTCACGATCGCCGAGGTCGCCGAGGCTGCCGAGGTGTCCGTCAACACCGTCTACAACTACTTCCAGACAAAAGAGGACCTCGTCCTGCCGCCGGAAGAGGCCTCCCCGCAGCGGCTGGCCGACATCGTGCGAGAGCGCCGAGCCGGACAGTCGGCGGCCGATGCGGTCCTGGCGCGGCTGCGGCGCGAGGTGCGCGGGCGTGAGCGCGGGCTCGGGCTGAGCGAGGGGTTCGGCCGCGTGCTGGAGATGATGCGGGCCGCGCCCACACTGACCGCCCGGCTGGAGCGGCTCGCCCACCAGATGACCGCCGAGCTGGCCGACCTGCTGGTCCAAGAGACCGGTGCCGCGCCCGGCGACCCGCTGCCGCGGGCCGTCGCCTGGCAGCTCGGGAGCCTGCACAGCATGGTCATGTCGGAGATCGGCAGGCGGACCACAGCCGGCGAGCGGCCGGACGTCATCGCCGATGACGTGCTGGAGCTGATCGACGCCGCCGAGGAGCTCATGGGGAAGCGCCTGCTCGGCTATGCCGTACGAGAGGAATGAGCAGTTGTTCAGGGTAACGATCAGAGGGAAGTTCACCGGGCTCGACGACGCCGGGCGGGCCGCCGTCCTTGCCGCGGGCGACACCGCCTACACCGAGGCCGGGACGTTCACCCACGATCAGAGCGTGACGGCTTTCACCTTCCGCTGCCAGGTGCCGGCCGGTCCGGACGACGGCCAGGACGAGGCGGCGCTCGGCGCGATGGCCGCGCTGGAGGCGCACGGCCATCCGCATGAGATCTTGCAGCTCGCGGTGACCGACATGCGCCACATCAAGATCCGCCGGACGTGACCGACCAGGGCTCGTCCGGCGGCTGAAGGCCGGGAGCGATGCTTGCCGCGCAGCGAATCAACCGAACGGCTGATTTTGCCGTCAGCCGCATCCATGCCTGATCGTGGCCGCTCAGTCGATTCGCCTGCTGACCAGGTGAAAGATGCTTGAGGCATGGCAGTCATCGAAGTCACCGACCTCACCAAGAGGTACGCGGATCTGACGGTTCTGGACGGAGTGTCGTTCTCGGTGGAGGACGGCGAGATCTTCGGCATCCTGGGCCCCAACGGCACCGGCAAGACCACGACCGTGGAGTGCGTGGAAGGGCTGCGGCGGCCGGACGCCGGGTCGATCCGGGTGCTCGGGCTCGACCCGGTCAAGGACGGCCGGGCGCTGCGCGAGCAGATCGGGGTGCAGCTCCAGCACACCCAACTACCGGAGAACCTCAAGGTCTGGGAAGCGCTCGACCTGTACGCCTCCTTCTACGCCAAGCCTCGTGACTGGCGTGAACTGCTGGAGCAGTGGGGGCTGGCCGACAAGCGAAATGCCCGCTTCGGCAAGCTGTCGGGCGGTCAGAAGCAGCGGCTGTTCATCGCGCTGGCGCTGGTCGGCAATCCCCGGGTGGCGTTCCTCGACGAGCTGACCACCGGACTCGACCCGCAGGCCCGCCGTACGACCTGGGAGCTGATCAAGCAGGTCCGGGCCGGCGGCGTGACCGTGGTGCTGGTGAGCCACTTCATGGACGAGGTGGAGGAGCTGTGCGACCGGGTCGCCGTCTTCGACCGGGGCTCCGTCGTCGCGATCGACACCCCGGCCGGGCTCATCGAGGGGATCGACGCCGAGCACCAGATGCGGTTCACGGTGATGACGGAGAACGGCGCCGACCCGGCCGGCCTGTTCGACGACGTGCCCGGCGTCTCCGGCGTGAGCAGGACGGGCAACCGGGTGGTGGTCACCGGCCGGGGAGATTTCGCCACCGCCGTGACCGCCCGGCTCGCCCGCCACCACGTGCTGGTCAGCGACCTGCGCATCGACAAGCGGACGCTCGACGACGCCTTCCTCGCACTCACCGGCCGCTCGTTCACCTCTGACAACTGATGGAGAACCCCTCATGACCGCGCTCGCCAAACTCACCTCCGTCGAACTGAAGCTGCTGGTCAGGGAGCCGGGGGCGATGTTCGCCCTCCTCATCCCGCTGTTCATCCTGGTGGTCTTCGGCAGCTCGATCGAGCCGGGAGACACCGTGCTCGTGCCGATGTCGCTGGCCATCGCCGTCGGGCTGGTGGGGCTCTACCTGATGCCCACCACCCTGGCGACCTACCGCGAAAGGGGCATCCTGCGCAGGCTTTCCACCACCCCGGTGCGTCCCGGCAGCATGCTGGTGGTGCAGTTGATCCTGCAGCTCGTCCTCGTGGTGGCCGCCTGCGGGCTGCTCCTGACGGTCGCCGGCACCGTGCTGGGCGCCCGGCTGCCCGACGCGGCGCTGCCGGCCGTGGTGACCTTCCTGCTCGGCACGGCGGCGCTGTTCGCGATCGGGCTGCTCATCGCGGCCCTGGCCCCCAACGGGCGGGCCGCCAACGGGATCGGCGTCCTGCTGTACTTCCCGATGGCCTTCCTCGCCGGGCTGATGCAGCCCGTGGACCAGATGCCCGCTATCTTGGCGTCCATCGGCCGATACACCCCTTTAGGGGCATTCAGGCAGGCACTGCAGGACGTCTGGGCGGGTGGCTCCCCCAGCCTCCTCCTGTGGGGGGTCCTGGCCGCGTACGCGGTGATCATCAGTGTCGCCGCCGCCAGACTTTTCCGATGGGAGTAAAGGTGACCGGGCGTCTGGACCTCTGGGAGAGGCGGCTCGCGCGTCAGATGGCCGCCGCGCCGTACATCCTGCTGGTCTTCTCCGCCGGGCTCGTCTGGGTCACCGGGGAGCAGGCGTGGAGTCACCGCTTCACCACGCTCGGCCTGACGCTGCTGGCCGCGGCCTGGATCTGGGTGATGTCGCGGGGCGACAGGAAAGGTCTCTACGTCGCCGGGCTGGTGATTCTCATCGCGGTGCTCAGCTCGCGGGGGATGTGGTTCGCGAGCTTCTTCGGCTTCACCGGGTTCCTCCATTCGTCGCAGTATCTACGGGGGAAGGCCCGGCTCGCCGGGGTGACCGCCACGGCGGCGATCAGCGTCATGGCCTATAACGGCGGGCCGCCCGAGCTCACCCCGTACGGGATCCTCGCCTTTCTGTTCTTCACGAGCGCCATCGTGCTGGCGGTCAGCCTGTTCAGTTTCGTCGGCGAGATCACGACCGAGCGCAGCGCCGAGCGGAGCCGGATGGTGATCCAGCTTGAGGAGGCGATGCGGGAGAACGAGGGCCTGCACGCCCAGTTGCTGGTCCAGGCGCGGGAGGCGGGCGTGCTCGACGAACGCCAGCGCATGGCGGCCGAGATCCACGACACCATCGCCCAGGGGCTGACCGGCATCATCACCCAGCTCCAGGCGGCGGAGCAGGCCGAGGACTGGCGGCGCAACGTGGGCAACGCCGTCCGGCTGGCCCGCGAGAGCCTCGCCGAGGCCCGGCGCTCCGTGCACGCGGTCGGCCCCGGCCAGCTGGAGGCCGCGCCCCTGCCCGAGGCGCTGGAGGTTGTCGTCGCCCAATGGTCGGAGCTCAACGCGACGCGTGCTGAGTTCACCACAACTGGTACGGTCCGTCCCATGCATCCGGAGGTCGAGGAGACGTTGCTCCGCACCGCCCAGGAAGCCCTGGCCAACGCCGCCAAGCACGCCGGCGCCGGCCGGGTCGGGCTGACCCTGTCGTACATGGAGGACATGGTCACCCTGGACGTGCGTGACGACGGCGCCGGATTCGATCCCGAACGCGTCACCGACGGCGGCGGCTTCGGCCTGACGTCGATGCGCAACCGCGTGAGCCGCCTGGCGGGCACCCTGGAGATCGAGTCGGAGCCCGGAGGCGGCACCGCGATCTCCGCGAGCGTGCCCGCGATCGCGCGGGAGACCGTACATGGCTGAGACGCCCATCCGGCTGCTGATAGCCGACGATCACCCCATCGTGCGCGACGGCATCCGCGGCATGTTCGCCGGCGACCCGGACTTCGAGGTGCTCGGCGAGGCCGCGGACGGAGCGCAGGCCGTCGAACTCGCGCGGGCGCTGAACCCCGACGTGATCCTCATGGACCTGCGCATGCCCGTCATGGACGGCGTCACCGCCATCAAAGAGCTCGTCAAGCTGGGCCTCCCCGCCCGCGTCCTGGTCCTCACCACGTACGACACCGACAAGGACGTCCTGCCCGCCATCGAGGCAGGCGCCACCGGCTACCTCCTGAAGGACACCGGACGCGAAGATCTCGTACGCTCGGTCCGCACGGCGGCGCGGGGCGAGGCCGTGCTCTCCCCGTCGGTCGCCACCCGCCTCCTCGGCCAGGTACGCGCGCCCGCCGATGCACTGAGCGCACGCGAACTGGAGGTGCTCCGCCTCATCGCGCAGGGCTCCACCAACCGCGAAGCCGCCCGCACCCTGTTCATCAGCGAGGCCACGGTCAAGAGCCACGTGCTGCACATCTACGCGAAACTCGGCGTGAACGACCGAGCGGCGGCCGTCGCCGTGGCCTTCCGCCGCGGCCTGCTCACTCCGGAAGACGACTGACCCGAGAAAAGGGTCACAATCCGGCGCCACCGGTCGCGTCGATCACCCTGCCCGTCACCCAGCGAGCGTCGTCGGAGGCAAGGAATGCCACGATGTCGGCGATGTCCTCGGGCTGCCCGACCCGGCCCAGCGCGTGTAGCGACGCGGCGTGCGCCTCGGCGTCCGCGTTGCCGCGCAGCCATCCTGCGTTGGCGTCGGTATCCACGATTCCAGGGGCCACCGAGTTCGCCGTGATGCCCCGCGGGCCCAGTTGCTTGGCCAGGTTGAGAGTGAAGGTGTCCAGAGCGCCCTTGGTGGAGCCGTAGGCGATGATCTCCGGCATGGCCAGCCGGGCTGCGCCGCTGGAGATGTTGATGATCCGCCCGCCGTCGCGCAGTCGGCTGAGTCCCTGCTGCACGATGAAGAACGGTGCCCGGACGTTGACCGCGAAGACCTCGTCGAACTCTTCCTCGGTGAGTGAGGCCAGCTCTGAACTGCGGCCGACGCCGGCGTTGTTGACGATGATGTCGACGCCTGCCCGGAGCGAATGCCGTTGGATGTGGGCGTCGAAGGCGTCCCACAGTGCGGCCGCGTCGCCGTGTCTGCCCAACTCGGCCCGGATCGCGAACGCCCGGCCGCCGTCCTTGCCGATTTTTTCGACGATATCGTCGGCCGCAGCCTGATCGCGGGCGAAGGCGACGGCCACGACGGCGCCGTCCCGGCCGAGCCGCTCGGCGATGGCTCGCCCGATCCCCCTGCTGCCGCCGGTGACCAGCGCCACCTTGTCGTCCAGCATGCGTCCGCCCATGAATGTCCTGCCTCTCATTTTTTGAGTGCTTGCTCAACAAATACGGTAACACGCCTTGTTGAGTGGACGCTCTAGAATGTGAGGCATGGGTCAAGCAGGCACAGCACGGGGCCGTCCGCGAACGTTCGACCGTGACACGGCACTCGCCGCGGCCACGCGGCTGTTCTGGGAGCGCGGCTACGAAGCCACCTCGCTCAACGAGCTCACCGAGGCGATGGGCATCCGGCCAGGCAGCCTGTACGCCGCCTTCGGCGACAAGAAGGCGCTGTTCAAGGAGGCCGTGCACGCCTACGCTCGCTCGCCCGTCGGCGCGTTCATCGGCGTCGCCCTCCGCGAGGAGCCAAGAGCGCACCACGCTTTCGCTCGCATCCTGCGCGAGGCCGCGACGATCTACCCCGACCCCTCACACCCCGCCGGCTGCCTGACCATCAGTGCCGCCACCAACGTGACCGTCCAGGACGCCGAGATAGCAGCATTCCTCCGCGATCTGCGCAACGCCAACCTCGTGGTCTTCCAAGACCGCCTGCGCGCCGCTCAGCAGGACGGCGAACTACCCCCGAACGCCGATCCCCACGCCCTGGCCGGATACTTCGCCGCCGTCATCCAGGGAATGTCGCAACGCGCCCGGGACGGCGCTGACGCGGCCGAACTCGCCCAGATCGCCGACCTCGCCCTGGCCGCATGGCCGAGACACGAGCCAGGTCGGGGTTGAAGGCAGCTGTAACGTACGGCGCGCCGGGCTTCTTGGCACCTGGAAGGAAGCGACCAGGATGAGTACGGCACAGCGCAGAGTCAACGACAGAGCGACAGCGTCTCAACCCGCGGTGTGTTCCGGTATGTTCGTCACCTGCCACTCAGAAGATCGCGGAGGCCCTCCACCAGGTAACGGTCATGACCGATAAGACGCTGGTCCTGCCTGCGGAGGGTTGTGCGATGGGACTGAGGATCAAGATCTTGGGTCCGTGGGAGCTGACGGCAGGCGGCGACGTGCTGCCGCTGACCGGCAGCCGACGGATCGGCCTGCTGACCCGGCTGGCATTGAGCGCCGGCCGAGTGGTCGCCACTGACCAGCTCCTCGCCGATGTGTGGGGAGAGAGCGGGGCGGCGACGGCGCCGAAGCAGCTCCACATCGTGGTGTCGAAGCTTCGCGAGTTCCTCGCGCCCCGGGCGCTCGACGAGGTCATCGTGACCGCCCCAGGTGGATACTGCCTGGACGTGCCACCTGATCACGTCGATGCTCACCTGTTCATGCGGCTGGTGCGCGAAGCGCGTGCCTGCCGGGCCAGGAGAGAGATCGTTACGGCTGACAGGTTATTTCGGCAGGCTCTGGCGTTGTGGCGGGGAGAGGCGCTGGCGGGCATGTCGGCGGAGTGGGCCCAGATCGAGGCCACCCGCCTGGCGGAGGAACGTTTCACCGCGCTGGAAGATCACGTCGAGCTGCGGATGGCGGCGGGCCATCACCACACGGTGATCGCGGATCTGACCGTCCACATCGAGGCGCACCCGCTGCGGGAGAGGCCGCATGCGCAGCTGATGCTGGCGCTGTATCGCGCTGGACGGTCATCGGAAGCGCTCGGGGTCTACCAGGACGCTCGCGGCGTCATGATCCAGGAGCTCGGCATCGAGCCGGGTGCCGAGCTGCGCCGGCTCCAGCGGGCGATCCTCGCTCGCGATCCCGTCCTGGACCTGACCGCTCCGGCGCAGGATGCCACGCTCGGCGACGCCGTCGCCCCGGCCGAGTTGCCCGCCGATACCCGCGCCTTCACCGCCCGCGATGTCGAGCTGGCCTGGCTCGACAAGGCGCTCACCGGCCCGAGGGCCGGCACGTCGGCGATCGTCGCCATCGGCGGTCCCGGCGGGATCGGCAAATCCGCGCTGGCCGTCCACCTGGCGCACGCCGTCGCCGACCGCTATGGCGACGGCGTTCTCTACATCGACCTGCACGGCGCCACCGACGGGCTCCGGCCTCTGTCGCCGCTCGAGGCGCTCGGCCGGCTTCTGCGCTCGCTCGGGCTGGACGGCTCCGCCGTACCGACCACAGTCGACGAGGCCGCGGCCCGCTACCGATCCCTCACCTCGGCGCGGAACGTGCTGATCATCCTCGACAACGCCCTCGACACCCGCCAGGTCCGCCCGCTCATTCCCGCCGGGCCGGGGTGCGCGGTCGTCATCACCAGCCGGCAGGTTCTCACCTCGCTCGACGGGGCGAGCCAGCTGAACCTGCCCGGGCTCGATCCATCCGACTCCACCGCGCTGCTGGCCCGGATCTCCGGTCCCGGCCGGGTCCACGCCGAGCCGGAGGCCGCCGGGCGGATCGTCCGGCTCTGCGGGGGCCTGCCCCTTGCCCTTCGCATCGCGGCGGCACGTCTGGCCGCCCGCCCCGACTGGACGCTGTCCTACCTCGCCGACAGGCTCGCCGACGCCACCCGCCGCCTGGACACGCTGGAGTACGCCGACCTGGCCGTCCGCGCCGGCATCGCCGTCAGCCTCTATCACCTCAAGGAGGAGCCCTCCGGCCAGGACGCCGCCCACCTGTTCGCCCTGCTCGGCCTCCTCGACACGCCCACCCACACCCCGGCAGCCACCGCCGCTCTCGCCGACCGGCCCGAGCGCATGGTGGAGGCCACGCTGGACCGCCTCCTGGATGCCCGGCTGCTCGAACCGGCGGGGCCGGGCCGCTACCGGATGCACGACCTCGTCCGCCTCTACGCCCACGAACAAGCCGGCGACATCGTCCAGGAGAGCGATCGGGTGGCCGCCACCCGCCGCGCGTTGCACCATTACCTCGCCACAGCCAGGACGGCCAGCCTTCTGCTCGATCCCATCTCCCCCATCGTCAGAAATCTCCGCGCCGACCAGCCGGGCCTTCGCCTGGACACACCGCAGGAGGCGATCGACTGGATCGAGCTGGAGCGCGACAATCTCATCGCCGTCGCCCGGCAGGCCACCACCCGCACCGACGATCCCGGCACCGTGGAAGGCCTCGCCGCCAGTCTCAACAGACCCTTCAGCCACAGAGGCTGGCTCACCGACCTGGCCGAGATCCATCACCAGGCCCTGCAGGTGGCCGTCCACGCCGGCGACTGGGCGGGTCAAGCCCGCGGGCACAACCAGCTGGGCAGCATCCACAAGAACCAAGGTCGCTTGGAGCCCGCGGTCGAGCAGTTCGAGCGTGCCCTCGTGTGCTGGGATCGCGCAGGTCTGCCCCAACGTAAGGCGGGCACCCTCCACAACCTCGGCACGACCTACGGCAAGCTGGGGCGCTTCGACGACGCGCTCGCCACCCAGGACGAGGCGACGGCGACAGCGACAGCCGGCGGCCTGCGCGCCTACCAAGCGATGATCCTCAACGGCCGGGCCGCGGTGCTGATCAGAATGGGCCGGCTGGACGACGCGATCGACGCGAGCCGGCAGAGCCTGGAGATCTGGGCGGAGTTCGACAATCCCCTCGGCGAGGCAACGGCGACCGACACGCTGGCCGATGCCTACCGACGCGCCGGCAGGCTCGATGAGGCCGAGGCCGAATACCGGAGGTCGGCCTTCCTCCACCACAAGGCCGGTGCCCGCGCGCTGGAGGCCGTTACCCTGTGGGGGCTCGGCGACGCCTTGCACGATCTTGGCCGGCAGGACGAGGCACGGCAGTGCTGGCACCGGTCTGCTCGGATTCTGCGTGACGTCCATCTCCTCACCGAGGAGGAGCTGGAGGTCCTGCTCGCCCAGGACCTCCCTCTACCTCCCGACCCCGTCAAGCACTTGAGCGCGGGAGCGCGTTGATCAGACCCTCCGGGAATCCGGGAGATGCAGGTCAGGAGTTCGGGCCGAGATGGCTGCGGCGTTCTTCCGCGGTCAGCTCGCGGGTACGGCGCGATCTGGCCAGTTCGAGCACCGTTTCGGCCGGGCCGCACACCTCGCAGGCGCGGGCCCGGACGAGGCTGCCGCCCAGACCGGTCACCAGCGAGCGACCGAGGAAGATCTGCGGGCTCAACCCCCTGACGATCCGCTTACCGTCGGGACTGAACACCGCGAGACCGCCGGTCGCGCCCCAGCCGGTCAACTCCAGCGGTTCGCCGCCGCCTGCCGCCCGCCAGAGCCGCAGGTGGCCCGCGGGTTCGTTGGTGACCAGCCAGGTGCCGTCAGGGCTGAAACCCACTCTGCGGACGGTGCTCTCCGCGCCGTACAGCACGTTCGCGGGCTCGCCCCGGCCGCCGATGTCCCAGAGCCGGATGGCGCCGTCCGCGGCCGCGGCGGCCAGTCGCTGCCCGTCCGGGCTGAAGGCGAGGCCCGTGATGTCCTCCACATGGCCGCGAAGAATCTTCGGCTCGCTCTGGCCGGTCAGGTCCCAGACGACGACGGTGTGGTCGTCACGGGCGTCGGCCAGCTTCATGCCGTCCGCGCTGAGTGCCACGTCGCCGTCGGCGCGGCCGGTGGGCCGGCTCTGCCAGCCGGTGAGCGCTGTCAGCCCGCCGGACGGGGAGATCTGCCACACCTGCGGTTCGGTGTCGAAGGCGCCCGCCACGATCCGCTTCCCGTCGGCGCTGAACACCAGGGCGCCCGGGAGGCCGCGGAAGGGCGCGGGCGTGGTGACCGGCGCGCCGGCGGTGGTGAGGTCCCACAGGCTCAGGGTCCCGGCCCGGCCGACGCCCGCCATCCGCCGGCCGGCCGGGCTCAGCGCGACGAGGTAGCCGGCATCACGCGGGCCGTGTACCTCGGCCGGGGTATTGCCGCGCCATATTTTGACGCGGACGTCCCGCGGGCTGAGGAGTGAATCCTGCCCCGTGCTGACCGCCACCGTGCTCGTGTCGGCGCTGAGCGCCAGGGGCCTGCCCTCGCTCGGTGCCGGGTCGCCCGCTGTGACGTCCCACGTCCGCAGGGAGCCGTCCGCATCGACGCTGACCAATGACCTTCCGTCCGGGGTGAACGCCGCCCCGCGCGGATTCCCCTTCGGGCTGCGCAACACCAGCGGGTCGGCGTCGCCGCCCGTCGTCCAGACGCGGATCACGCCGTCGGCGCCGTAGGTCGCCATACGATCCCCGGCCGCGGTGAACACCAGGCCGTTCAGCTTCGGGGCGTGGGCGGCCAACTCGACCTGCGGGATCCAGTCGCCGGACGGCGTCTCCGTCGCGTCCCAGACACGGGGAACGTCGCCTTCGACGGTCGCGACCCATGGCCCACGCGGGCTGACGGCCACCTGCTCCGGCTCGCCGCGCGCGGCCGCGCGCCGCAGAACGGGCCGGTCCCGGGTCATGTCCCACAGTCGCAGCGGCGATCCGTTGCCCCCGGTGGCGAGCAGCCGGCCGCTGGGGCTGAACGCGACGCTCCTGACCGCGCGGCCGGGGACACTGAGCTTGACGGGCTCGGCGCGTCCCGGCTTCCAGATGCGCACGCCGTCGTCGTGCGCGCTCGCCACCCTGCCGTCCCGGCTGACGCTGACGCCGTGGACGCTACCGTCGACGGTCCCCAGCACCACGGGCGGACCGCTTGACGCCAGGTCCCACAGCACCACTTCTCCTCCGGCGGCTCCGGTGACGAGCCGGCGGCCGTCCCCGCTGAACGCAGCGCTCTGGATGCCGTCCGTACGATCCGCCTGGAGCACATGGCCGGCCCGGCGCGGTGCCGTACCGTCCAGGCTCCAGATCTCCAGGCCCGCCGGGCCCGACCCGGCGCCCCAGATCGCGATCTTCCGGCCGTCCGGGGTGGCCGTCGTTCCGGTGACCCTGCGCAGGCCCACCGGGGTGGAGCCGCGCAGCCGGGCGTCCGCGGTGGCCTGGCGGAGCACGAGGTCGGCCTCCTGGGTGGGCTCCACCTCGTACGCCTCGATCGCCAGCAGCAACGCCAGTTCCGGGTCTTGGTGGAGCTGGCGGCGCACTTCGGCGGCCAGCCGTACCGAGGTGGCACGGTCACGCTCGACGGCCCTGTTGCCCACCTGGACCAGGACGAGCGTGGCCAGCACGATGACCGCGACGGCGGCGACCGGCAGCCCGCCGAAGGCGAGACGGGTCCGGCGGCGGGCCCGGTCGCGCACGGCCGCGCTCGCGCGGCAGGCCGCCAGGAAGGTCCGCTCCAGCTCGTTCAGCGGTACGAAGCTCGCCTCGCCGTCCCAGAGGGCGAGGCGGGTGCCGCGGTACAGGTAGTCCTCGCCGCGCCCGTTGCGATCCCATTCGGCCGCGTCGGACGTGAGCCGCTGGTGCCGCAGAAGGGCCTCACGGTCGGCGGTGAGCCATTCCCGCAGCCGGGGCCAGCCGGTGAGAAGCGCTTCATGCGCGATGTCGACCAGGTCCTGGTCCACGACGATGAGCCTGGCGGCGGCGAGCCGGTCGAGGACCGCGTCCAGCTCGCCGCCGGGTCCGATGCCGGCCAGCTCGTCCCAGTCGAGACCGCGGCGGGTGTCGGAGCTGCCCGAGCCCAGGGCGACGAGCCGCAGCAGCACGGCGCGGAGCAACTGCCGCTGGTCGACCTCCAGATCGGCGTACAGGTGCTCAGCGGTTCGCGCGATCGCGCCGGACACGCCACCCACGGCCCGGTAGTCCGCCAGCGCCAGCGTGTCTCCCTGCTGCCTGCTCCACGTTTCGCGCAGCGCGTGCGCGACCATCGGAAGCGCCCCCGTCTGCTCGGCGGCCTCGGCCACCACGGTGACCACCAGATCAGGGTCCACGCTCAGCCCCGCCCGGGCGGCGGGTTCGGTGATGATGGCGCGCAGCTCCTGCTCGGACATCGGTCCGACCGGCAGGTGAACGCTGTCGAGGAGCACTGCGGCCAGACCGGGATGCGACATGCAGCGCTCGTAGAAGTCGGTGCGGATCCCGATCACCAGCGCCGGGCCGTCCTGACCGCTGACGAGCTCGCTCAGCGCGTCGAGGAAGCCGACGCGTTCCCGCTCGTCGGCGCAGAGCGTGAACGTCTCCTCGAACTGGTCGACGATCATCACGTCGGAGCCGTCAGCGTCGGTGGCGTGCAGCCGGGACAGCGGGTGCGCACCCGGAGTGAGCAGCTTGACAGTGGTTCCGGCAGCGGTCAGCCGCGCGGCCAGCCCGGCCCGCAGCAACGAGGATTTGCCGCTGCCGGTGGCCCCGCGGACCACCGTCAGCGGTCCCTGCTTCGCGGCCTTCAGCAGGACCTCGAGAAGGTCGTCCCGGCCGAAGAACAGGTCGGCGGCGTCGACGTCCAGCGGAAGCAGGCCGGGGTAAGGGCAACGGCGCTGCGACCGTTCGAGTTCGGCCGCGACCAGATGCCACTTCCGCTCCCATTCGGCGGGGTCGCCACCGCAGGCGACGGCGTACGCCAGTGTCGCCTCAAGCGTGGGCAGCCGCGTCCCGGTGGCCGCCTCGGCGAGGGTGCTCCGCGAGAAATGCGCGCGCTGCGCGAGTAAGCGGTAGCTCGGTCGCCCGGCCTCGTCCCTGAGCCGGCGCAATTCCCAGGCGAGCCTTTCGACGGGACCGGCCAGCGGATCCACCGGCTGCTCGGGCCGCCCCAATGCTCACCCACCTCGTGTTGTCCGGAGTCCTTGCCGCGTTGTCCTGAACCCACGGAGGGCTATTTCGGACATCCCTGGGCCGCCTTAGACCTTAGATCTCCGGCACCACAAGAAGGGGCAAATCATGAGATTTCACGTACTGCGACCCTGGGAGATCCACACGGGCGATGGAGCCGTCGGCGCCGGCCTGGCGCTCGCGCCGGCCGACCAGGACGGAGACCTGGACGCTCCCGCCCCGACAGGGTGACGTGGTCCGGGACACAAGCAGGCCTGCCCCGCTCTCATCGCCGTCCGGCCGGTATCCCGCCCCGCATGGGGTCCAACCGTGGGTACGGTATGCCGCCGGTATAGCGGGCCTATGGCCACGGCACGAACGCCTTGACAGCCGAACCGACGGCTGGCGAAATAAGCGTTTTCATCTAGGAAGGAACCCCGTGCGTCTCGCCCGCCCTCTTGCCGCCGCCATGCTCGTGGTCGCTGCCTTATCCATGCCGCAACCTGCGCAGGCGGCCGTGTTCAAACATCCCGGAGTCCTGGTCAGCCGGGCTCAGCTCGACTTCGTCAGGGCCAACCTCGGCAACGAGCCGTGGAAGTCCGCCTGGAACGCCTTGCAACTCCATCGCTTCGCCCAGCTGTCCTATACGGCCCACCCCCGCGCCGAGGTGAACTGCGGCCCGTCGTCGAAGCCCGACAACGGCTGCTCCGCCGAACGCGAGGACGCCATGGCGGCCTACACGCACGCCCTGCGGTGGTACCTCACCAAGGACTCCCGCTACGCCCAGAAGGCAATCCAGATCATGGACGCCTGGTCAGCCGTGATCACCAAACACACCGGGGACAACGCGCCGCTGCAGACCGGCTGGGCGGGCGCCAACTTCTCCCGCGCCGCCGAGCTCATCAAGCACACCTACACCGGGTGGACCCAGGCCGGCCGGTTCGCCGGCAAGCTGCGCACCGTGTACCTCCCGACCTTGATCGCCGGAAGGCCTGACAACAACGGCAACTGGGAACTGATCATGACGGATGCCGCGATCGGCATCGCCGTGCACCTGGACGACCGTGCCTCCTTCGATCGGGCGATCACGACCTGGCGCGGCAGGTTGCCCGCCTACGTCTACCTCAAGACGGACGGTTCGTACCCCAAGGCGCCGCCGAACAGCAAGCACGACACCAAAGCCGAGATCATCGACTACTGGAAGGGCCAGACCACGTTCGTGGACGGGCTGACCCAGGAGACCTGCCGTGACCTCTGGCACACCGGATGGGGCCTCGCGGCCATCTCCCACGTCGCGGAGACGGCCCGCCACCAGGGCATGGACCTGTACGCCACGGCCAAGCACCGGCTGCGATCCGCGATGGACTTCCACGCGCGCCTGGAGCTGGGCGGGACGGTGCCGTCCTGGCTGTGCGGCGGAAAGGTCACCAAGGGCCTTGGGGACCACTTCGAGGTCGGCTACAACGCGCTGCACCATCGTCTCGGATACGACATTCCCGACGCCGCGCGATGGGTCGAACAGAACCGCCCCGCCGGGGTGTCCCACTTCCTGGGCTGGGAGACCCTCACCCACGCGCAGAACCCGCACGGCGCCGGGATAAGTGCATCGGCCACCCCGGACTTCAATGCCGACGGCGTGGGCGACCTCTTCTCCGCCGCCACCGGAACGCTGACCGTCTGGAACGGCAAGGGCGGCAACCAGTTCGGCCCGGCCACCGCGATCGACGGTTGGACGGCCTTCACCCGGCCGATCGCCGGCGACTTCAACGGCGACGGGATCAGCGACCTGGCAGCGATCAAGAAGGACAGCCACAAGCTGCACATCTGGAACGGCCAAGGCTCGAACAACTTCGCCAGTGCGATCGAGCTCGGGCCCGGCTGGAACCCGTACGAGGACACACTGATGTCCCTGGGCGACGTCAACGAGGACGGCAAGACCGACATAGGCGCCGTGCACAGCGAAACCGGAAAGCTGACCATCTGGAACGGCAAGGGCGGCAACCAGTTCGGCCCGGGCAACACGATCGGCGGTGGCTGGAAGGTCTTCAGCCGTCCGATCGCGGGAGACTTCAACGGCGACGGGATCAGCGACCTGGCAGCGGTCAAAAAGGACAGCCACAAGCTGCACATCTGGAACGGCAAGGGTACGAACGACTTCACGAGCGCGATCGAACTCGGGCCCGGCTGGAACCCGTACGAGGACACACTGATGTCCCTGGGCGACGTCAACCAGGACGGCAAGACCGACATAGGCGCCGTGCACAGCGAAACCGGAACACTGACCGTCTGGAACGGCAAGGGCGGCAACCAGTTCGGCCCGGCCACCGCGATCAGTTCCGGCTGGACACCGTACTTCTGACTACTCGGCCGTGGTACAGGCTCAGCATACCGAGGATATACCGGTCGTCACTAAAGTCCCTCTCGTCCTTAGGGTCCTCTGATTCAGGGCTCCTTATCGTGCTCGCATATAAAGGCGGCAGCTTCTATCCAGGTTGAATCCAGCAGCGCCGCGAAGTGCGTCCTCTTCCCCGGTACCCCCAAAAGGACTGCGACAGCGCGGGCGGCGCCACCGCCGGAAACGTGAAGATCAGCTGCTGATTCGCCGAATCAGCTCCTATCCGTCGTCAGCCCGCGGGGGGCTCCATGTGGACCTTCTTGACCATCCTGTTCGCGCTTATATGCCTGTTCATGGCTGTGTTCCCCCGCGGCTACTGGCTGATGCAGGCCTCCGGTTACAAGAATCCCGAGGCCCACGAACCCAGCGACGGCACCGTGGCATTCACCCGCGTCCTCGGGATCGTCACACTGGTGGTGCTGGTCTTCATCTTCATTCCCGCGGCCATCGAACACGACCAGAAACCCGCAGAGACGACGACCTACCAGCAAACCCGCGAAGAGCCCGAGCCGACCCCCGAGCAGACGTGCGAGAAGGACACCTTCCTCTGCCTCGAAGATTGACCCTTCAACGGGCGGTCGGCTTGGCGCCGACTCGGCCGTGCCTCAGCATGACCGCGACCGTGACGGCCATGCCTGCCACGGTCGCGGCGCTGACCACAGCGCTCAGCTGAAACCCTGTAGTGAACGCTTCACGGGCTGCGCTGAGCAGCATGTCCCCGGGCAGGTCGGGAAGAACGTGACTGGCCGTCACAGCGCCACCCAGGCTCTCCCTCGCGGCGGACACGGCCTCTGAGGGGAGGCCCGCCACGACAGCGCGGCTCATTTCGCTCTGGTACACCGCGGTGATGGCGCTGCCAAGGACTGCGATGCCAAGTGCACCGCCGAGTTGAGGTGCGGTCGAGGAGATCGCCGAGGCGGCGCCGGCCTGCTCGGGGGGTGCGGTACCGACGACCATGTCGGTGGCCAGCGCCATCATCGGACCGAGCCCAGCGGACACGATGATGGCCCCGGTGACCAGGAGAGCCAGGGCACTTGTCCCGGCAGTCAGGCCCGCCTGGGCGGCGACCACGACGAAGCCGACGGCAGCCAGGGCCAGTCCGGCCGCGATGACCGGTCCCGGGGCTATCCAGCGCACGATTCTGGAGGCCAGCATCGATCCGACGATTACCCCGATAGCTGAAGGCGCCGTCCACAGACCGGCCTCCAGCGGCGAGAGCCCGCGCACCAACTGCAGATATTGCGCGAAGGCGTAGTTGAAACCCCACAATACGAAGATGCCGAGCGCCAGCGTGGCCACGGCGGTGCTGAACGCCCGGTTCGCAAACAATCGCAGGTCGATCAGCGGGTGGCGCAACGCGCGCTGCCTGCGCAGGAAGACGACGGCGAGCAGCAGCCCGACTGTGACGGAGAGCACGGGCAACCAGCCGGGACCGTCGGCGGCGATCTGTTTGAGACCGTAGACCGCCGGCAACACCGCGGCCAGCGACAGTGCGGCGCTGATCGGATCCAACCGCCCTGCCCCCGCGTCGCGTCGCTCGGGCAGCAGGATCGGCCCCAGCGCCAGGAGCAGCGCCATCACCGGCACGCCGAGCAGGAACACCGACCCCCACCAGAAGCGCTCCAGCAACCACCCGCCCACGAGAGGGCCGATCGCGGTGCCTCCGGACACGCTGGCAATGACGATCCCGACGGCGACGGTGCGTTGCCGCGGATCCCGGAACATGGCGACGGTCAGGGAGAGCACGGACGGCATCAACGTAGCGCCAGAGATTCCGAGTAGCGCGCGGACCGCGATGAGCGCGCCCGCGCTGGGAGCGTACGCCGCGAACACGGATGCGACGCCGTACGCGGCCGCGCCGATCAGCAGGAGGCGTCGGCGGCCGATCCGATCGCCTAGCGTACCCATGGTGATCAGCGATCCGGCGAGCAGAAAGGCATAAACATCCACGATCCACAGCAGCTCAGCGCTGTTGGCTGCCAGTGCTCTGCCGATGGCGGGCAGCGCCAGGTGAGTCACGGTCAACTCGAGGGAGGCGAGGAGAGCGGGAATGGACAGAACGGCAAGCCCGATCCATTCCCGTCGCCCTGCGTGGCCGGTGGTGGGCGAGGCGATGTCCGCAGGAAACCTTGTCACCCGTCAAGGATGGAACCTCGACTATAGGCGAGGTCAAGCTCTAGGCTGAGGGGCGTGACGAAACCCCCTTTTGACGCCAAGGAGCTCACTGTCGGGCAGCTCGCTACCCGTGCCGGCGTCGCGGTGACCGCCTTGCACTTCTACGAAGAGAAGGGCCTGATCCGCAGCCGCAGGACTGCGGGAAACCAACGACGCTACTCCCGCGACACACTGCGCAGGGTGGCCTTCATCCGGGTGGCGCAGCGAGTCGGCATTCCGCTGCGCATGGTAGGCGAGGCGCTGGCAGGCCTTCCGGAGGAGCGCACACCGAACAGGGAAGACTGGACCCGCCTATCCGCCTCGTGGCGAGCCGAACTCGACACCCGCATCGAGCAGCTCACCCGCCTGCGCGACGAGCTGTCCGACTGCGTCGGCTGCGGATGCCTTTCCATCGATCGATGCGTGCTGCGCAACCCCGACGATCGTCTCGGAGACGAGGGCACCGGCCCGCGTCGCCTCTTGAGCCGTCGACTGGCAGATGAAAGCCGCTTCCCGTCTCTCTGACCGCGCAGTCGTCAAATCTTCCGGGCCGGATGCAGACTGGAGTTGCCCCGGTTCGATAGACACATCAGGGCTTGCGACTATGCGGCAGCATAGTCGAGGTCTTGGGCGTTGTTGAGAGCGTGTCAGCGTTCGTATTCAGCGGGGCTGAGCTGGCCGTTGGCGGAGTGACGGCGGCGCGGGTTATCGCGAGCACGCCGGTTCCACGCACCTTGGTGTCGTGAGTCAGCGTGAACGGGCTGACACCGCAGGCGGCGGCGATCTCTGGGGCCATGTCGAAGGCCGCCAGTGTCCACTCATCGAGCTGTTCGACGCTTGCCGTCCGCAAGTCTCCATCGACCGACAGCCCCAGTTCCTGCAACCGTACCTGTTCATGGGGCAGCGGGTTACCGAGGGTGAGCGATTTGTCATCCGGTTCGCCGGTTGCCGCGTACCGGCGAATGGCGCAGCCGTTCTCGGCCACCAGCCATGCCGAACCGTCCCCCTGCGCGCCGTAGTAATAGGCCTGCGCCCCTCCATAGCGGGCACTGAGCGCCCGGCACAACCTGAGCACATCCTCACGACGCGCGCCGTCGAAAGGGTCGCACCATGCGCCGATGACCAGGGTCCAGCCGTCCACCTCGGGAGTGACAAAAACCCGCGACAGGTGATCACGGCTGCCGGGCTCGCCATGTCCGTCTTCGTCGATCACCTCTTGTGCCTCGGCAAAGGTAATCGGCCTGGGCAACGACAACCCCAGGATCTCCATGACGCCGACCTGGTCACCGGTCGGAACCGCGAGCCAGTGGTTCCAGCACGTCGATATCGGCTCAGGCCAATCTTCCGCCGCTGCCTGCACATGCTCACTATGTCAGAAGGTCCGGTTCCATGATCTGGAACCGAGCATTCTGATCTTGCTGGTGGAGACGAGGGGATTCGAACCCCTGACCCTTCGATGCGAAGCCATCTACCTATGCTCTCCATCACGGCGGACAAGGATGCCGTCTGGGAGCCGGCGCCCTGCTCTTGTAGCCCGCTCAAGTGGCCCGCTCAGCCCTCGTCCCAATACAAGTAGGGGGCGACCGATACTCCTTCGACGATTGAGCGTTCGTCCTCCTCGTCAGCTTCAGGATCCAGATCACGAGCCCATAGAGATCCCATCGACCACACCGAGAAGCCCGCGTGGAAGGTGAAGCCGATATCAGAAGGTGTGCTCGTGTAGCCCTTCGCGGCCAGATCAGAAACCACCTCATCCAAGAACCGGTAGGTCAGCTGAACGCCGTCGAAAACCACCTCCTCACCACCGGAGCCGGAGTAGCCGATCTCCACCAGCTCAACTCTGTCGTCCGAGGCGTAGTGGACGATCAGCATGGGAGCAGTGTCGTAGACGTTCTTACTGCTCCGGTCATGTACCGGCCCACCGATCCGGCTCTCAACCTCGGCTCGCTGATCTCCGACCCTAACCAGGGGCACACCTGCGCCGGGAAGTATCTCCATGCGCCCATAGTCTGCCGACTCCTGGTGATCTCATCGCACGCACACCATCTGGTTACAAGGGCAGGGCAGCTGCCTCGTCAACGCGCGACAGTCCTGCTCAAGTGGTGATCGGGTAAGACGGCGTTGCTGTACAGCCGTGCCCTTAACCTCATCCCGAAGTTGCTCCCATTCTTCTTTGGGCAGTCCGCGAACGTCGGCCTCGGCGAGCAGTGTGCGGGCGCGTCGTCGCCAGTCGGCGGCGGCCTCGGCCCCGGTGGTGGGCTGTTTGACGCGTGCACGGTGGCGCCGCTCTTGCGGTTGATGCTGATGATTCCTTCTCGGCGCAGCAGGTCGTACGCCTTGTTGACGGTGTGGAAGTTGATCGCGAGGTCGACCGCCAGCTGTCTGGTCGAAGGCAGCGCGGCGCCTGCCGCGAGGTGCCCGTCCGCGATGGCTTCCACCATGCGGTCGCGGATCTGCTGGTAGATCGGCGTCTCGCTGTCGAGGTCAAGTAGCAGCTGCACGCTAGAGATTATATCTGCTATATATCTAATAGAACAGCCGCTCGGCCACGGCGCTTCGCGGGAGAGGCTTGCCCCGACCAGCGGCGAGGCAGCCCCGGGCCTCGCGCCGTCAACCAAGGAGACATGACCATGAGCCCCACCTACCCGACCGCCTCAACGACGAGGCACCACAGCAATCGGCGCACCGTGGGTGTCGCCATAACCGCGGCGGCGATACTGGCCAGTTCGGGAATTGCCGTCGCCGCTCCCGCTGCCGCCACCCCCCACCCAGCCCCACCGACCACCGCCGCGTCCGCGCCGGCCGACGGCTCCATGCGTGACGTCGCACAGCAGATGCTGGCCATCGGCAACCCTGGTTACCTGGCACGGATCAACGATGGTCGGCGCGTTTCCACCACCGTCGTCGGAGTCGCCGACATGGCCACGGGCCGCGCGCTGCGCGCGGACGACCAGTTCGAGATCGGCAGCAACACCAAGACCTTCACCGCGACGCTGATCCTGCAACTGGTCGACAAGAAGGCGGTCACACTCGACTCACCGGTCTCGGCGTACCTGCCCGGCGTCGTCCCCAACGGCGACAACATCACCGTGCGCATGCTGCTCAACCACACGAGCGGCCTGTTCAGCTACACCGGCGACCCCAAGGTGTTGTCCATCATGCAGAACGACCCGCAGCACAACTGGACCGAGCGAGAGCTGCTCACCGCTGCCTTCGCCCACCCACCGACATTCGCCCCCGGCAAGGGTTGGTCGTACTCGAACACGAATTACACCCTGCTCGGAATGATCGCGCAGAAGCTGACCCGCTCGAGTCTCGCTGACCTCATTCGCCAGCGCATCGTCCGCCCGCTCGGCCTCAAGCACACGTACTACGCCAACCCGCGGGCCACCAACACCGGCCCAGGATACGCTCACGGATACGCCATCGCCTTTGCCGACGGCACCCCGAAGTACACCGATCACACCGGTGCGAACATCGGCGGCTGGGCCGGCGCTGCCGGGGCGGTCATCTCCACCGCCAGCGACTTGTCACGCTTCTACTCCGCCCTTCTCAAAGCCGAACTGTTCTCCCGTACGCAGCTCCGACAGATGAAGACCACCGTCGCCTTACCGCGCGAATTTCCCATCAAGGGCCGCTACGGTCTCGGACTGATCAAGTTCGATACGCCCTGCGGGACGGCATGGGGCCACGGCGGCGACACCCAGGGCCACCACAGCACGACCGCGGTCTCCGGCGACGGTCGCCGCACCGCCATCAGCGACAGCACCGGCAAGGCCAGCGACCTCGCACCCAACGACGGGATCACACGCTGGACCAACGCAGAGTTCGCCGCCCAGAAGGTGGCCGTCTGCCACATGTTCGGCACGCCGGTGCCGGGCTCCCTCATCCGAGAGCTACACGGCACCGCACCGTAGAGGGCCCACGATGGCATCGATGCCTGGCCGACATGTCGGCGACACCAGCCACGAGCTCGGCGCCGCCCCGCGGGGTGTGTCGTCGCTCTCAAGCTCCACCACGAAGGCCAGGGGGTAGCCCAGAAGGCAGCGGGTGACCGCTGGCAGGACAACGACCTCGTCTTCGCGTCCAAGGTCGGCACGGAACTCGACGCGCACAACGTCCGCCGCTCCTTCCCGGCCATCCTCAGAAGGGCCGGCCTCGACCCGAAGGACTGGACACCCCGTGAGATGCGGCAAAGCTTCGTCTCACTGCTCTCCGACTTCGGCATGTCCATCGAGGCCATCTCACGCCTGGTCGTCCACCGCAACATCAGCGTGACGGAGACCGTCTACCGGAAACAACTCCGCCCCGTCATCCTGGATGGCGCTGAGGCGATGGACCGGATATTTCCAAACAGCTGATCTTCACGAGAAGTCCTGGCGGGGGCGAGTCGTCGGCTCTCACCCCGCCTCGACTGCGCCAACCTCATTGATCTTCGGGGGTCGACACCTACAGCACAATGAGGCCAATGAGCTCACCCCGCACAAGCATCCGAGGGCACCAGGACTTCCGGCGGCTCTGGACGGGCTCGGCCATAAGCCAACTGGGGTCAGCCGTAGGGATGGTGGCTCTACCCGTAATCGCCGTCACCGTTGTCAATGCCTCAACCTTCCAGGTCGCCCTCCTTACGGCGCTGACCGCGATCACCACTGCGCTCCTGGCCTTTCCCCTTGGAAGCCATGTCGAGTTCAGGCGTAAGCGCCCAACAATGATCATCACCGAAATCGTCAGGTGTGCCTCCCTGGCGAGCGTCCCGATCGCCGCGTTCCTCGGTGCTTTGACCTTCGCACACCTGTGCGTGATTGCCGTGATCAACGCTGCTTCTCAGATCGCGTTCAATGCAGCGGGACAAGCCCATCTGAAAGCACTCGTCTCCGCAGACCGTTTGATCGACGCCAACAGTCGCTTGGAATCCACGCGCTGGCTCAGCATCTCCGTCGGCCCGTCCATCGGCGGCGCACTCATCGGCTTCCTTACCGCAGTGGGCTCGTTGGTCCTCGATGCCTTGTCTTTCTTATTCAGCGCGCTGGCGATCAAAGCTCTGCGCACCCCCGAACCAGCCCCGCCGGTGCGCGACAGACACACTCCGTGGCGGGCAGAGCTGTTCGCAGGATGGCGGTTCGCCTGGAGGCATCCGACTATCCGGATGATCCTGATCAGCTGGGTAACCTTCGCCGGCGCCAGCTCGATGGCAGCATCGGTGTCCGCCGTCTTCTACCTCCGCGACCTGCGCTTCGAAGCTTGGCAGTACGGATTGCTGATGGGAGTACCCTCCCTAGGCGGCTTCTTCGGCGCAAGGCTCGCGCCGAAACTGGTGGCCCGGCTGGGAGCCGTGCGCGCTCTGTGGTGGACCAGCGTGCTGCGTGGCCCTTGGTACTTCCTGATCCCCGCAGCCATGCCCGGCACCCTCGGCCTACTGATGTGCGGCTTCGGGTTCGCCATGGTCCTCCTGTTCGCCGGAGCGGCGAACTCCACCATGGCGAGCTATCGCCAGTTGCAAACCCCCGACAACCTCATCTCCCGGGTGGCCACCTTGTGGTCATTCGCCACGACGGTCACCCAGCCACTGTTCATCCTCCTTGGTGGCCTGGTGGCAACTTGGCTCGATACACGAACGTCCCTCTTCGCCGCTGCGGGCGTGATGAGCGCCGCCGCGATGATCCTGCCGCGCAAGCAGACCGACAGAACTGTCCCCACACAACCGATGCCAGCCCGCCACCGCCACGGCGGCCGCACTGTCAGTCCAGACAGTCACCACTCTGAGACGCAGTCACTCAATCAGTCACCCAGCAACGCGAAAGGCCGTTCCCGATCACTCGGAAACGGCCTTTGACCTGGTGGGGTGTTCACGAGTAGTCGTGAGCTGGGGGAGCATGAGCCTGTTGATGATCGCTTCCCAGTGACGATGTGATCGTTTCCCGCGTGGTGTCGGTGTACCGGTCGTTCCGCATGGGCAGATTCAGACAACTATGCCGCCGGACCAACTGAGGCGTTCTGGAACGACGATGTAATGCGGCAGTACCGACGCCTGCGCAGGTCGTGTGATCATTAATGAGATGCGTATGGTTCCGAGTGTGCTCGCTACCCTCGCCCTTACCGGCGTGTGTGTGCTGGCTGCCGATGCGGACCTGAGCGGTTCTGGGCGGACGGCTGATAACGCCGTCGAGTCGGCGTTGCGCTGGACGCTGAGATACACCGGCCAGGGCGGGTTACGGATGGTCTCCACGGCGGGAGGCGGGGCGTCGCTATTCGCCATGGAGGGGCGACGGCCCCGCTGGTCGATGCTGCTCTGGGACGGAACCTCATGGAAACGCGCCGGGCTGCCCGAACCGTTCGGCAAGGCCGGGCGGCTCGATGTCGCCAGTTCCGCATCCGGGAAGACGATCTGGGCGGCTGCGGCAGCCTACGGCACGTACGACAGCGTGACAGAGCATCTGTGGCAATGGTCTGAGGGGCGCTGGACGCGACACCTTTCCCGAAGCGCGGAGTGGAACCAGGTCGTCGGCATTGCCGTGGACTCCCAAGACGATGCGTGGCTCGTCACCGGCATGGATCCCGACGGCGACTCCTCGAAGGTTCTGCATCGCAGCGGGAAGATATGGCGGGACGACACGCCCCCGGCGCTTTCCCTGGCCAGGGTCGCCGCGGGTCGCCCTGACGATGTCTGGGTGGTGACCGACCAGCAGATGAGCAACGAGGTGGCTATCACGCTGCACTGGAACGGCACAGATTGGAAGAAGGTCGATCACCCGTGCATGGCGGAGTCGGCTCGGTCATCGTGTCGCGGGCGGCACTACCTCTCGCAGATGAGCCTGGCCGCACAGCCCGATGGCCACGCGTGGGCGGTCGGCCCCGCCTGGGCCGACGGTGGCAGCCCGGTCGTGCTGCACTGGGACCGCACCCAATGGAAGCAGGTCAGCCTGAACGTGGTGCAGACAGCTTTGACCGCGGTGCGCACCGACCCGGCGAGCGGTCTTTGGATCGCCGCCAATCCTGCCTCCGGCGCACCCTACGTGCTCAACCTTCGCGACGGCAGATGGACCAAATCAACCTTGCCCGGGGGCAGTCCGGCTGACCCCATCATCGACATCGCCCCGGCGCCGGGCACGGCTCGGCTTTGGGTCCAAATCGAGCGCCACGATCTCGTCGGCAACCAGCGCGGCGACAAGAAGACTTCGCTGATATACGAGTTGGTTCAGTAAGGGATCTTGCAGTCTTGGGGGTCGGCGATGCCATTGCCGCCTACAGCCGTGGAGTTGCAGCTATGCGGTGAGTGATGTGCTGGTTCAGGGACTGCCGCAAGTGAGGCGCTGGTGACGTCGCTAGCCGGCATCGCCATACTCAGCGACGCGAACTCCGACCTCCGCCAACGGCCTGACACCACCCGGGCCTTCCCGGCCACCTGCTCTGCGGCTCCCAAACCAGGGCGAATTCGATTCGGAAACTTCTGAAACGACAAGATCCCGCCTGATCGCGATGATCAGACGGGATCCCGTCAACTTCAGTCCAGCCGTCTCAAGAACGGCCCCTGGGTGGGGTGTCCACGAGTGGGTGTGACCTGCGGTTGAGACGGGGCTGGGAAGATCGCTTCCCACGAGGACGTTGATCGTTTCCCAGGTCTACATGGAATCGGTCGGGCCCCGGAGAATGAGGTCGAGTACGGCCTTGCCTGGAACACGGCGGCCGAGGAGGGCACCTATCGCCTCATCCACCCGTTCCCAGGGGCCGCACCAGCCGATCTGCGGATCGAGTTCCTCTTTCTCCAGCAGGTGGATCAGGTAGGCGAGATCCGGTCCGAAGGGAGCGGCTGCGGTGAAGGGTTCGAGACGCTTGAGAACGCCTTTCATCCGTTCTTCCTCGAAGTCGATGATGGTCGGCTCGCAGGATGCCCATCCGATGGACAGGACAATGCCGCCGTCTTCCAGGGCCCCGAACGCCTCGGCCAGCAGGTTGCCGCCTACGTTGTCGAGTACGCCGAAGACGGGTTCGGCGGGCTTAGCCGTACCGGCGAGGATTTCGCCGGCGCCGAGGGACTGCAGCCTCTCGGCACGTTCAGGACCGCCCACGGAGGCGATCACGTGCGCGCCTGCCCGCGCGGCCAGTTGCACGGCGAATCGTCCGACGCCGCCCGATGCGCCGGTGACGCGCCGCACCTGGGTCTACCAACGCCTCCAGGAGCTGGGCCGCGCGCGCCAGGTCGAACAGGTCACGCGGGGACGTGACCCAAGCGCAAGGGCAAGACCAAGGCCGTGGTCAAGGACAAGCTGATCAAGGCCGTCGCAGCCCTTGAGTCCGGCGTCACCGCATCGGAGACCTACACCGTGCGGGATGCCGTCAACGACTGGCTCAGCAAGGGTCTCAGGGGCAGGTCCGAGAACACCGTCACCAGGCTGCGCATCCTCGCTGAGACTCACGTCATCCCGAAACTAGGGAATATCAAGCTTAAGCAGCTACGTGCCGATCATCTGGATGAATGGCTTGACCAGCTCGCCGACACGCTGGCCACCACCACTCTCCGGGAGATTCACGGCGTCCTGAAGCGAGCCATCCGGCAAGCTCAGGCGCGTGACATGGTGCTCAGGAACGTTGCCGAACTGGTCACCACTCCCACGGGCACGGACGGACGAGCTCGGGCCATTGGCCGAGAGCGGGGTAGTCTTCCGGCCGCCCGGGGAAGAACGCGTCGATCGTCAAGATGAGGTCGCCTCCGGCTGCGAAGCTCAGCTGATTGTGGGCGTTGACGTTCCACCAGGCGCTGTAGGCCCGGGCGCCCTCACTCAGCCGCTGCAATACGGCGTCACGAACAACCGCCGACGACATTCCAGAGACAGCAGCCGCGCCAGCGCGCTGATCACCGCTCGGTCCGCCCCGCCGGCTGAGGCCGGGCCACCTGCCGACGCAACACCGCGAACTGGTGTCGCAAGGTCAGGATCTCCGCCTCCTTCGACCTCTGCGAGCGCCCCGACCGCACCAGCCGACCCGCGAGCCGAATGAAGATCAGATAGAGCAACCGCAACGCCACGAACAGCGATCACGCCCGCCAGAACAGAACAGTCGACCCCCAGGTCAACCCCAACGGCCGAGTTTCGGGCACCCGCAGGACACAAGGCGGGCGAGCTGGATGATCTGCGCGGATGACACTGTCGGCAGGCACACATCCACGCGACGATCGCGGCCAGGGCATCGGCCGGCGGTGATCCCGCCGGCACACGCAGCACACCCGGATCGGTCATCGGCGCGACCAGCAGCGCGGTGAACCGAGACAGCGATGACGGGTGGAGTCCTGTCCAAGCCCGCGTCCGGTGAACGTTCTTCGATCCCCGAAACCTTGGCTCACGAAAGGTCGAAGGTGAGACCGGACGTGGCGATGCCGATCTCACCGTCGTAGCTGGCCCCGGCGGCGGCTCGCGCGGCCGGAGTGTCCGTGCCTGGCTGCAGGTGCGTCAGCACCAGGCGCCGGACATCGGCTTCCAGGGCTTGCCGGCCTGCTTGACGGGCGCTCGTCAGGTAACGTCGGGAATCCTCCGGGACCTGGTTCACAAAGGTGGCCTCGGCCAGGAGCAGGTCAGCGTCACGCGCCAGTTCCACCCTGTCGGGACTCAGGCCGCTGTCGCCCGTGTACGCGAGCACCCGTCCGCCCGCTGTCAGCCGTATGCCGGCATTGGGCACCGAGTGCGGCAGCAGACGAGTCTGTGCGCGAAACGGGCCGATGTCGAATCCGCTGCCGGCGGTGAACTCGTGCAGGACATAGGCGTCGGTCAGCACCCCTGGGCGGTCCAGCGCGAGCACCGCGTCCAGGGCGCCGGGCAGCGAGTACACCGGCAGCGCCGCCGGCGGGTCATCACGCATCGTGCGCGCCCGCAACAGCGGGTTCAGGTCGGCGCAGTGGTCGGGATGTCCGTGGCTGATAAACACGGCATCGATCTGATCGGCGCTGACCCGTTCCAGCAGCCGCGGCACCGTCGCGTGTCCAAGGTCGACGAGCAGCCTGAACCCGTCGTGCTCCACGAGGTAACCACTGCAGGCCTGGCCCGCCGCCGGCCACGCACCGCATCCGCCAATGATCGTCAGCAGCATCCGTGAACCCTAACGGATGTCGCTCGTGCTCAGTGATCGACACGAAGTCCCGGTCCGCCGTGAGGCGCTGGAGGCCGAAGGAGGTGCAAGGCCTCCTCGTCGGGCCGTCGCAGGTGTGGAACGCGATCGAACAGGTCGTACCGCGTGACCTGCTCGCTGCGGCGGTGGAAGGTCGAGGACTTCCAGCAGCGGCTCGATGAAGTCTGCGCCGTTCGTTACCGCTTGGGCGATTCGGCCCGCCGCGCCGCGGCCCCGCCTCATCATCGCTCTCCGGGATGAACGCCGCGATCGTCCGGCACTGCCGTCCAGCCCTGAGGGCGCGTCGCAGAGCCACCTCTTTCCCAAGAGCTGTTGGATAAATTATTATCCCAAGGTGTCTTTGGAAAATCAGGATGACCTGGTTCCCCTGCGCGCCCTGGCCAACCCGCTGCGCATCCGCATCGTGTCGCTGCTCACCGGCGCGTCGATGTCGGCCACCGAGGTCGCCGACGAACTCGGCATCGCGCACGCCTCAGCCAGCTACCACCTGCGCCAGTTGGCCAAAGCGGGCTTCCTCCAGCAGACGGACGGGCGGCCGCGGGCAGTTAAGGGCCGTCCGCAACTGCGGTACCGGTACGATCCGTCCAGCGGCGAGCGCCTCGACCGGTCCGAGGGACGGCAACTCGTCCACCGGGCGATGAGCACTGACCTGGCCAGGCGCCTGGCTGAGACTGATCGCCAGCGCACGTCGATGGACGCCGAGGTATGGCTGGCCAGGCCCGTCTGGGAGGAGATCGTCGGCCTGATCGACCAGGCCGTGGCGCTCCTGCACGACAAGGCCGGCCCGCCGCACGACGGCGTCAAGGTCAGCATGACCGCGCTCCTGCTCGAACTGCGTGACGAACGATGATCGGCCGCCTGCCCGAACTGCGTGACGAGCGGTGATCGGCCGTCTGCTCGTCTGCGCGGCTGGCGCGTTCCTGTCGGTCGGACTGCTCATCCCGGCGGTTCCGCGATACGTCACCGGCCCGCTGGGCCAGCAGGCCGGCATGGTGGGCGTCTCGCTGGCCGTCACCGCGGTGGCCGGGGTGCTCGCGCGCCCGCTGGCCGGAAGGGTGGCCGACAGGGCCGGACGCCGCACAGCCCTGCGCGGCGTCGCCGGCATCGGTGAGGCGCTGGCCTACGTCGGCCTCGCAACTCTGGCCAGCGACCACCGGCGGCTCGGCCTCACCCTGCCGAAGACGATGAGCGCGGACACGGAGAGCGCGAGCCCGGATCCGGGAACCCGGCGGGCCCGGCTGTACCACACGTCCGCTCTACGACCCGGCTTCGGCTACCTGGCCTCCGTGTGGGGCTACACCGCCATCAGCGCCTTCCTGCCGCTGCACCTCGCCGCGCTCGGCGGCTCCGGCGGCCTCCATTTCCTGGCCTACGGCGGCGTCCTCGTCGCCATCCGACTGGCCGGATATCGCCTGCTCGCCACGGCCGCCCCGACGCGCCTGGCCGTCACCTCCCTCCTGCTGACCGGGACGGGATCGATCCTGCTCGCCGCCTGGCCCTCTCCGGCCGGGACCTGGTGCGCGATCGCGCTGATCGGCGCCGGGCAGGGCCTCGGGCTGCCCGCCTTCCTCAGGATGGCGGTGCACGGCCTGCCCGCCCGCGAACGTGGATCCGCCGTCGCCACCACGACGGCCTTCTTCGACATCGGATTCCTCACCGCCGCCCTGGCCCTCGGCGCCCTCGCCGACCGGTTCGGCCTGGCCGGCGGCTTCGCCCTCGCGGGCGTCGTGTCCGCCGCCGGAGCGCTGCTGTTCCTGCCCGTACGTCACCACGAACACGAAGGAGCCCCCCTTGACCGTTCCCCCCGCTGACCTGTCCGGCTATGCCGACGTCGTGTTCGACGTGGCCGTGCCCCTGCTGGCGGACGACCGGGTGCTGATCAACGCCGAGATCGAGCATGCCCCGCTCGCCCGCGCCCTGGCCGAGGCTGCGTACGCCAGAGGCGCCCGCTACGTCGACGTCTGGTACTTCGACCCGTACGTCAAACGATCCCGCGTCCGGCACGCCGCCACCGCGAGCCTGGCCGAGGTGCCCTCGTGGCTCGACGCCCGCAACGACGAGCTCGGACGCGAAAGCGGCGTCCTCGTCAACATCCGCGGCGCCGCCGCCCCCGACCTCCTGGCGGGGCTGGATCCGGTGCGCGTCGGGCTGGACCGCATGCCGGCCCTGACCTCCCGGCAGCGGCTCCAGCTCGACAACCTGGTCCGCTGGACGATCGTCCCCTGCCCGACGCCCGAGTGGGCCCGCGCCGTCTTCGGCGAACCCGACCAGGCCCGGCTGTGGCGGCACCTGCGCCGTGTCCTCCGTCTGGACGAGCCCGACCCGCGCGAGGCGTGGCGGCAGCGCATCGCCGAACTGCTCGACCGCGCCCGACGGCTCACCGAGATGCGCCTGGACGCCGTGCGGTTCGAGGGCCCCGGCACCGACCTGACCATCGGCCTGCTCCCGGACGCCCACTGGACCGCCGCCCGCCTCGAGGACGTCCAGGGCCGCCCGTTCCAGGCCAACCTGCCGACCGAGGAGGTGTTCACGACTCCCGACTACCGGCGCGTCGACGGCACGGTCCGCGCCACCCGGCCGCTGTCCCTCGACGGCACGGTCATCCGCGATCTGGAACTGACCTTCGCCGGCGGCGTCGTGACCGGTGTCAGGGCGAGCGCCGGAGCCGACGTCGTCCGCGCGCACCAGGCGACCGACGCGGGAGCGGCCCGGCTGGGCGAGCTCGCTCTGGTCGACAGCTCCTCGCGGGTGGGCGAGAGCGGCATCACCTTCATGGAGACCCTTCTGGACGAGAACGCCACCTGCCACCTGGCTTGGGGCGCCGGGCTGCCTCCGGGCGTGCCCGCCCACCTGCGTACCGACGATCCCGCACGGCTCGACGCGGCGGGTGTGAACACCTCGCGCGTGCACGTCGACTTCATGGTCGGCGGCTCGGACGTCACGGTCACCGGGCTGGGGCCCGGCGGGAAGATGGTGCTCCTGCGCAACGACGCCTGGGAGTTCTGACGCCCTGCCACAACACAGTCGGGAGTATCAACTTGACGGCCGATCTCAGTCGCGAATGATCTCGTTGAAGGGAGAGTTTGTTGTGCGTGACACCGCCCTGACCGTCGCCGCAGCTGGTCCCCTCGACCGCCGCGCAAAGCAAGGGGTTCACCCGCCGAGGCGTGGTCAGCGCGGGCGCGCCGGTGGATCTGGAGATCAAGGCCGTCGAACGGCATCGCGACCTCACCGCTCTGAAGATGGAGCTCTCCATCAACACCGCCGACTTCCACGGCGCCGACTTCGGCCTCGGCCCGCCCACCACCGACTTCGCCCAGTTCTGGCTGCTGGACCCGGTCGGCAGGAAACTGTACTTCACGCTGCGCGAGCAGGACGGGAAGAAGGCGTTCGGCACCAGGAAGAACTCCACCACGGACTCCTTCAGGAAGGGCACCCGCTACCCGGTGGAGGTCTATTTCCCACCGCTGCCCGCGGGGGTGAAGCAGGTGACGGTGCTCGCCATGGCGGGGCTGGGCGAGCTGACCGGCATCCCCGTGACCGACGGCGCGCCACCGCCCGTCGCCAAGCCCGGCGAGGAGGGCCAGGCCGATCCGGGAGGCGTGTTCCAGTGGCCGGTGACGCCGCCGACCGCCGACGCCTGGTCCTATGTGGCCGACGTGCAGGAGTACGTGGAGACGCCCGAGAGGTCGGTCACGCAGCAGGGTGAGGACGAGACCGTCGCCCTGCGCACTGACGTGCTGTTCGCCTTCGACCAGGCCACTCTCTCGCCGAAGGCGGCGTCCATCCTGCGGGACGTGGCCCAGGAGACGCGGGAGCGCGCCGACCCCGCCAGGCCGCCCATCGAGATCGAGGGACACACCGACAGCAAGGGCGAGGACGCCTACAATCAGCGGCTGTCGGAACGGCGGGCGAAGGCCGTCCGGGACTACCTGGCACGCATACTGGGGGTCGACTACACGTACCGGGCCACGGGCAAGGGCGAGCACGAGCCGATCGCCAAGAACGAAAGACCGGACGGCGGCGACAACCCCGAGGGCAGGGCGCGCAACCGCCGGGTGGAGATCTCCTACAAGGTGAAGAACCGCACCCCGGACATGACGGTCACCCTGTCGCCCTCGGCGACGACGGGTGCGACGGTGGCCGCCGGGCCCGCGCCGTTCAGGGGGGATGACCTGGGGCCCGTGGTCGGGTCGCTGACCCGGGGAGAGCTGCGGCTGGATGTGCATCCCCTCTACCGGGACGGGGCGCTCCTGGTCGCGCCCTTCGAGATCGAGAACACGAACAAGGAGATGTTCGTCGTGCCCGTGCCCCAGCCGTTCAGCGCGGTGTTCGCGCACGAGTACGTGGCGATGTCGCCGTTCAGCGCGATCACGCTCGTGGACGAGGCCACCAAGGCGCGGTACTTCGGCACGCGGACGAGCGAGTCGCACTTCCTGCAGAACGGGGTCACGACGATTCCCGCCGGCTCCACGCAGCGCGGTTACATCTACTTCCCCGCGCCGCCGGAGGGCGCCACGTCGATGACCTTCGACGTGAAGGATCTCGGGACGGTCAGAAACGTGCCCGTCTCGCGCTAGGAGCGTCCTGAAAATCTTGGCGGTGGGGTCAGTACGAGACGGCGTCCGTCGTCCATGGAACGGTAGGGCCGCCAGCACGGTAGCCCTCCCGGCAGGCCGACTCCAGCCGCGCCCTTCGATGGCACCCAACCCGCAGGCCAGAGCAGGCCACCACCCGCCCCATAAGCCGCAAAACCCACCACCCCACCGCAATGCCCCGCCCACCGCCGGCTTCGCCATGCCCAACGGCCGTATCTCGCCCCTCCACCAGCGGCCTGACACCACCCGGGCCTTCCCTGACGCCTGCTCCCAGCTCGCAAACCAGGACGAACCCGATTCGGAAACTCCCGAGACGACAAGATCCCGCCTGATCGCGATGATCAGACGGGATCCCGTCAACTGTCCTGCAGCCGTTTCAAGAACGGCTCTGGGTGGAGTGTTCACGAGTGTGGTCGAGCAGCGACGACGACGCCCTGGCGAAGATCGCTTCCCGAGGTGCGTGTGATCGTTTCCCGGCTGAGCGTTCAGGGGCTCAGCGTGTTGCGTCGGGCATGCGGACCGTTATGCCCGGGTGCGATAGCCATTCGCGGCCATTGGCCGATGCCGGCATGGTCTTCCGGTCTCCCGGGGCTGAACGCGTCGATCGCCAGGACGAGCTCGTCTCCGGCCGCGAGAACTCAGCCGGTTGTGGGCGTTGACCTTCAACCAGGTGCTGTAGGGCAGGGCTCCCGTGCTGAGCCGCCCAAGCGCGGCGGGGGTTGATCCGAGGTAGTCGCCCTCCACGAGCATGGCGGCGGATCCGCACCCATCGGCGGACACGGGATTGTAGGGACCGATCGTCCAGCGCTACTCGACAGGTCGGACGTCGAGGACCGCTTTTCCGGCGACGCGGCGAGCGAGCAGGGCATCGGCGGCTTCCATCGCCGTGTCCCATGGTCCGCGCCAGCCGACCTGCGCGACCAGTTCGCCCGTCGCCAGCAGTTCGACCAGGCGAGCAAGGTCGTCGCCGAACGGCGTGGTCACGTTGAAGTTCTCGATCCTCCCCCGCGCCGATCGCGTGCCCGCGAGCTCGAAGTCGATGATCGTGCTCTCGCGGGCCGCCCGTCCGATGGCCATCGCCACGCCGTCGTCCTCCAGCCGATAGAACGCCTGCGCGAGCTGCCTCCCGCCCACGTTGTCCAGCACGCCGTACACGCGGCCCTCCAGGTTCTCCGGACCGATCACGATCTCCGCGGCGCCCAGTTCACGCAGGCCCTGAGCGCGGGCGGGGCTGCCGACGGAGGCGACGACACGGGCTCCCGCACGGGCGGCGAGCTGTACGGCGAAGCGGCCGACGCCGCCGGACGCCCCGGTGACCAGGACGCGGCGGCCCGCCACCGGGCCGAGCCGGCGAACCGCCTGCAGCGCCGTGACCCCGGCGACCGGCAGTGCGCTCGCCTGCCCCAGGTCGACGGCCTCGGGAACAACGGCCAGCTCGGCGGTGTCCACGGCGCGCAACTCCGCCCAGGCCCCCGACCAGCCAAAAGTGACCACGCGGGTACCGATGGCAGGACCTGAGCCGTCGGCGGCGGCCTGGAGGACCACTCCGGCGGCGTCCCAGCCCGGGACGTACCCGGGCCGGATGTCCGCGCCTCTGAAAGCGATCTCGCCGAAGTTGAGCGAGAATGTCGCAACCTGGACCAGCGCCTGTGAGGGCGTGGGCACCGGGTCGGGCACGACCTCGAAGGAAAGGTCCGGGTTGAAGGTCAGGGCTCGCATCGTTACTCCTCCATGAGTGCGTTACGGGTACGACCCTGACGCGACGCGCGCACGATCGGCTGGGGATCAGCGCATGGTCGCCGTCCCTCCCAGCGCCGCTCGGACGGCAGCGGCGATCCGGTCGACGTCGCCGCATTCCGCGGCCGGCAGGGGCGCGCCCACCGACTCCCTGAGCGCGGCCGCCTCATCCAGCAGAACCGCCGCCTCCTCGTAGGCGCCCTCAGCCGCCGCGACCCCGGCCAACCCCTCCTGTGCCAGCGCGATGGCGCGAGGATCGCCGACTTCGCGAGCCGTGGCGAGGCCCTCCAGGTGCAACGACCTGGCCGTGGCAAGGGCGCCGCGCTGTTCGGCGATGAAGCCGAGTTCGGCCAGCAGGAGCGCCAGGCCGTAGAAGGGCACGCCGTAGTCGGTTTCCAGGCGGCGGTTCCAGGCCAGCGACTGTTGGAAGAGCCGCTCCGCGGTGTCGAGGTCCCCGGCGCGGCGGGCCACGAGGCCGAGGCCGACCCGGGCGAACTCCTCGGCGAAGTCGTTGGACTGCTCGATTGCCAGGCGCATCCCCCGCTCGTGCAGCTCCCGGGACCCGTCCAGGTCCCCGGTCAGCAGGGCGAGCCGTCCGAGGCTGGACAGCCGGTAGGACGCGTCGGTCCACAGTCTCAGGTCCTCGGCGATGCGCAGACCCTCGTGGTGCAGGCAGGCGGCCCGCTCATAGTCGCCGGTGACCTCGGCGAGATAGCCGAGCATGTCGGACGCCTGCAGTTGCCCCCAGCCGTCGCCGAGTTCACCGAAGATCGCCAGACTCTGGGTGCCTGACCGCTCGGCGAGGGCGTGGTCACCCTGGAACATCGCTTGCTTGGCGCGGCCCGCCAGCGCCGCCGCCTCGCCCCAGCGGTCGCCCGCGGCGCGAAAGCCGGCCAGCGCCTCCGTCAGCAGGCCCTCGGCGGTGGCGGCGTCCCCGAAGCTCAGATGCGCCAGTGCCAGGAACCAGCGTGGCCGCGCGTCGCGGGCGTCCAGCGCCTGCGCTGCGGCACGGCTGCGCAGCAGCAGGTCGGTGCCGTCACCGGTCAGCATCGCGAACCCGGCCTCCCACGCGGCCGTCCCGGGGCACTCCGCGCCGGGCAGCGCCATGGCCGCGGCGATGAAGGCGCGGCCCTCGCGGTGTCTGCCGCGCAGGTACCAGTACCACGCCAGGGCGTCGACCAGGCGTAGTGCCAGCGCGGGGTCGGTGGTGTGCTCGAGCGTGGCCCGCAGGTTGGGCGCCTCGGCGTCCAGGCGGTCCAGCCATTGGCGCTGAGCGGGACCGTGAAGGTGCGGCCTGGCCCGTTCGGCCAGTTCGGTGTAGTAGAGGTCGCGGCGCTGGAAGACCGGGTCGTCGTCGCTGAGCCGTTCGAGACAGTAGGCGGCGATCGACTCCAGCAGCCGGTAGCGGATCCCGTCGGAGGACTCGACCATCGACCTGGCCACCAGCTGGTCCACCAGGTCGGCGACGTCCAGTCCAGAGTCCAGTCCGGATCCCGCGCACACCACCTCGGCCGCCTCCAGCGTGCAGCCTGCCGGGTGGACGGCCAGCCGCAGCATGATCAGCCGCTGTTGCTCGGTGAGCTGCTCCCAGCTCCAGTCGATCATCGCGCGCAGGGTCTGCTGGCGGGCGGGCCGGCCCCGGCCCGAGACTGTGAGCAGGTGGAAGCGGTCGTCCAGCCGGTCGGCAACGCCGCGGACGCCCAAGGCCCGTACCCGGGCGGCGGCAAGTTCCAGCGCCAGCGGCAGGCCGTCCAGCCTCCTGCAGATCGCCGCCACCGAGGGTGCGCTGACCTCGTCCAGCACGAACCCGGGCGCGGTGGCCGCGACACGGGCCACGAACAGCCGCACGGAGGCGGCCCGCGCCGGATCCGCTCCGGGCACCGGAAGTTCGAGCGGCGGTACCACGTACAGCGTCTCCCCGGGGAGCGCCAGCGGCTCCTGGCTCGTGGTCAGCACGCGCAGGTCCGGGGCGGTCCGCAGGAGCAGGTCCACCAGCTCGGCGACCGGTTCGATCACGTGCTCGCAGTTGTCCAGCACCAGCAGCAGCCGCCGGCCGCGCAAGGCATCGGCGAGCCGGCGCGCCAGACCGGTCGGGCGCACGCCGGGACGCGAACCGGTCGCCGTGTCGTCGCGGACGTCCAGTTCGGCGGCCACCACCTCGGCCACGGTCGCCGTCTCGCCCGAGGTGCCCGCCAGCTCGACCAGCCACACCCCGTCGGGAAAGGCGCCGATGGCGAGGTCGGCGACCGCCAGGGCGAGTCTGGTCTTGCCGACACCGCCCGGGCCGGTCAGCGTGACCAGGCGCGCCGAACCGAGCAGGGCGCCGGCCTCGGCTATGGTCTGCTCGCGGCCGATCAGCCCGGTCAGGGGGGCGGGGAGGTTCGTACGCGGGCGCGCCGGCGCGAGCGAAGGATCCTGGCGCAGCATCGCCTGGTGCAGGGCGGCCACTTCGGGGCCGGGGTCCAAGCCCAGCTCGTCGGCCAGCCGGTGCCGCAGATCGTCGTACCCGGCCAGCGCCTCTGCCTGCCGTCCCGACCGGTAGAGCGCGCGCAGGTGGGCGGCGCGCAGGCGTTCCCGCAGTGGGTGGGCGGCCACCAGCTCGCCCAGCTCGTCGGTCACCAGGCTGTGCTCGCCCAGCTCCAGCCGTACCTCCGCCCACTCCTCCATCGCGGTCAGGCGCTGCTCCTCCAGCCGGGTGGCAGCGGCACGGACGAACTCCTCGTCACCGAAGTCGGAGAAGGCGGGACCGCGCCACAGGGCCAGCGCATCCCCCAGCAGCCCCGCCTTCGCCCGCAGATCGGTGGCGGCGCGGGCCCGTTCGAGCAGCGCGACGAAACGAGCGGCATCCACGTCGACGGCGTGCAGGACGTAGCCCCGCGCCTGGAAGGTCACCAGCTCGCGCCCTCCCGGCTCGCCCAGTTCCAGGGCGCGGCGCAACTGGGACACCTTGGTCTGCAACGTGTTGACGGGGTTGCCCGGTGGGTTGTCCCCCCACAGGTCCTCGGCCAAGCGGTCGGCCGACACCGGACGTCCCTCGTGAGCCAGCAGGTCGGCGAGCAGCGCCCGGACCTTCGCTTCGGGGATACGCACGGGCCGTCCGTCGTCGGTCCATACGCAAAGGGGACCGAGCACACCGAATCGCACCCGGTCACAGTACCCGCAGCGAACCCCCAGCCGATCGTGCGCGACCCCCTCCAGAGTGGAGCCCGAAGCAGAGAGCACCACGAGTGAGGAGTACCTCCATGACCGTCAACCGTGAGATCCACCTGGCCGCCCGCCCCATCGGCGAGCCGCGCCCAGAGGACTTCAAGCTGGTCACCACCGCGCTCCCGGAGCTGACGGATGGTCAGGTCCTGGTCCGCAACACCTTGATGTCGGTCGATCCCTACATGCGCGAGCGGATGCACGACGCCGAGTCCTACCTGCCGCCGTTCCAACTCGGCGAACCCCTGGACGGCTCGGCGATCGGCGAGGTCGTGGCCTCGCGCTCGGACGACATTCCGGTGGGCGCGACCGTCGTGCACTTCATGGGCTGGCGCGAGTACGCCGCGGTGGACGCCGCGGCCGCGACCGTCGCCGACCTCACCTTGGCCCCCGCCGAGGCATGGCTCGGCGTGATGGGCACCACCGGGCTGACCGCCTACGCGGCCCTGACCCACGTGGCCCCCGTGCGGGAGGGCGATGTGGTCCTCGTCTCGGCGGCGGCCGGGGCGGTGGGCAGCGTCGCCGGGCAGCTCGCCCGCAAGCTCGGCGCCTCCCGCGTGATCGGTTCCGCGGGCGGGACGCTGAAGACGAAGAAGCTCGTGCAGGACTTCGGTTACGACGCCGCGATCGACTACCGTGCCGGTTCGGTCGCCGAGCAACTGGCCAAGGTCGCCCCCGACGGCATCGACGTCTACGTCGACCACGTCGGCGGCGACCACCTGGTGGCGGCCATCGACGCACTGCGTCACGGCGGCAGGATCGCGATGGTGGGCGCGATCAGCTCCTACAACGCCACCGAGCCGGTCCCCGGCCCGAGCAACCTGTTCACCCTGGCCGCCAAGGACGCCACCCTGCGTGGCATGCTGATCAACTCCTACTTCCACCTGTTTCCGGAATGGATCGCGAAGGCGGCCGGTTGGCTGGCCGACGGCTCCTTGCACACCGAGGTGACCGTGGCCGAGGGCATCGAGCGGGCGCCCTCAGCCTTTCTGGACATGATGCGCGGCGGCAACGTCGGCAAGATGCTGGTGAGGCTCTGAGACACGTCACGCCAGAAGGTGTTCGTTGTCACCGTCGCCTGCACAGGAGAGAGCGAGTCCGCCACGCCGGGCGGGACTCGCCGGGTCCGCTCGGCCGGTCGCGCAGCCGGCCGAGCGTCTGCCTGGCCGGGCCCGCACAGACGCGCCGGCGTTGGCAGCGCTCGCACGCGGTTGCGGTTCGACCTCCAGGCGGCTTCCCGAGACCCACCTGGACCTGGCCCCGCTCCGGCTGCGCCAATGGGCCCACATGCTCGGCTTCCGAGGCCACTTCTCCACCAAGGGCCGCGCCTACTCCACCACCTTGACCGCCCTACGGCGCGTCCGCCAGGAGTACCGCGAAGCGCAAGAACTGCAACGCCTGCCCTACGACCCGACCAGCACCCTCGTCCTCGCCCACTGGAAGTACGCCGGACAAGGCTTCACCCCCGGCGAATCCGCCCTGGCCGCCACAGCCAACGAAGGAGGCAAGCATGGCCGATGACGTCCAGCTCTACCGCGGTCCTGACGCCATGCTGAAGCTCCGCATGAGCCGCAGCGTGATCTACGAGCAGCTACGCTCCGGCCGACTCCGCTCGGTCAAGCAGGGCCGCTGCCGCCTGATCCCGGCCAGCGCCCTCCGCGAGTACATCACCCTGTTGCACACCGCAGCAGTGATCGCGCTGGTAGGCGTGGCACTGGGGTTCCTCATCACAGCAGTCGTGCTGGCGATCGAGGACCTCAACCGCCACTGATCAAACACGTAGTCACCCAGCAACGCGAAAGGCCGTTCCCGATCACTCGGAAACGGCCTTTGACCTGGGTGGGGTGTTCACGAGTGTGACTGGCCTGCGATAAGACAGGCTTGTCAAGATCGCTTTCCATCACGACGGTGATCGCTTCCCGGACGGCTCATACGGTGAATGTCCACCCAGCTTCTAGCGATCTTCGGTCGCACTGCTTTCCCCAGGGAAGACTTCACGCGTGTGGCAGAGGAGGAGTACCCGCCTCGCCTGGCCGCGACCACGGCCGGGGGACGATCCTCGTACCCGCGCGCGGCCCGGTCCGCTCGCAGACCCGGCCGCTGTCGCCGCCTCTGGACAAGCCCGCGCCCTGGGTCGTGGTGCCGGACCGAACGGTAGCGCGGGCGTCGCCGTATCGGAGGGCTAGCTTCCCGCAGGCGGCCGTCCTGATGTGTCGCTGCCGTCATCGTTCCACTGTGGGTCGTCGATGACGACGCACGGGCCGACATCGCCGGGGACCAGGAGCGTGGCGAGCTTCCAGAACACCTTTCCGGTTACGGGGGGCTCCTTCTCATCGTCCTGTTTGCCGGCAAACTCCAACACCAATGTCTTGTCCTTGCCGATGAGCTGAGGCTTGATATCCAGCCCGCCCTCCCGCATGGTGACGAGCCCGTCCGGAGCCAGGACGCTCCGTCCTCTGTTCTTCTGGCACTGCTTGCCGGACTCGAGGTACGTGATGTCCGCTCTGACGCCCGCCGCCTTCAGATCCTGCTCCAGCCGGTCGGCGTCCTTGAACTCACGGATCTCGACCCCCACCGTGCCGTCCGCCTTCTTGCTCACCGCGTACGCCGAGCTCTCCGTGCCGGTCATCAGCGGTACGGCGATGGCCGCCGCGGCGGCGAGGCCGGCCACCGCCGCTCCCAAGGACACGCGGCGAACAGTACGGCGACGGTGTTCGTCCCGCGCGGCGAATTCGACTTTCAGATCCATCAGCAACTGCTCCTCGAAACTCATGTGCCGTTTCCTTCCATGACGAAGGGCACTTCCTTGAGCGTTCGGCGCGCGCGATGCAGCCGCACCATGGCGGTCCCCGACCGGATGCCGAGGGAGCTCGCGGCTTCGGTGACTGTCAGCTGGTCGATGACGACCAACTCCAGCACGGCGCGTTCCCCCTCAGGCAAGTCGGCCATGGCCTGGAAAGCCCGCCGAGCGGGCTGCTCCGCGTCGATCCGCTCCTCCAGCCGGGCGATGTCGTCGCCGTCCAGTGGCCGCCGCCTGCTTACGCGGTCGGTCAGCTGGGACTCCCGCAACGCCCGGCGCCGCTCGGCCGAGAGCGTGTTGCGTGCTACGCCATACAGCCACGCGACCTCGCTGCCCCGTCCCGGCCGGTAGGTGTGAGCGGACTCCATCACCGCCAGGAACACATCCGCCACCAGGTCCGCGACCGCATGGGGGTCATCGACCCGGCGGGCCAGGAATCGCGTGATCCCTTCGACGTGCCGCCGGTAGAAGGCCTCGAACGCCGCAGAGTCTGTGGCGAACTCCGCCTGTTTACGACGCACCGGCCATGCTCCCTTCGTCGATCTACACCCATACTTGGTATGAAGCGATCAAAGGCTTACAAGCCGACGTCATCGACGTGTGAGTCGCATGAGCGGTGGCTAGTCCTGGCTGGGGCAGCGCTGCGTGCCGGAACGCGAACACGCTCTCGGCCGGGATCAACTCCCGCCTTTCGACTGTTCCACCGTTGACGATGCATGGCCTGAAAGATCTTTACGCCCCGTAGTGACTGCCAGTGCTTTGCCGTTTACGGTTTGGAGTTGTTGGGCTGCATGGCGTGAATGCGGCAGGCGGGTACGGCGGCTTCTCCTGTGGGAGGCGATGGTGACGTCACTATGGGAACGCGTGACCCAGGCCGAGACGGCTGCGCTACGGCAGGCCGAGGACTTGCGGGCGCAACTGGCCGCAGTCGAGGAACGAATGCAGCGCCTGGCCATCACGCGCGAGACGCTGACAGAGTTCGCTGGCGATCACCTCAGCGACGCCGACATGCCTGGGCGCCCGCAAGCTCGTGAACCTGACGGCGGACGACGTTGACCGCTGGCTCGTCGACAGGTCCAACCACCTCAGCACCCGCACCCTGCGCGAACTGCGTTCGATCCTCGTCCGCTCGATCTCAAGGGCTCAGGCCCGCGACAAGGTGAAGCGCAACGTCGTGCTCCTGTGCGAGATCCCCAAGGGCAAGGAAGGCCGCCCGTCCAAGTCGCTGACCCTCGCCCAGGCCGAGGCCGTTCTCAAGGCGTCCGAAGGCACGCCCCTGCACGCGTACGTCGTCCTGTCACTGCTCCTCGGGGCTCGGACGGAGGAACTGCGCGCGCTCACCTGGTCGCACGTCAACCTGGACGGGACACCACCGTCCATCATGGTCTGGCGCTCCGTCCGCGAAGGCGGCGACACCAAGACGAAGAAGTCCCGCCGCACCCTGGCCATGCCGCGGCGCTGCGTCGACGCTCTCAAGCTCCACCGCGAACGCCAGGACGTAGCCAAGAAGGCAGCGGGCGACCGCTGGCAAGACAACGACCTCGTGTTCGCGTCCAAGGTCGGCACGGAACTCGACGCGCACAACGTCCGCCGCTCCTTCCGGGCCGTCCTCCAAAAGGCCGGCCTCGACCCGAAGGACTGGACACCCCGCGAGATGCGGCACAGCTTCGTCTCGCCGCTCTCCGACTCCGGCATGCCCATCGAGGCCATCTCACGCCTGGTCGGCCACCGCAACACCAGCGTGACGGAGACCGTCTATCGCAAACAGCTCCGTCCGGTGCTCCTGGATGGTGCCGAGGCTATGGATGAGATCTTCCCTAGTGACTGATCTTGCGCGATCATCTTCTAGCCCTGCCCCTTCTACGAAGGACGCAAGTGAACCGCAGTAGCAAAGCCTTTGGCTTGTTGATCGTTGGGTGGGTCATCCTTGGCTTCGCCTGTTTTGCCACCTTCTTCGGCGGCGTCACGGCGACCCACACTCCGCTCGTGGTCGCGATGGTAGGAGCGGGCCTGGGATTTTTCCTGACAGCGATCGTCGCAGCGATCTACGACCGTGGTCCACGCTGATCCGGAATACCTAGTTACTCACTTAGTCACCCAAGAACGCGAAAGGCCGTTCCCGATCACTCGGAAACGGCCTTTGACCTGGGTGGAGATGAGGGGATTCGAACCCCTGACCCCTTCGATGCGAACGAAGTGCGCTACCGGACTGCGCTACATCCCCAAGGACTAGACCAGGTTAGCAAACTTCCGGGGGTCCCCGCGCCACCCTTACCCGTCGCCCACCGCTCGCCGGGGTGGTTCCGCGTACTGGTCGAAGAGGACGTCCGCCTGTCGGGCCGCGAATTCGATGACTTCGGCCTCCGCCTGCGCCGCCATCTCCGCCGCGCGCCGCTGCGCCCGTACGCGCCGGGCCCGCTCGCGCGCCTGTACGGCCCGCTGCCGCCGCTCGCGGTCCACCTGTACGGCGATCCGCAGGAACACCATGTAGCCGAGCATGATCGCGCAGGCCGGCGCCACCGCCCACCAGGGGATCACCCGCACGGCGGCCGTGACCACGGTCGCCACCACGAGCAGGCTGGTGAAGAAGAGCAGCCGACGCCGGCGGGCGACGATGATGGCTCGCCGCCGGGCCCGGAACTGGCGTGGGTCGACGCGCTCGTACTCCGCGGTGTCGAACTCCTGCGTGCCGTCAGCCTCGCTGAGGTCGGGGAGTTGGTATTCGCCGGTGTAGTGTTCTTCGAGCTCGGCCAGTTCGGCGAGGTTTGTCTTGTCCCTGCGCAGCCACATCGGGATCAGGACACACAGCCACATGACGACGATGGCAAGGTAGAGGAAAGCGCCGCTCATGGGCACCTCCGGGCAGCACGAAAGCGCCTCTGTGCTTCTGGCGCCTTCAATGTGCTCACGTCACGCACCGTAAGACCGTCTGTCACTAGTTGACGAGCATTCGATGCGGTGTGTCGCGAGATCGTCAAACCTCTTCTACTGGAGACCCGCCGTGAGCTGCTGACTCACGAGCGCGACGCCACTGCACGAGCAGCCCGCCAGGAACGTCCTCAACGGTCAACGCGTAACAGATGTGGTCGCGCCAGGCTCCATCGATGTGGAGTTGACGACGCCGAATGCCTTCTTCCCTGAACCCGAGCTTCTCAACCACCCTACGGCTGGCCTGGTTCTCAGGTCGGATGTTCGCCTCCAGCCGGTGCAATCCCGCGGTGAAGAAACAATGGTCGACGGCCAGGGCGAGGGCGGTGGGGGTGATGCCCCGGCCGGCGAGCGCGCCGTCGATCCAGTAGCCGACCTGTGCGGAGCGGGCCGACCCCCAGACCATGGCGCCGATGGTCAGCTGCCCCGCGAAGCGATCACCGTACGTGACCACCCAGGGCAGGGCCATGCCCTGCCTGGCCTCGCGGCGCAGCGTGCCGACCATGGAGATGTACGGTCCGAGTCCGGTCTTGAACAGGGGCGTTTCGGGGTTGCTGGGCTCCCAGGGGCGTAGCCAGTCGGCATTGCGCACCCGGGTGTCGCGCCAAACGCGCACATCCCCCAGCCGGAGCGGCCGGAGGCCGACCGGACCTTCGCTCAGCGTCGCAGGCCAGCCGCGTAGTCGATCCACATCTCTCATCATCCCCCTATCACGCCCGATGCCGCCACGGGTCGATTCCGGTCACTTCGTGCACTTGGGAATCAGTGGAGATCAACGAGGGTGGTCGCCGCCGCGAATCTGGTCGACGGCGTGCTGGAGGATGGGCGTGAGCACGGCGACGCCATCGCGTACGCCGCCGCTGGATCCGGGCAGGTTGACGATGAGGGTGGCACCTGCCTGACCTGCGAGGCCCCGGGAGAGGATCGAGGTGGGGACCTTGTCGCGGTTAGCCGAGCGGATGGTCTCGGCGATGCCAGGAATCTCCCGGGTGATGACTCGGGCCGTCATCTCGGGCGTCAGATCGGTGGGGGTCAGCCCGGTGCCGCCTGTGGTCACGATCACGTCATAGCCTGCCGCGACCCCGTCGCGCAGCGCGCCTTCCACCGGGTCGCCGTCGGGCACCACGACCGGGCCGTCGACCGTGCAGCCCGCCTCGCCGAGCAGCGTCACCAGCAGCGCCCCGGATTTATCCTCATAAATCCCGGCGGATGCTCGGTTCGACGCCGTGACCACCAGCGCCCGGATCATGGCCGCGTCCAGAGGCCGGTCTTGCCGCCGGTCTTCTCCTCGACCCGCACGTCGCTGATCACCGCGGCCGGGTCGACGGCCTTGACCATGTCGATCAGCGCCAGCGCCGCGACCGTGACCGCCGTCAGCGCCTCCATCTCCACACCTGTCCGATCAGCGGTCTTGACCCGGCAGGTGATCCCCACACCCCAGTCCTCGACGTCCAGCGTCACCTTCACGCCGTGCAGGGCGATGGGATGGCAGAGCGGAATGAGGTCAGGTGTCCGTTTCGCCCCCATGATGCCGGCGATCCGCGCCACGCCCAGAGCGTCGCCCTTGGGCACCTCACCGGAGCGCAGCAGCTCGATGACCTCGCCGGTCAGCAGCACCCGCCCGGTGGCGGTGGCGGTGCGGACGCTGACGTCCTTGGCCGACACGTCGACCATCCGCGCGGCCCCGGTCTCGTCCAGATGGGTGAACTCACTCACAGCCTGATCACCTGCACTTCCGCACCGGCCGGCACGTCGGTGACGTCCTCGGGCACCACGATCAGGGCATCGGCCGAGGCCAGGGCGGCGAGCTGGTGGGAGCCCTGCCCGCGCAACGGTGTCACCTCGCCGCCGGGGTCGAGCCGCCCGCGCAGGAACGACCGCTTGCCCTCGGGCGAGCGCACCGCCCCGGCGACCCGGGCGGTGACCGTCTCGGCCGGCCCGGCGGGCAGTCCACGCATCCTGCCGAGCGCAGGCCGTACGAAAAGCATGAAAGAGACGAACGACGAGACGGGGTTGCCGGGCAGCGCGAAGACCGGCACCTGGTCGTCGCCCACGACGCCGAAGCCCTGGGGCATGCCGGGCTGCATGGCGACCTTCTCGAAGCGTACGGTGCCGAGCGGCGCGAGGGCCTCCTTGACCGGCTCGTAGGCGCCCATGGAGACGCCGCCGCTGGTGATGACGGCGTCGGCCCTGAGGAGCTGGGCGTCGAGCTGCTCCAGGAAGGCCGCCGGGTCGTCGCCCACGGTCGGCGCCCGGAAGGCGTCGGCGCCCGCTTCGAGGGCGGCGGCGGTCAGCGTGAAGCTGTTGGAGTCCCAGATCTGCCCGGGGCCGAGCGGAAGGCCGGGCTCGACCAGCTCGGCGCCGGTGGCGAGCACGACGACCCGCGGCCGGGGGCGGGCCAGCACGCGGCGGCGGCCCACTCCGGCGATGATGCCGAGCTGGGCGGGGCCGATCAGCGTGCCGGCCTCCAGCACGACCGCGCCGGAGGGCACGTCCTCGCCCGCGTGCCGGACGGCGTTGCCGACCTCGACCGTACGATCGATCCGGACGGAGACCGTGCCGCCGTCGGTCCACTCCACCGGCACCACCGCGTCGGCCCCCGCGGGGAGGGGGCCACCGGTCATGATCCGCATGGTGTGACCGGGGCCGATGGCCCGCAGCTCGTCGGAGCCGGCGGCCACGTCGTCGATCACCGGCAGGGTGACCGGCACCTGCGCGATGTCGACCGACCGTACGGCGTATCCGTCCATGGCGGAGTTGTTGAACGGCGGCAGCGGCACCGGTGAGGTGATCTCCTCCGCCAGCGTCCCGCCGAGAGCCTGCTCCAACTCCAGCTCCAGCGGCGCGAGCGGGCGCACCGTGGCCAGGATGTCGGCCAGGTGCGCGTCAACTGATTTCATCGAGGAACTCTCGCAACCAGGGCAGGAAGTCGGGCGCCAGGTCCGGCCGGTCCGCCGCGAACTTGACCACGGTACGCAGGTAGTCGAGCTTGTCGCCGGTGTCGTAGCGACGGCCGCGGAACAGCACGCCGTGCACCTGCCCGCCCTCCGCCACGCTCTTGCCGGCCAGCGTGCGCAGCGCGTCGGTGAGCTGGATCTCGCCGCCACGGCCCGGCGGGGTGTTCTCCAGCACCTCGAACACCGCGGGGTCGATGACGTAGCGGCCGATGATCGCCCAGTTGGAGGGCGCCTCGTCCACCGGCGGCTTCTCCACCAGGTCGGTCACCCGCACCACGTCGTCCTCGACGCTCCCCTCGATGGTGGCCACGCCGTACAGCGAGACCTGCTCCTTGGGGACCTCCATCAGCGCGATCACGCTGCCGCCGTAGGTGTTGCGCACCTCGATCATGCGCTTGAGCAGCGGGTCGCGCCGGTCGATGAGGTCGTCGCCGAGCAGGCACGCGAACGGGTGGTCTCCGACGTGCTGCTTGGCGCAGAGCACCGCGTGACCGAGCCCCTTCGGCTCGCCCTGCCGTACGTAATGCAGGGTCGCCAGGGCGGCCGGGTCGCGGACCTGGGAGAGCCGGTGCTCGTCGCCCTTCGCCTCGAGCACTTCCTCCAGCTCGAACGCGCGGTCGAAGTGATCCTCGATCGACCGCTTGTTCTTGCCTGTCACCATCAGAAGGTCGAGCAGCCCGGCGGAGGCGGCCTCCTCGACGACATACTGGATGGCGGGCTTGTCGACGATGGGCAGCATCTCTTTGGGTGTCGCCTTGGTCGCCGGAAGGAACCGGGTGCCCAGACCCGCGGCGGGCACGACGGCTTTCGTCACAGGGTCGAAGTCAGCCATGAGTAGACCCTAGTGGAGGTACCTGTGGACAAGTTGAACCTGCGCCGTGAGCTGATTTCGGCGCGCGCCTCACTCACACCCGAGCAACTGCGCTCGAACGCCACCAATATCCGCGAAACGCTGCTCGATCAGCCGTGGGCGCAGATGGCCGGACTGGTCGCCTGCTACTGGTCGATCGGCACCGAGCCGGACACCCACGGGCTGGTGTTCGCCCTGTGGAAACACGGGACCACCGTGATGCTGCCGGTCCTGCGGGAGGACAACGACCTCGACTGGGCGGTGTACGACGGTCCCGACACGCTCGCGCCCGGCCGGTTCGGCGTGCCGGAGCCGGTGGACACCCGGCGTGGGATCGACGCGATCCGCACGGCGGCGCTCGTGATCGTGCCCGCGCTGGCCGTGGACAGGCTCTCCGGGGTACGCCTCGGCCGCGGCGGCGGCTCCTACGACCGCGCGCTGAGCAGGGTGGGGCCGAACGTGCCCACGGTCGCGCTGCTGCATGAGGGCGAGCTCAGGGACGATGTGCCGGCCGAGCCGCATGACAAACCGGTCCACTTTGCGATCACACCAGTGGGACTCACTAGTCTTAAGTGACTACACACACATAGAGGGGACCAGATGACGCTTGATGTCTGGCTCCTTGTCGGTGCCGCGATCGTCATCGCGGCCATCATCTCCGTACGGGTGGCGCACCGTAGCGGCCTGCCGAGTCTGCTGTTGTTCCTGGGGCTCGGTCTGGTCCTGGGCGATTCCGTGGCGGGCATCCCGTTCAGCGATCCCGGGATCGCCAAGGACATCGGCTTCCTCGCGCTGGCGATGATCCTGGCCGAGGGCGGCCTGACCACGAACTGGAACCACGTACGCGGATCGGTCCCCATCGCGCTGATCCTGGCCACCTTCGGCGTGGCAGTCAGCATCGCGGCGGTGGCGGTGCCCGTGCACTTCCTGCTCGGCGTCGACATCACCACCGCGTTGATCCTCGGAGCCGTGCTGGCCCCCACCGACGCGGCCGCGGTGTTCTCCGTGCTGCGCAGGCTGCCACTGCCGCCCAGGCTGGCGGGCATCCTGGAGGCCGAGTCCGGGTTCAACGACGCCCCCACGGTGATCGCCGTGGTGCTGCTGAGCAGCGCCGCCCACACGGCGCCGAGCGTCGGCACCTTCCTGCTGGAGACGACGGTCGAGCTGCTGATCGGCGCCGCCGTCGGACTCGCCGTAGGCCCCGCCGGCGCCTACGCGCTGCGCCGCATCGCCCTGCCGGCCTCGGGCCTCTACCCGATCGCCGTGCTCGCGCTGACCATGGTCTCCTACGCCGGGGCCGTGCTGCTGCACGGTTCGGGATTCCTGGCCATCTACCTGACCGCCCTGATCCTGGGCAATTCGCGGCTGCCGCACCGGGCGGCGACCAAGGGGTTCGCGGAGGGCGCGGCGTGGCTGGCGCAGATCGGGCTGTTCGTGATGCTCGGCATGCTGGCCAGCCCCAGGGAGATGCCGGCGGCGATCGTGCCCGGCCTGATCACCGGGACGATCCTGGTGCTGGCGGCTCGGCCGCTGACCGTCATGGCCAGCTCGCTGGTCACCCGGATGGCCCGGCTGGGCACGGTGAGCCTGCGCGAGCAGGCGTTCCTGTCCTGGGCGGGGTTGCGTGGCGCCATCCCGGTCGTGCTGGCGACCATCCCGTGGGCGGCCGGGGTCGCGGGCTCGAAGGAGATCTTCAACCAGGTCTTCGTGATCGTCATCGTGTTCACGCTGCTCCAGGGGCCGACGCTGCCCCTGGTGGCCCGGCTGCTCAAAGTGACCGCTCCCGGCGAGGCGCACGACCTGGAGGTGGAGGCCGCGCCGCTCGAAGAGCTGAACGCCGACCTGCTGCAGGTCAGGGTCCCTCCTGGCTCCCAGCTGCACGGCGTGGAGATCTTCGAGCTGCGGCTGCCGGCCGGGGCCCAGGTGACGCTGGTCGTCCGCGACGGGAAGTCGTTCGTGCCCTCGCGGAGCACGAGGATCAGGTCCGACGACCAGCTCCTGGTGGTGACCACGGTGGACTGCCGCAACCAGGTGGAACACCGCCTGCGCGCCGTCAGCCGCCGCGGGAAACTGGCCGGATGGTACGGCGAGCGGGGACTGGAATAGGAATTTGGACCTATCAGTTACCATTAGCAGTCGCATCACTCGAGTGCCAAAGCCTTTAGGAGGAGCGCGTGCCGACCTACCAGTACGCCTGCAACGACTGCGGTGAGCAGCTCGAGGTCGTCCAGAAGTTCAGCGACGACACGTTGACCGTATGTCCGAGCTGCGAGGGCAACCTGCGCAAGGTGTTCTCTGCCGTCGGCATCGTGTTCAAGGGGTCGGGCTTTTACCGCACCGACAACCGCGCGTCGTCGACCTCTTCGGCCCCCTCCAGCAAGCCCGCCGAAACCAAGTCCACCGACAGCAAGCCCGCCGAGAGCAGCAAGCCCGCCGCCTCGACCTCGACGCCGGCTCCCGCCGCCGCGGCCAACTAGCGAGGCCGGTCTCGACGCCGGCGCCCGCCGCTGCGGCCACCTAGCGGGGCCGGTCTCCCAGCGCCCCGAGCAGCTCCGGAGCGATCCTGTCGAGGAGCTGCTCAAGCTGCGGATGGGCGCCCCAGTCGGCCACCAGCCGGCTGAGCGCCTCGCGTGAGCCGCGCAGCAGCCGGAGCGCGGCCTCCTGTCCGCGCGCGGTGAGCCGTAGCTGGTCGCCGTCCTGCGACCGCTCGACGAACCCGTCATCGATGAGCTGGTCGACGTACGGCCTGCCCTGGCTCCTGCTGACCTGGGCGCGTTCGGCCAGCGACTGGGCCGAGACCCAGGCCTCGCCGCCCAGCCTGGCGATGATCCACACCCCTTCGGGCGTCATGCCCTCCAACCCTGCCAGGTCGCCCATCCGCGCGTAGAACCCCTTGCGCAGGTTGGCGTCGGCGAGCCGGACGAGACCGCGTTCGACCTCCGCCAGCGACGACCGCTCGGCGGACGTGGCGCCCAGCCCTTCGCCCAGGTCGGCCGCCTTGGTGGTCTGCCGCAGCCGCTGCTGCGGGATGAACCAGGTCAGGACGAACGCGGCCAGCATGATGGGCGCCGCCACCCGGAACACGACGGCGACGGAGTCGGCGTACACATGCAGGAACTCCGCGGCCAGATCGGGCGGCAGCCGCTGGATGGCCGTGGGGTCCCGCTGGACGGTCGCCGGGTCGAACCCCGTCGGCAGTGCCTTCCTGGCGAGCACCTCGCTGACGTCGGCGGCGAGCCGGCCGGTGAAGACGGCACCGAGCGTGGCCACCCCGAACGAGCCGCCGATCGACCGGAAGAACGTGGCGCCCGAGGTGGCGACGCCGAGATCCTTGAAGTCGACGGCGTTCTGCACCACGATCACCAGCACCTGCATGGTCATGCCCAGGCCGACCCCGAGCACCAGCAGGTAGACGCCCAATGCCACCAGGCTGCTGAACTCGGTGAGCGTGGACAGCAGGAACATCCCCACGGTCGCGAACGCGGTGCCAGCAATGGGGAAATAGCGGTATTTGCCGGTCTTGGAGATGACCTGCCCGCTAATGATGGACATGGTCAGCATGCCCGCCATCATCGGCAGCAGGTAAACGCCGGACAGCGTGGCGCTCACCCCGTGCACGATCTGCAGGTAGAGCGGGAGATAGGTGAGCGCGCCGAACATGCCGAACCCCACCACGAACCCGACGATCGACGCCATCGAGAACGCCCTGATCCGGAACAGCTCCAGCGGCAGCACCGGCTCCCGCGCCCGCCGCGCCGAGACCACCCACCCGGCCAGCATCGCCACGGCCGCCATAGCGAGCCCGACGATCACCGGATCGCGCCACGGATAGATCGTGCCGCCCCAGGTGGCGATCAGAACCAGGCACGAGGTGGCGCCGCCGAGCAGCACCACGCCGGCGTAGTCGATCCGGTGCCTGGTGCGGGTCCGGTCGCTCGGCAGCACCGCGACGACCACGAACAGCGCGATCGCCCCGAGGGGCAGGTTGACGTAGAAGACCCAGTGCCACGACAGGTGGTCCACGAACAGGCCGCCGAGCAGCGGCCCGACGATGCTGGAGACGGCGAAGACGGCGCCGAAGTAGCCTTGGTACTTGCCTCGGTCGCGGGCCGAGACGACGTCGCCGACGATGGCCTGGGCCAGCACCATCAGCCCGCCGCCGCCGAGCCCCTGGATCCCCCGGAAGGCGATGAGCTGCGCCATGCTCTGGCTGAGCCCGCACAGCGCCGAGCCGGCCAGGAAGATGACGATGGCGGCGAGGAAGAGCCTTTTGCGGCCGTACTGGTCGCCGAGCTTGCCCCACAGCGGGGTGGAAACCGTGGAGGCCAGGATGTAGGCCGTCACCACCCACGACAGGTGCGCCAGGCCGCCGAGGTCGCCGACGATGGTCGGCAGCGCGGTCGACACGATGGTCTGGTCGAGCGCGGCCAGCAGCATGCCGAGCATGAGCGCGATGATGATGAGCCCAAGACCCCGATGCCGCATGCGCCTGATCATACTCTCCGCACTGGAACGATCACTTTACGGAGCGACGGTTGTCCACAGGCCGGAAACCGGGTTATCCACAGAACTCCGTTCGGCTCCATCTCGCCCTCCCGCGATCCCGATACCCTCTGCGCCATGGCTAATCGCGCAGATATCGGCGTCATTGGTGGTTCCGGCTTCTACTCCCTGCTCGACGACGCGGAGGAGGTCGAGGTCACCACGCCGTACGGCCCGCCCAGCGATGTCGTCACCGTCGGGCGCATCGGCTCCCGTTCCGTGGCGTTCATCCCACGGCATGGCCGCGACCACCGCTTTCCCCCGCACCGCATCCCCTATCAGGCCAACCTGTGGGCGCTGCGCTCCCTCGGCGTGCGCCAGGTGCTGGCGCCCAGCGCCGTCGGTTCGCTGCGGGCCGAGGTGGGGCCGGGCGCGATCGTGGTGCCCGACCAGCTGGTCGACCGGACCTCAGGACGTGTCCAGACTTATTACGACCATGGCGGGGCCGTGCACGTGTCGTTCTCCGACCCCTACTGCCCGTCGGGGCGCGCGGTGGCCGTGGCGGCCGCCCGCTCGGGCGAGTGGGACACCGTCGACGGCGGGACCCTGGTGGTCATCGAGGGCCCGCGCTTCTCCACGCGGGCCGAGTCGCAGTGGTTCCAGGGCAACGGGTGGACGATCGTCGGCATGACCGGCTTCCCCGAGGCGATCCTCGCCCGGGAGCTGGCCCTGTGCTACACGTCGCTGTCGCTGGTGACCGACCATGACGCCGGGGTCGAGGCCGGCCAGGGGGTCACCCACGAAGAGGTGCTGGAGTTCTTCGGCCGCAACGTGACCCGGATGCGGACCTTGGTGGCCGAGGCGGTGCGGGCGCTGCCCGAGGACCGGACGTGCGCCTGCGGCTCGGCGCTCGACGGCCTCAAGCTGCCCTTCGAGCTGCCATGATCCGAGTCTGGCTACGACGGTGCGAGCGGCGGCGCCGGCTCATCGCCGCCGCGCTCGCCGCCGTCGCCGTCATATCCGGATATTTGGCCCTACGTCCGGCTGTGGGCCCTGCGGTGCTGGTCGCCGCCCGCGACCTGTCCCCCGGCGTGCTGCGCCCCGGAGACCTCCGCGCCGTCTCCCTGGCACACCCGCCCGACGGCGCCCTGCGCAGCGGCGCCGCGGGCCGCGTGCTCGCGACCGCGATGCGACGCGGCGAGCCGCTCACGGACGTGCGACTGCTGGACGCCCTGCGGCTGCCGCCTGGAGTCGTGGCCACGCCCGTACGGATCGCCGACCCTGACGCCGTGCGCCTGATCTCTCCTGGCTCGACGATCAGCGTGCTCGCGGCGTACGAGGGCCAGAGCGCCAGACCGGTGGCCGAGGAGGTCACCGTGCTGACCATCCCGGCCGCCAAGGACGACCACGGCGCCCTGGTCGTGCTCGCCACCACCCCGGCACAGGCGAACGAGCTGGCAGGCGCCCAAGCCGGCGGCCACCTGTCGATCACCATCAGAAGGTGACGGATCGTTTACTATCCGTAGTCATGAATGGCTTCAAGAAATTCCTCATGCGGGGAAACGTCATCGACCTCGCCGTGGCGGTCGTCATCGGAGCGGCCTTCACCGCCGTGGTCAACTCGTTCGTGAGCAACCTGCTGACGCCGTTGATCTCGGCGTTCGGCGGGCTGCCCGACTTCTCCTCGCTGAAGGTCACCGTCGGCCGGTCCAACTTCCTGTACGGCGACTTCATCAACGCCGTCATCTCATTTCTGCTGGTGGCGGCGGTGATCTACTTCCTGATCGTCAAGCCGTACACCCATTTCAAAGACCGGGCGCAAGCCCAGGAGGAGGCCACCCACCGCGACTGTCCCGAGTGCCTGTCGGAGATCCCGATCGCGGCCACCCGCTGCGCGCACTGCACCACCGAGCTCAGCGCCGCCCTCTAGGGCAGCTTGTCCATCTTCGGGTCATACTCCCAGTGCCACGGCTCGAACGGGCTGCTGTAGGCCCAGTCCGGGTGGAACCAGCCATAGCGCTTGCCGTTCTTCTCCAGCCAGTTGAACTCCGCCGACCGGAATCTCTCCACCCCACCGCAGAGGTCCACGGCCAGCCCCAGCCCATGGTTGCTCCGCCCGGGCACAGCAGCGAAGCCGGGCCGCCGGTAGTAGACCGACTGCTGCTCGGCCAGGTTCCGGTAGGCGTCGGTCACGCAGATCGGCCGTCCGAAGGTCTGCTTGTAAGCCTCGTTCAGGCTGACGAACGCGATCGTGGCGTCGGCCCGCAGGCTGTGGCCGCGCTGCTGCAACGGGCAGAGCATCGCGCCGGGAATGAGCCCGTTCGGGTAGTTGCCGGCGGTCGTCGCCCGCAGCGGATTGCAACCGAGCGCCGCCCGCCCCACCTTGTCAATCTTGATCCCCAACTTCACCAGAGCGGCGGTGAGCGACTTGACGATCTTGTCCGACTGCTTCCTGAGCAGATCGACCTCGGCCGCCAGCTGCGCCTCGGCCAGCAGGTTGCCCGCCCTGAGCTCCTGCGCCTCCGCGGCCAGACTCTCCGTCCGCTCGGTCAGGACACTGGTCCGCTCGACCACTTCCTGGCGGGTCTTCACCATGTAGTTGACGCTGGCCATGGCCCGCAGCGTGTCCGTGTCGGTGTCACCCGACAGGAACGGCACGACCCCGTCGGCCCCGATCGGCTGCCCGTAGAGCAGCTCGGCCAACTCCGACACCGGCTGGCGGATCCGCCCCAGCTGAAGCTCCGACTCCCGAAGGACCAGCAACTTGCCCTTGAGCTGCTCCCGAGCCGCCTTGGCGGTGGCCTGCCGCTTCTCCAGCGCCTTGGTCGCATCCTCAAGCTTCTTGGCGGCCTGCTCGGCCTCCTTGCGAAGCTCAGTGAGGTTAGAGGGGTCCTCCTGGCGGTACTTCGCCACGTGGGCCCCCGCCTGGCTCTGGGCCTCGGCCTCGACCTGCGCCTTGGCCGCGCCCTCGGCCTGCGCCTGAGCTCGACCGGGCAGCACGAGCAGCGAAGCCATCGCCATGACGACCGCGATCAGACCTGCTGATCGAGGGGCTGGCACGTTCGACTCCTCCGTTTGCAAACTCGTGACCCGGGTCCGGCACGCACGTTACTACAGCCCCCGAGTGTCCGGACCGAACTCCGAAGAGCCGTTAGGACACGAACGACGCTTTTGTACGGCTCGCCGGAGAAAGCTCCTTGTCTGCGCCGGTGGGGCCTCTCGAGGGTTCAGCACGGTTCATACGGTCTCTTACATGGTCACTACGGCTGAGAAGGTAGCCAGGTTCGTCCGTTTCCCCCTCGCCCCAACCACCGACCAGATTCGCCAGCCCCCACCCGATTGCCGGCCGGGGTTGTCGCCGTCGCCATCCACGCAGCCGACGACCCTAGCGGCGCTAGGCGCGTAGTGCGGCGACACCCAGCGGCATAATCCGACGAAAGGACGCACCGCCGCTCAAAGCCCCCCGAGCAACCCCCCAGCCTCCCGCCCAGGCCGCCGCTCCTGCTCCCGGCACATCTCCCAGAGCCACGTCTCCACCCACTCCTGCGGGCACTGAGACGGCGATGCGCCAGGACTCGCCTCCACGGTCGGCGTCGGCACAGCCTCCCGCACCGGCACAGACGGCTCAGCCTCACGAGGCACCGCGACCACCCGTACGACCGGTGCCTTCACCACCGGCGCAGGCACCGAGGCCACGTACCGCCGGACAGGACGAGCAGGCGCCGGCACAAGCACAGGCTCAAACCCCACCCAGCCCTCCCCCCTGGACTCCAGCGGCACCCTCGCCCCCTCATACCGGCCCGCTTCCCCCGCCATCAGCCCACCAGCAAAGATCGCCGGCGCCAGCAACGCCGCAAACAGCACAACGGGCCGCCTGCGCACCTGTCCACGTCGCCTCGCATCCACGGCGCCGACGCTACCCACCGACCACCCACCGAAAGGTGATCACTTGTCATGCCTTTACCGCAGCTCCGACCACCCATAACCAACACCCCCAGAACTCACCCCGCCCCGACGGCACACGCACCGCCAGACTTTCGCTAGGCTTACGTCGTCCGCCTCCGTAGCTCAGGGGATAGAGCACCGCTCTCCTAAAGCGGGTGCCGCAGGTTCGAATCCTGCCGGGGGCACCAGGTTCGACCAGCCATAGGAGGCCCTTGACCAGCAGGAGCGCGGGTCAAGGGCTCCTTCGTGTGTCCGGTGTTGTCCGGCTGTCACTGATCGTTGGCGGTTGATCGTGCCCAATACGTGCCCACGTTCTCAGTGGTCGCATGGATAGGACGTTGTCCCTGTTCCCCGCCTGGTTTTGATCACGGCAGTCGCGCTCACTGCTGCGACCCCAGCGCTCACAACTTCGGTACCGGATGTGACCGGGATGGGTTCAACGCCGCTGGAAAGGGCGTCCTGCGTTGTTCACGTTGAATCTCCGCAGTGAACCATCGACCTCCACATTGACGATCAGGTCATAGTCGTAGCGGGAGGATCCGGGGAGCGAATCGACGGCGAGCCACAGAGCCGTTTCCGCGCCCTTACCCATATCGAACACGTAATCCTCAGCAAGATCTCTAGGTGCAACTCTTTCGTTGGCAGCGAAAGTTGTTGCATCGATTTCCGGGAGCTGGTGGGCATCTTCAGCGCCGGATTTGTTGTGACAGGTCAGATGCGTTCGCGCAACAGGCGAGCGCTGCACAGCAGATTGCCCGGGGCCTTGCATTGCGTAGATGTTCTGGAGGCGGATGTGCGCCCGATCAGCGGCTGTGATGGTGAGGAGATGCTGGAGCGGGACGGAAGGGCTAAGTTCGTTCCTCTCCGCCCATTCGAACAATCCGACGCAGTCGTCAGGATGCTTCTTGAGCGGATCGGCGTTCCTGAGGCGGTTCCACGCCTGTTCATCCACCACGACCCAGGATTCCTTAGGGACTTTCTCCCACACACGGGCCACCATGCGCACCAGCTCGGGTGTGGGCGGCGTGCGATTAGCTGCGTCCGGCGCTAGGAGCGCCGAGGAAACGACAAAGGTTAGGGCGGCGGGCAGCATCATGAACATCGCTCGCTTGAGCGTTATAGGCTTCATTTTTGCAGTCATTCCAGCCCACCCGCACCAGCGGCTTTCCATCCCTCTGGCTCGCCCGAGGACGCGTTGATCTTATAGAAATATCGCGCCGAATATCTCGCCGCTGGCGCGGTGGTCTGGAATGATCGATCGCCGTCCCTGACTACGAGAGGCTCACGGACTCCGTCCACATCCAGGTCGAGATGGATATCCCACTCGCAGTAATGATGTCGGGTCTGGGCTACAATGTCGAGTGTTATTATCTCGCCCGGCGCCACTGTCAGCTGTTCGTCGTCGGCATAGGGCTTGCCAAGGGTGAACTCCTCTGTGCGAGTCCGGGCGACGACATGATCCTCGTCAAGGTTGAACCCGATGTCGATGATGGGACTCCCGCCCTGCGCCCCTGCCCATACCAGCGTCCCAGCAAGTGGCGCGAACCGTTTGACCTGAGCCCGGATCTCCACCACCTGAACTGGCTTGGGCCACTGGCCGCGTAGGGTCATCCGTATCCGGGAGCATCCGAACATCCCCTCGCTCGCGTCTATTGCGAAACGGACCCCAGCGGCATCCTGCGCCCACTGCCCCGGCGCATAGGCGTCAGAGTTGCTCTGCAATCGGCGTATCGACTCGATGGATAGCTGATCGGGGAAAGCCCATCCAAAAAAATCGTCAGGTTCCCAACGGTAAACAGCGGTTGCGGCGATAGGCCCCTTGGCCCGAGCCTCCTTCTCCTGGGCCTCCTGCACAGCCAGTTGCGCCCGGACCTCCTGCTGGGGAGCGAAGAAGAAGGCGAGCCCCCACCCTGCGGCCGCCCCACCAGCGGCCAGACCCACATTCTTGATCAATTCTCTACGGCCCTCGTTCTTCGATCCACTTTCCGTCGCCTCACCCTGCGCTACTTGCACTGATGCGGCCCCAGGAGTGGAACTCTGGGGCTTTTTGTCCTTCTTGCGACGCTTTTTTCTTGATGCAGCCACTTCAACCTCCGATCCGCAGCCAGCGAACCAGGAGATAATCCCGCAGCAACACGAGCAGAGTGGCCCAATCGGCAAAAGTGTGCCGAATGCCTATTTCGGCCCTCACATAATTCGATAATCGGCCTTCATGTGGGATGTGAAGACCTTGAAGGCGAGCCCGTCTATCGTGACCAGTTCCACGTCAACGCTGAGGCACATGTGGAGAGTGCCGCCTGGGGCCTCGGGCCGCTCTGCGTGCATAGCGCTCACGCATACGAGGTGTACGCCGAGGTGGGCCTTAGGTAGTGTCCGGGGCGTGCGCCAGGGTGCCCGCAAGTTATCGACCGCCGCAATGCTCGTCTCACTCACTGTGCTGACGGGCTGCTCAGGAGACGCCGACATACCCACGCTGGACGAGGCGTCCAAGCAGCTCATCACGGAACCTTTTCCAGGTTCCGCGGCGAGTGCCCTGGTCGCAGGATGATTGCGATGTCGTGATTCGGCCGGTGACAGCAAGAAGCTCCTGGTAGACGGGTTGATCACCACAATCCACACCGTCGCCACCAGGAGCTTCAGGTGCTTTTCTATCGTGCCGCCGTCGATTTGTCGCATCAGACGCTGAACTACGTGGCCGGGGTGATCCGCAGGCACCGTAAGACGATGAGGTCGATCTGGCGGCGGCTCAATCCCGGTCGGCAGGCCCTGCTGGTGCTGGTCTACCTGCGCAAGGGCGAGACCTACGCCGAGCTCGGTGCCGGCTTCGGGGTATCGACGACAACCGCGTGGCGATACGTGGAGGAGACGGTGGCGCTGCTGTCGGCCCGCTCGCCCAAGCTCGGCCAAGCACTGCGCAAGGCCCGGCAGGACGGGCTGCACTACCTGGTGCTGGACGGCACCCTGATCTGCACCGACCGGATCAAGGCCGACCGGCCGTACTTCTCCGGCAAGCACCGTGTGCATGGCATGAACGTGCAGGTCATTGCCTCACCGGATGGGACGATCCTGTGGACCTCGGGTGCCCTGCCCGGCAAGGCCCACGATCTGACCGCCGCCCGCATCTGGGGCATTCTGCGTGCGCTGAAGCAAGCCGGGATCATCACCCTGGCGGACAAGGCGTATCAGGGAGCCGAGGGCCCGGTGCTCACCCCGTACAAGGGCAAGGGCAAGCCCGAGTCCCAGAAGCAGGCCAATCGCGCCCATGCCAAGCTCCGCGGACCCGGCGAGCGTGCGAACGCCCAGCTGAAGAGCTGGAAGATCCTCCGAAAGCTCCGCTGCAGCCCGTCAAAGGCGGGCCACCTCTGCAAGGCCATCGCCGTCCTTCAAAACCATCGCGTCGCCCAAGCCGCGTGAGCCTGAAATAGGTTCACGGACGGCGACAAACTGATCGCTTCAAGCGAGCTGGCCGCGACCGGATCCGCCACCGCGACCGAAAGAGCGGACCGGGAAAGCGATGTGGGGTGCCTGAAGGGCCAGGCTCAGCGGTTCTTTCGGGCGCAGGGCGATCTCAACGGGCCGCCGTACAAGCATTCACCAGGGAACGCAGCCGGCTTGATGGCCAGTTGGCTACAAGTGCGCGGCTACAGCAGGGTTGTGGATGACCTCGATCTTCACGACGAAAATCTCGGCATGGCCGTCCTACAGAACCCGCAGACCGGCATCACCTTTATTGTTGCCGTACGCGACGGGCAGAAGCCGCACATCAGGATCGTTGGCAAGACCAGCTGCTACGAACGCGCTAGCTGACCCCTGGTCTACGTAGGCATCTGAGCCGCCTCGGCACGTGCGGCCTCGGCTTGCTTCCGGAGACGGTCAGCGGCCGAGGTGCAGTTTTCTCGCAGTAGGTCGATTTCCCGGGCCAGTTGCACGGCTTGCGAGCTGAAACGGCCCGCGGCCGGTCCCTTCCAGAACGCATCGATCCCGTGCGGTCTGGCGAGCGCGCCAGCGAACACCTCAGCCAACTGGCTGGCGTACCGGGTGAGGGTGGCGGCGAGCTGCTCCTTCTCAGCAGCCTGCTGAAGTATCTGGCTTTGACTCGGGATGGTCATGTTCAGCCTCCTCTCCTCTCCAGAGCCTTCTTCAAGGCGTCGTAGAGTCGGCCGCGGATGGATTTCTCCACCTCGTCGCGCTGGGCTTCGGTCAACGGTTTCTGTCCGTGTTCGTCTAGCGAGCTATTCACCCACTCAGCCAGTTGCCTCACGAGCGTGTCCGCGACGTCCCCTGCCGTGGCCGGGGTTTTCTTGTCGAAATAGTCTGCGATCATTCCCTTGAGGCCGTCCTTCGCCTCATCGAGTGCGACGTCCCGTCCGGTGGCCGCCGTCGCGTCTTCGATAGGCCAGTACTTGTTGGAGAGCCAGGAGACGGGGATCAGCGCGACTCCATCGAGCCAGTCTGCGTACTCGTCATCGGTCCATTCCGCATAGGTCGAGCCTGCCAGCAGCAGATTGGCTGCACCTGCGGCAAGTGCCATACGGGAGGTGTACTCGTGCTGCGTGGCGTCGTCCCCGAACGGCCTGAACCGGCCGATGTCCATGCCCAGCCTGTATTCCTGCGCCGCCTTCATCAATGTCTGCGCCGTATCCTTGTCCTGCATGAGCCCGCCCATGAAACGGGACGCGGCCTCAGCTTCGAGGCCATCCCAGGGCGGCTGGGGGTACAGCCCTTTCAGATCCGGCGAGTCGCGCTTGGACTGTCCACGGGCGAGTTGGTCGAGATAGGGCACGACGTTCTTGGCGAGGGCTTCGCTGATCGGCGAGTCCTTGAACGTGCCCCACGAGCCCCCGATCCACGGACTGTTTTCGGCACCCATCGCGCGAACGATGTTGAACCACGCCCGATCACGCACGCTGTCCACTCCTGCGCCGGGCCGCAACGCCTTGTCCAGAACGCCGGCCATCTTCTTCTCGAAGTCGGGGATGCCACTCTGCAGGGCGCGCTGGGGATGCAATAGCCAGCCCGCGGCGTCCTTGTTCTCGGCCAGCAGCGTCTGTAACGCCTGCGGATTAGCGTCGTACGCGTCCATCAGCGCGTTCAAATTCCAGTTCTGGCTCGTCGGAAGGTCTGCGGTCAGTGGCCGGCCGAGTACCCGAAGCGCCACCTGATTGAGGAGCCTGGTCGATGGCTTGGACATGGCGACCAGCGCCGTCAGCACACCGGGCTGGGTCGTCTTGATGAACTTCTCACCCACTCCTTACCGAGTCTGCCCGCGCGCTCAGCGTTGCCGTACGCCTCGGCCAGCGGGCCAAGGGCCTCCTTCCCCTCCCTGAGGGTCTCGGGTGGCACTCCCTTGTCCATCGCTGGACCTTTGTTCTTCATCCAGTGCATGAACAGCGCGCGGAACCTGTCCGGTCCGAGAGCGGACAGCAACGCGGCGGCATAGGCGGGATCGTTCAAGCTCTGCTTCGTCGCCGCCGTGGCGGCGGTCATCTTGCGCCAACTCTCCGGCGAGCTCTCGATTTCATGCTGCTTGAGCGCCTCGGTGATCGACGCTGCGTCGGCTTTCCCCTGGCGGGCAGCCTCCGCTTCGCTGTTGAACGTGAGCGCTCCGCTGAGCAGACCGTCTCCCGCCATCGGAACCATCTGCTTGAGGGTGTCCATGCGCCATTTGAGGTCCCGCTGGGTGTCGTTGAAGAACGCCCAAGACCGGTGCATGGCGCTGACACCCTGCGTGCCGGTCCATGCAGCGCCGGCCTCCGCGATGGCCGTCTCAAGACCATGCCGGGTGCGGCCCAGGATGTCCTTGCCGGTCTCCATCTGGCGGATCAGCGGATCTGCCCCGCGGGGATCGATGCCGACGAACTCCCCCATGCCCCCTCCCGGAGGGTGCGGCTACACAGCAGGAGTCAAGCACACTAACTAACCCCCCGCACATAACCGACGCATCCTTATAAACAACCGGAATCCATCGAGAAGGAAAATGTCATGAAGACGTATCTTCTGAGCGGTTAATGCAGTTTTGCCGTAATCTGTGCTTGCGTTGGCCTGCGACGGCTTCCTTCTACTTCTCGATGCTGCCAGGCATGTTTGGCCGTTCGAGCGGGGCTAAAGGTCGAAGGCGACGTTCTCCCGCTCCACGTCGTGACCGACAGAGGAACGAGGGACACGGCCCTACTTCGCGAGCAACACCGAGAAACGTCGCCGCTGGTCCTGAGCGACCGTACCGATCACTGCGGTGGCCAGTGCTGCGGCGATCAAACAACGGTTACAAGGTCTCGCCAGAAACCTCATCCGCGAGAGGCATCCTGCGCGGCGGTCCATATCGTCGGATCTGTGGAGGTGGTGCGCGAGCAAACATACCGCGGTGGGAGACAAGGTCACCGGAAGCTCAAGCGCGGAACGAACGCGTCGGCGCTATCACAAGGAGCCTGGTTGTAACATCGCAGCAGGCCAGGGAAGAATGGGTGAGAACACCGCAAGGAGACCATATTCAGCAGGAAGCACGCGGATCGGCTACCGGCAATCCCTCTACACGCATAGTGGAATATCTACACTTCGCTGGGAATTACGAATCGTTCTCTCAGCTCATATTCTGCGACCCCTCGCTCACACGCACTGAGTATCACCTGCCGTCCAGCCCGGTCATGACAGATAATGGTCACTACGGCAGCTTCTCCACACCCGTGCAGCGAGCATAGGCCTTCGTAACTGACAGAGTTAGGCCGGTGATCTTCGCGGTCAAACGCCTTTGCGTCGATAACCTCATATGGCACAGAACGACGATCTAGCTCTCGAATCAATTGGAGTAGATTTGAGGAGACCCTGAATCCTATCGCGACTCCGGGGTTGGCTGAGGACTCGTCATATACTGCGGTAAGGACATCGTCCGCCAACTCGGAAACGATGCCTCGGTCCCGGAACTCGCGGGTGATGCGATTGACCGGACGGGTGAAGCCCCTAAGGCTCCGCGTCCCTTCATAGCCGCCGATCGTGTAGACGGTCTCTCGATCGACGAAACCCTCACTGCCGCATGCCCGCATGATTATCGCCGACTGAACACCTGCGCCTTCGGCGTTCAATCGATCGATCAGAGAACTGAGAGCTTCTGCAGTCCAGCCACCATTCTCGGTTTCCAGGAGAGAACTATCTACACGCTCGACATCTTCCAGAGACTCATCCCGAACCTGAATTTTAAGAATACTCCGAGCTCTGAACATAAACCGATCAGGCCGCAGCATGTAGAGCATCGTCCCAGCGGAAACACGCAACTCATCGATCAGTTCGCGACGGGGTCCTCGAAGTTCACCTTGCTCTCTACGCCACCAGTCCTCCTTCACGTCACCGGTAATCAGGAGAACGTCCTTCGCACGCCGCTTAGCCTCCAGGAGGATCTGCACCCATACCAGGTAGTCGCCCGCTGCTTTCTCCTCGTCCTTCGCGGAATCCATGTAGCCCGGCGGCAGGCGCGCTTCACCGCGTCGTTTCGCCTCCGATAGGGCATCGCGATGCTCATCGGCAACCAATGGCAACCCCACACGTCCTCTGAGGATCTCATCCAAACCGCTGAGGACGGCATCCTTGTTTGTGTCCCGAGCGAACTCAATAGCCTCGTCGTCAGCAAGTTCTTCGACACCGGCTATCACTGCGGAGAATGCCTCACCAAGAATGGATATCAAGGCAGCACGCCGTTCCTCTGGCAAGCCAACGCGGTTGGCCCAGGTCTGGAGTGAGCGAGTTCCACGATCACGCTGCTCTGTCAATTCCTGGATCGTGGTGCCAGTAGCACGCGGATCCCTGAGAACCGCCTCCCGGTTTTGCCAGAATTCCCTCATGACCTGATGGGGCACCCACAGTCGGTCACCTAGCTTCCGCAGGACGGAGAGCAAATCCTCACGGGTTTGATCATTATAGCGATACAGATTGAGCAGGACATTGGTGTCCAGAACGATGAGTCCGTCACCGAGTAGGGCCTGATAATCTTCCTCTGTCGGAGTTCTGTATGCCTCGAACCCGTCAAATAGTCCGCCCATCGTGACCTCGGTGATCGTCTCGGGCGATCGCGACGCCGTCGAGGCGGGCTGCGACATCTTCGTACCCTTTCGGCCTAGATGGAGCGACAGCGAGTCGCCATGACCACGAGGTTACCCATGGCCGAGCTGTTTGTTACGCGAACTGGGTGCAGCAGCGGACTTGTCCAACGCGTCCCGTGTTGGCACGACGCTCAAATCCGTGGTCAGGGCACGTGCGCCCGTGATGAGACATAGAAGCGGTGATGACATGGCGTCAGTGCTGCAGCCCGGTCAACTACAGTCGCTGATGTGGGGCTGGGAAGAGGAGGTCCCGGCCCCGATCGCCACTGCGAACAGCGAGACGGGGCCGACGAATCAGGTCATCCATCCTCCTGAAGTCCCTCCGCTGTCCCCAGTCACAGGCCCCTGGATTTCCCAGAGACCTGGTCATTCACATGCGAGTGGATGCGAGGCGAGGGCGCCGGGAATCCGGCACCCTCGCTGTTCGGGCCGCTGGGTCGCTCTGCAAGGCATCTGAGATCCGACGCTTGGCAACCTCGTCTTCGCCGACGACGCATTTGGCGTAGACGCGCAAGAGCACGTCAACGCTGTGGCCGGCCCACTCCGCTACCTGGGGTGCGGGCACACCGGCGTTGAGCCAGGTCGAGACGAACGCGTGGCGGAGGTCGTATGGCCGGGCTGCCAGTGGTGATACGAACTCCTTCGCGGTCAAGGCGGTTCTACGAGCGGTCTTCCAGGCGCGCCGGTAGGTGATGAACGGCAGTTCGCCTCCCTGGACGCCGTAGAAGATCCGTTCTCCAGGGCCATCGCCGAACTCGGCGAGATGGGTGCGCTGGATGCGGACCAGGGGCGGCGAGACGGGGACCGTGCGGCTCTGTCCTTCGGCGCGGTGCTTGAGCGCGCGTTCTTCGCGGGCCGCGCCGGTGTCGGTCCATTCCCTTCCGGAATAGGGCGCGGCCTTCCTCAAGTGCAGCTCACCCCATATGGCACCGGTGTCGTCCGTTTCCTCTGTCGAGGGATCGTTGGTCTGACGCGGAAGCATGATGTTGTCCCGCCTCAGGTTCACAACCTCCTCGGGCCGCAGGGCCGCGTAGTACATGAGGGCGAAGAAGGCCACGAGGCGCTTCCCGCTCGGCTCCTGCGCCTCCACGGCGGCTAGCAGCGCCTTCGCTTGGGTGTGGTTGACGACGCTGCGCCGGTCCACCTCGTAGGTGTTCGCGGGCGGTTTCCACTTCAGGCTCTTCAGCGGGTTCTCGGCCAAGAGCTTGAGTTCCACGGCGTAGTCGAGCGCGTTGGAGAGCAGCATTCGGTGCTTGCGCACGGTGTTGGCGGCGGCGCGTTGACCGTCCAGCAACGAGGTGGCCGCGTCCAACAGGTTCCGGACCAGGAGCGGATCCGCTCCCAGCGCAGATACCGGTTTGGTGTTCAGCGCGAGCCATCGCAGACTAGCGGCGACGTCTTCGGGAGCATCCTCCCGGTGCTTTGTATTGAAGCCCCAGCGGTGCATCGCGGAGCGAAGCGCGCGGTCCTGGGGCTTGCCGCGCTCCGTGACGTACATCGCGGGCGTGGCGGTGGTGAGCGCGCGGGCGATGTCCTGGCGGTACTTCGGCGCGGCACCCTTCCACTTCATGTCCACGAACTTGCACGCGAAGTCGTACCAGCTCACGGTGTCCTCGGCGCGTGACCACGAGATGGGACGTCCAGTTGCCACACTGAACGCCTCGCCACGTCGTCCGGCGGTGAGAAGCTCGGAGCGGAACGCGTCGGCCTGGGCGGCGAGGCGGAAGGGTTCTTTCCATCCTTTGCCGCCCGCGCTCCACCGGACTCTGTAGGTGGTTACCCGAGCGCCGCTGTAGACCTCGGTCTTGTAAACGCGCACGTCGTACGTGATGTCCTTCATCAGGCGGCCTCCTCCATCGTGGTGAGCCAGCGGTCCAGGTCGGTGCGGCGGATGCGGAGATCGCCGTTGGGCAGCTTGAGGCAGCGCGGGGCGCGGCCTTTGGCTCGCCAGTCGTAGAAGGTGGAGCGGGAGATCTGGAGTTCGGTGCAGAGGTCGGCGAGGGTGAGACGCCGTTCAAGCGGCATCGCCATCGTCCCGTGTTGTCGCGCGGACAGCGGGACGTCAACCGCGCTCACGCCCGTATCCGAGCCATCAGCGAGCGTGCCGTCGCGACTGCGAAGTCCTGGATGGTGCTGACCAAGCTGCGCTGTTGCCCCCATCGCGCGACCGCGCTCGTGCGCGCGATCCTCGTCCTGCAACTCGTCGAAGAGGGCCTGTTACTCAGGATGAAAAGGGCTCATTCAACATCATCTTCTCCAAGAGAACAATTTAACCAGAATCGGCCGTTTTTTGATCTTACGGGAGGGCATCACAAGCAACATCGGGGGACGGGAAAGAGATCAAGGGGGGTAAATGGGGATCAAGAAACCATTCGTCACACTCGTCGTCGCGGGACTCATTACCGCCTCGGCGGCCGGGGTGCCGAGCGCGGCGATCGCGGCCGAATACAAGAGCGGCAGCTTATCGGCCGGTCCGTGTCCGTCCCAGTCGCCCGACTCGCCGCCGAACACCACTCCCTGCCAGCCCGAGCGCCGGTGGTACTGCCATAAGGGGTGGGTCTGGCACAAGGTTTGGGACGACCAAAGCCACACGACCTGGCACAGGCATCACCACTGGAAACTCTGCCACTGGCACAACTCCTGACAAACGCCAGCGATGAGGCATAGAGTGCTCTCCGTTCAAGATTTCAGAGCAAGATGGAGAGCACTCTATTCGTCGGAGGTTCTAGCAAAAGATGAGTCCTGGGAAGGGGTGCATCGGCTGGATCGGCCCGGCGGTGGACCCTCACCGTTACGAAATCTATAGATTGGTCGGGACCGGAGGAGAGGGGAGAGTCTTCTATGGCGCCAAGCCAGGTCCGGCCGGATCCAACAAAGTCTTCGTAGCATTAAAGGAATACGCACTCCCCGAAGGCACAGGCGCCAACGTGTGGCCATTTGATAGCACCTGGGTCAACCTCGAAGATCAACGGGACGTGCTAGCGGGAATCCGGAGCAATCCCCATCTGGTACTTCTGATGGACACCTTCAAGGGGGAGATCACATACTCGGGAGACATCCCGAGGAGCAAAGAGTTTTCTGTTCCATTCGCCGTCATGGAATGGATAGATGGCCTACCGGCATCCGAGTTGATCGCGGTCGGCGGAATACCTCTCACGCGCCGCCTGGAGTGGGTACGGCAACTGAGTTCAGCAGTTCTCCAACTCCACACTTCCAACTCCCAGAACGACAATCCGCTCGTTCACTCCGACATCAAGCCAGAAAACTGTGTCATCCGTACGGGTAGCAATGAACTGGTGCTCGTTGACCTGGGCGGACTTCAGCGGGTATACGGGCAGGGAAGCCGTCGGATCAGGACTACCTCGTACGCACCTCCTGAAATCATTTCAGGTCTCGATCTGAACCGAACGATCGCTGCCGACATCTACTCCTTGGGTGCGACAGCGTTTTTCATGGTGACGGGAAAGACACCTCCTTTGGCGGAAGCCGACTACATTCGACAGGCCCGCCGATCCCTCAACGCCGCTCCTTTGATGCGAACCGCACTGCTGAAGCGCCGCCGCAAGCAGCTCATGGAACATGTCCTTCTGCCATTCGCGGAGGACCCGAAGATTCGCGCAGAGATCGACATAGGTCAGTGGTCCGAGAGGCTTCGACTACTGGATCCGACGCGTAAGGCGAAGCGCAGGGCGGCGGGATCAGGCAGTGTTTTGGCCATCGCCTCAGCCATAGCGCTGGGATCCTATGGGTGGATCGCCGCCTCGACCCCTAATTCACCAGCCGAAGATGCCTTTGATTCTTTGAACAGAACCATCGCGTGGAACCTTCTTCCTCAGGCTCGACACGCGTCCGGAAGTCCACGGTACTCTGTCGACTTCAAAGAGGACCTGTCCGCTCCATGGCGGAAAGTCAATCCTACTCTCGCCACTGCCCGGAGGAGAGATGACGGGTTGGAAGATGACGGGTTGGAATATTCAATACAACAGAACAGTCGACGTGTGGTAGTAGCTGCTCCCATCGGCCCGGCACCCGGCTCGGAGGCAATCACGGTCCGTGGAACACTGGAATCCGGCCAAGGGGGCTGGGGAGTCTGGTGCAGAGGTACCACCGCTGCCGGGCAGAAAAGGTACAGCTTCATGGTCACGCATGCCGGCGCCGTAGGCATCTTCGACTACTCTACCAACTCTTCGGGCGTCGGGAACAACTGGTGGTATCTTAAAGGCGTCGACTGGAATTCGCCCATAAATCTCAGAGTCCTATGCGAGGACACAGGTGAGGCGAAACCGATCAAGCTGACACTCGAGATCAACGATCGCACCGTTCTGGTATTCGAGCCGGATACGACGGCAATCCTGGGACCCGGATTCTCAGGCGTCGAATGCTTTGCATTCGGTGATCTCCCCGGCCCAAGAGCAAACATTGTATTAGAGAACTTCAGCTCGACCACGCTGCGTTAGACTGGACATGCATCCACAGCACTAAGGTTGAGGGTCGGGCACTGTCGGGTCAGCACTGCTGTCCATTCCACTGTGCAGACTCTTCGGCATGCGATCAAGCAGTCTCGTACGCTCCTCTTCTAGCTCATTGGTGAGCGTCCGCATCTGGAGTCGTATTATTCGAGCGATATTCTGGATCTCCTTGACCGTAATATCATCTTCCTCTATGCGCCGAATGATCAGTTGGGCCATCTCCGCGTTCATCACAGCAGAATTGGCCGCCATGCGGAGCATCTCCGCCTGCTGAACGATCTTCTCGCGGTCGGATTGTTTGGTCCTGCGCGCCGTAAGGAACTGCGCCAACGCGAGCCCCAGAGAGAGTACGGCGACGACTGTAGGGGCGACCGTTATCAGCAGCATGGCAACCATCCCTTGAATTACTTCAGATCGTAGTCGAAACGCCGTTCCTGCGCGCTCTGGTCAAGGAACTCATTTCATCCTGGACCACCTGAGCGACTTGGTGGTCCTGTAGCACGGCGTTGCCCCTTACGAGACAACCGTCCTTGTTCGGACAGCAACACATCCTGCGGGGATACGCCGGCTCTTGAGCTGGGCGTTCATGCCTCCGCCAGAACACGAAGCTTTGTCAACGACGGTCGAATCCGCCCTAGAACCCGTGCGCCGCCAGGGGGTCAGTATTCACGCGCCGTCGACAAGCTTGGCGTAGGAGTGGCAGGCCTGCTTCTCACGGGCAATCCTTGCGCTTGTGCACGCTGGTCACTACGGAGGCTTTCAGCGCCTAGCCTCGATCTTTCTCGTCCTTGAGTTGGTCGGCTGAGGGATTCGGCTGGAGGTTGAATTCCTCGCTGTGGTCAGCGTGGGTGCCCGGCTGTCGCGCCGGGTGGGCGGGGTTCCACGGGCCCGCGGGTGTCCTTTCCTGGTCGTGGGGGCGTGTTGGTGCTGGTCAGGTGGGTGCCGCTAGGGCGTGCAGCCGGGTCAGGGCGGTGGTGATCTGCCTGGCCCAAGGCCAGTGCAGGGGGATCCGTAAGCGGGTCCTGCGGCCCCCGCGTATGAGTCGGCCGGCGACGGCGAACAGGCGGAGCCGCAGGCGTTTGGGCTCGTAGCGGCGGGCGTCGGTGCCGTGCAGGGCGATCAGTTGCATCCAGGCGAGCAGTTCGCAGGCCAGGGCGACGATCTCGAGCCAGATCTGGTTTTGGGTGAAGTCGTGCAGCGGCAGGTTGCGCAGGCCGGTGTCCTTGGCGGTGCGGATGCGATCTTCTGCGCGGGCGCGGCGACGGTGGCGGAGTTCCAGGTCGGCGAGCTGGCCGCCGAAGGTGCCGGTGACGAAGCAGGTGAAGCGGTGCCCGTCGAGGTCGGTGAAGCGCAGCTGGGCGCCGGGGTGCGGGCGTTCTTTGCGGACGATGACGCGCATGCCCTTGGGCCAGCCGGTCAGCTCCAGCAGGCCGGTGAGCTCGGCGACCCACGCGCCGGGCCGGACCTGGCGTTCGGCGTCGTAGGCTGGTGTCCAGGCGGTGGCGGGCAGCTTGAGGATGGCGGCGGTGATGTCGTCGGTGATTGTGAAGCCGATGGAGTATTTCAGCCATCGTCCGGGGCGGGTGAGCCAGGCGAGGAATTCGTGGGTGCCGCCGCCGGAGTCGGTGCGGACCAGGACGTTGCGTCGCCGGTGCTTGGGGAGCTGGGCCAGGGCCAGGCGGGTGGTCTCGATGTGGTCGGCGGCGGTGTTGGATCCGGCGTTGCCGGGCCGCAGCAGCAGGGTCAGTGGCTCGCCGCCGCCGTCGCCCTGGTGGTCGGCGAAGGCGGTCATCGGGTGGAAGCCGTAGCTTTTCTTCCAGGTCGGGGCGGCGTGCTGCTTGTCGGAGTGAGAGATCACAATGGTGGCGTCGAGGTCGACGATCACGGGCTGGCCGTCGGCTCCGGGAGCGCGACCGGCGGCCAGGTGCCAGGCGCGCCGGCGGGCGGTGGCGCGGGCGGCGCGGATCGCCTTCAGTGCGCGGGCCTTATCGGCGGCGAGCCGGTCGATCAGGCGCGAGACCGTCGGGTCGGAGGCGACGGGGCCGAACAGCTCGGGCTGGGAGCGCAGCATGGCGATGTCGGCCAGGCAGTCCCCACCGAGCGCCAGAGTGAGGGCCAGATCGGTGACGATCTTTGCCGGATCGTGGATGGCGCGGCCGGGCCGCCACCGCTCCAGCTGCTGAGACATGGCCTTGTCCAGCCCGGTGACGCGCAGCGTCTGCAACAGCAGCAGGCCACCGGCGTGCGAGACCAGCCCGCGGTCATCGGCGAACGCGGTGATCTTGCGGTGAGGCGCGGTAGAATTCACGCGGAAAGTGCCTTCTGATCTGGGATGGACGGGGCCTTAGACAAGTCCGATCCTCCCAGCTCAAGGGCACTTTTCTTATGTAAATGATCAGGTCGGCTCAAATTCGCCGTGAAAGCCGCAGGCTAGGCAGCGATAAGACAGCAGTCAACCAAGATCCGTCTCGCCTGCATCTCCGCGTGACCTGCACGGCGCAGGCAGCGCTCACTCCCCGGAAAGGCAGCAGCCGACCACCCCGGCTCTGGCCCACCGGGTGTTCACCGCGCCCACGCCGGACGTGCTGCGATACAGACCGACCCCGACGAAGGCGAATCTGCTTCCCGCCAGCTCGGCTATGCCATGCCCGAACACTATTGAGAGAGGCGAGGACCGACGTTCCTTCCCAAGCTGATGGCTCCAGAGGGGAGGTGTGCTCGAGCGAGACCCTCGGCCCGCATCTGCGTCTGCCATGCCAACGCGCTTACAACCTAGGCTGAGTGAGGTCTCTAGATGAGAGGCAGCTCGTGCTTCCTACGTCGACGTGCCAGCACGGTGTGGCAGGATCGGCCGAGTCGCTGCACGGGAGACCTCCACAGTGAGCCCAAGCAGGCATCACCGCCAACAGAGGACAGTGCACTCCGCACACCATCGGCGGTGCTGGAGCCGCATCACCGGCTGATCATTCCCAATGTCTTCCCACGAGGAAGAGGTGGGAGGAACATCATCGATGCACCCGCAGGTGGAGCGTAAGTTTTACTCCTGTCGCTCATCGGACTCCTAAAGCGGGTGCCGCAGGTTCGAATCCTGCCGGGGGCACTCACCTAGATCGCCATTCATGGCCTCAGACCTGCGGTTTCACAGCCGCAGGTCTTTTGTTCGCCGCCCTCGACAGGCAGCCGACAGTGCCCGTACGCAGCCGTACGACCATGATCAGGGGACATATGCGAGATGATCTTGGGGCACTATCCCCAGGTCCACCCCTGTTCCTGGGTCATTCGGTCCGCCGGTGACCCGCTACAACGGCCCAGGATGCAACCAACACAGCCATTGATAGTGCCGAATACCTGCGCAATGAGAGCGTCCTCGACATCCACCAACGGGTCGACACCATGCCGAACACGACTTCGTAGTGGTTGACGCCACGAACCAGGCAAGATGACCTCATGCCCACCGCGCCGGAATCAACCACGTTCTTCTTGCTCGAACTCCTGCACGGGGTCGGCCTGACCGACGTCGCCGCGGTCGAGGCGGTCACCGGAGGCCTCGCCGCGACCGCAGGCCTTGCCCGCCGCGGTGACGGCACGTCGGTGTTCGTCAAGGCGTTCGGCGAGCCGCCGTCGGACGATGTCTTCGCCACAGAGGCTGAAGGGCTCACCGTACTGAGCGAGGCGGGCGGCATCGCCACGCCCGAGATCATCCTCGCGAACCGCGACCTGCTCGTGCTGTCCACACTGCAACCCCGACCGGCAACCGAAACGTTCTGGGAGCAGTTCGCTCACGCGCTCGCCCACCTGCACACCACCACGCAGTACCCCCGCTTCGGATGGCACCGGCACAACTGGCTGGGCCGGCGTCAGCAGGTCAACACCTGGAACGACAACGGGTACGAGTTCTTCGCCCAGCACCGCCTGCTGCGCTGGCTCGGCGAACCTCGCGTCCGGGAAGCGCTCGACGCCGCAGACCGAGCGGCACTCGAGCGACTGTGCAATCGGCTGCCCGAGATGCTGCCGGTCAGGCCCGCCTGCCTGACGCACGGCGACCTGTGGGCGCAGAACGTCATGGCCGCCCCCGACGGACGGCCGGCGCTGATCGACCCGGCCGTGTCGTACACATGGGCCGAGGTCGACCTGGCCCACCTATGGACCACGGCACCGCCGCCCGAGGCGCACGTGCTCTTCGAGCTGTACGCCGAGCTGACCGGACTCGATCGCGGCTGGCGCGAACGCATGCCGATTCTGCAACTACGTCAGCACCTGGCAGTGATCGCCCAGTTCGAACCTGACTGGGGCGCCGCCAACATCGTCCGCACCACGCTCGCCCCGTTCCGGCTCCGGCCCAAGGATTAGCCGCCAGGCGACACCGGCCTTTGAGCCAGCACCCGAAGGATCTTCGAAGCCGACCGCTTAACTATCGGCGCTAGGGGCTTCACGTCACCCGGAGGATGACCTTGCCGGTGGTGCGGCGGCTGATCAGGGCGGTGAGGGCGGTAGCGGCCTGGTCGAGAGGGTATTCGGCGCCCACCATGGGCTGGATGCGACCCGAGGCAGTCAGGGCGAGCAGGTCGTGGAGCGGCGCGGCGGCCCGGCTGCCGGGCATGCGGAGGTGGGCGCCCAGCCAATAGCCGCCGACGGCGATGTTGCGCTCGCTGAGAACCCCGGGGTCGAGGGGGGTCGGGTCGATCCCGCCGGAGGTGCCGTAGGTGATCAGGCGGCCGAACGGGGCCAGCGCATGAGGGCCTGCCCCGAAGACCGGGCCGCCGACGGCGTCGAGGATCACGTCGGCGAAGGCGCCATCATTGGCTTCGCGGATGCGTTCGGCGTAGCCGTCGGCCTCGCCGGAAATGGCGGCGTCGGCGCCGAGCTGGAGGACCAGGGCACGCTTGTCGGGGGTGGAGGCGGTGCCGATGACCCGTCCGGCGCCGAATTCCTTGGCCAGCTGGATCGCCAAGTGGCCGACGCCTCCTGCTGCCGCATTGACGGCGACGGTTTCACCGGGGACGATCCGCGCCGCCGTACGCAGAAGGTGCCAGGCAGTCAAGCCCTGGACCAGCAGGGCGAGCGCGGCGCCCGCGGGCAGGTCTTCGGGGATCTCGACCGGGTCCTTGACCAGGGCCATGGTGGCCAAGCCGCTGCTGGTGAAGGCGAGCATGCGGCGTCCGTCCGGGCCTCGGCCGACGACCTCGCCGCCGGGGATGAACGGCAACTGCGGCGGCAGGTAGGCGCCGCGCAGGCGTTCGGCGTCGGCGAAGTTGAGACCGGCGGCCTCGACCTCGAGGAGGGTTTGCCCGGGGCCTGGCGTCGGGTCGGGAAGGTCTGCGGGGATCAGGACATCGGGTTCGCCCAGGCGTTCTGCAACCATTGCTCTCATGCCGTCAACGCTAGGAGCAACACGTTTGCCCAGGTAGTGGACGTCGTTTGCAGATGAGCCGGAATGTATGAAGATCTTTCATACGTTGTCGCTCGTGTGGATGACTTGAGCATGGCCGAGCTGCGCGTGCTGGTGGCGGTGGACGGCGAGGGCGGCGTATCGGCGGCGGGGTTGCGCCTGGGGCTGACGCAGTCGGCGGTTTCGCACGCCCTGCGCGCGGCGGAGAAGAAGATGGGCGCGGTGCTCTTCCAACGCGGACGAGGTGGTGCCACGGCCACGCCCGCCGGACATGCCGCGGTCGGGCACGCCCGACGCATCCTGCGGCAGATCGAGGTCATGAAGGTCGACACCCATGCCGCCGCGCGGGGCGAGGTCACCGGGACGATCCGACTGGCGGCCTTTCGCAGTGCCGCCTTTCACCTGCTGCCCAGGGTGCTGGTGCGGTTCGGGCAGCGGTACCCGAGGGTGACGGTGACCGTACGAATCGTGCCTGACCTGGGGCGGGGGATCGCGGGGGAGGTGGCGGACGGGCGCGCCGATGTGGGGGTGGTCTCGCTGCCGGTGTACGTGGACGGGTTGGTGACGAAGGAGCTGTACGCGGAGCCGTACCTGCTGGCCTACCCGGAGGGACATCCGGACCCGCGGTCACTGTCCATGATCGATTGACACGAGAACTGCGCGGGCGAGACCCGGCGATGGCTGGCACGGCAGGAGTGGATCCCACCCGGCGACATCACCGTCGAGGCGGCCGAAGCCGCTGTGAGGCCGGGGCGCCGGCGCGGCACCCGTACCTCAGGAGGTCTTCCAGGTCACGGGCTCGGCTCCCTCGGCGGTGGAGGAAAAGGTGACAGTGACGGGCTTGTCGCCTTGGCCGACGAGGTACACGCCGCACTGCTGGACACTCTTGCCCGGCTGCACCATGCCGTAGGGCACGGAGGATTGGCAGCCCTTGGGGCCATTGCTGCCGATCGCGATGAGAGTGAGCTTGCGCAGAGTCTGTCCGCTCTCGGTACGCAGGAGGACCGCCGCGTCCATGCCCGGGTACAGCTTGGACGTGCCGTTGTTGCGGTACGCGAGCGTGACGAAGTACACCGTGGCGGCCTTCTGCCTGGCGCTCAGCTTGTACTCGGCGAGCGCGCCGGCGCCGGCCTTGCGCACGCTCTTCAACGTGACGGTCAGCGGCACGTCCTTGTCATTCGTGTCCTTCCACGTCACCTTGGCCGGCTTGCCCGCGGCCAGCACGCCGCCGGCGATGTCGCCGCCCTCCACCTTCCACGTCCTGGTGACGGAGTCGTCGCTGTAGGAGACGGTGGCGGGCTTGGCGTCCTCGGCCAGCATCACGACCCGGCACTCGGTTGCCGCCTGGCCGGCCATCAAGGTTTTCGGGGCCTTCGTGCCGATGCATGTCTCCAGCGGGCCGGTGCCGGGCGAGGCCAGGGGGTTGCCGCTGAAAAACGAGACAGCCTTGCCGGCGGTGCCGTCGGCGAGCGCCACGCGGAAGTTCCTGACGGCCATGGCGGGCTCGACCGTATCGGATCCCGTCTTGGTGATCGACACGGTGAGATAGTGCGGCACCATCCCGCGCATGTCGTCGTCGAGTCGCACTCCGTCGAGGTCGTCCACCGAGCCACGCGTGAGCAGGGTCGGGTTGAGCGTCAGCTTGTGCACGTTCTCGTCGCCGTCGGTGTAGTTCACCCGCCGCGGTGCGGTGTCGAGCGTCAGCGGTGTACCGGTGGACGCGGGCTTGTCCGCCGCCTGCGTCTTGTCCGCCACCTTCGGCTTCTCGCCGCTGGCGCTCTCGCTGGTGCTGGCGCCTCCACAACCGGCTAGGAGCAGTGCGAGAACACCCGCCCCGGCGATGGTGCTGATCCGTCGGCTGACGCGCTGCACTGCGAACCCCCGTCGTTCCTGACTGCCGTTGTGAAGGACCACCCTAAAGGTGACGTGCACCGCTCCTCCGGCCGGTACGGACACACGCCCGTGAAGCATGCTGAGCGTCCGCCGGAGCCGGGCCGCCGATATCTACGAGGTTCTGACGGCCTTGACTGAGACGCTTGGATACTCCGACGAGGAGGTCAAGGAGGCGGCACGCCATAAGCGAGCCAAGCGAGGTGGTTTCAGCCGCAGGCTTTGGCTGGACGAGGTGAGGTCAGCCGAACGGTGATGGGGCTCAGTGGTGACCATGCAGCTCACATGGTGCAGTCCAGCACCAAGGATCCTTGGAAGCTGGGCAGGTACGACGCGCCGGACATCTTGATGCCGAACCCGAACTACGTACCGAGGTGAGCATGTACAGGCTCGAACTGGTCAGGCTCGCGGACGAGTCGCGGCTGCCATGCGTGGTGACCTTGCGGGACATCGAGGACGCTGACATATGCGAACTCCGCCTCGATCGGCAGGGCGCTCCGCCTCTGGTTTTCCAGTCGTCTGTGGATTTCGAGGACACCCTGATCGAGTTGCGGAAAGAGCTTGAGCGGCAAGGTCTTCTCCTGCTGTGCAACAGGTATCGCCGGAACGCGTTCGTCTCCTCGATGGCCCGCCAGATGAGCACCGGACTTTCGTGCTATCTGGTGAGCCCGGGAAAACCGGTGGATCCCAAGAAGCTCGCTGATTCCCTTGGCCCAGCTTCCAGGGAGGACGTGGTCCTCGCCGAGGAAGGCGCGAAGTACATCAGCGAATGGATCGACGGCTTTGACGATGATGACAACTAGAGAGCTTTGCATGTACGTACGTAATCCCCACGCTCAACGCTCTCCGGCATCGCTGGCCAGGTGGCGCTGGCTACGTCAGTAGGGCGGTGCGGCAGCGGAGTCGGAGGGTGGTTTCGACGTCGGGTGGCGGCTGCAGGGCTGAGGCGTGGGCGTGGAGGAGGGCGTGGAGGCGGTAGTGGCCTGGGGTTGGCTCCTGTAGGAGGTTGGCGTTCACGAGGTGGTCCAGCAGGCGGGTTGCCTGGGGCGTGGTGGTGTTCAGTAGCGCGGCGGCGGTGGTGAGGGGGAAGGTCGGGTGGGGGGTTGAGGCCAGGAGGCGGTAGGTCTTCTGGTGGTCGGGGGGTAGGCGTTCGTAGGAGCGGTTCAGGGCGGCGGTGACGCTTTGGTGGCCGGCCGTCAGTTCGGCGAGGGGGTCGGTGGTCAGGCGTTCGAGCAGGTGGTTCGCGTTCCAGGCGGGGTGGGTCTGGAGGCGGACGGCGGCGATACGGATGGCGAGGGGAAGCAGGCCGCAGCGGCGGACGATTTTGGCCAGGACGTCTGGAGGTGTGTCCGGGTCGCGGCCGGTGGTGCGGGTGAACAGGGTGATCGCCTCGGTCAGGGGCAGGGTGTCCAGGGACAGGATCTGGGCGTTGCCGGGGCAGGTCAGGCGTTGGCGGCTGGTGACGATCACCTGGCAGCCGGGGGCGGCGGGGAGGAGCGGGTGGAGCTGGTGTTCGTCGGCGGCGTCGTCCAGGACGATCAGGAGCCTGCGGTCGGCCAGGACGCTGCGGTACAGCGCGGCGCGGTCGTCCAGGTGCCACGGGATGTGCTCGGTGGGGACGCCCAATGTGCGGAGTATGCGGGCGAGGGCGGCGCCCGGTTCTACCGGTGTCGTCGCCATCGGTTCTACGGTTGCCGTCGCCGCTGGCTCTACCGGTGCCGTCGCCTGGGTGTGGCCGTGCAGATCCACGAAGAGTTGTCCGTCGGGGAAGAGGGGGGCCAGGCGGTGGGCGGTGTGTACGGCCAGCACCGTTTTGCCCAATCCGGCCATGCCGTTGATGAGGACGACGGCCCTGTGAGGTTCGGGCATGGTGGTGGTACGGCCCTCCACGCATGCCGCTTCGCGCTCCCGGACGCCTGGCGCGGCGACGTCGGCGGGCAACTGACGCGGAATGGTCCACGGGCGCGGGTCGGCCACAGCGGGCCTGGCCGTACCTATCCCGGCCGTACCCATCCCGGCTGCGGGCGGACAGGCGACAGGCATGCGGGCCGCAGCCGGCGAGCCGGTCGCGGTCGGGGCCAGCGGGCCGGTCGTGGCTGGGGCGGAGGGGTCGGCTGGGTGGCGGTGGGCGGCTGCGTTCAGGGTTTCTTGTTCGGTGCCGTTCAGGTCCAGGGCCTTCGCCAGCAGCAGGACCGAGGTGGTTCGGGGCTGCAGCAGCCCGTCATTTTCCAGCCGGCGCACCGTCCTGACGTTCAGGCCGGCCCGTTGGGCGAGTTGTTCCTGCGTCAGCAGCGCCCGCCGGCGCCACATGCGTAGTAACGCCCCCAATGACATCCCGGCACCCCGTTCTCCTCGTCGACCAGTCCCACGATCGAAACCGCGTCCCCCCTGTTCCGGCCACCGTTCGGACGGCATTGGACGGAATCGGACGGAACGGATAGGGGCGGCAAGACGTGCAAACGTGATTGAGGGCGTGCGGGCGATTGGCCAGAATGAGCGCCATGGGCGAGCGAGGCGGGGGCGGCCGATCTCACGATGTGTGCCCTTACCAAGGTCTGGTGCCGTTCGAGAGCACGAAGGCCGAGCTGTTCTTCGGGCGTACGCGGGCGACCCGTAGCCTCCTGGACCGCCTGGGCCGGCGGCTGGCACGACGCGGGTCCATCCTGCTCGTCTCGGGCGCCTCGGGGGTGGGCAAGTCGTCATTGCTTCGAGCGGGGCTGATGCCGGCGCTGGCGGAGGGGATGTTGCCGCTGGCCGGGTCGCGGGACTGGCCGCGCATGCTGGTGACGCCGAGCGCGGATCCGTTCGGTGCGCTCGCCGCGGCGTGGGTGCGGCAGTTCGGCGGGCCGGTCGAGACGGTGGCTACGCGATTACGGGACGATCCTGCGGAAGCCCTCACCGGGCGGTTCGTGCTGGTGGTGGACCAGTTCGAGGAGCTGTTCACCCTGGTGGGCGACGAGCAGGAGCGCCAGGCGTTCGTACGGACTCTGCATGCCCTGGCGGAAGGCCGGGACGGCGCCGGAGTGATCGTCGGGGTGCGCGCCGACTACTGGGATCGTTGCGCCGCGTACCCGCAGTTCGCCGAGGCGATTCAGGACGGTCAGGTCATCGTCGAGCCGATGACGGAGCCGGACCTGCGGCTGGCCATCACCGGCCCCGCGGCCACGGCGGGCCTGCGGCTCGAACCGGGGCTGGTGGAGATCATCCTGGCGGAGCTGCGCACCGGTGATCGGTACGCGGAGCTGCGCACCGGCGACCGGTACGAGGCCGGCGCCCTGCCCCTGCTCTCCCAGGCCCTGCGCAACACCTGGGAGCGGCGCGAGAAGGACACGCTGACGGTCCGTGGGTATGAGGACTCCGGCCGGGTACGCGACTCCGTACGGCGTACGGCCGATGAGGCCCTCGACGGGTTGCAGCCGGACGAGCGCAAGGCCGCGCTCAGGTTCTTCCGGCGGATGACGACGATCACCGCGGGCGGCCGGGTGGCGCGGCGCCGGGCGACACTGGCCGAGCTGCACGCCGCCGCATCCGCACAGGACGCGCGGGACGCGCAGGACGCACGGGACGCACAGGACGCACGGGACGCGCAGGACGCACGGGACGGGCAGGATCCGGGGGACGCACGGGAGCGGGAGCGGGAGCGGACGGCGGCGTTGCTGGCTGTGTTCGCCGACCGGCGCCTGCTCACTCTGCACGAGGACAGCGCCGAGATCGCCCATGACGCGCTCCTGACGGCCTGGCCCACCCTGCGGCAGTGGCTCGAACCGGATCTCGCCGCGCAGTCGGTGTACGACGGGCTCGTCGAGGCCGCCGCGCAGTGGGCGGACAACCACCGCGACCCGGCCTTCCTCTACCGGGGACCCCGGCTGCTGGCGGTCCAGGACAGCCGGCCCCGCTGGGAGCGCGACCCGGACAGCTTCCCCCCGCCCGGTGCCACCGTGGAGAGCTTCGTCACGGCCTCCACCCGGGAGGCGCGGCGGGTGACCCGGCGCCGCCGGCTCGTCATGTCGGGGCTGGCAGCGCTGTCGGTGCTCGCCCTCGTCGCGGCCGGCACCGCCGTCAGCGCGGCGGACGACGCGAACCGGCAGCGCGGGCTGGCCAGCTCCCGCCAGCTCGCGGCGCAGAGCGAGGTCACCGGCGACACCGGCCTGGCCTCGATGCTCGCCGTGGCGGCGTGGCGGATCGCGCCCACCGACGAGGCCCGCAACCGGGTGCTGACGGCGGCGACCCGTACCGGCAGGGGGACCCTGACCGGGCACGCGCGGGGCGTGTCGGCGGTGGCGTTCAGTCCCGACGGCGCGAAGATCGCGACGGGGAGCGACGACGGGACGGCGCGGTTGTGGGACGCGGCCACGCGGCGGCAGCTCGGCGCACCGATCACGCGGGCGAAGTACGACTGTTCGAGCGTACGGCTGGCCTTCAGCGACGACGGCCGGACGCTGGCCACGGCGTGCCTCGGCAGGGTCCGGTTCTACGATGTGGTCACCCGTCGCGAGCTGGGCGCCGAGGTGAAGGCCGGCGGGGTGGTCAACGCGCTGGCGTTCAACCCGGACGGCAGGACGCTGGCGACCGGCGACAGCAGCGGCGTGGTCCAGCAGTGGGACGTGGCCACGCGCCGCCCGTCCGGGGCTCCCATGGGCCGGCCGGGCGAGGGATCCGGCCACGGGACGGCCATCCACGCGCTCGCGTACAGCGGGGACGGGAAGATTCTGGTCACGGCGGGCGAGGACAAGACCGCGCGGCTCTGGGACACCGCCACGTCCCGCCGGCTCGGCGCCTCCTTCACGGGACACACCCAGCCCATTGTCGACGTCGCCATCAGCCCGGACGGGTCGACCCTGGCGACCGTGAGCTGGGACCGTACCGGCCGGGTGTGGGACGTGGCCACGCGCGCGCAGAAGGGGATGCTCAAGGACCGCACCGCCGGTTACCACTCGATCGCCTTCAGCCCGGACGGCACGCGGATCGCGACCGGCGGGGACAGCGGGCGCACCGTGGTGTGGGACACGGCCGGCCGGCAGCAGTTGTTCGCGCTGTCCGACAACTACGCCGGGGTCGACGACATCGCGTACAGCCCGGACGGGACGGTGCTGGCCGCCGCCGGCGACGACGGCGTGGTCCGGCTGGCCGACCCGCAGGTACGTCAGCAGAAGGGGACCCGCGTGCCGGCGTTCGGCGCCGTCGCGCTGAGCCCGGACGGGCGGATCCTGGCCACCGGCGTCGCCGACGAGAAGAGCCCCGACCTCCAGTTGTGGGACGCGGCCGGCCAGCGCCCCCTCGGCCCGCCGCTGCGTCCCGTGGCTGCCCGACCTGCGGCGGCGTACCGGATGGAGTTCACCCCCGACGGGCGGACGCTTCTGTCGGAGGGCCTGGACGGGGTACGGCTCTGGGACGTCGCGAGCCGCCGCGAGATCGCGCACGAGAAGTCACTCGCCCACGCCAGGATCAGCTCCGACGGCAGGTTCGTCGCCGCCCAGCGGGACAAGTCCATCGTGTTCTGGGACCTCGCGAGCCGCAGGGATACCGGGGCGCGCATCACCGTACGCGACGGTACCGACGTCATCACGGCGATGGCGCTCAGCCCCGACGGCACGATCGTGGCGACCGCGGGCTTCGACAGCCGGATCCGGTTCTTCGACGTCGCCACCGGCTGGGAGCGGCCTGGCCCGACGTTCACGGCTCACGGCGGGCTCGTCAACGACCTGGCCTTCAGCCCCGACGGGCAGCGGCTGGCCGTCACGGCCTACGACAACAGCGTGCGGCTGTGGGACGTGCCGCACCGGCGTGCGGTCGGCATCGGCCTGATCGTCGAGGAGGGTGTGATGACCACGCTCGCCTTCAGCCCCGACAGCAAGGTCCTCGCCACCGGACTCACCAACGGCGAGGTGCAGCTCTGGGACCTGCTGACCTACCGGCGGCTCGGCTCGGCGATGAGAGGCCACACCAAAGGCGTGACCGATCTCGTCTACAGCGCCGACGGGACGACGGTCGCCACCGCCTCGGGAGACACGACCGCGCGGCTGTGGAACGTCCGTACGCCTCCCGACCTGGTGGCCGCGGCGTGCGCCAACGCGGGCCGCTCCCTCACCCGCGAGGAGTGGGAGAATCTCGTGCCCCAGGAGGAGTACCGCCAGACGTGCCCCTGACCCCGGCCCCGACCCCGACCCCGATCCTGGATTCGACCACGGATTCGACCACGGAGAGAGCGAGGATGTTCCTGCGAGGCTTACGGCGGCGGACAGGCAGGCCCGTCCCGGAACTGGTCGCGTTGTTCCGTTCGATCGTCGAGGGCGGCCGCGACTTCCATCCGATCGCGTCCGACTTCCTTGAGCACTTCATGGACGGTACGGGCGCGTCGAGGACGATGTCGCAGCGGTGGTTGCGCTCGTTCAAGGTGATCAAGAAGGCCGAGCGCAAGAATCAGCGCCGCTTCGAACGGCAGCTCGCCGGCCGGGCCCGGCAGCTGCGGGAGGGTGAGTCGAGCTGGTTGCACGACCACTGGGACGCGCGGATCAACGCCTTCATCGGTACGGAGCTGTTCTACGTCAGCAGGATGAGCCTGCTGCGCTCGCAGGGGTCGTTCATGCTGACCAGGGACGGGCCGGAGACGCGCGTGTCCGGCACGGTCCGGCACCGCTGGTTCGACCCCTACGACTGGGACCGCGGCCGCTGGGTCTACATCCCGCGCCACGGGCTCGTGCCCATCGCGGTCGGCCGTGACCTGGTGGCGGCCGACCAGGCCCGCAACTTCCTGATGGAGTCGCGTCACGTACAGACGCTGGAGGGCCGGTGCCGCGACGGCCGGTGGCCGCGGCGCGGCAGGGACGAGTTCGGCTGGTCGCTGGTACGGGCGGGAGAGGGATGATCGAGGAGCGTCCCCGTCCGCCGGATCCTGCCGGGGCGGTCAGCACCGCGGACTTCGTCCAGTCGCTGGTACGGCTCAAGCAGTGGGCGGGCGAGCCGTCCCTGAGCAGGCTGCGTTCGCTCGGCGGCCAGACGACGGCCACGGACGGGGCCACGGTCGACGCGTTGCCGAAGAGCACGGTCTCACACGTCCTGCGGCAGGCCGACCGGCTGCCGCGCTGGGATTTCGTCCGGGCCTTCGTCACCGCCTGCTTCCACTACTGCGACTACCCGGCCGAGCTGATCCCCGCCGAACTCGAACGCTGGCGGGCGGCCAGGACGGCCCTGGCGGAACCGTCCGCGCCCGTCCCCCGGCCGCCGGCCCAGCCGGCCGCCGCCACCCCCGATCCCGCCGTCGAGCTGCTGATCCGCCGCGTGGTCCGCGAGGAGGACAGGGCCCGCAAGGGGCTGCTCGGCGGCTACAACCTCGCGGAGCTCTCCTTCAGTCAGTACGGCGAAACCGGCAGCCGGTACGGCGAGACCGGCAGTCAGTACGGCGAGACCGGCAGTCAGTACGGCGAGACCGGCAGTCAGTACGGCGAACCCAGCAGTCGGCACGGCGACAGCGGCGACAGCGGTGAGGCCGAGCATGATCTGGGTGCGATCGGCCGCTTCTTCGGTGACCTGGGCTCGCGCCGCCTGCTGGTCGTGGGCGAGTCGGGGGCGGGCAAGACGGTGCTCGCGATCGAGCTGGTGCTGCAACTGCTGGAGCCCGTGCTCGCCGCCGGCGGCCGCCTCGACCAGGGCCAGTTGGTGCCGGTACGGCTGAGCGCGGCCCGGTGGACCCTCGGCAGGCCGTTCGAGACCTGGCTGGCCGAGCAGCTGGCGCAGGACTTCGGGCTGGCGGCCAGGGACGCGCACCGGCTGGTGCGCGATCGCCGGGTGCTGCCGGTGGTGGACGGGCTGGACGAGCTGGACCCCGAGCCGGGATGGGGCCCGCCACGCCGGGCGATCGGGCTGCTGGCCGAGCTCAACCGCTACAGCGACCTGTCCGGCCGGCGTCCTGGCGCGGTGGTCGTGACCTGCCGGGCCGACCGGCACGCCGAACTGCGCGCGGCCGGGGCCGGGCTCGACAACGCCGCCCTGATCCACCTGCACACCCTGACCGGCCGGCAGATCGGCGCGTACCTGCGTGCCCGCTGGCCGGACGGGCACCCGCACGGCCCGCGGCGCGAGGCCGTCCACGAGGCGCTGTCCGGGCCGGCGGGCAAGGCCGTGCACGCCGCTCTCGCCACGCCGTGGCGGCTGGTGCTGACCGTGACCGCCGTGGAGTCCGGCGCCGATCCTGACGAGCTGCTGCGCGTGGATCCGGGGCTCGACACCGGTGCGGGGGCGGCGCGGATCGCCAGGAGGCTGCTGGAGGCGTACGTGCCGGCGGCGACCGTGCTCACGCCCCGTACCGCGCACGGGGCTCCGTACCAGCCGGACCAGGTGCGGTCGTGGCTGGTGCTGCTGGCCGGCCACCTCCGCCGGCAGGCTGTCCGGGGGGCCGAGGCGGACCGGCCGCCGCCCGGCCTGACGGCGATCGACATCGTGCCGCACCTGCTGTGGCCGATCGGCGGGCGGCGGCGGGTCCTGATGGCGCACTGCCTGGCCTGCGTGCTCTTCTCGTGCATCGCGATGCTGGCGTTCTGGACGGGATCGGCGGCCGGCGGCCCCGGCGCCGAGCGGCTGCTCACCCTGACGCTCATGGCGAGCTGGGTGGCCATCGCCACCGGCCTGTCGCTGTCGCCCTGGCCGGCCGCCGCCGGTGGGCGCGGCGAGGTCCCTAGGCGGCGGCGGGTGATCGGCGGCCTGCTGGGCGCCTTGGCGGGGGTGCCCGTCGGGGTGCTCGGCGGCCTGGCCGGGCTCGTGCTGACCGGGGAGAGGGTCTTCGGGCCCGGCTTCGCCGTCGTCGCGGGCGGCATCGGCGGGCTGGTGCTCGGCGCGGTCATCGGGCTGACGGCGGCCGGACGGAGGGGCGCGGAGCGGATGACCGTCTTCGAGGTGCTCCGCGCGGAGCCGTTCACGCTGCTCGGCTTCGGGTTGTGCGGCGCGCTCACCGGGCTGGCGCCGCTGCGGTTGGCCCACGCCGGCCCGCTGCCGCTGGCGGCGGGGGTCGCCGGCGCCTTCGTCCTCGCCTTCACGCTGGGGGTCGTCTTCAAGATCGCTACCGGAGGCTGGAGCAGGGACGCGGAGCTGACCCACCCGCGTGAGGCCCTGCGCCGCAACCCCATGATCGGGATGGCCTTCGGCCTCACCGGCGGGGTCGCCGCCTTCCTGGTGTTCGTCATGAACACCGGCGTCGTGGAGTCGCTGGTGTGCGCGCTCGTCGGCGGGGTGACGTTCGGGCTGGCCTTCGGCGCGGTCGCGTGGGCCCGTACGATGATCGGGCTAGTTGTCGCGGCCACGCGCGGCCTGCTCCCGCTGCGGTTGTGGGCCTTTCTCGACTGGGCCTGCGAGGCCCGGCTGCTGCGGGTCAGCGGCGCCACCTACCAGTTCCGGCACCGCGAGTTCCAGGACTTCCTGACGCCCGCCGACGGTGACAGGTGAGCTCAAGGCCACCGCGCAGCGGGACCGCGCAGCGGGACCGCGAAAAGCATCCCGCCACGCGCTCGATGTCGGCCCGCTGCTCACTAGAGCCGACACCCTCCGGCACGCCAGTATGGGCACTTCCCGACGAACAGGAGAGAGCCCGTGGGCAAGGTGGTCATGTACGGCTCGGTGTCGGTCGACGGCTTCATCGCGGACCGGACCGACCAGGTCGGCCCGCTGTTCGAGTGGCTGTCCAACGGTGACGTCCCGCTGGACGAGAGCGGGGAGATCAAGGTGTCGCAGGCGTCCTACGACTACACCCGCTCGTACTGGGACGAGATCGGCGTGACGATCGTCGGCCGCCACGTCTTCGACATGACGAACGGCTGGGACGGCAAGCCGCCGGGCGGGATCGCCCATGTGGTCGTCGTGACGCACCGGCCGATGCCCGAGGGCTGGGACCCCCAGGCGCCGTTCCACTTCGCCGACGGCATCGAGGCCGCCATGGCGAAGGCACAGGAGCTCGCGGGCGGCCGCACGGTCGAGGTCGCCGCCGGGGACGTCGGCGGCCAGGTGCTGGCCGCGGGGCTGGTGGACGAGGTGGCCATGGACGTCGTGCCCGTGGTGTTCGGATCGGGCAAGCGCTACTTCGGCTCGGTCGACGCGCAGCATCTGCTGGAGGATCCCGATGTGGTGATCCAGGGGAACCGGGTGCTCCACCTGCGTAGTCGCGTACGCCGATGAGGTGCCCCGGGCGGTGGCGGGCGAGGTGGCCCGCCACCTGGTGATCACGGTCCAGGCGGTGGCGGCCGGCACCCGGCATCATGCGGCCGAAAATCATTTGCCCTCGTGGGGCGGGTTCGGGGAACGTGGTGTCCATGCTGATCTGACGCGGACACTCCCGCCATTTCCCGATGCCACGGCGCTCGCTCGCGCCGTGCCCTGTTCAGCGAAGAGAGCGTCCTTGTCTCAGCAACACTCCAGCCCGCCGGCCACGGTGACCGTGTTCGCCTCCCCCACGAGCTGGATCGAGTCCGATGCCGTCGCGCAGTGCCACCAGGTGGCCGCCCTCGACGGCATGACGCACGTCGCCGCCATGCCGGACCTGCACCCCGGCAAGGGCGCCCCCATCGGCGCGGCCATGGCGTCGACCGTGCTGTACCCGTTCCTGGTGGGCTCCGACATCGGGTGCGGCATCGCCGTGTTCCCCGTCAAGCTCAAGCGGGCCGTACCGGAGAAGCTCGCCGCCCGATTCCCCGATCTCGATCGCGCGCTGAACCCTGAGCGGGATGCCGACGACCCGGCCTGGGCCGTGCTGAAGGGCGATGTGCCCGCGGGTCACGTCGAGGGCCTCGGCACGGTCGGCCGGGGCAACCACTTCGTCGAGCTGGCGCGCATCGGCACCATCCTCGACGCCGCTCACGCGAGCCGGCTCGGACTCGACGCCGGTGACCTGGTCCTCGTCGTCCACAGCGGCTCCCGCGGGCTGGGCGAACGGATCCTGCGGGCGCACACCGAGGTCCACGGCGCGGGCCCCGCCCCCGATCCCGCCGCCTACCTGGCGGCGCATGACGACGCCGTACGGTGGGGATCGCTCAACCGGCGGCTGCTGGCCGCCCGGGTCGCGTACGCGCTGGGATTCGAGCCCGCCGAGCCGATCGTCGACCAGTGCCACAACCTGGTCGAACTCCGCGACGGGAGCTACCTGCACCGCAAGGGCGCGGCGCCGGGTGACGGCCGCGACGTGCTCATCGCCGGCACCCGCGGCACCCCTTCCTACCTCGTGGCCGCCCACGCCGGGCCGGACGCCGGCCACTCCGTGGCTCATGGCGCGGGCCGCAAGATGTCGCGTTCCGACGCCCTGCGCCGGGGCCGGGCCAAGCACACGGTCGAGGAGCTGCGCCGGACGCCGGTGGGGTCGCTGGTGGTGTGCGGCGACCGGCAACTGCTCTTCGAGGAGGCGCCGACGGCCTACAAGCGCATCGAGCAGGTGATCGCCGACCTCGTGGACCATGCCCTGGCCACGCCCATCGCCACCACGATCCCGCTGGTCACGTACAAGACTCCCGAGAACCACGGCAAGCGGGGGCGGCGGTGAGCGTTCACCTGCTCCTGTCGGCCGGGCGCGGCCCGCAGGAGTGCGCCTGGGCGCTGGCCGAGCTGCTGCACCGCCTGGAAGCCGACGCCGCCCGGCGGAACCTGGGCACCCAGCGCGCCGAGACCGTCCCGGGTGACCGGCCCGGTACCTACCGATCGGCCGTCGTCCGCATCACCGGGGACGACGCCGAGACGTTCGCCGCCTCGTGGACCGGGACTCTCTGCTGGCAGGCCCCCAGCCCGTACCGGTCCAGCACCAGCCGGAAGAACTGGTACGTCACCGCCCGGCCGTGCCGGCTGGACACCCCGCGCACCACGTTCGCCGAAGCGGACGTCGACGTCGTCGCCTGCCGCACCGGCGGCCCCGGCGGCCAGCACCGCAACAAGGCCAGCACGGCCGTACGAGCGACCCACCGTCCCACCGGACTCGTCGTCGTGGTCGACACCGAACGGCAGTTCACCCTCAACCGCCGCCTCGCCATGCGGCTGCTGCGACAGCGCATCGAGAACGATGACGAGGCAGCGGAGCGCGCCGCCACCACCGCCCGCTGGCACGTCCACGACGAGCTCGTACGCGGCAACCCCACCCGTACCGAACGCCCGGTCCGGTCCCCGCGCTGACGCGAGCGTCCGCTACGAACGCAGGCGTCCAGCAGCGGGGTCCGCTTCGACAAAGACCATGACTTCCGTAACATATGTGAGCCATGTATCGGATGTGACGTAAGGGGCGTAAGTGACCGGCCTTTCCCGCAGGACTCTTCTCGCGGCGGCGCCGGCGGCGCTGATCGCCGGGCGCCCAGCGCAGGCGGCGCCACCTGCCCCTGGTGTCCGCACGTCGGGAACCGCGCCGACGCAACTGGCGGGGTACGACAACCTGCTCAAGAAGTTCGTGCTGGATCGCCAGATCAGGGCCGCGCAGCTGGCCATCATGAAGAACGGCAAGATCCTGCTCGCGCGAGGCTACACCTACGACGACTACTCCAGGGTGCCGGCCGTCCCATCGCCGACGTCGTTGTTCCGGATCGCCAGCCTGAGCAAGAACATCACCTCGGCCGCTGTCATGCGCCTGGTGCAGGACGGCAAGCTGAGCCTGTCCGCCAAGGTCACTCAGCTGCTCGGCCTCACCCCGGCCGACGCCCGGATGGAGCAGGTCACCGTGCTCCGCCTCATGCAGCACCTCGGCGGCTGGGACCGCGACGTCTCCAAGGACCAGCTCTGGCTGGACCACACCATCTCGGCCGCGCTCGACGTGCCGCTGCCGATCGGGCACGACGACATCATCCGATACGCCACCGCCCGCCCGCTCGATCACGCCCCGGGCACCAAGATGGTCTACAGCAACTACGGGTACCTGCTGCTCGGCCGGATCATCGAGAAGGTCTCGGGGCAGCCCTACGAGACGTACATCAAGACCAAGCTGCTCCAGCCGCTCGGCATCACGCGCATGCGGCTCGGCGAGAGCCTCAGGAGCGAGGCCGCGACCGGCGAGGTCCGCTACGAGTCGCAGTACACGAACAAGACCGTCCTGGACACCTCCGGCACCACCGTCCCGTACCCCTACGGCGGCTTCAACATGCCCAACCAGGACGCCAACGGCGGCTGGCTGGCCTCCGCCGTGGATCTGGTCCGCTGGACCCTCGCCTTCGACCGGCCGGGCACCGTGCTCAGCTCGACCTCGATCGCCAAGCTGGTGGCCAAGCCGGAGATCGGCGTCAACGAGTACGGCTCCTGGTACGGCGGCGGCTGGTGGTGCCGCCAGGTCACCGGCCACCTCAACACCTGGCACAACGGCTCGATGCCGGGCACGTTCGCCTACCTGGCGCGGCTGCAGAACGGATTCAGCTACGCCCTGCTGTTCAACCGGCGTGAGGAGAGCGGCTCACTCGACTACGACGGGATCGATGACGACATGAACAAGGTGACCGTGTCGTCCTGGCCCACCACCGACCTGACCTCGAAATACTTCTGACCCGCGCGGTCACTCCCCCGGCCTCGGGCCGCTCCGCACAGACGGCTGGTCCACGACGTGCATCCCGTGCCGTAGGGGTGACCGTGCCTCGCTCAAGCGAGCGTGGACAGTCGGGGCCGAGTCGCCGGCGGTCCCGGTTCCGGAGCGGGGCAGGGAAAGGCGCGCCGATATTCGGTGGGCGCCACCCCGAGGTGCGCGGCGAAATGGTGGCGGAGGTTGTTCGCGCTGCCGAGCCCGCTGCGTTCGCTGATCAGCTCGATGGGCAGGTCGGTGGTCTCCAGGAGTTGTTGCGCGCGGGCGAGCCGCTGGTGGAGCAGCCACTTCATCGGGCTGGTGCCGGTCGCCGCCCGCAGGTTGCGGTGGAAGCTGCGCACGCTCATCCCCGCGCGGGCGGCCAGGTCCTCGACGGTGAGCGGGTGGTCGAGGTGCTCCAGCGCCCAGTGCAGGACGGGGGCGATCCCGTCGTCGGTCACGGTGATGGCACGCTCCACGAACTGGGCCTGGCCGCCCGGCCGGTGGGCGGGGACCACGAGGCGGCGGGCGAGCTGGTTGGCCACCCTGGCGCCGAGGTCACGGCGGACGATGTGCAGGCACAGGTCGAGCCCGCCGCTGAGCCCGGCGCTGGTGAGCACGTCGCCGTCGTCGACGTACAGGACCGAGTCGTCCACCCGAACCTGCGGGTACAGGTCGGCCAGCTCGCGGGTGTGCTCCCAGTGGGCGGTGGCGGGGCGGCCGTCGAGGAGGCCCGCGGCGGCGAACGCGAACACGCCGTTGCAGAGCGAGACCATCCGGGCGCCCGCGGCACTCGCGCGACGCAGAGCGTCGAGCAGTTCCTGGGGCAGGTCGCGGTCGCCCCGCATGTACGCCTCCGGCACGACCGGGACGATCACCGTGTCCGCCCTCTCCAGCTCCTCCAGCCCGTACGGCGCGTTGCACGTGAACCCCGGCGCCGCTGAGGGCGTCCCCGGGCGCATCCCGACCACCCGCAGGTCGTACCACGGGTCCGCGAGATCGCTGTGGTCGACGCCGAAGACCGCCGTGGCGATGCCCAGCTCGTACATGTCCCACATCGAGATGGCGTCGTCGATCACGACGAGCGCCACGGTTCCAGCACTCACAGAGCTCACCCTATGGCAGTAATTTGGTGAATATCGGCACTCCTGCCAATGTCGGCCGTCGGCTCGCGTTGCCATCATGGTGGCCGTCACCACCGAAACGGACAGAAAGCGACAGACATGGCAGGAACACCCGTCACCGTCATCGGCATGGGCATGATGGGCCGGGCGCTGGCCTCCGCCTTCATGAACGCCGGCCACCCCACGACCATCTGGAACCGCACCCCGGGCAGAGCGCAGGCCCTGGTCGAGGCCGGCGCGAGCGAGGCTCCGACGGTGGACGCCGCCGTCGCCGCCGCCCCGCTCGTCATCGTCTGCGTACGGGACTACGGCGCCGTACGCGACCTGCTCACCCCGGCCGAAACCGCGCTGTCCGGCCGCGTCCTGGTGAACCTCACCTCGGGCGCGTCCGACGAGGCCCGCGCGATGGCCACCTGGGCTGCCGAACGCGGGGCCGAGTACCTGGACGGGGCGATCATGATGACCCCGCCGGGCATCGGCGCGCCGGAGACGGTCATCCTGTACGGAGGCCCGCCCGCCCCGTACGAGACGTACGAGCAGACCTTGCGGGCGCTGGGCGGCGGCACCACGCTCATCAGCACCGACGTCGGCCTTCCCTCGTTGTACGACGTCGCGCTGCTCGGGATCATGTGGTCGACGTTCAACGGCTTCATGCACGCCGCGGCGCTCATGGACACCGAGAAGATCGCGGCCACCGACTTCCTGCCGATGGCCACCGACTGGCTCAAGGGAGTGGCGTCGTTCCTGACGGCCTACGCCCAGCAGATCGACGAGGGCTCCTTCGCCGCCGAGGACGCCACCCTGGAGACCCAGATCCCGCCGGTCCGGCACCTCATCCACGAGAGCCGGATCCGCGGCATCGACGCCACCATGGCCGAGTACACCGGCAAGCTGCTCGCCGAGGCGGTCGATCGTGGGCACGCGCTGGACAGCTACGCCCGCATCATCGACCACTTCCGAGCGTGAACGCCGCCACCTGGGCCGACCTCGTCGTCGAGGCGGCCGACGAGACCACCGCGAGTCTGGGGAAGGTCGCCGGTCAGGACTGGACGCGCAACGCCGCGGGGCTGGACTGGACTTGCCGGGCCACCCTTGACCATCTCGCCCTGGGTGTCGTCGGGTACGCCGGGCTGCTCATCGCCCGTCCGGCCGATCGGTACGTCACTCTCTTCGCCTCCCTCGATCCGCAGGCGGCCATCGCCGACTGTCTGGAAGGGATCAGGATCGCTGGTCGTCTTCTGGCCTCCGCCGTACGTGAGGCCGACAGTGACGTACGCGCCTGGCATCCATGGGGGCGCTCCGATGCCGTCGGCTTCGCCGCCATGGGGGTCGTCGAACTGCTCGTCCACGGTGTGGACATCGGCCGTGCGCTCGGACTCGACTGGCGGCCGCCCGAGCGCCTGTGCTCCCCCGCGCTGCGGCGTCTCTTCCCTGAGGCTCCGGACGGTGACGACGCGGCCGAGCTCCTCCTGTGGTGCACCGGCCGTGCCGAACTTCCCGGTCATGGTCGTAGAGTGCGCTGGCAGTGGGCCGGGACCGTCCGCTGAGCGCTCCTGTTCCGTGCCAGGGCGTTCGGCGCGGCATCGTGGCTTTATCTGACCTTGATCGCGAAATGGTTCTGACGGCCATCGAGCCCGCGGGAGCCGCAAGGGGACGGTAGCGAATCTGATCCGCGTGCTCGAAGCAACAGTGAAAGGCCCACAGGCACGGCTCCCAGCGTCCGAACGACCCCCTCCACCAGGGGAGAGATTGGAGACTGAAGCGGGTGCCACAAGTTCGAATCCCGCCGGGGGCACTTACACCTGGGCCGTACTGAGCGATCCACCGAACGCATCAGCCGAGCAACCCGCCCGAACTTCTCCCACAGCTCGGCGTGAATCCTCGGGCCGCCACGGTTCGATGGGCATGCGGGCGATGTCGAGCCGCACCCCACGCAATCCTCAGGAGATGATCGCCCAGCTCTGCGAGGACGACGCGGTCACTGTGGAGAGCTTCTTCGCCAAGGTGGGCGATAACCTGCGAGCAGGCAAGATCCGCCTGGTCTTCGTCGCCGATACCGTGCCCGACCATCTCCGCCGCATCGTGGAGTTCCTCAACGAGCAGATGAATCCCGCAGAAGTCCTCGCGGTGCCCATGATGCCGTCGCCAAGTGGGACGAGGTCGTCAAGATCCTGGATCAACTCGCCACCGCGTAGGTCGTTGAGAGCACCTCCCGATCCAGAGAACGTCCGCCCCCAGGGCCCTGGCATAGAGGGTGCGGCGTTCCTCGCGGCCGTGGCCGCGCTCACGGCGGCGACCGTCGCGGCAAGCGGATCAAACCTGTGTACGGCACGGAAGGCATCCGACTTTTCGGATTCTTTGTCATGGTTTCGCGGCTTAAATACGAAATATAGGATCTAGGGCCGCAGTATGAGACGAAGGCGAGAAGTGATGCTAGAAGGGGCCAAAGTGCCAATTCTGTGCAAAGGAGGGCCGGAGTCATTGAGACGATCCTTGCGAGATTCCTCAGAGGCGAGCCGGTGGGCGAGAAGGTGCCTCATGCCATCCTGAACTCCTGGCGCCGCTGCCAGGCCACCGGACTCGACCCCGACAAGCTGGACTTCGCCGACCCCGTCGAACTGGACCTCGACAACGAACTCGTCCGGATGGCCCAGCCGGTGATCGAACACTACCGGCCCGTACTCAGTGACACGAAGGCGGTTCTGCTCCTCCTGGACGAGCAGGCGAGGCTGCTCCTGCGGTGCGAGGGCGACGCGCGACTGGCGCGAGCATACGACCGGGCGAAGGCCATCCCAGGCGTGTGCTACTCCGAAGAACTGCTCGGAACCACCGCGGGCGGCACCGCGCTGCTGGCCAGACGGCCGGTCCGGGTCGCGGGCAGCGAGCACCACGCCCGACGCCTGTACCCCTTCACCGCCACCGGCGTCCCGATCCTGGACGCGCTGACCGGCCAGGTGCGCGGCCTGGTGACGATCTCCTGTCGCAACGAGCACGAGCATCCGGCGATGGGCCGGCTCGCACGCGAGATCGCCAGGGCCATCGAGCAGCGGTTCCTGGAGCGGAGCGCCGCGCGCGAGCGCACCTTGTTCGAGGCGTACCTGCGTACCGGGGACGTCCCCCGCCTCCGGCCGCCTGAGGAGACCGGCCCGCTGCTCCGTGAGCTGAACGGAGCCGACCGCCTCCTGCTGGAGGAGAAGGCCGCCGAGCTGATCGCGTACGGCAAGCGGGCGGCCGTCGAGGTCGTCCTGTCCCACGGCCGCGTGGCCACCCTGCGGTCCCTGCCGAGAACCGAGCCCGTCGGCGTGGTCGGCGTCGTGGCCCAGGTCAGGATCGAGGGCGGGCCGTGGCGGGAACTCGCCGACGCCTCCGTCCCGCTGGAGCCGGCCCTGCTCGAACGTCCGTCGCGCCTGCTACCGGCGGCGGTGAACACCAGGAACCGGCCGGCACCGGCAGCGGTGAACACCACGAACAGGCCGGCACCGGCAGCGATGAACGCGCCGGTGCCGGCGGTGTCGCCCGGCCACGAGCCGAAGCCGCATTCAGGCACCGATCCCTGGCTGTTCCTGTTCGGCGAGCCCGAGGTCGGCAGGATCGCGGCCACGGCGCGTAAGCGGCTGCGGCTGATGTACGAGGCCATGACGGAGATCGGCCAGACGCTGGACGTGGTGCGGACGGCCGAGGAACTCGCCGAGGTGGCCCTCCCCGAGTTCGCCGACATGGTCACGGTGGATCTGCACGACTACGTGGTGTCCGGGCAGGAGCCCAGCCCGGCGAACATGGATCTGCGGCGGGCGGCGGTCAAGGGAATGCAGCAGGAGACCCTCTCTGTCGCGGCCGGGGAGCCGGTCCACTACCTCGCCTCCTCCGCCCAGGCCCGGTGCCTGTCCGAGGAACAGGCGTCGCGGTGGCCGGACCCGCGCGATCCGGGGACCGGGACGCCGTGGGCGGTGGGCCTGGCGCCAGCGGCCGGATTCCCCGCGGGCGCCGCCGTCCCACTGCTGGCGCACGGCAGGGTGCTGGGAGTGGCGACCTTCCTGCGCGCCACCCCGTCCGGCTCCTTCGACGACGACGAGCTGTGGCTGGCCGAGGAACTGGCCTCGCGGACCGCGCTGTGCATGGACAACGCCCGCCGCTTCTCCCGGGAGCACGCCATGGTGCTCGCCCTGCGTCGCAGCATGACGCCCTGGGACGTCCCCGAGAGCAGGGCCGTGGAGGTGGCGCACCGCTGCGTGCCCGCGCTGACCGGGACCAGAGGCGACTGGCACGATGTCATCCCCCTGTCGGGGGCTCGGGTTGCCCTGGTGGTGGGCGACGTCGCCGGCCGCGACCTGCACACCGCGGGCGCCATGGCGCGCCTGCGCACGACCGTCGGCAACTTCGCCACCCTCGACATGCCACCCGAGGACATTCTCGGCTACCTCGACGATCTGGTACGCAGCCTGGAGCGCGGGAAGGCAGGCGAAGCCGAGGGCCGGCGTACGGACCGGACCCACGGCCGCGTGACGGGCTCGGGCGCCGACGCCACCGGCACGACCTGCGCGTACGCCGTCTACGACCCCACCTCCCAGCGCTGCGCCATCGCCTCGGCCGGACATCCGGCGCCCGCGGTCGTCCGGCCGGACGGCAGCGTGGAGTTCCTGGACCTCCCGGTGGGGTCGCCGCTCGGACGCGGAGGCGCGGTGTTCGAGACGGCCGAGGTGGACCTCCCCGAGGGCAGCAGCCTCGTGCTCTACACCAGGGGGCTGATCGGCGAGAGCGACGGCAGGAAACGGCGCCTGCGCCAGGCCCTGGCCGGCCCCGGTCGTACGGCGGAGCAGACCTGCGCCGCGGTGCTGGACGCCGTGCCGCCGGCCCACCTGTCGGATGAGTTCACCCTGCTGGTGGCCCGGACCAGCGCCACCCCGGCCGACCACGTCGCCTGCTGGGATGTGTCGCCGGATCCGGCGATGGTCGCCCAGGTGCGCGCCGAGGTCGACCGGCTCCTGGCCGCCTGGGGCATGGAGGAACTCGGCTTCAGCGCCGAACTGGTCTTCAGCGAGCTGGTGACCAACGCCATCCGGTACGGCAGAGAGCCCATCAAGGCGCGGCTGCTGCTGGACAACAGCCTGATCTGCGAGGTCTCCGACGCCGGCGAGACCTCCCCGCGCCCCCGCCGCGCCGCCGACACCGACGAGGGCGGGCGCGGGCTGTACCTGGTCGCGCAGCTCGCCGAGCGCTGGGGCACCCGCTACACCCGCCGCGGCAAGGTCATCTGGGCTGAGCTGTCCCTCACCGACCGCGATCGGCTCATCGGGTCATGAGCCTGCGGTCCACGGCCGGCGTCTTACCCGGATGCGGCACGGTCCGGCCGGCGCTCCTCCAAGGCTCCCCATGACCGCGTCCTCATGTACACGCAGGGCCGACGCGTCGAGGGCGGCGGCGACGCGGAGGTTGCCCGCGTCGGTGAGGGCGCGGCCGTCCTTGCCCACCCAATGGGCCAGGGTGATGAGACGCTGGACGGTCTGGCTGCGCGCGGCGGCCTCCGTCAGCTCGGGGGCGGGGGGCATGGAGACAGGCGGCTGGGGGAAGGCGCGTTCCTCGCCGATGCCGCCGTTCACGAAGCGGTTCTGCATGATCTTGTCGAGCACCTGCTCGTAGTACGGAACGCGACCGGCGTCGAGATCGCGCTTGAACCGCTCGAACGCCCCCGGAACGGTCAGATCGACGCCCTGGTGGAGAGCCGTGTGCGCCCAGAACGTCGCCAGCCCTCGCAGCGTGGGATCGTCGAGCGCGGCCGCGTACTCCGCCAGCGCCCCGGCGATGATCTCCTCCGCTTCTGCGAACGTGGCGCCGCGCGGGTCGCGAAGGCCCGTGACATCGAGATAGCGCAGGTACGTGCGCAGCACCTCCGGGGCGAGGTCGAGCTCCTTCCGCGGGGCCGTCACCTTGTACGGCACGACGCACGGTCCAAGCCTCCCGTCCTTACCGGGTCACCGTCTCACCTATCAGACGGGAGTCTCCGGCGGCCCAGGCGATGAGAAGGGTGCAGGCCCTCTCGCGACCGGCGTGACTTCACCGGCTGCTCGGCTTGACCAGGCCGGAGTCGTAGGACAGGACGACCGCCTGGGCGCGGCTGGCGAGTCCCAGCTTGGCCATGAGCCGGTTGAGGTGCGTTTTGACCGTGCCCTCGCTGACCGACAGCCGCTTGGCGATCTCCTTGTTGGACAGCGCGCAGCCGACGAGGCGCAGCACCTCGGTCTCCCGGGCGGTCAGGCGGCCGAGCTCCGGGGAAGGGACGGCCGCCGGCGGGTCGACGAAGGCTTCGATCAGCCGTCTGGTGGCGCTGGGCGCGAGCAGGATGTCGCCGGAGGCGACCGTGTGGATCGCGGCGATGAGGCGCTCGGGCGGCGTGTCCTTGAGCAGGAAGCCGCCCGCGCCCAGCCGCAGCGCGTTGTAGACGTACTCGTCCAGGTCGAAGGTCGTCAGGATGAGGACCTTGGGCGCCGGCGGCTCGGCGGCGGCCAGGATCTGTTCGGTGGCGGTGAGGCCGTCCATCCCCGGCATGCGGATGTCCATGAGAACGACGTCGGGTTTGAGTGTGGCGGCGAGCCGTACCGCTTCCTCACCGTCTTCGGCCTCGCCCACCACGATCAGTCCCGCCGCGCGCAGGAGTGCCGCCAGGCCCGCGCGGATGAGCACCTGATCGTCGACCACCAGCACACTGATCATGGACCTGTTTCGCTCGACCTCGCCGGGTGGGAGCAGCGGAAGACCGCCAGCACCTCGAAGCCGCCTTGCGGCAACGGGCCCGCCTTGAGGGTGCCCTGATAGAGCCTGACACGCTCAGTCATGCCGATCAAGCCGTTGCCCTCCGGTCCCGGCTCCGGCCGCGCGGAGGTGACGCCGGGGCCGTCATCGGTGACGCGGACGGTGAGCGTCGACCGGCCGTACGTGATCCTCACCTTCACCCGGGCGGGCCCGGCATGCTTGAGCACGTTGGTCAGCGACTCCTGGACGACCCGGTAAGCGCACACCTCCAGGCCGGGCGGCAGCGGCCGTACCTCTCCTTCGACGGTCGTCTCGACGGACAGGCCCGCCGCCCGGATCCGCTCCGCGATGCTGTCGATGTCCTTGAGGCCGGGCGCGGCGGCATAGAGCTTCTCGTCCTCGTCGTTCGCCTCGATGCGCAGGATCGACAGCAGCCGCCGCATCTCGTTGAGTGCCTCATGGCTGGTGTTTTCGATGACTTTCAGTGTGGCAAGCGCCGTCGGAGGATGGGACAGCGCGACGAAGCGGCCGAGACCGGCCTGTACGGAGATCACGGACATGTGATGGGCCACGACATCGTGCAGTTCGCGGGCGATCCGCAGGCGCTCCTGGGTGACGGCGCGGTCGGCGGCGGCGTCCTGCTCCCTGCGGAGCTGCGTGGCGAGGTCGGCGAGCTGCCTGGCGCGTTGGGACAGCAGCCGCACGCTGACGCCCGCGCCCAGCGTGCAGGCCGCCAGGAGGAGCGACTGCACGAGCGCCGACGGCAGGGTGACGGTGGGCTGGAGCGCCGATCCGTGGGTCCACGCGGAGACCATCAGCACGGCGCCTGTCAGGTCGGCTTTCCAGGAGCGGTGGACGGCGACCGTGTAGAGCGCCACCATCATGCCGATGGTGTTGAGGCCCGCGTGGTAGCCCTGCAGGTGGTAGACGAGCGACGCGACCGTGACGATCACCAGGACGGTCAGCGGCCTGCGCCTACGCAGCGCGAGCGGCGCGTTCACGAGCAAGGTCAGCGTCATCGCCTGCAGGTCGCCGGGGCGTCCCATGTCGGGTCCGTAGAGGTCCCACAGCCACGTGAGGACGACCATGGCGGAAGCCAGGGCGCTGTCGAGGAGCAGGGGGTTGAGCGAGGACAGCCGCTGGATGGCCGGGGCGGCGCTGAGGGGCATCCGTCACGCTAACTCCGAACCCGGCCGGGGCACATCAATCCCGGGGTATACCCCAGGAGTTGCAGCCGATCGCCTCGGGAACGGCCTCTTCGTCCGAGGGGCGCTCTCCAGGAGGGCACCCGCTGGTACAGCCGGGCGCCCTGTCGACTTCCTCTGTGACTTCCGCGATAGACGGGTCAACCCAAGGTGAAGGCGGACAGAGCACGAAGTGTACGGACGATTCCAACCGCGGGTTGACGCCGCGGCGCGGGTCTCTTCCTAGGCTTCGAAGGGTCGCTCTCATGCGGAAATCGACCGACAACGTCACTGGAAACGGAAAGGCAGGGCACGCATGCGTCTCGCGAACATCTCCCTCGCTGTCGTCATCACCGCCTCCGGCTCGGCCCTGGTGACGGCCGCGCCGGCCGTCGCGGCCCCGGCCGCGCACAGTGAGGTCTCGACCCAGGCGAGCTCGGCGGCGATGGCCCGCTGGCGCACCCAACGGCACGAGGCGCTGGGCCCGTACAAGGGGTACTTCTCGACCTCGGCCTGGCAGCGGCCCTCGGGCGTCCGCGTGATGCAGGTCAAGGCCCGCTGCTGGGGCAACGACTCACAGTTGAAGGTCGACCTGTGGTTCCTGCGCCGCTGGGGCGGCGGTGAGAGGGTCGCCAAGTCCGGCAAGTGGCGCTGCAACGGCAAGTACGGCATCGTCCGCATCCGCAACGCGGGGCACTCGAAGTACTGGGCGACCTTCTCCCTCAGCAAGAAGCACACCGTCGAGTACTGGGTGCAGTACTACAAGTGATCCACGGCAATGGTGGCTCCGGGTCCCCGCCACACCATCATGGGCGGGAACGCCACCGGCAGGAGTCGCACACGCCGCGCCCGGTAGCCCGGGCGGCGAGAACACAGACGACAGTGACCGAGAAGCCGCCGTGCCGGCGATTTCCCCGCTGTGATGGGCACGCGTCGGCGGACATCCGAATTGACCCTTCCTGAACAGCGAAAATTCTTACGAGAGGCATCTTTCCCGAATCCGCCGCACGACTTCTCGGTCCGCCGGATCGGCGAAACAGAGAACCAGGACCACGGGATCGTCCTGAAAGCGTGGTATTCCAACAACCGCATGCTGAACTTCGACCAGTTCTGGATCGACATTCAGTAGCGGACCCCCATAGCCGTCCGGGTTGCCCACGGGCAGCCCGGACGGCTCCACGTCAGACAAGGACCTCTTGGACGGCCATGACCGAGATCATCACCGAACTGCTCGACCAGCAAGAGATCTTGAAGTATCTCACCGGAATCGCGGATGTGGAGGAGGAGTCGGATATATACGACATCGACCCTGAAGGCTGGATCAGCGCGGGCGAGAACGCGATCGCGATCAACGAGCGGGAAAGCCCACGATGCCTGATCAAGTACGAGCTCTGGGACGGGGAGCCACCGCCACTCGACTCCTGGGACCGTAGCTGGTCCGGAAACGTACGCCTCGCGTCCGGAAGAGTGTTCGCCCTGAGCGACTATGACGGTGACACGACCTACGGCGAAGAATTCGATCTGGGCCGACGGGATACGCTCTGGCGGGTGAGCATCCATCGCAAGGCGCTGGCCCACGAGGACTTCACTCCCGACCTCGTCGGCGTCACCCTGCTGAAGGCCCGATTCTGGCCTGCGGCCTGAGCCTGTATGGACGAGATCGCGAAGACCCGGTACGGCCTGATCCGCGGCCACGCCCACGACGGCGTCGTCGCCTACAAGGGCATCCCGTACGCCGCCGCGCCCGACGGCGCCGGGAGTGCCGGCGGTGTGGCGGGCCGGCGACGGCCTGGACTGTCTGACGGTGAACGTGTGGACCTCGTCCGCCGAGGCCGGAGGCATGCCGGTGATGGCGTGGATCTACGGCGGTCAGTGGAGTTACGGCGCCTCGTCGATGGCGCAGTACGACGGGGCCGTTCTCGCTCGATCCGGCGTGGTCGTGGTCACCCTCAACTACCGCACCGGTTTCGAGGGGTTCGGCCACGTGCCGGGGGTTCCTGACAATCGGGGCCTGCTGGACCAGCTCGCCGCGCTCGCCTGGGTTCAGGAGAACATCGCCGCCTTCGGCGGGGACCCGGGCAACGTCACCGTGTTCGGCCAGTCCGCCGGCGCGGCCTCCGCCGCCTTGCTCGCCGCGACTCCGAGGGCCGCCGGCCTGTTCCGGCGGTGCGTCCTGCAGAGTCTGCCCGCCGGCTACCTGACCGTGGCCGAGGCCCATGCCGGGGCGGGGGTCGTACTTAGTTGTACGACTTCGCCTGGCGAGGACCGGCCGGCGCGACCCACGGCATCGACGTCCCTTCGTCTTCGGCCTCCCCGAGACCCGCTACGCCGCCCGCTTCCTCGGCAGCCAGCCTCCGGCCGGCTTCGCCGCCCTGTCCGAGCGGATCCGTACCGCCTGGACCTTGTTCGCGGCCACGGGCGATCCGGGCTGGCCCCGCTACGAGCCAGGCCCGGCACCACCCGGATCTGGGACACCGCTCCCGCCGACATCGCCATCCCCTGCCCGAGTCCCACCGCATCTGGAGCCCCGCGCGGTCGTGAGCGGAGCCTGGGCTCAGCCGCGTGGCGCGTACATGATCACCAGGACGCCGGCCAGGCAGAGCAGCGCTCCGATGACGTCCCAGCGATCGGGCCGGAATCCGTCGACGACCATGCCCCAGGCCAGGGATCCGGCGACGAAGACGCCCCCGTAGGCGGCCAGGATGCGGCCGAAGTTCGCATCCGGCTGCAGCGTGGCGACGAACCCGTACAGGCCCAGCGCGATGACGCCCGCGCCGATCCACAGCATGCCGCGCTGCTCGCGTACGCCCTGCCACACCAGCCAGGCGCCGCCGATCTCGGCGAGTGCGGCCAGGACGAACAGCACCAGCGAGCGAACGATCGTCATGACAGGTAGTACAGCGGATCCCGGAGCGGGGGCGCATGCCGGGGCTCTTCGATGGGGAGGGTTTTCAGCACCCGCAGCCGTTCCCGCCGCAACCGCAGCCTCTGCGGGCGCGGGCGGTGCGGCGGCGGTACAGCCACCACATGCCGGCGGCCACGGCGACGAGTGATCCGGCTACGGTCAGCAGCGTCTGTTCGGCCCATGCGGCGCCGGCGCCGGTGAGCAATCCGGCGCCGACCAGCAGCGGGAGGGCGCAGCAGGCGGCGCAGGCCACGACCGCCAGGGCGGCGGTGACCTTGCTGCGCAGCGGCGGCCCGCCATCCTCAGGGGTGCGCGCGCCGCCGGAGGCGCTGAGGGATACCGTGACCGGCGCGGGCCTGGGTTCATGGTGTGCGCTCACGTGATCAGCTCTCCTCGTGGGTACGATCTTCGGCCAGGTCGGCGAAGGGCAGCGGGCAGTCGGGGCAGGAGCAGTGGGTCAGGCTGTCGCAGCCGGCGTTGACCACCTGGGTCAGTGCGGTTCGGATGGTGGTCAGGTCGGCGATCCTCGCCTCCACCTCGGCGATCTTCTCCTGGGCGCGGACCCGCAGGTCCGGGGTCGGATGGCCGCGCCGGCCGGTGTCGATCAGCTCGGCCACCTCCTCCAGGGTGAACCCGAGCCGCTGGGCGGCCTTGATCACGGTGAGCAGGGTGACGGTCTCGGGCGGGTAGGCGCGGTGTCCGCCTGAGCTGCGCCGTGGTTCGGCGATCAGCCCGCGGCGTTCGTAGTAGCGCAGGGTCTGGAGGTTGACGCCGGCCTGCTCGGCCACCTGCCCGCTGCGCAGGTAAGGCCCCTCGATGTCCTGCCTCACGGCGAGGCGACCGCGCCGGCGCGGGCCTGCAGCGCGTCGAGCACGTCGACGTGCTCGGGCGGCACCGTCACTTCGAGCGTCAGGCTGCCGTCGGCGACGGTGAGGGTGAAGGTGAAGAACGAGCAGCAGCCGTTCTCCCGCGCCGCCAACTCGGCGGCCCTGGCGGCGTGGTCCGGGCTGAAGACGAGCTCCAGACGCAGCCGTGCGCGATCCGGCCGTGCCACGGCTCGCACCGCATCGGCGAACAGGGTGTCGAACTCGGCCACCCGCAACGGCCGCTCGGCGGTGGGCAGCGTGCATGCCGAGGGCGCCCAACCCAGGTCAAGGGCGATGTCCTGTGTCATGACTCGACGGTAAGCCTGTACCTGGGTACCGGATGCAAGCCCTCACCGGGGCCGGAGGTTCGCGTCGGCGTGGCGCCGGCTTCCGGCTTCGCCCGTCAGTCTCCGGCGGCGCTGAGCGTCCGCAAGATGTCGACCAGTGTCGCCATCTGCTGGGGGGTGAGCGGCTCGAACAGCTCTTCGGCCGCCCGTTCATAACCGGCCGTCCAGTCCTGAGCCAGGGCGGCCCCCTGTGCCGTCACCCGAAGGAGCACGGACCGGCGGTCGTCCGCGCTGGTCTGGCGTTCGAGCAGTCCGTCGCGGACGAGCGCGTCGACCAGGGTGGAGGCGGTCCCCTGGGCGATACCGACGGCCAGAGCGAGCTCGGTGAGACGAACAGGCTGCGAACGTGCCACCTCCACCACCAGGCGGGACCTCGGCGTCGACACCCCGTGCTCGCCCAGCCGCTCGTTGAAGTGCCGGACGAGAACCTTCGCCGTACGACTGAACTCGTCGGCGACCTGCGCCGGGGTCACGCTCTTCCTCGCGTGTGGCATCGCCCACCTCCTACTTGACGCACCCATCGTACGGGAGGTTACATAGACGTAGATGCATCGACATCAAAGTATTTGATGGCGATGCATCAGGAAAGGGCGGTCAAGGCCGCGTGCCGAGCAGTACCGAAACCGGGCGCGCACGAGGAGTGCGTGTTCAACCCCAAGGAGTGGAAACATGAAGATCTTTGTCACCGGCGGCAGCGGTTTCGTCGGAAGCGCTCTCGTCCATCGCCTCCTCGCCGAAGGACATGAAGTCATGGCACTCGCCAGATCGGGTTCGAGCATCCAGCGCGTCCGCGCGGCCGGAGCCGAGCCCGTTCCCGGCGACCTCGCCGACCTCCGCCAGGCCGGCTCCCCAGCGCCGATCTGGCTCGCCAAGCTGCGAGAGGCCGACGCGGTCGTGCACGTCGCGGCTCATATGGAGTTCTGGGGACCCGACTCGTTCTTCGAACGGGCCAATCACGTGCCGACGGTCGCCCTGCACACCGCGAGCGTCGCGGCCGGGGTACGACGTTTCGTGCTCATCAGCGCCGCATCCGTCTCCACCGGCAGCCAACGTCGTCCCGTCGTCGACGAGTCGACCCCGGAAGGCCGGCCCAACATCGCCTACAGCCGCGTCAAGCTGGCCACCGAGCGCACACTCCTGGAAGCCCACGGCGGGAACACCGAACTGGTGGCGCTCCGCCCGCCGTACATCTGGGGTCGCGGAATGACGACGATCAACGACATGGCCGAGGTCGCCGAGGCCGGACGGTTCGCCTGGATCGATCACGGCAAGCACATCGTCGACTTCGTGCACGTCCACAACCTGGTCGGCGCCGTGCTCCTCGCGCTCACCCGGGGCCGCCACGGGGGCGTCTACTACGTGACGGACGGCACGCCGATGCCCATCCGAGACTTCCTCACTCCCCTGCTGGCGACCCGCGGCGTGGATCTGTCCAAGAGCCGCAGCGTCCCGCTGGCGATGGCGGCGCCCCTGGCGGCGATGATGGACCGCACGGCACGCCTGCTTCGCCGGAAGTCGGCGCCCCCGCTGACGAACTGGCTCGTGAGCTTCACCGGCCGCGACCGTTCCTACGACATCACCGCCGCGAGGACGGAGCTGGGCTACTCGCCCGACGTGACCCTGGAGAAGGGACTGGCGGAGATGAGCTTCTCGTGAGCCGGGGGACGGTGGATCCAGGCCGGCAACTGTCGGAGCACTGATTTGACGATTGGGTCATTTTCTGGGGAATCATCCGGCAAGATGATCAGTCCTTGGTCCCCCGGATGGCGGGAGACAGTGGAGAAGGGCTGACTGCATGCGCGGGCCGACCACGACGATCCTCCTTGCCGCGGCGCTGTCGATCGGCGGGGTGATGGCCAATCCCGCGTACGCGACCGCCTCCGCCGTCACCCCGGAGCGGGTGTGCGGTCCCGGTTTCGCCCGGGTCGCCCACAGCAAGCAGGCCGTGAAAACCCCCCGCAAACGCGTCCTCGGCTACGTCTACCTGCTGTACAACCGCAGGACCGGCGACAACTGCGTCACCACGTTCAAGACCTCGAACGTCGGTGTCCCCACCTTCGTCATGGCCACGATCACGGTGCAGACGCGGGGAACCCGCCCACGCGTGAGCGGCGAGAATGAGGGCCGGCCCGTCAAGCACTACCTGGGACCGGTGAAGACCTACGGCAAGGGCCGGTGCGTCAAGTACATGGGGACGATCGATGATGCCGGACGCGGTGCCGCTTCCGGCAAGTCGCGCTGGAAGTCCTGGGGCAACTGCGGCTGAGCCGGATGCGACGGCCGGCCGGGGAGACCGTGGGGCGACTGCGAGTGGCGGCGCGGATGTGAGCAAGAGGACGGGCATGCTGGTCAGGGACGCACGACCGGACGAGGCGGAGCTCCTGAGCGAGCTGGCGTTCCGGTCCAAGGCGTACTGGGGCTATGACGAGAGGTTCATGGCGACCTGCCGGGAGGAGCTCACCCTCTCGGCATCGCAGGTCGAGGCCCAGCGGACCATGGTGGCCGACCAGGACGGCCGAGCCCTGGGGTTCGTCACCCTGGAAGGGGAGCCGCCGGAGGGAGAGCTGGGCATGCTCTTCGTCGAACCGGACGCCATCGGGCGAGGCATCGGCCGCCTGCTGTTCGAGCACGCGGTCGCCGCCGCACATGGGCTCGGCTTCGCGCACCTGGTGATCGAGGCGGATCCGTATGCCGAGCCGTTCTACCTGGCGATGGGGGCCACCCGGGTCGGCATGACTCCGTCCGGTTCCATCCCCGGCCGGAGCCTCCCGCTGTTGACGGTCCCCGTATAGGAGCACGTGATCGACGGCAGCACCGTGAAGACGGTCTGGCACACACCACAACACAAACAGACTGTTTAAAATATATCATTGACAATGACTTACTTCTTGCGGCATCTTGGCTCGTATGCCCCCGAGCGCCGATCATCACCCCGACCCCTTCACGCCGCCGCATCCGGAGCAAGCACGCAAGCAACGCGTGCACGCGTCCTTGTTCCGGATCGCCGAACGGCATGCGGCCACCGACGAGCAGCGCAGCCGGCAGACCCATCCATCGGCCGTCGGCCCGCACGAGGCCGTGAGGCTCGTGTCGTTCCTGCTCAGCGGGGTCGCAAAGCTGGATGACGGCGAGCCGGAGGTGGACCACGCCGACATCACCGCGGCGTTGAGCCTCGTCCCACTGGTCCGCGGGGAGCTGGACGCGCTGGAGGCCGGGCTCCTGCAGATGGCGCGTGGCCGTGGCATGACCTGGCAGGAGATCGCCTTCGGGCTTGGGCTGGGCACCGCGCAGGCCGCCAGGCAGCGCTACGAACGCCTCGCCGACCGTACTGGAACGGAGTAAGGCCGGAACCAAGGCGTTCGCCGGTGCGCTCCGTGCCCGAGCGCGTGTGCCCTGCCGACCTTCTTCGCCTCGGCCGAAGATCGCTATACGTGCCCGGCCAGGCCCTCGGTCAGCAAGGTGAAGGCGTGGTCGGCGTCGGCGACCGCCTGGGGATAGCGCTCGTCAGCGGACCTGCCGTCGGCCAGCGCCTGGAAGTTGTCCATCGACAGCAGCCAGTGCATGCCCACGACCTGGGTGGCCGCCAGGCGGGCGGTCAGGGCGGGGGTGCCGGCCGTCTCCTGGAGCGCCTCCCCGAGCGCCCGTTCCGCGCCTTCCTGGTAGCGGATCACTCCCGTGCGTAGCGCTGGGGTCTCGCGGACCATGCGGGTGAAGGCGAGGATCTCCGGCACGTCGTTGAGGCCGGTGATCGGGTCGCGGTCACGCAGGCCGTTCAGGAAGTGGTCGCGGAGGGCGGCCAGCGGGCCGACGCCGGGCGGGCGGTCGCGCACCACGCGGGCCGCCTCGGTCTCGTGGTCGGCGAAGCGGTGGATGACCAGGTCCTCCTTGGCCGGGAAGTAGGCGAACAGGGTCCGCTTCGACACCTCGGCGGCCTCGGCCACCTGCACCACCGACACCTGGTCGAACCCGCGCTCAAGGAAGAGCGCGATGGCGGCTTCCGAGATGGCGGCATGGGTCCGTGCCCGTTTGCGTTCACGCAGCCCTGTCATACCCCCACGATAGCAAAACTGCACTAGTAATAGTTCTGCACCTGGTATACCTTTGCACCCGGTCGAGTATTAGGAGGAACGATGACCGAGGTGATCGTGGCCGGGGCCGGACCCACCGGGCTGACGCTGGCCTGCGAGCTGGCGCTGGCCGGAGTGGACGTCCTGGTGGTGGAGCGCTTGCCGTACCGGATCGAGCAGATCAAGGGCGGCACGATCCAGGCGCGCACCCAGGAGCTGCTCGAGCTGCGCGGCCTGCTGGAGCCGATGCAGGCCAGGGCGATCTCCCGCGAGCCGGCGGGCGGGCACTTCGCGATGCTGCCCGTACCTCTCGACGGCACGGCCTGGGACACCGCGCACCCCTACCCGCTCTCGATCCCGCAGTGGGAGGTCGAGGAGGTGCTGGAGGAGCGCGCCGCGGAGCTGGGGGTCAAGGTGCTGCGCGAGACCGCGGTGACGGCGGTGGAGCAGGCGGACGACGGCGTGGTCGTGACGGCCGACGGCCGGCGGATCGAGGCCCGCTACCTGGTGGCCTGCGACGGCGCGCACAGTACGGTCAGGAAGCTGCTCGGCGTGCCGTTCCCCGGCAGGCCGGGGACGTATACGGCGGTGCTGGCCGACGTACGGCTGTCGTCGGTGTCCGACCTCGTGCCGAAGACCCTCGGGCACATCAGCACGCTCACCCGTGAGGTCGGCGACCACTGGGTGATGCTGGCCCCCGTGGGGGGCGACCGCTACCGGTTCACCGGCGGGGTGGCGGGCGAGGCGGAGTCCGCCAAGGACAGGCCGGTCACGTCCGAGGAGATCGCCGAACAGCTGCGCATCGTGTACGGCGAGCAGACCGTGCTGGCCGCCGTGGACAACTCCTCACGGTTCGGCGACGCCACCCGGCAGGTCGAGCACTACCGGGCAGGCAACGTGTTCTTCGCCGGCGACGCCGCGCACATCCACCCGCCCTTCGGCGGGCAAGGTCTGAACCTGGGCGTGCAGGACGCCTTCAACCTGGGCTGGAAGCTGGCCGCGGCACTGCGGGGCCGGGCCTCGACCGACCTTTTGGACACCTACCACGCCGAGCGGCACCCGGCCGGCGCCTGGGTCCTGCACATCACCCAGGCCCAGCGCGTCTTCGCCAACCCCCGGCCCAGCGCCGACGCCATCGAGCTGCGCGAGGTCTTCATCGACCTGATACGTCAGCCCGAGGCCAACAGGCACCTGGCCGGTCAGATGTCGGGGTTGTCACACTCCTACGACCTGCCCGGCGACCACCCACTGGTCGGCCACCGAGTCGCCGGCCTCGATCCGTCGCTGTTCCGCACCGGCAGGCCCGTCCTGGTCGACCTGGCCGGGATCCTCCCGGACGACCTCGGCGCAACGCGCGCCCAGCCGGTGGCTGGCCTGCCCCACGCGATCCTGGTCCGCCCCGACGGCTACGCGGCCTGGGCCTCGGACACCGACCCCGACCTGGACGCCCTCATGGGCGACCCGTGCTGGTCCCTCATGAGGTAGAAGGACCTGGCCGGGCGCCGGTCGTCAGCACTTCGTAAGGTTGTAGAACGTGCCGTGCGTAACAGGGAATCTTCGCGCCACCTCGCTCGCGGCGCGACAGTGCCGCCGGTCTCGCAAACCCTGAACGATAACCAGGTCAAAGATCCGTGAATACGAGACCGCCACGCCGCGTCTCAGGAACGGGCTGTGGCTCGTAGGTCTGGGGTGATCGGGGCGGCAGAGGTCGTCAGGCCGTCCAGGGTGAGCTTGAGCGTCGGTGCGATGGTGCCGCCGAAGCCGGCCCGCGCCTGCGCGGCTTCCGCGCCTCGTGGATCGCTGCCCAGGTCGGACCGGTAGTTGGCGAAGCTGATCACCTGGAGGTCCGGCAGCACCAGCCAGGCGTAGGCCTGGTCGGGTTCGTCGGACGGGTTCTGGAGCACGAGGCCGGATTCGTTGAGCGGCTCGTAGGGGCCGGTCAGGGTGGGGGCGGCGAAGCCGTAGAGGCCGGTGGGTGCGCTACCGGCCGGGTGGAAGGTGTGGCGTTGGGTGGAGAAGAAGAGGTAGTACCGGGAATCGTGGACGATGACGTGCGGTCGTTCGAGCTCGTGGTTGACGCCTTCGGCGATGAGGAGAGGCGGGAGCGGGGACCAGCCGTCGGCCCCTGGCGCAGCGAGGGCGATCGCGCCGGTGAAGGTGTCCTCCCAGGCGGTGGACGCGGCGACGAGGAGGTAGTCGCGCGCGTCGGCCGGGTCGCGGAACCAGCCCGGATCTCGGAACGCCCTGATACGGCCCGGTGCCCCGTCGGTCTCGTCGGCCGGCAGGTACATCCGGCCGTCGGAGCGAAGGATCTCTCGATGCTCGGCGTCCTGTCGCAGCCTGATCCGGCCGCCGGAGGCGATCAGGTCGGGGCGGGTCTCGATGACGCTCTGCCGGTACGTCGGGCGTGCTTCGCCGCGCCGCCCGGCGGCCGTGTAGTACACGGACACGGTGCCGTCGGGCCGGCGGACCGCCGATCCGGACCATTCGCGGCTGCCGGGCGAGGCGCCGTCGGCGAAGGCGTTCCCCAGGTCCTGCCACTGGTCGCCGTTCCTGCCGAGCAGACGGATCCGGGCTTGGTCATGGCGCTCTTCTGGGTGGCCAAAGGCTGGGGCGGACAGGGCCATCCACAGCTCGTGGCCGCCGATCACGCTCGTCGCGCCGTTCTCCTCCTGAATCGGCCACAGATCCCAGAGGTCGTGGTCAGGCAGGATCCGAGGTACGGCCGCGGGGTCGATGACGGGCGCCGTGGTCGTGCCGGTCTCGGTGAGCAGGTCGAGGTGCCGGCGGGTCCAGCGCGCCGGTCGGTCGCCGCTCACGCCACGCTCCGCCGGCAGCGGTGACCGTGGGTGCGTCCAGGTCCGAGCACTGTTCTGCGCGCAGCGTGCGACCGTCCTCGGGGGACCATGAACAACCTGCTTTCCTTCGTGAGGGTGATTCGGGCCGTAGTCGGGTCGGCCGGGACCCGTTGGTCAGGGGCGGCAGCGCATGCCGAGCTCGATGGCGCCGGTGATGCCGGAGCGGTCGCCGAGCGAAGGGCTCACCACGTACGCGTCCATGGCGGACCGGTCGGTCAGCACCGAGGTGGCCGGATAGCCGGCGGCGAGGTCGAACGCGCGTGCCCGGACCTGGGCCAGCAGCCCGGCGTGCTTGGCGACGCCGCCGCCGATGATGATCCGCTCCGGTGACAGCGCGTAGGTCAGGTTCATGACGGCATGGGCGAGGTATTCGGCCTCGAGTTCCCACGCCATCGGGTCGTCCAGATTCTCGGCACGCTGTCCCCACCGCCGGCGCATCGCCTCACCGGAGGCGAGCCCTTCCAGACAGTCACCATGAAAGGGGCAACTGCCGGCGAAAGCATCCCGAGTCCGATCGTGCGGAATGCGAATGTGGCCGAACTCCGGATGCAGGAGACCGTGCAGCAGCCGGCCGTTCGCCACGGCTCCCAGGCCGATGCCGGTGCCGACGGTCAGGTAGGCGATCGTTTTCCGTCCCCGGCCGGCTCCGTGCCGCCACTCCCCCAGCGCGGCGGCGTTCACGTCGGTGTCCAGGCCGACGGGGACGCGCAGCGCGGCGCCCAGTGGGGAGACGACGTCGGCATAGGCCCAGCCGGGCTTGGGTGTGGCCATGATGTGGCCGTACGTCGGTGAGCTCGTGCGCAGGTCTACGGGGCCGAAGGTGCCCACGCCGAGCGTGGTGAGCGGCCGGTGATCCTGGAAGAAGCGCACCGCGCCCGCGATGGTCTCCTGAGGGGTGGTCGTCGGGATCACGCCGGTCGCCACGACGTGTCCGTGGGCGTCGGCGACCGCGCAGATCCACTTCGTCCCGCCCGCCTCGATCCCGCCGTAGAGCGGCGTCGTGCTCATCGCCGTCACCCTTTCAGGGAGCCCTGGAGCAGGGCCTTGACGAAGTGGCGCTGGAAGAGGAGGAAGATCACGAGCGTGGGGGTCAGGATCAGCAGCGATCCGGCGCACAGCAGGGGGATGTCGGTGCCCCACTGGCCCTGGAAGGCGCCCAGGGCGCCGGACATCGTGCGCTTGGCGGGGTCGTCCACCAGGACGATGGCCAGCAGGAACTGGTTCCAGGTCCACAGGAACAGCAGAATGCCCAGGGACGAGATCGCCGGCATGGCCAGGGGCACGTGGATGCGCCGGAACAACTGCCACACGTTGGCGCCGTCCATCCGGGCGCTCTCGGACAGCTCCCCCGGCATGTTGACGAAGTGGGCGCGCATCCAGAAGACGCTGAACGGCATGAACAGGCCGATGAGCGGCAGGATGATGGCCCAGCGCGTGTTCAGCAGCCCCATGTCGCGGATCTGGTAGTACAGCGGCGTGATGACGCCTTCGAACGGGAGGGTCAGGCCGAGCACGAACAGCAGGAAGACCACGCGGGCGCCGATCACGCGCAGGTGGCCGATGGCGAAGCCGGCCATCGTGCCCAGCACGATCGAGATCGGGACCACGCCCAGCACGATGAGGGCGCTGGACTTCAGCAGCTCGCCCATGTTCGCGGCCTCGAAGGCCCGCGGGAAGTTGCCCCACTGGGGGTCGTCGGGCCAGGCCAGTCCGGCCGGATAGGTGCCCGAGGGGTGCAGGGCGGTGACGAACAGGCTGAGGAACGGCAGGAGCGTGACCGCCATCAGGAAGATGAGCAGCACCCTGCCCGTCCATGCCTCCCGCCGCGAGGTGATCATCGGTTGCCGTCCTTCGCGAACCACTGGATGGGCAGGGCACAGGCGATCACGAGCACCATGAGCACCACGGCCAGGGCCGAGGCGGTGCCCACCTCGCGCTCGGCGAAGGCCAGGTAGAAGATCTGCAGGCCGGGCACCATGGTGGTGTTGCCGGGGCCTCCCTGGGTGGCGATGTAGATGATGTCGAAGCTGGCCAGGGCCGCGATGACGGTCACGGTGACACAGACCGCGATCTCCTGCCGCAGGCTGGGGACCGTGATGGAGACGAACTCCCGCCACGCGCCGGCGCCGTCGAGCCGGGCGGCCTCGTACAGTGCTGGGTCGATCTTGCTCATGCCGGCCAGGAGCAGCAGCGTGCACAGGCCGAGCAGCACCCAGGCGCCGATCATGCCGACCGCCGGCAGGGCGGTGTCGAAGTCGCCCAGCCAGGCCCGGGTCACCCCGCCGAGGCCGATGAGGCTGAGCAGCTGGTTGACCACTCCGGTGGAGGCCAGCAGCCAGCTCCAGGCGATGCCGGCGGCCACCAGCGGGATGACCTGCGGCAGGAAGAGCACGGTCCGCGCCACGAGGGCGAGCCGGCTCTGGGCGATACGCCGGATGGTCGCGGCGATCGCCAGGCCCAGCACGACCGGGATGGCGCTGAAGAACGCGATCAGCTTGAAGGCGTTGATCAGCGAGTCGAACAGGTCCGGATCGGTGAAGACCTTGCCGTAGTTGGCCGGCCCCACCCAGGTGGAGGCGCCGATGCCGTTCCACTCGTACAGCGAGTACTGGAACGTCAGGGTGATCGGGCGCAGGACGAACACCGCGTAGAAGATGAGCGCCGGGGCGACGAACAGCCAGCCGACCAAGCCGCGCGGGTCGCGCAGCTTGGTCGCGACCGGCCGCCGGTGCGTGGTTCGGGCGCCGGCGGAGCGGGGCATCACCTGCCTCAGTTCCCTTCGAGCTGGCCGGTGTAGTCAGCCTGGACCTTCGCCAGCAGCTCTTGCGCTGTCAGCTGCCCGGCGACGAGCTTCTGCAGGTTCGGGGTCCAGCTCTTGGCGTAGATGGCGCCGGTGGCGTTGGCGATGAAGTCCATCGCGCCGTTGTCGCCGGCGATGTCCGCCCCGGCTGCCAGGGTGCTGGCGGTGACCTTGTCCGAGGCCACGGCCGGCATGTACGCGTCGGCCGGTCCCATCGGACGTGATCCGCCGATCTCGACGCCGATCTCGCGGGCCCGCTTGTCGGTGGCCACCCAGTCGAGGAAGAAGGCGGCGCAGTCGGCGTTCTTGGCGTTCGCGGCGATCCCGAAGGTGAGGGGTGCCGACATGGCGGCGCGCTTGCCGCCCTGTTGCGCCGGTGGCATCAGGGAGAAGCCGGCGTTGCCCGGCATCTGCTTGTCGAGGTTGCCCGACTCCCAGTCGCCGTTGAACATGAACAGGCCCTGGCCGTCGATGAAGCGGCTCATCATGGTGGCGTAGTCGACCGCGTTGACGTCCTTCTGGAAATATCCTGCCTTGGTCCATTTCTCCAGGTGCTGGGCGGCCTGGAGGTTCGACGGGGTGTCGATGGTGGCGCCCGGCTTCTGGAAGATCCAGTCGTTGATGGGCCCGGCCGGGCCGTAGGAGGCCATGAGATTCTGCAGGGGGAACGCCAGGCCGCCGGTGGCGCCGCCGTTGAACTGCAGGATGGGCGTGATGCCCGCGCTCTTGGCCTTGTCCAGCACCTGGTCGAGCTCCGCCAGCGTGGCGGGCGGCTTGGTCATGCCGACCTGGGCGGCGAGCTTCTTGTTGTAGAAGATGCCGGTCATGCTGAAGTTGAGCCCGAGGGCGTACAGGGATCCCTCGCCGCGCGGCCGGCCGCCGGGGCCCAGGCGCAGCTGCTCGAGCTGCGAGGCCGGCCACTTGTCCCAGCCGAAGGCCTGCGCGTAGCCGTCGAGGTTCTTCAGCAGGTTGTCCTTGACCAACTCGGAGACCTGAGGCAGCCGCATCAGGTCGGGCGGGTTGTCCGCCAGCACCCGGGGGGCGTTCTGGGTGATCACCGCGAACTGGTCCTCGCGGACGTCCCACGTGACGTTCGGGTGCTGTTTGGTGAACTCTGTGGTCAGCGCCTTGGGCAGCGGGAAGCCGGTCTCGAAGTAGCCGGTCATCGTGATCGGCGCCGAGCCGCAGGTGGGCGCCGCCGCGACCGGCGACGTGCCGGTGGCCTGAGGTTGCGGGCTGTTGGTGCCGGGAGCCGCGCAGGCGGCGGTCAGCGCCCCCATGGCGATCATGACCGCGACCCCGGACCTGCCGGGGTGAACGCGACGAGCCATGTGCATCTCCTCTGGTGCGGGGGACAATCGGCATCCGGCTGATGTCCCGACTTCGTTTGCTAAATCGGGTTAGCGCCGATAGTCTCACCACACGCGTCGTACGATGTCAACCCCCTGTAACACACTCTTGACGATCGGAGATGTCGAGTGAGCCCACGACGGGTCACGCTGGCCGATGTGGCCAAGGCCGCGGGCGTCTCCCGCACGACCGCCTCGCTGGTGCTGTCAGGCCGTGGCCGGGAGCTGCGCATCTCTCACGACGTCGAGCAGCGTGTCCTCAAGGCCGCCGAAGAGCTGCAATATCGGCCCAACATCGTCTCCGTGGGCCTGCGTACGGGCACCTCCCGGACGATCGGCTTCGTCTCCGACACCGTGGCCACCTCGCGCCTGGCCGGTGACATGATCAAGGGAGCGCTCGAGGCCGCCCGCGACCGTGGCTTCATGCTGTTCATCGGTGAGACCGAAGGCGACGCCGCGCTCGAAGGCCTCCTGCTTCAGGCCATGCAGGACCGCCAGGTGGACGGGCTCATCCTGGCCTCGATGTTCACCAGGACCATCAAGCTGCCCAAAGGCATCACCGCCGCGCCCGCCGTGCTGCTCAACGCGCTGCCCAAGCAGCCCACCCCTCTGCCCGCCGTCCTGCCGGACGAGGTCGAGGCCGGCCGCAGCGCCGCCCGTGTGCTGCTCGACGCCGGTTATCGCGACGGCATCTACCTGATCGGCGCCGGTCCCAGCCTGCGCGACGTGCCCGCGGGGAGCGTCGCGGCGGTGGAGCGGCTCGTCGGCATCCGGGAGGCGCTCGGCGAGGCGGGCGTCAAGGTGGCGGGCGCTCGCACCTGCCCCGACTGGCAGCCGGAGTACGGCCTGGCAGCGGCCCAGGACCTCCTGCGGACCACCCGGCCGCGTGCGCTGATCTGCTTCAACGATCGGATCGCGATGGGCGTCTACCAGGCACTCGACGACTTCGGCCGCAAGGTGCCGGAAGATGTCTCCGTCGTCTCCTTCGACGACCACCCCATCGCCTCGTGGATGCGGCCCAAGCTGACCACCGTGGCACTGCCCCACTACGAGCTGGGCCGCAAGGCCGTGGACGTGCTGTTCACCGAGATCGACCGCGATCGTTCCGACCCCGACCGGGTGGGCGAGGTGCATCGGGTCCCGATGCCCGTCCGCAGCCGCGACTCCGTCGCCCCGTCGGCCACCATGGAGTCGCTCGACTGAGCGCCCTCGGCCCCCGTGTCGCCCCCTGTGGAGTCGCTCTACCGAGCACCCGCGCTCGCCATCAGCAAGGGCGAGCGTCCTCGACGGATCTGTCCACGCCGGCGATTCCTGAGGCCGTAATCGAGCCTTGACACGGGTGGGACCGGCCGTAATAGTACAGCTAACCCGATTTAGCGTCACTGTAACAATACCGGGCTCCCAGCGATCCACGGCCCACATTCCGCTGCCTACGTGCGCAGTGGCATCCCCACCCGTCGCGAACCGGCACCACTGTTACCCGTTACTAAATCGATTTAGCAAAGTGGGTCACGCGTACGACGCGGCCCACGGCCGGAAAGGAAGTACCGCATGCGCATCCGCAGATGGGTCGGGGTGATGGCCTCGGCCCTGGCCATGGTCGCCTCGGGCCTGGTGTCCGCCGCGCCCGCCGACGCAAGCAGCGGCCCCGATGCCGGAATCCGCAGCATCACTCCCATCACCACGGTCTATACCTACGGGCAGAAAGTGTCCGCGGTAGCGGTCGAGTACGGCCAGAACGTCAACCCTCGGGAACTGGACACCTCCACCTTCTCGGTCCAGGACACCCTCTACAACTTCCGCTTCAATCCCATCGAGGACCTGCCCAAGCTGACCGACCGCAAGGTCACCCGCGCCTACACCAACGACGCCGCCACCATCCGGGCCGACCACCGTTCGACGCCGGGCCGGTACGTCATCGTCGAGCTCGACCCCGAGCAGAACGCCGGCTGGACGGTGATCACCTCCAAGTGTCCGAACGGCCGGTGCGCGGTGCGGGTGAACCCGGATCTGCCCACCCGGGTGGTCCAGCGCAAGAACGTCTACGGACAGCCCGGGCATGGCCTCGGCAGGGGGCCGCTGCTCGCCAAGGGGACCCCGAACACCTCCAGAAAGGTGACCGAGAAGCCGGTCAACCTCCTCGTCGACGAATTCCGCTACGGCTCGTACCTGTCCAACGGGATGGTGCTGCCGTACCACTACCACCTGCCGAAGAACTACGACCCGGCCAAGACGTACCCGCTGATGGTCGTCCTGCCCGGGCACGGCATGGGCTGGGACGGGGACAACTTGATGGTCCAGGTGGCCGCGGACATTCCCGCCACGGCCTGGCTGCAGCAAAAGTGGACCGGCGGCACCGAGGACGTCATCGTGCTCGCCCCGCAGCACCAGCGCGTGGGCGGCGCGGCCGAGGCCGACCTCCTGGTCAAGCTGCTCGACCAGTTCCTCAAGGACTACGCCGTCGACAAGCGGCGGGTCTACGCCACCACCGTCTCCTACGGCTCCCAACTGCTGTGGCACGCCTTCGCCAAGCGTCCGGACCTGTTCGCCGGCGGGCTGGTGACCGGCGGCTTCGCGGTCAACGCCGAGCAGGCGGCGGCCATCGCCGCCGCGGAGGTCCCGCTCTGGGTCACCCACGGTGTACACGACCACCTGCTGAACATCAGCCTCGCCCGCACCACACGGCAACTGCTGCAGGACGCCTACACCGCACGAGGCAAGACCCTCGACGAGATCGGGACCCTGGTGCACTACACCGAGTACGAGGACGCGGCGTTCTCCCTGCCGGACTACCACGCGGCCTACGGACCCACCTACGAGGACACCTCCATCCTCCAGTGGCTACTGAGCCGGACCAAACCGCAGGCCTGACCTGCACGATGCCTCTCGCCGCCACCATGGCGAGGGGCATCGTGCAGGCGAAGGTCACCATCAGGGAGCACAGCACTCCTGTCAGTGATTTACTCTGATCAACTGTCTTACAGGACAAGACGGGCGGAGTGGGGTCATGACAGCGGCGCAGCCTGGTCACATGGTCGGCGGACGGTATCGCCTGATCACCGAGCTGGGGTCCGGCGGATTCGGACGGGTCTGGCGTGCACAGGACGAGGTCCTGCACGTCGAGGTGGCGATCAAGGAGCTGCGGCTGCTGCCCGGGATGTCCCAGGCGGAGCAGGACCAGCGGCTGGAGCGCACCGCGCGGGAGGCCCGCAACGCTGTACGGTTACGCGCGCACGAGCACATTCTGACCATCTACGACATCGTCTCGGACGGCGGCCTGCCGTGGATCGTGATGGAGCTGATCGACGGACAGTCGCTGGCCGAGCACATCGAGACGCACGGGCCGTTGCCGGTGGACAAGGCCGCGGAACTGGCCGCCGCGCTGCTGACGGCGCTCGACGCGGCGCACCAGGCCGGCGTCGTGCACCGCGACATCAAACCGGCCAACGTCATGCTCGGCAGGGACGGCAAGGTGCTGCTCACCGACTTCGGCATCGCGGTCCACACCGCCGACACCACCCTGACGGCCACCGGGATGCTCATAGGCTCCCCCGAGTACATGGCCCCGGAACGATCGCGCGGCATCGACGGGCTCCCGGCCAGTGACCTGTTCTCCCTCGGCGTGACCCTCTACCAGGCCGTCGAGGGCGTCTCACCGTTCCGTCGCACCACTCAGCCGGCGGCGCTGACCGCGGTCATGCTGGAAGAACCCCCGCCGCCGCGACGAGCGGACCGGCTCACGCCGCTCATCACCCGGCTGCTCGACAAGGATCCGAGCAGCAGGCCGACCGTCGATCAGGCACTGTCCCTCCTCGGCGAGCAGCGGCCGAGCCGGGACCACGTACGGAACGGCACCAGGATCCTCAGACCTGAAGAGGTCCCTCAGCAGGGGTGGCAGCACAAGGGTGTCGCGGTGATGATGGCGATCATCGTCATGCTCGGTGTCCTCGGCCTCAAGGAAGTCGGCCTCGGCTGGGAAGAGTTCGAGGATGTGCTGGATGACGACGTGGGCTTCCTCCTGGCGGTGCCCATCTTCGCTGACCTTGCTCTGGCCGGCTTACTGGGCGCGCAGGTGGCCCGGTTCGTACCGCCGGTCGCCGGTAAGACCGTTGCGTTCGTCGTGGGTGTCGTCGGGCTCATCTTCGCCGGCGGTGCCACGGTTCTCGCCTTCGACGGCATGGCCCTTGTCATGACGAGGGTTGTTCACGAGGATTACGACGATGCCTGGCTGCCCTCTTTGATCGTGATCACCGTCATCATGCTCATCACCGCGGGCTGGGCCTGGGAGTCGAGGAAGCTTCGGCGCTCCGGCGTCGTGTGACGGGGTCGTCCGTCAGCGGGTCGGGGGCCGGGGGCGGTTCCACCAGAGGGAGAGGGACAGGGCCGTGGCGATGAGGACAGCGCCCGGCGGCCCGTAGCCGATGCCGATCTCCCTTGCCCGTCGCCGCCCTGACCGACCCAGGGTCTGCAGCGCCGGAAACCGGATGTTTCCTATTATTTCCGGCAATGGTGTGAGTTTTTGTTATAGCCGACCGGTAAATGGCGCCCATAACCCTGCGAGAGCAGCGGTTGATAAACCTGCAAACGCCTGTTGATCGGGCCGCTGAGCTGGCGGAAGTCGCCGAAATACAAGCCTGCGAAAGATACAGCACACGATACGGCGCCGCGCAAGAGGGTTGCTTACCATTCATGCGTGCGTGACTATCAGTCAACGCCCGCGCCAAAGGCTCCACTCCCATGCTGATGATGCCCTGCCAAAGGGGAAACATCACCTACACGGTCACCTCGTTCAGCAACAGCCACAAAGCGGTAGGCCCGACGCAGTCCAATCACAACGGAACTTCGCACGCCGCCACATCCACCTTCACCGCCACCGTCTCCGGAACCGTCTCGATCGCCTGGAACGTCTCCGGCAGCCTGAAGGTGGACCGACTCGTCGCGGGTGCCGAAGTGGCCACGGGCGTCAACCTGTCCGCCAGCCTGACGGCCTCGTTGGGCAACAGCATCACCGTCCGCACACCGGCGCGGAAGACGACCACCGCCACGTATGGCGTCTGGCGCAAGAAGACCAAAGGCGACTACCACGTCTGCGGCCAGAAGAAGAAGAAAGTGACCGCGTGGACCCCATGGCGCGCCGGCTGGTACATCAAGTAAAGGTGATTCGAAAATGTCGATCCGACGGGTAGCGCCTCTCCTGGTCTTCTGCGGCCTCGCATCCATAACGGTGGCCTGCACCGCCGCGCCTCCAGCCGTTCCGGTGGCGGAGCCCCGAGGCGCTACCTCGTCGGCCGCTCCGGCCGAAACCACGACGGCCGCGCCGGCGCCCGAACCTCAGCGGCTCCGTGTGCCGGGCATGGAAGCCGGCACGAAAAGCATCCTCAAGGCAGGACCGAGGACCGGCTCCATGGTCGTCGGGGAGATCCCACCCGGCAAGAAGGAACTGTGGGTCCTGTTCCGGTGCCGAGGTCAGGGCCAGGCAGAGATCATTCTGGAGCCGGACGTCACCATGCCCTTCACCTGTCTCGACGACGTGATCAGTCCGATCATGAACCGCCTCGATCTCGGTGCGAGGAAAACTCTGACGGTACAGATCCAGGCTCCCGATTCGGTCGAGTGGGCCCTTCGCGTCACTAGTTGAGCTTGCTCGGGGTGCGGGGGCGGTTCCACCAGAGGGAGAGGGACAGGGCCGTGGCGATGAGGACGGCGCCACCGGCGGCGAAGGCGGCGGCCGTGTCGACGCGTTGCTGGATGACGGTGAAGGTGCCGGGGAGGGAGTCGAGGGCGCGTTCGAGCTGGTCGGCGTTCTCCGCGCGGTGGTAGGCGCCGCCGGTGGTCTGGGCGATCTGCTTGAGCGCGGGCTCGTCGATCAGGCGGATGTTGCGGCCGCTGTCGAATCCGCCGCGCCCGCCGAAGCCGCCGCCCCAGCCGCCGTCGAACTGGGAGTTTTCGCAGACCATGGGGGCCGGGGTCCTGGTGCCGAAGCCGATGGTGAAGACGCGGACGCGGCGCAGGGCCGCCTCCTTGGCGGCGGTCTGCGGATCGGTGCCCTGGGTGTTGGCGCCGTCGGTGAGCACGACGATCGCGGCGGCGGCGTAGCCTTCGCCGCCGCTGGGGTCCGCCCCTGTGGCGGCGACCGACGGGTCGACCTCCGCGATCGCGTCGATCGAGGTGAGCACGGCCTGCCCGATCGCGGTGCCGCGGGCCACGCCGAGGCCGTCCAGCGCCTCGATCAGTGAGTCGGTGTCGTCGGTGGGCGGGACGAGCAGGCCCGCGCTGCCCGCGAAGGTGACCAGGCCGATGCGCGGCCCGCCCCGCTGCGACTCGATGAACTCCGCGGCGGCCTTCCTCGCGGCGGTGATGCGGTTGGGGTCGACGTCCGTGGAGCACATGGAGCCGGAGGTGTCGAGCGCGAGCAGGATCGTCGCCGACGTCTGCGGCACCGGCACCGACGCCTGCGGACGCGCCGCGCCGACCGCGAGCAGCGCCAGTCCGGCGATGAACAGGGCCGCGGGGATCTTCCGCGTCCAGCGCGTACGGCCGGGCAGGGCGGTGCGTACGAGCGCGATCGAGGTGACGCGGACGGCGGCTCGCCGGCGGCGGCGGCGTGCCCACGCGCGGATGGCGAAGATGAGCGGGATGATCAGGAGGGACAGCAGCGCCCACGGCCATGAGAACGTCATTCAGATCACCCGTCCAGACCGGAGCACGGTGCGCGCGGCTCCTGCGGTGAGCAGCGCGAGGGCGAGGCCGATCAGCCCGCCGGCGAGGGGCAGCGGCTCGTCGGAGACGGTGAGCCGCAACTCGATCGTGTCGGCGATCCCGTCGAGCCGTGCGGTGTCGGAGGCGGGGTGGTAGGCGCCGCCGGTGGTCTGCGCGATCGCGGTGAGGGTGCTCTCGTCGAGCGAGGTCTGCAGGTGGTAGCCGTCGACCTTCACCGTCGCCCCGGCCGTGGTGCCGACCCCGACGGTGTGGATGTGCACGTTAGCCCGCTGGGCCACGGCGGCGGCCTGTTCGACGTCCGGGCCCTGGTTCTGGCCGTCGGAGAACATCACGATCGTCGCCGACGGCCAGTAGCCGATGTCGGGCGCGGTTCCGTCGCGGCCGATGGCCACCTGCTTGCCGGTGATCGCCGACAGCGAGGCCGTGATGGCCGTGCCGAGTGAGGTGCCGCCGGTGAGCTTCAGCCGGTCGATGGCCTTGAGCGCCACGGAATGGTCGGCGTCGGGCCGGGCCGTGGTGAGCGCGCCCCGTTCGAACGCGACGACGCCGATGTCGACGCTGTCGGGCTGCGCCGCCACGAACGCGCGGGCCGCCCGCTGCGCGCCCGCCAGCCGGGTGGGCGCGACGTCGTCGGCGCCCATGCTGTTGGACACGTCGAGGGCGAGGATGACGGTGCCCGCGGTCCGCGGGACCGGCACCATGGCCGCCGGGCCGGCGGTGGCGACCGAGAGCACCCCGACGCCGGCGATCGTCAGGCCGATGCCGAGGTAGGCCCGGCCGCCGCCCGGCACGGCGACCCCGGCCGCGGCCAGCGCGGCCGTCCGGCGGCGCGCCGAGACGACGGCCGCCCAGGCGAGCGCCACCGTGACCAGCAGCCCGACGGCCAGCAGCAGCGGGGAGGACAGGGTCATGAGGCCTCCCCGATCGACCTCGGCAGGGTGGTCATGGGGCCCCCTGGTCGGCCTCGACAAGGGCGGTCATGAGGATCGGTCCCGGGTTCGGGCGACGACCTCGACGAGCGCCTCGGCCAGGTCGCGGTCGGTGTCGACGCGGTGGACGGGCACCCCGGCCCGGCGCATGCCCGCCGCGAGCCGGGCGTCGCGGGCGTCGACGGCGGCGCGGAAGCGTACCCGTAACAGCGGGTCGGCGGAGTCGACGACGAGTTGCTCGCCAGTCTCGGCGTCCTCGACCACGATCAGCCCGGCTTCGGGCAGCACGTCGTCGGCGGTGTCCACGATCCGCAGGGCGACCACCTCGTGCCGCCGGGCCAGGCGCTGCAGCGAGCGTTCCCAGTCGCCGTCGCCGATGAAGTCCGACAGCACGACGACGAGGGCGCGGCGGCGCGCGAGCCGGCCGGCCGCGTCGAGCATCTCCGCCAGGTCGGTGGTGACGCCGCCGCCCCGCACCCCAGTGGTGCGCGCCAGCTCGGCGCCGATCCGCAGCGCGTGCCGCCGAGAGGTGCCGGGCGGCACGACGCGCGGCTTCCCGGTGTCGAACAGCAGGGCGCCGACGCGGTTGCCGCCCCGGCCGAACAGCCGGGCCAGGACGAGCGCGAGCTCGGCGAGCACGTCGTGCTTGCCGCGACCCGGCCGCCCGGCCGCCATCGACGCCGACCGGTCGAGCACGAGCCACACCGTCAGCTCGCGGTCCTCGGTGAACACGCGCAGGTGCGGCTCGTCCAGCCGGGCGGTCACGTTCCAGTCGATGTGCCGGGCGTCGTCGCCGTCGCTGTAGGCGCGCAACCCGGTGAAGTCGATCCCGGAGCCGCGGTGCGCGGTGCGGTGCATGCCCTGGAGCCGGCCGTCGAGCCTGCGGACGACCTTCCACTCCAGGCGGAGCAGGAGCTTCTCGGCGGCGGTGGCCATGGCTCAGCGGTTCTGCAGGACGACGTCGGGCGCCCGGACGGCCCCGAGCACCCTGGTGATGATCGTGTCGGCGTCGACGTCGTCCGCGAGGGCCTCGTACGACAGCACGAGGCGGTGGCGCAGCACGTCGAGCGCGAGCTCGGACAGGTCGTGCGGCAGGACGTAGTCGCGGCCGCGCAGGAACGCCAGCGCCCGGCCGCCCGTGACGAGCGCGATGGACGCCCGCGGGCTCGCCCCATAGGTGACGTACGGTTCCAGCTCGCCGAGCCCGGCCGTCGCGGGCGAACGCGTCACGCCGACCAGGCGTACCGCGTAGTCGACGATCGCCGGATCGACGTACACCTCCTGAGCGCGGGCGCGCATCGCGATCAGCTCCTCGGCCGTCACCATCGGCTGCGGCGGCTCCGGCGGGCGCAGCGCCCGGTCGACGATCGCCTGCTCCTCGGCCCGCGTCGGATAGTCGACGACCACCTTCATCATGAAACGGTCGACCTGCGCCTCGGGCAGCGGGTAGGTGCCCTCCGACTCGATCGGGTTCTCCGTCGCCATGACCAGGAACGGCTCGGGCACCCGGAACGTCTCACGGCCGATCGTCACCTGATGCTCCTGCATCACCTCCAGCAGGGCGCTCTGCACCTTGGCGGGGGCGCGGTTGATCTCGTCGGCCAGCAGCAGGTTCGCGAACACCGGGCCGAGCTCGGTACGGAACTCGCCGGAGTGCTGGTGGTAGACCCGTGTGCCCACGAGGTCGGCGGGCACCAGGTCAGGGGTGAACTGGACGCGCTGGAAACTCCCGGCGATCGCGGCGGCCAGCGACCGCACCGCCAGCGTCTTGGCCAGGCCCGGCACCCCCTCGACGAGCAGGTGGCCGTCGGCGATCAGCGCGACGGCCATGCGCTCCAGCAGGACGTCCTGCCCGACGATCGTGCGTTTGACCTCGAACAGCACCTGTTCGAGCGGATGGGCCGACTCAGGGGACTTGGTCATGGAGGTCCTTTTCCATCAGATCTGCGGCCCGTCGCCCGGCGGGCCGTCGCCTTCGGTGCCCAGGGCCACGCCGATCGGCACCGCGAACGCGATGCCGGCGAACGCCTCATCGCCTCCCGGATCGGCGATCGAGACGACGATCCCGATGACCAGGCCGCGAGCGTCCAGAAGCGGACCGCCGGAGCTGCCCGGGTTGACGGAGGCGTCGAACTGGATGAGCCCGCTGAGGTCGCCGTCCATGGCGCTCCGGTTCAGGCCCGACACGACGCCGGTGGAGACGCTGTAGGCCAAGCCGAGCGGATTGCCGATCGCCACGACGGGCGCGCCGACGGCCGCGCCGCCGCCGAGCGTCGCCGGGACGACGATCTCCGGCAGCTTGGCGGGCTTGAGCGCCGCGATGTCGCGCTTGGGGTTCGTCGACACGACGTCGGCCTTCGCCTTGGTGCCGTCGGCGAACGTCAGCTTGACGTCCTTCGCGCCTTTCACGACGTGGTACGCCGTCAGAATCGTCCCGTCGTCGGCCGCGATCACCCCGGTGCCGAGCGACTTCCCGGCCTGGATGACCACCACCGACGGCCCGACCCTCCTGAAGACGTCGGGCACCGTGAGCGTCGCACTGGGCGTCGGCGTCGCACTCGGCCTGGACGCGGCCTCCTCGCCGCTCCCGCCGCTGCTTCCCAGCCAGTACGCCAGCAGCGCCACGACGACAAGGGCACCGCCCCCGGCGACGAACCACCGAGCCCTCCCGGCCACGGCTCCCTGAGCCTCGGCCGCGTCGGCCGCCTGCGGCGCGCGCTCCATTGCCCCATCGTCATAAATTTCAGTTGAAAGTGCTACAAAATCCGCCTGAGAACTCCATGAGAACCGATCCTCGCGGCCGGCGGAGATCGCGTGGTGCGGCTCCTAGTGGGCGGTGGAGAAAGTCCAGCGTTTGTTGGTGTCGTTGACCGCGAGCTCGGCGGGCGTGAGGTCGATGTGGACCGGAATGCCGGGTCTGCCGCCGACCTTGACCAGGAACTTGCCCCGCCCCGGGGGCTCGCCGTCGTGGTCGCGGGCGCTGTCCCAGCTGGGTGGGGTGGACCAGTCCACGATCATGCGCTGCTCGCGGGCGGACATCCGTACGACCTGGGTGAGTGAGGCCATCTCGGCCTTGGGCAGCCCACCACAGATGATCATGCCGGCCCGTTCGGCGAACCCTCGCGCCTTCACCCGGTCGGCCTCGTCCGTCAGGGCGAGCAGATCGCTCATGGTGTGAGTGATCATCGCCTGGCCCACGCCTCGCTGCCTGTTCAGGCGGGTGAGCGCGTCGACCCGGTCGACCAGGCCGCGCCCGGCCCGCAGCACCCGCCACAACTCGTCCAGCACCACCCAGAAGCGTCGTTGTGGCGCCAGGTGGGCGTCGGCCAGGGCGTGCGCGGCCTCGATCGCGCCGAACCCCTCCGACCAGCAGGCCAGCAGCACCGCCGCCTGCAGCTCCTGGTCGGCTTCGTCGATGCTGGAGATGTCGATGCAGGATCCGGCCGGGGTGTCCAACCGGATCGGGGTGGTGGTGGGCCGGGCGAAGACATCGCCGAGCGGCCCGTCCAGCAGCCCGAGGAGGGAGGCGTGCAGGGGGTCGACCACCCGCCGGTAACGTTCGTCGCTGCCGCGGGCCAGGGTGACCGCGCGCACCGGGTCGGGGCCGACGTCGATGACGTCGATCAGGTCCGGCAGGATCGGCACGCCGTGGTGGCGCTCGTCCAGCACCCGCAGCGCCGCCGACAGCACGGTGCGTTCGGTGTCGGCCACGGGGCCACCGCGCACGACAGTGATCAGGGCGGCGACCGCGTTGAGGCGGCGACCGTGCGCGTCGGCCAGCAGCCGCTCGCGATCCAGGCCGGACAGCCGGGCCGCGGCGGCGCCGATCTCACCGGGATCCAGCACGTTGAGTGCGCCGAGTCCGCGGCCGAGCTTGATGATCTGCCCGCCCATGGCGGCGATCAGATCGGCGTAGTCGGGCTTGAGGTCGCCGAGGACCAGCGGGATCACGCCGTAGCCGGCCAGGCCGACGACCTGGCGGCGCACCAGGGTGGACTTGCCCAGCCCGGGCTTGCCGAGCACGAGCTCGGACGGGTTGTGGACCAGCCCGGCGCGGGCGAACCAGGAGATCGGGTCGCAGCACAAGGTCGCGCCGCCGGTCAGCTCCCGCCCGAGTGGCACGCCGATCGTCGGGGTGCCGGATCCGACCCCGAACGGCCACAACCCGCACACCTGGACGGTGGTGCCACGCCATTCCGGCGGCGCCTCCACGTAGGGCACCCGGCCGCCGCCGCGCCCGCCGTACCCGCGTGCGCCGGGCCGCCGGACGGAGGCCGAGGGGATGCGACTCGTACCTGGCATGATCGTTCTCTCCCGACCGAGGTCTCCTCCGCGAGCAGACCTCAAGAAGTTGCGCTGGAACCCTGCCCGCCGAGCCGGACGGCGTCAGATCGCCTCCCGGACGAACGCGGGGATCTGCAGGTGGTCGGGCAGGACCAGGCCGATGGGCAACGCGGCGGCGAAGGCGGCGGCTTGGGCGCCGTACATGCGGCGCAGCCGGATCCGCGCCGACGGAGCGAGGATGTCGATCGCGGCGGCGGCCGCGGGCAGGTCCTCCGGCTGTGGGACGGTGACGGTGACGAGCATGGCGAAGCGCACCAGGCCCGCCCCCTTGGCCTCCTCGCGGGCGCTCTGGTCGGCGGCGGCCACCGCGACGGTGTCGCGGGCGGCGGCGTTGGCGCCGCCGAGCCGGAAGCGGGCGTCCTTGCGGTCGCGCTCGACCAGCCGGGCGGCGCCGGCCGGATCGTACGGCCGGTACAGCAGGCAGACGCGCTTGCGGACGATGTCGCGGTGCGGTGCGAGCAGGTCGGTGAGCACCGGGGAGAGGACCTCGCCCCTGGGGGCTTCGCTCATCCCCCAGGTGACGGAGATCCCGGAGTCGTGCCGGTAGTGGTCCCAGGCCTCCTGGGCGGCGGCCGGGCCGATCTGGTCCCAGGACTGGAGGAGCGGCGCACCGCCCGAGCGGGCCGCGTCCAGCGGTTCGTGACTGGCCGGGTCGTAGGCGATCCGGATCGTCTCGGCGATGTCCGCGCTGGTCAGAGGCCGGACGGCGCCGGCGCCGGTCATGCTGAGCCCGGCGGTCAGGCCGGGCAGGCGGGTGGCGATCTCGCCGATCATGGCGTCGGTGGTGCGCCGGCGGCCGGAACCGCGCGGGGCGGCGGCGTAGGTGACGGCGATCCGGGTGCGGACCTGCGCCGATCCGGCGGGGTAAGTGCGGACGACGTCGTTCAGGACGGCCACCGCCAGGTCCGGCGCGTCGGGCGAGAGGTTGTCCGCGACCTCACGCCGCAGCCGGGTGCCGAGGTCGGGCGCGGTCTCGACGGTGATGGCGACCGCCACGAGGGACGGTTCGTAGGCGAGGCCGGCCAGCCATTGGCCCCAGTGCGCCACCCAGGTGTCGATCTGGTCGCCATCGACCAGCGCGGCCCCGTCCGCGGCGGCCTCGAACACCGCGGTGTAGTGACCGGTCGTCGGCACCACGATCAGGCCGAAGTCGCGGTCGCAGGAGTCGGTGGCGTCCACGACCTGCGAGCAGGCCGCCAGGCCGGGCAACTGGAAGGCGCCGGCGTGGGTGGAACCGAGCGGCCCGGACCGGTACAGGCGCCGGCCACGGCCGCTCAGCCAGGCCAGGCGGGCGGTCGCGATCTGCAGGCCGGTACGGCCATGCCGATCGCGCACCAGCAGCATCGGCCCCAGCACGCAAGCGATGACCGCCGCAAGGATGAGCGCGGCCCACAGCGAGACCATCATGGTGATCACGCAGGCGACCAGGCCCCCCAGGAGCAGCAGGGTGCCCATCAGGCCCAGCGCGCCGATGCCGGGACTGGTGGGGCGGCGCCAGTTGCCGTACGTGCGCTCGGAGTCAGTGATCGCCATCCGGTCCTCCTCCTTGTGCGGGTGGCTGGGTGTTGTCGGCGACGCGACGGCGGGGCGCGCCCGCCTCGGTGGCCACGGCCGCCCTCGGGGTCGTCGGCGGGCCCGCGGTGCACGCGCCGCGCGGCCCGGCGGGGCTGCCCGCCCTGCCCGCGTCCGCGCTGGAGGAGGTGGGGCCGTTCCTGCTGAGCATGGGCAGGGCACGGGCGCCGGTCGCGACGCCCGTACAGGGCATGGCGGCGGCAGCGCCGCCGGAGTGGACCGCGCCGACCGCCGGGGCCAGCAGCCGCAGCAGCGCGGGCAACGTGATGATCGCCAGGGCGATCATCACGAGGCCGGACAGCTGTGCCAGCTCGGCGGACGCGGTGCCCATCATCAGGAACGCGTAGCTGTAGACCGTCGCGGCGGCGGGCTTGTACAGAGCGAAGGCGAGCCCCCAGACCGTGATCCGGGTGAACCACACGCGCCCGGCCTGGCTGCCGCTCAGCGCCGCCGCCATCGGCAACATCCCGGTCAGCAGCCCGAGCAGGGCGACGCGCGCCAGCATCAGCATGATCTGCAGGACGCAGGAGACGATCGAGACGAACGCCAGGATGATCATCAGGCCGGGGGGCAGCGTCAGGCTCTCGAAGCTGGCCAGCCGGGTGATGGCGCCGGCGAAGTCGTCATAGCCGAGCGCCTGAGTGATGATCCAGGTGGAGTAGGCGTCCCCGGTCTGGACCAGCAGCGACATCACCGCCGCCCCGCAGCCGGTGACCACCGTCAGGGTCACCAGCCCGGCGGCGGCCTGCATCGCGGGCTCGGCCCGCCGCCGCAGTGCCAGCCGGCCCGCGGCGAGAATCAGCCCCAGCACGGCCAGCAGCGCGACATACCAGTGCGTACGCTCCTGCAGCCAGGCCACGGGGCCGACGCTGTCGGACAGGGTCGGTGTCGGTGTCGTCGTCCAGAAGCCGGCCATCATGGCCAGGACCTTGATCTGCGCCTCCTGCAGCGCCGCGGCGAGCTCGCTGATCACGCCGGTGTCACCGGCGGTGACGTTGCCGATTCCCGCGCAGATCGCGTCGGTGCCCGGCAGGTCGCACAGGCCCGGCCTGGACGGGCCCGGGGTGAGCGCCGGCAGGGCGGCCGTCATGGATCTCACCGCGATCACACCCCGGCCCAGGGGACGAACCCGGTCAGCGAGCTCACCGCCTGCAGGCTCGGGCTGATCGAGCCGCCCGGCTGCAGCAGGAGCCGCCAGTCGTCGCCGCTCCACACCACGGTGACGGTGTTGACCTGCAACTGCCCCGTGGCCGCGAACCGGGAGACCAGTTGCACCGTGGCCACCTGAGGGGTGTAGGAGGCGAATCCGAACGCGGCCAGTTGCCCGTAGCCGCCGGCGTCCCGGCCGGCGCCGGCGCGTATCCGGGCCCGCTGAGCGACGTAGGCGTCCCGGCCGGGGCCGGGCATCACCTGGAGTTCGACGACGCGCCGCCAGTCGTCGGCCAGGACGAACCTCGTGGCGATCTGCCAGGCGGCGATCAGCGCGCCGGTCGGCGTGTGGGCGAAGCAGCGGTCCACGTCCGCCTGTCTGCGGTGCGGACCGTGCTCGGGCGAGGTGGGTTGTGCGACGCCGTGGAACAGCGTCCACGTCACGCCCGCGGGCGGCCGCGCGGGCAGCGCTCGGGTGAGCGCCCTGGGGGTGGCCGGGCACTGGTCCGGGCCTGGGGCAGGCGGTGCGGACGGCGGGGCGTCCGCCGGGGCGGATGCCGCCGACCCGGCCGACCCGGCCGACTCGGCCGACGCCGCCGGCGGCCCGGTCGGGCGGGCCGGAGCGGGAGGCAGTGATCGGCCGGGGGTCGAGTCGCGGCCGGGCAGCACGAACACGACCACGGCCAGGGCCGCCGGCAGGGCCACGAGCACGACGGCGGCCCAGAGCGCCGCGCCGCGCGAGGACGCCGGGGTGGCGGGATCGGACGCCGCGGGGCGTCGGCTGGTCAGCATCATGGCAGCAGGGCGCCCACCAGGCTGGAGGCCGACCCGAGGAGCACGCAGGCGGCCATCACCCACGCCAGCCCGACCGCGTGCCGGCCGCCCTCGCCACGGTGGTGCACCAGGGCCATCCGGGCGGCCACCCCCATCACCCCGGCCACGCACACCCCGGTCACGATCCACGCCGCCCAGCCCAGCGCCGTCAGCAGCTTCTCCGATCCGGGTGGCGGTGTCCCCATGCCCGGGTCCGGCACCATCGTCGCGACGCCGGCGAGCAGAAACGGATCAGACAGTAGATGCGTCACGAAGGTCCTCCGGTGTGATCAGACCGGTTAAAGAAAATGACCAAGCCTGCCTTATGTTTTTCCGAAACTGGCGCGCCCGAGCGGTCGACTGGCTGAATAATCTGTTGCGCGAGCCGCTGACCAGGTAAAACCTTACTGCACGGGAACATGCGTGGCCGCTAGCGACACCATTCTCGATGCGGCTTCGCCTGTGGCCGAAAGCGGCGGATCAGCGCCGGCGACTCCCGGCGTAGTGAAAAGACAGTTCCAGAAGAAAAGGGATGTTAAGGCGCGTTCGCGATGAATAACGGTGGAAAAATCGCCATTACGGCGACGGCCGCATTCCTGGCCCTTCTGCTCGGCTTGGTGGTGGTTCTGGGCGATGGCTCGCCGGGATCGGGCCCGGCGGTCTCGCTGCGTCCCGGCAGCGTCCCCGCCGCCTACCGGGCGTGGATCAGCCGGGCCGGCCGGCTGTGCCCGAAGGTCAGCCCGCCGCTCATCGCCGCTCAACTGGAGGCCGAGAGCGACTGGCGGCCCACGGCCCGGTCCAGTGTGGGGGCGCGGGGCATGGCCCAGTTCATGCCCGCCACCTGGGCGAGCTACGGCCGGGACGCCGACGGCGACGGCGTGGCCAGCCCCGATGACCCCGAGGACGCGATCATGGCCATGGCGCGGTACGACTGCACCCTGGCCCGCACCACCGCCCGGGTGCCCGGGGACTCGACCGCCCACATGCTCGCCGCCTACAACGCCGGCCCGGAAGCGGTCCTGCGCCACCAGGGCATCCCGCAATATCCGGAAACGCAGGACTACGTCCGCCGTGTCCTCGCCCGCGTCGCGCACTTCACCGACACCTCACTCGCCGAGATCGGCGCCACCCGGTTCGGCGGCGTCGTGGTGACCGCCGCGCAGCGCTGGCTGGGCACCCCCTACGCCTGGGGCGGGGGCGGCCCCAACGGCCCCACCCCGGGCATCGGCAGAGCCGCCGGCATCGTCGGCTTCGACTGCAGCGGCCTGGTCCTTCATGCCGTCTGGGCCGCTTCCGGCGGCCGGGTCCAACTCCCCCACCTGGCCGCCGTCCAGGCGACCGAGTACGGCACCCCGATCCCCCGCGACCAGTTGCTGCCCGGCGACGTCATCGGCATCGACCACCGCAACGGCCGGGGCATCAGCCACATCGTCATCTACGTCGGCGGTGGTCAGGTCATCCATGCCCCGCACGCCGGCGACGTCGTCCGCATCGCCCCGCTGGACGCCTTCACCTCTGCCGACTGGACCATCCGGAGGTACGCATGAACCCGCGTGCCCGCACCGCCGCCCAGGCCGTCGTCACTGCCGCTGCCCTCGCACTCACCGGATGCGTCGCGGCCGATCCCGAGCCGGTCGCATCCGCCCCCGCACCCGACGTGACCTCCTGGCAGCCCTCGGTCACGCCCACCACCGCTTCCCCGGCCCCTTCCCCTACCTCTGCCTCTCCGCCTGCCTCCGCTCCTGCTCCTGCCTCCGCTCCTGCTCCCTCCCGTGCTCCCGCCCCCGGGAAGATCGACCAGCGCGATGCCGACGCCGTCAGCGCCGCCGTCCTGACCACGATGTGGCGTATCGACACCACCACCGACCGCGATCAACGCGACGCTGTCCTGCGCGCCGCGGGCTGGCTGAGCCCGGCCTATCTGGCGGACCTGCGGGCCGGCTCACAGGTCGGTACGGACGCCGCCTGGACCGGTTGGGCCGCGCACCGCGCGCGTACCGAACCCTCCCTCATCGCCGGCCGTGACCAGCGTCAGCCCGATACCGCGACCCACGCCGACCGGCAGTGGCGGCTCACCGTCACCCCGATCGGCGCCGACGGCTGGCGTGGCCGGCCACTCACCATGACCGGGTTCGTCGCCCTGCAGCGCGACCGCCGCAGCGCCCCTTGGCGAGTCGTCGCCGTCACCTTGCGCTGACACCGCGAAAGGGCGCCGTGGCCGGTCGGCCACGGCGCCCTTTCCGGCGCGGGCCTCAGCCCTTCGCCACCTCCCCGACGTCGAGCCGCCTGTCGGCCCTGGACGGCATCGGCTGCAGCGTCTCGACGGTGAGGTTGTACTCCCCGACCATCGCGACCTTGGTGAACGCCTGATAAGTGCCGGGTCGCCCGGGCACCTCGGTCATGGTGATGGGCCCTTGCCGATGGGCCATCGGCATGGCGACCATGTCCGTCCAGGCGACGACCTGCGCCTTGGTGATCGGATCGTAGGAGCCGGGCGCGCTCACCCGGGCCACGATCCGTACCTGCAGGTCACCGAGGTGCGTGGCGGTCACGTCGATCGACGCCGCAGGCGACCGCTCGCCCTTCGTCGCCCCCGCGGATCCCTGGTCCGCCACCGGTTGCCCGGCGACCGCCGGGCCCGCGGCCGTCGGCCGGGTGACGAGGAAGCCGATCACCCCGATGCCCAGGGCCAACGTCATGCCGACGCAGACCCCGAGCACCAGGCCCTGGCCGAGTGGGCTCAGCCCGGTGGATGTCGCCGGACGGCGCCGGTCGGGCCTGGCCTGCCGGCGTGCCGGTACGGGCTTGCCGAGCGTCTCGTCCGACCCCTTGACCCTGCTCTTCAGGCTCATCGCGACCTCCTTCGCTGGCTACCCTGATCCGCCGCGTCGGGCAGCCACCCGTGCGGGTCCGGCGCGTCGGCGGGCCTGGGGCCCGGTCTGCGCACCGCGTCATCGCGCAGCGGGATCAGGTCCGGCCGCAGGCCGAAGTGCACCCGGAACAACCCCCACTGTCCACCGGGGAGATGACGGGGCAGGGTGTTGGAGTGGTAGAGGTAGTCCCCCGGCGCGGCGCGGAACCCGCCGGCCCCACCGCCCGACCTCGGGTCCGCGACGAAGTCGTGGACCACGCCCGGCACGATGTTGAAGACGGTCCCCGGGTTGAACTGACCCTGGGTCGCCGCGATCTGGGACTGCGGGTCATCGGGTGAACGGCGCCAGGTGTGGCCGTGCAGGGCGAAGCTCGTGGAGCGTGGGTCGCCCACGGCCTGCCCGACCCGGAAGACCGTCTTGTCGCCGGTGTACGCCTGGAACACCGGCGTCGACGGGTCACCGTGCACGGCGGAGCTGAAGATGTCAGTGATGTTCTGGTTCTGGGCGAACCGGTGTGACCAGGGTTCGTTGGTGTAGTTGACGGAGTACTCCCCCATGTCCTCCGGGTCGTCGGCCTGCCGGCTCGGCGTGAGCACCAGGTCGAAGTTGTCCGGCACGAAGTGGTCGTCCTTCGGATTGCCGTTCCTGTCCTTGTAGAACAGCGACAGGTCGCTGTTCATCAAGATGACGTTCTCCCGGAAGTCCTGCTCCATCGGATGGATGATCACCGCCGCGGTGCCACTGGCCAGCGGCCGGCCGGTCACCGGGTTCAGGTACTCCGAGCCGGGCTTCTCGATGATCAGCGCCCCGTACAAACCGTGATGCAGGTGGTTCTGCACGTCGGCGTGATCCCGCAGCAGCGCCATGCCCGTCAGGTCCGTGGGCACCTGCCAGTGGTACCGCGTGCTGTGTCCGGGCGCCACCGCCTCGGGTGGCGCCCCCGGGATGAGTTGCGCGCTGATCGACGCCTTCGCGCTCACCGGGAAGGGCTCGAAGCCCGGGACGTTGTTCTCGTGTTTGGGTGGCCGGTCGATGCACTGCGGGAAGCGCACTTCGTTCTCCTTGAACCCGAGTTGCCCCGGTTCCAGCGCTTCGTGGCAGTGCGGCTTCATCTTCTTCGGATCGAGCTTGTTGGTGAAGTTGACCGTCACGCAGTCACCCGAGTTCACCCGGATCACCAGGGGCTCCGGCTGTTTGCCACCGGTCCGCAGCGCGTGCTCATCGGCGGCCAGCGCGTACATCAAGCCGTTCGGATCATGGTCGCCGAATTTGTTGTAAGTGATGTCCTTGTTCATGGCGATGATGTCGAAGGTTCGGTTCTCGCCGGTCGCGCAGAAGGGCGGGACGCTCGTCCGGCCGCGCTGACTCGTGAGCGACTGCGCGGCAGGCTCGGCGTACCTGTCGTTCACCCCACCCGCGCAGGCGCGGCGCGGGAAGTCCGGCAGCATGGGGATCCGCGTCTTTCCGGGTGACGTATCGACACAGGGGAAGAGCCGTAGCAGCCCCCAGGCCCCGAGGAACCAGTCATCGGCACCGGCGTAGTTGTACTGGTAGTCGACCTTCTTCGTCTCCGGTGCGACCGGCACCGGATCGTCCGACGCGAGAGACACGTCGAAGTATTCGAGCATGCCTATGTGCTGCGCCCCGACGACGTTCGATCCGGGATCTCGTGGCTCGAACTTCCACCGGAACTGATCGAGGTTGAATCCGTGTGACTCCTCCTGCGAGAGCTGGAAGAGCCGGAACTTCACCGGATCACCCCGGTACGCCTTGAGGAGCGGGGTGAACGGATCCCCATGGACCGCCGAGTTGAACAGCTTCGACGGGTCGGCGTTCCTGCGGGCCTCGAACGGCTCCAGCCGGTAGTTGATCCCCATGCCGCCCTGGTCGTCGTTGCTCGACGGGAACTTGGCCGGGAAGATCGGCACCCCGAACTTGGTGGCGAACTTGTCGTCGGTGCGCTTCCTGGGGTCGTTCGGCTGGAACAGCGGCACATGGTCCTCGACGAAGAGCGAGAAGTTGCGATAGTCCCGGCCGTCGGTGCGCTGACCGTTGTGGTCGACCGTCGGCTCGCAGTGCAGGTCGAAGACGGTCCCGATCGGCGCCCGCCGCCAGGTTGCCGAGCTGCTCTTCTTCGGCAGCACCGGCACGCACCCGGCCGGGTGGATGGTGGCGCCGCCGAACATCCCGTTCTTCTGATGGACGTTCGGGAAGAAGTGGTCGTGGAACGAGTTCGCCGTGGTGTTCTCATGAACGAAATCGCGATAGGTGATCGTCTGGCCGATGTCGGCGCCCTGGTCGTAGTTCCAGCCGTTGGCGGCTCCATCGGACGTCAGCACGTCGAAGTAGACCATGTGCTGGTGGATGCCGACCTCGTTGGTCACCTGCAGGCGGTCGAAGACGGTGCCGCCGAACTTACGAGGCAACTCGTTGGTCAGTTTGTAGACCACGCAGTCGCCGACGTTCAGGATGGGCGCGAACGGTTCCGGTTTACGGCCGTTTCGCACCGCCTGTTTGTCGGACTGCAGAACGTAGACCCGCGCCTGTGGATTGTTCCACTTCAGCTTCGGGTTGTACTCCTGCCGGATCTGGATGGCCGCGACCTTGTACGTCTTGGTGGGGCTGCCGACCGGGCACGGGTCCTGGAAGAAGCCTCCGGGCACTCGTGCGCCCGGGTCGGCCGCCGCCTTCTCCAGTGCGGTCGGCGGGAAGACGCCGCCTGCCGCTCGGCTGGAGACCCCGAGCGGCGGCTTCGGCGCCTTGAAACCGAACGTCCCCGGGATGAAGAACGGAAAGCCCGGAGTGGCCGTCCTGGGCGAGGGTGGTGGGTTGATGCCGGGGACGTCCGGCCGATAGTCGTGGTCCTCCAGCGGCTCCAGCGCCGGCACGGGCGTCCCGTCCGGGTTCTTCCGCGTCCCGTCCTCAAGCTTGTCCATCGTGCGGTTGAGGCCCCACATGCCGGCGAAGAAGTGCGGATAGAGGTGGCAGTGGAAGATGACGTCACCGAAGGTCGCCGGTTTGCCGGCACCCGCCGACCCCGCACCCCCCTGAAGGACCAGGCCGTAATGACTGCCTGGGGAGACCGACTGCACGTCGAGGGGGTTGGTCGTCGACGTCACATGGGTGGGCTTGCTGATCTCGTCCATGCCCCCCTCGTCCGCCGGGTCGAACATCCAGCGGTTGACGTGCCAGTGGAAGGTATGCGTCTCGGACTCCGCGGGGTGCAGCAGACGGACCTGGGTCGGCTCACCGCGGTAGTTCGCGATCACCGAATCCCCGCCGCCCGGATCGCCGTACACCCACGAGGAGAGTGCCGTCTCCTCGCCGACGCAGGCTTCGGCGGCGAATCCCTGAGCGGCGCGCCGCGCTGCCGCACACCCCACCTCCTCGCGGTTGGCCCCGAGCTCGGAGCGGTAGTTGAAGGCGAACCACTCGAGCTTCTCCGGCACCTCGCCATTCACCAGGGCGTCCGCGTCACCGCCGCCGAGGGCGGGCAGCGTGCCCTTGGTCAGCAGCCTGAGCTGGGCCTTCGTGGGGCGCACACACTCGCTGGTGGGCGGCTGCGGCGCCTCGCCCTCGGTGCGGCAGAACCGGGTCAGAATGCCCGGCTCCGCTTCCACCTCGTCGTGCATGAACAGCACGTGCTCCCGGAAATCCACGCCGTCCGGCCGCTTGATGATGGCCCGGGTCCCGTACGGCAGCGGCCCACCGGTGCCGGCGTCCACCCAGGTCGCCCCGGGCGGCTCGATGACGAACGCGCCGAAGGCGCCGAAGGAGTGTGAGCCGATGAAGCGGACCTTGCCGGCGGCGTCCACCGGCCGGGTCTGGTGGGAGGTGTAGTCCGCTCCGTCCTTGAACTGGAACTCCCCCTCGGCATGGGCGTGCAGGCGATAGGTGATCGTCTCGCCGGGCCGGGCGGTGGAGTCGGGATTGCGGCCGGCGACGGTGCCGTCCGAGGTCCTGACGTCGTAGTTGAGGCCGTCGAAGTGCATGGAGGCGTTCGGGGCCGTCCGCGGGTCGAAGTCGTTGTCCGGAACGGTGGCGGCCGGCGCGAACTGGCGCGGCTTGGGGGTCACCGTGCCGGGCGCCTTCACGATCTCGCCCGGCAGCGCGAAGATCGCGGCGTTGCGTATCTCCTTGTTCAGCGGCGGCGCCGGCTCGTTGAGCCGGTTGGTGAACCGCACCACGACGCACGCGCCCCGGTTGGCCCGCAGGACCAGCGGCTCGATCAACTCCTTCTCGTTCACCTTGGCCGGGTTGGCGGCCTGCGTGTAACCGGCGCGCACCGCCTTGATGTTCTCGTCGAGGACGTACATGCGCCCCTCGGGCACCACGTCACCGAACCGGTTGAGGAACAGCGGCACGTTGATCAGGGAGACGTCGAACCTCTCGGCCGGCCTCCCGGCGCACGGGTTCGCCGTCGGCGAACTGGGGAGCCTCTCGGCGATCGCGTGGCTCATCAGCCACATCGACCCGCCGGAGACGGCTATCCAGAGGCAGGCCCCGACGGCCAGCAGCGATCTGAGGACCCAGGAGCGGCTGCGCGACCGGCGCAACAGCAAAACCGTCATGATGACAGCGACAAGGAGCAGCGGAACGAAATCAGCGTGCGGCGCGGACAAGCATCCTCCTACCGAATGACCATCACCTGGTCGGCCCCCGGGCTGCTCTGACGAGATCGCGACCAGAGGGGATGGTCATTCAGCGCGTGATCGCCCCGAGAATTCCGATCACACGGCTGCCGTATCTGCAGGTCAGGCTACGGTTCGGTGCTCCCGATCCGGGACAGACTCACCGAGACCACACCGAAGACCGTCGCCGGTTTACCAGTTGGCTCCCCCGGCTTGGTCGCCTCCACTTCCGGGTGGGTTACTCACCGGCGTGGGCGAGGGCCGAGGGGGTCAGCCGGCCGACGATGGCCGGGGCCTCGTGGATGAGGGCGTCGTTCTCCACCGCCTCGACCATGAAGCGGGCGAAGTCCACGCGACGGGTCAGGTTGCTCGCCAGGACGGGGTCGCCCACGTGCCGGCTCCACACCGGCAGGCCCTGGCTGTCGCCCTCCTCCAGGTCGCTGCCGCGCACGACCGTCCAGCCGGCGTCGCTGGCGAAGACCCTCCGGCAGGCTTCCACCTGGTCGTCGATGTCCACGAGGCGGGCGAGCTTCGCCAGCCGCCCGAAAACGGTGGCGAACACCTTGAACGTCCAGGTGTACGCATCCTGCCCGTCGCGGGTGATGTGCCAGCCGCAGGAGAACACCAGCCGGGCGTCCGGGCGCGCGTGGTCGAGCACGGCCTGGGCCGTACCGGAGGCGTAGTGACGCACTCCCCAGGGCACCAGCACCGTGAGCACGGCGTCGCACCCGTGCACCGCCCGGGCGATGACCGCGCGGTCGTCGGTCGCTCCGGGGAACACCGTGATGCGTCCCTCGAACTCGGCGAGCTTGGCCACGCTCTTCTCCCGGCAGACCCCCACGACCTCGTACCCGCGCTCCAGTGCGTGCCGCACCATGTAACGGCCGAGCTTCCCGGACGCGCCGACGACGCACATCCTCTTCCCCGCGCCCGGCAGTGGGGCTCCGTCCGACCTGATGGGTTCCACAACCGTCTCCTCTGCTCGCCCCATCTCCGCCCTTACACTGTTAGGCGGAGTCTAACGCTGTTAGAGTCCCCCTAACGGTGTACGGTTGTCAAGCCGTTCAAGCAGCAGTGCAGGTGGGAGGGTTTCGTGGCCACATCCGGTACGCCCGCGCCCCGCCGCACCTCGCTCAGCAGGGAGACGGCGCTGCGCACGGCGGTCGAGATGGCGGACGAGGCCGGCACCGAGGTGCCGAGCATGCGCGGACTCGCCGAGCGGCTCGGGGTCGAGGCCGCGTCGCTCTACCACCACTTCCGCAACAAGGACGTGATCCTCGACGGCATGGTCGACCTCGTCTTCGGGGAGATCGAGCTGCCGCCGGACGACGCCGACTGGCGGGAAGCGATGCGACGGCGGGCCGTCTCGATGCACGACGCACTGGTCCGCCACCCGTGGGCGATCGGGCTGATGGACTCACGGACGAACCCCGACCAGGCCAAGGCGACTCTCCGCCACCACAACGCCGTCATCGGCTGCCTGCGGGCGGGCGGCTTCTCGATCACCGGCGCGGCACACGCGTTCTCGGTGCTGGACAGCTACATCTACGGGTTCACGCTCCAGGAGCTGAGCCTGCCCTTCCAGTCGTCCGCCGAGCTGGAGGACGTGGCGGGCTCGCTCCTGCAGGAGTTGCCCGACGACGAGTTCCCGCACCTCACCGAGATGATCGTCGACCGCGCCCTGAGACCTGGGTACGCCTACACCGACGAGTTCGACGTCGGCCTCGACCTGATCCTCGACGGCCTGCACCGACACCGCGACCGCTGGCCGTGACCCGGCCTACGCCGTGCCTGGGTTCGTACGTGGGGTGACCAGGCCTGATTCGTAGGCCAGGACCACGAGTTGGGCGCGGTCGCGGGCGTGGAGCTTGGCCATGGCTCGGTTGATGTGGGTTTTCGCGGTCATCGGGCTGATCAGCAAGCGGTCCGCGATCTGGTCGTTGGACAGGCCCTGCGCGACCAGGGCGACGGCCTCGCGTTCGCGGTTGGTCAGTTGGCCCAGTGCCTCGGCGGTGCCGGTGGTGAGCGGCTGGGTGACGTACCTGCTGATGAGCTTGCGGGTGATCGACGGGGCGAGCAGCGCGTCACCGCGCGCGGCGACACGTACGGCGTGCAGCAGGTCCTCCGGCACGATGTCCTTGACCAGGAAGCCGGCCGCGCCGGCGCGCAGGGCGTCGAAGACGTACTCGTCGAAGCCGTAGTTGGTCAGGATGACGACGTGCACCCCGGCCAGGGCCGGGTCGGCGGCGATGCGCCGGGTCGCCTCGATGCCGTCGACGACCGGCATCTGGACGTCGATGAGCGCGACATCGGGCAGATACCTCCTGGCCAGGGCCAGGGCCTCCACCCCGTCGCCGGCCTCGGCCACCACGTCGATGTCGTCTTCGAGGTCGAGAAGCGCGCGGAATCCGCTGCGAATGAGGGGCTGATCGTCGACCAGCAGAACACGGATCATGACGTCCGGTCCACCGGGAGTTCGGCCTGGACGGTGAAGCCGCCCTCGCCGCGCGGCTCCGCGCGTAGGTGGCCGCCGAGGGCCGTGACGCGTTCGCGCATCCCGAGCAGCCCGACGCCGGGCTCGGGGGCGGTGTCCGGGGCGGCCTTGCCGTCGTCGTCGATGCGGATCGCGAGGGTGTCCGGGCGGTAGTCGATCCGGACCGACGCGGTCGCGGTGGCGGCGTGCCGGGCGATGTTGGTGAGTGACTCCTGAACGATCCGGTAGACGGTCCGGCTGACCGCCGCCGGCACGTCGGGTCGTACCCCCTGGATCGTCAGCGTCGCGTCCAGGCCGATGGTACGGGCCCGTTCCACCAGCTCCGGGACGTGGTCGAGGCCGCGCGGCGGGGTCGTGTCGTCGTCCCGCAGCGCCTGCAGGGTCGCGCGCAGCTCCCGGCTGGCCTCGCGTCCGGCCTCCTGAATCGCCAGCAGGGCCTCGGGCACCTGTTCGCCACGCCTGCGGGCCACGTGGACGGCGACTTCGGCCTGCAGCTTGATGATCGAGATCTGGTGGGTGAGCGAATCGTGCAACTCCCGGGCGATGTGCAGCCGCTCCTCGTCGGCGCGGCGCCGCGCGGTCTCCTCCCGGGTGCGCTCGGCTTCCTCCGCCCGCCGCTCGGCCTGGCGCAGCGCCTCACCGGCGGCGCCGGCCGCGACCAGCCAGGCGATCTCCAGCGCGCCCCGGGACCGCGCGAACGCCTCGCCCGCGTCGTGCACGCCCGCGGCCAGGGCCGCGAGCGGGAGCGCGGCCAGCATCAGCACGCTCGCCGCCACCGTGATGACGCGGTGTCCCGCCCGTACGGCGGCGTACACCGCGAACAGGTACGCCACGGCGGGCACGTCGAAGCCGGCCGCCTGGTGACCCACGGCGCACAGCCCCGTGACGACCAGGACGGCGACCGGAGCCCGGCGGCGCGCGGCCAGCGCCAGGCCACCGGCCGCCAGCAGCGCGTAGCCCAACAGGTCGAGGTTCGTCGCGGAGCTCTGCCCGGACAGCCCGGTGACCAGCAGCGTCGCCGCCACGCAGACGGCGATCGCCCAGTCGACGACACCGGACCATCTTGAACTCATGCGCGCACCTTAACCGGATGTCCGCACGGGCGACTCCTGCGGACGGATGAACGGCCGACTACCGCACCCGCGGTACCTCCACCGATCCTGCGGCGTCCGCGGCAGCCGACTGCGACCTCGGCAGCACCTCGAATCACCTCCCTCCGCCCGACGACCGGCGATGGGTCCGACAGCCATGATCAGGCAACGTCCAGTCGCAGTCGCAGTCGCAGTCGCAAGAGGAGATCCTCATGGCAGTCAGACCCATGCTCGTCATGGCCGGAACCACCCTGGTCGGAGTCCTCGACCCTGTCGCACCGGCGGTCGCACAGATCCTGGCCCAGCCGGACCCCGCCACCGCTTACACCATGAGCGCCGGACGCCTCTGGTCCTTGGTGGCCGCGCTGCTGGGGCTGACCGGCGCGGTGATCGGCGGCCTGGCCCTGGCCCGCCCCACCGCCCGTATCGGCACCAGCAGATGGGGAGCCATCTGGGCCCTGCTGGCGGGGCTGACCGGCGCGGTCATCGGGGTCCTGGTCGTGGCCGCCGCCAAGGGCGGCCCCGGCACCGGCTACGGCATCGTCGGGGGCTACGTGGCCCTGGTGATCGGCCTCATCGCCATGACCCTCGGCGGACTGACCCTGGCCCGCCAGCGCCGCACCGGCTGACCGAACACGTCGTACAGGTGGGCGGCAAGCTCGCCGAATGTCGGCGCGACCAGACGTGGTCGTCCCAGCCCATCCAGCGCACCCCGGTGTTTTTGCACCATATAGGAAGCAAATATGCTATATGTCTAGTTTAGAATGCACTTGTGCACGATTGAGACAGATCCGATATCTGGTCATCCGACTGACCAGATATCGGCTCCGCCTGCAGGATGCTCGCAGACTGCATATCGGCCGAAAAGACACTCACCCAGTTCTCGCGGAATGCGAATAAGTATCTAAGCGAACCGCGATATGCTCGAGAGCGCGAAATATCCCTTTTGACCGGCACGCTCACGATCGAGCAAGCAGCCCGCTATGTGCTCCGTTCAGTATTTCCCAGAGATATCGAGCGGGCCGCATCTCCGCAGGTTGCGACGGTGATCTGAGCCACGTCTCGGTGATCTGGCCTGCGGACGATCCCGTCCAAAGGCAGGACATCCCATGGGGCCCCGACGTGACGGCAAGCTTCACTCGATGCTTCAATAGGCATGAAGATGAGCGGAGGTAGGGCGGTGAATCTAGACTTTTTGATCAAGCGAGGGCTGCCTCCTTGGCGCCCGCGCCCAGAAGTGTCCGATCTGGACGTATGGCATGAGTACGAGATCCCGCTAACGGGTACCTTCCATCTCAACGAAGATCTCATCCTCTTTAAGCAAGTAGCTGCTGCGACCGAAGAGCGAAGCGCGTGGGCATACGTGTGGATCAACCCGGACGATGTCGAGTCGGTAGAAAATGCAGTTTTTCCCTCGCTAGATGACATGGATGCGTTCGTCGAGGACAGATTCGCTGGTCGCGAGGTAGTGATCGCCCTTGCGGATGGAGACAAGCTTCTCGGCCTCTGGACGCGAGAGACCATCGATTCAGGTGGCCTGCCGCAGGCTCTTGAGGGTGCGCTCAACAAGGTGATCGAGAGTGTCGATCAGGTGGGTGAGCAGGAGCGTCGCATCCGGGCGAAGCTGGCAGGGGTTGAGGCGGCGACGGCGGAACTCGACCTGCTGTCGGCCTGAGACGGATCCAGGCCGCTGACACGGTCGAGTGGGCCCTTCGCGTCACTCGTTGACTTACGATCTCGGCATGGTGCTGCTGAACCGGGAGCCGGGGCTCAGTCGGCGGGTGGTGCTTCTGGCCGTCGGGGGGTTGCTCGCCGGTTGCTCTCAGCGGCCTGAGGTCGATCGGGTTCAGCTGCGGCTGGCCACCGGGCCGGCGGGGGCGGTCTATCGGCGTATCGGTGGGTCGCTGGCCGAGCACATCTCCGAGCAGGTGCCGGGGGCCGTGGTGACCACTGTGCCGAGCGGGGCGTCCACCGACAACATCCGGATGCTGCGGGCCGGCGAGGTGCACCTTGGGCTGACGAGCCTGGACGCGCTGATCACGACCGACGGCAGCGCGCCCGAGGGGCTCTCGGCGATCTGCCGGCTCTATGACAGTCACCTGCATCTTGTGGTGATGGCCGGGTCGGCGATCGAGGAGTTCCGGGACCTCAAGGGGAAACGCATCTCTCTCGGGGCCCGGGATTCGGGCACGGAGTTCACGTCACTGCGGGTTCTCGAGCTCGGCGGGCTGGACATCGACGGCCGGTATCTCAGCCAGGCCGAATCGGCGGCGGCGCTACGGGACGGGAAGATCGACGCGATGTTCTCGCTGACCGGTGTGCCGACACCCGCGATCACGGACCTGGCGCAGCGGCACCCGGTCCGGCTGATCTCGTTGGACGCGCAGGCGGACGGGCTGTTCACGGCGTTTCCGGGGCCGTACGCGCCGGCCATGATTCCGGCGACCGCCTATGCCGGGGTCGCGGCCGCCCGGACGGTGGCTGTGCCGAATGTGCTGCTGGCGCGTAATGACCTGCCGGATGATCTGGTGTACGCCATCACCGACACGATTTTCGCGCACACCGGTACGATCACCTCCGCCGGCCAGGACGACACCGGAGCCGAGGACGTTCCCGAAGCGTGGCGGATCAACGTGCGTACCGGGATCTCCACGGGAACGATCCCGCTGCATCCAGGCGCGGCCGCCTGGTTCCGCGACCGCAAGCGCTGACCCAAGCACTGATCGAAGCACAACCAGGTGCCTCAGACGGGCGAGGGAGTCGGAGAAGACGACGCCACCCGGGGGACCGCCGGTAACGCGACCACCGCGGCGAACCCGTACCCGGACCCGTCCGGGCGCGGCAACCCGTCCTCCAGCCGCAGCTCTCCCCCGGCCGCACCCACCAAATCCGCACAGATCGCCAGCCCCAGCCCGGTCCCCGGCACGTTCTGGTGCCGTGGCGACCGCCAGAACCGCCGTAACGCCTGAGCCCGCTCGGCGGTGTCGATCCCCTGACCGTCGTCCCGGACCGCGATCGTGACCACGGCTCCCGCCTCGAACGCGTCCCCATGCCCAGCGCCCGCACCACCGCGGACGATCCGGGCGGTCACCTCCACCACCCCCGCCCCGGACAGCCGCAACGCGTTGCTGATCAGCTCGTCCAGGATGCTCCCCAGCCCCCCGGTCGGCTCCAGCAACCGCAACCCCGGCGGCACGTCCACCGCCAGCGTCTGCCCCGCCGTGGCCGTCAGCGCCCGCCACCGGTCCGCCCGCGTCGCCAGCACCGCGTCAAGGTCCACCGGCGACGTCGTCCGGATGCTCTCCATCCGCGCGCTGGCCTGCAGCGAGTTCAGCAGCCGCTGCATCGCCTTCAGCTCGTCGACGGCGACCTCGTACATCTCCCGCCCGTCCCCGCGCAGGTGCGGATCCAGGCTCTCGACGGCGAGCCGGAGGCTGGTCAGCGGGTTGCGCAACTGGTGCGAGGCGTCCGACACGAACGCCCGCTGCCGCTGCACGGCGTTCTCCACCGCGTCCATCATGGTGTTGAACGACTCCGCCAGCCGCCGCAGCTCGACCGGGCCCGCCTCGGCGTCGGCCCGGATGGTGAGGTCGCCCTGGGAGATCCGCGAGCTGGCCGCGTCCAGTTCACGTACCGGCCGCAGCACCCATGCCGACACCGGCCAGGCGACGGCCACCAGCGCGATCAGCGGCAGCAGCCCGAGCCCGGCGAGCCAGGCCCAGCGCGCGAGGATGCGGTGGCGGGTCTTCGACAGGTCGGAGATCGTCACGACGGCGCCGACGACCTCGCTGTCCCGCCCCACCGGCTCGGCGACCACGAGGGCGGAGTCGTCCCACGGCGCCCAGTCCCCGGACGGTTCGGGCCGGGCGCCGGCCAGCGCCGCGGTCACGATCCGGGGCAGCGCCGGCTCGGTCCGCGCCGCCTCCTGGTAGGCGCCGCGCGGGCCGAGCAGCACCGTGCCCGACGTGTCGATCACCGCGACGGGGATGCCGTACAGCGAGTGGTAGCGCGCCAGCTCCTGCTGGAGCGCCTCACCGCGCCCGGTGGACAGCGCGGTCTCGGCCAGCGACGCGAACCGGCCGACGTCGTTGAGCTGGTCGACGTACGTCTGCTGCATCTCCTGCTCGGCCACGGTGACGCTGAGCGGGGCGCCGAGCGCCGCGACCAGCAGGATCGCGAAGGGCACCAGGACGAAGAGCAGGCGACGGTGCACGGCGGGTCAGCCGATCAGCTCCGGCCGGTCGGCCAGGAGCCGATAGCCGACCCCGTGGATCGTGCGGATGGGCACGGCCGGTCCGATCTTGTTGCGTAACGCGGCGATGTGGGTGTCCAGGGTGCGGCTTGAGGACTCCCAGGTCGCGCCCCAGATCTGGTCGAGGATGACGTCGCGGCTGACGACGTTCGGCGCCCGCCGGGCGAGCAGCAGGAGCAGCTCGAACTCCTTGCGGGTCAGCGTCACGGGGGTGGCGTCGACGGTGACCTCGCGGGTGCCGACGCAGATGCGCATCGGGCCGAGGACGAGCGGCTCGTCAGGGTGGCTCAGGGCGCGAGCCGCCCGGGTGCGCCGCAGGACGGCGTCGATCCGGGCCAGCAGCTCGGGGATGCCGAACGGTTTCACGATGTAGTCGTCGGCGCCGGCGCGCAGGCCGCGGACCCGTTCGTGCTCCTCCGAGCGCGCGGTCACGGCGATGACGGCGGTCTCCGGGCGGTCCCGCAGCTTGCGGATCACGTCGAGGCCGTCGCCGTCGGGCAGCCCCAGGTCGACGAGGACCACATCGGACGGGTCGGCCCGCATGGCCTCCGCGGCGGTGGCGAGCCGGTGGACCTCGAAGCCCGCCTGGATCAGCACGCTCACCAGACCCCGCGCCACGCGGTCGTCATCTTCGATGATGGTGATCCGCATACCGGATTGTACGGCCGGGCTCGGCACTCGTGTCAGCCCCACAGTTCTTGGGATTTCTCTGACATTCGGCGCATTCCTTGGGATTCCTCTGACACTATCCGCGCCCCTGCCAGCCCAGACTGAGGCCGCGCACACACGAGGAGGCTGCGAGATGAGAACCGCCAGCAGGTACGGAACCACCGTTCGGATGTTCACCGCGATCGGCGTGGTCTCGCTCGTCGCCGCCTGCGCCGGTAACGGAGGCACCGGCGCGGGCGGCCCCAGCGGTGGTGGCTTCCCGGACCAGAGCATCACGATCGTGGTGCCGTTCAGCGCGGGCGGCCCGACGGACACCGTCACCCGCATGATCGCCGAGCCGATGGCCGCCAAACTCGGCGCCAAGATCGTCGTACAGAACGTCGAGGGCGCGGGCGGCACGGTCGGCGCCGGTGAGGTCGCGCGGGCCGAGCCCGACGGCTACACCGTGCTCATGCACCACATCGGCATGTCCACGGCGCCCGCCCTCTACCAGAACCTGGGCTTCAAGCCGCTCGAGGACTTCCAGACGGTCGGGCTCGTCACCGAGGTGCCGATGACGGTCGTCGCCCGCAAGGACTTCGCCCCCGCGACGCTCCAGGACCTCGTGACCCACGTGAAGGCGAACGCCGACAAGGTCACCCTGGCCAACGCCGGCATCGGCGCCGCGTCCCACCTGTGCGGCCTGCTGTTCCAGACCGCCGCCGGCGTCAAGGTGCAGGAGGTCCCGTACGAAGGCACCGGCCCGGCGCTGACCGACCTCGTCGGCGGCCAGGTCGACTTCATGTGCGACCAGACGACCAACACCAGCGGCCAGATCTCCGCGGGCGAGGTGAAAGCGTACGCGGTCACCACGCCGGAGCGGGTGAAGAGCCTGCCCGACGTGCCGACCACGGCCGAGGCGGGGCTGCCCAAGCTGGAGGTCAGCGTGTGGCACGGCCTCTACGTGCCGGCCGGCACCCCGCAGGACGTCGTGCAGAAGCTGTCCGAGGCGCTGAAGGTGGCGCTGGCCGACCAGAAGGTCGTCGACCAGATGGCCAAGCTCGGCACCGCGCCGGTCCCGGCCGGGGACGCGACCCCGCAGGCGCACCGGACCAAGCTCGAAGAGCAGCTCGGCGTCTGGGCGAAGGTCATCGCCGACGCCGGTGTGAAGGCCTCCTGAGGTGGAACGCCGCCGGTCCTTCCCGGACGTCCTCGCCGGGGGAATGTTCATCCTGATCGGTGGCGCGTTCGTGGTGGGGGCGCTCGGCTACGAGCTGGGCACCCCGCTGCGGATGGGCCCCGGCGCCTTCCCGGTGCTGGTCGGCGCGCTGGTGGCCGCCCTGGGGCTGGCGATCGTCGTCAAGGGACTGGTCGCGGGCGAGGTGGCCGAGTTCGGGCCGGTCCCCTGGCGGGCGATCGCCGTCATCGTGCTCGCGGTGATGTTCTTCGGATTCACCGTACGGGGCCTCGGATTCGTCCCGACGTCGGCGGTGACCGCCCTGCTGACCACGCTGGCCAGCACCCGCGTACGCCCGCTCATGGCCGTGGCCGTGGCCGCCGGGCTGACCCTGGCCGCCACGCTCATCTTCGTCGTCGGACTTCAGCTGCGGATCCCGCTATGGGGCCCTTGGCTGGGGTTCTGACACGGCATCCGGATTGAGGCATGGAACTTCTCGACAACCTGGCGCTGGGCTTCTCGACCGCCCTCCTCATCCAGAACGTCCTCTACTGCTTCGTAGGCGTGCTGCTCGGCACGGCGGTCGGCGTGCTGCCCGGCATCGGGCCAACGGCGACGGTGGCGATGCTGCTGCCGATCACGTTCAACTTCGAGCCGGTGACGGCGTTGATCATGCTGGCCGGGATCTACTACGGCGCGCAGTACGGCGGCTCGACGACCGCCATCCTGATCAACCTGCCCGGCGAGTCGTCGGCGGCGGTCACCGCGCTGGACGGGCACGAGATGGCCAGGCAGGGCCGGGCCGGCGCGGCGCTGGCCACCGCCGCGATCGGGTCCTTCATCGCGGGCACGGTGTCCACCGTCGTGCTGGCCGTCGCGGCCCCACCGCTGGCCCGCGTGGCGCTGCAGTTCGGCGCGGCCGAGTATTTCTCGCTGGTGCTGCTCGGCCTGATCGTGTCCATCGCGCTGGCGCGCGGCACCGCGCTCAAGGCCCTCGCGATGATCTTCCTGGGCGTCCTGCTCGGCACGGTCGGCCAGGACATCTACACCGGCACGCCGCGCTTCACGTTCGACCAGCGCGAGCTGTACGGCGGCATCGACTTCGTGTCGGTCGCCGTCGGCATGTTCGGGGTGGCCGAGATCCTGCGCAACCTGGAGAACGAGCAGACCCGCACGGCGATCGTCACCAAGGTGAAGAACCTCTGGCCGACCCGCGAGGACTGGCGCCGGATCGCCGGCCCGATCCTGCGCGGCACCGGTCTCGGCGCCGCGCTCGGGGTCCTGCCCGGCGGTGGGCACGTGCTGGCCTCGTTCACCTCGTACGCCGTCGAGAAGCGGATCTCCAAGCGGCAGCAGGAGTTCGGGCACGGCGCGATCGAGGGCGTGGCCGGCCCCGAGTCGGCCAACAACGCCGCCGCGCAGACGTCGTTCATCCCGCTGCTCACCCTGGGCCTGCCCGCCCACCCGGTCATGGCGCTGATGATCGGCGCGTTCATCGTCCACGGCATCACCCCCGGCCCGAACGTCATCACCGAGGAACCGGCGCTGTTCTGGGGCCTGATCGCGTCGATGTGGATCGGCAACGTGCTGCTCGTGCTGCTCAACCTGCCGCTGATCGGCCTCTGGGTGCGCATGCTGCGGATCCCGTACCAGGTGCTGTTCCCGATGATCATCCTGTTCGCCTCGATCGGCACGTACTCCCTGGGGTTCAACGCCTACGACGTCTACGCGATCGCGTTCTTCGGCATCCTGGGCTACGTCCTGATCAAGTGCGGCTGCGAGCCGGCCCCCCTGCTGCTCGGCTTCGTCCTCGGCCCCCTGCTGGAGGAGAACCTGCGCCGGGCCCTCATCATCTCCCGAGGCGACGCGTCGGTCTTCCTCACCCGCCCGATCTCCGCGGTCCTCCTGGTCCTGGCCTTGGCAGCCCTGGTGGTCGCCGTCCTGCCGACGATCCGCAGGCGCCGCGAAGTGGTGTTCACCGAGGAGGACTAGGAGGCTGCCGCCGGCTTCTCAGACGAGGCCGGCGGCGCTCACACCCGTACTGCCGCCGACCGGTTCAGGGTGGTTCGCGATGATGGCGGTGACGCGGATCTCGACGCGCATCTTCGGGGCGCCGAGGGCCGGGACGCCAGTCTCGGTCCAGATGGGTGCGCGGTCGCCCATGCGCTTGCGGAACTGCTCGACCATGACGCGGTTGTGGACCTCGCCGATGAAGTCGGCGGAGTCGGGGATGTGGTACGAGTTCACGGCGATGACGTCACGCCAGGTGGCGCCGGCCGTGGCGAGGGTTCGTTCGACGTTCTCGAAGGCCTGAACGATCTCGTCCTCGAGGGAGTCGGGGAAGTTCCAGTCGTCGTCCCAGCCGCCTTGACCTGAGGTCTCGACGCGGTCGCCGATGCGAACGGCCTGGCTGTAGTGCATGTTGGCCAGCTGCGTCTCGCCGTACCCAGGGGTGGCGAAGAACTCCGGCTTACTCATGGTGATCCCCTCGAATTAACTTCATGCTTGAAGTGAACGTATCAGCTTTTTACTTCACACGTAAAGTCATGAGCGCTCGGTAGGGTGGCCTCATGGCCATCACCGCGACCCCGGACCCCGGCGGGAGCTCCCCCGACGAGACGCTGTGGCTGACCGCGGACGAGAAGGAGGCCTGGACCGGGCTGGTCTCCCTGGTCCTGCTGCTGCCGGGGCGGCTGGAGTCGCCGCTGCAGCACGAGGCGGGACTGACCCTCTTCGAGTACCTGACCCTCAGCCACATCTCGGAGGCCCCCGAGCGCCGCCTGCGGATGAGCGAGCTGGCCTACCTGGCCAACGGCTCCCTCTCCCGCCTGTCCAACGTCGTCAAGCGGTTCGAGCAGCGGGGCTGGGTGGAGCGTTCGCCCGACCCCGATGACGGCCGCTACACCATCGCGGCCCTCACCGACCTCGGCTTCGAGGTGGTGGTCGCCGCCGCGCCCACACACGTGCGCTCGGTGCGGCAGCTCGTGCTCGACCCGCTCACCGCCGCCGACCGGCAGGCACTGGCGCGCATCGCCGCCAAACTGCGGGTACGGCCTGTCGACCTGACCTGACCTGGTTCGGGGGCACGTGTCGGCGAGTTCCCGGGCAGCGGTCAAGGCTGGATGAGGACCTTCAAGGCGGTGCGGTCGTTCATCGCGCGGTAGCCGTCGGGCACCTGGTCCAGGGTGACGGTGCAGTCGAACATGCGGCCGGGGTCCAGGGTGCCGTCCAGGACCTCGGGCAGCAGCTCCTCGATGTAGGCGCGGGCCGGCGCGACGCCGCCGGTGAGGGTGAGGTTGCGGAAGAACTCGGCGAAGCCCATCGGCGTCTCCTCGTACTGGGGAACGCCCACCCGGCTGATCGTGCCGCCGTCGCGGGCCACGGCGAACGCCGTCTCGATCGCCTGCCGGGTGCCGACGCATTCCAGCACGGTACGGGTGCCGTCGCCGCCGGTCAGCTCCCGTACATGCTCGATGGCTTCCTCGCCGCGTTCGGCGACGATGTCCGTGGCGCCGAAGTGGCGGCCCAGATCGGTACGCTCCCGGTGCCGGCCCAGGAGGATGATCTGCTCGGCGCCCAGCCGCCTGGCGGCCAGGACCGCCGACAGTCCCACCGCGCCGTCGCCGATCACCGTCACCGACTCGCCCTGGCCGACCCCGGCGGTCACGGCGCAGTGGTGGCCGGTGCAGAACACGTCCGACAGGGTGAGCAGGGACGGCAGCAGCTCGGAGTCCTCGCCGACGGGCAGCTTGACCAGCGTGCCCTGGGCCTGCGGCACGCGTACGGCCTCACCCTGGCCGCCGTCCACACCGTCGGCCGCCCACAGGCCGCCGTGCCGGCAGGAGGTCTGCAGGCCCTCGCGGCAGAAGTCGCAGGTGTTGTCCGACCAGACGAACGGCGCCAGCACGACGTCACCGCGCCGCAGTCCGGACACCTCCGCGCCGAGGTCCTCCACGACCCCGAGGAACTCGTGCCCGATGCGCTCGCCCTCCTCGCTGGCCGGCCTGGACTTGTACGGCCACAGGTCGCTGCCGCAGATGCACGAGCGCAGCACGCGGACCAGGGCGTCGGTGGGTTCGCGCATGACGGGGTCGGGCACGTTCTCCACCCGCACGTCGCCGGCGCCGTAGATCAAGGTTGCTTGCATGAGTGCCTTCCGCCCTTCAGGTAGTCGTCGTTTGCCTACCCGCGGCCGGTCGAGGCTAGGTGACCGATATGCCGGGTCGTGGTCCGTTATCGGTAGATTTACCTCGCCAGGGCGGTCCGACCCGAAGGCGCCGCACGTTGATCGCCGGCTCACTCTCCGACGTGACCCTCAGTGCCTTGAGCCCCCGGACAAGCGCTCTGAACTGCGATGATATGGATTTAGATATTGGTCTTCCATAAATAGCAATATTGGACAGTAACGATGTCCTGTGGTGATCTCTACGCATGAAGAAGACGATTCCGCAGGTCCTACGCCCCTGGCTCGGCGCCGCCGTGCTCGCCTCGCTCACTCTCGGCGCCATCCCCGCGTACGGTGCCACCGCCCACCAGAGCGCCCCGCGCGCCGGCGCCATGGTCGCGACGGCCCATGAGGTCAGGCCGGGCACCGTTGTACGCGATGATCTGCGCGCGGTGTTCGACGCGGCGAAGGTGCGAGGCACGTTCGCGTTGCTGGACGTGTCGTCCAGGAAGGTGACCGTGGTGGACCGCCGGCGCGCCGAGAAGCCGCTGGTGCCCGCCTCCAGTTTCAAGGTCCCGCACGCGCTGGTCGCTCTGCAGACCGGCGTGGTCAAGAGCCCCGACGAGGTGATCCCCTGGGACGGCACGCCGCAGCCGTTCCCCGAGTGGGAGAAGGACATGAGCATGCGCGAGGCCGTTCGCGTCTCCAACGCGGCGGCGTTCCAGGTGATCGCCCGCCGCATCGGCCTCCAGCGCGAACGGCAGTGGCTGAACCGGCTGGGCTACGGCAACCGGCAGACCGGGACGGCGGTGGACCGGTTCTGGCTGGACGGCCCGCTGAAGATCTCGGCGGTGGAGCAGACCCGGTTCATGGAGCGGCTGGCCGCCCTGCGCCTGCCCGCCTCCCGCACGCACCAGCGAACCGTCCACGACCTGATCAAGCAGGAGGAGAAGAACGGGTACGCGCTGTACGCCAAGTCAGGCTGGCAGAACGCCCCCGATCCCGGCACGGGCTGGTGGACCGGGTGGGTCGAACGCGGCGGACGCGTGTACACGTTCGCGCTGAACATGGACATCGCCAAGGACGGCGACGCCGCCAAGCGCGCCACCCTCGCGCGTGAACTGCTGCACCGGCTGAACGTCCTGCCCACGGCGTGAGCGTTCCCCACGAGGACCCCGTCGATCAGTAGGGGACCTTGACGGAGGTGGCGATGCTCCAGGGGCCGCAGTCGGAGCTGAAGGTGCCTCGGTCGCAGCCCTGGACGATGAAGGTGGCCTTGGTGAGTCCCCCGTGGCCGTTCGAGGTGATGCAGTAGCCGTCGACGCACGTGGGGTCCACCGAGTAGACACCGCTCCACGGGGTCAGCCGACCGACCTTCACCTGGGTGGCCTTGCCGCCGTCGCGGCTCCAGCGGACGTTGAAGAAGTCCCAGTCGCGGCCGAGGCCGCTCCAGCGGAAGACGGCCTTGCCCTTGGCGTAGTAGGCGCGGACCAGCGTGCCGCCGCCGAGGTTCGGCGACCAGACGATCTTGCCGTTGCGGAAGGTCTGGTACGAGCCGCGCTGGCTCGCGAAGCCGTACTCCTTGGAGGTCGGGCAGCCGTAGGCGCTCGTCTCGCCGCCGTTGGAGCGCCACAGGTTGCCGACGAGACTGCCGGCCGGGGCGACCAGGGCGGGGTCGCAGGCGGTGGCGCTCGCGGGAGCGGCGCCGATCGTGAGGGCCGTGGCGGCCGTGCCGAGAGCGGTGGCGAGGCCGAGGAGGGTGCGCAGGTGCGGCATCGGAGTGATCCTTTCCGGTGTTGGTTTCCGCACTATGTGTAAAACGAACCACTTGAAAGGGAGCGACGGCGGTTTGCGACCCGCTTGCCTGACGCTTTCAAGCCGGCGCGGGCAGCTCGTTCTCGGGCCCGACGCTTGATCGGCGAGCCCTGCATGGGATCCGCCTGGGCCGCTGGGTACGCCCAGAGGAGTTGGGGCCGCAGCCGTCTACCTGGCCCTTCATGGGACCGAGCAGGTCAGACGGCGGGCTTGGCGAATCGGTCAAGGAGCGTCGCATGGCACGAGTGTCCGTTGCCGGTCTCGGCAACATGGGGAAGGGCATGGCCCGCCGCCTGCTCGCGGAGGGACACGACGTCACGGTCTGGAACCGGCATCCCGAGGCCGGGGACGAACTCGTCGCGGCGGGCGCCGAACGCGCCGAGTCCGTCGCCGACCTGTTCGCCGCCGGGCCGGTGCTGTCGATGCTGGCCGACGACGCCGCCGTCGCCGCCGTCTTCGACGACTCGGTACTCGCCGGAGCAGGGCCGGACGCCGTCCACGTCGGCATGTCGACGATCTCCGTCGAGGCCGGGCGCGCCCTGGCCGAGCGGCACGAGGCCGCCGGGGTCGGTTATCTGGGAGTCCCGGTGCTGGGGCGTCCGGATGCGGCGGAAGCTGGACAGCTCAACCTGCTCGCCGCCGGTGACAGCGGGCTGATCGACTCGCTGGAGCCGGTGTTCTCTACGCTCGGCCGGCGTATCTGGCGGGTGGGTGCGCAGCCGTGGCAGGCCAACCTCGTGAAGATCACCATGAACCTGCTGCTCATCCACGCGCTGGAGGCGATAGCCGAGGGTTTCGCCTTGGCGGAACGGCACGGGATCGACGCACACGACCTGCACGAGCTGATGACGGGAACCCTGCTGACAGGGCCGGTCTACCAGGGGTACGGCAAGGAGATGGCGGACCGCGCGTACCTGCCGGCCGGTTTCCGCACCGTCCTGGGCAACAAGGATCTCGGCCTGGCCAAGGCCGCCGCCGACGGGGTCGGGCTGGAACTGCCCACCATGTCCGCCCTGCGTCAGACGTTCCAGGACGCGATCGACCTGGGCCTCGGCGACCACGACTGGGCGTCGATCGCGGAAGCGGTGCGGGGATCGGACGTACCGCGAGATGAATGACCCCTCTCAGCAGTACGACGACAAAGGCGCGGGGTGACCGCCGCGCCTTCGGCCGGTAAGGTCGTGATCTTCGGCCGGCGTCGGCCGCCGGAGTTCTCGAGGCGGCCACCCATGACCACCCCCGCACAGCACCGCCCTGACGGACCCCGGTCAAAGGCTGGATAGAGCCGATCATCGGCATGGAGGCGGTCGGTCACTCGCTCGCTTTCGGTGAATGGCAGCACTGGCCCGCCGAGCAGACCGCGGCCGTGCGGGAGTTTCTGCACTCATGGTGGGCGTACAGCCTCACCACGCCCGAGGTCGCCGTGCCCGCGTACGAAGTGCTGACGCTGTGCGCCGAGGCGTCCGGCACGCTCACGCCCTGGCTCGACGTCTGGGCGTCGCTGAGCGACCCGGTGGCCGACCGGCGGCTGACGGAGACCGTCGCTTACTGGGGCCCCGACCTGCTGGGAGACGAGCTTCCCTGGCTCACCCAGCAGGACGAGCGGGCCCGGTGCGCCGAGCTGGCCGCCTGGCTGGCACGCCACGCTCCCGCCCGCTTGCGTGCCGCCGGCGCGCCGGAGCAACTGCTCCACTGGGTACGGCTGCTGGGCCTCCCCCAGCCGGCCCGCTGGGACGATCCGTACTGGGACGACCACAGCTACTGATCCACCGTGAAGATCTCACGAGATGGTAGAAATGGGGCGAAATGGGCTGACGGTTGGGGCGATGGATGATCCGGGTGCTGCTCGCCGAGGACATGCACATGGTCCGCGGGGCGCTGGTCGCGCTGCTCGACCTCGAACCCGACATCGAGGTGGTCGCCCAGGTGGCGGCCGGGGACGAGATCGTGCCCATGGCCCTGGCACACGACCCTGACGTGGCGGTGATCGACGTCGAACTGCCCGGCGTCGACGGGCTCACAGCCACGGCCGAGCTGCGCAGGCGGTTACCGCGCTGTCAGGTGCTGATCGTGACGAGTTTCAGCCGGCCGGAGAGCGTACGCAGGGCGTTCGCCGCGCGGGCGTCCGGGTTCCTGGTCAAGGACGCCCCGCCGGACCGGCTCGCCGACGCGATCCGGAGGGTCGCGTCGGGTGAGCGGGTGGTCGATCCCGCGCTCGCCGTGGCGGCGCTGGAGACGGCCGAGAGCCCGCTCAGGCCGCGCGAGCTGGAGGTCCTGCGGAGGTTCGCGGACGGCGAGGACGTGGCGGACATCGCCGGGGCGCTGTTCCTGTCCGTGGGCACCGTGCGCAACTACCTCACCGGGATCGTCACCACCCTGAACGCCCGCAACCGCCTGCACGCCGTACGGATCGCCCAGGAGTCGGGTTGGCTCTGAGCCCGGTCCGCCTGCTCGCCGGGTTCATCTGCGTGCTGTGCGCGCTCCGGGTGGCCTTCCACGACTCCGGGCCGCTGACCGTGGCGAGCATCATCGGCGTCGCCGCACTCCAGCTGCCCATCTCGCTCCCGGGCAGACGGCCGGCATTCCTCCTGCCGCTGCAGGCCGTACTGAACTATCTGCCGCTTTTGGCCGAGGCGGACGGCTGGCGGACGGGCGGCACGGGGTTCGTCGCCGCGTCGGTCCTGCTCGTGGTGCGCGGTCCGTGGGCGTGGCCGATCTTCGGGCTGATCGCGGTGGTCGAGGGCGCCCTGGCGGGCGCCGTGCTGGACCTGGCGCCGGTGTACGTCTACTACGCGGTCGTCGCCCCGCTCAACGTAGGCCTGACGCTGTACGGTCTCAGCCGCCTGGCCGACCTGCTGGACCGGGTCCGGCGGGAGCGGTCCGAGCTGGCCGCCAGGGCCGGGGAGGTCGAGCGGCTACGGCTGTGGCGGCACGTACACGACCTGGTCGTGAGCAGCGCGTCCACGGTCGAGCGGCTGACACTCGACCTGGCCGTGAGCAGCGCGTCCACCGTCGAGCGGCTGACGCGGCACCGGGACGACGTGCGGACGGCGATGAACCGGGCGGTCGCCGTCGCCCGGGAGGCGCTGGCGCAGGTGCGCTCCCTGCCGGCCGTCGAGGCGGCACTCCCGGTCCCGCCCCGTGACGACGACACCCGGATCCTCCGGCTGGCCACGCCGATTCTCGTCGTCACGCACGTCCTGTTCGCCGGGCAGTCGGTGTTCAACTTCGTCGCCGACGAGGGGGTCGATCCCGGCTCCGGGCAGGTCGCGTACCTGGCTCTGCTGCCCGTGACGTTCGGCCTGCAGTTCTGGCACCTGGCCGCGCTGCGCACCCGGCCCAGGTTCCTGACGTGGACGCTGATCGCTCAGGCGGTCACCATCTACGTGCCGCTCCTGCAGGGGGAAGTGGCCGGGCTGGTGGTGTCGGGGTTCTTCGCCGGGGTGGTGCTGCTCCATGTGCGGGCGCGGTTCTCCTGGCCGCTGTGCGTGGCGATCTGCGGTGTCAGCGCGGTCGAGGCCTGGCCGGGCTGGTACGAGTTCTGCGCCTCCCTGGCCGCTGCCCTGACCGTCTACGGACTGACGCGGCTCGTCGCCCTCGTCACCGAGCTCAGGGAGACCCGGGCCGAGCTCGTCGAGGTGGCGGCCCTGCGCGAACGGCTCAAGGTGGGCAGAGACGTGCACGACCTGCTCGGGCGCGGCCTCACCACGATCGTCCTGCACGGGGAGCTCACGCTGCGGCTGCTCGACACGGACCCCGGCCGGGCGATGGGGCAGCTCGATCGGGTGGCGGAGGCGGCGCGGGCCACGCTCTCGGACACCGCCCTGGTGAGCGGACGCCTGTCACTGGCCGACGAACTCGCCTCCGCCAGGGCCATGCTGGAGTCGGCGGGAGCGACCGTACGGATCAACGCCGCGCCCGTGACCGGGCCCGCCGAGCCGGTGCTCGCGGTGGTGCTGCGCGAGGCGGTCACCAACGTGATCAGGCACAGCACACCGGTCGAGTGCCTGGTCGAGATCACCGTCGAGGACGGCCGCGCCCGGCTGCGCGTGACCAACGACGGGGCCTCCCCCGCTTCCGCCCCCGGCCCCGCCCTCGCGTCCGCCTCCGGCCCCGCCCTCGCGTCCGCCTCCGGCCCCGCCCTCGCGTCCGCCTCCGGCTCCTGCTCCCGCTCCGGCGAGCCCGGGACGGGGCTGCGGAATCTGCGCGCCCGGCTGGCCGCCGTCGGCGGCGAGCTCACCACCATCCGGAACGGCGACCGCTTCGAACTCCTCGCCCACGCGCCAGTCGATCATGAGAATCTCATGCCCACGAGGTGAACGCGGCGACTGTGCCGGAGATCGCCCGCTGTCGCACAGTTGGTCCCGCCCCACTGACACGACCGACTGACCAGGGATCATGAACCGTCGACAGTTCCTCGCAGCAGCCGTCCTCTCGGGCCTCGCCTCCGGCTGCGGCTCCGGCTCCGGCTCCGGGAGCGATCCGGCTGCCTTCCGTACCGAGCTACGCGTACCGCCCCTGCTCAAGCCCAAGGTGGGCGAGGACGGGACGCGGACGTTCGCGCTGACGATGCGGCGGGGACGCAGCGAGATCCTGCCCGGTAAGCCGGTCGAGACCTGGGGGTTCAACGGCCCGCACCTCGGGCCGACCATCCGGGCGGCGCGCGGCGACAAGGTCCGGATGACGGTCACCAATCGGCTGGACGAGCCCAGCACCGTGCACTGGCATGGGATGCGGCTGCCGGCCAAGATGGACGGCGGGCCGCACCAGACGATCGAACCGGGCGGCACGTGGACCCCGCACTGGACCATCGACCAGCCGGCCGCCACGTCCTGGTATCACCCGCATCCGCACGGGCAGACCGCCAAGCACGTCTATCGCGGGCTCGCCGGGATGTTCATCATCGACGATGAGAGCTCGCCGGGGCTGCCCTCGCGGTACGGGGTTGACGATTTTCCCCTGATTTTTCAGGATAAGAACCTCGCCGAAGACGGCTCACCGACCGGCGACCCGTTGAAGGGCACCTTCGGCATTTTGGGCGACCACATGCTGGTCAACGGGACGTACCAGGCTTTTGTGAATGTACGTACAGAACGGGTACGTTTTCGGATGCTGAATGGATCGAATGCCCGGATGTATCACCTTGCGTTCGCCGACCGCCGTACGTTCCATGTCGTCGGTAACGACGCCGGTCTGCTGGCCGCGCCCGTCGAGGTGAACCAGGTCTCCCTCACACCGGGCGAGCGGGTGGAGGTCGTGGTGACTTTCACGGCCGGCGAGCAGGTCCTGCTGCGCACTCTGGCGGGGTCCGACGACATCGACGAGGGCGACTTCGACCTGCTGAAGGTCGTCGCGGCGCCGCGCCTCACCGCCTCTCCTCCACTGCCGGCGCGCCTGGGCGGCCCCGCGCCGATCGTGGTTCCCTCGAACGCCACGGTCCGACGCTTCCGGCTCAACGGACACGACGCCATCAACGGCAAGGAAATGGACATGTCACGGATCGACGAGGTGATCCCCGCCGGGGCCGTCGAGATCTGGGAGATCGAGAACACCGTCTACGCCCACAACTTCCACATCCACGAGGTGGCGTTCCAGGTGCTCGACGTGGACGGGGAGAAGCCGGCGGCGTACGCGAGCGGGCACAAGGACACGGTGTACGTGCCGCCGAAGAGCACGGTCCGGCTGGCCGTACAGTTCGGCCGGTTCACCGATCCGACCATGCCGTACATGTACCACTGCCACATCCTGCGGCATGAGGATTCCGGCATGATGGGACAATTCGTAATCGTGAAGCCCGGCACCGAAAACCAGGTGTCCCGTACGATCGCCGCCCACCACGAGTAACCCCAGGTGTCAGAGGCCGAATCGATACAGGAACGGTCCATATTCAGCCCGGCAATATGATCAATTCTTCTTATGTCTTCCAATCCTGGAGTTTTTACGCGCATTCGAGCTCTCCTGACAGCCGCCGTGCTGGCCGCCGGCGCGATGGCCGCCGTCTCCCCGCCGGCCCACGCGGCAGCTCCCGCCGTCCAGATCACCAAGATCTACTACAACTCCCCCGGCTCGCCCGACAACGGCCAGAACAGCAGCCTGAACGGCGAGTACGTGCAGGTCAAGAACATGACCAGGAAGGCCGTCAGCCTGAGAGGCTGGACCATGCGCGACATGACGCGCCGGTCCGACCACGTCTACACGTTCGGCGCGTTCACCCTCAAGCCCGGGAAGACGGTCACCTTACGGACCGGCAAGGGCAAGAACACCGCCACCATCCTTTACTGGGGCAGGAGCGGCGGCGGAACCTTCGCCTACATCTGGAACCAGGCCTCGGACGCCGGCTACCTGCACAACGCCTCCGGCAAGCTGGTGGACTCCTGCTCGTACAACTCGTCGCGGGTCGAATACAAGATCTGCTGACCTCGACCCCGACCACCGTCCGGCCCCCGGCACTCGCCGGAGGCCGGTCTTCTTGAACGTGCCCGACTGCCGGTCTCTTCCAGTGACGCTGCTCACAAGGCTTGCCTCTGACATCAATGTCAGGATTTAGCGTAGCGACAGGTCCTATCGGGGAGAAAAAATGAAGATTTCTGGTTCTGTCGCGCTCGTTACCGGTGCCAACCGCGGCATCGGGCGGCACTTCGCCCGGCTGCTACTGGAGCAGGGCGCGAGCAAGGTGTACGCGACCGCGCGCACCCCCGAGTCCATCGACATCCCCGGCGTCGAGACGCTGCGGCTCGACATCACCGACCCGGCGTCGATCGCCGCCGCGGCGGCGGTCGCGACCGACGTCGACCTGCTGGTCAACAATGCCGGCATCGCGACCTTCACCAACCTCGTCACCGGCGACCTGGACAAGATCCGGCTGGAGATGGACACCCACTTCTACGGCACCCTCGGCATGATCCGGGCCTTCGCCCCGGTGCTCGGCGCCAACGGCGGCGGCGCGATCGTCAACATGCTCTCCGCGCTGTCGTGGTTCTCCTACGACGGCGCCAACTCCTACGGCACCGCCAAGGCCGCCGCCTGGAGCCTCACCAACGGCGTACGACTCGAACTCGCCAAGCAGAAGACGCTGGTGACCGGCGTACACCTGGGCCTGGCCGACACCGACATGGCGGCCGGCGCCGACGGCCCCAAGGCCGACCCGGCCGACGTGGTCCGCGCGGCACTCGACGGTGTCGAGGCCGGCAAGCTGGAGGTCGTCGTCGATGACTGGAGCGCCCACGTCAAGGCGTCCCTGTCCCGCGACCCGCTCGAGTTCTACGGCCAGTCCCTGGCGAGCTGACGACGGGATGCCGGTGGGGAGCACCGAGGCGCCGTACCGCGGTTTCGGGGTGGAGCCTATGCTGGGCGCGGTCTTCGACCTGGTAGAGCGGGGCGGGGAGACGAGGCGGTGATCCCAGCCTCTGGTGAGCTGATGTGGCGGCCGGCAGTGGCCGCGGAACGGATGAACGATGACTGAACGCCCCTCGGACGAAGCGCGAGACGCCCGTTTTGTGGAGATGCTCGCTGAGCGGCGCGTGGTCGCCATCGTGCGCGGCCGGGACGCGGACGCCGCCCTCCGTACGGTGATCACGCTGTTCGAGGAGGGCATCGGCCTGGTGGAGGTGTCGCTGGTCACCGCCGGCGCGCTGGACGTCATCCGGCAGGCCCGCGCGACCCTCGGCGACGCGGCCGAGCTCGGCGCGGGGACCATCCTCACCACCGCCGACGCCGTCGCGGCGGAGGAGGCCGGGGCTTCCTACCTGGTCACCCCCGCCGTCACCGAGGCCGTGTCGTACGGCCGACTGCCCGTGCTCGCGGGCGCGTTCACCCCCACCGAGGTCGTCGCCGCGCTCAACGCGGGGGCCACCGCCATCAAGCTCTTCCCCGCCTTCCACGGCGGCGAGCAGTACCTGCGCGCGCTCCGCGACCCGTTCCCCAGCGTGCCGTTCGTCCCGGTCGGCGGGGTCAGCGCCGACGCGGCGACCGCGTACCTGCGCGCCGGGGCGGTCGCGGTCGGCGTGGGCTCGCCGCTGGTGGGCGACGCCGCCGACGGCGGCAGCCTCGCCGCGCTCAAGGACCGCATCCGCGCCTTCAAGGACCTGCCGTGACCTCACCGGGCCTTCAGGGACCTGCCGTGACCTCTCCGGGGATCGACGTCGCCACCTTCGGGGAGACGATGGCGGCCCTGCGCGCGGCCAACCCGATCAGGCTCGGCGGCGCGATGCGCCTCTCGGCCGCGGGCGCCGAGTCCACCGTCGCGATCGGCCTGGCCCGGCTGGGCCACCGATCCCGCTGGACCGGGCTCGTGGGCGACGACGAGACCGGCGAGCTCGTCCTGCGTACCCTGCGGGCCGAAGGCGTCGACGTGGCCCACGCCCGTACCGACCTGCGCGGGCCCACCGGGCTGATGCTCCTCGAACAGCGAATCGGCGACCTGACCAGGGTGATCTACCACCGGGCCGGCTCGGCCGCTTCCTTCCTCTCTCCTGCGGACGTCCTGCCCGCGCTCGACCCACTGCCCAAGATCCTGCACGTCACCGGCATCACACCCGCTCTCGGATCTGGTCCTGCGGCGGCCGTGCGGGCGGCGGTGGAGTGCGGGGCGCGGGTCTGCCTCGACGTCAACTACCGTTCGCGGCTCTGGGGGCGGGAGCAGGCGGCACAGACGCTCCGGCCGCTGGTGCCGCACCTCGCGGTGGTCGTCGCCTCCGACGACGAACTCGACCTCCTCGCCCCGGCCTCGGCCACGACGGAGGAGGACAGGGCGGCGGCACTACTGGCGACGGGGGTGACGGAGGTCGTGGTCAAGCGCGGCTCAGCCGGGGCCAGCGCGTACACCGCCGAGCAGACGACACACCGCCCCGCCCGCCCGGTGCGGGTCACGGACGTCGTCGGAGCCGGGGACGCCTTCGTCGCCGGTTACCTGTCGGGGCTGCTCGACAACCTCGACGTGGCCGGCCGCCTCGACCGCGCCACCGCCACCGGCGCCTTCGCCGTCGCCTCGTCGGGTGACTGGGAAGGGCTTCCCACGCGTCGCGAGCTGGCCCTCCTCGACTCCCTGCCAGGCTCCACCCTGCGCTGACCGGGATTCACCGGGCATGACCACTCAGGATCCGCCACCACAGATCTTCGGCGGCAGGGACGGACAGCCAGGAGCTCTCGTCGCTGCCGCCGGGGGATTCTTTGGTGCTGCGGCGAACGAATCCCAGGCCGCCTGCCACGCACAGCTCGTAGATCGGGCTCTGGCAGACGCAGGTGTGCGCTCGTACTCGCACTCTGTCTGTACGGGGGAGGCTGGGTTCCCATTCGACCAGTTCGGTCTGGGCTTGGGCGGCAGCCACGTGGAGTCCTCGGTAGTCGCCACGGGAGCGCGGGCAGGTCACGCCATCACTGCCATACGCGCCTGGTCCTGGAGCACCGCCGCGATGCTCGCGGGGTCATCGCCACTGACCGTCTGGTGCAGTCCCCCGGCTATCTCGGCGTAACTGAGCTGGGCACCACGCCGGGTCGCGTAGAACACCCCCTCGTCACTGACGAAGAACGACCAGCCAGGGAACATGACGCGCAGCGCGTCGAGGTCGTAACCAAGCATCACCATGCGTCCAAGGTAGCCATCCTGTTCAACCCTGTCCATGCCATTCCAAGACATGGGCTGCAACGAGGTGTATGCACAGGTATTTCTATGGTTAGACAGTGATTGAGTTCGAGCCAGATCGCTTCAGGTGGGAGCAGATCACCGACACGCTCCGCCAGCGGATCACCGACGGCACCTACCCGCCCAAGCACCTACTGTCCGAAGTGCAGCTCATGCAGGAGTTCGGCGTAGCCCGAGGCACCCTCCGCAAGGCCATGCAACGCCTCCGCGACGAAAAGCTCATCTACACCATCCCCAACCTGGGCAGCTTCGTCGGCCAACGCACCGAACCCAGCGCCGCCGACAGGCCGGCCAGCGACTAACCCAGCCGACATGACCTCTTACCAACGTCGACTGCACACCGACCAGGTATCGACCGGCGAAGCGGCCCGGCAGACTGTCGGCACCTTCCGCAGCGCGCAGGCACGTCTTACGAGCTACCAGCCTGACCGCGCAAGATCCGCTGCCACGGTTCCCGCGCATCGCGTGACGGCAACCACGGGCTTTCCATGATCGTGTTGTCGTTGGAGGCGCGCCATACATACAACAGGCCGACGGCCGTGGAGGCCGTAGCCGGCAAAATCCGGCGAAGGATCACCACAGGCGAGTACCGGCCGGGGCATGCCGATCTCAGGAGAACCCCGCCTGGCCGCCGCCTCGGCCTCCAAGGAAACCGCCCGCCGAGCACAGAACGCCCTCCCGGCAGGCGGCACGCCCTACACCGTGATCGGCAAAGGCACATTCGTCAGTCGCCTACAGGACAACGGCGACAAGGGCAGCAAAACCCCAGATCAACTGCATGAAAGCGCGCTAAAAGCGCGCCCGGATGAGTACTTTCTCTACGGTCTTCAAGGCCGGTCGGCCTTCGCCGCCCGGCGCGCCAGGGCGGACGCTGACCGCGCTGCGACTCTTCGGCCGGTCGCGGCCAGCATCGCCCCGGCCCACCCGACAATCTTGCCCAACAACCCCGGTATGCGCACATCTATTAGCACATCACGCCACAATCCACTATTCGGACAAAGCATCCACTCTCCAACATGCCGCGTTGAGCAACGACACCTGACAAAGAGTAACCGCCTTGCTCCATCCTCTCCCACATACCTCCACACGTAATACCTGTTCAAGATGACAGGTGATCCTCAACGCTCGCCGACTACGCACTGAAGCCATCGGCAACCGCTTTCTCCAACGGCGGGTAGACGTGACTTCTCGAAGGCTCAGAACCGTCGCACCCTCGTAAGGGTGTCAGCCGGAAGCCAATCGATCACGTGGACTCCACCCACTTCCGCTACCATGATTCAGAGGTGCTGTCCCCCAATCCTGATGCCCCCTGGAGCCAAGCGTGAGCCAGTCCGAGCCATACCGGTACCCGGTCTACGTTCTACGGGAAGCGCTGGGGAGCAAACCCCTCCTCCTCTTCGCAGCAAGCGCGGCCGAGATCGACGAATGGGCAGGCGTCCCACAGCGGCGTCGACTCTCCGGAGAAGAAACAGTAGGCTGGCAACGAGAAGAGAGCACGACCCGGCTCCGTGAATTGGCAAAATTCTTTAGCGACGAACAAAACGTGGTTCAAAACCCACTCCTCTGCGCGCTGCAAGACAAGGATGCCGTCTCATTCGAGCCTATCGATGGGATGGAAAATTTCGGCGAACTTGTCATCCATCCCACCGTGCGCACCGACCTATCCCTTCTAGAGGCCCTAGAGCTTGTCTGTAGTCGGCTAGAAGCGCGTGTTCCAAGCTTGCAGAGTCAACCTATTGACAGCGACCGTAGACGCGTAGTCCGCGAACGCGCTATTGCGCAGACCGGACTAGATTTCGACCTCGCAGCTGGCACGGCCTTGGGGACTGCAATGGAAATGGAAGACATGCTTCCATTTCCATACAATGAAAGCGACATTGAGGATGTTGCATCGGCCGTTCTGACCGAAGAAACGCAGCTGATAGACTTCTATCAAGAACTTCGCATTCGGATCGACATTCTCAAAGAAATACCTCTCGAAGATAGGCCATCTGAGCTAGTCGGCTTCACGGTAGATGCAATGAGCAGCTATCTCCGCCCCATAGTTCTGGTGGATGGACAACATAGGCTGCACGGCGCTGTTCTGGCAGCACAAGAAACAATGAACTCGCCTCAAGGACGCCAGGCCCTCATCGAGGCCGTCGATCAAGGTACAGATCCGGATGTCGCTGAGCGGGAAGCACTAGTAAGCTATGCTCGAAAGCTACCGGTCTCCCTGCTGTTTGATGCTAATCCCGCAGAGCACGTCTTTCAGTTTGTTGTAGTGAACCAAAAAGCCACCCCAATGGGGAAGGCGCTCCTGGGCACAATCGTCTCCACAAGCCTCTCCAAGGACGAACTCGAACCCGTCGCCACTCGCTTGCGTCGCGCCTCCATTCCACTCGACGATTCCCAAGCAGTGTCATACATGACACGGGCCCAAGATAGCCCCTTTAAGGGATTGGTCCAAACGGGCATGGGCGGCGACGATCGACATCACCTTCAATGGTCGGTGCTAAAAGGTCTCACATCTATATTTAGAGAACTGACAGGCGGCCGAATCTTCGGCGAAGGTAACGATTATGCCCAGCTATGGCGGGAACGCCATCTCGCGAGCTCACGTCTTGTTGACCAAGGTGAGACTCCCGAAGAGAAATATGATATATGGCGAGCGCCAGACGGTCCATGGAGAGATCTATTCGTTCGATTCTTTACTCTTATCCGAGATCGATTCGGCGACCCAAACGATCCAGAAGCATCTAACGCCTGGGGCAACAGTAACAAGAATCTATACAATAAGATTTCACTCACCATCCTTACTGCGGACTACTTTCAGTATTTGTGCGAAAGCAAGGAGGTCCTCCACTCTGTCGATGATGTCGACAGAACCGTCGCGGACTGGCTGGAAGGAGTTAGCGATCAATACTTCGCTCGCGATTGGCGCATGGATCTAAAGAAGGACCAAAGACGTGTTCGCGAGACTTGGGCGAAAGTCTGGGTGCAATACCGCAAGAATCCGGCACGTCTCCCCCGAGTCGAGAACTTCACGCCTCCTCGGTAGGTGACTTCCCCATGGAAACGTATCTATTACGCAACTGGATTGGCATTGCCGGTCATGCTCTCCAGACAGGGTGGTCGAAGAACGCCCTCACAGAGCTTGCAACGCTCGAGGTACCCTCGAAGGTACTTGGAGAGATGGGCTGGGCTATTCGGGCCGATGCAGCCGCAACTTGGGCCCAGTGGTTTATGGATTCGCTAGTGGATAGTGCGAGATACATACAACAGTTGGACCTAGGATTCGCACATTTGTACCACCAGCTGCGCATCCAGCTAGCTCAAGAGCTGCCCCTGGCCCCCACCGACGAGATCCAGGCACTGGCCACACAGATTGCCGAAACCGCCTGGCAAGAAATCTCCTACCGCCGTGATGTTCGCCGAAAAGCCCCAGACAGAAGACAGCGCGAACTACTTTGGCTGCGCAATGAGCCAGATCCTCGGTGCTATCTTTGCGGGTACAAATTTTGCGTCGATGCCAAGGCTCACTTCCTGGGCAGAGGTCCTATGTCCGCGATCAAAAAGCCTCTGTTGTTTGACTTCGTACGACCTCGAGGTCTCCACGTAGAAGATCTTACTATTCAGATCGATCACGTACGCCCGGTCCGAGCAGGAGGCAAGACCGAGGCAGACAATCTGCAACTGGCCTGTGGATGGTGTAATAGGGCAAAGTCCGATCACATGCAGATTTTCGGTGTATCCAGCTGGACAGACCTGAGAATACGCCATCAACTTCTAGGCTGGGTTTCCATCCCACGCTCACTGTGGGTTGTTAGAAGTGTGCAATTGAGTGGCCGCTGTGAAGATAGATCTGGCTGTACTGCCCTCCTCCGCAGCAATGAACTCTTCGTAGCACCCAAGCGGCGGTCCGGTGCACTCAATCCAAGCAACTTTTCAGTCTATTGCCAGCACCATGATCCGTGGGCTGATACGCGCTATGTAGGCGCGAACATCCTTCCTCGTAGAAGCCGTCGATCCCCATGACTAGAGAGGTTTACACAGGTTGAATTCGTAGAGTCATAGAGTCGTGACGGGTCGCCGTTGCTGGTGTACGACCGATGTATGCGGTACGGGCAACGAGGCGGGTACACCCCCGCGGAGCAGGAACGACGGGAACGGCTGCGGTTACAGGCGGCCGGATGGTTCGAGGACGGGCATGGCACCAGACAGATCGCTCGTGAGCTGCGGGTCCACGAGCGGACGGTGGCCAGATGGCGCACGTCCTGGCGGGAGGGCGGCATCGAGGCGCTGCGCTCCAAGGGGCCGGTCTCACGCGAGAAGCTGACAGCGGTGCAGTGGGCACGGCTGGAGACCGAGCTGAACCGGGGCCCGCTGGCGCACGGGTTCGGCGATGACCAGCGCTGGACCCTGGGCCGGGTCAAGACGCTGATCGGCAAACTGTTCCACATCGGCTACACCATCGAGGGCGTCGGCAAGCTGCTACGACGGCACGGCTGGTCGGTACAGGTCCCGGCGCGGCGCGCGATGGAACGCGACGAGCAGGCCATCGCCACCTGGGAGCAGGAGGTGTGGCCGGCCGTAAAGCCACCGCGGCGGACCTGGGCGCCTACATCTGCTTCGAGGACGAAGCAGGTCAAGGGCTGAGGCCGCCGAAAGGACGCACCTGGGCACCGCGCGGCGCCCGCCCGGTGGTAACAGTGCGCGGCAAGGGCAGCGGCCAGGTCAACATCGCCGGCGTGGTCTGCTACCGGCCCGGGCACCGCCCCCACCTGATGTACAAGCTGCTCATCTACCACGGGCGCAAGGACGAGCCCAAGAGCTTCACCTGGAGCGACTACCGCGACCTGATCGTCACCGTCCACCAGCAGCTCGGCACGCCGCTCGTATGGTGCTGGGACAACTTGAGCGTGCACCTTGCCGCCGAACTGGCCCGCTTCGCCGAAGCCAACGCCGACTGGTTACGCATCTACCGGCTCCCGGCCTACGCCCCCGAGCTGAACCCGGCGGAAGGCATCTGGTCACCGATCGCCGCTCCATGGCCAACTTCGTGGTCACCGACCTGACCACACTCGTCCGGATCGCCAAGCGCAAACTCAAGAAGATCCAGTACCGGCCCCATCTGATCAATGGCTGCCTGGCTCAAACCGGACTCATCATCGAGGAGACCACCGTGACCACATGACCGGCTCTACGAATTCAACCTGTGTAAACGCCCACTAAGCGAAAGCAACCCTTATTAGATCGTCCACTGAATTTAGGTCACGTCGCCCTGCAAGATACCCAATACCCCGGTGCATGTGCATAATGAGAATCCTCTCGCAAGCTTCTTCGGTCGGTTCGCTACCATCACGCAGACATCGAGATCGAATCAATGCCATGTAGATGTCTCCGTAAAATCCAGCGAAGGTTCGCCAAGACATCTCGATGTTAGAATCGGCAACAACATTACGTACTAGCGGGGGAGTTCCATCCTGCAAAGAAACAACTAGAGCCCAGCGGCACAGAACGTTCCAGTTCTTTATGCCAGTGACTCGTTTGAGCTTGACCAACTGGTCCTTGGCTGGTTGAGACAATCGGATCGTGTCAAGCGACATACCGAGTCTTCCCCCATCCGTATCCGCGTTCGATCGTGGTTGTGAACGTCGTGTCGTCGTGAACCAAGGTGTATGTCTGGGCTATCGAAGGAATGAGCCGCTTCAACAGCTCATCATCGATCTCTTCATCCGTCGACAGTAGGAGTACCTGGTGGCTTGCTTGCGGGAAGTATCGTTCAACGAGGTTCTGTCTATGCCGACTGTCCAGGCGGCCCAGTGGAGTGTCGATGACACTTGGGAGCCTGTTACCCGCTACACGCGCTAGCCCCCAGAGGAGAGACACTGCCAAAAGCTGTCGCTCACCGGCGCTCAGGCGCGCAGGATTGAGGTCCTCTCCGTCCGCATCCATCAAGGTCAAAGTAAATTTGCTGGTGTCGATCCTTAGGTCCTTGACCAGCCGATCCTTGCGCATTAGACGGTTGAAACTGTCGAGTACAGCAACCTCCAACCGACTGATATGACGTTGCAGCAGGAGCTCTCCGAATTTTTCCAGAGTGTTTCGAGCACGGTCGGAGTATGAAACTACACGGGTACGGTGCTCAATCTCAGCTAGCCCCTTGGCCCGTTTGGCATAGGCCTTCTCGCGAGCGGCCTGAAGCTGCGCATGTTCACGGACACGTGCGGCATGAGCCTCCTCCGTAGCGCGGAGTTCCCTATTTAGGTCGTCCACCCGCTGACGGACCTTATCCTGGCGGGCGATCAAGTCCGCGATCGCATCTTCGGCTGGGACTCCTGCCAACTGCCGATCTAGCGCATCGAGCTGTGCCCTGAGCTCACCCGACTCATCGAGCACCTCTTTCGCACGTCGACACTCACTCTCAAGAACATGCTCAAGGGAGTTGATTTGCTGAATTCCTGTTGCGGGCATCTGGATCATTCTAGGAACATCCGCGTCAGCTGCCCGCCGGGCGCGATCCTCCTCCATGAACTGGGTGATGTGCTCAAGCCCATCATTCGGTACTCCATTGCCCAGTAGCGCGAGAAGTTCCTTGTCCCGCTGATGCAAGGCTTCGAGCAGCTGCTCCGCGCGGACAGCATCCTCCTCTCGCGCTACCTGTGCACGCAGACTCTCCAGCTGTTCCTTGAGGAGGAGAAGTGGAAGTGGGCCAGCGGCGACGGTGTTGGCAAGAGTCGCGCTCACAGCTTCAAGCCGACTTTTGGCCTGTGCCTGTTGCGCTTCCAGCTCAGCCCGACGACGGAAGAGATCTCCGCCTTCCTTGGCGAAAGCGGCCTCGATAACTTTCAGCTCTTTCTTCTCGTGGAGGAGACCTGCCTTGGCGGCCGCCACCCGCTGATACGCGTCGGCTCTGGCTACCTCGTTTTCCTCAAGCTGCGCTTCGATGGTAGCGATCAACTCCAGTGCGGCCTTGTCCTCTCGACTCACCTTCTGGCGCCTCTGAAGGGCTAGGAGGTCAGTACGAAGCTGTTCGACCGTGCTGACCCCTAGCAGCGACTGGACCGCCGACTCAATGACGGGCGCGGCGCGCTCGGGATCGGCCAGCGATTCGATCTTCTCACCATCGAAGAAGAAGAGGGATGCGACTTCCAGCGGAAGTAGATCCTCTACATAGTCTGCCCATGTGTCGCTGACGGTCTTGTCGTGTTCGCCATTGATGAAGACCGCCAGTGACTCTCGGAGAGTCTTCCCCGTAACCGACCAGTGTCGTTCGATGCGATAGTGACGCTGCTGCCCTTCAACCGTGGTCGAGAACCAGAGCTTCACGCCGGCCTGCTTAGGCGCCGCCTGGCGGTTTACACTGTCCCGGAGAAAAGCTTCGTAGGGGCGGTTGCCTCTACTGCTACATCGAGCGCGGGAGCCGTACAAGGCAAGCTGGATCGCATCCAACAGCGTTGTCTTGCCGCATCCGTTAAGGCCCCCAATCAAAATGATCGGCTTGCCAGGCTTGGGGTTCAGAGAGAGACGCTGAGTGCCAAAGTACGCTCCGAAGTTCTCGAGGGTGATCTCATGCAGGAGCATCGGTGCCCTCTTCGTCCAATCCGATCAGGTCCGGGACCATCTTGTTCTGCTGGTTGTGCTTGGCTAGCTCGACTGCGTCCTCCGCATCCGCGTAGTAGCCCCTCTTGATCGACTTCTCAAGTGCTTCGAAGAGGCCGGAGCGACGAGTCATCGTGCGGAATTTCCGTTCGACCGCAAGGAGCTCACGCATCGTCTCGAAGTGCAGGTCGTCTCCGTCACAGACCTCACGAAGCAGCTCTACCTCATCCGCGGCCACTGCGAGGTGCTGGTCGAGCGGACCACCCGGGAACTCTTCACCGGTCTCCTGCTTGTAGATCTGAGGTAGAGAATCCTCTACCTCATGCTTCTCGAAGACCCAGATGCGTCGGACCTCATGCAGTTCGTCCATGGTGATGAGCTCGATGCCCCGCACATGCTCGGGAGCGTTCTGCCGAATCCAGGTCTGAGCGTTGAGGAGTTTGCGGAGCCAATCCTCACGAGCCTTCTGGGTGTACGGCCCGGGAACGTTTCGATCGTGGAAGAGCTGAATCGTGCCGTTCATCTTCCGGAAGTCACGTAGGTGGCTGTCGTCGGGAGCGTCGAGCTCATCGCGTAGCTCCAGGAGCGGAAGCATCCACTCCTTCTCCTCGTCGTTCTGGATCATCGCCGACATGGACTTGTCCTTATCGACAAGGGTGCACGTCCAGCAGCCGAAACGGCTGTCACCGCAGGAAGGGGTGGTGTTGTCGACTACGAGTGGGCATTCGCCGTCGCTTGAGGCCCCTTGATACATGGTGAGGAGATCCTTGTTCGGATGCCCCCAGGGGTTGGGCTGCTGCATCAAGAAGGTCCAGACCTCGTCGTTGCTCCAGGCTTCGACAGGGCTGTAGACCAGGGAGTTAGGAAGGTTGCCGTTGGGCGAGAGACGGTCACGGACACGACGCTTCTCGTGGCGCTCCATCACTCGGGCACGGGCCTGGCTCTCAGCCTTGCGGATGCCCAGGACCAGAATCGCTTCCCCATGGTCGTGAACGACCCGGCGAATAAATGAGTTAGAGGGCTTGATCTTCAAGCGTTCGGTGCACCAACGGAATTTTGGCTTCGGTGCGGGATATCCCTTACCGATCAGGGATACCCAGAACGTGTCCTTCACATCAGGCACTAGCCGATTCGGCTGGATGGGAAGCTGCTGCTTCTCTGCCGCTTTACGCATGGTCTCCAGCGACTGGGTGACCCAAGCAGCAACAACCGGATTTTCAACGAGGGTGTCCGTGCTGATGACGTAGACCGGTTTGGTGCGCTGATCGGGCTCTAGCCCCTGTAGCGCCATCCACACGAGTTCAAGCACCGCGGTGGAGTCTTTGCCACCGCTGTAGCCCACTACCCAAGGGACCTGATCGGCCAGGTACAACTCACGGATCTCCGCAGTCAGTTCATTCACGACAGCTGCGAGCCCGCCCTGGTTCTCAAAGGGGGCGGCGCGCCGGGTAGGCGTGTTCAGCATGACGGCACTGCGCGTCGGGGTGCTCATCGCTCTCCTCGCTGGTAGGCGTCTTCTGCCTGCTGCTCGGCAGCAGTCAGTTTGAGACCGAGCTGCTTGCGTAGATAATTCACGGTAAGTACGACGTTTTGGTGGTTTTTCGAGACACGACCACCGATGATCGCGCGTCCCTCCCAGTCAGGATTGGTTCGTGACCAGTCCACGTCCCGAAGCAGCGCCAGCCTCGGCTTCCAGTCCTCTGGATCAAGGGAATCGCGAAGTAGTGTGTTCCCCAGCAGACCCATCGCATGGAGTGCGATCCCATGCGTGTGCAGGTACTGTTTCCGCATTTCGGAGGCTGACAGAGAGCGCCTCCGCACCTCTCCCCAGTCGGGAATCAGATCGTCTACAGCTTCCCAATAGCTCCACGACACATGTTCCGCGTCCTTGTTATTCGGCAGCTCCAGCCCCTGAAGAAGAGCAGTGATCGCTGAGTGCAGGGCGCTAAGCGTGAAGAGCCTGCGTGATCGAGCTGAGAGGTTGCTGCTCTCCATTTCAACAAAGTTGCGGAACACCGGGCACTTCAGCGCGAGTAGCCGTGTCAGCTGTGAAAGTTCGTCTCGATGATCATAAAGGACGCCTATGGAGCGAGCCGGCCGCACGGCATGGCGGTTCAGGTCAGCGAACATTTGCTGACTGCGTTCGAGGCCAGCGTCATGGAAGAAGACGACCGCGATGGTCTCGTCACCGAGTGACGGGTTCTCCTTGAGCGCTGCCTCGATGGCCGCGCGCCGATGCTGGCCATCATTGATCAAGAAGCGCGAGGCCATCGGGATGTGCAACTGGCCGATCCGCAGGCCTGGGCCTTGCTCCGCTACCCCCACGAAGCGCATAGCGCCATCGACGGAGGCGGTGAGCGCAGAAAAGACGTAATCGTCAGGGTTCTCTAGGATGTAGCGCGCAAGCGCGGGGACTCGTCCCTTGTTCAGAACGCGCTGCGCGCGCACTTCCGGCGCTAGCTCGTCCTCATCGAACAAAAAGATCTTGGGGATGAGGCGCATCGGACACATCGATACGTAGTACTCATTCCCCGCCTGCACACCGCGGATGGCTGGGAAGACGTACTCGAAGCCCGCAGTCGTGGTGTCTCCGCCTTGCTGAACCAGCGCGTGTGTTCCCACGGGGTCCACGGTACCGTAAGTACGTCTGTGTTTTAACGTACACACGTGACCTGGGGCCAACAAGATGAGAGCTGGTGTACACGTGGTCACCTACCTGGATGCCGCTGCAACGACGAGAGTACTCCCGGAGGTCGCCGAGGTCGTCTTGCACTGGATGTCCCAAGACTTCGGCAATGCGGGCTCGCGTACCCACGAGTACGGGACCCGCGCTAAGAAGGCGGTAGCCCGCGCTCGTGAAGGCATCGCAGCCCATCTCGCCGCCCGCCCGGATGAGTTGATCTTCACTAGCGGCGCAACCGAGAGCAACAACATCGCCATCCTGGGCCTGGCTCCCTTCGGGGCCAAGCATGACCGCCGTCATATCATCAGCACTGCGATCGAGCACAAGGCCGTTCTGGAACCTCTCGAACACCTGCAGTCACAAGGCTTCGAGGTCGAACTGATCGAGCCTGGGTCATCTGGTCGCGTGAGCGCGGCAGCTGTACTGGAACGCCTACGTCCCGACACACTGCTCGTCTCTGTGATGCAGGTCAACAATGAGACTGGCATCATCCAACCAGTTGCCGAGCTTGCGGAGCATCTCCGCTCCACTGCCACCTATCTTCATGTCGACGCGGCTCAGGGCTTCGGCAAGCTGCCGGACGACCTTCGTGCACCGATCGACCTCGTCAGCTTCAGCGGGCACAAGATCGGCGCTCCCATGGGAGTCGGCGGCCTGCTCATCAGGCGGCGGGGGCGCGACTCCGTACCACTGACCCCGCTGATGTACGGAGGCGGTCAGGAACGCAAGCTTCGCCCCGGCACACTGCCCGTTCCACTCATCGTGGGCCTATCCAAGGCTCTTGAGGTGTTCGAAAGCGAGCGTGCAAAGTGGTTGGAAGCGGCTGGCGCGTTCCGCTTCCGGCTGTTGGAGGGACTTGGCAAGACCCAGTTCCACCTCCACGGCGACCAAGAGCACGTAGTCCCACACATCCTCAACCTGTCATTCGAGGGCGTGGACACCGAAGCCCTGATCTTGCAGCTGAAGAACTACGCTGCGGTGGCCACAGGGTCCGCCTGCACGAGCGCTTCCTATACCCCGAGCCATGTCCTGGCCGCGATGGGCTTGCCGGAGGAACAGGCCAGCAATGGCCTGCGTCTCTCTTGGTTTCCCGAGCAGGCACAAGAACTGGACGTCGACGAGTTCGTAAGCATCATCGCTGAATATCAAGCCGGCATCGCACCGGTTAGTTCCTCTTGATCAGGCGGTGACCACGGAGCTGACGGCCGCAGCGGAGCAGCTCGGCCTCCCAGCCCTGCTCTGATCCGATGAGATGCGGCTTGGCATATAGGCCTGCTCGCAGCTCACTCTCGGTGAGTCGCCGGTACTTCGGTGCATCCGGGTCCTCCGGGTGGAGGAACTCATGTTTGCGATGGAGGAGAGGTCTGTTCTCCGACTGCTCGTAGGACATGTGCGAGGTCTTGAAGGTGGTGAGATCGACCATGTACGACGATCGCAGCCGCGGATGCGGATCCGTATCGAATTGGGGATAGTCCAGCCAGCTCACTCCCCTCCCCTGATGGCGCAGCTTGGCCAGAGTCCACTCCTGCGGGCACCCCACTGCGAGCGAAGCGCAGTGCTCGTATAGGCGCAGCACGACAGGCATGTGATCAAGCGCCCGGCGATGCACGTACAGGGCTGTTGGTGTGAGCTTGCCGACCTTCGACCCGTTCATCGCGCCCCGGACGTAGGCATCGTCACGCAGCTTGAGCAGCAGACGGTCGGATCGCATACATGCTTCTTTGTAGGAGCTGAAGAAGGCTCTCACGTCGAGCTGCACGGAGAGCGGGAGACATCCGAAGGGGCCACGCCCATTGAACAGCTCGACACCGAGAAACAGCAGCGTGGTCAATGTAGACCTCTTCGCGCCTTCCGCGATCTTCTCGGGGTCGGCCGACGCCCGGACGATCCGCTGCAGTTCTGTTGTTCTCAGGTGGGCCAGCAGCTCCGCCATCAGCGCCGGCATTTCCTCGACGCGTGGCACTCGCCCACGTTGCTCCGTGTAGTCGACCACAGCGGCAATCGCCGACGCCGCGTCGTCGGAGGCCAACCAAGCGGCGGCAGGTGCGATCCGACGAGCCAGGTAACCCAGGCGCGCCTCGTCACGCTTAAAGGCGTAGACGACTCCGGGAGTCGCAGAAACACAGCGGATACCTGTGACGTCCTCAACGTAACTCCGGAGCTCGCCAGCGCTGAACAAGTGCTGAAAGGTTCGCCGGCTGGTAAGGACTCCGTCACCGAAACCCGTGCCCTTGACCTTGGACTTCTCCCAAGTGAGCCGAGTGGAGACCACCAGAGTCTCCTCTGCCAACTCCCATGCCTCGCGGAGGGTACGACGCCGTTCCTCAGGGTCCTCAATGATGTTGAGGACGTAGGTCAGCAGCACGACATCCGCTGGATCGAGGCGACCGTCGGGATGATAGTGCGGGTCCCAGCCGACCGCCCTCATGGCAATCCCTTGAAGAGCCCGTACGTCATCCCCCCGTCCACACCCGTAGTCAAGGACAGAGGAGCCAGGCGTGATCTGCTGATCCACCACAGCCTGACGTGCAGGTACCGAGAGTCCTGTCCTGCCAATCGCGGTCAGGCGGCGCTCGGTAACCCAAGCGTCGCCCGTCTGCTCAGTGAAAGTCACATGTCCATCATGGAGTTCAGAACTCCGGAGGGCTGAAGAATTGGCCTAGCTCTGGGGGAAGCCCTTCTGACCTCTGATCCCGATCAGCTCGCCGTACCATCTCCAACAGCACATCCATGACCCGCGACTTGCTCGCGTTGATCTCGCCTTGAATGTGGTTGAGACCGCCGTTTGCATACTCTTCGAAGATTGCGACCCGCTCGCCGAGGCGTTCCTCACTCAGGATGGAGGCATCGCCAGGGTGCTCCAGGACCCCAAGACAGTCGATGAATGCTTCAGCAGTCGGAGAACGGCGAAAGACTTCGTATCGGATGGGTTCCCCGGCGTCGCTGAACTGCTCTCTGCGCTCATGGGAATAGCCGACGGACGCCGCGAAGAGTAAGGTCGCGGCCATATTGGTGAATGGCCCGTCGCCGTCCTTGCTCAGCTGCTGAATTAGACTCTCGTGCCCCTTGGGCCGACGAACTCGCTGCTCGCTAGGGATCGTCATCATGGTGCAACCTCGGTGAACTCCGCGCCGTCGAAGGAGGAACCCAGCACCTGGTACGGGTATTCCCTTCCGTTCACAGCGATCTTCTCCGTAACGTCCTGCACGTCACTCTTCGTCGTATGGGTTGTAATCACATACTGCTTACCCACACGCCTATGCAGTGAATTCTCAGCGACCCCTTCAGCCTGAGCCTTACTGGACAGAACCACCACCTGAGAGGTCATCTCCGGGAGGAACCTGGCGATCTGCCGACGGTAGTCGTCGTCCAGGTTGCCGAACACCGCATCCATGACGATCGGATACTCGCCGCCGACACCTCCGAAAAAGGGGTTCGGATTCGTAGCGGCGTCCCGGCACTCCTGCGCGACAGCGCCGACGAAAGAGAGTGAGAGCAGCATGTTTTCACCAGTGGACTTGGGGGCTGGCATCCTCTCGTCGCCTACTCGATCCCAGTACTCCAGCTGGAATCCCGACGTAAGTTCCGGCTCGTAGTTCTTCAGCGACGCCTGCTTGAACAGGGTCCGGATACGGGTGTCCAGACGGCGGCGGATGCTGTCGGACAAGAGCTCAAGGATCTGTCGAAGCGCGCTCTCGGTCTCTCGGATCACGGCGATCCGGCGCTGAATGCGCTGGTTGTTCTCGTCCTTAACTTGGACTTTGTCGACCTGCTCCTCTTTCTGCTTTTTCTGGTTGGCCAGGAATTCGATATTCTCGTCTATCGTACCGAGGCGTCTGCTCGTCTCGCTTAACCTGTCGATCATCTTGCTACGTCGCATTTCAATTGCGCTGATATCTTCCTGCGGCAGCCTCTTGATCTCGAGGGAGACCTCGTTAAGCTGCTCAACCAGTATGCGCCCTTTGTCGGATGCCTCCCCGATCAGGCGATCGGTCTCCGCCAACCGGTCCATCGTGCCACGACGCCGTTCCTCCAAGCCTGATACAGCACCGCGAAGCTGATTCCATGCTGCCTCCACCTCCGCAAGGCCAGCGCGCGCACGCCACGTCTCCAGTGCTGCTCGCTCGCGCGAGCCTTCGGTGAGATGGGTACCGCAGATGCACTCACCCTCTATGAGAAGGTCTTCGATGAACGTGAGCTTCAACGGTGCGGGCAGCTCACCGCGCTCCCGCAGCGCGTCACAGGCAGCGATGATCTTCTCGGGCAGATCGGGTAGAAAGGCCAAATATGCGGAGTCTGCCAGCACCCGAGAACGCTCGTCTTCGAGCTTGCGCAGCGATTCATGGGTGCTCTCACGTTCCCGTTCCAAGCGCTCGCGCTCTAGCTGAAGTTGCTTGGCACCGTCCAGAGATTTGAGACGTGCCGCGAGCAGTTCGATCTCGTCCTTCAGGTGCTGAACTTCAGTGTTGAGAGACTCCTTTTCCTGTTTCTTCTCTTCCGTCTCTTTGAAGATGGCATCGATCTCAGCGGTCAAGCGCTCGGCGAGTTCACTATTGGCACCCTCAGACTTCAGTTGGTGACGCAGCTTATTCGCCGCGGTGGGAAGATGCTTGAGAGCTCGCTCAAGCTGCTCCAAGCCGAGGAGTGTCTTGATCGCATGTTGAATCTCGGCATAGGCCTCCTTGCGGACCAACTGCTCGATGCGCTCACCGTTAACGAAGAAGAACTTGCTCAGGCGCTCGGGCAGCATCTTGTCTATGTGCCCCTGGGAGCTCTTGAGCTCTTTGGTAGCGCCCGTGTCGTCACGCTCGAGGAGGAGGAGCTGCGCCTTGGGCAAACGTTGATCCGAACTCTGCTTTTCTGCTGTGAGAAACCGACGTGCAGTGTAGGTGCGGCCTTCGTGTTCGAACTCAACGGTGACCGACATGTCCACCGACGAGCCGAGGCGGGCTTCCTGCCAGATCCGGTTGTTGATCAGCCTATCCTGCTGCTCAACATCTGCGCTGAGGCGTCCGTAGAGGGCCCAGGTAAAGGCGTTGAGAAGAGTCGTCTTACCGCCACCATTGGTGCCGTATACCAGCGTGACGTTGTGCCCTGGCTCCTGAGCGAACGAGATCCGGTTGCGTCCGCCGTACGGTCTGAAGTTCTCGAGCTCAATCGACAACAGCTTCACTTGATGATGCCCTCAACCTTCCGGATGATCTGGTCGCTCACGTTGCGCACCACCGTCGCGGTATCTCCTAAATGCAGGTTCTCCTTCTCCAAGGTCAGAACGTCTACGACAAGCTTCTTCGCCTCATCGCTTAGCTCCGAATAGATACGACCGACAATCTCGCGCTCGTTCTGGTCGCTCACTGTCTACTCCCCACCCTTCATACATCAAGAAGCTGGTAATGATCGCGCAGATCCCTTAATTTGGCGAGGGCTTCGCCATGATTCTCCGCATAACCGGCAAATTCGACGCATCGAGCCAACTCTCGGCGGAAGAGCCGACGCTCGATTTCGAATAGGGCGGGATCTTGCGGGGGTGTCACCACGAAATCGATGACCTCTGCGAGGCTCTTCCCTGGCGCCCTCCGAAGGATCCGGCCGCGACGCTGGATAAATTGTCGAGGGTTCGTACTACTCGCGAGCATGTAGGCGACGCGAGCATCCGGGAGGTCGACCCCCTCGTCCAGACAACGCATGGACACAAGAACCTGTAGGTCACGTCCAGTCGCAAACGATCGGAGCAGGTCTCTGCGTTGCGGCTTGTGCTCCCTGGAGGTGAACGTATGAGCCCTGAGACCCAACTCCTTGCCTGCTAGCTCGATGACTTGCTCGACCTGGCGTGGCCCGGTTCCGCCGTCAATCAGTGGTGTTCCGCCCTCAGCGCAGTAGACCAACTGGAAGAAACTGTTCCTGTGTCTTTCCAGCGCCTCCCGAAGGGCTGGCATCTTAGCCCGAGCGTGCCCGAGGACCTTGGATCGCATCCCTAGTAGCATTCCGAGCGGTGAGTTGTCATCCTCGCTCACCGACTCGGGCTCTTGGGATCTCATAAGCGCGCCAATCTTCACGGTGAGCTCGGTGTAGTGCTCTGCCTCGTCATCGCTCAGGGGAACGAGGACGGGGTGGTATCTGTACCTCGTCAACGCCCCTAGGTCGATTGCCTCCTTGAGACCCAGCTCGATGAGAATGTCCCCAAAGTAGTCCTTGAGGGCGTCCGTGCCGCTCGGGTCGAACCATCGCTCCGGTGTGGCGGAAAGCGCGAGGCGGAACTGGGCATGTGCCGGCAATGCCGTCCGCAGATGTTCTGCTCCCAGATGGTGCGCCTCATCGGCGATGATCAGGAGAGGCAGATCGACGGAGGCGAGGAGCCCCTGGAAGGATGCCGCACGGAAGGTAGCATTGGTGACCACCAATGTGATACTGCCTTCTCGGCGCGCCCGAAGAGCGGCTAGCGCATTGCGCGCCGCCGGCTCCCACGACGCGGCCAAATCGCGGCACTTGATCGGTACAACGCCGAAGTTGCGAAGCTCTGCCGACCACTGCTCGACAAGGTCCAGGAGCGGGACGACCACCACCGTGACCAAGGACAGATCGCGAGCATGAAGCTGTCGCCCCATCTGGTCGAGCGCCGCCAATGCGGTGATCGTCTTTCCAGTGCCGGTAGCCATCTGGAGCATGCCACGGCCATTGGCGCTCAGCCACTTCGCTATCGCAGTCTTCTGGTAGTCCCGCAGCTCGACATCATGCGGTAATCGCGCCCATCCCAAGGTCGTGAGATCGGTGGACACGACCAGCGGCTCAGGACCTTTGGCTCCGGTCGACAGCTCGCCGGCACGTTCGCCCAATGCGATGAACCGCTCCTTCGCGACAGCGGGGAAGTCGAGAATCTCGAGCCTTGGCGTGTGTCCGGCCCACAACTCATCGAAGTCGGATCGGAGGACGTCCACCCGGCCCTTATCGTTCTCTTCCCACGATCTGAAGACCTGGATCGATTCGAAGTTGTCAAGGAAGGCGGAGCTGGTCTCGTTCATGGAACCGGTGAATGCGACGGTGTCCCCGTACTTGTCGGAGATGAGACCGATCTTCTCGTGGTAGAGCGCGAGGCCTTCCCTGCCATGGACGATGGCGATCTTCACATCCAGCACGTCTTGAGCAATGAGATGGCCGAGGAGCCCAAGCCCGGCGAATTCGTTCCGTGGACGCTCGGTGTCTGGGTCCAGCTCACGGAGCACCGCCTTGGCGATGGTCTCTCGGTACGCGTACCCAGCGCGCATCTCCTCGATGTCGCTGTCCGTCAGATGCGGACTGGCTATAAGGCGAATACGACCGTCGTTACGCTTGAAGCCTTCCAACCCGCGAGCGACCAGTGCGAGAGACTTACTAGTGAAGTACCCGACTGCTCGGTCGTATCGGTTTGCGAGTGAGAGGCTGGGGACATAAAATTCGCCTACAATGTTGCTGCGGTCGCTCCTGTAACTGTCCTTGATAGTCAAGGCGCGCAGCATGTCAGCCATCACCGGCCACCAAGCGCAGTGAAAAAGTCATCAAGATCAGGAACGGAATCAAGTGCTCGAAAGGACTTACTCATGGTGTAGCCCTCCACAATTTCGGCGATGTCAAGGTCGCCGCGAGCACGCAGGGCTAGCACGAGAGCGTCCCACGAGGTTTCCACAGAGAGTGCGAGGGCGCCGGCTACGGCTGTTCGCAGGTCCTCTCCGCTCAATCCCCGTCGGATACCTGTGCGAAGCGCGATCTTGTCGTCCTCGGTCTTACTCCAGGCGCGGATTAACCGAGCGCGAGCCGCGCCATGGTCGGTTGGTGCGAGCCAGACCACATCTCCAATCTTGGCCTGAAGCTGTGTGACGAGTGAACGGATGCTTCCGAATTGCGGCTGGGGCGCTGTCCAGGAGATGCGGATTTCCTGTGCCAGAGCGGCAAAGACGCGTTCAGTCCCCTCTGCGACTTGGAACAGGGCCATTACACCACGTGGCGCCGTAAAGCCTGACCCGCGCAGAATCTCCTTATTGATGTCTATACGGAACCACCACTGTCCCCTGAGGAAAAAACACCGACGAGTCTCTCCAGGGGGCGACATTCTGCGCGATGCCTGGCTTGGCCCGCCATCTCCATTCCCTACCAGGCTGATCCACCCATCCCTACGAGAGAACTCCCGCCGCGCCGCGTAGGCCCGAACACTGGCTGGCGAAACACCAAACTGTTCAACAAGTTCATCAACCACGTCGGACAGCCATGCTCTACCGCTACCGCGTTCGATGCGTTGAACAATTTCCTCGCGAATGCCCTCGTAGGTCTCAAGATCCCACTCGGGCAAACCGTAAGAATTGGGACCGACCCTCGCAATCCGATCGTCTTCCTGCAGTCGATTGCGTAGCGATCTGATCGCATCGACCTGAATCCGCTCTGCGATCTCTTCCACACTCAGAGGGCGTCCTACCGCTTTGAGTACGGCGACCGTCAGCTCAGGTTGGGACGCACCCTTACGAACCACCAACTCCCCAAGCGAACGGAGCCCGCAGTAATCTAGCCAGCCAGCCCAGTCCGTAGCGTCCAAGAGCAGCTCAGCGCGGATCTGATCCAGAGATGGACCTTGCCCATCGGGCAAAGAGCAATATACGGCTGCGTGAAAGGTCGCATCACGAAGATCCGACAGCGATGTCATCGCCAGCCAAGGTTCATCGATATCAAGATCAGGCAGGAGCATCCCGAGGAAAGCAGACAGCTCTAGACCGAACGGCTGGATTTCGGCGGAAAGATCGCCGATTCGCTCGACCGTCTGCTCAATCGTCATGAGCGGGGATGCGTTTACGCGAACTTCAGCGCTCAGCTCTGAGATACGCTCCGCAACGGCCGTCTTTTCGCGCCAGCGGGCGAAGTTCTCAACCATTTTTCTTTCAATCTGACGAACCCTCTCACGGCTCACACCGAGCTCGTTTCCTAAGTCATCAAGGTTCCGGTCACGGCGGATCACCCGGTGGCGGAAGATGAGCCGCTGCCGCTCATCCAGGGAGTCCGCCCATAGTCCCAATAGTACGCATAGGGTAACATCGCCGTGGTACACCTGTTCACTGTCGCTTTGATCTCTAGTGATAGCTTCCGTCAGCGAGATAAGCAGGGCACACAAGATGTCGACGAGCGACTGCCTACCGCAGGTGCGGAGGTTTATAAGTTCGGATACGGCCCAGTGCAGCAACTCCCTCGAATCACCAATGGCGTTGTTGATCAAAATGTTGCGCGCTCGCACAGTCCTACAATGCTGCGTCACATCCCTCGCCGCCAGATCTGGCACACCTAGGAGTTGCCCTAGAGACTCCGGGCCCTCGTATGACGCCAACTGCCCAGCATAGGCTGCTAGCAGTTCTTGACGCGCATCCGAAGCTGCGGCCTTCAACGCTTCCTGCATGCCACTGAAGGTCATGATCTACCTCCTCAACAGCAACTAGGGACGGCGGCATGTCTAGCGGGGCGCACTGACATTTCCTGGAGGGTTTCTCCATAAGCGAAGGACACCGACCATATGTACCAAATATGCCCCTTGATCTACCAGCTATCCTTAGCTCAGCATTGCCACACTTGAGGGTTGCCGACAAGCGGGGCTGTGAGCGAGCGAAGTGCTGCCCTCCCCCACTGAGCAACCGCCGCGATCGACCAGGAGCGCCAACTGCATGTCACAGATTCCCCTCTGGGGGGAACCACCCTCAAGTGCGGACCGCGGAACTGAAGCGCCTTCGGTGGAGGAGTTTCTCGACCTGCTGATGCGTCCAAGCCCCAAGATTCCTGACATCCAAATCCCTGCTGAGGAAGTCCTACGCGACACCAGGACCGTCCGACAGTGGGCACTCGAACATGGCATTGATCTCGCCACCAACGACCCTATCCCTGACTACGTCCTTACCGCTTACAAGCGTGCATGCGTAGACCCGTCGCCATTCTGACCTTCGACAGCTACCGTGGCATCTCCGGCGCGACTGGTGCCTCGCACATAGCTTGCCGATGGCAACCGTGCGTGGGCCCGCGAGCACCGGCGGGCCCAGAGCATTTCTTGACGTTGGACGACCTGACACCATGACGGCTCCCGACCGATACGCCGGTTCCGGCTGACCGTACCAGCCGGAACCGGCTCGCCTATGTAGCTCTGGGCTCTAGCTAGTTATGCCCGCGCCACCACGCGCGCAACACGATCGCCACAAACTCGGCGACAGCAAGGACCGCGGCTACGCTGGCCTGGCCCACCCACACCAGGAGCACTGGGGCAGCTACGACCACGAAGAGCGCGGCCAGGTCCACGAGGGACTTGGCCTGAGTGTTCATGTGACTGAGTTCGGATGACGCCTTCTTGGCTTTCGGCCCGGCGTCTTCAGGCATGATGGTATGCGGACGGAGTTCGGTCATCGTGACCCTTCGTTTCGAGAGGGCCCGTGTGACGCGCCGGTCAGGTTGGACGCCAGCGTCGGCGTGACACGCGGGTCTTCATGCTGTCTATTGCAATCCAGTCTCGCACACGTACAAACCCCCAGGTCACGCATCTCTTGCATTCTGATATTTAGCGTCCATAAGGTTGATATGAGGATGAGGCGTGAGGGGTGGCACCGAACTCGCTACGATGTTCACCGAGGTGAATGAGTTATGGTGAAGAAGCGGCTCCGTCTCCCATCCCTTCCGGAAGGGAGACAGCTTGACTTCTTTAGAGCTATGCAGAAGCTTGTCCTTGAGAGCGGTGACCCATCTGTTGCGGCTATTGCCAAGATCGTGCACTGCTCTCACCAAGCCGTTTACAAGGCTCTGACCGGTCCAAACTTACCGAGCCGCACCATCACTAAGACTCTTGTGGAGGCGCTTGCGGGGCAGGAAGCGGCGAAGGAAATCCTTCGCCTCTGGACAGATGCAGTCGACGAGTCGCGGAGTGTAGATTCCACACCTCCCGATCAGAAACATCAGAAACCTGGTCCGGCCCACCAGCAACTCCTGACTGTGCTGGGTGAACTTCGTAACAGGTCGCGGTGGAAAGTAGAGCTACACGCGAACCGAGCAAGCATGGGGCGATCGACGGTGTATGCGATCCTGGCTGGACGCTACCTGCCTAGTTGGACAACCCTTGAGCGACTAGTGAGTCAGCTTGGTGGCGATCCCGCCCAGTTTCGACAACTATGGGAACTTGCATTCGACGAACGTCGAACAAGGCGCCGCGGCCAATAGAGGCTTCTGCTCACTCACCAGGTTCTTCCGATCGCCATCTTGACGTTCGTCGCTCTGATGGCCGATCCCTGGATCGCCAGGCTGACCACTCCCGACCGAACTCGGGAGATTCTGGCCATGCGGCGTGGCTAACCAGCGAAGATCTGGGCGAGTCAGTTCCAACTGCAGTCGCCTGCCTATCGCGTAAGGGAAGGCCATCGCGGCGCTTTCTGACGAAAAACCGGTTCAGCGCAGGGCTGCGGTGAAGGTGCGGCCGTGGGCGTGGCGGGTCGTTGCCTGGACCAGGGTGCCGCCCGGTACGCGCCGTACCGTCACCCCCTCGTCCGCCGAGTCGAGCCTGAGGCGCGCGCCGTGGAGAACGACGCTGACGCGGTCGCGCTTCATCGTCGGGTCAGACAGCGCGACGACAGTCCGCGAGCCGTACCGGACGATCACCGAGGCGGGACCGTCGATGAGCAGCCGCTCGGCGTGGCGTGGGCCAGCGGTGAAGACGTTCGCGGCGACAATCCCGAGAGTCTTGTGTTTGATCGCCTGCACGTGCCGGTCGTTGGCCAGGACGACCAGCGGGCCGTCCGCGTAGCCACGCAGGCGGCTCTCGGTCGCGTTCGGGACCAGGGCGTAAGCGAGGGCAGGGGCGCGGTGGGTGACGGAGGCGGTGAAGACGTTCTTGGTTACGTTGGTGTCGGGGTTGGACGTACGGACGAGTCTGCGGTTGCGGGTCACCACTTCCAGCCCAGCCTCCACTGCCTGTCTGGTGAGGAAGGCGTAGCCGACTGAGGTGCCGCGGGTGGCATTGGTGTAGTGGAGCCAGCGTGGTGGGGCGGTGTCCCCCGCCTGCCACGCCCGGCCGTTCCAGGTCGAGCCGGTCAGCGTGACCGTGTCGTTGGGGGCGGCTATGCGGCTATCCACGGTGGTTATCGCGTCGCGGCCGGCCTGGCCGGAGACGTCGGCGGCCAGGACCACGATCTCGTCGTCGAACATGAACCAGGACTTCGTCGCGCGGGCGTTGCGGTAGGCGATGAAGTCGTCGGGCAACAATCCTGCCTGTTTGGCGGTATACGCGGCGTCGTCCGACTGCACCATGCCGGCCACGCCGTACGCGCCGAGCGTCGCGCCGCCGGAGAACACGTTCCCCGCGCGAGGAAAGTACACGTAGGTGTTCTGGGACTCGGACGAGGAGGTGAACTGAAGCGGGTGACCAGGGTTCTCGTACCAGGCTTGGCCGTACAACTCGGGCACGGTCCGCCGCTCCTCCACCGGCGCCGTGACCCCCGCCAGCCGGTACGGCGACACGGCGGTGTAGTAGTCGACGCCGAAGACCTCCCGCTGGTCCTCCCCCGCCAGGTAGAGGTAGTACGCGCCATCGCCCTGGAACCACGGCATCAGGTTCTCGCCGGACATGTACTCGTACTTACTGATCCGCTCAGAACTCCGCGCCAGCGCGAAGGCATACCCGGGCCGCCGGTGCACGGTCCGGTCCATGGCGTTAAACGCCACACTCCGCGCAGCCGGGTTCAGGTCGGCGGCCGGGATGGCGGGGTCAGCCCGGATGGCCGCGTACCGGGCGATGCTGACCGGGGACACAAAAGCCCCCGTATCAGCCTCCGGCAGGTGCTTGACGTACTTCTTCAGGGCGAGAGCGGCGGCGGAGTCGACGTGGTCGGCCAGGTCGGCGATGGCCTCCACGATCACCCCGACGTCGGCGTACCCGGTGTTCGTGCGCGAGACCGCCCGCCCCTTGACGATCTCCATCATCCACCCCTCGAAGATCAACGGGGCGAAGCCGTCACTGATCCACCGATACACCACCCCGCCCAGCTCGGACCCGCCCCCGAGCACCTTGAGCGTCTGCACGACCCGGGTCAGCAGGGCCCGCCCGTACGACCCGGTATAGGCCACCGAGTGGTGCTGGATGAACGAGCCGTCACGGTAGTACCCGTCGGTGACCCCATGCTGAAGGTGGTAAGGGTCGATCATGGCGAAGACGGTCGCCTGGTCCGCGATGGCCTTGGCGACCCGGGCGTCGTCGCCGGTGAGCGCGCCCTGCAGGATCCGGTTCCCGGCGATGTCCGCCAGGTTCGCCCCGGTATGGAAGCGCGAGTCAAGATCAACATCGCCGTCCTTACCGTTACGCAGGTACGCGTCCATCGAGGCGATGTACGTAGCCGTCAGGTCCGCCGGCGCGGCCAGCAGCACCAGCGTCCTGCTGACGTGCGTGGGAATGCCGATCTCCCAGCTGTGCCAGTTCCCGTAGTAGCCCGCCGCCTGGTCCCCGAAGTACCGCTCGTGCAACCACCGCAGCCCGTCCACGACCCGCCGCTGAACGGCGCCGTCATCGACGAGCTCGCCACCGGGCGTCCGTGTCGCGAGCGCGATCTCGTACAGATATTGGTACGCCAGCCGCAAGTTCGCGTCGTTAGCCCCGAGGCTCAGCCCGGCGAACAGCTCACCGTCGCCCGCCTGATCCATGGCGGCCAGCCGCTGACGGGCGGTCCGGGCCATCGCCGCGAGCTTGGCCGCGACCTCAGGCCGCGCGTTGACCTCCGGCGTGCCGGCGAAGATCGCCACGGTGTTGGCCAGCAACCGGGCGTGATCGGTCCCCCCGGCATGCGCGGGGACGGCCGCGGCGAGCAGCCCGGCGGCGGGAAGCAGGGCGAGAACCTGACGACGAGACATGTACGGCACGGCGAGCTCCAGGCCGTTGAGGGGTGCTTACGCTACATGATCTTCAGTTGTCAGCCCTGGATTGACAAGGGGCACGCCCGGCAACGCCCGTCCGTGCTCGCGCTCAGCAACCCGGCCGGTTTTAGCCCTATCAATCATGATCAAGACTCATATGATGCAACGAATACATACTTTCCGTGAATCGGAGTGAATGGCATGTATGTACTTGGCATCTCCCGTGTACACGACGCGGCGGCGGCGCTGGTGCGCGACGGCGAGATCGTCGCCTTCGCCGAGGAGGAGCGGTTCTCCCGGGTCAAACACGACGGCCGTTTTCCCGCCCAGGCGATCAGGTTCTGCCTGGAGCAGGCCGGAATCGGCCTCGGCGAAGTCGATCATGTGGCGTTCTACTGGCAGCGCTGGCGGGAGGCCGCGCACGCGGCGAAAGTGTTCGCCCGCTACTTCCCCGGCACCCTCGACGTGTTCCGCAACGAGCGCGACAACGGCGCCAAGGCGGCCGGCCTGGTCGAGACCCTGCGCCACGGCGGTGGCCCCAAGCGGAACGACGACTACCACGTCGGCGGCGCGGTCTTAGCTCACATCAAGCGCACCTACACCCTCGCCGACGACGTCAAGGCCGCCGTCGGCCACACCGGGCCGACCACGTTCAAGGTCCACCTCATCGACCACCACCGCTCGCACGCGGCCAGCGCGTTCTACGTCAGCCCGTTCGACAGCGCCGCGGTCCTCACCATGGACGGGGTCGGCAGCGACGGGACGACCACCTGCCTCGCGGTCGGCGACGGCAAGCGGATCAGGGACCTGAAGCGCATCCGGTATCCGCACTCGCTGGGCGCCATGTACGCGATCGTCACGGGCTACTGCGGCTTCTACTCCACCCTCGACGCGGGCAAGGTGATGGGCCTCGCGCCGTACGGGACCGACACCTACGTGGAGCGGTTCGCCGAGCTGCTGCACCTCACCCCGGACGGCGGATACGAGCTGGACCTGAGCTATTTCCAGCATCACCGCAACGGCAAGCACATGGTGTCGAAGAAGTTCATCGACACCTTCGGCCCGCCCCGGCCGCAGACCAGGATCACCCAGGACAATCCTGTCCCGCAGCACTACATGGACATCGCCTACGCCCTTCAGGCCACGCTCGAACGGGCCGGCCTGCACCTGGCCCGCTGGCTGCACCAGGAGACCGGGATGACCCGGCTCGCGGTGGCCGGCGGGGTGGCGCTCAACTCCGTGATGAACGGCCGCATCCTGCTGGAGACCGGGTTCGAGGAGTTCTTCGCCCAGCCGGCCTCCGCCGACGACGGATCGTCGCTCGGCGCGGCGCTGGAGGTGAGCGTGGGCCGGTTCGACCGGCCCAGGCCGACCACCGGTTACGTCTTCACCGGGCCGGAGTTCAGCGAGGAGCGGATGGAGCAGGCGTTACGCGACGCGGGCGTCGAGTACGAGCGGGTGGACGACATCGCCCGGCACACCGCGGCGGGGATCGCCGAAGGGATGATCGTCGGCTGGTTCCAGGGCCGGATGGAGTGCGGTCCGCGGGCCCTGGGCAACCGGTCGCTGCTGGCCGACCCGCGCGATCCCCGGTCCAAGGAGCGGATGAACGAGAAGGTCAAGCATCGCGAGCCGTTCCGGCCGTTCGCGCCGTCCTGCCTGGCGGAGCGGTCCGGCGAGTACTTCGCCAGTGACCATCCGTCCGAGGTCATGCTGCTCGTCTTCGACGTGCTGGAGCACCAGCGGGCCGTGGTGCCCGCGATCACCCACGTGGACGGCACCGCCCGGGTGCAGACGGTGAGCCGCGCCGACAACCCGCTCTACCACGAGCTGATCACCCGGTTCGACGAGCTCACCGGGGTGCCGATGCTGGTCAACACCTCGTTCAACGACAACGACGAGCCGATCGTGTGCACTCCGGAGGACGCGGTCGCCTGCTACCTCAAGACCGACGTGGACGCGCTGGCGCTCGGGCCGTTCTGGGTCTGCAAGCCGGCCGACGCATCGGACGCCGGCCGATGACCCAGGTTCGCCCCGCCCGCCGCGACGCCTGGATCGCCGCGGCCTACCGGAGCCGGAGCTGGCTGTGGCTGGTGTCCGGCGTCCCGACCGCCGTGCTCGCCGGGCTGATCCTGTTCGTGCTGCCACCCCAGCAGACGCTGGGCGACCTGGCCGACTGGGCCTTCCGGCTCAGCCCGTTCGTGTTCGGCGTGGTGACCGTCGCGCTGCTGCCCCTGCGGCGGTTCGGACCGCCGCTGCTGCTGGCCGCGGTCGTCTTCTACATGGGGTTCCTGGACACCGGGCTGGTGCTGCGGATGCTGCCCTACGGCGCCGCTTCCGGCGATCAGCAGGACCTGCTGTTCCAGGCCATCTACCAGTGGATCCTGCTGACCGTCACGTTCGTCGTGCTGCTCGGGCTGCTCGGCTACCGGATGGGCGGAGCCCGTACGACGTCGGTACTCAAGCTGGGGGTCGCCTCGATCCTGGTGGTCATCTCCGGGCTGAACGATCTCACGTTCTGGTTCAGCTACGACTGGCCCGACGGCCCGCCGTCGCACCTCGACTACGCCTCCCACATCATCGTCTTCACCGGTGGACCGCCCAGCATCGCGACCGCCGTCGTGTTCATGGTGGTCCATCTGGCCCTGGCCGTCGCGGTGTTGTCGCTGCCGCTGGGCCGCTACGTCGAACAGGCGGTCGCCCGGCACCAGAAAGCCCAGGATTGACAAGAGGCACGCTGGCAATTGGTCATAGTGAAGGGGGAGCCATGATGACCGAACGCCGGGACTCTCTGTCCCCATCGGAGCAGGCGACCATACAGGAGCTGCTCGACAGCGACCGAAAGCAGACCACGGCCCGCATCGCGATGCTGCGCAGCGACCTGGACGAAATCGCCTCCTCCTCGGCGTTGACCGGCGCCGACGACGAACACGACCCCGAGGGATCGTCCACCGCCTTCGAGCGGGCCCACGCCCAATCCCTCCTGGATCAGGCCTTGAACCATCTCGGCGAGCTGGACCAGGCCGTCGAACGGCTGCGCGACGGCAGCTACGGGATCTGCGTGAAATGCGGGCACCGCATCCCCGTCGAACGCCTGCTGATCCTGCCCGCCGCGAGAACCTGTGTCCTCTGCGCCCCCCGCCGCCGATGACTTTCGCCGCTTCCGCTGGTCTACTTCACCATCACGGAGAAAGGAAGCGACCCGATGACCCACACCCTTGAGGTGCCCGGCGGCATCCTGCACTACGACGTACGCGAGGCGGAGGGGACCACCGAGCCGCCCCTGCTGCTGATCGGATCCCCGATGGACGCCACCGGGTTCACCGGCCTGGCCGAACGCTTCCGCGATCGTACGGTCGTCACCTACGACCCGCGCGGGATCGGCCGCAGCGAGCGGACCGACGGCGCGAGCGAGTCGACGCCCGACCTGCACGCCGACGACCTGCACCGGCTGATCGACGCGCTCGGCGGCGGGCCGGTGGACATCTTCGCCAGCAGCGGCGGCGCCGTCAACGGTCTCGCGCTGGTTGCCGTCCATCCGGAGCAGGTCCGTACGCTCGTCGCCCACGAGCCGCCGGTCGTCCAGACGCTGCCGGACCGGGAGCAGGCGCTGGCCGCGGTGGCGGACATCCGCCGGACGTACGAGCGGGACGGTTTCGGGGCGGCGATGGTGAAGTTCATCGCGGTCACCAGCATGCGCGGCGGCATTCCCGCCGATTTCGCCGAGTTGCCCATGCAGAGCCCGGCCGAGATGGGCATGCCGGCGGAGGACGACGGCTCCCGCGACGACGCGCTGTTCGGCCAGAACCTCATCACCTGCACCCACTACGAGCCCGACTTCGAGGCCCTGCGCGCGGCCTCGACCCGCGTCGTCCTGGCCGTCGGCGCCGAATCGGAGGGCGAACTGGCCCACCGCTCAGGCGTGGCCGCCGCCGAACGACTCGGCACCCAGCCCGTGGTCTTCCCCAGCCACCACGGCGGCTTCATGGACGGCGAGTTCGGTATGAAGGGCGACCCCGACGCCTTCGCCGCCACCCTGCGCGAGGTCCTGGCCGGGTAGGCGTGATCCGGTCACGCCACTGATCGGCCGAGCCCCGGCGTGACCGGAACTTCGATGATTCCAAAGAGCGTGTTTGAGAAGAGTGTTTGGCGTGACGCCGGGACGAGAGGCGTTGGTGCGTCGAGCAGGAGGTGGCATCCGTAGCTCTTCCGGAACAAGGATCCCGGCCGCTACAGTGACGCCTGCCCGTGATCACGATCATGACCTCGGGGCAGAACGCCTGGAAGGACGAGGAGATGGCGCGACGTGCAGTAAGGACGGGTGCCGGAACGCTGGCGGTCGCGCTGGGTCTGCTGGTAGCAGGCACGTGCTGGCACACGCCCGTGGTGATGGCGACGCCGGTCGCCCTCACCGGCCCACCTGCCAGGCCCGCACTCCCTGCAGACGCTCCGCCCTTCGGAAGTGAGCTGCGCGGACCGTTGAAGGGCCACACACGCGGCATCAGCGCGCTCGCGATCGGCGAGCGTAGCGACGGCACCCGAGTCATCGTCTCTGCCGGCTTCGACAAGACGCTGCGGCTGTGGAGCCTCGACACGGGCAAACCGCTCGGCAAGCCCATCACCGGCCATCACCGGCCTGCGTACGACGTGGCGATCGGTAAGCGCAGCAACGGCACCCCTGTCATCGTCTCCGGCGGTGAAGACGGCACCGTACGGATGTGGAACCTCGACACCGGCAAACCCTTGGGCAAACCACTCAGAACCGGGCACGCGCTCGTCCACGCGGTCGCCGTCGGGAAGCGCAGTGACGGCACGCCGGTCATCATCTCCAGCGGCGAGGGCCGCAAAATGGTGGCGCTCCACATGTGGAACCTGAACACCGGCAAGCTCATCGGCAAGCCGTGGTGGGGGCACTATTCCGGCGTCATGGACATCAAGGTCACCAAGCGTGCCGATGGGAAGCCCGTCATTGTGACCGGCAGCACCGACTCAAGGATGCGGATCTGGAACCTCGACACGCGTAAACCGATCGGCAAACCTCTCAACACCTGCTTCACCTGCATGGTGTACGGGATGGCGATCGCGGAGCGCAGCGATGGACAGCGCGTCATGGTCTCGGCAGAGGTCCCGAACTTCCCCCTGGACGAGGGAAGCCCACCAGCGACGCTGCGCATCTGGAGCCTGGAGTCGGGCCGGCCCCTCGGGGAGCCCCTGACGCATGAAGGAAACGCCCACCACCCCTTCGTCGTGACAACCAAGGACGGTGACGGCACCCCGGTCATCGTCTCGGGTGGCAACGACCGCAACGTGGTGGTGCGCAACCTCGACACCGGCCGACCCCTTAGCGGCCCCTTCACCGGCCACACCGACAACATCAGCGCTCTGGCTGTGGGCACACGCGAGGACGGCACCCCCGTCGTCGTCTCCGGCAGCCTCGACACCACGATCCGGATGTGGAGTCTCGCCTGAGCAACCCATCACAGACGCCCACTTTCCGGGAAGAGCCATTTCTGAGTGCGTGCTTGAGATGGACGATCAGCCTCAGTCGCAGACGTAGCGGGGCTGACGTCGAGCGGCCCCCCTCGGGAGATGCGGCGGGTCATGCCGGCGATGGCAGCCCAGCGGATGATCACCTCGGAGACGGCAGGGTCCGTACCGGCCTCGGCCCGATCCAGCAGCCGCGCCACCTCGGCAAGCTCGCTGCGGCGTCCGATAAGCGGCACTCGCGCAGTTTAACGGGGTATCCGCGTCACACCCAGAAGGTCACTACTGCTTCGACAGGTTCGCGGTGGCAAGGGGAGTGTCGCGGCGGAAGAAGCCCCCATGCTCGCTGAACAACTCCAGCTCGGCCTTGCCCGACGCCGTCTGCCGCATCGCCAGCCACACCGTGGGCGTGCACGTGCGCTGCGGGTCGTCGTCGATCTCCTCGCGGATCAGGGTCACTCCGGTGGAGGCATCGATCGGTTCGAGGGTGAGGGTGCCCGAGCATCCCAGTTTCGGATACTTGCTGGTGCCCACCGGTGCGCCGGGTGGCGTGCCCTGCTTGAGGCGGAGGTCGACGGTGTAGGTGTCGCCGGACTGCCGTACGGTCCCCTTCCAGCGACCGGCGAGCTCCGGCCCGAGCGGGTCCGCCACCAGGGACGATGCCGCCGTGCTGTCCAGCGCCGTCGCGTCGTCGTCCGGGAGCCAGGTGTTGAGCAGCAGCAGGCTGAACAGGACGAGCATCAGGGCGGAGGTCACCATGATGGCGCCGGCGAACGCCCTCCTGAAGATCAGGTAGCTCAGGGGCGGGCGGCCCTGGGGGCGCGGCTTGGTGTCCCATGGCCGGCGGGCGTCGCCGGCTGTCAGCTCGGTCTGGTTCGGGGCGGCGGCCCCGGCCAGGTTGCCGTTCAGGCGCAGGCCGGCCAGCCAGCCCAGCAGCTCGGCGATCTCCGGCCCGCGCGGCGGCAGGCCCGAGGCGAGGTAGCGGACGTCGGCCCCCTGGTGCTCCAGCTCCCGGACGAGGTTGCCCAGCCCCATGAGCTTGAGCCAGGTGCTCATGTCCTCGATGCCGCGCCCCGAGGTGGTCTCGCGGAGCAGGTCGGCCTTGGTGAGCACGACCGCGACGCGGCGCTGCTTGCCGCCGTCGGCACGCCCGGCCAGCTCGTTGCGGAGCCGGGCGAAGGTGTCGGCGGGGTCCTCGGCGGACAGCACGACCCCTTTGGCGCTCAACGCCCGGCGCTCGGCCTCCAGGAGGTGGTTCTGCACGTCGGGGAGCGCGAAGGGGTCGATGACCAGGATCAGCGCCTCACCGTGGGACAGGTAGCGCATCGCCTCGACCTTGCTCGCCCCCGTGTAGTGCTCGCCGGACGGGTCGAACAAGTAGAGGATCCGGTTGTCGCCCGTCCGGCCGGCCAGCGCGACGTCCAGCATCACGGCCTTGGGCAGGTCGGGCAGGGTCTTGCTGATCCGCCCTGACGACAGCTCGCGGCGGAGTTGCCGGAACGCCTGCTCGTCGCTCTTGTCGGCGAAGAACGCCCGGCCGCCTGCCCCGGTCACGGCGCTGTGGACGGCGTCCACGCTGAGCGCCATGAACGTCGTCTTGCCGGCGTCGGGCCCGCCGACGAACGGCAGCGGCTCGATGCGCACCCGCCCGACGCGGGTCGGCAGCAGCCGGTCACAGTGCGGGCAGTGCGCCTGGAGGCGGTAGCGGCCGAGCAGGATGGTGGTCGGCAGCCGGGTGCCGCACTTGCAGACGTGCCGGACGGCGCCGTTCAGGTCGGGCCTGAGCTTGGCGTGCTTGCTGCCGCAGGTCGGGCACGCGTAGACGGGCAGCGTGAACCGGGCGTAGCAGCCGGGATAGGGGCAGGTCTGCAGGATCCGGTACGCCAGCACGAACGCCTGGTCCACGACCCGGAGCAGCCCCACACAGATCAGCCAGACGAGCAGGCCGGCCACCACGCTCACCGCGTACAGCGCCATGATGAGCACGCCCACCAGGAGGACGGGCACCACGGCCGACAGGATCCCGCCGCAGATGCCGAGCCAGACCGGGAACACGAACCAGGCCTGCCGCCCGGTGAGAAGCGAGCGGGTGAAGCTGCTCAGCGCCCGGTCCATCCTGACGGAGATGATCGGGGACGCGGTGCGCAGGATCACGTACCAGTCCTTCCACACCTGCGCGGCCAGGTAGTGGCGGTAGGCCGGATCGCGCCCCTTGCCGGGGTCCTGCGGGAGGACCGGCGACGGGCCCGCCGAGGTGTCCGGCATCAGGACCGCCCGTACCTGCATGAGGTAGAGGCCGATCGCGGTCAGCGTGCTGCCGAGCAGGGCGACGGGATAGAGGAAGACGGCGACGATCAGGCCGACCCACATCGCGAAGGCCCACGCGACGACGACGACGATCAGATAGATCATCAGTCGTTCCCCCAGAGCCGGATGCCGCGCCGCTTCGGCTTCATGAGCCTGCGCAGGCCCTCGGACAGCTCCGGGTCCTTCTTGAACCGGCTCTCCATGGACCCGAACGGCGACCAGCCGTTCACCAGGGACTGCGCCCACTCCTCCAGCTCGGGCACCGGCTCGCCGACGTCCCGGAGCCGGATCGCGATCTCCAGGAGCGCCGCCTGCTCGTCCCGGCCCGCTTTCACGCTGAGCCACTGCTGGAGCAGCCACTCCCGCGACGGCCTGGACAGGTGCCTGATCAGCGCCATCCGGAACAACGGGTCCTGCTTGGCCAGCGTCTTCGCCGCCCGGGCCTGAACCAGCGTGGCGAGATCCTGGTCGAGGTGGCGGACCAGCGCGGTGAGCCGGCCCACCTCCGCCGCGGCCCGCTGGGGGGTGCGCGCGCCGGCCAGCCCGATGGCGAGCAGCAGCGCTTCGGCGTCATCGGCCACGATCCCCGCCATCCTGGCCGTCCTGACGCGGGTGGCGATCTCCACGGCCTGCTCGTCCTTGAGTCCGGTCCGTACGAACAGGCGGCCGGGCAGGCTGCTCAGCGCGTGGTAGTCCGGCAGGTGCGCACCGGCCGCGTCGAGGAGCCGGCGCAGCTCGGCGGCCGTCGGATCCTCCCGCCAGATGTCCTTGAACGCCGTGTCGCGTTCGCGCATCGTTCCGGTGCCGTGCCTCAGCCGCAGGATCTGGAGGGTCGCCTCCACCCGGTCGAGGGCCGCCGAGCCGGTCTGCCAGGTGATCACGGCGGTGGCGGTGCTGGGTGCGGCCCGCAGGTCCCGGCCGGCCAGCGCGCGGCACAGCTCCGGGGTGAGCACGCTCGCCCGCACCGCGGGCGTGGCCTGTTCCAGTCCGGTGACCAGCCCCGCCAGCAGCGCCTCCCGCCACCGGTACGGCGTCCGGTCGAGCTGCGCGGGCACGTCGGTGAGCCGGGGCTCGACGAGGGCGGCCACCGCCCGCTCCACCTTGGCCGCGGGCACGCGCAGGCCGGCCGCCTCGGCCACCCGGAGGACGGCGACCAGGTGGTCGAGCCGGTCCGCGGCCGCCAGCTCGGCCCAGGCCACCGCCGCCACCTGCTCGCGGTACGCCTCGGGCAGCGCCCGGGTCGGCGGCCCGAGCGCGGGGTCGCGCAGGGCCAGCAGGACGCACCGCGCGGCGCACGGATCCGCGGCCTCGGCCGGGCCGTGCGCGCTGATCGCGGCCGCGAGACCGTACCCGAGGAGGTCGGCCCGCTCGCCCAGGTGGGGCCACACCCAGCCGGGCACCCCGTGCCCGATCAGTTCGGCGACCGCCGCCTGCTCCTCGGGCGACAGCGTGGCGCCCGTCAGGCAGAGCGCCACCAGCGCCGCCGCCGTGTCGGGGTCGGCCGTGCCGAACCCGGCGAGCTCGTCGATCCCGTCGAAGTCCATGGACCGCCACAGCTCCCGCGCCGTCCGCGCGAACCTGCCGGTCTCGGCCGGCTGCGGCTCCTCGGCGAGGACGACCACCGTCGCGTCCACGTCGGAGGGGATCCACACGTCGGGGGTGGTGCCCACGATGAGCTGCGTGGTGGCGGCCGGGTCCCCGCTGTAGGTGACGAAGGACAGCCGGGTGACCGCCTCCCACGGCAGCGAGTACGAGATCACCGCGATCCAGCGGACGATCTCCTCGCCGTCCGCGCCGACCAGGACGAGCCGGCCGTACCCCTGGACGAGGTTGCGCCGGACGAGGTCGAGCAGGGTGCCGAGCCGCTGGTAGGCGGCCTGTCCGCCGGAGCCGAGCCAGCGTCCGAGGGATTCGGGGTCCAGCGCGGTGCCCGGGGTGAGCTCGGTCAGCTCGGGCAGTTCGGTGCCGGGGTCGGCCGGGGCGTCCGCCCACAGGGCCGCCCGCCAGAACTCGATCGGCCGCAGTCCGACGAGGTCGCCGTCGGCCAGGACCAGCGCGTGCCCGAGGAAGTTGCCGTACCGGCCCGAGTAGTCCTGCCCGAGATAGACGCAGCGGACCAGCGCGTGCCGGTCGCCGACCGGCGCGTACGACAGGGCCACCGGCATCGCGCGGATCTGCTCCCGGGTGGGCGCGGTCGGCGTGCCGGGTGGCGGCCGGTAGGTGAGGAACGGCGTGACCTCGGCGGCCGGCCCGGCGGGCAGCCCCGGGCTGTCGGCCACCACCTGGAATCCGGCCCGCCCGGACGGCCCCGTCGCCGCCGATGTGTAGTGGAGCTGCCAAGCCACGACGTTCTACCTCCGTATGCCGTCGAGCATCTTGAACCGGTACAGCAGCCACAGCAGCGGGTCTTCGACGCGATAGGGGCGGATTCCGCTGCGTGCCACCGTCTTGCCCTCCGGTACGTCGCCGAGGGCCGACAGCCCGAACAAGGCGTAGTCGTCGTACTGCTGGCTCAGGTAGCGGTCGATCATGCCCGCCTGCCACTGGTGCAGCAGCGCGCGGACCTGCTCGTCCACGGCCTCCCGGTCGTCCAGGTCGAGCGCGCCGGCCGGGTCGCGGGTGCGGTGCAGCGCCGACTGGCGCTCCATCGACGCCCGCAGCTCGTCGATCTTGCTGAGCGCCACGGCGGCCGGGATGGGCAGCCGCCCATTGTTCCGCTTGCGCAGGAGCTCGGTGACCCGGACGACCACGTCCATCTGGTCGCTCATCAGGTCGTTGGCGAGCGTCCCGCCGCGTTCCCTGGCCGAGGTGTGCAGCGCCGCCTGCGCGCCGGACAGCTCCAGCGGGTCCAGCAGGAAGATGACCGCGTCGGCCGCGCTCAGGTAGCGCAGATGCAGCTCGCTCATCTCCCGCTCGCGCAGGTCCTCCCCGGCCGTGTCGAACAGGACCAGGGTCAGCGAGGCGGTCCGGCGGCGCATCCGGCCCACGGTGCGGGTGAACAGGTAGACCAGCGGGTCACGAGGGGCGCCCTCCGCCGACTGGGTGGCGTCCAGGAGCGTGTGGTCACCGTAGAGCGGCCGGGCGAAGTCCGTCTTGTAGCGTTCGATCGTCCGGTCGTCGCACGGCACGAGCGAGGCGTTGAGCTCCTCGCCGATGCGGTTCATCAGCTCGTGGATCAGCACCGCGATGTAGGTGCTCTTGCCCGCGTGCTTCGCCCCGACGAGAGCGACGATCTTCCCCGGATTGGCGCAGTATTCGGTCGCCAGCCTGCTGTGGCACGACGGGCAGACCCGCCAGGCCGTCTCCCGGGAGCAGGCGGGGCACAGGGCGCGCCGCCCCGGCCGCCGCACGGAGAAGACCGGCGGCAACGCGGGCGCGGCGCCGCCGCGGAACGCGCCCAGCACCTCGTCCGGCCGCGGCTCGCAGCCCTCCGTCCGGCCGCTCTTGCCCAGGCAGCGGAACGCGATCCGAGCGGGCGCCACCTTCACGAAGCAGTACGGGCAGGTGATCATCGGCTCATCCCACTTTCAGGACGCGTACGGGCGGATCGATCAGCTCGACCGGCCCTTCGGCGAAGCAGCGCACCCAGTAGGGTTTCGGCTGCTTGGGCATCGGGACGACGAGTCGCGCCGGTGGGCTGAGGTCGGCCCACTCGGCGAGCACCCGCCCGTCGTCGGGCGAGCCGGGCTGGATCCGGCCCGCCTTGATCACCAGGACGAGCCTGGTCACCCGGGCCGGCTGCTCGCAGGTCAGGTCGACGACCAGCTGACGCTGCCAGAACGGGCCCTCGCGGCGCACGTCGTAGCGGAGCGGCACGACGGCGGCGAGCGGCACCCGCACCGCCGGGCCGCGCACCCGGACGCCCTTCACCACGGTCGTCGGGGCCAGCTCCAGGATCGGCGCCTCGCCCTCGGGGATGTCGAGGCGGATGCCGCCCTGCGACCGGTAGGCCGCCGACGTGACGATCAGGCTCCGCCTGTCCCACCGCACCTCGATCTCCGGCACGTCCTTGGGCCACTCCAGGCCGAGGTGCACCGTGCCGCCGCGACGTACGGCGCTCACCCCTTGCGGCGCCGGCAGATCGACGTGCTCGCGGTGCGCGCCGATGGTCGCGCTGTCCGCCACGACGGTGACGGCCAGCAGCACGCCGGACGCCCCGGCCGAGCGCAGCACGTACTCGTCGCCGGTGGCGGTGGCCGGCAGGACGCGACCGGCCGCGCGGACGTCCGCGATCGGCACGGTCGTCCCGTACGCCCAGCGTGGCTCGGCCGCCAGGAGCACGAACTCCAGCACGCCCGACGGCGGCTCGGTGCAGCGGACCAGCAGCTCGCCCCGGCCGGACTCGACCGTGAAGGCGGCGACCGGCACCGGCTTCGCCTGCGGCGTGACGGAGCGCCGCAGCCCTGGCGTGGTGACCTCGCCCCGGCCGTCGGGGTAGACCGCCGCGACGAAGTAGTCATAGGTGGTCCCGTTGCGCACCTCACGGTCGCGGAACCCGGATCCCTCCACCCGGACGGGCCTGCCGTCGCGCTCGACGACGACGCGCAGCACCTCGGCGGGGGCGCGCCACTGACCGGTGACGACCCCGTCGATCGCGGTCAGCCGCACGTCCTCCGGCTCGGGCCGGTACGTCAGCGGCGGGCAGGTCACCGGCACCGACGTGGCCTGCCCGCGCCGGGCCGCGACCGCGTAGGTGACGGGGGTGTTGACCGGCGGGCGCTCGTCGGAGGCGCTCGGCCGCGTCACCTCGGCGAACGGGACCCCGTTGCGGTACACCTCGTAGGCGATGTCGCCCGCCCGCGACGGCGACGGCTGCCAGCCGATGGCCACCACGTCGCCGTGCAGCCGGGCCCGCACCTCGCCCGGCGGCCGTGGCGCGAGCCCGGCGAGCAGATCCCCGGCCCCCGACAGGTCCGGGGCCCGGCGCAGGGCGTCCTCCAGCATCATCCACGCCTGGTCGGAGTCGGCCTCCGTCCGCGCCGCGTCGCGCAGCCGTACGGCCTTGGCCAGCCGGGCCCGCACCTCGGCGGCCAGTTCGGCCGCGTCGCCGGTCAGCGCCTCGGCCGGGAGCGCCTCCACGAAGTCCACGGCCGCCTGGATCTTGCCCGCGTCCACCAGCTCGCGCAGCCGGCCCACCGGGCCGCCCGGCACGCCGCTCTCCTGGCGGATCGCGTAGACCAGCCGCTTGGCCTCACCCGGGTCGAGGCCGAGGTCGTCGGTGACGTGCCGCATCAGCGTGTCGTCGTACGGATGCTCGCGGACGCGTTCACGGAGCCTGGCGGCGATGTCGTAGCGCAGGAGCGCCGCGGGGTCGGGGGTGCTGCGCAGGGCAGTGAAGATCATTTCCGCGCTCACGGTCCGTGGCCCCCGTGGTTTGCGCTGTTCCCGGTCCTCGGCCTTGGCCACCTGCTCCAAGATGCCGGGAATGTCGCCCATGACCCGGAGGCTGGTCGGGGTATCGGGGAAGACGAACCCGGCCAGGTGCCGCTGGGCCAGCGTGTCGAGGGCCGCACGGATCTCGGCGTAGGCCGCGTACGGCGGTGACTGCGGGAGCTGGTCGGGCTCGCGCACCTCGATGCCGAGCTCGGCGGCCAGGCTCTCGGCGGCCGGGGCGCCGAGCCCGGCCGACGTGCCGATGCTCGCGACGACGTCGGGCGGCAGCAGCCGTAGCTTTCCCGCCGCGTCGTCCAGCCGCCGCCGCAGATCCGCCAGGCGCTGCCTGTCCCGCTCGGCGGCCTGCTTGATCTCGGCACGCACCGGGTCGATGTCGCCGTCCGCCGCCGCCTTGAAGACCGACGTGTAGCGCTGGGCGTGGTCGGCCTCCAGGGCGTCGATCAGCTTGCGGAACTTGAGCATCTGCCGCGAACGCCGCCAGCACTGCCGGACCTGCCGCACGGTCTCGGTGACCTCGGCGGCGCTCATCGCCTCCGTGATCTGGTAGCGCCGGCACAGGTCCGCCGGGGGCGTGCCACCGGCCTGCCGGGCCGGATCCAGCACTTCCCGGAGATACCGCTCCTCGTCGAACGGCATAGGTCAGTCCACACGGATCTCGGACAGCGAGGCCCGCGACGAGGCGACCTCCTCCTCGGACATGCCGCCGATCTGGATGTCGAGATCCAGTTGCCGGCCCTTCTCGTTCTCGCGCGCGGTGACGTGCAGCAGCCCCGAGGCGTCCAGGGTGAACGTCACCTCGATCGGGAAGCCCTTGGGCTTGCCGGGCGGGATGCGCAGCTCCCCTTCGCCGATCGTGGTGTTGTCGTCGACCTCGTCGGACTCGGCGCTGCCCGCCTGCTCCATCACCCGGATGGCGACGGTCGTCTGGTTGTCGTCGAGGGTGGCGAAGCCCTCGGTGACGGAGGCCGGCAGCGAGTCGTTGGCGTGCACGAGATGGGCGACGTAGCGCTGCCGCTGGGTGCCTCGGGTGGCGATGATGCCGAAGGCGCGCGAGGCGACCGTCTTGATCGTCCGTCCCTCGATCTGCCGGCGCTGCGTCTCGGACAGCCCCGCTTCCAGCGCCATCGCCTCGGCCTCGGCCTGCTGTCCCGAGCTCAGCAGCCGCCGGAAGGTCTCCTCGAAGGCGTAGAGCGCGGCGCCCTTCGCCACCGCCAGGTCGGGGTCCTGGAGCTGGGGCGTCAGGCCGAACTCCTTCTGCAGGGCCTCGGCCACCGCGGGCATCCTGGACAGGCCGCCGACCAGGACCAGGTGCTGGAAGGAGTCGACCCCCTTCGCCCGCGCCGTCTCCACGGTCCGGCGGGTGATGCTCAGGGTGCGCTCCAGCAGGTTCTGGGTGAGCGACTCGAACTCCGCCCGGGTGAGCTCGACCGCGGTCACGCGCCCCTCGTGCATCACGCGGGCGGTGTGCTTGATCCGGGTGGACAGGGTCTTCTTGAGGTCTTCCGCGATGTTGCGCAAGTCCTGCTCGGTCTCGTCGCTGTCGAGCGGGGCGCTGACGTCCGGGTGCTGCTGCTGGAAGCTGTCGGCCAGGTACTGGACCAGGGTGTCGTCCCAGTTGGTGCCGCCGAGGTCATGGTCGCCGTCGGTGCACACGACCTCGATGTTGCCGCCGCGCAGGGTCATGACGGTCGTGTCGAACGTGCCCCCGCCGAGGTCGTAGACGAGGATGTGGCAGTCCTGCTCCGGCTTGAGCACGCCGTAGGTGATGGCGGCGGCGATGGGCTCGGAGATGATGTCGATCACGTTCAGCCCGGCGACGCCGCCGGCCTTCCTGGTGGCGTCGCGCTCGGCCGCGCCGAAGTAGGCCGGGACGGTGATGACCACGTCCGACACGGTCTCCCCGGTCGCCACCTGCGCGTCCTTGGCCAGCTTGCGGAGCACGAACGCGGAGATCTCCTCCGGCGAGTACGGCTTGCCGTGCAGCGTCCTGGGGGCATCCTGGCCCATGTCGCGCTTGATCCTGCTGATCACGAGGCCGGGCTTCAGGACAGCGCTGTCTTTCGCGTACTGGCCGACCACGACGTTGTCGGGGGTCTCGAAGAAGATCACCGAGGGCGTGGTGTCGGAGCCTTCGCTGTTGCGGTGCACTTCGGCCCGGCCGACCTGGTCGATGCTGGCGATGCAGGAGTACGTGGTGCCGAGGTCGATCCCGTATACGGCCATTTATCCGTCCTTCCTCTGCTGGTCCGCCTGCGCGGGGGCCTCGCCGACCACCACGTCCGCCTTGCGCAGCACGCGCTCCCCCTGGTGGAAACCTGCCGCCACCACCGCCAGGACCTGCCCCGCCGGCCCCGGCTGGGTCCGGGTCGCCCGATGCCTGGCCGCGTCGTACGGCTCGCCCGGCGCGACGTCGAGCAGGTCGGCCCCGGTCCTGGCCAGCACCTCGGCCACCTCGGCGGCGATCGCCTCCAGGAGGGAACTGACGTGGCCGTCGTCCTCCGGCCGGTCGCGGAGTCTGGCCGCCTCCCGCCCGGTGAGGTCGTACAGGCGGTAGAGGCCGGTCCGCACCGGCGTCAGCGCCTCTTGCAGGAGGCCGTGGCGCAGGGCCTTGTTCTCCTCGAAGAGGCGGTCGATGATCTGCTCGCGATGATTGGAACGGTCCACATCATGCTGGAACTTGGTCCTGATCTCCTCGGTCAACCGGTCGAGGGCCGTCACTAAGGAGATATCCGACATATCCCCCATATCGGGGGACTCTGGCGCTGGCGGGGGGATCGTCATAGCGGCTTTCCGCTTTCTCCGGGGGAATTTGTGCACCGCAGTGTATCCAGTATGTGCCGCGCTGAATACCACGAAAGCATGCCATTCCAACGTGAAAAGTCTTCGGTAACGGGCCTTACTGGAATCCGGGCTGCGCTTATTCGAGATTTCGGGCTATTCACGCGCGAGCCGCTGACCGGTGGCCGCGGCGAGCGCCTTGCCGTACAGGAGGCTGAGCTCCTCGGCGCTGTCGAAACCCTCGGTGACGACGGCGGCCAGCCGGGCATCGGTGAAGACCGTCGGCCGGTAGCCGGTCGCCTCGTCGGGCACGGCCAGGTGCACCAGGTCGAAGTGGTGAACGAGCGGCACGAGCTTGTCCACGTCGTCCTCGAACTCCCCGTCGGTGATCGCGACGAGAACGCGCCTGACACACTTCTCACCGTCCTCGGCGTGCGCGCGATCCAGCGCCTTGAGCGCGGGGATGAAGTACGTGTACTGCCCGTCCTCCTGATCCCCCGGCGAGTCGACGGCCTTCGCGAGGCTCCCCACCCGGGTCGGGGAAAGGGTCAGCGAGGCCGTGCGGGCGAACGTCACCGTCGTCAGCAGGTCGTCCGGCCGCAGCTCGCGGGCCATGAAGGGCTTGAGCAGGGCCAGCGCCTCATCCCTCATCTCGACGCTGTCGTCCATCGACCCGGAGAAGTCGCCGGCCACGTCGAGACAGACGACCCCTTGCACCTGCCGCGCCCCGGCCAGAGTCGCCTCGCCCAGCGATGCGCGCTGCCCGCCACCGTTCAGGTACCAGATCACCCCTGCGGCGGCCGCCGCTAAGAAAAGCACACCGATTATGGCAATCCCGGATAATCCTCCCGAACTGCCCGGCAGGCCCCCACCAACACCGCCGGGCAGCCGCCCGGGAGATTTCCCCGGGAGTTGGGGGCGATTTCCCACCATCATTGACCTCCACCACGACAGGCGTGAGAGATGAGGATATGACGCCACTCGCCGCTGCGGAGAAATGATCAGCAACAGCTTCATTTTGATATGCGTGATGCAGCACGCATATCGGAAAGGCAGCACGATTACGCCGCCCGACAACCGAGCGTTCCCTTAAGGTCACTTGGACCATATAGGGCACGCGTGCTTTAAGTCAACATGACCTAAAAAACCGGTAGGTCAGGATCGCTTGGGCGGCTGGTCCAGTCCGCCGTTGCCCAGCACATCCAGGACGAACTCCGCCGCGTTGCGCGCCGCCACCTCGTGCCAGTCGTCGTTCTTGCCCATCCCCCAGTCGCAGATCGCCTTGACCACGATCCAGTCGACCTTCTCCCTGGCCGCCGCCGCGTAGACCCCCAGCCCTTCCATCTCGCCGCCGATCCCGTCCGGCTCCGCCTCGATCAGGCGGGCGCGGATCGTCGGCGAGTTCAGCAGCACGTTCCCGGACAGCATCGGGCCCAAATGCACCTTCGGCCCGTCCTGGGTCAGCCTGGCGCTCTGGCACCGGTCGAGGAGGGTCACCGACGGCGCGACCCGATCGCCGCGCATGATCTCGACCGGTTCCCCCGGCGTGTACTCGGCGATCTTCTTGTGATCCATGACCCGTAACTGGGTGCACACCAGGATGTCCCCGAGCCGCTGCTTGTCCTCACGCAGGCCGAAGCAGATGCCGGTGAGCAGCAGATAGTCGGGGTTGAGCTGTTCGATCAGCGACTTGGCGGTCAGCATGGCGCCGCCGGGATCCACGCTCCCGGGGCGGGTCTGCGCGAGCAGCACCCGGGCACGGCTCACCACACCCAGTTCGAACGCGGTGTGCAGGTCCAGGTTGCGGCGGATCGGCGCCGCTTTCGTGACCCCGGTGACGGCCTCGATCACGGCCTGCCGCTCCTCCGGCGTGGCGACCATGATCAGTACGGTTGACGTGCCGAGCACCGGCTCCATCTCCTTCCGGAAACGTCGATGTCGCTCCGTGTTCACCTCGGGCGATCGCCACACCGCGACCACGAACAGCAGCACGGCCATGACGCCGAGCAGCGTGGTGAGCCACCCGACCACCCACGCCTGAGGGGTGGCGGGCACGAGATCCGGTGGATTGCCGCCGATCAGCCGCCAGGCGAGCCAGCGGAACGCGGTGCCGTAGGTGGCGGGCCGCCCGTCGCAGGCGGGCGCGCACTCCGCCTGCTCGAAATCCGCCAGTACGTACGCCTCGGCCGCCATGATGACCGCGACCGCGAACGCGTAGAGGGCCAGCCCCGAGCCCAGGCCAGTGATCTTCGGCGGGCGCACGTCCGACCCGGAGCCCGTCGCCAGGAACGTCACCCCGGCCGCACCGGCGCCCCTGGCCGCCACCGTGATGGCCGTCCGCATCCGCGTGGTCGTCGCGCCGTCGAGGAGGCAGAGCAGCGGTTCGTCCACCTCGACCGTCTCCGTACGCGCGCGCACGTCGCCGACCGCCCGCGCGACCTGGGCGCGCACCAGCCCGCGCAGCCGTTCGGTGACCTGGTTGAGCAGCGCGGGCGCCGTCTCGGGATCGGCGCAGTGACACAGCGGCATGGACCAGTGCAGGAACCGCATCTCCTCGGCCGCCCACCGGTCCGCACCACGGCGGGCATCCCGGATCCACCTGACGATCATGGTGCCGAGCATCCCGGCCATCATCAGGGCGACGTACAGCAGCGCCAGCAGGCAGCACAGCAGCCCGGCCCCCAGCAGCCAGACCGACCACCCCCACACCATCCCCACCGGCACCGTGGCCACCGCCAGGGCCTGCAGCAGGGCCGGCGGCCCGGCGAACATCACGAGATCCCAGCGCCTGTCCACATGCCGCAGCAGCCCGCCCGGCCTGCCGCTGAGCCGCGAGTCGCGCGGGGGCTCCAGCACCGCGAACGCCTCGGCGTCCCGCCAGACGAGCCGCCCGTCCCGCGCGGCCACGTACAGGAGCAGCGGCAGCGGAGCCCGGGACCGGATCAGCCCGGAGACCCCCCGGGGGCGCAGCGTATCGATCACCGCACGGCCGCACTCAGCGCGGCGCACCGCCGCGGCCGCCTCTCGCGCGGCGCGGAACGACATTCCCAGCGGGTAGGCGCGCCCCTCACGGCGAGCCTTGGACGAGCCCTCAGCCGACACGGCTCCACCATGGCGCATCCACCGACCCGTTTCCAGACCGCGTTGCCACCCGCATCAGCCGGACACCGCGTCGCTTGCCGAGCGTCCCGTCGCCCGCGTCAGACGGACGCGTCGTCCCCGTCGGCCGACCGTGGCATCGGCGGGAACAGCAGCTCCGCCGACCCTCGGCGGTAGAGGGCGGCCGGGCGGCCGATCTCGGGCGTCCGCGACTCGCCCGTGGGCTCCACGAAGTGCGCGGCCTTGGTCACCTTGCGGCGGAAGTTGCTGGGATCCAGCGGGAATCCCCAGATGACCTCGTAGACGTGCCGCAGCTCAGCGAGGGTGAACGGTTGCCGGCAGAACGCCGCCGCCACAGTCGTGTACTCGAGTTTGGCCCTGGCCCGATCGAGCCCCTCCTTGAGGATCGCCAGATGGTCGAAGGCGAGGTCGGCCGACAGGGCGGCTTCGACGGGCACCCAGTGCGCGGTCGCCGCGTCGGTGCCCGCGACCGGCGTGGGCAGGTCGGGGCCCAGCGCGAGGTAGGCGACGGTGAAGGTGCGGCCACGCGGGTCACGCTCCGGCGCCCCGAACGCCCGCAATTGCTCCAGGTGGAGCTCACGCCCGTCGATGCCGGTCTCCTCCGCCAGCTCGCGAAGGGCCGCCTGATCGAGCCCCTCACCCACCCGGACATAGCCGCCGGGCAGAGCGACCCCACCCTCGAACGGCGGCTTCCCCCGCTCGATCAACAGCACCCGCAGACTCGCCTCGCGCACGGTGAAGATCACCAGGTCCACGGTCACCGCAGCCGACACGGTCCCGTCATACTTCAACGCCCTGTTCACCACCGCCACAGGATACCTATGGTCACCTTGACCAAAGGAACCGCGGCGACTTATGGTCAATAGGACTTTAAGTGAGTGCAGAGTGGATCGATTTATCCACGTCAGCACCGTCGAGCGGAGACAAGCATGGGCGAGTTCATGCTCGGGGTGGTGAGCTCCTTGCTCGCGACCGCGCTCACCGTCCTTGGCGGCTGGGCTTGTTCCCTGCATGCCCGGCGATGGCCGGCCGTGCTCCTGTCCCGGATCACCGGGCTGGGAGTGCTCCGGGCGCTGCCACGACAGCAGCTCGCCGGCAAGGAGATGGCCGCCGATCTGGCCCGGGCCCGGTGGGTGCGCGTGCTCGCCGGTCGTGGCAACGAGCTGACCCGCGACAGCTTCGCCCCGGTCTGGGAGGCAGCGGAATCCGTACAGGTGCTGCTGCCTGACACCATGAGCGGCCACGACTCCTGGCTCGCCCAGCGGGCGTCGGACATCCGCCGCGTCGATCCGGGCTTCTCCCCCGGCCTGCTGGCCGACCAGGTGCGCGTCAATGCCGCGTACGTGAGTGAGATCAGGCGGCACGGTCAGCCGGTCTCACTGCGATACTACAACCTGCCGAACCTGCACCGCCTGGTCATCACCGACGACGTCGCCTATCTGACCCTGTATCGGCAGACCGAGCACGGCCGCAACTCTCCGTGCATCGTGGCGCACCGCCCCGGCGTTCTGTACGACCACGCGCTGTTCCTCTTCACCACCACCTGGGAGCACAGCCGCCCGGCGGACTGAGCAGGCCGTCGAGGTCAGCGGCGGTGGCCTCTGCGCCTTACCTGGTGCCGGAGGCCCGCGACGATGACCAGCATGACTTCGACCAGCAGATTGGGCGCCAGCTCACCGTAGGAATGACCGGGCGTGTTCAACCACTCGATGAGCGACCCCACCGCGACGGCGACGAGAATCATGTACGTGAGCACGCCGAAGAGCTGACTGGAGAAGACTCGGGTCGCACCCGAGACCGTGCGGACGAAGACCCGGGGAAGGGGTTGTCTGAAATTGAAGGTCAAGATCTCATCGATCGCCTGCCAGACGCAGGCATAGGTGCGGGTGGAGAGATGGCCTCCCGAAGCCTCGTATTTGAACCCGTCCGGAGCGGAGATCTGCTGGGCGACGTCCATCATTTTCCGCTGCACAGAGAATCCGACGAACCTCGTCAGCGGGAAGAGCCTGGCGCACGACTGGATCAGATAGAGCTGCCAGGGCACCCGGACATAGTCCTGCGCGCCATATCGGGTGTACTCATGATTCGCCTCCGACTGGCCGCCGAACTCGCCGGCCAGGGCCGAGAACATCTCCTTCCAGCAGAGCTGCAACTCCCGCCGCTCAAGCTCGGGGTCATAGGTTGCCAGCACCGACAGGGCGAAGCATCGGACGTAGATGTCGCTGCCGCCGCTGACGTACTCTCGAAGATATCGCCAGTCCTCGGGCCGGGCAGGCAGGTTGTTCGCCGCCAAGCAGCGCAGCGCGTGCGCGGTGGCCAGCGGGTTCGGGCTTCCTCCTTCGCTGCCGACCGCATATCCCGCCGGCTCGGTCCTGGCAGCTTCGAGAGCCTGGTGGACCAGGGTCAGCGCTTCGGATCTCAGCGGGACGACCGGGCTCACCTGCGAGATGGCGAAACCTATGTCGGCCATCCGGAAAACATCTGATTTCTGCAGCCGGACTCTGCGCGCGACCAGGTCCCGGTAGACGACGCCCCGCACCGAAGCCTTTTCGACCTGGCCACGGTTGACGACATAATAGAGCAGCTTCGATATCCGGTCCTTGACCACAGGATCCGTCGTGGCGTGACGGGCGAAGATGTGAATGGTGGCCGCGGTGCCGTAGAGTCCGCGCTGTTTGTAGTCGGGGTGGTCGAGATACTGCCCCGAAGCCAGGGCGTGGTCCGGCAGCCGCCCGGCCTCTTCTCGCAAACGCAGCTCGATGCGCCGCTCGATCTCGGACTGAGCATCCTTCAGCATCTGGCGCGTCAGCAACTATCTCATCCTTGATTCACACAAGCCCGTACGCGGCTCACTCGTCGAGGCCGAACTTCTGGAGGTTCTCGAGAACCGTCGCGATGGGGCCTCCGGCACTGGGAATGAGATCGAGGCCGAGGATCTCGTCTCTGTCGAACCAGCCGTACCTTTCGATGAAGTCGTCCTCGACCTGGCGGCTCATGTCCACGTCGACGTTGTTCGCCGTACAGAGCCTGGCGACGGCGATGACCGTCGCGGCGTCCTCCCCGCTTCCCAGTCGCCACGACCACAGGGCCAGTGGGCGCCCAGGGCGCACCTTCAGCCCTACCTCCTCATAAACCTCGCGGACCAGCGCCTCATCAGGTGATTCGTCTCGCTGCATCCGCCCACCCGGCAATTCCCATTTTCCAGGCTCGTGCGGGTCGTCACGGCTCTTCATGACGAGGAGCAGTTTTCCTTGCCATTCGATGACGGCCTTCTGCGCGAACTGCACGAACATCGGGTCCTCCGTGCGTTTTCTGAGGCTGCGAGGTGCTCAAAGCAGGCCGGGCACCCACTTTCGGGGGACTTCTCCGCCGAGCTGTTCCAGGAAACGAAGCCGTCTGAGATGCACGGCCTCCGTCTCCGGATCGCGGGCTTCCTTCAGCTTGGTACGCAAGTCGCGATCACGAAGGAGAATGGCCGCTCTCTCGTCCGCCCCTATCGTGGTCGACACAGAGACATGCTCGGCGACATAACCGAATGTCGACATAAGATCGCATGTAATACTCTCGACGGAGATCGTCAGGTCAGTGTGGGCGGCGTTCTTGTACGCGGCCACGCGATCCTTTCGAATGGGCCGGTCGAGATTGTTCCACAGCTCAGACAGGGACGCGGCCGATCGAGCGTGGTCCTGACGGTAAAAATTCAACGCGGCGTCGGACCACCGTAGCCCGGCACGATCACAGAGAGGAGTCAGAGCGCCCTCTGGATCTCTGACCAGATCTTCATAACGCAGGGTCAGCCAATTATCTTCTCCGACCATTTCTCGACCTTCGAGAGCAGCCTCCTGATCCTGCAGCCAGCGCAGTGCTATCGCCTGGGGATCCTTCGGGCCGATGGGTGCGCTGGAGAACGAGACGGCGACGTCGCGTGGATCTCTTACGAGGTGCAGGTAGAGGATCGGCAGGCCGGATACGTGCAACTGGGCGATGAAGTGAACGTTCTCCAGACACTTGCTGACCCACAGGTTTTTGCCCAGGTGGCGGGCATGAGCGTCGTAGAACGCCACGACCGCGTGCGCGAGCGTAGGTCCGCCCATGGCGGCGACGACCGCCGGCAAGCGATCAGGGAACCGCGGCCAGGCGAGAGCGTTGAGATCGACGAGGCGGCCCAGGTCCTCGGCCAGGCGCCTCCTGTTCGAGGGCTCACCTAATGAGCCGTACCGGGAGGCCAGGTCCTGGAAATCTCTCAGCTTGTGTGCCGAGGGCGGCGCGAAGACGCCGGGCAGCGATCCGAGCAGGAGCCGAAGCAGGTTCGAGCCGGAGCGCTGGGTGCCGACGAGCTGGACCCGCTTCACGTCCGGCACCTCCGCACCCCTGGCGACGCGTCGCGGAGCATCCCGGCGGCTGTCTCTGGAAGGAGTGGGTTGACGTAAACACCCAGGCCCAGCTCCATGGCGCCGGGCCTTTTGAGGGTTCGCACGTCCTTGTGGAGCGGAACGAGCTCTATCCGCAGGTGGTGCGACGCATCGCCCTTGGGCGCCTGCATGACATTGATCAGGTACGGCGGCATCGCGCCCCCATAGGTCACGCGGCACAGTCGCAGACCTGTGTGAAGACAGCCCGCCACCGAGACGAGCTCATCGGGAGACAGCGATGCCAGGTCCGGACGATGAGCCCTGGGCGAAATGATCATTTCGAAGGGCAGTCTCGCCCATGGGGGCACCTGAAGCAGAGCATGGTCGGAGGTCGTCACCGTCAATTCTCGATCGACGGCCAAATCGCATACAGCGCAAGAGTCTGCGCCATGGGTGAGGGTCAGCCGCCTTGGGACAAAGGGCAATCCAACGAGCTGACCATGCGGATGGGCAACCGTGGGTCCGAAGTGGTCCCCCACGGACTCGAAGGCATAGACCGCTTTTACCGATGGACTGCGGAAAAGGTCCATGGTCTTATGGGAGACCTTTTCCAGGAACTGTTGAGTGACCTCTGCCGGAAGGTCGCCGAGTCTCCGGAAGTGGGAGCTGCCGTACACAAGCACCCAGTGCAGTTGCTCTTGTGCGCACTCCTGGGGTGCGGCAATCACGGGGTGTTTGCTCGGAACCAGTCGAACCCGAAGTGGCGCGTCCCCCGCATCGGGGCAGAATGGACATCCGGCGAATGATGTGCCATCGGGACGAATGTCGACCTGTGCCGCCAAATCACGACGGCCCGGAACGCGAAGGAGCCACTCCTGCTCAACAGGGCTCCACGTGGCTATTGGTTCGCTTGACATGTTTCGTCCCGAGGGTCCGATGTCTCGCGGCCGATCCTGGCGTTACCTGTCAGTATCCATTCAAGCCCGAGTGTAGCAGCGGCCGGGTAAAGACAAAGGAGTTCAAGAGGACGACGGCCTTGGTATGGTCAGCTATGGCATCCAGGTTCGACGACGAATCGGCATCGGCCCCAAACATTTTCGACGGCGACCAATTGCGACTCTGGAACAGCTATCACCGTCAATACTGGAACAGCGAGGAACGAATAAGACCGACTTCGTCGGCCCTGGTTCTCGCTGACGGTTTGAGCCGTGGTCGGAGAATTCTTGAGCTGGGGTGCGGGAGTGGCAGAGATGCCGTCTTCCTCCAGAGGCGGGGACACGCGGTCACCGCCACGGACTTCTCGGAGTTCGCCATCGAGGCCAACCTTCACTCCCCAGAGGCATCCGGGGTCGACTTTTCTCTCCATGACCTCCGGACACCTCTGAAATTCTCTGCCGCATCCTTTGACGCGGTCTACGCCCGTCTTTCTCTGCACTACTTCCCGGACAGCATCACCCGGGACGTCTTCCGGGAGATCCATCGTGTTCTGCGCCCTGCCGGGAAAGTCTTTTTCGTCTGCCGGTCAACTGACGACGTGCTTTTCGGGCAAGGCGAGGAGATCGGCCCTGATCTCTTCCGGAGCGACGGTCAGATCCGCCACTTCTTCAGCCAGGAGTACACCAAGGACGTCCTCTCCGCCGAAGGACTCTTCGCCGTCGACAGCCTCGTGCTCCGCGACGAGCTCGTTTACGGCAGTCACGCAAGCGTGGTGCAGTGCCTCGCCGAGCGCTCGCGAGACTAGCGGCCCAACTTCATTCTGGCATTGAGCAACTGGTCGCGCACCGAGAGCGAGTCCGCCCAGCGAACGCAGTCACGCCAGCTCCACATGGTCCTGAATCCGGTCGCCTGTGCTACCAGGCGCCTGAGATATTGGGTGGCACAGGCCGGGGCATGCACGCCGTAAACCTGATCCGATTTTCGGCTGAACAGCAGATAGGGCCTACCGGCGAAAGTTTCGAGCACTCGTTCATACGATGGGAACGACTCGACATCAGGATAGTCACGAGCAACATAGGGAAGAATATCGAAGTCGCCTGGGACCAGGTGCAGGTGGGCATGGTCAATGCAGGCTCCGGCGTGCTTGGCGAACTTCTCGGCCCCATGCTCGAAAAATGAGATCGGGCCATAAGCCTCCCCCAGCAAGGATTCGGCGTCGTGTTTGACCGAATCCAGCTCGGCGCGCTCAGGTGTCGTCAGGCCGGCAAGTGAGGAAATGTGGGCTTTCGTGATGATGAGCAGGTGGCCCTCAGCGAGCGGGGCAGTGTCGAGAATGACCAGGAAGGATGCGCTGCGGAGGATGATCTCATCGGTGCTGTCGGCACGAAAGAGATAATCCCAGACAGGCGACCTCCCCTCCGATACCAAGGCACAAAAGGGGCATTCGGCAGGTCCGTCGAACATAGCCGCTCCACCCCATCTCGCACATTCGGATCGCCTGGCCCTATCTTCACCCGGCATGACGTAGCGCACAGTTCTTAATTTGCTACCTTGAGCTGGCGTCATGGCCATATGTGCGATCACAGGCCGGGCCGATCGTCGCTGTCACCCCGAAAATCCACCCCTCAGAAGCCTCAGAAGGGGATGCCCTACCAGAGGATCAGCAGCAGGGTGAGGCCGAGGCCCAGGGCTATGAAGCCCGGTGTTCTGGGCTCGCGGGCGGCCTCCCGGCGGGCGGAGACCACCAGAATGGCGGCAATGGCCAGGGCCGCCAGCAGGTGCAGGCCGTACCACAGGGGGATGGGGACGGCGGTCGGGTATTCGTCGGCGGAGCCGTGGCCGGTGAACCGGCCGAGCAGGCTCAGGCCCAGGCCGACCAGCGCGAACACGTACCGGAGCCGGCCGAGCAGGGCCCAGACGACGGTCCCCGCCACCAGCAGGGCCGAGAACTGGGCGTGCAGTTGCCGCATGAGCAGGCCGTGGGGCGAGTCGAAGCTGAGCGTCAGCAGGGAGTCGTAGGCCCTGGTCATCATGGTGCCGTGGAGCGGCTCGTAGGCGCCGGTGTAGGGGATCAGCTCGCCGCTGGGCGTGTAGTGGAAGGCCAGGAAGCCGCCGGTGATCAGGACCAGTACGAAGCAGTAGATCAGCATCTCGCCCACCAACTGCCTGAGCCTCTCCATTCGGCATATTTCATCACAAGGTATGCCCTGCCGAGACAGTGCTCACGGGGCGCGGCACCTGCTGCTGGCAGTGATATGGCGAGACAGTTATCGTTGCTACCGTGGAGCGAGATCTCACGCGTGAGCGGATCATCAAGGCGGCGTCCGACCTACTGACCCAGGGCGGCCGGGACGCGGTGTCGACCCGGGCGGTGTGCACGGCGGCGGGGGTGCAGTCGCCGACGCTCTATCGGCTCTTCGGCGACAAGGACGGCCTGCTCGACGCGGTCGCGAGCCACGGTTTCGAGAGCTACATGGCCGACAAGACGGCGCTGGCCGAGACCGACGACCCGGTGGATGACCTGCGGCGCGGCTGGGATCTGCACGTCAGTTTCGGCCTCGCCAACCCGGCCTGCTACGTGCTCATCTACGGCGAGACCCGGCCGGGCGTCGAGTCGACGGCCGCGCGGCGGTCCGCCGCGGTGCTGGCCGCGAGGGTCAGGCGCATCGCCGAGGTGGGACGGTTGCGGGTCAGCGAGGAGCGCGCCGCGCACCTGGTCCACGCCACGGGGTCCGGCCTGACCTTCTCGCTCATCTCGATGCCGGAGGAGCGGCGCGACCCGGCGCTGTCCGTCATGGCGCGCGAGGCGATCATCGCCGCGATCACCACCGGCGACTCCCCCACCGCCGATGCGGGCCCGACGGGCATAGCGGTGGCGCTGCGCGCGGTCGCCCCCCGGCTGACCGCGCTCTCCGCCGCCGAGCGCGCCCTGCTGACCGAGTGGATGGACCGGGTCGCCGCCTCCGAGGGTTGAGCCGCCCAAGGTTTAGCAGTGGTAACACGTGATTGTTGCCATCGGCACCATGACAGCGTTAGTGTCATGGTGTTGTCACTGCTACCACCGAAGAGGTGGAACCATGCGTCTCATAACCCGCACCGTCGCCGCCTTCGCCTCGTTGACCCTGATCACGGGCTGCACGGCCACCACTGCCGAGCCCGGCAGTGCCGTCATCACGAGTCCCCCGGAAGGGCTCGGGCGGATCACCGAACTGGCGTCCGGGCTGGACATGCCGTGGGGGCTGGCGTTCCTGCCGGACGGTTCGGCCCTGGTCTCCGGCCGCGCCTCCGGCCTGATCCACCGCGTCCCCGCCGAGGGCGGCACCCCGGCGCTGGTCGGTGAGGTGCCCGGGGTCGCTCAGAGCGCCGAGGGCGGCTTGCTGGGGCTCGCCACCTCGCCCCGGTTCGCCGACGATCGCACTGTCTACGCGTACGTGTCGTCGTCGCCGACCAACCGGGTCGTGGCCCTGCGCCTCGCCGAGGACCTGGAGTCGTTGCGCCAGGACCGGATCGTGCTGGACGGCATCGGCACCGCGAACCGGCACCACGGCGGCCGGCTGCGCTTCGGCCCCGACGGGAACCTGTGGATCGCGACCGGCGACGCCTTCGATCCACCGGTCGCGCCGAGGCGCGACAACCTCAACGGCAAGGTGCTGCGGATCAAGCCGGACGGCTCGATCCCCGAGGACAACCCGTTCGACACCCCGGTCTACTCCTACGGCCACCGCAACGTGCAGGGCCTGACCGTCGGCCCCGACGGGACCATGTACGCCGCCGAGCTGGGACTGAACGACTGGGACGAGGTCAACGTCATCCGCGTCGGCGAGGACTACGGCTGGCCGGCGGCCGAGGGTCCGGACGGCGAGGGCGGCACCCGGCCGGTGTTCTGGCTGCCGCCGGCCGAGGCGTCCCCGTCCGGCATCGCCTACGCCGAGGGCGCGCTGTGGATGGCCGGGCTGCGCGGGCAGCGGCTGTGGCGGCTGCCGGTCGCGGGCGGGGAACGTACCGGAGAGCCTGTCGCTTACCTCACCGAGCGGTACGGGCGCCTGCGGACCGTGGAGGTCGCGCCCGATGGGGCGCTCTGGGTGACCACGTCCAACACCGACCAGGCGACGCTCGGCGGGACCCCCTCGCGCGAGGGTGACGACCGCATCCTGCGCATCGAACTCGTTCCGACCCCTTCGTGAGGTGACCAGCATGTCCGAAGAAGACCCGACCCGACGTACCGTGATCAAGGTGGGCGCGGCGGTCGCGGCCGTCGCGACGGCGGCGCCGGCCCTGGCGGACGTGGCGGAGGCGGAGACCGCCGTCACTGACACGGCACGGATCTCCCTCAAGGTCAACGGCGTGACGCACCGGCAGGAGCTCGAAGCACGGGTCACCCTGCTCGACGCCCTGCGCGAGCGGATCGGCCTGACCGGCACCAAGAAGGGCTGCGACCGGGGCGAATGCGGCGCCTGCACGGTCCTGGTGGACGGGCGGCGGATCAAGTCCTGCCTGACCCTGGCCGTCATGCAGCAGGGCCGCGAGATCACCACCGTGGAGGGCCTGGCCCGTGGGGACGCACTGCATCCCGTACAGGCGGCCTTCATCAGGAACGACGGGTTCCAGTGCGGCTTCTGCACCCCCGGCCAGCTCATGTCCGCGGTCGCCTGCGTGCACGAGGGACACACCGGGTCCGACGACGAGATCCGCGAGTGGATGAGCGGCAACATCTGCCGGTGCGGCTGCTACCCGAACATCGTCGCCTCCGTCCGCGAAGCCGCCAAGGAGATGAGCTGATGGACGCGTTCGCCTACACCCGCGCCGACCGGCCCGAGCGTGCGGTCCGCCTGGCCGCCGACCCTCGGGCGCGCTACATCGCCGGCGGCACCGACCTGCTGAACCTGATGAAGGACGGCGTGCAGCGGCACGACCACCTGATCGACATCAACGCGCTGCCGCTGGCCGACGTGCGGGAGAGCGGCGGGCGCATCCGGCTCGGCGCGCTGAGCCGGATGAGCGACGTGGCCGTGCACCAAACCGTACGCCGGCGGCTGCCGGTCCTGTCGCAGGCGCTGCTCGCCGGCGCCTCGCCGCAGGTGCGGAACATGGCCTCGCTGGGCGGCAACCTGCTGCAACGTACGCGATGCTGGTATTTCCGGGACCCCACCATGCCCTGCAACAGGCGCGAGCCCGGCAGCGGCTGCCCGGCCCTCGACGGCCTGAACCGGTGGCACGCCATCGTCGGCGGCAGCGACCACTGCATCGCCGTGCACCCCTCCGACCTGGCCGTCGCGCTGACCGCCCTGGACGCCACCGTGCGCACGCTGGGCGCCGAGGGCCCGCGCGAGATCCCGATGGCCGGCTTCTACCTGCCGCCCGGCGACACCCCGCACCTGGAGACCGCCCTGCGCCAGGGCGAGCTCATCACCGGCATCGACGTGCCCGTCACCGACCTGGCCGCCGGCTCGACGTATCTGAAGGTGCGCGATCGGGCCACGTTCGAGTTCGCCGTCGTGTCCGTCGCGGCGCTGGTCCGGCTGCGCGGCGAGGAGGTCCGCGAAGCCCGCCTGGCCTTCGGCGGCATCGCCCCGCGCCCCTGGCGATCGGAGGCGGCGGAGCAGGCGCTGATCGGCCGCCCGCTGAACGCCGCCACGATCGAGGCCGCCGGTGCGGCGCTGGTCCGGGACGCCCGGCCCCGCGAGCACAACGCCTTCAAGATCCCGCTGGTCCAGCGGGCCCTGTCCGACATCCTTGGCCAGTTCGGGAGGAACCGATGACGGAGTCCCAGGTCGGCCGGCCGGTCAGCCGGGTGGACGGCGTCGCCAAGGTCACCGGCGTGGCCCGGTACGCGGCCGACGCCGAGGTGCGCGGGGTGACCCACGCGGTCCTGGTCATGAGCACGGTCGCGCGCGGCCGGGTCACCGCCATCGACACCGCCGGGGCGAGCGCCGCGCCGGGGGTGCTGGGCGTCTTCACCCACCAGAACCTGGCCCGCCTCGCCCTGCCCAGCCCGGCGGTCGCGTTCCTGAAGCGGTTCCTGCCCGTACAGGATGACCTGATCCGGCACGCGGGCCAGCCCGTCGCGATCGTGGTGGCGGACACCCTGGAACGGGCCCAGCAGGCGTCCGGCCTGGTCGGCGTCAGCTACCGGGCGGAGCCGCCCCGGGTGGTGCTCGCCGACGACATGGGCGAGGCGTACGTCCCGCCGGAGACCAACGACGGGGCCAACGACTATGTACGCGGGGATGTGGCCGCCGGGCTGGCCGCCGCGCACGCCGTGGCCGAGACCACCTACACCACGCCGATGCAGCACCACAACGCCCTCGAACCGTCGGTCACGGTGGCCGCCTGGGACGGCGACCGGCTGACGGTGCACGAATCCACGCAGGGCATCTCCAACACCCAGAACGCGCTCATGCAGGCTTTCGGGCTCCCCCGCGAGAACGTACGCGTCCTGTCGCCGTACCTGGGCGGCGGTTTTGGGGCGAAAGGCCCGGTGTGGCCGCACACCGTGCTCACGGCGGCGGTCGCGCGGCAGGTCGGGCGGCCCGTCAAGCTGGTGCTGACGCGGGCGCAGGCGTACACCTCCAACGGGCACCGCGCCGAGACGCACCAGGTGCTGCGCGTCGGCGCCGCCCGCGACGGGCGGCTCACCGCGATCCAGCACACGGTCACCCAGCAGGTGTCCCGCACCGAGGACGCGCTGCTCAACAGCTCGGAGCCGACCCGCATCCTGTACGCCTGCCCGAACGTACGCTCGACCCAGCAGGCGGTACGGCTCGACCTGCCGATGGGCAGCTTCGTGCGGTCACCGGAGACGGCGACGAGTCACGCGCTGGAGTCCACGCTCGACGAGCTCAGTTACACCCTCGGCCTGGACCCGGTCGAGCTCAGGGTGCGCAACTGGTCGGCCACCAACCAGGAGTCCGGCGAGCGTCATGGCAGCAGCTACCTGCGCGAATGCTACGAGCGAGGCGCGGAGCGCTTCGGCTGGTCGCGTCGTGATCCCCGGCCGGGCTCCATGCGTGACCGGGACGGGCTGATCGGCTGGGGCATGGCCACCGCCGCGCACACCGCGGGCGGCCGGCCGGGCTCGTCGGCCACCGTGACGATCGGCGTCGACGGCACCGCGCGGATCCGGTCGGGCACGCAGGACCTCGGCACCGGGACGTACACGGTGATGCGCCAACTCGGCGCCGAGGTGCTCGGCCTGCGGCTGCGCGGGGTCCGCTTCGATCTGGGCGACTCGGCCTTCCCTCCGGCGTTCGCGTCGGCGGCGTCGGCGACGGTGCCGAGCGTCGGCGGCGGAGTCGTCCGCGCCGCGACCGCCGCCCGCGACCAGGTGATCGCGCTCGCGGTGGCCGATCCGGACAGTCCGCTGCACGGCGCCGCGCCTGATCAGGTCAGCGTCGGGGACGGGGACCTGTTCCTCACCGAGCGGCCGTCGCGGCGGGTCGGTTACCGGCAGGTGATGCGCCGCCACGGCCGGCCGATCGAGGTGACCAGCGAGGCGGTCTTCGCGCCGATGGGGTACTCGGTCGGCGCCACCTTCGTCGAGGTGCACGTGGACCCGGTGCTGGGGCGGGTCCGGGTACGGCGGATGGTGGGGGTGTTCGACTGCGGCCGGGTCCTCAACCACCGCACCGCCCGGAGTCAGGCGATCGGCGGGGCCATCTGGGCGATCGGGTTCACGCTCAGCGAGCACACCCTGGTCGACCCGAACCTGGGGCGGATCGTCACCCCGAACCTGTCCGGTTACCTCGTCCCGGTCAACGCCGACGTGCCGGACATCGACGTCAGCTTCATCGACAAGCCGGACCCGTCCAGCCCGGCGCTCGGCGCACGGGGCTTCGGCGAGACACCCATGACCGGGGTGACCGCGGCCATCGGCAACGCCGTCTACCACGCGATCGGCCACCGCATCCGCGACCTGCCGATCACCCAGGACAAGATCATCGCCGCCCTGTCCTGACTGTCGTACGACTAGAAGGACGGCCCGAGCCTCAGGCCCGAGCCGTCTCCTTCAGCCCCCGGGATGTGTCCCTCAGTAGATGCGGTACTTCTTGCCGCAGTTGTCGAACTTGCCGGCCCAGCAGGTGTAGGTGTAGACCTTGCCGATCCCGTGGCCGCTCCACGCGCCGACCTTCTTGCCGTCCCAGGCGTGGTTGAACTTGTGCCAGGAGCCGTTCTTGTAGACCTCGAACCACACCCAGCCCTTCTTGCCACCGAACTTGTCCACCCCGTACCACTTCGTGAACACCTTGCCGTGGCTCTTCCACGTCTTGCCGTAGGTGTACGCCTTGTGGTCGGAGGAGAAGAACTTGCCCCACTTGACGACGGTGGCCGTACTGGCAGTCGTGCTCGTCTGCGTGGCCGCCTGAGCGGCAGGAGCCACGGCCAGACCGGTGACGGCCATCGAACCGGCCAGCGCCGCGATCGCAAGAGTCTTACGCATTTCGGGTTCCTCCCCCAATAGGTGCTGCTTTCCGACAACACGAACGCTACGGAGAACCCCAGCGATCAACTGTGGAGGAATCCACACACACCATGTGATCGGCACCACACCCGTACGCGAAGAGGGCATGATCCGCGATCAAGTGCCGCGATACGCTCTGGCGTGCCCGAAAACGCCACCCCGCCACCGCCGTTACCGGCGCTCACCCGGATCCTGATCGGCCCGCCGGGGAAGGTCCTGCTCCCCCTCGTCGCCCTGGTGGCCCTGATCATCCTGAACAACAGCAGCCTGCCGGGCGGCGGCTCCTTCCAACTGCTGCTCATGGGCCTCGGGCTGGCGTACGGCACGATAATCGTGTGGGTTGCCCGGTTCGTGGTGGCCCTGTTCCGGTCGGACGGCCGGTCCATGCTGCGCCGGCACTGGGTCCGCTGGGCGGCGGCCCCGGTCATGGCGGTGGCCGTGATCGGGCCGGTGTACGCCGACCTGCCCTTCAGCGCCCGGTTCGCGCTGTCGGAGAGCAGCCTGGAGAGCCTCGCCCGGACGGTCGCGTCGGGCCCCGCATCAACCGACGACGCGGACCAGTGGGTGGGCCTCTACCCGCTGACGTCGATCAGCCGGACAGAGGACGGCGCACGGTTCCTGGTGGACGGCACCGGCTTCCTGAACCAGTACGGCTTCGCCTGGAGCCCGAAGGGCCCACCGGCGGAGGAAAGCCACACGGACTACACGCACATCCAAGGCCCTTGGTACATCTGGGAGATGCAATGGTAAGGGTGCCCGGAGAGCCTGGCGTGTGGGTCTTCGTGGCCGTCGCCCAGATGATCGTCGTCTACTTCCTGCCGGGCAACATCATCTGGCCCGCAGTGCCCATCCTCTCGCTGCTGGCCATGATCGCCGCCGTGACCAGGGCCTACCAGGACGCGGAACAACTCCGCACCACGGACGAACACCAGCCGCCGACGTGACCCTCGTGACGGGGTGAGGCGACGGTCACGGGAGAGTGGCCCTGCTGACAAAGTACGAAATCGGCTGAAATGCTGATGGCTTCCTCGACATGTACGGAGTGTTCCAATTCCGAGACCGAGGAGGCCGACCATGGGGATTCCCAGTGGATGACCGGAAGCACCGGTTCGAGGCCGTTTACACGCAGACGTACGAGCACATCCTCGGCTACGCCATGCGCCGCTGCGACTCACCGGAGAACGCGGCGGACGTGGTGGCCGAGACGTTCGCCATCGCCTGGCGCCGCGCCGACGCGCTGCCGCCGGACGGTGAGGCCAGGCTCTGGCTGTACGGCGTGGCCAGGAACGTGCTGGCCAATCATCGGCGCGGCCTGGCCAGGCACCGGCACCGGAGCGTGGAGCTCGACACCGACGTCGCCGACCTGTACGCCCACTCGCCCGAGGGCAGCGTCGAGCTGGGCGTGATCGGGCGAACGTTCCGGGAGCTCGCCGAGGACGACAGAGAGCTGATCTCGCTGGTGGCCTGGGAGGGCCTGGACAACGGGGAGATCGCCAAGGTGCTCGGCTGCTCGCGCAACGCCGTGCGCATCAGGCTCTACCGGGCGCGCAAGCGCTTCTCCAAGGCGCTGGCAGGGGCCGGCGTCTCCGTCTCTCATCTTGTCGTGGAGTCAGCATGAACGAAGTGCAGAACCTTGCCAGGTGCCGTGACCAGGACCTGGCCGGGGCGGCGTCCGGTGCGGGGGCACGGACGCTCCTCACCTCCATCACCACCGAGGAGCCGCAGTTCGAGGGCCGGGTGGTCCGTACGAGCCGAACGCGCCGGGTGCTCGGGGGCGCGGTGGCCGCCGGCGGGCTCGCGGCGGCGGCCGTGATCGGCCCTGCCCTCCTGGGCGAGAGCGGCACCGCCACCTCCTACGCCAACTCGGCCATGGACATCCGGCTCCAGGGCGACCACTACGTGGCCGTCATCAAGGACCCGCTGGCCGACTTCGCCAAGTTCACCGAGGGATTCAAGGCGGTGGGCCTGAACGTGCGGCTGGAGCCGGTGCCGTCGTCGCCGACCCAGGTCGGCGAGATCACTCGGGTGAAGGCCGGTCCCGGCGGCATCGGCGACCACCCGAACGACGACCGCAGGATCGGCAGCGGCACCACGCCCGCCGGCTGCGAGCTCGGACAGGCCGGGTGCGCCATGACGGTGATGGTCCAGCGCGACTATGCCGGCAACGGCGTGGTCAACCTTGGGCGGCCCGCCCGGCCAGGGGAGAAGTACCAGAACGCCCGGCCGGCCACGGTCAAGGGCGAGATGCTGGAGGGCTACCGGGCCGACGAGAAGACCGTGGGAGAGGTGGTCGCCGAGGCCCACCGGCGGGGGCTGAAGGCGGTCTTCGAGGTCATCACGCCGGCGCCGGACCACAACGGATGGAATGTCGATCCGGACAAGCAGTCGGCTCAGGTGGGGGACGACTGGATCGTCTGGGAGGCGCGGTCGGAGGAGGCCGGCGTGCTGCGGCTGCAGGTGACCGAGGATCGCCTGCCGAAGAACCCGATCTACGGTGGTCCGAAGCCGGCCCAGTTCACCGGCTGAGCTCGACGACCGCACGCGGATGAGACCAGCCAGGCGTCCGGCTGAACACTAGCTGTCCGGATGGGTCACGATCGTCCGCAGTGCGGTGCGTAGGTGCTGTGCGGCCTGCGGGGTGAGGGGCGCGAGGAGGGCGCGTTCGGCGTCGTCGCTCGCCTCGATGGCCTGGCTGAGGGTTTTTCGTCCGGCTTCGGTCAGTTCGACCACGTTGCGGCGGCGGTCGTTCGCGTCCGGGTGACGTGACACCAGGCCTTTGCCCTGGAGTGTGTCCAGCAGCGCGACCATCGTCGTGCGGTCGATCCCCAGTCGCTGTGCAGCCTGCTGCTGAGAAGCCGGCTCGTGGCCGGCGAGGGCGAGCAGCACTCCCAGCTCACGCCCGTCGATCCCGTACGGCCTCAGCGCGTTCGTGTACAGCTCGTCCAGCCGCAGGCGCGCGTGCTTGAGGAGGTAACCCAGACGACTGTTCAACTCGGGGCCCGGCCCGCCGGAGGTAGACACCCGCCTATTCTATCGCTAACCTGATTGTCAGTTGCACTGATAATCAGCTAGACGACAGGAAGGGCAAGGCAATGATTCTGGTCACCGGGGGTCTGGGGTTCATCGGGGCTCACACCGTGCGGGCGCTGCTCGATCTGGGCGAGGAGTGCGTGCTGGTTCAGCGGCGGAGCGCCGAGGTGCCGGCCGACCTCGCCGAGGCGCGGGTGGCGGTGGAGCGGGCCGACATCACCGATCTGACGGCGCTGCTCGACGTCGGCGCACGCCACAAGATCACTGGCATCGTGCATCTCGCGGGGTCCATGCCGTGGCCGCCCAGCGCCGACGAGCCCGTGGAGGCCACCCGTAAAGCCATCGGCGGGCTCCTCAACATCCTGCAGGCCGCCCAGAGCTGGGGCGTGGCGCGGGTCGGTGTCGCGAGCACGATCGGCGTCTACGCCGGTCTGCCCGGCGCGGGCCCGCTGCGGGAGGACATGCCGTTGCCGATGACCTCACCCCACCTGATCCCGACGTTCAAGAAGGTCGGCGAGCTGCTCAACGACCATCTGGCCGAGGCCGCCGGCCTCGACGTCGTCAACTACCGCGTCTCCGCCACCTGGGGCCCGCGCGGCCACTCCGACCCGTTCTTCCCCGCCCCCGCATTCGTCCACGCGGCCGCCCGCGGCACCGCGCCGGATCTCTCCGGGCTGCGGGCCCCCGCCTACGCGGACGACGCGATCGACCTGTGCTACGTGAAGGACACCGGCCGGGCCATCGCGCTCCTCCAGCTCGCCGACCGGCTCGACCACCGCACCTACAACGTCGCGTCCGGCCGCGCGACGACCAACGCCGAGGTCATCGCCGCGATCAAGAAGGTCGTCCCGGACGCCCCGATCGAGCTGCCCACCGGCGGGACCGGCCATCACAACCACCTCGACATCACCCGCATCCAGCAGGACACCGGCTACCGGCCCGCCTACGACACCGAACGCGCGGCCGCCGACTACATCGCCTGGCTGCGTGCGGGCAATGAGCGCTGAGCACCGCGCAGGCGGTGGGGAAGCCGCGGCGCCTGGCCGGCCTCACCGGCCCCACCTGCCGACCTGACCAGGTGCCGCGGACGTGGATTCGGTCCCGTGCGAAAGGCGTACGGGAAGATCAGTGCAGGACCACGGTTTTGTGGCCGTTGAGGGCGACGCGGTTCTCGGTGTGCCAGCGGACCGCGCGGGCCAGCGCCCGGCACTCCGTCTCGCGGCCGCGCGCGACGAACTCGTCGGCGCTGATCGAGTGGTCCACCCGCATGATCTGCTGCTCGATGATCGGGCCCTCGTCCAGGTCGGCCGTGACGTAGTGGGCCGTGGCCCCGACGACCTTGACGCCGCGGTCATAGGCCTGCTGGTACGGGCGGGCGCCCTTGAAGCTGGGCAGCATCGAGTGGTGGATGTTGATCGCGCGGCCTTCGAGCCGCTTGCACAGGTCCTCCGAGAGGATCTGCATGTAGCGGGCGAGGACGACGAGGTCGACCTTCTCGGTCTCCACGATCTCCATGAGGCGGGCCTCGGCCTCGGGCTTGGTGTCGGGGGTGACCGGGATGTGGGTGAAGGGCACGCTGTAGTTGTCGGCCAGCATGGCGAGGTCGGGGTGGTTGGAGACGACCCCGGCGATGTCGATGTTCAGCTCGCCGACGGAGTTGCGGTAGAGCAGGTCGTTGAGGCAGTGGCCGAACTTGCTCACCATGATCAGGACGCGCTGGCGGGCGGCGGCGTCGCCGAGGCGCCAGGTCATGCCGAAGCGGGACGCCACCTGCGTGAAGTCCCGCCGCAGGTCCGGCACCGACAGTGCCTCGCCCTCGGCGTGGGCGAACTGGACGCGCATGAAGAAGGTACGGCTGTCCGGGTCGTCGAACTGCTGGCTCTGCACGATCGTGCACTGCCGGTCGACGAGGAACCCGGCGACCGCGTACACGATGCCGGGGGTGTCCGGGCAGGACAGCATGAGGACGTACTGCCCGGCGGAGCGGGCTGCTTCGGCGGTGGCGGTCATGAGGGCTCCTGACTGCTGAGGAGGCGGGCGCCGTGCACGCGGGCGGCGGCCGCGGTGTTGCGCAGCAGCCACACGTCGGTGACGGGGCCGACTCCGCCGGGGACGGGGGTGAGGGCACGGACGCGGGGGGCGACGCTGGCATGGTCGACGTCGCCGACCATGTGGGTGACGCCGTCGGGGCCGGTTCGCGGGTTGATGCCGACGTCGATGACGACGGCGTGGTCGTTCACGTGCTCCGCCCGGATCAGGCCGGGCCGGCCCGCCGCGACGATGAGGACGTCGGCGCGGCGGGTGTGGCGGCCGAGGGTGCCGGTGTGGCTGGCCCATTCGTCGATCGACTCGACGGCGGCCTGCCGGTCGTAGCCGAGGGAGACGGCGGGCTTGCCGACGTTGTTGGAGCGGCCGACGACGACGATGAGCGAGCGGTGGTAGAAGTCCGCCCGGTCCTCGCCGACGGAGTCGAGCCAGGTGTCCAGCAGGTGGTAGGCCGAGGCCGCCGTCGAGGGGACGTAACGGGGCACGCCGAGGGCGAGGAGGCCGGCGTTCTGCGGGTGTACGGCCTCGATGTCCTTGGCGGGGTGGATGGCCTGGAAGGTGACGGCCTCGCTGAGGTGCGGCGGCAGGGGGCGCAGGACGAGGATGCCGGACACGTCGGGGGCGGCGTTCAGCTCGGCGATGGTGTCGTCGAGCTCGGCCTGGGAGACGGTCGCGGGCAGCCTGCAGGGCAGGTACGGCACGCCGAGGTCGGCGGCGAGCCGGCGCAGGCGGCGCTCGTACGCGACCGAGCCGTAGGCGTCCCCCACCATGACGGTCGCCAGGCCGATGGGCAGGCGTTCCTCTTTGAGGAGCTCGATGTCGGCCGCCACGCTCGCTTTGAGGGCGCGGGCGCAGGTTCGCCCGTCGATGACCTGTGCGCTCATGAGCCGTTCCCGAGTCGCGCCTGCAGCTTGCGCCGCCAGGCCTCGGTCTTCTCCAGCTCGTTGAAGGTGAACAGGTGGAATCCGGCGAGGTTCGTCTCCGTCTCGGCGAGGCGCGGGGCGAGGCCCTCGAACAGCTTGTCGGGGCGGTATCCGCCGGGCAGGAAGAAGCGCCACAGCATGTTCTGCTGCTTCTTCAGGAAGCGGGCGGACTGGCCGAGACCCAGGCCGGCCGAGATGCGGATGAGCTTCTGCCGGCTGACGGCGCCGGGGATGCCGGCGAAGACCGGCAGCTCGACGCCGCGCCGCTTGAGCGTGCCCGCCCACGCGGCCGTCGTGCCGGCGTCGAAGCAGAGCTGGGTGACGATGTGGGTGGCGTAGGCGGCCTTGCGCTCGATGGCGCGCTCGATCAGCTCGTCGCTGATGGCGCCGTGGCCTTCGGGGTAGCCGCCGATGCCGATCCGGGTGAAGGGGTGCCCGAGCGTGTCGAGCGTGTCGAGCAGGGAGTAGGCGTCGTGGAAGTCGCCGGCGGGCGTGGCGGCGTCGCCGCCGATCACGAAGATGCCGTCGACGCCGGCCTCGCGCAGCTGGGCGACGATGTCGACCAGGTGCCGCTCGTCTCTGACGAGGCGGGCGGCGAGGTGCGGGGCCACCTGGTAGCCGTGGCCGGTCAGCTTCTGGGCCAGGTCGAGGGTGGGTCCCAGGCCCTTGGCCTCGGTGGTGGTGACCGTCATCGAGATGCCGGTCGGCACGTGTTCGAGGACCTGCTCCTCGGTGCTCCTGAACGGCAGGATCTCGTAGCTGATGGCGTTCAGCGCCCGCGTGAGTGCTTGGCGGCGGGTCGGCGCCGGTCCGGTCCCGCCGGTGCGCAGGCTGGTCATCGGAGACTCTTTGGGGGCATGGTGAAAGAGACCTTTCGTCGAGCAGGCAGACGCCGAGGACGCGGGCCGGCGGGGGATGCCGAGCATCTGGCTCCACCACCGACACTAGGCAGCGGCCCGATCGGAGAAACGACGCGGATGACGGCTCTTACGCCTGCGCCCGTCCTAGCCGAACTGCGACAAGTGACGTAGAACGGGTGCCCCGGACCGGCCTGACGAGGAAAGGGTCAGGCCTCTTGCGGGTGGGTGGCGAGCGGCTCGACGGTCACGTCCATCCACGGCCACTGCGGCAGGGACGCCAGCGCGTCATGCAGGGCGGTGGCGTCGGGGGCCTCCCACAGGCCGATGACCGCACGCCGTCCCGGCACCCGCCAGAGCCTCTTCAGGATGCCGTCCTCGCGCAGCTCCATGGCACGGGCGCGCTCGGCGACCTTCAGCCGTCCCCGCTCGGCGTCGTTCATGCTGTCGGGAAGATGGGTCTCGAAACGAACCAGGAACTCCATCGCTGCCTCTCGGTCTGCCTTCGTCAACGTACCAGTGAGCGACGCTAGAGCTCCTGTCGTACGACGTCATCGGACGCCGGGCCTCGCCACCGTGCGCCTCGCGGAGGCTCCGCCTACGTCAAATGGTGTACGTGCTGGTCGAAGTGGTGCTGTTGCCACCGAACGGGGGCATCATGGGGGTTAGTGACCTGACGTGCCACGATCCGCCGTACCCCCGCGAGGAGGACGTCCATGATGCTCGACCCGGGCACCCTGCTGGAGCAGACGCCGGACGGGCTCGCGGTGATCGATCCGGCGGGGCGGTTCGTGCAGGCGAATCCGGCGGCGGTCTCGCTGTGCGGGCTCGACCCGGCGGGTGTCGCCGGGGCCGCGTCGCCGTTCCCGCCCGCTCACGCGGGTGACGGGGAGGCCGAGGCCGTCGCCGTCTGGGAGCCGGAGTCGGGGCCGCGTCGGGAGTTCGCGTTCCGGGTCAGCACGCTCGCCGGGCGCGACGAGCGGATCGTGGCGTTCCGGGACGTCACCGAGAGCCGGCGGCACCAGCGGCGGCTGGCCGCGATCGCCAGCGCGGCGAGCCGGGTGGCCGCCAAGCGGTCGTTGCGCAGCACCCTGGACGCGCTGGCGAAGGAGGTGCTGGAGGCCGACGCGCTGGCGAGCGTGCAGATCCTGACGGTCAACTCCACCAGTGAGCGGTTCCGGGTCATGGGCACCGCCGGGTTCGGCCAGGCGGAGAACTTCTTCGACCTGCTCCTGGAGTGTCTCGAATCCGGCGCCGAGCTGCGCATGATCGACGCGTTCACCACGCGCAAGCCGGTCGTGGTGCCGCACCGGTACGAGGCGATCATGACGGATCCGGTGTGGGAGCCGCTGCAGGAGTACATGCGCTACCCGGAGTGGGACTGGTTCGCCAGCGTGCCGCTGATGGTGCGCGGCGAGCCCGTCGGCATCCTCAACGCCTACTTCGCCCCCGGCCAGGAGATCACCAAGACCGCCCTGGACTTCCTGCTGGCCATCGCGGAGCAGGCGTCGCAGGCGGTGGACTACGCGGCCCTGCTGGAGCGGGAGCGGGAGGTGGCGCGCCGGGAGGAGCGGCAGCGGCTGGCCCGGGACCTGCACGACTCCGTAGTGCAGAACGTCTTCTCGATGGGCATGCAGGTGGAGTCGCTCAACATGCTGTCCGGGCGCGACACGGTGGTGGACTCGGCGTACGTGATGCGGGTGGCGCGGGAGCTCGGGCACATCTCCAAGGCGGTGCTGACCGACCTGCGGGCCATGGTGACCGACCTGCACCCCACCGCGCACGCCGACCAGGGGCTGTCGGAGTCGCTGCTCTCCCTCGCCGAGTCGACGATGAGCCGTACCGGCTTCGATGTGCGGGTGTCGATCAGCGACCCGCACGACGACCTCGACGACCTGGAGGCGGAGCTCCAGGAGGACGCCTATCGGGTGATCGCGGAGGCGCTGCACAACAGCGTCAAGCATTCGCACGGCTCCACCGTCACCATCGACCTCAGCCTGACCAGGCGCGGGACGCAGCGGTGGCTGACGGGTGAGGTCACCGACGACGGCCGGGGCCTGCTGACACAGGAAGCGGACGTTCCCGCGGACAAGGGTGGATTCGGGATGACAGCCATGAAGGAACGGGCCAACCGCTGGGCCGGTACCCTGACGACCCGATCCAGTTCGGGCAAGGGGACGACCGTGTGCCTCGTGCTGCCGTTGCCGCCCTCGCTGCCGACTGGACTCAGTGACGGCCCCCGTACGACTGTCTGGACGTTGAAGTGAGCGCAGAGCCCGAGACCAGCACCATCGGAGTCCTGGTGGTGGACGACCATGCGGTGGTCCGGCGTGGCGTCGTCGCCTACCTGGAGGCGCTGGACAACGTCGAGGTGGTCGGCGAGGCGGGCAACGGGCGTGAGGCGCTCGAGTGCCTGGAGTCGCTGAAGGTCCGGGGGCAGCCGCTGCCCCGGGTGGCCCTGATGGACCTGATGATGCCGAAGATGGACGGCGTGGAGGCCACGGCGGAGATCGCCAAGCGGTTCCCGTCCGTCCGCGTGGTCATCCTGACCAGCTTCGGCGAGGTCGAGCGGATCCATGCCGCGCTGGAGCACGGCGCGGCCGGCTACCTGCTGAAGGACGCCGGGCCGTCGGACGTGGCCGCCGCGATCTACGCCGCCGCCAACGACGACGTCTTCCTGGACGCGGCGGTGGCGCGGCGGCTGGTGCAGAAGATGCGCGCGCCGCAGCGGGGGGTCGCGGGGCTGACCAGCCGGGAGCGGGACGTGCTGGTGCTGATCGCCGAGGGCCGCTCCAACCGGGAGATCGCCGCGAAGCTGGTGATCAGTGAGCGGACGGCGCGGACGCACGTGAGCAACCTGCTCGGCAAGCTCGGGCTGCGCTCCCGCACCCAGGCGGTGCTCGCCGCCATGCGCGAGGGCCTGGTCGACCCGCCGACCTGACGTCTACGTCACTTGTCGTACGTCAGCGCGGTCAATTGCGCGATCCATCGTCCGCCCCTGGTCGGTAGCGTTCATGGGGCCAGATGGACGATGGACCGAAAGCGGGTAGCGGCGGTATGACGGGATCTCGAGTGGCTCGCTCGATCGTGGCGATCACAGCCCATTCGGGGGACTTCGTGTGGCGGGCGGGCGGCGCGCTGGCTCTGGCTGCCTCGCGAGGCGACTCCGTACGGGTGATCTGTCTCAGCTTCGGTGAGCGAGGCGAGGCGCAGGGCCTGTGGAAGAAACCCGGCATGGACATGGAGACGGTGAAGCGGGTCCGCCGGGAGGAAGCCGAGGCGGCCGCCGAGGCGCTCGGGGTCCAGGTGGACTTCTACGACCTGGGCGACTACCCGCTGGTCGTGACCGACGAGGCCCGGGACCGGATCGTCTCGACGCTGCGCGAGCTCCAGCCCGACACGCTGCTGACCCACGTCGCGAACGACCCCTACAACCGCGACCACAACATCGCCCATGAGACCTCGCTGGCCACCCGCATGGTGGCGCAGGCCATGGGCCACGATCCCGGCACCACGCCGATCGGGGCGACGCAGGTGCAGATGTTCGAGCCGCATCAGCCTGAGGTGTGCGGATTCGTACCGAACATGCTGCTGGACATCACGCCGGTGTTCGACCGCAAGCGCAAGGCGATGGAGGTGATGTCCGCCCAGCATCACCTGATCGACTACTACACCGAGCTGGGCAAGCGGCGCGGCGTCCAGGCCCGTCGCAACGGAGCGCCCGGCGACGTCGTGCAGGCCGAGGCTTACCAGCGGGTGTTCCCCGTGGTGGGAGATGAGTTGGTATGAGCGGTTTCTCTGACGGGCACATCGTCGTACGGACCCGAGTGCGTCCGGACGCGGCGGCCGTGAAGGTGTTCGCCGAGGCCGGGGTGGCCACCACCCACGAGGCCATGGGCCGCCGCGGCCTGGTCGACCCCGTGCTGCGCCCGATCTACTCCGGGGCCCGCATCGCCGGCCGCGCGGTCACTGTGCTCAGCCACCCCGGCGACAACCTGATGATCCACGCGGCGGTCGAGCAGTGCGGCGAGGGCGACATCCTGGCCGTGGCCACCACCTCGCTGTCGCACGACGGGATGTTCGGCGACCTGTTCGCCACCGCGCTGAAGGCCCGCGGCGTCGCCGGCCTGATCATCGACGCGGGTGTGCGCGACGTCGCCGACCTGACCGAGATGGGCTTCCCCGTGTGGTCCCGCGCCATCAGCTCGCAGGGCACGGTGAAGGCGAGCCCCGGCTCCGTCAACGTGCCCGTCGTCCTCGGCGGCGCCCTCATCGCCCCCGGTGACGTCATCGTGGCCGACGACGACGGCGTGCTCGTCGTGGCCCGCCATGATGCCCCGGCCGTGGCCGGGAAGGCGACCGAGCGGATGGCCAACGAGGCCGAGAAGCGCGAGCAGTTCCGCGACGGAGTGCTGAGCCTGGACGTGTACGGCCTGCGCGCCACGCTGGACCGGCTCGGCGTCCGCTACGTCGACGCCCCCGACGAAGACTGACGGCCGCTGACGGCCGCGGGCCTACGTCACTTGTCCTGGACGACGTAGGTCCGCCATCGCCGCAGGAGCCGTCAATTGCATATGTCGCCCCCTGACCGCCTCTCCGTAACATCCAGGTCAGGCCCCGAAATATGCGCTTAACCCCCCTAGAATAAGGAACCCCCTATGAGCCTCCAAGACATTCTCAACGGCGCGAACACCAATCTTGCCCACTATTTCCGCAATCTCCCCGCCGGACCGAATGCCTATCCGGGAGTTCCGCCGGAGTACACCAACTGGCGCGACGAGCAGCAGGCCTGGCAGAACACCTGCGTGCTGTTCAACCAGTCGTACCACATGGTCGAACTGCTGGTCGAAGGCCCCGACGCGCTCAAGCTGCTGTCCTATCTGGGCGTCAACAGCTTCGCGAAGTTCCCGGTCGACACCGCCAAGCAGTTCGTGCCCGTCACCCCCGAGGGTTACGTCATCGGCGACGTCATTCTCTTCCACCTGGCGGAGAACAGCTTCAATCTGGTCGGCCGCATTCCGGCGCTCAACTGGGTGCGTTTCCACGCCGAGACCGGCGGCTACGACGTCGAGACGACGCTCGACGAGCGGTCGGCGGCCCGCCCGGACCCGTTCAACCGCAGGAACTACCGCTACCAGATCCAGGGGCCGAACGCCTCCAAGGTGATCGAGAAGGTGACGGGCGCCTCGGCGCCCGAGCTGAAGTTCTTCCGCATGACGACGATGGAGATCGCGGGCAGGACCGTCCGCGCGCTGCGGCACGGCATGGCCGGTCAGCCCGGCTACGAGCTGTTCGGCCCGTGGGCCGAGGGCGAGGCGGTGCACGAGGCGCTGGTCAAGGCCGGCGAGGAGTTCGGCATGCGGCTGGTCGGCGGCCGGGCCTACTCCTCCAACACCCTGGAGTCCGGCTGGATCCCCTCGCCGCTCCCGGCGATCTACACCGGCGAGTCGCTCAAGGCCTACCGCCAGTGGCTGCCGTCCAACGGCTACGAGGCCAACGCCTCCATCGGCGGCAGCTTCGTCTCCGACGACATCGAGGACTACTACCTGACGCCGTGGGACCTCGGCTACGGCAACTTCGTCAAGTTCGACCACGAGTTCATCGGCCGTGAGGCGCTGGAGGCCAAGGCCGCCGGCCCGCACCGCAAGAAGGTCACGCTGGCCCTCGACAACGCCGACTTCCTCAAGGTCGTCGAGTCGCAGATCGAGCGCGGCTCGAACGCCAAGTGGGTGGAGTACCCGTCCGCGGTCTACTCGATGCACCCGTACGACCTGGTGAAGGCGCACGGCGAGCCCGCCGGCATCTCCACCTGGATCGGCTACAGCTCCAACGAGCGCAAGATGCTGACCCTGGCCATGCTCGACGTCGAGCACGCCGAGCCGGGCGCCCAGGTGTCCCTCGTGTGGGGCGAGCCCGACGGCGGCACCGAGAAGCTCACCGTCGAGCCGCACACCCAGGTGGAGATCGGCGCCACCGTCAGCCCGGTCCCCTACACCGAGGTCGCCCGCAAGATCTACGCGGACGGCGGCTGGCGCGCGACCGCCTGATTGACCTACGGTGCGTCGGCTGCGAAGTTCGAGGCACCGCGAAGACGAGGGAGATGCCCATGGGCGAACCAGATCGCATACCCGACACCCCCATCCTCGACCGGCAGCGCCAGCTTCGCGGCTACCGCATGAACAAGATGGCCATGGGGTTGGGCGACCCGGTCAACCGGGAGGCGTTCAAGGCCGACGAGCCCGCCTACCTGGACCGTTTCGGGCTGAGCGAGGAAGAGAAGACCGCCGTGCTCACCAGGAACTGGAAGGAGATGATCCGCCTCGGCGGCAACCTCTTCTTCGTCCTGAAGATCACCGCCGTCGATCCGATCCGCATCACCGAGATCGGCGCACACCAGGTGGACATGGACCACGAGTCGTTCCTGCGGGACAGGCTCGGGAAGAAGGTGTAGAACATGGCACGACTTGTGGGGGGAATGGGAACCTCACACGTTCCCTCGATCGGGGTGGCACTCGACAAGGGGCTGCGCGACACACCTGAGTGGAAGCCGTTCTTCGACGGCTACGTGCCCGCCCAGGAGTGGGTCAAGGAGCACAAGCCCGACGTCGCGGTGGTGGTCTTCAACGACCACTACAACGCCATGTTCCTCGACCGGGTCCCCACCTTCGGGGTCGGCTGCGCCGAGGAGTACCAGATCGTCGACGAGGGCTGGGGCCCGCGGGCCATCCCCTCGTTCACCGGGCACAGCGCGTTCTCCTGGCACCTGGTCGACTCGCTGGTCGAGAACCACTTCGACCCGGAGATCATCCAGGAGATCAAGGTCGACCACGGCCTCCAGGTGCCTCTGGAGCTCTTCTGGGGCAAGCCGGAGGAAGCATGGCCGGTGAAGGTCGTGCCCATCTTCGTCAACGTGCTCCAATACCCCATCCCGCTGCCCGCCCGGCTCTACGACCTGGGCAAGCAGCTCGGCCGGGCGATCGAGAGCTACGACAGCGACGAAAAGTTCGTGGTACTCGGCACCGGCGGCCTGTCGCACCAGCTCCAGGGCGCCCGCGCCGGGTTCACGAACCCGCCGGCCGACCGGCAGTTCCTCATCGACATCGCGCAGAACCCCGACAAGCTGGCCGGCTGGAGCCGGGAGCAGTACGTCGAGACCTTCGGCGGCGAGGGAGCCGAGCTGATCATGTGGCTGGTCATGCGGGGAGCGCTCAGCCCCGACGTGGTGGCCAGGTTCTCGCACTACTTCGTGCCCGCCTCGATGACCGGGGCCGGGATGATCGTTCTCGAGAACGCATGAGCACCTTCATCCTGCTGCACGGGGCATGGCACGGCGGCTGGGCGTGGCAGCGGGTGACGCCGCTGCTGCGCGCGGCCGGCCACCAGGTGCACGCCCCCACGCTGACCGGCGTGAGCGACCGCGCTCACCTGCTGAGCCCGCAGGTCGGGCTCAGCACGCACATCCAGGACGTCGTCTCCCTCATCGAGGCGTACGACGCCCGCGACGTGGTGCTCGTCGGGCACAGCTACGCCGGTCAGGTCGTGACCGGCGTCGCGGACCGCGTCGGCGAGCGCCTGGCCAAGCGGATCCACCTGGACGCCTTCGTGGGCGACGACGGGGAGGCGGCGATCGACCTGCTGCCCACCACCATCGCCGGCCACTACCGCGAGTCGGTGGCGGGTCCCGGGTTCGGCTGGCTCATCCCCGTACGCAAGCTGAGCGTCCTCGGGGTCACCGAGCAGGCCGACCTCGACTGGCTCTCCCCCCGGCTCACCCCGCACCCGTGGCTCACCTACACCGAGCCGCTGCGGCTGACGGGCAAGGGCGAGCAGGTGCCGGCGGCGTTCATCGAGTGCGTCGACTGGATGCGGGTGTTCACCCCGCACGCCGAGCGGGCCGCCGCGCGCGGCTGGCCGGTGCACGAGATCGCCACCGGCCACGAGGCCATGGTGACCGCTCCCGAGGAGCTCGCCGCACTGCTGCAGCGGGTCGCCGCGGAGTAGCCACACAGAAGGTCCCGGCCGCGAGCAGGCGGCCGGGACCTTTTCGTATGCGCAGGGGTCAGATGATGCCGTCGAGCTCGCGCAGCAGCACGGCCTTGGGCTTGGCGCCGGTGATCTTCTTGACGACCTGGCCGCCCTGGTAGACGTTCATCGTCGGCATCTGGAGGATGCCGTAGTCCCGCGCGGTCACCGGGTTCTCGTCCACGTTCAGCTTGACGATGGTGATCCGGTCCGCGTGCTCCGCGGCGATCTCCTCAAGGACGGGCCCGAGCTGACGGCACGGGCCGCACCACTCGGCCCAGAAGTCGACCAGCACCGGCTTGTCGCTGTTGAGGACGTCGGCCTCGAAGCTCCCATCGGTCACAACCTTGACGGCGCCCACGGTTCATCCCCTTCCTTGATCCCTCTTGATCCGCGACCGGTCACGCGTGGTGGTGGGACAGCCAGCGCTCGGCGTCGAGCGAGGCGGCGCACCCGGTGCCGGCGGCGGTGATCGCCTGCCGGTAGGTGTGGTCGACGACGTCGCCGGCCGCGAACACCCCGTCGACGCTGGTCCGCGTCGTCGGCGAGTCCACCAGGACGTACCCCTCGTCGTCCAGCGCCACCTGGCCCTTGACCAGCTCGGTGCGCGGGTCGTGGCCGATGGCGACGAACAGGCCGGTGACCTCGAGCTCGCTCTCCTCACCGGTCTTCAGGTCGCGCAGCCGGACGCCCGTCACCCGGTCGTCGCCGAGGACGTCGGTGACCTCACTGTCCCAGACGAAGCGGATCTTCTCGCTGGCCAGCGCCCGCTCCTGCATGATCTTGCTGGCGCGGAGGGTGTCCCGGCGGTGCACGACGGTGACGGACCTGGCGAAGCGGGTGAGGAAGGTCGCCTCCTCCATCGCCGTGTCGCCGCCGCCGACGACCACGATGTCCTGGTCGCGGAAGAAGAAGCCGTCACAGGTGGCGCACCAGGACACGCCCCGGCCGGACAGCCGCTTCTCGTTGGCCAGGCCGAGCTCGCGGTAGCCGGAGCCGTTGGCCAGGATCACCGCGTGCGCGTAATAGGTGTCGGTGTACGTCTTGACCACCTTGGGGCTGGCCGCCAGGTCGACCTCGATGACGTCGTCGGCCACCAGCTCGGCGCCGAACCGCTCGGCCTGCTTGCGGAAGTTGCCCATGAGGTCGGGCCCCATGATGCCGTCCGGGAAGCCGGGGAAGTTCTCCACCTCGGTGGTGTTCATCAGGGCGCCACCGGCGGTGACCGAGCCCTCGAACACGAGCGGCCTGAGCTCCGCTCGTGCCGCGTAGACGGCCGCGGTGTATCCGGCCGGGCCCGACCCAATGATGATCAGATTACGGGTGTCGCTCAACGAACTCGCCTTCTCGGGAACTGTTAACCGTTGACGTCGTGCTGACCGTATACGGACTCGTGCCAGGGGATCACGAACCGCTTGAGGCTGTTGACCGCGAAGTACAGCACCAGCCCGAGGACGGACAGCAGCATGATCGTGGCGAACAGGGCCGGCGCGTCGAGCTCGTTGAGCGTCCGCACCACCAGGTAGCCGAGTCCCTCGTTGCCGCCGAGGTACTCGCCGACGATCGCGCCGATGATGGCCAGCACGATGCCGACCTCCATGCCCGCGAAGACGTACGGCATGGTGCTCTTCAGCTCCAGGTGGTTGAAGGTCTGCCATCTGGTCGCGTTGAGGCTGCGCATGACCTCGCGCTGGCCCTTGTCCACCGAGCGGACGCCGAGCTGCACGTTGAGCATGATCGGGAAGAACGCCAGCATCGCGGACATGATCACCTTGCTGGTCATGCCGAAGCCGAACCAGATCACGAACAGCGGGATCAGCGCCACCTTGGGCACGACCTGGGAGGCGACGATGAGCGGGCGGAGGCTGAGCTCGATCCAGGCCACCTTGCCGAGCAGCACGCCGACGGCCACCCCGAACGCCAGGGCGATCAGGAAACCGCCGATGGTCTCGGCGGCGGTGACGCCGGCGTGCTCCCACGTCTCCGGGTCGACCACGACCTCCGTCAGGCTGTCCAGCACGGCCAGCGGCGGCGGCAGCACCAGGGGGGAGACCTCGAAGGCGCGGACGAACGCCTCCCAGGCGAGGAAGAACACCAGCAGGATGAGCGGCGTGCTCACCCAGGGCAGGATCTTGCGGACGCGATCGTTGTTCACCGCTCAGCCCTTCTCATCGTCGTCGAGCGCGTGGCGCAGGTCCCGTTCCATGGCGCCGAACGCCGCTTCCGTCTGCACGTCGATGGAGCGCGGACGCTGGAACTCGACGGTCTTCACCTGGCGGATGCGGCCGGGCCGCGGCGTCAGGTGAACCACGCGGTCACCGAGGAAGACCGCCTCGGTGATGTCGTGGGTGATGAAGACCACGGTGGCCTCGGTGGCCAGCGCGATGCGCTGCAGTTCGAGGTTCATGCGTTCGCGGGTGAGCGCGTCCAGAGCGCCGAACGGCTCGTCCATCAGCAGCAGCTTCGGACGGGTGCTCAGCGCTCTGGCGATCGCGACCCGCTGGCGCATGCCGCCGGACAGCTCACGAGGATAGGAGCTCTCGAACCCGCCGAGGCCGACCAGCTCGGCGAGTTCGGCGGCGCGGGCCAGTCTGTCGGCCTTGCCGTCACCGCGCAGCCGCAGGGGCAGCGCGATGTTCTCCGCGACGGAATACCAGGGGAACAGGTTGGCTTCCTGGAACACCACGCCGAGCTGGGACACGACCGAGGTGTCCGCCTTGGTGCCGTCCCACAGCGACCTGCCCTCGATGAGGATCTGGCCGGCCGATGGGCTGAGCAGCCCGGCGAGCATTCTCAGCAGTGTGGTCTTCCCGCAGCCCGACCGTCCGATGATCGAGACGAACTCACCGTCGCTGATGGTCAGGTCGATGCCGGACAGCGCCTGCGTGTGCGCGCGCTTGGTCCGGAATTCCTTCCCGATCCCGATCAGCTCAAGTTTGGCCGGCCCGGGTGACGCGGCCGGCCGAGCTCCCGCGGTCTTGTCAACCGTCCTGGCGCTGTCCGCTGCCATCCGGCTCCTCCCGTCGATCTCGTTCATAGATCCGTCCTGTTGGTCCCTGCGCCGGCTTTCTAGGCCTTGGGCAGCATGCTGTTGTCGTACCAAGCGGCAGGGTCGCCGCCGGGCTTGACCATCCCGGCGTCCAGCAGCTCCTTGTATCCGGCGGCCCACGCCTCCTCGTCCACGGTCAGCAGCGGCCCGCTCAGGTCTCCGCCCATCCAGCCGTTGCGCAGCATGGTCAGGCTCGGCCTGGCGATCTTGTCGTCGTCGAGCGTGGCGAAGGAGTAGTGCTTCCGCAGGATCGGGAGCGCCTTGTCGAAGTTCGTGTCCGCGACCAGCGCCGCGAGCGAGTCGTGGACTCCCGCCAGGAACTTGCGAAGGTCATCCGCGTCCTTGACCAGGGCGTCCTTCGAGGTCACGTAGACCTGCGAGTCGGCCTTGGCGTACTTGGCGGGGTCGAACACCCCCACGTCGGGGTCCTGGTTCACCAGGATGTTGGCGACGTCGACGGTCGTCACGTAGCCGACGATCCGGCCCTGCTTGACCAGGCTGAACGTGCCCGGGGTGAGCCCCACGACCTGGCGCTTGCACTGCTTGGGGTCGAGCCCGCCGGCGGCCATCACGAGCGAGACGACCTTGTCGCTGTTGCCGCCCTCGGAGGGCACGCCCATCGTCTGGCCGACGAGGTCGTCCGGCTTCTCCACCGGGTGCTTGCTCTTGCTGTAGACGAAGCGCACGGCGGAGGTCCGGAAGCACGTGCCGATGTTGATCAGCGGCTGGTTGCTGTCGGTGATCGCCGCCATGACCTCCATCTGACCGAGGCGGGTGACCGGCGCGACGCCCGCCAGCATCGTCTGCAGCGCCTGGGAGGTGCCCTTCGTCTGCTGCAGGGTGACGTCGAGCCCGTGCTTGGCGAAGAAGCCGCCGGCCACCGCGTACAGCTCGATCGCCATCGACAGCGTCTCGAGCGGGATGCCGCTGAGGAACGTGAACGGCTTGAGGCCGCCCTCGGCGCTCGCGTCCGTGCTGGGTTCGTCCGAACCGCAAGCGGCCAGCAGGCCCGTCCCGGTCACGGCCATCCCCATGGTGAGAGCGGAGCGGGTGAGGAAGGACCTGCGGCTGAACGAGAGCGAACTGGGGGGTGTGTTGGGCACGATCGTTCTCCTAGGTGAATTCTGGTCGGCTCACAGCCTCAGCCAACCGACTTGAGACTTACGCCACATTGGCGCAATGACTACCCGTCTTTCCGCATATCGGAAGAACCGGCGTAACCTGTTCGCTTCTGGGGAGCACCCAACGCGCGTGAAATCCCCCGGGTTGTGCCCTGAAGGTGCGCAAGGCGTGGTCCGTACGATTCGGTGTTCGGCAGAATCACGGAGAGCGCCGCCACGACCGTACTCGCCGGGCCGTAGATGGGCGCGGCGACCGAGATGTACTCCTGGCGCACCGGCGTGGTCGCGTAGCCCAGGCGCCGGATGTCGGCGAGCTTCTGCCGTACCTCGCGCTCGGTGACCGGCGGATGCCAGTCGGGCACGGCCAGCGGCCCGGCCAGCACCTCGTTCTGCAGATCGAGCGGCGCGTACGCGAGCAGGATCAGCCCGATCGCGGTGGCGTGCAGCTCGTAGCGCATGCCCGGCAGGGTCCGGTCGGTGGCCGTCTCCTGGCTCAGGAAGCGCTCGACGAACACCACCTGGTCCTTCTCCCTGATCGCCAGGTGCACCCCCCGGTGGGTGGTCTCGAACAGGTCCTGCATGAACGGCAGGGCGACCCGCTGCAGGCCCACCGACCTGGGCGTGACGGACGCGACCTCCCACAGCCGCAGCCCGACCCGGTAGACGCCGACGTCGTCGCGCTCCAGCGCCCCCCAGTCGTGCAACTCGCCCACGATCCGGTGGGCCGTGGTGAGCGGCACCCCGGAGCGGCGGCTGATGTCGGAGAGGCAGAGCCCGTCTTTCGCGTTCTTGATGGTCTCCAGGATGCGCAGGGCTCGATGGAGGACGGATCGCCGCTCGTTCGTCATCCCCATCGCTCCTTCCACCACCCGCCCACCCCGGCCGGGGCACGGGAACGATCCAGGCAGTTAAGGGCATATATCAGGCTATACAGCGAGTGCGCCACAGAGCACACCGCATGCCCATCATCAAGAGCGGCCGAAGGGCGGACAACAGCGTTGCCGCCTCACGAGATTGTGCGGATCCGGCCTTCCGGTATACGGAAAGCGCGGTAGTCATCACCCGGCCTGTGGAGCGAACTTGTCACCATGGGGCGCGTGCCACGGAGCACTACGTTTGCGCCCCCCACCTCACGAGCTGGAGGCGTTGGGGACATGGCAGGACGAGAAAAGCTACTCGATCCCACAGGCTTTGACGACAGGGCGACGGACAGCACCCTCGCGCCGCGGCCGGCCAGCCTGCGCGGGCTGACCATCGGCATGCTGGACAACACCAAGCCGAACGCCGTGCTGCTGCTGCAGGAGATCGCGGGCGAGCTTCAGCGCCGCTGCGGGGCCGGCGAGGCCATCCTCTACACCAAGGACTACTTCGGCACGCCGGTCAAGGAAGACCTGCTCAAGCAGGTCGTCGACGAGTGCGACGTGGTGATCACGGCGGTCGGCGACTGCGGCTCGTGCAGCGCGGCGACCGTCGCGGACGGCATCCTGCTGGAGCGGCTGGGTGTGCCCGCCGTCAGCATCGTCTCGGACTCCTTCCTGGTGTCCGGCGCCGCCATGGCCAAGGTCCAGGGCTTCCCCGGGTTCGAGTTCCTCGCCGCGCGGCACCCGGTGGCGAGCCTCGACGAGGACGAGATCCGCGACCGCATGCAGGCCCTGATGCCCGAGGTGCTGCGTGTCCTCGGCGTGGAATCCTGAGAGGGAGAGATGAGCACACTGATCGAGGCTCCGCTGGCCGACGCCGCGGAGATCCGCTCGACCATCGAGTACTACAACAGCCAGAAGTGGACCGACGGGCTGCCGGTGGTGCCGGTCACCGAGTCCTACCTGAGCGAGTTCCTGGCCCGGACCAGCCGTGATCCCGACGAGATCCTGTTCACGATGCCGCACCTGAACCGGAGCCTGACCATCCGGCTCGCGGCCATCAACGCGGCCATGGCCGGCTGCCTGCCGGAGTACTTCCCCGTCGTGCTGGCCGCCTGGGAGGCGACCGCCGCGGAGCCGTACCCGAAGAGGGGCATCTGGCAGAGCACCACGGGCACCGCGCCGCTGCTGATCGTGAACGGGCCGGTGCGCGAGCGGCTCGGCTTCAACAGCAAGGGCAACGTGTTCGGCTCCGGGTTCCGGGCCAACGCGACGCTCGGCCGGGCCATCCGGCTGGCCGCCATCAACGTCTTCGGCCTGCACCCGCACCAGCTGGACCAGGCCACCCAGGCCACGCTGGGCAAGTACTCCGCCTGCATCGCGGAGAACGAGGAAGAGAGCCCGTGGGAGCCCCTGCACGTCGAGCACGGCTTCGACCCGGCCGACAGCACGGTGACCGCGATGGTCTTCCGGTCCAACCTGCACATCGAGGCCCGGCACACCGGCAGGCCCGAGCAGCTCGGCCTTGACCTCGCCAACTCCATCCGCCGTACCGGCGCCCTGCTGCACGAGACCAGCAGCGCACTCGTGGTCCTCGGCCCCGAGCACGCGCAGTTGTTCGCCCGGGCCGGCTGGGGCAAGGACGACCTGCGGCAGTTCCTCTTCGACAATTCGGTGAACTCCCGGGAGGACCTGGTCGCGGTCGGCAAGGACGCGCTCTCCCAGCACACCCGCTGGCGGCTGCCGTCCGGCCACCCGGACGCCATCCCGGACGAGGCGAGCGCCACCGACACCCCGGACCTGGTGCCCGCGCTGAAGGTGCCGTCCTCGGTCGTGATCATGGTGGCCGGCGCCAACAACGCCGGGGTCTCCGCCATCATCGAGACGTTCGGCCGCCGGGGCGACACCCCGTCGACGGTGAAGGTCCAGGACCATGGCTGACGCGGTGCTGGATGGCGCGCTGGAGAAGTTCCGCGAGCTGATGGCCACCGACGGCTACGAGCTGACCTATTCCGTGGCGGGCGAGGACCGCGTGGTGGTGGAGATCGTGGCCGGCGCCGACGCCTGCGCCGACTGCCTGGTGCCGCTGCCGATCATGGAATCGATCATGTCGGACGCGCTGGCACCCACGCCGTACACGCTCGATCATGTCGTGATGCCGGCAGCGCACTAGAAGGAGCGACCCGTGGACCAACCGATGACGATCATTGAGCCGAGCCACCGAACGCCCGTGTACGGCGAGTTCGACGTGGTGGTCGTGGGCGGCGGGCCCGCGGGGATCATGGCGGCGGCGGCCGCCGCCCGCACCGGACGATCGGTGATCCTGCTGGAACGGTACGGCTTTCTCGGCGGTGCGGGCACCGCGGGCGGCCTGAGCACGTTCTGCGGGCTGCACGCGAAGGTGTACGGCGAGCACCGGCGGGTCATCCGCGGCCTCGCCGACGAGCTCCTGGACCGGCTGGAGCGGCTGGACGGTCTCTCCCGGCCGCACCTGACCATCAACGACGGCATCCAGGCCCAGGCGTTCGACATCTCCAGCTACAAGATCGCGGCGGATGAGCTGGTGGGCGGCTCGGGGGCCCGCCTGCTCTTCCACGCGATGGCGGTCGGCGTGGTGATGTCCGACCCGGACACCATCGACGCCGTGCTGATCGAGTCCAAGTCCGGCCGGGCGGCGGTGCGCGGCCGGATCTTCATCGACGCCTCCGGCGACGGCGACGTGTCGGCGTGGGCCGGAGTGCCGTTCGAGAAGTCGCCGGCCGACAACGGGATGCTGTACCCGTCGCTGATGTTCCGGATCAACGGCGTGGACGTCGCCGCCGCCGGGGACAGGCCGTGGCGGACGGTCGAGCGGCTGATGGACGCCGCCGAGCGGGCCGGCACGCACACGTTCCCGCGCAAGAAGCCGATCGTCCGGCCGCAGCGCAACCCGCTGGAGTGGCGCGCCAACCTCACCCAGCTCAGCAACCCGGACGGCAGCGCCGTCGACGGCACCGACGTGGACCAGCTCACCCATGGCGAGCTGCAGGGCCGGCGGCAGGTGCTGGACGCGTTCGCCTTCATCCGGGACAACACGCCGGGCTTCGGCGACTCCTACATCGTCGACCTGGCGCCGCAGATCGGCATCAGGGAGACCCGGCGCGTCCTCGGCCGCTACCGGCTGACCGAGGACGACGTGCTCGACTGCGCCGACTTCCCGGACACCATCGGCGTGAACGGGTGGCCGGTCGAGGCGCACGTCGCCGGCACGGTCGACTTCCGGTTCCAGCGCGGGGAGAACCCGCGCGGCTTCAACCAGCTTCCGTTCCGGATGATCGTGCCGGAGCGGGTCGGCAACCTGTACGTGGCCGGCCGGTGCGCCTCGCTGACCCATGACGCCGCCTCCGCGGCCCGGGTGACCGGGCCGTGCTTCGTCATGGGCCAGGCGGCGGGCACGGCGGCCGACCTGGCGCTCGACGCCGGGGTCGGGTGCGGCGACATCGACGTGGCCACGCTGCAGCTCAAGCTTGAGAAGGCCGGGGTCTACCTCGGCCGGGAAGAGGTCACCCCGTGAGTCTGCGCAGCAACTTCGAGCCGGGCACCACCAGGTGGGCGATGCGCCGGGCGCAGTGGACGGCACTCGGGCTGACCCCCGAGGACATGGAGAAGCCGAAGATCGCGATCGTGAACAGCTCGTCCGACCTGGCGAGCTGTTTCAGCCATCTGGACGACATCGTCGGCCCGCTGAAGCAGGCGATCCGCGCGGCCGGCGGCATCGGCTTCGAGGTGCGTACGGCCGCGCCCAGCGACGCCATCACCAGCGCCGGCGCGGCCGGGCAGTACATCCTGCCCAGCCGGGATCTGATCGTGGGCGACATCGAGGTGGCGGCCGAGGGCGCGCTCCTGGACGGCATGGTCTGCCTGGCCTCCTGCGACAAGACCACGCCCGCCCACCTGATGGCGGCCGGCCGGCTGAACATCCCGACGATCGTGGTGGCCTGCGGCTACCAGCCGTCCGGCGTCTTCCGCGGCGAGCACGTCGACTTCGAGGACGTCTTCCTCTACGCCGGCCATGTCGCCTCGGGCCGGATGACGGTCGCCGACCTGGCCGAGATGAGCAGCTGCGCGATCACCGGCCCCGGCGTGTGCGCGGGCATGGGCACGGCCAACTCCATGCACATCGCCACCGAGGCGCTCGGCATGGCGCTGCCGGGCAGCACCCCGGTGCTCGCCAACGGCCCCCGGATGTGGCAGACGGTGGCGGCGGCCGGTCAGCGCATCGTGGAGCTGATCGACGAGGACGTCCGGCCGCGCGACATCCTGCTTCCCGGCGCCTTCCGCAACGCGGTCACCGCGATGCTGGCGATCAGCGGCTCGGTCAACACGCTGAAGCACCTGCAGGCCGTGGCCGTGGAGGCCGGCTCGGACGTGGACGTCTACGCCCTGTTCGAGGAGCTCGCGCCGAAGGTGCCGCTGCTCACCGCGGTGAAGCCGAACGGCGAGCGGCGCATCGACGAGTTCGAGGCGGCCGGCGGCACGCTCGCCCTGCTGCGCGAGCTCGGCCCGATGCTGGACCTCGACCAGCCCACGGTGGCCGGGCCCACCCTCGGCGCGGCCATCGCGGCCGTCGCGCCGGTGGACTCCGACGTGATCAGCCCGCTGGACCGGCCGCTGGCCCGCCACCCCGGCATCGTCATCGTGCGCGGCACGCTCGCCCCTGACGGCGGCGTGGTCAAGCGCACGGTCACCGACGACGGCGTGCACCGCTTCAGCGGTCCCGCCAAGGTCTACCGCTCCCGCGAGGAGGGGATCGCCGGCATCCGCGGCGGCGAGGTGCGCCCAGGCCAGGTGCTCGTGCTGACCGGGCTCGGCCTGCGCGGCTCGCCGGGCATGGGCCTGACCTCGGCGTTCGTCTTCGCCCTGGACGGCGCGGGGCTGGGCGACCAGGTGGCCGTGGTCACCGACGGGCAGATGTCCGGGCTGGTCAACAAGGGCCTGGTGGTGGCCGAGGTGAGCCCGGAGGGCGCCGTCGGCGGCCCGCTCGGGCTGGTGAGGGACGGCGACGTGATCACCGTCGACGTGGACGCCCGCACCATCGACCTCGACGTGCCGGAGGCCGAGCTGGCCGAGCGGCGCGCGGCCCTGCCCGCGCTCGCCGCCCCGACCGGCTGCAGCTGGCTGTCGGTGTACGCCCGCACAGTGAGCCCACTCGCCCAGGGCGCGACCCTGAGCAAGTGAGCCCCCTTCTTACGCCTCTTCGCTCGGCCGCAGGTGGACCGGCGGGGGGCGTTCGCAGGTGCTCGTGATGGTCACGGCCGCGCCGGTGTGCGCCGAGGACAGCAGCGCCTCCATGACGTCGAGCACGTGGAAGGCCAGCGCTCCCCCGGCGCGGGGCTCCTGACCCGCCGGGGTCGACGCGAAGTCGGCCAGCCCGACCCCGCGCCCCGCCTCGACGTAGCCCGCCGAGGCGGGCAGATCCTGCCAGCCGTCCGCCCCCGACACCAGGACGGACCCGTCGAAGTGGTTCGGGTCGGGCACGACGAGCGAGCCCTTCTCCCCGTGCACCTCGATGTTGGACGCCCTGGTCGCCGTCCCGTCGAAGCTCATCACCAGGGTGGACAGCGCCCCCGAGGCGTGCACGAGCACGCCGGTGACGTGGGTGTCGACGGTGACCGGGATCTCCTCGCCCTGGCGCGGGCCGGAGCCGATCACGCGCTTGGACCGGGTACGGCTGGCCGCGCCGATGACCGACGCCACCGGGCCGAGCAGCGTCACCAGGCTGGTGACGTAGTAGGGGCCCATGTCGAGCAGCGGGCCGCCGCCCGGCAGGTAGTAGAAGTCGGGGTTCGGATGCCAGCGCTCGTGGCCGGGCGTGATCATCGTCGCGGTGGCGGCGATGGGCGTGCCGATCAGGCCGTCGTCGATCGCCTTGCGCGCGGTCTGCGTACCGGTGCCGAGGACCGTGTCGGGCGCGCATCCCACCCGCACCCGGGCGGCGTCGGCGGCGCGCAGGACGCGCTCGGCGTCCTCGGCGGTGGCGGCCAGCGGCTTCTCGCTGTAGACGTCCTTGCCCGCCGCGATGGCCTGCAGCGCGATCTCGGTGTGCGCGGCGGGGATCGTCAGATTGAGTACGACGTCCACCCGCGGATCCGTGACCAGCTCGGCCACGGTCAGCACGTCGACCCCCGGGTAAGGGCGGACGGCCTCCCGGGCCCGCTCGGGGTCGAGGTCCGCCACGGCGACCAGCCGCAGCCCCGGCAGCCGGTCGATGGTGGGGAAGTACTGGGCCGAGATGGCCCCGCAGCCGACGACGCCGACGTTCACCGGCTGGCCCACGACATGCCCCTCTCGACGATGGTGCGCACGCTGTCGTTCTGCAGGACGTCGAGACTGTGTCCCGGGGTCGCGACGAAGATCTTGCCGCTCCCCCACCGCCGGGTCCAGACGGCCGGTGAGGTGACCTCCCGGTGCCAGGGGTCCCAGGGGCGGATCTTCTGGGTCGTGGTGGCCAGCACGTCGATGTAGTCGTCCGTCAGCACCCAGTACTGCTCGGTGACGAGGTCGAAGTCGGCGATGCCCTCGGTGATGGGGTGGTCGGCCGCCTCGGGCAGCATGTTCACGGTGTACGGCACGAAGTTGTGCTCCTGCGTGCCCATGCCCGCAAGGCTCGGGTCCTTGCCCGGGTGGCAGGCGAACTGCCCGCCGATCAAGTGCAGATAGTCGGAGGAGTTGCGGAAGGAGTCGGCGATGCCCCCGTGCCAGCCCGCCATGCCGGTGCCGGCCCGAATCGCGGCCTCCAGTCCCGTGAGCTCCTCCGGCTGGATCGTGCCCATCGTGTAGCACTGCACGATGAGATCGACCCCGGCCATGAACTCCGCGTCCGCGTACGGCGCGGGAGATTCTGACCGGACCACCTCGAACCCGTTCTTCTCCAGGTAGGGGATGAAAAGCTCGGTGGCGGCGACCGGGACGTGACCGTCCCACCCGCCCCGCACCACGAGAGCTCTCCGGCCGTTTTCGTCTGTCATGCGTTCGCCCATCGTTCAGCTGATTAACGACTCAAATCGTCGCATCTCATACCAAACCACGTAAGGGGCGCGTCAAGACTTCGTGCAGAGGGCGGTGTCCAGGGCCTTCTCCACGTTGGCGCGAGCCGGGAGGGTGGTCGGCAGATGAGTGACCGCGATGGCGGCGGCGCGGCCATCCTCCGTGGCGGCGTTGGTGGTGTAGTAGCCGGGGATCGCGCCGCCGTGTCCCCAGGCGGTGCCGCCGCAGGTCAGCGTGACGCCGCTGAGGCCGAGCCCGTACTGGCCGCCGGGGCCGAGCTCCGGCACCTTGATGGTGGTGCGCATCTGCTTGAGCTGCTTGGGCTTGAGCAGCTTGCCGTCGAGCAGGGCGGTGAAGAAGCGGTTGAGGTCGCTCGGCGTGGAGATCATCTGCCCGGCGGTCCAGGCCTGGGACGGCTCGAACACGGTGACGTCGGTCATCGGCTTCTTCGGGTCGTCGCGGTGGTAGCCCTTGGCGTGCGGGGTGCGTACCCGCTGGTCGCCGACGTTCGGGAAGTAGGTCTCCTTCAGGCCGATCCGCTTGATCGTCCGCTTGGTGATCTCCTCGATCGCCGGGCGCTTGGTGACCTTCTCGATGATCAGGCCGGCGACGAGGTAGTTGGTGTTGGTGTAGACCCACTTGTCGCCGGGCGGGAACTGCGCCTTCTTCTTCAGCGCGATGTCCAGCAGGTCGCGGGGCTGGAAGTAGGCGTGCTGGTAGGGCAGGGCGCCCTCGGCCAGGAAGTCGGTGTACTCCGGCAGGCCGCTGGTGTGCTGCAGCACCTGGCGGACGGTGATGCGCCGCCCGTCGACGCCCTTGCCGCGCAGCAGGCCGGGCAGATAGGTCTCGACCGGGCCGTCGAGCTTGACCTTGCCCTCGCCGACCAACTGCAACAGGGTCACGGAGGTGAAGGTCTTGGTGTTGCTGCCGATGCGCACGTACCCGTCGGCCGGCACCTCGGTCTTGGTCTTCAGATCGGCCACCCCGGCGACGTAGTCGGTCGTACGCCCGTCACCGTCCTGCACGGCGGCCAGGGCCGCGGGGAACTTGTCCTTGCTCACCAGGTCGTCCAGGGCCTTCTGGACAGCCGGCGTGGGGTCGGCGTCCGCTAACGCGGCGGTCGCGGTGGGACCGGCGAGGACGGCGAGGGCGAGCACGGAGGCACCGGTCAACTTGCGGGAGCGTGAGTTCGTCATGGGACCAAACTAGGGGCCGGGCCGGGGCCGCCTCGATCCAGCAGAGGGGAGTTCGTTGGTGGTGCCTGCTGTACCAGGAAGACCTCCGGACCTGACGTCCGGAGGTCTTCGGCGAGGTCACGCGGCGGCACGCTCGGCGTCGCGCTGGACCTGCTGGATCTGCTTGTCACTGACCCGCAGGTCACCGAACTGCCGGACCGCCTGATAATACGTCCAGGCCAGGCCGTCACAGGTCGACTTGCGAATTCCCGAGTATCCGGCGCACACCTGCCGCATATCGAAGTAGAAAGCGTCGTCGACCCGGCTCTTGTTCTGCGGGAATTGACTTACGGCCTTGTAGTTGCGGTAGCCGAAGTCGTGTCGCCGGCACGACATCCGGAAATCGAAGCCGAGCGGCTGGTCCGGGCTGCTGGAGCACAGGTCGGTGGACCAGTCGAAGGCGTAGTCCGCCCACGACCCCTGCTGCTCCCAGGCCGACCGCCAGGCGCTGGCGCTGGGCGCGGTGGGCTGGCTGAATCCGGAGAGTGCGGCGAGCTTCTGCTCCAGCGTCACCGCGTGCGCCGGGGCCGCCGAGGCGATGACGGTGATCAGGGAGAGGCCGACCGCGGTCAGCGTGGCGCGAAATCGTGCAGTCTTCATGGGAGACCTGCTTCTCTCGGGCTGGGGGAACCCAAGTTTCTCCCGATGCCCCCTCGCCGAAGAAGCGAAATGCCGAAGGGGACGGAAGCAGATTTCTATCAATTTCTCCGGGACAATTGGCCAACGACAGCCCTTTACATCGGGCGGCCTTTCTGTCAACGAGTGCCGTCAGATGGCCTGGCCTCCCCCACGAGGCGCGCCGGGTCTCCCCCCTCGGCCCGGGTGGCCACCCACAGACTCCGGCAGGGATCCGGCCTGGCCGGCGAGACGGCTCGGGCAGGAGGCTGTACCCCTGGGGCTGCTTGCGCTTTTGGGGGAGCTCGTGGTACGTTGAACGAGTTGCAGTTGTGGTACCCATAAGGACTTGTGCGCACCTGACGGAACACACATCAGGTGCGTTTTCTGTTTGCCGGTCATCTCCGGATGGGCTTATCCCAGCGACATGGGGATCCGCGAAGTGCGGATTCCGTCTCTGTACCTATCAAGGGAGATCGATATGGCTACCGGTACCGTGAAGTGGTTCAACTCTGAAAAGGGCTTCGGCTTCATCGCGCAGGACGGCGGCGGCGCCGACGTTTTCGCGCACTACTCCAACATCGTTTCCAACGGTGGCTACCGTGAGCTGACCGAGGGCCAGAAGGTCGCCTTCGACGTCGTCCAGGGCCAGAAGGGCCCGCAGGCCGAGAACATCGTTCCCGCCTAGTCACGGCACACGCTTCACAGCAGGGCCCGCACCTCTTGGTGCGGGCCCTGCTCGCGTTCGGCGACGTGAACGGCCGGGCCCGAATCAGCGACCGCGGTAGGCGAGGCGGCGTAGCAGGATCTCCGCCGGGCCGCGGTGCCCGGCGCGGCGCATCAGGTCGGCGATCACCAGGGACAGCAGCCAGGTCGCCGCGCCCACCCCGGTGGCGCCCGCGATCCCGAGGTCGTCCTGCAGCCCGAGCCCGAACGGGTAGAACACCGCGACGAACACGATCGACTGGAAGAGATACAGGCTCAGGGACCGCTGGCCGAGCGCCTCGACGGCGACGGTCAGGCGGTCGCGCCGCCGCTCGGCGACGATGGCGATCAGAGCGATGCCGGTGGCCATGCCGATGCCGCCGAGGTATCCGGTGATCGGCTGCGCGAGCGAGGCGGCCAGCAGGGCGGGCCCTTCCGGCTTCCACGCCCCGGTCAGGACGAGCCCGAGCGGAGCGGAGCCGGCCAGCGACACGACCGTGGTGATCACCGTGATACGCACCAGGAGCGTCCGGTGCCGCGTGGGCTCGTCCAGCATCCGCCGCCGCGCCGCCCACATCCCGAGGAGCACCCCGGGCACGACCATGATCACACCGACGATGAGGCCGGTCGGCCAGGACTGCACCCGCTCCATGGCCATCTGCCCCAGGTCGGTGGTCGCCGCGATCGAGATCATGTCGTACACGGACTGGCCCTGCGACAGCGGATACCACGTGACCAACCCGATCACCACGGTCGAGGGCACCATGATCAGTCCCGCGGTCCACAGCAGTGCCGAGTCCCGGAACCGCAGCATGCCGACGAGCAGGACGGCGCTGAGTCCGTACACGGCGAGAATGTCGATGGAGGCCAGCAGTGCCACGTGCGCGAAGCCGAAGGCCACCAGCCACCAGCCCCGGCGGCGCAGCAGCTTGCGGACGGTGGGCCAGTCGCCGCCGCGCGCCGTCTGCCCGTTCAGCAGTTGCACCAGCGAGTAGCCGAACAGGAAGGCGAACATCGGCCGCGCGTGGTTGTTGACGAAGAGCGTTTGGAAGAAGATCGCGAGGTCGTTGGCCAGGGCGTTGCCCCGGTCGGTGGCGACGACGAAGAGCGGCGCGTGTGCGAACGCGATGGCCAGGAGCATCCCGCCCCGGGCAAGGTCCGGGGCGAGCGCACGTTTGGTGGTGGCGGGCGAGCCTGGCGGCGCCTGCGTCGGTGTGGTCACGGCATCTCCCCTTGATCGATGACCTTGGACATCCGACGCTACGGACGGGGCACACCCGCCCGGAATGTTCTTAGGTGCCGACAGGGCTGAACTTAAGTCCCGTTCTAACACGGTGCACACATGGCGTAGCCGCCATCCGGACGACTCGCGTCGCCCATTCCCCGAGCCGGACGTCGGGATCGACGGTGCTCCCGGCCGGCGGGGTCCGGCGCATGATGCAGGTCAGAAGCACGGGCTGAAGAGCTGGGTGAAGGTCTCGTGGAAGTCGTTCCAGTCGCCGTTCAGGTTGCTCACCAGCAGGCGGGTGCCCTCGCGGTCGCCCATCGCGTACGACATCGAGCCCTGGATGTAGCCGCCGCCGCCCCAGAGGGTGACCCCGTTCGGGAGCCGCTGGGCGTAGACGCCGAGGCCGTATCGGGTGTCCGGAACCCAGTCCGAGCCGTCCGTCGGGACGGTGGTGAACAGCTCCTCCTGCTGGGCGGGCGGGAGGAGACGGCCTCGCAGCAGGGCGCTCAGGAACGTGTGCAGGTCCGAGGTCGTGGAGACCATGCCTCCGGCGGCTCCGGCCCAGCTCAGGTCCGCGTCGGTGACGTCGTGGATCTCCGTGGGACGGCCGGTCTCGTCCTGCTTGGAGTAGTGCCGCGCGTGCGGGTCGCGGATCGGCTGCTCGCCGGCCGGGAGGTACGTTCCCGTCAGGCCCAGTGGCCGGGCGACGCGGCGGTCGATCTCGCCGGCGAGGGTCGAGCCCGTCGCCTGTTCGACGATCATTCCCGCGAGGTCGTAGTTGACTTTCGAGTAGATGAAACGCGTCCCGGGCTCTTCGGGACGCGGGGGCTCCTGGCCGGGGAGAGCGTCGGGGAGTCCGCTGGTGTGGTTGAGCAGCCGCCGGACGGTGATCGTGGCGCCGTCCGCGCCCAGGTGCTCCTCCACCACGCCCGGCAGCCACCCGGCCACCGTGTCGTCCAGGGTCAGCGCGCCTTCGGCCGCCAGTCGCAGCACCACCGTGCCGACGAACGCCTTGGTGAAACTGCCGATGCGGAAGTGCTCCCCCGGCCGGCGCGCGCGACCGCCGGTCAGGTCGCCCACCCCCGCCGTGCCGAACCACGGCTCCGCCTGGCCGTCCCTGAGCTCGGCGACGATGCCGGGACCGCCGCCGTCGGCGACGGCTCGGTCGAGGGCGCGCTGAAGTGCTTCATGTACGGGCATACAAGCAACCGTAGTTGACTAATCTCCACTTAGTCAACGCAAGTTGCTTAACCATGGACCGCGGCAGGCGGTACGGCCCACCGACCTAGCCATCATTCATGCACGACGCGCATTGATGCGCGTCGTGCATTTTCTATAGTCTGGGCATGCCCGCGCTCCACCCGAGAACAGGACGTGCCGAATGACCGAGGAATCCCCCAGCAGCAGCCCCACGGCGATGCGCCGGATCCTGCCCGCGGACCTGGTCGAGCGCGGCGGCTGCCCGTTCGATCCGCCGCCCGGCCTGCTCGCGCGGCGCGGTCAGGGCCCGGTTCAGTCGCTTCCCCTGCTCAACGGCGCCGGGGCCTGGCTGGTGACCGGCTTCGAGGAGGCCCGTACGGTGCTGTCGGACGCGCGCTTCAGCGCCGACCGGGTCCGCCACCGCGAGGCCACCTCGCTGCAGCCGCACGAGGTGGCCGAGCTGGCGGCCGGCACCCTGCGGCCGGGCCCTTCCGTGGAGAGCCGCGAGGACGGCTTCTTCGTCTTCATGGACCCGCCCGAGCACACCCGGATCCGGCGGCTGCTGACCGGCCAGTTCACCGTGCGGCGGATGCGGTCGCTGGAGGCCCGGGTGACCGAGATCGCGGTCGAGCACATCGAGGCGATGAAGGCGGCGGGCGGCGAGGCCGACCTGGTGCCGGCGTTCGCGCTGCCGCTGCCCTCGCTGGTCATCTGCGAGCTGCTCGGCGTCGACTACGCCGACCGGGCCGAGTTCCAGGAACGCACCGCCGTCGGGCTCAACGCCAACGCCACCGACGAGGAGCGGGCCGCCTCGGGCCTTGAGCTGTACGCGTTCATGCAACGCCTGGTCGCCGACAAGCGCGCCAACCCCGCCGACGACCTGCTGTCCGGCCTCGCCCACGACGCCGACCCGCCGCTGACCGACGCCCAGTTGGTCGACGTCGCCCTCGTCCTGCTCGGCGCCGGCCACGAGACCACCGCCAACATGCTGGGCCTGGGCACCTTCGCCCTGCTGGAGAACCCCGACCAGCTCGCCGCGCTGCAGGCCGACCCCACGCTGATCGACAACGCGGTCGAGGAGCTGCTGCGCTATCTGAGCATCATCCAGCTCGGCGTCAGCCGCGTCACCACCGAGCCCGTCACCCTGGGCGGCGTGGACCTCCCCGCCGGCGCCACGGTCGTGATCGCCACGCCGGAGGTCAACCGCGACGCGCAGCAGTGGCCCGACGCCGACCGCTTCGACGTGCACCGCCCCCGCACCCCGCACCTGGCCTTCGGGCACGGCGTCCACCAGTGCCTGGGCCAGCAGCTCGCCCGCATCGAGATGCAGATCGGCCTCCGGGAGCTGATCACCCGCCTGCCCGGCCTGCGCATGACGGTGCCCGCCGAGAAGGTGCCGCTCCGCAACGAGATGCTGATCTTCGGCGTGCACTCGCTGCCGGTCACCTGGTAGCTGAGGTGGATCAGCCCGTGCCGGTCGTCGGCCGTCGTGAGCGCAAGAAGCAGGCCACCCGCGCCGCGCTCGGCGAGGCGGCGCTCCGCCTCTCCCTGCGCCACGGCGTCGAGAACGTCACCGTCGAGCAGATCGCCGACGAGGCCGACATCGCGCTGCGGACCTTCTTCAACTACTTCTCCAGCAAGGAAGAAGCGGTCATGGCCACGCTGTCGGCCGCCGCGCAGGAGCTCATCGCCCAGTTCCGGGCCCGGCCGCGGACCGAGTCGGTGCTGCGGGCGTTCCGCGAGGCGGTGGTGGTCGTCATGAGCCAGAGCGACGTCGCCGGCCGCGACTTCGTCCCGGCCTTCCAACTGATCCGCAGTACGCCCACGCTGGTGCCCCACCAGCTGGCCGTGCTCGCCGCCCAGGAGAAGGCCCTGGCCGAGGCGATCTCCGCGCGCATCGGTCAGCCTTCGGCCGACGTCTATGCCCGGTTGTGCGCGGCCTGCGCGCTGACCGCGCTCCGCGTCGTCCTGGAGGCTTGGCTCCAGCGCACGCAGCCGGACCCGGCGCTGCTCGGTCGGCAGGTCGACACGGTGCTCACCGAGCTCGCGGCCGGCCTGGACCGGCCGGGAAGCTCCTGACCACCGAGGACGTCGAGCCTTGGCGGGCCGCTGGGCCCGCCAGGGATGTCGGGGTTAGGCGGGCCCCCGCTCGGCCGGAGCTCGCCGATGGGTCGGTACAGTGGAAATGGTGCGCCGGGAAGTCTGGTCGGCAACGTCCGACCCGTACCCGAGCGACCGGAGCACCCTGATGACCGACCCACGCAAGCCTGCCCTGCTGAGCCGGGGATCGTGGACCGAGGCCCGCCGCATCACCGCCATCCTGCGCAAGGAGACCGTCGGCGGCGCGCTCCTGCTGGTCGGCGCGGTGGCGGCGATGATCTGGGCCAACTCCCCGTGGGCGGACGCGTACGAGGCGGTGCGCGACTTCCACCTCGGCCCCGAGGCGCTGCACCTGAACCTGAGCCTGGCCACCTGGGCCGGTGACGGCCTGCTGGCGATCTTCTTCTTCGTCGCCGGCCTGGAGCTCAAACGCGAGTTCGTCGCCGGCGACCTGCGCGACGTCCGGCGGGCCGCGGTCCCGATCGCCGCCGCGCTCGGCGGCGTGATCGTCCCGGCCGTGCTCTACCTGCTCGTCACCCGGGGTGTCGAGGGCGCGGGCAAGGGGTGGGCGATCCCCACGGCCACCGACATCGCCTTCGCCCTGGCCGTGCTCGCGGTCATCGGCCGCTTCCTGCCGACGGCGCTGCGCACCTTCCTGCTCACCCTCGCCGTGGTCGACGACCTCATCGCCATCGTCATCATCGCGCTGTTCTACACCGACCACCTGTCGCCGCTCCCGCTGCTGGCGGCACTGGCTCCGCTGGCCCTGTTCACCCTGCTGGTGCAGCGCCGGGTGCGCTCCTGGTGGCTGCTGCTGCCCCTGGCCGTCGCCACCTGGGCGCTGGTGCACGCCTCGGGCGTGCACGCCACCGTCGCCGGGGTGCTGCTGGCCTTCGCCGTCCCGGTCCTGCGCAGCGACAAGACCGAAGGCCCCGGTCTGGCCGAGCACTTCGAACACCGCTTCCGCCCGCTGTCCGCCGGGGTGGCCGTACCGGTGTTCGCGTTCCTGTCGGCCGGGGTGGCGCTGGGCGGCCTGACGAGCGCGTTCCAGGACCCGATCGTGCTGGGGGTCGCGGCGGGCCTGGTGCTCGGCAAGCCGGTCGGCATCATGGCCGCGACCTGGCTGACCGCCCGCTTCACCCACGCCGACCTGGACGAGGACCTGACCTGGGTGGACATGCTCGGCCTGTCGGTGCTGGCGGGCATCGGGTTCACCGTCTCCCTGCTGATCGGCGAGCTGGCCTTCGGCGTCGGCCAGGACGGGCACGTCAAGGTGGCGGTGCTGGCCGGCTCGGTGACCGCCGCGCTGCTGGCGGCGGTGATCCTGCGCCTGCGCAACCGTACGTACCGGCGCATCCACGAACGCGAGCTCGCCGACCGCGACCACGACGGCGTACCGGACGTGTACGAGGACGACCGCCCCGGCATGACCACCTGAGATCATCGGCATCTGCTACACGTCGCGCCGATCGCGCAGGATCTCGACGCCCTCGCCGTCAAGGTCATCGCAGTACGCCGATCGCCCGGTCATCGCCATCACCAGTGCCAGGGTGGCGCCGGACACCAGCGGCCCGGAGCCGGTGGCGAAAGGGCCGTCGTCGGCCACGAGCCGCAGGCCGACGATCCGTCTCTTGGCGGCGACGACGAGGTCTGAGCCCTGGTAGTACTCGGCCACCCGGGTGAGGGTCTCGATCGGGTAGCCGTGACGGATGCTCAGCGGTCGCCGGATGTCCTCGGCATGCACGATCGTCTCGCCCAGCATCGCCACGGTCGGAAGCCAAGGTTTGGTCGTGCTCGTGACGACGCGGCGGAACCTGTCATGCGTCTCGGCCGCGGTCCCGCCCAGTTGCTCGGCCAGCCGTATGGCCACCTGCTTGTCGAAGTCGAACCGGCAGCGGATCACGCCCGCCAGCCACCGCACGCCGTTGAGACTCGCCCCCGCGGTGAGGTGCGCCAGAACCTGGCGCACGGTCAATCCAGCGCACAGCGACGGCGTGGCCCACCGCTCGTCGGTCAGATCCACCAGGTCGGCCGCCAGAGCCGCTCGCTCGGCGTGCACCAGCGGCCAGACGTCCGCCGTACGACTGCTCCTTCCTTTCGATTCCGGATCGGTCGGACGGCCTTGGTCGTGAGTCACAGGATTCCTCGCGTCAGGTCGGTAAGGACGGTCGATGGTGGTGACTGCCACCGTGGGCGATAGTCGTCGCTCCTGAGCGATATCGGGCGCGAGGCCGCTGACATGCGAACGGGCCGCCAGGCCCGCTGAGTGGGGCTGGCGGCCCGGTTCGGCCGGTGCATGGTCAGGCCTTGTTGAAGATGTTCTTGGCCCAGAGGTAGGAGACGACGGCGATGCCGGCGCACCAGGCGGTGGCGATGGCGCCGCTGTTGCCGATCGGGGTGCCGAGGAGGAGGCCGCGGACGGTTTCCATGACGGGGGTGAAGGGCTGGTATTCGGCGAACCAGCGCAGGACGGTGGGCATGGAGTCGGTGGGGACGAAGCCGCTGCCGAGAAAGGGCAGCAGGATGAGGGGCATCGGGGCGTTGCTGGCGGCCTCCGGGGTCGGGGACCTCAGGCCGAGCGCGACCGCGAGCCAGGTGACGGCCACCACGAACAGGGTGAGCAGGCCGGCGGCGGCCAGCCATTCGACGGCGGTGGCGTTGGGGCGGAAGCCGAGCGCGAAGGCGATGCCGATGACGGCGGCCATGCCCAGCAGTTGCTGGATGACGCTGCCGACGACGTGGCCGGTCAGGACCGAGGCCCGGGAGATTCGCATGGTGCGGAAGCGGGCGATGATGCCTTCGGTCATGTCACCGGCGACCATGACGGCGGTTCCGGTCGCGGCGGTGGCCACCGCCATGAGCAGGATGCCGGGGACGACGTAATTGACGTAGGCGTCGCGGCCGCCACCGCCGAGTCCTTCGCCGAGGGTGCCGCCGAAGACGTAGACGAACACGATCAGGATGATGACGGGCGTGGCGACCAACTGCACGGTCATGGACGGGTAGCGGAGCAGGCGCTTGAGCTGGCGCCGGATCATGGTGGAGTTGTCGCGCATGGCGAGGGACAGAGTGCTCATCGGGTGGTCTCCACTTTCTGCCGGCCAGTGAGGGTGAGGAAGACGTCGTCGAGGTCGGGGGTGTGCACGTTCATCTCGGCGATGTCGATCGAGCGTTCGTCCAGGAGGGTGAGCAGTTCGCGGATCGCGGGGACACCGCCGTCGCTGGGCACCTGCAGGGTGAGCGCCTCGGGGTCCGTGATCCCTGCCCCGAGGAGGTGGTGCGCGGCGTCGAGCAGGTGGGCGTCGGCGAAGGTGAGCTCGATGTGGCCGCCGGGGATGCGCCGCTTGAGCTCTTCGGCGGTGCCCTCGGCGATCAGCCGTCCGTGGTCGAGGAGGGCGATACGGTCGGCGAGCTCGTCGGCCTCCTCCAGATACTGGGTGGTGAGGAAGATGGTGACGCCGCTCGCGACGAGTTCGCGCACGATCTGCCACATGGAGCGGCGGCTACGCGGGTCGAGGCCGGTGGTGGGCTCGTCCAGGAAGATCAGGCGAGGGTCGCCGACCAACGTCATCGCCAGGTCGAGGCGGCGCTGCATGCCGCCCGAGTAGGTGCCGGCCGGTTTGCGCGCCGCGTCGACCAGGTCGAACCGGTCGAGCAGTTCGGCGGCTCTGCGCTTGCCGTCCCCGCGGGACAGGTGCTTCAGGTCGGCCATGAGGAGCAGGTTCTCCTCGCCGGTGAGCAGCTTGTCGACGGCCGAGTACTGCCCGGTGACGCCGATCGCGCCGCGCACGTCGTCCGGCCGGCCGGCCAGGTCGAATCCGGCGACCTGGACGGCGCCGCCGTCGGCCGGGATCAGGGTGGACAGGATCTGGACGGCGGTGGTCTTGCCGGCGCCGTTCGGGCCGAGCAGGGAGAAGATCGTTCCTTCGGGGACGGTCAGGTCGATGCCGTCGAGCACGACCTTGTCGCCGTAGGACTTGCGCAGCCCGTTCGCCGCGATGGCCAGGTTCGTCATGTCGGTGCTCCTCATGTCGGTGCTCCTCATGTCGGTGCTCCTCACGTCGGTGCTCATCAGAGGCTGCGGGCGTTGATGTCGCCGTAGGAGGTGGTCGCGCGGATGCCGAGCTCGGTGGTGCCGTCGTTCCTGAGCGCGTTGCTGATGCGGCCGTAGCTGGTGCCGGCGTCCAGCGAGGCCGAGACGCCCGGCGCCACGGAGACCTCGATGTCGCCCACCTCGGTGCGCAGGGTGAGCCGGCCGCCTACGGCCTCGGCGACGCGGATGTCACCCTTGGTGGTGCTGATCTCGGCAGGGCCGGTGAGGCGGCCGATCCACACGTCGCCGGCGACGGCGGTGATGCGGGCGCTCGCGGCCTCGTCGACCTTGATCTGGTCGTACGCGCCCTCGAAGGTCACCTCGCCCAGCCGTCCGACGGCCCGGAACGCGGTGGCGGCGGCCTTGGCCTCGACCCGGGAACCGGCGGGCAGCTGGATCGTCACCTCGATGGATCCGGAGGGCCCGAAGAGCTGGTTCTTCACCGGCACCTCGATCCGCAGGACGCCGTCGCCGTACTCGACCTTGGTCTGCTCCGCGGCCTTCACGTCGCGGCCCTTAGAGGCGTCGGCGGGGCGGATCTCGACGGCGGTGTCGGTCCGGTCGGCGGCGATGAACCGCACCCGCCCGGCGGGGATGTCGAGGACGGCGGTGATCGGGGCGGGGGTGGCGAAGGTCTGCATCATGTTCTCCCGGTGCTGCGTCGTTGTTTCGAACACTGGAAACGCTACGTTGCCTTCGCAGTTTCTTCAACTGCTTCATTGCGCTAGAGATACATCTTCGCAGCTAGATAGCCTGAAACTGTTGCAACAATCTATCGATTAACGCAACATCAAGAGCCGCGTTTGTTGCAATGGATGTGAGCGAACGCTATGCTCTGGGCATCACTGAGCGCGAAGGAGGACGCGATGCCAGGGGGCAGGCTCACCCAGCAGGAACGCCAGCAGATCGCCTTGGGGCTGGGAGACGGGCTCGCCTACGCGGAGATAGCCAGACGCCTCGACCGGCCGACCTCGACGGTCACGCGTGAGGTGATGCGCAACGGCGGCCCCACCGGCTACCGCTCCGACCTGGCCCACCGTGCCACGGAACGACGCGCCCGCCGGCGAAGTCCCAGCTCGTCCCGGGGGCCGCAGTCGGCTCCCCAGCCGCACGGACGCGACGCCGAGGCCGTGCGCGAGTACGAAGAGATGTTCACCACCGTCATGATGGCCTCGGGCCTGCCCAAGATGATGGCGCGGGTGCTGAGCTGCCTCTACACCACCGACGCCGGCAGTCTCACCGCTTCCGAGCTCGTCCAGCGGCTGCAGGTCAGCCCGGCGTCCATCTCCAAGGCGATCGCCTTCCTGGAGAGCCAGGACCTCGTCCGCCGCGAACGCGACGAGCGCCGGCGCGAGCGCTACGTCGTCGACGACGACCTCTGGCACCAGTCGACGGTCGCCAGCGCCCAGGCCCTCCTCCATCTCGTCGAGGTCGCCCGGCAGGGCGTCGGCGTGCTCGGCCGCGGCTCCCCGGCCGCGATCCGCCTGGAGAAGATCGCCCGCTACCTGGACTTCGTCGCCGAGGAATTCGCCCGCGCCGCAGAGCGGGCCCGCGCGATCCTCTCGACCCAGCCCGAGGAAACCCAGGACGGCGGGGCCGGTCCGGACTGACCGTCACGGCCGAAGGGCAACAGGTGTGGCTCGGTAGCGCGCGCCGGTCTCGGACGCCCGGCGCGCTTCACCCGTTGTGGAGAGAGTGGAGATCCGCGTCGCCCATCCGCGACGCAGATCTCCACCGAGATCGTCAGCTCGACGGGATGGCGTCCAGGACGCGGGTGGGGATCACCTGCACGTTGCTGGACTGCTGCGCCGCCGTCTTCCGTCCGCCGTTGATCAGCCATACCAATGCCGAACCCGGGGATTTGACGTAAGTGCCGTCAGCAATCTGGGTCGGCAACGCCTTCCAGACGCGGTTGGGGATCACCTGCATCATCTTGCCGTTGTAACCGGCGTCAGCGACCTCCTGCTCATTCGCGAAATCGACCCTCGCCCCACCGACCACAGCCGCCTGCGAAGCCGAACCAGCATCCTTCAACCGCGTCCCATCAGCGATCCGAGTCGGCAACGCGTCCCAGACCCGCGGTGGCAGGAGGTGCAGCGGCTTGTCCGCATAGCCGGCGCCTTGGAGTTCTTCCATGCTGGTGAAGGGCACCTTCGCCCCACCGACGATCGCGGCCTGGCTGGGGGCGCCGACCGCCTGGATCCGGGTGCCGTCCTTGATGACGTTGGGCAGCGCGTCCCAGACGCGAGCGGGCACCACGAACATCGGGGCGTCGCCATAGCCGGCGCCCTCGAGCTCTTCCATGCTGGTGAAGGGCACCTTCGCCCCACCGACGATGGCCGCCTGCGAGGTCGAACCGGCCTTTCTGATCCGCGTCCCGTCCGCGATCTTCACCGGAAGGGCGTCCCAGGTGCGCGAGGGGACGGTCCATAGGGGTCGGTCACCATAGCCGGAGCCGTTGAGTTCTTCCATGCTGGTGAAAGGCACCTTCGCCCCACCGACGACCGCGGCCTGCGAGGTCGAGGCCCCGTTCTTGATGCGGGTACCGTCCATGATCTGTGTCGGCACGTCGTTGAAAGCCCGCTGGGGAACGGCTCGCACCTTGGAGGCCCAGTCGGTGCCGAATCCGGCGTCGATGACCTCTTGCGGGCTGGCGAAGTTCACCCTGGCCGCGCCGATGATGGCCGCCACAGGAGTCGACCCCACGGACCCCTGGATCAGGGTGCCGTCAGCGGGGACGGTGGGCATGAGGTTGAAGTGCCGGGTGGGGACGGCGCGCACCTTGGAGGCCCAGTTGGTGCCGTGGCCGGCGTCGATGACCTCCTGCGGGGAGGCGAAGTTGATCCGTGCCCCGCCCACGATCGCGGCCACCGGGGTGGGTGCGCCGCCACCGGCGCCCTGGATCAGGGTGCCGTCAGGGGGGATGAATCCCAGATGGTTGTAGCTATCAGACGAGATCGCCACCACCCGGCCGGCCCAGTCGGTGCCGTAACCGGCGTCGATGATCTCCTGAGGGCTGGCGAACGTGACGAGGGCGCCGCCGATCGTGACCGCTACCGGCAGGTCGACGGTGCCGGCCTTGGCTTGGACGAGATGGCCGTCCGCCGGAACCTCGTTCATGTGATCCCGGGCGTCGACCGACCAATTGGACACCTTGACCGGACTGCCGCAAGCAACAGGAGCAGCGCAACTGTCCTGCCAGATCGGAGCACCGCCGACGAAGAGGAAGATCCGTCCCCGCTGGTCGATGACCGTGGAGGCGTTACGTGGCCTGGCGGGGCCGGCGTCGATCACGGCCTGCGTCGTGGGGCGCGGGGTGCCGGAGCAGATGCCATCGTCGCAGGTGGCCTGCCAGATCGGTGCTCCACCCACCATTTTGTACACCCGGCCGCTGTCGGTCGTGGTCAGCAGGGTGCCATCAGCCAGGCCGTGCACCGAGGTGACGGGCTGCGGTCCTGCGGGCGGCTTGCTCCCTCCGTTCCATGCGGGCTGCCCACCTCGGCTGCCACCGTTACCTATCTGACTGAGATCGCACTTCTGCTGCGGATATGACCAGGCGCACAGGGCCGCAACTTGGGGGATGCGAGCCCCTTGGATGATCGTCTGCTCAACCCTGCGGCACCAAGGCGCGCCCAGGAAGTACACCAGATCGACCCTCTTGATTATTACTCTTGCGGCTACCTGCGTGAATATCGCGAAGCCTTGCACCCATCCAGTGCTCCTGGCTTTGACGAGAAGGGTGGCGCCGGCCGACTCGGATGTCGTAGAGGCGACATGTTGGAGGTATCCCGCGTTGATAGTTGCCTCAACTATCTTGCCGGACAGTTGCATCGTTCCACCGATGGTCGTATCGCTGGCCTGCGTAGCTGACCGTACGATCGAGTACGGGAAAAGCACGTCGTGATCATTGTTGTTGACGAACGCGTACGGACTGCTGGTCGTCGTAACACTCCGGGCGGCCGACAAAATCTCAACGGTCACCTTGGGGGTGAGGTTGTTCATATCGCTTTGCGAGCACAGGTGCCAACCGGAGGGCTCCGCGGTCACCGTGCCCGCGGCAGCCACCCTTTGAGCGCCGAATACCGGCGTCGCCGGTAGGGTCGCCGTCAACGTGACGACGAGGCCCACTATCCAGCGTTTCCAGATTCTCATTGTTCTCCGACTTGTTGACGCTCAACGAGTGGCGCCGTGCGAAGGGAGGCCCGGCATGACCATGGCGCATTCTCAGGCAGCCGACCACCGCGCCGCCGAGTGAGGACGATTCGGTGCGCTGGATGTCATTTTCCAGGAATGGCCCCACCAGAAAGCTGACTGAACCACTACGTTCGACAGCGACCATCCGCCGTCATCGACGGCACATGGTCATCCGCTGGTGTGGACTTTTCGGCTCCACCGCACCGCGTTCCCCGTTGAAACTTCCACTAGATACCTTCGGCCATAGCGTATGTGGCTGAGAATCCATTCAGAAAGCATCGCAACGGCCAATCACCAGCGGATTCCTGCCAAACTTCCCAACCCCGTCCCTCGTAACGCCGGCCGCCGGCGGTCGCGTCCTCGCCTCCGCCTCGGATGCGCGGGTGCGGCTGGACACCCCGAGCGGGTCATCGGGTGATGCGGGTCAGGTCTCGGGCGAGTTGGGAGCGACGCAGTCCCACCGTACGAAGGCGCCGAAGGTCGGCGGCGGTGTCGTGCATGAGCTGGACGTGGAAGTAGTTGACGTGCTCCAACACCGCGAAAAGGGCGAACCCCAGCCCCGGCCACGTACCGCCCCCCGGATCGGTGAGCACCGCCGCGCCCGTCGCCAGCAGTCCGGCGGTGAGCAGGAGCGGATTCAGCTTGCGTGCCGCCGCGAAGGCGGCCAGGCCACGGGGGTGGGGGCGTCGGGTGCGCAGTTGGTCCAGTTTGGCCGACCAGTAGGCCGCGCCCTGGATCAGGAGGATCGCGAACAGCGTGAAGCCGGTGAGATTGGGCCAGGTCGTGGGAAGTCCGATCACGCCGAACCAGATGAACGCCTGCAGGGGGATGTTGGCCACCTCGAGAATGGCCAAGGACCGCAGGCGGCGTATGTGGGGGCTCATCCCGGATGGGTGGGAGTTCTGGCGCGCATCCTGTGAGGCTACTGCGCGATCCGTGCTGAGAGTGTGTACGCCGATGGCCTCGTCAGGGACGGCCCCCGCCCGTCGGCCATCGGCAACAACGGCTCGATCCGTGCTCACGCCTTGTCGGTCACATCCCCCGTGACCCTTCAGGCGTGCAGGTCGATCAGGTGTCAGTCCTCGTCGAGGATGGAGATTTTCACGCGAATGGCGCCATCGTTGTCGCCGAGGCAACGGTCGGCGTCGTTGATGCGCAGCTCGAGGAAGCCTTCCTCCTCCGCCCGGAAGACGATCCCGGTGCCGACCTTGAAGATGCTCCCGTTGACCTTCCCGACCAGCGTGCCGTACGTACGGCTGTCCAGGATCTTGCACCCCTGGTTGATCCGGCGGTCCTCGCGCCAGGTGTACCCGCGCGCGGAGACGTAGTCGAATTGGCGGTGGTCGACCGTCCAGCTGCCGCCGACCTGCTGCACCCGTACGAGGTCGCCGGGCTCGACGTAGACGCCCGCCCGCTGCCAGCCGCTCTCGGAGCTGATCCATTTGCGTTTGCCGTGCTCGGCGTTCGATGAGGAGGCTAAGGCCGGCGAGGCGGCGGCGAGAACGCAACTGCCGGCGGCCAGCGTGGCGAGGAACAGGGTGGTGAGCTTCGATCGCATCGTGTGGTGACCTTTCTGGAGCTGTTTCTGTGCCTTGCGTACGTCTGGATTGGATTCCTCCAAAGAGAAGTTGGTTCGCGGTTCTGAGATTATTTCTGTGACGGCTGGGGCTGGAGCGTCCTGACGGGCGCCGTCAGCGCCTCGGCCAGGCACCTCAGGTCGGCGGATATTCGCTGGTCAGCGGAACCTGCGACCATCGGAATATGACGATCGCTGCGATGCACGCCGAATTCGCCGCGCGCGAGGCGCACGGCGTGTCGCCCGCCTACGAGCGCTTGGCAGCCGCGGTGGCGCGAGATCCCGAGCTCCTGGCCTTGATCGCCGAGTTGCCGCCGGCCAAGCGGCAGCCGAACCTGCTGTTCGGCGTGGTCCGGTTGCTCGGCGGGCCGGTCCTCCCCTGCACGGCCACCCAAATGATGCCGCCGACCCGCCTGCCCCAGGTCGTATGGCGGGCCGGCCTCGACCTGAACCCCCTCGACGTGACCGACCCCGCGGATCTCGCCTGGCTCGACGCCCTCATCTGGCCCGAACACACGCGCCGCCGCGCCCGGCTGCGGGCGGCGGCAGCCGTCGTCGCAGCCGACCCGCCACTGCTCGTACGGGGCGACCTGGTGAACGACCTGCCGGCCTTGGCCGCGCAGGCCCCACCCGAGGCGACCCTGGTGGTGTTCCACAGCTCGGTGCTGTACCACGTGCCGGCACCGCGCCGGGCGGTGTTCGCCGAGGTGGTACGCGGGCTACCCGGACATTGGATCGCGAACGAGGCCCCGGACGTGCTGCCCTACGCCACGCTCCCGCCGCCGCCGGGCGAAGCGCTGCACAACGTACTGGCGCTGGACGAGACCCCACTCGCCTGGACCCGGCCGCATGGGCAGGCGATCACCTGGTTCGCTTGACGCGCTGGGGCTGCTGGGCACGGTCTTGGATCATTCTGTTACCAGGTCGATCGGGGTCGCTGCCGGTACGCCGGGCTCGGGATCGCGCGTGGTGTCAGTGGGCTCTGCCATGATCGCCGCATGATCACACCCCCTGGTGACTACGCCTGGTTCGCTGACTCCGGCCTCGCGGAGGCTTACAGCTTCATCTTCGTTCGTGGGCTCACACCCGAGCAGCTCGTAGCCCGGATGGGCGGCCGGGCAGAAGAACTGGATGACGCTCGATGAGTCGATCGATGCCGGCGCCCGCTACGACTACGCGACCCAGTTCGTCGCGGTCGCGACCATCGGTGACTGGGCGTTCGTGGCGCAGTACAACAGCTGGCTCGGCGCTGACGACAAGTTCATCGTGCCGCTGTCGGAGGGCACCCGTCTGGTCTCCCTCTACCACCTCGACATCAAGGGCCTGGAGGAGTTCCGCTGGGTGGAGGACGGGGAGATCCGGTTCGCTTTCTGGGCCCAGGACGGCTTCTCCGAGGTTCCCGATGAGCTCGTGGAGACCATGGAGCAGCTCGATCGCGACTGCGGGGAGCACGAGTGGGATCTCTACCGGGGGCCCGGGCTCGTCCTGATCGAGCGCCTCACCGGAATCAAGCTCACCCCCCAGATCCTGGAGGAGACCGCCTACCTGTCCGGAGTCATCTCCAAGCCGCCGACCACCACGTAAGCGTTTCCCATGGGGACCGTACGGCCTCTTGTGCTTTTGCCATTCAGAGCTCGTCCGGCTTTCCACGCACAGTGGTGCTGTCAGCCGACGCCCGTGCGGTTCTTCCCCTTGACCTCGTGAAGGCCAGTAAAGGGCGGTGATTCGAGGCCAGCATCGATGGATCGGAGCACGAAAATGCTGAAGACGTCTCATATCTGCGACTGGTTCGAACCGTACGATGACAGCGACCCGCTGGTCATCGTGATCACCCATCGCAGCGGAGATCCGGGCCATATCCCCTTCGAGGAAGACCCGGGCCTGTGGGAAGCCTTTCACACGACGTTCGGTGACGATCGGGAGATCAACACGGATGGATGCCTGAGCGACTACGTCTATGAGGTCGCCCGCCTGGAGACCGACATCACGTCCATCATGAAGAGCCCCGCGCATTGGCTTCGGGTCACTGTCGGTTAGGAGCCGGCGCGGTCATCCACCAAGACGCCCTCGACCGGAGCAACGTCCGCGAGCGGTGGCGGCACAGGCGCGTCATCGGCTACTCCCAGCAGCCGCCGCTCGGCCTCCACAGCCTGGTTTTCCAACTCGGCTGCCGTCCCGGCTTCGATGTGGAGCTCCTGAACGCCCGGTCGCCGCTTGAGCAGGGCCCAGAAGCGGCCCGTGTGACGGCCGTACCAGACCGTCCAGCTCGGCAGGCGCACCGCGAGCAGCCGCACCGTCTTACTCTCCATCGCCTCGTCCATCTCGAACCCTCCGCTGCTTGCTGGGAAACAGGATCAACCTCGGCTCTGCCCACGCTGCCGGGGAAAAACCGTGGCCACACATGACGTGCACGCGCGGGGAAGACCTGGGGTGAACGGCGGCGACCAGTTCGCGCCGATCAGGATCGGATAGACGACCGTTCCACAAGCCGCCAGCGGCGCATCAGCAGCGAACCTGAGCGGCAACGCATGCCGCATGACCCCGCCCTGGCTCACCCAACTCCGAAGTGGCCGTCGCTGGCGATAACCACCCGCTCATCGGCCGACAAGTGCTCCCCCACCGCCATGGTCACGCCTGATCGCTTACAAGCACCATCGGTTCAGTCAGCGCTGTAGGTACGTCCACCCACACAGCACCGCATTCCGGGCTGGAAGCACGTACCCCCCATTTGGCGGATAGCTGCGAGACCAACCACAGCCCTCGCCCGGTGCAATCGTCCGCTTCGGAGATGCGGGGTCGCGGTACGGTGTCCGCTCCCTCGTCGATCACCTCGATGTGCGCCATGTCGGGCCCCAACTCCGCGATCAACACCACGATGCGACCGCCACTCAATTGAGAGGCGGTATGTGCGACGGCGTTGCTGACCAGCTCGCTGACCAGCAATTGCACATCAGCCACATCCTTGTGACCGGCCGCGACGAGGATCTCCCCCACGCAGCACCGAGCTACTGGCACCGACCCTGGGCCCCCTGGCAGCACGATCTTCCCCAGAAACCGCTCCTTCATCGCGTTGCTCCTTGACAGGTACGGCCACGCAGGCATTGCGGGGCCAATGAAAGAAACGTGCCTCTCTTCGTATGTACGCACCTCTCGCCCGTTCTCCTGGGCGAGAGCTCCAGCTCGGCAGACAAGATCAGCCTGTCCGTCTAACACAAAGTGACGAAGTGATTACGCAACATGATGCACACGTCCTGTCGCGGACGCAACACGTTGCGTAGACATCGGTTGGTTAGATTCCGCTACTCTTTGCCGCATGGCCCATCCGAGACAGGCACCGACTGTCCGCCTGCGGCGCCTTGCGATGGAGTTGCGGCAGCTCAGAGAACGCACCGGCCTGTCACGTGAGCAGGTCGCCGGCGCCACCGACATCAACCGTGCCACCCTCTACCGCATCGAGACGGCCCAAGCGAAGCCACAGGTTAGGACTCTGCGGGCGCTGCTCAGCGTGTACGGCGTGCCTGCGACTCGCCAGGACGAGCTGGTGGCAATCCTCAAGCTGGCCAAGGAGGAGAGCTGGCTGCAGGGCACCTCGGAAGGCTTGCCCGATCAGTACGCCACATACATCGGCTTCGAACACGAGGCGCAAGAGCTCCTTAACTACGAGTCCTCATTCGTACCTGGCTTGCTGCAGACCGAGGCGTACGCGCGGGCGGCGATTCCCGGCAGCGACCCAGAGCTCCCTCCGGACGAGGTAGAGAAACGAGTGGTCGCCCGCATGACACGTCAGGCTCAACGCGGTCCCTCGCTACCGCTCTGGGCGATCATTGATGAGGCGGTGCTGCATCGACAGGTTGGCGGCCCTAAGGTCATGCGCCAGCAGGTGGAGCGACTCGTCAACGACAGCGAGCAACCGCAGGTGACGTTGCAGGTGATGCCCTACAACGCTGGCGTGCACCCCGGGATGCATGGCTCCTTCGTCATCCTTCGGTTCTCCGAAGGGGTTCACGATGTGGTGTACATCGAGACGAGCGCTGCGGACCTGTTCTTGGATAGCGAAAAGGCCTTGCAGCGATATAATCTGATATTTGAACGGCTTCAAGCGACCGCAGCGAGTCCGACAGAGTCTCGGGACATGATGGCCAGCCTGATCAGAAATACATAGTGAAAGGAAGTGCGGGATGCTAAAAAAAGATTTAGATCTTTCCCGTGCCGCCTGGCGCACCAGCAGCTTCAGCGGCGCGAATGGCCAATGCGTGCAGATCGCTTTCGTTGACGGTGATCGTGTCGCCGTACGCGACAGTAAAGCCCCTCAGGGATCGGTCCTCATTTTCACAGCTGACGAGTGGAGTGCCTTCACGCAAGGGGTTAAGAGCGGCGAGTTCGACCTGTAACTCGGCTTTGGCCATCCCTGCGACTCTGGAAGTGGGCTGAGCATGGGAACCGTTGCTCAACCCAGCAAGCGGCGCCATCTGTATGAGTAGAGAAAGCTGATCGTGGAGCCTAAACTACCATGTGAAACCGGGTTCGCTCCGCTCTGGACGTGCTTAAGAGTGCGGAACCCGTCCCGGTGTCGCCGATACCGCACACTTATCAGGTTGAACCCAGGCCACGCCGACGTCCTTCCCCCTCAAGATCGAAGAGCCCCCAAGGGGGCGATGATCATGGGCGGCGAACAGCACCGTGATATATGGCTTCACAACGCTCATTTTGCAAGCTAGCCAGCCTCGTGCGATCTTTGTTGCGTGCGCCCGTATGACGAAAATGATGTCCAGCTGAATTCCGTGTTCGCTGTGGAACGCTTGGGAGCGAGGCTGGCCTTGATCCTGGAAAGCGCTGGGGGTAGCCCACCTCGAAGCCAGCCAAGGCAGGATCTGCCTAGGAACTCGGATTACGAACTGGTGCTCACCCTGCTCCTCGACAGGCTCCGCATGCTCGATGCCGTGATCATAGATGCGCAAGTCATCTCCAGGACGGCGCTGCAGGACTTCGCAGAGGACGACAGGAGGCTTCTCAAGGGCGTCAGTCTTGGGAAGCTCGCGGAAACAGCCACGCTTGCGGACGAGCTGACAAGAGGCCAGCGCGGAATCGGCAGGTCGCCAGACGGAAACCGGAGAAAGCGAATTCGCCTGACGCTCGAGGTGCCTGGTTTCGGCCCTGAGGACGGACCGCGCCTGGAGGCTTCGCTTGCCCGGTCCCGCTCGGTGCCATCACCCACCGGACCATCCAGCACCATGGAAACCCTATTCGAAGGCGCTTTGAACCGTCACAGAATCGACCTCCACCGTGGAGAGCAAGAGCAATTAAGAAATTACCTATTGCCTCCTGAGGTACGGGTTGGCCAGTGCGCCTTGTGTGGGGTGGAGCTTCCTCGGCGTCTGCTCGTGGCTGCGCACATCAAACCGCGAAGCGAATGCTCCGACGACGAACGTCGTCAACTATCCAACATCGGCATGGCAGTATGCCTACTCGGTTGTGACACTCTTTACGAACTCGGCTACATCGGCGTCTCGGACGTTGGAATGCTTCTGGTCAGCTCCGAGGCCCTCCTCCTCCCAGATCCCACGGCTGGGTTCCTCCGGATGCGGTTGCTTGGACGTCGAACCCCCTGGTGGAACCAGGCTCGCGAGAAGTACTACGCGTGGCACCGTGCCGAGGTCTTCCTCGGTTGACCGGCGACACACATGGTGGCCGCCGGAGGAGCGCTTTGGCGTGTTGGTCATCGAGATCGAGAAGCTGGGCGACTCGCCGGTAGTCTCCTTCCGATGGAACGTTGACGGAGATGGACGATAGAACGACCCCGCAGCTGATCAGAACTTCGCCCACGTCTAGCCCCGGTGACGGTATGCAAGGATCGGCAACTCGTATCCTGGAACGCTACGATCCGCATCGTGAAGCTGACATCTTGATCGATCAGGAGGCGTGTCGTGCTCGACGGTGTCACATTGACCGGTCGATACCGTCTGGACGAAAAGTTGGGCGCCGGAGCGATGGGTGAGGTCTGGAAAGGCTTCGACCTGCGCTTGAACCGTGAGATCGCAGTCAAGATCTTTCCTCACCACCTTGCCACCGATCCTCGGCGGGTAGCGCGTTTCCGGACCGAGGCCAAGCTCTGTGGCCAGCTCCAACATCCCGGCATCGTCGTCGTCCACGACGCCGACGAGGACAACGGGCGGCTGTTCTTCGTCATGGAGCTTCTCGAAGGCAAGGACCTGTCCAAGGTCATGATCGAACCTTCGAACGGTCTCCCGATCGAGCGAGTCATCACGATCGGCGCTCACCTGGCCGAGGCTCTCAGTGCTGCGCACGCCAAGAAGGTCATCCATCGCGACATCAAGCCGGCCAACATCATGCTCCTGCCCGGTGACCGACCGAAGATCTGCGACTTCGGCATCGCCAGGGTCGCCGACACTGGCAGGGCCACGGTGCAGGCCGGCACGCCGGCCTATGCAGCGCCGGAACAGACCGATGGCGCTCCGGACGAGCGCAGTGATCTCTATTCGCTGGGGTGCGTGCTCTACGAGATGGCCACCGGTGATCGGCCCTTCCATGGCAACATCTGGCAGCTCCTCCTTCAGCACGCCGAAAAAACACCGAATCCACCGCACAGAATCCGCCACGACATCCCGTCCGAGCTGGAGGAACTGATCCTCCAGCTCCTCGCCAAGAAGCCGGAAGAGCGCCCGCAGTCGGCCGCCGAGGTCACCGACCGGCTCCGGGCCATGCGCCTGTCTGCCCCCAAGCCTGCCGCCAAGAAGGTCGATCGGCTTCCGCCCGAGCATCTGCTGAGGTCCAGTGGGCCCGGGCGTAGGCAGACCAACGCGGATGACGCCATGGCCAAGGCCATCAATCAGGTGCTGGACAAGGCTCGCATCGACGCCAAAGTCACCGGTTACACCCGCACTCCCCAACTGACCCGGTTCGAGATCAGGCTCGGCCCCACGACACCGGAGGCCGCAGTCTTCGCCTTGGCCACTGAAGTCAGGACCGCTGTGCACAACAGCGAGAGCCGGCTCGTGCTCATGAAGCGGTCGACATCGCCCTTGCCAGACGTGGTGGCGATCGGAGTCGAGGTCCCCCACCGGGCTCCCGATCCGCTCAGCCTGGGTGACATCCTCCGCGAAGCCCCCAACGACGACTCGTTGCTGGCAGGCCTCGGCCGTGCCAGAGATGAGACACCTGCATTCCTGAAACTCGACGAATCACCACATTTCCTGATTGGTGGAAGTGGTGGATCGTTCGACCCGGTCCCGAGCATCGTTGCCTCCCTCGCGATGCGACACCATCCGAAGCATCTCCGTCTGGTGATCACCGGTCGAGAGAACCCTTTCGCAGACCTCCCCCACTCGGTCGATCAAGCCAAGGGCGATCCACTGACCTGGGCGTTGGCCGAGGTCGAAGGCCGCTATGCCGATCTCGCCGCACGGTCGTGCCGGACTACAGAGCAGTTCAACCGGGAGGTACGCGAAGCCCGGAAACCGCCCCCGATCGGTGCCCTGGGCGACACCGAGCTGGCCCACCCGGACGTGGTCGTGGTCATCGACGAACTGACCGACCTCGGCGACGACGAAGCGATCACCGAGCTGGCCAGAGAAGGTCGGGCGGTCGGAGTTCATGTCATCGCCCGCACGAGTGCAGACCCCGAACGCGTGCTCAGCGGCCGACTCAAGGGCTACTTCCCAGCCCGACTGGCCCTCCCCGTGGCCACGGCACAGGGCAGTCTGAGCATCCTCGACCGGAAAGGCGCCGAGTCATTACGTCTGGGGAACGGGTTGTTCCTGGCAGGCTGGCATGGGGTGCCGCACGAGGTCAGACTCGCCACGATCTCCGATGAGGAGATCGCGGCGATCGTCAGCCACTGGAGAGGTTGAGGAACGAGCTCGGCTCACCGTGCCAGGAGATGTGAAGGCGTTCGCGAGCGCGGGTACCGGCCACGAAAAGCAGGCAGCGTTCCCGCTGAAGATCGTTCCGATGCGTTGTCTCGTCCTCTTCCAAAGGTGTGACCGCATTCGCCGCTGGTAACTGATGGGCACCCACACCGATCACCGCGACGCACCGGAACTCCAGGCCCTTCATCCGATGCATGGTCGTGACCCGGACCTGGCCGTCCACACCGTCACGATCACGCGAGAGATAGCACGCGGCGGCGCCGGCGCGGGTCAAGGCCTCCGCAGCTGACTGTCCGAGCGTTTCGGAGCGGGCTGCGATTCCAATCTCTTCTGGCTGCACTCCGACATCGAGCCAACTGCGCACGATGTCGACCAGGTACGCCAGCTCAGCGTTCTTGGTCGATGCGCCGTACAGCTCGGGCTTGTCACCATGAACCTCGGAGCGACAGGCGGTCAGGCTCGCTCGCTGCCCATCGAGCCCATCGAACTTTTCGCCGGCGAGCATGGCGCAGTTCCACGCGAGAATCTCCTCGGTGGTCCGGTAGTTGATCCTCAGTCTGGTGGATCGGCCGGCGACCTGAATGCCGAGTGAGTTAAGGGAAACGCGGTTGTCGTAGATCCGCTGATGAGTGTCGCTGGCGATGAACAGAGCGTTCGGACCTTCGGGGACCGCAGCTCGGAGCACTCGCCAACGTACCGGGTGAAGGTCCTGCGCCTCGTCCACGATCACGTGGTCGTACGTTCGCGTGTCCAGCCCACTGAGTACCCGCGTCGCCTCGACGCAGATCGTCTCGAAGGTTCGGTAGTTGTGGTCGGTCAGCTCCTGCTCGAACGCGGCGATGGCCCGCCAGATCTGTGCGCGCTGCAGGGGACCGAGTCGCCGGCCGCGCCCCGTCCGACGTGCGTGCAGATAGCCGTCGGAGGAAGTGATCCCCTGTGCGAGAACCACCTGCCGCCACTCCTCGCGGAGGAATTTCTCGGTGAAGTCCAGACTGCGATGCCGGACGATCCTCCTCCAGATCTCCTTCTCCTCGTCGTCGCGGAGGAGCGCGAACTTTCCGACGTGCTCGTTCACCGTCCGCCGCGCAACTTGATCAACGGTCAACACGTCGATACGGGACAGGATCTCGTCGTCGTTCTCCAGCAGCCGCAGCGATTCGGCCAGCGAGCGGGCCAGGGTCGCGGTGAAGGTGGTCAGGAGCACTCGCCCGCCCTTCCGGGCCAGGTGGCGGGCGCGGTGGAGCGCGACCACGGTCTTGCCGGTGCCTGGACCACCGGTCACCTGTGCCGCGCCCGTGTACGACCGGAAAGCCGCCTCTCGCTGTAGCGGATGCAGGTAGACCCGCCATCTGGCGAAGGGCTTGGCGAACAACTCCATCAGCTCGTCCGGTCCTTCCACCAGCGCCACCTTGTGCGGCATCCGCTGGGCGGCGGCGACGAGGTCCTCCGGATCGATCTTCTCCCGCACGGCACTTCCGACCACGTCGTTCCAGACGTCCTCCGGCGACATACCGGCCGCCAGCCCGAAGAGCACGTCGTACTGAATCTGCGGCAGTTTGCCGTCCAACGCCTCCAGCATGGCCACGTCGGTGAGCATCCGCGCGAACCTGAGCATCTGGTGATCGATACCCAGCCGTATTAGGTCAGCATCGGAGATGTGGTCGTAGAGCGGACGTACGGACTCGTCTGGGTCACCCGTCAGCCCCTCGATCGTGTCGTCAATGATCGCGTCATCACGGATCTCCACATGGCCAACGGCCATGTTCACCGAGACGCGGCGGTGACGTACCCACTCATATGCCTCGTCGTGCGTGTCCACACGTAGCAACGTGAAGTCGTCCCCAGATTTCGGGGCAAGAACGATCCCACGGTATTTACGACCGATCCGGATACTTTTGAACCGTTCATCGCGGATGTCGTTGAGCTTCTCCAAGTGAGCTCCGGCATGCGCCGTCTGCTCGAACTTGGCGATCGTGTCGACGACCTTCTGCTGGATGGGGCGCTCCAGGCGGATGAGGTCCTGTAGGAAGTCCTGGTGGATACGCAGACGTGGCACCGCGCCCCTCCTCATGTTCGGCTTCCGGCCCGACGCATGATCGAGCCGGAAGAGCACGTTACTCAGTCACCCTTGTAGAAGAAGCCGGTCGCTGGATCTTCCGGGGTACCGATCAGCATGGCGCGGTCCAGGAAGACGTTGTTGGTCTCGCAGCTGGTCTCTGGCAGGAGAACACAGGCGTAGCAGGCGGCCAGATTGAGGCTGGCGATACCGCTGGCCTCGGACTCCATGCACGGCGGGTCTTGCGAGCACCACTCCGTACGACTCAGAGCCGCCTCCAGGGTCTCGTAGAGTTTGCGATGCTCGCCCTGGGCCACCACCCCGCCGAGGGAGCCGGCCGAGTCGCTGGTCGCGGTGTAGATGAGCAGCCCGGCCATGTCCTGGTCCACGTACAGCCGTTCGCGCAACGCCGCAGCCGGGTAGCCGCAGTCCAGACTCCATTCGTTGATCAGGATGTGCGCGAGGGTATGAAGAAGGATGTATCGCACGGTCACAGGGGATTTGATGTCACCGAGAGGCTTCGTGCTCTTGGCTCGCTCCGCATGCTCACGCAAGTCCATGGTGTGGTTGCGCCAGATCTGCTGAGCGCGCTCCACCGGCCCGTCGCGCTGCTCCCATTCCTGCACGAGCTGCTCATCGAGGGCGAGAAAGACTCCTTCACCGCTGACCTCGATCGCGGGCAGCCAGTCCACAGTGCCGCGAGCCATCGCGGCGCGACGGGTGTCGCCACCCACCGGGTCGGGCATGGTGACTCGGGTGAACGACTCCAGCGCTCGCACCTCACGTAGTCGCTTCACCAGCATGGAGCGCTTGATGCCGTAAGGCAGGGCACTCCCGTCCCCGGGGGCCCGTACGCATTCGAATGCCTCCTCGCGGTTGACACTGCCTCTGCCGTCGTAGAGCTGGTTGTACTCCTCGCGCCGAAGTTTGTTGGCCGACTCCAGCAGGAGTGTCTCGTCGGAATCGGGAAGGCCGCTCGCTTCCAGTTCTCGACGCCGGCGAATGGCCGCGAGGACTTCCTCCGCTGTGTAGCGGCCGTCATCCATGATGTCGGTCTTCTCGATTGCGTTCAGGATGACCGAGTCGGGCATATCACTGTCCAACAGGACGCCCATCAACTCGTAGTGCGGGTTAAGCCGCTGCTGGAGCGTCTCTGACCACGGCGGAATCGACAGCGCGGACCGGGTGATCGAGAACCAGGCGGCCGATGCGCCTCGCTGCAGTGTCCGGGGCACCGCGGTGCAGCCCGGTTCCTGGGCATCGCGTCCGAGCCACGGCCGGCGCCCCTTGCACTTGATGCCCAGCTCGGACATCGCGCCACCGCCGAAAGCGCCCTCCAGCGATACAGGTCGCACCCCGCACGAACATTTGATCACGACCGAACGGAGCGAGGCCGTCCGACCCGTGCTCTCCAGTGTGAGATCGTGTTTGGTCTCGCTGGTGGACTCGCTCTTCTTGTGGATCCATTCGAAGTAAGGGAAGTCGTCCAGGTGCCCGTTCTCACACGCGATCACGAATCGCGACGGGGTCAGTGCCTTGTCGCACGCACCACAGACACTCTTACCGGCGGGAGACCCGAACCTCTTGAAATCCTGGAGCTTCTTGCAGGTGCCGCACGAGTACTTTTCAGGGAAGAGCCGGACCTTGACCCCGTCCCCAGAGGGCGGCTCATCCGCCGGAGGAAGTTGGAACTTGGCGACTTGGAGCCAGTGCTGAAGCCGTGGCTCGTAGATCACATCTGATCGCCGGACGAACCAACTGTCCAGCCCACTCACGATGTACGACTGATCCTCGATAGCAATCATCGAGCCGACACCGTACGTCGTGATGGTCTGGGCTCGACGCACAGCGCCCAACGGCTTACGGGTGACTTCGGACTCGCCTTTCTGGCCGGCCTGCCGAGTACGTCCGCTACGAAGTGCCATTCTCATCGCTCCAGGTAAAGGTCGGACTCGGCATCGACATCACGCAGGCTCCACAGAGTGGGGAACGCCTTGGTCAGATCGTTATCGGTGAAGGTACGGAGAAGGGCGTCATCGGCATTTCGCTGCTCGCTTCGCTTGAACCGTGGTTTGGCCTCATAGGCGAGCCTTGAATTCTCGTCGGCCAGATTGAACCAGCGGGCGACGATATCGTTGAGGTCTTTTTCGACACCGGCCAGTTCTTCTTCGTCCACAACCCCGTCTTTTTCCAGAGTCCCCCTTGCTCGGATCAAGATGAGGTCTTTCCACTCCTCGATCCGGCTCTCGTACTTGCGGACGGCAGCCGCCGCTCCGTTGGGCCGGAGCTCGGGACGTATGAGTCGGGCCATGCCCACCAGGACGGCATGGAGCGCCCGGTCGCGGGCACGTGGCGAGAAGGGCGTGACGCTGGACGATTCGACCTGCCGATAGAGCGCCGAGTGATAGGGCACGAAGCTCTCGTAATGCGAGCGGTCCCGAGACCGGTTGGCGTTGTAGAGCATGACGACCAAGCCGGGATGCTGACGACCGACGCGGCTGCTCGACTGGATGTATTCGGCCGTGGTCTGTGGTTGACCCATGATGGCCATCAGTCCGAGCCGGTCCACGTCCACGCCTACGGAGATCATGTTCGTGGCGAGGACCGTGTCGAAGACGCTCTCGTCCGGCAGCATGCGCTCCAGATCCTTGAGCCGCTTCGGGATATCACTGGATTTCACGCGACTGGTCAGCTCGGTGGGCCGATCGGCCCGCCGCAATTCGGTGCCGTGTCGCTCCGCGAGGAGCTTGAGCCGATCCTGGACGTCGTCCGAGACCTGGAGTTCCGCGGCGGCGAGGAGCCGGAGGCTGTTGAAGTAACCCACAAGAGTCCAGTACGCGTCCCGGATGGAGTCGGGGCCGTCAATGCGGGCCGCATGGTGCAGTAGAGCCGCGTACGAGCGGACCAGTAGGGTCGCCTGGCTGGTGTTGGGTGCGAGCAACCCAACGTAGCGGCGCGACGCCTTGTCCTTGGCCGGGGTCTCCACCGCGAACCAGGAGTCACGGGCGTCCAGGCCGGCGGGCGGGAACTGCGCGACCTCCCGGTTGAACAGCCGCTTCCCTTGGTCCTTGGCCCGGCGGATGGTCGCGGTTGAGGCGATCACCTTCGGGTGCTCCGCGGCAACGTCGATCGCGGTCTCGTACAGTCCGGTGAGACTGCCGAGCGGGCCCGAGATCAGGTGGAGTTCGTCCTGGACGATCAGCTCGGGTGGAGCCGTACCGTCTTCTCGATCTCGGTTGAAGAGCGCGGCGACCTCGGGACGCCAGGCGATCTGCGCGAACTTGTCCACGGTTGCGATGATCAGTGTGGGGCGGACCGCGTAGATCACCTGATCCACCACGTGTACGGGAAGCTCATGGTGGAATTCGCAGCCTTGGTCGGCGCAGAAGATGCGCATCCTGGAACTGGCGACGTCCACCTCGTACTCGTCGGGTCCCATGGCGGTGCCGCACCAGGGGCAGAAGCGGAGCTGGACCGGGTTCTCCGTGTGGAGCTCACTGCCGTCCCGCAGCTTCTTCAGACTGGTGGCGGCGTCCTTGAGTTTGTTGGGCGTGGCCGCGGCGCCCACCCACATGCCGATGGAGATCGACTCCTCGCCGAGTTCCTTGGGCCTCTGATCCCGGATGATCTCCATCGCGCAGATCAGTGTCGCCGCGCGCTCGAACTGCTGGAGGGTGAGCAGACGAAGGGTGTATCGCATGATCGCGGTGACTCCGCCACCTGTCTCGCCCTTGCGCAGTCGACGCAGGAAGACGGTGAACGCGATGATGCCCAGGTATGCCTCGGTCTTGCCACCACCGGTGGGGAACCACAGGAGGTCAGCGACTCTCCGGTCATCGTGCTCGGGATCGACGACCCCATCCAAACAGAGCAGCAGGAAGGCGATCTGGAACGGGCGCCACTTGCCCATCTCTACATTGGGCTTGCCCTGCTTGTGTCCCTTGATCCAGCTTGTCCGAGCCCGCTGGACGGCCATGGACTCGTTGGCGTACCGGAATGCGGTCATCACCAAGGGCTCACCGCGAAGCGTCTCGATACCTGAATCCATCCGATCACAAGCCAGTTCACACTGCCGGATCTGATCCCTGGCCGTCTCGGCGAAGTCGGTGTTTCCGAGCAGCCTCGACTCTTCGGCCCTCTCCGCGATCCAGGCTCGATAGCCACTCACCAGATCCCGGAGCCCGGCCAAGATTTCTTCGTCGGACTTGCGCGCCAGGTCGATCATGCGGAGCGTGGAGTCATCGATCTCCGGGTTGGAGTCGGTGAGCAGTACTTCCTTGCTTGGGACGAATTCACTCCAGATCGCGGCGACCGCGGCCGGAGCGCCCTTGAGCAGTGCTTCGTCACGCGGCGCGGGTGGTGTCCAGTCCCAGTCGGCCGCACACCCGTGCCCGGCGGCGAAGTTCGGTGCGTATCGGTAGAGCAGCCGGTTCGTCTTGATCTCCGCTTCGTCTGCACCGACCGGGACAGGCCGCTCCACGAAGGGCGTCGTGCCATCCTCGCCGGCAACATGGATCTTCGGCTGGAAGAGGCAGTAAGCGTCCCGGATGCCGAACCTCTCGACTTCGTTCTCATTGAGCAGCGCGACCGTGATGGAAACCGCGCCGTTCTTCGGTCGCCGCACCCGCACGCGCAATTCGACGCCTGGTGCGAGGCGTTCCTTGTGCTGATCGGCAGTCCGCACATCCACCGTGAACGGCGCGAGCTCCAGCTTCCGTCGCCGCCACCGCAGTTCCTGCTCTTCGGTGGCACGGCGCTCGGCACGCTGGGCCTTTACCGGCCGGCCGGTGCTGTCGATGGGTTCATAGACGGCGGCCGTCACCATCACCGTGATGGTCGAAGAGATCTTCGGATCAACCCCGAAAGTCAGACCCATGGACGAGGGTGCCTGGTCGTTCGCCAAGGAGACACCGGTGTCGGGTGGGTCGTCCTTGACACGCGTCTCCGAGCCGAGGTCGATGTCACGTTCCTGGACCTCCTCGATCACCTCGGCACCGTCGCGACGCCGGGGAAAGAGAACACCGGCGGCATACGTCGTGACCGGGGAGTCCGTGAGGATCTCGTCCGCCCCACCCACCGGGCCGATCATGTCGAGGCGGAGACGCTCAACGAGATCGCCGCGGAATGCGTAGTGCTCACTGTGCTTCGACATCGAGTTCCTTCTTGTCCCAGGTGAAGGTGGACAGGCCGGTCAGACGCGGTGCGAGCCAAACGCCGTGTTGATTGAGCCCGGCGCGGATACCGGCGGCTTCGTTGCCGGCCACGGTCTCCACAGTGTCGATACGGACCCCAGAGATCGCAGCTGGGAAGGTGTGAGGGACATAGCTTCCGCCCAGTTTGAGGAACCTGTAGAGATCGGCCCGGAACATCTCGGACGCCGTGCCGATCAACCGCCCCCGGTGTTTGATGAGATATGGCGGGCTCTCCAGTAGTCCGATCGGGTCCGGATAGAGACGTTCCAGCTCGACAGCGTCGCCAGGCTGTACGGTCGTCGCCAGGTAATGCTGCAGATCCGCGGGATCGGCATCGAAGTCGACCGTACCGGCGGGATATTCGGCGAGAACGTCCTCCCCCTGCAGTTCCAAACCGTCGCGCCTCCAGTGCTGGTAGAAGTAGCGCGCCCACCGATTCGTGCCATCGTTGGTCCGGATGTTGTGCATGTCCATGGGAGAGAGCCGATAGAGCTCATCCCGGGGCCTTGTCATGGCCACGTAGAGAAGCCGAACCTCCTCAGCCATGTCCCTTTCGATGGTCTTGCCCTTTTTAGTGACGATTGTCTGCAACAGCCCGGGATCCACGACGAGTACTCGGTCGAACTCCAGTCCCTTGGCACGGTGGAATGAGGAGACCACCAAGCGTGTGGGCGGCTGGGCGGTCAGCTCATCCGGCAATCGTCCGGCAGCCAGCGCCGAGCGGAGCTGGGCCAGGTCCAAAAGGCGGTCCGAGCCACGGCTCGAATTGGTCCGCTGCAGAAGCCGCCACAGAAGATCGACCGCAATGCCTTCCGGCAGCGGCAGGTCATTGGCCCACTCGTCGAACTTTTCCCGGTTGACCGACGAAGCATCACAGCGGGCTAAGAGGAGGGCGAGCCACGTCGGAACAGCACGATCACGTGCCCGACGCTGGAGTCGATGCGGGACACCGATCGCGTGCAACCGCTCGGCGACCACCAGCGCCTGGCCATTGGTCCGACAGAGGATCGCGGTGGTGCCGTCGTAACGGGTGAGAGCGTCGGCCGCGAGTTCATCGAACGCACCGAAGTTCATCACACCGGTCAGGACGCTGCGGAGCTGGTTGAAGTGTGCTTCGCCGTCCTCGTTGCCGGACTCCGAGAGCGCCCGGAGCCGCGGCCCGAATTCGAGCGCGACCTTGGCATCGTCGGTTCTGGCCCGGAAGTTCCGGCTGAGACTCAACTCGGTCAGTTCTTCTCCGAAGGTGACACGGAGCCATTCGAAGAATCGGTTGGTCTCTGCCTTGCGCTCCGCGTGGTTCTTGACCGTAAAGCCGTAGATCGACTGAGCCGCGTCACCCACCACCGTGAATCCGCAGTCGAACCGGTCGAGCAGGGCCTCCACCAGCTCCCGCCGCGCTCCGACCAGGTCCTGGACCTCATCGATCACCACATGACGAAGATCGTGCTCGTACAGTTCGTCGGCGAGGCCCTCGTCCAGTGCCTTCTGCGCGCCCTCGATGCGGGCGTCGAAGGACCTGCCGGCCCAGTCCCCCTGAGCGTCGACGCGCGCGAGCAGGTTGAACGCCCATGAGTCGAAGGTCTGGACCTGCACATGCCGGGCGGCTTCGCCGTACTGAGAAAGGCGGTTCCTGAGCTCGCGGACGGCGGCACGGGAGAAGGTGAGCACCAAGATCTCCCCGGCGCTCAGGTCTTCTTCGGCTACCAGCCGGTCGAGCCGACGGACGAGGGTGTGGGTCTTGCCCGCACCCGCCTGGGCGGTCACCAGGATCAGAGCATCAGCGGGCTGCTCGACGACAGCCCGCTGCTCGGCCGTGAGCGCAGGAGTGCCGCTGTAGGCGTCGCTCACTTGCTGCTCCAGAGGTACTCGAACTGAGTGAATGCCAGCTGGCGGTCGTAGTTGATGATGTTGTCGGCCACGTCGAGGATCAGACAGGTCTCCTTACCGCCGTTCTTCAGGCCCCGGAGACCACGGCCGATCATCTGCTGGTAGACGTTCGGGCTGTAGGTGGGTCGGGTCACGATGACCACCTCGGTGGCCGGAGCGTCGAAGCCTTGGGCGAGTACGCCGTAGTTGGTGAGCACTCGGATCTGCTTGCGCCGGAACTTTTCGATCAGCGTGCGCCGTTCGGAGTCCGGGGTGCCGGAGTCGATCGCCGCGGACTTGATGCCTCGGTCGTTGAGCTGGGCGGCGATGAGCTTGGCGTGGTTGACGGAAGTAGCGAAGAGCAGGACCGGGCTGGTCTCGGGCAACGCCTCGATCTCTCGGATGAGCATCTGGTTGCGCTCGATGTCACGCCCCAGTTTCTCCTCCACGGACGAGGGCAGTCTCGCGCCCTCGAAAGCGGTCGCCTGCCTGAGGTCCTCCTCGGTGAGGGTGAGTGTCATGCCCTCAAGCTGCCGATGATCCACCTGCGCCAGCACGCCCAGTTCCTGGAGCTCCGCGTAGGGGTCTCCGCTCTCGAAGATGCCGTCATCAAGGCGGTTCTGCCCGAAGCGGTCGGCCAGGCGCTTCGTCTCGGTCTCGTTGAAACCGCGGTACGGGGTGGCTGTCAGGCCGAGGAGGGGTCGAGAGGTTTCCCTGAAGGTCAAGCCCATGGACGTGAGGATGCGGGTATACCGCGGCGTGATGGACGTGTGCGCCTCGTCAACGATCACGAGGGCGGGGTCGCGGAGCCAGGCGTATTCGGGCGAGTCCAGGCATGCCTCGAGTTTGGCGTCCGTGGCGACGACCAGCTGAGCCGTGTCCTTGCTGGATGCGGCTTCGCGCCCGGACCAGAGCCGATTGATGATGAGTTGCTCATCGGGCCCCACCTTGGACCAGACGAAAGACCAGCTCTGGACCGCCTGCTCACAGAGTTCCTCGCTCTGGGCGATCCAGAGCACCGGGCGGCCACCCAGCCCGCGTTCCTTGATCACACGAATGACGGCTTCGGCGGCCACCCGGGTCTTGCCGGCGCCGGTGGGCAGACACAGCATGGCGCGTGGCGCGTCGTACTTGGTCAGCAGCTCGACCGCCTTCCGCGCCAACCTCTCCTGATAGTCGTGGAGACGCGGGAAGAGGGTGGGCCCGGACACCTTCTCCAATGGCGGCAGGGTTTCGCCCTTGGTCCCCGCATAATCGCCGGGGAATCCGAGGTCGTTGACGATGCGCATTGACGTGGCGTCGCCGCGGAAGCTCCCAGAGTGCTGGGGGAACTTGATCTCGATGTCCTTTCGGTAGATCCGCAGAACCTCCGTCCCATAGGCGTTGTGCGCCAGCTCGGCGGTGCGCCGCTCGCCGTGAATCGTTCCCTTCGCGGCCTGGTCGCTCTCCAGCAGCCCCTCCGGCAGACCCTTCATCAGAGCTTCCGCGCCCACGAGCTGCAGCAGCTTCTCGGCGAGACTCTCGGTCTGGCGAATCTGCTGGATGCGCTCGTTGTTGCGTTCCTGTTCACGTCGATCGAGAACGCTCTTGCAGTTCGCCGGGCCGAGAGAGAGCTTCAGAACTCGGTCCACCGCGTTGAGCACCTGCAGATCATCAGCCGGCTTCCTGACGAGGACCTTGTGTTCCTCCTGCAGCACGGCCGCCGGGATCGAGTGAGTCCGCATACCATTAGGAGTTCGGATGATCTCCTCAAGTTCGTTACACCGAACAGTGGACCACCCCTCCACTTGTGACCGGCGAATGGTCTTCAGATACGGGAACTCCTCCAGGAGAAGGATGGCCTCCGACTGGCCGGCCGCCCTGATCTCTTTCTGGATCGCGTCCGAGGGCGCGAGCATGTTCCACGCGTCCCGCATCGTCTCCGCGAGCGACTCGGTCGGGACCAGCAGGGCAGGCACCCTCTCACGTATGAGGGCGTCGTACTCGGAACGGACGGCGGTCACCGCGATGTCCTTGTCCTCGACGTCGCTCCGCCACTCGTCGCCGACCCGACACCGCGTCATGGCACCCTCGGGGAAGTCCGCGGCGACCTCGAACATCAGCGCGTAGACCTGGCCGGGGAAAGTGTCGCTGGTCGACGAGGATGTCTCCTCGACCAGTTCCTCCCACACTGAAGTCCGCAGCTCATCCAGTGTCTGCGGCAGGGCCAACATCGCGGCAACGCTGGGGGACACCTCAGCAACCGGAAGAACGTCCTTATGGGCGCTCAGCTCTGGACCGACGCACCGCGCGACCGCTCGGAGTCCCCGTGAGGTCTGCAGATGGCCATACTTGCGCGCGAGCCATCGAATAGGTGATGCGATCGACTTGCGACTCGCCACGCCCTTGTTGCCAGCCTGCATGGTCCAGTTCCCCACTGCCCCGCCCAACGGGATGGCCTTGAGGAAGGCCGCACGCCCCTCGGGTGAGAGTGACGTGAAAAGATGCAGCGGGCCCGCGGGATGGGTCCCTTCGAAATGCATCTTGGCCAGAGTTGGCCGAGGCTCGCTGGCCGGAAGCTTGGCCACATACTGCTTCCAGCAAGCCTCCTTGTATGCCTCGAACCAGTCCTCCTCGTCGGGGTCAACCTTGGCGATGGGGCCCGTGAGGAGGCCGAGGTCCGGGAGGAACGCTCGGTCCTCCCGGTGGAAGTTCATGTCTACCGCGATCTGCTTGTCGCGGGAACCGTCGTCTGGAACCACATGGCCGGGGAGCAAAGAGTCCCTAATTCGTCGGAAGTCACCCATGAGGGTTCTGACCTTGAGTTCCTTCGCGGTGTTGATGCTGCGGCCGTCGAAAGCGGCCCGAACTCCACCGGGTCCTGCCAGCCGGGCCAGTTCCCAGAACGCGACCCAGTCACGGTCGCTATAGGCGTGGAAACCGCGCTCCACCACGGATGCGAATCGACCAGCATGATCGGCCTCGTGAATACCGAGTGAGTCCAGCGCCCGAGCGATGACCCCGTCCCCCGCGTAAACGCGTTCGTCCACGTAGAGCGTGTTGTCGGCGAGGCCATCGGCGGCAGATCGACGAAAGACCTGGGTGGAGGGGGCGACCATGCCGAGGTTCTCGGTAAGGACCATCCTGGCCCGCAGAGCATCCTCCGCTTGCGGGTGCATCTGTAGCTTCATGTCCGCGGCGATGAGCACCGCCCGGGCCGACGCCTCCGGAGAGCCATCGGAAACGAGTGCCTCCAGCCACTCCTTGACCGTGGCGACAGGAGTCGTGGTGTGAGCCAGGATCCGATTGGCGCTGTCACGGCGGTGCCTGTTTTTAACCGCCTCTACGGAGTGGTGCATCCAATTCGCCGGCCGTCCGACGTGTTCACCCCACCACTGAAGCCATTCCGGTCGCAGGTTATCCGGGTGCAGGCGCACGTCGGCCGGAGTGCCGAACCTTCCGTTCTGATTCGGGAAAACGGGCCTGTTGGCGGCGATCTCCCAAATTTTTGCCACAAGCGCCTTGGCCGCCCACTGCGGTTCCTCAGCACCGCGGGCCGGGACGAAGTCCAGGTACGCCCCAGGGTCGTCAGGGCGGGCCAGCAACGGGAAGGCTGAGACCACCAGGTCAGCCACCTCGGCGATCAGTTCTTCGTTGAACTGATTGCCCGCGTACAGGTTCTGCCGGTCCTCGCTTGTCTTCCACGGAGCGTTGACGATGCCTCGGAGCGTCGTCCCGTAGTTCGTCGGGAAGTAGGCCCAGAACTGGCCACGCTCGCGTGTTCGGCGCCCTTCCACTTCGGCGACCGCCCACGCGATGTCAATCTCGGGGCGGTCGTGAAGCTCCCCAGCCTCCTCCAAAGCCTTCGACGAGGGACGGTGTACGCGTGTGAAGACCCGCCATTCCTCGGTCTCCTCATGCTCTTCCGTGCCCCCGATGGACAGAACCTCTTGAAGGGTCCGGCGATCGCCATTGACCTGCTGGAAAATTTGCCGCCTGGAAACCTGTCCGGACAGCCGCTTCTCTAGGGTGACCGTTCCAACGTGCGGGGAGAACAGGGAAAACTCCGCTGGAAACTTATCGATGTCCTTGACCAACCGCGGCACGGAGGCGGGCTTCAACGGCAGCCGCACGACCGTCGTCGCCCAGGAGAGCAGTTCCTTGAGGATCGGATCAGTGGCAGCAGCCCTATCTCGGTCGAGTGGACGGGCGATGCGTAGCACGGGCGTCTCGGTGGCTGCGGGCTGGGCACGCTGAATCTCCAGCTCAGCCCACTCCCTGTCAAATCCGAAGCTCCCGTCATCCTCGCTGCTGAAGAATTCGGGGACGTCGGTGACGCTCAGGACGGACTTCACACCTACCCCGAATCGACCGATCTGGCCGCCTCGCTTGCGCGAAACTCCCATACGCAGGATGGTGTCGGCACCCGCAGGTGTCATCGCCGTTCCCTGGTTCGCGCAGTACAAGTGAGTTCCCGTGAGGACCACGGCGATTTCACCGCCAGGCTCATTCCTCAGCTCGTCAGCACCGTTCTGGACGAGCTCAAAGATCTGACGATCGCCGTAGCCGCCTTCCTTGATACGGCGCTCGCCATTAGCGTGTTCCTGGACCAGGCCAGGGTCGATTTTGTAGGTCTCAAGCACGCGCGCGGTCTGCTGGAGGATGACTTCGAGAACGGAGGGGTCTTCGCTGCTCACAGCAATGGTCTCCCAACGATGGAGTGCCAATTGACGGGGGGTGGAGCACGGACATGAAACCAATTCGGCATGCCGAATAAGCTGTCGGCGGCACACTGAAGCAACCCTTGTTCGGGCACACTAAAATACGGCTCGATGCCAGTCAAGAAAATGAAGACGAGTTGGACGGATTTGGATACACTTCGCCCTCTGTGAGGGACCCTCGCACCAACTCGCCCTTGGGGGTGATTTGAAATGCTGGCATAAGAGGCGGCCTGCGCACAAGGGTCAAGATTTTCGGTCTTGCCGTACGAAATGTTGCACAAGCGGTCAAGTCGGCCCTCCCCACCCAGGACACCAGAGCCAACCCATAGGGACAACGCCTGCCAGGTGGTGTCAACTGTTGTTAAACGCTAGCCTGAGGCGTCAAACGAACCCCGCCCTACCTGGAGCGACCCCGCGATGACGCAGGACGGTGACGGCATCACCCGGGACCCGGAGGCATTCGGAGCCTGGCTAGGCAGACAGTTGCGCCGCAAAGGCATGAGCCAATCGGATCTGGCCGGGGCCCTGGACGTGACCCGTGCCGCGGTTTCGGCCTGGATCACCGGGCGCGCGACTCCGCGGATCGACAAGGTCCACGCGATCGAGGAGATCCTCGACCTGGCCGCCGGCTCCTCGGCCACACGGGACCAGACCCCCGAATCCAGCGGATACGTGGACTGGCATCATCGCTTGGCCCACTCTGACGGTGGCCGAGAGCTGGGGAATGCCGCCGCCTTCGCCTTCGACTCTTCCTTGGCGATCACCGCCAGGGAAGCGACCCAGAACAGCCTGGACGAACGCTGCGATCGGACACGCCCTATCCGAATACGCTTCACCCTGCACGAGATCACCGGCGAACGCCTGCGTCGACTTCAGGAGGCCATCCGCTGGGACGACCTCGTTCCTCACATCGAGGCGGCCGGCGATCCCAAGCAGAAGGTCGGCCGAATGCTGACCGATGGGCTCCGCGAGCTCCGGGAGACCGGCAAGCTGCTCCTGTTGCGCATCAACGACTACAACGCCAACGGCCTGACCGGGCCGGAGTACGACGACGGGCGGTTCGCCGCAGTGGTGCGCAGGCAGCTCGACAGCCATAAGAAAGGCACCGCAGGCGGCTCGTTCGGCTTGGGCAAGGCCACCATCTGGGGCGCCAGCCGTTTCGGCCTGGTCATCGTGAACAGCACGCTTTCGGAGCCCTACGAGGATCTGCGCGAGAACCGCATGATCGGTCGCATCGACCTGCCCTGGCACGAGCTGAACGGTGTCCAGTACGCCGGACCGGCCTGGCTCGGCAGCCGCGACCCCGTGCGAGAGTCCGCCGCCCGGTCCTGGTGGGCCGGTGAACGCACGGTCGAAGAGCTGTATCTCACCCGGGGCAGCGTCGACCCAGGTACGAGCTTTCTGATCGTCGGCGCGCACGATCCCTCCGGAGAGGCGACCACGCTCGAAGATATGCACACGGTTCTCGTCCATGGCCTGGCTTCGGACTTCTGGGCGTCCATGGTCGCCGGCCACGGACAGGCGCCCATGCTGGAGGCCTCGGTGGAGGCGTTCCGCGATGGCCAGGTGGTCGTGGCAGAGGAACGGGTGGACCCGTACCGCTACGAGCCTGTGCGTGCTCGCGCCGTACGGGCATTTCTTGATCGGACCACGGTGTCGCAGCTCACCAAAGCCGATGACGTCGTCGAACTGTCCGTGCCGCTGACCGTGCCACCGCGCAAGACGGAGGCCGGCGCCGGTGCGGTCGAACATCGAGCGGTGCTGCTGGTGACGCCTGCGACAGAGGGGGACCAAAAGCCCAATCGCCTGGTCGGCATGCGCGGCACCAGGATGACCGTATTGGATCGGCCGGTCACCGGAATGCCCCTTGGATCGCCCCAGTTCCAGGCCGTGTTACTTGCCGGGATCGCGACAGGTGCGGACCTGCTGGCCGACGAGGCCGCCGAGGCATTTCTTCGGGCCGCCGAGCCGCCCGAGCACAACGACTGGAAGCCCACCGAGGATCTGACCTCGACCTATGCGCGTGGTGCCACCACCAGGTTGAAGGAGTTCCGGCGAACGATCCTCGGTACGGTTCGCGGCGCCTTGAAGCCCGCCGAGCCCGTTGCGCGGGACGGCACCCCCTCCATCTTGGAAGAGTTCACTAGTCTCGATCCCACGCCATTGCCCCGCACCAAAGGCTATCCGACCGTCAAGAGCGCGACCGGCGAGGTCGGCGAAGACGGCGCATGGCGGATCAGGGTCGAGATCAAGCTGCCAGAGCGGGAAGATCCATGGACGCTCCGTCCGTTGCTCCGGTTCGTCACCCGCTCCGGTCCCAAGCCAGAAGCACGCTGGGCCGAGCTTCTGGCCGAGTCGAACTGCGAGGTGAGCGGCGACGTCCTGCTCTGTGTCGCCCGGAAGCGATCTGCGGTCTTCACCGGCGTGAGCGATGTGGCCAGCCATCCCGTGGCCGGTCGAATGGCGATCGCCGAGGTTGATCTGGCTCAAGCCAGGGATGGCAGCCGATGAAGCAGATCATGCCTTACCCGGTTTTGGCCGGCGAGGTCACTATGACCGTGCACGAGGTTCGACTCGACGATGTGGCATTGCCGTACGGGATGATCTCGCAAGCGGACCGTACGGTCGCGCTGCACCTCCTCGATCGCGAGGACTGGAATGTCGTACGGCTCAAGCTCCAGGTGAACGCTCCGCGACACGAACTGGACGCCGGCCCGTGGTTCAGTCTCGCCTTCCTGGCCACGGTATTGGAACGGCGTACCAATGAGCATTCGGCGGTGAAGCTCATGATGGGGCAGCCCGGTGAGTGGTCCGGTGACGTGGAGATCCATCGTGATCACCATTTCGCCCGGATCCGGGTCTCCGGTCAGCTCGTGGCGACGGTGGACGACGTGCCCGGTCGAGTGATCGCAACCGTCGCCCAGCCATGGACCGTGGATCTCCGGGCGCGGATGGCGACACAGCAAGAGTCCATCCAGACCCGTTGGGTCGATTTCGCCAACGATCCGCAACTGACCTTGTGTAAGAGCGACCCCTGGGCGGTGACCACCACCGATCAGGCGGCCATGCTCAACCTGAACAGCGGATTCGACGGGTTGCGTGCCGCGCTCGAAAGCCCCAAGCCTGCGGAGCGGCCCATGCGGGACGCATTGGCCGCGCAGATCGCGGTGAACATGTGGACCGCGCTTTTCAACGAGGCTGCTCACCACGTCGACGGCCGTGACTGGCCGGAAGGTTGGCGGGGTCTGGTGCTTCGCCGTATGCTTCCCGACCTCTTCCCTGATCATTCGCCGGATGACGCGCTCCGGGAGATCGTCAATCGGGGGGTGGGCGGGATCCAGACGCGGGTGCTGCACGCCGCGGCCAAACAGGCGCGGATGCCTCGGAGTCTGGGCGGTTTCATTCGATCACTGCAGAAGACCGAACCGGAGGACGAGTGACCACGACGCTCAGGCTGTTGCCTGACGAAGCCGCCGCGAAGTTCCTCACCTCGGGCGTGCTCGAAGACAGCGAGCCGCTGCCGCTCACCGCGATCGACCAGATGTCGGAGCCGGCCCCGTGGGAGGCCGAGCCGGTACGACAGCTTCTCGACGAGGCGATGAAGCGCTTCACCCCTGCTGAGCGGACCTCGGCCGACGCCTGGCTGGCTCCGGTCCTGCACTCGACGTTGCGATTGACCCGTCGAGAGGCGTCGGACTCCCGGATCTGGAACTATTTGGCCGTTCGGCTGGCACCGGATTATGTCTACTGGCGGCACCTGAGTCGCGGAAATCCTCCGACGGTGTCCCGCACCCGGTTCTCCGGGCCGTTCTATTCACAAGCATTCGCCCGGTTGTGGTGGGCGGCTGAGCTGTTCCGCGATGGCCCTGACTATGAGCCGGTCGCGGTGGCCTGCGGAAACCAGGATGTGCTGAACACGGTCCTGAGGCTCGAGGTCATCCTCCACAGGCCGACGGCCCAGGCGATCATCCGGCTGCTCACCACCGACGTGATTCGAACCGGGCGACAGGTCAACGCGCTGGCCCAGGCGGTGAACACGGCAGGCAGCACGCTGTCCTACGAGGCGCGCGCGCCGGACGACCCCAGGGACGGGGACGCCTATCGCGACTGGATCGAAGAGTTGTCGGGTGTGCTGGTGCCTTACGACTCGTTGCCGATCGGCCCTTCGGATGGCCGGGCGCGATCCACCTCCGTAGATACCCTGGCCACGCTCTTCAAGCAGTTGTTCACTGAGAGTCCGATCGCCACATCCAACTAGATACACGGCGTTCGCCTCGCAAGCGGAATCACATCCTCGGTGGACCTGGATCAAGGAGACGCACCAATGGGCGGACGGTTCATCAGCCTCGAGATCGGCGCCGGGGTCGGTGGACAGGCGCTCGGCCTGGAACGGGCGGGGTTCGATCCAATGGTCGTGATCGACAACGATCCACATGCCTGTCGAACGCTGCGTGCCAACCGGCCGGGTTGGAACGTCCTGGAGATGGACTTCAAGGACTTCGTCGGAGCCGACCATCGGATCCGGACCGTCGATCTCTTGTCGGGCGGCGTTCCGTCCACTCCTTACTCCATAGCCGGCAAGCAGGAAGGCACCCAGGACAAGCGAGACCTGCTGACCGCGGCGGTCTACCTCGCGATAGAGCTGCAGCCCCGCGCGATCCTCCTGGAGACGACGCCATCGCTGCTGTCGCCGAAGTTCGTGCAAGTCCGCGAGGAGGTCGAGGCCGAACTGAAACACCTCGATTATTCCTGGGAATGGAACGTCCTGGATGCCCAGTATTTCGGTGTGCCGCAAACCAGGCGTAGCTGTTTGCTGGTCGCCATGCGTCCCGACGACTTCACCCGCTTCGCATGGCCCTCGCCGACCCACCAGGCGGGCGCGACCGTCGGGGAAGTGCTGCGGGATTCGATGGCGGACAGAGGCTGGCCCTTCGCGGACGCCTGGGCCTCGTTGGCTAACCGTGCCGCCCCCACGATCGTGGGCGGATCGAAAATCCACGGCGGCGCCGATCTCGGTCCTACCCGGACCAAGCAGTTGTGGATGGCACTGGCCGTGAACGCCCACAGCCTCGGCAACGACGTCCCCGATGATGACTTCGTCCTCGACCCTGAGCTCGGCCGGGACGGAGTGCCCAAGTTGACCGTGGAGCAGGTGATGAGGTTGCAGGGCCTGCCGAACGACTGGATCGTCACCGGACGCAAGACGGCCCGTTACAAGCAGGTCGCCCAGGCGTTCCCGCCCCCGCTCGCGGAGGCTGTGGGCCGCCGGATCGCGGCAGCGCTGAGCCGTGGACCTCGGTAAGGTGACGCTCATGACCGCCCCCACCAGCCCCATGAACATCGTTGACCTCTTCGCGGGATGTGGGGGTTTGAGCCAGGGATTCCACGCCTTCAAGCCAGGTGCTTTCCGCACCGTCGGTGCGGTGGAGTTGGACATCGCGGCGGCGTCCACCTATGCGGCGAACTTCGCTGAGGAGGCCGGTGGGACCGACCACATTTACGCTGGCGACATTGCCGGGTGGGACCCTGAGAGTGTGGGTTCGCCCGTGGACGTGATCCTCGGTGGCCCACCGTGCCAGGGTTTCTCGGGACTGGGTAAGGAGGACCCGAACGACCCCCGGAACCAGCTCTGGAAGGAGTACGTCCGGGTGGTCCTCGCCTTACAGCCCAAGATATTCGTCATCGAGAACGTGGACCGGTTTCTGCGGTCTCGTGAGTTCGAACTGCTCACCGCTTCCACCCGGGATGGCGAACTGCGCGACTATGTCTTGGAGACGAAGCTCCTCAACGCAGCCGACTACGGTGTCCCCCAGACCCGCAGGCGTGTGATCGTCCTGGCCACCCACCGAGATCTCATCGCATCGCATCCTTCGGGCAAGCCGCTTGAGCACCCTCAGCCGACACACCGGAAGCCGGATAAGAAGGGCGACGAGGACGCGCTATTCACATCCCTCGACGATTGGCGTCCGTCCAGCCTTGTCTTCAACGATACTGCCCTGGAGACCGAGACCACCGAGCTTCCCAACCGCACCTGCGACTTTCTCGGCAAGGCGCTGCCCGGCCCCTTCTTCACCACCGACCTCCACATCGGCCGTAATCCGACGCCACACTCGCTCCGGCGCTACAAAGCGATCCCTGAGGGTGGAAACCGCCACTCGCTACCGGAAGAGCTGTCCACGCCGAACTGGATCAACCATCAGAGCGGTGCGGGCGATGTCATGGGCCGCCTCTGGTCGGACCGCCCCTCAGTGACGATCCGCACCGAGTTCTACAAACCAGAGAAGGGGCGCTACCTTCACCCCAAGGCAGATCGCCCGATCACCCATTATGAAGCCGCCCTGCTGCAAGGCTTCCCGCCCAAGTACAAGTGGGTCGGTAGCAAGGTTCAGATCGCCCGCCAGATCGGCAACGCCGTCCCCGTCGGCCTTGCCACGGCAATCGCTGGCGAGTTGTACCGCTATCTGTCCGCGGCCACTTCAAGGTAGAAGCGGTTGTGCGGCTGACCTCGGGCTCTTCGGCGAACCGATGGAGTCGAAGGCCGCATCCGGCCAGGTCAGTCACACGGTCATAAGCATCGGCAATCTCTTAGGATCTGCGCTTGGTGACCTCATGTACGATCTTCGTCGCAGCCTCCTGCGGCGCCTCGTGTTCCCAAACGCGTATGACAAGCCAGCCGGCGGCCTCGAACAAGGCGTCGGTCTCCGCGTCGCGTTCGCGGTTCCGTCTGACCTTCTCCGCCCAGTAGTCAGCGTTGGTGGCCGACTTGGTGTGGTGCTCGGGGCAGCCATGCCAGAAGCAGCCGTCCAAGAAAACCGCGATCTTCCCTCTGGTGAAGACCATGTCGGCGGTACGCCGTACGGCCGACAAGGGGCGGGTGGAGACGCGATAGCGGAGCCCTTGTGCGTGGACTGCCTTGCGCAGCGCCAGCTCGGGTTTCGTGTCACGCCCTTTGTTCGACTGCATGCTCTTACGTACAGCCGCGCTGGATGCTTGGACGGGGCGCGGAACACTCACAATTCCTACGTTAGGGGAAGTCGAGCTTGCACATGCGAGTTTGATCGCCAAAGATCGAGGATGACTCCTCGCTGACCTACGCGGCCCGCCACTCCATAAGCTCGCCTCCTCGGTAAGGATCAGCTTCCACAGGCGCTCCGTCTCGCAGTGAGCCCATGGTCCGGCGTACGTCTCCCTCCGAGGCTCGACCTGGTACGTACAGCGGATCACGTACGTCCCGCCGGACGTGATCCGCTCGTACGTGATCGTGCAGCACGAGCAGTCCATGTCCTGGGCGCGATGCGGTCTCTCGGTCCTCCAGCCGAGCCTCGTCATTCTCGACTCGGTGGCGACGTATATGGCGTCGTCTACATCGAAGTGGAATCAGCGGATCTTTTCCCAGAGTACAGGATTCGCAGGTGGGTCGGCGGGTCATGCAGGTTTGATCTCCCAGTCTGAGTCGCACTAGCGATCATCGAGGAAGTGCTCGGATCTCCTCACGGAGATTCTCCCATGTGTCGTGAAGCGCATTTCGTGCGGACAGCAGTGATTCGAAGTTCTGCGGGTCGTTATCAAGGGAGCGCAACGCGTGCCTGATTGCGATCGCGGCCTGCCAGCGCAGCCATTCAGGTGTGGCGTTGGCCGCGTTTGCATACCAATGACCTTGCGAAAGGTGCATCGTCTCAACAGCAAGATTGTTCCATTCACGAGACGTGGGATGACTCCCTACACGGATATGGTCGAAAATGGTTGTCACTTCTGGAATTCGCAAGTCATAGCTGTTAGCGAGTCGTTCGATCAGGTGGATGAAGAACGATCGCCGGGCGGTGGGGACGGCGTCTCGGAGATGTGCTGCGAGGTCCGGTTCAGCTGAGGCGAAGGCGCTGGGTGGAGTGGCACCGGGCGGTATCGGTTGATCAACGGCGATTATCGTTTGTAGAGAGTCCAACCAGCCTTGTTCTAGTCGAAATCTGCCATGCAGCTCCATGATCGATAACGCTGCAGCCTGCCTGTCGGAGAGGCTGGATTGGCGCATGATGTCTAGCTCGCGTTGTGCGGCGGCAACATTCGCACCGAAAGGTCGGTCGACATCGAACGCTTCACTTAACCCGAAGATAATTTCATCATTCTCGACGCACGTCAGCCTCTCTCCTCCTGCGGTGTGCCATGAAGCCGACCAGATGCGACGCCCCGCACTCATCCACCGGTTGAATTCAGTATAATTGGTGTGGACAGGACCTAATTCGATAAGATTGATGCGAGTTTCAGACTTTACGGGGACGACTAGATTTATATTTCGGAAGTGATCATAGGCCATCCTTGGCGACTTTTCCAACATTTCAGGAGGAGCACCCCCCGACAGAGCAGTTGCGATCTCGCTAATATCAAGTGGCTTTTCATCACTAATTATCACGGTCCACGCGATGCTTTCTTCCATCGAGGTCCCATCAAGCAGGTTAAGATAGTGTCTTATTGCCGCGTCGGCATGCATTAGCAGAGCCCTTTCTAGGTCTTCATGTATGGTGCCAAAGAGCGAGGGGGTGCAGCCTCTAAGCCACACCCCCCTTGCGATTCTTTCGAAGGTATTCTACTGCCTACCAGTTGCGACCAGGAAGAGGTGCCTTACATTTCCCTGATTCGGTAAGCTTGGTTTTGAACCTGACGAAGTAGGGATCACCGACGAGGATTCGCTCGTGGCCGTAAAATTTACTGAGAAGCGCCCCTGCCTTGCCGTTATCGCCCGAGGGTATAGGACAAAGCGAGTAACCTGCGCTGGTTACGATAGCTCCCGGATATTTCGGGTTCCACCTCTCCCAGGTCTTCGCGAATGGGAATTCGTCGCACTCCATCCCGCTGCTGCCACCGGTGGTGCCGGCTCCCCAGAGATGGTTACATGCAGGGGTAGTCATAGTGCTGCGATTATTGTTACCCTCTTTTGTTGGGATGCGATGTAAAAGGTTGTATTTTATGTTCTTGTTCGGGTCGAGACAGCCTGGGATCGACTTATCCTTGACTGCCGGATAGCTTGCACCGGCTGGTTGGAACAGTGGCGGGTATGTATCATTTGGCGCATAGCACGCGGTCCAGAAGTGCTTATAAGCTTCATCGTAGTCTTTCCCGAGTTCGTGCTCCAACGAAGAAACCACGGCGCCGAATACACAGCCACCTGTTTCATCGTAGAGATACTTGGCGTTGTCGCACTGAGCCCATGTCTCCGTATCGAAGTCTCCGGTGTTACCCACGTAGGCAGAGAGCCCCGGCAGGGCAAACGGCAGATCTTCGAACTGGCCGTACACTTTGAATCGGCCAAGCGTGACTTTCTCAGTGTTGGCGATGGTTTCCTCATGCTGGGTGGATTCATTCCACGTAACCACCCGCGTCGGACTTGCCTTTTCTGGCGGGCATTCTATGTATCCCCTGAAGCTATCTCCGGTCGCCCACCCCCCCAGTCGTTTTACCACATTGTTTTCATGCTTTTTTCCATCCCATTCGACGACATGAATACATTGGACGTCGGTTGGCATAACGCCGAGTTTGAACTTGCCCATCAGCACCGACGGCGAAGCATCGTCAGTAACCTTGACGTAATTGTCGATGAAAATATCGCGACTAGTTGCGTCAGGATACATTTCGATGCTGCCGGTGCCACTAAAGGTGTACGCGATAGTCATCACTTCCATCGCGAAGTGAGTTGTGGTGCCTCTACGAGTTGCCTCGGTAAGGTCAATTTCTCCTATGCTGCACCACGAATAGCGGTTCATTGCCCAGCCGCTGGCTTTCTTTGCTTCGCCGCGATGTGCCTCGCAGTCTGTCGGCTTCATCCGCGGATGTTCGTTGACCGCGGGCGGAGGCTCCAGTGTGGCGGTTGTAGCGAACTCCCGTGCAGGCGCAGGCTCCGACGCTGTAGAGGAAGCAACACTGACCTGCAGGGATTGCCAGTTGGCCCATGGGCCAGGCTGCGACCCTGTGATCAGCCGGGCTCGCCATTTCACATTCTCGCTGCCCCGCAGTCGACCCTTGGGGACCTGTAGTGTCACCTTGGAAACACCAGGTTTGGCGGTGGCCTGGCCTGACCAGATCAGCCGCTTGTCCGTGGTTACCTTGGCCGTCTTGGCCGTCTTGGCGGGCGTACGGGCGATTTCTATCTCCACCTTCGCCTCGCCATCGCGCCTGCCAGGCAGCCAGGCGGTCAAGTTCGGGGTGAGGTCGGAGGTGACGGTGGTGCCGTCCACGCTGCGACTGTTGTCGATCACGAGCTTCTGAATTCGGAGAGCGGAGCTCTGCTGCGGCCTCTGCGCCGCCGCAGCGGTTGTCGCTGTGCCGATGGGGGTGTTCATGTCGGCCTGGATCTGGGCCGCGGTCTGGACGACGTTGTAGATGCGTACCTCGTCGATCCGGCCGTTGAAGTACTCGCTCCAGCGGCTGTTGCCGCCGATGCGCAGGTCACCGCCGTCGTCAACGAGTTCGCCGGTGAGCGGCTCCTGACCGATCTCGGTGCCATTGACGTACAGGGTTGCGTTGCTGCCGTCGTAGGTGAGCGCTAGATGGCTCCACTGATTCGACGGCAGCGGGTCCCAGTATGCGGGCCCGCCTTCATCGTCGGCGGTCTGCAACCAACCCGCTGGGCCTTCCCCGATGGAGGAGTACAGGCCGTAGGATCCGTCTCCGTCGTTCTCCTTCATGAGTACGGGGTGCCAGAGAGCGTCCCTCGTTGAGGGCCGTACCCACGCCGAGAGTGTCAGGGTGGTGGTCAGGCGCAGTGAGGGAGCGTGCGGGACGGTGACCCAGCTGGAGTCACCGTTGAACGACAGGGCTTTGCCGTGCTTGCCGGTCGTCCAGGTGGTGTCGGTGGCCGCTCCGGTGTTGTTCTGCCCGGAGGAGTCTCCGACGGTGGTGCCCGTGCCCTCTTCCATGCCGTAGGCGGCCACCAGTCCCGGCACCGGATTCGGTGTGGGGTCCGGGGTGGGGTCGGGGTCCGGGGTGGGGTCGGGTCCCGGGGTGGTGGAGCCGACGGGGGTGTTCATGTCGGCCTGGATCTGCGCCGTGGTCAGGGCGCGGTTGTAGATGCGCACCTCGTCGATCAGGCCGTTGAAGTACTCGCCCCAGAACTTGTTGCCGCCGATCCGCAGCGGGCTGCCGTCGTCGTAAAGGCTGTCGCTCATGGCCGTCTCGCCGACCTGCACGCCGTTGACGAGCAACCGCAGGGCGGCGCCGTCATAGGTGAGCGCCAGGTGGCTCCACGTGCCCACCGGCAACGGCGTCATGCCCTCGACGGCTGAGAATTCCACCGGATCGGGTTGCACCCAGCCGGACGGGACCGCGCCTCCGTTGGCCGCATACAGGCTGTAGGAAGCCCCTTCGACCGCCAGCTCCTTGGTGACCAAGCTACGCCAGTCAGCCACCGTGGCCGGGTTCACCCAGGCCGAGACCGTCATCCCGGTCGTCAAGCGCAACGACGCGGCATCCTGGACGGTCACCCAGCTTGATGAGCCGTTGAACGACAGCGCCTTGCCGTACTTGCCGTCCGCCCAACTGGTGCTTCTCCCGGTACCGGCGTTGTTCTGCCCCGAAGAGTCGGCCACGCTCACGCCCGAACCCTCATTCATGCCGTAGGCCGCCACTAGTCCCGGTACAGGTGTTGGAGTAGGAGTAGGAGTCGGCTCCGGAACCTCCACAGTGGTGGAAAAACGCCAAATATATGGGGCCTCCATCACATTTCCTGCGGCATCCTTGGCGCCATTGACTTGGGCCGCGTAGTAGGTCTTCGTCAAAGGCTGAGAAAGAGTGAAGGTCAGCGTCTTACTGTCGGCGGACATTGCCGTGCTGCCGGCAACTTGTTCTCCAGTAATGTGATCCGCTAATGAAAGTTGCGCGTTGGTCACGGCCTCGCTGAATGTCGCGGTCACCTGTGTGCTGACTGGCACGTCGGTTGCTGCAAGATCGGGGGAAACAGCAGCCACCTCTGGTGCTGTCGTATCCGTTCCTGGATCAGGTGTCGATGGTGGAGGCTCCTCCGGCTGGGGTCCATCCAGAAGCTCACTGGCAGTTACGTTCAGCGATTCAGTCGAGCTGACCTTTTGTTCGTGAGCCTCCTCCCAGCTGAGAGGCGGTTCAGTGGTGATCGAGGAGAAAGCCCGAACCCGTGCTGGGTCGTTGGCTGCTGCCACTGCCTCCTCGTAAGTGTCGACCTTCTCTTCGTCCGTGTATGTCCACGAGGCTAGGAAGATGCTGGGGTCTGGTTGTTCGAAGTCCACGGTGAGGATGGGTGGGTGGAGGGTGCCCAGGCAGTCTTGCCGCGGTGGCGTGTTGCAGCCGCCTGCCTCGTTGGTCCGGTAGCGTCGCCAGTTCCTGAGGTCTGACTCGTTGCCGGCGGTGAGTTGGAACCCGTAGTTGGGCTCGCCGTCCGCCCATGCTTGGACGATGTCGTCCACGGAATGGGTGAGGTCCCATGGGTGGTTCATGGAGCTGGTGCAGTTTTCGCTGGCGTAGCCGCCGTATTCGGTTTCTGCTCCGGTGGTGGTGACGCGTGGCTGGGATCCCCATGTCAGGGTGGAGACGTCCCATCGTTCCGTCACCTGGTAGGCAGTGATGCCGGATCCGACGAACTGGCCACAGTCGCTGGACAGGTGGTTCCAGAGGACCAGGTCGGCGTTCTGGACCGTTGCTCCCCGTAGCGGGTGGTCGGCCGGGATCTCGTCGAAACGAATGTAGCCACGCCAGCGGACGGTGCCGCTGTCGGACTTGCCGACCAGGATCCGGTCCAGGCCGCTATTGGCGTAGCCGTTGGGGTAGTCGGCGTTGTTGACGAAGGTGTCGTTGCCCAGGTCGGGCTCCCACCAATCGTCGTCGAACGCGGTCAGCGTGACCGGGTAGGCGACGGCAGGGTCGGTGAGGTACGCGGGGTCGGGCGTATAGACCAGCGCCGAGGCGCTCTTGTCCAGGGTGACGGTGGCTTGGCCCACCTTGCCCGCATCGATGTCGCTGTCGAGGTCCGTCGCGACCGAGTCGAGAAGCAGTGCCGGCGGCAGATCGGCGAGCTTCTTACCGTCCGTGAGCAGTGTCGGCTTGCCCGCGGTGTTCTTGCCGAGGGCCATGTTCTTGGGCACCGTCGTAGGGATGCGAAAGCTGACCGGGCCGGTGATCCGCTCACGCAGGACGATCTCCTGCTTGAAGCCCGTCGCCGTGGCGGTGACGACCAGGTCTATCCCGTTGCCGTACACCGAGGGGTAGGTGGCGGTGCTGCCGTCGATCGTGGGTTCGGGGAGCTTGCCGGGGCTGCCGATCGTTGCCGAGCCCTTGGCGCTCTTGCTCTTCACCACGAATGCGTCGTCGCCGGCAGACAGGGTCAGGTCGTCCTTGACAACTTTCGGCTTGATGACACCGCCGGTCTCGACCAACGTGGTGTCGACGGGTGTGAAACCGTCGCCTTTGGCGTTTCTGACCCGGATGGGCTGCAGGTGCTGTTCCATCCGCAAGGTCTTGCCGTCGGGATTGGCGAAGTAGGTGGTGGTTTCGGACTGTAGCGACTCGATCTCGACGCGCCGGTTGTCTTGCTTGGCCTTCGCCAGCGCCTTATTGGTGGGGGTGGCGGGGGCGCTTAGCGGCGAAGTCGTGGTGGTAGAGGATGGCGTTGGATCCTCGGCGATCGCGGGCACGCTCATCAGTGAACCTTTTCCAGGTTCCGCGGCGAGTGCCCTGGTCGCAGGATGATTGCGATGTCGTGATTCGGCCGGTGACAGCAAGAAGCTCCTGGTAGACGGGTTGATCACCACAATCCACACCGTCGCCACCAGGAGCTTCAGGTGCTTTTCTATCGTGCCGCCGTCGATTTGTCGCATCAGACGCTGAACTACGTGGCCGGGGTGATCCGCAGGCACCGTAAGACGATGAGGTCGATCTGGCGGCGGCTCAATCCCGGTCGGCAGGCCCTGCTGGTGCTGGTCTACCTGCGCAAGGGCGAGACCTACGCCGAGCTCGGTGCCGGCTTCGGGGTATCGACGACAACCGCGTGGCGATACGTGGAGGAGACGGTGGCGCTGCTGTCGGCCCGCTCGCCCAAGCTCGGCCAAGCACTGCGCAAGGCCCGGCAGGACGGGCTGCACTACCTGGTGCTGGACGGCACCCTGATCTGCACCGACCGGATCAAGGCCGACCGGCCGTACTTCTCCGGCAAGCACCGTGTGCATGGCATGAACGTGCAGGTCATTGCCTCACCGGATGGGACGATCCTGTGGACCTCGGGTGCCCTGCCCGGCAAGGCCCACGATCTGACCGCCGCCCGCATCTGGGGCATTCAGCGTGCGCTGAAGCAAGCCGGGATCATCACCCTGGCGGACAAGGCGTATCAGGGAGCCGAGGGCCCGGTGCTCACCCCGTACAAGGGCAAGGGCAAGCCCGAGTCCCAGAAGCAGGCCAATCGCGCCCATGCCAAGCTCCGCGGACCCGGCGAGCGTGCGAACGCCCAGCTGAAGAGCTGGAAGATCCTCCGAAAGCTCCGCTGCAGCCCGTCAAAGGCGGGCCACCTCTGCAAGGCCATCGCCGTCCTTCAAAACCATCGCGTCGCCCAAGCCGCGTGAGCCTGAAATAGGTTCAGTGAGAGCGGCAGCGTGAGAGCTGCGATCAAGGCAGCGTGGCGGCGCGTCCGGGTGGATAAGCTGGACGCTGGTCGTCGTCTGTTCACTCCAGCCTTTCGGAAGATCAACAAAACTAAGTGATCATGACATAAGCGACAGACAAAAGCAAAGATTCTTCACTGTAATGAGATGGTTGCACTTTGTGATGCATCGAATTTGCTTCAATCTGTTTCAGGAGCGGCCCGCCGCGACATGAGATTTGGGCGACACGCTCTGGACAGGTCACGAGCGAGTTTGGGAGACGCTGGAGGCGGTCGTCGATTTTTCTCGACCCAAGCCGAGCCGGGCTTGGCACTTGACATGCAGTTGTGGTTAGAGGCCTCGGGCAGGTGACCACCCATTTTCGGGATCGAAGTGGGAGACGCAGTTCCCTGGCGGGTGCTCCCACCCGACGCAGGCCCTCAACGTCTACCGGCGAATAGCCAACCCGGCCACCCTCACCCCGACGATCTCGCCATTGGGCGACCCCGCGACAGCCGTACTCACATGGCGGGTCTGGACGCCTCACTGCCACTCACCATAAGCGGCAAGGACCTGCGGCTGGTAACCGCCTGCACGATTTTCGTGGTGGTTTGCTGTGGTGCCTCGTGCTCTTGGATGGCTCCTCGCCGACCTACGCGGCCCACCGCTCTATAAGCTCGCCTCCCCGGTAAGAATCAGCTTCCACATACGGTCCGCCTCGCAGCGAGCCCATGGTCCGGCGTACGTCTCCTTCCGGGGCACGGTCTGGTACGTACGGCGGATCACGTACGTACCGCCGGACGCGAGCAGTTCGTACACGATCGTGCGGCAGGAGCAGGTGTAGGCCAGGACTCGGACGCGGTACGGCCTCTCGGCTGTCCAGTCGAGTCTCGTCAGTTGCCGGCCGGTCCGGGTGGGTGGGTGTGGGGCGAGCTGCGGGCAGGGCCAGATGTCCGGGCTGGTCATGGTGAGACGGCCAGGGTGGCCCAGACGATCTTGCCGCCGGTTTTCGGCCAGCGGTAGCCCCAGCTTGTGGCCAGGTCGTTGACGACTTGCAGGCCGCGGCCGCCGATGTCCGACGGCTCGGGGGCGCGCAGTTTCGGCGGGTTGCGGTTGCAGTCCCAGACCTCCAGGACTACGCCGTCGCCTACCTGGTGCAGGCCGAGCCACGGGTGGCATTCGTACCCGGCGAACATCTCGTACGTCGGGTCGTTCGGCTTGTGGGCGTTCTGGGTTGCCTTGATGGCGTTGGTCAGCAGCTCGCTCGCGATGAGCTGGGTGTCGTCGGCCAGGTCTGCGCGTCCCCAGTCAGTGAGGATTCGGGTGACGTACGTACGGGCGATCGAGACTGAGAGGGGATCGGCCGGGAGGGCCATGTACGTGCGGCGGGTGAGGGATGTCTTCATCGGGTTGCCCAGCGGGCGATGTGGGAGGCGACGTTCTCTGCGCCGACCCAGGTCGACTGGTTGCGGCCGTGGCCCCAGGTGAAGAACCAGACGTTCTGGCGCTGGATGACGGTGATTTTGAGTCGGGTGGACGCCTGGTGGATCACCACGGCCGGCTCCGTCCGTACGGAGAGGTCGAGGAGCGAGCCCAGGCCCAGCTCACGTAGGTCCCAGGCGAGGCGCACCAGGAAGAGGTACGCCTGCTGTCCGTCAGATAGTCGCGCTGCGGTCATACGATCACCGCCGATTTCATCGCAGGCAGTGAGTACCGCCCCGTGGTTGCACACCTCACGCCGACCTCCTCATCCGTCTCCGCGAGACGCATCCGCCGCCTCCTGCGACAGGCGATGTGTCTCCATGACTTCCTGGAGTAACAGCATGCGTACCGACGGCTACGAAGTGGGCTTTTACCTGGCGAAATTTGAGCGACGAAAGGCGACTCAAGAACTGTATGGACAGTCAACTGAGCGTAGTTGTACTGTCGCAGAAAGTGAGAGTCGGAGGCATGGAGCAAACGGGCTGTCGAGGAGCGATATGAGAAGCAGCATCGGCGACCAAATGTCACCAAGGGCACGATTCGCCTCTGACATGGAGCATCATCGCAAGGACGCGGGCATGTCCCAGGCCACCCTGAGCACTCGAATGCTCTGTCATACGTCCCTCGTCAGTCACATCGAACGAGGACGTCGGACACCCACGCTCGACTTCGCCGAGGCCCTGGACCGTGTCTTTCAACTCGACAGCCACTTCGCGAAGCTACATAGGCAAATCTCCCATTCACCCACTCTCGGATGGTTCGCACGCTGGGTGGAGGAGATCGAGCCGCAAGCGCTCATCCTGCAGACGTGGGACCCGCTGCTCGTTCCGGGACTGCTCCAGACTCCCGAATACTCTCGCGCGACCTTCTCAACAATGACCCCTGCTGATCGCATAGAGGAGCGCGTACAGGCACGGGCGCGCCGTACGCAGATCTTCGACCACCCGAACCCTCCGGTCTTTTTGGCCCTCATCGAGGAGAGCGTTCTTCATCGTCCGCTCGGAGGGACGGACGTCTTCGTACACCAGCTTCGCCATCTGTTGGAGTTGAGTCGGCATCCACGCATCACTGTCCAACTCGTGCCTATCGCGGCGGGTTGTGCGGCTGGCATGATGAGCGCGTTCGCGCTGGCACGGCTCCGCAATGGCGCTGAGGTGGTGTCGGCCGACTCCGTTCTCACTGGTCACGTCACGGGTGATCATGATTCGGTCGCCAGCCTCAAAGTGAGGTATGACAACATCAGAGCTGACGCATATTCCCAATCAGTTTCACAGCAATCCATAGAGGATGCGGTAAGGAAATGGACAAAGTGAACCTTGAGCATGCGGAGTGGCGCAAGGCGAGCGCCAGCGGCGACAACGGCCAGTGCGTGGAAGTGGCGACCAACCTGCCAGGCGTTGTGGCCGTACGAGACAGCAAGGCCCCGGACGGACCCGCTCTGGTCTTCACCCACCAGGAGTGGCAGGCGTTCCTGCACGGAGCCGGCCGCGGCGAGTTCGACCTCTGACCGATGACGGCCGCTCCTAGGCACAGGAGATCATCGATGACCTCCCCGGCGGGGTAGCTCGTTTTTCGCTGCCCCGGCCTGGGGCTGACCAACAGGGGTGGAGCGATCCTCAACGTGCTGTCCGCCAGATCGCTGAGAGGTGCGGGCGACGCTGTCAAAAACATGGTCACGGGCGGGTGAGGGTAGCGCCTCTTAGCGGCGGGCCGGGGTCTCCGGTGGGAAGGCCGGATTCATGGCAGACCTTCCCTTTGGTGATCGGGCGGATTTCGAGGCCGCTGACCGCGGATTCGTGGCCGCCTTGAGTCCTGCGGTGATCAGAGCGGACGGCCGTGTCGTGTGGGATTCCGACTCCTACGCGTTCCTGGCGCAGGAGTGCCCGGACACCGCGCATCCCAGCCTGTGGCGGCAGGGGCAGTTGTGTGTCAAGCAGGGTCTGTACGAGGTGACCGACGGCATCTACCAGGTGCGCGGCCTGGACCTGTCGAACATGACCCTGATCGAGGGCGAGCGGGGCGTCATCGTGGTCGACCCGCTGCTGTCCGTCGAATGCGCGGCGGCCGGGCTGAAGCTTTATCGCGACCAGCGAGGGGATCGCCCGGTCACCGCGGTCATCTACACCCATTCCCACGCCGATCACTTCGGCGGGGTGCGCGGCGTCACCGACGGCAGCGTGCCGATCCTGGCGCCGACCGGGTTCATGGACCACGCGGTGTCGGAGAACGTCTACGCCGGCACGGCGATGAACCGCCGCGCCACCTACATGTACGGCCCGGCCCTGCCCCGCTCCCCGGAAGGCCAGATCGGGACCGGGCTGGGCCTGACCACCTCGACCGGGACCATTTCCCTCATCCCGCCGAACAAGGACATCACGCGCACCGGGCAGGAGGAGACGCTCGACGGCGTGCGGGTCGTCTTCCAGCTCACCCCGGGCACCGAGGCGCCCGCCGAGATGAACTTCCTCATCCCCGACCGCCGGGCGCTGTGCATGGCCGAGAACGCCACGCACAACCAGCACAACATCCTCACGCTGCGCGGCGCTCTGGTCCGTGACGCACGCGTCTGGTCGCGCTACCTGACCGAGGCGATCGCCCTGTTCGCCGGCCACGCCGACGTCTGCTTCGCCTCACACCACTGGCCCACCTGGGGCCGGGAGAACATCGTCACCTTCATGTCGCAGCAGCGCGACATGTACGCCTACCTGCACGACCAGACCCTGCGGATGCTGAACAAGGGCATGACCGGCACCGAGATCGCCGAGGCGATACGCATGCCACCCGCCCTCGAACAGGCCTGGCACACCCACGGCTACTACGGCTCGGTCAGCCACAACGTCAAGGCCATCTACCAGCGCTACATGGGCTGGTTCGACGGCAACCCCGCCCACCTGTGGGACCATCCGCCCATCGAGCAGGCGCGCCGCTACGTCGAGTGCCTGGGCGGACGCGAGGGCATTCTCGCCTACGCCCGCCGCTACCTTCAGGACGGCGACCTGCGTTTCGCCGCCACGCTGCTCAACCACGCCGTCTTCACGGATCAGAACGACAGCCAGGCGCGCAGCATGCTCGCCGAGGTCTACACCCGGCTCGGCCACGGTTGCGAGAACGGCACCTGGCGCAACTTCTACCTGGTCGGCGCGCTGGAGTTGACCGGCGGTGTCATCCCCGCCGACATCGACACCGCCTCACCGGAGATGCTGGCGGCCCTGACCGTCGAGCAGGTCTTCGGCTCCCTGGCCATCCGCGTCGATGGGCCCAAGGCATGGAACGAGAGCCTGGCCATCGACTGGCACCTGACGGACCTGAACCAGCGCCACCGCACCACGCTGTCCAACGGGGCGCTCATCCACCAGGCCGACCCCCCGCGGCAGCCGGCGGAGCTGACACTCACGCTCACCAAGCAGCAGCTGCTCGATCTGGTCACCGGTCAGCAGGCCGACGGCATCGAGCACGAGGGCGACATGAGCGTCCTGCGCCGCCTCATCGCCGTCCTGGAGGACCGGGATCCCGCGTTCGCGATCGTGACGCCGTAAACCCGCTCGGGTCGCCCGGGAATCGCACCCCGGGCGACCCGACCTCAGGATCGACACCAACTCAGGATTTATCGCGAAATTTCCCCTGAGAACCTTCCCGAACCATTCCTTGATCCGTCAACGTGTGGATGGTTGAAGGAGGCAATCATGCTCACACGCCGTGCATTGATCACCCGGGTTGGCGCCGCGGGCGCAGGAAGCGTCGTCTTCCTGTGGCCGAGCGCGGCCGAGGCGGAGTCGGAGGCGGCCGGCCCCGTGCTGGCCAGCACCAAGGGCATCCCCGTCGGTGGCGGAAAGATCGTCAAAGGCAAGTACGTGATCACCCAGCCCAGGAAGGGCCTCTACAAGTGCTTCAGCGCCAAGTGCACCCATCAGGGCTGCACGGTGGCGAGCGTGAGCCGTGGCGCGATCAACTGCCCATGTCACGGCAGCAAGTTCAGTGCCACAACCGGTCGCGTGCTGAACGGACCCGCCAAGCGGCCCCTGGCCCAGAAGAGGATCAAGGTCGCGAAGGGGAAGATCAGGCTCGCCTGAGCGGCAGGGCGTAGGAGACTGACCGGATGACGGCCGCTCCCAGGCACAGGAAGCATGCCTGGGAGCGGCCACTCCGCACTCCGGTGGCCATGTCAGGACTACAGCCCGGTCATCACCAGGCTCATGAAGTACCAGTAGCCGTTGCCGAAGATGTGCTGCGGGATGTCGGTGGTTTGGCCGGTGGCGAGCGCGGCGCAGGTGAAGCCCCAGGCGGTGACCGAGCCGAGCACCTTGCCCTGGCCGACGGCGGGCGGGGTGACCTCGCGCAGGCTGAACAGCGCTGACCCGGTGGTGCCGATGGTGGTGGTCGGGTTGGCGAAGTTGCCGGAATAGGCGCGGTTACCGTTGCTCATGGAGACGTACTGGTTGCCGCTGGGATACATGAACCCGGCGAGGTTGATCTTGATTTCGTCGCCGTTGTTCTCATCCGTGTCGTAGGCGTCGACGAAATTCACCTCCACCCTGCACGTGGAGGCCTTGGTCGTCGCGCCGGCGGGCGAGGCCACCGGGACGGCCAGGCCCACCGTCAGTGCGAGCGCGAGTACGAGCTTGTGAGATCGCATGCCGTTTCTCCTCTGTTGGCCCCCGAAACGCAGGCAACTCAGAGTGCGGCAGGCAGCGTGGGCAGGTCAGTGACCAAATGCACGCTCTATCCATGTCTTTCTACGCGGTCGCGTGACCGGGGCGACTCTGGACAGATCATCGATCCATGCGGATCATGGCGTCCAGACGTCGATCGACAACGAGCTCAGCGGTTCCCGCCACCCCCCACCCACGAGGACCCGAGGATGACCCGTACAAGAGCTGTGCTCGCCATGGCCGCGTCCGTGCTGCTGATCAGCGGGAACGCCCAGGCCGCCACGGACCTGCCGTTACCGTCGGCGATCTTCCGCGCCACGCACAACAGCTATTCCGGCAACATCGACGGCGCGAGGAACTCCATCACCTACCAGCTCGACCACGGCGTCCGCTTCATCGAGCTCGACGTCCACGACAACGGGTACGCCACGGCGCACGACTACGCCATCGGCCACGACTCCCCCGGTGATCAGGTCGACCACTCCGGCAACCCGGCCTCGAACCTGCTGCGCGACTGGCTGGACGTGATCGACACGTGGTCCGAACGGCATCCGGCAGCCGCCCCGCTCGTCGTCATGCTCGACCTCAAGGACGACCTCACCGACAACCCGTCGTTCGCCGCCGGCAACCTGGCCGCGCTCAACCAGGAGCTCATCGAAGTCTTCGGGCCGCGGCTGCTGCGGGCCGAGGACTACCCGGCGAGCACCCCACAGCTGGACTCGCTGCGCGGCCGCGTCCTGGCCCTGCTCTCCGGAAACGGCAAGAGCCGCGCGGAGTACCGACGTGACATCGGCCGCGACCCGGCGATCGCGATCAACGCGAACGGGCAGATCGTCGAGGTGCACGACTCCGGCTCGGGCGTGCTCTGGTACTGGACCGGCAGGTACGACAACGGCCGGGTGACCTGGCTCCGCCACGGCCGGTACGACAACGGCAGAACGCCCGCCGTCGCGCTGAACGACAACGGCGACGTGGTCGAGGTCCACCAGTCCCAGAACGCGACCACGCTGTGGACTCGGGTGGGGCGTCTCGGCGCGGACGGCGAGATCAGCTGGTCCGCCAGCCGCCAGTACGACAACGGCGTCCTGCCGACGGTCGCGTTCACGGACCCGGCCGACACGCGGCTGCGCGAGATCCACCGCAGCCAGAGCAACAGCCAGAACTGGACGTGGGACGGCCTGCTGAACGGCGGTACGTCGACGGTCACGTGGAGCGGCAACGCGAAGACCTCCGACGCCCGCTTCGACAAGACCACCTCCACTCGCGGCACGTCGAGCGTGCGGGTGTGGACCGGGGCGGACGGCCCGACCCCGGCGCAGACCCTGCGTGTGGACACCGACCGCGTCACCGGCGACCGCATCGGCTACCCACAGATCGCCTTCGACGAGTTCCAGAAGGGCGATGCCGCCGAGCTCCAGCAGGGCGCCCTGTTCTACGCCGCACCGGCGGGCGAGTCCGCCTTCATCACCGCGGCACGGCGATCCGGGCGGCTCGTCCGCGGCTGGGACTTCGACAGTGCGGGCCAGGCGACGACCCCGCTGGCCAATTACCCGGCGACCAACCACCCCTACGCCTCCTGGTACGAGAACCTCCTCACCCAGTCCGGCGCCGTCCAGTGATGCGCTCACGGATCTCCGCCGGCAGTCCTTCGTACGTGGCCAGGCGCGTCAGAGCCGCGCGGCTCTCGGGCACGCCCCGGGTGCAGAGGAGCGCCTCCACAGCCTTCTCGACGGCCATCCCACGCTGTACGTACAGCTCGGCGAGGTTCATGAGCCAGGGGGTGAGCGCCTTTTCGTCGTCGACCATGAGGCCGCACCAGCTCAGGGTCTGCTCGGCGATCCAGGCGATGACGCGCCGGGTCCAGATCTCCTCGAAGTCCACGATGTCGATGCCCTGACGGGCGCACTCGGCCTTGGCGTCGGCCATGCGCTCGGCGGTGACGTGCCGGGCGTAGGGCATGCGTACGCGCAGAACGGCCCGAATCGTGGTCCACTCGGGGTACTCGTCGTCCGCGCACTCCCAGACGGTCGGCTCCTCCGGCGGCTCGGGCGCGGCGAGCGCGGCCCGGGGCAGGCACGCTTCGAGTACGGCCCGCGCGTAGGCCAGGTCCTCCTCGTGCTCCGGCGGCCAGACGAAGCCCGAGCCCCAGGAGAACGGGTAGGCCCGGACCACGTCCGGCAGCAGCGGTGTCTCGTCCGCGATCATGTGACTCCGTTCATGCGGAGGGTAGGGCGGCGGGCCCAGGTCGCCCAGCGCCAGAGCCACTCCAGGGGACCCTGACGGTAGCGGCGAAGCCAGAGGGTGGAGAACAACCACTGGGCCGCGAGGATGACGCCCGCGGCCTGGAACGCCACCGACGACGACAGGCCGATCGGCAGGCCGAGGAGGTGGGCTGCGGCCAGGACGAGGAGGGTGGCGGTCAGATAGTTGGTCAGCGCCATCCGGCCCAGCGGCGCGAAGAGGAGCTGCAGCACCGGTCGGAGCGGCGTTCTCAGCAGGATCAGCAGGACGCACACGTAAACGCCGGCGAGCAGCAGGTCGGCCAGGGTGGACGTGGCAGGCAGGTCCGTCACCGACCGTACCCACAGGGCGGCGGCCAGGCCCGCCGCGAAGGCCAGGCCCAGCAGGACCGGCCCCCGGGTGGAGCCGTCGATCTTGTCGATCACCCCGTAGCGGACCAGGGCCGAGCCCAGCAGGAACAGCCCGGCGATCAGCAGGGGCCCGCCGCCGCTGATCACCGCCACCGTCATGAGTGCGGCGGACAGGCCGGCCACGGCCCAGCGCGGCAGCCAGGTCGAGGGCAGCAGCACCAGGATGCCGACGATGGCGTACTTGGTCAGGACCTCGCCCGGCCACAGCAGCATGTGCCCGAGGCCGATCGCGAGCAGCGCCAGCAGCCGGCGCAGCAGGACCAGCCGTGGGCGGGGGTCGCGGCTCGCGGCGGAGTCCAGCAGCAGCGAGAACCCAATGCCGAACAGCAGGGAGAAGATCGGGAGCCCGAGCCAGGGATCCCAGGCGCCCATGGGCTGCGCGACGACGGCGGTGCTGTCGTCGGCTATCAGTTGGATGTTGGCGAGCAGGATCTCGCACAGCGTGAACCCGCGCAGGACGTCGAGCGCGGCGATCCGCGGCCGGCCGGGGGAGGGCATCGCGGGGCCTCTTCTGGGGGGATGCAGGTCTTCATCGGGCACGGGCCTCATCCTGCGGGCGCGGCTCCGGCGCGGGGATCGGCCATAAGTGGTATTTCGCGGTCCGCGACCGTACTTTCGGCCAATTGGGAACGATATTGATTGTCATACTCAGTGGCGGTATGGTCGCGAGGAGTAATCAATCCGGATCGGGCAGGGGATGCGACAGTCAAGGAGCGGCGTGAACGAAAGCACCAGCGACCCGGCGCCTCCCCGGGTGCGTTTCGCCACCGACCTGGAGCAATACCGGAGAAGATCGGGCCTGTCCCTGGTCGCCTTAGGCACCCAGATGCGGTGCCACCCCTCCCTCATCAGCCACATCGAACGCGGCCGCCGAGAGCCCACCCTCGACTTCGCCGAAGCCCTGGACCACGCCTTCCAGCTGGACCAGCACTTCACCACCCTGTTCCGGCAGATCTCCCACTCCCCCGCCCTCGGCTGGTTCGCGCGCTGGGTGGAGGAGGTCGAGCCGCAGGCGGTCATCCTCCAGTCCTGGGACCCGATGCTGATCCCGGGACTGCTCCAGACGCCGGAGTACGCCCGCGCCGTCTTCTCCCCCATGGCCCCCGCCGACCAGGTGGAGGAGCGGGTCGAGGCCCGGATCCGGCGGGTGCAGATCTTCGATCGGCCGAACCCGCCGGTCTTCCTGGCGCTCATCGACGAGGGCGTGCTGCACCGCCCGATCGGCGGGCCGGAGGTGCTCCTGCATCAGCTTCGCCACCTCTTGGAGCTCGCGCAGCATCCGTGCGTCACCATCCAACTCGTCCCTATCGCGGCGGGTTGCGGCGCTGGGATGATGAGTGCGTTCTCGCTGGCGCGGCTTCGCGGTGGGATCGAGGTGGCGTCGGCGGACTCCGTACTGTCGGGTGACGTCACGAGCGATCATGACGCGGTCGCCCGGCTGAAAGTGCGCTACAACATCATCAGAGCGGACGCGCATTCCCAGTCGGTGTCGCTACGCCTCATGGAGGACGCGGTGACCACCTGGGCGAAGTGAGTCATTCCGCGTATCCGGTTCGCTCCTGGGCCGTCAACCAAGCTGATCCGGACGGCGGACCAGAGAGGCGAGGATGATCTCTCGTACCGCGCGGACCGTGGCCGCGAAGGCGGCCGGATTCCGGCCGATGCGTTCGGCGCCCGCGCGCATGACACCGGACAGCAGCTCCACCGCGAGATGCACGTCGCCGACATCACGGAACTCCCCGCGCGTGATGCCGTCCCGGACGACGTTCCGCACCTCGACCACGATCGCGTGGAACGGGCTGTCCGGCCCCTTCGGCACCTCGGCGACCAGCGGGCCGGAGCCCGGCCGGAACATCAGCTGCATGGCCTGGTCCGTGGACGCCTCCAGGAAGGCCTCGATGATCTCCCGCATCCGCTCCGCGGCCGGGTCCGAGGAGCGCGCGGCGATCGCGGCCACCCGCTCGACAACGGGGCGGCTCGCCCGCCGGGTCAGCGCCAGGACCAGCGCGCTCTTGTCGCCGGCGTAGTTGTACAGCGTGTTGCGGGCGAGCCCCGCCTGGGCCGCGATGTGGCCCATGGTGATCGAGTCGTAGTCGCGTTCGAGCAGCAGCCGCCGCATCGCCTCGGCGAGGTCTGCCCACACCATCTCGTGGTGCTCCTCGATGCTGGCTCCCCGGATCCGTGGCATCCGATCATTCTCCCCCCGCCGCTAGGGCCACGCTCGACAGCTGCGGGTTCTCCTGGTACGTCGAGGTGAGCTTCACGCGGTTGAGGCGCCAGCCGTCGGCCGTGCGGACCGCTTCGTTGTCGTAGAAGCCGACCACCAGCCAGTGACGGGGGCCGTCTCCGGCGAGCTCGTCCGGGATCCAGTGTTCGGCACGGACGTGCGCGTGGATCGTGGCGCTGTCGCCGTCGACCTCGATGACATGTCCGGTGATGGCGTGGTGCGTCGCCGTGTAGGGCGCGAAGGCGGTGCGGAGGGTCTCGAGGTAATCGCCGAGCGGCATGGTCATGGGTGGAATGTCGGCGACAGAGCCGAAGTCGAGCGTCAACGGGTCGGTGAAGACGAGGCCGGGTAGCTCGGTGAACTCCTTCAGGTCCGCTATGTCGGCATATCGGCCGAGCAGTTCGATGAGATCAGCACGGTCGATGAGCGCATTCATGAGAAGCCCTCTCCCTTCACTACGACACTGCTCTCGCTTTACGCGACAACCTGTCGCAAAGATTACGACAGGTTGTCTACGAAATCAACGCATGAGCCTCAGCAGGAGGAGTTTCGAACCTCCAGGACATCCGGATCCGGGATACGGTGCGAGCCACGGCGGCCCGTCGTTCGGCGTGGGCTCGGGTGAAGGAAAAGAGAAAACAGTGAGAGCACGGATCCTCATCGCAGTCGGCGTTCTCCTGGCGGCGGCCGGCGTCCTGTGGACGCTGCAAGGGCTCGGCGTCGTCGGCGGCAGCGTGATGAGTGGCAACACCACTTGGGCCGTCATCGGGCCCATCGTGGTCATCGTCGCTCTGGTCCTCGTGTTCATCGGCGTGCGCGGGTTGCGCGGCTCGTCCAAGGCAAGCGGCGAATGACCCGCTGACGCCTGGTTCAGCGCGGGGGGCGGACGCCGACGCCGTCGAGGTAGGTCGTGAGGAACGGCAGCTCGGCGACGCCGCCTACGGCCGCGACGTATCCGTCAGGACGGACGAGCGCCCACTCCCCCGGCGACAGCCCATAAGCACTCTGTACGTGGCCGCCGGTGTCGAGGATGTCCCGGCCGAGGACGTGGATCCGCAGGCCGACGCGGAGCGCCGGGAGTGCCGTCTCCTCGACCTCGTACCCGATCAGCGTCCAGTGCGGCCCCTGGAAAAGGCTGAACAGCCGCGTCGCGAGCCCGCCCGCGCCGGTCGCGGGGGCGTCGGGGGCCCGGTCGCCGGCCTGGACGCCCTTCTCGCGCGGCGGTCCGCCCACCGTCAGGGGCGAGTCCGGGTAGCCGAGGTCGAGCTGGCTCACCTCGCGTCCGCGACGGAGGTCACGCTTCTGCGCCGCTTCGAGCAGCCGCTCCGACAGGCCCAGCACTTCCTGCGCGATCGGCCGGCGCTCTTGTTCGTACGTCTCCAGCAACGACTCCGGGGCGCCGTCGAGCACGGCGGCCAGCTTCCAGCCGAGGTTGTAGGCGTCCTGGATGCTGGTGTTCAGTCCCTGGCCGCCGGTCGGCGGGTGGCAGTGGGCCGCGTCCCCGGCCAGCAGCACGCGCCCGCGCCGGTACTGGCCGGCCAGCCGGGCGTTCATCTCGTAGACGGATCCCCATACCACCTCGCGGATCACGATGTCGTCCCGGCCGGTGCGTTCGCGGAGCAGCGCGGTGAGCCCCTCGGGCGACAGGTCGACGTCGACGCCGAAGGGGACGGCGGCCTGACACTGGAACAGGTCGGTGCCGTACAGGGGGCACAGTGACACCTGCGCCTCCTTGTCCTGGTCCCAGCGGTGCCAGAAGTCCCACGGGAGGCCGTCCACGCGCACGTCGGCCACGAGCGCCCGCACGCCGAGGGTCTTCCCGGGGAACTCGATGCCGAGGGCCTTGCGCACGAAACTCGATCCGCCGTCGGCGCCGACCAGGTATTTGGCACGCACAGGCCACCCGCCTTCGATCGTGGCGGTGACGCCGTCGGCGTCCTGCTCGAAGCCGACCAGCGCGTGGCCGTACTCGACGGCGTGGCCGAGCTCGGCCAGCCGCTCGCGGAGGCGGCGCTCGGTGAGGAACTGGGGGACGAGCAGGGGAATCTGGTACGGCTCGGCCGGCGTCGGCTCGGTCCGTTCGCCGGCTGCCCGGTCGACGTGGCCGTCATCGGTGTAGAGCCGCGCCAACGGGTACTCGCCGCCGGAGGCGACGATCCGGTCCACCACGCCGAGGTCCTCGAAGACCTCCTGGCTGCGGGGCTGGATGCCCTTGCCGCGCGAGCCGGCGAACGGGTGCGGCGCCTTGTCGATCAGGCGGAAGCCGACGTTCCTGCGGGCGAGGTCGATGGCCAGGGTCAGTCCGGCCGGACCGGCCCCACAGATGATCACATCGGGTGACATGGCGTACGTCTCCTTCGGGGGAAGCTCCTTTGCAAACATGTGTATTTTGCACATAATTTGAGGTGTTAGTCAATCAATCCTGCTCGTGAAGGGCTTCCAGATACATGCACGGAGAACGCATCTTGCCATGGGGTCGCTGTGCGACCATGCTGGAAAGGCGAGGTCACGGGTATCCTCGCGGTGACACCTCCCCCGTTCACGTAAGGCAGCTGTAGCGAGCATGGTCTCCAAGCACCGCCGGCAGGTCGCGCTCCGGCGCCTGCACGAATCCCTGATCGACCTGGTCGCGTTCACCAACCTGCCCCGCGGTGACGAGGAGCTCATCGCCGAGGCCGGGCTTGAGCTCGACCAGGCCCTGTTCCGCCTGCTCGTGGGCGTCCAGCGATTCGGGCCGATCAGCGTGGGCGAGCTCGCCGGACGGGTCGACCGCGACCACACCACCGTGAGCCGGCAGGTGGCCAAGCTCGCCGAGCTCGGCCTGATCGAGCGGCGATCGAGTCCCGTGGACAAGCGGGTCAAGGAAGCGATGCTCACCGACGCGGGCCGCCGGGTCACGGACGCGCTCGACGCCGCCCGGCGGCGGCTCAGCACCCCCGTGTTCGAGCAGTGGAGCGACCGGGACCTGCTGGAGCTCGAACGGCTGATGCGCCGCTTCGCGGACGACCTCCTCTCGATGTCCGCCATGCCGAAGGAGACGGACACCTGACCTACCGGCGGCGCCTACCCCCGCCGGCGCCCACGCCGAGCTCTTCGGCAACGCGCGTCTCCGGGGTCGTGGCCGCCACCACCAGGGCCGCGAGCGCTACGGCGACGAGGTAGAAGCCAGGGGCCACGGCCACCCCGGTGCTGTCGACCAGCCAGGTGCCCACGAACGGAGCCGTGCCGCCGAAGACGGCCAGGGTCACGTTGTAGCTGATGGCGGCGCCCGTCACGCGGGTCGCGGCGGGCAGCAGCTCGACGAAGAAGGTGTAGCTGCCGCCGCCGTAGACGGCCAGGGCCGCGGCCAGCAGCACCTGCCCGATCACCGCGCTGCCGAAGGAGCCGCCGGCCACGAGCATGAACGCGGGCAGCCCCACGGCGGCGACCGCTGCCGCGCCGGCGATCAGCATCGGCTTGCGGCCGAAGGTGTCGGACAGCCGGCCGCCGATCGGCAGCAGCATCGCGAACGTCAGCAGCGCCACGGCGTTGGCCGCCAGCGACTGCGTCAGGCTCAGCCCGACGACGGTCTGCAGGTAGGTGACGAAGTAGCCGGCGAGGAGGTAGAAGCCGAGGCCGGACAGCGCCATGACGGCGAAGATCTGGCCCAGCCGGACCCAGTCGCCGCGCAGGCTGCCCCGCAGCGGGGCGGCCTCGATCGCGTCGCTTCGCTGGAGCTCCCGGAACACCGGGCTCTCCTCGGTGCGGCGGCGGACATAGACGCCGATCAGCGACAGCGGCAGCGCCAGCAGGAAGGGGACGCGCCAGCCCCACGCGGCGTAGGCGGTGTCCGGCACCGCGCCGGAGATGGCCATGATGATGACCAGCGCGATGACGGACGCCGCGGCGGTCGCGGCGACCGTGATGGCGATCCAGGTGCCCCGGCGTTCGTACGGCGCGTGTTCGAGCACGAACGACGGCGCGCTGACCGCCTCGCCACCCGCTGAGAAGCCCTGCGCCAGTCTGCACATGACGAGCAGGACGGGGGCCATGATCCCGGCCGCGGCGTGGGTGGGCAGCAGGCCGATGAGCGCGGTGGCCACCCCCATGCACATCAGCGTGGCGTACAGGACCTTCCGGCGGCCGGTGCGGTCGGCGAGCGCGCCGAAGAACAGCCCGCCCAGCGGCCGGGCGACGAACGCGACACCGTACGCGGCGAAGACGGCCAGCAGGCCGGCGACGGGGTCCTGGCCGGGGAAGAACGCCTCGGCGATGGACACGGCCGAGAAGCCGTAGATGGCGAAGTCGAAGAACTCCACGAACTGGCCCGCGCCGGCCCCGAGCAGCACCCGGCGCTGGGCCGCGGACGTGCCGCCCGGGCTGATGAAGTCGCGGATCATGGAGGGGTGAATCCTTCTCCTCAACGGTGCCCCCGGCTCCCGCTTTGGCGAGCCCGGTGGATAGGGTCCTCTCCCATGGTCGACTGGGTGCGCCTTGAGCTGGACGTTGACGGGTTCGACGACGCGGACTTCGAACCGTACCTGGTGCGAGCCCGTGACTCCGGCGTCGGCTTCACCACGATGGCCGAGGCGGGCGACACGGCGGCGGGGCATCGCGCGCTCTACGACCTCAACCGGACCTGCTCGGCGGACATCCCGGACCGGGGCGAGTTCTACACCTTTGACGACTACGTCGCCCAGCGCATCAAGGTGCCATCGTACGATCCGGCGGGGATCATTCTGGCCACCCGCGAGGGGGCGTGGATCGGCATGTCCTCGACGTCGTTGCACCCGGCCGAGGGGCAGGCGTTCAGCGAGATGACCGGGGTGCTCGCACCCTACCGGGGGCGGGGGCTGTCGCTGGCGTTGAAGCTGCTGGCCATCCGCTTCGTCCGGGCGGCCGGTTACCGTCGGCTGGCGACAATCCACCACCCGCGCAACGCCTCGGCGATCGCCATGAACCGCCGCCTCGGCTTCGTCGACCGGCCGAGTTGAGCGCGGCGACGTACGTCGCCTGTCGCTTGAGCGGGGAAGTAGTGACGTACGGCGTCGTCGCGTGATCAGCTCTGGTCGCGCGGATTCGAGCGGATGGCGGGTGGGAAGCGCAGCACCCAGCGGCGCTGCCACGGCGTCTCGACAGCCCGGCGGTGGTGATGCTCGCGCGTCCAGGCGACGGCGTCGGCCGGGTCGATGCCCGCCAGGACGGCGAGGCAGGCGACGACCGTGCCGGTGCGTCCGACGCCGCCCCCGCAGGCGACCTCCACCGCAGCGCCCGCCTGCGCCCGCTCGTGCAACGCGCGGATCTGCTGTACGGCCAGGTCACGGTCGCGGGGCAGCAGGAAGTCGGGCCACTGGATCCACGTGTGCGGCCACCGCAACTCGCCCTCGTGGCGACGCCGGAGCCCGTCGGAGCCGAGATACAGGCCGAAGTCAGGCGTCGGCCCCGCCGGCAGTGGATAGCGCAGGCCCCGGCCGCGAATCCAGGAGCCGTCCGGGAGTTGGAAGGCACCTGCGAGCGAGTCGCCTGCCGCGGTGTCCCTAGGGTTTTGCATCGGGGTTCTCCTTGCTTCTCTCATCGGGTGACCCCGCCCAGCCGGTGCCGTGCGCGGTGATTGGCGACGTTGAGCCGGTTACCGCACAGGTCAGGCATGCAGTAGATGCGGCGCCCCCCGCGACTGGTGTCGACGAACACCCCGCGGCAGCCCGGCGCGACGCAGGCACGGAACCGGCTGTGCCCGAGGGCCCGGACGGCGCCGAGCAGCCCGACGCCGATGAGCGCGGCCAACTCCTCGGCCAGTGACGCCCCCGGCGCGGTCGGCACGTACCACTGCCACCGCCCGCCGGCATCGCGCTCCAGCACCGGACTGAGCCCGGCCCGCCCGCCCAGCACCGCAGCACCCGCGACAGCCTGCTCCTCCGTCTCGGTCTCCACGATGCCCCGCGCCTCCCGCCGCAGCAGATGAACCTCCCGAACGTCGTGGCCGGTCGGCGGCCCATCCGCCAGGGCATCAAGGCGCACCTCATGCCCCACAAGGAACCGCACCAACGCGTCAGGATCCGGCAGAGCCTCCCCGTCCGTGCTCCGCACAGTGGGCGAGGTATTGGCCAAATCCCCAGCCAGAGCCGCCCCCACCCCATAGTCAACGACGGAGATCCGCATACCCCACCCGCCCCCTGTAACCGAATAAATAGAACTATAACCCTTACATCAGGCAGAGGCGACGGAGTACTCCACAGGCAACGCACATCAGCTGGCCACGTACGCGATGCACAGCCCATTCGAGTTGACTGGCAGGCATGGGAGAGCAGGCGCGACCAGGGGGCCCGACGGCGGAGCAGGTGTTGCTCGGGGGGCGGGTCAGTGGGGCGGTTCGGGTTGGGGATACGGTTCGGCGGCCGGTCGGTCCGGGAGCTCAGGGTGATCCTCAGTTCGTCCATGAGCTGCTGATTTTTCTGGAGCGGGCTGGATGGGCGGGCGCTCCCCGGTTTCTGGGGGTGGACGGGTGGGGGCGGCAGGTTCTGAGTTTCCTGGACGGGCACGTTGCCTGGGACTGGGAAGGTGGGCAGCCTGAGGCGGTCGGCGGTGATGCCAGTCTTGCCCGGGCCGGCGCGTTGGCCCGGGAACTGCACGACCTGACCGCCGGTACGGCGCTCGCCGGGGAGAGTGAGACGGTCTGTCACAACGATCTGTGGCCGGGGAACATCGTCTACCGCGACCTCGGGCAGGGGCTGCGGCCGGTGGCGTTCATCGACTGGGATCTCGCCTCGCCCGGTGCGCGGATGCACGATGTGGCCCGGCTGTGCTGGCAGTACGCCGGATGGTGGGAAGGGAGCGACCCGGCCGAGGTGCGGCGGCGCTCCCAGGTGATCTGTGCGGGGTACGGCCTGGGCGACCGGTCCGAGCTGGTCGAGACCGTGCTGTGGTGGCAGGACCGCTGCTGGCGGGGGATCGATCAGGCGGCCGAGGCGGGGGATCCGGCGATGGTACGGCTGCGCGACTCCGGCGCGGTCGAGCAGGTCAGGGCCGGGTACGCGTGGGTGGCTCGGCATCGTGCGGAGCTCCGTTGAGCCGGTTGCGCTGATCTCAGCGTCGGGCCGCCTCAGCTTCAGGGTTCGCGGGCGGAGAGGTATGCGTCCAGGGTGGCGGCGCCCTTGAGCATGGCGCGGCTTCGGGTGGACAGGCGGGTCTGCCAGTCGCGCAGGGTCGACTCCAGCGGGGCGACGCCTCCGGCCGAGCGGACCTGGGCGAGCAGCGGGGCGATCCGCTCCAGCAGGTAGCCGCCCCGCCTGAGCTGGTGGGCCAGCCGGACGTCCCGTACGTCGGCCGCGCTGTAGATGCGGTAGCCCGTCCGCGGATCGCGGCGCGGCCGGACCAGTCCGGCTTTCTCCCATTTGCGCAGGGTGGCCGGGCGGATGTCGAGCCTCCTGGCCAGGGGGCCGATGAACGTGTCGCCGCGCTCCTGCGGTACGGGCGCCAGATCGCGGAGCGCGGCTTCGACGGCCTGAAGGGTGCGGCGGTCGTCGAGGAGTTGGCCGTGGCTCTCATCGATGAGGCGCAGCGCGTCCTCGGTGGCGCCCCGGTTGACCGCCCGCATGATCGACGTGGCCGTGCGGTGACCGTGCCCGGCCGCGAGGGCGAGGAAGGCGCGCAGGGCTTGCGCGTGCAGCGGCGTGTAGGTGCGGTAGCCGTGGGCGGTGCGTTCGGCGGCGGGCAGGATGCCGGCGTCCTCGTAGTTTCTGATCGCCTGGGTGGACAGGCCGTGCTCGCGCGCCAGGTCCACTGGCCTCATGAATGCATCCCCGATTGAAGGTCTGCCGCGACGATAGCGGGGGTTTTCCGGCAAAGTTTACACCGTAAGTTCAACGATACCGTTGAAGGAATGGATATCAATGACACGGCCCGGCCGCTCGATGGCGCGGGCGTCTCGGCGTTCCTCCGGTCGCTTCCCGAAAGGCCTCTGCTGCTCGGTCTGGGCGAGGCCAGGCACTTCGTGGAGGAACTGGGCGAGGTGCGCAACGAGATCTTCCGGCACCTGGTCGAGCACGAGGGCTACCGGTCGTTCGCCATCGAGAGCGACTGTCTTATGGGCCTCGTGGTGGACGACTACGTCAGGACGGGCGCGGGCACGCTCGACGACGCCATGGACCGCGGCTTCAGCCACAGCTTCGGCGCGTTCCCGGCCAACCGCGAGCTCGTACGCTGGATGCGGGCGTACAACGACGAGCATGACGAAAAGGTCCGGTTCTTCGGGTTCGACGGCCCGCTGGAGTACTGGGCGGCGAGCCCGCGCCAGGCGCTCACCGGCCTCTATGCCTTCCTGGAGGGTCCGCTTCCCTGCACCAGGGAAACCCTGGACACGCTGCTGGGCGCCGACGAGCAGTGGTCGAACGAGGCGGCGGCCATGGATCCGTCCCAGTCGATCGGCCGGACCGCCGACGCCCAGCGGCTGCGGCTGATCGCCGACGACCTGGTGGCGCTGCTCGACACGCAGGCGCCGCGGCTGGGCGCGGAGGACAGGGAGCGGGCGGCACTGTACGGGCGCACCGCCACCGGCCTGCTTCGCTACCACTACTGGATGGCCGACGCGTCCCCGGCACGATGGGGCCGGTTGTCGGCCCTGCGGGACGCGATAATGGCCGCCAATCTGCGTGCCCTCGCCGAGCACGGTCCGGCCCTGGTCTTCGCCGGCAACCTCCACCTGCAGCGGAACAAGAGCCTCATGTCGTTCGGCGACCAGACGCTGGAGTGGTGGGGCGCGGGGGCGATCACCGGGACGTACCTGGGCGACCGGTACGCCTTCCTCGCCTCTGCCCTCGGCACGGTCGGCGACGACACCCCGTCCCCGGACACCGTCGAGGGCCTCCTGGCCACGCTCCCGTGGGACCGCGCTCTCATCGACGCCGGCCGCCTGGCCGAGGCCGTCACGAAGCCCGCCCCGCGCATCTCCCAGGATTTCGCCTATTTCCCGCTGGACCCGGCCCAACTCGACAAGATCGACGGCATCGTCTTCCTCAAGGAGGCCGTGCGGCTGAAAAAGCTGGGTTGATCAGTCGCGGGTGCCATCCGGCCGGTGGCCGTAGCGGCCCGGGGTGCAGCCGTACTCCTTTCACCGGCCGCAGCCGCCCCCACCACATAGTCGGTGATCAAGATCCGCATACCCCACCCGCTTCCCTGTGATCGTTCAAATAGCACGAAAACCCTTACGTCAGGTAGAGGCGACGCGGTACATGATCACGGAGAGCAAGGAGGCGTGTAGTCTCTGCCAGGCACGTACACGTGCCATTCTTCCCTCGACAGTGCCGCTCCTGAGACTTTGCAGATCTGCTGGGCGGCCCAGTCGGGATCGAGTCTCCACAGCCGGAGCGACGAGTTCGACGCTCCGGTCGCGAGAAAGCGATCATTTTGGGTGAACGCGATGGCCCCAACCGATGCGCCATGTTCTCTGAACACGGCATAGAGGATCGGTTGTGCAGGATTGTGTATATCCCACAGGCGGACGGACTGGTCCTGTGATCCGGATGCCAAGCGCTTTCCGTCGTGGGACAGAGTCAGCGCGAAAACGGCGCGAGTGTGTCCTCTTAGGACTGTGATGATCTTCGGGCTGGAAGTGTGCGTGACATCCCACACGCGGACTGTTCCGTCGACTCCACCGGTCGCCAGGGTTTTACCGTCGTCGCTGAAAGCCATCGTTATGAGCTTCGCGGTATGGCCGTGCAGAGTTGCCAGTTCCTTGGGGTGGCCGGCGTCACGGACATCCCACAGCTTGATCGTGAAATCGTCGGACCCGGTGGCCAGTACGGGCCCCACCGGGCTGAACGCGACCCCTCCACCGAGATTCTGCCGATGCGCCGCCCATTGTGCCTTGACCACCGGATGCCTCAAATCGGTCACGTCCCAAAGCTCCGCCATGATGCCGTGGGAGAGAGCGAGCAGGTGGCGGTCATGACTTAAAGACACACCGGAGAGGCTGGGAGACGTGCCCGGCAGGGTCGCGGTTTTGATCACACTGACCGCTTCGGGACGAGACACATCATGGATGTCCCAGAGCTGTGAGGTGCCGTCGCTGGAGGCCGTCGCCAAGAACTTCCCGTCTGGGTGCAATGCGACTCCCTTGATCCAGCTACTTTGTCCCTTGAGTATGGCCAGCGGGATCGGGTGCAGTGGATCGGTGGTGTCGGCGAGCTCCACCGAGCCGTTGCCGGAGGCGTTGGCCAGGATCCGGCCGTTTCGTGTGAAGGCCACTTGCATAAGGTTCCCGCCGCTGTAGAGGCGTCCGAGTCCGCCGATCGCCTGGATGTCAGCGGTGTTCCACAGCCGGACCAACGCGTCGTCCGAACCCGTCGCGAAGAGCCCGCCGTCGGGACGGAACACGATGTCCGTGGCTCCTCCATATTGCGTGATTGCACTCATGTGCCGGGATTGAAGGCGGTCGCTGATGTCCCACACACTGATACTGGTGCCCGACTTCGTGGCGGCGTAATGGCCGTCACCAGTGATCGCGACACCGGACACGCCATCGGTGAAGCCCTCCATCCGGGAGATGTAGGTCGGCAGGGACGGTTTCCCGACATCCCAAAGGCGTACGGTTTTGTCGTCCGACGCTGTAGCGAGGGTGTCCCCCGCCGAGTCGAACGCCACCGCTCTCACCGCGCCGGTGTGCCCGCGCAAGGTTCCTACCGTGCGCGGGTCGGTGGTGTCGCCGACGTCGTACAGCGCGGTCGTCCCGTCGGCCCTGCCGATCGCCAGTATGGAGTCGGCGCTGATCGCAAGAGTCCCGACGGAGGACTTCGACGACACGACATCGTGGCCGATGGGTTTGCGGGGATCGTCGACATTCCACAATTTCACCGTCGTCTCCCCCGAAAAGCGGACGAAAGAAGTGGCGAGGATCCTGAGCCGGGGGCTGAACGTCACGGCAGAGTAGCGCGCCACTTTGTCGAGGGCCTCGCTGGGAGCCTTTCCACCTGCGCCGGACGCGTTGAGCCTGGACAGTAGTACTGGATGAGACAGGTTCGAGACATCCCACAGTTCGATCGTCCAGTACAGCCCGCTGACGGCCATGAGCTTGCCGTCTCCGCTGAACGCGAGTCCTGTGATGCCACCGATGGAGCTCTTCACCGTGCTGGTGAGATCGGGCTGCGACGGATTCTTCACGTTCCACAGGCGCACGCTGGAATCTTGGGAGCCCGTGGCCAGCGTGACCCCGTCCGGGGTGAAAGCGAGGCGCGAGACGGATCCGTTCTGCCCTGCGATTCTCATACCGGGATTGAGGTGAGCCGCGGCGATAAGCGCTCCCTTGGTCTCAGGGGTGTCCGCGATACGGAAGGCCGTAAGTCCTAGCTGCGCACGTAAGGTGAGGTCGCTGAGAGTGTTGGTAGACCCTGCCAGTTGCCCAGCGACGGCGAGGTCACGCTCTTCGGCGTTCTGTGCCGCCAAGCGCAGCGCGGCGAACCCCGCTCCTAAGGCGCATACCAGAGAGATCGCCAGGATGGTCACGGCACCTCTCCGTAGTCTTCGCTGCCAGGCGCTCTGGGTGATCCCCTGCCGGAGAAAGTCGAGTGCCGGCCCGGGGAGATCATGAAATTGATCAGCCGGGATGGCGGCCTCGGCGGCGGCAAGCCGGCGGCCGGAGTAGAGATAGGCGGGATCACGATTATGGCGTTGCCAGATCTCGGCGTCCTCCGCGAGACGTTGGGCGGCCAGAATCCGGGCGCGGTCGTTGGAGATCCAATTCTGGAGCTGTGGCCAGGCCTGAATGAGCGCCTCATGGGCGATCTCGGCGGTGTCCTCGGTCACGGTGACCAGGCGGGCCTGCACGAACTTCGCCAGCACGACCCGTTCCACCGCGTCAGAGTCGGGGGGCAGTTGTGACAGCGGCAGACGGCGCCGGGTTTCGGTGACTTCGCCGACGTAGACCAGGCGAAGCATCAGCCGGTGAGCGATCTCCTGCTCCCCGACGAGAAGATCGCCGAGAGTGGCGTCGGCTGTCACGGCGAGTGAGCGCCTGATGCCGCCGACCGCACGGTAGGCGGCCAGCGTGAGAATACGCCCATCGCGGTGGCGCCAGGTTTCCAGCAGGGCGTGCGACAGCAGAGGCAGGGTGCCGATGTCGGAGCTGCCCGCAAGGTCCTCCAAGAGCAGATCGACCAGGCCCTCCTCCATGGACAGCCCGGCAACGCGAGCTGGTCCCTCAATCGCCTCCCGCTGTTGGACAGCTGTCAGGGGAGTGACGAGGAGGGGCCTGCTCATGGCACGTTCCAGTTCTGGGAAGGTAGTGCAGGCACCGAAGAAATCGGATCGCAGGCTCAGTACGACAGTCGCGGGTAAGTCTGTGAGTTTCCGCAGGAAAGCGGCACGTTCCGCGTCAGTGACGGGCGCAGTGAACAACTCCTCCAACTGGTCGACGATGATGACCGCCCGGTCGGGCAACTCATCGTGCGGCAGCCGTCTGTCCAACTCTCCGAGCGGGTCACCGCCCGGCATCATGATCATGCACTGCGACCCGAGCCGGCCCAGTTCGGGCGCCAGGCCAGCGCGCAGCAGGGAGGACTTGCCGGAGCCCGAGGGTCCGGTGACGACAAGGAGACTCTCACGAAGAGCCCTGTCGACGAGCTTCGCCGTTACCTCCTCACGTCCGAAGAACAAGGCCATGTCCTCGGGTCCGAAAGAGGCCAGTCCCCGGTACGGGCTCTCCTGGTCGTCCCCGTCCACCAGTGGCGGAGGGGGAGGCGGGTTCTCGGCGAGATAGGAAAGGTTCGGTGCCAACGGAACCCGATCCCCGAGGTCAGCCACCTCCCGGTAAGGCAGCGGGAACCCCTTGGCCGGAAGTGAGCGAACCAAGGATCGGTAGAGATAGTCCAGCGTGAGTAGCGGCGGTCCCGCAGGGTCGCCCTCGGTCAGCACCCTGATGAGTTCCCCGCTGAAAGCCGTATGCCGGTTCCCCGAAGGCGCGAACGATCGCACATGGTGGCTACTGGACGCCAGCAGATAGGCACCGGGTGCGCGCACGTTGTCGAACCCGCGATACAGACTGTTGCCACGCGAAGCCTGGGCCATGCCGGAAAAGCAGCAGTCGAGGGCCACCACGACGCGTTCGGCCGAGCAGCGGGCCAGCGTCCGCTTGAGGGTGGCGTATGGCAGGGTCTCCAGCAGCGGCACGGCATCCACCGACTTGTTGGTGGCGTGGGTCGCGAGATGTAGGTCCTCGCCTAGATCGTCCTGCAGGCCGTGCCCGACATAGTAGAACAAGAAGACATCGGAGGCCCCATCCATCGCTTTGATCAGCGCAGCAAGGAGCGTCGCGGGATCGGCTGGGTCGACAAGTGTGACGAGGTGCGCGGGATCTAGTCCTCCCACACCGGTCAGACAGGCCGCCAGGTCCTCGACGGTGGTGGCGACCGACGGGACGGGGGTGAGCCGAGAACCGTCGACGTAGCTGCCTGAGCCCACGATGAGCGCCCTGGCTCCGCTGGCACCCAGCAGCAGCGTCGGCTCAGTCGCCATCGGCCCGCTGCTTGGACAGCGCCGCCACAACCTTCTCGGTGAGCAAGGCGATCTGGTCGGAGTCCATGGTCGACAGCCCCTTGGCGGTCAGCTCGATCTCCTTGCCGTTCTGGTTGAGCCGTACGGTGAACTCGCTCGAACGGTTGCGCAGCCAAGCGATCACCACACTGGCTACACCGCCGATCGTGCCTCCGGCGCCCAGCGTGATCTGCAGCATTTCGATGATGGGTCCGAGTGTCTCGGGGAGCGGCTCTCCCTCGACGATCCGTGCCGTACATCGCAGCCCGCGATCGGCGGCGATGCGCGCGTACAGGCCGCGCAGCTCATTTCCGTCGCCCGTGGGCGCGGTAACCGTTAACTCCATGAGACCTCCGTGTCATGGGACGCTTCGGGGCGGCCGGTCGACGGCAAAACGATCAACACGATCAGGTAACTGGCGCCCGGCGCGTATAGCTCAGGTAGAGATCCTTTTTCCACGCGGACGCGGAAACATCGGCGACCACCCGGTCCATATGTCCACTGAAATTCATAATTGTCACGATATAGTCTCCCGAATCGGCCATAACGCAGAGGAGATGTGCCTCATCCCACCAGCCCAGCGTCTCCTCGGCCTTAATGGGAACGCGACTGATGCTCCGCCCGGTCCGGGTGTCCCAGACGCAGATATTCTCCTCGACCGTGCTGGAGCACTGGGTGACGAACCGCTTGCCAGAAGGAGAGAAAGCGTCCTCTCCGCCGGCAAGTACGCCGACCCTTGACATCGTCCGCAGAACCCGGCCGTCAAGATCGAAAAACCTGACCCCGTCCTGATGACTCGCCACAAGAGAGCGGCCACCGGGAGTCCATCGCAGGCGGGCATCCTTACTCATTCCCGCCACGGTCACAACCCGGGTCGTGCGGAGGAGAGCGTCGACGATCACGAACCCGGTCGCCCGTCCCCCCGTCACGACCGTGGCCACCACTCGACGACCGTCGCGGGACCAGTAGGGGGCGACGGTTTCCATGGAGTCTCGCACCGTACGAATGCGCACCGTCTCGACATTGGCCCGGTTCAAAAAGATCATGCCATCATAGCCGTGGGAGAAATCCTTCGGAATCGCCACCACCTTGCCGTCGGTCGGGGAAGCCACTACGTCGTTGTACTCTGGCTTTTTGGCGAACCGGTCATCGGCGCCCCGGAGGAGCCGCAAAGGTTCTTTGCCCTTGTAGAGGTTGACCGCGGTGACCAGGAAAGGATCATTCGGCCGCTCATGCAACGTGATGAGGATGTCGGGAATGGGGATGTGAGTCTCGACGATCGGCCATGGATCGGCGGTCACGGCCGCTCCGAAACCCGGCACGGAGATAACAACACCGAAGACGGACGGCAATAACCTTCCGGGAAATACCACAAGCGCATATTACTTCCGCATCGTGCGGCTGTCGTTGACCGACTCGATGAGCCGGCGGACCTTCTTGGAGTATCGGCTCGCCGAATCGGCGTTTTCTCGCGTGTGAACGAGGGCCGGCCAACCCACCAGGACGCTCCTAGCAGGTGTCATCCGGCCGGTGGCCGTAGCGGCCTGGGGTGCAGCCGTACTCCTTGCCGAAGGCCGCGACGAAAGCCGACGGGCTCGCGTACCCCACGCGCCGCGCCACCTCCCCCACCGGGTGCGTGTCCAGCAGCACCCGGGCGGCGCGCAACCGCAGCAGGGTGCGCCACCTCGAGTACGACATCCCGAACTCCCGGGTGAAGTCGCGCTGCAGGGTCTTGACGCTGATGTGCAGCCGTGCGGCCCACTCCTCCAGGGTGATCGCGGCGCCGGGGTCGTGGGACATGGTGCGGGCGACCTCCATGGCGAAGCCGGGGCCGGTGGCGTGGTGGCCGACGTAGGCGCGGGTGGTGGCGCCGAGGCCGGACAGGATGCGGGCGCGGGCGGTCAGTGCCTCCGGCTCGGCGCAGCCGGGGCGGGCGAGGGTCTGGATGAGCCGGGCCGCCTCGGCGTCGATGGACACGGCGCCGGCGCGCAGGCCGTCGAGCGGGGGCGGCACCTCGCGCAGGCACAGCCGGTACACGCTCTGCCAGTCGCCCCCGCGCACCTCGTGGCTGATGGCCCGTTGCGCCCAGAACGCCTCCCCCTGCCCCACGAACTGGGTGTCCGTCCCGTAGCGGGTGGACAGCACCCCGTCGGGCGACCAGTAGAGCTGGTGCAGGAAGTCCTGCCGCCGCTGGCCGAACTCCAGGACGCCCGCCGCACGGTATCGGATCACCAGGATCCCGTCCGGCCGGCCGAGGCCGTAGCCGTACTCCTCGCAGGACAGGGGGTCAGCCGGAGGGCCTGCCAGCGACATCGGATGTCCTCCCAGCGACATCGCAGCCAATTTAGGTAAGGATAACCTAACCCTCGCTAGATGCCCTCTTTGCAAGGAAACAGATTCATGTCCTCTCGACAGCCCAAGCTCCTCGCCGGCGCGCTGGCCCTCACGCTCGCCCTGGTCACGGGGTGCGCGTCGGCCGCCTCCACCGAGAGCGCGGCCCCGGCGCAGACCCGCGTGTTCGCCGCCGACAACGGCGACGTCACCATCCCCGTCACGCCCAAGCGCGTCGTCGCGACCGGGTACGCGGTGCCGGTGCTCATCGAGGCCGGCGCGCCACTGGTCGGCATCTCCAGTTGGAAGCGCGGGCTGGCGATGATGACCCCCGAGGATCTCAAGACGTACGAATCGCTGGAGAAGATCGCGGGCGAGACCGCCGCCGAGACCAACTACGAGGCCGTCGCCCAGGCCAAGCCGGACCTCATCGTGATCGGCGTACCCAAGCCCGCCCTCGGCGACATCGACCTGGACCGCCTCAAGTCGATCGCGCCCGTCGTCGCCATCGGCCCGACCACCCCCGACGCGTGGCGCGACCTGTCCCGCCGCCAGTCCGACGCGGCGGGCCGGCTCGGCGACTTCGACACCGCCAAGAACGCGTACGACCAGAAGGCGGCCGCACTCAAGAAGAAGTACCAGGACGCGCTGAGCGGCATGAAGTTCGGCCATGTGGGCGCCTACGGCGACGTCGCGGAGGGAACGTTCCAGCGGGAGTTCGGCGGGTCGTGGGGCACCAACATCGCCCAGGACCTCGGCGTCACCTACTACGGCGAGGTCAAGTCGAAGGGCGGCAACGCGCGCGACGTCAGCGAGTATCCGTCGATCGAGGAGCTGCCCCAGAGCTTCGGCGAGGCCGACGCCATCACCTACACCGTGGACCCCGACGGCACGGTCAGCGAGCAGGTGCAATACGTGCTCGACTCCAAGCTGTGGAAGAACCTGCCCGCCGTCAAGGCCGGCCAGGCTTACCCGCTGCGCTACACCGAGGCGGCGACGTACGGCTCGGCGCTCAAGACGCTGGACGCCATCGACCAGGCGCTCGCGCCGGTGCTCGACCGATGAGCTCCGACCGCGACGACCCGCGCGGGCGCATCGCCGCCCACCATCGGACGGGCACGAGGACGGCGCGGATCGGCTACCCGGTCGGCGTGCGCGAGGTCTCGATCCTGGCCCGGGCATACGTGACGCCACGCATGCTGCGGTTGACCCTCGGCGGCCCGGAGCTCGACGGCTTCCAAACCTACCAGGCCGACGACCACATCAAGATCGTGTTCCCGGACACGGACGGCACCCACCGGCCCCCGGTGCCGAACGACGGCCAGACGCTCGACTGGCCCCGGCCGCTGCCCCGCAGCCGCAAGTACACCGTGCGCCGCTTCGACGCCGAGGCCCGCGAGCTCGACCTGGACTTCGTCCTGCACGACGGCGGGCTCGCCTCGACCTGGGCGGCCGCCGCCCAGGTGGGTGAGCGGGTGACGGTCGCCGGGCCGCCCGGCGCGAAGGCGTTTCCGCACACCTACGAGCACTATGTCTTCGCCGTGGACGCCACCGCGCTCCCGGCGGTCGCCCGCTGGCTGGAGGAGTCCCCGGCCGACGTGTCGGCGCAGGTCGTGATCCAGAGCGACGACGACGCCTACCCGCTCGCGTCCAGGGCCGGGGTGACGGTGACGTGGGTTGCCGACTCGCTCGCGGAGGCCGTACAAGCGCTGCCCGAAAGCCGGGGGTTCCTGTTCGCGGCCGGGGAGGCGGGGGACATCAAGCCGCTGCGGGCGTGGGCCAAGGGGCGGCTCGACTCGCTGTTCACCGGCTACTGGAAGCGCGGAGTTGCCGGACTTGACGACTGAGCTGCCCCGGCAGGTCGCGATCCTCGTGGCGGCGGCCGTCCTGCTCGTCGTGGTGGCGGGCGCCAGTGTGGGCGTCGGCGCGGGGGCGGTGGCGCCGGTGGAGATCTGGCGGGCCTTCGCCGACTTCGCCGGCACCGACGAGCACCTGATCGTGCGGGAGATCCGGGTGCCCAGGACGATCCTCGGCATCTGCGTGGGCGCGGCGCTCGGCGCATCCGGGACGCTGATCCAGACGCTGACCCGGAATCCGCTGGCCGAGCCGGGCATTCTGGGCGTGACCTCCGGAGCGGGGTTCGCGATCACGATGGGGGCTGTCCTCGGGCTCGCCGGGTCGCAGCCCGCCCAGTTGCTGCTAGCGGCCGGGGGGTCGGTGGTGGCCGCGGTCGTGGTCTACACCGTGGGGCGGACCTCGCCGCTGCGGCTGGTCCTGGCCGGGGTCGCGCTCAGCGCCGTGCTCGCCGGGGTGTCGCTCGGGCTCCGGCTGATACTGCCGGACGTGTTCGACCGGTTCCGGTTCTGGTCCGTGGGGTCGCTGGCCGGGCGGGAGCGGGCGTCGCTGCTGCTTCCGCTGCTGGTCATCGCCGCCGCGCTGGTCGTGACCATGCTGGTGACCCGGCCGCTGAACGCGATGGTGCTCGGCGAGCAGGTGGCGCACACGCTCGGCGGTCACACTGTACGGACCCGGCTGGTGGTGCTGGCGACCGTCACCGTGCTCGCCGGGGCCGCCACCGCCGTGGCCGGGCCGATCGCCTTCGTCGGACTGATGGTGCCGCACTTGGCCCGCCGCCTGGCTCGCGGATCGATTCCGTGGCTGATGGCGTACACGATGGTGCTCGGACCTGTCCTGCTGCTGGTGTCCGACATCGTGGCGCGGGTGCTGCTGCCGACCGGGGAGGTGCCGGTGGCCGTCGTCACCGCGTTCCTCGGCGGCCCGGTGCTCATCTGGGTCGTCCGGCGGCACGGGGCGGTCGGGCTGTGAAGGCGATCGTGGTGCGGGCCGGGGGCTGCTCTGCCCGGGTCGAGCGGCGGACGGTGCTGATGTCGGCCGGGCTGGTCCTCGCCGGGCTGCTTCTCGCGCTGGTCGGGCTCTGTCACGGGGCGTCCTGGGCCACGCCGGCCGAGGTCCTCTCGGCGCTGGCCGGTCAGGGGGACTCGGTCGTGGTGATCCGCGACTGGCGGCTGCCCCGGGTCAGCGCCGCGCTGATCTTCGGCGCCTCGCTCGGGCTCGCCGGGGCGATCTTCCAGAACGTCACCCGCAACGCCCTCGGCAGCCCCGACGTCATCGGACTCGACGCCGGCGCCTACACCGGCGCGCTCGTCGCCATCACCGTGCTGAGCGGCACGTCCGTGCAGCTCGCGGTGGGCTCGGTGGCGGGCGGCCTCCTGGCCGCGGCCGTCATCTACGTCCTGTCCCTCAAGGCGGGCATCAGCGGCATGCGGCTGGTCGTCATCGGGATCGCGGTGAACGCCATCCTCATGGCGGTCAACTCCTGGATCGAGCTCCGCGCCGAACTGGAGGTGGCCATCGCCGCGAGCGGGTGGAGCGCCGGCTCGCTGAACGGCGTCGACTGGGACGAGGTACGGCTGCCGTTCCTCATCATCGGCGGCCTCATGCTCGCCCTACTCGGGCTGTCGCACGCCATGCACCAGGCCGCGCTCGGCGACGAGCTCGCCACCACCTCCGGCGTCAGCCTGAACCGGCTCCGGCCGCTGATCGTCCTCGTCGGCGTCGGCTGCACCGCGACCGTGACCGCGGTCGCCGGGCCGATCGTGTTCATCGCGCTCGCCGCGCCCCAGATCGGGCGCCGGCTCGCGGGCGCCGCCGGCGTGCCGCTGCTGCCCGCCGCGCTGACCGGCGCGGTGCTGTTGCTGGCCGCCGACCTCGTCGCCCAGTTGCTCCTCGCCCCCGTCGCGCTGCCCGTCGGCGTGGTGACGACCGCGATCGGCGGCTGCTACCTCATCTGGCTGCTCGCCAAGGAAGTGAGACGACCATGACCTCGCGCCTGGCCGCCCAGGACATCACCCTCGCGTACGGCGACCGGATCGTGTCCTCCCACGTCTCCCTGGACATCATGGACGGCGCGTTCACCGCCATCGTCGGACCGAACGCCTGCGGAAAATCCACCCTTTTGAAGGCTTTCGTACGGCTCCTCACGCCCACAGCGGGGACCGTGACCTTCGACGGGCGCGACGTCAGCGCGTACAAGCCGAAAGCCCTCGCGCGGGAGGTCGGCTTCCTGCCCCAAGGGCTCGTCGCCCCGGAGGGCATCGCCGTCAGACGGCTCGTCGCCCGCGGCCGGTACCCGCACCAGTCGCCGCTGTCCACCTGGTCGGCCGCCGACGAACGGGCCGTGACCGAGGCCATGGCGGCGGCCGGCGTCTCGGACCTGGCCGGGCGGCCGGTGGAGGAGCTGTCCGGCGGGCAACGACAGCGGGTGTGGGTCGCCATGGTGCTCGCCCAGGAGACGCGCTACCTGCTGCTGGACGAGCCGACGACCTTCCTCGACATCACCCACCAGTACGAACTGCTCCGGCTGTTCGCCCGGCTGCGGGACGAGGGGCGTACGGTCATCGCGGTGCTGCACGACATCAACCAGGCCTGCCGCTTCGCCGACCACCTGGTGGCCATGCGCGACGGCCACATCGTCGCCCAGGGGGCACCGGCCGACATCGTGGACGCGGCGCTCATGCGCAAGGTCTTCGACCTGCCGAGCATCGTCGTCCCAGACCCGGCGGCCGGCACCCCGCTGGTGGTCCCGACTCCCTGACCGGCAGGTGCCGTTCTGGACCATCCCTCGCGCCTGAGCGCCCTGAGCGCCTGAGACCTGGACACATCGAAACCGTCAGGGTCGCTCACCGCCCGGCTGTCCGAGGGCGATCACACCCTGCCGTTACGGTAAGTGGTGGATAAATTACTTAGCGTGCATGCTGGGTGACGTCCCGTGGTCAGCGGGACGAAGGATGCCGACAGGTGCCCTTCCCGGGGCCCAGAAGTCGCCGGACCGCACGCGGGCCTGCCAGGCACGATTCCTCCCAAGGAGCCCAGTGAAGAGATTCCTTCTCGTCCCCGCCATGACAGCCGCGATCATCGCGATCACCGCCGGCGCGGCCTACGCCTCGCAGTACATCGCCTACGAAGGCCGCGGCTTCACCGGCCGGTCCGTCGTCATCGACGCGTGCGGCGTGTCCAACATCCCGTTCAACGGGTCCTACAAGTGGTACGGCGACGGCCAGTCCGGTCGCATGTACAACCAGCGCGACGCGAAGGGCGTGATGCACTTCGAGCTCGCCTCCAACAGGAACGCCGAGCAGCGGACCCCTGTCGGCTGGAAGAGCATCTTCATCGTGTGCTGACCCTGACACCCGTGTAAGACCGTGGGGGCGTCCGCCGAGCACCTGACTTGGCGGACGCCCCCACGCTGATAAGGGCACCCGAGGCGGTGGAGTACGGCAACGACAAGGAACCACTCGCGACCGTATTGCCAAGCGGTGCCTTCCTCTGGGAGGAAGGGACATGCCCGGATTCCCGCTTCTGCGATCGATCGTCATCATCCTGGTCGCGGGACTCTGCACCGCCGACCTCACCGGGTGCTCTCCCGCCGTCGAGGCGCCCGACCGGGCGCACCCGTCCAGTTCCCAGCCGGAGAAGAGCCCGGCATCGTCGAGCGTTCCGGCACCCACACCGACCGGCGAGGGCCACACCGACGTTCCGTCTGTGGCCTTCGGCCGGTTGCGGGGCAGGCAGGTGGCCGTCACCGCGGGGGCTGAGGGGCGCGTCAGGATCTGGTGGCTGCCCGCACTGGAACCGGCCGCGGACCCGCTGCCCGGCAACCGCGCCGCCGTCGTCGAGTTGGACGGCCGATCCGCGGTGTTCGCCGCCGACAGGCTTGGCGGTCGCCTGTGGGATCTGGACACCCGCCGGGAGCTGCTCCACGTTCCGGCGCCCGTCTCCGCGTTCGCCTTCGGGAGGCTGCGCGGTTCGCCCGTGCTGTTCACCGGCGACCGCCGGGGCCGTGTCAAGATCTGGGACCTGACCTCGGGCACGCTCGCAGGAAGTCTGAACACCGGCACGGACCTGAGGATCACCGCACTGGCGTCAGCACAGGCGGGTTCCCGGCCGATCCTCGTCGTCGCCATCGGCAATCATGGGGACGATTCCGGTCATGCCCAGTTTTGGGATCTCGCCACCCGCCGCAGGACCGGCGCCGCCCTGCTCACCGGAGGGGAAGCCGAGAGCTTCGATCAGCTCCAGATCACGCCCCTCGATGGACGGCCCATCCTCGCCGCCGGCTCCATGTACGGCCTGAAACGCTGGGATCTCGAAAGCCGATATGGGCTCGGCCCGTCCATCGAGAACCGGCAGGAGGACGGCCGGCTCTTCGCCTTCCCCTCGTTCACCATGGCCTTCGACGGCCGGCGACCAGTCCTGGTCACGGGTCAGTTCAGCGGGGCTCCGCTCCAACTACGGGATCCCATCAACGGTTCGGTCCTCGCGGAACTGGCCGTCCAGCACCAGGGAGCGGTGACCGCGCTCGCGGCCGGGACGCTGGACGGCGACCAGATGCTGCTCAGCGGCGGCGACGACGGCGCGGTCCGGCTGTGGAACCTGCGAACCCGCAAGCAGATCGGCGGCCCGACACCGTCCGGTCCCTCATGACGCTGTACGGCTCCACGTACCGCGGACGGCATATCTTATTTATCGGACTATTTCGGCGATCGCGAGTTGCGGATCGCCAGGCGGCCGTAGGTGAGCTCCCCGGTGACGTGGACGTGCAGCTTGCCGGGACGGGCGTAGGTGGCTGCCTTGCAGGTCACGCTGCCCCATTCGGTGCGCACCCCGTCGCAGTTCGCGCTCGCGCCGGCGGGCAGGATGATCGTGGCGGGGCCGTAGGTGAGCTGGAGCTCGATGTTCACCCGGGAATGCCGGATGAGGGCGCGGGACAGGTCGAGGCGGACCTTGCCGTATTCGGACTCGATCCGGAGCTGGCGGGGGACCTGCCAGTCGCCTTCTCTCCTGATGCGTCCGTGTCTGTGCGCCAGGTGCACCATGTCGACCGTCAGGTCGGAGACCACCGCGAGCAGGTCGTCATGGGACTGCGCGGTGAGCGCGCGTTCGAGTCGCCGTTCCAGCTCGCCGGCCGTGAGGCGACCGTCGGCGAAGCCGTCCTGCAGGAGTTGGACGGACGTGTCGCGATCGTCGTCGGAGACCCGTGCGTGTGGTGCCACGTCCGGGTTCACTGGCTGACGGCTCTCTTGTACAGCCGCGTGGCCAGCGGCACGAACACGACCAGGAGCACGAGCGACCACAGGATCGACGCGGGCACCGCGTGCTGCAGCGGCCAGGCGCTGGGCACCGGCATGGCCGGGCTGGTGTTGCCGAACAGCTCGCGCGTGCCCTGGATGAGCGTGGAGAGAGGGCTCCATTCGGCGATCACCTTCAGCGGGCCGGGCAGGCGCGCACTGTCGACGAAGGCGTTGGACAGGAAGATCAGCGGAAGGGACACGATGGTGGCCACATTGTTGAACATCTCGGGCGTGCGCAGGGCCAGCGCGACCGTCGCCGTCACCCAGGAGAAGGCGTACGCGAACAGCAGCAGCACCAGGAAGCCCAGGGCCGCTTCGAGCGGCGAGGTGTGGACGCGCCAGCCGACGAGCAGCCCGACGAGGGCCATGGTCGCGATGCTGGTCACGTTGATGATCAGGTCGCTGGCGGTCTGGCCGGTCAGCACCGCCGACGGTGACATCGGCAGGCTGCGGAACCGGTCGAAGATGCCCTTCTGCAGATCCAGGGTGAGGGTGTAGCCGGTGATCTGCGCGCTGGTGGTGATCGTCATGACGAAGATGCCGGGGAGCAGGTATTCCGCGTAGGACATGCCCGGCAGCTCGATCATGCTGCCGAAGACGTAGGTGAACAGCAGCACCAACACGATCGGCAGCAGGACCACGCCACCGAGCAGGTCAGGTGCTCGCTTGATCTTCAACGCGTTGCGCTTGGTGATCGTCATGCCGTCGGCGAGTGCCATCTGCAGGGTGTTCATCGCACGGTCTCCTTGATCTTCTCGTCAGCCTCGTGTCCCGTGAGGGTCAGGAACACGTCGTCCAGGGTCGGCCGGCGCAGTCCGGCATCGCGTACGGCGATCCCTTCGGCGATCAGGTGGCCGAGCGCCGTGGTCAGCGCGGTGGCGCCGCCGGTGACCGGGATCGCGACCCGCAGGGCGGGGGCGTCGACCTGCATGTCCCCGACGGCCAGCGGCGCCAGCGTCCGCCGGACGGCCGCCAGATCCGCCACGCTCGTCACCGACAGCTCGATCCGGTCGCCGCCCACCTGGTCCTTGAGCTCGTCGGCGGTGCCGAGCGCGATCACGTGGCCGTGGTCGACCACCCCGATGCGGTCGGCGAGCCGGTCGGCCTCCTCCATGTACTGGGTGGTGAGCAGCACCGTCGTGCCCGTCGCGACGAGCTCGGAGATGACGTCCCACAGGCTCGCCCGGGCCCGTGGGTCGAGACCGGTCGTGGGCTCGTCGAGGAACAGCACCGGCGGGCTGACGACCAGCGCACCGGCCAGGTCGAGGCGGCGGCGCATGCCTCCCGAGTAGCCCTGCACCGGGCGGTCGCCCGCCTCCGTCAGGTCGAAGCGCTCCAGCAGCTCGCGGGCGCGCTGCTTGGCGCGCTTGACGCCCAGGTGGTAGAGGCGGCCGACCATCTCCAGGTTCTCGGCGCCGGTGAGGTGGTCGTCGACGGCGGCGTACTGGCCGGACGCCCCGATGTGGGCGCGCAGCCGGCGCGCGTCGCGGACGACGTCGAGGCCGGCCACCTTGGCGTACCCGGCGTCGGGTTTCAGCAGTGTGGTCAGGATGCGCACGGTGGTCGTCTTGCCGGCTCCGTTGGGGCCGAGGAGCCCGAACACCGTCCCTTCGGGGACGGTCAGCTCCATCCCGTCGAGGGCCACCACGTCGCCGTACTTCTTGACCAGGCCCTCGGCCACGATCGCGTCTGGCATGGGAATCTCCTTCGGTTGTCAGGAACGATGGATGACGATGTCGCCGTAGGCGGTCTGCGCCCGCACCTCGACGACCTGTTCGGCCCGGCCGGGCTCGTCCGTGGGGTCCAGGGAGACGTCCACCGTGCCGTACTTCGAGCTCACGTCCAGCCACGCGGCGGAACCCTCCCGGATGCCGAGCTCCAGCCCGCCGCCGGTGGTCTCCATCACGACCGAGCCGGACACCACCTCACCGATCCGGACGCTGCCGTACGAGGTCTTGGCGACGACGCCGGCCAGGGCGCGATCGACGGTGCTGTCGCCGTGGGCGGAGTGCAGGCGCAGCTCGCCGGTCACCTCGCGCAGGCGGATCTCGCCGTGCGAGGTCTTGACCACCGCCGTGCCGTCGATCTCGCCGATGCGGATGTCGCCGTGGGTCGTGCTGATCTCGGCATGCCCGGTCGAGCGGGTCACCGAGATGGCGCCATGGGTGGAGCTCAGCCGCAACCGGCGGGCCTGCTCGACGTGGATGTCGCCGTAGGAGGTGGTGAAGCTCACCTCGCCGAGCGCGCCCCGGCAGCGGAGGCTCGCCGCCGCCTTGGCGTCGATGCGGGAGCCCGCCGGAAGACCGACCGTCACCTCGACCGAGCCTTCCCCGCCGAACAGCAGGGAACGCGCCCAGGTCGAGGGCGACTGCAGCAGCTTGTCGACGGAGAAGCCGGACAGCGGCAGGGCCAGGTCCGGGTCCGCCCGGACCAGGAGCCTGCCGTCGGCGTATTCAACCTCGATGTGCTCGGCGGCTCGCACGTCGGCGTCGCTGTGCTCGTCGCTCGGGCGGACCTCGACGACGGTGTCGGCGCGGTCGCTCGCGTTGATCCGGACCTGGGCGATCGCCACGTCGATGATGGCGAGAATCGGTTCTGGGCTGTCGAAGGTCGGCATTGCGGTCCCCTTCTTACGAGTTGGCGTGGCCATCAGCGCACCCAGCCGCTGTAGCGATTACCGCTCTGCTGGGTCGGACGCCGGGTGGTGCGGCGGCCGGGGTCGCCCGGGTCGAGCGCGGCGGAGACGGCGCGGACCAGCCAGGCGTTGACCGACAGCCCGTCCCGGGCGGCCGCCTCCTCGATGCGCGGCTTGAGGTGCTCGGGGACCCGGAGCGAGATCCGGGAGGTCCCGCCCTCCTCGGCGTCCACGGGTGGTGGCGGGGCGGGCGGCCGCTCGAACCGCTCGATCTCGCCCTCCTCGTCGTACGGCCGGTCGGCTCGTGGCGTCACGACGAAGCTGGGGTCGCGTCCACGCAGGCGCACCTCGACCGAGCCGGGTGCGAGCTCCTGGGTGATCTCGTCCGCGGCGGCGGACAGGGCCTCGAGCAGGGCTAGCCGGGTGGCCGACTCGAGCGTCGCGGCAAGACGTTCGGCCAGTGCGCGAGCTTCCTCGCCGCCCGCTCCGGCGGCGATGGCGAGCTCGCGGCGCAGGTGATCGACATACGGCGAAAGGTCCATGACGCCACTATGACATCATCATGGCGTCACAGCAAGGCGCCCACTGACGTCATCCTGAATGGGCTGACGTCACTGAGCCGCCGCTCCATCGCGTCGGGGATCGTCCACCTGCCGCCGAACCTGTCCGTACCAAGGCAGAAGCCGGTCGCGACCAGCGTGGTCGCGACCGGCTTCGGGTTTGGGCCGTCCCTCGGGGTCAGTCGCCGACGGCGACGAAGCCCGAGCCGGGGCGGTAATGCGGCGACTGGTGCCGGAAATAGGTGTTGTAGACCTGGCAGTAGCGGCCGCCCTTGGCCAGCAGGGTCGCGTGGTCGCCCTCCTCCACGATCTGGCCGTGGTCCAGCACGATGATCCGGTCGACGTGCTCGATGGTGGACAGGCGGTGCGCGATGACGATCGAGGTCCGGCCGGCCAGCACCACGTCGAGGCCCTCCTGGATCTGCGCCTCGGTCAGCGGGTCGACGCTCGCCGTGGCCTCGTCCAGGACCACGATCGCCGGGTCCTGGATGAGCAGCCGGGCCAGCGCGACGAGCTGCCGCTGCCCCATGGACAGCGCCCGGCCGTGCTCGCCCACGTCGGTCTCCAGGCCGTGCGGCAGGGCGTCGATCCAGTCGCCGCCGCCGACCGCCGCCGCCGCGGCGAGCACCTCGGCGTCGCTCGCGTCGGGCCGCGGGTAGCGGATGTTGTCGGCCACGGTGCCGCTGAACAGGAACGGAGCCTGCGGGACCGCGCCGATCTGCTTGCGGTAGCCGCCCAGCTCCAAGGTGCGGATGTCGCGCCCGTCGATCAGCAGCCGGCCGTCCTGGAACTCGTAGAAGCGGGTGATCAGCTTGCTGAGCGTCGACTTGCCCGCGCCGGTGTGGCCGACCAGCGCCACCGTCTCACCGGCCTCGATGAGCAGGCGGAAATTGCGCAGCACGGGGTTGGCCGGGTCGTAGCCGAAGGTGACGTTCTCGAACTCGATCTGGCCCGCCAGCCTCCCCACCGGCTCGGCGGCGCTCTGCACCACCCGGGGTGGGGCGTCGATCAGGGCGAAGACCCGCTCGGAGGCGGACAGCCCCTGCTGGAACTGCGACCAGAAGGCGGCGATGGACGTCAGCGGGAACCAGAAGAGGGCCACTCCCTGCAGGAACAGATACCAGTCACCCGCCGACAGCCCGCCGCCGAGCACGGTCGTGCCGCCGAGCTGGACGAGCGCGACCGTGCCGAGCCCGGCGACCAGGAACAGCACCGGGAAGATGGCGGAGAAGACGTAGCCCTGCCTGAGCGTCACCTGGTAGCTCTGCTGGTTGATGGGCCGGAACTCGTCGTAGACCTGCTGCTCCTGGCGGAAGTTCTTGGCCACGGCGATGCCGCCCATGGTCTCCTGCAGGTTGGCGTTGACCCGGCTGAGCGAGCGCTGCGCCTTGCGGGTGCTGCTGCGGGCCAGGCGCCGGAAGAGCAGTGCGATGGCGATCACGACGGGCACCATGAGCAGCGTCAGCAGGGCGAGCTCGACGCTGCGCAGGAACAGCAGGACGGTGACGAACCCCACCATCAGCACCTGGCTGATCAGGTCCATCGTCAGGGTGGACACGGTGGCGAAGTCGTCGGTGTCGGAGGTCACCCGGCTGACGATCCGGCCGGACGGCGTCTCGTCGTAGAACGACAGGTCCCGCTCCAGCACCGCGTCGAAGGCGTCCTCGCGCAGCCGCAGGACGACGTCGCCGGTGACCTTGGAGCTGTTGGACTGGCGTACGTAGTTGAACAGCCAGCCCAGCCCGCCGACGAGCAGCAGCCCGGCCGTGAGCTGCCCGCCCACGTCGGTGATCGTGCCGGCCTCGATGGCGTCCACGCCCCAGCTGATCAGCAGGGGCACGGCCGCCTGGCTCATCGACAGCAGCACGATCATGGCCGCCACCAGGAGCATGCGGCCGAGCTTGGGCCGGAAGTAGGACAGGATCCGGCGCAGCAGGTCACGGTCGTTGTAGGTGCGGTCGTAGTCCTCGGCGTCCAGGCCGTCCATGATGAAGCCCATCAGCGTGCCCCTTCCTGCTCGCCGGCCATGACCGCCGGGTCGGCGACCTCGTCGTAGTGGGCGAAGATGCGCCGGTAGAGCCCGCTGCGCTCGATCAGCTCGTCGTGGGTGCCGTAGTCGACCAGCTCGCCGCGCCTGAGCAGCAGGACCTTGTCCGCCCAGCGGATCTGGGAGAGCCGGTGGGTGATCAGGAGCGTGGTGCGGCCGTCGAGGATGCGGCCGATCGCCTGCTGGATCTTGTCCTCGGTGGCGGAGTCGATGGCGCTGGTGGAGTCGTCGAGCACGAGGATCGCCGGGTCGGTGAGCAGTGCCCGCGCGATGGCCAGCCGCTGCCGCTGGCCGCCCGAGAGGGTCACGCCGCGCTCGCCGATGACGGTGTCGTAGCCGTCGTCGAGCTCGGCGATGAACTCGGCGGCCTGGGCGTCCTCGGCCGCCCGGATCACGTCCTCGCGATCGGCGCGCTGCCCGAGGCTGAAGGCGATGTTCTCGGCCACGGAGCGGGAGAAGAGCACGATGTCCTGCTCGATGGTGGAGATCTGGGAGCGCAGCGAGTCGAGCTCCCAGTCGCGCACGTCCACCCCGTCGACGAGGATCCGGCCGGAGGTGACGTCGTAGATGCGCGGCACCAGCTTGCTGAGCGTGCTCTTGCCGGAGCCGGTCTCGCCGACGATCGCCACCGTCTCACCCGGCCGCACGGTGAACGACACCCCGCGCAGCACCGGATCCCCCTCCCCGTAGCCGAACGTCACATCGTCGAAGACGATCTCTCCGGTCATCGGGGCGGTGTGGCCGTCGGCGCGCTGCTCCAGCTCGGTCTCGGCGTTGATGACGTCCAGGATCCTGCGCGAGGACACGATGCCGAGCTGGACCAGCGAGAAGGTGAAGATGGAGATCTGGGTGGGGAAGCCGAGCATGCTCATCAGCCCCATGAACGCCACCAGCTCACCGATGGTGATCGCGCCCGCGCCGTGCAGGTAGAGGGCGTGCCACAGCGCCCCGGCCATCGCGACGGCGAACAGCAGCGTGGGCAGGTAGCGGGCCTGGACCAGGCCGTTGTGCACGAACGAGTCGCGGTAGCGGCGGGCCCGGGTGCGGAACAGGCCCCGCTCCTGCCCTTCCTGCGCGGTCACCTTGATGACCTCGATGCCGCGCACGGCCTGGCTCAGCCCCGCGTTGAGGTCGCCGAACTCCTCGCGCATGCGGGTCGCCACCGGGTTGAGCTGCCGCATGTAGTGCCAGAGCGCGAAGACGAACAGGACCGCGAAGGTGCCGGGCACCAGCAGCAGCCGCGGGTCGATCGTGGCGATGAAGAAGAGCGGCACCAGGCCGGTGAGTCCGGAGTCGACGATCAGGTCGACCCCAGGAGTGATCATGATGGACAGCTGGCGGATGTCGTTGGCCGCGCGGGCCATCAGATCGCCCACCCGCTGCCGGTTGTGGTAGGTCTGGCTCTTGCTGAGCAGGCTCACGTAGAGCTCGTCGCGGGCGTCCCGCTCCAGCCGCTTGGCCAGGACCTCACCGGACAGCCGAGCGACGAGGTCGAACAGGCCACGGGCCAGCACGATCGCCAGCAGGGCCAGCGAGATCAGGCCCAGTGCGGCCATCGGCTCGCCCCGCGCGCCCAGCACGGCGTCGAACGCCTGGCCGGTCAGCTGGGGGACCATGGCGTTGAGCACCACCATGATCAGCGAGCCGCCGAGGAACCCGGTCATGGCCGGCCAGTGGCGGCGCAGATGTGACCAGAGCCATCGCACCGGACCACGCCGGTCGTACGACCGGCCGACGACGGAGAACTCCGAAGTGCTGCTGGACACGGCAAGGCCCCCTGGCCATGGATGGGTGGGCATCGAACCTGTTTTCTATCACCGGGGTCCGACAGTTTCCCAACGCTTTTCCGGTGGCCGGATGGGCACGACAAAGGTCACAGACTAGCCCGAACGCGGACATAGTACGCGAGTCCAGTTGCCAGCACGATCACGCCGGCCATCAGCGGCACCCAGCCTGACGTACGGGGTCGTCCCGCGATCCAGCGGCACGTTGTTTGAACCCGGCCGGTCACTTGTTCATACTCCGAGAGACACCCCGTACAGGAAGGACTCCTCATGCTGTACGTCTTCGGCTTCGAGCGCATCGGCGTGGCCGTGAGCGACATCTACTTCCGCGACCCGAATCCGAACAAAGGCCAAGAGGGCGCCGAACGGGGGGTTCGTCTCGAAGTACGGGAACTCGCCCAGGGAGAGTTGAAAGGCACCGTCTACTCGGCCCGCCCGATCCACGTCGACCGGCCGATCTGGCGGGTGGACCTGCTGGAGTCCGTCGACGGACGGCCCGGCAGCTTCGACCGGACCCATCATCACCCGGTCTTCACCGGCTGGGACCCGGGCCCCCGCGTGTTCGCCCGGGAGCTGTCCAGTGATCCCCTCAAGTGGCTCGAAGGCCGGCTGTCCGACCTGGACGGCGTGCTCGAACAGGCGGGCACCGGCCACGACGCCGCCGAGGACGCCGACGCGCTGCGCGCCAGCGCCCCCGAGATCATCGACTGCGTCGAACGCCTGCTCGCCAAGGTCAGGGCGGGCGAGCTCGGCAGGGCCCCGGACGACGGGACGGCCCTCGCCGTCAGGGCCAGCTGGCTCTGACGCTGCCGAGCCGGCCGGACGATGATCAACGCTGCCAGGCCGGCGGACGATGATCAACGCTGCCGGGCCGGGCGGACGATGATCTCGCTGACGTCCACGTCGGCCGGCTGCCCGATCGCGTACGAGATCGCCTGGGCGATGGCCTCGGGCGCGATGGTGTCCGCCCGGAACACGCGCATCAGATCCTGCGCGCCCGGCTCGGTGATGGTGTCGGCGAGCTCGGACTCGACGACCCCCGGCGAGATGGTGGTGACCCGGATGCTCGGGTCGGACTCCTGCCGCAGCCCCTCGGTGATCGCCCAGGCGGCGTACTTCGTGGCGCAGTAGACGGCGGCGGTCGGCGACACCTGGTGGGCGCCGACGGAGGCGACGGTCACGAAGTGCCCGCCTCCCTGTCGCTGGAAGATCGGCAGCCCCGCGGCGATGCCGTGCAGCAGGCCGCGGACGTTCACGTCGATCATCCGGTCCCACTCCTCGACCAGCAGCGAGTCCAGCCGCGACAGCGGCATCACGCCGGCGTTGTTGACGATCACGTCGACCCGGCCGTGCCGCCGCACCGCGCCCTCGGCGAACGCGACCACCTCCGCGCCGTCGGTGACGTCCAGGCGCTGCGCGTCGACGCTGCCGCCCGCGTGCCTGATCTCCTCCGCCAGCTCTTTCAGACGGTCCTCACGGCGCGCGCCGATGACCACATGGTGGCCCTCACGGGCCAGCCCCAGCGCGACGCCCCGGCCGATGCCACTGCTGGCGCCGGTGATCAGAATGACCTTGGAGTTACTCATGTACGTCTCTCGTTTCGTGTTTTTCGGGCACGCGGCATCGACCCACGTGCTCGGCGGGAATCGGGTAAGGCGGTTAACGGGCACGGCGGTTAACGGGCACGGCGCCCTGGTACGGCGGTTATCGGATACCGCGGGAATCGGGTACGGCGGTTATTCGGCGGCCGACCGCCGCGTGGCGGCAGGACGCTCGGCCTCGGCCTCGGCCGTGAGGCTGCCCAGCAGGGCGAGGGCCTGCTCGGACGGGCTGCCCGGCTCGGCCTGATAGACGACCAGTTGCTGGCCGGGGGCGCTGTTGACGGTCAGCGACTCGTAGTGCAGCGTCAGCTCACCGACCAGGCGGTGGTGGAAGCGCTTGGTCTCGTGCGTCTTCTGGCGGACGTCGTGCCGCGCCCACAGCCGCCGGAAGCTCTCGCTCTTCAGCGACAGCTCGCCGACCACCTCGACCAGCGCCGGATCGTCGACGTCCGCCCCGGCCCGCAGCCCGGCGACGGTGTTGGCCGCCACCCGGTCCCAGTCCGGGTAGAACTCCCGTGCGTCCGGATCCAGGAACACCAGCCGTACGAGGTCCCCGCTGTAGGTGTGACCGGCGAACAGCGCGCCGCCCAGCGCGTTGTGCGCCAGGATGGTCAGGCGGCGGCCCATGACGACGGCCGGGGTGTGGGACCAGCCCGCCATCATGCGCAGCAGGTTCGGGCTCACCCTCTCCTGCCGTGGAGCCCTGCGCCGGCGGACGACCGGACTCGCGAGCTGGTGCAGGTGCGCGACCGCGTCGTCGGCCAGCCCGAGCGCGCGGGCCAGCGCGTCGACCACCTGCGCCGACGGGTGCCGCTCGCGGCCCTGCTCCAGGCGTACGTAGTAGTCGGCGCTGACCCCAGCCAGCATCGCCACCTCTTCCCTGCGCAGTCCCGCCACCCGTCGCCGGGTGCCGGGCGGCAGGTCCACGTCCTCGGGGCTGATGAGCGCCCGGCGGGCTCTCAGAAACTGGCCGAGCAGGTTGTCCCTGTCCATGTCCTCCAGGTTAGGTGGGGTCCGGAGCCGGGGGGAGCTCGTAAGGGGGGCAGGTCACTCCTACGATGACCGCTCCCTCGTAGGCCGCTCCATCGAGGACCTCTCCGTCGTGGACCTCTCCGTCGCCGCGGATCGGTGACCTCTGTCCCAAGCGGCTCCCGTCCCGATGCCAGTCCCGGTGGATGACAGCGGCAGCATGACCTCCACCTGCGTCCCCGCGTCCGGCAGACCGCTGACGACGCAGATGCCGCCCAGTTCGGCCGCTCGCTCGCGCATCGACCCCAGCCCGACCCCGACCCGGTGGCCCTTCGGCAGCCCCCGGCCGTCGTCGCGGACCGTCACCCGCAGCACCGACTCCTCCCGCCGCAGGACGACGGAGGCCGTACGCGCCTCGGCGTGCCGCCGTACGTTGGTCAGCGCCTCCTGCACGATCCGGTAGACGGCCACTTCGACGGCCGCCGGCAGCTCGGACAGGTCTCCGTCGACCTCCACCTCGATCGAGATCGCCGGCGAGGACTGCCCGGCGAGATCCCGTACGGCCCGCGCCAGGCCCAGGTCGTCAAGGGCGGGCGGGCGCAGGCCGTACACCAGCTCGCGAATGTCGCCGGCGACGGCGTCCATCCCCGAGCGCAGTTGCAGCAGCAGTGTGTCGGCCGAGTCCGGCGAGTCCTTCAGCCGGCTGCGGGCGATGTTGATGATCATCGCCATGCTGGACAGGCTCTGCCCCAGCCCGTCGTGCAGGTCGCGGCGCAGCCGCCGCCGCTCCTCCTCACGCGTGGTCAGGATGCGCTCCCTGGAACGTTGCAAGTCGGCCGCCATGCGTACCGCGTGCGCCACGTCCGCGACGTACGGCGTGACCGCGGCCAGCATCCGCTCGTTGTGCGCGGCGGGGAACCGGCGCGCGCCCGGCAGGCCCACGAGCAGGTGGCCCACCTGCTCGCCGTGCCAGACGAGCGGGACTCTGCGCTGCTCCTCCCCCACCTGCCCGTTCTCGACGTAGCGGGGCTCGCCGTCGATCACCACCACGGCGACGCCCTCGACCGCGAGTCCCTCGCGCAGTACGCCCACCACCGACGTCAGCGCCTTGGCCGGGTCGCCGCGCCGGATCGCCTCCGTCAGCCGCTCGGCGAGCAGCCCGGGATCGCCGACGTCGCCGTACAGCATCCGGTCGACGGCCCGCTGCAGCGCCCGCCGCAGCGGCTGGAAGAACGCCCCGGCGAACAGGGCTGCGGCCAGCCCGGCGACCTGGTCGTAGCCGGCGACGACCAGGCTCGACGCGGCGCCGATGCCGAAGTAGACGGCGCTGACGACGACCAGCAGCCCGGCGGTCACGAAGGTCCGGCTGATCACCGTGTCGATCCCGTACAGCCGGTAGCGCATGGCCGAGAAGGCGATCGCGATCGGGATGAGCCCGGCCCAGATGATCGCCGGCCAGGTCAGCTCGACCCGGAACGAGGCCACGATCAGGCAGATGATGTAGCCGGTGAACGCGAACAGCGGCCACCCGATCTGCCGCCGCACCACCGGGCTCGCGTACCGCAGCCGGGAGGCCAGGGAGATGGCCGCCAGCGCCATCGAGACGTAGATGACCGTCCAGGCGACCACGTCGATGGTGGAGAGGTACGGCGCGAGGGCGGGGACCTGCAGCGGGTTCGGGATGACGGCGGGGTACGGATAGGTCGCCAGCGGAGGATCCGGACGCAGGGCGTTGCGCAGCATCTCGGCCGCCAGCGCGGTGGCGCCGACGATCGGGACCACCCGCCAGCGCGGCGACGGCAGCCGGCCGTCGGGTGAGTACATCGGCAGCAGCAGCGTCAGCGTCACGCCGCACACCGCCCAGCCGACCATGTTCGGGAAGCGTAAGTAGCCGGCCAGCACGAGGTGGCCGTCCGCCGCGACCCGCATCATGTACGCCGCCATGACGTCGCTGACGCCGGCCGCCAGCCCGCCCACGCACATCAGCCAGGCCAGCTTCAGCCGGGGCCGGTAGTACAGGAGGAACGCGCCCACCGCCGGGAATGTCACCCCGACGGCCGACTGCGGAGTCACGGTCAGCCGCGGCATCCACTCCTCGGGCAGGCCGGCCCAGACCAGCACGGCCGTCACCTCGAGCGCCGGGGACACCACTGCCATCACCAGCGCGATACCGCTCATCCGGAGCTTCGGGGAGCTCTCGGCGGCGGCCACGCCTGATATCGTGGCACTACCGGCGATTTCGGCCATTGTGTCCCTGCCTCTCCAGTCCCGGAATACTCCCAGGAGCTGGACAGGATTATGACGCCTTTATGGTAATAAATCGCCTCCCCTCGCCGCCGTTGCGGCGAACCCCCGCCCCCGGGTCGGCACCGGGCCGGTGACAGACTCGAAACCATGCAGAAGACCTCACTGGACACCCTGGTCCGCGAACACCTCCAGCGCGCGACCGAGGCCTCGACCGGACGCAGCGCCGAGACGCTGCACGGCGGGCACGAGCACACCCTGCGCCAGACGCTCATCGCGCTGACGGCCGGTCAGTCCCTCACCGAGCACGAGAACCCCGGCGAGGCCACCCTCATGGTGCTGCACGGACGAGTACGCCTGCGCAGCGGCGGCACCTCGTGGGACGGGACGACCGGGGACTTCATCGTGATCCCGCAGGCCCGCCACAGCCTGGAGGCCCTGGAAGACTCCGCCGCCCTCCTCACCGTCGCCAAACTGCCCTGACCCATGGCGTGCCAGGAGTGCGGCACGCGATCGCGGGTTCAGCTCAGCCGGGCGTGCCCGTAGGCGGTCATGGCGTCGCGCATGTACTCGGCCAGGCCCTCGGCGACCTGTTCGTAGTTTCCCCGGAACCGCTCCTCCTCCGCCTGCATCCGGGCCAGGTGGAGATACTGCGCCGCGGTCGGCGTCCAGGACTCACTCAGGTGCTGATAGTGGACGTCGAGCTCGGCGAAGACCTGCGGGGAGTCGGCGGGGGCGCCGGCGAGCATGTGCTCGGCCATCCGTATCATCCCTGCCGTTGCCTCGCGCTGCATCCGCTCCAGCTCCTGCGGAGTGCGGCCGGCCAGGAGCTCCTGCTGCCCGCTCTGCTGCCACTGCTCCGGCCACCGCTCGAGGGCGTCGGCCTCGTACCGTGCACCGTCGAATCCCTGGAACAGGTTTTCCGGTCTGCTGATCCTGGACATGGTCGTCTTCCCTTCGCTCTGCTGAAGTTCGGCGATGGTGCGCGCCACCATGCGGCTCACCTCGTCCAGCCGGTCACGCTCCGCCAGCAGGCGCTGGTGGTGCTCACGCAGCGCCGCGACGGGGTCGGTGTGCCGCTCGACGATCTTCTTGATCTCGGTCAGGCCGAGGCCCAGCTCACGCAGCACCAGGACCTGCTGCAAGCGCAGCAACTGGTCCTCCTCGTAGTAGCGGTAGCCGTTCCCGCCGACCCGTGCGGGAGGCAGCAGCCCGATCTCGTCGTAGTGGCGCAGCGTCCGAGACGTCACTCCCGACATCTGTGCCACCTGTGCGATCGACCATGCCATGACCGGCTCACCCGTCCCTTGTCCATCGCCGAGCCGGTGCTTTCCGGCTCATTCACGACCGTAGAAGTTGACGTGACGAGAAGGTCAAGAGTGCGGGGACTTTCGCGCGGGCGATGAGGTCCGCAGGGTGAGGTAAGGGGGCGTTCGTGCGCTAGGGCGTGCTTCCGGCGAACGCCTCGGCGACGGCCAGGCTGTCCTCGTAGATGTGGTGGCGGGTGACGAGACCGTCCTCGACCGTGAGGTGCATGGCGAAGCGGGCGCGGTAGGCGCGCCCGGTGGAGCGCGCGGTCTGCCGGATCTCGCCGAGCACGACGGCGTCGCCGCCGTCCACCAGGACGCGCTCCACCACGGTGTCCGCCTTTTCCGGGACATGGTGCTCGGCGATCAGGCGGAAGTGGTCGGCCGCCTCCGCGCCGGCGGCGCGATGACGGATCCACGGGGTCTCCGCGCGGCCGTGCTCCGGCTCCGGCCAGTCGAGCTTCCAGTCGACGCGCTCCGCGTACAGCTCGGCGATGCGCTCGGGGTCACCCTCGCCGATCCGGCGCAGCAGCTCTTGGACGACGTCGCGCGTGGACATGGTGTTCCTCCAGGGATGGGTCAGCGGATTGCCCACTGTGCCAGGAGCGGCCGACGCCGCGCGATTACCTCCCAGGTAAGGCGTTGACAAATTTATTTGTCGGTGAGAGAGTTCCGGGCATGGAGACGAAGCACAACACCCAGACGGTCACCTCCGCCGACGGCACCACGATCGCCTTCGAGCGCATCGGCCAGGGCCCGGCGCTCATCCTGGTCGACGGCGCCATGTGCCACCGGGCCTCGGGCCCCGCCAGGCCGCTGGCCCAGGAGCTGGCCGACAGCTTCACCGTCTACACCTACGACCGGCGCGGCCGGGGCGAGAGCGGCCACACCGCGTCGTACGCACCCGAGCACGAGCTCGAGGATCTCGCCGCGCTCATCGAGGAGGCCGGCGCTCCGGTCCTGCTGTACGGGATCTCGTCGGGCGCCGCGCTGGCCCTGGCCGCGGTCCAGAGCGGGCTGGCCGTGAGCAGGCTGGCGGTCTACGAGCCACCGTTCATCGTCGACGACACCCGCCCGCCCATCCCCGCCGACTACACCGAGCGGATCCAGGAGTTCCTGGCCACGGGCCGGCCCGGAAAGGCGATCGGCTACTTCATGCGCAAGGGCGTCAACCTGCCCGGCGCGATGGTGGCCATGATGCGGTTCATGCCCGGCTGGTCCGGGATGAAGGAGGTGGCGCGCACGCTGCCGTACGACGCGGCCTTCGTCACCGACTTCGAGCGCGGCAGGCCGCTGCCCGAGGGGCAGTGGGACTCGATCAAGGTGCCCACGCTCGTGGCCGACGGCGCGAAGAGTCCCGCCTGGATCCGCAACGGCGCCACGGACCTGGCGCGGGTGCTGCCCAACGCCGAGCGCCGTACGCTCCCGGGGCAGACGCACATGGTCAAGCCGCAGGCGCTGGCCCCGGTCCTGAAGGGGTTCTTCCGATGATCTTCCATGCCACTGTGGAGCTGGCCGGCAAGACCATCACCGGGTTCGAGGTCCCGGCCGAGGTCGTGGCCGAGCTCGGCTCGGGCCGGCGTCCGGCCGTTCACGTCACCGTCAACGGATACACCTACCGCAGCACGGTGGCCGTCATGGGCGGCCGGTTCATGCTGCCGCTGAGCGCCACGAACCGCGCGGGGGCGGGCGTCGCCGCCGGGGACGAGGTCGAGGTCGGCCTGGAGCTCGACACCGAGCCCCGCCAGGTGAGCGTGCCGCCCGACCTGGCCGAGGCGCTCGATCGGGCGCCGGAGGCCAAGAAGTTCTTCGAGAGCCTGTCCTACTCCCGGCAGAGCCGGTGCGTACTACAGGTCGAGGGCGCCAAGAAGGCCGAGACCAGGCAGCGGCGCGTCGCCGACATCATCGCCCGGCTCGCGGGCGGCGAGGCGTGAGGCGCATCCTCGCTCCTGCGGGCGAGGCCGCTCACTCTTGGGAGTGAGGCCGAGGATCGCTCCTCGCGGCGATCCCCTTCGAGGCGAACAATCGCAGGATTAGGGGCATCAGCCGAATCGCTGGGACATCGACTCCGGACAGCCGGAATCGCGCCGCTCCGAGGTCATCGGAGGCCCCCAGCCCCGCCCCGAGGAGATCACGTCATGATCACCCGCCCTGCTTACCTTGCCGCCCCCGCGCTCGCCATGGTGTACGGAGTGCTCCGCGTCGTCGACGGGTTCGACGGCAGCAGAGGCCCCGGGCCCGCCTGGACGCTCGGACATCTCGCCTTCATGGGCGCTTTAGTGCTCTTCGCCGTGATATTTCGGGATATGTGGGTGATGCTGGGGCGCAACCGGGTCGCCACCGGCATTCTGGTGGCCGGACTCGCCGGGATCGCGTTCGCCTTCGTCCAGTTCGCGATCGACATCGTGGTCGGGTTCATGGCCGCCGACCACGAGGCCATGGGCCCGCTGTTCGACCAGGTGCAGGCCGTACCCGGCGTGCCGCTGCTGGTCTACCAGGCCGGGCCGATCCTCTTCTACCTCGCCCAGCTCGCCCTGGTCGTCCACCTCGCCGTGCGACGCCAGGTCAAGGTCTGGGTGCCGGTGCTCGTACTGGTCCAGATCCTGCTGCCGTTCGCGTCGCTGGACCTCATCCCCGTCGGCGCCGTCGTCGCGATGATCGCGTTCCTGCCGCTGGCGACGCGGCCACGGAAGACCGCCCTGGCTCATGCGTGATCATGCGGAAAGATGGGACATCGTGCCCGATCCCCCGCTCATCTCCGTACTCCGCCGGCGACTGCGCGCGGTCCCTCCCCTCCAGGCGGACGGGGCGCTCACCGCGCTGATCACGGTCGCGCAGCTCTGGCCGCTGCTGTCCAGCGAGAGCTGGACCGGCGTGCCGTACAGCTGGTGGGGCTACGCTGTCGCGGTCGCCTCGTCGCTGCCGCTGATCTGGCGCCGCCGCTTCCCCCTGCCCGTCCTGCTGCTGAGCCTGTCCATCAGCGCGATGTACGACCTGTCCGAGCAGGTGGCCGACCAGCCCGTGTGGTACGGCTCGCTGGTCGGTTTCTACACCGTCGCCGCCTACTCCACCTTCTGGACCAGAATCATCACCCTCATCCTGACCGCCGCCGGTATGACGGCGTTCGTCGGCTCGTCGGAGACGGCGTTGCGCAGCGCCGTGCTGCTCGTCGCCTCGTACGCCATCGGCAGGGCGGCGGCCACCAGCCGCGCCCACGCGGCGGCGCTGGAGGAGCGGGCCACGCGGCTGGAAAGGGAACGTCAGTTGGAAGCCGAACGCGCGGCCGAACGCGAGCGGGCCAGAATCGCCCGCGACATGCACGACATCCTCGCCCACGCGGTCAGCCTCATGGTCGTCCAGGCCGAAGCCGGGCCGGTGGCCGTCAGGAACGACCCCGAGCGGGCCGAGGCCGCCTTCGAGGCCATCGCCGGGGCAGGGCGCGACGCGATGGTCCAGCTCCGGCGCATGCTGGGCACTCCGAACGCGGACGGGGCACCGCGGGCCCCGCAGCCCACCGTCGAGGACCTGCCCGAGCTGGCGGCCCAGGTCGCGGAGACCGGCTTGAAGGTGGCCTTCCACACCGTGGGCGAGGCCCGCCCCGTGACTCCGGACTGCGCGGTCGCCGCCTACCGGATCACCCAGGAAGCGCTCACCAACATCGTCAAGCACGCCGGCGCGCGGCACGCGGACATCCGGCTCACCTGGGAGGACGACACGCTGATGATCGACATCACCGACGACGGGCAGGGCTCCGGCCTGGCGCTGCCGTCCAGCGGGCACGGGCTGATCGGCGTCCGCGAGCGCGCCGCCGCCTGCGGCGGCACCGCGACCGTCGGCCCCCGCCCGGACGCCCCCGGCTTCCAGGTCTCGGTACGCCTCCCGGCGGCTCGATCATGACCGGTACGGAGTCCGCCCCGGTCGTCCGCGTCGTGGTGGCCGACGATCAGGAGCTGGTCAGGGGCGGGTTCGCGATGATCCTGGACGCGCAGCCGGACATGGAGGTGGTGGCCGAGGCGGGCGACGGGCTGCAGGCGGTGGCGGCGGTCCGCGAGCACGCCCCTGACGTGCTGCTGCTCGACATCCGGATGCCCAGGATGGACGGCATCGAGGCGGCCCGGATCGTGTGCGCCGAGTCGGCGTGCCGGGTGCTCATGCTGACCACGTTCGACCTGGACGACTACGTGTACGACGCGCTGCGGGCTGGGGCCAGCGGGTTCCTGCTCAAGGACGTGCGCAGGGACGACCTGGTCAACGCCGTGCGGGTGGTCGCCGGGGGTGAGTCGCTGCTGGCTCCGACAGTCACGACGCGGCTGATCCACGAGTTCACGTCCAGGCCCGGGAAGCCCGCCGCCCAGGCGGCCGGGGCGCTGGCCGTACTGACAGCCAGGGAGCGCGAGACGCTGCAGCTGATCGCCCGCGGGCTGTCCAACGCGGAGATCGCCGCGACCCTGGTGGTCAGCGAGCACACCGTGAAGACGCACGTCAGCAACCTGCTCACCAAGCTCGGCCTGCGCGACCGGGTGCAGGCGGTGATCGCCGCCTATGAGTCCGGGCTGGCCGTGCCGGGGGCGTAAGGCGCGGTCCGGAGGGTAGGCCGGGGCCTATGACCGAGCGTATTGATGGGCGTATTGATGGGCGTATTGATGGGCGTATTGATGGGCGTGCCGTGGTGACCATGGCAGCCGAGGATCCGTGGGCCTAGCGTCATGGTCGAGCCGCAGCCGTGGATCGAGGGCTACCTCCGGGCATGGGAGTCCAACGACCCGGACGAGATCGCCGCCCTGTTCGCCGAGGACGCCGTCTACTACAACGAGCCGTACAGCATGCCCGCGCGCGGCCGGGACGAGATCATCGCGAACTGGCTCGCCCACCAGGACAAACCGAGGGAGACGACGTTCGAGTGGCATCCGGTGTGTCTCACCGACGAGGTGAGCGTCATCCAAGGCGTCACGACATATCCGGACAAAACGTATAGCAACCTCTGGGTCATCCGATTCCTTCCCGACGGCAGGTGCCGGGAATTCACCGAATGGTGGATGGAGCATGACGCAAGGTGATGCAATAGGCCGACCAACACCCGAGGAGGCCCTTTGAGAGACAACCTCGACCTCGCCGCGAACGCCCAGCAGCTCGCCGACGCCGCGCCGGCCGGATCGATCGACCGTGCCGCGGCGAAGTCCGTGGCGATCACACTCGCCACGACCCGCGACGCCACCCAGGCCAGGCAGACGCTCGACGGGCTGTCGCCCGCGGACGTCCGGCAGGCCGCCCTGGCCCTCTTCGATCGCCTCTCGGCAAGCTAACCCGCTCCGCCCCGCTCCCAGCGGCACCGCACGAGCGGTGCCGCCTGTTCGCGTTGCGCTCAGAACAGCCACCGACCTGTCGTGACGGGGGCGGTGCCGCCGTGCCGCGAGGGGCCGGGTGCCGCCGTCCTTGAAGAGGGAGCGGGTCTTTCGCGGGGCTGGGAAGGCCTCCGGCCTATAACCAGGGTTTGGAGATTTAGTACGTCCCCACAAGGTCCGGGCGGTCTAAGGGCTGCGTACTGTGGTAGGAGCAGTGCGGCAACGCATGCCAGCCGCTGCTACACACGGAGCGCCACTTTCGAACTTCCGCAATCGCGGCGAATGCGCCAATGTGGGGGCAGCTTCCACCCGCGACAGAAGGAGACCAGTGGCCGATCCCGTCACGCTCGGCACCCGAGGCAGCGACTTCGCCAGACTCGTCAACAAGATCACAGAAGCCGGTCTGCTGAACCGGCGGCCCGTCTACTACGCGATCCGGATGAGCCTCGTCATGGGCGCGTACCTGGGCGCGTGGGCGCTGTTCGTCTGGGTCGGCGCCTCGTGGTGGCAACTGCTCGTCGCGGTCCTGCTCGCCGTGATCTCCACCCAGATCGGGTTCGTCTCCCATGACATGGGCCACCGGCAGGTCTTCAGGACCCGCCGGGCGAGCGACATGGCCGGGGTGCTGTTCGGCAACCTGGGCATCGGGCTCGGCTGGGGCTGGTGGAACAACAAGCACAACCGGCACCACGCCAATCCCAACCATGAGGACCACGACCCGGACGTCTCCCCTTCGGTGATCGTCTGGTCGCAGGACCAGCTGGGCAGGACCACCGCCCTGGCCCGCTTCATCGCCAGGCGGCAGGCTTACTGGTTCTTCCCGCTCCTCACCCTCGAAGCCTGGCACCTGCACGTCGCCAGCGTCAAAGAGGTTTTCAAGCCCACGGCCAAGCGCCGCGGCACCGAGGGCGCGCTGCTGGCCGTCCACTTCGTGCTCTACTTCGGCCTGATCTTCACCGTGCTGCCGGTGGGCATGGCGCTGGCGTTCATCGTCGTGCACCAGGCGCTGTTCGGCATCTACCTGGGCTGCTCGTTCGCGCCCAACCACAAGGGCATGCCGATCCTGACCGCCGAGGACCAGCTCGACTTCCTACGCAAGCAGGTGCTGACCTCGCGCAACGTCAAGGGCGGCATCTTCACCGACGTGCTGCTCGGCCAGCTCAACTACCAGATCGAGCACCACCTGTTCCCGAACATGCCCGCGCCCAACCTGCGCAAGGCCCAGCCGATCGTCCGGCGCTACTGCGAGGAGATCGGCGTCAGCTACCTGGAGACCGGGCTGATCAAGTCCTACAGCCAGGCACTCGGCCATCTCAACGAGGTCGGCGCGCCGCTGCGCTGACGCGCTTCGGGGGCCGGCCGGCCCTCGGAGCGCTCACTCCTGTTCCAGCCGCAGGCGTAGTGTCTCCCTGCGCGCTTCCAGCTCGGCGATGAGTCCCGCCCGCTCATCGGCCTGAGCGATCATGGCGGCGATCTCGAACTGGTCGGTCGCCCCCATGTCACGGATCTGGTCGCGTAGGTCCTGGTTGTCTTGCTTCAGCTTCGCCAAATCCTCGTCGAGGCGGCGCAGGTCGTCTTTGGTGCTCATTCCTCAGCACTACCCGCGTGCACCTCGGCTACCACCAGGGGTTGATGTATCCGCCGCGCAGGCCGTGGACAATGGGCAGCATGCGCAGGTTGACGACGGGCACCGTCGGGTCGCTCGCCGTGATCGCCGTGGTGGTGGCCGCCGTGGCCATCACCTGGGCGGTCCGGCCGGACAGGCAGCCCAACATCCTGGACGTGCTGCTGCCGCTCATCGCCACGGCGGGGATGCTGCTCCGCGAGCGTTATCCGGTGCTCGCGCTGGTGGTCGTGTCGGCGGCCGTGGTCGCCTACTATCCCTTCGCCAGGCTCGACGCGCCGCTCATCTTCCTGCCGTTCGTGGTCCTCTACACCGCCGCCGACCGGGGCCGTCTCATCGCCGCCATCGCCACCGGCGCGGCCTCGTTACTGGCCATGGGGCTCGGCGAGCTCCAGGGCACCCGGCACGTCGACGACAGCACCTTTGTGATGATCGCGGGCTGGGCGGTGGCCGCCATCGCCGCGGGCGGGGTGACCCACAACCGCCGCGCCTTCCTGCGGGAGGCAGAGCAGCGGGTGCGCGACGCGGAGCACAGCAAGGAGGAGGAGGCCAGGCGGCGGGCCGGCGAGGAGCGGCTGCGCATCGCCAGGGAGCTGCACGACCTGCTCGGGCACAACATCTCCATGATCAACGTGCAGGCCTCGGCCGCGTTGCACGGGCTGAAGAAGCGGCCCGAGGAGGCCGAGTCGGCGCTGCGTACGATCAAGGACACGAGCAAGGAGACGCTGCGCGAGCTGCGTACCACGCTGGGGGTGCTGCGCCAGGTGGACGAGGACGCGCCGACCGCGCCCGCCGGGAGTCTGGCGCGGCTGGACGCGCTGGTGGAAACCTCCGGGCTGAGCGTGCGCACCGAGGTGTCGGGGCCCTTGGACGCGGTGCCCGCCGAGGTGGATCTGGCCGCGGCCCGGATCATCCGGGAGGCGCTGACGAACGTGTCCCGGCACTCCGGCAGCGAGGAAGCCACCCTGACCGTCAGCAACACGTCCGGAAATATCGTGATTCGCGTCGAGGATGCCGGTCCGGGCGTCACCTTCACCGAGGGCAGCGGCTTCGGCCTGCAGGGCATGCGCGAACGCGCCACCGCACTGGGCGGCAGCCTCGACGCCGGCCCCAGACCCGAAGGCGGCTTCCGAGTCACCGCCCGACTACCGCTGAACGGAGCGCCATGACCCGCACGCGGCTCCCCCACGGCCACCATCCGGACAGAGCGTCATGACCGGCGCGCCGTCCGCCGACCACCACCATCCATACGGAGCGTCATGACCCGCACGCCGCCCGCCAGCCATCACCAACCGGACGGAGTGTCATGATTCGCACGCTGCTCGCCGACGATCAGCATCTGGTACGGGCCGGGTTCCGGTCCATCCTGAGCGACGAGGACGACATCGAGGTGGTGGCCGAGGCCGCCAACGGCGCCGAGGCGGTGGCCGGAGCCCGCGAGAGCAGGCCCGACGTGGTCCTCATGGACATCCGCATGCCCCGGCTCGACGGGCTGGAGGCCACCCGCCAGATCATCGCCGACCCACGGCTGGCGCAGGTCAGAGTGATCATCCTGACCACGTTCGACCTCGACGACTACGTCTACGGCGCGCTGCGCGCGGGCGCCAGCGGCTTCCTGGTCAAGGACACCGAGCCCGCCGAGCTGATCCACGCCGTCCGGGTGGTCGCCAGGGGTGACGCGCTGATCGCGCCGTCCGTCACCCGCAAGCTGATCGCCGAGTTCGCGAGCCGGGTCAAGCGCCCGGAGCCGGGGCCCGAGCTCAACGCGCTCACCGAGCGGGAGCGGGAGGTCCTGGGGCTGGTCGCGGGCGGGCTGTCCAACGACGAGATCGCGGCCAGGCTGGTGCTCAGCCCGGCCACGGCCAAGACGCACGTCAGCCGGATCATGAGCAAGCTCCGGGTGCGCGACCGGGCCCAGCTCGTGGTGCTCGCCTACGAGGCCGGACTCATCACACCGGGCTGGCTTACTCCCTGACGGACCGGCTCACCTCTAACGGGCCGGCTCACCCCCTTACGGGCCGACCCACCCCCTGACGGGCCGACCCACCCCCTGACGGGCCGACTCACCCCCTTACGGGCCGGCTTACCTCCTGAGTCGTACGCCTTCCGGCGTCATGTCACCGGAGGTGTACACCAGGTGCCCGCGCTGGGCTGACGCGCCGGGGCAGGCCAGGGCCGGATGCTCCTCGGCATGGAAACCGTGGAACTCGCCCGCCTGCAGTTCGCGCTCACCGCGGGCGCGCACTTCCTGTTCGTCGCGCTGACGCTCGGCCTGGCGACGCTGGTGGCCCTCCTCCAGACCCGGGCCACGTTCGGGCGCGACCCGGTCCACCAGGCGATGACGCGCTTCTGGGGGCAGCTCTACATCATCAACTACGCGATGGGCATCGTCACCGGGCTGGTCATGGAGTTTCAGCTCGGGCTGTCGTGGAGCGGCCTGACGAAGTTCGCGGGCAACGCGTTCGGCTCGGCGCTGGCACTCGAGACCATGATGGCGTTCTTCGTCGAGGCGACGTTCCTGGGCCTGTGGATCTTCGGCTGGAACAAGCTGAACCGCTGGGCCCATCTGGCGCTGATCTGGGTGGTCACGCTCACCGCCTACGCCTCGGCTTTCTGGATCATGGTGGCGAACGGCTTCCTGCAGCACCCCGTCGGCCACCGGGTCCAGGACGGGGTGCTGCACCTGGGCGACTTCGGCGCGATGGTGGCCAACCCGGCGGCGCTGGTGGCGTTCGGGCACATCCTGAGCGGCGCGCTGGTGGTCGCCGGGTTCTTCATGGCCGGGGTGAGCGCCTACCACCTGCGCAGGCGGGCGGCCGAGCAGGACTTCTTCCGCAAGTCGCTGCGCGTCGGGATCACGGTCGCGCTGCCCGCGACACTGGTCACCGCCACGTTCGGCGGCATCGCGTTCCAGTCGCTCCAGCCGGCGAAGAGCGCCGCCTGGGTAGGGAACGCCGGGCGGATGGCCGAGGCGCAGGCCGAGATGGTGGCGCTGCACGGGCCCGGTGACTATCTGCCGCCCGTGGCGTGGGTGCAGAGCGGGGCGATGACGATGCTGATCCTGTTCGCGCTGATGTTCTTCTTCGCCGGGCTGAGTTTCCTGCTGATGCTGTTCCGGCCGGTGGTTCGAGGGCTGCGGATCTGGCACTGGCTGCTGACCGCGATGATCCCGGTGCCGTTCGTCGCGATGCTGGGCGGCTGGATCTTCCGTGAGATGGGGCGGCAGCCGTGGGCGGTCTATGGGCTGCTGACGACGGCTGAGGCGATGTCCCCGGTGAGCGCCGGGCAGATGTGGTTTTCGGTCATCGCCTTCACCTCGGTGTTCGCCGTACTGATCGTGATCAATTACTGGCTGCTGGCCAGGGCCGCCCGGCGCGGGCCCGCCGGCGTGACCCTGGGCGATCGGCCCATCGAGGCGGCCGTCCCCGTCGCGACGTTCTGAGGGAGCGGATATGGAGATCTTCATCCTGGCCTTCTTCGCACTCGGCTATCTGGTGCTGGCGGGGGCCGATATCGGGGTCGGCATGCTGCTGCCGTACCTGGGGCGGACCTCGGGCGAGCGGCGTGAGACGATCGCCGCCATCGCGCCGTTCTTCCTCGGCAACGAGGTGTGGCTGGTGGCCACCGCCGGAGTGCTCGTCGGCCTGTTCCCCAAGCTGGAGGGCGACCTGATGGCCGCGCACTACTCGCTGGTCGTGGTGCTGCTGCTGTCGTGGGTGATCCGCGACATGGGGCTGTGGCTGCGCGGCCGGGTATCGGGCCCGCGCTGGTGGTCGCTGTGGGATGGGGCGATCGTCGCCGGCAGTTGGGGGCTGGCGCTGAGCTGGGGGTTGCTGCTCAGCGACGTGCTGCTCGGGATGAGCGGCCCGCTCGCCCTGCTGCCCGCGCTGGTGCTCGCGGCGCTGTTCGCCACGCACGGGCTGGCCTTCGCGGCGCTGCGGCTGCGCGGGACGCTGCGCGAGCGGGCGGCGGTGCTGTCGGGCGGTGCGAGCGAGGTGCGCACCCTCGCCCTGACGGCGGCCGCCGTGGCCGTCGTCGGGGTGCTGGCCGGGCTGCGGCTCCCCCTGGAGGCGGGGACGTCCGGCGCGCTGCTGGCGCCGGTCATCCTGGTCATGATGCCGCCGCTGGTGGCCTCGCAGGCCTGGGTGTGGTGGACCTTCAGGCACCGCGTCAGCGGCCCGTCCTACCTATGACCGTCAGTGCGACAGAATCGAGGCGCCCTCGACCTTGACCATCAGTGCGGCAGAAGGCGTCCTCCGGGAGACCCGGAACCTCAGTGCGACAGGATCGAGGCGTCCTCCGGGGGGACATCGGGGGACGAGACGCGCAGCCAGCGGCAGCCGTACCCATCGAGAGGCAGGCTGACCCGGCCGCTCTCGGGCACTTCCAGCGTGCCGTCCACCAGGAGGTCGGTGAGCCGGCAGCCTTCCAGGCCGGTCAGTGACAGCTCGACGTCCGCGTGGCGGTCGGCGAGGTTGTGCACTGCGATGACCGTGGCGCCATCGGCGTCGCAGCGGTGCGCGAAGACCTCCGGGCTGCCGGACTCCAGCAGGGTGTGGGTGCCCCAGGCCAGCTCGGGACACTGGCGGTAGCGCTCGATGAGAAGCTGGATCCAGCGCAGCAGCGATGAGGTGTCACGCAACTGGTCGGCCACGTTGACCCGTTCGGGGCCGAACTCGCCCTCGGTCATCGCGCGCACCGGCGTGCCCCTGGTGAAGCCGCCCTCCTTGGACCACTGCATGGGCGTGCGGACCGCCATGCGGCCTTCGGCCCGCAGGTCCTCGCCCATGCCGATCTCCTCGCCGTAGAAGAGCACCGGGGTGCCCGGCAGGGAGAACAGCAGGCTGTAGACGAGCTTGACGTGCCGCGGGTCGCCGCCGAGCATCGGCGGGACCCGCCTGCGCAGCCCGCGGCCGAAGAGCTGCATGTCCTTGTCCGGGCCAAACGCCTTGAAGATCTCCTGGCGTTCGTCCTCGGTGAGTTTGTCCAGGGTCAGCTCGTCGTGGTTGCGCAGGAACACCGCCCACTGGCAGTCCTTCGGCGGCGCGGGCCGCTCCTTGAGCGCGGCGGCGAGCGGCGCGGCCTCGCCCCGGGCCAGCGACAGCCAGGCGCGCTGCATGCCGATGAAGTCGAAGCACATGCTGAGCTCGTCGCCGAGCCCGTCGCCGAAGTAGGCGAGCAGCTCGTCGTAGACCACGTTGACCTCGCCGAGCAGCACCGAGTCGCCCTTGCGCCGGGTCATGAAGGCCCGCAGGTCGGCCAGCACCTCATGCGGGTCGGGCAACTCGGGCGCGACGTTCTCGATCAGGAACGGCACCGCGTCGACCCGGAACCCCGACAGCCCGAGCTCCATCCAGAAGCCCAGAATGCGGGTGATCTCGTCGCGCACCTCGGGGTTGCCCATGTTCACGTCGGGCTGGTGGCGATAGAAGCTGTGCAGGTAGTACTGGCCGGTGCCCTCGTCGAGCTCCCAGACGCTGTCCTCCTTGTCGGGGAAGACCACCTCCTTGGGCTCCGGCTCCGGGGTGTCGGACCAGACGTACCAGTCGCGCCGCGCCGAGTCCTTGCTCTTACGCGCCTCCACGAACCAGGGATGCTGGTCGGAGGTGTGGTTGACGACCAGGTCGGCGATGACCCGCAGGCCGCGGTCGTGCGCGGTGCGCATGAACTCCACGAAGTCACCCAGCGTGCCCAGCCGGGGATCGACGCTGTAGTAGTCGGTGACGTCGTAACCATCGTCCTGCTTGGGCGTCGGATAGAACGGCATCAGCCACAGGCAGGTGACCCCGAGCCCCGCCAGATAGTCGATCTGCTGCGTGAGCCCCCGGAAGTCGCCGATGCCATCACCGTTCCCGTCCTTGAACGTCTCCACGTCCAGGCAGTAGATGACCGCGTTCTTCCACCAAAGGTCGCTGGTGTACGTCATTCGCATCGCGCCTCACTACCCCGGCAGGCCGCGATCTCACCACACCCACAAGTGACCTCAAACATTGACGCAGTACGACAAGTCGCCACTAAGGTCTGACCCGACACGATCCACTGGAAGGGCCACCATGAGCGACTACGCGATCACCTTCGACCTGATCGACACCGACAAGGACGGCCGCATCTCCGCCGTCGAGCTGGTACGGCTGATGGAGGTCCTCGGCCGCCCCATCACCCTGGAGGCGGCCCAGGAAGGCGTTCGCAAACTCGACCAGGACGGCGACGGCCTCATCGACGTCACCGAACTCGGCACGTTCCTCCAGCCCTGACGAGCGGGAGGGGGCCGGGAGGCCCCCTCGACGGGGGTGTGGGTGCTGCCCCCGCTGTCACAGCTTGAGCTTCCTGGCGCGCAGCGCCTGATCAGGCGAGGACCATGGCGTTGGAACCCTAGGCGGTGTGCAGGTAGATCTGGCCGAAGACCTCGGACAGGTGCTTCAGGTCCGTGGTGGTGTCCACCTCGGGGGTCGCCGGGTCGTAGACGGTGGCCAGGCGCGGGCGGATGGTGGTGAGCTTCTTGAGCTGGTCCCAGGTGGTGTTGGCCGCCCACTTCTCGCCGTACGCCCGGCTGATCTGGCCCTGGGAGTCGCGCCAGCGGCTCCACAGGGTGACGGTTTCGGCGGCGTCGTTCTGGAGGGGCGCCGCGACGCGGTCGGTGATCGACGTGGTGGCCTGCTCGGGGGTGAGCTGGGCGGTGCCCGGGGTGGTGAAGCCGGCGTCCTCCGCGGCGATCTGCGCGTAGGCGTCCCAAGCGCGGGCGCGGACCTGGATCCACTGGTTGCGCTGGGCCGTGGCGGCGTCGATCCGCCAGGTGGTGTACTCGGTGGCCAGGTGGCCGCTGTCGAGGGCGAGCTGGTCGACGAGGCCCTTGGTGAGCCAGGCGCCGACGCGGTCGGCGTCGAGCAGCGGATACTTCTTGGCGATCTCCGTCTTGCACTCTTCGCCGGCGCCGCAGCCGAACACCGGCATCAGCGTGTGCACGGCGAGCTTCTTGCCCGGCGCCGCCTGGCGGAGCGCGGCGGAGGCCTGGGCGACGAACGCGTCCATGTCGTCGGCGGTCTCGAAGTCCTTGTCGTAGCCGAGCTGCGAGCTGAACCGCACCCCCACGACCCCTGGCTGTACGGCCAGGGCGGCGAGCTTCTTGGCCGCCGCGGCGAGGGTGCCGGCCCGGTAGTCGTCGGCCAGTTCGGCGTCGATCCAGATGCGCAGGCCCGTGGCGGCGGCGGTCTTGGCGGCCTGGCCGGTGGGGGTCTCGGCGGCCTGCTTGGCCTGGGCCTGGGTGATCCCGTCGGGGCCGATGAAGCAGGGTTCGGCGGTCTCGCACTCGGGCGTGCCGCCCTCACCGCCGCCGTCGTCGGGGCCGGGGGCGCCGCCGTCGTGCATCTCGCCGTCGCCCTCGGCGTCGAAGTCGGCGCACTGCTCGCCGGACGTGGTGCAGTCGACGACGTTGTCGTCCATCGGCCCGGTGTCCTTCATGTTCTGGCCGTCGTTGCCGAGCCAGAAGTTGGCGATGTCGTCGACCTCGTCGGGGGTCGCCATCCAGTGGCAGACGACGTACGCGGGGGCATCCTCGGACATCAGGTCGTTGCAGCTGCGCGGATCGTCCTCCGACCACGCGGGGACGCCGACGCCGAGCAGGGAGAGGGCGAGGCCGATGACGAAGATCTGCCGCAGTCGCATGGCGCCTAACTTCCAAGGGGGTGATCGTCGGGCATATCGCACAATATCCGGCTGATCAGTATCGTTCAATGCGTTCGGACACCCGACTCCACCCTCAGTAGCCGTACGAGTCGAGCCGGAAAATGGCGCGACACCAGGTGAGCGGTACGGGCAAACTAGGTGCTTTCAAGGGGGCGGCGTGCGTACTTTTCTGGGTGATCTCGGCCTGCTCCGGGACCGGCGTTTCACCTTGCTGCTGTCGGCCCGGACCATCTCGATGCTCGGCAGCTCCTTCGCCCCCGTGGCCCTGGCCTTCGGCATCCTTGAGCTGCCCGGCGCGACCGCCACCACGCTGTCCGTGGTGCTCACCGCCGAGGCGCTGCCGATGGTGCTGTTCATGCTGTTCGGCGGCGTGCTCGCGGACCGGCTGCCGCGACAGCGGGTGATGATGGTCGGTGAATGGGTCAACGCGCTGGCGTTCTTCGCGCTGGGCGCGATGATGCTCAGCGGCTGGACCCCGCTGTTCGGCATGGCGACGGCGGCGGCCTGCAGCGGGGTCGCGATGGCGGTGCTCTACCCGGCGCTGACCGGGATCATCCCCGAGGTGGTGCCCGCCGACCGGCTGCAGACCGGCAACGCGCTGCTCGGCCTCGGCGCGAACGTCTCCCGCGTGGCCGGCGCGGTGCTCGGCGGCGGCACGGTGGTGCTGGTCGGCGGCGGCTGGGCGCTGGCGGTGAGCGGCGCACTGTTCGCCGTGGCGGGGATGCTGCTCGCGGCGCTGCGGCTGACGCCCGCTGAGCGGGCGGCGGGCCCGGCGCAGTCGGTCCTGTCGGACCTGCGCGAGGGGTGGCGCGAGTTCAGCTCCCGGCAGTGGATCTGGGTGGTGGTCGCGCAGTTCTCGGTGCTGGTGATGGCGCTGCAGGCGGGGCACGGGGTGCTCGGGCCGCTGATGGCCAAGGAGAGCTTGGGCGGGGCCCCGGCCTGGTCGGCGTTCCTCGCCGGTGAGGCCATCGGCACGATCGCCGGCGTCTTCGTCTCCCTGCGCGTGCGGCCACGCCGCCCGATTCTGGTCGGCACCCTGCTCTGCCTGCCGTCCGCGCTGCCGTACTTCCTGCTGGGCGCGGAGGCGCCGCTCTGGGCGAGCGTGTTGGCGGCGTTCGGGCTGGGCGTCTGCTTCGACGTGTTCGGGGTGCTGTGGCAGACGACCATGCAGCGGGAGGTGCCGGCGGAGTCGCTGTCGCGGGTGGCCTCGTACGACGCGCTCGGCTCGCTGATGTTCGGCCCGCTGGGACTTTTGCTGGCCGCGCCGGCGGCGGCGGTCATCGGCCCGCAGGCGGCGTTGACCGCCTGCGGGGTTCTCATCGTGCTGTCCACCTGCGCCGCCCTACTCTCCCCCGCGGTGCGCAACCTGCGCGCCCCGATGCCGGAGCCGGTCTCAGGCTGAGCGGAAGTGGTCGCGGGCCCGCGGCTGGAACATCAGCGCCACCGCCCCGAGCACGGCCAGCACGTGCAGCAGCCTGCTGCCGCCGAAGAGCAACTCCTGTACGCCGGCCTGGGTGACGGCGTCGATGATCGAGCCGCCCGCCAGCAGCCACTGGACCGGCTCGACCACCATCGACAGCAGGCCGAGCACGCCCAGCAGGCCCACCAGGCTCCAGCGGGCCCAGTTACGGCCCTGCCACATCCGCCAGACGAGGAAGAACGCGGTCCCGAAGACGACGACCCGCAGGCCGACCCCGGACAGCACCTCACCGGCGCCGGCCGTGCCGCTGGACAGCAGGCCGGTGACGGCGAGCACGGTCTCGAAGATCCCGGCCGCCACCGCCACCAGCCATAGAAGGGCGGCGGCGCGCACGGTTTGCGGGGTATCGGTGGGCGGTGCGACGGTGGTGGTCACTGGTGCACCTTCTTCTTGCGAGCGCTGAAAGAGTGCTTGTGGTTGGATGCCGGTGAGAGCCGGGGTGACGGCCTGGTGGTGGTGGCTCGTTGAGGGCCCGCATGACACTGCCGCCCCCGGCTCTTTCGGGTCTGTTGACCGGCAACAGAGGGACGCGCCGTAGAGCGCCGGTCAGTGACCGCCCGGAGAGCAGTCCCGTCACCGGCATCACGCTGTGGATTGTGTCGAGCTGCGTGAGGAGCCTTGTGGCACTGCAAGATTGCGTCTACTACGTCGGGATCGACTGGGGTTCGGCCGAGCATGCGGTGTGCGTGCTGGATGAGGCGGGCCGGGTGAAGACCCGGTTCACCATCGCTCACACCGCCGCCGGATTCGCCGACCTGGCCCGCAGGCTGGGCAGGCTCGGTGAGGCCGAGCAACTGCCGATCGGGATCGAGCGTCCCGACGGCCGCCTGGTCGATGTGCTGCTGGAGGCCGGGCATCCCGTGGTCCCGGTGAAGTCGAACGCGATCAAGGCCTGGCGAGATGCCGAGGTGTTGTCCGGGGCCAAGTCCGACGCCGGAGACGCCCACGTCATCGCCGAATACCTGCGGTTGCGCCAGCACAAGCTGACCCCGGCCCGGCCGTTTTCCGGGCAGACCAAGGCGCTGCGCACCGTGGTACGCACCCGCGATGACATCATCAAGCTGCGCGTAATGGCCACCAACATGCTGTCGGCGCTGCTGGATGCGTTCTGGCCCGGTGCCAAAGAGATCTTCGCCGATGTTGAGTCGCCCATCGCGCTGGCGTTCCTGACCGCCTACCCCACTCCGGTGAGCGCTGCTCGGCTGGGTGAAAAGCGGATCGCGTCGTTCTGTGCCAAGCACGGTTACTCCGGCAAACGGCCCGCCGCCCAGTTGCTGGCTCGGCTGCGGTCGGCACCACCCGGGGCCACCGGTGAGGCCGAGACCGCCGCAGGCCGGGACGCGGTACTGGCCCTGGTCACGGTCTTGACGACGCTCGGGACGGTCAAGAAGGAGCTGGACCGCTCGACCGCCACTCACCTGGCCGCCCATCCCGACGCCCAGGTCTTCACCTCGCTGCCACGCTCTGGCCTGATCAACGCCGCCCAGATACTGGCCGAGTGGGGCGATGCCCGCAGCGCCTACGACGGCCCGGACGCGGTGGCGGCCTTCGCCGGCGTCGCCCCCGTCACCAAGGCCTCCGGCCGCCACCACGCGGTCGGCTACCGGTGGGCATGCAACAAACGCCTGCGCCAGGCCATCACCACCTTCGCCGGCAACAGCCGTCACACCAGTCCATGGGCCGCCGACATCTACCAGCGAGCCCGCGCCCGCGGCAAGGACCATCCCCACGCCATCCGGATCCTGGCCCGCGCCTGGGTCCGGGTGATCTGGCGATGCTGGCTCGACGGCGTTCCCTACAACCCCACCAAACACGGGGCCGCAGCGGCATTCATGGAGCCTCAAGCGGCGTGAGGTTGACACAGGGGGTGTCATGACGGCTCCTCGGGTCGTTGGCACCCGGCAAGTCTGCGCCGCCACCCCCTGCTCGGGCAGGCCCGTCGCCCCCCGAACCGTAGGTGAGGCCTGCCCTACCCGGCCGTTCCGCTGGTCCGCAGCCCGCGTGAGGGGGTCCGTTCGTGCAGGCCGAACCGCGCCTCCGGCTCGTGGTCGCCGTCGAGGACGCCGGTCACGTAGGAGGCGAGCTCCGGGGCGTGCTTGAAGCCATGTCCGGAGTCGCCGCCCAGCAGCCACACGCCCGGTGAGACCTCGGCGATGATCCACTCGGTGTCGGTGGTGAGCGCGTACTGGCAGACCTGGCTGAAGAGCACCGGCGCGGACACCAGCGAGGGGAACCGCCGCGCCAGGTAGGCCCTGGCGCCGGCGACGCTGGCCTCGTCCACGGTCCGCTCGCCGTGCTCGGGATCGTACGGCGCGCCCTCGAGGTCGGAGGTGGCCTTCATGCCCACGCCGTCCACGTCACCGTGCCCGTACGCGGCCGCGCCGTGGTCGACCCAGGCGGGCGTGCCGGGGACGGTCCACTCGGCGGGCACCGCGAAGTGCAGTGTGTCCTGCTTGGTCACGGTCAGCGGGACGTCGAACAGCTCGGGCAGCCAGGCGCCGCACGCCCACACCACCCGGTCCGCGGCGAGCACCTCGCCACCGACCCGGACAGCGCTCCGGTACGGCGCGTCGTCGCCGGTCACCGGCACCGCCCGGCCTCTGACCAGGTGTACTCCGGCGGCCTCGGCCAGCCTGGCGGTCACCTGGGTGGCCCGCCGCGCCCTGATCACCCCGGCCTTCGGCTCCCAGAGCAGGAAGCTGAGGTCGTCCCCGCGGAACTCGGGGAAGAACCGGACGCCGTCCGACGGGTCCAGCACCTCACACGGGATATCCAGATTTTTCAGGACCCGGGTGCTATCGCTCTCCCAGCCGTCGGGCGTCCCCGCGAACCACATCATGCCCGCCTCGTGGTACAGCTCCTCCCCCGCCCGCTCGGAGAGCCGCCGCCAGCCGTCCCGCGCCCGCCAGGCCATCCGGGCATACCAGTCCTCCGCGCCGTGCGCGCAGCGCATCAGCCGGGTCTCGCCCGCGCTGGCCTGCCGTACGTGCCCGGGCTTGTGCTGTTCGACCAGCGTCACCTGCCAGCCGCTCTCGGCCAGCCGCAACGCCAGCGATGATCCCCAGATGCCCGCCCCGACCACGACGACCGTCTTCATGGCATTACGGTGACCGAAAAACACCGATTTCCGCAAGGTCAAACGATGATGAGCGTGACCACGACGCCGGCGCAGTTGCCGGCCACGCAGATTCGCATCGGGACCCGGGACACGCCGGGCGCGGTGGGCACGCCGCCGATGTGACCGTCCGGGCCGATGGTGACCCCGGCGGGGACGACCTCGTAGCTGGTCACGGTGAAGGTCGGGATCACGCCGGAGGGGCCGCCGTTCACCTGGATCCGGCCGTCCAGCCGCTGGCCGGCCCGGCCGGGGAAGGTGAGCGTCCCCGGCGACCACGGCACGTTGCGCAGCACCACGAACGTGATCCGCTCCTCCGCGCAGGCCTGGCCGCTGCAGAGCCGGACGGGCACGTTGTAGGTGCCGGTGCGCTCCGGCGTGCCGTACAGTCTGCCGCTCGCGTCCACCCCGACGCCGGGGGCGAGGTCGGTGGCGGCCTGGACGGTGATGCCCTTCTCCAGCGGCATCAGGTTCCGGCTCACCTCGATGCCCTCGGTGACGTAGAAGACGTCCTCCAGCAGCCGGTCGGACGGGCTCGCCTGAGGGGCGCCCCAGGCGAGCCGGATGGCTTTCGTCCCGACGGTCGGCAGAACGGGAAGAAGGGCGCACATGGCCAAACCGGCAACCAGGAGTGTCCACGTTTGCCGCATGTTTACCCCCCGGTGCTTCTGCCCAGCTACGTACCCCTTTAGGCGCTTAGCGTCACCCCCATCTCACGCATAGATAATCGGGGGCATGGTCGCTGAATCCGCCCAGACCCTGGAGCGCGGGCTCCGCCTGCTGAGACTGCTGTCCGACGGGAGGAACGGCCGCACGCCCACCGAGCTGAGCGCCGAGCTGTCGCTGAGCCGCCCGGTGGTCTACCGGCTGCTGACGACGCTGCTCAACGAGGGGTTCGTGCGCCGTGACGCCGAGGGCCGGGTGCATCTCGGCTTCGGGGTGCTCGTGCTGGCGCAGGCCGTACAACCTCTGTTGAGAGCGGCGGCGCTGCCGACGCTGCGGCGGCTGGCCGAGCGGGTGGGCGCGACCGCGCACCTGACCGTCGCGGAGGGTGACGACGGGCTGGCCGTGGCGGTGGTCGAGCCGTCGTGGACCGACATGCACGTGGCCTACCGCGAGGGGTCGCGCCATCCGCTGGCCAAAGGGGCGGCAGGACAGGCGATCCTGGCCCTGCGCGCGGGCCGGGCCGAATATCTCGCGACCGAGGGGCAGTTGCAGGAGGGCGCACGAGGGGTGGCGGCGCCGGTGACGGGGCTGCCCTGGCTGGAGGCCTCGGTCGGGGTGGTGACGTTCGGACCGCTGGAGGAGTCCACGGGCGCGCGGGTCGTCGAGGCCGCGGCCGAACTGGCCGACGCCCTGGGTTGACATGTCCAGGGTGATGACGGACCGTTGTCACACATAGAGGACGAAAGCGTCCGCTATACGGACGGCTTGTGGAGGGGTAGATGCCGTACTACCGCGTCGTGGGAGAGGTGCCGCGCAAGCGCCACATCCAGTTCAGGCGGCCCGACGGCGGGCTCTACGCCGAGGAGCTGATGGGCGAGGAAGGCTTCTCGTCGGACGCCTCGCTGCTCTACCACCGTCATCTGCCCACCGCGATCGTCAAGGCCGAGGCCGTCACGGCCACGGCCGACACGCGGCTGGAGCCCAACCTGCCGCTGTCGCCCCGCCACTTCCGCACCCAGGCCCTGTCCAGCGCGGGCGACCTGGTGTCCGGGCGGATCCTGCTGGCGGGCAACGCGGACGTCCGCTTGTCGTACGCCACCAGCGACCGGCCCAGCGAGCTCTACCGCAACTCCATGGGCGACGAGTGCGTGTACGTCCAGGCAGGCCGGGTCCGGTTCGAGTCCACGTACGGGGTGATCGAGGCGGGGCCCGGCGACTACGTCGTCATCCCGACCGGCACCATCCACCGCTGGGTGCCCGACGGGCAGGTCAACGTGCTGGCCATCGAGGCGTCCGGGCACATCAGGCCGCCCAAGCGCTATCTGTCGCAGTACGGCCAGTTCCTGGAGCACGCCCCCTACAGCGAGCGCGACCTGCGCGCCCCCACCGAGCCGCTGACCGTCGAGGGGGCGGAGGTGCCGGTGCTGGTACGCACCCGGGGCGGGCTGACCAGGCTCGTCTACCGCGATCATCCCTTCGACGTGGTCGGCTGGGACGGCTGCCTCTACCCGTACGCGTTCAACATCGACGACTTCGAGCCCCTGGTGAAGAGGACGCACGCGCCGCCGCCGGTCCACCAGACGTTCGAAGGGCCCGGCTTCGTGGTGTGCTCCTTCTGCCCGCGCCCGCTCGACTTCCACCCGGACTCCGTACCGATCCCTTACAACCATCACAACGTGGACTCCGACGAGTTCATGTTCTACGTGGGCGGCGACTACTCCGCGCGCAAGGGTTCGGGCATCGACGTCGGCTCGATCTCCCTGCATCCGGCCGGCTTCACGCACGGGCCGCAGCCCGGCGCGGTCGAGGCGGTCATCGACGCCGTCGCCAAGGGCGTCACCACCACCAGCGAGATGGCGGTGATGGTGGACACCTTCCGCCCGCTCGACCTCGGTCAGGGCGCACTGTCCTGCGAGGACCCCGGTTATGCCTGGACGTGGTCACGATGACGCACACTTCGCCGACGTTCTTCACCGCTCTGGTCGACGACGCGGGCCTGTTCCCGCCGACGTCGCTGCACATGTCCGAGGCCCTAGGCCGCCACGAGCGCGACCAGGAGCGCGGCACCCGGATGCTCACCCACCGCTTCCTGTGCCCGACCAGCCGCCTGGACGCCCTGCGCCGCGAGTCGTTCAGGCCCCGGCGGATCGGGCTGATCGTCGACACCGAGGAGATTCCTCCGTTCGACGACCTGCCGGTGGACTTCGTCGAGGTGCGGCTGAACGACGACCTCAGCCTCGATCGGACCGCCCGCGAACTGCGCGAGACGCTGCCGCCCGACGTGCGGCTGTTCGTCGAGGTGCTGCCCAGGAAGCACTTCTCGGACGTGCCCAAGGGGGTGGAGCTGAAGGTCCGCTGCGGCGGGACGGAGGCCCATGACTTCCCGCAGGCCGAGCAGCTCGCCGGGTTCATCCGGTTCTGCGCGGACAACGACATCCCGTTCAAGGCCACCGCCGGGCTGCACCGCGCCGTCCGCCACTTCGACCCCACGCTCGGCGTGGACCGGCACGGCTTCCTCAACCTGCTGCTCGCGGTCTGCGAGGCCGTCGAGCACCGCGACCCGGCGCCCGTCCTGCGCTCCACTGACGTGGGACATCTCGTACGGATGGCGCGCGCCGTGCCCGAGGAGACCGCCGAACGGGCGCGTCACCTGCTGGTGAGCTACGGCTCGTGCAGCACCGTGACGCCCATCGAGGACATGCTCGCCCTGGGACTGATCGAGGAGGACGCGTGAGCTGGGGATTGGACAACCTGCCGTACGGGGTCTTCTCCCCGCAGGGCGAGCGGCCGAGGGTGGGCGTGCGCTACGGCGACAAGGTGCTCGACCTGGCCGCCGCCCTGCACGACGAGGTGTTCGCCGCCCCGACGCTCAACCCGTTCATGGCCCGGGGGCACACCGCTTGGCGCGACACCAGGGCGCTCATCCAGAACAAGCTCGCCAGCGACCTGACCGTCACCGAGCCGCACCTGATCCCGCTCGACCGGGTACGGCTGCACATGCCGTTCGAGGTCGCCGACTACGTCGACTTCTACTGCTCGCTGGAGCATGCGAGCAACCTCGGCCGGATCTTCCGGCCGGACGCCGAGCCGCTGCTGCCCAACTGGCGTCACCTGCCCGTCGGCTACCACGGCCGGGCGGGCACCGTGGTGCCCTCCGGCACGCCGGTCAGCCGGCCGCACGGCCAGCTCGGCGCGGGCGTGTTCGGCCCGACCGCCAAGCTGGACATCGAGGCCGAGCTGGGGTTCGTGGTGGGCGTGCCGTCCGAGCAGGGCTCGGCCGCGGGCGCGTTCGAGGAGCACGTCTTCGGGGTGACGCTGGTCAACGACTGGAGCGCGCGCGACATCCAGGGCTGGGAGTACGTGCCGCTCGGGCCGTTCCTGGGCAAGTCGTTCGCCACCTCGATCTCGCCGTGGATCACCCCACTGGAGGCGCTGCCCAGAGTCCCCGGCCGGGCGCAGGACCCGGCGCCGCTGGACTACCTGCGCCGGCGGGACGACTGGGGACTCGACGTCACCCTGGAGGTGTCGATCAACGGCGAGGTCGTCTCCCGGCCGCCGTACCGGGGCATGTACTGGACGCCGGACCAGATGCTCGCCCACCTGACCGTGAACGGCGCCTCGCTGCGCACCGGCGACCTGTTCGCCAGCGGCACGGTCTCCGGCGAGCAGCGCGAGGAGCGGGGCTCGCTCATCGAGCTCACCTGGAACGGCACCGACCCGATCAAGCTGGCCAACGGCGACACCAGGACATTCCTGGAGAACGGCGACACCGTGACCATCCGCGCCACCGCGGGCGAGATCAGCTTGGGGGAAGTTTCCGGAACCATCGGATAAGTGACTCCGGGTGCCTGACGCATGACACACCGCTACCCTTGAGGGTCCCGTAACCCAGGAGAGCACAGGAGTGTCATGCTGCGGCGCGCCGCGACGATCTGCCTGGCCGCCCTGCTCACCCTCGGCGGCTGCGGCACCCCGGACCCTCCGCCGCGCCCGCCCGTGGTCCACGTCTTCCCGCCTTTCGACACCAAACGGGCCCTGCCCGAACAGCGGATCGTGGTCAGGGCGCAGGGCGGCACGCTCAGTCAGGTCCTCGCCTACACCTCCGGCGCTTCCGTGCCTGGCACGCTCGACGCCACCCGCACCGCCTGGCGCTCCGACTGGACGCTCAAGCCGGGCTCCGAATACACGATCACCGCCACCGCGAAAGGCTCGGGCGGCCCGGCGACGGTCGCCATGGGGCGGTTCCGCACCCGGCCGGCCGAGCGCACCTTCGGCCTGGCCGCCATCGCGCCGCTGCCCGGTGAGACCGTGGGCGTCGGCATGCCGATCATCCTCGACTTCGACACCCCGGTGCACCCCAAGGCCGCCGTCGAGCGGGCGCTGGAGGTCAGGACGACGCCTCCCGTCGAAGGGGCCTGGCGGTGGACGAGCGACACCCGGGCGGTCTACCGCACCCGGCGGTTCTGGCCCGCCAGGCGGAAGGTCACGGTCACCGCCCACCTGGCCGGCGTCCGCCTCGCCCCCGGCGTCTACGGGGCCGCCGACCAGACGTTCGGCTTCACCGTGGGGCGCGAGCAGATCTCCGAGGTCGACGCGGCGACCCACCGGATGGCCGTCCGCCGCGACGGCCGCACGGTGCAGGACATGGCCATCAGCGCCGGCACGGCCAGCACCCGCGAATACACCACCACCAGCGGCATTCACCTGACCATGGACAAGGGCGACCCGGTGCGCATGATCTCGCCCGGCCGCTCGAAGGGCGATCCGGGCTTCTACGACGTCATGATCGACCACGCCGTCCGCATCTCCGACAGCGGCGAGTACGTGCACGCCAAGGACAACGTGTGGGCCCAGGGCAGGGCGAACGTCAGCCACGGCTGCATCAACGCCCGGCCGGACCAGGCGGCCTGGTTCTACGCCAACTCGCTGCGCGGCGACCCGGTGACGATCACCGGGACCACCCGCGAGCTCGCATGGCAGAACGGCTGGGGTTACTGGCAGTTGCCGTGGGACGAATGGCGTAGTGAAAGCGCCCTCTTTTCCGAGGCCTCGAAGCCATCACAGGGCCTGCCATAAGGGTAAATCCAGCATTACGGTGGGGGGAGGGGGGAACGGTCTCGCGTTCTGGACCGTTGTTCCTTATAGGAGGCGGAGCATGGATGCATGGATCATCTGGATAATCCTCGCAGTCGTCCTCGGCGTGGCCGAGATCTTCACGCTCACCGCCGCCGTCGGGCTTCTCGGGATCGCCTCGCTCCTGACCGCGGCGAGTGCCGCCATCGGGCTCCCGGTGCCGCTGCAGCTCCTCGTGTTCGCCTTGTCATCCACGGCGGGGCTGGTCGTCATCCGGCCCATCGCCGCGCGCCACATCCGCCAGCCGCAACTGCGTCGCTTCGGAGTGGAAGCCCTCGTCGGCAAGCCCGCCTACGTGCTGGCCGAAGTCACCGGCCGGGACGGCAGAATTCGCCTCGCCGGCGAGGAATGGTCCGCGCGCGCATATGACGAGACCCTTGTGATCCCCACTGGCGCCACCGTCGACGTCATCGAGATCGACGGAGCGACCGCCCTCGTATATCCCCGGGAGTGACCCATGGATCCGTTGTTGATAGTCGGGCTGTTCATCATCCTTTTTGCGGTTTTCACCGTTCTGAAAGCCGTGCGTATCGTGCCGCAGGCCCGAGCCCGTAACGTCGAGCGGCTCGGCCGCTACAACCGGACGCTCAAGCCCGGCCTGAACTTCGTCATCCCGTACGTCGACCGCGTCTATTCCATGATCGACCTGCGTGAGCAGGTCGTGTCCTTCCGTCCCCAGCCGGTCATCACCGAGGACAACCTGGTCGTCGAGATCGACACCGTCCTCTACTTCCAGGTCACCGACCCGCGGGCCGCGGCGTACGAGATCGCGAACTACATCCAGGCGGTCGAGCAGCTGACCGTCACCACGCTGCGTAACGTCGTCGGCTCCATGGACCTGGAGAAGACGCTGACCTCCCGCGACACCATCAACAGCCAGTTGCGCGGCGTGCTCGACGAGGCCACCGGCAAGTGGGGCCTGCGCGTCAACCGGGTCGAGATCAAGGCCATCGACCCGCCCAAGTCCATCAAGGACGCGATGGAGAAGCAGATGCGGGCCGAGCGCGACAAGCGGGCCGCGATCCTCAACGCCGAAGGCCAGCGCCAGTCGCAGATCCTGACCGCCGAGGGTGACAAGCAGAGCCAGATCCTGCGGGCCGAGGGCGCCCGGTCGGCCGCCATCCTGGAGGCCGAAGGCGAGTCCCGCGCCATCGACCAGGTCTTCCAGGCGGTCCACCGCAACGACCCCGATCCCAAGCTGCTCGCCTACCAGTATCTCCAAGTGCTGCCGCAGCTCGCCAAGGGCGACAACAACACCTTCTGGGTCATCCCCAGCGAGGTCACCTCGGCCCTGCAGGGCGTCTCCAAGGCGTTCACCGAGGCCCTGCCTACGGTCGCCGCCCGCCAGGAGGTGTCCGCGGACTCCGCGGCGATCGAGGAGGAGATCGCCAAGGCCACCGAAGCGGCCGCCGAGGCCGTCGCCGACGCCCAGGAGGCCGAGAGCCCGAAGGGCCCCCGCCAACTCACCAAGGGCGTCCCCGACCCGTCCCCCTTCCCCGACCTGGACCGGGAACACCGCGAGTCAGGCCGCTGACCCACTGACCCGCCGGTCGGCTGACCCGCTGGGAGGGTGCCCGCCGTGGCCAGTCCGCGGCGGGCACCCTCTTTGTCCTGCATCTGCCAGGGGCAGGTCCCAGGTGCTGTCCGCGCGACAAGCACGCCACCGAACGGCCGGTCCGCATGCCCTCGCCGGCCCTTTCAGGCGACTTCGAGCAGTCGGCGCACCTCACTCTCCCGGTGCAGGCTCCGCGCCCGGCACGCGAGCTTGACGGCCGCGTCCGCCAGCGCGAGACTCCGATCCACCTGGGGGATGTCGTCCCCCATCTCGGTGCGCAACCAATCAGAGACCTCCGCCCAGGAGTAGACGCTGATGTTGTCAGCCTCGATGACCGGCTCAGGAAACCCCCCAGGACCCCGCTGCCCGGCGGCCAACTGCCTCAAGCTGGCCTGCGTGCGCCCCCCATGCCGCCTCGCCGCGTCCCCCAGCGTCACCCCGTCACCCTGACCGACGCCAACGGCCCACAAGCCTTCGACCTCCCTGATCTGGACGAGCACGCTGAGGATGGCTTCCATCAGGTCGTCAGCCTCGCGGTCACACATGAGCCAACTGCTGCCGTCACGGCTCTCCACAACCGCGCAGTCGTCCAGACCGGCTTCGTAGAGGGCGTCAATCTCATCATCGGTAGGATCCCGGTTCAATGTGACCTGGAAAGTCCAGTCGACGATCTCGTCTTTCTCACCGACCATGTTCTAACCCTGCAACAGGCTGGGACGGCTAGGACGCCGTTTCCAAGCCTGGAGCGCCCACTGGTGTGGAGTCGGTCAGTGCTGGCCGTGGGCGAAGTACGCCGCCAGGTCCGGGTCCAGGGGTGGGACGTCGTACGGCATCCCGCCGTCGCGCAGGGACATGGTGGCCATGTAACCGGCGGCGACGCTCATGCGGGCGGCCACCGGGGAGGTGTCCGTGACGCCGCCCTCTCTGACGAAGCGGCGGAACTCGGCGATGATCTCCAGGTCGGCGCCGCCGTGGCTGCCGGTGGCCCGGGGGACCTGGTAGGCGATGTCGCTGTCGGCTCGGTAGTCGCTCGGGCCGGTGTTCCAGACCTTGACGGTGTCGCCCGGGCCGTCGCCGAAGTTCTCCAGCCGCCCCTCGGTGCCGATGACCGTGTAGTTGCGCACATAGTCCGGGGAGAAGTGACACTGCTGGTAGGCGGCGATGACGCCGTTGTCCAGCCGCATGTTCATCACCGAGACGTCCTCGACGTCGACGACGTCGTTGAGGTCCCGGCGGGCGGTGGGCGGCCAGTCGAAGTCGCGCAGCCAGCCTTCGGGCCGGGGCGTGCCGGGCTCCCGGCGCGGCAGGTCGCCATAGAGCATCAGGTCGCCCAGGGCGTTGACCCGGGTGGTGTAGCCGCCCGCGAGCCAGTGGATGACGTCGAGGTCGTGCGCGGCCTTCTGCAGGAGCAGGCCGGTGGTACGGGTGCGGTCGGCGTGCCAGTCCTTGAAGTAGTAGTCGCCGCCGTAGGAGACGAAGTGCCGCACCCAGACGGTCTTCGGCACGCCGATGTCGCCTCTGGCGATGATGTCGCGCATCAGCCGGACGACGCCCATGTGCCGCATGTTGTGGCCGACGTACAGCCTGGTGCCGGTCGCGCGGGCGGCGCGCAGCACGTTGTCGCAGCCGTCCACGGTGATGGCGAGCGGCTTCTCCAGGTAGACGGCCTTGCCGGCCTGGAGGCAGTCGATCGCGACGCGCTCGTGGGTGTCGTCCGGCGTCATCACGATGACCGCGTCGAGGTCGTCGCGGCCGAGCAGCTCCCGGTAGTCGAGCGTGGTCGCGGGCTCGCCGAAGAGCGGCGCCTGCGCCTTGAGCACCGCCGGGTCCACGTCGCAGACGGCGGCCACCACCGAGCCCCGGCCGGGCTGGTGTGCGGCCAGGGCGAGGCTGGTGCGCAGGCCAAGGCCGACGACTCCGAAACGCAGGTCTTCCACGGGTATCCTCTCCATCCTGTACGGCATCCGTACGAAACTACTCGTTACCTGGCGCGACCCCCCGCGTGAAGCTGAGCTGTGGGGGCACTTAAGAATCCCTCGATGGACACGGCGGGGGCACGGCGGGCACAGTGCGTAAGGTTCGAACTGGGGGGATGCACGCGATGAAAGCGCTGGTCAAGGAGCGGGCCGAGCCAGGTCTGTGGCTGGTCGACGTACCGGAGCCCGTTCTGGGGCCGGGCGAGGTGAAAATCAGAGTGCTACGCACCGGCATATGCGGCACAGACCTGCATATCCGGAAATTTGATGACTGGGCGCGGCAAACGCTGACGCTTCCGCTCATCGTGGGACATGAGTTCTCCGGGCATGTGGTCGAGGTGGCCGACGGCGTCGAGGACATCGCTGTGGGCGACCTGGTCAGCGGCGAGGGCCACCTCGTCTGCGGCAAGTGCCGCAACTGCATGGCCGGCCGCCGCCACCTGTGCCGCAACACCATCGGCCTGGGCGTGCACCGCGACGGCGCGTTCGCCGAATACCTGACCCTGCCCGCCACGAACGTCTGGGTGCACCGGACCCTGGTCCATCCCGACGTGGCGGCCATCTTCGACCCGTTCGGCAACGCCGTGCACACCGCGCTGTCGTTCCCCCTGGTCGGCGAGGACGTGCTGATCACCGGGGCGGGCCCGATCGGGCTGATGGCGGCCGCCGTGGCCACCCACGTGGGCGCCCGCAACGTGGCGATCACCGACGTCAGCGACGAACGCCTCAACCTGGCCACCAAGCTCGGCGTCTCCCTGGCGCTGAACGTCTCCCGCGACACCCTCGCCGAGGGCATGCGCCGCCTCAACATGCACGAGGGCTTCGACGTCGGGCTGGAGATGTCCGGCAACCCGGCCGCCCTGCGCGACATGATCGCGAACATGACCCACGGCGGCAAGATCGCCATGCTCGGCCTGCCCGCGGCGGACTTCGCCGTCGACTGGTCCACGGTCGTCACCTCCATGCTCACCATCAAGGGCATCTACGGCCGGGAGATGTACGAGACCTGGTACAACATGTCGGTCCTGCTGGAGAAGGGGCTCGACCTCTCCCCCGTGATCACCGACCGGTTCTCCTACGAGGACTTCGACACCGCCTTCGACACCGCCGCGAGTGGACGTACCGGCAAGGTCATTCTGGATTGGAGCGCTTGATGTTCACGAACGTGCGCGATCAGCTGCGTGCGACGCTGGATGAGATCACCGAGGCCGGGCTGCACAAGCCCGAGCGGGTGATCACCACCCCGCAGAGCTCGTCGGTCGGCGTCGCCGGGCGCGAAGTGCTGAACTTCTGCGCCAACAACTACCTCGGCCTGGCCGACAACCCGGAGGTCGTCGAGGCCGCCAAGCGGGCGCTGGACCAGTGGGGGTTCGGCATGGCCTCCGTACGGTTCATCTGCGGCACCCAGGAGGTGCACAAGGAGCTCGAAGCCCGCCTGTCGGACTTCCTGGGCATGGAGGACACCGTCCTCTACAGCTCCTGCTTCGACGCCAACGGCGGCGTCTTCGAGACACTGCTCGACGCGCAGGACGCGGTCATCTCCGACGCGCTCAACCACGCGAGCATCATCGACGGCATCCGGCTGTCCAAGGCCCGGCGGTTCCGCTACGCCAACCGGGACATGGCCGAGCTGGAGGCCCGGCTGAAGGAGGCCTCTGACGCCCGGCGCCGCCTGATCGTCACCGACGGCGTCTTCTCCATGGACGGCTACCTCGCGCCGCTGGCCGACATCTGCGACCTGGCCGAGCGCTACGACGCCATGGTCATGGTCGACGACTCGCACGCCGTCGGCTTCGTCGGCCCGACCGGCCGGGGCACCCCCGAGCTGCACGGCGTCACCGACCGGATCGACATCATCACCGGCACCCTCGGCAAGGCGCTGGGCGGCGCCAGCGGCGGCTACGTGTCGGCCCGCGCGGAGATCTGCGAGCTGCTGCGCCAGCGCTCGCGCCCCTACCTGTTCTCCAACTCGCTGGCCCCCGTCATCGCCTCCGCCTCGCTGCGCATCCTCGACCTGCTGGAGACCTCCAGCGAGGCCCGCGAGCGGCTGCGCGCCAACACCGAGCGCTTCCGCGCCAAGATGACCGAGGCCGGTTTCGACATCCTGCCGGGCGACCATCCGATCGTCCCGGTGATGATCGGCGAGGCCGCCGTGGCGGGCGCCATGGCCGAGCGCCTGCTGGAGCTGGGCGTCTACGTGATCGGCTTCTCCTACCCGGTGGTGCCGCACGGCCAGGCCCGCATCCGCGTCCAGCTCTCCGCCGCGCACTCCACCGAGGACGTCGACCACGCCGTGTCCGCCTTCATCCAGGCCCGCGCCGACCGGCTCTGACCCACCGGCACGGCGGCCGGCTCGGAGGGCTGGATAAGCTCGCCGCGTGATAGATACGCGGCGGCTGCGCACGCTGCGCGCGGTGGCCGACCATGGCACGGTGACCGCCGCGGCCGCCGCCCTGCACCTCACCCCGTCGGCGGTGTCCCAGCAGCTCGTCGCGCTGGAGCACGAGGTGGGCCACCGGCTGTTCGTCCGCGACGGCCGGGGCGTCCGCCTCACCGCCGTCGGCAAGATCATGCTCGGCCACACCAACGAGGTCCTCGCCCAGCTCGAACGCGCCGAGGCCGAGGTCGCCGCCTACAGCTCCGGCGAGGCGGGCGAGGTGACCGTGGCCTGCTTCGCCACCGCGATCAGCGCCGTGCTCTCCCCCGCGATCACCTCGCTGCGCGCCGCCGCTCCCGGCCTTCAGGTACGGGTACGCGACGCCGAGGGGGACCAGAGCCTGACCATGCTGCTCGACGGCGAGGCCGACGTCGCGATCGCGGTGGAATACCGGGGCGGCCCCGACATCACCGACCGCCGCCTGCATCGCCTGCCGTTGTACGCCGAGCCGTTCGACCTGGTGCTGCCCGAAGGCCACGCCCTGGCCGCCGCCCCGCTGTCGGCCTTCGGCGAGCAGACCTGGATCGGCCCCTACCCGGGCAACCCCGTGCACGACGTGATCGCCTTCGCCTGCGAGCAGGCGGGCTTCACCCCCCGCTTCGCGCACTGCTCCGACGACTTCCGCGCGGTGGTCGCCCTGGTCGGCGCAGGCGCGGGCGTGGCACTGGTCCCCCGGCTCGCGCTGCGGGACATGGCACTGTCCGGCGTGACGGTGTCCGGCGTGACGGTGTCCGACGTGACGGTGTCCGACGTGACGGTGTCCAGCGTGACGGCGCCCGGCGTGACGGTTCACCACGTGCCCGGACCCGAGCGCCGCGTCTTCGCCGCCGTCCGCCGGGGCGCGGACTCCCACCCTCTGCTGCGCCCCCTGCTCGACACCCTCCGCGAGCTCGCCGGCTCCCTGGGGACGAGTGACGCATCCGGCAGAACCGGTGAAACCGTACTCGACGGCTACGCCCGCGCGATCCCGATGACCTCGGCGAACCGGTCGTAACGGGTCAGCTCCTCATCCACCGGCCCGAGCACGTACTCCTGCCCCACCTGACCGATCGCCTCGTGCAGCGCCTTCGCGGCCCGGCGCGCCCGGCGGCGGCCCCCCAGCCACGCGGCCAGCCGCGCCAGCAGCGCGACCAGCACCCCGGCCAGCGCGCCGCCGGCCAGCAGCACGGTGGGCCAGGGCAGCTCCCCCGCCGTCGGCAGCGGGGGCTGCGGCAGGCGCAGGTAGTCCATCCCGAGCAGCACGCCCAGCCAGCCGGCCCCCGCCACCATGGTGGCGAACAGCAGCCACTGCAGCACGTTCACCGCCCGCCACCAGCGCGGCCTCCGGGTCTCCCGGAGGGAGGTCCGGCCGACGGCCCGATCCACCGCGTCGGGCAGCTCCGCCTCCCGCGAGCGCGCCGCCCGCCGCACGGCAGCGCCCCACGCCTGCGGCAGGTCCGTCGCCGCCGCCTCGCCGACGTCCCTGATCGCCGTCTCCACCTGCGCCCGCTGTACGGCGGAGGCGGCCGGGAGCGAGGTGTGCCCCACCGGCTCCCGCTCGGCGGCCACCCCGATCCGCAGCCTGCGCAACGGATCGGGCCGGAACCGGCGCACCCACCGGGTGACGGGCCACCCGGTGGCGATGACGGCCCGGTGCCGGTGCCCCTTGCGCACGGCCGCCACGACGAGCGGCACCCCGGCGGCCTTGGACAGCGCCGCCGTCAGCGGCCGATCCAACCGCCCGGCGCCCTGCCCCTCCGCCACTCGTACCAACTCCACCCGCCCGGCGCCCTGCCCATCCACCCGTACCAGCTCTGACCGCCCGGCGCCCATCCCATCCGTCACCCGTACCAGCTCCACAGACCCGTCGGCGGACGCTGCCGCCAGGTGGTCGGCGGCGGTGATGACGTCGGCGGCCAGGCGGGCCGACCAGGACCGCCGCTCACTCACCCGGTTCGCCAGCAGGACGCGCAACTCGGCCAGGCCCGCGCCGGTACGGGCCGAGACCCCGACGATGGGCACCCCCGTCAGCCCGTCCTCGTCGAGCAGCCGCCGCAGGTCGCCCAGGCACCGCGCGACGGCGGCCTCGGGCAGTCGGTCGATCTGGTTGAGCACCACCACCATCACGTCCTGGTGCCCGGCCAGCGGCCGCAGATAGCGTTCGTGCACGGCGGCGTCGGCGTACTTCTGCGGATCCAGCACCCACACCAGCAGGTCGACCAGCTCCACCAGCCGGTCCACCTCCAGCCGGTGCGCGAGCCGGATGGAGTCATGGTCGGGCAGGTCGAGCAGGACCAGCCCGGACAGGTCACCGGAGGAGGCCGAGTGCCGGCGGGGCACCTCCAGCCAGTCGAGCAGCGGACCGGCCCCCTCCCCGTCCCACAGCGCCGCCTGGGCGGTCGCCGTGGTGGGCCGGGTGACGCCGACGGCCGAGAGCTCCTCCCCGGCCAGCACGTTGAACAGCGACGACTTCCCGCTGCCGGTGGCCCCGGCGAGCGCCGCCACGGTGTGCTCCACCGACAGCCGGCGCCGTATCCCCGCCCGCTCGGTCACTGTCCGCGCCGCGGCCACCGCCTCCCCGGGCAGCCGCCCCTCCCCCAGCTCGACCGCCTCCGTCAGCGCGGCCAGCCGCGAGTCCAGCGACGGCCCCTTCTTACGGCGCAGCAGCTTCATGACGACCCGCCCTCGGGCAGCTCCGCCTGGTGGGTGCGGACCGATCGGGCGGACGCCCGCAGCATGGCGGCCGTGTCCGGCGGCGGCTGGACGGTCTCCAGCAACGTGGTGTAGCGGACCGCCTCCTCCTCCATCAGCCCCCGCACCCGCTCCCGTAGGTCCTCCCGGGCCGCCACGGTGAGCGTCCGCACCGCCTGGTCGCCGAACACCGCCTCCAGCAGCTTCTGCGACAGCACGCTGGTGCCGCCCGCGATGCCCACCTCGATCCCGGTCAGCCCGCCGGTGGAGGCGAAGACGGCCAGCATCAGCAGCACCCCGGCCCCGTTCACGCCGAAGGACGCCAGCCGCGCCGCCGACCGCCGGGACGCCCCTTCCTCCCGTACGAGATCGAGCACGTACTCCTGCCAGCCCCGTACCGTCGCCTCGGCCCGCTTGCCGAGGTCCGGGGAGGCGCGGCCGAGTCGGGCCCGTTCGACGGCGCCGACGCGGTCGAGCAGGCCGGGCCCGCCCGGCGCGGCGGACCAGCCGTCGAGGGCGCGTTCGGCGGCGCTGTCGGCCGCGCCCCTGATCAGCGCCTCGACGCCGGACTCCAGCGCGTCGCGCAGCTGGGTGCCGGGCGCCTGCCCGGTGAAGAAGCCGACCACCCGGTCACGCAGCCGGCCGACCCGGCTCTCCAGTGAGCGCATCAGGTCGCCGGTGCCGATGAAATCCTGCCAGCGGGCCAGCACCTCGCCCCGCAACAGCGACCCGTCGCGCATGCCCTCGTCGAAGTCGGCCATCGCGCCCGCGTACGCGGCGGTCACGATGGCGTGCAGCCCGGCGAAGGCGCTCTCCTGCCGCTCGACCGCGTCGGCCAGCGCCGGCACCCGGACGGCCAGGCTGTCGAGCGTGCCGGACAGCGTCTGGCGTACCACCCGGGAGCGTTCGGCGGCGTCGGCGGCGAGCCCGGTGAGCCAGTCGGCGATGGGCGCCACCGCCTCGGCGGGCAGCCGGGCCTTCTCGCTGGGCAGCGCGGCCTCCGGCACGGCGAACAGGCGGGTGCCGTCGAGGCCGTTGTCGACCAGGAGGCGTTCGAGGTCGCGGGTGACGGGCCCGGCGGCCTCCGGCGGCACCCGATCGAGCACCAGGGCGAGCGCGGTGCTGCGCTCGCGGGCCGAGCGCAGGAAGCTCCACGGCACCTCGTCGGCGTAGCGGGCGGCGGTGGTGACGAACAGCCACAGGTCGGCCGCGGCGAGGAGCTGCGCGGCCAGCTCCCGGTTGGCGGTCACCACGGAGTCGATGTCGGGCGCGTCGAGCAGCGCCAGCCCGCTGCCGAGCGCTTCGGCCGTCACCACCCGCAGCGCTCCCACACCGGCGCCGGTGGCGCGGGACAGGCCGGGCAGCACGTTCGGGCCCATGAACCAGTCGTGGTCGGCGGGGCTCACCACCAGCGTGGGCACCAGCGTGGTGGGGCGCAGCACGCCTGGCTCGGCGACGTCGGCGCCGACCAGCGAGTTGACCAGCGTGGACTTGCCCGCACCGGTGGATCCGCCGACGACGGCGAGCAGCGGCGCGTCGATGGCGCGCAGCCGGGGCAGCAGGTAGTCGTCGAGCTGCCCGGTCAGCTCCTTGAGCGCGCGCCGGTCGGCGGCGGCCTCCCCGACGGCCAGCGGGAACAGCTCCCGATCCAGCGGCCGGCGCAGTCCTTCGAGCGCGCCCAACAGGTCCATACGGTCAAGCTAGCCCGCAGGAGGCTCCCTTAACACGTAACCGACGCTGCGCAACGTGTGAATGAGTCGCGGCTCCACGTCGTCGACCTTGCGCCGCAGGTAGGACACGTACGATTCGACCACGCCGGCGTCGCCGCCGAAGTCGTAGTTCCAGACGTGGTCGAGGATCTGCGCCTTGGACAGCACCCGCCCGGCGTTGGCCATGAAATAGTGCAGCAGCTTGAACTCGGTCGGCGACAGCCGCACCTGCCGCCCGGCGCGCCACACCTCGCGCGCCTCCTCGTCCAGCTCCAGGTCCGCCACCTTCAGCTTGCTCGCGGGCGCGCCCTCCGCTCTGGTACGGCGCAGCACCGCGCGAATCCTGGCCTGGACCTCCTCCAGGCTGAACGGCTTGGTGACGTAGTCGTCGCCCACCCGCAGCCCGGCGATCTTGTCCTCGGTGGCGTCGCGGGCGGTCAGGAACAGCACCGGCGCGTCGATGAGCCTGGCCACCTCGAACCCGTCCAGGTCCGGCAGCATGACGTCCAGCACGACCAGATCGGGCCCGGTCCGCCGAGCCACCTCGACGGCCTCGTGCCCGTCGGCGGCGGTGACCACCTCGAACCCGGAGAAGCGCAGGCTGGCGGAGAGCAGGTCTCGAATACTGGGCTCGTCGTCCACCACCATGATCAGCGCCTCGGGTTCGGTCACGTACCCAGCGTGACAAAGCCACCTGAGGAATTGCTGAACGACTAATCCAAAGCGAGTGGGAGTTCTACTCGGAACGTCGCCCCTTCGCCCACCGCGCTCCGCGCCCGTACGGTCCCGCTGTGCGCCCGTACCAGCGCCTGCACGATGGCCAGGCCGAGCCCGCTGCCCCGGTCCTCGCCCGACCGGCGGCGGGAGCGGGCCGAGTCGGCCCGGTAGAAGCGCTCGAAGACCCGCTCGACCTGGTCGGGGGTGAGGCCGGGCCCCTTGTCCGCCACTTCGAGGAAGACCGTCTCGTCGTCGGCCCCCACCCGGACGGTGATAGGAGTTCCCTCCTCGGTGTGGACGAGGGCGTTGGACATGAGGTTGCCGACGACCTGGCGCAGCCGTACCTCGTCACCGGAGACGATCAGGGCGGCGCCGCCCACGACGTCCAGCCCGATCTCGCGGGACGGCGCGAGGATCCGCGCGTCCTGCACGGCGTCGGCCGCCAGCGCCAGCATGTCCACCGGGCGCATCTTCAACGGCCTGGCCTGGTCCACCTGGGCGAGCAGCAGCAGGTCGTCGACCAGCAGGCCCATCCTGCCGGCGGCGCTCTCCACCCGCAGCATCAGCTCGGCGGCGTCGGCGTTCGGGTTCTGCCGGGCGTACTCGGCGAAGCCGCGGATCGAGGTGAGCGGGGTGCGCAGCTCGTGCGAGGCGTCGGTGACGAACTGGCGCATCCGGTCCTCCGACCTCCGGGCCGCCTCCTCGGACGCCGAGCGGGCCGCGAACGCGCTCTCGATCTGGGCCAGCATCCCGTTCAGCGCGCCGGCCAACCGGCCCACCTCGGTGCGCGGGTCGCCGTCCGGCACCCGGCGTCCCAGCTCACCGGCGGCGATGGTGCCGGCCGTGTGCTCGATCTCCGCCAGCGGCCGCATGCTGCGCCGTACGATCGTGACGCCCACGACGGCGAGGATGAGCACGATGCCGCCGCCGCCCAGGAGCTCGATGAGGACGAGCCGCCAGGTGATCTCGTTGACCTCTTCCAGATCCGTGGCGACCACGAAGGTGCCCTGCGGCGTCGTGGTCTCCTTCACCCGCCAGGCGCCGCCGCCGTTGACGGCCGGCGCGGTGTAGATGCCCGGGCCGGGCGAGTCCTCCAGCACCGGCTTGGGCTTGATGTCGACGTCCCGGTCGCCCTGCGTCGGGGTGAGGCGGCCGGCGGCGTCCTTCATCAGCACGATCGTGTCGGACTCGATGAGCAGCGCCTTGTCGGGCAGTTTCCGGCCCGCCATGCGCCGCTGCTCATCGTTGATCAGCCGTTTGGTCACCCGTACGGACACGAGGTTGACCTGGCTGTCGACGCGGTCGAGCAGGTAGCCGTTCAGGACCGAGACGCTGACCAGGCCGATGAAGCTCATGCCGAGCCCGAGCAGCGCCAGCATCGACGCCATGAGCTTGACCCTGAGCGGGAGGCCGCTCAACCTCGCCATTACACGCCCGGTGGGAGCCGCAGGACGTAGCCGACGCCGCGCAGCGTGTGGATGAGCCGGGGACTGCGGTTGTCGATCTTACGGCGGAGCACGGAGACGTAGGACTCGACGATGCCGACCTCGCCCCGGAAGTCGTAGTCCCAGACGTGGTCGAGGATCTGCGGCTTGGACAGCACCCGGCCCGCGTTCGTCATGAAGTAGCGCAGCAGCTTGAACTCGGTCGGCGACAGGGCGATCGCGTGGCCGCCCCGCCACACCTCGTGGCTCTCCTCGTCCAATTCGATGTCGGCGAAGGTCAGCCTGGGCGGCGGCGGCTGCGTCTCGCCGCTGGTGCGCCGGAGCACCGCGTGGATCCTGGCGACGACCTCCTCCAGGCTGAACGGCTTGGTCACGTAGTCGTCACCGCCGATCGTGAGGCCGCGGATCTTGTCCTCGGTCTCGTCGCGGGCGGTCAGGAACACCACGGGGGTACGGATGCCGCCGCCGCGCATCCGCCGGACGATCTCGAAGCCGTCCAGGTCGGGCAGCATGACGTCGAGGACGACGAGGTCCGGCCGCTGCCGCTGGACGGAGGCCACGGCGTCCACGCCGCTCTTGGCGGTGCACACGTCGAAGCCCGCGAACCTGAGGCTCGCGGCGAGGAGTTCGAGAATGTTCTGGTCATCTTCGACGATCAGGAGTCGCGCTTCCATCACCATCAAGGATGCACTCATCGGACGGGTGCTGGGACAATTCCGGCGATGTGCCGGGCGATGGCCAAGCTGGACGTGGCCGCCGGTGAGGGGGCGTTGCGCACCAGAACCACTCTGCCCTGGACGTCCACCGCGAAGTCGTCGACCAGCCCGCCGTCCCTCGCGACGGCCTGCGCGCGCACGCCGCCCTCGGCGCGCCGCAGGTCGGCGGCGGTGAGCTCGGGTACGTAGCGGCGCGCGGCGTCGAGGAAGGCGCCCTTGACCAGCGAGCCGTAGACCTCCTTGACGCCGGTACGCCAGTGCCGCCGGGCCATGCGGAGGGTGCCGGGCCAGCGGACAATTGCCGGAAAATTACTGAAATTTCGCCATTTATAGCCTTCGTAGGCGGTGGCGAGCACCGCGTTCGGGCCCACCAGCACCTCGCCGTCGAGGTGCCTGGTCAGATGGACGCCCAGGAACGGATAGCGCGGATCGGGCACCGGATAGATCAGCCCCCGCACCAGCTCCCTGGCTGCTCCTTCGAGCGCGTAATACTCACCCCTGAACGGCACGATCCGCACATCCCCCGGCATCCCGGCCATCCTGGCGACGGCATCGGTGCCCAGACCCGCGCAGACCACCAGCCGGTCGAAGCCGTACCGCCGCCGCCCCGCCACCACCTCGACCCCGCCGGCGCTCTCCCTGACGCCCTGCACCGGATGCTCCAGCCGTACAGAACCACCGAGCTCTTCCACGTCGAGTGCGAGCCGGCGCGCGACCGCCGGGAAGTCGGTGATCGCCGTGCGCGGCGAGTGAAGCGCGCCGACGCCGACCGCGTGCGGCTCGATCTCGCGCAGCCCCAGCCCGTCGAGCTCGGCGAGATCCGGCACGCCGTTGGCCCTGGCCCGCTCGGCCAGCGCGGCCAGTAGCGGCCGCTCGGCCCGCGTGCTCGCCACCACCAGCTTGCCGACCTCGTCGTACGGCAGCGCGTGCTGGGCGCAGTAGGCCTTGAGCAGGGCCACGCCCTCGCGGCAGAGCCTGGCCTTGAGCGAGCCGGGCGGGTAGTAGATGCCCGCGTGCACGACGCCGCTGTTGTGGCCGGTCTGGTGCGCGCCGACGCGGTCCTCCTTCTCCAGCACGGTGACCTCGGCGCCCCGCGTCACAGCCAGCTCCCGGGCGACCGCCAGGCCGACGATCCCGGCCCCCACGACCCCGATCTTCTCCGTCACCAGGCCAGTGTGCCCCCGCATTCAGCCCTCGACCACCGCAAGGCCTCCCAAAGCGGCGGCTTCCACCACTGACCTCCATCTGGGCCGGGTGAATCGAACATGAGTACGATGGATTCATGTACGTCCCGCCAGAATGGCCCGCGGAGGTCCGGCCACCCAGCGTCCCCGACTGGGAGACCTCGGCCGTGGCCTGGCTGCTCGACGCGGTGCCCCCGGACTACCGAGCCTACGAGGTGCTCAGGCGGCACCCCATCGCCCTGGCCCGGATGGCGAACCACCACGTCAACGCCGCCATCGAAGCGGCCCGCACCGGCTACCGAAGGGCGGCGGTCGACCTCAAGGGCCACCTTCCACCGCACGCCATCGAGGCGGTCCTGGACACCTACCGGGAGGAGGGGCCCCGGCTGGTGCGGCTGTCCCGCTCCATCGCCGCGGTCGAGCAGGCCTTGCGCGGCGACATGTTCACCGCCACCATGCGCCGCCCGTGACTCTGCCCTCCGCCACTCATTTCAAGTTTGATTTCATCCTTGAATTAACCTAGGCTCGGCCCTCCCAAGTAGCGCCGCACTGACAGGAGAGTGACCGTGAAGCTCGGCATCATGCTGCCCGTGTCGGGGGTCCACGCCTCACCGGCGAACATCACGACCATCGCCCAAGCCGCCGAGAGGATCGGCTACGACTCGATCACGACCTACGAACGCCTGTTGCGCCCGATGGCACCGGCGATGCCCGGCCCCGACGGCACCCTGGAGCGGCTCCCCGACATCTACCGCACCACCTTCGAGCCGCTACAGACGTTGAGTCATGTGGCGGCGCTCACCAGCCGCATCGCTCTGAGCACCAACATCATCAACCCGCTGTTCCACCCGCCGGTCGTACTGGCCCGCAGGCTGGCGACGCTCGACCAGTTCAGCGGTGGCCGCGTCCTCGCCGGTTTCGGACAGGGCTGGTTGCCTCAGGAGTTCGCCACCGCGGGCGTGCCCATGAAGCGGCGCGGCGCCGGCTTCGACGAGGTCATCGCGGCGATACGGGCTTGCTGGGGACCCGACCCCGTGGAGTACGAGGGCCGCTTTTACACGATCGAAGCCTCCGAGATCAACCCGAAGCCCGTTCGCGGCGACATCCCGATCACCGTCGGCGCGAACGCCGACAGCGGCATCGACCGGGCCGCCCGCATCGCCGATGGCATCACGCCGATAGCCTGGGCCCTGGACGGAGCGACCGCGCAGGCCAAGCGCTTCTGGGAAACCGCTGAGCGCCTCGGACGAGACCCGGCCGCGCTCACGGTGACGGCACAGACCAACCACCCCATGGAGCCCAAGCCGGTCAGCGGGGACCGCCCGTTCCTCCGCGGCGCCCCACGGCAGCTCGCCGACGACATCGAGCAACTGCGGGAGCGTGGGTTCGCCGGGGTTCTGTTCGCGTCCCCGCCGCCCGACGAGATCGCCACGCAGATCGAGATGCTCGAGGAGCTCCGTTCCCTGGTGCCCGCAGGGTGAGCGAATGGTCCGGCCTGCCTGGGCGGATAGGATCGGGCGCATGGAGGGTCAGGACGAACCGCGTTGGCTGTCGCCGGATGAGCGTGACGCCTGGATCTCCCTGGCCTGGTTGATGATCAAGCTGCCGGGCGAGTTCGACGCCCAGCTCCAGCGCGACAGCGGCATCTCCCTCTTCGAATACCTGGTGCTCTCCGCCCTGTCCATGTCGCCCGACCAGTGCATGCGGATGAGCGACCTGGCCCAGCACGTGAACGGCTCCGTCTCCCGGCTGTCCAACGTGGCGAAGCGCCTGGAGCAGCGCGGCTGGATCGCACGAGCGCCCTCCACCGGGAACGGCCGCTACATCGAGGCGACACTCACCGAGGCGGGCATGGCCGTGCTCCACCAAGCCGCCTCCGGCCACGTCGAGACGGTGCGGCGGTACGTCTTCGACGCGCTCGGCGCCGATCAGGTGACCGGGCTGCGTGACATCGGCCGCCAGATCGCGGCCCAGGTCGAACGCGACCGCACCGGGTCACCCTCGGCGGGACGAACCCTGCGACAGCCCTGACCTCACGCACCATCGCGGGCCGGGAGATGCCCGGGGATCCGGCCTGGCCGACAGTGTGGTCGGGAATTGCTCAGGTGGGCTCGCGAGCCCACACGCCAACCACGTTCTCTCCGTGGTCGCACTCAACCTGATCCGGCTGGTGGCCGAGCTGGGTCGCCAGGTCGTCGGGGGTTGCGCCGATCAGGGCGTAGAGGTAGCCCTGGGCGAACTGGTCGGGGGTGGGCACGCGCTTCCTGACCGCCGCTACCCCCCAGCGCAGGGGGTGGATGTGCCACTCCCTGCCGTACCTCGTTTCGAGGTCTTCGCAGGTCATGGCTGGTAGCCGGGGATCAGCGCGGCGGCCTTGGCCGGGGAGCCACCGGGGATCAGCATGATGCTGTCGGGGAAGATCGCACCCTCTTGGCCGCTCTGGGCGACTTCCACGATGTACGCACCCGAACGCGGCGCTATGCGTACGGTGGCGACGCGCCATCCTTGCGGGGAGAAGACCAGCAACTCCGGCGGATAGCGGACCAGAGAACTCGTCGGCGGCAATGGCCACGTCGAGGACCTGAGCGAAAGCTTGAGCCATTCGACCACCCGGCTACGCATTCCGCACCCGGTCAGCAGCTCGCGCAGAGCGGCCAGCGCCTTGTCATGCTGCTCTGCGACGACATCGCCGATCGACTCGCGGGCAGAGTCCATCCGGACGCATTCGGCCATTTTATCCAGCGGTTTGCAGAACATCCTATTTCACCGACCCTGTTCACGTATTAATCGAGAGTCGCGCCGCAACAGAAACTGACAGCTTCTGGTTCTGTTGCGCGGAGCGGCACTTCCGTTTCCCGGGACTGGTTACAAGAATGCCCACGACCAGCTACCTTCGGAACTGGCAAACTACAACACCATCGAACGATTCCGTTCCCTTACTGTTGCAGCCAGCCACAACTCCTGTTGCCCCCGCTGAACGGAGTCGAAATGCCAGCCGAGCCGGGCCTGCCCCCCGAGGTCGCATTTGGCCATAAATTGCGCGAGCTACGCCATTCGCAAAAATGGTCACTGGAAGCTCTCGGGACCAGGGTCGGATATTCAGGGACGATGGTCGGCTACTTCGAGCGCGCGAAGCGCCCTGTTCCGGAGTCGTTCGTCGCGATGGCGGAGGCGGCGCTGGGGCTCGACGGAGAATTGGCGGCGCTCTGGAAGGAGATCAACCCCAAGGCCGCGCCCAAGTGGTTCCGGGCATGGCCGAAGATCGAGACTGCCGCCCGCGTAATCCGGAGCTGGGAGCCCCTCCTCGTGCCAGGGCTGCTTCAGACGTCCGACTACGCTCGCGCCGTCCTACGCGGGATTCCCGGAGCCACCGACGAGGAGGTGGAGGAGTTGGTCAGCGCCCGACTCCAGCGACAGCGCATCTTCGACCGTGCCTCTCCGCCGATGTACGCCGCCGTGCTGGATGAGGGCATCCTGCATCGCCCCATCGGCGGCAGGCAGGTCATGCGCGAACAGCTTGGACACCTGGCAACGCTGATGGATCACCCGAAGATCGCGATTCAGATTGTCCCTTTTGAGGCAGGCGCGACCACCGGGCTTCTCGGAGGCTTCGCCATCGCCCAACTTCCTGAGGCAAAGGATTGGGCTTACCTGGAGTCAGCATCGAGTGGCCAGGTAACCGATCGCGTTGACGAGATTCGGACGCTTAATGTGATATATGACACGATTCGGGCGTGGGCTCATCCCCTCCACGTCACGAAGGACGTGATACGCGACATGACAGCGAGGTATGAACCATGAGCGACGAGCATCCCGACGAGCTGGCGAACGCCGCGTGGCGTAGAGCCACCAAGACGGGCGCAAACGGCGGCAATTGCTTGGAGGTGGCACCCCTGTCCGGGGGACGCGTGGGCATCCGCGACTCGGAAGCCCCTGAGAAGCCCCCATTCGTCGTCCGTCCTGAGGTGTGGGACGCCTTCATCGACGGCGCCAAAAAAGGAGAATTCGACTTCTAAAGGGTAGGAGCCCTCGGTTGACCGAGGGCTCCTACCCTGTTGCCAAGCTCTCCGCCGACACACCCATCGAACGGGCAATGGGCTGACTGCCTGACGCGGAGGCAACAGTCGCCACTTCGCGGAGACTCTGTTGGAAGGGTCACATCCATGAGCCTGGCTATAGAACTGCGGCACGAACTGGCGGCCAGGATCGGCCCCCCTGGATGGCGCATCGCCCTGGAGACGGTGCCCCGCGAAGCGTTCCTCGGAAAGGCCGTCTACACGTACGAGCCCGAACGCGGCTGGGTGCCGGTGCGGCGCTCCGAGATGACCCCCGAGGACTGGCTTCGCCTGGTCTACACCGATGAGACATGGGTGACCCAGATCGACGGCGTGCTGGCCGAGGACGCGACCGATCCGGTGCTGATCTCCCGGCCTACATCGTCATCGACGCTTCCAGGGCTGGTCGTACGGATGCTGGATGCCGCCGAGATCGGCGAAGGCGAGAAGATCCTGGAGATCGGCACCGGAACCGGCTATTCCACCGCCCTGATGTGCTGTCGGCTCGGCGACGATGCGGTGACCTCCGTCGAGTTCGACCCCGTCATCGCTGCCCGTGCGAAAGCCGCCATCGCTGAGGCCGGCTACATGCCCATGCTCGTCCAGGGCGACGGCCTGCTCGGCTACGAGGCCGACGCCCCCTACGACCGGCTCATCGCTACCTGCGCGGTACGGACGATCCCCCGTGCATGGGTACGACAGGTCCGCCAGGGCGGGACGATCACGGCCCCCATGCTGGGCTGGACCGGAGGGGTCGCCTTCGCGCATCTCCACGTCACCGACGTCGGCACGGCCAGCGGCAGATTCCTCAGTGACGACGTGTACTTCATGCCCGCCAGACCGCACGCGGCCCCGCCACTCGACGCGATCCAGTTGGGCATCGGAGACGCGAGTGAGACCCAGGTGGATCCGTCGCTCCTGAAGAACGACACGGCTCTGTTCGTGGCCCAGCTTGCCGCTCCTCAGGCGCAGCATGCGTGGGCGGGGGACATCCTGACACTGGACGACACCGAGACCGGCTCGCACGCCGACGTCAGGCCGACCCCTGATGGCGGATGGGTGGTCCATCAGCACGGGCCGATCCGCCTATGGGACGCGATCGAGAAGGCCATCACGACGTGGCGGGAAGCAGGCAACCCCCATCAGTCCGGCTTCGGGCTCACGGTCGCCCGCGAGAGTCAGCGGGTGTGGCTCGGCGAGCCTGATGGGCCTCGCTGGGAACTCCCGTAATACAGGCCGTCCCTTTCGACCACCGGAAGAACCTGACGACTTCTAACCTCGGGCTTTCGCGGGGAATTTGAGCCGGGCTGATCGTTCACATGAGAAAAGTGCCTTTGAGCTGGGAGGATGGGGCTTGTCTAGAGTCCTGTCCACGCCAGATCAGAAGGCACTTTTCGAGTGAAGACTATCGCGTCCCAGCGCAAGATCGTGGTGTCCGCGGACGGTTCGGGACTCGTCTCCCAAGCAGGCGCCCTGCTGCTGCTCCACACCCTCCGCGCCACCGGCCTGGACCAAGCGTTATCCACCCAGTTGCAGTGCTGGCGGCCGGCCCGGGCCGTGCACGACCCCGGCAAGGTCATCGCCGACCTGGCCCTCACCCTGGCTCTGGGCGGTGACTGCCTGGCCGACATCGCGCTGCTGCGTTCCCAGCCCGACCTGTTCGGGCCCGTGGCCTCCGACCCCACCGTCTCCCGGCTGATCGACCGCCTCGCCGCCGACCCGGCCCGAGCACTGAAAGCCATCCGGGCCGCTCGCGCCGACGCACGCCGGCGAGCCTGGCACCTGGCCGGCCATCATGCGCCGGGAGCCGACGGAGAGCTGATCCCGCTCGACATCGACGCCACCATCGTCATCGCCCACTCCGACAAGCAGCACGCTACCCCGACCTGGAAGAAGACCTTCGGCTTCCACCCGATGACCGTCTTCGCCGACCACGGCCCGGGCGGTTCGGGCGAGCCGCTGGCGCTCCTGCTCAGACCGGGAAACGCCGGCTCCAACGCCGCTGCCGACCACATCGACGCCGCCCGGCTCGCCCTGGCTCAGCTACCCCGCCAGCGCCGCCGCCAGGTGCTGATCCGCACCGATTCCGGCGGCGGCACCCATGAGTTCCTGTCCTGGCTGACCCGGCCCGGCCGATGGCTGTCGTACTCGATCGGGTTCACCCTCACCGACGACATCCAGGCTGCGCTTCTGCGGTTGCCGAAGACCGCGTGGACACCCGCCTACGACGCCAACGGTCAGGTCCGGCCCGGCGCCTGGGTGGCCGAGTTGTCCGGTCTGCTGGATCTGGCCGGCCGGCCCAAAGGTATGCGCGTCATCGCCCGCAAAGAACGCCCGCACCCCGGCGCCCAACTGCGCTTCACCGACATCGAAGGGCACCGCTTCACCGCCTTCGTCACCAACACCAAGCAAGGTCAGCTCGCCGACCTGGAGCTACGCCACCGCCGCCGGGCACGCTGCGAAGACCGCATCCGCTGCGCCAAAGACACCGGCCTGGCCAATCTGCCCCTGCACGACGTCACCCAGAACCAGATCTGGTGCGAGATCGTCGCGCTGGCCTGCGAACTCATGGCCTGGATGCAGATGCTCGCCCTGCACGACACCGAGGCCCGCCGCTACGAACCCAAACGCCTACGGCTACGCCTGTTCGCCGTCGCCGGACGGCTGGTCCGCGGAGGGCGGCGCCTGCGCCTGCGAATCGCTGAGCGATGGCCCTGGGCCGGCACACTCCTGACCGCCCTGGCCCGGCTCCAAGCCCTGCCGGCACCCACCTGACCAGCACCAAACCGCCCCCACGAACCAGAAAGGACACCCACGGGCCCGTGGAACCCCGCCCACCCGGCGCGTCAATCGGGCTCTTCACGCTGACCACAACGTGAAATCAACCCTCGGCCGAACCGCTTACCTGACCATACGAAGATCGTGAAAGATCGAGGCTAACAGAACAAAATCCCCGGCTTTGGCCGGGGACTTTGTCGTTGCTAATAGCTTGCTGTTCTGTTTTCCGTGGCACCCTGCGGCACGACAGCCGGGCCGGCGCGGTGACCACAGCACGCGGTTCGACCTCGGCCGACCACACCTTGATCACGCGAAATCAAGGCTAGTTGAAGCAGTCCTGCTTGTTGAGTGCGATGCCGTAGGAGGCGACCTTGCCGCGGGTGACCTCGAAGGTGTAAAAAGCCTTCTTGTTGCCGGAGACCTTGATCGTGTAGTAGCCGTGGAAGTTCTTCTTGATGCGCGGGTAAGCGGCCTTCAACTGCTTGGCAGTAGAGCCGATCTTGATACCTTCAGGGGTCTGCATGCCCTTCGCGGCGAAGATGGCGGCCAGTCCCACGGTTGGCGACATGTAGGTTTCGACCGAGTTCTTCGTATTCGGGACCTTTTTCAGGTCCCAGGCGGTACACATGCCTCCGGTCGGGGTTTTCCCCGCCGCCTCCCCCGTCGCCCTGGCCTGCTTGACGGTCATGCCGAGCTTGACGGCACCGTAGCCGTAGGGACCCAGCGTCGGCTTCGCCTGGGCGACCGCCGCGGTGGCGCCGGTGAGCAGCAACGAGCCCGCGAGGAGCGAGGTCCCGATCATCATCTTCATCATGTCTGCTTCGATGAGGAAACACCGGAAAAGGTTCGAGTCAGGATCAAATTGTGCAACCGGCAAGGCTGCAGCCAGGTAAGCGATGACCTCTGTAGCGCCCGGTGCAGTCGGGTACGTTCGTGCTGTCCGAGATCTCCGCTGCTCGTGAGGACCTGTCATGAAAGCCATCACCGTCCGAGACCGCGCCGCCGGGGTGGCCGGACTTTCCCTGACGGAAGAGCCGTACCCACACGCCGCCGAGAACGACGTCATCGTGCGGGTGCATGCCGCGGGGTTCACCCCCGGAGAGCTCGACTGGCCGGGAACGTGGGCCGATCGTGCGGGCCGTGATCGGACGCCGAGTGTGCCCGGGCATGAGGTGTCGGGTGTCGTCGCCGAGTTGGGGTACGGAACCACCGGCCTGACCGTCGGCCAGCGGGTGTTCGGGCTGACCGACTGGGCCCGCAACGGCTCGCTGGCCGAGTATGTGGCGGTGGAGGCCCGCAACCTCGCGCCGCTGCCGGCGGGCATCGACCACACCGTGGCCGCCGCGCTGCCGATCTCGGGGCTGACCGCCTGGCAGGGCCTGTTCGACCACGGCCGCCTCGCCGCCGGTCAGACCGTCCTGGTTCACGGCGCCGCGGGCGGTGTCGGTTCTCTCGCCGTGCAGCTCGCGCGCGAAGCGGGCGCCCGGGTGATCGGCACCGGCAGGGCCGGTGCCAGGGATACGGCGCTCGGGCTCGGCGCCGACGCCTTCCTCGACCTGGAGAACGATCCCCTCGAAGAGGCCGGCCAGGTCGACCTGGTGTTCGACGTGATCGGCGGCGACATCCTGGACCGCTCGGCCGCGCTGGTGCGCCCCGGCGGCACGCTCGTCACCATCGCCTCGCCACCCACGGTCCGGCCCCGGGACGGGCAGGCGATCTTCTTCATCGTCGAACCCGATCGCGCCCGGCTCGCGGACCTGGCCTGGCGGCTCCGGGACGGACGGCTCCGCGCGATCGTCGGGGCCGTGCTGACGCTCGCCGAGGCGCCCTCCGCGTTCGCGCCCACCCACCGTACGCCCGGCAAGACGATCATCCGGGTCGCGGACGGCGACTAGCCGGGCGGTGCGCTGCCGTACAAGCAGGTCATGGAGCAGGCCAGACCATCACCAAGGCTTGAACGCGCCCTTGGTTAGCCTCCCAACTGCCGGGACAGGGTAGCGGGAGCCGGGGCGCCTCGCGATCGTCCCGGCCGCCTCGCAGAGCCGAGCAGGGAAGGGAGTCGCCGTGATCCCAGTACGGTTCGCCGGTGGGTTTCTGGCTGTCGGCCTGGTCGCCGCGTGCGTTCCCTCCGCGGAGCGTGCGACCGGCACGGTGCCGGTCGCCGCCGAGGCGCCGGTTGCCGCCACGACTTCGCAGCCACCGTCCGAGACGGTGACGCCGCTGTTGGAACAGGCGCTTCCGAATGCCGAAGGCAAGACGTTCACCTCGGCGATCGTCGACTTCCCGCCCGGCGCACGCGCGGTGCCGCATCGGCACGGCGAGGCTTTCGTGTACGCCTACGTGCTTGAGGGCACGTTCCGCAGCCGGCTCGGTGGCGAACCAGTGCGTACCTACCACCAAGGCGAGAACTGGGTCGAGCCGCCGGGCGCCCACCATGTGCTCACGGAGAACACCAGCCGGACAGAACCGGCGAAACTGCTGGTCGTCTTCATTTCCAGCACCGGAGATGAGATCAAGGTCGACGATCCACCGGGGTAGCCGGCCGCCAGATCACCAGAGGGACGAAGGAACCCATGGGCAACGAACACGCACACCATCTCGAGAACCCCAACGCGACCACGCCGCCGCCGAAGATCGAGCTCGTCTCGTCGGTGCCGGCGCCGCCGACGCCGGACAACGCCGAGGTGATGACGATCCACGTCACCCTGCCACCGGGCAGCGAGGGCAACCCGCCGCACCGCCACACCGGTCCAGCGTTCGGGTTCATGATCAAAGGTGAGATGCTCTTCGAGCTGGAAGGCGAACAGCAGCGAGTCCTCAAGGCCGGGGAGTCGTTCTGGGAGCCGGGCGGCGATCTCATCCACTACCAGGACGGCAACAACCTCCCGGACGCCGAGACCGAGTTCGTCGTCACGATGTTCGGTGTGGCCGGGCAGCCGATGCTCATCCCGGTGAGCGCGGAAGAACTCGAAGAGCGGCGGGACCGACGAGCCCCTCGCCCATGAGCGGGGTTTTCACCGGCGTGCCTTTCCGTTCCGTCCCACAACTTCGCCTTGGCGATTCTTCGTGACCGGGTCACAATTGGCGGCGTTTCGAACAGCGGAACAGCCACCGAACTGGTGCCGCTCCTACGCGAGCGCGGCGCCGTGAGCAGAATCAGGGCCGCTTACCGCTTTCAGTTGCTCGAGTAAAACGCCGAGGCTGGTCCCGCGCTGAGGCTCTTGTGGCGGTGGCAGGTCGGCGATCGCGCCCACCAGGAGTGGTCCGTCCAGCAGGTCGGCGGTGAACGTCACGCCGGTGAGGCGGGCCGCCATCGCGAACATCCGCGCGAGGCCATGTCCGGACAGGTCGTCGAAGCGTTGGTCCCAGTCCTCATCTGAGCTCTCCTCGAGAGGCAGGCCGAACTCGCGCATGAGGCCGGCGAGCCGGTCGGTGTCGGCACCGGAGCGACGCTCGGGAAAAGTCGGGTCGAAAGCCGTGAGCACCATGCCGTCCGCGGCGTAATGAAAGTAGTCGCAGGCGTAGTCATGCCGTAGGACGGACACCACGTCGGTGCCGGCCGACAGCCGCGCCAGCGTCGGGTTGTCCGTCCCCGACCAGCCGCACGGTTCCACCGCCGCGCACCCATCGCCGGTTGCGACCACTCCGACATAACCCCCTCCGTCACCACCCTCGGTCACCATCGTGAAGTCGGAGACCGCCAGCTCCAGGTCGGCGAAACTCATCTGCGTGCTCGTGCGGGCGCCGAACCGGCGCAGTACCTCGGCCGGGTCGAGCCCGCGCAGCAAGGTCACGCAGTAGATCTCGCCGAGCAGGTTGCCCCGATCGCCGTACGGCGGTTGCAGCCAGCGGAACGGCGTCAGCGCATCGATGGTCATGTCGCGATCTTGGCAGGCCCTACCGACATAGGTAGGTCCACCGACGTCATCACGCAGGAGGCCGCGGAGATTCTCAACCCACTGATCAAGCCACTGGCGGCCTTCGAGGGCGTGGCCCGATCTCACCGGCGATAAGCGACGTCTTCGGCCTCAACTCGTCCCAGGTTGAGCGGGCCGAGATCACCGGGTGCGGCGGGCCAGCAGGGTGATGCCGCCGATGGCGGCCGCGGCGGCGGCCAGCCAGATGAGGATGTCGCGCCCGGTCAGCCCCACCGGCTCGGCCGCCGGTTCGGCGGCGCGGGTGCCCTGGGTCGTGGGACGGTCCGGGGACGCGGAAGCCCGCGGGGTCTCGGCGGGCAGGGCGGCGGCCGGCAGCGGGACCCGGTAGACGGGACTCTTGGGCCCCTCCGAGCCGGTCAGCAGCGCTTTCCCGTCGGCGGTGTAGGTGATGGACTCCGCCTGCTGCAGGTCGGGCATCGAGACCTTGCTGATCTGCTCGCCCGACGGCCGGTACAGGGTGGCGGAGAAGTAGGTGCGGACGACGTACGAAGAGCCGTCGGGCGCGTAGGCGGCGTCGGTGGCCATCAGCGGTGCGGCGGCGACCTTGCGCAGGACGTTCGCCCTGCCGGTGCGCAGCTTCTTGGGTGCCGCGTAGACGCTGCCGGCGAACTCCTTGGACACGACGTACAGCCGGCCGGTCTTCGGGTGGACCATGATGCCCTCGGCGTTGCGGGCGCCGTCGGCGTAGCGGAACCGGTAGCGGATGGCGGGGAGGGTGGCGTCGGTGAGGTTGCGCGGTTCGTTGACCTTGTAGATGGAGATGTCGGGCCAGGCGCCGTCGAAGTTGTCGCCGATGTCGGCGAACCACAGGACACCACGCCCCGTGGCTGGATCCTTCGAGGCGGCCATGGCCTCCCAGTCGCGCGCCTCCGCCCCCCGCAGCCGGAAGGTGGCCTTCGTCCGCCCGTCCTCGCCGACGGCGTAGAACTCGGGCTGCGCCGCGCTGTCGTTGTGGGTGTAGTAGACGCCGTCGTGGCTGGGCGAGACGGCCAGCCCGCTGGACTCGGTGATCCGAGCGTCCCTGAACGTGAACAGCTTTTCATCATCGGCGGACGCCAAACCAGGCGACAAGCCAGATAGACCGTACGCCGGTGCCGTGCAGACGGCGAGCAGCACGCCCGCCACAACGCACGCCCGAATCATGATTCCCCCACGCCGCAATCATGCCCCAATCGCCCCCATGCCCGACTCCCCCACGCGGGCACTGTGCCGGTGAAACCCCACCCCCTGCAGGCCGACGAGCAGCACGTTGACCACCACCAGAGCCACCCACAGCCCATCGATCCCCCAGGTGACGGCGACAGGCACGGCCGCCGACACCAACAGGCCGTAACCGGCGGCGAAGTAGCCCAGGCTGGCTCCGGACCGTTTGAGCGCGGTGAGGCCGATGCCCTGCACGGCCTGGGCGGCGTCGGCCATGGATGCGGCCACCATCAGGGGCAACAAGGAGAGCACGCGCTCACGTACCCCTGGATCGTCGCTGAACAGCGCCATCACCGGATCGCCGAGCAAGAGCAGCGCGAGCGCGGCGAGACTGGTCGCGGTGACGGCGAGCAGGGCGGCGGTCCGGTTGGCCCGCCGGGCCTCGGCCGTGGTGCGCGCCCGCGCGACCTCCGGCACCGACGCCTGCGCCACCGACAGCGAGGCCAGCATGGTGAACCCGGTGAGCGTGCTCAGCACGGCGTGCGCGGCGGTGTCGCGGGGACTGGTCAGGCCGGCGGCGAAGGTGACGACGCCCAGCCCGCCGAACTTGATCAGGATCGTCCCCGCGAGCGGCACGCTCACCCGCGCCAGGCGGACGATCTCCCCGGCGCGCGGCCAGGCCTGGCCGACCCGGCGGCCGAGGGCACGACGCAGGCTGAGGTTCGCGACGGTCACGGACGCGACGCCGGACAGCAGCCACGCCACCCCCACCCCGGTGAGCCCGAGCCGTGGCACCAGGGCCACGGCCAGCACGATCATCACCGCCGTGCCGGCCAGGCTGGACCAGAGCACCCCACGGCTGCGGCCGATCGCGACGAGCACCGACGTGGCGCCGCCTCCGGAGGCGTAGACCAGCAGGTAGAGGGCTAGCAGCCAGGGCAGCGCGCCGATCTCGGCGACCACCTCGCCCGGCACTCCGGCCAGGCCCGCCAGGAGCGGCACGCCCAGCACGGCCAGGCCGCCCGCCACGCCGACGAGGAGGCTGAGCCAGCGCGCGTCCCGCAGAATCGGCACCACCGCGTCCGGATCGTCCCGGTGTGGCGCCACGAACGGCGCCAGGCCGCGTAACGCCCCCGCGACGGCGGTGGCGGCAGGCGTCAGCACGGCGGTCACCACCGCGAAGGCGGCCAGCGTGACGGTGGCGTGCCGGCCGAGCACGGCGGTGACGACGAGCGAGCCGACCAGCCCCGTCACCATGGACAGCAGCAGCGGAATCGCCGCGCGGAGCAAACCGGTCATGACGGCCAAGGCCCCCCTCTAGGCTGGAGTCCACTCCAGGTACTTAGGCTGGCAGGCATGGATTACGTGAAACTCGGACGTAGCGGCCTCCGGGTCAGCCCGCTCTGCCTCGGCACCATGAACTTCGGCCCGTACACCTCGGATGACGACTCGTACGCCATCATGGACCGGGCCCTTGAGCTGGGGATCAACTTCTTCGACACCGCCAACGTCTACGGGTGGAAGCTCGGCGAGGGCATCACCGAGAACATCATCGGCCGGTGGTTCGCCAAGGGCGGCGGCCGCCGGGAGAAGACCGTCCTCGCGACCAAGCTCAACGGCGCGATGAGCGACTGGCCCAACGACGCCAAGCTGTCCGCGCTGAACATCCGCCGGGCCTGCGACGCCTCGCTCAAGCGCCTGCAGACCGACTACATCGACATCTACCAGGCCCACCACGTCGACCGGGACACCCCGTACGACGAGTTCTGGGAGGCCATGGACGTCCTGCGCCAGCAGGGCAAGATCGTGTACGTGGGGTCGTCCAACTTCGCCGGCTGGCACATCGCCAAGGCGCAGGAGGCGGCCACCAGGCGCGGCTCGTTCGGCCTGACCAGTGAGCAGAGCCACTACAACCTGCTCACCAGGACGGTCGAGCTGGAGGTGCTGCCCGCCTGCCAGGACTACGGCCTCGGCGTGATCCCGTGGAGCCCGCTGGCCGGCGGCCTGCTGGGCGGCATCCTGCGCAAGATCGACAAGGGCCGTTCGGCCAACGAGCGCATGGTCACGGAGCTTGAGAAGCACCGCGACAAGATCGAGCAGTACGAGAAGTTCTGTGACGACCTGGGCGAGGACCCGGCCCACGTGGGGCTGGCCTGGCTGCTGGCCCAGCCGGCGGTCACGGCCCCGATCATCGGCCCGCGCACCATGGAGCAGCTCGACGGCACCATGCGAACGCTGGAGATCAAGCTGGACGAGCAGGCGCTGGCCCGGCTGGACGAGATCTTCCCGGGGCACCGCCCCGCGCCGGAGGACTACGCCTGGTAGTCAGCCGCCCAGCAGGGCGCCGACGATCACGATCAGGAAGAGGAGGCCGAGCACGGAGGGCAGCAGCCAGGAGCGAGAACGGTCCACAAGGCGAGCCTAGTCTCGTGCCGGCGATGCCAGCGCCCATTCGTCGAGTGACTCGTACCTCACCTGGGCACCCTGCTCGCTCTTGACGAGCCGGATGCTCTCCGCCCGCCAGGTCGAGCCGGTGAATTCGGACAGCGACGCGACGAGCGGGCGGAGATCCGTCTCCGCCCGCGCTCGGGCGAGCGTGAGGTGCGGGTGAAAGCGCTTCTCATCAGTCTGTACGGCCCCCGCCCGCCGAGCCCCCGCCCTGACCGAGCCGGCCAGCCGCGTCATCGGGTCACCGGACAGCCCGGCCCAGAACACCCGGGCGCGTGACACGGACGAGAAGGCCCCGAACCCGGTGAAGGCCAGGGTCGGGGCGGTGTGCCGGTGGACGGCGCGGGCCAGGCGGACCCTCAGGTCCGGCAGCACCCGCTCGGGCACCTCACCGAAGAAGGCCAGCGTGATGTGCCAGGTGGCGCGGTCCGGCCAGCGCAGGCCCGGCACCTGCCCGACGTGCGGCGCGATGGCGTGTTCGAGCTCGTCGAGCACCTCGTCGGGCGGCACCACGGCCGCGAAGAGCCTCATGTCACCCGATTGTGCACCGAAACAGGTCAGGCGGTGACCGGCGCCCGGCGCGCGACCCTCGCGACGATCAGCTTGGTCGCCAGGACCGCGAGCGCGGTGCCCACGAGGACGAGCGCGCCGGAGAGCACGACCCCCGTCCTGGGGCCGCCGAGCTCGGACATCCAGCCGACCAGCGGCGCCCCGAGAGGCGTGCCACCGGTGAAGACCAGCATGTAGATGCCCATGACCCGGCCGCGCATCTCGGGGGAGGTGGCGAGCTGGACGATGGAGTTCGCGGCCGTGTTGATGGTGATCAACGCGATGCCGGTGGGGATCAGCATCCCCAGGTAGACCGGGTAGACGGGGGCGAAGCCGGAGGCGATCTGGAACAGCCCGAACCCGATCGCGCCGGCGAACAGCACCTTGCGCGACATGCTCGCCCTGCGCGCGGCCAGCAGCGCCCCGGCGAGTGCGCCGACGGCGAACATGCTGGAGGCCAGGCCGAAGGAGGACGCCCCCGCCTTGAAGACCTCGCGGGCCATCAGCGCGATCGACATCGAGAACGACTGGGAGAACATCGACACGAACGCGAGCAGCAGAATCGGCATCAGCAGCTCTTCGTGCCGGAGCACGTACTTGAGCCCTTCGCGGAGCTGGCCCTTGGCGCGTGGCACCGGATCGGACAGGGTCAGCTCGGACTTGCGCATGAAGACCAGGCTGGAGATGACGGCGGCGAAGGTGAGCGCGTTGACCAGGAAGATCGGGCCGGTTCCGCCGAGCACGTAGATGAGCAGTCCGGCGAGCGCCGGTCCCACCACGCGGGCCAGGTTGAAGATCGAGCTGTTGAGCGCGATGGCGTTGGACAGGTCCCGCCGGCCGACCATCTCGACCACGAACGCCTGCCGGGTCGGCACCTCCACACAGGAGATCAGGCCGAGCGTGAACGCCATCACGTAGACGTGCCACACCTGGGCGGCACCCGTCATGGTCAGCACACCGATGCTGAGCGCGAGGGCGGCCATCAGCGACTGCGCGGTGATGAGGATCGGCCGCTTGGGGTAGCGATCGGCCAGCACGCCGCCGAACATGCCGAACAGCAGCATCGGGAGGAACTGCAGTGCGGTCGCCGTGCCGAGCGCCGCGGCGCTGCCGTTGGTCAGCTCCAGCACCAGCCAGTCCTGGGCGGTGCGCTGCAGCCAGGTGCCGATGTTGGAGACGGCGCCACCGGCCGCGAACATGCGATAGTTGCGAACCCTGAGTGACCGGAACATCCCGGTCCTGGGTTCTTCGGGCTCCTCAGGCTCTAGATTCTGCTGAGCTTCTCCAGAATCGGCGCCGCCTGCCTGAGAATCGAGCGCTCCTCGGGGGTCAGTTCCATCAGCCGCTGGGTCAGCCACGCCTCCTTGCGGGCGCGCTCCTCCTTCAGCAACTGCCGGGCGGCCTCGGTCACGCTCACGGTCACCTGGCGCCGGTCGGTCGGATGCGGGGCGCGCTGGAGCAGCCCACGTTCCTCTAGGGCGGCGACCACGCGTGTCATCGAGGGCGGTTGCACCTTCTCGAGTCCGGCCAGCTCGCCGGGGGTTATCGAGGAATGGCGCTCCACCGCGGCGAGTGTCGCGAACTGCGTGGGCGTCAGCGAGTGCGCCGCCGCCTGCCGCCGGAGTCGCCGGGTCAGTCTTGCCAATGAGACGCGCAGCGCTGAAGCGAGGCCCGCGCCGGTGCGTAGGTCCATCTTGGGCTGAGGTGTGGTTAGCATGAGTCATTACCTTTGCTAACTATATAGCAGATCGCGATATTTCCCTAACGGAGGAAGTGTCTCACTCCTTGATACACCGGGGCGGCCCCCAGCGCGCGGGGCCGCCCCAGCCGTCTCACAGCCCGAACAGCACCCTGATCGGCCCGAGCGCGAAGTACACGACGAACAGCAGCGCCACCCCCCACATCAGCGGGTGGATCTCCTTCGCCTTGCCCCGCACGACCTTGATGAGCACGTACGAGATGAAGCCGGCGCCGATGCCGTTGGAGATCGAGTACGTGAACGGCATGAGCGCGATGGTGAGGAACGCCGGGATGGCGATCTCGTAGTCGGTCCAGTCGATGTCCCGGATCGCGGTCATCATCAGGAAGCCGACGATCACCAGTGCGGGCGCGGCGGCCTCGTACGGCACGACGCTGACCAGCGGCGTGAAGAAGATCGCCACCAGGAACAGCAGGCCGGTCACCACGCTCGCGAGGCCGGTCCTGGCCCCCTCGCCGACCCCGGCGGCCGACTCGATGTAGGTGGTGTTGGAGGAGACCGATCCGGCGCCGCCCGCGACGGCCCCGAGCGAGTCGATGAGCAGGATCTCCTTGGTACGCGGCAGCGTCCCGTCCTCCTGCACCAGGTCCGCCTGGCGGCCGACGCCGACGATCGTGCCCATGGTGTCGAAGAAGTCCGTGATGAGCAGCGTGAACACGAACAGCAGCGCCAGCAGGACGGAGACCGAGCTGAACGCGCCGAACGGGTCGAACTCGGTGAAAAGCACGAGCGGGTTGTGGAAGCCGAAGACCTCGGTCGGCCAGGCGGGGACGGTGAGCTGGAAGCCGCCCGGGTTCTCGGCGGAGAACTGACCGGAGGACGTGAAAGCTTCCACGATGATCGCCAGGACGGTGGTGACGACGATGCCGATGAGGATCGAGCCCTTGACCTTGCGCGCGACCAGCGCGGCGGTGAGGAGCAGGCCGACCACGAACACGAAGATCGGCCAGGACGTCAGGCTGCCCGCGATGCCCATCTCCAGCGGCGGCCCGGCCGGCACCCGGCGCACGAATCCGGCGTCCACGAAGCCGATCAGCGCGATGAACAGGCCGATGCCGACGCTGATGGCGGTCTTGAGCTGATTGGGGATGGCCTTGAACACCGCCACCCGCAGCCCCGTCAGGACCAGGATGCCGATCACGACACCCTCCAGGAAGATCAGGCCCATGGCCTCTTCCCAGGTCATCAACGGGGCGATGTTGAAGGTGACGAAGGCGTTCAGCCCCAGCCCGGCCGCCAGCGCGAAGGGCACCCGGGCCACGACGCCCATGAGGATGGTCAGCACGCCGGCCACGAACGCGGTCCCGGCGGCCACCAGCGCCACGTTGGGCGTGGTGCCGTCGCCGATGACCTCGCCCTGAATGTCCTTACCGTTGGCGATGATGATCGGGTTCAGCACCACGATGTAGGCCATGGTGAAGAAGGTGGCCAACCCGCCCCGGACCTCACGGGATACGGTTGAGCCACGTGCGGAGATTGCGAAGAAACGATCTATTGCATGACGAGTGTCGTTCACGGGCGAAGAGTGACAGTTAGGGTGTTTTGCCACAAAGACCGGTAATCGGATCGAGACCCGATTGGAAGCTAGGGTGGATGTCGTGACGCAGCAGTGGCACCCCGACCCCGAGCCGATCGAGACCAACGACACGGCGGCCGTCGGCATCGGCACCGGCCTGTGGGCGATCGCCCTGGTCGCGTTGCTGATCTTCCGCCCCGCCCCGGAGAACACCTGGTGGATCTGGACCTGCCTGACGGGCGTCGGGTTCGGCTTGCTGGGCATGTGGATCGTGAGCCGGCCCCGCCGTAGCTGACATCTGTCACGTCCGGGCCCTGGCCGTTGTCACCCCGGACCCCTTCAGGAAGTCACCCGAAAGAGCTGTTACGCCGCACTACATGGGTATTTGTCCTGCCATCATGCTAGATGCCATGAAGAAGACCTTGTTCACATTCCTCGTGGGTGTGACGGCTCTCGCCGGGTGCGGCACCTCCGGCGAGCCCGCGGCCCAGCCCACCACCACGCCGACCGCCCAGAGCGCCGGCACGGTGGCCTGGAGCACCTGTACGGGCCTCACCGGCCCCGACGGCAAGCCGGTCGCGCCCGACCCGGCCGTCCAGTGCGGCAAGGTCGCCGTCCCCCTCGACTACGCCAAGCCCTCCGGCGACACGATCGACCTGGCACTGCTCCGCATCAAGGCCACCGGCGACCGGCTCGGCTCCCTGGTCTTCAACTTCGGCGGCCCCGGCGCGTCAGGCGTCGACACGATGCCCCTGGCCGGCCGGGCCTTCGCCAGCCTGGGCACCCGCTACGACCTGGTCAGCTTCGATCCGCGCGGCGTCGAGCGCAGCGCCGGCGTCACCTGCGGCGGCGAGATCGACAAGCTGCTGGAGTCGACCGTCGCCGCGGACGGCGACCGGCTCGCCAAGGAGTTCGCCGCCGCCTGCGAGAAGGACTCCGCCAAGGTGCTGCCGCACGTCGGCACCGTCAACGCCGCCCAGGACCTCGACCGCATCCGCGCCGCGGTCGGCGACGAGAAGCTCAACTACTTCGGCCTGTCGTACGGCACCCACCTCGGCGCCGTCTATGCCACCAAGTTCCCGCAGAACGTCGGCCGCTTCGTCCTGGACAGCGCCTACGACCCGACCGTCACCTTCGAGGAGCGGGCGGTGATCCAGGCGACCGGCTTCGCCAAGTCCTTCGACGCCTTCGCCGAGAGCTGCGTCGCCCAGGGCTGCGACCTGGGCAAAACCGGCGACGAGATCGAGCGGAACGTCGAGAAGCTGCTGGACGGACTCAAGGACAAGCCGCTCAAGGTCGGCGACCGCGAGCTCACCTACGGCCTGGGCCAACTGGCCATCATCACCCCGCTGTACGCCAAGGCCACCTGGCCCATGCTGGAGCAGGGCGCCGCGGCCGCCATCAAGGGCGACGGCAGCACGCTGCTGTCGCTGGCCGACTCCTACACCGGCCGCAAGCCCGACGGCACCTACTCCACCATGATGGCCAGCCTGCAGGCGATCAACTGCGTGGACAGCGCCGAGCGGCCCACCGAGGCCGAGACGGCCGCGATCAACGAGAAGGTGCGGAAGGTCTTCCCGATCCTGGCCGCCGACAGCTCCTCCGGCGGGGCCTGCGCCCACTGGCCCGCCGAGGGCACCGACGAGGCCAAGAAGATCGACGCCACCGGCTCCGCGCCCATCCTGGTCGTCGGTGGCAAGGGCGACCCCGCCACCCCCTACCAGTGGGCGGTCTCCCTCACCGAACGGCTCAAGACCGGCGTCCTGGTCACCTACGAGGGCGAGGGCCACGGCGCCTACCTCAGCGGCAGCAGCTGCGTGATGCGCACGGTCGACGCCTACGTGCTGAACGACAAACTCCCCGCCGCCGACACCACCTGCCCCGCCGCCTGACCACCCACCGAGCCTGCCCGGCCGAACCCGCCAGGCAGGCTCACCCGGAGACCGCGGCAAACCACGCAGCGAACATCCGGGCGACCCCAGCCCAGGCCGGACTACGACAAATCCCGACCTGGGCCGACGTTATGACGAAATCCTGACTTGGGCCCGCCCTTGGGACGGCCTTACGAATGGGCCGGCTCTTGGGCCGGGTTACGACAAGTCCGACTCGGCCAGCAGGAGGGGCACCGCGTCGGGGTCGCGCAGCAGGGCGGCGACCGCCAGCCGGTCGTTCCACTGGCCGGTGGCCCAGGCCAGGCCACGCGCCAGCCCGTCCAGGCCGGTGCAGTGCACGGCGCCCTCGAAGAAGCGCCACGCGCAGGCCACCCCGTCCACCAGCAGCTTGTCGTGCTCGACGTAGGTCTCGGGGGCCGTCGGGAGCAGCGAGCGCACCTGGGGCGGCACCTGCCGCGTCTCGCCCGCCGAGGTGACCTCGCCGGAGGTCATCTCGCCGGCGAGCGGCAGGTCGAGCAGCTCCGACAGCGACTCGGCCAGGTCGTACGGGGCCAGCACCAGCGGATGGTGGGTGACCAGTTGCAGCAGGTCGGGCGCCTCCACCACGACGACCTGATCGGCGTCGGCCACCACGATGTCGCCGCCGAGCACCGAGCGGACCCGGGTCGGCGGCGCCACCCGGGACGGCTCGACGCCCGCCAGCGCGATCCACAGGGCGCGCAGCTGAGCCCGGTCGACCACGATGGACTCGTCGGCCATCAGGTCGAGCAACTCCTCCGGGCCGCCGTGCGACTCCAGCAACTCGGCCAGCGTGCTGCGCACGCCGAGCATCGCCAGCGCCGCCTCGTCCAGCCCCGCCGGCGCGTCACCGTAGAGGCCCTGCAGCAGCGGGTCGGCTCCCGGCAGCCGCAGCTCGCGCGGCTTGCGCCCGCCGAGCACGGCATGACCGGCCAGCCACCAGGCGGTGTAGGAGGGCACCTCGACGCCCTCGACGCGCAGCGGATGCAGGGCGGCGCGCAGCGGCGGCCTGGTCAGCAGCGCCAGCGCGGCCGCCCAGTCGGCGACGAGCTCCAGGTCGCGCACCGCCACGAACTCCGGCACCACCGGCGGCACCTCGAGGTCGGGCAGCAGGTCGTGCAGATGGTCCAGCCAGTCGTCCTCGCCGTCGAGGTCGTGGTCGCAGTCGTCCTGGTCGAGCAGCACGTCGGCGTCGTGCACCACGGCGAAGCCGTCGAGCACCCCGGCGGCGGCCAGCACCCGCGGCCCGTAGGTGGCCACCAGGTCGTCGGCGGCCACCCCGAGGTGCGTGTCGGGCTCCAGCAGTCCCGCCAGCGCGCCGCCGGCCAGCATCAGCTCGCCCGCCGGATAGAGCTCGCCGTCGGTGCCGCGCAGCGCCAGCTCCGCCAGCCACGGCGCCTCACCGGGCGCCAGCGACGCCGACTGCACCAGCGACAGCACCGCCTTGGCCAGCGGCTCGGGGTCGGAGCTGTCGATCGACTGGGCGACGGCCTCCCTGGTGAGCGGGTCTTCGAGGATGGTCCTGGGGGTGGCCTCGGCGGCGCCCAGCCGCACCAGCGTCGGATGGGCGGCGTCCGGGTGCACGATGCGCAGCCCGAGCGGCGCGAGATCGAGCCCCACCTGCTCGGCCCCGCCGCCCGAGGCGACCGAGCCGGGCTCCAGGATGAGCGTGCCGCGCGGGCCGCGCACCAGCCGCCCGTCGGCCAGCGGCACCGGCAGGGCGCCCAGCGACTCGGGGTCGTCGGCCGGCAGCACGTCGTAGAGCGAGCGCCACCACGACGGGTCGCGCGCCTCCACCGCCTCACCCGACAGCAGGTCCACCACCTCGGCCAGCTCCACCCGGCGCACGCCGAGCGAGCCCATGGCGGGATCCCTGGCGGGCCAGCCGGCCGGCAGCAGGCCAGGAACGAAGTCGGCGACGGCCGCCAGCAGCTCCGACGAGCCCGCGACCACGGCGGCCTCCCGGCCGGCGACGACCCAGCCGTCCGCCCCCGGCTCCTGGGCCGGGTGCTCGACCTGCCACTCGGCGTCGGGCTCGTAGACGTCGGCGTCGGCGAACGACGGCGTCTGCACGGCGGGGGCGGGAGCCGACAGCGCGGGCAGCAGCGGGACGTCGGGGAGCCGCTGCAGGATGGCCCGGCGCACCCGGGCGTCGAGCTCGCCCTTGCCCATGAGGGCCGGGACCAGGTTGAGCAGCTTGGGCGTGCGCGGCAGCTCCTTGAGGAGCCGGACATAGGCGTCGGCGGCCTGCTCGACCAGGAAGTCGGTCAGCGGGCCCTTGGCCACGTGGCGGCGGTCGGTGGCCATCGGGAAGGAGGCGATGAGCAGCGCGGGCAGCGCGAGCGGCTCGTCGCTGGGCGTCGGCGCGTGCACCACGGGCGGCACGTTGGCCGGCAGCGGCCCCGGCTCCCCTGTGCCGGTGAGCGGGACGGCCCAGCGCACCGACCAGAAGGGCCGGGCGCGCTCCTCGGTCGGGCGGTCGGCGAAGAGCGCCGCCACCTCGTCGGGGGCGAAGTCCCCGGAGGCGGAGACCACGTGCCAGCCGTCGGCCGACACCGTGCGGATCTCGCCGCCGAGGTCGATCTCGATCGCGGTCAGGGCGGGCATGCCCAGCGGCAGCGCCGGGCCCGCCTCGGTGAGCATCCGCCGCACCGCCTCGGCCGACGCCTGGTCACGCAGCGGGAGACGTACGACGGAGTCGAAACCGTCGGGGACGTCGAGCGGGTCGGCCGCGAACGGCAGGCGCAGCAGCGGGACGTGGCCGGAACGGGAGGTCAGCTCGCCCGCGAGCCCCGGCACGGCGGCGACCAGCTCGGTCGTCCCCGCGCGCGACCAGCGGACCGCGCCCGTGGCGCGGGAGCCGATGGCCGGCTCGTCGCAGACGGAGACCACCGCCGCGAAGCCGACGCCGAACCGGCCGGCCGCGCCCACCTCGTCACGCTTGCCGGACACGCGCAGCGTCGACAGGCCCTCCACGCCGACGGCGTCGAGCGGCGCGCCGGTGTTGGCCGCGATCAGCACGTCATCGCGTAGCGTCAGCCGGAGCACCCCAGGCACGCCCGCTCGCAGCGCCGCGTCGGCGGCGTTCTGCGCCAGCTCGACGATCAGCCGGTCGCGGTAGCCGCCGAGCGCGAAGTCCTCCTCGGCATTGGCGTCCTCGCGGAATCTGGCGGGCGAGGCCGTCCAGGAGGCGAGCACGGCGGCCCGCATCCGGTCGGTGCCAAAGGTGTCGGTCATCGATCACGATCCTGTACATGAAGTAGGCGAGACACCGTAGGTTAGCGGCCCTCGCCGACACTTCCTGACAGGAAAAGGATCAGGAGTGGCCGAGCTCCTCGGAGGCGGCTTCGTCCACCGAACCGGCCTCCTCCTCCATCATGTCGAAACTCAGCTCATCGAGAATCGGCAGGGCCTGGTCCACGGACGGCGGCATGACGGCGGCCTCGGAGTGCGCGCCGCAGCCGTGGTCGGCGGCGACCACCCGGCCGTCGTCCGGCGCGTACTCGTTAGTGCAGACGCCGAACATCTGCCGGAGCCCACCCGCGAGCAGCCAGTAGAAGCCGCAGGTGGAGCACTGCGCGGGCGCGGCGTGTGCGATCGGAGTGTGCGGCCCGTGCTCGCCCGAATGCCAGCGTCTGGCGGTCCGGTCCTTGCCGATGGCCGAGAGCACACGTGCCCGGCCCAGGCCGTACTCGAAAATCATCTGACGATCGGTGTCGTCGTCGGTGTCGTTGAACCCCGGCTCCAGCCGGTCGTCGTCCTCCGGGGTCGGCAGCAGATCGCCCACCCCCAGGTCGCCCGGCCGCAGCCGCTCGCTCCACGGCAGCCACTCGGGCGCCAGCAGCGCGCCCTGGCCGGGCAGCAGGACAGCCTCGCTGACCGTGACCTTCTTCGCCCGGGAGGCACGGGTGACCGTGACCGCCCAGCGCCAGCCGCGGTAGGCGCGGTCTTGACAGGCGAAGTAGTGGGTGACGATCCGGTCGCCCTCGCCTTCGTAGCCGAGGTGCTCGCCCGGCTCGCCCGGTCGCGCGAGCTCCCCTGCGGCGGCGCGCGCCAGATCCACCGCGTCGACACATGCCTGATCGAGCGCGGAGACGCGGGTCCTGGCACGGCTCATCGGCCCGCCTCCGCCGAAAGGTGCTGTTCGCTCACACTTCATTCTCACCCATGGCAGGACCGGACGGGGCCTCTCGTGCAGATCCGACGCTGAGATCGCCCGGAGAACGGACAGGACTCGACACGGCCGTACGGGGATCTCCGGTGCACATCCGGCACTGAGCTCACCCGGAGAACGGATGAGTCCCTTACGGACGGATGGGGATCTCCAGTGCGGATCCGGCGCTGAGATCGCCTGGCGATCGGGTAAGACTGGTAGGCGTGGAGGGAGGCTGGGAGCGAGCGAGAGAGATCTCGCGACGCATGGGACGCGGCGTCGCCGGCGCGGGCCGCGCGACCGTACGCGCCGGAAAGGCGACCGCGGGCGGCACCGCCCGCGCGGGGCGGGCCACGGGCCGGGGCGTGCGCAATGTCGGTCTGGCCACCCGCCGCCTCACCCACGCCCACGGCGCCGACCGCACCGGCCTCGGCCGCCTGATCGAGCTCACCGCCGGGCACAGCGCGGGTGACACGCTGGTCACCGTGGCGCTGGCCAGCACCGTCTTCTTCGGGGTGCCGGTCGGCGAGGCACGCGGGCCCGTCGCCCTCTACCTGGTCATCACGATGCTGCCGTTCGCGTTGCTGGCGCCGTTCGTGGGGCCGATCCTCGACCGGTTCAGGTCGGGCCGCCGCTACGTCATGGCCGGCACGCTGTTCGGCCGTGGCCTGCTGTGCTTCGCGATGGCCGCCGCCGTGGGGCCGCAGGACCTGCTGACGCTGTTCGCCGGGGCGCTGGGCGTGCTGGTGCTGTCCAAGGCCTACAACGTGTCGCGGGCCGCGATCATGCCGAGCGTGCTGCCCGCCGACATCACGCTCGTCTCGGCCAACGCCAGGGTGGCACTGTTCTCGCTGGTGACCGCCGGGGTGATGGTGCCGATCGGCGCGGGGCTGACGCTCTGGCTGGGCAGCACCATGATGCTGCGGGTGGCGATGGTGGTGTTCCTGGTCGCCGGCGTGTTCGCCGTCCGGCTGCCGCGGCATGTGGACTCCCCCGACCTCGACGAGGAGACGCCCGAGGAGGGCCGGGCGCCGCGCTGGCGGACCCTGCTCAACGTGGGCCCGGCGGTGGGCGAGGCGGTCTGGGCCAACGTGGCCATCCGGCTGTTCTCCGGCTTCCTGCTGTTCTTCCTGCTCTTCCTGGTGCAGGACAAGGGCGTGCCGTGGCTGGCCGTACCCGACCCGTTCTTCGACACGCCGAAGACGATCGCGCTGCTGGCGGCGGCGGCCGGGATCGGCGGCCTGATCGGCGCGTTCGCCGCCAACTGGACGCGCAACCACGCGCCCGGCGCCATCGTGCTGATCACGCTGGGCACGACCGCGGTGACCACAGTGCTGGCCGCGATCTTCTTCGGCCTGTGGGCCGCGGTCGCGGTCTCGCTGATCACCGCGTTCGCCCAGGAGCTGGGCAAGCTCGCGCTCGACGCGATCGTGCAGCGCGAGATCGGCGAGGAGGTGCGCTCGTCCACGTTCGGCGTGGTCGAGGCGATGCTGCAGCTCGCCTGGGTGTTCGGCGGGCTGATCGGGCTGGTCCTGTCGCTGACCGAGAGCAGCACGGCGGGGCTGGTCACGCTGGCCGTGGCGCTGACCGCCGTGCTCGGCTGGCTGGTCGTGACCAGGCGCACCCGCATCCGCGCCGCCAACCGCCGGGCCCGCGCCCAGCACGCCGACCCGCCCCCGGCGGCCCAGCCCTCCGGCCCGCATCCCGGCCCCCGGCCGGACCGGTACGCGGACGAGCAGGCCGAGCAGGAGGACACCACCGACCGGTATGCCGACCAGCAGGCGGACCGGCAGGCCGACCCGACCGTGGACCACCGGTATTCAGGCCAGCAGGCCGAGCCGCTCGATACCACCAAGCCGCTGACGAACCCGTTCGGTTAGGCGTCGAGGTCGTCGGCCACTGCCCTGAGCACCTGGGCGATCTTCTTGGCGTGCGCGGCGTCCGGGTGCTTGCCCCGCTGGTAGGACGTCGAGACGTCGTCGAGCAGCTTGATCAGGTCCTCGACGATCACCACCAGCTCGTCCGGCTTCTTACGCTTGGCCTTCGGCTTCGCCTTCGCCAGCGTCGGCGGCTGCTCGAGGATCCGCACCGAGAGCGCCTGCTGGCCGCGCCTGCCCTCCGCGACGCCGAACTCGACCTTCTGGCCGGGCTTCAGTGGCCCGGCGCTGGCCGGGAGCGCGGAGGAATGCACGAAGACCTCACCGCCGTCGTCACGGGTGAGGAAGCCGAAACCCTTGTCGGCGTCGTACCACTTGACCTTGCCACTCGGCACAGGAGGACCTCGTTCAAACAGTCGTGATTAGGTGATGGACGTAGGTTATGCCCCGCAGAGCGGCAGGGCGACCGGGTAAATGCCGGTGAATTAGCGGACTTCCTCGCGCGAGCGCCAAGCGGCGAACCAGGTGCCGAATTCCGTCAGGTCGCTCAGTGCCACATCTGCACCATGATCGCGCAACTGCCCCACTGTGTACGGACCGGTCGCCACCGTCACGCTGACAGCGCCGCCCGCCCGCGCCGCCTCGATGTCCGCGACGTGATCGCCCACGTACGCCCGCGCGCCGAAGCGGGTGAGCGCCGAGCCCTTGGCCGCGCCGAAGACCGAGCCGGCCACCTCGTCCACGTCCAGTCCGAGCCGGCGCACGGTGCTCCTGGCGTCCCGGAGGTTCTTCCCGGTCACCACGATGACCCGGCCGCCACCTGCCCGTACGCTCTCGATCGCCTCGTGCGCTCCGGCCATCGCGGTGTGCGCCGGCACGCCGACCTCGGGGTAGATCTCCCGGTAGAGCTCGGCCGCGTCCAGGATCGCCTCGGCGGGCAGCCAGTTGGCCAGCTCGTGCTCCAGCGGCGGCCCGAGCCGCGCGACGATCGCCTGGCTGTCGATGGGCACGCCCAGTCGAGAGGAGAGGGCATCGTAAACCGCCGCGATCCCCGTCCTTGTATCCGCCAATGTCATGTCCAGGTCGAATCCCACCGAAGTCCCCACAGGTGAAGGATGCCAAAAAAGGTGGCGATCCGCGTAACGGGCCCTGGTTGTGGGACCGTAGGAAAGACAGAAAGGAATTACTTACCGGGACGGAAGCGGCCATCGCGGACAGGACCTCGGCGCACGGCGCCGTGCCGACTACGCTCCTCACCCGGAGGTATCAGGAGAGATGACCAGATCGCCAAGCGCGGGCCCGCCCGTGACCACGAGCACCCGTGCCCGGATCATCGACGAGGCGCTGCGGCTGTTCGCCGAGCGGGGTTACGCCGCCACCTCGGTGGCCGAGATCGAGGCGGCCGCCGGGCTCTCCCCCGGCGCCGGCGGGCTCTACCGGCACTTCAAGTCGAAGTACGAGGTGCTGTCCGCGGCGATCAACGAGCACGCGGCCAGGACCCGCACGCAGGTCGCCGACGGCCTGGCGGAGCTGAGCGGCATGGAGACCTCGGTGGACCTGGAGGTGCGGCTGTCCCGCCTGTGCCGGGCCGGCCTGGCCAAGGTCCGCGAGGAGTCGGAGCTGACCCGGGTCTTCTTCCGCGACCTCAGCCAGTTTCCCGAGCTGGTGGCGGTGGTGCGTGAAGGGCTGCTGCAGCCCATGTTCGACGCGATCACGACCTGGTTCGGCAGCCAGCCCGAATACCGTGACGCCGAGGTCGACTGGGCGAGCATCGGCGCCGTGCTCGGCGGGGCGGTCGTGCACTACCGGCTGTTCCAGGAGACGGTGGGCCTGACGCCGGGCAACACGGAGAAGGACCAGTTCGTCAGCGCGTGGGTGCGGCTGGCCGTCGGTCTGCTGCCCAGCCCCGCGCCCGTCACCTGACGCCTCAACGGCCGGCGTCGCCGTCGAGGAGCCGGAAGACGAGCCAGGCGACGCCCGCACCCGTCCCGATCATGAACATCACGCCGCTCGCGTCGAAGAACTCCAGCATGAACGCCTGCAGCCCCGGCCGGTCCCCCACCCGCAGGCCGCCCACGACCACGCCGCCCACGGTGTAGCCGAGCAGGGGCGCGAAGACCCCGATCAGCCGCTCACGCAGCGTCCAGGCGTCGCTCGCCATGACCAGGATCGCGCCGAGCGCCCACACCATCACCGGCACCCGGAAGATGGCCACGGCGGGCAGGTTGAAGGGCACGAGCAGCGCGGCGACCACGAGGATCGCCAGGGCGGCGATCTCCCGCGGGTGGTCCTTGACGACGGTCCTGGCGTCCCGGCCGCCGGTGGCCAGCGGGTTCGCGGTGAACATGGCCGCCCTGCGCAGCCAGGCGAACGGCAGACCCCGCTCCGGCCCGGCCGGCCGCCGCCCGACCGGCCCGCGCGCCACGCCCGGCGGCAGGCTCTCGTCGTCCCTGATCCTGGGGAAGGCCGCCGTCGCGCCGGACCGCGCCGCCGCCGGATCGGGGTGCGCCGCGGGCCCGACGGTGGGCAGGGCCGGCGAAACCCCCGTTCGTACGGTCTCAGGGGCGGACTCGGCCAGCCTGCGCACCTCCCGCTCCACCAGGAGGGCAGGGTCGCCGAAGTGGTCGAGCACCTTGGCCATCCGCCGGGCGTCCTCGCTGCCCTGCCGCTCCTCCTCGATCCTGGCCCGCAGCCGCCTGGTGAAGTCGATCCGCTGGTCGGCCCGGAGCACCCCGTGCGCCGCGTCGGCCGCCGCGCTGACGTAGTTGAGGATGAGCAGGTCCACTCGCTCTGTCACGCCTAGCAATGCTGCCCCAATGAGCAGGGACATACCATGGCATCGATGGAGTTCACGGAGTGGATCAGGGGGCGTACCGACGAGGAGCTGCGGACGCTCGTCTCAGCGCGTCCCGAGCTGATCAGTCCGGTGCCGGCCCACTTGGAGGGGCTGGCGGCGCGGGCGGGCAGCCCCTCGGCGATCGCGCGGGTGCTCGACCGGCTGGACCGCTTCACCCTGGCGGTCGTCGAGACGCTGGCCGTACACGAGGGGCCGATCAGGAAGACGGCGCTGCGCGAGCTGGTCGGCGGCGCGCTGGCGGCGGGCAAGCCCGAGCCCGCGCTGGGCGCGGCGCTGGCGCGGCTGCGCGACCTGGCCCTCGTCTACGGCCCCGACAGCGCGATCGACCTGGCCCCGGGCGTGCGCAAGGTGCTGGAGGACCCGGCGGGGCTGGGGCCGATCGCCGAGATGGCGTTCCGGCACCACCCGCCGGAGCAGTTGACGGAGATGGCCGACGAGATCGCGCCCGGTACGACCGGGTCCGGCAGGGAGCGCCTGGCCGCCGCGCTGGCCGACCCGGCGGCGCTCATCGACCAGGTCTCGCCCGAGGCGCGGCACGCGCTCGAACAGCTCGCCTGGGGGCCGCCGACCGGCCGGGTGCCCAACGCCCGCCGCGAGGTGCGGCTGGCCTCCGCCCGCTCGCCCATCGAGCAGCTGCTGGCCCGCGGCCTGCTGGCGGCGACGGGCGAGGAGAGCGTGACGCTGCCCCGCGAGGTCGGCCTGCATCTGCGGGGCGGGCGGGTGCACCGGGACCTGCTCGCCGTGCCGCCCGCGCTGGAGGGCACCGCCCGCGACCAGGCCATGGCCGACCGGACCGCCGCCGGGCAGGCGTTCATGTTCGTCCGGGCGGTGGAGGAGCTGTGCGAGCGGTGGAGCATCGATCCGCCCGGCGTGCTGCGCACCGGCGGGCTGGGCGTCCGCGACATGAAACGTACGGCGAGCGAGCTCGACCTGCCCGAGTGGGCCACCGCGCTGGTCGTGGAGGTCGCGCACGCGGCCGGGCTGACCTCGGCCGGCGGCAGCGTCGACGGCGAGTGGCTGCCGACCAGCGGCTACGACCTGTGGCGGATCAGAGGCACCGCCGACCGGTGGGTGGTGCTGGCCGCCACCTGGCTGCAGATGGACCGGGTGCCCGGCCTGGTCGGCGAGCGCGACGACCGTGACCGCCCGCTCAACGCGCTCCACCCCGACCTGCGCCGCTCCTCCGCGCCGGCGGTGCGCGCCGCCACCCTCGGCGTGCTGGACGCCGCGCCGGGGCTCGCGCCGTCGCGGGACAGCGTCCTGCGCCGGCTCGCCTGGGAGCAGCCGCGCCGCCGCGGCCCGCTGCGTGAGCAGCTCACCGAGTTCGCGCTGCGCGAGGCCGAGCAGCTCGGCCTGACCGGGCTCGGCACGCTGTCCGGCCACGGGCGCGCCCTGCTCGCGGGCGACGGCGCCGCCTCGGTGCTGGACCCGCTGCTGCCCGAGCCGGTCGATCACGTGCTGCTGCAGGCCGACCTGACGGCGGTCGCGCCGGGGCCGCTGACCAGCGAGCTGAACCGCTGGATGACGCTCGCCGCCGACGTGGAGTCCAAGGGCGGCGCGACGGTCTACCGGTTCGCCGAGAGCTCCGTACGACGCGCCCTCGACGCCGGGCAGGGGGTCGAGGAGCTGCTGGCCATGCTGGAGCGCCACTCCGCCACGCCCGTCCCCCAGGCGCTGTCCTACCTGATCTCCGACGTGGGCCGCCGGCACGGCCGGATGCGGGTCGGCACCGCGTCCGCCTACATCCGCTGCGACGACCCGGCGCTGCTCGACCAGATCAGCGCCGACCGCCGCTCGGCCGCGCTGCGCCTGCGCAGGCTGGCGCCCACGGTCATCGCCTCGCGCTCGTCACGGGCCGCGCTGGTCGACTCGCTGCGCGCCATGGGGTACGCCCCCGTCCCCGAGTCACTGGACGGCGACGTGATCATCTCCCAGCTGGAGAGCAGGCGGACCGAGGGGCCGGCCCCGGCGCGGCCGGTGACCTCACCCAACGGCCTCGACCCGGAGGTGGCCACGGCCGCCGTCCGCGCGCTGCGGGCCGGTGACGCCGCGCACCTGGCCCGGCGCGAGCCCGTCGACGCCCCCAGCGGCCACATTCCGCACAGCCCCTCCACCGCCACGGTCTCGGTCCTGCAAGAGGCGATCAGGCAGGGCGCGCGGGTATGGATCGGCTACCGCGACTCGCAGGGCAACGCCACCTCCCGCATCCTGGAACCGGCCAGGATGGAGGGCGGCTACCTCACCGCGTACGACGAGACCAGGGCCGCCGTCCACCGTTTCGCGCTGCACCGGATCACCGGCGTCTCAGACATCTGACACCTGGCGGGCCAGGTCCACGACCGCGGCCGGCGAGGTCAGGCCGGCCGCGCGGACTCTGGCCGCGGCCAGCTCGGGGCTGTCCGCTCTGCCCCCGGATCCGGCGACGCACAGCTCGAACAGTTCGGCGGCGGCGGGCGGCTCCCAGGGCTGTTCGACCTCGACCGTCGGCGCGGGCGCGCCGTTCCTGGTCAGGACGAGGAAGCAGCCGACCTCGACGAGCTCGTCGGCCAGCTTGAGCAGGTCGTGCCGCTCGTCGGCGCCACCGGCCCAGTCGGGCAGCAGGTAGGCGCGGCCGGGCTCGAACTCCATCCGCGCGGCCAGCTCGACCACCGTCACCACCGGGGAGAGCACCGCGACGCTGCCCTCGGCCAGCGACATCCGGGACAGCAGGGCGATGGCCCCCAGCCGCTTGCCCGTCGCCTCGGCGCCCGACAGGACCAGGAGGTGGCCGTCGGCGAGCCTGCGCACCGCCTCGGGGAAGCCGGGCGGCTCCAGGTAGGTGCGCAGGTGGCGGGCGACGTCGTACGGACTGATGTCCTCAAGGACGGCCGGCGGGAACTCGAGGGGCGGCTCAGTCGCGAGGTTCACAGGGCGCACCGTGAGTCGACGGCCTGAAGATTGTTTTCACTCGTAATCGTGGGCCAACGGGCTCTTTCATTATTGGTAAAGATTCTTGGCTATTGCTTCCCGGCTGCTCTGACCTCGCAGTATGCCGATATTTCGGGATACAGGGAGTCATGATGATCTTTCCTCCATTTGCTGGTACGTGTCCTGCCTGGCCCAGGTTTCCCATCACCTCAATACTGGATCGGCCCGTACGAGAAACAGGAATCACCGCAGGGCGGATTTATGCCTAAATAACGGGAAGTGGCGCACCCTCCACAATGACTAGTCAGGCTCCGCGACTTGCGCGCCGCCGGAGCTTGACTCCGCCCCGCGAACCGCATCAAGTTAGGGCATGTGACCGAGCAGACACTGGGCCGGCTGGCCGAGGAATCGTGGACCAGGTTCGAGGACTTCGACTCGGTGTTCTACGAGGGGGTCTGGCACCGCAGCCACACGCTGGCCGTGCGGGCCCGCCGGGCCTGTGGCGGATTCGTCGAGGCCGGGATCCGGCCGGGTGACCGGGTCGTGCTGATGATGGCCACCTCGCCCGAGGTGCAGGTCATCTATCAGGCACTGTGGGCGGCGGGCGCGGTGGTGACGCCGGTGGTGTTCCTGGTCAGCGCCGAGGAGCTGCGGCACATCCTGCTCGACAGCGGCGCGGTGGCCGTCGTCACCTCGCCGGAGCTGGTGGCCACGGTGGAGGCGACCGGGGTGGACGTGCCGGTGTACGTCGACACGGCCGAGCTCGAACGGGCCGACGAGCACGGTCCGGTGCCGAGGGACCCGGGCGACCTAGCCGCGCTGATGTACACGGGCGGCACGACCGGCAGGGCCAAGGGCGTCATGCTCAGCCACGCGGGCCTCTGGCAGGTGGCCAAGGCTTCCTACGAAATATCCCACCAGGAGGGGATCAATCGTGCGATCGTGCCGGTGCCTCTCTCCCATGCCTACGGGCTGATCGTCACGGTCGCCGGCATGCACGCCACCGAGCCGCCGCAGGCCGTGCTGATGCGCTGGTTCGACCCCGCGGCGTTCCTCCGCCTCGCGGCCGAGCAGCGCGTGCGCTACGGCGCCGTGGTCCCGTCCATGCTGCAGATGCTGCTGGCCGAGCCGCTGGAGTCGCACCCGCTGCCCGACCTGGCCTTCCTCACCTGCGGCGCGGCCCCGCTCGGCCGGGACGTGCTGGCGGAGTTCGAGCGCCGGATGCCCGGCGTGCAGATCCTGGAGGGCTACGGCCTGACCGAGACCAGCGCGGTGACCACGTTCAACCCGTCGGGCAGGCGCAAGCCCGGCAGCGTGGGCCTGCCGCTCCCCGGCTACACGATCACCATCCGCGACCCGTGGGGCGAGGTCATGGAGACCGGCGACGTGGGCGAGATCTGCGTCTCCGGCGCGGCGCTGATGCTCGGCTACTGGGGCGAGCACGCGCCCGAGCCCGGCGGCACCGCGCTGGAGGACGGCGAGCTGCGCACCGGCGACATCGGCTGCCTGGACGACGACGGCTACCTCCACGTCGTGGACAGGAAGAAGGATCTGATCATCCGGGGCGGGTTCAACGTGTTCCCGCGCGATGTGGAGGACGCGCTGAACGAGCACCCGGACGTGGTGATGTCGTGCGTGGTGGGCCGCCCCGACCCGCGCCTGGGCGAGGAGGTCGTGGCCTTCGTCCAGCTCAGGGCCGGCGGCACGGTCACCGCCGAGGAGCTGATGACCTGGGCCAGGGACCGGGCCGGCCGGGTGAAGTATCCGCGCGAGGTGACGTTCGTCGACTCGATCCCGGTCACGAGCGCGCTCAAGCTCGACCGCAAGGCCCTGCGCGCCCGGCTCCACGATCCAGTGCGGTGAGGCATGACCGGGTCAGGCGTGTGGCTGATCCGTGATAAATGTTGACCTCACAAGGAGGTGACATGAGCCACGAAGAGCCCCTCGGCGAATACCCTTACCAGCCCTACGGTGCGCCGTACGGCCAGCAGCCCCCTCCGCAGTACGGCTACGGCTATCCCCCGCCACCGCGCCACAGCGGGCCGAACGCCAACGCGATCGTCTCGCTCGTGGTCAACCTCGTCACCATCGTCAGCTGCTGCAACCTGCTCGCCATCCCCGGCGCGATCCTCGCGGGGCTGTCCCTGCGGACGTCCACCGATCCCGACACCGCCCGCACCATGGTGATCTGGAGCTGGGTCCTGCTCGGGCTGGGTTTCCTGCTGACCATCGCCACCTTCCTCTTCCTCGGCGTCAACGGCTATCTCGACGACTAGCCGGGCGGTTTCCCGGGTTCGGGACTGATTCGGCCGCCGCGCGTGTTGGATAGGCGTCAACCGTAGAAGGGATGTCTGTGAACGACGGCCCGCTCATCGTCCAATCAGACAAGACGCTGCTGCTCGAGGTCGATCACGACAAGGCCGCCGAGTGTCGTAAGGCGATCGCGCCGTTCGCCGAGCTCGAGCGCGCGCCCGAGCACGTGCACACCTACCGCGTCACGCCGCTGGCGCTGTGGAACGCGCGTGCCGCCGGGCACGACGCCGAGCAGGTCATCGACGCGCTGATCGGCCACAGCCGCTACCCGGTGCCGCACGCGCTGCTCGTCGACATCGCCGAGACCATGGCCCGCTACGGCCGGCTCAAGCTGGAGAAGGACCCCGTCCACGGCCTGATGCTGACCTCCACCGACCGGGCCGTGCTCGAAGAGGTGCTGCGCTCGAAGAAGATCCAGCCGATGCTGGGCGAGCGCCTGGGCCCCGACTCGGTCGCCGTGCATCCGAGCGACCGGGGCAACGTCAAGCAGGCGCTGCTCAAGCTCGGCTGGCCCGCCGAGGACCTGGCCGGATACGTCGACGGCGAGCATCACAAGATCGACCTGATGCAGGACGGCTGGACGCTGCGCCCCTACCAGCAGGCGGCGGCCGACGCGTTCTGGGACGGCGGCTCCGGCGTGGTGGTGCTGCCGTGCGGCGCCGGCAAGACGATCGTCGGCGCGGCCGCGATGGCGCACGCCCAGGCGACCACGCTCATCATGGTCACCAACACGGTCTCGGCCCACCAGTGGCGGCAGGAGCTGCTCAAGCGCACCTCGCTGACCGAGGACGAGATCGGCGAATACTCCGGCTCCAAGAAGGAGATCCGCCCGGTCACCATCGCCACCTACCAGGTGATGACCACCAGGCGTAAGGGCGTCTACAGCCACCTGGAGCTCTTCGACGCGCGCGACTGGGGTCTGATCGTCTACGACGAGGTGCACCTGCTGCCCGCGCCGATCTTCCGGATGACCGCCGACCTGCAGGCCCGCAGGCGGGTCGGGCTGACGGCGACGCTGGTGCGCGAGGACGGCCGCGAGGGTGACGTGTTCTCCCTGATCGGTCCCAAGCGTTACGACGCGCCCTGGAAGGAGATGGAGCACCAGGGCTGGATCGCCCCGGCCGACTGTGTCGAGGTCCGCGTCACGCTGACCGACGAGGAGCGGCTGGCGTACGCGATGGCCGAGGCGGAGGAGCGCTACCGCTTCTGCGCCTCCACGCCGTCCAAGACGCAGGTGACCAAGGCGCTGGTCCGCCGCCACCTGGGCGAGCAGGTGCTGGTCATCGGCCAGTACATCGACCAGCTCGACGAGCTGGGCGAGCAGCTGAACGCGCCGGTCATCAAGGGCGAGACCAGGATCAAGGAGCGGGAGCGCCTCTACCAGGCCTTCCGCGACAAGGAGATCCAGGTGCTGGTGGTGTCGAAGGTGGCCAACTTCTCCATCGACCTGCCCGAGGCGGCCGTCGCCATCCAGGTGTCGGGGACGTTCGGCTCCCGCCAGGAGGAGGCGCAGCGGCTCGGCCGGGTGCTGCGGCCCAAGGCCGACGGCGGCGGGGCGCGCTTCTACACGGTGGTGAGCAGGGACACGGTCGACCAGGAGTTCGCGGCGCATCGCCAGCGGTTCCTGGCCGAGCAGGGCTACGCCTACCAGATCATCGACGCGGACGACGTACACGACGAGGTGTGACGCCCGGCCGCTCGTCAAGGAGCGGCCAGGCGCTAACGCCCTATGTCCACGAGACTCCGCGGGCCGTCGACAATCGAACCACCCCCCTCACTGCGTCCTCTCCACGACGCTGCCAGATCCGGCAGCGACATACCCTGATGATCCGGCATTCCCACCTGGTATGCCCGGATTTTTCGGTATTTCCGGCGTTCGTTACGTGGCCGTGTCGATCACTTCGCGAGCATGCCGCCGAGGAACAGCACCCCTTCGGCGGCGATCCACGCCACGACACCCGTCCCCATGAGCCGGCCGAAAAGGCGCTGGTCGTACCGGGCGGCCGGGATCAGCCAGGCCGCCAGGGTGAAGCTCGCGGCGACGGCCGCGAACAGCCCCGACACGGTGGAAACGGTGGCGAGCCGCCGCGAGCAGACGGACGGCGACTCGCCGCAGAACGCCTCCAGTCCCCAGCCCGCGAACACCGACATACTCCAGAGCGCCGCCAGCAGGAAACTCGCGACAGTGGGGATGATCGGGGAGATACCGAGCCGCGACACGCCCATTTCCTACCCTTCTGTGCGCCCGGTTAAATGCTTTGGAAGGCCGTCGGCAAGCCCACTAAGCTGATTGATTCGCTACCTTGACCACCACCTCCGGGAGGCACTTCCGCATGCCCGCACACCAACTGGCCCCCGACGTGCTGGCCGCCGAACAGACCCATCTCGCCGAGTCCCGGGCCGCGCTGCAGGCCATGCGCGCGCACGCGCAGTCGCTGTCGTCGGACGCGGCCGGCGACTGGGTCTCGCAGCAGATCCTGCAGTCGCTGCTCGACCAGCGGGTGGCCGCGCTGGCCGACCACCCGGACACGCCGCTGTTCTTCGGCCGGCTCGACCGCTCGATGGACGACGACCTGCCGTCCGTCATCTACGTCGGCCGCCGCCACGTGCACGACGGCAACAGCCGTCCGCTGGTGATCGACTGGCGGGCCCCGGTGTCGCGCCCCTTCTACCAGGCCAGCCCCGCCGACCCGATGGGCGTGGCGCTGCGCCGGCGCTTCGGCTACCACGGCGGCGCGCTGACCGCGTTCGAGGATGAGCCGCTGAACCAGGGGGCCGAGCTCGGCCCGTCCCGCATCCTCACCGACGAGATCGAACGCCCGCGCACCGGCCCGATGCGCGACATCGTCGCCACCATCCAGCCCGACCAGGACGAGATCGTCCGCGCCGCCCTGGCCCAGACGGTGTGCGTCCAGGGCGCCCCCGGCACCGGCAAGACCGCGGTCGGCCTGCACCGGGCCGCCTACCTCCTCTTCACCCACCGCGAACGGCTGGCCCGGTCAGGCGTGATGATCGTCGGACCGAACCGCGCGTTCCTGTCCTACATCTCCTCGGTGCTCCCCGCGCTGGGCGAGGTCAAGGTCGACCAGACGACCGTGGCCGGCCTGCTCGGCGAGCACGCGACGCCGGAGGACCCGATGGTCTCGGCCGTCAAGGGCGACGCCCGGATGGCGGAGGTGCTGCGCCGCGCCCTCTGGCTGCACATCGTGAAGCCGGAGGAGGGGCTGGTCTTCAGCAAGGGCGCCTACCGGCACCGGGTGGCCGACTACGAGGTGCGCGAGATCGTCGCCTCCCTGCGCGGCACCACCCGCTACGGTCCCGGCCGTGCGGCCCTGACCCAGCGACTCGCGCACCTGGTCCTGGTACGGATGGAGCAGCGCGGGGAGTCGCCCGACGACCGGGTGCAGGACGCGGTGGCCCGCTCCAAGCCGGTCAGGCAGCTGGTGGACGCCATCTGGCCGAAGCTCACGCCCGAGCAGGTCCTCTACCGCCTCCTGGCGGACCCGGAGTTCCTCGCCCGGGCCGCCAAGTCCGATTTCTCGCCCGAGGAGCAGGACATGCTGCTCTGGCGGAAGCCGTACCGGAGTTGGAAGTCCGCGAAATGGTCGGCCGCGGACGCCGCGCTCCTGGACGAGCTCGGCGACCTCATCGAACGCACCCCCTCGATCGGCCACCTCGTCGTCGACGAGGCGCAGGACCTGTCGGAGATGCAGCTGCGCGCCCTCGGCCGCCGCTGCCGCAACGGCTCGGCCACCGTGCTCGGCGACCTCGCCCAGGGCACCACCGCCTGGTCGACCAGCTCATGGCAGGCGGTGCTCAAGCACCTCGGCCAGGACGGCGAGGTCACCGAGCTGACGCTCGGCTTCCGCGTGCCGCGCGAGGTGCTCGACTACGCCGCCCGCCTGCTGCCCTCGATCGCCCCCGACCTCGCCGCCCCCCGCTCGCTGCGCCCCGGCGCGGGCTCCCTGTCCGTACGGCCGGACGGCGAGCTCGGCCGAGCCGTCACCGAAGCGCTGGCCAGGGAGGGCTCGATCGGCGTCATCGTGCCGGACGCCCTGGCCGCCGAAGTCTCCGCCTCGCTGGCCGACGTCCCGCACGCCGTGCTCGGCCCCGACTCGACCGACGAGCACCGGCTGCTGATCGTCCCCGCGACGCTGGCCAAAGGTCTGGAGTACGACCACGTGATCGTGGTGGAGCCGGCCGACATCGTCGCTGCCGAGCCCCGCGGCCTGGCCCGCCTGTACGTGGTGCTCACCCGAGCCGTCACCTCCCTCACGGTCCTGCACCGCAAGCCGCTGCCCGCCCAGCTGACCACCTGACGACGCCCGCCCGGGTGGTGAGCGGGCCGGCCCCCGGCTCCTAGGATGACGACAGGACGATCTACCGAGGAGGATGCCGTGCCGGCACCGCTGCCACACGAATACCTGCCGCCAGTCCCCGCGCTCACGGTCGAGAGCGACGACCTGACGGACGGCGAGAGGCTGAACGACCGCCACGTCTTCAACGACTGGGGCATGCGGGGCCAGAACCTGTCCCCGCACCTGCGCTGGTCCGGCGCCCCCGCCGGAACCCGCGGCTACGCCGTGACCTGCTTCGACCCCGACGCCCCGACCGGCAGCGGATTCTGGCACTGGGTGCTCTTCGACATCCCCGCCACGGTCACCGAGCTGCCCACCGGAGCGGGCACGGCCCCCGACTTCAAGGGCCTGCCCCCGGGCGCCACCCACGCCCGCACTGACTACGGCACCAAGGCCTACGGCGGCGCCGCACCCCCGCCCGGAGACCCGCACCGCTATGTCTATACGGTGCACGCCCTGTCGGTGGACTCCCTGGGCGTGGACAGCGACACCAGCCCGGCGGTGGTCGGCTTCAACATCACCGCCAACACCCTGGCCCGAGGCCACATCGTCGCCCTCTACAGCACCTGAGCCGGGCGGATTCCGGGGGCCTGTCAGGTTGAGCGGCCATGAAGGCCCCGGAAATCGGCCCCCGTGTCGGGGGCGAGTCCGCAACGTCTGTTACCGCGTCAGATCACGCCGGTCGTGCGTGGAGAGGGCCGGGCGGGTGGACGTGACCGGGCGCGTGTGCTGGGTGCGGTGTTTGCTGGGGCTCATGCCCTTGACGCGCTTGAACGCCGCGCTGAAGCTGAACGCGTCCGCGAAGCCCACGCGCTTGGCGACGTCGGCGATGGTCGTGTCCGGTTCGGTGAGCAGATCCGAGGCGATGGTCATACGCCACTGGGTGAGGTAGGCCAGCGGGGGCTCACCTACCAGCGTGGTGAACCGGCGCGCGAAGGCGGAGCGCGAGACGCCGCCCCGGGCGGCCAGCTGCGCGACCGTCCACGGGCGCGCCGGGTCGTCGTGCATGAGGCGCAGCGCCTCGCCCACGACCGGGTCGCTCAGCGCGGTGTACCAGGCCGGCGCGCTGCTCTCCGGCCGGTCGAACCACGCGCGCAGCGTGCAGACGAGCATCCAGTCCAGGAGGCGGTCGAGCACTACCTGCTGTCCCGGCCGGTCGGCCGCGACCTCCGCCGCGATGTACTCGCTCACCGCGGCGGTGTCGCCGTCCTCGGACACGGTCAGCACCGGTGGCAGCGCCTTGAGCAGCCGCCGGCCGACGTCGCCGCGCACCGGATAGGCGCCCACGATCAGCGTCGTGGACCCGCCGGGATCGCCGCACGTCCAGCCGAGATGGTGGACCGTGCCGCCGTTCGCCGGGATCGCGCAGTGCTCGCCGCAGTCGACGGCCGCCGACGCGTCCGTGGCCGGCTCGTCCATGAACGAGAACGGTCGTGGCCCGCGTACGACCACCACCTCACCGGCCGTGATGCGCTGAGGCTCCTGCGCCTCAGCCATGATCCACCCCTCGCCGCGCAGCAGGGAGCACAGCGTCAGCGGCGCGCCGTCGACGAACCGTAACGACCACGGCGGCGACAGGATCGTGTGCCCGAAGACAGAGCCGTCTGCGCGTACCCCGCGCAGGAGATCGGCGAAGGCGTCCATGACCGCAGCGTAGACGAATGGACATGCGTACGCGGTTCTGACCCATGGCAAGTCCACCTCCGCCCACGGTTTCATGAGATCCATGAGCGAACATCTATTCCTTGTCCTGGGCGCCACGGGAAAGACCGGCCGACGGGTGACCGCCAGGCTGCGGGCCGCAGGCAGGACCGTACGGGCCGCCTCCCGATCGAGCGAGGCCCGCTTCGACTGGACTGATCCGGCCACCTGGGACGCCGTGCTCGACGGTGTCTCAACGGCCTACGTCATCGCGCCCGAGGTGCCCGGCCCCGCGCACGACTTCGTCCCCCGAGCGGTGGCCGCCGGCGTGCGCCGGTTCGTGCTGCTGTCCGCCCGAGGGGCCGACACCTGGGGCGACTCCACTTTCGGCCTGGACATGCGCGCGGCGGAGGAGGCCGTGCGCGCGTCCGGCGTCGAGTGGACGATCCTGCGCCCGCCGAACTTCAGCCAGAACTTCGACGAGGACGTCTTCCACGCCCCGCTCATGGCGGGCGAGCTGGCACTGCCCGCCCATGACATCGTGGAGCCCTTCATCGACGCGGACGATGTTGCCGACGTCGCGGTGGCCGCGCTCACCGAGCCCGGACACGCCGGCCATACCTACGAGCTGTCCGGCCCACGGGGGCTCACCTTCCGGGAGGCCGTCGAGGAGATCGCGCGGGTGTCGGGGCGGCCGGTTCGCTACGTCGATGTCTCGCCCGAGGAGTACGTCGCCGCCTCCGTCGCGCAGGGGATCTCGCCCGAGGTGGCAAGCTACCTCAACGAGATGTTCGACCTGATGCGCCGTGGCAGGTTCGCCAAGACCACCGACGACGTGCACCGCGTTCTGGGCCGCCCACCCCGCGATTTCGAGACCTATGTCGCGCGCGCGGCGGCCGCGGGGGCGTGGCGTTGATCCCAACTCTGATGCCTACCGGCCGTAAATAGAGCTGTAAGGCGCGCCACTGAACAGGGAGAGAACATCAGAGCGGCCCGAGACCGGACATCCGGCTCGGGCCGCTCTGATGTGGTGCTGACGCGCCGGAAAAAGCCCGGCGCGCGGTATTACAGGACTAGAAGTCCATGTCGCCGCCACCGGGCATGCCGGCAGGGGCCGCAGGGGACTTCTCGGGCTTCTCGGCGATGACGGCCTCGGTGGTGAGGAAGAGCGCCGCGATGGAAGCGGCGTTCTGCAGCGCGGAGCGCGTCACCTTGGCCGGGTCGATGATGCCCGCCTTGAACATGTTGACGTACTCGCCGGTGGCCGCGTTGAGGCCCTCACCCGGGGTGAGGTTGCGCACCTTCTCGACCACGACGCCGCCTTCGAGGCCGGCGTTGACCGCGATCTGCTTGAGCGGCTCCTCAAGAGCCTTGCGCACGATCGCGGCACCGGTGGCCTCGTCGCCCAGGAGCTCGAGCTTGTCGAACGCCTTGGCGCCGGCCTGCAGCAGCGCGACGCCGCCGCCGGGCACGATGCCCTCCTCGACGGCCGCCTTGGCGTTACGCACGGCGTCCTCGATGCGGTGCTTGCGCTCCTTGAGCTCCACCTCGGTCGCCGCGCCGGCCTTGATGACGGCGACGCCGCCGGCCAGCTTGGCGAGACGCTCCTGGAGCTTCTCGCGGTCGTAGTCGGAGTCGGTGCGGTCGATCTCGGCACGGATCTCGTTGACCCGGCCCGCGATCTGGTCGGCGTCACCGGCGCCGTCGACGATGGTCGTCTCGTCCTTGGTCACCACGACCTTACGGGCGCGGCCCAGCAGGTCGAGGGTGGCGTTCTCCAGCTTGAGACCGACCTCCTCGGCGATGACCTGACCACCGGTGAGGGTGGCGATGTCGCCGAGCATGGCCTTGCGGCGGTCACCGAAGCCGGGGGCCTTGACGGCCACCGAGCGGAACAGACCGCGGATCTTGTTGACGACCAGGGTCGCCAGCGCCTCGCCCTCGACGTCCTCGGCGATGATCAGGAGCGGCTTGCCGGACTGCACGACCTTGTCGAGCAGCGGCAGCAGGTCCTTGTTCGCCGAGACCTTCGAGTTGACGATCAGGATGTACGGGTCCTCGAGCACGGCCTCCATACGGTCGGAGTCCGTGACGAAGTACATCGACGTCATGCCCTTGTCGAAGCGCATGCCCTCGGTGAGCTCAAGCTCCAGGCCGAAGGTGTTGCTCTCCTCGACGGTGATGACGCCTTCCTTGCCGACCTTGTCCATCGCCTCGGCGATGAGCGCCCCGATCTCGGGGTCGGCGGCGGAGATGGAGGCCGTCGAAGCGATCTGCTCCTTGGTCTCCACGTCCTTGGCGAGCTTGGAGAGCTCCTCGCTCACCCGCTCGACGGCGGCCTCGATGCCCTTCTTCAGGGCCATCGGGTTGGCGCCGGCGGCGACGTTGCGCAGGCCCTCGCGCACCAGCGCCTGGGCGAGCACGGTGGCGGTCGTGGTGCCGTCGCCCGCGACGTCATCCGTCTTCTTGGCGACTTCCTTGACCAGCTCCGCGCCGATCTTCTCCCACGGGTCCTCGAGCTCGATCTCCTTGGCGATCGACACACCGTCGTTGGTGATCGTGGGGGCGCCCCACTTCTTCTCCAGCACGACGTTGCGGCCCTTGGGCCCCAGGGTCACCTTGACGGCGTCGGCGAGCTGGTTCATACCACGCTCGAGACCGCGCCGGGCTTCCTCGTCAAACGCGATCATCTTGGCTGCCATAAGGCTGGACCTCCCAGTTGCAGGGTGGCTGGCTGTGGATCGAGCCGAAGCCCGCGACGGCATGTGGGTCCGCAACTCCTTCGGCAGACCCCATCGTCTCGATCCCAGGTTGGCACTCTGCAACAGAGAGTGCCAACGAATTGTTTAGCACTCTACCCTGTCGAGTGCAAGCTGACGCCACCCACGCCCAGGTCAAGTCCGTACAGCGCGAACGGCGGGCCAGGGCGGCCCGCCGTACACCGAGGGGGCGGCAGGCCGCACGCACTGCGCTGACGTGCGGGCTGCCGGGGCTTACCAGCTACGCGACCGCACGGACGGACTCCGCCTGCGGCCCCTTCTGGCCCTGCGTGATCTCGAACTCGACCCGTTGCCCCTGTTCGAGAGATCGATAGCCATCCATCATGATTGCCGAGTAATGGACGAATACATCCTTACCACCGTCTACCGCGATGAACCCATAACCCTTGTCCGCGTTGAACCATTTGACGGTGCCCTGCGCCACTTCCGACTCCTCTTACTGGGCTCATAGGTCCCACCCATTCCTCCGCAGGACCCACAATCGTCATGACGAATGGGGAATCAGTCAGACGACCGCACTCGACCATACCTGCGACATGACGGTGTACACCAGAGTCAAACGACAAATCGGAAATTTCACCAAAGTAGTTCAATCTTGAATTTGATAGTGAAAAAAAGAGAAGGCGCCCGCATGCGGGCGCCTTCTCCAGGGGCTACGGTCAGCCGCCGGCCACCGCCGGGATGATGGAGATCTGAGTGCCTTCAGGGGCAGGCGTGTCAAGCCCCTGAGCGAATCGGACATCCTCTTCGCCAACATAAACGTTGACAAAACGCCGAATCTTGCCCGATTCATCGAGAATGCGGGCGCCGATTCCCGGATAGTCGGAGTCGAGCTTGCCGAGCACGTCACGCAGGGTCGCGCCCTCTCCACTCACCTCCGCGTTACCGCCGGTGTAGGTGCGAAGGATGGTAGGAATCCGCACAGAAACGCTCATGATGAACTCGCCTTTCCTGATTTTCAGACAGTCGCGCGGAACGCGTCGAGAGAAGGCCGGATCACGGCCGTGGGCTGGGCGTCGTCGACGATGGCGTCGAGCGTCTTGAGCCCGTCGCCGGTGTTGAGCACCACGGTCTCCAGCTCCGGGTCGAGCTGACCGGTCTCGACGAGCTTCTTCAGCACGCCCACCGTGACACCGCCCGCCGTCTCGGCGAAGATGCCCTCGGTCGAGGCCAGCAGCTTGATCGCCGCGACGATCTCGGGGTCCGTCACGTCCTCCACCGAGCCGCCGGTACGGCGGGCGATGTCGAGCACGTAAGGGCCGTCGGCGGGGTTGCCGATGGCCAGCGACTTGGCGATGGTATCCGGCTTGACCGGCTGGACCACGTCGTGGCCCGCCTTGTAGGCCGTGGACACCGGCGAGCAGCCGAGCGCCTGCGCGCCGTAGATCTTGTAGGGGCCGTCCTCGACGAGCCCCAGCTCGATCAGCTCCTTGAAGCCCTTGTCGATCTTCGTGAGCTGGGAGCCCGAGGCCACCGGGATGATGATCTGCTCGGGCAGCTTCCAGCCGAGCTGCTCGGCGATCTCGTACGCGAGCGTCTTGGAGCCCTCGGCGTAGTAGGGCCTGAGGTTGACGTTGACGAAGCCCCACTTGTCGCCCATCGGGTCCCCGATCAGCTCGGAGCAGAACCGGTTGACCTCGTCGTAGGTGCCCTCGATGCCGACGAGCCTGCCGCCGAACACCCGGGCCATGGCGATCTTGGCCTGCTCCAGCCCCGCGGGGATGAACACGCAGGCGTCCAGCCCGGCCCGCGCGGCGGCGGCCGTCACGGCGCCGGCCAGGTTGCCGGTGGAGGAGCAGGACAGGGTGTGGAAGCCGAAGTTGCGCGCCGCCTCGACGGCGATGGCGACCACCCGGTCCTTGAAGGAGTGGGTGGGGTTGCCGGAGTCGTCCTTCACGTGGAGGGACCTGATGCCCAGCGCCTTGCCGAGGTTGCCCGCCTTGACGAGCTTGGTCCAGCCGGGGTTCATGTTGGGCTTGGTGGCGACGTCCACGGGCACCGGCAGGAGCGAGCGGTAGCGCCAGATGTTGGCCGGTCCGGCCTCGATGGAGGCCCGGGTGACGGTGCCGAATTCGTAGGCCGCCTCAAGCGGCCCGAAACACTCCGAACAGGCGAAACTGGGGCCGAGGGGGTAGCGCGTGCCGCACTCGCGGCAGGAGAGAGCGACAGCGGGACCAAAGTCGAGCGACATGAAGCGAGGCCTTCCCTCATCTTCGCCCGTGGCCGCCTTGACCACGGACCGGAATTGGCACCTAGTCCCGGTCGGCCTCGCCAGGTCGCGAGTCACAAGCCGGGAGGGTTGCCGGGGCTTCGCAGGGCCGGTCCCTCCACCCCTCTGGATGAGCAATATTCAGTTGTTGCTGCTGACCGGACTCTACCTAATCAACGGCGTGACCTGCCCAGTCATCTCATCATGCGAGATTTGAGGTCTCATCGGTAGTCCTCGCCCAGTGCCGCCTGGACATATTTCCGTGCCTGGTGGATACGTGACTTGGCGGTGCCGAGCGGGATCTTGAGCTGCTCGGCCACCTCGCTGTAGTCGAGCTGGACGATGTCGCGCAGCACCAGCGCCTGGGCCAGATCCGGCTTGTCGGCCTCCAGCGCCTCCATGGCGTCGAGCAGGTCGAGCCGCGATCCGGCGATCACGCTGACCCGGCGGACGTCGGGCTTCTGCATGGGCAGCTCGTCGGAGGTCTGCTCGGCCGCCCTGCGCTTCAGCGACCGGTAGGTGGTGCGCGCGCAGTTGGCGGTCACGATGTGCAGCCAGGTGCTGAACCTGGCCCGCCCCTCGAACCGCCCGATGTTGCGCGCGACGGCCAGCAACGTGTCCTGCGCCGCCTCCTCCGCGTCCTGGTGGTAGGGCAGGATGCGGGCACAGTGCCGCAGCACGTCCGGTTCGATCCTGCGCAGGAGCTCGCCAAGTGCGCGATGATCGCCGACTGCGGCGGAGCGGGCCAGTTCCTCGGTTAGCTCATCAAGCGCCATAGCTGGGATCCTAAGGTCGGAGGGAGCCTCAATGAACAGCATCCTGCTCGCCTCGAACAGAGGCCCGGTCTCGTTCACCGTATCGGAAGACGGTGTGCTGACCATGAAACGCGGTGGTGGCGGGCTCGTGTCGGGCCTGTCCGGCGTGGCCAAGGACCAAGGCGTGCTGTGGGTGTGCGCCGCCCTGTCCGACGGCGACCACAGCGCCGTCCGGCAGGCCCCCGGCGGCCGGCTCGACCACGCCGGCTACAAGACCGGGGCGCTGCGGATGCTCGACATCGCGCCGGCCGTCTTCCACCGCGCCTACAACTCCGTGGCCAACTCCACCCTGTGGTTCGTCAACCACCTGCTCTACGACACCCCCAACGCGCCGCACTTCGGCACCAGGTTCCAGCGCGACTGGGAGTCCTACCGCTCCTACAACGGGGCGTTCGCCCTGGCGCTGGCCGAGGAGGCCGGGCACGGCGCGCGGGTGATGGTGCAGGACTATCACCTGACGCTGACCCCGGCGATGCTCCGGGCCGAGCGGCCGGACCTGCGCATCGCGCACTTCAGCCACACGCCGTGGGCGCCGCCCGAATACTTCTCGCTGCTGCCCGACGACGTCGCGGCCGAGGTGCTGGAGGGCATCCTGGGCGCCGACCACGCGGGCTTCCTCACCCACCGGTGGGCGGGGGCGTTCATGGACTGCTGCGAGACGGTGCTGGGCGCGCGGGTGAACCGCGCGGACCGTACGATCACGCACGAGGGCAGGGTCACCCGCGTCGGCGTGCACGCGCTGGGCGTCGACGGCAAGGCGCTGTGGGCGCGGGCGGCCGAGCCCGACGTCGAGTCGCACATGGCGGCGCTGCGCGAGCAGGTGGGCGAGCGCAGGCTCATCGTGCGCATCGACCGCACCGAGCTGTCGAAGAACATCGTGCGCGGCCTGCTCGCCTACCGCGAGTTCCTGGCCGCCCATCCCGAGTGGCACGGTCGCGTGGTGCACCTGGCGTTCGCCTATCCCAGCCGGCATGACCTGCCCGAATACCGCGAGTACACCGCGTCGGTGCAGCGCTGCGCGCAGGAGATCGAGGACGAGTACGCCACGGAGGACTGGGTTCCGCTGATCCTCAACGTCGAGGACGACTATCCCCGCTCCCTGGCCGCCTACCGGATGGCGGACGTGCTGCTGGTCAACCCGATCCGCGACGGCATGAACCTGGTCGCCAAGGAGGGCCCGGTCCTGTCCCCCCGCTGCGCGCTGGTGCTGTCCCGCGAGGCGGGCGCGGCGGCCGAGCTCGGCCCGCACGCGCTCGTGGTGAACCCCTACGACGTCAGCGGCACGGCCGGCGCGCTGCACCGCGCGCTGGTCATGCCGGAGGAGGAGCGGGCCCGCCGCCGCGAGGGGCTGGAGTCGGCCGCCACCGCGCTGCCCCCGCAGAAGTGGCTGGCCGCCCAGCTCGACGCGCTGGCCTGAGGCCGGTCAGTTCCAGTCGGCGTTCCGCAGCGCGGTGGGCAGCCCCTTGGTCTTCCAGTTGTCGACGACCAGGACCTTGGTCTGCGGCAGATACCACTCGCGCGTGGTGAAGCGCACGTTGGTGGCCTTGCCCGAGTGGGTCCGGCAGCGGGTCTGGAACTCGTGGTAGGCCGCCTTGTGACCGGGCCCGACCTGACGCAGCCCCTTCGTGTGCCGGCCGACCCTCTCCACCCGGGCGAGCTTGCCGTTGACCGGGCACAGCTGCACGTCGGAGGCCGGGTAGTAGCCGCCCCTGCGCACGTCGTACGGCCCGAACCCCTCGGCCCCCAGCTTGATCGCCTTGGGCCCGAGAATCCAGAACCCCTTGCAGTCCGGGGTGAAGAAGCCGCCCTTGGGGTCGGCGCACTTGCCGGTGACGACGTGGATCCAGTCGGTGCCGCCGCCGTGGATCCGCCACTTGAACGGCAGGTAGAGGGTCAGGCCGCCGCGCAGTTTCAGCTGGTGGGCGGGGGCGGTGGCGGCCGTGGCGGTGACGGGCGCCAGGAGGACGGCGGCCGCGGCGGCCGCCACGACGGCAAGGTATCGCTTCTTCATGGGGCGACCATAAGAGGGGCGACTTGCAAACCACTCAAGAGCGGCTGAAAGCGGACGTAAGCTCCCTCAGCAGCGCCACCACGCCGTCAGGCCCGTCCACCACGATGTCCGCCCGATCGGCCAGCGCGGTCACCTCGGCCGAGCCGCTGCAGACCGTCACGCCGGGCAGCTCGGACGCCCTGACCGCGTCGAAGGCGGCCAGGTCGCCCAGGTCGTCGCCGGCGAACAGCACGGACCTGGCGTCCCGTTCGGCCAGGAACAGGCTGAGCGCGTGCCCCTTGTCCATGCCGGGCGGCCTGAGCTCCAGCACCAGCCGGCCCGGCTCGACGACCAGGCCGTGCTTGGCGGCCAGCTCGGCCATCGGCTCGCGCAGCTTGGCCAGCGCGCCCTCGGGGTCTGCGCTGCGCCTGGTGTGCACGGCCACCGCCCGGCCCTTGTCCTCGATGGTCACCCCGAGCAGGCCGAGGGAGTCGAGCAGGAGCGGCAGCTCGGCCTCGACCCTCGGCACGCCGGCGGGGGGCGGTGGGCCGGAGATCCGGCCGTTCTCCCACCGCTCGAACCCGTAGTGGCCGAGCACCACCAGGCCTGGCACGCGCTCCAGCCCGGGGCCGAGCTCGAGCGCGGTGGCCACCGGCCTGCCGGTCACGATGGCCACCGCGTTGACGTACGCGCCGAGCTCGGCGAGGACGGCAGGCGCGTCGGGATGGACGCGGGCCGCCGCGGGATCGGCGACGATCGGGGACAGGGTCCCGTCGAAGTCGAGCCCGATCACGGCGCCCGACGGATCTTTCAGGATCGCTTCCATACCAGGGATGTTCATCACGCGGCTGCCCTACCCAGCAGGTCAGGGACGCATGCCGAAGCGCCTGGCCGCACGCTCGCGCTGGCGGCCGGCGCGGAGCCTGCGCAGGCGCTTGACCAGCATCGGGTCCTGCTCCAGCGCCTCCGGCCTGTCGATCAATTCGCCGAGCAACTGGTAGTAGCGGGTGGTGGAGAAGCCGAAGGTCTCCTTGATGGCCTGCTCCTTGGCGCCCGCGTAGCGCCACCAGTGGCGTTCGAAGGCGAGGAGTTCGAGCTCGCGGTCCGTGAGGGGCTGACGATCGGGTCCCGGGGCAGCACTGTCACCGCCGGCCGGCGCAGTGTCCATAATCTCCTCCTCAGGGAAGGGGCGCACGAGCTTGGCGGCGCACGCGGCCCGTCGCCATCGTAATGTGCGTGGTGCGGCTGTTCTCGGCGTATCGGGAGACGTACAGTCACCAGGTGTGACCTCTGTCATCACGCTTCTCACCGATTACGGGCTCGAGGACGGCTACGTCGCCGCCTGCCACGGGGTGATCGCCACGATCGCGCCGTCGGCCCGGGTGATCGACGTGTGCCACCTCGTTCCTTCCGGCGATGTACGGCGCGGCGCGGCGATTCTCGCGCAGACGATCCCCTACCTACCCAGCGGTGTGCACATCGGCGCGGTCGATCCCGGCGCGGGCGGGGTGCGGCGCGCGGTGGCCGTGGCGGTGGCCGATCGGGTGTTCGTCGGCCCGGACAACGGGCTGCTGTCGTGGGCGATCCACGCCGCAGGCGGCGCGCGGGCGGCGTACGAGATCAGCGACGAGCGGCACTTCCTGCGGCCGGTCTCGCCCACCTTCCACGGCCGGGACGTGTACGCCCCGGTCGCGGGGCGGCTGTGCGGCGGCCTCGACCCGGCCGACCTGGGCCCGGCGGTGCCGCTGGAGCGGCTGGTGTCGTTGCCGGAGCCGACCTCGGTGCTGCGCGAGGGCGCGGTGGAGGGCGAGGTCGTCTCGGTCGATCGTTACGGCAACACCCAGTTGTCGATCTCGGCGGGCGACCTGGAGGCGCTGGGCCTGCGGGTGGGCGACACGCTCGGGGTGATGCTGGGCAGGCGGCGCCTGTCGATGCCCTACCGCGAGTCCTACACCGCGGTGCCGCCGGGCGACCTGGTGGCGTTCGCCGACTCGGCGGGGCTGATCGCCTTCGCGGTGAACAGCGGTGACGCGGCTCAGCGGCTGGGCCTCCCCCCGGGTGCACATGTCCGGCTTTCCCCCTCTGGTTGATACGAAAGCCACAGAACGGTGATTACACGGCGTATCGGACTGTTTACCGAACCGTCGGAATGAATCATCGATCGCGTGTCAGAATGCACGGCAGTTCGGGCGCCCCCTCCCCCTCTTCGAGGTCGCCGTGCATCATGTCTGTGTTGTCCTGCTCTCCATCATGTTCGCGGTCTGGCCGGCCACCGGACCGCCCGTCCCCGACCGCTGGCGCTCGTGGCCGGTCACCCGGGTCTTCCCGGCTGCCGTGCCCGGCATCAGCCCCTCCGGGGCCCGGGTCACCTACCTGCTGACCGGCGTCGCGCCCGAGGCGCCCTGCCGGTCGGCCTTCCACCCCGGCGCGCTCCCCGCGCGGCCGGCGTGCGTCACCGCGCTGCGCGCGACGTACGCCGACAGCACGTCCACGTTCGTGGCTACGGTCGGCATCGCCGTGCTGACCGGGTTCGGCGAGCCGGCGGTGTCCGGCGTCTCCCGCCCGCCCACGGTGCGGCCGGTGGCCTTCCCCGGCGGGCCCGCCGAGCGCTTCGGCGAGCTCCAGTACGTCACCGGGGTCGTGATCGGCTCGCACGAGCGCTACCTGGTGGCCACGGCCGCCGGGCACGCCGACGGCAGGCCGTACCGGCCGGGTGACCGGGCCGACAGCCGGCTGCGCGGCATCGCCAGGCAGCTCGCCTTCGAGCTGCACCGAGGTCTGACCGGATGAGGTGGCGGTGGCGCCGGCCGCGGACCTGGACGAGGTGGCGGCGGCGTCTGCCGCGGACCTGCCTGCTGCCGCTGCTGCCCCTGCTGCTGCTGGGCTGTGTGACAGCGCTGCCAGCCGGTGGCGTGGCGGCGACCGTGCCCGCGCAGGAGACGACCCGCGACGACGACGTGGGGGCCATGGCGCGGGCCAGGCAGTGGCAGCTCTCCCTGCTGCGACTGCCCGAGGCGTGGCGGACCAGCAGAGGCGAGGGGGTGCTGGTGGCCGTGCTCGACACCGGTGTCCGCGCCCATCCGGATCTCGGCGGCGTCGTGGTGCAGGGCCCCGACCTGACCGGCGCTGCCCGGACCGGCGGCATGTGGGGGCACCACGGCACGGCCATGGCCAGCCTGATCGCCGGCCGCGGCCATGGCCCGGGCCTCGGCGTGATCGGCGTGGCTCCCGCGGCCCGCGTACTGTCGGTCAGGGTCACGCTGGAGAGCGCCGACCCCCGGCGCGAGCTGCTGCGCTCGGGCGGGCGGCACGCGCTGGCCAGGGGCATCCGCTACGCGGTCGACCACGGCGCGGACGTGATCAGCATGTCGCTGGGCGGGGGCAGCGGCGCGTGGGAGGGCGCGGCCGCCGAGGAGGAGGCCGTGCAGTACGCCTTCGCCCGCGGCGTCGTCCTCGTGGCCTCCTCCGGCAACGACGGCGACACGACCAACAGGAAGACCTTCCCCGCCGCCTACCCGGGGGTGATCGCCGTCGGCGCCGTCGACAGCCGGCTCCGGCCGGCCCGCTTCTCCAACCGGCGGGACTACCTGTCGGTCGTGGCGCCCGGGACGGGCATCGTCACCGCGAGCGCCTTCGGCGACTACGTGGTCGGCGACGGCACCAGCTCCGCGGCCGCCATGGTCGCGGGCATCGCCGCGCTGATCAGGTCGGCCCATCCGGACCTGTCGCCCTTCCAGGTCCGCCGGGCCATCGAGCGCGGCACCAGGCAACGGCCGCCCGGCGGCTACGACAGCTCCTACGGGCACGGGGTGGCGAACGCGGTGCTGGCCCTGCGCGAGGCGGGCCGGCTGGCCGTGACGCCCCCGCTGCCCGGCGGCGGCTCCGGCGCGGCCGGGGCGGCGCCCCCGCCACGAGCCCACTTCGGGGACGGCCCGCCCGCCGAGCCGCCCGCCTCGCGGATGGCGGTGGTGGTGGGCATGGTGCTGCTGGCGGCGGGGATGTCCGCGCGCGTGGTCGGGCGGCAGCGGCGGCGCTGCCGGGACCTGACCTGACGAGACGCCGAGGCCCTCCACAGCGATCCTGTGGAGGGCCTCGGCCGCCTCGACTAGTTGACGTGCACCACGTCGTGCGTCTCGGCGAAGTGGCACGCGCTCTCGTGCGTGGTGCCCGGCCTGATCTGCAGCAACGGCTCCTCCGTCGCGCAGATCTCCTGCGCCTTCCAGCACCGGGTGCGGAAGCGGCAGCCCGACGGCGGGTTGGCCGGCGAGGGCGGGTCACCCTGCAGGATGATCCGCTCGCGCTGCTCCCGGCCCTCGGGGTCCGGGACCGGCACCGCCGACAGCAGGGCCTGGGCGTACGGGTGCGCCGGCTTGTCGTAGATGTCGACATCGTTGCCGATCTCGACGACCTTGCCGAGATACATCACCGCGACCCTGTCGGAGATGTGGCGTACCACCGACAGGTCGTGGGCGATGAAGATGTACGCCAGGTTGAACTCGTTCTGCAGCCGCTCCAGCAGGTTGATGACCTGCGCCTGGATCGACACGTCGAGCGCGGAGACCGGCTCGTCGCAGACGATGACCTCCGGCTGGAGCGCCAGCCCACGGGCGATGCCGATGCGCTGCCGCTGGCCGCCGGAGAACTGGTGCGGGTAGCGGTTGATGTGGTCCGGGTTGAGGCCCACGACCTCCAGCAGCTCCTGCACCTTGCGGGCGCGGTCGCCCTTCGGCGCGACCTCGGTGTGGATGTCGTACGGCTCCCCGATGATGTCGCCGACGGTCATCCGCGGGTTCAGCGAGGTGTACGGATCCTGCATCACCATCTGGATGTTGCGGCGCATCCGCTTGAGCTCGGCGCCCCTGGCCTTGGCGATGTCCCTGCCGTTGATCATCACCGAGCCGGAGGTCGGCCGCTCCAGCGCCATGAGCACCTTGGCCAGCGTGGACTTGCCGCAGCCCGACTCGCCCACGATGCCCAGCGTCTCGCCCCGGTCGAGGTCGAAGGAGACCCCGTCCACGGCCTTGATGGCGCCGATCTGCCTCTTCATCACGATGCCCTGGGTCAGCGGAAAGTGCTTGACCAGATCGCGAACCTCGAGGATGCGCTCACCCTTGGTCGCCATCGAGGACCTCCCTCCAGTAGTGGCAGGCGCTGTTACGGGTGCCGCCGATCTCGTAGAGCGGGGGGGCGTCGGTCACGCAGTCGTCCTGCCGGTAGGGGCACCGGGGATGGAAGGCGCAGCCGGTCGGCATGTCGAGCAGGTTCGGCGGCAGGCCCTTGATGGCGTACAGCTCGTGGCCCTTGAGGTCGACCCTGGGGATCGACTCCAGCAGGCCCTTCGTGTACGGGTGGGCGGGCGCCTTGTAGATGTCGTGCACGGAGGCGTTCTCCACGATGCGCCCGGCGTACATGACCGCGATCTTGTCGGCGACGTCGGCGACGACGCCGAGGTCGTGCGTGATCAGGATCATGCCCATGTTGCTCTCGCGCTGCAGCTCCGCGAGCAGCTCCATGATCTGCGCCTGGACCGTCACGTCGAGCGCGGTGGTCGGCTCGTCCGCGATCAGCACCTCGGGGTCCAGCGCGATCGCCATGGCGATCATGATGCGCTGCCGCATGCCCCCGGAGAACTGGTGCGGATAGTCGTTGACGCGCTGCTTGGCGGCCGGGATGCGCACCTTGTCCATCAGCTCGACGGCCTTCTTCATGCCGTCGCGCTTGGACATGCCGCGGTGCACCCGGAACATCTCGCTGATCTGCCAGCCCACGGTGAAGACCGGGTTGAGCGCGGAGAGCGCGTCCTGGAAGATCATCGCGATGCGCTGGCCACGCACCTGGGTGCGCGCCTCCTCCGACAGCTTGAGCAGGTCGGTGCCGTGGAAGCGGACCTCCCCCTGGGGGATGCGCGCGGGCGGCACGTCGAGGATGCCCATGATGGCCTGGGCCGTCACGGACTTGCCCGAGCCGGACTCGCCGAGCACGGCGACCGTCTCGCCGGGGTTGAGCGAGTAACTCACCCCGTTGACGGCCCGTACGACGCCCGCGCGGGTGGCGAACTCCACGTGCAGGTTGTCGACGTCGAGCAGCGGACCGTTGCCTCGCCCTCCCTCGGCGGGCAACTCGTCCAGCGATGTCTTGCTCACTTGAACCCCCCTCCTACCTGAGCTTCGGATCGAGCGCGTCGCGTACGGCGTCGCCCAGCATGATGAACGCGAGCACGGTGACGCTCAGGAACACCGCGGGGAAGACCAGCGGCAGCGGAGCCTCCAGGAACCGGTTGCGGGCGTCGGCGATCATCAGGCCCCACGAGATGTCGGGCGACTGGACGCCGACCCCCAGGAAGGACAGCGCGGCCTCGGCCGCGATGAACCCGCCCAGGTTGATGGTGGCCACGACGATCACCGGAGCGACCGCGTTCGGCAGCAGGTGCTTGAACATGACCCGGCTCTGGCTCGCGCCGAGCGCCCGTGCGGCCAGCACGAAGTCCTGGCCTCTGGCCGTGAGGACGGCGGCCCGCATGATGCGGAACGTCATCGGCCAGGCCAGGATCGACAGCGCGATCACCACGAGCCAGATGCCCATGCCCTCGCCCCGGAACGTCGCCGTGATGAGCAGCGCGCCCAGGATCGACGGGATGGCGAAGAAGACCTCGGTGACCCGGGAGGTGATCGTGTCGGTGAGGCCGCCCCGGGTGCCGGCGATGAGGCCGAGCAGCCCGCCCACCAGCGCGGTGATGACCGTGGTGGTGACGCCGATGATGATCGAGTTCTTGGCGCCGTAGATGGTCCTGGCGAACACGTCACAGCCGAGGCTGTCGCGGCCGAACAGATGGCCGGGGCTCGGCCCCTGCCGGGCGGTGGACAGCTCGCAGGTGCGCGCGTCGAACGGGTTGATCGAGGTGAACAGCGACGGCCAGAACGACATCACCACCAGAATGGCGATGAGGACCAGCGAGAAGATGAACATCGGCCTGCGGCGCAGGTCGTACCAGGCGTCGCTCCACAGGCTCGCCGAACGGGCCGCCTTCTTGCGGCGCCCGGCCGGCGGCGGACTCGCCGTGACCTTCTCGGCCGTCGTCAGCGTCTGGGTGTCCTGGGGCACAGGTCCGGCCTGTGGCGTGTCACTCATAGCGGATCCTCGGGTCGAGCACTGCGTACAACATGTCGACAACCAGGTTCGCCACGATGTACACCAATACCAGGATGGTCACGATACCGACGACGATCGGTTGCTCGCGCAGGTAAACGCCCTGATAGAGTTGCAGGCCGATGCCCGGCAGGTTGAAGATCGTCTCTGTGATCACCGCGCCGCCCATGAGGGCGCCGAGGTCCGCTCCCAGATAGGTGACCATCGGGATCAGCGCGTTGCGCAACCCGTGCCTGCCGACGACTCTCCGTCTGGACAGGCCCTTGGCCGTGGCGGTGCGAATGTAGTCGGATCTCAGTGTCTCGACCAGGCTCGTTCTGGTGAGCCGGGTGAGATACGCGATCGACGTCCCGGCCAGCACGAATCCTGGCAACAGGTACGATTTCAGCCCTTGCGTGGCCCCCGCGATCGGGAAGACCTCGAAGCCCACGGTCTGCTTGAGCCAGACGCCCAGCCACAACTGCAGGACGAACCCGGTGACCAGCGTCGGGACGGAGATCAGCAGCAGCGTCGAGGCGAGGATCGCGGTGTCGGTGGCCCTGCCGCGACGCAGCGCCGCCCACAGGCCCAGCACGACGCCGATGACGGCCTCGAGGACCAGCGCGACCAGCGCCAGGTTGAGCGTGACCTGAAGTTTGCCCACCATCAGCTGACTGACGGGGACGCCCGCGAAGGTCTGCCCGAAGTCGCCGTGCAGGAAGATGCCGCTGATGTAGTACCAGTACTGCAGCAGCAGCGGGTCGTTGAGATGGTATTGGTCGCGAATGATCGCGACGATGTTCGGGTCCAGCCGCTTTTCGCCGGCCAGCGCCTCTACGGGGTCACCGGGAAGCGCGAAGACGATCGCGAAGATGAACAGGGTGGCGCCCAGCAGGACTGGTATCGCCTGAATGAGGCGCCTGATGATGTATCGGCCCATACAAGTCTCCCGTACATGCCAGAAGGCAGTGCCTGGGATCCAGGGTTAGCACAGGCCCAGACGACTGCCTTCGAAGCGGGCTCTCAGGGGGCGAGCCGCCAGCGCAGCCGCCCCCCGAAAACGAAAGTCAGGCCTTCTCGACCTCGGCCCATTCAACCTGGTTGAGCAGGTTGATCTTGACGTTCTTAACCTTGTTCGAGTAGCCGGAGTTGTTCCGGTAGAAGTACACCGGAACGTACGGGAGGTCCTTGATCAGGACATCGTCGGCCTGCTGGTAGAGCTTCAGGCCCTCTTCGGCGGTCGCGGCCTGGTCACCCTTGGCCACCAGGTCGTCGAACTCCTTGTTGGAGTAACCGGCGTAGTTGGAGCCGGTCTTGATCGCGCCGGTGGAGAAGATCGGCGACAGGTAGTTCTCCGCCGACGGGTAGTCGATCGCCCAGCCCATGCGGAACATGCCCTTGTACTTCTTGGCGTCCAGGTCGTCGAGGATGTTGGCGAACTTCTCGAACGGCTTGACCGTCACGTCCACACCGAGGTTGGCGCGCAGGTTGTTGGCGACGGCCTCGATCCACTCCTTGTGGCCACCGTCGGCGTTGTAGCCGAGCTCCAGCTTCGCCGGGCCCTTGGCCGCGGTGTACTGCTCCTTGGCCTTGCCCGGGTCGTAGGTGCAGGCCGCGCAGGCGCCCTGACGGTAGCCCGCGATGGCCGGGTTGATGAAGTCGTCGGCGGGTGCACGGGTGCCGGAGAAGACCGTCTCGGCGATGGTCTTCCTGTCGATGGCCATCGAGATGGCCTCGCGGACCTTGATGTCCTTGTACTCGTCGTTGTACTGCAGGGGGAAGCCGATGTAGCCGACGCCGGCGTCCGGCTGGTCCTGGTAGCGGTCGCCGAGGGCCGTCTTCGCGCTGGCGATCGCCGAGGCGGGCAGCGCGTCGTGGATGTCCACGTTGTCGGCCTGGAGGTCGTTGTAGGCCGTCTCAGAGCTGTTGTAGAGCTTGAACTGGAGCTTGGTCCAGCCCTTCGGCTTCGTGCCGGGGTACTTGTCGTACACCGTCATGTCGACCGTCTGGTCGGTGCCCTTCTTGTAGGGCTTGTCGAGCTTGAACAGACCCTGGCCGATGGGCTGCTCGCCGAACGCCGCGGTGACCTTGCCGTCGTCGCCGAAGGCGGCCTTGGGCAGCGGGTAGAACGCGGTGTAACCGAGCATCACCTTGAACTGGGAGAACGGGGCCGCCAGCTTGACGGTGAAGGTGGTGTCGTCGACGGCCTTGAGACCCGACATCTCCTTGGTCGTGACTTCCTTGCCCTCACCGGGGTTGAGGTCGGCGTAGCCCTCGACGCGGCCGAAGAAGTAGCCGGCACCCTGGGCGTTGTCCTGGTTGGCGGCGTAGTTCCACGCGTCGACATAGTTCTGCGCGATCAGCGGCTCACCGTTGTGCCAGGTGTAACCCGGCTTGAGCTTGATCGTCCAGGTGACGTTGTCATCACTGGTGATCGACTCGGCGGCGGCCTCGACCGCCTCCTTGTTCTCGTTGTAGTTCACCAGGGGCTCGAAGACCGCGGCGAGCACCTCCGCACCCTCGGACTCGGTGGTGTTGGAGGGGACCAGCAGGTTCTGCGGCTCGCCCAACTCCATGCGGACCGGCGTGTCGCCGCCACCCGCCGCGGAGTCGCCAGACTGGGTGGCACCGCCGCCACACGCGGCGACCGCGAGGGCGAGCAGCGCGGTACCGGCGACAATCCGTGCGCCTCTAGTAACACGCATGGTAAAAAATCCTCCCTCTAACCAAGTGGACGTAAGCCCTGAGCTGCGTTGATCGTGAGCAGCCTGACGGGAGGTTCCTTGTGATCCACCCGGATTTGGCTGACCTGGTCAAACCAGCTGACGCCCTGCCAGTCGATCGCGACTATCCCTTACTACTTGCCACCAGCGAGTCTCTGGCGCGTTGCAGTTCGGTCACACGTGCGCCTTTGCAGCGTCACACCCATACCCGCCAAACGGCCTCAAACCGAATGAATCGGCCAGACGGGCATAGGCCAGGACGTGAACGCACGATGAAAATTACCTCTTACCAGCCGGTGCTCGCGCCGTTGCCGCCGTGGCCAGGCCCGCTGAGCTACGGTTGAGCGAGTCTTGACGGTGCCTTGGAACCGGGCATCGTCAGCGTCCGTCCAACTGTCGCCGCAGTCCCCTGCGGCAGGCACCTCAACCACCCCGATCCAATAGAGTCCTTGCCATGAGCCAGCCGGAATCCGCAGTCGCGGACGCCCAGGCGGGCGGCCGAAGCGCGCAGGAGCCGCTGGCCAAGCTCGCCCAGAGATACGGTCTTCGCCGCGCCATCGCGCGGCCGAGGTTCCATGTCTATCTGCGCCAGCTCGTAGAGCGGCGACACTTCATCCTGACGTACGCCACCTCGCGCAACGTCTCGAAATACTCCAGCTCCGCGCTCGGTCAGCTCTGGCAGGTGCTGACCCCGCTGCTGAACGCCGCCATCTACTACGTGATGTTCGGCATCGTCCTGGGCGGCCGGGACGGCGTCGCGAACTACCCGGCCTTCCTGCTCACCGGCATCTTCGTCTTCACCTACACGCAGCGCAGCTTCACCGCCGGCGCCAAGTCCATCTCCGGCAACCTGTCGCTGATCCGCGCCCTGCACTTCCCACGCGCGGCGCTGCCGCTCGCCTACACCATCCAGGAGCTGCAGCAGCTCGCCATCTCCATGGGCGTGCTGGTGCTGATCGTGCTGATCACCGGCGAGGTGCCGACCTGGTACTGGCTGATGATCCCGGTCGTGCTCGTGCTGCAGACGATGTTCAACATCGGCGCCGGGCTGGTCATGGCCCGCATGGGCGCCTCGATGCGGGACCTCAACCAGTTGCTCCCGTTCATCACCCGCACCTGGCTCTACGCCTCCGGTGTCTTCTTCTCCATCCAGGACAAGGTGGTCGGCAGCGCGGAGCTTCCGCAGTGGGTCGCCACCGCCATGTATCTCAACCCCGCCGCCGCGTACATCGAGTGGATGCGGGATATTCTCATCTACAAGCACATCCCCCCGGCGATGGTGTGGGCGCCTTGCGTATTCTGGGCAGTGTTCGCACTCGGCTTCGGCTTCTGGTACTTCTGGCGGGCCGAGGAGAGGTACGGGCGTGGCTGAACTGACCAAGGAGCTGTCACAGGTGAAGGGTGAGGAGCCCGCCGTCCGCGGCAAGGACGTCAGGGTGCATCCCAACCCGGAGCCTCCGGCGAAGGGCCCCTTGGACGCACCCACCGGTACGCCGACCGTCATCGTCGACGACCTGCACATCGTCTACCGCGTCTACGGCGCGGCGTCGGAGAACGAGAAGGGCAACGCGGTCAACGCCCTCACGCGCATTCTCAAGCGCCAGGGCAGGCCGCAGATGAAAGAGGTACACGCCGTCAAGGGCGTCTCCTTCGTGGCCTATCACGGCGACGCGATCGGCGTCGTGGGGCGCAACGGCTCGGGCAAGTCCACGCTGCTGCGCGCCATCGCCGGCCTGCTGCCGCCGCACGAGGGCGCCGTCTACACCGACGGGCAGCCCTCCCTGCTCGGCGTCAACGCCGCGCTCATGCGCGAGCTCACCGGCGAGCGCAACATCGTCCTCGGCTGTTACGCGATGGGCATGACGCCGGCCGAGGTCCGGGAGAAATACCAGGAGATCGTCGACTTCTCCGGCATCGATGAGTTCGTCCAGCTGCCGATGTCGACCTACTCCTCCGGCATGGGCGCCCGCCTGCGCTTCGCGATCTCCTCGGCCAAGACCCACGACGTGCTCCTCATCGACGAGGCGCTGGCGACGGGCGACCGCGAGTTCCGCAAGAAGAGCGAGCAGCGCATCCGCCAGATCCGCGAGTCCGCCGGCACCGTCTTCCTGGTCGCCCACGACCTGAAGGTGATCGAGCAGACGTGCAACCGGGTGATCTGGCTGCACAAGGGGAAGATCAAGATGGACGGCGACCCCAAAGAGGTCCTCGCCGCCTACACCAAGGGATAGCCCCCGCCGTGGGCAGCCCGCGCCGTGGGCAGCCCGCGCGGTGGGATCGCCACCACGGTGGAATGCCCCCCGCGGTGGGATGCCCCCCGTGGTTCCGGGCGGGGATGCCCCCGCTGTCCCGCGCGCCACTCCGTTGGCTGTTCGCTGCTGTGTGCGAAAACTGAGCCATGCGTGGCGTAAGAGACTGACATCGCCAACCTGTGTCCGATAGGATTCGAACGTCGGTTCGAGCATGGGAACGGCGATGGAGTGGGGGACGCGATGGGCGAGCTTTCGGCCGCGATCGACCACCTGGACACCGAGGACGTGTCCGAGATCCCGCGGACGCAGCTGGCTGAGCAGCTGCTCGATCTGCACTGGCAGATGGCGCGGCTGCAGGCCCAGATCGCTCGCCGCACGGGGGTTCGGCTGCCATGACGGGACAGAGAAGAGCCGCCGGCCCTCTCTGGGCCGGCGGCTGGGGCTCGGCGGTGCCGCTGCCCTGCAAGGAGCGGCACCACACGAGCCCTGCCGGGCTTGGCGGCCCGGCTTGAGGGTGAGCTCGCTCGCTGGCGCGAGGGCTCTTGACCCGTACGCGTCAGGCTTCGACGCCCTGGCATCTCAGGGGGCTTCGAAGGCGGGACGCGTTCGGTGCGACGGTGTTCCCTGGCGCGTGAGACGCGCCGTCGAAGGGCACCCGCCGCGCGTGAACGCCACCTTGCCGCGGCGCGGCGGTCCATGAGACGTCGGCACCTCTGACGCTCACGGACCTCCGCATCGCCGCCGGTCGGCCGGCGTTCAGCACGTTGTGCGACAGGGGGTCAGCGACCCACGTGACTGGTCAGTGCGGCCGTGGTCCAGCCCAGCGAGGTGATCGCGTCGGCGTAGATCCCGGCGGCCTTGGTCCCGTTGGCGGCGACGACCGTGGAGGCGTCGTCGATGAGAGGGGAGATCTCGTCGACGACGGCGAGCTGCGTGGCGCCCGGGAGCGTCTCGACGAGCGGCGTCAGCTCGGCCGGCACCACCCGTCCGATCGCCGGCGCCAGCTCGCCGCTGCGGGTCGAGGGCAGCGCGTTCTTGGCCGCCTCGGCCAGGCCGACCACCGAGCTCTCCATCGACAGGGTGCCGGCGCCCTGGGTGGCGCCGTTCATCGTCCTGGTGGTGGTGTCGGTGGCGTCGGGCAGCAGGTTGGCGCTGGTCAGCTTGGCCATCGCGCCACCCAGCGAGCCCTCCACCAGGTCGGCCACCGAGGCGAAGGCGCCGCGCAGCGTCTGCTCCTCGGCGGCCTTGACCTGGAAGCTCTGGACCTGCCGGACACCGCCGGGCGCCGCCATGCGGGCGGCGCCACCGGGCACGACACCGCCGAGCGCGGGCAGGTTGCCCAGCAGCTCACCGGTCAGCGGCAGGCCGGCGACCTTGGGGCCGAGTTCGGGCCTCGGCCGCGAGTGAGGGGTGATGTCCTCGTAGGAGTTGGGGCTCCCCATGTGCTCGGTCTGGTCCTCCGCGTCCACCTGGCCGCCGAGCGGCAGGGCACCGCCGCCGAGCAGGCCGCCGAGCACCCCCGCACCCGTGAGCTGGCTGAGCAGGTTCCCCGCGCCTCCGGCGGCGTCCCCGCCGAGCAGGCCGCCGAAGGGGTCGTCACTGGGCGCTTGCTTGACGCCGTGGTCGTTGACCTCGGCGTGGACCGGCGCGGCCAGAGCCGCCGCCGCCAGCCCGAATGATGTGACGGCCACCGCCGTCTTGATTGCACGTTTCATGATTGCCTTCCCGGCTCGTGATCGATCGCGCTCGAATGCAGTGGAAATGCGAATCGATAACCCCCGAATGCCGTGGCGTACGCGCTATGGGCACCACACGAAGCGCGCCGTCCCGGCTGAGCTACTGACGCAGTTCTATCACCATCGGAAGACTCGCGTCGGCCGCTAAAAGCCAGCGTGACACGGGCTTTGTGGGCAAGTTACGTAGCGGCGTAAGGGTAATGAGCGGGAGGACAAGTCGGGAAATAGCAGGAGGCTATTTCGGTTATTCAGTGGACGTCTCCCACGACATGGAAGGGCGCCCACACGGCCCGTGAACAAGCGTCGACAAACAAATGTCGCGGGCCGGGGGCGCAGATTTTCCGGTTGCGGTAGACGCGCTTGACCGCTCAGACCGGCAGGAGGGCGTCCTCGGTGGAGACCTCGAACGGGAAACGGTCGGCGAACGCCGGCCGCAGGTCCGTCAGCCAGACCGCCGACGGATCGTAGTGGGCGAAGAACGGCCGCCCCACCAGTGCGGGATCACGCGACTGGATCAGGTGGAGCACGAAATACCGCTGACCGTCGATCTCGGTGACGCCGTCGACGCACACCTTGCCGGGCGTCGACGACATGGACGGCCCCCGCACGGTCCGGCAGAGCCCGGACACACTCGCGTAAGCCTCCCTGAAGATCTCGTACGCTCGGGCGAGCGGCACCGCGAAGTAGTCCTGCGGACCGGTGTCCCGCTCGACGAACATGTAATAAGGGATCATCCCCATCGCGTGCTGCCGGCGCCACATGGACGACCACACGGCGGGATCGTCATTGATGGATCGGATGAGCGGCGCCTGGGTCCTGATCGTCGCCCCGCTGCCGAGAATGCGCCGGACCGCCGACTCCACCAGCGGCGACTCCAGCTCGCGCGGGTGCGAATAGTGGGCCATGAACGCGAGGTTCTTGCCCGCCCGCACGACCTCCTCGAACAGGCCGAGCGTGGCGTCCGCGTCGGGATCGGTGACGAAGCGCTGCGGCCAGTAGGCCAGCGCCTTGGTGCCGATCCTGATGGACTCCAGCTGCTCCAGTTCGAGCAGCGGCCCCAGGTAACGCCTGATCACCGACTCGCCCATGATCATGGCGTCGCCGCCGGTGATCAGGACGCTGGTGACCTCCGGATGCCGGCGGATGTAGTCCACCATCTGGTCGACGTCGTCGGAGGCGAACTTCAGATCGGCGTCGCCGACGAACTGCGCCCAGCGGAAGCAGTAGGTGCAGTAGGCGTGACAGGTCTGCCCCTGCTTGGGGAAGATGAGCACTGTCTCCGGATATTTGTGCTGAAGTCCTGGCACCGGCTCGTCGCCGATGCGTGGGACGTTGAGCTCCTTCTGGCCGGCGGGGTGCGGGTTGAGCTGGGCTCGCACCCGGTTGGCCTCGGCCTGGATCTCGGCGTTGGGCGCCTCGGCCTTCAGAAGGTCGGCCAGCCTGGCGACGTCGGCCGCGGGAAGCATGTCCTCCTGCGGGAAGACCAGGCGGTACATCGGGTCGTCGGGCGCGGCCGACCAATCTATGAGTTCATCGACGACGTAGGCGTTGGTCCGGAAGGGCAGCACCGTCGCGACGGCGCGCACCTTCAGCCGCTGGTCATCGTCGAGTCCAGCTCGCAGCAGGAGGTCATCGAGATGCTTGGACGTGTATGCCCGGAAGCGCCGCGTTCCTGCTTGGTTCAAGATCACTAGGCCGTTCCCATCTTTTTTGTTCGATCTGCTGTAAACCTCATGCCCCTGTCGTGCGTCTAGGGCTCTTATATCGGGACGCGGCCCACCACGGCTACGGTTCCGTGTGGGCTCCAAGTTTCTTGGGAGCTTCGTTACCTAAAAAGTCGCGACATATCGCGATTAGTCTTAGACTGGCCGTCGTGACCGACGATCCCGTACTGCGAGCCTCCGACGCCGACCGCGACCACGCGGCCACCCTGCTCGGCGAGGCCTACGCCACCGGCCGACTCACCACCGTCGAGCACGCCGATCGGCTCGAAGCCGTCTACACGGCCAAGACCATGGGCGACCTCGTCCCCCTGACCCACGACCTGCCCCAGGTCCCCGGCGGCACGAGCACCCCGGCCGCCCTGCAGAAGCAGACCGTCAACACCGTCTTCAGCAAGGTCATCAAGCGCGGGCGCTGGATCGCCTCCCGGCACACCCATCTGGCGGCCACCTTCGGCGCCCTCGTCGTGGACCTGTCCCAGGCCGTCCTGCCGGGGCGCGAGATCACGGTGTCCGTCAGCGCGTTCTGCGCCAAAATGATCATCCGGGTGCCGCCGGACGCCCAAGTGATCGACGAGGTGGGCGCGCTGTTCGCCAAGCGCCAGGTCTCCGGCGACTCGGGCGGCGACGGGCCGGTGATCAGGGTCGTCGGCCAGGCCACGTTCAGCAAGGTCATCGTGGCCCGCACCGTCTCGGACTGGAACCTGAGCGGCGACGCCTGACGGTCCGCCCACCGGTTAACCTGGGATCGGCCGTGCCTACGATGCGGACATCAGGCACAACCGCGCTCCGGCCACGCGACACGAACCGGATCGCTGGCCGTACGAGGTGACCATTTGTCCGACAGCAGGCCGATCGCGCTCGACGCCATGGGCGGCGACCACGCGCCCCACGAGATCGTGGCGGGAGCCGTGCACGCCGTGCGGGAGCGTGGACTGCGGGTGGTGCTCGTCGGCTCGCCCCGGGTGCTCTACGAGTCGCTCGCCGAGCTCGACGCCACCCACGAGATTCCCATCGTGCGCGCCGAGGAGGCGCTGGCCATGGACGAGGGCGCGCTGGCCAGCCTGCGCCGGCCCCGCTCCAGCATCGCGATCGCCTGCCACCTGCTGCGCCGCGGCGACGTGTCGGCGGTGGTGTCGGCCGGCTCCACCGCGGGCATCGTGGCCACCGGCAAACTACGGCTCAAGACCCAGCAGGGCGTGCTCCGACCGGCCATCGCCGTCGCCCTGCCCACCCTGCCGCACCCCACCCTGCTCCTGGACGCGGGCGCGAACGCCGAGGTCAAGCCCGAGGTGCTGGTGCAGTTCGGGCACCTGGGCGCCGCCTACGCCGAGCTGGCCTACGGCATCGACGCGCCCAGGGTCGGCCTGCTCACCATCGGCAGCGAGGCGGAGAAGGGCAGCAAGGTCGTCAGGCGGGCGCACGAACTGCTCGAGGCCGCGCCCGGCCTGCACTTCGTCGGCAACGTCGAGGGCTACGACCTGCTGACCGGCAAAGCGGATGTGATCACGACCGACGGCTTCACCGGCAACGTGGCGCTCAAGACCATGGAAGGCGCGGTCCGCTACGCCTTCGACGAGCTCAGGCAGACCATCGGCGGCAGCCCGCTGGCCCGGCTGGGCGCGTTCATGCAGCGCACCCGCCTGCGCGAGCTCAGCCGCCGCCTCGACGCCGAGGCCCATGGCGGCGCGGTGCTGCTCGGCCTGAACGGCACCGTGGTCATCGCGCACGGCTCGTCCAAGGCCAAGGGCATCAGCGCCGCCTGCCGACTCGCGGCCGACCTGGCGACGGCCGGCCTCGTGGCCGGCATCGGCGAGCGGGTCCAACGTCCCCACAGGTCGCGCTGACCCCCGGTAGGGTGAGTCCCCGTTCGCACATCGGGGGGTATGCGTGCATGGGCTGACGTCCGCGCAGGTCGCGGAGGCGAAGACCAACGACGTGCCGCGCCGGTCCAGCAGGTCGCTGAGCGCGATCATCCGGGCGAACGTCTTCACCCTCTTCAACCTGGTCATCGGCCTGTTATGGGCGCTCATCCTGATCTTCGGCGCATGGCAGGACGGCATGTTCGGCCTCATCATGGTCGCCAACGTGCTGATCGGCGTCGTCCAGGAGCTGCGCGCCAAGCGCACCCTCGACCGGCTGGCCGTCGTCGGCCAGAGCCCCGTCACCGTCCGCCGCGACGGCCAGGACCGGGAGATCCCGCCGCACCAGGTGGTGCTCGGCGACCTCATCCTGCTCGGCCCCGGAGACCACCTGCTGGTCGACGGCGAGGTCGTCGCGTCCGACGGGCTGGAGATCGACGAGTCGCTGCTGACCGGCGAGGCCGACCCGGTGCACAAGCGGCCCGGCGACCGCGCCCTGTCGGGCAGCTTCGCCGTCGCCGGGACCGGCGCGTTCAGGGCCACCGCCGTCGGCGCCGACGCCTACGCCGTACGGCTGGCCGAGGAGGCGAGCCGGTTCCACCTGGCGCATTCGGAGTTACGCGACGGCGTGGCCAGGTTCATCAAATACATCACCTGGCTGGTCATCCCGATCGGCGCCCTGCTCATCTACAGCCAGCTGCGCAACGCGGCCGACTTCGGCGCCGCCATCACCGGCGCGGTCGCCGGCATCGTCACCATGATCCCCGAAGGGCTGGTGCTGATGACCTCGATCGCCTTCGCCGTCGGCGTCGTACGACTCGGCCGGCGCGGCTGCCTGGTCCAGGAGCTCCCCGCGATCGAGGGCCTGGCCAGGGTGAACGTCCTCTGCCTGGACAAGACCGGCACGCTCACCGCCGGCGGCATGAAGCTGGACCGGGTGCTGCACCTGCGCGACGGGCTGCCCGTCGAGGACGCGCTCGCCTCCCTGGCCGCCGCGGACTCCCGGCCCAACGGCACCGCCAAGGCCATCCGGGCGAGCCACCCCACCGCGCCCTGGCAGCCGCTCGACACCGTGCCCTTCTCTTCCGCCCGCAAATGGAGCGGCGCGGACTTCGGGCCGCACGGGACCTGGCTGCTGGGCGCGCCCGACATCCTGCTGGCCCCCGGCGCCGACGGCTACGACCAGGCCGCCGAGCTGTCCGCCACCGGTGCCCGGGTGCTGGCGCTGTGCCGTACGAGCGACCTGTCGGCACCCGAGCACTGCGCGCCCGCCGCGCTGATCACTCTCGAACAGCGGGTCAGACCCGACGCCGAGGAGACGCTGCGCTACTTCGCCGCGCAGGGCGTCACCGTCAAGGTCATCTCCGGCGACAGCACCGCCGCCGTGTCGGCCATCGCCACCGGCCTGAAGATCCCCGGCGCAGACCGCGCCCTCGACGCCCGCACGCTGCCCGACGACGACCCGGACCGGCTCGCCGAGCTGCTCGACTCGCACACCGTCTTCGGCCGCGTCACCCCGCAGCAGAAACGCCGCTTCGTCGGCGCGCTCCAGGCGCGCGGCCACACCGTGGCGATGACCGGCGACGGGGTCAACGACGTCCTCGCGCTGAAGGACGCCGACCTGGGCATCGCGATGGGCGCGGGCAGTCCGGCGACCAAGGCCGTCGCGCAGGTGGTGCTGCTCGACGACCGGTTCGCCACACTGCCGCACCTGGTCGGCGAGGGCCGCAGGGTGCTGACCAACATCGAACGGGTCTCCGGCCTGTTCCTCACCAAGACCTTCTACGCCATCGTGCTGTCGCTGGCGACCGGCGTGCTGGGCATGATGTTCCCGTTCACGCCACGGCACTCGACCCTGGTGAACGCGGTGACCATCGGCCTGCCCGCCCTGTTCCTGGCGCTGGCGCCGGCGATGGACCGGGCACGCGCCGGGTTCGTGCCCCGGGTGCTCCGGCTGGCGGTACCGGCCGGGGTGATCTGCGCCGTCGCCGTGCTGCTGGCGTACGGGGCGGCCCGCAGCGGCAGCCTGGAGCAGGACCGCACCTCAGCGGTGCTCGCGCTCTTCCTCACCACTTGGTGGGTGCTCGTGCTGATCGCCAGGCCGCTCAACCGGTGGCGGATCGCCCTGGTCGGCGCCATGGCCGCGCTGTTCGCGGCAGCTCTGGCGCTGCCGTTCGTCCGGGATCTGTTCGCACTGCGTACCGGCGATCCGGCCGACGGTCTGACCGCCGTCGGCATCTCCGTGGTGGCGGCCGCGGCGATCAGCATCGCGGTCAGGCTCGCCGGTACCCTTAGACCATGACCGACCCGCAGATAGTGCTCACCGAGCGCGTCCAGCAGGCGCTGGCGTCCGCGTTCGGCTCCGAGCACGCCGACGCAGACCCGCTGATCCGGCCCTCCCAGTTCGCCGACTTCCAGGCGAACGTCGCGATGAGCCTGGCCAAGCGCCTGCGACGGTCCCCGCGGGAGGTCGCCGAGTCGATCCGGGTCGCGCTGACCGACTTCCCCGGCACGGTGGAGGTCAGCGGCCCCGGCTTCCTCAACATCACGCTCGACGACTCGTGGATCGCCGGCGAGGCCACGGGCATGCGCGAGGACGCCCGCCTCGGCGTGCCCGCCGTCACCCCGCCGCAGACCGTGGTGATCGACTACTCCGCGCCCAACGCGGCCAAGGAGATGCACGTCGGCCACCTGCGCACGACGATCGTCGGCGACGCGCTGGCGCGGGTGCACGAGCGCCTCGGCAACCACGTCGTCAGGCAGAACCACCTGGGCGACTGGGGCACCCCGTTCGGCATGCTCATCGAGCATCTGCTCGACATCGGCGAGCAGGCCGCCGTCGCGCAGCTCGAAGCCGGCATGGGGACTGAGTACTACCAGGCGGCCAGGGCCAAGTTCGAGGCCGACGAGACGTTCAAGACCCGCGCCCGGGTGCGGGTGACCACGCTGCAGTCGGGCGACCCCGAGACCATCCGGCTCTGGCACGTCTTCATGGACGCCACCGTCCGCTACTTCAACAAGATCTACGCCATGCTCGGCGTGACGCTCACCGACGCCGACATCGCCGGCGAGAGCATGTACAACCCGATGCTGGAGAAGACCTGCCAGGACCTGGAGGCCGCCGGGGTGGCCGCCATCAGCGACGGCGCGCTCTGCGTCTTCCCGCCCGGCTTCACCGGCTCCGACGACAAGCCGCTCCCCATGATCATCAGGAAGAGCGACGGCGGCTACGGCTACGCCTCCACCGACATGGCGGCCATCCGCTACCGGGTGCACGACCTCAAGGCCGACCGCATCCTCTACGTCGTGGGCGCGGACCAGGCGCTGCACTTCCGCATGGTGTTCGCCGCGGGCCGGCTGGCCGGCTGGCTCCCCGACACCGTCGACGCCCAGCATGTGCAGATCGGCATGATGCTCGGCAAGGACGGCCGCAGGTTCAAGACCCGCTCCGGCGAGTCGGTCAAGCTGAGCGACCTGCTGCAGGAGGCTGTCGACCGCGCCTCGGCGCGCCTGGCCGACCGCGGCTACGACGAGGCCACCCGCGAGGAGATCGCGCACGCGGTGGGCATGGGCGCGGTGAAGTACGCCGACCTGTCGGTCAGCCACGACACCGAGTACGTCTTCGACTTCGACCGCATGCTGGAGTTCCACGGCAACACCGGCCCCTACATGCAGTACGCCACCGCCCGGATCCGCTCGATCTTCCGCAAGGCCGGGATGGAGCCGGCGCAGGCCACCGCGTCCATCGTGCCCGCCGAGCCCGCCGAGCGCGCCCTGGCGCTGCACCTGCTGGGCTTCGGCGAGATCGTCGGCCAGGTCGCGGCCCACTCCGAGCCGCACCGGCTGTCGGCGTTCCTGTTCGAGACGGCCAGCCTGTTCAGCACCTTCTACGAGCAGTGCCCGGTGGTCAAGGAGGGCGTCGACGCCGAGACCAGCGCGCACCGGCTGGCGCTGTGCGCGCTGACGCTGCGGGTGCTGGAGTCGGGGCTCGACCTTCTGGGCGTCCCTGTCCCCGCCCGCATGTAAACAGGGCGGTTAGCGCGAAGTCCCCCGTTCCGTCGTGGGCGCGCCTCCGCCTCGAAGGCGCGCTCACCGGGTTAGGCTTTACGCGGTCATGAACTGAGGCCGACATGGGGGAGTTCTCTGCCTTGAGCACGGATCTGACTGCTGGCCCCCAAGCAGCGGCGGAGCTTCGCCGCTACGCGGAGGCACTGCTGTCGCACCTGGCGGCCAACGGCACCGCGCCTCCCTCAGCGCCTGGCTTCGCCGACATTCCCGGTCACTGGCTGCCGCCCGCCGTGGAGGCGCTGGTGGCGATCCTCGGCGGTGACGACCCACTGGAGCCGCTGAGCAAGGCGGCCGGCCGTGACCAGCAGCACACGGCACTCTTCCTCTGCCTGGCGCTGGCCGTGGCGGGGCACGGCAGCCGCGTCCACGCCTCCTGGCTCGGCACCGCCTTCGGCGACCTCTCCCTCGACCACCCGGTCACGCACGGCCAGCGCTCCCTGTGGCTCGCCGCGGCCAGGGGCGCCTACGGCCCGGCCGGCAAGATCTTCGTGCTGCGCAAGCTGGACGCGCTGGCGGTGCAGGAGCACACCGACCCGCAGCAGTGGGTGCAGGCTCTGGTGCCCGACGAGCCGTCGGTCGTGGTGCCCGCCTCCCTCACCGACTTCCCCGAGATGGCGGAGATCCCCGAGCTGGGCCGGCCCGCCCAGGCGGCCGCCCGGCTGGCCAGGCTGCGCTCCCGCTGCGAGGAGATCACCTCGACGCGACAGGCCGAGCACAACTCCGCCACCACCCTGACCAACGACGCCGCCAGCCCGGCCACGGCATGGGCCGAGGACGAGCCGCTGGCGGTGCTGCGCTCACTGATCGGGCTGGGCACCCCGCCGGGGCCGCTGGCCTCGCTCAGCTCGCATCTCCTCGACGACCTGCGCCCCGGCGCCGACCTGCACCTGACGGCCATCGCCCTGCACGTGGCCGGGCCGATACTGCGCGGCTTCGCGGAGGAGCTGGAGGCCGACTGCCGGCTGGAGCCACCCGCCACAGTGACCGTGACGTTGCTCGGCCACCCCATCGAGCTGCATCCGGAAGGCCCCGACCCCACCACGCTGGCCGCCGCGGAGGCCTCGATCGTCCTGGCCGGCACCACGCCACGCCGCCCCCCTTGGGACGTGGCGCTGCTGGCTGTCGCAGGTGTGGCGTGTCTGGCAGGGGCGGTGCTCGGCCCCGCGCTGCTCGCGGCGGCGGGAGTGGCCCTGCTGGGCCTGGCCGGCTGGCGGCTCTGGCGGCGGCGTAAGGCCGCCGAATCCGACGCTCGCTATGTGGCCGCCCAGATCAGCGAGCTGAAGGAGCTGGCCGACGGCGCGGTGTGGGCGCTGCACGCCTACGCCCGCGAAGCCGAAGGCCGCGCCAAGCAGGCCGCCGACGACTCCGCCGAACTCTCCCGGCTGATCCGTCGCGGCCCGCGCGCGGCCTAGCTCGTCTCGATCTCCACGTGCGCCGGGGCGAGCAGGAACACCCGGTCGGCGATCCGCTCGATCCGTCCCTCGCACCCATAGGCCAGCCCCGCGGCGAAGTCGACCATCCTGGTCGCCTCCGGCATCGCCATCCCCGTCACATCCATGATCACGGTCTGACCCTCGCGGAAGTACTGGCCGATCAACGGTGCGTCGTTGTACTTCAGCGGCTGGACCATCACGATCCGTGACGATTCGCTGCTGGAGCGCCACCTGCGAGCCGCCCTCTCGGTCGCAGGCATGTACTCCTCTTCGTACTGCCCGTCGTCGTCGTAGCCCTCGTCGTAGTGGTCAATCCCGCTCAGGCCAAGGTAGCCCGCTACCTTACGCACTGCCCCCATCGGCTTGTCCTTTCCTCAGGAACTCACCGCAATCGGCACGTCCCGACACATTGGACGGTAACCGACGATTCCGTGTTCGCCTTGCGACACGCCCAGCGCTAATTGTATTTTGTACGGCTTGCGTCCTGGTTTCATCTCAATATCCGGGCCCGTATAGCAGCGGTTCATGCGCCCGTTGATCGCGGACGCCTTCACCGGGCCGGCATTCAAGGGTAATCCCGCAGCGGTCCTGCCTGCTGGAAGATCCCATTGCCGACGCGTGGGCGCGGTCCGTGGCCCCGGAACCAGGCCTGTCCGAGACGCCTTCCTGACTCAGCGGCGACCGCTCACATCCTGTATTCGATGCACGGCGACAGAGCCCGTCGAATTCCGCACCATGGCGGAGCCCGAACCGTGAATCGCGACCTCGACAGCATGATCACAATAGATTTCCCGGCTGCGAAAGTGACTCTTGCCACAGGTGCCGAAGCCTCGCACAAAAGTCTCGCCCCCACTTCTGCGCGGCCGGGAAGAACCTCTGCGCGGTCGGGAAGAAGCGACTTCGACCTGTTGTCGGCGCTGGGGGACGTGGCGTGGGTGACACTCGACGGCGACCGCGTCCAGCTCGCGGGACGCGCCGTCACCGTCCTCTCTGACCCCTCGCACATCTCGCCTCCCAACAGCCACTAACTCCGGGGGCTGCCCGTATTCAGATCGCAAATCACCTCCGCGCATGTCACGATTGCGCATCGCTTGTCGATCCGGCGTGAAAGTGCAGGCTCCGGGCCCTGTCCCGAAACCCGAGCCCGCGATAGAACCGCCCCGGCCTAGACAGTAGGCCGCGACGCTCCCGTCCGGTGCCACCACGCAGCAGTCCAGGTCCCCCGGGTACGGCCAGGCGTCCCGTACGGCGCTGTAGCTCTCCACACTGACCCGCGACGGGTGGAAGGCAGCCCGATGTGCCATCACCCGGCCCGGCGCGTCCTCGTCGCCCACAGGTCGCGCGACGTACCCGGCCGGCAGGCGGATCTCCGGCAGCGCCTCCAGGCCGCGACTCAGCTGCACGAAGAACGGCCCGTCGTCGGCCTTCAGGTAACCGCGCCGCTCGATCGCCTCGATCAGGTGCGTCTCGGCGCTGGAGACGACGACACTGCGATCAGGATCCCGTACGGTCTCCTCGAACCACCCCAGCACCTCATCCACCAGCTCCGGGCGGGCCTGATCGGCGACCAGCTCCAGATGCCCCGGCAGCTCGATCCACCCCCAGGCCGGCGTCCGCCCGCCGGTGTGCCACAGCATGGTCGGCCATTCAGGCTCGCGCCCCACATGCTGGAACCGCCCCCAAGCCAGATCCCCGACATGCCAGCGGGACTCCGGGGACCAGATCCGGCTGGTGAGCTCCTGCATCGCCCGAAGGCCGCGAGGGCCGGCGTAGCGCCGCGTGTTGACCATGAACGGCAGTCTCGCGGACCGGGCCGACAGTTCCGGGCGAAGACGAACGATCCATCATCGGACAGACCCCAAAGGGCGCACCCCGGTGCACACTGCCAACCGGCTCGATCTCCACCGCCTTGGCCGCGCCCCGGGCGGACCGGCCCCACTCGGGACGGGCCGCGTCACCGCCCTCGGGACGGGTCATGTAATCGTTTTCGGGATGGGCCGCACCACCGCCGCCGCTTTGGCGAGGCGGGGTGCGGCATCCCAGTCCTGCTGTACTCAGGTCAGTCCTGTACTCAGGTCAGTCCTGTACTCAGGTCAGTCCTGTACTCGGGTCAGTCGCAGTGCTCGGGTCAGTCGCAGTGCTCGAACAGGCTGTCGTACTTGGTCGAGCCGATGGCGCCGCCCCACTTGACGCAGGTACGCAGGGCCTTGGCCTTGACCGGGCCGGCGTAGTACTGGAAGGAGCCGGCGTCGGTGGCGCGCTTCTGGCCCTTGACCTCAAGATAGGCGTTGGCGCTGACCTTGCCGCTGCCACTCTTGCGCACGGTGGTGACGCAGTTCTGTCCGGTTGCCGCGGAGTAGAGCAGGTAGACGCTGCCCTGCGAGCCCAGGGCGGCGGAGTCCACTCGCTTGAAGCCCGAACCGCAGATCTGCTCGGGGGTGTACGGGTTGGATCCCGTTGGCTTGGACCCTGTCGAGGTGCTCTTGGGCGGGGTCGCGCCGCTTCCGCAGTTGTTGGACTTGATCTTCTGGCCCGGGTACCCGAAGGTGGCGCCGTTGAATGAGGCCCGAACGATCTTCCCGCTGGAAGTGCGCTGCTCGTAGTGCAGGTGAGCGGCCATCTTGTACTTGGCCGAGGTCTTGCCGACCTCGCCGATCTTCTGGCCCTGGCTGACGTTGGCGCCGTTGGAGACATGGCGCTTCTTGAGATGGGCGTAGAGGGTGACACTGCCGTCGGAATGACGGATCTTGACGACGTTGCCGAAACCGTCGGCGGTGCGGTATTCGGACATCACGACCTTGCCGGCCGCAGCGGCCACCACGGTCCTGCCTTCATCGGCGTTTCCGTCGGTCGCTGACCCGTTGAAGTCGATTTCAGAGCCGGTGTGGGCCGAACTGCCCGTGCTGCCCACCCAGGTTTCGTTACATGGGAAGGGCAGCTGGAACGTGGGGGCGGCAGCGCGCACGCCTTCCGTCTCCGCCGCACTGGCGGTGCCGACCGCACTCATGCCGACCAAGGGAAGAGCGACGCCACAGAGGCCCGCGATCAGGATCTTGCGCATGCGGAAAGGCTGCCATCCCGATGATTAGGACGTCTAGGGTAGTAGCTGATACTTCACCCAGACAGTTGATATTTGTCTGCATCGTAGCCAGACAGGGACGTACCGTGATCAATAGCCCGGTCTCCCCGAACAACAAAAAAGGGGGTTCTCACACCGTCCTAGGCGTGAAAACCCCCTCCACAAGCAGCTCCACACCCTGAAACGTGGAACCCATTTGGAACTCTCCAGAAATGCAGATAAGGCCCCGACACATGTCGGGGCCCTACCTGAAAGATTGTCCGGCGGTGACCTACTCTCCCACACCCTCCCGAGTGCAGTACCATCGGCGCAGAGAAGCTTAACTTCCGGGTTCGGAATGTAACCGGGTGTTTCCTTCCCGCCATAACCGCCGTAACCCTGCGAAACACACAAACAACACCAGCCAGCCTTCCAGCCGGCTGAGACAGCTGCTTGTTGTCTCAGAATTGCGTAGTGGACGCGAGCAAGATGCCTTCTCACAGTGCGGCGCTGTTCCGGACCCGGCGAAGAGTACAGAACGCAGCACACACTCACAAGAAGCAAAAGCTTTGTGGTCAAGTCCTCGGCCTATTAGTACCGGTCAGCTCCACACGTTACCGTGCTTCCACCTCCGGCCTATCAACCCGGTCGTCTACCGGGAGCCTTACCCACTCTCATGGTGGGAGACCTCATCTCAAGGCGAGCTTCCCGCTTAGATGCTTTCAGCGGTTATCCCTTCCGAACGTAGCCAACCAGCCGTGCACCTGGCGGTACAACTGGCACACCAGAGGTTCGTCCGTCCCGGTCCTCTCGTACTAGGGACAGCTCCTTTCAAGTCTCCTGCGCGCGCAGCGGATAGGGACCGAACTGTCTCGCGACGTTCTAAACCCAGCTCGCGTACCGCTTTAATGGGCGAACAGCCCAACCCTTGGGACCTACTCCAGCCCCAGGATGCGACGAGCCGACATCGAGGTGCCAAACCATCCCGTCGATATGGACTCTTGGGGAAGATCAGCCTGTTATCCCCGGGGTACCTTTTAGCCGTTGAGCGACACCGCTTCCACATGCCGATGCCGGATCACTAGTCCCAGCTTTCGCTCCTGCTCGACCCGTCAGTCTCACAGTCAAGCTCCCTTGTGCACTTACACTCAACACCTGATTGCCAACCAGGCTGAGGGAACCTTTGGGCGCCTCCGTTACTCTTTAGGAGGCAACCGCCCCAGTTAAACTACCCACCAGACACTGTCCCCGATCCGGATCACGGACCAGAGTTAGACGTTCAAAACGACCAGAGTGGTATTTCACCAATGACTCCACCATCACTAGCGTGACAGCTTCCCAGTCTCCCACCTATCCTACACAAGACGTTCCAAACGCCAATGTCAAGCTGTAGTGAAGGTCCCGGGGTCTTTCCGTCCTGCTGCGCGTAACGAGCATCTTTACTCGTAGTGCAATTTCGCCGGGTCTGTGGTTGAGACAGCGGGGAAGTCGTTACGCCATTCGTGCAGGTCGGAACTTACCCGACAAGGAATTTCGCTACCTTAGGATGGTTATAGTTACCACCGCCGTTTACCGGCGCTTAAGTTCTCACCTTCGCTGTGTTACCACAGCTAAGCGGTCCCCTTAACGTTCCGGCACCGGGCAGGCGTCAGTCCGTATACATCGTCTTACGACTTCGCACGGACCTGTGTTTTTAGTAAACAGTCGCTTCCCCCTGGCCACTGCGACCACCACCAGCTCACAGAGCAAGTCCGATCACCAGCAGAGGTCCCCCTTCTCCCGAAGTTACGGGGGCAATTTGCCGAGTTCCTTAACCACAGTTCACCCGATCGCCTTGGTATTCTCTACCTGACCACCTGAGTCGGTTTAGGGTACGGGCCGCCACAACACTCGCTAGAGGCTTTTCTCGGCAGCATAGGATCATCCACTTCACCACAATCGGCTCGGCATCACATCTCAGGATTAATGCGGGGCGGATTTGCCTACCCCACTCCCTACATGCTTACCCCAGGACTACCATCGCCTGGGCTGGACTACCTTCCTGCGTCACCCCATCGCTTACCTACTACCCGATCGGACCGAGCGTTCACTCTGACCCCAAGCCCGAAGGCTTTAGGCGAGTTAAGGACTCTTAGCATCACGAGGTTCAGTATGGGCGCGTTAAAGCGGGTACGGGAATATCAACCCGTTGTCCATCGACTACGCCTGTCGGCCTCGCCTTAGGTCCCGACTTACCCTGGGCGGATTAGCCTGGCCCAGGAACCCTTGGTCATCCGGCGCGAGGGTTTCTCACCCTCGATTCGCTACTCATGCCTGCATTCTCACTCGCACAGCCTCCACGACTAGATCACTCTGCCGCTTCACCGGCTGCACGACGCTCCCCTACCCATCCACCACCCCCCGAAAGAGATGATGAATGCCACGACTTCGGCGGTGTACTTGAGCCCCGCTACATTGTCGGCGCGGAATCACTTGACCAGTGAGCTATTACGCACTCTTTCAAGGGTGGCTGCTTCTAAGCCAACCTCCTGGTTGTCTCTGCGACTCCACATCCTTTCCCACTTAGCACACGCTTAGGGGCCTTAGTCGGTGATCTGGGCTGTTTCCCTCTCGACTACGAACCTTATCGCCCGCAGTCTCACTGCCACGCTCTCACTTACCGGCATTCGGAGTTTGGCTGACGTCAGTAACCTTGTCGGGCCCATTAGCCATCCAGTGCTCTACCTCCGGCAAGAAACACGTGACGCTGCACCTAAATGCATTTCGGGGAGAACCAGCTATCACGGAGTTTGATTGGCCTTTCACCCCTACACACAGGTCATCCCCCAGGTTTTCAACCCTGGTGGGTTCGGTCCTCCACCCAGTCTTACCTGAGCTTCAACCTGCCCATGCGTAGATCACTCCGCTTCGGGTCTACAGCATGCGACTCAAACGCCCTATTCAGACTCGCTTTCGCTACGGCTCCCCCACACGGGTTAACCTCGCCACACACCATAACTCGCAGGCTCATTCTTCAAAAGGCACGCAGTCACATCACAGCCGAAACAAGTTCCGGCTAAGCTCCTACGGCTTGTAGGCACACGGTTTCAGGTACTATTTCACAACCCCTCACCGGGGCACTTTTCACCTTTCCCTCACGGTACTCGTGCACTATCGGTCATCAGGGAGTATTTAGGCTTACCAGGTGGTCCTGGCAGATTCACACAGGATTTCTCGGGCCCCGTGCTACTTGGGATCCCCTCCGACAGTCGACAAGGTTTCGTCTACCCGACTCTCACGGTCTACGGCGCCCCTTCCCAGAGGCTTCGACTACCCTGACGATTTTTTACTGTCCGAAGAAACGGCAGCTCCTTCAAGAAGGTCCCACGACCCCGGACGTGCAACGCCTGCCGGCTATCACACACGCCCGGTTTAGCCTCATCCGCTTTCGCTCACCACTACTCACGGAATCACTGTTGTTTTCTCTTCCTACGGGTACTGAGATGTTTCACTTCCCCGCGTTACCACCAACCGCCCTATACATTCAGGCGGAGGCAACACCACATGACTGGTGCTAGGTTTCCCCATTCGGACATCCCCGGATCAACGTCTGGTTGGCGACTCCCCGAGGCTTAACGCAGCCTCCCACGTCCTTCATCGGCTCCTGATGCCTAGGCATCCACCGTGTGCCCTAAAAAACTTGGCCACAAAGATGCTCGCGTCCACTATGCAAATCTCAAACAACAAACAGCAACCAACCCCACCCACCACCAGACACCCAACACGACGAATCGCATCAGACCGGTATGACGGAAGGTCGGCCCTGCATGAGGTGGTAACAGACAACAAGCCCGCCTCAGCGGGCCCGCCGGTCCGTTCCCTCAGGACCCAACAGTGTGTCCAACCAGGACGAAACCCCGTAACGCACGTTCCCACTCCCCACCACCGAAGCGGTGAGGCAGTACTAGCACGCAGGCGATCCGCCTGGTTGAGTAGCCAGTGCTCCACTAATGAGCTGCCGAGCAGGAAACATTCGTCCCTGACCCCGGCGTAGATCGAGTGTGACCCCGATCGATGCTCCTTAGAAAGGAGGTGATCCAGCCGCACCTTCCGGTACGGCTACCTTGTTACGACTTCGTCCCAATCGCCAGCCCCACCTTCGACCGCTCCCCCCAGCAAGCTGGTTGGGCCACGGGCTTCGGGTGTTGCCGACTTTCGTGACGTGACGGGCGGTGTGTACAAGGCCGGGAACGTATTCACCGCAGCGTTGCTGATCTGCGATTACTAGCGACTCCGACTTCATGGGGTCGAGTTGCAGACCCCAATCCGAACTGAGACCGGCTTTTAGGGATTCGCTCCACCTTACGGCTTAGCAGCCCTCTGTACCGGCCATTGTAGCATGTTTGCAGCCCAAGACATAAGGGGCATGATGACTTGACGTCATCCCCACCTTCCTCCGAGTTGACCCCGGCAGTCTCCCATGAGTCCCCAACCCTCCGAAGAGGTTGCTGGCAACATGGAACAAGGGTTGCGCTCGTTGCGGGACTTAACCCAACATCTCACGACACGAGCTGACGACAGCCATGCACCACCTGTCACCCAGTCCGAAGAGGCGCACATCTCTGCACGTTTCCGGGTGATGTCAAACCTTGGTAAGGTTCTTCGCGTTGCGTCGAATTAAGCAACATGCTCCGCCGCTTGTGCGGGCCCCCGTCAATTCCTTTGAGTTTTAGCCTTGCGGCCGTACTCCCCAGGCGGGGCGCTTAATGCGTTAGCTCCGGCACGGAGATCGTGGAAGATCCCCACACCTAGCGCCCAACGTTTACAGCGTGGACTACCAGGGTATCTAATCCTGTTCGCTCCCCACGCTTTCGCTCCTCAGCGTCAGGTAAGGCCCAGCAAGCCGCCTTCGCCACCGGTGTTCCTCCTGATATCTGCGCATTTCACCGCTACACCAGGAATTCCACTTGCCCCTACCTACCTCTAGCCGGCCCGTATCCACCGCAGACCCGCAGTTAAGCTGCGGGCTTTCACGGCAGACGCGACCAGCCACCTACGAGCTCTTTACGCCCAATAATTCCGGACAACGCTTGCGCCCTACGTATTACCGCGGCTGCTGGCACGTAGTTAGCCGGCGCTTCTTCTGCAGGTACACGTCAACTTCGTCCCTGCTGAAAGAGGTTTACAACCCGAAGGCCGTCATCCCCCACGCGGCGTCGCTGCGTCAGGCTTTCGCCCATTGCGCAATATTCCCCACTGCTGCCTCCCGTAGGAGTCTGGGCCGTGTCTCAGTCCCAGTGTGGCCGGTCGCCCTCTCAGGCCGGCTACCCGTCGTCGCCTTGGTAGGCCATTACCCCACCAACAAGCTGATAGGCCGCGAGTCCATCCCCAACCGAAAAAACTTTCCACCACCACCAGATGCCTGGGGCGGTCGTATCCGGTATTAGACCCAGTTTCCCGGGCTTATCCCAGAGTCAGGGGCAGGTTACTCACGTGTTACTCACCCGTTCGCCGCTCGAGTACCCCGAAGGGCCTTTCCGCTCGACTTGCATGTGTTAAGCACGCCGCCAGCGTTCGTCCTGAGCCAGGATCAAACTCTCCAAAAAATGCTTGGAATGGTTTCACCCGGCCAACATTCGCAAAAATGTCAACCAAAGGAATCCGTCATAAATGACGGGGTTGTGCATCATGCACTGGCTTTTAACACACTGTTGAGTTCTCAAGAAACGGACGCGTACATCCCCGCACAAACCCTTGATCAGGGCCGAGCGGCGGAGGCGCTCATTTCGTGTTCTGTTATGTCTTAATCCTGTCAGCCGTTCAAGTCCCTGTCAAATTGACCGGACCCGCTCGACCTGCAGGAATAACCACCGCCCCGCTTCCGGGACAACCCCTCTAACTTACCAGCCCTTGGAAGGTTCTGCGAACCGATCTTCGGAGCGTCGTGCCAGAAGGAGTTACCGTCACAGGTGCGCAGCCCACATCAAAGTCACCTGAGTGAGAGAGAGTGGTTGCGCCGCACTGCGTCGACTCCTAAAGATTAGCAGCGGGTCCGGACCGCTCGTGACGGCTTCAGGAACGCGGCAGGCCACGAATCGATCACGGCCGAACATAGACTCCCCCCGTGAGCAGCAACACGCCCCCTGTGGCGAAGACGGTTCCGGCTGAGCGCACCCATCACGGCGACACCGTGATCGACGAGTACGCATGGCTTACCAACAAAGAAGATCCGGAGACGATCGCATATCTGGAGGCGGAGAACGCCTATCTCAAGGAGCGAACGGCTCATCTGGCCGATCTCCAGGAGCAGGTCTTCCAGGAGATCAAGAGCCGCACTCAGGAGACCGATCTGTCGGTGCCGAGCCGTAAAGGCTGTTGGTGGTACTTCAGCCGCACCGAGGAGGGCAAGCAGTACGCCGTCTCCTGCCGGGTGCCGGCCGACGGGGACGCCCCGCCGGAGATCACCGTCGGCGAGCGCCTGGAGCGTGAGCAGGTCGTCCTGGACGGCAACGAGCTGGCGGGTGACAGTCCGTTCTTCTCCATGGGCACCAGCTCCATCTCGCCCGACGGCACGATGCTGGCCTACTCCACCGACTTCACCGGCGACGAGCGCTTCAAGCTGCGGTTCAAGAACCTGACGACGGGTGAGCAGCTGCCGGACGTGATCGAGGGCATCTTCTACGGCGGCGCCTGGTCCGCCGACGGCTCGGTGTTCTTCTACACGCGCGTGGACGACGCCTGGCGCCCGTACCAGGTCTACCGGCACACCCTCGGCACCGAGGAGGACGTGCTCGTCCACGAGGAGGCCGACGAGCGCTACTGGGTGGGCATCGGCCTGACCCGCAGCGAGCGTTACCTGGTGCTCGGCGCGGGCAGCAAGATCACCAGTGAGGTCAGCATCCTGGACGCCGCCGACCCCACGGGCGAGTTCCAGGTCGTGCGGCCCAGGAAGACCGGGGTCGAATACGGCGTCGAGCACGCGGGTGACTTCTTCTATGTCCTGCACAACGACGGCGCGCGCAACTTCGAGCTCGCCACCGCCCCGCTCGACGACCCCGGCACGTGGACGCCGCTGATCGAGCACCGGGACGACACCCGCCTGCTGGAGATCGACGCGTTCGCCGGCCACGCGGTCGTCCACTTCCGCCGCGAGGGCCTGACCGGCCTGCGCGTGCTGCCGTACGACGAGCAGCCCTCGTACGAGATCGACTTCCCCGAGCCGCTCTACGACGTGGGGCCGGTCGGCAACCCGGAGTTCGTCACCAACCGGCTCCGGCTCGCCTACACCAGCATGGTCACCCCGGCCAGCGTGTACGACTACGACCTGGCCACCCATGAGCTCATCCTGCTGAAGCGCAAGCCGGTGCTCGGCGGCTACGACCCGGGCGACTACGAGCAGTTCCGTGAGTGGGCCACGGCCGAGGACGGCACCGAGATTCCCATCTCGATCGTCAAGCGCAAGGACACCGGCACGCCGGCCCCGACGGTCCTGTACGGCTACGGCAGCTACGAGACCTCCATCGACCCGAGCTTCTCGGTGCCCAGGCTCTCCCTGCTGGATCGCGGGTTCGTCTTCGCGGTGGCGCATGTGCGCGGTGGCGGTGAGATGGGCCGGCGCTGGTACGACGAGGGCAAGCTCACCAGGAAGAAGAACACCTTCACCGACTTCGTGGCGGCGGCCCGGCACCTGAAGCGCTCGGGCTGGAGCGCGGAGGTGATCGCCAGGGGCGGGTCCGCCGGCGGGCTGCTGATGGGCGCCGCGGTGAACCTGGCGCCGGAGGAGTTCGCGGGCGTGGTGGCCGAGGTGCCGTTCGTCGACGCGCTGACCACCATCCTGGACCCGTCGCTGCCGCTGACCGTGATCGAATGGGACGAGTGGGGCGACCCTCTGCACGACGCGGACGTGTACGCGTACATGAAGAGCTACACGCCGTACGAGAACGTGGACGAGCGGGAGTATCCGCCGATTCTGGCGATCACCAGCCTGAACGACACCCGGGTGATGTACCACGAGCCCGCCAAGTGGGTCGCCAGGTTGCGGGCCACGGCGCGGGGCGGGCCGTTCCTGCTCAAGACGGAGATGGGGGCGGGTCACGGCGGGCGCAGCGGGCGCTACGACGCCTGGCGTGAGGAGGCGTTCGCCCTGTCCTGGATCATCGAGCGCGGCACGAAGGGAAGCACGGCATGACCTACCAGGCAGACGAGGCCCGCTACAAGCGGCAGCCGTACAACCGCAGTGGCAGGAGCGGGGTGAAGTTGCCCGCCGTGTCGCTGGGGCTGTGGCACAACTTCGGGGACGACCGCCCGGTGGAGAACTCGCGGGCGATCCTGCGGCGGGCGTTCGACCTCGGGGTGACGCACTTCGATCTGGCCAACAACTACGGCGTGCCGTACGGGTCGGCGGAGCGCACGTTCGGGCGGATCTTCCAGCAGGATTTCGCCCCCTACCGGGACGAGCTGATCATCTCCAGCAAGGCGGGCTACGACATGTGGCCCGGCCCGTACGGCGAGTGGGGGTCGCGCAAGTACCTGCTGGCCAGTCTGGACCAGTCGCTGGGGCGGATGGGACTGGAGTACGTCGACGTCTTCTACAGCCACCGGCCGGATCCGGACACGCCGCTGGAGGAGACGATGGGGGCGCTGGACCGGGCCGTGCGCTCGGGCAAGGCGCTGTACGCGGGGATCTCCAACTACTCGGCGGAGCAGACCACCCAGGCCGCCAGGATCATGCGGGAGCTGGGCACGCCGCTGCTCATCCACCAGCCGTCCTACTCGATGATCAACCGCTGGATCGAGGACGGGCTGCTGGACGTGCTGGAGGAGGCGGGCATGGGCTGCATCGTGTACTCGCCGCTGGCGCAGGGGCTGCTGACCGACCGCTACCTGAAGGGGGTGCCGGCGGATTCGCGGGCGGCCACCAGCAGGTTCCTCAGCGAGGACCGCATCGATCTCGACCTGGCGCGCGGGCTCGACGAGATCGCCCGTGGCCGGGGGCAGACGCTGGCCCAGATGGCGCTGTCGTGGACGCTGCGGGACCCGCGGGTGACGAGTGTGCTGATCGGCGCCAGCAGTGTGCGGCAGCTTGAGGACAACGTGGCGTGCGTGGACGGCCCGGCCTTCACCGAGGACGAGCTCAAGGCGGTGGACGAGATCACGGGGGCGGCGGCCGCGTAGCCGGCAAGGCCTCGTGGTCAACAGGATCTCGTGGTCAGCAGGATCTCGTGGTCGGTTACAGGGCTTCGTTGCGCTGCAGGTAGGTGAAGGCTGCCCAGCCGGGCAGCACCGGCAGCCAGAAGGTGAGCAGCCGGTGCAGCAGCACGGCGGAGGTGGCCAGCTCGGCGGGCACTCCCGCCACGGTCAGTCCCAGCGTGAGCGCGTACTCGACCGCGCCCAGGCCACCAGGTGTGGGCGCGGCCGAGCCGATCGCGTTGGCCGTGAGGTAGACGACCGCGACGGTGGTGAAGTCGATGGTGCCGCCGAAGGCCTGGACGCAGGCGTACAGGCAGATCACGAACGCGATGGTGATCATGAGGGTGCCGATCGAGCCCTCGATCAGCTTGCGCGGTGACTGCAGGACGTCCAGCAGGCGCGGCAGCACGTTGGAGAACAGGCGGTGCGTGCGGCTGGTGATCATCCTGCGCAGCGGTGGGACGCCGAACAGCACAACGATCAGCAGGGCCACCGCCAGCATCACCACCACGAGGCCGCGAGAGGGGGTGAAGGTCGTGGCGGTGTTGGAGCCGGTGATGTAGGCGAACAGCAGCAGCAACGCGATGTGGAAGACCATCATGATGAACTGCGAGGCGCCGACGCTGGTCACCGCGAGGCCCGGGGAGATGCCGCGTTTCTGCAGGTAGCGGGTGTTGATCGCGACGCCGCCGACCGCGGCGGGGGCCACCAGCTTGACGAACGACGCGGCGAACTGGACGAGCACCGTCCGCCAGAGCGGCAGGGCCTCGGGGACGAATCCCCTGAGCATCAGCGCGGCGGCCCAGAAGCTGACGAACGAGGCGACCAGCGCCACCCCGGACCAGCCCCAGTTGGCGGTGGTGACCACCTGGATCACGTCGACCCGGCTGAGCTGGGAGAGCAGGAAGTAGGCCGCCAGGGTGCTGACGATGATGGTCACCAGGGTGCGCGGCTTGAACCGTTCGAGGCGGATCTCCTCGATCGTGCCCTGCGGTTTGAGCGCCACGATCTGCTCGCGGATGGCGGCGAGCAGGCTCTTCTGCTTCGCCAGCGCCGAGCGGGTCTCCCGGGTCAGCGCGATGCGCTGGAGCAGCGGCATCGCGGCGGCGAGTGTGTCGGACCCCATGATCGCGGCGGCGCTGCCGACGGACCGCTCGGCGCCGACGCGCAGCGCCAGGTAGGTGAGGAGCTGGGCGATGTCCAGCCGGAGCAGCAGGTCCCCGGCGGCGATCTCGCCGCTGCGGGCATCGGTCAGGACGACGCGGCCGGCCGGGTCGAGGTGGATGCCGTCGCCGGTCAGCCTCCGGTGCGCGAGCCGCTGGATCTGCAGCAGCGAGACCTGCTCCCAGATCTGCGCCAGCACGTCGTCGGTGATCTCAGCGTCGGGCACCTCGTCGAGCGGCCTGGTGTCGATGTGCTCGTAGGCGAGCAGGGCCGCCTCGGTGCCGATCTCGCTGGTGCCGATCAGGCGCGGCGTGCTGGCGCCGGCCGCCTGCGCCGCGTAGGCCATCAGCGCCTCGCGCTCCAGCTCGGCCCGCAGCGACCTGATGGCCCTGCGTCTGGTCTCGGAGTGCAGCCGGAAGCGCCGCCACAGCCGGTACGGCAGGCCGGCCACCTGGCGGTCACGGTCGAGCACGGTGACGTCGAGGGTGGTGCCGTCGGCCAGTCCGACGGCGTAGCGGCGGCTGCCCTGATGGTCGTCGTCGATGCGGCGGGCCGACACCGGGGAGAACGAGAGCTTGCGCAGCGCCGCCACCACGGCGTTGCCCGGCGGCCTGGTGTTGGGGCTGCCGACGCCGTACAGGGTGGCGTAACCCATGACCATGCCGACCAGGACCGCCACGATGGCGCCGGGCAGGGTGATCTGCCTGCCGGAGTAGAGGGCGAGGATGTCGAGAGCGATCACGGTCCACATGAGCGCGCGCCAGGTGGGCCGGCGCGAGATGCGCACCGCGGTGGTGTAGGCGATGACCGAGATGAGCAGGGTGTTGAGCGGCTCGATCGAGCGGCCGCCGGTGAGCAGCTGGGTCAGGTCGTCGACGTGGCCGGCGAGCAGCCACTGGCCGATCAGGAAGGAGCCGACCATGCCGATGATGGCGGCGATCAGCCCTTCGGCGACGCGCAGGCCGTCGCGGTGGAAGACGCGTTCGACGGCGAAGGCGACGGGCACGATGAGCACGGCCGCGCCGCCGACGAAGGTGGCGGTCCGGCTGAGCAGGGGCACCAGCGTGGTGCCCTCCGTGACGTCCATCTCCAGGCCGTACAGCGTCTGCTTGGCGACCAGGGCGAGGAGGATCACCGCGCCGAGCGTGAGCAGGGTGGCCAGCAGCCGGAGCAGGTCGGAGGGGCGGCGCAGGCGCTGCGGAAGCAGCGGCTCGACTACGTAGACGTCCGCGTCAGCGCGCGCTGAGTCCACGGCGGGATCCTCCTTTGAGAGATCCTCCGCGTCTTCGCGTTCTCTGATATCGGCCACCGACAGTGATTCTGCACCTTCCCGGCCAGACCATAGGATCCTTGGACACCTGCGTCCCGGATCGTGACCCGGGTCCGGACGCGTGTGACCTGCCCATCCCCCGGCGATTCAAAGCGGTTGGCAGGCTACACGGTGGGACGCTCACCCTTCACCTCTGATTTCTACCGTGCGCTCGCCTCCGGCGCGCTGATGGGCCCCACATAAACTGTCGCCCATGTCGGGCGAATTGAGTGTTTTGGGAGCTTGTCCGCTGGACTGCCCGGATACCTGCTCCTGGGTGGTCACCGTCGAGGCCGGCCGGCCGGTCAGGATGCGCGGCAATCCGGACCATCCCTACACGCGCGGCGCGCTCTGCGTGAAGGTCAACCGCTACCTGGAGCAGACCCGCGCGCCCGACCGCATCCTGCATCCGATGCGCCGCGTCGGCCCCAAGGGGTCCGGCCGGTTCGAGCGGATCAGCTGGGAGGAGGCGCTGGAGGAGATCTCGGTACGGCTGCGCGGCATCGTCGCCGAGCACGGCGGCCAGGCGATCTGGCCCTACCTCGGCACCGGCACGCTGGGCTATCTGCAGGGCTGCGAGGGGGTGGCGGGACGCCGGTTCTGGAACACGCTGGGCGCCGCCAAGCACTGGCTGAACATCTGCTCGGCGGCGGGCAACAGCGGCCTGCGGCTGACCAACGGCAGCGCGGGCGGCATGGACCCGGAGAACTTCGCGCAGGCCAGGCTCATCCTGCTCTGGGGGACGAACCCGCTCACCAGCGGGCACCACTTCTGGAAGTTCGTCCAGGACGCCAAGGCGAACGGCGCGTACGTGGTGGCCATCGACCCGATCCGCACCCGCACGGCCGACCAGGCGGACCGGCATCTGGCGATCCGGCCCGGCACGGACGCGGCGCTCGCGCTCGGCCTGCTGAACGTGGTGCTCGCCGAGGGCGCGCAGGACGAGGAGTTCCTGGCCCGGCACGCGGAAGGCTGGGAGGGCTTCCGCGAGGAGATCCTGAGATATCCGGTCGAGACGGTGGCGGAGATCACCGGCATCCCGGCCGAGGACATCCACAGCCTGGGGATGCGGCTCGCGCACACCAGGCCCACCGCCATCCGCGCCACCATGGGCATCCAGCGCAACGAGGGCGGCGGCACCACGATGCGCACGATCGCCGCGATCCCCGGCGTGACCGGCGACTGGCGTCACCCCGGCGGCGGCGTCTCCTACTCCACCAGCGACCACGTCCACCTCACCATCGACACCCGCGAGGACCTGCTGCCCGCGCCGGTGCGCACGCTGACGATGACCCGGCTGGCCTCGGAGCTCGCCAAGCCGGACTCGGTGAAGTGCCTGTGGGTGTACGCCGCCAACCCGGCGGGCTCGACCGCCGACAGCAACGGGATCAGGAAGCAGCTCGAACGCGAGGACCTGTTCACCGTCGTCATGGAGCAGTTCCCCACGGACACGGTCGACTACGCCGACATCGTGCTGCCCGCCACCATGCAGACCGAGCACCTGGACCTGCACGCCGGCTACGGCCACCTCTACCTGCTGTGGAACGAGCCCGCCGCGGCGCCGCCCGGCGAGTGCCTGTCCACCACGGAGACCTTCCGCCGCCTGGCCGCGCACATGGGGATGACCGAGCCGTCGCTGTTCGACTCCGATCTGGAGCTGGCCGAGAGCCTGCTGTCCAGTGGTCATCCCTCGCTGGAGGGCATCACGGTCGACCGGCTGCGCAAGGAGGGATGGGTACGGATGAACTATCCGGAGCCGTTCACGCCGTTCGCCGAGGGCTTCCCGACCGAGTCCGGCCGGCTGCGCTTCCCGCCGCAGGGCAAGGCGTACGTTCCGTCCCTGTCCGCTCGTACGGCCGGTGCGGGGCCGTACCCGCTGACCCTGATCACTCCCGCGCCGCACCTGTTCCTGAACACGAGCTTCGGCAGCAACCCGGAGCTGCGGCGGCGGGCCAAGGATCCGGTGGTGCTGGTCAATCCGGCCGACGCCGAAGCGCGCGGGCTGGTCGGCGGGCAGCGGGTGCGGGTGCACAACGCGGGCGGCGCGTTCCTGGCCGACGTGGAGATCAGCGATCGGGTGGCGCGCGGCGTGGTGGCCTCGCCCAAGGGACGCTGGCCCAAGCTCAGCCCCGGCGGCGCCAACCCGAACGCGGTCGTCGGCGAGCGCGACGCCGACCTGGGCAGGGGCGCGGTCTATCACGACAACCTGGTCGAGATCAGCCCAGCTTGAGCTTGTAGCCCTCGTGCGAGGCGGTGAAGCCGAGCGAGTCGTAGAAGCGGTGCGCGTCGGTGCGGGACTTGTCGGAGGTGAGCTGCACCATCGCGCAGCCGCGCGCCCTGGCCCGGTCCACGGCCCACTCGATCATCCTGCGGCCCAGGCCCTGACCGCGGGCGGCGGCCGCCACCCGCACCGCCTCGATCTGGCAGCGCTCGGCGCCCAGGCGGGACAGCCCGGCCAGGTAGCTGAGCTGCATCGTGCCGATCACCTTGCCGTCCCGCTCGGCGACGATCAGCTCGTCGTGCGGGTCGGCGTCGATCCTGTCGAAGGCGGCCAGGTAGCGCTCGTCGCCCGGGTCGCCCTCGCGCTCGGCGCCGAGCGGGTCGTCGGCCAGCATCGCGACGATCGCCGGGACGTCCTGCCTGCGCGCCTGGCGGAAGAGGAGCGACAGGACGTAGTGGGACTCCATGAGGTGCGGCCGTGACGGCAGGGCCATGGTTCTGCCGCTGGGGGTGAAACCCTTGCGGGTGTAGAGGGTTATGGCGGCGTCGTTCTGGTCCACGCTCCAGAGTTCGACCTCCTCCGCGCCGTACTCGCGGGCCCAGGCGACGGTGGCGTCCACCAGTCGCGAGGCCACACCGGCGCCCCTGGCCTCCGGAGCGACCCACATGGCCAGCAGGTGCATCCGCCCTTCCTCGGCCTTGCCGCAGACCAGCCCCACGTCGGCCCCGCCGGCCGTGGCCACCATCCACCGCGATTCCGGATTTTTCAGCCTTTCCGCCCATTGGTCGGGCAGGAACGCGCTTTCTCTCTCGTACGACGACGCGAACGCCTCGGGCGTGTCCCGGAGCGCCCGCAGCCGGATCGCCCGCAGCCGCTCCCCCTCGTCCGGTCCGAGCCGCTCAATCCCCATGTCTCGCATGGACAAATCATGTCAGGAGCGAACCTCCCTGCGGCGGGCACCTAAGCTCGGCTCACCGGACACACCGATGAAGTACGGCGGAGCGCATGGTGAGCGGATCAGAGATCTCGGAGTTCCGGGTACACGTGCCGGACAGCGACCTGGCGGACCTGCGTGCGCGGCTCGACCGCACGCGATGGCCCGACCAGTTGCCGAACGAGGAATGGCGGGGCGGTGCGCCGGTGGCTCGGGTGCGGGAGCTGGCCGAGCGCTGGCGCACCGGATTCGACTGGCGCGGGCTGGAGGCGCGGCTGGGCGAGTTCCCGCAGTTCACGACCGTGGTGGAGGGGCAGACGATCCACTTCCTGTGGGTGCGGTCCGGCGTGCCGGGAGCGCTGCCGTTGCTGGCCACGCACGGCTGGCCGGGATCATTCCTGGAGTTCGCCGACCTCGCCGGGCCCTTGAGCGGGCACGACGAGGCGTTCGACCTGGTGGTGCCGAGCATCCCGGGCTTCGGTTTCTCGCCGCTGTCGGGACCCGGCTGGAACGGCGAGCGGGTGGCCCGTGCGTGGACCGTGCTGATGGCGCGGCTGGGCTACGAGCGCTACGGCGTGCACGGCGGCGACCTCGGCGCTGGCATCTCGCGGCGGGTGGCCAGGCTCGCGCCGCGCTCGGTCGTCGGCGTCCACGTCAACTATCTGCCGACGCCGCCCTCTGGCGCAGCGGAGGAGGGACTGTCCCCGCAGGACGACGCCCGGCTGGCGGGGTACGCGAAGTGGGCCGCGGAGTTCGGCGCGTACGAGCACCTGCAGCGCACGCGCCCCCAGTCGCTGTCCTACGCGCTGACCGACTCGCCCACCGGCCTGCTGGCGTGGATCATCGAACGCTTCCACGACTGGACCGATCCCCGCTGCCGGGACCGCATCGGCGATGACGTGCTGCTCGCCGACATCGCGCTGTACTGGCTGACCGGTACGGCCGGTTCTGCCGCGCAGTTCTACCGCGAGAACGCCCTGGCGGGGCCGGTCCCGGGCCGTGGTGTGGTGCCGACCGGCGTCTCGTGCTTCCCGTACGAGATCGTGCTTCCGGTACGCGCGCTCGCCGAGCGGAGCGAGAACATCGTGTGGTGGCGTGAGCACGCCGAGGGCGGGCACTTCCCGGCTCTGGAGGTCCCCGGCACGCTGGGCACCGACCTGCGCGACTTCTTCCGCCCACTGCGTTCATGAGACCCGCCGGGGCTGCGAGGGCGGGCACGTACCAGGGTTGATATCAGGGTCTGTCCCCGATGCGATCCGGGGGTCCGGAAAGGCACGCTGGGGTCATGAACGAAATCACCCGACGCGACGAAGTCTCGTTGTCCGGCGCCGCGCTGCGCGGTGCTCCCTGGAAGGCCGCCGTCATCGGCGGTGGCGCCGTCAGCGCCGCCAGCTTCGGCATGGGCCTGATCACCGGTGGCGGGGATCTGGTGTGGGCCCTGGGGCTCGGCATCAGCCTGTTCGCGCTGATCGCGGCCATCGGTTCGATCGCCAAGCCGGAGGAGGGCGACCGGGTGACCCGGCAGGCGCGCCTCTGGGCGCTGCGGCACCCGTGGAAGTTCGCGCTGGTGCCCGCCGGCATCACCGCGGTGCTCGACTATCCGGTGCAGCTCGTGCTCGACGGCGAAGGGGTGATCGGCTCGGCGTTCCAGGCGGGCTGGCACGGCGCGCTGGTCTACATGATCGCCGCCATCCTCGCGCTCACGATGCAGGGCCGGGCGCGCTCCGCCCGCTGAGCCCTGCGGCGATCACTGCGGCACCCCCCTCTCAGCCTCGCTCCTGCAGACGCAGAACTCGTTGCCCTCGGGGTCGAGCATGGTCACCCAGCCGGCGCCATCAGCGGTCCGGCGGTCATCGAAGATCGTCGCGCCCAGGCCCAGCAGCCGCTCGACCTCCTGGTCGCGGGTCCGGCCCTCGGTGCCGTTGACGTCCAGATGCACCCGGTTCTTGGTGGTCTTGGCCTCCGGCACGCGGATGAACAGCAGGAACGGGTCGCGCTCGGTGCGCAGCATCACCTCGTCGTCGCCCGGCACGTCCCCCTCTCCCAGGGGAAGCCCCGTGGCCCGACTCCACCAGGACGCCAGCTCGTACGGGTCCGCGCAGTCGATGGTCACCGCATGAATCTCGATCATTGAGCCACCCAACCGCGACACCGCTTACAGCGTCAAACCGATCAGTGCGCGCCCGCGAGGTTGAGGCCGACCACGCCGGCCACGATGAGCGCGATGGAGATCAGCCGGACCGCCGTGACCTGGTCGCCCATGATGAGCATGCCGAGCACGGCCGTGCCCACCGCGCCGATGCCCGTCCAGGCCGCGTAGGCGGTGCCCACCTCCAGCGACTTGAGCGCGTAGGCCAGCAGGCCGAAGCTGAGCACGGCCGTGAGCAGGAAGGAGACGGTCCACCACGCGTGGGTGAAGCCGTTGCTGAGCTTGAGCGACAGGGCCATGACGACCTCGGCGAGGCCGGCGAGCACGAGAACGATCCAGGCCATGGAATGACTCCTTCAGGCGAGACGACAGTGCGGCGCGTCGTCTTGGCCTGCCGGGTACGGCGCATCTCGTCCGGGAGCTGAGCTCACTCGAAGAACGCCGCCCCGATCCCGGTCATTCCCACCAAAGGGTCGCCCAACGGTCGCGGGGCAGCGGCCACATGCCCATCTCCAGGGCCGTCCGCGCCACCTCGTCCGCCCGCGACGGGTCGAGGCAGATGCGGTGGCACGCGCTGGCCGCCAGGTGCTGCAGGGAGTCGAAGCGCTCCAGCGGGGCCTCACGCTCCTCCACGCGCACGGCGAAGCCGAGAGCGGCCGCCACGGCCACGCAGTCCTCGGCGACCGGCCGGACGGGCCGGGTGACGCCGTGGAAGTGCTTCCAGAGGGGCTCCAGCCAGCTCATCGGGTGGCGGTGCGGCAGCTCCAGCACCACCCGGCGCCGGGCGCGGGCGTCGAGGGCGCGCAGGAACTCCGCGATGTCGGGAACGTTGTAGACCACGTGGGCGGACACCACCACGTCAACCTCGGGCACCTGCGCGGCCACGTCGGGCCAGCGGCCTTCGACGGTGGTGACCGGCACCCCCAGTTTGTCGGCCCTGGCCGACAGCTCCTGGAGCATCTCGGCGGAGAGGTCGACGGCCCACAGGTGGCCGATCCGGTCCCGCAGCGGGAGTGACGAGGCGCCGGGGCCGGAGCCGACATCGAGCAGGGTGCCGCCGTCGGGCAGCGCCTCGGCCACCCGGGCCGTCGTGGGGCTGTCGTCCGGCGCGGCGAGCACCCTGTCGGTGCGGCTGGTGAACTGGGCGAGTGGATAGGTCCAGGGATCGACCGGGGCCTGCGCCAGGATCTCCTCCGGAATGGCCCAGGATTCCAGGCGCTCCCGCCACTTCGCGGCGAGTTCTTCGGCGTCCATGGAGAGAGCATGCCATGCATATCCATGGTTACTCGCGGGTAGCATTTCAAGTAAGGTTACTGGCGAGTACGTAAAGACCTCGGTTCAAGGAGATCTGCACCATGGGCCACTACAAGAGCAACGTGCGTGACCTGGAATTCAACCTCTTCGAGGTGTTCGGTCGACGCGAGATCCTCGGCAGCGGACCCTATGCGGACGTGGACGAGGACACTGCCCGCAGCATTCTGGAGGAGGCCGACAGACTGGCCACCGGCGTGCTCGCCGACTCCTTCGAGGAGGGCGACCGCCATCCGCCGGTGTTCGACGCCGCCACCTCGTCGGTCACCCTCCCCGACGGCGTCAAGAAGTCCTACCAGGCGCTGATCGACGGCGGCTGGTCGAGCTTCGACCTGCCCGCCGACCTCGGCGGCGCGGGCATCCCGCGCAGCCTGGCGTGGGCGACGGCCGAGCTGGTCCTGGGCGCGAACCCGGCCCTTTACATGTACGCCGCCGGCCCCAACTTCGCTTACACCATGTGGAAGGTCGGCACCCCCGAGCAGAAGCGCTTCGCGGAGCTGGCCATCGAGCGCGACTGGGGCGCCACCATGGTGCTCACCGAGCCGGACGCGGGCTCCGACGTCGGCGCCGGCCGCGCCAAGGCGGTCCAGCAGCCTGACGGCACCTGGCACATCGAGGGCGTCAAGCGTTTCATCACCAGCGGCGAGCAGGACCTCACCGAGAACATCTTCCACCTGGTGCTGGCCCGCCCCGAGGGGCACGGACCCGGCACCAAGGGGCTGTCGATGTTCCTGGTGCCCAAGTTCCACGTCGACCTGGAGACCGGCGAACTGGGCGAGCGCAACGGCGTGTACGTCACCAACGTCGAGAAGAAGATGGGCCTGAAGGTCTCCACCACCTGCGAGCTCACCTTCGGCGACAAGCACCCGGCGATCGGCTGGCTGATCGGCGACGTGCACGAGGGCATCAAGCAGATGTTCATGATCATCGAGCACGCCCGCATGATGGTCGGCACGAAGGCCATCGCCACGCTGTCCACCGGCTACCTGAACGCCCTGGAGTACGCCAAGTCCCGGCTACAGGGCGCCGACCTGACGAAGATGTCGGACAAGACCGCCCCGCGCGTGCCCATCATCAACCACCCGGACGTACGCCGCGAGCTCATGCTGCAGAAGTCGTACGCCGAGGGCATGCGCGCGCTGGTGCTCTACACCGCCACCCTCCAGGACACCATCCAGGTCAATCCGGCGGACGAGCACGCGCAGGCGCTGAACGACCTGCTGCTGCCGGTGGTCAAGGGCGTCGGCTCGGAGCGTTCGTACGAGCTGCTCTCCCGCTCGCTGCAGACGCTCGGCGGCTCGGGCTATCTGCAGGACTACCCGATCGAGCAGTACATCCGCGACGCGAAGATCGACTCCCTGTACGAGGGGACGACCGCGATCCAGGGCCTGGACCTGTTCTTCCGCAAGATCCTGCGCAACCAGGGCGCCGCGATCGGCGCGCTGCTGGGCGAGATCAACGCGTTCGCCGCCTCCGAGGCCGGCAACGGCCGGCTGAAGGAGGAGCGCAAGCTGCTCGCCGAGGCCGCCGCAGACATCAAGGCCATGGGCGACACGATGGCCGGCTGGGCGCTGGGCTCGCTGGAGTCGCCCTCCGAGGTCTACAAGGTCGGCCTGAACTCCACCCGGTTCCTGCTCGCGCTGGGCGATCTGGTGATCGGCTGGCTGCTGCTGCGCCAGGCCGAGGTGGCCCTGGCCAAGCTGACCGACGGCGAGGACGCCTTCTACCGGGGCAAGGTCGCCGCCGCGTCGTTCTTCGCCAAGACCGTGCTGCCCCGCCTGACCGCCGAGCGTCAGGTGCTGGCCGCCACCGGCCTGGAGGTCATGGACCTTCCGGAGGAGGCTTTCTGAGCCCTCTGCCTCCCGCGGCAGTCAGAGAGAACGCCCGCTCCGATCCCGGAGCGGGCGTTCGCCGTTACGGAGCCGTCGCCCGGCGGGCCTGCCAAGTGGCGGGTGCGATCGCCCATACTCGGGTATGACCGGGGGCGTACGCACGCTTTACTCAGGAGGCTTTCATGGGTGTCGGGGTCAGCATCTTCTTCCTCACGCTCGGCGCCATCCTGCGATTCGCGATCGAGCCCGACGTGTTCGGCGAGAGCGTGCACATGGACATCATCGGCCTGATCTTCATGATCGTCGGTGGCGTGGGGATCGTGCTGAGCGTCGTGCTGGCGCCCAGGCGCGGCCAGACCTCGGACAACCGGCTGATGCACCGCGAGAACAACCCGCCGGACGCTTGAGGCCCGCCTAGAAGGCGAACTGCACGGCGGCCCGGCTCTCCAGGATCGGCGTGATGAACCCGAGGATCAGCTCTCGATGCGCCGGGTGATCCCGATAGACCAGGTAGTCGGCCTCGTTGTCGAAGTCGGCGACGATCCCGAAGGCGTGGTTGCCGGGGTTGATGCCGGCGTCGGGACCGAACCTGTAGGAGCGGATCTCGGGGATCCGGCCAGGGAGCTCGGCCAGCTCGGCCGCCAGCGCGGCCTTCTGCTTGTCGGTGGCGTCCTCTGACCAGGTGAGCAGGACCACGTGACGAATCATGGGGCGCATCCTATCGACAGCGACGCGTCGCTCTGGTTATTCTCATTTTGAGACTTACTCACTATGAGAAGGACAGCATGGAAGAGTTCCTGGCCTCGTACAACCCGCGGCTCTACGCGCCGGTGGCGGTGACCGTGGACGTGGTGGCGCTCACCGTTCGCGACCGGCGGCTGCACGTCCTCATCGTCGAGCGCGGCGTCGAGCCGTACGCGGGGAGCTGGGCGCTGCCCGGCGGCTTCATCAAGCCGGACGAGGACCTGGCGGAGGCGGCGGTGCGCGAGCTGGCCGAGGAGACCGGGCTGGACACCAGGCCCGCGCACATCGAGCAGCTCGCCAGCTACGGCGCGCCCGCCCGTGACCCGCGCATGCGGGTGGTGTCGATCTCCTACCTGGCCTTCGCGCCCGACCTGCCCGACCCACGGGCCGGCAGCGACGCGGCGGCCGCCGTCTGGCACCCGGTCGACGACCTGCCGCCGCTCGCCTTCGACCACGGGCGGATCCTCGCCGAAGGGGTCGAGCGGGCCCGCGCCAAGCTGGAGTACACCCCGCTGGCCACCGCCTTCGCCGGTGACACGTTCACCGTCTCCGAGCTGCGGCTGATCTACGAGAGCGTGTGGGGGACGCCGCTGCACGCGGGCAATTTCCACCGCAAGGTGCTGTCCGTCCCCGGGTTCGTGGAGGGCACGGGTGAGACGACCGAGTCCGGCGGGGTCCGCGGCGGGCCCCGGGCCAAGCTCTACCGCGCGGGCGACGCCCGGCTCCTCCACCCCGCGCTGCTGCGGCCTTCGCGCGAGGAGGAGATCCGATGACCATGACATTCGATGCCTCGGGGAGATGGCCCCTGACCCAGAGGGATGTGGCTCGATGACCACGGCTGAGGCGGAGGCGATCGTCGCCGGGGCGCGGTCGGCGGCCGAGTTGTTCGCGGGTGGGTCGCCGGTGCGGGTGTACCGGCGGCTGGCGCGGCTGCTGCACCCGGACGTCTCCCCGGGCTCGGCGGCGGCGTTCGCCCGGCTGGCCACGCTGTGGGAGATCCACAACCAGGGTCAGCGGGTCGGCCGCTACCGTGTCGGCCCGCCCCTCCACAAGGGCGGCACCGCCGTGCTCTACCCCGCCGCCACAGGCGCCGCCGCAGACGCCGGCTCAGCCGACGGACCGGGCGGCCGGGCGGGTAGCGGGCCGGACGCTGGGGTGGGTGGCCGGGCGGCCAGGGGGCCGGACGCTGGGGTGGGTGGGGCGGGCACTGCGGGATCGGTGGGCGGGGTGGTGCTCAAGGTGGCGCGGGTGCCGGTGGACAGTCACCTGCTGGTGCGGGAGGCCACCGCGCTTCGGGAGCTCGCCGGCAACGCGGACCCGCGCTTCTTGCCGTACATCCCCCGCTTGATCGAGAAATTTCGCTATAAAACCGGCACTACGGTACGGCAGGCGAACGTGATCAGTCGTGCCCCCGACGGGTTCGTCGGCCTGGACCGGATCGGCACCGGGCTCGATCCCAGGGACGTGGCGTGGATCTGGCGGCGCATGCTGGTGGCCGTCGGCCTGGCCCACCGCGCCGGGATCGCGCACGGCGCGGTGCTCCCCCGCCACGTCCTCGTCCACCCCCTCGACCACGGCCTCATCCTCGTCGACTGGTGCCAGGCCCAGGACCTCGCCCCGACCGGCGGCACGCTCGGCACGCCAGGCGGAACGGGTGCCGGGATGAGCCCCGGCGGAACAAGGACCGGGATGAGCCCCGGCGGGACGGCTCCGGCCGGGGCGCGGGGGGACGTCCAGGCGGTCACGCGGTGTGTCGCCGGGTTGCTGGGCGAGCACCCCAAGGCGATGCGCGCCTTCGTACGCGGGTGCCTGCTGCGGCCGCCCGCCGACGCCTGGGCGCTGCTCGCCGAGCTGGACGAACTGCTCGAAACGCTTTACGGGCCGCGCACGTACCGGCCCCTTCACCTCTAGGGAAGGATCCCCCATGGGAAGCGGAATCTGGTCCACCGACGTCTACGCCTCGGCCGCCCACCACCGGAAGGCCACCGGCGCCAGTGCCTTCGCCCACACCGACAGCGGCGCCACCACCACCCACCCCGACCTCTCGCCGTACAAGATCACCAGGGAGAGCCGCGACTCCGCCGAGCACCCGAACTCGCTGGCCATCTCGGTGCTGTTCGACGTGACGGGCTCCATGGGGCACGTGCCGCGCACGCTGCAGACCAAGCTGCCGGACCTGCTCGGGCTGCTGCTGCGCAAGGGGTACGCCGAGGACCCGCAGATCATGTTCGGCGCGATCGGCGACGCCACCTGCGACCGGGCGCCGCTGCAGGTCGGGCAGTTCGAGTCCGACAACCGGATGGACGAGCAGCTCGGCCGGATCCTGCTCGAAGGCGGGGGCGGCGGGCAGAAGACCGAGTCCTACGAGCTGGCCATGTACTTCATGGCCAGGCACACCACGATCGACTGCTACGAGAAGCGGGGCCGGCGCGGCTACCTGTTCATCATCGGCGACGAGCTGCCCTATCCCCGGGTCAGCCGCAAGATGGCGCACACGCTGATCGGCGACCCGATCGAGCGCGACATCAAGGTGGCCGACATGGTCGCCGAGCTGACCAGGAAGTACGACGTCTACTACATCCTGCCCGCCGGGACCAGCTACGCCGGCGACCGCGAGGTGCTGTCGGTATGGCGCGGCCTGCTCGGGCAGAACGTGCTGGAGCTCGACGACCTCGACGCGGTGTGCGAGACGATCGCGCTCACCGTCGGGCTCGGCGAGGACGCCATCGACCTCGCCCAGGGCCTCGACGACCTGGCCGGGCTGGGCTCGGACGCCGGGGCGTCGGTGTCGAAGGCGCTGGCCAGGCTGGACCGGGGCACGCTGGTCGTGTCCGAGCCGCTCGACGGGCTCGACGGGCTCGGCGGGCTCGGCGGGTGACCGAGCATGTGATCGTCGCCGACCTCGGGTACGGCGACGCCGGCAAGGGCACCGTCGTGGACTGGCTGTGCTCCCGTGGGCCGGTCCAGGCGGTGGTCCGCTTCAACGGCGGGGCCCAGGCGGCGCACAACGTGGTGCTGCCCGACGGCAGGCAGCACACGTTCGCCCAGTTCGGGTCGGGCACGTTGCGCGGGGTGCCGACCTATCTGTCGAGGTACGTGGTGGTCGATCCGCTGGCCTTGTCCGCCGAGGCGGCCCATCTGGTGTCCATCGGCGTGCGGGACCCGTACGGACTGGTGAGTGTGGATCGGGAGGCGCTGGTCGCGACGCCGTACCACGTGGCGGCGGGGCGGCGGCGCGAGCTGGCGCGCGGGGCGGACCGGCACGGGTCGTGCGGGATGGGGGTGGGCGAGACGATGGCGTTCGCGCTGGCCCGGCCGGAGCTGGCGCCGCGCGCCGGCGACTGCGCGCGGCCCCGGGTGCTGGCGGGCAAGCTGCGGGCGGTGCGTGAGGCGCTGGGGGTGGGCGGGCCGCCGGTGGAGGACTGCGTCGCGGCTTACGGCGCGTTCGCCTCGGCGGTGGCTCTCACCGATGACGGGCACCTGCCACGGCTGCTCAGGCGGGGGCCGGTGGTGTTCGAAGGGGCGCAGGGGGTGCTGCTGGACGAGCGGCACGGCTTCCATCCGTACACGACCTGGAGCACCACGACGTTCGGGAACGCGCTCGACCTGCTGGCGGGGGTCGGCGCGGCGCGGCTCGGCGTGCTGCGGACCTACACCACCCGGCACGGGCCGGGGCCGCTGGTCACCGAGGACCCCACCCTGGAGCTGCCCGAGCGGCACAACGGCACCGGGCCGTGGCAGGGGGCGTTCAGGTTGGGCCACTTCGACGCGGTCGCGCACCGGTACGCGCTGGAGGCCGCCGGGGGGTGCGACGGGCTGGCGCTCACCCATCTGGACGCGCTGGTGTCGCGGATGTGCGTGGGGTACGAGGGGGGTGCGCCTACTGTCCTGGAGGCGCGGGTGGAGGAGGAGCGGGCGCTGGCTCGGCAGGGCGCTCTCGCCGCTCGCCTGCTGCGCGAGAAGCCGGTGTACGCGGAGCCGGTGACGGACTGGCCGGCCGCCGTGTCCGAGGCCCTTGGTGTGCCCGTGGTGCTGGGGTCGTGGGGGGCCACGTCCCACGACAAGCGCCTGCTCACCGAGACCGGGCCTCGCCTGTCGTCCGGCCGGGCCGCCTGAGGCGACGTCGGCTGGTTGGGAGGGCGCTGTCAGGCGCCCTCCCGGTGGGTCAGGTCCAGGCCAGGACGCGGAGGGGGTCCTCCAGCATCGCGCCTACGTCGCGGAGGAAGAGCGAGCCGAGTTCGCCGTCCACCACGCGGTGGTCGAAGGAGAGCGACAGGGTCGTCACCTTGCGTACGGCGAGTTGGCCGTCCACCACCCAGGGCTGGTCCCTGATCTGGCCGAAGGCGAGGACGGCGGTCTCGCCGGGGTTCAGGATCGGGGTGCCGGCGTCCACGCCGAAGACGCCCACGTTGGTGATCGTGATCGTGCCTCCCGCCATCTCGGGCGGCTGGGTGCGGCCCGCTCTGGCGGTCTCCGCGAGCCGGGCCAGGTGCTCGGCCAGGTCGGGGAGGGAGAGTTGATGGGCGTTCTTGATGTTGGGCACCACCAGGCCGCGGGGGGTCGCGGCGGCTATGCCCAGGTTCACGTAGTGCTTGACGACGATTTCCTGGGCTGCCTCGTCCCAGGCGGAGTTGATCATCGGGTGGCGTTTCGCGGCGGTCAGGACTGCTTTGGCCACCAGCAGCAGGGGGGAGACCTTGACGTCGGCGAACTCCGGCAATGTTCGCAGGCGCTTGACGGCCTCCATCGTGGCCGTCGCGTCCACCTGGAGGAACTCGGTGACGTGCGGGGCGGTGAAGGCGCTGGTGACCATGGCTTGGGCGGTCATCTTGCGCACGCCCTTGACGGGGATGCGCTCCTCCAGCGCCTGTACGGTCCGCGCGGGCGGCTCCTGGAGCGGCGGTTCCTCCGTGCCGGTGGCGGCGTGGACGTCCTCGCGGGTGATGGAGCCTTGGGGGCCCGTCCCGGTGATGGTGGCCAGGTCCACGCCGAGGTCCTTGGCCAGTTTGCGTACCGGCGGTTTGGCCAGGACCGCCATACGGCTCACGTCCGTACGCGTTGCGCCGACCTCCGCCGTACCTCTGCTCGCCGCCCCGGCGCCGGGAGAGGCGGACGGCGGGGTGCCGGGAGAGGCGGCCGGTAGCGCCCTCGTGTCTTCGGCCGGTGCGGAGTCTCCTGCACGCTCTTGGCCTTGCGCGGGTGTGCCCGGGAGTTCGGTGCGGTCGGGGTTGGCTACGGGAGGGGCTGGGATGGTGGCGGGGGTGGGGGTTTTGCGGGGGCGGCGTCTTGTCGCGCCGGTTTTTACGCCGTAGCCGACGAGGACCGCTTGGCGTTCCTCCTTGGGGGCCGGGCTGCCGTGGGCGCCGGGCTCGACGGCGCCTTCGGCGGGTGGGCTGGGCACCAGGTCCTCCGCCAGTGCTCGCCGTTCCACCGGGACGTCGGGTGCGGGCTCGCCGGTTTCCACGGCGATGATGGGCAGGCCCACCTCGACGGTCACGCCCTCGTCCGCCAGGAGGTCCGCCACCACGCCGTGCCACGGGATGGGCAGCTCGACGATGGACTTGGCGGTCTCGATCTCGACGACGATCTGGTTGACCTTGACCTCGTCGCCCGGCTGGACGTGCCAGCGGACGATCTCGGCCTCGGTCAGTCCTTCGCCGACGTCGGGGAGCTTGAATTCACGTCTCACGAACGATCCCCCTGTCAGAAGCCGAAGGCGCGGTCGACGGCGTCGAGCACCCTGTCGAGGTCGGGTAGGTAGTGCTCCTCCAGCTTGGACGGCGGGTAGGGGGTGGAGAACCCGCCGACGCGCAGCACGGGCGACTCCAGGTGGTAGAAGCACTGCTCGGTGATGCGCGCGGCCAGTTCGGCGCCGAAGCCGCTGTTGACGGGGGCCTCGTGCACCACCACGACCCGGCCGGTCCGGCGCGCGGACTCCATGACGAGGGGGGCGTCCAGAGGGTTGAGGGAGCGCAGGTCGATGACCTCCAGGGAGCGGCCGTCCTCCTCGGCGGCCGTGGCGGCCTCCAGGCAGGTCTTGACCATGGGCCCGTAAGCGAGCAGCGTCACGTCGTCGCCCGCCCTGACCACCTTGCCGCGGTCCATCGGGGTCCACCAGCCGGTGTCGGTGGTGTCGATCTCGGCCTTCTCCCAGTAGCGGCGCTTGGGCTCGAAGAAGATGACCGGGTCGTCGCAGTGGATGGCCTGCTGGATCATCGCGTAGGCGTCGGCCGGGTTGGAGCAGGCGATGACCCGCAGGCCGGCCGTGTGGGTGAAGTACGCCTCGGGTGACTCGCTGTGGTGCTCCACGGCGCCGATGCCGCCGCCGCACGGGATGCGTACGACGACCGGAAGTTTGATCGCGCCCAGCGAGCGCATCGGCATCTTGGCGAGCTGGGTGATGATCTGGTCGGCGGCGGGGAAGACGAACCCGTCGAACTGGATCTCGCACACCGGCCGGTAGCCGCGCAGCGCCAGCCCGATCGCGGTGCCGATGATGCCGGACTCGGCCAGCGGCGTGTCGATCACCCGGTCCTCGCCGAAGTCCTTCTGCAGGCCGTCGGTGACGCGGAAGACGCCGCCGAGCTTGCCGACGTCCTCGCCCATGATGAGGACCTTGGGGTCGTCCTCCATGGCCTTGCGCATGCCCTCGTTGAGCGCCTTGGACAGGCTCAGCACGGTCATCTCTCGAACCCCTCCAGGTAGGCGGCGTACTGGGCGCGTTCCTCGTCCATCAGCGCGTGCGGCTCGGCGTAGACGTGGTCGAAGATGTCGAGCGGCCCGGGGTCGGGCATGGCCAGGCAGCGGCTGCGCAGGTCGGCGCCGAGCCCTTCGGCCTCGGCGTCCACGGAGTCGAAGAACTCCTGGTCGGCCAGCTCGTTCTTGAACAGGTAGGCCTTGACGCGCTCGATCGGGTCCTTGAGCTTCCACGCCTCCAGCTCGCTGGCCACGCGGTAGCGGGTGGGGTCGTCGGTGGTGGTGTGGGCGCCCATCCGGTACGTGAACGCCTCGATGAGCGTGGGGCCCTGGCCCTCGCGGGCGTTCTTCAGCGCCTGGCGGGTAACGGCCAGGCAGGCGAAGACGTCGTTGCCGTCGACCCGGATGCCGGGGAAGCCGAAGCCGGAGGCCCGGCGGTAGAGGGGGATGCGGGTCTGCTTCTCCAGCGGCTCGGAGATGGCCCACTGGTTGTTCTGGCAGAAGAACACGATCGGCGCGTTGAAGACGCTGGCCCAGATGAACGACTCGTTCACGTCGCCCTGGGAGGTGGCGCCGTCGCCGAAGTAGGCGATGGTCGCCGCGGTGGCGTCGTCGCGCTGGATGCCCATGGCGTAGCCGACGGCGTGCAGCGTCTGGCTGCCGATGACGATCGTGTAGAGGTGGAAGTTGTGCTCCTTGGGATCCCAGCCGCCGTGGTTCACGCCGCGGAACAGGCCGAGGAGCTTCACCGGGTCGACGTCGCGGCACCAGGCCACGCCGTGCTCGCGGTAGGTGGGGAAGGCCATGTCGGTGTCGGTCAGGGCTCTGCCGGAGCCGATCTGGGCGGCTTCCTGACCGAGGAGGGAGGCCCAGATGCCGAGCTCGCCCTGCCGTTGCAGGGCCACGGCCTCAAGGTCGATGCGCCGTACGAGAACCAGGTCCCGGTAGAGGGATCTGACCTCCTCCGGAGTCAGGTCGATGTCGTAGTCGGGGTGCTCGACCCGCTCTCCTTCGGGGGTGAGGAGTTGAACGAGCTCGGGGGGTGCTTCGGCACCACGAGAGGCGTCGACTGTCACGTGCCGCTCCTGTGCGGTCGGGGCCGGTCTTGGTGGGGTCGCCACCTACGTCCGGCCTGGTGAGCGTCCGGACCATGTGATGGTGGTTCGTCCGCGCTTGGGGACATGGTGGCAGACGTCACAGCCCTTCGCGCAAGCCCCATCTCCTCCCCGTTCCCGTTGTGCCCGCTGCCACACGCGCGGGTAGGCTGTCCTTTGCCAATCCCGCCTTACCCTGGAGGAACGCAGTGGCGCGCGTCATCGTAGACGTCATGCTGAAGCCCGAGATTCTCGACCCGCAGGGCCAGGCGATCGCCCGTGCGCTGCCCCGGCTGGGGTTCTCCGGCGTGTCAGCCGTACGGCAGGGCAAGCGGTTCGAGGTGGAGCTCGACGGTCCGGCCGACGAGGCGGCACTTGCGGACGTCCGAAAGATGGCCGAGACCCTGCTGGCCAACACCGTGATCGAGGACTTCACGCTGCGTGTTGAGGGGTAGAACGCCACATTTGATACCTCAAATGCCGCTCGCGGGCTAAAGCGGGGGTTCTGGCGTGCCGCAATGCCACGGGCCGGCCAACACTAAATAACAACAGCGTGATTTTGCGGTTAGCCCCGATTTCACGGGGAAACTTACTCCAGGTAACATTCCGGAGCCCGGAGGAGTCCGGTGGACATTGAGTTCTCGTTGGCACTGCCTCGGGACGCCATAGGCATCCCGATGGTCAGGCGAGTGCTCGGCGACGCGATGCGCTCGTTGCATGTGAGTGAGTCGTGCATCGCCGACATGCTGCTCGCGGTCTCCGAGGCGTGCTCCAACGCGGTGCGGCACGGCGGTCCCGCCAACCGCTACGAGGTGACGGCGTCGATCGGTTACGGCCGCTGCGATGTGCGCGTGGCCGACAGCGGGGACGGTCTGCCGTCGGTGCCGCTGCACTTTCCCCCCGCCGACACCGAGAACGGGCGTGGTCTGCTGATCATGCGCTCGGTGGTCGACGAGATCTCCTTCGGCATCACCCCCGGCCGTGGCACCACGGTGCACATGCGCAAGCAGCTCGCCTGGGACGACGCGGCCGACGACCACGCCCGCGAGCTCGCCGCCGTCTGAGCCGTCAAAGTCCGGGCGCGGCAGGCGTCCAGAGCCGATCGAGTGGCATGACGAAGAGCCTGTCATCGTGGCGAAATGACTGTTGCCCCAGGTTGAACAGCACACCCGCCACGAAGTTGACACCGAGCCTGTCTCTCAACAGCCGCAGCCCCTGAAAGTCCTTCTCCTCGATGGAGGCCTTCGCCTTGACCTCGACGCCGACCACGTCCCCTTCATGCGACTCGATGACCAGATCGACCTCACGCTGATCCCGCGTACGGAAGTGGCTGAATTCGACGAACTCCGCTGACCAGCCCGCCTGCTTCATGAGTTCGTTCACGGCGAAGGTCTCGACCACACGCCCGAACTCGGTGAGCGCCGCGGGATCGCGCCGGTTCAGCTTTCTCCGGGTGATGCCGAGTACGTGCGCGGCCAGACCGCTGTCGATGAGGTGCACCTTCGGTGACCTGGCGACTTTGCTGCCGAGCGTGCGGCCGAACGCTTCCAGGCGGTGAATGAGGAAGACGGCTTCGAGCAGTCCGATGTAGTCGCTCACGAGCCGCTGGTCGAGCCCCACTTCCGCACCGATGTCGCTCGCTTTCACGGTGCTCGCGGTGCGGGCCGCCAGGTGGCGCAGGATGACCGGCAGCACCTGGCGCTGGCGTACCTTCCTGATTTCGAGCACGTCTCGATCGATGACCATGGAGACGAAGTCCTTGAACCATGCGGTGCGCTCGGTCTCCGGGAGGCCGAGAGCCACGGGAAAGCCGCCGGCGAGGATCATCGACTCGTAGTCGGCACGTGTGGTCCGGGACGGCGTCGAGGTGAGCAGGCTTTCCGGATCCGTGAGAACGGCGTCCAGAAAGTTCTCACGACGACCGCGTAGCTCGCCCTGCGACAGCGGCCAGATGGTCATGACGTGGGCCCGCCCGGTCAGTGCCTGACTCAGCCGGGGCAGCGAGCTGTAGCGGGTGGATCCGGTGAGGATGAACCTGCCTGGGCGGAGGTCCCGGTTGAGCTCTGCCTTGATCGCGGACAGGATCTCAGGGACGTGCTGGAACTCGTCGAAGCAGGCGGGCTCGATCTGAGTCGCGGCGAAATGCGTCGGGTCAGCCTCCACCGATCGCCGAATGGAAGGATCGTCGAGATCGATCACGGGGACGTCATGCAGGTGAGCGCAGGCGCGGAGAAGCGTGCTCTTACCCACCGTGCGGGGTCCGGTCAGAATCACGACAGGACGGTTGGCGAGGCGTCGACGGATGACATCCTTCAGATGGCGATCGACAAGTGCTTCCATATCCACCTACAAGCCTCCTGACCTGGGCTGTCCATGGATTATGCGGGAACTGTCCGTTGATTGATATCAGAATTGTCCCCCTCGGCATGTCAGAAACGTCCATGATCAACTGTCATTTCTGTCCGTGGCCGGTGTGCTGGCCCTGCTGCCGGACAGTGGCTGCCGGTGGGGTGGGGGCGCTGCCGGTGGGAGGTTGATGAGGAGCATGGGGACGTACCCGATAACCTGAAGTGACCGCCGCCTGCCTCGGGGATGGCGGCTGCGCAACTCCTCGAAGGGGACGACTGTCATGACCGCTGCCCGTGTGGGCGTAGTCACGTTTCCAGGCACTCTCGACGACCAGGACGCCGCCAGGGCCGTAGGGCTCGTGGGTGCGCAGGCCGTGCCCCTGTGGCACGCCGATCACGACCTCAAGGGGGTCGACGCCGTCTTTCTGCCCGGCGGCTTCTCCTACGGCGACTATCTGCGGTGCGGAGCCATCTCCCGGTTCGCGCCGCTGATGGAGGAGCTCATCCCGGCCGCCCGCGCGGGGCTGCCAGTGCTGGGCACGTGCAACGGGTTCCAGATCCTGTGCGAGGCGCACCTGCTGCCCGGCGCGCTGACCCGCAACGCCTCTCTGCACTATGTCTGCCGTGACCAGCGGGTCCGGATCGAGTCCGCGGACACCGCCTGGACCGGCGCGTTCGAGGCGGGCCAGGAGATCGTGCTGCCGGTCAAGCACGGCGAGGGCCGCTACGTCGCCTCCGCCGAGACGCTGGCCGAGCTGGAGTCCGCCGGGCGGGTGGTCGTGCGCTACGTGGGCGGCAACCCCAACGGGTCGATGAACGACATCGCGGGCATCCGCAACGAGGCGGGCAACGTCGTCGGCCTCATGCCGCACCCGGAGCACGCCGTCGAGGACCTGGTCGGCGCGCCGAGCACCGACGGCCTCGGCTTCTTCACCTCCATTCTCAAGAAGCTGGTGAACGCATGAGCACCGACTCCGTCAGCAGGGCCGAGGGCACGCCCGACGAGCCGATGCCCTACGCCGAGCTGGGCATGAAGCGGGAGGAGTACGACCGGGTCCGCGAGATCCTCGGCCGTCGCCCCACCGGCTCCGAGCTGGCCATCTACAGCGTCATGTGGTCCGAGCACTGCTCCTACAAGTCGTCCAAGGTGCATCTGAAGCAGTTCGCCACCAAGGCGCCCAAGTCCGAGGCGCTGCTGGTGGGCATGGGCGAGAACGCCGGCGTGGTGGACATCGGCGACGGCTGGGCGGCCACGTTCAAGATCGAGTCGCACAACCACCCGTCCTACGTCGAGCCGCACCAGGGCGCCGCCACCGGCGTCGGCGGGATCGTGCGCGACATCATGTCGATGGGCGCCCGCCCGATCGCGGTCATGGACGCGCTCCGCTTCGGCGGCGCCGACCAGGACGACACCCGCCGCGTGCTGCCCGGCGTGGTGGAGGGCATCAGCCACTACGGCAACTGCCTGGGCCTGCCCAACATCGGCGGCGAGGTCGTCTTCGACCCGTGTTACATCGGCAACCCGCTGGTCAACGCGCTCTGCGTGGGCCTGCTGCGCAAGGACCAGATCAAACTCGCCGTCGCGCCCGGCCCCGGCAACAAGGTCGTGCTGTTCGGCGCCTCCACCGGCCCTGACGGCATCGGCGGCGCGAGCGTCCTGGCCAGCGCCACCTTCGAGGACGAGTCCCATGCCAAGCGGCCCGCCGTGCAGGTGGGCGACCCGTTCATGGAGAAGCTGCTCATCGAGTGCTGCCTGGAGCTCTACGCCGCCGACGTGGTCGTGGGCATCCAGGACCTGGGCGCGGCCGGGGTGTCCTGCGCGACGACCGAGCTGGCCGCCAAGGGCACCGGCGGCATGCACGTCGACCTCAACCTGGTCCCGCTCCGCGATCCCTCCCTGGTGCCGGAGGAGATCCTGATGAGCGAGTCGCAGGAGCGGATGATGGCCGTCGTACGGCCCGCCGACATCGACGCGTTCATGGCGATCTGCGAGCGGTGGGACGTGCCCGCCACCGTGATCGGTGAGGTGACCGACACCGGCAGGCTGGTGATGACCTGGAACGGCGAGACCATCGTCGACATCCCGCCGGGCACCGCCGCCGACGAGGGCCCGGTCTACGAGCGGCCCCTGCACGAGCCCGCCGGCCAGGTAGCGCTCAACTCCGACACCCCCGACGGCCTGGCCCGGCCCGCGGACCTGCGCGCCACGCTGCTGCAACTCCTCGGCTCGCCCAACCTGGCGTCGAAGGAGTGGGTGACCGGCCAGTACGACCGGTACGTGCGCTCCAACACCGTGCTCGCCCAGCCCGCCGACGCCGGGATGCTGCGCATCTCCGAGGCGATCGCCGGCGCCGAGCCGACCACCAGGGGCATCGCGCTGTCCACCGACGGCAACGGCCGCTACGCCAAGCTCGACCCCTACGCCGGAGCCCAGCTCGCGCTGGCCGAGGCCTACCGCAACGTCGCGGTGACCGGGGCCAAGCCGCTGGCCGTCACCAACTGCCTCAACTTCGGCTCCCCCGAGGACCCCGAGGTGATGTGGCAGTTCGCCGAGGCCGTGCGCGGCCTGGCCGACGCCTGCCGGACCCTCGGCGTGCCGGTCACCGGCGGCAACGTCTCCTTCTACAACCAGACGGGCTCCACCCCGATCCACCCGACACCCGTCGTCGGCGTGCTCGGGGTGATCGACGACGTGGCCAAGCGGGTGCCGACCGGCTTCACCGGCGAAGGGCTGCGGGTCGCGCTGCTCGGCGAGACGAGCGCGGAGTTCGGCGGCTCGGAGTGGGCGCACGTCGTCCACGGCCACCTCGGCGGCCTGCCGCCGCAGGCGAACCTGGTGGCTGAGCAGGCGCTCGGCGCCGTCCTGGTCGAAGCGGCCAGGCGCGGCCTGCTGGAGGGCTCGCACGACCTGTCCGACGGCGGGCTGGCCATCGCGCTGGCGGAGTCCTGCCTGGCGCGCGGCGTCGGCGCCACCGTGGCGCTGAGCGGCGAGCCGTTCACCGACCTGTTCAGCGAGTCGGCGTCCAGGGCGCTGGTCGTGGTCCGGCCGGAGTCCTTCGACGAGCTCGCCGCGCTCTGCTTCGAGCACGAGGTGCCCTGCTACGGGCTCGGCGTCACCGGCGGCACCTCGCTGGTGGTGGAGGACGTGCTGGAAGTGCCGGTCGAGGAGCTGCGCGCGACCCACACGGGCACGCTGCCGGCGCTGTTCGGCTGATCGTCAACACCGAGGGCCGGTACGGACTCCGTACCGGCCCTTGGTCGTTCAGCCCTTCTTCAGGCAGACGACGTAGACCATGCCGTTGGTCTGGCCCTGTCCCTGGACGGTGACCGCCCAGGACGTCCCGCTCACGGGGGCGCTGGCGATGACCTGGGTGCCCGAGCTGACCGAGAAACCGCCGCCGGTGGCCATGTCACCCTGGCTGCAGGAGGCCGTGCCGCCACTTCTCGAGAAGCTGCTGGTCTTGGTGTAGGTCGTGTAGGTGGCGCCGCCGCCGTCCTTGCCGTCCTTGCCGGGGTCGCCCTTGGGTCCCGGAACGCCCTGCTTGCCGTCCCTGCCCGGCAGGCCGTCCTTGCCGTCCTTGCCCGGGAGACCGTTCTTGCCGTCCGCACCCGGCAGGCCGTTCTTGCCGTCCGCGCCGTCCTTGCCGTTCGTGCCGTTCGTGCCAGGGGCGCCGTCCTTGCCGGGAGCGCCGTCCTTGCCGGGGATGCCCTGCTTGCCCTGGATGCCGTGCCTGCCCTGCGGGCCGGCGGGCCCGGTGTCACCCTTCGGGCCCTGGGCGCCCTGCTCGCCCCGGGGGCCTGCCGCGAGGTTGGGCGTCGCCTCCTCCCCGCCACCGATGACCATGCGGACCTCGGTCACCTTGCACTTGGTGGTCGTATTGACAATGCGCACATAGCGCGACTTCTTGTGCACGCAGGCGGTCACCGCTTTGCCGGCCGACACCGCCGACGACACGGTCGACGACGCGGTGGCGACGCCACCGGCGGTGAGGAGCGAGCCGGCCAGCGCCACAGCGGTGGCGAGAGTGAGCACACGCCCACGGCGAACCTTGATAGCCACGGTTGTCCTTCCAGATACAAGTGGTGCTCATGTCGAGCACTGAGGTTGACGCTTCAATCGTTCTGGTGGACGACAAGGTTCACATAACGTGTTCATCACGACACATATTGTGACTTAGACGGCTGACACTACTTGACATAGTCAGGAATTTCTCTGTCCGTAAAAAGCCGCATTGGCAGGCGCGGTAGCCGGTGGATAATCAGGGCGTTCGCATGCCAAGCGCGTCGAAGGCGGAGAATCACCTTGTCCACTCCCAGCCCGTACCTGCCCCCTGCCACGCAACCCGTGCGCGGGGTCGTGTGGGCCATCCATCTGGGACTGCCCCTGCTCGGGCTCTGGCTGCTGCTGGCCCAGCCACAGCTGAACATCATGTGGGAGCACAACTCCAGCCACTTCTGGATGATCATCCTGGTGGCCGGGCTGAACGTGGCGCTCGGCACGCTGATCAGCGAGGCGTCGCGCAGGAGGCAGGACGCCAGGCTGTTCCTGGTGTCGATGGTCTTCCTGAGCAGCGCCGGGTTCTTCTTCCTGCACGGGCTCGCCACGCCGAAGGTCATCCTGCCCACCGGCTCGCTCGGCTTCGACATCGGGCAGCAGGTGGGGCTGACGATCGCGTCGGCGTTCGCGTTCGCCTCCGCCTTCCCGCTGGACGAGAAGGCCGCGCAGGTCGTGCTGCGCTCGCAGCACCTGGTGCGCGGCGTGCTGGTCGGGTTCATGATCCTCTGGGGGGTCGCGTCGCTGATCCCCGACCTGACCCCGCTCAGCCGGCCGCCGCTGCTCGCGCCCGTCGACTGGCTGGTGGTCGCGTCGCTGCCCGGCCTGGCGCTCTACCTGGCGGCCAGCGTGATGATGTTCCTGCTGCACAAGCGGGGGCCGTCGGCCATGCTGATCAGCCTCATCACCGCCTACGCGCTGCTGGCCGAGTCCATGGTCGCCGGGATGTCCCAGCTCAACTGGCACCTGTCGTGGTGGGAGTGGCACATCCTGCTGACGTTCGCGTTCGTCTTCGTCGCCTACAGCGCCTACCTGCAGTTCAGGCGGGAGGGGTCGAGCGCGGGGCTGTTCGACTCGGTGGCGCTGTCGGCGACCGTACGACGCATCCAGCGCGACTACGACGCGGCCCTGGAGGAGATGGTCGAGCACGTGCGGCGGGGCGAGCCGCTGGCCGCGACCCGGATGTCGGGCAAGTTCCGGCTGAACGAGGGACAGGCCGCGGTGCTCGACCGGGCCGGCCGGGCGCTGGCGGAGGAGCGGGAGCTGTCCGAACGGCTGGCCGCGCTGGTCGAGGTGAGCGCCCAGACCCGGATCGGCCTGCCGGAGACCGAGCTGCTGGCGACCGCGCTGGAGAGCGTCCGGCAGGCGTACGGCGACGTACGGATCGGCCTGGTCTCGGAGGGCAAGGCGCAGATCGGCTCACGTGAGTACGAGTTCACCGGAACCACGCCCATCAGGCGCGACAACCTGGTCGCCTACCCGCTGACCGTCAAGAGCCACCTGGCCGGGGTCCTGGAGGTGCCGCTCGGGCGCACCGGTCAGGACGAGGCCCTGGCCGCCACCCTGGCCGGCCAGCTGTCCATCTCGCTGGAGAACGCCCGCCTCTACCAGGAGCTCGACACGCTCTTCCGGCAGTACATGTCGCCCGACGTGGCCCAGGCCCTGCTGGCCGACCCCACGCAGGCGGCGCTCGGCGGCCAGCTCAAGGAGCTGACCGCGCTCTTCGCCGACCTCAAGGGCTTCACCACGTTCTCCGAGCGGGTCACGCCCGGCGAGATCGTGGAGATGCTCAACCGCTACCACACGGCCGCGGTGCCCTGCATTCTCGACAACGGCGGCACGATCGTGCAGTTCGTCGGAGACGCGTTGCTGGCCCTGTTCAACGCCCCCGCCACCCAGGGCGACCACGCCGCGGCGGCGTGCCGGGCGGCGCTGGCGATGCAGCAGGCGGCCGCCGAGGTGGCGGAGGAGGCCGCCTGGACGGAGGGGGACGTCGAGTGGCCGACGTTCCGGGTCGGGGTCAACACCGGGCCGGCGCTGGTGGGCAATATCGGCAGCCCCCGGCTGCGCGGGTTCAACGCGATGGGCGACTGCGTGAACGTGGCCGCCAGGTTGCAGACCCTGGCCGAGCCCGGCACCGTGGTGATCGGCGAGACCACGCACAAGCAGCTCGGCGGCCGTGCGACGGTGCGGCCGCTGGGGAAGCTCAGCCTCAAGGGCAAGGAAGAGCCTGTGGAGGCGTACGTTCTGACGGCAATGACATAGAAAGGTCGCGGGTCGTACGGACATAATCAGGCACATGAAGCCAGAGCCCGGCGAGTTCCTAGCCATGCTGACGCCCGAAGACATCGAGGTCGTGCGTGCCGCCGGCCGGCCCCGGCGGTGGGAGCGCGGGACGACGGTGATGTCCGAGGGCGACACCTCCGACTGGGTGCTCGTGCTTACGGATGGCCGCGTGAAAGTCTCCTCCCACACCAGCAGCGGCACCGAGGTGGTGCTGGCGGTGCGTGGCCCCGGCGCGCTGCTCGGGGAGATGTCGGCCATCGACGGCTCGCCGCGCTCGGCGACCGTGACCGCGCTCGAACCCATCGCGGGCATCGCCATCCGGGACTTCACCGGCTTTCTGCAGGAGCACGGCCGGATCGCCGTCCTGCTCATGCAGCTTGTCACCGGGCGGCTGCGCGACGCCGACAGGAAGCGCATCGAGTACGGCGCGTTCGACACCACGGGACGGGTGGCGACCCGGCTGCTGGAGCTGGCCGAGCGCTACGGCGAGAAGACGAACGGCGGCGTCCGGGTGGCGTTGCCGCTGTCGCAGGACGAGCTCGCCGGGTGGACCGGCGCGTCCCGGGAGGCCGTCAGCAAGGCGCTGCGCACGCTGCGCGACAGAGGGCTGATCGAGACCGGCAGGCGGCGCGTGGTGGTGCACGACATGGAAGGACTGCGCAAACGGGCACGCTGACCTAAACCGACTGCGCAAACGGGCAAGCTACCCTAAATCGTACGTACGCCGTACGTCATAGTAAGGGGCATGGTCGCGACCCCCTCCGATGATGCCGCCCGCCTGCGCTACGCCTGGCGGGTGTGCTCGGTCACCAGTCTGGGACTCGTTCTCATCGGCATCGCGGGCAGCACCCTCAACGTGGCCCTGCCCACGATCGTGCGGCACTTTCACGCCACGCCGTTCCAGTCGGGGTGGATCCTGCTGGCGTTCCTGCTGGTCAACACGGCGAGCCTGGTGTTCTTCGGGCGGGTGGCCGACCTGCTGGGCAGGCGTGAGGTCTATCTGACCGGGTTCGCGCTGTTCACCGTGGCCTCGCTGCTCGCCGGGCTGTCGCCGGACGTGTGGTTCCTGATCGTGATGCGGATGCTTCAGGCGGTCGGCGCGGCGATGATCCTGGCCAACGGCACGGTGATCATCACCGAGGCGTTCCCGCCCGACCGGCTCAGCCAGGGCATGGGCGTCTACATGGGCACCCTGTCGGTGGCGCAGCTCGCCGGCCCCACCCTGGGCGGGCTGATCGCCGCGACCGCGGGCTGGCAGTGGATCTTCTGGGTGAACGTGCCCGCCGGGCTGGTCGCGCTCATCTGGGGCGCGCTCATCCTGCGCAAGGTGCCGAAGGGACCGAGACGTCCCGTCGACGGGATGGGCAACGCGCTGGTGTTCACCGCGCTGACGGCCATCATCCTGGCCCTGTCCGAAGCCGGCTCCAACGGGCCGACAAGTCCCGTCGCGGTGATCGGGGCCGCCCTGTTCGTGGTCCTGGTGCCGCTGATCGTGCTGGTGGAGCGGCGGGCCGCCAACCCGGTGCTGGACCTGCGGCTGTTCGGCGGGCGGATGCTGGCGTGCGCGAACCTGGCCTCCTTCTGCAACGCCGTCGCCCGCTCGGCGCTGATCCTGGTGGTGGCGCTGTACTTCCAGGCGGCCAGGGGCGTGGATCCGTTCACCGCCGGGCTAAGCGTGCTGCCGGTGCCGGTGGGCATGGCGCTGTCCTCCCCCGTCGTCGGCCTGCTCGGGCGCCGCGTCTCGCCGTACCTGCTGTCCATCGGCGGCGCACTGATGAGCGCGGCCGGGCTCGGCGCGCTCCTGCTCACGGCCGACCCCGGCGTGCCGTACTGGGTCATCGGGATCGGCCTGTTCGTCGCCGGCTGCGGCAGCGGCACCTTCCTCACCGGCAACACCACCCAGGTCATGGGCGCGCTGCCGAGCGGCAGCCTCGGCGTGGTCAACGGCTTCCGTCTCATGGTGATCAACGTCGGCATCGTGCTCGGCGTCGGCCTGTCGCTTAGCGTGCTGAGCAGCGCGGTGAGCCCGGAGGTGCGGGCCCAGGTGTACGCGGGCACCCTGTCGACGCTGTCCCCGGTGGCGGTGGGGCAGCTCATGCAGGGCTTCGAGCGCACCTACGCGGTCCTGTTCGCGGTCGCCCTGACCGGGGCCCTCCTCGCCGGCCTGGCCCGCTCCCCCCGCCGCTGAGCGTGCTACGAGCGGCGGGCGGCGAGGGATTCGATGCCGGCGAGGATGAGGTCGACGCCGAAGGAGTCGTAGAGGCCCGGCGGGAGGTTGACCATGGAGCCCGCCATTCTGACCAGGTGGGGGTAGGTGTCGGCGGGGAGCGACTCCAGGGACAGGCGCTTGACCCGGACGATCTCGGCGATCTCCTCGTCGGTGTGGCCGGAGCGGAAGTGCACGGGGGCGTCGGCGATGGCGATCGCGCTCTGCAGCAGGTATTTGGAGATGAGGCAGGACTCCCCGTCGGCGAACCCGGCCGCGCGGGTCAGCCCCAGGGCCTCGTTCCAGACGGCCAGGTAGCTCGGCACGTCCTCCTTGTCGACCTGCTCCAGCACGGTGCGGGCGCACGGGTGGGCGCGCAGGACGTGGATGAGCCCTTCGACCAGCTCGCGCAGCCGCAGCCGCCAGGGCCGATCGTCGGCGGGCTTGCACGCGAAGTTCGCCACGAGGTGATCGGCCATGCCGAGCAGGAGCTGTTCCTTGTTCTTGAAGTGCCAGTAGAGGGCCATCGGGGTGACGCCGAGGTCGGTGGCCAGCCGCCTGATGGTCACGGCGTCGAGGCCTTCGGTGTCGCCGATCTGGATCGCCCGTTCGACGATCGACGCGGCGCTCAGTTTTCCCATCACGGTTGACAACTATACGCCGTACAAGTTCAACTATACGACGTACAAGTACGACGTATAGGGGGACTGTCGTGGACCGCAAATGGTGGGCGCTGATCGCGATGACGCTCGGCGCCTTCATGACCGCGCTGGACAACAACGTGGGCAATGTCGCCTTACCGACCATCCAGCGGGAGCTAGGGCTGACGATCTCCGGCCTGGAGTGGATCGTGAGCGGCTACATCCTGGTGTTCGCCGGGCTGATGCTCGTCGGCGGCAGACTCGCCGACCTGTACGGAGCCAGGCGGGTGTTCGTCACCGGCCTGATCATCTTCACCCTCGCCTCGCTCGGCGCCGGGCTCGCGACCAGCGGCGGGACGCTGATCGCCGCCCGCGCGGCGCAGGGCGTCGGCGCGGCGCTGCTCACCCCGACCTCGCTGGCCCTGCTCTCCCAGATCTTCCCCGACCCGGCCGAGCGCGGCAGGGCCGTCGGCATCTGGAGCGTGGCCGGCGCGCTGTCCATGGCGCTCGGCCCCGTCACCGGCGGCTTCATCAGCCAGAACCTGCACTGGGGCTGGATCTATCTGATCAACGTGCCCATCGGAGCGGTGACCCTCGGGCTCGCGCTGTGGGCGGTACGGCCCGCTTTCACCCGGGTACGGCACCGCCTGGACCTGCCGGGCCTGACCACCTCCGCCCTCGCGCTGTTCGCCCTGACCTACGCGCTCATCGAGGGCGAGGCCGCCGGCTGGACCTCGCCGGAAATCCTGGCCGCCGTCGCCGTCACGCTGCTGTCCGCGACCGCGTTCGTGCTGGTCGAGAGGAGATCCGCGGAGCCGATGATCGACCTGTCGCTCTTCCGGGCCAGGCAGTTCACCGGTGGCGCCATCACCAGCGGCATCTGGTCGTTCGGGGTGTTCGGCATCTACTTCTTCAGCGCGCTCTGGCTGCAGAACGTGCTCGGCTTCAGCCCCACCGAGGCCGGGGCCGCCTTCGTGCCGATGGCGTTGATCATGGCGGTGGTGGCGGTGCTGTCCCAGCGGATCAGCTCGCTGCTCGGCATCGGGCGGACGGTGGCGCTCGGGATGACGCTCATGGGGGCCGCCATCCTGATGCTCTCCGGCGTCGGCGCGGCCGCCGGCTACTCCGACGTGCTCCCCTGGTTCATGCTGTACGGCCTCGGCGGCGGCCTGATGGTGCCCCTGACCGCCGCCGTGCTCAGCGGGATGCCGGCGGGACGGTCAGGGGTGGCCTCCGGGGTGCTGAACGTCTTCAGGGAGGTGTTCGGGCTGCTCGGCATCACCGTCCTGGGCGCGCTGCTGACCGCCAGGCAGGCGGCGAGCGACGGGCCGCCGCTGACCGCCTTCCTGGAGGGTTACCAGTTCACCCTGGTGATCGCGGCCGTGGTCGTGCTGGCAGGCATCCCGGTCGCCCTCTCCACGCTGCGCGAGAGCCGTACCCCGAAGAAGGAGGAGCGGCCTCAGACCGTGATGGCCGGGTCGGCGAACTGAGTGCGGTAGAGCTCCTCGTAGCGCCCGCCCTCGGCGAGCAGTTCGGCGTGCGTGCCGCGCTCCACGATCCGCCCGTCCTCGATGACCAGGATGACGTCGGCGGCGCGGATCGTGGAGAGCCGGTGCGCGATCACCACGGCGGTCCGCCCGTCCAGCGCCTCGGCCAGCGCCTCCTGTACGGCGGCCTCCGAGGTGGAGTCGAGCGCCGCGGTGGCCTCGTCCAGGATCACCACCCGGGGACCGGCCAGCAGCAGCCGGGCGATCGTCAGCCGCTGGCGCTCGCCGCCGGACAGCCGGTAGCCGCGCTCGCCCACCACCGTGTCCAGCCCGTCGGGCAGCGACTCGATCAGGGCGGCGAGCCGGGACCTGCGCAGCGCGTCCCACAGCTCCTCCTCGCTCGCCTCCGGGCGGGCGAACAGCAGGTTGCCCCTGATCGAGTCGTGGAACAGGTGGCCGTCCTGGGTGACCATGCCGAGCGCCTCGCGGATGGAGTCGGCGGTCAGGTCCCGTACGTCCACGCCGCCGATCCGGACCGCGCCCGCGTCCACGTCGTACAGCCTCGGCAGGAGCTGCGCGATCGTCGACTTGCCCGCGCCGGAGGAGCCCACCAGGGCCACCATCTGGCCCGGCTCGGCCGTGAAGGAGACCCCGTGCAGCACGTCGACCCCGCCGCGGCTGTCCAGCGCGGCCACCTCCTCCAGCGAGGCGAGCGACACCTTGTCGGCCGAGGGGTAGGCGAAGCGCACCTCGTCGAACTCCACGCCGACCGGCCCGGCGGGCACCTCACCCGCGCCCGGCCGGTCCTTGATGAGCGGCTCCAGGTCGAGCACCTCGAAGACCCGCTCGAAGCTCACCAGCGCGCTCATCACGTCCACCCGAGCGCTGGCCAGCGCGGTCAGCGGCGAGTAGAGGCGGGTGATCAGCAGCGCCAGCGCCACCACCGAGCCCGCGTCGAGCTGCTCGCGCAGCGCGTAGAAGCCGCCCAGGCCGTAGACGAGCGCCAGTGCCAGCGCCGACACCAGGGTGAGCGCGGTGACGAAGACCGACTGGGTGAAGGCCGTACGCACCCCGATGTCACGCACCCGCCTGGCCCTCGCGGCGAAGTCGGCCGACTCCATGGCCGGCCTGCCGAACAGCTTCACCAGCGTCGCGCCCGGCGCCGAGAACCGCTCGGTCATCTGGGTGGCCATGGTCGCGTTGTGGTCGGCCGCCTCGCGCCTGAGCCGGGCGATCCTGACGCCCATCCGGCGGGCCGGCAGCACGAACACCGGCAGCAGCAGCAACGCCAGCAGGGTGATCTGCCAGGAGATGCCCACCATCACGGTGAGCGCCAGCAGCAAGGTCACCACGTTGCCCGCCACGCTGGACAGCGTGTCGGTGAAAGCCCGCTGCGCGCCGATCACGTCGTTGTTGAGCCGGCTGACCAGCGCGCCGGTACGCGTCCGGGTGAAGAACGCCACCGGCATCCGCTGCACATGGTCGAACACGGCGGTGCGCAGGTCCAGGATCAGCCCCTCGCCCAGCCCGGCCGACAGCCACCGGGTCAGCAGGCCGAGCCCGGCCTCGGCCACCGCCAGCCCCGCGATCAGGGCGGCCAGGCCCACCACCACGCCGAGCGGCGCGCTCTGCCCGATCGCGTCCAGCACCCGGCCGGCCAGCACCGGCGGAGCCACCGCCAGCGCCGCCATCACCACGCTCAGCGCCAGGAAGACCGCGATCCTGCCGCGGTGCGGTCTGGCGAACCCCCAGACACGGCGGAGCGTCGCCTTCGACACCTGGCGACGCTCCGGGTTGTTGTTCAGCGAATACAGCTGGTGCCACGCGGTCACTTCCATGCTCATGACATGGAGACTAGGACCTCAAGTAAACTTCAGGTCAACTGCCGATCTTCTTGCCCTTGTCGTGCCACACCACCGCGACGGCCGGACGCGGCTGGTCACCGTCGGGCCAGCGGCTGGCCGGCTGGTCCGGGCTCGCCCCGTCCACCTCGCCCGGGTGCTGCACCGCCACGAACACGCTGCGCTGGTCCTCGGTGACCATCGGGCCGCAGGTCTCCGCCCCGATCGGGACCGTGAGGAACTGCCGCACGTGGCCCCGCTCCCGGCCGCGCACCGGCATCACGAACAGGCCGTCATGCCCGCCGAGCCGGCTGCCGTCGGTGGAGATCCACAGGTTGCCGTCCCGGTCGAAGGCCAGGTTGTCCGGGCAGGAGATCGGCGACACCTTGGACTTGTCGTAGCCCGCGAAGTAGGTCGAGGCGTCGTTCGGGTCACCGCAGACCAGCGGGATGGACCAGGCGAACGTCGTGGCCGCCGCGTCGTCACGCCGCTCCACGATCTCCAGGACGTGACCGTGCTTGCTCTGCGCGATCGGGTTGGCCTCGTCCGTCTGGGCCGCGGCGCGGTTGCTGTTGTTGGTCAGCGCGACGTAGACGGCGCCGGTCACCGGGTTGCGCTCCACGTCCTCCGGGCGGTCCATCTTCGTGGCCGTCACCTTGTCGGCGGCGACCCGGGTGTAGACCAGCACCTCGACGGCCGTCATGCCCGCCACGTGCGACTTGTCACCGGTGACCAGCGGGATCCACTCGCCGGAGCCGTCGAACTCGCCGTCCGTGGGCAGCTTGCCGGAGCCGTCGATCTCCGCCGCCGGGCTGTCGCCGGTGAACTTGGCCACGTACAGCGTGCCCTCGTCCAGCAGGGTGCGGTTGTGGCGGTCGTTGCCGCGGCGGTAGCGCTCCTTCGAGACGAACTTGTACACGTACTCGAAGCGGGAGTCGTCGCCCATGTAGACCACCAGGCGGCCGTCGCGGGCCAGCGACGTGGTGGCGGCCTCGTGCGCGAACCGGCCCAGCGCGGTCCGCTTGATCGGCGTCGCGTCCGGGTCGAACGGGTCGATCTCCACGATCCACCCGAACCGGTTGACCTCGTTCGGGTGCTTGGCCAGGTCGAAGCGCTCCTCGATCCGGTCGAAGCGACGGCCGGAGACGCCCGACGGGATCGCGTACCGGGCGATGTACGGCGCCTGCTCCGCGGGCACCTTGTCGCCGTTGACGAAGTATTGGTTGAAGTTCTCCTCCGCGGTCAGCACCGTGTCCCACGGGGTGGTGCCGCCGGCGCAGTTGTTGAGCATGCCCAGCGGCTTGACGCCACGGGGGTCGGCGGTCGTCTTGAGCAGGTCGCTGCCGGCCGCCGGGCCGGTGAACCGCATCGGCGTCCGCGCGGTGACGCGCCGGTTGTAGCGGCGGCGGCCCTTGGTGACCAGCTTCCACTGGCCCGTGGTGCGCGCCCGCTCCACCTCGACGACCGCGCCGCCGTGCGCGGCCATCGCGATCTTGATCTGCTCCTCCGTGGCGGCGTCCCCGGTCGTGTACCCGCGGAACATCAGGGCCTCGTCGGTGTACTCGTGGTTCACCCAGAGCAGGCCCCGGTCGCGGCCCAGCGGGAAGAGGGTGACGAAGTCGCAGTTGTAGCCGAACTGCTTGGCCTGGGCCTCGGCGCTCTGGTCGTCGAAGTCGAACGCCGGCGCGTCCGGCAGCACCGGGTCACCCCAGCGCACCACCACGGACGAGCGGTAGCCACGGGGCACCCGGAGCGCGTCGTCGGTGTTGGGCGGGACGGGCTCGAAGGAGATGCCGCCACCCGGACCGCCCTGGCCGCCGTGCTTCGCGGCGGGCTCGGCCGGATCGGCGAACGCCGGCGCGGCACCCACGACCCCGGCCCCCGCCACCAGCGCGCCGAGCGCGCCCGCGCGCAGCGCGCCCCGCCGTGACAGCGCCTGCTCGGCCACGTCACCGAAGTAGGGGTTGCCGCTGGTGTTGGCGACATCGTGCGCGCAGGCGTTGCCGCACCGGAACTGACAGGTCATCGCGGAACGGCCACCCTTGTGCGGGGTGGAAAGCAGCGGCAGCAGCCGGCGCGGCGACAGATTCGCCACAAGTCCTCCAAGATAGTGCGGTCTTCGGCCGGGACACTACGGTCGCTGCGATAACCGCAGGTGAACGGCACCCTCCGGCACGATGAACGCTTCCGGGGAGCACAATGGGCCGGTGCCACCACGCAAACTGGACCCGGAAAAGGTCAGAGCCGCCCTCGACGCCCAACTCGTCGCGCTCGACGAGCCGCCCTACGACGGCCCCGCGACCGCGCTGGCCGACGCGCTCGTGGCGGCCGTCCTCGCCGCCTACGACCGTGGCCTGCGGCCCGAACGCGACGCCGCCCGCCAGGCCGTGCGGCACCTGCTCGACCGGCTCACCGCCGTCGCGCCCGGCCGGACCGTGGAGGTGCGCATTCCGCCGTACGCCGCCGTACAGGCCATCGCCGGGCCCCGGCACACCCGGGGCACGCCGCCCAACGTGGTGGAGACCGACGCCCGCACCTGGATCGAGCTGGCGGTCGGGCGGGTCACCTGGGCCGAGGCGATGGCCCGAGGCGCCGTCTCAGCCAGCGGCGCCCGCGCCGACCTCTCCGACCACCTACCCCTGCCACCCGTCTAGCCGGCCGCGCCAGGCCGGTGGACCACCTGTCCCTGCCACCCGTCTAGCCGGCCGCGCCAGGCCGGCGGACCACCTGTCCCTGCTCAGCCGGTGGCGAGCCAGGGGATGCGCTGTTCCAGGCAGCGCTCGGCGAGCCCGTTGGGGAGTTGGCCGCACTCCTGGACCACGCTGTAGAACCACAGGGCCAGGGCGGCGAAGATGATCAGGGCGAGCACGCTGAACGCGATCCCGGTGATCGCCCGGCCCTTGCCCGTCTGCCTGGCGATCGCCACGATGCCGAACACGATCGACAGGATCGCGGTGAGCAGGCCGATGAAGCAGACGAAGACCAGGAATGGACTGGCCACCCCCAGCACCAGCGACGCCGTGGCCAGCCCGTTGCCCGGCTGGCCGGGCGGTCGCCAGTCGGGCGGATACTGCGACGGTCCCGCCGATCCGGGCGGCGGCGGGTAGGCGGCCCCTCCGCCGGGAGCGCCGTAGACAGGGCCGGCTCCCGGCGGTCCGCCGTACGGGCTGGACGGCGAGGTCCCCGGCACCGCGGGCTCCTGCGCCTGCCCGTACGAACCGGCCGGCCCGCCGCCTTCCTGCGACTCCCGTCCGTACGCACCCGCCCGCGCGGCGCCAGGCTCCCGTCCGTATGGGCCGGCGGGCGCGGCACCAGGCTCCTGCCCAGCCTCCCCCGAAGGCGCGGGCTCCTGTCCGTACGGACCCGAAGGTGTGGTCCCTGGGGCCTGCCCGTACGGACCCGAGGGTGTGGCACCAGGGGCCTGCCCGTACGGACCCGAAGGTGCGCCGGTGCCCTCCCGTGGCGGGTCGAAGCGAGACGGGGGCCGTGCGACTTCGGGGCCTGGCTCTTCACCTGTGTCGGTCTCTTCCCAGCCGGGGTAGGGCGGGGTGCTGCCGGGCGGGCGAGGCTGGGGCCCGCTGGGGCGGTCGCGGGTGTCGAAGCGCACCGTACGCTCGGCGTCCGTCTCGTCAGAGACCTGGGTGGGCTCGGGGACCTCGGGTGAGGAAGGCAGATCGGGATGCCGCGGCTCGCCGGGACCACCACCAGGCTCCGGCCCAGGGCCACCCGGCTCAGGTTCAGGCCCGCCCGGACCAGGCTCAGGCCCCGGTCCAGGCCCGCCCGGACCAGGCTCCGGCTCAGGTCCTGGGCGGCCCGGCTCGGGCACCGGTCCTGGGTCAGGCACGGGGTTCGGGTCTGGGCGGGGAACTGGGCCCGGGCCAGGCTTGGGGACGGGTGGGCGGTCGGTGGGTGGCCGGTCGGTGGGTGGGACGACCGGTGGGACGGGCGTGATGGGTTCTTCGCCCGGCTCCTCCTCGGGAACACGTCCCTCGGTATAGCGACGCGCCGCCGTATCCGGCTCGCGGGCGGGTGGCTCCTCCGGCGTGCCCTCGGACCACCAGGGAACCTCCTCGGGCGGCTGGGAGGCCGGCTCACGGCTGGGTTCGTCCGGGTCTGGACGGTCCTCGCGCCCGCGAGGCTGGTTCGGGTCCCCAGGTGTGGTCACGTCCGCGTCTCCCGATGGGTTGAATGCCGGATACTTCACCTTTTCGCGGAAGCCGCCATCGAAACCCTTCGACACGGTAAGACCCTGGTCAATCTTGGCTCACTTTGTGCTAAATCTGCAGGCCACAGGCAAGATGAGGACATCCCGTACGCGTCACCCAGAGCCCCGAATCAACCATCCCCCACACCCCCGCGAAGAACCCCGTACAAGCGAAAGCGAACCCCCCACAGACGAGACATACACCTGAAAACGGACCCACCAGAGGCGAGATCGCACGCAAGGCCCTGAACACCCGATCTGGCCTGATCTTGGCCCTGGTGTGCGAGCACGAGAGCCGCCGACCTAGACTGAAGTACGTGCTGAAGGGCGACGGCCGACTCGGTCATGACCTGGACCCCGATGACCGCGCACCGAAGGACGCATGTGGCGTCTTCGGCGTATGGGCGCCAGGCGAGGAAGTTTCCAAACTCACCTACTACGGGCTGTACGCGTTGCAACACCGCGGCCAGGAGTCCGCGGGCATCGCAGTCAGCGAGGGCAGCCGCATCCTCGTTTACAAGGACATGGGCCTGGTGGCCCAGGTCTTCGACGAGTCGGTGCTCGGCACCCTGCGCGGCCACCTGGCCGTCGGGCACTGCCGCTACTCCACCACCGGCTCCAGCGTGTGGGAGAACGCTCAGCCGACGCTGAGCTCCACCGACGTCGGCGGGCTGGCGCTCGCCCACAACGGCAACCTGATCAACACTCCGGAGCTGGCCCAGCGCCTGGCCCCGGGCGCCACCAGGGCGACCACCGACACCGAGGTGCTCACCGCACTGCTGGCCCAGGACCGCACCCGCTCCATCGAGGACTCCGCCGCCGAGCTGCTGCCGCAGGTCAAGGGTGCCTACACCCTGGTGTTCATGGACGAGAAGACGCTCTACGCCGCGCGTGACCCGCAGGGCATCCGCCCGCTGGTCCTGGGCCGGCTGGAGCGAGGCTGGGTCGTCGCCTCCGAGACGGCGGCGCTCGACATCGTGGGCGCCACCTTCGTCCGCGAGGTCGAGCCCGGCGAGATGCTCACGATCGACGAGCGCGGTGTGCGCTCGCGCAGGTTCGCGCTCGCCGAGCCCAAGGGCTGCCTGTTCGAGTACGTCTACCTTGCGCGCCCCGACACCACCATCGCCGGGCGCGGCGTCCAGGTCACCCGGGTCGAGGTGGGCAAGGTCCTGGCCCGCGAGCACCCCGTCGAGGCCGACCTGGTCATCCCGACACCGGAGTCCGGCACCCCCGCCGCCGTGGGCTACGCCCAGGAGAGCGGGATCCCCTACGGCCAGGGCCTGGTGAAGAACTCCTACGTGGGCCGCACGTTCATCCAGCCCTCGCAGACCATCCGCCAGCTCGGCATCCGGCTCAAGCTCAACCCGCTGCGCGAGGTCGTCGAGGGCAAGCGGCTGGTCGTGGTCGACGACTCGATCGTGCGCGGCAACACCCAGCGCGCCATCGTGAAGATGCTGCGCGAGGCGGGCGCGCTCGAGGTGCACGTACGCATCTCCTCGCCGCCCGTGTCGTGGCCGTGCTTCTACGGCATCGACTTCGCCACCAGGGCCGAGCTGATCGCGGGCTCGCTCTCGGTCGAGGAGATCCGCGCCTCGCTGGGCGCCGACAGCCTCGGCTACATCTCGCTCGAAGGGCTCACCGAGGCCACCACCATCCCCGCGGATCGGCTCTGCCGGGCCTGCTTCGACGGCTCGTACCCCATCCCGATCGACCAGGACAACGTCGGCAAGTTCGTGTTGGAGAGCAAGGCGTGAGCACTTACGAGGCCGCCGGGGTGGACATCGAGGCGGGTGAGCGTGCCGTCGCGTTGATGAAGGACAAGGTGGCCCGCTCACGCAGGCCCGAGGTGGTCGACGACGACAGCGGCTTCGCCGGGCTGTTCGACGCCTCGGCGCTGCTGCGTTACCGGCGGCCCCTGCTGGCCACCTCCACCGACGGCGTCGGCACGAAGGTGATGCTGGCGCAACGGTGGGGCAAGCACGACACGATCGGCATCGACCTGGTCGGGATGGTCCTGGACGACCTCGTGGTGTGCGGGGCCGAGCCGCTGTTCATGACCGACTACATCGCCTGCGGCAAGGTCGTGCCCGAGCGGATCGCCGAGATCGTCGGCGGGGTGGCCGAGGGCTGCCGTCTGGCGGGCGCGGCCCTGGTGGGCGGCGAGACCGCCGAGCACCCGGGTGCGATGGGCGCCGACGAGTACGACCTCGCGGGCGCCGGCACGGGGGTCGTGGAGGCCGATCGGATGCTGGGCCCCTCCCGGGTGCGGGAGGGTGACGTGGTGCTGGGCCTGGCCTCGTCCGGCGTCCACTCCAACGGCTACTCGCTGGTCCGCCACGTGATCAAGAACGCCTCGCTCGATCTCGACACGGTGCTGCCGGAGCTGGGGCGGCCACTGGCCGAGGAACTGCTGGAGCCGACCCGCATCTACTCACTCGACTGCCTGGAGCTGGCCCGCTCGGTCGACGTGCACGCCTACGCGCACATCACCGGCGGCGGCGTGGAGAGCAACCTGTCCCGCTCCCTGCCGGGCCACCTCGGCGCGGTGCTGGACCGCTCGTCGTGGACCCCGCCCGCCATCTTCGAGGTGCTGGCCGGTCACGGCCGGATCGAGCAGAGGGACCTGGACCGCACCTTCAACCTGGGCGTCGGCATGGCCGCGATCGTCGCACCCGAGGCCGCCGACGAGTCGATCCGGCTGCTGACCGACCGGGGCCTGCCCGCGTGGGTCCTGGGCGAGATCGTCCCGGGCGCCGGCGAAGCGGTGTACGGCTAGGACACGACGAAAGCCCCACGGTCTCCCGTGGGGCTTCGACGCACTTGAACGAATGGACCCGCGCCGGAGCGCGTGTCCATTCTCACGCTGAAGAACGGCTAGCGGCGTCCGGACGTGCGACCATCGTCGTCGTCTCCGGGGCCATAGCCCTCGGCGTAATCGGCATACCGATCCGCCAGCTCGTCGTTGATGTCGTCGGCGTCGTCGTTATGGTCGGGCTCGCCGACCCCGAGTTCGTCGCGAAGTCGGTCAAGATCAGTGCCACCGCTGTTGTACTTCAGCTGGCGAGCAACCTTGACCTGCTTGGCCTTTGCTCGGCCGCGCCCCATTGGCTCGACCCCCTCGTGTGGGGTCGTCCCCGACCCCTCGTCGCTAACGCACCACACACTGACGTCGCCCTGACTGTGGACGTCAGCCTATCGTTCGCCTATTACCGTACCTGTTTTGTGCCCAGCTCGGTACGTCGTATGGGCGCGGGCCATCAGCGGCCCAGCCAAATGCCCCTTAGACGCCCGACTTCTGACATTCTGCGCTCGGCCAGCCTATCCGCTGCGACCGCCGGAGGGACTCCCTCGTCCGCGGCGATCCCGAAGATCTTCAGAGTCGTGTCGTAGATCTGGGCCGCCTTGGCGCGCGCTCGTTCCATGACGAATCCGCCGATCTCATCGGCCACCTGGATCACGCCGCCCGAGTTGACGACGTAGTCGGGCGCGTAGAGGATGCCCCGCTCGTCGAGCTGCTTCTCGACGCCGGAATGGGCGAGCTGGTTGTTGGCCGCGCCACAGACGATCCTGGCCCGCAACCTGGCCACGGTGGCGTCGTCGAGCGCGCCGCCCAGGGCGCAGGGGGCGAAGACGTCGAGGTCGGCCCCGGTCATGGCCCGCGCGTCCGCCACCACGTCGACTTCGGGGTGGCGCCGGCGTACGCGCTCGATGGCCTGCTCGCTGACGTCGCAGATCACCACCTCGGCGCCGTCCTCGCGCAGCAGGTCCACCAGGCGGTGGCCGACCTTGCCCACGCCCTCGACGCCCACCCGCCGGCCGAGCAGCGACGGCGTGCCGAAGACCCGCTCGGCCGAGGCGCGCATGCCCTGGAAGACGCCGAACGCGGTGAGGATGGAGGAGTCGCCGGCGCCGCCGTGGGAGAGGGTGCGGCCGGTCACGAAGCGTGACTCGCGGGCGATGAGGTCCATGTCCTCGCTGTAGGTGCCGACGTCGCAGGCGGTGATGTAGCGCCCGCCGAGCGACTGGACGAAGCGGCCGTAGGCGCGCAGCAGCGCCTCGCTCTTGTCGCGGCTCGGGTCGCCGATGATGACGGCCTTGCCGCCGCCATGGTCGAGCCCGGCCAGCGCGTTCTTGTAGGACATGCCTCTGGCGAGATTGCGCACGTCGGCCAGCGCCGCATGCTCGTCTGCGTACGGATAGAACCTGGTGCCGCCGAGCGCCGGGCCGAGTGCGGTGCTGTGGACGGCGATGATGGCACGCAGGCCGCTCTGCTCGTCGGCGCAGAACACGACCTGCTCGTGAACGTCCTTGTGGGACGAACTGAAGACGTCGGTCACGGTAGTGACTCCCTGTCCGGTCCGCCGCACCTTTGCGGCGGAGATCGCCTTACAGCGTAGTAGGCGCTATGCACAGCGGCTTGTCTTCATGACACGATGCCTCCGTGCTGCCCTATGCCGCCTACCTCCGCGTCTATGAGCCGCTGACCGCGTTCGCCGAATCCGAGCGCAAGGTCTGGGCCGACTACGCCGATTCGCGCGACCGTCCACGCCGCGCCAACGCCCTGCACGCCGAGCACGCGGAGTCGCTCAGGCGACTGCTCGGCATGCCCCCAGAACCCGTTCCATCACAGGAGAGCCCCAACGCCTACCTGCGGCGAGTTGAGGACAGACTGTACGTCTGCCCGTGGCAGACCCGGTTGCGCTCGTGGCTGGCGTTCTCACGGCTTCGCGGCGGCACTCCCGCGAAGCTGATGGACCGTTTCGTCCCCCAGGCGATCGCCGAGCAGACGGTCGACGACTTCGATCGCTACAAGCGCAGGGGCGACTCCTCGATGCTGCGCACGCACATCCGGACCACGGCCTGGCACGTGCCACCGTCGTGGTTCGTGCCGTTCGACGGCAACGAGCGCTGGCTGGTGCTCGGCTCCGCCACCCCCGGCCAGGACGTGACCACCGCCACGGGGCGCAACCTCATCTACGTCACCTCCATGGCGCAGGCCAGGAGGCGGGCGGCGCGGGCGCTGCAGGTGATGCGCCGGCATCTGGGCGATACCGCCCCCAACTTCGACGTAGAGGACATCGCGCGCTGGCTGGAGGAGTTCCATCCGCACTCGCTGGTCGAGCTCGACTACGGCGGTCTGGTGCATCTCATGGACGACGACGCGCTGCAGGCGGATCAGTCCGTCGCGGAGCTTTCGGCCGCTTTGACAGGGCTGGACACGGGTCAAGAAGAACTTGCCTATGCCATGTATCAGAGGGTCATCCTTCGCTGGAAGTCAATGCAACTTCTGGAATCTGCCAACTGAACCCCAATAGGACCGTCTGACCTGCATGAGTAGGTCACGACTCGCGGCTGCTCTCTTCTGCGAACTGAGTAGTTTGCCGTTTTCACTGCGATACCACGAAACGTGTCGCTAGAATCACCGAGCGTGACATCGCCATGGGGGCAGGCAGTTGAGCCCAAAGAGGGGCTCGCCAATCGCTCTGCGTGGCGGTATGGTCACATCGGGTGATACCGCATATGGCCCAGAAAAGCCGCACGCTCTGGACCATAGGGGGACATCCGTGACAGGCGCACAGGCAGTCACAGGATCGCGAAGCCGGTCCACACGGAGGAGAGGCCGCACAAATGTCAGCTCGTACACCCGAGGCCGAGCCGCTGCTCACGCCCGCCGAGGTCGCGACCATGTTCAGGGTCGACCCCAAGACCGTTACCCGGTGGGCCAAGGCGGGCAAGTTGACGTCGATTCGTACCCTCGGCGGTCACCGGCGCTACCGGGAGACCGAGGTCCGCGCTCTGCTCGCGGGGATTCCGCAGCAGCGCTCGGAGTAGTGCCAGGGTCGTCACGAACCTCAGGGGGGTTGAACGGTGGGCCAGGTCGGCGCGACCCGGTCCACCCCTGTGACGACACAACGTCGCGAGGGGAGTTGGCGCCGCCCGCCCGGCGCCATTCTTCTTCGCAGAGCCAGACCGTTTCGCAGAGCCAGACCGTCGACCGCTCTTCTTCGCAGAGCCAGACCGTCCACCGCCTGTCGAGCTCGGTGTCATAGCCGGCCGCCGCGCCGAGCGCGGTGAAACACCGTCCGCTCGTCGTCCCCGCCGTCTCGATCCACGACCTCAGCGTCGTGCGCGGCACCGGTTCGGCCCCGTGCCGGACAACCGCGCCTGACCGCCGTACGGGCCATCCGCGCAGGTCACCCGCGCCGGACAACCGCCCCGCAGGAGCCTGAAGCCCACCGTGCCGTCCTTCCGGTGGCCACCACTCGTCGCGGCGATCGACCGATTAGCGGCATCCCGCGCATCAACCCGTACCCTGCGGCGAACTCGATCGTTTGGTGAGACAGGTGCCCAACTTCGCATCGCGGGGGAGACACATGTCAGGTCCGCCAGTCAAGACTTCAACCATCACCAAGCTGAGAGAGGTAGATACGCTGCCTCGGCCAAGACCCACCATCCGGAACGTCGCCGAACGAGCCGGCGTCTCCAAATCGCTGGTCTCACTCGTGCTGCGCGGATCCCCGCACGTGAGCGAGCACCGGCGTCAGGCCGTGTTACAGGCCGCCCGCGAGCTCGGCTACCGGCCGAACGCGGTGGCGCGCAGCCTGGTCGAAGGCCGCACCCACCTCATCGGAGCGCTGGTCGCCGACCTGCACAATCCCTTCTACGCGGAGTTCCTCGACGGGCTGCAGGAGAGCCTGCACGGCGACGGCCTGCGCATGCTGATCGGCAACAGCCAGTGGGACCCCGCCTTCGAGGACGAGGCCGTGGAGGCCTTCCTGGAGCTCAGGGTCGACGGACTGGTCCTGTTAGGCATCGCGCCGACCAGTGAGACCCTCATCGAGGCCACCGCCTACACCCCGACGGTCGTCGTAGGGGAACGTGACATCGATCTGGAAAGCGTCGACATCGTCGTCGACGACGACCAGCTCGGCGCCCGGCTGGCCATCGACCACCTGGTCGAATCCGGCCACAAGCGCATCGCGCACATCGAGGGCGCGCGCTCCTCCCGCTGCGAGGGCTACCTGGTGGCCATGCGCAGGCACGCGCTCGCGCCGTACATCATGGTCGAGGCCGCGGACTCGACCGAGAGCGGCGGCAGGGACGCGGCGCTCGCCCTGCTGACCCGCGACCCCAGGCCCACGGCGATCTTCGCCGCCAACGACGTGGTGGCGCTCGGCGTGCTGTCGGCCGCCGACCAACTGGGCCTGCGCGTGCCCGAGGACCTGTCGGTGGTCGGCTATGACAACACGCACCTTTCGGCGTCCGGCCGCATCTCGCTGACCTCGGTCGACCAGCCGCGCCGCACCATGGGCAGGACGGCCGCCGCGCTGCTGAGCGACCGGATCACCAACCCTGCCACCCCGGCCCGCCTGCGCGAGATAACTCCGGAACTGATCGTGCGCCGCAGCACGGGACGGGCCTAAGAGCAGGCCAAGGCTGGGTCAACATGCTTCGCGACACCGCCGGATGGCGGTTGACTCACCAGGGTCATGCTAGTTGTGGCCGGATTCGATCCGGCCACGATCTGATCCGGGGGGACAGCCATGCGTGATCCAGAACTGGTGTCGTGCGCCCAGCGTGCCGCGGCCGAGCTCGAACGGGCCTGGGCGCAGTGGCGGGCCGGACGAGGGAGAGGAACCGACGTCGGCGCCGAGTCCGTCGCCAGCTACGTCGCCCACTCCCTCGACCACCCGTGGGGCCGTCCCCGCGTCGTCCTCGGCCTCGACGCCGAGGACGCGCGGGAACTGGCCGCCCTGCTCCAGCGCCAGGAGGTCGGCGAACACGTCTGGTGAGGGCCGGGGTGTGGTGGTTCGGCGCATACTGCGCCCGTTCGGCGGAGGCTGGGGTGTGGTGTGGTGGTTCGGCGCGTTCGGCGCGTTCGGCGCGTTCGCCGGAGGCCGGGGGCGGGCTTGACGTAGGTTGGAGCCCATGCGTGCTCTACCAGCCTCCGTCCTCGCCGCGTGCGGCCTGATCGTCTGCGCGTGCGGCGGCGCCGCGTCCAGCGGGTCCACGGCAGGTCAGGCCGCCGAGCAGGCCACGGCGCGAGCCACCGCCGCATCGACGGGCCAGGCCGCCAAGCCCCAGGCCGACGGCACCGGCGTGGCCTCCAGGCCCGCGCCGGCCGCCGACGAGCCCGCCGCCAAGCCGCTCGGCGGCAAGGTCGTGGTCATCGACCCCGGCCACAACGGCGGCAACTTCCGCGATCCGAAGGCCATCAACCGCAAGGTCAACGTGCTGACGCAGTGGAAGGCCTGTGACACCACCGGCACCGCCACCGCCAGCGGCTACTCCGAGGCGGCCTTCACCTGGGACGTCTCCAACCGGCTCGCCAAGATCCTGAAGAGCCGGGGGGCCGCGGTCAAGCTGACCAGGTCCAGCAACACGGGTGTGGGGCCGTGCATCACCCAGCGGGCCGCCATCGGCAACCGCAACAAGGCCGACGCCGCGATCTCGGTCCACGCCGACGGCTCGGCGACGCGCAACCACGGCTTCCACATCATCATGCCGAAGAAGATCAACGGTCCGGTAGACCCGGTCGTGAACGCCTCCAGCAAGCTCGGGGTGACCGTACGCGACGCCTTCCGTAAGGGCACCGGCCTGCCCTACTCCACCTACATCGGCACCAAGGCCCTCAACTACCGCAACGACCTGGGCGGCCTCAACCTCTCGACCGTGCCGAAGATCTTCCTCGAAGCGGGCAACATGAAGAACCCGACCGAGGCGGCCAAGTTCCAGGACCCGCGCTTCCGGCAGCGGATCGCCCTGGCTTTGGCCAACGGTTTGCAGCAGTATCTCAATCCATGATTCCTCGCCCGAAGGTGCTCAATCCCCTGTCCGGCTCCTACGACCTGGCCGCGGGTGCCACCATCTCCGGGCCAGACACTCTGATAGAGCCGGTACGGACCGCGCTGCCCATGCTCGACCTGCGGCCCGGCGACGACGGCGCGATCGCCACCAGGCACGACCCGGCGCTCGGCGTCGAGGGCTACCGGCTGATCGCAGGCTCGCGCGGGATCGAGATCACCACGGGCGGCCCGGCCGGCGCCTTCTACGCCGCCCAGTCGCTGCACCAGCTCCTGCCCGACGCCTCCTACCGCGTCACGGCGCGAGGGCCGTGGACCGTGCCCGGCGTCCGGATCGAGGACGCGCCCCGCTTCCCGTGGCGCGGCCTGCACCTCGACGTGGCCAGGCACTTCTTCCCCAAGCGGGAGATCATGCGTCTGGTCGACCTGATGGCCGTGCACAAGCTCAACCACCTGCACCTGCACCTGGCCGACGACCAGGGGTGGCGGGTGGAGAGCCGGGCCTACCCGCTGCTGCACGAGATCTCCTCGCACCGGCCGCGCACCGCCGTCCACTTCTACCGCGAGGACGAGGCCTACGACGACGTCCCGCACGGCGGCTACTACAGCCTCGCCGACCTGGCCGAGCTCGCCGCGTACGCCCGCGCCCGCGCCGTCACGATCGTCCCCGAGATCGACGTGCCCGGCCACGCGTCGGCGATCCTGGCCGCCTACCCGTCGCTCGGCGTCACGGGCGAGCCCCACCGGGTGATGGACCGCTGGGGCATCTCCCCCGCCATCCTGTCGCCGCTCCCGGCCACCGTCGAGTTCCTCACCACGATCTTCGACGAGCTCCTCGAAGCCCTCGGCGACACCCCGTACGTGCACATCGGCGGCGACGAGGTCGTGCTGGACCGCTGGACCTCCTCCCCCGAGATCGTCGCCTACCGCGAGTCCCTCGGCCTGGCCTCGGCCAACGACCTCCAGGCCTGGTTCCTGCGGCAGCTCGCCGACGCGCTGGCCGAGCGGGGCTCGCGCGCCGTGGTCTGGGACGAGGCGTTCGTCAGCGGCGGCCTCCGGCAGGACACCGTCGTGATGCCCTGGCGGGGCATGAACGTCGGCCGCCGCGCCGCCGCCGCGGGCCACGACGTGGTCGCCACCTCCGTCTTCCCGCTCTACCTCGACTACGCCGAGGCGGCCTCCGCCGAGGAGCCGATGGCGATCGGCGAGACCATCACCGTCGCCGACGTGGCCGCCTTCGACCCCGCCCCCGCCGACTGGTCCCCCGACGAGCGATCCCACGTGCTGGGCGTACAGGCGCAGCTCTGGACCGAACGGGTGCCGGACGCCCGGACCATGGACTACCGGCTGTGGCCGCGCGCCTGCGCGGTCGCCGAGATCGCCTGGGGGCCGCGCGACGACTTCGACGGGCGGCTCGACGCGCACCTGGGCCGGTTGGACGCGCTCGGCGTCGAGTACCGGCCGCCGGCGGGCCCGCACCCCTGGCAGCGCCGCCGGCCGCACCGGCCGGGCATGATCGACGTGTCGGCGGTGATGGACCGCATCGACGAGATGACCCTCGACGCGGAATCAACCCGCCCAAGCGTCTGACCCACCACGACAACCCTTCCTGTACGGCGCGAGCAGCCGGTTCAGGAGTCGGCGTGAGCGGGCGGTTCAGGAGTCGGCGCGAACGCCGGTTCAGGAGTCGGCGTGAGCGGGCGGTTCAGGAGTCGGTCAGTATGGTCAGGCGGTGTGGGAGGGCGGTGTTCCGTCTGTCGCCGAGGCGGCGTACGGCCAGTTCCAGGGCTTCTCGCTGGCCCACCAGGACCACCCAGGTCTTCGCCCTGGTGATGAGGGTGTAGAGGAGGCGGCGGCGGAGCATGATGCCGCCCGATTCGGCGACGATGGGGGCGACGACGAAGGGGTATTCGCTGCCCTGGGAGCGGTGGACGCTGATGGCGTAGGCGTGGGTGAGCTCGTCCAGCTCGTCGAAGGCGTACTCGACCTTGTGGGCGTCGTCCGTCAGGAGCTCGGTCAGCCGGTCTCTCGGGTTGATCCCGGTGACGGTGGCTATCTCGCCGTTGAAGATGCCTTTGTCGTAGTTGTTGCGGATGGACATGACCCGGTCGCCCACCCGGAAGACCGTGGAGCCGTACCAGTGCTCGTCGACGTCGTCCCTGGGCGGGTTGAGGCGGTCCTGGAGGGTGCGGCCGAGCTCGATGGTGCCGGTCGCGCCCTTGCGCATCGGGCACAGGACCTGGACCTGCTCGGGGCGGATGCCCTGCTTTCTGGGGATCGCCTCGGTCGCCAGGTGGATCACCCGCTCGGCCACCGCCGCCGGGTCGTCCAGCTCCTCGAACCAGAAGCCGCCCCCGCCCGGCAGGAACGGCAGCTCGCCGCCCCGGATCCGGTGGGCGGCCTGGACGATGCCGCTGTCCTGCGCCTGCCGGAAGACGTGGGTCAGCCGGATGCGGGGGATCTCCGCCACGCTGAGCACGTCGGCCAGCACCCTGCCGGGCCCGATGCTGGGCAACTGGTCACTGTCGCCGACGAGCAGCAGGTGGCTGCCGGACGGGATGGCGGCCGTCAGCCGGGTGGCCAGCTGCAGGTCCAGCATGGACGCCTCGTCCACCACGATGAGATCCGCCTCGGCGGGGACCTCCTGGAACAGCATCCCGTCCGCCAGGTCGGGCTGCTGGGCGAGCATCCGGTGGACCGTCATCGCGGGCAGGCCGGTGAGCTCCGAGAGGCGCTTGGCGGCCTTACCCGTCGGGGCGGCCAGCGTCACCCTGCCGCCCATCGCCCGTACCGTGGCGGCGATGGCCGCGACGGTGTGGCTCTTGCCGCAGCCAGGACCGCCCGTCAGCACGGACACGGTGCTGGTCAGCACCAGGTTGACGGCGGCGCGCTGGTCCTCGTGCAGCCGCTGGTCCTCCGCGAAGGGCCGCAGCCGCAGCGTCGAGCGCGCCTGGAAGAGCCTGGCCAGCTGGGCGGCCAGCGCCACCTCCCGGCTGTGCTCCTGCTTGCCGTAGACGACCGCCTGGCTCGCGTCGGTCATGGACGCCTCCACGACCACCCGGCGCTCGGCGTGCAGCGCGTCGATGGCTCGCCTGATCGGCTCCTCGTCCTGCTCGACCAGGACCGACACCTGGGCGACCAGGGCCCGCAGCGCGAGGAAGCAGTGTCCGCCGCCGGCCGCCGCCGCCTCCAGCCGGTCCACGACCGCCGCCTTGATCCGCTGCCCGCTGCTCGCCGGCACTCCGGACCGCAGCGCGATGCGGTCGGCGGTGTGGAAGGCGATCCCCCGCACCCGGCCCACCAGCTGGTAGGGGTCGGTGGTCAGGACCCGCAGCGCGTCGTGACCGTACGACTGGTAGATCTTGGTGGCGAGCAGGGGGCTGACGCCGAAGCCCTGCAGCGCGACCATCAGCTCGGCGACGGACTTCTGCTCGGCCCACGCCTCGACGATCTGCGCCTGCCGGATGGCGCCGATGTTGACGACCTCACGCAGGCGCTCCGGCTCGGCGTCGATGACCTTGAGCGTCTGCTCGCCGAAGTGGCTCACGATGGCGTGCGCCAGCCGGGGGCCCACGCCCCGGATCAGGCCGGACCCGAGGTAGAGGGTGATGGCGCGGACGGTGGACGGCGCCACCCGCTCGCACCCCTTGACCTGCAGCCGGCCGCCGTAGCGGGGATGCTCGCCCCACTCGCCGGACAGCAGCAGCCGCTCCCCCGGCTGGACTCCGCCGAGCGCCCGCCCGGCGGCGACGAAGGCCCCGGCGTCGTCGGAGCTCATCCGGGCCACCGTGTAGTCGTCCTCGCCGACGTGCAGCAGTTGCTCGACGGAGGCCTCCACCTCCGCCTGCTCCGGTCTCGCGAGCGCGGTCACGCTGAACTCCCCGCCATCGCCGGCATCCTTCCGACGCACGGACACTAACCTCCCGCTACGACAGTCCCGCGCCGCACGGGGGCAGCCGACCGTACGAGACGCGCGTACAGCAGGTGGGCACGCCGGTCGAGCGCCATGCCCGTGCCGTACGACGGCAGGTGGTCGCGCCGGGCGAGCGTCATGGCTATGCCGTGCGGCCGATGATGTCGGTGATGGTGGACACGCGGTGCCGGCGGGCGCGGCGGGCGAGTTGGCGGTGGATGCGGGCGGCCCACAGCGGCCCGCCGTAGATCCAGCCGGTGTAGCCCTGCACCAGCGTCGCCCCGGCCAGCAGGCGCTCCCAGACGTCGTCCACGTCCTCCACGCCGCCGACCGACACCAGCACGATGCGGTCGCCCACCTTGGCGCGCAGGCGGCGCAGCACTTCGAGGGAGCGGGCCTTGAGCGGTCGGCCCGACAGGCCGCCCGTCTCGCCGCTGTGCTTGATCGTGGTGTTGGTGGCGATGATCCCGTCGAGCCCGAGCTCCAGGGCCAGGGCGGCGACGGCGTCGACGTCCTCGTCCGCCAGGTCCGGAGCGATCTTGACGAGCAGCGGGGTGCGGCGGGGGGTGCCGTCGGCGACCTCCTTGACCGCCGTCAGCAGCGGGCGCAGCAGCGAGACGGCCTGCAGGTCGCGCAGGCCGGGCGTGTTGGGCGAGCTGACGTTGACCACCAGATAGTCGGCCAGCGGCGCGAGCTTCCTGGCGCTGGCCACGTAGTCGGCGGCCGCCTCGGATTCGGGCACCACCTTGGTCTTGCCGATGTTGACGCCCACCACGACCGGCACCCCGCGGGTGCGGCGCAGCCTGCGGGCGGCGGCCGTGGCCCCGGCGTTGTTGAACCCCATCCGGTTGACGACCGCCCGCTCCGGCACCAGCCGGAACAGCCGGGGGCGGGGGTTGCCCGGCTGCGCGTGCGCGGTGATGGTGCCGACCTCGACGTGCGAGAAGCCCAGCGCGGCGATCCCCTCGGCGCAGGCGGCGTCCTTGTCGAATCCGGCGGCCAGGCCGAGCGGGCCGGGGAAGTGCACCCCGAAGGCGCTCACCCGCAGGATGGGATCGTGCGGTGCGAGCACCCGGTGCAGAAGTCGCTTGAGCAGGGGCAGCCTGGCGAGCAGCGCGAGGGCCCTGACGGTCCGGTGGTGCACGGTCTCGGCGTCGAGGCGGCGCAGGACCCAGGTGAACAGGAGGCGATACATCACAGGTCAGGCTACCAATCCGGCTTCGTGCGCGACGATCGCGGCCTGGACGCGGTTGCGCACGTCGAGCCGGGTGAGGATGGTGCTCACGTACGCCTTCACGGTGCCTTCCACGATGTGCAGCCGCCGGGCGATCTCCGCGTTGGACAGTCCGGCGCCGACGAGGGCGAGCACTTCCCGCTCGCGTTCGGTGAGGCCCCCGATGCGGTCGCGGGCGGCGGCGCCGCGTGCCATGCGCCCGCCGGCGAACTGGGTGATGACGCGCCGGGCGACCTTGGGCGACAGGTAGGCGGCGCCGTCCGCGACGGCGTGCACCCCGGCGATGAGCTCGCGCGGGTCGCCGGACTTGAGCAGGAATCCGCTCGCCCCCACGTCGAGCGCCTTGGCGATGTAGTCGTCCTCGCCGAATGTGGTCAGCATCACCACGGCCACCTCCGGCGCGGCCCGGCCGATCTCGGCCGCCGCCGCGAGCCCGTCGAGCCGCGGCATCCGGATGTCCAGCAGCGCCACGTCGGGGTGGTGGCTGATGGCCAGGTCGACCGCCTCCCGCCCGTCGGCGGCCTCGGCGACCACGTCGAGCTCCGGGTCCGAGGCCAGGATGGCCCGGATGCCGGCGCGGATCATGGCTTCGTCGTCGGCGAGCAGTAGGCGAATCACCTGTCTATAGTGACCGACATGGCTCAGTTGAAGGTCTACGGGCGCCGGGACGTGTGGGCGGGGCGGCAGCGAGAGGTGTCGGATCTGCTGCACTCGTGCCTGGTCAGCGCCTGGGAGTTGCCGGAGGACAAGAGGTTCCACCGCTTCCTCCTGCTGGACGCCGACGATCTCATCTGCCCGCAGCGCGGCGAGGGCTATCTGATCATCGAGGTGCTCTGTTTCACCGGCCGCAGCGACCACGCCAAACGCACCCTGATCCGGACGATCTACGAGACTCTGCCCTACCCCGCGGCCGACGTGGAGATCACGATCATCGAGATGCCTAGGACGAACTGGGGCATTCGCGGAGTTCCGGCGGACGAGCTGCACTTGCCGTACAACGTGGAGGTCTAGCCACAGGGGTGAGGGTCAAGCGCGCACCTGGGCGAGCGATATGGTCCGACTCATGAGCACTCACTATGACGTCGTCGTTCTCGGCGCGGGGCCGGGGGGATACACGGCAGCGGTTCGCGCCGCCCAGCTCGGCCTGCGCGCAGCGGTCATCGAGGAGAAATACTGGGGTGGCGTCTGCCTGAACGTGGGCTGCATCCCGTCCAAGGCGCTCCTGCGCAACGCCGAGCTGGCCCACATCTTCAACCACGAGGCCAAGACCTTCGGCATCAGCGGCGAGGTCACCTTCGACTACGGCGCGGCGTTCTCGCGCAGCCGCAAGGTGGCGGACGGCCGGGTCAAGGGCATCCACTACCTGATGAAGAAGAACTCCATCAAGGAGTACGACGGCCGCGGCACCTTCCTTGACGCCAACACGCTGCAGGTGAACGACGAGACGATCACCTTCGACAACTGCATCATCGCCACCGGCGCCACCACCAGGCTGATCCCCGGCACGTCGCTGTCGGAGCGGGTGGTGACGTACGAAGAGCAGATCCTCGCCGAGGAGCTGCCGGAGAGCATCATCATCGCGGGCGCGGGCGCGATCGGCGTGGAGTTCGCGTACGTGCTGCACAACTACGGCGTCAAGGTGACGATCGTGGAGTTCCTCGACCGGGTCGTGCCCCTGGAGGACGTGGAGGTCTCCACCGAGCTGGCCAAGCGCTACAAGCGGCTCGGCATCGAGGTGCTCACCTCCACCCGCGTCGAGAACATCGAGGACACCGGCTCCTCGGTCAAGGTGACCGTCTCCCGTGACGGGCAGCAGCAGGTGCTCGAGGCCGACAAGGTCATGCAGGCGATCGGCTTCCAGCCGCGGGTCGACGGCTACGGCCTGGAGAAGACCGGCGTCGCCCTCACCGACCGGGGCGCCATCGCGGTCGACGGCCGGCTGCGCACCAACGTGCCGCACATCTTCGCGATCGGCGACGTCACCGCCAAGCTCATGCTGGCCCACGCCGCGGAGGCGATGGGCGTCATCGCCGCGGAGACCATCGCGGGGGCCGAGACCATGGAGCTCGACTACGTCATGATCCCGCGCGCCACCTACTGCCAGCCGCAGGTGGCCAGCTTCGGGCACACCGAGGCGCAGGCCCGCGACCTGGGCTATGACGTCAAGGTGATGAAGTTCCCGTTCACCGCCAACGGCAAGGCGCACGGCCTGGGCGACCCGACCGGCTTCGTCAAGATCCTCAGCGACGGCGAGCACGGCGAGCTGCTCGGCGCCCACCTGATCGGGCCCGAGGTCACCGAGCTGCTGCCCGAGCTGACGCTGGCCCAGCAGTGGGACCTCACGGTGCACGAGCTCGGCCGTAACGTGCACGCCCACCCGACCCTCGGCGAGGCGGTCAAGGAGGCGATCCACGGCCTGGCCGGTCACATGATCAACATGTGAGCCGAGGCCGCCGCGGAGATCAGTGATCGGTGCGGGACCCGCGCCGATCCGCCCCGCACCGATGAGCGCGACGGCGCCGACCTTCGCCAAGCGCCGACGTTCGGGATGGTGTGTGCCTGGTTTGTCAGGTGAAGAAGTGGCGTAGTTCGTCCGCCACCCGCTCCGGCCTGCCGCCCAGGTCGGTGTTGCCGGAGCCGCCGTGGTCCAGGCCCGCGAACTCGACCCGCCTGGCCTTCGGTATGGCCCGCTCCAGGGCGTCGAGCGCGGCCTTCAGGTAGGCGGGGCTCCGGCCGCCGCCGAGCAGGAGGGTGTCCGCGGGCACGTTCCGCTGGCTCTGCGCCAGCTCGGCGACCAGGGCCGCCTCCTGGCGCAGGGTCGGCGCGAGCATCCGCATGGTGACGTCGCCCGGCCCGGCCTTGCCGTCCTGCGCCGCCAGCATCCGGCCGGTCAGGAGCTCCAGCAGCGGCCGTGGCATGGCCCGGAAGATCGACGGCCCCATCCGCGCCGCCCGCATGGCGGTGACGAGCGCCGCCGCGACCCTGCCCGCGGCCATCTCCCGCTCGTAGCGGGCCACCCAGTCGGTGGGCGCGGGGCCGTCGGCGAACAGCGGCGGCTCGTACACGGCCACCTTGCGGACGGCCGGCAGCGTGGTCGCGGCGCGGAGCGCGACGAGGGCGCCGACGCTGACCCCGAAGACCCAGTGGGCATGCGCCGCCGTCAGGACCGCGGCCAGGTCTTCGACCTCGCGCTCGACGCCGTGTCCCGCGCCATAGGGGCCGCTCAGCCCACGGCCCCGACGGTCGGGCAGATAGACCGTGTGGGTGCCGGCCAGGGCCTCGGCCAGTTGCCGGTGGCTGTGCGCGGACTCCATCTGGCCGTGCAGCACCACCACGGCCGGGCCGGCGCCGAGCCGGTGGTAGCCGATGACGGTGCCGTCGGCGGAGGTCACGTGACCGGTCTCGGTCGCGATCGTCATGGTCTCTCCTCTCGGGCGAAGAACTCCTGCCAAGTCCGGACATAGTCCGGTTGCTCCAGTGACTCGACCAGCCCCGCGACGAAGCGGCGCTCGGCCTCCAGCAGGGCCAGCCGGTAGTCCTCCTCGATCAGGAACACCCAGCCCACTCCCTGCTCGGTCGCGCCGCGCACCAGGTCACGGATCTGGCCGATCTCGCCGTCCAGGGCCCGCGACCGCTGCCGCAGCAGCTCGGCGGACTCCTCGGGCGAGAGCACGCTCAGCAGCGACAGCGCCACCCCGAACCGGGGATATTCGTGCTGCGGCTCGCTGACCAGCTCCCGCATCCAGTCGTAGAACTCGGCGCGGCCCTCATCGGTGAGCGCGTAGAGGGTGCGCTCGGGCCGCTGGGTGTCGCGCACGGTGGCCTGCTCGGCGATGAACCCGGCCTTGCGCAGCTGCTCGACGACCATGTAGAGCGAGCCGCGGTTGTACTTGATGTTGCGGTCCTGGCCGCTCTCCTGCAGCCGCCTGCCCAGCTCGTACGGGTGCGTCGGCTCTCTCATCAGCCAGGCCAGCACCGCCAGGGCCAGCGGGTTGGCCACCTTCCGCTTCTTCACCGAACCCACTCCTCTTAGTCATGACCAACTATCCGACTTCAAATAGTCGATGTCAACTAAGATAAGGTCGTTCGGCCATGACAAGTAGGGTCATTTCCGACGCGCGCCCCCGGAGCCGGCTGGGCTGGCTGGACGGGTTACGCGGCCTGGCCGCCCTTGTGGTGGTGTACGAGCACGCGCTCGACCCGCTCTACCCGGAGCTGCGCGGAGTCACCGGCCCCTGGTTCGACGCCGGGATGTACGGCGTCATGGTGTTCTTCCTCGTCAGCGGCTACGTCATCCCGGCCTCGCTGGAACGTCGCGGCAGCGTGTCCGGCTTCTGGATCGGCCGCGCGTTCCGGCTCTACCCGCTGTGGGCCGTGGTGGTGGCCGCCGCCCTGCTGCTGGGGCTCACCGGCTTCGACCCGCTGCACCGGCTGCTGACGGACCGGCCCGCCTCGGCGATCCTCGGGCACCTCACGATGCTCCAGGATCTCCTGAACGTGCCCAACCTGGTCAACGTGCTGTGGACGCTCTCGTACGAGATGGCCTTCTACCTGCTGGTCACGGCGCTCTACCTGGTCAGGGCGCAGTTGCGCAGCGCGGAGATCGCCTGTGGGTTCGGGGTGGTGGCCGTGGCGGCGGGCGGGGTGCTGCCCTCGGCGCTGCTGTCGCGGGGCGCGGACGCCACGCTGGTGACCGTCCTGGCGGTGATCGCGCTGGTGGGCTGCGGGCTGGCGGGGGTGCTGAGCTCGCGCCCTGTCCTGCGGCGGGCGGGGGCGGTGGTGCTGGGGGTGGTCCCGCTGGGGCTGATCGCCTTGAACGGGCGGCTCCCCGCCTGGCAGAGCCTGGTCATCCTGGCCACCATGTTCGCCGGTACGGCGCTCTACCGGGCCAGGTCGGGCGGGCTCGGCGGGCCGCGGGCGTTCGCCCTGGCCGGGAGTGTGCCGGTGGCGGCCGTCGGCGCGGGGATCTGGCACGGCCAGAGCTTCCCCTGGGCCTGGGTGATCACGGTGGTGGCCGCCTGGGCGACCTTCGCGGCCGGGATGCTGCTGGCCGAGCGCCGGGTGCCGGCCGGGTGGGCGTGGCTCGGGATGGTCAGCTACTCGGTCTACCTGATCCACCCGATCCTGCTGGAGATCGTCGACGGGCTGCTCGCCGATCCGGCGTCGGTCGCCTGGCCGTACCGGGTGGGCTTGGGTGTGGTGACGCTCGCGGTGCTGCTGGGGTGCGCGGCGGTGACGTACCGGCTGGTCGAGGTTCCGGCGCAGCGCGTCGGACGGCGACTGGCCGCGCGGGGCCGGTGACCGTAAAGGCGGAACCAACCCCTGGCGGCCGGCCGCGCGGGGCCGCTTACCGTCAGAGCGGGAACCAGCCGTTGCCGGTGTGCCAGTGGCCGCCGGCTCGCAGGTGGTCGACGATCGCGTGTTCCAGCGTGGTCCGGGGGGTCAGCGCGTCCACCGGCAGGGCGGGATCGCCGAAGACGAACTCGATCGGCCCGTCGCTGGCGTGCTCGTCCCGGTAGCCGGGGCGGAAGCGGCGCTGGAAGCCGACGATGTTCGAGCTGTCCGGCAGGTGATCGGCCAGTTGCGGGTCGAGCAGCCAGGAATGGCAGATGGCGACGGTGTACGGCTCCTCGGGGAAGTGGCGAGGGAAGAACGCGCGGGCTCGGGCCAGCGAGTCGTCGCAGGCGGCGGGCGTCAACGGGCCGGAGAAGTCCGGGATGTGCAGGCTGAGGGCGGGGGCTCCTGGACCGAGGGACGCCGCCGCCCCCATGCGCGAGCCGAGGGTCACCCGCTGGAACTGCAACCGGCCCAACTGGTAGACCTCGCCACGGAAGTGCAGCTTGAGCCAGCCGGTATGGAGGACGCCGCCGACGCCGTGCCGCCTGCGGTGCACGGCGAGGTTGCGGCCGAGGTCGGCGAGGGTGCGCCGGGAGACCTCGGCGGAGATGTCCCGTTCGCGGTGATAAGCCCGCACGTACGGCAGCGCCGCGATGAAGACGTAGGCGTGGAAGTAACGGCCCAGCGCGCCCAGTTCGTCCGGCAGTAAGGGCAGCTCGAAGGGGTCGTCGATGGCCCCGATGCCGCGCACCAGCCGCTGGACGCAGCGCCGCAGCAGCCACCAGAGCTCGGGGTCGGCCCGCAGGTCCCCGGCCAGCGCCAGGAGCGGGTTGACATCCTCGTGGGGCACGGCGAGGTCCAGCAGGGTCTCGAGGGTCGGCAGGACGATCTCGACGTCCGGGGGGCCGTCAGCCTCCAGGGCGGCCAGCCAGGCAGCCGTCCGAGGGTCCGCGCGGAGTATGGCGAGGGGGGTGGGCACCGGCGTTGCTCCTCTCGTTCCTTCCTAGTGATCATGCCTCGTGGGGATGTTCCTCGGGGAGATGCCTGGTGTTTTGTGGCGATTAATCCGATCTGGTTAGCGTGCCGCGCATGAGACGTGCACTGATCGCCCTCGGCGCTGCCGCGCTGGTCAGCGGCCTCGCCGCCCCCGCCGCGGCCACCCCCGAGCCCCGCGAGTTCGGCAGGGCCACCCTGACCGGGTTCGCCACCCTCCCCGCCGAGACCTTCGTCCCCGGCAGCGAGGCGTCCGGCGCCGCCCTCGGCACCGCGCCGGTCAACGGGCTCACCCCGCCCTTCGCCGGGCAGCCCGTGCAGGGGTTCAGCGGCATCGTGCGCCGGGGCGGCGGCGTCTACGACATGCTGTCCGACAACGGCTTCGGCGCCAAGGCCAACAGCGCCGACTTCCTGCTCCGGGTGCACCAGGTCCGGCCCGACCTGCGTACCGGCGCGGTGAAGGTGCTCGGCGGGTTCGACCTGAGCGACCCCGACCGCCGCATCACCTTCCCGCTGACCCGCGAGGACCGCAAGCTCACCGGCGCCGACTTCGACGTGGAGTCGATCGTCCGCGCCGCCGACGGCACCTACTGGATCGGCGACGAGTTCGGCCCGTTCGTGCTGCACTTCTCCTCCTCGGGCAAGCTGCTCGACGCACCCGTGCCGCTGCCCGGCGTACAGGCTCCGGAGAACCCGTTCCTCAACGGCGCCCAGCCCAATCTGGGCCGCAGCAAGGGCTTCGAGGGTATGGCCGAGTCGGTCGACGGCAAGCGCCTCCACCCGCTGCTCGAAGGCACCGTCAGCGGCGACCCGGCGGGCACGCTGCGAATGTACGAGTTCGACGTGCGGAAGAAGCGTTACACGAACAAGCGCTGGGCCTACAAGCTGGACGCCGCGAACCACGCCATCGGCGACGCCATCGCCGTCGACCGGCACCGCTTCCTGATCATCGAGCGGGACGGCGCCCAGGGCGACGCGGCCCAGGTCAAGCGGGTCTACCTCGCCGACACCCGGGACCGCGACCGCGACGGGGCGCTGGACAAGACGCTCGTGGCCGACCTGCTCGACGTGGCCAATCCCCAGGGCCTCGGCGGCTTCGGCGAGACCTTCCGCTTCCCGTTCGAGACGATCGAGGACGTGGCCCTCCTCGACGACCGCACGCTGATCATCGCCAACGACAACAACTTCCCGTTCTCCTCCGGCCGCACGCCCGGCAAGGCCGACAACAACGAGTTCATCACCGTACGGCTCAGCCACCCGCTCAAGGCCGACCGCCACGCCCTGCGGGGGTAGTGCTGGGCCTACCATCGGGACCCGCCTTGATCGCCGGATCGAGGCGGGAGCCGGACGAAAGCCGTCTTCCGCGTAACAACGGGATGTCTCGGACCACTACCTGGTGTCAGAAGAGCGCATCCGGGACGAAGGGGCGGGGCGGTGACGGATGATGAGCACCGGTTCACCGGCATGTACGACGAGTGCCGGCAACGTGTGTGGGCGTACGTGGTCAGTCGTGCGGGCCGGCAGGTGGCGGACGAAGTGGTGAGTGAGACCTTCGCCATCGCCTGGCGGCGGCTGGAGGACGTACCGGAGCCGGCCCTGCCGTGGCTGCTCGGGGTCGCGCGCAACGTGCTGCGTGACAACGTCCGGGCGCAGGCGCGGCGGGAGGCGCTCGGGGCGGAGCTGCGCGCCTGGACCGAGGGCGATGTGGCCGACGAGGTCACCGAGCGGATGGGCGTGCTGCGCGCGCTGGCCGAGCTGCCGGAGGACGACCGGGAGATCCTCGTCCTGGTGGCGTGGCAGGGGTTGACCCCGAGGGACGCCGCCCGGGTCGTCGGCTGTTCGTCGGCCGCCTTCCGCGTGCGGCTGCATCGGGCCCGCAAACGGCTCGGACAGGCGATGGAAACGCCCCCGCCACCCCGTCCCCGCGAACGGCTCGGACAGGCGATGGAAACGCCCCCGCCGGCCCGTCCCCACGTGCGCAACCTCAAGGAGGAGTGGTCATGAACCCCATCGACGAGCTGCGGGCCGCCCGGCCCGCCCACCTGGGTGAGGTGCCGGTGGACGAGCGCACCAGGGCGGCGGAGCTCTCCTACGCCATGTCGCAGCCCCGGCAGGCGCGCGCGAGGCGCAGCGCGAGGCGCAGGACCCGGCCGGTGTGGGGCGTCAGCCTGGCCGGCGCCGTGGCCGTGGCGGCGGCGGCCGTCGTCGTGACGGGCACCGGCGGCAGCACCCCGCCCGCACCCGACGTGACGCTGCCCGCACCCACCCGGTCCACAGCCACCCCGTCCACGCCGTCCACGGCGGCGCCGAAGGTGACGCTGTCGGCAAGGGAGGTCCTGCTGGCCGCCGCCGAGAACGCCGATCGCCAGCCGAACCGAACCGCCGCCTACTGGCACACGGCGTCGGTGAGCCGCACGCTGTACAAGGCCGTACACGGCGGCTACCTGGTCTGGGACCGATCGCGTATCGAGGGCTGGACGCCCAGGGCCACCGGCACCGACCAGTGGAGCAGCACCCAGACGCTGGACGCGCGACCCGCGACGGAAGCGGACGAGGCGGCGTGGCGGCAGGCCGGATCCCCGACCGAGATCGCGGTCGAGATACCGGCCAAGTCGGACGAGATAACGCTGTCCACCTCCCCTCGCCCCGCCGAGACCGGCCACGCGCCGCTCACCGACGGGGACAAGGTGTTCTGGCTGGGCCGCAACGTGACCATGAAGGACCTGCGTGGCCTGCCCTCCGACCCGGGCGAGCTCAAGGCGTGGCTGCTGCGCTCCTACGGCGGCCACAGCACCGAATCCTCGAGTGACCCGATGTCGGCGGACATCTGGCTGTTCACGGTGAGCGCGGGGCTGATCACCGACATGCCGGTCACGCCGCAGGTGCGCGGCGCCGCCTTCCGGATGCTCGCCGACCTCGACACGGTCGAGGTCATCGAGAACGTCACCGACGCCGAAGGACGGCAGGGCACGGCGGTCGCGATCAAGCAGAAGGTCAAGAAGAAGGCGCCGGCCAAGAAGTACGACGGCGTCCTGGAGAACCGGCTGATCTTCGACCAGGCGACCGGACGGGCGCTGGCCAACGAGAGCGTCGTGGTGAAGCCCGGCGGCTACCAGGCCGCCTTCGAGCCGGGCACCGTCTGGAACTCGACGGCCGTGCTGGAGGCCGGCTGGACCGACAGCAAGCCCTGATCAGGCGTTGCAAGGCGGCGTGACACCGGCTGGAAAGGAGGATGAAAGCGGTCCATCCGACAGTACGGGCATCTCCGCAGGAAAGGACCGCTTCAATGCCGATCACCCGCCCCCTCGCCGTCCTCGCCACCGTCGCCGCCCTCGTCTCGATCGCCCCCGCCGCCGCCCAGGCCGCGACCACTCCGTCCGACACGGTCTCCGCCAGTGAGACGGCCCGCGTGTGGGGCCCCTACTACGCCCCCGGCAAGCGGGCCAAGACGGTGGGCTCCCTGGTCGCCGTGGGCGAGGACCACGGCGACCTCCCGACCGCCGACACCGTGAAGATCACCGGCAAGCTGTACGACTGGACCCGCGACAGGTCGACCTGTGGCTGGGCGGTCTTCCGGATCACCTACAAGGCCAACGGCAACAACCTGCCCCACAAGCACCGCAGCATCAGGGACTGCTCCTACCGCACGGCCAAGTCGTACTCGTTCACCCATCCCGACGTCTACCAGGTGGAGCTCAAGGTCTGCGCCGAGGGCAGGGCGGCCAAGCCGTCGCTCAACTGCCTGTACGCGGGCACCTGGAAGACGCTCTACCTGTCGAAGTAACCCTCGAAGGGACGCTCCGGGCGGCGTCCCTTCCGAGCTGCACGGATGCGGTGGATAATCCAGAACGGACCTAGTTGCTAGGCTGAGGGCATGACCGCCATGGCACCAGCCCGCACAGAGCCGGACCTGTCGTTCCTGCTGGACCACGCCGGCCACGTCCTGCGAACCCGGATGGCGGCGGCGCTCGCCGAGATCGGCCTGACGGCACGCATGCACTGCGTGCTGGTGCACGCCCTGGAGGCCGAGCGCACCCAGATCCAGCTCGCCGAGATCGGTGACATGGACAAGACGACGATGGTGGTCACGGTCGACGCCCTGGAGAAGGCGGGGCTCGCCGAGCGCCGCCCGTCCAGCACGGATCGGCGGGCCCGCATCATCGCCGTCACCGAGAAGGGCGCCGAGGCGGCGAGGCAGAGCCAGGAGATCGTCGACGGCGTGCACCGGGCCGCGCTGGCCGCGCTGCCCGACGACGAGGCCGAGGTGCTCGTCCGGGCCATGAACCGGCTCGTCACGGGACATCTGGCCACTCCCGTGGAGGCCCCGCAGTCGGCGCGCCGGTCGCGGCATCGTACGAAATAGATCCGCCGGGGATCGTCTGTAACAAAACTATCTGTTACGGTCTCTTCTGTTCCTCTTTGAACAGGAGACGACCATGTCGTACACCGCACCATCCCCGCCGCGAGCCGACTCCCGCCGGCTCGCGCTCGTCGTGCTGTCGGCCGCGATGCTGATGACGATCCTGGACGGCAGCATCGTGACCGTGGCGATGCCGGCCATCCAGCAGGATCTGGGCTTCTCGCCCGCCGGGCTGAGCTGGACCGTCAACGCCTACCTGATCGCCTTCGGCGGGCTGCTGCTCCTGGCCGGCCGGCTGGGCGACCTCATCGGCCGCAAGGTCATGTTCCTGGCCGGGAACGCGGTCTTCACCGCGGCCTCCCTGCTGGCCGGGTTCGCCACCGGGCCCGGCATGCTGATCTTCGCCAGGTTCGTCCAGGGCGTCGGCAGCGCCATGGCCTCCGCCGTCGTGCTGGGCATCCTGGTGACGTTGTTCACCGGCCCCGCGGAGCGCGCGAAGGCGATCGGCGTGTTCAGCTTCACCGGGGCCGCCGGGGCCTCCATCGGCCAGGTGCTCGGCGGGGTGCTCACCGACCTGCTCAGCTGGCACTGGATCTTCTTCATCAACCTGCCGATCGGGCTGGCCACCATCGCGCTGGCCGTCCGGGCGCTGCCGGACGAGCGCGGGGCCGGGCTCGCCGCCGGCGCCGACGCGCTCGGCGCGGTGCTCGTCACCGGCGGGCTGATGGCAGGCATCTACACGGTCGTCAAGATCGAGGAGTACGGCTGGCTCGCCGGGCACACGCTCGGCCTCGGGGCCGTGTCAGTGGCCCTGCTGGCCGCCTTCTTCGTCCGCCAGGCGCGGGCCAGGACACCGCTGATGCCGCTGCGGATCCTTCGCTCGCGCAACGTCTCGGGCGCCAACGTGGTCCAGATGCTGACGCTGTCGGCCATGTTCGCCTTCCAGATCATCGTCGCCCTCTACATGCAGAAGGTCCTCGGGTACGGCGCGCTCGCGACCGGCGTGGCGATGCTGCCCGCGGCGGTGTCCATCGGCGGCGTGTCCCTGTTCGTCTCGGCCCGCCTCAACACCCGCTTCGGCGAGCGGGCCGTCCTGCTGGCGGGCCTGCTGCTGCTGATGGGGGCGATGGGCTGGCTCACCCGCGTCCCGGTGCACGCCGACTACGTCACCGATCTGCTGCCGGTGATGCTGCTCATCGCGGGTGGCGGGCTGGTGCTCCCGGCGATGACGGCGCTCGGCATGTCCGGCGCCAAGGCGGACGACGCCGGGCTCGCGTCCGGATTGTTCAACACCACCCAGCAGATCGGCATGGCGCTCGGCGTCGCCGTACTGTCCACGTTGGCGGCTTCGCGCACCGAGGGGCTGCTCGCCGCGGGCAGCGGCGAGGCGGCGGCGCTGACCGGCGGCTACCGCCTGGCCTTCACCATCGCCGCCGCCCTGCTCGTGGCCGCCTTCACCGTCACCCTGGTCGTCCTCCGGCAGCCGAGGCGCGCCGAGACCCGCTAGCAGCTTCGCCCGCCGGTGGTTTCGCCATCACCCTGGTCTCCCTCAGGCGGCCGAGGCGGGCCGAGGCTCGGCGGCCTCGGTGAACCAGGTGAAGACCGGGGCCAGACTTTCGGGGGCGATCCAGCCGTTGATGACGGCCAACCGCTCGAGATAGGCCTCCCTGCGAGGATCGTTCGCCGTCTTCACCCGGGTCAGCAGCCGGCGGCGGAGATCGGCGTCGTCGGGGCGGCCGGACAGGCGCGCGTACTCCTCCGTGACCGCCGCGACGACCGCGTCCGCCTGAGGTGAGACCGGGTCGACGCCGGCCGCCAGAGCCGGTCCGACCCGGTCACGCACCACCGCGGCGAAGTCGCGGCGCGGCCCGGGGCCCGCGCTCTCGGCATGCTGCTCGGCGATCCGCCGCATGGCGGCGCGGAAGTCCGGGTCCTGGGCCAGCTCGGCCAGCTCCACCCAGGCCTCCACCTGCTCAGGCTCGGGGTTGTCGGGCAGTTCGGGGGTCATCGAACGCCTGGCCCCGGCGAACGCCCCCAGGTCGCCGAAGGCGGCGTCGAGGAAGTCGGCGATCAGCCGCCCGCGTTCGTCCTCCGACAGCTTGGCCAGCTTGTGCATGAGATCCATCTCCTCAGGGGTGGACCCGCGCCTGGCCACCGCCGTCAGCACCGCCCGCCGCAGCCGCAGCGTCCGGATCTGCACCGCCAGCGCCTCGGCGTGCGCCGCGGCGACCTCGGCGAGCGAGATCTCCCGGTCCACGACCTTGCGGACGGTGGGCAGGTCCAGACCCAGATCGCGCAGTGTTCGCACGTGATCGAGGCGGGCGACGGCGTCGATGCCGTAGAGGCGATGGCCGGCGGGGTTACGGGTGGTCGGCGGCACGAGACCGCAATCGGCGTAGAACCTGATGGCCTTGACCGTCAGCCCGGTCCGCCGCGCCAGGTCACCGATCGAATAAAGCGTCTCGCCGTCCATGCCCCCACCTTCGCGCCTCCCCCTGCTGGAGGTGCAACTCCTCAGAGCACGTGTACGGCCACGCGACGTATCTATTCGACGGCATTCTCGCCGCGGTCCCTATCACGGAAGCGCATCGGCCTCATATCGCCTGTCCATCATGGCGGCCTCAACACCCGTGCGCCGATCTTTGCCGCCTTCCTGAGCCGGCGGCCGACACGTTGAAGGCCACGCTCACCGCCACTGCCTCGCATCGGGACATCCCCCTGCGACTGGCTTCGCCAATTCCGGCAATCTTCCTATACCGCCCGGCTCCGACGCCAGAGCTATTCCTCACCGGCCCGGCGTCCAGCCCGAGGCATTGCCCGGAAGTAGCGATCTTTCCGTATGATTGGGTGGTTCAATACTATATGTCCGAAAACCCTATTAGACGCGAAGCAGACCGGAACGGTTCCCGCCATAGTCTGAATAGTCAGAAATGACCGGAGTTATCGGAGTGCCTACCGGACGGATAACGAAGGTGTAAAGATATGCCCCGTGCTACTTCACCTGGACCGCACGTTCGAGAGTGCTGACGCCGAGGCGGAGCACCGCATCGCGGAGCTCTACCGGGAGTTCGGCGGCCCTCTGCTGCGCCATATACGCAGGTCGACCGGCAACGATCTCCAATGGGCCGAAGACGTCGTACAGGAGACGCTCGTCAGGGCCTGGCGCAACTCCGCGAGACTGCAGTGGGAGCCCGGCCTCATCTGGGCATGGCTGCTGACCGTGGCCCGCCGCATCGTGATCGACGGGCGCCGGCGCAGGAGCGTACGGCCGATGGAGGTCGAGGCGCCCGAGATCGACGTGCTGGCCGTCCCGGACGGAGCCGAGCGATCCCTGTCGGCGATCGTGGTCGCCGACGCGCTGCGCAGCCTCACCGAAGAACACCGCGAAGTCATCGAGCAGACCTACCTTCGGGACCGTACGATAAGTGAAGCGGCGGAAATACTGGGGATTCCGCCGGGCACGGTGAAGTCCCGGCTCTACTACGGCATCCGGGCGCTGCGCGAGGTGCTGCGGGACAAGGGGGTAGCCGGGTAATGCACGAGGAGGTGGCCGCCTACGTTCTCGGTGTCCTCGATGAGGACGAGAACGAAGCGTTCGAACGCCACCTCGACACGTGCACGGCATGCCAGGCGGAGCTCAAGAGGCTGGTCGAGGTCCCCGACCAGCTCGATGAGCTGAAGCACCTGCCCTCGGCATCGGAGGACGACCGGTCCCGCTGACCGCGGCCCGGCTCAGCCCGTCTCCAGGGACCACAGCTGATCGGTGATGTGCTCCAGGGCGCGGCGCAGCCGCCTGCGGTAGGTGCTGAAGGCCAGACCGAGCTGAGCCGCCGCGGCCTCCTGCGTCGGCACCCTGTGGAAGAACGTGACCGCGACGACCCGGTGGAGGTCCGCCTGGCGGGGATCCTCGCGCAGGGCGTCGACGGCGTCCGTCAGGAGCTCGTGCAGCGCCTCGGCGGCCTGACCGGCGTCGGATCGGGCGATGAGCCTGGCGCGGGTGAGGCGGCTCGCCGCCAGGGCGTCAGGGCGGCGGATGACGCGCAGCGCGTCTCGCACCTCGGTGTCGAACTCGGCCCTGGACAGCACCTCGTACACCGGACGGCGCGGCGCGGCCGGCTGCTTCTCCCGTGGGCCGAAGATCTCCTCGGCGCCCGTGAAGGCGAGCCAGTCGGCCAGCGGCATGGCCCGCCAGTCGTGCGCGTACAGAGTGTGGCGGAGACCGCCGACGGCAGGGCTGCCGGGGACGGGATGGTGGTCGGAGTATGTCATCAGCCGCCCCCAGAACTCGGGGCGCGTCCACGTGATGTAGGTCCAGGCGAGCCGATCCTGGAGCAGGAACTCCGCGACCGCCCGGTGCAGCATCAGGTCCATGATGCCGGACGGCCGCTGGTACGCCGACGGGTCGATCATGAAACGGGAGACGGCCAGGTGCTCTTCGCCACGTAACGGCCCGGCCGTCCGGCAGTGCTGCCAGGCGGCCGCGACCACCGGGTCCGCCGCCAGCTCGGCCTCGTCGGGCGTGGTGAACCGCAGCCAGGCCAGGAACGCCTCAGGCCGGCCGGAGTCGGAGCGCCGGTGCACGCGGAAGGCCTCGGGCCTGCGGCCGAGCCAGAAGTCCACCAGGGCCGCGGACTCCTCACCCTCGGCCTTGGCCGCCAGCTCCAGGAGATGGGGCCGGTCCCCGGGGCGGACGGTGTCCTCAGACACCGAGCCGTCCGTGGCGAAGGTGAAGAACTCGCGGGTGACGTCACCGCCGCGGTGCAGGTATTTGACGGCCTCCACGGCCGGCAGCAGGGTCCGGCTCGACGCTGCCGGCACCTGGCTCAGCAGGTGCGCGCGCATGCGGTGGTGCATGATTTCGTACCCCTCACGGTCGCGCCAGCGAAGGTCGGCGTCCAGCGCCTCGCGGAGCAGATCGTGCGGGTAGAGGCCGTCCTGCCCGGTTTCGAGGTACGGCTGGGCGCGCAGCCAGTCGAACAGCGCGTCCGTGTCCTCGCCGGGCAGCACCGCGCGCAGCAGCTGCTGTGTGGTGGTGCGGGCGTGCGCGCACACCTCCAACGCCTGCCGGTGCGCGCTGGAGGGCAGTTCGCCGACCAGCTTGCCCAGCAGTGCGGCGATCAGGTCATGGGACGGCGCCGTCCAGGTCCCCTCGCGCGCGGCCACCTCGGCGGCCAGGCAGAGCGCCAGCGGGTGGCCGCCCGCGTAGTCGATGAGCGGCCGATGCAGCGCCGCCGGGATGCCCCGGGCGCGAACCAGCTCGACGGAGTCCTCGAGATCCAGCGGGCGCAGGGTCGTCACCCGCAGTGCGCCGGCCCAGCCAGGGTCGCACGCCCAGGACGGGTCCGGCGGCCGGCGGCTGGCCACGACCACGTGGGCCTCGGCGGGCAGGCGGGGCAGAAAACGCTCGCGCAGCCAGCCCTCCAGGCCCTGGCAGTGCTCGAACCCGTCGATCAGCAGCACCGGATCACGGCCGGTGAGCGCGGTGGCGGCGGCCGCCTCGAACACGTCCGGAACCGGGGCCACGGTGTGCCCGTCCACCTCCACCACCGGCCGCCCGGCGGCGCGCGCCTCGTCGGCGAAGCGCCGCAGCAACGCGGACTTGCCCATGCCGCCGGTGCCGTGCAGGTAGAACACCACCCAGCTGCCGGAGCTCCCGGCCAGCGCCTCGCGGAACAACGCCAGCTCTCCCGCGCGCCCCGCGAAGGCCCGGTCCCGCGCCGCCCGCAGCCGCCCGGCCAGCCGGGGCGTGGTGGCCTGATGATCCCCATGCCCCATAGCGGGAGTTTACGGCGGGTCCGGCGGAAGTGAGCAGACGTGGACAGCCGATGACCTGTCGGGTGAACGGCGGCCGGCCGCAGGCTTTGCGCCGGACATTCCATTCACAAGGGGGAGTATCAATGCACTCACCATCGGGGGGACGGCGTCATGCCGTCGTACTGGGGGCCGGCATGGCCGGCCTGCTCGCGGCCCGCGTCCTGACGACCCACTTCGACTCCGTCACGATCGTCGAACGTGATCCGCTGCCGCTCACCATCGCGGACCGGCGCGGGGTCACCCATGGCCGGCACGCGCACTCGCTGCTGGCCCGGGGCATCGAGGTGGTGGCCGAGTTGTTCCCCGGCCTGGACGACGAGATGGTCGCGCACGGGGGGCTGCGCGCGGACATCCAGGGCCAAGGCCGGTGGTACAACGAAGGGCTGCTCCTGCGGCAGGCGCCGAGCGGCCTGATGGCCCTGATGGGCAGCCGCGCGCTGCTGGAGGGCCTGGTACGCAACCGGGTTCGCGCCTTGAGCGGCGTCGAGTTGCTCGAGGAGCACGAGGCCACCGGGCTCATCTCCGACTCGACCGGCAAGCGGGTGGTCGGGGCGCGGGTCACCTCCAGCCGGTTCGGCGGCAAGGAGCGGCCGCTCGACGCCGATCTGGTCATCGACGCCACGGGGCGGGCCGCGCGGGGGCCGGCCTGGCTCGTGGAGCTCGGGTACGAGGCGCCGGCCCAGGAGCGGGTACGCGTCGGGCTGCGCTACGCCACCCGCCACTTCCGCCGCCGTCCTCAGGACGTGAACGGCGACATGGCCGTCGTGATCAACCAGACCGACGACATCCGGCGTGGGGGCGTCATGATCGCGCAGGAGAACGACCGCTGGCTGGTCACCCTGCGCAGCTACCTGGACGAGACGCCGCCCCTGGACCTGGAGGGGTTCCTGGGCTTCGCCGCCTCGCTGCCCGTACCCGACATTCATGAGGTGATCAGGGACGCCGAGCCGATCGGCGAGGCCGTCCCCTACCGGTTCCCGGCGAGCGAGCGGCGGCGCTACGAGCTGCTCGGCCGTTTCCCCGAGGGCTATCTCGTCATCGGGGACGGCATCTGCAGCTTCAACCCCGTCTACGCCCAGGGCATGACGGTCTCGGCGCTGCAGGCGGCGCTGCTGGCCGAGTGCCTGGGCAGCGGGGAGGCCAAACTGGCCCCGCGCTTCTTCGAGCAGGCCGCGCGGATCAACGAGGCCCCGTGGAGCGTGGTGGTCGGGGGCGACATGCGCTACCTGGAGATGGAGGGCACGCAGACCGAGGAGTCACGTCAGGCCGGCGCCTTCATGGCCCAGGTGCACCTCGCCGCCTCCCGTGACCAGGAGGTCGCGCGTACCGTCGTCCGGCTGATCAGCCTGATGGACGAGGCCGAGGCGCTCCAGGACCCGGCTTTCGTGCAGCGCGTCCTGCGGGCGATCAACTGACCATGGCAGGAGTACCGATGTCATTCATTCCCCTGACGGCGTATGTGGACAGCCTGCCCCCCGACTTCGAGGCGACCGAGAAGCGCCTCGTCGCCGAGATGGAGGCCATCATGCGCAGCAAGACCCGCACCGAAGGCGGCGGCCGGGCCATCCGCGGCGCCCACGCGGAGTCCCACGGCATCGTGCGCGCGCGGCTGGAGATCCTCGGCGACCTGCCCCGCGCGTACGCCCAGGGCATCTTCGCCCGGCCCCGAGGCTACGACGCGGTCGTGCGCTACTCGAACGGCGTGGCGCACATCAGGGCCGACCGCCTGCTGGGACCGATCTGCGGGCTGGGCCTGAAGCTCTTCGGTGTACGGGGGCCTTCCACGCTCGACGAGGACGACGACGCGCAGACGATGGACCTGGTGTTCTTCAACACGCCGACGTTCTTCGCCAACACCGCCCACGACTACCTCACGATCCAGCGCCTGATCGAGACCCTGCCCGACGCCATGAGCACGCCGCTGCTCCGTAACCACTTCCTGCAGGAGCTGCTGACCAGCGGCGGGACGGCGGAGCTGGAGAACTGGCTGTGGGACGAGCTGCTCTCCTTCCTGTCGATCCTCGATCTCGGCCGCCAGAACCTCTACCTCTACACCTACTGGAGCGTGGGCGCCTTCCGGCACGGCGACTACATCGCCAAGCTGCGCGTACGCCCCACCGAGGCGACCGCGGCGGCCGTCGTGCACCGGGAGGTGAACACGGTCCAGGATGACGAGCCGTTCCGGGACACGCTGGTGGCGGAGACCGGCGAGCGGGCGCACGAGTTCGTGCTGGAGGCGCAGCTGTGCACCGACCTGACGCGCATGCCGGTCGAGAACGCCTCCGTCGAGTGGCCGGTGTCGGAGTCGCCGTTCGTCCCCGTCGCCCGGCTGTCCATCCCCCAGCAGGACATCTCGGCCGCCACCAACCTGGAGGCCGCCGACGCGACCGCCATCAACCCGTGGCGTACCCGCGAGAAGCACGTGCCGCTGGGTGAGATCAACCGGGTGCGCAGGGACATCTACACCCGCTCGGCCGCTCTCCGCCGGAAGATCAACCACCAGCCGGTACGGGAACCGGCCCACCCTTGCGACGTGCTGCGGTGGCGCGGCCCTTCGGCTCCGCCCGGCTAGTCCGCGAGGGCCGCCAGATGGACGGCGATGTCGTCGGCGAAACGTCCGAGGAGCCGGCCCAGATCTTGGCGGTCCTGCTCGGGCCAGTCGGCGAGGACGCCGGTGAACCAGCCGATGATGAAGCGTAGATATCGCTCGGTCGCCGATGCGCCCTCGGCGGTCAGCTCGACCAGCCGCGACCGCTGATCGAACGGGTCGGCGACCCGGTTGACCAGCCCTCGCTTCTCCAGGTCGTTCACCAGCCGCGTGACGTGCGGGCCGACGACCTCCATCCGCGCGGCGATCTCGCCTACCCGCAGCGACCGGCCGGCCAGGTGCACCGTGATGAGCACCGACATGGCCGGCCGCTCCAGGGGGACACCGGCGGCTTCGAGGGCGTGCTCGATGAGGTGGCCTCGGTTGAGGATGGCACCGAGATTCGTCAGCCGTGGCAGCAGCTCCGACAGCAGGTCAGGCCCGGCGCTCCCCTGCTCCTGTTCGTTCATGGCGACTCCCCTGCTGTACATACATACCTAAGTTAGGTATATAGTCGTGCTATTGATCAGACACGCGAAGAGCTTTGCGCGCGTCAAACAAAGATACCTAAGGTACGCACCGACAGGAGAGCACGCATGAAGCGAAAAGTTCTCGTCTCCGGCGCCAGCATCGCGGGCCCCGCCCTGGCCTACTGGCTTCATCGCCACGGCTTCGAGGTCACCGTCGTGGAGAAGGCGGACGCGATCCGCAGCGGCGGCTACCCCATCGACATCCGCGGCACCGCGCTGGACGTGGTCCGGCGCATGGGCGTGCTGCCGCAGCTCCGCGAAGCCCACGTCGACACCCGTAAGATCACCTTCCTGCACGCCGACGGCAAGCCGGTGCACGCCATGAGGCCCGAGACGCTGACCGGCGGCGTGGAAGGCCGCGACCTCGAAGTGCGACGCCAGGACCTCGCCTACATCCTGTACGGCACCGTCCGCGACGACGTCGAGTTTCTCTTCAGCGACTCCATCGCCACCCTCCACGACCACGACGGCGGCGTGGACGTGACCTTCGACAGCGGCACGCGGCGCACCTTCGACCTGGTCGTCGGCGCCGACGGCATCCACTCCAACACCAGGCGCCTGGCCTTCGGCCCGGAGGAGGACTACCACCACTACCTCGGCTGCAGCTTCGCCGGATTCAGCATGGCCAACGAGCTCGGGCTCTCGCGGGAAGGTCTCTGCTGGAACACCCCGGGCCGGAACGCCGTGCTCTACGGGGTCAAGGACAGCGACGACGTGCTGGCCATCATGACCTTCTACCAGGACGAGCCGCCCCTGCACGCCTTCCGCGACCCCAGAGCCCAGTGCGACCTGGTCGCCTCGGTCTTCGCCGACGACCAGTGGGAGATTCCACGCCTGCTCGCCGCCATGCGCACCGCCGACGACCTCTTCTTCGACGTCGGCGGCCAGATCCACATGCCGCAGTGGTCCAACGGCCGGGTCGCCCTCGTCGGCGACGCCGCCTACGCCCCCTCCTTCTTCTCGGGACAGGGCACGAGCGTCGCCCTGGTCGGCGCCTACCTCCTCGCGGGCGAACTGGCCACCCGGCCGGACCACACGGCCGCCTTCGCGGCCTACGACGAGGCCGCCCGCAAGTTCGTCGAGAGCAACCAGGCCCTCGCCTTCAGCGGCCGCGCCTCCCTGCTGCCCCGCACCGCCGAAGACCTGGCCCTGCGCAACCAGGCCCTGCTCGGCCCGTCGCTCCCGTCCGGCGACGAGGGCCGAGCCGTCAACTCCTCACTCCAACTCCCCGACTACCCGTAACCGACCAGGCACGGCCGGTCCCCCACGCTGTAGAGCGTGATGACCAGGGCCGCTGTGGCCGCGAACCAGGCGACGCCGACCTCGGCGCCGAAGTCGACGGGGCGGTATCCGTCCATGAGGCCCAGCACGCTCAGGCCGACCATCAGCCAGCGCAGCACGTCGATCAGAGTGAGCTTGGCATGGGCTTCGGAGCTGCGGATCCGCCTGAGGACGGCGTCCACGATCAACCAGACGGTGATCAAGGCCCCGACCGTGTCGGCGAAGCCGCTCAGGCGCGCGAGAGAGCTCTCCAGCATGCTGCTCGTACGCGCCCCCTCGGCCAGCAGGGCGACCAGCGAGACGCAGACCATGGTGACGGCGGCGGTGCCCGCCCGGCCGAAGGGGTCGGTGGGGGATCGCCGCAGTTGAGCGAGGCCGGCCGCGCACATGAACCAGCCGACGGGGTCGATCAGCAGGTCGAAGCCGTTGACGTGGAAGTGGGCGAACGCGAAACCGATGCCGGCGGCGATCTTCGTGACGGGTCGCAGGCTTCCGGGCAGGTCGTCGTCGCCGGTCATAGCCACTCGGAACTCACCGCGCCATTGCACACCTTGGCGGCGAGACCTCGCTGCCAGGCGAGCGGAATCTGCTCGCCGAAGCCCTCCAGCCACCATGAACCCCAGGTCACCTCCGCCGCCCCCGAGTCCAGCCAGGTCGTGTAGGTGAAGTGGATCGGCTGGGGCTCGTGGGGCACCGCGGCGCAGTCGGTGATGACCAGCCTCCTCGACAGGGTCTCCATGCCACCGGACGGCACAGTGACCGAGGCATCCTCTCGCGCCTCGGCAGGCAGCAGGCGGATGCCCGGAATTGCCATGGAGATACCGGTGATGGTGAACGGGGCCAGCCCTTCGTTCTCCACATCGATATAGATATTCGTGGACAGGACACCATTTTTATCCACATCAGCATAAAGGGCGAAAACGGCGACTTCCCAGCGGATGTGCGGGGTCACCGCCCCCGACCACCACAACGACACGGCGATGACCACGAGCGTCAGACAACCGGAGATCACAGCCCGTAATCGCGTCCGATAGGTACGCCAACCAGCGACACCGAATTGCTGCCAAATATCGTCCGAAGTCACGATAGGGAACCATATATGGTGGCACCTCGTGACGATACCTGCGATGATCGCTTGGGCGGCCGCCCTGATCGCCATTCTGGTGGCAGCCATGCCGGTCACCCGGGAACAGCTCACCAGGTTCGCCGAATTGACGGGCCTTTCCGTCACCGAGACCAACGCCCACCGGATCGTCGCCCACTTCGCCGATCTGCGCCGATGGCGGCTGCTCGCGCTGGTGCCCACCGCGCCGCTGACCGGCCTCACCAACGATCCGTTGTATCTGGTCCTGGGCTGGTGCGCCGTTTCCGTTTTTCGTGACGTACGGCTACCGGCCCGGATTTTTCATATGCGCGATGACATGACCATGTATCGAGGGGCATGGCTGCTCGGTCTGCTCGGCGCCGTGGTGGCGGGTGGTTATGCGCTCGATAATCAGGGTGTCACTCCGGCGTTTCTGGCCCATGCCGTCATCGGCATTGTCGTGGCGGCGGCCGTACCACTCGCGGCTCGGAAACTGAGCGCGGTCCCCGAGCCGTCGGACGACATCGCACGCGCCGAGCTCGCCCTCGACCACTGGTCGTCGCGGGCCCTTTACCTTTCGGGAACCGCGATCGTGCTGTCGAGCGCGCTGCTCGCTCCGTGGCAACCGCCGAAGGACGACGCGCACGAATACACGATGCCCATGACGTTCTCCGAGAGCATGGCCGCATTCATGACGGTCGACACCTACAAGAAGCCCACCTGCGCGTGGGTCGATCAGGTGGATGCCCCGTGCCGCTCGTGGCGGGTGAACGGGGAGCCGTTCCCCCAGGCCGCGCCGTACGTCATCAAGAAAGGCGGCGCGCCGCAGGCGGCGCCGTTCGCCCGCAGCCCCGACAAGAAGGCGGTCGTCTACCTGACGAAACGCGATCGCCGCATGGTGTACCAGGACGCGGCGGGCGTGCACCCGCTCACCGGCAGCCTGGCCGACAGCGCGCTGCCCACCCTCGCCTTCCACGGCCAGAGCAGGTACGTCGCGCTCACCAGGGACGGCGCGACGATCACCGACACCAAGACCTGGGCCACGACCTCGATTCCCGGCGTCCGGCGAGTCCACGATCTCAACACGGGCGGAACCGTGGCCACGACGCCGACCCAGGTGCTCGTGGTCGACCATCGGGGGACGACGCGGCTGAGCCTCCCCTTCGGAGAAGCCTCCGACCTGTACGACCTCCGGCCGGACGGCCGCCAACTGGTGATCATCCGAGGCTGGAGCCGCGTCGACACCTTCACCGTGGCGACCGGCGAGAAGGTGTCGAGTGTCGTGCCCCGGTTCCCCGACGACGATGACATCGAGGCCAGCCTCGGCTGGTCGGGGAACAACCGCCTCCTGGTCCGCGGCGGCTCGACCGAACGTGTCTACCAAGTAGACCTGGCGACGGGAGAACTCCGCAGAAACCGGAATTGATCGCTTTCGGGCGACACCGGGAATAGCCTCTCACCGAGCAGCCGATGCGCCGTACGAATCCGACGGCGATGATCGAGCGGTTCCGCCGGCTGACAGGAGTATGACCATGACGACAGAGTTCGACCCCCGCGCGCTGCTCGCGGAGAGCCGGCTCGGCGTTCTCGCCACGATCAAGGCGGACGGCCGCCCCCAGCTCTCCCCCGTCATGCCTTTCTACGACCGGGCGGCCGAAGTCATCCATGTCTCGATCACCGAGGGCAGGGCCAAGACGGCGAACCTGCGCCGGGACCCGCGGGCCACGCTGGAGGTCACCGGCCCCGACGGCTGGTCGTGGGCCACCGCCGAGGGCGTCGCGACACTCACCGGTCCGGGCACCGACCCCGACGGACCCGAGGTCGAGGCGTTGGTGACCTACTACCGCCGCGCCGCCGGCGAGCACCCGGACTGGGCGGAGTACCGGGCGGCGATGGTGTCCGAGCGCAGGGTGCTCATGACGATGACGGTCGACCACGTGTACGGCGCCAGGATCCGCTGACCGTGTGCCACCGGAGGCCTCATGGATGACCCGTCGAGCCGTCTCCGGCCATCAAGCGTCGTGCGGCGACCCGGGCCCCGTCGGTGCGTACCGTGGCGGCGACGGCTCGGGCGCGGGCTGCCACATCGGCCTGGAGGACTCGATCCAGGGCCGTGGCCAGTGAGCCGGCGGTCGGCGTGGCCTGTGGGTGCTCGGTGCCGATCCCGAGCCGGTCGACCCGTCGCGCCCAGTAGTACTGGTCGTACGCCTGAGGGATGATCACCTGGGGTGCCCCGGCTCGCGCGGCCGTGGTGGTGGTGCCCGCTCCGCCGTGGTGGACGACGGCCGCGACCCGCGTGAAGAGTGCCTGGTGGTTGACGTCGCCGATGGACAGGCAGTCGGGAGCGTCCTCGTCCGGTGACAGGCCAGCCCACCCGCGCGACACGATCACGCGCCGCCCGAGTGCGCGGGCCGATTCGATCATTGCCTGGGTGACGCCTTCCGGAGCGCCCGCGCTGCTGCCGAAGCCGAAATAGACAGGTGGCTCACCGGCCTCCAGGAAGGCCACCAACTCGGCGGGCAACGCGGGCCGATCCGGCGGCATCCAGGCGCCCGTCTGTACGACCTCGCCGGCCGTCGGCTCGGGCCAGGGCGCCAACGCCTGGTCGGCGGCCAGCCAGGGCCGGTCGGTGAAGATGTGGCCGCGCACGTCATCGACCGGATCCAGGCCGACCGACGTCCGATGGGCGTTGAGCGCGTCGCCGAACGCGCCGTTGAAGAGCGCCGCGTCCCGGGCCCACAGCTCACCGTTGTCGGTCGTCGGGGGTCCCGGGACGGGCGATACGGGTGGCGCGTGGTGTGCCGAGGGCAGCACCACCGGGCAGTACGCGGCGAAGACGTACGGGATGTCCATCAGTTCCGCCACGGAGCGAGCCGCCACCTGCAGGGCGGTCGCGGCCACGATGACGTCGCAGCCCTTGGCCGCCGCCGCGACCGTCTCGAACTGCGCGGCGACCGAGTCCCGCGCCAACTGCCGCAGTTGCTGGGGAGAGGGCGGGGACGGGGCCGCCTGCGAACGCGAACCGGTGCGCAGCGGAGGCCCGATGGGGGTGACGGGCAGGGCGAGGCCGTCGATCCAGGCCCGGAAGTCGGGGGGCGCGCACAGGTGAACCTCCTGCCCGAGATCCCGCAGCTCCAGGGCCAGCGCCACCAACGGCTGAACGTCACCACGTGTCCCGATGGTGGACAGCAGAACGCGCATCCGAACTCCTCTCGTACGGCGTGAGTGTGGGCCCGGATACGCATCCGACCAGCGATTCTTCCGGCCACGGCCCCCGATTGTGCGGGAGCACCGGGGGCTTGCCGCAAGTCCCCCTCTCCGCTATACGTTGAAAGTGGCGAGGAGAGTCGTGGGCCACAAGGTCAGGCCCGAACCTTTCCGAAGGCGTTGGCGCCGGTGAGCTCGGCCGACAGTGCCCACAGCCGCGCCGCCGCGCCCGGATCGGTCGCATGGCCGTGCACCCCGCCGTCTGCACCGGCCGGCTCCGCGATGTCACAGTCCTCGCAGTAAACACCGCCCATACCCGCCAGAAGCGGGGATGTCGCCGCCCACACCTGCGTCGCCGCCCCCTGCTCGGGCGTCTTGAAGGTGGGATCGGCCGGGTCGCCGTTCTCGTCGATCCATCCTGCGGCGACCATCTCCGCCTTCGGCAGGTGGCGCTGCAGCGGGGTGAGGATGCTGCCGGGATGCACCGCGAACGCCCGCACTCCCGCCTCGCGACCGAGCGCGTCGAGCCGCACGGCGAACAGCACGTTGGCCGTCTTCGCCTGCCCGTAAGCCTGCCACCTGTCGTATCCCCGCTCGAACTGCACGTCGTCCCAGCGAATGCCGGTGATCCCGTGAGCTCCGGAGGAGACGGAGACCACCCTCGCCCCGCCGCGTTCGATCGCCGGCCAGAGCCGGTTGATCAGCGTGTAGTGGCCGAGGTGGTTGATGGCGAACTGCGCCTCCCAACCGGGACCCACCCGCGTCTCAGGGCAGGCCATGACGCCGGCGTTGTTGATCACGATGTCGATGTCGCGGCCCGACGCCAGGAAGCGATCGGCGAACCCACGGACGCTGTCGAGGTCGGCCAGATCGAGCTCGTCGACCTCCACACCGTCGATCCCCTCGACCGCCGACTGCGCGTCCTTCGGTCGCCGGGCGGGGACGACAACGCGGGCTCCCGCGCCGGCCAGCGCACGCGTCGTCTCCAGCCCGAGTCCCGAGTAGCCGCCGGTGACCACGGCGAGCCGCCCGGAGAGGTCGACCCCGCGCAGGACGTCGTCCACGGTGCTCCGGGCGCCGAAGCCGGATCTGATTGCTCGTTGCGGTGTCATGGACGGCAACCTAGGTGCTGGACCGCAGTCCAGGTCAACAGCCTTCCACCTGAGTCGATCGCCCACTTCTCTCGACAAGCGCGGAGCATATTGACGCGCTTTCAGGCGGCGAAGAACTCGGCCAGGGCGGGGGCGATGGCCGCTGGGTCGACGTTGTGCGGTTGACCGGTCAGGGTGTGGCGCCGCGCATCGGGCAGGGCGGTGGCGATCGCCTCGGCGGCGGCGCTGACCCACGGGATGGTCCCGCCGTCGATCACGATCGTGGGGACGGTGAGGGCGGCCAGCTGTTCGGCGGGCAGGGCGAAGTCACCGGCCAGCTCGGCGTCATAGGCCAAGGCGGGCGCGGTGCCCCCCATACCCTCCCAGAACGGGCTGGCCTTCATCCCGGCGACCACTTCCGCCGGCATGAGCACCGCTTCCAGGAAGAACAACTCCAGCATGTCGCCGTAACGGCTCTGCTCGCGCAGCGCGAACTGCTGGTCGCGATAGCCGGCGGGCACGGCCGGGCGGGTGCCGGGGAGGATGTAGGGGACCTCCCACAGCGCCAGCTTGGTGATGGGCAGGCCGTGCGCCGCCGCGCGGATGGCGAGGAACCCTCCGCCGGAGGTGCCGTACACCATCGCCGTCCCGCCGGCCTCGGCGATCAGAGCCCGCAGGTCCTCCAGCTCACGCTCCACCGCGTACGGTGCCGTGTCGCCGCTCTCGCCCCGGCCACGCCGGTCGTAGTTGTAGACGGTGAAACCACCGGCCAGCAGATCTGCCACCGGCGCGTTCATCGACCGGTCGGTGGGGCCGCCGCCGATCAGGATGACCGCCGGCCCCGCACCGGTCCGGTCGTAGGCGATGGAGGTGCCGTCGGTGGAGATGACCTTGTTCATGAGGGGTTCCTTTCGCTTTTCGGTACTGGACCGTACAGTACCCGTTTGAGTACTGACCCGTCTAGTACTAGATTGAGTGCGAGAGAAGAGGAGCGGACATGACTGACCTGACACGGACGAGCCCACCCCCAGAGGAAGGCCGCTCGGCCCGGAAGCGCAGGGCGATCATGGAGGCGGCCACCGAGCTGTTCCTGCGCAACGGTTATCAGGGCACCAGCATGGACGAGGTCGCCACCCTGGCCGCGGTGTCCAAGCAGACCGTCTACAAGCAGTTCACCGACAAGGAACAGCTCTTCAGCGCGATCATCATCGGCGCCACCGAGCGGGTCGGCGACTTCACCGACGTCGTCACCGAGTTCGCCGGCACCGAGGATCTGGAGAAGGATCTGGGCGAGCTCGCCCGCCGCTACATCACCGCGGTCATCCAACCGCGAACGCTGCAGCTGCGCAGACTCCTCATCGCCGAGGCGGGCCGCTTCCCGGCGGTCGCGCGCGACTACTATCAGCGGGCGCCGGGGCGCACGATCGACGCCTTCACCGAGACCTTCCGGAAGCTCGCCGGCCGGGGGCTGCTGCGGATCGACGACCCGTCCATGGCCGCCGGCCACTTCGCCTGGTTGATCCTGGCCCAGCCGATGGACAAGGCCATGTTCTTCGACGAAGAACTGCAGCACACCCCCACAGACCTGCAACGCTTCGCGGACGAGGGAGTACGCGTGTTCCTCGCCGCCTACCGGACGTCAGCTTCTCGGTCCTGAAGGGACCGAGCTTGCAGCTCTTCGCCGTCGATGGCTTTGACGGTTCAGGCCGCGTCGTCGGCAGCGTGACTCACTGCCCAGTCCGCGACGCCGCGGGTGGCGATGTTGCGGGCCGCGTTGACGTCGGCGTGCTCAGCGAAGCTCCATGAGTGCAGGGTGACCCGCTGGGGCTTGCGGAGTCGGGTAGCCGGGACGCATTGCTGCGTCCCGGCCCCCTCAGAACCGTGCGTGCGACTTTCACCGCACACGGCTCAAGCAAGCCTCTAGGGCTTCACGAGCTAGGTGTCGAGTGTCGTTCCCCGGTTTCCCGACGACGATGACCTCGCTGCCGCCCTCGACTGGTCGAAGAACGACCGCCTCTTGGTCCGCGGCGGTTCGACCGACCACGTCTACGAGGTCGACGTGGCGACGGGCGAGCTCCGCAGGCACAAGAAATGATCGCCCTCAGGCGGAGCGGCGGCTACCCGGCGGCCGAAGTCATCCATGTCTCCATAACGAGGGAAGGGCCAAGACCGCGAACCTGCGCCGGGACCCGCGGGCCACGCTGGAGGTCACCAGCGTGGCCGGTCGTGGGCCGCTTCAGGAGGCCGCGAGCCACAGATCAGGCCCGAACACCTCATAGTGGATGTCCTGCGGCGCGACTCCCCCATCGATGAGCTGGGTCCGTGCCTCCCGCATGAACGGCAGCGGCCCGCACAGGTAGGCGACCGCGCCCGCGGGGATCTCGACCTCGGCCAGGTCGATCCGGCCGACCCTGCCGCGCTCGCCGTCCTCGTACCAGAAGATCTTCTCGCCGTTGGGCAGTGCGGCGGTCAGCGACTCCATGTCGTGGCGCAGCGCGTGGGCGGGTTCGGAGCGGTCGGCGTGCAGCAGCAGCACCCGGCGGGTGCTGCCGGTGTCGGCCAGGTGGTGGAGCATCGCGGTGATGGGGGTGCAGCCGATGCCGGCCGAGGCGAGCACCAGCGGCGCCTCGCCGCCAGCCAGCGTCACGTCCCCGAACGGCGCCGACAGGATCAGCTCGTCGCCCTCCTTGACGGTGGCGTGCAGCAGGTTGGACACCTCGCCCTCGGGGGCGCCCTCGCCGCGCACCCGCTTGACGGTGATCCGCCGCAGCCCGTCCGTGCCGTGCCCGGACAGCGTGTACTGCCGCAGCTGGCGTACGCCGTCGGGCATGCGCACCCGGACGCTGACGTACTGGCCGGGCAGTGCGGGCGGGACGGGCTCGTCGCCGATGGGCGCGAGCACGAGCGACATGACGTCGGCGGTCTCCTCGCGGCGCTCGGCGACCCGCCACGGCCGCCAGGTGTCACCGTCGATCGCGCCCGCCTGGGCGTAGATGCGGGCCTCCATGGCGATCAGCGCGCCGGCCATCAGCCAGTAGACCTCGTCCCAGGCCGCGGCGACCTGCGGTGTGACGGCCTCACCGAGCACCTCGGCGATGGCGGCGAAGAGGTACTTGTGCACGATCACGTACTGGTCTTCGGTGAGGCCCACGGCGGCGTGCTTGTGCGCGATGCGGGTCAGCAGGGCGTCGGGGCGCTCGTGCGGGTTGTCCAGCAGCGCCCCGGCGAACGAGGCGATGGACCCGGCCAGCGCCCTGCGCTGCTCGCCACTGCGCTGGTTGCCGCGGTTGAACAGCCCGTCGAGCAGCTCGGGGCGGTCGCTGAACATCATCTCGTAGAACCGGGTGGCGATCGTGTCGAGCGACTCGCCCACGACCGGGATGGTGGCACGGATGATCTCGGCGCTTTCCTCGGACAGCATGGGACCCTCCAGATAATTGGTATCTGTGATGCACATTAAGCGCGCGGTCCGCCGACCCCATATCGGGGAGGAGCCGGCAGCCCGAGTAAGATCGCCCCGGCCGGCTCGGCCACCAGCGCGGCGACCGTGACCGTGTCAAGCGAGGCGTAGAAGGCCTCCTGCGCCTGCCGCAGCGCGCCACGCAGCCGGCAGGACGCCCGCAGCGGGCACGGCAGCGCGGCATCCTCACACCCCGCCACGTCGTGCTCGCCCTCCAGGCGGCGCGCGATCGAGCCCACCGTGACACCCCGCCCCGCCGCGGTCAGCTGCAGCCCCCCGCCACGCCCCCGCCTCGCCTCCACCAGCCCCAGCTCACTCAACCGCGCCACCGCCTTGGCGGCATGCGTGTACGGGACCGCGAGCGCATCGGCCACCGCCCGCGTCGTCAGCAACTCGTCACCGTCCACCACGGCCAGGCGCATCACGATCCGCAGCGAGATATCGGTGAAGGCGGTCAGGCGCATGCCCTTACGGTAGGCGCTCGCCTTCCGCCGACCGAACCGCCAGATCCCGGATCACCGAGGACAGGAGCAGGTGCTCGGCGGCCAAGCCCTTGTCCAGCGCCTGCGGATCCGTCCATGGCCCCCTCCGGTCCGCGCTTTCAGTCGGTGATGGAGGCCCGGAAGCGGTAGCGGTCCCCCCGGTAGATCTGCATCGTCAGCTCGAGCGGCCGCCGGTCCTGGTTGAAGGTGAGCTGCTCGGCGACCAGCACCGGCGTCCCGTCGTCGATCTCCAGCAGGTCCCGCTCCCGGACCTCGGGCTGCCGTGCCCCCACCGAGTAGTCCGCGACCCGGGGAAGCTGCGGCGGATCGGCGCTTCGCAGGGTGGCGTAGAGCGACGCGGCGGTGAAGTCGGTGTCGGCCAGCTTGGGGCAGAGCGCCAGCGGCACCCGGTTGTGCTCCAGCGCGACGACGAGGCCGTCGAGAAACCGCAGTCGCCGCATCTCGAACAGCGTGCTGCCCGGGCCGATGCGCAGCATCTCGGCCTCGTTCACGGTCGCCGGCCTGGTCACCGATTCCAGCACTCGGCTGTGCGTGGCCAGGCCGTGCTTCAAGGCGTAGTCGGCGAACCCCTCCACCGTGTGCCCGCCTGTCGGCGTGACGGGCTGGTCGTTCTGGGTGACGAACCAGCCGCGGGCGGCGGCGGACTCCAGCAGACCCCGGTTGGCCAGCTCGGCCAGGGCGGCGCGCAGCGTGTCCCTGGACACCTCGTACCGGATGGCCAGACTCCGCTCCGACGGCAGCCGGTCCCCCGCCTTGGCGCCGCGGGCCGTGATGTCGGCCCAGAGCCGTGCGGCGACCTGGACATAGCGGGGCAGCGCGTCATCGCTCAACAAGCCCTGCGGGAAAGAGGGAGTCATACCAGAACCATACCAGTCCCCTACCATTGACGACCAGAAACCAGGCCAGTAATGTTCCAGTTTGTCGGCAGCGTCAAGAACCGACCACGTCAGCGAGGTGCGATCGCGGGTGAGAGCACCACACGATCGCGCGTGAAAGCACCACAAAGGAGTTTCTGTGACCGGCCTTCTCGGCACCCTGGCTCGCGGCATCGGGGCCGACGACACCGTCCGTGAGATCACCCAGCAGCCCGGCGTCTGGCGTGACATCGACGGCATCGTCGCCACCTCCCGGGCCGCGCTCGACGGCTTCCTCCGGCCGCTGGTGGCCCGCGACCACCTGCGCGTGGTGCTCACCGGCGCCGGCACCTCGAGTTTCGCCGGGCAACTGCTGGCCACGACACTGGCGCGGCGACTCGGGCGGCGGGTCGACGCCGTGTCCACCACGGACATCGTCGCCGACCCCCGAGGCTGCTTCGCCGAGGATCTCCCGACCCTGCTCGTCTCCTTCGCCCGGTCGGGGGACAGCCCGGAGAGCGTCGCGGCCACCGAGCTCGCCGAGCAGTGCCTGTCAGAGGTGCACCACCTCGTGATCACCTGCAACGAGCAGGGGCAGCTCGCCCGGGAGCATTCCGGCCGGACCACCTCGTACGTGCTCCTGATGCCGCCCGAGTCCAACGACCGCGGCTTCGCGATGACCTCGAGTTTCACCGGGATGACGCTCGCCGCCCTCCTCGCCCTAGGCGGCGCCCCCTATGCCGGTGTCGCGGAGCGGCTGGCCCAGGCGGCCGAGCGCGTCCTGCATGACACCGTCCTGGGTGAGAACCTCGACGCGCTCCTGGCCCGCGCCCCCGAGCGGATCATCTACCTGGGCAGCGGGGCGCTGCGGGCGCTGGCCGCGGAGTCGGCACTGAAAGTGCTCGAACTGACCGGCGGCGCGATCGTCGCCACCTCCGACTCCGCCCTGGGCTTCCGCCACGGCCCGAAGGCCGTACTGAATGAGCGCGCCGTCGTGATCGTGTACGTGTCGAACGACCCGTACACCCGCCGGTACGACCTGGACATCCTCGCCGAGCTCCGCACCACCATGGCGCCCGGCAGTGTCATCGCGATCGAAGCCGGGGACGGCGGCCCGACGGACGAGGCGAGCTGGCGGCTGGACGGCGCCGGGGACCTCGAGGACGCGGCGCTGGCCCTGCCCGCGGTCGTCCATGCCCAGCTCATCGGCCTCAAGGCCGCCGTGCTCCAGGGCGTCCGGCCCGACAACCCGTTCCCTTCCGGTGAGGTCAACCGAGTGGTGCACGGCGTGATCCTGCACCCGTTCCAGCACTGACAGTCCAGCGGCACGGAGGTGGCACGATGTTTCTCGGCGTCGACGGCGGTGGTACCAAAACCGCCTTCTGCCTGGTCGACCGGGACGGGAACGTAGCCGGGCAGGCGCGGACCGCCGGCAGCTACTACTTCTCGCAAGCCTCGGAAGGCATCGGCCTCGTTGAGCGCGCCCTCGAACAGGGCGTCGCCTCGGTCTGCGCGGACGCGGGCATCGAGCCCTCCGACATCGCGTACGCCTTCTTCGGCCTGCCGGGCTACGGCGAGGCTCCCGGGGACATCCCCGTCCTGGACGCCGCGCCGCGAGCCGTGCTCGGCCACGACCGCTACGCCTGCGACAACGACACGGTGTGCGGGTGGGCCGGTTCGCTCGGCGCGGCGGACGGCATCAACGTCCTGAGCGGCACCGGCTCGATGACCTACGGCGAACGAGCCGGGCGCGGAGTGCGCGTGGGCGGCTGGGGGGAGCTGTTCGGCGACGAGGGCTCCGCGTACTGGATCGCGGTCCGCGGCCTCAACGCGTTCTCCCGGATGAGCGACGGCCGGCTGCCGGAGGGCCCGCTGGCCGAGGTCTTCCGGCGGCATCTCGCCCTCGCGTCGGACCTCAACGTCATCGATGTCGTGTTCAACCAGTGGCGCGGCAGCCGCGGTGACATCGCGGCCCTCACCCCGCGGGTCGTCGAGGCGGCCGACCTGGGCGACGAGTGCGCCGCCGCCATCCTGTCCGAGGCCGGGCGCGAGCTCGCGCTGCTGGTGCACGCCACTCGCGACCAGCTCGGTTTCGAGCCCGGCGAGCGCGTACCGGTCTCGTACTCCGGCGGCACGTTCAAGTCCCGCGCGGTGCTCAGCGCCTTCACCCGGGACATGACCGGTTACGAGCTGCGCCGCCCCCTGTACGAGCCCGTCGTCGGAGCCGCGCTCTACGCGGCGAAACTCGCCGGCACCCCCCTTGACCAGTCCGCGCTCGACCGCTTGCGCTCCACCCCGGTGCCCACGACCGCAGGAGAAGGAGAAGGCACATGATCACTGTCAGGAGAAGCTGGATACTCTACGCGACCCTGCTGGTCGTCTTCTGGGGCGTGTGGGGCGCCTTCTCCAACCTCCCCACCAGCCTGTACGGCTACCCGAACGAGATGGTGTACGTCATCTGGGCGTTCACCATGCTGATCCCCGCCTACTTCGCGCTGCGCGGCAACCGGTTCGACCGGCGGCCCGTCGCAGCCGTCTACGGACTGCTCGCCGGGCTCACCGGCGCGGGCGGGCAGTTGCTCCTTTTCCAGGCGCTGTCGAACGGCCCCGCCTACCTGATCTTCCCGCTGGTGTCGCTGTCCCCGGTGATCACCGTGCTCATGGCCGTGGCGCTGCTCCGCGAGCGGATCCAACGGCTCGCCGTCATCGGTGCGGTCGCCGCGCTGGCCGCGATCGTCCTGTTCAGCATCTCCGGCGGCGACGGCGAGGCGGACGTGACCGGGCCGTGGCTGCCGCTGGCCATCGTGATCTGCGTGGCCTGGGGCGCGCAGGCGTTCTTCATGCGCAAGGGCGCCCTCCTCGGCATCAACGACGGCACCATCTTCGGCTGGATGACGATCAGCGGGCTGCTGCTGATCCCCGTGGCGCTGGTGATGATGGGCGGCCTGCCCAGCGGCGCCCCCTGGCAGGCGCCCGCGCTGACCGCGGTGACCCAGGTGCTCAACGCCGCCGGCGCGCTGTTCCTGGTGATGGCGCTCAGCCGGGGCAAGGCCGCGGTCGTGGCCCCCATCACCAACGCGCTCGCCCCGGTCCTGACGATCGTGCTGTCCCTGGCGGTCTACCAGACGCTGCCGTCGGTCTACGGGGCCATCGGCATCGTGCTCGCCCTGGCCGGCTCGACCCTGATGGTCTACAGCGACGAGAAGCGCAACGACGACGCGTCGGTCAGCAACGCGGATGCCGTAGCGCCGTCGCCGGACGCCGCCCAGCCCTGACCTCGCCATCCGTTCCCGGGCAGGGACGCGGCGGGCGTCAGCACACCTTGAAGATGCTCTTCCAGCCGACGCCCCGCTCCGACCGCACCTGGTGTCGAACCCGTCCCTGGGGGCGCGTCGGACGCCACTCATGGGAGTTTAAGAATGGCCGCCTAGAGTTCGTGGCCGTGCTCATGAAAGACGGTGTGCAGAAGCCGGTGCTGCGGGTGCGGCCCAGGCGGGCTCGGGCGGCGCGACTGGCCGTCGTGGTGGCGGTGGTGTTCGCGGCCGGGACGGCGATGCGGCTGGGCGGGCTGGAGGCCGGGTTCCTCCTGGTGCCGCTGGTGTCGTTCACGCCGTACTTCGGGGTGGCCGCGCTGGTGGCGCTGGCCTGCGCGGGCTGGGCCAGGAGCCGGGCGGCCGTGGCGATCCTCCTCGCGGTGTGCGTCTGCCTGGCCGGGCTCGTGGTGCCACGCGCGATCGCCGGCGAGGCGCCGACCGAGGGCCGGCCGCTGCGCCTGCTGACCGCGAACCTCAACGGCGGCCGGGGCGACGCCCAGGTCCTCGTCGATCTCGTACGGACACTCGACGTGGACGTGTTCAGCGTGCAGGAGCTGACCTGGTCGGCGCGGGACCGGCTGGCGGCGGCCGGACTGGAGGACCTGCTGCCGTACGAGGTCACCCAGCCGATGCCGCGCGGACCCGAGGGCAGCGGCATCTACGCGCGCCACCCGCTGCGGGAGCGGGCGGGGCTGTTCCGGCCGGTGGGGCACCACATGCCGGTGGCGCAGGTGGCGCTGCCCGGCGGCTCGGCCGTGGAGGTGGTGGTCGTGCACCCGGTGGCGCCGGTCCCGGGGACCGTGGGCGAGTGGGAGGCGGGCATCGCCACGCTGCCGCCCGCCCCGTCCGACGGGCCGCCGCGCATCCTGGCCGGCGACTTCAACGCGACGCTGGACCACGTCGTGTTCCGGCGGCTGCTCGACACCGGCTACACCGACGCGGGGGCGGCCACCGGGCGCGGGCTGGCGCCGACCTGGCCGATGAGCAGGCTCCCGCCGCTGGTGACCATCGACCACGTGCTGACCGACGGCCGCGCCGGGGCCGCGGCGACCCAGGTGTACGACATCCCCGGCTCCGACCACGCCGCGCTCTTCGCCGACCTGCGCGTCCGATGACCGACCACGCCGCACTCTTCGCCGACCTGCGCGTCCGGTGACCGGGCACGACGCCTAGCGGCACTCGCGATCCGGGTCGACTTCGGTTTCGGCCCATTCGGCCCAGCCCTGCTGCGCCTCGGCCAGGCGCCGACCGTACTCAAGGGTGATCTTGCCGTACACCGAGAGGTTGTCCTGGCTGCTCTCGAGGAGCTCCCCGATCCTCTTCAGGCTCTCCAGGTGCCTGCCGGCCAGCGCCGCCTGGTGGCTCAGGTACGCGCGGGCCTGCTCGGGTGCGACCTGGGCCAGGAAGAAGACGCGGAGCAGCATGTCGCTGCGGAGCACCCTGGTCGGCTCGACCTCGGTGATCCAGCGGCGCAGCTCCGCCAGGCCGTCCTCGGTGATCGCGTATTCCTTGCGGCCGCGGGGGCCCTCGGCCGACACGTCCACGAGGCCGGCGTCGGCCAGTTTGCCGAGCTCGGCGTAGAGCTGGCTCTGCGTGGCCGGCCACACGTTCGACAGCGAGACGTCGAACAGCTTCATCAGGTCGTATCCGCTCGCGGGCCCTTCGGAGAGCAGTCCCAGCACGGCGTGTCGAAGGCTCATATTCCTATATTGACATATCGGCACAGGAAGTTCTAGCTTCGACCTGTCACTATAGGAATATGAAGGGACACCCGACCATGCGCGGCCTGCTCGGCTTCCTGCCATGGATCGCCTACGCGGTCATCGCCACCGGCGACGAGTGGCGCTGGGGCGCCATCACCGGCCTCACCCTCGCCCTTGTCCTCGTCGCCCTCGACCGCAGAGCGGGCAAGGGCTGGGACGAGATGGTGATCGAGAGCAGCGCGGCGCTCTTCTTCGCCTGCCTCACGGCGCTGTCCCTCGCGGACCCGCACTCACCCCTCACTCCGTACGGTCCCGCGCTGGTCAACGTCTGGCTGGCGGGCACCGCTTGGGGCTCACTGGCCCTGCGCAGGCCGTTCACGCTCGGCATCGCGCGCTCCATGGCGCCGAAGGAGGTCTGGGAGACCCCGCGGTTCTACCGCGCCAACGCCGTCATCACCACCGTCTGGGCCGCGGCCTTCACCGTCGCCGCGCTCTCGCTGACACTCGTCCTGTACGTCTCCCCGCATGCCACGACGCTGGTCATCGCCATCAAGGTGCTCTCCTTCGTCCTCCCCTCGATCTTCACCGCCTGGCACCCCAAGCGGGTGCGGCAGGTGCCCGCCAACTGACCTCACCGGCTCCGCGTACCGGCCGCACAGGTTGCGCCCTTCTGGCCACATGTACTACTTTTTGGCCATGCGGTCAGAAAGCAAGCCAGATGGCCAGAAGCAGCCGTCGTTCATCGAGGAGGCCCGCCGCACCCAGATCATCGAGAGCGCCATCGAGACCTTCATGGAGTTGGGCTATGCCAACACCTCACTGGCGCGCATCGCCGAGCGCGCCGGCATCAGCAAAGGCGTGATCTCCTACCATTTCGCCGGCAAGGCCGAGCTGATGGAGCAGATCGTCGAACAGGTCTACCTCGGGATCGTCGCCTTCGTCGTACCGCTGAAGGAGAAGGAGACCACGGCGGCCGGCGAGCTGCGGGCGGAGATCCGCGCGGTCGCCGCGTACATGCGGAATCACCGCTCCCACCTGCTCGCCCTCGCCGAGATCCGCAACAATCTCCGCACCCCCGACCGCAGGCCGCGCTACGGCGTCGCCTTCAACGAGCCGATCTACGAAGCGCGGGAGGCGTTGTTCCGCCGCGGCCAGGAGAACGGCGAGTTCCGCTCCTTCGACTGCCGCGTGATGGCCGTCAGCGTGCAGGCCGCGATCGACCACATGTTCGCCTACTGGGTGACCAACCCCGAACACGACCTGGAAGCGCACGCGGACGAGCTGGCGGACCTGTTCGAGCATGCCACCCGAGCCGAACTCCCTGAAGAAACGGCGAATCGATGACCCAGCACGTCAGCCGGCCCACCGCGCCGCCCACCACCTCCGCGCGGCTCTTCTACATCGACAACTTACGCACCGCCCTGATGGCACTCGTGGTGATCCACCACTCCGTGATCGCCTACAGCAACGTCCCGAGCTGGTACTACCTCGAACCGCCGACCGACGCCTCGGCAACGCTCCTGGACATCGTGATCGTGCTCAACCAGGCGTTCTTCATGGGCGCCTTCTTCCTTATTTCAGCTCTCTTCGTGCCGGGCTCCTACGACCGCAAGGGGGCCGGGGCATTCATGAGGGAGCGGCTGCTACGCCTGGGCGTCCCGCTGCTGCTCTGGCTGCTGGTGATCCGCCCCCTGGCGACGGTCGGCGGATACCTCGAGGCGAGAGACGCCGCCGCCCAGCAGGGGGCCGAGCTGCCCTACTGGGAGTACTACCTGCAGTCGTTCACCCCGGGGCCGATGTGGTTCGTCGAGGTGCTGTTCGTGTTCAGCGCGCTCTACGTCATCTGGAGGCTGCTGACCGCCGCGGGCCGGCGCGCGTCGGCCCCGGCCTCGGGCCGGGCGCCCGGCGCCGTCGCGATCGCCGGGTTCACCGTCGGACTGGCCCTGGTGACCTACCTGTGGCGCATCGCGGTGCCGATGGGCGAGTCGCTCCTGGGGCTGCCCTCACCCGCCTACCTTCCGCAGTACGTGGCGCTGTTCGTCATCGGGCTGATCGCGACCCGGCGCGGCTGGCTGGGGAGCCTGTCCAGGACGACCGGCCGGATCGGGTTCGCCACCGCGGCCGTCGCCGCGGTCGGCCTCCTCTTCGTCCTGATCTCCGCCCCGGAGGCGAGCATGGGGCACGGAACCACGCAGTCCCTGCTGGTGGCGACCTTCGAGACGACGCTCGCCGTCGGCGTCATCCTCGGCTTTCTGGTGCTGTTCCGGGAGCGCCTCAACCACCAGGGACGCCGCCGCCGGTTCCTGTCCGAGCACGCCTTCACCGTCTACGTCATCCACCCGGCCGTGCTGGTCGGCCTGGGCTACGCCCTCCGCGACGTACAGGCGCCCGCGGTCGCGAAGGGCGCGCTGCTCGTCGCCCTCGCACTGCCGCTGTGCTGGGCGATCGCGTACCTGGTCCGCGCCCTGCCAGGCGCCCGGAAAGTGCTCTGAACCAGCGACCACCGGCGTAAAAGGAAAGAGCCCTCAGGAGAAATTCCTGGGGCTCTTTCTTGATAAGACCCCGTCGCGGGATCGTCAATCGGTCCAGGTGCGGAGGCTCCGCGCCAGGACGGGGATCATCACCGCCGCGGGGACGAGGTGCAGCCCGAGGAGGGCGGTGGCGGTGGCGATACTCGCCCCGACCAGGAAGGGCGGGACCAGCGAGATCGCGGTCAGCGACACCGCCGTCCACACGAACCGCTCGGCCGGGCGCGCGCTCCACCGGAGAAGAGCGGCGGCAATGACGACGCCCACGACCGAGAAGAAGCCGGTCACCACGGCGAACCCGGACAACGGGATCACCTCGCCACCATCAGGGACCTCGAAGTCGACACCGACGACCTGGGCGAGCGCGGCGGCCAGGGTGGTGGCCGCCATCGCCACGAGCGTGGCGACGAAGCCGGTGCCGGCGAGCCCCCGAAGCCGGTGGGTAGTACGGCTGGTCCGGCCCGCTGCCACGCCCCCGGTGTCATTCATGCTGCTCATGCCGTTCCTCCATCGTTCGATGACTGGTGTGTGACGGTTCCGGCGCTGAGGGGGACGCTTGCCTTTGGGGGTGACGACGCGCACCCTCGCCGTACGCCGGCCGGGATTCCGCAGGGCGCGGACGCCGGTGCCGCGGAGCCAGAACCCGGCGCCGCGTCCGAGGACCGGCCCGGGCTCGCCGTCGCGCAGCTCCAACTGCACCCGCCCGCGAACGACGACGCCGAACGCGTCGCACCACTCCGCCGCGACCACCGCGACCCGCGCGCCACCGCGCAGCGCGAGCATCCGCACCCGGGCTACTCCGTGCCGTCCGCCGGCAGGCTCTCCGGCAGCCCGAGCGCCGGGAACCGGACGTCGTGGAACGTGACGATCTCGGTGATCGCCCCGCCGGTGACGCGCAGGACGTCGATCGTCAGCGGCAGGTACGCGCCCTCCCGCTCCCGCCAGAGGTAGAAGGCGACGGCAGGCTGCCGGTTCACCGAGGTGGGCACGGCGCGCAGGTGCTTCAAATCCTCGAAGCCGTGCTCGACCCAGTCGTTCACCACCGTGTCGCGGCCGACGTACAAGCCCGGCGTGGGCGGCATCGAGAAGCGGACGTCGTCCCGCAGCAGCGCGGCGAGCTTGTCGATGTCCGTGGCCACGCTGGCGTCGGTATAGCGGCGCACCAGCTCGCGCGTCCCGGCGTCCTCCTCGCCGCCGGTCCAGTCCTGGCGCTCGGCGGGCAGGTGTTCCCGCATGCCGGCGCGGGCCCGCTGCAGCGCGCTGTTCACCGAGTTGACGGAGTCCCCGAGCAGCTCCGCGACCTCCTTCGCCGGCCAGCCGAGCACGTCCCGCAGGATCAGCACGGCCCGCGGACGCGGCGCGAGATGCTGGACCGCGACCAGGTACGCCAGCTCGATCGTCTCCCGCGCGACGGCGACGGCCTCCGGCTCGTCCGCGTCGCCCGCGGGCAACTCATCGAGCAACCGGTCCGGGTAAGGCTGCAGCCACAGCACCTCGCCCCCGGTCGCAGGCTCCGGCCGAACCTTGGCCAGCAGGTCCAGGCAGGCGTTGGTCGCGATCCGGTACAGCCAGGCCCGGAACGTCGACCGCCCCTCGAAGGTCTCCCGCCGCCGCCAGGCCCGCAGGAACGTCTCCTGTACGGTGTCCTCGGCGTCCTCGAACGACCCGAGCATCCGGTAGCAGTGCACATGCAACTCCCGCCGATGCCGCTCCGCCAGCCCCGAGAACGCCGGCTCGTCGACCTCACCCATCCCACTCACGCCCAGCTCCTCCAGCCGCGTATCCGCACCCATCACGTCACCCTTCCGCCTCGTCGTGTCCCGTCGTAGATATGACGGCTGCGAGCACGACAACTCATCACCAGAGCCGACCGGCATGGCGACCCAGCGACGAAAACCGCCCCGGAGCGATAATCGCTACGGAGCTGGTCACTTGATGTGGTCAGGGGCGGGGTCGAACCGCCCGCCAGGGAGATCGTCGAATGCGGCGGACGCATCCATCGTCAGCACCGTTCTCGCTGTGGCCGCGGCCGTAGCCGCGATCAGCAGATCGTACGCGCCTCGCGACTCGCCCTCTCGCCGGACATGCGCCATAAGACGGGCGTGGACTCTGGCGACGTCCGTCGTGTACTCCTCAACAGGGATCAACCGCCGTCAGGGCGGACAGTCTGTTGCGCGTAGCGGCGATCGCAACCCGCGACGCTTACGCGGCCTGCCCGTTCACCTCGAGCGTGACGCCTGGCTTCTCGGCCCAGAAGGCGAGCAATCCGGCGATCTCCTCCACCCTCGGGAACGGCTCCGGGTAGGACCAGACCACGTCCTCGGCCACACCGTCACCGATCTGAACCGACCAGTAGGCGGCATCGCCCTTGAACGGGCAGTGCGACGTCGTTGTCGATGATCTGAGCATGTCCATCTTCACGTCCGCCGACGGCAGGTAGTACCGCGGTGGACAGCCCGTCTCGGTGAGCACGATCGGCCGGGAGGAGGTCGCGATGACCACGTCCTTGACTCGCACCACGACCTGATCCGATACAGGCGTGACCTCGATTGCATGTCCTCGTGTGTTCATAGACCGATCCCATCAAACGTTCCCCGCGGCCGCCAGCGTAGGGCTTCGTGGCATGAGCGGGCGTTCCCGTGTGAGGGAGTGCTGTGTTGCCGTTGGCGGCTGCGACGTGTAGGACGACTCTTGTCTCACGTCCGTACACCCGAGGTGCCGGGAGCCGAATCATGAATGATCGTTTCAACGTGATCGTGAGCGCAGGATCGCTGAAGGTGACGGACGAGCACGCAGTGCATTTCCCTCATCGGTGGACGCCCGAGGGCGTGAGCGTCAGGGCGGACTTCACCGGAGGACATCTCCTTCACCTCGCGGCCGCGGGATGCATCCTCAACGACCTTTACCGGGAGGCCGCCGCACTGGGAATCGAACTCCAGGGAGTACGCGTTTCCGCAGCCGGCGGCTTCGATACCGAGAGCTGGACGTCAACCGGGATCACCTACACCGTCGACGTCAGCTCCACCGCTCCAGCCGAGAGCATCGCCCAGCTGATCGACACCGTGGACTCCGTCGCCGAGATCCCCCGCGCCATCCGACGGGGTGCCACCGTGCAGAGGATCGGCTAACCGACCATCCGGGAACGCGACTTCCACCCACCCCACCTGACGGGCCTGCCCTACTGGCTCTTCTCGGCACGCTGACGGAACTCAATCGGGTGAGGTGCAGGCACGAAGCACTTCCTTCCCAGCCGACACAGGGCCAACTCAGATGAGGTGGCCGTGCTACGGGGGGAAGCTCAGGGTGAGTCTCGCCGAAGAGCCGTGATCCCCGCCCCGCGGTTCCATGCGGGCGACATCGCAAGGCTCACACCGGGTGGGCGTTCCCAGTGTCCGGGACGACTCCGAACCTTGCCGCGATAACGACTCTTGCCGGTCACGTTGGCTTTGCCAGGCCCGGCAACCGGTCCATGAAGATGATGGCTCGGCGGAGCAGCGGCACTGTGACCGAACCGGCTCCTACCATCGCTATATGCAGTGCCTCCAGCACCTGCTCCCGGTCGACGCCTTCCTGCTCGCATTGCTCCAGGTGGTAATAGACGCACTCCTCGCAGTCCTTCGTCACCGAGATGACCAGACCCATCAACTCCTTGATCCCCTTCGGCAGGGCCCCGGGCGCGTAGGCGGCGCCGTCCAACGCGAAGAATGACTCCACGACCGAACCCGTGGTACGCAGCGCGTCGTTGCCTTCGGCCCGGTTATGGCGGAACTCGTCTGGATGGGGAACGTTCGTCACGGAATCACGCTATCGGTGCCGGCCGAGGATGTGATGCCGGACCGTTCGATCACCCTCAGGGTCTACGCCCACGTGATCCGCGCGGCGGAAGCCTCGGCCGCCGACGTCTTCGCTCAGGCGATCGACGAGTAGCGGGAGCCAAGCTGTTAGAAGAGGTGTTAGATGTCACTCTCTTCGTCACTCACCCGTCCGGGGGCGGGCGCCTGGCCTCAGGCACGGGAGGGGGTAAGCCGTTACGGCTGTAACGCCTCTCCCTGAAAACAAGAAGCGCGAGCGCGGCCTCACTCTGCGTATTCAATCTCGGCTAAGTATGTCGGCTTGCCGGGGGGTAGCCGTACCAGCCTCGTTTTCGCAGGTAGACCCTGGTACGGCTTGGAACGGTTCCACGAATCTTGAAGCGGGCGGATCCCAGGTTCGGAGGTGATGGGATGGGCGCTTCGCGGCTTGAGAGGAACGATCGATGAGACTTGTGGCCATTGGAGCGGCGACGGTCGCCGTGCTCGCGACGACGGGCTTGCCGGCGTCGGCGACGTCCGGGGACGACTACGGCCAGTACTCGCGAATCGCGGCACGGAGCGCCGGGCAATACTGGGCCGACGGCAAGGTGGCCGGGCAGTGGGCGTGGAAGCCGCTGTCGGCGACCACCTCGGAGATCAGCTGGGGTGATCCGAAGACGTGGCCGCCGAACTACGGTGAGAAGTTCGTGCGCGACGGCGACTGGGTGACGCTGGACGGCTGGAGCGGCAACGGCACCTACTACCGGCTGCGTGTGACCAAGGAGCAGATCGGCGACGCCAAGTGCGAGAACTTGCGGACGTTCGCCACCTCGGGCCCGCAGCACTATGTGAAGTGGGACATCCCGGCCACGGGCTACTGTCTCAAGGCGTGGGGAACGCTCACGGAGGAGTCGTCCGGCAAGGTGATCAAGTTCGGCCACACGCAGATCTGGTCGCCGCCCGCTCCCTGCTCCAACCAATACATCAGCGGCCAGACCTGCATCAAGCAGTGGGAGTCCTGGTGGGACAACAAGGGCGACCTGAGCGGGCCGATCACCAGGAAGCTGGACCGGGACCAGTACATCGCGCGCGACAAGGGCATGGCCTTCCGCATCCACCAGTACTTCCCCAAGACGTGGAAGGCCGAGGCGCGCTCGTACTGGACGTGGTGATCCCGGGCTCAGCCGACGGCGGCGCGGTCGCCCGCCAGGCGGCGGCGTCGGGTGGCGTCCGTCAGGGACGGCGGACGCCAGACCTCATCGAGAACCGTCGAGACGCCTCAGTGGCAGTCATCACCGTCATGAAATCAGATTGTCCGATTCACAGGGTGCGAGGCGCAGGAACACGCCGAAGGGCTGCCGGCCGATGACCATCCCTGTCACTCGCGTCCCGACCGGAAGAGCTTGACGTATCGCGGCCCAGGCATGGCGCACCCGCTCCCCGAATCCGGGACCCTCGTCGGGCCACCTATATTCAGACACACGCGGATCCTAGAAGTCGCAGGTACGGGAACCGTACGACGACGTTGCCGTCAGTAGACGCAAAAACGCCCCGGAGCGGTGATCGCTTCGGGGCATCTTGGCTGGTCATCTAATGTGGTCAGGGGAGGGGTCGAACCGCCGACCTTCCGCTTTTCAGGTGTAGCGATCGCCCTGTTCGCAGGCGGTGACCTCGGGGTACGCGGCCGCCAGTGGTGCTGTCCGTGTGCGTTTGGTCGCCGACGTTGCCGTCAGCGTCGCCGTCACCAGTGCGGTGGCAGGTCCGATCGAAGGAGAGCTGCGGCGGCCGTCCTTCGTTGGAAAGTCCCGGGCTATGAGCGAGGCGGCGCGGCGCTGCCCCGGATGACGAGTTGGGTCGGCACGACGATGTCACGGTCGGTCTCTTCCCTGCGCAGGATGTCCAGGAGCATGCGCCTGGACAGTTCGCCTTGCTGCCGGACGGGTTGCGCACGATCGTCAGGTCCGTCAGCTCGGCGCGGGGATGATCGTCTATGCCGATGACAGACCCGTTCTGGGGGATGCGCAGCCCTGCGACCGCGCCTAGGGCGGCCACGTCGGAATGGGCGTAGACGGCGGTGGGCGGTTCGCGCCGGCTCGGGAGGTTGGCCATCGCATCGGCGCCCTCGCGCCCGCCCCAGTGGACCGTGACTACGAGCTGGTCGTCGATCGGAATGCCTGCGTCGCGCAAGCCGCGCGCAGGGCCCTGCCCAAATGCTCGCTGTGGTCGCGGTTGCGCGGGTAGCAGACGCCATCGAGGTCGGCGTCCGGCAGTTGGAGGCGGCGTGGGCAGGAGCCGGTGGCGATCAGCACCTGGGTGAAGGCAAACTCGGTGCCGCCGGCGAGGGTGCTCCGATGATGACGAGCCGGGATCGGCACTCATGGGTGGTACTCCTAGATGATCTCTAGGTTGGCCATCATGCCCATGTCCTCGTGTTCGGCGTTGTGGCAGTGGAAGAGGTAACGGCCGCGGTAGCCGTCGAAACGGGTGATGATCTCCACCGCTTCGCCCGGCCGCAATGCGACGGTGTCCTTGAGGCCCGCATCGTGCGGCAGCGGCGACCTGCCGCTGCGCGAGAGCACCCGAAAGCCCACCAGATGCAGGTGGATGGGATGGTGGACGTCGGCGACCAGCCGCCACACTTCGACCTCGCCGAGGCGAGTGGTGACATCGGTGCGGGCGGGATCGAACGGCAGCCCGCCGATCAGCCAGCCGTGGCCGCCGCGCATCCGCCCGGCGCGGAAGGAGAAGTCGCGCACCCGGGCGGCGTCCGACCGACGCCAGGTCGGCAGATCAGTGGAGAGCGTGCGTGGGATGCGGCTGTCGTCGGCGGTGTGGCGTGCGACGCGGAAGGCCATCACGTCGTGGGTACGGCCGGAGCCAAGCCGGTTGAGGAGTCTGACGCGGCTGCCGATCGGGACGCCCGCGAAGTCGATGATCACATCGTAGCGTTCGGCGGGCGCGATCGGCAGGAGCCGGTGGGTGACCGGCTCGGCGAGCAGTCCCTGGTCGGCGCCGATCTGGACGAGGTCGAGGCGGCGTCCTTCGTCACTGACTGCTTCGAGTTCGTAGTGGCGGGCGTTGGAGGCGTTGAGGATGCGCAGCCGGTAGCGGGCCGCGTCGACCTCGTGCACGGGCCACGGAGCGCCGTTGACGAGGATCACGTCGCCGAGGACTCCGGCGAGATAGGGCTCCCGAACGCCCGGCCGCTCTCGCAGGGTGGGATCGAGGGCGGGGTAGGCGAGACTGCCGTCGGCGGCGAACGCCCGGTCCGCGATCATGAGAGGTAGTTCGCGCTGCCCTGCGGGCAGGCCGAGATCGTCCTCGGCGTCATCGCGCACGATATGCAGCCCGGCCAGACCCCGCCAGATCGCCGGGGCGGTGAAGTCCATCCGGTGGTCGTGGTACCACAGCAGCGTCGGCCGCTGGTCCAGCGGGAAGGTGTAGTCCCGCGTCAGCTTGGTTATCACGGCCCGCGGATCGTGCATGCCGTCCATGCCATGCTCGGAGCCGTGCCCCGTGTTCGTGGCGGCGTCGTGCCGGCCTTCGGGCAGGACGAGGTCGGTCGGGTATCCATCGGAGGCCGCCGGGGTCCGTCCGCCGTGCAGGTGCACGACGGTCGGCACGGGCAACTCGTTGCGATGCGTCACGGTGACCGGCCGGCCGCGGCGCGACTCGATCGTCGGCCCGGGGAAGGTGCCCTCGTACGTCCACAGCGGCGTTTTGACACCGGGCAAAATCTCGGCGCTCGCTTCGCGCTGGGTGATCTCGTAACGGTCGGTGCCACCCGAGGTATCGACCGGCTTCAGCACGGCGGGAATTGGCAGCGACACCTGGAAGGGCGGCGGCAGCGGCACAGCGCTGCGCAGCTCGGCACCGGTGAACGACGGCCGGCGGGCCAGCGCGGCCGAGGCCGACAGCCCGGTGGCCGCCATCAGACCAAGCGCCCCGCCGACGCCCAGCATCCGCCGCCGGCTCAGGCCGCGGCCCGCATCGTGCTCACGCATCGCGGGCCTCCCGCCGCAGGAGGGGCCGGCGCCAGACGGCGATGAACTGCACGACGAGCGCGGCCACGGTCACCACCCCCAGCGGGATGTGCAGCCACAGCGCGCCGTCCAATCCGGCGAAGTACTGAACCGTCTCGGCCGCCACCACCGCCATCGTGGCCAGGAACGGCCAGACCTGACGCAGCCTTACCCAGACCACGATCGCCGCGATCACCTGTAGGTAGCCGATAAAGGTGACCACGTCGGCGCCGACCGCGTGCCAGCGCAGGCCGTCGAAGTCGCCGGTCAGATACACCCCGGCGAGCACCGGCTGGCCGGCGATCGCCGCCATGTGGGCGCTGACAAGGGCCCGGAAAACCCACTCGGTCGGCCTTGTCCGACGCGCGGCAGCGGATCCCAGACTGCTGGTGACCATGCGGGATCCTCCTCACTGTGATCTCACTTGCAAACAAACGCCCTGAGGCTATGACTCGTGAGCTATTTTGTCTAAGACAAATATTGCTATGGAGTTATGTTGCGGGAGGCATGATGGAGCTGAACTCGCTCAAGCAGTTCCTGGTGGTGGCGCGGCTGGAGCACCTCAGCCGGGCAGCCGACGAGCTTCACATCGCCCAGCCGTCGCTGAGCCGTACCATCGCCCGGTTGGAGAGCGAACTGGGCACACCGCTGTTCGACCGGAGCGGCCGGCTCCGGCTGAACGACGCGGGCAAGCTCTTCCGCGATCACGTCGAACGTTCCCTCGGCGAGCTCGAGGCCGGACGACGCGCCGTCGCCGAGGCCGCCAGCGAAGGCCTGGGCACCGTGAGACTGGCGTCGGAAACCTTCCTCACCCTCACCGGCCCACTGGCGGCCTACAAGCGGGCCCATCCCTCCGTCGAGATCGAGCTCCACTGGTCGCCGGCCGAGGACATGGCTCGCCGCCTGCGGGCCCAGGACGTGGATCTGTGCATCGCCTCGCAGCCGATCCCTGCCGAAGGCCTTGAGTCGACGCGGCTGTTCGATGAGGCGGTGGGGGTTGGCGTGCCCCTCGATCATCCGCTGGCAGGCCGTACTTCTGTGACCATCGACGAACTCGCCGGCCAGCCCTTCGTCACCGCCCGTAAGGGGCACTGGCTACGCCAACTGCTCGACCGGCTCTTCGCCGCAAGAGACCTCACACCGAAGATCGTCTGCGAGAGCGACGAGCACAGCGCCATCGCGGACCTGATCAGCGCGGGACTCGGCATCGGTCTCGTCCCGGCCTTCGCCCGCCGCAGCGCCACGCGTGCCTCCGCCACCTGGATCCCCATTGACAGCCCCGACTGCCGTCGCACGGTCACCCTGTACTGGGGCGCCGACAGTCACCTGTCGACCGCCGCCCGGCTGATGCGCGCCACGATCACCAGCTGGAACTGGATCACCGGCGAGCCCCCGGAGAAACGCTGAGGATCAGCTTGCGGTGGGCGCGACATGCCGGGGGCCTGGCCATCCCGGCTGGGCAGCCCGTGTCAGCGGCAGCGGTAGTCAACCTGCCGTACACGGGCGGAGCTTGTCGGGGTTGCGTACCGCCCAGATGCGCTTGATCCGGTCGCCTGCGACCTCGAACGTGAGCACAGAAACGGTGGCGCCGAGTTGGCGCTTCGATGTTACGTCGTCCACCTCTGACAGCGTGCTCTCACTCGTTGCATCACACCTGATCAGCAGGCCGACGAGAGGTGCATTCAGCAGCCGTACCGTCCCCATCCCTGTCGACACGAACAAACTCACGATCACCTGTACGAAGGCTCCGCGGCCTCGTCGTCAGAACAACAAAAACACCCCGGAGCGATCTTCGCTTCGGGGCATCTTGGCTGGTCATCTAATGTGGTCAGGGGCGGGGTCGAACCGCCGACCTTCCGCTTTTCAGGTGTAGCGATCAACCTGCTCACGGGCACGGACCTTGGGGTACATGGGCGCTCGTGGTGCAGTTCGTACGGGACTGGTAGTCGACGTTGCCGTCACAGAACCCGGGGTGCCCGGTGGCAGGGCCCGACGGAGGAGGGCCGCGGCAGCCGATCGCCCTGGCCACGTACGGCAGGCACCGAAGTCGGCGATCGTCACAGCCTCTGCAGAACACTTCATTACGAGCTTGGCTGTGGGGCCTGGTGATCCAGTTCCTACAGCCGCACCGTGCCGTCCACGCAGCACGTGGAAGCCACATCTTCGTAGGCAGGCTGTTCAACGAAGGTCGGGGATGCGTTCGCCATTCTTCGCAGGGCTCCAGCTCGGCGATGAAGCCGGCCACGCAACGTCGTCGATCGCGAGCCACGGCGCGGCGGCCACGGCCGCGGGCGTGAGCCCAGCGAACGTCTTGGCCTCACGGTGGAGGTGGGATTGGTCGACGTAGCCGCTCTCGGCGGCGACGCTGACGGCGGCGTGACCCGCCGCGAGAAGGTGGGCGGCATGGTCGAAGCGCACCAGTTGGGCGGCGCGTTTGGGGGTGATGCCAAGCTGGGACCGGAAGCGGGACCACAGGCGTTTGCGGCTCCAGCCGACCTCGTCCGCCAGGCGGTCGACTCGCACCCGCCCCCGGCTGGTGAGCATCCGCCGCCAGGTGTAGGCGATTTCCGGATAAACCGGCGGGCGGGCGCGCAGCCGTCGGCCGACGATATCCGCCACGATCGTGAACCGTTCGTCCCACGACGCGGCGGCGCGCAGCTTGTCCTCAGCTTGCTCGGCGTCGCGGCCCCAGACACCCTCAAGGGCTACCAGCGTCCCGGTGAGCTCGATCGATGCGCCGAACACCGCGGCCGCCGCCACCGGCTCGAACCGGATCTGAAGGCACTGCCCGACTCCTCGGCCGGTTGCTCGAAGATCGCCCGGGAGGAGCCCGACGACTACACTGCCGCGCTCGCGTCGGCCGTGGATGTCGTAGACGATGCCTTCTCCGTCGCTCAGATCGACGAGCAAGGTGACGGACGGGTGCGCGACCATGGCGATGTCGACGAGTGCGGGGGCATGGTGATGGAACCCGGCCATGCTGATCCCCGGCAGCCGACCTGATGGGCGCGGGACGGCGACCCCCACCCGCGCCCAGTCGGGTGGTGCCCCTGTCGACAGCACATGACCAGTTTAGGCGTCAGAGATCGCGGGCGGGTGTCAGTGGCCCGTTGCCGTGAAGCCCAGCAGCAGTTTGCTGGTCGTCTCGGGGGCTTCGAGCATGGGTAGGTGCCCGACGCCGGGCAGCAGCTCGACCCGGGCGTTGGGCACCGCGTCGTACTGGTGCGCCGACGACGGCTCCCAGCGGGGGTCGTCGGCGCCGAAGATCACCATGACCGGGACCTGAAGGGCGGCCAGACGCTCGGGCACGCTTCGCTCGGCGATGTACGCACTGTTTCGGCGCAGCACCGTCCTGAACGTGCGGTAGGAGGTCCCTCGCAGTTCGGCGACCATGTCGTCCGGGACCTTCACCGGGCGAGCGGCCGTCGCGCTGAGCCCTCTGCGGATCATCGCGTCCGAACGCCTCGACCACAACAGCGGGCCGAGAGGCGGGCCCAACAGGACCCGGAGGATGAACGGCTGCGGAAGCAGCGCATCGGGACTCGGGCCGGTGCTGATCAGCACGAGCGACCTCACCAGGTCGGGGCGCTGTTCGGCCAGCGCGGTGGCGACGTAGCCGCCGCTGGAGTGCCCCACCGCGGGGACGGGACCAAGGCCGAGGTCGTCGAGCACCGCCGCCACCCGGACCGCCTGGTCGGGCACCTCGTGCGACGGCGCGGGCGGGGACTGGCCGCAGCCTGGGAGGTCGACCCGGATGAGGTGATGGTGGCCGGCGAGTTCCGCGACCATCGGGCTCCAAGAGGCGCCCGAGGCCCCCGATCCGTGGATGAGCAGCAGTGGCGGCGCCTGCCGCGGGCCGTCGTGGACCACGTGCATCCGATGTGAGCGCTCAAACTCGTACTTACTCATGCAGGGGACTATGCACGGACGCTCGACCATCAGTCTTGGACAAATGTTCCCGCGGGGCTCGACGACCGACGGACCTCGCTCTGCGACCACTCGAAAGCCATCTTCATCTGCATAGTCCTGCCCGACGGTCGCCACACCACCACCGTCGCGGGCCCCGGAGGAGCACGTTGTCATCGGCTGGATGAGGACGACAGCGCGTTTCTAGCATGGGGGACGATCGATCAGCCAGCACTGCGTGCCCGCGGGCAGGCAAGAGCGACGCTTGTCATGCTCACGATCGTGTCCCTATCCCTAAAGGGTTTCGGTCCTCAACCTGCTCGATCCCAGGGACGTTTCACGCTCATGCCGAGCGACGAGCAACAAGTACAAAACCGCACGACGACATTGCCGTCAGCAGAGACAGAAACGCCCCGGAGTGACGATCGCTTCGGGGGCGTTCTTGCTGGTCAGATGAGGTGGTCAGGGGCGGGGTCGAACCGCCGACCTTCCGCTTTTCAGGCTTGACGCTCGCCCTGCAGCCCTCCTGAGGTTGGGAGTACAAGTGTCAGCAGTGCCTCGTGTACGGCTTCGTTAGTGGATGTTGCCGTCAGGGTTGCCGTCGACATTCATCGGGGAACAAGCTGAGCGCTGACGCCCGGCAGGTCGTCGAATGCGGCGGAAGAGTCCATCGTGATCACTGTTCGCGCAGTGGCCGCCGCCGTCGCCGCTATCAGCAGATCGTAGGCACCCCGCGTTTTCCCCGCTCGTCGAACGTGTGCCATGAGACGAGCATGGACCCTGGCGACATTCGTGGTGTATTCCTCAACAGGGATCAACGCGAGGACCTGATCCACGAAAGCCTGCCGATTGGGCCGGCGGTCCTCATCGGCCAACTCCACGCCGACGAGCAACTCAGCCACCGTGATCGCGGCGATCGCCACATCATCGGCGTCCCCGATCACCGTGTCCACGGACGCCTTGCCTCGTTCGGCGGCGATGAGTACACCTGTGTCCAGGATCAGGCGCCGGGCCACGTGTCCCTCATCTCGTTGTCGGTCGCTTCACGTGCCGCCGCGACGTCAGCCTCGAAATCGGCGTCCAACGTGCCCATGCTTCTGGCCAGGAACGCCTTGACCATACGGCCCGGCGCGGTCGGCGCGGGGCCGATCACGGCGATCTGCTTGCCGCCGCGAGTCACCACGATCGTTTCCCCGCGCTCGGCCTCATCAAGAACGGTCGCGAAGTTTCGGGACGCTTCGGTAGCGGTCATCGCCTTCATGAAATCAGAGTATCTGATTTCCCTGGTGATCGCTGGATGTCCTGGTCGGCGAGAGCGACCGTCCACCATGGTCTGCCGTCAGAGGACGCAAAAAGGCCCCGGAGCGGTGATCGCTTCGGGGCATCTTGGCTGGTCATCTAATGTGGTCAGGGGCGGGGTCGAACCGCCGACCTTCCGCTTTTCAGGCAACGAGAACACGTGTTCCCATCATGCTTAGCCCATGTTCGACGCGCTGCTGAGTGTCCGGCAACGTCCACCAAGGTCCGTGGCGGTCTGCTGAGGTTGTCACTCAGTTCGTCACTCACCACCGAAGCAAGAAGGTGCTTCGCACGCCCTTCCAGAGGTGCCGCTTCGCGGCAAGGACCGCTGCAACACTCAGGGGGGTCTTGCTCCCTGGTCATCATGCCCTCCGATGGGGGGTCGACTCCCTAACCCCCCAGTGTTTCAGCCAGGCGCAAAGCGCTAACGAGGTGCGCGAAGCACCCTCAGCCTTTGAGCTCTAGACCGTGCAGCCTCTCGACCTAGAGGATCTTCTAGAGGCGCGGTCGCCTCCTAGCACCAGAGTTAGCGTGCCGTTGAGCCCCGCGAGCGTCAAGCGCTCGCGGGGCTCTCCGAACTTTATCTGCGGGCTCATGGCAGGTCACGAGCGCGGGCGCAGAGAGGACTCGATCAGTAGGCCGAGCGTCACGGCGCCAGCGAAGGCGACACCGCCTTGAACTATCGAATCAGACACCGTGCCACCGCCAACGAAAGCGACAATGCCGCCGACCAAGCCGACGATGAGGCCAATCGCGACGATCAGCGCGATGCTTAACGTCCGGATGACGTTCTCGTTCGAGTTAGGCACGGGCATGGCTGGGCCCCTTTCAGCTCGGTTGCTGGCCATAGGCGGATGAATCCACTGCTCGCCACGGGCGTTACACAGAGCTTGCTCTCGACGCCCCGGCTATGTAAACACTCCACCACGTATGCGTAGTAGCGTGGATAATCGCGCATGGATCCACGAGGGTACGCGTGGATCCACGTGTGCGAATCAGCGTATTGACATCGCCCCGAGTATCGGCGACCGTGAATAGGACGACGTTTTGAAGCGGAGGCCGCCGGTGTCGATGATCGGTAATCCCGAACAGCCGGACCCAGTTCTGGTCCGGCTGTCTGAATGGGCCGAGACAAATGGCATGACAGCAGCAGACCTCGCCAAAAGGCTGGAAATAACACCGACCACGCTTAGCTCGTGGCTCACCGCCTACCGGAGCCAGATGAGGGGCGAACAAGTACCACCGAGTGGCCGGCGCTTCCGCTATACCCGTCAGCCCTCCAATCTCCGGCTTCGAATCGCCGAGCTGCTTGCTGTGCCGGAGGAGAAGCTTCGGCTTCAATCGCTCAGTGTTCGAAAGGAGGCGGAGGCGCAGCGTGCCGCGCGAACTGCCACGTCGGTCGGGTACGTGGAAGCGTTCGCCGATCGTTCGGATCTCTCTTCAAGCCTCATTAGTGAGTTGGTCGTTAACCGTGTTCGGACCCCAAAGTCCATCCGGCATCATGTCGCCGAAGTTGTGACCAGCGTGCCCGGCGTGGCCACTACTGTGCTCATCCCGGAATATCGGGGTCGGGATCGAACCGATCCGTACCAATACCAGCTCGTCATCTTCGCCGAACCGAACAGCCTCGTTGCAACAGATGAGCTGAAGAAGCAGATCGGTGAGGAGTTGGCCAAGGCGGGCCTGCAGGCCTATTGGGAGCACGGGGCGCTTACTCCCCCGATCGCCTTCACCGGGCGCGAAGAAGAGGCGTCGTGGCTCCGGCTGGGCTCGCTGGTCGTATTGGAGTTGTCCGCCTCTCGATCGCCGGCCACCGGGCTGCTACTGCCGCCGGGGCCGCGCGCTCTGGACCAACAGCTGCGGCTTGCCACGATCATCACACCGCCCTATGGCGGGAGTGATCCAATAGGGGGCTTCCTCGCCGGCGCACTTGAGCTTGGACACCTGCGAGTGGTCGACATCGTACGTGCTTTCAACGACGCCAAGGCCAAGCGGGATCCGAGAATGCGCGCCGCGTTGCCGCCGGCCCAGGCGGATATCGAGGCGGGGTATGCCCTTGAACAGGGTCTCGATCTGCTGTGGAGGGGCGAGGCTCCCGGAGCGTGGCTCATGACGATGGAAGTACGTCCCGCTGCTCTGTACGACCCGCTATGGAGACGGCTCATCAATATCGACAGCCCACTGATGATCGTTCGGCTAGGACCACGTTGGCAGAAAGCCGCCTGTTGGCGGCTCGCCACCGCAAGCTTGAACTGTGGCGAGGGAAGCGATGGGACGGCAGGAAGCAGCCCGAGCTTCACCCCTGGCCAAATGCTGTCCTCGGACCAGATTAAGGTCCGCCCTGGCCAATCCCTCACCGAAGAAGAGCGATCCGTCCTCGACCGGCAGGTCGCCCGCGCAAACGCATGCGCAGACGAACTGGCCTGGTGGGACAGCCGTCTCGTGGAAATGATCGAAAAGCGGAGTGCACCCACGTTGGTCGTCATGCTCGAAAACTTGCCGGACGATGGTAAAGCGGTCCGATTCGACCGCGGCGCCTACGAACCGGTCGCTGGCGACGACCGGTTCTATGGGAACATCATCTTCCCGGACGATGTCGACGGATTCGTTGATGCGTGGCTGGACGCTTCCATCGATCTGCTTGGGCAGCTAGCAGTGGTCGCTGGCTATAGCGGCATCGACGATGTTCTGCCCATGCTGGCCGACGGGCCTCTACAGCGAGCTGTCCGGAAAGACTCGCTGTGAGGAGTGCCTCGGACATCAGCCTCGACATAGTGATCCGGCAGCACATCGCCGCTGTGGAACGGCGAGTCGGTAACGGCGCGTATGCCAAAGAAGCCGCCGAGATTCGCCGCGCCGCAGCGCTCGTATCCACGCTGCGCAGCCGACTTGGGTTGACGACATTCCGGCGCACGCTCAACCCGGGAAGCAGCAAACCGCAATTTCTGCTCGCGTTTGAGTCACCGGAGCATGGGAATGTCGCGCTCAAGGTCTACGGGCGACGTCGACCCGACGAGGCCGTCGTTCAACGCACCTGGTACCAGGCAGGAGTCGCCACCATTGAGGTACTCGCCTCCGGCAATGATCCGACGAGCTGGTTGCTCATGCCCGAAATCCCCGGGCAGCCACCAGAGCCCAACGAGGCCGCGAGACTCACGCCCCAGGTCGGCCAGCTCGTCGCGGAAGCGCATCACGTGTCGATCAACCAGGCGACGAGGAGTCTGCGCGCCGGAGTCGTTCATCACCTCCATGCAGTACTCCAAGCCGCCGTGGCCCATCGATACATGCTGCCTCATGGATGGGAGAAGGCCGCCAACGCTTACGAGTCCCGTGGGCGCATCGTCGCAGTGCATGGTGATCTGACCGTCAAGAATTTGCTACGCGATCGCAAGGGTCGGTTGCTGATGCTTGACACTTGCGGCTACGCCGGGCCGCCGGAATTCGACGCCGCACGCTGGAGCGCCCGCGCGGGCGGCTCACATCACGCCGTTGCACTACTGGCCATCTGGTTGCAGGCCGAGCCTGACCTCGACTCCAGCCACGCCCAGCGCCTTCTTGGGCTCGAAATGCTAATGGAGGCAGGAGTACGCGAGATCATTAAAGACGAACGACATGAGTCGTGGTCCGAGCGAGACGAGGAGACGATGCGCTGCATTGATCTGGCCGCCGAACTCCTCGCATGCCCCAAGGTGACACGCTGGCGCGCATGAGACGCGCGAAGCGCCTTAGACCGTGTCTCGTTTGGTGATCAGTCGTTAGATCGGTCGTGACGACGTTCTCACCGGCTGGTTCCTGACGAAGTCGACGAACAACGGGACAGTACTAGACGCAGGACTGAAGCGTTCTCATGTGGTGAGACCGAGTAGTTGAAGACCGTCGGCAGGTGTCCACACCTTGGGGCGAGCCCCCGGCTTCTCAATATGGTGGCGCTCGCCGATGTAGGCGGCCATGGGAGATCTGCTGTGCTTCACCCAGAGGCGTAATCTTGAAGGGCACAACGCTTTACGAGCCACTATTACTGCTGGGAATTCTTGCGTTAGCAGGGCAGTCCACATGGTTGCCCCTCGCACGGCTCTTCACGTAAGTGCAACGCGAATCGAACGAGACCTCAGAGCCATCACCTATTGAACATGACCAGGCCGAAGGACTGGGCTGCCTGATGGCCGGAATCACCGAATTCCTGTCGCAAGAAGAGATGCCGCCGTAACGTACCGCTCCCGTCTTAGGGTTCTCGGAGGCACTCATAGTAGCGGGCGATGAGATTTTCGTAGCAGGCGATGAGGTTTTCGGACTCGCAACAACGGGCAGTTGCGGATCAGCCGAATCCTGGAGAAGATCGTTCTGGTACGCGAGGAAAGAAATCAGCAATCCTGGTGCCGCTAGGACTAGCGCAAGTATCGCAGACACCTCTGCCAACAGTGTTAACAGGGACTTCTGATTTTTCTCGTTCAACTCCGCCCCACCCCTGGTCGCTGACCACCACTATTGAGAGGCTACTCCTGAACCGGCCTCCAAATGCTTTACCTGGCCGCCGTCGTGATGATCGCGGGGATCGTCCTTGGAGGGTTCGCGACCTCGGGCACCATCATGGCCCTTCCGTGGGGTTGCTGCTCCTTATCGCGTCCATCTGCTTGGCACGCGAATCGTTTCTTCCGCTGGTTGCGACAGGAACAACATGGCGCTGTCCGCCGGGTCTATGTCGGTCATGGTTGCCACCACCCTCGCCCGTCCGGAAGCCGCGAATCTAGCCTCTAACAAGATGGCCAGCAATCCCACAGCCGTGCCGGACGTAAGGCACGCCGCCTAACCTGACAAGACAACATGCAAGTCGGTTGGTTACGCATAGTGGATGCGCCCACGATCCCGCGTTCCGCGTAATTCAGCGGCCTGGAGGTCCGAATCTGGGGTGTGAGCTGGGCTGGCATGGGTGTGGCCGCCTGGAGGGCGTTTCTCTAGGCGGGGTGTTCGGGCTGGTCAGCGTGTGGTGGGTTTCAGGTCGATGACCTGCTTGGGGGCGGGGACGGCGAGCTGGGCGAGCAGGTCTTGCTGGGGCTTGGTCAAGGCGGTGACCTGCCGGAACAGGCCTGCGGGGCCGGTGAAGGTGCCCAGGTGGAGCCGGTCGAGCTCGCGGCGGCAGGCGGGCCAGGTGCTGCCGGTGGTGGTCTTAATGATCCGGATGAGCAGCAGGGCGAGCCAGCAGAGGATGACGTGGGCGCGGATGCGTTCTTCGTGCTCCTGCGGCGGCACCGGTCTCAGCGACAACGACACCTGCGCCGACTGCTCCGGCACCGGCATCGAAAACCACGGCGCCTGAACCGCTGTAGCGCCCCCCGCCTGGCCACACATCCGCCAAGACGTCCGCCAGGCCGGGGGCCATCCCACACCAGATGACTGGAAAGGACGGTCCCATCTTGCCCTGCCTTGCCCGCTCCCACGCCGTCGCCGGAATGATCGACCGGCTCAACGGCCCCGACTACGACCGGTGGGCCAACCAGATCAAACGCGCCGGAGGATGCCGACAGCCCATCCACCTACGCGGCAAAGTCGAGCACTACGACCAGGCCACCGGCCAACTCCTGCACCGCTACAGCACCAATCGAGAGCCGGACGGCATCCTGCGCGTCCCGTGCAAGACCCGCCGCGCCACCCGCTGCCCCGCCTGCGCCGAGACCTACCGCGCCGACACCTACCAACTCATCCGCGCCGGACTCATCGGCGGCAAGGGCGTGCCGGAGACGGTCAGCGCACACCCGTGCCTGTTCGTCACCCTGACCGCTCCCTCCTTCGGCACCGTGCACACCCGGCGGGAGAAGAACGGCAAGATCCTGCCCTGCCACGCCCGCCGCGACGCCGCCACCTGCCCGCACGGACAGGTCATGTCCTGCACCGACCAGCACAGCGCCAACGACCCGCGCCTGGGCGAACCACTGTGCCCCGCCTGCTACGACTACGAGGGCTCGGTCCTGTTCAACGCCATCAGCCCCGAACTATGGCGGCGCTTCACCGAAGCCCTCCGCCGGCGCTTCGCCAAACTCTCCGGCCTCACCCTCAAGGCCCTGCGTGAGCAAGCCGTCATCTCCTTCGCCAAGGTCGCCGAGTACCAGCGGCGCGGGGTCGTCCACTTCCATGCCGTCGTGCGCCTCGACGGCCCGGACGGCCCTACCTCGCCGCCTCCGGCCTGGGCGACGGCCGATGCCCTGGCCGATGCCGTCCAGCACGCGGCGGGTGCGGTGACAGCGGAGATCAAGCCGCTCAGCCGTACCTTCCGGTGGGGCAGCCAGCTCGACGTCCGCCGCATCACCATGGCCGGTGACCTCACCGAGCAAGCCGTCGCCGCCTACATCGCCAAGTACGCCACCAAAGCCGCCGAATGCGTCAGCACCCTGGACCGGCGCATCCAACCCCTCGACAATCTGGCCGCCCTCCCGATCAGACCGCACGCCCGACACCTGATCGCCGCATGCATGCGCCTGGGCGCCCTCGACGACCTAGCCGACCTGCGGCTCACCCAATGGGCCCACATGCTCGGATTCCGCGGCCACTTCTCCACCAAAAGCCGCCGCTACTCCACCACCCTGGGCGCCCTCCGCACCGCCCGCGAAGAACACATGAAGGAAAGCGAGATCACCACCGGCCGCCTCCCGCTCTTCGCCGAAGACACCGTCCTCGTCCTCGCCCACTGGCAGTACGCCGGACAAGGCCTCTCCGCCGGAGACCAGCTCCTCGCCGCCGCCATCACCGGCACGCAACTCCCCCACCGGACCCGTTCGGAGGCATCGCATGAATGACCTCGTGCTCACCGTCGACGAGGCCGCCCAGCGCCTCCGAATCAGCCGATGGACCCTCTACACCCTCATCCACTCCAACCAGCTCCGAACCATCAAGATCGGCCGTCGCCGCCTCGTCCCCGTCGACGCCCTGACCGACTGCATCAAGAACCTCGTGGAGGTGGCACGATGACCAAGACCACGCTCGGCACCCCCGAGGAAGAGCCCACGGGCCGCAAGCCTCGGCAGCCACGCACGTCAGGATCCGTTTCAGTGTCTCGCGGGTCTGGTCGGCGAGGCTGATCGCGGCACCGAGGCGGTTGTCCACGGTGATGTGTGCGGTCTCGGGGCTGGTGTCGGTGTTGAGGCCGCTGACGTACGTCTCCCAGTTCTTGAGCTTCCACGCATCACGAGGGGCCCCGCAGAACTCGATGTATTCGCGCATGGAGTCCGGATCGCAGCGCACCCACACCACCGCCACATCGATGCCCCTGGCCGCGCACCGGTTGGTCAGCCGCGACACCCAATCCGGGTCAACGAGTTCGGCGACGAACGGCGCGGACAAGATGGCCGAGGTGCCGACCTTGAGATTGTCGAACGCGGTCTCCATCAGGCACCGGTACTCCAGCGGCCGGACCTCGCCCAGGTACAGCTCGGTGTGCCGGTCGTGCGGGTCACCACCGAGCGAGACGAGCAGCCGCTCGACCATGGCGCGGGTCAGCGAGTCCTTGTCCAGGAACGCCCAGCCAGTGATGTCGGACAGGAACCGGGAGAACTCCGACTTGCCCGACCCGGCATAGCCGCCCACGATCGTCAGGATCGGCTTGGGGCTGCCCTGGCCGTGGCGGCGTCGCCAGGCGTCCACGACGCGGTTGAGGAGGGCGTTCTGCTCGGCGTTGGACGGGGCGCCGGAGACTTTGACGAGCGTTTGTTCAATGACCTGGGCGGCAGCACGGATTGGACGCCTCCCGCGAGCGGCCCGTCTGCTGCGCTCTCAAGGGCGCCAAGTGCTGCGAGTCGTACCTGTCCACTCGGATGGTGCAATCGATCCACGCCGTTCTACGGAATGCCGTCGAGTGTGCGGTCCGCGAGGAGATCATCCCCCGCAACGTCGCGAAGCTCGTCACGATCTCGGTGCCGTCGTACAAGGTGAACCGTGGGTTGACCACCGAACAGGCGCGGCGCGTCCTCAAGTCGTCGCGTGAGGACCGCTTTCATGCGTTGTACGTCCTGGCTCTCTGCCTCGGCCTGCGGCGTGGGGAGCTCCTCGGACTCCGCTGGGAAGATGTCGACCTTGACACGGGCGCTCTGGAGGTGGTCCAGAGTCTCCAGCGTGTCGGCGGAGAACTTCGTTTCGTGAGCCCCAAGACCGACCACTCCGAGCGCACAATCCCCCTTCCTCAGCTCTGCCTCGACGCGCTCAAGGAACACCGCAAGCGGCAGCTGGCCGAACGCTCCGACGCCTGGCCGGACTGGGAGGATCATGGGCTGGTCTTCCCCTCGCGTCGTGGCACGCCGATGGAGCCCGACAACCTCCGGCGAAGCTGGGGAGCCGTCCGCAAGGCCGCCGGCCTCGGTGAAATGCGCCTCCATGACCTACGGCACACCTGCGTGAGTCTCCTCCTGGACCTCGGCGTCCCACCGCACATCGTCCGAGAGATCGTCGGTCACAGCGACATCGAGGTCACCATGACGATCTACGCCCATGCCTCGCTCGACGAGAAACGTAAGGCCCTAGGCAAGCTAGGAGACACACTCAGCTAGGTATGTCTCCTGACCGCGGCGCCCAGGTTCACCACTGGGCGCTTCAGCTTGTTGATCAGCAAGTCAAAGCATCGCAAAGGGTGTGAGGAGCAAGGCGCACGAGAGTACACTTTCTGTAGTCATTCAGATACAGAGAGGTAAGTTATGAATCTGGACGAGGTTGCCGATTTCGTCAAGGAAGCTCGCGTCACAGTCTTCTCCACCATGGCGCTGATGCATGCGTTCGGGGAAAGCCACCCCGAGGAGGGGCCATGGAAGCGCATCAGCAAGCCTCGGATGGAGATGATCAGAAAGGCTCTAGACAAGAGAAACATCATGCTCTGGCCTTCCGAACGGCCGCATCTTGAAGTGACGCAGAACGTCTACCTTGCCGATCGCAACACTCCCGCAGGGCAAGTGTTCACCGCCATGCGGGTAGAGCCGAATCTCACCTTCGCGGAGCTGTTGGCAGAGCTGCCCATGAGACTTTCGGACGTCACAACAAGCTGACGTTGCCGTCAACCCAAGCAAAAACGCCCCGGAGCAATGATCGCTTCGGGGCTTCCTTGCTGGTCATCTACTGTGGTCAGGGGCGGGGTCGAACCGCCGACCTTCCGCTTTTCAGGCGGACGCTCGTACCAACTGAGCTACCTGACCTAGAGCGGTCCTGACGGGACTTGAACCCGCGACCTCCACCTTGACAGGGTGGCGAGCACTCCAAACTGCTCTACAGGACCTTGCTTCGTTCTGTTTGCGCTCGCTTAGCTTACCAGCTCTTCGGTGGCCTTAGACCAACCGTTTCGCGGGTGCGCTAGGCGCTCGCTGTGCCCCCAACGGGATTCGAACCCGTGTCGCCGCCTTGAAAGGGCGGTGTCCTAGGCCACTAGACGATGGGGGCTTAGGAGTTCCCGTCGCCTTCCGTCGGAGACATCTGAAGCATAGGGGACGATCGGCCCTGATGCCAAAGTGGTTAACCGGCGGGTGACGAAGGTGTGCCGCTGATCGTTCCCGATGGGGTCGGGGCGCTCAGTGGCTCTGGAGAAATCATACGACTCGGCTCGGGTTCCACGTGACGCTGGATGTAGACGGATTGTTCGCCGAGTCCGCCCAAGGTGATGTCGTCCCAGGCCTGCAGGCGTTTGGTCTCCCTGTCGAAGTACAGGACCGAGGCCTGGACGGGGGTCGGCTCCTCGTGTTCGAGGGCGCGCAGGCCGGCGCCGCCGGTGGAGCCCTGGACGAGGACGCGGGTGCCCGTGGGGAGCATGGTGGTGGAGCGGGCGTGGGCGTGGCCTGCGAGGATCATGGGGGTGGCGCCGGAGAAGCCGCGGCCGATGATGCCGTCGTGCACGGCGACCAGGTCGGCGTCCTTGACCTTCGGGCGGAAGGTACGTCCGTATTGTTCGAGGCTGGCCGGATCGGGGTTGACCGCGGTGGTTTTGTCCGGAGTGAAGCGGGGGTCACCCAAGCCGTAGATCTTCAGGCCCGCGACGGTCTGCTGCTTGTCGTCGAGGACGACGGCGTTCTTCTGCTTGGCGACGGCCTTCTCCGTGATCTTGGAGTCGTGGTTGCCGCGGACGAAGACGTACGGGACGCCGAGCGTGCCGATCTCCTCGACGAACTTGTTCTCAGGCTTGGTGCCATGGTCGGAGATGTCGCCCGTGTCCACGATCAGGTCGGCGCTGAACTGATCCTTGAGCGAACGGATGACGTTCCAGGCGATCGGGTTGATGTGGATGTCGGAGACGTGCAGGACCCGGATCGAACGGGGATCGGCGTCGTACACCGGAAGCGTCGAGACCGTGTCGTACAGCTTGGAGACGTTTGTCACGAGCTTGGTGAGCTGTGAGCGGTACGACTCGAACTTGGTGACGATCGACTCGGCGCTGCCCACCAGGGAGGGCGCGGCGGCCACCAGGCCCGAATAGCGGGGCTCGACGAGCGAGCCGGGGCGGAAGGACTGGACCGCGAACACGCCGGTGCCGGCGAGGGCGACAGAGGCGGCCAGCAGGCCCAGGAGCGCCACCTTGGGCCGCCTGAAGACCATCAGGACCGCGATCAGCGCCCCCGCGCCCGCGCACAGCAGCGAGCGGATGGCCAGCAGTCGCACGCCGCTGATCAGGTCGCTCTCGATGAGCTCCGGCAACCGGTCGGTCAGTCGCGGGTCCTCCAGGAACGCCCTGGCGCGCTCCTGGTCGATGTTCTCCAGGGTGATGCGGAGGCGGAGCGGGGCGTCGTGGGTGTCGAAGGTGAGCGTGCCGAGCGGGCTCGCGTCCACGACGGTCTCGCCCGCCAGCGCCGGCCGCAGCGACATGCCGGTCTCGACCGGCCCGACCTGCGCTTGTACGGTGCCGCTGAGGAAAATGCCCAGCCACGCGCCGATCGCGGCGACGACGAGCACCGCCGCGGCCTTGGACGCGGGCGACCGGATGACAGTCTTCAGCCTGTTCAGGAAGTTCATACAGTTTCTTGCTTACCTGACCGGCGAGGCAGAATGGCACATGTGATCGACGTTTCGCGGGAGAGGTTCGAGGAATTGGTGTCCGAGGCGCTGGACACGATCCCTGCGGAGTTGGCTCGTGAGATGCGCAACATCGTCGTCACCGTCGTCGACGATCCGCCTGAACCCAACCTGCTGGGCCTGTACACGGGCATTCCCCTCACGGAGCGCGGCGACTGGTATTCCGGAGTATTGCCCGACCGCATCGAGATCTACCGCAATCCGATCTGTCGGATGTGCAGCTCGGAAGAGCATGTGGTGGACGAGGTGCGGATCACGGTGGTTCACGAGGTAGGTCACCACTTCGGCATCGACGATGACAGGCTGCACGAGCTGGGCTGGTAACCCTTTGCATGCGGAACGCGTCTTTGAGTTGCGCCTCGCTGAGTGATCGGGCACCTTAGGTGATATACCGAACACTCTGAGTCAGGCACAGCGGAGTCCAATGGGGGCCATGCGGACGCGACGGCTGTCGGGGCGGCATCGCCGTGCCAGGGAGCGCCAAGTCACCTACGGCGAGGTCATCGCCGTCAAGGAGTTCAGGGCGCTCTGGTACGGCCAGGGTCTGTCTCTCCTCGGTGATCAGCTCGCCCAGGTCGCGCTGGCGGTGCTCGTCTACGAGCGTACGCGCTCCCCGCTCGCCACCGCCGCCGTCTACGCGCTGACCTACCTGCCGTCGATCGCGGGCGGTCCGCTGCTGGCGGGGCTGGCCGACAGGTTCGCGCGCCGGGGCGTGATGGTGGCGTGCGACCTGATTCGCGCGGCGCTGGTCGCCATCATGGCGCTGCCGTCCATCCCGTTCCCGGTGCTGTGCGGGCTGGTCTTCCTCGTGGTGCTGCTCAGCGCCCCGTTCTCGGCCGCGCGGGCGGCGCTGCTCCCGGAAGTGCTCGAAGGTGACCGCTACGTCGTCGGCTCGGCGTTGCAGAACATGACGAACCAGACCGTACAGATGATGGGGTTCGCCGCCGGCGGCGCCGTGATCGCGACCATGGGCCCCTACCGGGCGCTGGCGCTCGACGCGGCCACGTTCGTGGGATCGGCGCTGATCCTGCTCGCGGGCGTACGGCGGCGCCCCGCGGTCGCTCAGGACGGCGACAAGCCGTCCATGTGGAAGATGACCGCGGCCGGGGCCCGCCTGGTCTTCGGCGACAAGAAGCTGCGCACGCTGGTGCTCTTCGCCTGGCTGTGCGGCTTCTACATCCTGCCTGAGGGCATCGCGGTCCCCTACGCCGTCGAGCTGTACACCGGGGTGCTGCCGATCCCGGTGATCACCGGGCTGCTGATGGCGGCGATGCCGACGGGGACGGTGCTGGGGGCGTTCTTGTTCAGCAGGTTCGTCTCGCCGCCGGGGAGGCTGCGGCTGATGGGCTGGATGGCCATGCTGAGCTGCGCTCCCCTGGTCGTGACAGCGATACGGCCGCCGCTGGAGGTGGTTCTGGCGGCCTGGGTCCTGTCGGGCATCGGCGGCGCCTATCAGCTCGCCGCGAACGCGGCGTTCGTCCAGCGCGTCCCCAGCGAGCAGCGGGGCCAGGCCTTCGGCCTGGTTCACTCAGGGCTGATGGCGGTGCAGGGCATCGGCATCCTGGCGGGCGGCTACGCCGCGGAACGACTCGGTCCTGAGCCGGTGGTCGCGCTGGCCGGTGGCGCCGGCCTCATGGCCGCGGCCGTGCTGGCCCTGCTCTGGACCGAGTCCCGCAGCGACACGCCCTCTCGGATGCGTCCCCGGGCCGCCGCCTGATCACGGCTGCGGCTTGTGCTCGTCACCGCCCCACGGGCTGCTACTGCCCTGGCTCTTCTGCTGCTGCTTCTCGACCAGGTCCTGGACGATGGAGGTGTCCTTGCCCTCCTCCGGCATCAGCAGCCAGGCGATGGCGTACACGCCGACGCCGAGCCCGCCGAACAGCGTCGTGATGCCCAGCCCGATACGGATGAGGTTCGCGTCGATCCCGACGTACTCCCCGACCCCCGAGCACACGCCCGCGATGATCCTGCCCTTACGAGTCCGACGCAGCTGCTTGCTGTTGTATTCGTTCATGTCTCAAGACTGCCCTGCGCCCCGGCATTCGCACATCAGGATTGCCCCTGGTAGAACCCTGGTAGCGCCCTACGTGAGGAGAGGACCGTCATGGACGATCTGCTGCGCCTGGACGAGCGGCTCAACGGCGACCAGCGGCTGATCCGCGACACCGTCAAGTCCTTCGTCGCCGACCGCGTCCTGCCGCACGTCGGCGACTGGTTCGAGGAGGGCACCTTCCCCGCGCGCGAGCTCGCGCCGCAGCTCGGCGCGCTCGGCCTGCTCGGCATGCACCTCGAAGGCTTCGGCTGCGCCGGCACGGACGCGACCTCGTACGGCGTGGCCTGCCGCGAACTGGAGGCCGGCGACTCCGGACTGCGCTCGTTCGTGTCCGTACAGGGCTCGCTGGCGATGTTCCCGATCTGGCGTTACGGCTCTGACGAGCAGAAACAGCAGTGGCTGCCGCCGATGGCCGCCGGCGAGGCGATCGGCTGCTTCGGCCTGACCGAGCCCGACCACGGCTCCGACCCCGCCAACATGCGGACGTACGCCAAGCGCGACGGCTCCGACTGGGTGCTGAACGGATCCAAGATGTGGATCACGAACGGGTCCATCGCCGACGTGGCCGTGGTGTGGGCCCAGACGGATGATGGCATCCGCGGCTTCGTGGTCCCCACGGACACCCCAGGATTCACCGCCCCTGAGATCCACAAGAAGATGTCCCTTAGGGCATCCATCACCTCCTCCCTGTACTTCGACGACGTCCGGCTGCCCGAATCCGCCGCCCTTCCCGGCGTACGCGGGCTGAAGGGCCCGCTGTCGTGCCTGTCCGAGGCACGGTTCGGGATCCTCTGGGGAGTGGTGGGGGCCGCCCGCGCCTGCCTGGAGGCAGCGGTGGAGTACGCGCAGACGCGCGTGCAGTTCGGCAAGCCGATCGGGGCGTTCCAGCTCACCCAGGAGAAGCTGGCCTGGATGTACGTGGGCGCGGCCCAGGCCGGGCTCACCGCGCTGCACCTGGGGGCGCTCAAGGACGCCGGGGAGCTCGAACCCCGCCAGGTCAGTTTCGGCAAGCTGGCCAACGTACGGGCGGCGCTCGACATCGCGCGCCAGGCCCGGTCGATACTCGGGGGCAACGGGATCACGCTGGAGTATCCTGTGATCAGGCACATGAACAACCTGGAGTCCGTGCTGACGTACGAAGGCACACAGGAGATCCACACGCTGGTGCTGGGCGAGGCACTGACCGGACTGGCCGCATATCGGTGATGGGGCGGGTGGGAAGGGTGTCGCGGGCGGGGCGGTAATCTCTGTACGCTTGCTTGTTGCGAGGGGCGTTAGCTCAATTGGCAGAGCTGCGGACTTTTAATCCGTAGGTTCCGGGTTCGAGCCCCGGGCGCCCTACCACCTCCACCTGCGAGTTCATCCACCCCTTGATCAAAGAATCAAGAGATGGGTCATAGCTGGGTCACGTCTGGGACAAACCAACACCACGAGGCCTTTCCGGCGAAGCGCTCAGCGTGGCGGCCGGTTCATGGGATGACGCCGAAGCTGGATCGTCCGCTTCCGCAGTCGGCGACCTGTTCTTCGCGCTGTGGTGAGGGCCAGGCGTGCCGTTGCCTCAGCCGCCTCGTGATGGAGTTCGGGCAGGACCGAGGTGTAGGTATCCGAGGTCAGCACGATGCTGGCGTGCCCGAGTTGCCCCTGGACTGTACGCAGGTCCACGTGCGGGTGCTGCACGCCCGCGCCGGAGACGACGACGCCCGCCAGCGTTTCGGCGGTCAGCGCCTCGATCAGGCCGGTGGCGCGGGCCGCGGTCAGGTCGTGCGTGGCACCGGGCAGCGCGGGTAAGGCCCAGATGAGCCGGCCGGCGGGATCGGCGAGGACCTGCACGTTCATGCCGTGGCGGCGGTGTTTACCGGAGTAGTAGGGCCGTTCGTCGGCCAGCCGGTCGATCGGGATCAGGGTGCCGTCCAGGATGGCGTAGGCCAACCGGCCAGCGCGTAAGACGGCGGCGTGGACGTCGTCGGCGAGCGTGGCGAGCAGATCGGCTGTCTCGCAAACGTAGCGCCAGGCGGTGCTGGTGCCGATGGGGAAGCCGGCGGCCAGACGGGCGTAGGTGTCGCCGTTGCGCAGGTGGGCGAGTACGAGCAGGGCTTGCCGGGATGGGTCCAGTCGTCGCCACCGGCAGCGGCGCTCGGCACGCCGGGCGCGGATTAGCTCGGCCAGGCGGGTCAGGGTGTGATTGGACAGCGGAATCGAGGCACGATAAGACAGCAACGAGGCTCTCCGGTAGAGGCATCGGATCTTGGTCGACTGCTGTCTTACCGGGAGCCTATTCTCATGCCAACCCGTCCCGGCGCCGCCCCTGGCTGACCAGCGCGATCAAGTTGGAAAAGCCTCGCTCCGGTGAAGCAGGAGCTTGGAGGCGAGGTGCAGGTGACGTACTCGTTCGAGGGTGTCGACCTGGAGGCGCTGCAATAAGACGGAAGCCCTTAAAGAAAAGGGATCGCCATGCGATCACGCCCTCGCCGAGATGGATGGTGTTCTTGGCGGCAAGTGCGCCAAGGTCCGCGGCCAGGGCTTACTCAAGGATTAGCCGGTGAGCGCCAGAGCGGCAGGACGCCCAGTATCCGCGGCTTACGTAAAACGCCTCACCGTAAACCTCTTCTCCCCGCCGGAGGGCATCCCAAATGTGGCTCGGAGGGTTGACCCAGAACTGGCCGCCGCTCCAACTGCCCGCGGTGATTGTTTCCTCCGGATGGCCAGCCGACCAGAACACCATGTTCACGTCGCCTGTGGTTACTATCTGATCGACTCCGTATGCGGTGGCGATGACCGTCCCAGTCACTCCATCAGATGTTGCGCGCAAATCCTCGATTCTGGTGACGAACCCAGCCGTGACGATGAGTCGTGCTCCCCACCATTGGTGTGCGACCGCGCAGTCATCTCCTGGACCAACCACGCTCGTTGTTAGGCTGGCGACGTTGCTGAGTCCTTCACCTTCGCTTATAGAGAACGCATCCATGAACGCCGCGTCATGAATCGGGTCGCCAGCCAGCGACTCGTACATGAACTCGGTCCTGTGAGTTTCGCCCGGCTCCAGATGTAGCCAAGCATTACCAATGTAGGTGCGGAAGAAAGCGCTGCTCTGGTTCGCCACCGTGCGGTAGATCGCTGGGTCGGCCAGGGAGTTGGTGATGTCGACCCCTGTGCGGCGGCGGGAGGAGGGTGAGCCGATGAAGCTGAATACCCGGTCGAAGTTGGATTGCGCCCAGTTGTCATGGACAACGATCTCGCTGTGAGCGGGGTCAGTCGGATCGACGTACGCCGTGACGTCGGCCCTGACGCAAAAGTGCCACGCTGGGACGCCACCAACCGTCGTCGGCACGTTCCACGAAACGGGGAACACCACCCTGCCATTGGCAGGGATATCTTGTGGAGCGGGCGGGGGGAGCTGGACCCAGGCGCCGGGACTGGTGGTGAAGGGCAACCAAGCGACGCGAATCTGAACCTTGTTCGCCGCAAGGTTGCCGAGATTGTGTACGGTCACTTCGATGGTGTGATTTCGCCCTCCGGTGAGAAAGTTTCGGCCCATAGGTCCGGTCACATTGATGTCCGGGCTCTTCCAGTTGCCGTTGCGGCCGGGAGCTGGCGCGATGTGGAGTTGTGGCCGTTCAGCGGAAATGTAGTGAACGGTGACCTGTGTCGTGTTGCCGGTGGGGGTGTTGTCGAGGACCAGTCTGAAGTCGTGCGCGCTGCCATTGGAGGGGACGTCGCTGGTGTCGGTTTCCTCGTAGTCCTCTCCGGCGGCGATGAGGATCGGGCCCTCGGTGTCGGCGTCCTTCGGCAGCAGCATGATGTGCGGGCGCCACGGTGTGGCCGCGGGATCAAAGTCGACGTCGCATCCCAGCACGAGCCGGGTCGCGCCTCGTTCGGATTCTTCCAGTTTCTGATCGCCCATCTGCCCTGCTTGTTCGGCTCGGTACTCGAAGTAGTAATCGCGACTGCCACGAATCGGCACTTCGATTCCAGCGCAGTGGTTACCCCCCGGCGGGACCCAGTCTGCGGACAGTGACGCGAGGGCGTGGAGGTTGACCGTGCCGCCGACAGGGGCGAGGCCAAAGTTGAAAGTCTTGATCCAGGCGGGGTTAATCCAGCCCAAGCGCCTTCGGTGGGCCAGCGAGAGATGGGGCCATTGCTTGATGTTCTGGCCCATCATGTCGAAGTCGTTCATGAGCCGGTCCATGACGACCTCTGCAGGATACCCCTTGTCGTATGTGTCTCGTAGTCCGAGGGTGTGGCCGAGCTCATGCGTAAGAGTCGCCTCGAACTTCCATGGGTTGTGAGACGGGGAGCCCGGATCTCCAGCGGGCCGCCTCACGGGCATTATGACAGCCGGCACCGGATGGCTAGTTGTCGAGAATTCATCTTTCCACCAGACCTGAGGTGGCTGGTCCATTTCTGCTTGTCCCCACGCGAATCTGGCGGGGGCGATAGTTGTAGGCGTCGTTGTGGGGTCAGCCGTAGGGAAGACGAATACGAGAGCATCTATCGACCGCAAGATGTTCGTAGCCCAACTGGGATCGCCGTGATCCTCGATTGCTTGCCGTCGCATCTCAGTGGAGAAGGCGTTGGCGCACTCCTGCATGGTGTGTGGCTCTCGCATCCAGCCGCCCCACGGACCTTTCCGGGGCACGAAGTAATGCCCCCACCCGCCGAGAAGATTGATGGGGCCGAACACTTGATTGCCAACCAGCGACACTGTGGTTTTGCCGAAAGACACTTCCTCGTAGTACCGACGTGCCGAGTCTCCCCCGCCAAGAAGAAAGTTGGTGCAATCGGTTCTCGCGCTCTGGGCGTCAGCGGTTGTATAGCGTTGGAGGTCGGTATCCACGAGAACCATTGCGACCCGCCAGTCGCTCCGTACCGGCGGGATGGGGGCGCCGTCGTGCGAGCCGTCACCCCAGGCCCGGGAGACGACCACCGGCGCCTCTCCGGTCACCACGACCGCCGGGCCGCGCTTGTCGTCTGGCCAATGGCTGGTGACCCGGAAGCGGCGGCGGGCCAGTTCCTGTCCGTCAGTCATACGGCGGGCGACGAGGTGGTATTCGCCAGGCATATGTCCAGCTCCCACCACGATCGGTGAGCGCCCGTCGGGCTCGGGTGGCTCGATGCCGGCCGAGACGAATCCGGCGTCGATACCCTCTTCGACGGCGAATTCAACCTCTTCCAGCTTGAGGCCCTGCCCGTCAAGATCGGCTGTAGCTCGGATGTATCCTCCGACGAAGACCGGGCCGATCGGTATTGACATCTCCATCGGGCCCAGTTGCAGCCCCCATTCATGAGCAACGATTTCAGTGTCCGTCACCAGGAGTACCAGTGAACCCCACCGCGCCAAGCCATAAACGGGACTGCCCAAATCCGGCCCTGGTTCCTCGGCATTAGCATCCAACCTGACCAGCGTGACCGTCCCGCTGGGCTCGGCAGCCACGAATACGCCATCCGTTCCCGCTGGCGCTGTGGTGATCGCGACTGCTTCGTCCAGCGGCGCCCCTCCGCGTTCAGTGAGCAGGCCACTGTCCAGATTCAGCATCTGCAGCCGTGCACCCTCAGGTTTGTGGTCAACCACGACAGCTCGTCGCCGCTGCTCATCGACCACTACGGCACTTGGCTTCGTCAGCCCGCTCGTCAGCGTCGTAATAGATCCGTTGGTCAAGTCGATGGTGACGGCCATACCGTCCCCCACTGCCAGCACCCCCGCCGCATCCGGCATCTGCGCCGCGGCTGTGATCGTTCGCCCAAGGTCTGCCACGACCCGCGCGTCCTGGCGGCTGGCGGCCGTACGTGCTGCCAACAGAATCGTGCCGGAGCTTTCGACAACCGCGACGTTGAGGCCGTCCCTCTGCGGCAACACAGCTACGGGGTTTTGGTAGCCTCCGCCGAGTACTTTTGCCGCCTGGTCGTACAGCCGGAAGGTGACCACGTCGCCCGTCTCGGTCGCCAGCCAAATCGTGTTGCCCAGTTCATCGAATGCCGCTGTGCCACGCTGCACGCGATGCCCGATCGAAAATGACTGCTGGCTCATGGTCGCTCCTGCGTTCTGCTCGGCGAGTCGGCACCTTTCCGATCGCACGCTCAGGTGGTGCCCGACGCCGAGAAAGGGCAGGCTCAACCGTTTTCCAGGTTCTGGTTATCTCTGCGAGCAGATGAATCAGGAACTTGCGTCGTAACCTGCCAGTATGACCATGAATGAGCCCTTTTCATCCTGAGTAGCGGTCTTCTTCGATGAACTGCAGGACGAGGATGGCCTGCACAATTGTGGTGGCGCGGTGCGGGCAGCAGCGCAGCCGGGTCAGGATCTTCCAGGTCTTCAAGGTGGCCACGGCGCGTTCCCCGCAGGCGCGGATGCGGGCATGGGCGCGGTTGACCGAGCGCTGATGGCGCGACAGTGGCGGCCGCAGCCGATGGCCTTTGAACGGCGTGCGGATGCTGCCGCCCGCGCCCTGATATCCCTTGTCGGCGAAGGTCTTCACGCCTGCGGCGGTCAGCGCCTCGATCAGGCCGGTGGCGCGGGCCGCGGTCAGGTCGTGCGTGGCACCGGGCAGCGCGGGTAAGGCCCAGATGAGCCGGCCGGCGGGATCGGCGAGGACCTGCACGTTCATGCCGTGGCGGCGGTGTTTACCGGAGTAGTAGGGCCGTTCGTCGGCCAGCCGGTCGATCGGGATCAGGGTGCCGTCCAGGATGGCGTAGGCCAACCGGCCAGCGCGTAAGACGGCGGCGTGGACGTCGTCGGCGAGCGTGGCGAGCAGATCGGCTGTCTCGCAAACGTAGCGCCAGGCGGTGCTGGTGCCGATGTGGAAGCCGGCGGCCAGACGGGCGTAGGTGTCGCCGTTGCGCAGGTGGGCGAGTACGCGTAACCGAGTTGGCGGTTCAACATGGTGCACTCGGCGGTGATGACGTCATTGGTGATGTCGATGCCGAAGTCGGTCAGCCACTGCCGGTAGGAGCCGAGGAACGGTTCGGCTTCGGGGTCGGGAGCGATCGGCGCATTCAAATTGATGGCTTGCGCCTGGCGGTGGACACGGCTGCCCAGCCGCATCCGTCGTTCCCACTCCTGCCGGTAGGCGGCCTTGGCCTGCTGGACGAACTGGGCCAGCTCGTCGGGGTCGGCGGCGGCGCGTAGCGCGGCGGGGAGGTGATCGGCGAACCACTCGGCGGTGTGCTTGGCGGCAGCCGGTGCGAGCGCCTCTTTCGCCATCGTGCTGAGCGCGTTGGCGACCGAGACCAGCAGTGTTCCGATGGCCGGGTCACTGTAGTAGCGGCCGTTGGGGGTGGCAACGGCGTGCTGCGGGTCGTCGGGGTCCTGGTCATACTCGACCTTGGGCTCGTTGCCGTTCATCGCGCTCAGTGCTGAGGCGGGGCCGGGAGCGGCTTCGCCGGTGCTCCGGGGTGGAGCGGCTGCCCGTCGACAAGGACACGCAACCGGTCGGCGGCGTCCTCGTCGCGGGTGAACAGCTCGACGAGGATGCCGCCGTCCATGGCTTGGTGGATGTAGCCGACCATCTGGTCGGCGTGCACCCGGGCGATGGGCCAGCCGTGGCGGTCTTCGAGCATCTCGGCGCCGATGGCCTCGACGTCGACGATGCTGCGGCCGGTCTCCACGATGATCTGCTCGATGGCCTGGAAGGTGTCGCTGTTCCATGCGCCGTGATCGGCCAGGAGCCGGTGGTGGATGGCCTCGATCGCCGCTGAGCGGGCTGGCCCATGCCAAGGTCGGCGATCCGGCCGAGACGATTCAGACGGTGGCCCCCTCCCATCGCCAGCTGCGACGGGCGCAGTCGCATCAGGGCGCCATCGACCTGCACGATGGCGGAAGGCAGCGGCCAGCGGGTGTGCCATCCGCGCCGTCGCGCCGGTCGACGAACGGCCTGTGGATTGACAGCTCCCCGCGCACGCGCGGGTGGTCCCGCGTCAACCGGCAATCTGACCCATGCGGCGTCGTGATCCCCGTGCATGCGGGGATAGTCCCATCCCGGTGTCCGAACGTGGCCGCATTGCGGCATGCTCCCCACTGCGATCATCAGCACGTCAGCTCGCAAACAAGCACAAAGTGGGAATGGTCAAGAGACGCCAGCCGCCCCATGGTTGCTCGTCGGCATCTGATACGACATACCCCTGGCTAGCATTCTTGGACATTTCGAGGGCGGACAATGTGTGGCACCATGGCACTTTGCGGCCCGGTCCGATAGTGGGCGGTATTTAGAACTGCGGCTTTTAATCCGTAGGTTCCGGGTTCGAGCCCCGGGCGCCCTACCACTCTTTACCTCGAATCCTGCTTCTGAGCTGGGCTTTCTTACCGGTACGGTCTGTGCCCCGTAGGCAGGTGAACGCCGCCGAAAGCAGGCGTGTGCCAGTCGTCGCGGAATGGACCTTGAGACATTTTCGCAGGTCGGCTGCGGAATTCGGCGACGTTCCGGGCGGATTCCGGAGTTCGCGACGTCACGCGATCAGCGCCGACGTCAGGAATCCCGCGCTGTTGGGCTGGCTGTCAGGCGACGGCTTGCGGTGACCGGGTACGGGAACCGCCGAGCAGGAGGCCACCGGCGAGGATGACCGCCGCGGCGGTGGCGCCGTGCACGCCGAAGGCGGTCGCGGGGTCTCCGCCGGAGAGCAGCACGATGAGCATGTCGCCGATTGGTGTGAGCGCCGCAGCCAGCGTCACCCACCCCAGAATCCGGCGGTTGCCTGTCGCCAGGACCACGAGAATCACCAGGCCGGACGCCAGATCCCGGACCCCCTTGACGGCAAGGAATCCCGCGCCCTCGCCATGCGGCCAGCTCGGCAGGCCGAAGTTGGGCGCCATGGACTGGGGGGCCACCAGATACATCACCCCGACATAGCCGATGAACAGGGCGCCGATGGAGGCGAGAACAGCACCGATCGTCGCAGGCGATGACAGTTTCGCGGACATCAAGAAATCTCCTTCAATGCTGATGGGGTCAAAGTGCCTGGCGGTCGCGGGTCCAGGCGGGGCTGTCGAGGAAGTGGTTGTCGTACACGTCCTGGGAGGCCAGCAGTTCCTCGAGCGTGGCCTCGCCTTTGCGTAGGCGGTCGAGCAGGCGGAAGTACTCGAAGCGCTGGATGCCAGGGGCGACAATGACGAGAAGGTCGGCTGTGTAGCCGGGGGCCGCGGCGAAGGCATGGGGCGTCAACGGGGGCACGGACGCCACGTCGCCCGCCTCCAAGGTCACGATCTCCTCGCCTGCCAGGACGCGCGCCCTGCCGTCCAGGATGTAGAACAGCTCGGTCGAGGTGGCGTGGTGGTGGGGCACGGCGCCGTCGGCACCGTCCGCGAGCGTCATCCTGATGGTGCTCAGCGCGCCGCCGGTGTCACTGGAGTCGAGCAGCAGTCGTCCGGTGGCGGTGGGCGAGATGATGGTCTCGGCGTCGATCTCGTGGACGACTGCCGTTTCTACGATCATTGACATGTCAGGCTCCCTTCGAGCGCAGAGGACACGAGCCGTTCTGCGTAGGCTCGGTCGACCGGCGCTCCTGCGATCAGTACTCGGTGGTAGGCAGTAGAGGGCACCGGCTGGCTGGTCGAACAGCGCTTCGGCACCCACATCGGCGCGCAGCCCGCCGCGCTCGCGCGCCTGTTCGATCAGGGCGAGCAGGCGGGCAGGTCGATGGCGGTGGCGGCGCGGTGGATGGGCGCGACGACCTTGGCCATGATCCGGTCCTTGCCGGGCAGCAGGCCGACCAGGCGCAGCATCAGCATCGACAGGCGCACCTGGGAACGGCTCGACAGGACCATCCGCTTGATGTTGGCGGTGCCCAGGGCCTGGTTGGCCTCGACGAAGGAGCGCATCCGCGCCTCGTACGCGGGGAAGGCAATGGTGTGGTCGCCACCAGCCCGTTTGAGCTCGGCCGCCAGCACGTACGCGCCGACCAGCGCGAGGCTGGTGCCTTGGCCGGAGGCGGGCGAGGCGCAGTAGGCCGCGTCGCCGACCAGCGCGACGGGGCCGGCGTGCCAGGTGTCCATGCGCACCTGGCTCATGGAGTCGAAGTAGAAGTCGGGCGCGCCGGTCATGGCCTCCAGCAGGCGCGGCACCTCCCAGCCTGATCCGCGATAGGCCTCGGCCAGAGCCTGCTGCTGCTCGGCGCGGTCGCCTGTCTTGCGGGCGGCGGCCCACAGGAACATGGCCTTCGCGCCGGTGTCCTGGCGGGTGCTGTAGAGCAGCGCCGTACGGCCGGGGCCGACGTAGGTAAGCTCCTCGCGGTCGAGCCCGAGGTGGTTGGGCACGCTGAAGATCGAGACGTTGTAGCCCATGTCGTGGACGAAGCGCTCCTCGGGCCCGAAGACCAGGGCGCGGGTGTTGGAGTGCAGTCCGTCGGCGCCGATGACGAGGTCGAAGTCGCGGACGAGCCCGCCGGCGAAGGTGACCCGGGTGCCGTCGATGGCGGCGATGGAGTCGCCGAAGATGTATTCGACGCCGTCAGTCGCCTCGTGGAGGAGCCGGGCGAGGTCGCCGCGGTGCAGTTCGGCGTCCTGGTGGACGCGGCCGCCGAAGCTGTCGCCGTGCATGCTGGCCACCTGGCGGCCCTCGCCGTCGACAACCGAGCCGGTGCGGACGTCGGTGCGGAGGGCACGGATCTTCTCCAGCAGGCCCATCCTCTCGACGACGTCGAGGGCGGCGCCCCGGATGTCGACCTTGTAGCCACCTTCGCGGACATCGGTGGCGCGCTCGACGACGGTCGGGGTGAAGCCGTGCTCGCGAAGCCAGTAGGCCAGGGTCGTGCCCGCCATGCTGGCGCCGGAGATCAGGACGTTCTTCATGCCCGAATAGTACATACGTGTCAGACATACGTGCAAGACGGATGTGTGAGATGGCGTCATGGGAAATCGAGAGGATCCTCTGCAAGGCGCGAAGCTCTGCCTCTACGAGAAGGGCTACTTCCACACGACCGCACGTGACATCGCCACCGCGGCCGGGGTCAGCCTGGCGGCGATCGGCTACCCCTACAGCGCTGGACCTGGTCGCCGCCGTGCTCGACGCCATGGCCGGCATCATCGGACACGACCGTGTCCTCGCCCGGCGGAGGCACACGGTGACCATGGCCAACGCCGATCTCCGTGAACGTGAGTTGATCAAACTTGAACGGATGACGGCCGCGGTCACCGGCGAGCTACGACGGCGCGGTATCGGCGACGCGGAGGCCAGTCTGGCCGCCGAGACCGGCTCCGCGGTGTACCGGGTGGCCTTCCAACGATGGGTGAACGCCGCCGACGACCTCGACCTCCGCGACCCCATCAGCCAGTCGTTCGCCATGCTGCGCGCCTTGATCGCCGCGCACTGACCCCAAGCCAGGGACCCTAGGCAGCCGACGATCATCCATGTACAACTGAATCATGATCCGTAAAGCGGCGGTGCGCGCCCTGCTCGCGATCGTGGCGACGCTCCCGCTGGGCGCGTGCGGGGCCACCCCGGCGCAGATGGGAGGCGGTGCGGCAGTGCGCGAACAGGAAGGCCAAGGTAGCTTGGCCGACCCCCGGGTGCTCACCTGCGCCAACCGTAATGGCTTCGTCGAGGAGGACGAGAACACTCTGCTCGCCTCGATCAGTCCCGAGGACTTCGTGGAGGGGCCGCTGGTCATCCCCGGCCTGCTCGCCTGGGGGACGGCCCGACCGGAAGAGTACGGCTCCGGCAACCACTTCAAGGTCGGCGCCGTGGTACGCAAGGGCGGCAAGGTCACCCTGTCGATTCCCGAGGAGTTCCACGAGAGCGCCGGCCTGCTCTACGCCGAGGCGGCCAGGACGGCGACGGACCCGGCGGGCGCGGACCACTCGGTGACGTTCGTGGCCTGCGACGATCACGACACGCTGTTCGTGGGCGGGTTTCACGTGCTGGCGCCCAGGTGTGTGCCGTTCGACATCGCGGTCCCCGGCCGGCCCGTGGTCCGTAAGAAGATCTCGTTCTTCGACGGTAAGTGCTGAGAGCGACGGTGGGCGGGCGCGGGCCCGCCCACCGCGCTCAACCGAGGAACACCGTCGCCAGCACGCCGGCGAAGGTGAGGGACAGCAGGAAGAACGCGTAGGTCCGAACCGCTTTCTCCCTGTCCATGAGCCACTCCATCAGCCACGTCGGCTCGGCCTTCGTGTCCTGGTCCTTCGACCCCGGCACGATGGCCACCATCACGATCGACGGAAGCGTGAAGCCGAGCGCGTAACACAGGCCGGCCCACCAAGGCACCAACCCGAAGAGCGTTACGCCGAGTGCCGCCCACGTCAGCGACGTGACGCGGAAGGTGGTCAGGACGAGCCCGGTGTCGAGTCCCCAGAGGAACGCGCCTCTGGCAGGGCCGAACCGGCTGAAGTGATCGCGCGGGGTCTGCCGCCGCAACATGGGCGTACGGAGGCCGAACCTACCGGAATCGATGGCCATGCAGGCGAGCAGCACGATACAGGCGGCGATCCTGGGGCCTGTTCCGTGCAGTCCACTGCCGATGAGATGGAACAGCCCGTACGTGAGGACGGCGGAGATCGTGAAGCCGATCGCCAGACCGAGGATGGGCCGATACATGGCCTTCTCCCCAGCAGCTCTCCCCTGAACCAGGGGGCGGAGATATCCGACGAAAGAAAGGCCTCAAAAACTGAAAAGCTGCGCGAAGCCCGCACTCATGATGAGCAGGAGCAGCGCGATTGTCACCCACGTGTCAAGGGGCAAGGGATCTCCTGAGTACGATTAACAGCTGTTGGCTCTGACCGTCCATCCGGCCGAACAGACGAACGGTCCGGTGCTGCAGTTGGAGCCCTTCGTGCATTCGCCGCAGGCGTACAGGCGCGAGCCGGTGCAGCAGTTCCACACCTTCATGCTGTAACCCGACGGGCACACATACTGCCCTTGGCTGTTGGTGTTGCAGAACTTGTTCGGCAGAGCCAGGTTGCAGCATCTCCAGTTGGCCGCCGAGGCGGACTTGGACATCGCGGCCACGCCGGCGACTGCGCCGACGGCCGTGACACCGACCTTGCCCATCCAGCCGATGAAGCCACGGCGGTTGGATCTCATGCCGGAGGTTTTCTCCATGTGGTGCCTTTCTCGTGTGTGCGTGGACGGGATCGGCGCTAGACGGACGGCTTACGGGCCAGGGAGTACTGGTAGGGGACGGGAGTGGCCGCGTACATCTGCCTGACCGACGGCACCGTGTGGGCCCGTGTCAGCTTTCCCTCGGCGATGTGGAGGGCGACGGGTGTCAGATCCAGCCCGAGGCTGCCGACGATGTGCTCCTCGTCGTCGAGGATGACGCGCTCGCCGTGCAGTCCGAACTCGTTGATGAACTCGTTGCCGTCCCCTCGCACCGGGACGACCACGACCCACATCGAAAGGGGCACCGCGCCACCGCGCAGCGCCGATACCAAGGTGCGGCAGGTCTCACACTTGTCGGAGACGAACAGCACCATGGCCTGTTCAGCGTGATCGAGGACGGGGGGCAGGCCGAACCGGCTGGGGCTGGCCCCTTCCAGCGTGCCCAGCTCCACCGTGGTGGGCTTGTCCTCGATATCGAGATAGCTGCGGATCTGCCTGACCTGTTCGAAGAGCTCTACCTGGGCGCCGATCTGGATGAACACCACCACGGCCAGCAGGCAGACCACCACAAGCAGCACCGTCGTCATGCGGCGGGCACCTCCGCGTCCTCTTGTGTCGGGTTCGGAACGACCATGCGGTCGCTCCGCAGCACTCGCCAGAGCCTGACCTCGGCGAGGAGTTTCCAGGCGACGAGCGCCAGCAGGAGGGCGGCCAGCCCGGCCAGCCCTTCGTCGACGCTCCACGACGGCGGCGCGAACTCAGCCGCCGCCGCCAGGCCCAGCCAGAGCGGCAGGTAGAGCACCTGCCGCCAGCCCAGTGCGGCACCGCCGCCGCCGAAGCAGCCGCACTTGATCTTCTCTTCCGCTCCCAGCGCGAGGATTCCGGCGCCGGCGAACGACAGGGCCAGAAGCGCGACGAGCGCCCTCGGCCAGGTCGCCGACGGCATGATCGTCATCGCGGTGACGGCCAGGAGTTCCGCGCCGATCACGATCAGGGCCACCGGTCGGGCGATGGCGCTGAAGCCCAGCTTGGAGATGGTCTGCGTGAGGGCACGATTAGTGAGGACCTTCGACAGGGCCGCGACCAGGAAGATGGCGATGAGCGCACCTTGCCCGACGACGCCTGCGACGCTACTCGTCATGATCGGAAACTACGTAAATGTCCGAAACTCAGCAATAGGTAGGGAACTTTTTTCTTTCCAGATGTCCTGACATATTCTTGTCAGGTGTTTTTTGACCCCGTCAGTTGACAGCGGTGCAGGTTCGTGATCCGTCTTCGCGCCGTATGGTGCGGCCCAGGCCGTCGAGCATCTCCAGCAACGGCACCGCCACCCGGCGCGTGGTCCGCAACGCGACCCGCGCCTGACTCACCGTGAACGGCGCGGGCAGCGAGCGCAGCCGCTCCGCCGCCCGGTCGGCGGCGTCGGGCAGCAACACCACGCCGTCGGTGACGACCAGCACGGCGCCGGCGCGCTCGGCCGCGACCAGGTTCCGGCCGGCCAGCCCGAGCTCGGCCAGGCGCCGCGCGCTCGGCGCCTCGAACGGGCGGCCGGCCAGCTCGGCGCGGAGCCGGTCGATCGCGTGCCGCAGGTGCGCGGGCAGCGGCGGAGGCGCCAGGTCCTGCCTGCCGATGACGCCCGCCTCCACCGTGAGCGGCGGCGCGATCAGCGCCCTCGTCAGCCGCCGGTCCGGCAGGCCGAGCAGGTGCGTGGCCGCCTCGACGGTCAGCCGCCTGTCCCCGGCCCCGGTCACCGCCTCGACGAGCGCCTTCCGGAGTCCCGCCCAGTGCTCCGGGTCGGCGTGCCAGCCGCCCGGCAAGGGAGAGGGCGGCGCGGTGACGCCCATCGTCGCGAGGTCGGCGCCGCTGAGCAGCCCGTGCCAGCGCAGCAGATCGGCCGCCCCCGGCAAGCCGCCTCCCGGCACGGCGTCTCGCGGTACGGCGCCTCCCCGCACGGCATCTCCCCGCACGGCATCTCCCCGCACGGCGTCTCCCCGCACGGCGTCTCCCCGCACGGCGTCTCCCCGCACGGCGTCTCGCGTACCCGGTGCGGCCTTCGCGGCTCCTGGGGAGGCTCCGACCGCGGCGAGTGCCGCGCCGCGGGCCGCCGCCGCTCCCCTACGGGTCAGTACGGGAGGCCGTACGTCCAGGACGACCACCCCGGTCGTCACGGCCGAACGGCTGGGATCGCGCAACAGCGCCCGGTCGCCCACCCGCAGCGGCAACGGCCTGGCGAACGACAGCCTCGCGGTGCCCTCGCCGAGCGGTCTGATCCGGGTGGGCACGGCGGCCGAACCGATGTGGAGGAACAGGTCGCCCTTCGGCGGTTCACCCGGCGACAGCCGTACGTCGGCCGAGGTCGTGAGGTGCCACGCGCCGGGGGTCAGCAGCGCGTCCCCGCGTGAAGGGGAGACGGGCCCGCGCAGGTTGACCGCCACGCGGGCGGTGGCGGTGACCGCGCCGGCCGAGGTGTTGAGCGTCTGCAGGCCGCGTACCCGCACCGGTTCGCCGCCGAGGTGCAGTGTCTGGCCCGCGCGCAGGGTGCCCGCCGCCAGGGTGCCGGTGACCACGACCCCCGCGCCCGTCATGGTGAACACGCGGTCGGCCCACAGCCGTACCGGGCCATCGGTGTCGGGCGGGGGCAGTCCGGCCGCGAGCCGGTCGAGCGCGGTGGCCAGCTCGGGCAGGCCCTGCCCGGTGGCCCCGCTGACGGTCAGCGCGGGTATCGCCTCCAGGCACGTGCCGCGTAGCCGGGTACGGGCCTCGGCGAGCGCCGGAGCCGGGTCGGCCAGGTCGGCACGGGTGATCACCAGCAAGCCGTGGCGTACGCCGAGCAGGTCGAGAGCGGCCAGGTGTTCACCCGACTGGACGCACCAGCCCTCGTCGGCCGCGACGACGATCATGGCGGCCGGGCACGGCCCCACCCCGGCCAGCATGGTGGTGACGAACCGCTCATGGCCGGGCACGTCCACGAACGCCACCGTCCGTCCGGACGGCAGTGCCGTCCAGGCGAAGCCGAGGTCGATGGTCATGCCGCGGCGGCGCTCCTCGGCCCAGCGGTCGGGCTCCATCCCGGTCAGCGCCCGGACCAGCGTCGACTTGCCGTGGTCGACGTGGCCTGCGGTGGCGATCACGAACATGGCGCCAGGCGGGGACCCGTGGGGTGGTCGGGCGTGACGACCGGCAGGCCGGCCGCGAGCCAGGACTGGAAGCCGCCGACCACGTCGGTGGCGCGGGTCAGGCCGAGCTGCCGCAACGACCAGGCGGCCAGGCTGGAGGAGTAGCCCTCGTCGCACAGCACGATCCACCGGATGCCCGGGGCCGCCTCGGGGATGCGTGCGGAGGACCTCGGGTCGAGCCGCCACTCCAGGTGGTTGCGCTCGATCACGATGGCGCCGGGCACCTCCCCGTCGCGGCGGCGCTGGAACTCCGGGCGGGTGTCGACGATGAAGGTGTCCGGGGCGCGGGCGGCCGCCTGGGCCTGCGCCGGGGCCAGCCGGAAGATCGTCCTACGGGCCTGTTCCAGCAGTTCGTCGACGCTCATCGCACTCCACGAGGAGGTTGGCGGAAAGACGGGAATCGAACCCGCCGCGCCGAGATGCTCGGCCATCGGTCATGCCGACCGGGAGGGCCTCCAGGCTTCTGGACGCCTCCGAAACGATCTTATAGGTGAAGACCGTTCAGGAGAAGAAACCGGGCGTTGTCTTTCTCCGGTGGCACAGGGCGCGGTGGTTCAGGATGTCTCTCCTTCGGTACCGGACACCGCGCCGAGTATCACCGTGGGGTCCTCCCGTCCGGTGCCGGGACGACAAGACGGTCGTCCCGCTATTTCAGGATCAGCAGGTGTTCGCCACGAGGGACGAGTTCGCCTATCACCGGAAAACCTGGAAGCTCGCCCGCGACGAGCAGGCCGCCTGAGGTCTGCGCGTCGGCGAGGAGAAGCCGCTCGTTCTCCGGCAGGTCGCCGAAGTCGCAGTGGGGGGCGATCCAGTCGAGGTTCCGGCGGGATCCGCCGCTGATGTACCCGTCCCGGATGGCCTCTCGCGCTCCGTCCAGGTAAGGCACGGCGGCGCTGTCGACGACGGCGGACACGCCGCTCGCCCTGGCCAGCTTGTAGAGATGGCCGAGCAGGCCGAAACCGGTGACGTCGGTGGCGCACAGAATCCCCGCCGCCAGCGCCAGCCGGGACGCGTCCCGGTTGAGCGTCGTCATCGCGGCGACCGCCTCAGGGAAGACCTCCCCGGTCGCCTTGTGCCGCGTGTTGAGCACGCCGATGCCGAGAGGTTTGGTCAGCGTGAGGGGGATGCCGGGTTTGCCCGCGTCCACACGCAGCAGCCGGCCGGGGTCGGCGAGGCCGGTGACGGCCAGCCCGTACTTGGGGTGGGGGTCGTCGATGCTGTGGCCCCCGGCGAGATGGCAGCCCGCTGCCTGGGCCATCGCGGATCCGCCGCGCAGAACCTCGCGAGCGAGCTCCATGGGCAACACGTCGCGGGGCCAGCCGAGCAGATTCAGGGCCAGGACGGGCTCGCCGCCGACGGCGTAGACGTCGGAGAGCGCGTTGGTGGCCGCGATCCTGCCGAAGTCGTACGGATCGTCCACGACAGGGGTGAAGAAGTCCGTCGTCGCGACAATGGCCGAGGCCGCGTCGTCCACCTGGAGCACCGCGGCGTCGTCGCCCTGATCGATTCCCAGCAGCAACCGGCCTGTCGACGGAGAAGAGGCCGGCGAGAGTCCGGCGACCAGATCCTCCAGCTCCCCCGGAGGAATCTTGCAACTGCAGCCGCCTCCGTTGCCATACTGCGTGAGCCTGATGTTGTTCATGGGTCTATGATCCACTCTGGAGGCGTTTAGGAGTCTGGTGGCCCTCCTGGTCTTCAAAACCAGTGGCGCCGAGCATCTCGGCGCGGCGGGTTCGATTCCCGTCCGCCTCCGCTGATCGGCGAATTCTGGGGTGGTCTCAAGTGGATCGACGCAGTTCGGTGCCGCGGACCGATGTCATGCTGAACGACCCCCGGTTGGCCGCCGCGCAGAAGACGCTCGGCCGTGACCTCGTCAAGGCAGCGGTGGTGAGCGCCCAGCAGCAGGTCCGCGAGGGCTTCGCCGACCCCGACGGCGCCGCGGACATCGCGCTCGCGCTCTTGCCGGCGACCGCGGGCGGCCTGAAGAGCGTCGTCAACGCCACCGGGGTTCTCGTGCACACCAATCTGGGCCGGGCTCCGCTCTCACCCGCCGCCGTCGCGGCGGTCACCGCGGCCGCCGGCTACACCGACGTCGAATTCGACCTCGCCGGCGGACAGCGCGCCCCCCGTGGCCGTACGGTTCTCGCCGCGCTCGCGCAGGCGGTCCCCGAGGCGCAGGCCGTGCACGTGGTCAACAACAACGCGGCCGCGCTCGTGCTCGCCGCCACGGTGCTCGCGCGGGGCAAGGAGATCGTCATCAGCCGCGGCGAGCTGGTGGAGATCGGCGATGGATTCCGGGTGCCCGAGCTGCTGGAGTCCACCGGCTGCCGGCTCCGCGAGGTCGGCACCACGAACAGGACCGCCCTGCGGGACTACCGGAACGCCTGTGGCCAGGACACCGGCTTCATCCTCAAGGTGCATCCGTCCAACTACCGGATCGAGGGCTTCACCTGCGAGGTCTCCATCGAGGAGCTCGCCACGATCGGGCCGCCCGTGGTGGCCGACATCGGCTCAGGACTGCTGCGCCCGGAACCGCTGCTGCCCGACGAACCGGACGTGGCCACTGCGCTGCTCCAGGGCGCGGCCCTGGTCACCGCCAGCGGCGACAAACTCCTCGGCGGCCCGCAGGCGGGCCTTCTCCTCGGCCGGGAAGACCTCGTGGCACGGCTGCGCCGCCATCCCCTCGCCCGCGCGCTGCGGGTGGACAAACTCACCCTGGCCGCGCTCGAAGCGACCCTGCGCGGCCCGCGGCCGCCGGTGCACCGGTCGCTCCATGCGAGCGTCGCCGAGCTCAGGGAACGCGCGGAACGTCTCGCGCGACGGCTCGGCGGGCACGCGGAGGCGGTGCCGACCATCGCCAGGGTCGGCGGCGGAGGCGCGCCGGGAGTGGAGCTGCCCAGCGCGGGGATCGCCGTGGACGAGAGCCTCGCCCTGCGACTGCGCTCCTACGATCCTCCGGTGATCGGCCGGATCACCGATGGGCGGCTGGTGCTCGACCTGCGGGCGGTGGAGCCCGGTCAGGACGAGATCATCGCCGCCGCCGTGGAGCACGTGCACACCCGAGCGTGATCCGCCGGTCCAGGCGGCGTTCTCGCTCGCGGACCCTTTCCTTGGCCGTCAGCTTGTCCTTGGCCGTCAGCTTTGTTGGTCGTCGGCGAAACCGGTGCGGTAGGCGAAGACCACGGCTTGGACGCGGTCGCGCAGGTCCAGTTTGGTGAGGATCCGGGAGACGTACGTTCGGACGGTCTCGAAGCTGATGACCAGCTCCGCGGCTATCTCGGCGTTGGACAGGCCACGCGCGATCAGGCGCAGCACCTCGCGTTCACGGGGGGCCAGGACGGCCAGCGGATCCTCGGCGGGGGTGGGGGTCGTCGGGCGGAGGCGGTCGGCGAAGCGGCCTATGAGGGTACGGGTCACGGTGGGGGACAGCAGGGACTCGCCGCGGGCGACGGTGCGGACGCCGTTCAGCAGCTCCAGCAGGGGGGCGTCCTTCAACAGGAAGCCGCTGGCTCCGGCGCGCAGGGCCTCGTAGACGTACTCGTCCACGTTGAACGTGGTCACCACCAGCACCTTCGGCGGCGCGACGACACCGGGGCCGGCGATGCGCCGCGTCACCTCGATGCCGTCCATCAGCGGCATGTGGATGTCCATGACCACCACGTCGGGCTTCAGGCGGGTGATCGCCTCGACCGCGGCCGGGCCGTCGGCGGCCACGCCGACCACCGTCATGTCCGGCTGCGCGTCGAACGCCGTCTCATAGCCGGTACGGACGATCTCCTGGTCCTCGCAGATCATGACGCGGATGGTCATTCGGCACCGCCTACGGGGATCGACGCGTACAGCCGGAAACCGCCGTCAGGTTGCTCGCCCGCGGCCAGCTCGCCGCCCAGCGCGCCTATCCGGTCGCGCAGTCCGGCCAGGCCTCGGCCGCCGGAGAGGCCGCTTCTGGCGCCGACGGACACCACGGCGGCGGCGTTCGTCACCTCGGCCTCCACCCGGTCGTCCCGGTAGTCGACCCGCACCGTGGTCGGGCGGCCCTCGGCGTATTTGACGGCGTTCGTCAGGCCCTCCTGCACCGCCCGGTACAGGGCCAGCCGCACGCCGATCGGGAGTGCGGGCTGGTCGCCGTCCTCCACCAGTTCGACCGGTTGGCCGCCGCTTCGGGTCTGTTCCACCAGGTCTCGCATGGTTCCTGTGACGGGCGTGGCCGACTCTCCGGTCGCCTCCAGCACGTCCAGCAGGTGCCGCAGCTCGGCCAGGGCCCGGCGGCCGGCGTCGCCGATCGTGGTCAGTGCCGTGCCCACGCGGTCGGGCGACGTGACCACGAACTGTGCGGAGTCGGCCTGCACGACGATGCCGGTGACGTGGTGGGTCACCACGTCGTGCAGCTCGCGCGCGATGCGCGCCCGCTCGGCGGCGGTCGCGGCCACGGCGGCGAGCCGCCGTCGCTCGGCCTCCTGGGACCGTTGCCCGCGTACGAACGAGCCGAGCACCCAGCACGCGGCGAAAAGCAGGTAGAACACCAGGAACTCGCTCAGCACCACCGGTGAGCCGAGCAAATGCATGGTCACGCACAGCACGACGTACGCGGCCGACAGCACGGCGGCGATGACGCGCCGGAACCGCTCCTGGTGCGCGCCCACCGAGTAGAGCGCGAGGTACACCGTCACGGTGCCGAACTGCATCGGGTAGCCGACCGTCTCGTGGACCACGAAAGACGCGCCATTGATCGCCAGACACGCGGCGGGCCACCGGGTGCGTACGGCGAGGGGCAGCGTCTGCGCCAGGATCAGGACGATCGTGAACGCATCGGCCGGGCGTCCTGGCAGGTTGCCGAACTGGACGCTCATGATCGACAGCGCCGGCACGAACGCCAGCCCGGTGAACACGACGGCCAGCCACCGGTCCCACACCACGGCGTCGTAGACGTGCCACGCGTCCCGCAACCTTCGCGAGCGGTCGCTGACCCAGGTCCACGGCATGGCTCAGAGCCTAGCGATCTCCGATCGTCGATGTTGCCGCGTTTGTCCCTCATGTGAGCTACACGGAATGTCCCCAGCGCAGTGATTCGGGACAGGGCCCTCAACTTCTACTTTTCTCCCCAGAGGCCGGAACCACGGTCTACCGCGAGGTCAGATCGCGGCAAAACGGGCATTCGGAGGGCAGCACCATGGAAAGCAGCATCCGCGTACGGATCATCGTCGCCGGCACCCTGGCCGCGAGCGCGGCAGCGGGGGCGATCATCGGCGGTCAGCCGGCAAGCGCCAGGGCCGAAGCGACCACCGGCCACGTCCAGTCCTCGATCAAGTGGGGCGAGTGCCCGGAGCTCGCGCCGGGCGCCAAGCGGGACCCCAGGCAGACCTGCGGCACGGTCAAGGTGCCCCTGGACTACCGCCACCCCAAGGGAGAGACCATCACGGTCGCGGTCTCCAGGATCGCCACCGCCAAGGACGGCAAGAAGCGCGGCGTCCTGCTGTTCAATCCGGGCGGCCCGGGACTGCAGGGCCTGGACATGCCCGGCCAGATGGCGCAGACCCTGCCGAAGACGGTGCTGGACTCCTACGACCTGATCGGGTTCGACGCACGCGGCGTCGGCCGCAGCACCCCGATGAGCTGCGGTCTGTCCGGCAGCGGCCTCCTCACGGTGTTCCCCTACCCCGGCGCCGGCGGCTCGATCAAGGGCAACATCACCACCGCGCGCGCCGTCGCCAAGCAGTGCGCCACGGTCGGTGACAAGCTCCGGTTCTTCACCAGCGCGAACACGGCGCGCGACATGGATCGCATCCGCCAGGCGCTCGGCGAGCGGAAGATCTCCTACTGGGGCCAGTCCTTCGGCACCTACCTCGGCGCGGTCTACACCACGCTGTTCCCCCGCAACACCGACCGGATGGTGCTGGAGGGCAACGTCGACCCGAACAAGGCGTGGGCGAAGATGCTGAACACGTGGAACCAGGGCATGAACGACCGGTTCCCGGACGCCGCCCGTGTCGCCGCCGCGAACCATGCCGACCTCAAGCTGGGCGGCACCGCCGACAAGGTCACCGACACCTTCCTCAAGCTGGCCGACCGCCTCGACCGCAAGCCGGCCGCGGTGCCGGGCACGCCGGCGGCCATCAGCGGTGCGCTGCTGCGCGGCGTCACGTACCAGATGTTGCAGCACAACGAAACGGTCCCAGCGCTCACCCAGTTCTGGAAGGCGGCGGCCGACCTGGCCGCCGGCAAGGCCCCGAGGGACGCGGACGTCGCCGTGCTTCGCCAGATCTTCGCCGAGACCCCGGCCGCGAAGGGCGTGCCGGCCGACAACCAGGTCACCATGGCCCTGGCCATGATCTGCGGGGACACCACCTGGTCACGCGACGTGGACTCCTACGCCGACGCCACCGCGGCCGCCCGCGCGAAGTACCCGCTGAGCGCCGGCATGCCCAACAACATCCAGCCGTGCGCGTTCTGGTCGAAGAAGCCGATCGAGCCGCTGGTCAAGGTCACCTCGAACGGTCCGCGTAACGTCCTGATCCTGCAGAACCGCCGCGACAACGCCACCCCGTGGGCCGCGGGCCGGGGAATGCGCAAGGCACTGGGTGACCGCGCCGGCTTCGTCGGTGTCGAACACGGCGGCCACTTCGCCTACGCCACCGGCTCGGCCTGCGCCGACAAGGCCACCGTCGCCTTCCTGGCCAAGGGCACCCTGCCGGCCAAGGACCTCACCTGCGCCGGCCCCAAGTCCTGACCCTCAAACCCCCGCCACAGCCCCCGGTCCACGACCGGGGGCTGTGGCGTTCGGTGGCTCACGTCTTCTTTCTGGTGCTTCCCCTGGCTGCGGTGGCGGTCGTTCTCGTGGTCTTCGAGGCGTCGGGCTTGGTCGCGGTGGTCTGCTGCTCCAGGATCTTCATGATCTCGGGAGTCAGCGTCTCCGCGAGCGCGGGCGCGAGAGCGTCGGCCAGAGCGGAGGCCAGGACCTGGGCGAGCAGGACTCTTTCGATGGTCGAGGCCTTCAGCATCGCGCCCGGCGTTGAGGTGAGGGCCGTCTCGATCAGAGCGGCCATGGAGTCCCCGCCGCGGGCAAGAGCTTTGGTGGACTGGCTCGCCTCGTTGAGGATGTCGCGAATGACGTCGTCGATCAGCGACTCTACCGGGTCATGCTCGGTCGGTTCGGCGGCTTCTTCTGACGCCATGGGTTGCTCCTCTGCGGTCGATGTGATCCGTCCCTACCTGTTGATTCGCCCGAGCTGAGGGACACCTTCTTGCCTGCGATCGGGCGTTGCGTCGCTACCGGTTGCTGAGCGCGGCGAGCAGGAGCGGGTGCTCCATGCCGCCTTCTTCCTCGCCCTCCCCGCGGCGGCGCATGAGCATCGCGAGCAGGAGCGGGTGACTGATCATGCTCTCCTCGCCTCCCCTACGGCGACGCATCAGCATCGCGAGCAGGAGCGGGTGACTGATCATGCTCTCCTCGCCTCCCCTGCGACGCCGCATCAGCATCGCGAGCAGCAGCGGGTGCTCAATACCGCTCTCTTCCTCGCCCTCCCCGCGGCGGCGCATGAGCATCGCGAGCAGGAGCGGGTGACTGATCATGCTCTCCTCGCCTCCCCTACGGCGACGCATCAGCATCGCGAGCAGCAGCGGGTGCTCCATGCCGCTCTCCTCCTCGCCCTCCCCGCGACGCCGCATGAGCATCGCGAGCAGGAGCGGGTGGTCGATTCCGCTCTCCTCGCCTCCCCTGCGGCGGCGCATGAGCGCGGCGAGCAGGAGCGGGTGCTCGATGCCGCTCTCCTCCTCGCCGTGTTCGCGGCGGGCCGCGAGCGCCGCGAGCAGCAGGGCTTCCAGGGATCGCCCTTCGCCCTCGGTGGTCTCGGTACGCTGGGCCTCTGCGGTGGCGGTCATGGGTTTTCCTTTCAAGCGCCGGTATAAGCACACCAGGTTCGTCAGGGGGATACATCGCCCAATACCCGAGGTTTTCGTACTGTATTCACAAAGGAATTGCCAAGAAAACCTTGTCGATTAAATGGCAGCCTTCGAAAACCCCGAGCCTGGCGGCGCATACATTCCTCCCCGGTACGACCTCCAGCGCTCATTCCTTTGGGCCGTTGGCCCATCTTTAGCAGCCATTGACCCAGATGGCGCAAAACGGTTTTTCAGGCGGTTTTCCGGCGGGTGGGCAGGGGAAAGGCCCTCACATGTCCAACCACTTCACCGGCCTCAGCCTCGGCCCACCGCTCGGCGACCAGCGTCTCGATCTGTGTGACCTGTACGCCTTCGCGGCGCCCGGCGATCCGAGCAGGACCGTTCTCATCCTCAACGCCAATCCCAACGCGGACGCCCTGCACCCCGACGCCGTCTACCGCATGAACGTCGACAACGACGGTGACTACCTCACCGACGTCGCCTTCAGCTGGGTCTTCAACCCGCCGGAGGCCGACGGCTCCCAGACCTACAGCGTCTTCATGGCGACCGGTGCGGAGTCCCGCAAGCCCGAGGCGGTCGGCACCAAGATCGTGTCGGATGCGGCCGTCTCCTTCGCCCCCCAGGCCAACGTGGTCGGCAGCGGCGATTACCAGGTGGCCGCCGGTAGCCGCAGTGACGCCTTCTTCTTCGACTTCGACGGCATCAAGAACCTGTTCGACACCAGCGGCAAACGTAATTTCACCGCACCGCACCTGGGCGGGAAGTCCCCGTGGACCGGCGTCGACTCCAATGCCACGGCCAATGTCTTCTCCATGGCCATCGAACTGCCGACCGCGGAGCTGGCGCCCGAGTCCGAGCTGCGCATCTGGGGCCGGTGCAGCGTCCTGCGCGACGGCGAGCTCTTCCACGCGGACCGGGCCGGGCACCCGTCGATGAGCAGCTTCTTCAACACCGACGACACGAAGCTGGAGTACAACGCCAGTGAGCCGGTCAACGACCGGGAAAAGTGGACGGACCAGTTCGTCCACCTGCTGGGCCACACCGGCGGCTACTCGCGCGAGGAGGCGATCACCGCGCTCGACGAGCACGGCCTCCTGCCGGACGTGCTGCACTTCGACCAGTCCAAGCCCGCCGCGTATCCCAATGGCCGGACGTTCACCGAGGACGTCATCGACATCCGCGTCGCGTTCCTCACCAAGAACGAGGCGCCGCCCACCGGGCTGACGCCGCACACCGACTTCCTGGACCGGTTCCCGTACCTCGGCGACCCGCACCCGCCCGCGGCGGGGTAGGGAGCCCGGATCCACCGGCACAACCGCGCCGGAGGCAGAATATCCACAGGCCGGAGGGGTAAGTACTCACACTTCAGAGTGGTTTCACGAGAAGGAAACCCCCCATGGCACAGACCCGTCCCCCCGGCCCCATCGAGACGAACGGCGGCGAGCAGCCCAGCCTGAAGCAGGTGATGGGCCCGGGGCTGTTGCTGCTGTTCATCATCGGCGACATTCTCGGCACCGGCATCTACGCGCTGACCGGCCAGGTCGCGGGCGAGGTGGGAGGCGCCGCGTGGCTGCCCTTCGCCATCGCCTTCTTCGTCGCGTTGGTCACGGCGTGCTCCTACCTTGAGCTGGTCACCAAATATCCGCAGGCCGCCGGAGCCGCGCTCTACGTGCACAAGGCGTTCGGCACGCACATCCTGACCTTCATGGTGTGCTTCGCCGTGATGTGCTCCGGCATCACCTCCGCCTCCGCAGCCTCGCGGGCCTTCGCCGCGAACCTCAGCACCGGATTCGGGCTCGACGTCGGCAACGGCGTCATCCTGATGATCGCGCTGGCTTTCATGCTGCTGGTCCTGGCGGTCAACCTGCGCGGCGTCGGCGAGAGCGTCAAGATCAACGTGGTGCTCACCGCGATCGAGCTCTCCGGACTGCTGCTCGTCATCATGATCAGCCTGTACTTCATCTCCGGCGGCAACGCGGACTTCTCCCGAGTCGTCGCCTTCGACACTCCCGAGGACAAGAGCGTGTTCCTGGCGGCCAGCGCCGCGACGTCGCTGGCGTTCTTCGCCATGGTCGGGTTCGAGGACTCGGTCAACATGGCGGAGGAGACGAAGAACCCGTCCCGGATCTTCCCCCGCGTCATGCTCACCGGTCTCGGCATCACGGGTCTGATCTACGTGCTCGTCTCCATCTGCGCCGTCGCCGTGGTGCCCGTCGGGGAGCTCGCCGCCAGCGAGACACCGCTGTCGCTGGTGGTGCAGACGGCGGCCCCCGGCTTCCCGATCTCCGACCTGCTGCCGTTCATCTCGATGTTCGCCGTCGCCAACTCGGCGCTGATCAACATGCTGATGGCCAGCCGGCTGCTCTACGGGATGGGCCGGCAGGGCGTGCTGCCGGCCTTCCTGTCGAAGGTGCACCCGACGCGCCGCACACCGTACGCGGCGATTCTGCTCACCACCGCGATCGCGGGCGGTCTCATCACCTTCGTCTCGCTGGACCCGGAGAGCCCGGTCGTGGCCCTGCTGGGCGGGACGACGTCGCTGCTCCTGCTCGCGGTGTTCGCGCTGGTCAACCTGTCCGTGCTCGTCCTGCGCAAGGACCGGGTGGTCGGGGAGCACTTCAAGGCGGGCCGGATCCTGCCGGTGGTGGGCACGTTCACGTGCGTCTACCTGGTGCTGCCGTGGTCCTCGGGGCGTCCGGCCGGGCAGTACGAGATCGCGGGGGTGCTGCTGGCGATCGGCCTGGTCCTGTGGGGCATCACCTGGTACGCCCGGCGCCAGGCGAGCACGAACGCCTGACCTTTCGCCGGTGGAGCTCACTGTCGGCGCACATGGCCGAGCGGTGGGAGGTCAGCTGCTGAGGGAGTGTCAGGCCCGGCAGCTGATCTCCATACCGTCCTCCACGGGGAAGTCCACGGTGACGTATCCGTGGGCGGGGTCGCGGACGTAGGCGAGATAGTCGCCCATGCTCGCGAAGGTGGAGTCGTCGGCGACGATGAGGGCGCCCGGCGCGAGGCGGTCCTCGAGCAGGCGCAGCACCGGCAGGCAGAGGTCTTTCCAGCCGTCGAGCAGCACGAGGCCGATGGGTCCGCGGACCTCGGCGAGGGTCACGAGGGCGTCGCCCGGCAGGATCGTCACGTGCCCGCCCACGCCGGCCTGTTCCAGGTTGTCGCGCGCGGCGTCGACCTTGGTCTGGCTGAGCTCGGTCGTCCATACGTGGCCGACGCCGTTGTCGGCGACCGCGGCGGCCAGGTAGACCGTGGAGATGCCGTACGAGGTGCCGAACTCGACGATCGTCTCGGGGCGGCCGTTGCGCACCAGCGTGTAGAGCAGGTGGCCGGCCGACCTTGAGATCGGCAGGTACGCCTCCGCCAGCGCCTCGGCGCGCTGTTCGGCCGTGGCCTCGGTGATGGGCGTGTCCAGGGGCCACGGCACGGGATTCGCCGCTTCGAGGTCGGCGGCGGCGAACAGCCGATCGAGGACGGTGGCGGTTCCGGTCATTGTCAATGTGTTCATGACCGCTACCGTAGACGCACCGTTGCGTCTACGCAAGATGGTAAGGTCGGGTGGTCGAAGGGAACGGGCCCATGAGCACTGCCGCGAGCAGACATCGCGGAAACAGGCACGGCCGCAGCGAAGAAGCACGCCAGAGCGTGCTGGAAGCGGCTGACGACCTGCTGGTGGAGGTCGGCTACGCGCGGCTGACCATCGAAGGGATCGCCGAACGCGCCGGGGTGGCCAAGCAAACGATCTACCGCTGGTGGTCGTCGAAGAACGACATCCTCATGGACGCCTTCGTCCAGGACGCCGCCGAAGCCCTCATCCCGTCGGACTCCGCGGACCTTCGGCAGGACCTGCGGGCGCACGCCCGCAATGTCGCCGTCTTTCTGACCGAGTCCGACGCCGGCGCGGTCTTCCGCGCCCTCACCGCCCAGGCCCAGCACGACCCCGCGCTCACCACCCGGTTGCGCTGCGAGCACCTCGGCAAGCAGCGCGGCTACGACCGGCTCCCCTTCGAACGCGCGGTCGCCCGCGGCGCGCTCGACCCCGGCGTCGACATCGACCTGGCCGTCGACCAGATCGTCGGGCCCATCTACTACCGCGTCCTCGTCACCGGCCAGGCCACGCCCCCGGCCTTCACCGACGCCCTCGTCGACGCCGTCCTCGCCCACCTGCCGCCCCCGCACACCGAGGCCTGAACGGCCTCGGTCACCGCCCCGCAGGTCCGGCGGGGCGCGTACGGGGCGCGATCTTCATGGCTTGCGGACGACCCCGCACCACTGGTCGACCTCGACCGGCAGGTCGCCGTCCCATTGTGGCTCGGGGCGCCAGCGTGAGCACGAGACCCACCCCGGCTCCACCACCTCGAGACCGGTGAAGAAGGCGGCGATCCGCTCGGGGGTGCGCAGCTTCAGCTTCGGCTGGGCGTCGAGATTCCACACCCGCACCGCCTCGGCGGTGGTCTCGCCGTTGACCGCCGTGGTGGTGTTGGCCACCGCGATGTAGCTCCCGGACGGCACCGCGGCCAGCAGCCGGTCGATGATGCGCTGCAGCTCGTCGTCGTCACCGATGAAATGCATGACGCCCAGCAGCATGATCGCCACCGGCTGGGAGAAGTCCAACGTCCCGGCCGCCTGCCGCAGGATGTTGTCCGGGTCGCGCAAGTCGGCGTCAATGTAGTCGGTGGCGCCCTCCTTGGAGCTGGTCAGCAGGGCACGGGCGTGCACCAGCACCAGAGGGTCGTTGTCGACGTACACGATCCGCGACTCGGGGGCCACTCCCTGCGCGACCTCATGGGTGTTGTCCTGGGTGGGCAGCCCGGTGCCGATATCAAGAAATTGCCGGATCCCCACCTCGGTGGCCAGATAGCGCACAGCCCGCCCCAGGAACAGCCGGTCGGCCCGTGCCAGCTCGATCACCACGGGAAAGATCTTCCGAACCCGCTCCCCGACCTCCCGATCCACCGGGAAATGGTCCTTACCGCCCAGCCAGTAGTTCCAGATCCGTGCCGTGTGCGGCACGTGCGACTGGAGTCTGTCCTCGACGTTGGGCTCGTCGGCCATCATCAACCCTTCCAGAACAGCGGGAAGCCCCCAGAATGGGGACTTCTGCGGCTATATCTAGGGTGACGGCGGCCGGCGGTGGCTCGCAAGCGGTTGCCGTACATTTTTGGATCTTGAGCACCGCCGGCGTCTTCCGCACTGACGCGCGCGTACCGTCGTGGGGAGATGCCCATGACGCGCTTGAACGCCGTGTTGAACGCGTGCTCGGATTCGTATCCGAGCGACCCCGCGATGCGCGCCAGCGTGTCGTCACCGTGGACGAGCTTCTCTCCCGCCAGCATCATCCGCCAGCGCGTGAGGTAGGCGATCGGCGTCTCCTGGACCCGCTCGCGAAAGCGTGCGGCGAAGGTCGATCGCGACATGCCGACCCGCGCGGCCAGCTCCTGCACGGTCCAGGGGAACGCCGGATCCGCGTGCATCGCGCCGAGCGCCGCACCCAGCTGGGGATCGGCGAGGGCCGCGAACCATCCGGTGTCGTCGCGGGAAGGCTCCGACAGATACAGGCGGAGGGCCTGCACCAGCATCATGTGCGCGAGCTGCTGCGCCACCAGTGATGAGCCGGGCCGGCCCTCGCGCAGCTCCTCCATCATGAGCTCGATGGACCATCTCAGCCTGGCCCGATCGCCCGAGGTCCGCACCTGGATGAGGGGCGGCAATGTCCGCAGGAGCACCTCGGCGTGGCGGCTGTTCACCTCGAAGCGACTGCCGACCAGGAACACGTCGCCGCCACCGTTGTAGGTGACGATCTCGCCGCTGCGGTCGGGGTCGAGCACGTCGCTCGCCCGTTTCGGCTCGGCGCGCAGGTCACTGCCGATGCGCACCGGCCGCCCGCTGGGCAGGACGAAGCAGTCCCCTGCCTGGAGGCGCACCGGCGCGTCGAGGCCCCGCATCGCCAGCCAGCACGTGCCCTGGGTGACGGCATAGCACTTGATGCGGCCGGCCAGGTCATCGAGCGTGAGCGCCCATTCCCCGCCGGCGTCGAAACCCGCGGTGATGTAGCTGTGCGGCTTCAGCAGGGAGAGAACCTCGGAGAGGGGATCCACGCGCTCCTCGGACGATCGCGAACAAAACAGCGAGCTTCAAGCATAGCTCGTACGAATCGTCCCGCCTATCTTTCAGAGCAGGGTCCCGGAAAGAGGACCCCGGACATCCCCTGCCGAGGAGTGAAACAGCTTGAAAGCTGCGATCGTGAATGCGTTCGGCGTCGCGCCGTCGTTCCAGGATTTTCGTGAGCCGGAGGCCGGCGACGGCGAAACCGTGGTCACGGTGCACGCCGCCCCGCTCACCCCGATCGTGCGGAGCCTGGCCGCGGGCAGGCACTATACGAGCGCCGCGTCCGCTGGATTCGTACCGGGGGTCGACGGCGTCGGTGTCGACGACATGGACCGCCGCGTCTACTTCCTCTTTCCGAAGGCTCCCTTCGGATCCATGGCGGAGAAGTCGCTCGTCGCGAGCCACATGATGGTGCCGGTACCCCAGAATCTGTCCAGCGAGAGCGCGGCGGCCATCGGTGCGGCCGGGCTCGCCTCGTGGGTCGCGCTGTCCCGCCGGGCCAAACTCCGGGCCGGTGAAACGGTGCTGGTCATCGGCGCGACCGGCGCCGCGGGCGGCATGGCGGTGCAGAACGCCCGGCATTTCGGCGCGAGCAGGGTCATCGCGGTCGGTCGTGACGAGACGCGGCTCAAGCGTCTGGACGCGGATGTGCGGATCGCCCTTGACGACGACGCGGACAAGGCGCTGCGCGCCGAGTTCGACCAAGGAGTCGACGTCGTGCTCGACTTCGTCTGGGGCGAGCCCGCCAGTCGCGTCCTGAGAGCCGCGACCCAAGGCCGTGGCTCCCGATCCGGCGAGCCGCGCCTGCGCTATGTGCAACTCGGCACCATGGCGGGCGATGAGATCCCTGTACGTGGCGACATGCTGCGCAGCACGGGCTTGGAGCTGATCGGCAGCGGCATCGGCAGCGTGGCCGTCGAAGAGCTGCTGGCCGGCGCCGGCGAGCTGCTCACGGCCGCTGCCACGGCGGACTTCGACGTGCCGTTCACGAGCCTGCCGCTGCGGGCCGTGGCCGATGCCTGGAACGGCGCCCCGGACGTTCGCCACATCCTCACGCCCGGGCTGTAAGGGAGGTCGCAGGGTCGATGAAGAGCTGGCCACCCGGGGCGGGCTGGTGACGCCGCAGCTCACGATCGTCCTGGGCGCCGGTTGTCCCCCGTGCGAGCTACCGGCAGATGTCCACCACGTGGTGACGTTAAGGGCATGGTCGATTCCGTAGCGTTCCTTCCGTGGTTGCGGCGCTTCGGTCGCTCTGCCCCCCTGCGAATCAGCTCTCACTGGAGGACATCATGCTCCGCAAAATCAAGGCATCCGCCGTGGCCGCGCTGTGCTGCACCGTGGTCGGTGTGGGGCTCGCCGGCACCGGGACCGCCTCGGCGGAGGAGTGGGACCCGTTCGCCGCCACCGCCGCGTCGGACTGGGACCCCTTCGCCCCCACGGATCGCAAGGACCCGATCTCCGGCACCAAGAAGATCAAGATCGCGGGCAAGTCGGTGAACGTGTCGTGCTCGGGCGTCCCGGCGCGGGGCAAGCCGGTCATCGTGCTGCTGGCCGGGGCGGGTGACGGGCTGGACAAGCTGGCCGCCCTCCAGAAGACCCTGAGCAAGAAGAACCAGGTCTGCTCGTACGACCGGCTGGGCGCGGGCGCGAGCGACCAGCCGGGCGGCCCGCAGAGCTTCGCCAGCACCGGGAAGATCCTGACCGGGGTGCTCGACCGGGTCGCCGGTAAGCGTCCGGTCGTGCTGGCCGGGCACTCGCTGGGCGGGCTGATCGCCGCGAGGTACGCCCCCGACCATCGGGACCGGGTCAAGGGACTGGTCCTGATGGACGCCACGTCACCCACGATGGCCGGCGACATCAAGCGGGCGATCCCGAAGTCCGCCAAGGGCCCGGCGGCCGAGTTGCGGGCGCAGAACCTCGCGGTGTTCACCGGGCAGAACCCGGAGAAGCTCGTCATCCCCGACGGGCGGGTCCGTTCCGCCGGGAGAATCCCGGTGCAGGTGATCCAGCACGGCAAGCAGTATCTCGCCGCCCTCCCCCAGTACGGTCCGCGCCTGGAGAAGGCGTGGTCCGCGGGCCAGCGCAAGTGGCTCGCCCTGTCCAGCCGCGCCAAGCTGAGCACGGCCAAGAAGAGCGAGCACTACATCTACGTCGACCAGCCCGAGATCGCCGTCAAGGCCATCCAGCGCGTCGCCGCGCAGGCCACGCGCTAAGCAACCGGCCCGCGGACCAGCCTCAGGGTGACGAGCTCGAAGGGCCGCAGCCGCAGGGACACCGGCTCGCCTCCGGGGTACGGGTCGGCCACGGGGCGCTCCAGCAGGTCGGCCGGGATGGCGGCGGAGATCGGGAAGTTCGGCGTCAGGGTGGCCCTGGCGCGGGCGCCGCGCGACTCGTGGAAGCGTACGATCACGTCGCCGCTCTCGTCGTCGGCCAGCTTGACGGCGGTGACCACCACCGCGTCGTCGTCCAGCGTGACCAGGGGCGCCACCTCGGCGCCACCGGGCACGCGGCGCTCGGGCAGGTTGACGAAGTGGCCCTCGCGCACCGCGTCCCCGATCGTCGCGCCCGGCACCAGCGCGTGGTGGAAGTGGTGCAGGCCCTGGTCGGTCTCCGGGTCGGGGAACCGGGGGGCGCGCAGCAGGGAGATCCGCACGGTGGTGGTCGTGCCCGAGTCGGCCGCCCGGACCGTCCGGGTCACGTCGTGGCCGTAGGTGGAGTCGTTGACCAGCGCGACGCCCCAGTCGGGCTCGCCCACGTGCACGAAGCGGTGGTTGCACGCCTCGAACTTGGCCGCCTCCCAGCTCGTGTTGGTGTGGGTGGGGCGGTACACGTGGCCGTACTGGCTCTCCGCGGCGTACCGCTCCGCGTGCACGTCCAGCGGGAAGGCCAGCTTGAGGAACTTCTCCGTCTCGTGCCAGTCGACCTCGGTACGGATGTCGAGCCGCTTGGCGCCGGGCGGGAGGGTGAGCACCTGGGTCACCGTGGAGGCGCCGAACGCGCGGACGACGCGGACCGAGCCCGGCTCGTCGCCCGGCGTCACCTCCTCGGCCTCGGTCAGGTCGGTGACGGTGTTGCGGTAGAACTCGTCCACGTCCCAGGCGTCCCACATGTTGGGGAAGTCCGGGTGGATCTGGAGCAGGTTGGCCGCCTGGCCGGGCGCGACGGTCTCGCGGTCGGCCGCGAGGTCGTACGCGGAGACCACCAGTCCCCGCTCGTCGATCTCCACCCGCAGCAGACCGTTGTCCAGCAGGTAGCCGCCGCCCTCGCGCGCCGTCGGCCCACTGACACCGGCCCCGTCCCCACCCGCATCGTTCGCGTCCGCCCGCGCGGCTCCGCCGGCCGGGACGGCGGCGCGGGTGTGCGGCGCGGCGTTGAAGACGACCGTGCCGCCGACCGTGCCGCCGACCGTGCCGCCGGCGGGGTCGCCGGCCAGGGCTCGCTGGGCGGCGCCGATGATCTCCTCCAGCTCCCCGGCCACCGCCGCGTACGTGCGCTCCGCCTCGCGGTGCACCCACGCGATCGACGACCCGGGCAGGATGTCGTGGAACTGGTGCAGAAGCACCGTCTTCCAGATCCGGTCGAGCTGCGCGTACGGGTAGGCGAAGCCGGCGCGCACGGCGGCGGTGGCCGCCCACAGCTCGGCCTCGCGCAGCAGCGACTCGCTGCGCCGGTTGCCGCGCTTGGTCTTGGCCTGGCTGGTGAGGGTGGCCCGGTGCAGTTCGAGGTAGAGCTCGCCGGTCCAGACGGGCGGGTGCGCGTACTCGGCCTCCGCCTTGTCGAAGAAGGCGGCGGGGGTCTCCCAGGTGACGGTGGCCGAGCCTTCCAGGTCGCGCAGCCTGGCCGCCTTGGCGACCATCTCGCGGGTGGTGCCGCCGCCGCCGTCGCCCCAGCCGGTCGGGGCGAGCGAGTGCCTGGCGACGCCCTTGTCCTTGAAGTTGGTCGCGGCGTGCGCGATCTCCCGGCCGCTCATGGAGCAGTTGTAGGTGTCCACGGGCGGGAAGTGGGTGAAGATCCGGGTGCCGTCGATGCCCTCCCACAGGAACGTGTGGTGCGGGAACGTGTTGGTCCGGCTCCACGAGATCTTCTGGGTGAGCAGCCGCCTGGAGCCCGCCGCCTTGATGATCTGCGGCAGCCCGGCCGCGAACCCGAACGTGTCGGGCAGCCACACCTCGTCGTTGTCGACGCCGAACTCGTCGATGAAGAACCGCTTGCCGTGCACGAACTGCCGGGCCATCGCCTCCGAGCCCGGCATGTTGGTGTCGGACTCCACCCACATGCCGCCCGTCGGGACGAACCGCCCGGCGGCCACCGCCTTGGTCACCTCGGCCCACACCTCGGGCCGGTGCTCCTTGATCCACGCCCACTGCTGGGCCTGTGACATGACGAAGACGAAGTCCGGCTCGTCGCGCAGCAGCGCGGTCATGTTGGAGGCGGTCCGGGCCACCTTCCGTACGGTCTCGCGCAGCGGCCACAGCCAGGCCGAGTCGATGTGCGCGTGGCCGACGGCGCTGATCCGGTGCGCGGAGGGCACGGCGGGCGCCGACAGCACGCCCGCCAGCTCGGCGCGGGCGGCCTCGGCGGTGCCGCCGACGTCCTGGAGGTCGATGACGTCCAGCGCCCGCCCGATGGCGCGCAGCAGCTCGTAGCGCCGGGCGGACTCGACGGGCAGCTCCGCCATGAGCTCGCCCAGCACTTCGAGGTCGATGACGAGCTGCCAGACGGCCTCGTCGAAGACGACCAGGTCCATCCGGGCGAGCCGGTACTGCGGGGCGGTCCCGGCCGTCTCCTTGTCGCCGAGCCGCGTCGGCAGGAACGGGTGATAGTCGAGGATGACCGGGTTGGAGGCGGCCTCGATGTGCAACCGCACCTCCTCCCCGCCCTCGACGGGAGCGCCGACGCGCACCCACTGGTTACGCGGGTTGAGGCCCTTCACCGGGGTGCCGTCGGGGCGGTAGACCAGGCCCTCGCACTGGAAGCCGGGCATGTTCTCGTCGAAACCGAGGTCCAGAATCGCCTCGACCGTCCGCCCCGCCCACCGCTCCGGCACGGTGCCGGTGACGGTGAACCAGCTCGTCCCCCACGGTGCGCCCCACCTGTCGCCCACCGCGATCGGCGCGGACGCCGCCGCCAGCCCCTCGGCGACCGCGACCGGCTCCCCGGGCGCGTGCCACACCGCCACTTCCAGCGGTACGGACTCCGGATGGACGGCCGGGCGTACGCGCTCCTGCAGCACGCGCTTGAGACGGGCTTCGACCAGCGTGCGGTCATCGTGCATCGAGCGGCTCCTCGTGGAGGGGGCGGTCAGCCCTTGATGGCGCCTTCCGCGACGCCCCGGAAGAAGAACCGCTGGAGCGTCGCGAACAGGATCACGATCGGCAGGAAGGAGATCATCGTGCCGGCCGCGATCAGGCGAGGATTGTTGGCGAACGTGCCGTTGAGATACTGCAGGCCGACGGTGAGGGTGTAGTTGTCGGGGTCGTTCAGGACGATGAGCGGCCACAGGAAGTCGTCCCAGGCGCCGATGAAGGAAAAGATCGTGACGACGCTGAGCATGCCGCGCACGTTAGGCAGGCCGATGTGGCGCAGCCGCTGCCACACCGTCGCCCCGTCGATGACCGCGGCCTCGTCCATCTCCTTGGGAATCGCCTGGAACGCGGTGTACATCAGCAGCACGTTGAGCATCGCTATCGCGCCCGGCAGCGCCACGCCGAGGAGTGTGTCGGCCAGGCCGAGCCCGCGTACGGTGACGTACTGCGAGATGATCGTGACCTCGCCGGGCAGCACGAGCGTCGCCAGGAACAGCCCGAACAGCAGCTTCGCGCCGCGGAAGCGGAGCTTGGCCAGCGCGAACCCGGCCAGGGTGGCGCCGATCAGGTTCCCCGCCACCACGATCGCCGCCACGGTCAGCGAGTTGAGCGCGTAGGACCAGACGGGGATGGTGTCGGCGACCCCGGCGTAGTTGTCCAGCGTCGGGTGCTCGGGCAGGAAGCTCGGCGTGGCGGTGTAGATGTTCTCGTCGAGGCTCTTGAGCGAGGTGGACAGCTGCCACAGGAACGGTGAGATGGTGAGCGCCAGCACCACGAGCAGCAGGGCGTAGCGCACCGCCTTCTCGCGCGTGCTGATGGTGTTGAAGCCGCCCCGGCGTGCTCGCATGTCAGGCTCCCCTCCGGTTGAGCCGCAGCAGCAGGAGCATCGGGCCGATCGTGATGACCAGCAGGACGATGCTGAGCGCGGAGGCGTAGCCGAGGTGGCCGGTGAGTCCCCGGCTGTAGAGCTGGATGAGCATCACCACCGACATGTCGCGGCCGCCGGGCCCGCCGGTGCCGTTCGACAGGACGTACAGCTCGGAGAAGACGCGCAGGGCCGAGACCGAGACCAGCACGGAGATCAGCAGCATCGTGTTGCGCACCCCCGGCACCGTGATGCTCCAGAACCGGCGCACCGGGCCCGCGCCGTCCACGGCGGCGGCCTCATGCAGCTCGCGCCGGACGTTGCCCAGTGCCGAAAGGTAGATGATCATATAATATCCGAGGCCCTTCCAGACGGTCAGGCTGATCGCGCTGAGCAGCAGCAACCACCGGTCGGTGAGGAACGGCAGCGGCTCACCGATCACGCCGAGCCACTGCGCGAAGCCGTTGATCATGCCTCGGTCGTCGAGCAGCCAGCCCCAGATCAGCGCGACCACCACGGCCGAGGCGACCACGGGGGTGTAGAAGGCGGTGCGGAAGAACGTGATGCCCGGCAGCTTCTTCTCCACCAGGATCGCCATCAGCAGGGGCAGCAGGGTGAGCAGCGGCAGGCAGATCACCATGTAGACGATGCTGTTGACCAGCGCGTCGACGAGCTGGGAGTCGTTCAGCAGGCGGTCGTAGTTGTCCAGCCCGGTGAACCAGCCGCCCCCGAGCGGTTTGGCGTTGGTGAAGGAGAGGATGACCGTGTTGATCGACGGCCACACGGAGAACACCATCAGCCAGACCGCGGCGGGGGCCACCAGCAGCCACGGCGTGAACCAGCGCTGCCGGGTCATCAGCCTTTGAGGAGCCGGTCGCACTGGGCCACCGCTTCGTCGAGCGCTTCCTTGGACGTCACGTCACCGCTGATCGCCGAGGAGAACTGCTGCGCGACGATCGTCTTCATCGCGTCGCTGACCTGGACCGGCGCGAGCAGCTTCGCCTTGGCCAGCGAGTTGAAGGCGAGGACCTTGGCGTCGCCGGAGTTGGTGCCGTCACTCTTGCTGAAGAACGGGTCGTTGGCCGAGGCCGTGGTGCTGGGGAAGATGTTCACCAGGTGGGCGAAGGCGGCCTGGTTCTCCGCGTTGGTCACCCAGCGGGCCAGCGCGACCGCGGTGGGGACGTTCTTCGTCCTGGCGGAGACCGCCAGGCCCTGCACATAGAGCGGCGGGGTGCCGATCGCGGCCGACGGCACGATCTTGGGCGCGAGGCCGGGGTTGTCACCGGCCAGGCTCGTGATCAGGTTGCCGCCGCCGGTGGTCCACGCCACGCTCTCCTGGGTGAACAGCTTGGAGTTGCCCGCGTAGGTGTCGGTCAGGATGTCGCGGGGCAGCAGGCCCTCCTTGTAGGCGGCACGATACTTGTCGAGCAGGGCGGCGGCCTCGGGCGTGTTGAAGGTGAAGCGGGTGCCGTCCGGGGACATGACCTGCACGCCCGCGTTGGTGAGATCGCTCAGCTCCGGCCTGCGGCTCATCAGGAAGACCCTCTTGCCGGCCTTCTCCTTGAACGTCCTGGCCTGCTCGATGAGCTCGTCCAGGGTGGTGGGCAGTTTCGCCGGGTCGAGGCCGTTCTTGGTGAGCAGCTCGGTGTTCCAGTAGTTCACGTCGGTGTTGAGGTACCACGGGTAGCTGTAGATGCCCTCGATCCCCGGATACCTGTAGGCGTCGAGGCCGCCGGCGACGTATTCCTGGGTGGCCTTCGGGTCCGCCTTGGCGACGTCGAGGAGTAAGCCCTGCTTGGCCAGCGGGAGCCCGAACTCGGGGGGCAGGTTCGTGACGTCGGGGAGGTTGCCGCCCGCCGCCTGGCTCAGCACCTTCTCGGAGTAGTCCTCGGCGGGCTGGTCGAGCCACTCGACCTGGACGCCGGGGTATTTCTTCTCGAAGCCGTCGATGACGCCCTGGACGTAGTCGGTGAACTTCGGCTTGAGCGCCCACGTCTGGAAGCTGACCTTGCCCGTCACCTCGCCGGCGACCGACGCGGTGGGCGCCGCCGCCTGCTCGGGCGTGCCGAGCCCGCACCCTCCGGTCGCCCCCACGACCAGCGCTGTGGCCACTGCGGCCAGTCCTGCCCAGTGCCTTCGCATGACAGCTCTCCTTAACTTCCACCGAGGTACTAAACCGCTCTAGTTGCCGGACTATCCACCGGGCTAGACTCCGGTGTCAATAGCTGTGGACAAAACGCGTGCGGCGAGGTTCCGCGCAGAAGGAGCACGTAGTGGCCCGACCGACCATCGCCGACATCGCCCGCCGGGTGGGGGTGTCCAAGGGCGCGGTGTCGTTCGCGCTCAACGGGCGCCCCGGCGTCAGCGAGGCGACCCGGGCCCGGATCCTCCAGGTGGCCGACGAGATGAACTGGCGTCCGCACAGCGCCGCCAGGGCGCTGGGCGGCGCGCGGGCCGGCGCGGTGGGGCTGGTGCTCGCCCGGCCCGCCAGCACCCTGGGCGTCGAGCCGTTCTTCGCCCAGCTCCTGTCCGGCCTGCAGGCCAGGCTGTCGGCGGAGTCGATGGCCATGAATCTCCTGGTCGTCGAGGACTCCGCGGCCGAGATCGAGACCTACCGGGAATGGACCTCGGCGCACCGCGTGGACGGCTTCGTCCTGGTCGATCCGACCGTCCGCGACCAGCGCTTCGAGGCGTTGGAGGCGCTCGGCGCGCCCGCCGTGGTGCTCGGCGGTCCGGGGCGGTTCGGCGCGCTGTCCAGCGTGTGGGCCGACGACAGGGAGGCGATGCTGTCGGTCGTCGACTATCTCGCGGCGCTCGGTCACCGGCGCGTCGCGCACGTCGCGGGGCTGCCCGGCCTCCGGCACACCCAGCGCCGCATCCGGGCGCTGCGCGACTCGGTCCGCCGGCTCGGGCTGGTCGACACGGTGTCGCTGCCGACCGACTTCAGCGACGCCGAGGGCGCGGCGGCCACCAGGACGCTGCTGTCCCGCCCGGGGCGGCCGACCGCGATCGTCTACGACAGCGACGTGATGGCGCTGGCCGGGCTGGGGGTGGCGGGTGAGATGGGCGTACGCGTGCCCGGTGAGGTGTCGATCGTGTCCTTCGACGACTCGGTGCTCACCCGGGTCACGCACCCGGGCATCACCTCGCTGTCGCGCGACACCATCGCGCTCGGCGGGCAGGTGGCCGAGGTGCTGCTCCAGGTGATCGCCGACCCGGCCCTGCGCCGCGACGTCAAGACCGCCACGCCCCGGCTGGTGGTCAGGGAGAGCACCGCGCCGCCCGCACCTGGCACGGCGGGCTGAAGGAAGGCCGGCGCCCTTGGGTACGGCGCGTCGCTCACTCTTGGCGGATTGACTAAAGCGGTTTAGATTCCAGGGAGATCGACTCGACCCCCGGAGGACGCGTGCCCCTGCCCTTGCCCAGCCCGCCCCCGCTTCGTTTCGGCGCCAACTACGTGCCGTCGTCCGGCTGGTTCTACGGCGCGCTCGACCGCGCCGCCGCCGACGCCGTCCGGCGCGACTTCGAGGACCTCGCCGGGATCGGGCTCGACCATGTCAGGGTGTTCCCGATCTGGCCGTGGATCCAGCCCAACCGCTCGCTGATCAGGCAGGCGCCGATCGACGACCTGCTCGGCCTGATCGACCTGGCCGCCGAGTTCGAGCTGTCCGTCTCGGTGGACCTGATCCAGGGGCATCTGTCCAGCTTCGACTTCCTGCCGTCCTGGGTGCTCACCTGGCACCGGCGCAGCCTCTTCACCGACCCGGAGGTACGCGCGGGCCTGGTCGCCTATGTGGACCGGCTCGCCCGGGAGGTCGCCACCCGCGCCAACGTGTTCGCGGTCACGCTCGGCAACGAGGTGAACAACCTCTACCCCGCCAACCCGACGACGCCCGAGGCGTCCACCGCCTGGGCCGCCGAGCTGATCGACGCCGCCCGCGCCGCCGCGCCGCGCCTGCTCACCCTGCACTCGCTCTACGACGCCACGTGGTACGAGCCCGGCCACCCCTTCCATCCCGCCGACAACGTCGAGCTCGGCGATCTGACGACGGTCCACTCCTGGGTGTTCAACGGCGTCTCCGCGCTGGACGGCCCGCTCGGCCCCGCCACCGTCACCCACGCCGACTACCTGGTGGAGCTCGCCGCGGCCACCTCGGCCGATCCCGCCCGGCCGGTGTGGCTCCAGGAGGTGGGCGCGCCCCGGCCCGACATCCCCGAGCACGACGCCCCGGAGTTCGTGCGCCGCATGCTCGGCGACGTCATCGCCAACCCGGCCCTGTGGGGCGTCACCTGGTGGTGCTCCCACGATCTCGACCGTTCCCTCGCCGACTTCCCCGAGCGTGAGTACGACCTCGGCCTGTTCACCGTGGATCACGTGGCCAAGCCCGTGGCCAGGGAGCTGGCGGCGGTCATCCGCGAGCACCGCCGGCCCACCGGGCGCAGGCCCGCCCTGGTGTGCGAGGTGGATCTGCGGGCCGAGCCGGAGCGCCGGGACGAGGTCGCGCCGGGCAGCGCCTTCCACACCGCGTGGGTGCGGCGGCGCCGGACCGGCCCGCTGGCCATCGTCACCGCCGCCCGGGCGGGTGACACCGCCTATCTCGACGCGCGCGGGATCGACACGGTGCTGACCCCGTGCTGACACCGTGCTGACCCCGGCGTGAACTGCCGCACGCCTCCGCTCGCCGATTGAGGACACCTGCGACAGGGCCTTTGTGGCTGACTTCTGGCGAAAATCGACGCATGTCCGTACGGCAGCCGACGAAATTCGGTCTTTACTTCCGGTAATTGCGGGTTTATACACCGATTATCAACATATGTCCGGAGGTGCCCGTGACCGTTGGTGTCTGGCTGGTCGGCGCGCGCGGTTCCGTCGCGACGACCGTCGTGATCGGAGCCGCCGCCATCAGGTCGGCGTTAGTCCCTGCCCAAGGCTGCGTGACCGAGTTACCCGGCTTCCCCGGCACCCTCCCCCGGATCGCCGACCTGGTCTTCGGCGGCCACGACATCACCGACATCTCCCTGCGCAAACGGGCCGAGCGGCTCAGCGAGTCCGGCGTCGTCCCGGCCGCCCTGCCCGCCCAGCTCGGCCGGGATCTCGACGCCGCCGACGCCGAGATCAGGCCGGGCGGCGTCCCGGTGGCCCGGATCGTCGCGGACCTCGTCGAGTTCCGCGAGCGGCACGACCTCTCCCGGATCGTCGTCATCAACGTCTCCTCGACGGAGCCGCCCGCCGTCCCCCGCCCGGAGTTCGGGGACCTGGCCCTGCTGGAAGCCGCCGGAGCGGACATCCTCCCGTCGAGCAGCCGCTACGCCTACGCCGCCTTCCGCGCGGGCTGCGGCTACGTGGAGTTCACCCCCTCCCCAGGACCGACGCTTCCCGCGCTCATGGAACTCGCCGCACGCGAGTCCGTGCCGTACGCCGGACGGGACGGCAAGACCGGCGAGACGCTGGTCAAGAGCGCGCTCGCGCCGATGTTCGCCGGCCGCGCGCTGCGGGTCCGATCCTGGTCCGGCCTGAACCTGCTCGGCGGCGGGGACGGGGCGACCCTGGCCGACCCGGCCGCCCGCGCGAGCAAGGAGATCTCCAAGGACCGCGCCGTCCCCGCCGTACTCGGTGAGGAGGTCGAGGGACGGACGCACATCGACTACGTCGCCGACCTCGGCGAGTGGAAGACCGCCTGGGATCACGTGACCTTCGACGGCTTCCTCGGCACCCGGATGTCCCTGCAGTTCACCTGGCAGGGCTGCGACTCCGCGCTCGCCGCCCCCCTCGTCCTCGACCTGGCCCGCCTCGTGGCCCGGGCGCACGAGAAGGGCCGGGTCGGCGTGCTCCCCGACCTGGGCTACTTCTTCAAGGACCCCCTCGGGTCCGGCGAACACGGCCTGTCCACGCAGTACGACCGGCTCCGCGCGTTCGCCGGGGAACTGGCATGAGGGACCAGGTACGGGCGTTGCTGGAGCTGGTACGGGCGCCGGCGGCGGTGTCGGTGCCCGGGGACACCCTGGCGGGGGCGGCCGGTGCGCGGCGGCCCGCCGTGTACGGGCTGGCGCTCGCCTCCACGCTGCTGTACTGGGCCGGGATGGCGCTCAACGACTGGTCCGACCGGGAGGTCGACGCCGTCGAGCGGCCCGAGCGGCCCATCCCGTCGCAGCGGGTCACGCCCGGCGCCGCGCTGGGCGTGGCGGTGGGGCTGACGGCCGGGGGCCTCGCCGCCGCCGCGCTCGCCGGCGGGCGCCGGAGCCTGACCCTCGCGGGCCTGCTCGCCGGCTGCGTCTGGTCCTACGACCTGCTGCTCAAGGGTACGGCCGCCGCCCCCGCCGCGATGGCCGCCTGCCGTACGCTCGACGTGCTGCTCGGCGCCGGGGAGCGCACCCGGAGGGCCGCGCCGATGGCTCTGGCGATCGGCGCGCACACGTACGGGATCAGTGTGCTCGGCCGGGCCGAGGTGAAGGGCGCCGGGCGCGGCACCGCCGACGCCGCCCTCATCGCCACCGCCACCGCCGCCACCCTCACCGCCTTCGCCTGCCTGCCCTCCCACCGCCCGGCCGACCTGCCCCGGGGGACGACTCGCCCAGTCCCTCGCCAGGCGGGCGCGACCGGCGGTTCCGGGGGGACGGCGGAGGCTGTCGGGACGGTGCTGGCGGGGGTGTTGCTGGTGGGGTACGCGGGGGCCGCCGCGCGCACGCAGGCGGGGCTGCGCGCCGATCCGAGCCCCGAGCGGGTGCGGGAGGCGGTGCGGACGGCGATCCTCGCACTGATCCCGTTGCAGGCGGCGGTGATCGCCCGGCAGGGCCGGCTCACCCAGGCGACCGCCCTGCTCGCCGCCCTCCCGGCCGGCCGCGCCCTCTCCGCCCGCATGGCGACCTCATGAACGCCCGGCCCGATCGCCACGCACCCACCCCGCACGCCCCGCACGCCCCGGACGCCCCGGACCCGGAGGCTGTGAACTGGGCTTACTGTACGAACGGGTTCTCCGGGCATCGGTTGCCGGAGGCGTTGGGGGTGCTCGCCGAGCTCGGGTACACCGGGGCGGCGATCACCCTGGACCACGGGCACCTCGACCCGTACGCCCCCGGCCTGGCCGGGGAGGTCGCGGCGGTCGGCAAGCTGCTCGGTGACCTGGGCATGAACGCCGTCGTCGAGACCGGGGGCCGCTACACGCTCGACCCCCGGCGCAAGCACTACCCCACGCTGCTGGACGACGCAGCCGACCGCCGGATCGACTACCTGACCAGGGCGATCCGGGTGGCCGCCGAGCTGGGCGCCCCGGTGGTGCACCTGTGGAGCGGCGCGATCCCGGCGGGCCTGCACCCGGACGAGGCGTGGGCGCGGCTGGCCCGGGGCTGCGAGCACCTGCTCCATGCGGCCGAACGCGGCGGCGTGGTGCTCGGGTTCGAGCCCGAGCCGGGCATGCTCGTGGCCGACCTCGCGGGCTACGAACGGCTGCGCGAGTTGCTCGGCGGCCCGGAGCGGCTCGGGCTGACGCTCGACATCGGGCATTGCCGCTGCGTGGAGCCGTACGACGTGCCGGAGTGTGTGCGCCGCGCGCTGCCGTACCTGGTGCATGTGCAGATCGACGACATGCGCCGGGGCGTGCACGAGCATCTGGAGTTCGGCGCGGGCGAGATCGACTTCCCGCCGGCGCTCGCCGCCCTCGACGGCTACCGGGGGCAGGTGGCGGTCGAGCTGGGCCGGCACGGCCACGCGGCGCCCGAGGTGGCCCGGCGATCGATCGACTTCCTGAGGAGAGCGCGTGAACGAGTGGACCACCCAGGCCGTACGGCAGACGCGGGCAGAGCCTGAGTCGGCGCACCGCCTGTTCCCCCAGGCCGAGCGGAAGGGCGGGCCGGGGGCGCGCCCGGCGCTGCTGGCCCTGCTGGACGCCGGGACGATCGAGGCGCTCTACCGGAACGGCGACGCGGGCGAGCGCCTGTCGATCCTGCGCGCGCTGCCGGACCTCGATCTCGGCCCGGCCGCGCTGCCGATCGTCGAGGACGCGCTGCGGACCAACGACACCCGGCTGATCGCCGCCGCGCTGGGCCCGTACGGCTCGCGCTGGCTGGACGATCACGCGTTCCGCCAGGGCGTGCTCAAGTGCGTGTTCATGTCGATCCCCCTCGCCGAGGTGGACGGCCTGGACCGGCGTCACGACGCCGAACTCACCCGGATGCTCGCCGATCACGCCGCCGAACGCCGGGCGGCGGGCCGTACAGTCCCCGAGGACGTGCTGGAGAGGCTCAGATGAGAATCTTCGACCCCCATATCCATATGACGTCACGGATCACCGACGACTACGAGCGCATGCGCGCCGCGGGCGTGCGGGCCGTGGTCGAACCCGCCTTCTGGCAGGGCCAGCCGCGCACCAACGTGGGCAGCTTCCTGGACTACTTCGACACGCTGCTGGGCTGGGAGCCGTACCGCGCGGCGCAGTACGGCATCCAGCACCGCTGCGCGCTGGCGCTCAACCCCAAGGAGGCCGGTGACCTCCGGTGCGCGGGCGTGCTGGCGGAGCTGCCGCGTTACCTGCTGAAGGACTCGGTGGTCGCGGTCGGCGAGGTCGGCTACGACTCCATGACCGCGCGCGAGGAGGAGGTCTTCGAGGCGCAGCTCACCATGGCGGCCGAGGCGGACCTGCCGGTGCTGGTGCACACGCCGCACCGGGACAAGACGGCGGGCACCCGCCGCACGCTCGACGTCGTGGCGGCCTCGGGCCTGCCGGCCGGGCGCGTCCTGGTCGATCATCTCAACGAGCTGACGGTCGGCATGGTCGCGGATTCGGGCTGCTGGATGGGTTTCTCCATCTACCCCGACACGAAGATGGACCCGGATCGCATGGTGGCGATCCTCCAGGAGTACGGCACCGCGCGGATGCTGGTGAACTCGGCCGCCGACTGGGGCCGCAGCGATCCGCTGAAGACCAGGCAGGTCGCCGACGCGATGGTGGCCGCCGGGTTCACCGCCGACGACGTGACACGGGTGCTGTGGCACAACCCGGTCGCCTTCTACGGCCAGAGCGGCAAGCTGGCTCTCGACGATCACGAGGCCGAGGCCCCCGCCGAGTACGCGGGCAACACGATCAAGCGAGGCTGACGGCGATGCGCCTGCTGCATCCGGACGGCTCGGTCGTCCATCTCGCCTACTGCACGAACGTCCATCCCGCCGAGGATCTGCCCGGCATTCGCGCCCAGCTCACCGGCTTCGCGGCGCGGGTGCGCGACCTGCTCGGCGTCCAGCGGCTGGGGGTGGGGTTGTGGCTGCCGTACGACGCGGCGCACGCGCTGCTCGCCGACCATGCCGAGCTGGTACGGCTGCGCGGCCTGCTCACCGAGCTCGGGCTGGAGGTGGTCACGCTTAACGGCTTCCCGTATCGCGGCTTCCACCAAGAAGTCGTGAAATATCGGGTCTACTCCCCCGACTGGGGATGCGCCGACCGGCTCGGTTACACCCTCGCCCTGGCCGAGATCCTCGCCGCCCTGCTCCCGGACGACGTCACCGAGGGCACGATCTCCACACTGCCCCTCGCCTGGCGTACCGGCTGGACGGGCGCCAAGGCGGACGCGACGGCGCGCATGCTCGCGGAGCTGGCGCGCGGCCTGCGCGAGCTGTCCGGGCGGGTCGGCAAGGTGATCCGGGTCGGGTTCGAGCCGGAGCCGGGCTGCGTCGTGGAGACCACCGCCCAGGCCGCGCGTCACCTGCGGGACGTAGACCGCGACTTCCTCGGCGTCTGCCTCGACGCCTGTCATCTCGCCGTCGGCTTCGAGGACCCGGCGATCGGGCTGGACCTGCCGATCGTGAAACTCCAGGCGTCGTGCGCGATCGAGGCGCCGCCGGAGGCGCACGCCGCGCTGGCGTCGTTCGACGAGCCGCGCTTCCTGCACCAGTCCCGCTCCGCCTCCGGCTTCACCGACGACCTGGCCGAGGCGCTGGCGGGTGGCCTGCCGGCCGGGGAGACCTGGCGGGTGCACTTCCACATGCCGCTGCACGCCGCGCCCCCGCCCCCGCTCACCACCACGTCCTCCTACCTGCGCGACCTACTCGGGACCCTGGTCGGCGGCACCGCGCCGCGCACCCGGCACGTGGAGGTCGAGACCTACACGTGGTCGGTGCTGCCCTCGGAGGGCGGCGTCACCACCAGCGGCCTCGCCGAGGGCATGGCCGCCGAACTCGACTGGACCCGGCGCGAACTGCTCGCCCTCGGCCTGAAGGAGCTTTGATGACCCCCGTCGTCGTCATCGATGTGGTCGGGCTGACGCCGCGGCTTCTCGCGCACATGCCCAACGTCTCCGCCGTCGGGGCCGCGGCCACCCTGCGGCCGGTGCTGCCCGCCGTCACCTGCTCGATGCAGGCCACCCTGCTCACCGGCGCGATGCCGCGCGAGCACGGGATCGTCGGCAACGGCTGGTACTTCCGCGACCTCGGCGAGGTGCTGCTGTGGCGCCAGCACAACGCCCTGGTCCAGGGCGGCCAGCTCTGGGACGCCGTGCCGGGTCTGAAGACCGCCAACGTCTGCTGGTGGTACGCCATGGGCGCGGCCAGCGACCTGCTCGTCACGCCGCGCCCGATCTACCACGCCGACGGCCGCAAGTCGCCCGACTGCTACACCCGCCCCCCGTCGCTGCACGACGACCTGGAGGCGCGCTTCGGGACGTTCCCGCTGTTCAACTACTGGGGACCGACCGCGGGCATCGCCTCCTCCCGGTGGATCGTCTCGGCCGCCCGCCACATCCTGCGCGAGGAACGCCCGGGGCTCCTCATGGTGTACGTGCCGCACCTCGACTACGACCTCCAGCGGTACGGCCCCGACGGACCCGAGGCCATCGCGGCGGCCAAGGAAGTGGACGCCGCGCTCGCGCCGCTGCTCGCCGAGGACGCCACCTTCGTGATCCTCTCCGAGTACGGCATCACCGCCGCCACGAGACCGGTCGACGTCAACCGGGCCCTGCGCCGGGCCGGGCTGCTGGAGGTGCACACCCAGGCCGGGATGGAGTATCTCGACCCGTGGGCCTCCCGCGCGTTCGCCGTGGCCGACCACCAGATCGCCCACGTGTACGTGCGCGACCCGGCCGACGTGGACCGCGCCCGTGACGTCGTACGGGAGCTGCCCGGGGTGGACGAGGTGCTCGACGGCGGCGGGAAGGCGCGCTACGGCCTGGACCACGAGCGGGCGGGCGAACTGGTCGCGGTGGCCGAGCCCGACGCCTGGTTCACCTATTACTACTGGCTCACCGACGACCGCGCGCCCGACTTCGCGCGGCTGGTGGACATCCACCGCAAGCCCGGCTACGACCCGGCCGAGCTGTTCATGGACCCCGCCGACCCGCTGGTGAAGGTCCGCGCCGGGCTGGCCCTGGCCCGCAAGACGCTCGGCTTCCGCTACCTGATGAACGTGGTCCCGCTGAACCCGGCCCCGGTACGCGGCAGCCACGGCCGCCTGCCCGACGACCCCGCCGACGGCCCGGTGCTGCTGGGCCCCTTCGACGGCGACGCCTACGCCGCGACGGAGGTGAAGGACCTGCTCGTCGGCCTGGCCAAGGAGGCCGGCGCGCGGCGGGTGCCCTGAAATCCACCCGGCCGGTCGCCTGACGGACCGTGGACGGCGGCGTCCTGTCGCTCCACGGCGGGACAAGCGGCCGACTTGCACCCACCTATACCCCGTGGGGTATGGTCGAAGGCATGGAGCTGAACGAAAGCATGGTGGGTGACGCCCTGACCCGGCTGAAGCGGGCACACGGCCAGCTCGCCGGAGTGATCGCGATGATCGAGGCCGGGGAGGACTGCACGAAGACGCTCACTCAGCTGGCAGCTGTGTCGAAGGCGCTCGACCGTGCCGGGTTCAAGATCGTGGCCAGCGGGCTGCGGCACTGCCAGGACGCCCAGAATCGTGGGGAGCAGCCGCCCATGAGCGTGGCCGAGCTGGAGAAGCTCTTCCTCGCCCTCGCCTAGCCATGCGGCCGCAGTTCGCGGCCGCATCTTTTTGCCCCATCGATACCCCCAGGGGTATGAAAGGAAGCACGTTCATGGATGTCATGTCATTCCGCACCCCGGGTCTGGGCGACCAGACCTACCTGCTCACCCACGAGGGCAAGGGCGTCCTCGTCGACCCCCAGCGCGACATCGACCGCTTCCTGCGCGCCGCGGCCGCGCGCGACGTCGATCTGCGGTTCGTGCTGGAGACGCACCTGCACAACGACTACGTCTCCGGCGCCGAGCAGGCCGCGCTGCGCACCGGTGCCGAGCTGGTGCTGCCCGCCGCCGCAGCCGCCGCCTACCGGCACACGCCCGCCTTCCATCTGGAGGAGATCGACGGCGGCGGGCTGGTGATCCGCCCGATCCACACGCCGGGTCACACCCCGGAGCACACCAGCTACCTGGTGCTCATCGACGGCGAGCCGGTCGCGATCTTCTCCGGCGGCAGCCTGCTGGTCACCTCGGCCGGCCGCCCCGACCTCCTCGGACCCGAGCGGGCCCGCTCGCTGGCCCGCCTCCAGTACGTCTCGCTGCGCCGCCTGGCAGCCCTGCCGCCCGGCCTCGCCCTGTTCCCGACGCACGGCGAGGGCTCGTTCTGCACGACGACCGGCGCGGGCCGCCTCACCTCCACCATCGGCTCGGAGATCGAGCACAACCCGCTGCTGGCCATCGACGACGCCGACAAGTTCGCCGACGAGCTGATGGCCTTCCCGATGCCCATCCCTGCCTTCTACCGGCACATGGGACCGGCCAACACCCTGGGCGTGCCGCCCATGCCGCCGGTGACCGTCCCCGCACTGGGCCCCGACGACGTGCCCGCCGCCTCCCATGTGATCGACATCCGGCCCCGCCAGGCACAGGCACGCGGCATGCTGCCCGGCTCGCTCGGCATCGAGTCGGCCGACGACTTCGGCAGCTGGGCCGGCTGGCTGCTGCCGTACCAGGAGCCCATCGCCCTCGTCGCCGAGCCCGGCCAGGACGTCGCCGAGGCCGTCACCCAGCTCGCCCAGATCGGCATCGACTCCGTCCACGGCGTCGTCCGCGACCTGGGCGAGGCCGCCACGCAGACGTACGAGCTGCTGGATCTCACCGCCTTCACCGAGCGGCTCGCCCAGCCGGACGCCCAACTGCTGGACGTGCGCATGCCCAGCGAATGGCGGCAGACATGGGTGGCGGGCGCGGTCAAGCGTTTCCTGCCCGACCTGTTCACCCAGGGCATCCCGGTCGAACTCGACCGCGACCGGCCGGTCCTGGTCGCCTGCGGCACCGGCCGCCGCGCCGCCATCGCCGGGAGTCACCTGGCCCGCCAGGGATACCGGCCGGTCGTGCTCACCGACGCAGGCATCCCCGACATCGTCACCGCGCTCAAGGCCCGCGACGCGGCCTGAACCGCACCAGATCCCACAGAAACAGGAGAACCTTCCTTGCCTCGCATCGACACCGCCTCCGCCCGCTCACTGCTCGCGGCCAACCCCGACGTGCTGGCCGTGGACGTCCGCACTCCGGCCGAGTACGACTCCGCCCACATCGACGGCGCCATCAACCTGCCACTCGACCAGGTCGACGCCCACCTCCGGCGCATCGTCACCGACGCGGGCGGCACCATGGTGCTCATCTGTCAGTCCGGCAACCGCGCCGAACGCGCCAGGCAGGCGCTCGCCGAGGCCGGCCTGACCGACCTGGCCGTCCTGGACGGCGGCATGAACTCCTGGATCGCCTCCGGTGCCCCCGTCATCCGAGGCCGGCCGCGCTGGGCGCTGGAACGACAGGTACGCCTGGTCGCCGGCACCATCGTGCTGACCTCGGTCGTGGCGAGCCTGTGGGCGCCCGGGGCGGCGATCGTCGCCGGGCTGGTCGGCGGCGGGCTGGCCGTGGCCGCGCTCACCGACACCTGCGCCATGGGCATGCTGCTGGCCAAGCTGCCCTACAACCGGGCAGGCGGCTTCGACGTCGAGGCCGCCATCACCGCGCTGCGCCGGGATCCCTCCCGCGCCTGAACCCGTGGCGATCAAGGCCGCTCTGTGATCTCTCAATACCCCCGGGGGTATAAATGACCGTGCTGACCCTCGCCGCCGCCGTCCTGGTCGGAGTGGCCCTCGGCCTGTTCGGCGGCGGCGGGTCGATCCTCGCCGTGCCCATGCTGGTCTACCTCGCCGGAGTCCCGGCCAGGGCGGCCATCGCCATGTCGCTGTTCATCGTGGCCGTCACCAGCGCGGTCAGCGCCATCGGCCACGCCAGGGCCGGGCGCATCCGCTGGCGTACCGGACTGATCTTCGGGGCGGCCGGCATGGCCGGCGCGTACGGGGGCGGGCTGATCGGCCCGCACCTGCCCGAAGCCCTGCTGATGGGCGCCTTCGCGGTGATGATGGTGGCGACCGCCATCGCCATGATCCGCAGCCGCCGGACCCCGGTGGCCGGGGAGCCCCGGCGAGACCTTCCCGTCCTGCACGTGATCGCCGAAGGCGCCGGTGTCGGCCTCGTGACGGGGCTCGTCGGGGCCGGCGGCGGGTTCCTGGTAGTGCCCGCGCTGGTGCTGCTCGGCGGGCTGCCGATGGGAGTGGCGGTGGGCACCTCGCTCCTCGTCATCGCCATGAAGTCCCTGGCCGGACTGGCCGGATACCTGCACAGCATCACGATCGACTGGTCGCTGGCTCTGCCGGTGACCGCGGCGGCCGTAGCCGGTGGGCTGATCGGCGGCGCACTCGCCGGCCGCCTGCGCGCCGACCGGCTGCGCAAGGCGTTCGGCTGGTTCGTCCTCGTCATGGGGGCCTTCGTGCTCGTCCAGCAGGCACCGCCCACGCTGCTGCACAGCCCCTGGGCCATCGCGCCCGCGGCCGTCGCGGGCCTGGCGGCCATGACCATGCTGGTCCTGCGCCGGCGCCGCGGCGGTCACCCGCGCGCAAGCCGTCGGCCGCCCACGGCCGTCGACGCCCCGGAGCCCGGCGCGCGGCCCGCCGGCTGACACGAGCAGGTGCCCGGATACGGACATGCGGGGTGTTGTGTGTCAACCAAACGCATGCTTGAAACGTCCCACAGCGCAATCCCCTTCGTCTGGAGTCGCGCCATGGGCTATCCGCAACAGCCGCAGGACCCGTACGGGCAGCAGCAGCCGTCAGGGCCGTACGGATACAGCGGGCCCCAGCCGCAGCACGGGTACGGGTATGGGTACGGTCAGCAGCCTCCTGGCCCGCCGCCTCGCCGCAACAACACCGGCATGATCGTGCTGCTCGCGGTGGGCCTGCCGCTGCTCCTCCTGGGAGGGTGCGCCGCCGTGGTGCTGGTGTTGGCCGACACTGGACAGAGGCCCGTGGTGACGGAGGCGGATCCGCCCGCGCTGGTCGTGCCGTCACGTCAGCCGGAGTCGAATGCCGTGCCATCGGCGAAGGCCCAGCCGTCCACCGCGGCAGTAGGGGGCGCCCTCACGCTGGCGGGAATGGATCCCGGGCTGAAAATGACGGTGACCCTCACCAAGGTGGTGAATCCCGCCACCCCTGATCAGTACTCGAAGCCGAAGACGGGCAACAAGCTCGTCGCCATCGAACTCACGCTGGCGAACTCGGGCCAGGCGGTGTACGACGACTCTCCGACGAACGGCGCGGCGCTGATCGACAGCGAAGGTCAGCAGTTCCGGTCCACCTACTCCGACGTGCGGGAGGGGCAGGAGTTCGGCGGCACATCGACGATCAACATGGGTGATTCCCGGAAAGGTGTGATCGTGTTCGAGGTGCCGGAGTCGGCGCAGCCGGCCAAGTTCCAATTCGCTTTGGACAGCGGGTTCGCTGATCAGACGGGTGAGTGGGCGCTCGGCTGAGAGCACTCGCCCGCATCCGATCCAGCGCGGGCCGGATCAGTGCGACGCCGAATCCAGGCAGGCCCGTCCGGCGGGTGGTGCCTTGAGCCTCCCGTCGCCGGGCCGGGCACAGGACGCCGGGGGCCATCGCCGCTACATCGCCTCCGCTGCCGCGAGGTAGCCGGCCAGCATGGCGAGGGCCACGTTCCGTACGGCGTCGTCGTCGGGGAGGAAGCGGGCGCCGTGCAGGCGGGCGGCCGTGCCGTCGCCCACTCCGACGAACATCATCAGGCCCGGCAGCACCGCCGACAGGTAGGAGAAGTCGTCGGCACCGAACGACTGCAGCGTGCGGGACGGGGTCAGGCCGAGCGTGCCCAGGTGGGCGCCGGCGCGGGCGGCGAGCCGGGGGTCGTTGTGCAGGACGGGCTCGCCGTGGGTGATGGTCACCGTGGCCTCGCAGCCGTGCGCCCGTGCGACGAGCTGGGCGACCTCCGTCAGCCGGTCGTGCACCCGTGCGCGTACGTCGTCGCTCATCGAGCGGAGGGTGCCGCTGGCGGAGGCCGTGTCCGGGACCACGTTGGGGGCGCTGCCGGCCGCCAGGGTGGAGACGCCGAGGACGGCCGAGCTGGTCGGGTCGACGTCGCGGCTGACCACGCGTTGCAGCGCGACGATGACGTGCGCGAGCGCGAGGACGGGGTCGCTGGTCAGGTGGGGGTAGGCGGCGTGCCCGCCGTGCCCGTTGACGACGATGGCGAACTCGTCGGCGGCGGCGTTCACCGTGCCGGGGGTGGCGGCGACCTCGCCGATGGGCAGCGTGGGCTGGACGTGCGCGCCGATGATGGCGGTGAGCCGCTGCCCGGCCAGCAGGGGCGACTCGGCGATGTCGCGGGCGCCGGAGGGATAGGTCTCCTCGCGCGGCTGGAGCACCGCGACGAGCGGCACCGCGTCAGGGGTGGCGGCGACGGCGTGGGCGAGTGCGACCAGGGCGGCGATATGCACGTCGTGTCCGCAGGCGTGCATCCGGCCGGGCCGGGTGGAGGCCCAGACGACGCCGGTCCGCTCGGTCACGGCGAGCGCGTCCAGCTCCGCTCGGATGCCGACCGCGGGTCCGGGGCCGCCGACGCGCACCAGCGCGCCCGTACCGGCCACCTCGTGCACCTCGCCGCCGGGCAACTCGGCGAGGACCAGGTCGCGGGTCGGTCTTTCCTGCCCGGACAGGTCGGGGCGGGCGTGCAGCCGGCGGCGCAGCTCACCGGCCGCGGGCAGCTCTTTCTCCAGCGCGGGCAGCAGCCGCGCAGCGAGGCTCGCCCTCATCCAGCGTGCTCCGTGCCAGGAACGCCCGGGACATCGCCATGCTCCCCGCCGGGAACGCCCGGGACATCGCCGTGCGCCCCGCCGGGAACGCCCGGGACGTCGGCGTGGGGCGCGCCGCCTTCGTCCAGGCCGTAGACGCGCAGCGCGTTGCCGGCGCCGATCATGGTCGCCACCCGGATCGCGTCGGCCTCGGTCCACTCGCCGGCGTCGATCCAGCGTCGCAGCGCCCGGCCGAGCCCCCGGCGGAACAGGTGGGCACCGAGGAAGTGCAGCTCGGCGGGGCCCCAGGCGTCGGAGGAAAACAGGATCTTGGCGAACGGGGCCAGCTCCAGCGACTCGGCGATCAGGGCGTCGGAGCGGCTGCCGGTGTAGTTGACGCCGAGGCCGACGTCGAAGTAGACGTGCGGGAACACCTGCGCGAGGTAGCCCGCGTTGCGGTGGTAGGGGTAGCAGTGCAGCAGCATGACGTCCACGCCGTGCGGCTCGACCAGTTTGAGCCAGCGGGTGAGCAGCAGCGGGTCGCTCAGCCGTAGCTCGACGTCGGGGTCGCCGTAGCCGACGTGCAGTTGCAGCGGCAGGCTGTGCTCCACGCCCGCCCACAGGGCGAGGCGCAGCAGCGCCGGGTCGTCCACCCGCCACTCGCCGCTCGTCTCGGCGGCGGCCAGCCAGCGGCCCGCGGCCTCGACGACCTCCCGGTCTCCGGGCGGCTCGGGGTCGAAGGCGAAGCCGTGCCGGTAGGCGATGATGCTCTTCAGCCCGACCGCGCCCGCGACGCGGCGGGCCAGCTCCTCGCGGAAGCGTCCGGGCAGGTCGGCGGCCGAGACGCCGGACGCGGCGGTCTCCTCCAGCACCCGTTCGAGCCGGACGACCTCGTGCGCGGGACGTCCCGAGACGGCGGCCATCGCGGCGGGGCCGAGCACGTCGTCGCCCCGGTAGCCGGTCTCCACCAGGTAGCGGCCGATGCCGCTCGCGGCCAGCAGCCGCCGGTTGACCTCGGCCGCGCCCAGCTCGGCGCGGCAGGCGAGGTAGTCCTCGGGCGAGGCGTGGGCGGGCAGTCCGAGGACGGGCGCGCACCAGCGGCGGATCGCGAAACCGATCTGGGAGTCGAACTGGGTCATGTACGCCGGGATCGGCCGGTCCGACTCGGTCACCAACGTCTCGAACGTGGCCCGGTCGAGGTCGTCGGAGGAAGCTCCGTGCACGTGGTGGTCGACCAGAGGGAGGCCGGCGAGCACGGCCTCCAGGCCACTGCTCTCAGAAGAGCCATTGCTCTCAGAAGAGCCACTGCTCTCAGTAGACATCTGCGACCTTCCGGCAGAGCTCGTGGGTGGGCAGGCCGTCGACGGCCGCCAGTTCGGCCCGCCGCACCGTGAGGAACGTGTGGAGCAGCTCGTGCGGGAACCAGCCGCGGGCGACCTCGTCGGCTTCCAGCGCGGCGAGCGCCTCCGGCAGGGACTCGGGCAGCGGGGGCTCCCCGGCCAGGTCGGCCTCGGTGCTGGTCTCCGGCCACACCGTGGCGCGCTCGCCGGCGGCCAGCCCAGCGAGTCCGGCTCGGACGAGGACGCCCAGCACCAGCCACGGGTTCGCGGTGGCGTCGGCAGCCCGGTACTCCAGGTGCAGCTGGGCGGCCGGGTCAGCGCCGCCGATCTCGACCGTGGGGGCGATGCGCAGCAGGGCCTCCCGGTTGCGTTCGGCGAGGAAGACGCCGCCGGCGCTCCACCGGTGCGGGGTGAGCCTGAGGTAGGACGACGGGTTGGGCGCGGTGACGGCGACCACGGCGCCGGCGTGCCGCAGGATGCCGGCGGCGAACCTGGCCGCGGTCGACGACAGTCTGCCGGGGGCATCGCCGTCGTACATGACCGGGTCGCCGCCGACCCGCCGGAGCGAGAAGTGCACGTGGACGCCGTTGCCGACGCCGACGGGGTCGGCGATCGGGACGAAGGTGGCCCGGTGTCCCCGGCGGTGGGCAAGGTCGCGCACCAGCTCGCGCAGCAGGACGGCGCGGTCGGCGGCGGCCATGCCGGTGGCGGGGCGCAGCGTGATCTCGAACTGGCCGTCGCCGAACTCGGGCAGCCAGCTCTCCGGCTCCAGCCCGGTCGCCTCCAGCAGCGCGACCAGGTCGGTGCCGAACGGCTCGGCGCCGCGGAGCCGCTGGAACGAGAACGGCGGCCAGTCGCCCTGGTCCTGGAGCATGAACTCGTGCTCGAAGGAGGCGTGCACCTCGAGCCCGGAGGTCTCCCTGAGGTCGTCGAGCGCGGCGGCGAGGAACCCGCGCGGGCAGCCGGGCCAGCGGGCGCCGTCGAGGCCCCGCTGGTCGGCGAGGTAGAGCCGGGTGCCGGGCGTCCGGTCGTCGGCCGGGAGGTCGATGCCGGTCGCCGGGTCGGGGATCAGCCGCAGGTCACCCACCGAGCCGAAGACGTTGTCCTCGGCCAGCTCGCCGAAGCAGCTCAACGCCAGGTTGGCGGGGACCCAGCCCACACCGGTGCGCAGCGTGTGCTCCGCCAGGGCCGCCGGAGTCGCTCGCCCCCGAACCTGTCCCGCGAGGTCACAGGTCGCCACAAAGACGGTCCCCGTCGTCATCGGCACTCTCTCCTCCCAGTCCGGTTCGCTCCCTCGCGAACCGGCTGGGGCTTAGTGAAACATATGATTCAAATGTCTGGTCAAGAGGCTGGGATGAAATTTATCATGCACGTTACCTACCGTGACCTGGGAGGAATGCCCAGGTCACGGATGCTCCTGCCGCACACCATCGGAAGGCCGTGATGACGGAAAAATCCCCTCTTGGCCGGTTCTCCGGAGCCGTCGTCATGGTCACCGGAGGCGCCCAGGGCATCGGCCACGGCATCGCCGAGGCATTCCACGCGGCGGGCGCGACCGTGGTCATCGCCGACCTCGACGCCACCCGCGCGGCCGAGGCCGCCGCCGGGATCATGGCCCGGCACCCCACCGCACGACCGGAGGCGGTGCGGCTCGACGTGCGCGATCCGGCGTCCGTGACGGCCGCCTTCGAGCGGGTCACCGATCGGTACGGCGGCCTCGACGTGCTGGCCAACTGCGCCGGGATCTACCCGAACACCCCGCTCCTCGACCTGCCCCTCGCCGAGTGGGACGAGGTCTACGCGGTGAACGTCCGGGGCGTCATGCTGACCTCGCAGGCTTTCGCCCGCGCCGCCGGCGGTTGGGCGGGCGGCCGGCGGATCGTGAACGTCTCCTCGGGCGCGGCCCGGTCGGCCCGGGTGGGCGCGGCCCACTACTGCTCGTCGAAGGCCGCGGTGGAGATGCTCACCAAGGTGCTGGCGCTGGAGCTGGCCCCATCGGACATCACGGTCAACGCCGTGGCGCCGGGCCTGATCGAGGTGCCGGCGACCGCCGCGCTGTCGCCCGAGTACGTGGCCACCCTCGTCGCCGGGCAGCCGGTGCATCGCATGGGCACACCGGCCGAGATCGCCCGGGCCTGTCTCTTCCTGGCGGATCCCGACTCCTCGTTCGTCACAGGGAGTGTTCTCGACGTGGACGGCGGCTTCCTGGCCGGAACGGCCCTGCCGCCGAGCTGACCGACGTTTTACCAGATCAGCACGCCGAGACTGAACACAGTTGAGTAACAGACATTTTACAGACCTACTCTTGGCACCAATATGCAACGTACGTTTCAATAACGAAAGTGACAGACCGTCGCGAGACAGGCGTGGAACGCCATCCCCGACACACCTCCTGAGTGCGTTCGCCCCCTCGCCCTCATCGACGCAGAGAGGCTTCTCCCCGTGGCCCGTTCCCCATTCCGTCGTACCCGGACCCCCCTCCGGACCGTCAGCGCCATCGCGATCGCGGGCGCCCTGACGGCGCTCACCGCCTGCTCGGCCTCGACCACGTCCGCCTCCGAAGGGGGCGGCGACGGCGCCAAAGAGATCCAGATCGGCCTGCTCGCCCCGCTCACCGGCGGCTCCGCCTCCGACGGCAAGGGCATGCAGCAGGGCGCCGAGCTGGCCGTCAAGCAGCTCAACGAGGGCGGGGGCATCAACGGCCACACGTTCAAGCTCAAGACCGTGGACGTGCAGGGCCAGTCGAACGACGCGGTCACCAAGGGCGTGCAGACCCTCACGGACGACGACGCGATCAAGGCGGTCATCACCGGCTACGCCTCGACCTCCAACTTCGAGATCGACGAGTTCGCGGCCGCGGAGAAGGTCTACCTGATCGGCGGCAACACCGCGCAGACCCAGGAGATCATCGAGAAGGACCCGGCCAAGTACCCGACCGTGTGGTCCATCACCCCCAACTACGACGCCTACGGCACCGAGCCGGTCGAACTGGCGGAGACCTGGGCCGAGCAGGACCTGTGGAAGCCACGCGACAAGTCGGCCTTCATCGTCCGCTCCGACAACCCCTACAGCGAGAGCATCGCCGACGGCCTGGTCAAGACCTTCAAGGAGAAGGGCTGGAAGATCGCCGGCGAGGAGAAGGTGCCGTTCGGCCCGGTCAACGACTGGGGCACGATCATCGCCAAGATCCGTTCGGCGAACCCCGACTTCATCGTCAACACCGACTACCAGGTCTCCAACGAGGCCAGCTTCATGCAGCAGTTCCTGCAGAACCCCACCCAGTCGCTGGTCTTCATGCAGTACGGCCCCAACCAGCCGCAGTTCTTCGAGCTGACCAAGGACAAGGCCGAGGGCGTGCTGTTCAACAACCTCGCCGGCCTGGTGCCCGCGGAGAACTACGCCCCCGCCTCGAAGCTGCAGGCGGACTGGAAGGCCGCGTACGGGACCGAGGACGTCGACCCGCAGGGCGTGATGACATACGTCGAGACGATGATCTACGCCGAGGCGCTGCGCCAGGTCGGCGACCCGGACGACGCCCTCGCCATCGGCGCGGCGATCGGCAAGATCGACACCGAGCAGGCGTCCGGCCGGATCGCCTTCGACCAGGCCACTCACCTGGCCAAGCAGGGTGACGACTTCGTGCCGCTGCAGTCCTTCCAGTTCCAGGACCAGAAGCGGGTGCTGATCGCCCCGGAGAAGTACAAGTCGGGCTCCTTCCAGCTCCCGCCGTGGATGAAGAAGTGACGGCGACCACCGGCACTCTGGCGTTGCCGCCCGGCAAGCGGATGGCGGTGGCCCTGACGTTCGACTTCGACGCCCACTCCCCCTGGATGGGCACCCTCGGCCGCACCTCGCCGTCCTACCTGTCACGCGGCGACTTCGGCGCCGAGCAGGGTGTGCCCCGGCTGCTGGAGCTGCTCGGCCGGCACGGCCTGCCGGCGACCTGGGCCACCCCCGGCCACGACCTGGTGACGTTCCCGCACCGGATCGAGGAGATCCTGGCGGCCGAGCACGAGATCGCGGCGCACGGTTGCTACCACGAGGTCGTCCCCAGCCTGGGTGCCGACGAGGAGCGACGGCTCATGGAGCTCTCGCTGCGCCAGCACGAGCAGGTCGTCGGCCACCGGCCGCGCGGCTACCGCTCCCCCGCGTGGGACTTCTCCGAGTCCACGCTGGACCTGCTGGAGGAGTTCGGCTTCGACTGGGACAGCTCGCTGATGGGCCGGGAGTTCGAGCCGTACCGGCCGCGCCGGGTGACGGTCAACTACGAGTCGGCCAGCGAGTTCGGGCCGGAGAGCCGGATCATCGAGATCCCCGTCTCGTGGTATCTCGACGACTGGCCGGCGGTGGAGTACGTCGCCGGGGTCTCGGCGCTGGGCTCGCACCGCGACATGGAGGACCGCTGGAACACCATCTTCGACTACGCCCATGAGCGGGTGCCCGGCGCGGTCTACGTACTGACCATGCACCCGCAGACCATCGGCCGGGCTCACCACCTGCTCGTGCTGGAGGCGCTGGTCGAGCGGATGCAGGCGGCGGGCGACGTATGGTTCGCGACGTTGAGTGAGATCGCCGATGCCTGGCAGGGCTGAGCCGGTCCGTCCCGGCGGCGGGATGGTCACCGCGCCCGATCCACGGGCGGCCCGCGCCGGAGCGTCGATGCTCCGCGCGGGCGGCAGCGCCGTGGACGCCGCGGTCGCCACCGCCTTCGCCGTCGGCGTGGTCGAGCCGTACATGAGCGGGCTGGGCGGCGGCGCGTGGCTGGTGGTGCGCGAGCCGGGCGCGCCGGTCGCGACCACCGTGAGCGGGCCGATCCGCGCGCCCGGGCTGGCCCGCCCGGAGATGTACGACGTGCTCCCGTCCGCGCCCGGCACCGGCCTGTACGGCTGGCCCGCCGTGCGCGGCGACGCGAACATCGTCGGCCCGCTGTCCGTGGGCGTTCCCGGGGCGGTCGCCGCGCTGTGCCGGGCGCATGACCGGTTCGGCCGGCTGCCGCTCGGCCAGGTGCTCGCCCCGGCGATCGAGCTGGCCGAGGCGGGTCACGAGACCAACTGGTTCGCGTCGTCGGCGATCTGCGGCGAGGCCCGGCTGCTGCGTGACTTCCCCTCCAGCGCCGAGGTGTTCCTGCCCGGCGGCCTGCCGCTGCGCGGCCCCTCCCAGGGGCCCGGCGACCTGCTGGCCCAGCCACGGCTGGCCGAGGTGCTGCGGGAGATCGCCGCCGGTGGGGCGGACGCCTTCTACCGGGGCCGCGCCGCCCGCGCGATCGCCGCGACGGTCACCGGGGCCGGTGGCCTGCTGTCGGAGCGGGACCTGGCCGGATACGCGGCGACGGAGGACGAGATCTCCCCGGTGGAGCTCGGCCCGCTGCGGCTGTTCGGCCCGCTGTCCACCGGGGTGATCTCGGTCGTCGAGGCGCTGCTGCTCGTCGAGGCCGCCCGCGACCGGGGCCTGGATCCGGGGCCGCGGCTGTGGGCCCGGGTACTGTCGCGCGCGTTCGCGGACCGGCTGCGCGAGGTCACCACGGCCGAGGACGGGCCGGCGCCGTGGGCGCGGCTGGCCACCCCCGAGTACGCCGGCCAGGTGCTGGACGGCTGGCTGTCCGGGCGGGACTCCTCCCCGGCGGCGCCCGGCGGGCCCGGCCGGGCGGGCTGCACCTCCCACCTGTCCGTCGTCGACGGCGACGGCATGACGGTGTCGCTCACCCAGACGGTGCTCGACCTGTTCGGCTCCCGCCTGGTGGAGCCGGAGACGGGCATCGTGCTCAACGACGGGATGATGTACTTCGACCCCCGCCCCGGCCAGGTGACCAGCGTCGCCCCGGGCGCGGCCGGGCTCAGCGCGGTCAGCCCGGTGATCCTGACCGGCCCCGGTGGGGCCGAGGCGACGCTCGGCGCGTCGGGCGGGCGGCGGATCATCTCCGCCGTGGCCCAGATCATCGCCCGCTGGCGCGACGGCGCGGACCTCCAGGACGCGATCTCCGCGCCACGGGTGCACGCCGAGGGCGACCGAGTCTGGCTGGACCGGCGCGACGCCGGAGCCGCCACGGACCTGACCGGCGCCGGATTCGACGTCGCGATCGTCTCCGAGGAGCCCACCACCTGGCATTTCGCCCGTCCCAACGGCATCGCCCGGCGAGGCGGCGCGGCCTGGGCCGCGGGCGTGGACCGGATGAAGCCGTACGGCGTCGGCCTGCCTGTCGACGACCGACCAGACCTACCAGTGGATTGAGGGAGATATCGCGATGGCGAGCACTCTGACGGGGCGGCGTGCCCTGGTCACCGGCGCCGCCGGTGGGATCGGCGCGGCCATCGCCCGCCGGCTGCTCCGGGACGGGGCGCGGGTCATGATCGCCGACCTCGACGCCGAACGCGGGGCGCGTACCGCCCGCGAGCTGTCGGAGCCCGGCGCGCCGTGCCTGTTCCAGGCGGTGGACGTGTCCGACGAGGACAGTGTGACGGCGCTGTTCGAGCGGGCGGCGGCCGAGTTCGGCGGCCTGGACGTGCTGGTCGGCAACGCCGGCGTCGCCGAGAGCGGCGGCGGCGTCACCGGCGTGCCGGTCGCCGAGTTCCGCCGGGTCATGGACGTCAACGTCATGGGAACGTTCCTGTGCGCCAGGGCGGCCTTCCCGCTGCTGGCCGCGGACGGCGAAGGCGCCGTGGTCAACCTGTCGTCGATCTTCGGCGTCACCGGGCTGCCCGCCTTCCCCGCCTACTCGGCGGCCAAGGGCGCCATCGCCAACCTGACCCGCCAACTCGCCATCGAAGGCGGGCCGCTCGGCATCCGGGTCAACGCGGTGCTGCCCGGCTACGTGGACCACGACATGGGCGACTCGCGGAGCCTGCTCGACGCCGAGGCCGCCGCCGAGTCGCTGCGGCAGCGCGAGGCGGCGGCCGCCCGGCAGCCGATCGCGCGGCAGTGCTCGCCGGACGAGATCGCCGCCGCGGTCGCCTTCCTCGCCTCCCCGGACGCCTCGTTCGTCACCGGAGTGCTGCTCCCGGTGGACGGCGGCTTCCTCGCGCAGGGCGACTGGCGCGGCCCCGGGCAGGCGGCATGAGCGACGGCGCGGCGGTGCTGCTCGCCGCCCAGGACGTCGGCAAGTCGTTCGGCAGCCTCAAGGCGGTCGACGGCGTCTCGATGGAGGTGCGCCGCGGCGAGGTGTTCGGCCTCGCGGGCCCCAACGGCGCCGGCAAGAGCACGCTGTTCAACCTGCTCACCGGCATCCCCATCCGGCCGGACACCGGCAAGGTGCTCTTCGACGGCCAGGAGATTCAGCACCGCTCGCCCCGCTGGATCGCGAAGGCCGGGCTCAAGCGCACCTTCCAGACCGAGGCCGTCTTCGAGTCGCTGACCGTCATGGAGAACGTCCGCGTCGGTCACGCCTACGGCGGCGCCGGCCGGGCCGCGCGCTGGGACCCGGCCCGCTGCCGGGAGGTGCTGGACGTCGTGGAGCTGGGCGGCGACGTCGACCGCCCGGCCGACGGGTTGTCACTGATCGACCGCAAACGCCTGATGATCGCCGGTGCGCTGGTCAGCGGGCCGTCGCTGCTGCTGCTCGACGAGCCCGCCGCCGGCCTCGACCCGGCCGACCAGGACGCGCTGATCCGGCTGCTGTCCCGCATCCACGGGTCCGGCGTCACGATGGTGATCATCGAGCATGTGCTGTCGGTGCTGGAGGCGCTGGCCGACCGGATGGCGGTGCTCGACAGCGGCCGGATCATCGTGACGGGCGGCCCGGCCGAGGTCCTGTCGGACCCGCGGGTCGTCGAAGCCTATCTGGGACCGGGAGCCGCGTGATGAGCGATCTGCTGACCGTGCAGGACCTGACCGCCGGCTATGGCCAGGCCGGGGTGCTGCGCGGCATCTCGATGAGCGTCGCGGAGAACGAGGCGGTCGGGCTGCTGGGGCCCAACGGCCATGGCAAGACCACCCTGCTGCGCTGCGTCTCGGGCGTGCACCGGCCCTCGTCCGGCACGATCGCGTTCGCCGGCCGCGACACCCGGGGCAGGTCGCCGCGCGACCTGGTCAGGCGCGGTCTCGTTCACGTGCCGCAGGGCTCGCGGTTGTTCCCGCAGCTCAGCGTGGAGGAGGCGCTGCGGCTCTCGGCCGCCTCCAGCGGGCACGCGCGGGACTGGCGCGACGGCATCGACCAGGTGTTCTCCGTCTTCCCCCGGCTCAAGGAACGCCGCAGGCAGCTCACCGGCACCCTCAGCGGTGGCGAGCGCCAGATGGCCAGCCTCGGCATGGGCCTGATGGCCCGGCCCACGCTGCTCATCCTCGACGAGCCCACGCTGGGCCTGTCACCCAAGGTCAAGCACGAGCTGAGCGAGTGCATCGTCCGCGTCCGCGCGGAAGTGTCGTCGATCATCCTGGTCGACGGCGACATGGAATTGGTGCTCACCCTGACCGACCGCTACCACGTCGTCCTGCACGGCGACGTGGTCCACAGCGACGTGTCGGACAGCACCCGGAGCCGCGACGAGATGATGTCGCTCTTTCTGGGAGGGGCCGCTGATGGGCGGCATTAGCGTCATCCTGACGAGCACGCTCGTCCTCGGCGGTCTCTACCTGCTCATGGCGGCGGGCCTGACCCTGATCTGGTCCAACCTGCGGGTGTTCAACTTCGGGCACGGCGCGCTGCTCATGTTCGGCGCCTACCTGACCTGGACGGTGCTCGACGCGACCGGGCTGCCGCTCGTGGTGTCGCTGATCGGCGCGATCATCGTGATGGCGCTGATCGGCGCGGTCTACGAGTTCCTGCTGGTCAGCCCGTTCATCCGGCGGCCCAACGGCGACATGCTGGTGATGGTGGCCACGCTCGCGGCGACCATGCTGCTGCAGAGCGGCGCCCAGCTGATCTGGGGTCCGGAGATCAGGCAGCTCCCGCAGTTCGGGCAGGCCCGGGTGGAGGTCGCGGGAGCCGTCGTCCAGGGCACCCAGCTCGTCACCATCGTGCTGGCCCCGCTCCTGGTGGGCCTGCTCGCGCTGGTGCTCAAACGCTCCGGCATCGGGTTGACCGTCCGGGCACTGGAACAGAACCGCGAACACGCGCAACTGCTCGGCATCGCGCCGCGCCGGGTGTACCTGTTCGTGGTCATGGCCGCCGTCGTCCTGGCCACCGTGGCGGGCGCCCTGCTCGGCAGCATGCAGTTCATCTCCCCGGGGATGGGCAGCGACCCGCTGCTGCGGGCGTTCGTGGTGCTCGCGTTCGGCGGCGCGGGCAGCCTCGCGGGCACCATCGCGGGCGCGTACGCGATCGGCCTGCTGGAGGCCGTCACCACCTACTACTTCGGGCTGTCCTGGAGTCCCGTCCTGGTCTTCCTCGCGATGATCGTCATCATGCTGGTCAAGCCGGAGGGGCTGCTGCACACGCGGGTGAGGAGCGCGTGAACGTCATGCCGAAACTCCGCGGCCTGGTCGGCTGGCCGGTCTACGCGATCATCCTGGTGGCCCTGCCGCTGGTCTTCACCGACCCGCACAGCCGGCTGCTGCTGATCCTCATCACCATGTACGCCGTCCTCGCGCTGAGCTGGAACCTCACCCTGGGCTTCGCCGGCATCTTCAACTTCGCCCAGATCGGCTTCTTCGGCATCGGCGCCTACACCACGGCCATCCTGGTCACCCGCACCGGCGTGGACCCCTGGCTGGCCATCCCCGTCTCGGGGGTGTCGGCGATGCTGGCCTCGCTGGTGGCGTTCCTGCCGGTGCTGCGGCTGCGCGGCATCTACGTCGGCCTGGCCACGTACGTGTTCTCCCAGCTCTGCATCTATCTGGTGCTCGGCCAGGCCGGGCTGACCGGCGGCTCCAACGGCATCGTCGGCATCCCGCGGCTCACCCTGGGCGACCTCAACCTGCGGGCCGACGGCCGGATCGGCTACTACTTCCTCGGCGCGGCGCTGCTGTTCGCCGTCACCGTGCTGGTGCGGACGCTGACCCGCTCGACCCTCGGCATGTCGCTGGTGGCCCTGCGCGACAACGAGCCGCTGGCCACCAGCCGGGGCGTCTCCCGGGTGCGGCAGCACCTGATCGTCTTCGTGATCGGCGCGGGGGTGGCCGGGGTGGCGGGCAGCTTCAACGCCTACCTCAACGGCGTGGTCAGCACCGACATCTTCGGCTTCGGCCAGCTCACCCTGCTGCTCAGCATGATCTTCCTGGGCGGCAGCGGCAGCGTCTACGGGCCGATCGCCGGCGCGGTGGTCGTCACCCTGGTCTCCGACGCCCTCCAGGACGCGGGCGCCTGGCGCGACGTCGTGGTCGCCCTGCTGATCCTCGTGGTGCTGTGGCTCGCGCCCAAGGGCCTGGCCGGCATCGCCCGCTCCCTTTTCGACTCGGCACGCGAGCGGCTCCGCAGACCCGGTGAGCCCGCGCCGCCATCCGTGACCACCAGCTCCACCACTGTGAAGGAGACGTCATGACCGCACAGGACAGCGCCCGCGACGTGACCCGCGAGGTGACCGAAGAGGTCGACCGGCTCGCCGAGCGCCTGGTCTCCAGCCTGACCGACGCGATCGCCGTGCCCAGCGTCAACCCGAAGTACCCCGGCCAGGAGTACGACAAGGTCGTCGGGGCGGAGGGCGACGTCAGCGCGCTGCTGGCCGACCTCTACGCCGAGGCGGGGGCCGACGTCACCAAGGTGACGGTGGAGAAGGGCCGCGACAACGCGTGCGGCGTCGTTCCCGGCGCCGGCGGCGGCCGGTCGCTGCTGCTCAACGGGCACGTCGACGTCGTGCCCGCGGGCCGGCTCGACAAGTGGCGCGGCGATCCGTTCCGGGCCGTGGTCACCGACGACACCGTGATCGGGCGCGGCGCGACCGACATGAAGGGCGGCCTGGTCGCCGCCGCCTACGCCGCCGTGGCCCTGCGCCGCGCCGGGGTGCGCCTGGCCGGCGACCTCGTGCTGCAGGCCGTCGTCGGCGAGGAGGTCGGCGACCACCAAGCCGGCACCACCGCGGTGCTGGAGGCCGGGTTCGGCGCGGACGCCGCCATCGTCTGCGAGCCGTCCGGGCAGGCGGGCACCCTGCCGGCGTCGGTGCCGGTGACGCCGGGCCTGCTCTGGTTCAGCATCTCCATGGAGGGCAAGACCGCCCACTCCGGGCTGCGCGGCATGACCGTGCACCCGACGCTGGAGGGCGACGCGCTCGGGGTCAACACCGTCGACAAGTTCTGGATCGTCTACCAGGCGCTGCGCTCCCTGGAGGACGAGTGGGCCCGGCACGACCGGCACCCGCTCTTCCCGGCCGGCTACTTCAACCTGCTGCCGGGTGTGCTCCAGGCCAACCCGTCGGGCATCTACGTGCCGTTCTTCCTGGCCGACGAGCTGACCGTCGAATACTGCGTCTACCACCACCCCGACCGGACCAACGAGGAGGTCATCGCCGAGATCGAGGGCCGCGTGGCCGACGCGTGCAGGTCCGACCCGTGGCTGCGTGAGCACCCGCCGGTCTTCGAGTGGAAGCTGCTGTGGCCGCCGTACTCGCTGCCCGACGACGCGCCGCTGGGCGCCGTGGTGGCCGGCGCGCACGCCGCGGCCGCCGCCGACGGCCGGCCGCCGCTGTCGACCGGCTTCATGGGCGTCTGCGACCTGACCTGGATGGACAGCAAGGGCCTGGGCGGCCTGGTGTACGGTCCTGGCGTCGGTTACACGGCGCACGCGGAGAACGAGTACGTCGAGATCGCCCAGCTCGTGCAGTCGGCGAAGACGTACGCGCTGGCCGCGATCGAGTGGTGCGGGCTCGCCGGGCCCGACGCCGGCCGCTGACCCGCGGTCACCGTGCCGCCCGCCGGCCGCTGACCGGCGGTCACCGTGCCGACGTGCTGGGCGGCCGGTGACCGGCGTTCTCTTTTCGGGCGTGCCCTGGCATGATCCGTTACCAGTGGCGCGCCCCGAGTCACCGACCGCCCTGAAGGAGGCTGAGTGTCGTCCCCCTCGACTGAGCCCCGCACAGTCGCGGCGCAACTGCGCGACGTACTGCCGCGACTGCCACGTGCGGAGCAGCGGGTGGCCCGCGCCCTCCTGGCGGGCTACCCGACCGCCGGGCTGGAGCCGCTGGCGATCGTCGCCGGCCTGGCGCAGACCAGCCCGGCCACCGTGCTGCGGCTGGCCTACCGGCTCGGTTTCGACGGCTACCCCGAGCTTCAGCAGACGCTCAAGCGCGAGACCCAGCAGCGCTACTCCTCTCCCCTGGCCCAGTACGGCTCCGCCGGGGCGGGCGACGAGGTGGGCCCGGACGGCGTGCTCGGCCGGTCCCGCAAGGTGCTGCTGGAAGCCACGGCCATGACGTTCGACCAGGTGCCCGAGGGTGAGCTGACCAGGGCGGCCGAGCTGCTGGCCGACCCGAAACGCCGCGTCTCGGCGGCCGGCGGCCGGTTCAGCACGATCCTGGCCCACTACCTCGTCGCTCACCTGCAGCAGTTGCGGTCCGGCAGCGCCTACATCGCCGGGTCCACCGCCGACCATGCCGCCCACCTGCTCGACATGGGCCGGCGGGATGTGCTGGTGCTCTTCGACTACCGGCGCTACCAGCGCGAGACCATCGCCTTCGCGAACGCCGCCGCGGCCCGCAACGTCAAGATCGTGCTGCTGACCGACCCGTGGCTGTCGCCGGTCTCGGCCGTGGCGGACGTCGTGCTGCCCGCCCAGGTCACCTCGCCCTCGCCGTTCGACTCGTTGACCCCGGCGGTCGCGCTGCTCGAAACCCTGATCGCGGCCGTGGTCGAGCAACTGGGCGAGGCCGGGCGGGCCCGGGTGGCCGAGTACGACCAGACAGCCGACGACGTCCTGCGCGAGGACGACCGCGCGCCCGCCGTCACCCGTCCCCCGGACGAGCCTCACTGACCCCCCTGCCGTATCCGGGTCAGGATCAGCGGCATCGCCGAAGGCGGCGTTCCCGCCGACGTGTCCTTCCTGGACCAGCGTTTCTCGGAGCGCCGCAACGGGGGCGGGCCCAGGTGAGGCTTTGAGACACCTCAAGGCCAGGACCGTGCCGGCGGACGTCTCATCCGTCGGCATCGGCCGGCGGCGGTGCGTCCGAGTCGTCGCACAGCACGGCCAGGACCAGGGCCGTCACGCTGTCGGGGAAGGACTCGTGGCGGGAGACTCGCGGGTTGCGGTACAGGTCGGCGGCGAGGAACAGGCCGAGTTGCACGCGCAGCCGGGCCACCCGCGGATCGAGGTGCGGCAGGACGCGGGACACCAGAGCGCTCCATTCGCCCACGTACTCACGCTGCGCGGTGAGCGTCGTGGCCACGACTCCCGGTTCGGCGGTGGGGTCGTCCAGGATCGCCGACCAGGTCCGCGCGATCCGCACGTACGAGCGCACCACGGCCGTGAGCGCTTGCCTGGGAGAGTCGCCGCTGGTCAGGACGGTCTTGGCGAGCGCTTCGTCGAGGCTCAGCCACATCGCGTGGGTGCCCCGCTCGTACACCGCCTGGAGGAGATCCGCCTTGCTCGCGAAGTAGCCGTAGAGGTTCGGCCCGGTGACGTCGGCGGCGGCGCCGATGCTCGTCATCGACGTCTCGTGGTACCCGTTGCGGGAGAACTGCTCGATGGCGGCGAGCAGCAGCCGTTCCCGGCGCGACACCGGCAGCAGCTCCGCCTCGGGTGCCACCGTCTCCGCTCCCGTCGGGGGCAGCTCGGCTCGGGTCAGCGCGTGGATGCCGGCCCGCACCACGGGCAGCCGTACGGACTGGGGGGCATGGATCGCGCGCCGGCCGACGCAGGACGTCAGTGACTGGATGGCCCAGATGAGCAGCTCTTCCTGCCCGGCGTCGAGTCCGGGCCGGGCCCGCCGCAACGGGGGGACCAGGTTCCCGGTCCACTGCCGCATCCGGCGTCGCAGCGTCCGGGCCTGCTCGGCGGGCAGATAGCGGACCTCGTGGATCCACAGGTCCGACAGATAGGGCCGGTCGGTCACCCTGGCCAGGACGTCGTCGACGACCTCCGCGAAGCCGGCGGTGTCCACCGGCTCGTCGATCCAGCCAAAGTTGTCGGCGATGACCGATTCGAGCAGCGTCGCCTTGGTGTCGAAGTGCCGGTACAGCGCGCCCGCCCGGATGCCCACCTTCGCGGCGATCGTGGACATGGACACGTTGGGGTAGCCGTGCTCGACGAAGAGGTCCCGCGCGGCCACGAGGATCTGTTGCTTGCGATCGCGTGGACGGCGTCGAGGCTCGTCGGGTCGCACGGTGGCTGTCGACATGGGACTCAGCGTAGGCGCACCGGGCCGCTCCGCCGTCACGTGGCCACATACTCACCGTTGCTTTTAAGTGAATGATGAGTAAGCTCATGAACGAGTCGGCCGGTTGAGATCACCTGGTACGAGAGCGATAAGCGGCGTTAGGTTCATTCAATAAGTGGATTGAGGTGGGCGCGAATGCCGGAGTCCTGGAAGGCCGACGACAGTGTGCGGGCGGTGTACGACCTCGCCTCGTCCTTCGTGTCGGCCGAGCTGCTGCCCCACCGGGACAAGTGGGAGGCGCAGCACCACGTCGACCGCGACGTCTGGCTCAAGGCGGGCGAGCTCGGCCTGCTCTGCTGCTCCATCCCCGAGGAATACGGCGGCGGCGGGGGCACCATCGCGCACGACCTCGCGATCTGCGAGGCGCAGGCCCGAGCCGGCGAGACCAGCTGGGGCAACATGGTGCACAGCGGGATCGTCGCGCACTACCTGCTGGCCTACGGCACCGAGGACCAGAAGCGGCGGTGGCTGCCCCGGCTCGCCTCCGGCGAGATGATCGGCGCCATCGCGATGACCGAGCCGGGCACCGGGTCCGACCTCCAGGGCATCCGGACCAAGGCCGTGCGCGACGGCGAGTCGTACGTCATCGACGGCGCGAAGACCTTCATCTCCAACGGCCACCTGGCCGACCTCATCGTGGTGGTGGCCAGGACCGACGCCGCCAAGGGCGCGAAGGGCATCTCGCTGGTCGTCGTGGAGACGGCCGACTGCCCTGGGTTCGTCCGTGGCCGGATCCTCGAGAAGGTCGGTCAGCACGGCGCCGACACCGCCGAGTTCTCCTTCGAGCGGACGCGGGTGCCCGCGGACAACCTGCTCGGCGGGGTGGAAGGGCAGGGCTTCGCGCAGCTGATGAACCAGTTGCCGCAGGAGCGGCTGCTCATCTCGGTCCTCGCGGTCGCCGGGATGGAGGCCGCGATGGAGCAGACCGTCGACTACGTCAAGCAGCGGCGGGCGTTCGGACAGTCCATCTGGGACTTCCAGAACACGAAGTTCACCCTCGCCGAGGGCGCGACGACGACGCGGGTCGCCCGCGTCTTCCTCGACAGTTGCATCGACCTGCACCTCGAAGGCCGGCTCGACGCGGCCACGGCCGCGATGGCGAAGTGGTGGCTCACCGAGCAGCAGGTGACATTGATCGACGAATGCGTGCAACTGCACGGCGGCTACGGCTATATGCGGGAATACCCCATCGCCCGCATGTACCAGGACGCCCGGGTGCAGAAGATCTACGGCGGAGCCAACGAGGTCATGAAGGACCTCATCGCACGATCCCTGTGAACCGCAACGAAAGGCAGAAGGACATGACAGGACCAGTGGTCATCTCCGGCCGTCGCGTCTTACCGGTGGCCGAGATGAAGGAGCGCGCGGCTCGCCTCGCGTCGGGCCTGCGGCAACTGGGCGTCGGACCCGGCGACAGGTACGCCATCATGATGCGCAACGAGACGGGCATGCTCGAGGCCACGTTCGCCGCGTCGCTCATCGGGGCAGTCCCCGTACCGGTCAACTGGCACTGGACCGGAGCCGACCTGCGGCATCTGCTCAGCGACAGCCAGGCCAAGGTGGCGGTGGTCCACTCCGATCTCGTGCCGGTCGTGGAGGCGCAGAAACCGGAGCGGTTGCGGATCGTCGAGGTCGCGGTCCCGCCGGAGGTGGCCGAGGAGTTCGCGCTGGGCACGGTGGCGCCGACCGGCCGTTACCCGATGGCCGAGCAGCTCATCGAGGACAACGACCCGCCCGCGGAGTCGGTGCTCACCCCGCCCATGTCGGTGATCTACACCTCGGGCACGACCGGGCTCGCCAAAGGGGTGCTGCGCGACCCGATCGCCCCCGAGAAGGCCGGCGACATCGCCGGCCTCCTGCGCCAGGTGGTGGGCTTCCGGGCCGGCGGCACGGCCGTGATCCCCGCGCCGCTCTACCACACCGCTCCCAACGTGGCCGCGACCTACGCCCTGGCCATGGGGATGAGCCTGGTGATCATGCCGAAGTTCGACGCCGAGCAGTTCCTCCGGGTCGTCGCGGAGCATCGGGCCACCGCCGCGCAGATGGTGCCGACCATGTTCGTGCGGCTCCTGCGGCTGCCGCAGGACATCCGGGAGAAGTACGACCTCTCCTCGCTGGAGAACGTCTCGCACTCCGCCGCGCCCTGCCCGCCGGACATCAAACGGGCGATGATCGACTGGTTCGGCCCGACCATCAGCGAGTACTACGGCGGATCCGAGGGCGGCGCCTGGACCGTCTGCACGAGCGAGCAGTGGCTGGCCCACCCCGGCACGGTCGGCGCGCCGGTCGGGGACGCGGCGATCAGGATCCTCGGCCCCGACAGGACCGAGGTCCCGGCCGGCGAGACAGGCGTCGTCTACGGCCGGCCTCCGTCGGCCTGGCCGGACTTCACCTATCTCGGCGACGACGCCAAGCGTCGGGCCATCGACGCCGGTGACGGCTTCTACACCCTCGGCGACGTCGGCCACGTCGACAAGGACGGCTACCTCTACCTCAGCGACCGGCTCAACGACATGGTGATCTCCGGCGGGGTGAACATCTACCCCGTCGAGATCGAGAACACCGTGCTCGGACTGGCGGGCGTCGCGGACGTGGCCGTGTTCGGCATCCCGGACGCCGACTTCGGCGAGGCGCTGGCGGCGCACGTGGAGCTGCTGCCGGACGCGACGGTGACCGAGGACCAGGTACGGGAGCACGTCGAGCACAACCTGGCCAAGTACAAGGTGCCCAAGGTGGTCGTGTTCGAGGCACGGCTGCCCCGCGAGGACTCCGGCAAGCTGTTCAAGCGGCGCCTCCGCGAGCAGTACTGGCCGGCCCATGACTGACGGGCCGCTCGCGGGCCTGCGGGTGCTGGAGCTCGGCGGCATCGGCCCGGGCCCCCACGCGTGCATGATCTTCGCCGACCTGGGCGCCGACGTGATCCGCGTCGAGCGCCCCACCAGGACGGTGGGCGAGACGGACCACATGCTGCGCGGCAGACAGGTCGTCGTGGCGGACCTGAAGAACCCGGCGGACCTCGCCCGGGTATGGGACCTGGCCGACGAGGCGGACGTGTTCGTCGAGGGATACCGGCCCGGCGTGGCCGAACGGATGGGCTTCGGCCCCGACGTGTGCAGGATGCGCAACCCCCGCCTGATCTACGGCCGGATGACCGGCTGGGGCCAGGACGGCGTCCTCTCCCGGACCGCCGGGCACGACATCAACTACATCTCGCTGACCGGCGTCCTGGAGAGCATCGGCCGCGCCGGCGCGCGGCCGGTCCCGCCGCTGAACCTGGTCGGCGACTTCGGCGGCGGCTCGATGTTCCTCGTCGCCGGGGTCCTCGCCGCCCTGTGGGAGCGGGAACGCTCCGGGCTGGGACAGGTCGTGGACGCGGCGATGTGCGACGGCGCCAGCGTGCTGGCGCACATGATGTGGTCCCTGCGGGGCGAGGGCCGCTGGTCGAGTGAGCGCGGGACGAACCTGCTCGACGGGAGCCGCCCGTACTACGACACCTATATCTGCGCGGACGGCCGCAGTGTGGCGGTCGGCTGCATCGAGCCGCAGTTCTTCGCGGAGATGGTGCGGATCCTGGAGCTCGACCCCGCCGCGCTCCCCGGGCAGTACGACGAGTCGCGCGCCGACGAGCTGCGCGACGCCCTCGCCGGCGCGTTCGGCAAGCGGACCATGGCGGAGTGGGCCGAGGTGTTCGCCGGCACCGACGCATGTGTCACCCCGGTCCTGACCTTCGAGGAGGCGCTGGAGCACCCCCACCTGGTGGAGCGCGAGGTCTTCACCTCGATCGACGGCGTCGACCAGCCCCGGCCGGCGCCACGGTTCTCCCGGACCCCGGCGGGCGAGCCGGTCGCGGCCCGGCGGGTGGCCGAGGCGTCCTGGCAGCACACCACAGACCTGAGGAGCGAGCTATGACCAGCAAGGTAGTCGTCGCGGGCGTCGGGATGATCCCCTTCAGCAAGCCCGGTAAGAGCGATCCCTACGACGTCATGGGCGCCGAGGCGGCACGTCGCGCGCTCGCCGACGCGAGCGTGGCGTACCCGGCCGTACAGCAGTCCTATGTCGGCTTCGTCTACGGTGACTCCACCTCGGGACAGAAGGCGCTTTACCACCTGGGCCAGAGCGGCGCACCGGTCATCAACGTCAACAACAACTGCTCGACCGGGTCGTCGGCTCTCTGGCTCGCCCATCAGGCGGTGGCGAGCGGCCAGGCCGAGGTGGCGCTGGCGCTCGGCTTCGAGCAGATGAACCCGGGCGCGCTCGGCTCGGTGTGGAGTGACCGGCCGGACGTGCTGGGAGCCTTCGCGCAGGTCCGGGACGAGGTGGCAGGGGTTCCCGATCCGGGCGCGCCGCCCGCGGCCACCTATTTCGGCGCGGCGGGTCAGGCCTACGTCGACGAGTACGGGATCGACCCGGCGACGTTCGCGCACATCACCGTGAAGTCCCGCAGGCACGCGGCGGCCAATCCGTACGCCGTGTTCCGCGCCCCGCTCACGGTCGAGGAAGTGCTGGGCTCCCCGCACATCTACGGGCCGCTCACCCGCTTCCAGTGCTGCCCGCCGACCTGCGGGGCAGCGGCGGCGGTGCTGGTCTCACCGGACTACGCCAGAAGGCACGGGCTGCGCGCGGACGTCGTGATCGAGGCGCAGTCGCTGGTCACCGACCAGCCGACCACGTTCGAAGGTGACCTGCGCAAGCTGGTCGGCTACGACATGACGGTCGCCGCCTCGCGCCAGGTCTACGAGAAGTCCGGCATCGGCCCCGAGGACATCGGGGTGGTGGAGCTGCACGACTGCTTCACGACCAACGAGTTGCTCACCTACGAGGCCCTCGGCCTCACCCCGGAGGGCACCGCCGAGAAGTTCGTGCTCGACGGAGCCAACACCTATGGCGGCAAGGTCGTCACCAACCCGTCCGGCGGGCTGATCTCCAAGGGGCATCCGCTCGGCGCGACCGGACTCGCCCAGGCGGCCGAGCTCGTGTGGCAGCTGCGCGGCCAGGCGGAGGACCGGCAGGTGGCCGGCGTCGACGTCGCGCTGCAGCACAACCTGGGGCTGGGCGGCGCCTGCGTCGTCACGCTGTACAAGAAGGTGGACGGCTGATGGGGCTGGACCGGTCGCTCATCGGCGAGGAGAGGGCGGGCGGCACACTGCTCGTCACCCGCAGCCGGCTGCGGCTGTTCGCGAAGGCGACGGGACAGACCGACCCGATCTTCGTCGACCTGGACGCCGCCCAGCGGGCCGGGCACCGCGACCTGCCCGTGCCTCCGACGTTCTTCTTCGGCGTCGACCTCGAAATGCCGGACCCGTTCGGCCACCTCACCGCGTACGGCGTCGACCTGCGCGCGGTGCTCCACGGCGAGCAGGAGTTCGCCTACCACCGGCTCGCCTACGCCGGTGACGAGCTCAGCTCGTCCTCCAAGGTCGTCGACGTGTACGAGAAGAAGGGCGGCGCCCTGCGTTTCCTGGTGACCGAGCTGCCGGTCACCGACCAGGACGGAACGGTCGTCGTGACGATGCGGAACACGCTCGTGGTCCGCGCCCTGCCGGAAGCGAGCTCCTGAATGGCCCCGGACCTGAAGCCGGGCAGCCGGCTCGACGAGCTGACCGTCCCGCCGATCTCGCGCCACACCCTCGCGCTCTTCGCGGGCGCCTCCGGTGACCACAACCCGATCCACGTCGACCTCGACGTGGCCAAGTCGGCCGGGCTGGACGACGTCTTCGCCCACGGCATGCTGTCCATGGCCTACCTCGCGAGGCTCCTGACGGACAACTTCCCGCCGGACAAACTGCGGTCGTACCGGGTGCGGTTCGCCGCCATCACCCCGGTCCACGGCCGGCCCACCTGCCAGGCCGTGGTCAACGGCATCACCGACGTCGACGGCGAGCGGGTCGCCACCCTCGACCTCACGGTGACCCTCGCCGACGGCACGGTGACCCTCACCGGTGAAGCCTCGGTCGCGCTCGACTGACCCTCACCCCCAACCTGAAGGACGGCAATCATGGGAAAGCTGGACGGCAAGTCCGCCCTCGTCACGGGCGCCGGGCGGGGCATCGGCCGGAGCATCGCGCTGAAACTCGCGAGCGAAGGCGCCGGGGTCGTGGTGAACGACCTCGACGAGGCCCCCGCCCGCGAGGTGGTCGAGGAGATCCGCAAGAACGGCGGCACGGCGGTGCCGTTCCCCGGCAGCGTCACCGGTGACGGCTTCGCGCCGGCGTTCGTCGGCACCGCGGTGGACACCTTCGGCGGCGTCGACATCATCATCAACAACGCCGGCTACACCTGGGACAACGTGGTGCAGAAGATGACCGACGAGCAGTGGCACGCCATCGTCGATCTGCACCTGAAGGCGCCGTTCGACATCCTGCGCGCCGCCCAGCCGGTGATCAGCGCCGCAGTACGCAAGGAACGGGCGGACGGGCTCACCGTGCACCGCAAGGTCGTCAACATCTCCTCGGTCGCGGGGCTGTTCGGCAACGCCGGGCAGGCCAACTACTCGGCGGCCAAGGCCGGGATCGTGGGGCTGACCAAGACCCTCGCCAAGGAGTGGGGCCGCTACAACGTCAACGTCAACTGCGTCGCGTTCGGTTTCATCCAGACCCGGCTCACCGAGGCGGCGGCGGACGGCGACGCGTACATCGACGTCGAAGGGCGGCAGATCAAGGTCGGCGTCAACCCGCAACTGCTGGAGGCCCTCAACCGGGCCATCCCGCTGGGCCGCGCCGGCACGCCGGAGGAGGCCGCCGGCTCTGTCGTGATGCTCACCTACCCGGAGGCGGACTACGTCAGCGGGCAGGTGATCGTCACCGGCGGCGGCTTCGAGGGCTGACGACTCAGGCCCCCTGGCCAAGAAGGGCATCGTGCAGGTCACCCGGAGCGGGGTGAGTGTCCAGCCTCAGCCAGGGCCCGGGGTCCGCTCCACCGGTCAGCTTGGCGAACTTGGCGATCGTCGCATGGTCGCCGGACTTGGCGGTCGTCGCATGGTCGCCGGACTTGGCGGTCGTCGCATGGTCGTCGGACTTGGCGGTCGTCGCATGGTCGCCGGTCAGGTCGGCGGACTTGGCGGTCGTTCCATGGTCGTCGGTCAGGTCGTGGACGTCGTGGTGGAACTGCCGGCCGTCCTGGAGGGTCACGGTGATGCCCGCGGCCCAGTGGTCGGGGAGGTGGCGGTCCAGGGCGGGGTCGGCCTCCATGGTGATCTCGGGGTGGGGGCCCTCGCCCAGGTCGGCGGAACGGTAGAACCGTACGTCGTCGGCGCGGCCCCGGATGGCGGCGATCACGGCGAAGGCGGCGCTGGCGGCGGCCTCCGCCGGGCCGGGAGGCTGGGTCGAGGCGTTGACGAAACGCAGCAGTACGGCGGGCAGCCGCACCCGCACGGCCACCGCGTCCCCGAGCGGCACGCCCGCCGCGGCCAGTTGGGTGACCGCGGCCACGACCGCATGCAGCGGCCGGGCGCAGGGGTACGCCTTGAAGGCGCAGCGTTCCAGGTGGACGCCCTCACGCGCGCTCTCCGGCCCGGCGGCGCGGCCGAGCGCGGCGGTGGCGGGCCCGTCCAGCAGGGTCAGGCTGGCCCGCGCCCCGGCCCTGGCCAGGTAGGCGGCATCGACGCCGTCAGCGGCGGCGCGCCCGGCCAGCAGGTAGTGGCCCTCGCCGAACTCGTCGGCGGTGAGCAGGCCGCCCAGTCCGGCGGCGGCCAGCGCGAGGGCGGTCCGGGTGCGCTCCTCGTCCAGGCCGAGGACGCCGGCTGCGGCCGCCGCCGAGCCGAGCGCGCCGAACAGGGCGGTGGGCCACCAGGCGGTGTACAGCGCCGAGCCGCCGAATCGCAGCCCGGCCTCGACGACCGCCTCGTACCCGGCCAGCACCGCGTCCACCACAGCGGCCCCGTCGCGGCCCTCGCGGGCGGCGGTCAGCAGCGCGGCGGGCACCACGACGGCGGCGGGCACCACCGCGGCCTGCGGGTGGAAGCCGTCGAACTCGTCCACGTGCGCCAGCGTGGCCTCCACCAGCACAGCAGTGCGCAACGACCACTCGCCACCGGCCGCCGGCGAGAACAGTCCGCCAAGGAACCGCTCGCCGCCGCCCGCCGGTTTGCCAAGGAAGCGCTCGCCGCCGGCCGCCGGTGGGAACGGTTCGCCGAGGAACGTGGCCAGCGTGGCGGCCACCGGGTGGTCCGCGCCCGCCGCCACGCAGCCCATGGTGTCCAGGACGTGCAGGACGGCGAGCTCGCGGGCCCGGGGCGTGGCCGTCGCGGCGGCCAGGCGGGCTCGGTCGGACAGCTCGGTCAGGACCGTCCTCATCGCGACCATGACACCACTTCGGTCAGGACCGTACTCATCGCGACCACGACGCCACTTCGGGGAGGACCTCCTCGCCGACGACCTCGATCAGCTCGTGCGGCGGCCGGTAGGACCCCACATGCTGGAGGAAGACGCTGGTCGCCCCGGCCTCGTACGCGACCTTGAGCCGTTCGGCGATCTCCTTCGCGGTGCCGAACAGGCAGAACGCCTGGGCGAAGCGGAGGGCGTCCTCGTCGCTGACCCAGCGGCTCGCGACCTCGACGGCCAGGTCCCAGTCCTCGGCGTGCAGCAGATCGGGGTAGACCCCCTCGAACCGGTCGGGAACGTCCAGGGTGATGCCGGCCAGCGCGAGGAAGGGACCGCCGCCGTTGGCCGCCATCGCGGCGCAGACCGGTTTGAGCATCCGGGCGTCGGCCTCGATGTCATCGGTGACATGGCAGAACGCCGAGACGGTCAGCGGGAACCTGTCCATCGGGCGACCGGCCGCCTCGACGCCCTCCCGCACCCGCGCGATGGCGCTGGTGAGGGTCTCCAGCGACATCCCGCTGAGCAGGATCACCCCGTCCGCGATCTCCCCGGCCAGCCGCAGGTTACGCGGCCCGCTCGCGGCCAGGTGCAGCGGAACGGTTACGGGGTCGCGCAGCCGGGACCGTACCTGACCGTAGTCCCACTCGCGGCCGTCGAGCAGGGCGCGGAGCTGAGCCAGACGCTCGGCCAGCTCGACCCGGGTGGCCGCCTTCAGCCCGATCGGCGCGACCGAGCTGTTGCCCACGCCGACGCCGAGGGTCAGCCTGCCGGGGGCGAGCTCGGCCACGGTGCGGGCGGCGGAGGCGACCACCGAGGGGTGCCGGGTGGTCAGGTTCGTCACGGCGGTGCCGAGCCCGATCCGCTCGGTGCCGAGCGCGACCGCGGTGAGCACGCTGAACACCTCGCGCCAGAGCAACTGGGAGTCGGGCATCCAGACATCGTCGAAGCCGAGCTCCTCGGCCCGCCGGACCACCGTGACCAGGCGGTCGGCCCGGTCGCACGGCGGGACCCTGACGCCGATCCGCAGCCGCCCGGCGCCGGTGGTCACTGTCCCTCCCGCAGGAAGGCGAGGTTGAGCGCGTCGAACTTGGCGGCGTGCTCGTGCTGGGGCCAGTGGCCGCACTCGCCGAAGATCTCCAGGCGGGAGCCGGGGATGAGCTCGTTCATCCGGTGCGCCTCGGGCACGTCGCCGAACGGGTTCTGGGCGCCCCACACGATCAGTGTCGGCGCCGTGATGCGGCCCATCTGCTCGGCGGTGAGCAGGTCCTCCTCCCGGTTGGCGAGCTCCTGGAGGCACAGCAGGTTGTCCAGCCGCTTGACGAACTCGGGGCGGTGGTAGATCGCATGCCGTACCTGCACGAGCTCTTCGGAGACGTCCTTGGCGGGGTCGTGCATGAGCAGGTGCAGCCGCTTGCGGGTCAGGTCGATGTCGTCGGTGGTGACGGCCTGGCGGGTGCTGGTCTTGATCCGCTCCATCACGGCCGGGTTGGCGACGCTGCCGCCGGGGGCGACCAGGGTGAGGCGGCTCACCCGGTCGGGGTGGTCGGCGGCCAGCCGGGCGGCGACCCAGCCGCCCAGCGACTCGCCGACGAAGTGCGCCCGCTCCGCGCCGATCGCGTCCAGGTAGGCCAGCACGTGATCGACATACCGGGGGATACGGTACGGCTCGTCCACGCCGTCGGTGTAGCCGTGGCCCAGCATGTCGATGGCGTGGCAGGCGAAGTGCTCGGCGTGCGCGGGGAGGTTCCGGACGAACGCCTCCAGGTGGCCGCTGGTGCCGTGCAGGAACACCACCGGCTCGCCCGCCCCCGCCTGGAGCGCCCTGGTCCGGACACCCGCGGCGTCCACGAAGCGAACCGTGAACTCCAGGTCGGCTAGGTCGGTCCAGACAGTCATTTCGCGATCTCCATGCTCTCGTTGACGGCGTTCTCGTTGACGGTGGTCTCGGCGGTGGCGTTCTCGTTGGCAGGGTTCTCGGGGGTGGCGTTCGCGTCGGCGGCGTTCTCGGCGGCGTTCTCGGCGGCGGCCAGGTCCAGGGCGACGTCCACGATGAGGTCCTCCTGGCCGCCGACCAGCCGCCGCCGGCCGACCTCCACGAGGATGTCCCTGGTGTCCAGGCGATGCTCGGCGGCGGCGCGCTCGGCGTGCCGGAGGAAGCTGGAGTAGACGCCGGCGTAGCCGAGCGACAGGGTCTCCCGGTCCACCCGGACCGGACGGTCCTGGAGTGGGCGTACGAGGTCGTCGGCGGCGTCCATCAGGGCGAACACGTCGCAGCCGTGACGCCACCCGGTGAGCTCGGCGACCGCGATGAACGCCTCGATCGGGCAGTTGCCCGCGCCGGCGCCCTGCCCGGCCAGCGAGGCGTCCACCCGGATCGCGCCCGCCTCGACGGCGACGACCGAGTTGGCCACGCCCAGCCCCAGGTTGTGGTGGGCGTGGATGCCGATCTCGGTGCCCGGGTCGAGGACCTCGCGGTAGGCGTGCACGCGGTCGCGCACCCCGCTCATGGTGAGCCGGCCGCCGGAGTCGGTGACGTACACGCAGTGCGCGCCGTACGACTCCATCAGTTTGGCCTGCGCGGCCAGGTCGGCGGGCTCGGCCATGTGGGACATCATCAGGAATCCGGCCACGTCCATGCCGAGGTCGCGGGCGGCGGCGATGTGCTGGGCGGAGATGTCCGCCTCGGTGCAGTGGGTGGCCACCCGGACCGAGACGACGCCGAGGTCACGGGCGCGGCGCAGGTCGTCCACGGTGCCGATGCCGGGCAGCAGCAGGGTGGTCAGCCGGGCATTCTTGATCACCTCGCCGGCGGCGGCGAGCCAGTCCCAGTCGGTGTGCGCGCCGGGACCGTAGTTGAGGCTGCTGCCGCCCAGCCCGTCGCCGTGCGCCACCTCGATGGCGGCGACCCCGGCGGCGTCCAGGGCGGCGGCGATGTCGCGCACCTGGCCGAGGGTGTAGCGGTGCCGGATGGCGTGCATGCCGTCCCGCAGGGTGACGTCCTGGATGTAGAGCGGCTCGGTCATCGGGCCACCGCCGTCCCGGCGTGCGCGGCGACGCGCTCGCCGACCCGCAGCGCGGCCGAGGTCATGATGTCCAGGTTCCCGGCGTATTCCGGCAGGTAGTGGGCGGCGCCCGCGACTTCCAGGAAGACGGTCATCATCCACCGGTCGCCGGGCGGGGCGTCGGGGATGAGGGAGTTCTCCGCATCGTCCCGGCCGATCCGCCGGAACTGGACGCGCTGCTTGAGCCGGTAACCGGGGACGTACTCGGCCACCTCGGCCACCATCGCCGCCACCGAGGCCGCCACCGCGTCGGTGTCACAGTCGTCGAGCAGGCAGAACACGGTGTCCCGCATGATCATGGGCGGATCCGCCGGGTTCAGCACGATGATCGCCTTGCCCCGGTCGGCGCCGCCGACCCGCTCGATCGCCCGGGACGTCGTCTCGGTGAACTCGTCGATGTTGGCGCGGGTGCCGGGGCCGGCCGAGCGGGAGGAGATGGAGGCCACGATCTCGGCGTACCTGACCGGGGCGATCCTGGCCGCCGCGGCCACCACGGGGATGGTGGCCTGGCCGCCGCAGGTCACCATGTTGAGGTTGCGGGCGTCCAGGTGGGCGTCCAGGTTGACGACGGGCACCACGTACGGGCCGATGGCCGCGGGCGTGAGGTCGATGAGCCTGGCCCCGGTCGCCGCCAGGGCGGCGGCGTTGGCGACGTGGGCCCTGGCCGAGGTGGCGTCGAAGACGACGCCGATCTCGTCGGCGACGTCCAGTGCCAGCAGGCCCCGCACTCCGTCCGAGGTGGTGGTCACGCCCATCCTGCGGGCCCTGGCCAGGCCGTCGGAGTCGGGGTCGATGCCTACCATGGCGGCCATCTCCAGGGTGCGGGAGAGCCGGATCACCTTGATCATGAGGTCGGTGCCGATGTTCCCCGACCCGATGACCGCCACCTTGGTCTTGGCCTGCACGTCAGTCGTCACCGAGCGTCCCTCCGTTGATTCCGGTGAACTGAACGTCCACCACGCCCAGGCCGGTCAGCCGAGCGGTGAGCCGGTCACCCGGGCCGACGTCCACCATCGGGCCGAGCGCGCCGCTGAGCACGATCTCCCCGGCGCGCAGCGGCTCGCCGATGTCCCGCGCGGTCGCGGCCAGCCAGGCCAGCGCGTTGAGCGGGTCGCCCAGGCACGCCTCGCCCGTGCCGGTGGAGGCCGTCACGCCGTTGAGCTCCAGCTCCATCTGGACGCCGGGCAGGTCGAGCCCGTCGAGCGGGACGCGTTCCGAGCCGAGTGCGAACAGCGCGCTGGAGGCGTTGTCGGCGATGGTGTCCACGATCGTGATGTCCCAGTCGGTGATCCGGCTGTCCACGATCTCGATCGCGGCCAGCGCGTACGCGACGGCCTGGCGCGGGTCGACGCTCTCGTCGTCGAGGTCGCGGCCCAGGACGAAGGCCACCTCGGCCTCGGCGCGCGGCCGGAACAGGCCGCTGTGCTCGGCCGGGGTCCCGGCCGGGACGAGCATGTCGTCGAGCAGCGTGCCGAAGTCGGGCCGGTCCACCCCGAGCTGACGTTGCACGACCGGCGAGGTGAGCCCGATCTTGCGTCCGATCCTGCGCCGGCCGGCCGTGATCCGCTCGGCGATGTTCGCCGAGGCGACCGCGTAGGCGGCCTCGATGTCGGTCGTACCGAGCAGATCACGGACCGGTGCGCACGACCGGTGAGAGGTTACGGCCGACCGCAATCGAGCGGCGGCGGCCTCGCGGCCATCAGGTGGAACCAGCATGTGGTCAGCTTCCCGGAACGTTTTTTCTTGGACGGTGGGGTTGAATTTCCGCAGGTGAATAGACCATATTCAGCCTCATACATCCCGAAACAACAAGGAAGGTTCCGTGAGACGGAACGACGACACCTCGATGCTGGAGAAGGTGATGTTGATCCTCCAGACGTTCCGGACCGCCGGCGGGCCGCAGCGACTGGCGGACATCGCCCGCTCCACGCACCTTCCGAAGTCCACCGTGCACCGGCTGATCCAGCCGTTGCTCGACCTCAATCTGCTCCAGCGGGTGGACGGCGGGTTCGCGCTCGGGCTGGTCCTGTTCGAGCTGGGCGAGCTGGTGCCGGTCAAGTCCCAGCTCCGCCAGGCGGCGCTGCCGTTCATGCAGGACCTGTTCGCGGCGACGCACCAGACGGTGCATCTCGGCGTCAGGGACGGCTACGACGTGGTGTACGCGGAGAAGATCCACGGTCACGGCGGTGTCGACCTTCCGTCCCGTATCGGCGGGCGGCTCCCGCTGACCTGCACCGGCATCGGCAAGGCGCTGCTGGCCTTCGCGCTGCCCGAGGTGCTGGACGAGGTGCTCGGGCAGCCGTTGCGGCGGCTCACCCCACACTCGATCACCGACCTGGATTTACTGAAGGACGAGGTCAGCCGGGTCCAGACGGCGGGCGTGGCCTACGACCGGGAGGAAGCGGCGGTCGGCGGTTGCTGTGTGGCCGCGCCGGTGCTCGTGAGCGGGGTGGCGATCGCGGCCCTGTCGGTTTCGGTGCCGGTCGCGCAGTTCCAGCCGGCCCGGCTGGGGCCTGCCGTACGGACGGCGGCGCTGGGCCTTTCCCGCAAGCTCAACCGCTTGTGGTGAGCCGAATTTGAAAGTTCGCACTATATAACAGTCCGCACCGTTAGGCAGTCCGTTTCGGAGAACCCCTTGACACCTCATTCGTACTTCGTACGATACAAGGCAATAATCACCTGTACGCATCTGAGCGGCGGCCACGGCACCCGTCCCACCGCCCAGCGGCATCCACGAGCGAACGCCCCGGACAGAGGGTTACGGACGGTCACCCCGGATCCGTTCCCGCCTCCGGCGACCCGTCGCCTACCGAAGGGATGCCTCGCATGGCCACCGATTTCCCGCGTCTGACCGATCTCGCCGAACCAGGAGCCGTCGTGCCGCCGATCCTCAACGTGACCGAGCTGCGTAAGCGCTATCAGGCCGACGGCCCGCTGGTCTGCGATCGCCTCTCGTTCTCGGTGAACCAGGGCGACTTCGTCGCGATCATCGGCCCGTCGGGGTGCGGCAAGTCGACCCTGCTCCGGATGATCTGCGGGCTGCTGCCGCCGACCTCGGGCGAGGTGAGCCTGCGCGGGCAGCGGATCGACGCGCCGCCCCCCGAGATGGCCCTGGTCTTCCAGGACTACACCCGCTCGCTGTTCCCCTGGCTGACCGTCGAGCGCAATGTGAAGTTCCCGCTGGCCGAGCGCGGCGACATCACCAAGGCGGAGAAGGCCGAGCGGGTCGCCGAGGCGATCAAGACGGTCGGGCTCGCCGGGTTCGAGGACTACCACCCGGGAGAGCTCTCCGGCGGCATGCAGCAGCGCGTCGCCATCGCCCGGGCGCTGGCCTTCCGCCCGCAGATCCTGTTGCTCGACGAACCGTTCGCCTCGGTGGACGCCCTGACCAAGGAGGGCCTCGAAGACACCCTGCTCGCCGTGCGCGAGCGGTTCGCCGACTCGGGGATGACCATGCTGCTGGTCACCCACGACATCGACGAGGCCATCTACCTCGCCGACCGCATCCTGGTCCTGAGCAAGCCGCCGTGCCACGTGGCGGAGGAGCTCATGGTGGACCTGCCCCACCCGAAGAACCAGGTGAGCACCCGCGGCATGCCGGAATTCCAGAGGATTCGCGCCCGCATTCACGACGTCATGGGACTGTCCGCCCAGCGTGACGGCAGCCAACCCGCCGCGTGACCCATCCCCCCGCTTTTGCACTACCCCGAAAGGTACGAGTCACATGACGGCAACCAACGTAGTACGGAAACTCCTCGGCATGGCCGCCGTGTTCACCCTGGTCGGGAGCCTTGCCGCATGTGGCGGTGACGACTCCGCGACCACCGCCGCGACCGGCGGCCCCACCAAGATCACCATCTCCACGGTGGCCGCGGACTCCGGCGCCCAGGGCTTCCTGGCCAAGGAGAAGGGCTTCTTCACCGCCCAGGGCCTGGACGTGGACGTCAAGATCGTCGCGGGTGTGCCCGAGCTCGCCGCCGCCGTGCAGTCAGGCGGCTCGCAGTTTGCGCTGACCTCACCGGCTTCCATCGCCTCCGCCTCCGCCTCCGGCATCCCGTTCCGCATCGTCGCGGGCGGCCTGCTCTACACCAAGGAGAAGCCGGGCGTCTGGCTGATGATCGGTGACAAGGCCACCGACGTGAAAGAGCTCAAGGACCTGGGCGGCAAGTCGATCGCCACCAACGCGCTCAACACCCTGCCGCACCTGTCCACGCTGGCCGCGCTCGACGACGCGGGCGTGGACGTCAAGACGGTCAACTTCGTCACCCTGAACTTCCCGGCCATCGGCCAGGCTCTGGAGAGCGGCCAGGTTCCGGCCGGCGCGGTCGTCTCCCCCTTCTACGACCAGCAGGAAGCGGCCAAGATCGCACACCGGCTGGTCAGCCCGTACGACTCGGTCAACAACGGCAAGGACTTCCTGAACACCACGTGGTTCGCCAAGGAGGACTACATCGCGGACAACGCGGCGGTGGTGGAGAAGTTCCGGGCCGCCATGAAGGCCACCAACGCCTGGGCCAACGACCCCGCCAACGAGGCCGAGCGCAAGTCGATCCTGCAGAAGTACACCGAGCTCCCCGATGACGCGATCAACGCCCTGGAGCTCGCCCTGTACGGCGACGAGACGACCCCGGACCTGGTGCAGCCGCTGCTGGACGTGATGGTGCGCTTCGGCGCGCTCAAGGAGCCGATCAAGGCCGAGACCATCATCGCCGCCGACGGCAAGTAGGCACCTGTCCGCAGGCGCGCGGGGCCGCCGGCCACGGCGGCCCCTCAGGAAGGAAGATGCATGACGCTCCTCAAGGCGGAGGACCGAGCGCCAGGGGTCGGCGCGGCGGCGTCTCGGCGCACCGGCCGAGGACGCAGGACCCGCCCGCTGTTCAACGCGCGCGGCCTGGTGTTCGCCGCCGGGCTCCTGCTCCTGCTGGAGGCCCTGACCACCTGGGTCGTCAAGTCCGCGTACGTGCCCAGGCCCAGCCAGGTCGGGGCGGCGCTCTACACCGGGATCGTGAGCGGCGACCTGCTCGCCGACGCCGGGCAGACCCTCGCCACCTTCGGGGCCGGGCTGCTCATCGCCATCGTCGTGGCGGTGCCGGTCGGAGTGCTGCTCGGCGCCTCGGCGACCGCGTTCAACTCGGTCAAGCTGATCATCGAGTTCCTCCGGCCGCTGCCGTCGGTCGCGCTGATCCCGTTCGGCATCCTCATCCTGGGCGTGGGCGACACCACCACGATCGCGCTGACGGTGTACGCGGCGTCCTGGCCCATCTTGTTCAACACCTACTACGGCGTCCGCGACGCCGACCCGGTGGCCGTGGACACGGCGCGCAACTTCGGGCTCGGCCGCGCGGCCGTGCTGCGCCGGGTGCTGCTGCCCAGCGCGGCGGTCAACATCGCCGCGGGGGTGCGGATCAGCGGGGCCATCGCGCTCGTCCTGACCGTCACCGTGGAGATCATCACCAGCAGCGGCGGGCTCGGCTACGCCATCGTCCAGATGCAGACCGCGATCAGGAACGCCGACATGTACGCCGCCGTGTTCGCCGTGGGTCTGCTCGGCTACGCCATCAACGCGGCCGTGGCCGGGCTGGAGCGGAAGATCGTGTTCTGGAAGACCGACGCACGGGACGGAGGTGCGGGGCGATGACACGCCTGCGCGCGGTGGGACGATCGCTGCTGCCGATCGGCCTGCCGATTCTGCTGCTGGTGGGCTGGGAGATCGGCGGGCGCACCCTCGGCAACGTCTACCTGCCGCCGCTCAGCTCGGTGCTGGGCACGCTGCGCGAGGACTGGCTGTTCGAGCACACGCTCAGCGACCTGCTGCCGAGCCTGCAGCGGTTCGTCATCGGCTACCTGGCCGGGAGCGCGCTCGGCGTGGTGCTCGGCATCGCCATCGGCTCCTCCCGCCGGGTGGCCCAGTACATCGGGCCGACCCTGGAGTTCCTGCGCGCGCTGCCCGCCGTGGCCATCATCCCGGTCGCGGTCCTGGCCCTCGGGCTCGGCGACAGCATGCGGATCTCGGTGATCATGTTCGGGGTGCTGTTCCCGGTGCTGGTCAACACCACCACGGGCGCCCGCGACTGCCGCCAGGAGCGGATCGACGTGGCCCGCATGTACGGGCTGTCCCGGCTCGCGATCATCCGCCGGGTGGTCCTGCCCTCGGCGTTCCCGCTGATCTCGGCCGGGCTGCGGGTGGCGCTGCCGATCGCCCTGATCATGATGGTGGTCTCCGAACTGGTCGGCGGGCAGAACGGCGTCGGCTTCTACCTGCTGTCCAGCCAGTCGGTGTTCAACATCCCGGCCATGTTCGCCGCCCTGATCCTCCTCGGTGTGCTCGGGAACCTGGTCAACGCCGGGTACGCGCGGCTGGAGGACCGGTGGCTGAAATGGGCGAGGAACCTGTGAGCGAACCGCTCGGCCGGATCGCCCTGGTCGGCACCGGCGGCACGATCTCGGCCTGGTCGCCGGCCACGCTGGACCTCACCGGATACACCGAGGCCGAGGATCAGCGGCTGACGCTGGCCGAACTGGTGGCCGCCGTACCCGACCTGGAGCGGGTCGCCGAGGTGGTGCAGATCCCGGCCGAGGCGGGCCCGAGCCACGCGCTGGACCTGGCCGGGCTGCTCGGCGTAGCGGGCGAGGTGCGGCGGGCGCGCGAGCGGCCCGGCGTGCGCGGCGTGGTCGTCGCGCACGGCACCAACACCCTGGAGGAGCTGGCCTTCCTGCTCGACCTGGTGCTCGGGCCGGGCACGCCGGTGGTGCTCACCGCGGCGATGCGCCCGCTGTCCGCGCTGAGCGGCGACGGGCCGCTGAACCTGGTCAACGCGGCCAGGGTGGCGCTCTGCCCGGCCGCGGCCGGGCGCGGCGCACTGGTCGTGGTGGACGACGCGATCTGGTCGGCCCGCCGGGTCGCCAAGACCGGCACGGCCGGGACCGGCGCGTTCGGCGGGCTCGGCCCGCTCGGCGAGGTGGACCCTGGCGGCCAGGTGCGCTTCCGCTTCGCCGAGGAGCACTCCGCCCCCATCCTGCCGGTCACCGAGACAACCTCGGTCCCCCGGGTGGACGTGGTCGTCTCCTACCCGGGCGCGGACGGCGCGCTGATCGACGCGGCCGTGGCCGCCGGTGCCCGCGGCCTGGTCAGCGCGGGGACCGGGGCGGGGTTCCCGACCCCGGCCGAGGTTACGGCGCTGCGGCGCGCGGCCGAGGCGGGCGTGGTGGTCTGCCAGTCCTACCGGGGCGCGTCGGGCGGTGTCCGGCCCAGCGCCAGGCTGCGCGCCGACGGGTTCGTGGCCGGGCAGGACCTCTCGCCGTACAAGTGCCGGGTGCTGCTCGCCCTGGCCTTGGCCGCCGGCGCCGGCCGCGCCGGGATCCAGGACCTGTTCGACACGTTCGGCGGGAGATGAGAGCGAACCGGGGGATCGTCTTCACCCTCGGCGGTCTCGCCGCGATCAGCCCCCTCTCCGGTGACATGTACCTGGCGGCGTTCCCCGCGATCGCCACCGACCTGAACGCGTCCGTCACCCAGGTCCAGCTCACCCTGACCGCCTCGCTGCTCGGGCTGTCCTCCGGGCAGCTCGTCATCGGGCCGCTCTCCGACCTGTGGGGGCGGCGGCCTCCGCTGCTCACCGGGATCATCCTGTACGTGCTGGCCTCGCTCGGTTGCGCGTTCGCCGGCTCGATCGAGCTGCTGATCGGGTTGCGGTTCTGCCAGGGGTTCGCCGGGGCGGCGGCCGTCGTGCTGTCCCGGGCCATGGTCCGGGATCTCTACACCGGGACGGCCGCGGTCCGGGTGTTCTCGCAGATGATGGCCGTGTTCGGAGTGGCCCCCGTGATCGCGCCGGTGATCGGCAGCGCCCTGCTGACGGTCGGGAACTGGCGCGCGATCTTCCTGGTGCTGGCCGGGGCGGGAGCTCTCCAACTGCTCGCCGTGCTGACCACGCTGGGCGAGACGCTGCCGCCGGAGCGCCGCCAGTCCGGCGGGCTGCGGCGGATCCCCGGCCTGGTCCGCGCCGTCTTCAGCGACCCGCCGTTCCTCGGCGCCGCGCTGTCCTGCGGTTTCGCGTTCGGCGCGATGTTCGCCTACATCGCCGCCTCCCCCTTCCTGCTCCAGGAGGTGTACGGCGCGTCCCCCCTGGTCTACGGCGGGCTCTTCGCGGTCAACGCGGCCGGGCTGACCGCGATGACCCAGCTGAACAGCCGGCTGGCCGCCCGGATCCGGCCGGAGCGGCTGCTGCTCACCGGCATCGGCGCCCAGAGCGCGGCCGGCGTGGCCCTGCTCGGCGTGGCCGCGCTCGACCCCGGCCGGCACCTGGCCGCGCTGGCATTACCGCTGTTCGTGGTGATCTCGGCACTCGGGCTGGTCATGCCCAACGCCACCGCGCTCGCGCTGGCCCGCTTCCCGGGCTCGGCGGGCACCGCGTCCTCGGTCATGGGCGCCCTGCACTTCACCATCGGCGCGTTGATCGCGCCCCTGGCCGGGATCGGCACCGCCACGGCCGTGCCGTTCGCCGCGATGATCACCGCCATGTCGCTGGCCGGACTCACCGTCACACTGACCCTGGGACCGGTGCGCCTGCGGCGGACCAGAGCATGATCCTGCGCGGTCGCACTAAGTACGGTAGGTTGTATGCCACCCTTGTACGAGCACCGGGACGAGCTGAAGGAGAGAGCGATGACGGCTGCGCGCGCACCCCTGTCTCGGTCGGCCAAAGGCAGCCGGGTGGTCAACCGTGAGCAGATCATCGAGGCCGCGACCCGCCTCGCCGACGAGGAGAGCATAGACGCGCTGACCATCCGGCGGCTGGCCGCCGAGGTCGGCATCGGCGCCATGACGCTCTACAGCTACTTCCGCAACAAGGAGGAGATCCTCGACGGGATCGCCGACGACGTGCTGGGCGGGCTGGCCCTGCCGGGCGGCGGGGCGGAGAGCGAGCCACGGGAGGCGATGCGCGCCCTGGCCATCGCGCTGCTGACCATGATGCGCGAGCATCCGAGCATCGTCAGGCTGTTCACCACCCGGGTCACCATGAGCCGGGAGGCGATGCGCGGAGCGCTGGAGAACGCACTGGTCTACCTCCAGCGATCCGGCCTGCCCGGTGTCACCGCGGTGCAGGCGTACGGGCTGGTCATGCACTACACGCTGGGCTTCGCCAGCTACCAGGCGCCGCGCTCGTGGGGCGACCCGAGCCATCCCGAGGTGGAGGAGCTGCGGCGGCAGCGGGTGCACTTCTACTCCGGGCTGCCGCTGGCCGAGTTCCCGACCATGGTGTCGCTCGCCGACGAGATGACCTCGCTGCCGAGCGACGACCAGTTCATGTTCGGGCTGGACTGCCTGGTGGACGGGTTCCTGCACCGGCTGGGCCCCAGCGCCACACCGGGGCCCGCCGCCTGAGGCGACCGCTCAGACGAACGGCCGCTCAGACGAACAGCAGCTCAGACGACTTGCCGGTCAGGTGAGCGGCCGGATAGAGGCGACCGCCATGCCGGTGAGCCACTGCGGGACGGCGGCGTAGGCGTGCGTGATGCCCTCGGCCGGGCCGACCGCGGCGGCCATGGCGACCCAGGAGCGGATCTCCTGCGCCCCGTTGCCCGCCACCCGATCCACGTCGTCGGCCGACAGGCCGAGGAACTCGCTCAGGTCGCCCTTCTCCAGCGCGGCCAGGAAGCGGGCGTCGAAGTCCGGGTTGATGTCCGACTCGGCCGCCCGGATGATCTGCCGCCGCCTGACCTCGTACTCCTGCCAGGAGTCCCGGCCCTCCAGCCACGCCTCGACCAGGAACCGGTCGTCGTCGGAGAGCGCCCGGTACCACTTGGGCCAGGGCAGCCGGTGCGAGAGCCCGCCCGAGGCGATCACCGCGACCCGCTTGTCCTGTCCGTCCTCCCGTACGGCGCGGCCGATCGCGGCGCCGAGCGCGTCACAGCGGCGCAGTGAGGGCAGCGGCGGGGCGAACATGTTCACCACCACCGGCACGATCGGCACGTCCAGTCCCGGCACCAGATGCTGATAGCTGTGCGTGATGCCGTGGTCCACCTGCATGCGCAGCGAGAACGCGGGGTCGAAGTCCTCGCTGAGGGTGTCCACCAGGGTCCGGGCCAGCGCGGTGTCGGCGGGCAGCCGGCCCTTGGGCGTGTCGGCCTCGCCCGCGCCGATCACCTCGCCGACGCCCACGGTGAAGGCCGGCATCAGGTCGAGGAACATGCCCCTGAAGTGGTTGGAGCCGATGATGATCACCGTGTCGGGCCTGGCCTCGGCCAGCACGTCCCTGGCCGCTTCCAGGCCGGCCCGGAAGCGGAGCGCGCCGGGGTCCTCGGCGACCTCGTCCCAGTGGGTGTTCATGAGCGTGCTGTGTGACGCGCCGATTCCGGCGACGATCGTGCTCATCGAGAGTTCTCCAGCTCCTGTCGGGTTCTCGTGCAGGTGGTGACCACGGTGTGGATGAGCGTCCTGGTGAGCTTCTCCAACTCCCGGACGTCGACCACGTTCATCCCCATCGGGAAGTCCACCGGAAGCGGTGCGCCCTCGCCCGCCCTGGCCATGCCGACGCGGGCGGTGGAGAGCCCGCGGGCGCGCAGGATGTTCGCGTCGGTGGCCCCGCTGTTGGCGGTGATCGGCTCGTGCGGCCTGCCCTCCACGTCCTCCCAGGCGGCCACGGCGGCGCGGACGATCCAGTCGTCCTGCGGGGTGGCGGTGCCGGGGATGGCGAGGATCATCCTGGACTCGGCGGTCACCCCGGGGTTCTCGGCCAGAATGCCGTCCAGGGCCGCCTGGAACTCCCGCTTCACCGACATCGGGTCCTGGTCAGGACCGAGCCGCAGGTCCACCAGCAGCCGGCACTCGGCGGGCGACAGCGAGGGGGTGCGCGTCCAGCCACCCTCGATCGCGCCGATGTTGCCCTGCGGCGCGACCAGCCCCCGGGTGTGCGCGGCGGCGTAGCGCTCGAAGAACCGGTCGAGCCCCGCCGCCACCACCCCGGCGTCGACGATGGCGTTGCGGTAGGCCATGCGGTGCCTGCTGCCGACGTAGCTGTAGGTGCCTCGGACGACGACCTCGAACCAGCACAGGCCGACCTCCTCCCAGTGCACCGCCCAGCCGGGCTTGGCGATCAGTGCGTGGTCGGCCCAGACGCCCTGTTCCAGCATGAACGAGCACCCGCTGCCCTGGCCCGCGTTGTGCCTGGCGGCCCCCGGACGCCGGTTGGTCGGCATGCCGCCCGCGCCCAGGCCGACTATCACGTCGCCGCGCAACGGCACCCCGGCGGCGCGCACCGCCGAGGCGGCGGCGATCAGGGCCGCGCCGTGGCCCTTGGGGTTGCTCGCGCCCAGGCCCACCACATAGTCGCCCTCGATCAGCCCCTCGGCGCGCATGTCCCGGCGCAGCTCCGTCCCGGCCCAGGGCAGGTCCTCCTCCTCGGTGCCGACGGTGAGGGTGTCGATCGGGGCATAGAGCAGCAGGTCAGCACCGGTGCCGTCGCCGCGCAGCCGCCCGACGGCGTTGCCCTGCTCGGCGTCCATCGGCTGGTAGAACCCGGCCAGCCCGCGCCCGGCCATCTCCTCGGCCAGCCACCGCGCCAGCTCACCCTCCTGACCGGTGGGGCTGGGGATGCTCGTCATCGAGGCGATCAGGTCCCGCAGGTCGATCCGCTCCACCTGGGCGCGGGCGGCCTGGATCCACTGCTGTTCCTGTTCCGAGATGATCATCGTTCTGCTCCCTTGCCGGTCGAGAGGTGTTCGGCCGCGTGCTCGACCAGACCGGCCGCGGCGTCGAGTTTCCAGACGTTGCCGGGCAGCGGGTCCGCGTGCCGGTCGAGTTCCGCGTCCACCAAGCGGCGCAGCGTGGCCAGGTCCGGGGTCGTTCCCTCTACGGCGCGTTCGACCGCGGTGAGCCGCCACGGGGTGGGCGCGACCGCGCCCAGGACCAGGCGCACGTCCGACCACGCCCCCCGCTCGTCGACGGCCGCGGTGAGCGCGGCCGAGGCGGTGGCGAAGTCGCCGGAGTAGAGGGCGAGCTTCTCGAACGAGCCCTGCCGGCGCAGTGCGGCGGCCGGGACGCGGATCAGCGCCACCACGTCCGCCGGGCCGAGCACGGTCTCGCCCGGCCCGGTGTAGAACTCCGCCAGCGGCACCGTGGTCCGGCCTGCCGGACCGACGATCTCCACCTCGGCGTCGTACGCGGTCAGCACGGTCGCCAGATCGGAGGGCGTGACCGCCTGGCACCGGTGCGCCCCGGCCGCCGCGTGCTGGAAGCGGTGGTCGCCGAGCACCGCGTAGCAGGGGCTCAACGCCCCGTTGCGCTTGTAGCAGGGGAACCCGTTGCGGAAGAACCAGCACCGCTTGGCCTGGACCAGGTTCCCCGCCACCGTCGCGGCGTTGCGGATCTGCGGGGAGGCGATGCTCGCCACCGCCGCCGCGATGGCCGGAGCCAGCCGCTCGGTCGCCTCGGCCAGCTCGGCCAGCGTCACCGCCGTACCGATCTCCAGCCCGAAGCCGTCGCCGTCGGCGTCGCCGTAGCGGCGCAGTACGCGGAGCTCGGGGGCATCGGCCTCGGCCCCGGCGTCGGCCCCGGCATTGGCGTCGGCGTAGCGGCGCAGTACGCGGAGCTCGGGGGCGTCGCCGACGGAGACCAGCCGGGCCGGTCTGGCGGGGCGCAACCGGGCCTCGGTGAGGACGTCGGTGCCGCCGCCGAGCAGGACGGCGTCACCGGTGAGCGCGGCGGAAGCCTCCTTCGCCCCGGCCGCGACGACCAGCTCCTCCGGCTGCGGCTCCGCGTCGGGTCCTGGCCCGACGCCGGGCCCGAACCGGACACCCCAGCGGTGCAGCGCGTGGTGCAGCCCACGCGGGTAGGCCCAGCGGACCAGGGCGATCCACCAGCGGTCCGGGCGGCGCCAGATCCGGAATTTCCGGACCCGGCCCTCCTGCCTGGCCAGCTCATCAATGATCTTGTCCGGGGTGGCGGGCAGCTCGCGCACGCGTACGCCGACCGCGTCGTAGATGGCGTTCACGACCGCCGCACCCGGCGGAATGATCGACATCTCCCCGACGCTCTTGGCCCCGTACGGCCCCGCCGGATCGTCCCCTTCGACGATGACCGGCCGGATCCGCGGCAGGTCGGCGGCCCGTGGCAGGGCGTAGTTGACGTAGGCGGCGTTCACCACCCGCCCGCCCTCCCTGACCACTTCCTCGCCCAGCGCCGCGCCCAGGCCCATCGCGGCGCCGCCCGCGATCTGGCCCTCCACCATGGTCGGGTTGATCGCCCGGCCCACATCGTGCGCGGCGACGTAGTCGACCACGCTGACCTTGCCGGTACGGCGGTCCACGTGCACCTCCGCCCCGTGCGCGGCGAACGCGTACGTGGGCGACAGGTTGGCGGTGTCCCGGTCCGGGGTGAGCATCTCGGTACCCTCAAGGAGGTAACTGGTCTCGTGGCTGAGCACCCCGTCGACACTGTCGGGGCTGAGCCGTACCAGGTCACCGAGGGGGACGGAGCTGTCGCCGCGGACGGCCTGGCCGTCGCGCAGCTCGATCCGGCCCTCGCCGAGCTTGTCGGCGGCGAGGGTCCTGAGCCGGTCGGCCAGCTCCCTGGCGGCCTGCCCGACCGAGGAGCCGGTCATGTGGGTGCCCCGGGAGGACCAGGCGCCCAGCTCGAACGGCGTGTGCTCGCCGTCCATCGAGAGCACCTCCACCCGGTCCAGCGGGACGCCCAGCTCGTGCGCGGCCACCTGGGCGAGGATGGTGCGCTGCCCGGTCCCCGCGTCGGCCCCGCCGAAGCGGACCCGGGCGCTGCCGTCCTCGAACAGGTCGATGGCCGCGTCGCTCCGGTTGGCGAACTCGTAGGCGTACGCGCCGCTGCCGTGCATGCCGACCGCCGCGCCGAGGCCGTGGCCCGCGGGCCGCTCGCGCCTGCGGGCGTCCCAGTCCAGGCCGTCGCGGACCGCTTCCAGGCAGGGTCCCAGCCGGTTGGTGGTCACCTCGTATCCGCAGAGCGTCGTGCTCCACTCCGCGCCCAGGTTGCGCAGCCGCAGCTCGATCGGGTCGACGCCGAGCCGCTCGGCCAGCTCGTCCACCTGGCTCTCCACCGCGAGCGAGACCTGGGGGGTGCCGTAGCCACGGAACTGGCCGCCGGCCTGCGTGGCGGTGTCCACCAGCCGGGCGTCGAAGCGCACCCCGTCGGGCCGGTACATCGAGCCGAGGGTGATGACACCGACCCGGAGCACCGAGGAGCCCATGTGGTTGTAGGCGCCGTTGTCCACGTCGATGTCGGCCTCGAACAGGCTGATGCGCCCGTCGGCGTCGGCGGAGGTGCGCAGCCGGGTCTCGAACCGGTGCCGGGGCTTGTTCGCGGCGAACTCCTCCTCGCGGCTGAGTTCGAGCAGCACGGGCCGGCCGGACTTGCGGGCCAGCGCGGCGGCGAGCACCTCGTGCTCGGAGATCTTGGACTTGGCGCCGAACCCGCCGCCGACCGCGACCTCCCGGCAGATCACCTGGTCGCGGGAGAGCCCGAGCAGGCCCGCGACCTCCTTGACGATGAACCAGGGCGCCTGGGTCGAGGTCCACAGTTCGAGCAGTTCGCGCTCGGCGTCCCAGGCGGCGAGCGTCGTGTTGGGCTCCATCACCGCGTGCGAGACGCTGGGGTAGACGAACGCGCCGGTCACGGTGTGCGCGGCGGCGGCCTGGCCGGCCGGCACGTCGCCCCAGTCGGCGGCCCAGCGGACGCTGACGTTGCGCAGGCCGGTGGTGCGCCGGTGCAGCTCACGGGCTCCGGGGGCGCGCGCCTCGGCGATCGTCAGGGGAGCCCGCCTGGGCCGGTAGCGCACGCGGATCGCCCGGCAGGCGGCCTCGGCCTGCTCGCGCGTGTCGGCGGCGACCGCGGCGACCTCCTGGCCGACGTTGCGCACCACGTCCCCGGCCAGCGGCGGCCGGTCCGAGAGAGGGCCGCCCCGGTGCTGGTAGAGCGCGCCGGGCGGGAAGTCCGCGTGGGTGATGACGGCGCGCACGCCGGGCATCCGCTCGGCCCGGCCGGTGTCGATCGAGGCGATCAGCGCGTACGGGTGCGGCGAGCGCAGCACGGCGGCGTGCAGGTGGGCGGGCTCGGACAGGTCGGCGGTGTAGTCCACCAGGCCGAGGCTGCGCAGCCGCCAGTCGATCGGCCTGGCCCGCTCGCCGATGCTCATGTCCTCGCCTCCGCGACCGCGCACACCGCGTCCACCAGGCCGTTGTAGCCGGTGCAGCGGCAGATGTTGCCGCTCAGCCGCCGCCGGACGTAGGGCTCCAGCTCCGCGCCGCCGGGGACCGGGCCGCGCAGGACGGCGACCGCGTGCACGAGCTGCCCCGCGGTGCAGAAACCGCACTGGAAGGCCCCGTGGTCGGCGAACGCTTCTTGCAGGTCACGTGCCTCCTCGCCCAGCCCTTCCGCGGTGACCACCTCGCGGCCGACCAGCCGGGCCGGGGTGACGCACGCCATCCGGGGCACGCCGCCGACCAGCACCGTGCAGGCGCCGCATTCGCCGCGCTCGCAGGCGAGCTTCACCGAGGTGCAGCGCAGTTGCTCGCGCAGCACCCGGGCCAGCGAGGTGCGCGCGTCCGCCCGCACGGTGACGCGCTCGCCGTTGACCACCAGGTCGGTCGTGCCGGTCATGTCAGCCCTTCCGCTGCGTGCGCACGGTGGTGCCGGTGGTGCGGATCAGCAGCACGTCCAGGCGGCGGCGGACCGGGGGGATGAGCAGGGCCGCTGTCGTCGCGAGCAGCACGGTGGCGGTAACGCCCAGAACACGGCGCATGAGATCTCCATTCACAGGGTCATCGGTCGAGAAAGGCCCGCACGGCCGCCGCGTAGGCGCGGGGCCGCTCCTGCTGCGGGTGGTGCGAGGTCCGGGCCAGCACGTGCAGGTCGGCGCGGGGCAGCAGCCGGGTCAGACCCAGCGCGTACGACGGCCCGGCGAACGGGTCGCCCGCCCCCCACAGCAGCAGCACCGGCCGGTCCACCCGGGGCAGCAGCCCGGCCAGGTCCTCCGGTGCTCCCCGGGCGGCGGTGTCGGTGGCCACCGCCAGATACTCGGGGCGCACACTGGCGCGGTACCTGGCCCGTACGGTCTCCGCCGGAACGCGGGCCCGGTCGTGAAACTCGTGCGCGCCGATCAGCTCGGCCATCTTCGCCTCGGACGGGCCGTCGCCGCCGTAGTAGGCGTCCCTGATGGCCGGGCCGGTGACGCCGCCGTCCGGCGGGGTGGGCGCGCTCCCGGTGGCGACGATCCGGCCGACCCGGTTCGGGGCGAGCGCGGCCAGGCGCAGCGCCACGGAACCGCCGAAGGACTGGCAGACCAGGTCCACCTCGGCCAGGCCGAGGCGGTCGAGCACGGCCAGCACCTGCCCGGCGTGGTAGCCGAACACCGGTTCGCCGATCACCGGCACCGGCGACTCGCCGAACTGCGGCAGGTCCAGGAAGATCAACCGGCGTCCTGGGGCCAGCGCCTCCGCCACGGGGGCGAAGTCGGTCCAGGCCGCGCAGCCGGGACCGCCGCCGTGCAGGACCAGGGTCGGCCGTCCCGCGCCGAGCTCCCGGTAGGCGAGGTCGAGCCCGGCGGCGGCGACCCGGCGAAGCTCAGGCACTCGGGGATCCGGAGGCGGGGTCGTAGGGCTGCGGCTTGGGACGGGCCTTCTCGATCAGCCGCCGCCAGCCGGTGATGGACAGGTCCGGCCGGTAGAGCTTCTCCGGCGGGGCGTCCATCACGTCCACCATCCAGGCGTCCTGGGCGGTGAACTGGCCGTGGAAGAGCCACCGGATGGCGCTCAGATACTTGAGCTTGAACAGCAGCCCCTTCGCGCCGCTCTCGAACCTGACCATCATCTGGACGTATCTCACCGTGTCCGCGTCGACCGGGACGTACCACTCGTAGTGGATGAAGTGCGGGTAGGCGACGCGGAGCAGGCCGGGCAGCCGGATCGACACGAAGCCGGGAATGTCCAGCCCGGCGATCACCGGGTTGACGTTCTTGCCCTTGCCCGGCGCGTCGGGCAGCGGCATGCGCTTCCACCAGCGCTTGTTGCTCCAGGTGCCCAGCCCGGGGTAGTCGGCCTCCCAGTGGACCTCGTCCTGGACCCGGATCAGCCAGGGACCGACCTCGGCCACCCGGGTCTTGTTCCAGGCGGGCATCACCTTGAACAGCCGCCACAGCGCGGTGTTGTGCAGGTATTTGGCGTGGCCCTCGTCGAAGCCGTTCTCGGCGGCGAACCGCCAGTTGCCCGCCCGCAGGTCGATCTTGCCGCCCATCACGTGGTCGTTGTCCAGCAGCTCGGCGGGGATGTCCTGCTCGATCGGGTGCGGCTCACCGTCGCCGACGTAGATCCAGACCAGTCCGAGCCGCTGCTCGACCGGGTAGGTCTTGACCGAGAGCCGGCCGCAGATCGGCGACTCGGGGCCGTCGGTCAGCACGGCCGAGAGGTTGCCGCTCTCCAGGTCGAAGGTCCAGCCGTGGTAGGCGCAGCTCACCGTGCCGGGGAACTCGCGGCGGCCGTGGGACAGCGGGACACCCCGGTGCGGGCAGCGGTCCTTGAGCGCGTAGATCTTGTCCCCCTCGCGGGCGACCATGATCTTCTCGCCGAGCAGCGTCACCGCCTGCGGCTTGTCGCCGATGTCGCGCTCCCACACCACCGGGTACCAGTAGTTGCGGAAGCCCAGGGTGGCCGCGTTGTAGGTGGGCCACTGGGTCCAGTCCTCGCCTGGGCTCGGACGGGTCGTGGACCGCGCCGGCGGTTTGGCCGGAGCGCGCCTCTCCGCATGCTGATCAGTCACGGCTCTTCCTCTCTGATTCTGGTCGCACCGGAACCATCATCGTCCGGTACACAGTACGGTCTACTGCACGAAGGTCAACAGCCCAGGTCACGCGTCGACCACCAAGCGGTCCCCGCGAGCCCGGGAGACGCACAGCAGCACGGTGTTCCCGGACTCCTGATCGGCGGGCGAGAGCACCCAGTCGCGGTGGTCGGGAACGCCGTCCAGCACCTTGACCTCGCAGGTCCCGCAGATGCCTTCGCGACAGGCGCTGGAGACGAACACCCCGGCCTCTTCGAGCACGTCCACGGCGCTCTCCCCGGGCGGCACCGTGACGGTCACCCCCGAGCTCTCGCAGACCAGCTCGAACGGCTGGTCATCGCCTTCGGCCACGAACTCCTTGGCCCGGAAGCGCTCCAGGTGCAGCGTCCCCTCGGGCCATCCGGCCGAACGCTCCTCGACCGCGTCGAGCAGGCCGCCGGGTCCGCAGCAGTAGACGGCGGTGCCCGCGGGCAGGTCGGCGAGCAGGCCGTCCAGGTCGAGCAGACCGCACTCGTCCTGCGGCAGCACGCTCACCCGGTCGCCGTACCCGGCCAGTTCGCCGAGGAAGGCGAGCGAGGAGCGGGACCTGCCGCCGTAGGCCAGCGCCCACTCGGCGCCCTGGGCCTCGGCCCTGGCCACCATCGCCAGGATCGGCGTGATCCCGATGCCCCCGGCGACGAACAGGTACCGCTCGGCGGGTTCGAGCGCGAAGTGGTTGCGCGGGCCCCGCACGGTCACCTGGTCCCCCGGGCGCAGCCCGGTGTGCACATACTGCGAGCCGCCCCGGCTCTCCGGCTCGTGCAGCACCGCGATCCGGTAACCGGTCCGGTCCGCCGGGTCGCCGCAGAGCGAGAACTGGCGGGTGAGCCCCGGCAGCTCCACATCGATGTGCGCCCCGGGCTCCCAGGCCGGCAGCTCGCCACCGGGGTCCTCGAGCGTCACGGAAAGCACGCCTTCCGACTCCCAGCGCATCGCGCGGACCAGCAAGACGAGCTCGGCGTCGACTCCGGCCATAATCCCTCCCTCACCTGTGCGAACACAGTACCGTACATAGTACGAGGCGGCTAGCCGTGAGTTTCGCCGACGAAGTCCAGCACGGCGCGGGCGAACTCCTCGGGGCGCTGCTCCGGCAGCGGCACCCCGGCCTCCGCCACCACGAGCGAGCGGCAGCCGAGCCGCTCGGTCAGCGCCGGCACGTCGGGCAGCGAGTGCCCGTCGAGCGCGCCGCAGACCACCAGGGCGGGCGAGCGCACCAGCGGCAGCCGCTCCTCCATCCGGTACTCGTTGACCCGGACGTGCCCCTCCTCCACCCGGTCCACCACCTCAAGGGCGTCGGCCACGAACCTGGTCAGCAGCGGCTCCTCGCCCTGCCGGTAGAAGTCCCGGCGCCGGCCCCACAGCTCGGTCAGGTGGCCGCCGTCCGGACGCGGGAGCACATGGTCGATCGGCGAGCCGGCCCGCACCCGCCGCCGCCTGGCCTCGTCCACGTACGGCATGCCGGAGAGCACCAGCGCGCGTACCCGCTCCGGCGACCTGGCGGCCACCTCGACGGCGACGACCGCGCCGGTGTGGTGCCCGACCAGGGAGACCTCGGCCAGGCCGAGCGCGTCCAGCAGCGCCTCCACCCCGTCCGCGAACAGCTCGATCGACCACGGCCGCGTCACCCGCGCCGACTGGCCGAAGCCGAGCGTGTCCATGGCGATCGCCCGGACCTCGCGACCGGCGATCGGCAGGACGGCGGCGTACTCGCGCCAGGAGCGCGGCGTCTGGTGCAGGAACAGCACCGGCCGCCCCGTACCGCACTCGGCCAGGTGCAGCTGGCCGAACCTGGTGTCCACATATGATCTGCGGATCATCCGAAGACTCCGTTCAGAAGAGCGCCGAATCCGGCCGGTCGGTCCTGGACCCCGGTCATGCGCAGGCAGCGCCAGAGCAGGGCCTGGTTGCTGGCGATCACCGGGCGGCCGAACTCCCGCTCGATGTCGGCCAGGACCGGGGCGACCCGGATGCCCGCGCAACTGATCAGCAGCCCGTCCGCCTGCTGCAGCGCGGGGTCGCGGGCCAGCCGCCGCCAGACCTCGGGGTCCCGCTCGGCCTGCTCGACCGGCGTCCGGCAGGGCAGCGTGGCCGTACCGGCCACTTCCAGCCCCTGAGCGCGCAGGAACGCGACCTCCGCCGCCGTGACCTCCTCCTCGTACGGCGTGAGCAGCGCCACCCTGCGTATCCCGGCGGCGGCGAGAGCTTCGAGCACCGCCTCGATCGTGGTGGTGGCGGCGATGCCGGTGGCGGCGCGCACGCGGGAGTTCACCGCGTCGGGCCCGGCCAGCATGGTGGCCGCCGTGCAGTTCACCGCGATGAGGTCCACCTCGGCGTCGGCCAGGAGTCGGCTGTGCGCCTCCAGGTCGTCGAACAGAGCGAGGTCGTCCGCGAGCCCGGTCCGGCGGAAGGGCATCCGGGTGGTGACGAACTGGACGCCGTCCGGCGCCATCCGCTGTATCTCGTAGTCGCACAGGCCCCCGGAGGGATACAGGTGCCCGATCCGCGCCAGGGTGCCGAAACCAATACTCATGCGCGCACGGTACATCGTACGATACGCGTGAACGGGTGTGACTTTCCCCTCTCTTCGCCGGCCTTGACAGCACTGACCTGCGCTGTACATCCTTCAACCCCGAATGGAATGCGTTCCACCATATGGAACGGGGGTCCCCCGCAGTCGGTTGGAGAGAGAACATGCGCGGACGATCGGGACAGGACTACATCGAGGCCCTCAGGGACGGGCGCGAGGTGTGGCTCGGCAACCGCAGGGTCGAGGACGTCACCACGGAGCCCGCCTTCGCCGGGGCCATCCGGTCGATGGCCGCCAACTACGACGCCCAGGCCGACGAGCAGCTCGCCCCCAGCCTCACCTTCACCCAGGACGACGGCTCGATCTGGCCCACCTCCCTGCTCATTCCGCGCACCCCCGAGGACGTGCGCCGCAGGGGCCTGGCGTTCCGGATCGGCGCCGACCTGACCCACGGCCTGATGGGCCGCTCCCCCGACTTCATGAACGCCATGCTCACCGCGATGCGGGTGGCCTCGGGCTTCTTCGCCGAACGCGAGCCCGCCTGGGGCAAGAACATCGAGGACTACTACCAGCGGGTCGGCTCGGGCAATCTCTGCCTCACCCACGCGCTGCTCAACCCGCAGGTGGACCGCTCCGCCGCGGCCTCCGAGGCGGCCGACCCCGGGGTGGCCCTGCACGCGGTCAAGGAGACCGACGCGGGCGTGGTCGTCTCCGGCGCGCGCCTGCTGGCCACCCTGGCGCCGTTCGCCGACGAGATCATGGTGTCGCTGCACCCCGGGCCCCCTTTGAAGCCCGACGAGGAGGCGTACGCGCTGGCCTTCGCCATCCCGGTGGCCACGCCCGGCCTGCGCCTGATCTGCCGCGAGCCCCTCTCCCACCCCGGCAGTGACCGGCACCCGCTCGCCACCAGGTACGACGAGATGGACACCTTCGTGATCTTCGACGAGGTGCTGGTGCCGTGGGAGCGGGTCTTCCTCTACCGGGACGTGGAGGCGGTCAACACCGCGCACCGGGCCACCGACACCACCACCTTCGCCGCGCACCAGACCACGGTCCGCTCGGCGGTCAAGGCGGAGCTGGCGCTGGCCATCGCCACCACGGCCGCCGACACGATCGGCGTGGACGGCTTCCTGAACGTCCAGGAGAAGCTGGGCGAGCTGGTGGACCTCAGCCAGATCATGACCAGCGCGATCACCGGCGCGGAAACCACCGTCCGGCCGAGCGCGTGGGACCCCGGCGTGTTCGTGCCCGACCGGGACGGGCTGCTGGCCGTACGCGGGCTGTTCCCGTTCTTCTATCCCCGGATGGTAGAGATCATCCAGCAGGTCAGCGGGAGCGGGCTGATCAACATTCCGGCGGAGACCAGCCTGACCGGGCCGATCGGCGACGCGGTGCGCCGGTTCTACCAGGGCAGGTCCGCCGACGCCGAGCGGCGGCTCGGGGTCTTCAGCCTGGCCTGGGACCTGGCCGGGGACGGTTTCGGCTCGCGTCAGCTGCTCTACGAGCGCTTCTACGCGGGCGACCCGGTGCGGCTGCGCGCCAACCGCTACCTCTCCCTGGACCGGCGGCCGCTGCTGGACCGGGTGAACCGCCTGCTGGCCACCGGCTGACCCCTGATGGACACCGCGATCGACAAGGCTTTGGTCATCCTGGAGTCGCTGGAGACCGGCCGGGGCAACCGGAGCCTGGCCTCCATCGCGGCGGCCACCGGCCTGCCCAAACCCACCGTGCACCGCATCCTGGCCATCCTGGAACGGCGGGCCTACGTCCAGCAGGACGCGTTCAAGGACTACTCACTCGGCCCGAAGATCATCGCGCTCGGCGCCTTCGCCGGGGAGCGCAGCCCGCTGGTCAGCGCGGCCGGCCCGCTGCTCGACCGGCTGGTGCGCGACTGGGGCGAGACCGTCCATCTCGGCATCCTGGTCGAGGACAGCCTGCTCTACGTCGACCGGCGCGAACCTCAGGACATCGCGGTACGGCTGGTCGCCGCGCCGTCCCCGCTCAGCCAGCCGCACGCCAGCGCCGGCGGCAAGGTCCTGCTCGCCTTCGGCGACGAGCGGCTCCTGGACACGGTCATCGCCGGTGGCCTGACCAGATACACCGCCGCCACCATCGTGGACCCGGACCGGCTCAGGGCGGAGCTGGCCCGGGTCCGTGAGAGCGGTTACGCCACCAGCGAGCAGGAACGCAACGAGGGCGTTCGCGCCGTCGCCGTCCCCGTCCGCAACCGCTCGGGCGCCGTCGTCGCCACGATCAGCGCGGCGGGGCCCACCCAGCGCATGACCGACGAGAAACTGCACAGTCTCCGCGTCGCCCTCGCCGAGGCCGCCGCCATCCTCTCCCCCGCCCTCCGCTGACGACCGCCTCGCACGAAAGCCGCTGACGACCGTCTCGCACGAAAGGCCCTGCCCGATGACCCAGCCCGCCGGGGCGGACGACGCCCACTTCCCCACGCTGGCCGGCTTCCGCGCCGCGGTGTCCCGCCTCCCGCAGGGGGTCGCGGTCCTGACCACGGTGGACGACGACGGGCTGCCGCAGGGGGTGACGGTGGGCAGCGTCATCCCGCTGTCCAAGCGGCCTCCCCTGCTGGCGGTCTCCCTCGACCGGCGGGCCGGGATGCTGGCGGTCGTGCTGACCGCCGGTCGATTCGCGATCAACGTGCTGCACAGCGAGGCTTCCGGCATCGCGGCCCTGTTCGCGACGCCGGGGGTCAACCGGTTCGCGTCGACCGCGTGGACCTCGGGGGGCGGCGGCCTGCCCGTGCTGCGCGAGCACAGCTCCGCCGTGATCGAGTGCGCCGTGTCGGAGACCGTCGACGGCGGCGACCACGTCATCGTCATCGGCGCGGTCGAGGACTCCTCGACCCTGCCCGCCCAGGACCCGCTCGTCTACAAGGGCCGCCGCTACTTCGGCCTGCACCCGCTGTGAACCGCCCGGCCGGTCCAGTCCGGCTGGGCGATCCCGCGACACACCGCGGCCTCGTGGCGCGGAGCCGACGATCGGCCGGTCGACCGGCGTTCGCTCAGCCTGCGGCCTGCGAGGTGACGCGCTGGATCGCCCGGACCACGACGTCGGGCTGGTCGACGTAGATGTAGTGCTCGCTCTTCTCGGCCGTGCTCAGCTTGCTGCCGCTGGACAGCGCGAGCCACTTGCGCTGCCCTGCGGACCACGCCTTCTCCAGGAGCGGCCCGTACTGCGGGAGGGCCGCGAGGTACTGCTTACCGTGCTGGATCACCTCCACCGGGATGTCCCCGGCCGAGCTGACCTTGCCGTCCGGGACGACGAGCTTCTCCGGATTCTGCCCCTCGAACACCGCGAGGTTCTGCGCCCGCAACTCGGCCGCCGGGCCCTTGGCCGACTCCGGGATCGCCTTCTCGATGTCGCCGGACATCGTGGGTGGCGTCGCGTCCAGCAGGACCAGCCCCTTGACCTTGTCCTGATGGTCGGGGGCGTACCGCGCGGCGATCAGCCCGCCCAGCGAATGCCCCACCAGCACCACCGGCTCGCCGCCCGCGACCTGGTCGAGCACCCCGGTCAGCGTCTTCCCCGCGGCGGCGAAGTCCTGCGGGCCCTCCGGCTGGTCGCTCGCGCCCGCGCCGAGCCGATCGTACGAACAGACCCGGCTCTTCTCGCTCACCGTCTTCTGGAAGGCGGCCAGCTTGTCCAGCCCATCCCCCGCCCCGGCCAGCAGGACGACGACCGGCTCGCCTTTCGCCGGGGTGCCCGAGCAGGACACGTTCACCGACCGGCCCTCGACCTCGATCTTCTTGACCCCGGAGATCACTTCGGCCTTGGGCGCCTGCGAAGGGGCGGCGAAGGGATCCCAGTTCTCCACCTCCTCGCTGGAACAGCCGGCGACTCCCGCACCGACCACAGCGCAGCACAGCGCGGTCACGAGGGATGCCTTCGTCTTGCGGAACATGATGTCCTCCAGTGAGATTCACACGGCAGTGCGGCGGGGGGCGCCGAAGCGCCGTGACCACACCGAGAACGCTATGGACGGGACGACCCCGGGGGCGTCACCGCACGGTGGACATTGGCCGGTAGCTCGCACGGGGGACACGCGCCCCGCGACCTTCCGCGGCCACGCAACCTTCCGGCCGACCCCATCAGGACACCGGTCACGGCTTGGAGATCTTGCCGGTCTTCTGCCACCCGCTGTAGGTCGTGGCGAACTCGGACTCGTAGGTGCCGCTGCCGCTCACCGGGACTTTCCAGGTCAGGACGAAGCTCGTCGGACGGTTGTCCGCGTCGACGGTGAGCTTGTAACTGAGGTACGAGTTGTCGTTCTCCTCGCCCACGTTCCCGCCCCGCCAGGAGTCCAGCAGCATCCGCAACGGGCCACTCGTCCTGGTCGTGGGCAGGCCGCCGGAATAGGTCCGGTCGGTACGGCGCACGTCGGCGGAGTTCTGGACCAGCTGGTGGATGACGGACGGCCCGGCCGTACCGGCGACCATGAGCGCGTACCAGTCCGCGCTCCCGGCCTTCTGGTCCGTCAGGCTCTTGGCGGGAGCTCCCGGCCTGTCCACGTACAGGTCTCCGCCTGCGACGACGTAATCGGCGGCGGGTGTGTCGGAGGGGGTGATCCGCATCTCGAAGTCGTCCTCGGACGGCGAACCGCGGCTCAGCAGGCTGCCGCTCGCCCGCGCGGAGACGGCGCTCTCCGCGAAGGCGCCCTGGGAGGAGAAGGTGGCGGCGGGGGTGGCGTCGAGCGCCAGGTCGAGGGCGGCGGCCAGGTCCGCCGCGGTCTCCGGGACGCTCGCCACGGGGGAGGCCGGTGGCGACGACCGGGCGTCGGTCGCTGTGGCAGCCGATGATTCAGGACGCTGCGCACCGGGCGAGTCCGGCCGCACGTTGAGCAGGATCACCCCCGCGCACCCGAGGGCCGCCACCACCGCGACGACAGGCGAGACCCGCCGTAATCGCTCCCTCCGCGACCGAACAGGCTCCGCCTGCCGCTCTCCGACACCTCCCCAGCGCGCGACGGAATCGACCCCTTGGACGGTCCAGACGCGTCTCAGGCGGGCTGTGACGTCGGTGGCGGGGTCCGACGTCCTGGGTCCCGGCTCGCCGTGGTGAGCGCGCCACGCGTCGGCGACCACCGCGAGCACCTCGTCCATGGACGGCCGGGTCCCGGGCGTCTTCGCGAGGGCTCTGTCGACCGTCGAACGAAGCCTTTCGGGCACCTTGGCGGTGTCGACCGTCGCGGTCAGGACCCGGTGGGCGAGCGCCTCGGGGCGGCTGGCTCTGTACGGTTGCTCCCCCGTCGCCGCGTACACGACGACGAGCGCCCAGCCGTAGACGTCGGCCGCCGGTCCGGCCGGTTCGCCGGCGTACTCCTCGGGGCTCACCCATCCCGGAGAGCCGATCACGTGGCCGGTCGCCGTGAGGGAGGTGCCGTCGAGCGCGCGGGCGATGCCGAAGTCCACCAGGCGCGGGCCCTGCGGGGAGACCATCACGTTGGAGGGCTTGAGGTCCCGGTGCACCACGCCCACCGCATGGACGGCGACCAGCGCCTCCGCGAGCCCGGCGGCCAGCCCGTACAGCCCGTCGCCGCTGAGCGGCCCTTCGACGCGGACGTGCTCGGTCAGCGTGCGCCCGGCGATGTACTCCGTCGCCAGCCACGGCTGCCGGGCATCGGCGTCGGCCGCGAGCATCCGTACACAGCAGGAGCCCTGGACCCGGCGCAGCATCGCCACTTCGCGCCGGAACCGTACCCTGAACTCCTGGTTCGTGGCGTACATGTCGTGGATCAGCTTGACCGCGGCCCGCCGGCCCGCGGCGTCGACGCCCGCGTAGACGATCCCCATCCCGCCGGCCCCCAGCCGTCCGACGATCCGGTACGGCCCCACCTCCGCCGGATCCCCCTGCCGCGGCGCGGAGACGTCCGGGATGTGGGCGGGCTCGATCCACCACGGCCAGGACGGTGGCGGCGCCGGCCAGTGCGGCTCGGGGCCGGCCCAGTCGGCGGGCGGCTCCCACCCCTCCGTGACGGTCCAGCCCGGGGGAGGGTTGAAGGTCCACTGGGGGTTGGGGCGAGGGGCGATACGCACGAGGTCGTCCCACTTCGACTCGTTGACACGATCGCGTGGCAGTATCCCAGAACGCTGGTCAACGCGGGACGACTTGCCTATATCCCCCATATCGGCGGCAGGTTCCACGGCGGAGCCGACCGGCGATCAAACCCCCAGGCACCCGACGTCGCGGTCAGTGGTCCGCCTCCGTGCCCTACTTGGGCACGCCCTGGTAGTCCGCCTGGCCGGCGCTCTGCCCGCCGTCACCGGTGATCTCGGCGCCGGTGACGAAGCGCGCGTCATCACCGGCGAGGAAGAGGATGATGTCGGCGATCTCCCCTGCCTGGCCCATCCGTCCGAGGGCGACGTGGTCGGTCTCGAACGTCACGTTGCTCGTCATGGGCGTATCGATCTGGCCGGGATGGACCGCGTTCAGCCTGATTCCGTGCTTGCCCAGTTCCAGCGCGACGGTCTTGGTGAGCCCGCGCACCGCCCACTTGGAAGCCACGTAACCGGACATCATCGGGAAGCCCTGGAGCGCTCCGACCGAGCCGACGTTCACGATCGCCCCGCCACCGGCCTTCTTCATCACCGGCGTGACCGCCTGGATGCCGTGGAACACCCCGAACAAGTTCACGTCCAGCACCCGCTGCAGGCGAGCGGCGCTCCACTCCTCGAACGGACCGGTGTCGGCGATGCCGGCGTTGTTCACCAGGATGTCGACCCCGCCGAACCTCTCCTCCGTCCGCTTGACGACGTCGGCCCAGGCCGCCGGATCGGCGACGTCGAGTGCCAGGAACACGACGTTTCCGCCGAGCTCCTCAGCCAAGGCGCGAGCCGCCTCGGCGTGCACATCGGCGATCACGACGTTGGCGCCCTCGGCGGCGAACCGCGCGACGGTGGCGGCTCCCATGCCCATGGCACCGCCGGTCACGATGGCCGTCTTGCCGGAAATCCGTCCCATTTCACAACCCCTTGCGTACGACGCTTCTCGTTGCCCTCGGGTCGAGCCTTAGTCGAGGGCACCCTCATGTTTCACCGTACAACAAAATGAGGGCACCCTCCACTTGGTAGACTGGCCGCATGGGACCGACCCGGGCGAACTCGCCACAGCCACTGCGACGCGACGCCCAACGCAATCGCGACGCCCTGCTCACCGCAGCCGCGGACGCCTTCGCGAGGAAAGGCCTCCAAGCACCGCTGGAGCACGTGGCCAAGGAAGCCGGCGTCGCCATCGGCACCCTCTACCGCCACTTCCCCACCCGGCTCGACCTCGTCCAGACCGTCTTCGAGAAGAAGTTCGAAGCCTGGCTCGCCGCCGCGGAGGAGGCGGTGGTGGCCGAGGATCCCTGGGAGGGGTTCTGCCGCTACCTCGAAGCGATGTGCGAACTGCAAGCCGACGACCAGGGCATGAACGACCTGGCCTCGATGCGGCTACCGCTGTCCGACTGCATCCAGGACCGGCTCACGCGCATCCGCGAGCTGGCCCGGCAGGCCATGCGACGCGCTCAGGACCAAGGCACGCTGCGGCCCGACCTGACGCCGGAGGACCTGGTCTTCGTCGTCTGGTCCCACAGCCGCATCACCGCGGCCACCTCGAACGTGGCACCCCGAACCTGGCGACGCCACCTCCACCTCATGCTCGACGCCTTCCGCGCCGAACGCGCCCACCCACTCCCCACACCCGCACTGACCGAAGACGAACTACGCCGGGCGATGACCGAACTCGGCTCCTCCACTCCCTGCGCCGAATAGCGCGCGACGCGACCAGAGCGTTCCACCTGCGCAGACCGGCCGCTTGCGCTCGGATAAAATGGACTTACGAGTCCAATAGGAGGTTCTATGCGTGCGCCGACCCGTAAGGGAGCCGCGACTCGGCGGCGCATTCTCGAGGGCGCGGCCGCGCACATCCGCGAGCACGGCGTGGCCGCCACCACTCTCGACGACGTGCTGGCCAGTACGGCGACGAGCAAGAGCCAGTTGTTCCACTACTTTCCGGGCGGACGGGAGGAGTTGCTGCTGGCCGTCGCCCGCCTCGAAGCCGATCGCGTGCTGGAGGACCAGCGACCTCAGCTCGGCGAGCTCACCTCCTGGCCCGCCTGGCAGCTGTGGCGCGACAAGGTCGTCGACCGCTATCGCCGGCAGGGCCGCCTGTGTCCGCTCAATTCCGTCATGTCGCAGCTCGGCCACACCACGCCTGGCGCCCAAGCCGTGGTCACCGAGCTGATGCACGTCTGGCAGGCCGAGATCGCCACCGGCGTACGGCACATGCAGGGCCTCGGAGAGATCGACCCCGGCCTCGACCCCGACCGTACGGCCGCCGCCCTGCTCGCCGGCATCCAGGGCGGCGTGCTGATCCAGATGTCCACCGGGCAGACCACACATCTGGAGGCGGCGCTGGACCTGGGCATCGCCCATCTGCGCGGCGGCAGGCTCGCCTGAATCAGGTGGTCACAGCGTTTTGGACTTGACAGTCCATTTTTGGATGCGCAGGCTGAGTGGACCGCACATCCGAACGGAGTAACACCCTCATGTCTCTGAACCACTACTACCTGCTCGGACGTTCCGGGTTGCGCGTCAGCCGTCTGGCGCTGGGCACCATGAACTTCGGCACCGGCGGTTTCCACGCCGCGTACGGCAAGACCGAAGAGGAAGCCCGTCCCATCTTCCGCCGCTACCTCGAAGCGGGCGGAAACTTCGTCGACACCGCGGACTTCTACACCGACGGCGAGAGCGAGACCATCCTCGGCAACCTCATCGCGGAAGCCAACGTGCGCGACCGGGTCGTCCTCACCACCAAGTTCACCAACAGCGTCGACCCCGGGGATCCGAACGCCGGAGGCAACGGCCGTAAACACATGATCAGAGCGGTCGAGGCATCGCTGCGCCGCCTGCGCACCGACTACATCGACCTGTTCATGCTGCACACCTGGGACCGGATCACCCCCGTCGAAGAGGTCATGCGGACCTTCGACGACCTCACCAAGGATGGGAAGATCCGCTACGCCGGCCTGTCCGACGTGCCCAGCTGGTACGCGGCGCGGGCCCAGACCTACGCCGAGGCCCACTCCCTCGTGCCGGCGGTCAGCCTGCAACTGCCCTACTCCCTCATCGAGCGGGCAATCGAGCTGGAGCATGTCGCGATGGGGCAGAGCCTGGGACTCGGCATCACCGCATGGAGCCCGCTCGGCGGCGGTTTCCTCACCGGCAAGTACCGGCAGGCCGACCAAGGCCTGGTCGGGGAAGGCCGGCTCGGCGGCGGAGGCTCGTCCGGCCGCTCGTGGACGGACCGGCAGTGGCGGCTTCTGGCGACGCTGGAGAGCGTCGCCGACAGCCTCGGCGTGACGATGGCCCAGGTCGCGGTCAACTGGGTCGCCACCCAGCCCGGAGTCGCCTCCGCGATCGTCGGGGCCAGCAGCGTCGGCCAGCTCGACGCCAACTTGACCGCCCTCGACTTCGACCTGCCGGCCGACCTGCGCGCCCGGCTCGACGAGGCGAGCTCGACGCCGCCCCCGTCGGTCTACCAGATGTTCACGCCCGGCTATCAGTTCTGGCTGGTCAACCCTGGCGCCAAAGTGGCGGACAAGCCAGCCGAATACGCCCCGTCCGTCCGCAACTGGGTCCCCGAAAGCTGACGGCTCCCGTACGGAGACGAACCGGCCCTGGACCTCAGCCTTCGGACCCGCAGAACACCTTGGTGGCGAGGCCCATCACCTCCGCCGTGGACGGGTTGCGGGTCGACGGGTTGAGCGACAGGGTCAGCGACTTGCCCGAGTCCGCGCGGAAGGCGAACGTCAGGTAGCCGATCAGCTCGCCACTGTGCCCCCACACCTTGCCGCACGGCAGCGTGTACGCCTGCAAGCCGAGCCCATAGCCGAACCCGGCGCCGGTCTCGACGGTCGTGCGCATGGCGCGGAGCGAGGCGGCGCTGGTCAGCTTGCCGCTGAGCAGGGCCGACATGAACCGCTCCAGGTCCCGCGTGGTGGAGATCATCTCGCCCGCCGCCCAGTCGAGGGAGGGGTTCATCCGGGTCGCGTCCACCAACCGGGGCAGCGGTTCGTACCCTTTGGCGTGCGGCGACGGCAGCCCCGCTCGATCGCCCGGCACCACCGTGTGCCGCAACCCCAGCGGGCGCAGGACCCGGCGCCTGACCTCCTCGCCGTAGGCCCGGCCCGTCACCTTCTCCACCAGCAGCCCGAGCACCACGTAGTTGGTGTTGGAGTAGTGCCATCCGCCGTCATCGGGGAGTTTCTTGGCGAAGGCCACTTTCAGCAGCTCACGCGGCTGGTAGGAGCGGAACCGGGCATCGCCGCGCCACCGGTTGGTGGAATATCCCGGCTCGCTCATGTAGTCGTACAGGTGGCTGGTGTGGTTGAGGAGCTGCCGGACGGTGACGCGTCCCGGTACGAGACCCGGCAGGTGGCGGTCGATGGGGTCGTCGAGCCGGACCTTGCCCTCGTCCACGAGCTGGAGCACCACGGTCGCGACGAACGTCTTGGTGACGCTGCCGATCCGGAAGTGCCCGCTGGGCGAGGGCCGCCCGCCGCGCTTGACGTCGCGCACGCCCACGACGCCGGACCAGGTACGGTCTCCGTCGGAGACCCGCGCCAGAGCGGCCGTCGCCGCACCGCCCGCCACGATCTTCTCCAGCTCGGGGCGCACCCCGGCCCCCTGACCACCTACCGCGACGGCCACCGCCATCAGCACGTTCATCATCATGCGCGCAACGCTAGGGAAAGCCGGCCAGGCGGCGGAATGCGGCGCTCCGCCCACTCTTCCTGCGGAAAACCACAGGCCCGTGGGCAGGCGATAACGGCGGATTGAAACGGCACCCGGGCACAGCGATGATCGAGGCTGGACGGCTCGCGAAGGAGACCCATGAAGCCCCAGCCGATGTCAGGCACACCGCAGCAGAACGCGGAACCCCCACGGCGTTCCCCCTGGCTGACGATCGCCATCGTCTACCTGGGCGGAGTCGTCGCGGCGATGGGGCTCGGCAAGTTCGCCTCGGTCGGGCCCGAGGTGGCGGCCCAGATCGGGCTGTCGCTGTCGCAACTGGGCTGGGTGATCTCGGCGGTCGTCGGGGTCGGCGCGGCCGTCGGCCTGCCCGCCGGATACCTGGTGCACCGGTTCGGCGCCGAGCGGTCGCTGGTCACCGGCCTGATCCTGATCGCGGCGGCGAGTGCGGCGAGCATGGTCACCGGCGACTTCGCCTCGCTGCTGGCCGCCCGCGGTGTGGAGGGCATCGGATACCTCCTGGCCACCATCGCCTGCCCGGCGCTGATCCTGCGGCTGGCCACCGAGCGGGACCGCGGCACGGCCCTGTCGCTCTGGGCGACGTTCGTCCCGATGGGCATCGGCGTGAGCACGCTCGCCGGAGGCATGATCGGCTCCGCGCTGGGCTGGCGCGGCTGGATCGGCGTGATCGCCGCGTTGACGTTCGTGATGGCTCTGGTGGTGTGGGTGAGGTTGCCACGCGGAGCGGGGCGGCAGGCGCCGGCCCGCGCGATGCCCCGGGCCGGGGCGCTGGTGTGGCCGGTGACGCTGGCCGCGGCCTTCAGCCTGGCCGCGCTGGTGACCATTCCGGTGATCGTGCTGCTGCCCACGCTGCTCATCGAGCAGCACGGGCACTCGGCTTCCACCGCCGGTGCGGTCACCTCGGGGATCTCGCTGCTGAGCGTCCTGGGCGGGCTGGCCGTGGGGATCCTGCTGCGCCGGGGCACGCCGGTGGGCGTGCTCGCGCTGGCCGGGCTGGTCATCGTGCCCGCGGCCTGGCTCATGTTCGGCGCCTCGGGGTCGCCGGCGGCCGTGGAAGGCGGCGCGGCGGTCATCTGGATCACGAACGGGTTCCTGGGCGCCCTCGTCTTCGCCACCCTCCCGATGGTGCTGGAACGGCTCGACCACGCCGACGTCGGCAACGGCGTGATCGCCCAGGCGGGCAGCCTCGGCTCGTTGCTCGGCCCGCCGCTGTTCGGCCTGGTGGCCACCGAGTGGGGCTTCCCGGCGCTGGCGCCGGTCATCGCCGTCGGGACCGTGGTGGCCGTCGGCGCGTTATCGCTGGTCGGCCGGCGACTGTCAGGTCACCGGGCCACGGCCAGGCGGTAGTTCTCGTCGGTGGACAGGAGGTTGCGGTGCGTGTCCTCGGCGGTGATGACGCCGTCGTCCAGGACGAGGACCCGGTCGGCGGCGTCCAGGAGAGCCGGGCTGCTGGTGAGCACCACCGTGGTGCGGTCCCGGCGCAGCTCGGCGAGGTTGCGCGCGATGAGCTGCTCGGTGACCGCGTCGACGGCCGTCGTCGGGTCGTGCAGGACCAGGATGTCGGTGTCGGCGGCGAGGGCGCGGGCCAGCGACAACCGCTGGCGCTGCCCGCCGGACAGGTTCGCGCCCCGGTCGCGGACGGCGTGGTCGAGCCCTTCGCGGTGCAGGGCGACGACGTCGGTCAGCATGGACGCCTCGACGGCCTCGGGGACCGTCCGGCCGGCGCCCGCCGGGTCGATGTTCGTGCGGAGGGTGCCGGCGAAGATCTCCGCGTCGTACGGGTTCACCAGCAGGTGCTCGCGAACCGCCTCGACGGACAGGTCCGCCAGGTCCCGCCCGCTGACCCGCACCACACCGTCGTAGGCGTCGGGCGGCACATTGACCGCGAGGATCGAGGCGAGGTCGGCCGCGGCGCGCGGCTGGTAGGCGGCGATGGCCACGAACTCGCCGGCGGACACGTGGAACTTCAGCTCGCGCAGCGTCCCGTAGCGGACGCCGTCCACCTCAAGGTCGCCGCCCCTGGACGGGCGCTCCGGGCCCGGGGTCATCACCGGCGGCGCGGCCAGCACCAGCGCCATCCGCTCGGCCGACGCGCGCGCGATCATCACGTACTTGGGCATCTCCGAGAACATCCTGAGCGGTTCCATGATGAACTGCGCCAGCCCCACGGCCATGACGAGCTCCCCGATGCCGATCTGGCCGTTGAACGCCTGCCAGCCCGCCGTCAGGGTCACGGCGGCGGCGAGGATCGCGTTGAGGGCCAGCGCGGTGCCGGCGTACGCGCCGTTCACCCTGGCGACGGTGATCGCCTGGGTTTTCGCCTCCGTGCTGACCTTCCGGTAGGACAGGAACGCCGCGTGGTTGCCGCCGAAGCCGTGCAGTGGGCGCAGGCCGCTGATCAGGTCGGCGACCTTGGCCCCGGCCCGTGCCACGCGGGCCTGCTGTTCGCCCGTGCTGGCGCCGATCCGCCGGGACATCACGCTCAGGACGGTCAGGATCGCCGTGGTGCCGACGATCACCAGCAGGCCGAGCTGGACACTGGCCATGCCCAGCGCGACCGCCGTGATCAGCACCGCGACGAGCGAGCTGATCAGCAGCGGCACCACCTCGACGATGTCGGCGGTCTGGTCGGCGTCCTCGGTGGCGATGGTCAGGACCTCGCCGGACTTGAGGTCGACGTTCCTCGCCACCGGCTGGAGGCCGCAGGCCGCGACCTGTACCCGCCAGCGGTGGGCCTCGGTCGTGTTGGCCTTCTGCAGCACGCGCATGCCGAACCGCCACGACAGCGACACGGTCGTGATGATCACGGCCAGCGCGGCGATCGACAGGCCGAGCGAGCCGAGGCTGCGGTTCGCCAGCGTGTGCTCGACGATCAGGCCGAGCGCGATGGGGAAGGCGGTCTCGCCCGCCTGGTACATGCCCATGAGGACGGTGCCGCCGGTCATGGGGCCCGCGTTGCGGCGCAGCGCGGTCCAGAGGATGTCGGACCCCGTGCGGGGCCGCTGCTCGTCAGGAGTAGTCATCGAGGTGCCGGGCTCGTCAGGAGTTGTCATCGAGGTGCCGGGCGATCGCTTCCGGGGTGCGCAGGGTGAACAGGTCGCGGACGGTGATCTTCGGACCGTACGCGCGGCGGAGCAGCCCGATCAGCCGCACCGCCAGCATGGAGTGTCCCCCGAGGGATATGAAGTCGCTCACCGCGCTCACCTCGTCATCGTCCAGGTCCAGGGCTTCGGCGAAGAACTCGCACACCAGGGTCTCGGTCTCGGTCGCCGGGCCGCGCTCGCCCGCCGTGGTCAGCGCGCCCAGGGGCTTGGCCTCCGGCAGCGCCTCGGTGTCCGCCTTCCCGTTGACGGTCAGCGGGATGGCGTCGACCTGGGCGTAGTGCGTGGGCCGCAGGTAGTCCGGCAGCCCGGCGCCCACCTCCGCGGCCACCGCCGCCAGGTCCCCGGCGCCCGCCTCCTCGGCTACCGTGGCCAGATCCCCGGCGCCCAGCACCAGGTAGGCGGCCAGCCGGTACGCGCCGTCGACCTGCGGGTCCGGCTGGGCGACCGCGGCGGCGAACCGTACCGCCGGGTGCGCCGCGAAGGCGGCCTCGACCTCGCCCAGCTCGACCCGGTGCCCGCGGATCTTGACCTGCTGGTCGGTGCGGCCCAGGTACATCAGGTTGGCGTCGGGCCGCCGGATCACCAGGTCCCCGGTGCGGTACATGCGCTCGCCCGCCTCGCCGTACGGGTTCGCGACGAAGCGGTGCGCGGTCTGGGCGGGCTGCCCGAGGTAGCCGCGCGCGATGCCGATCCCCGACACGTACAGCTCGCCGGGCACCCCGTCCGGCACCGGCCGCAGCCACGGGTCCAGCACGTACACGTCGGTGTTGTCGATCGCCACGCCCACCACCGGGTCCGCGCACTCGAAGGTGCCGACGCCGAGGGTGTTGATGGTGTATTCGGTGGGTCCGTACAGGTTGTAGCCGACCGTCCCCTCCGTCTCGGTGAGTCGCCGCCACAGCGCCGGGGTGACCGCCTCACCGCCCAGCAGCACCAGCGCGGGCCGCCGCGCGGGGTCGTCGAGCAGCCCCTCGGCGACCAGTTGCTGCGCGTACGTGGGGGTCACGTTGATCACGTCGATCCCGTGCTCCAGGCAGTAGTCGACCAGCCGGGGCGCGTCGCGGCGCAGCTCCTCGTCGCAGATGTGCACCTCGTGGCCGTCGGCGAGCCACAGCAGCTCCTCCCACGACATGTCGAACGCGAACGACACGGTGTGCGCGATCCGGAAGACCCGGTGGTCGTGCTCGGCCAGCACCGGCTCGAAGATCCGGCGCTGGTGGTTGATCAGCATGTTGGTGAGCCCGGCGTACTCGGTCACCACGCCCTTGGGCTTCCCGGTCGAGCCGGAGGTGTAGATCGTGTACGCGGGGTGGCGCAGGCGGTGCGGGTCGTCCGGCGCGAACGTCACGAACGGCTCGGCCGCCGGCAGCGGGCGGTCCAGCTCGATCAGTTCGCCGGTCAGCCGGGGGGAGACGGCGCTCACGGTGAGGATCACGTCCGGGCGGGCGTCCGCGACGATCGCGGCGATCCGCTCGTCCGGGTGGTCCAGCTCCAGCGGCACGTACGCGGCGCCGGCGCGCAGCACGGCGAACAGCGCCACGATCGAGTCGAGCGAGCGCGGGATCGCCAGCCCCACGGTCGTCTCGGGGCCGATGCCGCGCTGGGCGAGCACCCCCGCGACCGCGCGACTACGCTCCCGGAGCTGGGCGAACGTCATGGTCCGGCCGTGCGCGACGAGCGCGACCCGCTGCGGACTGCGCTCGGCCGCCCGGTCGAACCGGTCCACCACGGTGTCCGTGCCGACGTCCGTACGCTCGCCCGGCTCGGGCTCCGGCCCCAGCCCGCGCAGCGCACCCACGGGTCCATTCGAGCGAGCCAGGTCGTCGAGCACCCGCAGGTAGTCGTCGAGGAGCCGGCGGGCGCCCGCCGGGTCGTCGTCGCGGTACTCCAGCTTGACCGTGAGCCGGTCGCCGGGCGTGACCACCCAGGTGAACGGGTAGTGCGTGGAGTCGTCGGCCCGCACCCCGGTGATGCCGTGCCGGGCGTTCATCGCGGCGAACGCGTCCATGTCCAGGAAGTTCTGCAGCACGAACAGGTTGTCGAACAGGGTGTCGTGCCCGCCGGCCCGCTGGATCTCGCCGAGCCCCAGGTGCTCGTGCTCCATCGCCGCGACTCGGGCCGCCTGCACGGCCGACAGATAATCCCGTACGGTGTCGTCCGGCCGTGCCCGCGTCCACATGGGCACGGTGTTGAGCAGCACACCGACGATGTCGGACAGGCCCTCGCCCTCCCGGCCGGAGACGGTCACGCCGAACACCGCGTCGCCCCGGCCGGTGCGCGCGCCGAGCAGCAGGCCGAACGCGCCGGTCAGCACCGAGTTCAGGGTGACGCCGTACGCCTTGGCCGCTTCCCGCAGCAGCTGCGAGCCTTCGGCGGAGAGCGTGTGCACGAGAGTGCGCGGGAGCTCGTCCGTGAGCGACGGCGACGGTCCGGCGAGCAGCGTCGGGCCCGGGAGGCCGGCCAGATGCTCGGCCCAGAAGCGCTCGGAGACGGCGAGGTCCTTGGCGTCGAGCGCGCGGGCGTGGTCCTCGAAGCTCGGCGTGGCCGGGGCCGGATCCAGCGGCTCCCCCGCCACGACGGCCTCGTACGCGTCGAACAGGTCCCGCAGCACGATCTCGCGTGACCAGCCGTCCCACAGCAGCAGGTGGTAGCTGAGCAGCAGGCCGTCGCGGTCGCCGGGCCGGCGCACCACGGTCAGCCGGATCAGCGGCGGCTCATCCAGGTCGAAGCCGGTGTCGCGGTCCCGGGCGCGCAACGCCTCGACCTCCGCGTCCGTCTCCAGGACGATCGTACGGACCTCGGCCCGCCGGCCCGCCGCGAGCACCTGGACCGGGTCGCCGTCGGCGTTGGTGGCGAATCCGGCGCCCACGACCGGGTGCCGCCCGATCACGTACGCCATCGCCTCGGCCAGGGCGTCGGTGTCCAGGCGGCGGTCGAAGGTGAAGTAGTTCTGGGCGACGTACCGGCCGGCCGAGCCTGCCAGCTGAGCCTGGAAGAACAGGCCCTTCTGCAGCGGGGTCACCGGCGCCGTCCGCTCGGCGGTCGCGGCGGCGTCCGCGATGCGCTCCAGGGCGTGCCGCCAGTGCTCGGCCAGCTCGTCGGGGACGCCCTCGGCCAGGGTGAACGTCGCCCGCAGGCGTCCGGCGTCGAGCCACGCGTTGACCTCGACGGCGTACGGGCTGCCCTGGTCGCCGCCGGTGATGTGCACCGCCTGCGCCTCGCTGCCCCGGCCGAGGTAGTTGAACAGCACCTGCGGCCGCGCCTTCAGGAGGGGGGCCGTCTGCGGGTTGAGGTACCTGAGCCGGCCGTAGGCGACATGCCCGCGCTCGTCCGGCTGACGCGCCGCGACCTCCCGCGCCGCCGCGACGGGATCCGTGTGCGCGCTGAGCCGTACGGGGGCGATGGCGGTGAACCAGCCGACGGTACGGGTGTAGTCGTGCTGGTCGAGCACCGGGACCCGGCCGTGCCGCTCCAGCTCGATGGCGAGATCGGTGGGCGTCGGCTGGATGCGCGTCAGCGCGGTCCGCAGCGCGCCGCACAGCAACTCGGTGAGACCGACGCCGAGCGCGGTCGGCGCGGTACGGGTCACGTGCGCGGTCACGTCGGCCGCGACCTCCACACCGATCTCACGCACCACCGTTCCTCGTCCCGTGGGTTCGGGTGGCGTGGAGTCGCGTCCCGTGGAGTCGCGCCCCGTGGAGTCGCGCGGCGTGGAGTCGCGCGGCGTCGTTCGGCTCGGCGTGGGCTCGGGTGGCTCTTCCATCGCGGGCAGCAGTGCGGGGGCGGCGAGGGTGGTGATCCAGTGCTCCAGATCGTCGATCTCCTGGGCGGACTGGGTGGCCAGCGCGTCGGCGTACTCGGCGTAGGAGGTGGTCGGCGGCGCCAGGGGCGCGCCGCTCATGGCGGCGGCCAGGTCGTCCAGCAGGATCAGCCAGGACACCGAGTCGACGGCGAGGTGGTGCGCGGTGACCACCAGGGTCCGGCTCGCCGCCAGCCAGGAGAACGCGATCATCTCCCCGGACTCGGGGTCGAGCCGCCCGGCGGCTTCGTTCGCGGCGGTGGTCGCGTCGGGCGCGTCCGTGGGGACGACAGGGACCTCGCGGGCGGGCTCGGTGCGCAGCGCCCACACCCCGTGCTCGACGCGCAGCCGCAGCCGCAGGACGGGATGCGCGGCCACGACGGCGTTCGCGGCGCGCTCGACGTCGGCGAACCCGACGCCCTCGACCACCACCAGCGTCCTGGCCTGGGCGAACCGGGCGAGAGAGCCGCCCGGGCCCCTGGCCTGGGCGAACCGGGCGAGGGAGCCGCCCAGTTCGCGCTGGCGCAGGATGATCGGCGTCGGCGTCAGCGGGCCGTCCTCGCGCACGGCGGGCGTGGTCGCCGGGGCCTGCGGCACGCGCGTCCCCAGGTGCTCGGCGAGCGCGCGCGGCGTCCTGAGCAGGAACACCTCCCGTGGCGCGATCGGCAGGCCGAGCGCCCTGGCGCGGTTGACCACGGTGATGGCAACGATGCTGTCGCCCCCGGCCCTGAAGAAGTCGGTATCGCCGTCCGCCTCGAAACCGGGCAACACCTCGGCGAAGATGCCGACCAACGCGTCGAGCACGGCATCACCCGCGACCACCGGGGTGTCGTCCTGGGTGGCGCGCTCGGTCAGGGCCTGGCGGTCGAGCTTGCCGTTGACCGTCAGCGGCAGGGCGTCGACCGGAAGCACCCGGCCCGGCACCATGTACGCGGGCAGCTTCGCCGACAGCAGGGCGGCGAAGTCGCCCGGCACCCGGCCCACGACATGCGCGACCAGGTGATCGCCACCGCCGACACCGGCGTCAGCCATGCCGGCCTCAGTGTCAGCCACGGTTCCGGCCCCGGTGCTCGCCACGGTGACGGCGGCGTCCACCACGCCGTCGAGGTCCCTGATCGCGGCCTCCACCTCGCCGAGCTCGATCCGGAATCCCTTGAGCTGCACCTGGTCGTCGGCGCGGCCGGCGAACTCCAGCTCGCCGTCCAGCGTCAGGCGGGCCAGGTCGCCCGTGTGGTACATGCGGGACCCGCCGCCCGCGAACGGGTTCGCCACGAACCGGCTCGCGGTGAGCCCCGCCCTGCCCAGGTAGCCGAGCGCCACCTGCTCACCGGCGACGTAGATGGCGCCCACCCGGCCCGGCGGCACCGGCCGGAGCCGGTCGTCGAGCAGGTAGGTGGCCAGGCCGGGGATCGGGCCGCCGATCGGGCTGACGTCGGCGGCGAAGTCGTCGTCGGTCAGCACCCGGTGGGTGACGTGGACGGTGGTCTCGGTGATGCCGTACATGTTGACCAGCTCGGGCGAGCCGGTGCCGTGCCGCTCGACCCAGCCGCGCAGCCGCCCGAGATCCAGCGCCTCGCCGCCGAAGATGATCCGGCGGAGCGCGGTGACGGGCTCGCCGGCCTGCCGGTCGGCCTCGATGAACTGGTAGAACGCCGACGGTGTCTGGTTGAGCACGGTGACCCCGCGCTCGCGGACCAGCCGGTGGAAGTCGACCGGGGAGCGGGTCAGCCCGTACTCCGGCACCAGCAGCTCACCGCCGTGCGCCAGCGCCCCCCACAGCTCCCACACGGCGAAGTCGAAGGAGTAGGAATGGAACTGGACCCACACGTCGTGCGGTCCGAAGCCCATGTCGGGCTGGGTGTTGGCGAGCAGCGTCACCACGCTGGAGTGTGGGACGACGACCCCCTTGGGCCTGCCGGTCGAGCCGGACGTGTAGATCACGTACGCCGGATCATGCCAGCTGACCCCGGCCCCAGCACCATCCACCTGCGCCTGCACCCCCGCGACCCCAGCAACGTCCACCGGCGCCTGCACCCTCGCGGCCCCATCCCCCTGCACGAGCACCCGCGCGGTCACGCCCGCCCTGGCCGACAGCTCGGTGAAGCGGTCCCGCTGTTCCGGGTCCACGAGCACGACCTGCGGGGCGGCGTCGGCGAGGATGTACTCCAGCCGTTCGTCCGGGTACGCCAGATCCAGCGGCACGTACGCGCCGCCGGCGGAGACGATCGCGACCAGGGCGACCACCTGCTCAAGGGAGCGCGGGACGGCGACGGCGACCCGCTTGCCCGGCCCGACCCCGGCCGCGCGCAGCGCCGCGGCCAGCTCGTCCTTCGCCGCCGCCAGCTCGCCGTACGTCAGCGACCGGGTGCCGCCGTCGAGACCGCATCGGGTGACGGCGGTGGCGGCCGGGTCCCGCCGCGCGGCGGCGTCGAACAGCCCGCCGAGGGTCGTCGGCGTAATCGGCGCGGGCCGCCGCCCGGCGTCGGGCGCCAGGTCGCCGACCAGCGCGTCCGGCCGAGCGAGCAGACCGGTCAGAATCCGGTCGAACATACGCAGAATCGCCCGCGCGCTCCCCTCCCGCAGCACCTCACTGTCGTAGATCAGGTTGAACCGGGGGCGACCGTCGGACGCCCGCTCCACCACCAGCGTCAACGGGTAGTGCGGCGCGCCCTCGTTCACGATCCCGGTGATGACGAGCTCGTCGCCGGGCCGCCGCAGACCGTCCACCTCGGTCGCCACGTCGAACACCACGAGCGTGTCGAACAGCGGACCGCTGCCCACCTGACGGCCGATCCGGGTGAGCGAGACGTGCTGGTGCGGCAGCACCGCGCTCTGGTGCTCCCGCACCGAGGCGAGCAGCTCGCCCGCCGTCGTGGTCGCGGCCCATCGAGCCCGTACGGGGATCGTGTTGATGAGCAGCCCCACCATGTCCTCGATGCCGGGCACGTCCGCGTCCCGCCCGGACACCGTGGACCCGAACACCACGTCGTCGCGGTGCAGGAGGCCGCCCAGCGTCACCGCCCACGCGCTGTGCACCGCGACGCTCAGCGGCACGCCCACCGCCCGGACGGCCGCGTCGAGGTCGGCACCCGGCCGCACGGCGGTGTCGGCGAACCGGTCGGACGGGGTGTGCCCCTCGGCGACCAGCGAGGGGCCGGGCAGCCCGGCGAGCTGTTCCCGCCAGACCCGATCGCTCTCGGCGTCGTCGAGTCCGGCGAGCCGGCGCACATGGTCGGGGAAGCCGCCGCGCGGGTACGCGGTCCCGGGCGCGTGATACTCGGTCAGCAGCGCGCGCAGCATCGGCGGCACCGACCAGCCGTCGGCGACGATGTGGTGCACGGTCTGCACCAGGACGTGCCGGCCGTCCGCGCGGATAAGCGTGTATCTCATCAGCGGGCCGGTGGCCAGGTCGAACCCGGCACGCCGGTCCCGCTCGGCGTGCTCGCGGATCTCGTCGTGGGTGCCGCCGGGCAGGTCGAGCGTGCTGAAAGGCGCTGCCACCCCGCTCTCCAGCACCGAGACCACGCGGCCGTCGGCGAGGGCGACGAACCGCGCGGCCAGGTTCGGGTAGAGCGTGAGCAGCCGGGTGGCCGCCGCCGCGAGCCGGTCGGCGTCCACCTCGCCGTCCAGCGTCAGCAGTTGCTGCTCGACGTAGCTGCCCGCCGAGTCGTCGTCGAAGACCGAGTGGAAGTACAGGCCCTCCTGCAGCGGGGTCAGCGGCAGGATGTCCAGCAGCGCCGGGCCGTCCAGGGCGTCGACGTCTGCCTGGGTGAGGGAGACCGCGCCGAAGTCGCTGGGCGAGTGGCCGCCCTGGTCGAGCGCGGCCAGCCCCATCAGGGCCTCCCGGAAGTACGCGCCGATCGTCGCGATGTCCTCGTCGGTGAACATCCCGGCCGGCCACGAGATGCTGGTGACCAGCTCGTACGCGCCGGTCGCGCCGGGTTCGGCGATGGCGTTGAACTCCAGGGCGCGCGGCAGCCGCATCCGCGCGTCGCGCTTCTCGCCCAGCTGTCCCGTCGTGCCGACGAGCTGCCAGTCCCCGGCCGCGCCCGCGTCGTAGCGGCCCAGGTAGTTGAAGAGAACCTGCGGCGCGGACGCGTCGAACTCGACGCCGGCCAGGTAGCGCAGCGCGCCGTAGGAGACGCCGTTGCTCGGCACCCGGGCGAGGTCTTCCTTGACCGCCTTGAGCGCGGCGGCCAGGTGGTCGGGTGCGGTGGGATCGGCCGCCGCGCCGGGGTCCACGGTCACCGGGAACAGAGTGGTGAACCAGCCCACGGTCCGCGACAGCTCCGGCTCGAAGCCGGCGGCGCCCGCCACGAACCGGCCTTCGCGGCCGTGCCCCTCAAGCTCGATGTGCGCGTACGTCTGATCCTGCCCGAGGTCGCGGCGCCATCGGGCGAGGGTGACGGCGAGCGCGGTCAGCAGCACGTCGTTGACGCCCGCGTGGAACCGGGCGGGAACCTCGCCCAGCAGCGCGGCCGTGGCCTCGGGGCCCACGGAGACGGTCCGCACCCGCTCGTCCGCGACGGTGTCGGTTTCGGACAGCGGGCGTCTGCCCACCGGCAGGTCCGGTCCCGGCAGGGGGCGCTGGAAGTAGGCGCGGTCCGCGTCGAACGCCGCGCGCTCCAGCAGTTGCGTCCAGCGCCGGAACGACGTGCCCACCGGGGGCAGCGCGATCGGCGTGCCCGAGGTGAGCTGCCGCCACGCGGTAGCCAGGTCCTCCATCAGGACCCGCCAGGACACGCCGTCGATCACCACGTGATGGGCGACCAGGACGAGCTGCCGCGCCTGGCGTCGCCAGACGGCGCGCAGCTGCACGCCGCCGTCCGGGTCCAGCCCGTCGATGGCGAGCGCGACGCACTTGTCGAGCGGCCCGTCGCTCTCCTGCCACCCCGCGACGGCCTGGCCCGCCGCCGGGATCTCGAAGCTCCAGCGGTCGCCGCGCACCAGCTTGGCGCGGAGCATGTCATGCCGCCTGACCAGGGCGGCGAGGATCTCGTCGAGGGCGTCGGCGGTCAGGTCCGCCGGGGTGTTCAGCACCACCGACTGCACGAAGCCGTCGATCGCGTCGGTGGTCTCGCCGAGCCACCGCACGATGGGCGACCCGATGACGGAGCCGGTGGCGACGTCCCCGTGGTCCACGGTGGAGACGTCGTCCCGGCTCGCCACCGCCGCCAGCGCGCCCACGGTGCTGTCGGTGAAGATCTGCCGCGTCGTGACGTACAGGCCCGCGTCGCGCAGCGCGCCCAGCAGTGAGATCGCCAGGATGCTGTCGCCGCCGAGCGCGAAGAAGTCCTGGTCGACGCCGACCTCGTCCAGCCGTAACACCGAGGCGACCGCCGCGCACACCAGGCGCTCGTTCTCGGTGGCAGGCGGGACGAACGTCTTGGCGTGGAGCACCGGCTCGGGCAGGGCGCGCCGGTCCAGCTTGCCGTTCGCGGTGAGGGGGAACTCCTTCAACACGACGAGGTGCGCGGGCACCATGTACTCGACCAGGTGCCGGGTGGCCCACGCCTTGACCTCGTCGGCCCGCAGGTCCTCGCTCCCGGCCGCCGGGATCACGTACCCCACCAGGTAGGTGCCGCCCGCGGCGTTCTTCTTGGCGACGACGCAGGTGTGCCGTACCCGGGGGTGCTCCGCGAGGCCGATCTCGACGTCCTCGATCTCCAGCCGCATGCCGCGGATCTTGATCTGGTTGTCGGCCCTGCCGAGGAAGTCCAGCGACCCGTCCGGGGCGAACCGGGCGAGGTCACCGGTCCGGTACAGCCGGGATCCGTCGTCGGCGAAGGGGTTCGCGACGAACTGGGACGCCGTCAGGCCGGGCGCGTTGACGTACCCACGGCCCAGCAGGAACCCGCCCGCGTACAGCTCGCCGCCGACGCCGACCGGGACCGGGCGCAGAAACTCGTCCAGCACGTACAACTGGGTGTTGGGGTTGGCCCTGCCGATCGACGTGGACAGGCGCTCGGCCTCGCCCCGGTAGATGACGTGCGAGACGCCGATCGTCGTCTCGGCCGGGCCGTAGCCGTGGTACATCGGGATGTCGAGCCGGGTGCGGAACCGCTCGTACAGCTCCGGGGTGAGCACCTCGCCGCCGCACCACACGTGCCGCAGGCTGTCCAGCCGCCCGGAGTCGCCGGCGATCTCCAGCAGCACGTCCAGCATGGACGACACCAGGTAGGTGAAGGTGACGCGCTGCTCGGCGATCACGCTCAGCAGGTGGTGCGGGTCGCGTTCGCCGCCGGGCCGCAGCACCACCAGCCGGCCGCCGCACACCAGCGGCAGGAAGATCTCGTTGATGGAGATGTCGAACGACAGCGGCGCCTTGAACAGCGACGCGTCGTCGTGGCCGAAGCCCAGGATCTCGTGCGCCTGCCACAGCAGGCGCTCGCTGATCGCCTCGTGCCGGATCATCGCGCCCTTGGGCCGCCCGGTCGAACCGGACGTGAAGATCACGTACGCCAGCGCGGGGCCGAGGATGGCGACCCCGGTCGGCCCGGTGGAATAGGCGCCGAAGCGCCAGTCGCCGAGGTCGACGGCCACGGCCTCCGGCTCGCCCGTGGCATGCTCGCCGGAGTCGTTGAGCTGCACCACGACGCGGGCGTCGTCGATGACGACCGCCCGGCGCGCGGCGGGCCAGCGCGGGTCGAGCGGCACGAACGCGCCCCCCGCCTGGAGCACGCCCAGCAGGCCGATCACCATCTCGGCGGAGCGGTCGAGCGAGATGCCGACGACCTGCTCCGCGGTGAGGCCGCGCTCGATCAGGTGGTGGGCCAGCTGGTTGGACAGCTCCGCCGCTTCCCGGTAGGTCAGCGACCGATGCTCGTCGACAATGGCGACGGCGTCCGGCCTGGCCCGCGCCTGCTCGTGGAACATCTCCACGATGGCCGGGCGGACCCGGTCGACGTCGGTGTCGTTCCACCGGGCCAGGTCCGCGAGCCGCGCCGCCATGCTGGACGGGCCGATGGCGCCGATGGGCTGGTCGTCCAGTGCGAGCTGCGCGTCACTCGGTTCCATCATGAAGGCTCAGCCGTCCCTTCCAAGAGATAAGTCGGTCTTCTAACTGCCTTCTCGCCAGGCACGCCACAGCCGCGCGTACCGGCCGCCCAGAGCCACCAGCTCCTGGTGCGTGCCCTGCTCCACCACGCGTCCCGCGTCCAGCACGGCGATCCGGTCCGCCGTCATCGCCTGGGTCAGCCGGTGCGCCACGAACAGCGTGGTCCGGCCCTGGCAGGCGGCCGACACGGCGCGATCCAGCTCGGCGGCGCCCTGGCTGCCCGCCTCCGCGGTCGACTCGTCCAGCACCACCACCGGCGCCCGGCCCAGCACCAGCCGGGCCAGCGCGATCTGCGCGACCTTGGTGCCGTCCAGGCGCTCACCGCCCTCGCCGACCACGGTCGCCGGCCCGTCGGGCAGCGCCGTGACCCACGCGTCGGCGCCGACCGTGCGCAGCGCGTCCATCAGCTCGGCGTCGGTCGCCGCCGGCGCGGCCAGCCGCAGGTCGTCGGCGAGCGGACCGGAGAAGACGTGCGTCTCCTGCGTCAGGATGCTCACCAGCGCCCGCGCCTCGGCCTCGTCCAGACCGGCCAGATCGGTCGATCCGATGCGCACCGACCCGGCCTGCGGGGTCCCGATGCCCGCGATCAGCGCCGCCAGCGTCGTCTTGCCCGCGCCCGTCGCCCCCACCAGCGCGAGCGACCCGCCCGCCGGGATCACCAGGTCCACGTCCAGCAGCACCGGCCGCTCGGACTCGGGATAGCTGAACGTCAGCCCCGCCACCGTCACCGGGTACGCCCCGGCGTCCGCCGGCGCGACGGCCACATCCCCCACCAGCCGTTCGCCGGGCGCCTCGCTCAGCACCCCGACCAGCCGGGTGATGCTGGCGCCCGACTTCTGCGCCTCGTCGAAGGTGAACATGATGGCGCCCAGCGGGGTGAACAGCCGGTGGAACAGCAGCGGGGCCACCGACGCCTCGCCCAGGGTGACCAGATCGGCCTCCAGCAGGGCGTACCCCATCACGATGATCATGACCAGGCCGATGAACTCGGCGCGGTTCTCCCTGCCGACGAACCGGCCGAAGAACCGGAACACCTCGACGCCCAGATCGCGCACCCGCCACGACTCGGTGCTGACCTTCTCCCGGAAGGCGCCCTCAAGGCGGTAGGCCCGGACGGTGTCGATCCCGTTCAGGCCGCTGATCAACGCCTGCGCGCGATCGGCCTGGGCCTCCCGCTGCCGCTGGTAGAGCGGCGCGGAGCGCGGGAGATACCAGCGCAGGGCCAGCGCGTACGCGGGCAGCGCGGCGGCGCCCGCCAGCCCGAGCCGCCAGTCCAGCCCGAACATGCCGGCCGTGGCGATGACGACCAGCACCCCGGCGGAGAACACCGTGGGGATGGCGGTCCTGATGCCCTTGGACACCACGGCCACGTCGTCACCGACCCGGGACAGCACGTCCCCCCGGCCGACCTGCTCGATCCGCGCGCTCGGCAGGCCGAGCACCGCCCGCACGGCCCCCTCCCGCAGCCGCGCGAGCAGGTCCGCGCCCAGCCGCCCGATCAGGTACGTCGAGGCCGCGGCGGCGGCCGCGCCGAGCAGCGCGGCGGCCACCAGCAGCACCCCGATCGTGACCAGGATCGACCGCGGTCCGCCCTCGACCACCCCGTCGACCACCTGGCCGAGCAGGATCACCGGCAGCACCTGGAGCGCCGCCCCCGCCACCGTGGTCAGCACGGTGGCGAGGGTGAGCCCTGGGACCTCGCGGCAGTGCGCGGCCACCCAGCGGGTGGCCTCACGTCCGGTCGCCGTGCGCAGGATGGTCGAGGCGACGCGGGTGTCCGCGGTGCTCACACCCGGACCACGGCAGGCCGGGAATGGGACACGTTCACCGGCGGCCTAGCCCGCCGACTTGACGAGCTCGTCGATCGCGTACGGCAGCGACAGCAGGGTGCCCTGCGACATGGCCGCGCCGATCGCCGGGCCCTCACTGTCCAGCAGGTAGGACACCTTGCCGTCCTTGACCGCGGGCAGGTTGGCGAACAGCTTGAACTTCTTCAGCGCGTCCTGGTCCGCCTGGTCGGCGATGACGAAGATGCGATCGACGTCGACCAGGTCCATGCGCTCGGGGGACAGCACGGTGTAGAAACTGCCGTCCGCGATGTCGTCGATCGCCGTCACGCCCTTGAAGCCGATGCCCGTCACCATGCGTCCGCGCACGTCGGTGGTGGTGAACGGGGCGACCGAGTTCTTGTACCAGGACACCGCGACGGCGCTCTGCTCCGCGAACTCCGGATGCGCCGCCTTGGCCGCGTCCAGTTTGTCCTGGATGCCCTTCACCATCGCCGCGCCCTCGTCGGCCTTGCCGAGCGCCTTGGCGATGTGCGCGGCGTTGTCCTGCCACGGCGCGCTGAACGGCTCCTTCTCGGTCTTGGTACGGCCCACCGTCGGGGCGATCTGGGAGAGCTTGTCGTAGGCGGCCTGGTCGATCTCGGAGTAGACCGCGATGATCAGGTCCGGCCGCAGGGCGGCGATCTTCTCGTAGTTGGGACCGGGGTCCCCGTTGTTCATGATGACCTCGGGGCGGGTGTCGCCCCACTTGTCCTTCACCCAGGGCCACTGGGTGTTGATGTCCGGGGTCTTGCCCGCCGGGTTCGGGTATTGGTCGACCATGCCGACGGGCTTGATGCCGAAGGCCAGGATGGCCTGGTCGTCGGTGTAGCCGACGGAGACGACCCGCTCGGGGGCCTTGGTGATCTCCGTGGAGCCGAACGCGTGCTCCACGGTGACCGGGAACGGGCCACCCGTGGTCGCAGCGGTGGTGGCCGCGGTGGTGGCGCCGGGCGTCTCCGGCGCGCCGGCCCCGCAGCCCGCGATGAGGCCGAGGCTGAGGGTAGCGACGGAGGCAGCCGCCCCTAACCGCCGCAAGGTCTTCGTCACTGTCGTTCGGTGGAGAAGCATCCGGGAATCCCTTGCTTTCGCGCTATCGCTGCAAACCCTCAATACAGGCAGGCAAACCGTAACACGCTGAGGTTAGGTAAGGCTAACCTTGCCTCAGAGCTGCACGTGGGTGCGGCCGATCGGCACGATGAGCGGCCGGTCGCTCACCGGATCGTCGATCACCCGGGCGCTCAGACCGAACGCCTCGTGCAGCAGCTCAGGGGTGATCACGTCACGGGGGTGCCCCTGCGCCAGGATCGCTCCCTCCCGCATCACGATCAGGTTGTCGCTGTAGCGCGTGGCCAGGTTGAGGTCGTGCAGGACCATGACCACGGTGCAGCCCGACTCGTGCAGGTCGTCCACCAGGTCGATCACGTCGATCGCGTGCGCCAGGTCCAGATAGGTGATCGGCTCGTCCAGTAACAGCAGGTCGGTGCCCTGGGCCAGGGTCATCGAGATCCAGACGCGCTGACGCTGCCCGCCGGACAGCGCGTCGACCGGGCGGCCGGCCAGGTCGGACACCCCGGTCATGGCCAGCGCGCGCGTCACCACGGCGGCGTCGTCCGACGACCACTGCCGCAGCCAGCTCTGGTGCGGATGGCGGCCCCTGGCCACCAGGTCGGCCACCGTCAGCCCTTCCGGCGCGATGGGGGCCTGCGGGAGCAGCCCGAGCTTCTTGGCCACGTCCCGGGTCTTGAGCTTGGCGATGTCCTCACCGTCCAGCACGACCGTGCCCTTGGACGGCTTGAGCAGCCGGGACAGCGCCCGGAGCAGGGTGGACTTGCCGCAGCCGTTGGGGCCGATGATCGTGGTGATCACCCCTGGCGGGATCACTACGTCGAGGTTGTCGATGACGGCCCGGCCGCCGTATCCGACGGTGACGCCCTCGGCCGCCAGCCGCGAGACCACCTGGGTGGCGTGTTCAGTGATCACAGGACCCACTTTAATTAGGCTAGCCTTGCTTTACATCCCCCTCCTGAGGTTAGCCCGTACCAACAGATAGACGAGGAAGGGGCCACCGATCGCGGCGGTGACCACGCCGACCGGGAGGCTGACCGGCAGCGCCGTCCGCGCCACCAGGTCCGCGCCGATCAACAGCAGCGCGCCCACCAGCCCGGAGGCCACCAGCGGCGGCGTCGGGTAGCGCGTCAGCCGCATCGCCACCTGCGGCGCCACCAGCGCCACGAACGGGACCGGGCCCGCCGCGCTCACCGCCACCCCGGCCAGCAGCACCGCGCACAGCAGCAGGACCGCCCGCACCATCGAGTAGCGGACGCCCAGTCCCGCCGCGACCTCGTCGCCGAAGTGCATCGGCTTGAGGTGGAACGCGATGTACGCCACGACCGCCATGAGGGCGAGCATGCACCACAGGGCCACCCAGATCTCGCTCCACGACCGGCTGTCCAGCGAGCCGACCAGCCACGCCTGCGCCCGGGCCACGTCCCGGATGTCGGCCGAGACCAGCAGCCAGGCCGTGATCGCCTCCATCACGGCGCTCACCGAGATGCCGATGAGGATGAGCCGCAGGCCGTCGATCCCGCGCCGCCAGGCCAGGAAATACACCAGGAGCCCCGTGCCGAGACCGCCCGCGAGCGCCGCCGCGGACAGGCCCACGGAGCTGACGATCGTCGCGGCGGCCCCGCCCGACACCGTCACCAGGAACACCGCGACCGCGCTCGCGCCCCCGGTGATCCCCAGGATGTCCGGGCTGGCCAGCGGGTTGCGCGCGATGGACTGCGTGATCGCGCCGGACACCCCCAGCGCGATCCCCACGATGAGCCCGGCCAGGGCACGCGGCATCCGCAGGTCCATGACCACGAACTCGTCGACCCGCTCCCCCCGGCCGAAGATCGTGGCGATCACCTGGGACAGGCCGAGGGGGAAGTCCCCGACGGCGATGGACCAGCAGAACATCACGAAGGCCGCGGCCGTCAGCAGCAGCGTGACGACCATCATCCAGGGCCGCCACACGAACGACGCACGGCCGAGCCGCACGCCTGGCGCCACCGTTCGCTCGTTCATGCGGCGTTGAACTTTCCGCGCCACACCAGCGCCGCGAAGAACGGGGCGCCGACGAGGGCGACGACGATACCCGCCGCCAGCTCGCCCGGCCGCACCACCACGCGCCCCACCATGTCACAGCCCAGCAGGATGACCGCGCCGAGCAGCCCCGCGTACGGCACCAGCCAGCGATAGTCCGGCCCGGTGAGATACCGGGCCACGTGGGCCACCATGAGCCCGAGGAACGCGATCGGGCCGCACGCCGCCGTGGTCGCGCCCGCCAGCAGGGTGATGGCGACGACCCCGACGGTCCTGGTCAGCGCGATGTTCACGCCCAGGCCACGGGCCACATCGTCACCCAGGTTGAGCAGGTTGACGGCGGGCAGGGTGGTCAGCGCCAGCAGCAACCCGACCACGATGAACGCCACCACCGGCCAGATGACGTCGAAGCCGACCCCGGCCACGGAGCCCGCGTTCCAGAACCGCAGCGCGTTCAGCGACGCCTGGTCCGTCAGCGCCACCGCCGTGGTCATCGCCGCCAGGAACACCGCGATCCCCTGCCCGGCCAGCGCGAGCGTCAGCGGACTGCCCGCCCCCCTGCCGATGCTGGCCAGCCCGAACACGACGACCCCAGCGACCGCCGCCCCCAGAAAGGCGAACCAGACGTACTGGTACGGATTGGCGAGCCCGAACACGAGGATCACCGACACCACGGCGAACGAGGCGCCGGCGTTCAGCCCCAGCAGCCCCGTGTCGGCGATCGGGTTGCGGGTGTAGCCCTGGATCAGCGCCCCGCCGATGCCCAGGGCGATGCCCGCGACGATGGCGAGCACGGTCCGGGGCACCCGCACGGTCTGCACGATGAGGGTGATCTCGGTGAGCCGCTGGTCGGCGCCCGGTGCCGTGAACAACCCGTGCCACACCTCGACGGGACTCAACGCGCGCGCGCCGACGGCCAGCGACACCGCCGCCGCCACCACGAGGAGCACGATCAGCGCGCCCAGGCCCGTGACCCGCCGTAAGCGGGTCTCCGTGACCCCGGGCGCGGGAGGATCTTCCACAGTCGTGCCCATGTCGTCGTACGTTATCTCTCTGCTTCACCCGCGTGGCAGGGCGCGGGCGGTCGCTCGCACTTAGGCAAAGCTATCCTTAGTCCCCCTGGCCGAGGGAGTGGGGACATGGAGAAGACCTTCGCCGCGTACGGGCTGCCCGGCGAGCCCGGCACCGACGCGTTCTGGGCGGCGGCGGGGCCGCCCGCGTCGGTGCCCGCGGGCTCCGGCTGGGTGACGTTGTTCCTGTGGCGCGGGTCCCCGGCGAGCGTCGACTTCGAGAGCTGGTCGGAGCCGGTGCCGCTGCGTCGGTGGGCGGACACGGACTGCTGGTACGCCGAGGTGGCCATGCCCGCGCGGCTGCGGGTGACCTACCGGTTCCGCACGGACGGCGGGTCGGCGTACGCCGACCCGCTCAACCCGGCCGGCGCGGGCGGTGACCGCTCGATCGCCGCGACCCCGGACTGCCCCGCCCAGCCGCACTGGCCCGACCTCGGCGCCGACGACGTCCTGCCCCTCCCGGCCACCCGCCTGCGCTGGGCCGGGCGGCTCGGCCGGCGTACCGTGCGGGTGCACCCGGCGGGCGGCGGCGGGCCGGTCGTCCTGCTGCTCGACGGCGACGACTGGCTCTACCTGCATCCGGCCATGACCGCGTTCGACTCGGCCGTCGCACAGGGCGACCTGCCTCCCGTCACGCTCGTCTTCCTGCCCGCCCAGGACAGGGAGGCGGAGTTCGGGTGCCGGGCCGAGCTGTGGGAGGCGATCCGGGACGAGTTGCTGCCGCTGGTGGCCGGGAGCGGCGTGCCCGCCGACCCGGACCGGCTGGTGGTGGCCGGGCAGAGCCTCGGCGGGCTGAGCGCCATGTACGCGGCGCTGGAGTTACCGGGCCTCGTCTCCGGCATCGCCTGCCAGTCGGGGTCGTTCTGGTGGACGCCCGACGCCGCGCACCGGGCGGACCCCATGGGCGGCCCGGTCGGCGGCGTCATCGCCGCGCGCCTGCACGAGCGCCCCGACCTGTCCGGGCTGCGGGTCGCCTTCGACGTGGGCGAACACGAGACGCGGATGCTGCCGCACTGTGCGCTGGTCGAGACCCTGACCGAGCGGGCCGGCGCGACCGTGCGGGTCTCCCGCTCGGCCGCCGACCATGACCGGGCAAGCTGGCGACACGCCCTGCTCCGGGACGTCGCCTGGGTGCTCACCCGGACATAACGCTCGCCCACGACCGCTCGCACGTCCGCTCGCACGAGCGGCGCCTCACCGGCCGCTCACGCGGGCGGCCTTACCACTCGCGCGGCCGGCCTCACCAGTCGTGGACGGTGCCGTCCTTGAGGCGGTTGAACGGCAGGTACGCGGGCTGGTACGGGAACCGCGCCGCCGCCTCCTCGTCGAGCTCCACCCCGAGCCCCGGCCGCTCACCCGGGTGCAGGTAGCCGTCCTCGAAGCTGAACGACTGCTGGAACACCTCGTCGGTCGCCGGGCCGTGCTGCATGTACTCCTGGATGCCGAAGTTGTGGATCGCCAGGTCCAGGTGCAGCGCGGCGGCCATCCCGACCGGCGAGATGTCCGTAGGCCCGTGGATGCCGGACTTGATCTGGTATTGAGCGGCGTAGTCGAGCAGCTTCCGCATGGCCGTGATCCCCCCGGTGTGGGTGACCGCGGACCGGACGTAGTCGATGAGCTGCTCGCGGATCAAGGTCTGGTAGTCCCACACGGTGTTGAAGACCTCGCCGATGGCCAGCGGCGTGGTGGTGTGCTGACGGACCAGCCGCAGCGCCTCCTGGTTCTCCGCCGGCGTGCAGTCCTCCAGCCAGAACAGGTCGTACGGCTCCAGCGCCTTGCCCAGCTTGGCCGCCTGGATCGGGGTCATCCGATGGTGCCCGTCGTGCAGCAGCGGCAGCTCGGGCCCGAACTCGTTGCGCACCGCCTCGAAGACGCCGGGCAGGTGACGCAGGTAGGCGCGGGTGTCCCAGTCCTCTTCGGCGGGCAGCGCGGTGCGCTGGGCCGGCTCGTAGTCGTACCGTTTGCCGTCGACGCCGGGCTGCGCGGCCACGCCGTACACGGCGTTGATGCCCGGCACGGAGGTCTGCACCCGGATCGACCGGTATCCCAGCGCCAGGTGCTTGCGGATCGAGTCGAACAGCTCCGGCAGGTCCCGGCCCGAGGCGTGCCCGTACGCCATGATCCCGCTGCGGGAGGCGCCGCCGAGCAGCTGGTAGAGCGGCAGTCCGGCGGCCTTGGCCTTGATGTCCCACAGCGCCACGTCCACGGCCGCGATGGCGGCCATGGTGACGGGCCCGCGCCGCCAGTAGGCCGAGCGGTAGAGGAACTGCCAGGTGTCCTCGATGCGGTGCGCGTCCCGCCCGATCAGCAGGGGGACCACGTGGTCGGCCAGGTAGGACGCGACCGACAGCTCCCGCCCGTTGAGGGTGGCGTCCCCCAGCCCGGTGATCCCCTCCTCCGTCGTGATCTTGAGGGTGACGAAGTTACGGTCGGGGCTGGTGACGATGACGTCCGCCGCGATGATCTGCACGCAGGTGCCTTTCTTACGGTTCTCAGCCCTTGGTCGCGCCGGCGGTGAGACCGGAGACCACGTACTTCTGCACGAACAGGGCGATCAGCATGATCGGTACGGTGACCACGGTGGCCGCCGCCATCAGGCCGCCCCAGTCGATGCTGGCGTAGCCGACGAAGTCGAAGATCGCCACGGGCAGGGTCTTGGTGTCGGCGTCGGAGAGCACCAGGGCGAACATGAAGTTGTTCCAGGAGAAGATGACCGACAGGATGCCCGCGGTGGCGATGCCCGGCACGGACAGCGGCAGCATGATGCGGCGGAACGCGCCGAGGTGGGTCATCCCGTCGACCAGCGCCGCCTCCTCCAGCTCCGCCGGCACGCTGTCGAAGTAGCCCATCATGATGTAGACCACCAGCGGCAGCGAGACGAACATGTGGCTGAGGATCAGCACCCCGGAGCCGCCGACCATCTTCAGGTTGGCGAAGACGTAATACCACGGCACCAGCAGCGAGACGCCGGGAATGACCCGGGCCATCAGCACCACCAGCGCGGACTTCTTCATGTTGAACCGGCTCATCGAGTAAGCCGCCGGCACGCCGAGGATCAGCGACGCCACGGTGGCGGCGAACGCCACCCACAGGCTGTTGACGATGAACTGGACGTAGTTCGCCTGCTGGAGCACCTTGAAGTAGTTGTCCGCGGTGGGCGAGAAGACCAGCGCCTTGCTCGTGTCGTAGATGTCGACGTTGGTCTTGAACGACGCGCTGATCATCCAGATCAGGGGCGCGAGCAGCGAGAGCACCACGAAGGTGAGCGCCGCGACGCGGAACACCTGGTACGCGCGACGGGGCTTCATCGCTTTGCCTCCTTGCGCCGGGCGGTCAGGGCCCACATCGACCCGATGATGATCAGGAAGAAGAGGATGAGGACGGTGGAGGAGACGCCGTACTCGTTGTAGTCGAAGCTGAGGCCGTAGGCGTACACGTTGAGGGTCTCGACCTCGTGGAACGAGCCGCCGCCGCGCCCCTTGGTGGCGTACAGGATGTCGAAGGTCTTCAGGGCGTCGATGCCGCGCAGCAGGACGGCCACGATCACCGTGGGCATCAGCAGCGGCAGGGTGACGTGCCGGAAGCGCTGCCAGGTGCTGGCGCCGTCGATCCGCGCCGCCTCCTGTGGCTCGTCCGACAGCGAGGTGAGCCCGGCGAGCAGGATCAGCACCACCATCGGCGTCCACTGCCACACGTCGATGAAGATCGTGGTCGGCAGGGCGGTGTACTGGCCGGACAGCCACGGCTGCGGCGCGATGCCGACCCAGCCGAGGGCCTGGTTGGCCAGGCCGATGTTCGGGTCGAAGATGAGCCGCCACATCATGCCGACCGCGACCGGGGTGGCGACGAGCGGCATCAGGATGGCGACCCGGACCCACTTCTGCCCTTTGAACGGCCGCCAGAGCAGCAGCGCGATCGCCATCCCGAGGACCACTTCGAACAGCAGCGCGACGATGGTGAACGCGGCGGTCCGCCCGACGGCGGGCCAGAACCGGTCGAAGTCCGACAGGACGTCGAGGTAGTTCTGGATGCCCACGAACTCGCTGTCCGCGCGGACGGATCCTTCGGTGTCGGTCAGGCTCAGGTAGCCGGTCCAGACGAGGGGGATCACGATGAGCGCGGCGACGAAGATCATCGCCGGCGCGGCGAGCAGCCATTTGCGGTGGTCGTTGGCCCAGCGCACCCAGCCGGGTGTCGCAAGGGAGGCGTCGCGCGGCGCCTTGGTGGGGGTGATCGTTGCCATGACGTTCTCCAGGGGTGGGCGAGCCTGCGGGGGTACGCGGGTGGTGGGCTCCCGCCGCGCCACCCGCGTGCGCCGCCTACTTGGCCTCGTCGTCCAGGAACTTCTGGAAAGCGGTGTTGGCCGTGTCGGCGGAGGCCGCGGCGTCCTTGCCGGTGATCGCGTCCACGATCGGCTGGCCGACGATCTCGCGGGACTCGGGAACCTTCACCACGACCGGCCGGTCATGCCCCACGCCGCCCTGGGTGCTGGCCTCGATAGCCGCCACCATGTCCTTCGGGAAGGTCGAGGTGCCCTCCGGGTTGGCCCAGACGGAGCTGCGGGCGCCCGGCACGCCGGACTTCTGCTGGGCGAGCGTCTGGTCCTTGCCGGTGGCCCACTCGATGAACTTCCAGGCGTTGGCCTTGTTCTCCGAGTTGTCGTTGATCCCCAGCGCCCATGACGGGATGCTGTACGGCTTCGACCCGGCGGGGCCCGCCGGGAACGGCGCGAAGCCGACCTGGTCGGAGACCTTGGACTTGGCGGGGTCGGTGGCGTTCTTGTAGAGCGAGTTGGCCTCGGTGTAGAAGGCGGCCTGGCCCTGGGTGAAGATGGCCATCGCCTCGGGCCAGCCCATGTCGGTGCTGACGTTCGCCGGGCCGGTGTCCTTGATCAGCCCGCCGTAGTAGGCGTACGCCTGCTTGGCCGCGTCGCTGTTGACCGTGGCCTTGCCGGCGCTGTCGACGAAGTCGCCGCCGAAGCTGTAGAGGAAGCTGGAGAACTGGGTGACCGCGGCCGACTTGCCGGTGCGGGCGACGAAGCCGGCGACGCCCGGCTCGGCTTCCTTGATCTTGGTGGCGGCGGCCTTCAGCTCGTCGAGGGTCTTCGGCGGGCCGCTCAGGCCGGCCTTCTCGAGCAGGTCCTTGCGGTAGTAGAGGACCTCCTGCTCGGTGATGATCGGGACACCGACGGGCTTGCCCTCGTACGTGGTGGCCTCCGCCGGGCCGGACTGGAAGTCACTGAAGTCCCAGTCCTTGTTGGCCGCCACCTGGTCGGTCAGGTCCGTCAGGTACTTGTTCTTGGCGAAGAGCTTCCCCTCCTGCAAGGGGCGGTACATCATCACGTCGATGTCGGACGAGCCGGCGTTGAGCTTGACGTTGTACTGGTCGGAGAGCTGGTCCTCGCCGAGCTGGGTGATCTCGACCTTGAGCCCGGTCTCCTTCTCGAACGCGGGCAGGGCCTGCTTGACGTTCTCCGTCCACACGTGGTTGGCCAGGGTGACCCGGACCGTATTGGACTCGCCACCGCTGTCACCGCCACAGGCGGACAGGCTCATGGCGACTGCCACCGCCAGAGACGCACCGATTATCGATTGACGTCGCACGTCATCTCTCCTCTATGTCATGGCCGCCGCCCCCCGGAAGAGCGCCACGCTCTCTTAACATCTGCTTAATGTGTGGATGCTAGAGCAAAAAAGCGGACTTGTTCAAGGTAGAGGTCACACTGATATGCTCTTTACCGTGAGTCAGTCCTCCCCAGGGGCCGCGCCCTCCCAGCACGCCCCTGTCGAGACTGGGCTGCACGCGCGGGTTCTCGACCACCTCGGCACCGCCATCTGCAGCGGCGAGCTGGCCGCTGCCGCCGTCCTGAGCATCGACGACCTGGTCGACCGCTATCAGGTCTCCCGCTCGGTGATCCGCGAGGTGCTGCGGGTGCTCGCCTCCATGGGGCTCATCGAGACCCGGCGCCGGGTCGGGATCATGATCCAGCCCGCCGAGGTGTGGAGTGTCTTCGATCCGCAGGTGATCCGCTGGCGGCTCGCCTCGGACGGGCGGATGGCGCAGATGCGCTCGATCACCGAGCTGCGGACCGCGATCGAGCCGCACGCCGCCTGGCTGGCCGCCGAGCGGATCAGCGACGACGAGGCGAGCGAGCTGGTCGGGATAGCGGCCAAGATGTGGGCCGCCGGGAAGGTCGGCGACGAGGCGCGCTTCCTCACCCTGGACATCGAGTTTCACCGGCGGATGCTGGCCGCCTCCGGCAACGAGATGTTCGCCAAGCTGCACGTGATCGTCGCCGAGGTGCTGGCCGGCCGGCACCACTACCACCTGATGCCGCACTACCCGGACGAGCAGGCATTACAGCTGCACACCGACGTGGCCCAGGCGATCCAGCGGCGGGACGGCGAGCGGGCCCGCAAGGCCATGGTGGGGATCATGGAACAGGGGTTCGCCGAGATCAAGTCGATGTGGGAGCAGACCACCGAGCCGAGCTGAGCCCGGCTTCGGCCGGGTCGTCAGTAGCGGTTGCGCTCGGCGTCCCGGGCGAGCGTCGGCAGGCTCGCGCGGTCCGGCCCGGGGGAGCCACGCGTCCCACCGCGTTAATGATGGGCAAAGCTGAGAAGCTTCGCGTTTGTCCCTCCGGCCCACCGGCAAGCTCTTCCGCATGACGCACGGATCGGATCAGACCTTTGCGGAGGGGTGATCCGGACCCTCTCCGGGCGGACCGCGCGGTCGCCACCACGGGCGGCCCCCTGTCCGGCCGGCGGGCGCCGAAGATCCAGCTGCGGCACGGCGAGGGCGACAAGCACCACCTGACCAGCCTGCAAGGACTGGTCGCGCTGTCCCTCGACGCGCTCAGCTCCGTCGCCTACGGGCCCGAGGCGATCGCCCTCGTCCTGGTCGCCGCCGGGAGCGCCGCCGTCGGCCACACCCTGCCGATCACGCTCGCGATCGCCGCGCTGCTCATCCTGCTGGTGATCTCCTACCGCCAGGTGATCGCCGCCTATCCGGACGGCGGCGGCTCCTACGCCGTGGCCCAGCAGAGCCTCGGCCCGGGGATCAGCCTCCTGGCCGCCGCCGCGCTCATCGTGGACTACGTGCTCACCGTGGCGGTCAGCCTCGCCGCGGGCGCGGCGAGCCTGGCCTCCGCCTTTCCCGCCCTCGGCCCGCACCTGCTCGGCACCTGCCTGGTGGGACTGGCCGTGCTCACCGCGCTCAATCTGTACGGCATCGCCGACAGCGCGCGGGTGCTGGCGCTGCCGACCCTGCTGTTCATCGTGAGCATCGTCGGCATCGTCGTCGTCGGGCTGGCCCGGGGCCATCCGGCGGCCGTGGTCGGGACGGCCATGCCGCTGCCCGGCTACGAGGCGCTCAGCGTCCTGCTGATCCTCAAGGCGTTCTCCTCCGGCTGCTCGGCGCTGACCGGGGTGGAGGCCATCGCCAACGGCGTGCCGATGTTCCGCGAGCCGAGGGTCCGCCGGGCCCAGCGGACCGAGCTGATGCTGGGCGTGCTGCTGGGGTCGATGCTGGTGGGGATAGCCCTGCTCATCCGGCGCGACGACGTGATCCCCCGAGGGGACGTCACCATCCTCGCCCAGCTCACCGCGGGCGCCTACGGCACGGGCTGGCTCTATTACGCGGTCAACATCATCGTCACCTTCGCGCTCGGGCTGGCCGCGAACACCAGCTTCGGCGGCCTGCCGGTCCTGATGGCCCTGCTGGCCAAGGACCACCGGCTGCCGCACCTGTTCGCGCTGCGCTCCGAACGGCCCGTCCACCGCTACGGCGTCGTCGCGGTGGCCGTCCTGGCCGCCATGCTCCTCATCGCGGTCGACGCGCAGACCCACCGGCTGATCCCGCTGTTCGCCATCGGGGTGTTCACCGGGTTCACCATCGCCCAGACCGGGCTCGTCCGGCACTGGGCGCGCCTGCGCCCGCCGGGATGGGCCGGCAAGGCGCTGCTGAACGGCGTCGGCGCGGTGGCCACCACCGTGGCCACGCTGGTGCTGCTCACCACGAAGTTCACCGAGGGCGCGTGGGTGATCCTCGTCGCGATCCCCCTGCTGATCCTGCTGTTCCGCTGGGTGGAGGGTTACTACGCCAAGGTCGGCGGCGCGCTCGGGCTGGGGCGGCGCCAGCCCACGCCGCGCAGCCCCGATCCGGCCGCGCGGCTGGTCATCGTGCCGCTCAGCCCGGCCACCGCGATCAGCGCCCTGTCCGAACGGGCGATCAGCGCGGCGCTGGCCATCGGCGGGGAGGTCGTCGCCGTGATCGTGTCCGACGCCCCCGACGAGCTCGCCGGCCTGCGCGCCGAGTGGGAGCGGTGGACGCCGGAGGTCCGGCTGAAGGTGCTGGACGGTCCCAGCCACACGGTGGTCCGCCCGATCGTCGAGTTCGTCCGGCGCCAGGAGGCGGACGGCAGGTGGATCGCCGCGGTCATCCCCGGCATCCAGCCGCCCCATCCCCGCTACCGGCTCCTGCACACGCAGCGGGACCTGCTCCTGGCCGCCGCCCTCCGCGACCACACGGACGCGGTGGTGTGCTTCCTGCCGTTCCGGATTCCGGGCTGAGCGGTCACCAGGGATCAGCAGCCTTTGAAGTGCTTGTCGTCGGCCCAGCCGGTGTTGGCCCAGACTTTCGGGTCGGCGGGGGTGAAGCCGGGGAACCGCTCGGCCAGCTCGTCGAGCAGCCAGACGGTGAAGCGGGCGGCGCCCTGCGGGCAGGAGTGGATGCCGTCGGTGCTGCGGTCGGGCTTGCCGTCCCTGTTCCGCTGGTAGGCGCTGCCCCACACCGCACCGGCGTCGAGCACGGTGGCCTGCCCCGAGGAGGCCTTCGCCACGGCGCGGGCGGCGGCGGGGGCTCGCTCCAGTTCGGCCATGTGCGGCCGGTAGAAGTCGTCGGGCTTGATCGGCGGCATGGTGACGAAGACCAGCTTCGCGCCGGCGCCGGTGACCGTGCTCAGCAGCTTGCGGTAGGCGGCCTGCTGCTCCTTGCCGCTGCCCCAGTCGAAGGTGGTGATCTGGTAGATGACCACGGAGGGCTCGGCGGCGGCGATCTCCTTGGGCAGCTTCTGCCAGTTCTTGTCGGAGAACGGTCCGACGACGTTCCCGCCGCCCTCGGAGGCCAGCGACTGGAAGCGGACGTCACCGGCGGCGAAGGCCTCGGTCAGCGGCACCGCCTCGCCCACGGCGATCGAGTCGCCGATGAACAGCACCTTGGACAGCCCCTGGCCGCCCGACGCGGCCGTCGCGGCGGACTCGGCGCCGGCGGTCGCGGCGGGCTGAGCGGCGCACGCGCCGGTCAGCAGAAGCAGCCCGAGCAGGCCGGGTACGAGACTCGACGCCTTGATCCTTGCGGTCTTGGTCCCTGAGGTCTTGGTCCCTGAGGTCTTGGTCATGGCCTCAACCGTGCCGCCGGCATGTCCCAGGATCTCCGCCGCCGTGTCCCAGGTGTGTCGCAACGACCATCACCCCCGGTCAGGCCGCCCCAGGTTCTCCATACTGGACATGTGGTGGCAATTCTGCTCATCGAAGACGATCCGCTGGTACGACGTGGGCTCCAGCTCGCGTTACGCAGGCACGGTCATGACGTCCGCACGGCCGAGACCGGCGAGGACGGCCTGCGGGAGCTGCAGGCGTCCCTGCCGGACCTGGTGGTGCTCGACCTGATGCTGCCCGGCATGGACGGATACGAGGTGTGCCGCCGGGTCCGGTCGATCGGCGAGATTCCGGTGATCATGCTGACCGCGCGCGGTGACGAATTCGACGTCGTGGGCGGCCTGGAAGCGGGCGCCGACGACTACGTCATCAAACCGGCGCAGCCCGCGGTGCTCGACGCGCGGATCCGCGCGGTCCTGCGCCGCAGTCCCGGCCCGCCCGACGGGGTACGACTCCATCGCGACCTGCGCATCGACACCGTGGCGCTGACGGTGTCACGCCAGGGCGAGCCGGTGACGCTGACCCCCACCGAGCTGCGGCTGCTGCTGACCCTGTCCCGCACCCCCGAGCGGGTGTTCAGCCGGCAGCAGCTGCTGGAGGAGGTGTGGGAGCACGACTACCTCGGGGACTCCCGGCTGGTCGACAACTGTGTGCAGCGGCTGCGGGCGAAGATCGAGACCAACCCGGCGGCTCCGGAGTATGTGCAGACGGTGCGCGGGTTCGGTTATCGGTTCGGGCCATTGTGACCTGGCGGCTGTGGCCGCGCGGGCTTCGCCCCCGGCTGCTGGTCGCGTTCGTGCTGGTGACCCTGCTCGGCGCGGCAGCGGCGGCCTGGTCGAGCGCCGGGTCGGCGAGCACCGCGCTGGTCACCGTGACTCAGGAAGGGCTCACCGACACCCTCTCCGACCAGATCAGCGCGATCACTCCCCAGCTCACCTACCCGCCGGACCAGGCGGCACTCGATCGGCTGCGCGCTGCCGTCGGGCCGGACACGGCGGTGACCTATCGCGATCTCCGGTCCGCGAAGGGGGCCGCCACCGGCTTGGTCACCGACGCGCTGCGCGCCGCCGTACGGACCGAGAACCGGCTCGTCGTGCAGCGGATCACCGCCGATCACCGGCCGTGGCTGCTCATCGGCACGCCCGTCACGATCACCGCGCTGAACGGCGAGCGCACCCCGTCCGGCATCGAGGTGTACGCGGTGCGCGACCTCACCGGCGTACAGCGGCAGATCGACGACCTCACCCGATCCGCGGTCGGCACGGCCGCGCTGGCGCTGCCGCTGGCGGTGCTGCTGGCCGTGCTGGCCGCGGGCAGTGTGCTGCGCCCGGTCCGCAGGCTCCGCGACACCGCGCGCCGGCTGGCCGCCGGCGACCTGGACGCGAGGTCGCCGCCCCGGGGTGCGGACGAGCTGGCCGACCTGACCGTCACGATCAACCAGATGGCCGAATCGGTGCAGTCGTCGATGGCCACGCAGGAGCGCCTGCGGGCCGATGCCAGAAGGTTCGCCGCCGATGCCTCGCACGAACTGCGCACCCCGTTGAGCACGCTGACCGCGGTGGTGGAGGTGCTGGGCACCATGACCGACGGCATGGAGGCGGACGCGCGGGAGTCCGCGGACCTGGCGATCACCGAGATCCACCGGATGGTCCGGCTCGTGGAGGACCTGCTGGAGGTGTCCCGCTTCGACGCCGGCACCGTCCGCCTGGTCGCGGAGGAGGTCGACCTGGCCGCCGCCGTGTGGAACTGCCTGCGGGCGCGGGGCTGGACGGAGCAGGTCGACCTGGTGGTCCAGCAGGAGATCTGGCTGCGGCTGGACCGGCGCAGACTCGACGTCATCGTGGCCAACCTGGTCGGCAACGCCCTGCGACACGGCGACCCCCCGGTGCGCGTGCACGTCTCGGCCGACCGGGACCAGGTGTGGATCGTGGTGACCGACCACGGGCCCGGCCTGGCCGAGACCGCGCTGCCCCAGGTGTTCGACCGCTTCTACAAGCACGACGCGGCCCGGACCCGGACCCCTGGCAGCGGACTCGGGCTGGCGATCGCGCTGGAGAACGCCCGCCTGCACGGCGGCGACCTCACCGCCGGCAACGCTCCCGGCGCCGGAGCGCGCTTCGTCCTGCGACTGCCACGAACCCTGGAGGACGGATGCGGCGAATCTGGTTGACGGCGCTGGCCGTGATGGTGGCGGGCTGCGGCATCCAGCCCTCGGAGGTCATCGACGCGGGTCAGGCCCCCACGGGCGTGGCGTCCGGGGCGACGCTGTACTTCGTCGACGCGGACGACCGGCTGCGGCCGCAGCTCCGGCGGACCGATCACCTGGGCACGATCGCCGAGGCGCTGGCCTGGCTGCTGACCGGCCCCGGGGAGGATCTGCGCACCCAGATCACCACGACGGAAGGCGTGACCAGGGTCTTCGTGGAGACCACGCCCGACCTGATAGACCTGCGGCTGCCGTTGGCGGCCTACGAGGTGACCCCGCTGGGCATCGACCAGATCGTGTGCACGGCGTTGGGCGTGTGGGTGCAGAGCGGCGGTTCGCGGACCACCAAGGTGCGGCTGGGCTTCACCTTGGCCACGCCGGAGTCGGCCAAGCTGCGGACCTGCCCGCTGATCGAATGATCAGCCCAGCCGGGTGACGTCGATGGTCACCGATGCCGGCCCGGGCACGGCGAGCCACAGCACGGCCAGCCCGGCCATGACCGCGACGAACGCCACCAGCCCGCCCCGCCCCCTGGCCCACCGGGCACGGAACCGGATCGGGTCCTCGACCAGCCACTTCGACAGCGTGGCCAGGCCGATCGACGCGGCGTACACCGCCAGCGAACGCGCCCACCCGTCGAGGCCCGTCCGCTCGGGGGAGAGCAGGACGAGGATCGGCCAGTGCCACAGGTACACGCTGTAGGAGATCAGGCCGAGCCGGCGCAGCGGCTGCCAGGCGAGGGCTCTGGCGACCACCGTGTGCGGCGCCTGCACGCACAGGCCGACCAGCAGCGCGCCGGCCAGCGAGTGCAGGAAGAGCCCACCGGTGAACAACCACGCCGAGTCCACCCCGTCCACGAGCGCCCACGCCACCCCCATCCCGACCACGACCAACCCCGCCGCCCCACCCGCCCGCCCGCCGACCGCGACCGACGCCGGCCCGCCACCTGCCCGCTCGCCGACCGTACGGGCCAGTGCGTCGCGGAGCGGTCGGGTGGCGAACGTACGGGCCAGTGCGTCGCGGAGCGGTCGGGTGGCGAACGTACGGGCCAGTGCGTCGCGGAGCGGCCGGGTGGCGATCGCGGCGCCCAGCAGCAGTGAGAACGCCCGCGTGTCGGTGCCGGTGTAGACGCGGGTCGGGTCCGCCGGGTCGGCCAGCGTGACCATGAGGATCAGCGAGACGGCCGAGACCAGGATCGCGACCAGCGCCACCCGGCCCGCCACCCGCCGCCCCCACCGGGCGACGACCAGCACCAGCACCGGCCACACCAGGTAGAACTGCTCCTCGACGGCGATGCTCCACAGGTGCCCGAACACCCGGTCCGCACCGAACCGGTCCCAGTAGCCGGCCGACTCGGCGAGCAGGTGCCAGTTGATCAGGTTGACCTGCACCCACGGGCCGTCCGACAGCGTCGTACGCACCAGGTCCGGCGGCCCCACCAGCCGGACCAGCAGCGTGACGACCACCAGCATGATCACCAACGCTGGGAGCAGCCGGCGGATCCGCCGGCCCCAGAAGGCGACCAGCGACACGGCGCCGGTCGCGGCGATCTCCCGCAGCAGCAGATCGGTGATCAGGTAGCCGGACAGGGCGAAGAACAGGTCCACCCCGAGGAACCCGCCGGACAGGTGGCCGGTGTGGAACAGCAGGACGCCGAGGATCGCCACCCCGCGCAGCCCGTCCAACGCGGCCAGGTGCACCCTGGGCCCGGCACCGCGTGCCACGCCGCTCCGCTCGACAACGTTCATGCCCCGACGATCACGGCCCCGTGTCCGAGTCGCGTCCGAGCGAGGTCGCAGGTTCGTCCCGAAGTCAGTGCTGGAGCACGTCCGAGGTGTCGTCATCGTCGACCAGGAAGCCACCCGACTGGTGCCGCCAGAGCCGGGCGTAGGGGCCGTCGGCCTGCATCAGGTCGCTGTGCGTGCCCTGCTCCACGATGCGTCCCCGGTTGAGCACGACCAGCCGGTCCATGCGGACGACGGTGCTCAGCCGGTGCGCGACCACCAGCGCGGTACGGTCCCGCATCAGCTGCCACAGGGCTTCCTGGACCAGGATCTCGCTCTCGGAGTCCAGCGCGCTGGTCGCCTCGTCCAGCAGCAGGATCGGCGCGTCGCGGATGATGGCCCGCGCGAGGGCGAGGCGTTGCCGCTGGCCGCCGGAGAGCTTGATGCCACGCTCGCCGACCAGGGTGTCGAATCCGTGCGGCAGCGATTCGACGAACTCCGTGACATGCGCCGCCCGCGCGGCCCGGAGGATCTCGGCCTCGGTGGCGCCCGGCCGGGCGAAGGCGATGTTGTCCCGCACCGACCGGTGGAACATGGCCGGTTCCTGGGGGACATAGGCGACGAGACTCCGCAGGTCGGCTTGGCGCATGCGGGTGATGTCCTGGCCGCCGATCAGGATCCGGCCGCCGTCGATGTCCATCAGGCGCAGCAACAGCCGGGTGAGCGTGGTCTTGCCGCCGCCGGACTGGCCGACCAGCCCGATCTTGGTGCCGCTGGGGATGTCCAGGTCCAGGTCCTCGAACAGTGCCGCGCCCTGGTCGTGCGCGAATCTCACCCGCTCGAAGCGGATGCCCGCGTCGGCGGGGCGCAGCGGCTGCGGCTCGGCCGGATCCACCACGGTGGGCGGCACGAGGAGCAGTTCGGTGAACTGGGCGGCCTCGGTGAGCACGGTCTCGATGCGCCGGTACACCTGGTTGAACTCGAACATGATGTTGATCGCGTTGGCGTAGTAGGTGAACGTCACCACGATGGCCTCCACGCCCAGACCGCCACGCAGCCCCACCGCGAGGAGGAGGCCCACGGTGCTGGTGAGGACCGAGAACGGGGCCACGACGGTGTCCACCCGGAGGTTGCCGTAGTCCCAGGAACGCAGCGACAGCCTGCGCTGCTCGGCGACCCTGGTCCGATGCTCGGCGGCCTCGCGATCCTCGGCGGCGAAGGCGCGGACCGTCTCCATGTTGGTCAGCACGTCGGCGACGTGGCCCGACACCAGCACCTTGGCGGCCTCACGCTTGTCGACCAGCGCTTGGCGACGGCGAACGAGCGGCGCGATGAGGAGTCCGGTGAGCATGATGAGGCCCACGAGCACGACGACCAGCAGCGGGTGGTACTGCCACAGCACCACCGAAGCGAAGATCAGCGGCACCACCTTGGCCATGATCGAGAAGGTGAGCGTGTCGACGAAGTCCTCGAACCTGGAGGAGAACCCCAGCACCCGTTTGGTCAGCGAACCGGCGAAGTTGTCATGGAAGAACGCGGCGTCCTTCGTCAGCAACGCGTCCATGCCCACCACGCCGAGCCGTTCGATGCCCCGTGCGTCCGTACGGTTGAGGAAGTGCAGTCCCACCCGCCACAGCACCTCGCCGAGCAGCAGCAGCGCGCCGAAGCCGAGCACGTAGGGCAGGAGCGCGGCCATGGGGGCGTCCCCGCCCTCGGCCAGTCGCCCCACCAGCCCGGCCACCATCAGCGGCGCCAGATAGAACAGGGAGATGTTCCCCATCGCCGGCAGTATCATCGCGGGCGCCGCGACCCATCGCTGGCGAAGCAACTCGCCACAGTAGTAGCGCAGCGCCAGGATAACGGCCGACTTTCGGACGGATGAACCGTCGTCGGCTTCCTTTTGTCGTGCGTGCATAGCCTGTCCGCCCTCCCGAATGCCGACATCGCCGCTGCCATGTTGCCGCAGCGGGGCAGGGAGAAGCGAACGATTTTCCGGGCACCTGCGCGGGCGTCCGTGCGGGCGTCCGCTGGGCGTGGAGCACTTAGAACGGGTATATCAGGAAATTCTCCGGCCCATTAAAAGCGCCACTTCCATTCAGCGTGACAATCGCACGAATACGCGATCTCATATTCCCGGCAAGCCATTCAGGGGAACAGGAGATTCGTATGCACATTCCGCGAAAATTTGGCAGAATCGCCGTCGCTTTCGTCACCGTGGTCGGAATCGGCGGAATAGGCGGAAGTGCGGCCGCCGCGGATCCGGGGGTGCCCGGTCTGCGCATCACCCGGTTCCTCGGCGAGCAACGACTCCCGCACAAGACGCAGGTCGACGGAACCACCCTCGGCGGCCTGTCCGGCATCGACCGGGACCCGCGCACCGGCACCTGGTACTTCATCTCCGATGACCGCTGGCGCTACCAGCCCGCCCGCTTCTACACCGGACGCCTCGACTTCAACCGATCCGGCGCGTTCACCGGCGTCCGCGTCGAGGGGGTCACCACGCTCCGGCGCGCCGACGGCACCCCCTACCCCGCGTACGGGAAGCCCGAGTCGGCCGACCCCGAGAGCATCCGGTACGACCCCTGGAGCCGCAGGCTCCTGTGGGCGCACGAGGGCGACCGCCCCGACGACAGGAATCCCGACATCCCGGTCTCCGACCTGTTCGTCCGCTGGACCACCACGAACGGGCGTCACCTCGGCGAGTTGCCGATCCCCCGCAACCTCCGGCTGACCGACACCGCCAAGGGACCGCGCCGCAACTTCGGCTTCGAGGGCGTCACCCTCACCCGGCGATCCATCACCGCCGTCGTCGAAGGCCCCCGCTTCGAGGACGGCCAACCGCCCACGGTCGACCGTGGCGCCCCCGCCCGCATCACCGTCTGGTCCCGCGACGGCCGGGTCCGCGGCCAGTACGCGTACCCGATCGATCCCCTGCCCGCCGCCCCCGTCCCGCCGACCGGCCACACCGACACCGGGGTCTCGGAGATCCTGGCCATCGACGACTCCCGCTACCTCGCCCTGGAACGTTCCTGGATCGAGGGCGTGAACTACCGGGTCAAGCTGTACGAGATCGACCTGCGATCGGCCACGAACGTGCTGAACAGGGAAAGCCTGTCGTCCGGCCGGCCGTACCAGGCGGTCAGGAAGCGGCTCGTACTCGACCTGAGCGAACGGCACACCCCCACGCAGAACCTGGAGAGCCTCGCCTGGGGCCCCCGGCTCCGCACCGGTGAATGCACGCTCGTCATCGGCTCCGACGACAACTTCGACGACCGCGAAGTGACCCAGTTCCTCGCCTACGCCGTACGCGGGTGCCCCGACTCGCGATGACGGCGACACCTCGTGCCACCGCCGGCCGGTGGCACGAGGTGGTCAGTAGCCCGCGGGGCATAGCACCGTACCGGTCTGAAAGTTTCTTGGACTCGAAATATTTCGGACGGCATAGCACCACTTCAAAGGCAGGTGAGCTGCTGCGGATGTCGAAATATTTCTGGGCTTCGTTGACGGGTTTCGGGGTGGTCCGCACAATGACCGCAGGCGAAGTCACCCCTCAACGATCAAGGGATCAGCATGATCGATCGGAACCGCACTTCCGCACTCACCGCCGCCCTCCTGGCCGCGATCCTCGCCGTCTGCCTGGCCGCCACCTCGGCCGTGGCCATGAGCCGCTCCCAGGCCGCCGACTGCGGCGCCGGCTATGTCGGGCTGACGTTCGACGACGGGCCCAACGGCGGCAACACCGCCAACCTGCTCAACGCGCTGACCTCGAACGGCCTGCGGGCCACGATGTTCAACACCGGCCAGAACGCCCAGAACAACCAGTCCCTCGTCCGGGCACAGCGCGACGCGGGCATGTGGATCGGGAACCACAGCTGGTCCCACCCGCACCTCACCCAGCTCAGCAGCGCCCAGATGTCGTCGGAGCTGCAGCGCACCCAGCAGACCATCCAGCAGGCCACAGGCACCGCGCCACGACTGTTCCGGCCGCCGTACGGCGAGACCAACGCGACCTTGAGGTCCGTGGAGCAGCAGCTCGGCCTCACGGAGGTCCTCTGGGACGTCGACTCGCAGGACTGGAACGGCGCCGGCACCGCCCAGATCGTCCAGGCGGCCGGCCGCCTGCAGAACGGCCAGGTCATCCTCATGCACGACCAGTACGCCACGACGCTGAACGCCATCCCGCAGATCGCCGCGAACCTGCGTAGCCGTAACCTGTGCGCCGGGATGATCTCCCCGGCCACCGGCAGGGCCGTCGCTCCCGACGGCGGCGCCGACCCCACCGACCCGCCCGGCGGCGGCACCTGCACCGCCACCATCTCCCAGGGCCAGCAGTGGAGCGACCGTTTCAACCTGTCGGTCACCGTGTCGGGGACGAACGCCTGGATCGTCACCGTCACCCTGACCTCGCCGCAGCAGGTCATCGCCACCTGGAACGGCACCCCGTCCTGGCCCAGCGCCACGGTGATGACGATGCGCCCGAACGGCAACGGCAACACCTTCGGCCTCACCATCAAGCACAACGGCACCTGGACCTGGCCATCGGTCTCCTGCCGGACGAGCTGACCTCCGGCCCTCATCCGGGACCTTCCTCTACAGCCTGTAGAGTTTGCCCGATATTCGGGTGAAAGGGTGGAGCATGCTGCGCTGGTTTCGGGTCGTGGCGGTGGCCGAGGCGTGCTCGTGGGCAGGGCTGCTGGTCGGGATGTTCTTCAAGTACATCACCGAGACCAGCGAACTCGGGGTGAAGATCTTCGGGCCGCTCCACGGAGCCCTGTTCGTGCTGTACGGGCTGGGCGTGGTGCTCGCCGCGCGGGAGGCGGGCTGGAGCCGCGGCACGGTGGTGCTGGGCCTGGCGTGCGCGGTGCCGCCGTTCACCTCGCTCTGGTTCGAGCGGCGGATGGCGGCGCGCACGACGGCCGCCCAGCTCGCCTGAGACCGGTCCGGGCGCCCGTGACGCGAGCACCCGGACCGCCTGAGCCCGGTCCGGGCGCCCGGACCGGCGGAGTCGGCGTACTGAAGAGGCGTACGTCCTGACCCGAGCAGGATCGGGCAAGAGTCCGCGAGTTTTGGGCTCACTCTCTCCTTTGTCGGACTGCTTACATGGCTTGTCAAAGCCCCCCTGCCGTCCGGCCGTACACACGCGGGTCCGTCGCGTGGTGAGAAAGGCGAGACATTGACCGATGACACCCATGCCGAGATCGCGCTCCGCGTCAACGACGTGACGCACCGGCTGCTGGTCGACAACCGCACGACGCTGCTCGACGCGTTGCGGGAGGGGATCGGCCACACCGGCTCGAAGAAGGGGTGCGACCGTGGGCAGTGCGGGGCCTGCACCGTGCTGTGCGACGGCAGGCGGGTGGTGTCCTGCCTGACCCTGGCGGTCGCCGCCGAGGGCGCGGAGATCACCACCATCGAGGGCCTCGCCGGTGACGATGAGCTGCGGCCGATCCAGCGGGAGTTCGTCCGGCTCGATGGCTTCCAGTGCGGTTACTGCACGTCCGGGCAGCTCTGCTCGGCCGTCGGGATGCTGGCCGAGCACGCGGCGGGCTGGCCGAGCGCCGTCACCGCCGACGTCTCCCCCGACGCCCCGGCGCCGGAGCTGGACGCGGCGGAGGTGCGCGAGCGGATGAGCGGCAACCTGTGCCGCTGCGGCGCGTACCCGTCGATCGTGCGCGCGGTCCTGTCGGCCGCTCGCGAGGAGGTGGCGAAGTGAAGGAGTTCGCCTATCGGCGCGCGACAGCGGTACGGGACGCGCTCGCCCTGGTGGCCGCGGGCGACGGCGCCCGTTATCTCGGCGGCGGCACGAACCTCGTCGACCTGATGAAGACCGGGGTGGAGGCGCCCGCACGGCTGGTGGACGTACGGTTCCTGCCGCTCGACGGGGTGCGTGAGGCGGCGGACGGCGGGCTGGTCATCGGCGCGACGACGACCAACAGCGACGCGGCGGCCCATCCGGAGGTGCGCCGGCGTTATCCGGCGTTGAGTGAGGCGATCCTGGCGGGCGCGTCGGGCCAGCTGCGCAACATGGCCACGGTGGGCGGCAACCTGCTGCAACGGACCCGGTGCGGCTACTTCGCCGACCCGTCGCAGGCGTGCAACAAGCGAGTTCCCGGCAGCGGGTGCGCCGCCATCGCCGGGGAGCACCACAACCACGCCGTCCTCGGCTGGTCGCGGCACTGCGCGGCCACCCACGCCTCGGACATGGCGGTGGCGATGGCCGCGTTCGACGCGGTCGTGCACTACGAGACGCTCGACGGCCCCGGCGAGCTGCCGCTGTCGGAGTTCTACCCGCCGGTCGGCGACACGCCGGACCGGGAGACGGCGCTGCCGCCCGGGGCGCTGATCACCGCGATCGCCCTCCCCGGGTCCGCGGTCTCCCCGCGCTCGCGGTACCGGAAGGTTCGCGAGCGGGCGTCGTACGCCTTCGCCACCGTGTCCATCGCGGCCGACCTGGACGTACACACCGGATCGGCGCGGATCGCGCTCGGCGGGGTCGCGTCGCGGCCGTGGCGCGCCCGGCGCGCCGAGGCCGTCCTGCGGGAGGGGCCCGCCACCGCCGACCGGTTCCGGGCCGCCGCCGACGCGGAGCTGTCGGCGGCCGAGCCACTGCCCGGCAACGGCTACAAGGTGACGCTGGCGCGCAACCTGATCGTGGCCGTCCTGACCGAACTCGCCGATCGGGACCAGGCGTGATCCGGCGGAGCGCAGGAGAGGAGATCCACCCATGAACGCGGTCAACAGCGTCGGGGTCGCGCGACCCCGGATCGAGGGGCAGGCCAAGGTCACCGGCCGCGCCCGGTACGCCGCCGACAAGCCGATGCGGGACCTGGCCTTCGGCTCGGTCGTGGTGTCCACGGTGGCGCGCGGGCGCATCCGCGACATCGACGTCGCGGCCGTCAAGGACATGCCCGGTGTGCTCGGCGTGATCGACTACCGCAACGCGCCCCGGCTCAACCCGGAGGCAGGGCACTTCTTCGGCCCCGACGGCGGGCTGCAGCTGCTGCAGGACGACGTGATCCCGTTCGCCGGCCGGGCCGTCGCGCTCGTCGTGGCGGAGACTCTGGAGCAGGCCAAAGCGGCGGCCGACGCGCTGCCGGTGACCTACGACCAGGAGCCGCACGACACCGGCTTCACCGCCGATCATCCGAACGCCCGGCCGGCGGCGACGCTCTTCGACGGGCCGGAGGACATCGGCGACCTGGAGGCGGAGCTGGCCGCGTCCGCGGTGGTGGTCGACGAGCGCTACCACACGCCCGAGGAGCACTGCAGCGCCATGGAGCCGCACTCGGCGACCGCGTGGTGGGAGGGTGAGCGGCTGCAGGCCATCGACTCCAACCAGGGACCGTTCTTCATCGCCACCGTCCTGGCCACGCTGTTCTCGCTGGGTTTCGCGCAGGTACGGGTCCGCACCGAGCACGTCGGCGGCGGTTTCGGCTCCAAGGGCCTGTGCGGGCCGCAGCTGGTGCTGGCCACGATGGGCGCGACGCTGTTCCGGCGGCCCGTGCGCGTCACGCTGACCCGCGACCAGGTGTTCCTGATGACCGCGATGCGGCCGGCGACCGAGCAGCCGATCCGGCTCGGCGCCGACGCGGACGGCCGCCTGCGGGCGATCCAGCACGAGCCCGCGTTCGAGCTCTCCCCGCTCGCGGAGTACATCGAGGGCTGCACCGAGCCCACCAAGACGCTCTACGCGGCCCCCGCGATCCGCACCCGGAACACCGCGGTCCCCCTCGACATCCTGCCGCCGTACTCGATGCGCGGCCCCGGCGCCGCGCCCGGGTCGTTCGCCCTCGAGTCCGCCATGGACGAGCTGGCGGAGCGGCTGGGCCTGGACCCGCTCGAACTCCGGCTGCGCAACGAGCCCGCCGTCGGCCCGGTGTCCGGCCTGCCGTTCAGCAGCCGCAACCTGGTCGCGTGCCTGCGTACGGGCGCGGAGAGGTTCGGCTGGGCGACGCGTGATCACCGGCCGCGGACCCGGCGGGAAGGACGCCTGCTCGTCGGCACCGGGCTGGCCGCCACGTCCTTCAGCGTCGGGGCGTTCCCCTCGGTGGCGTCGATCACCGCCGAGGTGGACGGGACCTTCACCGTGGTCATCGCCGCCACCGACCTCGGCACGGGCGCGCGCACCGCGCTGACCGCGATCGCGGCCGACGCGCTGGCGATCGACACCGAGCGGGTGCGGCTGCGCATCTCCGACAGCGAGCTCGGCCCCGCCTGGAGCGCGGGCGGCTCCAGGGGTACGACCTCCTGGACCTGGGCGATCACCGAGGCCGCCGCGCAGCTGCGGGACCGGCCGCGCGATCCGTCGCGACGCGTGACCGTCACCGTCGACACCACCCAGTTGCTCAACGATCTGCCGTCCATGGAACGGCACGCCTACAGCGCGGTGTTCACCGAGGTGACCGTCGATCCGGCGACCGGCGAGGTGCGGGTGCGGCGGCTGCTCGGGATGTTCGCGGTGGGCCAGGTGGTCAATCCGCTGACGGCGCGCAGCCAGGTCATCGGCGGGATGATCGGCGGGCTGTCCATGGCGCTGCACGAGGAGGGCGTGCGCGACCAGGTCTCGGGCCGGCACGTGAACGCGGACTTCGCCGGCTACCACATCGCCGCGCACGCCGACGTGCCCGACATCGAGGCGGACTTCGTACCGGATTATGAGCCCGGGATTCCGTTCGGGATCAAGGGCGCCGGTGAGATCGGGAACGTCGGCACCGCGGCCGCGATCGCGAACGCGGTCTGGCACGCCACCGGGAAGCGGCAGCGAAGGCTGCCGATCCGGCTCGATCGCGTATTGGAGTGATCAGGTTGCCCGGCGCGGTTCGGTGATGGTTTCGTGAGGTGTGCGCACTATCCCCGATTTGGTGAACGAGTGCCGTGACATCGTCGCGGCCCATGCCCGGCCGGACTACACGACGCCGATCGCCGGGCTGACGGTCTCCAGCATCGACACGGTGACACCGGAGCATTCGCTGACCGAGCCGCTGCTGGTCGTCATGTTCCAGGGCGGGAAGCGCATCCTGCTCGACGACCAGGTCTTCGAGTACCGGGCCGGGGACTGCCTGGTCGTCACCGCGAACCTGCCCGTCACCGGGCACTTCCTGGACATCGGCCCGACAGCCCCCTCGCTGGCCATGGCGCTGGTGCTGCGCCCGGCCGCCATCGCCCCGCTGCTGCTGGAGGTCCCGGCCGGACACTGGTCCGGCACGCCGGACGGGCCGCCCGCGATCGCGACCGGCCGGGTCGACGCCGACCTGCTGGACGCCGCGGGCCGGATGCTGCGGCTGCTGGACCACTCCGAGGACGCGCCGGTGCTCGCCCCGCTGATCGAGCGGGAGATCCTCTGGCGGCTGCTCACCGGCCCGCACGGCGCCATGATCCGCCAGATCGGCCTGGCCGACAGCAACCTGTCCCAGGTCAGCCGGGCGATCCAGTGGATTCGTGACAACTACGCCGAGCCCATCCGAATCGCCGAGCTCGCCCGGCTGGCCGGGATGAGCGCGTCCGCGTTCCACCGGCACTTCCGCGCCATCACGACCCTGAGCCCGCTGCAGTACCAGAAGCGCATCCGCCTCCAGGAAGCCCGCTCGTTGCTGGTGGCCCGTGCGGGCGATGTCGTGGGCGTCGCCCATCTGGTCGGCTACGACAGCCCGTCGCAGTTCAACCGCGAATACCGCCGCCTGTTCGGGGCACCGCCCGGCCAGGACGCCGCCCGGCTGCGCGCGGAATAGCCGCTCACGACAGATCGGACAGGTCGAGGACGAAACGGTAGCGGACGTCGTTGCGCCGGAGGCGGTCGAAGGCTTCGTTCACCCGCGCCGAGGGGAGCAGCTCGATGTCGGCGGTGACGCCGTGCTCGGCGCAGAAGTTCAGCATGGCGGCGGTCGCGGCCCGGCCGCCGCTGCCCGCGGAGCTGAGTCTCTTACGGCCGACGAGCAGATCCATCGTCTCGACGGTGACCGGGCCGAGGTGGCCGACCTGGCTGAGCGTCCCGTCCATGGCGACGAGCCGCAGGTACGGGCCGAGGTCGTGGGGTGCGGAGATGGTGTCGATGACGACGTCGAACCGGTCCCGGGCGGCGGCCAGCCGATCCGGGTCCGTGGAGTCGACGAGGTCATGGGCGCCGAGCCGGCGGGCGTCGTCGGCCTTGCCCGCCGATCGACTGATGACCGTGGTGTCGGCGCCGAGCGCCACGGCGAACCTGACCGCGAGATGGCCGAGACCGCCCAGTCCCGCCACGGCGACCCGGCTGCCCGGTCCCACGCCGAGGGCGCGCAGCGGCTCCCAGACGGTGATCCCGGCGCAGAGCAGGGGCGCCGCGGCAGCGGGGTCGAGCCCGGCGGGCAGGAGGTAGGCGAAGCGGTCGCGGACGACGTACTCGCGGGAGTAGCCGCCCAGGGTGGCCGATCCGTCGTGGCGGTCGGTGCCGCCGTAGGTCAGGGTCGGGAACGTGTGGCAGAAGTTCTCCTGGTCGGCCCGGCACATGGCGCACTCGCCGCAGGAGTCGACGATGTTGCCGACCCCGACCGGGTCGCCGACCGCGAACCGGGTGACCTCGGGCCCGACCTCGGTCACCACGCCGGTGAACTCGTGGCCCGGCACCAGGGTCGTCCCGCCGTCATGGGCCTGGACGGCGTGCAGGTCGCTGTGGCAGACACCGCAGTAGTCCACCCGTACGGCTAGGTCGTCGGGGCGCAGGTCACGCCGTTCGACAGGCGTCCGCCGCAGCGCCGTCGCCGGGTCGTCCGCGCCCCATCCCACTGTGGTCCTCATGCCGGCTCCTTTTTATAGACAGAACAGTTGGTCTGTTTCACCGTAGCAGCCAAACAGACCAACTGTTCTGTTTGGGTAGGCTGGCCGGCATGGACGCCCAGCCCCTGACCCCGCGCGGCGCCGCGACCCGCGGTCGCATCCTCGACGTGGCGACCCAGGAGTTCGCCGAGCACGGGATCGCCGGGGCGCGCATCGAGCGGATCGTCGCCGCCGCCCGCACCAACAAGGCGCAGCTGTACGCCTACTTCGGCAGCAAGGAAGGGCTGTTCGACGCCATCTTCTTCGCCTCACTGGAGCGGATCGTCAACGTCGTCCCGATCGACGCCACCGACCTGTCGGACTGGGCCGTACGCCTCTACGACGAATACCTCCGCCGCCCCGACCTCATCCGGCTGGCCACCTGGGCCCGCCTGGAGCGACGCCCGACCGGCCACCTCGTCGCCGAGGCCGACCACCTCAACGACCACAAACTCCACGCCATCGCCGACGCCCAGGCCGCCGGCCTGGTGATCCCGGGCGACCCCTTCGACGTGATGGCCCTGGTCATCGCCATGTCCATGACCTGGTCCCCCGTCAGCAACGTCTACACCGCAACCGCCGACGAACCCCAGGACCTGCACGACCGACGCCGCACCTTCCTCCGCGAAACCGTCAGACGCGCCGTGATGACCACCTGAACGGTGACCGCGGCGTCATGCGAGTCTCCGCTCGACCTCCTCTCTCGTCGTGGGCGGTAGCTGGGACAGCAGGCGGTCGCGGGTGGCGGGCGGGCAGTGTCTGAGCAGGTCGGCGATCGTGGGGGGTGGGAGGCGGGTCAGGAGGCGGGCGGCTGGGGCTTCGGGCATTGTGGCGAGGGCGCGGCCGGTCTGGTGGAGGGCGGTCGTCGCCATCGCTCTGACGGCCGCCGCCGAGTGCCGGTCGTGCATGTGGGCGAGTACCCGGCCTCGGTGGTGGGGGTCCATCGCCAGCACGACGGCCGCCGCCAGGTCGGGTTCGCGTACCTGGTCCAGCAGTCGGCCCGCGCGGTCCGGGAGGAGCATCTGCAGGAGCTTGGCGCAGGCCGCCGGGCGGCGGCACATCTCCTCCACCGCGGCCGTCGTGAACAGCCGCGACCGCTGGGCCAGAAGCGCCGCCGCGTCACCGGGGGGCAGCGCGAGGACCATCGAGCCCCGGTCTGCGGCGTTCGCGGTGGCGAAGGTCCGGCGCACGCGTGGCGGTGCCGCGCCGGTCTCCGGCGAGGGTGGGCCGGTCTCCCGTGGGGGTGTGGGTTTCGCGGCGGGAGGGCGTGGTGGCGGTTGCGCGCGCCCGGTGAGGTGTTCCAGGCGCCGCGTGCGTCCGGCGAGGGGCTCCAGGCGTCGCGCGAGCTCGGCGGCCGTCATGCGGGTGGCCGGGTCCTTGGTGAGGAGGCCGAGGATCGGCGGGCTGAGGCGGTGCGATCGGGTCATCGGGTCGGGGGGCAGGTCGAGGATGGCGTATCGAGTGGCCACGTCGGTGCTCCGGTCGAACGGTGTCCGCCCCTCCACCGCCGTGTAGAGCGTGGCGCCGAGCGACCACAGGTCGGCCGCCTCGCCCGCCGGGGCGCCCCGCAGCCGCTCGGGAGCCATGTACGTCGAGGTGCCGATCACCTGGCCGAGCGTGGTGATGCGCTCGTTGCCCTCGATGGCGGCGATCCCGAAGTCCACCAGAACGACCCCGCCCGAGGAGGTGATCAGGATGTTGTCCGGTTTCACGTCGCGGTGGAGCACCCCCACCGCGTGCGCGGCGATGAGCGCGTCGAGCACCTGCGCGCCGATCCGGGCCACGGCGGGCTCCGGCAGGGGGCCGCCGGCGATCAACCGCCCGAGCACGGCGCCCCGTACGTAGTCCATCACGATCCACGGCCCGTCCGGGGCGTCGAGCACGTCGTGCACCCGGACGATGCCCGGATGGTCGATCCGGGCCAGCGCCCGCGCCTCCTGGTCGGCCCGCGCGCGGAGCTCGGGCAGCCGGCCGACGTCCGCGCGCACCTGTTTGAGCGCCACCACCCGGCCGAGTTTGCGGTCCCGGCCGCGCCAGACCCGGCCCATGCCGCCGCTGCCCAGCGGCGCCTCGATGACGAACCTGCCGGCGACGCGCTCACCAATCATCGTTCAGCCCCGCGTGCGCGTACCGCGCCGAGTCGCCAGGACCGGGCCGGGTGGCCCGGTTGTCGTGCAGGTCGCGCAGCGCCTCGTCCTCGAAGCTCCTGCTCTCGTACGGCTCCTCCGGCGGAGGCTCGGCCGGCCCGCCGGTGTTCTCGAAGATTTCGGTACGGGGCTCGTCGGCGATGAACTGCCTGGTCGGAGCGTCGCGCAGGCCCGGCCGTCGCTCGGCGTCGTGGATCTGGTCGACGGCCGAATTGACCTCCTGCTTCTCCAGTTCGATCAGGATCCGGTCGTAGCTCCCGGGCCGCTGCATCAGCTTGACGACCATCGGCAGGCACTCGATGAGCAGGATGAACAGGAACAGCAGGATCCGCGCCGAGTTGAGCGTCGGGTTGTCCTGGGACACTCTGCCGAGCGACTCCAGGCGCAGCAGCAGGCCGTCGGAGCCGCCGTTCTCGTTGGCGAAGGCGTCCCTGAGCCTGGCCTGCTGCCTGGTCAAGCTGTCCAGCTCCGCCTTGACGACGGGCAGCCCGCCCTGGGCCTGGGCCAGCCTGCTCTGCTTGCCGGCGTCCTGGACGTCGCCGAGTTGTCTCCTGCGCTGCTGGATCTGCCGGTCGATGTCCCGCACCTGACGACTGGCATTGTTGTACGCGTCCTCCGCCTTTTTCGCCAGCGGGCCATTACCTTTTTTGGCGCATTTGGGCGGCCCGACGTACAACTGGCACTGCCACTCCTGGTAGAACGCGTCCCGTTGCCGCACCGCCTGCTTGCGAGAATTATTCAGCTCCTGGATCCGGGGGTCGGCCGCCGGGTCGAGGGCGATTTCGCCGCGCGACGCTATCACCGCTTCCAGATTCGCCGCGGACTTCTCCAGATCGGCTATTCGCTGACCGGTCTCACCACTCTGCTGCGCGCGGGCGAACGCGTCGACCCGCTCCTGCTGGATGTCCACGATCTCGGCGTCGATCTCCGGTTTGAAGATCTGCAGCATCAGCGGCGTGGAGATGACGGCCCCGAGCAGTAACGCGAGAAGCAGGCGGGGCAGGGCGAACCCGAACCGCCGGCCGCCCTCCACCGGCAGGGACGTGACCAGCCAGCGGTCCAGGCTGAGGATCGCCACGCCCCAGACCCCGCCGACCAGGACGGCGAGCGGCGGGAACAGCTTGAGCGCCGAGGCGAGCGCGAACGTCATGGAGACGGCGGCGATGGAGGAGGTGGTGAGAATGGCGCCGCCCAGGCCGTGAAACCTGGCCCGCTCCCCCGTGCAACTGTCCAGCACCTCCGGCCGGGCCCCCGACAAAAGGATCAACCATCTACCGACCATTCGTCACTCCGGAAAGTTTGTTATATCCACTACTCTGCGGGCAATCTACTCACTACCCTAAACAGTCGGCAAACCACTTTAATATAAAACCATAAACCATCGCAAAACGGACTTAATAGCTTTAATCAGCATAAGAACATTCGGACATTGAAGCGGGTGAGGAAACCTTTGAGTAACGTGCTCGCCGAGCTGATCGCTTCCTTCGGGGAACGGCTGGTCGTCGCGGAGATCGACGCCGCCGGGTTACGGATCTTCGAAATCCGCGTCGACGACCTCGGCACCCCCTACCTCACGCGCAGGGCCGCCGCCAAGTGGCCCACCCTGACCGCCTCCGGCGAACAGATCCTCGACGCGGTACGCGGCCTCGCCCGCGAGCTGGTCCCCGCCGAGGAGGCGGACCCGTTCGTGGTGCTCCTGGGCGCCGGCGGGGCCGAGCAGGAGGCGTGCCTGCGCGCGCTGACCCAGTGGCGGCCGTCGGCCCAGGTCGTCGAGGCGCCGGGGACCCCGGTCGAGGGACTGCTGCGTGACCTGATCGCCGACTCACCGCTGCGGCAGGCGTACGACCTGATCGTGGCCAGGGAACGTGCCAAGGACGGCCGGCTCGAACTGGTGGGGCGGCATCTCTTCGATCCCGGCGCGAAGCCAGGAACGACCGCCCAGGTGACCGTGACCTGCACCGACGCGGGCGGCATGCTGCTCGCGGTGTCCGCCTGGACCGGGCCGCTCCAGCCTTCGGGGCTGCTGTCGGTCGACCACGCGCCGCTGGCACCCGGACGGCACTCGCTGCGGGCGGTGCTGGAGCGGCCCGGCGTCGTCCGCTTCCCCGGCATCCCCGGCCTCCAGCCGGACACCCGGCCGTGGGCGGAGGTGACGGCCACGGTGCCGGCTCGGCTGCGGCCCCCGGCCGGGCCCGCGCACCTGGTGTGCGCCATCGAGACGGCAGGCACCGCGGCGGAGTTGGAGGCGCGCTGCCACTGGGCCGGCTGCCTCCTCGACGTCCTCGACGAGCGCTGTCACGACCCGCGACCGCAGGTGTCCATTGTCGGCTACGGCACCCACGTCTTCGGGATCAAGCATCCCAACCACGCCCTGCCGAACGTCGCCGTCTGGTCCGCCTCCCCGGCGCGGGCCCGGATCGCCCTGGAGTCGCTCGAACCCACCGAACCCACCTACCCGAACGCCGCCCAGCTTGAGGACGTGCTCGCGGAGACCAGCACCCGGCTCCTCCCGCAGCCGGCCGACACACGGACGGCGCTGCTCACCATCGGGGCGCGGCCGCCGCACCCCGCCCGCTCCGGCCTCGACCGGGTGCCCCCGTGCCCCGCCCGCTACGACTGGCCGGACCTGCTGCGTGAGCTCGAACAGCGCCACGACCTGAGAAGCGCGGTCATCTGCGACACCCTGCCCACCTCCCCCTCCTCCCCGTGGCACCGGCTCGGCTCGGCCGCGCTGTGCCAGGTGGACGCGGTGAACGTGGACGAGCTCACGATCCGGCTCGGCCTGGTGCTGCCGTCCTCCGCCGCGCTCGTTCTCCCCTTCGTCTCCCAGAATGAGGACTTCGGTGACCGACCCTGACCCCACCTCCGGCGAACCGGAGCACGTCGCCGAGCCCGACATCGCGATGTGGGGCGGGCCGGGAAGCGGCAAGACCGCCTTCCTCGCCGCCCTGAGCATCGCGCTGCTCAAGGCCAGGAGCACCGGCTGGAAGCTCATCGGGGAGAACGCGGTCTCCCGGACGGAGCTCATCAAACTGCGCAGGACGCTGCTGCAGGAGCGCACGTTCCCGGTGCCGACCGAGGCGCTCACCCGCTACACCTGGCTGATCATCGGGCCGCCGGAGGCGCGGCGGAGATGGTGGCCGTGGAAGGCGCGCCGGGGAAAGGCGCCCAAGATCAAGCTCGACTTCCTGGACGTACGCGGCGACCTGTACGCCGAGCCCGAGTCGAACATCGACAAGAAGACCCTGGTCGACAGCCTCGTCAGGAGTCGCGGGCTGATCTACATGTTCGACCCGGACAAGGAGAGCCGCGTCGGCGGCGCTTTCCGGCACCTGGACGCCGCGCTGCAGGAGATCGCCGGGCAACTGCTCACCGGCGACGAGTACCCGGACGGCAAGCTCCCCCACTACATCGCGGTCTGCATCACGAAGTACGACGACCCGAACGTGCTGGGCAGGGCGGTGAACGGCGGGTTCACCGAGCGCCATCCCGGCGACGCGCTGCGGATCCCGCACGTGCCCGAGGAGCGGGTCCGCGACTTCTTCCGACTGCTGTGCCGGGAGGCCTGGGACTACAACGCGGAGATGATCCTCGACCTGATCGAGGCGAACTTCCACGCCGACCGCATCAGATACTTCGTGACCTCGGCGGTCGGCATGTACATCGACGAGCGCGGCCGCTTCGACCCCGACGACTTCCTCAACGTCATCCACAACCCGAACGGCAAGCTGACGATCCGGGGCGACATCCGCCCGATCAACGTCATGGAGCCGGTGCTCTGGCTCGGCCGCATGCTCCGCCCCGGGACGATGAGGAGCGGCTGATGGTACGGCTGACCGCCCACTGGGCGACCCTCGGCAAGCAGCCGGCCAGCCTGGACGACTACGAGGTGATCGACTGCAGCGCGGGGGCGATCACCAGGCGAGACTTCAGGATGTGGCTCAAGGCGTTCACCTCCGGCACCATGGAGCCCAGTGCCCTGCCCCGGGTCGCGACCAGCTACTTCACCACCGGTGAGCTCTGGCTCGGCCTGTCCCTGCAGAAGGAGCCGGACTCCCAGGACGGCTTCCACCGCCCGTACGCGATGACGTACTACGTCTGCGTCCGCTGGGCGGACGCCGCCTCCAGGGTGTCGTACCGGGCGTTGCACGACGCGCTGGTGAAGGAGCACTTCGCCGGCGACGCCCCCTTCGAGCTCTCCCTCCCGGCCTACGACGCGCACCGGCTCGCCGACGCGGTGAACGCCACGGCCCGCCGGGCGGCCGGGCTCCTGCTCACCGGGCGGCCCGTCTGCGTGGTGCAGACCGCCCAGCTCTCCGTGGATCAGCGGCTCGACTTCCTGGACGCCGTGGCGGCGCTCCTTCCGTACGGATTCCGCCACATGCTGGCGGTCTCCACCTGGACCAACAGCGCCACCCAGCACCGGATCCGGCTCTCCTTCGCCGAGGTGGCGCCCACCCATGGCGCGTGGGCGCTGCCCTGGGAGGGCTGCCCGCCGGCCGGCCTTCCTCGCCAGGCGCTGCTGTACGAGCAGGAGCTGAACCGCTACCAGGGCGACGACCTGCGTGAGCTGATGGCGTGGTTCGCCACCTTGACCGAGCCGCGCGACTTCGACGACGAATCCCACTGCGCCGCCGCGATCGACCTGCTCAGAGGCCGGGACGCCACCAAGCCGCACTCCGTCGTGGCCCGGCCGGAGCCCTCGGTGGAGCAGTTGCTGCACCAGTGCCGGGAGAGCATCGCGCAGTCCGACGAGCCGCGGCTGCGCGCCCTCATCCCGCGGCTGCTCCAGCGGGCCGGCGATCAGGTGACCGAGCATGACCGTAAGACCTACCGCGTGCTCGTCAGGGAGAACCCCATCCGCCCGCCCGCCCAGCTCGACGGCTCGGTGCACGTACGGAACTTCTTCGAGTATCTGCTGCGGCTGCTCTACCCGTCGCCGATGCGCGCGGCCGACGTCGAGGAGATGCTGGTCGACCTGGGCGGGCCGGATCGGCACAAAACCCAGCTCGCACGCCCGTTGCGCGCCGCGCTGGCCCGGATCCTGTCCAGCGGCGGTGACCTCTCGGGCCAACTGCTCATCGCGAGCCTGCTCGGCGCCGAGGCGCTGGATCCCATCCTCGACGGCCTGTCGGCCGACGAGCTGCTCCTCGTCGCCGTGCGGGCCCGCAACCGCAAGGTGCTGGACATCGTGCTGGCCGAGGCGAAGGTACGCGCCCAAGTCGCCGATCCGCGGGTCATGGAGTCCATCACCCGTGCGCTGCCCCGGCACCGCTATCTCATCGAGGCGATCGACTCCAGCTGCTCCGCCGAGGAGAGCGTCGGCTACTACCAGCAGGTGCTCGTGCTGGGCCATCGCGCGCAGCTCACCTCGGCCGACATCAAGGAGATCTTCCGGGAGATCGGCCATCCGCCCCCGCCGTTCCAGCTCGCGATCGTGGCCGAGAGCGGGCGGGGGACGGACGCGGCGCTGCTCCGCGCGCTGGCGAACGGCATGCTGCGGGACCTGAACCTGACCGGCCGGCCCATCGCCGATCGCGTCCGGGCCGGCCTCGACCGGGTGACCGCCGCCACGGGCGACGACGGCAGCGGTCGCCGGACGTACCAGCTGGGCTCTCAGACGCTGGTCCCCACCTTGGGGAAGGTGCTCATCGGCGGGGTGATCGTCGTCGTCCTCGTCGCGCTGCTCGCCGTGCGGGTGTGGCTCTGACCGGCTATTCCCGGGCGGTGATCTGCTCCGCTGTGGCGAGCAGGCGTTTGGCGGTGCGCTCGACGTCCAGGTCGACCATCGACACTATGCCGAGACTCGCCTCGAGCGACTGTCCGTCACCGTCGTAGAGCGGCACGGCGATGCCGACCGCGCCCGGCGTCAGGTTGCCGCGCGACACCGCGTAGCCGCGCTCGCGCGCCTCGACGACCCCGGGCGGGTCGTCGGCCTCGGGCGGCCGGGCCAGCATGATGGCCAGGCCGCTGGCTCCCTGGTCGAGCGGATGCCGGGCGCCGCTGCGCTGGGACAGGTGGAAGACCGCGTCGGACGGCTCGACGACCGCCAGCACCACGGCGTCGGCCCCCTCCGACACGACGCACTGCGTGGTGACGCCGAGCTCCTCGGCCAGCGTCCGCAGGTAGGGGACGACCGCGCGCCGCAACTGCGGGTTGGCCTGCCTGGCCAGCTGGATGACGCCCAGGCCGAGCCGGTAACGGCCCGAGCTGCCCTCGGCGGCCAGGCGGTGGTTGCGCAGCGTGGTGAGCAGCCGATAGACCGCCTGCCGGTGCATGCCCAACGACGTGGCCAGCTCCGCGACGGTCATGTCGCGGTCCTCCACGGCGAGCAGCTCCAGCAGTTTCAGGCCCCGATCCAAGGTCTGGGACCCGTTGCCCTGACTCCCGCCGTCCCCGGCGCGATCACCAGTGCTCACGTCAAGCCATCCCTACCGCTGTCGGTTTTCACCACGCGCACGATGCCGATATTGCTGAGGCCCAATGTCATTTGTCGCATGAGAGTCAACTCCCGACGGTCTGGTCGGCTGCGGCATTATGCCCGGCGATCCGGCCGAACGCGAGACATTCGGCGATACTGCCGCCACCTGTCGGATAAAGCAGACCGTGCAAGGATCCTAGCTCACCAGCGGAGTAGAGATTGTCTATCCAACCGCCGTGAATCGAGGCCACCCGCGCTTTCGCGTCACGGCGCGGCCCTCCCACGGTATGCGAGCCCCCCGGCCATAGCGGAACCGCGAAATAGCGGTCACCGCCGAGCGGGGTCAGCGTTCCGGGATCGCGGCCGAAGTCGGCGTCGACGCCCGCCGCGCAGTGCTCGTTGTAGCGGGCGACCGTCTGCTCCAGCGCGACCGGGTCGAGTCCGCAGGCGCGGGCCAGTTCGGGGATCGAGCCGGCCGACTGGATCCAGCCGCGCCGCAGTTCGGCCACGTTGTCCTCGCTCCAGGTGTAGTCCTGCACCGGCCCGGTGGGGCCCGAGTAGGTGGGGACCAGCGTCGCCCGGTCGAAGCGGGTCTGGTCGAATATCCACCACGTCGGAATCCGGGGGTAAGTGAGCTGATCGGCGTCCATCGCCAAAAGCGACAGATGGGCGGCGTGCTGCTTGCCGGGCTCGCCGATGAATCGCCGGCCCGACCCGTCGACGAAGATCGACCCGGGCGGCCGCACGCCCTCGGCCGGTCCGAACCGGCCTGATCCCCACAGGTCAATGCCCGTTCCGCCGGTGTATCCGGCCTCGGGGAATCGCGCCACGAAATGCCCCGGCCAGACATTCATGTGCCACAGGTCCGCGCCGATTTCGGCCGCCATGGTGATGCCGTCTCCGGTGTTGTGCTCGGTGCCGTAGAAATGCACCGGAGTGACCGGCAGGTACTGCGTCTTCAGCCGTTCGCTGGCCTCGAAGCCGCCGACCGCGAGCACGACGCCGCGACGTGCGCCGATCCGCTCGACCCCGTCGGCGCCTTCGATCTGCACCCCGACGACCGCGCCGCGCGAGTCGGTGAGCAGCCACTTGGCCGCCGTGCCGTACCGGATCTCGATGCCGCGCTCGGCGACCAGGCTCCGCAGGAAGCCGTGCATCGGGCAGCCGGTGTAGCCCTCGGGACCGCTCGTGGGCTGCGCCTTGTAGACCCTGATCGACTCGTGACCGGGCAGGGAGGGGTGTTCGCCACGGATGTCCAGCTTGAGGTACTTGCCGCCGTGCCGGTCGAGCCAGTCCGGGTTGGCCGCCGTCTCCTCCGCCCAGGTGCGGATCAGGTCGGGCTCGATCAGGGGCAGCTCGCCGTTGACCGCGTACAGCGCGGAGAGGTACTCCACCGCGCCGTCCACGTCCTGCGGCACGAGGAAGAAGCCGGCGGCGTAACGGCTGTTGGGCCGGTGATCGCCGGCCGCCTGCTTCTCGATGACGAGCACCTCGGCGCCCTCGTCGTGCGCGGTCACCGCGGCGACCGCACCGGCGTCGCCCAGACCGAGCACGACCACGTCGACCGTCCGATCGAAGGGACCGGTGTAATGCATCGCGACCTCCTTAACCGAGCACTGTCCTAACCGAGCACTGTCTTAACCGAGCGCTGTCCTGCTGAGTGCCGTCACGTGAGTCCGAAGAGTTTGGCCGCGTTCTCCTTGAGGATCTTCGGCCGGACCTCGTCCCGGATGGCGATCTTGGCGAAGTCGGCCAGCCACCGCTCCGGCGTGATCATCGGGAAGTCCGAGCCGAAGAGCACCTTGTCCTTGAGCAGCGTGTTCGCGTACTGCACGAGCTGCGGCGGGAAGTACTTCGGCGACCACCCCGACAGGTCGATGTACACCTTCGGCTTGTGCATGGCGACCGAGAGCGCCTCGTCCTGCCAGGGGAACGACGGGTGCGCGAGGATGATCTGCAGGTCGGGGAAGTCGACGGCCACGTCGTCGATGTGCATCGGGTTGGAGTACTTCAGCCGCAGCCCGCCGCCGCCCGGGGTGCCCGCGCCCGCGCCGGTCTGGCCGGTGTGGAACAGCGCGGTGAGCCCGTGCTCGGCGATGACCTCGTACAGCGGGTAGGCCATCCGGTCGTTCGGGAAGAACCCCTGCGAGGTGGGATGGAACTTGAAGCCGCGGACGCCGTACTCCTCGACCAGCCGCCGGGCCGCCCGCACGCCCGCCGCGCCGCGATGCGGATCGACGCTCGCGAACGGGATGAGCACGTCGCTGTGCAGGGCCGCCTGCTCCGCGATCTCCTCGTTGGTCGGGGTCTGCTCCCGGCCGCTGACGTGCATCGCGTCGACGCCGAAGACGATCGCCGCCATGTTCCGCTCGCGGTAGTACTCGGCGATCATGGGGACGGTGAACTTCCGGACCGCACCGGCCTTGAAGTAGTCGGCCATCGCCGAGAACTTGTCGCTGTCCCCCGACTCGGGGGCCTCGTGCACGGAGATCTGCACGTGGGTGTGCACGTCGATCGCGTCGAGCGCGGCGACGTTCATGACGGTGTTCATGACGGTGTCCATCACGCCACCGCACTTTCGTCGGCGACGATCGCGGTGGCGCTGCCGGACAGCACTTCCACGCCCGAGGCGTTCACCGCCGAGACGGTGAGCTCGGCGCGCCGCTGCCCGTCGACCGTCTCCACCGCGGTGACGGTCGCCGTCGCGGTGATGGTGTCGCCGGGCCAGACGGGCGCCTTGAACCGGGCGCGGTAACGCCGGATGTTCTCGTGCCCGAACCAGTCGGTCAGCACGCGGCCGGCCAGGCCCATGGTGAGCATCCCGTGCGCCATGACGGTCGGGTTGCCGGCGATCTGGGTGGCGAACGGCTCGTCGGTGTGCAGCGGGTTGAAGTCGCCACCGGCGGCGGCGTACATCACGATCTGCGTGCGTTTGAGGTCTGTCACGACGACCTTGCGCACTTGCTGGTCGATTGCCACGGTCATCGGCCCGCCTCCGGGGTGTCGTCGTCGGTCTTCGGCTTCGGGGTGACCGTAACCGAGACCGTGGTCGAGCGGGCGACCAGCTCCTTGTCGTCATCGAAGAAGTCGACGTGCCGCTCGGCGAAGTTGAGGACGCCGCGCCCGCCGGTCTTGCTCCACGTCCGTCCCTCCCGCTTGACGGCCGTCAGCGTCTCGCCGACGCGGATCGGGCGGAAGTACTCGAACTCCTGCTCGGCGTGCAGCCCGCCGGCGCCGCCGGACGACTGGCCCGGCCCGGCGCCGGAGCCGTTCCACGGCACACCGGGGCGCATCCGCAGCCCCCAGTCCGGGTCGAACTGGGCGAAGGCGATCGGGAAGGTGGGCGCGATCACGTCCGCGTCCTCACCCAGGGCGCGGGCGAAGGCCCGTACATGGCCCTGCTCGATCGGGAACGGTATGCCGGTCACGACGCTGTCTCCTCTGCTTTCACCTGGCTGACCGCCAGCTCACGGGCGGACGCACGGTTGATCTTGCCTGCCGGGCTCCGGGGAAGCGAGTCGACCCGGACGATCCGGCGCGGGCGCTTGTAGCCGGCGAGCCTGTCGCTCACGTGCCGGCTCAGCGTCTCGTCCTCGACGTCGGCGAGCGCGTCCGCCGGGGCGACGACGGCGACCACGATCTGCCCCCAGCGCGGGTCCGGCACGCCGACGATGACCGCGTCGGTGATCTTCGGGTGGGTCAGCAGCGCCTCTTCGACCTCTTCCGGGAAGACCTTCTCGCCCCCGGTGTTGATCACGCCGTCGCCCCGGCCGAGCAGGATCAGCTTGCCGTCCGCGTCCAGCGAGGCGAGGTCGCCCGGCGCCGAGTAGCGGACGCCGTCGATGACCCGCCAGACCTTGGCCGTCCGCTCCGGGTCCTTGAGATAGCCGACCGGCTGCGCCCCGGCGCTGGCCAGGATGCCGATCTGGCCGGTGCCCGGCTTGATGTCCTGGTCGTTCTCGTCCAGGATGCGGGCGACGGAGGCCAGCATGAACCGCCCGTCCGCCACGTCGGCCTCCGTGCGCGCCACGGCCAGCCCGAACGGCCCGCCTTCGGAGGCCGAGATGTTGTCGACCAGGGCCAGGCCGTCGCCGTGCCGCAGCAGTTCGCGCTTGACGTCGGCGCTCCAGATGACGCCGGAGCTGGTCATCTGGTTCAGGCTGCTGATGTCGTACGGCTGCCCTGCGCTCTTGGCGGTGGTCAGGGAGTCCACCAGGGGGCGGCCGAACGCGTCGCCGACGATGACCATGTCGGTGACCGCGTGCTGCTGGACGGTCTGCCACACCTCGTCCGCGTTGAGGGACTTGGAGGTGCAGAAGCAGATCGTGCCGCCGCCGTACAGGCTGCGCAGCGTCTGCATGAGGCCGGTGCCGTGGATGAGCGGCGACATCGGCAGCACGATGGGGGTGAGGTTCCTCTCGTGCAGCTCACGGACGGCGGCCCGCACCTCGCTCGGTGTCTCGGGCGCCGGGAGGTCGTGCTGGCGGAAGACCGACGAGATGATGCCGAGCAGGCCGTCACGGTCCCACACGACGCCCTTGGGCCGGCCGGTCGTGCCGCCGGTGAGCAGGATGAGGCCGTGCGGCGAGTCGGTGTTGACCTCCTCGTGGACCGGGCCGTGCTCGGCCGCCCACTCGAAGGACACCGCCGGCGCGACCGGCTCGGCGGCCGCGCCGGCTTCCAGGAACAGGCCCAGCTTGGGGAGTTCGCCGTCCATCTGCTGGACCTGGGCGGCCAGGGTGGTGTCATAGACGAACGCCGCCGCGTCGGTGTAGTTGAGCACGTAGTGCAGCTCGGGGGCGAGGTAGCGGTAGTTGATGTTGACCGGCTGCGCGCCCAGCTTGAACACCGCGTACATGATCTCCAGGTACGCGAACGAGTTGTACAGGGAGATCGCGACCACCGAGCCGGGGCCGACCCCGCGCTCCGCCAGGACCCCGGCGAGCCGCGAGGAGCGGGCGTCCAGCTCGGCGTAACTGGCCTTCCGGTCGCCCTGGATCATGGCGGGCCGGTCGCCCGCGCCTTCCGCCGCGGCGCGCAGGGCTACGGCGATGCTCATCTTCTGGACTGTGGGCAACGTCGAGTCAGGCAAGGTGGCCTCCGATTCGGGTATGACCGCGCAACAGGTCGCGCGAGAGAATGAGCCGCTGCACCTCGTCGGTGCCTTCGAAGATGCGCATCGCACGGACGGCGCGATACCAACCCTCTAGGGGAAGCTCCTTGGTGTAACCCATCCCGCCGTGTATCTGGAGCGCACGATCCACGACACGGCCCACCATTCCGGTGCAGAAGAGCTTCGCCATGGCCGAGGCGTGTCTGGCGTCGGCTCCCCGGTCGACGTCCCATGCGGCGCGCAGGGCGAGCCAGCGGGCCGCTTCGAGCTCGGTCTCGGAGTCGGCGATCATCCACTGGATCGCCTGGTTCTGGCCGATCTTGCGGCCGAAGGTCTCGCGCAGGCCGGCGTAGTCCACCGCCATCTTCAGGCAGCGCTCGGCGATGCCGACGCACTGCGCGGAGATCACGTAGCGGCCCTTGCCGACCCAGCGCATGGCCAGCTCGAACCCGCCGCCGACCTCGCCGAGGACCTTGCCGGCCGGCACCCGTACGTCGTCGAAGGAGAGGGAGGCGGGCTGGTGCCAGCTGCCCATCGTGCTGATGCGCGAGGAGGTCCAGCCGGCCTCCCGGTCGACGAGGAACGCGGTCGCCCCGTGGCGGGCGCCCTTGTCCCGGTCGGTCAGCGCGATGACGATCGCGTAGTCGGCGTCGTCGCCGTTGCTGATGAAGGTCTTCTCGCCGTTGATCAGCCAGTCGTCGCCGTCCCGCCGCGCGTAGGTGCTGATCGCCCCGGCGTCCGACCCGGCGCCCGGCTCGGTCAGCGCGAAGCAGCCGAGGCGCTCGCCCTCGATCGTCGGCTTCAGGTATTCCTCCTGCTGGGCCGCGTCGGCGCCGTACAGGATGTTGTCGGCCTCGCCGCCGAAGCGGAAGGGCACGCAGGTCTTCGCCAGCTCGACGTTGATCAGCGACTGGGTGACCGCGGGGAGCGCCATCCCGCCGTACTCCTCGGGCGTGCTGAGCCCCCAGAAGCCGAACGCGCGCGCCTTGGCGCGCAGCCGGCGCTCCTCGTCCCGGGGCAGCCGCGCGCCGCCTTCACGCACCAGCCGGAGAAAGTCCTCTTCCAGCGGAAGAATCTCCTTGGTGACGAACGCACGCACGGTGTCGCGGATGTCCCGCTGTTCGTCACTCAGCTCGAAGTCCATCAGATCTCCTTCGGTACGCCGGTCATCCGGCCCGCGGCGGCAGGTCGTGGGCGCGTACGTTGGAGATCATCGCGGCGTCCATCATCCAGTCGTGGGCCCGCAGCGGATCCGCCACGATCTCCGACATCTGCAGCTGGAACTTGCGCCGCTCCGACTCGTCCTGCTCCGCCATCGCGGTGGTGGTGCGGTGGGTGAGCTCCTGCACCGCCTCGACCGCGGCCTTGCGCCTGCGGTGCGCCCAGGCGTCCAGCACGTCCGTGCCGGCCTCGCCGCGGAGCACCGCGCTGAGCTGGATGGACAGGTCGAACGCGTCGTGGATGCCGCCGTTGAGACCCATGCCGCCCATCGGGCTGTTGACGTGCGCGGCGTCGCCGAGCAGCAGCACCCGGTCCCGGCGGAAGGTGTCGGCCACCCGCTGGTGCACGGAGTAGATCTTCCGTTCGCGCAGCGGCAGCTCGGGGTGGTCGCCGAAGACGCCGCGCAGCCGGTCCGCGACGTACTGGTCGGACAGGGCCTCTTCGGAGGTGACGTGCGGCGGCACCGAGACGACGATCCGCCAGACGTCCGGCACCCGCAGGATCAGCAGGTGCTCGACGGGGTCGGCGATGTAGTTGACGTCGCAGATCCCCGGCAGCAGCGTCTCCACCGGATAGTCGATGCTCAGCACGAGATAGCGATGCTCGTAGGTGAGCCCCTCGAACGAGCTGCCGAGCGCCTTGCGGATGGTGCTGCGCGCGCCGTCGGCGGCGAGCACCCAGCGGGCCGCGATCTGCTCTCCCGAGGTGGTGGTCAGCAGCGCGCTGTCCTCGTTCTGGCTCACTCCCACCACCCCCGTGGCCAGCCGTACGTCGACCGGGGCGGCGGATTCGTTGATCGCGTCCTTGATGATTTGAGTGTACTTGTACTGTTCGAGCTGCAGCCTGAAGGGATAAGCGGTCTCTCCGGCGAGCATGCCGAAGTCGAACTCGGCGATCAGCCCGTCGCGGCGGTCGTGCACCTGATACTTCCGCGCGACGATGCCGGCCTCCAGCATCGTGGAGACGACGCCGAGGTCACGGGCGATCTCGATCGTCGGCGGGTGGAAGGTCGAGGCCCGCCACTCCTTGCTGAGCTGGTCGCTCTCCTCCAAGACGGTGACGGACGCGCCCCGTCTGGCCAGCGCGAGAGCGGCGGTGAGCCCTACCGGGCCGGCGCCGACCACGGCCACGTCGATGATGCCCATCACTTGCTCCACTCGGCAATGTGGTCGCACATGATCCTGGCCAGATCGGGGCGACCTTGGAAGTAGTGGTCCGCGCCCTTGATCTCGACCAGCTCACGCCTGTCGTGCGTGACGGCGTCGTACATGGTGCGGGCGTGGCTGGGGAAGGCCGCGCAGTCGCCTGATCCGTAGACGACCATGACCGGCGCCTGCACGTCGGGCAGGGTGACGTAGGCGTTCGCCCGGCTGTTGTCGTAGCTCCACTGGCTCAGCCAGGACCGCAGGCTGGTGAGGTGGCCCAGCGACGCCGGCCGGAAGTTGGCCGCCCAGGGGCTGCCCCACAGGGTGCCGGCCTGCCGGTCGGACGGGTCGAGGGTCAGGTCCAGGAAGCGCGGGTCGGCGGCCGTGCCGTGCACGACGAAGGGAAGGTCGTCGGGCGCCACCTTCTCCCCGGTCGCCGTCTCGCGGACGTGCCCGCGCAGCGCTTCGAGCTGCTCGGTGGCCCAGGCGGTGATCCGGCGGTTGCGCTCGATCTGGGCGAGGCGGTAACGCTCGACGAACTCCTCGCCGTACGCCGGGCCGTTGGCCGGGTCGAACATGTCGAGCGAGGCGTCCCGGTCGAAGGGCCGGTGCTCGTCGGTGATGGCCGGATCGAGGCCCTCGGTGTAGACGATCGCCCGGCCGGGGTGCGCCATGGCCATGACGATCTTGTCAGCCGGGATGAGCCCGGCGCCGACCAGGTCGACGGGGTCGCCGGCCGGGGTGTGGGTGATGGTCGGGTTCTCCGCCTGCGCCTGGTAGAGCGCGGCGAGCCCGCCGCCGCCGGAGTTGCCGACCAGGATCACCCGCTCGTAACCCAGCTCGCGAAGGTGCCGGATCGCCGCGCCGATGTCCAGGAGGCAGTTCTCCATGATGAGCGCGGAGTCGTTGCCGACGTAGCGGGTGGCGAGGCCGACCGCGGCCACCCCGCGGGCGGCCAGCTCCTCCAGCGCGTAATGACCGATGAAGTTGGATGCTGGGTGGACGATCAGCACGGCCGTCGACGGCGGCCGGAGATCGTCCTTCCAGAGGGTGGCCCAGATCTTCCCGCTCAGTCTGGCGACACCGGAGTTGATGTCCAGGCGTCCGCCAGGTGTCATCGGTATGGGGAGTAGTTCGCGGGACAGCACGGGGCGGCTCCTGATCAACGCGGATGGGGCAGGTGTGGGATCGGCGGGGCCGTGCGCTACCCGCGCGCGGTCCACTTCCGCAGCGTCTCGGCGCCCGCTCGCGCGTCGGCGTCGTTGAGAGAGCGCGTCTGGAACGTCAGCTCGATCCGGACACCGTTCGGGTCGAAGATGTACAAGGACTCCCAGACCCCGTCATGGTCGACGATGCCCACCGTCTCCACGCCCTTGGCCGCGAAGTGCGCCTTCCACTCGTCGAGCTCCTCCATCGAGTCGACGTTGAGCGCGATGTGCCGCACCCAGGAGGGCACCGAGTCAGGGCCGGGGTTGGGCATGTCGTCGACCTCGAAGAAGGCGATGGCGCTGCCGTCGCCCAAGCCGAAGAAGGTGTGCAGGTAGGGCGTGCGGGCTCCGTTGGAAGGCACCTCGTCCAGCTGGATCGCGGTGAGCAGCTCGCACTTGAGGACCTCGGTGTAGAAGTCGTGCGTGGCTTGGGAGTCCCACGTCGGATAGGCGATGTGGTTGAGCGAGCGCGGTGCGCGGAGATCGGCTGTCGCCATCATCTGATCCTCAGTGTGTGTCAATTATCGGACAAGTAGTCCGGAATTTGAATTGATTGTCCGGCCGTGGATGTCAACTTGTCAACTACGACCTCAGGGAACGACCACGCTGCGCAGCGCTTCTCCGGCCAGCAGCCGGTCGTACCCCTCCTGTGCGTCGGTGAGGCCGAACGTCCCCGAGACGTACTCGTCCAGCGGCAGCCGGCCCTCCAGATAGAGGTTCGCGAGCAGCGGCAGATCCCGGGCCGCGACGCAGTCGCCCCAGATGGAGACCCGGATCGACCCTCCGGTCAGGAACAGCCGCCGCATCGGCACCTCGGCCATGTCCCCCTGCTTGGGGGCGCCGACGATCACCAGCCGCGAGCCTGCGGCCCGCAGGCCGTCGGCCGTCGCGAAGGTGGCGGGCCCGCCGACCGCGTCCAGGACGACGTCCGCGCCCAGGCCGTCGGTCAACTCGCGTACGCGGTCGCCCGGGTCCTCCTTGGACGCGTCGATCAGGTGGGTCGCGCCGAACCGCTCGGCGACGGCGAGTTTGCCGGGATTGGTATCGATCGCGATGATCTGCCGTGCCCTCGCGTACGCGGCCCCGGCGATGGCCGCGATCCCCACCCCGCCGCAGCCGATCACCACCACGTCGTCGGCCGGCCCGACCTCCGCGGTGTTGACCGCCGCGCCGAAGCCGCTGGGCACGCCGCAGCCGAGCAGCGCGGCGATGGGCGGCGGCACCCTCGGGTCGATCACGATGGCCTGCCTGGCGCGCACGATGACCCGCTCGGCCAGGCCGCCGACGCCGAGCACCGGGGTCGCGGCGACGCCGTCGCCGAGGCCGACCTTCGGCCGGCGCGGCAGCTTCGACGCGCACGCCTCGGGCCGTCCGGAACGGCAGTGCTTGCACTCCCAGCAGGCCACCATCGGCGCGACGACGACGCTCTCGCCCGGCGCGACGCCCGTGGCGTCCGGCCCCAGGGCCTCGACGACGCCGGCCACCTCATGGCCGACCAGGTAGGGGAAGTCCGTCCCCGACGTGCCGTGCATGAAGTGCACGTCGCTGTGGCACAGCCCGCAGGCGGTGACCCTGATCAGCACCTCGTCGCCGGTCAGGTCCCGCAGCGGGATGTCCTCGAAGGTCAGCGGCCCGTGCGCCTCTCGGACGACGGCACCTCGGTAGTGCTCGGACATGGCTCACTCCTCGGATCGAGTCGGCTGAAGGTCAGTACCAGCGGGGCGCGTCGGCGGCGGCGGTGTCCACGATCACCGTCTTGAGCTCCGTGTAGGCCTCGTGGCCCACCCGGCCGAGCTCTCGGCCGACCCCGGACAGGCCGACGCCGCCGATGGGGGCGTCCAGCGCCAGCGCCCCGTAGGAATTGATCCAGAAATAGCCGGAGCGGACGGCTCTGGCGGTGGTCAGCGCCCGGTCCAGGTCACGGGTCCAGCAGCCGCCGACCAGGCCGAAGGGCGAGTCGTTGGCGAGCGCGACCGCCTGCTCCGCGCCGCTGAACCGCTGCACCGTGAGCACCGGCCCGAAGACCTCGTCGTACACGATGTCGGGCACGCGCGGCAGATCCGCGGGGATCTCCAGCACGGTCGGGGCGAGGAACGCGCCGTCGGGATGGGCGCCGGGCGGCCGATCGCCGCCGGCCAGGACGCGGGCGCCCTGGTCCACCGCCGTGTCGATCATCGCGCGGACCCGGGTGGCCTGGCCGGCCGAGATCAGCGCGCCCAGCTGGGTGTCCGGCGCGAACGGGTCACCGACCCGGATCGAGCGCGCCACGTCCACGACCCGCGCGACGAACGCGTCCGCGATCGACTCCTCGACCAGGAGCCGGGAGCCGGAGAAGCAGCGCTGGCCGGCGTTGCGGAAGATGCCGCCGACCGTGGCGTGCAGGGCGGCGTCCAGGTCCGCGTCGGCGTAGACGATGTTCGCGGACTTGCCGCCGAGCTCCAGCAGCACCCGTTTCATCCCCTCCGCCGCCGAGCCCATCACCTGCCGGCCGACCGCGGTGCTGCCGGTGAACGACACCATGCTCACGCCGGGATGCTCGACCAGCCGGCGGCCGACCTCGCCCGCGCCCTGGAGCACCTGGAGGAGACCGTCGGGCAGGCCGGCGGCGGTGAGGATCTCGGCGAACACGGGCGCCGCCAGCGGGCTGAGCTCGGGCGCCTTGATCACGATCGCGTTGCCCGCCGCCAGCGCCGGCCCGGCCTTCTGCGCCGCGAACATGAACGTGGTGTTGAACGGGATGACCGCCGCCACCACCCCCACCGGCTCCCGGAAGGCCATCCGCAGGGTGGAGCCGTCCGCCGGCAGGGTGATGCCTTCGAGGGTGGCGGCCCACCCCGCCGCGGCACGCAGGTGGGCCGCCGCCACGAAGACGTCGCCCCGCGCTTCCGCCAGCGTCTTGCCGTTGTCCAGCGCGACCAGGTGGACGAGCCGTGCGGCCCGCGCCTCGATCAGGTCGGCGGCCGTGCGCAGGATCCGCGCGCGTTCGTGCGGGGAGGTGCGCGCCCAGGCGGGCTGAGCCGCGACGGCGCCCGCGACGGCTTCGTCGACGAACTCGGCCGTGGCCGCCTCGACGTCCGCGATCAGTGAGCCGTCGCCCGGGTGAGAGGTGGTGAAGACCGCCCCGCCGCCGCCGCGCAGGACCCCTCCGGCGAAGCTGTGCGCGGCCGGCGGCTCCGCGATGGCGACGTACTCGGACAGTTTTGTGCTCATCGAGGAGTCTCCTTGGGCCAGATCTGTGCCGCGGCCCAGGTACACATGCGGCCGATTCAGGTACGAAGAACCGTGACTGCCTGCCGGACCAGCGCTCTTTACCTCATCTGCACCTGAACGCTACCATCAAAATTCAAATATAGGACTCATCGTCCGATAAATGGAATCTGGAGATCCCATGGAGTTCACTCACCTCGGTCGCAGCGGTCTGACGATCAGCCGACTGGTCCTCGGCACGGACAACTTCGGCACCCAGACGACCGAGGAGGACGCGTTCCAGATCATGGATCACGCCCACGAGCTGGGGATCAACCTGATCGACACGTCCGACGTGTACGGCTGGCAGTTCGGCGAAGGCCTGACCGAGCAGATCATCGGCCGCTGGCTGGCCACCGGCGGCGGCCGCCGCGAGCGCACGGTGCTCAGCACCAAGCTGTACGGCCGCATGTCCACCTGGCCGAACGACGCCGGCCTGTCCGCCCTGCACATCCGGCGCGCCTGCGAGGCGTCGCTCCGGCGGCTGGGCACGGACTACATCGACATCTACCAGATGCACCACATCGACCGATCGACCCCGTGGGACGAGATCTGGGAGGCGATGGACGTCCTCAAGACCCAGGGCAAGATCGTCTACGTCGGCTCCTCCAACCACCCCGGCTGGCACATCGCCGCCGGGCAGGAAGCCGCCGCCCGGCGCGGACGCCCGGGCCTGGTCAGCGAGCAGACCATCTACAACCTGCTGGAACGCACCGCCGAGCTGGAGGTCCTGCCCGCCTGCGCGCACTACGGCGTCGGCATGATGCCCTGGTCGCCGCTCGACGCCGGCCTGCTCGGCGGCATCCTGCGCAAGGAGCGGGAGAACAAGATGGGCACGCCGCTGCCCGGCGCCAACGTGGCGACGCACCGGGGCAAGCGGCTGATCAAGCTGGACCGGCACCGCGCCGCCATCCAGGAGTTCGAGGACCTGTGCGAGGAACTCGGCGAGAACCCCGCCGACGTCGCGATGGCCTGGCTGCTGGGCCGGCCCGGCGTGACCGCGCCGATCATCGGGCCACGCACCCTGGCCCAGCTCGACGCCGCCACCCACGCCTTCGAGGTGTCCCTGGACGACAAGACGCTCGACCGCCTGGACGCCATCTTCCCCGGCCCGGGACCCGCGCCGGAGGCCTACTCCTGGTAGGCCCCCGGGCGACCGGACCCGCTCAGCGGAACGTCTGCTGGAGACCCAGCAGACGCCGGGCGCCCACCTTCTCCAGATACTCCTGGTGGTCCTTGACCCCGTACACGTACTCGTCCAGGTATTCCTTGGTCCGGTCCTGGGCGGCGAAGTCGCGGTACTCCACCAACTGCTCCCGGTCGTAGGCGTAGTGCCCCGGCGAGGACAGCGGATGCGAGCCGTAGGGCGCGTGGGCGACGATGTCCACGATCGCGCCCGGGATGGACACCAGGCGCGGATCCGGGGCCGGCGCGTACTCGTCCAGGATCTCGTCCGAGCTGATGATGACGTGGTCGCTCGCCTTCGCCATCACGTCCTCGAACCGCCGCTGGCCGAAGATCTGCGTGTTGCCCTTACGGTCGGTGACCTGCGCGTGGAACAGCCCGTAGTCCGCCCGCAGCGCGGGCACGGTGGTCACCGTACGTCCGGTGTAGGGGTCGGTCGTCGTCTTGATGGCCTTGTTGACCTTGGGCAGGTCGGTGCCCTCGTACAGCGGGGGAAGCGGCAGGAACGGCAGCGTGCTCGCGCCGGCGCGGAACCCGTAGACGATGTACGCCTCATCGCCCTCGACAATCTCGATCGACTGGCTCTCCGCGGCCCGGCGGTAGTTCGGCGCCATGCCGAGAAACTCCAGCCCGACATAGGACACGTGCAGCTTCCGCACACAGCCCGCGGCGATGAGCATGTCCACCGGCGCGCCCGCGCTGGGCGTCGGGATCAGCTCCAGATCCCTGGCCCCGCGCCGGATCAGCGCGTTGACCAGCGCCATCGGGCCGTTGTGGGAGTGCACGCCGCCCAGCGCGATCGTGGCTCCGTCGGGGATGCCGGCGACCGCCTCCTCGGGGGTCGTCACCTTGTTCGCGCTCATCGCCTGAACTCCTTAGCCGGACCGGCGTCGCCGCCGGTCGTCACCTCGCCGAGCAGGTGCGTCCCAGTGACGCGCTTCAGCTCAGCCCTCCTGATCTTGCCGCCCTCGTCGACCGGCAGCTCGGTCACGAACTCCACCTCGCGCGGCCGCTTGTAACCGGCCAGCCGCTCGGCGCAGTAGTCGAGAACCTGCTGCTCCGTCAGCTCCACGCCGGGCGCCCGCTGCACCAGCGCCTTGACCGACTCGCCGAACCGCTCGTGCGGCACGCCGATCACCGCGGCGCGGGCGACGCCGGGGCAGGCCTGCAGCACCGCCTCGACCTCGCCGGCGTACACGTTCTGCGCCCCCGACCGGATGACGCCCTGCGCCCGGTCGGCGAGATAGATGTAGCCGCGCTCGTCCCGCCAGGCCATGTCGCCGAGCCGCAGCCAGCCGTCCTTGAGCACCGCGCGGGTCACCTCCGGCTGGCTCCAGTAGCCGGAGAACACGCTGGCCGCGCGGATCCGCATCTCGCCGGTCTCCCGGACGGCCACCTCGCGGTCCTCCGTGTCGAAGATCTTGACCTCGGCGAACGCGGCCGGCCTGCCGACCGGGACGATGGAGGCGGCCTCGGTGCGCAGGAAGTTCCGGTGGTCGTCCGGGGTCAGCAACGCCACGAATCCACCCGCCTCCGTCGCCCCGAACGCGTGATAGAAGTCCAGGTCCAGCGCCTCCGCCAGGGACCTGATCAGGCTCCAGGAGACCGAGGCGCCGCCGTACCCCACCAGCTTGAGCGCGCTCGCGCGGTCGAGGTCCAGGTCGGGCAGCGCGCGGACCAGGTCGACCAGCATGGTCGGCACCAGGAAGGCGTGCTCGACCCCGAACCTGTCGATGTCCTCGACGAAAGCGGCCGGGTCGAAGCGCCTGCGCAGCAGCAGCGGGACGCCGAGGTAGGCGGTGGTCGTCACGTAGGACGCGCCGACCCCCAGCGTCAGCGGCACCGAGATCCAGGTCGGGCCGCCGCGCGGCACGTTGACCTCGCACAGGTAGTTGGCCGTGCTGGCGAGCTGCTGGTCGTGCGTGGCCATGCAGCCCTTGGACGCGCCGGTGGTGCCGCTGGTGTAGCGCAGCGAGCGCAGCTCGTCGCCGGTGCCCGTCACGGGCACCTCGCCCGGGTCGCCCGAGGCGACCAGGTGCACGAACGACCCCTGCTCGTCGTCGCCCAGGCCGATGGTGTAGATGCCGCGGATGCCCGGCACCTGCCTGGCCGCCTCGACCGCGGCGGGGGTGTCGCAGATGATGATGGAGGCGCCCGAGTGGGTGAGGATGCGGGCGATCTCGGGTGCGGTCAACCGGGTGTTGATCCCCACGGTGACCAGGTTGGCCTTCCACGCGCCGTGGAAGGCCGTCACGATGTGATGGCAGTTGGACATCACCAGCGCGACCCTCTCCTGCGCGCGGTATCCGAGCCCGATCAGCGCGTTGGCCAACCGGTTGGTCTCGATGTCCAGCTCGGCCCAGGACAGCTGGGCCTGGTCGCAGATGACTGCGGGCAGCGGGCCTCGTCGTACCGCGTTCTGCCGCAGCAGGTTCTCGATTCGCATGGGTGTCCGTTCGTCAGCGGTCGAGCGCCCGCTCGACCAGGTCGGCGATGAGGTCGGGGCGCTCGATGTGGACGTTGTGCCCCGCGCCGGGCAGCACGGTGACCGGGTGTCCGAGGACCTCGGCCATGTCCGCGGGCTTGATGCCGGGGTCGTGGTCGCCGCAGGCCAGCTCGACCGGACAGGTCACCCGGCGCATGCGGGCGGCCAGCTCGGGACCGGTGGCCGGGCCGGCCTTGGCGATGCCAGGGTCGCCGGAGAGTCCGTAGCCGTCGTCGCGGGCGGTGACCCCGCTGCCGCGATCCTCGTCGGTGAAGGCGGGTCCGGTCATCCCGGACACCCGCCCGAACAGCTCGCGGGCCTGCTCCTGGTCGGCGAAGACCCGGGCCGGCCGGCCGGCCCCGGCGGCTCGCCGGGTCAGCTCCTCCTCGGTCCAGGCGACCTTCATCGCGACCACCGCCAGGGACGCGACCGTGAGGCCGCGCGTCCCGTCGGCGAGGGTCATCCCGATCATCCCGCCGAGCGAGTGGCCCACGACGGTCACCGGGTCCTGGACGCCGGTGAGCGCGGCGGCCACCGCGTCGGCGTAGCCCTCGGGCGAGTAGTCCTGGCGATGGCCGGAGCGGCCGTGCCCCGGCAGGTCGGCGACGAGCCGGCGGCAGCGGGTCCCGCGCTCGCGGAGCTCCGCCAGAACCGGCTTCCAAACGGCTCCTGACGCGCCGGAGCCGTGCAGGAAGAGCACCGCCGGGCCGTCGCCGTCGGACTCCAGGTATACGTCAGCCATCACGCCTCCGCCTTCGTCCGGGCGAGAAACCCGAGCGCGGCCTCGACGAACTCGCCGGCGCGCTCGATCTGCGGATAGTGCCCGCTGTCGCAGATGGTCTCGGTCCGCGCGCCCGGGATCTGGGCCGCCAGTTCCTGCCAGGTCAGCGGGGGCACCAACCGGTCGTGCTGGCCCCGGATAAGAAAGGTGGGCACGGTGATGCCGCCGTAGTCGCGGGCGGGCGGGCGCACATGCGGCCGTCCCTCGCCGTCACGTCCGGGCGCCCGCAGGTTGCCCGCCGCGGCGGTCTCCCACGCCCCGCGCACCATGCAGTACTCATGGCGGCGGCGCAGGTAGTCCTCGCTGTTCTTCCAGCGCGGGTCGTGGAAGAGCACGTCCATCGAGGGGCGCAGGCCGTCGAGCGTGCCGTCGAAGTCCTCCAGCACGGCACGGGCCGCCGCCACCGGGGCGGCCAGGCCGGTGCCCACCACGACCATCGACCGGATCGGCCACTCGGGCGCCGGCCGGTTGGCGACGTCGAGCAGCATCCGCCCGCTGAGGGACGTGCCGATGAAGTCCGCCGAGTCGATGCGCAGGGTGCGCAGCACGCCGGCGACCTGCCGGCGCATGAGCCGGCGCTGGCCGCCGCCGAAGTCGCGCAGTTTGTCGCTGTGCCCGAAGCCGACGAAGTCGAGCGCCAGCACGCGGTGGTGCTCGGCCAGCGCCGGGATGCAGTTCTCCCAGGCGAGCCGGGCCGAGGCGCCGTACTCGCCGCCGTGCAGGAGGATCAGCGGCGGGCCGTCACCGGCCTCCAGGTAGTGGGTCGTGCAGCCGTCGGCGACAACGTACCGATCATGGAAGCTCATCGGCGCTCAGGCCACGGACGGGTAGCGGCGCAGCACACCGTCGCGGTCGACCTGGGTGCGGAGCAGGGTGAGCTCCTCCTCGCTCGGCGCGCCGACGGTCTGCACGTCGTCGGCGATCAGCAGCTCGAAGCCGGTCGCCGCCTGGATCTTCTCGATGCTGCTCCACGGGTGCACCTTGAGCACGCGCATCCGCTTGGTCTCCGGCTCGAAGTCGAACACGCCCAACGGGGTGAACACCCGCCGGGGGCCGTCGGACTCGGGACGGTAGACCTTGGATCGGGCGTCGCCGCCGTCCAGCCAGCCGGCGCCGCTGACGAAGTCGACCTTGTCGACGAAGATCTTCGGCGTGTGGTGCTGGGTATAGATGTAGCTGGTCTTGAAGCCGCCGGTGAAGATCAGGCCGATGGTGCCGGGTCCGCGCACCTTCGGCTTGTCCCAGTCACCGATCATGGCCATGTTCAGGTTGCCGAACTTGTCGATCTGCATCCCGCCGAGAAAGGCGAAGTCGAAGCGCATCGCCGTCTCGAAGTCCACGACGTCGTCGAGGCTGAAGTGGTACTCGCTCGTCACGAGGTTGCGGTAGTCGGCCGAGGACTCGGTCAACCGCTGGATCTTCGGGTTCATCGCGCCGCTGCCTCCACAGAAGAAGGAGAGGTTGGGCGCGTGCGTGAGCTGCGCCAGGCGCAGCCCGGCGGCTGGGATGTGCGATGCGGCGCCCACGGAGCCGAAGGCACCGTCGGCCATCTCGTGCGAGATGGAGATCGCCATCATCTCCGCCCAGGTATAGGTCGCCTCCGGCACGTGGCCCCCAATCGGGTTCGAGCGACAGCGCAGGTCATCGCGCTGGACATCTCGCCGGGACAAGTACTTGTCAGAACAGCGAGTCGCATTTATCGTACAGTAAGTCCGTAATTTGTAACAATGCTATCGTGGCGGTGTTTCTGTCAAGGGTCATCGCGCCCTGGCCGGTGGCTACCGCGCAGGAGGAACAACGATGACCCGACCCGCTATCGAGCGAGTCCTGCACGGCCTTGTCGACCTGCACTGCCACTCCGGGCCCAACCCGCTGCCGCGCAAGTTCGACCATGTCCAGGCCGCGAAGGACGGCGAACGGCTGGGCATGCGCGCCTTCCTGGCCAAGTCCCACCATCACAACACGGTGATGGACCTGCTCGCGATGGGCGAACGGCTGTCCGGTGTGAGCACCGCCGTCTACGGCGGCATCGCGCTGAACAACCAGGTCGGCGGCATCAACCCGTACGCGGTGGAGATGTGCCTGCGGATGGGCGGACGGTGTGTCTGGTTCCCCACCATCTCCTCCAGTGCGCACGTCGACCACCACAACCGCGGCGGCGGCTTCCCCAAGCCGACGATCCCGCTGACCACGACCCAGGTGGACGTGCGCGGCCCGGACGGCGCGCTCATCCCCGAGGTCGGCCAGGTCATCGAGGTCATCGCGGAGACCGGCGCGCTGCTGTCCGCCGGGCACATGGCCCCCGACGACATCCGCGAGGTCTTCACCGCCGCGCGCGACGCCGGGGTCCGGCGGCTGATCGTCAGCCATCCGAACTTCGTGATCGGCTCCGACCCGGCCCAGTGCCGGGACTTCATCGAACTCGGCGCCTACATCGAGCACGAGACCAGCATGTACGACCCCGAAGTGGCCAACGTACGGTGGGGTCCTGAGGTGCTGATGGAATGGATCGAGCGGATCGGGCCGGAGCACACCGTGCTCGCCTCCGACCTCGGCCAGGTCGGCCGCCCGATGCCGGTCGACTCCTTCATCCGCGTCGGGTCCGCGCTGCTGGATCTCGGGCTGCCCGAAAAGGACCTGCGGCAGATAGTCCGCGTCAACCCGTCGTACCTGCTCGGCCTGGACGACTGACCGAAGGACGAATCACATGTACAGCCCCACCGATCCGCGCGCCGCGCTCAACACGAACACGAGCACGAGCACGACGGATCCGCACGCCCCGATCGCCGCGCTGGCCACGTACGAGTTCCTGGCGCTGCCGCCCGACGAGGTCTCCGAGCTCGGCAGCAAGACCTGGTACGTACGCGGCCAGAACTTCGTGCTCGCCTTCACCCGCCTGGTCTCCGGCGACACGCTGGCCCGCGACGCCGCCGCGCAGAAGGAGGAGTACGTCATCGTCCTCCCCCACGACGACGTCACGATCGACGTGAGCGCCGGCGCGGACAGCCAGAAGGTGTCCGGCAGCGGCGTGGTCATCGTGCCGCCCGGCGACAGCGCGGTCACCGGCCACGGCGACGGCGACCTGGTCCGCCTGTTCGACGTCCGCACCACCGACGTGCTCGCGCGCTGCGGCAACGCCGCGACGTACGCCGAGGACCACCCGCGCGTCGCCCTGCTGGAGCCGTGGCCCGACCCGCCCGCCGGCCACCGCCTGCGCGTCTACCGCAACGCCGACTTCCCGCTGCGGCCCGGCCGGTTCGGCCGGATCTTCCGCTCCAGCGCCTTCATGGTCAACTTCGGTGACCCCAAGGACGGGCCGCGCGACCCCGACCGGCTCTCCCCCCACCACCACGACGACTTCGAGCAGTGCTCGCTGACCGTCGCCGGTGACTACATCCACCATGTCCGGACGCCCTGGACGTCTAAGCGCTCGCAGTGGCGCGCCGACGAGCACGCGGCCGTCGGGAGCCCCGCCGTGGCGATCATCCCGCCGCCCACCGTGCACACCAGTCAGGCGGTCGGCGAGGGCGTGCACATGCTCATCGACATCTTCAGCCCACCGCGCGCGGACTTCTCCGCCAAGGCCGGCTGGGTGCTCAACGCCGATGAGTACCCCGCCCCGGAGCACGTGACGACCGCATGACCTTCTTCGCTACCGCCTCCGCCCAGACGCCCCGGATCGGCACCTGGATCAAGCTGGCGACCACCGAGAGCGTCGACATCATGGCCAGCGCCGGATTCGACTTCGTGGTCATCGACCTCGAACACGCCCCCCTCGATCTCACCCTCGCGGCCCGGATGATCAGCGCCGCCAACGCCTACGGCGTCGACCCCCTGGTCCGCGTGCCCGACCACCAGGGTTCGACGATCCAGCGGGTCCTCGACGCCGGCGCGCGGGGCATCCTGGTCCCCCACGTCGACTCGGTGGCCGACGCCGAACGGGTGGTGGCCGCCACCCGCTTCCCGCCCCTCGGCAACCGGGGCGCGGGCGGCACCAGCCGCGCGGGCAAGTGGGGGCTGACCGGCCGGGACGAGTACATCCGGGTCGGCAACGAGGACGTCGTCTGCATCCCCCAGCTGGAGAGCCCGGCCGCCATCGACGCCGCCGACGGCATCCTCGCCGTGCCGGGGGTCGACGCGGTGTTCCTGGGCGCCGGTGACCTGTCCGTCTCCCTCGGGGTCCGGGTGACCGACCCCGTGGTCAAGGAGTCACTCGACCGGGCGCGGGCCGCGGCCGCCGCCGCCGGCAAGCCCTGCGGCGCGGCCTGCGTGGACGCGCCGTCGGCCGTCCGGGCCGCCGCCCTCGGCCACCAGTTCCTCATCATGGGCAACGACGCCACCATGCTCGCCCGCACCGCCCACACGATGGCGCAGGCGTTCCGGGAGCAGATCGGCGCCACCTCATGATCATCGGAACCTGGCAGCTCGTCGACTACGTGATGGAGGGCGAGCCCGACGACGGCGCTCGCCCCCTCGGGGACCACCCGCTCGGCCGGCTCATCTACGGCGCCGACGGCCACATGTCGGTGCAGTACATGGCCGGCGACCGGCCGCGCCTGCGCTCGGACAACTGGCGCTGGGCCACCGACGCGGAAAAACTCGAGGCCGTACGGACCTACGGCGCGTACGCCGGACGCTACGAATGGTCCGGCGACCGGGTCATCCACCAGGTCGAAGCCGCCATCTACCCCAACTGGATCGGCGCCAAGCTGGTCCGCCTCGCCGTCGTCCACGGGGACCGGCTGATCCTGCGCGCCGAGCGGACCCCCGGCCGGCCGCCCACCCCCATCCTCACCTGGGAGCGCATCCATTGAACGTGATCGACGCACACGCGCACCTGGTGACCGACGACCCCGCCTACCCGTTCAACCCGCCCGGCGGCTCGGTCAGCGAGGCCGTACGCGACGATCCGATGACCGCGGAGCGGTTGCTCGCCGCGCTGCGCGACAACGAGCTGTCCGGCGCGGTCGCCGTCCAGCGCGCGCACGTGTACGGCTACGACAACAGCTACGTGGTGGACTCGGCGACGCGGCACCCCGACCGGCTGGCCGCCATGTGCGTGCTCGACGCGCAGGCGCCGGACGCGGCGGAGAGCGTGCGCCACTGGGCGAAGCGCGGGGCCGTGGCCGTCCGGCTGACCTCGCCGGGCGGCAACCAGCACGGCGGCACGCCCGGCACCGACTGGTTCGCCGGCTCCTCCGCCCGCCAGGTGTGGCGGCAGGCCGAGGAGCTCGGGCTGTCGATGTGCCTGCACATCTACCGCTGGAACCGCGACGAGAGCCTGCGGGCGCTGGACGCGGTGACCCGCGAGTTCCCCGGCGTGCCGGTGATCCTCGACCACATCGCGAGCGTCGAGACCGACCGTGACGCTCCCTACCCGGGGGCCGACGGGTTGCTCGCGCTGGCGGACCTGCCGCAGGTCCACATCAAGGTGACGACGCTCAACTTCGCCCGGATCATCGCCGCGGGGATCTCGCCGACGGTCGTGGTCGAATGGCTCGTCTCCCGGTTCGGGGCCGAGCGGGTGCTGTGGGGGTCGGACGTCACCCAGACCCCCGGCGCCTACGAGGACATGGTCAAGATCGCCCGCGAGTCGGTCTCCGGCCTGTCCAGCCGGGACGCCGCCCTGGTCCTCGGCGGCACGGCGGCCTCGCTCTACCGCATTGCGACGCCATGACTCGCGACGCCATGACTCGCGGCGTGCCGGGCGAGCTGACACCGGTCAGCGGTGCCGCCGGCGACGGCGAGGTGCCTCTTGTGGACACCCATGTCCATCTGTTCACCAGCGCGCTACCACTCGCGGCACGAGCGTGGACCCGGCCCGAGGGTGAGCTGACGGCGGACACGTTCGTGACGATGATGGACGAGCACGGCGTCGACTACGGCGTGCTCTCGGCGATGAGCCTGCTCGGCGATCTGAACGACTACACGATCGACGCGTTGCGCGCGCACAAGCGGCTGCGCGGGACCGTCATCGTCGAGCCCACCACCGACCGGTACGTCCTGGAACAAATGAAGGCCGACGGCGTGGTGGGCGTCCGCTTCCAGTGGCGACGCCTCGCCGACCTGCCGGATCTCAGCGACCCGGCGTACCGGCGGCTGCTGTTCCGGATCGCGGACCTCGACTGGCACGTCGAGCTGAACATCGAGGGCGTCCGGTTGCCGCCGGTGCTCGACCGGCTGACCGCCTCCGGGGTGAAGGTCGTCGTGGACCACTTCGGCGATCCGGACCGGGACGCCGGCTACACCGGCGACGGCGGCAGGGCGCTGCTGCGCGCCCTCGGCACCGGCCGGGTGTGGGTGAAGCTGTCCGCGGGCTACCGCTTCAACATCAGCCCGGCCATGCTGGCCGACCACGCGGCGACCCTGATCGGGGCCGCCGGGCCGGACCACGTCTTCTGGGGCAGCGACGCCCCGTTCATCGGCGCCCGGTACCCGGTCACCTACCGCGACGCCGTCGACTCCTTCGCGCAGCTGGTGCCCGACCCCGCGCTGCGCCGCCGGATCTCGCTCGCCTCACACGCGTTCTACTTCTGCTGAACACAAGTTCTCGGCCGTACGAGTCACTCGTACGGCCGAGCAGCCGCGCGTGCGCTCGTACGGCCGAGTACGCCTACATGCGCACGCGTACCTCCGCGATCGAGCGCACGCTGAGCCGCCCCAGCTGAGCTGGGGCGGCTCTCGTCGGTCACTTCGGGGGCGGCAGGTGGCTCTGCAGGTGCTCCGCGAAGCCGGGGAAGTCGGCGGCGAGTTGATCCGCGCTCCATCCACCGTCGCGATGCGTGACGAACGCCTCCTTGGGGTGCGCCCAGATCGCGAACCGGTCGCCGCCGAAGCCGATGTACTGCCCGGTGACGTCGGCCGACGCGTCCGAGGCCAGGTAGACGACGAGCGGCGCCACGTCCTCGACCTTGCCGATGCCGCGCCGGCGCAGGTCGGCCGGGACCGGGCCGCCGGCCTCGACCGCCGCGACGACCTCGGTCAGCGACGGGATGGTCGCCGCCATCCGGGTCAGCGCGGTGGGCACGATCGCGTTCACGGTCACGCCCAGCTTCGCCGTCTCGATCGACCACACCCGCACCATGCTGATGATGGCCGCCTTGGACGCCGCGTACGCCGTCTGACCGAAGCTGCCGTACTGGCCGGCCGGTGAGCCGACCAGGATCAGCCGGCCACCGCCGCCCTGCTCACGGAACTGCCGGACCGCGGCGCGACCGCAGGTGAAGGTGCCACGGACGTGGCTGTCCACCACGAGGTCGAACTCCTCGTCCGTGACCTTCGCCAGCGTCCGGTCGCGCAGCGCGCCGGCGTTGGTGCACATCACGTCCAGGCGGCCGAACTCCGAGACGGCCCGCTGAACCAGCGCGTCGGCCGACTCCGTGCTGCCGACGGCGCACACCTCGGCGACGGCACGGCCACCGGCGCCGGTGATCGCCTCGACGGTCTCCTTGGCGACGTCGGCGTCGATGTCGTTGACCACCACGGCGGCACCGGCCGCGCCCAGCGCCTCGGCGTACGCGCGGCCGAGGCCACGCCCTGATCCGGTGACGATGGCCACCTTGTCGTTGAGCCGCATGGGCTTCCTTTCTCTGTTATCCGCTGATCTTCACGGAGTTGAAGTGGTAGTCGCCGACCGCCGGCACGTCGAGCCCGGTCACGCCCTTACGGAAGGCCGCCACGTAGGTCACGCCGCACACCGGGATCACCGGCGGCCCGGTCTCCACGACCTTCTTGATGATCTCGTGCATCGGCGCCGAACGCTCGGCGACGTCATCGCTGGCCCGCGCCTTCGCCAGCAGGTCGCCGAGCCCGTCCAGGGAGTAGCCGCCCGGGTTGTAGGAGCCGCCCTTCATGTAGAAGTCCTTGGCGAACTGGCTCGGGTCGGGCCGTCCGGCCTGCACCAGCGCCACCGTGGCGGTGAACTTGCCGGTCCGGCGAGCGGTGATCATCTGCTGGAACTCCAGCACCTTGATCGTGGCCTTGACCCCCACCTGCTGCAGCTGTGCCTGCAGCGCCTGGGCGAGCGTCTGGTACGACGTGTTGGGGCCGACCTCCAGCGTCAGCTCCATGCCGTTCGGGAAGCCCGCCTCGGCCAGGAGCTTCTTGGCCTTCTCCGGGTCGTAGGAGGACGACACGTCGTTCAGCTCGGGCACGTTGGCCCAGAAGCCCTCCTGGAACGGCTGGACCGACGCGACGCAGGCGCCCTCGTACAGGTTCTTGCTGATCGACTCGCGGTCGATCGCGTACATCAACGCCTGCCGGACCTTGGGGTTGTCGAGCCCCTTGACGGAGGTGTTCAGCAGGATCCCGTTGAAGGTGGTGTTGGGGCCCTTGATGACGGTCATGCCGTCCGCCTCGGCCTCCTTGATCTGGCCGGGCGTGATGGAGGTGCCGTCGGCCTGCCCCGACTTCACCGCGCGCAGGCGGGTCGTCTCGTCGGAGTAGACGGTCATCTCCACGCCGCCGATGGTCGTCTCCGCGGCGTTCCAGTAGCCGTCGAACTTCTTGAAGGTGACCTTGCCCACCTGCAGCGTGTCGATCTGGAAGGCACCGGTGCCGACCGGCTTGGTCGGCAGGTCCGGGGCGTCGAGCGCGCCGGGCGCGACCACGATGCCGGCCTCACCGGCGAGCACGTTGATCATGTAACCGGCCGGCTCGGTGAAGGTCAGCTTCACCTCGGTCGGGCTGGTCACCTCGACCTTGTCGAGCACCGACAGCGTCGTGACCAGCGCACCGCTCTTCTTGTACGCCTCCAGCGACGCCTTGACGGCCTCGCCGTTGAAGTCCTCGCCGTTGTGGAACTTCACCCCCTCGCGCAGCTTGAGGGTGATCACCTTGTTCTCGTCCGAGAACGTCCACTCGGTCGCCAGACCCGGCCCGATCTCACCGGCGGCACTCCGGCCGATCAGGTGCTCGTAGACCACGTCCAGGAACACCGGGTCCAGCGGCGCGGCCTTGCGGGGGTCGAAGGAGGTCGGGTTGCCCGGCACGGCCCACCGCAGGATGGCCGAGGTGTCGGGGGCGCCGGCTGCGGCGGTCGACTTCGGCTGGTCGGTCGTCCCGGCGCCACAGCCGGAGAGGGCGAGACCGGTGGCGAGAAATGCACCGGCTGTCTTTACTGCTGCTCGTTTCACGGCTTATGCCTCCATATTTCAGAAGCGAGCTTGACTGGTATGACTGGCGACCCGCGGTGCTCCCCGGCTCCGTCGTCGACGTGCCGGCCCGTATCCGCGGGTCCCCGTTGTTCTCGGTGACCTGTCTTCAGCCGTGACGCTGAATGTCGCCCCCACCAGGTCCTGGTCTTGAGCTGTGGGCTAGTCGGCCCACAGTCGCCTGCTGGCGATCGCGGCGCCTTCGGAGAGCGCGGCGAGCTTCGCCCACACGATCTCCTCGTGGCCCACTCGCGATCCGATCCCGCAGTCGGTCCCTGCCTGCAGGTTCTCCTTTCCCACCACGCTGGCGAAGTTCGTCAGCCGCTCGGCGATCAGTTCGGGGTGCTCGACCAGGTCAGTGGCGTGACTGACCACGCCGGGAGCCAGAATCTTGCCCTCGGGCAGCTTCACGTCCTCCCACACCCGCCACTCGTGCGCGTGCCGGACGTTGCCCGACTCGACGGCGTAAGCCTGGGTGTTGACCTTGATCAGCAGGTCCGCGATGTGTTCGAGGCCGATGTCCTGCGTGTGCGGCCGGTGGCCGCTGCCCCAGCAGGTGTGCATCCGGATCTGCTCGGCGGGCAGCCCGTCGATGCTGTGGTTGATGACCTCGACCGCGAACTCGAGGTAGCGACGCAGGTCCTCGACCGACCAGGTCGGGTGGAACTGCCAGGTGGTCGCGAACTCGGGCTCGTCGATCTGCAGCACCAGACCGGCGTCGGTGACCGCCCGGTACTCCTCGCGGAGCGCCTCGGCGACCGCGAACATGTACTCCTCTTCGCTCGCGTAGTGCGCGTTGGTGGCGCCCGCGCCCAGGCTGAGCGGTCCCAGGGCGGCGATGAAGCCGTCCACCTCCTTGCCCTCGACCGCCGTCTTCATCGCCGCGACGTCTCTCGCGATGGCGTCCTGGCCGATGTAGGTGATCGGGGAGGTGCACACCCGGGTCGACGTCGGCGGCTTCGGGGCGTTGCCCGGAGTGGAGAAGCCGGGCCTGATCGGCCCGCCGGCCCCGGCCAGCCAGAGGCCGGAAGCGTAGGTGCCCGGGAAATCCGCCTTGTCGCGGGCCGCGACGTACTCGCGCTTCGGCGGCACGTCCGGGTCGATGGGCAGGGTCTCCCAGCCGGTCACGCGGGAGTGGATGTAGCCGCTGTAGCCGGCCAGGTTCGCGGCCTTGACGTACTCGCCGTCGTTGACGGTGTCGATGCCGCACTCGACCTGGCGAGCGACGACCTCTTCCACCGCGCCCGGCAGGCGCGCGTCGATGGCCTCCCGGTCGCCCTGGGCGATCAGCTCGTCCAGGTCCTTGGGCCGCGGCAGGTTGCCGCCGTGCGTGGTGAGGATCCGACCGTTTCCGCGCCTCATGCGTTTCTCCTAGCCAAGGTGTCTTCTCCCGCGCCTACGCGCAGGAACTTCTGCAGTTGGTGCCGGCCGCTCGACGGCTCGACCCAGCCGGGTCTGATGGCGAAGCTGTACGTCACCTCGGCGACGTACAGGTCTCCGTGGGAGTCCAGCGCGACCCCGTGCGGTGCGATGAAGTTGCCGACCGCCGTGCGGTCCGTCGTGGAGTCCCCCCACCGCTCGACCACGTGGCCGTGCCGGTCCAGCACGGTCAGCCGGGCGGGCTGGTCCTCCAGCGCCTCGCCGTGCACGAAGGACCGCTTGCCCGCCGGCCGCCACAGCTCGACGACGTACACCGAGCCGTCCGGGGCGATGGTGAGGTCGCACGGGCGCCGGATGTCGGTCCACTCCTCGATGAACTCCCCGTCCGGGGTGAAGATCTGGATCCGGTCGTTCTCCCGGTCGCCGACGAACACCCGCCCGTCCGCCGCGACGTCCAGGCAGTGCGGCAGGTGGAACTGGCCGGGGCCGGTGCCCGGCTCGCCCCAGGATCCGATCAGGTCGCCGGAGGCGGTGAACCTGTGCACCCGGCTGTTTCCGTACCCGTCGGTCACGTAGAGGTCGCCGTCCGGGGCGACGGCGAGGTTGGTGGGGCGGTTGAACGGCCCGCCCGCGTACCGGACGCCCTCGACGCTGTGCACGGTCACGGGCCGGCCGGAGACGAACCCGGTGTCCGACGCCATGCCGGCGATGCCCAGCATCATGAGCAGCTCGCCCTCGGGGGTGAACTTGCGGATCGTGTGGTCGCCCGCGTCGACGCAGTAGACGCCGCCGTCCGGGCCGACGGTCAGCCCGTGCGGCGTGGTGAACAGGCCCTTGCCCCAGCTCCGGACGAAGGTGCCGTCGCGCTCGTACACGATGACCTGGCCGTCGAAGCGGGTGAACAGGTAGACGCGGTCGTCGGCGTCCACGTCGACCGCGGCCACGTCCGCGTGCCGCAGGCCGTCCGGGATCTGCTCCCAGTCGCCGTCGGCCGCGAACCGCCGCCCGCCCGTCACGACGCCGCCCCCGCGGTCGAACGCGGCGCCGGCAGCCAGCCCCACGGGTGGGTGCCCCAGCCGGGCGCGATCAGCGCGCCGGCCCGCACGGTCTGCACCGGGCGCAGGCCGAAGCCGCCGTGGAAGACCTCCTGCTTGGTGTCGACGAACTCGAAGTCGCCTTCGACCAGGTCGAGCACCGTCACGTCGGCTTCCCGGCCGACCGCGATCGCGCCGAGCTCGTGCTCCGCCCGGATCGCCCGCGCCGCGTTCACGGTGGTCATCCGGACCACCTCGGACAGGGTGTAGCCCACGGCCATGAACTTGGCCATGCACTCCAGCAGGGAGTGGAAGGTCTCTCCCGCCGCGGTCAGGTCGCTGCTGATGGTGTCGGGCAGAAGACCGAGCGCGCGCTGCTCGCTCGCCACCCGGTAGCCGAAGTTGCCCCGGCCCAGCGCCGAGTCGAGGGTGATCCCGCGCTCACGGGCGGCCAGCAGGGCGGGCATCATCCGATCCGCCGCGTCCATCACACCGCCGTGGTTCGGCGTGCACAGGTGGGTGAGGATGTCGCCCGCGTCGAGCTGCTCGATGGCGAACCGGGTGGCCGGTTCGAGCAGGTGCGGATCGGGCCGCCGCCGCGCGGACAGGTCGCCGATGTGCACCATGAGCGGGACCCCGTGCTCCCTGGCCACCGCCTTGGTCGCGGACACGATCTCCTTGCCGTGCGTGGCGACCAGCGGTCCGACCAGCCGCAGCTTGATCCCCTGGACCAGGCCCGGGTTGGCGGCGACGCACTTCGCGATCGCGACCGGGTCGATCTCGGCCAGGTCGTTGACGTCGATCATGGTGGGCATGGTGTGCGCGTAACTGCCGATGTTCAGGTACGGGATGACCCGCGTCCTGGCGTTCGGCTGGATGTAGGCGGAGAAGACGCCAATGTTGGCGACGCCGACGGATCCGGCGTCCACCAGCGTGGTGACTCCCGACTGCACGCCGATGGCGTCAGGGTCGCAGCCTTCCATGCCCACACCCGGGGTGATCGCGCCGTGCGCGACGTGGGTGTGGATGTCGATCAGGCCGGGGACGACGTACCGTCCAGGGCCGCTCGCGTCGATCACCCGGCGGGCCGACTCGGCCGGGATGTCCGCGCGGATCGCGGAGACCCGGCCGCCGGTGATGGCGAGGTCCATGACGCCGTCGAGCCCTTGCCCGGGGTCCAGGACCCGGCCGCCTTTGATCACAAGGTCGTACCGGGTGGCCGGGTCGTCGCTCATCAGTCCTCCTGTCAGTGCCGCGATCGCGGCGCGTCCCGCTCAGCGGGCCGGGGATGTGCTGTTGGCTTGCTCGTCCGAGGTCGGAAACGGCCATCGGACGTGGCCAGGGCGGGAAGTGATCGGGGCGGGAAGTAGCCGGGGTCAGAAGTTGTCCCAGCCGGGGGGAAGCGCGGTCATCTGTACGGCCCAGCCCTGTTCGAGCGCCTCCGCCGCATCGGCGAGCCCGATCCGGCTCAGCACCTCGCGCGCGTCGGCGCCGGGCCGGCGTACCGGATGGCCCAGGCGCGGCGGGGCGCCGTCCACCCGGATGGCGATGCCGGGCATCACCACCTCGCCGACCTCCTCGGAGATCTGGCTGACCGTGAGGCCTCTCGATCGGGCCCACGGGTCGGTCATCAGCTCCGCGAGGGTGATGACCGGATGCGCGCCCAGCCCCGCCGCGGTGAGGCGGTCGGTCCACTCCCGGGCGGTGCCGGCACGGAAGGCGGCCTCCAGGGCCTCGGCCACCGCGTCGTCGTCGGAGCCGTCCAGGCCGGACAGCGCCTGCTCCAGACCGGGCACCTCGCGAAGGACCGGCAGGCTGTGCCGGTCCGCCCCGAGGAAGAACCACTGATCGGCCGCCTGGTAGAACCGGTGCCACCCGTCGAGCCCGAGAGCCGACGGCCCGGCCGGCTCGGTCCGGCCCGTGGTGCGCACCGCGAGGCTCGCCTGCTGGTACACGCCGGTCTGGGTGAGGCAGGTGCGGACCTGCTGGCCGGCGCCGGTCACCTCGCGATGGTAGAGACCCACCGCGGTCGCGAAGGCGGCCATGGCCCCGGTGCCGTAGTCCAGGAGGTTGTACGGGCCGAGCACGGCCGGTTTGCCGTCGCCGCCCGCCCTGGTCATGATCCCGGTCGCGGCCTGCCCCTGGGTCTCGTAGCCCCGGCGGTTCGCCCACGGCCCGCCGTAGCCGTAACAGCTGACGGAGACGTACACGATGTCCGGGCGGCGGGCCCGCACGTGCTCGTAGCCGAGGCCGTAGCGTTCGGCGGTCCGCTCGGGGAAGTTGTGGGTCAGGACGTCCGCGTCCTCGATGAGCCGCCAGAGGATCTGCTGGCCCTGGCTGGACTTCACGTCCACGAGAACGGTCCGCTTGCCCCGGTTGACGAACCCGTGCGCGCCGACCCGCCGCTGCGGCGAGTTGATCTTCACGACGTCGGCCCCGAACTCGACCAGGATCCGTCCCGCGCTCGGTCCGGCCAGGATCTGGGTGAGATCGACGACCCGCCGGCCCGCGTAGGGCAGTGCGGCGACCGCGTCACCCTCCCCGGACGGCAGACCGGCAGCCGGCGAGGCGGCTTCGGCTTCGGCTTCGGCTTCGGTGGCTGTGGGATCGGTGGGAGGCGAGGCGACGGGTGCCGGGTCGGCGAGCGGTGCGGCGAGCTCGGCGAGGATCTCGGCGCGGTCGGCGTCGGGCAGGTGCCGTGGCCTGCCGGGCAGGGTGGGGGTGGCGGACAGCCACACCGCGGCGCCCGGCATCGCCGTCGCCCCGAGCTCCGGATCGTCGACCACGACGACCTGCCCGGCGGCGAGCGCGTGGTCGTTCTCCAGCCACTCGGCCAGCGTCCGGACCGCGGCGAGCGGGACGCCGGCCGCGTTGGCCAGCTCTTCCCACTCAAGCGCCGGCCGGGTCAGGAACAGCGCGGTGAGCCGGTCGTGCAGCAGCCGGCGCAGCTCGGGGTCGCGATCCTGCCGGGCGCGGTCGGTCAGGCCCTCGCCCGCCCAGGCCGTCACCCCGGCCGCGTCGAGGAACCAGGCCAGGAAGCGAGGCGTCGCGCCGATCGGGTTGAACTGCACATACCTGCCGTCCGCGCACCGGTACGTACCGCTGCCGTTGGAGCTGATCGCCCGATCCGGCGGCAGCCCCTGCGCGACCGGGTAGGCGCCGCTCCCCCCGATGGCCTCGAACATCGCGTCGAACAGCGGAACCTCGACGCGGTCGCCACGGCCGGTGCGCTGCCGCGCGGTCAGGCCGGCCACGATCGCGAAGGCGCCGCAGAACGCCGCGAAGTTGGACGCGACCGGGATCGCCGTGTAGGTCGGCCGGGTGGCGTCCCAGCCGTCCGGCGCGTGACCGGCCCGGATCCGGCAGTTGCCGGTGGCGGCGGCGATGACGCCCTCCCAGCCGGGGACCCCGGCGCGCGGGTCGTCGGCCGCGAAGCCCGGCATCGAGCAGTAGACGAGCCGCGGGTTGACGGCGCGCGACTCCGCCCAGCCGAGCCCGAGCCGGTCCATCACCCCCGGCCGGAAGTTCTCGATGAGGACGTCGGCCCGCCGGACGAGGTCACGGGCGACCTTCAGGTCCTCCGGGTCCTTCAGGTCGAGGGTGATGCGCCGCTTGCCGCGGTTGAAGAACGCGTCGTCGGCCGGCGGGGTGACGCCCGGACGGTCGATGTGCACGACGTCGGCGCCCTGGTCGGCGAGCATGACCGCGGCCAGCGGCCCGGCGACGTGGTGACCGAAGTCGACGACGCGGATCCCGCTGAGAGCTCCCGCCCCGCTCATCGCGCCGTCTCCTGCGGCTCGTTGACGACCGCGTCGTCCTGCGGCGGCTGATGCAGGATGCAGGCGACCCGGTGGTCTTCGCCGATCTGCAGCAACGGCGGGTCCTGGCTCGCGCACGCGTCCTGGACGACCGGGCAGCGGGTGCGGAAGCGGCAGCCCGACGGGGGGTTCGCCGGATCGGGCAGTTCGCCGCTGAGCACGGTGCGGCGCCGCGAACGCTGCACGTCCGGGTCGGGCACCGGCACCGCCGACAGCAGCGCCTTGGTGTACGGGTGCAGCGGGTGGGTCGCGATCTGCTCCGCGGGGCCTTCCTCGACGATCCGGCCCAGGTACATCACCGCGATCCGGTGCGACAGGTGCCGCACCGTGGCGAAGTCGTGGGACACCAGGACCATCGCCTGCCCGGTGTCCTCCTGGATGGACAGCAGCAGGTTGAGGATCTCCGAACGGGTGGACAGGTCCAGCGCGGAGGTGGGCTCGTCGGCGACGAGCACGCTCGGCGACAGGGCCAGCGCGCGGGCGATGCAGACGCGCTGGCGCTGCCCGCCGGACAGTTCGTCCGGATACCTGTCGACGAACGCCGGGTCGAGGGTGACCCGGCCGAGCAGCTGGGCGGCGCGCTCCCGCATCTCGCCCCGGCCGATCTTGCCGTGGACCAGGAGAGGTTCGGCGATGGCGTGGCCGATGGTCTTGGTCGGGTCGAGCGCGCCGTACGGGTCCTGGAAGATGACCTGAAGCCTGCTGCGCATCTCCTTGAGCTCGCTGCCGCGCGCTCTGCTGACGTCCTTGCCCTCCACCTCGACCGTGCCCTGGTCCGGCTTGAGCAGCCGGGCCATCAGCCGGCCCACGGTCGTCTTGCCCGAGCCGGACTCGCCCACGATGCCGACCGTGGTGCCGGCCCGTACCTCCAGGTCGACGCCGTCGACGGCGCGGACGCTCTCCAGCGCCCGGCCCAGCAAGCTGCGGCGCAACGGGAACGACTTGGTCAGGCCGCGCACGCGCAAGACCACATGATCCTCAGCCACGGACGGTCCCCTTCAGAATCAGGTCACCGGAGGCGACACGTCCGCACCGGGTGCGGCGATCGTCGGCGATGGCCGTGTCGGCCTGTGGTCGCCGGCAGACGTCTTCGACGCTGTGCGCACAGCGCGGCTCGAACCGGCAGCCGCCGGGGAAGTGTCCCGCCGACGGGACCCGGCCCGGGATGACCGTCAGGCTGGTCCGGGCCCGGCCCGCCTGCGGCACCGCGGCGAGCAGCGCGCTGGAGTACGGGTGCTGCGGCTCGTAGAAGAGCCGGTCGACGGGGGTTCGCTCGGCGATGTGACCGGCGTACATGACGACCACGTCGTCGCAGAAGTCCGCGACCACGCCGAGGTCGTGCGTGACCAGCAGGACGGCGAGATCGAGGTCGCGGCGCAGGTCGCGCAGCAGCTCCAGGATCTCGGCCTGGATCGTGACATCGAGCGCGGTGGTCGGTTCGTCGGCGATCAGCAGCTTGGGGTCGCAGGCGATGGCCGCCGCGATCATGACGCGCTGCTGCATGCCGCCGCTCATCTCGTGCGGGTAGGACCCGAGCCTGCGGTCGGCGTTGGGGATGCCGACCCGGCTCAGCAGCTTCGCCGCTTCCTTGAGCGCCACCGACCGCCGCTCGCCCAGGTGCAGCCTGCGCACCTCGGCGATCTGGTCGCCGACGGTCATCGTCGGGTTGAGGCTGCTCATCGGCTCCTGGAAGACCATGCCGACCGGCCCGCCGCGCACCTTGCGAAGCTGCTTCCGGTTGCAGGTGAGCAGGTCGACCCCGTCGAAGTGGATGGAGCCCGCCGCGACCCGGACGGCCGCCGGCAGCAGGCCCAGGATCGCCATGGAGGTCAGCGACTTGCCGCAGCCGGACTCGCCGATCAGCGCGACCGCCTGGCCCTTGCGCACCTCGAAGGTGACGTCCTCGACCAGGCCACGCTGCCCGACGCCGCCGGGCAGATCGATGGTGAGGCCCTTGACGGCCAGCAGCGGCTCGGCGTCGCCGACGTCGCTTCGCTGTCCCGGTCCTGCTGTCATGTACGCCTCCTGAGTCCGACGGCGTCACGGATCGAGTCACCGATCGTGTTGAACGCGAGCACGGTCAGCACCATCGCGACTCCGGACGGCACCACCGCGAAGGGCGAGTGGAACTGGTTGGTGTAGGCGGCCTTGAGCATCGAGCCCCAGCTCGCGTCGGGCGGCTGGACGCCCAGGCCGATGAAGCTCAGGCTCGCCTCGACCAGGAGGGCGACGCCCATCAGGATCGTGACCTGGACCAGCAGCGGAGCGGCGATGTTGGGCAGGATGTGCACCCAGAGGGTGCGCCGGGTGGACGAGCCGATCGCCACCGCCGAGTCGACGAAGGTCTCCTCCGCGACGGCCAGCGTCGCCCCGCGTACGACACGGAACAGACCGGGTGCGAAGATGATGCCGATCGCCAGCATGGCGTTGACGAGTCCCGGGCCGAGCACCGCGATGATGGCCAGGGCCGCCACGAGCGCGGGGAGGCTCAGGATGGTGTCGGCCAGCCGACCGGCGACGGCGTCGACGGCGCCGCGGCGCAGCCCGGCCCAGAGTCCCAGCGGCAGCCCGATGAGCAGCGCCACGCCCACCGAGATGAGCGGCGCGGTGACGGCGATGCGGGACGCCTGGATGATCCGGCTCGCGACGTCCCGGCCGAACTCGTCGGTGCCGAGCAGGTGCGTCCAGCTGACCTCGGCGAACCTGTTGCCGAGGTCCTGGACCTCCGGGTCGTACGGGTAGACGAGAGGCCCGGCGATCGCGAAGAAGACCAGGATGCCGATGAATCCGACGGCGATCGCGCTGGCCGGCCGGCGCAGGAGCGTTCGGATGACGTGGCGCGGGCGTGCGCTTCGGGTGGCCGTGGTCATGCCGTACGCACCTTCGGGTTGATCCAGCCGTAGGCCAGGTCCACGATGAGGTTGATCCCCACCACGATGACGGCGCTGAACAGGACGTATCCCTGAATCATCGGATAGTTCCGTTGGAGCACCGAGTTGATGGCGAGGGAGCCGAGGCCGGAGATGCCGAACACGGCCTCCACCACGATCACGCCGCCGAGGAGCCGTCCGGCCTGCAGGCCGAGCACGGTCACCACGGGGATGGCCGCGTTGCGCAGGATGTGCCGGCGGACCAGCCAGATGCCCGAGGCGCCGCGGGCCCGTGCCGTACGCACATAAGGGCGGGTGAGCACGTCGGCCACACATCCTCGGGTATGCCGGGCGAGCTCCGCGGCCGTGGCCAGGCCGAGCGCCGTGGAGGGGAGGATCACGTAGGAGAGCCACTCCCCGAAGCCCTCCCTGATATCGACGTATCCGGTCGCCGGTAGCCAGGGGTTGGCCAGCGCGAACACGGACACGAGCACCATCGCCAGCCAGAAGCTCGGCATCGCGATGCCGAGGGTGGCCAGGGCCGACACGCTCCGGTCGATCCAGCTTCCCTGGGTGAGGCCCGCGACGATGCCGGCCGTCACACCGATCACGACGGCGACCACGATCGCCATCAGGGTGATGATCACGGTCGGCGGGGCCGCCTCGATGATCGTGTCCGCGACGGACCTGTTGGTGAACAACGAGTCGCCGAGATCTCCTTGCAGGATGCCGACGAACCAACTGGAATACTGCTCCAGGATCGGCTTGTCCAGGCCGAGCTCGATGCGGATCCTGCTCACCTCGGCCACAGTGGCGTTCTCACCTGCGATCACCTCGGCGACATCGCCGGGAATCAACTGCACCAGCAGAAAGGTGAGAATCGAAACAAGCCACAAGACCAGCAGACCGCCGCCGAGCCGGCGAATTACCATGCCTGCGCTCACCGCCACCTCCGTCCAGCGCTACGTGGAACGAAGAGAGTGCGGAGCCGGGCGAGACATCCGCCGGGCTCCGTCCGTGCCGCATCGATCCACTGCGCCGTTGTCCGATAATGGGACAAAATGTGCAATAGTTGTAAACGCAATGCTGCCCTGCGGCTACGTGGGCGTCAAGAGGGAGCCGTTGCGTAAATGGGCGGTTTCGGGATCGTTACCGGACACCCGTGGCAAGGCGGTGACCACGCGAAACGCCGTCATGGTGAGACGGCGTCGGACATGGGTCGATTACCACGTATAGCCGACCAGACGAAGGAGCACTGTGGGCTACAGCACAGTATGGGGGCGTACTCTTTGTCGTCACACACATGGCACCCCCGACGTTCGACCTTAGGATTCGCTCATGGCCGCAGAGTCACCGTTCACCGGCCTGACCAGCGTCACCAGCGGTTCTACCGCGATCACCCAGGAAAACCGGACGTTGCGCGACCTGGTGGAGATCTACCGTCACCTGTCCGGGCTGGCTCTTCAGGACGCCGACATCGGCACGGTCGCCCACCTCGTCGCCCACCGGACCGACGTGACGGTGGCCGTCATCAGCCAGAAGATGGGCATCCTCGCCGCCGCCTCGCCGGGAGAGAGCGACGACAGCGCCATCCAGTATGTCCACGACCATCTGATCCACCCCCGGCTGGCGCACATGCTCGCCGACGCCGGCAAGTCCCGGCACCCGCTCCGGCTGCCCGATCCGGCGCGCGGCCGAGCCCGTGTCGTGGCACCGATCCTCGTCGGCGACACCGTGCCGGCCTATCTCGTCTCGCTCGTCTCGGCAGCCCCTGACCAGGGCGAGGACATCGACCTGCTGATCGCCGAGCACGCCGCGACGATCTGCGGCGTCATCCTGGCCCGTGAGCGGGTCTTCTTCTCGGCGGCCAGCCAGGTGCGGGACGACCTCGTCGAAGGACTGCTGTCCGGGTCGGGCCGGGACAACGACGAGGTCGTGCGCTGGGCCCAGCATCTCGGCTACGACACCGAGCGCGAGCACCGCGTCCTGTCGGTCATCCTCGAACCGCCCGCGGGCGACTCCCAGCGCAGCGCCCTCGTCGCCGAACGCGCCGCCGGCGCGACCGCCCGCCTGTTCATCGCCCAGTCCCCGGACGCGATCACCTCCGTACGCACCGACGAGGTCGTCGTGGTGCTGACGGAGACCGCCACGCCGGGCTCGACCACCCGGGCCGAGCAACTCGGCACCCTGTGCGTGCAGCGGCTCGGGGCGCTGTTCCCCGACGTCGGGGTGTCCATCGGCGTCGGCGGCGCGTTCCACGAGCCGGCGCACATCGCCCGCTCCTACGAGGAGGCGCGGCGGACCAACGAGGTGATCCGGCGGCTCGGCCAGCGCGGCGCCGTGGTCGCGTTCGACAAGCTCGGCATCAGCCGCCTGCTGCTCCAGGTGCCCGACATCGAGACGCTGCGCGAGTTCGCCACGGACATCCTCGGCGAGGTGCTGCGCCACGAGAAGAAGCACCACTCGGAGTACATCTCCACGCTGATGTGCTACTTCCGGGAGAACAACAGCCCGCAGCGGGCGTCGAAGCTGCTGCACGTGCATCCCAACACGGTCACCTACCGGATCCACCGGATCGAGGAGATCACCGGGCTGGACCTGAACAACTATCGCGACCGGCTCGCCGCCCAGGTGGCTCTGGAGATCATCGACGCCCTGGAGGTCAGCGCTTGACCTCGGCGGACGGGTCGCCCGCCGTCACGACGGCGGCGGCGGAGTAGACGATGCCGGCCCCGGTCGAGGAGTCGATGTAGCGCGGGATCCAGCTCTCCTCGTCGTCGACCTGCGTCGCGCCCCACCCGTAGCAGACCATGAAGCCGGTCGAGGTGTGCACCCGGAACAGGAACATGTTGTCCGACAGCCGGCGTCCGGGGCTGACGAAGGCGTCCATCTCGTGCCGGGCCAGGTCCCAGGCGATCTCCACCTCCTCCAGCGTGGTCGCCTCGATCATCAGGTGCTCCAGCCGGAGGGTGCCGGCCCCTTCCAGCAGGGCGATGCTGTGATGGCGCGGATTGCACCGCAGGAACCACATCTCGCCGAGGTGCGGGCCAAGGTTGATCGCGTCGGACACCTTCATGCCCATCACGGTGGCGTAGAAGTCGAGACCCCGCTGGAGGTCGGGCACCCGCAGCACGACGAAGCCCAGGCCGAGCTCCCCGGTGACCGTCCGCGACGTCGGCCGCTGCCCCTGGTAGGAGCCCGCCGTCTCCTCCTGGCCGACGAAGAACTCGTGCCGCAGGCCGAAGGGGTCGTCGAAATAGATGAGCCGGTCGACGGAACGGTCCGCCGCGAGGCGCGCCGAGCCCGTCGTCACCTCGAACCCGGCGGCGGTCAGGTGGGCCGCGACGTCCTCCAGCGACTCCTCGGCGCCGATCTCCCAGCCGAGGTAGAGCAGCCGGTCGGAGTCACCCGGGTGGATCGCGAGGCGGTGCGACCGGTCGCACCAGCGCACCCGGACCGTCCCGTCGGGGAGCTGGTAGGCCTCGAAGCCGAAGACACGTGGGCCGAAGTCCAGCCAGTCCCGCGCCGACGCGGACCGCACGCCGACGTACCCGATGCTCCGCATGCCGCATCTCCTCGCACTTCGTGGCGCACAGGGTGCGCCACGACAAGAATACGCGGCCGGACAAATCCGGCATATCCCTCAGCCCAGGGCGGCCCGCAGCACCGGCTCGATGTCCGCCGCCGCCTGCTCACCATAGGCCCCGCGCAGGCGGGCCACATCGGTGCCGGCGTCGATGGCCCACTCCTGGGCGCCGTTCGACTCCAGCACCAGCGTGGCGACCAGCGCCCCGAGCTGGGCGGCCCGCTCCAGCCCCAGCCCGCCGTTCCCGCCGGCCAGGAACCCGGCCCGGAACCCGTCGCCGACGCCGGTCGGGTCTGCGATCGTCCGGGCCGGCACCACGCCGACGTGCAGCGCGGTGCCGTCCCGGCCGACGACGTCGACGCCCCGGTCGGACAGCGTGGTCACCCGCAGGCCCACCCGGCCGGTGATCTCGTCGGCGGTCCAGCCGGTCTTGCGGATCAGCAGTTCCAGCTCGTACTCGTTGGTGAACAGGTAGCGGGCGCCGTCGACCAGCGCGCGGCACTGGTCGCCGTCGAGGCGGGGCAGCTGCTGCGACGGGTCGGCGGCGAACGGCACGCCCAGCGCCCTGGCCTCCTCGGTCTGCGCCACCATCGCGTCCGGATCGCTCGCGCCGACCAGCACCAGCCCGATGCCGTACCGCTCCACGATCGGGGCGAGGGAGATGTTCTTCGTCTCCGTCATCGCCCCCGGGTAGAACGACGCGAGCTGGCACTGGTCGTCGTCGGTCGTGCAGGTGAAGCGCGGGGTGTGGGCCGTCTCGACGGTGAGCACCCCGCCGCAGTCGACGCCGTGCCGTTCGAGGATCGCCCGGTAGTCGGCGAAGTCGGCGCCGACCGCGCCCACGAGCAGCGGCCGTTGCCCGAGGACACCCATGCCGAAGGCGATGTTCGCGCCGACTCCGCCCCGGTGGACGACGAGATCGTCGACCAGGAAGCTCAGTGACACCCGGTCGAGCTGATCGGCCACCAGATGGTCGGCGAAGCGGCCGGGAAAGTGCATCAGGTGGTCGGTGGCGATCGATCCGACCACGGCGGTCGTCCCTACGGACACGGCTACTCCTCAGTGAATCTGTCTAGAAGATGATCGTGGTGCGGCCGTTCACCAGGACGCGGTCCTCGCAGTGCCAGGCCACCGCTCTGGCCAGCACGGTCCGCTCGATGTCGGCGCCGCGCCGCGTCAGCTCCCGCACGCTCGCGCGATGCGACACCCGCACGACGTCCTGCTCGATGATCGGCCCCTCGTCGAGCTCCTCGGTGGCGTAGTGCGCGGTCGCCCCGATGAGCTTCACGCCACGCTCCTTCGCCTGCTCGTACGGCCCGGCACCGGCGAAGGCGGGCAGGAAGGAATGGTGGATGTTGATCACCGGTACGCCGGCCCGGTCCAGGAAGCCGCCCGACAGGACCTGCATGTACCGGGCCAGCACCACCAGATCGACCCGGTCCCGCAGGAGGTCGAGCTGGCGCTGCTCGGCCGCCGGCTTGGTGGCCCTGGTCACCGGGATGTGCGCGAACGGCACCCCGAACGAGGCCACCTCGTCGGCGAGGTCCGGGTGGTTGGACACCACCTGGCACACCTCGATGGGCAACTCGCCCCGGCGGGCCCGCCAGAGCAGGTCCAGCAGGCAGTGGTCGTACCGGGAGACGAAGAGCGCCACCCGGGCCGGCGCGGCGGCGGCGCGGAAGCGGAAGTCCGCACCGAGCCGGGCCGCGACCTCCTCCCGGAACTCGCGCTCCAGCCGGGGCAGCTCCTTGTCCAGGCCGGGCAGGTGGAACACGACGCGCAGGAAGAACCGGCCGCCCGCGGCCCCGGTGGAGTCCTGGTCGGACTGCACGATGTTGGCTCCGCGCCGGTACAGGAACGCCGAGACGTTGGCGACGATGCCCGGCCGGTCGGTGCAGGACACGACCAGCCGGCCGACATCGGGATCCGTCGAGGTCACAGCGTGGCGGGGACGGCGTCGGCGGACAGCGCGGCCGCCCGGCGGAGCAGGTCGGCCCGGTCGGTCCGCTCCCACGGCAGGTCCAGGTCCGTACGCCCGAAGTGTCCGTAGGCGGCGGTCTGGCTGTAGATGGGGCTGTGCAGGCCGAGGTACTTGCGGAACGCGGCGGGGCGCAGGTCGAAGTGCTCGGCCACCAGCTTGCGGATCAGCGACCGGCTCACCCGCTCGGTGCCGAACGTCTCGATCAGCACCGACACCGGCCTGGCCACCCCGATGGCGTACGCGACCTGCACCTCGGCCCGGCGGGCCAGGCCGGCGGCGACCACGTTCTTGGCGACGTGACGCGCGGCGTAGGCGGCGGACCGGTCGACCTTGGAGGGGTCCTTGCCGGAGAAGGCGCCGCCGCCGTGCCGGGCGAATCCTCCGTAGGTGTCCACGATGATCTTGCGGCCGGTGAGGCCCGCGTCACCGACCGGGCCGCCGATCACGAACCTGCCGGTGGGGTTGACCAGCAGGCTGCGGTGCAGCGCGTCGGCGTCGTACAGCTCGGCCGGCAGCTCCTGGGAGACGACGTGCCGCCAGAGGTCCTCGCGGATCTGCTCCAGGGTGGCCTCCTCGGCGTGCTGGGTGGAGATCAGCACCTGCTCCACGCCGACCGGGATGTCACCCTGGTAGCGCACCGACACCTGGGTCTTGCCGTCCGGGCGCAGGTAGCCGAGCGTGCCGTCCTTGCGCACCGCGGCGAGCCTGCGGGACAGGCGGTGCGCCAGCGCGATCGGCATCGGCATGAGCTCGGGCGTCTCGTCGGTGGCGTAGCCGAACATCATGCCCTGGTCGCCGGCGCCGGCCCGGTCGAACTCGTCGCCGGAGTGGTCGCGGGCCAGGTCGACGCCCTGCGCGATGTCGGGTGACTGCTTGTCGAGCGCCACGAGGACGGCGCACGAGTGCCCGTCGAAGCCGTAGTCGCCGTTGTCGTAGCCGATCCGGTTGACGGTGTCGCGGACGATCTGGGTGTAGTCGAGCACCTGCGGGGTGGTGATCTCCCCGGCCAGGACGACCATGCCGGTGGTGATCAGGGTCTCGCAGGCGACCCGGGCGTAGGGGTCGAGGGTCAGTGCCGCGTCCAGTACGGCGTCCGACACCGCGTCGGCGATCTTGTCGGGGTGCCCCTCGGTCACGGACTCGGAGGTGAACACATAGTCGTCTTCGATTCCCAGCTGGGTCATGGCGCGGGCTCCTCGTGCGATGGGTTGAGCGGGTTCAGATGGTGGGTGGCGCCGGTCAGCTCGGCGCGCACGGTGGCGGCGCCGGCGACCATGGCGGCGAGCTTGGCCCTGGCGACGGGCGCGGAGATGTTCCGCAGCCCGCAGTCGGGGTTGACGACCAGCCGATCGGCCGGAACGAGATTGAGCGCGCTGCGGATCCTGGTGGCGACCGCCTCCGGGGTCTCCACCTCGGCGGACTTGACGTCGATGACGCCGAGCCCGATCGTGCGGTCCCAGCCGAACTTGTCGATCACCGGCAGGTCGGCGTACCCCTTGCGGGCGAACTCCAGCACGAGCTGGTCCACCCGGGCGTCGAGCACCGCGGGGAACAGGAAGTCGTAGTGGCCCTCCCACGAGGGGCGCGCGTAGCGGTTGCCGTAACAGACGTGCAGCGCCCAGGTGACGTCGACGCCCTCGGTGACGATGTTGACGGCCTCGATCGCCGTCTCCACCTCGCCGGGGTAGCCGGCCAGGAAGGGCTCGTCGATCTGCAGGAGCCGCGCGCCGCGCGCGGCCAGGGCCCGCGCCTCGGCGTTGAGCACCCGCGCGATGGCCAGCACCAGCTCGCCGGGGTCGTCGTACGCTTCGTTCCGCACCCGCCGCGACAGCGAGAACGGCCCGGTGAAGGAGAACTTGACCGGACCCGAGGTCTGCTCGGCGGTGAAGGCGAAGTCGTCGGCCAGCATCAGCGACGCCGTGGCCGCCGGCGGCAGCCGCTCGGTGACCCTGGCCTCGTAGTAGTCGAAGTAAAAGTCCTTCGACGTCTGCGGGAGGTCGATGCCCGGCATCCTGGCGAGGAAGTAGTCGATGTCGTTGTCGCGGCGCAGCTCGCCGTCGGACACGATGTCGATGCCGGCCAGCTCCTGGTCCCGGAGCGCCGCCTTGATCGCCATGTCGTGCAGGTCCTGGAGCTGCGCGTGGCTCATCCGGCCGCGGTAGTAGTCGGTCTTCAGCCGCTCCATCCACTCCGGCACCGGATAGGACCCCACGACGCTGGTGGGAAGGAGCGGCAGTCCGCTCATCAGCTCGGACATCAGTCCCTCACCTGCGCCGTCATCGTGATGATGTTCCCGCCCACCCGATGGGCGAAGGGCGCGTAGTGCACATCGAAGCCGTTGCGCCGGCCCACATGCGCGAGCAGCGGCCCGTTCACCCAGTTGACGACGGACCCCTCGTACTTCCCGGGGCCCCGGAAGTTCGTCCGGTACGCCTGCACGTCGGTGACGAACAGGTCATGGCAGACGAGCCTGCCGAACGGGTGCAGCAGCTTCAGGCTGTCGGCGAAGCTCGCCACCGCCCCGTTGTTGACGTGCATGCGGATGTCGGCGCCGGATTCGAGCAGCGGCCGCAGCAGCTCCCCGCTCATGCCCGGGGCGAGGGAGTAGAGGTCGAGACCGGCCAGCGGGACGTACCGCTCCTCCAGCCTGACCAGGTCCCACACCGCCCGCCAGAAGGCGACGGCGGCGTCCACGTCGGCGAACCGGACCGGATCGGCCTCGGCCAGCAGCCCCGGCCCGAGCCGCAGCAGCTTGTGCACCAGGGCCGGCAGCTCGCCCACCGTGACCCCCAGCGACTCGGCGAGCCCGGCCACGCCGGCGTCGTCGAGGTAGGCGCGGACCTGCACGCAGTAGGTCCGGCCGCCCAGCTGGGCCACCTCGTCGGTCGGCAGGTTGTCGTAGACGTTGGAGATGTAGACGAGGAAGACCTTGTACTTCAGGAAGCCGAGCGAGGTGCCCGGCGTCGTGGCGTCGAGCGCGAACGTGCTGATCCGCGCCAGATGCTGGCTCACCGCCTCGCGGGCCAGGTCGAGCACATGCTGGGAGTAGTCGCACATCATGTAGTGCAGGCGCCGGTAATAGTCGCGCCCGTGCGCGGCGTCGAGGGCCCGGAACTCGTCCAGGAAGACCTTTGCCTGGGTGCCGTTGCCCACGCCGAGCTCGACGACGTAGAGCTCCTCGGGCAGGGCGTCGCCATCGGCCAGCGCGTCCCAGACCTCGAACAGGTCGCGGATCACGTCGCGCGCGGCGTCGTGGTTGTGCGCGTCGCTGTCACCGCCCGGCAGCGCCTGCTCGTACCCCCGGCCGGTGGACTTCTCCCAGAGGTCCAGGTCCTTCCAGTAGCGGGCGTTGAACTCCCACACGCAGCTGCGGCTGCCCGGCCCCCAGTCCTCCAGCAGCACCCGGCCGCCGTCCCGGCGCAGCGCCGCGGCGACCTCCTCGACGGACACGCCGGCACTTCGCCGTACGTCGACCGCGATCTCGATGTCGTCGTCCCGGACGCCCAGGGGCACGATGGCGGGGCCGGGTCCCGTGCTCAGCTCCGGGCACAGGAGGATCGGCCGGACGTCGACCACCTCGCGGAAGTTGGACTTGTACTGGACCCAGTCGCACACGAGCCGGACCTTGCCGAGGTCCGTGGCGGCCCCCCGCAACGCCTCGACGACGGGCGCGAGCGAGGTCATGAGGTCCAGGGGACTCGTACCGCTGAGTTTGGAGTGAGGCCGGAAGTCAACGAGCATGACCGATGCCCTCCATCGGGTGGTGGCGGTTGTGGTCGGGAAGCACGGTCGGCGGCCGGGGGATCCCGGCCCGCCGCAGGATGTCGGGCACGCCGTGCTCGAAGCCGAGCGCCATGAGGTGCACGCCCGCGACGCCGGGGATCGTGGTGAGGCGCTGTACGGCCTCCACGCACACCTCGATCCCCTCCTCCTCGACCCGGCCGGCGGGCACCCCGCGCAGCCTCCGGTCGAGCTCGTCGGGAACGTGCACGCCGGGCACGGCGGTGCGCATAAAGTCCAGGGCGCGCAGCGAGCGGATCGGGCCGACGCCGGCGATGATCTTGCAGTGTTCGGTGACGCCGAGATCCCGCAGGCTCGCCATCCAGCGCTCGAACACCTCGAAGTCGAAGACGTACTGCGTCTGGACGAACTCCGCGCCCGCGGCCACCTTCTTCGCCAGCCGGCGGGCCCGGAAGGCCAGCGGGGGCGCGAACGGGTTCTCCACCGTGCCGATCAGCCAGGCCGGGCGTGGCGAGACGGCCTTGCCGGACATGAGCACGCCGTCGTCCCGCAGGGTGCGCGCGGTCCAGACGAGCTGCACCCCGTCGAGGTCGAAGACCGGCTTGGCCTCGGGATGGTCGCCGAAGCGGGGATGGTCGCCGGTCAGCAGCAGCACGTTCGGGATGCCGAGGGCGCCCGCCGCGAGCAGGTCCGACTGCAGGGCCATCCGGTTACGGTCGCGGCAGGTCAGCTGCATCACCGGCTCGACGCCGGCGCGCTGGGCGAGCAGGCTGCCGGCCAGGCTGGACATGCGGACGTTCGCGCCCTGGTTGTCGGTGATGTTCGCGGCGTCGACCCAGCCGCGCAGGTGATCCGCCTTACGCGTGATCGCCTCCGCGTCGGCCCCTCTCGGCGGACCGATCTCGGCGGTGACGGCGAACCTACCGGCCGCGAACGCGCCACGCAGCCCGCTCATCGGGGCCTCAGCCCCAGCTCGCGGCGGAGCAGCGGGCGGGGGTCGTCCTCGCTGGGTGCGATGCCCAGGCCGTCGTCCCGGCCCTGCCAGTAGTTCACCCACGAGCTGCGGTCCCATTCGCGGTGGTCGACCGGGCGCTGCAGCAGGTCCAGGTCGGCGCCGTGCCCCGCGTCCTGCGCCCGCTCGATCGCGGTCACCCAGACGCAGACCAGCTCAGGATGGACCTCGCAGCGGCCCTCGGCGGACACCCCGCCGCAGGGGCCGTTGCGCAGCTGCTTCGGGCAGGTCATCGGGCAGGTGTAGCCGGTGTCGGGCAACGCGCACTGACCGCACATGCGGCATCCGTACAGCTGCTCCTTCGTCACCCGCTCCGCCCAGGTGAACCACCGGTAGGCCGGCCGTCGGCGTTCGAGCCAGGCGCCTAACCGCCGGTACGCGGGCTTGGCGGCGAGGAGATGGTGCAGGGCGTAGCTGACCCGAGCCCCGATCCGGGGAACCACGGGGCGGGGCCAGCCACCACCAGGCACACGCTGCTCGTCGACGCCCACGATCACTCCCTCTGGATGAGCGGCCGACGACGCGGCCCGAGTGCAGCCGGATCGCGGTCAACCGCTGAGATCGAGGCTGCCAGAGCGCTCAACGCAAGTCTTAGGCCCGCGCACCAACACTGAGGGGACGTTCATTGTGATGACCCACAACCACGCCCGGCTCCCCCGCTCCGGAGCCGAGCACCGTGGCCACGGCCCAGATCACGATCTCGGCGGGCCGACCGGGGCGTCCGGGGCGTCCGGGGCGTCCGGGGCGTCCGGGGCGTCCGGGGCGTCCGGGGCGTCCGGGGCGTCCGGGCCACGGTCAATGAGCGGCCTGCCATGAGCACCGTAACTTTGCGCGCCGACGGCTTTGTCTTCCGCCGTGCCGTGGCACAACTGGAATGCGCCTATGACGCCACTCTCCAGAATTCGGTGTCCCCGCCCGGCCGCGCGAAGCCCATTCAGCGCTGCTGACGCAGGATCCAGCGTGCAGCGGTGATACCGGAGGCTTTCCCTGATGAAGACGTACGGCTATGACTATGTTTTCGCGTTGACCGTCGACATGGTCAACGCCATTCTGAACAGCAATCTCAAGAACGTCGACCAGAGCATCGACTATTCGGCGGTGGACCCGGACAGCGGGTCGACGATCACGCTGAACGCCCAGCTCGCGCCCTGGCAGATGGTGGGCGGGCAGAATTCGCTGATCAATCTCGACATCCCCATCGCCCAGGGATCGCTGTCGATGACGGGCGGCGCGATCACCGGCTCCTACGACCTCGGCGGCGTGACGCCGGAGATGCAGATCACGCTCGGCTGGGTCGGCACGGGTGACCAGGCGGTGGCCAGGGGAAGCGGTGACGAGACCCATCTGACCTTCAACCCGGATCCCAGCTCGGACCAGAACAATCCCGGCTACGTCGCGACGCTGCAGGTGCACGATCCGGAGGGCCGGCTGGACGCGATGGCCACGGGCATCCTGTCGGAGTTCATGACCGAAGCACTGTTCGCGAACCGGGACAAGGTCGCCTACATCTTCGCCACCGTGAACCCCGCGCCGGCGGATCTGGCCTCGTGGCTCAGCCCGGGTGAATGGCAGTATTTCGTCTCCCAGGGCAGTGACGGCACCGGTGTCCTGTGCTTCCTGTGCATGTTGACCGACGGCGCCGCCTTCCCGTCCCAGCCCTCCTTCGATCCCTCCGCCCTGCAACCCGCGGCGAACAGCGTGGTGCTGATCTCGCAGCCGGCGTTCTTCGAGAATGTCGTGCTGCCTTCCGTCCAGTCGACGTTCCCCAGCGGGAAGTTCCAGCTCACGTCCACGGACGATCGGTCCTCGATCGCCAGTGCCGGAGACTTCGACGTCAACACGGTCACGGTCGATTCGTACACGCTCGGCCCGAGTCCCTCGGGGGACGGCCTGGCCACGAGCTCATCAGGCGGCGGTCCGCTGACGTTCCTGTTCGGGCTCGCCGATCTGCCGGACGCCGGCTACACCTGGTCGCTGACCACGGTCAACCCACTGAGCTACGACGGCACCGACATCACGTTCGCCGTCGACCCCAACCCCACCGAGCAGCAGGACTCCACCATCCCCTGGTACGACTGGGTCCTTCTCGTCGTCCTCGGCATCACCGATGCCACCGGGCTCGCCGACGCCATCTACGAGTGTGTCGAGAAATATGGCGACCAGGCGCAGAACGTCGGTATGTCCACCATCGACAACGACCTGCAGGCCGCCACCGGCGGCGCCGTCATGAACCTCGGCCAGGTCATCGCCTGGACCGAGAACGGCCAGAATCTCGCTCCGTCCGCCGTGGGCATGAGCGAATCAGTGTTCGTCGCCGGCAACCTCACGATCTCCAGCACGTAAATAAAAAAGAATGAGGCAGCACCATGAGCACGGATGTCAGAGCGCAGAAGCGATCGGCCACGACCGGCGCCGACGGCAACGATGCGGACACCTATGGCTGGGACACGGCCTTCGCCATCAATTTCACCCATGCCAACACCGCGATAACCAACGCCTGGCCGAATATCAGCTCGGGGGCGAAGAATCTGGTGCAGGCCGCCAGCGACGATCCCACGTACAACCTCGACGCCGTCCTCGGTCCCTGGCAACTCACCGTGGGCGGCGACGGTAAGAACATCCGCCTGGCCTGCCCCGTGGTGTCCGGTGTCTACAACGCCGGCGGCCAGCAGATCTCCTTCGACGGGAAGAACTGCCAGATCGTCATCGAGATCGGGATGCAGTGGGTGCCCGACCCCGACCAGTTCTTCTTCGTGATCAACGACCAGTCCCAGGTGGACACGATCAAGGCCGACCTCGACCAGAACACGATCGACACCACGCTGCGGAGCGCGTTCACGGCCAACGCCATGACCCTCTCGTCCGCCGCCACCGCGCTGGCCGTGCAGCCCGGCGAGGAGTGGCTCATCACGGACGGCACGCAGAACTTCTACATCTTCCACTCCACGGACAAGTACAACAACGAGTTCCTGGACGTCTACCAGTTCCAGCAGAACTGGCTGAACGACCTGCAGGCGCTGGCCGCGGCCGCGTCCGAGGACGAGCCCGCCGTCAGCATCATCACGATCGTGAACAACCCGTCCACCGGGATCGCCGCCGCCGTCCTGCCCGACCTGCTGAGCAGCTGGTTCAACACGAACATCGGCGAGTTCAACCACGTCTTCGCCTCGCTCGACCTCGCCCCCGTCCTGTCCGGCGACGACAACTACGCCTGGATGAAGCCGACGGCCACCAGCTATGCCGTCACCGACCAGGGCACCATGGACTCCAGCGTGTTCGGGGTGCTGACCATGGCTCTCGGGCACCCGCCGTCCGACAACCACCAGGTCTCCCCGTACGCCATCCCGCCCGCCCCCGCGCAGGCCGGCTTCCTCATCAGCGGGCCGATGTTCATGCGCAACATGCTGCTGGCGGGCGCCGTGAACATCTTCAACGGCGCCCCGGCGAGCAGCTTCACCATCGGCAACGACGGCCTCACGGTGACGAACAGCACGGACCTCGTGTGGGGCAAGTTCATGATGGACAACAAGAACCTGGGCTCGATCCCCGCCGGCGGCTTCCCGGCGCAGCTCGACCAGGGCACGCTGTCCCAGGACCTGGTCAACGCCCTCCAGCTGGTCGGCGTCTACGCCTCCGGGTACACCGTGTCGGTGACCGCCCAGGGCAGTCAGTGGCTGCTCAGCCAGGGCAGCTCGGAGTACATCCTCGATCTGGACGGCAGCGACCTCGACGTCTACGAGGCGACCATCGTGAACATCGCGGCGGGCGACTTCACGATGAGCCTGGTGCACACCTACGTCGAGATCCAGTTCGTCAACCTGCTCTACTCCTACAGCTCCAGCTACGACGTCCACACCACCTACCTGGAGCAGGTCCAGCTCCAACTGCAGCAGCAGGACGGCAAGCAGATCTTCTGGTTCCAGCCGAACTCCGGCAAGAACCTCACCGTGAACGTGACGAAGACGAAGGAGGCCATCACCCGTGAGATCGTCGAGGGAGCGGTGACCGGCGTGCTCTCCCTCGTCGCCGTCGCGGGCCCGATCATCGAGGGCCTGAGCGCCGGCGCGGAGATCACTCAGCTGAGCGATGACGCCGGCGACGCCGTGATCGAGATGGAGACGTTCTCGCAGATCGAGGAGGACAACCCCGAATCGACCGAGCAGGACGCCCAGGACGCGGCCGGCAAGGCCGCGGACCAGTCCAACGGCAAGCTGACCAACATCAAGAACGCCTTCGCCACCCCGAAGTGGAAGTTCGTCGGGACCTTGGCCGCCCTCGCCGGGGCCGTGGTGGGCGGCGACCAGACGATCTCGGCGATCATCGAGAACGCCGCCAACCAGCAGTGGCAGAACGTGCCCGGTTTCGATGACTTCGCGGACCTGGCGATCGCGCCCTACAGCTGGCCGAGCACCCCTGGCTACACGCTGCAGAGCGCGTCGCTGGCGGGATCGCTCCAGGTCGGCCTCACGGTCACCCAGTGATGACCGCGACCGCCACCCGCACGGCCGACGACACGGCGGTTTACACCTATGGCTGGGACACCGCGTTCGCGATCCCGATCCCGGACGTGAACCAGGCCATCGTCGACCAGGGTTCGTCGCCGCCCGGCTTCTCCGTCACCGAGCCGACGTTCAGCGTGACGGGCACGTTCGGTCCCTGGCAGGTGTGCCAGGGCGGCGACGGCAAGGCGGTCCGGATGATCTGGCCGCTCAGCCAGGTGGTGCTGACCTACACCAGCACCGGCAAGCAGCTCACCTTCGACGAAGGCCACGCCGTGGTGGAAGTCGAGTTGCACTACATCCCGCACACCGGGGCGGAGCAGTCCTGCACCGGCAGCCCGCAGGCACTGATCGTCAACTCCACCGCCCCGTCGCCGACGGTGCCGCCGCTGTCGATCATCGACCTCCAGCTCACCCCGGCGCCCGGGACGGTCAGCGGCGCCCTGGTGAGCGCGGCGCTCCTGGACTGGGGTACGGCCAACCTCGGCGACTTCGCGCACGTGTTCGCCGTCGTGGACCTCAACCCGATGGTCGACCAGGGGCAGTGGGGCTTCGTGACGCCCAGCTACACCTCCTATGCCTATCTCGACGGCGACTCCCTGCCGGACAGCGTGCTCGCCGTGCTCTGCATGACGGGGACACGCACCGGCGACCTCCTGCCCGAGCAGGTGAGCCAGGCCGCCATCCCGTCCGGCAGCGTCGCCGGCTTCGTCGTCTCCCAGGCCCGGATGCTGGACGACCTCGTACGGCCGGCGATCATGATGACCTATCCGGGGCTGACCGACGACAATTTCCTGCTCAACTCCGACGCCACCGAGCTCTATCTCACCGAGGGCACGTCCATAGCGCTCGCGCCGGTGACGCAGGACGGCGACTCCTATCAGCCGTACCTGACGAACCTGACCGTCACCGCCGAGGGCAGCACGCTCATCCTGAACAGCTACACGAGCACGGAGGTCGCCGAGGGCATCACCGCGACCTGCGACTCCACCCAGTGGTACACGATCGAGCTCGGCACGTCGTCCAACGGGCAGACGCTGACGTTCACCGCCACCCAGCAGCCCGCGATCGTGCACGACATCCACCAGAGTCCGGGGTCGATCCTCACCGGGCTCATCATCCTGCTGGTCGGCGGCCTCGCCCTGGCGCTCCTCGCCGTCCTGACCGACGGCGCGGCGCTGATCGTCGGCGGTCTGGTGATCGGGCTGATCATGGGGGCCTCGCAGATCACGCCACCGCTGATCGAGAAGCTCAACGGTGACGACGCGCCGTCGATCGGCCTGTTGCTGACCAACGCCGTCGATCCGATCACGTGGACCGCCGGCTCGGCCTTCAAGCTGGATCACGCCGGCCTCAATGTGTCGCTCCAACTCGGCGGCGACCCGCTCTTCACCTGACCGCAACGCACCCCGGAGGACCGCACATGAAGCCGTCGACCCCTTCGTCACCGGCCACGAAGGCTGTCCCGCCAGACCGGCGATTCGTCCGCCTGCGGCACGCCGGACAGCGTGCGGGTGTCACCACGACCATGACGTTCCTCGCCACGGACGGGAACGCGTCCGCCGCGACCGACAACGGCGTGCTCGCCGACATCGCGGCCCGCGATCCCGGGCGAGCCGAGCTGATCCGAGCCGGCATGCGGCAGCTCATCGATCGCGACGACACGGTGATGCGCTGGCTCGAAGCCGACCCGGCCAACACCGCGCTCTTCACCACCGACCCGGTGACCGCCCTGCACCGCGCCCTGCCGGACCTCCCGGCGGACTTCTTCGACGGATGGCGCTGACGGGCGGTCGCGGCAGCACCTTGCACGGGAACATGACGAGCGTAGTGTGACCGGTTGGAGGGGGTTGCGATGGCCGACTTCGTGGAGCGGTACGACGTTCACCCGCGGCACTTCTGGCTGCACGGCCCGCGATCCGGGCAGCCGGTCGAGTTCGACGCCGAGACCGGCATGTGGAACGTGTACGGCTATCCGGAAGCGCATGCCATCTTCAGCGATCCGGCCACCTTCTCCTCCGACACCATGCGCCTGATCCCCAAGAGCCTGATGCCCGGGGGTGAGGACTTCTCGATGGAGGGGTTCATCACCCAGATCGACCCGCCGGAGCATGGCAAACTGCGCAAGCTGGTCAGCAGTGCCTTCACCCGGAAGGTCGTCGCCGATCTCGAGCCGAGGATCGCCGCCCTCACCCACGAGCTGCTCGACGCGGCGGCCGAGCGCGGCCGGTTCGAGCTGGTGACCGATCTGGCCTATCCGCTGCCGGTCATCGTCATCGCCGAGTTGCTGGGGGTGCCCAGCGGCGATCGGGCGCTGTTCAAGCGGTGGGCCGACGCGCTGTTCGAGCGCGACACCAAGATCTCGCTGGCCGAGCCCGCCGAGGACCAGGACGTGGACCTGCAGGCCACCCTCCGCCCGTGGAAGGAGATGACCGACTATCTCGCCGGCCACGCCGCGGAGCGCCGGACCCGGCCGCGCGCCGACCTGCTCACCAAGCTGGTCGAGGCCGAGGTGGACGGCGAACGCCTGCCCGACGACCAGGTGGTCAACTTCGCGATCGTGCTCCTGCTCGCCGGGCACATCACCACGACGATGCTGCTCGGCAACACGGTGCTCTGCCTGGACGCCTTCCCCGAGCAGCAGGACCTGGTCCGGGCCGACCGCTCCACGATCCCGGCCGTGATCGAGGAGGCGTTGCGCTACCTGCCGCCGTTCGCCGCCGTCGGCCGCTCCACCACCCGCGAGGTCGAGCTGGGCGACGTGACCGTGCCGGCCGACCAGATGCTCCTGACGTGGGTGGGCGCGGCCAACAGGGACCCCCGGCAGTTCCCCGCCCCCGGCGCCTTCGACCCCGGCCGTGATCCCAACCCGCATCTCAGCTTCGGCCGCGGCATCCACTTCTGCCTGGGCGCGCCCCTGGCCCGGCTGGAAGGCAGGATCGCCCTCGGCATCCTGCTCGACCGCTTCACCCGGCTGCGCACCGACCCGGACGACCCGGTGGAGTTCATGCCCACCCCGACCATGACCGGCGTACGCCGCCTCCCGCTGGTCTGAGCGCCGTCCCGGTCAGAGATCCTTGACCGCCGTCAAGCGGCGGCGTACGCCGACGAATCTTTTGTCTTCCGTCTCGTGAAAGCCCGCTTTGCTCAGCGGAGGCCACGTCCTTCACTCGTGAGTGAGTGAGCTAGGCCACATCGCCGGGGTATTCGGGGCCCACGGTTCTTGTGCTCAGTCGTTGCCTGGAGCGCTTCGCGGCGCCGTCGCCGTGCCGCGATCACCCAAAGCGGGAGGACCCGGATGACGTTACAGAAGCAAGGGATCGCAGCCCTTCTGGCCGCCTTACTGGCCGTTGCCGCGTGCAGCACACAGACCGCCTCCACCGCTTCCCCTTCGCCGGCCGCCGCGCAGACCCCGCAGCAGGGCGGGGAGCTCACCGTACTGGAGGACAGCGCCTTCTCCGGATCCTGGCCGACCGGACTGGACCCGGCGACCAACACCACGGGCGCCGCCAACATCCCCCAGATGAGCGCGATCTACGGCGGGCTCTTCACGCTCACCGCCAACGACGACGGCAGCGACGCCAAGGTCGAGCCCAACCAGGCCGAGAGCTACGAGCTGCTGGAGGACGGGCAGGTCCTGAAGATCAAGATCCGGGAGGGCCTGACGTTCACCGACGGCACGCCGCTCGACGCCAAGGCCGTCGTCTTCAACTTCGAGCGCGGGGTCAAGTCCCCCTGCTCCTGCGCGCCCCGCTGGCCGCTGGTGGAGAAGAACCCCATCACGGTCGAGGAGCCGAACACCGTCGTCCTCCGCTTCACCAGGCCGTACGCCTCGGTCATCAACGCCTTCCCCATCTCCAACGTCAACTGGATGGCCTCGCCCACCGCGGTGGACAAGCTGGGCCCGGACCAGTTCCGGGCGAACCCGGTCGGCGCCGGGCCGTTCAAGATCGTGACGAATCGGATGAGCTCCGAGCTGGTGCTGGAGCGCAACCCCGGCTACTTCAAGCCGGGACTGCCCTACCTCGACAAGCTGACGTTCAAGTCGATCGGCGGCGACCAGGCCGCCTTCCAGGCGCTGATGGCCGGGCAGGGGCAGGCGTTCGAGGGCATGAGCACCGTGCCGCTGATCGACCAGGCGAGCAAGAGCGACCGGCTGACGGTGACCCTGCAGCCGCCGACGTCGCCGTACGTCGTCCAGCTCAACACCCAGCTGGCGCCGTTCGACAACGCGAAGGCCCGTGAGGCGATCTACTACGCGACCGACTTCAACGCCATCGCCAAGGGCCTGTTCAAGGACGCCTACCCGGTGAGCCAGTCGTTCACCGCGCCGGGCGGCCTGTTCCACCACGCGACCGTGGCCGGCTACCGGACCCCGGACGTGGCCAAGGCCAAGCAGCTCGTGCAGGAGCTGGGCGGGCTCAAGGTCGAGCTGGGCACCCTGGGCGCCTACGTGGCCAAGCAAGTGATGGTGGCGCTGCAGACGCAGTGGAAGGAAGCGGGCATCGAGGTCACCATCAAGGAGTACGCGCTGTCGACCCTGGTCGAGCAGTTCAACTCCGGCAAGTGGCAGTCGATGCTGCAGACGGCGGGCGCGTGGGACCCGGCGACGGGCGTGGGCGTCGCCTTCCGCTTCCGGTCGAACTCGCCGTTCAGCGGGGTGAAGGACCCCAAGGTCGACGAGCTGATGGGCAAGGCCGAGGCCACCGTGGACGCCGCCGAGCGGGACGCGCTGTACGTGGAGCTGGGCAAGTACGTCAGCGACAAGGCGTACGCGCCGTTCGGGCTGGCCTTCGCCCCGGCGAACCTCGCGGTCAAGGGCGTGCACGGCCCCGGGCTGACCACGAAGATCCCGTCGCTCGCCGTCAACACGGCCGTCCAGTGGGACAAGGTCTGGAGGGAGAAGTGACGGTCGCCTTAGACCGGCGTTACCGGAGCGTCCCGGCTCGCCTGTTCGGCTCACCGGCCTTCCGGATGGTGGGCAAGCGGCTGCTGATGGCGATTCCGATCATGCTGGGGGTCAGCGTTCTCACCTTCTGGGTGCTGAACCTGATCCCCGGCAACGCGGCTCAGCAACTCCTGGGCGCGGAGGCGACCCCGGAGCAGATCCGCGCGCTGGAAGCGCAGATGGGCCTGAACGAGCCCGCTGTGTCGCGGTACTTCGACTGGCTCGGCGGCGCGGTCACCGGCGACCTCGGCCGCTCGTTCGTCAGCGGCCAGGACGTGGCCGGTCAGCTCGGCGAGAGGCTGACGGTGAGTGCCGAGCTGACCGGCCTGGCGCTGATCGCGTCGGTGGCGCTGGCGGTGCCGGTGGCGCTGCTGGCGGCCCGCCGGCCGGACGGGCTGTTCGACCGGGTCAGCATGTTCGTCAGCGTCAGCGGGCTGTCCGTGGCGAGCTACGTGCTCGCCCTGGTGCTGGTGCTGGTGTTCGCGGTGCGGTTCGCCATGCTCCCGGCGATCGGGTACGTCCCGTTCGCGGAGGATCCGGTGGAGAACCTGCGCGGGATGGTGCTGCCGGCCACGGCCATCGCGGTCCCGCTGTTCTGCTTCTACACCCGCTTCCTCCGGGGCGACCTGGTCGACCAGTTGCAGGGGCAGGACTACATCGTCACCGCGCAGGCGAAGGGCATCGGGCCCTGGCAGGTGCTGCTGCGGCACGCCTTCCGCAACTCGTCGTTCGGGCTGATCACCGTGGTCGGCCTGAATCTGAGCACGCTGATCGGCTCCACGGTCATCATCGAGTCGATCTTCGCCATCCCCGGGCTCGGCCAGCTCATGCTGCAGGCGATCAACACCCGTGACGTGCTGGTGGTACAGGCGTGCGTCATCGTCTTCGCCGTCGTGACGGTGCTGGCGAACCTGATCACCGATCTGCTGTACGCCGTACTCGACCCGAGGATTCGCTATGGCAGCGGTTGAGGCGCCGGCGGCGGAGCTCGGCCTCGCCCCGGCCCGCCGGGGCTGGGGGCGCAAGCTGGCGTTGTACGTGCCGGCCGGGCTGGTCGCGTTCGTGCTGGCCGGCTGCTTCCTGGGCCCGCTGGTGCTGCCGATCCCCGCCCCGGTCGGCGGCAACGTGCTGGAGTCGGCCCTGCCGGCGTTCTCCCCCGGCCACCTGCTCGGCACCGACCCCAACGGCAACGACATCCTGTCCCGCATCCTGTACGGCGGGCGGGCGTCCCTGCTGGTCACCATCGCGGTGAACCTGATCGGCCTGTTCGTCGGCGGGCTGCTCGGCGCCCTGTCCGGGTACGTCGGCGGCGCGCTGGACACCGTGATCATGCGGGTACTCGACGTGCTGATCGCGTTCCCGTCGCTGGTGCTCACCCTCGCGGTGGCGCAGAGTCTCGGGCCGAGCCTGACCAACACGATCCTCGCGCTGGCGTTCTTCAGCATCCCGGCCTTCGCCCGCGTCTCCCGGGCGGCCACGCTGGGGCTGCGCGAGCTGCCGTTCATGACCGCGGCCCAACTGTGCGGCACCCCGTGGTGGCGGGTGCTGCTCCGGCACGTCGCGCCGAACATCGGCCCGCAGCTGATCACCTTCAGCATGCTCGGCATGGGCATCGTGATCATCATCGAGGGGGCGCTGAGCTTCCTCGGGCTCGGCATCCCGGCACCCGATCCGAGCTGGGGCAACATGGTCGCGCAAGGGCAGGCCAGCCTGTCGGCCACGCCGGACATGGTGGTGTGGCCCAGCCTCGCCCTGTTCGTCTCCGTACTCGCCTTCAACCTCCTCGGCGAGGCTCTGCGCACCCAAGGAAGTGTCCGATGAGCGGAGAACGTGCCGAAACCCTCGCCCCGCCCGGCTCCGGCCGCGACGCCGGCAGCGTCACCGGCCGGGCGCTGCTGGAGGTGCGCGACCTGCGGGTCCGCTTCTCGCGCGGGGGACGCCGGGTGCACGCGGTGAACGGGCTGTCCTACCGGCTGAACGCCGGCGAGATCCTGGCGATCATCGGCGAGTCCGGCTCTGGCAAGAGCGTCAGCGCCCGCACCCTGATGGGGCTGCTGCCGCCGTCGGCCCAAGTGAGCGGATCAGCTCGGTTCGAGGGCACCGAACTGCTCGGCATGCCCGAGCGGGAGATGCGCGGCTGGCGCGGCGCGGAGATCGCGATGGTCTTCCAGGACCCCGCCAGGTCGCTCAACCCGACCATGCGGATCGGCGCCCAGATCACCGAGGCGATCCGGGCGCACTCCGCCATGAGCCGCAAACAGGCCGCGGCGCGGGCGGTGGAGCTGCTCAAGCTGGTCCACCTGCCCGCGGCCGAGCGCCGGTTCTACGAGTATCCGCACCAGCTCTCCGGCGGCATGCGCCAGCGTGTGGTGATCGCCATCGCGCTGGCGGGCGAGCCGCGGCTGCTCATCGCGGACGAGGCGACCACCGCGCTCGACGTGACCACCCAGGCCCAGATCATGGAGCTGCTGCTCGAACTCCAGCAGCGGCTCGGCATGGCCATCATCCTGATCAGCCACGATCTGGGGCTGGCGGCGAGCTACGCGAAGAACGTGGTGGTCATGTACGCCGGGCGGGCCGTGGAGTACGCCTCCGCCGAGGAGCTGTTCGCGCACGTGCGGATGCCGTACACGCAGGCGTTGCTGGGGGCGATCCCGCTGCTGGAGCGGGAGCCGCACGCGCTGCTGCCGGTGATCCCCGGTCAGCCGCCGGACCCGGCGGCGCTGCCGGCGGGCTGCCCGTTCCGGCCGCGCTGCGCCGCCGCCACCGACGCCTGCCTGGAGCCGCCGCCCTTCGAGGAGCACGAGCCGGGGCACTGGTGGGCCTGCTGGCACCCCGCGAAGGACCCCGCAGAGGACCCCGCCAGGGACCCCGGCGAGCCCGGCGGCGCGCACGCCCGGCCGGTCAAGGACGGAGTGCAGGGATGACCATGACGCGCGAGGCCGGCGGGCCGCTGCTCGACGTGCGGGACGTCGTGCAGGAGTTCGCCGTGCGCGGCCCCGGCGGGGTGAAGGGCGCGAAGGTGCACGCGGTGTCGAACGTGTCGTTCGAGATGCGCGCCGGGGAGACCCTGGGCGTGGTGGGCGAGACCGGGTCGGGCAAGTCCACCCTGGCCCGCTCCGTCATCCAGGCGCCCCGCCCGAAGTCGGGCGTGGTGAGCTTCCTCGGCACCGACCTGATGCGACTCGGGCGGCGCGCGCTGACGGAGGCGCGCCGCCACATGCAGATGGTCTACCAGGACCCGTTCGGCTCGCTGAACCCCCGCTGGCGGATCACCGAGCTGGTCGAGGAGCCGCTGCGCGGCTACGGCGTGCGCTCGGCGACCCAGCGGCGGGCGCGGGTCGCCGAGCTGCTCGACCTGGTCGGCCTGGATCCGAGCGTGTACGGCGGACGCCGCCCGCACGAGTTGTCCGGCGGGCAGTGCCAGCGGGTGGCCATCGCCCGCGCCATCGCGCTGAACCCGGCGCTGATCGTCTGCGACGAGGCGGTGGCCTCGCTCGACGTGCTGATCCAGGCGCAGGTGCTGAACCTGTTCGAGCGGCTGCGCACCGAGCTCGGCCTGTCGTACCTGTTCATCTCGCACGACCTGGCGCTGGTCAAGCAGGTCAGCGACCGGGTGGCGGTGATGCACCTGGGCCGGCTCGTGGAGGTCGGCCCGGCCGGGGAGCTGTACCGGCGGCCGCTGCACCCCTACACCTCGGCGCTGCTCGACTCGATCCCCGGCCTGGACCCGGTCACCGGCCGGGTGCGCCGCCCCTCGCCGCCGGCCGGGGAGCCGCCCTCGCCGATCAACCCGCCCTCCGGCTGCCGCTTCCGCACCCGGTGCCCGCTCGCGCGGGAGCGGTGCGCGCAGGAGTCACCCGAGCTGCGCGAGCCGTTCCCCGGCCACCAGGTCGCCTGCCACTTCCCGCTCGCCAGTGCCAGTGAAGATCACGAAAAGAGGCTCACATGAGCATGACCACGCGGGCTGCCATCCTGTACGAACCCGGCAAGCCATGGGAGATCACGGACGTCGAACTGGACGAGCCGAAGGCCAACGAGGTCCGGGTCAAGTTCATGGCCGCCGGGCTGTGCCATTCCGACGACCACATCCAGAAGGGCGACGCCCCGATGCGGATGCCGGTCGTCGGCGGCCACGAGGGCGCCGGCATCGTCGAGGCGGTCGGCGACGGGGTGACCCGGGTGGCGGTGGGCGACCATGTCGTCTGCTCGTTCATCCCCGTGTGCGGCTCGTGCCGCTACTGCTCGACCGGCCGGCAAGGCCTGTGCGACGCCGGCAAGGACGCGGGCACCGGCATGTTCCCCGACGGCACGTTCCGCTTCCACAAGGACGGGCTGGACCTCGGCGGGCTCTGCGTGCTGGGCACCTTCTCCCAGTACGCGGTGCTGTCGGAGTGGTCCTGCATCAAGGTCGACGACGACATCCCGTTCGAGGTCGGCGCCCTGGTGAGCTGCGGCGTGCCGACCGGCTGGGGCTCGGCGGTGTACGCCGCGGGCGTCCGGGCCGGCGAGACCGTGGTCATCTACGGCTCGGGCGGCGTGGGCAGCAACGCGGTGCAGGGCGCCCGGCACGCCGGGGCGAAGAACGTGGTGGTCGTGGACCCGGTCGAGTTCAAGCGGGACATGGCCAAGACCTTCGGCGCCACGCACACCTTCGCCACCACCGCCGAGGCGCACGACTTCATCGTCGACACCACCTGGGGACAGCTCGCCGACCATGCCATCATCACCGTCGGCATCCTGCACGACGAGGTGATCGAGAACGCCCTCAAGGTCGTCGGCAAGAGCGGCCAGGTGACCGTCACCGCGGTCGGCGGCGGCGAGCTGAACACCGGCGCGGGCATGCTCATCGGCTACCAGCGGCGCGTCCAGGGCGCCATCTTCGGGTCCTGCAACCCGCTGTACGACGTGCCCCGCCTGCTGGGGCTGTACCGCTCGGGTGACCTCAAGCTGGACGAGCTGATCACCCGGCGTTACCGCCTGGAAGAGGTCAACCAGGGCTACCAGGACATGTTGGACGGCAAGAACGTCCGCGGCGTCATCGTTCACGAGCACTGAGTCGTTCACGAGCACGGAGTCGTTCCGAGCACCGAGTCGATCAAGCACTGAGCCGTCAGAGCACTGAGGAGTTCCCCATGACGAGCGTCCTGTCCGAGTCGGCGACCAACTCGCCTCTCATCATCGACAACGCGCACCTGATCGGCGGCGAGTGGGTTCCCGCGGCAGGCGGAGAGACCATCGAGGTGATCAACCCGGCGACCCGCGAGGTGCTCGCCCGGGTGCCGCGCGGCACCGCCGTGGACGTCGACCACGCCGTCAGGGCGGCCACCGCGGCGTTCCCCGCCTGGCGCGACACCAACGCGACCGAGCGCGGCGGCCTGGTCGCCCGGTGGGCGGAGCTGATCCAGCGGCACGCGGCCGAGATCGACCGGATCGAGTCGCAGGAGGTCGGCCGCCCGCACTGGGGCCCGTCGCCGATGCCGAGGATCCTCACCTTCATCGCCGGGCAGGCCGACAAGGTGCTCGGGCACACGATGCCGACCCACACCCCCGGCGTGCTCGGCATGACGTTGCGGGAGCCGTACGGGGTGGTGGGTGTCATCATCCCGTGGAACGCGCCCGGCCCGATGTTCGCCAGTGAGGTCGGCGCGGCCGTCGCGGCGGGCAACACGATCGTGGTCAAGCCGGCCGAGGACGCGCCGCTGACCCCGCTGGCGCTGGCCAAGCTGGCGATGGAGGCGGGCATCCCGGCGGGCGTGATCAACGTCGTCACCGGCTACGGGCACGAGGCCGGAGCGGCAGTGCCGGCGCATCGAGGGGTGAACCGGGTGAGCTTCACCGGGTCGCCGGAGACCGGGTCGCTGGTGATGGCGGCCTGCGCCAAGAACCTCACTCCGCTGCACCTGGAGCTGGGCGGCAAGTCGCCGCAGGTGATCTGCGCCGACGCGGACCTGGACGCGGCGATCCCGACGATCGTGCGCGGCATCACGCTGAACACCGGCCAGATCTGCGCGGCCGGCTCCCGCGTCGTCGTGGAGCGCTCGGTGCACGCCGAGGTGGTGCGCCGGCTCGCCGAGGAGATGCGCCGGATCACGGTGGGGCCGTGGCACCAGCCGGTGCAGATGGGCCCGCTGATCAACGGCAAGCAGCACGACCGGGTGCTCGGCTACATCGAGCTCGGCCGGCAGGAGGGGGCCGAGCTGGTCACCGGCGGCGGCGTGCCCGAGGGCGAGGAGTTCGAGCGCGGCTACTTCGTCGAGGCCACCCTGTTCGACCAGGTGGACCCGGGCATGCGCATCGCTCAGGAGGAGATCTTCGGGCCGGTGCTGTCGGTGCTGCCGGTCGACGACGAGGAGGAGGCGCTGGCGGTCGCCAACGGCACCGACTATGGCCTGGTCGCCTCGGTGTGGACGGCCGACGTCGGCCGCGCGGTGCGGATGGCGCGCGGGCTGCAGGCGGGTCAGGTCTCGGTGAACGCCGCGTTCGGGCCCGGCGTGATCGGCGCGCCGTTCGGCGGCTACCGCAAGAGCGGCTTCGGCCGGACCATGAGCGCCGAGGCCGTGCAGGACTACACCCAGGTGAAGGCGGTGTCGCTGCGTGGCACCCGGTGACGGCATCCGGCTCCGCGTCCTGGTGGAGCCCCAGCACGGCGGCGCCTACGCCGACTTCCTGGCGATGGCGCTGGCCGTCGAGGACGCCGGGTTCGACGCCTTCTTCCGCTCCGACCACCTGCTCGGCGTCGTCCCCGACGACCCGGCCTACCAGCCCACCGACTGCTGGACGACGCTCGGCGCGCTCGCTCGCGACACCCAGCGGGTACGGCTCGGCGCGCTGATGGGCGCGGCCACGTTCCGCCATCCCGGCCTGCTGGCGACCATCGTCGCCTCGGTGGACCAGATGAGCGGCGGCCGGGTCGAACTCGGCCTGGGCACCGGCTGGTTCGAGCGTGAGCATGCCGCGTTCGGCATCCCGTTCCCGGCGCAGCGGGAGCGGTTCGACCGGCTGGAGGAGCAGCTCGCCGTCATCACCGGGCTGTGGGGCACGCCGCCCGGCGACCCGGACGGCTTCTCCTTCGACGGCGCCCACTACCGGATCGAGGCCAACCGCAATCCGCCCCGCCCGGTGCAGTCGCCGTACCCGCCGATCCTGATCGGCGGGTCGGGGCCGCGGCGCACCCCGGCCATCGCGGCCAGGTACGCGAGCGAGTTCAACACCGCGCTCGGCGGCGACCTGCGCGAGCGGCTGGGCACCTTCAGCCGGGCCTGCGAGGCGATCGGCCGCGACCCGGCCGAGCCGCGCCGTTCCTCGGTCATCCCGACGGCCGTCGGCGGCACCCCGGCCGAGACGGAGCGCCGGGCGTCCGTCATCGGCTCGGACTTCATCCGGACCAACGCCCTCATCGGCACCCCCGCGATGCTCACCGAGCGGATCGCGGAGCTCGGCGGTCTCGGCGTCGACACCGTCTACCTGCACATCTACGACATTCACGACCTGGACCACATTGCCCTGATCGGCGCCGAGGTCCTGCCCCACGTCACGGCGATGAAGGTCGCGACGCCGTGAGATCGCCCGACCACGCTCAAGGAGTCCCGATGAGCCTCACCACTCGCGCCGCCATCGCCCGCCGACCGCACACCGGCTGGGAGCTGGCCGAGCTCCAGCTCGACGCGCCCAAGGCGCACGAGGTGCGGGTGAAGTTCCACGCCTCCGGGCTGTGCCACTCCGACGACCACATCACCAAGGGCGACGCCGGCGTGCGCTTCCCCGTGGTGGGCGGCCACGAGGGCGCCGGCGTGGTCGAGTCGGTCGGCCCGGACGTGCGCCGGGTCAAGCCCGGCGACCGGATCATCTGCTCCTACATCCCGGCGTGCGGCGCCTGCCGGCCCTGCTCGACCGGCCATCAGAACATGTGCGTCAAGGGCTTGAACGCCGGCACCGGCATGTTCCTCGACGGCACCTTCCGCTTCCACCTCGGCGAGGAGGACCTCGGCGGCTTCTGCACCCTGGGCACCTTCTCCGAGTACGCGGTGGTGTCGGAGTACGCGTGCCTCCCGCTGGCCGACGACATCCCGTTCGAGATCGGCGCGCTGGTCGGCTGCGGCGTGCCGACCGGCTGGGGCTCGGCCGTGTACGCCGCCGGGGTGCGGGCCGGGGACACCGTAGCGATCTTCGGTGCGGGCGGCGTGGGCAGCAACGCGGTGCAGGGCGCCCGGTACGCCGGGGCGAAGAACGTGGTCGTCGTCGACCCGGTCGCGTTCAAGCGGGACATGGCCAAGACCTTCGGCGCCACGCACACCTTCGCCACCGCCGCCGAGGCGCACGACTTCATCGTCGACACCACCTGGGGACAGCTCGCCGACCACGCGATCCTCACCCCCGGCGTGCTCACCGAGGAGATCGTGCAGGCGGCGGTCGCGATGGTCGGCAAGGGCGGCAAGGTCACCGTCACCGCGGTCGGGAAGATGAACGAGCAGGCGGTGCACTTCCGCGCGGGCCTGCTGATCGGCTACCAGCGCCAGATCCGTGGCGCGCTGTTCGGCGACTGCAACCCGCTGTACGACGTGCCCAAGCTGCTCGGGCTGTACCGCGCGGGCGACCTCAAGCTCGACGAGCTGATCACCCAGCGGTACCGGCTCGACCAGGTGAACGACGCCTACCAGGACCTGGCCGACGGCAAGAACATCCGCGGCGTCATCGTCCACGATTGACCGGGCGCCGGCCCCGGGCCTGCCACTGGACGTCCGGTAGCAGGGCTCGGGGTGAACGGCCGCGGATCGCGCCGTACCAGACGCCGCAGCCGTAGGCCGCGTCGTCGAGGCGGCGGGCGAGGGCGTACCTGATCGGGTCCAGGTGCGCCCTCGTGCGGCGTAGATCGACCACGGTGTCGAGCACGGTGGCCGCGACCATGGCGCGGCGCAGTCTTCTGGAGAACAGGCAGCCGACGGCGGCCACCGGCCACCAGTGGCGCAGCAGGAGCGCGGCGGCCTGCCAGACCGAGGCGACCGCGCCGTCCACGGCCAGCCGCAGGCCCAGGCGTCGCGGGTGCGCGCTCCCCTCGACCTTGCGCGCGATCCGGGCGGCGGCCACGCCGAGGAACAGCGCGGCGACGGGCAGGGACCAGCGCCGCTGGGCGAGCAGCGCGAGGACGAAGCCCACGCTCCAGGGTGCCAGCACGACGGGTGCCACGTTCGTCCCGTGGCGCTGGGCCAGCAGGTGCGCGCCGGTGCCGTAGAACGCCTTGCGGGCGAGCCAGTCGTGCACGTCCGTACGGTGCTCGTGCCGTACGACCGCCGTGGGCTCGTAGCGGATCCGCCGGCCGGCGGCGGCGAGCCGCCACACCAGGTCGACGTCCTCGGCGACGCGCATGTCGGCGCTGAACCCGTCGCCCAGCGCGTCCACCCGGGCCAGCAGACAGGCGCTCGGCACCCAGGAGACGGGGGCGCGGGGCCGGACGATCCCCGGCTCCACGCCGAGGTCGAGCGAGGAGCGCGCGTCCTCGTACCGGCGGATCCACCGGTCCCGGCCCGGCATGCGCAGTCCCAGCACGCGCGGTGCGGCCATGGCCACCCTCGGGTCGGCGAAGTGGCGCAGCAGGAGCGGCAGCGCGTCGGGGTCGAGGACCACGTCGGAGTCGACGAAGGCGACGTAGGGGGTGGTGACCCGGCGCAGCCCCGCGTTCCTGGCCGCGGCGGGGCCACCGTTCACGGCCAGCGCGACCAGCTCGGCCCGATGGGCGGCCGCCACCGCGGCGATGGCCTCCGGGTCCGCGGAGCCGTCGTCGACCACGACCACGCGCAGGCGGTCGTCCAGACAGGCCAGCAGCCTGTCCAGCGGGCCGGGACGGTCGCGGATCGGAACGACGACCGTCACCTGGGACAGGTCGCGGCCGGGCAACTCCGCCACGATCGGGTCGGCCATGCCGGTTTCGAGCAGCCGGTCGGCGAGCGTGGCCGTGGCCCGGCCGGTCACCCGTACGGTGCGATCGACGATCAGCGCCCTGGCGCGCTCGGTGAGGTAGAGCACCCGCGTCGGCGCCCCACCGACGAGGGTCCGACCACCGTCCCGGACCCGGACGTGCCGATTCAACCGAACGGCGAACCCGACCGGCAGCGGACCGCTCACGGGCGGAACCGCGCCATCCGCCGGAGGCATCGAGGCGGTCACGGGCGGAACCGCGCCGCCCGCCGGAGGGATCGGGGCGGTCACGGGTGAAGCCGCGCCGCTCGACGGAGGGATCGGGGCGGTCACGGGGTGAAGCCTCCGTCCGCTGACACCACGGATCCGTTGAGGACGCCTCCCTCTGGGGAGCAGCAGAACGCGATCGTCGCGGCGATCTCTGCGGGGTCGATGAGGCGGCGCAGGAGTTGGGAGGAGGCGAAGGCGTCCATGGTGTCCAGGGCGTAGAGGTCGGCGGTGGCACTGAGCATGGGCGTACGGGTCGAGCCGGGAGAGACGGCGACCGCGGTCACGCCGGTGCCGACCAGGTCGGCGGCGAGCCCCCGGACCAGGCCGACCACGGCGTGCTTGGCCATCGTGTAGGCCGACAGGCGGAGCAGCCCGTGGGACCCGGCGGCCGAGGCCACCGCGACGAACCGGCACCCACCCGGCTCGGGCCCATCCAGCAGGTGCGGGACACACGCGGCGGCCGTGTTCCACACGCCGAGCACGTCGATTTCCCACAGGGTGTGCACATGCGCGACCGGCGTCTCCCACAGCGGCCGGCCGCCGACGATGACCGCCGCGGCGGCCACGACCGCGTCCAGCCGCCCGAACCGCGCCACGGCCAGGGCCGCGGCCTCCGCCAGAGCATCGGGGTCGCGCACATCCGCGACATACGGTACGACCGCGTCGGGGTGGTCACCGGCCAACTCCTCCAGCTCACCCTTGGTCGCCAGCGCATAGCCCACACCGGCAGGCCGCTTGGGCCCATCCCCCGCACAACCGTCGACCGCGACGACCCGATACCCCTTGGCACACAGAGCCCGTACGGCAGCCGCCCCGATCCCCCGCGCCGCCCCGGTCACCAACGCCACCCGCCCTCCACCAGCAGCCACCGGCCCCTCACTCACCTCTGCTCCCGGACGCGGCCGGTTTCAGGAGGCGGCCTGTGCGGTCCACCTCGCCGGTTCGGATTCGGGTCGTCACGTCGGCGGTCAGTTGCTCGAACAGGTGGCGGCCGGCCTCCGCGGAGGCCGTGGTGGGGTCGCCGAGCACGCCGGACGGGGACACGGCGGCGACGCCCTCGGCCGTGAGCGTGGGCAAAAGGTCGGCGAGCGGGGTGAGGTTGCCCGGCGCGGCCCGTGCCAGGTCCACCAGGTGCGGGGCCAGGTGCAGCATGAGCGAGGTCTCGGCATGGCCGGCGTGGGCGTCGGTGCCGGGGGTCGTACAGGGTGCCCACACCACGGCGTGCCCCTCGTACCGTAACCGCGCCACGGCGGCGGCCAGGGCGCGCAGGTTGCCGCCGTGCCCGTTGACGATCACGACCTGCCCGGCCCAGCGGGACAGGGACCGGACGAGCTCGACCAGCAGGACCTGAAGCGCCTCGGTCCCGATGGACATCGTGCCGGGGAAGTCCTGGTGCTCGCCGCTGGCACCGTACGCGACGGCGGGCGCCACCAGAAACCGGAGGCGGGCGGCCACGGCCCGCGCCACCGCCGTCGCGATGGTCGTGTCGGTGTGCAGCGGCAGGTGCGGACCGTGCTGCTCGGTGGAGCCGAGCGGCACCAGGACCGTGGGCGAAGCCGGCAGCGCGGACCAGGCCAGACCCGCCAGCGCACGCTCGTCACCCTCCTCGGACAGAGGATCACCCTTCGGGGCAGGCCACCGCCTCATCGGGTAGTCCGCCGATCTCGCACAGGCCGCCGCCTCATCACGCAGTCAGCCGATCTCGCGGGTGAACCCCGGCGGCAGCACCACGTCACCGGGCACCAGGTCGTGCACGGAAGCCCGGCCGAGGCCCAGCAGCGCCGAGTCGATCCCGTTGCGCAGCACGTCCAGGACGTTCTCCACGCCCGCCTGCCCGTTCGCCGCCAGCCCCCACAGGCAGGCGCGGCCGATCATCACCGCCCGCGCGCCCAGCGCGACCGCCTTGACCACGTCACCGCCGCGCCGTACACCGCCGTCCATCAGGACCTCGATCTCGTGGCCGACGGCGGCCGCGATGCCGGGCAGCAGGCGGATCGTGGCGGGTGTGCCGTCCAGGTTGTTCCCGCCGTGGTTGGACACCGAGATCGCGGTGACGCCGATGTCCACCGCCCGGCAGGCGTCGTCGCGACGGCCGATGCCCTTGAGCATGAACGGCCCGCCCCACTGCTCCCGCATCCACCGCACGTCCTCCCAGCTCGGCGGCGGTGTCCGCATCCACTCGCCGTACGCGCCGAAGAACGTCGGGGCCGGCCTGCCCGGCTCCGACACGTTGGGGACGGTCAGGTCGGGCAGCCGGCCGGACTTGACGAAGTCGAGCAGCCACCGCGGCCGCGCCAGCGTCTGCGGCGCGAGCCGGGCCACCGCCTTCAGGTCCAGCTTGTCCGGGATCCACGGGCTGCCCCAGTCCCGGCTGTGGGAGAACGTCCAGTCCAGGGTGACGATCAGCCCCTTGACCCCGGCGTCGCGGGCCCGCTCCATGTGCCCGGCCATGGAGTCCTTGCTGCCCATCCAGTACATCTGGAAGAAGGTCTGCGGGTTGGCCGGCACGACCTCCTCCACGGACTTGCTCGCGAAGTTGCTCAACCCCATGACCGTGCCGCGCGCCGCCGCGGCGCGCGCCACCGCCACCTCCCCATCAGGGTGTACGGCCTGCACCCCGGTGGGCGAGATGAGCACCGGCATCGAGATCTGCTGACCCATCACCGTGGTGCCCAGATCCCGCTTGGCGGGCAGGTCCGCCACGTGCGGCGCGAAGCCGAGCTCGGCGAACGCGGCCAGGTTGTCGCGGTAGGTCCGGCCTCGTTCCGAGCCGGCCAGCAGCGCCGAGTAGACCGACCTGGGCAGCCGGCGCCGCGCCCGCCGCTGCGCCTCCGCCACCGTCTCGAACCACGCGTTCGCCATCGCACCTCTTTCCTCGTCGCAGAACCCGGCGATTTCCTGGCCGTCGCAGAACCCGACGTTCTCCTAACCGTCGCAGAACCCGACGTTCTCCTAACCGTCGGAGAACCCGGCGAGCGGGCTCTCGGCGCACGCGTGCACAGGTGGAGCGGCTGGGGCAGGGCGGCGCCCAAGGGTCACCGGCACCGGCGGCGCGGCCGGAGTGGGGCGGCGTCCGATGGTCACCGGCACCGGCCGCGCGCCGCCGGGGCGGGTGCGGTGGGAGTGGTCCTGGCCGGGCTTGGGCGTCGTACGGCCGGGCGCGGCGAGCGCGCCTTCGGCGTATCCCTGGACGCATTCGGGGTCCGGCCCGTCCAGCGGCAGCCCGGTGAAGAACTTGGCCGCCATGCACCCGCCCCGGCAGGAGTCGTAGAAGTCGCACCCGGAGCAGGCGCCGCCGGTCTGGGGTGAGCGCAGCTCCTTGAACAACTCCGACTCCCGCCACACGGTGGCGAAGTCGCCGTCGGTGAGCACGTTGCCGGCGTGGAAGCGGTCATGGATGGCGAACGGGCACGCGTACACGTCGCCGACCGGATCGATCAGGCAGACGACCCGGCCCGCGCCGCACAGGTTCAGCCCCGGCAGGGACTCGCCGTAGCCGGCCAGGTGGAAGAACGAGTCGCCGGTGAGCACGTCCTCGCCCGCCCGCAGCAGCCACTCGTACAGTTCGCGCTGCTGGGCGGCCGTCGGATGCAGGTCGTCCCACACGTCGGCGCCGCGGCCCGACGGGCGCAGCCGGGTGAGCCGGAGGGTCGCTCCCCTGGCGTCCGCGATGGCCTTGAACGCGTCGAGCTGGCCGATGTTCTCCCTGGTCATGACCACGGACAGCTTGGCGTTCTCGAACCCGGCCGCGGCCAGGGCGTCCAGCGCCCGCAGCGCGGTCACGTACGATCCCGCGCCGCGTACCCGGTCGTTGACCTCCGCCGTGGCGCCGTCGAGCGACACCTGCACGTCCACGTAGTCCGTGGCCGCCAGGAATCGGGCCCGTTCCGGCGTGAGGCGGACGCCGTTCGTGGAGAACTTCACGCCGACCTTCTGGCTGACCGCGTATGCCAGCAGCTCCCAGAAGTCGGGCCGCACGGTCGGCTCGCCGCCGCCGATGTTGACGTAGAAGACCTGCATGTCGCGCAGCTCGTCGATCACCGCCTTGCACTGCTCGGTGCTCAGCTCGCGGGGGTCACGCCGCCCGGACGACGACAGGCAGTGCACGCAGGACAGGTTGCACGCGTAGGTGAGCTCCCAGGTCAGGCAGATGGGCGCGGCGAGCCCCTGCTCGAACCGCCGAACCAGCGCCCCACTCGCCGCCGTCCTCGCCGCCCCGCTCGACCCACTCGCCGCCGCACTCCCCCCGCCCACCGTGCGTGCCGGGGCCGCCGGGGTGAGCGCCTGTGGCGGCGTCCCTGCTTCCGTACGCAATCTGATCATGTCGGTCGCCGCCAGGCTGCGCAGCGCCTGGGCGTAGGCGGGCCAGCGGGCGGCGGGAACTCCGGCGTACGTCAGCGCGGCGCGGGCGTCGGGCTGGTCGGCGAGAGCGCCGACGACCGAGACCAGCTCGGTGCGCTTGAGGAAGGTCAGGCGCCGGTTGCCGAAGTGGTAGGCCATCGCCCCGAAGGTCTCCGGCCGCAGGGCGACGCTGGGGGAAAGCTCCCAGGCCTGGTCGAGCGGGCTCGTCATCGCCGCGCGCCGGCTAGTAGACGCCGCACATGCCGTCGATGGAGACCTCTTCCAGCAGCGTCTCCTCGATGAGCTCGTCCGTCTCGGTGGTGGAGGTGGTGGAGGTGGTCTTGTCGTCCATGACTACTCCTCGGTCGGGGGCGGCGCAATTGCGGCACCGAGTGCATCAACTACTTAATGACACCGAGGGCCAAAAAGGAAGGCCCTACTTGTGGAGTACCTTCAGGGGGATGGTGAGCAGCCGACCCAGGCAGGCGCCCGGCCGCCGCCCCGCCACAGACCTCGGCGCGATCGAGCGGGCGGCGTTCCGGCTGTTCGCGGTCCGGGGCTTCGAGGAAACGACCGTGGACGCCATCGCCGAAGCCGCGGGCATCGGCCGGCGCACGCTGTTCCGCTACTACCCGTCCAAGAACGACATCCCCTGGGGCCAGTTCGAGGCCGGTCTCGCGCACCTGCGCGCGTTCCTGCGGGCCACCCCCCTGGACATCCCGGTCCACCGGGCGGTGCACCAGGCCGTGCTCGACTTCAACCACCTGGACGAGGCCGCGATCCCCCAGCACCGCGAACGCATGCGCCTCCTCCTCACCACCCCCGCGCTGCAGGCGCACTCCGCCCTGAAATACGCCGCCTGGCGCGCCGTGATCGCCGACTACACCGCCGAGAGGTACGGCCTGTCCCCCCACGACCTGCTCCCTCGCACGATCGGACATGTGAGCCTGGGGATGGCACTGTCGGCGTACGAACAGTGGCTGGACACCGAGGACGCCTCCCTCCCCACCCTCCTGGACGCAGCCCTCACCGGCCTGCGCCACTACCTGCGTGAGGACCCTGCCTAACGCCGGATGCCTCGCAGGTGGGTCATCCCCCGTACGAGGAGCAGGCACGGCGGGATCACCAGCACCAGGCCCGCCGCGCCCAGGAGGACGGCGTCGGTGCCCAGCAGGGTCGTCAGGGGTCCGGTCAGCGCCTGGCCGAACGGCATCAGGCCGAAGGTGCTGAGCCAGGCCAGCGAGGTGATCCGCCCGATCAGGTGGTCCGGCACCTCCCGGTACATCGCGACGTCCCAGGTGAGGGCGTACGTCTCGACGCCGAAGCCGGCCACGAGGTAGCAGCAGAACAGCACTCCGACGGAGGGGGCGTACAGCAGGGCCAGCGGGACCAGCGCGTACAGGGACATCGAGCACACGGCCACGACCCCCGGCCGCCTCGGCTGCCAGGCCATCATGGTGACACTGCTGATCAGGCCGCCGGCGCCGTAGCACGCGAGGGCCGTGCCGTACGCCGTGTAGGAGCCGAAGGTGTCGCGGCTCAGCAGCGGCAGCAGGACCTGGCTCGGCGCGATCACGAACATGAGGCTGACCGGGGAGAACAGGAGCAGCGCCGTCAGCCACGGCCGGCGCCCCGCCTCGGCGAACCCCGCCCACGCCTCACCCAGCACCGAGCGGCGAGCCGCCGGCGTCCACGCGGGTTCCCGTACCCGGCGGAACGTCGCCGCGCCGGCCGCGAAGACGACCGCCGCCAGCACGAACGGGAGGAGGTCGAGACCGCTCGCCAGCAGCGTGCCGAGCACCGGGCCGGCGATGACGCCCACCCGCGTGCAGATGTTGACGACGGCCCGGCCGGAGACGCGCTGCTCCTCCGTCAGCGTGCTCGCCAGCATGGCGTTGAAGGCCGGCCGGATGAACGACTCCGCCGCGCCGACCGCGAACAGCACCGCCGCCAGCGACCAGGCGGGCGGCCGGCCCGCGAGGAAGAGGACCGGGACGATCGCGGCGGCGGCGTCGATGCCCAGCATGATGATCAGGATGCGCCGTCGCGGAAGGCGGTCGGACCATACGCCGCCGACCAGGAGCAGGCTCAACGACGCGATGCCCTTGGCGGCGAGCACGACCCCCACGGTGGCGGCGTCGCCTCCGGCGTCGAGCAGCGAGACGGTGACGGCGACCACGAGGATCTGCTCGCCCAGCACGAACCCGAGCTGCGCCGCCGCGAGCAGCCGGAAGGCCGGATTCCGCAACGCCGTCAGATTGATGGGGGACATCAACCACAGGATTGCAGACCCACTGCCATGCGGGACAAATGACGTAGGTCGTACGCGCTGGAGGCCCTGCGCCGGTGCCGTCATCGGGCGCATCCGCCGGGCCGCCGTCGCTCCATAACGTCGAACCGGGTCAATACGCCTTACCGTCGCCACGGGTGGACCCCGCAGGCGGTCAGCGACCTGTTCACCGGCACGTACGCGGGGCGGCTGCAGGACTTCAAGCCGGCCCCGCTCGACCTCGGAGGATTGTGACATGGCGGCCATCATCGTCAACGGCGTCGAGGGCGTGCGCGCGCTGCCCATCGGCGAGCCGCTCGGGCAGAGCGGCCTGTACGAGGTCACCCAGGAGGCGGTCAACCGGTTCGCCGACGCCACGGGCGATCACCAGTGGATCCACGTCGACCCCGAACGCGCCAGGAACGGTCCCTTCGGCGGCCCGATCGCGCACGGCTACCTCACGCTGTCCCTGGTCCCCCGCCTCCTCCCGGAGATCATCAAGCTGACGGGCTTCAGCCTGGGCATCAACTACGGCTGCGAGAGGGTCCGTTTTCCTTCGCCCGTCCCTGTCGGGAGCAAGCTGCGCGCCACCGCGACCCTGGACCACGTCGCCGACGTCACCGGCGGGGTGCAGCTCACCATCACCATGGTCTTCACCGTCGAGGGCGCCGCCAAGCCGGCCTGCGCCGCGACCATCCTGCTCCGCCAACTCGTCTGACGGCCCCCAGGAACACGTAACACGTACGGCCCGCGCGCTCCGGCTCGCGGGCCGTTCGCGCGTCACCGCCGCTGAAGAGGCCATGACCTCCAGGTGAACGCCGGCTGTCCAAGAGTGCCGCCGCCCTGGTGAGCGCCCCTCTTACCAAGGGTTCACACCTTTCCGCACACCCCTTCCACCCGTGGTCACGACCCGTTTTCCGTCTGTTCACCTTGTGCCGTTTGTATCGAGATGCAGCAAAGAACAGCTCTTACTACGGAGAAGGACGCACACCGTGACCAGTGGACAGCGCCGCCTCAGCGCGGCGGCGACGGCCGCCATCGTTGTGGCTCTTTCCGCCGCATGCGGCGGCACCAACACCACTCCGCCGGCCGGGGACGGCACCGCGACCGCTTCCCAGGCCGCGGGCGCCGAGCTGAGCGGGCAGGTCAAGGCGGACGGCTCCAGCACGGTAGCCCCCTTGACGAGCGCCGCGGCAGAGTTCTTCGCCGAAGAGCAGCCCAAGATCAATGTGACGGTGGGCACTTCCGGCACCGGTGGCGGCTTTGAGAAGTTCTGCAACGGTGAGACCGACATCTCTGACGCCTCCCGTCCGATCAAGGACGAGGAGAAGGCCGCGTGCGAGGCCAAGGGCGTCAAGTTCTCCGAGCTCACCGTCGCGACCGACGCCCTCACCGTGGTCGTGAACAAGGACAACACCTGGGCGAAGTGCCTGACCACCGCCCAGCTCAAGAAGATGTGGGAGCCGGCGGCCGACGGCAAGATCACCACCTGGAAGCAGATCGACGCCAAGTTCCCGGACGAGCCGCTGAAGCTGTTCGGCGCGGGCACCGACTCGGGCACCTTCGACTACTTCACCGATGAGATCAACGGCGAAGAGGGCGCGAGCCGCAAGGACTACAGCCCCAGCGAGGACGACAACGTCACCGTCCAGGGCGTCAGCGGCTCCAAGGGCGGCCTCGGCTACTTCGGGTTCACCTACTTCGAGGAGAACGCCGACAAGCTGAAGGCCGTCGAGATCGACTCCGGCGACGGCTGTGTCGCGCCGAGCGTCGCGGCCGCACAGGACGGCACCTACACGCCGCTGGCCAGGCCGCTGTTCATCTACCCGTCCGCCGCGATCACCAAGAAGCCCGAGGGCGTCGCGTTCCTCGACTTCTACGTCGGCAACATTTCCAAGATCGCGACTGACGCGAAGTACATCCCGCTCAACCCCGAGCAGGAGGCCAAGCTCAAGTCCGACTACGCCGCACTGAAGACGCAGGGCTGACATGGCCACCCCGCCCTCCGCGACCGCGCCGGGGACCTCACCGTCCTTGGCGCGGTCGCGCCCGCGTCACGGTGAGCAGATCATCAAGGTCGTGCTCCTGCTGGCCGCCCTGGTCTCGGTCGCCACCACCATCGGCATCGTGGTGTCGCTCCTGGAGCCCACGATCAGGTTCTTCGGCGAGGTCAGCGCGGTGGAGTTCTTCACCTCCACCAACTGGGGCCCGCTGTTCGAGCCGCCGGGCTACGGCGTGCTGCCGCTGGTCAGCGCGACCCTCATCACCACGGGCATCGCCGTCGTGGTGGCCGTGCCGCTGGGTCTGGGCGCCGCCATCTACCTGTCGGAGTACGCCAGGCCGCGGGTCAGGCAGATCTGCAAGCCCGTCCTCGAGATTCTCGCGGGCATCCCGACCGTGGTCTTCGGCTTCTTCGCGCTGAGCTTCGTCACCCCACTGCTGCGCGGCATCCTCCCGTTCGAGATCGAGATCTTCAACGCGCTCTGCGCCGGTCTCGTCGTCGGCTTCATGATCATCCCGATCGTGGCCTCGCTCTCCGAGGACGCGATGACGGCGGTGCCCCGGGCGCTCCGCGAGGGATCGTTCGCCCTGGGCGCGTCCAAGATGACCACCTCGGTGCGGGTCGTGCTGCCCGCCGCCTTCTCCGGCATCGTCGCGGCCGTCATCCTGGCGGTCTCCCGCGGCGCGGGCGAGACGATGATCGTCTACATCGCCGGCGGCGGCCAGCCCAACTTCACCTTCGACCTCGGCAAGGCGATGCAGACCATGGCGGCGTTCATCGCGCAGGCCGGGTCGGGCGACGTGCCGATCGGCACGGTGGACTACAACACCATCTTCGCGGTCGGATCACTGCTGTTCGTGATGACGTTCGCGATGAACTACGTCAGCGCCCGACTGGTGCGAAGGTATCGAGAGGTGTACGAGTAATGGCCGTTCTCTCGACACCACGCTCAGCCGTGCAACTGGCGAGCAAGGGCCGCCCGGTCCGGGAGCACCTGTTCCGGATCGCGCTGATCGCCAGCCTCGGCATCGCGTTCGTCTTCCTGGCCGCGCTGCTCTCCTACGTTCTCGTGGAGGGCTGGCCGAGAATCGACTCCCGCCTCTGGGAGAACATGCCGTCGGTCCGCAATCCGGACATCGCCGGCGCCCAGTCGGCCATCACCGGCACCCTCTGGGTCATCTCGCTGACCGCCGTCCTCACCCTGCCGACCGGCATCGCCGCGGCGATCTACCTGGAGGAGTACGCCGACAAGACCCGCTGGTGGAACCGGGTCATCGAGCTGAACATCCAGAACCTCGCCGCGATCCCCTCGATCGTCTACGGCATCCTCGGCCTGGGCATCATCGCCCGGACGTTCGGCCTGGGATTCAGCGTGATCACCGCGTCGATGACCCTCGGCCTGCTCGTCCTGCCCATTGTGATCATCGCTTCCCGTGAGGCGATCCGCGCGGTTCCGCCGTCCATCCGGGAGGGCTCGCTCGCCCTCGGCGCGACGCAGTGGCAGACCATCTCCCGGCAGGTGCTGCCCGCCTCGATCCCCGGCATCGCGACCGGCTCGATCCTGGCGCTGTCCCGCGCGATCGGCGAGGCCGCCCCGCTGCTCATGCTGGGCGCGGTGTCCTTCATCCGCTTCAACCCGGACGGCGTCTTCGCCAGCTACACCGTCCTGCCGATCCAGATCTTCAACTGGATCTCCCAATCGCGCGAGGGATTCCACGTCCTCGCGTCGGCGGCGATCGTGATCCTTCTTCTGATCCTGCTGCTGATGAACTCCGTCGCCATCTGGCTCCGTAACCGCTATCAGAAGCGCTGGTAAGGGAAGACAATGACTGACATAGGAACGTCCATTCCGAGCGTCACGGTCCGTGGCCCCCAGGCTCCTGGCAACACCGCGGCCCTGGACCCGGTCTTCACCGTCTCCGACCTCAGTGTCTTCTACGGCGCGTACGAAGCCGTCCGCCAGGTCGACATGTCGATCGGCAATCGCGAGATCACCGCGATGATCGGCCCCTCCGGCTGCGGCAAGAGCACGGTGCTGCGCTGCTTCAACCGGATGAACGACCTCATCCCCGGCGCCCGCGCGGCCGGCAAGATCCTTTACCACGGCGAGGACCTCTACGGCGACCACGTGGACCCGATCGAGGTCCGGCGGCGCATCGGCATGGTCTTCCAGAAGCCGAACCCGTTCCCCAAGTCGATCTACGACAACATCGCGTACGGCCCCCGCGTCAACGGCACCAAGGGCAAGATGGACGAGCTCGTCGAGGAGGCGCTCACCCAGGCCGCGCTCTGGGACGAGGTCAAGGACAAGCTCAAGCAGAACGCCCTGTCGCTGTCCGGCGGTCAGCAGCAGCGGCTGTGCATCGCGCGCGCGATCGCGGTCAAGCCCGAGGTCATCCTCATGGACGAGCCCTGCTCGGCGCTCGACCCGATCGCCACCACCAAGATCGAAGACCTGATGCAGCAGCTCGCGCGCGACTACACGATCGTGATCGTCACGCACAACATGCAGCAGGCCGCCCGCGTCTCCAATCGCACCGCCTTCTTCACCGCCGACGTCGACGGCAACGGCGAGCGGCACGGCCGCCTGGTGGAGTTCGACGAGACCAGCCGCATCTTCACGAACCCGACCGACCAGCGCACGGAGGACTACATCACCGGGCGTTTCGGTTAACCCGACGCATAGGAGGCTCCGGGTGACCCAGCCGCAGGCAACACTCGACGGGGGCGAGGACGCCCGAGGCGGTGAGAGCCTGACCCGAGCACGCCAGGGGGCGCCCGCCAGCGTGCCCATGCTGCTGGTGGCCGACCCGGACACGGCCGGCCTGCAGTTGCTCGCGGACGCGCTGGGACGAGAGGGCGTGGGCGTCACCGGCGTGTCCGACGGCGCCCAGGCGCTTCTCCAGGCCGGCGCCCTGCGGCCGGACGTGGTGCTGGTGAGCGCCTCGCTGCCGCTCATCGGCGCGGTGGACTTCATCAAGGCGATCCGCGCCAGCCGGCCGATGCCGGTGCTGCTGGGCGTGGGCGAGGGGCACGCGGAACTGGCGGTCCAGGCGCTGGCCGCGGGGGCGACCGCCTGCGTCGCCATGCCGTACCGGCTGCACGAGCTTCTGCCGTTGGTGCAGGCCACCGCGTCGGGTGAGGCCGGCGGCAACCGGGTCCTGACGGTGGGCAACGTGGAGCTCGACCTCAACGCCTACCAGGTCCGGGTCGACGGCGACGTGGTGCACCTGCCGCTGCGCGAGTTCGAGCTGCTGCACTACCTGATGCGCAACCTCGACCGGACGGTCACGCGGGAGCAGATCATGCGGCACGTCTGGCACGCCTCGGGGGACAACGTCGCGACCAACACGATCGCCGTGCACGTCAAGCGGCTGCGGGCGCGGCTCGGCGACACCGACGACAGCGTGATCCAGACCGTCCGCGGGGTCGGCTACCGGCTGGCCGCGCCGCGCACGCACCCGTACGAGGAGCACTGAGCGGCCTCTCCGGCCCACGGAGCGGCGACCGGGCATCGAAGATCGGCGAGCGTGAGCACTCGCTGGGTCAGCTTCGGGCGTGCTCCTGGACGACGCCCTTGGCCCACGACACCTCGAGTTTGCCCGTGGGCGTTCTGCGCAGGGCGGACATGATCACGATGGCGCGGGGGACCTTGTAGCCGGCCAGGCTGCGGCGGACCCAGTCCCGCAGGTCCTTCTCCGTCAGGGTGTCGTCCGACGTGGCGATCACCGCCGAGACGCGCTCGCCCCAGGTGTCGTCCGGGGCCCCCACCACGATGGCGTCGGTCACCGCCGGGTGGGTGAGCAGCGCGTTCTCGACCTCCTGGGGGAACACCTTCTCCCCACCCGTGTTGATCACCCCTGAGCCGCGGCCGAGGAACCGGATCGCCCCGTCCGCCGCCACCTCCACGAGATCACCGGGGATGGCGTAGCGGACCCCGTCGATGACCCGGAACGTGGCCGCGGTCTTGGTGGTGTCCTTGTAGTAGCCGAGCGGCATCGGCCCGGAATAGCCGAGCATGCCCGCCTGCCCGCTGCCGGGGACGACCTCCGTGTCGTCGGAGGCGATGACCTTGGTCGCGGGGACCGGGAGGAACCGGCCCGGCAGGTCGTCGACCGAGGAGGTGATGGCGAAGGCGAACGGGCCGCCCTCGCTGGAGGCGATCGCGTCGATGATCGTGACGTCGGTGCGCTCGTGCAGGGCCCGCTTGAGCCGGTCGCTGAAGGCCGTACCGGAGCTGAGCACCGATCTGAGCGGCCCGAGATCGTGCGGCCGGCCCGCCTGCTCGGCGGCGATGAGCTCCTTGACCAGCGGCTGGGCCACGGCGTTCCCGGCCACGATGATCGTGTTGGCCCGCTGTTCGGCGACGGTCTCCCAGATGTGCCGCGCGTCGAACCCGCCCTGGCGCGCGGTGATGACCCGCCCGCCGACGAGCAGGGCGCCCATCGAGTTGAACAGGCCGGTGCCGTGCATGAGCGGGACCACCGGCATCGTGGCGGGCGCGCGGCCCCCCGCCCGCGCGCTCACCGCGATCTCCACCGCCTCGCCGAGCGTCTCGGGCAGTGCCGGTACGCCGAGCGGATGGAAGATCGCTACCGCGATCGAGTGCAGGAGGTCGCCCTGCCGCCAGATGACGCCCTTCGGCCTGCCTGTGGTGCCGCCCGTGTACATGAACAGCTGGTCCGAGCTCGGCCGCGGTTCGGCGGGCCGGGGGTCGGTCGCGGCGAGGAGGTCGTTCAGCTCGATCGCCTCGGGACCGGCCGCGCCCTCGGCGCGGGCGCCGACCCGGACGAGCAGGCGCAGCGTGGACACCGTCCGCGCGGCGTGCGCGACGTTGGCGGCGAGCTCGCCGCTGAAGACGACCGCCGCCGCGTCGGCGTCCTCCAGCACCGAGGACAGCTCCTCGCCGGTGTAGCGGTAGTTCGCGTTGACCGGCACGGCGCCGATCTTGAACGCGGCGAAGACGGTCTCCAGGTACGGCGCGCCGTTGTACAGATAGCAGGCCACCTTGTCACCCGGCCCGACCCCGGCACTTACCAGCGCCGTGGCCAGTCGCGCGGCCCGGTCGTCGAACTCGGCGTAGGTGTAGTCGCGACCTGGCTCCGAGATGGCCACGGCTTCGGGCAGGCTCCGAGCAACGGCCTCCCAGATCGTGCCGAAGGAGACGTCCATCAGATCGGTCCCTTCTCTCGCTCTCGGCCCATCTTCGCCACACGGTAGGCGCGGGCGGCGCTCTGGGACACGACCCCAAAGACTGGCCCTCTCCTCGCCGGATGACCAACGACGGACAGGACAAATGACGTAGGTACGATCAGATCACCTGGAGGACGATGATGGCGAGGCCGAGGGTGAGGTCGAGGACGGCGCAGAACTCGGCGAGCGACCGGGTCACGACCTCTCTGGCCCGCCAGGCGATCATGTCGAGCACGGCATGGCCGATCAGGGCCGCGGCGACGAGGTAACTGCCGAGGGCGGGGTCGAGGGACAGCGCGGCGAGGGCGGCCCCGCCGAAGACCAGCATGGCGGGGACCTGAGCGGCGCTGAGCCGTGGCCCGCGCAACAGGCCGCCCGCCAGGCCGACGATCGCGATGGCGACCGCGCCGGCGACCAGCACGGTCCACAACTGTACGTCGAACAGGCGCAGCAGCGTCACCGCCACCACGGAGACGCCGAACAGCGGCCAGACCACCCCCGGCCGGCCCACCACCGCGGTGGCGAGGTAGATCAGCGCGGCCAGGAACACAACGAGCCCCTGGCTGCGACCGTCGTCCATTTCCGTGGTCATGTCCAAGACGGACACGGCCATGGCCGCCAGGCCGCACCAGGTGGGCCAGCGGTGCGCCAGGAACGTCAGCACGGAGGGCGGGGTGGTTCGGGGTTCTTCGGTAGCGAGATCTGTCATGGGTCCGACCTTCGCCATCCGACCGGACAGGTGCCAAGGTCGGCCGATCGAGTCGTCCTGAAACTTGGGCATCTGGTCGCAAATACGCCACCTGCGAACGTTTCCCCAGTCGGGCGCGCGGGGCGGTTGACTACCAGGCATGAACGTACTGATTCTCGGTGGGACGGCGTGGCTGGGGCGGGTGGTGAGCGGCCTGGCGGTCGAGCGTGGGCATGCGGTGACCTGTCTGGCGCGGGGTGAGAGCGGGCCGGTGGCCGACGGCGCGACACTGGTGACCGCCGACCGGCGTTCCCCCGAGGCGTACGACGGGGTGCTCGGCCGCGACTGGGACGCGGTGGTCGAGGTGTCCTGGCAGCCGGGCTTCGTCCGCGCGGCGCTCGCGGCCCTCGGCGAGCGGGCCGCGCACTGGACCTACGTCTCGTCCGTCAGCGCCTACGCAGAGCGGGACGAGATCGGCGCGGACGAGTCCACGCCTCTCCTGCCGGCCACCGACCTGCAAGAAGTGGATCGGGAGCTGTACGGCGAGGCGAAGGTGACCTGTGAGCAGGCGTCCGCGGCGGCGGTGGCCGACCGGCTGCTCATCACCAGGGCCGGGCTGATCGGCGGCCCCGGTGACCACAGCGGCCGCACCGGCTACTGGGTGGCTCGGGCCGCGCGCGCTCCCCAGGACCCGATGCTCGTGCCCGACACCCCGCAGGCTCCCACCCAGGCGATCGACGTGCGCGACCTGGCCGGCTGGATCCTCGACTGCGCCCGGTCCGGCGTCACCGGCACCTACGACGCCGTCGGGCCGGTCGTGCCGTTCAACGCCTGGATCGAGCAGTCCCGGCAGCTCGGCGGCCACACCGGCCCGGTGGTCAGCGCCGAGTCGTCCTGGCTGCTGGCTCAGGGGGTCAACGAGTACATGGGGGACGAGTCGCTGCCCATGTGGCTGGCCACGCCCGGCTGGGAAGGCTGGTCGGCGCGTTCGGGCGCGGCGGCGGCGAAGACCGGCCTGCGCCACCGCCCCCGGGCCGAGCTGCTCGCCGACGTGCTGGCCTGGGAGCGTGAGCAGGGCCTCGACCGCCCCCGGCGCGCCGGCCTCACCGCCGCCCGCGAACGCGAGCTCCTGGCGGCCCTCGCCGCAGATGTGCGCGGCGCGGCCCGTAAGCTGGCCCCGCCCGGGTGACCAGCCCGGCATCGCGCTGATGCGAGTCGCGCCGGGACACCCGGGTCGGCCACCGCCGAAGGAGCGCACCCCGACCCGAGGAAAGGATGATCGTTGGCTGGCAGGAGCGACGGCCACCGGCCCGAGGTCGGTGCGCGGCCTTGATGCGGCGCTCATCGGCGGGCCCCGACCGCGTCCGGCATCCCGCCACGGTGCTGGCCGTCGGTTTCGGCGTCACGATCCTCATCGGCACCGCCGTGCTGACCACGCCACTCGCCACCACGACGGGTGACCCGGCGCCCTGGCTCACCGCCCTGTTCACCGCCACCTCCGCGGTGTGCCTGACAGGGCTGGTCGTCGTGGACACCGCGTCCTACTGGTCGGATTTCGGCGAGGTCGTCATCGCCCTGCTGATCCAGGCGGGCGGGCTGGGCATCATGACGCTGGCCACCCTCTTCACCCTGCTCATCTCCGGCAAGATCGGCCTGCGCGCCCGGATGTCGACCCAGTTGGAGACCAAGTCCGTCAACGCGGCCAACCTGCGCCAGGTGGTGCGCAAGGTCGTGGTGTTCAGCCTGGTCTGCGAGCTCATCGTGGCCGCGGTCCTCACCGGCCGCTTCGCCATCACGTACGGCGAACCCTTCGGCAGGGCGCTCTACCTGGGCGGCTTCCACGCGGTGTCGGCCTTCAACAACGCGGGCTTCGCGCTGTGGCCGGACAACCTGATGCGCTTCGTCGCCGACCCGTGGATCTGCCTCACCATCGCGATCGCGGTGATCATCGGTGGCCTGGGCTTTCCCGTGGTCTTCGAGCTCCTGCGGTCCTGGCGTCGTCCCAGCAGCTGGTCGATGCTGACCCGGCTCACCATGAGCCTGACCGTCATCCTGCTGACCGCCGGCACGCTCATCTTCCTGGTGACCGAGGCCCGCAATCCGGCCACCATGGGCCCGCTGGACAACCCCGGCAAGCTGCTCGCCAGCTTCTTCGCCGCGGTCATGCCGCGCTCGGCCGGGTTCAACAGCATCGACATCGGCCAGATGGAGCCGTCCAGCTGGCTGGTCACCGACGTGCTCATGTTCATCGGCGGCGGCAGCGCCGGGACGGCGGGCGGCATCAAGCTCACCACCTTCGGCTTCCTGCTGTTCATCATCTGGGCGGAGCTGCGCGGCGAGACCCAGGTCAACATCGCCCACCGCAGGCTGCCGGAGTCCACCCAGCGCCAGGCGGTCACCATCGGCCTCATGGGGGTCAGCCTGGTGGTGACCTCCACCTGGCTGCTGATGACGCTGACCCCGCACAGCCTGGACCAGCTGCTCTTCGAGGCCGTCTCGGCCTTCGCCACCAACGGCCTGTCCACCGGCATCACGCCCGACATCTCGGTGGGCGGGCACGTGCTGCTCAGCGTGCTGATGTTCGTGGGCCGGATCGGTCCGCTCACCCTCGGCTCGGCGCTCGCCCTGAAGAAACGCACCCGGCACTACGAGCTGCCCGAGGAGCGGATGATCGTCGGCTGACCCCCGGGGTCACCGGGCCGGCGCGTACCGGACGGCCAGGCGGCGGCCGAGGCGCTGCATGGGCAGCTCAAGGTAGCGGTAGGACAGCCAGCTGGCCGGCAGGAGCAGGCCGAGGAAGGCCACGCCGACGCCGATCTGCGCGAGCGGCGGCGCCCCGCGCATCTCCCCGGCCACCCGCATGAAGACGAGCAGGATCGGCAGGTGCACCAGGTAGAGGGAGTAGCTGATCGCGCCGAGCCAGCTGAGGAAGGCCGGCACCCGGCGGGCCCGCCAGGCCATGGCGGCCGCGAAGGTGACGATCACCAGGCCGATGGTGAGGCTCCACACGGGCGGCCGCACCCACCACCAGCCGGCGTTGAGCGCCCAGAGCGGCGTCAGCGTCACGAGCAGGGCGGCGACGGCCACCGGCCACAGCGGCCCGTCGCCGCGCTCCCACCGGTGGATCGTCGTGCCGGCGAACATGACCGCGAGCACCGCCGCGGCGAACCAGGGCACGTTGCTGCACAAGAGCACCAGCGCCAGCGCCATGACGCCCAGCGCGCTCGCCCCCGCCTTACGGCCACGGCCGGAGACCACGCACGCCAGACCGATGACGAACACCGCGAACGACGCCCACGCCACCCACCGCCCCGACACCGGCGGCCCGGACAGGACCAGGCCCACGACGGCGCACGTCACCCCGAACAGCACCGGGATCAGCCCCCGGCCGTCCCGCACCCCGACGACGAACAGCGCGGCGGCGATCAGATAGAAGACCATCTCGTACGACAGCGTCCACATGGTGTTCAGCACGCCGCCCACGCCGACCACGTCGAGCAGCATCGTCGCGTGCGCGGCCACGGTCGAGGCGTCCCTGGCCACCTCCTGACGGATGGGGATCCACCACGCCATGGCCAGGACGACGCAACTGGCCGCGAGGTAGAGCGGGTACAGCCGGAAGAAGCGGCCGATCCAGAAGGCCCGCACGTCCCCGTGCCGCTCCAGCGAGGCCGGGATGATGTATCCGCTGACCAGGAAGAACACCAGAACGCCGTACACTCCCGCGTTGTACGACACGGGCCGCAGCCAGGGCATGGCCCAGGTGCTCAGATGCTCGCACACGACCGCGAGCGCGCCGATGCCCCGCAGCGCGTCCAGCCATGCAAGCCGGGAAGGCGCCGTATGGGTGGTTACGGCAGGAGTGGTCGCCATATGCCCCGACGATATCGGAGACATGACGCCATTCAGGTGCCCCGCAGTTCACGCACCAACTGCCTGGTCGACTGCGCCGGCTCCACGCCGAGCTCGGTGAGAGCCGCGGTCAGTCGTTGATACTCGGCCAGCACGGCGTGCGAGGAGCCGAGGGCCCCTTCGACCCGCATCCGCACGCAGTAGGCGGACTCACAGAACGGATCCCGGCTGATCGCGAACGACGCCGCCTTTTTGGCACGCTCCATAAAGCCCAGGGACAGCGCCAGCTGCGCCCCTTCGAGGGCCGCGTCGACGATCATCACTTCCAGCTCGTTACGGCGCTCTTCGGCCCACTCCAGCTCGCTCTCCGGAAGGTACGGTCCCTGGACGATCGACAGCGTGGACTCGATCCGGTCCAGCCTCTCCTCGCCCTGGAGCCCGTACGCCTCTCTGATCATGCGCTCGAAGCGCAGGTCGGTGCTGTCGACGTACAGGCCGTCGGCCCAGCAGACGTGGCCCAGTGCCGTCCTGGCCAGGTTCACGCCCGTCGCCTGGCGCAGCTTGTGCACCACCTGGCGGAAGTAGTTGCCGCCCCGGCGGGGGTCGGCGTCCGGGAACAGGCGCTCCTGGAGGCGGTGCCGTTCCACCCCCTCCGGGTGCAGCGCGAGGTAGGCGGCCAGCTCCAGCACCTTCGTACGGCGCGAGCAGCGTGGCACGCCGTCGACGATCAGGTCGAGCACCGGGCCGTGCGTGTGCACGTCGACGATGACCATGCGCTCGGAGGGCGTCGCCGGCTGCCGCTTGCGCGCCGCGGGCGGCCGTTGCCCGGCCAGTTGCCGCCAGCGGGTGCCGCTGACGTCGCTCTCGATCTGGCGGCGCAGCACCGCCGGCACGTCGTTGAGCGCGTTCTTCAGGACGAACAGGCAGCCGGTGGCGCTCGCGGTCTCGTAGGCCAGCTCGATGGCGGCCGACGCCGCCTCGGTGAAACCGAGCAGGGCCTCGGCCTCGGCCAGGTAGGTGGCCGCGAAGGGCAGCATCAGCGTGCGGCCGGCGGCCCGCATGCCCTCGGTCGCGGTGCGCAGCACCCGCGCGGCGTCCTCGGGCCGATCGATGCGCAGGTAGGCCAGCCCCTGGAAGGTCTGCCCCCATTCGACGTAGCAGCGGTTGCCGCTCGCGGCCGAGCGGCTGATCGCGTCGGCCAGGGTCATGCGGGCGTCGTCCACCTGACCGAGCGCGAGTTGCAGGGCGCCGACCACGACCTCGAAGCACGGCTCCCAGCCGAACCGGGTCTTACGGCTGTGCTCGACGGCGGCCTCGGCGGCCCACAGCGCCTTCTCGTGCTGCCCTTCGGCCCACAGCAGCCACGCGTCATGGAAGAACCACAGGTCGGTGTGCGCGCCGGACCTGATCGCCTCGGGCACCTCGTCGAGCAGTTCGCGGGCCAGCGCGAGCTCGCCCCGCCAGACCAGCGCGAGCAGCGGGTGCGGCGTGCGGTAGAACGAGCGTGGCGGCCAGTCGCCCTCGCTCGGCAGCATCCGCAGCATCTGGTCCAGCCGGCCCTGCACCAGCAGGCCCCACGTGTAGACGCGCTCGCTGTCGCCCCAGTCGAGGCCGGGCGGCGGGGCCACCGGCTCGCGACCGGCCACCGCCTCCAGCTCGTACCGTACGGCGTCCGCCCGGTAGTCGCCCTCGTAGTTGCGGATCAGTTCGAGTGCTTCGGCCGGGCGCCACTGCATGGCGTAACCGAGGAAGGCGACGCTGCCGGGGTCGGCCTTGGCGACGTCGCTCAGCGTCCCCTCCTGGTGCAGCCGGCGGATGAGCGCCTGGGCCTCCGGAATGCGGCGCACCCCGTACAGCGCGCGCAGGCGGGCGCCGAGGAGGATCGGGCGGGACTCGACCGCCTCCGGGCCGAAGGCGTCCAGCCAGCGCAGCAGCACCTGCCAGTCCGCCCGGGTGGCCAGCGCCGCGACGGCCCGCTCGGCCACGTCGGCGGCCTTGTCCAGCTCGCCCGCGTCGAGGTAGTTCTCGACGGCCTCCTCCGACATGCCGAGGTCTTCGAGCATGTGGGCGTACCGGCTCTGCAGCCTGGGCAGTTCGCTGGGCAGACGAGCCTGGAGTTGCTCGCGGAGGAACTGCCGGAACCGCGGGTGGTAGACGAGCGCGCGGTCCACCTTGGTCGCGGGCAGGTGGCGCGAGCCGAGCGACTGCCACAGCGCGTAACCCCGGTCGCCGCAGAGGGCGGCGGCGGCCCGTGCCGTGACGGTCGCCGGGATCGACGTGCGCAGCAGGAACTCCTGCTCGTCCTCGGGGAGGCGGGCCAGGATCTCGCGCGCGACGAAGGCGGCCAGCGAGTCCGGCCCGTTCTCCGGCTGCAGGCCGGGGACGATGTCGAAGGCGACGGCGGCGATCCAGCCCTGGGTGGCCGCCATGAGCGGCGCCGGGTCCCGGTCGCCCTGGCCGTGCGCGGCGAGCAGCGTGCGGGCCTCGCCCACGGTCAGCGCCAGGTCCTCGCCGCTCATCCGGCCGATCCGGCCCTGCAGCATCATCCGGCCGATCGGCCCGTCGAGGTCCTCGCGGCTCACGATGATCGTACGGACGCTCGGCGGCAGGTAGTCCAGGAAGACGCCCAGGACGGTGAGCGCCTCCTCCCCGCCCACCAGCCATTCGCAGTCGTCGACCACCAGCAGCAGGGACTGGTCGGCGATGCTCTCGGCGAGCATCGCGGCCACCTCCGCCGCCGGGAAGCCGCCCTCCAGCCAGTTGTTGACCATGGTGGGCGCTTCGGGGTTCACCTCGGAGAGGGCCTCGGCCAGATAGATCATCAGTCGCGACGCGCTGCGGTCGCCGACGTCGAGCGTCACCCAGGCCAGCGGCCAGCCGTAACGGGCCGCGAACATGCGGGTCTGCACCGTCTTGCCGGATCCCGCGGCGGCGAACACCGCGATGGTCTCGTGATCCTCCAGAAGAGCGGAGAACTGCTCATCCAATCGATCTCGGGCGATGGTCGCGCGCGGCAGTCCCGGAGGTAGCACTTTGTGGCTCAAGATCATGCATGCCTCTGTTCACCCAGGTAGAGCTTCACGGAGCCCCCACCGGGAGGTACAGCGGGGCCGCTGTTCAATCAATGAGGCACAGCGAGAGAAGTGTCAAGTGTTTCGCGTAAGTTAACGCTTATTTGAGCGTTAACATCTACTTTGATGATCTTTGGGGCATTGATACCACTATGCAAAGAGGCGTAGCCAGCCTGACCGCCAGGCATCACCGTCACCGCCCTTCCGGGGGTCTAACGACGGCGGTAACGCGGGCAAGGTGAAGTGATTCGCGGAGCGCACCCGTCTTTTCACAGCACGCGAACGGAGCCCCCGCCTTGTTCTCCTACTTCCCTGACAACTACATGTGGTCGTCGGCCTTCAACCTCGCCCTCATGGCGGGCGCGTCGATCGGCGAGATGAACCGTTGGCTGGCCCCGCTGCGCGAGGGCGAACCGGACTCCGCCGCATGGGGTGAAGCGTGGCGGGGCATGGCCGAACAGCAGGAAGAGCAGGCCGCGCAGGACCTCAAGGCCGGGCTGCACCGCAGCGCCGGCGCGCGCTACCTGCGCGCCTCGGTCTACCACGCCAGCGGCGAGCGGCAGATCCCGCCCGGACCGGAGAAGACCGCGAGCTACCAGGCCGCGCTGGACTCCTTCGCCAGGGCCGTCGAGCTGGTGCCGCTGAACGTGGAACGGATCGAGGTCCCCTCCCCCGACGGCATCCTGCCGGGCTACCTCATCCCGGCGCACACGCCGGAGCCCGCCCCCGTCGTCATCTTCTACGGCGGCTTCGACGTCACCAAGGAGATCCTGTACGGCTTCGTCGAGGAGGAGTTCGCCCGCCGGGGCATCACCTGCCTGGTGATGGACAGCCCCGGCGTGGGCGAGCCGCTGCGGCTGCGCGGCGTGCCGTCCCGCCCCGACTACGAGGTCCCGACCGGCGCCGTCATCGACTACCTCGAGACCCGCTCGGACGTGGACGCGGACCGGATCGGCGTCATGGGCATCAGCCTGGGCGGCTACTACGCCCCGCGCTCGGCGGCCTTCGAGCCCCGGATCAAGGCCTGCGCCGCCTGGGGCGGCATCTGGGACTGGGGCGCCACCTGGGAGAAGCGCTGGGGCACCCGGTCCAAGACGGTGTCGGTGCCGTGGTTCCAGCTCCCGTGGGTGATGGGCACCGACACGATGGAGGCCGGCCTGGAGCGGGTCAAGCAGTGGACGCTCGTGGACGTGCTGCCGAAGCTGACGCAGCCGCTGCTGATCGTGCACGGCGAGAACGACCGGCAGGTGGCGGTCGAGGACGCGCACAAGGCCTTCGCCGCCGCCGGCTCGGCGGACAAGCAGCTCCGGATCTTCACGGTGGCCGAAGGCGGCGCCGAGCACTGCCAGACCGACGAGCCCGACCCGGCCCGGCAGCTGATCGCCGACTGGTTCGGACAGCGTTTCGGCACCCTGCCCGCGCAGGGGAGCCCCGGGCGGAGGCAGCGTAATGATCACTGACACCGGCGAGGTCAGCACGCCGAAGCAGGTGACGATCGACGACGTGCACGCGCTGTGCGAGCGATACCGGACCTGGGGCAAGTGGGGTCCCGACGACCAGCTCGGCACGCTCAACTACATCGAGCCGGAGATGGTCGTCGCCGCGGCCGGCCTGGTCCGCCAGGGCAAGGTCATCTCCTGCGCGCTGCCGTACGACGGCGACGGGCCGCAGAACGGCTGGGGCGGGCGGGTCAATCCCCTGCACTTCATGCTGCAGGACGGCGGCGACGCGGTCATCGGCGCCCAGGACCACATGGCCAAGCTGCGCTACGCCGACGACGCCATCTACATGCCGCTGCAGTGCGGCACCCAGTGGGACGCGCTGTCGCACGTCTTCTACGAGGGCAAGATGTACAACGGCTACGGGCTGGAGCACGTCTCCAGCACCGGGGCCGAGAAGAACGCCATCCACCTGGCCACCGAGAAGGTGGTCGGCCGGGGCGTCCTGCTGGACATCCCCCGCCACCGGGGCGTGCCCTGGCTGGAGCCGGGGCAGGGCATCGACAGCGCCGAGCTGGCCGCCTGCGCCGCCGCGCAGGGCGTCACCGTCGGCCGCGGCGACTTCGTCCTGGTCCGCACCGGGCACATCGCCCTGTGCCGGGAGCGGGGCTCGTGGGGCACCTACGCGGCGGGCGACGCACCCGGGCTCAGCCTCGACTCGGCGCACTGGATCTGCGGGAACGAGATCGCCGGGGTCGCCACCGACACCTGGGGGATGGAGGTACGGCCCAACGAGCTCGACGCCATCTTCCAGCCGGTGCACATCGTGCTGCTCGTCAACGCCGGCCTGCTGATCGGGGAGATCTTCGACCTGGAGAAGCTGGCCCAGGACTGCGCCGACGACGGCGTCTACGAGTTCATGTTCGCGGCCGGGCCGCTGCCGTTCACCAAGGCCGTAGGCTCGCCCCTCAACCCGATGGCGATCAAGTGACCGGCTCCAAGGAGGTCGTCGGTGAACGTCGATGAGCTGAACCGGCTCCCCGTCGCGTGGGAGCCCGACCCCGCCGACTTCCCCGGCACCCCGCTGGGCCGGATGGCGGCGCGGCACGGCCTCACCACGTTCGACGAGGTCGCGGCCCGCGCCGCGACCGACCCGGAGTGGTTCTGGGCCGCCGCCGCCGACGACGTCGGGCTGCGCTGGCTGAAGCCGTACGACAAGGTGCTCGATCTGTCGGACGGCCCGCAGTTCCCGCACTTCTTCAAGGGCGGCGGGCTCAACTGGGCCGACTACGCGATCGACCGGTGGATCGAGCAGGGGCGCGAGGCCGACGAGGCCATCGTCTGGGAAGGCGACGACGGCTCGACGCGGACGGTCACGTACGGCGAGCTGAAGGAGCAGATCGACCTGGCCGCGGGCGCGTTCGTCGCCCGCGGCGTCGGGGTGGGCGACGTGGTCGCCCTGTATCTGCCGATGGTGCCGGAGGCCGTCGTGGTCATGCTGGCCGCGGCGAAGATCGGCGCCATCGTCGCGCCGTTCTTCAGCGGCTTCGGGCCGACGCCGGTGCGCGAGCGGCTGCTCGACTCCAAGGCCAAGCTGATGGTCACCGCCGACGGCTTCGAACGCCGCGGCAAGCTCGTGCCGATCAAGGAGACGGCCGACGAGGCCGCCGCCGACGCTCCCGACCTGCGCACCGTACTCGTCGTCCGCCGCCTGGGCCGGGACCTCACCCTGGTGGACGGCCGCGACGAGTGGTGGGACGAGGCGCTCGCCGTGGCCGAGCCGGTCACCGAGACGCCGGTCTTCGACGCCGAGACACCCTGCATCCTGCTCTACTCCTCCGGGAGCACCGGCCGGCCCAAGGGCTGCCTGCACACTCACTCGGGCCTGCCGTTCAAGTTCGCGCAGGAATCCCGGCACGGGTACGGCATGCAGCCGGGCGAGCGGCTGATGTGGCTCACCGACATGGGCTGGGTGATGGGCGCGTACGTCGTGTCGGCGGTGTTCGGCAACGGGGCCACGGCGGTGCTGTTCGAGGGCACCGCCGACTTCCCCACCCCGGATCGGCTGTGGTCGGTCGTCGAGCGGCACCGTGTGACGGTGCTCGGCGTCGCGCCCACGCTGATCCGCATCCTGGCCGGCTTCGGCGACCAGTGGCCCGACGCGCACGAGCTGCCGGACCTGCGGGTGATCGCCAGTACCGGCGAGCCGTGGAACGTCGAGCCGTGGTGGTGGTGCTTCCGCCATGTGGGCAAGGGGCGGCTGCCGCTGGTCAACATGAGCGGCGGGACCGAGTGCGGCGCCTCCATCGTGAGCGGCTCGGTGCACCGGCCGATCAAGCCCGCCGGGTTCTCCGGCACCACGCTGGGCATGGCGGCCGACATCTTCGACCCGGCCGGCCGGTCCCTGCGGGGCGCGGTGGGCGAGCTGGTCGTGCGCGGCCCGTGGCCGGGCATGACCCAGGGGCTGTGGGACGGGCCGGAGCGCTACCTGCGGACCTACTGGGATCGCTTTCCCGGCAACTGGTTGCAGGGCGACTTCGCCTACCTCGACGCCGACGGGCACTGGTTCCTGCTCGGCCGCTCCGACGACACGATCATGCTGGCCGGGAAACGGGTCGGGCCCGCCGAGATCGAGTCGTTGCTGGTCGACGACCCCGACGTGGTCGAGGCCGCGGCCGTGGGCGTCCCCGACACGGCCAAAGGCGAGGCGCTGGTCTGCTTCGTCGTGCTGATGGACGGCGCCGACCCGCAGGAGGCCCTGCCGCGCCTGGAGGCGTCCATCGTGGCCCGGGAGGGCAAGGCCACCCGGCCCAAGGCGGTGCACGCGGTGGCCGGGCTGCCGAAGACGCGCAACGGCAAGGTGCTGCGCCGGGTGGCCCGTGCCGTGTACATCGGGGCCGACCCCGGTGACGTGACCGCGCTGGAGAGCCCGGAACCGCTGGCCGACTTCCCCCGGCAGGAGGGCGCGGCGCCGGCCCCCTGACACCGCGCGCTCCCGAGCGGCCGTCGTCGCGCCACCCCGCGACACGGCCGCTTCTGCGTGATCGAAGAGGCGGGCAACGCCGCGGACCTCTCCGCGCCGTTGCCCGCTGTCGTCCGTTGCCCGCTGTCGTGCGTTGTCCGCTGTCGTGCGTTACTCCGCGACAGCGCCCGTTGCCGCGCGCTTCTCCGCGACGATCTCCTCCATCGCCGCCTCCAGCGTCCACCGGGTGCTGTAGCCGTAGTCCCGCCGGAACAGCGTGTCGTCGAAGTTCATCGGCCAGCGGTGGTCGGCGTCGCCGGCCTCGATCGACGCTCCGGGGATGAGCTTGCGGGCCACCTCCACCAGGTCGCCGACGCTGCGGTAGTCGCCGCGCACGTGGTAGACGGGGCTCGTCGGCTCGGGGCCCTGGCTCGCCCGGACGAACGCGTCCGCGGCGTCGTGGATGTAGACGAGGTTCATCATCGACCCGGCGCGGTACGCCGCCCGGCCGGGCTCGCCGGCGAGCGGCTTCGCGACCAGCTCGTCGATCAGCCGGCGGGCCACGCCGATCTCACAGGCGGCACCGTAGGCGAGGCCGATCCGGATCGAGGTGCTGACCACGCCGAGGGCGCGCCGGTAATGCTCGGCCATGGTCTCGCCGAAGACCTTGCTGGCCTCGTACACGTCGCCGGCCCGGATCCGGGCGTCCTCGGCGAGCGCGACCTCCGGATCGCTGTCGGCCGGGTTGAACAGGGCCGCGCTGCTGGCCAGCACCGTACGCGGCACCTCGAACAGCCGCGCCGCCTCCAGGACGTTGTAGGTGCCGACGATGTTCGACTGGATGCACTGCCCCCGCTGCGCCGCCGACCGGTCGTGCAGCTCGGCGGCCAGGTGGATGATCCGCTCGACCCGGTGCGTGCGCACCAGATCCGCGATGAGCGCGAAGTCCGTGACATCGCCCTGTACGTACGTCAGCGCGTCCGGAAGGCTCCCGGCGGGCGCGCGGTCGAGCGCGACCACCTGGTGCCCGTCACCCATGAGCTGCTTGACGACGTACGAGCCGATGAACCCGGCCGCGCCGGTAACCAGATAGGTCATGCCCAGTTCTCCTGATTCGCAAGATGTCCGGAAAGGTGTCGTCACCCGAAGCTCGGCCGGTACCCGGCGTCGACCTGCAGAATGGCGCCGGTGACCGAGCGCGCGCTGTCCGAGGCGAGGTAGGCGAAGGCGTCCGCGATCTCCTCGGGGGCGATCATCTGGCCGAGCGCCGTCTTCGCGGCGTACGTCTGCTCCAGGTCGTCGTGGTCCGCGCCCGCGGCCTCGAAGATCCCGGTACGCGTCGGCCCCGGCACCACGGCGTTGACCCGGATCCCCTCCCGGCCGTGCGCGACCGCCAGCGAGCGGGTCAGGTGCACCACCGCCGCCTTGGCCATGCCGTACGCCGGGAAGGTCGGGGTGGGCCAGAGGGCCGCCGCCGACGCCGTGTTGAGGATGACGCCGCCGCCCTGCGGCCGCATGTGCTCCAGGGCCGCGCGGCAGCCGTACCAGACGCCGGCGACGCAGACCTGCCACACCCGGTCGAGCGCCTCGTCGGCGCCGTCCTCGTGGATCGGCCCACCGGCGATGATGCCGGCGTTGTTCACCGCGATGTCGCATCTGCCGAAGCGGTCCATCGCCACCGCGAACGCCGCCGCCACCTCCTCGGCGCTGCGGACGTCCGTACGCTGGAACACCACCGTGCGGCCGGACGGGTCGAGCTCGGCGGCGACGCCGGCGGACTCCACCGACAGGTCGGCGAGCACCACCGAGGCGCCGTCGGCGACGAAGCGCCGGACCGTGGCGCGGCCGATGCCCGAGCCGCCACCCGTGACGACGGCCACCCGGCCGGCGAGGGGCGCCGTCATGACGCCGGGGTGGTGCGCAGGTGGGCGTCGAGGAACGACGCGGTCAGCTCCGCGGTCGTGTCGACGAGCGGGCCCATCGGGCCGCCATGGCCGCCGTGCGGCAGCAGGTGCAGCGCCTTGGGCTCGCCGGCGCGTACGTACATGCTGGTGGACTGCTCGGCGGGGATCACCGTGTCGTCGCTCGGGGTGATCAGGCAGAGCGCGCGGGGCGCGATCGCGGCCACCCATCGCTCGGGTGAGAAGTCCAGCGCCAGCCGGGCGTTCTCCAGCGGGTAGCCCTCCGGGTAGGTGGCGGCGATGAGCTCGGCCTCGGCGGCGGCCTCCGGGCTCGGCGGCAGCGGCATGAGCGTGGACAGGGGCACCCGCTCGCCCGCTCCCGTGCGTACCCGTGCCACCTCGTCCCGCGCGAGCCGGTCGAGGAAGCCGGGCCAGTTCTCGGGGCCGTGCAGGCCGCGCAGCCAGCGGCGGCCGTCGGCGAGGGGGACGAGGGCGACGCACGCCCTGAGGCGTTCGTCCGCCGCGGCGGCGGCCACCGCGATGCCGCCGCCGAAGCTGGCGCCGATCACCCCGAGGGCGGAGCCGTCGATGTCCGGCCGGCCGGCCAGGTAGGTGGCCGCGTTGGCGATGTCCCGCACCTGCTCGTGCGGGTCGCAGCGCAGCCGCGCGCCCTGGCTGCCGCCGAAACCGCGATGGTCGAGGGCGAGCACGGCGTATCCCCGCTGCGCCAGCCGGGCGGCCAGCGGCAGCACGCGGAAGTTGACCGCGCCGCTCCAGCCCTGGCCGGCGACGAGGGCGGGCAGCGGGCCGGTGCGCTCGCGCGGCGTCACCAGGACGCCGTGCAGGCGCAGGCCGTCGCTGTAGAAGTGGACGATCTCCGCGTCGGCCGCCGGGCCGCCGGGAAGATCGAGGTGTATCTCGTTGTCCGCCGACACGATCATCGTGACAGTGCTCCCTTGCGCGTGACAGTGCCGTTGGTGGCCTGCCGCTGCCACGTAACGCGCTCCCCCATTACCTGCCGCGTTACCCGGCGCCTCGCCGCTCCCGGGTGCGCCTGAGCGGCTGTAGTGGGCCCGGGAGAAAGGAGCCCGCCATGGGCAACGGACCGCTGCCGATCGCATCGGGCGAACTGATGAGCTACCTGCTGTCGTGCAAGAGCCTGCAGCTGGCCACACTGAACCCGGACGGCTCGCCGCACCTGGCCACCATGTGGTTCGGCGTGCTCGACGACGACATCGTGATGTGGACGCAACGGACGTCGGTGAAGGCGCGCAACATGGGGCACGACCCGCGCATCGCGTGCCTGGTGGAGTCCGGTGACGCGTACGCGAGCCTGAAGGGGGTGTCCATCACCGGCCGCGCGGAGTTCGTACAGGACGAGGAGGGACTGCTGCGCATCGGGGAGGCGATCATCTCGCGCAACTACTCCGACGCCGACCGGCCCGACTACCGGCAGATGGCGCTGTCGGGCGCGCGGGTCGGCATCGTGGTGCGCGCCGCCCACTGGGCGAGCTGGGACTTCGCCCGCACAGCGGCGGCAACCCGCTGAGCTGCGCGACCCCGCTGAGCGGGGGTCGTCAGCCGCTGAGCGGTGGCGCCTCAGGGCGCCGCCGCGAGGGCGGGGAGCAGGTCGCCGAGCAGCGCCGCCTCGTGCTGGGGCGACTCGTCCAGCGGGTGCAGGATCAGGTCGGTGACGCCGAGGCGGAGCAGCTCGGCCAGTTGCTCGGCGCAGGCCGCCACGTCGCCGTGCACGGTGACCTCGCGGCCGAGCTCGGCGCGGCCGTAGAAGTCGGTGAACCAGGCGTCGATCGCCCGCTCGGCACGGGGACGCCGCCCTTCGATCAGGACGTACACCCGTTTGGCGACGGCCAGCGACTCCCTGGTACGGCCTTCCGCCTCGGCGACCTCGTCCAGCCGGCCCACCAGCTCCGCGAACCGCTCGGTCGACTGCCGTCCGGCGGCGACCCACCCCGACCCGAGGCGCACCGCCCGGCGCAGGGCGGGGAGGGAGCCGCCGCCGATCCACAGCGGCGGCGGCGCGGCGGGCCGGGGGGAGGTCGTCACGCCGGTGAAGGGCCAGATCGGCCCGTCGTGGGCCACCTCGCGCTCCGTCCAGAGTCGCCGCACCACCGTGAGGAACTCGTCGAGCACCGCTCCCGGCCGCTCCTCGCCCAGCCGCATCGCGCCGAGCAGCCTGGAGTCGCCGGTGCCGACGCCGACGACGAGCCGGCCGCCACCGCTGAGCCGATCCAGCGTGCTCAGCTCCTTGGCGGCGGTGATCGGGTTGCGGCCGGGGGCGACGAGCACCGCGATGCCGAGCCCGACGCGCTTGGTGTGCGCGGCGGCGAAGCCGAGCAGGGCGATCGGCTCCGGCGTCGGCAGCCGGCCGGAGAGTTGGTCGAGGGTCCACAGCGAGTCGACGGGTGAGGCGTCGATACCGCGGAGCCAGGTGACGATGGCGCTCGGGCCGGCGTCCGCGGCGAAGCGCAGCGGCAGGTCAAGCCCGATCCGCGGGCGTACAGCGGACATGTGTGCCTCCTTGGGGAGGCTCAGGCTGACGCGCCGCCGTTACCCGCGACGTTACGAACCGTGCCCGTAACCCCGCGGTGAACGACGGCCGGTGAAGATCAGGATCGGATCAACCAGGAGGCACGAGGATGACAGTCGAGCGGTTCCCTGTCGAGGGTGGCCACATCATGATGTTCGCGCGGGCCATCGGCGACCCCAATCCCGCCTTTCACGGCGCGCTGACCGGCACCCCGGCGATCGCGCCGCCGACCTTCGTCTGGGCGGCGGACCATTACGACCCGGACAGCGCGGTCCGCCCGAAGCCGGACGAGCCCTGGATCGGGTCGGGCGGCGAGCCGTCCGGAGCCCCGATCGACGACCCGGGCGGCTTGGGCCTGCACGCCGAGCAGCGCTACGAGTACCACCGGCCGGTTCGCGAGGGCGACGTGCTCAGCACGGTGACGCGTCCCGGCCGGACCTGGGAGAAGGCGGGGCGCCGCGGCGGCACGCTCACCTTCGCCGAGGAGCTCACCGAGTACCGTGACCAGGACGGCGCGCTGGTCGTCACCGCGACGATGGTGATGGTGACCACCTCGAAGAGCGTCGGAGCGGGCGCGTGACCGCCGTCGAGGTCGGCGCGGTCAGGGAGCTGGTCGCGGTCCGCGACCTGACGCGGACGCGGATCGTCCAGTACGCGGGCGCCTCCGGCGACTTCAACCCGGTGCACACCGACGAACGATTCGCCGTGGAGGCCGCCGGCTACCCGTCGGTCTTCGCGCACGGCATGTTGACGATGGCGCTGGCCGGCCGGGTGCTCACCGACTGGTTCGGCCCCGAGGCGCTGCTGCGTTACGACGCGCGGTTCCGTACCCCGGTGTTCCCGGGTGCGACCCTCACCGTCCGGGCCCGCGTCGAGTCGCTGGCCGAGGACGGCACGGCCGCGGTCGCGCTGACCGTGACCGACCAGAACGACGCGATCGTGATGACGGGCAACGCGGTCGCGCACAGCTCGTAACACCTGTTCAACCAGCACCGGAGAGGACTGCCATGTCGGTAGGGAACGAGTTGGTCGACCGCGTCGGATTCGGCGGCGGCACCATGATCGCGCAAGGGTACGGCGCGGTGGACGAGGACTCCGCCCGGGGCGCCGTGTCCGCCGCCTACGAGGCGGGAGTGCGGTTCTTCGACACCGCGCACTTCTACGGCTCCGGCCGGTCCGAGGCGCTCGTCGGCGAGATGCTGGACGGCCGCCGTGACCAGGTCCGGCTGTGCACCAAGGGCGGGGTGCGCTACACCGACCCCACCGATCTGCTGAGCCTGGTCTGCGACTCGTCCTACAGCGCGCTGCGCGCCTTCATGGAGCAGTCGCTGGAGCGGCTGCGCACCGACTACGTCGACGTCTACCTGCTGCACCAGTTCGACCCCTCGCTGACGCCGGAGCAGCAGATGGAGAACCTGCAACGGCTCAAGGACGAGGGTCTCGCCCGCCACGTCGGCTTCTGCAACTTCGGCGCGGAGGCGAGCAGGCGGGCCCTGGCCACCGGCATCCCGTCCGCGGTCGAGTACAGCTTCAGCCTGCTCGACCACCGCTACCTGAACGAGCTCACCGACGCCGGGGAGCGCGGCGGGCTGCGCGTCACCTACGGCTCGTACGCGCACGGACTCCTGTCGGAGAACTTCGCCGAGGACCACGTGTTCGAGCCGGAGGACTGGCGGGGCCGGAGCCGGCTGGAGGGCCGTTCCGGGACGTCCGGGAACGTGTTCTTCGCCGGTGACGCGTTCGCCGCCAACGTCTCGATCGCCCGGCGGCTGCGTGAGCTCGCCGACTCCCTGGGGCTCTCGCTCGCCGCGTTCGTGCTGGCCCTGACCGTACGGCAGCCGCACTCGGACGTCGCGCTGGTCGGCTGCCGCAACGCGGACGAGGTGCGGGACGGCCTGAGCGGACTGACGGTGACCATCGACGACGAGCTGCTCGCCCGGGTGGACAAGATCATGGCTGCCGCGAACCGGCCGACCACGAATCTGCTCGGGCTGTCCTGACCGTCTCCGCCGGCAGGTCCCCGTGAGCATAACGCCCCTGGTAACGGGGTTCTCACAGGATCTGGGTCTGCCGGCGCTTCGCCGTCACGTTCCAGGTGACTCCGCTGCGGAGTCGGCGACACGAGAGGTTGAGATGCGAAACAGCAAACTCGGCATAGCCCTGTGCACGGCACTGCTGGTGGCGGGGTGCGCCTCCGGCGGCGGTGAAGAAGGCGGCTCCGCGGCCCAGGCAGGGCTGCCCGGCTCCATCAAGATCGGTGTTCCCCTGGACCTGAGCGGCGCGGCGGGGATCGCGGGCGTGGGGACGAGCGAACGGGACGGCGTCCGGCTCGCGGCCAAGGAGATCAACGACACCGGTTTCCTGGGCAGCTCGAAGATCGAGCTCGTGGAGATCGACACCAAGGCGGACAAGCAGGAGGCCGTCCAGGCGGTGCTCAAGCTGAACGCCGACAAGGTCGACGCGATCGTCGGCTTCACCCTCACCCCGTCCTTCCTCGCCGCCGCGCCCCAGCTGCAGCAGAGCGGCATCCCGACGATGACGGTCGGGCTCTCCTCCGGGGGAGTCACCGAGACCGGCGACTTCATGTTCCGCCTCTATCCGGACATGGCGAATGTGATGCCGCCCGCCGACAAGGAGTTCGCGGAGGCGTTCAGCGGGCTCAAGACCGCCGCCTACCTGTGGCAGGGCGACTCCGAGGCGGCCGCGAACGTCATGGGCAAGCGCAAGGGGGTGCTGGAGGGCCTCGGCATCACGACCGTGGGTGAGGAGACCTTCGTCGGCACCGACACCGACGTGCGGGCCCAGCTCACCAAGCTCAAGCAGGCCAAGCCGGACGTCCTGGTGACCATGCCGCTGCCCGGCATGATCAGCACGATCTACCTGCAGCTCGACGAGGTCGGCTTCGACGTCCCGGTGTTCGCCGCGCCGGACGCCAGCGACGCCGCCCTGGAGCAGGCGGGCAAGGCCATGCAGTGCTTCGTGTACGTGACCGCGTGGAACGGCCAGAGCGCCGAGGGCAACAACACGCACTTCCTCGACTACTGGCAGCAGAACGGCGAGAAGCGGTCCGCCACCGTGTTCGAGGCGGCCGGCTACGCGTCGATGTGGTCGGTGGCGCACGCGCTCAAGGCCGCCGGCACCACGGACAAGAAGGCGGTCCGGGACGCGCTGGCCGCACTCGACGGCATCGACTCGCCGTTCGGCAAGATCGGCTATACCGAGAACCGCGCCGCCAGCGTCAAGGGCACCAAGCTTCAGATCGTGGACAGCAAGATCACGCTGTTCGACCCGGAGAAGAGCCCCGACTGCAAGCGATAACCCCCTCGACCCGTCGCCCCGGCAAGCCGCCCCCTGGCCTGCCGGGGCGACGCCGTTTCCCCACGGAGGTACCTGTCATGACCATCGGCATAGATCACCTCATTCACGCCAACGTCGTCTGCGACGATTTCGACCGGTCGCTGGGCTTCTACACCCGCCTGCTCGGCGCCCGGGTGGTCGGGCAGGTCTTCGAGTTCGACGCCGGCGCGGACTTCAGGGCGATCCTGGGCGTCACGGGCCCGGTCCGGTGCCGGGCGGCCCGGCTCACCTGGAGCGACGACGACACCGCCACGTACATCGACCTGCTGCACTTCGTCGACGACGGCGGCGGGCCGGTGGCGCGCACCGCCAAGGACACCGGGCTGGCCCGGCTGGGACTGCGCGTGCGGGACATGACGGCCACGCTGGCCTGGATCGCCGAGCACGGGGTGACCGTGGTCGGCGGCCCCGTCACGCTCACCCCCATGCCGGGCGTACGGCGGCACGTGGTCACGATCCGTGACCCGGACGGGACGCTGCTGACCCTCATGGAGTTTCCGGAACTGCGTCGATAACGCCCGCGTCCGTCCCGTCCACGCACGTGAACGCAGGTAACGGCGGTGTTAACGAGGGGACGGGACCCTGTGTGGGCGTCGTCACACCGGTGACGGCCTGCCCGCCCCGGGGCTGCTAGTAGGGAGCGGAGGATGGTGTGCAGCAGACCATTAACGGCTTGGCCTTGGGAAGTACGTACGCGCTACTAGGCGTGGGCGTCACCCTGGTATGGGGTGTCCTCGGCATCCTCAACTTCGCGCACGCGCAGATTCTCACCTGGGGCAGCTTCGCCGCCCTGGTGGCGCTGCACCTGGGCGTTCCCGTGCCCCTCGCCATCTTGGTGGGCATGGTGGCGGCCGGCGTGCTGTCGGTTCTCGTGGACCTCCTGGTCCTGTCGCCACTGCGCGCCCGCAAGGCGCCGGAGTTCTCCTTCGTGGTCGCGACCATCGGGGTCTCGCTCGTGCTCGCCACGGTGCTGCGCTGGCGCACCGACGCGCAGATCGAGGCCTTTCCCCGCGCGGGCTTCCCCGTGGGCGCCTTCGAACTGGCCGGCCAGAACGTGCCACGGCTCCAGGTCGTCATGCTGATCATCGCCGTGGTGGCCATGGCGTTCCTGGGCTACTGGCTGAACCGGACGAAGTCCGGCCGCGCCGTGCGGGCCGTGGCCTACAACCGCGAGACCGCCGAGCTGCTGGGCGTGAACAGCCAGCTCGTCTTCTCCATCTGCTTCTTCGTCGCGGGCGCCCTGGCCGCCGTGGCGGGGATCTTCGTGGCCGCGTCGGCCGCGCAGGTGTCGTACTCATCCGGGGACGGCCTGCTCCTGGTCGCCTTCGCGGTCATCATCCTCGGCGGCATGGGCTCGGTGAAGGGCGCCATCATCGGCGGCCTGGTCCTCGGCGTCATCGAGGTCTACGCCACCGCGTACGTCTCCAGCGTGTTCCGGGAGATCATCGCCTTCGCCACCATCCTCGTGGTGCTGGTCGCGCGACCGTCAGGGTTCTTCGGGAAGAAGGAGGCCGCACGTGTTTGACTGGCTCGACCCGCTCCAGCACTTCCAACTGGACACCGCGCTCATTCTCACCCTGCTGGTCGCGAGCGTGCACGTCACGTTCCGGGTCGGCATCATGTCGCTGGCGCCGATGGGCTTCGCCGCGGTGGGCGGCTACACCGCCGCGCTCCTGGCGACGGAGGCCGAGCTCCCGTTCGTCGCGGGCGTCGCGGTCGCCACGCTGCTGGCGGGCGGGATCGGCGCGCTGTTCGCGCCGCCCGTGCTGCGGCTGCGCGGCATCTACATGGCGCTGGGCAGCCTGGCGCTCGCGCAGGCCATCGTCGTGCTGATCCGGATCAGCGACGTGACGAACGGCCCGAACGGCATCGCCGGCATCCCCTTGGAGGTGAAGACCGAGTATCTGGTTCTCGCGCTGATCGTCACCTTCGTCGTGCTGGAGCTCGGCCACCGCTCCCACTTCGGCCGGGCGGCCAAGGCGGTGCGGCTGGACGAGCGGACCGCCGAGGGCCTGGGCATCAACGTGTTCCGGGTCAGGTTCGTGAGCTTCACCGTGGCCGCCGCCCTGGCCGGGCTCGCCGGCGCGCTTGAGGCGCACCGCACCTCGGTGATCAGCCCCGACCAGTACGGCTTCGCCACCCTGGTCATCGTGTTCACCTACGTGCTGGTCGGCGGCAACGGCCACTGGGCGGGACCGGTCCTGGTCACCTGGGGGCTGACGATCATGCGCGACATGCTGGAGTTCGCGGGCTCCAACTGGGAGGACATCATCTACGGCGTGCTGCTCGTCCTGGTCCTGCTGGTCGCGCCCAACGGACTGTCCGATCGCTCGCTCTACCGCGGTATCCGGCGCCGACTACGAGAACGGAACCGGCCGGCCCCGGAGATCGACGAGCCCGCCGAGAAGGTGACGACCCCATGACCACATTGCTGGAGCTGTCCGAGGTCAGCAAACACTTCGGCGGCATGAGAGCCGTGGACGGCGTCTCGTTCGGCGTACAGGAAGGTGAGATCTACGGACTCATCGGCCCCAACGGCGCGGGCAAGACCACGGTGGTCAACCTCATCAGCGGCTATCTCACGCCGACCGCCGGCCGCATCAGCGTGGCCGGGACCGATGTGGTCAACGTGCGCCCGCACCGGCTGGCGGCCGCCGGCGTCGCCCGCACCTACCAGAACCTGCAGCTCTTCGACGAGAGCACCGTGCTGGAGAACGTCCTCATCGGCCGGCACCTGTCCTTCCGGGGTCGCCGCTGGCAGATGGGCCGGGTGCGCAGGAGGGAGGAGGCCGAGCAGCACGAGGTGGCCAGGCGGCTGATCGACCGCGTCGGGCTCACCGACGTGATCGACGTCGACGTCACCGAGCTCTCCTACGGCATGCGGCGGCGGGTCGAGATCGCCAGGGCGATGGCCACCGAGCCCAAGCTCCTGCTGCTCGACGAGCCGACCGCCGGGATGACCAGGACCGAGTCCGACGACATCGGCGAGCTCATCCGCGCGGTCAACGCCGAAGGCGTGACCGTGCTGCTCGTCGACCACAACGTCCGGCTCGTCACCGAGGTCTGCCACCGCGTGATCGTGCTCGACTGGGGCAAGGTCCTCACCGTGGCCGGACCGACCGAGGTGTGGCAGGACGAGCGGGTCAAGACGGCCTATCTCGGCACCAACAAGCGGCTTCGATCGGAGGCATCAGATGCTGGAAGTTGAGTCTCTGGTCGCCAGATACGGCGCGGTGGAAGCGCTGCACGGCGTCAGCCTGGAGGTCGGCTCGGGCGAGGCGGTGGCCGTCGTCGGACCGAACGGCGCCGGCAAGACGACCCTGTTGCGGACCATCTCCGGCCTGGTGCGCTCGGCGAGCGGATCGGTGCGGATCGACGGCCGGACGGTCGGGCGGACGGCGGCCCACCGGGTGGCCCGGCTGGGCGTCAGCCACGTCCCCGAGGGCCGGGCGATCCTGTCGCCCCTCACCGTGAAGGACAACCTGCTCATGGGCGGCTACCGGCTGCCCGGCGCCGAGATCCCGGGCCGGATGGAGGAGATGATCGAGCTGTTCCCGGTGCTGGGCCGGCGGCTGGACTCCCTCGGCGGGGTGCTCTCCGGCGGCGAGCAGCAGATGCTGGCGATCGCGCGCGGGCTGATGGCCCGGCCGCGCCTGCTCATGATCGACGAACCGTCGATGGGGCTGGCCCCGCGCATCGTCGGCGACGTGCTGGACGCGCTGCACCGCGTGGTCGCCACCGGCACCGCCGTGCTGGTCTCGGAGCAGAACGCCGGACTGGCGCTCGAAGTGGCCGACCGGGCCTACGTCATGGTCGTCGGCAACGTCGTCGCCTCCGGCCGCAGCGAGGAGCTCGAAGGCAACCTGCTAGAGACCTATCTGGCATGACGGCACGGATGTGGGTCGACCTCGGGGCGGAGATCCCGATGCGCGACGGCACGGTGCTCCGCGCCGACGTGTACCGGGCCGAAGGCGATCACCCGCTCCCCGTGCTGGTGCACCAGCCCTACCAGGGCAGGAGGGCCAAGGAGAGTCTGGCGGTGCTCGTCAACCCGGTCACCGCCTTCGACCGCGGCTACGCGACCGTCCTGGTCGACGCGCGGGGCACGGGCGGGTCGGACGGAGCGTGGCAGCCGTTCGCCGGTCAGGACGCGGACGGGTACGACACCGTGGAATGGTGCGCGGCGCAGCCGTGGTGCGACGGCGGCGTCGGCGTGTACGGCAGCTCGGGCATGGGGGTGACGGCGCTGCGCACCGCCATCGCGGCGCCGCCGCATCTCCGGGCGGCGATGCTCGCGTTCACCGGCGGGACCTACCACGACGGCTGGGCGTACACGAGTGGTGTGCTGGAGTTGTCGTGGGCGCAGTGGTGGGCCCGCGTCATGGGCGCGGGGCGGCTCGCCCGGATGCCCGCGGGCGCCGAGCGGGACGCCCTCGCTGAGCGGCTCGACCGCGCCCGCGACCTGTGGCCCTCGGTGCGCCGGCTGCCGCTGGCCGGCGGGCCGGTGCCGGCCGAGCTGGCCCCGTGGTACCACGACTGGCTGGACCACCACGGCTACGACGGCTACTGGGCGTCGGTCGACTCCGCCGCACAGGCTCACCGGATCAGGGTGCCGGTGCTGCAGGTCGGTGGCTACCACGACCCGTTCATGCCGGGTCAGCTCGCCGTCGGCCACGCGCTGACGTCACACCCCGACCCGTTCGTACGGGAGAACAGCCGCAGTGTGCTGGGACCGTGGACGCACTCGTCGTACATGAGCAACGCCACCACGTTCACCGGCTCGCGTAACTGGGGACCGGCCGCCGACAGCAGCTGGCGGACGATGACCCCGCTCCTGCTGGACTGGTTCGACCGGTGGATGAAGGAACCCGGCGAGCGGCCGGCCGCCGAGCCGCGGGTGCGCTACTTCGTCATGGGCGAAGGGGCCTGGCGTACCTCGGACACCTGGCCGCCGCCGGCCACGCCCCTCACGCTCTACCTGCGCGGCGGCGGGGCGGCCAACGGCGCGTCCGGCGACGGCGTGCTGAGCACGGTCGACCCGGCGCCGGACGAGCCGGGCGACAGCTTCCGGTACGACCCGCTCGACCCGGTGCCGACCCGCGGCGGCGCCACTCTCGCGCCGGTGGAGCTGGGCGGCGAGGGCATCCAGGACCAGACGCCGATCGAGGAGCGCCACGACGTCCTCGTCTACACCTCGCCGGTGCTGTCCGCGCCGGTCCTGGTCGCCGGGCGGGTCACGCTGACGCTGTACGCGGCCAGCAGCGCCGTGGACACGGACTTCACCGCCAAGCTCGTCGACGTCGAGCCCGGCGGCTTCCGCGCCAACATCTCCGAGGGCATCGTGCGCGCCCGGCACCGTGCCGGGTTCGACCATGACGAGCTCATCGAGCCGGGGCGGGTGTACGAGCTGACCGTCCGCCTGTTCGACGTGGCGCACTCGTTCGGCGCCGGGCACCGGATCCGGCTGGAGGTGTCGAGCTCGAACTTCCCGCGGTTCGCCCGCAACCTGAACAGCGCGGTCCACCCGCACGCAGCCGGCCCCGACGACGTCGTGGTGGCCGTCCAGCAGATCTTCCACAACAGCGCCCACCCGTCACACCTGGCGCTGCCGGTCCTCCCGGCGGCTCAGCCGGACTGACGGGGGTCTCCGGCCGAGCCGGACCAGCGGCACTTCTCCGGCCCGGCCGGCACCCGCTGGCCGGCCGGCCCAGCGGGCGCCGGCCGGGCCGGCCGGGGTCGGCCGACCCCGGCCGGCCCGGCCCGCCGTCACTCCCGCAGTGGGCTCAGAGTCGCTCGATGATGGTGACGTTGGCCTGGCCGCCGCCCTCGCACATCGTCTGCAGGCCGTACCTGCCGCCCGTCCGCTCCAGGTGGTTGAGCAGCGTCGTCATCAGCCGGGCCCCGGTGGCGCCGAGCGGGTGGCCGAGCGCGATCGCGCCGCCGTTGGGGTTGACCTTCGCCGGGTCGAAGCCGGTCTCCTTCAGCCAGGCGAGCACCACGGGCGCGAACGCCTCGTTGATCTCGACGGCGTCGATGTCGTCCGCCGTCATCCCGGCCCGCTTGAGCGCCCGCTGGGTGGCGGGGATCGGCGCGGACAGCATCATGAGCGGGTCGTCGCCCATCACGCTCATGTGATGGATGCGCGCCCTCGGCGTGAGCCCGAGCTGTTTCACCGCCCGCTCACCGGCGATCAGCAGGGCGGCCGCGCCGTCGCTGACCTGGCTCGCGCAGGCGGCGGTGATCCGGCCGTCCGGGAGCAGCGTCGGCAGTGACCTGATCTTGTCCCAGTCGGGCTCGCGCGGGCCGTTGTCGGCGGTGAGCCCGCCGAGCGGCGCGATCTCCGGCTCGAAGAGCTTGTCGGCGTTCGCCCGCAGCGCCCTGGTGTGCGACTCGACGGCGAACCGCTCCATGTCGTCCCGGGAGATGTCCCAGTGCGTCGCCATCATCTCCGCGCCCCGGAACTGGCTGACCTCGCCCGCCCCGAAGCGGGTGGTCCACCCCGCCGAGGTGGAGAACGGGTCGTCGAAGCCCAGCGCCTTACCGGCGTCGGCCGCCGACATGATCGGCACCATGCTCATGTTCTGCACGCCGCCGGCGACGACGAGGTCCATCGTCCCGCTCATCACGGCCTGGGCCGCGAAGTGCACGGCCTGCTGCGCCGAGCCGCACTGCCGGTCGATGGTGACGCCCGGGACGTGGATCGGATATCCCGCGGCCAGCCAGCACGTACGGGCGACGTCGAACGACTGCGGACCCACCGAGTCCACGTTGCCGAACACCACGTCGTCGACGAGTCCGGGGTCGATGCCGGTCCGCTCGATCAGCGCGCGGATGCTGTGCGCGCCGAGATCGGCGGGGTGAACGGTGCTCAGCGGCCCGCCACGCCTGCTCACAGGGGTACGGACGGCGTCGATGATGAATGCTTCAGCCATGCCGACGACCGTACGGACGCGGCGTTAACCCGGGTGCCCAAGGGCAGGCCCGGCGGCGTTACTCGGCCGGCGGCGCGCGCCCGCCCCGGCCACCGGATCTGTTATCGGGCGCACCGGTGCGGCCGGTAATGGCGCGGTTAACTCCGCGCCACGACGCTGCCCCATGACGCGTTCGGGGGAACCACCGCCATTCACGAGCCGATGGGACCATCTCCATGAGAAACCGAACGAACCGACGCCTGGCAGCCGCCGCAGTGGCCTCGACGCTGGCGCTGACCGCGGCGTGCTCCGCAGCGTCCACCTCCACGTCCACCTCCACGTCCGCCACGCAGTCAGCCGCGGCACCGGCCGCCTCGCCGGAGGCGGCCCCGCTCAAGATGGTCGGCATCCTGACGGTGTCCGCGCCGTCCGTCGGGTTCCCGGACCAGGCGGCGGCGATCGAGGCCGCCGTGGCGGCGGTGAACGACGCCGGCGGCATCGCCGGCCGCCAGGTCGAGCTGACGGTCTGCAACGACCAGGCCGACCCGAACGTGAGCGCGAAGTGCGCGCAGGACGCGGTCGCCCAGGGCGCGATCGCCGTGATCGGCGGCCTGTCGGTCGGCGGCAGCGGCATGGTGCCCGTGCTCGAACAGGCGGGCATCCCGCTGCTCAGCCACCCGATCAACCCGCTGGAGTTCACCAGCAAGGTCTCCTGGCCGATCCCCGGCGGCACGCCCGTCTCCTTCAGCGGGGCGGCGATCGGGCTGGTCAAGACCTACGACTGCAAGAAGGTCGACGCGATCACGCAGTCGCTGCCGTCCTCGATCGCGTCGGCCGACTTCGCCGACGCCGGCCTGAAGTCGCTCGGCATGAAGCTGAACGCGAAGATCGCGGTGCCGACCACGAACGCCGACTACGGAGCCCCGGTCGCCCAGGTGGTCTCCAACGGCGCGGACTGCGTGGTGCTCGCGCTCCCGCCGGGCGAGGCCGGTAAGGCCATCGCCGCCCTGGGCGCCGGCGCACCGGGGGTGAAGGCCGGGCTGGCCGCCGCCTCACTCACCCAGGCGCTGATCGAGCAGGTGGGCAAGGCCGCCGAGGGCGTGCTGCTGTCCGACTCGTTCCTGCCGGTGAACAGCGACGAAGCCGGCATGGTGGCGTTCCGTGACGCGATGACGAAGTACAAGCCGGACGCCAAGCCGACGTCGGCGGGCGTGGTCGTGTGGTCGGCGGTGGCGGCGGTGAAGGCGGCCGCCGAATCCGTCCAGGGCACGATCGACGCCGCGGCGGTGCAGCAGGCGCTGGGCAAGCTCAGCGCGGTGGAGACGGGCGTCGGACCGGCTCTCGACCTCACCGCGCCCCTGGGCATCAAGGACTTCGACCGCATCCTCAACACCAACGTCGTCACCTACACGGTCAAGGACGGCACCTACGGCCCGGCCGCCGAGCCGTTCAGCGTGCTCGCCGCACTCAAGGAGAACGGGTGACGGCACCCGCGCCGATCCTCGAGGCGATCGACCTCGAGGTCGGCTACGGCCACCTCCCCGTGCTGCACGGCCTGTCGGTCGCGGTACGGCCCGGCGAGATCGTCGCCCTGCTTGGCGCGAACGGCGCCGGCAAGACCACGACCCTGCTGGCCCTGTCCGGCGTCCTGACCCCGATCGCCGGGTCGGTCCTGCTCGACGGCCGGCCCGCGCCGGAGGGGCTGCACCGCAGGTCCGACGCCGGCGTGGCGTTGATCTGCGAGGACCGCTCGGTGTTCATGGGCCTCACCTGCCGGGAGAACCTCCGCCTCGGGCGGGGCGGCGTCGAGGAGAGCCTGGCCCTGATGCCCGAGCTGGAGCCGCTGCTGGATCGCAAGGTGGGGCTGATGTCCGGCGGTGAGCAGCAGATGCTCACCCTGGCCCGCGCGCTGGCCGGCTCGCCGAAGGTGCTGCTCGCCGACGAGCTGACCCTCGGCCTGGCCCCGCTGATCGTGGCGCGGCTGCTCACCCGCCTGCGCGCCGCCGCCGACCGCGGCATCGGCGTGCTCATCGTCGAAGAGCGGGTCAAACGCGCCCTGCGGGTGGCCGACCGCGTCTGCGTACTGCGCCGAGGAGAGATCGTGATGGAGGGTACGGCGGCCGAGATGGGCTCAAGGCTGGCCGAGATCGAGGCCAGCTACCTGTCCACGGCCGACGAGGACCAGCCGGCCGGGAGCGGAGGCCACCGCGCATGAACGGCGCCATCCAACTCGCGCTGGTCGGGATGTCCTCCGGATCGCTGCTGGCGCTGACCGCCCTCGGCATCGTGATCGCCTACCGCGGGTCCGGGATCATCAACTTCTCCCACGGCATCGTCGGGACCGTCGCGGCCTTCGCCTACTGGGAGCTCAACGCCGGCCAGGGGCTGCCGCCCGCGATCGCGGTGCTCGGCGCGCTGCTCGCCGCCGCGCTGTGCGGCTATCTGACCTACCGGTTCGCCATCCAGCGCATGGCCCGCACGTCCGCGCTGAGCCGTACCATCGTCTCCTTGATCGTGCTGGTCGTCGTGCAGTCGGCGCTGACGCTGCGCTACGGCGCGGACGAGCGGATCGTCCAGGCCATCTTCCCCACCGACCCGGTGTCGCTGTTCGGGATCCACCTGGGCCAGGACCGGATCATCACCTTCCTCATCGCCACCCTGCTCGTCGCCGGGCTCACCGTCTGCTACGGCCGGACCCGGTTCGGGCTGGCCACCTCGGCGCAGGCGGAGAACTCGATCGCGTCGGCGGCCCTGGGCATCTCCCCGGTCCGGATCGCGACCGCCAACTGGGTGATCGGCTCGGTGTTCGCCGGCGTCGCGGGCGTGCTGCTCGCCCCGATCGTCGGCGTGCAGATCGTCACGCTCACCCACCTGATCGTGCCGGCGCTCGCCGCCGCGCTGATCGGCGGCCTGCGCTCGTTCCCGCTCACCTATCTCGGCGCGCTGCTGATCGGGGTGAGCCAGGCCGAGGTGACCCGGTACATCTCCACGCCCGGCTGGGCGGACGCGGTGCCGTTCCTGCTGATCGTGATCGTGATGGTGTGGCGCGGCGCGGGCGAGCGGATCCGCACGTCCATCGTCGAGCGCCGGCCCAAGGTCGGCACCGGACAGGTCCGCCCCCTCCTCCTGCTGGGGCTCGTCGGGGGCGCGATCGTGCTGCTCACGACGGTGTTCGACCTGTCGTACGTCACCGCGGCGACGATCACCTGCACGTACGGGATCATCCTGCTGTCCAGTGTCGTCATCACCGGCTACACCGGGCAGCTCTCGCTCAGCCAGTTCAGCTTCGCCGGCGTCGGCGCGGTGATCACCGGCCTGCTGCTGACCGGCGCCGAACTGCCGTTCCTGCTGGCGATCGCGCTGAGCCTGATCGCGACGTTCGCCGTCGGGGCGGTGCTCGGCGTGCCGCTGCTGCGCACTCGGGGCGTGAACTTCGCGGTGGCCACGCTCGGCTCCGCCGTGGCGATCCAGGGGGTGCTGCTGCAGAACCCCGCGTACTCCGGCGCCTACGTGCCGTTGCCGAACCCGCTGGAGCTGTTCGGCTGGCGGATCGACTCGCTCACCCATCCGGGGCGGTGGGCGATCGTGTGCCTGGTCGCGTTCGTCCTCGCCGCGCTGGTCGTCGCGAACGTGCGGCGCGGCCGGGTCGGACGCCGCATGATCGCGGTCCGCACCAACGAGCGGGCGGCCGAGTCCGTCGGGCTGAACCCGTGGCGGGTCAAGCTCTACGCGTTCGCCCTGTCCGCGTCGATCGCCGCGCTCGGCGGGATCCTCGTGGTGTTCCGGCAGCCGACCATGGTGTTCGAGCGCGGGTTCGCCGCCTTCGACTCGATCCTGGGGCTGTCCTACGTCGTGCTGGGCAGCATCGGCTTCATCGCCGGCCCGTTGCTCGGCGTGCTCGGGCATCCCGGCGGGTTCATCTCCACGCTGCTCGATTCGGACAGCGCGACGATGCCGCTGTGGATCGCGCTCGTCGGCGGCGTGCTGTCCATCTGGTACCTGCAGGTGCGCCCGGACGGCGCGGCGGAGGGCCTCGGACGACACCTCCACCTACCGCGCCGCCGCCGTCCCGCAGAAGCGAACACCACGGCTGGACCTGCCGAGCGGGTTCCCGGGCGGGTGCTTCAAGGGCACGGGCTGACGGTGGCCTTCGGCGGGGTGGTCGCGGTGGCGGACGCCTCGCTGCGCGTCGGGCCGGGCGAGGTCGTCGGGCTCATCGGGCCGAACGGCGCGGGCAAGACGACGTTGATCGACGCGATCACCGGCGCGACCGCGCCGAAGTCCGGCACGGTCACGCTCGGGGACAAGGCGATCGGATCCATGCCGATGCATCGCCGGGTGCGCGAGGGGATCGGGCGCTCGTTTCAGAGCCTTGAGCTCTTCGACGACATGACGGTGGCCGACAACCTCAAGGCCTCCGTGGACGCACGGTCCGGCAGTGCTTACCTGACCGACCTGGTCTGGCCACGCCCGACCGCCTTCACCGCCGGGGCGCTCGCCGCCGTCGAGCTGTTCGAGCTCGGCCCCGACCTCGACCGCCTGCCCACCGAGTTGCCCTACGGCCGGCGCCGGCTGGTCGGCATCGCCCGCGCGGTGGCCGCCGAGCCGTCCGTCCTCTGCCTCGACGAGCCGGCCGCCGGGCTGAGCTCGACCGAGTCGGCCGAACTCGGCGTCCTGCTCCGGCGGCTCGCCGACGAGCGCGGCATGGGCGTCCTGGTGGTCGAGCACGACATGGAGCTGGTGATGCGGGTGTGCGACCGGCTGATCGTGATGGAGCGCGGGCGGATCATCGCCGACGGGACCCCCGCCGACGTCCGCCGCGACCCCCAGGTCATCGCCGCCTACCTCGGCGACGAGGACGAGGAGACCGTGCCGGGCAAGAACGAGCCGCACGTGGACGAGCCGCACGTGGACGAACCGCACGTGGACGAGCCGGACCAGGACGGGCCGGACCAGGACGGGCCGGACCAGGACGGGCCGGACCAGGACGGGCCCGTCCGAAGGAGAGAGGAAGTCGAGCAATGAGGTCCGACGATCGGATCGAGGCCGCGCTCGCCCGCGCCGTCGCGCTGGGCGAGGTCGGCGTACAGGTCGCCGCCTATCTCGGCGGCGAGCTCATCGTCGACGCGTGGACCGGCGCCGCCGACGAACGGGACGGCCGGGCCGTCGACGGTGACACCCTGTTCCCCGTCTTCTCGGTGAGCAAGGCGCTGGTCGCCACGGCGATCCAGGTGCAGTGCGAGCGAGGGCTGGTGGACCTGGACGAGCCGATCGCGACGTACTGGCCGGAGTACGGGCAGCACGGCAAGGAGGCCGTCACCGTCCGCCAGGTGCTCACCCACCGCGCGGGCGTCCCGCACATGCCGCGGGACCTGGACGCCGCCGGACTCGCGGACCGGGACGCGATCACCGCCTGGCTCACCGGCGTCGAACCGCTGCACCCGCCGGGTGAACGCTCGATGTACCACTCGATCAGCTTCGGGCACATCCTCGGTGAGGTCATCACCCGCACCGACCCGAGCCACCGTCCGTACGACCGATTCCTGCGCGAGGAGCTGTGCCTGCCGCTCGGCGCGGACGACGTCTGGGACGTGCTCCCCGCCGAGCACGAGCCCCGGGTCGCGCGCCTGACCTGGGGGGCGAACCCGCCCACGCGGGCGCCGATGACCGGGGTGCCGCTGCTGTCCATGCCGCCGGAGATCCGCCCCGACGCGGACCGCTGGAACGACCCCCGCTTCCGGTCGGCGTCGATCCCGGCGGCCGGCGCGGTGATGTCGGCCCGCGCGGGCGCCCGGTTCTTCAGCATGCTGGCCAACGGCGGCGAGTTCGGGGGCCGCCGGTACGTCTCGGCCGACCGCCTGCTCGCCCTGACGACGCCGCGGCCGGGCGCCGACGAGTTCGACGAGGTCTACCAGGGACCCACCTGGGTCGGTACCGGCGGCTTCTGGCTGGGCGGGGCGTCCCCGCCGGCCGACCCGCTGCTCGGCCCTTCGACTCAGGTGCTCGCGCACGCCGGGGTGGGCGGATCGATGGGCTGGGCCGACCTCGCGACCGGGCTGGCCGTCGTCATCACCCACAACCGGATGTTCCTCGGCGCCGAACCCGGCGCCGAACCGTTCGTCCCGCTGGCCGACGCCGTGCGCGCGGTCGCGGGCGTGGACTGAGGGGCGAACGCGATGGAATACCGGCCGTCCGGCCGTACCGGCACGCACAGCGCGCGGTCGCGCGTGCGGAGTGAGGGGTGACCGCGATGGAGTATCGGCCGTTCGGGCGGACCGGTATGCGGGTGAGCGCGCTGGGCCTGGGGTGCTGGATGTTCGGCGACCGGGCCGACGAGGCCGAGTCGGCCCGGATCATCGACCGGGCGCTCGACCTGGGCGTGAACTTCTTCGACACGGCCAACAACTACGGCGGAGCGCCCGGGCGCAGTGAGTCCGTCGTCGGGGCCTGTCTGGCGAAGTCGTCCAGGCGCGACCGGGTGGTGATCAACACCAAGGCGTACATGCCGGTCGACACCGCGGACCCCAACGGGCGGGGGGTGAGCCGGCGGCATCTGATCAGCCAGTGCGAGGCGAGCCTGCGGCGGCTGCGGACCGACCACGTCGATGTGTTCACCCTGCACCGGTTCGACCCGGACGTCCCGGTGGACGAGCCGTTGCGCGCCCTGGACGACCTGGTGCGCGCGGGCAAGGTCCGTTATCTGGGGGTGAGCACGTCCGCCGCGTGGGAGGTCGTCGAGTCGCTGTGGGTGGCCAAGGAGTTCGGGCTCAACCGGATCGTGGCCGAGACCCCGCCGTACAACATCCTCGACCGGCGGGTCGAGCGTGAGCTGCTCCCGATGGCCGAGACGTTCGGGCTGGCCGTGAACCCGTGGGCGCCGCTGGGCGGCGGGGTGCTGACGGGCCAGTACCGGCGCGGTGAGCCGCCGACGGCGGGCAGCCGGTACGGCGCGGGCGGCGTGCTCGCCGGCTTCGCCGGTGACCGGTTCGCCGACCCGGTGTTCGACGTGCTCGACGTGCTGGAGACGATCGCGGCCCGGCAGGGCGTGACCGTCGCCCAACTGGCCTTCTCCTGGGTGGTGCGGCAGCCCGGCGTGACGAGCGTGCTGGCCGGGCCGGAGCGGCTGGCCGACCTCGACTCGTGCGCGGAGTCGCCGGCGATCGAGTGGACGGCCGAGGACCTGGCCGCGATCGACGCGGTGGCCCCGCCGGGTGACAAGGTCGCCGGCTGGTACGACCCGCTCGGCGGCCCCCGCTTCCGCCCCCACCCGAACAGGATCTGACCCGTCTCCACGGACCCGAACAGGATCTGACCCGCACCCGAGAACGCGAACGGCCAGGGGATCACCCTGGCCGTTCGCGTCTCCCGCCGCCGCACCTCACGGCTTGCCGAGATCCACAAACTCCTCACGCATGGGCGAGGCTGGGGATGGACAGGCCGAACAGGTCGATCGCGTTGTTGTGGGTGATCGCGGCGACGGTGGCCTCGTCGACGCCCTGGAAGTCGTGCGCGACCTGCTCCTGGGCGTAGGGGAAGTTCCCCTCGGTGTGCGGGTAGTCCCCGGCCCACATCAGCCGGGAGGAGTCCAGCATGGGCAGGGTGAGGATGCCGGGGCGGTCGTCCTCGAAGGTGGCCCAGAACTGGCGGTTGAAGTAGTCGCTGGGCTTGAGCGCCAGCTCGGGGACGGTCCAGCGGTGGTGGTCGGTGAACATGTGGTCCATCGTGTTGAGCTGGAAGGCGATCCAGCCGATGCCGCCTTCGACCAGGATGAACCGCAGGCCGGGGTGGCGCTCGGGGACGGCGCCGTACACCAGCTGCATGAACACCCAGCCCAGGCTGATCTTGTTGCCGATGGCGGTGGTCCAGAACACGCCGGGCGTGGTCTTGTCGTTGAACATGGCCACCTGGCCGGCGGCCTGGTGGAACCCGACGGGCAGCCCGATCTCCTCCAGGACGGCCCACAAGGGCTCGAAGTGCTCGTCGCCCCAGGCCTTGCCGGGGACCGACTGCGGCAGCAGGAAGGTCTTGGCGCCGCGTGCGGCCCAGCGCTGGGCCTCGTCGATGGCGGGCTGGATCGGGCCGTCGCCGACGGGCAGCGCCACAGCGCCGACGAGCCGCTCGGGGTCGTGGGAGCAGAACTCCTCGAACAGCCAGTCGTTGTACGCGCGCACGCAGGCGACCTTGAGGTCGAAGTCGGGGATGCTGTGCACGATGAGCCAGCCGGGATAGACGATCTCGGCCCGGACGCCCTGGCTGTCCTGGTCCACCAGGCGGGCGGCCGGGTCGTAGGCGCCGGGACGCTGGTCCTCGAACTTGTAACCGGTGGCCCGGGTGATCACACCGTTGATCTTGGTGTTGATCATGGCGCCTTCGGTGCCGACCGGCTTGGGCGGCATGCCGGTGTTGGGGACCACGAAGTAGTCGCCCTTGTCGGTGGACTGCACCTGTGGAGCCTGGTGCTGGAAGCGCTTCGGCAGCCGCTTGAGCCAGAGGTCCTTGGGCTCCACCACGTGGGAGTCGACCGAGATGAGAGGGCGGGGGTTACCGTTTGTCATGATGTGGCACTCTCCATGAGGTGAGCGGGCGAGGGGTTCCGGCCCCGTGCGAGCACGGTAGGCGTGCTGCCGTTAAACCGGTCGTTATCCAGCGGTGGCGCCGAGCCGATCGGCCAGCCATCGGTTGATCTCGGGCACCGCGATCGACAGGTTGTCCATCTGGCAGTGCTGCGCACCGCCCTCGGCACCGGTGAAGATCCGCAGCGTCTTGTCGGCGGAGCCGCAGGCGTCGAACAGCAGCCGCGCGTCGGCCACCGGGACCTGCTGGTCGTCCTCGCCGTGCACGAGCAGGAACGCGCCCGTCATCCGGGGCACCACCTCGGCGAGCCGGAACCCCTCCAGGACCTGGAGCGCCTCCTCGGTGGAGGCGGTGCCCGTCGACCAGACCAGGTGCGCGCCGGGGACGGGCAGTTGCTTGGCGAACGCGGCCTCGATGCGCTCGCGCCAGATGCGGTGATAGTCCCAGATCGCTCCCCAGGCGACGCACGCCTTGAACCGGGGCTCCATGCTCGCGCTGCGCGAGGCGTAGTAGCCGCCGAGGCTCAGCGCCATCACCCCGATCCGGTCCGGGTCAACGTCCGGCCGGGTCTCCAGCCAGTCGACGGCGGCGCTGCCGGCCACCTCGTAGTCGTGCCGCAGCGGAATGCCGCGGAACCGGATCGCCTCACCGACACCCGGACTGTCCAGCGACAGCACGGAGACGCCACGGGCGAGGAGATCCTCGATGCCGAGGAACCAGTTGAGCTCCTTGTTGCCGTCGAAACCGTTCATGAACACCACGACCGGCGCACGGCCCTCGGGCGTGGCCGCCGCGGAGACGAAGAACGCCGGCAGCGAGCTCGACTCGTACGGAATCTCCACGAACTCGATCCGATACCGGTCGTCGAGCTCGGCGGCCCGGCGGAAGGTGTCCAGCATGGCGCGGTAGGTGTCCAGCGCGTCCTCGTCCTTCGGGAAGCGGAACCGCTCGGCCGCGAAGTAGTAGTTCGACGCCCGCCGGTAGTGCGCCATCGCGGCGCGCCGGTCGCCGAGGCCCTCGGCCCGCTCGGCGAGCGTGCGGACCTGGTCGCCCATGGCCCGCCACTCGCGGAACCACCGCTCGTCGTCGCCGACGTGACCGGCCAGGCGGCGGCAGACCCGGTCGATCTCACCGACCTCACCGCCGCCGGTCGGTATCTGGGCGAGCGCCAGCATGACGTTGTACGACCACCGATAGTCGTCCGGGAACTGCGCGTACCATTCGGCATCGCGGATGGCGGCTACCACTCTCGTCCTCCTCAGCAGGTGATGTCTCAGAACAGCCGGTAAGCGCTGCGGTAGAACAGCAGCGGCGCGGCCCGTTGGTCGGTGTCGAGGTCGACCACGCGGCCGATCACCACGGTGTGGTCGCCGGCGTCGTAGGTGTCGACGATCTTGCATTCGAGGTGGGCGTGCACCGCCTCCAGCACGGGCGCGCCGGTGACCCCCGGCGTGTGAGTGACGCCGGCGAAACGGTCACCCTTGCGGGCGAACGCGCGGGCCAGCGCCTCCTGGTCGGCCGACAGGACGTTGGCGCAGAAGTGCCCGGCCGCGTTGATCGCCGGCCAGGTGGTCGAGGTGTTCCCCGCGCAGAACAGCACCAGCGGCGGGTTCAGCGACACCGAGACGAACGAGTTGACCGCCATGCCGACCGGGCCGTCCGGCAGCGTCGCGGTGATCACCACGACGCCGGTCGCGAAGCAGCCCATCGCGCTGCGCAGGTCCTCGCTCGCGATCGCGGGCAGCGCGCTCATACGCCCACCTGCTCCGCGTAGCGCGCCCGGTGCTGGTCGGCCCCGCCGAACAGCAGCGCCGACGACGTCGCCCGCTTGAAGTACAGGTGCGCAGGATGCTCCCAGGTGAAGCCGATGCCACCGTGGATGTGGATGTTCTCACCGGCCACCAGGGTGTACGCCTCGGAGCAGTACGCCTTGGCCAGGCTCGCGATGGCCGGCAGCTCCGGCAGGTCGGACGCGGCGGCGTACAGGCCGACGTGCGCCGCGGACCGGGCCGACTCGACCGCCATCAGCAGGTCGGCGCACTTGTGCTTGATCGCCTGGAACGACCCGATCAGCCGCCCGAACTGGGTGCGGACCTTGGCGTACTCGACGGACATCTCCAGGCACCGCTGGGCGCCACCGATCTGTTCGGCCGCCAGGCCGACCGCCGCCAGGTCGAGCAGGTGCTCCAGCACCGGACCCGCGGCCCCTTCGGCGCCGATCAGCCGGGCCGGGGTGCCGTCGAAGTCGAGCACCGCCTGCTTGCGGGTCTGGTCCATGGTCGGCAGCGGCGTCCTGGTCAGCCCCGGGGCGTCGGCCGAGACCGCGAACAGGGAGATCCCGGTGTCGCTCCGGGCGAAGACGAGCAGCAGGTCGGCCACGTGACCGTCGACGACGAACGACTTGGCGCCGGACAGCGTCCAGCCGCCGTCGCCGGCCACCGCGCGCATCGCGAGGTCGCTGGTCAGCCAGGAGCCGGAGCTCTCGGTGACGGCCACCGTGGCGATGGTGCCGCCGTCGGCGATCCCGGGCAGGAAGTCGTCCTGGGCCTTCTCGTCGCCGGACAGCAGCAGGGCGTTGGCGGCCAGCACCACGGTGGAGAAGAACGGGGAGCACAGCAGCGCCCGTCCCATCTCCTCCAGCACCACGCCGAGTTCGAGGAAGGACGCACCGGAGCCGCCGAACCGCTCCGGGATGGCCAGCCCCTGCAGACCGAGTTGCTCGGCCATCTGCCGCCACACCACCGGGTCGTACCCGTCGTCGGTGTCCATGAGGCGGCGTACCTGCGACTCCGTAGAGACGCGCTCGACGAACGACCGGACGCTGTCCCGGAAATCCTCGTGCTCTTCGGCGAGGCCGGTGAACGTCGCAGTCGCGTCAGCCAACTGTTGAAGTTCGCTCATGGCAGGGACCGTACGGACCTGGTGTGCCGCCCGGCATGAGCGGCCGGAGCAGTAACGACCGCAGTAACTAGTCGTGCGCGATCGTGCGACCTGGGCCGAACAAGGAGGAAGTCACCGTGGATCTCAGCTTCGATGATCGAGTTGCCGTCGTCACAGGCGCCGGTGGTGGGCTCGGCCGGGCTCATGCCCTCGAACTGGGCCGCCGGGGCGCGAAGGTGGTCGTCAACGACATGGGCACGTCCCTGTCCGGGGACGGCGTCGAGCGCGACCGGGCGGCCATCGTGGTCAAGGAGATCGAGGCGCTCGGCGGCACCGCGGTGGCCGACACGAACTCGATCGCCACCGAGGAGGGCGGCAGGAGCGTGATCGAGACCGCGGTCGCCGCGTTCGGCCGGGTCGACATCGTGGTGAACAACGCCGGCATCCTGCGCGACAAGACGTTCCACAACACCGGCCCCGACGATGTGGACCCGGTGCTGGACGTCCACCTCAAGGGAGCCTTCAACGTCACCCGGCCGGCCTGGTCCCTCTTCCGTGACCAGGGGTTCGGGCGGGTCGTGGTGACCTCGTCGTCCGCCGGGTTCTTCGGCAACTTCGGCCAGGCGTCGTACGCCTCCGCCAAGCTGGGCCTGGTCGGGCTGATCAAGGTGCTCGCCATCGAGGGGCGCAAGTACAACATCACGGCCAACGCCATCGGCCCGGTCGCCATGACCCGGATGACCAGCGGCTTCGACAACCCGCTCGCGGACTACCTGGATCCGGCCCTGGTCTCGTCGGCGGTGGCGTTCCTCTGCCACGAGTCGTGCGAGCTGTCCGGCGAGGTGCTCAGCGCGGGCGGCGGGCGGGTGGCCCGGGTCTTCATCGGCGTCACGCGCGGCTATCTCAAGGGCGACCTGACCGCGGAGGACATCCGCGACCATCTGGACGAGGTCTTCGACGACACCGGCTACCAGGTCCCCGGCAACAGCATGGAAGAGATGAACCTGCTCGCCTCGATGCTGGGGAAGTGACATGACGGCGCCCCGCACCCGCATCGTCGGCCGCCCCCAGTCCAGGATCCAGATCGGCGAGTGGATCGACATGGCCGCCAGGCGCACCCCGCGCCAGGCCTGCTTCGTCTCCCCGTCGGGCACCCGCAGCTTCGCCGAGGTCCGCGACCGGGTGCACCGGCTGGCTCGCGGCCTGCAGCGGATGGGCCTGCGGCAGGGCGACCGGGTGGCCGTCCTCGCCACGGACTCGCCGGAGTACGTCGAGACGTTCCTCGCCCTGTTCAAGCTCGGCGCGGTCGCGGTCCCGCTCAACTACCGGCTCTCGCCCGCCGAGATCACCACGTTGCTGCGCACCGCCGAAGCCTCCTGGATCTTCGTCGGCGACCGGTACGCGCCGGACGTGCTGCGGGCGTGGCCGGAGCTCGCCCACCTTGAGCACGTCATCGGGTACGGCGGCGCCGAGGGGACCGTCCCGTACGAGCGCGTCCTGCTCATGGGCACCGACGGGGTCCTGCGTGAGGCGGTCGTCGAGGAGCAGGAGGTGATCGCGCTCGCCTTCACCAGCGGGACGACCGGCCTGCCCAAGGGGGTCATGCAGTCGCACCGGATGTGGAAGACCATGTCCGCCAACGCGGTCCTGGAGTATCGCTTCCTGCGGGACGAGTTCCGTTACTCCGCCTCGCCGCTCTACCACGTCGCCGGTCTCGGGCTGGTGCTCAACGCGATCTGCCGGAGCTCGACGTCGCTGCTGATCCCGCAGTGGGACCCGGCGGAGCTGCTGACCTGGTTCCGCAAGGGCCTCACCGACGTGTTCCTCGTCCCGACCATGATCAGCTCGCTGCTGCGGCAGCCGGGCGTGAGTCCCGCCGACTTCGCGACGCTGAGATCGGTCTTCTACGGCGCCGCGCCGATGTCGCCCGACCTGCTCACCAGCGCGATGGCGGTGATGGACTGCGACTTCTACAACGGGTTCGGGGCCGGCACCGAGGCGGGCATGCAGACCGTGCTCACCCCCGAGGACCACGTACGGGCGCTGCACGGGCACCCGCACCTGCTGGGCTCGGTGGGCCGGCCCGGCTACAACATCGACCTGCAGATCTGGGACGCCGAGAACAACGAGGTGCCGCTCGGCCAGGTCGGCGAGATCGTCACGCGCAGCGACATGGTCATGAGCGGCTACTACGGCCAGCCGGAGAAGACCGCCCAGGTCGTCGTGAACGGCTGGTTCAAGGGCGGCGACCTGGGCTACCTCGACGAAGAGGGCTATCTGTACCTGGCCGGCCGCAAGGACGACATGATCATCCGCGGCGGCGAGAACGTCTATCCGATCGAGATCGAGTCGACCCTCGCCGCCTGCCCCGGCGTGCTCGAAGCCGCCGTCGTCGGCGTCCCGGACCCGCACTGGGGACAGACCGTGCGGGCGCACGTCGTCCTCGCGCCGGAGTCCGACGCCACGGCGGAGGACATCCAGCGGTTCTGCCGCGAGCGCCTGGCCAAGTACAAGGTGCCCGACCAGATCCGAATCCACCGCGACGCCCTGCCGAAGAACGCCAGCGGCAAGGTGCTCCACCGTCTGCTGCGGGAGTCAACGTGAGCGAAGAACACGCTGCGTTCCAGGAGGCCGTCAGGGCGTTCCTGAACACGCACGCCAAACCCATCACCGAGCTGGAGGCCGGCTGGGGCAACGGCCCCGACGAGCTCAGCGCGGGCGCCGAGCCGACCCGCGAGGAGGAGCTGCGCATGGTGGAGGCCGCCTCGGCCTTCCGCCGCGCGCTCTTCGACGCGGGCTTCGGCTGGCTCACCGGCCCGCCCGAGTACGGCGGCGGCGGCAAGGACCCGCGCTACCAGGAGCTGTTCGACGAGGTCGCGCAGGCGTACGAGCTGCCGTCCGAGGCCTGCTTCGTGGTCGGCCACCACATCGTCGCGCCGACGCTGCTCGCGTGGGGCACCGAGGAGGTCAAGCAGCGCTACCTCCGCGCGCTCTACCGGGCGGACCTGTTCGCCTGCCAGCTCTTCTCCGAGCCAGAAGCGGGCTCCGACCTCGCCGGCGTCAAGAGCCGGGGGGTACGGGACGGCGACGGCTGGCGGGTCACCGGCCAGAAGGTGTGGACCTCGGGCGGCCACTTCAGCGACATCGGCGAGATGCTCGTCCGCACCGATTCCAGCGCGTCGAAGCACGCCGGGCTGACCATGCTGATGATCGACATGCACGACCCCGGGGTCGAGATCCGCCCGCTGCGGCAGATGACCGGCGGCGAGGCGTTCAACGAGGTGTTCGTGGACGACGTGTTCGTCCCCGACAGCCATGTGCTCGGCAACCCGGGCGACGGCTGGAAGGTGGCGATGACCACGCTCGGCAACGAGCGGGTGTCCATGGGCTTCCGCAGCGCCCCGCCGGCGTCCGACCCGGTCGAGCGGCTGCTGGCGCTGATCCGGCACTTCGGCCTGAGCGACGACGAGCAGGTACGCCAGGACTTCGCGAAGATCGCCATCCGGCGGGACGTCATCCGGTGGACCGCCGCGCGCGCCGCCGCCGCGCTGGCCGCCGGCGGCGAGCCAGGTGCCGAGTCCTCGATCATCAAGCTGATGGACTCGGAGAACCTGCTCGCCATCGGCAGGCTCGCCGGCCGGATCCTCGGCCCGCGGATGACCGCCGACACCGGCGAGTGGGGCACCTACGTCTGGGCCGAGCTGGTGCTCAGCGTGCCGTCCCGGCGGATCGCCGGCGGCACCGACGAGATCATGCGCAACATCATGGCCGAGCGCATCCTCGGTCTTCCCCGCGAGCCCAAGCGCTGACCGCACCGACCTCATCATCACCACCGCCCACCCGAGGAGAAGCCCATCCATGGTTGACCGCACCCCAGTGATCGCCGGCATCGGCCTGAGCGACTATCCCAAGGCACCGCATCTGGACGCGGTCGGGCACCATGCGCTCGCCACCCAGCGGGCCCTCGCCGACTGCGGCCTGAAGAAGAGCGACATCGACGGGTTCATGTGTGCCCAGGGTGACTTCGCCCAGCCGGACAACGCCGGCGCCATGGCGGAGTACCTGGGCATCAACCCGCGCTACTTCGACGGCACGGCCGTCGGCGGTTCCAGCTTCGAGCTGCACGTCCAGCACGCGATGGCCGCCATCCAGGCCGGCCTGTGCACGACCGTGCTCATCGTCTACGGCTCGGACCTGTACACGAAGTCGGGCACCAACCCGGGCTTCGGGGCCAAGGAGGCGGGCGCGAAGGTCCCCGGCGCCCTGCAGTTCGAGTCGCCGTGGGGCAACACCCTCATCGGCGCGTACGCGATGGCCGCGCAGCGGCACATGTACGAGTACGGCACCACCTCCGAGCAGTTGGCGGCCATCGCCGTGGCCTGCCGCACGCACGCCGGGCTCAACCCGAACGCGCAGTACCGCAAGCCGATGACGATCGAGGACGTCCTCAAGTCCCGCATGATCGCCGACCCGCTGCACATGCTGGACTGCTGCGTGATCTCCGACGGCGGCGGCGCGGTGATCGTCACCACCGCCGAGCGCGCCCGCGACCTGCGGCAGCCGCCGGTGCACATCCTCGGCGCCGCGGCGGCTCAGACGCACTGGAACATCAGCCAGATGCCCGACTACACCCGCACGGCGGCCGAGCGCAGCGGCCAGGAGGCCTTCGCGCAGGCCGGTCTCACCCCGGACGACGTCGACACGGTGCAGCTCTACGACAGCTTCACGATCACCGCGCTGCTCATGCTCGAAGATCTGGGCTTCTGCAAGAAGGGCGAGGGCGGCCCGTTCGCGGCCTCCGGCGCGCTGCAACTCGGCGGCAGCCTGCCGATGAACACCGACGGTGGCGCGCTGAGCTCCTGCCACCCCGGCATGCGGGGGATCTTCCTGCTCATCGAGGCCGTCCGTCAGCTGCGCGGCCAGGCCGGCGCGGCACAGGTGAAGGACGCCGAGGTGGCGCTCGCCTGCGGGTCCGGCGGCTGGCTCTCGGCGATGGGCACTGTGATCCTCGGAAAGGACAAGGCATGACGAAGTTGAGCACACCGGAGATGGACGGCCGCCCGGTGCCCCTGCTGGACGCGGTCACCAGGCCGTACTGGGAGGCCACCGTCCAGGGCGAGCTGCTGGTGCAGGAGTGTCCCGCGTGCGGCGGCCGGCAGTTCTACCCCCGCTCGATCTGCGTCGCGTGCGGTGACACCCCGGGCTGGCTGACCACCGGGGGCAAGGGCGTGGTGCACACCTTCTCGGTGGTGCGGCAGTCCGGCGCGTTCCCGTTCAACCAGTGGACGCCGTACGCCGTCGCCATGGTCGAGCTGGACGAGGGCCCGCGGATCATGGGGACGGTGATCGGCTGCGAGGTGGACGAGGTCCGCATCGGCATGCGGGTCGAGGTCGAGTTCGTGCCGCTGAACGACGAGGCCGCCCTGCCGTTCTGGCGTCCGGCAGCCACCTGACCACAAGTAAGCACCCGCGGCCATCTGACCGCGGGTGCTTTGCTTGCTCGCGCGGTCAGACGGTCCGCAGCGAGGCCACCGGCGGGCACACCGCCACCGGCAGGTGCAGGGCGAGCCAGTCGGAGATCAGGTCGAGGGCCGGCCGCGGGTCGTCGGTCTGCATGTGCTCGGCGCCGCCCTCCTCGGCGGTGAAAATCCGCAACCGCTTGTCGTCCGCGCCGGCGGCCGCGAAGGCCCGGTGCGCGTCGGCCACGGGAATCTCCCGGTCGTTCTCCCCGTGCACGATGAGCAGCGGCTGCTTCACCAGCGGCCACACCTCGGCCAGAGTCAGCCGGTCGAGCTTCGTGAAGGCCGCCTCGATCGAGGACGTGCCCGTCACCCAGGGCAGGAACCACGACGCCGGCTCACCGTCGGCCCCCTCGCTCCAGCGGCGCCGCCAGAGGGCGCCGCTGTCCCAGTGGCCGGCCCACGTGACACAGCCCGAGACGCGCGGCTCGAAGGCCGCGGCCCGCGCGGCGTAGTAGCCGCCGAAGCTGATGCCCAGCACGGCGACGTGCCGCCCGTCCACGTCGTGCCGGGTCTCCAGATGATCGATGATCGCCGCGGTCGGCACCTCGTAGTCCGGCCGCGTCGGCACGCCGCGCAGCCGGATCAGCTCCCCCGTGCCGGGCGTGTCGATGACCAGGCAGGTGATGCCCCGGCGGGCGAACGTGCCGCCCACGACGGCGAAGAGCAGCTCCTTGGTCAGGTCGAGGCCGCCGTACACGATGACCACCGGCCGCGGCTCGGCCGCGTCCGGTGCGATCAGGTAGCCGGGCAGCATGCCGTCGGGGGAGTCGACGTGGATCCGCTCCACCGAGATGTTCCCGTAGTCCACGGCGTTCCCGAACGCCTGCAGGGCGGCGGCGTAACTCTCGGACTTCGTCGGTCCCAGCGGGATCTGCCGCTGCCCGCACGCGTGGTAGACCGACGCGCGCAGGTAACGCCCGCCCGCCGTCGCCAGGTATCCGGCCTTGACGTCGGCGGCGGCGAGCAGCTCCTGCTGGTGCGCCATGGACGCCCAGGCCGCGGCCCAGGCGTCCAGGTCCGCCGCCGGCGCGTCCCGGAGCGGGCCCAGCCAACGGTGCATGTCCCCGATCGAGCCCCCGGCCATCAGCGCCAGATTCACGGTCGACGACCAGGCGTGGTTGCCCGGGAAGAACTCGAACACGGCGACTCCTCGCGAGACGGTGTGGCGATGGCGCCGCGCACGTCCATGGATATCTGCGGGCATCCAGTCTTACCTGCGGATCATTACACCCGCCGTTACCCGGCGGGCTCCGGAACGGGTCAGGTGGTGGCCCACTGCGCCCGGGGGCGCTCCTCCGGGCCGGCCAGGCCCCCGATCTCCGGGTAAACCTTGGTGGCCATCAGCTCCATCTCCCGGATCAGATCATCCACCGGCTGCTGCGCCCAGTGCCAGATCAGCACCGAGTACTCGTACGGGACCTGCTCCCACTCCGCCGCGAACTGGGCCTTGGCCTGGTCGACGGTGCCGCCCAGGAACAGGCCCGAGTCCTTCATCCCCTGCAGCACGTCCGCGCCGACCGGCATCTTCTTCTTGAAGAACTTCGCGTAGAAGTTCTCGAAGATGTCCGCGTCGTAGTCCATCAGGGCCTTGTCGTACGCCGCCGCCGAGTCGGTGATGTGCGGCCAGCGTACGGGGGCCTGGTTGGCGCCGAGCGGCACCGGGTGACCGGCCTTGGCGGCCTCGTCGGCGTAGATCTGGGCGAACTTCGAGGTGATCGACGCGGGTGAGAAGCTGCACACGACGAAGCCGTTGCGGGCGCAGTAGCGGATCGACTCCTCCGAGCTCGACGACGCCACGAACACCGGCGGGTGCGGCCGCTGGTACGGCGGCGGGGTGACGGAGATCTTCCGGATGGCGCCGTGCTCGTCGACCTCGTCCAGCGCGCCCATGCGTGCCGTGACGTCCACCCCGGGGTAGCCGACGATGCCGGTGTCGTACGGGAACGGGACCTGGACCCTGGAGCCCTTGAAGTCGAAGGAGTCCTCCGTCCAGGCCTTGAGCATCAGGTCGAGCTGCTCCTCGAAGATGTCCCGGTTGGCCTGGTCGATCGCGCTGCCGTCGGAGAGCGTGGCCTGGACCCCCAGGTGCTGGCCGAGCACGTCGGTCCAGCGGGACTGGTAGCCGCGGCTGACGCCCGCCCAGAAGCGGCCCTCCAGCATGTGGTCCAGGACCGCGCACTCCTCCGCCACCCGGATGGCGTCATGGGTGCCGAGCGGGTAGCCGTTCGTGCCGATGTTGATCCGGCTCGTCTGCGCCCCCAGCCACGCGTTGATCACGCCGGGAGCCGGCGCGACCTCGTAGCCCTCGGAGTGGAAGTGGTGCTCGATGCCCGCGATACCCCAGTAGCCCAGATCCTCGGCGGCCTTGGCGATCTTCGCCCAGTCCCGCATGATCTTCTGGTATTCGTCCCGGTCGCGGCCGAGAGGACGCCTGGCCGCACGTCCGGCGGCCCCGCCTTCTGCGGGAATGACCGGATACAACTGAACAATCGCCTTGACGCTCAATATCCACCCCTCAGTGGTATGTGACCGAAGCCAATACCGGTATCCAAGGGGCGCGCAGTTACAGAGCCGTTCCATGAGGCCGGTAACGACGGGTTAACGGCCCTGGTCATAGAACACAGTGCCGGACGAAACCGGACATCCGGCGGTCACCCCACGGAGGTTCTGATGCGTCACGTCCAAGGCCGGCCGGAGCGGGTGACCACGAGGTGACACGCCCCTCCGTTCTGCGCGAGCGCGACCTGCCCATCTCGCTCCCGGACGGCATGGTGCTGCGCGCGGACGTGCACCGCGACCCGGCTCCCGGGCGGCGTCCCGTCCTGCTCCAGTTCACCGCCTACGACAAGGCCAACTGGGCCTCGGTCAACGGCGTGATCAACCCCGAACGCGCGGTCGACCACGGGTTCGTGGTCGTCGTCGTGGACGCGCGCGGCCGGTTTCGCTCCGGCGGCGACGAGCCGTTCCGCCCGTTCGCCCGCTCCGGCGAGGACGCCGCCGCGTGCGTGGAGTGGGCCGCCGCGCAGCCGTGGTCCAACGGCCGGGTCGGCATGTACGGCGCCTCCAACAACGGCGTCCCGCAGTGGCAGGCGTTGCGGCACCGGCCGGCCGCGCTGCGCACGATCGTGCCGCACTTCACCGCGTCGGAGTTCGACGACGGCTGGGTCTGGCGCGGCGGGGTGTTCCAGCTCGGCTTCAACCTCTGGTGGAGCCTCGCGAACCTGGCTCCCGACCAGGTGCGCCGCGCGGTCGCCCGGGACGGCGCGGACCGGCACCGGCAGGCCGCGGCCGAGCTGTCCCGCGCCCTGCGCGACCCGGACACCGCCTTCCGCCGGCTGCCGCTGGACGACGTACCGGCCCTGGAGGGCATCGCGCCGCACTACCGGGAGTGGCTCGCGCACCCGCCCGGCGACCCGTACTGGCAGGAGCTGAGCGCGCGGGCCGCGCTGGCCGGCACCGAGCTGCCCGTGCTGCACGTGGCGGGCTGGTACAACGTGCACCTGGACGGCAACCTGGCCGGCCACGCGGCGATCAAGGCCGCCGGTGGGCCGGCCGCCGAACGGCAGCGGCTGATCATCGGCCCGTGGACGCAGTGGTCGCCCGCGCTGTTCGGCGACACCTGCGGCCCCGAGCGGCGCTTCCCGTCCACGATGGACATGGAGGGGCTGCAGCTCGCCTGGTTCGACCAGCACCTCGCCGACGGCGCCGGGCCCGGCCTGCCCCCGGTGCGGCTGTTCGTGATGGGCGTGGACGAGTGGCGCGACGAGCAGGAGTGGCCGCTCGCCCGCGCGCGGCCCACCGAGTGGTTCCTGCGCAGCGCGGGGGCGGCCAACTCCCGCCACGGCGACGGCCGGCTCACGCCCGAGCCGCCGGGCGAGGCCGAGCCGCACGACACGTTCCTGTACGACCCCCGCCACCCCGTGCCCACCCGTGGCGGCGCCGCCTACCTGCCCAACCCGGCGGGGAACTCCGGGCCGATGGACCAGCGGGCGATCGAGGACCGGGCCGACGTCCTCGTCTACACCGGCGAGCCGCTCAGCGAGCCGGTCGAGGTCACCGGTCCGGTGCACGCCGTGCTCTACCTGCGCTCCACCGCCCCGGCCACGGACCTGACGGCCAAGCTGGTGGACGTCCACCCCGACGGCCGGGCCGAGCTGCTCTGCGACGGCATCCGGCGCGTCACCACCGCCGGCGACGGGCCGGTCCGGGTCGAGGTGGACCTGATCGCCACCAGCAACGTCTTCCTGCCCGGTCACCGGATCCGGCTGGAGGTCTCCTCCAGCTCCTTCCCGAAGTACGACCGGCACAGCAACACCGAGGACGGCACGGCGTCCTCCGAGGCCGGCCTGCGCCCCGCCGTACAGACGATCGTCCATGACGACCGGCACCCTTCGGCCCTCGTGCTGCCCATCGTCCCCACACCTCCGAGGTGAGACCATGACCCACCCGCTGCCCCTCTCCGACGTGCGCGTCATCGCCGTCGAGCAGTTCGGCGCCGGTCCGTTCGGCACGATGCACCTGGCCGACCTGGGCGCCGACGTCATCAAGATCGAGGACCCGTCGACCGGCGGCGACGTCAGCCGGCACATCCCGCCGTTCCAGGAGGAGAACGACAGCCTGTTCTTCGAGACGTTCAACCGGAACAAGCGCAGCATCGCGCTCGACCTGTCCTCCCCCGCCGGCCGCGAGGTGTTCGAGGCGCTGGTGGCCCGCTCGGACGCGGTCTACTCCAACCTGCGCGGCGACGTCCCCGAACGGCTCGGCATCACCTACGAGCAGCTCAAGCACCTCAATCCACGCCTGGTCTGCGTCTCGCTGAGCGGCTACGGCATGACCGGGCCCAGACGCGCCGAGCCCGGCTACGACTACATCATGCAGGGCATCGCCGGCTGGATGTCCATCACCGGCGAGCCCGGCGGCCCGCCCACCAAGTCCGGGCTGTCCATCGTGGACTTCTGCGGCGGCCTCGTCGCCGGGCAGGCGCTGCTGGCGGGCGTGCTCGCCGCCCGCCGCGACGGCGTCGGCATGGACTGCGACCTGAGCCTGTACGACACCGCGCTCGCCATGCTGACCTATCCGGCCACCTGGCATCTCACCGGCGGCTTCACCCCCACCCGCCGGGCCCGTTCGGCGCACCCCTCGCTGGTGCCGTTCCAGAACTTCCGGACGGCGGACGGCTGGCTGGTGGTCGCGTGCCCGAAGGAGAAGTTCTACGCCCGCATGACCGAGGCGATCGACGCCCCCGAGATCCGCGACGACCCCCGCTTCGCCGACTTCGACGGCAGGCTGCGGCACGAGGAGGAGCTGCTGCCGCTGCTGGACGCCGCCTTCGCGAGCCGGAGCACGGCCGCGTGGCTGGCGCGGCTCGGTGCGGCCGGGGTCCCCTGCGGCCCGGTCAACACCGTCGCCGAGGCGCTCACCGACCCGCAGGCGGTGGCCCGGGGCCTGGTCGTCGAGACCGAGCACCCCAGGTTCGGGGTGGTGCGCCAGGTCGGCAGCCCGGTCCGGGTCGGCCCCGGCCGCACCGAGCACCGGCGGGGCCCCCAGCTCGGCGAGGACAGCGACGACGTGCTGCGTGAGCTGCTGGAATACGACGACGAAGCCGTGCTGAGACTCGGCGCCGCCGGCGCGTTCGGCCCTCCGGCCTGATCATCGTCACCCCGGACCGCTGCACCACCGGATAACGGCCACGTTAACGGGGCTCGGGTGAGGTCATGCCATCGCATTCCGAGTCCCCGGAGGACATCGATGCCCCCCATGCGCGTTGCTCGTACCATCCAGTCCCTCTCTGCCCTGACCGTGCTCCTGGCAGCCGTGGCGTGCGGCTCCGGCGGCGCCGAACCCGCCGCCACCACCTCGGCCGCCGCGAGCGGCCCGGCCGCGACCGAGCCCGAGGTGAAGGAGGTCGTCTTCACCGGCGTCACCGCCAACGCCGGCAACTGGGCCATCCAGGTCGGCGTCGAGTTCGGCATCTTCAAGGAACACGGCCTGGACGTGTCGATGATCTACTCGCAGTCCAGCCCGAACGCGCTCGCCGCCCTCATCGGCGGCTCGGTGCAGTTCACCTCCACCGTGTACGACGCCGGCGTGCTGGCCCACCAGAAGGACCCGCGCGTCATCAACGTCGCCGAGGGCTACCGCAGCTACCCCGAGTATCTGGTGGTCCCGCCGAGCGTGCGGTCCTTCGCCGATCTCAAGGGCGCGACCTGCGGCGCGCAGAACCCGGAGGGCATCGGCGACGCCCTCTACCTGTCGAAGATGATGGAGCACGGCGGGAGCCTGAAGCTCAACAAGGACTTCAAGCTGACCAACGTCAACCTCAACGCCGGGCCCGCGCTGGCCGCGCTGAAGTCGGGCCAGATCAAGTGCATCGCCGTGCTGCCGCCCACGTCCTCACTCCTGGAGGAGCAGGGCTACAAGATCCTGTACGACCTGCAGCAGGTGCCTGAATACCAGAACCTGTCCTTCTTCGGCATCAACGCGATGAAGCCCTGGGTCACCGAGCACCCGAACGCGACCCGCGCCTTCCTGTCGGGCTACCTGGCCTCGATCGCCTACCTCTACGACCCGGCCAACAAGCAGGCCGTGATCGACCTGCTCGCCAAGAACGCCCAGGTGGAGCCGGGGATCGCGGAGGCTTCGTACACCTGGGTGACAGCGGGGGCCTACCCGCGCGACGGCGTGATCGCCTCCGAGGTGGTCCCCCGCACGATCGCCCTGATGAAGTCGGCCGGGTCGCTGGACGCGTCGGCGCCGGCGAACCTCGACGACCTGATCGACAACTCCTACGTCAAGGCCGCCTACGACGCGCTGCCCGACAGCGTGAAGAACGGGCCGGGCCCGAAGGGCCTGCTCCCTGACGGCCAGACGCCGGCATGAGACGTCACCGTGGTGTGGTCAGCTTCCTCGGCTTCCTCGTCGTGTGGCACATCGCGGCCGAGTACCTGGTCGGCAACCCGCTGTTCCTGGCGGGCCCGATCGCCACCGGCGGCGCCATCGTGACGATGTGGCAGAACGGGACGCTACAGGGGGACCTGCTCGTCAGCGCCGGGGAGTTCGCCAAGGGCTTCTCCGGCGGCCTCCTGCTCGGCATCGCGCTCGGCCTGCTCCTCGGGACGAGCCGCCGCGCGAAGGACTACATCGACCCGCTCATCAACGGGTTCTACGCGACCCCGATCGTCGCGCTGGCGCCGCTGTTCATCCTGTGGTTCGGCATCGGCGAGACCAAGACGGTGCTCCTGGTGTTCATGCTCGTCATCCTGCCCATCGCGATCAACACCGACGCGGGCATCCGGGCGACGGACCCGCAACTGCTGGAGGCGGCGCGGTCGTTCGGCGCCAATCAGCGGCAGCTGTTCACCATGGTCCGGTTCCCGACCTCGATCTCGTTCATGGTGGCGGGCATCCGGATGGGCATCGGGCGCGGCCTCATCGGGGTCGTCGTCGGCGAGCTCTTCGGCTCCCAGAGCGGCCTGGGCTACCGCATCCTCGTCTCCTCCCAGTACTTCCAGACCGACGCCCTGCTCGCCGGCGTGATCATCTTCGCTGTCACCGGCGTCGTGCTCGTGAAGGTCTTCGAATGGCTCGAACGACGGGTCGCCCCGTGGAAGGTCGACCAGGCGTGAGCCCGCCGCCGCACTCATCAGAGAGGACCGCTATGTCAACGGACGAACCACAGGGCCTGGTGCCGATGCTCTCGGTCGAGGACGCAGCACGGGCCGCCGTCGCGGCCGGGATGCGCGAGGAGATGTCACGCATCCACTTCTACCGGATGCTGCTGAACTCACCCCAGTCCGGCCGGGTGGAGAACGAGATCAACGACCGCATCCTGTGGGAGGGGCGGCTGACCGTACGGCCGGAGGCGACCCGGCTGCGTGAGCTGGCGATCATGCGGGTGGCCTGGGTGACCCGCTCCGAGTACCTGTGGGCGCACCACTTCTCCCCGACGGTCGACGTCGACCTGCCTGGCAAGCGGCCGTCCGACGTGCTCGGGGTGCGCGAGGGCGCGGCGCACCCGGGGTTCGGACCCGCGGAACGCGCCGTGATGCACGCGGTGGACGAGATGGTGCGCGATGACCGGATCTCCGAGGAGACCCTGGGCGCCCTGTCGTCACTGCTGGCCGATGACGGCGAGGTCGTCGAGATCTGCTACGTGATCGCGATCTGGCGGGCGCTCACCACCCTGATGGCCACCTTCCAGGTGCCGCTCGAACCGGGCTACCAGGCGTGGGCGCCGGACGGCCGCCGGCCGTGAGCGACTTCGAGGACTACCGTGACCGCTTCGCCGACGTCGAGATGGTGCGCCACGACGGCATTCTGCAGGTCACCCTGCACACCGACGGCGGATCGCTGAAGTGGTCGGAGCGGGCGCACCGCGAGCTGCCCCTGGCGTTCCGGCGGATCGCCACCGACCCGGGCAACCGGGTGGTCATCCTCACCGGCAAGGGCGCCGACTTCCTGACCGAGATGGCCTTCGAGAAGCGCAACACCACCCCGCAGGGCTGGGACCGGGTCGCGCACGAGGGCCGGCACATGCTGTTCGACCTGCTCGACATCGAGGTGCCGGTCATCGCGGCGGTCAACGGGCCGGCCACCGAGCACGCCGAGCTCGCGCTGCTCTCGGACATCGTGCTGGCCGCCGAGTCGGCCACCTTCGCCGATCACCAGCACGTGGTCGCCGGGGTGGTGCCCGGCGACGGCGTGCACCTGGTCTGGCCGTGGCTGCTGGGGATGAACCGGGCCCGCTACTTCCTGCTCACCGGGCAGACCCTCGACGCCCGCCAGGCGCTGGAGCTCGGCCTGGTGGCGGAGGTGCTGCCGGCGGAGCGGCTGCTCGACCGCGCCTGGGAGCTCGCCCGGCAACTGGCCGGGAACACCACGCTCACCCTGCGCTACACCCGGGCCTGCCTGACCATGCTCATCCGGCGCGAGCTGCAGTTCGGCCTGGCCCACGGGCTCGCGCTCGAATCGCTGGCCGCGGTCGACGCCCGCTCCTTCCCCGCCACCCAGCCGTGACACCCGCTGCGATACACCGCTCCGATCGAGAGGAAGCCGCATGTTCCGGTTCCGCCGCCGTCACCCCGAGGACAGCCAAGAGGCCCGAGCGGCGGGGACGGGGCCGCTGCTGGAGGTCGACGGCCTGTCCGTCGTCTACGAACGGGCCGGGATCCGTACGACGGCGCTCGACGACGTCAGCCTCACCGTCGAGGACGGCGAGTTCGTGTGCGTGGTGGGCGCGAGCGGCTGCGGCAAGACCACCCTGCTCAGGACCATCGACGGCCTGATCCCGCCGACGTCCGGCGAGGTCCGGGTGACCGGCCGGACGGCACATCCCCGGCAGGGGGACATGGCCGTGGTCTTCCAGCAGGACTCCCTCTACCCCTGGCGGACCGTGCTGGCCAACGTCCGGTTCGGCCTGGATGTACGCCATCGCCGGTCGGCCGCTTCGGACGCGCGCAGCAGGGAGTGCCTCGATCTCGTCGGCCTGAGCGGCTCGGCGGACCGCTATCCGCATGAGCTGTCCGGCGGGATGCGTCAGCGGGTCAACCTGGCCCGCGCCTTCGCCGTCGACCCCGCGCTGCTGCTCATGGACGAGCCGTTCGCCGCGCTGGACGCGCAGACCCGGGAGGTGATGCAGACCGAGTTGCTCGACATCTGGATGAAGCAGCGCAAGACGGTCATGTTCATCACCCACCAGCTCGACGAGGCCGTGCTGCTGGCGGACCGCGTCATCGTGATGGCCGCGCATCCGGGGCGGGTTCGCGAGGAGATCCCCATCGACATCCCCCGCCCGCGGAACCTGGAGACCAAACGCAGTGAGAAGTTCGTCCAGTACGTCGACCACATCTGGAAGCTGATCGAGGACGAGGTCCGGAGCTCACTGAAGGACGGGCACCGCTGAGCGGCGGTGTCAGGTCTCGCTTCCGGTGAACAGCGCGCTGATCGGGGCGGGCTCGTGCCGCGTGCTCTCCCCCTGAAACAGCTCCGCGCGCAGCCGCGCGGCCGTGGCCGGCGACCAGTCCTCCGGCTGCCGGGCGGTCTGCCGCGCCGACCAGGTCCGCATCCGCCGCACGGTGGGCCCGGCGACCACGAACACCTGCCCGGTGACGTCCGCACCGCCCGGCCCGGCGAGCCAGGCCACCAGCGTGGCGATCTGCTCGGCGGACAGCGCGTCGCCGCCGGAGGGCAGCGTGCCGAACGCCGCCTCGCTCATCGGGGTGCGGGCCCTGGGGGCGATCGCGTTGACGCAGACCCCGTAGCGGGCGAGCTCGGCGGCCAGGGTCAGGGTCAGCGAGGCGAGCCCGGCCTTGGCGGCCGCGTAGTTGCTCTGCCCGGCGTTGCCGTACAGGCCGGACTCGCTGCTCGTGTTGATGATCCGGCGGGTCGGGTCCTGCGGTCGCGCGCGCCAGTGCCGGGCCAGGGCGCGGCACAGCCGGAACGGCGCGGTCAGGTTGACGGCGAGCACCGCGTCCCAGTCGTCGTCGTCGAGGTTGAAGACCATCCGATCGCGCACGATGCCGGCGTTGTTCACCAGCACGGACAGGGGGTGGCCGAGGGATTCGGCGGCGGCCAGGATGTCCTCGGCCGCGCCGCGCTCGGTGATGTCGCCCTGCCAGGACCGGGCGGCGCCGCCGTCTGCCCGGATCTCGTCCACCAGCGGGGCGGGGTCCGTCCGGTCCACGCAGAGCACGGCCGCGCCATGCCGCGCGAGCAACCGCGCCTCGGCCGCTCCGATGCCCTGCGCGGCGCCGGTGACGATGCAGGTCCGGCCCGTCAGGTCGCGAGTGGTGGAGGTCGCCATGACATTTCTCCATTTGCCAGAAATAGGGGGTAATTCGCACTGCGACTCTAGTGGAATTAATCCTCTTTTTCTATGATTTGAACCCTGTTTCCGCAGGTTGATCGCCATAAGAATGGCACTAGCCCCTTCTTGCTCCGGCATGCCTAAAACAGTTAATACGCTCCCGACCATGGACAAAATCTCACCAACACGTGGTAGTGCCATGAAAGGCAACCTTTACACCCTGGTGGTGAGGACCGGTACGACACGAGGGAGGCCGGGGATGAACCAGGAGAAGGTCGACGCGTTCATGGGCCGGGTCGTCGCGGACATGGCGGCGACCGACGCGGCCGGGTCGGTCGTGATCGGCCATCGGCTCGGCCTCTACCGCTCGCTCGCGGCCGGCCCCGCGACGCCCGAGCAGTTCGCCGAGCGCACCGGCTGCCACCCGCGCTACCTGACCGAGTGGCTGCGCGGGCAGGCCGCGGGCGGGTACGTCGGCTACGACCCGGAGACCGGGCAGTTCTCGCTGAGCGAGGAGCAGGCGTTCTGCCTGGCCGATCCGGACGGCCCCAACGTGCCCGCCGCGTTCCTCATCTCGCTGGGCACGATGCGCGCCGAACCACGCATCACCGAGGCGTTCCGTACCGGAGCCGGACTCCCCTGGCGCGAGCAGCACGAGGACGTGTTCGTCGGCTGCGACGCCTTCTTCCGGCCCGCGTACGCGGCGGCGCTGGTCCCGAGCTGGATCCCGGCGCTGGACGGGGTCGAGGCGAAGCTCACCGCCGGGGGCCGGGTCGCCGACGTCGGCTGCGGACTCGGCTCGTCGTCGATGCTGCTCGCCGAGGCGTACCCGCGCAGCACGATCGCCGGCTCCGACTACCACGACGAGTCGATCGCGCTGGCGCGCGAGCGGGCCGAGCAGGCGGGGGTCGGCGACCGGGTCAGCTTCGAGGTGGCGACCGCGCAGACCTTCACCGGGACGGACTTCGACCTGGTGACCATGTTCGACTGCCTGCACGACATGGGCGACCCGCTCAGCGCCGCCCGGCGGGTGCGGCAGGCGCTGGCGCCGGACGGCACCTGGCTGCTGGTGGAGCCGAACGCCTCCGACAAGGTCGAGGAGAACTTCACCCCGGTGGGGCGGCTGTTCTACAACGCCTCCACCTTCCTGTGCGTGCCCAACGCCCTGTCCCAGGAGGGCGGGTACGCGCTGGGCGCGCAGGCCGGCGAGTCCGCGATCCGCGAGGTGGCCACGGACGCGGGTTTCACCCGGTTCCGGCGCGCCACGGAGACGCCGTTCAACCTGGTGTACGAGATCCGGCCGTGAGTCTGGACATCGCCAACGTGCGGCCATCGCTTCCCAGGCCAGGGGTCGTCCGCGCAGGCCGAGGGTAACCCCAGCTCTGTGCTGTGGGAACCGATGAGATGGCCGATCCTGGTGCTCGCCCTGCTGGTGCTGTGCGCGTGCGGAGGCGACGAACCTCCGGGGCTCAGCACCGCCGAGTACCCGCCCAACGAGGGCGCCAACGCGACCGTCAACGACATGGCGCTCAGGAACGCCTTCGTGCTCGGCGCGAAGCCGGGGAAGTCGCTGCGGCCAGGGGACGACGCGCCGCTCTACTTCGTTCTGGTGAACGACCGCCGCAAGCCCGACGAGCTGGTCTCGGTGAGCGCGAAACCCATGTTCTCCGGCGCCACCATCTCCGGCGACAAGCTCCTGGTACGGACGAACGAGCTGGTCGGCGGCGGCGCGGCACCCCAGGCGGTCCTGACCGGCCTGACCAAGGACCTGCCCAGCGGCGGCTTCATCCCGGTCACCTTCACCTTCAAGGCCGCCGGCGCGGTGAAGGAACTGGTCCCCGTGCTGCCGCCCACCCAGTGGCGCGCCACCCTGTCCCCCGCACCCTCCGGCTAGTCGTCCCCGGGCTCCACCGTGACGTCGCCGTCGTCGGCCGTGGGCCGGCAGCCCTCGGAGCAGCCCTCGAACCGGGCCTGGTCGATGGGCGTGAACGAGGTCGGCGGCACGCCCGCCAGCGCGCCCACCATGGTGTCCTTCCAGATCGGGCCGGGCAGGGTGCCCCCGGCCACGGCGCCGTAGTACCGTCCGCCGATCGTCACCCCGGTCAGCTTGTGCCGCTGGGAGCCGCGCGGGTCGCCGAGGCTCACCGCCGCCGCCAGATCCGGGGTGAATCCGGCGAACCACGCGGCGGCGTAGTCGTCCGTGGTGCCGGTCTTGCCGGCCGCGTCCCGCCCGATGCCGCCGACGTGGCGCATCGTGCCCTTGGTGAACACGCCGGACAGCACGTCGGCCGTGGCGTCCGCGGTCGCGGGGTCGAGCACCCGACGGCACTTGGGCCGGTAGGCGGTCGCCTCGCCGTCGCGGTCGGTGATCCGGGTGATCGCCCTCGGCGCGCAGTAGGTGCCGCGCGCCGCGACGGCCGCGTACGCGGCGGCCACCGTCACCGGGTCCATCTCGTTGATGCCGAGCGTGAACGTCTCGTACTCCTGCAGCGCGCGCCCGTCCGCGCGCCGGATGCCCAGCGACTTGGCCGTGGTGACCGTCTCGCAGAGCCCGACCCGCTGCTCCAGCTCCATGAAGAAGGTGTTCACCGACCCCCAGGTGCCGGTCCGCAGCGTCTTGAAGCCCGGGGAGCCCTCGTCGTTGGTGACGGTGTGCGTCGGGTCGCCGATGTTCTCGCCCGCGCAGTTCTTGAACGTCGCGTAGCCGGGCGCGCGATATCCGGCGCCCGCCGTGAGACCGTCGTCGACCTTCATGCCCTGCTTCAGTGCGGTGATCAGGGTGAAGGTCTTGAACGTGGAGCCCGCCTGGAAGCCGACCCCGCCGCCGTGCGCGGCGTCCGCAACGACGTTGTACGAGATCTCGTTCCTGGCCTTGCTCCGCCCGTACGGCCTGCTCGCGGCCATCGCCTTGACCGCGCCGGTGCCCGGCTCGACCAGGGCCTCGGCGGCCACGGGGGCGTCGGAGGCGTGGACGTACCGCTTGATGGCCCGGTCCGCGGCCGCCTGCATGGCGGGGTCGATCGTGGTGGTGATGGTCAGGCCGCCTCGGTTGAGCAGCTTCAGGCGGGCGTCGGCGGTGGGGCCGAAGTCGGGGTTGCTCAGGATCTCCTGCCGGACATAAAGGCAGAAGTACGGATATTTGCTGGATTCGCAGCCACCGGGGAGCTTCGTGCCTTTGTAGCCGAGTTTGGCGGCCTTCGCCTTGGCCGCCGCTGCCGGAGTGATCTTGCCTAGTTCGGCCATGCGGTTCAGGACGACGTCGCGGCGGTTCAGGAGGCGGTCGCGGTGCTTCCTGCCCAGGTTGGGATCGGTGGCGTTCGGGTCCTGGACGGCGCCGGCCAGGGTCGCCGCCTGGGCGAGCGTGAGCCGGGCGGCCTTGACGCCGAAGAACCGCTTGGCCGCCGCCTCGACGCCGTAGGCGCCCGCGCCGAAGTACGCGATGTTCAGATATTTCTCGAGAATCTGGTCCTTGGTGTACTTCTCCTCGACGCCCATGGCGTACCGGAGCTCGTTCAGCTTGCGCGCGTAGCTGGCCTCCAGGGCCGCCGCGCGGCCCGCGTCGGTGTCGGCCGAGTTGAGCAGCACCTGCTTGACGTACTGCTGGGTGATGCTCGACCCGCCCTGGCTCACCTGGCCGGACCGCAGGTTCGTGGCGAGCGCCCGGAGCGTGCCCTCCAGGTCGATCGCGCCGTGCTCGTAGAAGCGGTAGTCCTCGATCGCGACGATCGCCGTCTTCATGACGTCGGCGATCTCCTCGAAGGCCACGGCCTGCCGATACTCGTCGTAGAAGCGGGCGTACGCCTTCCCCTTGGCGTCCCGTACGATCGTGATCTCGGCCGGCGGCGGCTCGACGAGGTCGACCGGCTTGATGTCCACCTCGTTCGCCACCGTCCTGAACCCGAGCCCCGCACCCCCCACGACGGGGAGCGCGATCCCCGCCACGAGCACGCCCGCCGCCCCACCCGCGACGGCGAGCCGCGCAACCTTCGTCCCCCAACGCATGCTTTGCCCTTGTTTGTCAGCCAGCAGAGGCCAGGAGCCAACCAGATCCGGTCAGGCGATGTCTAATAGCGCTATCGGCAACGAATCGATATCCGATCCCCTATGAGCGCAGGTCAGGGCCTCCAGAGCCAGTTGCGCCGGGCGTACAACGGCCGGAAGCCCGCCCGCAGCAGGTTGTTCAGCGACGGATTGACGAGCCCGGCCGGCGGCAGGTTCGTCTCGGCGACGAGCCACCGGCAGCCCGCCTTCGCCGCCGCGTCGGCGCGCAGCCCCAGCAGGGCGGTCTGCGCCCCCCGATTGCGGTGCCCTTGTAAGGTGCTCGCCCCGGACAGCTCGGCCGCCTCCCCGTTGAGCAGCAGGTAGGCGTTGGCGACCATGTCCTCGCCGTCCCAGGCACCGAACGCGCGGAACCCGTCGAGCCGCACGACCGTGGCGAACAGGTCCGACAGCGCGCCCTCGGGCATCGCGAAGCCGCGCAGGAAGATCGCGGCCGCCTCGCCCGCCCGGGAGCCGTCCACGGGGCCGACCCGCAGCTCGGTCTCGCCGTACCGGAACTCCTCGGTCCGGCAGACGAGCTTCACCCACTCGTCCTCGGCCGTCAGGCCGTTGGCGGCACAGATCTCTGCCCAGTCGGGCGGCAGCACCGACGGGGCGAGCTGTAAGTGGGCGCCGGGGCTGCCGCGCTCGCGCAGGAAGTCGCAGACCTCGGCGACGAGAGCATGGGTGATCGGCCGGGCGAACCCCAGGCCGAGCGCCTTGTTCCAGCAGCCTCCCGTCGGATCGTCCCGCATCGCCAGGACGACGCCTCCGCCGATCCGGGCCGACGCCATCCCCAGGGCGGCCTTGACCTCTGCGGGCGCCTCGTCCTGGATGCGGAACAGGTTCTCGGCCTCGGCGAGCTCGGCGAGCTCGCTCAGCCTGTCCTCGGGCATGACGACGTCCTCTTCGTGACCAGTTGGCCCCATTCGTGACCGGTTGGCCTAAGAGGCATGGTCGCTCAGGCGGCGGCTCAGGGAACCGGGCTGAGGTCGTTGCTCTCATACGTCATTTGTCGTGCCCCACCTCGCCGAAATGTACGGAGTGGAACGGTCCTCTTCACCTAGGCCGTGTGACATAAGTGATATACGGTGCACTAACTCATCAGGTTCGGGACCGGTTACCCGGCCCCCTGGGACTTCGAGGTAACAGTCAATGACGCCGCTGGACCAGCTGCCCGAGATCAGAACCGAGCTCTACATCGACGGTGAGAGCGTCGGGGCCGATGACGCGCTGAAGGTGATCGACCCGTCCGACCTCACGTCGGTCGTGGGCTACGCCGCAGCCGCCAGCGCCAAGCAGGCCACGTCCGCGGTCACCGCCGCCGACCGGGCCTTCCCCGCCTGGGCCGCGCGCACGCCGCAGGAGCGCGCCGAGGCGCTGATCTCCGCGCTGGCCCCGCTGGAGGCCGACCGGCACGCGGTGGCCGAGGTGCTCACCCGCGAGAACGGCAAGATCCGGATGGAGTCCTTCATCGACTCCATCGTCTTCGACCACCGCTTCCGCCTCGCCGCCGGCCTCGCCGACCAGGTCCGGACGGTGAGCCACCTCCCGGCGCCGCCGTACCGCACCGAGGTCTCCTACCTGCCCCTCGGCGTGGTCACGATCATCGTGCCGTTCAACTGGCCGCTGGCGATCCTGGCCGCCTCCCTGCCACAGGCGCTCCTGGCCGGCAACACCGTCGTGGTGAAGCCGCCGCCCACCACGCCGCTGTCAGTCGTCCGTACCGTGGAGCAGGTCGCGCGGCTGCTGCCGCCGGGCGTCCTCAACGTCGTCACCGGCCACGACGCGGAGATCGGCGCGGCACTGATCCAGGACGACCGCGTCAAGAAGGTCTGCTTCACCGGCAGCCCCGGCGGCGGCAAGCGGATCATGTCCATGGCCGCGGGCTCCCTCACCCGCGTGGCCCTGGAGCTGGGCGGCAACGACCCCGCGATCATCCTCGCCGACGCCGACCTCGGCCCCGACGCGCTGCAGAAGCTCTTCACCGGCACGTACGACTCCACCGGCCAGATCTGCATGGCCACCAAGCGCGTGTACGTGCACCGCTCCCGCTACGACGAGGTCGTCGAGGGCCTGTCCGGCCTCCTCGCCGCCACCCGCCTGGGCCACGGCCTGGACGAGCAGACGACCATGGGCCCGCTGCACAGCTCGCGGCAGAAGGCGTACGTCCTGGAGCTCCTGGAGCAGGCCCGCGCCTCCGGGGCCGAGATCCGCGAGTTCGGCGAGGCGGCCGACGGCGCCGACATCTCCCGGGGCAACTTCCTGCGCCCGTCCCTGGTCCTCGACCCCGCCGACGACACCCGCGTGGTGGTGGAGGAGCAGTTCGGCCCCACCCTGCCGATCCTGCCGTTCGACGACGAGGCCGACGCCGTGGCCCGCGCCAACGACACCTGGTCCGGCCTGTGCTCCTCGGTCTGGACGGCGGACCTCGACCACGCCGCCGTCGTCGCCGCCCAGCTCCGCACCGGCTACACCTTCGTCAACACCCACGGCGCCGCCCACCTGGACGAGCGCGCCCCGTTCGGCGGCTTCAACCACAGCGGCATGGGCCGCGAGATGGGCCTTGAGGGCATCCGCGAGTTCATGGACACCCACTCGGTCGGCTTCCCCGCCTGACCGTTCGGCCTCCGCAGGATCCCCGGCTCCCCTTCGACCACGTGTCGGAGGGGAGCCGTCGCTTGTTCGGAGGTGTTTCGGTGCGGTTACGGAGACGTTTACCCACCATTGACGGCATACATAACAGGTATGTAGGGTCGTGCTCGTTGATCGGCTTTCGTCGCCGGAGGTCCGTGCGGCGGTTCGATTTCTGTGAGCAAGGAGCACTGGATGAACATGCGAAGGATCGCGTTCAGCGGCGCGATGACCAGTTCGGTGACCGCGTCCTCGCCCGCCCACAGCGGCTGATCTTCCACCGTATTCGTGTGATTTCACGGACTGGCCTGACCGCATTGGGAGAAACGAAGCTCGCGCGCGACGCCCAGACGCCGCGCCTGGCTCGCGCGACGGTGACCGCCTGGATCGGGCGCTCTCATCCTGTACGGGACGTTCTGCTCTTGGTGACATCCGAAATGGTCACCAACGCCGTGCGGCACGCGGACACCGGATGCTGGGTCCTTGTTCAACTCTTCCAGGGCATCGATTTCCTCCGCCTGACGGTGACCGATCCTGGTTCGGCGCTCTCGGCTCCGCACCTCATTCCGACGCAGGAGCAGCTCGGCGACGAAGCCGAAGGCGGGCGCGGCCTGGCCATCGTGGCCGAGCTGTCGCGCGGACGGTGGGGCAGCCACCTGCTGCTCCCCAGCATGCACCGTGCCGTCTGGTGTGATGTGGACGCCGAAAGGCACGCGCCCCTGCACGTCTTCCCCACAGCCCCCGGTCAGGCCGAGTTCGCCTGATCGCTGCTTCACTCGTGATCTTCGAAGGACACCCCCTCCATGAGTTTTCCGCTCGGACGTACCCTCAGCCGGCGCGGCCTTCTCGGCGGCGCCGGCGCGACCGCCGTACTTCTCGGCACCAGTGCCCTCGGCGACCCCGCCGGCGCAACGCCGCCACAGCGCCACGGCCTCCCGGACGACCCGTTCAAGCTCGGTGTCGCCTCCGGCGACCCGCTGCCGAACTCCGTTGTGCTGTGGACCCGCCTCGCCCCGGATCCCCTCGCCGCCGACGGATCGGGCGGCATGCCGCCGCGGCGGGTCCCCGTCCAATGGCAGGTCGCCGAGGACGAAGGCTTCCGCCGGATCGTCAAGCGCGGCACCGCCGTGGCCGGTCCGGAGCTCAACCACTCCGTCCACCCCGAGGTGTGGGGCCTGCGACCCGGCCGGCACTACTTCTACCGGTTCAAGGTCGGCACCGACATCAGTCCCGTCGGACGGACCAAGACCGCCCCGTCCCACGACGCCCACGTCAGCTCGGTCTCCCTCGGGGTCGCGAGCTGCGCCCTGTGGCAGCACGGCTTCTACACCGCGTACGGCCGGATGGCCGAGGACGACCTCGATCTGGTCCTCCAGGTCGGCGACTACATCTACGAGAACGGCGTACCGGCGGACGGCGGCACCCGGCAGACCCCGGTCCCGGACTATCTGTCGCCCGAGACGGTCACGCTGGAGCGCTACCGGCTGCAGTACAGCCTGTACAAGAGCGACGCGGACCTGATGGCGGCGCACGCCGCCCACCCCTGGGCGGTGACCCTCGACGACCACGAGGTCGACAACGACTGGGCCGACGACGTCCCGCAGAACGCCGCCGAGACGCCGGGCTTCCTGGACCGGCGCGCCGCCGCCTTCCAGGCCTACTACGAGAACCTGCCGCTGCGCGCGTCGGCCCTGCCGGACGGGCCGGACATGCAGCTGTACCGGAGGCTCGCCTACGGCGACCTGCTCGACATCAACGTGCTCGACACCCGGCAGTACCGCGACGACCAAGCGGCCGGCGGCGGCCTGGCCGCCCCGAACCCGGGCAGCCTGGACCCGAACCGGACCATGATGGGGCGGGAACAGGAGCAGTGGCTCCTGGACAACTTCGAGCGCTCCCGGGTCCGGTGGCAGGTGCTGGCCAACCAGGCGCCGATGGCCGAGACCGACATGGACGACACCGAGGCGGTCTCGGTCTTCATGGACCCCTGGGACGGGTACGACGCGAACCGCCGCCGGATGCTCGACGGCGCGCGGGACCGCGGGGTCGACAACCTGGTCGTGCTGACCGGCGACCGCCACCGGCACCACGCCAGTGACATCAAGGCCGACTACCGCGACCCGGCCGCCCCGGTGCTGGCGAGCGAGTTCGTCTGCACCTCGGTCACCGCCGAGGGCAACGGAGCCGACATGGACTCCTACTCGGAGCTGTCGGTACGCGCCAACCCGCACATCAAGTTCGCCAACTACCGGCGGGGATACCTGCGGTGCACGGTGACCGAGGACCTGTGGAGCACCGATTTCCGGGTGCTCCCGTACGTCGACCGGCCCGGCGCTCCGGCGTCCACCCGGGCCACGTACGTCGTCGAGAACGGCCGCCCCGGCGTCCAACTCGCCAGTGAGGGCCCGATCGTCTGACATCACCCGCACCAGGAGGTGGGTCCCGCACGGGCCCGCCTCCTGAGGTTTTCCGGGGCCGGGTCCCGATCCGGTGCGTCAGTCCTGGCGGCCGGGGCGAGCGGCGGCGGACAGCAGGGTGAGGGCGGCCTGGCGGGCGACCGTCGCCGCGCCGGCCGGGTCGTGGTGCGCGGCGACGACGGTCGCCCCCTCGACCAGCATGAGCAGTTGCCGGCCCAGGACGGGCGGGTCGACGGCTCCGGCGCGGACGGCGATGCCGGTCAGAAGCTCGAGGTAGCGGTCCAGGTGGCGCGCGGTGAGGGTGCGTACGGCGTCGACGTGGTGTTGGGCGGCCGCGTTCAGCATCGCGCAGCCACGGAAGGCCGGCTCGTCGTACCACCGCTGGAGGGCGTCGAACACCGCCGCGAGCTGGTCGCTCGGGTCGTCCCCGGCGGCAGCTGCCGCTGCGGCCAGCCAGTTCGTCACCCGGTCGCTGCGGGCGCGCAGCACGGCGTCCACCAGGCCGTCCTTGGTGCCGAAGTGCCGGTAGAGCGTCTCCTTGGACACCCCGACACGGGTGCAGAGTTCGGCGACACCGATGCCGTCGAGCCCGCGTTCGTACAGCACCCGGGTGGCCGCCTCGAGGATGGCCGCTCGGGTGCGCGCGGGGTCGATCGTCGAGCCCTTGGGGACTGGCATGCCACAGATCGTACCGGTCGGTTCGTTCTGCTGTTAGCATCTCAGGTCGTACCGATCGGTTCGATCTCTTGGGGATGCCATGCCAGACCTGTTCGGCTCAGCTCGGCACGACCCGGGCGCGCGAGAAGCGACCGCCCGCGGCGCAGCTGCCGCCGGGAGACGGGACCGATGACGCGGGCACCGCTGCTGGGACGGGCGGTGTGGCAGGCGGGCCTGCTGGCGCTCGGCACCGCTTCGGCGCTCGGGCTCGCGCGCTTCGCCTACGGCCTGCTTCTGCCGGCCATGCGCGAGGACCTGCGCTGGACCCTGGCCGAGGCGGGGACGATGAGCACCGCCAACGGGCTCGGCTACCTCCTCGGCGCACTGGTGACCGCCGCGGTCGTGCGCCGCTGGGGCACCGCCGCCGCCTTCCGCATCGGCATGGTGCTCACGGCCGTATCGCTGGCGGCCACCGCGGCGAGCGACGCCTACCTGCCACTGCTGACCGCGCGGGCCGCGGCAGGGGCGGCAGGAGCGGTGGTGTTCATCGTGGGCGGCGTGATCGCCTCACGCGTCGCCGCCCACGCGGCCTCCAGCGTGCCCATCACCGTCTACTTCGCCGGCACCGGGCTGGGCATCATCGTCAGCGGCGTGAGCATCCCCGCACTGGGGAACCACTGGCGCCTGGCCTGGATCGGCCTTGCCACCGCCGCCGCCCTGGCAGCCGCGGCGAGTTGGGGCGCAGCGCGCGGGGGCGCGGGGAGTGAGGGCGCGGGGAGTGAGGGCGCGGGGAGTGGAGGCGCGGGGAGTGGAGGCGCAGCGCGCGGGGGCGCGGGGACTGGAGGCGCGGCGCGTGAGGGCGTGGGGAGCACGGGTGGGGGTGCGCGTGCTGACGTGGCCGGGCGGGCTCGGGTGCGCCCGTTGCTGGGGGCGGCCCTGGCTTACCTCCTGTTCGCCGCCGGGTACATCACCTACATCACGTTCCTGTCGGCCTACCTCGCCGACCAGCGTGCCCCGCTCGGGCAGGTGGTGCTCACCTGGACGGTGCTCGGTCTGGCCGTCGTGGCGGCGCCCGCGCTGTGGAGCCGGCCCACCGCCGAGTGGCCCGCCACCCGGGCCCTGGCCACTTTGCTCGCCCTGCTGGCCGGCGGCGCGGCGCTGGCGCTGGTCGCACCCGCGCCACCCGTCATCCTCGCCTCCGCGATCATCTACGGGGCGACGTTCATGGGCGTCCCGGCGGCCATCACCGCCCTCATCAAGAGCAACGTCCCGCCCGCCGACTGGACCGCCACGCTGGCGGCCTTCACCACGGTGTTCGCGGCCGGGCAGACCGCCGGGCCGTGGATCGCCGGTGTGGTCGCCGATCACACCTCGACCGAGGCCACCCTGGCGTGGACCGCGATCTTGTGCGCCACGGCCTCCGTGATCGCGTTCGCCGGAGGCCGCGCGCGCTCTCGACTACGCCCGGATGAAGCCGTTCACGATCAGCGGCAGTGACGCGTCCAGGCCCGCCACGTTCAGCACCCCCGCGTCGGCGGGGTCGCTGATCGAGTAGCCCGCCGCCGTCATCGCCGCCACCACCACTCGAGCCTCCGCCGCCACCGAGCGCCGGTAGGCGTCGAGCTCCTGCGACGGGTGCGCCCGTCCCGCCCACGTCTCGTTGTCGGTGAACACGACGAACCCGTCCACCGCCATCCCCTGCTCACGCGCCCACCGGAACGGCAGCGACAGGTCGGTGCCGCCGCCCGAAGGCCGCCAGCTCTTGATCTCGCGCAGGTTGGTACGCGGCGTCACCTTCGAGGCGTGCACACCGGTGTCCACGTCGATGACGTGCACGTTCCCCTTCTCGATGCGGGCCAGCATGACGGCCAGGGCGCAGCCGACCTCGTACGGCGAACCGATCGAGGAACCGCCGACCACGACGCCGCCGCCGGACCAGCCGCCCGACATCGACCCGGACGAGTCCACCGCGACCAGCAGCCGCCGGCCGGAAGGCTCGACGGTGCCGAACGACAGCTCGTACGTCTCCTCCAACGCGTCGAGGATCGCCGGGACCGGTGTCCACGTCTGTACGTCGGCGCGCGGGTTCGGCCGGGACCGGCCCGAGCCGTAGACGCGCAGCGCGAGGAAGGCGTCCATCGGGTGGATGCGCGCTCGAAGTAGCGCCGCCTGGTCGGTGAGCCGGGCGACCGCGCGCCGCGTCGCGCCGCTCATGGGCTTGAGCGTGCCGATGCGGGTCATGCGGGACAGGTTGCGAATGAGCGCGGTCAGGCCGACCGTGTCGATCAGCGCGTCCCACACGGCGGGCTCGCGCAGCATCGCATCCGGCAGGAACTCCCACGGCACCTTCCGCTCGGTCACCACCTTGATCGCCTGGTGAGCGGTAGTGGCGGCCTTCGCGGTGAGGAACCGGTCCACCGACTCCAGCACGTCGCGTGCGTCGGCGTCGGAGACGTTCCCGGCGATCCAGCCGAACAGCCTTCCCCGCTCCGGGGTGTCGGTCTTGGGGTGGGCGATGCGCAGCACGTCGCGCAGGTCGAACGCCTCGCCCTGCGGCGTCCTGCGCTGGCGGGCCTTGCACACCCGGAAGGCGACGTCGTCCGCGTCGCCGGACAGGAACCAGGAGGCGAGCGCGGTCCGCAGTGACCGGCCGACGACCGGCGCCGTGCCGTGCGCGGTCGGCTTGCCGCCGAGGTTCTTGTAGTAGCCGAAGAACTGGGCCAGGTGGTCGGTGGTGCGGGCCACCTTCGGCAGCGCGAGCTTGGCGGCCTGGCGGGTGGCCGCGTCGCCCTTGGCGTAGGCGGCGGCGAGTGCGAACAGTGCCGGGCGCTGCTTCGGGGCGCGCGGCGGGCGCGCGGTCGAGATGTCGGTGAGCAGCCGCACGACGCGCGGGCCGTCCTCGGCGATCGCCTGGAACAGCGCGTCGGCGTTGTCGGCGGTCATCTTGTTCTCGCTGACGTAGTACGTGCCGCCCGTGGTGCCGAGGATCAGGAAGTCCTCGACGCGCTGCCACAGGTCCTTGGCGAACACATAGCCACCTGCCGCGTTCTCGACCTGGTCGGTGCGTCCGGGCAGCCGCTGGGTCTGGGGCGTGGCGATGGTGGAAATGCCGGCGAGAGGGTCACGGTTGCGGGCCATGAACGGCCTCCAAGGGGTTTCGACCCGCCTGGCGGCGGATGTGGGGAGAAGGGGAGGGCGGATATGGGTGTGCCGATCGGATCAAGACCGAAGCTCTACCACTGAGCTATGCACGGCCAAGCCGCACAGCGGGGAATTGAACCCCGCGACCGCCGATTCCGGGATAACCGAACGACTTCGACCCGCCCTCCGGCCCTTTACCGGCAGAATTCGAGTCGTGCTCCCGGCAGGGCTCACGAAGGGATCGGTGTGGTTCGGAGAAGACACGGATGTGGGATGTTCACCGGTGTTCAGGTGCTCTGCCAGCTGAGCTACCGGAGCCGTGACCCCGGGCAGGACTCGAACCTGCGACCGCCCCATTAAAAGTGGTAACCGACGAACTTCGACCCGTGCCCTCTCCGAACCGCACCGATAAACCGTCGAACCGAGAGCGGATACGGATATGAGAATGCATGGGAGGCCGATGAGAGCGCAACTTCTTTTACTTGCGCGGCCACGCGGCGAGACGCGAATACACATAGTCGATCGGCCGATCGTCCAGCCCGGATCAGTCGAACGGCCGATGCCGGCATGCGTGCTTGCCGCGATCGTGGAACGCGCCCGATCACGCATGCCGACAGAAAGAAACGCTCATGTTCGTCACACATGTGGCCATGGTCGCCGCGCTGACCGCCTCGCTCAATGTCGCACCCGAATACGGCCGGCCGGACCTACGGCGGGATGCGGAGAGGATCGTCGCCGGCGGAGTCACCGGGGTGCAGGCGCGGGTCACCAGCGAGGGCAGGAGCATGGTCGCGACGGCCGGCGTCGCCGACCTCCGGACGAAGGCCCCGGTGCCACCTAACGGATATTTCCGGATCGGCTCCAGTAACAAGACTTTCGTCGCCACCGTGGTGCTGCAACTGGTCGGCGAGGGGAAGCTGGCACTCGACGACACCGTGGACAGGTGGTTACCCGGGCTGATCAAAGGGCGCGGCAACGACGGGCGGAAGATCACCGTCCGCGACCTGCTCCAGCACACCAGCGGGATCGTCGATGACTACCCGTACCCGACCGCCATCGCGTCCTCCCGCCAATACCGCCGCCACCGGCACGACACCTTCACCCCGCAGCAGGTCATCTCCAGGGCGATGCGCCACAAGCCGGCCTTCGCACCCGGCAAGGGCTGGCTCTACGCCAACACCGGGTACGCCACCCTCGGCCTGATCATCGAGAAGGCGACCGCCCGCCCCTGGCATGAGGAGGTGAAACGGCGCGTCATCGAGCCGCTGGGCCTGAAGCACACGCGCTGGCCCGCGGGGTCGGCCGAGCTGCCGCGGCCCCACGCACGCGGGTACACCGTGTTCAAGACCAGCGAGGGATTCGTCGACACCACCCGGCATCGCGACGCGGACGCCTCGGGCGGGCTCATCTCCACCACGGCGGACCTCGATCGCTTCTTCACAGCCCTGCTCGGCGGCGAACTCCTGCGGCCCGCGGAGCTCGCCGAGATGCGCAGAACCGTTCCCGTGGCCACGGAGCTGCGGCGCATCTGGCCGGGCGCCCGCTACGGACTCGGCCTGGTGCAACGCCCACTTCCTTGTGGCGGCACGTACGTGGGGCACGGCGGGGACATCCTCGGCTTCATGACCAGAACGGGCGTCACCGCCGATGGGAAGCGCAGTGTGGTGATCTCCGTTTCGACCGAGCGCTTCGATTCGGCGAAGCGCATTCTCCAGATCGACGCCGCCGTCAACCGGCTCGTCAACCGAGCTCTGTGCGACACCAGATGATCAGGAGCTCGGTGGCACCGGCGATTTGAAGGACGAAGGACCCTGTCCACGGGGGTTTCCTGGCGGGCACCCTGGAGCCGGAGACGAGAGGGATGCCATGTGCGACTACTGCGGGTGCCGGGACTTTCCGCTGATCGGGCGGCTGTCCGAGGAGCACGGGGAGATCAAGGAGACGGCCGGCGTGCTGCGCCGGGCGATCGGCGAGGGCCGGTACGACGACGCCGGAGCACTGCTGGACGAGCTCGTCGGCCGGTTGCTGCCGCACACCGCCACCGAGGAGGGCGGGCTGTTCGCCGAGTTGCGGGCGGAGGGGTCGCTGGCCGGGGAGGTGGCGCGGCTCTGCGCCGAGCACGACGACATCCATGGCGTGCTCGGCGCGATCGACCGGGCGAACCCTGACTGGGCGACCGTGCTGAAGGCGCTCACCAAGCTGGGCGAGCACATCGACCACGAGGAGCTCGGCCTGTTCCCCGCCTCGATCGTCATGCTCCCGATGGCCGCCTGGGAGCGCATCACACCCGAGCCGGCGGCCGGGTAAGGCCAACTCCGGGTGCGGCCGGCTCGCCCTGCGGCTGCGGCCTGGGAAAGGCTTACTTGCTCTCCAGCTTTCCCTGCGGGCCGAGGTCCTCCTCCAGGGCGGCCTTCCAGCCGGTGTCCTCGGGGTAGAGGGCGCTGCGCAGGAAGGCGGTGGTGAGCCGCCGGACCAGGGCGACGCGGGCCGGGTCCTCGTCCGTCGTCTCGGCGGCCTCGTACCCGGAGATGCCGCCCAGCGAGTGCTCTCCCCCGAACAGCGTGAGCAGGCTCTTGCTCCCGGAGCTGTGCACGTACGGGTCGAGGAACCAGTCCGGGCCACGGGTGGACAGCGCGGACTGGTCGTGGTCCCCCGCGACGATGAGCGCCGGGGTGGTCATGTCGCCGAAGTACGGCTTCATGAAGGGGAAGTGCTCGGCCGCGAACGGGGTCAGGTCGTCGCCCAGGCCGGTCAGGGCGAGCAGCACGCCCGCCTTGACGCGGGGGTCGGACAGGTCCTCGCCGGGCACGCCGTCGGCGTCCAGGATGCGCGCGCCCAGCAGGGTGCTCGCGCTCTGGGCGCCCCAGGAGTGGCCGGCCACCGCGATGCGGTCCCGGTCGAGACGTCCGCCGAGGCCGGGTACGGCGGCTTCGAGGATGTCGAGCCCGTCCATGACGTGCTTGAGGTCTTCGATACGGATCCGCCAGATGTCCGGCGTACGGGGATCCGAAGGCGGGAGGCCGAGCGTCCTGGAGTCGAGGTGGGTGGGCTGCAGGACAACGAAGCCTTGCGCGGCCCAGTGGTCCGCCAGCGGCCCGTAGCCGTTCATCGACATGCCGAAGCCGTGCGAGAAGACGATGACGGGCAGGTCGCGGCCGGTCGCGGGGGCGGACACGCGGACCTGGAGGTCCTCGCCGCGGCCCGGGACGGGCAGGATGACCGGCCGGGCGGACAGCACCATGGTGGGCACGGGTGAGTCGGGCATGGGGTGCCTTTCACAAGCAAAGTGGAACGTTGCTCCGCCTACGATACGGAACACAGTTCCGCTTCGCAACTTCCGGCTGCCGATCGGCCCCGCAAAGACAGCACAAAGCACTTCGCGCAGGGGACCTTTGTCCCTACGAGGGCATGAGCCTGCTGCGGTGGGATTCAGCCGATGCCCACGAACCGAGGACGGACGAACATGAGCACCGACCCGACCGGCCCGCGCGGCCCGGCCAACCGGCCCATGGTGATGCTGGCGTTGGCGACCGTGGGATTCGCGGTGAACTTCTGGGCGTGGGCGCTGCTGAGCCCGCTGGGCCCCCGGTTCAAGGACCTGCTCAGCCTGTCGGCCGGCGAGCAGGCGCTACTGGTCGCGGTGCCGGTGATCGTCGGGTCGCTCGGCCGCATCCCCGTCGGCGCGCTCACCGACCGGTACGGCGGCCGGGTGATGTTCCCGCTGGTCTCGGCGGCCACCATCGTCCCGGTGCTGTTCATCGGCGTGCTCGGGCAGAGTTCGCTGGCGGCGCTGCTGGTGGGCGGGTTCTTCCTGGGCATCGGCGGAACGGTGTTCGCCGTGGGCGTGCCGTTCGTCAGCGCCTGGTTCCCGCCCGGACGGCGCGGGCTGGCCATCGGGGTGTTCGGCATGGGCATGGGCGGCACCGCGATCAGCGCGCTGACCACGGTCAAGCTGGTCAGGGCCGGCGGTCCGGCCACCCCGTTCCTGATCACCGCCGCCGTGCTCGCCGTCTACGCCGTGGTGGCCTGGGTCGTGCTGCGGGACGCGCCGGGCCGTACCGCTCCGGCGGAGTCCACGCTGGCGCGCCTGCGCGCGGCCGTGCGGCTGCCGATCACCTGGCAGGCCTGCCTGCTGTACGCGGTGGCGTTCGGCGGGTACGTCGCCTTCTCCGTCTACCTGCCGGTCTACCTGGAGTCCGCGTACGGCCTGGAGCAGGCCGACGCGTCCGACCGGATGGCCGGGTTCGTGGTCCTGGCCGTCGCGATGCGTCCCGTCGGCGGCTGGCTGTCGGACCGGCTGGGGCCGATCCCGGTGCTGGCCGGGGTGTTCACCATCGTCGCGGTCTGCGCCTCGGTGGAGGCGTTCACGCCGCCGCTGATGATGCTGGGCACGGCCGCGTTCCTCATCATGGCCGCCGCGCTGGGCGCGGGCAGCGGGGCCACCTTCGCCCTGGTCGCGGCGGCGGCCCCGGCGGACAAGGTGGGCTCGGTCACCGGTCTGGTCGGCGCGGCCGGCGGGCTGGGCGGCTTCGTGCCGCCGCTGGTGATGGGCGAGGTCTACAGCCGGTTCGGCTCGTACGGACTGGGGCTGGCGCTGCTGGCCATGGTGTCGGCGCTGACCTTGCTGCTGACGGTCACCGTGGTGCGCGCCACCGCCCAGCGGCGCCAGGCGGTGCCCGCACGGTGACGCGGGCGGTTCGGCGACCAGGACAGGACTTTCGTCCCTAACAACATGAAAAGGGCTCCGGCAAGCTAGCCGAAGTCACGGATTAAAACCCCGTTAACGGGCATGTCCGGGCTTGTCGCCCGAGATGAAGGAGTGCACTCATGACGGGTATGGACGGACCGGTCAGCGACGCCCTGCTGAAACTGGGCCGGCACCTGCGTCCCGGCACCGTGTCCGAGGATCTGCGCACTCTGCACCAGATCGGCGGCCGGCAGGGCGACGTCTTCTACCGTGACCGGTGGAGCCACGACAAGGTGGTCCGCTCCACGCACGGCGTGAACTGCACCGGATCGTGCTCGTGGAAGGTGTACGTCAAGGACGGCGTGATCACCTGGGAGGCGCAGCAGACCGACTACCCGAGCGTGGGCGGCGACCGGCCCGAGTACGAGCCGCGCGGCTGCCCCCGGGGAGCCGCCTTCTCCTGGTACACCTACTCCCCCACCCGGGTCCGCTTCCCGTACGCCAGGGGCGTGCTGGTGGAGATGTACCGCGAGGCGAAGGCCAGGCTGGGCGACCCGGTCGCCGCCTGGGCGGAGATCACCACGGACCCGGTCAAGCGCCGCCGCTACCAGTCGGGCCGGGGCAAGGGCGGCCTGGTGCGCGTCACCTGGGACGAGGCCACCGAGATCATCGCCGCGGCGCATGTGCACACCATCAAGACCTACGGCCCCGACCGGGTGGCCGGGTTCTCCCCGATCCCCGCCATGTCGATGGCCTCGCACGCGGTCGGCGCCCGGTTCGTCTCACTGATCGGCGGCGCGATGCTGTCGTTCTACGACTGGTACGCCGACCTGCCGGTGGCCTCCCCGCAGGTGTTCGGCGACCAGACCGACGTGCCGGAGTCGGCGGACTGGTGGGACGCCTCCTACCTGATGCTGTGGGGCTCGAACGTGCCCGTCACCCGCACGCCCGACGCGCACTTCATGGCCGAGGCGCGCTACCGGGGTCAGAAGGTGGTCGTGCTGTCGCCCGACTACAGCGACGCCTCCAAGTTCGCCGACGAGTGGCTCGCGCCGAACCCCGGCACGGACGGGGCCCTGGCCATGGCGATGGGGCACGTCATCCTCAAGGAGTTCTTCGTCGACTCCACCACCCCGGCCTTCACCGACTACGTCAAACGCTTCACCGACCTGCCGTTCCTGGTCCGGCTGCGCGAGCGGGACGGCGCGTACCTGCCGGACAAGTTCCTCACCGCCGCCGATCTCGGCCAGGAGGGCAAGGAGGCGGCGTTCGCCACGGTGCTGCTGGACGCGCGGACCGGCGAGCCGGTCGTGCCGAACGGCTCGCTCGCCTTCCGCTACGCCGAGGAGGGCAAGGGCCGCTGGAACCTGGACCTCGGCGAGGTGGACCCGCTGCTGACCGTCGCGGGCGGGGCGGCGGCGCCGGTCGCGCTGCCGCGCTTCGACGGTCTCGGCGACGGCGTGCTGGAGCGCGGCGTGCCCGTACGACAGGTCGGGGAGCACCTGGTCACCACGGTGTACGACCTGATGCTGGCGCAGTACGGCGTCGCCCGCGACGGGCTGCCGGGCCGGTGGCCGGCCGGTTACGACGACGCGGCCGAGCCGTACACGCCCGCCTGGCAGGAGGCGTTCACCGGCGTCCCGGCGGTCGCGGCGACCCGCATCGCCAGGGAGTTCGCCCGCAACGCGGAGCAGTCCGGCGGCCGATCCATGATCATCATGGGCGCGGGGACGAACCACTGGTTCCACTCCGACACGATCTACCGCTCGTTCCTGGCGCTGACCACGCTGACCGGCTGCCAGGGGGTCAACGGCGGCGGCTGGGCGCACTACGTCGGCCAGGAGAAGTGCCGGCCGACCACCGGGTGGGCGCAGCTGGCCGCCGCCGCCGACTGGTCGCGGCCGCCGCGGCAGATGATCGGCACCGCCTACTGGTATCTGCACACCGACCAGTGGCGCTACGACACCTTCTCCGCCGACGTCGTCTCCTCCTCGCTCGGGGACGGCGCGTTCACCGGCAGATCCACCGCCGACCTGCTGTCCCAGTCGGCGCGGCTGGGCTGGATGCCGTCCTACCCGACCTTCGACCGCAACCCGCTCGACCTGGCCGACGAGGCCGCCGCCGCAGGACAGGAGGCCGGGCCGTACATCACCGGAGAGGTCACCTCGGGCCGGCTCGGCTTCGCCTGCGAGGACCCGGACGCGCCGGAGAACTGGCCACGGGTGCTGACCGTGTGGCGGGCCAACCTGCTCGGCTCGTCGGCCAAGGGCAACGAGTACTTCCTGCGCCACCTGCTGGGCACCGACTCGTCCGTACGGGCCGAGGAGGCCGGGCCCGAGCAGCGGCCTTCGAGCGTCGCCTGGCCGGAGGAGGCGCCCAGGGGCAAGCTCGACCTGCTGCTGTCGCTGGACTTCCGGATGACCTCGACCACGCTGTTCTCCGACATCGTGCTGCCGGCCGCCACGTGGTACGAGAAGCACGACCTGTCGTCCACCGACATGCACCCGTTCGTGCACGCCTTCACCCCGGCGATCGACCCGCCGTGGCAGACCCGGACCGACTTCGCCGCCTTCCACGCCATCGCCACCGCCTTCAGCGCCCTGGCGAAGACCCATCTCGGCACCCGTACGGACCTGGTGGCGGTGCCGTTGCTGCACGACACGCCGGACGAGTTGGCCAACCCGCACGGGTACGTGCGGGACTGGCGGGTGACCGGCGACACGCCCACGCCGGGGATCGACTTCCCCAAGCTGGTCACGGTGGAGCGTGACTACGGCGCGGTCGCGGACAAGATGGCCGCGCTCGGCCCGCTGCTCGAACGGCTCGGCGCGACGACCAAGGGGCTGACGTTCGACGTCTCCGGCGAGATCGGGCGGATCGCCCGCATGAACGGCACCGTCCGGGGCGGCGTCGCCGACGGCCGGCCGTCCCTGGCCCGCGACAGCGACCTGTGCGAGGCCATCCTGGCCCTGTCCGGCACCACCAACGGGCACCTGGCCGCCCAGGGGTTCGCCACGCTGAGCCGCCGTACGGGGACGTCCTTCGAGGGCCTGGCCGACGAGCACAAGCAGATCACCTTCGCCGACACCCAGGCCAGGCCGGTGCCGGTGATCACCTCGCCCGAATGGTCGGGCAGCGAGACCGACGGGCGGCGCTACTCGGCGTTCACCATCAACGTCGAGCACCGCAAACCCTGGCACACCCTCACCGGCCGCCAGCACTTCTACCTGGACCACGACTGGATGCACGAGGCGGGCGAGGCGCTGCCGGTCTACCGGCCGCCGCTGAACATGACCGCGATGTTCGGCGAGCCCGGCATCGGGGACAGCGGCGAGAACGGCGTCACCGTGCGCTATCTGACCCCGCACTCCAAGTGGTCCATCCACTCCGAATATCAGGACAACCTGCTCATGCTGACCCTGTCGCGCGGCGGGCCGACCATCTGGATGAGCCCGGCCGACGCGGCCAAGGCGAAGGTCCGCGACAACGACTGGGTGGAGGCGGTCAACCGCAACGGCGTCGTGGTGGCCCGCGCGATCGTCTCGCACCGCATGCCCGAGGGGACGGTGTACATGTACCACGCGCAGGAACGCGTCGTGGACGTGCCCAAGAGCGAGACGTCGGGGCGGCGCGGCGGCATCCACAACTCGCTGACCCGGCTGCTGGTCAAGCCCACGCACCTGATCGGCGGGTACGCCCAGCTGTCGTTCGCGTTCAACTATCTCGGGCCCACCGGCAACCAGCGAGACGAGATCACCGTGATCCGCCGCCGCTCTCAGGAGGTCGACTACTGATGAAGGTCATGGCGCAGCTGGCCATGGTGATGAACTTGGACAAGTGCATCGGCTGCCACACCTGTTCGGTCACCTGCAAGCAGGCCTGGACCAACCGGGCGGGCACCGAGTACGTCTGGTTCAACAACGTCGAGACCCGCCCCGGGCAGGGCTATCCGCGCACCTACCAGGACCAGGACAAGTGGAAGGGCGGCTGGGAGCTGAACCGGCGCGGCCGGCTCAAGCTGAAGGCGGGCGGGCGGCTGCGCAAGCTGTTCACCATCTTCGCCAATCCGCTCATGCCCTCCATCAACGACTACTACGAGCCCTGGACCTACGACTACGACCGGCTCTTCTCCGCCCCGGCCACCGAGGACACGCCCGTCGCCCGGCCCAGGTCGCTCATCTCCGGCGAGCCCACGAAGATCACCTGGAGCGCGAACTGGGACGACGACCTGGCCGGCGGCCCCGAGCTGGCCCCCGCCGACCCGGTGCTGCGCAAGCTGTCTGACCAGGTCAAGCTGGAGTTCGAGCAGGCGTTCATGTTCTACCTGCCGCGCATCTGCGAGCACTGCCTGAACCCCTCGTGCGTGGCCTCCTGCCCGTCCGGCGCCATGTACAAGCGTTCCGAGGACGGCATCGTGCTGGTCGACCAGGACCGCTGCCGTGGCTGGCGGATGTGCGTGACGGGCTGCCCGTACAAGAAGGTGTATTTTAACCACCGCACCGGCAAAGCCGAGAAATGCACGTTCTGCTATCCCCGGGTCGAGGTGGGGCTACCCACCGTCTGCTCCGAGACGTGCGTGGGGCGGCTGCGCTATATCGGCATCATTCTGTACGACGCGGACAAGGTCGCCGAGGCCGCGAGCGTGCCCGACGAGAAGGATCTGTACGAGGCGCAGAAGGGCGTGCTGCTGGACCCGCACGACCCCGAGGTGATCGCCGGGGCCCGGGCGGCGGGCATCCCCGAGGACTGGCTGGAGGCGGCCAGGAGCTCCCCGATCCACAAGCTGATCTTCGAGTTCGGGGTGGCGCTGCCGCTGCACCCGGAGTACCGGACGATGCCGATGGTCTGGTACATCCCGCCGCTGTCGCCCGTGGTGGACATACTTGCGAAGACCGGGCACGACGGCGAGGACGCGGGCAACTTGTTCGGCGCCATCGACGCGCTGCGCATCCCGGTGGAGTACCTCGCGGAGCTGTTCACCGCCGGTGACCCCGAGCCGGTCAAGGGCGTGCTGAACCGGCTGGCCGCGATGCGCTCGTACATGCGCCGCATCAACCTCGGCCAGCCCCCCGACGAGTCGATCGCCACCGCCGTCGGGATGAACGGCCCGCAGATCGAGGACATGCACCGGCTGCTGGCCCTCGCGCCCTACGACGAGCGGTACGTCATCCCCAAGGCGCACGCCGAGCAGGGCCACCAGCTGGAGGAGCTGGCCACCCAGTGCAGCCTCGACTACGAGGGCGGCCCCGGCATGAACGGCCCGTTCGGCGAGGCGTCCGGGATGCCCTCCCCGGTGGCGGTGGAGAACTTCCACGCGCTGCGCGAGCGGCAGTCAGGCGACGACGTGGACAAGGCCAACGAGCTGCGCGGCCGGGTCAACCTCCTCAACTGGGACGGCAAGGGAACTCCCGAGGGGCTGTTCCCCAAGCGGAACGGGGACGGCTCATGACGGCTCTGCGCGAGAGCGAGCTGCGCACCGCCCACCTGGTGGCCTCGGTGCTGCTCGGCTACCCCGACGAGCGGTTGTACGACCCCCGGCGGGTGCTGGCCGAGGCGGTGGCCACGCTGCCCGCCGGGGAGGTGCGCGAGCGCCTGACCCGCTTCCTCGACCACGCCGCCGGCACTCCCCGAAGCGACCTGGCCGCCCATTATGTGGCGACCTTCGATCTCAAGCGGCGCTGCTGCCCGTACCTGACGTACTACTCCTACGGCGACACCCGCAAGCGCGGCGGAGCGCTGCTGCGCTTCAAGCACGCGCTGCGCGCGGCGGGTTTCGAGCTCGCGGACGGCGAGCTGCCCGATCATGTGGCGGTGGTGTGCGAGCTGTCGGCCCGGGGCGCAGTGCGGGAGGCGCGCCGCCTGCTGCAGGAGCACCGGGCGGGGCTGGAGCTGCTGCGCACGGCGCTGGCGGACGAGCGCTCGCCGTACGCGGACGTGGTGGCCGCCGTCGCGGCCACGCTGCCGCCCGCCGGGCGGCGCGAGCAGGAGGCGGCGCTGCGGCTGGCGGCCGAGGGCCCGCCGGCCGAGGAAGTCGGACTGGAACCCTACGCCGTCATGGAGGCATCCCGGTGAGCATCCTGTTGTGGGTGGTGGCGCCGTACGTGGCGCTGACGCTGTTCGTGCTCGGGCACCTCTGGCGCTACCGCTATGACAAGTTCGGCTGGACCACCCGCTCGTCCCAGATGTACGAGTCGCGGCTGCTGCGCATCGGCAGCCCGCTGTTCCACTTCGGCATCCTGGTCGTGCTGCTCGGCCACATCGGCGGGCTGGTCATCCCGAAGAGCTGGACCGAGGCGGTGGGCGTCAGCGAGGCCGCCTACCACGTGGTCGCCGTGGTGCTCGGCACCATCGCGGGCATCGCCACCCTGGGCGGCCTGGCGATCCTCATCTACCGGCGGCGCACCGTCGGGCCGGTGTTCACCGCGACCACGCGCAACGACAAGCTCATGTACGCGGTCCTCGGGATCACCATCGTGCTCGGCCTGGCCGCCACGGTCGCGGCCAACATCCTCGGGGGCGGCTACGACTACCGCACCACCATCTCGCCCTGGTTCCGGTCGATCTTCTACTTCAGCCCGGAGCCGGCGCTGATGGCGGGGGCGCCGCCGCTGTTCCAGTTGCACGCGTTGAGCGCGCTGGTGCTGTTCGCCATCTGGCCGTTCACCCGGCTGGTGCACATGCTCACCGCGCCCATCGGCTATCTGACCCGGCCCTATGTGGTCTACCGCAGCCGCGACGAGCAGCCGACCGGCGCCCGCCCGCCCCGGCGCGGCTGGGAGCCGTCCCGCTGACACTTCTCTCCACGGACAGAAAGTCGCATACTGCAATAAAGGGGGTTAAATCAGGAGGCGACATCGCGGTCATGGGCCTTTCACGTGAGGAAGAACGAGCGCTTCAGGAGATCGAGGAGCAGCTGGCCTTCGACGACCCCGATCTCGACGCCCTGCTGACCAGAGCGCAACCCGAGCAGCCCGCGCCCGAGCGGAAGTTCTCGATGGGACTGGCCGCGTGGTGGGTGCTCGCCGTCCTGGCCTACCTGGTGTTCGTGATCGGCCTGGTCATGACGGTGGCGACGCCCCCGGAGGGGGCCTGTCACGGCGGTCCCTGCGAGCAGCCCGTAGTCCCCAAAATTGGACAGATTATGTAGATCGGTCTAGTTTATCGGCATGGCGGTCAAGGGAGACCAGACGCGGGCGCGGTTGATCGACGCCGCGCGCACGCTGGTGGAGGCGCGGGGCTACTTCGGCACCGGCCTCAACGAGGTGATCGAGGCGGGCAAGGCCCCCAGGGGTTCGCTCTACCACCATTTCCCCGGTGGCAAGGATCAGCTGACCGCCGAGGCGCTCGCCGTCTCCGCGCGGGAGATCGACACGGTGATCGGCGACCTGGCGGAGCACGCTCCCGACACCAGGGCGCTGGTCGAGGCCCTGCTGGACGCCCTGGCCGACCGGATGCAGGAGGCGGCGTACACCAAGGGCTGCCCGATCGCCACGGTCGCCCTGGAGGTGGCGGCCACCAACGACCCGCTGCAGAAGGTCTGCGCGGACGCCTACGAGGGCTGGCAGCGGGCGCTCGCGGACCGGCTGGTCGCCGACGGGCGCCCGGCCGGGGACGCCGAGGACCTGGCCTGCTCGTTGCTGGCGCTGATCGAGGGGGCGCTGGTCCTGGCCCGCGCCCAGCGCAGCCGGACCCCGATCGAGCGGGCCCGGCGCACCGCCGGAGCCCTGCTCGGCTCGTGACTTTCGCGGGTTGTCGCATACCGTAAAAATATGTAGATCGGTCTACAGGAAAAGAGTGGTCATCGTGCAGGAACCGGACACCTTGGTCGTCGGCGCGACCGGCTTCATCGGCCGGTGGCTGACGGCGGAGCTGCTGACGCGGGGCCGGACGGTCGCCGCGACCGTCCGCGGCGGTCCCACCCGCGAGACCGAGCTACGCACCTGGCTACGCGACCACGACGTCAACGACCAGGCACTCACCGTCATCCAGGCCGACGTCGGGCTCTCCCGCGATGACCCGCTGGACTCCGTACGGGATGTCTTCAACGCCGCAGGCGCCTACCGCTTCGGGATGAGCCGGGACGAGGCCGAGCGTGCCAACGTCCACGGCGCCCTGAACGTCCTGCGCTGGGCCGGTGCGCGCCCCCACCTGCGGCGCCTGGTCCACGTCTCCGGCTACCGGGTCGCCGAGACGCTGTCTTACCCCGCCGACGCGGACCAGCTGACCGAGCTCTACCGGCGCTACGGCGCGTACGAGGCGTCGAAGCGCGAGGGCGACGCGGCGGTGCGCGCCCTCGCCGCCCAGGAGGGGATCCCGCTGACCGTGGTCAACCCCGCCACCGTGATCGGGCACTCGGTCACCGGCGAGGCCGGGCAGTATCTCGGCCTGGCCGGCCTGGTGCGGCAGCTGTGGACCGGACGCCTCCCGGCGCTGCCCGGCACCCGGCGCACGTTCGTCCCGGTGGTCACCGTCGACCACCTGGCCCGCTTCCTGGCCGCCGTGCCCGCGCACGACCATGAGCCGTACCGCGCCCACTGGCTCCTCGACGACGCCACCCCGGAGCTGCCCGACCTGGTCGCGCTCCTGGCGCGCCACCTCGGGGTGCGCGCCCCGCGCCTGCTCCTGCCCGTCGCGCTCGTCCGGCGACTGCCCCGCGCACTGACCGGAGCCGACCCCGAGACGCTGACGTTCCTGTCCGAGGACCGCTACGACACCGCGTCGGCCGACGCCCTAGGGCTGCGCCACCCGCCCGTGGCCGACGCCCTGCGCCGCTGGGCCGACCGGCTCGTCGCCGACCGGTTCGGCCAAGTTCAGCCCCACTGAGCAAAGAATCGGGCTGTTTCCCCAGGTCATGGCTATTTGACCCGTTCCTGCCGGGTAAGCATTCGCCATGTGCCTGGTTCGCTTCCTCGCAGCGCTGACGACCCTCGCCTGCCTGGCGGGATGCACGGCGACGGCCAGTCCGCCGGTGAGTCCGCCACCCGCGACCGGGCCGACCGGGGGCACGCCGGGCGCGGACGGTCTGGTCGGCCGCATCCCCGGCATCGTGCGGAAGCTGGAGCCGTCGGTGGTGACCATCTTCACCGACAACTCGCTGGGCAGCGGGGTGGTCTACCGTGCCGACGGCATCATCCTGACCAACGAACACGTCGTCGAGAGGCAGCGGCGCGTCCAGGTGGCCTTCGCCGACGGCAAACGGGTCGCCGGCCGGGTGCTGGCCAGGGACGCCCGCACCGACCTGGCCGTGCTCAAGGCCGAGCGGAACGACCTGCACCCAGCCACCTTCCAGCAGAAGCTGCCGGTGCAGGGCGAGCTCGCCCTGGCCCTCGGCAGCCCGCTCGGCTTCGAGAACACGGTGACCGCCGGCATCATCTCGGGCCTGGACCGCGAGGTGCCGGACTCGGCGCAGGCGGGCCACGCCCTCGTCGACCTGATCCAGACCGACGCCGCGATCTCGCCCGGCGTCTCCGGCGGCGCGCTGGTGAACGGCCGCGGCGAGGTCGTCGGCATCAACGAGGCCTACATCCCGCCGCAGGAAGGCGCGGTGTCCATCGGCTTCGCGATCCCGGCCGGCACCGTCGTCTGGGCCGTCGAGCAACTGCTCGACAAGGGCAAGGTCACCCATTCCTTCCTCGGCGTCGACCTGCGGACGCTCACCCCGGAGATCGCCCGCTCCCTCGACGTCGAGGCCGAGGCGGGCGCCATCATCATCAGCACGGTCCGGGGCGGCCCCGCCGCGGACGCCGGGCTCCGGCGGGGTGACGTGATCACCGCCTTCGCGGGGGAGCCGGTCCGCAGCTCGGAGGACGTCGTCGACCGGCTGCGCGACCTGCGGCCGGGCACGAAGACCACGGTGGACGTCAAGCGGGACAGGTCCACCGAGCAGTTCAGCATCACGATAGGCGAGGCTCCAGCGTCATGAGCGGCCGCGCGGCCCGGCAAGGCTCGCTCAAGACGGCCGCTCCCATCGGCGTGGAGGCTCGGCCGATCGCCCGCGACCACGTGCGATGGCGGTCGGGACCGTTGAGAGGAGCCCATACATGACCAAGATCAGCAAGGCGATCGCGGGACCGAGCAGGTTTCTCGACGACCGGCTGGGCGGGGCGAACTTCCTCAAGCGCAACCTGCGCAAGGTCTTCCCTGACCACTGGTCGTTCCTGCTGGGCGAGATCGCGCTGTACTCGTTCATCATCCTGCTGCTGACCGGCACGTTCCTCACCTTCTGGTACGTCCCGAGCATGCAGCACGTCACCTACGAAGGCCCGTACGCGCCGCTGAAGGGCGTCGAGATGACGGCGGCGTACGCCTCGTCGCTGGCGATCACCTTCGAGGTGCGCGGCGGGCTGCTGCTCCGGCAGATCCACCACTGGGCGGCGTTGCTGTTCATCGGCGGCCTGATGGTGCACATGCTCCGGGTGTTCTTCACCGGCGCCTACCGCAAGCCGCGTGAGCTGAACTGGCTGATCGGCCTCGCCCTGTTCACGCTGGCCCTGGTCGAGGGCCTGACCGGCTACTCGCTGCCGGACGACCTGCTGTCCGGGGCCGGGCTGCGGATCACCCAAGGGGTGATGCTGTCCATCCCGATCATCGGCACTTACCTGTCGTTCTTCCTCTTCGGCGGCGAATACCCGGGCGAGGCGGTGGTCCCCCGGTTCTACTCGATCCATATCCTGCTCATCCCGGGCATCCTGCTGGCGCTCATCACCGCGCACCTGGTCCTGATGTGGGTGCAGAAGCACACCCAGATGCCGGGCAAGGGCCGCACGGAGCAGAACGTCGTCGGCGGGCCCTTGCTCCCCTCCTTCATGGCCAAGGCCGGGGCGTACACCCTGTTCACCCTCGCCGTGCTCACCGGCCTGTCGACCTTCGCCCAGATCAACCCCATCTGGTTGTACGGCCCCTACACCCCGTCCGATGTCTCCGCCGGGTCGCAGCCCGACTTCTACATGGGCTTCCTGGAGGGGGCCCTGCGCCTGATGCCCGCCTGGGAGATCAACGCCTTCGGCTTCACGCTGGCCCTCAGCGTGCTGATCCCGGCCCTGGTGCCGCTGGGGCTGATCTTCACCGGCCTGGCGCTCTATCCGTTCCTGGAGCAGTGGATCACCGGCGACCGGCGCGAGCACCACATCGCCGACCGGCCGCGCAACAACCCGCACCGCACGGCCATCGGCGTGTCCGGCGTCACGTTCTTCTCCATCCTCACCATCATGGGCGCGAACGACCTGTTCTCCGCCTTCTTCCACATCCCGCTGTTCGTGACCACCTGGGTCGGCCGGTTCGCGCTCTTCATCGGCCCGGCCATCGCCTACGTCGTCGCCTACCGCATCTGCGTCGGCCTGCAGCGCGCCGACGCCCGGGTCCTCGCGCACGGCGTGGAGTCCGGCGTGATCACGCGACTGCCGCACGGCGAGTTCGTCGAGGTGCACGCGCCGCCGGCCGACGACCTGGAGGCGCACGTGCGCGGGAAGAAGTCGATCCCGATGCTGCCGGGGGCGGACGGCGACGGCCAGGTGCCGCCCGAGACCGCGCGCGGGATGCTCGGCCGGCTCCGCACCAGGATGAGCCGGGCCTACGGCAGCGAGAAGATCCCGCCGGAGGAGGACCACGAAGAACCCAAGGTGCCCGCCGGGCGGGACGAGCCGCCGCGCGGCTGACGCCTTGTCGAACCCGGCAAGTCCGGCCGTCCAGCCTAGGCGTGGGCCGCGCCCGCGAGGATGGCGCCGTACTGGATGGCCACCAGGTCGTGGATCGGGATGGTGCGGGCCTCGGTCTCGCTCTCCGCGCACCAGCGCGCGTGCAGCTCGGCGAGCTCGCCGGCCCTGGCGCGGATGACGGGCGTGCCGTTGCCGACGGCCAGCTCGCCCTCCAGCGCCCGCAGCAGGATCCCGCCGAAGCGCAGCCGCGCGCTGGCCAGGCTCTCCCGGCAGGAGAACACCTCGGCCACGGTCGCGGGCCGGTCGGCGGCCGGGTCGCCGGCCCGCAGCTCGTCGGTCTCGGCCCATTCGGCCAGCATCGGCACGAACGCCCTGGCGGCGCTGAGGAACGGCGAGGCCGTCACCAGGTCACCGCCGACGGCGGACAGCGTCGCGTCCAGGATCCCGTACGTCTCCCGGATCCGCGTGGCCTGCTCCTGGATCAGGTCACGGTAGGAGCGGCTCACGGGCGAGGTGTCGGCGGCCGCCGGCTCGGTCCAGTACGGGATCTCGGCGGTCAGCCCGAGCGTGCCGTACTTCTTGATGTAGGAGTCGCTGGCCGCGCCGCCGATGTGCGGAACAGGGTCCTGCCCGTTGGCCTCCAGGTAGTCGTAGGCGTCCTCCATCGTGGGCGCCTGGTAGATCGCCTGCTCGAAGGAGCGGACCGCCGGATGCTCGGGCTCGCCCGCGTGCAGCGGCACGCCGTACCTGCCGGGCAGCTCCTTCAGTACGGCCTGCAGCGCGGGGACCGGCCGGTTCAGGTAGTAGAAGACGCCGCCGGACTCCCCGTTGTGCAGGGTGGTGAAGAAGGCGGGCCGGGTGTCGTCGATGAGCCGCATGAGGGCCAGCGTCTCGGGGAGCACCCGGTCGAAGTACGAGCGCTTGTAGGCGAACGGGAAGGTCCACTCCACCTGCTGGTCGGGGGCCGGCCGGTAGAAGTGCCTGCCGTAGTGCGCCTTGGTGAACGGCCCGGCGAACCAGCCCTCGTTGAGGCGGGTGCCGTCCGGGTCGAGGCAGCCGACGATGTGCCAGGTGTAGCCGGTGGCGCGGCGCAGGCCGGCGTCGGTGCAGAGCCGGGTGGCCAGGTGGGTGACGGTCAGGCCGCCGATGGGCTCGTTCGGGTGCGGCCCGGCGGCGACGATCGCGTGCCTGGGGCCGTCACCCACGGTGAGGCAGAGCAAGGGGTCGCCGAGGCGGGAGGTGCCGATCCTGCGCAGGGTGGCCACGCCGGGGTGGCCGTCGGCGAGGGCGGCCAGCGCGGCGTGCACCTCGTCCACGGTGGCGAAGCGGTCATAGGCCGGGACGGAGTCGAGTTCGTCGAGCACACTCCAGTGTGCGGGCCAAGCCGGGTGACGGGTATCGCCGCAAATCCCAACGTCCCAGATGCCGATTTGTCCGCTTTCAACGATGCGCGGGCGGTGCCGTCCCTCCTAACGTCATGGCCATGTCCTCCTCTCTCTTGCTGCGTAACGCGCGGCTCGGCCTGCGCGGGCCGATCCGGCACGTCCTGATCACCGGCGGCCGCGTCACCGAGGTGAGCGCCGAGCCTCCCCCCGCCGACGAGTCGGTGGACGTTCAGGGCGCCACGCTGCTGCCCGGACTGTGGGACGCGCACGTGCACGCCGTCCAGTGGGCGCAGGCCCGCCGCCGCGTCGACCTCAGCGCCGCGCGCTCGGCGCGCGAGGCCGTCGCCCTGATGCTGCCCGGCTCCGGCCTCACCGTCGGGTACGGCTTCCGCGACGGCCTGTGGCCCGACACCCCCGGCAAGGCGATGCTGGAGGCCGCGGCCCCCGGCAGACCCATCGTGATGATCAGCAAGGACCTGCACACCGCCTGGCTCAGCCCCGCCGCGCTGGCCCTCATCGGCAGGGGCGATCACCCGACCGGGGTGCTGCGCGAGCAGGAGTGCTACACGGCCGTGGCCGAGCTGCCCCCGCCGCCGCCGGCCGAGCTGGACCGCTGGGTGGCCGAGGCGACCACGGCCGCCGCCGCGCGCGGCGTCGTCGGGATGCAGGACTTCGAGCTGGCCGACAACGTCACCGACTGGACCCGGCGGGCCCGCGAGCACCGCTTGGACGTACGGGTCACCTGCACGATCCCCAAGGGCCGGTTGGCGGAGGCCATCGACCGGGGCCTGCGCACCGGCGAGGTCGTGGCGGGCTCCGGCGGCCTGCTGGAGGTCGGCCCGGTGAAGATCTTCGTGGACGGCTCGCTGAACACCAGGACCGCCTACTGCGAGACCCCCTACCCCGGCACGAGCTCACACGGGCTGCTGGAGACCCCGCCGGTGGACCTGCGCGCCACGATGGCACGGGCCGCCGCGCACGGCCTGCACCCGGCCGTGCACGCCATCGGCGACCTGGCGGCGGGCATCGCCCTGGACGCCTTCGACAGCGTCGGCTGCCCCGGCCGGATCGAGCACGCCCAGCTGCTCCGGCCGGCGGACTTCGCCAGGTTCGCCAGGCCGGACCTGATCGCGGGAGTGCAGCCCGCACACGCGCCCGACGACAGGGACGTGGCCGACCGGCACTGGCACGGCAGGACCGGCCGGGCCTTCGCCTACGCCGACCTGCTGGCCGCGGGCGCGCGGCTGGAGCTCGGCTCGGACGCGCCCGTCTCGCCGCTGGACCCCTGGGACGGCATCGCCTCCGCGATCGCCAGGACCGACGACGACCGCGCCCCCTGGCACCCCGAGCAGGCGATCCCGCTGACCTCGGCGCTGCCCGCCGCCAGCAGAGGCCGGGCGTGGGTGCGGCCGGGCGACCCCGCCGACCTGATGCTCACCGCGCACGATCCCGCCGACCTCGGCCCGGCCGAGCTGCGCGGCATCGAGATCGTCGGCACCCTGCTCGGCGGCCGGTGGACCCACCGCTCGCCCGCGCTGTCCACCCGCCGTTCCACGTGACAGCTGAACTCCGGCCGGTTCCGGCCTCGGCCGAGACGCACCACGGGCGAGGCCCCCGCCGGGCTCGCCCGGCCGGTGCCTCGGCTACTCCTTCTTCCACTTTCCGCACCTGGTGTCACCCGTGCGGTACTTGATGCACACACGGACACCATGCCCCGGATTGGACAGGTACCTGACCGTCGCCAAGTACGTGCCGTCCCCCTGCGAGACCACCTTCTTCGGGCCGCAGACCCGCCCGTCCGTGCGTTCCAGCCAGATCGTCATCCCCGGCCACTTCGTCGACACGAAGGCGGAGTTCATGTCCGACAGCCGAAGCTGCGCATGCCTGACCCTGGTCTTCCCTGCCGTGAAGCTGTACGGCGAGCCGAAGGTGTAGGAGTAGTCCGGATACCACGGTCCGGACTGACACTTGCTCGCCGCGCTCAGCGCTCGATCGCCGGCCACATCGGCCTGCGCCGCCGGCCCCACGGACAGCGCGGCGATCGAGACCAGAGCCATAACAGCGGTTCTGCACCGGTTCACACCGATTCCCCCTTCTGTGCTGAGGCGCCGCGTTCACGGCGCCTGTCACCACCGTCCCGGGTGGCGCCCGAGCGTGAGAAGGGGTGCGCCGTCCCAGGTCGTGGTGGGACGCCCATCCCGGTGTTGACCAGGCTTTTCCCTCCGGACGTGGGAAGGGCTCGCCGCCGACCCCGTGATCAGCACCGGGGTCTCGGTGATCCGGATCGGGTCGCCGGGTCGCAGCGGGGTGACCGTGCCGTCGAGGCCGGTGCGTGAGACGGCGCCGGGGCCCGCGGTGGTCTCCGCGGCGCCGGCGTGGGTCCAGCGGACGGTCAGGCGGCGGTCCGCCTCGTCGGTGAACTCGCACTGCCACACGTTGCCGGGCAGTCCGGCGGGCAGGCCCTGCGCGCACCCGTGCAGCCGGGCCCGCGCCAGCCACCGCTGGAGTGTCTCCACCGCGAGCCCCGCGCCCGTGGGCGGCATCCCCTCCGCCTGCAGCACCAGCGGCAGCCGGCCTGATCCCCAGTTGTAGAAGTACATCCGCGCCAGGCCGAACTCCCTGCCGTACAGACCGGCGAGGTAGAAGCGCATCGCGTAGTCGGTGGCGCGACGCCGGTCGAGCGAGCCCTGCAGCGGGATGTCGTAGGTGGTGCCCGTGTTCCACAGCGGTGGGTGGACGCCGGCCGCGTGCATGGTGGCGTCGATCTCGCGGAGCAGCCGCACGAGGGTCTCCGGCGGGTCGGCGGCGTGGCGCTGGTGCAGTTTCACGCCGGCGGCGTCGCAGTGCTCATAGCCGCCCGACTCGGCGAACCGGCGCAGGAAGTCGCGCCCGGCGGCGCGCCACAGGTGTCCCATCGAGGGGCACACGACCACGGCGTCCCGGTCGACGGATCGTACGATCGCCGCCGCCCGCCGGGTCATGTCCACCAGCGTCTCGACCGAGCCCGAGTAGTACCTCGGATCGGTGGCGTACGCCCACAGCTCGTAGGCCTCCAGCCTGCCCCGATAGCGCTCGGCCAGAGCCCGGACGAAGCGGTCCCAGTCGGCCGGGTCGTCCGGCGGCCCGGTCCGCGAGCCGTCGGGGTAGGCGCCCTTCGGCGAGCTCGGCGCCGCCCACTCCGGCGTGCCGCCCAGCGTGAAGAGCACGGGCAGGCCGGCGCGGCGCGCACCGTCGACCAGCCTGTCGAGCGTGGTCCAGTCGAACCGGTCCCGCCGTGGCTGCAGATTGGCCCAGCGGGTGTGGCTGTCCCACAGTCGCACGCTGCCGACCCGGAAGGAAGGCATCGCGCCGGTGCTGCTGTTCACCGTCACCCCGAACACGGCCGACGACACCGGCTGCGGATTCGTCACCCAGGAGGTAGCGGTGATCGCCTCGACGCGGTCCGCCGGTCCCCCGGCGGCGCCGGTCGTGCCCGACGCGCTCGACGCCACGACCAGCAGGACGAGCGCGGCCAGCACCGCCATGGCCGGGCGAGCACGGCGCCGGGTGAGCGCTGCCATCGTCACGTGGGCGCGGTGGCGGGTGAGCGCTGCCATCGTCACGTGGGCGCGGTGGCGGGTGCGCGTCGCGAGCACGGCCATCGTGCGGCGGGCACGGGGCCGGGACTCGGGCGGATCGCTTGCCGGTGCCGTGGGCGGGTCGGACGGATGCCCGGTCAGGTGACGCCATCGGCGCAGCAGCTCGTTCAGCTCCTCGTCGGACGCGCCGCACTCCTGGCCGATCATCGCGACGAGCTGGTAATCCGGCGGGTGACCGCGCCCCGTACAGTAGCGATGCAGCGTGGAGCTGCTGGTGTAGGTCCGCCGGGCCAGCTCGGCGTAGCTCAGGCCGCTGCGCTGCTTCAGGTCCGACAGCAGCCCGGCCAGACCGTCCTTCCCCTGTCGTACGGTCACCTCGACGCCTCCCCGTGATCAGCATCATGGGAAAGGTGCCACCCGACCGCCTCGGGGAAACCCGGCTCCGCCGGTCAGCACGGCGTCTCGACCGGGAGAACGGGGACGGTCCTGGGCTCGCCACCCCCCTGAGCGGGGCAGAGCCGCACGACGGCGGGCACCGAGTCGTCGCGGTTGCCGAAGTTGTCGAAGGTGATGTTCCCGCTGGCGCCGCCGACCGTCACGCCGCCCTGGACGAACCCGCCGATCGCGGCGTTGATCTGGGAGGAGGTGACCGACTGCCGCTCGGGAAGGGTGTTGATCGCGCCGGCGACGGTGGTCATGGCGTCGAAGCCGGCGATCGCCCACCCGCTGTTCAGGTGCGCCGGATCGAAGCGCAGGGTGGCGAACGACTGCCGCAGCGTCGCCATCCCGCCGCCGTCCGGCAGCACGTCCGGATCGGCCAGCGGTGTGTAGACCAGCTTGACGGTTCCGCTCGTGAACGTCGGCGTGCGGAGGATCGCCAGGCGCTGCCCTTCGAGATGCGGGTCGACCTCCTTGCCGCGCAGCCTCGCCGCGTCCGAGGTGCTGACGACGGTGATGCCGGTGAACAGGCACTGCCCGCGTTCGGACTGCTCCGCGAGCCGCTGGAGGAACTGCGGCAGGTGGCTGGCCCGCGCGCCGTAGAAGACGCTCACCTCCCCCGCGCTGGCGCAGATGCGCTGCGCCGACTGCTTCACCGTCGTCACGTCCGCGGGATCGAACTTCACCTCCTGCACCGGCCGGGACCTCGTGTCGAACCTGGCGTGCACGAGGGGCAGCGCCGTGCAGGTGTACGGGTCGTCCATGGTGATCGGCGTCACGACGAACTTGAGCGTCCTCCTGGCCGGCTCCAGATACTTCGCGAGCTGCTCGATCTGCACCGCGTTGCGATAGGAGACGCGGTGGAAGTATCCCCTGCCGACGCCGTTCTTGTAGGTGTGCGCGGGGTCGCAGCGCCCGTAGTCGGGGTTGTCCTGCCGCGAGCCGTTCGCGTCGAACCCCTCGGCCGTGATCACGTCGCTGACCATGGGGATGCGCTTCCCCGCCAGCACCTCGGCGGCGTCGGCGCTCTCCTGAAGGCTCAGCCCCATGCCGACGACGGCGACCACGTCACCGGCGAGCAGCCCGGCCGTCTCGGTCGCCGCCTGCTCCGTGGCTCCCATCTGGGCCACCCGCAGCCGGATCGGGTAGACGCACTCGGCCTTGTTCGCGTTGGCGCTCGCCTGTGCCGCGGTGATGCCTTCGAGCTGGTCCAGGGCCCGGCCGCCGGCTCCCACCGAGGTGAGGGTCAGCAGCACGCCGACCGTCACCGGCTCGGTGCCGGGGGCGCACGAGCCCTCCCGCGCGGCCTCGTTCTGCTGCGCGATCTTCGTCATCACGTCGGCGAGCTCAGGACGACCGAAGGCGTACGGCCCGTCGCTGAGCCCGACGCATTCCCCCGCCTGCTCCCACACCTCGGTCACCGGCAGCCCGGGGCGGCAGGAGAGCCGCTTGGCCAGCGCGGGAGTGAGGATCACCACGCCGGGCACGAGGGTGAGGGCGACGGCCAGGCGCCACCAGGGCACGAACGTCTTCGGAAACCGCCTGGGATTCGGGAAGATCTGCCACAGGTAGGTGGGAGTGTCCAATGTCGTTGGCTCCAGTGGGACGATCCCCGCGCGGGCGGGGTGGTCGGTCAGGCCAGGGAGTCGGCCAGCTTCTGGAAATGCTGGGCGCGTTCGAGGAAGGGCAGGGCGTCGGCGTCGGAAAGCCGCCTGCACTCCTCCGCCGCGATGACGTACAGGCCGCGGCGGGTCTCCCGGTCGCTGAGCAGCGGATCGGCGAGCCGATGCACGGCGGTGACAAGCTGGGCGACGGCCGCGCGGCGGGGGTCCGCCGCCCGGTCGGGGTGAGCGGACTCCGGAGCGGTGGCGCTGCGGGGATCCGCCGACGGGTCGGTGGTGCGGAGGCCGGGGGTGGCGACGATTCGGTCGAGGTGCTCCAGCCATGTGGTCCCCGGCATCTCACCCAGGAGCCTCAGCAGCTCGCCCACGACGACCTCGTGCTCCCCCAGAGCGAGCTCGTGATGGAGTCTGCCGCGGACGTCATGGTCCTCGGTGTGGTCCCGGAGCCGTTCGAAGACCTTGGTCCAGCTCGCCTGGTGGTTGTCCGGCCGCGCGCTCAGCTCGCGTAACAGCAGGAAGCGTACGAACGGCGCCATCGCCCACTTCTCCGGCTCCGTGGACAGCGGGGTCGGCCACAGGGACGGCGAGCAGAACAGGATCGGCTCGGCGTGCACCGCGTTGCCCAGCAGGGACGTCAGGCACCGCGCCTCATCGGTGTCCCGCGCCCCGGCCAGCGTGATCAGGGCCTCGCGGAGAGGCGCGAGGAGCCGCCGGCGCGGGCTCAGATCCATCGTGATCTTGTCGATCAGGTAGCTCTCCATCGTCTGGCCCGGGTCCGGCACGCGCTCGGCCAGCACCAGTCCCAGCTCGTCGATGAGCGTCGGATCCTCCCGGAGCCGGGCCAGCACCAGGTGGGTGGCCTCGGCGTGCCCGTCGGTGAGCAGCCGGACGGCACGGGTGATGGTGCCGGTGCCGAGCGCGGAGGGCCACGGGGTGAGATCGGTCGCCACCAGGTGCTGGACGGCGTCGGCGGTGAGGCCGTCCAGCAGGACCCGCAGCCACGTCCTGGCCTCGCTCAGGTCGGCGTCGGACAGGCCGGCCAGCGCGGACTCCGGCCATTGCATGGCCCGGCCGCTCAGGCCCGCCGAGTCGGCCAGGAGGTAGCCGCCGCTGGTGGTGATCACGGTCAGCGGGTCCCGGGGCGCCTGGTGCCGCGCCAGGAGGTCGCGCACCTTGACCAGGGTCTTCATGAACCGGGCCGCCGAGGGGACGTCGCCGTTGTCGAGCAGCACGACCGCGCGGGACGGGTGGTTGACCGCGCGGTCGAAGCTGCTCCGCAGATCGGCCAGCAGCGCCGCCACCAGCAGCCGGTCGACGTCCTCCTGCACGCCGGCGTCCCGCACGTCGGCCTGAAGGCTCAGGCGGACCAGCGCGCGCTCGGGGTCGTGCCGGAAGCCCTGGTCCTGGTGCTCGAACCAGGCCAGCGCGTCCCGCCACAGCAGTCTGGACCGCAGGCCCGACCGGTCCAGCCGCCCGGTCATCTGCTCCAGGGTCACATCCAGGCTCGCGGCATCGAGGCCGAGCGAGCCGGCGGCCATGGCCAGCAGCCTGCGCAGCAGCGTGACCACCAGGCTCCGGTCCTGGTAGGCGTTGATCCGCTCGCGCATGGCCAGCATGCTCTTCTTCGGGTCGGCCACGGTGATCGGGGCGGACATCGCGATGTGCGCCAGCACCACCCGGGGGAAGGCGACCCGGTAGCCGGGCACCTCGGCCGTCAGGCCCAGCATGACGGCGGTGAGCACGGCACGCATGGAGTCGCCGTCGTCGGCCCCGACCAGCGGATCCACCTTGGCGATCGGGGTCCGCTTCGCCCACCGCCGCCAGGTGTCATCGAGGATGTGCGAGCGGCCGGAGCCACCGATCCCTTCGAGGACCAGGATCGGGCGCGGGAAATCCCGGGGCACCTGGGGGCCGGTCTCCACCTGGATGAACTGGTCGATCAGCGAAACCAGGCTCGACCGTGGCGGAACCTCCATACGCGTCCCTCCCGATCCTGACCTCAAGAATTGGGAGGAAATTTAGCAGGTCTTTCAGTTCCGCGACTGCCTTTGTTCTGCAGTTCTTCCCTGCGCCTATAAATAATGTCCGGTTTTATTATTATTTAAAGGCATATGCGCTGTACGAGGCCGCTGAGCTGGCCGCCGGGCCCGGCAGTGCCGGACCCGGCGGTACGCGGATCAGTACTTCAGTTTGCGCAGATAGCGATATCCGACCCGCGAGGTCTGCTCCGGAGTGACATCGGGAGTGTCGTTCTCCACGATGTATTCCTGGACCTGGTGCTTGTCGAATATGCGGCGGAAATCGATGGTCCCGGTGCCGAGGTCGGCCATGTCGCCGTCCAGGTGCCGGTCCTTGACGTGGAACTGCAGGACGCGCTGCGGCGCCTTGCGGATGACGTCGAGCGCGAAGCGCACCGGGTCACGGGCGCCGCGCCCGACGCCGCCGGTGACCGCCCAGTAGAGGTCGATCTCCAGGTGGACCAGGCGCGGGTCGAGCTCGGCGGTGAGCACGTCCCACGGCGTCCTGCCGCCGCCGAGGTCGGTGGTGAACTCGTGGGCGTGGTTGTGGTAGCCGTACCGCAGCCCGGCCCGCCGGGCCGCCGCCGCCTCTACGTTCATCTGCTCGGCCCAGGTCTTCCACTGGTCCAGACTGTCGGAGGCGAGGTACGGCACCACCATGTAGCGCTGGCCCAGGGTCAGCGCGTTCTGGATCTTCGTGTCCAGGCCGGCGGCGTCGGGGCTGATGCCGTCATGGCTGGAGGTGGCCCGGATGCCCAGCCCGTCCAGGAACTCGCGGAGTTGCTGAGCCGTACGGCCGAAGTAGCCCAGCGCGACCTCGATCCTCGGATAGCCGATCTCGGCCAGGTACGCGAGGGTGGCGTCGTAGTTCTTGGACAGGTCGTCGCGCACCGTCCAGAGCTGCATGCTGATCTGGCTCGGGGGGATGTGGCGGCGCCCGCCGGGGCGGTGGGGGTGCGCCGCCGCCGCGGCGGGAGAGGCGGCGAGGGCGGCCGCCCCGAGTCCGAGGCCCGCGGCGAGCAGGGACCGCCTGCTGGGGCCGTAGCCGTAGCACATGGGGATCTCCTCTTTCCTAAGGTGTGGGATCCAGCACGACCCTGGCGGTGCCGGTCAGCGGCGGCAGGTCGCCTTCGCCGGAGTCGGTGTAGGTGGCGACGAAGACGCCGGTGAGGTCGTCGGTGCCCGGGTCGTGCCCGCTCGGCACGGTGGTCTGGATGGAGCCCGTGCAGCCGCGGGCCGTGGACTGGCCGTGGCCGTGCTCGTCATGACCGAGGATGTAGTCCACGGTCACGCGGGAGCAGTCCACCGGCTGGTCGTCGGTGACCCGCACCTCGAACTGGACCAGGTCCCCGAAGGCGAACGGGTCCCCGGTGGCGGGCCGGACCAGCTCCACGACCGGCGGGGCGTTGCCGATGACGATCCGCACCGAGGTGGCGGCGGACCTGCCGCGGCTGTCGGTGACCTTGAGCGTGGCGTTGAAGAGGCCGTTCTCCTTGAAGGTGTAGGACGCCTCGGCCCTGCGCGAGTCGACCCTGCCGTCGGCGTTGAAGTCCCACGCGTACTGGAGCCGGTCGCCGTCCGGGTCGGTGGTGCCGTCGCTGGTGAACTGGACGGTGAGCGGCGCGAGTCCGGCGGTCACCGACGCGGCGGCGGCCGGGATGGGCGAGTGGTTGCCGTCGCGGCCGATGTAGTCGATGCGCGCCAGCTGGGCGTCCGGATTCTCCTGGAAGTAGCCGTCGCCGTACTCCAGCACGTAGAGAGCGCCGTCGGGGCCGAACTCCAGGTCCATCGGGTTGTCGAAGACGATGGACGGCAGCACGTCCTCGATCCGCCGCCCGTCCTGGTGGAACGCCTTGACGTAGTCGCGGGTCCACTCGTAGAACAGCGGGACGCCGTCGTAGTAGCGCGGCCAGGCCACGCTCGCGCGGCCGTGCGCGGCACGCGGGTCGTAGTCGTACGCGGGCCCGGCCATCGGGCCGATACCGCCGGTGCCGAGCTTCGGGAACTCCTGCGACGCGCCGTAGGAGTACCACACGTTCGGCTGCGACACCGGTGGCAGCTCGCGCAGGCCGGTGTTGTGCGGTGAGTCGTTGACGGGCGCGGTGCAGCTGAACGCCGCGCCTGACGTCCCGGTCGCGAAGTCGTAGTCGCGGTAAGGGAGCTGCGCGGTCGCACAATACGGCCAGCCGTAATTGCCGGACTTGCGAATCGTCGTCCACTTGCCGTGCCCCGCCGGGCCGCGCTGCGGATTGGCGGCGTTCGCGTCCGGCGAGTAGTCGGCGACGTACAGCTCGCCGGTGGACCGGTTCAGCTCGATCCGGAAGGGATTGCGCAGGCCCATCGCGTAGATCTCCGGCCGGGTGGCCTTCGTGCCGGGCCGGAAGAGGTTGCCTCGGGGGATCGTGTAGGACCCGTTCGCGCCGACCTTGATGCGCAGGACCTTGCCGCGCAGGTCGTTGGTGTTGCCGGAGCTGCGCTGGGCGTCGAAGGCCGGGTTGCGGTCGGCCCGCTCGTCGATCGGGGTGTAGCCGTCGGAGGAGAACGGGTTGGTGTCGTCGCCGGTCGACAGGTAGAGGTTGCCCTGGGCGTCGAAGACGATGTCCCCGCCGACGTGGCAGCAGATGCCCCGGTCCACCGGCACGTCCAGGACGCGCTGCTCGGTGCGCAGGTCGAGGGTGGCGCCGGTGAGACGGAACCGGGACAGCCGGATCAGCCCCTTGAAGGGCGCGAAGTCCGCCGGCGTGCCGGTGAAGGGGGCGTCGCCCTCGTTGACGGTCGGCGTCGCCGGGTCGTCGATCGGAGTGTCGAGCGGTGGCGAGTAGTAGAGGTAGACCCAGTCGTCCTTCTTGGCGCCCGTGCCGAAGCCGGGGCTGAGGGCGATGCTCTGCAGGCCCTCCTCGTCGTGCTGGTAGACGTCGAGCTCGGCGGCCACCGTGTTGAGCCCGGTCTTCGGGTCGTGCAACCAGACGACGCCGGCGCGGGTGGTGTGCAGCACCCGCGAGTCGGGTAACACCGCCAGGTCGATGGGCTCGCCCGGATGGTCGTTGAGCGTCACCTTCTGGAACTGGTCGTCCGGCGGTGGGGCGGTGATGCCGGTGGCCTGGGCAGCGCCGACCGGCATGAGGATCACCGCAGCAGCCATCGCCGCTAACGCGGATCTCGCTCTCATACCTCTCCCTTCAGTCGATGTTGGGGGATAAGAGAGGCAAAGCACCGTGAATGTAACCCGAGTTATGCCGATTGAGGGGGACCTAATCACGGCTGAGCGATCAACTTCCGCGTCTGATCGGACAAAGCTAGAGGACCCGGAAGACGCGTAGCTGCAGCGCCAGGGTCGCGTAGTAGCCGACCAGCGTGCTCAGCTCGAACACCATCCGATCCCCGCCGACGGACACCGCGTGGCCGTACGTTCCCTCGTCCGCGTCCCCGTCGAGCAGGGCCATGACCAGGCTCATCGCGGCCGCCTCGGCCGGGTCGGCGAGCTCGGGCGCCGAGCCGCCGCGCAGCGCGGACAGCTCGTCCTCGGTGAGCCCGGCCGCCCGGCCGACCGCCTCGTGCGCGCGGAGCTCGAACGCGCAGTCCCAGCGGGCGGCGACGGCCAGGATGGCCATCTCCCGGACGCGCGCGGAGAGCGAGGACCGGTAGCGGATCGCCGCCCCCAGCGCCTGAAGCGCCTGCCCGAGCTCAGGCGCGAGCAGCATCGCGTTGAACGGCCCGTTCAGCCGCCCGTCCTCGTCCACCAGGGCGAACAGGGACGGGCCCGCCGCGCGGGGCCCGCCGGTGATGGTCTCGTACAGCTCGCGCCGGGCGGGGTCGAGCTCGTTCGGGGTGGGGCGGTGCAACCGGTTCGTCATGACCCCAGTGTCCCCACCGATCACCACGGAAGGCGACAAGCCGGATACCGGACGTAGCTCCGCTATATCCATATGTGCATACCTTGAGGAAGATACGGCGCGCGGTGCGTACCTCCTGATGGCAGATTCCGGTTTTCGGGAGGTAGTAATGCACCGCAGAGTCGCCCTGCTCTCCGCCGTCGCGCTCGCCGTGACAGGCGCCCTCATTCCTGTGAGCGCCGTCCAGGCCAGTGCCTCGACCGGCCTCGACCACAGGCCGGTCCGGTGGGCCGCCGCCGACTCCTGGCAAGAACGCAGAACCGTCTCGAACTACTGGACCTCGCAGCGCATGCTGGCGGCGCAGCCGCTGGACGCCCTCACGCCGCGGCGAAGTCGGTCCGGCGGGCCGACCCAGGGTGACCCGTGGGCCACCCGCGGCGCTTTCCAGAGCTCCTCGGGGGCCACGTCGGCCATCACCACCTCGGCCGTCCCCACGCAGGGCAAGCCGTGGTCGGTCAAGGGCACCATGGCCACGGGGGCCGCCGCCGGTCAGCGGGCCCAGGTGCCCAACAGTCCCGGCCTGCGCTGGACCGACGGCGGCGCCATCGTCCGCACCACCGGGCGGGTCTTCTTCACCACCGCCGACGGCGCGAACTCCTCCTGCTCGGGCACGGCCGTGACCAGCGCCAACGAGAGCGTGGTGATGACCGCCGGGCACTGCGTGAAGCTGAACGGCGCCGCGCACCGCAACTGGGTGTTCGTCCCCGCCTTCGACAACGGCCGCCGCCCGTTCGGCACCTGGGTGGCCACCAGGATGCTGACCACCCAGCAGTGGAACGCCAACGAGGACATCAACTTCGACGTCGCCGCCACCGTGGTCGCGCCGCTGCAGGGGCGGACGCTGAGTGACGTCGTGGGCGGGCAGGGGGTGGCGTTCAACCAGCCCAGGCAGCGGCAGATGTTCTCCTTCGGCTACCCGGCCGCCGAGCCCTTCGACGGCTCCAGGCTGGTCTACTGCAGCGGGCGGTCGTTCAACGACACCGTCATGACGAGGGACCTGGGGCTGCGCTGCAACATGACCGGCGGGGCGAGCGGCGGCGGATGGTTCCAGGGGTTCAACGAGTCCACCGGGCTCGGCTGGCTGAACTCCGTCAACAGCTTCAAGTACAACTTCGCGCCGAACTTCATGTTCGGTCCCTTCTTCGGGAACGAGGCGCAGGCGGTCTACCAGGCCGCCCAGCGCACCAACGCGCTCTGAGGCCGGCCGGACAGGGCCGATGGCCCATGTGCCCAGGACGGCGGGCGGGTGAAGCTTCGGGTGTTCGAAGAGCCGGGCCTCCGGCTCGAAGCCCAAGGAAGGAAAACCCTCATGAAGCGCATGCTCACCATCGCCGGCCTCCTGATCGCCGCGGTCGCCGTCCCGCACGCCGCGAGCGCCCAGGCGGCCGTGGACCTGCCCATCCACCGGGGCAAGTTCTGGTTCCACAGTGACTGCATCACCGCGGGCCAGCAGGGGATCGACCGCGGGCACTGGTCGCACTACCAGTGCGCCGAGGGCTGGATGTGGAACCTGTGGACCGACCGGTAGGCTGAGCGGCGCCCGGCTCGGGATGGCGTCCCTCCGGTCATCCCGAGCCCAGTCCCGCGCCCTTCCGGTCACCCGAGCCCAGTCCCGCGCCTCCCTCATCCCGAGCCGAGCCCCGCGTCCCTGGCCCGGACGATCGCGGCCGCCCGGTCGTGCACCTGAAGCTTGGCGAAGATCGAGCCGACATGGTTGCGCACCGTCTTGTCGGTGACGAACAGCCGCTGCGCGATCTGCCGGTAGCCCAGCCCCTGGGCCAGCAGGTCCAGGATCTCGCGCTCCCTGGCGGTGAGGGTCGGGAAGGCCTGCTTGGCAGGGCCGCCGGCGAAGGCGGCGAACAGGCAGGCGAGGCGTTCGGCCATGCGCGGGCTGAACACCGCGCCACCCCGGCCCACCGTACGCAGGGCGAGCAGGATCTCCTCACGCACGGCCCCCTTGAGCAGGTAGCCACGGGCGCCGGCCCGCATCGCCGCCAGCAGGTTGTCGTCGTCCTCCGACATCGTCATGACCAGCACCCGAAGGTCCGGATGGGCACGCAGGAGACACCGGGTCGTCTCGATGCCCGACTGGCCGGGCAGTCCGAGATCCATGACGACCAGATCGGGGGCGGTGCGGGCGGCCTCGTCCAGGGCCTGCTCCCCGGTGGCCGCCTGCGCCACGACGGTGAACTCCTCGTCCAACTCCACCGCCGCCGCCAGCCCCTCCCTGAACAGCGGATGATCGTCGACCAGCAACACCCGCCAGACACGCGACCCGATCTCATCCATGGGGTACCTCCAGGGTGGTGGGAAGGGTGGCGGTCACGGTGGTGCCGTCGGGGGCGGTGCGGACGGTGGCGGCGCCGCCGATCTCCTCGGCGCGCTCGGTGACCGAGGCCAGGCCGGTGCCGGGGACGGCGTCCGCGGCGAAGCCCGAGCCGTCGTCGGTGACGGTGATCGTGAGCGCCGCCGGACCGGTGGTGAAGGCCACCTGTACGCGACGGGCGCCGGCATGGCGGACCGCGTTGGTCACGGCCTCGGCGGCGATGCGATAGGCGGCGGTCTCCACCGCGGGCGCCAGGGCGGGCAGCGGCGCGGGCGGGTCGAGCACGGTGACCGCCACGGCTTCCGTGGCGAGGCGGTGCGCCAGGAGGCGGGTGGCGTCGAGCAGCCCGCGTTCGACCAGGGTGCTGGGGGTCAGCCCGGCCGTGATGCGGCGTACCTCGGTCAGTGCGTCGCCGAGCCCTTCCGCCGCCGTGAGCAGGTGCGGGTGCGCGGTGGAGGAGGCCGGGCTGAGCGCCTGGGCGATGCCGAGGCGGAGTTGCACGGCGGCGAGGTGCGGCCCGAGACCGTCGTGGATCTCCCGGCGCAGGCGGCGGCGCTCCTCCTCGCGGGCGAGCGCCAGCCGCTCGCGGGCGGCCTGCGCCTCCTCACCCAGCCGCAGCGCGGCCAGCGCCGGACTGGCCTGGTCGGCCAGCAGCGACAGCAGCTCGCTGTCGCGTTCGGCGGGGGTGCTCGCGCCGTCGCGGGCCACCTCCAGCCGCCCCACCACCTGCCCGTGGTGGCGCAGCAGGAAGACCTGCCCGGGACCGCTCAGCGAGGCGCCGGCGGCGGCCAGCACGCGGGTGCCCGAGCGGGTCTCGACCCCGATCCGCGCCCCGGACAGGCCCAGGTCCTCCACGACGCTGCGGCAGATCTGCTCGGGCACGTCCCCGGGGTGGGGCGCCTGCTGCAGTCGTACGGCCAGCGCTCGTACGGCCTCGTGCGGGCGGGCGCGCGGCCCGTAGAAGGCCCGCTCGACCGCCAGGACGGCGTGCTGCACGACGGGCCTGGCCAGCCACCCGACCGCCAGCGCGCCGCCCGCCGCGATCCCGGTGGCCGCGCCGCCCCCGGCGGGGAACGCCGCCCACGCCGCCGTCGCGGCGCACGTGGCAGCGATGACCAGCATGGCGAGGACGAACGCGCGGGCCATCCGATGGCTGGTGACCCGCTCCAGCCGCCACATGCCGCCCCGGGAGGCCGCCAGGCAGATCATCGCTCCCCACAGCGTGACCCCGGCCGCCCGCGCCGCCACCGCCCAGCCCTCCTCCCACTGGTCCGACAGCAGCAGGCAGGCGTACACCGGGTAGGCGACCGCGATCAGCCCCAGCACCCGGCGGCCTTCCCCGGCCGCCGCCCGCAGCGCCCCTCTGGCCAGGTCGGCCGTCACCGCCGCGGTCACCGCCAGCATCACCCAGTCCAGGATGTTGTGGCTGTCGTGCAGCAGGTCGGCGGCCCAGATCCCCGGCGCGCTCGCCGACCACGGGCTGAGGAGACCCGGCAGGCCCGGCGTGCCCAGCCCCCAGATGGCGGCGTACTGGAGGCCGGCGGCGGTGGCCGTCACGATCACGCCCCGCCGCCATCGGCGCGAGGACGAGCCGGGCAGCAGGAACAGCGGGAGCAGGAGCACGGTCAGCGGCTGGCAGGCGGTCCCGATGACGCCCAGCAGGATCGTCGTCCCCGCGACCAGCGCGCTCCGGCCGCCCCCGTCGGCCATCAGCTCGGCCAGCAGGGCGGACACCGTGGGCGGCGCGATCCACACCACGCCCGCCGCCAGGACCAGCGCGCCCCGGCGCGCGGCATAGCGGTCGGCCAGCAGCAGCACCGCGACCACGCACACCGGCAGCCCCACCACCAGCCGGGTCACCTCGGCGGTCAGCCGCACCGCGCCCGGCCGCTCCCACTCCGGCAGGCCCACCGCGAACCTGGCCACCAGGACGGCGAGCAGCAGCGCCGCGGCCATCCCGGCGAGGTGCGCGCCACGGGTGTACGACCGCAGCACGGCGGCCAGATCCGGCGCTATCGCCCCCAGAAGCCGCGTACGCCGAGGCGTCACTCCGTCCAGAAGCCGCGTGCGCCAAGGCGTCGCTCCGTCCAGAGGTTTCATGCCCCGGGGCGCTATTCCACCCAGAGGTCCCAGGTGCCGATCCGGTAGAAGATCGTCTTGACGCAGGTGTGCTTCGTCCAGCGTCCTTCGCTCCTGCCCTTGCGGGCGGCCTGCTGGCAGCCCGACTCCGTGTAGTAGGAGGCGATGTATCGCTTGACGGCGTCCACGTCGGCGGCGGCCCCCGGGTGCGGCAGGACCGCCACGACGCCGGAGACGGCCAGGCAGACGGCGAACGACCTGAGCGAGGTGCGCATGCTGGCTCCAGGAGAGGGAGAATTACTCCTAGTTACTTGTCAGTCGCTCATCGTAGCAGCGATCCTTCGCCGGACCGCGGTGTCGCTCAGGCCCGCCTCACGGGTGGTCGGCGCAGCACGGTGTGGGGTCCGGCACGCGGTGGTGGCCCTGGCCCATGGTGGCTTCAGCGCCGGGCGGGTATCACGGTGGCCAGGCCGTCCAGCATCCGTTCGAGGCCGAAGGCGAACAGCGACTCCAGGTCGAGCTCCACGCCGAGGTCCGTCACCTGCGCCGCCAGCCGCCCATCGATCGGCAGGCGGGCGGCGACCCACTGCTTGCTGGTCATCCCGGTGTCCCGCTGGGCGGCGACCTCGCTCTCGATGTTCACCGCCGTGCCGCGCACGTAGTTGACCATCGTGCTGTAGATGTGCAACCGGGTGCTCGGGTCGAGGGCGAGCCCGTCGAGCGCGCCGATGGACCAGCGGGCGTATGCCATCATGCCGGGCAGCATGACGGGCCGGGTGAGCGAGACGACCCGCGCCAGCCATGGATGGCGGTGATAAGCCTCCCATTGCAGGCGGGCGGCGAGCCGAAGGTGGGACCGCCAGCCGGGAGGCGGCGTCGGCAGGTCGATCTCGGCGAAGGCGGCGTCGGCCATGTGCTGGGCGAGGTCGGCCTTGGTGTCGATGTGCCGGTAGAGGGTCATCGTCGCGACGCCGAGCCGGGAGGCGACCGTACGCATCGACAGCGAGGCCAGCCCGTCGACGTCCGCGATCTCCATGGCGACCCGCACGATGCGGTCGTGGTCCAGCCCGCCGGCGGGGCGGCCGGGCAGGGCCTGCCCGGCGACCACGGCGCCCACCCGAGGTGCGGACTCGATGGCACCCGCCTGCTTCAGCGTGGTCAGCGCCTTGGTCGCGGTCGCCATGGCGACCCCCCACTCCGCGACGATCGCCCTGGTGGTGGGCACGGGATCGCCCGGCCTCAGCTCCCCTTCGGCGATGCGCCGCTGGATGTCGGCGACGATCCGGAGGTACGGGGGGCGCGGGTCGGTCACGATGTTCACTCTGCCATGCGCCGTCAGAGGTCCGGCAGCCAGTTTCCGTGCAGTCCGAGCGGCACCCGGACCGGAAGGTGGACCCGCGCGACGGGCTCGCCGGTGAAGTCCTGCGCGGAGAGGATGACCAGGTCGCTGGCGCCCCTGGCGGGATTGTGCACATAGGTGAGGAGGTAGCCGTCGTCCTCTCCTGCCCCAGAGGCGGCGAACACGGCCTCACCGACGGCCTCGTCGCGACCGAACCCGTGCACCTCGGCCGTACCGCGTCGCAGGTCGTGCTTGACCAGCGCATTGGTGAAGGCCTGATCGCCGGGTGTGCCCTCCGGGGTGAACGGCATGCCGTACAGGGCCGTGGCGGCCGAGTAGCCGAACCGGTGCGGGCGGGTGGTCCAGTCCTGGTTGACGCGCGGGAAGTCCTGGGGCCGGTCGTCGATCCGCCGCTGGTGGACCTTGTCCGCCCCGATCGTCCAACGGTCCAGGACGGGACGGATCGCTCCGGGGTCGGCGGGGTCGAACGGTCCCTCCGCCGTGATCAGGTCGACCACGATCGAGTCGCCGTCGTCGTAGGCGTTGAGCGTGTGGCTGACATGGACGGGGTCGATGTCCAGCCAGCGCACGTCGCCGCCCGTGCGCGGCATGACTCCCACGCGGGTGGGGTGCTCAGGCAGCCAGCGGCACTCGAACCCGTCGAAGCCCAGCGGAGTGTCCCAGATGACCACGTTCTTCGCGGTGAGCGCGAAGTCATGCATGAACGGCGTCCGTGCCACGGGGATGCCGGTGGCCTGCACGACCGTGCCCTCGGGGTCGATCACGATGTACTGCACGAAGTCGCGTCCCACCAGGTAGGACAGCGAGTGCAGCGTGCCGGTGAGCGGATCGTGCTTGGCGTGCGCCCCGGCCGTGAAGCCCTCGGCCGTGCCGCCGAGCGCGCAGGAGCCCACCGTGTTCAGCTCGCCGTCCAGCTCGGCGGGCGGCGCACCCCCTTCGATCAGCGCGAAGGTACGGTGAGCATGCTCGATCACGTGCACCATCGGCCCGAAGTCCGTCCGGACCCAGCGATTGCGATACCACTCGGCCCGGCCGTCGCGCAGTCGCACGCCGTGCACCATTCCCTGGCCCATTCCCCAGATGTGCACGACGGGATCTTCGATGTTCAGCGGATTCGGGCCGTTGCGCAGGTAGCGCCCGTTCAGCTCGGCCGGGACGCGCCCGGTGACCGGGAGATCGTGGACGGTGACTTCCTCAGTGACGGGCTCGAACGGCCCTTCCAGATACTTCATGTTGACACCGTACGAAGATCCGCGCGGCATGCCTTGTCCAGCCGTCGAAAAGGACCGCGTGCACTAGTGCAGATGCAGATCGAGCTGGAGCTTGGGCTCATCGTGGCCAACGGCTTGCCCGGGTCTGGGTAGGGACGCGCTGTGAAGTCCGAGCGCAAGGGGTTGATGACCATGGCCGCTGATCAGCGTCGCACCACGTGGGCCGATCTCGTGGTCATCCAGGAGGGGCCGTCCCGGTTCCGGATCGCGGGTCTGATGGTGGCCGGCGGGTGCGCGGGGGCGGCTGTCGCGTACCTGCTCGATCCGCAGCGCGGGCACACCCGCCGGGCGCACCTGCGCGACCAGGCCTCGCACGCCACCCACGAGCTGCAGGACGGGCTCGGCGTGCTGGCGCGGGACGCCGGCAACCGCGGCCGCGGGGTGGTGGCCGGCGCGCGCTACCGGATCAGGGGCGGCTCCGCCGACGACCGCGTCCTGCACGAGCGGGTACGCGCGGAGCTGGGCCGGCACGTCACGCATGCGCATGCCGTGGAGATCTCGGTGGCCGACGGCGTGGTGGCCCTGGCCGGCGAGGTGCTCGCCGGGGAGGCCGAGCACGCGCAACGGGGGATCCGCCACATCCCGGGCGTCCGGCGGGTGGAGCCGTCCTGGAGCGTGCACCGTGACGCGGCCGACGTGCCGCGGCTGCAGGGCGGCCGGCCGCGTCGACCCACCCCCGAGCTGCTGCAGGAGCGCTGGGCGCCGACCACCCGGCTGCTGGCGGGAGCCGGCGCAGTGACGATCTTGAGCATGGCCAGGCGGCTGCCGGGGCCGATCCGCTGGATGGCCCGCTGCGCGGGCGGCGCGCTGGCCGTGCGGGCCGCGACGAACCTGCCGATGAAGCGGATCACCGGGATCACCGCCGGCCGGCGGGCCGTGGACCTCGACGACGCCATCTCCATCGGGGCGCCGATCGAGCAGATCTGGCCGCTGGTGAGCGACTACACCGTCTTCGCCAAGCTCATGCCCGACGTCCGCGAGATCCGCCGCAGCGCGGACGGCCGCCTGTCGCACTGGACGATCGCGGGACCGGCGGGGGTGCCGGTCCGCTTCGACGCCGTGGAGACCAAGCGCCAGGAGAACCGGGAGATCGCCTGGAAGACCACCGAGGGCCAGCTCGTCGCGCACACCGGCGCGATCCGCCTGATGCCCGAGCCCGGTGGCCGGACCCGGGTCCAGGTGCGGTTGACGTACAACCCGGTGGCGGGCGCGGTCGGTCATGCCATCGCGGCGATGCTCGGCGCGAACCCGGCGCACCGGATGAAGCAGGACCTGATGCGGCTGAAGTCGTACGCCGAGGCCCGCGCCACCCAGCCCGTCCGGACCTGAGGCTCGTCAGGTCACCGAGACGGCTGCCGCGCGCATGGTGTCGAAGTTGGCCACGTACTGCCGGTAGACGGTCTTGTTGTTGAGTCGCAGAAGGGCCTCGTCGTTGCGGCGCAGGGAGGTCAGGTTGTAGTTGTGGCTGCCCGTGAAGACCCAGTGGGCGTCACGCTCACCATCGTAGGAGCCCTCGACGAGGAGGTACTTCGAGTGGACGCGGCCGGGCAGCGCGCCACCGGTGCCGAGGGTGCGCAGCTCGACGCGCGGCTCGCTCAGCAGGACCTGCTTGACCTCGTCGTCCATGATGCCGGAGACGACCTTGACCGTGCAGCCCTGGGCGGCCAGGTCGCGCAGCTTCGCGGGGATCGCGATGCGGTAGGTGTCCCACTCCGACATCCCGACCCGGACGGTCGTGCGGCCGCCCTTGCAGGAGACCTTGTCGAGGTACTCGACGATGGGGTCGGCGGTGCCGGCCTTGGGGAAGAAGTGCACCCGTACGGACCCGCCCGCGGCTCCGGTGTTGACCACGCGGTAGTAGTCGAGGTTCTTCCGCTCCGCCGCCAGGTCCTCGAAGTAGCCGTCGTAGGCCTGGTAGAGGCGCTTGTTGCCGGGCAGGACGACCGCGTTGTTCCAGTACGTCGAGGAGTTCAGGTCGGTGAGGTTGGCCGAAGACTGCACCACCACGTTCGAGGCGTCGCCGGTCTTCGAGAACAGGTAGAACTTGTTGTGCTGCCCCTTGTCGCCGATGCAGGCGGCCGTGCCGCCCGACATCGGGCCGGTGCAGACGTGCAGCCATGAGGCGGCCGACCGGTCCGTGCCCAGCCCGCTCGCCAACTGCGCCGCCACCACGCCGCCGCGGGTGTCACCGTCCAGGATGACCTGCACCTTGACGCCGCGCTGGTGCGCCTTGATGAGCTCGTCGGCGAACTCGGTGCCCGCGGTGCCGGACATGACGAAGTGGGCGACCTGGATGCGCGCGCCGGCGGGGGTCTGCTTGACCAGGGCGCAGATCTTCCGGACGATCGCGACCGGGTCACCGCCGACCGGCTCGCTGAAGACCGCGCCGGCCGACACCGGCGCCTCGGGCGCGTCGGCACAGGCGCCGGCACTCGCCGTGGCGGAGCCGCTCAGGCCGAGCACCGGCATGGCCACGGCGGTGGCCGCCAACACGGTCAGTAATCTGCGGGGCATGGTGACTCCTTATGAAGGGGCGGGGAAATGGCAGGCGACCGGGTGATCCGTGTCGCGCTCGATCAGCACCGGTTCCTCCTCCCGGCAGCGATCCTGGGCCTGCCAGCAGCGAGTTCGGAAACGGCAGCCCGAAGGCGGGGACAACGGGGAGGGAACATCTCCCCCGAGGACGATCTCCCTCCGCTCGTCGTCCCTCCAGTCGTCGAGGCTCGGCGCCGCGGACAGCAGAGCCTGCGTGTACGGGTGCGAGGGGTTCCGGTAGACGCTGTCCTTCGAGCCGACCTCGACGATCTTGCCGAGATACATCACGGCGACCCGGTCGCAGATGTGGCGGACCACTCCGAGGTCATGGGAGATGAACAGGTAGGCGACGCCGAGATCGCGTTGCAGGTCCTTGAGCAGGTTGAGGATCTGCGCCCGGACGGAGACGTCGAGGGCGGACACCGACTCGTCGCAGACGATCAGCCGGGGTCGCACGGCCAGGGCGCGGGCGATGGCGATGCGCTGCCGCTGGCCGCCGGAGAACTGGTGCGGGTAGCGGTCGGCGTGCTCGGCGCGCAGGCCGACGCGGTCCAGCAGGCTCCGCACCTCCTCGTCCCACCGCTCACGTGGCACCAGCCCGCGATGGATCCGCCAGGGCTCCTTGAGCAGCGCCGCCACGGTCATCCGCGGGTTGAGCGAGGCGTACGGGTCCTGGAAGATCAGCTGGATGTCCTGCCTGAGCAGGCGCATCTCCTGGGCCGGTAGCGTCGACAGGTCGCGGCCCTCGAACAGCACCCGGCCGCTCGACGGGCGCACCAGGCCGACGATGGTTCGCGCGACCGTGGACTTGCCGCAGCCGGACTCACCGACCAGGCCCACGGTCTCGCCCGCCCGCACGGTGAGGCTCACCCCGGCGACGGCCCGGACCTCGCCGCCTGAGCGGCCGATCCCGCGCGTGAGCCGGTAGCTGGTGACCAGGTCGTTCAGCTCCAGGATCGGCTCATCCATGACCGGTGTGGACACCCGTCATCACCTCCTCGGCGAAGTGGCAGGCGCTGGCCCGGCGCGGCCCCAGCTCGTGCTGCTCGGGGTCCACCTCCCGGCACTTGTCCCGGGCGAAGGGGCAGCGCGGATGGAAGGCGCAGCCGTCCGGCGGCGCCAGGAGGTCGGGGGGCTGGCCGTCGATCGCCTCCAGCGGAGCTCCGCCGTCGCGCGGCGTGGGCACCGCCCGCATCAGGCCCAGGGTGTAGGGGTGGGCGGGACGCTCGTACACCTCGGCCACGGTGCCCGTCTCGACGATGCGGCCCGCGTACATGACCGCCACCCGGTCGGCCGCTCGGGCGACCACCCCCAGGTCGTGACTGATGATGATCATGCCGAGCCGGTCGGCGCGCTGCCGCTGCCGCAGCAGCCTGAGGATCTGCGCCTGCACGGTGACGTCCAGCGCGGTGGTCGGCTCGTCGGCGATGAGCAGCCGGGGGTCGAGGGCGAGCGCTATCGCGATCATCACGCGCTGGCGCATCCCGCCGGAGAAGCGGTGCGGGTGATCGTCCAGGCGCCGCTCGGCGTCCGGGATGCCCACCTGCTCCATGAGGCCCACGGCCAGGCGCCGGGACTCCTTGCGGCCGAGGCGGCGGTGCCTGCGGAACATCTCGGCGATCTGGTATCCCACGGTCAGCGACGGGTTCAGCGCGCTCAGCGGGTCCTGGAAGATCATCGCGATCCGCTCGCCGCGGAGTTCGCGCCACTCCTTGTCCGAGAGCCCGGTGACGTCGCGGCCCTCGATCGTGACACGTCCCGAGACGATGCGCGCCCGCAGCGGCACCAGGCCCATCAGCGTGTGCGCGGTCACGCTCTTGCCGCTGCCGGACTCGCCCACGATCGCCAGCGTCTCGCCCTCGCCGACCTGGAAGGACACGCCCCGCACCGCACGCAGCGGGCCTTTCGGCGTGTCGAACTCCACGGCCAGGTCGTCGACCTGCAGCAGTACTCCGGTCATCGTCAGAGCTCCGTCATCGGATCGGAAGTGTCGCGAAGCAGGTCACCGAGGATCCCGATGCTCACGACCACCAGGGCCAGGGCCGCGCCGGGCACCGCGGCGATCCACCAGGCGGAGGCCAGGTAGTCGCGGCCCTCGGCGATCGTCGATCCCCAGGACGCCTGGGACGACGGCACCCCGAGGCCGAGAAAGCTCAGCGACGCCTCGGCCACCATGGTCAGTCCCACCTGTACGGTCGCTGCCACGAGCAGCGGCGGCAGGCACGAGGGCAGGATGTAGTGCAGCAGGATCCGCCCGTGCGAGGCGCCCATCACCCGCGCCGAATCCACGAACTCCCGGTCGCGCACGGCGATCGCGGACCCTCGCACCACCCGGGCGAAGATCACCCAACGGGTCACCGCCAGGGCGATGATCACGTTCACCATGCTCGGGCCGAGTACTCCGGCCAGGAGGATGGCGAGCAGCAGGCTGGGGAAGGCGAGCTGGATGTCGCCGACCCGGGAGATGATGCCGTCCGCCCAGCCGCCGAAGTAGCCCGCGACCAGGCCGAGGAACAGGCCGACCGAGCCGCCCACGAGCACGGTGACCAGGGCCACGGTCAACGAGGTCCGCATGCCCGCCAGCACCTCGGCCAGGATGTCCTGCCCCACCTGGTCGGTGCCGAGCCAGGCGACCGCGCCGTCGGACAGCCGGGCCCCCGGGGGCAGCAGCCGGTCCGGCGGGCTGGTGCGCGCGGAGTCGTACGGCTTGATCAGTGGTCCGAGCAGCCCCGCGACCACGAACACCAGCACCGTCCCGATGGCGAGGTGCGCGCGCAGTGGCAGAGCGGCCAGTCGTCGCAGCACCGGTGCCGGCCCGCCGCTCCGGCCGGGCGTGGTTCGCACCGCCGTCATGCGTTCTCCAGCTGGATCCGGGGATCGAGGTACGCGTAGAGCACGTCCACGATCAGATTGAGCACGATGTAGCAGAGGGTGATCACTGTCAGGATGGCCTCGACCACGGCGTAGTCGCGGAAGGTGATGGAGTCCACCAGCAGCGAGCCGATCCCGGGCCAGGCGAAGATCACCTCGACGATGACGCCGTTGGCGATGAAGTAGCCCATCAGCAGCCCGAGCATCGTCACGATGGGGACCAGGGTGTTGCGCAGCACGTGGATGTAGAAGACCACCCGGTGGCTCAGGCCCTTGGCGTGCGCCGTGCGGACGTAGTCCTGGTTCATCTCCTCCAGGATCCCGGTGCGCACGAGGCGGCCCAGCCAGCCGACGAACGGTAGGGCGAGGGTGAGGGCCGGCAGCAGAAGGCTCGCCATCGACCCGTCCGCCGTGCTGGGCAGGATCTGCAGCATGCGCGCGAAGATGAGCGACAGCATGATGCCGATCCAGAAGGGCGGCAGCGCCTGGCCGACCAGTGAGGTCACCGAGATCAGATGGTCGATGGCGGTGTTGGCGTGGCGGGCCGCGTAGGAGCCGGCGACGAAGCCGAGGACCACCGTGATGATCATGGCCCAGGCCGACAGCACCAGCGTGGGCCCGAGCCGTTCCAGGCAGGCGTCGAGCGCGGCCACGCCCTGCCGCCACGAGTCGCCGAAGTCGAGCCGTACGACGTCCTGAAGGTGGCTGATGTACTGCGCCGGCAGCGGATCGTCGAGACCGAGCTCGGCGCGCAGCTCGGCGAGCTGCTCGGGCGTGGCCTGGCTGCCCAGGATCAGCTCGGCCGGGTCCCCGGGGAGCACGCGCAGCGCGATGAAGACGATGGTGATGGCGCCCCAGATCTGCAGCAGGGCCTGGGCCAGCCGGCGTCCGACGAACGCGGTCATGCGCCGCCTCCGCTCGATGCCCGGGCGACCAGCCGGGGCGGGAAGAGGATCTTCTCCGGCGCGCCGTCCGCCGGGCGCCGCTTGAGCCGCCGGAGCATGTGCTCGACCGCGGACAGGCCGATCTCGGCCGCGGGCAGCTCCACCGTGGTCAGCGACGGTATGACGTACGGCGCGAATGGGTCGCCGCCGTAGCCGATCACGAGCACGTCGTCCGGAATGCGGAGACCCTCCTCGTTGGCCACCCGGTACACGCCGAGCGCGAAGTAGTCGTTGCCCGCCACGAAGGCCGTCGGCCGCCGCCGCTCGCTCAGCAGCACCTCCCGCGCCAGCCGATAGGCCTCGCGCGGGTCCCAGGGCATGGCGCTCTGCTCCAGCCGCCGGGTCGGCACCTTCATCATGCTGTCCGGCTCGATGCGCAGGCCGCTGTCCGCCATGGCCCGGCGGTAGCCCTCGACCCGGTCGGTGACCGACGAGACGCCCAGGTCCTCCTCCAGGAAGTAGATCTTGCGGGCTCCCTGGGCGATGGCGTGCCGGGCGGCCTCGTAGCCGCCCTGGACGTGGTCGACGCCCACCAGATCGGTGTTCAGCTCCGGCAGGTCACGGTTGATCAGGACGACGGGCACTCCCGCCGAGCGGAAGCGCCGCCAGTGGTCCGCGCCCTCCTGCACCGCCACCACGAGCACTCCGTCCACGCCACGGCGCAGCAGCTCCTCGGCCGCGCGCCGCTCGTTGGCCAGGCTCTCCTCCGTCGCCATGAGCAGCAACGAGTAGCCGTGCTTGCGGCAGTGCTGCTCCATGCCGCTGATGAGCTGCGCGTAGAACGGGTTGGACGGGTTGGTCATGACCATCCCGAGCGTCGTCGCCGAACCCAGCACCAGGGACCGCGCCGTGGAGTTCGGCACGTAGCCGAGCCGCTCGGCCTCGGCCTTGACGCGGTCCCTGGTCTCCACGCTGACGCTGTCCTTGTCGGCCAGCGCGCGCGAGACGGTGTTGACCGACACGCCCAGGCTCTCGGCGATGTCCCTCAAGGTCGTACGGCGCATGGTGTCCCCAAGCTGGTCGGGTCGTGCGGGCCCATCAGGACGTGGTCACCGCGCGGAACTCCGGCTGGCTGTTCGCCACCGGGACGAACTGCTGGACCGTCGAGCGCAGACCGTACGTGGCCGCCAGGGCCGCCGGGAAGACGCCGACCGCGTCCCGCCAGATGATCTCGCATGCCCGGCCGTAGAGCGACTTGCGCCGCTCCTGGTCGGAGGTCGTGCGGGCCTCGGTCAGGATGCCGTCGAGCTCCTTGTTCTTGTAGCCCATCCGGTTGGCCTCGCTGGTGTAGAGCCTGCCCAGGGTGTAGTCGGCGTCTCCGGTGGTCACCGTGTTCACCTGCAGCTCGATGTCCCAGTCGAGGGCGGTCAGCCGTTTGATCCAGGCGGCCTTCTCGATCTGCTGCGGCTCCACGATGACGCCCACCTTCGCCCAGGCCGAGATGATCGACTGCGCCAGCTCGGTCGCGAGGGGCCCGGTGTCCTTGAACCACATCAGCGAGGTCTTGATGCCGTCGGCGTGCCCGGCCTCGGCCAGCTCCTTCTTGGCCAGGTCGGGGTCATATGCGTAGGGCTGCTGGGGGGCGTGGCCGAAGACCGCGGGCGGGATCGGGGCGTCCATGACGGTCGCGGCGTCGCCGTACAGGTTGGAGACGATGCTCTTCAGGTCCAGCGCGTGGTGCAGCGCGCGCCTGACGCGGGGGTCGGAGAAGGGCTCGCGTCCGCAGTTGAACCAGGTGAGGAAGTAGTTGAGGCCCGGCTCGCTCTCGATCCGCAGGCCGTCCACGCCCTGCAGCCGCTTCAGCTCGTCCGGCGGGATGATCCACGTGACGTCCACCTCGCCGTTCTGCAGCGAGGTCATCCGGGTCGACGCCTCGGGGATGTACGGCAGGCGCAGGCCGGGGAGCTTGGACGCGCCGGCCCAGTGGCTCTTGGCGGGCTCCAGCAGGAGCTGGGCGGACGGGGTGAACGACTTGACGGCGAACGGGCCGCTGCCGATGGGCTTGCGGAAGAAGCCGGCCTCGCCCATGCGGGCGGCGGGGAGGATGAAGGCGAGGGTCAGGTTGGCCAGCAGGGTGCCGAGAGGGTCGGTGGTGGTGATCCGGACGGTGAGCGGATCGGGGGCCTCGATCGTGTCGATCATGGACCACAGCGGCTTCTGCGGGCCGTCCGACTTGGCCAGCCGGTCCAGCGACGCCTTCACATCGGCCGAGGTCAGCTTCGTGCCGTCGTGGAAGGTGACGCCGTCGCGCAGCGTGAACTCCCATGTCCTGTCGTCGGGCTGCTGCCAGGACGTGGCCAGACGGGGGGCCGGCTTGTCGCCGTCCCGGCCGACCAGCGTGTCGTAGATCTGCCGGTTGGCCAGCAGCGACGCCTCGTCGACCGCGCTCGCGCCGTGCGGATCGAGGTCGTTGATCGCCTGGTAGAAAGCCGCGCTGAGCGGCCGGCTGCCGCCCGCCGCCGGGCCGGTTCCGGAGCCGCCGGGCGCGCATCCCGCTACCAGCGTGGGAAGCGAGACGCCCGCGGCTCCGGCCCCGAGCATGGCCAGGAAGCGCCGCCTGCCCAACCCCTCCATCGGTCCCATGTCCGGTCTCCTTCCGTCAGCTCTTGAGGGCCAGATAGATCTGGACCTTCGCCTTGGGGTCGCCCCCGCGCAGCGTGGCCCGCAGCCGCAGCCAGTGGCCGAACTCCTGGACCCGCCAGGTCACCAGGCCCGGCTCGGTCGTCACCTGCATGGGGGTCTCGTCGTCGCACCAGTGCAGCCCGTCCGGGGAGACCTGGGTGGTCAGGTGCAGGTGGGGCTCCTCGCCCTCCAGCGCCAGGGTCCGCACGAACCAGCGAGCCTCCCTCGCCCACCCGGCCTCGTACGGCTCGGTGGCGAAATCAGCGGTGAAAGTGGTGTTGCGCTCCAGAACAGCGGTGAGAGCATGCTTCATTTCCGGTGTCACCAATCCACGGAGATAAGTGCGGAGTCGAGGAAAAGGAAATTGCGGACCGGAGAATGGGTTCGCACGCTGACATAGAAATTCAGCAGGTTCTCCAGCCCTTCGTACTTGTCCGCGTACTGCGGGACCGGGACGTGCCGCATGTCCATGACCCGATCGTTCACCTGGAGCTCGATGTTCGTCCGGGTGCGGGTGTCGAACTGCCAGCGCAGGTAGTGCCAATTGACCTTGGTCGGGACCTCGTTGTAGCAGAGGTACTGGGGCTTGTCGTCGATCGGGCGCCAGTCCTTGGGATCAGGGGCCGTGAAGTCCTCGGTGGGCGACAGGTTCTCCTGGTTGTGCAGGTTCTCGCGGGGGGTCGGCTCCGGGACGGTCGGGTAGATCCAGCGCCGGGTGAACTTGTTGTCCAGGTCGGTGTTCTGGTAGCGGGCGACGCAGTGATAGCGGATGCCGTCGCCGTCGCACAGGTCCGTGGCCACGGTGAACGCGCCGAACTGGGCCTCCGACGGGTGCAGGTTGCCGTCCCACTCCACGTCGCCGAAGCTGTTGCCGAGCGACGACTCCTCGGTCGCGGCCTCGCCCTTGTACGTGAAGTAGGTCTCGAACTGGATGACCCCGCGCTGGGCCATGGTCAGCCGGCGGATCGCGACGGCGGTGTGCCCGGTCACCGGCCGGGTGGCGATCTTGAGCGCGTAGTTGCCGCTCATCGCGCCGTGGGTGCCGATGTCGAAGAAGTCGCACGCGCTGAGCTGCGGCGGCCGGAAGTCGCGCATGTGGACGTCCACGGTGTCGAGGTTCCCGTGGCCGTCGTGATTTCCGATGAGTTCGCACCAGCCGTGTGTTCCGGTGTTGAACTCGTCGTAGGCGAGAATCCGGGGCAACGGGTTGAACTTGGAAAGTCTCGGATCCGCCGCGATCAGTGCGCGGCGAAGGTCGTCAGCCGGAACATGGGTGGTCTCCACGCTCAGTTGGCTCCTTCTTCTAGACGATTTCCGTCTCCAGCATTAACGTTCACGTGAACGTTAATTCCGGGTTTCGAGGACGCTAACTCCCCCGTCCGAGCCTGTCAAGGGCCTTCGCCCGGCTCGCGGGCGCGCGAGGCTCCCCTTCCGGAGCCGACGCGCGCCCCTTATCGTGTGAAGTGCTGAGAGATCCGAGAAAGGACGTGGGATGCCGGATGTACGCCCACTTGGGCCCGGCGATCCCGAGCGGATCAACGGTTATCGCCTCACCGGTGTGCTCGGCTCCGGCGGGCAGGGCGTGGTCTACCTGGGGGCCGGCGAGAACGGCCGCGACGTGGCCATCAAGCTGCTGCACAGCCACCTGAGCCACGACGACGACGTCGCCAAGGGCTTCATGCGCGAGGTCGAGGCGGCGCGCCGGGTGGCCGCCTTCTGCACGGCGGCCGTGCTGGACGTCGGCATGCTGGGCGACCGGCCGTACATCGTGAGTGAGTACGTCGCCGGCGAGACCCTGCAGGCGCTCGTCCGGACCTCGGGGCCGCGGACCGGGGGCGGGCTGGACCGGCTCGCGATCTCCACCCTGACCGCGCTGGCCGCCATCCACCAGGCCGGGATCGTGCACCGCGACTTCAAGCCGGGCAATGTGCTGATCGGCCCGGAAGGCCCGATCGTCATCGACTTCGGGATCGCCAAGGCGCTCGACGCCACCACGCGCGCCTCGGGGCCGGTCGGCACCCCTACCTACATGTCGCCCGAGCAGTTCAGGGGCGAGCGGATCGGGCCCGAGTCCGACCTTTTCAGCTGGGCGGGCACGATGGTGTTCGCCGCCACCGGACGGCCCGCCTTCGCGGCCGAGAGGGTGCCCGCCGTCGTGCACGCCGTGCTGAGCGGCTCCCCCGACCTCACCGGCGTGCCGCCGCACCTGCTGGAGCCCATCCAGGCATGCCTGGCCAAGGACCCGGCGGCCCGCCCGAACACGGCCGACCTCTTACAACGGCTGATCAGACAACAGCCAGGAACACCGATCCAACTCCACCCCGATCAACCCCCACCGACCCATCCCCAACCCGGCCGGCAGTCAGGCCCGATGGGGCGGTCTCACACCGGCCGGCAGCCGGGGCCCATGGGTCAGCCTCAGGGGGGTCGGCAGCCGGGGGCGCCGTCGGGGCCCGCGTCCGTACCTCTGCCGGAGGTTACGACCGCGCCGCCCAGGCGGGCCAGGCCGGTCAGTCGCCGGGCTCTGATCAGCGGGGGCGTCGCGGCCACCGCCGCGATGGCGGTCTCCGCTTTCGCTGTCTTCCGGCCGGCCGGCGGCACCCCCGGGGCGGACGGTAAGGAGCTTCAGCCGCGCGGCGGCGTACAGCAGCCCGGCACTCCGACGGCCTCCGCCGTGACCACGACCGCCGCTACGCCGACGGCCACGCCCACGGCCGAGCCCTTCGGCACGGCGGTCAAGGAGCCCGTCTCCCTGCCCGGAGGCAGCCAGGCGACGGCGCTGGCCGCCACGGGCGGCACCGTCGGCTGCGGGACGAAGAAGGGCGTGGTGCTCGCCTGGGAGCTGGGCGCGACGGAGGTCACCCGGCTGGGCGACGGCGGCGCGGCGGTGACCTCGGTGGCGACCGGCGAGCTCGACGGGAAGACGGTGGTCGCCTCCGGTCACTCCGACGGCAGAATGCGGCTGTGGACCGTGACAGGCGAGAGCCTGGGCACGCACCGGGCCGGCGACCCCGTCCTCGCCGTCACGGTCGCCGGCGGAAAGGCGGTCGCGGTCACGCAGAAGTACGACGGTCTGACCGACCTGTACAGCGTCGTACGGCTCTGGGACATCGCCACCGGCAAGCAGATCGGCGCCACGATCAAGGACCACTTCCAGGGCATCCACGGCCTGACCTTCGGCAGGCTCGGCGAACAGGACGTGCTGGTCACCGGCTCCGGCGGCAACCGGGTCCGGGTGTGGCGGCTGTCGACCGGCAAGCTCATGCGCTCCTTCCACACCGGCGAGGTCGGCGGCATCGAGCGGTTGGCCTGCGGCCGGGCCAAGGGCAAGGACGTCCTGGTCTCCACCCACCTCGACGCCACCCTGCGCGTGTACGACCTGGCCACCGGCAAGCGCCGCAAGAAGTGGACCTTCAGCGGCCAGAGCCCCGACGACCGAGGCACCTCCGCCCTGGTCGCGGGCCAGATCGGCGACCAGCCCATCGCGGCCGTCGCGCACACCCCGTTCGGCGGCGACGTCATCGTCCGGGTCTGGGACCTGGACGACGGCGACATCGTCGGCGTCCTCGGCCCCGACGCCGGCGGCGAGATCCGCGCCTTGGCCCTGAGCGAGCTCGGCGGCCTGCCGGTCATCGTGGGCGCCGACGAACAGCAGGCACTGCACGCCTGGAGCCTCGGCTCGGAGTGACACCGCGACCGGACCGAGGACGCCGTCGTCAATCGTCCCGGAGGAAGCGGTCGATGAGGGGGGCGATCTCGGGGAGCTTGTCCTCCAGGGCGAAGTGGCCGGTGTCGAGCACGTGCAGCTCGGCGTCCGGCAGATCACGCAGGTAGGCGTGGGCCCCCGGCTCGGGGAAGAAGGCGTCGCCCCGGCCCCAGACGATCAGGGTCCTGGGCCGGTGCTCGCGCAGCCACGCCTGCCAGACCGGGTAGAGCTCGACGTTGGCGCCGTAGTTCTCGGCCAACGCCAGCTGGGCCTGCTTGCGGCCGGGCAGGTCGAGGAAGTGCTGGTCCAGGGTCCAGCCGTCGGGCGCGATCAGCGCGGCGTCGGCCACTCCGCCTTCGTACTGGCCGCGGGTCACCGGCAGCGAGAACAGCTCCTCCGTGGGATGCGGGATCAGCTGCCTGGCCAGGTCGGACAGGCCCTCTTCGTAGGCGTTGGCGTTCTGCACGATGAGGCCGGCGATCCACTCGGGGTGCCGGGTGGCCAGCCGGAAGCCGACCGGCCCGCCGAAGTCGAAGGCGTACAGCACGAAGCGGGTCAGCCCGAGCCGCTCGACGAAGCCCTCGACCACGTCGGCCAGCCGGTCGAAGGTGTACGTGAACCCCTCGGGCGTCTCGGTGTGCCCGAAGCCCGGATAGTCGGGGGCGATCAGCCGGTGCCGGTCGCCGAGCGCGTCCATCAGCCGCCTGTACTGATGTGAGCCCGACGGGAAGCCGTGCAGCAGCAACACCGGCAGCGCGTCGGCCGGGCCCGCCTCCCGGTAGAAGACCCGCACTCCGTCGACGTCCACGAACGCGTGCCGTACCTCGGGAATGTTCATTTCTAATGCCTCCAGTGCCTTCAAAGCATTAGTTATAGTCCTGGCTGGGACTCCAGGCAAGGCAGCTCACCGCACCATCCGGACCGCTCACCGATGACGCCCTCCGGGCGCTCCGGGCGGCGCGGGGACCGGCGACAGCCCAAACGCGGCGACGGCTCAGGCGGGCGGGACGGCAAGGGCTCAGGCGGGCGGGACGTCAGGGGCTCAGGCGTCGGGGGCGGCGGGGGCGGTCGAGCCGCGGACGATCAGCTCGGTGGCGAGCTCGACGTGGTGAGAGTCGATCTTCTCGGTGGCGGCCAGCCGCAGCGCCGTACGCAGGGCGACCTTGCCCATCTCCCGCAGCGGCTGACGGACCGTGGTCAGCGGCGGGGAGGCCCGCGGGGCGAGCTGGGTGTCGTCGAAGCCCACGATGCTCAGGTCCTCGGGAATGCGCAGGCCACGTCCCCGGGCGGCCTCCATGACGCCGAGCGCGGTCTCGTCACTGCCCGCGAAGATCGCGGTCGGCGCCTCCGGCAGGTCGAGCAGGGTAGCGGCGGCCGCCACCCCGTACGTGTACCGAAAGTGTCCTGTCTGCACATAGTCGGGCAGCACCGGCACCCCCTCGGCCTCCATGGCGGCCCGGTAGCCGTGCAGCCGCGCCTGGTTGCACGCGGCCGTCGCCGGACCGCCGATATAGGCGATGCGGCGGTGGCCGAGGGAGAGCAGATGCTGGGTGGCGGCCAGGCCACCCGCGAAGTTGGTCGATCCGACGCTGGTCATCCGGGCCCGCGGCAGGTTCAGCGGGTCGATCACCACCAGCGGCAGGTGCGCCCGCGACACCGCCGACAACTGCCCCGAGGTCAGCTCGCTGGTCACCGCGATCAGCGCCTTGCGGCCCGCGGCCATCAGATCACGGGCCCAGGCGGCGGTACGGTCCGAGTCCCGGCGGATGCTCACCACGACCCCGACGCCGACCTCGGCCCCGGCCTCCACCGCGCCCTGGATGATCTCGGTGGAGTAGGCGTTGAGATCCACGTCGAACTGCACCTCGACCGTGGACAGGGTCATGGCCTTCGCGCGTCGCGGCGACGGCGCGACATAGTCGTGCCGCTGCAGCAGCGACTGCACCAGCGAGCGGGTCGCCGGCGCCACGTCGCTGCGGCCGTTGAGCACCTTGGAGACCGTCGCGACCGACACCCCGGCCGATGCGGCGACGGTCGCCAGTGTGGCGCGCCTAGGACTGACCGGCATCTGCGCCCTCCTGTCGCCCGGCCGCCGCGGCCGGGCTCACGTCCACCGGGGTGATGAGCCGCCGGTCGTGCCCGACGGCGCGCGTCGGGCCGGTCAGCCGTACGACCCCCTGGCACGGCAGGTCGCCCGCCGAGGTGCCGACGAGCACCTCGACGTCCCCAGGCTCGACGATCCGCCGCAGGTCCCGCCCGGTGAAGGCGGTCCGGTCCGTGTGCACGTGGAAGCGTACGTCGGCGCTCTCCCCCGGCGCCAGCCGGACCCGCGCGAACCCGGTCAGCTGCTTGACCGGCCGGGTCACCTGGGCGAGGACGTCGTGCAGGTAGAGCTGCACGACCTCCTCACCGGCCCGCCCGCCGGTGTTGCGGACCCGTACGGAGGCGGTGAACTCGCCGTCGGTGGACACCTCGGTGTCGCTGATCCGCAGGTCGTCGACCTCGAACGTGGTGTAGGAGGTGCCGTGGCCGAACGGGAACAGCGGGGTCGGGTCGAGGTTGCTGATGCCCTTGCTATTGGCGCCCAACGGCGGCTGCAGGTAGGTGCCCGGCTGCCCGCCCGGCCCCTGAGGGATCTGTACGGGCAGCTTGCCCACCGGCTGGACGCGGCCGGACAGGACGCCGGCGATCGCCGCCCCGCCTTCCTCGCCGGGCATGAACGCCTGGACCAGCGCGGCGGCCTCGGCATGCACCTCGCCCAGGGCGTACGGACGGCCGGAGACGACCACCACGACGACGGGCGTGCCGGTGGCGGCGAGCTCGGCGAGCAGGTCCGCCTGCACGCCGGGCAGGCGCAGGTCGTCGGCGTCGCAGCCCTCGCCCGAGGTGCCCAGCCCGAACATGCCGGCCCGGTCGCCGACGACGGCGACGCACAGGTCCGACTCCCGCGCGGCGGCCACCGCGGCGGCGAAGCCGGAGCGGTCCCCGTCGCGCACGTCGCAGCCGCGCTCGTGCACGATGGCGCTGTCCGGCAGCTCCGTGCGCAGCGCGTCGAGGACGCTGGGCGCCTCGATGCCCATCCCGAGCTCGGGATGGCGGGGCAGCACGTGGTTGGGGAAGGCGTAGCAGCCCATGAAGGTGTGCGGGTCGTCCGCGCAGGGGCCGACGACGGCGATCCGGCCCGGGGCGGAGCGGCCCTCGCCGAGCAGGGGCAGCGTGCTGCCGGCGTCGAGCAGGATGACGGAGCGCTCGGCCATCTCCAGGGCGAGCTCGCGGTTGGCCCGCGAGTCCAGGTCCACGGTGGCGGCCCCGGTCACCGAGCCTTCCGGCGTCCAGTCCGGGTCGAGCAGGCCGAGCTCGACCTTCTGGGTGAGCAGGCGGCGCGCCGCCCGGTCCACCAGGGACTCGGGCAGCTCACCCCGGCGCACCCGCTCGACCAGGCCCTCGCCGAAACCGATGGTGTCGGGCAGCTCCACGTCGAGGCCCGCGGCGAGCGACAGGGCGCCGGCCTCGGCGACGTCGGCGGCGACCTGGTGCATCGAGGCGAGGAACGGGACCGACCAGTAGTCGGAGACGACGGTCCCGGTGAACCCCCACTCATCGCGCAGCAGGTCGGTGAGCAGCCAGGAGTCGGCCACGGCGGGGACGCCGTCGACGTCGGAGTAGGAGTTCATCACCGAGCGCGCGCCGCCGTGCGTGATGGCCGCCTCGAACGGCGGCAGGATCATGTCCATCAGCTCGCGGCGGCCCATCGAGACGGGGCCGTGGTTGCGGGCCGCCCGCGAGGCGGAGTAGCCGGCGAAGTGCTTGAGCGTGGCGATGATCCCGGCCTTCTCCAGGCCACGGACGTAGGCGGCGCCGAGCGTCGAGACGAGGTGCGGGTCCTCCCCCATCGTCTCCTCGACCCGGCCCCAGCGGTAGTCGCGCACCACGTCGAGCACCGGGGACAGACCTTGGTGCGCGCCCACGGCGCGCATGTCGCGCCCGATCGCGGCGGCCATCCGCTCGACCAGGTCGGGGTCGAACGTCGCGCCCCAGGCGATGGCCGCGGGATAGACGGTCGCCCGGTAGGCGGTGAAGCCGGTGAGGCACTCCTCGTGCACGATCGCGGGGACGCCCAGCCGGGAGCGCTCCACGATCGTGCGCTGCAGCCTGACCACCTCCGCGGCGCCTTCCTGCGCGCTCACCGGCCCGCTGCCGAACACCCGGGTCAAATGGCCGAGCCCGTCGCGCACCGCTTCTTCGAAAGGGACCGCCTGGGAGGCCGCGAACACGTCCTGCATCGGCGCGACGTTCTGCGTGCCGCCGGCGCCGGGATCAATGGCGGGCTCGGGTTTGTCCTCTTGGGCACGCATCGCGTTGCCGACCCAACGGCTGCCGAGCTGGCCCACCTTTTCCTCAAGGGTCATCTCCGCAAGGAGAGCATCGACCCGGGCGGCAACAGGAAGAGTAGGGTCCTGCCACGGGCGAAGCGCCCGGCCTGCCGGCGTGGTCGCGTCTAGAGCGGTCATCTGCTGCTCTCCTTTGGGCATGGTTCTCACCGCGGGTTTCGAAACATTTCGGCGCCGTGAGCAACCCGGGGCGGGAACCTCTCGACACCATATCGCCGGGACAACCCCCTGGCGGAAGTACCATACACGTGGTTTTCCCGAGACCTGTTCGAGACCCTGGGCAGGAGTCTTGACACACCAATTGCCGATACTTAGATTGGCGTGCCACAGTCTGTTTCGTAAATGTTTCAATAGCCGGCTCACTGAGGAGTGGACGAGCGGCATCGGGGGGTGCTGATCCACCGCCGGCCCGTTCGTAGATCAGCGAGCCGCGGCGAAGCCCCCGGCATACGAAGTACGGAGATCAGCGTGGAGCCCAGGACAACATCTCGTCGCAATTTCCTTGCCCTTTCCATGGGTCTGCCTCTGGGAGCCGCGCTCGCCGCGTGCGGCACTTCAGGCCCGAGCAGGCCCGGCGCCGAAGCGAGCAGCAGCGGCGGCGCCGCCGGTGCCGCCACCGCCACCTACTGGTACCTGTCGGTCCAGCCGCAGGAAGGCGTCCGCACCAGGGCGATGGAGCGGTTCAACAAGGCCAACCCCTCCGGCACCCTCAAGGGGACGACCTTCGCGAACGACGCCTTCAAGACCAAGATCAAGACGGCGATCGGCGCCGGCCAGGCCCCCACGCTCATCTGGGGCTGGGGCGGCGGCGGTCTGCGCAGCTACGTGCAGGCCGGCCAGGTCGAGGACCTCACGTCGTGGTTCGAGGAGAACGCGGCGGTCAAGGACAAGCTGTTCCCCTCCTCCTTCGGCGCCGCCACCATCGACGGCAAGATCTACGCGATGCCGTGCGAGACGATGCAGCCCATCGTCCTCTACTACGACAAGCGGGCCTTCGAGAAGATCAACGCCAAGCCGCCGGAGAGCTGGGCCGACATCATGGCCCTGGTGCCCAAGTTCAACGCCGCGGGCATCGCACCCTTCTCCCTCGGCGGGCAGTCCCGCTGGACGAACATGATGTGGCTGGAGTTCCTCTTCGACCGCCTCGGCGGCCCCGAGGTGTTCCAGGCCGTGTTCGACGAGCAGAAGGACGCCTGGAGCAACCCGATCGCCATCGACGCCCTGACCAAGATGCAGGAGCTGATCAAGGCCGACGGGTTCATCAAGGGCTTCTCCTCGATCACCGCCGACTCCAACGCCGACCAGGCGCTGCTCTACACCGGCAAGGCCGCCATGATGCTGCACGGCGGATGGTGCTACGGCAGCATGAAGGCCGACGGCGGCGACTTCGTCTCCGGTGGCCACCTCGGCTACATGAACTTCCCGCCGATCGAGGGTGGCAAGGGCGACCCCTCCAACACCGTCGGCAACCCCGGCCAGTACATGTCGATCTCCTCCAAGGCCACCCCCGAGGAGAAGGAGATCGCCAAGAAGTTCTTCGCCTCCGAGCTGGTGAGCGAGACGTCGGCCAAGGAGTGGGTCGCGACCGGCGCGGTGCCGGTCATCAAGGGCGCCGACAAGGAGTTCGCCACCTCTGAGGACAAGGACTTCCTGGGCTTCGTCTACAACACCGCGGTCAACGCCAAGGCGTTCGCCCAGTCCTGGGACCAGGCCCTCAGCCCGACCGCCGCCGAGGTCCTGCTGGACAACATCTCCAAGCTGTTCCAGCTGTCGATCACACCGCAGGAGTTCGCCACGAACATGAACGCGGTCATCGGCAAGTGAGCACGTTCGTGACATCCGCCACGGCCCCCAGAAAGAAGGGCCGTGGCGGCTCGCTCGGTTGGCTGGCCCTGCCGGCGCTGGCGTTCTTCCTCGCCTTCGCCGTGGTCCCGCTGGTCGGGGTCCTGTGGCTCAGCTTCACCACATGGGACGGCCTCGGCGAGATCCGGCTGACGGGACTCGACAGCTGGCACGCCGTCCTCGACAACCCGGGACTCATGCACTCGCTCTGGGTGACGTTCCTGGTGATGGCCCTGTCGTGGGCCTTCCAGACGCCGCTCAGCATCCTGCTCGGGGTGTTCCTGGCCGGTCGGCAGCGCTACCGCGCGGTGCTCGCGGTGGTCTACTTCATCCCCCTGCTGCTCAGCTCGGCCGCCATCGCGATCACCTACAAGGCGCTGCTCGACCCGAACTTCGGGCTCGGCGCGGGCCTGGGGATCGACATCCTGATCCAGGACTGGCTCGGCGAGCCGACCCTGGCCCTCGGCGTGGTGATCTTCGTGGTGTCCTGGCAGTTCATCCCGTTCCACTCACTGCTCTACCAGGGTGGCGTACGTCAGATCCCGCGCTCGATGTACGAGGCCGCGGAGCTGGACGGCGCGGGCCGGGTGCGCATGTTCTGGAGCATCACGCTGCCACAGCTGAAGTACACGATCATCACCTCGTCCACGCTCATGGTCGTCGGGTCGCTGACCTTCTTCGACCTGATCTACGTGATGACCGCGGGCGGACCGGGCGACGCGACCCGGGTGCTCGCGCTGGACATGTACAAGCGCGGCTTCCAGGCCAACCTCATGGGCCCCGCCAGCGTGATCGCCGTCATCCTCGTCGTGGTCGGCCTGCTTTTGGCGATGCTGCTGCGCCGAATCGGTGGCGGTAACAACAGTGACAGCCAGTTGGAAGGTGCCTGATATGGGGACGCCCGTAGCGACGCGCCCCAGAGAGAGCGCTCCCAGACAACATCGACGCCGCCGCAGCAACGTCCGGCCGACCAGCAACAAGAACTGGCTCGGCGGTGCGGCCGGGTGGATCTGGCTGCTGATCGTCGTCGTGCCGATCTACTGGATCGTCATCACCAGCTTCAAGTCGCAGAGCAACTACTACGCGACCAACCCGCTGGTGCCGCCGACCGAGCCGACCTTGGCCAACTACGTCATGGTCATCGAGTCGGACTTCCCGCTGTACTTCGTCAACAGCATCATCGTCACCCTCGGCGCGGTCGTCCCCGCGGTCGCCATCTCCTTCATGGCGGCCTTCGCGATCATCCGGGGCGGCAGAGGGCGGTTCCTGAAGTCGGTCAACTCGCTCTTCCTCATGGGCCTGGCCATCCCTCTGCAGGCGACGATCATCCCGGTCTACCTGATCATCATCCGGCTGAACCTGTACGACTCCCTGCTGGGGATGATCTTGCCGTCGATCGCCTTCGCGATCCCGCTGTCCGTGCTGGTGCTGTCGAACTTCATCCGGGACATCCCCAAGGAGTTGTTCGAGTCGATGCGGCTGGACGGCGCCACCGAGTGGGGAACCCTGTGGCGGCTGGCGTTCCCGCTCACCCGGCCCGCCGTGGTCACGGTGGCGATCTACAACGGGCTGACGATCTGGAACGGCTTCCTGCTGCCGCTGATCCTCACGCAGAGTCCGGACAAGCGGACCCTGCCGCTCGCTCTGGCGGCCTTCCAGGGCCAGTACAGCGTGAACGTGCCGGCCGTGCTCGCCTCGGTCCTGCTCACCACGCTGCCCATCCTGGTCATGTACATGGTCGGCAGGCGTCAGCTGCTCAGCGGTCTGACCGCCGGTTTCGGCAAGTGACGGCGGCCGTCCGCGTGCACCACGCGGACGGCCCGTCCAAGACTCCCTTTACATCCCTTGTGCTAAACATAGGGTCTATTAAGGGAGCCATTCATGGATCAGCTCACTCTCGGAGTCGTGTCGAAGTCACGCAAGGAGAACGAGCACCGGCTCGCCATTCACCCGCTGCACGTTGAGCGGATCGACGCGGACCTGCGCGCGCGCACCTACCTCCAACGCGGCTACGGCGAGCGGTTCGGCGTCTCGGACGAGCAACTGGCGTCCCTCGTCGCCGGGCTGCTGCCACGCGAGGAACTCGTGGCGCGGTGCGACGTCATCCTGCTCCCCAAGCCGCTGACCGAGGACCTGCGGGAGCTCCGGGAGGGGCAGGTCCTGTGGGGGTGGCCGCACTGCGTCCAGGACGAGCGGGTGACGCAGCTCGCGATCGACCGCCGGCTCACACTGATCGCCTTCGAGGCGATGAACCACTGGAAGAGTGACGGCACCTTCAACCTGCACGTCTTTCACAAGAACAACGAGCTGGCCGGCTACAGCTCGGTGCTGCACGCGCTGGCGCTCACCGGAACGACGGGCGACTACGGCCGGCGGCTGCGGGCGGTCGTCATCGGCTTCGGGGCGACCGGCCGAGGCGCGGTGACGGCCCTCAGCGCCCACGGCGTGAACGACGTCGATCTGCTCACCTTCCGCGACGTCGCCGCGGTGGCCTCCCCGATCCACTCCGCGCGCATCGTCAGCTTCGAGCACGAGGCCGACGACCCCAACCGCAGTTACGCGCTCACCGACGCGGGCCGGGTGCCGATGGCCGCCTTCATCGCCGACCACGACATCGTGGTCAACTGCGTGCTGCAGGACACCGATCATCCGCTGGTGTTCGTCACCGAGGAGGATCTGGCCGCCTTCGCCCCTGGCACCCTCATCGTCGACGTGTCCTGCGACGAGGGGATGGGCTTCAGCTGGGCGCGGCCCACGCCATTCACCGAGCCGATGTTCGAGGTGGGGGACAACGTCCACTACTACGCCGTCGACCACAGCCCGTCGTATCTGTGGAACTCCGCCACCTGGGAGATCAGCGAGGCGCTGCTCCCCCACCTGCGGACGGTGCTCGACGGCCGCAAGGCGTGGGACGAGGCCGACACCATCAACAAGTCCATCGAGATCCGCGACGGCGTGGTCCAGAACCCCGCCATCCTCTCCTTCCAGCACCGGTCGCCGGACTACCCGCATCCGCGCGAAGAGGACGCCGCCCCTGACCTCATGAATTTCTGAGGTCTCCGGTCCATTTCGCTGCCCGTCCAGCGCTCAACGAGCCGGTGGCCTTCAGCGCGTGGCTGTGCCTGGAGGAGTCCGACGAGGGGGAGCTCACGGCCGACCCGATCGCGCGGCGGCCTGGGCGCACGCCCGCGCCACCGCGCCGCCGCGCGCGGGTGAGTACGTGGCCGTCGGTGAGAGCCGGCCCTGTGGGCGGGTCAGACCTGGTCCAGCGGGACTGTGGGGTCGGCGAGTTTGGCCCGGTCGACGGGGCGGGCGGCGCGGATCAGCGCCTCGACCTGGTCGGTGACGTCCCAGATGTTGACGTTCATGCCGGCCGTGACCCTGTCGCCGTCGAGCCAGAACGCGATGAACTCGCGGGCGCCGAGATCGCCCCGGACGACCACGTCGTCGTTGTGCCCGGGGACGGCGAGGCCGATGTACTCCATCCCGAGGTCGTACTGGTCGGTAAAGAAGTAGGGCAGCTTGTCGTAGGCGGCCTCCTGCCCGAGCATCGAGCTGGCGGCGACGGCGGGCTGGTTGAGCGCGTTGGCCCAGTGCTCGACGCGGATGCGACTGCCCAGCACCGGGTGGTGGGCGCTGGCGACGTCGCCGACGGCGAAGATGTCCGGGTCCGAGGTGCGCAGGGCCGCGTCCACCACGATCCCGTCGTCCACCTCCAGACCGGCCTCGACCGCCAGGCCGGTGTTGGGGACGGCGCCGATGCCGACGATGACGACGTCCGCGGGCAGGTGCGTGCCGTCCGCCAGGCGGACCCCGTCGGCCTTGCCGCGGGCGCCGGTGATCTCGCTGACCCGGACGCCGAGCCGCAGGTCGACGTCGTGCTCGCGGTGCAGCCCGGCGAAGACGGAGGCGACCTGGGCGCCGAGGGCGCGCAGCAGCGGCTGCCGCTCGGCCTCCAGCACGCTCACCGCCACGCCGGCGGCGCGGGCCGCGGCGGCCACCTCCAGGCCGATCCAGCCGGCGCCGATGATCACCACGCGGGAGACGGTGGCCAGGGTGGCGCGCAGGCGCTCGCAGTCGTCCACGGTGCGCAGGTAGAGGACGCCGTCGAGGTCCGCGCCCGGCAGGGGCAGGCGGCGCGGCCTGGCGCCGGTGGCCAGCAGCAGCTTGTCGTAGCCGAGGCGCTCGCCCCGGGACAGGGAGAGCCTGCGCTCGGCACGGTCGATGCCGATCACCGTGGTGCCCTGGCGCAGGTCGATGTCGTGGGCGTCGTACCAGGCGGCGTCGTGGACGAAGATCTTGTCCCGCTCCGAGCCGCCCTGGAGGTAGTCCTTGGACAGCGGCGGGCGCTCGTAGGGCAGGTGGGGCTCGTCGCCGATCAGCACGAGCCGCCCGTCGTAACCCTGCTCACGCAGGGCCTCAGCGGCCTTGGCGGCGGCCAGGCCGCCACCGGCGATCACGAATGTCATGGTTGGGCTCCTGTCGGGTCGCGGACGGCTCCCCTCCATTTAACACCCATGCCGGTTGACAAAATAGCTAGTCATCGCGCCCGGATCCGGATATAACTAACAACTATTGGCTAAATTGGAGGTGGGAGCCATCCGTTCCCTCGCATCACCCCGACATGCCCCCGCCCAGGGGATGGACCTGGCCGCGGCCGAGCTCGCGGCCGAGCGGTTCCTGGCCGCCCTGGGCATCGACACCGACGCGGAGAGTCTGCGTGACACGCCTCGCCGGATGGCCCACGCCTACGCCGAGATGCTCACCCCACGACCTTTCGAGCTGACGACCTTCCCCAACGACGAGGGTTACGACGAGCTCGTCCTGGTCCGCTCGATCCCCGTCCGCTCGATCTGCGAGCACCACCTGCTGCCCTTCACCGGCGTGGCGCACGTCGGCTACCTGCCGGGCGAGCGGATCGTGGGCCTGTCGAAGCTGGCCAGGATCGTGGAGCACTTCGCCCGCCGCCCTCAGGTGCAGGAGCGCCTCACCAAGCAGGTCGCCGACTCGCTCCAGGACCGGCTGGCGCCTAGGGGCGTCGGCGTGGTCATCGAGGCGGACCACAGTTGCATGACCCTGCGCGGCGTCCAGGCGCCCGGCGCGATGACGGTCACCTCGACCCTGCTCGGCACGCTGCGCGACGACGCCCGCTCCCGCGCCGAGTTCTTCGCCCTCACCGGCCAGCCGGGCTCCGCCGCCCGCCCCTGACCACCCGGCCGCCCCTCCCCGCCCGGCGCTGCCGGGCGGGGCGGCGTCATGTCCGCCCCCGGCGCCTTTCACACCATCCCGTACCGCGGAGCAGCATCACCCTTTTGCCGTATTTTTCGTTAAAAGTCGGTAGATGGCGCGAGGTCGGCTGACAGGTCAGCAGAATGCCACGACACTGGGTTGATCACGGCGGATGCGACATAACAGGAGAAGCTCTCGTGACAGAGGAATCAGGCATTCCCGACCCGGCGCTTTCCCCCATCATCGACACCTCCGTGCCGCACTCGGCGCGGATGTGGAACTACTGGCTCGGCGGCAAGGACCACTACCCCGTCGATCGCGCGGCGGGCGACGAGTTCAGCCAGGCGTTCCCGGACATCGTGAACATCGCCCGCCTGTCCCGGCACCTGCTCGCCCGCGTCGTGCGCCATCTCGCCGCCGAGGCGGGGATCCGTCAGTTCCTCGACATCGGTACGGGACTGCCCACCGTGGACAACACCCACGATCTCGCCCAGCGGGTGGCCCCGGACTCGCGGGTGGTCTACGTGGACAACGACCCCCTGGTGCTGACGCACGCCCGCGCGCTGCTCATCGGCACCCCCGAGGGCGCCACCGACTACATCGAGGCCGACCTGCGCGACCCCGACGCGATTCTCGCCGCGGCGGCCAAGACGCTGGACTTCGACCGGCCGGTCGCGCTGATGCTGATGGGCATCGCGGGATACCTGAGAGACGGCGACGAGCCGTACGCGATCGTCGGGAGGCTGGTGGACGCGCTGCCTTCCGGCAGCTACCTGGCCATGTGGGACGGCGTCAACGTGGTCACCGGTGAGGCTCTGGAGGAGGCCCAGGAGGACTTCAACGAGGGGGCCGGCGCGCCCGCGCCCTACACCCTGCGCAGCCGCGCCGAGTTCAGCGCCTTCTTCGACGGGCTGGAGCCGGTGGAGCCGGGTGTGGTGTCCGTCCCGCTGTGGCGGCCGGACCCCGACCCGTTCGGCTCGCCGGCCGAGGTCGACGCGCTGTGCGGCGTGGCCCGCAAGCCGTAGGGGCTACAGCGCGGTCATGATCTCGCCCAGGATCGCGGGGGTGTCGGTCGCGGGCCGGGCGTGCATGCCCAGCTCGTTCATCAACTGCTGGTACGGATCGACGTCGGACTGCTTGGTGAGGTACTGGGCGCTCGCGATCTGCTCCATGTAGACCACGTCCTTCACCTCCGCCTCGGCGAAGCGGAGGATGGTGACGGAGCCGACGCCGCCGACGTTGCCGCCGTAGTCGAGCGGGAGCAGCTGGATGGTGACGTTCGGCCGTGCGGCCATCTCGCGGAGGTGGTCGAGCTGGGCGCGCATGACGGCGGCGTCGCCGACCCGGCGGCGCAGCACCGACTCGTCCATCACCACCCAGAGCCGGTGGGAGGTGGGGGGCGCGAGGATCCGCTGGCGGCGCATCCGCAGGGCGACCCGGGGCTCGACGCTCTCGGGTGCGTCCTCGTGGGCCCGTCCGAGGACCGCGCGGGCGTAGTCCTCGGTCTGCAGCAGGCCGGGCACGAACTGCACCGCGTAGGTGCGGATCAACGCCGCGTCCTGCTCCAGCCCCAGGTAGGTGTCGAACCAGTCGGGCACCGCGTCCCGGCACTCGTGCCACCAGCCCACGGCGTTGGCCCGCTCGGCCAGGATGAGCAGGGCCGAGCGCTCGGTCTCCTCGACCACCCCGTAGAGGCTGAGCAGGTCGGCCACGTCGCGCGCCTTGAACGTGCTGCGGCCCAGCTCCAGCCGGCTGATCTTGGAGTGCGACCCCCGGATGGCGTATCCCGCCGCTTCGCGGGTGATGCCCTGGGATTCGCGCATGCGGCGCAGTTGGGCGCCGACCAGGATACGCAGTGCCGTCGGCCCGGACTGGCGAGGATCCTTACCGGTATTTTCGGTCAGATCGCCCACGCTCCGAGCGTTCGGCATATGTGCTCCCATATCGGCAAAATTGATTTCCTATCCTTTGGTAATCCTGCCACGCCGGTTGGCAGGAATACCACGACCATGCCAGCACGACCGTTGCACTTTCATCTACCACGGCGGTGCCATTACCCTGCCCCTCTGTTTCGGCAGAAGCGCGAGCCGCACCTGAGGGCTTCCGGTTTCGATAGCCTTGCCTGGTTTGAGACCGACCGAATCCTGCCACAGAAAGGACCGGACACGTGCTCGACGACGCCGGCCTCCAGCCGCTCCGCGAAGCCGCCCGGCTGTCTCCGGACAACCTCCCCCTCCGGCAGCTCCTGGCCAACCAGCTGCTGGCCAAGGGCTACCTGGCCGAGGCCGAGGCCGAGTTCCGCGCCGCCCTGGTGCTCGCCCCCAAGGACGTGAACATCACGACGGGGCTGGCGGAGGCGTTCGTCAGGCAGAGCGCGCACGGAGCCGCGCTGGCGGCGCTCGAGCCGTTCCTGGTCACGCCCGGCTATCCGCCGCCGATGGGCGTCATCGCGGCGCGGGCGCTGCTCGCCGAGGGTGACGTGGCCGCCGCGGCCTACCGCTACCACGAGGCGGTCTCCCGCGATCCGTCCGTCGCCGACGCGGCCCTGGCCACCAAGCTGGCGGCTCCTCCGGTCACACCGTCGGCTCCCGCCCACCCGGCCGCCTACACGACACCGGCGCCGTCGGCCTCGCCGTACGCGACACCGGCGCCTCCCTACACGACACCGGCGCCGTCGGCCTCGCCGTATCCGACACCGGCGCCGTCGGCTCCTCCCTACGCGGCACCGGCGCCGTCGGGATCGCCGGCTTCGCCGTACACACCCTCCGCGCCCCCGGCCGGGACGCCCGCGCCGCCTGCGCCGGCGTACGGGACCGGCGCGCAGCCCGACAGGGCGAGCGCGGAGGTGGAGCGCTCGGGCACGACGTTCGCCGACGTGGCCGGCATGGAAGCGGTCAAGGAGGCGCTGCGGGTCAAGCTGCTGCTGCCGGTCCAGCAGCCGGAGCTGTTCGCCGCGTTCGGCAAGCGCGCCGGTGGCGGCGTGCTGCTGTACGGGCCGCCGGGCGGCGGCAAGACGCACCTGGCCAGGGCCGCCGCGGGCGAGCTCGGCGCGTCGTTCGTGAACGTCGGGCTGGCCGACATCCTCGACATGTACATCGGCTCCAGCGAGCGCAACCTGCGCTCCACCTTCGAGATGGCCCGCCGCAACCGGCCGTGCGTGCTGTTCTTCGACGAGGTCGACGCGCTGGCCGCCCGCCGCTCCGACATGCGCCAGGCGCACAACCGGCAGCTCGTCAACCAGTTCCTGGCCGAGCTCGACGGGGTGGACCAGAACGCCAACGAGGGCGTCCTGGTGCTGGCCGCCACGAACGCCCCCTGGTACATCGACGTCGCGTTCCGCCGTCCCGGCCGGTTCGACCAGCTGGTGTTCGTACCGCCGCCGGACGCCTCGGCCCGTGCGGCCATCCTGCGCATCCTCTGCCGCGACAAGCCGCTGGCGGAGATGGACTTCGACGCGGTGGCCCGGGTCACCGAGCACTTCGTCGGCGCGGACCTCAAGGGCGTGGTGGACCGCGCGGTGGAGGCCAAGCTGCACCAGTCCATCAGCGCGGGCCGCGCCATCCCGCTGGAGACGCCCGACCTGCTGGCCGCGGCCCAGGCCGCCCGGCCCACCTCCGTACGCGAGTGGTTCGGGACCGCGCGCAACTACGTGATGCACGCCAACGACTCCGGGGCCTGGGACGAGCTGATGCCCTGGATCAAGGGCGGCAAGGGCAAGTGGTAGCCGTCTCCGACGCGATCGATCGGGCGCGCGCGCTGCTGGAGCTGCGCCGCCCGGCCGAGGCGGAGCGCGAGCTGCGCGGCCTGCTCGCGCAGAACCCGGAGCACAGCGCCGGGCACTCCTTCCTGGCCCTCGCCCTCCTGGAGCAGGGCGGCACGGCCGACGCGGTCACCGAGGCGCACGAGGCGGTGCGCCTGGCGCCCGACCACTGGTTCCCGCACTACGTGGCCGGGCACGTGCACTATCGCCAACGCCGGCTCGATCTGGCGATGGCCGCCGTCCAGGCGTCGCTGGCGCTCTCGCCCGAGTACGTGCCGACCTGGACGCTGCTGTCCCGTACGCACATGCTGGCGGGCCGCTGGCCCGAGATGGCGGACGCGGCGCGCCGTGGCCTGGCCATCGATCCGAACGCGGCCGAGCCGGCCAGCCTGCTGGCGCTGGCCCTCGTCGCGCTGGGCGAGGCCGCGCCGGCCCAGGCCGCCGCCGCGCAGGCCGTACGCCTGGACCCGGACAGCGCCACCGCGCACCTCGTGTACGGCCGGGCGGCACTGGCCTTCGGCGATCCGCGCGAGGCGGCCGACGCCTTCCGCGAGGTGCTCCGCCTCGATCCCGGCTACGACCAGGCCAGGGATCTGCTGGTGTCGGCGCTGCGGCAGCGCAACCCGCTCTACCGGTGGCTGGCGCGGTTGCAGAGCAGGTTCCGTGGCGGCTGGTGGCTGGTGTTCCTGCTGCCGGCCGTGCCGCCCGTCATCGTGGTCTTCGTCCTCATCGCGCTGCTGCACTGGGCGGCGTGGATCGCCGAGTCGTGGACGACGCTGCGACTGGCCCGCGCCAAAGCCACCCGCCTGCTGTTCGAGGAGGCCGAGTCGCGGGTGGCCCTGCTGTGCTGCGGCCTGCCGGTCGTGGGCGCGGCGCTGCTCGCCCTCGGGATCACGCTCGGCCAGGACGTGCTCGGCACCGGCGGCGTGGCCGTCATGGCCCTGGTCACGCCCGTGCAGGAGGCCGCGCACACCGGCTCGCCTCGCGCGCGGGCCGTCCTGTACGGCTGGACCGGCCTGCTGGGCATGGCCATCGCCGCCGCGGTGGCCCTGGACTCCTTGGGCCCCGCGATGCTGACTCTCTACGCGGCGCTGGCCACGATCTGGGTGGCCGCAGGTGTCCGGCGCCTGTTCCGCCAGGAGCAGGCGCCCCTGTGATCCTCAGGGCTTGCGGCGAGCGAGCTTGCCGGGCCACCACATCCACCGGCCGAGGTCCAGCGCCAGCGCCGGGACCAGCAGCGAGCGGACGATCAGCGCGTCGAGCAGCACGCCGAACGCCACCAGGAAGGCGAGCTGGAGCAGGAACAGCAGCGGCAGCACGGCCAGGGCGGCGAACGTCGCGGCCAGGACCACGCCCGCCGAGGTGATGACGCCGCCCGTCAGGGTGAGGGCGCGCAGCATGCCCTCGCGTTCGCCGTGCCGTACGGTCTCCTCCCGCGCGCGGGTCATCAGGAAGATGTTGTAGTCGATGCCCAGCGCGACCAGGAACACGAACGCGAACAGCGGCACCACCGGATCCGCGCCGGGCAGGTCGAGCACGTGGTTGAAGACCAGCGCGCCCACGCCCAGCGCCGAGCCGAACGACAGCACGGTGGTGGCGATGAGCAGCAGCGGAGCGACCAGGGACCGCAGCAGCACGATGAGCACGAGCAGCACCACCAGCAGGACCAGCGGGATGACCACCCGCAGGTCGCGCGATGAGGTGTCGAGGGTGTCCAGGGTGATCGCGGCGGCCCCGCCGACCAGCGCGCCGGCGTCGGGGACGGCGTGCACGGCGGCGCGCAGGTCGCGGACGATGTCCACCGCGGCGGCGGACTCGGCAGGCTGGGAGAGGGTGGCGTGCAGGAGTGCCCGCCCGTCCACGATCTTGGCTTCGCCCGTCGGCCGGCCGGTCCCGCCGTCACCGACGGGGGTCACCTCGGTCACCCCTGGGACGCTCTTGGCGGCGGCGGTCACCGCGTCCACCTGGTCCGCGTCGGTGACGATGATGGCGGGGGTGGCCGAGCCGCTGGAGCCGAAGCCGCGCTCCAGCGTCCGCTGGCCTTGGACCGACTCGACCTCGGTACGGAACACGTCGAGCTGCGAGGTGCCCTCGGCGCGGAACGTCGGCACGAACGCGGCCGCCACGGCCAGCAGGGCGATCGTCGCGGCCCAGTAGACCCGGGGCCGCCGGTCGACGGCCGTGGCGATCCGCCCCCACAGCGGATTGCGCCGGACGACGTCGTCGGTCGTGCCGGCGACGGTCCCGCTGCCGCGGGTGGTGCCGATGCCGGTCGCGGTGTCGCCGGTGGTGCTGACGTCGGTGGTGGCCGTCTGGCGGGGCTTGACCGGCCAGAAGGCGGCGCGGCCGAGCAGCAGGAGGACCGCGGGGAGGAAGGTCAGCGCGGAGATCAGCGCGGCGCCGATGCCGAGCGCGGCGACCGGTCCCAGGCCGCGGTTGGAGGCCAGGTCGCTGGCGAGCAGGCACAGCACGCCGAGGATGACGGTGCCGCCGGAGGCGAGGATCGGCTCGATGGTGCCGCGCACCGCGATCCGCATGGCCTCGATCGGCCGCTCCCGCTCGTACAGCTCCTCCCGGTAGCGGGCGACCAGCAGCAGGGCGTAGTCGGTGCACGCGCCCACGACCAGGATGAACAGAATGCCCTGGCTCTGCCCGTTCAGCTGGATCCAGCCGGCGTCGGCCATCAGGTAGACGACGGCGGCGGCCAGCACGAGGGCCAGCATCGCGGCCATGATGACGACGAAGGGCAGCAGCGGCGAGCGGTAGACCGCGATGAGGATGATCAGGACGGCGCCGAGCGCGACGCCGAGGAGCGCCCCGTCGATCCCGCCGAAGGCGGCGCCGAGGTCGCTGGAGAGCGCGGCGGGGCCGGCCACCTGCACCGTGGCGTCCGGCAGCTCGCTGTCGGCCAGCAGCCCCCGCAGCTCGTCGACGGCGGCGCGCACGTCGGCCTGCTCGCCCACCGGGACGATGAGCTGGGCGACGCGCTGGTCCTCGGTGCCGGGGATGGGGCCGGCGACGGCACCCTCGACCCAGGGCCGCGCGCCGATCCGCTCGGCGTCCTTGGCGATCGCGGCGAGGCCGTCGCGGGCGATCGGCTCGGTGGCGGAGTAGACGACGATCGCCGGGATGGCGCCGCTGTCCTTGAAGGCCTCCTGGGCCTCCTGCACCTCGCTGGACTCCGCCCCGATCGGCAGGAACGCCGAGGAGTCGTTGGTCTGCACGTCCGTCAGCGCGCCCATGAAGCTGCCGAGGGGACCGGCCGCGGCGAGCCAGACCAGCGCGATGAGCACGGCGGTGCCGTACCAGACTCTGCCGCTGCGCCGTCCCTGCTGTGGCGGCGTGGATCGCGTTCGCGCCGCGTTGTCGGTCGTCATCCTGGCCCTTCCAGTGTGTCTAGATATTCGAGTATCTCGAAAAACAAGATACATTGTCGCACGAGGGCCTGCGCCAAACGCGAAGTGGGCGTTTACCCCGAAGTCGCCCCTACAATCACGTGCACCACGAACAGCCGTGAGGAGAACGATGGACAGCGCGCCGGGGAGGTCCCGGGAGACCCTCTACCTGGCGATCCAGCGGGACGGGCAGCGGCTGGCGACCGGGCTCATCCGGTTGCTGCACGCGATGTCCGTCGGCGTCGATCTCAATCCCAGCGACTTCCAGTGCTACGCGCTGCTGCGGATCGAGGGGCCGATGACGCCCGGCGAGATCTCCCAGTCCATGAAGCTGGCCACCGGCTCGGTCACGGTCCTGATCGACCGGCTGGAAGCCCGTGGCCTGGTGATCCGCGACCGGCACCCCGACGACCGGCGCAAGGTGATCGTCCGCCTCGCGGAGCCGTCCGGTGACATCCCCGCCGACGGCGCCGCGCTCGGCATCCGCGACGTCATGCTCACCCTGCACGACCGCTATTCGGAGGCCGAGCTGGAGGTCATCGCCGACTGGCTGGCCCGCGCCGGCCAGGCGCTCACCGAGCTCTCGGCCCGTGAGCCCCGCTGACGGTCACGGCCGGCACATGGCGAACGTGACGGTCACGGCCGGCACATGGCGAACGTGACGGACTCGGTCCTGGCGACCGGCGAGGTGATCCTGAACGTGACCCGGTGCCTGCCGTCCCGCGGCCGCATCCTCCTGGCGGCCACGTAGTCGCTGCGGCTGCCCGACGGCATCCGCGACGACCCGCTCTCGACGACCTTCCCGTCCTGGATCCACTGATAGGAGTACGGCGCGGCCGGCCTCGTCGTGGCGATCCCGACGCCGAAGACCATCGATCCCGTGTAGCAGGTCACGCCACCGGTATCGACCTTGGACGACCCCCGGACCCGCAGGTGAGCCAGAGAGAACGACGCCCTGGTGGGGCCATAGGTCGTCGTGGGGCGTGATCGCGTGGTGGGGCGGGTGGTTCTCAATTTCGGGCGGCGGGTCGCGCGCCTGGTCGCGAGCGTCTCGTCCCAGGCCGACTCCCGTGGGGCGCTCGGCGATTCGCCGGCGTGCGCGACGATCTCCGGGCTGCTCGGCCCGCCGGTCACGGGCAGGTCCCAGAGGGCCGCGACGGCCACGGCCAGCGCGACGACTGCGGCGGTCACGGCGAGCAGCGGGGCCCGCACGGGCCGGCGGACCCGCTGCGGCCCGGCGGCGAGCCGCGTCAGCACCTCTCGCATGGCCGGGCGGTCGGCCGGGTCCTTGGCCAGGCAGTCGAGCACGATCGAACGCAGCGGCTCGGGCAGGTCGCCCAGCCACGGCTCGGCGTACCTGATGCGACCGGTGACGGCCGCCACGGAGTCGTCGCCGAACGGCGGCGTACCCGTGGCCGCCGAGGCGATGACACACCCCCACGCGAAAACGTCAGCGGCCGGCCCCACGTCCAAGCCCGCGAGCTGCTCAGGGGCTAAGTAGGCAGGCGTGCTGCCGTCACCACCGCCACCGCCACTGCCGCCGCTGCCGCCACCGTCACCACCGCCACTGCCACTGCCACTGCCGCCGCTGCCGGTGCCGCTGCTGCTCCCGCCGCTGCCGCTGCTGTCCGTTGCCGAGGTGTCGGGGAGGCGGGTGGGGTTGAAGCCGGTGAGGTGGGGGTCGTCGCCGGTGAGCAGGATGTTGGCGGGGTTGAGGTCCCCGTGCACGGTGCCCGTCTGGTGGGCGGCGGCCAGGGCCGTGGCCGTGGCCAGCGCCAGTCGCCGCAGGGCCGCGCCCGTGTGGCGGCCCGCCTCCGCCAGGGACCGGCCGTGCTCGGGATCGCCTTCGCGGGGAGGTGCTGCGTTCGGCATGACGGGGGCGACTCCTGAGGGGACCGGGGGTTCAACCCCACGCACCTTAACGGCATGAGTCAAGACATGCTGGCACAACGTGCTACTCTCGCCGACGTCGGGGCGGCCTCAGGCGTGGCCCCCTCGTCCAGGCGATGGCCCGAATGCCTGCCCCTAGCAGGCAGATGATCTCCGGATGGGGAGCAGGCATGTCTGTCGACAAAGAGGCGCTGCGCCGGAAATACCGGGAAGAGCGCGACAAACGACTCCGCCCCGACGGCAACGACCAGTACCTCCGGCTGACCGGCCGGCTGGCGTCCTACCTGGACGACCCGTACACCCCCAGGACCGAGCGCGAGCCCAAGAGAGACCACGTCACCGTCGCGTTCGTCGGCGGTGGCTTCGCCGGCCTCGTCACCGGCGCGCGGCTGAAGGAGGCCGGGGTCGATGACGTGCGCGTCATCGACAAGGGCGGCGACTTCGGCGGCACCTGGTACTGGAACCGCTACCCGGGCGCGCAGTGCGACACCGCGTCGTACGTCTACATGCCGCTGCTCGAAGAGACCGGGCACATGCCGACGGAGAAGTACGCGCACGGCCCCGAGATCCTGGAGCACTGCCGTCGCATCGGCGAGCGGTACGGCCTGTACGACCACGCGCTGTTCCACACCGAGGTCCAGGACCTGCGCTGGGACGAGAGCCGATCCCGCTGGATCGTCCGCACGGACCGGGGCGACGACTTCACCGCCACGTTCGTCGCCCTGGGCATCGGCCCGCTGCACGTGCCGAAGCTGCCCGGCATCCCGGGCATCGAGTCCTTCCGCGGGCACTCCTTCCACACCAGCCGGTGGGACTACGCCTACACCGGCGGCGACCCCTCCGGCGCGCCCCTGGACAGGCTGGCCGGCAAGCGGGTCGCCATCATCGGCACCGGCGCGACGGCCGTACAGGCGGTGCCGCATCTGGCGCGGGCGTGCGCGGAGCTGTACGTCTTCCAGCGCACGCCGTCGTCCGTGGACGTGCGGGACAACCGGCCGACCGACCCGCAGTGGTTCGCGGAGATCGCCCAGCCCGGCTGGCAGCAGCGCTGGCTGACGAACTTCGCCGCCAACCAGAGCGGCGCGATGCCCGACGAGGACCTGGTGATGGACGGCTGGACCGACATCGCCGGCCGGGTCCGCACGAAGATCCAGGCGCTGCCCCGCGAGGAGCGGAGCCTGGAGCGGATGCTCGCGGCCTTCGAGGACTGCGACTTCGAGAAGATGGCGGAGATCCGCGCCCGGGTCGACGCGGTCGTCTCCGATCCGGAGACCGCCCAGCGGCTCAAGGCGTGGTACCGCCAGCTGTGCAAGCGGCCGTGCTTCCACGACGAGTATCTGCAGGCGTTCAACCTGCCGGGCACGCACCTCGTCGACACCGACGGCAAGGGCGTGCAGCGCCTCACCGAGACCGGGGTGGTCGCCGCCGGCCGGGAGTACGAAGTCGACTGCGTCATCTACGCCTCCGGCTTCGAGGTCGGCACCACCTGGACGCGGCGGGCCGGCTTCGACCTGACCGGGCGCGACGGCGTCAGGCTCTCCGAGCACTGGGCCGAGGGGATGCGCAGCCTGCACGGCATCCACGCCCACGGCTTCCCCAACGCCTTCCTGGTGCAGCAGGCGCAGGGCGCGAACCTCATCTCCAACATCCCGCACAACCTCACGGAGTCGGGCCGGACCATCGCCGCCGTCGTCGAGCACGCCCTCGCCCACGGCCACCGCGAGGTCGAGGTCTCCGAGCAGGCCGAGGAGGCGTGGGTCGAGCTGCTCAGGTCGGGAGCGGGCAGCATCCTCGGCTCGCCGGACTGCACTCCCGGCTACTACAACAACGAGGGCCACGAGCCCGGACCGGCGAGCCGGCTCCTGGTCGGGCACCCGCACGGCGCGATGGCCTACTTCGCCTACCTCGACCGCTGGCGCGAGTCCGGCACGTTCGAGGGCCTGGAGTTCCGGGCATAGGGCCGACCACCCCTCCGGCACGTTCGAGGGCCTGGAGTTCCGGGCATAGGCCGACCACCCCCGCGAGAGGTCTCATGGACGAGCGCACCGGCGGCCCGCCGCCCACGCCGAGAGTCGCCCGGCCGGTGATGCACCACCGGTGGTCCGACATCACCTTCCTGCACTGGCGCTATCCCGCCGCGCTCATCCAGTCGATGCTGCCGCCCTCCCTCACGGTGGAGCCCTTCGACGGGACGGCGTGGATCGGGATGACGCCCTTCCTCATGGAGGACGTACGGCCGCCGGGGCTGCCCGCGCTACCGTGGCTGTCCCGTTTCCCCGAGACCAACCTGCGCACCTATGTGCGGGACGCCCGCGGGCGTAGCGGGATCTGGTTCCTGTCGCTGGACGCCGGCCGGCTGCCCGCCGCCCTCGGCGGTCGCGCGAGCTACGGGCTGCCCTACTTCTGGTCGGACATGTCCGTACGGATCGCCGGCGCGCTGAAGCAGTACCGGTGCCGCCGGACCTGGCCGGGCCCCAGCGGCGCCCGGTGCGACGTGGACGTGGAGAGGGACCCGGCGTCCTGGGACGGCGACGAGCTCGCGTGGTTCCTGACGGCGAGGTTCAGGCTGTTCACGATGGTGGCGAACCGGCTGGCCTCGGCCCAGATCGAGCATGACCCATGGCCGTTGCGCCGCGCCGCGCTGATCCGCCTCGACCAGACCCTGCTCCAGGCCGGCGGCCTGCCGGCCCCCGACGGCGATCCCGTCCTGCACGCCTCTCCAGGGGTGCCGGTACGGGTGGGCAGGTGGAGTTGGTGAGCCCGAACACAGAGCCCGAGCACAGAGCCCGAGCACAGAGCCCGAGCACAGAGCCCGAGCACAGAGCCCGGACACAAGGGAGAGCCGGCGGTGATTCGCCGGCCCTCAGTTTCGGATCGTCAACTGCTACCACCACCAGGACGACCTGCGCCAGCCGCCGCCCCAGCCGCCGCCCCAGCCCCAGCGGCCGCCACCGCATCCGCACCTACGGCGACGACAGCCACCGCCGTTGAAGGTTTGGTATCCACTGGTCAGCATCTCGTCTCCCCCTTTCGGTACTTCCAAAAGGGACACTAGTGCTTTTATCGCTATAAATCACGCCCTGCGCCTCGATCAAAAAAGACTTGACCGGCGTCACGCGTACTGAATAGCGAACTTTGGATTATGGCAAAAGCCGGGTCATGCGCTATTCGCTTAGGTCAAAGCGGGCGATATCCCCGGACATAATGCACGACGAATTCCTTGGGATAGGGGCGTTCCCCCGCCACAGGCTCTCCCGGAAACTCGTAGATGTTGAGCATGAGCTGCATCGGATAGTCCGGCGCCTGCGGCACGGTCCTGACATGCCGGCCGTCGACGAAGAAGGACACCTGGCCGGGCTGCCACTCGGCCGCGTAGACATGGAAGTCGCGGGCGTCGATGGGCAGCGGCTCCACGGTGAAGTCATCGGTGATCGCCGGGTCGCCGAAGGGGTGGACGCCCATGCCGACCCGGGTGGCGTCCGGCCCGACGTCACGGCCGAAGATCTCACAGACGCAGATCTCGGCCGAGCGCTCGGGCCGGTCCTCATACCCGATCATCCACAGCGCGACCATGCTGCGCGGGTCATCGGTCGCCTTGGCGCGCATCTCGACCAGGCCGTAGTGCGGGGTGTAGAGCCGGACGTCCCGCTGGGCCTCACGGACGACCGCGCCGGAATCACGCCCGTGCTGCCCGACCGTACTGCCGACGGGTCCGGCGAAGACGCCGGTCTGCAGGGACGACACCCGCAGCCCGCCTTCCAGTTCCGGGGACCACGGCGGCTGGTCCTCCTCGATCAGCAGGCGCAGCCGCCCGCCGCCGACCCGGTGACGGGCGGCCGAGGCGGCGGAGGTGGTCCACTGCGGCAGGTAGTGGGCGACCCAGCGGGTATCGTCCAGGCGCTCGCCTTCGAAGGTGTCCTCGAACTCCAGCTCGTATCCGTCCTTGGTGACGTCCGTCACGAGGCCTTCACCTTCCTCAGCACCCGGCCGGCGCGATCGGCCGCCAGATAGCCGCTACGGCTGTACTCGTCGCTGACGTACACCATCAGCGCCGTCTGCGAGCCGTCGAACGCGAAGCCGGGGTTCACGATGAGATAGCGCGCGGTGGGCTTGGCGACGCCCAGTTCCTTGTTCGCCCTGCGGACCAGGCCGGGCAGGACATTCCAGTTGAACGTGCTGAGGTCCATCACGGACATGTTCGCGTCGATGGTGCCGCCCGGTCCCTGGCGCGAGGCCACGCCCTCCCGGTAGAAGAAGCGGTCGAAGACGCCCTTCTTCCCCTTGACCGGGGCGTCGACGCTGGCGTAGGTCGGGTAGACCACCATCCGGACGACCTTGCTGCCGCCTATCACCGGCCTGAGGGTCTTGATCATGGCGCGGATCCCCGTGGGAGTCAGCAGGCTCACGGGCGCGGCGTCGGCGTTCTCGGTGTCGCCCGTGTTCTCGGTGTCGCCCGTGTTCTCGGGGTCGCCGTCGCCCTCGGGGTCGCCGGCCTGCTTGGTCCTTTCGGCGGGAGCCTTCGAGCGGGACTCCCCCGCATCGGCGGACGACTCCAGGCCGGTCAGCCTGTCCTCGGGATCGATGCCCACCGTTGGCAGCATCGACCACACCAGCGCGCCGGCCGTCACGACGGCGGCGACCCCCACGGCCGACACCCCGGCGATCAGTGCGCCCATGCCTCGGCGCGGGCGGCGCGAGGGCATGGTGGTCGCGTGCGGGATCGGCTGCTGCTGCGCGCCCCATCCTGGCGGAGGGGGCCCGGGTAACAACGGGCCGCCCGCGGCCGCCGAGGCGAGCATGCGGTCCAGGCTGTCCGGGTCGGGGCGCGCGGGCGGGTGCCGCCTGAGCAGCGCCAGCAGCACGGGACCCAGGGGTCCGGCCCGCTCGGGCGTCGGCACGTCCTGGTTGAGCACGGCCGCCAGCGTCGCCATCGTGGTGGCCCGGCGCAGCGGGTGGCGGCCCTCCACGGCCACGTACAGGAGCATGCCGAGCGACCAGAGGTCGGAGGCCGGGTCGCCTTCGTAGCCGTTGATCCGCTCGGGCGCCATGTACTCGGGTGAGCCGATGAACGCGCCGGTCGCGGTCAGGCCGGTGAACTCGCGGATGGCGGCGATGCCGAAGTCGGTGAGCACCGACTGGCCGTCCTGGCGGAGCAGGACGTTGGCGGGCTTGACGTCGCGGTGCTGGATGCCGACCGCGTGGGCCGCCCGTAGCGCGGACAGGACCTCGCGGCCGAGGCGAGCCGCCTCCCCCGGCGCCATCGGGCCCCGGGCCAGCCGGTCCTGCAGCGACCCGCCGTTGACGAGTTCCATGACCAGCCACGGGTAGTTGTCCGGGCCCTCGTCGACGATGTGGTGGATGGTCACCACATGCGGATGGTTGAGCCGGGCCAGCGCCCGGGCCTCCCGCAGGACGCGCTCGCGCAGTTCGCGCACGGTCGCGGGGTCCTGCTCCGCCATCGCGGGGTCCGGGGGGCGGACCTCCTTCAGCGCGACTTCCCTGTGCAGTGCCGTGTCCCAGGCCCGCCACACCAGGCCCATGCCCCCGCCGCCGAGCCGCTCCACCAGCTCGAATCGGTCATCGATCACCCGTCTGTGCATTCCAGCAAGAGTACGCGTTCGGCGGTGTTCAGGCGGATATCAATGACCACGGGCTGAACACCAGTCCAGAACGGTAAAGAGTGTCTGATCCAACCATTAAGTAGATGATCCACTTCTGCGGGTAATGATCACGCGGATGATCAGCAACCACCCTCGGGGGGACCCATGTACAAGCACGTCATCACCACACTGACCGCGACCGTCACCGGCTTGGCCTTGCTGACCGGCCCCGTCTCCGCCGCCGAGGACGCCGCCGCCGGCCCGGTCGCCGCCGCCGATGACGCCGCCGCCGCGCTGCCGTGCCCGGACGGCGGCCTCGTCCTTCAGGCGTCGACCGGCTCGGTGCTCGACGTCATCCCCGCCGACGAACTGCTCCAGGGCCTGTTCGGCGGCGTGGACGAGGACGGCGTGGTGGCCGAGGACTGGACCTCGTCCGTGTCGCTGCCCGACGAGGACGACGTCGAGGCGTTCGCCGAGGGACTGCTCGCCGACGTCTACGACGACCCCTTCCTGGCCGCGTACCGGCCCGAGTGGGCGCCGGACAGCGGCCGGATCCCCGCACAGACCCGCGCCGTCGGCGTCGACGACCTGCTCCAGGGCGTGCTCGGCAGGACCACGGCGGTCTGCCTGAGCGACACCGGCGTCGTCTCGGCCGCGCCGTGGGGCGCCACGCTCATCTCGGGGGACGGCGCCGCCGTCGTCTCGCGGTACGACCGAGGTGCCGTACCGCCTGCCGACACGACGCCGGCCCGGCCTCAGTCGCTCCTCGACACCCTCGGCGGCGTCAGCAGGATCGTCGAAGGGATCTTCAGCGGCCTCACCTCGTGACGCCGCCGGCGCTTGAGGCGGAGCCGGTCCTGCCGGGCCACCGGCTCCAGTTCGATCACCCGCGCGTCGTGCGGCACCTGGCGCAGGTCGTGGGTGATGAGGATCGTCGTCCGCCCGGCCATCAGCAGGCGCAGCGGCTCCATGATCCGCGTGGCCGTGGCCTGGTCCAGGCCGGTCATCGGCTCGTCGAGAACGAGCACGGGGGCGTCGCGCAGGATCGCCCTGGCGATGGCGACGCGCTGCCGCTGGCCTCCGGACAGGAGCCTGCCGCGCTGCCCCACCCGCGTGTCGTACCCCTGTGGCAGCGTCCTGACGAAGTCGTGCACGCCGGCCAGCTCCGCCGCGCGGATCACCTCGTCGAGCGTGGCGGCCGGGCGGCCATAGGCGAGGTTGTCGCGCACTGACCCGGAGAACAGCAGCGTCTCCTGGTGCAGGACGGTGATGTTCGCGCGCAGCGAGTCGCGGGTCACCTCGCGGATGTCGACCCCGTCCAGCAGGATGCGGCCGCTGCCGGGGTCGTAGAACCTCAGCAGCAGCTTGGCCAGGGTGGACTTGCCGGCCCCGCTCGGCCCGGTGCAGACCAGCAGCTCACCCGGCTCGGCGACGAACGACAGGTTCTGCAGGGCGGGCCTCCTGCGGCTGGGGTAGCGGAAGCCGACGTGCTCGAACTCGACCCGGCCGCGCGGCCTCGTGGCGAAGGGCGTGGCGGTGTCGCCGTCGGTGACGGCCGGCCGGGTGCCGAGGATCTCCATGACGCGGTCGGAGCCCGCCGCCGCCTCCGACACGGTGAGCGCGATCTCCCCCAGGCCCTGCACGGCCGGGTAGAGCATCGCCAGGTAGGCGGCGAAGGCGAGCAGGCCGCCGATGGTGAGCCGGCCGGCGGCTATCTCCCAGGCGCCGAAGCCGAGCACGACGATGAGGCAGCAGGTCTCGAGCACCCGGACGGCTGGACCGTACAGGCCGGAGAGCCACGCCTGGGTGAGGTTGGCGCGCAGCCAGCCCAGCCCTGTGCGGTGCAGGCGCTGCGACTCGCTCTGCTGACGGTTGTACGCCTGCACGAGCGACTGGTTGGCCAGGCCCTCCTCCAGGACGCTGTTCATGTCCCCGTTGCTGCGCCGCTCGCGGGCGGCGGCCGTCCTGAACCTGGACGCGAAGACCTTCGAGACCACCAGGAAGAGGGGCACCAGTGCCATCGTGACCAGCGCGAGGTCCCAGCGGACGTAGAAGGCCGCGCCGGCGAAGAAGATCACGCTGGCGATCGTGGTGAACAGCTTCACCAGGCCGGAGCCCATCAGCTCCTCGATGGCCTCGATGTCGTCGGTGAGCCGGGCCATCAGGTCGCCCAGGCGCCGGTTCTCCGAGAAATCGGGCGACAGCCTCTGCACGTGCGAGAACACCCGGTCACGCAGCCGCAGCAGGAAGCGCTCCGCGCCCACGGCCGTGGCGTACGTCCCGGCGAGCGAGGCCAGCCCGGCCACGACCGCCAGCGCCAGCCAGGAGAACGCCGGTCCCCAGAACGCGTCCAGGTCCCGGGTGGTGAGCACCTCGTCGGTGATGCGGCCGAACAGCCCGATGGCCGCGACCTCGCAGAGGGCGGCCAGGACCGCGAACAGCACACCCGCCGCGAGCAGCCAGCGCAGGCCCTCGGTGTCGGGCCAGAACTCGCGGAAGGTGCGGCGCAGGGAGACCGCCGGCGCGAGAGCCGGACGGTCTCCCCTGCCTGTACCGGAGAACGAGAGCCGGCGGTGGGGCCGCCGGCTCTCAGGGCGTTCTACCACCACCAGCCGCACCTACGGCGACGCCAGCCGCATCCGCAGCAGCGACGACGACGGCAGCCGCAACAGCCTGACCTGAAACCAGCGGGAATGAGCTTCATGTCTACCCCCTGTGGTTGGAGCGTCGATTAGGACGCTAACCGCTATATACCCATAAACCACACCAAACACGTAAGCCAAAGAAGGCTTGACCTTTATCGCCTGTACCGAAAGGCGTTTCCTGAATTACGGCAAACGGCGGCTAAAAAGCATCGAGTTCCGGCTTAACGCACGGACCGGCCTGACACGGATACCGTACGGGGGTAGAGTACGGGTATGGTCGGCTACACCGAGAACAAGCAGAACCACCAGCGGCGGCTGCGCCGCATCGAAGGCCAGGTGCGCGGCCTGGAGCGGATGGTGGAGGACGACAAATACTGCATCGACATTCTCACCCAGGTCTCCGCGACCAGCAGCGCCCTGCAGTCCTTCGCGATCTCCCTGCTGGAGGAGCACTTGGCCCACTGCGTGGCCGAGGCCACCCTCAAGGGCGGCCCGGAGGCGGAGGCCAAGGTCAAGGAGGCGTCCGAGGCGATCGCCAGGCTCGTCCGCTCCTGACCTGACGATCCGGCGGCGGCACGGGCGCGGCGGACCTCCCGCCGACGCCCTGCCCGCGTCAGTGCCTGAATCCGCGCCTGAATCCGCGCCTGATTCAGTGCTCGCTTCTGTTCTTGCTTCTGTTCTTGCTTCTGTTCTTGCTTCTGTTGTTGCTTCCGCGCCTGCATTCAGTGCTTGAAGGCGTCCTTGACGTTCTTCGTGGCGTCCTTCGCCTTCTCGCCGGCCTGCTTGAGCTTGCTCTTGCCCTGGTCGGCGTGGCCCTCGGCCTCAAGGCGCTCGTCGTCGGTCGCCCGGCCCACGCCTTCCTTGGCCTTGCCCTTCAGCTCTTCGGCCTTGTTCGAAACCTTGTCGTCGGCGCCCATGTTCCGCCCCTCTCGCTGTCTCGGATGAACCTGTCCTCTATCCGAGCCCACCGGCGGAAAACCTCAACGGGCGGCGACGCCGTGGCCCACGGCCTCCCTGAGCTGGTCGCGCAGCCCGGCCAGACGGGAGATCTCGGCGTTGAGCACATCCAACCGGTGTTCGATGATCGCCGACGTCTGCGTGAGCGCGCACTCGGGCGCATCGCACGGCGGCAGCGTGTCGCCGTCGAACACGACCACCGGATCCGCCAGGCAGCCGCGCACGTCCTCGACGGTCAGCCCCACCGACAGCAGCCGGCGGATCAGCCGCACCCTGGCCACGTCGCGCGGACCGTAGCGCCGCTGCCCGGTCGCGGTCCGCGAGGCCGGGGGCAGCAGCCCGCGCTGCTCGTAGAACCGCAGCGCCCTGGGCGTCGTGCCCGCCGCGGCCGCCGCGTCACCGATCCGCATCCGCTCTCCTGTTGACGTCCACGACGACGGTCCCCAGATGCCGCCCGTCGATCGTCTCCTGCAACACCCGGGTGGCGTGCTCTATGCCTGCCACCCGGACGTGCGGGAAGGTGATGGCCCCCGAGCGGAGCCAGCCGTCGAAGCGCTCGATCCACTCCGGCAGCGCGTCCGGATGGTCCTGGGCGGTGAAACCGAGCAGCTGGATCCGCCTGAGGATGAGCAGGCTCGCGTCGAACGTGACCGGCGGCGCCGTCGCGCCGGTGCCCTCCGGGGACAGTTGCGCGGCCAGCACTCCCACCAGGACGAGCCTGGCTTCGGGCCGGGCCGCCGCGACCGCCGCCTCCAGGTGGTCGCCGCCGACGGTGTCCAGCAGCACGTCGATACCTTCCGGCGCGGCCTTGGCCAGCTGGTCGGCGATCGGCTCCGCGCCACGCAGCAGCGCCGCGTCGTAGCCGAACTCGGCGACCATCCTGGCCGCCTTCTCCGGTGACCCGGTGGTGCCGATCACCCGCCCCGCGCCCAGCAGGCGGGCGATCTGCCCGGCCAGCACACCGACCGCGGTCGCGCCACCGGTCACGAACACCGTGTCGCCGGGCCGCACCTTGGCGGCCCGGGTGAGCGCGCCGTACGCCGTCCACCCCTGCGACAGGTGGGCGACCGGGTCGGGCAGCGTGTCGTCACCCAGCGGGGTGCAGGCCTCGGCGGGCACGGCCGCGTACTCACGCCAGCCCAGCCAGTGCGAGACCAGCTCACCCGTCCGCAGCGGGCTTGTCCCGGGGGCCGAGACGACCTCCCCGACGGCCGGCCCCAGCAGCGTGTCGCCCGGGAACAGCGCCGGGTGCACCTCGGTGCCACCGCCGATCATGGTGCGGAGCATGGCGGGGAAGACCTGGAAGTAGTGGTTCCTGACCAGGACCTCGCCGTCCTTCGGCACCGGCAGCGGCGTCTCGGTGACAACGAAATGCGCCGGCCCCGGCAGCCCTGCGGGCTTGCTGACGAGCCGGACTTCACGAGAGGTGCGGGTCATGACGATCCTTCTGAAGAGTTCGTACGGCTCCGCGACGGTAACCCTTGACCCGCACGTCAAAGGCAAATCCCGGCCCCTGGGTAGGAGGTGAGGATGGGACCGATCAGCATCCAGCGCGTGTACGACCACACGACACCGTCAGGCGCGGTATTCCTCGTGGACCGCATGTGGCCCCGAGGCGTACGCAAGAGCGACCTGCGGCTCGACGGCTGGGCGCGCGACGCCGCCCCTTCGACGGAGCTGCGCCAGTGGTTCGGCCACCGCCCCGAACGCTTCCCCGAGTTCGCCACCCGCTACCGCGCCGAGCTGGCCGAACGTCCCGAGACGATCGAGCCCCTGCTGGAGGCCGCCGCGAAGGGCCCGGTGACGCTGCTCTACGCCGCCAAGGACACCGAGCACAACCAGGCCGTCGTGCTCCGCGACCACCTCATGGACCAGCACGGCTGACCGGCTACGCCAGGCGGGCGGGGAAGCCGCCGGTCGCGATGGGGCCCCAGCGCTCGATGTGCAGACGGATCAGGGACTTGTCCTGGCGGCGCATGGCCTCACGGTATTCGTCCCAGTCCGGGTGCTCACCGGAGATGCACCGGAAGTATTCGACGAGCCCGTCCAGGGCCTCCGGCATGTCCAGCACCTCGGCACGGCCGTCCACCTGGACGTACGGGCCGTCCCAGGTGTCGGACAGGACGCAGATCGAGGCCCGCTGGTCGCGGCGGGCGTTGCGGGCCTTGGCCCGGTCGGGATAGGTGGAGACCACGATCCGGCCCTCGGCGTCGACCCCGCAGGTGACCGGCGAGAGCTGGGGCCGGCCGTCGGCGCGGGTGGTCGACAGCAGGCCGTGATGCCTGGGGCGCAGGAAGTCGAGCAGTTCGGGCAGTTCTACGCGATCAGCTTTCGCGATGTTCGGGGCCATCTCACAGGTGCCTTTCCGCTTACGGTGATGAACCCGATCCTTCCACGCGCGCGATCTGTGCGGTGTTGAGCAGATGCGTTGTGCGAGGTGACCTTGATCCGATAGTTCTGGCTATATGGCCAATGCGCGGTACGAAGGATGGTTGCTGGGCGGACGCTATCGATTGCGGGCCAAGCTGGGCTCCGGCGGCATGGGCACCGTCTGGCGCGCCCACGACGAGCTGCTGGACCGCGAGGTGGCGGTCAAGGAGCTGACCGTCTCCGGACCGCAGCACGAGGAGCAGATCGCGCGCACCATGCGGGAGGCGCGCATCGCCGCCCGCCTGACGCATCCGAACATCGCGGCCGTGTACGACGTGGTGCTGGCGGACGAGCGGCCGTGGATCATCATGCAGTACGTCCCGTCCAGCAGCCTCGCCACCGTGATCGCCAACCGGGGGACGCTGCCGGTCGCCACCGTCACCCGGATCGGGCTGGAGGTGCTGGCCGCGCTGCGCGCCGCGCACGCCGCGGGGGTTCTGCACCGCGACGTGAAGCCGGCCAACATCCTGCTCACCGGCGAGGGGAGCGCGATCCTGACCGACTTCGGGCTCGCCACCACGCTGGACGACGAGCGCCCGCAGGCGAACGTCGTGATGGGCACGGCCGCGTACATCGCCCCTGAGCGTGCTCGCGGCGCGCCCGCCACGGCGCGGTCGGACCTGTGGTCGCTCGGCGCGACGCTGTACGCGGCCGTCGAGGGCCGCACCCCGTTCGCCCAGGGCAGCGAGCAGGCCACCCTGAGCGCGGTGGTGACCTCCTCGCCCGCGCCGTTCGACCAGGCCGGGGAGCTGGCCCCGGTCATCAGCGGCCTGCTGGAGAAGGACCCCGACGAGCGGACCGGTTCGGCCCGCGTACAGGAACAGCTTGAGCGCGTCGCGGCGCTGTTCGAGCCGAAGCCGGCCGCCGCCGCGCCGTCCACTGAGACGCGCGCTCCCGCGCGGCCCCTGGGCGTGCGATGGCGGGCGGTGCGCCGGAAGGTGGCGGTGCACGGGCGGGAGGCCGCGGCCATGGCGGCGCTGATCGTCTGCGTGGTCACCACCTCGGGGCACTCCGAGCCCACGCACCACCCCGCCGCGATCATCCCCCCGTCCGCCATGGAGACCCCCTCGGACGCCGCCCGCGCGGCGAAGAGCGGCATTCTGTACGTCCAGCGCATGTCGCACAAGCGGACCAAGTCCCCGTCGTCCCGGCGTACGCAGGACCCGGACCAGCCGCAGGCCACCGCCACGAAGTCCAGCAGGTCCTGGGTCCCACCCGGCCAGGCGAAGAAGAAGCGGATCCCACCGGGCCAGGCCAAGAAGCAGGTGCCGCCCGGGCAGGCCAAGAAGCAGGGCACGGCCGGTAAGGCCAAGGGGCGGCACAAGGGCTGAGGCCGCATGGCCGGTGCCATACGTAGATTTGCCGATGTGTTTCACGCCCACGTTGCCTACTGTCGGCCGCGATCGAGCGCCGTCAGAGAAGGTAGGTCCATGCGCAGGCTGACCGTGGTGACCGGCTTCCTCTCCACCGTCCTGCTGGCGACAGCGCTCGCCACCCCCGCCGCCGGCCAGGAGAAGGTCGGGACCAAGCCGGCCGACGTCGTCTACCAGCGGGCCGTGTTCGCCGCCGGCGCCGCCGACGGGACGGGCACCGACGACGGCCTGTCCTTCGCCGCCGCCACCGGCACCACCTCCTACACCGACGCGCTCGGCACCAGCACGTGGGAGTACGCCCGCTGGACCGGCCCGGAGCGGGCGCTCGGCTTCCCCGCCACCGAGCTGATCGCCTCCTGGACCGCCGACGTCCCGGCCGGGAGCTGGATGCAGGTCGAGGCGCGCGCCCGCAACGGTTCCGGGCTGACCAAGTGGTACGTGCTCGGCCGCTGGGCCTACGGCGACGCCGACATCCAGCGCACCTCGGTGCGAGGACAGGGCGACGCCGACGCGAACGTGGCGGTCGACACGCTCGTCGCGGCGAAGGGCAGGCGGATCGACGCCTACCAGCTCCGGGTCACCCTCTACAGGACGCCCGGCTCCACCGTCGCGCCGCGCGTGCGCACCCTCGGCGCGATGGCCTCCCGCGTTCCGCAGCGCGAGAAGGTGCCGGTCAGCCCGGCGGGCGGCGCCTGGGGGACCGAGCTGGACGTCCCCCGCCGCTCCCAGCGGGTCCACCAGGGCCACTACCCGGAGTGGAACGGCGGCGGCCAGGCCTGGTGCAGCCCCACCTCGACCACCATGGTGCTCGGCTACTGGGACCGGTGGCCGAGCGCGCAGGACACCTCCTGGGTGAACCCGGCCGACCCCGATCCGGAAGTGGACCACGCCGCCCGCCACACCTACGACCACGCCTATCAGGGCGCCGGCAACTGGCCGTTCAACGTCGCCTACGCCGGCCGCTACGGCGTGGACGGGTTCATCACCCGGCTGCGCACGCTGACCGAGCTGGAGCGCCTGATCGGCGCCGGCATCCCGGTGATCACCTCGCAGTCGTTCCAGAAGGACGAGCTGCCGGGCGCGGGCTACGGCACCGACGGCCACATCATGGTGGTCGTCGGGTTCACCGCGACCGGCGACGTGATCGCCAACGACCCCGCCTCCCCCAGCAACGCCCGCGTGCGGCACGTCTATCCGAGGGCCGCGTTCGAGAACGTCTGGCTGCGCGGCTCCAGCAGCGGCGGCATCGCCTACGTCATCCACCCGCCGGGCCACGCCCTGCCCCCGACCACCCCGGGGCTGCCGGCCAATTGGTGATGATTTGACCTGGAGCGGGGTCCACGCTCTACGGTGCGGATCACGTACCGAGTCTTAGGAGGGTGGCCATGCGCTACCGCGCTCTTGGCGGCACCGGCATCGAGGTGAGCGTCCACTGCCTGGGCACGATGATGCTGGGCGCCGTGGGGAACCCGGATCACGACGACTGCGTCCGCATCATCCACGCCGCGCTCGACCAGGGGATCAACTTCGTCGACACCGCCGACATGTACTCGGCGGGCGAATCCGAGGAGATCGTCGGCAAGGCGCTGCGGGGGCGCAGGAACGATGTCGTGCTCGCCACGAAGGTGCACTTCCCGATGGGAGAGGGGCCCAATCGGGGCGGCAACTCGCGGCGCTGGATCGTGCAGGAGGTCGAGGAGAGCCTCAAGCGGCTGCGGACCGACTGGATCGACCTCTACCAGGTGCATCGGCCGGACCGCTCGACCGACGTCGAGGAGACGCTGTCGGTGCTGGGCGATCTGGTGCGGCAGGGCAAGATCCGCGCGTTCGGCTGCTCGACCTTCCCGGCCGAGCAGATCGTCGACTCCCACTACGTGGCCGAGCGCCGCGCACTGCCGCGATTCCGTACGGAACAGCCTCCGTACTCCTTGCTGGCCCGTGGCGTCGAGGCGTCGGTGCTGCCGGTGTGCGAGCGCTGGGGGATGGGCGTGCTGACCTGGGGGCCGCTGGCCTCGGGGTTCCTGTCCGGCCGCTATCGCAAGGGCGTGGACGGCGACCTGTCCCGTGGTCGGGCCCTGCTCAACCCGGCCCGGTTCGACCCCACGATCCCGGAGAACCAGGTCAAGCTGGAGGTGGCGGACCGGCTCGCCGAGCTGGCCGGGCAACTGGGCCGGACGCTGCCGGAGCTCGCGGTGGCCTTCCCGCTCGCGCATCGTGCGGTCACCTCGGTGATCATCGGGCCGCGGACGATGGAGCAGCTTGACGGGCTGTTGAAAGGCGCTTCCTTGACTCTTGACGACGAGACACTGGACCGGATCGACGAGATCGTCCCGCCGGGGACGAACCTGTACCAGCCGGACGGCGCCTGGCGTCCCCCCGCGCTGGCCGATCCGGCTCTGCGGCGTCGCCCTCTCGCGGACCGGGCCGCGGTCTGACTCCGCGCGAAGCGAGGACGGTTCGCCCTACCGGGTCGTGACGAGGATTTGACCATTGTGCGCCATGCAGTTCCTGCGGGACGGTGGCCCTTGCCGCGAGCATGACTACGCAACGTAACGACTCGCGGCATCGGGTGACCGGCGCCGCCTCACACGGAGGTAATCATGCTCAAGCGCACCCTTGTCATGCTCGCCACCCCCGGCCTGATCGCCGGTGGTCTCATCTTCTCCGCGGGCACCGCCTCGGCCGCCGCGACGCCGCCGATCGAGTGCAAGCTGTACTCCATCAACGACACCTCGATCGCCAGCTGCCGTTACTCCCGTGAGTACCAGCACTGGATCCGCTGCGAGAACGACAACACCACCGCGGAACTGACCGAGAAGTTCAACGGCAAGCGTAACCACCTGTCCTGCCCGGCTGACTACGACCTGGTCGACCACGCGATCGGCGCCGCTATCTGACGCAGGCAGCATCGTCGCCGCCACCTCGATGAGGTGGCGGCGACCGCGTTTTCCGAGCTGGTCAGCGGGTGGGATCGAACTCCCGCAGCGCCGCCGAGAGCTTGCCGGTCGTGATCCGCTCGGCGAGCATGCGGCCGGTGGCCGGGCCGTGGGTGAACCCCCACATGCCATGGCCACCGGCGACGTAGACGCCGGGCACGGCCGTGGCGCCGACCAGCGGCTTGCCGTCGGGGGTGACGGGGCGCGGGCCGACCCAGGTGTCGGTGCGCTCCTCCCAGGAGACGCCGGACAGCAGCGGCCGCGCGGACGAGATGATCGCCTCGACCCGCCGCTGGTAGAGCGGGGCGTCGGCGTCGCGGAACTCCATCGTGCCGGCCACCCGCAGCTTGCCCTGGTACGGCGTGCACGCCACCCGGACGGCCGGCAGGTAGATCGGGCCGGGCACGGGCTCGTCCGTCGGCACGGTGAAGGAGTAACCCCGCCCGGCGCGCACCGGCGTCCGGACGCCCCACCGCTTGCCGAGCTGGTTCAGCCAGGCGCCGGTGGCCAGGACGACGGCGTCGGCCCTGAGCGACTCCCCGGTGTCGGACACGACCGTGTGCCCGCCGGCCTCGGCGCGTACACCGCTCACCCGGAAACCGGCGCGGATCGTGGCGCCGCGCGCGGTGACGGCACCGGCCAGCGACTCGGTGAACGCGCCGGGGTCGACGTAGCGCTGACCGTCCAGCCGGATGCCCGCCCGCGCCCCGGACGAGAGCTGGGGCGCCTGCTCGCGCAGCGCCTCGCCCTCAAGGGCGGCGTAGCGGATCTCCAGCCCGGAGTCGTTGATCCGCCGCAGCTCGTGCAGGAGCGACACCGCCTGCCGTGCGTTCGCGAACGCCGCCATGATCGGGGCGTCGTGGGTGGGCGCTTCGACACCGTTGGCGGCGAGCACGTCGAAGGCCTCCAGGGCCTCCTCGTTGAAGGGCATGTTGGCCTGTACGGCGCGGCCCCAGTCCGTCCAGTTGCAGTGCAGCGCGAACCGGGCCAGGAACGACCACAGGCCCACGTCCGGAGTGGCCGGCACGTGCAGCGGGGCGTCCCGGTCGAGCAGCGAGCGCAGGCCGTAGCGCAGGACGCCGGGCTCGTTCAGCGGGATGGCGAGGCCGGGCGAGAGCCAGCCCGCGTTGCCCCAGGACGCGCCGGCGGCCACGCCGTCGCGGTCCACCACGGTCACGTCCACGCCGCGCTCCTGGAGGAACCAGGCGGTGGACAGGCCCACCACACCGGCACCGATCACCACGGCCGTACGCGGTCCACCGTCGATAGCCATCGCCACTTCTCCGCTCTTATGACGCGCGTTACCCGTAAGGGACTTATCGCCCTTTTCGTCTTCTAGGACGAGCATCACCCGTACGAGGGGGAAAGGAGCTGTGGGCGGCGGACAACCGAGAGATCCACCTTTGTCCTGCTACGACAAGCCCTGATCGACCGCCAGTGCGATGATCATCGCGAGCCGCTTCTCCGGGGCGTCGAGGCGCAGGGTGGTGATCGTGCCCATCTTGCGCAGCCGGTAGCGGACCGTGTTCGGGTGCAGGCCCAGGCGGGCCGCCGCCTCGCCCAGCTCGCCCTGCGCCTCCAGCCAGGCCCGCAACGTCTCGATGTAACGGGTGCCGTGCTCGGCGTCATGCCTGGTCAGATCGGCCACCGGGCCACGCGCCGGGGTGCGGCCCGCCGAGGCGGCGGCCCGCAGCCGCTGCAGCAGGATCTCGTCCCACGACTCGTCGTAGACCACCGGCTGGGCGCCGCCGCCCGGCCTGGCCGCGCGCAGGGCCAGGCTCTCGTCCGCCTCCTGCCGGCCCGCCGCGAGCTGCGCGGGCGCCGCCGGGCCGCCCACTCCGGCGAACACCGTCACCTGCCGGGGCAGCACGTTCACGATCCCGGCCAGCCAGTCGCGGGCCGGGGTGACGTCGTTGCCGCAGGGCAGCACCGTGTACAGGGTGTTGCCGAACAGCGCGCTGCGCCCCGGCCGCGACCAGCCGAAGCCCGTGGTGGCACGCTCGAAGGCGAGCAGGATCGCCGCGTGCCGCTCCTCGCCGATGTGCGCCTGCAGCGCGATCACCCGGAACTGGCCACCGGGCAGCCCGAGCCGGCTGACCAGCGCCGGCGCGTCGGCGGTGCCCTCCAGAAGCTGGATGACCAGGTCGGACTCCACCTGCCGCTCCAGGTCGGCGCTGACCCGCGAGCGCAGCAGGTGCAGCGCCACCGCCCTGGCGCCGTCGCTCAGGACGGTCCGGGCCGTGCCGGTCAGCGGACGCTCGCACTCCACCCAGATCGACCCCAGCAGCTCCCGCCCGGCACGCACCGCCACCACCATCCGGCCGCGCAGCCCGTGCTCCGGCGCGGGCTCCACGAACAGCGGCTCCTCCGAGGTCGCCAGATGCGCGAAGACGCCCCGGCTCTCCAGCAGCCGGCGCATGCCCTCCGGCACCCGGCGGCCCAGGATCGTCTCCAGCCGCACCGGGTCGGCCGCCTGCTGGGAGCCGGAGTAGGCCAGCACCCGCGACATCTGGTCCTCGATGGTCACCGGAGAGGCGAGCTCCCCGGCCAGGGTGTCGGCGAAGGAGAACAGGTCGGTCGGTCCCCGCCCCGCCTCGGTCTCCCGCCCTTCCAGCACCAGGCCGTACACCACGCCGAACAGCTGGCTCCAGGACACCTCGGGATCCACCAGCAGGACGGCGAGCCCGCCGTCGCGGGCGCTGGCATCGAGCGGCGCGCCCTCGCGCACCAGCACCACCGCGGCCCGCGCCGCCCGCGCCAGCCGCACCGCCTCGTCCGCCGACTCCACGCCCACCGGCAGGAACACGTCGCCGCTCGCGGGCCTGGGGTCGGCCGGATCGTGGACGACCACGCTGCGGAGCTCTACCTGCCGGGACACGGGGGCGGTGAGCAGCCGGGCGCCGTAGCCGCCGAGCACGTTCACCAACCGATCCAGCTTCAGCATGCGCCGCGCCCCATCTGCCCCTGTCCTGGCGATACGTCGCAGCGTACAGGCAGGTTGACCATGGGAAAGGCCCCGGCATCGGGTAGGGATGCCGGGGCCGGTGAAGCAGGTGTCAGCCGCAGTTGGCGAACTTGCCGCGCCTGCCGTGGGCCAGGGCGTAGTCGACGCGGGTGTCGGTGGTGAAGCCCTCGAAGTCGACGCACTGGCCCTTGCCGTAGCCGATGGCGGCGGCGTACTGCTTGTACTTCTTGGCGGTCAGCTTGCCCGGATCCCGGTAGGCGCCACCGCCCTGGACGTGCAGGATCGCCTGCGTGTAGGTGGGCGTGCCGGCGAAAATGGTCTTGATCGCGGCGACGCAGTTCTTCTGCAGCGACCTGTTCCACATCAGATAGACATAGCCGTAGACGGTCTTGCCGTCCTTCATGGCCCGCTTGTTGTCGCGCACGTGGACCCAGCCGCCGCGCCCGGACTCCTTGGCGCAGGCCGCCTCAGGGGAGTAGGCGGCCGCGAGGGCGGGGGCGGGATGCACGAGGACCGTGCCGGCACTCAGCATCGCGGCGAGGGCGAGAGCCTTGGCAGGCTTGCGCACGTGTTCGTCCTTTCGAAAGGCGGTCAAGAAAGCCTCATGACCGACACCATGACAGCGAGTCGGCGTCATCAGGCCCGCGCCATGCTCTCACACCAGAGATCCCTTTGCGGGTATTTAAGCGCCCAGAATCCGATATTTCCGGATGGGTCGGCTTAGAGGCGGGGAGTTTGTTGCTGAGTGTCCGCTGGGGCTCCCCCGGGCCCTTCCTGGGGTTTCTCCACGAGGTTCTCCGCCGGCTCTTCCCCGGGCACTTCCCCGGGCTTTTCCTCCGGTTTTTCCTCGGGCGGTGTCAGGGTGGGCTGGATCGCGTGGCGGGTGCCGAACGTGTCGAGGACCGAGAGGAGCATCGCCACCACGGGGATGGCCAGCAGCGCGCCGACCGGGCCGAAGAGCAGCGCGCCCATGATCGCCGCCGCGAAGGAGACACCCGGGTGGATGTTGACGGAGCGGGCGCTGATGCGCGGCTCGAACGTCAGGTTCTCCACCTGCTGGTAGACCACCGCCCAGATCAGCGCCGCCACCCCGATCCAGGGCGTGGGCGAGGCCAGGCCGACCACCACCGGCAGCGCGATCGCGATGTAGGTGCCGATCGTCGGCACGAACTGGGCGACCACGCCGGTCCACACACCCAGTGCCAGCCAGGACGGCATGCCGATCAGCAGGAACACCAGCGCGGAGGTGCCGCCGTTGATGGCGGCCAGGATGAGCCGCGCCGCGACGTACCCACCGGTCTTCACCGTGGACAGGTCCCAGATGCTGAGGAAGACCTGCTGGAAGCGGCCGGACAGGAGGCCCGCGATCCAGCGGCGGGCGCGGGGACCGTCGGCCGAGAGGTAGAAGGTCAGCAGGATGAGGGCGAAGGCGTTGAACACCACTCCGGCCACGGTGCCGACCAGGCCGAGCAGGCCGCCCAGGACGTCCTGGGCGTAGCCGGCGGCATCCTGGGGAGTCAGCCTGATCGACTCCAAGATGCTCGAAATTTCGTACTTTGTACCGAACTGTGTGTTGATCCACTGCGTGACGGCGGTCACCACGTCCGGCAGCGACGCCACGAGCAGCGCCACCTGCTGCAGGAAGAGCTGCCCGAACAGGACGAAAAAGATCGCTCCCACGATGCTCATGGCGGCCATCACCAGCGCCGTGGCCACGCCGCGCCGCATGCGCGAGGCCAAACGCGCCACCGCCGGCTCCATCGCCAGCGACAGGAACCAGGCCATCACCACCACGAGCAGGAACGATCCAGCGGCGGTCAGCACGAAGTTCAGGAAGTACACCAGCACGACCATGGCCGCGACGGCGAACCCCACCCGCCATACGTTCGAAGGCGACAGCACCACCTGCACCGGCGGCGACGTCACGGGTGGTTGGCCCTCACTCGGCGCCGCCATGGCCTCTCCTTCTTCGGGGGGAACGCGTGCCACAGTGGCGAGCTTCCCCCGGAACCCCCAGTATCACCTGGGTTCACAGAAAACAGATCAGCCTGATGACGGTCCTCGCACGGTGATCGGCTACTCGAAATCGTCTGGGTTGAGCTCCTTCAGCCGCTTGAACTCGTAATCAGCCGCGGTGTCGAACTTCCCCGGGCCGCCCGGATGCGGCGACGTCTCCTCCTCCGCCGGTGGCGCCTTGGTCGCGGCCTCGCCCTGCTCGGTCTCCTGCTCCCGCCGGATGCTCATCGTGTCCCCCCATCGTTGCCTCAAAAGGGAAAACCCCTGGTCAGGATCCCCTCCCCGGAGGTTTCGCGGTCAAACCGCAGGCTGAAACCTCGGGGCGCACCGGTGGCCGCGACGCCGGCCGCCGGCCTCCGCAGGTCGACGGCGACCCGTCACGGCAGGTGGGCCGAGGGCTCTGGTAGCTGAAAGCCCACCCGTGAACTCCCGATGGCCTCACTGCGGACGAAGCCCCCGGCTCCATAACGTCTGGGACATGTACCACTCACAGGCCATGTCGGCGCTGCGCGACTCCCCCGGCAGATACATGTTCACCCGCTGGCCCTGGAGGTCCGCCGCCTATCTGGCGTTCGGCGCCGTGTTCTGGTGGCTGAGCCTGATGAGCTCGGTCCTCGTCCTCCCGCTGCCCTACTGGGCGCACGCGCTGGCCAGGGCCGAGCGCCGGTTGGTGCGACTGGCCGGGTTCCGGCCGATTCCCGGCCCGCCGGCGAGGTCCGGACTCCCCGGCCTGCACGAGCTGCGGCTCTGGCGGGAGGTCGCGTTCACGCTGGTGCACATCCTGTTCGGCCTGATCTCCTTCATGGCTCTGATCATCACCGCCACCCTGATCTTCGCGGGGATCGTGGCGGTGTTCGTGCTGGCGGGTGTGGAGACGTCTCTGATGCGGGAGCCATCGGGGGCCCCGGCCCTGGTGGTGCTGAGTGCCGTGCTCGTCATCGTCTCGCCGTACCTGTTCACGCTGCTGGCCTACGGTCAGGGAGCACTGGCCACGGCGCTGCTCTCGCCCCGGATGGAGGAGTTGCAGAGCCAGGTGGTGTCGCTGGCCAGGGCCAACATCGCCGAGCTCGAACGGTTCGAGAGCGAGCGGCAGCGGATCGAGCGTGACCTGCACGACGGCACCCAGCAGCACCTCGCCACCGCCACGATGCGCCTGGGCATGCTGGAGCTGGAGTTGCGCGACGCGCTCCGGCCGGGACCTGAGCAGAGCTCGGTGCTGGAGTCGCTGGAGGCGGTCAGGCGGGAGACCGAGCTGGGGCTGGACACGCTGCGCGACATCGTGCACGGGCTGCGGCCCCGCACGCTGATCGACGACGGACTCGGCACGGCTCTGCGCGAACTGGCGCGCCGGGTGCCCGTACGGATCACGGTCGACGCCGAGGGGGTCGGACGCTTCGCACTGCCGGTGGAGTCGTCGCTGTACTACATCGCCAGCGAGGCGGTCACCAACGCGATCAAGCACGCGCAGCCGGACCACATCCACATCGAGCTGGCCGAGTCACTGGATCGGATCATGCTGACGGTGTCGGATGACGGCCTCGGCGGCGCCGATCCGGTGCACGGCACCGGCATGGTCGGCATGTACGAGCGGGCCTCCCTGCTGTCGGGCGAGCTCATCTTCGACAGTCCGCCGGGCGGCCCGACCCGAATCTTGGTCGATATCCCCCGCCCTCGCTAACCCCATGTCGCACAATGTCAGCATGAGGGTGGTGATCGCCGAAGACGCGGCTCTGATGCGGGAAGGGTTGATCGCGCTGCTGCAGCGCTTCGGCCACGAGGTGGTGCGCGCCGTGGCGGACGCCGACGCCCTGCTCGAAGCCGTCGCCGCCGACCTGCCCGACATCGTGATCACAGATGTACGGATGCCGCCCCGCAACCAGGATGACGGCCTGCGAGCGGCGGTGGCGATCCGCTCCCGGCACCCGGGAATCGGCGTCCTGGTGCTGTCGCAGTATCTCGGCGACGCCTACGCCGCCCAGCTCATCGCCCCGGGCGGCGGCGGGGCCGGGTATCTCCTGAAGGACCGCGTCGGCAGGGTCGCCGACTTCATGCACTCGCTCGACATCATCGCGGGCGGCGGCGTCGTCGTCGACCCCAAGGTCGTCCAGCATCTGATGGCCGCCCAGCGTCCGCATGCGATCGACACGCTCAGCGCCCGCGAGCGGGAGGTCCTGGGCCGGATGGCGACCGGCGAGACCAACGGCCGCATCGCCGCCGGGCTGCAGGTCACCGAGGGCGCGGTGGTCAAGCACATCGGCAACATCTTCGCCAAGCTCGGCCTGCAGCCGGAGGACGGCAACCGGCGGATCCTGGCGGTCCTCAGCTATCTGCGCGCGGCGCAGTGACCCTCGTGGTCAGACCGCGGGCTGGAACACGGCCCGTACGCATCCGTCCTGCTTGTGTTTGAACAGCTCGTAGCCCCTGGGACCGTCCTCCAGGCTCATCGGGTGGGTCAGCAGGTGCGAGGCGTCGAGCTCGCCGCGCGCCATCCGCTCCAGGATCATCGGGATGTACCGGTGGCCGTGCTGCTGGGCGCCGCGCATCGTCAGGCCCTTGTTCATCAGCGCGCCCATCGGGAACTTGTCGACCAGCCCGAGATAGACGCCCAGAACCGCGACGATGCCTCCCTTACGGCAGGCGTGGACGGCCTGGCGCAGCGGCAGGCCGCGGTCGGTCTGCAGGCGCAGCGCCTGCTTGGCCCGGTCGTAGGCGTACTGGGCGCCAGTGCCGTGGCCCTCCATGCCGACGGCCTCGACGCACTTGTCGGGCCCGCGCCCACCGGTCAGCTCCTTGAGCGCGTCCAGGACGTCGGTCCGCTCGTAGTCGAGCGTGGTCGCGCCGAGGCGCTCGGCCATGGCGAGCCGTTCGGGAAAGCGGTCGATGGCGATCACCTGCTCGGCGCCCATCTGGATCGCGGCCGTGGCCGCCATCTGGCCCACGCCGCCGCAGCCCCACACCGCCACCACGTCGCCGGGCCGTACCTCTGCCAGGTCCGCGCCCATCCACCCGGTGGGCACCGCGTCGGAGGCGAACACCGCGGAGGCGTCGGCGACCTCGTCGGGGACAGGGAAAGCGTTGACGTCGGCGAAGGGCACCCGGATGTACTCGGCGTGGCTGCCGGCGAAGCCGCCGAGGGCGTGGGAGTAGCCGAAGATGCCCGCCGTGGCGTGGCCGTTCAGCTTCTCCAGGAAGCCGGGGTCGGGGTTGCTGTTGTCGCACAGGGAGTAGAGCTGGGCGGCGCAGTAGTGGCAGCGGCCGCAGCCGATGATGGAGCAGACCGTCACCCGCTCGCCGACCCGCCGCTCGCGCACGTCCGGCCCGATCTCGATGATCTCGCCGACGAACTCGTGGCCGATCACGTCACCGGCCATCATCGTCGGCACGTACCCGTCGAGCAGATGCAGGTCGGAGCCGCACACCGAGCTGGCGGTGACCTTGACGAGCGCGTCCTGGCGGTTCAGCAGCCCGGGGTCGGGCACGTCCTGCACGCTCACCTCGTTGATCCCCGACCAGCACAGCGCCCTCATCGCGTTCCCCTTCTCATCAGCTGCCTCATCACCGGGATGCCGACCTGGCCGAGCGGGGTGCGGTGGCCCTCCGGCTGGCCGTCCACCCGCAGCACCTCGCCGGTCTCCAGGAGTTGCTTAAGTGCCCGTACCCGCTCTCTGATCTCGCCGTCGTCGGTGCGCACCGCGATCTGACTGCCGCGCCCGCCAGGGGCGGGGGTGATGCGGACCTCGTGGTGTTCGGCGAGCCAGGCGAGCAGGTCGGGGCGCTCGGCGCCGGTCAGCGCGGCGGGCGCGGTGGTGACGGTGACGGCGTACCACCCGGACGGGCGCGGCCGGGGCGGGCGCCCGGCCAGCGCGCGGGTGGCGGCCGCCGCGCCCGCGCCGAGCGCGACGCCGGCGACCACGGCGCCGATCAAGCCTCTGGTACGTCTCATGCCCCGCAGCTGCCCCAGCCCGTTGGTACGTCTCATGTCCCGCGGCTGCCCGAGCCCGCCATAGGCAAACCGCGGGGGTTGCCGAGCGCCGGTACGGGCGGACAAGCTGGACGCATGCGAGTAGTGGTGATCGGCGCCAGCGGGCACATCGGCACTTATCTGGTTCCCCGGCTGGTGGCGGCGGGGCACGACGTGGTCGCGGTGAGCCGCGGCAAGCGCGAGCCCTACAGCCCGCACGGAGCCTGGCGGCAGGTCACCACGGTGATCGCGGACCGCGAGGCGGAGGAGGCCGACGGCGTCTTCGGCAGGCGGATCGCCGAGCTGGAGGCCGACGTGGTCATCGACCTGATCTGCTTCGAGGAGGCCAGTGCGCGCGAGCTCGTCACCGCCCTGACCGGCCGGGTCCGCCACTTCCTGCACTGCGGCACGGTGTGGGTGCACGGCCCCAGCGGCCAGGTCCCGACGACGGAGGACCGGCCGCGCCGGCCGTTCGGCGACTACGGCGTCAAGAAGGCGGCCATCGAGGCCTATCTGCTGGAGCGGGCGCACCGGGACGGCTTCCCGGCCACGATCATTCATCCGGGTCACATCACCGGTCCCGGCTGGGTGCCGGTGAATCCGGCGGGCAACGTCAACCCGGCCGTGTTCCAGACTCTGGCCGACGGCGAGGAGCTGGTCCTGCCGAACCTCGGCCTGGAGACCGTGCAGCACGTGCACGCCGACGACGTGGCGCGGATCTTCATGGACGCGCTGGCCAGCCGGGCCACGGCCGTCGGCGAGAGCTTCCACTCGGTCGCCACCACGGCGCTGTCGCTGCGGGGTTACGCCGAGGCGGTGGCGGGCTGGTTCGGGCGGGAGGCGCGGCTGGCGTTCCTGCCGTGGGAGCGGTGGCGGACCACCGTGCCGGCGGAGGACGCCGAGATCACCTGGGATCACATCGCGCACAGCCCGCACTGCGGCATGGCCAAGGCCGAGCGGCTGCTGGGTCACCGGCCTCGGCACACCTCGCTGGAGGCCATCGCCGAGGCGGTGGACCGGCTGATCGTGAACGGGGTGATCCGACGGCCGTGACCTGCGACGACCCGCCTCGCGAATTGGTCCCATTTATCGGACAGTAAGCACACATAGCGGATGTAGTAGTTGCTAACGTTTTACCTGCTACCCCAGGAGGTGACCAATGAGTGAGGCGTCCCAGCGACCGTCCGCGCGCGTGTCGGCCAGCACTCCAAGCGTCGCCCGCATGAACGACTACTTCGTGGGCGGCAAGGACAACTTCGCTGTCGACCGGGACATCGCGGACCAGGTTCTCGCGCTCGCCCCCGAGGCCAAGGCCATGGGCGAGTACGTCGAGGCCTTCCGCGAGCGGGCCGTCCGGCACCTCGCCAGGCAGGGAGTCAGGCAGTTCGTGAACATCGGCGTGGGGCTGCCGACCGAGCGCAACGTGCACTCCATCGCGCAGTCGATCGCGCCCGAGTCCCAGGTGATCTACGTCGCCGACGACCCGGTCGCGCTCAACCACTCCCGCGCCCTGCTGGCCACCAACGAGCGGACCGGGGTGGTCGAAGGGGACATCCTCCACCCGGACGAGCTGGTCGCCGACCCTGTCATGCGGCGGCTCATCGACTTCGAGCAGCCGGTGGCCGTACTCATCTTCGGTGGCACCCTGCAGTACATCCCCGACGACGAGAAGCCGCAGGAGAAGGTGGCCCGGCTGCGCGACCTGCTCGCCCCGGGCAGTCATCTCGGCCTCACCCACGCCGTCTTCGACAACCGGCCGGACATCCGCGACGCGATCAGCGACATCTTCCGCAAGGCCCTCGGACGCCCCACGGGCGCCCCGCGCGACCGCGAGCAGGCGCTGCGCTTCTTCGACGGCCTGGAGCTGGTGGAGCCGGGCTTCGTCTACGTCCGCCAGTGGCGCAACGACGCGTACATCTCCCACTCCGAGATCGAGCGAGCCTGGGTCATGGCCGGCGTCGCCCGCAAGCCCCACGCCTGAATCCCCATTTATGCCGTGATGGGGTGAACCCTCTGCACGGATGGGTCGAACCCTCGGCACCTGGTGACCAATGTGCTAATTTGGTCATCAGTCACCGGAGGTTCCACATGCTCGACGACGACCGGCTCGCCCGTGCCGACCGGATCCTTGACACCGCCAAGGACCTGCTGCTGCGCTGGGGTTACCGGCGGGTGTCCATCGACGAGATCGCCAAGCGGGCCGGGGTCGGCAAGGGCACCGTCTACCTGCACTGGCGCTCCCGCGAGCAGCTCTTCTTCGCCGTCGGCGCGCGAGAGGCCGTCGAGATGATCGACGCCGTCGTCGCGGCGATGCGCGCCGATCCCACCGAGGTCGCCCTGCACCGCTACATGCGCCGCTTCTTCGTCGAGGCGATGCGGCGGCCGGTGCTGCGGGCCATCTTCACCCGGGACGCCGAGACGCTCGGCGCCTTCCTGGCCAGCCCCGCCCGCAGGCCCCTGGAGGGCGCCAAGCTGCTGGCCTCGCACGACTACCTCGCCGTGCTCGCCGAGTACGGCCTGCTCCGCGAGGATCTCCGCCCCGAGGACCTCGACTATCCGCTGCCGACCATCGTCTTCGGCTTCTTCGGCGTCGAGCCGCTACTCCCCCCGCACCTCGATCTGGACCTGGAAGCCAAGGCCGAGCACCTGGCCGACATCCTGCGGCGCGTCTTCGGCCCCGCCGCCGAGCCGTCCGCGACCGCGTACACCGGCGCGGCGAGCCGGGCCATCACCATCTTCGGCCGGCTCGGCCGCGATTTCCGGGACGCCGCCTACACGACACCCGAGAGGTGATCATGCTTCATCACATCGGCCATCTCGTGCACGACATGAGCGAGGCGATCGAGCGCTACCGCCGCCTCGGCTTCACGCTCCCGGCTCCCGCCTATCCCGTCATGCCGACGTCCCCGGGCGCCGCTCCGGAGCCGTTCGGCGTGGCCAACACGCACGCGTACTTCCCGCGCGACTTCATCGAGCTGGTCACCGTCGCGGGCGACGGCCGGATGCCCGGCGACGCCCGCCCGATCCCGCTCAGCGTGCCCGACGACCGGCTGCCCGCCATCGTCGAGGCCGTGCGCGCCACCGCCGCCACCCTCACCGCGAGCCTCCGGCGCTTCCAGGGTGTGCACATTCTCATGATCGACGCGCCCGACCTCGACGCCGCCACCGCCCGTCTCGACGCCGGCGGGGTACGCCACGGCGGGGTCCATGCGGTGCGGCGCCCCATCGAGACGGCCGACGGCACCCGGATGGAGCCCGTCCGCTTCCTGGAGTTCGGCGCGGAAGGCCGCGTGCCCGAGGGCAGGGTCGGGCTCGCGGAGAACCCGCCGTCCCAGGCGCTGCGCACCGACCATCCCAACGGTGCGATCGGGCTGGCCGGGTGCCTGTTGTGCGTCGCCGACGCGGACCTGGCCGAGACCGAGAAACGGTACGCCGCCTACCTGGGCCGGACCGCACGACAGGACGGCCCGGCGCGCACGTTCGACCTGCCTGGAGCGGTGATCACCCTGGTCCCCGCGGCCGCCCTGACCGACCGCCTGCCGGGCGAGCGTCCCCCGGGCATTCCCGGTTTCGCCGCTTACACGGTCACCGTCCGGGACCTGCCCGCCGCCGAGCGGTCGCTGGCCGCCAACGGTGTCCCACTCGGGCGGACCTCTGCCGGTGACCCGTTCGTGCCGTCGGCCGAGGCGCTTGGCGTGGCGATCATTTTCCAGCAGGCAAACCTCGTCGACCAGGTCGGCGAGCGGCGCCGGGTGGGCGCCGGCGTGGTGCTCAACCAGGGCTACTGACCTGCCCCGTGTCCACCTCGGCGGCTCTGGCCTGGCGTGAGCCCAGGTAGGCGCCACGCCGCAGCCGCCGCAGCCACCCGGGCTGACGCAGTGCCGGGTGGCTGTTGAGCACCGGATCGAAGGCCACATCCAGCTCCGGCCGCGGCGTGCACACCCGCAGCGTCGCCACCCGCACCGCGGCTCTGTCCTTCCGTACGGCATACAGATGGAACAGCAGCGGCCCCCGGCCGAGCACGCCCGGCAGCAGCCGCGGATCCGCGGAGGTCGCCGGGTCCTCGGGCCAGGCCACGATCCAGACGGAGCCCGTACCGGTGTCATAGGGAACGAGCGAGGAGTACGGGCCGGCGGTGAAGCCGGTCCTCGGCCGGAGCAGCCAGGGCACCGCGCCGCAGGTGGACAGCAGCACGTCGAGCGGGCCCGGCAGCCGGACGGCCAGCCCGAGCACGTCGGGGAGGCCGCCCGGCAGCGAGCCGCCCTTGGACAGCCGGGCGACCACCTCGTGCTCGCCCGGCACGTCCAGCACCGGCACGCCGAGCGCCGCGCCTCCGGCGACCTCGAGCGTGCCCGCCACCATCAGGCCGCGCGGGTGCAGCGCCCGCCCGTGGCGCAGGCGCGCCACGAGCCGGGCCGGCACGCCGGCGGCGCGATCCGTCCTGGCGTGATCGGCGCGGCCCGGTCGCGGCCGGGCCGTCACGCGCTCAGCCATCACGCGCTCAGTCGTCACGCGCTCAGTGGCGGTCAAGGCGCAGGCTGCCGACGGGGTGCGGGCCCTCTGTCTCCATCCGGTACTCCTCGCCGGACTTGTCGCGGTTCTCCTGCATGACGCGCTCCGACGGGGCCTTCTCGCCGCCCATGATGTCGTTCTGCATCTTCTCGAAGCGCTCGTGGGCGTCCTGGACGTAGCCGGTGCCCAGCGTGGTGAAGTCGATCTGGGTGCTGAGCAGCTCGCGCAGGTAGGCCTTGTTCGGCTCGAAGGTGACCGGCGCGGGCAGCGCGGGCGCGCACACCTGCTCGGGGTCGCGGCCGTCGTGCCTCTTGAACAGCTCCGCCGCCAGCCGCAGGTGCTCCAGCTCCATGTTGAGGTGCAACTCCCAGATGGCCTTCACCTTGGGGTCGGACTCCGTCTCCATGAAGGAGTGGTAGAGGTAGCACTCGTTGTACTCGTGGTTGAGCAGCATCTCCCACCAGCTCTCGCCCGGGTCGACGAGCGACTCGTAGTGGGTGACGTGCTCCTCCTCGATCAGCCCGATCTCCTGGTAGAGCTGGCGGGCGATCGGCTCCATGTAGGTGGGGCCGACGTTCATGTAGAAGTTCATGGTCTGCTGCTCGGCCGACATGATGGTCAGCGCGTGCAGCTTGGAGATCGGCGCCGCGGTCGACTTGTCGTACGGCTCGCGTACGTTGTCGATGGGATTGCGGTGGTGCAGGTAGGTCGGACGGCCGGGCATCACCTCGGTGAGGTTGTCGACGATCTTCTCCGCCTTGCGGTGCTCGATCATCTCGAACAGGTTGGCATACCGGTAGAGGTGGTCGAAGTCCTCCAGCACCCCGAACTGGTAGGCCTGCATGAGATACGGGTCCGGCTCCATCCGGGCCACCCAGGCCGTCAGGTCGACCGCGACCTGCTCGTACGCGATGGTCGTCTCCAGCACCGAGGCGACGCCCGGCAGCAGCCAGTTGACCACCTTCTGCTGCTGCGCCTCGATGTAGCGGACCTGGGCCAGTTGCCGCTTGATCTCCAGGTCGGGGCAGTGCCGCGCCATGTGGTGGCTGAACATGATCGCCTCGACCTCGATGCCGTTCATCGTGATGACGCGGCAGCGGGTGTACGGGTCGGCGTGGTCCGGATCGATCGGCATGACGTTCAGCTCTTGCCAGTCGCGTAGCTGCCTGTCCAGCGGGATGCCCCGCTCCTGCAGTGGATTGAAGGTCATGTCCCTTGCTCCCCTTTGGCCTGCTCGACTGGGCTCGGCCGCCTGTTTCCCGCCCGCAGCACTCCCTCCAGAGCGACGGACGACCGCGGCGGCGCCATCCGCAAGCGGCCTACCCGAGGACATAAGCGACAATCTCCGCGCCTCGCCGTAGGGAGGCTCGGACTTGGTAAGGGCGGGCGTGGCCGGTCGCCGGGCGGGTAGGCCCCGGCCGTACTCGAGAGGAGATGGACATGACCTACCAGAAGACGGTTCCCGAGAGGATGACGGAGACCGACGTCATCGACCTGCTCCAGGCGCAGCACGGGATGATCAGGGACCTGTTCGACGAGGTCGAGCGGGCGCCCGCGGACCGCCGGGGCGAGGCCTTCACCCGCCTGGTGCGGCTGCTGGCCGTACACGAGACGGCGGAGGAGGAGATCGTCCACCCCTACGCGCGCGCCAAGATCGACGGCGGCGAAGGGATCGTCAACGACCGCCTCACCGAGGAGGACCAGGCCAAGCGGCTCCTGCAGCAGCTCGACCAGGCCGGGCCGGACGCGCCCGACTTCATGGAGAACCTGCTGGTGCTGCGCGGCGCCGTCGAGGCGCACGCCCGCGCCGAGGAACGCTACGAGTTCGCCCAGCTCCGCGCGCACACCAGCGAGGCCGAGCGCCGGGCGCTGGCGGCCGGGGTCAAGGCCGCTGAGGCCATGGCCCCCACCCACCCGCACCCCGGCACCACGTCCGCGACCAAGAACCTGCTCGTGGGCACTCCGATGGCGATGATGGACCGGGCCCGCGACGTGATCCGCAAAGCCATGGGCAAACAAGACTGACCCGATTATCAAGGGGTAGTCGGCGGTGACCCAATTCGGAAGGGAGCAGTTATGGTCACCCCACGCAGCACGGCAACCCGGTCTCCCGTACAGCTCGCCGCGCTCGTCGTCGGCGCGGTGTTCCTGCTGGTCGGCGTCCTGGGCTTCGTCCCCGGCGTCACCACGAACTTCGACGACCTGCAGTTCGCCAGCCACCATTCGGACGCGCTCCTGCTCGGCGTCTTCCAGGTCTCGATCCTGCACAACATCGTGCACCTGCTGTTCGGGGTCGCCGGCATCCTGATGGCCAGAACCGTGCCAGGGGCCCGCAACTACCTCATCGGCGGCGGGGTCATCTACCTGCTCCTGTGGCTCTACGGCATGCTGATCGACCACGACAGCGCGGCCAACTTCGTCCCGCTCAACGGCGCCGACAACTGGCTGCACCTGCTCCTGGGCATCGGCATGCTGGCCCTCGGCTTCCTCCTCACCAGAACCCGCACCACCACCCGGTAACCCCGCACCTGAGCGCGGCTGCACCCAGCAGCCGCGCTCAAGACTGTCCATGCGGCACGACTCCGCCCGGCTTCTCCGCCAAGCGGACACAAGCCCGGCAAGCTCGCGTGACCGTCGGTACGAACGGCAAGGACCAGCCAAGGGTCGGCAGCGGGGACACCCCCGCACAGGCTGATCCCCCCGTCGGCGGCCACGGCATGCTGCACCGCATCCCGTTCCGAACAGGACAGTCCAAGGCGATAGCGACTTGCGCTCTTGTCCAGCCCGGCCTGCGACGTGCTCATAGCGCCTTCTCCGTCTCTTCCTGGTTCTTCAACTGCTGCGCGAGTTGCGTGACGTCGTCGGCGTCGAGTGTTTGGCAGAGGCCGTGATAGATCTCCAGCGAGGAGAGGCGCCGCCCATTCCTGGTCGCCCACATGCGCCCCGCTGAGCTACGCCAGATGCACCATCCAGGAAAGGCCGCCTGGAGGTCTTCGAGAATCGCCGGTGTTGACATGAGATCAGCGTGCTTACTTTTACGCGACAACTACACCGCGTTATCGAGACGTCCAGGACGTTACAGCGTTACGCTGCGAAACGTCCCTGACGTCCTCAGCCTTCCGAGGTGTACGTGACCAACGTCGCTCTACGCCGCGCCATGCTTGACGCGCACGTCACCCGCCAAGACCTGGCGGATCGGTGTGGAGTGGACGTCAAGACGGTAGAACGCTGGTTGCAGGACGAGGCTCGCGTTCCGCACCTGCGGCATCGATGGTCCGCCGCGGAAGCACTAGGAGTTGAGGCAGCCGTGTTATGGCCAGACGCTATTCGCAATACGGTGAAAACAGGCCCAGACCGAGAGGTTTTGACCGTTTACCCGTTTCGTTCTGCTTGCCCGAAATCCATTTGGCGTAATCTCATCAGTGCGGCGGGCAGCGAGATCGTATTCGCCGGTTATACGAATTATTTCCTGTGGCTGGAGCACCCCAATCTGGCCAAGGTCCTCAAGCGGAAAGCTCAGCAGGGTTGCAAGATCCGGTTTCTCGTGGGCGACCCGGAGAGCGACGTCACCCGCCGCCGCGAGACGGTCGAGAACGTCCCCTTGACCGTCTCCACACGCATCAGAATCACCCTGTCGGAGATCGAGCACCTACGCGACGTCCCAGGAGTCGAAGCACGGTACGGCGACGAGCACATCGCCATGAGCGTCTTCCGGTTCGACTCGGAGATGCTGGTGACCCCGCACCTGGCCAAGCTCGTCGGACATGACTCGCCGATGCTCCACCTACGCCGGCACCAGGCTGACGGCCTCTTCGACCGGTTCGCCTACCACGCCTCGGAGTTGTGGAGCAACGGCCGGGACGTGTGGGCAGATGAGCCCAGCGGCCGGACAGAGGAAGAGGCTCCCCACGGGTGACCCACCCGGGAAGCGCTCACAAGGAGGCTGCCTTCAAGGCGTTGACCTTGCGCGGCCAGGCAGGCGTCAGCGTCGTGTGGCGGGGATCAGGCGGGACGCCAGCCAGCCCACGGCGCCCGTAGCCGCGCCGACCCCGACGCCGGTCAGCAGGCTGCTGCCGAAGGCGAAGGTGCGGAGCAGTACGGCTTCCGTTGCCGGTGAGAGGGCACCTGCCAGGTTGCCGCCGAGGGTAGGCGGGGTGTCGCCGAAGGACTCCGACCACAGCACCTGGTGGGTGAGGCCGAGCAGGATGCCGTGAACGACGCCGACCGCCAGCAGGGTCAGGAACGGGTTCGGGACGCGTTTCCACAGGACGACGGCCAGCCAGACGGCGATCGGCAGGAACACCAGCAGAGCGTTGACCGCTGGACCGACCAGCCTCAGGTCATGCGCGATCACCCTGGGCACGCCGAGCACGGCGAGGGCCAGGATGACGATCGGCGACAGGCCGAGGGCCTTGGATCTCATGGGACGAGGTTCTCCGCACGTCGGGGTCAGGATCCTGCCCGACGTTAGGTTCGAGGTCGGCGGCCTGTCGTCCGCCTTGCGTCCCGTCCGCACCATGCGCCCGTACGGCCTGGGTTGTGGCGGGTGTCAGCACCCAGGTGTACGTGGCTTCGGTTCCCACAGGCCGGCGGCGTCAGGCCGTGTCGCCCACCGCGACGACGACCGCCTCCTGACAGGCGCCCCGCGGGGTATCAGCACAAAGATGTACGGGGGCTTCGGTCCCCGGCAGGAGGCACGGGGCGTCCCCGGCCGGAAAGATCGGCTCATGACCGCCGGCCTGCTGCTCGCGCTCGCCGCCCTGGCTCTCGTCGACAGCACGAGCTTCGGGACCCTGGGCATCCCCGTCTTCCTCCTGCTGGCCTCCGGACGGGGGCAGGTGTCGCGGCTGCTGATCTACCTGGGCACCGTGGCGGGGTTCTACTTCCTCGTGGGCGTCGGGCTCATGCTGGGGTTGTCCACACTTGTGGATAACTTCGGGGAGGCGCTGCACAGCCAGGCGGCGCAGTGGGTGCAGCTCGGGGCGGGGGCCGGGCTGTTCGCGTTGAGCTACCGGTTCGATCCGAAGCGGCGCGAGAAGCCAGGCAAGCCCGAGCTGCGCTTCGAACCTCGGCTGGGCGGGCCGGGGGCGATGGTGCTGCTGGGGCTGACCGCCGGGCTGCTGGAGGTCGCCACCATGGTGCCGTATCTGGCGGCGATCGGCATGATGACGACCTTGGACCTGCCCGTCGGCCAGTGGGTGCCGCTGCTCGGGGCGTACGTGCTGGTGATGGTGCTGCCGCCGCTGGCGCTGCTCGCCCTGCGCGGCCTGGCCGGGGGGTGGCTGGAGCCGAGGCTGGAGCGGTTGCGGGCCTGGATGGTCAAGCACTCGGCGTCGACGGTCAGCTGGACGCTGGCCATCGTCGGGATCTGGCTGGCTCTGGACGCGGCCTCGCGGCTCTTCTCCACCTGAGGGTCAGGCGGTGACTCCGCCGTCGATGACCAGGTCGTGGCCGGCGACGAAGGATGACTCGGCGCCGGCCAGCCAGAGCACCGCCGCGGCGATCTCCTTCGGGTCGCCGACGCGGCCGAGCGGGATGTGCGGCGCGAGCCTGGCGTCGCGGTCGGCGGTGGTCTCACCGGGCCGGTAGGACATGGCGGTGTCGCTGGCGCCGGGGCTGAGGGCGTTGACGCGGATGCCGGCACCGGCGTACTCGCGGGCGGCGGCACGGCTGAGGGCGCTGACCCCGGCCTTGGAGGCGGCGTAGGCGGCCAGGCCCTCCAGACGGCGGTGCGCGCCGATGTTGGACGCCATGTTGACGATCGCGCCGCCGCCGTGCTCCTTCATGTACGCGATCTCGTACTTCATCGACAGGAAGACTCCCGTGAGGTTGACGTCCATGACGGCCGACCAGACGGCGGGGTCGAGGTCGGCCAGCGGGGCGAAGTCGCCGATGATGCCGGCGTTGTTGAAGGCGACGTGCAGGCCGCCGTGCCGCTGGACGGTGGTCTCGACCATGCGGGCGCTGTCCTCGGGGCTGGTCACGTCGGCGGTGACCTGGTCGGCCCGGCCTCCTTCGGCCTGGATGTCCTTGACGGCGGCGGCGAGCCGGACGGGGTCACGGCCGGCGAGGACGACGATGGCGCCCTCGGCCGCGAATGCCTGGGCCGTGACGCGGGCGATGGCTCCGGCGCCGCCGGTGATGAGGACGACCTTGTCGGTGAATCGCATGGTTGAGCATCCTTCCGTTTGAGAACGATCGATCTCGATTTTAGGTATGGGGATCTTCGGCCTAGCTCAGCGGGGTCAGATCGAGCAGGGTGAACGCCCCCGGCGGCGTGAGCCGAGCGGGACGAGCGCCCCCGGCGGCGTCAGTCGAGCAGGGTGAGCGCCCGCGGCGGCGTCAGTCGAGCAAAGTGAGCGCCTGTGCGGCGGCGTCGCGCAGGCGGGGGCCGCCGCCCGAGGTGCGGCCGAGCACGCGCATGCCCTGCAGCAGCACCAGCAGCAGCCGGGCGATCGCCCGCGGATCCTTGGCGTCGGCCAATTCGCCCCGCGCCTGGGCGCGCACCAGGGCGGAGGTCAGTGCCGTCTCCAGATGGCTCCAGCTCGACTCGACGAACCGGGCCGCCGCCGGATCGTGCGGCGCCAGCTCCACCGCCGCGTTCACCACCATGCAGCCGCGCCGGTCCTCGCCCGCGGACTGCTCGGCGTAGGACCGCACCAGCGCGCGCAGCGCCGGCAGCACCGGGCCCGGCTGCGACAGGGCCGTCATGATGCCGGGGTCCGCCGTCTCCAGGTAGCGCTCCAGCGCCTTCAGGTAGAGCTCGTGCTTGCCGCCGAACGTGGCGTAGATGCTGGCCCTGGCGACGCCCAGCCGCGCCACCAGGTCCGCCATCGAGGTCGCTTCGTAGCCGCGCTCCCAGAACAGCTCCAGGGCCCGCTGGAGCGCGGCCTCCGGATCGAACTCCTTGGTCCTCGCCATGCCGCGACGCTAACGCTATCGAGACCGTTCGGTCAAATAAGCGGCCAGTTCAGCCCGGCCCTCGTCGGCGCGCTCGGGCAGCAGGACGAGGGTGCAGGCACGCTCGAACCGGGCGCCGATGCGTTCCCAGCCGTCGACGGCGGCCTCCAGGGCGGCGGTGTCGCCGTACAGCCTGCCGGTGGCCCGGGACAGGCAGGCGGCGGCCCAGTCGTTCTCCCGCCCGGCCTCGGCCGCCGCGGCCAGGCGCTGCCCGGCGTCGGGGAGCCCGGCGACGACGGCCAGCTCGGCGCAGGCCGCAGTGGCGTACCTGTCGAACTGACCGGGCGTGAACCCGGCCGCGGCCCACTCCACCAGCTCGGCCACGTCCCTGACGGACCTGCCGGTGTGGACGGCGACGCGGGCGTCCACGAACGCGACCAGACAGGCCTGCGGCGACGACACGGTGAGCTGCCCGACCGTCAGCGCCCGCGTACGCCAGGACCGGTACGCCTCCTCCTCGCCGAGCAGGCCGTGGGCGAGCGCCACCGAGCACAGCGCGTGGGTCATCCACCTGCCCGGCGGGCTGTCCGTGCGCGCCTGGCCGTCCCACATCTCGGCGGCCCTGGCCAGCGCCTCCTCGAAGTCACCCGCGAGCACCAGCGGCGGGACGATCTTGCTGGCGGCGAGCGCGGGACGGCTGCCGGTGACGTCGTCGCGCAGCGCCCTGCCCGCGATGTCCAGGGCCTGCCGCAGGTCGCCGGCGGCGATGGCGTGGACCGTGGCCGCGTGCAGGGAGTCGACGATCTCGATGCCCGAGCGCGGGTCAGCGCGGTCCATCGCGTCGAGCAGGGGGAGGCGCTGCCTGGACCACCGGAACGCCTCCCGTGGGTGCCCCCGGCGGGCCGCCGCGGAGGCCACCGTGTCCAGGGCGGAGCTGACGAGCACGGGGTCGCCGGTCTCGCGCGCCGCCGCCAGGGCGTGCTCGGCCAGGACCGGCCCGCCGGCGAAGGCGTCCGCGCCGCTCCAGGCGACGGCCGCCGCCACATGAGCGGCCACGTACGGGTCGTCCGGATCGCCGGCCGCCGCCGCCTCCGCCGCCAGGGTGTCCAGGCGTTCCTTCGGCACGCCGATGCCCACGCCGAAGCCCGAGTGACGCTTGGCGATCACCGCGGCGCGGGCGAGCGCGATCGCCCGCGCGCCACCGTCCCCGGCCGCCCCTGCCTGCTCGGCCGCGGCCAGCTGCAGGTCGACCGCCTGCCCGGCATCGGCGTACGCGAGCGCGCACTCAGCGGCGTCAGCCAGGTCACGAGCCGCCTCCCCCGGCCCCGGCGCCAGCCTGGCCGCCTGCCGGTAGTGCGCCAGCGCCTCGCTCAGGAACCTGCGCCCATAGGTGAGAGCCGCCAGCGCCCGAGCCAGCCGATGCGCGGCCACATCCCGGTCCGCCCCTGCGGATCCTGGTGCGGCCGTCAGTGCGGCGCGCAGGTCGTCGGCCACCGCGTCGAAGGCGTCGCGCCAGCCGTCGTCCGGGCTCTTCGAGGTCGCGCGGCGGGTCAGGGCTTCGGCCGTCGTCGCGGCCCAGCGCAGGTGGCGCTCCTGGAGGGCGGGGCGCTCGCCGCTGTCGTCGAGGTGTTCGGCGGCGAACGCGCGGACCGTCTCCAGCAGCCGCCACCGGCCGGCGTCACGCTGGTGCGCGACCAGGCTCTTGCCCGTCAGCCTGCCCAGGACGTCGGCCACCTCGGCGCGACCACCGGCCACCACGGCGGTGACCGCGTCCAGGTCGAAGCCGCCGGTGAAGACCGCCAGGCGGTGGAACAGCGTACGTTCGTCCTCTTCCAGCAGGTCGTGGCTCCAGCCGAGCACGGCGCGCAGCGAGCGGTGCCGCTGGTCGCCTCCGCGTCCGCCGGCCAGCAGCCGCAGGTTGTCGTCGAGCGCCGCGAGGAGCCCGCCGGGCCCGAGCGCGGCGCTGCGGGCGGCGGCGAGCTCGATCGCCAGAGGGAGCCCGTCCAGCCGGGCGCAGATCTCCGCCACCTCCCCCGCGTCGACGGCGAAGGCGGGGTCGGCGGCGGTCGCGCGGTCGCGGAAGAGCCGTACGGCGTCGGAGGACAGCGGCAGCGGCGCCACGGGCACCACCCGCTCGCCCGGCACGCCCAGCCGCTCCCGGCTGGTCACCAGGGCACGGGTGCCGGGGCAGCGCGACAGCAGCCGGTCCACGAAGGCGGCCACCGCGTCGAGCAGGTGCTCGCAGTTGTCCAGGACCAGCAGCGCCCGGTCCCGGCCGAGCCGGTCGGCGATCGCGTCCTCCAGCGGCTGCTGCGGCCGCTCGGACACGCCGAGCGCCGCCGCCACCGCCTCCGCGACGAACGCGTCACGCACCGGCACCAGGTCGACGAACGCCCCGCCGTACGAGAAAGAACCCGCCGACGCCACCGCCAGGCGGGTCTTCCCGACGCCGCCCGGCCCCACCAACGTCACCAGCCGGGCCGACTCGAACGCGGCCACGATCGCCGCCAGCTCCGCGTCCCTGCCCACGAACGTGGTACGGGCCGTGGGCAGGCCCGCCACCTCCCCGGACGGCGCCCCCACCTCCTCCTCGGCGAGGGCCGCCAGCTCCCGCCGGTCGGCGACGCCGTGCTTGCGCAGCAGCGACGAGACATGGCTCTCGACCGTGCGGATCGAGATGTGCAACCTGCTCGCGATCTGCGCGTTCGTCAGCCGGGCGCCGAGTGCTTCGAGCACCTCCGCCTCACGCCGCGACACCCCACCCGCGCCTGACACCATCACACGCCACATCATCGCCCACCCACGGACGTACGTGGTTTTTCCGTGGTGAATCCGTAGTGAGCACGGATGCCCGTGATGTCCCTCCCCACGGAAGCTGATCTCAGCCGAGAACAAGGGGACTACACCATGAGCCAGCTGGTCGTGAACAGGATCGACGCGTTCCGTGGAGCCGTATATCTGCCGGGCGACGAAGGGTACGAAGAGAGACGCAAGTCGCTCAACCCGGCGGTCGACGCGCGGCCCGTCATGGTGGCCGAGGCGGCCGGGCGCGACGACGTACGGGCCGCCGTGGTCGCCGCCGCCGCGCGGGACCTGCCGCTCGCCGTGCAGGCGACCGGCCACGGCACGCACGTGCCGTCCGACGGCGGCATCCTGCTCAGGACGTCGCTGCTGGACACGGTCGAGATCGACCCGGCCAGGCGGGTGGCCCGGGTGGGGCCGGGCGCCCGGTGGGGCCAGGTGCTGGCCGCCGCCGCGCCCTACGGCCTGGCGCCGCTGTCGGGCTCCTCGCCGCACGTCGGCGTCACCGGTTACACGCTGGGCGGCGGGGTGGGGTGGCTGTCGCGCCGGTACGGGTTCGCCGCCGACAGTGTGCTGAGCGCCGAGGTGGTCACCGCCGGCGGCCAGGTCGTGGCGGCCGATCCGGAGGTCCACGGCGACCTGTTCTGGGCCCTGCGGGGCGGCGGCGGGAACTTCGGCGTCGTCACGTCGCTGGAGTTCAAGCTGTACCCGGTGGCACAGGTCCACGCCGGCATCGCCTACTTCCCGTACGAGGTGGCGGGCGAGACGCTGGCCCGCTACCGCGACTGGGCCGCGACCGCGCCGGACGAGGTCAGCACCGCCGTGATGCTGACCGGCCTGCCCGACGGCCGGCGGGCACTCGGCATCAAGGCGATGTACGCCGGGCCGCCGGAGCGCGGCAGGCAGGTGCTGCGGCCGCTGTGGGAGACGGCGGGTCCGGCGCTGGTGGACGAGATGCGCACGATCCGGTACGCCGACGCGGCGATGGGCGGCACCCCCGCCCGCTACCTCGACTTCTTCGACACGCTGCCGGACGAGGTGATCGGCACACTGGTGGCGACGGGTGCGCACGCGACCGTGGAGATCAGGCACTGGGGCGGCGCGATGGCCGCCCCCGGGCCGGACGCCGGCCCCGTGGGGCACCGCGACGCGCCCTTCTCCGTCATCGTCGACCAGCACTCGCCCGGTCTGGCCGAGGCGCTCGGCCGGCACGGCACCGGCGGCACGTTCCTCAACTTCCTGGCGGACCGCACCAGGGTGCGCGACGCCTACACACCCGGCGACCACACGCGACTGGCCGCCGTGAAGAAGGCGTACGATCCCGGCAACGTGTTCCGGCTCAACCACAACATCGCGCCCCGGTGACCTGCGATGGCCATGGTCAGATCGTGCGACGGGACCTCGATCGCGTTCCATCGGTACGGCACGGGGCCGGCGATCGTGCTGGTGGGCGGCGGTCCAGGAGTGGCCGGACGGCTCGCGGACCTGCTGGCCGGCTTCACCGTCTTTCACCTCGACCGCAGGGGCACGGGTGACAGCGGCGACACCGCGCCCTACGCGCTGGCCCGTGAGGTGGAGGACCTGGAGGCCGTCATCGCCGCGGCGGGTGGCCCGGTATCCCTGGCCGGACTCGGCTCCGGCGCCGTCCTGGCCCTCGAAGCGGCCCGCACCCTCCCTGGCATCACCCGGCTGGCGCTCTGCGGCCCGACGTCGCGAGCACGTCCGCACACACCCCTGACCCACCCGGCCACGCCGGACCTCCCCGTCACGCATGTCCCGGCCGCTCCTGGCCTGCCGGGCCCGGCGTGCACGGCCGGCACCGACCCGGTCGGCATGGGGTTCGCGGCCGGCACCGACCCGGTCGGGATGGGGTTCGCGACCGCCCGGTGGTCGTGCGTCTCGATACCGACGTTGGTCCTGGATGAGCCCCCAACCTGTGACGAGCCCCCGACCTGTGATGAGCCCCCGGCCGGTTCCGCCGCCGACGGCTCGGCCTTCGACGGCGAGCACCTGGCGAGGCTGTTGCCGGACGGCCGCCACCGGTCCGTGTCCTCTCTGGCACCCGCCACCCTCGCCCTCCACCTGGCCGAGTTCTTCACGACGAGTACGCCGCCACCATGCCGACGAGCATCCCGGTGGCTCCCAGTGCGGTGATCGCGGAGCCGGCGACCACCGCCGCCCTGCGGCCGCGCCGTACTCCCAGCCAGTACATGATCACGTACGGCAGGAAGCCGAGTCCGCCCAGCCCCACCGCGGGCAGCGTGGCGGCTGCCAGCACGCCCCGCACCCCGTCGGGCAGGGCGCGGTCGCCGTCGGGAGTGAGGCGGGCGTGGGTCACGTCGCCCGCCCGCGAGTCCGGGGATGCCTTCACCAGGACGGGAGGGGCGCCGGAGTCCGGGACGAACCGGCCGCGGCAGTCGTACCTGCCCTCGCCCAGCGCCGCGCAGGAGACCACGGTGAGCGTCCCGGGCGTGCCGGTCCTGCCCAGGGCGAGCTCGAAGTCCGGCACCGACAGCGCCACCGGCGCCAGGCACACCACCAGCCAGAGCAGGACGACGATGATCCTGCCGACCGGCCCGGGTCCGGGGTTTCCCCGGCCGGCGGGCACCACCATCTCGAAGTCGTTCATCGGGCAAGGATGCCGAGCGCCACCTGGCGGTTGGCTTGCAGGTGACTTGGCCTCAGCGAGGAGGACCGTCGGCCCTGCGTGTGGCGGTCAGATAGACGAGCGCGGCGGCGAGGACGAGCAGGGCGGTCCAGTCGTTGAGGCGCAGGCCGAGGATGTGGGGGGCGGGGTCGATGCGGAGCCATTCGATCCACACCCGGCCCGTGGCGTAGGCCGCGGCGTACACCGCGAACGTCCGGCCGCGGTCGAGCCGGAACCGTTTCTCGGCCCAGATGACGAACCCGGCCACCCCCAGGTTCCACAGCGACTCGTACAGGAACGTCGGGTGGTAGGTGGCCGTGGCCGCGAGGCCCGGCGGCCGGTGGGCGGGGTCGATCTCCAGCGCCCAGGGCAGCGTGGTCGGCCGGCCGTACAACTCCTGGTTGAACCAGTTGCCCCAGCGGGCGATCGCCTGCCCGAACGCGATCCCGGGGGCGACAGCGTCGGCGAAGGCGCGCAGGTCGATGCCGCTGCGGCGGCAGGCCAGCCAGGCGCCCACCGCGCCGCCCGCGAGCGCGCCGAAGATGCTGATCCCGCCCTCCCAGATCGCGAAGGCGCGCAGCGGCTCCATGCCGGGGCCGAAGTACTGCTGCCAGTCGGTGGCCACGTGGTAGATCCGGGCGCCGACCAGGCCGAACGGCACGACCCAGGTGGCGATGTCCCCCACGGCGCCGGGCTCGCCGCCGCGGGCGACCCAGCGGCGGTGGGTCACCCAGGCGCCGACGAGGACGGCGAGCACCATCAGCAGGGCATAGGCGCGGATCGGGATCGGGCCGAGGTGCCAGACGGCTTGGGACGGGCTGGGGATGGCGGTCACGCCGTCGAGTCTGGTTCCGGTACGGCCACGCCCGCATCGAGCGGTCCGCCGATCTCACGATCAGTCGACTGGTTGATGCCGAGCCGACGGGTGGCTGATTATCGTCAGCGGTGTGGAGTCCTGGGAGCGGTCGCGGCGCCGGTGGCAGCACGCCTTCTTCGCCTCGTGGCTGGTGCTGACCTCGGGCGGCGCGCTGATGGAGGCGGGCCAGGTCCTCCCGGTGGTGCTGGTGGCCGGGCTGGCCGCCTGGTACGCGGTGTGGTTCGTGCTGCGCTCGCCGCCCTCGGGCGACGTGCCGGTGCCTTACGTGCTGGGCGGCGGGCTGCTCTGGCTCGGGCTGTTCGCCGTCGACTCCTCCTTCCTGGTGGTGGGGCTGAGCGTGCTGGTGCCGTACTGCATGGACGCCGTGCGGGTCGGTCTGGTCGCGGTGGTGTCGTGCGCGGGGGGCTGGTTGTGGCACCGGTTCCACGCGAACGGGACGATCACCTGGACGGAGATCGCCATCAGCGCGCTCATCGCGATCAGCGCGGCCACCGCGGTCGGCTACTTCAACGCGGTGGCCCGGCAGAGCGCCGAGCGCAAGCGGCTCATCGATGAGCTGCAGGCCGCGCAGGAGGCGCGGGCGGCGGCCGAACGGCGGGCGGGCGTGGCGGCCGAGCGGCAGCGGCTGGCCCGCGACATCCACGACAGCCTCACCCAGGGGTTCGCCAGCGTGGTGATGCTGCTGGAGGCGGCGCAGGCGACGCTGCCGGACAACAAGCACCTGACCCAGGCGCTGCGGGCGGCCCGGGAGAACCTGACCGAGAGCCGCCGCGTGGTGGGGGCGCTGCGGCCCGGCGAACTCGACGAGTGCGGCCTGCCGGAGGCCCTGCGGCGGCTGTCCGGCCGGCTGTCCGACGAGACCGGCATCGAGGCGCACACCGTGATCACCGGCACGCTCCGGCCGCTGGACGCCCAGGTCCAGGCGGAGTTGCTGCGCGTGGCGCAGGAGGCGGTCGCCAACGTCCGCCGTCATGCCGCCGCCGAGCGGGTCACGCTGACCCTGTCGTACATGGAGGACCTGGTCGTGCTGGACATCCATGACGACGGCGGCGGGTTCGATCCCGAGCGGGCCGCCTCCGGCCACGGCCTGTCGATCATGCGGGAGCGGATGGAGCAGCTCGGCGGCACCCTGCTCGTGGAGAGCGCTCCGGGCGCGGGCGCCACGGTCGTGGCCAGTCTGCCGGCGGTGGCGCCGATCGGGGCGCGATGAGCGTCCGGGTCCTGATCGCCGACGATCATCCGGTGGTCCGCGACGGCATCCGGGCGATGCTCGGCACCCAGGACGATCTGCTGGTGGTCGGCGAGGCGGTCTCCGGCACGGACGCGGTACGGCTGGCCCGCGACCTGCGGCCCGACGTCACCCTGATGGACCTGCAGATGCCCGAGATGGACGGCGCGACGGCGATCACCCGGATCCGCGAGCACGACCCCGGCGCCAAGGTGATCGTCCTGACCACGTACGACACCGACGGCGACATCTCGCGGGCCATCGACGCGGGAGCCATCGGTTACCTGCTCAAGGACGCCGGCCGCGAGCAGTTGTTCGACGCGATCCGGGCGGCGGCGCGCGGGGAGAGCGCGCTGTCGCCGGCGATCGCGACCCGGGTGCTGTCGTGGGCGCGGGCCGATGCGCGCGACGCCCTCAGCGGGCGGGAGATCGAGGTGCTCCGCGTGGTCGCCCAGGGGCTGAGCAACAAGGCCATCGCCGCGCACCTGTGCATCAGCGAGGCCACGGTCAAGACGCACCTGCTGCACATCTTCGCCAAGCTCGGCGTCGACGACCGCACCGCCGCCGTGACGGTCGCCGCGTCCCGGGGGATCCTCCGCCTCGGCGCCGGATAGGAGGCCTGACGGTCGCCGCGCGACGGCTAGGAGGCCTGACGGTCGCCGCGCCGGCTAGGAGGCCTGAACGACCGGCACGCCCTCGCTCGCCTGGACCAGGACGAATCCCTGTCCCTTGAACGCGAGCTGCATCGCCTCGCCGCTGCCCCGGCCGATGAGCGCGCCTGCCTTCATGGTCCGGTTGACGCCGACGTGCAGGGCGGTGCTCCAGCAGACGGCGGACTGGCCGTCGGCGTAGGTCGGCATCGCGGCGGCGTCGAGCAGCACGGGCGTGCCGTGGGTGGTGACGGCCACCCAGCCGGTGCCGTTGAGCGTGGTGTTGAACAGGCCGCCCGCCGCGATGCCGGCGCCCTGCACCCGCTGGATGTCCCAGGTGAGCTGCGGCTGGAAGGCCAGCAGGTTGCGCCCGTTGACGGTGAGGCCCTCGTTCTCCAGGTAGAACAGGTGGATGTCGTCGGCGTTGTCGGCGAGGTAGAGCAGCCCCTGGCCGCGCACCCGCATCAGCGACGCCCCCTCGCCGGTCATGGCCTTCTTGAACAGCTTGCCGATCCCGCCGGAGCCTTCGTAGTCGAAGTCCATCTGGCCTTGGAAGGCCACCATCGAGCCCTGCTTGGCCAGCACCTCGTCGGGGAGTTGCACCCGGAGCATCTTGCCGTTCTGGAGGGCGAAACCGGCGGGGAGCTGCTGAGCGTCCAGGTTGCCGAAGAATGAGCTGCGCACGTTCGACCCTTTCGAGAGTGTTCCGGACCCTCCACGATATGAGCTCAGTACAGGCCGGTGGCGGGAGTGCGCGTGGCCATCGTGCGCTGCGGGTAGCTGGGCCGGGTCAGGAGCGCCTGGGCGATGGCGGCCTTGGTCAGGGCGGCGCCGCGCAGCACCGGCAGCGCGGTCACCGCGAACAGCGCGCCGACGGCCATGTTGAAGACCACGGCCAGCACCGGGCTGTCACCGAGGCCGAGCAGGCTGGGCAGGCTCTGGGAGTCGGTGAGGTCGGCGAGGAACCACGCGTAGAGCGGGGACATCAGCCCGGCGATCGCCCCGGCCCACCAGGTGACGGTGACGACGAACCCCACCACCGCGACCGGGAAGGCGATGATGGCGTGCAGCAGGTCCATGACGGCCTGGCCGCTGGCCAGCGGGTTCATCACGCGCCGGAACCAGCCTGCCGACACCGGCGCCTCGGCGTAGTCGGGCCGTTCCATGGGGGTGTCGAGCACGCCGGGCAGCGCGGCCCGCTCGACGTCGGCGAAGCGGCGGGCCACGAGGGCGGTCGCGGCCAGGGCGGGCAGGCCGATGAACGCGACCATGCTGCCCAGCCCGAAGGCGAGACCGGTCACGATCAGGCTGAAGGAGATGAGGGCGAGCGGGAAGGACAGCAGGAGATAGCGGCTGTCGGCGGCGACACGGTGCACGAAGGTCATACCCGCAACGCTAGGAGCGGGAGAGCTCCGGGTCTCTCCCGCTCACGGGCGTGCTGAGGTAGGGCAGGCCCTACCCGCTCTCAAGCTGGCCTTCACGCTCGCCTGCCGCCATGGCGTCGTTTCCGGTGCGCCGCCAATTCCGGTCAGGCATACTCCAAGGTGCACGGTCAAGATCCGCACATTCACGGCCCGCTGGAAGACAGTCATGGCTAAAGGACGCCGGAGCAAAACGGGTATAACCGGCAAAAAGGGTGCGACGGTCGACGACGGCCGCGACAAGAGCGCCGATCAGCCGGCCGCGGGCCCCGGCGACTGGAAGGCCGCGCGTGCATGGATGGCCGGAGTCGCCAGCGCCACGCTCATCGCGGCGATCGGCGTGGTGTTCACCGCCTGGTACACCACGAGCGGCCCCGACACGATCGACCACATCCGCGGCGAGCCGCCGCTGACGGTCGGGCACGTGGCCGTCGACTACGACGAACGCCCCCTCGTACTCAGGGAGCCGGTGACCACCCCCGCCGACCGGGCGATCCTGCTGGGCAGGGGGGCCGACCCCGCCGACGTGGCCGCGATGCTGGCCCGCCACCACGTCGCCACGATCGGGGACATGACCACCACCGTCGTCCTGGTCGGCAACCGCAGCAGCCTGCGGATCATCGACATCAAGCCGCGGGTTCTCACTAGGGCACCGCCCGCGCAGGGCGCCTACCTGAACCCGGGGAGCGCCTCCGGGCAGACCGATACCGTCGAGCTCATCGCGGACCTCGATCGGCGGCCGGTCCGTTTCGGCACGAAAAAGGAATTGCGCACCCCGTACTTCAGGACGAAACAGATCGACCTGAAACGGGATGAACGGGTCACGCTCAGCCTCTCGATAGTCGGCGAGACGGCGTACTACGAGTTCGACCTCGTGGCCACGGTGCTGACGGCGGACAGGTCTGAAGAGATCGTGATCCACGGGCCGGGTGGCGTCCCGTTCCGGCTGACGGGCCCCGCGAGCTCCTACCGCACCGCCTACCGCGCGGCGGGTTACGGCGGCGGCTGGGTGCCAATGCCCACCGACCAGACCTGCACGACCTCGGACAAGTGCTGATCACGCGCGCCGCCGCCGTCGTCCTGCTGACCGCGGCGCTGCTGACGGGTACGGCCGCCGACACCCCCGACGGCAGACCGGCGCCCGTCCAGTGGCGCATGACGTGGTCGGCGCCCGCCGAGGCGGACCTCGTCGACGGCATCCACGGCACCCCGCACTACGGCGTGTCGCAGCCGGCGCTGGCCATGGCCGCCGGCCAGAGCACCGTACGCGTGCACGATGCCCACACCGGCGCGCTCGTCCGCACCCTGTCCGTCGCGCCGGCAACACCAGGGAACGGCTCGCGCGATCCCGTCGCCGGCGTGTGGGCGACGTCCGGCACGGTCGTTGTGTTCACCGACGATCAGAGCCGCGGCGACCAGCGGCTGCACGCCTACGACGCGCGCACGGGCACGCTGCTGTGGCGGCGTGCCGTCAGCATCGCCTCACCGCGGAACCAGGCCTCGGACGCTGGGACCTACGAGGGGCCGTCGATCATGGTGACTGAGCGCGGCGTCGTGCTCGTCGATCAGGCTGCGGAACCCCCTGCTCTGCGCACCCTGGATCCGCGTACGGGCACGCCCGTGGCAAGGACGGCTCGTCCACGGGGCTGCGCCCTGACGGCCGCCGCCACAGCCCGGTCGGTGCTGCTGCTCGACCATTGCGCGGGCAACCATCTCCGGCTCGCGTCCGTGGACCCGTCCACGCTGCGGCCGAACTGGACGCGTACGTTGCCCTCGCCATCCCGCACCCTGACAGACGGCGGATCCCCGCCCTCGCCCCATCTCGTCGTCAGCGGCGACGGGTACGCAGGCGTCTCGGTGGGCGACGTCTCGGCGTTCTACAGGCCGGACGGTCGCCTCCTGTCCACCGGGCAGGAGGCGCTGCGCGCCGCCGGCTCCGCCCGGGACAGCCGTTGGAGCCGGCCGATGCGCCTCAACCAGGGCGCCGCGACGGGCGGCGACGGCGCACTTTGGGGCGACGCCTCCAGGTGGCCGCTCCCGGCGTTCCTGGTCTCCGTCGACGCCGACTCCGGCCGCCTGCGCGCGCTGCCGCTCGACGCGCCCTCCACCCACGTCTCCCTCGTGGGCACGACCCCCGGCATGGCTTTCGTACTGTTCGCCACCGGCCGCGTCGCCGCCTACACCCTGACCTACGGCGTCCCGGGCGGGCACGAGCTGTTCGACAGGGTCCCGCCGGACGCCTGGCCGGACGCGTGCGGCCTGCTGACCGCCGCCGACCTGCGTCCCGTCGCGGATGGCTACGTGCCCACGCCCCGGACGCCGACCCTGTTCGGCGAGCGGCTGCCCAAGCCCGTCCAGTGTGACTGGATACCGCCCGTGGACGACGCCCCGGTCGTCTCCCTCTCGGTGGACTGGGTCTCCTCCTCCAGCGCCGTCGCTGCGCGGATCTTCGCCACCGAGACCACCCGCATCAAGCAGACGGAGACCTACGACGCGATCACGGAGGACGCGCACCTCCTCGACTACATCCGGTCCACCGCCACCGGCACCGGCGGCGCGCCAGAAGCCCTCGTCAACGTGGGCCCGGTCGTCGTCCGGCTCGCCTCCGCCTCGCGTTCGGCCCTGCGGCTCCTGGCCCCGCTCGTACGGGACGAACTGCTGGCCCGCTACCGGCTTCCCCGCACCGTACCCACCGCCCTGTCCAACCTGCGCTGGACCTTCCCCACCGACGGCCAGTTGACGGACGATCCGGTGGTGGCCGGCGGAGCCGTCCACGCCATCGCCGGCGGCAAAGTCCACGCGATGGACGCCTCCTCCGGCCGCCCGCTCTGGACCACCGTGATCGCCGAGTTCGTCGGCGGGCCCCTCAGAGTCACCGACGGTTTGGTGTTCGTCGAAGGACCGGGTTCCTTGCACGCCCTGGACGCTCGCACGGGCCGTCGGCGGTGGCGGCATCCGGTGGGGCCGAGCTCGACCTTCGTGGTGGCGAAACGGCGCGTCTTCCTCGTCGACGGCGAGACGGCCGTCGGCCTGGACACGGTCTCCGGCCGCGAGCTGTGGCGTTTTCAGAGCGGGGACACATTCTCCACATTCCGTCCCGTGATCGACGGCGCAACCGTCTACATCCCCGACGCCGGCGGCACCGTGCACGCGCTGGACGCCGCCACCGGCCGCCGCCGGTGGAGCGTGCGGACCGGGGCCGCGAAGACCGGCAGCCACCGCGTCGCGACCGCGGCGGCCGGCAAGGTCGTCTACGTCATCGGCGACGACCGTCGCCTGCGCGCACTGGACGCCGCCACCGGCGCCCGACGGTGGACCACCCAGGTCGGCTCCGATGTCCCCTTCCCCCCCTTGCCCACCGACGACGCCGTCTACGCCTGGGGCTGGGGAGCGGGCGGCGTCCTGTACGCGCTCGACGCCCGCACCGGCAGGCTACGGTGGACCTTCGCGCCCGGCAGGGTCTCTTTTCCCGCCGAGACGGCCGTCGATCGGGGCCGCGTCTACCTGGCCGACGGTGACGGCGTCCTTCACTGCCTGGATGCCGTCACCGGCGTGGAACGGTGGAGGCAGTCCGTGGGCACCGATAGAGTCTCAGGCCCTATCGTGCACGCTGGCACCGTGTACGCCGGTGCCGGCGGTGCCGTGCACGCTCTGGACGGCATGACCGGCGCGCGCAAATGGCGCATACGTACTGGCAGCCAGGCGCCCAGCGTCGTCGCCGCCGGCGGCCTCCTCTATGTGAGCGCCGGCGGCGACATCCACGCCCTGCGCCCCACCCCTTGACGCCTGACCGGCACTGTCGTCCCGCTTCTACGTCCGCTGCCGAGTCGAAATATCAGGTCAGGGCCGCTCGCCGATCCGGTCGACCCAGCCGGTCTCCTCCAGGGTGACCCGCAGCAGCGACGCCGGCTTGTCCGCCTCCGCGACCTCGTACTGCAGCAGCTCGGCGGAGTCCGGATCGATGATCAGCCGGTACTCGATCCGCTCGCCTTCAGGGGTGGTCTCCTTCGTCATCAGGGCGGCCCCCGCGCGCCCCGCCGTGTCGGTGACCTCGCCCTGCGAGACGATGTCCCGCTGGCCCGCCAGCACCCTGAACAGCGCCTCCCGCGTCCCCGGCGTGATCGGCGCGCCCAGCAGGTCCACACTCGTCTGCCACAGGTAGACGGAGAAGTCCTCCTTGACGCCCGGCTGCTGCCGGTAGAACTGCCGGAGCCGGCTCTCCAGCGCCTTCCGCTCGGTGGGGAGCTCGTCCACGTTGCGCATGTTCAGGGTGGGGTTGCTGATCGACAGGACGCGCTCGATGTCGTCGTTGTCCTCAGGGCTGCCCGCGTCCTTCGGGCGCAGCTCGGGGCTGCCCGCCTGCCGCCACATCTCCTCGTCGGCGGGTGAGGCGAAGGAGATCTCCTTCTCACGTCCCCGCTCGGTGCGGTGCTTCATGCCCGACTCGCGTGGCCGCCACGACTCCCACGTGTCGGAGAGGTAGGCGTTGTACGGAAGCGTCGCGCTCTTGAGCTTCGTCAGCTCCCGATTCAACTCCCGCTCGGCGGCCTTCAGCTCGCCGGGCTTGCCCTTGAGCTCCTCCTGGCGCTGCTTGTACTCCTTCACCAGGGCGTTGACCTTGGCGACGTACTCGCTCTCGACGTTGTGCAGCCGCTGCACGGTCCGGTCGCGCACGTACCAGTAGCGGCCGGAGTCCGCCGGGGTCCGGGTGGCGCTCTCGGCCGCCGCGAGGAGCACGGTGTGGGCGTCCAGCTTGCGGCTCTGCGCCGGGCGGGTGCTGGAGGCGGTGGGCGAGACGGTCGTGGGGGCGGCCTGCGGGGGCGTACCGGAGTCTGTCAGCCCCGGCACGACGACGACGGCGGTGGCGGCCACGCCGGCGGCCAGCGCGCCCGCCAGGATGAGCGGCCGCCCGCGCCTGATCCGCGCGACCGGCGCGGGCGGGGCGGCGAAGGCCGCCGCCAGGTCGGCCGAGCGGCGGCGCTGGTAGGCCTCCTCGGTCAGTTCGTCCAGCCCTTGGGGCTTGAGCTGGGCGAACGTGCGGTCGTTCATGTCTTCCTCCTCGGGGCTGCTCGGCATCAGGCCTCCTCGACGAACCGCTGCGGTGCGGCGGTCCGGAGGTGGGGCGTGGCCGATCTCGACTGGGTGTGCAGCGCCCTGCCCAGGCGCTTGCGGGCGCGGTGCAGCCGGACGCTGTACGTACGGGTGGAGCAGCCCATGACGGCGGCGGCCTGCTCGGGCGGCAGGCCGTGCCAGGTGGCCAGGGCCATCGCCTCCACGTCCTGCTCGGGCAGCGCGGCCAGTACGGCGAGCGCCAGGTCCCTGTCCACGACGTGTTCGGCGACGTCCCAGCTCACCCGGTCCCGCTCGGTGGTGAGGGCGGCGACCCGGTCGAGCAGCGCCCGCAGCCGGAACCGCGAGTCACGCTGCTTGGCCAGCAGGTTGCGGGCGACGCCGAGCAGCCACGGCAGCTCGGGGCTGGGTAACTCGCCGATCCGCCGCCAGGCGATCAGGAACGTCTCGCTGCACACGTCCTCGGCCACGCCGCGCTCGGCCCGCAGCAACGCGTAGCCGAGCACGGCGCGATAGTGCCGGTCGTAGAGCTCGGTGAATCGTTCTTCGGGATCGTTCACGTGCAGTAGTCCTCCCGGAAGCCCCAGGATTACCACCACACATCAACTTTTCTCACGACGAACCGACGGATGCGCCGAACAACCCCTCAGCCCCCGGAACGCGGGCGCGTCCCGGGACACGGTCAAGAGGTGGCGCCTCCACCCAGCAGCCCCGGGGCGGTCAGGAGGTGGCGCCTCCACCCAGCAGCTCCGCGACGGCGGTCACGGTGGCGGGATGCCGCGTGAGCAGTGCGCCCGCCGGCCCGGAGCCGGACGGGACGGCCTGGCCGAGCGGCTGCCAGCCGCCGTCGCAGCCGAGCAGCGCCGCCACCGCGTCGATCGCCGCCGGATGCGCGGCCAGCAGCTCGGCCACCGGCCCGCCGGCGACGACCGGCCGGGCTTCGGCGCGCTGCGCGGGCCGGGCCGTCCACGGCGGCACCCAGGCGTCCACGGCCGCCAGGGTGCCCGGGAACGTGCGCCCGGCCTCGCGGACGAGCACCGGCACCAGCTCGGGCGCCTCCTGGCGCAGGGTGGTGATCAGCATCGGCAGCCACGGCAGCAGCACCTCGTCCGGCAGCCGGGCGAACGCGTTGGAGATGACCTCGACCACGAACGGCGTCAGCGCGGGCGCGGGTTCGAGCGCCTGGACGAAGCCGCTGATGTACTGCGGGAACGACGGGATGACGAGCGGGTTGGCGAGCAGCTCGTCGCAGCGTTCGCGCAGCTCGGCCAGCGGCAGCACGCCGAGCCGGAACTGCGCGCCCCACAGCAGCGCCACCTTGCCGGGGGTCTCCGGATGCGACTGCCGCACGGCGAGCTCGAGCTGGGCGCGGTCACAGCCGAGGGACAGCGCCAGGCCCTCCATCGAGGACAGGAAGCCGAGCATGGCGGCCACCTGGCGGACGCCGATGTCCTCGGCCACGAAGGCGCTCGGCAGCAGGGTGCAGTAGTGCGCGTAGCCGGTGGTGACGAAGCGCTCGCACCAGTCGGGCAGGGCGGGCTCGGTGGCGCGGTAGTGGGCCAGCAGCCTGCGGATCCCGCGCAGCACATCGGGCGCGTCGTCCACGGTGCGCTCGGCGGCCAGCAGCTCGACCGCCCGCGCGCCCAGCTCCTCGGTGAGGCGCCGGCTGCCCAGGAACACGATGGCGTCCTCGACCGCTTCGAGCGCGACGGCGGCGGTCGCCTTGGGGTCCCACACGCGGCGGCGCAGCCGCTGCTCCAGCACCTGCTCGACCGTGACGCCCTCGTAGCCGAGCTCGATGAGGGCACGCTGGTGGTGGCCGAGCGCCAGGTCCCAGCTCTCCTGGACGGACCGCTCACCCAGCCGGCGACTGCCCATGATGGGCCGTACGGCTCCGTCGGGGAGCAGCCGGTGCAGGATCCACAGCAGGTGCGAGCAGGGCGCCAACGCGGGGTCGGCGTTGAGGTCGAGCAGCGCCCGATGCACGGCGCGCTTCTTCAGGTCGAAGCCGAGCGGCGCGAGCCGGTCGTAGACGTCCTGGGCCAGCGGCGGCATCGCCGTGTAGCCGACCTCGCCGATCCGGTCGCCGCCGAGGAGGATCTCGCACAGGCGGCGCACGTCACGGCGGCCCGGCACGGTGTCCTTCTCGATGCAGGTGACCGCGGCGTCCTGGAAGTCGTACGGGGTGGGCCGCGCCCTGTTGCGCATGCCGGCCAGCAGGATCGAGGTCTCGAACACGGCGATGGCGTCGGCGGTGCTGGCCAGGTAGCCGTTGCGACGGGCCAGCCGGACGATGTCCACGCTCCAGCCGAGCAGCTCCGCCTCGTCCAGCTCGTCCAGGACCGGCGGCCTGGACAGAAAGCCGGACAGCCGGTCGGCGAGCGGCTCCCGCCGGACGGGCGACGCCGCCTTGCGGGCCCGCGCCGGGCGCTTCGACGCGTGCTCCTTGAGCTGGTACGGCTTGACGCCGCCGCGCGACACCGCCTTGGCGAAGGTCGCGGCGGCGATGGACACCGAGCCGCCGGCCAGGCCGAACTGCTCCTCGATGGCCGAGTGACTGGCCGGGACGATGCCGTACAGCCAGGTGGTGGCGGTGCGGGGGGTGATGGCGAACTCCGTCCGCTCCGCCGCCAGCCCGAACTGCTCGACCCGGCTGGCCGCGTGGAAGGCGCCGCACACGTACAGGCATCGTTCGGGGTCGGCGCCGGAGGTGGCGAGGTGCTCGCGCATCCGCGTCCACATGTAGCGCTCGCGGTCCTCGTCCCGGGCCAGCCGCCCGGCGTCGTCCGGGCCGAGGCGCCTGAACAGGCTGCCGATCAGCACCATGACCTGGCGGTAGGTGTCGTAGTCGGCGCCCGCCAGCGGTTGCTCGACGTACTGGTCCCACCACTCCGACCAGTGCCGGACCTTGCCGTGGTGCAGCAGGTGCTCCTCCAGCTCGGCGAAGCGGGGACGCAGGTCGCCGATCTCCATGCCCACCGTGTCGGCGGGCTGGTCGGGCCGCTCCTGCGGCAGCCACTGGAAGACGTGGTCGGACGAGCGGTCCACCAGCACCAGCTCGACGCCCGGCGTGTCGAGCGCGTACGCGATGGCCTGGTACTCGGCGGACGCCTCGGTGATCGGCGCGACGACGCTGAGCGGCCCCCAGGCGTCCGGGAAGCCGTCCAGCTCGGTCGCGAACGCCTGCAGCGACACCGGCAGGCGGCAGTTGCGCAGCTCGTCGAGCACCGGCCGCAGGTCCTCGCACAGCTCCAGGTAGATGACCTCGGGCTGCTTGTCACGCAGCCGCCGCGCCATGGCCAGCGCCGAGCCGGGCGAGTGGTGGCACACCGGGAAGATCTCCAGCTGCTCGCCCAGCGCCCGGTCGACGTCGTCGACCATGCCCGACAGGATGCCGGACAGCGCGCCGGGCGTGCCGGCGAAGGCCGCCGCGGCGTCGCTCAACTGCTCGCGCAGGGCGGCGAACGGGCTCTGGGTCATGAGAGCGTGGCGATCGCCTGGCGGCCGCCTTCGAGGAAGTCCACCCACTCGCCGCCGTCCTTCTTGCTGCGCGGCTCGATCACGCCGTGCCAGTACTTGTTGAGGATGGCCAGGTCCTCGGGCTGGCGGCGGGCCAGCGAGCCCACCAGCGAGCCGGCGAGCGTCTCGGCGCGCAGCGTGCGGTCGCCGAAGAAGTTGCTGTGCAGGATCGCGTCCTCCAGCACGCCGATCTGCTCGGCCGTGGACAGCGCCGACTCGAGCTTCTCGTCGTCGCTGCGCGCCGAGGCGGCCGCGGCGCGCAGGTCGGCGAAGCTCTGCAGCAGGATGTCCAGCAGCGTCGGCGGCAGCTCCAGCTCGATGCGGTGGCGGCGCAGCAGCTCCACGGTGCGGAAGCGGACGATCTCCGACTCGCTCCGCTTGTTCGTCACGACCGGGATGCGGACGAAGTTGAAGCGCCGCTTGAGCGCCGACGACAGGTCGTTCACGCCGCGGTCACGGCTGTTGGCGGTGGCGATGATAGAGAAGCCCGGCTGGGCGAAGACGATGTTGTCGTCGTCGAGCTCGGGGATGGAGACGTACTTCTCCGAGAGGATGGAGATCAGCGCGTCCTGCACGTCGCTGGTCGAGCGGGTGAGCTCCTCGAAGCGGCCGATCACGCCGCCCTCCATCGCCGTCATGATCGGCGAGGGGATCATCGAGTCACGCGACTGGCCCTTGGCGATCACCATGGAGACGTTCCACGAGTATTTGATGTGGTCCTCGGTGGTGCCCGCGGTGCCCTGGACGACCAGCGTCGAGTTGCGGGAGATGGCGGCGGACAGCAGCTCGGCGAGCCAGCTCTTGCCGGTGCCCGGATCGCCGATCAGCAGCAGGCCACGGTCGGAGGCGAGGGTGACGATGCTGCGTTCGACGAAGCTGCGGTCGCCGAACCACTTCTGCGGGATCTCCCGGTCCAGGCCGTCGGAGCGCTCGGAGCCGAGCACGAACAGCCGGACCATGCGCGGGCTGAGCCGCCAGGAGAACGGCTTGGGGCCGTCGTCGATCGACTCCAGCCAGTCGAGCTCTTCTGCGTACTTGACCTCGGCGGGGGCACGCAGCATCTCGTCGGTCATTTCCAGGGTCTCCTAGTTGAGGAAGCTCTTGAGCTCGAACACGAGTTTGCGGATGTGGCCCGAGATCACGGGCGTGCCCAGGTCCTTGAGCTTCTCGCGGAACCAGGGGTCCACGCTCTGGCTGCCTGAGCTGTTGACCGACCCGACAGGGATGAGCTTCACCCCGGACCGGTGCACTGCCTCGAACTCACGCTGCAGGTCCCGGTTGTCGTAGAAGTCGGAGATCCACACCATCGCGGTGTTACGCGGGTCGAGAACCTTCGGGCGGGCCTGCGCCATCGCGACCAGGCCGTTCGTGCCACCGCCGAGTTGGGTACGCAGCAGTACCTCGAACGGGTCGTGCACCCATGGGGTCAGGTCGAGCGCCCGTGTGTCGTAGGCGATCAGATGGACGTCCACCTTGGGCAGACCGGCGAAGATCGACGCCAGGATGGTGCAGTTGACCATCGCGTCGACCATCGAGCCCGACTGGTCCACGACCACGATCATCCGGGCCGGGGTGGTGCGCTTGGCGGTGTGCCGGTAATAGAGGCGGTCCACGTACAGGAGCTGATCTTCTGGGCTCCAGTTGGGGAGGTTCTTCCAGATCGTGCGCTCGATGTCCAGGTTGCGGAACACCCGCTTCGGCGGCACCGACCGGTCGATGGTGCCCGCGCTGGTCTGCCGCACCTGCGTGCGCAGCACCTCGGCCACCTCGTCGACGAACCTGCGGATCAGCGCCTTGGCGTTGGCCAGCGCGACGTCGGACAGGTTGTCCTTGTCGCGCAGGAGCTGCTCGATGAGGGACATGCTGGGGGTGAGCTGCCTGGCCAGCGCCGGGTCGGCGAGCACCTCGCGCAGCCGCATGCGGCGGACGAGGTCGCCTTCCAGGTTGCCCAGCACGCCCGCCAGTCCGCCGTGGCCGTCGCCACGACCTGGACCATGGCCGCCGCCCTGCTGGGTGCGCAGGTCGCCCGGCTGGTGCCCGAGCGCCCGCTCCAACCAGCCCGCGTCCTGCTGCCATCCGGCCAGGTCGGTGGCGGTGATGTTGCCCTGACCGGTCGCGAACAGGTTCAGCAGGAGCTTGGCGGCCAGCGCCGCCGTACGGGCCCGGTCCCTGGGCCGCTCGTCCTCGCCCGGGAGCATCAGGGCGTCGAACTCGGCGGCGAGGTCGGGGAAGCGCTGCACCAGGGTGTCGACCGACACCGACGGGTCGAGCAGCGCGGTGGGCAGGCCGAGGTCCTCGACGACGGCGACGCTGGCCGCCTCCAGGGACGGCTGCTCGTCGGTCTCGAACACGCGGGCCAGCAGCCGCCAGAGCAGCACCTGGCGCCGATTCTCCTCGGCCGTGGCCACTTCCTGCGCCGAAGTCGTCTGAGGTGCCGTTGCCGCCTGAGGTGCGGTCGTCGTCGGCTCTGGGGTGGTCGTCGGCTCCGGTGTGGTCATCGGCGCAGCAACCGTCCGGCTCGCTCGCGCAGGACCGTCACCGCGTCGCCCGCCCTGGCCAGTGACCTGACCACCTTGGGATCGGTGGGCCCCTGCGCCCAGGCGCCGGTGTGCTCCTCCACCGGCTGTTTCTTGACCGTGGCCTGGATCGCGAGCGGCTGCAGCAGCCACCGGCCGGCGTCCCAGCGCAGCAGCCCGACGCACGCGGTGGAGGTGGCCATGAGCTTCGGCGTGAGCGGGCCCGAGGAGGGCAGGCGATCGACGGCCACCGCCAGGTCGTGCCCGTCCAGCGAGATCCGATCGCCGGTCTTGGCCGTGGTGTAGCCCTCCAGGAACACCGGCTCGGCGATGCGCGCCGGATGGCGGTCGAGGGGCGGCGTGGCCGGCGCGAGCGCGCCCGCGAGCATGACCCGGGCGGTGGCGAACGGGTCGGCGGCCCCCTGCGGAGCGGCCCGATCCTCCTGCCACACCAGGTCGCCGCCGCCCAGCAGAGGCATGTCGGTGATCTCCACCGATCGTCCCCCGGCCAGCGCGCCCGTCAGCACGGGGTAGCCCTCCAGCAGCGACCAGATTGCCGGGCCCACGATCGTGTCCACCTTGCCGGCGGAGACGGCGGCCCGCACCACCCTGGCCTCGCCGCCGGCTGACTCCAGCACGGCGTGCACCTGCGCCTGCACGACGGTCGCGTGCTCGTGTACGTCCACGCCGAGGATCAGCAGCCGGCCCGAGACGAGCTCCACCTGCTCAGGGGTGCCGAGCCAGTCCGGCTCGGACAGCAGCACGGCCCGCGTCCACAGGTCCGCCCACCGGCGCACCGGCACCTTCTCCATGGCCGCGACCGGCGACGACGCCCTCAGCTCCCCCGCCAGACCGTCCGTCAGTACGGCCAGCCGGCGCAGGCCGGGCTCGGCCAGCACCGCTTCGATCGCCTGGTCAGCGGCGGAGGCCAGATCGTGGCCGACCCCCCGCCAGCCGGTGATGGCCAGCTCATGCAGCCAGGACCGGCAGCCAATGAGCAGATTCCCCATCGCAGCACCAGCCCCACCCACACTCGCGGAGCCCTCGGCGGGTGTGGGCGGCCATGTTGCTCTGGTGCGGCCCAGGGAGTCGTCCAGGTGGGTCAGCAGGGCGTCGTGGACGGCGCCGAGGAGGGCGGCTCGCGCGCCGGCCAGGGCCGTCAGGTGCTCGCCCGCCACCGATCCGGCGGCGATCTTCTCGGCCGCCTCGCGGGCCCGGTCGCCGAGCGGCGTGGCCGCCACGGCTCCGGCCAGGCCGGTGATCGCCTGTGTGCCCCGCTCGTCCAGCCGGCCGAGGCCGTTGGCGAGCGCCTCGTCGAAGGCCGTCACCAGCTCCAGGGCCTCCGCCGCACCGGGCGGGTCCTCGGCCAGCGCGGCCAGCTGCATCGCCAGCATCAGCGCACCGCCCCGGAGGCCGGGAACCAGTGCAGCTCGGGCAGCGGCGCCGTGGTGGCGGGCAGCTCCAGGTAGGCCAGGTGGCGCAGGAAGCGGCTGAACACGACGGCCGCCGGGGCCGGCTCGTGCTGCCCCTCCAACATGGACCGCCGCAGCTCCCCCGCATCGGTGACGCTGTCGGGGTCGGGGACCCGCAGGTAGCGGGCGACCCGCTCGATGCCGTACTGCACGACCGCCTCGTCGACCAGCGACCGCAGATGCTTGCAGGGGTAGCCGGTCAGGCCGCCGCACTGCCGGTTGTTGTTGGTGCTGCAGTTGTAGGCGTAGGTCCCGGCGGCGATCGAGGAGACGTACACCCGCTCGATGTCCGAGCCGCTCGACACCACACCCTGCAGACGCCCGTCGGCCAGCTCGACGAAGGGGACCTTCGCGAGCTTGCGCGGTTCGAGGGGCGGCACCACCCGTGTCACGCTGCTCTGCTCCCACGCGGTTAAGTCCGCGGTCACGATCCTCGACCTCCAGCACAAGACAGCTCGGGGAATGCCGCCGGCACGGCGACACCTACACGTACGGCCGATCAATGATCCGGAAATGTACCGGATGTCACCGACAACAACAGGCGGATTGGATCTTTGGCGGTACGCCGGAATCGTGCCTACCGGATCATCACCTTTCGGCGGATTTTAGGGGCATATTTCCTAATATGAGGCTCCCCTACCGAAGCGAGGCTTCATGCCGCACGACCACGAAGGACAGCGGGTCAGCAGGCGCAAGCTGATCGCCGGCATCAGCTCCCTGGGGCTGGGCAGCCTGCTCGCCGCCTGCGCCCTGGACGCCCCGCCCACCTCCCCGTCCGTGGCCGCGACCGCCACCACGGCGAAGGACCTCACGCCCCTGTTCGACAAGGCCGGCACCTGTACGCTCGCCCCCGCGACCACGGCCGGCCCCTTCTACTTCGACGCGGACCGCATCCGCAGCGACATCCGCGAGGACCGGCCCGGCGCACGCCTACGCGTCGCGATCAAGGTCCAGGACAGCGAGACGTGCGAGCCGCTGCCCAAGGCCGTGGTGGAGATCTGGCACTGCGACGCGGCCGGCTCCTATTCAGGCACCGGCTCGGTCGGTGCCCCGCCGGACGGCTCGGCCGACCTGAAGCCCGTGGACGACGCGCGGTACCTGCGCGGCGCCCAGGTGACCAACGCCGACGGCATCGTGCAGTTCACCACCATCTGGCCGGGCTGGTACCAGGGCCGGACCATCCACATCCACGCAATGGTGCACTTCACCGACGCTCGCGTGCTCACCACCCAGGTGATGTTCGACGAGGCGCTCAACACCGAGGTGCTCGCCCGGGCCCCGTACACCGCCCGCCCCGGCCGCGACACCCGCAACGACGACGACGGCATCTACCGCGACGACCTGCGGCTCACGGTCACCAAGGACGGCGACGGCTATCTCGGCGCGATCGTCTTCGCCGCCGACTCCGACCGGGACGGCGGCTGACCGCCGATCAGGCCGCCACCCTGCGCAGCGGGCTGACCGCCGTTCAGGCCGCCGCCACCCTGCGCAGCTCGGCGAGTTGCGTCCAGGACAGTACGGCGCTCGCGCCGAGCAGCGTGATCCCCGACAGGACCCCGCTCACGAAAGGCACCCACGCGAGCGCCGACGTGCCCGCCATGACGAACCCGGCGATGCCCAGCACCGTCGGGACCACCCCCGGCACCAGCATGCTCGGCGCCTTCCACACCGGCGCCAGCGCGACGAAGTGCGCGCCGACGACGAACGCGATCCAGGCCACGTTCACCTGCTCCGGCACCCCCAGCGCGCCGAGCACCGGCAGCCCGCCGAACAGCAGGACCACCTCCACACCGACGATCACCAGGTAGGCCTTGCCGAACATCGGCCCGCCCGCCGGCCCGCCCTGCGGCACGGCACCAGTTTTGATCATCCTCCCCGCCGTCATGTACACGAAGATCACGAACATGAGGGCGAGGACCGCCGCCACCCGCAGCAGGGTCCCCGCCAAGGAGGGCAGCGGCTCGTTCGCGTTGATCGCCACGAAGAGCATGCCGAATACGGCCCCAACCAAAAGCCCAATAAGACGTTGCATGAACGGCGACTTTACCGACCGGCCTACAACGTCATATCGGGTGACAGCGTCAGCGGCGCCGTATAGCGTCGCAGGGTTGTCAGAGTGTCGGCATACGAGGGCGGCGAGCGGTGCGTTCCTGGACGGCGTTACCCGTCGACAGGGTCGTGCGGCTGGACGGCGCCGACGCCGACACGGTCGCGCTGGCCATCGACCCACTCCCCTCGGACGCGCCCGCGATCGTCACCTACGCCGCCGTCCAGGAACGCTCCACCACGTCCATGGTCACTTCCGTCCTGGACGAGCTGGAAGCGGCCGCCGCCGCCCTGTTCCCCGCGTGGCTGCCCGGCGCCGAGGGCATCGGCGGGCCGGGCGGCGCCGGTGTGCCCGCCGTACGCGTTCTCGCCCGGCGCAAGGCGGCGGACGGAGAGGACTTCGGCCCCTTCCTCGCCAGCCTCGCGGAACGGGCGCTGACCGGGCGGCCCGGCCGCTTCCCTCCCGAGATCAGGGCCGCCGGGCTCGCCCGAGCGCTGGCTGCCAGCTTCGGCCGGTCACGCACGTCACTCCTGGTCCGCGTCCCCGACGGACTCCCCGACGCGGCGCAGGAGGTGCTGGTCGCCGGCTGCGAGTGGCTGGCCCACCGAGGCGGCTTCGGCGTCTGGCTGGTCGGAGCCGACCTACCGGCGGTGGACCGGGTGCCGAGAGTGCCGTTCCCGCTGAAGCCAGGAAGTCCTGGCACCCTCACTCCCTCGCTGACCACCGCCGAAGCCGGCCGGTCCCGGGGTCTACCGGAAGCTCCGCCAGGGGATCGTGCCGCAACGATCCCGTCGGCGGGCCGTGCCGAGGTGCCTCCTGCCGCAACGATCCCATCGTCAGGCGGTGCCGGGGTGCCTCGGGCGGTCGTCAGTTATCCGGCGGTCGCGGGGCGGCCGCATCCGGCCAGTCCCAGTGAGCGGGCGCTGGAGGCCGCGCTGGGCTCGCGCGGCTGGGCGGCGGGGCGCGGCTGGAACCAGACGCTGTGCCCGCACCCGCTCGCCGGCCCGGTCCGGGTGGACCTGCTCTGGCAGGCGGAGCGGTGCGTCGTCGAGGTGGACGGGCCCGACCACAGGGGCGCGCTCAAGTTCGCCGCGGACCGCAGCCGGGACGTGCGCCTGCAGCTCGCCGGCTACGCCGTGCTGCGCTTCACCGATGATCAGGTGCTCACCGATGCCCAGGGCGTGATCCGCCAGATCGAGCTGTTCCTCCGGGACCGGCGTCGTGCCACTCAAGAAGGATGAGACATGTCAGAGCAGAACCTGTCGCTGCCCGAATTCTCGGCACTGATCGCCCTGGCCGTGACGGCAGGAGAGATCTCCAACAACGAGCTCCACGAACGCTTCGGCCTGAAGATCGACGGGGAAAGACGGCGCAGGCTGAACGAGCTGAAACTGGTGGACAGCTGGAAACAGGGCCGCCAGTACGTTCACATGCTGACCGACCAAGGCACGGCCCGCCTGGCGGAGGACCTGAGCGCGGGCCTGGTGCCGGCCCTGCCCGGCTCTGCGGGAAGCATCGCCCGCGCGCTGCTCGGCTGGCTCCCCCTCTACCTGAAGCACTCCGACCAGCGACTCGCCGACATCTTCCAGCCGTACGACAACCCCGGTTCTTCCGACGGGATGGCCCCGCCATCGGCCCCCGAGGAACCGGAGGAACTGGAGGAGCTGGAGGAGCTGGAGGCGCGCATCCGAACCGCCTACGCCGAGCTGGCGCCCCGGCCGGGCTCCTGGGTGGGGCTGGCCCGGCTGCGGCCACTGCTGGGCGACGTGCCGAGAGGGCAGGTGGACGAGGCGTTGACAAGGATGGAACGCCTGCCTGACGTGAACATCGTCCCGGAGTCCAACCAGAAGACGCTCACCCCCGGCGACCGCGAAGCCGGGGTGATCATCGGGGGGCAGGAGAAGCACCTGTTGTGGATCGGTGAGGCATGACAGACGCCAAGGCGCTCACCGCCCTGAGCTTCAACTACACCGAGGGCGCCGACGACGTGTGGCGTCCCTCCCCCTTCCATGTGGAGGGCCTGCACGGCGGCTCGACGAAGATCCTGCTCGACGGCCTGGCCGAAGCACGCGCCCAACCGGACGGCAGCCCCATCGGCGTGGTCGTGCAGGGTCAGCGCGGCACCGGCAAGACGCATCTGCTGGGCTGGCTGCGCGAGCTGACCCAGCGGGAGGGCGGCTACTTCGTGCTGGTCGGCCTGCTGGACGCGAAGGGCTTCTGGGAGAGCACCGTGGTGTCGATCCTGGACAGCTTCTCGCGGGCAGGCGAGGACGGGGAGTCGCAGCTCAGGGTGTTCCTGTCCCGTCTGGCGGCGTCCGTGGACGTGTCGCGGATGACCCGGCGGGCGGTGACGGGCAGGAAGGAGGTCACCCGCGACGAGCTCGACTCCTTCATCGGCGCGCTGCGCCGCCTCGACGAGCAGGTCGGCAGGGGCTGCCAGGACACCGCGCGGGCGCTGACGCTGTTCGCCTCGGCTGACATGGGGATGCAGGACATCGGCGAGGCGTTCCTCTACTCGATGCCCGAAGGGGAGCCCGGCGAGCGCGCCCGGTGGGGCATCCGGCCCGTCGACAAGACGCCGCAGGAGATCGTCCAGGACATCTCGCGGCTGCTGGCGCTCACCGGGCCGACCGTGATCGCGATCGACCAGATCGATCCGCTCATCGCCCAGTCGTCGGCCGCGACCGATGCCGCCCTGTCCCCGGCCTCGCCCGTCTCCGGCGTGGTCCTCGACGCGGGCGGGAAGCTGCTGCTGGAGCGCATCGCGGGCGGCCTGATGGCGCTGCGGGAGGTCTCTCGTAAGACGCTGACGGTCCTGTCCTGCCTGCCGAACAGCTGGGCGCTGATCCAGCAGGAGGCCGTCGACACGGTCCGCGACCGGTTCAAGGAAGCGGTCCCGCTCATGACCATCCCCGACGCCGGCACCGCTCGCGAGCTCGTCACCAGGCGGTTCGAGGCGCAGTACCGGGCGGCGGGCGTCGAGCCGCCGTATCCGACCTGGCCGATCCGGCCCGAGGCCTTCGAGCGGGCCCCCGGCATGACCCCTCGGCAGCTCCTCATCGCGATCGAGGCACACATCAGGTCCTGCGTACGGGACGACGAGGTCAGGGAGCTCACGGCCTTCGACGGCGTGGCAGTGCCGACCGTCAAGCCGACGGCCTCGGAAGGGCTCACCGAGTCGGTGGCGCAGGCGGTGATCGCGCTGGATGCCCGGTTCGCCGCGTTGCGGGACGGGCGGCAGCCGCCGATGATCGACGGCGCGTCCGAGGACGTCCTGATGCCCGCACTCCTGGCGTCGGGCCTGTCGGCGTGGATCGCCGGCCAGGGCGAGAACGGCCTGACGTTCACCGTGGACCCGCCACCGAGCGCCAAACCGCCCCTGCACGCTCGCTTGCGCCAGATCCTGGACGAGTCCACCGAGGACGAGACGCACTGGGCGTTCCGGGCGGTCACCGCGAACAACGCCATCGCGGCGCTGAACCGGATCCGCAAGGCGTCGGTGGCGGCCGGGCTGGATGCCGAGGTCCCCAAGAGGCGGCTCTTCCTGCTGCGCAACCGGGACTGGTCAGGGGGCGAGCGCACCCAGGAGGTGGTCGCGGCGTTCGAACGCGCGGGCGGCCGGAAGCTGACCTTCAACGGCGACGACCTGCGCGTCCTGTCCGCACTCAGCGAACTCCTCGCCGAGAACCCGCCCCACCTCAACACCTGGCTCGCCGTACGGGATCCAGCGGGCGACGTCAGCTTCCTCAGAGAGGCCCTGACGGAGCTCTGGAGCGTTCCCACCCCACCGACCCCCACAGCGGCCACCACTCCGGATAACGACTCTGAACGAGCGCAGGACCGTACAGTCGCCTTTCCCGCGACCGGCGGAGCGGCGCAGTCGGCCCGTGCGGCGGGGCGGGGGGCGGCGGGTGAGGGGCCCGGTATTCCCGTCGGGAGGCGGATGGCCGGCGGGGCGCAGGTGAGCGTCCCGTTGGAGGCGCTCAGGAAGCATACGGCGATCTTCGCCGGCACCGGCTCCGGCAAGACGGTGCTGATCCGGCGGCTGGTCGAGGAGTGCGCGCTGCAAGGCGTGTCCGCCATCGTGCTCGACCCGAACAACGACCTGGCCCGTCTGGGCGACCCGTGGCCGCAGGCGCCGCACGGCTGGCAGGAGGGGGACGAGCGGAAGGCGGCCGACTACCTGGCGGGCACCGAGGTGGTGATCTGGACGCCGAGGCGGGGGGCCGGACGCCCGCTGAGCTTCCAGCCGCTGCCCGACTTCGCGGCCGTGGCGGACGATCCGGACGAGTTCACCGAGGCCGTGGAGGTGGCGGTGGCGGCGATCGCGCCGCGGGTCAAGCTGGAGGCCAGGACCGACAAGGCGCAGCGTGGGCAGGCGGTGCTCAGGAGGGCGCTGGCCCGCTACGGCCGGCGGGGTGGCCGGAGTCTCAAGGGCCTGATCGCGCTGCTGGCCGACCTGCCGGACGGGGTGAGCGAGCTGGCGAGCGCGCCGAAGATCGCGGCCGAGCTCGCTCAGTCGCTGACCGCCGCGATGGACAACGACCCGATGTTCGGCGGCGGGGGTGAGCCGGTGGATCCGGGGGTGCTGCTGACCCCGTCGGAGGGGCGCCGGGCCAGGGTGTCGGTGATCAGCCTGGCGGGGCTGCCGGGCGAGGAGCAGCGGCAGAGCTTCGTGGGGCAGCTCCAGATGGAGCTGTTCGCCTGGATCAGGCGGCATCCGGCGGCTGACCGGCCGTTGGGCGGCCTGTTCGTGATGGACGAGGCGCAGACGTTCGCCCCGTCGAACGGCCGGGTCACGCCCGCGACCCGCAGCACGCTGGCGCTGGCGTCGCAGGCCAGGAAGTACGGCCTGGGCCTGATCTTCGCGACCCAGGCGCCGAAGGGCCTGCACAACCAGATCCCCGGCAATGCCGCGACGCAGTTCTTCGGCCTGCTGAACGCTTCCGCGCACGTCAACACGGCCAAGGAGATGGCCAGGGCCAAGGGCGGCGACACCCCGGACATCGCCAAGCTGAGCGCCGGCGAGTTCTACGTGGCGCTGGAGGGCCGGTCCTTCGACAAGGTGCGCGTCCCGATGTGCCTGAGCCACCACCCGAAGGCGCCGCTCACCACGGAGGAGGTCATCGCCAGAGCCGCAAGAGAGAGCGCTCTCTAACTCTCCTGCCAACCTGGCCACACGTTACAACCTGTCACTTGACAGAAGTTTCTGACAAGGCCAGTCTCCGTCTCAGGGAGCGCTCCCCCCCACGCTCCCCGAGACGGAGTCCGTATGCCCGCCTTACGACCGATCCTCATCCTGACTCTGCTGGCCGCGCTGCTCGGCGCCCCTCTCGTGCAGCAGCAGCCCGCCTCCGCCGAGCCGGTACGGGTGGCGGAGTTCCTCGCCGACTGCCCCTACAGTCACCGGCTGCCCGACGACCCGATCGTCTTCCCTGGCCTGCCGGGCGCCTCCCACATGCACAGCTTCTTCGGCAGCCGCGTCACCAACGCCCACACGACCGTGACCGACCTGCTGAACGGCCCCAGCAACTGCAACCCGGCGGTGGACAAGTCCTCCTACTGGGTGCCGACCCTCTACAACAACAACGCCCCGGTCGAGCCGACCATCACCACGTTCTACTACCTGGGCGAGGGCGTCCGGCCGGACATCACCGCCCGGATCCAGCCGTTCCCGCTCGGGCTGCGGATCGTGGCCGGCAACGCCAGGGCCACCGGGCCCGACGCGACCACCATCGCCCGCTGGTCGTGCCTGCACGCCGGGCATGTCGTCGCGTCCAAGGACTTCGTCACCTGCCCGTCCGGCACCATGCTGGAGTCGTACCTCGACTTCCCGCAGTGCTGGAACGGCCGCGACCTCGACTCGGCCGACCACAAGAGCCACATGGCCTATCCGGTCGGCGACCAGTGCCCCTCCAGCCACCCCGTCCCGGTGCCCAAGCTGCGCCAGGTGCTGCGCTATCCGGTGAGCGGCAATCCGGCGAACTTCCGGCTGGCCTCCGGAGGCGGCTTCACCATGCATGGCGACTTCTTCAACGCCTGGCCGGTGGCGGAGCTGGAGCGCCGGGTGCGCGACTGCATCCGGCCGATCATCAAGTGCGGGGCCGACGGCCGCCCGTCATGATCGCGGTAGGGCGGGCCGCCCGGCCTGCCCTACCCTTACCGCTTCGCGATGGTATGCAGGCGATCGCGATGGAATAGTCAGGGACGCACTGGGCAATACCTTTCGGCATTCGGCTGCTTGGGGGTTTGCAATGGTCTCTGCTCGACGACTGCTCGGCCGGCTCGCGTACGGCGCCCGCTACAACCGGGTGCCCTGGGGACAGCGGGTCTACGTCCGGCCGGGCGAACGGACGCTCCGCGAGGCCCAGTGGCGATGGCGGCTACGCCGCTCCCCCGTCCTGTCCCTGGAGGAGTATCAGGCGAACGTGCCGCTCGGCGAGATCGAGGAGTTCCTGAGCTGCACGCTGTGCGGGGAGACCAGCCAGCAGCCGCTGTTCCAGCCGACCGGCGGCGGCAAGTGGCGCTACCGGGTCGTCCGCTGCCCGTCCTGCGGCTTCCTCTACCGCAATCCGAACGTGCGCCCCGAGCGGCTCGGCGACCTGTATGCCACCGGCTACAGCAAGTTCCTGACCGGCAAGTACGCCGCCAACCGGCAGCGCCGCTACAACCTCACCATGCAGGCGTTCTCCCCCATTCTCGACCACGGGGAGGGGCGGCGGCTGCTCGACTTCGGCTGCGGCGCCGGGCTGTTCCTTGAGCTGGCCGAGCAGCGCGGCTTCGACGCCTGCGGGGTGGACCTGTCCCCCGACTCGGTCGCGCAGGCCAACGAGCGGCTGACCAAGGCGCGGGCCTTCCACGGTGCGCCCCAGGACGTGCCGGAGATCGCGGCGGGCGGCTTCGACGTCATCACCCTCTGGTCGGTGCTGGCGCACCTGCCCCGGCCGCTCGACGACTTCACGATGTTCCGGGAGTTGCTGGCGCCCGGCGGGGTGCTGCTCATCCTGACGGTGAACGCTCGCTCGCTGCTGCTCAAGGCGTACGGGTCGGAGTGGAGCGGCTTCACCAAGAACCACCTGATGTTCTACTCCTCCGAGACGCTGCCGAGGCTGCTGCGCCGTACCGGCTTCGCGGGGGTCGGTTACGTCCCGAGCTACGGCGACACCATCGAGGCGGGCACCACCCGCCTGCCCGACTCGCTGCGGGAGCGGCTGCGGCGCACGGTCGAGGCGACCGACGGCGGCAACATGATGCGCGCGATGGCCTTCGCCGACGATGAGGCGATCATCCGCTGGGGCGACCGCATGGACATCGACCGCCTGCGCGACGTGAGCGTCAGCAAGCCGCCTCTCGACCTCACCGGCTCCGCGGGCCTGTGATTTTCCCCGGCAAAAGGCAGAAGGAGGTAGCTGCGGAGAAATAGTTGAAAGGTCTACGGTTAGCAGCATGGCTGCTACCCCAGAAACGGTGCACTGGCGGGGCGTACACCACCTTGCCCTCATCACTCCGGACATGGACGCCACCGTCCGGTTCTGGCACGGCGTGCTCGACGCCCGCCTGGTCACCACCCTCGCCATTCCCTCCTTCAGGCACTACTTCTTCGAGGTGGGCGCCGGCAACACCGTCGCCTTCTTCGAGTACACCGACCAGGAGCTCGACAGCTTCGCCAAGCCCGCCGGCGTGCCGTACGCCAAGGCCGCGCAGTTCGACCACCTGTCGCTGCACCTGCCCGACGAGGACGCCCTGGTACGCCTGCGCGACCGGCTCAAGGAGCACGGCTGCGAGGTCACCGACGTCATCGACCACGGCTACCTGCGGTCGATCTACTTCAGCGACCCCAACGGCATCGCGATGGAAGCCTCCTGGTGGACCATCGACCCGACGGGCAGACCGGTCGACTACACCGACGAGCGCCTGTTCGCCGACCCCGACCCGGTCCCCGCCGTCCGCGAACTCCGCGACAACGGCCGGCTGACCCACACGGTCAGCACCCGCCTGGTCGACGGCATCATCGAGGATCTCCGCCGGGAGGGCATCACCCTGGACCCGTCCTAGTGCAAATGGGCCAGCCAGCGCCCGTGCGCGGTCCAGCAGTCGACTTCCGCGAACCCGCCGGCCAGCCCGATCCGCTGGATGTCACTCGCCGAAACGGTCGCCCAGCCGAACCAGTCCCCCGCACGTGGCCCCCGCCGTAACCGGAGCCGGTCCACCCGGCTTCGGGTTCCGGGCGGCGCGACCTCGGCGAGGATCGTGCCACCCGGCCGGAGGAGCTGCCTGACCCTGTGCAGCAGCGCTTCGGGGTTGCCACCGATGCCGATGTTGCCGTCGGCGAGCAGCGCCGTCGCCCAGCGGCCGCTGCCGGGTACGTCCTCGAAGACGTCCCGGAGCAGGGCGAACCCTCCGGCGCGGCGGGTCAGGGCGACGGCGCGCGGGGTGATGTCGATGCCGAGTGAGCGGATTCCGCGCCGGGTCAACGCCGCCGTGAGACGTCCAGGACCGGAGCCGACGTCCAGCGTGGGGCTGGCGCAGCGGCTCAGCAGCTCCTCGTCCCCGTCGATCGGTTCGAACCAGCGTGCGGTCTCCAGCATGACCCGGGTACCGTCCACGTACTCGATCTCGGCGGACTCCCCCGCGAGGGCGTCGGCGTAGATATCCCCGATCATCGGCCCAGCTCGCGCAGCGTGGCGGCGAAACAGGACGCGGGCGCCGCGGCGGCCACGGCGACGGCGTCCGCCGCGGTGTCGACGTCGATCAGCTCGGGCAGGTGGTGTACGGCCAGCCCGGCGCGTTCGAGCCGGTCGAGTTGGAGCTTGCCGGTCTCCGGATGCGACATGGGAACCCCCAGGAGCAGCGCCGGGTCCGGTCGCCGCAGGCCGAGCAGCCAGAAGCCGCCGTCGGCGGCCGGACCGTACACCGCGTCGTGCCGCTCCAGCGCCTGCCCGGCCTCGCGCAGCAGCGCGGGGGTGACCTGCGGGGTGTCCATGCCGATCAGTACGACGGGATCCGGCCGCAGCCGGAGGGCGTCGGCGAAGGCCGCCGCCAGGCGCTCGTCCAGCCCCTCGCCGCGCTGCGGGATCACCACGAATCCCGCGGGCAGCCAGCGGCCCGGCAGCCCGTCCAGGGCGAGCACCCGCTGGGTGGCCGGGGCCGCGGCGACGGCGCGCACGCTGTCGCTGAGCGCGGCCTCGGCGAGGGCGGCGGCTTCGGCCGGGCTGTACGGCGGGGTCAGCCGGGTCTTGACCCTCCCGGGCAGCGGTTCCTTGGCGATGATCACGATCTGCGCCGGCGAGTGGTCGACAGGGTGATGGCTCAACGTGCTCGGTCCTTTCGAGATGCTGACAGCAGCTGATCCGCCACCGCGAGCAGGGCGATGGCCGCAAGGACGATGACGAGGTTGAGGCCGTAGGCCAGCGGGAGGATCGACGGGTTGTCGGCCCGCCGGCCCAGCGCCAGCACGGTGGGGAGGGTGGCCGCCGTCAGGGTTCCCGCCAGGATGAGCGCGGTCCGCACGGGCTGGGGCCACCGGCCGATCACCGTGCCGGCCACCGCCACCCCAGGAGCGAGCAGGGCGTCGTGCACGACGAGGATTCCGCCGAACCACAGAGCCCACCCGATCAGGACCCCGTCCAGCGCCAGCCCGGCCAGTCCGAGGACGATCAGGGCGCCGCCGGCCGCGTAACCGACCCATCTCATATCACTCTCACTTCCTTGACCCACTTGGTCTGCTGGACGCCCGGCCGGTTCGGCGCGATCAGGCGCACCGGGAAGCCGTGGTCGGCGTCCAGCGTCTGCCCGTTGATCCGCAAGGCCAGCAGGGTCAGCGGATCGCTCCAGTGAGGTGGGCGGATCTCGCTGGTCCGGTAATATCCGGCCCGTTCCAGGGACTCGACGATGACGAAGCCGTCCGGGGCGGCGCCGGCGGACCGGAGCAGGTCGCGCAGCCGTACGCCGGTCCACTCGCACTCCACGCTCCAGCCCTCCACGCACGCGATCGGCAGGCGTACGGTGTGCTGCGGCAGCTTGAGCAGGTCGGCGTAGCCGAGCGACAGGGGTGTGCGGACGGCGCCCGTGACCAGCAGCCGGTAGTCGGGGGTGGCAACCACGCCGGCCGCGGCCGCCGACCTGTTGACGGGCGCCCCTTGGGAGCCCACCCGCGGATCGCGCGGGGCCAGGACGGCCAGCCGTGCCAGCGGGGTGACCGCCTCACCCGCGGTGACCAGGGCGGTCAGGCCGCAGGCCGCGGCGACGGTGAACAGCAGGCGCCGGCGTTCTGGGCTCTCGACGCGGGTCCACAGGCTCCGCCTGACCTTGGCCCACTCGTTGGCCACGTGGATCAGGAGCGCGCCGTAGACGACGTAGGCCGTCCAATAGTGCGCCTGGAGGAAGCCGAACGGCCACGGGTAGACGTAGGCGATGTTCAGTGCCCCCGTGACGAGCTGGAACAACGCGCCCGCCACCAGGAGCAGCACACAGAGCCGTTCGACGGCGTGGCCCATGGAGCGGAACGGGGGCCACTGCCAGAGTTTCGGGTAGACCGCCCACAGCTTCGCCAGCAGCAGCGGCACGGTGGCGATCCCGCCGATGACGTGCAACCCCTGAGTGACCCGGTAGAGGTTGACCGGCCGGGAGGGCCACAGCAGCCACGCAGGCGGGTGCTGCAGGAAATGACTGAACAATCCGGTGACGAAGGCGACGGTGAAGCTCACGCCGAGCCAGATGCCCAGCTTGGCGGCCACCTGCTCGGCGCGCAGGCGGCTGGTGAACCTGGCGGAGACGGTTGTGAGGTTCATCGGCGTATCTCCGCTCGGTGCGGCCGCCGGGCGGCCCAGCCGATCAGCACGGCCAGTGCGGCGGCGACGTAGAAGGGGGTTCCCAGGTTGCCGGGGGCGGCCGGTCCGGCGGTGTAGGCGACCGCGCCCGCCAGGGCCACGCCCAGCCATTCCCACCGTCCGTCCATGGCGGCCAGCGCGACGACCAGCAGCGCGTACCACGAGTACCCGGGGGTGAGCAGCAGCAGGAGCGAGCCGCTGACCAGCAGAGCGCCCTGCCAGGGCCGGTCGGCGTCGCCGTAGCGCAGCACGAGGAGGACCACGAGGCCGAGCAGCGCGATCGCGGCATACGGGGCCCACGAGTCCGGCATGACCAGCCGCAGGATCGCGTAACGGTTGCCCCCGTCGGGCCCGTCGTAGCGCTCCTCCTTGAGGTAGCCCGGCAGGTATCCCACCACCGAGGCTCCCGAGGCCAGGACATAGGGCAGGTAGGACAGCGCCACCACGAGACCGGCGGGCACCACGGCGCCGAGAACGCGCCGCCACGCCACGCCGCGCGCCGGCACGCCGTTCGCCGGCACGCCGTTCGCCAGCACGCCGGACAGGGCGCCGGGGAGCGCTGTCACGGGCAGCAGCTTGGCCGCCACGGCCGCGCCGAGCAGCGCGCCGCGGGCGGGACCCGCGCGGACGGCGCCGAAGGCCAGCACCACGAGCAGCACGCCGAGCATGTCGACGTGCGCGTTGTTCACGGCCTCGACCGGTACCGCCGGACACCACGCCCAGTACGCCGTCCGGCGGGCGCCCGCGAGCCGGCACAACGCCACCAGCACCAGCACGGCCATCACCCAGCCGCCGAGCTGGAGGGCCTTGTGCCGCGAACCTTCCGGCGACAGCCAGTGGACCAGCAGGAAGTATCCCTGCGCGACCGGCGGATAGATCGTGGGCTCGGTGGGGCGGTTGATCCGCGTGCAGCCGCCGTCTGGCAGGCCCCGCAGGTCGGGGGCGCCGCAACCGGAGGGGAAGAGCCATTCGTCACGCAACCCGGCCAGCGCCGGGTCCGACGGTGGATGGTCGTAGGGGGAGATGCCCGCGGCCTGCACCCGGCCGTCCCACGCGTACCGGAAGGAGTCGGTGCTGCTGCTCGGCGGGGCCGCCAGCCCGGTCGCGGCCAGGGTGACACCGCCGGCGACGACCAGCGCGCCCAGGCGCTGTTCGGGCATCCGCCGGGCCAGCCACAAGGCGGCCGCGAACAGCGCCCAGGCCAGCAGATACCAGCCCAGGCCGGGTGGCCCGGCCACCATCCTGAGCAGGACGGCCGCCAGGGCGGCGAGGACCCCGCTGACCACGAGCAAGCTTCGACTCACAGGCGGCAGCCTCGCATCCTGAAACCGCTGTGGAACCGCGGCGGCGTCCCCTGTTCGCCCTTCGTAAGAACCCTTACGAAGTGCTTACACGGCTTCGGTACGGCACAGGTGGCGGTTACCGTCGGCGGCGTGAGAGTGATGGTCACCGGCTCGGCCGGTTTCATCGGCGGACACGTTGCCGAGATCCTGCAAGCGGCGGGTCACGACGTCGTCGGCCTGGATCTGCGGTGCGGCGCCGACGTCCGCGACGCGGCGACCCTGGACACGCTGCTGCCGGGCGTCGACGTCGTCGTGCACCAGGCGGCCAAAGTGGGTCTCGGCGTGGACGTCTCCGATCTGCCCGACTACGCCTCGGTCAACGTGTACGGCACGGCCGTCCTGCTGGCCGCCATGGCCAGGCACGGCATCGGGCGGCTGGTGCTGGCGTCCTCGATGGTGATCTACGGCGAGGGCCGGTACGAGTGCGCCACGCACGGCCAGGTCAGGCCCGGCCCCCGTGCCGTCGATGACCTGGAGCGCGGCCGGTTCGAACCGGCCTGCCCGCGATGTGGCGAGCCGGTGCGCAGTGCGGTCATCAAGGAGGACGCACCACCCGATCCGCGCAACGCCTACGCCACCAGCAAGCTCGCCCAGGAGCACCTGGCCGCCAACTGGTCCAGGGAGACGGGCGGGAGCGCGGCAGCGCTGCGCTATCACAACGTCTATGGGCCGCGTATGCCCCGCGACACCCCGTACGCCGGAGTGGCGGCGATCTTCCGCTCCGAACTGCAGGCGGGCCGGGCGCCGAAGGTGTTCGAAGACGGCCGGCAGCTCCGTGACTTCGTCCACGTGCGCGACGTGGCCAGGGCGAATCTCGCGGCTCTGGCGGCGCCCGGCCGGCCCGGCGAGTTGCGGGCCTGGAACATCGCCTCCGGCACCCCCCACACCGTGGGCGAGATGGCCTGCGCGCTGGCCACCGAACGGAGCGGGCCGAGCCCGCAGGTCACCGGGGACTACCGGCTGGGCGATGTCCGCCACATCGTCGCCTCGCCCGAGCGGGCCGAGACCGAGCTCGGCTTCCGCGCCGAGATCGGCTTCGACGCGGGGATGAAGGAGTTCGCCCGGTCATGACGATCGACGTGATCCTGCCCTGCCTGAACGAGGAAGCCGCGCTCGGCTGGATACTCGGGCGCATGCCCGACGGCTATCGCCCCATCGTGGTCGACAACGGCTCCACCGACCACTCCGCACAGATCGCGCACGACCTCGGGGCGCAGGTGGTCCACGAACCCAGGCGCGGCTTCGGTGCCGCCTGCCATGCCGGATTGCTGGCCGCGTCCGCCGAGCTCATCTGTTTCATGGACGCCGACGCCTCGCTCGATCCCGCCCAGTTGCCCCGGGTGGCCAGTGCGGTGCTCGACGGGAGCAGCGACCTCGTACTCGGACGACGCGTGCCGCAGACCGCGGGGGCCTGGCCCCCGCACGCCCGGCTGGGTAACGCCGTCCTCGCCCGCACCTTGCGCCGGCGCACGAGCGCGCCGCTGCACGACCTCGGCCCCATGCGGGCGGCCAGGCGCTCGTCGCTGCTGGCCCTCGGCCTGACCGACCGCCGCTTCGGCTACCCCCTGGAGACGGTGCTCCGGGCCGCCGCAGCCGGCTGGCGGATCGCCGAGGTAGACGTGGACTACCTGGCCCGGACAGGACGTTCCAAAGTAACCGGCACCCTCCGTGGGACCCTGCGCGCCATCGCCGACATGCGACGAGTCATGGCCGAGATCCAGCCCAGTTGACCGCCCAGATGGGTCAGCCGGGAACGGACGGGCGGTTTCCCAGCGGTTAGCTTCTAACGGTGCGCACCCCGACCGCTCTGCAGGCCCTCGCTCAGCATCCGCTGTCCTTTCTGCGGTCCCGGTGGCCGTGGCGTTCACTGGCGTACCTGTTGTCGAGTGCCCGTGCGGGTAGTGATCGGCCTGGCCGGTTGCTGGCCGAGATCGACAATGAGCCCTTTTTCCTCCTCGGGCGACTCGGTGGTTGGAAGGCGTCACCGGGGTCTTGGACCTAGCCGACGAACGTTGGACGCGGCACGCTAGCTGTTGTGCGTCGAGTGTTACGCGACGGTGGGGCGATCAAGTGGGGCGGTGCGGGTCCGCCAAAGGGAGAGCGCAAGCCACCCGCATCCGGCGGCCATGAGCACACCGTGCGCGATTCGCCCCGCCTCGCCGACGAAGAACTGCGGAATGAACAGGGCGAAGGCGATGCCGAAGAGCACTGCGCTGAATCGGGGCAGCACACCGGAGCGCCAGATCGCGACGGCGGCGGTGAGTGCGCCGGCGCCCAGCAGGATCAGGCCGATGAGGAACGTGGTGGCCGCTACCGGGTGGTAGCGGATGCTCTCCGTGAGGTCGAGCAGGTCTAACTGCTGTCCGTCGCTCACCTTGATGGCGAGTGTGTTCAGGGCGAAGTTCTCCGCGCCGTAGTAGGGCAGGGTCAGCCCCGCGCCGATCCACATGATGACGGCGGCGGTACGGTTGATCGGCAGCAGCGCCAGCGGGACGAGGATGAACCCGATCATCGCGAAGAGGTGGGTCGCCACCCACCATGGCGAGGACAGCGCGTGCAGGGCACCGTCGGCTGTGGACTCATCCGCCCACGGGCGAAGCGCCGGGTAGAGGAAGAACAGCACACCGGCCGCGGTCAGAGCGGCGGCAGCGAGTCGGGTGTGGGTGAGGGGCACGGCGATCTCCTAAAGCGGGGGGAGGGTGGCCAGGAACAGCCGGATCAGGCGCTCGTAGGTTTCGTCGAGGTCGTGTGGCAGGCCGAAGCCACCCGCCGCCTCCAGTGACGCGAAGCCGTGGACGATGACTCTGGCGGCCCGGATCGTGTGGATCAATTCGTTCTCGTCGAACTGCCAGGGGCGCAGCGCGGCTTGCATGACCCCGAGCATGCGGCGCCCGGAGGCGGCGTATTCCTGCTGGTGCAGCGGGTTGACGGGGACGGCCGCGTAGCGGGCGGGGTGTGCGGTCACGTAGGCGCGGTAGGCCCGCATGAGCGAGGTGATGGCGTCGGTGCCGCTGCGGCCGAGCACGGTGGCCGTGAAACTGTCCGTCATCTCTTCCATCACACGTATGCCGACCAGGGTGCGCAGGTCCGCGATGTTGCTCACGTGCTTGTAGAGCGACGGGGCCGCGACGCCGCAGTGCTCGGCGACGGCGGCGAGGGTCAGCGCTGGAAGGCCGTGCTTGTCAACGAGTTCGATGGCGGCGTCGACGACCCGGCTGGGGGTGAGCCCGGCTCTAGGCATGGTCAGTGTCCCCGTTCCCGTAGCTACGTTGCATATCTTAAAAGCTATTGGACATAGCTATAGGATGTCAATCGGTACGCGCCGGTTGACCTGGCCATCGCTGCGGATCAACAGCTGATGCGATTCGCCCGAGGGCGCTGTAAAGCTCCGCGTGGCGGCCTGCCGTGGGGGTATCTGCCCACGCCACCCAGTGACGCAGCCTCACGCCAAGGAGAGAGCATGGAGCAGTCCCACCCCATCAGATCGGCGGTGGACAAGGTCGTCGGCGCGGTCACCGGCGATGGGGGTCCGGCCGAGATTCCCGGGGTTCCGAACAGTGCGCCACCGTCCCTGGAGGAGCCGACCGAGCCCAGGGAGCCGCTGCCGCCCAAGCCCGACCAGAGCGGGCCGGACACCTTCTCGCCCACCGGGCAGCCCACCGGCGCTCCGCAGGCGAAGGTGGCGCAGGACGGCGCGTACCTGACGACCGCCCAGGGGCTGCGGCTGCGGGACACCGACCACTCGCTCAAGGCGGGCCCGCGCGGCCCGGTCCTGCTGCAGGACCACCACCTGCGCGAGAAGGTCATGCACTTCGACCACGAACGCATACCCGAGCGGGTCGTGCACGCGCGCGGCGCGGGGGCGCACGGCGTCTTCCGTGGTTACGGGGCCGCCTCGAACATCACCAAGGCCGCCTTTCTCGGCAAGGATGTCGAGACGCCGGTCTTCGTGCGTTTCTCCACCGTGATCGGCTCGCGCGGGTCGGCGGACACCGTACGGGACACGCGGGGGTTCGCGACCAAGTTCTACACCTCCGAGGGGGTGTTCGACCTGGTCGGCAACAACATGCCGGTGTTCTTCATCCAGGACGCGATCAAGTTCCCGGACGTCATCCATGCCGCCAAGTGGCATCCGGATCGGGAGATCCCGCAGGCACAGACCGCGCACGACACGTTCTGGGACTTCGCCGGTCTGCACACCGAGGCGACCTTCCACACGCTGTGGAACATGTCCGACCGCGGCATCCCGCGCTCCTACCGGATGATGGAGGGCTTCGGCGTCCACACCTTCCGGCTGGTGGACGCGGAGGGGGCGACCACGCTGGTGAAGTTCCACTGGAAGCCCAAGCTCGGCGTGCACTCCCTGGTCTGGGAGGAGGCGCAGCTGCTCGGCGGCGTGGATCCGGACTTCCACCGGCGCGACCTCGCCGACGCGATCGAGGCGGGCGCCCACCCGCAGTGGGAGCTGGGCATCCAGGTCTTCCCCGACACGCCGGAGCAGACGTTCGAGGGCATCGACCTGCTGGACTCGACGAAGATCGTCCCTGAGGAGCTGGCCCCGGTCCAGCGGATCGGCCTGCTCACCCTCAACGCCAACCCGGCCAACTTCTTCGCCGAGACCGAGCAGGTCGCCTTCCACGTCGGCCACCTGGTGCCCGGCATCGACGTCACCGACGACCCGCTGCTGGCCGGGCGGCTGTTCTCCTATCTCGACACCCAGATCACCCGGCTGGCGGGGCCCAACTTCGCGCAGATCCCGATCAACCGCCCGCACGCGCCGGTCAACGACATGCTGCGGGACGGGTTCCATCAGACGGCCGTGCATCGGGGTGTCGCGCCGTACCGGCCCAACTCGCTCGACGGCGGCTGCCCCTTCACCGCGGGCGCGGCCGAGGGGGCGTACGTCGAGGTACCGCTGGAGGTGTCCGGCCGGAAGGTGCGTGAGGCGCCCGCCTCGTACGCCGACCACTTCAGCCAAGCGCGGCTGTTCTGGCTGAGCATGTCGCCGGTCGAGCGTGAGCACATCATCGCGGCCTACACCTTCGAGCTGGGCAAATGCTACGAGCAGGCCGTCAAGGAACGCTACCTGGGGGTGCTCGCGAACATCGACTCCGTCCTGTGCCGGCAGGTCGCCGAGGGGCTCGGGCTGCCCGCGCCGGCCGCGTCCCAGCCGCTGGCGGACTCGCCGCCGAGCCCGGCGCTGTCCCAGATCGGGCAGACCTGGCCGGCCGACGGCCGGATCATCGGCATCGTCGCCGGAGACGGCAACGGCGACGTGGCGGCGCTCGGCGCCGTGCGCCAGGCGGTGCTCGACGGCGGGCTGGTGCCGTTGATCATCGCGCCGACCGGCGGGAAGCTCGGCGGGACGCTGCCGGTGCAGCGCACCTTCGTCACCGCACGGTCCGTCGAGTTCGACGCGCTGCTGGTGGCGGGCGCCCCCGCACCCGGCAAGGACGCGTACGGAGCGCGCGACGCGAAGGCGGCCGGTGGCGCGGACGCGCCGGTCGACCCACGGGTGCTGCTGTTGATCGCGGAGGTCTACCGCCACGGCAAGCCGCTCGGCGGCTGGGGAACGGCTTCGCAGGCCTTCTCCGAGGCGGGGGTGCCCGCGCAGGCTCCGGGCGTGCTCCTCGGCGAGGACGGCACGTCGGTCCTGCGGGAAACGCTCGAACTCCTGGGGACGCACCGCGTCTGGGACCGCTTCCCCGCCGCCGCCTCCCTGACCTGACCTCTGCCTGCCGTGGTGCACCGCGCGAGACGGCGGTCCGGTTCCGTCGGACCACGCTGAACCCTTGAGCCGTATCGAGGCCTTTGACGCCAGGTGCAACACTTGCCGCCTCCGTTCCGTCTAGACCGGGACGGAGGAGGATGCGGGAGTGCAGGAAGATCCGCTGTTCGAGGAGTACGTGGCCGAACGCGTGGACGGATTACTCCGCTACGGCTACGTACTGACAGGCAACCCCCACGACGCGGCCGACCTGGTGCAGGAGGCCCTGGTCCGGCTGCGCGGCTCGTGGTCGCGGGTGCGCCGGAAGAACGCGCTGGACGGCTACGTCCGGACGACGATGACACGCCTGCACATCAACTCCTGGCGGAGGCGCAGGCGTGAGCACATCACGGCCACGCCACCCGACAGCGCCTATGAGGACGCCCCCTACGAGGGCTCCGGCCTCTGGAGGACGCTGTCCAAGCTCCGTGGCGACCTGCCCGAAATCGTAGAGAACATGGGGTACGTCACGTGACCGACGACCTGGAGATGTCCCTGACCGCTGAGCTCGCCGCCGCGGCCCGGCACGCCCCCCGCCCCGCCGACGACCTGCTGGCGCGCATCGAGGAGGAGCACCGCAAGCGCCACCGGCACGGCGTGGTGTGGTTCGCCGCCGCCGCGTCCGTGGTCCTGTTGACCGCCGGCGCGCCGTTGGTGATCGACGCCGCAGGAGAAACGCCGGCGGCGACGCCCTCGCCCGCCGTCGCCACCACCGAGGCGCCGGTCCCGAAGGCGGACAAGACCTACCCGCCCATCGAGAAGGTCTGGCCCGGTGCCGTGCACGTCGTGCCCGCGATGCTGCCGAACGGCAGGCCTTTCACGCCGGAGGTGTTCCTCGACGACCGCACCGTGCTGGTCCGCACGGAGAAGGACGGCAACGCCGACAAGATGGACGGCCTGTGGGCCTACGACGTCAAGGCACGGACGGCGCGGCTGCTCGTGCGGGTCACGCCGCCTCCCAAAACCGTCATCACCACGGGGTCCGTGCTGGCCGACCGCGATCGGCTGTACTGGTGGACCGTGCGCAAGCAGGAGCGCAGGCGGATCGTGGACATCTGGACCGCGCCCCGCGCCGGCGGCACGCAGAGCCGGCTGACCACGTTCGAGGGCGTGCCCGGCTACGGCGGCATCTACCTGGAGATCGTCGGCGACAAGGCGGTGTGGACGCGGTGGGGCAAAGGCGGCGTCTTCGAGATGCCGCTGTCGGGCGGCACGCCCCGGCTGCTGCCCGGCACGTCCGCGTACACGCTGATCGGCTGGCCCTGGGCCGCCACCCCACCCTACGACCACAAGAAGTGGAAGAAGAAGCGGGTGATCTTCGGCGACCTGCTCAACATCAAGACGGGCAAGCGCAGCAAGGCCTCTGTCGAGCCGCCCGCCTTCTGCGGGATCAGCTGGTGCGTGCAGAGCGGCACCCTGGTGAGCCGCGAGGGCAGCACCCGGGACCTGCCCGGCATGCCCCGCGTGGCCGATTCCCTCTCGATGACCCTCGACCGCTTCCTCCTGCTGACGCAGCGCGCCGAGGGAGGCGGACCGCGCGGTCAGGTGCTGTACGACGTGACCACGCGCCGGGGCGCCGATCTCGGGCTGCGGCCGACCAAGAGAGGGAAGTATTGGGGGATTCCCGTGGCGGTGCTGGACCACCGGGCGCCCGGGCTGTTCCGGTACGACCGGGACGGCAAGCAGGTGATCGTGAATCTGAGGGCCATCCGATGATCGTCCGGAACCCGCGGTGACCCGGCAGAGCGGACGGCCGAAGCGAGCACGAATGGAGAAGCGCCCGGCAGGGGGTCGTTTGTAGCGTTGCTTGCATCACCCCGAAGCACCAAGGAGACCAGGCATGAAAGCGCACGTAAGCTCGATCCTCCTCGCCGTCCAGGACATGGACAGGGCCAAGCGGTTCTACACCGAAGGGCTCGGCTGGAAGATCAAGAACGACTACGGCATCTCGGTGTTCTTCGAGTCGGACGGCGCCTCGCCCGTCGGCTTCTACGGTCGCGAGGGCCTGGCCGCCCAGGTGGGCACGAGTGCGGAGGGCAGCGGCTTCAGCGGGCTCGTCCTCACCTATGTGGTCCGCAGCGAGGCACGGGTCGACGAGATCATCGCGGAGGCCGAGAAGGCAGGCGCCACCATCCTCAAGCCCGCCGGCGCCCTGCCGTGGGGCGGGTACGGCGGCTCCTTCGCCGACCCGGACGGCTACATCTGGAGTCTCGGCTACAGCGCCCAGGGAGCGGACCAGCCCTACGCGGAGTAGCCGCCGAGAACGTTCCTTCCTGTCAGGTCGCGCCGGCGATGCGGGGAAGGGCGAACCAGGTGGCCTTGCCCGTCAGCTCGGGCCAGGTGAGATAGTGCCGGCGGTGGCTGCCGTGCACGCCGTTGGACAGTGCCGCCACGATGTGCAGCCCCCGGCCGCCCTCGGAGTGCAGGTCAGGAGCACGTGGGGCGGGCAGCGGCTCCCCGCTGTCCACCACCACGCACACGATCTCCTTGTGATCGACGTTCAACACCATCTCGTACGGCGCGTCCCCGTACAGGAAGGCGTTGGTCACCAGCTCGCTGACCATCAGTACGGCGTCGTCGACGATGTCGGCTGCGATTTTCAATTGGGTCAACAACGTTCGGATGGTCGTCCGGGCATGACCCACCGCCTGGACGTCGCCGTCCAACGGCCACACGTACTGCCTGCGGCTCTGCGGTGCTGATCGCAGTCTGGTCATGTCGTCCCTCTCCTCAACGGGGCGGAAAGGCCCGTCTGCGAGCACTGTCCAAACGTGTACGCAAAGAGGTGGGTCTCGGGTTGAATGTCCGGGCGTCCCTTTGGAGCGATAATTCAGGTACGCGCGGGCATGGGCGACCATCCACTTGGACAGGGAGACTTAGCCTTCGACGTCGGGGGTGGCCCAGGAGTCACGGAAGGCGAAACGCTTCGGCGCACTCCGGTAGCGGAGGAAATTGGGCGAGGCCGTGCCCACCGCGCTGGCGTTGTGATAAAAACGGCAGCCCTCGTAAATCATCTTGCCGTGGGTCAGGGCGGACCCGGCGGCGTCGACGTCATGGAAGCCGGCCAGCGTGCAGTCCTGGTAGCGCACGATCGGCAGCCGGTTGGCGGTGGCGGCGTACCGGTGCAGGCCCCAGTTCACGGCGGCGTGGCCACCGGGGTTGGACGACTGGAGCGCGGCCATGTCGGAGCACGAGGTGAACACCACCGAGCCGTTGTTCCAGTTACAGTCAATGATCTTGTGCTGGGCGCCCTTCGGCTCGAACCGCACCCCGGTGACGTACAACCGGGTCGCGCTGATCTCGCCGTTGGACAGCGGCATGTAGAAGTAGCGGACCGGCTTGTCGTTGCCCACCGTCGACCAGGAGCCGCCGATCACGTTGATCGACCCACCCCGGTCGAACCGGAAGAAGTCGCCGCCGGCCACCGCGAAGTTGCAGGACAGCATGAAGTAGTTGAGGAACTGGTTCTGCAGGTTGCGATCGGCGGGGCTGGAGATCCCGCAGTGCAGGAACGCGTCCTTGAACTCCGAGACGGTGTCCGTCGAGCACAGGATGAAGTGGTGCTCGCTGTTGTTGTTGGCCTTGTGGTCGCCGTCGAGGCCGATGACCCGGTCCCACTTGCCCTTCCACTCGACGTTCTCGTAGACGAAATACTGGTTCTGCCCGTAGCCGTAGTCGGGATACTGCGAGTTGTCGTCGCTGGCGTTGACCGACCAGAAGTAGGCGAAGCGGTTGTTCAGGTTGTCCGACTTGAACGCCATGTCCTGGAAGTAGGTGTAGCGCAGCCGGACCGCCGACGTGATCAGGTTGTTCTCGCGGGGGTCGTCGGTGGCGCCGAAGGCGGTGTCGAAGGTGATGGTGGTCACCCGCGCGCCGCTGCCGCGGTAGCGCAGGCCGAAGATCTGGTCGGCGTTCCCGGTGGTGGGCGACCACATCAGGGTGTCTTTCTTCGTCACCCGGTAGTTGCCCGGCGGGAAGAAGATCTCCTTCTGGACCACGCCCGCGTTCCGGCCGGCGATGGCCGCGGTGACCGCCGCCCTGATCGCGTCGGAGTCGTCGGTCCTGCCGTCGCCCTTGGCGCCGTAGTCCTTCACGTCGACCCGGTAGACGGACGGGTCGACGGCGGTCGCGGCGGCGGCCGCGGCCGTGGCGGGATGCGCACCCCAGGCCGCCAACGCGCCTACACCCGTGGCGGCCAGCGCGCGCCGGCTGAGCTTGCTGGGCTGCTCATCCCTGTTGGTTCCGGACATGCTGACAACAACTCCTCGCGTCGATGAACGCCCGATGGGGGCATGATCACCGCAACCGTAGAGTCCCGCGCTCCGCCGTACAGTCGAAATGAGCTAATTTTTCACGCTCTGTCGGTAATTGCCCGCCAGAAGCCCCTAAGTGGCGGAAACGATGACGATGCCCAGGCACATCTCGTCGCTGGTGCCCTCGCCCCACACGACATAGCGGGGCTCCAGCTTGCTCAGCTCCGGCAGCATCGAGCGCAGCTTGGCGTCGTGCGTGCAGGTCACCCGGACCACGTCACCCCTGTCGACGGTCACCGGCTCGGGCAACGGCCGCAGCGCCTGGTCGTCGAAGTTGTACGTGGGCACGTCGAGCAGCGTCCGCGCCCGGTCGGTCCCCGGGTTGAGCTCGACCTTGATGGCCCGGCCGAGCAGGTGCATGTGGCCGGCCAGGGCGTGCACCTTCGCGGGACCCTCGATGGGAAAGTCGCAGTGCTGGGTCGGCCCCGGCTCCGGCTTGCCGCACTCCCGCGCGAGCACCCCCACCTGGGCCTCGGACCCCTGACCGAACCGGCGCCCGACATCCTTGACGGCGGCCTCCCGGTCGCACAGCGGACCGGACTCCTCCTTGGTGCAGGGCAGCTCCACCGGAGCCGGGAACAGCGCGGTGTCCAGCTCCTTCACCTTCTTGCCGGTGACCCGCAGCCGGATCCCCGACCGGTCGCTGCCCGGCTCCCCTTCCACGTTCAGCGTGTTGTAGTGCACCTGCATGACCAGCTTGCTCCCCGGCGGCATGGCGTAGCCGTACGCCGGATCGAGCAGGACCTCCTTGGTGCCCGGCGCCCAGTGCGCCACCCACGCCGCCTCCTCGATCCCGGCGTCGCCGAAGCAGGTCCACCCCTGACCAGGAGTGCTCTCGTCCCGCCGGCTCGCCTCGGCCGCCCGCTCGGGATCGAGCCTGAAGAAGATCGCGTGGTGCACGATCTCGACGTTCTGCGGCAGGAACTGAGCTCCGGTCAGAAACGCCTGCTCGCTCAGCCCCGGGTCGATGACGAAGCACCGGTAGTCATCGGTACCGCCCCTGGGCCCCGACGGCGTGTACGCCTCCGCCATCGTCAACGACATGAACCGCTCCCCGTCCCGCAACGGCGCGGCCACCGGCGCACCCCCATGCCCGCCATGCCCAGCGGACTCCGGCGGCGTAACCCCACACGCTGCGAGCAGAACGACCACGGCCAGAGCGACGGCCGTCCGGATGAGTGGCTTCATCCCTCAACTGTGACCCGCGAAACGCCGCAGGACATCCTTCCGCAGAACGTTTCCGTAGTCCTCCAGAAGGAGGCCCGTGGTCGTAGCCGGCACGGGTTCACAGGCTGGACGGGCTGGGCGGCACGCGAACGGCCCGGCCCAGGCGGCTCATCTCCTGGAGAAGCTTGAACCCGTCGTCCCGGCTGACGCACCCATCTTGGACGCCCTCAGAGATCAGATCCTGCGTGTCGCGAGTGGCGATTCCCTGACCTTTGGCGTACTCGGCTGCGTCACGATCGTCGGTGATCCAGAAGGAGGCGGAGAATTCGGGCCTGGATCGAATGACGTGGCAAGTCAACGCCTCACCGAGGTGCTTGCGAGGCTGGTCAGCGGGTCCGCCGAAGGCCGCTCGGCGAATACGTTCGACGAGCAGCTGCTCTTGACTGCTCGTCACCTCGATCGGATCACCGAGCCACGCCTCCCGAGCGATGTCGGCCAGGTCGGGGTAGAAGCGAGCCGATCGTGCAGCTTCGTCGGCGATCGCGTCCGTCCACCGCCCACGACCCCGGAGGATCTCCTTCAGGAGATCCAAGCGTGAGACACACGCGAAGTTGATCAGGACGGTGTTGTCGGGGAACCAATAGACGAAGTAGCTCATGAGGACAGGGGAGATTCCTCTCGTGCCCCGTCCATGGCTTGCCGCAGATGTGCGGTGTCCACGCGGAGGAGATTGGCGAGGGGGCGCAGCGTGGTGTCTCCCTGCTGGTAAGCCTGGAATGCCGTTCGCACCAGAGGCACGGAGATCCGTGGCTGTCCGGCCGAGGCGATCCACGCCCAGTGGGACTCCAGCCGATCGGCGAGCGTAGCGGCCTGCAGTGCGGAGATGGCCCTGAATCTGGCGCACTGTTCGCTGTCGATCAGACCGAGATTGAACAGCCGCCAGGCGAGGTTCACGGGTGAGACGTAGAGCTCACAGGCCAGCTCAGCGAACGATCGATCCGACCAGTCCTTCTCCCTGGCCTTCTCCTTCAACACCTCGCGGGGCAGGAGGAACTCCGTGGCGAAGGCATTGGCTCGAATCTCGGAGGGGTTCTTCCTGTGCGCCGCGTCACTCAGGTTGGGATCCAGGTGCAGCCCTTGGTCGTCCCCTGCGATCAGGTGGCCGAGCTCGTGGGCGATTGTGAACCGTTGCCGTGCCGGGATGTCCGACGTGCCGACGATCATCAGTTTGCAGGCGTCGTCACTCCAGCTCAACCCCTCGTAGCCGGCCGAAAAGCGCATGATCCGAACGTCGATGCCGAACAGGTCCTCGACCAGGGGAGCGAGGTCTCGTCTCTGCCACGGCTCGACGTTCTGGCTCTTGGCGAGCCGCAGGGCCGACTCCGCGAGCTCACGTCCCTGGTCGATGCATCTGCCTCGTGGGGGGAGGGCGGCCAACGCCGCCCGCGGCTGTTCGTAGCCGAGGAAGGTCAGGTCGGCCCAGAACTGCGCCAGCCGTTCGGCTTCCGCAACGGCTTCCTGCTCGGACGTGGAGCCTCGGGTCCGGGCGGCGAGCGCCGGCGCCGGCCTGTCGATGCCCAGCAGCCAGTCGACGGTGACACCGCCGACCTCAGCGATGCGGGCCAGGTCCAATGAGGTGAATCGCCGTACGCCGCTCATGGACTTGGAGAACTTGGAGGCGTCGAGACCGGCCCTGGCGGCGAACTCCGTCTGGGTGAGAGCGCTTTCGGTGATCAGCCGCTGTATTCGCTTGGTCGTCTCCCCGGGCATGGATCCGAGCCTACGTTTCTTTTGCGAAAATCGCAATAACGCTGTGTCACTGGCCGGCGAGGCCGGTGTGGGCGACTCCTCGGATTATTTGGCGTTGGAAGAGGACGAAGACCACCAGGAGGGGGAGGCCGGCGAGCATCACCGAGGCCATGATCTGGGCGTAGCGCAGGCCGAAGGTGCCCTGGACGACGTTGGCCAGGCCTACCGGCAGGGTCATCGTGTTCGGGTCGGTGGAGACCAGGAAGGGCCAGAGGAAGTTGTTCCAGGTGGTGATGAAGGTGAAGATCGACACCGCTGCCAGCACCGGGCGGGACAGCGGCAGGACGATGGTGAAGAACACCCGCCAGCGGCCCGCCCCGTCCACGAACGCCGCCTGCTCCAGCTCCGGCGGCACGTCCTGGAAGAACTTGTACAGGATGAAGACGATCAGCGGCGCCGCCACCTGCGGCAGGATGATCGCCCACCAAGTGTCGACCAGCCCGAGCGCCACCATCTGGGCGAACAGCGGGGCGATCAGCACGTGCGGCGGCACCATGATGCCGGCCAGGATCAGGCCCAGCAGCGCCCGCTGCCCTCTGAACTGGGTGCGCGCGAAGCCGTACGCCGCCATCGCCGAGAACAGCACGGTCAGGAAGGTGACGATGACGGCGGTGACCACCGAGTTGATCGCCCACTTGACGATGCCGCCGGTGCCCAGGACCAGCGCGTAGGCGTCGAAGGTGAGCTCGCTGCCGAACCACTGCAACGGGATGACGGTGGTCTCGTCCTCCGGCTTGAGCGACGTCGCCAGTCCCCACGCGATGGGCGCGAGCCAGACGGCGGCCAGGATGACCGCGATGACCAGCAGGACGAGCTGGCTCGGGCTGAACCTCTTGGTCATGACGAGGCCTCCTCGCGCTTGCGGAACATCCGGAGCTGCACCAGGGAAACGACAACGATCAGAACGAAGAGGATGTACGAGACGGCCGACGCGTATCCGATGCGGTAGCTGGTGAAGCCCATGTCGTAGGCGTACTCGATGATCGGCCGGGTGGCGTCCTCGGGCCCGCCGCCGGTCATCAGGTAGATCTGGTCGAAGACCTTGAGCGAGGCCAGGAGTTGCAGGATCACGATGAGCGCGGTCGTACGGCTCAGCATCGGCAGGGTGATGGCGCGGAGCTTGTCCCAGGCGGAGGCCCCGTCGATGGCGGCGGCCTCGTACAGGTGCTGCGGGATGGACTGCAGGGCGGCCAGGTAGAGCAGGAAGTTGAAGCCGACCGTCCACCACACGGTGGTCAGCACCATCGACCACATGGCCAGCCCGGGGTCGCCCAGCCACAGGATGTCGGTGCCCAGGGAGCCGTTCAGCAGGCCGAAGTCGGGCGGGTAGATCATCCGCAGCCACAGGATCGACACCACGGCCGACGGCAGCAGGAACGGCCCGAAGAACGACAGCCGCCACAGCCACTGCATGAACCGCAGGTTGTGCACCAGCAGCGCGAACAGCAGGCCGAGGAGCACCAGCGGGACCGTGCTGAGCGCGGTGAAGACGACGGTGTTCCACAACGAGCGCCACATGCGGGGATCGCCGAACGCCTCGGCGTAGTTGGCGAACCCGACGAGGCGGTCGTTGCTGCCCGCGATGTTCACGCTGGACAGGCTCATCCGCAGGCCGAGCAGGGTCGGCCAGACCAGGAAGGCCAGGTAGACCAGCAGGAAGGGCGCGACGAACAGCAGCCCGTGCTGGGTCCAGCTCCGGCGCACCTTGGCCTCGGCGAGCGGCGCGCTGCCGGTGGTGGGCGCGGCGACGGTGGTCGTCATCATCGCTCCTCGGCGGGGAAGGGGATCGGGGCGGCCATCAGCCGGGCCAGCGCGGCCTTGGCCAGGGCCAGTCCCTCCTCGGGAGTGCGCTCCCCGCTGACGACCGGCGAGAACGCCCCGCCGAAGTCGATCCACAGCCGGGAGGCCGAGCCCGCGTACCAGACCTGCGGGTCGAGGGCGACGTCAGTGATCACCGAGCGGTACTCCGACTGCGGCTGCAGCGCCAGGTAGTCGGGCTCCTCCAGCGTGGGCAGGTAGGCGGGCACATGCCCGGCCACGGCCCAGTCGGCGCTGTTCTTGACCAGGTAGGCGATGAACCGGTAGGTCGCCCGTTCCACCTCCGGGTCGCGGTCCCGCTGGTGCGGCAGGACGAACACGTGGCAGTCGGCCTGCGCGGCGCCGCTGCCGAAGACGCTGGGGAAGCGGGTCATGCTGAACGGCGTCCCGCGCTCCTTGAGACCGGTGGTCTCCCAGTCGCCGTTCCACATGAAGGCCGCCTGACCGTTCGTGAACTGGGCGACGGACGCGCTGTAGTCGGTCCGCGGGTCGCAGAGTCCTTCCTCGCCGAGCTGCCGCATGAACCGCAGCGCCTGGAGCGCCTTGGCGTCGTCGATGGTGATCCGCGTGCCGTCGTCGGAGACCAGGGTGCCGCCGCTCTGCGGGTAGAGCGACCACCACACCCGCCAGGGCCCGACGGTGCCGAGGCCGAGCACGTCAACGGCCAGGGGCGGCGCGCCGCCGAGCGCCTCCTTGGCCTTGCGCAGCGCGGCCAGCAGCTCGTCCGGGCCGTTGGTCGGCCGCAGCTTGCCGTCCGGGCCGAGCAGGCCGGCCCGCCCGCAGACGTCGGTGTTGTAGTACTGCACCATGGGGTGGGCGTCGAACGGCACCGCGTACAGGGTGCCGTCGTAGTGGGCGCGTTCCCAGATGGGCGGGCTGAAGTCGGCCGGTCGAAGGCCGTTCTCGGCGAGCAGGTCCATGTTGATCGGGTCGAGGATCTGGCCGGGGCCGATGCCCGCCAGCCGCGCCAGGTGGAAGGTCGCCAGGTCGGGCGACCTTCCACCTGCCCCCGCCATGGCGATCTTGGTGTAGTAGGCCTCGCCCCAGGCGAGCACGTTCTCCTCAACGAAGATGCCGGCGTTCTCCTGGGCGAACGCGCCGACCATCTGGTTCATGATGATGCCGTCGCTCGCGCCGAGGAAGTGCCAGTACTTGACGCGGGTCTGGGCGGAGCCGAGGCCGACCGGGAGGGCGCAGCCCGCGGCGGCGGCGCCGAGGAGGGCGAGGCCGCCGCCGAGCAGGTGCCGGCGGGCGATGGCGGGGGGACCGGGCACGGGGAGCCTCTTCCTAAATGTTCTCGCTAACATTCGAAGGGATTCGGCAAGGTGGAGCTGAGCGTCCGTGGTGCGCTCACTTCGGAATTACCCGAGTGTTAGCGGTAACAGACACCCTGTCAAGGGCCCACCGGCAAGCGCTTGCCGTCCTTGACCCACGCTGGTGATAGCGCCAACAATCGAGGTCATTCGACTGTGCACCCAGGGAGTCGCCGTGCAGCAGGCCCACCTGACGATCGACCCCGCGTTCCGGGTCTCCCCCGTGCGTCGCCGCACCTTCGGCGGCTTCGTCGAACACCTGGGCCGATGCGTCTACACGGGCATCTACGAGCCCGGCCACCCCACCGCCGACGCGGACGGCTTCCGGCGCGACGTCCTCGACCTCACCCGCGAGCTGGGCGTCTCCACCATCCGCTACCCGGGCGGCAACTTCGTCTCCGGCTACCGCTGGGAGGACGGCATCGGGCCCAAGCAGGACCGCCCCCGGCGGCTCGACCTCGCCTGGCACAGCACGGAGACGAACGAGGTCGGCGTCGACGAGTTCGTCCTGTGGTGCCGCAAGGCCGGCGTGGAGCCGATGATGGCCGTCAACCTCGGCACCCGGGGCATCCCCGAGGCGCTCGACCTGCTCGAATACTGCAACCACCCGTCCGGCACGACGCTGTCGGACCTGCGGGTCGCCCACGGCGCCAAGGAGCCGCACGACATCCGGATGTGGTGCCTGGGCAATGAGCTGGACGGCCCCTGGCAGACCGGGCACAAGACCGCCCGCGAGTACGGCCGGCTCGCCGCCGAGACGGCCCGCGCCATGCGCATGATCGACCCCGGCCTGGAGCTCGTCGCCTGCGGCAGCTCCGGCTCCGGGATGCCGACCTTCGGCGAGTGGGAGGCGACCGTGCTCGAGGAGACGTACGACGTCGTGGACCTAATCTCCTGCCACGCCTACTACCAGGAGAAGGACGGCGACCTCGGCAGCTTCCTGGCCTGCTCCACCGACATGGACTACTTCATCCGCTCGGTCGTCGCCACCGCCGACCACGTCGGCGCCAAGCTCAAGTCACGCAAGCGGATCGACATCTCCTTCGACGAGTGGAACATCTGGTACCAGTCGCGCTTCCAGGCCGCCGCGCCGGGGAGCGACTGGCCGGTGGCGCCGCCGCTGCTGGAGGACCACTATCACCTGGCCGACGCGGTGGCCTTCGGCGGCCTGCTGATCAGCCTGCTGCGCAACAGCGACCGGGTGACCGCCGCCTCGCTCGCCCAGCTCGTCAACGTCATCGCCCCGATCATGACCGAGCCGGGCGGCCGGGCCTGGCGGCAGACCACCTTCCACCCGTTCGCCCAGACCTCCCGGTACGCCGCCGGCGACGTGCTCCGCGTCGAGCCGGTCTCGCCCCTGTACGACAGCGCGCAGTACGGCGAAGTGCCGTTGCTGCACGCGGTCGCCACGCGCTCGGACGAGGGGGTCACGGTCTTCGCCGTCAACAGGGCTGTGGACGGGCCGCTCTCCCTGGAACTCGACGCCCGCGGCCTGCGCATCACCTCGGCCACTACCCTCACCGACCCGGACGTCTACGCCCGCAACACCGCCGACGACCCGGACCGGGTCTCTCCCCGGCCCAACCAGAACGTGGAACAGGATCCGATGCGCGTCCTTCTGCCGCCGGTGAGCTGGAACGTCATCCACCTGTCCTGAGAGAGGCGCGGGAGGCGAAGATTCCGCTTCGTGAGCACGTCGAAGTTCTCCGCCTGCTCGGCTCCACTCGGGTCAGCCCAGCTGCTGGGCGTTCAGGCCGGTGAGGCGTTCGTAGGCAGGGCTTTGGTCGGGGTAGACGACCTGGATGTCGATGAGCAGGGCCGTCCCGGGATCGACGCTGTGCCCGCCCCCATGGGGAGAGCCGAGCAGGACGGCGCCGTCGGTGCCGTCGCGGAGGATTTCGCCCCAGAAGGTGTCGATGAAGGTCTTGGACAGTGAGCTTTCCTCCGGCAGGCCACCGAAGCCCACGGCCCATTTCATGACGCGGGTGTCTTCGGCGTGCATCGTGAGCCGGTAGGAGTAGAGGTGCCCCGGGCCTTCCGCCCAGTGGCCCCGCAGTTCCTGATCGACGCGCAGATTCCCGACGAAGCGGGCTGCGAGCGCGGACTGGGCCTGGTCGTTCCAGGAGCCGTTCGGGCTCCCGGCCATGGGGATGTCCGACAGCCTCGCGATCGAGACCCCACGCTCCACCGGTAGCGAGTGTCCCTGCTGGTCGGCGGCCGAGAAGAGCGCGTTGTCCTCGACCGTGTTGTTGACGACGGCGCTCACCCCGTCGCCGCTGTGGTCGAAGCCGTACGCGGAGAAGTCGTTGACGTGCGCGCCCGTCGGGATGGCCAGGATCTTGTCGCCACGCCCCGGGGTCTGACCCGCGTTGAAGTCATTGGCCCGGTAGAGACAGAAGTTCCCCTCAGGGCACGCCCCGGCCCCCTGGCCGTAGATCAGCTTCGGTTCCGTGTTGTCGCTCATTGCGCTCCCCTACCGTTATCGGCTGACGCGGCATCCCCGGAAGGGGTTGAACCGCGCCGGGCGGGCGGCGTAACCGGCCCGCCGGCCGTGATGTCCTGTAGGGATCGTCTATCTGGTGAGCTGCTTCTACCAGCGGAAACGCTGCCTCGCACCGTAATGAGGATCATCTTTTGGGCTGCCGTGGATCGTTGCGCGAGAGCGTGTCACGACCTTGCCCCGTCGAGGATCAGGCGGGAGCGGGGCCGGTGCTCTCTCGTACGACCAGCTGGGGTTCGACCAGGCGGCGGGCCGGCTCGGTGTGGCCCGCCATCCGGTCCAGCAGCAGGCGGAAGGCGTGCCTGCCGACCTCGCCGAACTCCTGCCGTACCGTGGTCAGCGGCGGCGAGAAGTAACCCGCCTCCGGCACGTCGTCGAAGCCGACCACGCTCACGTCCTCCGGCACCCGCCGGCCGGCCTCGCGCAGCGCCCGCAGCATGCCGAGCGCCATCTGGTCGTTGCCCACGAACACCGCCGTCACCGACGGGTCGGCCGCCAGCCGTCTGCCCAGCTCGTAGCCGGAGCGCGGGCTCCAGTCGCCGCGCAGCGGCTCGGGCACCGGCCTGCCCTCCGCCTCCAGGACGCCGCGCCAGCCGTCGATCCGGTAGTTGGCGTCCAGCCAGTCGACCGGCCCGCCCAGGTGCCACACCGTCCGGTGGCCGAGGCTGAGCAGGTGCCGGGTCGCGCGGGCGGCGCCGGCCCGCTGGTCCACGGTCACCACCGGAACCGGGATGTCCTCCCCCGCGTCCACCGCGACCACGGGCAGATCGGGCGGCAGGTGGCGCAGCCCGTCGGCGGCCGACTCGTGCGGCGCAAGGATGATCACCCCGTCGACCGACTGGGCGCGCAGCCGGCGCACGGCCTCCTGGATGGACCGGCGGCTGAGCATGCCGAGGCTGGCGATGCTCACGCTGTAGCCGCTGAGCCTGGCCGCCTGCTCGATGCAGTAGAGGGTGGAGGCGGGACCGTACAGGGTGGTGTCGATGCTGACCACGCCGAGGACGCCGGAGCGGCCGGTGACGAGCTGGCGGGCGGCCAGGTTGGGCCAGTAGTCCAGCTCGCGGACGGCGGCGAGGACGCGGTCGCGCGTCTCCGCCCGCACCCGGTCGGGCGCGTTGAGCACCCGGGAGACCGTCATCGCCGAGACCCCGGCGAGCGCGGCGACATCGCCGAGCACCGCGGGCTTGGTGCGCGGGGCGCCCTCATCCGACCTCATGGTCATGCGATAACGCTAACAGCCCGATTGACCGGGCGGCTTCGGTCGGTCTACGTTCTCGGGAGCACCCGAGCGGCTTCGGTCGGTCTACGTTCTCGGGAGCACGCGGGCGGCCGAAGGAGAGCACGTGAACCTGCCCGAGACCGGGAGAACGGCGGAGGACCTGCTGGCCGAGCTGGCCAGGTTCAAGGAGCACGACCTGCCCGTGCGCGGCGGCCAGGTGACGTCCTACGTGTACGACACCGGGCGGCCCGAGGTGCACGAGGCGGCGGCCCGCGCCTACTTCGAGATGCTGGAGGTCAACAGCCTCGACCCGACCGCCTTCCCGAGCGTGGTGGAGATGGAGAAGCAGGTCGTCGGCGCGGTCGCGGACCTGCTCGGCGGCGGCCACGGCATCTTCACCAGCGGCGGCACCGAGTCGATCATGCTGGCGGTGAAGGCGGCCCGCGACGAGGCGGGCCTCGACCGGCCCAACCTGGTGCTGCCCGTCACCGCGCACCCCGCCTTCCACAAGGCGGCCCACTACCTGGGCGTCGAGGTCAGGCAGGTGCCGGTGGACCTGGCGACGTACCAGGTGTCCGCGCGGGCCGTGGCGGAGGTGATCGACGCTGACACGGTGCTGGTCGTGGTGTCCGCGCCGTCCTACCCGCAGGGCGCGATCGACCCGGTCGAGGAGGTCGCCGCGGTGGCCGCCGCGGCGGGCGTGCGCTGCCATGTGGACGCGTGCGTGGGCGGCTGGCTGCTGCCGTGGCTGCGGGAGGCGGGCGCGGAGGTGCCGCCGTTCGACCTGTCGGTGCCGGGTGTCACCTCGCTCTCCTGCGACCTGCACAAGTTCGGGTACGCGCCGAAGGGGGCCTCGGTGGTGCTGTTCGCCGATCCGGGGACACGGCGCAGGGCCTACTTCGCCTCGGCCGCCTGGCCCGGCTACACGATCATCAATGCCACCGTGCAGAGCTCCAGGTCGGCGGGTTCGCTTGGCGGCGCCTGGGCCACCCTGCAGTCCCTCGGCCGGCAGGGCTACCTGGAGCTGGGCCGGGCCACGCTGGAGGCGGAGACCCGGCTGCGCAAGGGCATCGCCGCGATCGACGGCCTGCGCGTGCTGGGCGAGCCGGAGTCCACGCTGGTCGCCTTCGCCGGTGACGACGTGGACGTGTTCACGCTGGCCGACGAGGCGCGGGCGCGCGGCTGGTTCCTGCAACCGCAGCTCTCGTACGCGGGCATCCCCGCCAACCTGCACATCACCGTGACCGGGGTGACGCTGGCCGGGGTGGAGTCGATGCTGTCGGTGATCGCCGAGTCGGCTGAGGCGGCCCGGCGGCTGGGTCCCCCGGCCGTGCCCGACGGGCTGGTGGAGCTGATCACCGAGCTGGACCTCGACGCGCTGGACGACGCGACCTTCGCCGAGCTGGCCGCCTCGGTGGGGGTGGACCTGCGGCCGGGTGCGGGGCAGCCCCGGATGGCCGTGGTCAACGCCGTGCTGGACGCGCTTCCGGCGGAACTCAGGGAGGCGATCCTGGTGCGCTTCCTGTCGGTGATCTACGGGTAGCACCGTTCGCGCTCGTGCTCCCGTTACCCACACCCTCTCCTCGCTGCTTGGCCGGCCGCTGCTACCCGCTCGCGGCCCTGCTGGTGGTCGTGCGGCATGGAACCTGGAACGCTCCAGCTGCCATGCGGTGCCTGCTCAGATCTGGTTCGTGCCACCGTCGACGTAGATGTTCGAGCCGACGACATAGCTGCTCTGTTCCGAGGCCAGGAAGGCTACGACTGCCGCGGCCTCCTCAGGCTGACCCATGCGGCCCTTGGCCACGGTCGCGGCGACATTCTCCTTGACGGCCCGGGCGGTCTCCTCGTCGCCGAAAGCGGCGGTGCCCCCGGGAGTCTCGATCCATGCCGGCGAGACCACGTTGACCCGGATGCCACGGTCCTTGAGCTCGTTGGACCACGTCCGCGCGAAGGACCGGACGGCCGCCTTCGACGCCGCGTACGCGCCGAACGCCTCTACTCCACGGTCGCCGGCCGTCGAACCGACCAGGACGATCGAGGCTTCGTCGTTGAGCAACGGCAACGCCTTCTGCACGGTGAACAGCGTGCCTCGGACGTTGACCGCGAAGGTCTGGTCGAAGTGCTCCTCGGTGGTCTGTTCCAGCGTCACGAACGCACCGACCGCCGCGTTCGCCACGAGCACGTCCAAACCCTTGCCTCGCGCCCGGACCGCCTCGTAGAGCCGGTCCAGATCCTCCGGCTTCGAGATGTCGCCGACGACCGCGGTGGCCCGGTCTGCTCCGATGGTCTTGGCGGCGGCCTCCAGTTCGGACTCGCGTCGGCCGGTGACGAACACGTACGCGCCCTCGTCCGCCAGCCGTACGGCGGTGGCCAGACCGATACCGGTGCTGCCCCCGGTCACCACCGACGTCTTGCCTTCCAGCTGTCCCATGTGGGTGTCTCCATCACTCTCGATACCGATCCGTTCGACATCGATACTGCGGGACATCGGGGATACTATCCATGATGCAGAGTCCGGATTTCTTTACGTATCGTCCAGGAGGTGTCGTCGGTGCTGGGATTTCGGGATCCAGTGGCTGACGCGATCGGCCTGCTCCGGCCCCACACGGTGGTCGGGCCCAATCTCCGGGCCACGGGAGAGTGGGCTTTGCGCTTCGACACGTTCTTGCACGTGCGGGTCGGGGGCCTCGTGCGCGGCACGTGCTGGTTGATCCTCGAAGGCCACGAGCCGGTGCTCCTGCAGGAGGGTGACACCTTCATGCTGGGCAACCCGCCGCCTTACGTGCTGGCCAGCACGCTCGACGCGAGCCCGCGCCCTGCGGAGCCGGTGTGGGCGGGTGCCGAAGACGGGTTCGTGCGGATCGGCCCGGAGGCCGAAGAGGACCTCTACCTCTGCGTCGGGCACATCGCGTTCGACGACAGGAACGCGGCCCTCCTGACCGATCTTCTGCCGCCGCTCGTGATCGTCCGCGTGGCCGATCCTCATGGCAGGCGGCTCGCGCAGCTGATCGATCTCCTGGCCACCGAGGTCGGGGTCGCCGCCGCCGGCGGCCCGCTGGTGCAGAACCACCTCGCACAGATCCTGCTCGTGCACATGCTGCGTGCTCACGCCGGTCAGACAGACCGGCCCACCGGCTGGCTGGGCGCCCTGAACGAGGACGGCATCGGCGCCGCCCTGCGTGCCGTGCACGCGGACATGGCCCACTCCTGGAGCCTCAAGGAGCTCGCGGAGATCAGCCACATGTCGCGTTCCGCGTTCGCCCAGGCCTTCAAGAGCCACGTCGGGGTTCCGCCGTTGGAGTACCTGATCCAATGGCGCATGAGCCTCGCGCGCGACGCCCTCGCCCGCGACACGCTGTCGATCTCCGAGCTCGCACGGGCCACGGGCTACCTTTCCGAGAGCGCGTTCAGCACCGCGTTCCGCCGCGTGGTCGGCTCATCGCCCGCACAGTTCCGGAACCAGGCACGGTAGCCACCGCGCCCGGCCGCGAACAGAAGCTGATCGAATCCCGCTGTCACGGCTGGCGTTGATCCCCCCGGACAAGGGCGCCTCACGATTTTTCGATAGAGATCGCCATACGGCCGTTGAGCCCGCTAGGGGCACTCCGATAGCGCGAAATGCCGTCGACAACGCGGTTACCCGCTGCCTATGTTGCGGACCATGACAGAAAGCGTGGAGCAGTGCGACTGCGGTGCGACGGCCGGTCCCCTCGGACTGTGCGCGGACTACTACCACCGCATCCTGACCGAGGAGCAGACCGACCCGCAGATGTACAGGTGGCACGCCCCTGTGGTCTGCGCCTATCTCCTGCAGCACCCTGCCGAAGCTCACGACAAGCACCTCGACGGCCAGTTCCGCTGGCTGCAGTTCTACCTGGACAAGGGCATGGACGCGATGATCCGCGTGCAGCGCCATCAGGTGGCCCGGAACAGTCACCGCGCGCGGTCGAGCTACGACCAGGCGCCGCTGGCGCCTTACGCGCCGCTTCCGGCAGGCAAGTCCCCGGGGCCTTTCCGTGCCACGTTCAGCGGATTGCCGTTCGATGACGACAGCTTCGTCTTCGACGGACATGCGGCGTACGGGCGCCGCATCGACGCCCTGGTGGAAGCGACCCTGGAGTCCTGGGAATCCGTCCGGGCCTGAGATCGCCCTTACCCAAGCCCGGCCGCCTGTCGGCAGCGGGTGAAATCACGTTCCTGCAAGATCTTCGCGCAGGGGTGAGCAGGAGTCCGGACAGCCTCTCAGCCGGCCCGACCCAAGGTCACGGTGCGGGATCCGGGGGTGAAGTCGCCGAAGGACTGTTGCCAGGACTCACCGGGCCAGTAGTACGTCACCAGGCCCTCGGCGGGCCGGTAGTGGGCGGTGTAGAGCGTTACCGTCCCCTGCTCGTCGACGGATCGATACAGCGGCGGCTTGAGCATCGCCGCCACGTCCACGCCCGCGGCGCGGATGGCTCGCAGCCGCTCCTGCGTCCGCATGGCCCGCTCCTGCTCGTCGGTCACCGGCAGGTGCTGGTGATTGGCGGCGCAGGCGTCCGGTGCCACCGTCGGCGGCATATCCGGTCCCACGAACACCGTCATCGCCTTCTTGGGATCGACAAGGGTGAGGTTCTGGGGGACGGCGACCGGCAGGGACCGCAGCCTGTCGACCGCCTCATCGACGGTGTCGCACGTCTCCAGCAGGTAGCGCACGAGGATGAGAATGGCGAAGCCGCGTCCGTAGACGGAACGTCCGCCCCAGGTGAGCGAGACCGCGAGACCGGCGTCGTTCATCCCGTCCAGCAAGCCCCACAGCATGTCCTGCATCCCGATCACGGGGCGCAGGAAGCAGGAGGAGACGATGGTCCCCTCGCACTGATCGGGCCGTAGGTCATAGTTGCGCAGCAGAGTGCCGTTCTGGCCGATCTGGGTGCAGGCCTGGGAGAACGGCCGCAGTGCCGCGTGGGTGAGAAAGACTTCCGCCCCCGGCCGGTCGAGTTGGCCGGCCAGGCGGTCCAGAACCGGGACCAGTTCCGGCATGTGCGCACGGAACAGCGCCCGAACACGATCCGCGCCCTCCGGAGTCCGGCCCTCCTCGGTCAGCAGGCCCTCCATCTCCTGCCACAGGGCCCGGGCGTAGGCGGCCCACCGCCCGTCGCCGCCGTCGCCGACCTCGATCGCCTGGAAGGCCTTGTGCTGCTGCCGCACGGCTGCCACTCCCCCGTGAGAATCGGACAAGGCGAGGACAACCTAGCTAATTGGGCAAGTATTCACCAGGCGACCGCCATCGGCGACATGACGTGTGATCAGGCTACGACGGCCTCGTCGCAGCTACCGGGCTGAGCGGGCGATCAGCGCCTCTATGCCGTCCAGCAGGAGGTCGAGGCCGAACCGGAAGTCGGCGTCCTCCATCCAGCCGGTGGAGTCCCTGAGCAGGCCGGAGTTCATCATGGCCGACAGCGCCGGGTACGTCGCGGGGTCCAGGACCTCGGCGAGTATCTCGCCGTACTCGGTGGCTCCCTTGGCCCCGGCCGCGAACTTCTCGCCACCTGCGCCGAGCGAGTGCGTGAGTGTGGCGTTGGTGAGTGCGTAGCCGGTCAGCGCCGTGGCGGCGTTGAACTTCTCGCCGTCGTCCAGCCCGGTCCCGGACAGCGCGTCCAGGGCGCGGTCAAGCCAGAGCAGTCGCCGCGGGCCCATGGGCGGGGTGCTCTGGCGCAGGTCCAGCAGCCAGGGGCGGGACAGCAGGAGGTCGCGGTTGAGCCGGGTCCACGTGGCGAGATAGGCGCGCCAGGACAGGTTCCCGCGTTCGGGCGGTGGGGGCACGGCGCTCTCCGCCATGACGGTCAGTAGTTCGTCCTTGCTGCCGACGTACCGGTAAAGCGCCATCGGAGCGACGCCCACCTGGGCGGCGACGTTGCTCATGGAGACGGCGGCCAGCCCCTCGGTGTCGGCGATCTCGATGGCGGCCATCGTGATCGTGGCCAGGTCCAGGCGCGGCCTCGGGCCTCTGCGCGTGGTGGGTTCGCGGTCCCACATCCGCGCCACGACGGGTGGCAGCTCTGCCATCGAACGTCCTCTCGTGCGGTCGGAATCTGTGTACGTCATATAGTCTAGCTATCGTGTATGTCGTACAGAGTAGCCTGTACATAATGAGGGAGGCGTCATGGAGATCCGTACGTTCGCACCGAGCGACCGCGCCGAACTGCGCGAGCTGTTCGAGCGCGTGGGCGAGGGCGCTCCCACGGCGTCGCTGTGGGGGCACGTGGACTCGGAGGCGGCCGTCTACCTGGACCCCTACATGGAGCTGGAGCCGGACTCGCTCTTCGTCGCCGTCGCCGGGGGCGCCCTGGTGGGCTACCTGACGGGATGCCTCGATAGTGCGAAGTTCCCTGGGGAGGGCGAGCGCATGGAGAAGGCGATGCGGACCTACCGGCTGGTCTTTCGTCCCAGGCCCGCGGCCTTCTTCGCGCGCAGCCTGGCCGATCTGGCGTGGGCCGCGGTCCGCAGGGAGCCTGGCGTCGGCGAGTTCGCCGACGCCAGGTGGCCCGCGCACCTGCACATCAACGTGGCACCCGAGGCGCGAGGGACCGGCGCCGCCGACGGGCTGATGAGCCGGTGGCTTGACCGGCTCAGGAAGGCCGGATCTCCCGGCTGCCACCTGCAGACCCTGGTCGAGAACGCCCGGGCGGTGCGGTTCTTCGAGCGCATGGGCTTCGCCGAGCACGGCCCGGCACCACTGGTGCCCGGCCTCCGGCACGACGGCCGGCGGGTCCACCAGCAGACGATGGTCTGGAGCGCCGACCGCGCTGCTGAGGAGGCCGAGGCCGGAGCGCGGACGTCCGCCAAGCGTCAATGATCCCGGGCCGCACCGCCACCATCGTTGGCCGCCGCACCGGACCGTAGGGGCGGCGTGTCCGGGGACCGGCGTGCGCCCACCCACGACGAGCCAAAGCAGTGACGATCAGCGCGCCCTGGGCTGACTGCCGGGCTGGGGCTCGTCGGCGTGGACCTGCGCCCCGGCGCGGGACAGCGCATCAGGCGTCGGGAGCACACCCAGCGTGGGAAAGGCCCACGCGGTGCGCGGGCCCTGGCCTAGCCCCGAAGGGTGCGGCTCGATGACGTGGTGATCGGTCACGCAGTGGCGGATCGGAGGAGTTCGATCTCGATGGCCAGCACGCCGAGCGCCTCCTTTTCGGGGCCGTAGATGCGGCGGATGTTGGCCAGTTGCTGCTCGCGAGGGCTGTCGGGGTTGACGTTGGCGGCGCCTTCGCTGTCGAGCATGTCCTCGAACGAGGCGTACCGGCTCACCCGTTTGACGCGGGTGAGGGCGTCGTCGCGGCCGCAGACGAACCGGATGTGGTCGCCGGCCTTGAGGTTACGCAGGTTGGGGTACTGGACGCGGACCTCGATGGTTTTACGGCCGGCGGCGACCAGGTCGAAGTAGCGGCGGTAGAGGTTCATCTCGCGGGCGCGCACGCCCGGGGAACTTGCTGGGCGGGCGGTCATGATGCGGTCGAGCTCCTGGGTGGTGTAGCTGCGATAGCAGTGGCCTCGCCGGAGAGCAGCTTCTCCCACAAGTCCCCGGCCTCCCTGTACGAGGTCGGACGGCTCTCCTTGACGACCATGACGGTCTCCGAACGGTCGGTCCGGCGTATCCAGGCGAGCCCGGCCGCAGCGCAGAGCTCGTAAACCCGCGCCCGGCACTCGCAGGTGTGCCGCAGGACCCGGACCCGGCAGAAGCGAGGCAACGGATCACGCCACTCGATCGGCTCAGCATCGAACCCACCATCAGCGGCATGCGGACCGTGAAACTCGAGAGTCACGTGAGAGCCTCTTCCGCGTCCTCGAACTCAGGCGTCGGGAGCACGCCCAGCGTGGAAACCTCGGCCCAGACCAGGTTCCACCGCTGCGGCACGGACCGGGTCCCCCAACTGATCGCGGTCTGCTCAACCAGCCACAGACCACGACCACCGCACTCCTCGGCACCGGACCGGCGAGAACGAGGAACCGTCGCCGCGCCCTGGTCGATCACCTCGATCCTGGCCAGCGCGTCGGTGACCTCGTAAACCTTCACCCTCATCAACCCGCCAGGCCGCCCCGACTCGGTGTGCAGCACGGCGTTCCCCGCCAACTCGCTCGCGACGAGCCGGACACCGTCCACATCGCGATGCCCCGCCACCATCAGGGCATCGGCCACCCAGCGGCGAACCAGGCAGACCCACGCCGCGTCCCCCGGGATCGTCAGCTCAACGAGAGCCCGCTCACTCACCGCGCCACCTCCCACACCCGCTCGTACACGCTCTCGTCCCGCACATCTACGCACCGATCACGACCCCGCCCCCACGAGAACACCCACCTCTCGCCCCGCAGAGAAGCCCGTACGAGCAACGGCCCCGACATCCGCTGCACCGCGACGCACGGCTCATCACGCCTCGGCAACTGCACCGAAACAGCCAGACCGCGCCTCGCGAGACCCCACGCGAGTTGCGTCAGGTAGTGAAACTGCTCCTGTTCACGGGTTGGTTTGGATCGTTCCAGCCCGTTTTGCCTTCGCTTTCGTCGCATCACTCGCTCCGCCTTCTCTCGGCCGTGCGGTGCTGGGGAATTCATGACAAAGGGTTCATATGCCGTTTTAGGCACTGCGCCCCTTGCCTCTTGGTACGCTCAAGCATGACCGAGCAATCGCGTACACGCAATTGCGTTCAAGCAAGTGACATAAATTGAATGCGTTTGCGCAACTTGCCGCAGATGGCGAAACTAGGTGCCAAGCACAAGGAGGGCCATGTCCACCAGCCCTACGGCGCGACGACGACGCTTGGGCCACGAGCTACGGCGCTTGAGAGAAGCGGCGCAGCTACGCGCAGATGAGGTAGCAGCCCGGCTTCACTGGTCGGCGACCAAAATGTCCCGAATTGAGACAGGGCAGGTCAGTGTCCACCACGGTGACGTCACCGATCTCCTCGATATATACGGGGTCTCGGACGAGGATCTGCGAGCAGAGCTAGGCGATATGGCACGCCAATCACGCCTAAAGGGGTGGTGGCACCGACACCGCGACACCTTCAAACGCGGCTTCGACTCGTATATTGGCCTGGAGAACGACGCCAGAGGGCTGCGTACATATCAGAGCCAAGTTGTGCCCGGACTTCTTCAAACTGAAGCTTACGCGCGCGCAGTTATCTGCGCTATCGCTGCCGGACAGACACCTGCTGATATTTTGGACAAGAAGATAGCAGTCCGCTTGAGCCGACAAGAGCTGCTCATTCGCGCAGACCCCATGACGCTGCATGTCATTCTCGATGAAGCAGTTCTGCGACGAGACGTGGGAGGTGCGGAGACCATGGCCGAACAGCGCGATGCCCTTATAACCATGGGCAAGCTACCTAACATAACGTTGCAGGTGCTCCCCTTCTCGGCGGGTGCTCACATGGCGCTTGACGGCGAGTTCAGCATCCTTGAGTTTCCTGACTCCAAAGACCCAGACGTTGTCTATCTTGAGCAGAAGACCAGCGGCCTGGTCCTGGAAGATCCGAGCGAGCTGGATTGCTACTCGATGATGTTCACACGATTGAGCGCACAGGCACTCGATCCAGATCAGTCGGCTGCCTTCATAGCATCTCTCACCTAGTCGGAGGAAGCAGCGAGATGACTGCCTTTTCGAAGCAACACATCGCATGGCGCAAGAGTAGTTACAGCACTGACGGCGGAAACTGTGTCGAAGTCGCCCCGCTAGCTAATGACCGCATCGCAATGCGAGACAGCAAGGACCCTCACGGGCCGGCGTTGGTCTTCAATCCGAGCGAGTGGAGAGCATTCGTTTCCGGAGTCAAGGGCGGCGAGTTCGACCTGGCTTGACTACGCAGTTCACCGCGGTTCCCTTATGGCTCGCCGATCCGATCGGCGAGCCATCTGCTTGGAGCAGAATTACAACCAGAAGTCTTTGTCGCATCGGCGCTCACGGAGGCAGCCCCGGAGGAACCGTGAGGGCATGCCTCAAGATCCCGAGTAAGGCTGAACTGCCTCCTTGTCGATCGCGACCTCGTAGAACGCGTCGGCGAGTGCCACGACGATCCCTTTGATCGCGGGCCCGTCGGTGAAGAAGTAGTCAGCCATGGTGTTGTGCGCCTGCTGGTTGTCGGCGACGGCCTCGGTGACGGCGGACTGGAAGTCCTGTGACTCCATGAACTGCTTCTTCGAGTTCACCCGGGTCTGCTGAACCAGGTCCGGATAGGTGAGCAGTTGCTGCACGAGCCCCTGCACGAACTCCCGGATCTGGGACTCGGCGAACGACTCGGCACCGAACAGGTCGTTCATCTTGTCGATGACGACCTGGAGCGCGACGTACTTCGGCTCCTTCTTGGCACCGGTGCCTGCCGCGCTGATCCCCTTCAGCTCGCCGTCCCCGATCAGCGAGATGTCAACCGCAGGTGCCTTGTTGTGCTTCACGCCGACCAAGACCACGTCCGAAAGGTCGACCTCGGCGCTCCACGAGAACTCGGCGATGACCTTCTCCAGAAGCCGGAGGAAGATCGAGAGCATCTCCATGTACGGGTCGCCGTAGTCGACGATCTGGCTCATGAAGTCATAGAGCCGCACGTAGGTGGAGACGTCCTTGCGGAAGAGGTCGAGCGTGTTGAGCGTGACCTTGTCCTCGGCCTCGATCGCTGCCGCGTAGCGACGCCGGAAGTCATGCTGGGCCGGGCTGATCGCCGCCGAGAGCGCGTTGTTGCCCTTGCGGGTGACCCACAGCTCGGCGACCTGACGAACCTGCTCCTCGGTGTAGATCCCCGCCTGGGCGAGCTTGTTCGCCAGGTGTATGACGACGTACGGGTTGGTCTCGGTCTCCAGGGTGGCGTTGGTGAAGTACGGCTCGAAGGCGGCCCTGATGTCGTCGGGCTTGTTGACGAAGTCGATGACGAACGTCTTTGCCTTCTTCTCCCCGCCGACGGTGCGGTGGGTGCGGTTCAGCCGGGAGAGCGTCTGCACGGCGGTGACCCCGGAGAGCTTCTTGTCGACGTACATCGCCGAGAGCAACGGCTGGTCGAAGCCGGTCTGGAACTTGTTAGCAACCAGCATGATTTTGTACGTCTCACCCTTGAACGCCGCGGCCAGGTCGGCGCCCGCTCCGGGGTTCATCTTGGCCTCAAGGTCATCTGTGGCATCCACGGCGTCTGCGAGCGCGCCAACTCCCTGCTCAAAACCACCTTCAAGGCCCTGCGCAGGGTCAGCCTCGACCCCAGCCGCATCACGAAGATCGCCGCCGCAGCCCTCGTCCTGCTCCAGCTCGAGTACGACCGCACCATCTGAACGATCACGCAACGTCATGATCTATTACTGGCAAAGACTCAGTGCCGCTACGGCGTGCCGTAGTACTCCGGAGCAGGTCAGAGGCCGCCTATCGGCAATATGGATGGCCCTGTTAGTCCTCGTACAGCTACGGAGTACAGCAGTAGGCCGCCGGACGCCTGATCGCCCAACCGCCATCGTAGGGTGGCCGTGATTACACCACTGACTTGACCAGCCTCCACCCCTCACTATCTGAGCCAACGCAGGCGTACCGGCCAGGAGTCTTCTTTTTAACCAGTTTGAGCCGATTCTCGCAAGTGGATCTTTCTTTGTGCGGGCCGCTAATCTGTACCCATGTAAATGCGCTTGCGGTGCCGGTACTGGAAAGCGACATCCCCGCCGCGAGTGCGAGAATAATCATAGATTTGCTGAATCCGCGCAGTCTCATCGGACAACCATCCAATTATTCGGAGCTGATTATGGAAATGCTAGCTCCAATTAATAGGGGCGGCTGTCAGGCGAATACCCGACAACTGCGCCTATACAGCGGCTAGTCAGCCAGTGAAGAAGTAGTTCACGATGGGTGTTCACGTGGCTCGTTGACGCAGCGCAGCACCGGATAAGAGGTCAGCGCCTCCGGGTCGAGGGGCCGGTCGGTGGTGATGTGGAAGGTTGTCTCCTCCCCCGGCAGCAGGGTGACCAGCATGGCGTCCACCGAAGCCGCCGGGTCCAGGCGGTCCGGGAACAGGGCCAGGTCGCGCAGCAGGGTGCGGGCCGTCACGGTGACGCGGTAGCCGCTCCCGGCCGGCTCGGCGCGGGCGTCGTAGTCGGCGGGGGCGAAGGCGACGGCGGTGTCCTCGGCGAAGAAGGAGACCACGCGCGCGTCCCCGAGCTGGACGGTCAGCAGTTCGGCGGCCGGGTCGTCGGGGTCGCCGACGGCGGCGGGCAGCGCCACTCTGGCCACCGACCGGGGGGCGGCCTCGACCGGGACGGACTCCTTGGCCAGCGGCCGGCCGGTGAGGCTCTGCCGGGTCAGGACCAGCTCGCCCAGCCACGGCTCGTCGCCGTCGTTGACCACGGCCACCTCCCCGCCCTGCACGGTCAGCAGCCGGTCGGCGTAGGCGTGGCGGAGCGCGTACCAGAGGGGTTTGCGTCTGCCGTCGCCGTCGACGGCGGCCCACGAGGTGACCGGCCAGCAGTCGTTGAGCTGCCAGACGATGGTCCCCATGCAGTAGGGCGCCAGCGAGCGGAACCGCGCCACGCCGAAGGCCATCGCCCTGGCCTGGTTGAGCTGGGTCAGATAGTGCCAGTCGTCGAACGTACCCGGCTGCGGCAGGTGCTCGCCGAGGCCGCGCAGCAGCTTGCCGTTGCCGTCGTCGGCCTTCTGGTGGTGCAGCACCAGCGGCGCGTCGGCGGCCAGCTCGCCGCTGACGGCGCGGCGCAGCGTGGAGTACGCGGGCGGCCCCTGGAAGCCGAACTCGGCGACGAATCGGGGCGTGTAGGCGGCGTAGTGGCCGTAGTCCTCGCGGTTCCACACGTCCCAGATGTGGATCGTGCCGCTGGCCGGATCCTGCGGCGGCTGCCCGGGGGTGGCCGAGAAGGGGCTGCCGGGGATGTACGGGCGGGTCGGGTCGAGCTCGGCCACGATCGACGGCAGCAGGTCGAAGTAGTAGCCGCCGCCCCAGCTCCGGCCGTCGAGGCGCTCCTGCCACTGCCAGTCGGCGTGGCCTTCGAGGTTCTCGTTGTTGCCGCACCACAGCATCAGGCTCGGGTGCGGGGCGAGCCGGACCACGTTCTCCCGGGCCTCGGCCACCACCTCGGCGCGGATCGGCTCCTCCTCCGGGTAGCTCGCGCACGCGAACGGGAAGTCCTGCCAGACCATCAGGCCGAGCTCGCCGGCCAGGTCGTAGAAGTCCTCGCTCTCGTACAGGCCGCCGCCCCAGACCCGCAGCAGGTTGACGCCCGCGCCGGTGGCCTGGGCGAACCGCTCGGCCAGCCGCTCCCGGGTGACCCGGGTGGGGAAGCAGTCGTCGGGGATCCAGTTCACGCCGCGCACGAACACCGGCACGCCGTTGACGACCAGCTTGAACGCCTCGCGCTCCACCTCGACCGTCCGGAAGCCGATCTTCCTTGTCCACGCCGAGTCCCCGAGGCGCACGGCCAGCTCGTAGCGGTGCTGCTCGCCGTACCCGCGAGGCCACCACAGCTGCGGGTCGGGGACGGTGAGGGACACGACCGCCTCGCGCTGCCCGGTGGCGAGCCGCACGTCGGCGGTGACGCCCGCCACCTCGGCGCGCAGGGTGAGCGGCTCCTCGGTGGCGCGCTCGACCTTGACGTGCACGTCGACGGTGCCCACGCCGTCGCCGACCCGGACCAGCGGGCGCACCTCGGCCAGCCGGGCGCCGCTCCAGCTCTCCAGGCCGATGGGCCGCCAGATGCCGGCGGTGACCAGGGCGGGCCCCCAGTCCCAGCCGAAGTTGCAGGCCATCTTGCGGATGAACGGGTACGGCGCCGCGTACGCGCCGGGCCGCTCACCCAGCACCGCGCGCTGCTCCTCGGCGTGGCCGACGGCGGAGTCGAAGGTCACGGTGAGCGTGTTGACGCCCTCGCGCAGCAGGTGCCGCACCGGGAACCGGTAGGAGCGGTGCTGGTTGGCGGTACGCGCCACCCGCACGCCGTTCAGGGTGACCGTGGCGACCGTGTCCAACCCCTCGCACACCAGGTCGGTGCGCTCGTGCTCGTCGCCGGACCAGGTGAAGGAGGTGCTGTAGGACCAGCCGGTACGGCCGATCCAGGCCAGCCGGTCCTCGTTGTCGTCCAGGTAGGGGTCATCGATGAGGCCCGCCGCCAGCAGGTCGGTGTGCACACAACCCGGCACGGTGGCTGGCGTCTCGATGTCCCGCGAGACAGCCGACAGGATCCAGCCGTCGTGCAACGGTCGGTACGAGCTCAAGTAGGTCTCCTTAGCAGTCACTGAGCTGAGCACAGGCCACGTAGTGTCCCGGATCGGCCTCCAGCAGCCCGCCGACGCCCCCGCGCTCGTGGTACAGGCAGGTGGCCGGCGGCTCGATGTCGTCCCACGGGGCGTGCAGCCGGGGGACGGCCGAGAGCAGCTGCCTGGTGTAGGGGTGCAGGGGGTCGTCGAAGACCTTCGAGGTCAGGCCCATCTCGACGATCGTGCCACGCCGCAGCACCACGGTGCGTTCGGCCAGGTAGTGGCCGAGCGACAGGTCGTGGGTGACGTACAGCACGCCGAGGCCGCGCGCCTTGAGCTCGGCCAGCAGGTTGAGCACGTCGATACGGGTGGAGGCGTCGAGCATGCTGGTGATCTCGTCGGCGATCAGCAGCTTGAGGTCCAGCAGCAGCGCCCTGGCGATGAGCAGCCGCTGCAACTGGCCGCCGCTGAGCTGGTGCGGGAACTTGCCGAGCACCTCGTCCGGGTTGAGCCGTACGTCCTGGATGGCCGAGCGGACCCGCTCGGTCCACTCGGCGTCCGGCACCGACGGGTAGTAGCTCTCCTTGATCAGCGCGAAGACGCGGTCGGCCTTGAAAACCGGGTTGTAGCAGCTGAACGGGTCCTGAAAGACGCCCTGGACCGTCCGGTAGTAGTCCTTGCCCGGCTGGATCGGCACGCCGTCCACGGTGATCGAACCGCTGGTGACCGGGGTCAGGCCGAGGATCATCTTGCCGATCGTGCTCTTCCCGCTGCCGCTCTCCCCGATGAGGGAGACGACCTCGCCGGGCCGCACGTCGAAGCTCACCGTGTCCACGGCCGTCATGGTCCGGCCGCCGAAGGTCCCGACCTTGTAGACCTTCGTGACGTTGTCGACTTTCAGCATCAGGCCTTCCAGCACGCGACGAAGTGGTCAGGCTCGATCTCGGCCACGGGCGGCTCCTCGGCGCACTCCTCGCCCGCGATCGGGCATCGGTCTCGGAAGCGGCAGCCCTTCGGCGGGTTCAGCAGGGACGGCGGGCTGCCGGGGATGCCGGCCAGCTTGCGCTGGTCGTACCGGACGCCGATCTCCGGCAGCGAGTTGATCAGAAGTTGCGTGTACGGATGCCGCGGCGCTTTGACGATCTTGTCGGCGGGCGCCTTCTCGGCCAGTTTGCCCGCGTACATGATCATGACCGTGTCGGCGAGGTTCGAGGTGAGCGCCAGGTCGTGGGTGATGAAGATCATGCTCTTGACGAAGCCGTTGTCGCGGAAGCCGAGCATGGCCTTGACGACCGCCTTCTGCGTGGACACGTCCAGCGCGGAGGTGATCTCGTCGGCGATGAGCAGCGACGGGTCGAGCAGCGTGGAGATGACCATGACCATGCGCTGCTTCATGCCGCCGGACAGCTCGATCGGGTAGCGGCTCAGCACCTCGCGCGGCAGGCCGACCAGGTCGATGCGGTGGTGCAGCTCCTTGGTGTCGAGCGCGACGCCGCGCGACCTCAGCAGCTCGCCGATCATCTTGCCGATCCGGCGGGTCGGGTTCATCGCGCTCATCGAGTACTGCGGGATGAGCGAGACCTCGTGGAAGCGGAACGCGTTCATCGCCCGGTCGTCGCCCACGGGCAGGTCGCGGCCGTCCAGCTCGACCGTCCCGCCGGCGTGCCGCATCCGGCCGTCCATCCGGATGAGGCTCTTGCCCAGGGTGGTCTTGCCGCAGCCGGACTCGCCCGCGAGGCCGAGGATCTCCCCGTCCTTCATGGTGAAGGAGACCCCGTCCAGCGCCTTCACCTCGCCTTTGAGGGTGCGGTAGTGCACCCTCAGATCATTGACCCGCAGACTCATGTTTCCCTCAGCTTCGGGTTGAAGACCTCGTCGAGACCGACGTTGGCGACGTACAGGGCGCCCACGACGGCGGTGATGCCGGCGCCCGGCGGGACGAACCACCACCACAGGCCGAGCTGGAGCGCGCTCCACTGGGTGGAGTTCTGCAGCATCAGGCCGAGCGAGACGCCCTCGGTGGGCCCGAGCCCGATGAAGTCGAGCGAGGAGGCGATCAGGATCGAACCGCCGAACAGCAGGATGAAGGTCATGAACAGGTAGGAGCTCATGTTCGGCGCGATCTCCCGCGTAATGATCTTGCGGGTGGTCATGCCGCTGAGCCTCGCCAGGTCCACGAACTCGCGGTTGCGCAGCGAGAACGTCTGCGCCCTGATCGAGCGCGCCGCCCACGGCCAGGAGGTAAGCCCGATGAACAGCGCCTGTACGCCGACGCTGCGGATGCCCAGGTAGGCGTTGATGATGAGCAGCACGGCCAGCGTCGGGATGACCAGCACGACGTTGGTGAGCATGTTGAGGATCTCGTCCACCCAGCCGCCCCGGTAACCGGCGACGAAGCCGATCACCATCGCGATGACGGCCGCGATGCCGCCGCCCAGCGCCCCGGCCACGAACGTGGTGCGCAGGCCGTACACGAACTGGGTGAAGACGTCCTGGCCGAACGTGGTGGTGCCGAACCAGTGCTCCGACGAGGGCGGCAGCATGGCCGCCGCGACGTACTCGTTGGGGTCCTCGACGTTCGCGAGGATCGGCCCGAACATGCCCACGAGCAGCAGGAGCAGCACGATCCCGAAGCCGATCATGAGCTTGGTGTTGCGCACCGCGAAGTACAGCGCCTCCCGGCGCACCACGCGCTCCTCGGTGGGCAGGGTCGTCGTCGTGGTCATGCCTGGGCACCCGCCATTCCGGTCCGCGTCCGGGGATCGATCAGCACGTAGACGATGTCGATAAGGAAGTTCGCCACCAGCACCCCGATCACGATGAACATGAACGTGCCCTGCAGCAGGAAGAAGTCCTGGTTCTGGATGGCCTTGAGGATCAGGCTGCCGAGCCCCGGATAGGAGAAGACGATCTCGGTGACCAGCGCCCCGGCCACCAGCACGCCGAGCTGCAGCGCCAGACCGGTGATCTGGGGCAGGATCGCGTTGCGGTAGGCGTAGCGGCGGATCAGCCGCGACGGCGCGCCGAGCGCCGACAGGTAGTTGGAGTAGTCCGACTCCAGCTCATAGATGATCATGTTGCGCATGCCGATCGCCCACCCGCCGAGCGCCACCAGGAACAGCGACAGGAACGGCAGTATCCAGTGGTGCAGCAGGTCGAGGAAGAACTCCCAGCTCCAGCTCGGCTGCAGCGAGAAGCTGTAACCCCCGGCCACCGGGAACCACCCGGCCACCACGCCCAGCCCCCAGGCCAGGATCACCGCCAGCCACATGTACGGCGTCGCCGTCAGGATGTAGCCCACCGGCAGGACCGTGTTGTCGAGCAGCTTGCGCCGCGCCGCGAACGCGCCGAACCGGTTGCCGACCCAGTAGCTGAGCAGCACCGACGGGATCATCAACGCCAGCGTGTACGGCACCGCAGCCAGGATGACGTCGGCCACCGGCGTCGGGAACACCCAGATGCTGATGCCGAAGTCCCCCTGGAACAGGGCGCCCCAGAAGTTCAGGTACTGCTGCCAGATGGGCTGGTCGAAGCCGAACAGGTTGGTGTAGTAGGTCCGCATGGCCTCGACCGCCGCGGGCTGCGACACGCGGGCCCTGGCCAGCATGCTCGCGACCGGGTCGCCGGGCATGAAGCGCGGGATCATCCAGTTGACCGTGACGGCGACCACGAAGGTCAGCCCGTAGATGAGCAGTTTCCTGCCGAAGTATCGACGCACGTGAGGTCTCCCCAAGGGCCCCCTCCGCCCGGGTGAGCGGGCGGAGGGGGCACGGTCGTCCGGTCAGCCGGCTACGGGCTGGAGCTGGGTGAGCGTCTCGAATCCGCCCAGTTCGAGCCAGTTACGCCACATGACGGGCGCCGTCTTGGGCGCTCCCGACGCCGAGGAGGGCCAGTTCTTCCACACGCCGTTGCTGGACTGGGCCCACAGGCCGTTGTACCAGAGCGGAATGTTCGGCATCTCGTCCAGGTGGATCTTCTGCAGGTCGGAGATGACGGACTTCATGCCCTCGATGTCGTCGGTCTTGACCTGGTCCAGTTTCTGGACCAGCTCCCACGCCTTCTTGTTCTCGTAGCGGCCGAAGTTGACGGTGTTCTGCGTCTTGCGGATCGGCAGCTGGAACAGATAGTCGTAGTAGGTCCACGGGCTGCTGGACAGCTGGCGCTCGTTGTTGACGATCAGGTCGAAGTTGCCCTTGCTGCGGTTCTCGACGAGCGCGTTGAAGTCGGGGAACTCCGGGTTGACGTCGATGCCGGCCGCCTTGGCGCTGCTGGAGATGACCCGGGCCGCCTCCATCCAGTCCGTCCAGCCCGCCGGCACCTCCAGCTTCAGGCTGATCTTCGAGCCGTCCTTGTTCTCCACCAGCCCGTCGCCGTCGGTGTCCTTGTAACCGGCGTCGGCCAGCGTCTTCTTGGCCTTGGCGGTGTCGAAGGTGAAGCCGTCGGAGCTCACCACGCCCTGGTCGACGAACTGGTCCCACTGCGGCAGCAGGCCCGTCGGGCTGGCGGCCTTGACCAGGTTGCCGTACACGCCTTCGACGATCTTCTTGACGTCCACGGAGGCGGCCAGCGCCCTGCGGAAGGCCGGGTCGTTCATCGGCTTCTTGGTGGTGTTGGGCACCAGCCAGGCGGTGTTCGCCGACAGCATGTACGGGGGCTCGTTGTAGAACGTGGTGATGCCGAAGTTGCCCTTGACCAGGTTGGCCACGCCGGGCATGAAGTTGTTGCTCATGTCCATGCCCTTCTGCAGCAGAAGGCCCATGGCCACCTCGTTGCTGGGCGTGGCGACGTCGACGATGTACTTGGGCTTGGGCTCCATGTTGAGCACCGTCTTGCCCCACCAGTCGTCCCGCTTGACCCAGACCACGCGGTCCTGGTCGTGGCTCTGGTACTTGTACGCGCCGCTGCCGATGGGGTTCTCGTTGACCCCGTTCAGCACGTCCTCCTCGGATCGGCCGCTCCAGATGTGCTCGGGCACGATGACCCGGCCGTACAGGTTGAAGTCCCATTCCTGGTAGTTCGCCTGGGAGAACGAGAAGCGGACCGTCTGATCGTCGACCGCCTCGACCGACTTCAGCCAGTCCCAGATGTTGTGGTACGGGACCGTCTCCATCTTGCCCAGGCTGTAGGAGAAGGCGACGTCCTTGGCGGTCAGCGGCTTGCCGTCCGCCCAGGTGACGCCCGTACGGACCTTGACCTCGTACGTCGTGTCGTCCGTCCAGCTGCCGCTCTCGGCGATCCACGGCGTGAGCTTGGCCGCGTTGGGGTCGTAGTGGAAGAGCGTCTCGTACACCAGGCCCTTGGTGCCGGTGGCGGAGTCCCACTCGCGGATCGGGTTGAAGTTGGCGGGCGGGCCCCACTGGGTGCCCGTGGTGTACAGCGTCTCGTTGCGCGGGAGCGCGCCGGTGTTGCCCTGTGGAGCGGGGGCGGCGCTGCCTGCCTGTGAGGCTTGCGGAGCCGGCGTCGCGCCGCCTCCCGAACAGGCGGTCGCGGCCATGCCCACCGCGAGAAGCGGTATCAGGATCCGTGCCCGGGTCTGCATGTGCGTTTCTCCTTCCCCCACCGAAGCGGAGGTCGACCATGTGTCCAACCCCGAATTCGGCGGCCCGGGACTTACGCCGCCGTCGTGCCTGGTCAGCGCCCTGATCGGCGGGTACGGAGAGGCTTGGGAGCGCTCTCATGCACTACCGGGCAGAACCGCGCTGAACCGGATAAGTACCGAGAACGTAAATTCGCGATGACAACCCCGTCAAGGGCCGTGACGCGTTTGAGACAATGGCGGCCACCGGATGTACGACGCTCCGGCCAGGGGTAAAGTGCGACTGGACACGTGGCTAACCGGTTCAGAAACAGGGGGCTCGGTGAAGCGACCGACGATCGCCGACATCGCTCGGCAAGCGGGCGTCTCCAAGGTGGCCGTCTCCTACGCGCTCAACGACCGCCCCGGGGTCTCCCCCGCCAGACGCGCCGCCATCAAGGCCATCGCCGAAGAGATCGGCTGGCGCCCCAACAGCGCCGCCCGCGCCCTCAACGGCGCCCAGGCCCGCACCGTGGGGCTCACCCTGTGCCGGCCCGCGCGCATACTCGGCGTCGAGCCCTTCTTCATGGAGCTGATCAGCGGCATCGAGACCGAGCTGTCGACGCGCTCCTACGCGCTCATGCTCCAGGTCGTGACCAGCCCCGAGCAGGAGATGGAGATCTACGACCGCTGGTGGGGCGAGGGCCGCGTCGACGGCGCCTTCCTCGTCGACCTGCGCTTCGCCGACCCCCGCGTCAGCGCGCTGAAAGAGCTCGGCCTGCCCGCCGTCGTCATCGGCCACCCCGCCGCGGCCGGCTCGCTCACCCCCGTCTGGTCCGACGAGGCCGTCCCCGTCCGCGAGACCGTCGAATACCTGGCCGCCCTCGGCCACCGCGGCATCGCCCGCGTCGCCGGCCTGCCCGACCTCGTCCACACCGTGCTCCGCGACCAGGCCTTCACCGCCGCCTGCCAGGACCTCGGCCTCGACCGGCACACCATCATGCACACCGACTACACCGGTGAGGAAGGCGCCCGCGCCACCCGCCGCCTCGTCAGCTCCCCCACCCGGCCCACGGCCATCGTGTACGACAACGACATCATGGCCGTCGCCGGCATGTCAGCCGCCCACGAGATGCGCCTCGACGTGCCCGGCGACCTGTCGATCGTGGCCTGGGACGACTCACCCCTCTCCCAGGTCGTACGCCCCGCGCTGAGCGCCCTCACCCGGGACATCCCGGCCTACGGCGTGCACGCGGCCCGGACACTCCTGTCCCTGATCGACGGCGAGGAGGTGGCGGGAGTCGAGGACCAGGCGGCCCGCCTCCTCCCCCGAGGCAGCACCGCCCCACCGAAAGAAAAGACCCCGCCAGTCCCGGAGGACGGCGAAGAGTAATCCGTACAGGGCGTCTTACCACCCGGCCGTTGCCCATCCGCGCGTCAGCTCTTGGCGAGTGCTTCGCGGCGGATCCACTGGAGCAAGGTGGGGTTGTCGACGGTGGTGATGACGCCCACGGTGGCGCGGAGGTAGCGGTCATCGTCCAGCAGGGCCAGCATGCTCGCGGCCAGGTCCGCACGGGCGGTGAACCTGCCGTCGGCGTGGCCCTTCACGACGGTGTAGCCGGTGACCGACGGCAGGTGGTAGAGCCCGCTCGGGCGCACGATCGTCCAGTCCAGATCGCCGGCGCGGACCAGCGTTTCCATCCGCCGCATGTCGTCGTACAACGTCTTACCGAGCACCCGTGTCACGTAGGGCAGCAATAGCCGGTTGAACAGGAACCCGCCGTCGGAGTACGGGTGCGGATCCACCCCGCTTGAGCTGACCACGGCGAGCCGACGCACCCGATGCCGTTTCATCGCGGCGGCGATATTGGCCACACCCTGCGAGTAGGTGCTGATCGGTTCCTTCCCAGCGGGTACCCCGAGCGTCGACAGCACCGCATCCCGCTCCGCCACGGCGGCGTCGACGGCCACCGGATCGAGCACGTCGGCCGCGACCACCGTGAGCCGATCATGGCGCAGTGGAAACGACTCCGGCTGCCGGGTGACGGCGGCGACCTGGTGTCCGGCGGCGAGTGCCTGGTCGGTGAGCAGGCGGCCGGTGAGGCCATTGGCCCCGAAGACTGCGATACGCATGACGACTGTCCTTGTCTGATCATGTCCGGGTTTTGGTTGCTGTCCACGCGGATCGCCCTAGGCGGTTACGCGAGCGCCTTCCCGCAGGCCGCATCCCGCGCGGCGGCCAGGCGGAGCTTGCGCTTGGGCAGGCCGAAGGTGGGGTGCGAGGTGGCCCACAGCGAGGTCTTGAGGATGCCGGACTTGATCCGCGCGGCCTTCCGGCCGCCCATGTACTTCGGTTTTGCTTGCCCTTCGTCGTCGACCATCTGCAGGATCGCGTCCCACCGTCCGAGGCTGATGTGGTTGCCCGGGTAGTCCAGCTTGCCCTTCGCGATCTTGCGGCCGGTCAGGTGTCCCACGATCGCGTGGATCGCCTGCCCGCCGGTGAAGCCGGCCGAAGCGCAGGACATCGGCAGCGGCCGGCCGTTGTCGCCGATGGCGTAGGCGCTGTCGCCGGCGGCGTAGACGTTGGGGTGCGAGACCGACCGCATGGTGCGATCGACGACGATCTGGCCGTTCTCGGTGACCTCCAGCCCGCCGGCGGCGGCGATGGGGTTGACCGCGAACCCGGCCGTCCACACGGTCACGTCGGACGCCAGAGCGGTGCCGTCGGCGCACCGCACCCGCCTCGCTTCGACGGCTTCGACCCTGGTGTGCTCCAGGACGGTGATGCCCAGCCGGTCGCAGGCCCGGCGCAGGTGGCTGCGGGCTCCGGCGGAGAGCCGGGTGCCCAGTTCGCCGTGGGCGATCAGTGTCACCGACAGGCCGGGCCGGGATTCGGCGAGCTCGGTGGCGGTCTCGATGCCGGTCAGCCCGTCGCCGACGACCAGCACACTGCCGCCTTCGCCCTGCCTGTCCAGGCTGTCCAGGCGCTCGCGCAGGCGCAGCGCCGCGGGCCGGGCGGTGACGTGGAAGGCGTGCTCGGCCACGCCGGGGACCCCGTGGTCGGCCACGTGGCTGCCGAGCGCGTACACGAGCGTGTCGTAGCCGAGCTCGCCGCTGCCATCAGCGTCGGCCACGGCGACGACCTGGCGTTCGGGGTGGACCGCGGTGACACGGGCCAGGCGCAGCCGTATCCCCGTGCCCGCGAAGACGTCGGCGAGCTTTTGAGTTTCGATCTTCTGGCCGGCCGCGAGCTGGTGCAGCCGCAGCCGTTCGACGAAGTCCGGCACAGCGTTGACCACGGTGATCTCGGTGTCCGCCGGGGACAGCCGACGGGCCAGGTTCCCGGCCACGTAGGCCCCGGCATAGCCGGCGCCGAGGACGACGATGCGGTGCTTCATGCGTTGCTCCTGTCAGTTGGCTTGCTCTCGGTGAGTCGACTCGGCCCTGGGTCACCGATCCTCTTGATCGAGGTTGCCGTGAGCCTGCGCCGAGAGGTCCTGCCAGTCGGCCCAGGTCTTGAGCCGGTCGGCGTACGCCTGCTGGAGCATCGGGTAGAAGCCCTGGCCGAACAGCACCCTCAGGGGCGGGTTGTCGGAGTCGACGATCTTGAGGAGTGCCTGGGCCGCGGCGGCCGGGTCACCGGCGGGCTGCCTTCCCGCGAACGCGGCGATGTGCCGGCGAAGGCCGTCGTAGATCGGGTTGGGCTCGGACAGGTGGCCGTTGCGGAGGGGATCGGGGTTCTTGCCGGACCGGGTGGCGAAGCCGCCGGGCTCGATCACGGTCACCTTGATGCCGAAGTCGGCGACCTCGTGGGCGAGGGATTCGTTCAAGGCTTCCAGCGCCCACTTGGAGGCGCTGTAGGCGCCGCTGAGCGGCATCGCCACGAGCCCGGCCGCCGAGGAGATCTGGATGACGTGCCCCGAACGCTGCTCGCGCAGGTAGGGCAGCGCGGCCTGGATCACCCACACCGCGCCGAACAGGTTGGTCTCCAGCTGGTCGCGCAGCTCCTGCTCGGCCAGCTCCTCGATCGTGCCGACCTGGGCATAGCCGGCGTTGTTCACGATGACGTCCAGACGGCCGAAGTGCTCCATGGCCCGCTTGACGCCCTCGAAGACGGCGGTCTTGTCGGTCACGTCCAGCTCCAGCGGAAACACCGCCTCGCCGAAGACGGCGACCAGCTCGTCAAGGCTTGCGGTGACCCGGGCGGCCGCGGCCACCTTGTCACCGCGCGACAGGGCGGCCTCGACGAAGTTGCGGCCGAGGCCGCGGGACGAACCGGTGACGAACCAGACCTTGCTCATGATGTCTTTCCGTTCTGCCTGCGGTGGCGGTTGCGCGGCGGTCACCACGCAATGGGGCCAAGGCGATCAACTCGGGGAGTTGTGTGCCGCGCGAATCGTTCGCGCGGCGTCCTGACGACCATGAGGCGCCGGCGCCCCGAACTTTGTGACAGTGCGGTCATGTGACGTACGCCACCGAGCATGGGGTGTCACACAGCGGTGAGGGCCGGCGTCTTGTGGTGGAGCAGGAGTTGCGGGTGAACAGGCAGGAGCCAGGCATGAACGAGCGCAGGGATGCGATGACGCGCACAGCCGAGCCGATGGCTGGTGGTGACCGCACGGATTGCGCCACCGAGGCGACCGAGGCGTTCGTCGCCCACCGCAACCTGCTGTTCACCGTCGCGTACGAGATGCTCGGTTCGGCGGCCGACGCCGAGGACGTCCTGCAGGAGACCTGGCTGCGGTGGGTCAAGGTCGACCTGGGGCAGGTGCGCGACCAGCGCGCCTACCTGGTCCGGATCACGACCCGGCGCTCGCTTGACCGGCTGCGCGCCGTGAGGCGGCGCAAGGAGGCGTACGTCGGTCCTTGGCTGCCCGAGCCGCTGCTCACCGCGCCGGACGTGGCCGAGGACATCGAGCTCGCCGAGAGTGTGTCGATGGCGCTGATGCTGGTCCTGGAGACGCTGTCGCCGACCGAGCGCGCCGTCTTCGTGCTGCGCGAGGCCTTCGACGTCGGCTACGACGAGATCGCCGCCGCCGTCGGCAAGAACCCGGCGACAGTCCGCCAGATTGCGCACCGCGCCCGCCGGCACGTCGATGCCCGCCGGCCTCGCCAGGTGGTCTCCCCGAGCCAGACCCGGGCGGCTCTGGAATCGTTCCACCGCGCGATCAAGACCAGGGACCTGCAGGGCCTGCTTGACGTACTCGCTCCGGAAGTCGTCCTCATCAGCGACGGCGGCGGGGTCAAGCAGGCCGTGCAGCGGCCGGTCACCGGCGCCGAGAAGGTGGCCCGCATGATCGTCGGCGGCCTCGGCAAGGCCCAGATCGTGCTCACCAGCGAGCCCACCGTGATCAACGGCAACCCAGCACTCCTCCTGCGCGTGGACGGCGAGCTCGACGGCGTCATAGCAGTCCGGGTCGAGGACACCCTGATCACCGGCCTCTACTACGTCCGCAACCCCGAGAAGCTGACGCGCATCGCATCCGAGATTCCGCTCACCCTGCGGTGAACACCGGCGACAAGCCGGCCGCCGACAGGCACGACCAACTCCGCCAGATCCATTACCAGGAGATCATTCATGACGAAGAACATCGCCGACGAACTCACCGATCTGGAAGAACTGCCGGTCGAGCGGGGCTGTCCGTTCGCTCCGCCCGCCGCCTACGAGCGACTGCGCGAGCGGGCGCCGATCAACAAGGTCCGCCTGACCAGCGGCGGCGAGGCCTGGTGGGTGGCCGGGCATGAGGAGGCCCGTGCCGTCCTCGCCGACGCCCGCTTCTCCTCCGACAAGCGCAAGAACGGCTTCCCGCTCTTCACCCTCGATGCGGCGACCCTGCGGCAGTTCCGCAGCCAGCCGCCGTTGATGCTCGGCATGGACGGCGCGGAACACGCCGCGGCCCGCCGCCCGGTGATCGGCGAGTTCACCGTGAAGCGACTGGCCGCGCTGCGCCCGCGCATCCAGGACATCGTCGACCACTTCATCGACGACATGCTCGCCACCGACCAGCGCCCGGTCGACCTGGTGCAGGCGCTGTCCCTGGCGGTGCCCTCCCTGGTGATCTGCGAGCTGCTCGGCGTCCCCTACGCCGACCACGACTTCTTCCAGAGCCGCACCACCATGATGGTGCGCCGGAACTCGCAGGAAGACCGCCTGCGAGCCCTCGCCGAACTGCGCGCCTTCATCGACGACCTGATCACCCGCAAGGAGTCCGAACCCGGCGACGACCTGTTCGGCCGGCTGATCGCCCGGCAACGCCAGGAGGGCGCCCTCGACCACGCGGGCCTGGTGAGCCTGGCCTTTCTCCTGTTGACCGCCGGACACGAGACCACGGCGAACATGATCTCGCTCGGCGTGGTCGGACTGCTGACCCACCCGGAGCAACTGGCCCTGATCACCGCAGATCCGGACAGGACGCCCATGGCCGTGGAGGAGTTGCTGCGCTACTTCACCATCGCCGACGGGGTCACCTCCCGGGTGTCCACCGAAGACGTGGAGATCGGCGGGGTACGCATCAAGGCCGGCGAAGGCGTCATCGTCTCGATGCTGTCGGCCAACTGGGACCCCTCCGTGTTCGAGGATCCGGCCGAACTGGACCTCGAGCGCGGGGCCCGCCACCACGTCGCCTTCGGGTTCGGCCCGCACCAGTGCCTTGGCCAGAACCTGGCCCGGATGGAGCTGCGGATCGTCTTCGACACGCTGTTCCGCCGCATCCCCACCCTGCGGCTCACCGCACCGGTCGATGACCTGCCGTTCAAGTCCGACGCCGTCATCTACGGCGTTCACGAGCTCCCGGTCACCTGGTGAGCAGGACATGATGCGAATCAAAGCGGACACCGGCCAGAGCGCCGCACAGGCGCGCCCTATCCATTTGGCCGCTACGGGGCCTTCTTCGCGGTGCCGAACCAGCGGCCGAGCGCTCCTCTGAGACCGGCCGGATCGGTTCCCGACCAGGCGACGTACCCGTCGGGACGGATGAGCAGCGACGGCGCCGACGGGGTCGCCGCACGGGCGGCCACGCGGGCGACGCGATCGGACCAGGGTGACGCGGCCTCGGCGAGCGCGGCGCCGGCGGAGAGGTCCACGAGCAGCGGGCGGGCGTCGCGGCGGAGTTCGGCGAGGCGGAGCTTGCGACCGTCCTCGGTCGTCAGGTCGAGCCTCGGCGCGAACCACCCGGTGGCGTCGGCGGGCTCGGGCTCGCCCATGTCGTAGCGGATGTCCACGCCCGCCATCAGGTCGGCGATCAGCCGCACGTTCTCGCGCTTCGCCAGTAACTCGGTGAACAGCTCGCGGAGGGCGGTCACGGCGCTGCCCGGCGCCATGAGGGCCGTCTGCGACTGCGTCTGCGTGAACACGCGCTCGCCGAGCGCGCGGCGTTCCGGCTCGTAGCTGTCGAGCAGTCCGTCGGGGGCCCACCCGTGCAGGTCCGCCGCCAGCTTCCACGCCAGGTTCGCGGCGTCCTGCAGCCCCAGGTTGAGGCCGGGGCCGCCCGAGGCGGCATGGACGTGGGCGGCGTCGCCGGCGAGGAAGACCCGCCGGTCGCGGTAGCGCTCCGCCAGCCGCGTGTTCCGCCCGCAGATCCGGCGCAGGAGGGCCGGCGCGCCCTCCGGCGGCGCGGACAGGGCCACCCGCACGCCGAGGACCCGTTCGACGCTCGCCTCCAGCTCCTCGAACGTCATCGGCGCGCCCGGACCGGGGTAGCTGCCGACGGGGTGATCCTCCCATTCGAGCGTCGTGATGAAGGGGTGCTCCGGATCGAGGAACGCGATCAGGATGACCCCGCGTTCCGTCCGGTGGAAGTAGCCGGAGGTCTCCCCGAACCCGTCGATCGCGACCCGGCCGCCCGGCACCGGCCTGATCTGCTCGGTCGCTCCGATGATGGCCCCTCGCGACACCACCCGTTCGTCGACGATTCCCGGGAATGCGATGCCCGCCTGCTTCCGGACCTCGCTGTGGCCGCCGTCGCACCCGACGAGGAACCGGGCGCTGAGGTTCGCCTGCGCGCCGTCGGGGCTCGCGACGACGAGATCGACGTGGTCGTCCGCCTGCGCGAACTTCAGGACCTCGTGGCCGCGGCGAACGTCGACGCCCAGTTCGGCGGCCCGCTCGGCGAGGTGACGTTCGAGGTCGCGCTGGTTGATCTGGAGCATGAACATCGGGTTGTCGTCGCCGAGCACGTGCACCGGCAGCGTCAGTGTCCCGAAGAAGAACGTGGGCAACGGCTCGGGGGCCCCCGACCCGCCGAACCGCTCGTACAGGCCGCGATCGTCGAGCAGGCGCACCGCCTGGCCGACGACGCCGTGGGCCTTGTCGTCCTGACTCTGCTCGGGCAGTCGTTCGAGCACCACCGGGTCGACCCCCGCGAGCTTGAGCTCGCAGGCCAGAAAGAGCCCGACGGGCCCTCCGCCGACGATGACGACGTCGATCATCTCGTACACCCCTGTTTCTACTCAAGAGAGGAAAAACTCTCTTGCAACAGTAGGCGCGTTTGCTTAGAAAGGAAAGCCTCTCTAGGGTTGAGGAATGGCAGAACCCGTCCCGAAGGCCGCTCGCCGCCGGCACGGCGAAGAGCTCCAGGCCGCGCTGCTCGAAGCCGCCTGGGAGGAGCTCGTCGAGACCGGCTACGCCAAGCTGACGATGGAGTCCGTCGCCAGACGAGCGCACACCGGGATCGCGGTCCTCTACCGCCGCTGGGCCAACAAGGACCAGCTCGTGCTCGCCGCCATCGAGCACTACCCCAACGTCCACCCGGTCCCGATCCCCGACACCGGCACGCTGCCCGGCGACCTGCTCGCCCTGCTGACCGGCATGGGCGAAGGCCGCGCCTCCTTCTTCGCCATCGCCGCGGCCAGCGTCTTCTCGGGGCTGCTCACCGACGCCGGACTGACCCTCGCGCAGGCGCGCGAGAAGATCCTGGGTGACGCGCCACTGTCACGCGTCGAGACCATCTACCGACGCGCCCACGACCGCGGCGAGATCGATCTTGACCGCATCCCCCCCGCGGTGCTCGCCATGCCCTTCGACCTGGTGCGCCACGATCTGCTCATGAGCCTGGAGCCTCTGGAGCCCGCCCGCATTCAGTCGATCGTCAACGACCTCTTCATGCCCCTGGTCCATGACCAGCAGAGCAGGCCCGCAGCGAGCTCGCGCCGGGCCGGCCGCCTACCGTAGGCAAGGAAGCTCGAACCAGACGCCGGTGCCCAGTTGGCCGGTGCCGCACAGACGGGTCCACTCGGCGCCGCAGCGGCCGTGGGTGAACTCGGCGACGATCCGCAGACCCCGCCCGCCCAGGGCCAGCTCGTCGATGTCGTCCGGGACGGTGAGGGGGCGGCGCAGCAGGTCGTCGATCAGCCCGGCGCCGGCGCCGGCGTCCACCACCTCGACCCTGACCGGGGCGCCGTCGTCGTGCACGATCCGCAGCTCGTAGGGGCCGGGCGCGTAGCTGGCCGCGTTGGTGGCCAGTTCGGCGACGACCAGCTCCAGCTCGACGAGCACGTCGCGGGCGAGGTGCTGCTGAGCCAGGTGGTCGCGCAGGAGTTCGCGAGCACGGGTGGTGGCACTGTCAGGGGGCAGGCACCACGCGATCATCCGAGAGCTTTCATGGGATCTGTCTGATATGGCGGAGCCTGACGTAGGCACATCGCCTTCCTCTCCGGTAGGTACCGAGAGCGTGCATCGGAGCCTCCTTCCTGTGGAGCGGCGCCCTGTCGGGACCGGCGGCGGAGGGACCAGCGGGCGCAGGCGGCAGCCAGTTGCCATCGTGCCGAGTGAAACCCATGTACGGAGAGTCGCGATGCCGATACTCTCCGCTTGTCAGATGGGTGATCGGCCAAGCCGATCGCCTTGGGTGATAGGCCCGCGGATACGACCTCGAGCGCGGTGGGACGCCCGTTACCGTGAGCCCAACGAATCGGCCGTGGAAAGGTCGGGATGAACGTCAGCAACGCCAGCGCGCACGACATCGACCCCACCATCTGGGACGACCCCCAGATGCGTCAGGCGTTGTACGTCCGCGACATGGCCACTGTCTATCGGTTGTTGCAACGCATCGGCATCTCCCAGCGTCACATCGCCACCCTCACGACCCAGTCCCAATCGGAGATCTCCGAGATCCTCAAAGGCCGTCAGGTGATGGCCTACGACGTGCTGGGCCGCATCGCCGACGGGCTGGGCATCCCGCGCGGCTACATGGGACTGGCCCACGACACGTCCTGCCCCGAGCCCTCCAAGCCGACGAAGGAGCCCGAGGCAGACCTTGACGAGGACGAACAGGTGCGGCGCCTTCTCGCCCGTGCCGCACAGGTGACCGTCGGCGCGGCGGGGGAGGACAGCGACACGTGGACGCATCCCCTGGCCTCCGTGGAGACGCCCGCACCGCAGCGGATCGGACTGGCCGACATCGAGCAGGTCGAGACGGTGACGCGCACCCTGCGGGCGCTGGACCACCAGCACGGCGGCGGCGTCTGCCGGGACGCGGTGGTGGCCCAGCTCGCCTGGACCCAGCGGCTGCTGCACGCGACCTGCTCGAGCAAGGTCGGCCTCCGGCTGCACCAGGCGCTGGCGGACCAGCACAATCTGGCGGGCTGGACGTCCTTCGACGTCGGTCTGTACGGCCCGGCGCGGCAACACCTGGCCCTCGCGCTCGAACAGGCCAAACACGCCAGAAACTTCTCCCTCGCGGCCAACGTCCTCTACCGGATGGGCCGCGTACACCTGCACTGTGACCGGGTGCAGGACGCGTTGCGGTTCTTCCAGCTGGGGCAGATCTGCGCACAGGACGCCAACTGTGAACGGACGGTGGCGATGTTGTGCGCCAACGAAGCCTGGGCGTACGCTCTGCTGGGCGACGCCGAGCTCGCCCTCAAGTCGATCCACCGGGCGCGGGACGAGTTCGCCCGCTCCTGCGGCCGGTCCCTTCCGGCCTGGGTCAACTTCTTCGGCCCGGCCGACCTCGACGCGCTGAGCGGCATGGTCTACGCCGACCTCACCGACGAACACCTCGACGTCGCCTCGGAGTTCCTCACCAAGGCGCTGGAGGGCCGTAACCCGAGCATGACGAGAAGCAGAGTGTTCGAGCTGACCGCGCTGGCGACCGTGCAGCTCCGGGCCGGTGAGCTGAACAGCGCGATCGCCAACGGCCACCAGGTCGTCGCCCTGGCGAGCCAGATCCGCTCAAAACGGATCCTCGACCGGCTCGCCCCCCTCCAGGCCGCCGCCGTCGCGCGGCCTCACGCCGACGCGCAGGACCTCGCCCAGCGCATCGCGACGGTGCGTGCGGCATGACGGCGACCGCCGACCACACCTGCGGACTCACCCGCGACCGGCTCGACACGCTGCTCACCGCCGTCTGCGACCAGGCCGGCCTCCCCTCCGCCGGCGCCGAGCTGATCAAGTTCACCAACAACGCCGTCTTCCGCCTGCGCCACGCGCCCGTCGTCGTCCGCATCGCCGGCTCCAGCGCCGCCCGCGTCATCCTGCCCACGGTGGTGCGGGTCGCCCGCTGGCTGGCGCATCACGACTTCCCGGCCGTACGACTCCTGCCGGGTGTCGAGCAACCCATACGGGTGGACGACCAGCTGGCCACCCTGTGGACGTACATCCCCGAGGTGGGACCGCGTCCCGGCGGCGCGGACCTGGCCACCCTGCTCCAGCGCCTGCACACCCTCCCCCATCCACGCCACAGCCTGCCGCCGTGGCAGCCGATGAACCAGATCCGCCGGCGGCTCGCCGAACCGGAGGACCTCTCCCCCGACGACCACGCCTTCCTCCTGGACGAGTGCGACGAGCTCGAAGACCAGCTCGGCACGCTCCGCTACGTGCTCCCGCCGGGCGTCATCCACGGGGACGCCTTCCTCGGCAACGTCATCGCGGGGCCGGACGGGCCCGTGCTGTGCGACTTCGACAGCACCACCATCGGCCCCCGCGAATGGGACCTGACCCCGGCGGCGGTCGGCAGCCTCCGGATGAACTACCCGGTGAACGAGCACCTCCCGCTCGCGGAGCAGTACGGCTTCGACGTGATCGGCTGGGAGGGCTTTCCGGTGCTGCGCCGCCTCCGCGAGCTCAAACTGGTCACCAGCGTGCTCCCGATCCTGCGCAGCAACCCTTCGATCCGGTCACAGTGGCAACACCGCATGCACAGCTTCAAAACCGGCGACACAAACGTCCGCTGGGAGCCTTACAGGTGATGGACACCGTGCCGCTCGTTGAGCGGTTCGTGGGGACGCCTCGACGAACGGCCAGAGCGGACGGATCGCGATACCTCGTACCCGCCGACCTGCGAGAGTTGAGAGGTCCGGTTACCGGTGTCATCGAGCTGCCCATCCACCTTGATTGGTCGGAGCAACGCGTCTATGACCTGGACGACGATGCCCAGCTCGGGCTGATGTACGAGCGCGTCATCCGCGAGGCAGTGCACCTGGACGACCTACGCACCTACCTGAACGGACCGCTCCTGACCAGGCTCTGGCCACGGCTCTACCTACCCGTGCAGGCCAGGAGGTCGTGGGAGGCTCGCTTCCGAGAGGAAACTCTGGCTTCGCGGGAGCGGGCTCTGCGCGTTGATGGTCCATGACGCATCTACTTGGCCTGATCGGGATCGGGCCAGGTGACCTTTCAGGCGCTGCTTCGGGGGCGTTCGGCGACTTTCAGCTCGCAAACGCCGTCCGAGCACGAACGCTGTAGTCGTCCTCTTGAGATCGTCTGCGCCAGCCCGATCGCCCAGCAGGTCGGGCACCCGCGGAAAGCGAACACGCCGACGGCGGCGAGCAGCAAGCTGACCGGCCCGACCACCGGCATGAGCGCCACCGAGCAGATCAGCGCCCCCAAGCCGACCACACCGCGCACCAGATGCCGCGGCAGCGACGAGCTCGCGAAGCTCTGGCCATCAGTCATCGAGATCCCCAAGAGCCGGGCCGGACAACGTGCGCTGCACCGCCGCGCGGGCGCGGTGCAACCGTGACTTCATCGCCGAGGTGCTGAGCCCCAGCAGGTCGGCGACCATCCGCCCGCTGAGCCCTTGCACATCCCGCATGATCAGAATCTGCCGCTGGTCGGTGGGTAGCGCCGCGATCGCCGCCGCCACCCGCGCGGCCTCCAGCCGCTCGAACACCTCGTCCTCGGCCGACGGCGCTGCGGCGGCCTCGGTGCGCGGCGGCTGAGACCGCATCATGAGCCGTGCCCGCCGGAGGCATTCATTGCGAATGATCCGGAACATCCACGAAACGAGCGCGCTGGAGGCGCGCAAGGTGCCGATCTTGCGATACAGGACGATGAGCGCCTCCTGGGCGGCGTCCTCAGCGTCCTCGGGCGTGGCGCACAACGACCGCGCGAGCCGCTGCACGTGCGGGTGAGCGCCCGACACCAGCGCCGTGAGCGACTCGATGTCACCACTGCGCGCGGCGGCGACCAGCCGCTCGTCCGACCATGTCGTCTCAGCCACGTCCACGCCTCCTCCGGCGGAGCACGACGAAACTACACGTACAGATGAGCACGGCAGCGACAGCGATACCTACTACCACGACAACCTCCATGTCCGTTGTCGCCGGCGGGGTCTGCCGGGACGTGTATGAGAGGCACCGAAGCCGCGAAAGGATTCGCCTCGCCAACGAGAAAGCCGGTCGGGTAAGGTCCTCGCTGATCGCTCGGGCCTCCTCCCCGAGCGGACCTCGCTCCGCTCGGACGCCTTCCTGGCCGCTTCCGCCATCCGTGGACGGTGCCGTCCTACGATTCGATCGCGGCGATCAGATCGCACATGGTGGACGAGGGATTGTCATTGGGGCACGCACTCTGGTTCCGCTGGTGGCGCTTGGCCAGTACGGCCGCGCGCTGCGATGCCGCGTGCCGACGCATCATGTAAAGGTCGGCGTCGATTCGTTTTCCGGAACGACCGTCCAGTTGGCGACTCTTACGTTCGGCGTCTTTCGTATTCATGAAAGCCGTCTGATTCTCGAAATGCAGGATCAGCCACAGCTCGAAGCAGGGGTTCGAGACGGCAAGGCGGATTCCGCTCTCTTCCGCCAGGAGTATCGCCCGCTCAAGGTTCGGATGCTTGTGGGGCCACTCGACGTCGAACACACACCAGCACTCGTCCACCTCGTCGTCGTAGCTTCGCTCGACCGCCCTCTTCACCAGGGTCATGGGAACTCCTGGTTCGGGATCGATCTCGATGTTGATCGACGTGTTCGCGCGGATCTCCGGGAGCCGTCTCAGTCCGTTGATGTAATCCGGCTCGGACGCCTCACCTTCACAGAAAACCACGATGGTTTTACGCTCCGGACGCTGGGCGGTCTTTCGCCTGAGGTCCTTTCCTTTGGTTCTGCGCAGCGCCATCTCGCTCAGCCGATCAGCCCGAGCGCGCGCAGAATCGCGGTGCGGTCGACCTCAGGTAGCGCGCCGAACCGGCCATGCAGGTAGGCCTTCTCCAAGTTCTGAGACTTCCTTACCCGTTCTCCGGCGAACTCGGCCAGCGCGCCCAGCCTGGTCGTTCCGTCCTGTCCCTTCTCGGTCAGCCAGACCTCATCCCGGTTGAGGTGGTTGAGCAGGCTCGTGTCGTGGGACGTGAAGACGAGCTGTGCGCCCTTCGGGTTCGTCTGCGGGTCGTGGAAGAGCCGGATCACCTGCATGGACAGAGTCGGATGCAGACTGGCGTCCAGCTCGTCGAAAAGGAGGAGAGACCCCGACTTGAGCGCGGCCAGCACCGGGCCGATCAGTTGGAACCAGGTGCGCGTGCCTTCCGACTCCGCCGCGAGATCGAACGGCACTCTTTCATGAGCCGCCCGGTGGACAAGTCGTATCCTGCGTTGCGTACGGGTGCGCGCCGGCTCGATCCCGGCTTCCGGGTAAGGGATCTCGTACTCGTCTATCACCACGTCGTCGATGCCGAGATCGGCCATGCGCAGCAGGGCAAGCGCCTGAGTTCGGTCCGTGGGAGAGGGAGTGTCCATTTCCTCGATTCCCGGCAACGACAACTGACCGTTGTCGGGGTTGTCCTCGAACCAACGCATGGTGGAACGCGACCTGCCATATGCCGGTTGGCGTCGATTGCGGGATCTCAATCCGAGAGTCTGCGTCGCGAGCAGCTCACGGGCGAAACCTGAGACAAGTGGCTCACCGAATCGCCGGGCGATGGACAGCGCGAGCGTGCGGGCCGTGAGCAACTCTCGGGTGCCGGACAGGTTGCCGAGGCCGCGCTGCAGTTTCAGCTCGTCACCGTCCCGCTCGAAGATCCGTCGCCGCTTCTTCTCCGGATAATGGAAGAGGGCCTCGTAGCGGACCGCCTGCCGATCGAGCTCGACGAGATACTCGAAGCGCACCCCTGATATCACCGACTCGACGGTGAACTCCGAAGGCCGGCTCTCGCCACCGGCGAAAGCGAACGGCTCGGTCGGGATCTCGTCGTCCCAGAAGCGCAGAGAATCCTGGACCGCGGTCTGCAGCCAGGCCAGCGCGGCCACGACGTTCGACTTGCCGGACGCGTTGGGCCCGAAGACGGCCGCGACGGGCAGGAGGCTCTCGCCCAGGTTGGCGACCGGCCGGGCCTCCTTCCGATCGCGGTCGACAGCGACCATCGACAACTCGACCGGGGTGAGGATCGAGCGAAAGTTGGCCACCTCAAAACGGATCAGCACAACGCCCCTCCTGCATCCAGACGGCCATCATAGCCTCCATTTCGTCGATTCTTGGCGAAGACAGGCTTCTGGTCGCGCATTGGAAGCAGCAATCAGCCGCATCGGTGCACGGATGGCGGAGGCGGTCAGGGAGGCGTCCGAGCGGAGCGAGGTCCGCTCGGGGAGGCGGCCCGAGCGGTCAGCGAGGACCTTTGGGGGGCGGGCGTAGATGGTCCGGCGGCCTGTGGTGTGGAGGTCTTCCTGGGGGCCGGTCGGTGCTGGGAGCATGTCGGCCATGTCGGTCGCTTCGCAGGATGACTCCGCACAGCAGGCACCACGTAAGCGAACGCGTCGGCGGTGGATCTTCTACGCACTTGTCGCGCTGACGCCGTTCGCTCTGCTCTATGCGCTCCTCATGGCGCCCGTCTGGATCCACGACTATCAGCTGACAGGTCTTGCGGATCGCATTCTGCGGCATCCGACGCCACCGGGCGGCACCGGCGTCAGTTCTTACGAGCCGCAGCAGATGGTCAGCGGCGACTCGGGCGACTGCTGGGTCAGCGTGCGCTTCGACCTGGTCACGGACAGGCCCGCGGAAGAGGTGCTGAAGCACTATGAAGCGGCCGAGTTCGCGAAAGGCGATGAACGCTACACCGACTTCTCGGTCAATGCATGGGTGCACTACGGATCAGATCAAGCAGAGTACGGCTACCAAACGATCATCATCGAAGTCGACGCCACCTACCAAGGCGACAGCGGCTGGGACTTCCGCTGCTTCTGAGACGGCGGCCACGTCTCGCCTGGTGACGAGTCACACCTTCTTGACGACGCTCGAGTCCGGGACCAGCTTCTCCAGGTCGTCCACGTCCGAGCTGAAGATGGTGACCTGCCTCTTCTGCTGTATCGAGAAATCACCCCCGACTTCTCCAAATATGAACCATCCTCGGGAAATATCGAGGCGGACATCAGCATGGTGACATCTGGAAGAGTCAAGGCCCCTGCCAGCCCTTGACACGGTGTAGTCCGGCGGTCACAAGTCGTTGTTATCGATTGGAATCCCTAATTACCAGAATGACTTCTGGTCAAGGGAAGTTGAGCAGTGATAGCTTTCCCTTTGTCGCAAATATGGGGACGGGGGAAAGGGAATCCCGTGGGCATCGTCCTGCTCCGGGGCGCCTTCCGACCTCCTGTGGACCACATCGTTTCACCTGGAAGCGATATGGGTCGGCGAAGACACGCGCAGAGAGGGCATCGGGGTGAGAAAGGCGATGAGAGTCGCTCTGGCGGGAGCGATGACAGTAGTGGCCATGGGGATGGCCGCGACTCCCGCATCGGCGAACGACTACCGCGACTACAAAATCGTACTGAGCCAACAATTGAGTGCCATCGTCAATATCTGCCTGAAGGCGGAGAGCTATGACGAGGGGAATCGAGATTATCGAGAGAGCTGCACCGGAAAGGTACCTTCTCCAAGCAAGCACGAGCTTACGGTGCAGATCACCGACCGCCACCGGGTCTGGCTCAATGTGAACGTCCTCGCCGGGGAAAGCGCCGATCAGATAACCCTGCACAACGGGTACAGCAATACGCTGCAGCGGCACGTTTTCGAGGTGCATTGGTGTGCGCCGGTGGGCACCCTGTACATATGGCAACTTGAGTGCATCTCAGACTCGATCGGAAGAAAAGAAATCTTCCACTGGCAGTGATCCGGTGTAGCCGTTGCGGGCAGGTATAGGCACGCTGACCAGCGGTCAGGAGAGGAGGCGTTGGGGGTGCATGCCGTCCACCAGGCCCGTGTCCGGTGGGTGGATGCTGTAGCCGAGCATGCGGCGGACCCGCCGGCTCAGTTGGCGGGCGACGTCGCGGCCCGGTGACAGGGTGAAGGCCTCGCGGGTGCGTAGCCACGGCTCGCAGTAGTGGGCCTTGACGGTCAGGCTCGGGTTCGCGCCGCGCGGGGTCGCCGGGCGGGCGTGCCAGAGGGTGCCGAGCAGGACCGTACAGGAGCCTACGGGTGGGGTCAGGGTGTGGCCGGGGCCGGTGGGGAGGCGGCTGTCGGGCCAGCGGTGGCTGCCCGGCCACACGGTGAGGGCGCTGCCGGCGTCGATCGTCCACAGGGCCGCCACCGACAGGGCCGGGCGGGGGCGAGACAGGGGATACTGCTCGTCGTCGGGGCGCGGGTGCCGGGCGGCGGCGCCTGGGCGTACCTCGACCACTTCGAGTTGTGAGAGCAGGAAGTTGGGCAGCAGCAGGCGGTCCAGCAGGGCGAGCACGTCCGGTCGGTCGATGAGCTCGTCGACGGCGCGGGTGTTGTGCAGGACGCCGAAGACCTGGCGGGTGTGCCGGGACTGGAAGGGGTCGCGCCCGGCGGGGCCGAGCAGCGGGGTGAGCTCCGCCCGGATGCGCCGGCAGCGTGCCTCCGGCAGGAGCGTGGGAAGCACCACGTAGCCGTCGCTGTGCAGGAGCGACATGGGACTCCGCGTCATGGCAGGTGCTCCTCGCGCAGCGCGGCGTCGTCGGCTCCCAGCGCGGCGATGGTGAACTTCCAGATCTCGGCGACGACCGTGTCGCGGTCCGGTCTGGGGGTCTTGTCCAGAACGATGGTGAAGATGGCCCGCATGCCGCCGACCACTCCCGCCGCCAGGAGCTCGGGGTCGCGGTCGGCGGCCACGGCGCCTTCGGCCTGGCCCGCGGTGATGTGGGTGACGCCGGTGGCGATGATCTGCCGGACGCAGCGGGCCTCCATGGCGGCGACCTCGGCGTCGCCGACCATGCGGCCGAGCACCACGGGCGCCAGCGGGTCGGCGTAGACGCGGTCGACCCAGGTGACGACCTGGGTACGCCAGCGGTCCAGCCAGGTGCGGCCGTCGAAGCTCGCCAGGACGGTGTCGGCCACCAGCCGGTCGTAGAAGTCGGCGAGCAGGGCGCTCATCAGGCCGCTGCGGGTGCCGAAGTAGCGGTACGGCAGCCCGACGCTCAGCCCCGCGCGCCGGGCGACGGCCGCCACCTCGACGTCGCCGGTCTCGATGAGTTCCTCGGCGGCGGCTTCCAGCAGGCGCCTGTGGGTAGCGGCCGCACGGCGGGACAGCGATTCCATGGCATCCATATTGGTTGAGCTCAACTCAACTTGCAAACACTGTCTTTTCGTCGGCAAGCAATATGATCATGTATACGGGCCCGCCTATACTGACGCGTCGTCTACGGGTCGTGGGGAAGTGAGTAGGCCGTGACCGTCTCGTTGCCCGCCGCCTGCAACGCCGCGGAGTCGTTGCGCTATCCGGCGGGGTCGCTGGTCATCCTCACCGGGCTGCCCGGTGCGGGCAAGACCACTTTATTGAGACGCCTGTACGCCCTGGACGGCACCGAGGCCGTGCCGGTCACGGTGGGTGAGGCGACGGTGATCGACTCGATGCAGTCCCGCCTGCGCTGGGCCGGGCGGCTCGGCTGGGCCCCCAAACCGGTGCGTACCGGCGTGGTGTTCGCCACGCACCTGTGGCGCATCCGGGCAGCGGTGCGCAGCGGCCGGTCGGTGGTCGCGCACAACCGGGGCTGCGGTCCGGCCGTGCTGCGCGTCTTCGCCTGGATGGCCCGGCGCTCCGGAGCGGCTTTCCACCTGCTCCTGCTGGACGTGGCTCCCGAGGCCGCGCTCGCCGGGCAGCACGCCAGGGGCAGGGTGGTGCCCGAGCGCACGTTCGCCCGCCACCGCCGCCGCTGCCGGCGGCTGCTGGCTCGGGCCAGGGCCGGCGACCCCACCCCCGCCGCCGGCGCCCACGTCCTGGACCGCGCGAGCGCGAACGTCCTGACCAGCATCCGGTTCGTACGATGAGCACGTGCGCCATGAGCACGCACGCCTCCGCCGGCATCCGGTTCGTACGGTGAGCATGCGCGCGTTCGTCATCACCGGGCCAGGTCAGGGTGGCGTGGGGGGTGTCCCGTCGCCCGAGGCGCGGCCCGGTCAGGTCGTGGTGGACGTCGAGCGGGCCGGCGTGTGCGGCACCGACGCCGAGTTCTTCTCCGGCGCCATGAGCTACCTGCACACCGGCCAGGCCCGCTACCCCATCCGGATCGGCCACGAGTGGTGCGGTGTGGTCTCGGCCGTGGGTGCGGGCGTCGACCCCGTCTGGCTCGGGCAGCGCGTCACCGGCGACACCATGCTCGGCTGCGGCCACTGCGACCGCTGCGCCGGCGGGCGCCACCACCTGTGCGCCGACCGGTACGAGATCGGCATCCGCAACGGCTGGCCGGGGGCCCTGGCCGAGCGGCTGCCCGTCCCGGTCACGGCTCTGCACAAGCTGCCCGGCACCCTCGATCCCGCGCTCGGCGCGCTGGTCGAGCCGGGTGGCAACGCGCTGCGGGCGGTCCGCGCCGCCCGCCTGTCACCGGGACGGCGGCTGCTCGTGCTCGGCCCCGGTACGATCGGCCTGCTCGCCGCCATGCTGGCCGCCGCCCAGGGCGTCGAGGTGCACCTGATGGGCCGCGACGATCCCTCGCTGGCCTTCGCCCGCACCCTGGCGCTCGGCCCCACCTGGACCCGCGAGACCCTGCCCGGCCTGCGCTTCGACGCGATCATCGACGCCTCGGGCGCGACCTCGCTGCCGGCGCTGGCCGCCGAGCTCGTGGAGCCCGGCGGCACCGTGGTCTACATCGGCATCGCCGCCGCACCCAGCCTGCTGGACACCCGCACGCTCGTGCTCAAGGACGTCACCGCCACCGGTGTCCTCAGCGCCTCGGGCGGCCTGGCCGACACCATCGACCTGTACGCCTCGGGCACGGTCGATCCGCGCCCGCTGATCGCCGCCACCGTGACGCTGGAGGAGGTCGCGCGAGTGCTCGCCGGCGACCGCCCCGCCGCATGGGGACCCGCACCGAAGGTCCACGTCGATCCCCAAGCCGGGTGACACGGCTCAGCGCAGGACGATACGGACCGGTCTCCGGCTCGGAGCCGGGTGATCAGAGCCGGGTGATGCGGATCGCGTCGGCGATCACGTACCCGCTGGTGGAGGTCCAGCGGCTCACGCCGACCACGTTGTAGGTGCCGGCGGCGAGGGTGAAGTCGCCGAGCGAGCGCCACTGGCCGCCGCCTGTGCGCTGGTCCACGGTGATGGTCCGGTTGCCGCCGTCGGCGGCCACGATGTACGGCGCGGCGCTGTTGTAGCCGGCGTCGGCCGGATGCCAGACCTCCACCCGGTAGCCGCCCGCGCTGGGGATGCCGGCCCGGAACCACGCGGGGTCGCTCGCTGACACCGGCTCGGCGAAGCGGTAGTCGGCGCCGTGCAGTTGGCCGGAGAAGGCCGAGGTGCCCCAGCCCGAGCTCGCGGTGAAACCGGGGTCGGCGTTGTCGATGACGACGCTGAACCCGCCGCTCGACCCCGCGGGGACGGCTTTGCCGGCGCTCGGGGGGCTCTCCTGGTGGGTGCGGTTGAGCGCGGTCACGTAGTAGGTGTAGGCGGTGCCGGCCGTCGCCGAAGCGTCGGTGAAGGTGGTCTTCCTCGTGGTGGTGAGCAGGTTGCGGGCGTCGGCGAAGGTGCACGGGTCGGCGGCGGCCGGGGTGCCGGTCACCCGGTGGACGGCGTAGGAGGTGGCGCCACTTCCCTGCCAGGCGAGGGCGACGCCGCCGGAGCCGCGGGTGGCCGAGGTGATCGCGGGGGCGGCGGGCGCGGCGGACGTGCCGCGGGCGGGCAGCAGCGCGGGCTTGGTGTAGTGGGCGTTCGCCAGGGTGGAGAAGGAGTTGATCCGGTCGGCCTTGACGTCCCTGGCGCTGAAGAAGATGTCGCCGGCCACTTCGGGGTGCCGCCTGTTGACGTACAGGTGGTCGCTGAGCTCGGCGCGGTCCTGCCAGGCGGGGTCCTGGCCGCTCGCGCCCGCGCGGTAGGCGGCCTGGCCGATGAGGAGCTGGACGCCGGTGTCCCTGGCCACGCCCGCCCACCAGGCGGTGAGCACCTCGTAGTCGGCCGGGCCGTACCCGATGTACCAGTAGAGCTGCGGTGCGATGTAGTCCACCCAGCCCTGCTTCACCCAGAGGCGGGTGTCGGCGTAGATGGCGTCGTAGGACTGCAGGCCGGAGGTGCGCGAGCCGAGCGGGTCGGTGCCGGCGTTGCGCCAGATGCCGAACGGGCTGACGCCGAAGGAGACCCAGGGCTTGGCGGTGTGGATGCGCTGGTCGAGCTCGCGTACGAGGAGGTTGACGTTCTCGCGGCGCCAGTCGTGCACGTTGGCGAAGCCGGCGCCGTGCGCGGCGTAGGCGGCGGCGTCGGGGATGGTCTGGCCGGCGGCGGGATAGGGGTAGAAGTAGTCGTCGAGGTGCACGCCGTCGAGGTCGTAGCGGGTGACGGCCTCCATGATCACGTCTTGGATGAAGTCGCGGACGACGGGCAGGCCGGGGTTGTAGTAGAGCTTGCCGTCGTAGGCGAAGCGCCAGCTCGGGTTGCGGCGAGCGGGGTGGCTCGCCTGCAGCCTGCTGGGGTCGTCGTGGTTGGCGATCCGGTACGGGTTGAACCAGGCGTGCAGTTCCAGGTTGCGCGCGTGCGCCTCGCTGACCATGAAGGCGAGCGGGTCGTAGCCGGGGTCGCCGCCCTGGGTGCCGGTCAGCCACTGCGACCACGGCTCGAGCGACGACGGCCAGAACGTGTCGGCGGTCGGCCTGACCTGCACGAACACGGCGTTCATCCGCCGCTGCACGGCCAGGTCCAGCCAGGCGCGGAGCTCCGCCTGCTGCGCGGAGGCGCTCAGGCCGGTCCGGCTCGGCCAGTCGATGTTGGCGACGCTGGAGATCCACATGCCCCGCAGCTGCCGCTTGGGCGTGGCGGGGTCGACGGTGCACCCTCCGGCCGTCGCGGGAGCGGCGGCAGGAGTGACGACGAGAGCGAACACGGCGGTGAGGGCCACGAGGACGATCCGCAGAAGCGTGGTCACGAAGAGAAGTTTCAGCGCACTTGCCACAAAGCGCAATAGTCTTCACTCGGTTCATATGAGGCGGATGGCCATCGCGCGGGCGGAAATTTTCCTTTCATGCCCTTGTAATGTCAATTATCGACATCGGTCATGGAATGCCCTTACTGTGCGACCGACACCCCTCGGTGAGGAGCACCCATGACATCCCCTCGCATGCGATTAGTCGCCCTCGTCATCGCCTCCCTCATGGTCCTCGCCGGCCAGCCCGCCCTGGCCGGCTCGCAGAACCCGCTGTCGGACTCCTTCGACCGCGCCGCCGCCGCCCACGACGTCCCCCGTGACCTGCTCGTCGCCCTCGGCTACGCCGAGACCCACCTCGACGGCCACGGCGGCGAGCCCAGCGCCAGCGGCGGGTACGGCCTGATGCACCTGGTCAGCAACCCGACCAGCAAGTCCCTGGAGAAGGCCGCCGAGCTCACCGAGCTGCCGGTCGCCAAGCTGCGCGCCGACGACGCCGCCAACATCCTCGGCGCGGCCGCCGTGCTCCGCTCGCACGCCGACGCGCTCGGCCTCGACGAGACGGCCAGGAAGGACCCCGGCCGCTGGTACCAGGCCGTCGCCAAGTACGGCAACGCCACCACCCCCGAGCTGGCCCGCCTGTACGCCGACGCCGTCTACGAGAGCCTCGGCCTCGGCCTCGAAGCCCGCGGCGTGACCGTCAAGCCGCAGGAGGTCACCGCCGACCGAGGTGACCTCGCCAACGCCCGTGACCTCAACGCGCGGGCCGCCGTGGCCAGCACCGACTACCCGCCCGCCGCCTGGGTCGCCGCCAACTCCGGCAACTACCGGGTCTCCAGCCGCGAGACCAGCTACAACATCGACCGGATCGTCATCCACGTCACCCAGGGCTCCTACGCGGGCACCATCTCCTGGTTCCAGAACCCCAGCGCCGCCGTCTCCGCCCACTACGTGATCAAGTCCTCCAACGGCGCGGTCACCCAGATGGTGCGGGACAAGGACGTCGCCTGGCACGCCGGGAACTCCTCCTACAACAACCGGTCCATCGGCATCGAGCACGAGGGCTTCGTCAACGACGCCTCGTGGTTCACCGAGGCGATGTACCGCTCCTCCGCCGCGCTGGCCCGCTACATGTGCGACAAGTACGGCATCCCCAAGACCCGCACCGGCATCATCGGCCACAACCAGGTCCCCGGCGCGACCCACACCGACCCGGGCTCGCACTGGAACTGGACCACGTACATGAACTACGTGACCGGTGACGACGGCGGCACCCCCTCCTGGACCACCACTGTGGACAACGCCGCAGCCGGGTTCACCGCCAGCGCCAACTGGGGCACCTCGGCCTACTCCAGCGACCGGCACGGCGCCGACTACCGCTTCGCCGACCCGGTCGCCGCCAGCGACCCGGCCTGGTTCCAGGCGGCCATCCCCAGCGCCGGCAACTACCGGGTGGAGGTCTGGTATCCGAGCGACGCCGGCTACAACAGCTCCGCGCCGTACATCGTCGCCGCCGCCGGCGGCAACCAGACGGTGTACGTGGACCAGCGCTCGGGCGGCGGAGCCTGGCGCACCATCGGCACCTTCGCCCTCAACGCCGGCACCCAGAACGTGGTCGGCGTGAGCCGCTGGACCTCCGGCACCGGCTACGTCATCGCGGACGCCGTACGCATCTCGCGCCTTTGATCCCCTGCCCCTAAGACCCGTCCGGCTCGTCTCCCCGCCAGAGGAGACGAGCCGTGACACGTCCGGTCGTGGTCAGCGGGCGACCGCGTACGCCTCCTCCGGGGACAGGCGCGCGCCCTGGGCGAAGGCGTCGGTGAACGCCTCCTCCCCCAGGTCGCGCCGGGCCGCCGTCTCGATCCGGTCGACGTCGCCGCGCTCGCCCTGCGGCAGCGGCGCGCCGGTGGAGCGTCGCGCCCGGTCGGCCGCGCCCAGCAGGACCGCGGCCTTACGCGCGTCGCCCGCGAGCGCCTCGGCCCCGGCCAGTCCCTCCAGCGCCAGCGCGAGGCCACGCGGGTCGCCGAACACCCGGGCCTCCTCGAACCCCTCCACGTGCAGCCGCCTGGCCTCGGCCGCCTGCCCGCGCAACTCGGCCACGAAACCGAGCTCGGCCATGAGCAGGGCGGTCGCGCCGTAGTGGTCGTACTCGCGGAACCAGTCGAGCACCTCGCGCAGGTGCCGTTCGGCCTCGTCCAGCAGGCCCTGCCTGCGGGCGCCGAGTGCGAGCCCGATCTGGGCGTACCGCTCGCCGGGGGTGAACGCCTGCTCGGCGGCGAGCCGTACGGCGCGCTCGTGCAGGTCACGGCCGCCGTCGAAGTCGCCGACCAGCAGCGCGATCCTGCCGAGCGCGGACATCCGGTCGGCGACCTCGCTCCACAGGCCGAGCTCCTCGGCCATCCGCAGGCCGGCGCGCAGCAGCCGGGCCGCCTCCGGGTAGTCGCCGCGGATCTCGGCGAGGACGCCCAGCGGGTAGCTGGTCTGGGACAGTCCCCAGTGGTCGCCCAGGCCGGTGAAGAGGGCGGCGCTCCGCTCGGCCCGCTCTCGCGCCGAGACCAGCTCGCCCCGCGCCAGCGCGGTGTTGGCCAGCGCGCACAGCACCGCGGCCTCGCCCCAGCGGTCGTCCAGCTCCCGGAACCCGTCCAGCGCCCGCGCCAGCAGGTCCTCGCCCAACGCCAGGTCGGCCGTGCCGTACCCGGCGTACCCGAGGAACCAGCGGGCCCGCGCCAGGGCGATCGGGTCCTCCAGGTCACGGTAGGCGGCGAGGGCCCGTTCGATGCGGGTGCGGCGGTCGTGGCCCTGGCCCCGGAGGAGCTCGACGCCGACCTGCCACACGCGGGCCTCGGCCAGCGGGCCGCGCACCTCCGCGAGCTCGTCCGCCGGCGGCGGCCACGGCTCGTCGACCCGGCCGCACACGGCCGCCAGCGCCGAGTGGGCCTCGTCGAGCCGTCCGCGCAGCACCCAGTACCAGGTCAGCGCGTTGACCAGGGACAACGCCCGGCTCCTGCGGGCGTGGCGGACAGCCCGGCGCAGGTTGCCGGCCTCGGCGTCCAGGCGGCTCAGCCAGTCGCACTGGTCGTGGCCGCGCAGCTCGGCGCGGTCGGCCAGGCGCCCGTAGTGGCGGACGTGACGGTCGCGTACGAGATCCTCCTCGCCCGCCTCGCGTAACCGCTCCCGGCTGTATTCGGCCACCGACTCCAGCAGCCGGTAGCGGGGGCCGTCGGTGACCGTCACCAGCGACCGGTCCGCCAGCCGGCCCAGCGCGTCGAGCACGTCGATCCCGTCGCCGCCGCAGATCTCCTCCGCCGCCTGGAGGGTGCAGCCGCCGGCGTGCACGGAAAGGCGTCTCAGCACCACCCGTTCCTGCTCCTCCAGCAGCTCCCAGCTCCAGTCGATCACCGCCCGGAGGGTCCGCTGCCGCGACGGCACGCCGCGCTGCCCGTTGCCGAGCAGCCGGAACCGGTCGTCCAGCCGGGCCGCGAGCTCCCGCAGCCCTAGCACGCCCACCCGGGTGGCGGCCAGCTCCAGCGCCAGCGGCAGCCCGTCGAGCCGGCGGCAGATCTCCGTCACGACGGGCTCATCCTCCGGCGTGGGCACGAAACCGGGCGTCGCGGCGACGGCTCGCGTCACGAACAGCCGCACGGCGGACGGGAGCGCCAGCGGGGCGACGGGGAGCACCACCTCGCCGGGGAGGCCGAGCCGTTCGCGGCTGGTGGTCACCAGGCTCAGGCCCGGAGCCGATCGCAGCAGGTGAGCGGCGAGCTCGGCGACGTCGGCGATCAGGTGTTCGCAGTTGTCCAGCACGAGCAGCAGCCGCTTGGCCGCCAGCGCGGCGGCGAGCCGGTCCGGTGGGTCCAGCGGCTCGGCGAGGGTCAGGAGGCCGGGGGCGTCGTCGCGGATGTCCAGCACCCGCATGACCTGCGCGGCGAGCACGGCCGTGCCCCCGCGCGGGTCGAGGGAGGCCAGCTCGACCAGCCGGACGCCGTCGGCGAAGTCGTGGGCCATCCCGGCGGCGGCCTCGACCGCGAGCCGGGTCTTGCCGACGCCGCCGGGGCCGGTGAGCGTCACCAGCCGCCTGCCCGCCACCGAGGAGCGTACGTCCTTGACGTCGTCGTCCCGGCCGATGAGGTCGGTGACCTGGGCCGGGAGGTTGTCGCGCCGCGCGGTGGGGATGAGTCCGCGGTCCTGCCGCAGGATGGCCGTGTAGAGCTCGGCCAGCTCCGGGGAGGGATCGACGCCGAGCTCGGCGACCAGCCGGTCGCGCAGCTCCTGATAGCCGGCGAGCGCCTCGCTCTGCCGCCCGGCGGCGTAGAGGGCCCGCATGCGCACGCCGTGCAGGCGCTCGCGGAGGGGATGGCGGGTGACCAGGCCGGCCAGCTCGGCGGCCACCTCGGCGTGCTCGCCGAGCGCCAGCCGGGCCAGCGCTCGCTCCTCCAGCACGAGCAGCCGCTCCTCCTCCAGCCGTGCGGCGGCGCTCCTGGCGAACGGCTCCTCCGCGAATCCGTCGAACGCGGGACCGCGCCACAGCGTGAGGGCCTCACCGAACAGCCGGGCGCGTACGCGCGGGTCCTCGCTCCGGCGGGCGCGCCCGGCCAGCGCCTCGAACCGGCCGGCGTCCACCGCCTCGGGCTCGGTCAGCAGCTGATAGCCGCCCGGCTGCTTGACCACCAGTCCGGCGGCCCCGAGCGACCCGCGCAGCCGCGAGACCTTGGTGTGCAGCGCCGCCGAGGGGGTCGCCGGCAGTTCCTCCCCCCACAGGTCCCGGACCAGCCGGTGAACGGGGACGGGATGCCCGGCGTGCGCGAGCAGGTCGGCCAGCAGGAGGCGGACCTTCGCCTCACCGATGGCGACGTCCTCCCCCTCGGCCGTCCACACCCGCAACGGGCCGAGCACCCCGAATCGCATACCGCCACGTTACCGACAGACGACCGACCGGAAACCGAGAGCCGGCCGGGTCAGGCTCGGCCCCATGACGATGAACTCTTCACGCGCCGGGCGGCGGGAGTGGGCCGGCCTGGCCGTCCTCGCGCTGCCCACCGTGCTCCTCGCCCTCGACCTGAGCGTGCTGCATCTGGCGGTCCCGCACCTGAGCGCGGACCTCGCCCCCAGCGGCACCGAGCTGCTGTGGATCCTCGACGTGTACGGCTTCATGATCGCGGGATTCTTGGTGACCATGGGATGGGTGGGCGACCGGATCGGCCGGCGCCGCCTGCTGATGATCGGCGCCGCCGCCTTCGGGCTGGCGTCGGCGCTGGCGGCGTACTCCACCGGACCGGCCATGTTGATCGCCTCCAGGGCACTGCTCGGCGTGGCGGGGGCGACGCTGATGCCCTCGACGCTGGCGCTGCTCGGCACCATGTTCAAGGATCCACGGCAGCGGGCGATGGCCGTGGGCGTGTGGATGACCTCCTTCATGGGTGGCAGCGCGATCGGCCCGCTGGTCGGCGGCGTGCTGCTGGAGCGCTTCTGGTGGGGGTCGGCGTTCCTCATCGGGGTGCCGGTGATGGCGCTGCTGCTCGTCGCCGCCCCGCTGCTGCTTCCCGAGCAGCGCGATCCCCAGCCGGGCGGCATCGACGTGGTCAGCGTGGCCCTGTCGCTGGCCGCGCTGCTGCCCGTCGTCTACGGGCTCAAGGAGCTGGCCAAGGACGGCCCGGCGCCCTTGGCACTGGCCGCCCTGGTGGCCGGCGCGCTGTTCGGCGTCTGGTTCGTCCGGCGCCAGCGCACGCTGGCCGTGCCGCTGGTGGACCTGCGGCTGTTCGGCCAGCGCGGGTTCACTGCGGCACTGGTGATCATGCTGCTGGCGTTGGTCACCACCGGTGGCGGGTTCATGATGGTCGCCCAGTACCTGCAGCTCGTCGCCGGGCTGTCCGCGCTGGAGGCCGGGGTCTGGCTGCTGCCGGCCACGCTGCTGACGATCGCCGGCTCGCTGCTCGCGCCGAAGCTGGCCGGCCGGATGCCGATGGGACGCCTCATCGGAGCCGGGCTGGCGCTCGCGGCCGTCGGCTATCTGCTGCTCGCCCTGGTGGACGGCTCGCCGCTCCTGGCGGTCGCGGGCATGGCGATGGCCTTCTTCGGCGTCGCGCCCATGATGGTGCTGGGCACCGACCTGGTCATGGGCTCGGCGCCGCCGGAGAAGGCCGGCGCGGCGTCGGCCCTGTCGGAGACCAGCGGCGAGCTCGGCGTCGCGCTGGGGGTCGGGCTGCTGGGCAGCGTCGGCACGGCCGTCTACCGGGCGCTCGTCACCGTGCCGGACGGGGTGCCCGGCGAGGCCGCCGCCGCTGCCCGTGACACCCTGCCCGCCGCCTTGGCCACCGCCACGGAACTGCCCGAAGGCTCCGGGGCCGTGCTGCTGGAGTCGGCGCATGCGGCTTTCACCACCGGGCTGAACGTGGTCGGGGTGGTGAGCGCCGTCATCGTGCTGAGCCTGGCCGCCCTCGCCCGCACCGCCTTCCGCGACCGTGACACCGCCCCGGCGGAGCCCTCGCGAGCCTGACGGATCGGGGCGGAGGTGCGGGCCGTGCGTACGCGGGCAGGTGACCTCCGGTCGTTCTACCTGCGCCTTTGATGATTCGCCGGTCGTGCGGCCGGAAAGGACCACGGGGGTGAGCGAGCCGATACTCCGGGCCGAGGGCCTGCGCAAGGGCTTCCCCGGCGTACAGGCCCTGGACGGGGTGGATCTGAGCCTGCGTCCCGGCGAGGTGCACGTACTGCTGGGTGAGAACGGCGCGGGCAAGAGCACGCTGATCAAGATGCTGTCCGGCGCCTACCGCCCTGACGAGGGCCGGGTGCTGATGGACGGCCGCCAGGTGGACATCCGCACGGCCGGGGACGCCCAGCGGCTCGGCATCTCCACCATTTACCAGGAGTTCAACCTGGTGCCCGAGCTGAGCGTGGCGGAGAACCTGTCGCTGGGCCGGCCGCCGCGCAGGTTCGGGCTGATCGACAAGGGCGCCATGGTCCGGCAGGCGCGAGAGCTCCTGGCCCGGGTGGAGGTGGACGTCGATCCGCGCACTCCGGTCGCCAGGCTGGGCATCGCCCGGATGCAGATGGTGGAGATCGCCAAGGCGCTGGCGCTGAACGCCCGGGTGCTGATCATGGACGAGCCGACGGCGGTGCTCACCACCAGCGAGGTCGACAAGCTCTTCGTCCTCGTCCGGCAGCTCCGGGACGAGGGCGTGGCGGTCGCGTTCATCACCCATCACCTGGAGGAGATCGCCGCGATCGGCGACCGGGTGACGGTGCTGCGCGACGGCCGTTCGGTGGCCGAGGTGCCGGCCGACACCGCCCAGGACGAGCTGGTACGGCTCATGGTCGGCCGCCCGATCGACCAGCAGTTCCCGCGCCGCCCGGCCGAGCTGGGCGAGCCCCTGCTCAAGGTGACCGGGCTGAGCCGCCGGGGCGCGTTCGACGACGTCTCGTTCGAGGTGCGCGCCGGTGAGGTGGTGGGCATCTCCGGGCTGGTGGGCGCGGGCCGCACCGAGGTGGCCAGGGCGGTCTTCGGCGCCGACCGCTACGACTCGGGTGAGGTCACCGTACGGGGGCGTCGGCTGCCGCCGCACGACGTGCACGCCGCCATGGAGTCGGGGCTCGGGCTGGTGCCGGAGGACCGCAAGGGGCAGGGCCTGGTGCTGACCGCCGACATCGGCGAGAACCTGGGCCTGGTCACCCTGCGCGACGCCACCCGCGCCGGTTTCGTGGACCGCAGGGGGCAGCGCACGGCGGCGGCGAAGGTGGCCGACCAGCTCGCCATCCGGATGACCGGTCTGAACCAGGAGGTCCGCACCCTGTCCGGCGGCAACCAGCAGAAGGTGGTCATCGGCAAGTGGCTGGTCGCCGACGCGCACGTGCTCATTCTCGACGAGCCGACCCGCGGCATCGACGTGGGGGCGAAGGTCGAGATCTACCAGCTCGTCAACGAGCTCACCGACTCCGGGCGCGCGGTGCTGATGATCTCCAGCGATCTGCCGGAGATCCTCGGGATGAGCGACCGGATCCTGGTCATGGCGCGCGGCCGGCTCGTCGGCGAGCTGGCCGCGGGCGAGGCCACGCAGGACGACGTGATGGCGCTGGCGGTCACCGAAGTGGAGGGCAGTCGTGCCCGGTAACGTGCTCGCCCGCCGCTCCCCGGCGGCCGCCTGGCTCGCCGAGAACGGCGCGGTCGCCGCGCTCGTCGTGCTGGTGGTGGCGCTGTCGCTGCTGTCGTCGGACTTCCTCAGCCTGACCAACCTGCTCAACGTGGGGGTGCAGGCGGCCGTCACCGCGATCCTCGCCTTCGGCTCGACGTTCGTCATCGTCACCGGCGGCATCGACCTGTCGGTCGGCTCGGTCGCGGCGCTCTCGGCGATCACCCTGGCCTGGACGGCCACGGACGCGGGGGTGGCCTGGCCGGTGGCCGTGGTGGTGTCGCTGGCGGTCGGCGTGGTGGCCGGGCTGGTCAACGCCTCGCTCATCGCGTACGGGAAGCTGCCGCCGTTCATCGCCACGCTGGCCATGCTCGGCATCGCCCGCGGCCTGGCGCTGGTCATCTCGCAGGGCAGCCCGATCGCGATGCCGGAAGCCGTGTCCGCCCTGGGCGGCAACCTCGGCCGCTACCTGCCGATCCCGGTGATCGTGATGGTGGTGATGGGCGTCATCGCCGCGGTGATACTCAACCGCACGTACGCGGGTCGCGCCATGTACGCGATCGGCGGCAACGAGGAGGCGGCCCGGCTGTCCGGCATCAAGGTCGACCGGCAACTGCTCATCACCTACGGGCTGTCGGGCGCCTTCGCTGCGGTCGCCGGCATCGTGCTGGCCAGCCGCCTGGCCTCCGCCCAGCCGCAAGCCGCCGCGGGCTACGAGCTCGACGCGATCGCGGCCGTGGTGATCGGCGGCGCGAGCCTGTCGGGCGGCAAGGGCAAGGCGCTCGGCACGTTCGTCGGCGCGCTCATCCTGGCCGTGCTGCGCAACGGGCTCAACCTGCTCTCCGTATCGGCTTTCTGGCAGCAGGTCGTGATCGGCGCGGTGATCGCGCTGGCGGTCCTGGTCGACACCCTGCGCCGCAGGGGAACGTACTAGAAGGGGGATGATCATCATGCGGACGCCCGCGATCGTCGTGGCAGGAGTGGCGCTGGCGCTGGGCCTGGCCGGGTGCGGCTCGGACGGTGGCTCGTCCGGCGGCGGGGAGCAGGCAGGCGTGAAGATCGGGATGTCGGTGTCGACGCTGAACAACCCGTTCTTCGTGCAGTTGCGCGACGGGGCGCAGGCGCAGGCCGCCAAGCTCGGCGCGGCGCTCACCGTCACCGACGCCCAGAACGACGCCTCCCAGCAGGTGAACCAGGTGCAGAACTTCACCAGCCAGGGCATGAAAGCGATCATCATCAACCCGGTCGACTCCAACGCGGCGGCGCCGGCCGTCACCCTGGCGGACCGTGCCGGCATCCCGGTGATCGCCGCCGACCGTGGCGTCACCGGCGCCCAGGTGGCCCAGACCGTGGCCTCCGACAACGTCGCCGGCGGCAAACTGGCCGCCGAGGAGCTGGCCGTGCAGCTGGGCGACAAGGGCCAGGTCATCGTCCTGCAGGGCACGCCGGGCACCTCGGCGTCCCGCGACCGTGGTCAGGGCTTCGAGCAGGGCATCAAGGCCTTCCCGAACATCAAGGTGGTGGCCAGGCAGCCGGCCGACTTCGACCGCACCAAGGGCCTGGACGTGATGACGAACCTGCTGCAGTCCCACCCGGACGTCACCGGCGTCTTCGCCGAGAACGACGAGATGGCGCTCGGCGCGATCAAGGCGCTCGGCGACCGGGCGGGGCAGCAGGTCAAGGTGGTCGGCTTCGACGGCACCCCGGACGGCCTGACCGCGATCCAGAACGGCACCCTGGCCGCCTCCATCGCCCAGCAGCCCAGGCTGCTCGGTCAGCAGGCCGTGGACGCGGCGGTGAAGGCGGCCGGCGGCGCGACCCTGGACAAGACGATGGCCGTGCCGGTGAAGGTGGCGACCAAGGAGAACGTCGCAGAGTTCCTGACGGCCTAGGTGCGGCGCCAGCGGGACTCGCCGAAGCAGTAGCCGGCGAACAGCATCAGCCCCACCGCCACCGCCACCAGCAGCCACGGGCCCGCCGGGGTCTCGGCGAACGCGTGCAGCGTCGCGTCGATGCCACCGGCCTTGTCCTTGTCGTGCGTGATCGCCGCCTGGACGACGAAGATCCCGGCGAGGCCCGCGATGGCGCCCCGGGCCGCATAGCCGGCCAGGCCGAGCTTCTCCATCACCGAGCGGGCCCGCGCGGACATCTGCCCGAGGTTGAGCTCCTCGCGGAACTTCTTGGCGACGCCCTGCCACACCCAGTAGACGCCCAGCGCGATGACGCCCAGGCCGACCGCGCCCACGATCCACTGCCCGGCGGGCAGGTCGAGCAGCTTGCCGGTGATGTCCTGGGACTTCTCGTCCTCGGAGGCGGCCCGGCCGGCCAGCAGCACGGTCAGCAACGTGCTGAAGATCAGCACGTACACGACGGACCTGGCGGCCGCCTCGACCCGGTCGAAGACCTCCTGGTGGCTGAAGATCGCCTCGGAGGCCTGCCACAACGCCAGCGCGGCGAAGCCCGCGACCATCACCCACAGCAGCACGGCCCCGAACGGCAGCTCGGCCACCGTGGTGATCGCGCCGCCCTTGTCCGCCTGCTCCCCCGCGCCGCCGCCGAGGGCGATCTGGATCGCCAGCACGCCGATCAGCGCGTACAGCACGCCTCGGCAGGCCAGTCCTACGCGGGCCAGCCGGTCGAGCATCGGGTGGTCGGCCGCCCGCCGCGCCGCGGCTCTCGCGCTCTGCGCAGTACTCACCGGTCCTCCAAAAGGGGTCGAGGGGAAAACCTTCTGTGCCCGGATTCGGGGCGGATAGGCACAACTGATCAGCGGACGAGTCATGGGCGTACGCAGAGATGACTGTGGGTAATCATGCGCGTACGTCTGGCGTACGAGAGGGAACCACGTGACGATCAAGAAGCCGTCGGACCGCGAGCAGCCGACCTCGCCGGTGGCTCCGGCCCGCAGCGACCGGACCGGAACGGTGATCGTCAACTGGCTGACGTCCACCGATCACAAGGTCATCGGCTACCTCTATCTGATCACCTCCTTCTCGTTCTTCCTCGTGGCCGGGCTGATGGCCATGGTCATCCGGGCGGAGCTGTGGCAGCCGGGCATGCAGCTGGTCAACCCGCAGCAGTACAACCAGCTGTTCACCATGCACGGCGCGGTCATGCTGCTGCTGTTCGCGACACCGCTGTTCGCCGGGTTCGCCAACGTGATCATGCCCTTGCAGATCGGCTCGCCCGACGTCGCCTTCCCCCGGCTCAACATGGTCAGCTACTGGCTGTTCCTGTTCGGCGGGCTGATGGCGGTGAGCGGGTTCTTCGTCAGCGGCGGCGCCGCCGACTACGGCTGGACCGCCTACACCCCGCTGTCCCACTCCACCTACAGCCCGCAGGTGGGCGGCGACCTGTGGATCATGGGACTGGTGCTGTCCGGGCTGGGCACCATCCTGGGCTCGGTCAACTTCTTCACCACGATCGTGTGCATGCGGGCGCCCGGCATGACCATGTTCCGGATGCCGATCTTCACCTGGAACGTGCTGCTGACCAGCATGCTCGTGCTGATGGCCTTTCCGGTGCTGGCCGCCGCGCTGCTGGCGCTGATGGCCGACCGCAAGTTCGGCACCCATGTCTTCGACGCCACCAACGGCGGGCCGATGCTGTGGCAGCACCTGTTCTGGTTCTTCGGCCACCCCGAGGTCTACATCATCGCGCTGCCGTTCTTCGGGATCGTCACCGAGGTGTTCCCGGTCTTCAGCCGTAAACCGATCTTCGGCTACATCGGCCTGGTGGGGGCCACGATCGCGATCGCCGGGCTGTCGATGACCGTCTGGGCGCACCACATGTTCCCCACCGGGCAGGTGCTGCTGCCGTTCTTCTCGTTCATGACGTTCCTCATCGCGGTGCCCACAGGGGTGAAGTTCTTCAACTGGGTCGGCACGATGTGGCGCGGGCACCTGTCGTTCGAGTCGCCGATGATGTTCGCGATCGGCTTCCTCATCACGTTCCTGCTGGGCGGGCTGACCGGGGTGATCCTCGGCTCGCCGCCGCTGGACTTCCACGTCCACGACTCCTACTTCGTGGTGGCGCACTTCCACTACGTCGTGTTCGGGACCGTGGTGTTCGCGATGTTCGCCGGCTTCTACTTCTGGTGGCCGAAGATGACCGGCCGAATGCTCGACGACCGCCTGGGCAAGATCCACTTCTGGATGCTGTTCATCGGCTTCCACACCACGTTCCTGATCCAGCACTGGCTCGGCATGCTGGGCTTCCCCCGCCGCTACGCCGACTACAGCGTCATCGACGGCTTCACCACGCTCAACCAGATCTCGTCCGTGGGGGCGTTCCTGCTCGGCGCCTCCACGCTGCCGTTCCTCTACAACGTGTGGAGGACGGCCAGGAAGGCGCCCAAGGTGACGGTGGACGACCCGTGGGGATTCGGCGGATCGCTCGAATGGGCGACCTCCTGCCCGCCGCCCCGGCACAACTTCTCCTTCATGCCGACGATCCGGTCCGAACGGCCGGCCTTCGACCTGCATCACCCGCACATGTCGCACCGGCGCGAAGAGATCGAGCCCTGACCGCATACTTTCGTCACTCGACCGCCTACGCAGGTCCGATCCGGATCAGGACCCCGCCGCCTAGCGTTTCGGTCATGCGCAAAGCCATCCAGTTCGCAGGCTTGGTCCTGGCTCTCCAGGGGTTCAGCGGAGCCATCGACCGTGTGTTCGTCCAGCCCGTCATGGGGATCGTCCTGAACTTCTTCAACCGGGTGATCATCCCGAGGGTGGACCTCCTGACCGGCCACGAACTCTTCGCGAACCTGGCGCTGGCGGCCCTGGGGGTGGTGCTGATCATCGCGGCGGAGCGGGCGCCCCGGTGACGCTCACACGGGCTGCCGGGGCGAGACGTCCAGGTGGTCGTGCAGGACGATCGGCGCCGACAGCATGGTGTGCCGCTCGCCCGCCCGCCCGACCAGCACCGGCCAGGTGCCGATGTTGCGGCAGCCCTCCGCCAGCGGGCGCAGCTTCTCAGGCGGGTCCAGAAGCGAGACGAACCGCCCGCCACGGGTGTGCACCACGCTGTGCGCGGAGACCAGCGTGTGCTTCCACACCTCCGCCCGCGCCGCACCCCGGCACGCGGTGGTGTTCGCCACCCGGACGGTGAGCCGGAAGAGCCGGGCCCGCAGCGGCTCGGCGCGGACCTCGACCCGGCCGCGCAGCTCCTCCCAGCCGCGCAGTACGGCCCCGGCCGGGCCGTCCGCGCCGATCAGCCACATGGCCTCCTGGTCCGCCGGTACGTCGATCTCCATCACCCGCGGCGCGCCGGCCAGCCGGCCGAGCTCCAGCCCTGACACCGCCTCCTCACGCTCCCGCGCCTCCTGGCCCGCGCGGTGCCGGGTGCCGTCGACGCTCAGCTCCGCCACCGGCTCCAGCTCGCCGCCGCGGGCCCGGGCCACCTCCCGGGTGATGACGTGCAGGAAACGTACGTGCACGTCCACGGTGTCGGCCGGACCGGCCTCGACCAGGCACTGGGTCTGCATCTGCCATGGACCGCCGGCGTGCGCGCCGCCGGCGGCCGGAGGGTGGAGGCCCCCGGGCGCCCACGGGTGCCGGTCCGGCGGCCAGGGCAGATGGCGTTCGTACAGCACGGCCTGCGCGATCCGCCGTACATGATCCATTTTGCGCCTGCCAGATCGTGTCCGAATGATTACTCTTCGTGACCTACCCGGACGATCGCCCATGAACCACTCAGGTCACGGGGACAATCCTGGCCTCGACGAGCACGCCGCGCTCGATGGTCAGCACCCCCACGGTGCCGTGCGGCTGACGGCGGCGGTCGGTCGGCGAGCCCGGATTGAAGATGCGCAACCCCTCGGCTGACTCGTCCAGCGGGATGTGCGAATGCCCGAACACCACCAGGTCCGCCTCGGGGAAGCGGCGGCGCATCCGGGCCGGCCTGCCCTTGGCCTGGCCGCTGTCGTGGATCATCGCCACCCGCAGGCCGTCCAGGGTCAGCTCCAAGGTCTCGGGCGCCACCACGTCCGGCCCGTCGTTGTTGCCCTTGACCACCTGGACCGGCGCGTACTCGGCCAACTCGCCGAGCACGGACGCCACGCACACGTCACCGGCGTGCAGAATGACGTCGGCGCCCCTGAGCTGCTCGGCCACCCGAGGCGGACAGGACTTCCAGTACCGGGGGGCATGCGTGTCCGACAGCGCCACCACTCTCACCCGGGCCCCCTACCCACCCGTGCAGCCGAGTCGTCAATCGCGCTCCCGGCCCGCTCGGGCCCGCCGCCGCCCGTTCAGCAGCAGCACGGCCAGCAGCACGGCGAGCACGAGCGCGATCCCACCGGGGCCGAACGCCTCCAGCCGGCCGGAGACGGCGCCCTGCGCCGCGGTCACCGCCGACACCAGGGGATCGGCGGTGTCACCGCCGTCGAAGACGCGCACCTCGTACCAGCCGTAGTAGGCGACGTACAAGCCGGCCGCGACGAGCAGCGCCCCGCTGAGCCGGGAGACGTGCGGCAGCACCCGCCGCAGTTTGGTCACGGCCGTCACACGTGCCAGCGCCACGGCCAGCGACAGCACCGTCACCACCAGGCCCATGCCGAGCGCGTACGCGACGAAGACCGCCAGCCCGCCGAGCAGCCCCGAGCCTGACAGGGAGGCCGAGATCACGGCCAGGAACGGGCCGATCGTGCACGACAGCGAGGCGACCGCGTACGTCAGGCCATACCCGTACAGGGCGGACACGGACATGGCCGGGCGGCCGGTGGCGAGCTTGGGCACCCGCACCAGCAGCGTCCGGTTCGCCAGCAGCCAGCCGCCCAGCCCGGTCAGGGCGAGGCCGATCACGATCGTGACCCACGGCAGGTAGCTCCCGATCGACACCGCGAGTGGGGTGACGACCAGTCCGAACAGGCCGAACACGGTGACGAAGCCGGCCGTCATCGAAGCGGACAGCAGCACGGCCCGGCCCACCGGCCCTCGCCACCACGTGGTCGCCGGCGCACTGTCGGACGGACCGGCGAGCGGACCGGCGGGCGGACCGGCGGGCGGACCGGCGGACGGACCGGCGGGCGGACCGGCGACCAGCATGGCGAGGTAGGCGGGCAGCATGGCGAACCCGCAGGGGTTGAACGCCGCCACCGTCCCCGCGGTGAGGGCCAGCACGATCGGCAGGTCCGACACGATCAACCCGCCTGGATCTTCGCGATCCGCGCCGCGAGGCCGTCGGCGCCGAGCGGGCCGGTGACCTTCTCGGTGCTGCCGTCCGCTTTCATGAAGACGAACACCGACTGCTGGGTGACGCCCAGCTTGGTCCAGACCGCACCCTTCCTGTCCGACAGGTGGACGAAACCGCCGGTGCCGGTGCTCCGCACGAACTCCTTCATCGCGGGCTCGGTGTCGAGCCCGGCGACGCCGACGAACCGCACGTCCTGATGCTTGCCGACGGCCGCCTTGACGGCGGGGGCGTCCGAACGGCACTTCGAGCACCACGGCGCCCAGAACCAGAAGACGACCGGCTTGCCCGCCAGCGTGCCGCCGTCGAACGGACGCCCGTCCAGCGTCCGCGCGCTGAACTTCAACGCGGCGGGCGTGGTCGCGGGTCGCGGGGAGGCCGCCGTCGGCTCCGGGGCGGCCGAGGTGGAGGTACCGGCAGGCGCCGCGCTGCCGGTCTCGGTGCTCGGTGCGCCGGGCGTCGCGGCGCCGTCGACCTCGGCGCTCGGTGCGGTGGGGGACGCCGCCCTGTCAGGCTCGGCGCTCGGTGTGCCGGTGCCGCAAGCGGCCACGAGCAGCGACACGGCCAGCGCGGCGATACCAGGTCTGATCACGCCGGTCAGCCTAGGCGAGCGCCCCGCGCGGAAACCTTACGAGCCGATGACGGCAACCGTGCGGACTCCGGTGACGTCGTTCATCCGGGCTGCGTCTACGCTCCAAGGAGCAAGGTCAGGATCGAACCGAACGGCGGCACGCGTGAGCATCACGGTCGAGGCTGGTCAGGAGGCGGACGGCGGGAAGGTCGCGCCACGACGCCGCAGGCACTGGCTGTCCTGGCTGATCGTCGTCTTCCTGGTGGGCTGGGCGGTCGTCCGGGTCACCGGGGCCGAGAGTGGATCGTTCCTCACCCAGTTGATGACGCTCACCCCGTACAGCCCCGTGCCGGCGTTGCTGGTCGCCGTCGCGCTGATCAGGCGCGACCGCCGGGCCGCGATCGTCGCCCTGGCGGCCTGCGTGACGCTGGCGGCCACCGTGCTGCCCAGGGCGTTCGCGGCGGGCGAGCCGGCCACCGGCGGCACGTCGTTCAAGGTGCTGACCATCAACCTGTTCGGGCGCGCGGACGCGCGGGCCGTGGTCGAGCTGGTGCGGCGGCTGCAGCCGGACGTGTTCAGCGCGCTGGAGCTCAACTACGCGCAGGTCGCCGCGCTGGACGCGGCCGGGCTGCCCGCGCTGCTGCCGCACCGCGTGCTGCTCGACGAGCGCGGCGCTTCCGGCAGCGGCCTGTACGGCAGGCACCCGCTCAGGGAACTGCACGGCCTCTTCACGCCCATCGGGCACAACATGCCGGCCGCCGAGGTGTCGCTGCCGTCCGGGGTCAAGGTGGAGGTGGTCGCCGTCCACCCCAACCCGCCGCTGGGCAGGATGGTCGAGGAATGGAACGCTTCACTGGCCGCCCTCCCGCCGCCCACGACGGGCCCGATCCGGGTGCTGGCCGGCGACTTCAACGCCAGTCTCGACCACCGGGCCATGCGCGACCTGCTGGCCAAGGGCTATCACGACGCCGCCCGCCAGGTGGGCCAGGCGCTGACCCCGACCTGGCCGAACGTGCGCGTCATGCCGCCGTTCATCACCATCGACCACGTCCTGGCCGACCGGCGGGCCGGCGTGCGCGCCGTCGAGGTGCTGGACGTGCCGGGCACCGACCATCGAGGGGTCTTCGCCGAGCTGCGCCTGCCCTCATGAGCGCGGGCCGCGCTTTTTAAGCACAGGCGCCGGAGCGGCGGCTCGATTACCATCGCAGACATGACCTGGCGACATTGATGCATCACCAGAGGCCGACGCGGGGCACGCGGGCCTCCGAGGCGACAGGCGCTCGGAGTCCCTGATCCTCCCTTCGGAAGGCCTCACGCATGTCCTCGCTCACCCGTGTCTTCAGCGCGCCCGCGGACCGGCTGGCCGGCACGCTGTACGTCTACACGTTCCTCGATGAGTTCGTCCTGCTCTACCCGGTGTACGCGCTGCTGTTCACCGACACCGGGCTGTCCGTCGCCGAGATCACCTCGCTGTTCGTCATCTGGTCCGTCACCGGCATGGTGCTGGAGGTGCCCTCCGGCGCGTGGGCGGACACCGTCTCCAGGCGGCTGCTGCTCTGCCTGGGTCAGCTGCTCGCCGCGACGGGCTTCGCGCTGTGGGTGATCTTCCCGTCCTACTGGGCCTTCGCCGTCGGCTTCGTGCTCTGGGGCGCGTGCGGCGCGCTCGTCTCGGGCGCCATGGAAGCCCTGGTGTACGAGAGCCTCGACCGGCACGGCCAGGCCGGGCGGTACGCCCAGGTGATGGGCCGGGCCTCGTCGGTCGGGCTGGTCGCGAACGCGCTGGCCATCGCCCTGGCCATCCCGGTCTTCGCCGCCGGCGGCTATCTCGCGGTCGGCGCGGCCAGCGTCCTGGCCTGCCTCCTCTGCTCGGCCACTGCCCTGGCCTTCCGCGAACACCGCGCCACCGCGACCGCCGAGGATGAGCTCGGCTACTGGGCGACCATGAGGGCGGGGCTGGCCGAGGCGCGAGGGGACCGGCGGGTGCTGCGCGCCGTGATCCTGCTCGCCGTCGTGACGGCGATCTGGGGCGCTCTGGAAGAGTACGTCCCCTTCCTCGGCACGGAGGCGGGGGTGGCCGCCACCGGCATTCCAGTGCTGGTGCTCATCGTGTGGATCGGCGCCACCGGCGGCGGGCTGCTGGCGGGGGCCGCGCGACGGCTGACGGAGCGCGGGCTGGCCGTGACGCTGGTGGCGGCCGCGCTGGCCATGGCGGGCGGCGCGCTGAGCGGGCATCCGGCGGGGATCGTGCCGATCGCGGTGGCGTTCGGGCTGTTCCAGATGTCCGGCGTGGTGGCCGACGCCCGGCTGCAGGACGGCATCACGGGCCCGAGCCGCGCCACGGTGACCTCGGTGGCCGGCCTCGGCACGAACGTGGTCACGCTGTTCGTCTACGCCGGGTACGGCACCGTCTCGTCGATGACCGGCCACGGCGTGGGCTTCGCCGTGCTCGCCGCGCCGTACGTGCTCGTCGCGCTCTGGCTGGTTTTGCGACGGCGTGACCAGGTCGATCGTCGAAGGCCCGCACCCGCGAAGAGCGGGACGTGAACCACGACGTTCCTCGGGTACGGGCCGCCCATGAGATATCACGTGCTCGCCTGTGACTACGACGACACGCTGGCCACCCTGGGCCAGGTCGACGAGCACACCGTCAAGACCCTCGAACGAGTCTCCCGCTCGGGCAGGAAGCTGCTCCTCGTCACCGGGCGGGAGCTCGACGACCTGCTGACGGTCTTCCCGCACACCGACCTGTTCGACCTGGTCGTGGCCGAGAACGGCGGGCTGCTCTACGACCCCGGGCAGCGCAGCAGGGACCCGCTCGCCGACGCCCCGCCGGCCGAGCTCGTCGAGCGGCTACGCGCTCAGGGGGCGACCCCGCTCGGCGTCGGCGCCGTCGTGGTCGCCACCCGGGAGCCGTACGACGCGCAGGTGCACGAGGCGATCCGGGAGCTGGGGCTGGAGCTGCAGGTAGTCCGCAACAAGGGCGCCGTGATGGTGCTGCCGCCGGGCGTGAACAAGGCCTCAGGGCTGGCCGCCGCGCTGGTCCGGCTGCAGATGTCCCGCCACAACGTGGTGGCGGTCGGTGACGCGGAGAACGACCACGCCTTCCTCACCGCCGCCGAGTGCGGGGCCGCGGTCGCCAACGCGGTGCCGGCCCTGCGGCGGCAGTGCGACCTGCCGCTGGACCACGACGCGGGCAAGGGGGTCGAGCAGCTCGCCTCGCTGCTGCTGTCGGGTGAGCTCGACGAGGTCGTGGTGGCGCGCCATGACGTGCTGGTCGGTCACGAGAACAAGCAGGGCGACGAGGAGGTGCGGCTCTCGCCGTACGGGACCGGCCTGGTGGTGGCGGGGCCGTCGGGCAGCGGCAAGTCCACGGCCACCACGGCGCTGATCGAGCGACTCGTCGAGGACGACTACCAGTGCGTGGTGATCGACCCGGAGGGCGACTACGCGGAGTTCCCCGACGTGGCCGTGCTCGGCGAGCCGGACCGGCCGCCCAGCGTGGAAGAGGTGCTGCGGCTGCTGGAGTCGCCGGAGCGCAGCGCGGTGGTGAACATGATCGGGCTGCCGCTGCGGGACCGGCCCGCGTTCTTCACCGAGTTGCTGCCCCGGCTGACCGCGCTGCGCGCCAGGCTGGGGCATCCGCACTGGGTCGTGGTGGACGAGGCGCACCATCTGATGCCGGCCGAGCTGCAGGAGGTGCCGATCAAGGACGTGGGCGAGGTCGGCTCGATGCTGATGATCACCGTGCATCCCGAGGCGCTGAGCCCCGCCGCGCTCACCCTGGTGGACAGCGTGATCGCGGTCGGGCCGGAGCCGGGCTCCACGCTGTCGGCCTTCGCCGGCGCGCTCGGCCGCTCGGCTCCGGACATCGAGGGCGACGGCGACGGGATCGTCCTGTGGCGGACCGCCGCGGACACCGCCCAGCGGATGCGGATCGCGCCCGCTCGCCAACAGCGCACCAGGCACCGCCGCAAGTACGCGGCCGGCACCATGTCGAAGGACAAAAGCTTCTACTTCACCGGCCCCGAGGAGCGGCTGCGCCTGCGTGCGCGCAACCTGCACACGTTCGTCGAGCTCGCCGAAGGGGTGGACGACGGCACCTGGACCCACCACCTCAGGCAGGGCGACTACTCCTCTTGGATCCGCGACAAGCTGGGTGACGACGAGTTGGCCGACGAGGTCGCGGCGGTGGAGCGGGATGAGCCGGACGACAGCCTCCGCCAGGTGGCCGAGCTCATCGAGCAGCGCTACACCCTGCCGGCCGAGCCCACCACGTACGACCCCGACCACGACGACTGACTCAGGCGAGCTCCGCCGCCGCGATCCGGCGGAAGGCCGCCCGCGCCCACCATGGCTGGATATTGGTGATGGTTAAGATCCAGCCATGGCGAAGACCCATGTGGTGGCTGTACTGGCCTTCGATGGAATGGCGCCCTTCGAATTGGGCGTGGTGGTGGAGGTCTTCGGCCTGTCCCGGCCCGAGTTCGGAGACCTGCCGTGGTACGAGCTGCGGGTGTGCGCCGAGGAACCCGGCCGGGATCTGCGGGCGGTCGGCGGGTTCACCTTGCGCGCCGAGCACGGGCTCGATGCGCTGACCGCGGCGGACACGGTGATCGTGCCGGGGGTGGCCAAGGCCGGGGCGGAGGTCTCGCCCGCCCTGGTGGAAGCGCTGCTGCGGGCCCACGCGAGGGGGGCGCGCCTGGTATCGATCTGCTCGGGGGCGTTTGCGCTGGCCGCGACCGGCCTGCTGGACGGCCGGGGCGCCACTACCCACTGGCGCTACGCCCGCGCGCTTGCCGAACGGCATCCCGGGATCGAGGTCGACCCCGACGTGCTGTACGTCGACAACGGCGATGTCCTCACCAGCGCGGGCAGCGCGGCCGGTATCGACCTGTGCCTCTACCTGGTCCGGGCCGATCACGGTGCGGCCGTGGCCAACGCGGTGGCGCGGCGCTTCGTCGTTCCGCCGCACCGCGAGGGCGGGCAGGCCCAGTTCATCGAGGCGGCGGTGGGAGAGATCGGCCACGAGGACGACGGCGTCACGCAGAGCATGGACTGGGCGCTGCGTCATCTGCGCACGCCGCTGTCCGTGCCCGCCCTGGCCCGGGCCGCGTGCATGTCGGAACGCTCGTACTTGAGGCACTTCACCCGCCGCAACGGCGTGAGCCCCATGCGCTGGGTCATCGCCCAGCGGGTGGCTGCCAGCCTGCCGCTGCTCGAGTCCGGCGAGGGCACCGTGGACGAGGTCGCCGCCGCGGTCGGCTTCGACAGCACCGGGACGTACCGGCACCACTTCACCCGTCAGATGCGTACGACGCCGACGGCCTACCGCAAGACGTTCACCCGCGTCCCGCATGACGGTCACCCCGTACGACCGGCGCGGCTGGCGGAATCTTGATGACCGGAGGCGTTTGCGCCACTCGTGAGGCGGGCCGGGGAATCAGAGGATGGAGCCATCGCCGACCGGGGAAACCCGGCACGGTCCACCGGACCCCGTCCCGAAGAACATGAGGCACCCCATGTCTGCCACCGCTTCCGCCGAGATCACCGGCGCCGTCCTGAGCGTGCCCGCCGCCGCCCCGGCCGAGGCCGCCGCCCACTACGCCGCCCGCCTCGCCTTCGAGGCGGACGTCTCCGACGTCCACGCCGATCTGGCATCCGGCGCACCCAGCGTTGTGGTGGTCGACACCCGCAGCAATGCCGCCTGGGACCAGGGCCACATCCCCGGCGCCCTGCACATCCCCACCGCACAGATCGCCGACCTGGCACCACAGCTGATCGACCCGGCCCAGACCGTGGTCACCTACTGCTGGGGCCCCGGCTGCAACGGCGCGACCCGCGCGGCGCTGGCCTTCGCCCGACTCGGCTACCAGGTCAAGGAGATGCTCGGCGGCTTCGAGTACTGGGCACGCGAGGGCTACACCTACGACTCCGCCACCGGTGCCGAGCAGCGCCCTGTCGATGACCTGACCGCCCCGCGCTCGGGCATCTCCTGCGCATGCTGAAGGACACCGCACGGCCGGGCGGTGCTCGCCGCGCCGTACGTGCTCGTCGCGCTCTGGCTGGTCCTGCGACCAGCGGGACCGAGCCGCACCCGCACCCTTTCAAGCGAGCCCGACCACGACGACCGGCTCAGGCGAGCTCCGCTTCGGGCGAGCCCGACCACGGTGACCGGCTCAGGCGAGCTCCGCCGCCGCGATCCGGCGAAAGGCGATCGAGGCGTACGGCCCGAAGTCGCCGGTCTCGTACAGCAGCCCGATCGTCCCCGCGTCCACCGCGGTCAGGTCCGAGTAGGCGGCGGGCAGGCCGGAGACCGTGTGCACGGGACGCCAGGTGAGCCCGTCGTCGTCGCTGGCCCGGAGGGTCAGGACGGCGCGGGCGTCCGGGGCGGCGGGGGCCGAGAACAGCAGCGGGCCGGCGGGCTCCCGGTGCAGGAGGCTGCCTTCGACCACCGGGCAGACGAGTCCGGCCTGGGGGCGGAAGGGCAGCTCCAAGGTCTGTCCGCCGTCCAGGGAGTAGGCGTCGGCCCGGGTGCCGGGGGCGGTGGAGTCGGTGCGGGTGTTGAGGTAGAGGCGGCCGTCGGGCAGCTCGGCGGCCGTGGTCTCGTTGACGTTGACGTACCCGTCGGGGTTGTCGTCGACGTAGCCGATCCGCCAGCTCTCGCCGCCGTCGTCGCTGAGCAGCGCGTGGCCGCCGTTGTACTGGCCCTCGGTGCCGTCGTCGCCCTTGGCCGGCGGCAGGGAGTGGTTGGCGGGGACCACGATCCGGCCCGCGTGCGAGCCGTGGCGCAGCTGCAGGGCGTGTCCCGGGGTGGTCGCGTACCAGCGCCAGGCCGGCCGCTTCACGCTCTCGGTGATCTCGCGCGGCGCCGACCAGGTGACCCCGTCGTCGTCGCTGTGCTGGACGTACACCCTGCGGCCGTCGGCCGCGGCCACCTCGCCGCGCCTGATCTTCTTCTCGGTGGCCGCGGGGCCCTGCCGCACCGAGACCAGGATGATCCTGCCGTCGGCGGTCACGACCGGTGCGGGGTTGCCCACGGTGCCCTGGCGTGGCTCCGCGGCGACCACCCGCAGCTCGCCCCAGGTGCCGCCGCCGTCGGTCGAGCGCTTCAGCACCAGGTCGATGTGGCCGGAGTCGCCGGCCGAGCCGTGCCGTCCCTCCGCGAAGGCCAGCACGGTGCCCGCCCGCGTCACCACGACGGCCGGGATGCGGAAGGTGTGATAGCCGTCCGTGCCCGCCCGGTACGGCACCGAGGTGGGATGGCGCTCTGCCATGGGGTCCTCCCGTCGCGGGGCTGCGCTCCGAGGGGCAACCCTAGATCGACGGCTTGGAACGGCGAGTGACGGCGACGCGAACGCCGTACGGCCGACGGATGACGGCGGGCTCAGCCAGGGTAGGCGGCTCAGCCGAGGTCGGCGGGTCAGCTGAGGTCGGCGAAGCGTTCCACCTGGTCGGTGCGGCCCGAGACGAGGATGATGTCGCCGTAGGACAGCTCGGTGTCGGCGGTGGCGTAGGTGAACTCCTCGTTCTCCTTCTTGACCGCCACCACCGTGACGCCGTACTTGCGCCGCAGCCCCGACTCCCCCAGCGGGAGGCCGACGTACTCCTTCGGCGGCCGGGTCTTGATGAGCGCGAAGTTCTCGTCCACCTCCATGTAGTCCAGCAGCCGCCCGCCCACCAGGTGGGCGACGCGCTCCCCCATGTCGTGCTCGGGCAGCACCACGTGATGGGCGCCGACCCGGCTGAGGATGCGCCGGTGCTGCTGGCTGACCGCCTTGGCCCAGATGTCGTCGATCTCCAGCTCCACCAGCAGCGAAGCGGTCAGGATGCTGGCTTCGAGGTCGCCGATCGCCACCACGGCCCGGTAGAACTCGGGCACGCCGAGCTGCTGCAGCGCGTCGAGGTCGGTGGCGTCGGCGGTGGCGAGGTGGGTGATGTTCCCCGCGAGGCCCTGCACGATCTTAGGCCGGTTGTCGATGGCCAGCACCTCGGTGCCGCGCCGGGTGAGCTCGAGAGCCAGTGAACTGCCGAACCGGCCGAGGCCGATCACCACGACCGGGTCATTGCTTCTCTCAGCCAACGATGATCCGCTCCTCAGGTAGGACGTGAGGCTCCACGGGTCTTGCGACGGGCCGTACAGCGACACGATGCACCCGAGGATATCCGCCTCGAAAGCCGCAAAACCGTGACGCCTCCCGCACCCTGCTCCACCTGCCCTGGGCTGCCAGGTAACTACCAGGAACGCTGGGTAGTGTCCCTCGGCATGAGCTGGCAGCGTAAGATCAACAAGGCGCTTGTCAGGTTCACCGGAATCCAGATTCACCGAGTAGGGAACCAGGGGATCGTCAAGGCGTCCGCGCCGACCCCGGCCAAGCCGAGCGACGTCGAGGTCCGGCCACCCGCGGACCCGCGGGCCGACCGGTTGCTGACCGCACCCGTCTTCATCATCTCGCCGGTGCGGTCCGGCTCCACCCTGCTGCGCGCGATACTCAACGCCCATTCGGCACTGCACGCCCCGCACGAGCTTCACGTACGGCGGCTGCGGGTGGACTTCGGCACGAACCTGGCACAGAAGGCGATGGCGGCACTCGGTCACAACCAGGCCGACCTTGAGCATCTTCTCTGGGACCGGGTGCTGCATCGGGAGCTGCACCGCAGCGGCAAGCGGTTCATCGTGGACAAGACGCCCGCCAACGCCTTCGCCCACGAGCGCATCGCCACCTGCTGGCCCGACGCGCGCTTCGTCTTCCTGCTGCGCCACCCCGCCTCCATCGCGACGTCCTGGCACGAGGCGAGCCCCGACAAACGCACCCCGGAGGAGGCCGCGCTGGACGCGCTGCGCTACATGAAGGCCGTACAGCGGGCCAAGGCGGCGCTGCCCGGCCTGACCGTGCGCTACGAAGACCTCAGCGCCGATCCGGAGCGGGTGACCCGCGAGATCTGCGCGTTCCTCGGCCTGGACTGGGAGCCGCAGATGCTCTCGTACGGCGAGCAGACGGTCATCCAGAAGGGCCTGGGCGACTGGCGAGACAAGATCCGTTCGGGCACCGTACAGCCCGGCCGTGAGCTCCCCGACCCGGAGTCGATCCCCGAGTCGCTGAAGCCCATCAGCCGGAGCTGGGGGTATCTGCCGTGAAGATCCGTTACCTGATGCTGCACGCCTACGGCATGGGCGGCACCATCCGTACGGTGATCAACCAGGCCAACGCGATGGCCAGGGCCGGGCACGACGTGGAGATCGTCAGTGTGGTGCGCCGGCGCGGCAAGCCGCAGTTCGCCATCCATCCGAGCGTCCGCCTCAGCACGCTGGTGGACCAGCGCGAGGGCAGGCAGGCCGACTCGCTGCGGCGCAAGGCCTGGCGCAGGGTGCGGGGCAAGATGGTGCCGCGGGGCGAGTTCGCCGCCGACTACTTCACCGAGCGGGTGGAGAAGGCGGTCATGGACTACGTCGCCGGACTGAATGACGGCATCCTGGTCACCACCCGGCCGGCGCTCAACCTGATCTCGGCCCGCCGCGCCGGCAAGGGCGTGATCCGGGTGGCGCAGGAGCACATGAACCTGAACGCCTACCCGGAGACCATCCGCCGGGAGATCGGCCGCTACTACGACCGGTTCGACGCGGTGGCCGTGCTCACCAGGACCAACCAGCTCGAATACCAGGAGCTGCTGCCGAAGTCCAAGATCGTGCCGATTCCCAACGCGGTGCACAAAGTCGATCAGAAGCACTCCAGGCAGGACAACCCGATCGTGGTCGCCGCCGGGCGGCTCGTGCCCCAGAAGGGGTTCGACCTGCTCATCCCGGCCTTCGCCCAGGTGGTGGCGGAGCATCCGGAGTGGCGGCTGCGCATCTTCGGCACCGGCCCCAGGCAGGCCCAGCTGTCCGCGAAGATCGACGAGCTGGGCATGCAGGACCACATCGCGCTGATGGGCCGCACCGAGCACCTCGACGAGGAGCTGGCCGCCTCCTCCGTCTACGTGCTCAGCTCCCGGTTCGAGGGGCTGCCGATGGTGATGATCGAGGCCATGACGCACGCCCTGCCCATCGTCGCCTTCGACTGTCCCACCGGGCCGCGTGACGTGCTGACCGACGGCGTCGACGGGATCCTGGTACCGCCGAGGGATCCCGACGCGCTCGCCGTCGCGCTCAAGGAGGTCGTGTCCGACCGGAGGCGGCGGCTGGAGATGGGCGCCGCGGCCGCCGCGGCCGCCCATGCCTACGCGCCGGACGTCGTGATGCCGATGTGGGAGAACCTGTTCACCGAGCTGCTGCACGGCGAACAGGTCAACGCCTGACGAAGCGGACGGCGGCTACCAGTCGCCGTCCCCGCCCTCGTCGTCGCCCTCGAACACCTCTTCGATGATCTCGCCGGCGACCAGTCCGCCGGCCACGCCCAGGGCGCCGGCCGCGACCATGCCGCCCACCCCGCCCATTCCGCCGCCGCCGTGGTGGTGGTGCTCCTCGTGATGGTGATGCTCGCCGTGATGGCCGCCGTGATGCCCGCCGTGCCCGTGCTGCTCCAGGTTGCGCAGCCAGTCGCCGAGCTCGGCGACCCAGTCCATCCGCAGCGCTTCCTCGTGGCGGACCCGGAACCGGCCGATCGCGTCACTCGATCCGTACCCGGACCGCTTGTCCGCCTCGATGACGATGTCCATCCCGTCGGCGTCGGTGACGAAGGTCAGCTCCGCCTCCTTGATCCGTCCGGGCGGGCCGTAGAACTCGATCTCCTGGTAGAAGGCCAGCTCCTGGCGGACGCCGTAGATCTGGCCCGCCTCCAGGTCCGCCGACTTGAAGGTGAAGCCGAGCGCCAGGAACGCCTCCAGCACCCGCTCCTGCGAGGGCAGCGGCTCGACCGAGATCGGGTCCAGGTCGCCCTTGTCGACGGCCTTGGCGATGGCCAGCTCGGTGCGGACACCCAGCGCCATCCCGGTCAGCGGTTGCCCTTGCACCTCGCTGATCGGCGTCTCCCACGACACGGGGGTCTCGAACGGGATGACCTTGTCCTCGCCCTTGGCGAGCTTGAACGGGCCGGAGACCCGCATCCGGTAGAGCTCGGCCGCGCCGCTGTGCTCGCCCTCCGCGTGCTCCACCTCGGCACGGGCGACCAGCCCCAGCGTCACGTGCTCGATGTCGGCGTCGAACTCGCCGCCCTTCAGTCGCACCTGCCCCGCCAGCGTGCCACCCGGCCGCACCCGCGGCGTGGTGAGGACGGTGTCCACCGAGGGGGCTCCGACGCCGAAGGCGCCCAGCATTCTTTTGAATACCACTGCATATTCTCCGTTCAGGTACGGCTCGCGACCGTACCTGAAACGATCATCAAGTTCCCGGGGTTCCCGGAAACCCGCGGTCGGTGCCGTATCTTGACCGGATCTGGCGTCCTGGTCTGCCGGGTGACGTCCGCCACTGCGGCATTCGCCCCTATACGGAGTCAGCTGAATCGCCGTGCCTATAAGGTTTGAAGCGGTTCTTACGGTGAAAGGGAGGTTCTATCACATGAGCCGTGGTTCGAACATCCTTCGACTGGCGGGAGCGGCCGCCGCCGCGGGCGTGCTGACGGCGGCCATCGCGCTACCGGCGATCGGCGGCGCCGGCGCGATGTTCATCACCGCGTCAGAAGACCTGAACCTCAAGCCCGAGGACCTGAAAGAGCCGCCGCTGGCGGAGAAGACCGAGATCCTGGACGCCAAGGGCAACCAGATCGCCCAGTTCTACGAGGAGTACCGCGAGGTCATCCCGCTGGCCGACGTGTCCGAGGTGATGAAGACGGCCATCATCTCGATCGAGGACTTCCGCTTCTACGAGCACGGCGCCATCGACATCGAGGGCACCATCCGCGCCCTGGCCAAGAACTTCACGGCGGGCGGCGTCGCCCAGGGCGGCTCCAGCATCACCCAGCAGTACGTCAAGCAGGTGCTGTACAACTCCGCGGACACCGAGGAGGAGAAGGCCAAGGCCCTGGAGACCAGCTACGCCCGCAAGCTCAACGAGCTGCGCTACGCGATGGCGATCGAGAAGAAGTACACCAAGGACGAGATCCTTGAGAAGTACCTCAACATCGCCTACTTCGGGGCGGGGGCCAACGGCATCGAGGCCGCGGCCAAGCGGTTCTTCGGCGTGCCCGCGGCCGACCTCAGCCTGGCGCAGGCCGCCACCTTGGCCGGCGCGGTGCAGGACCCCAACAGGACCGACCCCAACCTCGGCAAGGCCCACCAGAAGCGGCTGCTCGAGCGGCGCAACGTGGTGCTCAACCGGATGCTCGAACTCCATAAGATCACGCCGGCGGAGGCCGAAGAGGCCAAGAAGGAGAAGCTGGGCTACAAGGGCACCGCGCTGCCCGGTGGTTGCGGGGCCAGCGACTATCCGTACTACTGCATGTACGTGCGCGCGGAGGTGCTCGGCAACCCGGTCTTCGCCAAGACGAAGAAGCAGCGCGCCCAGCTCCTCAACCGCGGCGGCCTCACGATCAAGACCACGCTCGACCCCAAGATGCAGAGGGCCGCCGAGGCCGCGATCAAGAAGCACGTCTTCGCCTCCGATCACCCGGTCGCCTCCGAGGCCCTGGTGGAGCCCGGCACCGGGCAGATCAAGGCGATGGCCGCCAGCCGCAAGTACGGCAACTCCAAGCGTAAGAACGAGATGTCCTACAACGTGGTGGCCGACGCGGCGCACGGCGGGGGCGTCGGCTTCCAGCCGGGCTCGACGTTCAAGACGTTCACCCTGCTCACCGCCCTCAAGGAGGGCATGAAGGTCAACGACGGCTTCTCGGTGGGGGCCGGCTACCGCGCGCCGTTCTACTCGACCTTCAAGAACTGCAAGGGCGACAACATCGGCGACCCGTCCCACACCGTCACCAACGACGAGGGGTCGGGCGGCTTCAAGACGCTGCAGACGGGCACCTGGGGCTCGGTCAACACCTTCTTCATGAAGCTGGAGGAGCGGGTCGGCCTCTGCGACACCATCAAGACCGCCAAGTCGCTGGGCATCAAGCGCGCCGACGGCCTGGCGCTGCTGGAGTTCTCCACGTTCACGCTCGGCACGAACGAGATGGACCCGGTGACCGTCGCCAACGCCTACGCCGCCATCGCGGCCCGCGGCAAATACTGCGAGCCCATGGTCGTCACCCAGATCACCGACCGCTACGGCAAGGTCAAGAAGTATCAGCCGAAGTGCAAGCAGGTGATGGACAAGGAGGTGGCCGACGCCGCCGCCAACGTGCTGACCGGCGTCTTCACCAAGGGCACGATGCGTGGGGTCGGCGGCATCGGCCGTCCCGTGGCGGGCAAGACCGGCACCTCCGACGCCCAGGCCACGGCCTGGTTCGCCGGGTTCACCCCCGATCTGGCGGGTGCGGTCAGCATCGGCGACCCGCGCGGCTCGCAGAAGTACAAGCTGAACAACGTCACCATCGGCGGCCGCTACTACGGCTCGGTCTTCGGCGCCAGCGTGCCCGGCCCCATCTTCAAGGACACCATGCTGGTGGCCCTGAAGGGAGTCCCGGCGACGCCGTTCCCGCCGATCGACTCGGCTCGCTTCGGCGGCTGCGGTCAGGGCTGCGCGCCCGTGCAGCCGCGGCGTGACGACCGCGCGGAACGCGATGGCCTGCCGGACGTGGGGGACGACGACTTCCGCCTCGCGGATCCGCCCGGCGGCCAGTAGGTCCGAGCATGATCCCCGGTCCTCGCGGCCGGGGATCATCCCCTTACTGGGGGCTAACTACGCGTAAGTGGGCCTGTTAACGACGCGGAAACATTGGTAACGTGGGAGCGCTCCCAAGGATCTCTGTCGCGAGGTGCTGACGCATGTCCGAGCAGCCCACACTTGCACAGGTCGCCGCGGCCGCCGGAGTTTCTCCGGCGACCGCCTCCCGAGTCCTCACCGGCTCGGTGCGGGTCAGCACGTCGACCCGGCGCCAGGTCTACGAAGCGGTCTCGCGGATGGGCTATGTGCGTCAACGGGCACCCAGAGGCTCTGTCTCCAGCGGCACCGCGACCGGAGTCACCGTGGTCGTCTGCGACCAATTGCCGCGATTATTCACTGAACCGTACTACGCCAGACTCCTCGCGGCCACCGGCGCCGTCGTCGCCGAGCACGGCACCCACCTCATGGTGACGACCGTCAGCCCGACCTCCTCCATCCTCCCCGCGCTGTCCGGCGCGGTGCTCCTGGTCGGCGCCAGGGAGCGGCACCCCCTGGCCATCAAGCTGTGCACCTCCGGCATCGCCGTGCGCAACATCGGCCGGCCGCCGCACGACCTCAAGCTCCCGTACACCGACGTGGACAACTACGACGGCGGCCGGCAGGCGGCCGAGCACCTGCTGCTGACCGGCCGCCGGGCCGTGGCCGCCATCGGCGGCCCGCCCTCGCTGCCCGCCGCCCGCGAGCGGCTCGACGGTCTGGTGAGCACGCTGCGCGAGGCGGGCGTCGCCGACGTGCCCGTCGCCTACGGGGACTTCACCGCCGCCTCCGGCACGCATGCCACGCAGTGGCTGCTCCGCCACGCCCCCGGGCTCGACGCGATCTTCGCCGCCTCCGACCTGATGGCCGCGGGCGCGATCCAGGCGCTGCGCCGGGCCGGGCGCAGGGTGCCCGCCGACGTCGCGGTGATCGGCTTCGACGACGCGCCCCTCGCCAGGCGCACCAATCCCGCACTGACCACGGTCCGACAACCCGTCGAGGAGGTCGCCACGATCGCCACCCGGCTGCTCCTGTCCGGTACGACCGGCATCGACCCCATCCTCCCGACGGAACTGATCGTCCGTGACTCGGCATGAACCCGGGGACCTCCTGGCCCGCAGATATCTCCTGCTGGAGCCGCTGGCCGCCGGCGGCATGTCGGTGATCTGGCGGGCCTTCGACCAGTCGTTGCAGCGCACGGTGGCGGTCAAGGTGGTGACCTCGTCCCTGCAGACGGGGCTCGGCGACCGCGCCCGCGCGCGCACCGAGGCGCGCGCCGCCGCCCGGCTCCTCCATCCGGACGCCATCGAGATCTACGACTACGGCGAGGCCGTGACCAGGAACGGCGCCGTCGCGGCCTTCGTCGTGATGCCCCTGCTGGACGGGACGCCGCTGGCCGAGCGCATCGCCGAGGGCCCGCTGCCGTGGCCCGAGGCCGCGAGCATCGGGGTGCGCATGGCCCGGGTCCTGGCCGCCGGGCACGCCCGTGGCCTGGTCCACCGGGACGTCACCGCCGAGAACGTGCTGCTCACGCCCGACGGGCCGAAGCTGCTCGACTTCGGGATCGCGGCTCGGGCCGGCACCCCCGACGACGACCGCGGCACCCCTCCCTACGTCGCCCCGGAGCGGCTCGACGGCGCGGCCACCCATCCGGCCGTCGACGTCTACGCGCTCGGCGTGCTGCTGTTCGCCATGATCACCGGCCGTACGCCATACCCCGAGACCACCTGGGAGCAGCTTGAGGCGGCCCGCCGCACCGCTCCGCCACCGCGCCTGACCGGGGTGCCGCACTCGGTGGCGGCGCTCTGCCAGCGCTGCCTCGCCCACGACCCGGACCGCCGGCCCTCGGCGGCCGCGGCCGCCGACGCGCTCACCGCCGCACTCAAACTCGGCAAGCGCGTACGACGCGGCCTGGCGATAGCCGGGGCCGGGGCCGGCGTGCTCGCCCTGTCCCTCCTGACCTGGCTGGAGTATCCGCCGGGCGAGCTCGGTCCCGTGGTGACGGCGCCCACCCCCTCCGCCGTCCCTTCCGCCGTCCCTTCCGCCCTCCCCTCCGCCGTCCCTTCCGCCGTCCCCTCCGCCGTCCCCGCCGTCACCGCCTCCCACCGGATCACCGAGCGGGTGCAGGTCGAGGTGCACACCGTCCGGCAGGCCGTCGACGGCTTCCACGCGACGCTGGAGCGGCCCGGCGTCTGCGGATCCACCGGCGGCGACGTCGCCCTCGACATCAAGCAGGTGCTGCGCGGCTCCCTGGTGACGCCGGGCAAGGAGGAGTCCGGCCTGGACGGGCTGCGCCGCAAGCTGGCCGACCGGGAACGCGAAGGCAGGCTCGACCCGGCCTGCCGCGACGAGCTGGAGATCCGGCTCACCGAGATCACCGCGGCCCGCCGCCAGCCGTGACCCGCTGACGTGGGAGCGCTCCCACAGCGCTTCCCCATAGTGCTTCCCCACAGCGCCCTCACACAGCGCTCTCACGCTGCGGTGTGAAAGTTTCACGCGACGTTGTCGAGCGTGTCGAGGCGTGCTGTAATGCGGCCACGCGAGTGCTGCCGGGCGGGCGGAGTCGTGGGGGGTTCCACAGTCATGCGAGCAGAGTCAGGCGAGCAAAGGAATCTTCCTCATGAAAGTCATCCGAACGGCGGTTCTGGCCGCCGCCGCGGCGTTAGCCATGATCGTCGCGGCCCTGGTGGTCCCTCCGGCGCAAGCGCACGGCGTCACGATGTTCCCCGGCAGCCGCACCTTCCTGTGCTGGCAGGACGGCCTGCGGGACAACGGGCAGATCGACCCCTACAACCCCGCCTGCGCGGCGGCGCTCGCGCAGAGCGGCGCCACCCCGCTGTACAACTGGTTCGCCGTGCTGCGCTCCGACGGCGCGGGCCGGACCAGCGGCTTCATCCCCGACGGCCAGCTCTGCAGCGGCGGCACCGGGGGCCCGTACGACTTCACCGCCTACAACGCCGTCCGCTCCGACTGGCCGCTGACCCACCTGACCTCGGGCGCCAACATCCAGATCCGGCACAGCAACTGGGCCGCCCACCCCGGCTCGTTCGTCTACTACGTCACCAAGAACGGCTGGAACCCCAACGCGCCGCTGAAGTGGTCCGACCTGGAGTCCTTCGGCAGCGCCGCCAACCCGCCGCAGAGCGGCGGCGTCGGCGGGCTCAACTACTACTACTGGAACGTCCAGCTCCCGTCCGGCAAGACCGGCCGGCACATGATCTACATTCACTGGATCCGCTCCGACAGCAACGAGAACTTCTACAGCTGCTCCGACGTGGTCTTCGACGGCGGCAACGGCGAGGTCACCGGCGTGGGCCCGGGCGGCTCCACCCCTGACCCCGACCCCGACCCGACCGTGACCCCGACGCCGACGGGCGCCTGCGCCGCCACCTTCCGCGCGATCGACAACAACTGGCCCGGCCACTTCCAGGGCGAGGTGACCGTGCGCAACACCGGGACGGGCACGCTGAACGGCTGGACCGTCCGCTGGAACTACACCGGCGGCCAGGGCTTCGAGGGATCCCCCTGGAACGCCACGCTGACCGGGCAACCACCCTCGGTGGCGGCTAAGAACGTGGCGCACAACGGGCAACTGGCGCCGAACGCCTCCACCACGTTCGGCTTCAACGCCACGGGCACCGCGCCCAGCCCCGTGCCGGCTCTGACCTGCACCAGCCCGTAGGCCACCGGCATGCTTGACGAACTGAGGAGGCCGACGGCCCGGCGGGGACGCCTCGTGGCGATCACCGCCGTGGTCGCGGCCTCCGTCGCCGGTGCGGCGCTCTTCGCGGGCCTGCGGCAGCAGGGGCTGCCGGCCGACCTGCGCGATCCGCTCGCCGCCCGGGTGACGGCGATCCTGGAACAGTCCTCACCCGCCGAGCATCACGAGCACGGCCACGAGTTCGGCGAGGACGCGGGCCGGGTCGTGTGCGCGGTGGACCCCTTCGGGATCGAGCCCGCGGACGCGGCCACGGTGGCCGAGGTGGACTGGGTGTACGCCCGGCACCTGTGCGCGATCACCGGTGCGGGCGAGGACTGGGCGATGTCCGTACGCGTGTCCGGCCCGCTCGCCGTACGCCTCGGCGAGCATGCGCAGATCCTGGTGCCCGAGCCCGGCATCGGCTACCCGGAGCGGGTCAGACAGGCGATCCCCGAGCGCTACCACGAGGAGGCGTTCGGCGCGTTCGCCGACGACGAGGCGATCGACGCGGCACGGGCGAGATTCTCCCGGGCGCGCTGATCCGGGCACGGGAACGCGGCCGGCGACGAGGGGGAGGACTCGGCCGGCCGCGTTCCTGCCATCCGGGCGGGATGGTGTCGCAGGGTGCTTACCTGGGTGGGATCTGCGGCCTCACCTCCTCGGTGACTCGTCGGCAGGGGTGGCCAGGTGACCCGGCTCGGTGCGCCACCGGGGTGAGTCGTGAGCTCATGTGCTGCCTTTCAGCGGGGGACCGCCGCAACGCGCTGCCCCCAGCGGCGGGACCCGCCCCGCCGCGGGTGAACGGCGGGGCGGGGGCTATCGGCTGCTCACGGGAAGAGCCGCCCGTACTCTGCCAGGGCGACCGCCACGTCGACCTGTGCCCAGAAGCGGTGGTAGTTGAAGACCGGGGCCGGCCCGCTGCCGTCGAGGAACGCCTCGACCCTCGGCCAGTCCGGGTCGTCCTCGTAGAAGGACCTGATCGACAGGAACGTGGAGTCCGAGTTGATCGGGTCGCCGTTCGGCATGGTGCCGCTCCAGCCCGGCGGCACGTAGACCGGGTCGTCCACGCGCCGGTAGTCGGTCTTGGTCTCCGCCACCGAGACACCCTTGGCGTCGCGGTTGTCCCAGACGCCGTCCAGCAGCGCCTTGGCCATGGCCTGCGCCTCGGCGTCCTGCGCGCGGGCCGCGTAGTACATCAGCACCTTGGCGTACGAGCCGGCCACGCCCACGTCCTGGGTGTGGTCCAGGACCTCGACGTGCAGGCCGGGGTTGGCCGGCGGCATGCCGCTCGTGGCGTTGAAGCTCCCGACCGGCTGGCCGGTCCAGCGCAGCGTGGACGGGATCTGGTAACTGCCGTCGGCGTTGATGGTGGTGTGGTCCATGGCCCACGCCACCCACTTGTCGAGCAGCGCCTTGGCGGCGGCGTTGCCGGTGACGTTGTAGAGCTCGGCCACCCGCTCCATCGTCCACGCCTGGAAGCCGAACCACTGGTTGGACGGCGGGTCGTGGTAGACCGGCTGCCAGTCGTAGGCCATGCCGTGGAACTTGGGCAGCCCGCTCGGCGGGGTGGCGTAGTGGCCGTCCCAGCTGTTGGTCGCGCCGCCGGCGATGGCGCCTTCCGCCGACTGCAGCCAGGTGTAGAACTGCAGCTGCCGGGTCAGGCTGGTGCCCCAGTCCTGGGCGCCCGTGCCGCTCAACGGCCGCAGCTCGGAGACGTTCGCCAGCGCCCAGGCCGCGAACGGGTTCTGGTAGCCGGAGTGGTTGTGGCTGGAGCCGATCCGCCAGGCCCAGCCGGCGTTGGCGTCGGTCGCGCCGCCCCACGCGTAATACCAGGACAGCAGGTAGCTGGCGGCGTTCTTGCCGGTCCCGGCCGGGCACGACGGGCTGGTGCAGCCGGGCTGCTTGTAGTACTTGTCGTACATCGCGTAGCGCAGGTAGTCGCCCATCTTGGCGGCCTTGGCCACGGTCGCCGAGATCTGCGACTCCTTGCCCTGCGCCTCGGCCCAGGTCTGCGCCCAGTACGCCACCTGCACCGCGCGGGCGTCGGCGTCGGGGGCGTTGGTGTACTTCCACTGCTTGGCGTACGAGCTGTCGTCGATGAACAGGTCGAGGAAGCCGTTCGTGCCGCCGTGCGCGAAGGTGTCGCAGGACGGCTGCGGGATCGTCTCGAAGACCGACTCCTCCGGGCCGCGCTGGTAGGTGTTGATGTAGGCGGGCTTGGTGGTGCCGTCGCCGCAGCGGCCGAAGCCGTAGGTGTTGTCGACGTCCAGCAGCCAGTGCATGCCGTAGATGTTCGCCGAGCCGTAGGCGCTGCGCAGCTCGCCCGCGATCGGGTCGGAGCCCACGCTGACGCCGGGTTCGATCGCCGTCGGGTAGTTCTCGATCTCCAGGTGCTCGGCCGCGTACGTGGCCGGCTTGGCCGGGTCGTAGAAGGAGTTGGTCGGCTGGTCGGCCGTGGCCGGGATGATGTTGGTCTCCATCGAGTCCCAGGCGGCGTTGAACTTCGACCAGTCACCGGTGACCTGCCCGTAGACGGCCTCCAGCCACAGGTAGTAGCTGTAGGCCTCCGAGGTGGTCTCGTGCCCGTGATCGGGCGCCTCGACCATGAAGGTCTCCACCGAGTGGTACGGCACCCCCTCGGGCGAGAAGTAGCCGTTGGCGGGGTCGTGCAGCTCGTTGTAGAGCTCGGTGAACCGCGCGATGTACGCGTTGTCGCCGCCACCCGGCGTGTCGTTGTCGGCCTCCGTCACGGCGACGTCGACCGGGCTGTAGCCGGTGGCGCTCACCCTGAAGACGGCCGAGCCGCTGGTGGCGTCGGCGTCGTCGGCGGCGGCGATCGTCACGTTCTGGGCGGTGTTCCAGTTCGCCGGGGTGAAGGTCCGCGTCGCGCCGGAGCTGACGGTCAGGTCGGTGTCGCCGCTGACCCGCGCGGTGCTGACGGTCACGTCGGCCGTGGGCGCCCTGGACAGCCTGACGCCGAAGGAGGCGTCACCCGTCTCGGGCACGGCCAGGCTCAGCGGGCTCACCACGAGCACGGGGGTGCTGTCGGCGGAGACGGTGATGCCGACCGGGGACGAGGTGGTGGTCGCACCCGCGTTGTCGGTCGCCCTGGCGGTGATCGAGTAGTTCCCGGCCGCCACGTTCTGCCAGCTGTAGGCGTACGGGGCGCTGGTGTCGGTGCCGAGCAGCGTCGAGCCCTGGTAGAAGTCGACCTTGGCGACGGTGCCGTCCGGGTCGGCGGTGGTTGCGGCGATCGGCACGGTGGCCGGGGCGGCGAAGGTCTGGCCGGCGGCCGGCGAGGTCAGCGAGACGGTCGGGGGCTGGTTGGCGTTCGTGCCGCCGCAGGTGGTGCCGTTGATGGCGAACGAGGTGGGCTTGGGGTTGCTGCCGGACCAGGTGCCGTTGAAGCCGACGGTGACGGCGGCGCCGGTGGCGAGCGCGCCGTTCCAGGGCATGTTCGTGGCCGTGACCCTCGTGCCCGACTGGCTCCAGTTGGCGCTCCAGCCGGTGGGTGTGTACCGCTGGGTGGTGGTGGGGAAGTCGAAGGCCAGCGTCCAGGCGGTGAGCGGGTCGCCGAGGTTCTTCAGCGTGAGGTTCGCCGTGAAGCCGCCCTGGTTCGGGCCGCTGGTCCACTCGTTGGCGGTGTAGGTCACCTCGCAGGCGACGGCGGCGCCGGCGGGGGCCTGGCCCAGCACGGTCGTGGTGCCCGCGACGAGGACCAGGGTCGCGGCCCCGGCGAGCCGCCTGGCCCATCGGGCGAACATGGATCGGGGTCTGTGGGTCACGGTCTCTCCGGTCTCTCCATGGGAGTAGGGGGTGGGAGCGCTCCCATCGCGATTGTGCGGTGCGACCGACGCCGGCTGTCAAAGAAACGGCCGCCGCCGAAGCGCCGCGCTTACTCCCACCTGGTAGCGCGGCATGAAAGTTTCACCCCGGTTCGGCGGCATTCGGCGAGCGTGCGGGCCGGAGCGGGCGGCGGCTCCGGCCGCTCGCTGTACACCCCTCGGGACCCAGCTCACTATGGGAGCGCTCCCAAACAACCGCTGGAGATGATGACTCGTGAAAATCCCGCGCGCCCTCCGGAGATGGGCCGTGACCGCCACCGCGACCTGCGTCGCGGCGGCCGGCCTCATCGCCGGGCAGGCCACCACGGCGCACGCCGCGGTCGCCTGTGACGTCGTGTACACCCCCAACACGTGGACATCGAGCCCAGGACAGGGCGGCTTCACCGCCAACCTCACGCTGAAGAACCTCGGCGACCCGCTCACCGCCTGGACGCTGGCCTTCGACTTCCCCACCACCACCCAGCGGTACACGCCGAGCGGCTGGGGCGCTAACTGGAGCCAGTCGGGCACCCGCGTGACCGGGACGAACATGCCCTACAACGGCGCCCTCGCCACCGGCGCCGCCGTCACCGTCGGCTTCAACGGCACCTGGTCCGGCACCAACCCGAACCCCACCTCCTACACCGTGAACGGCACCACCTGCGGCGGCCCCGGCGGCGCGACCCCCTCGGTCGTCACCTCCGCGAGCTCCGTCGCCGTCAACGAGGGCGGCACCGCCACCTTCACCGCCCGGCTGTCGTCGGCCCCCACCGCCGACGTGACCGTCAGCACCTCGCGCACCAGCGGCGACACCGACCTGACCGTCAGCTCCGGCGCCTCACTCACCTTCACCCCCGCCAACTGGAACACCCCGCAGACCGTCACCCTGGCCGCCGCCCAGGACGCCGACACCACCTCGGGCACCGCCGTCTTCACCGTCGGCGGGACCGGCGTCACCTCCGCCACCGTCAACGGCACCGAGATCGACGACGACGCCGTACAGGAACAGTCGCTCGTCGTCACCCCGACGTCGGTGACCGTGCCGGAAGGCGCCGGCGCCACCTACACCGTGCGCCTGGCCGCGCAGCCCTCCTCGAACGTGACCGTCACCACGAGCGCGGGCAGCGGCGACACCGACCTGACCGTCAGCTCCGGCGCCTCACTCACCTTCACCCCCGCCAACTGGAACACCCCGCAGACCGTCACCCTGGCCGCCGCCCAGGACGCCGACACCACCGCCGGCACCCGCGTCTTCACCGTCGCGGCCACCGGCCTGACCTCCCGTACGGTCACCGCCACCGAGGCGGACGACGACGGCACCACCCCCGTGCACGTCGAGAACCCGTACGCGGGAGCCACCGGCTACGTCAACCCGAACTGGTCCGCCAAGGCGGCCGCCGAGCCGGGCGGCGCCGCCATCGCCAACACCTCCACCGCCGTGTGGATGGACCGCATCGCCGCCATCGCCGGCTCCGCGGACGCCATGAGCCTGCGCGAGCACCTGGACGAGGCCGTACGGCAGGACGCCGCCAACGGCGCCGCGCCGCTGACCATCCAGGTCGTCGTCTACAACCTGCCGAACCGGGACTGCTCCGCCCTGGCCTCCAACGGCGAGCTGCGCATCGCCGCGAACGGCTTCAACCGCTACAAGAGCGAGTACATCGACCCCATCGCCGACATCCTCGACGACCCGCAGTACGCCGGCCTGCGCATCGTCGCCGTCATCGAGCCCGACTCGCTGCCGAACCTGATCACCAACATCGACAGCTTCGCGGACTGCCGCGAGGCGAACGGCCCCGGCGGCTACGTCGACGGCGTCCGCTACGCGCTGAACAAGCTGCACGCGATCTCCAACGTCTACACCTACATCGACGCCGCCCACCACGCCTGGCTGGGCTGGGACTCGAACTTCCAGCCCGCGGTGGACCTGTTCCACTCCACCGTCGCCGGCACCACGGCGGGCGTGGACAGCGTGGACGGCTTCATCGTCAACACCGCCAACTACTCGACCACCACCGAGCCGCACTTCACCATCAACACCACCGTCAACGGCACCACGGTGCGCCAGTCCGAGTGGGTGGACTGGAACTTCTACGTCGATGAGCAGACCTTCGCCGCCGCGCTGCGCACCGCCCTGATCGCCAAGGGCTTCCGGCAAGGGCTGGGCATGCTCGTCGACACCTCGCGCAACGGCTGGGGCGGCACCGCGCGCCCGAGCGGCCCGAGCAGCTCGACCAATCTGAACACGTTCGTGGACGACTCGCGCGTCGACCGCCGCATCCACGCCGGCAACTGGTGCAACCAGAGCGGCGCGGGCATCGGGTCCAGGCCGCAGGCCGCCCCCGCCAGCGGCTTCGACGCCTACGTCTGGATCAAGCCGCCGGGCGAGTCGGACGGCTCCAGCAGGGAGATCGACAACGACCAGGGCAAGCGGTTCGACCGGATGTGCGACCCCACCTACACCGGAAACGAACTCAACGGCAACAACCTGACCGGGGCGCTGCCCGACGCGCCGATCTCCGGCCAGTGGTTCTCCGCCCAGTTCAGGCAGCTCGTGGCGAACGCCAACCCGCCGCTGTCCTGACCCCGATCACAGGGCCCAGGCAGCCGCCTGGGCCCTGTTCCAACCCGTCAGCGCCGCGCCCGCCACTCCGAGACGACCCGCTCCACGTCGAAGGGCATCAGGTTCAGCGGCGGCCCGGACAGGCCGGTCCTGATGGCCTCACGGATCCTGTCGTTGATCTCATTGATGATCAGCCGTACCTCGCCCTCGGACCTGGCCTTGACGGCGGCCTCGAGCGACTCCTCGGCCTCCTTGCGCAACGCCAGCGTCGGCGGCAGCGGCATGGACAGCCCCTCGCCGCGCAGCTTCTGCTTCACCCACCACAGCTCGTCGCCGACCTTGTCCAGATCTGGGATCGGCTTGCCCTTGCCGGGCAGGTTGTCGAACTCACCCCGCTCCTCGGCTTCGCGAATCTGCCGGTCCACCCAGGTCTCGAACGGCATTCCCAGTGGTTTGCGCTCGGTCACGCGCGCCTCTCCCCTCTTCAGGCCAGGTTGTGCTTGGGTGCCACCGGCGCCCGCCAGCCGAGCATCGCCTCGGTCATCCGCACCGCCGCCACCGTGGCGGGCACGTCGTGCACCCGGACGATCCGCGCCCCGCGCAGGATCGCCATGACGTTGGCCGCGATCGTCCCCTCCGTCCGCTCGCCCTGCGGGCGGTCCAGGGTCTCCCCGATGAAGTCCTTGTTGGACAGCGCCACCAGCGTCGGATATCCGATCGCGGTGATCTCCTCCAGCCGCCGCATCAACTCCAGCGAGTGGTAGGTGTTCTTGTTGAGATCGTGTCCGGGATCGATGATGATCCGGTCGGCCGCGATCCCCGCCGCCAGCGCGGCCCGCACCCGCTCCCGCAGATAGGCCGACACGTCGGGCACGATGTCGGCGTAGTGCGGCCGCATCACCCGCCTGCCGGGCCCGCCGAGGCTGTGCGTCACCACGACCGTGGCGCCCGTCCGCGCCGCGACCTCCGCCAGTCCCGGCTCCCGCAGCCCGTTGGTGTCGTTGATCACGTCGGCGCCGGCCGCCAGCGCGGCCGCCGCCACGGCGGCGCGATGGGTGTCCACGCTGATCACCGCGTCGGTGACCCGGCGCACCTCGGAGATGACCGGCACCACCCGGTCGATCTCCTCCGCGACGTCGATCTCGGCCTGCGCCGCGCTGAAGGCGAACCCGCCGATGTCCACCCAGTCGGCCCCGGCGTCCACGGCTCGCCGCGCCGCCTCGACCGCCCGTTCAAGCTCGAAGGTCCGGCCCTGGTCGTGAAAGGAGTTGGGCGTACGGTTGACGATCGCCATGATCGCCACCTGCCGCCGGAAGTCGAACTCGCGCCGCCCGATCCGCCGCACAGGCTCGACCATCTCCGTCAAGGGGGAGAACGTCGTGCCGGCTCCGCTGCTCATGGCACCCATCCTCCAGAAGTCCGGTCACCACGAGCGAGCCTACCCGCCCGTTCCGCAGCCACCCGTCAGGCGGTGAAGCGCCCCGCGTGCGGGTGGATCCCGTTCGCCGCGACCCGGACGCGCTTCATCGGCGAGGTGCGCCTGGGCCCGCGCCGCGGGAGGCGCATGGTGATCTGAACCGTGGTGCCCGCGGGCCCGGTGCGCAGGTCGACGCCGTCACAGAGCCGCCGGATCAGATAGATCCCCCGGCCCGCGTACGCCGTGTCCGAAGGCTGCCCGTCGTTGAGGTAAGGGCCGGGGATGCCGGGGCCGTGGTCGACGGTCTCGACGCGGAGCAGCCCGTCGGCGCTCCACATCTTGAGGTGACCGCGCCCGCCGCCGTGCTCGACGGCGTTGACGATGCTCTCGTGGACGGCAAGCACGAAGTCCTCAAGCCGGGCACCCGCCAGCCCCGAGGTCGAGGCATGCCGTGCGACGGCACGGCGCAGGGGGGAGATCTCCTGAATGGTGAAGGGCTTGGTCAGTAACGTACTCATGGCAGGCTCCTCGCGATCGCTTGATCACCTGTCTGGACACGCCGACATGCGGGGTTCGAAGGGCGGTCTCCGGCGCCTTCGAACGGAGGGTCAGCGGGGTTCGCTCGGCGGGAGGGGACCGGCCGAGGCAGGTTCGATGGATCCATGAGTGACCTCCGTGTCGTAATGGACACCTAGGCCGCGCTTCTGGACCTCACGTGACTCTAGTCCTGCCCGACGAGCACGCCCTTACACCATCTGCCGGAAACATCGGAGGACTATCCCTCGGGTGTGGAGCGGGCCCCCGCGCCGGTGGCGAACTCACGCAGGCGGCGTCGGCCGGAGTCGGGGGCGAGCGGCGCGGTGTCCAGGCCGGCGCCCTCGCGCATGCCCTCCAGCACCGACCGGACGGCGTCGACGGACGAGTAGGCGGGCGTCCAGCCGAGCACCTCACGGGCCCGGTCCATCCTCATCAGCGGGATCTGCAGGGCCATCTCCAGCAGGCCGGGCGCGGCGGGCACGAGCCGCAGGTGCCAGCCCGCCGCCACGGCCGCCCGCGCCAGCCCCGGGGAGACCGGCACCAGCCGCGCGCCGAGCAGGTCGGCGAGCGCCGGCGGGTCTAGCACCGGGTCCGCGGCCAGGTTGAAGGCCCCGCTGACGGGCCGCACCACGGCCAGCCGGTACGCCTCGGCGGCGTCCTCGGTGTGCAGCACCTGCAGCTTGAGCCCGGGGATGTCCGGCACGAACGGGATGTTGCCCGCCTTGACCAGCCTGCGCGGCAGCAGCGGCCCGGCGAACAGCCTGCGCTGCTCGGTGGCCGCAGCCCGCTTGAAGATGAAGCCCGGCCGCATCCGGACCACCCGGATGCCGGGGTTGCCGTTCTCGAACACGTCGAGCACCCGCTCGACGTAGGCCTTCTCCCGCCCGTACGCGGCCCCGGCGCAGCCATGCGTGGGCCAGCTCTCGTCCACCGGCTCGTCCTTGGGCCGGGGCGAGTACGCGCCGACGGAGGAGGCGTAGACCAGGGCGGGCACGCCTGCCTCCGCCACCGCCTGGAAGACCCGCATGCTGCCCAGCACGTTGGCCCGCCAGGTGGCCATGGCGTTCCGGGTGGGCTGGAACAGCCAGGCCAGATGCACGACCGCGTCGGCGCCGTCGAAGATCTGCGACAGGTCGCTGGTGACCACGTCGGCCCGGTGCCACACGGTGCGGCCGGACTTCAGGCCGGGCAGCCGCCGGGCGACACCGGCGATGGACGTCACGCTCTCGTCGGCCTCCAGCGCCCGCACCACGCTCGTCCCGACGTTCCCTGTCGCACCCACCACCACGACTCTCATGCGGCAGTGGCTGCCCCGGCTGACGCCCGCGAAACCGTCTGAGCTGCGAAGTTCATGGTTTCAGCAGCACTTTGACGGCACCATTCGCCTTCTTCTGGAACATCTCGTACGCGTGCGGTGCCTCCTCCAGTGGCAGCCGGTGGGTCGCCAGATCCATCACGCCGAGCGGGTCGGCGTCGTCGGTCACCAGAGGCATCAGGTCGCCGATCCAGCGCCGGACATGAGCCTGGCCCATCCGCAGCGTGATGCCCTTGTCGAACAGGCGCAGCATCGGCATCGGGTCGGTCATGCCGCCGTAGACGCCGATGACGGAGATCACGCCGCCGCGCCGTACGGACTCGATGGCCTGGTTGAGCACCGCCAGGCGGTCGACGCCCGCGTGGGCCATGAGCGGCGCGGCGATGGCGTCGGGCAGGAGGCCGGTGAGGGCCTGGGCGAACTTGGCGCCGGGCGAGCCGTGCGCCTCCATGCCGACGGCGTCGATGACGGAGTCGGTGCCGCGGCCGGCGGTGAGCTGCCTGATCGCCTCGGGCACGTCGGTGACGTCGCTCGCGTCGACGACCTCGATGCCGTGGCGGCGGGCCATCTCCAGTCGTTCCGGCACGCCGTCGACGCCGATCACCCGGTGGCCGAGGTAGCCGGCGATGCGCGTGCACATCTGGCCGATGGCGCCGAGCCCGAAGACCGCGACGCTGCCGCCTTCGGGCAGGTGGGCGTACCGGACGGCCTGCCAGGACGTGGGCAGTACGTCCGACAGGTAGACGAACCGCTCGTCGGGCGGGCCGGCGGGCACCTTGATCGGGCCGAACTGGGCCTGCGGGACGCGTAGGTACTCGGCCTGGCCGCCGGGCACCTGGCCGTACAACTTGGTGTAGCCGAACAGCGCGGCGCCCATGCCGTGCTCGCGGACCTGGGTGGTCTCGCACTGGGCGTAGAGCTCCATCCCGCACATGTGGCAGTGGCCGCAGGAGATGTTGAACGGCACCACGACCCGGTCGCCGGGCTTGAGGCCGGTGATCTCGGCGCCGACCTCCTCGACGATGCCCATCGGCTCGTGGCCGAGGATGTCGCCCTCGGTCATGAACGGCCCGAGTACCTCGTACAGGTGCAGGTCGGAGCCGCAGATGCCGCTGCTGGTCACCTTGATGACCGCGTCGTTCGGCTCCTTGATCTGCGGGTCGGGGACCTCTTCGACCCGGACGTCGCGCTTGCCGTGCCAGGTGACGGCCTTCATGGCTCTCTCCTCACTGGGGGGCGCCTGCTCTCGCATACCCACATACCTGCCGTCAAACGAGTCGGCCGCCCAGGGCGGAGTCATGCGCGGGTCTCGTCAGGTGCGAGAAAAACTCTGATCCCCCAATCGGCTTTACACCCTCCGTATTGAATGAGTAACTACTGGTGATGAAGCTCGACAGAAGGAGCCGGCTCATGACGGTCAGCTTTACCCCCAACCTTTTGGGACCGCGCGTGGACGAACGGCTGGCCGCGTTCCTCGACGGCTGGCGGGCGCCGGTGACCGACCAGGACGTGGTGGCCGCCTACCGGTTGCTCATCGACTTCATCCTCACGGGCGGCAAGCGCGTCCGTCCCCAGCTGTGCTACTGGGGGTGGCGGGGCGCCGGTGGCGAGGACTGCGAGGAGATCATCAGCGCCGCCGCTTCTCTTGAGCTCTGCCATGCGGGCCTGCTGATCCACGACGACATCATGGACGGCAGCGAGCTGCGCCGGGGCCGCTCCACCGTGCACCGCAGCCTCGCCCACCTGCACGCAGGGCCGGGCGCGGAGGCGTTCGGGCAGGCCGGCGGCATCCTGCTGGGCACGCTCAGCCTGGCCTGGTCCGACGCGCTGCTGTCCTCGTGCGGGGTCGAGCCGGCCCGCCTGCGCGCGGCGCACCACCTGTTCGACGCCATGCGCGCCGAGGTCATCAGCGGCCAATACCTGGACATTCTCTCCCAGTTGCGCACCGGGGCCAGCGTGGAGCAGGCGCTGACCACGATCCGCTACAAGACCGCCAAATACACCGTGGAGCGTCCTTTGCAGATCGGCGGCGCGCTGGCCGGGGGGACCCCGGAGCTGCTGGCCTCCTACTCGGCGTTCGGGCTGCCTCTGGGCGAGGCCTTCCAGCTCCGTGACGACGTGCTCGGCACCTTCGGCTCCTCGGCGGAGACCGGCAAGTCCGCGCTGGACGACCTGCGCGACGGCAAGCAGACGGTCCTGTTCGCGCAGGCGGTGGAGCGGGCCACGCCCGCACAGCTGGCCTACCTGCGCACCTGGCACGGCAATCCCGAGCTGGCCGAGGAGCACGCCGCCGAGATGCGCCAGATCCTGCTCGACACCGGCGCGATCGACCGGGTCGAGTCGATGATCGAGGAGCGGGCGGGCCAGGCGGTCGAGGCTCTCGACGCCGCCCCGATCATGCCCGAGGCCCGGGTCGCGCTGACCGCGCTGACCGCCCAACTGGCCCACCGCGACAGCTGACCCGAATGGATCAGCCAGGAGCGGCGCTTCGGCCTGCCCGAGAACGATTACCCAGAGCCACTTTCTCTCACTGTTCGTAGTCAATCCTTCATGATCGGTGGTGCACGATGACCGAATCGACCGAATCGACCGCGCAGGGCAACGGCCAGCAGCTCAGCCTGAGCACCGATGCCGCGCGCAATCTGGCGACGACGACCAAGACCGCCCCGCAGATGCAGGAGATCACCTCCCGCTGGCTGCTGAAGCTGCTGCCGTGGGTGCAGACCTCCGGCGGCGTCTACCGGGTCAACCGGCGCCTGACCTACACCCTCGGCGACGGCCGCATCACCTTCAGCACCACCGGCGCGGAGGTGCGCGTCGTGCCCGCGGAGCTCTGCGAGCTGCCGATGCTGCGCGGCTTCGGCGACATCGAGGCCCTGGAGGCGCTCGCCTACCGCTTCGCCCAGCGCGAGGTGGAGGCCGGCGAGGAGATCGTCCGCGAGGACGACCCGATCGAGCAGCTCGTGCTGATCGCGCACGGCCGGGTCGCCAAGGTCACCACCGGCGCCTACGGCGACCAGCAGAGCCTCGGGATGCTGGCCGACGGCGACCACCTCGGCGAGCAGCTGCTCCTCGGCGGTGGCCAGTGGGAGTTCTCCGCGCGGGCCAAGACCGCCACCACCGTGCTGACCCTCTCCCGCGAGGACTTCCAGGCGCTGCTGGACCGCTCGCCGAGCCTGCGCGAGCACCTGGAGGCCTGGCAGGCCAGCGGTGAGCGGGCGCACAACGACTACGGCGAGGCCGCCATCGACATGTCGTCGGGCCACAGCGGCGAGCCCATCCTGCCCGGCACGTTCGTCGACTACGAGCTGAGCCCGCGCGAGTACGAACTGAGCGTGGTGCAGACCGTGCTGCGGGTGCACAGCAGGGTCACCGACCTGTACAACCAGCCGATGAACCAGCTCGACCAGCAGCTCCGCCTGACCATCGAGGCGCTACGCGAGCGGCAGGAGGACGAGATGATCAATAACCGGGACTTCGGCCTCCTGCACAACGCCGACTTCAGCCAGCGCCTGCGCGCCCGCAGCGGCCCGCCCACCCCTGACGACATGGACGACTTGCTGGCCAAGGTATGGAAGGACCCGGCCTTCTTCCTCGCGCACCCGCAGACGATCGCGGCCTTCGGCAGGGAGTGCAGCAAGCGCGGCCTGTATCCCCAGGCCGCCGAGGCGAGCGGCCACCGGGTGCCGGCCTGGCGCGGCGTGCCGATCTTCCCGTGCAACAAGATCCCCGTTTCCGGACGGCGGATGAGCTCCGTGCTGCTCATGCGCACCGGCCAGGAAAGTCAGGGCGTCGTCGGCCTGCACCAGACCGGCCTCCCCGATGAATACCAGCCGGGCCTGTCGGTCCGGTTCATGAACATCAACGAGAAGGCCGTCATCTCCTACCTGGTCACCGCCTACTACTCGGCCGCCGTGCTGGTCCCCGACGCGCTGGCCGTACTGGAGGACGTCGAGATCGGGCGCGAGGACTGACCGAGCATTTTCGCTCCCAGGGATAGGTGGTGTTTCGGTTGACGGAGTTGGACGAGCGGGGCTCGCGGCTGAGCCTTGATCCGGCCGCGGCGCGCAAGCTCGCCACCACGACCAAGACGGCTCCGCAGATGCGGGAGATCTCCCCGCGCTGGCTGCTGCGGGCGCTGCCTTGGGTCGAGCTCGCGGCCGGCGCCTACCGGGTGAACCGCCGGCTCACCTACGCGCCGGGCGGCGGGCGCGTGTGCTTCACGCACACGGGCGCGCGGCTGCGGGTGGTGCCGCCGAGCCTGACCGAACTGCCGCCGCTGCACGGGTACGGCGACCCTGCCGTGCTGGAGACCCTGGCCGGGCTGTTCGAACAGCGGGAGTACGCCCGCGGCGAGGCGATCGTGCGGGAGGGCGAGCCGGCCGGCGAGCTCGTCCTCCTCGCCTACGGCAGAGCCGCCAAGGTGCAAGCGGGGACGTACGGCGACAGCCTGGTGCGGGCCAGGCTGTCGCCCGGTGACCAGGTCGGGGCGGAGTTGCCGACGCCGCCCCGGTGGGGGTTCACCCTGGAGGCCGGCACCACCTGCACGGTGCTGGCCCTGCCCTGGCAGGCGCTGCACGACCTCGCCGGGCGGACGCCGTCGCTGCGCGAGCAGCTGGAGTCGCACCTGGCCGGGCTCGCCGAGCCCCGCACCAAGCACGGCGAGGCGCTGATCACGCTGGCCTCCGGCCACCGGGGCGAGCCGGTGCTGCCGGGCACCTTCGTCGACTACGAGCTGAGCCCGCGCGAGTACGAGCTGAGCGTGTCCCAGGCCGTGCTCCGGGTGCACACCAGGGTCGCCGACCTGTTCAGCGACCCCATGGACCAGACGGAGGAGCAGATCAGGCTGACCGTCGAGGCGGTCCGCGAGGCGCAGGAGCGCGAGCTGGTCAACAACCGCGACTTCGGGCTGCTGCACAACGCCGACCCGGCCCAGCGGCTGACCACGCGCTCCGGGCCGCCCACCCCGGCCGACCTGGACGATCTGCTCTGCCGGCGGCGGAAGACCCGCTATCTGATGGCTCACCCGCTGGCCATCGCGGCGTTCGGCAGGCAGTGCAGCGCCTCCGGCGTCTATCTGGACAGCGTCGAGCTGGACGGGAGCAGGCTGAGCGCCTGGCGGGGCGTGCCCATCCTGCCCTGCGACAAGATCCCGGTCAGCGGGGCGGGCACCAGCTCGATCCTCGCGTTCAGGACCGGCGAGGAGGACCAGGGGGTCGTCGGCCTGCACCAGACCGGCGTCCCCGACGAGTACCGGCCCGGCCTCAGCGTGCGGGTGATGGGCATCGACGAGCGGGCGGTCACCACCTACCTCGTCAGCGCCTACTACTCCGCCGCCGTTCTCGTCCCCGACGCGCTCGGGGTGCTCGGGGACGTCGAGGTCCACGGCTGATGACCCTGACCACACGAGCGGAGTGACGATGGCTCAGCCCTTCGAACTGCCCGACTTCTACCTGCCGTATCCGGCGCGGCTCAACCCCCACCTCGAACAGGCTCGTGCGCATACCAAGCAGTGGGCTCGGGCGATGGGCATGCTGGAGGGCTCCGGCGTCTGGGAGGAGGCGGATCTCGACGCCCACGACTACGCGCTGCTGTGCGCGTACACGCATCCTGACTGTGACGGACCCGAGCTGAGCCTGATCACGGACTGGTACGTGTGGGTGTTCTTCTTCGACGACCACTTTCTTGAGATCTTCAAGCGGTCCGGGGATCGGGTGGGAGGTAAGTCCTACCTGGATCGGTTGCCCGCCTTCATGCCGATGGAACCGGGCGCGGAGGTGCCCGAGGCGACCAACCCGGTCGAGGCCGGGCTGGCCGACCTGTGGGCGCGTACGGTGCCCGGCACCTCCGCCGACTGGCGGGCGCGCTTCACCGAGAGCACCCGCAACCTGCTGAACGAGTCGCTGTGGGAGCTGTCCAACATCAACGCGGGCCGGGTGCCGAACCCCGTCGAGTACATCGAGATGCGCCGCAAGGTGGGCGGCGCGCCCTGGTCGGCGGGCCTGGTCGAGCATGCCGTGGGCGCCGAGGTGCCGGCCGTGATCGCCGGGTCGCGGCCGCTGCGGGTGCTGCGTGACGCCTTCTCCGACGGGGTGCACCTGCGCAACGACCTGTTCTCCTACGAGCGCGAGATCGGGCAGGAGGGCGAGCTGAGCAACGGGGTGCTGGTGCTGGAGACGTTCCTCGGCTGCACCACGCAGGAGGCCGCCGACGCCGTCAACGACCTGCTCACCTCGCGGCTGCAGCAGTTCGAGCACACCACGCTCACCGAGCTCGGGCCGCTGTTCGCCGAGCACGCCCTGGACCCGCTCGCCTGCATGGGCGTGCTGGCCTACGTCAAGGGCCTGCAGGACTGGCAGTCCGGCGGCCACGAGTGGCACATGCGCTCCAGCCGCTACATGAACAAGGAGGCGCGCTCCGCCCCCGCCCTGGGCATGAAGTCGGTCGTCGACCTGCTCGGCGCGAAGCGGATCCGGTCCTACGCGCACGTCCCCCACCAGCACGTCGGCCCCAGCCAGGTGCCGGAGCTCTACATGCCCTTCGAGGCGCGGCTGTCCCCCCACCTCGACGCCGCCCGCCGCAACCTGGTCGACTGGGCGCACCGGATGGGCATCCTCGAAGCCCAGCCGGGCGTCACCGGCTCGGCCGTCTGGGACGAAGCCAAGATCATCGACTACGATCTGCCGCTCTGCGCGGCGGGCATCCACCCCGACGCCTCGCTGGAGGAGCTCGACCTCTCCTCGGCCTGGCTCGCCTGGGGCACCTACGGCGACGACTTTTTCCCCGTCGTGTTCGGCCGCACCCGCAACCTCGCCGCCGCCCGCGCCACCGTGGACCGGCTGTCGGCGTTCATGCCGCTCGACGGCGCCACCTTCCCCCCTCCGGCCAGCCCGCTCGAATGCTCGCTCGCCGATCTGTGGCGCCGCTCGGCCGGGCCGATGAAACCACGAGCACGGCGTACGTTCCGCGAGGCGATCGAGAAGATGGCCGTGAGCTGGCTGTGGGAGCTGGCCAACCAGGCGGTGAACCGCATCCCCGACCCGGTCGACTACGTCGAGATGCGCCGGCTGACCTTCGGCTCGGACCTGACCATGGCGCTGTGCCGGCTGTCCCGCGCCGCCGCGATCCCGCAGGAGGTCTACGACAGCGGCCCGATGCGCTCGCTGGAGAACGCGGCACAGGACTACGCCGCCCTGCTCAACGACGTCTTCTCCTATCAGAAGGAGATCGAGTACGAGGGCGAGGTGCACAACGGCGTGCTGGTGGTGCAGAGCTTCTTCGCCTGCGACTACCCGACCGGGCTCAAGATCCTCGTCGATCTCATGGAGTCACGGATGCGGCAGTTCCAGCACGTGGTCGCGCACGAGCTACCCATCCTGTGTGACGATCTCGACCTGGGCGAGGAGGCGCGGGGGGCGCTCGCCGATTACGTGCGGGAGCTGGAGAACTGGATGTCGGGCATCCTCGTCTGGCACCGCGACTGCTTCCGCTACGACGAGGAGTCGCTGCGCCGCCACCATCGGCCCCCTCGGTCCCGGCTGATCGGGCCGACCGGGCTGGGCACCTCGGCGGCGCTGGTCGTCTAGCCGGTCGTCTGGCTGATCGCTCGAAATGGGCGTTCGGGTGGGCGTTCAGCTGAGCGCCTGCTGGTGGGCCTCGTGGAACCAGCCCACCAGCTCCATCAGCCGTCGCTGGGACGGCGTGACGTTGTGCAGGCGGATCCAGCGCTGGGCGGGCGGCAGAGTGGGCAGCACGAGCACGCGGATGCCGGACAGGTCGATGAAGGTCAGCGCGCCGGTGTCGACGTCGATGTGGGTGCTGCCCTGCCGGGACAGCTCCAGCGTGTGCGCCAGGGCTCGGCTGTTGGTGACGTCGACCTCGCCGGTGAGTGTCACGGCGGGGACCGGTCTGGTGGCGCGCAGGGTGACGCGGAGCTGCTCGTCCTCATAGAGCAGCCGCTCCATGTCCGTCATCTGGCGCTCACCCCCATCACGTCGAGTCCCGGGGGCTGTAGCCGTTGTGTCACGAGCGAAGCTCCTCCTGGCCGGAGGCGCGGTGACCGCATCGGCAGTGACCGAGAACCAGATTACCCGGAAGACATCCGGAAAGGTGATTTTCGCGAAGTACTTACCGATTTGAGGAGCTTTTATAGACCGGAACGCCGACCGGCCCCGGCACGCGAAGTGCCGGGGCCGGTGGGGATGAGCCGATGCGCCGTTCGTCTCCCGGTGGTGGCCCCGAACGCGCGGCCACGCTGGCACCCTGCGTCCAGGGTGTCCGCCAGGAAGGGGGCGTGGCCGGCGGGATGCCGTGGGGTTCACCGGGGAGCGGCGCCCGCTCCCTAGTGGTGGTGCTCGTGCGTCTTGGTCTGGTTGTTCAGCAGGTCGACGTCGACGTTCTGCAGGTTGACCGCGCTGAGGACGTTGACGTACTTGAGCGAGTCGTTCAGCACGTCGTTGGCCAGGGTGGCGTCGTCGACGACCGCCCACTGGCCCAGGACCGCGCTGCCGGTGTTGGCGGTGCTGGGGCCGACGTCGGCCGAGGCCGCGGTGGCGGAGAAGCCGAACAGGGCACCGACCATGGCGGCACCGACGAGGATGCGACGCATCATTTCTTTACTACTCCTTCGGATGGAATCCGCGCGGGGATGCGCGTCATCGCTGTCGTTCACTGGAATCGAGATGCCGCCGACAACAATCCAGCATCCGCGGCCCGGCCCACAAGCGATCGGGCCTAAACATGAGTAAAAAAGAATTCCCGATCCCAGAGCTTTTCAGCCAACCCACATATACGGACTTCTCAGCATATATCGGGCTGGTTGTGTATACGATTTTTCAGGTTATGGCCACCTGCGGATCCAGCCTCCCCAAAGGGCGTTTTATCGCCATCGACGGGGAGGAAAATGCAGGGTGAAACGTCTTTCCAGGCGCCTGGCCGGCGAAGGCCCGGCGCGAAACGATTAACAGAAGCGGTGAATAGCCATGCGGATAGCAAGAATGCTTATCCTGATGGCCATGACAGGCGGCTGGTGCACGTTCCCCGAAATAATCGGTCCGACCGCCGTGATGGCCCGCTGCGCAGACCAGGATCCGGCGCGATGTGGATCGACGTATTCGCATGCGGCCGAGCGGATGCGTTATGCCGCCGGCGGCACGGCGCTGCGGGCGGCGATGGACATGATAGGCGTGCCCTACTCGTGGGGCGGTGGCGGCGTGCACGGGCCGAGCCGTGGCGTCGGCCGGGGCGCCAGGACCCGGGGGTTCGACTGCTCCGGCCTGACGCAGTACGCGTGGGCGAGCGCCGGCGTGCTGATCGGCCGCACCACGCGGCAGCAGTGGCGCCATGGGACCCGCGTGCCGAGGGAGCAGCTGCGGCCGGGAGATCTGGTCTTCTACGACAGCGATCCCCGGCAGCGCGGCCCCGAGCACGTCGGGCTGGTCGTGGACGGCGAGCACATGGTCAACGCCCCCTTCACCGGGGCGTCGGTGCGGGTGGAGCCGCTGGACAGGCCGACCTTCAAAGGCGTGGTCAGACCTGGATAGGGACGCGGCCCGGGTCACCCGCTCTTGAGTCAGGTCACCCGGGCCGCCCGCCGGCCGGCCGGACGGTGCGCACCGAGCGGTCCGTGGCCTCGAGTATCCACGGTCGCTCTTCCGGAAATCACCTCACGCGTTCACACGTGAGACGGGCCGAGCCGGCGGTTCACCGGTATCGACCGGTGAGCTGGACGCGACTTGCCGCGGGCTTTCGCCGCGGACCGGCGTTTAGTGGCGGTGGTCGAAGTTGCCCTGCTGGTTGTTCAGCAGGTCCAGGTCGACGTTCTGCAGGTTGCCGATGGAACCGACGTTGATGTACTTGAGCGAGTCGTTGGCGACGTCGTTCAGGGCCGTGACGTCGTCGACGACGCTGAACTGGCTGAGCACAGCCTGGCCGCCGTTGTAGGTGTTCGGGCCGACGTCCGCCGAAGCGGCGGCGGCTGAGAAGCCGAGCGCCAGGCCCACGATGGCTGCACCGGCGAGAATGCGACGGATCATGATCTGTATCCTCCATTGATCGGCGCGGTATTCCGACGCCATAGTCGTTTCTGCAGGGCTGTGAGGTGCCGCCAATTACTGTCCCGGCAGTGGCGTGGAACCGCAACCTGTTCTGCTCAGGCCGGGGTCAAGGAGCCGCCTCGTTTTCTTGGCCTACGGATTTCACGAGCCGCTGAACGGGTACACATGTGCGTCATCTCGGCCGCCGCCGAAAAGGCATTTATTTTGTCTGCCGCGAGAATGACGTAGCCGTTCCAGCACCTGCGGTTAGACAATGATCAACCGGCCCTTGAGAAACGTGCGCGCGTATCCTCAGTCGATCCGGTCCAGAGCCGCCGAGAGGCGGTGAAGGGCCGCCAAGGACTCCTGGAAAGCCGGCAATCCCAATTCGGCGGCGAGCCGGTCGGCCAGCTCCTGGTGGGCGGGGCCGATCTCACTGATCGCCGCGCGCCCTTCGGGGGTCGGCCTGAGCAGCTTGGCCCGGCGGTGCGCGGGGTTGGGCAGGTATTCGGCCAGCTCCTTCTCCACCAGCAGGTCGGCGATGCGCTGAACGCCCTGGCGGGTCATGCCCATGGCCCTGGCGATGCCCGCGACGGGCAGCGGCTCGCGCAGGACCGCGCCGAGCACCTGCCACCAGGCCGCCGTCAGCCCGGCCGGCCGGGCCAGCCGCTCGGAGACCTCGAGCAACCGGCCGTTGAGCCGGAAGACGGCCAGCGCGGTGCCGGAGAGCAGGTCGCCCGAGGTCGTCGGCTCGCTCATGCCGACATCAGCACCTCGTAGCCCGAGCCGTCGCTCCTGGCGAACAGCCGGTGCCACGCGTCGAGGACCTCGGGCGTGCAGACGTCGAGCCTGCGGAAGATCTCGCGGGCGAAGGCCACCGGCTCGGTGGGGCCGGCGGTGACCAGGTCGCCGCCGGTGACCGCGTCCTGGTCGAGGTAGTGCCCGGCCCCCGCGTAGCCCTCCTGGGCCGCCAGGTAGTGCACGACGGCGCTGGTGTGCGCGCGCTCGTCGAGCAGGCCTTCGCGGGCCAGTCCGGCGACCGCGCCGCAGATGGCCGCGACCGGGACGCCCTCGTCCAGGAACTCACGGGCCTTGCGGGCGAACGGCGCCAGGTCGTCCCCGGCGTCCCACAGGTCGGCGCCGGGCAGGATGAGCATCGCGCTGTCCTGCGGCGAGAGCCGGTCGAGCGCGCGGGCGGGGGTGACGCGCAGGCCGCCCATGCTGGTGACCGGCTCGGTGGTGAGCCCCACGGTGACGATCTCGTAGCCGCCCGGCTCGCGGTGGAAGCGACCGCTGCGGAGGTGAGCGGTCGCGTGCCCGACCTCCCAGTCGGCCATGGTGTCGTAAACGCCGACATGGACCGTCTTCTTCGATGTGCTCATGACAGTATGTTGTCATTACGACAGTATGTTGTCAATCCATTCCCGTGCGAGGATAGAGCCCATGGCAGAGATCGTCGGCGGTGGACCTCCGGTCAACGACGCCGAGCGGCGGGTGATCTCCCATCTGCGGGATCAGGCGCCGGCCGAGTGGCTGCTGCTGCACAACGTCGAGGTTCCGCGCGGCGAGGACGTCTTCGAGGTCGACCTGATCGTGCTGACCGGGCACTCGCTCGTGCTCGTGGACGTCAAGGGCAACCGGGGCCGCATCGAGGTGTCGGGGTCGCGCTGGTTCCCCTCCCGCAGGGAGGCGTTCGGCTCTCCCGCGACCAAGTTGCGCGGCACCGCCAAGGCGCTCAAGGGCCTGCTCGTCTCCAGGGCCACCCAGCTCGAACGGGTCTACGTCGACAGCCTGGTGGTGCTCACCGCACCCGACGCCGAGCTCGTCGACCCGGCGGGACGCGACGCCGCCAACGTCACCGACCTGCCCCGGCTCATCACCACGCTGAGCGACGTCTCCCGGGTCAGACGGGGGTGCAGCCCCGACGCCAGGCCTTACATGACGGCCATTCTCGACGCGCTCAACCAGACCGTGCGGCGCAGCACCGCGCCCCCCAGGTTCGGCAACTGGGAGGTCCAGGAGCGGCTCGGCGGCGACGCCAAGACCACCGAATACCGCGCCTTCAACGTCACCCTGCCCGGCAGCGAGACCGTGCTGCTGCGCGTCTACCAGGCCGACCCGCTGGCCGACCAGGCCGGGCGGGCCGCGGAGCGGCAGCGGATCGCCAACGCCTACCAGACGCTGGCCAGGATCCCCCCGCACCCGTGCGTGGTGCGCTCGCGTGACTTCTTCGCCATCGACGACGAGAGCCGGTTCGTGCTCGTGCTCGACGACGTGCACGGCCAGGCGCTGCACCTGCGCCTGGGCGAGGGGGTGCGGCTGAGCGTGATCCAGGACCTGCTCCGCGGCCTGGCCCACGCGCACGCGCACGGCGTCGTCCACCGCGCGCTCACCCCGGCCAGCGTGCTGGTGACCGACGACGGGCACGCGGTGCTCACCGGCTTCGACTACGCCAAGCCCGGTCCGCGCGACTACACGGTCGCCCACGAGCTGCACAACATCCTCGACGCCCACTATGTCGCGCCCGAGTGCCAGGAGCGGCCCGACCGGATGACCGCCGCCTCCGACGTCTACTCCGCCGGGGTGATCGCCTACCAGCTGCTCACCGGCGAGCTGCCGACCAGCGCCGACGCGCACGGCCCCGATGTGCCCGAGGTGGTGCGCCGGATGCTCGACCACGCCCCGGCCAAGCGCCCGAGCGCCGCCGAGTCCTTGGCCGCCCTCCAGGGTGCGGCGGTGCAGGAGTCCCCGTTCAGACGCCTGCTGCGCCGCCTGACATCCAGGGCATAACTCACACGGGCAGCTCACAAGCTTGTTCGAAGCGAGGGCGTAGCTCACACGGGCAGTGCGCGGCGCAGCTCGCTGGCTTGTTTGAGGTAGTCGAGGGCCAGTCCGGTACGGCCGGCCGAGTGGTGCAGCTCCCCCAGCAGCTGGGTGGTCGAGGCCTCGCCGCTGCGGTCCCCCAGCTCCTGGAAGACCAGCAGCGAGCGTTCCAGCCCGGCGGAGGCCGGCGCCAGCTCGCCGCGCGCCACCTGCAGCCCGGCCAGGCTCTGCAGCGCGTACGCCCCGCAGTGCCGGTCGCCGAGCGACTCGAAGATCTCCAGCGCGTGCCGGTGGAAGGACATGGCCTGGTGCAGGTTGCCCATCTGGAGGCAGACGCAGCCCTCGCGGTGCGCGTCGCCGAGCTCCTGCGCCAGCCGCATGGCCTGGCCGAGCGACTCCGACGCCTGCGCCAGGTCGCCGGACTTCAGGCAGGCACGGCCGATCGCCTGCCGGGCGAAGGCCTCGCCGTGCTGGTCACCGGCCGCCAGGAACATGGCCAGGGCCTGCCTGAAGTGGCCGAGCGAGCGGGCCTGGCCACCACTGAACTGGCTGACCGCGCCCAGCCCGCAGACCGAGGTGGCCTCCGCCCTGGTGTCGCCCAGCTCGCGGAACAACCGCCGGGAGAGGGTGAAGCCGGCGGCGGCCTCCTCGTACCGGTCCTGGTAGAGGGCGACCTGGGCCAGACCCCTGAGCATGGCGGCCTCGCCGTAGGTGTCGCCCGCCGCGCGGGCGGCGGCCAGCGCGACGGTGTGCGTGCGCTGCCAGGTGTCCAGGTGGCAGTGCAGATCGAGGTACGGGACCATGGCGGCGGCCAGTCCCCAGGCCGAGGCGGCCAGCCCTGCCTGCGCCGCCACGCCGACCGCCCCGGCGAGCGCCTCGTGCTCGGCGTCGAACCACGACAGCGGGTCCGAGGTCAGCCGTTCCAGCGTGGTCTCGGGCAGCCGCCAGCGGGGCACGACCGCCGTGGTGAGGCTGAAGACCGTGGTCGGCAGGCGTTCCATGGCGTGTTCGGTGGTCGCGGTCCAGGCGGCCAGCACCCTGGCCAGGCCGGCCCGGTCGGGCTCGCGGCCGAGGGCGTGCCGGCGGATCAGGTCGGGCAGCCGGTAGCGCGGCTGACCCACCGGGTCGGTGCCGACCAGCTCCAGCAGGTTCACATCGACCAGCAGGTCGGTGACGTCGTCGGCGCGGTGCCGGTCGAGCGCGGGGCCGACCACCCAGCCCGGCTGGGCGGACCCGCCGAGCAGGCCAAGAGTGCCGAGGGTGCTGGCCGCCTCGTCCGGTAAGTAGCGGTAGCTGCGGTCGAGGCTGGCCCGTACCTCCTTGAGCTCGCCGAGCCGGTCGTCGGCGAGTCGCTGCCTGAGGACCGCCAGTGACCAGCCGGGCCGGCCCGCCAGGCGGGCGCCGACGCTCCTGAGCGCCAGCGGCAGCCGCCCGCAGGCGGACACGATGGCCAGGGCCTCCTCGTGCTCGCGGGCCACCCGGTCGGCGCCCGCGATCCGGCCGAGCAGCAGCAGCGCCTCCTGGGGCGGCAGCTCGCCGAGGTCGATCTGCAGGGCGCCGGGCAGCTCGGTGATCCGCCGCCTGCTGGTGACGATCACCGCGCAGTCGTTGCCCGGCAGCAGGGGCCGTACCTGGGCCGCGTCCAGGGCCTCGTCGAGCAGCAGCAGCATCGGCTGCTCGGCGAGCAGCGAGCGCAACAGGGCCGAGCGCTCGTGCAGCGTGGCCGGCGGGCTCTCGACGCCGAGCGCGCGCAGCGCCTCGGCCAGCAGCTCGGCCGGTTCCTTGCCGTCGAGGTCGAGGTAGAGCTGGCCGGCGGGGAAGCGGCCGCGCAGGGCGTGCGCGGCGTGCACGGCGAGGGTGGACTTGCCCGCGCCCGGCGCTCCGGAGATCACCGCGATGGTGAAGGGCCGGGCCAGCGCGGCCAGCTCCTCGCTCCGGCCGGTGAAGTCGGGCACGTCCGGGGGGAGCTGGTGCGGCACGGGCGGCGGGGCCTCGTCGGCGAGGATCGTCTCGTAGGCCCGGCGCAGCTCCGCGCCGGGCTCGACGCCGAGCTCGTCCACCAGCCGGGCGCGGACGGCGGCGTAGGCCCGCAGCGCCTCGGCCTTCCTGCCGCCGCCGTGCAGGGCGAGCAGCAGCCTGCTCCACAGATCCTCCCGGTACGGATGCTCGGTCAGCAGGGCGCGCAGTTCGCTGACCGCGCCGGCGTGGTCCCCTCGTTCGACGCGCTGGCCGATGAGCCGCTCGGCGGCGTATAAGCGCAGCTCCTGCAGCGGTTCGAGGCGGCGGTCCCACAGGGGGTGGCCGGGCAGGTCGGCCAGGGGCGCGCCCCGCCAGAGCGCGAGCGCGTCGGCGTAGCGGGCCTGGGCCGCCAGGTCCTCGAAGGCCAGCAGGTCGAGGGCGCCGTCCGGCACGTCGATGGCGTAGCCGGAGCCGTCGCCGCGCAACAGGGGACCGGAGTCGGCGCCGGCCAGGTCGGACCGCAGCGAGCTGACGTAGGTGCGCAGGTTGGCCTGGGCGGAGCGCGGCGCGCACCGCGGCCAGAGCACCTCCACCAGCTGGTCGGCGCTGACCACCCGGCCGGCGTCGAGGAGCAGCGTGGCGAGCAGCAGCTTGGGCTTCCTGCCGGAGACGCGGACGGCTCGCCCCGCCGACCGGACTTCCAGCGGTCCTAGCACATGAAAGGTAACCGTCATGACGCACCAGCTCCTTTTGGAGGCCTGACAGCTTTTTGTACCGGTTCTGGACGTTTTCTGTGCGGCTTATCCGGACTCTGGTGCCAGAGATCCCTCCCGAAAGGATCACCCTCATGAGGTTCAGCGGCGTATTGGTCGCGGGCATCGCCCTGTTGGCCAGCCTCGGAACGGCCTCGACGGCCTCCGCCGATCCGGAGGTCGGGTCAGAGCAGGCACAGATTCTCGCCACGAACTTCCAGCTGCCCTTCCCCTGTGGGCAGAGCTGGACGGGCAACTCCAACGCGAGCAGCGCGCACCAGTCGTACGAGATCGACTTCAACCGCGGTGACTCGGCCAACGCCGACCTCGGCGACACCGTCGTGGCGGCCGCGGCCGGCACCGTGGCCATTTCCGCGCACCAGGGCTCGACCAACGGGTTCGGCAACCTGGTCAAGATCGACCACGGTAGTGGCTGGGCCACGTACTACGCCCACCTGGACACCCGCTCCGTCAGCGCGGGCCAGAGCGTGTCGCAGGGCCAGAAGGTCGGCACCGTGGGCCGGACCAGCAAGCCCGGCAACAACATCAGCGCCCACCTGCACTACGAGGTACGGCAGGGCGACGGCTACCCGGGCAACATCCGCCAGGCCGTCTTCAACGGCACCACCTTCGGCTATCCGAACCAGACGGTGACCTCGCGCAACTGCGGCGGGGCGACCAACCCGTACACGCCGACGGAGGTGTGCGGCGCGGGCTTCAGCGTGATCGACTCGGCCGCGCTCGGCTCGGCCGGCACGGTCTACCTGCTCTACAACACCGCCAACGGCCAGAACTGCGTGGTCACGCTGAAGAAGACCTCGCTCGGCCAGGCCACCGCCACCTCCGCCTACCTGGAGGTCCAGGGCAGCGCGAGGAAGACCGACTCCGGCAACTTCGCCTACTACGCCGGACCGGTCAAGGCCTCGGCGCCCGGCACCTGCGTCAAGTGGGGCGGCAAGGCCGGCTCGTCCACGTACGACAGCCTCTTCGAGCACTGCGGCAGTTAACGCAGCACGCCGCCCCGCCGGAACCGCAGCTCCGGCGGGGCGGCCCCCCTCCGAACAGTCCTAGGGAGCACACCGGATCGTGAAAGCCAAGATCCTGATCGTGACCGCCGGGTTACTCGTCCTGTCCGGCCAGCACGCCGCCCAGGCGGCGCAGAATCCGCTGTCCGACGCCTTCGCCAAGGCCGCCGCCACCTATGACGTGCCGCGCGACCTGCTCGTCGCGGTCGCCTACGCCGAGTCCCGGCTCGACGGCCACGCCGGCGAGCCCAGCGCCAGCGGCGGCTACGGCGTCATGCACCTGGTCAGCAACTCCGCCACGCACACGCTGGAGGAAGCCGCCAAGATCACCGCCAAGCCGGTGAGCGAGCTGAAGTCCGACGACGCCGCCAACGTGCTCGGCGGCGCGGCCGTGCTGCGCGCCCAGGCCGACGCCCTCGGACTGAGCGCCGCCGGGCGCAAGGACACCGACGCCTGGTACCCCACGGTGGCCGCCTACAGCCACGCCGCGGCCGCCGACACGGCCAAGATCTACGCCGACGCCGTCTACGAGACGCTGGCCGGCGGGGTCGACGCCCGAGGCGTCCAGGTCAAGGCGCGGACCGTCGACCCCGACCTGGGCAAGTACGCCGAGGCTCCGCGCCGGCTCGCCGCGGCCACCGACTACCCGGGAGCCCGCTGGGTCGCGGCGAACGCCGCCGGATACGCGGTGTCCAGCCGCCCGACCAGTGATGCGATCGACCGGATCGTCATCCACGTCGCCCAGGGTTCGTACGCGGGCACGATCTCGTGGTTCCAGAACCCGGCGGCCAAGGTGTCCAGCCACTACGTGGTGCGCTCGTCCGACGGCCAGGTCACCCAGATGGTGCGGGAGAAGGACCGGGCCTTCCACGCCGGCGACTACAACAGGCGCTCGGTCGGCATCGAGCACGAGGGCTTCGTGGACAACGCCTCGTGGTTCACCGACCAGATGTACCGGGCCTCGGCGGCGCTGACCCGCAACATCGCCGACAGGTACGGCATCCCCAAGAACCGCACGCACATCGTCGGCCACGTCCAGGTGCCCGGCACCGACCACACCGACCCCGGCCCGCACTGGAACTGGACCACGTACATGAACTACGTGACCGGCGGCTCCGGCGGCGGCACCAACCCGCACACCCCCGAGGAGGTCTGCGGCAGCGGCTTCAAGGTGATCGACTCGGCCGCCCTCGGCACGGCGGGCAAGGTCTACCTGCTCTACAACACCGCCAACGGCCAGAACTGCGTGGCCACGATGAAGCTCACCTCGCTCGGCCAGGCCACCGCCACCTCCGCCTACCTGGAGGTCCAGGGCAGCGCCAGGAAGACCGACTCGGGCAACTTCGCCTACTACGCCGGGCCGGTCAAGGCCTCGGCGCCCGGCAAGTGCGTCAAGTGGGGCGGCAAGGCCGGCTCGTCCGCGTACGACAGCCCCTTCGAGCACTGCGGCAGCTAGATCGCGTCCAGGATGTCGATGACGTAGAGCCTCGGCTCGCCCACAGCGTCCGGGTACCCGCTGGTGGGCGAGCCGACGGTGACGCGGGCCCCCACACGCCGGCCCTGCAGCCCGGTCACCCAGCCGGGCGGCACGGCCCCCGGCACGAGCCTGAAGGCGCTCGGGCCACCCCGGCGGTAGGAGGAGTCCACCGCCGCGCGTGAGGGCCACGCGGCCGCCACGTACTGCACGATGACCTTGGCCCCGGCCCGCACCTCGGCGCCCGAACCGTCGATCAGGGTGCGGGGCGGGCTCATGGGCGTCAGGTCGGCGGGCACGACGGGCAGCGGCCGGCCGACCAGGCGGGCGTCCGGCGGGTAGCCGCCGAGGATGTCGAGAACGACCACCAGCGGCTCCGCCGCCCCCACCTCGCCGAGCTCCATGCCGGGCCCGAGCACCTGCGCGGCGGCGCCGACCAGCAGCACCCGGCTGCCCGCCGGCTGCCCGATGAGAGCCTGGCGCCAGGTTTCCTGGACGTGCCGCCCGTCGAAGACGACGGTGACGGGCTGATTGGCGTCGTAGGTGCTCAGCTGGGGGCTGTTGTCCGCCCACGTGCGGATCTCGACGTCGGCCAGCACCACGTCGCCGGGCATGGTGCGGCGTCCGCTCCCGACGCCGAGCACCGCCATCCTGGGCATGCGCCCGGGTGCGCCACGGGGGACGGAGACGACCGGCCTGGTGCCGAACGTGCCGGTCACCAGGGGCATAATCCCGCCCTCCGTCACTCCGCAGGACGTGACGAGCACGAGTACGGCAGGCCAGAGCAGGCGCACGAATCCCCCCGGAAGCAGAACCACGACGCACGCTTCCTTGCCGCGATCGGCACAAGGGATGCCCACCGGCCGACAAAGGGGCGGCACACTGAGGGGCGTGAGCAAGCCGAACCTCGCCCGCAGGGTCGCCGAGGCAGCCGAGATCGCGCTGACCGACCACAAGTACGTGACGTTCATCGATGTGGTGACGGGCCTGCGCTGGCTGCGTTCGCGCCATGTCGACCTCTGGCGCCAGGGCCGCGCCGCCACGCTCGCCGAGCTCGCGGCGGTCGACGAGGACCGCCTGGTGACGACGGCCGCGCTGCTGAGGGATTGGGCACGGGCCAAGGGCCTGCGTCCGGTGCCGACGCCGTACGTGTCCGGCAGCCGGGATCGCAGCCCGCTGCGCTTCACGACGCGGCCCGAGCAGGAGGCGTTCCAGGTGCACTGGCTGTCTCCCGAGCTGAGCGAGGCGCGGGCCAAGCGGCTGGTGGAGCGGCAGAGCAAGGCGCCGGACCTGGTGGTCGTGGCCCCGCTGGAGACCTGGGCGTGTGCCTCCTGCGCCGACACCGGCCCCTTCCTGATCATGGAGGATGCCGACGCGCACTGCCTGACCTGCGCGGATCTGGACCATCTGGTGTTCCTGCCGGCGGGCAACGCGGCGCTGAGCCGCCGGGCCAAGCAGGAGAGCGGCCTGTCGGCGGTGGTGGTGCGCTACAACCGGCGGCGCAAGGTCTATCAGCGGCACGGCCTGCTGGTGGAGGAGGCGGCCCTGATCCGGGCCGAGGAGCGCTGCCTGGCCGACGAGGACGCGCGGCTGCGCCGCCGTGAGCGCGACACGGTGCGCCGGGCCGAGCAGGACGTCGAATACCAGGCGACGATGGCGGCACGGATCGCCCGGCTGTTCCCCGGCTGCCCGCCGGAGCGGGCCCGCGAGATCGCCGAGCACGCCGGGCTGCGCGGCAGCGGCCGGGTGGGCCGCACGGCCGCCGCCAGGGCGCTGGACGAGAACGCGATCACGCTGGCGGTGGTCGCCTCGGTCCGGCACCGCGACACCGACTACGACCGGCTGCTCATGGCGGGCGTGCCCCGGACGGAAGCGCGCGAGCGGATCAGGGACGCCATCGACCGCAAGCTGGCCGAGTGGCGGTAGCGTCCTGGCATGAGTGACTGGCACGACGTACGCGAAGAGCTCCGCGCGTTCGCGCTCGGGCTGCCCGAGACCCACGAGGACCACCCGTGGGGTGAGACGGTCATCAAGGTCAACAAGAAGGTCTTCCTGTTGCTCGGCATCGACGAGCAGACCGACAAGTGGGACCCGACCTTCGGGGTGAAGCTCCTGTCGCAGACGCACGGCCACGCGCTGACGGTCGAGGGGGCGGCGCCGAGCGGCTACGGGCTCGGCAAGGCCGGCTGGGTGACCGTGCCGTTCCTGGCCGAGCTGCCGGAGACCGAGGTGCTGCTCGACTGGGTGGAGGAGAGCTACCGGGCGATCGCCCCGAAACGGGCGATCAAGCTATTGGACGGCCAGCCGTAGCGCGAAGCCGACCAGCAGCACCCCCGTGACGCGCTCGATCCTGGCGCGGATGCGCGGGGTGCGCAGCAGCGTGCCCGCCCGGTCCACGATCAGGTTGTAGAGGCTGAACCAGAGCGCGTACAGCAGGGCGACGATGGCCGACAGCAGCAGCGCGCTGCCCAGGGCGTCGCCGTGCGCCGGCAGAAACTGCGGCAGCCACGTCACGAACAGCAGCAGGACCTTGGGGTTGAGCAGGTTGGACAGCAGTCCCCTGCGCACGTGCCCGAGCGCGGAGCCGCCCGGCGCCGCCACGGGCGGCCGGTCGGCCTTGGCGGGCCCGGCCAGCAGGGCGTGTACGCCCAGCCAGAGCAGATAGCAGACGCCGAGCGCGCGGACGACGGTGAACGCGGCGGGCGAGGCCACCAGCAGGGCCGACAGGCCGATCGCGGCGGCCGCGGCGTGCACGGACAGGCCGAGCAGGCCGCCGAGCATGGTCAGCAGTCCGGCCATCCGGCCGTGGGCGAGGGAACTACGCATGATCAGGGCCGCGTCGGGGCCGGGAATCATGATCATCACGAGGGTGGTGACCACGAAGGTCAGCAGCATGGCGGGGGTCTCCCAGAGCCGAGCGCGCGCTCCCGCCGAACCCGCTCGTGCGCAGGCCGCACGGTGACGCGGGCGAACAGTGAAGGTGCCTTGTGGGCACTGTCAAAGGGTACCTGGCGCCGGTGACCGCGAGCCGCCGGGTGTGCCTCATGTGACCGCGAGCCATCTCACGCGCTCAGGTGACCGCCAGGCGCTGGGTGTACCTCTCGTCCCGCCAGTGCTCCTTGTCCAGCACCTCCAGCAGCGTGCCGGCGGCGTCGTACACGTCCACGTAGCGGGTGTAGAGCGGGGCGAGCCCGAAGCGGAGGATGTCGGGGGCGCGGAAGTCGCCGTGCACGCCCCGGTCGATCAGCGCGCGCATCACCGGATAGCCGTCGGGGTGCCGGAAGCTGACGTGGCTGCCGCGCCGCTCCGCGTCGGCGGGCGAGGCGAGCTCCAACGCGTCGCCGACCAGGTCGACGAGGAGCGAGCCCAGCGCCACGCTCTTGGCGCGCAGCAGGTCGAGCGGCACCCGCTCCCACACGTCGAGCGCCGCCTGCAGCGCCGCGAACGACAGCACGTGCGGCGTGCTCACCGCGAACCGCCTGATCCCCTCGGCGGGCCGGTAGTCGGCCTCGAACGCGAACGGCTCGGCGTGCGAGTGCCAGCCGGACAGATCGTTCCGCGCGTCGGCGTGATGGCGCGGGTTGACGTAGAGGAAGGCCGGCGCCCCCGGTCCCGCGTTCAGATACTTGTACGTACATCCCACCGCGAAGTCGGCGGCCGAGACGTCCACCTGGAGCGCGCCGACGCTGTGGCACACGTCCCAGATCATCAGCGCCCCCGCCGCCTGCACCCGGGCGGTCACCTCGGCCACGTCGTGCCGCTCGCTGGTGCGGTAGTCGACCTCCGACAGCAGCACCACGGCCGCGTCGTCGAACCTGCCCTCGGCGAAGTCGCGGATCTCGTAGCCGCCGAGCGCTCCGGCGAGCCCCTGGACCATGTAGTGGTCGGTCGGGAAGTTCCGCACGTCGGAGACGATCACCCGGCGGCCGGGGCGCAGCTTGAGCGCCGCGGCCACCGCCTGGTGGATCGCGATGGAGGTGGAGTTGCCCGCGACGACCTGGCCGGGGCCCACGCCGATGAGGGGCGCGATCCGGTCCCCCACGGTCAGCGGCAGGTCGTACCAGCCGGCGGTGTTCCAGCCGCCGACGAGCCGGCCGCCCCACTCCTCCTCCACCGCCTGCCGCACCCGCTCGGGAGTCCGCCTCGGCAGCGCGCCGAGCGAGTTGCCGACCAGGTAGATGACGCCTTCGGTCATGGTGAACTCGTGCCTGAAGTCCCGCAGCGGGTCTTCGGCGTCCAGGGCGAGGCAGCGGTCGCGATCCAGCACCTGAGTCACTCCTTCAGTGGCGTCTTCGCACCATTTTGGTAGTTCCAGGGATGAATTGCACCCTTCGCTCCCTCGGCGACGGGCGACCGGCGACCTGCGCGCCGCGCCAGGCTGCTGCCGCGCGACTCGGCCCCCGTTCGCCATGCTTGACAGCATGCGCACTCGTATCGACGAAGTCACGGCACATGACGGCTCCTTCGACGTCCACCTCTGGCTGCCGGAGGCCGGCCGTGGCCCCGGGATCCTGCTCATCCAGGAGCTCTTCGGCGTGGGCCCGCAGCTCAGGAGGGTCGCCGAGCGGCTCGCGGGAGACGGCTACGTCGTGGCCGCGCCGGACCTGTTCTGGCGGCTGCGGCCGGGCTGGCAGGCCGAGCCCGACGAGGCGGGGCTGGCCGCCTCGCTGGAGCTGGCCACCGGCTTCGACCTCCCGCAGGGAGTGGCCGACTGCGCGCTCGCCATGGCCCACCTGCGTCGGCTCACCGAGGTCACGGGCGGGACGGGCTCGCTCGGGTTCTGCCTGGGCGGCTCGATCGCCTTCATGCTGGCCACGCAGATCGAGCAGGCCGCCGTGCTGTCGTTCTACGGCTCGGCCGTGCCCGAGGCGGCCGGGCTGACGGAACGGATCGACTCGCCGCTCCTGCTGGTCTTCGGCGGCAGCGACCCGTACATCTCGCGGGCGCGGGTCGCCCTGGTGGAGCGGGCCGCCGAGGGCAGGCCGAACGTGCGTACGCACATCGAGGAGGAGGCCGGGCACGCCTTCCTCAACGAGGCGCCGATGTTCCACGATCCGGCGGCCGCCGAGCGGGCCTGGGGAGTGGCGATGGCGTTCCTGACCGAGCACCTGCCCACCTAGCCGCGTGGACAGCTTCCCGTAGCGGTGCGGGACCCGCAATCATGGGCCCGTGACGCGTACGTGGGATTTATGGGGAAACGTCATTATTGCTGCCGTCATTGCAGCACTTGTGGGCATCCTGGCAATCTTGCTGCTCGCCCGCCACCGGGCCCGCCGCGGCCACCCCGCCGCGGTGCGAACGGCCCTCGCCGACGTCGGGATCGTGGTCGGCACCGCCCCCTGGATCTGGATGATCCTCACCCCGGGGAGCGGCCAGGAGGGCATCAGTCTGTGGCCCGCTCAGGACCTCGGCTGGGTCGCCACCGAGTCCTCGCAGACCGTCCTCGTGCAGGTCGGAGGCAATCTCCTGGTGTTCGCCGCCCTCGGCGCGCTGCTGCCGGTCCGCAGCCCGCGCTGGGCGAGCGCGGCCCGCGTCGCCGCCGTCGCGGCCACCGCCTCGATCGTCCTGGAGACCCTCCAGTACGTCCTGCGCCTCGGCAGGTTCTCCTCCGCGGACGACGTGCTGATCAACACCATGGGGGCCGTGCTGGCGGCGTTGGTTACTCGCCGCTGGTGGGCGAGACGGATACCGGTCAGCAGCCGGGCGAGGTAGCGGTCGACAGAAAATCCTGGCTTCTCGACACACGGGCACACACCTCTCAAAAGAAGCGTGGGACCAACCTCTGCATCTGTGCAATCGTGGACATGACGGGGCAAGTTCTCTGGAGACGCCAAACGCGCTTGGTGACAGAGGGTGATCATCTGTGTCTGAATCCCCGGTACCCCACGAGCCCCCCATCTATCGACGCATCGCCGACAGCCTCCGCTCTCGGATCCTGTCCGGCGAACTGCGCGACGGGGACCGGCTACCGGGCGAGAACACGCTCATGGCCGAATACGCGGTCGCACGGGCCACCGCCAGGCAGGCGCTCAGCGTCCTGATCAACGAGGGGCTGGCGGTGCCGAAGCGGGGTTCGGGGGTCTATGTGCGACTGTTCAAGCCGATCCGCAGGCACGGCTCCCGCCGCCTGGCACGGACCCAATGGGGTCAGGGACGTTCGATCTGGGACGCCGACACCCGCGGCCGCCCGTTCACCGTGGACGAGGTGGAGGTGGTGCGCGAGCAGGCCACCGACGCCATCGCCGGCGTGCTGGACAGCCGTGAGGTCTGGGTACGCAGGCGGCGGTACTCCGTCGACGCCCGCCCCGTCCAGCTCTCCACCTCCTACTTCCCCGCCGACCAGGTCGAAGGCAGCGCGGTCACGGCCGTCGAGACCGGACCTGGCGGCGTCTACGCCCGGCTGAGCGACCTCGGCCTGCCACCCGCCCACTTCACCGAGGAAGTACGCGCCCGCATGCCCGGTCCCCGCGAGTGCACGCTGCTCGGCCTGCCGGGCGGCACCCCCGTCATCGTCATCGACCGCACCGCCTACACCGCGGGCGGCCGGCCCATCGAGCTCAACGAGATGGTCCTGGACGCCTCCGCGTATGTGCTCCAGTACGACTTCGACGCCTGAGCCTTTGCACGGCGATAGGCGGACCTGTCCCCTTCGACAATTGACGTCTCTAGAGAAGTAGCGCACCTTCGTAAGAGATGGAACCTCGCACAGGGTCCCCTCGGAAGGTTGACCAGATGACCTTTGACCGGCATCTAGCCGAAATCGCCCGAGAGCACTCCAAATGGACCATCTGGCGGAGCGACGCCGGGCGGTGGTGGGCCACTCGTCACCATCCGCTCGACGACGAGCAGCGCGCCGCCGGATGTGCGATGACCATCGACGCGGACGACCCGGACGACCTGCGCAAGCAACTCCGGGACCAGGAGAGGCGGACGAGCGGGCCCGAGTGGGGGGCCGGCTCGGCCCCTCCGTAGCACGCGGTGGACCGTTCCCCGGTCCACCGTCCATGAGCAGCCCGGTGCCGGGTTCAGCAATCGGCGGCTCCGGCACCGGGCCACCAATGATCTCCCAGGGGATGCGTACGTGGAAGCCTCCGACCCGATCGGGGGCGGAGGCTTCCACCCGGCCCCTGGACGGCGAAAGGCCCCGCCGAACGGCGGGGCCTTCGTCGTCCTGCGGCTACTGGCGCAGCTGCAGGCGGCCGATGTTCACGTCCGTGTCCTCGGAGACACGGCTCTCCGAGGCGCGGCCCTCAGAGACACGGCCCTCGGCCGGTGCCTCCTGGGGCCGGTCGTCGCCCTGCTCCTGCTGCTCGTCCTTGACGATGACCCGCACGTCGTCCTGCGGCGCGGGCGTCTGGAGCTGGTCCGGCACCAGCGCGCCCGCCGCGGCCTCGTCGCGCATGAGGTCGCTGAGCACGGTGCTGACCTCGTTCAGCCGCCGCACGACCTCGCTGTGCGTGTTGGTCAGATATTCCACCCGGCGGCCGGCATGCTCGTCCAGCGAGGCCACCCGCTGCTGCGCCGCCGCCAGCGCCGACTCGGCCTCCTCACGGGCGGACCCGACCGTCCGCTCGGCCTCACCCCGCGCGCTCGCGATCGTCTGCTCCGCCTCGGCGCGGGCCTGCGCCACCATCTGCTCGGCCTCGGACGTAGCGGTCGACACCAGCCGCTCCGCCTCGCTGGTGGCCTCCGAGACCAGACGCTCGGCCTCCGCGTGCGCCTCGCGCACCCGGGTCTCCGACTCCATACGGGCGGCGCTGCGCGCCTCCTCGGCGTCGGAACCGGCCTGCGCCAGCATGCTCTCGGCCGCCTGCGTGGCCTCGCTCACCCGCCGCTCGGCCTCCGCCTGAGCCGAGGTGAGGATCTTGTCCGCGGTCTCGCGCGCCGAGGCCATGAGCCGCTCCGACTCGTTCTTCGCGGACTCGCGCAGGGCGCCGGTCTCGGCCTCCGCCTCCTCGCGCATCGCCAGGGCCTCTTCCTGGCCGAGCTTGAGTATCTGCTCCAGGCGGGTGCTCGGATTGAAGTTCTGCGGCACCTCGGCTATCTGCCGCCTGGCCTCCGCCAGCTCGATCCGGCCCTGCTCGGCCTGGTCGATCGCCCGCGCCAGCCGCTCCTCCAGGTCCCTGACTTGGTTACGGGTACGGATCATGTAGTCGTGGACCTGGCGGCGGTTGTAGCCGCGCATCACGACTTCGAAGGTGTCGTCCTGCATCAGATCGGGAATGCTGTCGTGCCGGTTTGTCATGGGGGTTACCTAAGGGTTTGCGTGAGGCGGGGGAAGAAAACTGCGGGTTGTGAGGGTCTGACGACGAGACGTCAAGAATCGACTTTCCTGCCATCTGCCCACGTCCGCAACCGGAACGCCAGACCCAGGGCAGAGATTACGATGTGGCAGATGTACATCGCTGCATTGAACAACGGGGCAATCCCGGACATTCATCCCGAGGCTTACGTGGCTCCCGGAGCCGTCGTGGTGGGCAGGGTCTCCGTGGGCCGGGCATCCAGCATCTGGTACGGCTCCGTTCTCAGGGGTGACGACGAGCGGATCGAGGTGGGGGAGGAATGCAACGTACAGGATCTGAGCTGCCTGCACTCTGACCCGGGTGAGCCCACGATCCTGGAGTCGCGGGTCAGCCTGGGCCACAAGGCCATGGTGCACGGGGCCCACGTGGAGACGGGCGCGCTGATCGGCATCGGCGCGATCGTGCTCGGCGGCGCGCGCATCGGCGCGGGCACCCTGGTCGCCGCCGGAGCCCTGGTCGGCCCCGGCAAGCGCATCCCGGCCGGCGTGCTGGTCGCCGGGGTGCCCGGCAAGATCGTGCGTGAGCTCACCGACGACGACCGGGCCTCCTTCGCCCACACATCGGACCGCTACCAGGCCAAGGCGATCAGACACCGGCAGGCGTCACCAATTTGATCAGCACCTCGTCCGGCACCGAGGCGGTGTTGAGCGGGTCGGCGTAATCGGGCAGGCTCGGCCGCAGGAACCGGACGAAGTCCACGGTCATCTTCAGGTCCGGCAGCCCCTTGACCTGCTTGGCATTGCCCTTGGTCGCGTCCTTCTTGAGGGTGCTGTAGCTGTCCCAGTCCGTGTAGGCGCTGACCCCCCACTGCAGCACCTCGGGAAAGTCCGACTCCCAGCGGTTGCCGATCTTCCAGGTGCCGCCGTCCTCCTTGTACAGGGCGACGGCGACCTTGCCGAGCCTGGCCAGGACGAGGTCCACCCACTCGGACTCGACCGCTGACTCCTTGGGTTTGCTGCTGCCCTTCGTGGTGAGTTTCACCTCCAGCTGGCCGGCCTTGTCGGTCGTGCCGGTCGCGATGGCCATCCAGTGCGGGGCGGCGTAGGTGTTGGGCTCCCTGGCCATCAGGCCGCCGATGGAGAACTTGCGCTTGGGCCGGCCACCCTTCTTGCCCTCGACCTTGACCCTGGCGTGCATGACGATGTCCCCGGCGAGATCCTGGTAGACGAACGGGCCGCGGAAGCCGTCGAACCACGCCGAAGTCTTGGGCTCCAGGTACATCGCGCCCTTGGCGGTCTTGTCGACGTCGAGTTTCGCGATCCGGTCCACGTCCTTCTCCGTGGCGCTGAGCTTCTTCCACATGGACAGGTCGGTGGCGGCGTCGAACTCCGTGGAGGCGCCGCCCACCTCGCCTCCAGGGTCGGGCGGCGTGGCCGCGGCCAGGGTCAGCACGCCTGCCACGTCGGGCGGCGGCTGCAGCGGCGTCGCCGTCCCGCACCCGGCGAGTAAGCCCACGGCCGCCACCATCCACGCCTTATTCACCCTCATGGCGGACATTCTGCCGTGTTATCCCCATGAGCGATCCGAGTACGCCCAGTACGATGGCCGCCGTGCGCCCCTGGAACGCGTTCGATGCCGCCGAGGCGGAGGTCCGCTCGATGGTCTCCGACGCTCGCTGGCGGACGCTGCCCGAGCCCGATCGCGCCCACCTCATCGCCGCCAGGACCCTGGTGACGCGCGACGGCGACAGGTGGCTGTTCGGCGCGCACGCGCGCTGGCACCTGCACGATCCGGCCGACGGCCGCTGGCACCTCGCCCCGCCGCCCAGACGCCTGCGGGCGCGGCAGGAGGGGCACCACACGTCCGCGCTGCCCGCGGGCGTCATCCCCAGCGGGCCGGACTTCGCCGCCGAGCCCGGCTCCACCCAGGCGTTCGTCGGCCCCGACGTGTCCGGCAAGCTGTGCGAGCAGATGCGGGAGCTGCTGCGCGCCAACTGCCGCAAGCCCGAGCTGGACTACCCGCTCACCTCCTTCGGCGACATCTTCGCCCGGGACGTGCCGAGCACGGTCGCCGCGGTGTGGGGCACCATCATGTGGTGCGCCTACGCGCCCGCCTTCGACGGCAACGAGCGGCTGCTCACCATGTTCGGCGAGTTCCTGCGCAAGCCGCTGCCGGGTGACGAGTGGGTGCGCTGGCTGCCCGCCCCGCCGCTGGCCGATCTGGTCGCCCTCGTCGCCGAGCGCCGGCGTGCCGGTCATCCGCGCACCGCGCTGCGCTTGGCCGCGCTGATCGGTGACGCCGCGCACATCCTGCTGTGGGACAGCCGCTTCAGGCCGCGTGCTCTCGCGCTGCTGACGATGGTCGAGCCCGCGCTCAAGCGTCCAGAGCTGGACGACGAGGCGGCCCTGCGGGACGACGACGCCCTGCGCCGGGCGTGGCTGCGACGCTGCCCGCCGCGGCTCGCCAGAGCGGTGCTGGCGGAGACCGACCCGGAGGCTCATCTGTCGCACACCGTCTACGACCTGGTCGAGGCGCTGGCCTTCGCCCCCGATCCGGCGCGCGCCGCCGCCACCTACCTGGCCGACCTGTCGGACTCCCGGGGCACGCTGCCCGCCCGGCTCGACCACCGGCTCAGACACGCCTACGACGACTTGCGCCGCGCGGGGCTCACCAGCACCTCGGCGAGCGAACGGACCGAGCCTGACGGGTTTCCGGTGATGCCTGGCCCACGCTTTCCGTCGACGGGTCCGCACACAGGGCCGGGCAACTCGCGTACAGGGCCTGGGGAGCATTTCACGGGGTTGCCGGGCGACTCGCGTACAGGATCGGGGTTTGGGGGGCCGGGGCTCACGCGCGCCGGAGAGGGAGCGGCGGGCGGGGTGTTGCCGGGGGATCGGGCCGGGGCGGCGGCGGTGCTGGGGGCCGCGTACGCCGTCGGGCTGGCATGGAGCGGGGTTTCCGGGGCACGGGTGCCGGAGCGCGGGTTCGCGGGGTCTGCGGCGCTGGTGCAGCGCCTAATCCACGAACGCGACGACAGCCCCATCTAAACCACTAATACCGTTATTTCACCCTAACTCCGGCTATATCGTTCTAACGCTTCAGCAACGGGCCATTAGCTGAATTGTGATCTCGGATTCGGGAAATGATCCTCATGGGGACCAGGTGACGGCGGAAGGAATGACTCCGATGGGCCATGTCGCCGGAAGGTCCCGCGCCGTAACCTCGAAGTGGGTGTGGGCTGCGGAAGGAAGGACGACGCGGTGGGGCACAATGACCTGGACTCTCGGGTCCACGACCGTGTCGCGTTGGACGAGATTGCGCTTTACGCCGAGGTGCTCACCGCCGTAGCAGTAAGCGAGCGGCGGTTGACCTTGGACGAGCTCGACGACGCGCTCGGATTGCGGACTTCGGCGAGCCGCTGAAGACGATCACTAGACCGGTCCCGGACTCCTCAAGGGGTCCGGGACAATGGTCGCCAGGAGTGGTTCAGCATAACTAGTCAATCGCGTGATCAAGCTCCCGCGAATCCACTCCACCACTCCGCTACGCGTCCTTTACGAGACCTTTGCCGACGGCTACGAGCGGACGAGCCGCGCGATGGCAGCCGAGGCCTCCTTGACCTTCGCGTCGGCCTCCGGACCGCCGGTGGCGATGGCGTCGGCCACGCAGTGCGAGATGTGCTCCTCCAGCAGCCCGAGCGCCACCGCCTGCAGCGCCCTGGTGGCCGCGGAGACCTGCGTGAGCACGTCGATGCAGTAGGCGTCGTCGTCGACCATCCGCTGCAGGCCCCTGATCTGACCCTCGATCCGCCTGAGCCGCGTCAGATAGGCCTGCTTGTCTCCGCTGTACCCATGCATGGTCCTAAGGTACCCGCTACCGGTATCGCTCACCGGAGGTCGGCGATCAGCTTCTCCCACTGCTCGCCCACCTCGTCGGCCGCGTGCCGGATCGCGGTGTCCAGCGCGCCGGCGGCCAGGGAGCGACGCCTGCGCTCGTCGTCGATCAGTGCCAGCAGCGCCGCCGCGAACAGTTCGAGCTCCACGCCGCCCTCCGGCACGAGCACGCCGTTGTAGCCGGTCGCGACGTACTCCGCGGGCCCCCTCGCCCCCTCGTACGCCACCACCGGCACCCCGCAGCCCATGGCCTCCAGGACGGTCATGCCGAGATCGGCGCTGTGCGAGGTGTTGGCCACGATCGACGACTTGGCGAACTCGCCGGCCAGGTCGGGGGTGGTGCCCATGAAGTAGACGTGGTTGTGCAGGTCCAGCTCGGCGACCAGGGAGCGCAGCCGCCGCTCCTCCGAGCCGCCGCCGTACAGCCTCAGCCGCCAGTCGGGGCGCTTGTCCGCGACGATCGCGAAGGCCCTGACCAGACGGTCGTAGGCCTTCGCCGGCACCCATCTGCCGCCCGCCGCCACGATCCGGTTGTCCATCCGCGAGCGCGGCCAGGGGGCGCTCGGGAGGGCGTCGGGCACGGCGTGCACGGCCGGGCCGCCGTCCAGCAGCCTGGTCCACTCCTCCTGCGCCGACTCGGTGGCGGTGACGACCGCGTCGAGCCGGGGGTAGAGCCGCTTGACCGGCCCCGGAACGGCCGGGCGGCCCCACTCGCGGGCGATCCGCAGCACTTCCCGGGGAGCGTGCCTGGCCGACTGGACACTTAATCCTGGCCGGGTGGTGATGAGCACGTCGCACTTGAGATTGCGCAGCACCCGCCACAGCGCCACCTCGGTGCGCACCTGCCCCTTGGGGAACAGGTGGCGGACGCCCGGCCTGGTGTCGATGACCGTGCGCATGGTGACGTTCGGCCCGACGGGGAAGAAGGGCTTCTCCTTCGGCCGTCTGAGGCTGATCACCTCGACCTCGTGCCGCTGCGAGAGCGCCGTGGCGAGGTTCAGGGAGGAGCGCACGTCGCCGCGCATGCCGTACGCGGAGGACAGCAGCAGGCTGATCTTCACCCGCCCACCTCGATGCGCAGCTCGTCGTCGGCGGTGTAGGAGGGTCTGATGGGCACGCCGTCGACCCTTGCCGACGGGTAGTGCAGCCGGCGGCGCTTGCCGTCCACGTCGTCCAGCCAGCCGCCGAGTCGCAGCGGCGCGGGCACCCCGTCGACCTCCAGCGACGGCTCCCAGGTGCCGGCCGCCTCCGGGTCGGCCGCGAGCACGTCCACCAGCGAGACCGCGGCGTGGAAGCGCACGCCCTGCACGGTCGCGTTGGACGTGACGTGCGCGCCCGTCTGTCTGCGGTGCAGCGACAGCACGGCCTCGTGGCGTGAGTCGTCGTCGTCGAGCCCGGTGTAGGCGAGCAGGCCCGTCACCTCGAAGCGGCCCTCCCTGAACCAGATCGCGCGGACCTCCGCCACCGGATCGGCCTCGTCGATCTTGAGTGCCAGGTAGCCGTTGCGGGTGCGGTAGGAGCGGTAGGACAGCGTGCGTTCGCACAGGGCGTAGGCGTCGAGGTGGTCGAGCGAGAAGCCCGGATCGATGCTGCGCAGCCGCATCCGCTTGCCGCCCCGGCGCAGATAGGCGTCCCAGCGTCCGGCGCTGAGCAGCAGCGGCGCGAGCGACACCGCCAGAGTGGCCTCGCGGGCCACCGCCCCCGGCGTGCCGAGCAGCACCCCGCGCTCGACCCCCGAGGTGCGATGCCTGAGCACCAGCTCGGTCCCGCTGCGCAGCGGCTCCTGCATGGCCAGCCTCAAGGAGAGTACGTCTGCCAGGGTGACTTCCGCGTCTGTGACAACGACGCTCATCACGAGCCCCCTCCCCGTCGAATAGAGCCATGCGACGTTGAGGTTACCGTGATTTTCCCGTTATGTGGATGGCAAATTTCCTGCCGTGGAGCCACTTGACGTGCGGAACTCCTCCACAAGACCTGTGGAGGAGTCCGACTTTTCTCCGTCAGGAAGAGCTCTTGACCGATTTGATCAGAAGCTGGGCGACGTCCACGACCTCCAGCGACTCCTTGGCCTCGCCGGTGCCCTTCTTCTCGTTGATCGCGTCACCGAGCATCACCATGCAGAACGGGCAGGCGGTGGAGACCGTGTCCGGGTTCGTGGTCAGCGCCTCGTCCACCCGCTCGGTGTTGATCCGCTTGCCGATGCGCTCCTCCATCCACATCCGCGCGCCGCCGGCGCCGCAGCAGAAGCCGCGGTCCTTGTGCCGGTGCATCTCCTGGGTCTGCACCCCGGGCACCTTGGACATGATGTCGCGGGGCTGGGAGTAGACCTTGTTGTGCCGCCCGAGGAAGCACGGGTCGTGGTAGGTGATCTTCTCCTCGATCGGCGTGATCGGGGTGAGCAGCCCCTCGTCGACCAGCTTCGACAGCAGCTGGGTGTGGTGCACGACCTCGTAGGTGCCGCCCAGCTGGGGATATTCGTTGGCCAGGGTGTTGAAGCAGTGCGGGCAGGTGGCGACGATCTTCTTGACGCCCGCGTCGTTCAGCGTCTCGATGTTCTGCTGGGCGAGCATGTTGAACAGGTATTCCATGCCCAGCCGGCGGGCCGGGTCGCCGGTGCACGCCTCCATCGGGCCCAGCACCGCGAACTTCACGCCGGCGATGTGCAGGAGCTCGGCGACGGCCTTGGTGGTCTTCTTCGCCCGGTCCTCCAGCGCGCCCGCGCAGCCGACCCAGAAGAGGTATTCGGCGTCCTCGGGCATCTTCTCGTCGACGAGCTCGACCTCGAAGTCCAGCTCCTCGATCCAGTCGGCGCGCTTCATCTCGGACATACCCCACGGGTTGCCCTTGTTCTCCAGGTTCTTCACCATCACTCCCGCCTCCGACGGGAACGACGACTCCACCATCACCTGGTAGCGGCGCATGTCGAGGATGTGGTCGATGTGCTCGATGTCCACCGGGCACTGCTCGACGCAGGCGCCGCAGTTGGTGCACGCCCAGAGCACGTCGGGGTGGATCACGCCTTCCTCGCCGACCAGCGGCTTCTCCAGCAGTGCCAGCACGTCGGTGCCGGCGTGCGGGTTGTCCTCGGGCTTGACCCCGGCGGCGGCCGCCATGAGGTAGGGGGCGACCTTGAAGGCGTGGTCACGCTGGTCGAGGATGAGCATCTTGGGCGACAGCGGCTTGTCGGTGTTCCAGGCCGGGCACTGCGACTGGCAGCGGCCGCACTCGGTGCAGGAGTAGAAGTCGAGGAAGCCCTTCCAGGTGGTGTCCCCGATCTTGCCGCGGCCCAGCCGCTCCGGGTCCAGGTCCTCGTCCTCGAAGTCGACCGGCTTGCCGTCGACGCGCATCTCGACGGCCCCGCCCAGCGCGTCGGGCCGGCGGGAGAAGGCGATGTTGAGCGGCGCGGTGAAGATGTGCAGGTGCTTGGAGTAGACCACGATGACCAGGAACACCAGCATGAAGCCGATGTGCAGGAGCAACGCGATCTCCTCCAGCAGCGCGCTCTGCGGCAGCGCGTTGCCCAGCGGGATCGAGACGAAGGCGCCCGAGGTGTAGGGAAGGTTGCCGTTGGCCGACGCGGCGCCTCTGGCCAGGAAGAGCGTCCAGATGATGTTGAAGATCATGAAGAGAACGAGCCAGGCCCCGCTCAGGTGCGAGCCGGAGAAGCGGGAGTCGCGGCCCAGCGTCTTGGGCGAGTTCTTCACCCGGATGATCGCGAAGGCGACCAGGCCGAGCAGGCAGGCGACCGCGATGAAGTCCTGGAGGAAGCCGAGCACCGCCCAGGTGCCGATGAGCGGGATGTGGAAGTCCGGCGTGCCGGTGATCGCCCCCTGGATGATCGCGCCGTACGCCTCGATGTAGACCGTCAGCAGGATGAAGAACGCCCACATGACGAAAAAGTGCGCAATGCCGGACGGGGTCCACTTGAGCAGCTTCTTCTGCCCGAACACCTCGACGAGCTGCGCCTTGAGCTCGGCGCCCAGATGGGTCCTGGCATAGTCGACCCGTTCGGGCGCCGGTGGACCCACTGTCGCGAGCTTGAATAGGAACAACATCCTGCGGCCCGCGACGGCCACCGCCAGAACGGTCATCACGAGTCCGATGATGGCAACCCAGAGCACGGGAATCCTCCCACAGACGATGTCGCTGCCAGCGTACTGACCTGGCCTCACCCCGGATCCTACTCATGGGTAACAATACCGGGGTAACGCCTCTTACCTTATGGTTACCCTCACCACCGGAACAATGCTCTACTCGACGAAATAGCGCTGGATCGTCGGGGCCAGCAAATCGATCAGTTCCTCCGGATCCGCGCTGGCCATCGGCTCGAGCCTGAGCACGTAACGGGCCATCAGCACGCCGAACATCTGCGCGAAGGCCGCCTCGATCCGCAGGTGCGGCACGCCGAGCTCCTCCGCCACCCGGCTCAGCAGAGCCCTGGTGACGAACTCCTTGAACATCTGCGCGGCCTGCTCGTTGGTCATCGCCGACCGGATCAGCGCGATCATCGGCTCCCGCGTCTCCGCCTCGGCGGTCACCGTCAATATCATCGTGACCAGCCTGCGGCCGAGCTCCTCGCGCGGGCCGTCGAGCAGCGTCGGGATCACCAGCTCCGGCGTGACCGGCAGCCGCATCGCCTCGGTGAACATCCGGTCCTTGGTGTCGAAGTAGTGGTGCACCAGGGCCGGATCCACCTGCGCCTCACGGGCGATGCCGCGCACCGTCGCCTTGTCGAACCCCTTCTCCGCGAACACCTTCCTGGCCGCGCTGAGAATCTCCCCACGCGTGTCCGCCGAACCGGGCCTGCGCCCGGGCCGCCGCTTGACCGTCACCGGCCCACCGCCAGATAGACCCGCATCGGCACCGACAGCACGCCCCCCGGGAACTCACGCGCCAGCTCCGCCCGCTCCCGCCGGACCAGCTCGTCGGCCACCTCAGGCGACAGCACCGCCATGAAGGAGTGCGAGCGCAGGTCCACCAGGAAGTCCTCGATCGTGACCAGCCTGGTCCACGGGATCCAGCGCTCCTCGACCCGCTCCATCGCCGCCGCGATCGGCGGCACCGACCACTCCTCCAGCGCCTGCCCCCAGTAGCCGGGACAGCTGCCCGCCAGGCGCCGCTCGTAGGCGGCCAGCCACTCGGCCTGGGCGGCGTGGGTGAGGTTCCAGCAGCCGGCGATGGCGCCGCCCGGCCGCAGCACCCGCCGGGCCTCGGCGATGGAGGCCACCGGGTCGAGCCAGTGCCAGGACTGGGCGTACGTCACCAGATCGGCGACCCCACCGGCGAGAGGGAGCGCGTTGCCGTCGGCCAGCACCGCCGCGACGGCGGCGGGCGCCTGCCCGGCGGCGCGCGAGCGCAGCTTGGCCAGCATCTCCGCGCCCGGGTCCACCGCGATGACCTGTGACCCGCGGGCCCGCAGGGCGTGCGTCAGGATGCCCGTGCCGGCGCCGACGTCCACCGCCGTCGCGCCGTCGAGCCCGACGCCCGACACCTCCGACAGCGCCCGGTAGAGCTCGTCGGGGTAGGTGGGCCGGCCCGCGTCGTAGGCGTCGGCGACGCTGTCGAAAACCCGGCCCAGCCCTCTCATCGGCCCCACACTCATGGGGAGGTCGCCAGGTAGAGCCTGGCGAAGGCCAGGGCCTCCGCCAGGTCGTCGATCCGCTCGGTGCGACCGGCCGCCTTGCGGGTGTTGATCTCCAGTACGACTAGACCGCTGTAACCGTTGCCCGCCAGGCGCTGCAGGATGGCGGCGCACGGCTGGTTGCCCCTGCCGGGCACCAGGTGCTCGTCCTTGTTGGTCACGCCGAGGCCGTCGGCCAGGTGCAGGTGCGCCAGCCGGTCGCCCAGCTTGGTGGCCATCTCCATGGCGTCCGAGCCGGACACGGCGGTGTGCGACAGGTCGAGCGTGACCTGCGGGAAGTCGAAGTCGACCGGGTCCCACCCAGGGGAGTAGGGGACGACGTCGTTGCCTCTGGCCCGCAGCGGGAACATGTTCTCGACCGCGAAGGTCACCGCGGTCTCGTCGCGCATGCGGGCCAGGCCCGTCTCGAAGTCACGGGCGTAGTCGCGCTGCCAGCGGAACGGCGGGTGCACCACGACGGTGGACGCGCCGAGCCGCTCGGCGGCTTTCTGGGCCTTGACCAGCTTGGCCCACGGATCGCGCCCCCAGACCCGCTGGGTGACGAGCAGACAGGGCGCGTGGATGGCCAGGACGGGAATCTCGTAGTGATCGGAAAGCCGTTCGATCACGTCGATGTCCTGGCTCACCGGGTCGGCGCCGACCATGATCTCGACGCCGTCGTAACCCAGCCGGGCGGCCAGCTCGAACGCATCGGGAGTGCGTTCCGGATATACCGAAGCAGTGGACAATGCGATCTTCGCATTGGGCACGCGGATGACATCAGCCACGCGACCCAGCCTAAGCCGGATGACCGGATATGGCGCGCCTGGCCTACGGTTGTCGCATGCCCAGGATCGCCAGAGGCGCAATTCCCAGCCCGAACATCTGGCACACCCCCCAGGTGTACGAGCTGGAGAACCGGGCCGTCGACCCCGAGGACACGGCCGGCGCGGCCATGCGCGCGCTGCGCTCATGGGACGGCGCGAACGTGCTCGACATCGGCTGCGGCACCGGCTTCCACCTGCCCGGCTACGCGGCGCGGGCGGCCACGGTGATCGGCGTGGAGCCGCACGGCGACCTGGTGACCCTGGCCCGGCGCCGCTGCGCGGGCCTGCCGAACGTCGAGGTGCACGCCGCCACGGCCCAGGACCTGCCGGTCCCGGACGCCTCGGTGGACGTCGCCGTCGCGCGCTGGGCGTACTTCTTCGGTCCCGGCTGCGAGCCGGGACTGCGCGAGCTGTCCCGCGTCGTACGGCGCGGCGGCGCGGCCTTCGTCGTCGACCTGGACGCCACCCGCGGCGCGTTCGGCCGGTGGTTCAGCCACACCGTGCCCACCTACTCCGCCACCGCCGTGGAGGACTTCTGGGTCCGCCAGGGCTGGCAGCGGCAGCCACTCGACCTGCGGATGGCCTTCCAGAGCAGGGCCGACCTGGAGGCGGTGCTGCGGATCGAGTTCGCGCCCGAGGTCGCCGAGCGGGCCATCGCCGAGACGCCGGGCCTGGAGCTGCCCTACCCGAACGTGCTGCGCTGGCGGCACTTCTGAGGGCTTGACCTTGACGTCGGTGTCAACGTTTAACGTGAACCCATGCGCATCGGAGAGCTGGCCGAACGGACCGGGGTGAGCACCCGCTCACTCCGCTACTACGAGCAGCACGGGCTGCTCAGCGCACGGCGGGGGGCCAACGGCTACCGCCACTACTCCGAGCAGGACGTCCGGCTGGTGTCGGAGATCCGCGCCCTGCTGTCGGTGGGATTCACGCTGGAGGACACGCGCCCGTTCGTGCACTGCCTGCGTTCGGGGCACAGCAGCGGTGGGTCGTGCCCCGAGTCCATCGCGGTCTACCAGCGCAAGCTGACCCAGATCGACCAGGAGATCCGCGTGCTGCTGGCCCGGCGCGCCGAGGTCACCGCCCAGCTCGCCGAGTCGTGCCCCGGCTGCTTCGTACGAGGAGAGACATGATCACGCTGACCACCGACAACTTCCACGAGCAGGTCCTGAAGGCGGACAAGCCGGTGCTCGTCGACTTCTGGGCGGAGTGGTGCCCGCCCTGCCGCATGATCGCCCCCGTCCTGGAGGAGATCGAGGCCGAGTACGGCCTGACGGTCGGCAAGCTCAACACCGACGAGCACCCGGAGCTGATGGCCCGCTACGGCATCCTGGGCCTGCCGACGCTGCTGCTGTTCGACGGCGGCGAGCCGGTCAAGCAGATCATGGGCGCCAAGCCCAAGCGCATGCTCGTCAACGACCTGGGCCTGTCGTAAGCCCTTGGGTTTACCCTCGAAGTCCTCCCCTGGGTTGATCCGCCCGGCCACGCCGCGCCCCTAGCGTTGGGCCATGACCCGCACCGCCCTGGCCGGCCTGGTGGCGTTGACGGCACTGCTCGTCGTCACCCTGCTCGACCTGGCACCCCCCGCGCCCAGCCCCGCCGGCGCCCCCGCCGCGGCCTTCAGCGCCGCCAGGGCGCACGAGCACGTCCGAGCCATCGCCCGAGCCCCGCACCCGGTGGGCACCGCCGAGCACACCCGCGTCCGCGAGCACCTCGTCGCCGAGCTCCGCGACCTCGGCCTGGAGGTCCGCGTCCAGGAAGGCGTCGGCGTCCTGCCCCTTTCGTCACCCAACGGCGCGATCCCGATGGGCACGATGCGCAACATCGTGGCCGTGCGTCCGGGCACCGCGCCGACCGGGCGCGTGGTCGTGGCCGCCCACTACGACTCCGTGGAGGCCGGTCCCGGCGCCGCCGACGACGGTGCCGGGGTGGCCACCATCCTCGAGGTCGCGCGGGCACTGCCCACCGGCCTGCGCAACGACGTCGTCTTCCTCATCACCGACGGCGAGGAGGACGGCCTGCTCGGCGCCGAGGCGTTCATCAGGGAGGATCCCCTGGCTAAGGGCACCGTCGTGGTGCTCAACCAGGAGGCCAGAGGCGTCCGCGGCACCGTCCAGATGTTCCGCGCCTCCCCCGGCTCCGCGCCACTGATCAGCCTGTACGGCGCGCACGCGCCCCACCTGTCGGCCGACTCGGCCTTCGCGGCGATCCTGAGCGTGCTGCCCAACAACACCGACTTCCACGTCTTCGACGAGGCGGGCTGGCTCGGCCTCGACTCCGCCTTCATCGGCGGCGGCGCCTACTACCACACGGCCCTCGACGACCCCGCCCACCTGGACCTGGGCAGCCTGCAGATGATGGGCGACAACGCGCTCGCCCTCACCCGCACCCTGGCCGGCACGGACCTGACCACGCTCAAGTCGGGGGACGAGTCGGTCTACTTCACCCTCCCCGGGGCGCTCGTCCGCTATCCGCTCTGGCTGGAGCTGCCCATCGCCGTGGGCGCACTGGCGCTGGCGGCGGCCCTGGTGTGGACGCTGAGACGCCGAGGGCGGGCGTCCCTGCCGCGCATCCTGGCCAGCGCCGGACTCGCGCTGCTGCCCGTCGTGGGCGCCGGGGCCGCCGGTTTCGCGGTGATGCCGTTACTCACCCTGTTCCGGCCCGAATACAGCGAGATGCTGACCGGCGACCCCTATCGCCCCTGGCTCTATCAGGCGGCTCTGCTGGTCTTCACGGCCGCCGTCGTGCTGGCCTGGCGGCTCGTGCTGCGCCGTGTCGGACCGGTCGCGCTCGCGGCGGGGGCTCTGCTGCTGGTGGCCGTGCTGGGGCTGGTGTTCGCCGCGCTGCTGCCCGGTGGCTCGCACACGCTGAGCTGGCCGGCGCTGTTCGCCGCACTCGGCTGGCTCGTCTCGATGCGGCTGCGCGGCGCGGGATGGCGTGCGGTCGCGCTCACGCTCGGGCTGGCCCCCGCCGCGGTCCTGCTCGGCGCCACCGCCGTGGTCACGATGGACGTGGGCCTGGCGATCGGCGGCATGATCGCGGCACCGCACTTCGCAATGCTGCTGATGCTGCTCCTTCCCTTGGTACAGCCAGTCCTTCCTCCGGATGAGCCAAGCCGGCCCCTGGATGAGCCAGGTCGGCCTCTGGTGGAGCCAGGCCGGCCGGGAGATGGGCGAAGCGTCGCGTCAGGCGCCCAGGCGGTCAGGCACCGCCGGGCCGCCCTGCCGCTGCTGACAGCCGTGATCGTCACCGTGGGGCTGGTGGCGGCGGGACTGCTCGTCGACCGCTTCGACGCCGCGCACCCCCGGCAGACACGCCTCGCCTATGCCCTGGACACCGCCACCGGAGAGGCCGTCTGGGGATCGCGGACGGGGACCCCCAGCGCCGACAGCAAGCGTTTCTTCGCCGCCGAGGGCTGGGCAACGAAACCCGCTCAGGCCGCCGCCCTGCGCGCCCCCGAGCTGTCCGTGGTCAAGGACGAGACCACCGGCGGACACCGCACCCTGACCCTCCGCCTCAAGCCGACCGGCGACGCCCCCGTCACCGGGCTCACCATCATGTCTTCTGAAGGCGCGAAGCCCGTCTCCGACTCCACGATCGGCCCCATCACGGTCAACGGCAGGCGCCTCAGCAGAGCGACCGGCTTCGCCTATCACGCCCCTCCCGAAGAGCTGGAGGTCACCCTCGTGCTGCCTCCCGGGCCGGCGCGGCTCCAGGCATATGAGCAGGGCCACAACCTGTCCGCCATACCGGGCTACCAGCCGGCACCCGACACGATCATCATGTATCCCCAGTCCACCATCTTCCGAGTACATCAGCTGTGACACCCCGCGACTCGTCAACGACCGTCTGCCGGATGCACCCGCTGTGACAAGCCCCTACTCGTCCAGCGGTCGCACCGACAGCAGCAGCCGCCCCCGCTTGCCCCGCTCCAGCCAGTACAGGCGATAGGGCCCGGGTGGCGGCAAGGCGGGAGCGCCGAACGGCACCGGAATGTTCCCTCCCCACCCCTCCCCACCTCCGGAATCCCCCCACGCCCCCGACCCACTTGGACCGCCCCCTGCCTCCTTCTCGTTGACTGAGCCACCAATGGGCATCCCGGCCTGCCCCGCCGAACCACCTAGCCCAGCTCCTGACTCCTCCCACGCCGTTGAGTCGCCCATGGAAGCCCCAGACTCCCCCCAGGCCACCGGACCACCGGGACTGGTGTCAGCCCGCGCCTGCGGTCCCGTCGGGCCGACCTCGATCTGCCCCACCGCGCTGCCGACCCGGCAGGCGGCCAGGTCGACGATCGCCTTGCGGTAGGCGTACCGCTCACCCCAGGCAGGCACGCCCCAGAACCAGATCCCTGCCACGAGTTGCCAGCCCACCACGACCGTGATGAAGGCCATCATCGACACAGCGCCGCGCCATCCCCCTTCCGGGGCGAACCCGCCATTGGTCGTGGCCCCCATCCACCCGGCCCATCCCTCGATGATCACCAAAGTGACCACCAGCACCCACCCCAGAACCGGCGGCCCCACCCACGGCCCCGTGATCAGCGCCCGCTGCGCAGGCGTCACCCCGCCGGCGGCATTCGTCTCCCATGCCTGCGGATCAACCCACACCCACTCCGCGACCGGGCCGCCCTCGTCATCCTCAACGCCACGCCGCATACCGAGCCCCTCACCGCACGGCCACTCATGACCCCCATTGAGAGCCCAGATCGCCGCGCTGTCCATCAATGCGAGCGATCAACCCACCACGCCGCACGCGAACGCCAAACCCCCGCGCCCCCTCTCGACCGCACCCCACAACGCCGCGGCTCACCCGGTCGTCAACCCCATGCCGCTGACCTCCAAGGGCCCCACAGACCGGCATCCGCAAAGCGGGCGGCCAAACCCGGGCGGGTGTCCACGGTGGATGGATGGTGCCGTACTGGTCGACCTGGTCGGCGACCGACCAGAACAGCGGACCAAGCGCCCACCGATCCACCGATCCCCCAGTCCGGTGCTGCGGTGCTGCGGGGCCCGGTCCGGCGGGGCCCGGTCCAGCGGGGCCCGGTCCGGCGGTACGGGAGTGCGACTGTGTGGCGGTGGTCCCTGTACCAACGGTGAGGGCTTCGGCAGTGACTGGGGCAAGGCGTCGGTGAGCTGGTTCGTCCGGATGGCGGGGAGTGGGCCGGGACGGGGACACCGGGGATCCGGGGGGCGGGTTGTGGGAGGAATGTCGGCGGGGAGCGCTAGCCTGCTCGGCATGGCCAAGTCAGCGCAGAAGCCCGGATACCGCTGCGCCGAGTGCGGGTGGCGCACCATGAAGTGGGTGGGCCGGTGCGGCGAGTGCCAGGCGTGGGGCACGGTCGACGAGGAAGGCGCGCGGGGCGGGGCGCACGTCGTCCAGGCCGGTGCCACCACCGCTCCGGCGATGCCGATCGGCCAGGTCAAGGCTGAGATGGCGGCCGCGCGTACGACGGGCGTGAGCGAGCTCGACCGGGTGCTGGGCGGCGGGCTGGTGCCCGGTGCGGTGGTGCTGCTGGCGGGCGAGCCGGGCATCGGCAAGTCGACGCTCCTGCTGGAGGCGGCTGCCCGCATCGCCGAGCGCGACACCGTCCTCTACGTGACGGGTGAGGAGTCCGCCGCGCAGGTCCGGCTGCGCGCCGACCGCATCGGCGCCATCCGCGACGAGCTTTATCTCGCGGCCGAGACCGACCTGGCGGCCCTGGTCACGCACGTGGAGAAGGTCCAGCCGAAGCTGCTGGTGGTCGACTCCGTGCAGACCGTCGGCTCCGCCCAGGCCACCGGAGTGCCCGGCGGGGTGACGCAGGTGCGCGAGGTGGCCGCCAATCTGGTCCGGCTGGCCAAGGAGCGCCACATGGCCACCGTGCTCGTCGGCCACGTCACCAAGGAAGGCTCGATCGCCGGCCCGCGCACCCTGGAGCACCTGGTCGACGTCGTGCTCAGCTTCGAGGGCGACCGCCACTCCCGGCTGCGCATGGTCCGCGCGATCAAGAACAGGTTCGGTCCCACCGACGAGATCGGCTGCTTCGACCTGCACGAGCGCGGCATCGAAGGCATCACCGACCCGAGCGGCCTGTTCGTCTCCCGGCGCAGCGCCCCGGTGCCCGGCACCTGCGTGACCGTCACGGTGGAGGGCACCCGGCCGCTGCCCGCCGAGGTGCAGGCCCTGGTCGCCCGCACCGACGCGCAGCAGCCCAGGCGCACCTCCTCGGGCCTCGACACCTACCGCGTGCAGATGATCCTCGCCGTGCTGGAGCGCAGGCTCAACGCCAGGCTGGGCGGCTGTGACGTGTTCACGGCCACGGTCGGCGGCCTCAAGCTGGCCGACCCGGCCGTCGACCTGTCGGTGATGCTCGCGGTGGCCAGCGCCGCCGGCGACAAGCCGCTCCCCGCCGGGCTGGTGGCGCTCGGCGAGGTCGGGCTGGCAGGAGAGCTACGCCCGGTCAAGGATGTACGCAGACGCCTGACGGAGGCGGCCCGACTCGGCTTCAAACGCGCCCTGGTCCCGGCGGGCTCCCTCGACCAGGGCACCCAGAAGCGCAACGGCCAGCGCTCCCTCGTACCAGTGGGGCCGGTCGCCTTCGCCCCGGGCTTCGAGGTGATGGAGGCGGAAAACGTATGGGACGCCCTCACCCACGTCACCTGACATCCAGGAACAGCCGCCGGTGATTCGACCCTTGACTTTTCTGGGCAGGTGGTGGGCCGGGGCAACACACCCGGGGATGGCTGATCCGTACAAGACCTGGGGGTGGGGGCGGGGGACGATGGGCGCATGAACGTGGACCTTTCCGCGGCCGAGTCGTTCATGGCCACGCACGCGCGTGTCCTGGACCGTCGCCGCTTCGAGCTGCTCATGCACCGGACCGGCCCCGCCGCCGCCCTGGCCGCCCTGGACGGCTACCGCAATGCCGACGGCGGTTATGGGTGGGGGTTGGAGCCTGATCTCCGCTCTCCGGAGAGCCAGCCGGGGGCCGCGCTGCACGCCTTCGAGGTGTTCGAGAACGTCGCCCCCGCCACGTCGCCGCAGGCCGTGGCACTGTGCGACTGGCTGGAGTCGGTGTCTTTGCCCGATGGAGGGCTGCCGTTCGCGCTGCCCCTCACCGTCTCCGCCGGCACCGCCCCCTGGTGGCAAGGCGCCGACCCCACCGTGTCGGCGCTCCAGATCACCTCCGTGACGGCCGCGGCCGCCTGGCGCGTCGCCGCGCACGACCCGGCGGTGGCCGCGCACCCCTGGCTGGAGCGGGCCACTCGCTACTGCCTGACCGCGATCGAGGCGCTCGACCAGGCGCCGCACGCGTACGTGCTGGCCTTCGCGGTGCGTTTCCTGGACATCGTGTACGACAGCCGGCCCGAGGCGGCGGATCTCCTGCGCCGCCTCAGCGCGTACGTGCCCGCGGACGGCCGGGTGCGGGTCGAGGGCGGCACCGAGAACGAGGCCCTTCATCCGCTCGACCTCGCGCCCTACCCTGACCGGCCGGCGCGGGAGCTGTTCACGCCCAAGGTGATCGGCGCCGACCTCGACCGCCTCGCCGCCCTGCAGCAGGACGACGGCGGCTGGATCGTCGACTACGCCACGATCTCCCCGGCGGGCTCCCTGGACTGGCGCGGCCACACCACGGTCAGCGCGGTCGAGGTCCTCCGCCGTAACAGCAGAATCTGATCGTACGGTCACAGCCCCATTACGCGTCACCCGGGAAACAACCCCCGATGGGCGATACGTCACGATGTCGCGACCTTTGCGGGCCCTCCTCCCACCGAAGGAGTCACCTCTGGAATCCTCGACCTGAGGCGGAGGTGGACCTCGGCCTGCGCGGCTAAGCTGGGTTTGGACGATCGGACACGGGGGTCAGGTGCCTAACGACAGGAGTCTTGACGACCGCCGTCGCGAAGCCCTGGCGGCAGTCGCCCCGGGCACACCGCTACGCGACGGCTTGGAGCGCATCCTGCGGGGTCAGACCGGTGGTCTGATCGTGCTCGGCCACAACGAGGCCGTCGAGCGGGTCTGCAGCGGCGGCTTCGAGCTGGACGTGGAGTTCTCGTCCACCCGGCTGCGCGAGCTGGCCAAGATGGACGGCGCGATCGTGATGAACGACGATCACCGGATCATCCGCGCTGCCGTCCATCTCGTTCCCGACCCGACGATCCCGACCGACGAGTCCGGCACCCGGCACCGCACCGCCCAGCGCGTGGCCAAGGAGACCGGCCTGCCGATCATCGCGATCAGCAAGTCCATGCGGACCATCGCCGTCTACCTCGACGGCATTCGTTATGTGCTGGAGGAGTCGGCGGTCATCATGTCCAAGGCCAACCAGGCCCTGGCCACGCTTGAGCGCTACAAGCACCGCCTGGACGAGGTGTCCGGCACCCTGTCCGCCCTGGAGATCGAGGACCTGGTGACGGTCCGCGACGTGTCGGCGGTGGCGCAGCGCCTGGAGATGGTCCGGCGCATCTCCGACGAGATCAAGGGCTATGTGGTCGAGCTGGGCACCGACGGCAGGCTGCTGTCGCTGCAGCTCGATGAGCTGGTCGCGGGCGTCGACTCCGAGCGTGAGCTGGTGGTCCGCGACTATCTCCCGGCGGCGGCCGGCCGCCGCCAGCGCCGCCTCGCGGAGTCCCTGCACGAGCTGGACGCCCTGTCGGGCAGCGAGCTGCTGGACCTGTCGATGGTGGCCAACGTGCTGGGCCACCACGGCGGCGACACGCTCGAAAGCCCGGTCAGCCCGCGCGGTTTCCGCCTGCTGGCCAAGGTCCCCCGCCTGCCCGCCACCGTCATCGACCGCCTGGTCAACCACTTCGGCAGCCTGCAGAAGCTGCTGGCAGCCAGCATCGACGACCTGCAGGCGGTAGGCGGCGTCGGCGAGTCCCGCGCCCGCAGCGTCCGCGAGGGCCTCTCCCGCCTCGCGGAGTCCTCCATCCTCGAACGTTACGTGTGATCCTCCGTACGCACGAGGACCGTCGGATCATCGCCGACGCAAGCGGATCCTGGTGACCGGCCTCGGTCGCCCGAAGAACCACCTGTGCTCCAGCGATGGCGAGCTCGCAGTCGAAGGTCACGCGGGCGCTGGCCCGGGGGTCCGGCCTCCGTCGTCATGACCGGCGGAGGCCGGCGAGGTATTCGCTGGGGCTCTGGCGATAACGTTTCCGGAACGCGCGGGCGAGGTGCCCGCCGTCGGCGAATTGCAGGCGCGCGGCCAGCTCGGAAACAGTCGTGGACTTCCCAGCCGTCGTCAGCGCACGGTGGGCCGCCTCCAGGCGCCGATCCCGGATGTAGGCGCTGACCGAGCGGCCCTCGGCGGCGAAAGCGCGTTGCAGCGTGCGGACGGAGACGTTCAGATGTCGCGCCAGCGCCGACGGGCTCAGCTCGGGGTCGGTGAGCCGCCGGTCGGCGATTTCTTTCGCGGCTCGGGCGAGCGCGGGAGCCAGCAGCGGTTCGCTTTCGTCGAAGCTTCCCGCGACCGCCGCCGCGGTCAGTTCGACGAGTGTGTTGCGTGCGGCGTCGACTCCGGCCGGCCGAAGCGCGGCGAGACTCTCGCGGACCATGTCGAGGTGCGCGGTCAGCAGGCGCATTTCCGCGGCACCGGCCGAGCCGGAGACCGTACGGTCGCGCAGGCGCGGAACGGCGCCGGCCGGTAGCGCGAGCACCTGGACGGTGGAGTGCGCCGCCGCGGCGAAATGGGTCAACCGCCCGCCGTGTGCCGTGAATCGACCGGCCGCCACGGCGTGCTCACGGCCCTGGCGGTTCCCGAATCGGGACACTCCCCGGCGCATGATCCACACCCGTACGTGGTCCTCCACGCCGAAGGTCCCGCCGATGGTCCGGATCGCCGACGTGCTGTCGATGCTGTTGAACATCACGTCCCGGACGCGCATCCCGGCGGAACGGAAGCGGAAGCCAGTGGCCGACTCCGGGCTGAAGGAGGCCAGCGGGAATCGATTCCCGATCCGGGCGTCCCACTCGCGCATGAAATCACCGACAGCTCCCGGGCCGCCCGCGTTGAACGAGAGGATGCCGGTCGTCATGTCGCAAACCTTCCGTCCTGGTTGTCGCGCCGATCCAAGCGGCGGCCTTCATGATCCACGTAGGTTTGGTCAACGATCCTTCGTCGATCCGGTGCCGGGTCGTCGGCCGATGCCGGCCCCGGCGCACCCTCGCCACGTCGAGAAATTCAATCCGAACGATACAGTCGAGGTCCCCTTCATGAACACGATCGCCGTCATCGGCGCGGGCCCGCAGCTCGGGCGCGCCATCGGGCAACGCTTCGCGGCCGAGGGCTTCAACGTGGCACTCGTCGCGCGTGACCGTACGAGGCTGGAAGCGGTCGCCGACCGCATCGCCGCTGAGGGTACGCGGGTGGAGGTCTTCCCCGCGGACGTCACCGACCGGCCGGGCCTGCAAGCGGCACTGGCCGCCGCCGCGGAACAGCTCGGGCCGATCGACGTACTGGAATACTCGCCCGCTCCGACACCGTCCGACCTGACCGCCGCGCCGATCGTCGATGCGGCCCACGTCACCGTCGACGCGCTGCTCCCCCACCTGGACACGTACCTGCTCGGCGGGGTGGCGGCGGTGAACCAGGTGCTGCCCGGCATGCTGGAACGCGGCTCCGGGACCATCCTGGTGACCAGCGGGGCCGGCTCGGGACCGATCATCGTGCCGCAGGTGGCGAACGTACAGATCGCCACCGCGGGCATGCGGAACTGGATCCTGAACCTGAACGCGGCGCTGTCCGGCACCGGCGTCTACGCCGCCCATGTCGCTATCGCGGCCTACATCGGCCAGGGCGGTCCCGCCTCCGAGCCCGAGGCCATCGCCGAGGCCTACTGGCGGCTCCATGGCGAGCGGGCCGAGGCCGAGCTGTTCTACGACGACCTACCGGACGGTTTCCAGGGCTTGGCCGACAAGTTCCAGGATTCCTGACTCCCCGGCGTTCACTGCCCTCCGTGCCACGTTGTCGTCACTGGCGGGGCGCTTCCGATGGCGGGTCCTCGGGCGTGCAGTCCTGACTTGTCGTCCCGGTCTGGCTCGTCTACGCCTTCGCCGTCCAGCCGGCGCTCGGCACCGGTGCGCCCGACCCGACCGGCCTCGGGAGCTGATCGGTCAACGCAGGTGGAAGACCCCCTTCGGGCTTCGGAGCTTGCCCATGTGCGCCACCGCGACGTACGTGCCAGGCAGGGCGTTCGGCGGGTCGGTGCGGCAGTCGCCGCTGGAGCGGCGGCGGTCCCAGTCGAGCGAGCGAACGTAGGGGACGCCGCGTTGCAGCTCCTTGACCTCGACTCCGGCGCCGCTGACACAGTCGGAGGTGGACCAGATCCGGTCCTCGCCCGAGGTGATGCGGATCTCCATGGCTCGCGGCCCTACGTCGGTCTTGCACATGACCGGGCCGGTGTTCACGACCGTGATGAGGAAGTTGGGGCGGGTGCCTCCGGCGTAGATCTCCTGCTTGCCTTGCAGGCCGATCACCAGGTTCGCCTCCGCGCAGGGCTCTCCCGGGCGGTGCGCCTGTGCCTGTGCCTGCGGGGTGGCCTTGGTGACGCTCGGCTTGGGCGTGGGGCTGGCCGTACCCATGGCGAGAGTGCGCAGTCCGGCCAGCAGCGGATCGGTGGCCGGCGTGGCGCTCTCCGAGGACTGGGCGCTGGACTTGCGCTCGGGCCCGCTCCCGCCGCTGGAGCATGCCCAGGCCACCACGGCCACCACCACAAGCACTCCGACCAGAACGCTCATGCGCCGCCGCCAGTAGACGTCGCCTCCGAATCCAGGGTCGCCACGCATCGTATCGGGGTCCATGAGCACAGCATGTTTAATCGCCCGGCCACTCAGCGTGACGACACGCCGCGCCTTGCCATCTCCACATACGCTAGGGCGCGTGCTTGAGCCGAAACTCCTACACCTTCCCATTCTGGAGTGGTACGAAAACAACGCCCGGGAACTCCCTTGGCGCACCGACGATTCGACCCCCTGGGGCGTGCTCGTCAGCGAGATCATGTTGCAGCAGACTCCGGTCGCCCGGGTGCTGCCGGTGTGGCTCGAATGGATGGCGCGCTGGCCCGCTCCGAAGGCACTGGCGGCCGAGCCTCCCGGCGAGGCCGTCCGCCACTGGGGCAGGCTCGGCTACCCGCGCCGGGCGCTGCGGTTGCACGCCTGCGCCAAGGCCATCGTCGCGGAGCACGACGGGCAGGTGCCGTCGGACCACGCGACACTGCTCGCCCTGCCGGGCATCGGCGAATACACCGCCGCCGCCGTCGCCAGCTTCGCCTACGGCGGCCGGCACGCGGTGCTGGACACCAACGTCCGCCGGGTGTTCGCCCGAGCGGTGCGGGCCGAGGAGTATCCCCCCACCGCCACGTCGGCCGCCGAGCGCCGGCTGGCCGAGGCGCTCCTGCCGGAGCTCGGCGCCGCCCGCTGGGGGGTCGCCGTGATGGAGCTGGGCGCCCTGGTCTGTACGGCCCGCAGCCCGCGATGCGCCGACTGCCCGATCGCGGGAGCATGTGCCTGGCGCCTGGCCGGCAAGCCTCCGCACGCGGGCCCGGCGCGCAAAGGTCAGTCGTACGCGGGCACGGACCGTCAGTGCCGAGGCCGCCTGCTGGCGGTGCTGCGCTCGGCGCACGGCCCGGTGCCGAAAGCAGCGCTCGACGTGGTGTGGGACGAGCCCGTACAGCGAGAACGCGCCCTCGACGGCCTCATCACCGACGGCCTGGCCGAGCACCTGGACGACGGCACCTACCGCCTCCCGCACGCCTGAGAGGGCATCGCGCCCACGGCTTCTCGCCCTGCTCCAAGCTCGAATGCCTGGTCAGCCAGGGCATCCTCGTGGATACCGAGCCGAAGATCATTCGCTCAGCCTCGTCCCTGAAGCCCCCGACCCGGGTCGTCCATGAGCTGACCCCCCAGGGCTGCGGCGAGACGCGACGCGAGCCTCGCGATGGCGGCACGCAGTTCCGGCCCGCCCTCGACACGGAAGGGGAACGGCACGTTCGCCAGCCACTCCTGCGCGTACATCGTCGGATTGCTCGTGCTGCCGACGAGCACGCACCCGTCCCTCGACGGTTCGAGCCTTCCCATCGGCGGCCGGATCCAAGGCGCCACCTCGGCCAGGGGAGCGTCGAACACGACGCGCGTGGCGAATTCCCACCCGGCGCCCAGGTGCTCCTCCAGCGCCGCTACCGGGTCGAGGTCGTCGGGCGGCTCGAACGTGTGCGTACTGCGCTGAACCTGGCGGACGCGGTCGATCCGGTAGGTGCGGACGGCGTCCGCGTGGTGGGAGTAGCACAGCAGGTACCAGCGCCCGTGACGGACGACGACCGCCCAGGGATCCACCTCAGCCTTCCACTGGTTGCCGGACTCGCTCCGGTAGGCGACCACCACGCGCCGCCGGTCCGCGATGGCGGCCACGAGTGTGCTGGTGGTGGCGAGATCCGGACGGGCCGCGAACCGGTCGGGCGCCGCCGACGCATACTCACGCAGCGCCGCCGCCTGCCGGCCGACACTCTCGGGCAGGGCCCGGATGACCTTGTCCAGAGCGGCACCGACATCGGTGGCCGTCGGCTGGCCGTTGAGCACCGCCATGACCAGGCCGAGCGCCTCGGGCTCGGTGAAGGCGACCGGAGGCAGCCGCGTCCCGCGCCCGAGCCGGTACCCCCCGTAGGGGCCGCGGGCCGACTCGACGGGGATGCCCGCCTCGCGGAGGATCCCGATGTACCGGCGCGCGGCCCGCTCCGTGACGCCCAGACCGGCGGCGAGCTCGCCGGCCGTCACCCCAGGGCGGGCCTGGAGGGTCTCCATGGCGCGCAGGGCTCGTGCGGTGGGACTGAGATCGGTCGGCACACGAGCACATTACGAGGTCACGTAATGAACAGGAAGTAGAACGTCCGGAATCGGTCCTAGCCTGACGTCCTGACCGAGTTCCGCGGGCAGGACCTCGCCGGAACGCTCCGAGGAAAGAGAACTGACCATGGATATCCTGCTCATCGCCGGCCTGTGGCTCGACGGATCCGCGTGGGACGACGTCGCGCCCGCCCTGCAGGCGCTCGGCCACCGCCCCGTGCCGATCACCCTGCCCGGGCAGGGTGACGGATCCGCCTTGGCCGCTCTCGACGACCAGGTGGCAGCCGTGCTCGCCGCCGTGGACTCGGCGTCAGGAACGCCCATGGTGGTGGGGCATTCCGCTGCTTGCACCCTGGCCTGGCTGGCCGCCGACGCGCGCCCGGAGCGGGTCGCCAAGGTCGCGTTCGTCGGCGGCTTCCCGGCCGCCGACGGGCAGCCCTACGCCGACTTCTTCGAGCTGAAGGACGGCGTCATGCCCTTCCCCGGCTGGGGTCCGTTCGAAGGACCGGACTCAGCTGACCTCAGCGAGCAGGCAAGGCGCGACTTCACGTCCGCGGCGATCCCCGTCCCTGCCGGGGTGACGAAGGGCGTGGTACGCCTGACGGACGAGCGACGGTTCGACGTACCGGTCCTCGTCGTGTGCCCCGAGTTCGCCCCCGCCCAAGCTCAAGAGTGGATAGCCGCCGGTGACGTGCCCGAGCTGGCCAAGGCCAAGCACCTTGACCTAGTGGACATCGACTCGGGCCACTGGCCCATGATCACACGGCCTGCCGAACTCGCCCGGCTCCTGGCCGCCGCGGCCCCCGAGGTCTGACGCGGCCGCCGGCCATCGCTCCGCGCTGATCAGCACGCCCAGGGCAGCGGCATCCGCTCGGTTCCTTCGGGGACGAGGTCGCAGGCGCCGTCGGCCACGAGGCCGCCCGGGTTGTAGACCTGCACCCCGGCGGGAGCGGACACGATCGCGGTGAAGCCACGCTCGGCGTCCCCGAACATCTGCCGCAGCACGTCCGCCGCGAGCACCAGGGTGTCCCCCGCGGCCACCTCGTACCGTTCGCGGCCCACCTGCACGACACACCCACCGTCCAGCCAGGTCCACACCGACTCGCGGTCGAAGGCATGCAGCGGGCCCACCATCCCCGGCAGAGCGTCCACCCGCCACACGGACTGGCCGGCCGCACCCTGGGTGGGCGAGGCGAGGGTGGTCATGACGCCGTTCGGCGTCTCGATCCGGCGGGCCTGCGCGTCACGAATGACAGTCACAGCCGTCCTCCACTAAGATAGACAATGTCGTTGCCTATATAGTGAACCAGGTTGTCTATCATGTCAAGCGAGTCCCCCGGCTTCGAGCTGCCCCTGCGTCTGCTCCTGGCCTTCCGTGTGCTGATCGACGAACTCCACGCCGAGCTCGGCCGCCAGGGACACCCCGACATTCGCCCCATGCACGGCTTCGTCATGCAGGCCATCGGCCCGCACGGGACGACGGCCGTCGAGCTCGGCCGTACCCTCGGCGTCACCAAACAGGCGGCGGGCAAGACCATCGAGACCCTGGAACGCATCGGCTACGTCCAGCGCACCCCCGACCCCGACGACACCAGGCGCAAGGTCGTCCGCCTGACCCCCTACGGCCTGGACGCTCTCAATCGCTCCGCCCGCATTTTCGACGACCTACGCGCCAACTGGGCCGCCGAGCTGGGCGCGGACCGGCTCCAAGCCCTTGAGTCCGACCTCCGCAAGATGACCCCGGCCACCCTCTGGCGGCTCGACACCCCCGGGTGGTTCGGCACCCTCTGACAGAGATGACGCAGGTGAGCAGGCTCCGACCCACCCTCTGACCGACCTCGGGTCTTCAACGGGATCCGCCGGCCTGAGCGGGAGGTGCTCACCCCGCACCACCGGTGCTTACTCGCACCACCCCACCAGCGCTTACCCGCACCACCACCGGACGTGGCGTGGTGACCTCAGGCGGCCAGTTGCAGGCCCAGGCTGCTGAGGTTGGTGCGGGCCCAGTCGAGCTCCTCGGCCAGGAGCGACACCAGGGCACCGGGGCCCTTGGCGCGGCCCGGGACCATCAGGTTGTGCGTTTCGACCTCGATGTGCGCGCTGCCGTTGACCGCGCCCGACAGCATCGCCGTGAGCGTGTCGTGGAGCACGGCTCCGGTGTTGAGCGTGCCGCCGGCGTGGCTGTGCACATGGCCCAGCTTGACCACCGGCGCACCGGCCTCGGCCAGGCCGCGCAGGGCCGCACCAGGCTCCTCGGAGCCGCAGGCGAGGTGACAGGCGTCCAGGCAGATGCCCAGGTGCTCGGAGCCGATCCCGCCCACGCGCTCCAGCGCCTGCTCGGTCGTCTCCAGCACACACCCGGGCCACGGCTCGAAGCCGACCCTGATGGTCTTGCCGGTGACGCTGTAGATGCCGCGCAGCTCGCGGGCCAGCCGCTCCAGCCGCCGGGTGGCGATGGAGTGAAGGTCGGCGGGCCAGTCGCGGCGCCAGCCGATCGGTATCGTGGAGATGCTGCCGAACCGGACGTCCTCGGGCAGCAGAAACGCCAGGATCTTGGCCAGCGCCATCGTGTAGCGGTAGCGCTCGGGCTTGGCCCAGTCGGGGCCAGGCACCTCCTGGTTGCGGCCGCCGGTGCCGTTGAGGCTGACGACCTCCAGGCCACGCTCCTCCAGCGAGCGGCGCAGCCGCACCAGCTCGATGCGGTCGGCGGTGAGGTGGTCGGCCACTGTGGGCGACAGCCACAGGCCGACGCCCATCCGCTCCACGCCAAGCCGCTTGCGCACCGGGACGGCGTAGCGGGTCAGGTGGGCGATCAGGTTCTCCAGGTCCTCAGCGGGGTGAACGCCTGCGTTATAGGCGAGGTGAACGAGCGTTCCGTCAACGTGACGCAGGCGCATCGGCTTCCTCCACAACTTGCATCGGTTGTCCCCTCGCCCGCTTGAGGCTCGCGCGGACCCTGGCGAGCATGACTGCTCACGGGTGGCGCACGCGTCCGCCCTGAGTTGATTTCGTACTACTCCCCAGGGAGCAGTCCCTCCGACCGTAAAAGCGCGCTCTTGCGGCTGGCTTGGGAAGGACTTGGCGAAGCTCTACGCAGTGTAGTACTACTTCTGGTGGCGCGCATAGCCGAACTGCCAACATTTCGGCAACGGTCGCCGTGAAACGCCTGGCACCGACCCTGGACAGCAAGAAACCCCCCGCGTCCTGGACACGAGGGGTTTCTTGGCGCGCTCGGCGCTGAACCGTCAGCTCTGGATCGAACCGGCGATCGCCGCGGCCGAGTCGGGAATCTGCGGGACGTCCTCGCCCACGAAGAGGAACTTGGCGTTGTCGCCCTCGCCCTCGATCGTGACCTTGACGACCTGCCCCGGACGGAGCTCGCCGTAGAGGATCTTCTCCGACAGGGAGTCCTCAAGCTCGCGCTGGATCGTACGGCGCAGCGGCCGTGCGCCCATGACCGGGTCGTAACCGCGCTCGGCAAGCAGCTGCTTGGCGTCGGGCGAGACGTCGAGCCCCATGTCGCGGTCCTTCAGGCGAGAGTCCACCTGGGCGAGCATCAGATCCACGATCTTGATGATCTCGTTCGGCGTCAGCTGGTGGAAGACCACGATGTCGTCGACACGGTTGAGGAACTCGGGCCGGAAGTGCTGCTTGAGCTCTTCCTGGACCTTCGACTTCATCCGGTCGTAGTTGGAGTCGGCGTCGTTGGACTTCGCGAACCCGACCCCGATGCCCTTGGAGATGTCCCGGGTGCCGAGGTTGGTGGTCATGATGATGACCGTGTTCTTGAAGTCGACCACCCGGCCCTGGGCGTCGGTCAGGCGACCGTCTTCCAGGATCTGCAGCAGCGAGTTGAAGATGTCGGGGTGGGCCTTCTCGATCTCGTCGAACAGGACCACGGAGAACGGCTTGCGCCGCACCTTCTCGGTGAGCTGACCGCCCTCTTCGTAGCCGACGTAGCCGGGAGGCGAGCCGAACAGCCTGGAGACGGTGTGCTTCTCCATGAACTCCGACATGTCGAGGCTGATCAGAGCGTCTTCGTCGCCGAAGAGGAACTCCGCCAGAGCCTTGGACAGCTCGGTCTTACCGACACCGGACGGACCGGCGAAGATGAACGAGCCGCCGGGACGCCGCGGGTCCTTCAGACCGGCGCGGGTGCGCCGGATGGACCGCGACAGGCCCTTGATGGCGTCGTCCTGGCCGATGATCCGCTTGTGGAGCTCGTCCTCCATGCGGAGCAGGCGCTGCGACTCCTCCTCGGTCAGCTTGAAGACCGGGATGCCGGTGGCCGTCGCCAGGACCTCTGCGATGAGCTCCTCGGTGACCTCGGCCACGACGTCCATGTCGCCGGCCTTCCACTCCTTCTCCCGCCGCTCGCGCTTGAGCTGGAGCTGCTTCTCCTGGTCCCGGAGGGCAGCCGCCTTCTCGAAGTCCTGCGCGTCGATCGCGGACTCCTTGTCCCGGCGGACGTTGGCGATCTTCTCGTCGTACTCGCGCAGGTCCGGCGGAGCGGTCATCCGGCGGATGCGCATCCGGGAACCGGCCTCGTCGATGAGGTCGATCGCCTTGTCGGGAAGGTAGCGGTCGCTGATGTAGCGGTCGGCCAGCTGCGCGGCGGCGACCAGCGCGCCATCGGTGATGGAGACCCGGTGGTGCGCCTCGTAACGGTCGCGCAGACCCTTGAGGATCTCGATCGTGTGGCTGAGCGAGGGCTCGGCCACCTGGATCGGCTGGAACCGGCGCTCGAGAGCGGCGTCCTTCTCCAGGTATTTGCGGTATTCGTCGAGCGTGGTGGCGCCGATGGTCTGCAGCTCACCACGGGCCAGCATCGGCTTGAGGATGCTGGCGGCGTCGATCGCGCCCTCGGCGGCACCCGCACCCACGAGCGTGTGCAGCTCGTCGATGAACAGGATGATGTCGCCGCGGGTGCGGATCTCCTTGAGCACCTTCTTCAGGCGCTCTTCGAAGTCGCCGCGGTAACGCGAGCCGGCCACCAGAGCACCGAGGTCAAGCGTGTAGAGCTGCTTGTCCTTCAGCGTCTCGGGCACCTCGCCTCTGACGATCTTCTGCGACAGGCCCTCGACGACGGCGGTCTTGCCGACGCCAGGCTCGCCGATCAGCACCGGGTTGTTCTTGGTCCTCCGGGAGAGGACCTGCATGACCCGCTCGATCTCCTTCTCACGGCCGATGACCGGATCCAGCTTGCCCTCACGGGCGGCCTGGGTCAGGTTGCGGCCGAACTGGTCGAGCACCAGGGAGGTCGACGGGGCCGACTCCTGCGGGCCACCCGCGGCGGCCGGCTCCTTGCCCTGGTAACCGTGGAGCAACTGGATGACCTGCTGCCGCACACGGTTGAGATCGGCTCCAAGCTTGACCAGCACCTGGGCGGCCACACCCTCACCCTCACGGATGAGCCCGAGCAGGATGTGCTCGGTGCCGATGTAGTTGTGACCCAGTTGCAAAGCCTCACGGAGCGACAGCTCGAGGACCTTCTTGGCCCGCGGGGTGAACGGAATGTGCCCCGACGGAGCCGACTGGCCCTGGCCGATGATCTCCTCGACCTGCTGACGCACACCCTCAAGGCTGATGCCGAGGCTCTCCAGAGCCTTGGCGGCTACGCCCTCACCTTCGTGGATCAAACCAAGAAGAATGTGCTCAGTGCCGATGTAGTTGTGGTTGAGCATCCTGGCCTCTTCTTGGGCCAAGACGACAACACGCCTCGCTCGGTCGGTGAACCTCTCGAACATCTCGTCGCTCCTCACAGAGCGGTCAGTCAGGCCGGTTAATCCGGTCCCGTCATCCCGCATGCTAGCCCTGGCTCGGCAAACCTTGCCCTCTGCCGCTGACACGCTCTATAGCAGACACGTTCCCCGAGAGCAGGGCCTTCACCCTCTATCCAACTACCGTTCGGGGGTCACATGTTCCCGATACGCCGCAAGCGAACGATGTTTAGGGCGCTCGCCGGAAGTGGGTGAAATTCCCCGGTGACGGCGCGGGCAGATCGGCACGGATCCACTGGCGGACGCCGTGTCGGACAGGCCTGGGGTCGGTCTCGCCCTCATCTTGGTGCCGCGTCCGTAACTCTTACCCCTGCCATCGTATGCGCTGATGCAAACGCAGGCCAAGCGGCTGTGGAACGTATCACCCAGGGCGTAATCACAGCCGTCTGGTCAGGATCGTTACCGATGGCGCCGCAGGCCCCGCCGCGTACCCGGCCAGGATGGCGTGGATTACGGACCTCCGGCGTACAAGCCGGGGAACGCGCGCGCCGAAACGAGGGGCGGAATGAGTGCGGCGAGTGCTCTCGCGAGCCCCTTGGGGCGAGAGTTCACTTGAACGGCTTCACGTGAAACGCCCGCCCTGTGAAGAACGTCCCGTGGAGAACGTCCTGTGGGATCCCGTGGAGAACCTCTGGGGCCGTGGAGAACGACGTCCTGTGGAGCCCTGGAGAACGTCCGGACTGAACCGCCGGCGTGGGAACGCTCTCATGGCCGGATTCTCGCGACCGCCGGCCATAACGCGATCACAGTGACGATCGGGCTTGCCGCCATAACGGCGAATCCCGCCTCCCCGGCACGGCCGGCAGGGGAAGCGGGAGCGTCGGGATGTCCGGCGGGAAAGGGGGTGAGGCCGGGCGGCAGATCAACAAATGCCGCGCATTCCTCCGGGATCCCCGCCGTCCACGGGGAAAGTCGGGCCCAAATGCCCACTTCGACGAAGAATCAGAAGATCAACGGGAAAACCGTCCACCATTTGAGATTCGGTCTAGAAATGATCATGCGCTTATGGCGGCCGCCGGGGTCCTAGGCGATCGGCATAAGCGCATGTCGGTGAGCCGGCTCCTTAGTGGGCCGCCTCGTACTTCTCTACGACGGTGGAGGCGATACGGCCTCGCTCGCTGACCGGCAGCCCATGAGCCTTGGCCCACTGCCGGATCTCAGCGCTCTTCTCGCGGCTCATCGCCCGCTGCCCGCCACGTCCACGACGGCGCGTCGATACGGCACCTGCCCGGCGAGCGTGCTGCACGAAAGGCGTGAGGGAGTCCCGCAGCTTCTTGGCGTTAAGGTCGCTGAGGTCAATCTCATAGGTGGAGCCGTCAATAGCGAAGCTGACCGTCTCATTGGCCTCGCCCCCATCGAGGTCATCGATGAGAATCTCCTGGATCTGCTTGGCCATCTACGCAATCCTTTCCCGGAGCATTGTTTCATTCGCCTGAGCCAAACATATACCCGGAAAGGCGTTAAGACAATTCAGAGCTGCAGTGATTCGCTGAGCCGCTGATCAGTTGCGGTTCTCGGCCTGATCCTGGCGGTTTGGACGCCGTCCAGCGCCCTCGGAGCGCACCAACTTCACCACGCCAAAGATGAAGGCGCCGCCCACGACGACAGGTGGGATGAGCGCCGACAATACGTCTGTTACGGCTTGCATTCGTCCTCGTCTCCACAGCGGACCGGGGTTTCAGGAGCGTTTATACACACGTCGCGGGGGAGCTGGGGCCACCCGGCCCTCATGTCGCCCGAGGTGAGAGCACCGCCCGCACCCGACCATAGCGGCACACAGATGCCCACAGCCTGGCAGGGGGCACCAACATCCGGCAACCCGGACGCCCATAGCCTAATGCCAGTCTCTCCAGGCTCCTTACCGGATCAAGCGGAAAATTTGGTGAAAAGCCATCGGGCCAGGTACGTGCGCCTCAGCGAAGATCTTTGACCACCAGCGTTCCCGCGAGTCTGTCATGCGGTCCGCGCTGGAGTGGCTTGTCGATCAAGATGAGCAGACCGACGCCGAACACGAACATTCCGGCCAGCAGATTGACCACCGGAATGCCCATCACCATAGCGGGCGCCGGATAGAGCAGGGCTCGTTTGAGCCGGTCGCGCGGCGGAAGGTCGCCCGGCGCAACCCGAATCTTCATGATCGCCTTCCCGAAGGTCCGCCCGCCCCGGGAAAGTTGCCACCAGTCGTAGGCCGTATATGCCAGCCCCGCGAGCACCCATGCGAACACGGCGGGCAAACGTCCCTCGAACGCGTCCAGAACCCCGACAGTTCGGAAGATGCCCCATAGCGCAATGAACAGAATGTAATAGAAGACGCCGAAGACGAGCGCTTCAATGAGTCTGGCGACGAGTCGTTCCCACCATTCAGCGGGCATCAGGTCCACCTGCGGCGGTGTCCCGGTCATAACCTCACCTCAACGATCGCAGACCCGTCAGAGCCCTGCCTGTCCCCATTCTGGTACCGGATCGAGGCACAAAAACAGGGGCCGACGGGATGCCGGCCCCTGTTTCGCTTGATCTCGGTTACTTGATCTTGACCACCACGGTGCCGGCGAACTTGTCGGCGAACGTCTGCTGCAGCGGCTTGTCCCAGAGCTGGGAAGCGGCATTCAGGCCCACGACGATCACCCCGAGCAACGGGCCGACGAACGGGACGATGCCGAGCACATAACCACCCCAGGTGCCTCCGGCGCGCTTGAGCGCCAGGTCGGTCGGCAGCCCGCCGGGCGGCAGCGCCTGACCCACCGGGACGACCTTGATCCCCATCACCATCTTGCCGAGCGTCTGCCCGTTCATCTTGGTCATGAAGAAGTCGTAGGCCACGTACAGCGCCGTCAGGATGGCGTACTGGATGAGCCCCGCGAGGAAGGAGGAAGCGCCCACGAAGCCACTCGTGGCGCCGGTGACCGAGCTGTAGCTCGCGACGAACAGGGCGGTCGTGATGAGGGTGACCAGGAAGGAGATGACGCCGAAGATGACGCCGTCGATCAGACGGGCCACCAGCCGCTGCCACCACTCCGCGAGCGGAGCCGGGGCCCCGGGCGGCTGCACCCCGACCGGCTTGCCGTACGACTGCCCGTAGGGCTGCTGGCCGTAGCCCGGCTGGCTGTACTGAGGCTGCTGGCCGTAACCAGGCTGGCCGTAAGCCTGCTGCTGCCCATAGTCAGGCTGCTGCTGGCCGTAACCCGGCTGGCCGTAGCCCTGCTGCTGGCCGTAGTCCGCCTGCTGGCCGTAGTCAGGCTGCTGCTGCCCATAACCGGGCTGGCCGTACTGCGGCTGCTGACCGTAACCCTGCTGGCCGGAAGACGGCTGCTGGCCGTAGCCCTGCTGGCCCGAGGGAGGCTGCTGGCCGTAGCCCTGCTGGCCCGAGGGGGGCTGCTGGCCGTAGCCCTGCTGACCGGAAGACGCCTGCTGGCCGTAGCCCTGCTGGCCGGACGGAGGCTGCTGGCCGTAGCCCTGCTGCTGGCCGTACTCGGGCTGCTGCTGGCCATAGCCAGGCTGCCCGTACCCCTGCTGCTGCTGCCCGTAGTCCGGCTGGGACGCCGGCTGCTGGCCGTAGTTGGCCTGCTGGCCGTAGTCGGGCTGGGACTGCTGGCCGTACCCCTGCTGCCCGTAGCCCTGCTGCTGGCCGTAGTCAGGCTGGGACGGCTGCCCGTAACCAGGCTGTCCGTACCCCTGTTGCTGCTGACCGTAGCCCTGCTGCTGGCCGTACTCGGGCTGCTGCTGGCCATAGCCAGGCTGCCCGTACCCCTGCTGCTGCTGCTGCCCGTACTGGGGCTGCTGGCCATAAGCGTCGTCAGCCCGGTAACCGACGATGGTCACGTCGGGGTCGGGCTCGCCCTGCTGGCGTCCCGTGCTCTGCCCGTATTCAGGATTCCCGTACGGCGGGTTTTCGCCGGAGTTGTCCTGAGGATACGGAGGCTGTCCTGTGCTCACCGTGTCACCTCGCTTCGAGTGCGCATGTGGCACGTGTCAGGGCACATGCCTGTCCTGGCCCAAGGTATCGACATAGGTATCAACAATCACCTTTCCCGTTGGTCAAGGACCTCGTCACCCGACGCCAGGTGGAGCAGCATACGTGTGTTGCCCAGGGTGTTCGGCTTGACGTGCTCCAGGTCCAGGAACTCGGCCACACCCTCGTCGTAGGAGGCCAGCAACTCGGCATAGACCTCAGGTGAGACCGGGGTGCCCTGGATGGTGCGGAACCCGTGCCGGGCGAAGAAATCGACCTCGAAGGTCAGGCAGAAGACGCGCTGCAGCTCCAGCTCTCTGGCGGTGTCGAGGAGGGCCGAGACGATCCGGTGGCCGATGCCCAGACCCCGGGCCTCCGGGTGGACGGCGACCGTGCGGATCTCCGCCAGGTCCTCCCAGAGCACGTGCAGGGCCCCGCACCCGACGACTTCCCCGGCGAGCTCGGCGACCCAGAACTCCTGCACGTCTTCGTACAGGGTGACGGTCGCCTTCTCCAGCAGCCGGTGTCCGGCGCCGGCGTAGGTGTCGACCAGGAGTTTGATGGTCCGGACGTCCGGGGTTCTGGCACGCCGGACGACGACCTCTGTCTCTCGGACGGTGAGTTCGGCGACCTGCTCCATGGACGTCCAGCGTACAGATGTCATTACGGCTCAGCCCTAACTCTCACCTCTGCCCCAGCCTGTTACCTCTTGTGTTCGCGCGAGCACGCTTACGTTTGCGCGGTTCCTACAGACCCAACATAGGGCAAAGAGGACATAAATCCCTTTCTGTACGGGGTGTCACGAGATCACCTTGTGACCCTTCGGTTGTGAAACCTCTACAGACTCTGCAGTTCCGGTTGAGCAGGAACCTGGAGTGCATTAGTGTCCAGCGACGATGTCCCCCGCGATTCTCGTACGGGACGCGCCCAATCCCCGCAGGGGAGCCGGGGAACCACCAGGGGTGCCGCACGGCACCACCAGGGGTGAATCCGAGCTTTTGGCTCGGTAGGGCTGCTTCCGGCCCGAACCCGTCAGCTAACCCGGTAGGCGTCGATGGAAGGAGCTCGGTCGGTGAAGCGCAGCGGGACCAAGGCAAGAGGGGTCCTCAGGTTCGGCATCGCGGGCGTGACGGCCGCCGCGCTGCTCATGGCCGGCCCACTCGGTTCCGCCTCCGCCGACCCGGAGCCCTCGCTCAAGAAGCTCTCCAAGCAGGTCGAGGAGATGCACGTCGAGATCGAGACGCTGACCGAGAACTACAACGGGCAGCGCGAGAAGCTCAAGGCGGCCCAGAAGTCCGTACAGAGTGCCAAGAGGACGCTGGCGGCCAGTGAGTCCGTGCTGCGGACCAAGCGCTCCAAGGCGATGATGCTCGCGCAGAACGAGTACATGACCGGCGGGCTCGGCAACGCCCTGAACTTCGCCGGCTCGCAGGACCCCGAGAACTATCTCACCAGGGCCGCCACCACCTACGCGCTCCAGCAGCAGCAGGGTGCGGAGGTGCTCCAGCTCACCAAGGCCATGAAGGCGGCCGAGCGGGCCAGGGCGGGCGCCAAGGCGCGCATCGACGAGGTGACGGGGATCGTCCAGGATCTCGGCACCAAACGGGACAAGATCGTGAAGCTCGTCGCCAAGGTGGAGAGCAACCTCTTCAAGCGCGCGCTCGGCGAGGCCGGCCGGCCGGGCACCGCCGCGACCCGCGTGAGCCTGCCCATCCCCGGCTCCGGCAAGGCCGCGCAGGCCGCCCAGTGGGCGCTCACCCAGCAGCTCAAGCCCTACATCTGGGGCGCCGAAGGCCCACGTGGCTATGACTGCTCAGGCCTGGTGATGGCGGCCTATCAGCGCGTGGGGATCTCGCTGCCGCACTACACCGGCGACCAGTGGACGGCGGGCAGGCACATCCCGAAGGAGGAGCTGCGCGCCGGCGACCTGGTCTTCTTCTACAACGACCTGCACCACGTCGGCATCTATCTGGGCGGCGGCATGATGGTGCACGCGCCGCAGACGGGTGACGTCGTGCGCATCGCGTCCATCGCCAGGCGCCCCTACGCCGGCGCCGTCCGCATCGCCGACTAGATCAGCTGACGGCGTGCCGCCCAGGCCACCGCCTCGATCGCGGTGGCCACGCCGATGCGATCACAGATCCCGCGCAGTCTTCGGCGCACCGTCCGCCCGCTGATGTCCAAGCGCCGTCCCACCCGATCCACCGTTACCCCCTTGGCGAGCTCGGCCAGCAATGCGAGATCGGCATGGCTCAGCTCAACGCCTTCAGTGAGCACATTCATCGGGAGCCCTCCCTCCCAACAGCACGACTCGGAGACGTCGTTGATCCGAGTGACGCTGCTCGTCCCGCCAGACGGTAAACGCATGCGGGAAAGGTCGTCAAGCACGAGATCGGCTTCACTTGACGCACCCCGCCGTAGGTGAACTACTCGCATATATCGGCAAATATCCGGGCGCAATGACCATCGTGGTGACGCTCCGCCGTCCCGCGAACCGCCTCGGACGACACCCGGGACAGCGGGGCCGCCCGCCTCCCGGGCCGGCGGAGCCACTCGCTCAGCCGGTCGGCCGCACCAGCGGGAACAGGATCGTCTCGCGGATGTTACGGCCGGTGAAGGCCATGACCATGCGGTCGATGCCGGCGCCCATGCCACCCGTCGGCGGCATCGCGTATTCGAGGGCCTGCAGGAAGTCCTCGTCGAGCTGCATGGCCTCCGGGTCGCCGCCCGCCGCCAGCAGGGACTGCTCCACCAGCCGGCGGCGCTGCTCGATCGGGTCGATGAGCTCTGAGTAGGCGGTGCCCAGCTCGGTGCCGAACCCGATCAGGTCCCACTTCTCCGTCAGCAGCGGATTGTCCCGGTGCTGACGGGTCAGCGGGGAGGTCTCCAGCGGGTAGTCCATGACGAACGTCGGCTGGATCAGGGTGTGCTCCACGAGCTCCTCGAACAGCTCCTGGACCAGCTTGCCCTGCCCCCACTTGGCGTCCCAGTGGACGTCGTGCTTGTCGGCGAGCGCGCGGACCCGCTCCAGCGGGGTCTCGGTGCTGAGCTCCTCGCCCACCGCCTCCGACACCGCGTCGTACAGTCTGATCCTGGGCCACTCGGGGATGCCCAGGTCGACCTCGACGCCGTCGTGCACCACCACGGAGGTGCCCAGCGCGGCGACCACGGCCTTCTGGTACATGCGCTGGGTCAGGTCCGCCATGTCGTTGTAGTCGAGGTAGGTGCCGTAAGCCTCGATCATGGTGAACTCGGGGTTGTGCGTGGAGTCCGCGCCTTCGTTGCGGAAGTTGCGGTTGATCTCGAAGACCTTCTCGATGCCGCCCACGACCAGCCGCTTGAGGTAGAGCTCGATGGCGATGCGGAGGTAGAGCTCCATGTCGTAGGCGTTGATGTGGGTCTTGAAAGGCCGGGCCGCGGCGCCCCCGTGGATGGGCTGCAGCATCGGCGTCTCGACCTCGAGGTAGCCCTCCTCGTGCCAGAAGTCGCGCACCGCGCGCACGGTGGCGCTGCGGATCCGGGCCATCTCGCGGGCCTCGTCGTTGACGATGAGGTCGACGTAACGCTGGCGCACCCGGGCCTCGGGGTCGGTGAGGCCGACGTGCTTCTCCGGCAGCGGGCGCAGGCACTTGGCGGTGATCTGCCAGCTGTCGGCCAGGATGGACAGCTCGCCGCGGCGGGAGGTGATGACCTCACCCTCGACGCCCACGTGGTCGCCCAGGTCGACGTCGTGCTTCCAAGCCGCCAGGGACTCCTCGCCGACCTTGTCGAGCGAGATCATGACCTGCAGGTCGCCGCTGCCGTCGCGAAGCGTGGCGAAGCAGAGCTTGCCGCCCACCCGGTTGAGCATGACGCGTCCCGCGACCCCGACCCGGTCGCCGGTCGCGGCGTCGGGCTCAAGGCTCTGGTATTTCTCCCTCACCTCGGCATTGGTGGCCGTACGAGGAAAGTTGACCGGATAGGGGTCGACGCCCTGACTGCGAAGGCGGTCGAGCTTCTCCCTCCGGATGCGCATCTGCTCAGGAAGTTCTTCGCTCACACCACCAAAGGGTAGGGGATACGGCCACCTGCAAGCCGTCGTCGGCCCCCTGCAGGGGCGCCGCAAGCGCTCCCGGTTACCAAGGACGCACGAGCGGTCCCCTTCCCGAGCAGGGGGCCGCTCGGCTAAGCGGTGTTGCGGGCGTAGACCAGCCGCAGGCCGATCAGGGTCAGCCACGGCTCGTGCACGTCGATGCAGCGGGACTCGCCCACCACCAGCGCCGCGTGCCCGCCGGTGGCCACCACCGTCACTTCCTCGGGGTCCTCGGCCAGCTCGGCGGCCATCCGCTCGACGATGCCGTCCACCTGACCGGCGAAGCCGTAGATGATGCCCGCCTGAAGCGCTTCGACGGTGTTCTTGGCGATCACCGAGCGCGGCCTGATCAGCTCCACCTTGTGCAGTTGCGCACCGGCCGCGGCCAGGGCGTCGACGGAGATCTCGATGCCGGGGGCGGTGACCGCCCCGACGTACTCCCCCTTGGCGGACACCGCGTCGAAGGAGGTGGCGGTGCCGAAGTCGACGATGATGCACGGGCCGCCGTACTGGTCGATGGCGGCCAGCGCGTTCACGATGCGGTCGCTGCCCACCTCTTTGGGATTGTCCATCCGTACGGGCACACCGGTGCGCACGCCGGGCTCGACGATCACCGCCGTGACGTCGCCGTAGTAGCGGCGGCACATCTCGCGCATCTCGTTGAGCACGCTGGGCACGGTGGAGCAGATGGCGATGCCGCCCACGTCGGCCCCCTTGAGCAGCGGCGACTGGCCGAGCAGCCCCTGGAGGACGACCGCGATCTCGTCGGCGGTGCGGCGGGCGTCGGTGGCCAGCCGCCAGTGCTCGATGACGTCCTCGCCGTCGAAAAGACCGAGCACCGTGTGCGTGTTGCCGACGTCGATCGTGAGCAGCATCGATTACCCCCGTAGATCCAGTGCGACGTCAAGGGCCGGCGCCGAATGGGTGAGCGCTCCGACCGCCAGGTAGTCAACGCCAGTCTCAGCCACATCACGTGCCAATTCCAAGGTCAATCCCCCGCTGGCTTCAAGAGCAACCGCGCTTTTCGTACTATTTTTCGCGATTTGCACGGCATGTGCTGTCTCTTCCACCGTGAAGTTGTCCAGCAGGACGAGCTCGGCCCCCTCCGCGAGCACCGCCTCCAGCTGGTCGACGCTGTCCACCTCCACCTCGATCGGCAGGTCCGGGTAGCGCTCGCGCACCGCGCGGAACGCCTCGGCGACGCCCCCGGCGGCCACCACGTGGTTGTCCTTGATGAGGGCCGCGTCCGACAGCGACATGCGGTGGTTGACGCCACCGCCGCAGCGCACCGCGTACTTCTCCAGGGCCCGCAGCCCCGGCAGCGTCTTGCGGCTGTCCCGCACCCGCGCCGCCGTGCCGCTGATCGCCGCCACCCACCGGCCGGTCAGCGTGGCGATGCCGGACAGGTGGGTGATCAGGTTCAGTGCGGTGCGCTCCGCCGTCAGCAGGGCCCTGGCGGGCCCCTCGACGGTCATCAGCACCTCTCCCCCGCGCACCCGCTCGCCGTCCTTGACCCTGCGTTCGGTACGGGTGGCGCCCAGCCGTACGAACACCGCCTCCGCGACCGCCAGACCGGCCACCACCCCGTCGGCACGGGCCACCACGTCGCCTGCCGAACGCTGCTGGGCCGGGATCGTCGCCAGGCTCGTGACGTCACCGGCCTCCTGAAGGTCCTCCGCCAGCGCCCGGTCGATCACCGCGTCGACGTCGGCCGGGTCCAGCCCGGCGGCGGTGAGCTCCTGGGCCAGGCGGTTCGGCATCGCGTCACCGTGCGGCGTGTAGGTCATCTGCAGGCCCTCCTCGGTCAGGGTCACGTCCAGGTGGCCCTGCCATTCGTCGTCGTCGCGGTCGGGGAAGTCCTCGCGCCAGTGCGAGCCACGGGTCTCCTGCCTGGCCGCCGCCGCGCCGGTGAGCACGGTGGCGACGGTGAGCAGGTTCGTCGCCTCCCACGACTCGGTGCGCGCGGCCACCTGAACGGGCGTCCAGCGGGCGTCGCGCAGCGCCTGAGCCGTGGCCGCGAGCGAGGCGTGACTGCGCAGCACGCCCGCCCCGGTGCTCATGTGGGACTGGATCCGCCCCCGCACCCGCGGGTCCACCAGCCCCGTCGGCGCCTGAGCCGGCACCGGCTCGCCGGGCGCGCTACTCAGGTGGTGGATGTCGTCGGCGATCCGCTCGGCGAAGACCAGCCCTTCGAGCAGGGAGTTGGACGCCAGCCGATTCGCCCCGTGCACCCCCGTGCAGGCGACCTCGCCGCACGCGTACAGCCCGTCGATGGAGGTACGACCCCGCAGGTCCGTACGGACTCCGCCGCTGGCGTAGTGGGCCGCCGGCGCCACCGGGATCGGCTGGGTCACCGGATCGATGCCATGCTCCCGGCAGACGGCGTAGATCGTGGGGAACCTGGTCCGCCACTTCTCCTCGCCGAAGTGACGACCGTCGAGCAGGACGTGGTCGCCGCCGTTCGCGCGCATCGTCCGCATGATCGCCTTGGCCACCACGTCCCTGGGCGCCAGGTCCGCCAGCTCGTGCACGCCGGTCATGAACCGGTCGCCGTCCTGGTCGACGAGGAAGGCGCCCTCGCCCCTGACCGCCTCCGAGATCAGCGGCTGCTGGCCGGTCGCCCCCTTGCCGAGCCAGAGCACGGTGGGGTGGAACTGGACGAACTCCAGGTCCCGCACCACGGCCCCGGCCCGCAGCGCGAGCGCCACGCCGTCGCCGGTGGAGACGAGCGGGTTGGTCGTGGAGGAGTAGACCTGGCCCATGCCGCCGGTGGCCAGCACGACGGCCGGCGCGCGTACGGCGCCCACGCCGTCACGCGCGCCCTCGCCCATGACGTGCAGCGTCACGCCGGCCGTCCGGCCACGTGCGTCCTTGAGCAGGTCGAGCACCAGCGCGTGCTCGATCACCTCGATCCCGCCGGCGCGGACGGCCTCGATCAGCGCCCGCTGCACCTCGGCGCCCGTGGCGTCGCCTCCGGCGTGCACGATCCGATGCCGCCGGTGGCCGCCTTCCCTGGTGAGCTGGAGGTGCCCGTCCGGCGTGCGGTCGAAGTCCGCGCCCCGGTCCATCAGCCGCCGCAGCGCGCCCGGCCCCTCGGTGACCAGCGTTCGCACCGCTCGCGTGTCGCACAGGCCCACGCCGGCCAGCAGCGTGTCGTTGAGGTGCTCGTCGGGGGTGTCCGCCGGATCGAGGACGGCCGCGATGCCGCCCTGCGCCCACCGGGTGGACCCGGCGGCGAGCACGTCCTTGGTGACGACCAGCACCCTGGCCCGCGGGACCAGCTCGGCGTAGTGCAGCGCGACGGTCAGCCCGGCGATGCCCGAGCCCACCACGACCAGGTCGGCCTCGACGGTCCAGCCGGGATCGGGCGCCACCAGCCGCAGAGGGATCGCCGGTGCACTCATGGGACCTCCTTGAGGCGATTTCGTCACACTGACGATAACGCGTGAGCTCAGCTGCTCCGCACCCGGGGCACCTCCGGATGTCGGGCTCAGCCGCTCCACACCCGGGGCGCCTCCCGGATCAGCCCAGTGCGATGACCATGTTGTCGATGAGCCGGGTGGCGCCGACGCGGGCGGCGACGGCGAGCACCGCCTCACCCGTGTAGGACTCCGGCACGTCGCCGAACGTGGCCGGGTCCACCAGCGCCAGATAGTCGAGCTCCAGCTCGGGCGCGGCCGCGTCGAGCACCTCTCGCGCGGCGGCACGGATCCGCGCCGGCGCCCGCTCGGCCGCACCGGCGCGCAGGGCGCGGGACAACGCCAGCGCGACCTGGCGATCCTCGGCGGACAGGTAGCGGTTGCGGCTCGACAGCGCCAGGCCGTCCGGCTCGCGAACGGTGGGCGCACCCACGATCTCGACGGGCACGTCCAGGTCGGCGACCATGCGCCTGATCATCGCGAGCTGCTGGGCGTCCTTCTGGCCGAACACCGCGACGTCCGGCCGTACCAGATTGAACAGCTTGAGCACGACCGTGAGCATCCCGTCGAAGTGGCCCGGCCTGGAGGCGCCCTCGACGATCCGGCCCATCTCGCCGGCGTGGACGCTCACCTGGCGGCCCGGAGGATACATGTCCTCCACGGCGGGGGCGAACACCACCGCGGCGCCCTCCTCCTGGCACACCTCAAGGTCGGCGTCGAACGTACGGGGATAGCGGGAGAGATCCTCGTTCGGCCCGAACTGCAGGGGGTTGACGAAGATGCTGACCACGACCTGATCGGCATGCGTACGGGCCGCCCGGACGAGCGAGCGGTGCCCCTCGTGCAGGGCTCCCATGGTGGGCACCAGGGCGATGGTCCCGGCTCCGCGAGCCTTGATCAGGTCGGTGCGGTTCCTGGCGACGATCAGGTCCATCCGGGGCCTCCGAGAGCGGCGGTCAGCGAGGTGGCGGGTCCACGCCGTGACCGGCTGTGGTCAGGTCCATATGTTGCCACCCAGGGCATCGAGCAGCCGCTCGGCCTCCTCCGGTTTGAGCAGCCCGGCCGCCAGCGCGCGGTCGGCGGTGAGCCTGGCCAGCGCGACATAGGCGTCGGCCGCCTCGGGGGCGCTCAGGATCAGGGCGTCGACGTGCTTGCGCACGGTGCCCGCGTCGCCGCGCACCACCGGCCCGGTCAGGCCCGCGAGGCCCAGCCTGAGCACGTTGTCCAGGGCGGCGCCGAGCAGCGGGCCGAGCATCCGCCCGGGGTGCTCGACGCCGATGCGCCGCAGCAGCTCGCCGGACTCGGCGATGAGCGTGACCATGTGGTTGGCCGCGCTGGCCAGGGCCGCGTGATAGAGGGCGCGGTCGGCCTCGGCGATCCAGACGGGCTCGCCGCCCATCTCGATGACCAGCGCCTCGGCGATGGGGCGGAGCGGCTCGGGCGCGGTGACGCCGAACGAGCAGCCGGTGATCCGGTTGAGGTCGTCGTCCCTGCCGGTGAACGTCATCACCGGGTGCAGCGCGAGCGGCAGCGCGCCCGCCTTGGCCGCCGGCTCCAGCACGGACAGCCCGTAGGCGCCGCTGGTGTGCACGAGCAGCTTGCCCTGCAGGGCGGCCCCCGTCGCCGCCAGGCCGCCGACGAGATCGGGCAGCGCGTCGTCGGGGACGGTGAGCAGAATCAGCTCCGCCGCGCTGACGACCTCGTCCGGCCGGGTGGGCTCGAGACCCAGCCGGTCGGTCAGCCACCTTCTGGAGGCGTCGGACACTCCACTCGCCGCCACGACCCGGTGGCCCGCCTGCGCCAGCGCGGCGCCGAGTGCGGAGCCCACCTTGCCCGCTCCCAGCACGCCGACGGTCAGCCGTGCCGGGCGATCACCTGCGTCCATGCCGTCTCACCCCTGTCGACCCGATGGCGCTGCGGACCAGCGTAACGGCCGAACGGGGGCACGCAGGTGACCGGGGTTTTGCCGCATGTCGCGTTATCGACAAATCGGACAAGGGCATACAAATCGTGTACCCCCTGTCGGAGAGATGAGGAGAGGGGTTCATCGCAGCGGGCGCCGAGTCCTTGGACCCGACGCCCGCACAGCACAGGAACCTCTTGGGGGGGCACGAGTGACCGCCAACGCCGATCGGCGGTCACTCGTCCAGCTCGGACCGGTCCGGCCGGTCCGAGCTCTGCGCATGTCAGCCGACGCTCGCGCCGCCCCGGCAGCCGGCGACGGCCTGGCCGGGCGGCGACCGAGTTGCCGCAGACGTAACGTGTCAACGCCAAAACAAGATCTGCACATTGTGCAGTCACAGGCCAACCCATTGTGCAGCGTGAGATATTTCTAACATGTGGCTCACCTGGCGCGCCGCCATCGACCGCGCGCTCTACGGCGAGAGCGGCTTCTACCTGCGAGAGCGGCCCTCAGGCCACTTCCGTACCTCGGTCAGCGCCTCGGCGGTGTTCGCCGAGGCCGTGCTGTCCCTGCTCGGACAGGTGGACGCGGAGCTCGGCATGCCGGGAAAGCTCGACCTGGTCGACATCGGCGCCGGGGAGGGCGCGCTCGTCGGCCGGGTGCTCGCCGCGGCCGATCCCGAGCTGCGCAGCCGACTCCGGGTCACGGCCGTCGACCTGTCACCCCGGCCGGCGGGCCTGCCTCCGGAGATCGACTGGCGCGCCACCGTCCCGTCCGGGATCAACGGCCTGGCCATCGCCAACGAGTGGCTGGACAACATCCCGCTGGACGTCGCCGAGCGGACACCCGACGGGCCCAGGCTCGTCCTGGTCGACACCGAGACCGGCGACGAGCGGCTCGGCGACCCGCCGTCCGGGGCCGATCGGGAGTGGCTCGAACGGTGGTGGCCGCTGTCGCGCACCGGCGCGCGGGCCGAGATCGGATGGCCGCGCGACGCGGCCTGGGCGACGGTTCTGGAACGGCTCGAACGAGGTCGCGCGATAGCCGTGGATTATGCACACCCTGTGGATAACCGTCCGCCCCGCGGCACGCTCACGGGATACCGCGACGGCGCGATGGTGTCGCCCATCCCCGACGGGACCTGCGACATCACCGCTCACGTGGCGCTCGACGCGTGCGCCGAGGCGGGCAGACGGGCCGGTGCGATATCCACAACGTTGTCCACACAGCGCGTCGCGCTGCGTGCTCTGGGGATCACCGGCACACGCCCGCCGCTCGACCTGGCCCGGGTCGACGCACGCCGCTATCTCAGGTCCCTCGCTCGGGCTTCGGAGGAGGCCGAGCTGATCGATTCGTCAGGCTTGGGCGGCTTCGGCTGGCTCAGCCAGAACCGGTGACTCAGGCTGCCCTGGCTTCCCCTCAGGCGACCCTGACGTCGAGCGACTCCAGGCCGCGGATCACGTAGCCGGGCTTCCACACCGGCTCCCTGACGAGCTCCAGCTCCGGCGCCCGGTCCATCAGCGCGCCGAACGACTCGATCAGCTCGATCCTGGCCAGCGGCGCCCCCAGGCAGAAGTGGATGCCCGCGCCGAAGGAGATGTGCGGATTGTCCGCCCGGCCCACGTCGAGCCGGTCCGGGTCGTCGAACACCTCCGGGTCCCGGTTGGCCGAGCCGAACAGCAGCGCGACCTCCACGCCACGCGGGATGACGACCCCGCCGACCTCGATGTCCTCCAGCACCCAGCGCTCGAACATCTGCAGCGGCGTGTCCCACCGCATCAGCTCCTCGATCGCCGACGGCAGCAGCCCGCGATCCTCGCGCAGGCGGGCGAGCTCGGCCGGGTTCCTGAACAGGGACCACCAGCCGTTGCCCGTCACGTTCACCGTGGCCTCGTGGCCCGCGTTGAGCAGCAGCACGCAGGTGCCGACCAGCTCGTCCAGGGTGAGCTCGTCGATCTGGGCGAGCGCGCTGATCAGGTCGTCGCCGGGCCGGGCCGCGCGCTCACGGGCCAGCTCCTTGAGGTAGCCGGCGAACTCCGACGCCGCCCGGACGGCCGTGTGCTGCGCCTCGGGGGCCGGGTTGAGCTCGTACATCCCGCAGATGTCGGCCGACCAGGGGCGCAGCAGGGGGCGGTCGGCGTCGGGGATGCCGAGCATCTCCGCGATCACCGTCACCGGGAGGGGCTCGGCCACCTCGGCGATGAGGTCGCCGCCGCCCTGCTCGACGAACGCGTCCACCAGGCCGCCCGCGATGGCGCGCACGCGGGGGCGCAGCGACTCCACCATGCGCGGGGTGAACGCCCTGGAGACCAGACGACGCAGCCGGGTGTGCACCGGCGGCTCGACGTCGAGCATGCCCGCCCTGACCACCCGCCAGAACGGCTCCTGGAACTCCGGCTCCGCCTCCTTGCCGAACTCCTCGTGCGTGGCCACGTGCAGGTAGGACCTGCCCAGGCGGCGGTCCCTGAGCAGGGCGTTCACGTCGGCGTGGCGGGCGATCAGCCACTGACCCGTCGGCTCGAAGAAGCTGACCGGAGCCTGCTGCCTCAGCTCGGCGTAGACCCCGTAAGGGTTGGCCACGAAATCGGGATTCCAGGGATCAAAGCGCACAAGTGCATCTTAGATGGTTGCAATCCACGGGCAGGCGTCGGTTATAGTGCCTGACGTAGGTCATGAGTGCCAGCGTCAAGCCCCGGCTCGCTGGCCGGCAACCCTCGCGTCCGCGGCGGGGTGCCCCGGGTGAGGACCTGGTCCGTCACGAGGTGTGGCGGGCAAGCGCGGGCTCCGTGGTCTCCAGGGGTCCGATGACCCGAGGAGTTTCGCCGTGTCCACGTTGACGATCTTCACCAGCGTTCCCGAGCAGCAGGACCAGGCCGCCGTAACCACCGTCCCTCAGGGCCGGCCCATCCCCGCCGTGCTCGGCGCCGACCTTGAGGTGCCTGTCAAGGGCGGCAAGCTGGTCGGCTACGCCAACCTCGACTACGCCGCCAGCGCCCCTTGTCTGGAGCCGGTCAGCGCGGCCGTCGCCGCCGCGCTCCCGGCCTACTCCAGCGTGCACCGCGGCGCGGGGTACGCCTCCCAGCTCACCACCGCCCGCTACGAGCAGGCGCGCCACACCGTACGAGCCTTCGCCGGCGCCCGGCCCGACGACGCCGTCATCTTCACCCGCAACACCACCGACGCCACCAACCTGCTGGCCCGCTGCCTGCCCGACGGCACCACCGTGGTCGTCTTCGACACCGAGCACCACGCCTCGCTGCTGCCCTGGAAGCAGGCCGTACGGCTAGCTCCCCCGGCCTTCCCCGGCGAGGCGGTGCGCGCGGCGGACGAGGCGCTGGCCGGGATCGACGGGCCCAAGCTGCTCGTCGTCACCGCCGCCTCCAACGTCACCGGCGAGCTGTGGCCGATCGCGGCCCTGGCCCACATCGCGCACCGGCACGGCGCCCGCATCCTGGTCGACGCCGCCCAGCTCGTGCCGCACCGGCCGATCAACCTGACCGCGCTCGACCTGGACTACGTGGCCTTCTCCGGGCACAAGCTGTACGCCCCCTTCGGCGCCGGAGTGCTGCTGGGCCGCCGTGACTGGCTGGCGGGCGGCGAGCCGTACCTCAAGGGCGGCGGCGCCGTGCGCGCGGTCGGGCACGCGGACGAGGGCACGGACTGGCACGAGGACCCCGAGCCCCGGCACGAGGCCGGCACCCCGAACGTGCTGGGCGCCATCGCGCTCGCCGCCGCCTGCGACGCCCTCACCGCCACCGGCTGGACGGCGCTGGTCAAGGAGGAGGAGCGGCTGATCGCCCGGCTGCGCGCGGGCCTGGCCTCGATCGCGGGCGTACGGGAGCTGTCCCTGTGGGGACCCGCCCACCCGCGGGTGGGCATCGTCTCCTTCACCGTCGACGGGCACTCCGCCCGCGAGGTCGCCGAGCTGCTGTCCGGCGAGTACGGGATCGGGGTGCGGGACGGCAAGTTCTGCGCGCACCCGTTCGTCCGGCACCTGCTCGGCACCGCCGACGGCGGCTGCGAGGACGACACCGCCTCGGCCGTACGAGCCTCGATCGGCATCGGCTCCACCCAGGAGCACGTCGACCGTCTCATCGAGGCCCTGCGGGCCCTCGCGGCCCGCTGACGGGTCAACAGCGGGAGCTTGCCCCCCACTGACGGGTCAGAGGCCCTGCGGGAGCTTGCCGCCCGCTGACGGGTCAGCGGTTGGGCGGCTTGGGTCTGCGGTGCTCGTCACCGATCAACGCGTCGAGATCCCGCATGTCCTCCGGGCTCAGGGCGTCGGACCGGTGTCCGGACGGCTGCCTGGGCACGGTGTGCCGGGTCTCGCCCTGAGGGCCCCGCCCCGTGTCCTCCCGGTAACCGGGCTGGGTGTCCTCCCGATCACCGGACTGCGGTCGTTCCTCCTGGTAGCCGGACCGGGTGTCTCCGTACCCACCAGGGTTGGGCGGCTCCTCCCGGTAACCGGGCTGGGTACCCTCCCGGTAGCCGGGCTGCTCGTCCCGGTGGATCGGCAGGGTGTCCTCGCGGTGGCCCGGCGCGGGCCGGCCGGCCGAGGCCTTCTCGGCGGCGCGCTGCCGTGCGCGTCTCCGATAGCTGCCGTGGATGATCCCGTCAAGGCCGAGCCTGCCGCCCCCCAGCGCCAGGAACAGCAGCGCGACCGAGCCCAGCGCGGCGGGCAGCTCCCAGCCACCCTCCTGAACGAAGATCCCCTTGCCCCAGTGGCCGAACATGATCGCCCCGACCATGCCGATCAGCAGCACCAGCGCCGCGGGCCGCACCAGCAGCCCGATGATCAGCAGCGCACCGCCGACGGTCTCACCGATCGTGCTGAACGCGGCGGCGAGCTGCGGCTGCGGCACCCCCATCTGGGCGAACCCCGCGGAGGTGGTGCCCAGGCCGCTCTGCCACTTCTGCCATCCATGGGCAACGAAGATCACTCCGACAACCACCCTGACGATCAGGGCGGCGATATCGTACACAGCCCTTTTCATGATGATTTCTCCCCCCGTTTCCGGTATTACTCCCCCTGTCCGGCTCGGGGATGCACCCGCATACCGTTCCTTGACCTGCCCCAGCGCTGGATCACCACCGCACCCGGTGGCAGCATTGCCTATATGACGGAACGCGTAGTGGGAATCGGAGTGGGCGCGAAAGAGCTGGCCACCGAGGACATGATCCTCAACATCGGCCCGCAGCACCCCTCGACGCACGGCGTGCTCCGGCTCCGCCTCACCCTCGACGGTGAGCGCATCTCCACCGCCGAGCCGATCATCGGCTATATGCACCGGGGCGCGGAGAAACTGTTCGAGGTCCGCGACTACCGGCAGATTCTGGTCCTGGCCAACCGGCACGACTGGCTGTCGGCCTTCGCCAACGAGCTGGGCGTGGTCATCGCCGTCGAGCGCATGCTCGGCATGGAGCCCCCGGTCCGGGCCGTGTGGGCGCGCACCCTGCTGGCCGAGCTCAACCGGGTGCTCAACCACCTGATGTTCCTCGGCTCCTACCCCCTGGAGCTGGGCGCCATCACCCCCGTCTTCTACGCCTTCAGCGAGCGCGAGCGCATCCAGGCGGTGATGGAGGAGATCTCCGGCGGGCGCATGCACTACATGTTCAACAGGGTCGGCGGTCTCAAGGAGGACCTGCCGCTCGGCTGGCTGGACCGGGTCGCCGAGGCCACCGCCGAGACCAGGCGCCGCGTCCCCGACATCGAGAACCTCATCCTCAACAACGAGATCTTCAACGCCCGCACCAGAGGCGTCGGCGTGCTCTCCCACGAGCAGATCATGCAGTACGGCGTCAGCGGCCCCGTCGCCCGCGCCTCCGGCGTCGACTTCGACCTGCGGCGCGACGATCCCTACCTGGCCTACCCCGAGCTGCCCATCAAGGTCGTCACCCGGAGCGCCGGCGACTGCCACGCCCGCTTCGAGGTGCTGCTCGAACAGCTCAAGGTCTCGCTCGACCTGGCCGACGCCTGCGTGGACCGGCTGCGCTCGCTGCCCCTCGGACCCATCAACCAGCGCCTGCCCAAGGTGCTCAAGGTCCCTGAAGGCCACACCTACGCATGGACGGAGAACCCTCTCGGCATCAACGGCTATTACCTGGTGTCCAAGGGCGACAAGACCCCCTGGCGGCTGAAGCTCCGCTCGGCCTCCTACAGCAACATCCAGGTGCTGCGCGAGATGCTGCCCGGACACCTGGTGGCCGACATGGTGGCGATCCTCGGCTCGATGTTCTTCGTAGTGGGTGACATCGACAAGTGAGCTCCCCCACCACCGTCGAACGCGACAAGTACGTCGACTGGCTGCGCGCGCTCAGCCTCATCGTGGTCGTCGTCTGGCACTGGGCCTTCACCATCCTGCAGTGGAAGGACGGCGTGCCCGAGCCGACCAGCCCGCTGGGCTTCACCTCGGGCTTATGGATCCTCACCTGGCTGCTGCAGGTGCTGCCGCTGTTCTTCTACGTCGGCGGGCACGTACACCTGCTGTCCTGGGACCGCGCCAAGCGGCGCGGCACCGGCATCGGCGCGTTCGTCTGGCGGCGCATCCGCGCGCTGGCCATCCCGGCGCTGGGCCTGTCCGGCGTGTGGATCGCCATCGGCGCGCTCGTCACCTGGGCGTTCGACGTGGAGTGGATGGGGCGGGTGGTGCTGCTCGTGCTCAGCCCGCTCTGGTTCCTCGCCGTCTACCTCGTGCTGATCGCGCTCCTGCCCGTCGCGCTCTACCTGCACCGCGAGTACGACGTGCTGACGCTCGTCTGGCTCGGCGGAGCCGCCCTGGTCGTCGACGTGATCCGCTTCCGTTACGACGTGGAGTGGATCGGCTGGCTCAACATGCTCATCGTCTGGGGGCTGGCGCACCAGGCCGGGTTCTTCTACGACCGGTTGGTCGCGCTGCCGAGGCGCTATGACGTGGGCGTGCTGTGGACGGGCCTGTTCGCGCTGGTCGGCCTGGTCTACTCGGGCATCTACCCCGGCTCCATGGTGGGCGTCCCGGGCGACAAATGGTCCAACATGGCCCCGCCGACCTTCGTCATCGTGGCCCTGCTCATCTTCCAGATCGGCCTGGTCGAGGTGCTGCGGCCGTCGATGGAGCGGGTGCTCGTCAAGCCCGGCTGGAGCCACGTCAACGACGTCATCAACCGGTTCGCTCTGCCGCTGTTCCTCTTCCACACCACCGGCATGGCCATCGCCATCGGCCTGTCCTGGTGGCTGTTCGGCTCCCTGACCCCCCAGGTGCCGCCGGACCTGTGGTGGTGGCTGGAACGCCCCATCGCCATCATCGGCCCCCTGATCTGCACCCTCCCGGTCATCTACCTCTTCGGCCGCCGCCGCACCCCCGCCGAACAATTGCAGGACAAACGTTGAAGAACGAGGTGAGCCACTACTTGGGGCTCTGATCCTCGGAGTCCTTGGGGATGCGGCAGGCGTACTCCAGGAAGAGGGCGGCGGCGATCAGTGCCACGCACGACAGGAACGAGCCGGTCGCGATGAAGAACTCCACGCGCGGCGTCTCCTTGGCGAACAGCTGCAGCGTGTGCAGGGCGAAGCCGGCGAACAGGCCCGCGAACATCGCGCCGCCGTAGGCGGAGGCCTTGGCCAGGGCCGCCATCCGGGCCACGGCCAGCGGCTCCACCGGCTTCGTGCCGGGCTTGCGGTCGATCCTGGCCTTGATCATCCAGCCGCTGTAGGCCTCGCCGATCGCCAGCAGCAGCACGGTGGGAACCGCGGTCCACGGCAGGATCACCAGGTCGGTGTAGATCAACCGGACGAGCAGCCAGGCGGCCAGCGCGACGACGACGACGATGCCGACGAGGACACCCGGGCGGGTGGGCCTCAATCGGGCTCCTGCAGTTTCAGCTCGGCCCGCAGCCGGACGCCCTGCGGGTCCAGGCCCGCGAGCAACTCCGCGATCCTGCCCCGGCCGGGCACCTCACCCTCGGGGTCGACCTCGAACCACGGCACGAGCACGAACGCGCGCTCGTGCGCCAGCGGGTGCGGGAGCGTCAGGTCGGGCTCGTCGCAGACGGTGTCGCCCACCACGATCAAGTCGATGTCGAGCGTGCGCGGCCCCCAGCGCTCGGCACGGACCCGCCCGAAGGCGTTCTCGACGCCCTGCGCCCGCTCCAGCAGCGTCTGCGGCGGCAGCGTGGTCTCCGCGACGACGATCGCGTTGAGGAACGGCCGCTGCCCCTCAGGACCGCCGACCGGGTCGGTCTCGTAGACGGGGGAAGCCCTGACGAAGGCCAGGCCGGGTGCGTCGAACAAGGTGTCGATGGCGCCCTGCAGGGTGTCGAAACGTCGGCCCAGGTTGCTTCCCAGGGACAGGATTGCCTTCATGGACGGCTCCGCTCGATGGTCACCACCACGTCGTCGAACGGCAACGGGATCGGTGCGGCCGGCTTGTGCACGCTCACCTCGACCGACTCGACGATCTCACTGCCCAGGCAGACCTCGGCCAAGCGCTCCGCGAGCGTCTCGATCAACTCGACCGGCTCACCCTCCACCACCTTGACCAGCGCCTGGGCGAGCTCGCCGTAGTCGACGGTCCTGGTCAGATCGTCGCCGGCGGCGGCGGGCCCGGTGTCGAGGAACAAGGTCGCGTCGATGATGAACTCCTGGCCGAGCTCCCGCTCGGCGGCGAGCACACCGTGTCTCCCCCGGGCCCGCAGGCCCCTCAGCACGATCCGGTCAGCGCTCAAGCTCGTCTTCCTCCTCCTCGTCGTCGTCACTCTGCAACACCGGCGAACCATGGTGCATCCACAGCCGCCAGCCCTGCGCGGTGCGGACATAGACGTTGCTGGCCACCACCTTGCCCGCGGCGAAGCTGGACTCACCCTCCTCGCCCGCGGTCAGTATGTTCTCGACGCAGGTCAGGACGGCCACGTCGCCCAGCACCGTGGTGCTGACGTCGGTGAGCACGAACTGGATGTAGGTCGTGTTGGCCATGATCAGCGCCCACGACCGCAGCACCTCCGACCTGCCCGCCAGCAGGGTCCAGCCCGGATGGACGCAGCTCACCTGCTCGTCGGCGGTGTCCTCCGCCCAGACCTCGGTCATCTTGTCGAGGTCGGCGTCCTCGATGGCGGTGTAGAAATCCTGGTTGACCGTCTCGATCGCGGCAGTGTCGACGCTCATGTGTTGGCTCCGGCTCTCTTCCATGCTGCGGCCACGCGGACGGCATCGGCATTGGGACCTACGTGGTGCACCCGCACACACCAGGCGCCCTCACGGGCGGCCAGCGCGGTCACCGCCAGCGTGGCGTCGTCACTGTGGCTGAACGGGCGCGGCGTGCCCTCGGCGTCGGCGAGCAGCCGTCCGAGGAATCTTTTGCGCGAAGCTCCGATGAGCAACGGATAGCCCAGCTCGGCCAGGCGCGGGAGGGAGGCGAGCAGCTCCCAGTTGTGGGCGGCGTTCTTGGCGAAGCCCAGCCCGGGGTCGAGCACGATCTGCTCCTCGGAGACCCCCTCGGCCAGCACGAGGTCGACCCGCTTGGCCAACTCCTCGCGCACCTCGGTCACCACGTCGTGGTAGACGGCGCGCCGCTCCATGTCCTCGCTGTGGCCCCGCCAGTGCATCACCACATAGGACACGCCGGTGGCGGCCACCACGCGGGGCATCTCGGGGTCGGCCAACCCGCCGCTCACGTCATTGACCAGCCTCGCCCCCGCCTCGACCGACGCCAGGGCCACCTCGGCCCGCATCGTGTCGACGCTGACGGCCACGCCCGCCGCGCTGAGCGCCCTGATCACGGGCACCACCCGGGCGAGCTCCTCCTCCAGGGACACCCTGGCGGCTCCCGGCCTGGTCGACTCACCGCCCACATCGACGATGTCGGCTCCCTCGGCGACCAGTCCGAACCCGTGCCGGATGGCCGCCTCCTCGTCGAACCAGAGACCGCCGTCGGAGAACGAGTCGGGCGTCACGTTGACCACGCCCATGACGAGGCACCGGTCCTCGTCGCCCAGCCCCGGCACCCTAGTCATGTGCCCAAGCCTAGGCGCTCGACCATACCCGGTGATATCGCGGGTCCCCAGTTGTAAATAACGATCCCTGCGCGCTTGCGACGCATCCGGATCACGTACGTGATCACCCTCGTGACGCGGCCGGGCCGGGCCCGCGAGGCCCGGAACAGCCGGCAGGAGAGCGGTCTGCGCCTCGGCCGGCCGAGGCGGCGGGGGGCCAGCCGTCAGCGTCCCAGGATCAGCGCCATCGCCTCGGCGCGGGTCTTGTCACTGGTACGGAAGTCGCCACGGACTGCGGAAGTGACGGTCTTGGCGCCCGGCTTGCGGACACCGCGCATGGTCATGCACAAGTGCTCGGCCTCGATCACCACGATCACGCCGCGCGGCTCCAGCACCCGCATCATCCCGTCGGCGATCTGCGAGGTCATCCGCTCCTGGACCTGGGGCCGCCGGGCGAACACGTCGACCAGGCGGGCCAGCTTGGACAGCCCCGTCACCTGGCCCTGCTCGTTGGGGATGTAGCCGACGTGGGCGACGCCGTAGAAGGGGACCAGGTGGTGCTCGCAGGTCGAGTAGACCTCGATGTCCTTCACCAGGATCATCTCGTCGTGGTCGACGTCGAAGACCTTGGTGAGCACGTCCTCGGGGATCAGGCCGAGGCCGGAGAACTGCTCGGCGTAAGCGCGAGCCACCCGGGAAGGAGTCTCGAGAAGGCCGTCACGGTCGGGATCCTCGCCGATGGCGTAGAGGATCTCGCGGACGGCCTTCTCGATCCGTCCCGAATCTACGTTGTGCGCTTTCACGCACTGTCTCCAGAGGGCAGCGCGTCCTGGTGACCCGTGGTGAGCGAGCCGTTGCCGGACTGCTCCTTCGGGGTCAGGATCGGCGGCCGGTCAGAAGGGAGCCGCTTGCCGTATCCCGCGTAGGACGGCCGGTGCTCCCGGACCACCACGGAGGCGAAGATGTCGACCACCTGCTGGCGGGAGAGCGTCTCCTTCTCCATGAGCTCGAGCACGAGGTTGTCGAGCACGTCGCGGTATTCGACCAGGATGTCCCACGCCTGGTCGTGCGCCGTCTCGATCATCCGGCGGACCTCCTCGTCGATCGTCGAAGCGATCTTCTCGGAGTAGTCGCGCTCGTGGCCCATCTCGCGGCCCAGGAAGACCTCGGCGTTGCCGGTGCCGAACTTACGGGCGCCGAGCTGCTCGCTCATGCCGTACTCGGTCACCATGCGGCGGGCGACGGCCGTGGCCTTCTCGATGTCGTTGGAGGCGCCGGTGGTGGGCTCGTGGAAGACGAGCTCCTCCGCCGCGCGGCCGCCGAGCAGCATCGCGAGCTGGTCCATCATCTCCGACCTGGTGGCCAGGAACTTGTCCTCCATCGGCAGCGTCATCGTGTAACCGAGGGCGCGGCCGCGGGACAGGATCGTGATCTTGTGCACCGGGTCGGAATTGGGCAGCGCGTGCGCCACCAGTGCGTGACCGCCCTCGTGATAGGCGATCATCTTCTTCTCCTTGTCCGACATGACCCGCGTCTTGCGCTCGGGCCCTGCCATGACACGGTCGATCGACTCCTCGAGCAGCTCCATCGTGATCAGCTTCTGGTCGGCGCGCGCGGTGAGCAGCGCCGCCTCGTTGATCACGTTGGCCAGGTCGGCGCCCGTGAACCCGGGGGTCCGGCGGGCGATGACGTCGAGGTCGACGTCCGGCGCGAACGGCTTGCCGCGACCGTGCACCTTGAGGATGCCCTTACGGCCCTCAAGGTCGGGACGGTCGACGGTGACCTGCCGGTCGAACCGGCCGGGACGCAGCAGCGCCGGGTCCAGGATGTCGGGCCGGTTGGTGGCGGCGATGAGGATCACGCCGCCCTTGACGTCGAAGCCGTCCATCTCGACCAGCAGCTGGTTGAGGGTCTGCTCGCGCTCGTCGTGACCGCCGCCCAGGCCGGCGCCGCGGTGGCGGCCGACGGCGTCGATCTCGTCGATGAAGATGATCGCCGGCGCGTTGGCCTTCGCCTGCTCGAACAGGTCGCGCACCCGGGAGGCGCCGACGCCGACGAACATCTCGACGAAGTCCGAGCCGGAGATCGAGTAGAAGGGCACCCCGGCCTCGCCCGCGACCGCGCGGGCCAGCAGGGTCTTGCCGGTGCCGGGCGGGCCGTACAGCAGCACGCCCTTGGGGATCTTCGCGCCGATCGCCTGGAACTTGGCCGGGGCCTGCAGGAACTCCTTGATCTCCTGGAGCTCCTCGATGGCCTCGTCCGCGCCCGCGACGTCGGAGAAGGTGGTCTTCGGGGTGTCCTTGCTGATCAGCTTGGCCTTGGACTTGCCGAACTGCATGACCCGCGAGCCGCCACCCTGCATCTGGTTCATGATGAACAGGAAGATCAGCACGATGATGACGATGGGGAGGAAGCTCACCAGCAGGCTGACCAGGAAGCTCTCCTGGGGCACGTCGGTGGCGAAACTGTCGGTCTTCTTGGCGTCGACCTGCGCCTGCAGCTCGTCGGTCAGCTTGCTGCCGTAGCCGGTGACCCAGTCAGACTGGATCGTCTTGGTCGGGGTGTCACTCCCGCCGATCGTGATCGCCTTGTGCAGCGTCACCTCGATGCGCTGCTCTTTGTCGATGATCTTGGCGTTGCTGACGTTTCCGGTGCGGATCTGCTGGAGCACCGTTGACGTGTCGGCCTGCTTGAAGTTGCCGCCGCCGCTCCAGAGCTGGGTGACGAGCAGGAGCAGCACGACGATGCCCAGGATCCACAGCAGTGGCCCACGTGTAAATCGCTTGAGATCCATCCGATGCGGAACCCCTTGCGGGCCCGTCCCTTCCTGACCATGGCCTGGAACCCCGGGTGGTCCCCGGGGCCGCGACATCCGACGCCGCGACTTCATGACTACCCGAAGGGGACACTGGGTCACCCTCCCGGAGTCAGAAGGTACACCGGAGAAGCGCGCGGAGGCACCGCCCGCTACACCGGCCTTGCCCTACCAACGTACGTCAAGGTGTGCGGTGTTCCCCGCGCCGCGAAGATCTCTATCTGTAAACGTGTGGCGCGAGGGTCCCGATGAACGGAAGGTTCCGGTAACGCTCGGCATAGTCGAGCCCGTAGCCGATCACGAACTCGCTGGGGATGTCGAAACCGACGTACTTGACCTCCATCGGCACCTTGATGGCGTCGGGCTTGCGCAGCGCGGCGCAGATCTCCAGGGAGGCCGGGTTGCGCGACTTGAGGTTCTCCAGCAGCCAGTGCAGGGTCAGCCCGGAGTCGATGATGTCCTCGACGATCAGGACGTGCCGGTCCAGGATGTCGGTGTCCAGGTCCTTGAGCACCCGCACGACGCCGGACGACTTGGTGCCCGCGCCGTAGGACGACACCGCCATCCAGTCCATCTGCACCGGCACGTGCAGGGCCCTGGCCAGGTCGGCCATCACCATGACGGCACCCTTGAGCACGCCTACGAGCAGGAGCTCCTTGCCGTTGTAGTCCTCGTCGATCCGGCCTGCCAGCTCTTTGATCCGGGCCTGGAGCTCGTCCTCGGGGATGAGGACTTTCTCGAGGTCGTTGCCCATGTCGGCAGAGTCCACCTGTTGGTTCCTTACGCGATAGGACTGATGGCGAGTATCAGAGTGCCATATCGCCGCACGGCCGCCAGACCACCGGGTAGGTCCAGGGCCTTCTGCCCGTGCCAGTGGGTGATCAGGCGCTCCACGGCCAGCACGTGCGCCGCTGACAGCGCGCCGGACGGCGCGCCCGCCGCGATCGCGGCCCGCCGCAGCACCCGCCGCCGCACCGCCCCCGGAGCCCTCTCCAGCCCCTGTACGGCCAGCGTCACCTGCCCCTCGGTATCGCTTAGAGCGCAATCGCGGAAGACCGTTCCGGCCCACTCGTCGAGTGCGTCGGCGTCGTCCCTGGCGAGCTTCGAGGTCCTGGCGAGCGCCTCGGCCACCCCTGGCCCGAGCTCCTGCTCCAGCACGGGCAGCACCCGGGACCGTACGCGGACGCGGGTGTAGCGGGGGTCGGCGTTGTGCGGGTCGTCCCAGAAGGCGAGGTCCAGCGCCCGGCAGGCGGCGACCGTGACGTTCCTGGGCAGGTCCAGGAGCGGCCTTCGGTAGCGGCCTGCGGCCGGGGCCATCCCCGACAGGGATCTCAGGCCGCTGCCTCTGGCCAGCCCCAGCAGCACAGTCTCGGCCTGGTCGTCGCGCGTGTGACCGAGCAGGACCGCGTCGGCGCCCAGCCGGTCGGCCGCCGCGGCCAGCGCCTGATATCTGGCGTCCCGGGCCGCGGCTTCCGGGCCGCCGGCCGTACCGACGGTGACGGTGAGCACCTCGCCGAACCCCAGCCCGAGCGCCGGCGCGAGCGCGGCGACCTCGGTTGCGCGCGCGGCCGAGCCCGGCTGCAGCCCGTGATCCACGCTGAGCAGCCCGGCCCGCAGCCCTCTGCGGGGGGCGACGAACCCGAGCGCGGCGGCCAGGGCGAGCGAGTCGGCCCCGCCGCTGCAGGCGGCGAGCACCAACCGGCCCTCGCCGATGTCCGCGAGGGCCTCGCGCACCGCCCTGCGGACGTCGGCCACGGCCGGATGTGGTCCCACACCCGCCATTCTCCCCGGCCCAGCACCCGGGAAGGACGAATCCCCTCCCCCCGGAGGTCGGGGATCTCCGGCCCGGGGACCCGGAAGCAGATCTCTCCCCTCCCTGCGGTCAAGGAGGGGAGGTCGGCCCGTGGGTCAGTTGGGGAGGGCGGGGGTGCCGATGACGCGGCGGACCCAGGCGTCCGGGTCCGAGATCTCGGCGGGAGTGGGCAGGGTGTTAGGAGAGGTCCAGACGCGGTTGAAGCCGTCCATGCCCGCCTGGCCCACGACCTTGCGGACGAAGGCCGCACCCTCGGCGTACTGCTTCATCTTGAGGTCGATGCCCAGCAGGCGGCGGATGGTGCGATCGAGCTTGGAGCCGCCCTCGCGGCGCTGGGCGAACTTGGCCCGGATCTGCGCCACCGACGGGACCACGGACGGGCCGACCGCGTCCATCACGAAGTCGCCGTGGCCCTCCACGAGCGTCATGACGGCCGTCAGGCGGTCCAGGATCTCCTTCTGGTGCGGCGACTGGATGACGTCGATGAGGTTGCCCTCGCCGCCCCTGACCACGTCGGCCACCGTGTCGGCGGCACCGCGCAGGCGGTCCACCAGGGTCGGCAGGTCCAGGTCGGAGGCCAGCAGGAACTCGGTCATCTGCGAGCGGACGTACTCGCGCAGCCACGAGACGCCGGTGAACTGCACCCGGTGCGTCTCCTCGTGCAGGCAGACCCACAGGCGGAAGTCGTGCGGGTTGACGTTGAGCTCACGCTCGGCGTTGACGATGTTGGGCGCGACGAGCGTGAGCCGGCCGGCCGGTTCGCGACCCGTCGGGTCCGGCGGCAGGAACAGCTCGTACTGGCCGAGCACCCGGGTGGCGAGGAAGGCCAGCACCGCGCCCACCTCGACGCCGGTGATCCGGGAGCCGACGGCGCTGACGATGGCCGGCGGCGGGTTGGCGGAACTGCTCACCCGCTGGGTGAGCGGCTCCAGCACGACCCGGAAGCCCTCGACGTTGGCCTTGATCCAGCCGGGCCGGTCGACGATGGTCGCCACCTGTGGCGCGGTCTCGGTGTGAATTCTGGTGAATTCGCGCACATGCCCTTCGGCCTCGCGCGACAGCGTGCGGAGCTCGGCGACGGCCTGCCTGGCCTCCTCGCGACTCACTTGAGGACCGGGGCGCACAAGGCGCGTGCCGGTCGTGACGGCCAGATCCCAGTCGATCACCTGCATACCGTCCACCGTACGTGCTCGTCGCTCAGCCCGCGAAAGGGCGCCGGTGTCCGGAGGCGAAGCGATCTCGGCCGGGCCGCGATCGCCGTCGGACACGCGGCGGCGCGCCCTCATGAGCGGGCGACGATGGCCGCCAGTCTGTCGAGGGTGGGCTCGGCGTAGGCCGGGACCCGGTCGGCCATGAAAGCGAAGGTGACGAGTCTGCCGTCCTTGGTGGTGGCGAGGCCGGCCAGGGTGTTGACGTTGTTGAGGGTGCCCGTCTTAGCCCTGACCAGCCCGACCTGGCCCTTGCTGTCGCCGCCGGTGAAGCGCCTGCCGTTGCCGAGGGTGCCGGAGAAGCCCGCGATGGGCATGCCGGAGGCGACCGCGTGCAGGCCGGGCTGGGTGGGCGAGCCGGCGGTGCTGATCAGTGTGGCCATCGCGGCGGCGCTGATCCGGTTACGGATGGACAGGCCGCTGCCGTCGTGGACCTCGACGCCCTTGGCCACGCCGAGCCGCTGGAGCACCTGGATCATGGCCGTGGTGGCGCCCTGGAAGGTGGCCGGCCGGCCTTCCTTGATGGCCACGTGCCGGGCCAGGGCCTCGGCCAGGTCGTTGTCGCTGAGGGTCAGCGTGCGCTCGACGAGGGCGTAGACGGGGGCCGATTCGACCTTGCCGAGTTCGGGCGCCGCAGGGGCCGCCTTGGCCGGGCGGATCGTCCTGGCCGTGGCGACGCCGTACCTGCGCAGCAGCTTGGCGAAGGCGGCGGCGGCGTACTTGGGCGGGTCGGACACCCGCGGCTGGCGGTGGGCCGGGTGCTGCCTGCCCTCGTCCATGGCCAGCGCGTGGACGGGCGCCACCTCCCCGTCGGGGATGTAGCCGGCCTTCCAGCCGGGGGCGATCGGCGAGCCGGTGAACAGGGAGTCGTCGTAGGAGAGCGTGACCTTGGTGACACCCCGCGCCTTGAGCGCCGTGGCGGCGCGGGAGGCGAGCGCGGCGAGCGACGCCTGCTCTGGGTAGGGCTTCGCCTTGGCCGACGGGCCGGCCAGGGTCGGGTCGCCGCCGCCGACCAGGACGATCGAGTCGGCGGTGGCGCCCTGCACCACGCGGGTGGACAGGCGGACGTCGGGGCCGAGCGAGGCGAGCGCCGCCACGCACGTGGCGATCTTGGTGGTGGAGGCGGGGACGATGCCCGCGTCCGCGTTGGCGGCGAAGATCCGCTCACCGGTGACCGCGTCGAGAACGACGGCTCCCACCCGGCTGCCCAGCGCTTTGTCACCCAGGGCATCGGTGAGCTGTCGCGTCAAAGTACCCTTGGTCGGGAGAGGTCCGTCTCCTGATCTCACCGGCAGCTGGGCCAGCACAGGCCCCGCGGTGACCACGGGGGCGGGGGGATCCCCTTCAGGAGACGCGGTCGGTTCGGTCGGTGATGACAGCGCGCTCAGGTCGAGGTCGTTGTTCATCGCGTAGACGCCGGTGACGACGGTCACGACCTGCAGCATGGCGAGAGTGGCCAGCATCACCAGTCGCTCGTGCCGTACCACGTCGCCTGACCTCTTTCCTGGTGTTCGCCTACGAGACATTAACGCCCGACCGGGAGTGCCCGGGGGTGCGAGTGGAGGAACCGCGGTGGAGTTCGACGTTGTCGTTGAGATTCCCAAGGGACAACGGAACAAATACGAAGTGGACCACGAGACCGGCAAAATCAGGCTGGACCGGCTGTTGTTCACCTCCACGCAGTACCCCGCCGACTACGGCTTCATCGAGCACACGCTGGGTGAGGACGGCGACCCGCTCGACGCGCTGGTGCTGCTCCAGGAGCCGACGTTCCCCGGCTGCTACATCACCTGCCGGGCGGTCGGCATGTTCCGGATGACCGACGAGAAGGGCGGCGACGACAAGGTCCTCTGCGTGCCCGCCACCGACCCCCGCATGGCCCACATTCAGGACATTCACCACGTGCCGGAGTTCGACCGGCTGGAGATCCAGCACTTCTTCGAGGTCTACAAGGACCTGGAGCCGGGCAAGTCGGTCGAGGGCGCCAACTGGGTCGGCCGGCTGGAGGCCCAGGCGGAGATCGAGCGGTCCTTCCAGCGGGCCAAGGACGAGGGCTTCAACCACTGAGTCAGCGGGGCCTGGTGGCGCCCACCAGGTCCCCCCGCCACATCGAGGCGACCCGTACCACGTCGCCGGTCTGCGGGGCGTGCACCATGAGGTCGCGCCCGACGTACATGCCGACGTGGTGGATGGTCGCGGGGTCGTTCTTGTCGTAGCCGAAGAACAACAGGTCGCCACGGCGGAGCTGGTCGAGCGGGACGTGCGGGCCGGAGGTCCACTGGGTGCCCGTCCAGTGGTCCATCCGCACGCCGGCCTGCTCCCATGCCCGCATGGTCAGGCCCGAGCAGTCATAGCTCGACGGCCCGTCCGCCGCCCACAGGTAGGGCTTGCCGAGCTGGGTCAGCGCCCAGTTGGCGGCCACGTCGCCGTTGGCCGAGCCGCTCGCCGAGACGCCCAGCCCGATGTGGTCCAGCGCCGCCGCCCGCCGCCTGGCCAGCAGGTCCACCCGGGTGCGCGCCGCGGCCACCCGCCGCCGCATCTGGTTCCTGTCGACCCGTAGCGCCCGGGTGTCGCGCCGCTGCCTGGCCACCGCGGCCTCGGCGGTGCTCCTGGCCCGGTCGGCGCGCGCCGCGGCCGCCTCCTGCGCGGCCTCGGCCCCGGCCGCGTGCACGCGCAGGATCGTGGCGACCTCCTCCGCGTCGCGCAGCCGATCGAGGAGGGCGGCGCGCTCGCGGCCGAACTGCTGGATCACGCTCATCCGGTGCAGCTGGCCGTCGGTGTCGCCGCTGTCGCTGAGCAGCATGACGAGCTCATTGTCCAGGCTCATCCCGCCGTACGCCTGCGCGGCCAGCAACGCCACCGGCTGCCGGGCGATCTCGACCTCGGCCACCGCGGCGGCGGCGCGCGCGTCGGCCCGCAGCCGCTCCTCCTCGGCCCGCCTCAGCTGGACGAGCTCGCCGTTGTAGGCCTCCACCAGCCGCTCCGCCTCGGCCGACAGCCGGTCCAGCCGCCCCTGCGCCTCGGCCAGCCGAGCGGCCGCGATGCCCAGCTGTCTCGACCGATGGTGTACGGCCTGCCGCGCCTTGGCGATGTCACGCGACGACGGCCCGGGCTCGGCGTAGACCGGCGGGCACAGCACGACGATGAGACAAGCGACCAGAAAACCGGCCCTGACCTGCATAGAGTCCCCCTAGTCACTCTATGCACACAGTTCCCTACTGTTACCTTCCGTAACGTTACTTCGGCTCCGAATCAGGGGGGACCGTCGAGGTGGGCGGCGTGTGGCTGGGCACCACCGTCGGGACGACGGTCTCGGGCGGCGAGAACGTGGGCGGCGGAGGTGGCGGCCGGGTGGGCGGCCGGGTGGGCGGGGGCGCCGGGCTGACGATCGGGGTGGGCGGCAGGCTGGGCGTCGGGCAGGGGGTCGGGACCGGCCTGCGCGTCGGCTCGGTCGGCCGCAGGGTCGGGTCGGCCGCCTGGGTGCTGCGGGTCGGGGACGGCCGCCCGTCGTCGACCGGGACGAGCAGCGAGGGCAGCGCGCTCGTGGTCACGACTCTCACCGGCGTCGTCGCGAGCGGGCGGGTGGACGTAGTGTCGAGGAGCGGTTCGACGCTGTCGCGCTCCGGTTGCACCCGCGCCTGCCAGGGAAGCGTGATGCCCGGCGGCTCGCCCGCCGGCGGGAAGGCCACCGTGGCGACGCCCGGCACGCCGCCGTCGACCTCCTTGCCGAAGAAGCCGAAGATCAGCCCTATCGCCACCATGGTCGCGACCGCCGCCACCGCGCCCGCCAGCGCGCGAGGCCACATGCGAGGCCGCCGTCCGCCGGCAAGGGGAAATCCGGCGGCGTCGAGGGCCTCCGACCTCCTGGCCACATAGCGCCGATAGAGGAACAGCTCCGGGTCGACGATGCAGCTCAGCACCCGGACCCTGGTCGCCTCCGGCAGCGTGACCTGGGGCAGCAGCTCGAACACCTTGGCCGCCGACACCTGGCGGCTCAGGTGCGGGGCGCAGGTCTCGCAGATCGGGAGGTGCTCGACGAGCCGCCGGCGCAGGTCGTCGGTCAGCTCGCCCGCGAAGCCGGTCAGGATGCGGGCCCGCTGCGGGCAGTCGTACGGGCCCTTCCTGGCCAGGATCTCCGCGGTGATCCCGTCGCGCAGCCGGTCGCGGGCTTCGTCGTAGAGCTCCACCACCTCGTGCAGGGCAAGGCCGAGCACGGGCGCGAGCTGCTTGGTGGTCAGCCCGTGCCGGGCCACCAGGTCGAGCACCTCGCCGTCGGCCGGGGCCAGGCCGCGCACCGCGTTGCGGGCCATCAGGCGCAGGTCGGCGGCGCCCGGCTCCGGACCGTCGAGTGTCTCCTCCGCGTCCCGGGGCAGGGCGATCCGCCGGCGCATGCACTCGCCGCGGGCCAGCGCGTAGAGCCAGGGCCGCAGCATGCCGGGATCGGCCAGCGAGGCGGCGTGCGCCTCCGCCGCGATCAGCACGTCCCGCAGCGCCACCTGAGCGCTGTCGGTGTTGTGCAGAAGGAACCAGCAGTATCGGTAGATGCCCTCGGCGTGCGTGTCGTACAGCGCGGTGAGGGCACCCGGGTCGCCCGCGCGCAGCGCTTCGACCAGGACGCGGTCATTCATGTCACTGAAGGTAATGGATTAGTAACTTGCAGTTCTACCGTTTCCGCGCGATAGCCGTACCTTGTCACTCCGAGGCCATAAAACGCTTCTCGCTTTGTACGCGGATAGCTGGAAAACAGCATGCCGATACCTGATTTATTGGCTTATTTCGGAGATTTACTGCTCCCGACCGGAGAAGGCCTGACTTCCTCGGTCTGTCTGGAACGGTGGGGTGGTCGGTTTGATCGTGTGCATGGGCACCGCGCCGCCGAGCGCCAGGTCCTCGAAGGGCCGGCCGGTCGAGCCCCAGGTCCGGGCGTTCACCTCGGTCCTGGCCACCGAGCTCCCCTTGGGCAGCTCCGGGACGGTCAGGATGAACCGGGGCGGGCTGCCCGCCTTCACGTCGTCCACGAACGTGCTCCCGCCGCCGAGCAGCTTGCCCGTCTTGTCCCGCAGCAGCGCGTTCACCACCAGGCTGCTCGCGGGCAGCCGGTACGGGTTGCCGACATAGCCCGTGACCAGGTACGAGCCATCCTTCTGCGGCAGCGTCTGCACCCGCGACACCGGGAACGACCGGAAGGCCGAGGCGATGCGGGCGGCCGGCCGCCACTGCGCGGGCCGGTAGTCGATCGTCACCTTGACCGGCTTCTGGCCGGCCCTGGCCTCGCCCGTGAAGGCCAGCGACCCGCCGGGCGGCACGGCGTCCAGCGGCTGGTCCATCCGCACCACCTCCTTCCCGGCGGCGTCACGGCCGACGATGGTGGCCACCACGTGCTCGCCGAAGTGCCACGGATTGACGTTGGCGAGCACTCCGGCCCAGTTCACGGCGTATCCGTCGGCCGACTTGACGACGTTCGACGCCTGCTCCTTGAGCGTGAGCGGCTTGAGCTGCTGCTGTTGCTGGGACGGTCCATCCTGCGAGCACCCGGTGAGGCAGATCGCCCCGAGTGCGAGGAGGCTGACGGTTAGGATGCGCGGGATCACTTTGCCGTGATAACCGGTTCATGGGCACGAACGGCACATGACACGCGCCAGCCGTACCAAGTCTTTAACCGGACTCTTCGCCGGACAGTTATCCGCGAGGCCGTACCACGCGCCTTTCATCCCAGACCGGCTGCGGCGATTCGTATACCGTTCCGTCGGAGCCGAACACCAAATAGCGGTCGAAATCAGCGGCGAACCAGCGGTCGTGCGTGACCGCCATGACCGTGCCGTCGAAGGCGTTCAGCCCCACCTGGAGCGCCTCGGCGCTGGCCAGGTCGAGGTTGTCGGTCGGCTCGTCGAGCAGCAGCAGCGTCGCGCCCGACAGTTCCAGCAGCAGGATCTGCAGCCGGGCCTGCTGACCGCCCGACAGTGTGTCGAACCGCTGCTCGGCGACCAGTCCGGCCAGCTCGTAGCGGGCCAGGATCTTCATGGCCTCGTTCTTCAGCCGGGCGTGCTCGGACATCACGATCTCGACGGGCGTGCGGCCGAGCAGGTCCGGCCGGGCGTGCGTCTGCGCGAAGTGGCCGGGCACCACCCGGGCGCCGAGCCTGGCGACCCCCGTGTGGGCGACCTGGGTGCCCGCGATCAGCCGCAGGAAGTGCGACTTGCCCGAGCCGTTGGAGCCGAGCACGGCCACCCGCTCGCCGTACCAGATCTCCAGGTCGAACGGCCGCATGAGGCCGGTGAGCTCGAGCTCCTCGCAGATGACCGCGCGCTTGCCGGTGCGTCCGCCGCGCAGGCGCATGGTGATGTTCTGGTCGCTGGGCGTCTCCTCGGGCGGTCCCGCCTCCTCGAACCGGCGCAGCCGCGTCTGGGCCGCATGGTAGGGCGCCGCCATGCCGTCGTTGTAGCGGGCCTTGTTCTTCAGCATGTTGACCAGGGCCTTGAGCTTGGCGTGCTCCTCGTCCCAGCGCCGGCGCAGCTCGTCGAGCCGGTCGTTGCGCGCCTTCCTGGCCTCGGCGTAGGTGCCGAAGCCGCCGCCGTGGATCCAGATGCCGCCGGACTCCACGGTGACGATCCGGTCGGCGGCGTTGGCCAGCAGCTGGCGGTCGTGGCTGACCAGCAGCACGGTCTTCGGCGTCTCGCGGAGTTGCTGCTCCAGCCACTCCTTGCCGGGCACGTCGAGGTAGTTGTCGGGCTCGTCGAGCAGCAGTGTCTGATCCGGCCCACGCAGCAGCGCCTCTAACACCAGCCGCTTCTGCTCACCCCCGGACAGCGTCGACACATCCCGATATTTCACGCTGTCGTACGGCATGCCGAGTGCGGCCACCGTACAGGTGTCCCACAGCACCTCGATGTCGTAGCCACCGGCGTCGGTGTAGTCGGTGATGGCCTGCGCGTAACGCATCTGCGTCTTCTCGTCGTCGCGCTCCATCATCACCAGCTCGGCCCGCGCCAGCCGCTCCGCCGCCTGCCGCACGGCCGGCGGCGCGACGCTGAGCAGCAGGTCGTGCACCGTGCTGCCGTCCCGCACACTGCCGACGAACTGCCGCATCACGCCCAGCCCGCCAGAGCTCGCCACGCTGCCCTCGATCGGCTGCAGATCGCCCGCGACCAGCCGCATCAGCGTGGTCTTCCCCGCGCCGTTGGGCCCGACGAGCGCGGCCTTGACCCCATCGCCGATCCGAAAGGACACGTCGTTGAGCAGCGGCCGCCCATCGGGCAGCACGTATGTCAAATGTCCCACTTCGACGTGACCCATGCGCTGCAGGTTATCCGCCCGGCGCCCAGGATCGCACTTTCATTATCCTTCACGCACCGGCGGGATCACGGTTTCGTACGGGGGCAGAGGACGCCCGCGACGATCTCCAGCAGGGCGGCGGCCGCCAGAGCCGCCGCGGGATGCCAGGACAGCAGGAACGCGCCCGTCAGCGCGCCGGCGAACATCGCGACGACGGAGGCGACGCGACGCCCGATCCTCCCCTGCGACGGCAGCATGAACGTGCCCGCCAGCGCCCGCGTCAGCACCGTGGTGGGCAGGTCAGGCGCGGCCACCCGCAGAATGGTGACGTTGCGTGATCCCATCGTCGCCGCGAGCACCACGATGACGGCCAGGCGGTGCGGCGTCAGCTCGGCGGGGTGGCTGGGGAGGCCGAGGGCGAGCAGCGCCGCCACCATGAGCAGGGCGCCCTCGCCGCACACCGCGTACGTCAGCCAGCGCTCCGGCCGCCTGCGGCTCAGCGCGCCGTTGACCCGGTGCCCGGCCAGCGCGCCGAGCACGAAGGCCACCAGCGCCACGGCCGAGCCGGCGACCGGGATCGAGTGGTCGACCAGCCCGAAGCCGACGAACAGCACGTTGCCCGTCATGACCGCCGCGAAGACGCGGTCGAGGCCGAGGTAGCTGACCGCCTCGACCACGCCGGTGACGCCCGTGAGCAGGACCAGCGCGGTCGTCAGTCGTGACGTCGCGAAGGGCATCCTTCTTCATACGCGATCACGCCGCACCGACGTCGTGACCTTTACCGACCCGGGGGAAGATGCTGGCCGTACCTCACCCGAGCAGGCTCACCGCCCGTGCGCGCAGGTCCGCCGAGGCCGTCAGCGGCGAGCCGGCGTCGAACGGCGGCTGCGGGTCGTACTCGATGAGCAGTTGTACGGCCTCGGCGGTGTCCTGGCCGCTGGCCTTGGCCAGCAGTGTCAGCGCCATGTCGATGCCGGCCGAGACTCCGGCGGCGGTCACGATCTTGCCGTCCACGACCACCCGCTCGTGCACCGGCTCCGCGCCCATCCCCGACAGCTCGTCGACCGCCGCCCAGTGGCTGGTCGCCCGGCGCCCCTTCAGCAGCCCGGCCGCGCCCAGCAGGAACGCGCCGGAGCAGACGGAGGTCGTCCAGCGGGTGTGCTCGTGCGCCTCGCCGATCCAGCGGACGAGGGCCTGGTCGGAGAGCGCCTCCATGGTGCCCATCCCGCCGGGCACGACGATCACGTCGGGACTCGGCACGTCGGCGTAGCTCGCGGTGGCCTCGATGGTGAGGCTGCCCTGGTCGTCGGTCACCGGCCCCGGCTCGGCGGCCACGAAGGTGACCTGCCAGCCGGGGGCGAAGGCCAGCACGGTGTACGGGCCGATGGCGTCCAGCCCGGTGAAACCGTTGTAGAGGGGGATCACGGCGTGCATGGGTCAGGTCTCCTTCGAGTGGAACCGGCGGCGGTAGTCGCCGGGGGATACGCGCAGATGGCGGCGGAAGACCCGGTAGAGGGTCTCCGGCCTGCCCAGTCCCGACTCCCTGGCCACCCTGTCGAGTGCGTGGTCGGTGACTTCGAGCAGCCGCCTGGCGGTGTCGGCACGGCTGCGCTCGACGTACCGGCCCGGTGACAGGCCGGTCTGTTCGGTGAAGACGCGGGAGAAATGGCGCTCGCTCAGGCCGGCGCGGCGGGCCAGGGCGGGCACGCTCAGGTCCTCGGCCGGGTTGGCGTCGATGAACGCCTGGAGGTCGCGCAGCGGCTCGCTGCGCGGCCTGATGACGCTCATCGGCATGCTGAACTGGCTCTGCCCGCCCGGCCGGTGCAGGTAGACGACCAGCCCGCAGGCGACCTGCCTGGCCACCTCGTGCCCGTGGTCGTCGGCCACCAACGCCAGCGCCAGATCCATGCCGGCGCTGACCCCGGCGGAGGTCCACACCTCGCCGTCCCTGATGTAGATGGCGTCGGGCTCCACCATGACGTCCGGGTAGCAGGCGCCCAGCCGGCCGGTGAGCAGCCAGTGGGTGGTGGCCCGCCTGCCGTCGAGCAGCCCGGCCGCGGCCAGGACGAACGCGCCGCTGCAGACCGACGTGGTCCGGCGGGCCACCCGCGACAGGCGGACGACCTGCTCTATCAGCTCCGGGTCGCGCGCCTGCGTCATCGTGGTCGGGCCGCCGACCACCAGCAGGGTGTCGATCGGCCCGTGGATCTCGTTCAACGCCGCCTGGGCCACGACCTCGATCCCGTGGTGGGCGGCGGGCACCGCGCCGGCCTTGGCCGCGCCCACCTCGACCTGGTAGCCGTCCTGCCCGGTCAGCAACGTCGCCGCGGCGAACACGTCGGCCGGCCCTGACATGTCGAGGAGCTGGAAGCCCTCGTAGAGCACGATCACGATCCGCCGTTTCATACCCTTCATGCTGGTCAGGACGTGTCGTGGCGTCAATGACACGACCATTGCGCTTTACGCCATCGGGCCTCGGCGGCCCTTTACCCAAGACAGCGCGTCATGACTCTCAGCATGCGAAGAACCACGCTAGGTTACGGGGCGTTCTCACAACTCATCACCCAAGGAGATCCCCTGTGAGGCTGTCCACCCGAGTCGCCGGCGCCATCGCGGCGGCGGCCCTGTTCACCCTGGTCGCCCCGGTCCCCACCGCGACCGCCAGCCCCCGCTCCACCTGCTACGGCGGCCGCGTCTGCCTGTACGCCGGCTTCGACTACAACCGCGGCCAGACCGACCACTGGCGCGACTTCGTCCAGGACGACACCGACCTGTCCGACGACAACTGGCTCGCCTGGGACTACAGCAACTCCTGGCACAGCATGAACAACGAGACCAGCTCGGTCAGGAACCGCATCGGCTGCCCGATCACGCTGTGGCAGCACGCGTACTTCACCGGCGCGCACAGCACCTTCCTCAACGACTCCAACGACGGCTTCCTGGCCAACAACGCCGTCGGCAACAACCGCACCAGCTCCATCGACATCTGGTGCCGCTGACCCGGCGCAGCGCCGGTTTCCGGGCTTCACCGGAAACCGGCCGCCACGCCAGACCGCCGCTCGTGCTCGGCGCCCTGCTCGTGGCGGTCACGGCCTGCGCGCAGCCACCACGGGCGCCCGAAACCACCCCCGGAGTCAGCGGGGTGGCCGATCTGAAGCTGCCGTTCGACGCCTACAAGCCCACGCCCGCCCAGCGGGCGCTCCTGGGCAACGCCCACAACCTGGTGGTCGTACGGTGCATGCGCCGGTACGGCATCACCGTGCACCCACCGGGCACGGACCAGGAGGCCATCGCCGCCGCCGACCCCGGCAACACCCGCCGCTACGGCGTGGTGGACCCGGCGCAGGCGGCCCGCTTCGGCTACCACCTGGCCTCGCGGACCTCGCCGTCCGGGTCGTCGCGGTGGGCGGACAAGCTGGGCCTGACCGCGAGCCGGCATCTGTACGGCAAGGAGGGCCGGCCCGGTTGCCTGGACCGGGCGCCGGACGTCCTGGCCCGCAGCGCGCCGGCGGCCGACTGGCAGTGGCTGGCGCTGCAGGACGCGCGCACCCTGGAGCGAGCCGCCAAGCGGGTGACGGTGCGGCGGGCCGTGGTCAAGTGGACGACGTGCATGAAGGCCGCCGGCCACTCCTATCCCTCGCCGGAGGCGGCCATCGCCGACCCCCGCTGGAACCTGGAGGGCACCGAGATCACCGCCGAGGAGAAGCGGGTCGCGGTCGCGGACACCTCGTGCAAGTGGTCGTCCGGCCTGGTGGCCGCCTGGTTCACCGCGGACGCCGAGCAGCAGCGGAAGATCGTGCTCAAGCACTCCGAACGCTTCGCCGACCTGCGCGACAACCTGGGCGAACGGCTCGACAGAGCCACCACCCTGCTGGGGCGCAAAGGGCTCACCGGCTGAGCAGGTCCCGCAGTTGCGCGACCTGCGCCCGGCGCGACTCCTGCACCTGCGCGGCCCACTGGGTGACGGCCGGCGCCACCCCGTCGCGAACCTCGTCCGCGGCCATCTGGACGGCGCCGTCCTGATGCGTGATCAGCAGGGTCAGCAGGTCGGATTCCAGGCTCGGGGACCGCTTGAGCTCGGCGATCCGCTTCTGGTCGATGTCCGGCAGCCCGCCATGATGATCGTGCGCGCCGTCCGGCGGGGTGAGCGGCTGCTCCCAGGAGTGCAGCCAGCGCAGCATCATCTCGACCTCGGTCTGCTGGGTGCTGGCGATGGCCGCCGACAACGTCTTGAGCTCGGGGGTGACCGCCCTGGCCGCGCCCACCTTGGCGATCTCGATGCCCTGCCGGTGGTGCTGCACCATCATCTGCACGAACCTGACGTCGGCGGCGTTGACCGGTGCGCTACCCGTCCCGCCCGTCCCGCAGGCGGCCACGAGCAGCAGTCCGAGAGCCGCTAAGACGTACCTCATGGCTTGCCAGCGTGGCACGCGGGCAGGCGATCCGTCGAGAGCCTCAGGCGACCTTGGATGAGGGCGCCTTCCAGGTGTTGCACACGCTCGGGCCACCCGCCTGATAGCCCTTCTTGGACCAGCCGAGGCGGTTGGCGGGCTTGCCCTCCCCCTTCAGCTTGTGGAACTCCGGCGGGTCCTGACCCTCGAAGACGGACTTCCAGTTCTTGACCGTACGGCCGAAGCTCTTGTAGGAGGCGGCGGTGAAGCAGTCGGCCTGGAGCTGGAGCCGGCGGAGCTGCTCGTCGATCTCGGGCTGCTCGCCTCCGTTCGGCAGTGCCTGCCAGGCCAGGCCGATACCGGTCTGAACCTGCACGATTCCGCTCCACGCGTCCGTGACCGCGGCGAACACCTTCGAGTCGTCCTTGTCCTTGATCCAATCGGCGGCCACCCGTACCCGGATGAAACTCAGGCACTGCTCGGCGAATGATCCCTTGACCTCCCGGCGCCAGTTGCAGGTTCGCTTCTCCTTCGTCTCCACGAACCCCACCTGCACTGGCTGGAGGTCGGGGACCGGCGACTTCCACGTCTTGCTCAGGCAGGTGACGAGGTCGTTGATGTACTTCGTCGTTGACGCCCTGGTCGTGCCCTTGACCAGCTTGCACGTGGTCTTGGGGAGCTTGCCCTTCTTGTAGATCTCGTTGTGGGTCAGCTCGGCGGCGCCCTTGACGGGATAGGCGTGCGCCGTACCGGACAGGAGCACTAAACCGGCGGCGGCGACCGCGCATGCGCGAATGATCATGCGGTCGAACATAGGGGTGCGCTCGCCAAAATGTCATTCTTTATCCGGAATTTCGTGATCTATCGCCGCCGGGCGCTGCCCGCATTCTCGGGCTGCGCACGCTGCATGCGCCGCCGCCGCTGCAGCCAGGCCAGCCCCAGAACCGCCAGCCCGATCGGCGTACGCGCCAACCGGCGGGCCACCAGGAACTTGAAGAACTTTTTCATGACGAGCCCTCTGCCCCTCAGCACGGCGAGCATGCTCACCCGGACGCCGGGTCACCAGGTGAGGAAGAGCGCCTCGGGGGCGCGGTGGATGAGGGTGGGCGCCATGGTGACGTCGGTCCGGGCCAGGCGCAGGCCAGGAAGCACACGGATCAGGATTTCCAGGGTTATCCGCACCTGCTCCTTGGCCAGCTGGGAGCCCGGACAGCCGTGCGGGCCGTGGCCGAAGGAGACATGGCGGGCCGGCCGGGTGATGTCGAACTCGTCCGGACGTACGCCGGCGTCCGCGTCGCGCCCGGCCGAGGCGAAGGAGACGAAGACCACCTCGCCCTCGTGCAGCTCGGTGCCGCTCAGCGTCACCGTGGTGGTGACCGTACGCCGGAAGCCCTGGATGGGCGCGTCGAACCTGACCGCCTCCTCGATCGCCGCCGGGACGAGCTCCGGCCGCTCGACCAGCAGCTCCCACTGGCGGCGATCCCGGAGCAGGTTCAGCAGCACCGTGCCGAGCAGCGCGGTCGCGGTCAGGTGGCCCGCCAGCAGCAGGTTCTGGACGTTGGAGACGATCTCCTTGCGCTGGGCCGGCGCCAGGTCACCGGAGCCGGGCGCCAGCTCCCGCACCATCTCGGTGATCAGGTCGTCCCGCGGTTCTCGCCTGCGTGCGCGGGCGTACTCGTCGAGCAGGTGTTGCATGGCCACGATCTGCCGCGCGGCCTCGACCTGCTCCGCCTCGGTCAGCTCGGTGAACACCAGCGCCTCGGCCCGCTGCGCGCCGTGGATCGCGCCGGGGGTGTCGGCCGGATCCAGCCCGAGCAGGTGGCCGATCACGTCCGCGGGCAGCGGCCCGGCGTAGGCGGCCATCCACTCGGCCTGACCGTCGCCCGCGAACGAGCCGATGAGCGCCTCGGCCCGTGCGGTGACGTACGGGATGGTGGCGGCGATCCGCGCCGGGGACAGCCCCCTGGTGAGAGGGCGGCGCAGGCGCCGGTGCGCCTCGCCGTCGGCGCTGAGCACCGTCCGCGCCCCGCCGAACCCCTTGCTCAGCTCCGCCAGCGCGGCCCTGCCCGGCAGGTGATCGGGCCGCAGCGCGCTCACCGACGAGAACCGCTCCGGATCAGCCAGCACCTCGCGTACGTCCTGTCGCCGGCTGACCAGCCAGGCGTCCAGCTCGGGCAGAAAGGTGAGCCCGCGGGTCTCGCGTGCCTCGGCGTAGACCGGATAGGGGTCACGATAGAAGGCGTGTGGATGCACGTACCCATGGTCGCTCGTCGAGCCCCCTCGCGGCCGCTGTCGCGAGAGGGCTTTTCCGCTTCGCTACGGACGGCTGATCGACTCGCAGCCGACCGGCGCGTCCGCCGCGTCGGCGATCACCGTGTCGTTCTCACTACCGCAGTCGATCTTCGTGTCCTTGGTGCCCTGGAGGTCGTCGGCGTCGAGGATGTCCTCGCCGCCCCGGCCTTCGAGGGTGTCGCTGCCCTCGCCACCGATCAGCCTGTCGAAGACACTGCTCCCGATCAGGGTGTCGGCCCCGACGGTGCCCACGATGGTCTCCACGTCCTTGGTGACGTCGTCGCGGTCGATCGACCGGCCGTCCCGCTGCGCGCGGTTGTCCTTGGTCACCGTCACCGGCTGGCCGCTGGACCCGTAGTCCACCGTGTCGCTCCCGGCTCCGCCCACGTAGGTGAAGCTCGTCCCCTCGAAGCCGCGCCCGGCCAGGAAGGTGTCCCCGCCACCGCCCCCGTTGATCGTTCCGCCGACCCCCACCAGCAACGAGAACCGGTCGCTGCCGCCGCCCAAGGTGGCGTTGACCGTGGTGACACCGGTGCCGCAGTTCACCTCGTTGGCGGAGACCTGCTCGCAGCCCGCCCCTGCCTGTGCCACGACCTGCCCGAACACGTGCAGCCGGCCGCTCACGGCCTGGAGTGTGATGTTGTCGCTCCTGGAGATGGAACCCGCCGTGATGGTCACGGTCTCACCGCTCCTGGTCACGGTCGGCTCCCCCGCGGCGGCATTGCCCGTTCCGGGCGTCATGGCCAGCAGACCGGCGGCCAACCCGCCGAGCAGGGACAGTCGTACGGCGTTTTTGAAGTTGTTCATGGTCATTACCCCGTATGGATCTTGGCGGGCTCTCTGCATGAGCACCGCTCGCGTTCGATCCAACGATGAACCAGAACATTATTCTCTTCTGCGCACAAGTCCATGTATCAAACCCACACCGACCTGCAAAAGTACACACCCAACCGAAGCATCCACGCCGCCCCCGTGACCCCTTCGGACCCCGGCTCAAGCCGCCCGCACTGCTGAAGGTGAGTGGGAAGCCTGGCATCTCGCGCCATGGCTGCCGGCGCCAACCGTCACAGGTCCAGGAAGGCATGAATCACGGTTCGCCCGGCTTGCTGTACGGCGCCGCTCTACGAGATGAAAGAGGCCCTCCCGGATCATCTGGACCGGAGCGATTTGTTCTGTGTCACCGCGGCCGTCGCCTCTTGTCATGCCTCCGTTGAACGGCGGGCGGGTTTCCCACGCGGGGTGCGGGGGGAGCTCCGAGCACGTCGTCGAGGAAGATCGTGACCCACCACCGGCTCATGCCGCAGTCGTTCACCTCGGTGGCGATCTCCCTGCCGCATGCCTCACACGCCAGGTTGGGCCCATCGTCCGGCCCCCAGCCGCAGCATCCGCCCCCGGGGGGATCCGGAGGGCAGGTCAACGCGATGATGTCCGCCACATTCACCACGATCGATCTGCCTGGCCCATTGGACACGAACTCGCGACCGAAGCCCGCGATGGCGATGTACGGCTTCCACCTGACTGACCGCGGATTGACCGCGAACCTGCCCTGCGGGATCAGCTGCGGCTTCTCATCAGTCAGGCTGAGCTCACGATCGGGCTGAATGCCAGTGGGGTAGTCGGTCTCTTCCAGGTCCAACGTCACAGCCGTACCGCACGTAGCGCAGGTGAACATGACCATTGTCGTGAATGTAGTCGAATCCCGAGCGTCCGCCTGGCACAGAAAGGGTGCTTTCAACTCGATGGCTCCGGCGTCAGCCACCTACAAGGGTGGGCGTTCCGGGGCATCTCCACTACTCCGCGACCACCAGAAGCCCAGGAAGCCGAGAAAGCCCGCGTCGGAGACGTATGGAAGGGCACCGATGACACCGTGTTCATGACGGCCTGGAGCGGCTCTATCTACCCCATGACCAGCACCGGCCTACCGCGCAAACTCATCAAGGTCCACAACAAGAGCGCCTTCGAGCCTCTACCAATGATCCGCCTGCACGACTTACGTCACGTCCACGCGACTCTGCTGCTCCTGGCTGGCGTCCCCGTGCACGTCGGAGCGGCTCGCTTCGGCCACGCCGATCCCGCGATCACCCTACGGGTCTACGCCCACGTGATCCGCTCGGCGCCGGCATCTTCGCCCGGATCATCAACGAATCCTGTCAGCAAGAGTGTTAGCAAAAGGCCCTCCCGGATCATCCGGAAGGGCCTTTGACCTGGAGCCGCCTTCGGGATTCGAACCCGAGACCCCTTCATTACGAGTGAAGTGCTCTGGCCGACTGAGCTAAGGCGGCATGCCGTACGGCTTGGAAGAGTCTACAGGAGCCCGAGGGGTCCTTGCTCCCTGGAACAGCCGACGTTTTCTGTCATCCCGAAGGCCCGGCTCAGGGCGTCAGCGGTCCGGCCAGCACCGACCGGCCCGCTGTCTCGTCCCCCCGCCAGATGATCGCGGGGTGACTGTCCGGAAGGCGGTTCCAGAGCAGCAGCAGCAGGTTCTCCGCCGTCGCGGCGATCTCCGCGACCGGCTCGCCCGGCCCGTAGGTCCACGACGCGTCGGTGTCGGTGGCCAGGAGCCGGAGGGCATGCGGAGGCGAGGCGGCCCGCCCGCGCGTTATCTGGCGGGGAGCCATGGTGTCCAGCACCTCGGCGACCCCCTCACCGGCCAGCTCCGGGGCGAGCGGCTGTGCCGTACCGAGCGCGTGCTCGGCGTCCCAGCGGTGCACCAGTGTCTCCAGGCAACGCCGCCGCTGCCAGAAGCCGACCGTATGTGGTGGGTGGAACGTCCAGGCCTCGGTGGCCGGGTCCGTGTCGAGAGTCTCCAGCAAGATTCTGGAGGTCTCCTCGAACCACGGCACCAGTTCGGCGGCGTCCTTCGGCGCCGGTGGGGCTTTGTAGCGGCCATGTCCTTCTGTCACGGCTGCCGCCGCCCACAGGTTCTGGCCGCCCAGGTGGTCGGCCAAGTCATACAAGGTCCAATCGCCGCAGTGCTCGATCGGGGTCGAAAGGTCGGCGTCCAAGCAGGCGCGGAAGACGTCGAGTTCCCGGCGCAGTCCTTGGATGACGTCAGTGGCGCGCATGGTGTGACCTTAGCGCCGCGGCGCCGGGCCAGGACTCGAGAGCCTGGCCCGGACAATCTTCCTACGGCTGCTCCGCCGGCTCGTTGCCGTAGGCGGCGTCGTGGGCCTTGCGGGGACCGCAGACGCTGGCCTTGGCGCAGGAGCAGCGGCGGCCGCCGTCGTTGAGGCGGACGACGACCGAGTCGGAGGGGACGTTGTGCCCCACCACCGTGCCCTGCCCCTGCGGGGTGTCCACGCTGACGCCCACGCGGGGAGCCGTGGCGCGGAACTCCTGATAGAGGGGATGCTCGTACTTCAGGCAGCACATCAGCCGGCCGCACGCGCCCGCGATGCGCAGCGGGTTGACCGGCAGGTCCTGGTCCTTCGCCATCCGGACCGAGACGGGCTCGAAGTCCTTGAGGAACGTGGCGCAGCACAGATCGCGGCCGCACGGGCCGATGCCGCCCTGCAGGCGGGCCTCGTCGCGCGGGCCGATCTGTCTCAGCTCCACCCTGGCCCGCAGGTTACGGGCCAGGTCGCGGACCAGGGCACGGAAGTCGACCCGGTTCGGGGCCGAGAAGTAGACCGTGTAGACGTTGTCCTGGTCGAGATAGTCGACGCCCACCACCTTCATCGGCAGCGTGTGCCGTTTGATCAAGCGTTTGGACACGCTGCGCGCCTCGGCTCTGCGGCGCTTGTTGGTCTCGTCGCGGGACAGGTGCTCCTCGCCCGCGACGCCCGCGCACACCGGCAGCCCGTCGATGTCCTCGCTCGTATATTGCGGCGCCCACACGCACTCTGCCACCTCGGGTCCTGAGTCGGTCGGGACCAGCACCTTGTCGCCCACGCTGGGGCTGTGCCCGCCCGGATCGAGGTAGTAGAGGCGTCCGTAGCGGGTGAAGCTCACGGCCATGATCATGCCCATGGACTCGCGCTCGCCTCCTGACGGCCTCGGGGGTTCTTACGGCCTTCGTTGCCACATTACGTGTGCCAGGACGCTGAGGGTGAGGGGGTGGGGGCCGGATATCGGCAGGATCATGTGCCGCCCGGGCACACCTTGCTGTCAGGCAGAATCAGCCCATACCGTGCGGGCAGCAGACTCTTGTCGGCCGCACAAGCCCCGTTGGTGACCGTCGCGACGCCCGGCTGCCGCTTTAGCTTGCTGACCGTCTCGCTCCAGTTAGCCTTTGGCTTCATCGTCAACACGAAGAATTCGGGCATGTCCGTCACTTTGGTCGCCTTAACGAGCGCCTCGTTGTCGGCGAACCTCTTCTGGAAGTCTTCATACGCCGTCGCCCGGTCCCTGAATGTGAACGACTCGATGTCGGGCAGCGAATCGATCAGCTTTCGAAGAGCGTTCTTCTCCGCGTTCGTCGCCGCTTCTCCTTCCTTCGTGATCCTCTTGAGTTTGCCTTCCCTATCAAGAACCCGCACGCCGCCACATGAGCTCTGGCTCGCCCCCTTGGCACAGAGGAAGGCTCTGATCTCGGATCTGACGCCCTCCATGTCCGCGACCATGGCAGAAGACAAGTCCCCCACATTCTGGATCCCCGCCACCCCGTGCAGCGCCCGTGACACCTGATTCCGGTCGGCCCCCTCCCTGATCGTCAACCTGAACGATGCCGGCAGGTCAACGGCTCCGACACCATCCAACAGCGCCTTGTTGTGGACGAAATCCCGCCGGAAGTTCTCGTAAGCGCTGGCCTGGTCGATGAAGGTCACCGATTCGACCTCCGGCAACTGCCGCACCAAGGCGCCGACCGCTTTCGTCTCTTCGGCGGTGACGTCACGACCCTGGCACGCCTCCTCCTTCGGCAACGTCTTCGAGCACAGGAAGACGATCATCTCCCCCTTGTCTATCCGTTGGTCCGGACTCACCGCCACGGCACGGTCCACATCACCCCGACCGCCCAGTCCCACCGCGCCCGCCACCCCCACGAGCACGACGACGGCCGCCACGGCCACCAGCCGGAGATCCACCCGGAACCGTGACCGCCGGGCCCCGTGCAGCGGCTGGAGGGTGCTGGTGTCGACCGTCGCCCCCGCCTCAGCGAGAGCCTCCCGCAGCCGGTCCTCCATCGGACTGTTCATGAATCCTCCCCAAGTGCCCGGCGGAGGGCGGTCAGCCCTCGCGCGATCGTGGACCTGACCGTGCTCGCACTGATCCGCATGGTCTCGGCGATCTCCTGGTCTGCGAGACCGAGGTAGTAGCGCAGCGTCAGCGCCTCACGCTGCCTGCGCGGCAACTCCCGCAGCGCCAGAAGCAGCTCGCGGCGCTCCTCCGTCACCATCGCGGCGCTCTCCGCCGACCAGACGGGCGGTTCGTACGGCACCGCCCGCCGGAACACCGTGGCCCGCCGACGCAGCACCGACCGGCACCCGTTGAGCACGGCGGAGCGCACGTAAACCAGTGCTCTGCCAGGATCCCGCAGCCGGCCCCGCCCCGCGTGCGTGCGGGCGAACGCCTCCTGCACGACGTCCTCGGCCGTCGCCTGATCGCCCACCATGATCAATGCGAGTCGCACGAGCCCGACATGATGCTCGGCGAAGATCACCGAAACGTCCACCTGCTCGCGCATCAGAGCCTTCCCTCGGGAAAGCAGTTCGACTTCCACATCACAGAGACGCCTCAGGGCCCCATCTGCTGCTTCAGTCACCGCGCTGTCTTCGGCGCGGCCCGTTCTGGCGGACTTCTAGGAAGTCTTCATCCGAAGCGACAGCATCATGGACTCGACCGCGATCTGCGGGTTCACGTTGAGGTCGAGGCGCTCCCGGCACCGCATGATCGCGTCGATGCGCCGCAGCGTCTCCTCCGGGGTGGACACCTTGGCCAGCTGGTCGAGCTCGTAGCGGATGTCGTCGTTGGCCAGCTCCACCCCCGCGCCGAACTGCATCGCCAGCACGTCACGGTAGAACGAGATCAGCTCCAGCAGCGCCGCGTCCAGCGAGTCGCGCTTGATCCTGGTGGCCCGGGACTTCTGCCGGTCCTCCAGCTCCTTCAGCGCCCCGGCGCCGCCGCGTACCAACCCGCGATTGAGCCCCTTGCCCGTGGAGCCCTCGCCGTACAGCCTGCGCAGGTCGGTCGTCTCCGTCGCGTTGAGCGCGCCCGTGGAGGCAGCGGCCTCCTCCTCGGCCGTTTTGACCAGCCGCTCGGCGGCGCTGACGCATTCGCCGACGCCGGTCAGCGAGCGTGGGATGGACAGCACGGCCTCGCGCCGATGCCGTGTCGCCTCGTCCAACGCCAGGGCTCTGGCCCGGCTGATGTGCCCCTGGGCCGCGCGGGCGGCGAAGCGGGCCGTCTCCCACGGCACGCTCTCGCGGGTGGCGAGGAGGTGCGCGACCGCCTCGGTGCCGGGCGTGACCAGGGTGACCTGCCGGCAGCGCGACCTGATGGTGATCATCAGGTCGTCGGGGGCGGGGGAGCAGAGCAGCCACACCGTGCGCGGCGGGGGCTCTTCGATGGCCTTGAGCAGGGCGTTCGCGGCGGACTCGGTGGCCCGGTCGGCGGCCTCGAACAGGATGACGCGCCAGCGCCCCTGGGTGGGCGCGCCCGCCGCTCTGAGGATGAGCTCGCGGGTCTGCTTGACGCTGTAGGACAGACCCGCTGGGCGTACGGTCTCCAGGTCGGGGTGGGAGCCGATCAGCACCTGGTGGCACTGGTCGCAGTGGCCGCAACCGGCGTCAGGGCAGAGCAGGGCCGCCGCGAAGGCCCGCGCGGCCTCCTCGCGGCCCGAGCCGGGCGGCCCGGTGAACAGCCAGGCGTGCGTCATCCCGGCACCGCGCCCGCCCCGCACCGTCTCGCCCGCGGCAGCCGCCGCTCGCGACAGTACGGTCGTCGCCTGGTCCTGGCCTACTAGGTCATCGAAGACACCCACGGCATCAGGCTAGTCGCGGATGGCGGGCATCGTGCCCGTAGCGTCCTCGGACTCCTCCGGCACCGGGTCCGGCAGGATCTCGCGGATCCGGTCCTGGATCTCGCGGGTGATCTCCCCGGTCGGCAGCGTGCCGTCCACCACCAGGTAACGCTCGGGGGCGGCGGCGGCCAGCGCGCGGAACTCCTTGCGCACCCGCTCGTGGAACTCCAGCGGCTCGGCCTCGATCCGGTCCACCGCTCCACCCAGCCTGCTCAGCCCCAGCTCGGGCGGCGTGTCGATCAGCACGGTCAGGTGCGGCACCAGCCCGCCCGTCGCCCAGGCGTTGACCTTGGACACGTCCTCGGGGTCGAGCGACCGCCCTGCCCCCTGGTAGGCCAGCGACGAGTCGACGTAGCGGTCGCAGACGACCAGGGCGCCTCGGTAGAGGGCGGGGCGGATGACCTTCTCCACATGCTCCGCACGGTCGGCGGCGTAGAGCAACGCCTCGGCCCTGGCCGACAACCCGCGCTCGGCCGCGTCGAGCAGGACGGCGCGCAGCCGCATGCCGATCTTGGTGGCGCCGGGCTCGCGGGTCTGCACGACGTCGAAGCCCTGGTCGCGCAGCCAGATGGCGATCAGCCTGGACTGGGTCGTCTTCCCGGATCCCTCACCGCCTTCGAACGCCACGAACAGGCCGGGCAGCTGCTCGGCCGCGCCGGTCTCGAAGCGCTTGCCGCGCAGGGCCGCGATGATGTCCTCGGAGAGCGAGACGCCCTTCCGGTCGTCCATATGGCGCAGGCCGAGGATGCCGACGACGGTGGCGAGCACGCCGCCGGCCAGCAACACCAGGTTGGTGCCGTTGAACTGGTAGGTCAGGTCGCCGAGTTGGAGCAGGTGCTCGCCGAACAGGGCGGCGAGCGGGTTGGCCGCGGCCACGACCAGCAGCAGCGTCACCCGGGCGGTGGACTGCAGGAAGGAGAACGTGCGCCCGCGCATCGAGTCCTCGACCTCGAGCCCGATGAGGGTGTAGCCGATGATCCAGGCGATGCCGGCGCACGCCCCGAGCACCACGGTCAGCATGACCACGATCACGAGGTTGTGGACCAGCGCGATGGCCGCCAGCACGAGCCCCGCCAGGATGATCGCCAGGCCGAACAGCCGCCGCCGCGACAGCTCGCGCAGCAGCCGGAGCCCGAAGAACATGCCCAGCGCCATACCGACGAAGACCGCGCCGAACACGATGCCGTAGGCGGCGTCACCACCGCCGAGCGCCACCACGTAGATCTTGGCGACGCCGACCACCGCTCCGCCCGCGGCGAACGCGCCGAGCATCCCGATGATGAGGCCGCGCACCAGCCGGTTGCTGCCGACGAACCGCCAGCCCTCGACGATCTGCTTGAACACGGACGGCGTGGAGATCGCCCCGTCCCGCTTGGGGATGTCGCGCAGCGTGAAGATGAGGAAGGCCGAGACGAGATAGGCGCAGGCGTTGACGATGAGCGCCAGCGCGGTCGGGTCCATCCAGGCCAGGAAGGGCACCACGTTGCGGGTGACGTCGCCGACCAGCGACAGGGCCGCGAACAGCACCGCGGCGATCGGTGCGGTGCCGTACGTGACCATCAGGTTGAGCTGGTTGGCCGACTCGAGCTGCTCCTTGGGCACCAGGTTGGGGACGGTGGCGTCCTTGGCCGGCACCCAGAAGAGGTTGACGCATTCGACGAGCAGCGTCGCGATGATGACCCATTGGTAGCTGTTGACCAGCGGGATCGACAGCACCACGGCGAAACGAGCCAGGTCGGCACTGAACATCGTCAGCCGCCGGTCGAACCGGTCGGCGAACGCGCCCGCGAGCGGCCCCAGCAGGACGGCGGGCAGCATCTTGGCGATGAACACACCGCCGATGGCCAGTGACTGGATGCGGTAGTCACCCTCGGTGAGGTTTCCGGCCAGTGCGGTCAGGGCCAGGATGTTGAGCCAGTCACCCAGGCTGCACACGGACATGGCCGTCCAGAGCCGGCGGAACGGTGCGATAGCCAGCACGTGGGTTTGTCGGCCAAGGGCGGTCATGATGTCAGCGTATCCAGGTGTTCGCTGGGAGTGGGATGGCGAGCGACGAGTCGGATATACCCGGCGGCTCGTCGCTGAGGGTAGTACGTACATGGCCCCGCGCGCAGGTAGCACAGCGTGAATGGGCCCCCGGAACGACCATCGTCCGTCAGCCCCCTCTGCGCGCTTGCTCGATCATGGGCGCCCAGGCCGTCCGGACGGCGGCGGGCAGATCGAGCTCCTCCCAGAGCTCCACGAGCAGCACCCCGTCCACATGGTCGAGCAACTCCCTCGGCCCGCCCTCACACAGCAGGGCGGAGTAGGCCTCGCGGCGCTGCCCGCGATCGGCCAGATCGTAGATCCGCCCGCCCAGCCGCAGCTTGCCCAGCGCCTCCGTCACCGTCAGGCGCGGCAGATGGCCGGGCACGGAGAACGGCCGGCCGTCGTCGGCGACCCGGGAGGAGAACCCCGCCCTGGGCTCCAGCACCAGCCGGAAGCCGGCCGCGTCCAGAATGCGCCCGGCGGTCTCCAGCGTGGGCGACTTACGGCCGTGCTCATAGGCCGACAGCGTGGTGCGCGAGGTGCCGCTCACCCCCGCGAGCTCCTTCTGCCGCATCCGCGCCGCATGCCGGGCCTGCTTGAGCAGCATCCCGCCCTGCTCCGCCCAGAACCTGACGTCGGGCACCCCACTGGCCGGGGAAGAGTCCATCATCACCTCCGTGTATCCCTTGAGATACTACGGCATTGGAGACGCTCCGTGCACGGCGGAGTGCGGAAAGTCAGCGGAGTTCGAGCATAGTGATCTCCGGCGGCGCTCCCACCCGGATCGGCGGCCCCCAGAACCCGGCCCCCCGCGTGACGTACACCTGCACCCCGTCGACCGTGCCCAGCCCGGACACCACCGGCTGCTGCAACGGGATCACCAGATTGAACGGCACCATCTGACCACCGTGCGTGTGCCCGGAGAGCTGCAGGTCCACGCCGTGACGAGCGGCCTGCACCGCCTGCACGGGCTGGTGCGCGAGCAGGACCGTCGTCCGGCGCTCGGCCCGCCCGCCCAGCGCGGCGGCGAAGTCGGGCCCGTCGCCCGTGGCGGCGCCGTTGAGATCGTTGACCCCGGCCAGGTCGAGCACGGCCCCCTGGTGCCGGATCTCCACCCGCTCGTTGCGCAGCGACCGCACCCCGAGCTCGCCCAGCTCCTCGATCCACTCCCCGGGACCGTTGACCGTGTAGTACTCGTGGTTGCCCGTCACGAAGTAGGAGCCGTAGCGCGACTCCAGCCCCCGCAACGGCCTGGCCAGCGCGCCTAGCCTCTCGACCGAGCCGTCGACCAGGTCCCCGACGATCGCCACCACGTCCGCCTCGAGCCCGTTGATCATCCGGACGATCCGCTCGGTGTGCGCCCTGCCCGTGAGCGGCCCCAGGTGGATGTCGCTGACGACGGCGAACCGCAACCCGCCGAGCCTGGAGTCCATCCCTGGCAGCGTGACCTTGACCGGCTCGATCACCGGGTCACCCAGCGCCACCGTGACGCCGTAACCGACCGTGCCGAGCGCGCTCGCCCCCGCGACGGCGGCCGTGACACGACCGAGAAACAGCCGCCTGCTCATGTCGCCGCCCGGCGAAGGCGCGCCGACAGGCGAAGGCGCGTCGACAGGCGGAGACGCACCGCCCGGCGAAGAGGCGTCGACCGGCACGTCCGGCGTCCGTGCCGGCACGGACGCGGCCGACCCGTTGACCTCCGGCACGGACGCGACCACAACCGAAACCGGCTCGCTCACCTCCGGCGCGCTCGCGACCACAACCGAGGCCGGCTCCTTCACCTCGGCCCGCCGCCGCACAAGCACCCCGGCCACCGCCCGCGGCACCTCCAGCACCAGGAGGAACACGAGCAGGTAGAACATGATCGCCACCCACGCGTAGCCAGGCCATGACAGCCAGGACAGCGACTCCAGGCGCATGCCCCCGAAGGTGCCCAGCACCAGCAGGAACAGCCCGGCCACCGTCAACGTCAGCCCGGTGCGCACCCTCCCCGGCCGCGTGGTGGCGCGGACCAGCCGGTGCCACAGATAGAGGTGGATCGCAACGACCACACTCACGACCACGAGGAGGAAGGCCACGCCATCATGCTATGAGCAGCCCTAAGGGCCGCGCTCGCCGTCCTGAGAGCCCTCTCAGGACTTGGCGGCAGGCTTCTTCCTGGCAGCGGGCGCCTTCTTCGCCGGAGCCTTCCTGGTGGTGGCCTTCTTGGGCGCCGGTGCCCGCTCACGCCGCTCGGCCAGCAACTCCGCCGCCCGCTCGATGGTGATCTCCTCCACCGTGTCGCCCTTGCGCAGCGAGGCGTTGGTCTCACCATCGGTGACGTACGGCCCGAACCGCCCCTCCTTGACCACGACGGGCTTCTTGGAGTTGGGGTCGTCGCCCAGCTCACGCAGCGGCGGCGCGGCCGCGGCCCGGCCCCTGCCCCGCTGCTTCGGCTGCGCGAACAGCTCCTTGGCCTGCTCGATCGTGACCGTGAACAGGTCCTCCTCGGAAGCCAGCGAGCGCGAGTCGGTGCCCTTCTTCAGGTACGGGCCGAACTTGCCGTTGTGCGCCACCACCGGCTCGCCCTCCAGCTCCCCGACAGGGCGCGGGATGGACAGCAGCCGCAGCGCGTCCTCAAGCGTGATGGTCTCCAGCGACATCGTCTTGAACAGCGAACTCGTCCGCGGCTTGACGGCTTCGGCCTTCTTCGTCCGCTTCTTCGGCGCCCCCTCGGCGGGCAGCGCCTCCTCCGGCAGGATCTCCGTCACGTACGGCCCGAACCGCCCGTCCTTGGCGACGATCATGTGCCCGGTCTCCGGGTCGTGCCCCAGCTCACGATCGCCCGTCTGCCGCGAGAACAGCTCCTCGGCCTTCTCGGCGGTCAGTTCGTCGGGCGTGGTGTCCTCGGGCACGTTCACCCGGGTGCCGTCCCGGTCCAGGTAGGGGCCGTAGCGGCCGACCCGGATGACGATGTCGCTCCCCCTGATCGCGAAGGAGCTGATCTCCTTGGCGTCGATGTCACCGAGGTCGCTGACCATCTCCTTGAGGCCCTCGTCACCGTCCGCGCCGTAGTAGAAGCGCTGCAACTCCGGCACCCGCTCGGCCCGGTCGTTGGCGATGTCGTCGAGCACCTTCTCCATCTCGGCGGTGAAGTCGTAGTCGACCAGGTTGCCGAAATGCTGCTCCAGCAGATTGACCACGGCGAAGGCGAGGAACGACGGCACCAGCGCCGTCCCCTTCTTGAACACGTAGCCGCGGTCCAGGATCGTGCCGATGATCGACGCGTACGTCGACGGGCGGCCGATCTCGCGATCCTCCAGTTCCTTGACCAGCGACGCCTCGGTGTAGCGAGCCGGCGGCTTGGTCGAGTGGCCGGCCGCGTCCAGCCGCGACACGGTCAGCGGGTCGCCCTCGGCCAGGTTGGGCAGCCGCTTCTCGGAGTCGTCGCGGTCGGTCGACGGATCGTCAGCCCCCTCGACGTACGCCTTCAGGAAGCCGTGGAAGGTGATCGTCCGGCCCGAGGCGCTGAACTCCACGTCCTCGCCGGCCGACGACCTGCCGCCCACCTTGACCGTGACGGACTCGCCCACGGCATCCTTCATCTGGGACGACACGGTGCGCTGCCAGATCAGCTCGTACAGCCGGAACCGGTCACCGCTCAGCCGCGTCTCGCCCGGCGTGCGGAACTCCTCCCCGGACGGCCTGATCGCCTCGTGCGCCTCCTGCGCACTCTTCACCTTGCTGGTGTAAACGCGCGGCTTATCCGGTACGTACGCCGCGCCGTACAGCTTGAGTGCCTGAGAGCGCGCGGCCGCGATGGCGGTCTCCGACAGCGTGATGCTGTCGGTGCGCATGTAGGTGATGAAGCCTTCCTCATAGAGGCGCTGCGCCACCTGCATCGTGTATTTGGCGGAGAACCCCAGCTTGCGGCTGGCCTCCTGCTGCAACGTCGTGGTCCGGAACGGCGCGTACGGCTTGCGGGTGTACGGCTTGCGTTCGACGGACTTGACGGCGAACGACGAGTCCTGGAGCCGGCCGGCCAGCTCGCCCGCGGCGGCCTCCGACAGGTGGAGCACGTCGGCGTTCTTCAGCTGCCCGGTGCTGGCGAAGTCGCGGCCCTGCGCGACGCGGCGGCCGTCGACCCCGGTGAGGTTCGCGGTGAAGTCCCGCGGGCGCTCCTCGGTCCTGCCGGTGTCGAACAGCGCCTGCAGGTCCCAGTAGTGGGCGGAGGTGAACGCCATCCGCTCCCGCTCGCGCTCCACCACCAGCCTGGTCGCCACCGACTGGACGCGACCGGCCGACAGGCGCGGCTTGACCTTCTTCCACAGGACCGGGCTGACTTCGTAGCCGTAGAGCCGGTCCAGGATGCGCCGGGTCTCCTGGGCGTCGACCAGGCGCAGGTTGAGCGTGCGGGGGTTGGCGACCGCGTCACGGATGGCCTGCTGGGTGATCTCGTGGAAGACCATGCGGTGCACCGGCACCTTGGGCTTGAGCACCTCACGCAGATGCCAGGCGATGGCCTCGCCCTCGCGGTCCTCGTCAGTGGCGAGATAGACCTCGTCGGCGTCCTTGAGCAGCTGCTTCAGCTTGGCGACCTGCGACCTCTTGTCGGGGTTGACCACGTACAGCGGCTCGAATTCATGCTCGACGTTCACGCCCAGTCGCGCCCACGGCTCCCCCTTGTATCGCTCGGGGATGTCGTCGGCTTTCTCCGGAAGGTCCCGGATATGGCCGATGCTGGACTCGACGATGTAGCCGGCGCCGAGGTACCCCTCGATCGTCTTCGCCTTGGCCGGCGACTCGACGATCACCAGGCGTGTTCCGCCGGCGCTGCCGTTCATGGCTGGCACGCTGCTTCCTACCTCGCTGTTCGCTAGCAAAATCCCCCTGCCGGGAGCCGGCACAGACCTGAAAGGTAACCCGACTCGCGAAAAATTCCTTCCCCCGGGGCTACCCACTGACTTCCAGGTCCACCCACCAGCACGCAGAATAAGCCCATCGAGCTGCATGGCGCCCTGACTCAACTCTGGAGACTAATCGTTGTGCCCGACTACTCCTACATGGATATCTTCATCCCGCGCGACCTATCACGCGAAGCAGCACGTCAGCTGCTGACCGAACACGCGGAGTACGGCCAGTGGGAGCTCTCGCGGGTCCGCCTGTATCCCGACGGGAGCCGTCGCGTACGACTCCGCCGACGGATCATGCGGGTCCGCAGCACCCTTTGACATCCGGACACGGCTTTGCCCGCACCGGTTGGCATCCGGACATGGCTTTGCCCGCTCCGGGCCGCGCCCCCGGAACGGGCAAAGCGTCTATCGCTCACTGCCCGCTGGCGGCGGGCAGTGGCCGTGTGCGGCTACTTCCGGCCGAGGCGGAAGCGGCGGGTGGTGGCGAACAGCGTCGCGGAGGCGGCCAGCATGCCGCCCAGGACGAGCGCGAACAGCGCGCCGACGTTCATCCCGGTGACGCCCATGGGCTGAGCGGCGCTCATCAGGCCCAGGCCGCTGGTGGGCAGGCCGCCCGTCGCGGAGCTCACCGCACCGCCGACCGGGGTGGAGCCGACCAGCGAGGTGGCCGGAGCGAGCGCGGATGCCGGGCCGGAGGCACCGCCGGCCGGCTTGGCGGAGGACGGGCTGAAGGCGGCGGCGCCGGACGGCTTCTTGGCCCTCGGCGGGGTCTTCGCCTCGCCGGGCAGGCCGGGCAGCCCGGGCAGCTTCGGCAGACCGGCCTGGCCGGCCACGTCGCCGACGACCGGCAGCGACGGCAGACCGGAGCCGCTCATCTGCTGAGCCATGCTGCCGGCCTCCTGCACGCCGCTCATCGCCGGAAGCGCGGGCAGTGCGGGCAGCGTGCCGCTCGTCCCGGCGTGTGAGGTCTTGCTCACGCGCCACACGTAGGGGTACTGGCCGCCGTCGTGCGGGGGCCGGCCGACGTGCGCTCCACCGAGGCAGCCGGCGGCGGCGTCACCCAGGACGGCCACTGCGTTGCCGCAGACGTTGATCGGAGCGGTGATCGGCGCGATCACCTGGTTGCCGCCGAGCACCGAGTTCCTGCCGGAGGTCCGGTTGCCGCCCGCGCCCACGCCGTGCTGGGGAGAGACGGCGGCGCCGCCCTTGCAGTGGGCCTGGGCGAGGCCGAGCGCCGCGACGGCGTTGCCGCAGGCGTTGATCGGCGCGGTGATCGGGGCCACCACCTGGTTGCCGGCCAGCACACCCGAACGACCCGAGGTGGTGTTGCCACCGGCCCCCTTGCCGCCGTTCTTCACCGAGGCGCCGCCCTTGCACCCGGCGAACGCCTCGCCGAAGACCGCGACGGCGTTGCCACAGACGTTGACCGGAGCGGTGATCGGAGCCACCACCTGGTTGCCGGCCAGCACACCCGAACGGCCCGAGGTCCTGTTGCCGCCCGCGCCGGAGCCGTGCTTGGAGTTGTGCACCGAGGCGCCGCCCGCGCACCCGGCCTGCGCGTTGCCCACCGCGTTGCCGCAGGCGGTGATGGGCAGGCTGATCGGGGCGATGACCTGGTTGCCACTGCCCGCGCCGAAACGGCCGTCAGTGTCGTTACCGGTCGAGCCCTGGTGGTGCCGCGCGCTCTTGTAGCCGTGGTGGCCGTGCCCGCCGGTGGTGACGCTCGAACCGCCCTTGCACCCGGAGAACGCCTGCCCGAAGGCCGCCACCGAGTTGCCGCAGATGTTGATCGGCGCACTGATCGGCGCGATCACCTGGTTGCCGCCGAGCACCGAGCTCCTGCCGGAGGTACGGTTGCCGCCCGCGCCAGGCCCGGTGTCACGGACCGAGGCGCCGCCCTTGCAGCCCGCCGTCGCATCGCCGAAGATCGCCACCGCGTTGCCGCAGGCGTTGATCGGCGCGTTGATCGGCGCGGTGATCTGGTTGCCACCGAGCACGCTGTGATCACCAGAGGTACGGTTGCCGCCCGAGCCGCCCTTGCCGGACTTGCGCACGGTGGCGCCGCCCGTGCACCCGGCGTCGGAGCTGCCGACCAGCGAGACCGCATTGCCGCAGGCGTTGATCGGGGCGCTGATCGGCGCGTTGATCTGGTTGCCGCCGAGCACGCTGTGGTTGCCGGAGGTCTGGTTGGGGGTGCCGCCGCCCTGGCTGGTGTCGACCACCGACGCACCACCACGGGAGGAGGCGCTGGACTCGCCGACCGCGGCGACGGAGTTGCCGCTGATGTCGATCGGCAGGGAGATGGGGAGGTTGACTTGGTTGCCGCCGCCGATGGAACCGTCACCGGAGGTGTCGGCGAGCGCGGTGCCGCCGCCGAAAGACATGACTGCAACCGCGAGCAGAGCCGCAGGGGCCGAAGCCTTCGCCCACGTACGCATGATGAATGCTCCTACTGATTGGGGGGAAATACCTGACAGTTCGCGGGCAGCCGAGGTCGTACGAGGTCGTTGACGCACCGCGCACAGCGGAGACCTCGGGATTGGCGAACCAGTGATTGACGTGTCACCCACTGGCGGAGGGGCAGTCGAGCCACGCTCCGCCGCCGGCAGTCGAAAGCCGGGACCTGTGGTGGGGATCAGTCAGGGGAGAAAGAGGGGTCGTCCGCCGCTGTGCGGACGACAGGGGGTAGCTCGAACGCCCTGGGGGCGTGCCGAACCTCGAGCCGCGGGTCGAAATCAGACCGCGCGACATCGCCCATGTGCGGCCCGAAGGGCCCATTGCCACCGCCAGTGGGCACCAGACCATCGGTGTCCAGAATGTTGTCGGCGGTGGAAGGCGGTGGAAGGCCGGGGTCTGACTGGCTCGTGAGCCCGTCGACCGTCAGCCCCGCCATCGCCCCGGCATCATCGGACGCCGAGGCCATTCCGCTCACCGGCGAAATGCCGGCGGCGAGTTGGGGGGTGCCTGCTCCTGTCGCCGCGGTGGTGTCCGCAGCCGCCGGAGCGGCGAAGAGCATCCCGAGCGCAACGGCGAGCAACCAACCAGCGGCCAGCAGAATGCCGGCCGCTGCCGCTCGCACGATGACCCGACGGGCGCCGGCCGCGAACCGCGCCATCCGGTCAGCCCGGCAGGTGATCGAACCGTCCGCCGAGATCGTCGCGGGCACGCGCCGAGCAGCGAGGGACATGTCCCTCACCTGCTGCACCGACGTGCGTGCCACGTGACCTCCTGAGCTCCTGGACCGACCTCACATCGTGAGGCCGGTCCGTGGACTCACCCCTCAACGGAAAGTAACCGTAGCAGCACACATGGTTGCCGCAAAGCGATTTCGCCGGAGATCCAGCGACGGGTCAAGTCCCCCCATCGCAAACCATCCCTTATCGCCCCGACCTGCCCGTCCGCCCCATGACATGCCCGCGACGGGGACAGTTTTCACGGTCGAATCGCCTCCCGGCCGGCTCCGGAGCGCCCCGCCAGATTCTCGGTATGACGCACCCCCCAGAGTTTGCTAACCTTACGGAGCCGACGCGAGATGACGGTCTCACGTGCAGGCACCACGTCCGGGTGGCGGAATAGGCAGACGCGCTAGCTTGAGGTGCTAGTGCCCTTTACGGGGCATGGGGGTTCAAGTCCCCCCTCGGACACCGGTCACATAAAAGCGCCAGGTCTCGGACCTGGCGCTTTTGCTTTGTCTTGGCGCTGAGGGTTCAAGTCGGGGAACCTATAGCCCCTGGCCAGGCGTATGGGGGTTCATCTCCCCCTCCGACATACACGGTAAGCCCATGGCCCTCAGTACGCCGTCGGTGAAGAGCCGGCGGCGGGCTGAGCACCTCGGGTCCTGATGCGCCGAGGTGCTGGGCCTGGGGGTCGGTACGGCGAGTGCGGGAGGGGCGGTCGGCGCCGGCGACGGACATGGCGTTCAGGATGCCCGCGCCTCACACGAGTGGCCGGCCTGGCGTTGGAAGGACCGCAACCCGGCTTCCGGACCCCGCCTCACCTTGCAGAGCGCGGTATGCGGCCCTGGTCACGTGGCCGGGTGACCCGTGTCACCGAGTGGTCGCCGCCGCAGCGCCCCACTCGTGAGCGGGCGGAGGCGCCCTGAGGGCGGGCGGAGGGGCCAGTGACTGGTTCTGCTCTACGCGAAGCCGACAGGACTCGAACGTGAGGTCTCCCTATGGTGTAGGCATGGCCTCCTCCATCCCGCCGCTGCGTCCGGCGATCGATCGGACCGCCCCCGAGTTCTCTCCGGTTCGCGAGCGGCTGTGGAGGCAGGTGCTCGGTGAGTGTCTGCGAGGCATTCGTCACGAGCGAGGCGAGAAGTTGAGCGAGACGGCGAGTCGCGCCGGAGTCTCACCGCAATATCTCTCCGAGATAGAACGAGGGCTCAAAGAGCCGTCGAGCGAGATGATCGCTGCGGTCGCCGGAGCGCTGGATGTGACCCTGGTCGATCTGACCCTTGCCGTGGCCGAGAGCCTGCGCCCCGCTCAGCACAGCGTGTCGAGAGGCGCTACCTGCTCGGCGACGACGGCGTACGCACTGGCCGCATAGCGCGGCTTGCCGGGGTGTCCACGGGGTTAGGAGTGCTCCTCGATGATCTGGTCGAGGAGCCCGTACTCCAAGGCCGCGGTCGCGGTGAACACGCGATCGTGATCGGTGTCGGCGCGTAGGGTCTCGATCGTCTGGCCGGTGTGGCGTGACAGGATGCGCTCAATGTCCGCCCGGACACGTACGACCTCGTCAGCCTGCAAGATGAGGTCGGGGATCGTTCCGCGCCCTTGAGCAGCCGGTTGGTGCAAGATCACCCGTGCGTGTGGGAGAGCGGCACGTTTTCCCTCGGCGCCTGCGGCGAGAAGGACAGCACCCACGGCAACGGCCTGTCCGACGCAGGTGGTCGAGACCCGCGGGCGGATATGACGCATCGTGTCGTAGATCGCGAGCATCGCGCTCGGGTCGCCGCCTTCGCAGTTGATATAGAACTGGATCTCGGCATCGGGGTTGTCCGACTCCAGAAAGATCAGCTGCGCGATGAGCGCGTTCGCGACGCCCGCGTCAATGGCGGTGCCCAGATAAACGATTCGCTCGGTGAGCAGGTGCGAGTAGACATCCATGATCCGCTCGCCGCGAGGATTCTGGGCGATTACGTTCGGGATCGTATATGAGGTCACTTGCCGACTCCTTCGGTGATGCCGAATCCGGGTCGCGGGCGATGGTGGGGCGCGATTTCGCCGAAGTTCTGCACGATCGCATCGATGAAGCCGTAGTCGAGTGCTTCTTGCGCTGTGTACCAACGATCGTGCAGGGAATCCTCGAATATGCGCCCGACGGGTTGTCCCGTGTCCTCGGCGATGAGGCCGAGCACCGTGTCGCGCGTATGCCGAAGGTCGTTGGCCTGCAGTTCGATGTCAACCGCGGTGCCGCCGATTCCCGCCGAGCCCTGGTGCATCAGGACGCGTGAGTGCGGCAGGGCGCGGCGCTTCCCCCGGGCTCCCGAGGACAGCAGGAATTGCCCGGCGCTGTAGGCGATGCCCAACACGAGGGTCGATACGTCGCAGGGAATGAGTCGAATGACGTCGCGAATCGCCAGCATCGAGGGAACCGAGCCGCCCGGGGAGTGGATCCACAATGCGATGTCGGTCGACGCGTCCTGCGTGGCGAGTGTCATCAATTGCGTGGCCAGCAGCATCCCGTTGTCATCGTCGAGAGGGCCGTCGAGAACGAGAACACGCTGCTCATAAAGCTCGCGTCTTACCTGCGCGTTCAACAGCGGAAGTTTTGATTCTTCGCTCATGCGTCCATCATGTGCAGCGATTCGGACCAGGGGTGACACGATCTGCCTGGGGCAGATCTGCTGTGAGCTGATCGGTCTCCTGAGCTGGGACGACTCGGCGGGCAACGGGTTGGGGAAGGTGGCGACGGTCAGCCATCCTGCTTGCCTCATCCGAAGGACCGGGGTCAGGGGCGTGTGTCCGGGTGGAGGGCTCGGGCGCACAGCGTGAGCGCTTCCGTGAGTGTCGTGCGGTCCGGGTCGTCGATCTCGGCGAGCATGACGGCTTCGATGCTGTCGAGGGAGCGGTCGCATCGCCGGAGGGTGCTCAAACCTTTCGTGGTAAGGCGGGTGCGCAGAGCGCGGCCGCCGCAGGGATGCGGATCGCGGCGGATCAGGCCGCGTTGTTCGAGATCGCGGATGACCAGGTTCATCGCCTGCGGAGTGACGAAGGCGATGCGGGCCAGATCGGCCGAGGATGGGGCGTCGCGCAGGCGCAGCTCGCTGAGCGCCATGTATCCGGTGGTCGTCATGCCGTGCCGGGCGAGCGCTTCATCCAGGCAGGCGCGGATGCGGCGTTCCAGCCGGAACACCAGGTAGCTCACACGGGGCGGCGGTGCGTCCGGCGCAGCGGCCGCGGGGACACCCGGATCGGTCACCAGGAGACGATATCGTGCCCCGTCAGGACGGGCTCCAATGTAAGTTTCTCACACCGTTATCAAGGACCTTGATAACAAGTTACTTGATAACCAGGGGAAACGGCTTATTGCCAGGTGAACTGGCGGGCATGCGCACCAAGCGTGCATTGACGGTGGATCGTGGGCCTTCTATTTTCCAGCGACCGACGTCAATACGCGGCGGACCTATCCGTGGCGCGCCGCGGATATGGAGAGGAGGAGCGCGAATGAGACGATTGACCACGGTGCTGGCCAGTGCCTGCGCCGCGGCGCTCTTTGCCGTCATGACCGTTGTACTCGGATCGCCGGCCGTCGCCGCCACCCTGGTGGAGGTGACCAGCTTCGGCAACAACCCGGGCAACATGCGGATGCACGTCTATGTGCCGGACTCGCGCCCGGCCTCGCCGGCGATCGTGGTTGCGATGCATGGCTGCGGCGGCTCCGGTCCCGGCTTCTACCAGGGCAGTGAGTTCGCCTCGCTGGCGGATCGATATGGCTTCATCGTCATCTACCCGACCGCCACCCAGTCGGCAGGGTTCGGCAACTGCTTCGACACCTGGTCGGACGCGGCCAAGCAGCGCGGCGGCGGCAGCGATCCGGTCTCGATCACCTCGATGATCGACTACGTCGAGCGGAACCATCAGGGAGATCCGAACCGGGTCTACGCCACTGGAAGCTCGTCCGGCGGCATGATGACCCAGCACATGCTCGCCGTCTACCCGGACATGTTCAAGGCAGGGGCCTCCTTCATGGGTGTGCCCTTCAACTGCTTCGCCGGCGCCTCCGACTACCCGCCCGGAAGCAGCAGGTGCACCGGCGGGAGCATGGACCGAACACCCCAGCAGTGGGGCGATGCGGTCCGCCAGGCGTACCCCGGATATTCCGGCTCCCGCCCGCGCATGCAGCTGTGGCACGGCACCAACGACACCCTCGTGCCCTACTCGCTGCTGCGAGAGTCGATCGAGCAGTGGACCAATGTGTTCGGGCTGAGCCAGACCCCGACCAGCACCGACACCCCGCAGGCCAGCTGGAACCGCAGCCGGTACGCCAATCCGTCCGGCACCGTGCAGGTGGAGGCGTACAGCATCCAGGGCGCCGGGCATGCTCTTCCGCAGAGCGGTATGGCCCTCTACGCCATCGAGTTCTTCGGTTTGACCACCAGTCCGACCGACACCACGCCACCGACCACGCCAGGCACGCCGGTCGCGTCCAACGTGACCGCCGCCAGTGCCACGCTGACCTGGACCGCGTCCACCGACCAGGGCGGCTCCGGCTTGGCCGGCTACAACGTCTACCGGGAGCAGGGCGCCACCGACCCACAGCTCGGCCAGTCCGCCACCACCTCGATCACCCTGACCGGGCTGAGTGCCAACACCCAATACCAGGTGTACGTACGGGCGCGTGACGGCGCGGGTAACCTGTCGGGCAACTCCGCGCCGGCCACCTTCACCACGGCCGCCACCGGAGGCGACACCATGCCGCCGACCGCCCCGGCCGGGCTCACCGCCTCGGGCACCACCACAACCGGCACCAGCCTGACCTGGACGGCCTCCACTGACGACACCGGTGTGACCGGCTATGAGATCCTGCGCGCTCCCGGCGCGATGGGCGGCACGTTCACCCAGGTCGACACCTCGGCCACGACCTCGTTCACCGACACGGGCCTGTCCCCGGACACCACCTACCGCTACCAGGTCCGGGCGCGCGATGCCGCTGGTAACGTCTCGCCGGTCTCCAACACCGTCCAGATCACCACTCAGGGAGGTACGACCGGTGCCTGCTCGGCCACCCCGACCGTGCAGTCCCAGTGGGGGAGCGGGTATGTGATCCAGCCGCTGACCATCACCAACACCAGCACCTCGACGATCACCAGCTGGACCGTCACCTTTACCCTGCCGGCCGGGCACACCCTGACCGGCTCGTGGAACGCCACCATCACCATCAGCGGCCAGACCGTCACGGTCAGAAGCGTCAGCCACAACGGCACGCTCGCGCCGGGAGCCGGCACCACCAGCTTCGGCTTCCAAGCGAGCAGGCCCAACGGCGACACCGCCCTGCCGTCCGGCTACACCTGCGCCTGACCGTCAGCCTCACGCGGTATGGAGAACGTCATCAACGGTAACCGGCTGGGTGAGCTTGCCGAGAGACCGGACGTCCTCATCCGCTGGGACTCGGCCAGGCCGCAGGAGCACCCGCCGGTCTCCGGCAGGTCGAGCCACGCATCCCAGGCGAGTTCCCGGTAGCCGGCCAACGGCGGCGATAACGGAGCGGGCCTGCTCGTAGCCGGGGCCAGCAGGAAGGTGAACCTGCTGGCCGTCGCTCTTGCCCCCGTGCGGCGCGTCCGCTCTCCCTCTGCGTAGGCGCGACTCGCGTCGCCCGGCCGGAACGCCTGGTGTGAACCCGTCGCCTTCGGCACTCGCAGGCGGCCGTCCCGTGGGCCCCGGCCGTGACATTCGTTGTGCATGCCCCGGTTGTTCAACTGGGCGGTGACAGGTCACATTACGTAAATCCGGCATGTCAGGCCAGGAACATCAGCAGGCCATGTGCATCCGGTGGCGCTCAGTCCTCGGACACACACCGATCGCACATGTGGAGGTTCCGGAGTAATCCGGGCCTCCACATACTGCTTTCCTGGGCAGTACGTGAGCTTCAACTCGAGCTGGGTGGAGAGATCGGCCTTGTCGTCGGATCCGCTCACCTACCAGCCGCACCAGATCGCCGACCTCCTCGATCATCGATCCGATCTCCACGACGCTGATGCGCTGCGCGGCCGGGGCTGCCTTGAGTTCGCCTTCCAGGCGGGCACGTTCGCTCTTCGTCTCGTTCGGGTCGCCACCACTGACGCCCTCGGCACGGTCAGCCCCGCATCCCTTCGACCATGAGCACCCGGGCCGCCTCCATCTCGGTCGCCGCACGGACTTCGACGAGCTCGTTCTCGTGCCGCAGGATGGTGACGATCCCGGTCAGCAACGTGAGTCGGCGGATGCGGTCGCGGGCGATGACCTGCCGGTCGACCGAGAACACCTCGGCGTGGTCGTTCTCGTCCTCGCCATATGTCCAGGCGCGGCCGCTGACCCCGGGAGCGGGCCCGAGCAGGACAGTGCGGACGCTGGCGGGATCCAGCCGGCAGGTGGGTGCGTCGTGCGGGTTCAGCTCCTTGCCGATGCGCATGCTCACCCGCAACTGCACGGCGTACCGATCGAGCTCCGACTGCGGCCAGGATTTGATCTTGCTGGGCAGGTTGCCGAGCATGTCGATACGCAGGTCGCCCAGTGTCTCCTCGATGCGTCGCCAAGCGTCAGCCGTCTCCTGAGGGATGAACGGGTAGCTGGTGAACTCGTCATGCGAAACGCGCTCCGGTGGAGCGGAAGGGGCAAGCCGGAGCGGTGGCTCGGACCCGGCTGAGGGAAGCAGTGCGGGCCACAGGTCCGGCCTGACCATCATGGTGTCAGGGGCCGGCGGGAGAACGTCACGCATCCTCTCGGGATCCCACCCGGTCCTCTCCGTTTCCGCGCGCAGAACCGGGCCGGCGGTATCGGCAAGCGGCCAGAACCTCAGCAGCCACGCCTCTTCGACGGCCTCGCTCACGTTCTCGTCGTAGTCGGCCGGCTGGGTGCGTACGGGGCCGATGTAGGCACGCACACCGTAGGCGAAGAACGGCGGCCCCAGCAGCAGGGCCTGCCCCGAAGGGCTGTACGAGAGGCTGCACAGCAGCACCGTGCCGCCCGGGCTGAGGTAGATGACCTGCCCGGCCTCTGCCCAGGGCTCGCCGGGCGCGGGAGGCTCGGCGTCCCATGCCTCCATCCGGACACGCGCCGTACGCGCCCACGCTTGGCTCTTGATCCTTAGCTGCCCGAGGGCGATCGCGCCCGGCCCGGCCAGCAACGAGCCGGCCTCTTCCTCCTCGGCCTCCCTGCCGAGCCCGGATCCGTCGCGAAGGTCGAAGAGGCCGTACGAGATCGGCACCTCGTCCTCGACACCTCGAAGCAGTCCGGCCATGGCCCCTCCAACGTGATCATGTGCTGGTGGATCGAGACCCTAGCGGGCCCGGGCGACAATCCAGACGGAGATCATCGTCCGGTGGCAACGCCGATCGCGCTGCTCCCGGTGCCGGACTCCAGCCGTCTGCTGAGATCGTCACAGCCTCTGCCTGTACGCGCTCCTTCAGCCGCATCAGATCCCCGGCTCTGCAGGTGGTCTAACACAGCGTGGTGCGGCAGCGGCGGTATTCGGTCTGTGAGGAAGGGTGGGTGGGGTTGCGGTCAGGGGGACAGGTGGGTGGCGATGCCGTCGAGGATGTAGTCGAGGCCTGCGTCGAAGGTGGTGTCGGCGTCGGGGTGGGTGGCGTCCTGGAAGATTTTGACCAGTGTCGGATAGCGGCCGGTGGCCAGCATGCGGCTCATGTACGGGCCGTACGCCGTCTGCCACTGTTGTTTGTCCGAGCCGGTGGCGCGTTCGGCGCGCTGTTCGCTGGTTTGGCTTCGAACGGCGCCGATGACGTAGGCGTTCACCGCGCTGACGGCCTGCATCACGGCGTCGATGCCGGCGAAGCCGGGGGCCCTGTCGAGGGCGGCGAACGAAGCCTCCATGTATGCCAGCGCGTTGGGGCCGATGTGCGGCCGGCCGCCGAGTAGGTCGGCGAACCACTCGTGGCGGCGGGCGGCCTGTGCGGTGCGGTGCGCGAGGGAGCGCAGGGTCGCTCGCCAGTCATCGCCTACCGGTGCTGATGAGGTGATTTCGCCGTACACCATGTCGACCATCAGGTCCAGTAGCTCGTCCTTGGTGGACAGGTAGCCGTACAGCCGCATGGGGCCGGCGTCGAGCGCGGTGGCGACTTTGCGCAAGGAAACCGCGCCGAGGCCGTCGGCGTCGGCGAGTTCGATGGCGGCGCGGACGATCCGGTCTCTGTCCAGCGGGCTCGGCGCCGGTCGGTGTGGGGGCTCCGGCCGCTCCCAGACAAGCGTCGGCTCGTCGTCGGTGGTATCCCGTCCTGCCGTCATCGCCCTCGTCTTCCGTCCATCTGTACGTCAGGCCAACGATACACCACTACTATGCGATACAGCGTATTGTGCAATACAGTGTATCGATCGAGGGGGTGGTCATGTTGACATCGGTGTCGGTGATCGGCGGTGGACTCACCGGGCTGTTCGCCGGCGTGTTCCTCGGCCGGCATGGCCGGAGACGGCGGGGGCGCTTGCTGAAGGCGGTGCTGGTGTTCCTGGGCGCTCTCGCATTTCCCTGGACCACGGCGGTTCCCGCGTTCGCCGACGGAGCGTTCGACGGCGGTGACATCCATGTCGCGCAGACCCTCGGCGACCGCGAGCTGACGGTGGTGATCCGCCGGGTGGAGCCGGTGCCCGGGCCGGTGTACGTCGACGTGGTCTCCCACGCGGGCGACCCGCCCGGTGAACTGGCGCTGCGGCTGAGCCAGGACGGCGAACAGACCGGCGCGACGACCGTGCGACTCGGCGCGCAGCCGGGCTTCCACCGCGCCGGCGCACTCGCGGTGTCGGGAGCCGGCCTGTGGGAGCTGGCGATCGACGACGGCATGCGGGTCGCGACGATCCCCTTCGTCGTGCCCGCCCGGGTGATGTCGCCGTGGCAGAACGCGGCGTACGGGGGCTTCGTCGGCGCGGGTCTGCTGATGATGGTGACGCTGGTGGTCGCGGTCCGCCTGCGTGCCGCCGCCGCGCTGGTACCCGCGGCGGGCACGGTGGCGGCGCTGGCCGTGGCGGTGACGGCGGTGGTGCTCTCGTGGAGCGTGCCGCCGCTGCCGCCGCCGGGTGCAGAGCTGGACCCCACCGCCGACAACATCGCCGCCCCCTACGCCGTCGCGCCGTCGCCCACGGCGGACACCTCACGGCCGCCGGTGAATGTGGTGTCGGACCTGCGTGACGGGGACCTGCGACTGGCGCTGACCGACTCGTCGACAGGACACCCGGCCGACGATCTGCTGGTGCACGACGCCGCGTTCGTGCACCTGGCGGTCGTGTCGCCGGCGGGGAGGCTGTGGCACCTGCACCCGGTCCGGGCGGGGCCCGGTGACTACCGGGTCACGTTCGCCGCCCCGGAGACGGGTCGCTACGCGGTGGCGGCGGAGATCGCCCGGCGGGGTGGCGGCAGGCAACTGCTCCGGACTTCGATCATCCTCGACGCCGCAGGGGGTGTGGCGCCGGCCACGCAGAACGACACCGTGGATCGCCGCATCGCGCCCGCCGGGTCGCCCAGCACCCTCACCGCGAGATTCGGCACGCAGGACCTGCAGCCCTGGCTGGGGATGGCCGGCCACATGATCGTGGTGGGGCCCGTCACCGGCGCGGTCGCGGATGCGCCGATCTGGGCTCACGTCCACTCGATGCTCCCGAGTACGCGGAACCAGCCGGACGAGAGCGTCGCCGCGTTCGGCCCCGACGTGCCGTTCACCTACACCTTCCCGCTGCCCGGCCGATACCTCGTGTGGATCCAGGCCGAGCGCGGCTACTCGGTGCGCACCGTGCCCGCGAGCGTGAACGTACCCGAGCCCGGAAAGGCGTCACCATGAACACGCGAACCGGCTTCGCGGCAGCGGTGGTGTTGTTGCTGGCGGGGGTTCTGCTGGTGATGCAACCCTGGCGGAAGGACACGGACAGCGCCACCACGCTGAAGACCTCAACCGCCTCGTACACCGTGCATCTGGTCACGAACCGGCCGCGCGCCGGCGCCAACACGTTCGACCTTGAGATCAAGGACCGAGACGGCGCACCGTCCGCCATGGACGAGATCACCCTTCAACCCGTGATGCCCCATATGGGCCACGCCTACCCGCCTGTCACAGCCGCCCAGCTCGCGCCGGGCCGTTACCGCGCGGAGAACGCGGTGTTGCCGATGTCCGGCATGTGGCGGATCACCGTCACGCTGCACGGCGCGCACGGCGTCGAACAGGGCGTTTTCCCCCTGATGGTCAAGTGAAAGGAAAAGACATGGACATCACCGCGCCGTCCGCTCGAACGGACGGGACGGCCAGGACCACATCGAAAGGACTGCCCTCAGCCGGTGCCTTGCTCAGCGGAACGCTGCTGTCGCTGACCGGGCTGGTCTGGGACATCCAGTGGCACTACGACGTCGGACCCGACACCTTCTTCACGCTGCCGCACCTCCTGCTGTACGCGGGCAGCGCCGTGGCCGGAGTGACGAGCCTGGTCGTGGTGCTGGCGGCCACCGCCGCGGAACGGGGCGGACGCCCGGTGGACCCGGTCATCGGCGGCCACGCCGTCGGCGTGTTCGGTCGTACGTTCACCGCTCCGGTCGGCTATCTGGTCTCGGGGGTCGGCGCCGCGTTGTTCCTGATCTACGGTTTATGGGATCAGTGGTGGCACGGGCTGTACGGATTCGACGCGGTGCTGGAATCACCGCCGCACATGGGGTTCCTGCTCTCCATCACGCTGACGATGGCCGGCGCCGTGATGGTGTCCTCGGCGGCCCGAGACCAAAGGTGGGGTGCGGTCACCGCGGTCGTCGGGCTCGCCGTACTCCTCGGATTCAGCACGGCGACCACCAGCGGGCTGAGCACCTTCGGCGGCGGCGTGGTCGACCTTCCGACGATCGGGCTGACTTTCATGTCGGTGCTGACCGTGGTGATGGGTGCCCGGCTGTACGACCGGCGGGGCGGCGCGTTCGGCGTCGCCGGGGTATTGGCCGTGCTCCAGGCGTTCTACTGGTGGTTCTCTCCGTGGGCCACCCGGGTCTACGCGGACTCGATCGACCTGCCCATGCGCGACTACGTCACCGGCGTGCCGGTGATGCCGGCGATGATGCCGATGTGCCTGCTGCTGGCCGCCGGCGTCGTGGAGCTGCTGCTGGCCCGCGCCCGGCGCAAGGACCGGTCCGTCGTCCGCTATGGCCTTATAGCAGGTGGAATAGGAGGCTTTATCGTCACGGCTACGACGCCTCTGCAGGCAGCCCTGTTCCTGGGCGCCCCTCCGGGCACCGACTCGACCGCCGTGGACATGACCGCCGGAGCGATTCTCGGCCTGGTCGTCACGGTGGCCGGCGCTCTGGCGGCAGGTGTGGCCGCCGGTTTCCTCGGCGTTCGTTTCGGCGACATGCTGCGGCGGCTCGCCCCGGCGCGGGAAGAGAGGTAGCGCCATGCGCAGGACCGCGTTGACACTGCTCAGCCTGATCGGTGCGATCGGCCTGATCAGCGTGATGGCCGGTGCACCGGCCATGGCGCAGCCGTACGAGCCGGTGAAGGTCGTCCACAGCGAGCAGGTGCAGGCTGGACCGTACCGGCTCACCGCCGGCTTCAGCACCTGGCCGGTGAAAGCGATGCAGTCGCTCGACTTCACGTTCGTTCCCGAGGGCGGCATCGGCGGCAAGAGCGGCACCCTCACCTTGATCGCGCCTGACGGCGGCCGGCAGCAGGACAACCTCGTCCGCCACCCGCGCAATCGCAAGGTGTGGGGCCTGGACATCCAGGCGTTGCCGCAGGAAGGACGGTGGACACTGCGATTCGCCCTCAACGGTCCCAGCGGACCGGGAACGGGGGATGTGGCGATCACCGTACAGGAGCAACCGGGTCCGCCGATGGGGATCAGCTGGGCGATCAGCTCGTTGCCCTTGCTCGGGCTGGTCACGCTGATCGTCACCGGATGGCGGCGAACCTGGCCGCCATCAGCTCAGCCGCAGGAAGAACGCCCCTGACGACATACAGGATCGCCACGGTGCGAAACCACCGACCCTCCGCTCCCGCTCTTGCTGCACCTATCGAAATTCGATAGATTTTCATCGTCATTCGATGGGAGGAGGGGGCATGGGGAGCTGGCAGTGCGTGCGCTTCGCGTTGTGCTCGCGGTGGTGTTCGCCGGCACCGTGTTCGTACAGGCATTGATGGTGTGGGTGTTGGTCAGTGGGAGCGACCCGGAGGCCGGGTCGCTCCCGCTGACGCCGTTGCGTGTGATCACGATCCTGGGCATGGTGGCGGGCCAGGTCGCTCTGGTCAGCGTGTGGCGGCTGGTGACGATGGTGCGACGGGACACCGTGTTCTCCCACGCTGCTTTCCGGTACGTGGACGCCGTGATCGGCGCGATCGTGGCGGCTGCCCTCCTGTGGTTCACGGTCACGGCCATCAATGCGCCGGACCAGCGGGACGACCCGGGCGTCACCGTCATCATGGGCGGGATCGGGCTGGCCATCCTGGGGGTCGCGCTCATCGTGCTCGTGCTGCGGATGCTGCTCGCCCAGGCCGTCGCGCGCGACGTCGAAGCGCGGCGGATGCGGGCCGAGTTGGACGAGGTCATCTGATGCCGATCGTCGTCGACATCGACGTGATGCTGGCCAAGCGGAAGATGTCGGTGGGCGAGCTCGCGGGCCGTGTCGGGATCACGCCCGCCAACCTGGCGGTGCTCAAGAACGGCCGCGCCAAGGCGGTGCGCTTCACGACGCTCGCCATGCTCTGCGAGGCACTGGAGTGCCAGCCGGGCGACCTGCTGCGCTGGGAGGCGGAGGACACTGCGGGCGGATGAGGTGCCTCGGAGCCGGCGCCCTTGATGTCGCCGTGTGCTGGGGCTGACTACGCAGTCGCGCAGTGCTCGTGAGGGCGCTCTCCGATCTTGTGGATGCCATGTCTGAGCCGTGGATCTTGCCGCTGGTGCGGTCGAAGGCAGGGCTTCAGGGTGGAATGTGCGAGAGGTAAGGTGAGGTGTTGTGACGACGTTTCGGATCAGTGAGGCCGCAGCGCTGCTCGGGGTCAGCTCGGACACCGTCCGCCGGTGGGTGGACGCGGGCCGGCTGGGGGCCGAGCGGGACGAGCACGGCCACCGGCGGGTGAACGGCGCCGATCTGGCCGCGTTCGCCCGCTCGCAGATCGAGGAGACCGACAGCGGTGGTCGCACCTCGGCGCGTAACCGCTTTCGCGGGATCGTCACCGAGGTGATCCGTGATGCGGTGATGGCACAGGTGGAGATCGCCGCGGGGCCGTTTCGGGTGGTGTCGCTGATGAGCCGCCAGGCCGCCGATGAGCTGGGCCTGGAGGCGGGGGTGGTGGCGGTCGCCGTGATCAAGTCCACCAACGTCGTCGTGGAGATTCCCGGTCATGAACGCGTGGCCGGTCACGTGTGAGGAGCCCCTTTGGTGTTCAGGCGTCTTCCCCGCTGGGCGATCGCCCTGCCCGTCGCACTCGCGCTGGCGGGCCTGACCGGGTGCGGCTCCGGTGCACCGGCCACGTCCTCGACCTCGGCGTCGGCTTCCGCCGGTGGCGAGGCCAAGGAGGTGACCGTGTTCGCCGCGGCGTCGCTGACCGGGACGTTCACCGAACTCGGCAAGGTTTTCGAGGCCGCGCATCCTGGTACGACGGTGCGGTTCAACTTCGGCTCCAGCGCGACCCTGGCCCAGCAGATCGTCGAGGGCGCTCCGGCGGACGTGTTCGCCGCTGCCAGTCCGGCCACCATGAAGACGGTCAGCGACGCGTCGCCGGCAAGCTCGCCGAGCACGTTCGTACGCAACAAGCTGCAGATCGCCGTGCCGGCCGACAACCCGGCCAAGGTGGACGATCTGAAGGACCTGACCGACACCAAGGTGAAGGTGGCGCTCTGCGCCGAGCAGGTGCCGTGCGGCGCGGCGGCGGTCAAGGCGCTGGACGCGGCCGGGCTGAAGGTCACGCCGGTCACCCTGGAGCAGGACGTCAAGGCCACGCTGACCAAGGTGGAGCTGGGCGAGGTGGACGCGGCGCTGGTCTACAAGACCGACGTGATCGCCTCGGCGGGCAAGGTGCGGGGCATCGAGTTCCCGGAGGCGGACCAGGCGATCAACGACTACCCCATCGCCACCCTGGCGAAGGCCCCGGCCGGTGCGGCGGCCCAGCAGTTCGTGGACCTGGTGCTGTCGCAGCAGGGCAAGGACGTGCTGACCAAGGCCGGCTTCGAGGCCCCCTGAGCCGCCGATGAGCTCTTCTGCGCCGGAGCGGTTTGACCCGGAGGGCCCGCGTCGCGGGCTCACCGGGCGTCGGCCCGCGGGCCGTGCGGCCTCCGGGCGGCTGCCCTGGATGCTGGTGTTGCCCGCGGTGCTGGGGCTGGTGTTCCTGGTGCTGCCGCTGGCCGGGCTGCTGATCCGCGCCCCCTGGCCCACGCTCCTGGCGCGGCTGGCCGAGCCGCACGTGCTGGAGGCGCTGCGGCTGTCGCTGGTGTGCGCCACCGTGGCCACGGCGGTGTGCCTGCTGCTCGGCGTACCGCTGGCCTGGCTGCTGGCCCGGGTGGACTTCCCCGGACGGCGGCTGGTCCGGGCGCTGGTGACCGTGCCGCTGGTGCTGCCGCCGGTGGTCGGCGGCGTCGCGCTGCTGCTCGTGCTCGGGCGGCGCGGGCTGGTCGGGCAGTGGCTGGAGGCCACCTTCGGGATCACGTTGCCGTTCACCACCGCGGGGGTGATCATCGCCGAGGCGTTCGTCGCGATGCCGTTCCTGGTCATCAGTGTCGAGGGCGCGCTGCGCGGCGCCGACCAGCGCTTCGAGGAAGCCGCCGCCACCCTCGGCGCCTCCCGCTGGACGATCTTCCGGCGGGTGACGCTGCCGCTCATCATGCCCGGGGTCGTGGCCGGCGCGGTGCTGTGCTGGGCGCGGGCGCTGGGAGAGTTCGGCGCCACGATCACGTTCGCGGGCAACTTCCCCGGCACCACCCGCACCATGCCGCTGGCCGTCTATTTGGCCCTGGAGACCGAGCCGGAGGCGGCGATCGTGCTCAGCCTGGTCCTGCTGGCCGTCTCCGTCATCGTCCTGGCCAGCCTGCGGGATCGGTGGGTGAGCGCGCCATGAGTCTGCGGGGCCGCCTGATCGTCACCCGGCCCGCTTTCCGGCTGGACCTCACCTTGGAAGTCGCGCCGGGCGAGGTGGTCGCGCTGCTCGGCCCGAACGGCGCGGGCAAGACCACCGCGCTGCGCGCCCTGGCCGGGCTGACCGCCATGTCCGAGGGGCAGATCAGCCTGGACGGTCAGCCACTGCACGTGCTGGCCGCCGAGCAACGGCCGATCGGCATGGTCTTCCAGGACTATCTGCTCTTCCCGCACCTGTCGGCGCTGGACAACGTCGCCTTCGGCCCGCGCTGTCAGGGAGTGGCCAAGGCCGAGGCCCGCCGTACGGCTGCCGCCCTCCTCGAGCGTGTCGGCCTGGCCGGGCACGCTGCCGCCAAGCCCCGCCAACTGTCCGGCGGGCAGGCGCAGCGGGTGGCGCTGGCCCGCGCGCTGGCCGTACGACCGCGACTGCTGTTGCTGGATGAGCCGCTCGCCGCGCTGGACGCGCACACCCGGCTGGAGATCCGCTCCGAGTTGCGCCGCCAGCTGGCCGACTTCGACGGCGTCACCGTCCTGGTCACCCACGACCCCCTCGACGCCATGGTGCTGGCCGACCGGCTGATCGTCATCGAACACGGCGCCATCGTCCAGCAGGGCGCCCCCGGCGAGGTGGCCCGCCGCCCGCGCACCGACTACGTGGCCCGCCTGGTCGGGCTCAACCTGTATCGCGGCGTGGCCGACGGAACCGGGGTCAAGGTCGGCGAGTTGCTCCTGCACAGCTCCGAGCATCTCGACGGAGCCGCGTTCGTCGCCTTCCCGCCCGCCGCCGTGGCGCTGTACCGCACCCGGCCGGACGGCAGCCCGCGCAACCTCTGGCAGGCGCGCATCGACGGCATCGAGCGCCACGGCGACAACGTCCGCGTCCACCTCGACGGGCCGATCGCGGCCTTCGCCGACATCACCCCCGCCGCCGTCGCCGACCTCGACCTGACCCCCGGCCAGCAGATCTGGGCCTCGGTCAAGGCCACCGAAACCCACGCCTACCCGGCATAGGCGGCTCCTATCATCCGATAGACACAAACGCTTTGACCTGGGGATACGCGTCGGCGGACAGTGAGATCACCCCACCGACGAGGAGCGAAGCTCATGGCCAAGGTGCTGTGCGTGCTGTACGACGACCCGATCGACGGATACCCCGCCTCCTACGCCCGCGACGGCCTGCCCGAGCTGTCCGGATACCCGGGCGGCCAGACCCTGCCCAGCCCCAAGGGCATCGACTTCACCCCGGGGCACCTGCTCGGCAGCGTCTCGGGCGAGCTGGGCCTGCGCCGCTTCCTGGAGGATCGCGGCCACACCCTGGTCGTCACCTCCGACAAGGACGGCGACGACTCCGCCTTCGACCGGGAGCTGGCCGACGCCGAGGTGGTGATCTCCCAGCCGTTCTGGCCCGCGTACCTGACCGCGGAGCGCATCGCCCGCGCACCCGAGCTCAAGCTGGCCGTCACCGCCGGCATCGGTTCTGACCACGTCGACCTCGACGCCGCCATCGCCCATGGCGTCACCGTCGCCGAGGTCACCTACTGCAACAGCATCAGCGTCGCCGAGCACGTCGTGATGATGATCCTTTCCCTGGTCCGCGACTACCTGCCCGCGCACCGGACCGTGCTGGACGGCGGCTGGAACATCGCCGACCGCGTCGCCCGCTCCTACGACCTGGAGGGGATGCACGTCGGCACCGTCGCCGCCGGCCGCATCGGCACGGCCGTGCTGCGCCGCCTCAAGCCGTTCGACGTGCACCTGCACTACACCGACCGGCACCGCCTGCCGGCCGAGGTCGAGGAGGAGCTCGGGCTCACCTTCCACCCCGACGCCGCCGCCATGGTCCCGCACTGCGACGTGGTGACCGTCAACGCCCCGCTGCACCCGGAGACCGAGGGCCTGTTCGACGACGCGCTGCTCGCCACCATGAAGCGCGGCGCGTACCTGATCAACACCGCCCGCGCCAAGATCGCCGACCGCGACGCGATCGTGCGCGCCCTGGAGAGCGGGCAACTCGCCGGGTACGCCGGCGACGTCTGGTATCCCCAGCCCGCCCCGGCCGACCACCCCTGGCGGACGATGCCGCACCACGGCATGACCCCGCACATCTCCGGCTCGTCCTTGTCCGCCCAGACCCGCTACGCCGCCGGCACCCGCGAGATCCTCGAAGCCTGGCTGGCGGGGACCCCCATCCGCGAGGAGTACCTCATCGTCGAGGGCGGCGCCCTGGCCGGAGCCGGCGCGCACTCCTACAGCACCCGCCAGAAGTAGCGGGGCGGCGCGGGTCACACATGAACGCGTGCGGTGCGTTCATGTCAGGTGCTCGCGGGTGAGCCGGTCGAACACCTCGCGCAGGTCGAGGTCGCGGGCGATGTCCAGCACGGCCCTGGCCATCACCGACTCCGGGCCCGTACCGGCCACCACGAGTCCGACGCGGGGTTCGCGCGCGGGCCGCTCCAGCCGGATCACCCGCATGCCCTCCGGGACGCCGAACATGTGCAGCCACGCGTGCGCGATCACACTGGACCAGCGGTGGGTCGCCACGTGCGCGAACAGGGCGGAGACGGTGTCGGTCTCGATGGCGGGCACCGCCACCGCGCCCGCCCGCCTGAAGTTGGCGTCCAGGATGCGGCGGTTGCGCATCTCGGGGGCGAGCAGGCACAGCGGCAGAGCGGCGACCTCCGCCCAGCGCGCCACCTGCCTGCCGGCCAGCGCGCCGTCAGATGGGGTGAGCAGCAGGTAGCGCTCCTCGTACAGCGGGCTGACCCGCGCCTCGCCGAGGTCGTCCTCGTCGTCCAGGTACGTCATCGCCATGTCGATCTCGAACTCGGTCAGTCGCCGCGCGATCTCCCGCGACGACAGCGACGTCAGTGACACCCGGACGTGCGGGTGCCGCTCGCAGAACGGTGTCGTCAAGAGCGAGGCCGCGGTCAGCGCGGTCGGGATCGCCCCCATCCGCAGCGTGCCCGACAAGCCTTCGCGCATCCTGGACAGGTCCTGGCGTAACGCGTCGGCGTCGGCGATGATGCGCTGCGCCCACAGCAGCACCCGCTCGCCTTCCGGGGTCAGCCCGGCGAAGCGCTGGCCGCGCCGGACGAGGGGCACGTCAAGGTCGCGTTCCAGCTTGCGGATGGCTGCCGACAGCGACGGCTGGGAGACGTGGCAGGCCGCTGCGGCGCGGGCGAAATGCCGCTCACGGGCCAAGGCGACGAGGTATTCCAACTGACGCAACAGCACGCCACAGAATCCCCCGGGCGCACCCGTCCCGTCCATCCCCGAGATCACGATCGCCGTCCAGGGCGACGGCGGCGCGGGCTGGAGCACGTGGTGGCCTCCTGGAGATCGCCGGGCGGCCGGCGTCAGGGAAGCCGGGCGACCATGAAGTCGTCGAAATAGGTCCGGGTCTCGGAGGTGCTCTCGACGTAGAGCCCGAAGCGGGGCCGGCCGACGGCCTTGCTCGTCTCGGTGTCGGCCAGCCGGATGACGAGCTGCTCGTCGGCCCACAACGCCAGGTCGACCTTGCCGTCACCACGCACGCACTCGGCGCGCATCAGGGCGTTCCCCCTGGCGGTGCCCTCCGGCAACGGTATGTCGCTGGTCATGTTCCGCGAGGTGCCGCCGACGACCTTGGCGATCTTCGCGTACCCGTCGCCGCGGATCTGCAGGATGTAGAGGATGTCGTTGGCATCCTGGTCGTCCTTGGAGTACTCGCAGTAGACCCCGTTCCAGGTGCCGGAGCCGGCGCCGGAGAAGTTCATCTTCACCGACGCCAGCGCGCGGTCCGGGAGTCCCGTCTTCACCGGCGCCGTGCCCCACCGGTGCCCGGCGCCGCGCTTCACCCTGATCGTGTAGCGGCCGTCGCCCGTGTAACCCTGACCGGTGTCCACCCGGGTGCCCTCGTTGTTCCAGCCCGAATCGTCGGCGGCGAACGTCTCGTGGTAGACGACCTGACCGCGGGGAGGCGTCTCCGGCGCCGAGTTCACCATCCACACCATCACGCCCGCGGCGATCAGCGCACTCACCACCAGGGCCGCCCCCGCCCCGGTCAGCACGTCCCGCAGCCTGCGCCGCCGGCTCCCCTCCGCCAAGCGGTGCCGCGCCGGCCGGGAGTGGACCCGGCTCTGGCTCGCCCGGCGGAGCGCGCTCAGGTCGAGCCGTACGCTGCCGGCGACCTGGGCGGAATCGACGTCCGGACGCTGTACCAGCGCGGCCAGCAGTTCCTGCGCGGTGGGACGCTGCGCCGGGTCCTTGTTCAGTGCCGCCGCGACGATCGGCCGCAGGCCGGGGTCGAGGCGCCTCAGATCGGGTTCGTCATGGACGACTCGGTACATCGCGTGCGGCATGCTCGTGGAGGCGAACGGTGAGGCGCCCACGGTGGCCGCGACGACCACGCACCCCCAGGCGAAGATGTCCCCTGGCGGGCCCACCTGCTCCCCATGGACCTGCTCGGGGGCCATGTAATCGGGGGTGCCGAAGACCTGGTCGGTGGCGGTCTGCCCGTCCCCGGCGTCCAGGGCGCGGGCGATGCCGAAGTCGATCACGCGCGGGCCGAGCGGTGACAGCAGGACGTTCGCGGGCTTGAGGTCGCGGTGCACCAATCCGGCGCCGTGGATGGCGGTGAGCGCGGTCGCCACGCCCACGGCGAGTGCCTCCACGTTGGAGCCGGCCAGCGGCCCGTTCTCGCGCAGCATGCGGCCCAGGTCGGGCCCGGCGACGTACTCGGTGACGACCCACAGCGGCTCGTCGTCCAACTGCGCGTCGAGCACGGGCGCGGTGCAGAACCGCCGCACCCGGCGCGCCGCCGACACCTCGCGCCGGAACCGCGCGCGGAACTCGGGGTCGACGGCGAGAACGCGGTTGATCACCTTGATCGCGACCGGCCCCGACGGCCCCTCGGCGAGGTAGACCGTGCCCATGCCGCCCTGCCCCAGCCTGCTGGCAATCCGGTACGGGCCGAGTTGCACAGGATCGGACATTTCCAGTGCGAGGGCGGAATGCAGTCCATAGGACGTCACAATCGCCGATCCTAAGATGACTTATGCCGCTAAGTACTCACAACATGAAAGTGCCGGATATTGTCGCGCATTCCGAATGGCCCATGACCCTCCGGGGTCGTCGCCCTCCCGGTCAGGCGGTGGGGGGTGTGCCGAAGACGTGGGTGCCGGGCGCCGTGGGGTCGTCACCGGCCCAGAACTCCCGCCAATGACGCATGAACTCCGTGCGGGAGACGGTGCCGTCACCGTCGGCGTCGAGGCGAGCGAATATGGCGGCGGTGTCCGTGGGGCTGCCGTTCCACGCCTCGATCATGCGTTGGTACTCGGCCGGTGAGATCCGGTCGTCGCCGTCCTCGTCGATGGCGTCGAACATGGCCTCGGCCGTGGCGTCCACGGCGTCCGGCATCTGGCCGAGCAGATCCACCACGGTGAGGACGTCATCGAGCGTGACCGACTCGGGGTCGCGGGAGCGCTCGGCGAGCGTTATCCACCAGCCGTGCATGATCGCGGTGAGGCGCTCCGCATCGCCTGCCGCGCGAATGGACGCCCAGCGCCCCGCGAGGGCGTCGAAATCGCTCTCGCGCAGTGCGCCGTCGCCGTCGGCGTCCATCGCGCCGAAAACGAGTTGCACCTTGCCCCGCTGAAATGTGCTCGCCATGCCCCGATCGTCCCCGGCACCGCGATCGGCGACTCCTGCCGCAACGGTTCCCTCCCCTTCGCCGCAGGGTGACGGAATCATCACCATGAGTCACGCGCGCCGGAGGCCGTGACCCTTCGTCGCGCGATCGGGGCGGCGGGGTGCGTGGTCGAGGAGGGTTTCGGCGGCCGCGCGGGCATGGCGGCCGTAGTCGGGGTCGTTGAGCACCATCGCGCGGCTCGCCGCGCCGTCGGCGAGGATGACGAGTTGCTCGGCGAGCGGTCCCGACGCGTCGATGCCGAGCTCGTCCACGAGGTCGGTCACCAGGGCGAGCATGACGAGTTTCTGCTTGCGGGCGAAGGCGTGCACGCGGCCGGCGGGGTCGGGGTGCTCGACCGCCGCGTCGATGAACGGGCATCCCCGGACGACTCCGTCCGGCCACGGCTGGATGTCGAACATCGCGAGGATGCGGTCGCGGGGCGGGACGTCGGTTCGCGTCAGGGTTTCCAGCAGCGTGTACCCGGAGCTCAGGAGGTAGTCCAGCTGGGCCAGGACGAGATCCTCCTTGGTGGGGAAGTGCGCGTACAGGGTCCGCTTGGAGACCGGGGCGCGGGCGGCGACATCCTCCATCGTGGTCGCGGTGATGCCGCGCGTCGCGAACAGGATGCTCGCGGCGGCGAGCACGCGCTCCCGGCCGCCTCGCCCGGCTCGGCGTACCGGTCCGTCACTCATGGCTCTAACTATACGACAGCGTTTACAAGGCTTCGGCTCTTCGCTATAGTCCCCTCAAGTAAACGCCAACGTGTAGTTAAGGAGCGACCATGACCACCGAACTTGCCGGCGCGGCGGCGCGGCTCATCCGCGACCGGCGCGCGACCAGGGCGTTCCTGCCCGATCCCGTGCCTGACGAGACGATCGAGGCCGTGTTCGGCCTGGCCGGCGCCGCGCCGTCGAACACCAACGCGCAGCCCTGGCAGGTCGAGGTGGTCAGCGGGGTCGCCCGGGACAACCTCGCCAAGGCGCTCATGGACGCGGACCGGGCCGGCCTGCGGACCGTTGACTTCCCGTACAGCGACGACATCTACGCGCCGGCGCACCACCGCCGGCGCGCGGCGTTCGGCGCGGCCATCTACGGGGCGCTCGGCATCGACCGCGACGCCCAGGATCTGCGCGCCGCCTACGACGCCAAGAGTCTCAACTTCTACGACGCGCCCCACGTCGCTCTGTTGTACGCGCCGGACTCGGGTGACCCGCGGCTGACCGCCGATGTCGGGATGTACGCGCAGACGCTGCTGCTGGCGATGGCCGCGCACGGGGTGGCCAGTTGCCCACAGGCGCTGCTGAGCTTCTACGCCGACACGGTGCGCCAGACGCTCGGCGTGACCGGCGGGAAGCTGTTGTTCGGCATCTCGTTCGGCTACGCCGACCCCACGGCTTCGATCAACGCGGTCGCGGTCGGCCGCGAGCCGCTGAGTGAGACAACGCGCTTCCATCGCTGACCGGGCCCCCGGTGCCCGATCAGCGATCAGGCCGTCACTTTGTCGTGTCGGTCAGGAGCTCACGATCAGCGTGATTGCCATCGTCCGCCTGTTTCCTGCCGACCTCGTCCGCCGTACGATGTCCGCCGAAGACGCGCCGGTAGTCGCGCGGCGAGACGCCATGCCGTTTGACGAAGTGGTCACGCAGGACACCGGCGGACCGGAAGCCCACCAGCTGGGCGATCTTCTGGATCGACAGATCGGTGGTCTCCAGGAGCTCTTCGGCCCGGGCGAGCCGCTGGTGGAGTATCCAGGCGTGGGGCGTGGTGCCGGTGGCCTCCCGGAAGCGGCGGGCGAAGGTGCGCGTGCTCATCAACGCGTGTCTGGCCAGATCGTCGACCGACAGGGCCTGCTGGAGCCGGGATCGGGTCCACCGCATGACATCGGCCAAGCGCGTGTCGTCGACCCCGGCGCCGATGTCCGGTGGGGTGGAAACGTGATGGAGCTGCCCGGCCTCGCAACGCGGCGCGATCATCGCTTCTTCGGCCACGGCGTCGGACACGGCCGGGCCGTGCTCGCGGCGCAGGAGATGCAGGAACATGTCGATGCCCGCGACCGCGCCGGCGCCGGTCACGATGCGCCCCTCGTCGACGTACAGGACCTCCGGCTCCACGGTGATCGTGGGATATCGGTCGGCCAGTTCGTCGGCGAGGCACCAGTCGGTGGTGGCCCGGTGGCCGTCGAGCAGGGCGGTCTCGGCCAGCAGGAACGATCCGGTGCCGTACGCGGCGATGATCGCTCCTCGCCGGTAGGCGTCCTCGATCGCGGCGATGACCGGCGGGCGTACGGTCAGGGGCCTGCCGTCGGTGGGCAGCAGGATGATCAGATCGGCGGTGCTCATGGCCTCGGGGCCGTGCTCCACCTCCATGAGCAGGCCGAGATCGGTGCGTAGGACGCCGCCCTCGTCGGCGCACACGGTGTAGGTGAAGGACGGCAGCCCCACATGGGAGCGGTCGGTGAAGATGTTGCTCGCCACGCTCAACCCGAACGAGCTCACCCCCTGCGTCGCGTACGCGACCACGGATCGGAAGAAGCAGGCCGGCGCGGCGGAAGGGCGGCTCGGCACGCAGTGGCTCTTCTCCATGTGGCATCGTCCGAAAGTGGACCGCCGTCTTCGCACGGTTCCGGTCACCGGTGGTTCCTTTCAGCTGGAACTGATCGTGAACGGTGGATGCGCCTCGTCGCCTCCCCGACGACCGCTCCGCTGAGCGTAGGCAATCCGGATGGCAGAACACTGGACATCGCCTGGACGCCGTACTTCCACAAGGCTCTTCGCGCCGTCCCGCTGACCTGCGCTGATGCCGATCAGCCCAGGACGCACCGGCAGAACTCACCGCTATCTGTAGAAATAGGAGCCCTTGTCGCCGGAACGCAGTAGCTTGTCAGCCCGATCGGGAACGAGTGCCAGGGGAGGCTCCATGACGTTGGGTGACCTCCTGCTCGCGTACCGGAAGCGAGCGGGCATCACTCAGCAGGAGCTGGCCGGCCGCGCCGGGGTCAGCATCCGCACGCTGCGCGACATCGAGCAGGGCACGGTCCAGCGCCCTCAAGCCCGCTCGGTGCGCAAGCTGGTCGAGGCGGCCGGCCTGTCCGCCGCCGAGCTCGAACTGCTCCCGGCGGCCGGCCCACGGCAGAAGGACCCGGCTCTGCGGATCGAGCTCCTCGGGCCGCTGACGCTCCGCGTGCACGGGCGCGCCGTCGACCTGAAGCCTCCGATGCAGCGCCGCCTGCTGGGCCTGCTCACACTCCAGGCCAACCACGTCGTCACGCATCCGGACATCATCGACTTCCTCTGGGGCGAGGAGATACCCGACACCTACCCCAATCTGGTGCATACCCATGTGTCCCGCCTGCGCAGGTTCTTCGACGGCCTCGGCGTGGGCGAGGAGCTGATCAGCCGCACCGGCGCGGGCTACCGCCTCACCCTGGCGACCGGCCAGAGCGATCTGCTGACGTTCACCGACCTGGCGACGAAAGCGGCGGCGGCCCACCGCGTCGCGGGCGAGCCCGAGGAGGCCGAGCGGGCGTACCAGAAGGCATTGGCGTTGTGGCGGGGGCAGACGCTGGCCGACCTCGCGCCGCACGCGCTCCACCACCCGGTCGTCGTCGCCGTGTCCCAGCAACGCCTCACCACGGTTCTGGACTACGCCGATCTGGCTCTGGACCGCGGGCACCACGAGGCCGCGCTGCGGCGGCTGCGGGAAGTCGCCCACGCCGAACCCCTGCACGAGGGCCTGAACGCGCGGATCCTGCTCGCTCTGGCCGCGTCGGGAGAACGGGCGGCGGCGCTGAGGTTGTTCAGCGACCTGCGCGATCAACTCAGGGACAGCCTCGGCATCCAACCGGGCCCCGAACTGCAAGGGGCCTACCTGAGGACACTCCGCCGGCAGGCCGGCGCCGCCGCGCCCCAGCCTGACCAGCGCCCGTCCGGCCTCAGGGCGGATCACGTCCCCGCCGAGCTGCCGCCGGACATCGCCACGTTCACGGGCCGCAACCGGCAGGTCAGTGAGCTGAACGCCTACCTGGCCGATGTGGACGGACATCCGACGGCGGCCAGGGTGTCCGTGATCAGCGGTACGGCCGGGGTGGGCAAGACGGCCCTCGCCGTGCACTGGTCCCATCACGTGCGGCACCGCTTCCCCGACGGGCAGCTCTTCTACAACCTGCACGGCTACTCCGACCACGCCTCCAGGACCGCCGCGGACGCGCTGACCGGCTCCCTGCTGGCCCTTGGCGTGTCCCCGGCGAATGTGCCGCTCGACGTCGACGCCCGGCTCGCACTGTTCCGGTCCATGACGGCGAACCGCCGGATGCTGCTGATGCTCGACAACGCGACCAGCCCCGACCAGGTCCGTCCGCTCATCCCGGCGAACCCCCACAGCGCGGTCGTCGTCACCAGCCGCAACGACCTCTCCGGCCTCAAGGTGTACGACGACGCGCTGATCGTGGAACTGGACACGCTCAGCGACGAAGAAGCCGCCGCCCTGCTGACGAAGGTGCTCGGCCCGAACCACACGACATCTCCGGAGATCGTGGCCGAACTCGCCCGGCTCTGCGCACGACTGCCCCTGGCGCTGCGGATCGCGGCAGCGAACATCAGCCGGGGCGCCTACGGCACGGTCACGGACTATGTCACGGCTCTTCGTGAGGGCAACCGGCTCACCGAGCTGGCGATCGACGGCACCAGGAACGCGGCGGTGGAAGCGGCGTTCGCGCTTTCCTACACCGCGCTGCCACCGCCGGCGGCCCGGCTGTTCCGATTACTCGGGCTCGTGCCCGGTGCCGATGTGAGCCTGGAAGCCGTCGCGGCGCTGGCCGGCACCAGCGGCTCAGCGACGGCGGCGATGCTCGACCACCTGGTCCGGGCCCACCTCGTCCAGCGGCGCTCACCGCAGCGGTACCAGATGCACGACCTCCTCCGCCTGTTCGCCGCGCAACGCTGCGCCGTGGTGGATGACGAGCACGAGCGGGACAACGCCCGGACCCGCCTGCTGACGTACTATCTGGACACCGCTCAACGTGCCACGAGCATCCTTTACCCCGGCATGCTCAGGCTGTGCGGCCTCCCCGAACCGCCGGCCGCGACCTGGCCGGCCACATCCGGCCCCGCCGCCTGGCTCGAGGTCGAGCGGGCCAACCTGGCGGCCTCCGTCCATCACGCCGCCGAGCGCGGGCCGAAAGCCATCGCCTGGCAGCTCACCGACGTGCTCCGCGGCTATCTGTGGCGCAACTACGACGTGTCCACATGGGCCGCCATGGCGCGGGCCGGGCTGGAAGCGGCACAAGGCGAAGGCGTACAGCAGGCGGAAGCGGCCATGCACTACAGCCTGGGCGCTGCCTACCGCTATGGACTGCGGGACTTCCACTCGGCCTGGCGGCACCTTGAGCAGGCACAGCGGATGTTCCGGATCCTCGGCGTGCGGGACGGGCAGGCGGCCGCCCTGGACAGCCTCGGCATGGTCCTTCATCAAGCCGGCGAGACCGACCGTGCCCTCGCGGCTCTCGGCGCATCGCTCGACATCTGCCGCCAGCAGGGCTTTCTGGTCGGACAGGCGAAAGTGCTCTGCAATCTCGGCCTGGTCCTGGGCGGCGCCGGCCGGTTCGAGGAGGCGACGCGGCACCTCACCGAAGCGCTGTCCCTGGCGCATCGACTCCACGACCGGCACATGGAGGCCATGGCCCAGCACAATCTCGGGCAAGCTTGCCAGCGGCACGGCCTGTTCGGCCAGGCCGTCCAGCATTACGAGCGGGCGCTGGAGATCCGCGACGACATCGGCGACGCCGAAGGGAAGGCCACCACCCTCGACGACATCGGCACCCTGCTGCAGGCCACGGGTCAGCACGCCAGTGGCCGGAGCTACTGGCGCCAGGCTGTCGCGATCCTTGAGGACCTCGGCCATCCGCGCGCGGTGGAGGTCCGGGCGCGACTCTCCTTCGACGACCCGCTCCAGGAGTACGACGACGCGCGGTCCCGCTGATGCCCGGCCCGTCAGGCAGGTCCGGTTTCACTGCCGGGTGAGCGGGGTCTCGGATGCGACGTGGGTCAGCTTCTCGGGGTTGCGGACGTAGTAGAGGCCGGTGATCAGGGCGTCCTCGACCCGGATCGCCATGATGCCGTCGAGCTCGCCGTCCAGCCGGACGAGGAGTGCCGGGTTGCCGTTGATCACGGTGAGTTCGCCGGTGAGCGTCCCTTCGACCTTGCCGAGACCGCCGACGAACATGCGGGCCACCTTCTCGGCGCCGGTGACCGGCCGCTGCACGGCCTGCTTGACCCCGCCGCCGTCGCCGATGAGGACGACTTCCGGAGCGAGTACGTCAAGCAGGCCCTGCAGGTCCCTGGTCTCGATCGCGCGGTGGAACGATTCCAGAGCCGCCCGGGTCTGGCTCGGGGAGGCCACCTGGCGAGGGCGGCGGGCATCGACGTGCCGGCGGGCGCGGTGCGCGATCTGGCGGACGGCCGCGGGGCTCTTGCCGACGGCGGCGGCGATCTCGTCGTAGCCGACGTCGAAGGCCTCGCGCAGCACGAAGACGGCGCGCTCGGTCGGCGACAGCGTCTCCAGGACCAGCATCAGCGCCATCGACACACTCTCGGCGAGCTCGGCGTCCTCGGCCACGTCCGGCGCGGTGAGCAGCGGCTCGGGCAACCAAGGACCGACATACGCCTCCTTGCGCCGCCTCATGGTGCGCAGCCGGTTGAGCGCCTGCCTGGTCGTGACCCGGACCAGGTAGGCGCGCTGGTCGCGCACCTGCCCGAGGTCGACCTTGACCCACCGCAGCCAGGTCTCCTGCAGGACGTCCTCGGCGTCGGCCGCCGAGCCGAGCATCTCGTACGCGACGGTGAACAGCAGGTTGCGGTAGGCGACGAAAACCTCGGTGGCGTGGTCGCTCATTTCCCGCCCCTTCTCCCGGCCGCCATGACGCCGCCGGGCACCACCACATCGGTGTTCCTCACCATGATGTCTCCTTCGTCTTCGCTCTGCCTCGGGTGACAGCGGGGTCGGGCGGAGCGTTTGGCGCGGGCATGCGGGACGGCCGGTCAGGCGGTGAAGGCCCAGGGGCCGAAGCGGCCCCAGGCGATGAACGCCGCGAGCGCGAGATAGATCAGGTTCAGCCCGGCCAGCGCGAACTCCCCGCGGCGCCCGTGGGTGATCATCGCGCCAATCATCAGCACGACCCAGCAGACGGCGGTCACCGGCACGAGAACCGGTGCGACGGCGAGGGCGGCGGGCAGGATCAGGCCCAACGCGGCCAGGAGCTCAAGGACGCCTAGCGTCTTGACGAAACCGACGCCCACGTCCCCGGTCCACCCTCCGCCATGAAACGCGGCCAGGGTGTCCTTGGAGACGAACGTCTTGGTGATGCCACCGGTCAGGGCGACCACGGCCAGCAGAGCGGCAGCCGTCCACAGCGCGAGGTTCATGAGGTTCTCCTTCGTTTCCAGGGTTCGGCCTCAAGACACCGCACGGTCGAGCGTTGTGACAGCATGTGACGCCGATCACGGCAGCCGCCATTGAGTTCCATCTTTTTCCGGCGAATTCACCACGGGCTCCGCGCCGGCAGCAGTGCTCTCAGCCGGTGTGCAGGATGCGCAGGCGGTCGGGTCGCGCCGGATCTCGATCAACGACCTGGACCGGTGCCCAGGCCCATTGCCACACGTTGATGCCAGGCGTACGGGAGAACCGGATCTGCCCGCGGGTGCCTTCGACCGATACGCGCGGCCAGGATTCGGTGATGCTCGCCCGGTCCGTGCCGTACGAACGCAGCATGTCGGCGAGGACGGTGATGGTGTCGTAGCCCTCGAAGGCGACGAAGGAGGGCGCTTCGGCCAGTCGCTCGCGCAGGGCCGTCTCGACCCGGGCGCCGAGCGGGCCGAGGCGCTCGGGCAGGTAGCGCAGGAACGGGATCCCGGCGCCGTCGTCGCCCAGCGACGTCGCCCAGGTGGCGAACTCCGGCTGCCCGGCCGGGGCACCGATCATGATCTCGGCGAGGCGCCGGTCGCGGCGGACGGACTTGACGATCGACACTGCCGGCTCCGGGTGGCCGGCCAGGAGAAGGAGGACTGTCGCGCGAGCGCCGACGAGTTCGTCGCACACGGCCGTGGGAGCGAGCGCGCCCAGGTCGAGTTCGGTGACGGTGCCACCGCGCGGAGCGAGGTGGTCCCGCAGGATGCGCACCCCGGACGCCCAGTAGAGGCTCGGCTGGGCGGCCACGGCGATGCGGCGGTGGCCCGCGCCGAGGAGGTAGTCCGCGTAGATCCGCCAGCCATGGGACTGCGCCGGGGCAAGGCGCGCGACGTATGCGGTCGGCTGCTCGGTGAGCGCGTCGAGAACCGCTGACGAGCAGAGGAACGGCAGGCCGAGGGCGTCGGCCCTGGCTGCGGCGGCGCGAGCGACGACGCTGTGATACTCCCCCGCCAAGGCGGCCACGCCCAGGCGAGCCAGTTCGTCCACAGCCGCCGCCGCCCGCTGCGGGTCGGCCGCGGTGTCTCGCACCACCAGTTCGAGCGGCTTTCCGGCGATCCCACCGGCGTCATTGGCCTCGCGAACGGCCAGCTCCAGTCCAGCGAGCAGATGCCGGCCGGCCTCGACCCAGCCGGGCCGGGTCAGCGGTACGAGGACGCCGATCTGGACGGACGATCCGTCGGTCCGCTCCACTCCAGCCGGCGATGGTGGCGTATTCATGCGTTGGCGTCTCCTTTATGGCGATTAGGAGGCATTTTGCCGGATCGCCGAGCTGTCGCATCGAGCGGCCCCTGAGGTCCTCTCGGAGGTGACGCCGCCGCCCATGCCCATAAGCCCTGTACGGAGTTGTACGGGTCATTCGCCGCCGCTGCGCCGAACGCTGGGCGCGATGTTGAATTTCGGCATGAAGGCGTATAGGCGGGCTTACGGAACGCGGTCGTGCGAGGGCGTCGCGAGGCTCCGCCGGTGAATAGGAGCGCGGATATAAGGCAATCGTCCGGAGTTATCCAGAAATGTCAATTAAAAGCGGTCATATATCGCTGGGTAGAGCGCGAAGAAGGCGGGTGGCGATGGACGTCGAGTTGCTGACCCTCGCCGGGGCGGCGGCAGAGGCCCTGGTGCAGGCGGTGGTCTCGGACGGCTGGACGGGGGTGCGGGCCAGGATCGCCCGGATCATGGGCGGCGGCGATCCGGCGCGGGTGAAGGCGGAGGAGGCGGAGCTGGAGCGGTTCGGCCAGGCCCTGCGCGACAGCGCGATCCCCGCGGCTGTCATGGCGGGCCACTGGCAGGGGCGGATCGTCGAGCTGCTGACGAGGCGGCCGGAGTGCGCGGGCGAGATCACGGGCCTGCTCCGCGAACTCCAGGACGGCGCCCCGGGCGCGACGAACGTGCGAATCGGCGGCCACAACAACGGCAATCTCATCATCGGCGATCACAACATCACCCGTATGGGCCGATCGGAGAGGCCATGACGCCGGCCGCCGCAGCTCGTGGGGAATCGGAGGAGAAGTGGTAACGCGAAACATCCAGGTGAGCGTCGGCGGCGACAACAACGGTGCCCTGTTCATCGGCGAACACCACCATCACTTATATCGAGGAGCGTACGGTCCTCGCCGAGCGCGAGGGCGGCCCGATCCCGGTGCGCAGGCGGGAGCGTCCCGACCCACGCCGGCTGCCGCAGAGCACCGGGAACCTCATCGGCCGGGACCTCGACCTGGCGCGGATCCGCGGCCGGCTCGCCGAGCGCGGCGCGCCCGTGCTGGTCTACGGGCCGCCGGGCATCGGCAAGTCAGCCGTACTGAGCCGGATCGCCCGCGAGGCGGCGGACGCCGGCGAGGACGTCGTGTACCTGTCGGCCGCCGGGCTGGAGAGCGAGGACATCGTCCAGGAGCTGTTCGAGGCCTGCTACGACAGTCCCGGCTACCTGCCGCCGCCCAAGCGGCTGCGCCAGCTGATGGGCAAGGTACAGGCGCTCGTCGTGATCGACGGCTACGAGGGCTCGGCCGAGTCGCTGGAGAAACTGCTCGACGCCATCCCCGGCGTCGGCCTGCTCCTGTCCTCGACCCGGCGGCTCCTGGGCGCGGAGGCCCACGTCCTTTCGCTCAGCGGGCTGGCGGAGGCCGACGCCATCGCCCTGACCACGGCCGAGGCGGCCGGCACCGCCTCGGACCCGGCCGGCGCCGTGACCGGGCAGGAGGCCGCCGCCATCGGGGAGCTGTGCCGGGCCGCGAACGGCCACCCGAGGACGCTCCTCCAGACGGCCGCCCTGATGCGCGCGTCCGGGGTGCTGTCCGTGGCGGCCGATCCGGACACCGCCGCCCGCGCCCTGGTCGCGTCCCTGGACGGCGACGCGTCGGCGGCGGCCCGTGCGCTGGCCGCCTTTCCCGGCGTGCCGGTCTCCGTACCGGCGCTCGCCGCCCTGGCCGCCCTCCCCTCCACGGACGCGGCGGACGCCGCGCTCGCCAAGCTACGGCGGCTGCGCCTGGCCGAACCCGCCGGCCCCGCCCACACCCTGTCGAACGGCACGTCCGTGCCGCGTGGCACAGGTGGTAAGTCCGTCCCACGCGGCACGGATGGCACGCCCGTCCCGCGAAGCACGGGCGGCGTGTCCGTCCCGCGCGGCATGTCCGTCCCGCGCGGCAGGCAGGACGTGGCCGGTTACGCCACCCGGCTCGCCGTCTGGGTCCGGGCGGCTGCCCGCGCCGAGGTGGCGGCGAGCGCCGCCGTCGTCGTCGCCGTGCTGCGGGAGGCGGTGCGGGCGGAGGCGCACGATCCCGCGCGGGCCCTGGCGCGGGCCGCGGCGCCGCTGCTCGGCCACTCCCTGCGCTGGGGCGCCTGGGGCCAGGTTCTCGCCCTCGGCCTGACCGCGGCGAGGAACGCCGGCGCGGACGACGACGTGGCTTACTTCGAGGACGAGGAGAAGGCACGCAAGCGCGCCCTCGGCCTGCTGCTGGGGCTCGGCGGGGGCGGGATCGGCGCCGCCGGGGCGCTCGCGTCCCTGGGCAAGGGCGGATCCGTCTTCAGCGCGCAGACCATGGCGATCGCGGTCGCCACCACCATGGCGGTGACGGCGGTCGCCGTCATCGGCGTCCGCCTCACCGGCCCCGTCACCGCCGAACCGCCGGCCACGGTCATCACCCCACTCGCGGCTCAGCCGCAACCCTCCGTCACCGGCCGCCCGCCGACCGACACCTTCCGCCCGAACCAGCTCGACCCAGGGCCGGACACCACCCGAGACCAAGGACCGGGCACCACCCGAGACCAAGGACCGGGCACCACCCGAGACCAAGGACCGGGCACCACCCGGGACCAGGGGCCGGGCACCCCGCAAGACCCGGGGCGCGACCCGGTCACAACGCCGCGTCCCACGATCCCCCGGCTGACCCTCTCGGACGGCAGCATCGACAGCGGTGGCTCGGTCGACGCCCGCGCCACGCGGTTCGAGCCCGGCGAGGAGGTCACGTTCTCCTGGGCCGGGCCGGGCGGCGGCGGCGAACTCGGCGTCCGCACCGCCGACGGCAAGGGCGTCGCGGTGCTGCCTGACGCCGTCCCCGCCGACCTCGCGGCCGGTCAGTACACCATCACCGCCCAGGGAAGGACCCCCGGCCGGCGCGCCGGTGCCACGCTCACCGTACGGGAGCGCCCCGCACCCGAGATCCGGTTCACCCGCGCGCCGTCGTCGGTGGTGGCAGAGGCGGCGTTCGAGGTGGTCGCGACGGGATTCGACGCGGACGAGACCGTACGGCTCACGCTCGGGACCGCTTCCGTCGCCACGGCCGTCGCCGGCGGAGGCGGCGAGGTGACGCTGCGCGGCGACGCACCCGCCGAACCGGGCACGTTCTCCCTGACCGTCACGGGCCGGACCGGCGACCGGACCGCGAGGACCCAGCTGACCGTCACCCCGAAGCCGCCGCCCGACCTGTCCGGCAGGTGGAACGGATACCTGGACTTCCAGGACCTGGGCGGCGGTTCCTACGAGGGCACCCGGTACGGGTCCGACTGGGTGGAGCCCAACTCCGGCTGCACCTTCCCCATGGGCGGCGCGGAGGTGCACCTGTCCGGGAAGTCACCGACCTACACGGGCGAGATCCGCTGGATCTACGGCTCCGGCGGCCAGAACTGCGACTTCGAGTGGGGCGCGGCCACGTTCACCCTCAGCGCGGACGGCGACACCCTGGAGGTGAGCTCGGCGGACCCACGCGACCCCGGCCACAGGATCTCCCAGACACTGCGGAGGAACTGACCCCGAGGCCATCCCACTGCGGGAGACACCCCCTGGCCAAGGCCATCCCACAGGCGGGACGACACCCTGACCGGGCCGCGCCGCACCGGGCGGGCAAAAACCATTTGAACGAGTGAGTGCTCGCTCATTAGGGTGTCCCGCGTGACAAGAAGGCGACGGGTGCCGGCCATGGCCCCGCAAGACCGCCGGGCCGCACTCATCGCCGCCACGCTCCCCCTGATGCGCGAGTGCGGCACCGCGGTGAGCACTCGCCAGATCGCCGAGGCCGCGGGCGTGGCCGAGGGGACGATTTTCGGTGTTTTCCCCGACAAGGCCTCGTTGCTGCGGGCGGCACTGATGAGCGCGTTCGACCCGCAGCCGGTGGTGGACGCGCTGGCGGCCATCGACCTGCGGGGCGGGCTGCGCGCGCGGCTGCGCGAGGCGGTCACGATGTTGCGGACGGGGATGAGCGCCAACGCCAACCTCATCGCCGCGCCCAGAGAGCTGATGGCCGATGACGCCGAGTTCCGCGAGCGGATGATGGACGGCCGGCGTCACCTGGCGGCCGGGATCGCCCTCCTGGTCAAGCCCGATCGCGACCGGCTGCGCCGCTCTCCCGAGGCCACGGCGCAGCTGCTGCTCATGCTGATCACGGTGAGCGTGGACCGTAGCTTCTGCCAGGCCGGCGAGTTCGGCGACATGGACGACGAGGAGATCGTCTCCGTGCTGCTCGACGGGCTGCTCGTGCGCCCCTCCTCCACCCCTCCGACAGAAAGCCTCCGCTGATGCTGCTCCGCCTCCTGCGGGTCCAGCTCAGGCCGTACGGGAAAGAGATCGCGCTCGTCGTCCTCTTCCAGTTCGTCCAGACGCTGGCCACGCTCTATCTCCCCACACTGAACGCCGACATCATCGACGACGGCGTCGTCAAGGGCGACACCGGTTACATCGCGCGCCTCGGGCTGGTGATGCTCGGTGTGACGCTCGTCCAGATCGCCTGCTCGTTCGTGGCCGTGTACTACGCCGCCCTGATCTCGATGGCGCTGGGCAGGGACCTGCGGGCCGCGGTCTTCCACCGGGTGCAGGACTTCTCCGCCCAGGAGGTCAACCGGTTCGGCGCGCCGTCCCTGATCACCCGGACCACCAATGACGTGCAGCAGGTCCAGCTGCTCGTGCTGATGACGTTCACGATGATGGTGGCCGCGCCGATCATGTGCGTCGGCGGCATCGTGCTGGCGCTGCGCCAGGACGCGGCGCTGTCGTCGCTGCTGCTCGTCGTGCTGCCCGTGATGGTCGTCATCGTGGGGCTGATCGTGATGCGGATGCGCCCGCACTTCCGCATGATGCAGGAGCGCATCGACCGGATCAACCAGGTGCTCCGCGAGCAGATCACCGGCATCCGGGTGATCAGGGCCTTCGTTCGCGACAAGCACGAGCGGGAGCGCTTCGGCGAGGCCAACGAGCAGCTGACCGACGTGTCGCTGCGGGTCGGGCGGCTGATGGCGCTGATGTTCCCCTCGGTCATGCTGGTGGTGAACGTGTCCAGCGTCGCCGTGGTGTGGTTCGGCGGCCATCGCATCGCCGACGGGTCCATGCAGGTGGGCGCGCTGACCGCGGTCATCTCCTACCTGATGCAGATTCTCATGTCGGTGATGATGGCGATGTTCATGTTCATGATGATCCCGCGGGCCGAGGTCTGCGCCGAGCGCATCGAGGAGGTGCTCGGCGCCGAGCCGACCGTCCACCCGCCGGCGGACCCGGTCACCCCGGATCGACATCTCGGCGAGCTGGAGTTGCGGTCGGTGGACTTCCGTTACCCGGGCGCCGAGGAGCCGGTGTTGTGCGACGTGAGCCTGGTGGCGCGGCCCGGCCGTACCACCGCGATCATCGGCAGCACCGGCAGCGGCAAGACGACGCTGCTCAACCTCGTCCCCCGCCTGTTCGACGCGACCGAGGGCGAGGTGCTGGTCGACGGCGTCAACGTGCGCGACCTCGATCCGGCCACGCTGTCCCGGGCGGTCGGCCTGGTCCCGCAGTCGCCCTACCTCTTCTCCGGCACCGTCGCCTCCAACCTGAGGTACGGCAGGCCGGACGCGACCGACGAGGAGCTGTGGCAGGCGCTGGAGGTGGCCCAGGCCCGTGAGTTCGTCGAGGCGATGCCCGGCGGGCTGGAGGAGCCGATCTCCCAGGGCGGCACGAACGTCTCCGGTGGTCAGCGCCAACGCCTGGCCATCGCCAGGACCCTGGTGCACCGCCCCGAGATCTACCTGTTCGACGACTCCTTCTCCGCCCTCGACTACGCCACCGACGCCCGGCTGCGCGCCGCACTGGCCGCGGAGATCACCGACGCCACGCTCGTCATCGTGGCCCAGCGGGTCAACACCATCCGCGACGCCGACCGCATCCTCGTCCTCGACGCCGGCCGCGTGGTCGGCACCGGCACCCACACCGAGCTCATGACCACCTGCCCGACCTATCGCGAGATCGTGCTGTCCCAGCTCACCGAACAGGAGGCCGCGGCATGAGCGCGCCTGTCGAGGTCATCAACCAGGTCACGAGACCGGCAACGGAGGGCTCATGAGCACCCAGGCGCCGCCGCGCCGCCCGCCCGGCGGCTTCGGCCCGGGCGCGATGATGTCCGGACCCGCCGAGAAGGCGCTCGACTTCGGCGGCTCACTCCGCCGCCTGCTGCGCCTGCTGCGCCCCGAGCGCGCGCTCCTGATCGTCGTCCTCGCCTTCGGTACGGTCAGCGTCGCGCTGAGCGTGACGGGCCCCAAGATCCTCGGCTACGGCACGGACCTGATCTTCTCCGGCATCATCGGGGCCCAGTTACCCGCGGGGAGCACCAAGGAGCAGGCCGTGGCGGGGCTGCGCGCCGACGGCCAGAGCACGTTCGCCGACATGGTGTCGTCGATGAGCGTGGTGCCCGGCCGCGGCATCGACTTCACCGCGCTGGCCCAGGTGCTGGGCTGGGTGCTGGCCATCTACCTGCTCGCGGCGCTGCTCGGGATCGTGCAGTTCCGGCTGACCACGACCATCGTGCAGCGGGCGGCGTTCCGGCTGCGCGAGCGGATCGAGGCCAAGCTGGCGCGGCTGCCGCTGAGCTACTTCGACAGCCAGTCGCGCGGTGAGATCCTCAGCCGCGCCACCAACGACACCGACAACATCGCGCAGACGCTGCAACAGACGATGAGCCAGCTCATCACGTCGCTGCTGACGGTCGTGGGCGTGCTGGCGATGATGTTCTGGATCTCGCCGCTCCTGGCGCTCATCGCGCTGATCACGGTGCCGCTGTCGGTCTACGTCACCGCGATCATCGGCAAGCGGTCGCAGCCGCAGTTCATCGAGCAGTGGTCGTCGACGGGCAAGCTCAACGGCCACATCGAGGAGATGTACGGCGGGCACACGCTGGTCAAGGTGTTCGGCAGGCAGGAGGAGGCCGCCGTGACCTTCGCCGAGCACAACGAGGCCCTGTTCGCCTCCAGCTTCCGCGCCCAGTTCATCTCCGGTCTCATCCAGCCGGCCATGATGTTCATCGGCAACCTCAACTATGTGCTGGTCGCCGTGGTGGGCGGGTTCAAGGTGGCCTCGGGCTCGATCTCGCTGGGCGACGTGCAGGCCTTCATCCAATACTCACGCCAGTTCAGCCAGCCGCTGACCCAGGTGGCCGGGATGGCGAACCTGGTGCAGTCGGGCGTCGCCTCGGCCGAGCGGGTCTTCGAGCTGCTGGAGGCTCCGGAGCAGTCGGGCGAGCCCGCCGAGCCCGCGCGGCCGGCCCAGGTCAGGGGCCGGGTGGCGTTCGAGAACGTGTCCTTCCGCTACGCGCCGGACCGGCCGCTGATCGAGAACCTGTCGCTGACCGTGGAGCCCGGCCAGACCGTGGCCATCGTCGGCCCCACGGGAGCGGGCAAGACGACGCTGGTCAACCTCATCATGCGCTTCTACGAGGTGACCGGCGGCCGCATCACGCTCGACGGCGTCGACATCGCCGAGATGTCCAGGGAGGAGCTGCGCGCCAACCTCGGCATGGTGCTGCAGGACACCTGGCTGTTCGGCGGCACGATCGCGGAGAACATCGGCTACGGCGCGGAAGGCGCCACGCTCGACCGGATCGAGGCCGCCGCCGAGGCCGCCCACGTGGACCGCATCGCGCACACGCTGCCCGACGGCTACGACACGGTGATCGACGAGGAGGGCGCGACGGTCAGCGCGGGCGAGAAGCAGCTGATCACGATCGCCCGCGCGTTCCTGTCCGAGCCGGCGATCCTGATCCTGGACGAGGCGACCAGCTCGGTCGACACCCGGACCGAGGTGCTCATCCAGCAGGCGATGAGCTCGCTGCGCGAGGGGCGTACCAGCTTCGTCATCGCGCACCGGCTGTCCACGATCCGCGACGCCGGCCTGATCCTGGTCATGGAGGACGGGCGGATCGTCGAGCAGGGCACGCACGAGTCGCTGCTGGCCGCGGGCGGCGCCTACGCCGCGTTGTACTCCGCCCAGTTCGCCGAGGCCGCGGTGGAGGTGGATTAGCCGGCGCCCCTCCCGGACGGGTGGCGCCTGGGCTCTTGGCGTGCGCGGCGGAGCGTCGCACCATCGAAGCATGTCATCGGCGCTCCTGGCGGGGGATCCGCGTCAGCTCGGCGAGTTCTGGCTCGCCGGGCGGCTCGGGGAGGGCGGCCAGGGCGTCGTCTACGAGGGGTACGGCCCGAGCGGGCAGCGGGTGGCGATCAAGGTGCTGCACCCGGGGGCGGGCGCTGAGCTGCGGCGCAGGTTCGCCAAGGAGGTCGCCGCGACGCGCAGCGTCTCCCCGTTCTGCACCGCGCGGGTGCTGGCGGTCGAGCTCGACGCGGCCCGGCCGTTCATCGTCAGCGAGTACGTCGGCGGCCCCAGCCTGCGCCGCGCCGTCAAGACCGGCGGCCCGTACGGGGCGGACGAGCTCTACCGGCTGGCCACCGGGATCGCTACCGCCCTGACCGCGATCCATGAGGCCGGCGTGATCCACCGGGACCTCAAACCGGACAACGTCCTCATCGGCCCCGACGGCCCGCGCGTGATCGACTTCGGCATCGCCAGGACCTCCGAGATGTCGCTCACGCCCACAGGTCAGGGGGCCGGCACGCCCGCGTTCATGGCGCCGGAGAGCGTCGTCGGCATGCGCGCGGGCCCGCCGGTGGACGTGTGGGCGTGGGGAGCGGTCATGCTGTTCGCGGCGACCGGACACGATCCGTTCACCGGCGAGAACCTGGCGGCGCTGTTCCAGCAGATCCTCGCCGCCGACCCCGACGTGTCGATGCTGGAGGAGCCGCTCCGCTCGCTCGTGGCCGCGACCATGGCGAAGGATCCCGAGGCCCGGCCGACCGCCCGCGCGCTCCTGCTCGGCCTGGTCGGCGACCTCGGCGAGCTCGGCGAGCTCGCCGAGGTACAGGCGCTGCTGGCCGAGGGCAGCCGGGCGGCCGGGTCGGTACGCCCGCCCGCCGAGCTGACGCCGCCCCCGCTGGAGTCGGTCGCCGAGGGGATCTACCAGCGGCTGCGTTCGGAGGATCAGGCGCTGGTGCCGCAGATCATGCTCCGGATGGTCATGCCCGGCGAGGGTGCGGAGGACATGCTCAGGAAGGTGCGCACGGAGGAGCTGGAGGACGGCGTCATCTCCCCGGCGGACGCGGACCGGGTGCTGGCCGGCTTCGCCCGCGCCGAGCTGGTCGCGCGCGACGGCGACACGCTGTCGCTCGCCAACGCCGCGCTCCTGCGGGCCTGGCCGCGGATGCGGGAGTGGATCGACGCCGACCGCGACGGACTGCTGATCCATCGCCGGTTGGGCGAGGCCGCGCAGCGCTGGGACGAGCACGGCCGCCGCCCGGTCGACCTCTACCAGGGCACCGCCCTGGAGGCGGCGCTCAGCTGGGCCGCGACCGGCCGCCACCACGCCACGCTGAACCTGGTCGAGAACGCCTTCCTCGCCGCCGGACTGGCCCTGAGCCGGGTCCGCGCCCGCCGCCGCCGTCAGGTCAGCACGGTGCTGGCCGTCCTGCTCGCCGTGGCGGTCGCCGCCGCGGGCGTCGCCGTCGATCAACGGGTCGCGGCCGTGCGGGAACGTGACACGGCCATCGCCCGCAGGACGGCCGTGCTGGCGGAGGAGCTGCGCACGTCCCAGCCGGAGCTCGCGAGGTCGCTGAGCGTCGCCGCCTGGCGCGTCTCGCCGGTGGACGAGGGGAGAGCGGCTCTGTACAGCTCGCTCGCGCAGAAGGAGGTGAGCGTGGTGTCACCGCCTCTGACCAGCGCCGACGCGGTGTTCGACCTGAGCGCCGACGGCGAGGCCGAGGCCGTGGCCGACAAGGGCCGGCTCGTGCTGCGGGACCTGGCCACCGGCGCCGTGCTGCGCGACCTCGGCGGCCTCGGTCAGGGGGTACGGACGATCGCGCTGAGCCATGACCGGAGCCGGGTGGCGGTGAGCGGGGCCGACGGCGTCCGGGTGCTCGACCTGGCCACCGGGCGCACCACCGAACTCCTCCGGCAGCAGGCGATCGACCTGGTGTTCAGCGCCGACGACCGGCTGCTGGGCGTGAACACCGGAGACCTCGTCGGGGTCTGGCCCGCCGCCGGCGGCAAGCCGCTGGTCCGGGTGCGCGACGACCTGGCGGACAACGTGGTGATCTCCCCGGACGGCCGGCTGGCGGCGCTGGTGTCCAGCGACCGCCGTTACCAGCTCTGGGACTTACGGGCCCGGCGGCGCCTGCGTGAGCCGAACGGCGGGCGGGCCGACGGGGTGGCCTTCGGCCCGGCGGGCACCGTCTCGCTGAGCGTGGACGGCGCGGTGCGCGTCTGGGACCTGGCCGCGGGCCGGTTCCGGCCGGGGCTCCAGGCCGAGGGGATGACGGCGCGCTGGATGTCCTACAGCCGGGACGGCACGATGCTGGTGGCCTCGGACCGGGCCAGCCTGGGCGTATGGGAAGTGCCCGGCACCGCTCCCCTGCTGTCGTACAAGCTGGCCGACACGATGAGCAAGCCCTTGGCGCGGCTCAGCCGCGACCGCACCAGGATCGTCTACCTGACCGGGCGCGGGTCCGTGGTCACCCTGGACCTGGGGTACGACCTGCGACCGCTGAAGGTGGCCCGGGCCGTGGCGGGGGCGGCGTTCGGGCCGGGCGCGCGGATCGCCGCCGTCGAGGGCGAGGGCGGGCTGGTGCTGTGGGACGTGGCCCGCCGGCGGGCGCTCGGCCCGCTGCGCGGCGGGCCTTCCTCGTCCGTGCTGGCCTTCAGCCCGGACGGCCGGTGGCTGGCGGCCGGTGCCGCCCACTCGCGGCAGGTGACGTTGTGGGACGTCGGCCGCCGCGCCGCCGCCGCGACCGTGCGCCTGGCCCACGGCGACTCGGTGGACGGCCTGGTGTTCAGCCCCGACGGGCGCACGCTCGCCGCCTCGCCCGACGAGGGGCCGGCCGAGTTGTGGGACGTCGCGAGCCGGACCCGGCTCCGCACCCTGCCCGGCGACGGCGACCGGGCCATGGCCTTCCGCCCTGACGGCGGCGCCCTGGCCATCGGGGGCCTGGACAGTGCCCTGGTGGACCTGCGCGGCGACGCCGTCGTGGACAAGCCCTTCGGCGGCAGCCGCGACGGGGTCCGGTCCATCGCGTACGCGGGGTCCCGGGTCGCCACCGGGTTCCACCAGTTCGGCGTCGATCTGTGGAACGCCTCCGGTGGCACGTCCCAGGGCCGGCTGTGGCCGGATCCCGCCGAGTTCGACAGCGTCGTCGCGCTGGCCTTCGACCCCGGAGGGAACCTGCTGGCGACGGGCGGCGCCGGTGGCGCGGTGCGCCTGTGGGACACCGGCCGCCTGGTCCCCGTCGGCGACTCCTACCGGGCGCACGTCGACGAGGTTCTCGCCCTGGCCTACACCGATGACGGCCACTGGCTGCGCAGCGTGGGCGCGGACGGCACCGTCCAGTCCTACCCCATCGACCCCGGGCCGGCCGTGCACGCGGTCTGCGCGCGTACCCATGCGTCGCTCGACCGGGCGGCGTGGCAGAGGTACATCCCCGAGATCCCGTTCAGAGAGGTCTGCTGAGCCATGAGGTTCCTTGACCGGCTGCTCCGGAGAGACGGCTACTACGCCCAGATCGAGTCCATCGAGGTGGACCCGCCCACGGCGCTCCTCGGCGAGCCCTGCACGATCACCGTCGTGACCAGCCAGACCGGCCCCAGGAGCACCGTCACCGGCGTCCTCTACGGCCCCGGCGGTGAGGCCCTCAGGCTGAGGTTCGCCCGGGTGGGCGAGAGCGTCTTCCAGCAGGAGTGGCGGGCCGAGACCACGATCGACGCCGGCGCCGGGAGGTGGCGGGCCGGCGTCCGGGTCGAGGACGACACCGCCGAGACCGCCTTCGACGTCACCGACCGCGCCGAGACCGTCGAGACCCGCATCCGGGACTTCACCGTCCAACCCGAGCCCGTCGAGCCCGGCGAGCCGCTGTCGTTCGGCGGCCGGCTGGAACGATCGGCCGGACGGGACGAGTGGACAGGACTGCCCGACGGGCAGCTCATCCTGCTGTCCTTCCGGGCCGAGGACGAATTCGCCTGGCGGGTCATCACAGAGACGAAGACCGGCGAAGGCGGCTTTTTCGCCGCCACCGCCACCGCGGTGGAATCGGGACTCTGGCGAGCGGAATTCCCGGGGACCGCTGCCTTTCTCGCCTTCCGGGGCCCTGAGGTCGCCTCGACGGCCCCGCACACCGAGGGCGACGTCAAGCTGACCCACGGCCGGAACCCGGCGAAGGTGCGGAGAGGAAAGACGGTCAGGCACGGCGGCACCGTCCATTTCTGGTCCGGCACCAGCTGGCGCAAACTCGGCAGCGGTCGCGCGGTGACGCTGCAGGTGAACGGCGCGAATCAGGCCGGCGACACGACCGACCGCAACGGGGGATACACGATCAAGGAACGCGCCCAGGCGTCGGGAGGGCGACGGGCGATCTTCCGTAAGCAGGACAGCTACAACGCCGGGCGGTCCGACCCCGAGCGCAAGGTGACCGTGACGAACTGAGAACCGGTCCCTTTTCCCCCTGCCGGACGCGTGCCCGGTACGGGTGGCGTACTGCGGCGGTACGGGCGGAGTACGGACAGCGCCGTGCCAGCGGCTCTTCCTAACGTTCTCACCAAGCCGCACCTGACCCGTACCGGGGATCCACGGTGCAGGGCATCTCCGCCAGGAAAGGAAGCACGTGAAGCCCAGAATCATGACGTCGCTCGTGACCTTCGCCGTCGCGGTCTCCAGTGCCGTCTTCGCGTCCGCGCCGCCCGCGTCCGCCGACGGCCTGAGCAACCCGAGCGGCACGCTCACCGTCGAATGCCCGGGTGCCAGGGCCTTCATCCAGGTCGACTGGAAAGCCGGGGACAAGGTGACCGTCCGCTGGCGGGTCGACGACACCGGCACGGCGAGCGACTACTCTCCGGTGCTGCGGATCCAGGCCCACGACGCCGGCCACGACGCGGCGCCCTTCCAGTTCCCCGGCGGCGACACCTTCTTCACCCTCAACAGCGGCAACGGCACCCATGACGTGGGCCTCAAGTCCGACTGGAACCCCACCTCCATCCCCAACATCAACCACCTCAGGGTGCAGGTCCAGAACGGGACCACCGCGCAGGGGACCAACTGCACCGAGGTGCGGGAGATCTACAACTGGAGCATGATCGGCCACAAGAACGCCATGGCCAAGCGGGGCGTGGACTACGTCCTCGGCGGCGAGGGCACCCCGGAGCGCCCGGGCCTCGACTGCTCGGGGCTGGTCTACACCTCCTACAACCCGATCGGCAACTTCCCCGGCTGGCCGGTCCGCCGTGCCGTCGACATGTGGAGATGGGCCAACGACCACCAGTCCCCGTCGAAGTTCTACGCCAAGTCGGTCGACTACGCGGACCTGAAGGTCGGCGACCTGATCTTCTACAAGACGACCGACGAAGCCGTCGGCCACGTCTCCTTCTGGGAAGGAGACGGCAATGTCCTCGACGCGCTCGAACCGGGCACCAAGGTCTCGGTCCATCCCGAAGGCAGCCTCCGCAACGTCCGCGTCGCGGCCTTCCGTATCCTCGGTGTCGCGACCGTCCCCAGCGGATGACGTCGCTCCTGGGCGCCCAGGCATCTGAGTAGGCCGGCGCCACATCCACAGAACTCGGGCTCAGAGTGCTCCTGCCGGCACTCTGGGCCTTGGCGTCTTCCTGACCTAAGATCGGGCAGTGCCCCGAAGGTCGTGGATCACCAGTCTGATCACTCGGTGCAGGCACGAGTGACGGAGACAAGCTTCGGCGGGCTGCTTCGAGCCCATCGCCGCCGCGCCGGAGTGACGCAACGGCAACTCGCCGACCGGGCGGGCATGAGCGCGGGCGCGATCCGCGATCTGGAGCAGGGCCGGACGAGGAGCCCGAAGCGGGAGTCGGTCCAGGCCATCGCCACCGCGCTCGGGCTGAGCGGGCCGGACGTCGAGCACCTGCACGCCGCCGCCGAGGCCCACCGCGCACAGCTCGCCGAGGCCGGTCCGATCCGCGGCGGCCCGCTGCGCATCCGGGTGCTCGGCCCGATCGAGGTCTGGCACGGCGACATCCAGGCGCCCCTCGGCTCCGACCTGCAACGCACGCTGCTCGCGCGGCTCGCGCTCGGCGCCGGTACGGCGGTCGGCCAGGACGAGCTCATCGGCCTCCTGTGGCCGCACGGCGAAACCCAGAACCCGGTGGCCCTGCTGCACACGCACGTCGCCCGATTACGGCGGCTGCTGAACTCCGACAGCGTGCTGCTCGGCGGCCAGTCCGGCTACCGGCTCACGGTCACCGCCGCTCAGCTGGACCTGCTGACGTTCCGCGATCTCACCGCGCGGGCGGCGTACGACACTCCTGAGGAGGCGTTGAGCCGGCTCGCCGAGGCCGTCGCGCTGTGGCGCGGCGAGATCGACGCGGAGGGGCCGGCGTCGAGCCCGCTCTACACCGCGATAGCCGGCGAGTACGCCACCACCGTCCAGACGTTCGCCGCCCTGGCGCGCGACCTCGGCCGGCCGGAACGGGCGCTGAAACCGCTGCGGGAGCTGGCGCACCGGCGCGAGCTGGACGAGCCGCTGCACGCCCAGCTGATCCTGACCCTGGCCGCGAGCGGCCGGCAGGCGGAGGCGCTCGCGGCCTACGACCGGATCCGGTCCGCGCTCGCCGACCAGCTCGGCATCGATCCCGGTGAGCGGCTGCGCTCCGCCCAGCTCGCGGTGCTCCGGCAGCAGGAGGGGCGCGCCCGGCGGAAGAGGGGACGGACCTCGATCCAGCAGGCGCCCGCCGCGCCGCCGGACTTCGTCGGCAGAGTGGATCACATGGCCAGGATCGAGGCCGCGCTCGCCAGGACGGGCCAGGAGCCCGGACCGAGCGCGCCCCGCATCGTCATGATCGACGGCATCGCCGGAGTCGGTAAGACCGCGCTCGCGCTCGCCGCCGCGCACCGGTTGCGCGCGGAGTACCCCGACGGTCAGCTGTACGCCGACCTGCGCGGCGCCACCGCGACCGCGCCGGAGCCGATGCAGGTGCTCGGCCGGTTCCTGCGCGCGCTGGGCGTGCCGGGCAGGCAGATCGGGACCGACGAGGCCGAGGCGGCCGCGCTGTTCCGCAGCGAGCTCGCCGACCGGCGGATGCTGGTGCTGCTGGACAACGCGCATGACGCCGACCAGGTCCGGCCGCTGCTGCCGGGAGCGGGCCGCAGCGACTTGATCGTGACCAGCCGGCGCCGGGTGCTCGGCCTCGCCGGTGCGAGCGTCGTGCACCTCGAACCGCTCGGCCCGGAGGAGTCGATCGCGCTGATCGCCGCGACCGCGGGATCGCACCGGATCGACGCCGATCCCGACGCGGCCGGCGCGCTCGCCGAGGCGTGCGCGCGGCTGCCGCTCGCGCTGCGCATCGCGAGCGCGCGACTGGCCACCCGGCAGGCGTGGGCCATCGGCGACCTGACCCGCCGACTGCACGACGACAACCGCCGGCTCAGCGAGCTGTCCACCGGTGAGTCCAGCGTGCTCACCAGCTTCCAGCTCAGCTACGCCGACCTGAGCGCCGCGGCGCAGCGCGCGTTCCGGCTGTGCAGCCTGCACCCCGGTGACGACTTCGCCGCCGACACCACCGGTGTCCTGCTGGCGATGCCGCCGACCGACGTCGACCGCGTGCTGGAGGACCTGCTCGAGGCGAACATGCTCATGCAGTACGCGACGGACCGCTACCGGTTCCATGACCTGCTGGGCCTGTACGCCCGGCGGCTGCTCGCCGACGACACCGAGGGCGAGAGCGCGCGCTCCCGGCTGTACACCTGGTACACCGAGGCGGTGACGGCCGCGATGGAGTGGGTGTACCCGCAGCTCGTACGGCTCGACACGCATGCGGAGCGGGACACGATCTTCGCCACCGAGGCCGACGCGCTCGCCTGGCTGGACGCCGAGCTGCCCGCGTTGGTCGCGGTCGTCAGGCACACGGCCGGGTCCGCCGACCGCGCGCTGTCCTGGCGGATCACCGACCAGCTCCGCGGCTACTTCCTGATCCGCCGGCACATCGACGGCTGGCTGCCCGCGGCGGAGGCGGGTCTGGACGCGGCCGTCAGCGCCGGCGACGACATCGCGCGGACCGCGATGCTGATCAACCGCGGCCAGGCGCTGTGGTCGGTCGGCCGGGACGAGGAGGCGCTGTCCGACTGCCTGGCCGGCGAGCGGCTCGCGGCCGCCTCCGGCTGGACGACGGCCTCGGCGTACCTGTCCCATCACATCGGATGGCACTATCTGGAGCAGGGCAAGCTCATCGACGCGGAGGAGCGGCTGCACCGGGCGCTGGAGCTGACCGAGGACGACCGGCTCGGCCACGTACGGGCGGTCGCGCTCAACGGGCTCGGGGTGCTGCGGCTGTGCCAGGGCGAGTTGGAGGACGCCGCCGAGCTGTTCACCGCGGCGCTGGAGATCAACGTCGCGACCGGCAGGGAGACGTCGGCGCTGGCCAACCGGGGCAACCTGGCGAGCGCCTTACGTCAGCTCGGTGCGGAGGCGCGCGCCGCCGAGCTGCTCGACGACGTGCTCGCGGCCTACCGCAAGGGGGCGAACCTGCGCGGCGAGCTGTCCACCCTGGACGAGCTGAGCCAGTTGCACCGGCAGCGCGGCGACGCCGCCACCGCGCTGGAGCTGGCCAGGCGCGCGCACGACATGGCGATCGTGGTCCACGACAGGAAGGCCACGGCGCAGACCGCGGCCACCGCGGCACAGGCGTACCTCGCGCTCGGCGACACGACGGCCGCCGCCCACTGGTTCGAGCAGTGCATGGTGATCGCGCACGGCGCCTACCCGTTCGTGGAGGCACGCGCCCTGGCCGGCCTCGCCGCCATCCGGCGCTCCGCCGGCGACCCGGCCTCGGCGAGTTACACCGCCGAGTAGGCCGTGGCGATCGCCGGATTCTGCGGCTTCCGCCTGCTCGAAGGCCAGGTTGACCGCACTGCACGCGCCGAGACCAGAGTAAGCGGTTGACTGCTCCCATAAGGACCGGCTGCTAGGCCCGCAGCGTGCGCGCCCAGGGCGCGTCGACGGCGGCGGCGTCGATCGCCACCACGACATTGCTGAGCAGGGCGTCCGCGAAGTAGCGGCGGATCTGCTCGTCGGAGGCGCCGGAGACGGCGCGGATGTACTCGACCTGCCTGGCGTAGCAGCTGCGCACCGCCTCGCCGATGACCGGCTCACCCGCGCAGCCCTGGGCATGCATGAGGATCATCAGCACGTCCCGGTCGGCGATGACCTCGTCGTACGAGGCGGTCAGCGCCCGTAGGACCGCCTCCGGATCGGTGCTCCGCGCCGACGCCGCCGCGGCGGCCACGGACTCCCGAAGGCGGTCCGAGCAGTAGTCCACCAGGGCCGCGAACAGCGTTTCTTTGTCCTTGAACAGCCGGTACAGGTAGCCCTGCGAGATGCCCGCGGCCTTGGCCACGTCCATCGTCGAGGTCCCGTAGTAGCCGCGCTCGGCGAACGCCTTGATCGCCGTGCGCATGACCGTGGCCCGGCGCTCTTCGGCGGTGGAACGCTGTCGTGTCCTGGTGTCCATAGAAGTAATCAACCAATCTCCGTACAGAGGCGTCAAACCGCTGGTCCGTTTCGGAGCGGCCTGTCCGCTGCCCTCGCCGGGTGACGGACGTCTTCAGTCGTTGCTGAACGCCGAGACCAGGTCGTCGTTTCCGCCGCCGAGGGCTTCGGCGGCCACCTGGGGGTTCCAGAAGTCGACGTACCGGCTGATCTTGCCGTCCTTCGTCTCGACCACGGAGATGTAGGTCTGGTTGTAGGGCCGGCCGGTCTCCAGCGCGACGCCCTCGCTCTTGAGCTCCGCGATGACCAGCGAAGGGTCGGTGGTCTCGTGGAAGCGCAGGTCGGTGAACTCCACGCGGAAGTTCTCGGAGAAGCTCTTCAGGTGGACGAGCAGGTCCTGCTTGCCCGCGACCTGGGCCGGGTAGCCCTTCGGGGCGTAGGGGAACTCCAGCACGCCCTCCTCGGCGAACAGGTCCACCCACTCGGCGAACCGCCCGGAGGACAGGTGGTCCAGGTGGTCCCTGAACGTCTGCTGCGCGGCAGCCCGGACGCTGTCGGTGCCCTGCTGAGTGTTGCTCATCACTGAACCCTTCTCTGAAGTCGGCCAGATATAGAAGCGGTTGACCGCTTTATTATGAGGCCACGAACTGGCGAAACATCGCAGCCAGCTCTCTGTCGCTAGATGTAAGTAATAGACCACTTTCATCTGAAGTGTCAACCGCCCCGATCCGATGATCATCAGCTGGAGGCCCGTTCGCGATCTCAAGGTGATCTGAAGCCGCCACCCTCGTATGCCATGGTTCGCACCTCGCTGATGGCCTTATGCCTCCTCATCCCGCTCGCCGGCTGCGCGACTGAATCGGCGCGGTCGGCGTCGTCCACGGCTGCCGAGGCGGCACCGGCCCCCGTCCCGGAGACGCCACCGCAGCAGAGCGCCGTCCCCGGTGCGCAGGAGTTCCATGCCACCGAGTTACGTCCCGGCGACTGCGTCGAGCCCTTGCCCCAGACGTTCATCGTGACCGTCGTCCCCTGCGACGTGCCGCACTCGGCCGAGTTCGCCACCACGTACATCCTCCCCGAGGGGCCGTACCCGGCGGCGGACATGACCCGGCTCATGGAGAACGGATGCCTGCCCAGACTGCGGATCAAAGAGTCCAAAGCAGGAAAAGTCAGCCTTTGGGCGTTTGGGCCCACTCCGGATGACTGGCCCCGCCACAGGACCGTCTACTGCATGGCCATGCCCTCGGACGGCCGGCCGACGACCGGACGCGTGGTCAAGTAGCCACCTGCCGGCGGCCGTCGTCAGCCCTGGAGCAGGCGCTCGCTCAGATCCCAGAGTCGCCGGGCCGACTCCGGGTCGAGGGCATGGGGGACGACGTCGGCCGGGACGTCGTCGTGGGTGCCGAAGTCGATGGGCTGCGGGGTGCCCAGCGGTGAGATGTCGTTGTCCATCAGGTAGACCCCGCCGATGTCGGCGAGCAGCGGGCTGGTCGCGGCGAACACCCCGGTGCCGGCGCCCTGCTGCGGCGTCTTCTTCCCGCGCAGGGGGTCGATGATCGTCCGGCCGGACTCGTCGATCAGTCCCATGGCCCGCAGCGCGTCGTCATTCAGCCACGGTGTCCGCTTCTCGCCTTCGGCCAGCCAGGGCCCGAGGTTCGTGCCCATGACGATGCCCGGGTGCACGGCATAGCCGCGGATCCCCGCGTCGGCCCAGCGCCGGTCCAACTCGACGGCGAAGAGGATGTTGGCGGTCTTGGACTGGCCGTAGGCGAGCATGCCGTCATAGCCGGTGGTGAAGTGCGGGTCGTCCCAGCGGATGTCGGAGAGGCGATGGCCCCCGGAGGTCAGGTTGACGACCCGGGCACCGTGCGCGGCGCGCAGGGCGGGCAGCAGGCCGAGGGTCAGCTGGAAGTGGCCGAGATAATTGGTCGCGAACTGCGACTCGTAGCCGCGCGCGTCCCGGACCAGTGGGCCGCCCATGATGCCCGCGCTGTTGATCAGGACGTGGAGCGGCCGGCCGGAATCGAGGTAGCGGGCGGCGAAGGCGTCGATCGACGCCGGGTCGAGGAGGTTCAGCCGGTCGGCCTGGACGCGCTCGATGCCGGCCAGCGCGGGCGCGGCGCGGTCCGGGTCGCGTGAGCCGACGGTGACGGACGCGCCGGCCTTGCTGAGCGCCCGGGTCATCTCCAGGCCGAGCCCGACGTGACCGCCGGTGACGACGACGTTCGTACCGGACAGGTCGATGCCCTTGAGCACGTCGTCGGCCGTCGAGGCCGCGGTGAAACCGGATCCGAGAGGGCGTTGCTTCTGTGTCATGTCACCACCCTGCACCCGGCTGTCCGTACGCTGAATGGTTGTAAGTCCGTATTTTTTGCGCGATAGTACGGACATGGTGGGCGATCAACTGTCCGAAGTCTTCGATCTCGTCGAGGTTCGCGGACTGCTGTCCGGCGGATTCGCGATCCGGGGCCCCTGGGTGTCGCGCGCCGCCGTCGACATCTCGCTGAAGTTCATCGCGGTGGTGTGCGGCCGGGCCCGGCTGGTCACCGACGGCATCGACGGCATCGACGGTCCGATCGAGCTCGCGGCGGGCGACGTCGCCATCCTGAACGGCCGGTCGTGGCTGGAGCTCCGGGGCGGCACCGGCGACGGCCCGCCCCGCGAGGTCACGCCCGAGGAGAACGACCCCGCCACCCGCCTCGTCGGCATCGACTGGGACACCGACGACGTCATCCTCGGCGGTCATGTCGACCTCAACCCGGCCGGTCGGGCCCTGCTGCTCCAGGCGCTGCCGCCGGTGGCCCACATCAGGACGGCGGCCAACCTGCGCGGCACCCTCCACCGGCTGTTCGAGGAGGTGAGCACGGACCGGATCGGCTCGGCGTTCGCGATCCGGCAGTACGGCCAGCTCCTGCTGCTCGAAGTGCTGCGGGCCTATGTCGAGCAGACGCCGCTGCCCTCGGGGTGGCTACGGGCGCTGACCGACGACCGACTGCGCCCGGCGCTCACCCTGATGCACACCGAGCCGGGCAGGCCCTGGCGGCTGGACGAGCTGGCGCAGGCCGCGACGATGTCACGGACGTCGTTCGCCGAGCGCTTCCGTACCGTGGCGGGCATGCCGCCGCTGACCTACCTCAACCACTGGCGGATGCTGCTGGCCCAGCGCGCCCTCCGCGACGGCGACGTCCGCGTCGGCTCGCTCGCCGCCGACCTGGGCTACGCGTCAGAAAGCGCGTTCAGTACGGCGTTCAAACGCGAGGTCGGCGAGTCACCGCTGCGCTACCGGCACCGGTTGCGCGCCGAGTCCGGTCATCTCGACGCGGTGCGCGGCAACGGGTCTCAGGTCACCAGGCCGTTGCGGTAGGCGTAGACGACCGCCTGTACGCGGTCGCGCAGGTCGAGCTTGGTGAGGATGCGGGACACGTACGTCTTGACGGTTTCCTGGCTGATCACCAACGTCGCGGCGATCTCGCTGTTGGACAGGCCGTTGGCGATGAGGCGCAGCACCTCCAGCTCGCGCGGGGCCAGCGTGACGTCCTCCGGCGCGCCCTGCATGGGGCGGATCCGCGCCGCGTACCTGCCGACGAGCTTCCGCGTCACCTCGGGTGCCAGCAGCGCGGCGCCGGTCGCGACGGTACGGATGCCGTGCAGCAGCTGCGCCGGTGGCGCGTCCTTGAGCAGGAACCCGCTCGCCCCCGCGCGCAGCGCCTCGTACACGTACTCGTCCAGGTTGAACGTCGTCACCACGAGCACCTTGATGGGATGCGCCACCCCGGCGCCGGCCAGCAGGCGGGTCGCCTCGATGCCGTCGAGCACCGGCATCCGGATGTCCATCACCACCATGTCCGGCTTCAGCTCGTGGGCGAGGTCGACCGCGGCGCGCCCGTCCCCGCACTCGCCGACCACCTCCAGGTCGGGCTGCGCGCCGATGATCGTGGAGAATCCGGTCCGGATCAACGCCTGGTCGTCGCAGATCAGGACCCGGACCGGCGCGGTCACGACGGTCTCCCGGCGGGGATGCTCGCCCGTACCGCGAAACCTCCGTCCGCCTGCCGGTCGGCCCTGAACTCACCGCCCAGGGCCTCCACCCGCTCGCGGAGCCCGGCGAGGCCGCGCCCGCTCCCGCCAGGAGAGCCGGCCCGCGAGCCGGAACCGTCGGTGCTGACCTGCACGCTGATCTCCTTCTGCCCATAGCGCACGTGGACGGCGGTCTGGCTGCCGTGGGCGTATTTGAGGGCGTTCGTCAGGGACTCCTGCACGACCCTATAGGTCACGAACTCGGCGCTGCCCGCCGATTCCGCCGGCTCGCCCTCCTGGATGAACTCCACCGGCTGCCCGGCCAGGCGCGTCTGCTCCACGAGCGTGAGCAGATCGCCGACCGACGGCGCCCTGATGTCGGCGTGGTGGTCGGGGTTGAGCAGGTCGAGCAGGTGCCGCAGGTCGGTGATGGCCCGCCGGCCGGTGTCGGTGACGGCGCTCAGGGTCGCGTCGAGGCGATCGGGCGCGCCGGTCAGGTAGCGCGCCGCCTCCGCCTGTACGACCATCGCCGTCACGTGGTGGGTCACGACGTCGTGGAGTTCGCGGGCGATCCGGGTGCGTTCGGCGGTGCGGGTGGCCTCGGCGACATGGATGCGGCGTTCGGCCTCGGCGGCCCGGGTGGAGCGCAGCCAGGACCCGATGACCCACGAGAGCGCCAGCGCCACGTAGAACGCCACGATGTCGGGCAGGCTCTCGTTCGCGCCGAGCAGATTGAGCGCGACCATGAGCGGCACGTAGGCGGCGGACAGGATGATCGCGGTGATGCGCCGGTGGCGTTCCAGATGGGCGCCCGCGCTGATGAGCGCGATGGGCAGCGAGATGCCTCCCACCGCGTAGAAGCCGTAGAGCTGGTCGAGGGCGAAGCCGAGCGACACCAGGACGAGAGCGGCGGCCGGCCACCGTCGGCGCACGGTGAGCGGGAGGCACTCCAGGCAGATCACCAGGACGGCCAGCAGGCCGTAGGGGCGGCTCGGCAGTTCGCTGATCTGCGTCCCGTCGCCTTGGAACTCCGGCAGGAGTGACAGAACGGTTAACAGCAGCGCGAGCGGGAAATCCCGGACTGTGACGTCACACCGACGCCACAGGTCCGGGACCCGGCGGAGATCGATCACTGGGAGAGCGTAGCGGTCGTGTGGACCCGGCGGCCGCCCAGGATCAGGGTGCGCAGCGCGTTCCCCTGTGCCGCGCTCACACCCGTACCGCCTCCGAAAGCGACCGCCGCTATGGCCACGGGTTGCTGCAACAGTCGCATGACGGCTCCCTTGCGATGTCCCGCGGTCCGAGCGCCGCGGTTACGTGGGGAAACGCTACGGATCGGCCGGCCGGAGGTCGTCACCGTCCGGTGGACATTCGCAGGTAGCTCGCGCGGGGGACAAGCGCTCAGGAGCACCCCGGCCGGGTCACCGTGCCGGCCGGCCTGCTGACCCCCACCTCAGGCCCGGTACGGCTGGGCGCGCGCTGGGCAGCCTCAACTACCACCGGGCGGCGCGCCCTCGGCCGCTACTGAACTTCGCGGTCGCCCGGCGTGACGACGCCGGATTCGTAGGCCAGCACGACCGCCTGGACCCGATCGCGGAGCCCGAGCTTGGCCAGGATCCGCCCGACATGCGTCTTGACCGTGGTCTCCGACAGGAAGAGGCCGGCCCCGATCTCGGCGTTGGAGGCGCCGCGGGCCATGCCGAGGAAGACTTCTCGCTCGCGCTCGGTGAGCGCGTCGAGAACGGCGTCCGGGTCGGTGTCGGCTCTGGCGACGAGCTGCCCGATCAGCCGCCGGGTCGTGGCGGGCGCGATGATCGAGTCGCCTCGGTGCACATGCCGGATGGCGGCGATGATCTCCTCACCGGGGGCGTCCTTCAGCAGGAATCCGCTCGCACCGGCGCGAAGCGCGGCCAACGCGTGCTCGTCGAGGTCGAACGTGGTCAGCGCCAGCACTTTCGGCGGGTTGTCCATCCGCTGGATCTCGCGGGTGGCGGTGACACCGTCCATCCGGGGCATGCGGATGTCCATCACCACCACGTCGACTGACCGTGACCGCAGCGCCTCCAGGGCTTCCAGGCCATCACCGGCTTCGGCTACCACCTCCACGTCGGGCTGCGACCTGACGACCATGGTCAGGCCGTTACGGAGCAGTTCCTGATCGTCGACGATCATGATTCTGATGATGAGAGACTCCTCGCGTCATAGGGCACGGCGGCCGACAGCTCGAACCCCGCCCCGGGCCGGCCGCTGACGTGCAGGCTGCCGCCCACCATGCTCAGGCGTTCACGCATCCCGGTCAGCCCGGCGCCCGCCTCGCCGGGAGGCGGGCCGGCACCGTCGTCCTTGATGGTGATGTCCAGTCTGTCGGGGCGCCACGCGATCGTCATGTCGGCGGTGGCCGTCACGCCCGCGTGTTTGATGACGTTGGTCAGCCCTTCCTGGATGACGCGGTAGGCGGTCAGGTCGACGGCGGGGCGCAGGGGCCGGGCGTCCCCGGTCTCCCGCACCACGACCCGAACTCCCGTACGGCGTACGTGTTCGAGCAGGTCAGGGAGGTCGGCGAGGCGCGGTTGGGGGGCCGGGCCCTCCACCTCGCCGTCCGCGCGCAGCACGCCCAGCAGCCCGCGCATGTCGCGCAGCGCGTCCCGCCCGACGCCGGCGATCGTGCCGAACACGGCGGCTCCCGGCGAGTCGGGATCGGACAACCGGCCGCCCTCCGCCTGGCTGACCATGACGGCCAGCGAGTGCGAGACCACGTCGTGCATCTCCCGGCTGATCCGGTCGCGCTCCGCGCGGGCCGCCTCCGCCCGTTCGCGTGCGCGGTCGGCCTCGGCGCGGGCCGCCTCCGCCCGTTCGCGTGCGCGGTCGGCCTCGGCGCGTTCCGCCTTGGCCGCGAGCTCGGCCAGGAACAACGCACGCATCCCGCTGAGGCGGCCCAGCGACCACAAGCACACCGCCGCCGCGGCGAGGCCGGCCGACAGCCCGATCCGCCACACGGGCAGCTCATAGCTGCCCGACGAACCTCCCCACGAAACCGGGTCCCACAGGCGCGCTACCACCAGGCCCACGCCCATCAAGGCGACAGCCAAGCAGGCCAGGCTGGACAGGAGGTCGAGCCGGCCCGCCACCGTGTAGAGCAGCAGCCCGAAGACCAGGGTGCTCGGCAGCAGGACCGGCGGGTAGTTGGCCCCGCTGGACGGGTCATGCAGCGGCGGCAGCAGCACGAGAAGCACCATCGCAGCGGCGGCGATGCTGTAGGCCGCCCGAGGGCGCAGACGACGCAGCACCACAGAACCGTGCAGGATCAGCAGGCCGAAACCCGTGACCAGACGGATGGACAGCGGGCTGTCCGACGCCCTGAGCAGGCTGAGCGAGATCAGACCGAGCGGCAGAGCGAGCAGGACCGCCAGCGCGGCGTCACCGCTCACCCGGTGCCGGCCGAGAAGCGAGTCCACGCAGGGCCGCGTCGCCTTCGTCATCGTCATCGTCGTGAACGTCCGTGGTCGAGGTAGCGGCCCGTACGGCGACGGGCGAGGTATGCGAGGCCGGCCACGGCCAGGGCCGCGCCCCACAGCGGCCAGAGCATCTCCGGCAGCCAGGCGCCGAGCTCGGCGTTGGCTCCGGGCGGGCCCATCTGCTCACCGCTGAGCTTCTTGCGAACGTACATCAACCCGGCGGACGTGATGGGGAGCGAGACGGCCAGCGCCGCGTACGCCGGGAAACGCTCGGGAATCGGCCGACCACGCAGCAACGGCACCCAGCGCGGCCAGATCTCGCCCCACGGCCGGACCATGCCGACGGCCAGGATCGCGCCGAGGAGACCGAGAGCGCTGAGCCCGGCACCGATGGGGGTGATCTCGGCGATGTAGGCCAGGAACTCGTCGCTGATGCCGACGGGAACGCCCAGGAGCCAGCCGAAACGAGTGACGGCGTAGACCACGGGGACGGCGACCGCGAGGGCGACCGCGTAGCGACCGGCCCGGAGTGCGCCGGCGAAGCCGATCGGCCTCCCCGCACCTCCCAGCACCTCACGCGTGCCCAGCACCAGCAGGCTGAGGCCGGCCGCCATCAGGATCAGCAGATTGACGCTCGGCCAGGTCAGCATGGTCGCGATCATCGCGAACTCCACCTGACCGGCGAGCGCGCCGACGAACATGACCGGCAGGTATCCGGCGGTCATCAGGATCCGCACGTCCGGCAGGACCACCGCCAGGCCGAAGCCGACCACGATCGCCACGACGGCGGCCGGCCGGTTGAGCGATCCCCTGGCGGCGAGCACCGCGACGGCACCGCTCACCAGCGCCAGCACCGCCAGTACGGCGCCGCCGGCCGCCGCGGGCAGCGGGTCCAAGATGGTGTTGCCCATGCCCGCGCGGCCGGCGTCGAACGGGTATCCGGGGCCGCCGAAGGCCCAGAGCAGGCCGAGGATCAGATAGGTCACCGACCAGGCGGCGACGACCAGGACCGGCACCACCGTACGGCGGCGGGCCGGCGACGGCGTGGTCCTGTCGGGAATCGAGTTCGTGGTTCGCGGGATGCTCACCTGCCTCAATCTGCCGCCCCGGCGAGGGGCCGCACGTCGTCGCCAGGTCGCGACGGGGTCCTCCCTCAGGATGACTCTCGCCCTCTGGCATCCAGGACTCTTCCTACGAGGGTAGGAGGTACGCGGGCCACCGTGTCATGCGTGTAGGGACTCGCCGTGGCTCCGGATGGCTAGGCTGGGCGCGTGACGCTCGAACTTCCTTACGATGAATCGGCCCAGGAGCCTGAGGATCGCAGTCCGTGGTTACGGAAGATCGCGTGGTGGGTGGCCACGGTGTTCGTCGGCGGATTCGCCATCGCCCAGGGCCTCACGTACGGCGTGACGGCCTGTCTCGCCACCCTGCTGTTCTTCGCGTTGCCCGACATCGCCCGGGTGATCAGGCTGCGCAAGACCACCTGGGTCTACGCCGGGGTGCACGCGCCGTGGGTGCCGCTCGTGTTCGTGGTCCTCACCTCGCTCAACCCATTGTTCTGGGCGCCGCTGTTCACCGCCGCGCTCGGCTGGCTCACCCGGACCCTCCTGCTGAAGGCCCTGCGCTACGGCCTGCCCCGGCTGATCTGACGCCAGTCGGAAGCACGGTCGCCGGCCGGTCACCGTTCGCCCGCCTCGGCACGGTCACGGCGTCCTGACCACTGCCGGCTCAGCCGGCGAGGACCATGGCGTAGAACGCGGTGGGATCACCGGCGAGCGAGGCCTTGACGAACGCGCTCGGCTCGTCGGCGAGGACCTCGATGGCCCCGGCGACGAGGCCGTCGAGAGACGCGCGGGCCACGTCAAGGGGATCGATCTTGGGTACGTCGTATCCGGCCGTCATGTCGGTGTCCGCCGCGGCGAGGTGCACGGCCTGGACCAGGGTGCCCTGCTCGGCGAGCTCCAGCCGTACACCGTTGGTCATGTTCCAGGCGGCCGCTTTCGCCGCCGCGTAGGCGCCGTTGCCGGGAGATACGAACCACGACAGGGCGGAGAGCACGTTCACGATGCCGCCGCCTCCGTTGGCGGCGAGCACCGGTGCGAACGCGCGGATCATGTCGAGCGTGCCCCAGAAGTGCGTGTCCATCTCGCGGCGGATCTCCGCGCGGTCGCCCGTGAGCAGCGGTGTGCTCGTGGAGATGCCCGCGTTGTTGACGAGCAGCGTGACGTCCGACGCCGCGGCGGCCGCCGCGCGGATCGAGTCGTGGTCGGTGATGTCCAAGGTCAGCACCTCGACCCCGGAGGCCCCGGAGGCCCTGGAGGCCCCGGCGAGCCCGGATGCTTCGAGCAGGTCGGGGCGGCGGGCGGTCGCGTAGACCTTGCGGGCGCCGCGCTCAAGGAGTTCGGCGACGAACTGGCGGCCGATGCCGCGATTGGCGCCGGTGACGAGGGCGATCTGGTCGGTGATGTCCATGTGGGGCGTTTCCTTCTCATGCGTAGCTGGTGGGCTCGACGCGGCTACGCTAATAGTTGACGTTGACGTCAAGGGCAAGTCGAGGGGATCATCGTGCGCATCGGGGATGTGGCGAGCCGCGCCGGAGTGAGCACGCGAGCGTTGCGCTACTACGAGGAGCAAGGGCTGCTCAGCCCCGAGCGCACGGCGAACGGGCAGCGCAGCTACCCCGAGTCCGCGGTCCAGCGGGTCCGCCTCATCCAGCAGTTCTACGCCGCGGGGTTGCCCAGCCGGACCATCCTGCGGATGCTGCCCTTCGTCGACGCGGGCACCACGACGCCCGAGGCCCTCGACATCCTGTCCGTCGAGCGCGACCGCATCGCGGCGAAGATGGCCGAGCTGGGGCAGGCTCTCGCCCAACTGGACCAGGTGATCGACTTCGCCCGGCACCCCGATCAGTGCTCCGCCGCGCGTCCGAGGGCGGGCCGGTAGCCGCGTACGGCGATCGCGACTCTCAGCCCGACCTGCAGCCACTGCTTCAGTGCGGTCTGACACCATTTCTTGACCGATTTATACCGGTTTGATAAGTTTTGTGCTTCGAGTAGCGGTTTCGCCTATAGAGCCGTTGCTGTTCATTGCCCGGACCGCGCCTCGGCGCGGCCGCCTAATCCGCCGTCAGGCGGAGCCGGGGACCCACTCTTTCCGGGGCTAATCGGCGCCGTACCCGCGCCGTAGGGCACTTCCACGCCCGAACCCGTCAGCTAACCCGGTAGGCGGTATGGAAGCTAGGAGCAACCATGCGTCTCACCGACCGGCTCAGTCATGCCCTGCTCGGCCTCGCCGTCGCCACCGGCGCCCTGACCGCGGGCGCCGGTGCCGCGCAGGCCGCCGCGCCGGCCACCACCGCCACCCAGCCCCATGCCCCCGTCACCGACGCGCCCGCCGTGCTCGGCAGCGCCGCCTACCTGATGGACGCGGAGAGCGGCGAGGTGCGCTTCAGCAAGCAGGCCGATCTGCGCCGGCCGGTCGCCAGCATCACCAAGGCGATGACCGCCTACACCGTGCTCAAGCAGGCCAAGCCGACGGACAAGGTCAAGGTCACCGCTGCGGACGTCCGGTACGCCGCCCAGGGTGGGGCGTCGGTGGCCTACCTGCGCGCCGGCGACGTCCTCACCGTCGAGGACCTGCTGTACGCGCTGATGCTCCCCTCCGGTGCCGACGCCGCGCACGCGCTCGCCCGCGCGTACGGGCCGGGCGTGCCGGCGTTCGTCGGCGAGATGAACGACACCGCCCGCCGGCTCGGCATGAACGACACCAAGTACGTCAACGCCGACGGCATGCCCTACCGGGGCGGCGGCTACTCCACCGCCCGGGACCAGGCGATGCTCGCCAAGGCGCTGCTGGACGACGACACCCTCAGGAAGGTCGCCTCGACCCGGTACCACTCGGTCGGCGCCACGTCCGAGCACGGCTCGTACAGCTGGAAGAACACCAACCGGCTGCTCGGCCACCCGGGCGTGCTCGGGGTGAAGACCGGGTACACCCGGGCCGCGGGCTACACCCTCGCCTTCGCGGCCGAGCACGACGGTCACCGGCTGATCGGCGTGCTGCTCGGCGAGACCGACTCCGGCCGCCGCTTCGACACCGCCCAGGCCCTGCTGGACTGGGCCGCCACCGACGCCCGATAGCCCGACCGGCTCCGGTACGAATCGCGCGGCGGTCGTCAGAGGATGTAGCGCTCCACGCTCCTGGGCCACGGCACTGGCCACCGTTACGGCGGGCGCCGTGACCTGGCGCGTCAGTCGTCGAGCTCGCGGCCGAGGCGATGCAGCCGCAGCGCCAGCTGCACCTCCAGCATGTGGTCCGGGCTGTTCCAGTCCACCCCGAGCAGGCGTCTGACCCGGTCGAGGCGCTGGGTGACGGTGTTCGGGTGGATGTGCAGCCGCTTGGCGCTGGCCACGAGGCTCTGCCCGGTGGCGAAGTACGCCTCCAGCGTCTCCATCAGCGCGGTCGAGCGCCGTTCGTCGTGCCGGATGACCGGACCCAGCGTCCGCGCCACGTACCGGACCGCGGACGCGCCGTCACCCAGCAGCAGCCCGGCGTACCCGAGGTCGGCGGCCGTGGCGGCCACTCCCACCCGTTCCAGCCGGAGCAGGGCCTGGGCGCACGCCAGCGCCTCGGCGTAGGCGGCGGGCAGGTCGGCCGGATCGTCGACCGGTCCCGCCGCGCCGACCGTGACCGGCGACCCCAGCCGCATGGTCATCGAGCGCGCTATCCGCCGGCCCGTCAGCGACGGGTCGTCGGAGGGGATGACCAGGATCGCCTGGCCGTCCCGCACCGTGCTCAGGCCGTCGCGGGCGGCCGCGAGGTCGGACGCGACCGAGGCGAGGCTCTGCCGGTTCTCCGCCCGGATGTGCGCGACGACGACGGCGTGCCGCTTCTGGGGCTGGTAGCCGATCCGATGGGCGCGCTCGGCCAGCGAGGTGTACGTACGAGGGGTCGGCGTGAGGAGGTCGTCGAGCAGTTCGCCGCGCACCCTGGCCTCCGCGGCGGCGAGGTTGCGGCTGAACAGCTGGAGCAGCGAGGCGACGACGGCCGCCCGGGTGAGCAGCCGCCGCTCCAGGTCGCCGACCTGGGCCGGCGCGGCCGGTGGGGCCCAGACCAGGGTGCCGAGATTCTCGGTGCCGGCCACGAGATCGGTGACCCGGTAGGTCCCGTCGCGCGCGCCGGACATCGCCTTCAGGATCTCCTCGGAGGCCCCGGGGGTCCAGGCGACGGGCGTTTCGAACTCGTCGAAGATGGCCAGCACCCCGCCGAGCTGATCACCCACCGCGGTCACGACCTCCTGTACGCCGCCGCCCCGGAGCACGATGGCCATGCTCTGGTCGTGCGCCGCGACCGCCCTTTCCTGGTCGAGCGCACGTTGCCGGAGCGCCTCGTTCGCCTGCCGCAGGGCCGTCACGGTCTGGGCCTGGTCGTGCCTCGACCGCGCCTGCGCGATGACCGTCGCGGCGAGGGCGGCGAAGGACCCCAGCAGGGCGATGGCGTCGTGGGAGAACCAGCCCGGCGTGCGGTTGGCGGCGAACAGCACCCCGATGACGGCGCTGTTGCGCAACGGCACGGCCACGATCGACACCTGCCGCTCCGCCCTGACCGAGGCGTCGACGACCGGATCGTGCGTCAGCCGTTCGTCGCTGAAGTAGTCATGCGTGGAGAACGGCGTGCCCGTGGCGGCGACCCGGCCGCCGACCCCGACGCCGAACGGGATCCGGACGTCCTTCCAGGCCGAGGAGGTCGCGCCGACCATCACCTGCATGCAGGTCGCCCGGCCCGCGTTGTCGTTCAGGCTCAGGTAGGACATGTCGCAGCCGAGCAGCCGCTGCGCCTGGCTCACGATCAGGCTCAGGATCGCGTCCGGGTCGCTGCGGTCCTCCGCCAGCTCCTTGGCGCACTCGACCAGCGCACGCTGCTGCTCCTGGCGGCTGCGCCGTTTCTCCAGTGTGTCGCGCAGTTGGAGGGCCAGCGTGTGTTCGGCGTGCAGGTCCGCCACCTCGGCGGGTGAGGCGGCGGTGGCCACCGCGGCGTGCAGGACCTCGTCGTAGTGGGGCAGCGGTGCCTCGTCCACGAGAAGCTGCAGGAAACTGCGCCTGTTCACAACCCTTGCTCCCGTCAACGCGGCCTCGTCCGATGATGCCGACGCCGTCGACGGCCGCGTGTTTGTCCATCGTTGTAACATTCGCGCTCCCACAGTGAGCAAGAGTCAAGACCTGTGGTCGCGAATTATCAGGCGGGATCAGGCTGGAGTGTCGACGGACTTCCTGGGCTCGGCGGCCACCTCGCCCGGCGTGGCGGCTTTGCGCCGGGAGGCCAGCAGGTGGCGGGCGGTCCCCCAGATGCCCCGGCGGAACAGCAGCACGACCACGATGAAGATCGAGCCGGTGATGATCCCGGTCTCCGCGAACCCGGCGGTGGCCAGGAAGTCCTGCAGCTGGACGACCAGGGCCGCGCCGATGGCGCCGCCCCACAACGTGCCGATCCCGCCGAGGATGACCATCATCACGGCCTGCCCGGAGGTGGTCCAGTACACGCCCTCCAGGGAGGCGAAGCCGTGGCCCATGGCGAAGACTCCCCCGGCCATCCCGGAGAGCGCGGCGGACAGGACGAAGGCCAGCAGCCGGTAGCGGTCGACGGGGTAGCCGAGGGCGCGCGCCCGGTCCGGGTTGGCGCGGATCGACACCAGCACCCGGCCGAACGGCGAGCGGACGATACGCCAGGCGACGAACAGGCCGACCAGCACGAACGGCAGCCCCGCGTAGTAGAAGTAGAACGAGTCGGACAGGTCGAGCCCGAACAGCTCCCGGGGGATGCCCTGCAGGCCGTTCTCCCCGCCGGTGACGTCCCGCCACTGGTTGGCGACGAAGTACGTCATCTGGGCGAAGGCCAGGGTGACCATGGCGAAGTAGATGCCGCTGAGCCGTACCGACAGAAAGCCGATCGGGAGGGCCAGCAGGGCCGCGAACACCGCGCCACCCACGATCGCGACCGGGAACGGCAGCCCGGTGTGCAGCGCGATCAGCCCGGTGCAGTAGGCCGACCCGCCCCAGAACGCGGCGTGCCCGAACGACAGCAGCCCGGTGAAGCCGAGCAGCAGGTCCACCGCCGCGGCGAACAGCGCCCAGCAGGCGATGTCCAGCGCCACCGGCGGATAGATCATCCAGGGCAGGACGAGGGCGGCGAACAGCCCGAGGGCCAGGAGCAACGGCCCGCCTCGGCCCGCGCGGGCCAGCCTGGACAGGATCACCGGAACGCCTCCTGCTGTCCGAACAGCCCGGCCGGGCGCCACAGCAGCACGGCGGCCATGAGGATGAACACCATCGTCTGGGAGAGCGCGGGCACGTACAGGTTCCCCAGGGCCGACACCAGCCCGACGGCGAAACCCGCCGCGACCGAGCCGAACACCGAGCCCAGCCCGCCGATCACCACCACCGCGAAGACGGTGATGATGAGATCGGCGCCCATCAGCGGGTTGACGGCCCGCATCGGCGCGGCCAGCACCCCGGCGAACGCGGCCAGCGCCACCCCGAAGCCGAACACGGGGGTCACCCACCGGCCGACGTCGATGCCGAGCGCCCGGGTCAGCTCGGGCCGCTCGGTCGCGGCCCGTACGATCATCCCGACCCGGGTACGGGTGAGCACCACCCACACCACGACGCACACCAGCACCGACACCGCCAGCACGAACACCTGGTAGGCGGGGTAGGTGAACAGCCCCAGGTCGATCGTGCCGCTCAGCTCCGCCGGCCTCGGGTAGGGCTGGGAACTCACCCCGTACTCCCGCTTCACCAGGTCCTGCAGGATGAGCGCCAGCCCGAAGGTGAACAGAAAGCCGTAGAGCGGGTCCAGCGGTGTCAGCCGCCGGATGAACAGCCGTTCCAGAACCACCCCGGCCAGCCCCAGCAGCGGCGGGACCAGCACCAGGGCCGCCCAGAAGCTCAGCCCGAAGGAGTCCAGCGCGACGAACGCGCCGAAGGCGCCGAGCATGTAGAACGCGCCATGGGCCAGGTTGACCACGCCGAGCATGCCGAAGATGACGGCGAGGCCGAGGGCGAGCAGGGCGTAGAACGCCCCGCCCACCAACCCGTTGAACGCCTGCTGGAGCACGCCGGCCGCCTACAGCTTGCAGGCCGGGTCGGGCTGCGGCTGGAACGCTTCGGCCGCCGGGATGGTCTTGAGGATCTTCACGTAGTCCCACGGCTCCTTGACCTCGGCGGACGGCTTCACCTCCGCCAGGTAGGCGTCGTGCAGCAGCAGATGGTCCTGGGCGCGGATGGTGCCGTTGCGGGAGAACATGTCCTCCACCTTGTGGCCCTCAAGCTGCTTGACCACCTCGTCGGCGGCGTCGGTGCCGCCGCGCTGCACGGCCTCCAGGTACTGCAGGGCGGCCGAGTAGTTGGCGGCGTGGTTGGCCGTGGGACGCTTGCCGATCTTGGCCTGGAACTTGTCGGCCCAGGCACGGCTGGTGGCGTCGGTGTTCCAGTACCACGAGTCGGTGTAGCGGGTGCCCGCCAAGGCGTCCGGGCCGAGGGAGTGGATGTCGCTGAGGACCAGCAGCCCGATCGCGAGACCCACGCCCTTGTCACGCAGCTTGTACTCGTTGTACTGCTTCACCAGGTTGACCAGGTCACCGCCGGCCTGCATGGTGCCGAGCACCTGAGGCTTGGGGTCCAGGTTCGACGCCTTGAGCAGGAAGGTGGAGAAGTTGTCGTTGGGGAACGGCGTCGGGTCCGCCTGGAGCACGGTGCCGCCGGCCGCCTTGATCGCCGCGCCGAAGGTCTTCTGCATGTCCTGCCCGAAGGCGTAGTCGGGGTAGACGATGTACCAGTTCTTCGCGCCTTCCTTGGTGACCTCGGTGCCGGTGCCGTGGGCCAGCATGTAGCTGTTGTAGCTGTAGTGGAAGGTGTACTTGTTGCACGACTTGCCTTCCAGCTCGGTGCTGGCGGCGCCGACGTCGATGAAGACCTTCTTCTTGTTCTTGGCGACGGTGGCGACGGCGAGCGCGGCCGAGGAGGTCGGCACGTCTAAGATCACGTCGGCCTGCTGCCGGTCGTAGAGCTCCTGCGCCTTGGAGTTGGCGATCTCCGGCTTGTTCTGGTGGTCGGCGGCCATCACCTCGATCTTCTTGGCCGCCGCCTTGTCGCCGTACTTCGCCTGGTAGTCCGCCACCGCCATCCGGACGGCCTCGATCGTGTCCTTGCCGGAGGTCGCGGAGTAGATGCCCGACTGGTCGTTCAGTACGGCCAGCACCACCTTGTCATCACTGATCTTCCCGCCGCCGCCGCCCGGCCCGCCCGCGCATCCGGCCAGCAGCAGTCCCATGGCGGCCAGGCCGCCGCTCCAGCCCGTGACTCTCATTCAGGCATCTCCTCTATGTCCACGATCATGGCCGTCGTCAGATTCCGAGGTATTCGAGCAGCTCGTGCTCACGTTCGCGGACCTGGTCGTTGTCCAGCGATTCGACGATCCGGCCCTCGGCCAGCAGATAGTGGCGGTCGGCGACGGTGGCGGCGAAGTGCACGTTCTGCTCGATGAGCAGGACCGTCACCCCGGCCGCCTTGACCTCGCGCAGGATCTCGCCGATCTGCTGGACGATCAGCGGCGACAGGCCCTCGGTGGGCTCGTCGCACAGCAGCAGCCGGGCGCCCGTCCGCAGCACGCGGGCGAGCGCGAGCATCTGCTGCTCGCCGCCCGACAACTTCGTCCCGGGGAAGCGCCGCCGCTCGCGCAGCGCCGGGAACGTCTCGTACACCCGCTTCAGCGACCACGGCTCCGGGCCGGCCTTGTTGACGGGCGGGAGCAGCAGGTTCTCCTCCACCGACAAGCTGGCGTAGATGCCGCGGTCGTCCGGGACGAAGCCCAGGCCGCGCCGGGCCCTGCGGTGCGGGGCCAGGCCGGTGATGTCCTCGTCGAACAGCGAGATCGTGCCCGCCGTCCTGCCGTGCGCGCCGTGCAGGCCCATCAGGCAGCGCAGCAGCGTGGTCTTGCCCGCGCCGTTGCGGCCGACCAGCGTGACGATCTCGCCCTCGTCGACCCGCATCCACACCTCGCGCAGGGCCTGCGCCTCGCCGTACCAGGCGGACAACCCGTCAACGATCAACATGAGAGTCTCCGAGGTAGGCGGTGATGACCCTGGGGTCGTGGCGGATCTCGGCGTACGGACCCTCGATCAGCACCTTGCCGTGCTGCAGGACGGTCACCCGGTCGGCGAGGTTGGCGACCACGTTCATGTTGTGCTCGACCAGGACCACGGTGCGGCCCGCGCGGATCTTGCGGATGAGCGCGCTGGTGCGGTCCACGTCCTCCACGCCCATCCCGGCGGTCGGCTCGTCGAGCAGGAGCACCTTGGGGTCCAGCGCCAGGGCGAGCGCCAGCTCCAGCGCGCGCTTGCTCCCGTACGGCAGCGAGTCCGCCGGGACGCCGCCCTGGTCGGCGAGCCCGACCTGGTCGAGCAGTTCCTCCGCGCGCCCGGCGAAGCGGGCCAGCGCCCGGTCAGAACGCCAGAACCGCCAGCCCAGGCCGGTGCCGCTGGCCAGCGCCAGCTCCAGGTGCTGGCGCGGGGTCAGCTCGGCGAACAGGCTGGTGATCTGGAACGAGCGCGCCACGCCCATCCGGGTGATCGCCTCGGGGCTGCGCCCGGCCAGCTCCCGGCGATCGGACAGCAGCACGCTGCCCGCGGTCGGCTTCAGGAAGCCGGTGAGCAGGTTGAACAGGGTGGTCTTGCCGGCGCCGTTCGGTCCCACCAGCGCGTGCACGCTGCCTTCGGCCACGTCAAGGTCCACACCGTCCACGGCCAGGAAGCCGCGGAACTCCCTGCTCAGCCCGCGCACCTTCAGAATGGGAACGGTTCCGTTCGCACTCCCCGTAGGATCTGCTCCCATCCGCCCTCCTCACGCGTCAGGCGGACCTGACCGCGCTCAGGCCGCCGTAACCGTGAACGCTAGGTGGCAGCCGGGGCAGTGGACCAGGTGACTCGCTCACATATTCCGGCAGCCCACTATGAGGCCGAGCACATGTGCCGATCTCGGCGGCGGACGGCCCCCGGAGGGTGGCCTCTCCTACCACGGGACCGGGGTGCCGTCCCAGGAGAAGAACTCCCCGGAGGGTCCGTCGTCGGGCAGCAGCGCGAGCCGGACCGCGCCCGCCGCCGCCTCGGCCGGGTCGCCGTCGCTGGCGGCGGCCCGCGCGTTGAGCTCGGTCCGGCGCAGGCCGGGGGCGAGCACGTTGGCCTTGACGCCGTCCCCCGCCAGGGTGTGGGCGTAGTAGACGGTCAGCGCGTTCAGCGCGGCCTTGGACGACCGGTAGGCGGCGAAGCCGCCCTGGTGCGGGAACTGCGGCCCGGTGCCCCAGGTCAGGGAGCCGGTGCCGCTGGAGACGTTCACGATCCGGGGGTGCGCGGAGCGGCGCAGCGCGGGCAGGAAGGCGTTGGTCACCGTGACGACCCCGAAGACGTTCGTCTCATACACGCGGCGGAGCGTGTCGAGGTCCTCCTGGTCCGGGGTTCTGTCCTCGCCGGAGATTCCGGCGTTGTTGACCAGAATGTCCAGCGTGCCGACCTGGCGCGCGGCCTCGGCGACGCTCGCCGGGTCCGTGACGTCGATGACGAGCGGCCGGGCGTCGCCGCCGATCTCCTTGACGGCGCGCTCACCGCGTACGGCATCGCGCGAGCCGACGTAGACGGTGAGGCCCGCGCCGGCGAGTTGGCGCGCGATCTCCTTGCCGATGCCCTTGTTGGCGCCGGTGACCAATGCGATCGAGTTGTCCATGCCGTCGAGGGTGCCGCCGGCGAAGCGCCCGATCCAGGGACAATGGATACCAGACTGAGGAGGCACCGGATGGCGAGAGGCGAGCTGGCCCGTTTCCTGCGTGACCGGCGGGAGAGGGTGCGGCCGGGCGACGTCGGCCTGCCCGCGGGGTCCCGGCGGCGCACGCCGGGCCTGCGCCGCGAGGAGGTCGCCGAGCTGGCGAGCATGTCGGTCGACTACTACGTCCGGCTGGAGCAGGCGCGGGGCCCCCGGCCGTCCCCGCGCATCCTCGCGTCCCTGGCGGGCGCGCTCCGGCTCGCGCCCGCCGAGCGGACGCACCTGTTCCGGCTGGCCGGCGTGCCCCCGGAGCCGCCCGCCGGACCGCCGCGCGAGGTCCGCCCGTACGTGGCGAGCCTGCTGCGCCGGATCCCGGGGACCGCGGCCGTCGTCACCGCGGCCAGCTACGACGTGATCGCCTGGAACCCGCTCGCCGAAGCCCTGCTCGGCGACCTGCCCACCCGGCCCAACCTGGCCCGCCGGTGCTTCCTGCACCGCGATCAGGTGATGACCGCGGACCACGAGGAGTTCGGCGAGATCGTGGTGGCCCGGCTGCGGGCCGCCGCCGACCGCTATCCCCGCGACGCGGCGCTCGCCGAGCTGCTGGCCGACCTGCGGGCGGGCAGCGCGGAGTTCAACAAGATCTGGGCCACCAACCCGGTGCGCGTCCCCGGCCACCGGACGAAGACCGTGACGCACCCCGAGCTCGGCCGGCTCCGCATCAACTGCGACATCCTCACGGTCCCGGACGACGATCAGCAGGTGGTCTTCATGACCGCCGACCCGGACACCCCGGCCGCCCGCGCCCTACGCCATCTGGCCGCCCACGTCTGACGGCTCAGGAAGCCTCCTGGCCAGCAGGTCGACGGCCGGGAACCCGCGTCTGACGTCCAGCTCCGGGGCGTACACCAGCCTGGCCACCTCCTGCAGCCCGTGCTCGCGCAGCAGGTCCGCGACCCGGTCGGGTGACCACCGGTAGGCGAGCGCCACCAGATGGTCGTACGCCTCCGCGAGCTCCGCAGGCTCGTCATGCCCGGCGAAACTGAGCAGCAGATGACCACCCGGGGCGAGCACCCGCGCGAACTCGGCGACGATCTCCGGCAGCCGCTCCGGCGGAGTGTGGATGATCGAGTATCGCGAGAGGACACCGCCGAGGCCGCCGTCCCGCACCTCCAGCGCGGCCATCGTCCCCACCTCGAACCGCAGCTCCGGGTGCGCCTGACGGGCCAGCGCGATCATCTCCGGCGACAGGTCCACACCGAACGCGTCCACCCCGAGCCCGTGCAGATGGCCCGTCACATAGCCGGGACCGCACCCGACATCGGCCACCGGCCCACCGCCCCTTACGAGCGCGGCGAACGCGTCGAGCATCGCCCGCTGCAGCGGCTCGGTCTCGAGCGTCGCGCTGAAGCACTCGGCGTAGCGGCCGGCGACCGCGTCATAGGAGTCACGGGTGGTACGGACGAAGTCAGGTTCCCTCATGGCCGGGCATCGTAGCCGTCGCCGGGGCCGGTCAGCCGAGGGCGTGGTCGAGGTTGAAGGCGGCGCTGATGAGGGCCAGGTGGGTGATGGCCTGGGGGAAGTTGCCCAGTTGCTCGCCGGTGTGGCCGATCTCCTCGGCGTACAGGCCCAGGTGGTTGGCGTAGGTGAGCATCTTCTCGAAGGCCAGGCGGGCCTCGTCGAGGCGGCCGGCGCGGGCGAGGGCCTCGACGTACCAGAACGAGCAGATCGAGAACGTGCCCTCCGGGCCCTGCAGCCCGTCGGGACTGCGTTCGGGGTCGTAGCGGTACACCAGCGAGTCCGAGACCAGGCCGTCGCCGAGCGCTTCGAGGGTGGACAGCCACTTGGGGTCGGTCGGTGAGACGAACTTGGCCAGCGGCATCATCAGCACCGAGGCGTCCAGCACGTCGTCGTCGAAGTGCTGGACGAACGCCTGGAGGTCGTCCGACCAGCCGTGCCGCATGATCTGGCGGTAGATCGCGTCGCGGCACTGGCGCCAGCGGCGCATGTCGGCGGGCAGGCCGCGCTGGGTGGCGACCCGCATGGCGCGTTCGATGGCCACCCAGCACATCAGCCGCGAGTACACGAAGTTCTTGCGTCCGCCGCGGGTCTCCCAGATGCCCTCGTCCGGCTGGTCCCAGTTCTCGCAGACCCAGTCCACCAGCGTGGACAGCTGGTCCCAGCGGTCGCTGGCGATGGGCTCGCCCCATTTGTTGTAGAGGTAGATGGAGTCGATGAGCGCGCCGTAGATGTCGAGCTGGAGTTGCCCGGCGGCGCCGTTGCCGATCCGGACCGGCGCGGAGCCGCGGTATCCCGCCAGGTGGTCCAGCTCGTGTTCGGGCAGGTCCCGGCGGCCGTCGATGCCGTACATGATCTGCAGGGGGCCGGCGGGGCCGCCGTCGTCGAGCGGGACGCGGTCGGCCAGGAAGCCCATGAACGCCTCCGCCTCCTCGGTGAAACCGAGCCGGAGCAGGGCGTACACGCAGAAGGCGGCGTCGCGGATCCAGACGTACCGGTAGTCCCAGTTGCGCTCGCCGTACAGCTGCTCGGGCAGGCTGGTCGTGGGCGCGGCGACGATCCCGCCGGTCGGCGCGTACGTGAGGAGTTTCAGCGTGAGCGCGGAGCGGTGCACCACCTCCCGCCAGCGCCCGCGGTAGCGGGAGGCGGACAGCCAGTGCCGCCAGTAGCGGACCGTGGCGGCGAACTCGTCCTCCGCCTCGGCGATCGGGCAGCCGCGCGACTCAAGACCGGCGTGGACGCGGTCGAGGGCGAAGACCGCGTACTCCCCCTCGTGCAGTTTGAACGCCGCGCGCACGTCCTGGCCGTCGGTCTCCAGCGGGACGCTGGCGGTCAGCGCCAGGGTGAGCGCCGGCGACTCGAACGTCGCCCGCCCCCCGTCCAGGTGTACGGTGTGCGACTGCCTGGCGTAGTCGAAGCGGGGCGCGATCCGGGCGCGGAAGGGCAGCGTGCCGCGTACGCACGACACCCGGCGGATCACCCGGTGCCGGTCGGCCTCCCGCGGGTCCTCCGGGATGGGCATGAAGTCCTGGATCTCCCCCACGCCGTCCTCGGCGAAGAACCGGGTGATGAGCACGTTGGTGTCGGGGAAGTAGAACTGCTTGGTCCTGGCCTGTGTGTCCGCGGTCAGCTCGAACGAGCCGCCCTTGCCGGCGTCCAGGAGCGAGGCGAACACGCTCGGCGAGTCGAAGCGGGGGCAGCAGTACCAGTCGATCGTGCCGTTGGTGCCGACGAGCGCGACGGTCCTCAGGTCGCCGATCAGCCCGTGATCCCCGATCGGCAGATATCCGGACTCGTCCTGCCAGTCGTCAGCCATCATCGCCGTCCCCTCCATGCCTCAAGGTACGCAGACGCGGCATTCGCCGGGCTCTAGGTACCGCCAAGGGAGCACAGATCTTCCCTTGTACGGACCAACTACCTCGTCCTCACCCGAGATAACGCAGCCACAGGTAAGGCGCGGTCAGCGAGACGGTGACGGCGGTGACCACGAGCCCGTACTTGGTGAACTCCCAGAAGCTGATCGGGGTGCCGTTGCGGGCGGCGATGCCGATGACGACCACGTTGGCCGCCGCGCCGACGGCGGTGGCGTTGCCGCCCAGGTCGGCGCCGAAGGCCAGCGCCCACCACAGCACCTGCGCGTCGGCGTTGCCCCCGTTGGCCTGGACGAGGTCCGCCACGATGGGGCTCATCGTGGCGACATAGGGGATGTTGTCCACGATGGCCGACAACCCGGCCGACGCGCCGAGCAGCACCATCGTGGCCAGCCCGAGCTGTCCCTCGGTGGCGTCCACGGCCAGCTGCGAGATCCGGCCGATGACGCCGGTCTCCACGAGGGCGCCGATCATGACGAACAGCCCGGCGAAGAACACCAGCGTGGGCCACTCCACCTCGGCGATGGCCTCCTCGGCGGTGACCTTGGTGGCGGCCACCAGGACGCCGGCGCCGAGGATCGCCACGACGGAAGGCTCGTAGTGCAGCACCGGGTGCAGCACGAAGGCGATCATCACCAGGGCGAGCACGATCAGGCTCTGCCACAGCAGCCGCCGGTCGCCGATCGCCTCGCGCTCGTTGAGCCGCATGATGTCGGCGGCGCGTTCGGGGTCGTAGTGGAAGGACTTGCGGAACATGATCCAGCACAGTCCGATGAAGACGATCATCAGGATCACCACCATCGGCGCCATGTGCACCAGGAAGTCGTTGAACGACAGCCCGCCCTTGCTGGCGATGATGATGTTGGGCGGGTCGCCGATCAGGGTGGCGGTGCCGCCGATGTTGGAGGCCATCGCCTCGGCGATGAGGAAGGGCACCACGGGCAGCGCCAGCCGCTCGCAGACCAGGAAGGTCACCGGGACGATCAGCAGCACGGTCGTGACGTTGTCGAGCAGCGCGGAGGCGGCCGCGGTGATGACGACCAGCAGCACCATCAGCCGGTACGGCCTGCCCCGGGCCCGTTTCGCGGCCCAGATGGCCAGATATTCGAAGATGCCGGTCTGCTTGAGCACCCCGACGATCACCATCATGCCGAGCAGCAGGAAGATGACGTTCCAGTCGATGCCGGTCGCTTCGGAGAAGAACGCGGCGCCGGCGTCGGTGGCATGGATCAGCAGCATGATCCCGGCGCCACCGAGCGCGGCGGCGACCCGGTGGATCCTCTCGGTGGCGATCAGCGCGTACGCGCCGAGGAACACCGCCACCGACAGCCAGGCGACAGCCGTCATGCAGCCAGTGCGCGCTCCATGAGCGCTTGCAAGGTGACCGCCCCTTCCAGCCCTCGCTCACCCACCACGGCGACCAGCGGGCTGTGAGTGCGGGCCATCAGCGCCGCGACCTCCAGCACGGTGGCGTCCGGGTCGGTGACCGGCAGCTCACGCTTCTCCCGTGGCAGGGCCTCGCGCACGGTGCGCCCGGCCAGCGTCCGCAGGAACGCGTCGGCGTGGATCTCGTCGACGACCCGAGCCAGCGCCGGGTCGTCCTGACAGTAGCCGGGGACGGCCAGCCGCAGCACCTGGGTGCCCGGCAGGATGGACAGGGGCTTGCCGTCGCCGTCCACGACGATCAGGCCGCGCAGGTTCTGGGTAGCCAGCAGTCTGGCCGCCTCCGCCACCGGAGTGTCGAGAGTGACGGTGGGATAGGGGGTGAGGAGATCTCGAGCACGCATGGCGGCCCTTCAGTAATCGATAAACAGAGCGGCCGGCAAAACTTCCCGGCCCACCTGCGGCCAGGCTATCAACTCAGGGCTTCTTCGCCACCCCGCAGACCGCGCTCACCACGGTGGGCGGCTCGTCCCAGCGGTCCAGGGGCGGGTGCCACTCGGGCGTCGGCACCACGCCGGGCGCCACCAGGTCGAGACCGGCGAGGAAGGCGCCGACCTGCTCGGGGCTGCGCAGCTGGTAGGTGTTGGCGGCGCTCTGGTTGTAGGTGGTGACGGCCTGCACCAGCGCCGGGTTGGTGTTGACGCCGTCGCTCAGGGCCAGGTAGCTGCCGGGGGCCAGCGGGCCCATCAGCCGGTCGATGAGGTCCTTGGGGTCGTCGTCGTCGGTGACCTGGCCCGCGATGCTCAGCATCATGACCGCGACGGGCTGGGAGAGGTCGAGCGTCTTGGCGGCCCCGTCGAGGATCGCCTCCGGGTCGCGGACGTCCGCGTCGAGGTAGTCGGTGGCGCCCTCGGGGGTGCTGGTGAGCAGCGCGCGGGCGTGCACCAGCACGATGGGGTCGTTGTCGACGTAGACGACCCGCGATTCCGGCGCGAGGCGCTGCGCCAGCTCGTGGGTGTTGTCGGCGGTGGGCAGGCCGGTGCCGATGTCGAGGAACTGCCGGATGCCCGCCTCGGTCACCAGGTAGTGCACCGCGCGGGTGAGGAACTCGCGCTGCAGGCGGGCGACCATCACGAAGTCAGGGAACACCCGGAGCAAGGTCTCGCCGACCTCACGATCGATGGCGAAGTGATCCTTTCCGCCCAGCAGGAAGTCCCATACCCGGGCCGAGTGCGGCACGGTCGTGTCCACGCGAGCCCAGGCCGGCTCGGCGGCGTTGCTGTCGCTCATGTTCAGGATCGGTCCAGTTCCTAGGATACGGACGCTATTTGACGCAATATCAACATAAGTACCGTCCTCATCGTACGTACCGGACATCCAGTTTGGGGGGGAACGACGCGGGCGGATCAGCGCCCAGGCGGCTGCCGGACGAGACGATCTTCCTGCGGCTGGAAGCCCTGTCACTGCGGGGATGAGCCCCACGTCATGTTGATCTCACCCTGGAAGTGCGTGTATCCGGCGCGGTGGAAGGCGCGGGCCATCGGCACGTTGCCGACGTCCGTGGCCGCCCGGATGCGCGGCACGTCCTGGGCGGCGAGGATCCGCGTGCCCTCGGCGAGCAGGTCGTCGATGTGCCCCTGGCCCCGGTACGCCGGCAGGACGCCGATGTAGGCGATGATCGGGTTGTAGCTGTTGCGGGCCGGGATGACGAATCCCACGGGGTCGCCGCCGGGCGTGGTCGCGATCCGCCACCAGTCGCGCGGGCTGCGGTAGTGCGCCAGCTCGTCGTCATACTGCTCGGCCGCCGCCTGGGCGGCGGTCATCCGGGTCAGGTCGGCCCGGCTGTGGGCGTCGAGGGTGCCCTCCAGGACGAGGGTCATCAGCTCGACCAGTTCGGCGCGGTCGCCGACCGGCCTGAAGCTCAGGCGGCCGCTCGGCCCGGGAACCGGCGCCCCGGGCCGCCACTCGAAGCGCAGCCGCTCGACGAGAGGCTTGGCGCCGCCGTGGGCGAGGACGGTCATGCGGTCCTCGACGACCTGCCTGGCCGCCTCGTCCTCGCGCCACCCCGGCGGGATGTAGCGGTTGTACTCGGGCGGCCGGGCGCCCGAGGGCAACACCGCCGCCATGGCGGTGCTGAGCAGCAGTGCGGCGTCGTCGAGCCGCTCCGGCGACGGGGCCGCGTCGTCCAGGTCAAACGTGTCCAGCATGGCCGGCGGGGCGTCCGGGCGCGGCGCCCACCAGGCCAGCCTGGCGACGAGGCGCTCACCGCGCAGCGCCACCCACATCCACTCGGGCCGCCGGCGGCCGGCGTCGAGGTCGTCCGCGAGCTCGTCGTTGAGCACGTAGGGCAGGCGGCAGAACAGCTCAAGCTCTTCGCGTCCGGCGATAGGCCGAACGATCAGGTCATTGTGGGTCAAAACACTCCATTCACGCGAACAGGACTCGCGGAGTGTAACCGGGCCCGCCTCGGCCAGTCGCCCTGTTTTTCAGACCCGCCGCCCGCATCCTCAGCCGCGCGCCGCCCGCGTTCTCAGCCGTGCGCCGTGAGACGTGCGCACCCTGACCGTTCTGGAGCCGCCGCCGCGATCCGCCAGCCGGCCGAACGCCAGCGTGAGCGCCGGGCCGGTGGCGACGCCGGTCAGCAGCGGGTCCGCGCGGAGCACCTCGGTGACCGGCCGCCGCCAGGTGACGGTCAGCTCGGTCAGCTCGCGCCGGGGGTCCGACACGGTGACCGTGGCCGTGCCGTCGCGCCGCTCGCGCACGAGGACGGCGCACGGCGCGGACGCGGTGACGCCGCCGGTCGAGCCGGCCTGCCAGAAGTTGATCGCCGTGATGCCGAGGGACGGGATGTGCACGCCCTGCTGACGGCCGGTGTTGACGAGCACCCGCGCCCAGCCGGGATCGGCGGCGCGGGCGCGGGTGCGCGCCAGGTCGGCGTTCGGCAGCAGCAGGTACGCGTACCCGGCCGCGACCGGATCGGTGCCGTGGTCGAGCCAGAGCGTCACCTGGTCGCGGCCGCGCAGCGTGCGGAGCCGCTGGTCACCAGGGATGACGTAGCCACCGTGGCCTTCCAGGTGCGCCCAGCCCGCCCCGGTGGTGAGGGGCGCGTCCGTCCGCCGGACGTCCACGACGGTCTCGACCGGGACGCCGTCCGTGCTGGTGATGCCCGCGCCCAGGCAGACGACGGCGTCGTCGAGGAAGACCCACGACTTGACGGCCTCCATCGTGCTCTCCAGGCCGTACAGGTGCTGGCCGACCGTCGCGTACGTGCCGTCGGTCGCGCCGCCGACCCAGCGGGCGGGCGGGCAGGCGCCGCCCCAGGCCGGGCCGGCGCCGTCGGGCAGCCGCCGGGTGGAGACGGTCGTGCCCGGCAGCCGGTAGGGGTCGGCGGCGCGCCAGAACCCGTCGGAGTAATGATCGCCGTGGCCCTCGCCCCACCAGTAGAGCATCCCCGCGCCGGTGTGCCAGCCGCGCGGGTTCTCGCCGTTGCCGTGCTCGTAGTGGGCGATCCGGTACGACGCCATGCTGAGCGCCGCGCACCAGCCCGGCCTGCGGTGGACGGCGCGGGCGCTCATCGGCAGCAGCCGGTGCCCCACGGCCTCGCGCCCCACGGGGATCTCACCGTCGCCGAGGACCGCCGCGACCCGGCCGGTCGGCTCGTACGCCCCCCGCACGGCCCAGCCCTTGACCATGGGCAGCCAGCGGGCCCGCTCGGCCGCCGAGGCGGTCTCCGCGAGCAGCAGGATCGCGGCGGCGAGCCGTCGCCCCCTGACCCGGTCGCCGTCCGGCTGCCTGCGCACGCCCCGGCCGCTGACCAGGTCCATGCAGCGGCCGTCGTGCACGAACGGCGCGAACGACCGCTCGACGCTGTCGTAGACGTGCCGCCGGTCCGGGTCGGTGATCCGCCAGGGCGAGTCGCGCAGCACCGCGAACAGGGTGGCCAGGCCGTGCAGCAGCACCGCCCCGTAACCGCCCTGGTAAGGGACGGTGGTGTGCTGGATGAACGAGCCGTCCCGGTAGAGGCCGTCGCCTTCGGAGACGTACCGGAAGACGGGGGTCAGCGCGGCGGCGGCCAGCGCGGCCTTGCCCGGATCGGACCCGATCAGGGCGCGCAGCAGCATCACCGTGCACAGGTCCACCCGGTTGGCGCCGGTGCTGGTGCCGCTGTAGTCGGCCAGGCGGCGCTCCGGCACGAAGTGGTCCACCGCGTCCGCGAGCGCCGCGCGCCGCCGGTCCGTCAGGTGCGGGCCGATCAGCACGGCCGCGTCGAGCAGCCTGGTGGGTACGCCGATCTCCCAGTGCCACCAGTTGCCGCCGGCGGCCGCGCCCGCGGTGTAGACCTGCCGCCGGTAGTGGTCGACGCCGGTGGCGACGGCCGCGGCCAGCCGGGCGTCCCCGGTCATGGCGTACGCCCGAGCCATGGTCAGCAGCCTGGCCGGGGTCTCGGTGAAGGACGGGAACGGCAAGTCGGGCCAGAGGGACCCGGCGGCGGGCGCCATGGTGTCACGATGGCGGGCCGCGGCCCGGACCCCGGCCGGGCTCTCCTCGACCGTCACCTCGCGCCACCGCGCACGCATTGGATCCAGTAAGCCCGTGAGATCCGGGGCCGGTGGCTCCTCCCGGACCGGGAACACCACTCCGGCCGTGGCCATGCCGCCGAGCAACAGCACGGATCGCCTGGAGTATCGCGGCACACCCGCATTATCACGCGGGTGGCGGGCTGTGACAGCAGGTCCGGGCGTGACGGAAGTAGGCTGGCGGACATGTTCGCCGGGCCTCGGGCGCGGCGCCCGAGTCTGCGGACGGGGACGGGATGACCACGGAAGAACGCATCGAACGGGCCAGGGTGCTCTACGAACAGGCCGTCTTCGGCGGTGACGTCGACGCGCTCACGGCGGCCGCGCGGGATCTGGACGCGGTAGAGGCCGATCTGGCGCTGGCCCGGGGCCGGCTGGCGCACGCGCGGTTCCTCGCCGGGACGGAGACGGATCCGCAGGAGCTGGCGCTGTTCGAGCGGGCGGCCGGGCTCTACCGGGCGCTCAACGACATGCGGGGCGAGGGCGAGGCCCTGTTCTGGGCGGGCCTGGTGCACCAGGTGGTGCGGGGCGAGCAGGACGCCGCCGTGCCGGTGTTCGAGCAGTCCTACGAGCTGGCGGCGGTGGCCGGCGACAAGCTGACGATGTCCTACGCGCTGCGGCATCTGGGCATCGCCGAGCACCTGGCCGGCCGGTTGGGCCCGGCGCGGGAGCGGCTGGAGGAGTCGGTGCGGCTCCGCCGGGAGGTCGGCTTCCTGCCCGGCGTCGCCGCGAACCTGATCGGGCTGGCGCACATCGCCGCCGCCGAGGGGCACCACCAAGAGGCGCTGGAGCTGCTCGCCGAGGCCGGGGCGATCGCCGAGGCGGCCGGCGCCAAGGGGGTCATGCGCTGGGTGGGGGAGGCGCGCGAGCAGCTGGAGAGCGGTCAGGCCTCCAAGTAGTGCAGGACGGCGGTGACCCTGCGGTCCACACGGTCGGTCGGCGACAGGTCGAGCTTGGCGAAGATGCTGCGGATGTGCTTGTGCACCGCGCCCTCCGTCACGACCAGCCGCTCGGCGATGGCGGTGTTGCCGAGCCCTTCGGCCATGAGGGCGAGCACCTCGCGTTCGCGGGCGGTCAGCCGGTCGATGGGTCCGTCGCGGCGGCGGGTGAAGAGCTGCGCGACCACCTCGGGGTCGATGGCGGTGCCGCCCGCCACCACCCGCTCCAGCGCCTCGACGAACTCCTCGACCCGGCCGACCCGCTCCTTCAGCATGTATCCGAGGCCGCCGGCGCCGCTGGCGAGCAGCTCGGTGGCGAACGCCTCCTCCACGTACGCCGACAGCACGAGCACGGCCAGGCTCGGGTGCAGGCGTCTGGCCTCGACCGCGGCCCTGATGCCCTCGTCGGTGTGCGTGGGCGGCATGCGTACGTCCACCACCGCCACGTCGGGGCGGTAGGCGGACACGGCGGACATGAAGGTCGTCGCGTCCGGCACCGCGGCGGCGACCTCGTAACCCTCACCGGTCAGCAGCAACGCGAGTCCCTCGCGCAGCAGTGCGTCGTCCTCGGCGATCACGACACGCAAGGCAGCTCCACTTCGATCTTCGTCGGCCCGTTCGGCGGGCTGGTCAGGGTGAGTGATCCGTCATGTGCTTCCACCCGGCGGCGGATCCCGGCCAGGCCGGAGCCGTCGCTTTCGTGCGCGCCGCCCCGGCCGTCGTCCTCCACCGCGATGCGGAGCGTATCGCCATGCAAGGCGACATTTACCCGTACGTGCTGGGCGCCGCTGTGCTTGGAGACGTTCGTCAGGGCCTCGGCGACGGTGAAGTAGGCGGTCGCCTCCACCGACAGCGGCAGGTGGACGGTGCCCAGCTCGCCGACCGTCAGCGCGCAGGGCACGGCGCAGCCCGAGGCGAGGGCGCTGAGCGCACCCGACAGGCCCCGGTCCTCCAGGATGGGCGGCAGGATGCCGCGTACGACGCCGCGCAGCTCTTGCAGGCCCTGCTCGGCGGCGTTCTGGGCGCGCTCCAGCGCGGGGCCGGCCTGCGCCGGGTCGCGGGCGAGGGCGCGCCGGGCCGCGGCGACCAGGACGACCACCGCGACGAGCCTGTTCTGCGCGCCGTCGTGCAGGGAGCGCTCGATCCGGCGCAGCTCGGCCGCGTGCGCGCGCAGGGCGCCCGCCCGGGTGGCCGTGATCCGCGCGAGGCGCTCCGACAGGTCGACCGAGGGGTGCGGGGTGAGCAGGCGCCGCCCGGGGAAGGCCTGCAGGCGGGCCATCCGGGGGCCGAGCGTGACGACGATCCCCAGCCAGACCAGGCTGACCAGGGAGGTGGCGATCGCGCCGGACCAGGTGCTCACCGGGACGCCGAAGCCCGTGGTCATGTCGTTCGACGGGAGCAGCCGCCAGTACAACGGGAAGGTGGCGTCGCGCACCGCCATGATCGGCAGTGACAGGCCGAGCAGGCCGAGCACCAGGCCGGACACCGCGTGGATGAACAGCCAGGCCAGGTCCCGCCGGGTCGCGGGGTCGCGGCGGGCGGCGCGGAGGGTGTCCCGCCAGCCCGCGTCCGGGAGGGCGGCCGGGTAGGGGCTCACCACGGGCTCGCCCCAGCGGCTCAGCCTGGCCCGCTCCCTCTCGGCGACCAGCCTGGTCAGCCCCAGCATCAAGGGCAGCAACGGCAGCCCGACGCCGACGAGGCACAGGGCGCCGACCATACCCCAGCAGGCCACGGTGAACAGCGCGAGCACGGCGGTGCCGAGGCCGCCTACGAGACGGTCGAGGGCCTCGAAGGCGTCACGAATCATTAACGACACTGTACGGAGGCCGTACCGGAGCGTCATTCCAGCCAGCTCTACTACTGATGGGTAGGTGGCGGGATTTTTCCGGCTGGTGCTGGTCTATAGCGTTTTTTCCATGAACGACCTCATGAGCAGTGAAGCGGATCTGAACGACGCCTCCCAGCCCCCGGCCTCCGGCAGACCGGCCGTGCGCATCCTCCTCTGGACCCTCCTGGTCGTGTTCTCGGCGATCAACCTGACCGCCAACACGATCGAGGGCTGGAGCATGGTGGCGGGCCTGCCGTCGGCCATCGTCGTCATCGGCTGCGCCGCGGCCCTCATCAGCCACCACCTCAAGCAGCGCCGCCGTTGAAACCCCACCCTGGAATGGTCGCCGCCCGTTCGGGTAGCCGCCGTTGATGGGGCTACAGAGCTGGAAGGCGTTCCGCTCCTACGGCGACGGCGGGCTGGGGGCGCGGCTGACGGTCGCCTCCGTCACGGTCGCGCTCGTCATGATCCCGTTCATGCTGCTGCTCGTCCTGGCCAAGCTGCCGCTCAACCCGCTGGACGCGCGGGTGGCCAGGGACCTCCACCAGTACGCGCTGGCCCATCCCGGCGTGACCCGGCTGCTCATCGTGTGGACCGACGTGTTCGGGCCGTTCACCTGGCGTCTCGTGGTCGTCGCGGCGGCCGTCTGGCTGTGGGTCCGGGGCGCCCGCCGGGGCGCCGTCTGGGCGGCCACCACGATCATCGTGGGCGGGCTGCTCGGCTTCGTCCTGAAGATCATCGTCTCGCGGGCCAGGCCGAGCCTGCCCGACCCCGTGGCGCTGGCGCCGGGCGAGGCCTTCCCCTCCGGGCACGCGCTGCACGTGACTCTCGGCGCGGGCGTGCTCGTCCTGCTCATCCTGCCCAGGCTGCCGGCCTGGGGACGGCTGCTCACCTGGGCCCTCGCCTGGCTCCTGGTGGTGTCGGTGGCCTACACCAGGGTCGCGCTCGCCGTGCACTGGGTCAGCGACGTCGTCGCCGGCGTCATGCTCGGCGTGGCCGTGCTCGCCGGCACCGTGGCCGCGTTCGAGACCTGGCGCCGCGAACAGGGCCGCAAGCCTTTGAAACCGGCCATCGAGGGAATCGAACCCGAGGCAGTACGGACCACCCGCGACCGCGACTGACCGGCCGAGATCGAAAGGCTCGCCATGCAAACTTTCCTGCCATTTCCGGACTTCGCCAGTTCGGCGGCGGTGCTCGACCCGCTGCGCCTGGGCAAGCAGCGGGTCGAGGCCCTGCAGATACTGCGCGCGCTGACCGTTCCCGGTTACGGCTGGCGGCATCACCCCGCGGTGAAGATGTGGGCCGGATACGAGGAAGCGCTGGTGCGCTACGGCCTGGAGATCTGCCGTCACTGGTGCTCGACCGGCCGCGCCGACACCTGCGCCGACACGATGACGCGTGAGCTGGCCGAGCACTGCGGCCGACCGGACGTACGCTCCCAGCCGGAGCTGGCGCTGGCCGGCGAGCTGCCCGGCTGGCTGGGCGAGCCCGCCCTCCACCGCAGCCACCGTTCGGCCCTGCTCCGCAAGGCCCCGGACCACTACCGCCCGCTGTTCGGCCAGGAGGAACCGGACGACCTCGACTATGTCTGGCCCACCTCCGACCGCCGCCCGGCCTGCCTGCCCGGCAGCTGATCGGCCGGGTTGAGGCAGCGGCTCCCCGAGGTCAAATGATCGGAAATGACCAGCTTTAGGTAATGCGCGACGCACCGGACAGATGCGATGGTGAGCCCATGGGCATCATCTCGCGCGGCTTCCGGGGCCGCCGGACAGAGGGTGGCGACCGGCTGCCACCCGGCCAATACCTGGAGCACGGCTTCCCCGTGCTGTCCGCCGGGCCGACCCCGCGCGTTCCGCTGGACCGGTGGGAGTTCGCCATCGACACCGAGACCGGGCAGACCCACCGGTGGACCTGGCCGGAGCTGACGGCGCTGCCGGCCGAGACGCCGACGGTGGACATCCACTGCGTCACCAAGTGGAGCAAGTTCGACACCAGCTGGGAGGGCGTCTCGCTGGACACGCTCTTCGAGGACGTGGAGACGAGCGTCGAGTACGCGCAGATCTACTCCTACGGCGGCTACACCACCAACCTGCCGCTGGAGGACCTGCTCGACGGCAAGGCGTGGCTCGCCTACCGCTATGACGGCGAGGAGCTGGAGCCCAGGCACGGCGGGCCGGTCCGGCTGCTGGTGCCGCACCTCTACTTCTGGAAGTCGGCCAAGTGGGTGCGCGGCATTCGGCTGACGAACGAGGACTGGCCGGGCTTCTGGGAGACCGCCGGCTACCACAACTACGGCGACCCATGGCGCGAGCAGCGCTACGAGGGCGACTGAATGCGCCGCCTGATCTGGCGGGCGGCGACGCTCGTCGAGATCCGCGCGGAGACGGCCACGGCCCGCACGCTGGTCCTCGACGTCCCGGGCTGGCCGGGGCACCTGGCGGGGCAGCACCTGGACGTGCGGCTGACCGCCGACGACGGCTACAGCGCCCAGCGGAGCTACTCCCTGGCCGCGCCCGCCGACGGCGAGCGGATCGAGCTGACCGTGGAGCTGGTGGACGACGGCGAGGTGTCGCCGTACCTCACCGAGGTCATCGAGGTGGGCGACCAGGTGGAGGTCCGCGGGCCGGTCGGCGGGTGGTTCGTGTGGCGGCCGGAGAGCCGCGCGCCCGTGCTGCTGGTGGCCGGCGGGTCGGGGATCGTCCCGCTGATGGCCATGATCCGGGCGCGCAGGCTGGCGGGCAGCCGGACGCCTTTCCGGCTGCTCTACTCGCTGCGCGACCCCGGCCGCCGCTATTACGCGGCCGAGCTGCGCCGCCCCGAGCCGGGGCTGGACATCACCTATCTCTACACCAGGACCACGCCCGAGGACTGGCCGCGCAAGGCCGGCCGGGTCATGCTCGGCGACCTGGCCGAGAGCGGCTGGCCCGCCGACTTCGAGCCCGACTGTTACGTCTGCGGCCCGACCGGCTTCGTCGAGGTCGCGGCCGACCTGCTGCTCGACCTCGGGCACGCGCCCGAGCATGTCCGTACCGAACGCTTCGGCCCCAGCGGAGGCTGACCATGACCATCGAACACCTCGACGGCAACGCCCTGGCGGGCCCGCTCGGCGAGCTCTTCACCTTCGACGCCACCACGGCCGTCGGCCGGTGCGCGCACTGCGGGCTGACCGGGCCCCTCGCCGCCCTGCGCGTGTACGGTCCCGACCCCGGGCTGGTGGCTCGCTGTCCCGGCTGCGAGGAGGTGGTGCTGCGCCTGGTACGCGGCCCCGGCGCGGCCTGGCTCGACCTGCGCGGCACCGTCTCGCTCCGGATCCCGCTGCCGGACTGAGCCCCGGACGATGCCGGTGAGACCGGGGCAAGCACGCCGATCTAGCGGACCTCACATGCCCGGTGGCCTGCCTTGCGTACACTCGACCGGCCGGATTCCGCAGATGCCGAGGGCGGCTGCCCGTTGGCTTCGTCACCCTTTGGGAGTTACGTGAGCAGCGGGCTCGTCGATGCGCCCCAATCTCCGTCGAGCACGTCGCCGAAGCGCGCGCGCCGCTGGCTCCGCTGGCTGATCGTGGGCGTGGTGACGGTCGTGCTGCTGATCGTCGGCGCCGGGGTCGGCCTGTTCCTGAAGCTGACCGGCAACCTCAAGCACGAGGACGTCGCCGGGGATCTCGGCACCGCCCGCCCGGCCAAGGTGGCGAGCACCGCCATGAACGTGCTGATCGTCGGCTCCGACCAGCGCGACGGCAAGAACGCCCGATACGGCCACCGCATCGACGGCGAGCGCACCGACACGATCATGCTCGCGCACCTGTCCTCCAAGCGCGACAACGCGATGGTGATCAGCTTCCCGCGCGACTCGATGGTCCAACTGCCGGCCTGCCGCGCGCGGAACGGCCTGCCCGGCCAGCAGCCCCACCTCGGCATGATCAACGAATCGTTCAACTCCGGGGGCGTCGCCTGCACCTGGAAGACCGTCGAGACGCTCACCGGGATCCACATCGACCACTTCGTCAAGGTGGACTTCACCGGCTTCAAGGGCATCGTGGACGCCGTGGGCGGCGTCGAGGTCTGCCTGCCGGAGCGGGTCGACGACGACAAGGCGATGCTGCACCTGCACGCCGGACGGCAGTCGCTCAACGGCGAGCAGTCGCTCGGCTACGTGCGGGCCCGTTACAGCTTCGGCGACGGCTCCGACATCGGCCGGATCCAGCGCCAGCAGATGTTCGTCGCCTCGATGGTGAAGAAGGTGATGAGCGGCCAGACGCTCACGGACCCGGCCCGCCTGCTGAGCGTCCTGGACGCGGGCACCAAGGCCGTCACCACCGACCCGGAGCTGACCCCGGGGGTGATGAAGGACCTGGCCCTGAGCCTCCAGGGGCTGAACGCCGGGCGGATCCACTTCATCACCACGCCATGGCACTACTCGGTCAGCCAGCCGGGCCGGGTGGAGTGGGTGCAGCCTCAGGCGGGCAGGCTGTTCGACATCGTCGCCACGGACGCCGAGCCGGCCGAGGTCAAGGGCGGGCAGTCCAAGGTGCCGAGGTCGAAGGTGCAGGTGGAGCTGCGCAACGGCACCTACCGCAGTGGCCTGGGCGGGCAGGTCGCGGCCGCGCTGGAGCAGCGTGGCTACCACATCACCAAGATCGGCGACACGCCGCGGAAGCCGTACCGGAAGTCAATGATCCTGTACGGTCCGAACGGCGAGACGCGGGTGCCCACGCTGGCCAAGGATCTGCTGGCGGCCTCGCCCAAGCTGGTCGGCCAGGCGCGGACCACGCGGCTGGTGCTGGTGATCGGCGACGACTGGCGGGGCCTGAAGGCGCTGAACCCCGGCGACAGCGACGCGCTGAAGGGGTTCGACGCCACCCACGACACCTGCGCCGGTTGACCCTCTACCAAGCGCTTGTTACAACGGCGGCATGGTGCTGTCACCGCTCGACGACTATCCCATCCATCAGGCGGCTCAGGTCATGCGGCACGTGGCCACCTCCGACCGCAACTTCTACGACCGCTACTACTTCAACTGCCACGCCGGCACCGACGAGCTGATGCTGATCGTCGGGCTCGGCCAGTACCCGAACCTGGGCGTCACCGACGCCTTCGCCTGCGTCCGCCATCAGGACCTGCACCGGGTCGTCCGGGCCTCCCGGGAGCTCGGCGTGGACCGGCTGGACACCGAGATCGGCCCTTTCCGGGTGGAGGTCATCGAAGGGCTCAAAAGGCTCCGGGTCGTCCTGGAGCCGAACGAGCATGGCCTGTCCTTCGACCTCACCTGGGAGGGCACGATCCCGGCGACGCTCGAACCCCGGCACTTCGTCCGGTGGCAGGAGCGCGTCGTGTTCGACTCGGTACGGCTGGCGCAGACGGGACGCTGGTCGGGCACGATCACGGTCGGGGAGCAGGAGCTCGCGATCACCCCGGATCGCTGGCAGGGCACCCGTGACCGCTCCTGGGGCGTCAGGCCCGTCGGCGAGCCCGAGCCGCCCGGCATCCAGGCGAAGAACGCGGGGACGTTCTACTGGCTGTACGCGCCGATGAGCTTCGGCGATCACGCCATCCTCTGCGTCATCCAGGAGGACGAGCGGGGCCGCCGCGTGCTCGAAGCGGCCACCAGGGTGTGGTCCGACGGGCGCGAGGAGGAGTATCTGGGCCGGCCGGAATACCGGCCCGTGTACGCCCCCGGCACCCGTGACGTCGTCGAGGCCACGATCACCTTCTCGCCGCCGGGCGGCAAGCCGTTCGACGTGCACTGCACCCCGGTCCTGCCCGTCCACCTGATGGCCGGCACGGGTTACGGCCTGGAGCCGGGCTGGAAGCACGGCATGTACCAGGGCGAGGGGCCCGTCGTGCAGGGCGTCACCTACACCCTGCCCAAGGACGTCGGCCGGATGTGGGGCATGGTGGACGCCGTCGGCCGCTTCGAGTACGGCGGACTGACCGGGCACGGCCTCTTCGAATACTGGGCCCTGGGCCCCCACCCGTCCTTCCCCACCTGACCCGCCAAGGGACATCCCGCGCGGCCGCCGCACGCCCCCGGGTCGCGCGGCGGCCGCGTCAGGTCACTCCTTCACGGCCTTGCAGAGGATGCCTTCGCCCTTCGGCTTCGTCACGTCGACGGCCTTGCCGTCGCTGTCCTTGCCCCGCACGACGAACGGCTTGCCGTCCGCGTCCATGGTCCGCAGCGGCGTCGTGGCCTGGAACTTCGCCGTGTCCCCGGACGACGCCGTGTCCCCGGACGACGCCGTGTCCTCAAGCGGCGCCGTGACGCGAGCCGCCGCACCGTCCGCCGTCAGCTCGGAGGCCGGCACCGCTTCCACGGCCACCCCGCCGTCGGGGAGCTTCTTCAAGCGCACCCCGCCCTTCTCGAGCTTGCGGAGCTCGTCGTCGGACGGGACTTTGGCGGAGGTGCGCCCCGCATCGCCCGCCCGCCGGGCCTCGCCGTCGGGGATCGCCGGGAGGGCGCGCCCCTCAGCGCCCGCCCGCCGAGCCTCGGCGAGCCGGACGTCGACGGGCTTGCCGTCGAGCGTGGTGCACGTCACCTTGGCCCCCGGCACGGGCGGCTCACCGGAGGCCATGGCGGATCCGGCCAGCCCGGTCACCACCAGCACCGCCACCGCGCCGAGCACAGCGATACGCCGCTTGAACATGAAATCTCCTTCGTAGATCGGCTCTGACGCTCAGAGACTGTCCGGCCGTACCTGAAGTGACGCTGAAGACGGCATAAATGATCTTCAGGTTGGCTTTAGGTGGCGTGCGGCACTCTTGGCGCTGTGCGCGTACTACTGGTGGAGGACGAGCGGCGGCTGGCCGAGCTGGTCAAAGGCGGGCTGACCGGCGAGGGGTTCGCGGTCGACGTGGCTCACGACGGGCGCGACGGGCTCTGGCTGGCCACGGAGAACGACTACGACGTGATCGTCCTGGACGTGATGCTGCCCAGGATGAATGGCTACACGCTCTGCTCCCGGCTGCGCGAGGCCGGCGACTGGACGCCGATCATGATGCTCACCGCCAAGGACGGCATCTACGACGAGGCCGAGGCCCTGGACAACGGCGCCGACGACTACCTGTCCAAGCCGTTCTCGTACGTGGTGCTGCTGGCCCGGCTGCGCGCCCTGATGCGGCGCGGCGGCACCGAGCGGCCGGTGTCGATCACCGTGGGCGACCTGGTCATCGACCCGGCCGGGCTGCGCTGCCGCCGGGGCGCGGTGGAGATCGCGCTGACGCCGAAGGAGTTCGCGGTGCTGCACGGGCTCGCCAGGCGGGCCGGCGAGGTGGTCTCCAAGAGCGACCTGCTGGCCCAGGCGTGGGACTTCTCCTACAACGGCGACCCGAACATCGTGGAGGTCTACATCAGCGCGCTGCGCCGCAAGATCGACCACCCGTTCGGCCGCGCCACCCTCGTCACGGTACGCGGCGCCGGCTACCGGCTGGAGGCCGCGTGAAGCTCGACCTCTCGTCCGCACGCCCCCGCACGCCCCACCGGAGCGGTGATCGCATGAAGATCGACCCCTCGTCCGTACGGCTGCGCGCGACGATCGCGGCGACCCTGGTCGTGGCCGTCGCGCTGGGAGCCATCACGGTCGTGCTGGTGGTGGTGCTGCGCGGCAGCCTGACGGGCGCCGCGGACGCCGAGGCCTTCAGAAGGGCCGGCATCGCCGTCGAGGCCGTGCGGGTGGGCGCCCACGCCGAAGTGGCGCCCACCGCCACCGCGAACGGCCTGGGCGCCCAGGCCGAAGTGGCACCCACCCGCACGAACGACCTGAGCGCCCGCACCGAAGCGGCGCCCACCCGCACGATCGACCTGGGCGCCCGCACCGAAGCGGCGCCCACCGGCACCGCGCAGGGCCTGGGCGCCCACGGCGAGACGGTGTTCGTCGGCGACCCCGACCTCTACCTCGCGAAGACGACCGAGGAGCCCCTGGCCGAGTGGGCGCCCGCGAGCAGCTATGCGGTGGCCGGGCAGCGGGTGACGACCCCCCAAGGCGCCGCCATGCTGTACGCCAGGGTGCCGCTCACCGGCACCGAACAGGCGTTGCAGACGCTCAACGGCGTGCTGCTGCCGGGGGTGCCGGCGCTGCTGATCCTGGTGGCGGCCATGACCTGGTTCTCCGTCAACCGGGCGCTCGCCCCGGTGGCGGCCATCCGGGCCAAGCTGGCCCACATCACCGCCCGCGACCTGCACGAGCGGGTGCCCGTCCCCCGCTCGCGGGACGAGATCGCCGCCCTGGCCACCACCGTGAACGGCACCCTCGACCGGCTGGAGGCCTCCGTCGAGACGCACAAGACGTTCGTCGCCGACGCGGCGCACGAGCTCCGCAGCCCGATCGCCACCCTGCGCGCCCGGCTGGAGCTGGCCGAGCCCAGCGAGCTGACCGCCGAGGCACTCACCGACGTGGCGCGCCTGCAGTCCCTCGCCGCCGACCTGCTCCTGCTCGCCCGGCTCGACGCGGGCGAACCACCGCGCGCCACCGACGTCGACCTCGGCCAGGTGGCCGTGGAGGAGTCCCTGCGGATCAGCCGGCGGCCGGAGCTCGACCTGGACCTCGACATCGAGCCCGACGTGGTGGTACGCGGCTCGCGCGGCCACCTCGACCGCCTGGTGACCAACCTCGTCGACAACGCCCTGCGGCACGCCACGACCCACGTGCTCGTACGCGTCCGCACCGACGGCGATCAGGCGATCCTTCAGGTGCACGACGACGGGCCGGGGATCCCGCCCGAGCAGCGCGAGGCCGTGTTCGACCGGTTCACCAGGCTGGACGAAGCCCGAGCCAGGGACGCCGGCGGCGCCGGGCTCGGGCTGCCCATCGCCAGGGACATCGCGCTGCTGCACGACGGCACCCTCACCGCCGAGGACGGCGGCTTAATCGCCACCTTCCCGGCGAACTGCCGGACCGGCTCCGGCATGATCCCGTAGTAGCCGTTCTCCAGGCCCGCCAGCAAGGCGGGACCGATCGCCCGGCCTCAGGTGCGGCCGGGCGATCGGGGGCGGTCACGTGAGGCGGGTGCCGCAGCTCAGGTCGGCGCCCAGGCGGGCGAGACTTTCGTCGAAGCTCCGGCGAGTGGTGTCCGCGAAGCCGACGAAGAACCGGTTGGCGAGCCCCACCCCCCACCGCGCCCGCACGGCGACGTTGTAGACGCGGTGGACCACCAGCGTGCCCTCGGGGTGCGGAGCCAGCGTCCACTCACCCCGATACCACCAGCCGCCCTGGAACGCGATGAGGTCCTCGGTGACCTCGACGGTCGAGGTGTGCCCCGGCGCGTCCGCCACGGTGAACCGCCCCACGACGTCCCGGCCGCCGGGCAGCAGCACCCGCCCCAGCGCGGCCCGTACGGTGGCAGCGGGCGCCTCCACCACCCCGGACACCTCCGTCACCAGCCTTTTCACGGTCGTCCCACCCGAGTGTTCTGGAAGGAGGCGAAGCGCCAGCCGTCGGGGGTGTGGACGGCGGTGTAGGTGAGGACCGAGTCGCGGCCCGGCTCGCGCTCCCCGTTCACCACGGAAGCGCCGGTGGCGATCACCAGCGCGACGGTGTCGCTCAGCATCCGGACGGACGGCTCGTCCGCGGCTTCGATCTTGATCGGCATCTTGAAGAGGTCGCGGTGCCCCTCGTCGATGGCCTGCCTGCCCTTGAGGCGCAGGCCGAAGTAGGTGATGTAGTCGGCGTCCTCGGTGAACAGCGCGGCGTAGGCGGCGGCGTCACCGGCGTTCCACGTCTCGTAGACGCCGTCGATCAGGTTGTGGATCTCTTGGGACATGGCACTGCTCCTAGGGTCAGCGGCGCCTATCCTGAGACTGCGAGTCCTGGACAGGGCAGGCGCCTTGTTCGGATTTCCGGCCGTCAGGGTGTTGGCGCACCCTGACGGCCTGCTCATTCTTGCGGTGTCTCTCCTGCGGGGTCATTCCTCCAGTGCGCGCTCCATCAGCGACTGTTTGACCGTGGCCGGCCAGTCGAGCTCGCCGCTCTCCATCCGGCCGAGCACTTCGCGCACCCAGTCCTGCTCAGCGGCGAAGAGTGCCCGCTCGCATTCGAGCTCGAGCATGAGCAGCCGGGGCAGGCCGTTCTCCGCCATCGTGGCCATCTGCGCGTCGAGCCCGCCGATCGCGCCCGTGAGCGCGGCCACACGGAGGCGCAGCGACTTGATCGCGGCCTCCGTCGGCAGCACCCCGATGAGCGAGATCGCGGCCACCAGCGTGCGGCGGTCCGGCTCCGGCTCCTCCAGCAGCCTGCGGAGCCGGGTGCTCAGCTCGCGCCTGCCCTCGTCGGTGATCTCGTAGACCGTCCGCTCCGGCCTGCGGCCCTCGCGGTCGGTCTTGGTGGGAGTGATCAGCTCGTCCCTGGCCAGCCTCTCCACCGCGTGGTAGAGGCTTCTGGGCAGGCCGGTCACATAGTCCTTGTGCGTGTCGATGATGAAACGGTGCAGCTCATAGGGGTGGCTGGCGCGCACCGAGAGTATGGCGAGCACAGTGAGCCCCACCAGATCGTGGCGTCGTGCCATGATGCCTCCCTCTATATTGCAATATGCACTATAGGCAGAGCAGGCTCCGCTGTCCAGGGCCGCGCCGCCGCCGTCAGGCCTGCAGGGCGTCGAGCTGCAGGAAGGCCCGCTCGATGGCCTGGCGGGTCACTTCCTCGCTGTAGGGGAAGGCGTGGATGAGGTCACGCAGCCCCTCCACGTGCGCCCGCCTGGCCAGCTCGGCCACCGCCACCAGGTCGCCGTGCTGGCCGATCACGAAGTCCCGGTCCACCACCGCGCCGTGGCCGGGGACGTACACCAGCTCGCGCATCTCGTTCAGCATCCGGGCGGTGGTGTCCGGCCAGTCGAGCGGGTAGGAGTCGCCGAACGCCGGCGGCGCCCCCTGCTCGACCAGGTCACCGGCGAAGACCACGCCCGCGTCGGGGATGTGCGCGACGATGTCGTTGGAGCTGTGGCCCAGGCCGAAGTGGCGCAGGTGGACGATCCGCCCGCCGATGTCCAGGGTGGCGGCCGTGGTGAAGGTGTGGTCCGGCGGGTCGATCTCCACCTCCGCCACCTCCTCGCGCCGCTCCGCCGGGACGAATCCGGCCACCTTGCTCCGCTGCTCCGCGCCGTACAGCTCGATCTCCTCGGCGCACCGCGCGTGGCCCCAGATCTCCGCCGGGCGGAAGAGCGCGTTGCCGAAGTAGTGGTCGAAGTGCGCGTGACTGTTGACGACCGTCCACGGGCTGGCGGTGATCCCCCTGATCGCGTGGATCAGGTCGGCCGCCTCACGGTGCGACATGCGGGTGTCGAACACCAGGCAGTGTCCGTCGCCGACGACGAGGCCCACATTCAGGTCGTACGACTCGTGGCGCCGGACGTAGACCCGATCGCCGACCTCCTGCCACGATTTCAGCTCTCGTACCAACGTCATGGGCAAAGACCCTATCTAGCATGAGCTCATGGCATATGACATCCAGGTAGTCATCGATACCCAAGATCCGCACAACCTGGCCGACTGGTGGGCGGAGGCTCTGGGCTGGCAGGTGGAGCGGCAGGATGAGGCGTTCATCCGCAGCCTGATCGAGAAGGGACACGCGACCGAGGACGACACCACCTTCCACCACGGCAACCTGGTGTGGAAGGAGGGCGCGGCCATCCGTCATCCGAGCGGCCTCGAACGCGCCCCCCGGGTGCTGTTCCAGGTGGTGCCGGAGACCAAGACGGTCAAGAACCGCGTCCATCTGGACATCCGGGTGGGCGCCGACAGGATCGACGCCGAGGTGGCCCGGCTGGTCGGCAAGGGCGCCACGGTGCTGCACAAGGGCCGTCAGGGCCCCACCTGGTGGGTCACGATCGCCGACCCCGAGGGCAACGAGATCTGCCTCGCTTGAGCCCTGTTCGCAGGGGTAACTGCTTGACTCAGCGCTTAGACTGCGCTCCCGATAGCGAGACTTGGAGTCACACGTGCACGTGCCGGTCCTGGTGTGGTGGTTGACGGTCATCGGTATCGGCGGCCTGTTGCTCTTCGACTACTTCTTCCACGTACGCAAGGCGCACATCCCGACACTGCGGGAGTCGGCGGTGTGGTCGGCCGCCTACGTGGGCGCCGCCATCCTGTTCGGCATCGGCGTGTGGCTCTTCGGCGGCTCCGACATGGGCGCCGAATACTTCGCCGGTTACGTGACCGAGAAGGCGCTGTCGGTCGACAATCTGTTCGTCTTCCTCATCATCATGGCGAGCTTCCGGGTGCCGAGGGCGGACCAGCAGAAGGTGCTGCTGTTCGGGGTCACGTTCGCGCTGATCGCCAGGACCGGGTTCATCTTCCTGGGCGCGGCGCTGATCAACAGCTTCGCCTGGGTGTTCTACCTCTTCGGCCTGATCCTGCTCCTCACCGCCGGCAACCTGCTCAAGCCGGAGGCCGAGAAGGGCCACTCCGGCGAGAACATCATGGTCCGGCTGGCCCGCAGGTTCCTGCGCACGTCCGAGCACTACGACGGCGACAAGCTGATGACCATGGTCGACGGCAAGCGCGTCCTGACCCCGATGCTGCTGGTCATGGTGGCCATCGCCGGGACGGACCTGCTGTTCGCGCTGGACTCGATCCCGGCCATCTTCGGGCTGACGCAGAACGTCTACATCGTCTTCACCGCCACCGCCTTCTCCCTGCTGGGGCTGCGCCAGCTCTACTTCCTCATCGACGGGCTGCTGGACCGGCTCATCTACCTCGCCTACGGGCTGGCCGCGATCCTGGCCTTCATCGGCGTGAAGCTCATCCTGCACGCGCTGCACGAGAACAACGTCCCGTTCATCAACGAAGGCGAGCCCGTACCGGTCGTCGAGATCTCCACCGGCCTGTCGCTGACGGTGATCATCGGCGTCCTCGTCATCACCGTGATCGCCTCCCTGGTCAGCCGCAAGGGCCGCGCCCAGAATCTGTCGTCGGCCGCCCGCCGCTATGCCACCCGGCTGCTGGACCCGGAGTGCGACCCGGAGGAGTGCGCGGACACCTACCGCAGGCTCCTGGCGGAGGAGAAGCACCTGCGGACCCTGCCGGAGAAATACCAGAAGAAGTTCCGCGAGGACGAGAAGCTCATGGACCTGCTGCACAGAGCCCATGAGGCCTGGGACGCCGACTACACCCGCACCTGACGGGTCGACATCCGCGCGACCAGCAACCACCAGATGAGCAGTTGGAGCAGGGCGAGGACCATCACGAAGGGCATCAGGGTCCACACCCCGGCGCCCTGCGCGACGGCGCCCGCCAGCCAGGGCAGCCCGGCGGAGCCCGCGACCGACAGGCCGTTCATGACGCCGATGGCCGTGGGCACCAGCCGGGGCTCGGTGAGGTAGGGCACCACCGCCATGGCCGTCGGGAAGAGCGGTCCGAGGAAGAACCCGAGCAGCACGAACCCGACGGCGGCCACGGCCGCGACCGGCGCCAGCCACGCCAGCCCGATCGCGGCCGCGACGCCGACCAGGCAGGCGTAGGTCATGCCGGTGGTGGTCGAGCCGATCCTGGTGGCGATCGGGCTGATCAGGAAGCGGCCGGCGGTCAGCCCGAGCCAGTAGCCGCTGACGGTGTACCCGGCGGTCAGCTCCGGCAGGGCGTGCTCGCCGACGAGGTAGGAGAACCCCCAGTTGCCCACGCCGATCTCCAGCCCGACGTACACGGCCAGGAACGCGCAGGCGAGCAGCACCGCGGGGGACCGCAGGACGGTGGCGAGCAGCCCGCTCCTGGCCGGCGTGACGGGCGTCCGCTCGTGGGTCACGCCGTCGTCGTCCCGCCTGGGGTAGGCCAGCACGAACCCGGCGACGAGCGGCACGCACACCAGCGCCAGCACCACCCACACGGCCTGCCACGGCATGAACCGCAGCATCCACACGGCCAGCAGCGGCCCGAGCAGCGCGCCGACACCGAAGAAGGCGTGCAGCCGGTTGAGCAGCGTGGTGGCCGAGGGCAGCCTGGCGAGGAAGACGTTGAGCACCGACTCCAGCAGGCCGGTGCCGTACCCGGCGAGGACCTGCACGGCCAGGAAGGCGGCGAACGGCGGCCGGACGCCGGTGTAGAGAGCGGCCAGCACGTACGCGCCACCGCCGGCGATCAGGACAAGGCGGGTGCCGAAGCGGTGCACCAGCGGCCCGGCGGTGGACCCGGCGAGCATGAACCCGGCGGAGAAGGTGAAGAACGTGATCCCGATCGTCGGCTTGTCCACGCCGTAGTCGGCCATCTGAGCGGGCAACAGCACCCCGGCCACCGCGGCGCTCATCCCGACCAGGACGAAGACCGCGTACGCCAGGAAGACCGGCAACCCCGTACCACGCACAATCGACACGTGACTCCCCCGATGCGGCCCCCTAGACGGCATTAAAACGTTCATCACGAAGGCGGACAAGTCCTCTCCCGGGGGCAGACTGGATCCGTGGATTTCCCCGAGACTCTGCGCGCGTCCCGGCGGCGCCGTCACCTCAGCCAGCTCGACCTCGCCCTCCGCTCGGGCACGACCCAGCGCCACATCAGCTTCATCGAGACCGGCCGCTCCCGGCCCGGCCGCACCATGGTGGTGCGGCTCGGCGAGTCGATGGAGCTGCCGCTCAGGGAGCGCAACGAGCTCCTGCTCGCCGCCGGCTACGCCCCCGTCTACCCGCGCACGCCGCTCGACGACGAGCGGCTGGCACACGTACGCGCCGCGCTCGGGCACATCCTGACCGGCCATCTGCCCTACCCGGCGATCGTGGTGGACGCCGGCCACGACCTGGTGCTCGCCAACGACGCCTTCGTGCTGCTCACCGAGGGTGTCGCGGAGCACCTGCTGCGCCCTCCGGTCAACGTGCTGCGCCTCTCGCTGCACCCCGACGGGCTGGCGCCGCGGATCACGAACCTGGCCGGGTGGGCGCGGCACATCCTCGACCGCATCCCCCGGGACGAGCTGTACGACGAGCTGTCGGGATATGTGCCGCAGCCGTCACCCGGACCGGATCACGTGGGCTTCGCCGCCCCCATGGCGCTGCGCACGGCGCGGGGCGAGTTGCGGCTGACGACCACGATCACCACGTTCGCCACCGCGCTCGACGTCACAGTGGCGGAGCTGAGGCTGGAGGCCTTCCTACCCGCCGACCCGGCCACGGCGGCCCTGCTGGCCGGGTCATAGGCCGGGGAACATGTAGTCCTCGACGATGCGGCCGTCCCGGTCGAGGACCAGGACGTCCTGCCCGCCCCCGACGGGCTCGCCACCGCCCACGGGGACCATCCGCCAGCCGAACTTGATCACGTCCTTGAGCCGGACCGCGTCACCGGCCGCTCGGAAGGTGAACTCGCCCGGCGCGACGAAGTCGGCGTAGCTGCGCGTCACCCTCAGTTCGATCTCCCCGTGGCCGTGCGCCTCCAACGTCGGGCGGTCGAAGCCGAGCTTGGCGGCGACCTCCCGGATCTCCTGCGGCGGCTGCAGGATGTGCGCCCCGTCCTCGGCCCACAACTCCTGGATGGCCTTACGGCGCAGCTCCGCATCGGGCTCGACCCAGATGGCGATATAGCGGTCGGCCAGGTCCTGGGGGTCAATGTCCGGCATGGTTTCTCCTTCGATCGGTGCCTGACCGATGCTCCGGGAAGGCGCGAAGCCGGACAATTCCCCGCAGGGAATCACGGTGCCACGGCGACCAGGGTCCGGTGGTGCTTCGGGGCCTCGATCTCGTCGACGAGCGCCGCCGCGAGGTCGGCGTAGGGGAACAGGACGCCCTCCTCGGCCGCCGCCACCTGGGTGCCGCCGACCCGGTAGCGGCCGGTGCGGGCCGCCTCGGCGTCCAGGAGGGTGGGCGGCGGCGCGAGCACCAGCCAGTCCACGGAGGTCGGCGCGGCGCGCAGCGCCTCCAGCTCGGCCACGTGACCGAGGGAGAACGCCCGCGCCTCGGCGGGGAAGCCGGGGGTGTCGAGCAGCATCACCCCGGGGGAGACCTCCAGGGTGGTACCGATGCCGATGAGCACGAGCCGGCCGACCCCGGCCCGGGCCAGCCCGTCGAGCAGGGCGTGCGCCGTACCCACGAAGAACTCCTCCGGCGGCGTGTCGAGCCGCGCGACGGCACTGATCGCCGCGTCATGCCCGGCCGCGACGGCGGCGACGCTGCCGGCGTCGGTGGCGTCGCCCCTGACCAGCGCCACGCCGTCACCGGCCAGGGCCTGGTGCGCGGCCGGATCGCGGACGACCGCGGTGACCCGGTGGCCGCGCGCGACGGCCTCCGCGACCGCGTGCCGGCCCGCTCGGCCGCCCGCGCCGAAGATGACGATCTCGCTCATGGAATGCTCCGTTTCGGCAGTGCCGGCCTGGTCGCCGGCCACTGCCGCGGACGCTAGTCGCTGACCCCTTGGTTCCCGCAACGATAGTTACGTACGCTCGGCGGGGTGAGGCAGCCACTTGATCCTGAGATGTTCAGCGGATGCTCGGCCGAGAACCCGCCGATCCGCATCGGTGACAAATGGACGTCGAAGATCATCGTGTGCCTGAAGTCGGGGCCTCGGCGCTTCTCCGAGCTGCAGGTTCCGCTGCGTGGCGTCACACCGAAGGTGCTCACCGCGACGCTGCGGGCGATGGAGCGCGACGGGCTGGTCACCCGCACCGCCTACCCGGAGATCCCGCCACGGGTGGAGTACGAATTGAGCCCGCTCGGCCGCACGCTCCTGGAGCCCATGGCCGCCATGTGCGCCTGGTCCCGGGCCCACCTGCACGAGCTGCTCGACGCCCGCGAGTCAGCGCTCTAGGCGTCGCGGCGCGAGTCAGCGCTCTGCAGTCCGGCGTCGCGGCGCGAGTCAGCGCTCTAGAGCAGGCCGGCGTCACGGACCTTTATCGCGACGTGGACGCGGTTGTCCGTCTCCAGCTTGGTGAAGATCCGGGTGATGTTCGCCTTCACGGTGGCGACGCTCATATACAGCCGCTCGGCGATCTCGGCGTTCGAGCTGCCCCTGGCCACCTCGACCGCCACCTCACGCTCCCGTTCGGTGAGCCTGGCCAGCTCCGCCTCCGCCTGCCGGCGCTGCGGCTCGGCCCCGCCGGTGGCCGCGGCGATCACCTGCCGGGCGACGCTCGGCGACAGCACCGGCTCGCCCCGCGCCACGGTCCGCACCGCCTCGATCATCTGCGGCGGTGGCGTGTCCTTCAGCAGGAAGCCGTCCGCGCCGAGCTGCAGGGCGCGCAGCACCATGTCGTCGGCGTCGAAGGTGGTCAGCACCAGGATGCGGGGCGGGTTCGGCCAGGACAGCAGCAGCTCGGTGGTGACCAGCCCGTCCTGGTGCGGCATCCGGATGTCCATCAGCACCACGTCGGGCCTGAGCTCGCGGATCACGCCCATCGCCTGACGTCCGTCCGCCGCCTCGCCAACGAGCTCCAGGTCGGCCTCGCCGCCGAGAATGAGCCGCAGCCCGGTCCGTACCAGCGCGTCGTCGTCCACGATCACCAGTCGAGTCACCTTACGAAGCCTCCCATGGCAACCGGACATCGAGGACGAATCGCCCGTCCTTGAGGTCATGAGCGAACGAGCCACCGGCCATCCGGCTCCGCTCCGCCAGCCCGACCAGCCCCAGCCTCCCGCCCGGCCCGGCCGGCGTGCCGTACGGCGCGGGGTTGCTCACCCTGATGCTCAGCCCGTCCCCCGGCCGCCCGCCGAGCTCGGCCCGCACCTGGCTGCCGGGCGCGTGCTTGCGCGCGTTGGTCAGCGCCTCCTGCACGATCCGGTACGCGTGCCGCCCGGTCTGCGCGGGCAGCGACTCCCGATCCTCGATGGTGTCGCGCACCTCCACCCGCTGACCCGCCGCCCGTACCTCCTCGAACAGCGCGTCCACCTGCGCCAGCGTCGGCTGCGGCGCCTCCACCGCACCGTCCCGCCGCAACGTGCCGAGCACCGAGCGCAGCTCGTTCAGCGACTGGTGCGCGTTCTCCTGGATCGCCAGCGCGGCCTCGCGCGTCTCCTCCGCGGTGAGATTCGTCCGGTACGCCAGGCCGCCCGCGAGCATCGACAGCAGCGAGATCCGGTGCGCCAGCACGTCGTGCATCTCCTGCGCGATCTTGACCCGTTCGGCCAGCCTGGCCTGCTCGACCCGCTGCGCTTGCGCACGCTCGGCGGCCACCTCGGCCGCTCGCTCCGAGGCGGCCAGGTCGCGCCGCCCGCGCAGGTAGAGGGCGAAGATGGTCAGCCCGCCCAGGACGGCGGTCCCGGACACCAGGGAGACGGAGGTCGCCTGGGTGATGCCGCTCCTGGTCGACTGGACGAGCAGGCACAGCCAGTAGACGATCGCGATCGGCACGAGCTGCCGCCGGCGGCGATGGGTGCCCAGCGACACGTACGCGACGTACGCCGGGCCGGTCGCCGTGGTGGAGACGGCCGTCAGCAGCCCGGTCGCCAGCGCGGTCTGCCACGGCAGGCGGCGCCGCCAGCGCATCAGCACCAGCCCGGCCAGGCCGAGCGCCACGTCGACCAGGGCGCCCGCGAGCCGGTCCGGATCCTGCCGCACGACCGTGGCCAGGACGACGCCGTGGAACAGCATGGGCACCGCGGCCAGCAGGTAGCGCAGCGCGACGCCGTCGCGGTCCAGAGGCGGCTGGTTCTCATGCACGGCTTCAGCTTAGGAAAGGCCCGGCCCGCGCCTTAGCGACCTGGGTCGGCATCGGGGTGGCCGCAGGTCTACAACAAGTGTCAGTGCCCGTCGCTACGCTCGCGCCAGAAGCTTCGAGCCCTTGACGATCCGAGTTCCCTTTCAAGATCCGAGCTCCTTTCGAGCCCCTGACGAGCCGAGCCACTGGAGACGAGCATGACCGACGAGCCGAGCCCCTGGAGACGCGTATGACCGAGAAAGAGCTGCTGCTCGCGAGCCTGCGGGAGTTCCGCGACGCCATGGTCTACAAGCTCGACGGGCTGAGCGACGCCGAGCTGCGCATGCCGATGACCCCCACGGGCACCAACCTGCTCGGCCTGGTCAAACACCTGGCCGGCTTGGAGTACGGCTACCTGGGCGATTCGTTCGGCCGGCCCGCGCCGGAGCGGATGTCGTGGATGGACGACGGCAGCGCCTGGGACGGCGCCGACATGTGGGTCGCGCCCGGCGAGTCCACCGACTACATCGTCGGCCTCTACCAGCGCGCCCGCACCCACGCCGACGAGACGATCGAGGCGCTGGAGCTCGACCACGTCGGCACGGTGGCCTGGTGGGCGGAGGGCAGGCGGGAGACGACGCTACGCCAGATCGTGCTGCGCATGATCGGCGAGACGGCACGGCACGCCGGGCACGCCGACATCGTCCGCGAGTTGCTCGACGGCTCAGGCGGCCGGCATCCCGGCGACCCGTCGTTCCCCGCCGACGCGGACGCCTCCTGGTGGCGTGAGTACGTGGCGCGCATCCGGGACTCAGCCCACCACTGACACCGTCCCTAGGGATCCTCGCGTGAACGGCATCGACACCTCAGTCCTCGGCCCAATGGTGGGGTGACGGCAGTTTCGATCCGGGAACCGAGTCGTACGGCACGGTCTTGGGGGCCAGGACGGTGAGTTCGACGGCGTCGGAGGCGAGCTTGCTGCCCGACTCGACGATCCAGTCATCCTTGATCTGATCGGCGTCGACATGGTAGCCCGCACCGCTGCCGTCGGGCTTGAGCCACATCAGCTCGTACGTGAGCTTCAGCCCACGCCGCTCCATCTCGGCCCGGACCTTGGAGACCGGCTTGCCGGCGCCGTCGTAACCTTCCGAGCCGTCCGTCCGGAATTCGGGCGGCGGAATCGGGATGATCTGCACGCGCTGCGCGTAGGGCTCCCCGGGCGCGGCGAGCCGGCCGATCCCGAACACGATGTTTCCCGTGAAACCGACCGGCATGGAGATCCTGCCGCACCAGGCGGAGGCGCAGTCGTACGAGCTCTGGATCGTCATGCCCGTCCCCGGCGGGAACGTCCCTGACGCGGCCGGGCCGATCAGTTTCCCCACGTCCTGCGCCGCCACGGGGACCTTCTTCACCTCGGCGTTCAGCCCCACGGCGCGAAACGCCTCGGCGAACGTCTCGGCTTCGGCCTCGGGGTCGGTGATCGTGACAGTGATGAAGTCCTCTCCGGTCCTGAGCGTCACGGCGGCGTTGGCGTACTCGGTCACCGGCCCGCCGACGGGCACCCAGACGATCAGGGCGGCGGCCAGCGCGACCGCCACCGCACCGAGCCCGAGGCCGCGCCACCAGGGGAAGCGGGTGCGTACGGGCTCGCGCTTCTCGGACATGATCGAGTCCATCAGCGCCCGCGCCCCCGCGCCGGACGCCTGCCCCACCGGCTCCCTGACCAGGTCCTCGTCGCGAACCCGCGCGAGATCGGTGATGTTCACGATGCACTCCCTTCGATCACGACTGCATGTACGGCATCGATCCCGGCCGCGGCCAGGCCACGGGCAAAGCGTTTGCGGGCCCGATAGAGCCTGACGCGGGCGGCGTTGCGGGAGATGCCGAGCGTCTTGGCGATCTGTCCGGGATCGAGCAGCTCCCAGGCGACCAGGGACAGGAGCTCCCTGTCGTCGTCGGACAGCGTGCGGAAGACCCGGCCCACCTGCGACAGATCCTCAGCGGGCGGCTCGGCGACGAGCGGCGAGGCGGCCAGCTCGGCGCGGAGTGCGGCGGTGCGCTGCTCGTGCCGGCGCTCGCCGCGTCGCTGGTTCGCCAGCACCTTCCTGGCCACGCCGAACAGCCACAGCTTCGCCTCGTCCCCTCGGGGGACCTCCTCGATCCGCCGCCAGGCCACCATGAACGTCTCGGCCACGACGTCGGCGGCGTCCTCCGGATCGGGGCACCGCCGTAACGCGTAGCCCAGCAGTGGTCCGTACGAAGATCCGTAGATCTCCTCGAACCTGCTCTCGGGATCGGCTCCCATCCGGTCTCCTCACGTGGGGTCATCAACACTCACCCCATGTCCGGAATGCCGGAAGCATTACCGATACGAGTCCTTCGAAGGCGTGGGCCTGGTCGGCGACATTCCCTACAAGTAGGCGATTCGCGGCACTCAACGTGAGGATCGCCCATCGATCACGTATTACGGCACAGCTGAAAGCGGAACGGCGACGTCTCATGGAGACATGAAGATGAACGCGTCAGACGCGGGACACGAGGAAGTGGCGAGCGCGCTCGCCGCCGCGACCGTCTGTCAGAGCTATGTTCAGCACGCCGACACCAAGGCGGGCGTTTTCATCGTCGTCCACGCCGGCCACCCTGGTGGGCATCAGTGCGCTCGACACCCCGAGCACCTGGTCGAGGTCGAGGTCACCGCGGTCATCGACTGAACGCGAGGCGCTCCCGTTCGTCGGCGAGCAAATCGTGTGCGGTCGGCCGCATGTCGGGACATCGGCGGCAGTTCGAATGCCAAGAGCCCCTTACGCCAACGTGCGGCCTACACAGTGCCGGGCCCGTTCCCACGGACGCATGTGTCCGATACCCCTACCCATCGATGTTGTGTCTGACATAATATGGGTATGAGGAAGTTGCGCTTCTACCGGTCGGCACGCAAACACCGCATCGGGCAGGCGCACGCCCTTCATGTGATTCGATCCGGACCGCCGGCCATCGTCCCGGCTCCCGACCCTGATTTGGAGGACCGATGGGTATGGATCGGCCCGGACGACAGGGGCATCGAACTGGAAGTGATCGGCATCCTCGCGGACAAGTACCTAGTGATCATCCATGTGATGCCTACCGCACTGAGGAGGAGGAAGCCATGACCGAGCGCCGAGAAGCCTGGCCGCCAGAAGACATCGAACTGGTCCTGGATGACAACTCCGAGATCGACAGCGACTTCGAAGAGGTCATCGACAGCAAGGGCAATCGGATCACCGACGCGTACGTAGCGGACGCGATCGCCGATGTTCACCGCGCCATCGATGAGGGCCGCGTTCCCGTCCCGACAAGTCGTGGCGGGCGTCCGTCGCTGACCGGCGAAGGCACGCATTCGCCCCGGGTCTCCTTCCGAGTGCCCGAAGAACTGCGCGAACGCGCGAGGTCCCGCGCCGAGCAAGAGGGAAAGACGGTGTCCGCGCTGGCCCGCGAAGCGTTCGAGGAGTTTCTCAGAGCGGGATGAGTTCACCGCATGACGAGCAGGCCGACACGGCCGCAACCACTGCTATAAGAACAAATCAGCAGTGACCGGCGCAGTCCAGTGGTAGAACGCTCGGTGTGGTGGAGCGACGAGCGCTCGCCGGCCCCGGAGCAAGGCGCACGACGACGCCACCGCCGTGTATTGGCGGCTCACTCCACCCACCACCAGCCGTTGCCGAGGTCGTGGGTAGGGATGCCGAGGTCGCCGTCCGCTGTTTGGAGTAGTTTTTGACGGCTGGGTGCGCCCGGTATGTAGGCGAAGCCTTCGCCGGTCTCCGCGCGCCACTCGTCGACGAAGACCGGGAAGTACAGCCCGTTCTCCTGGGCCTGCACCTCGCCGTCGATGGCCAGGGACTTCATCCACGACGGCACCACGACGGGCCGGCCGCGCTCGTAGGCGGTGGCGACCTCGGTGAACGCCTCGCCGCGCAGCCAGATCATGCTCCGTACGCTGGCCTTGGGCCAGTCGGTGTGCCATAAGCACGCCCCGATGGTCACCGCGATCGTCAACGTCACGCAGGCCCGGGCGTACGCCCTGATCGACAGGTACGAGATCACGGCGGTGAACGACCACACGCCCGCCGACACCCAGCCGAAGCCGATCAACAGCCAGATGAACAGCCAGATGGTGTGAAAAATCGGGATGTAGAAGTAGTAAGCGGCGGCCAGGAGCAGCCAGCCGAAGAACGCCATGAGCGGGGGCACTCTCCACCAGCGAGGAGTCCCGGCGCTGCCCTCTGCCATGCCCCGCAGTCTGACGCCCCGCCGAGCGGCCACACCACACTTTGTTCGATAGATTCACACCATCTGCACCGTATCCAGACACTTCACACCCTGGGGCAACATTCCGCTTTCAGGCCGGCCAGCAGGACGCGCAGGCCGAAGGCGAAGCGGGCGTCGAAGTCGAGGAATCCGGCGACCGAGCGGGCCCCGAGGCGGGGATACCGCCCCCCGCTCACGGCGGCGGTGAGCGCTTCGTGCTCGGCGCCGGTGACTCCCTGCTGTTCGAGCACCTCGCCCAGGACGTAACAGAAGACCGTGGTGGCGGCCCACATGGCCGTCTCCTCAGCGATGCCGGCCTCCGCCGTCACCGTCAGCCACATCTCGACGAACGCCAGCGTCGGCTGCTTGGCCGCGTAGTTGCCGCCGACGATGCGGGCGCCGTCGCGCTGCGCCAGCAGCCTCGCCCGCAGCGCCCGCGCGAAGGCCGCGATGTGGTCCGTCCAGTCCTGGCCGCCGGGCTGGAGGTGGTCGAGCACCTCGGCGATGATCATCTCCGACATCTCGTCCAGCAGCGCCTGTTTGCCGTCGAACAGCCGGTAGATCGTCGGGAGCTGCACGCCCAGGCCGGTGGCCAGCCGGCGCATGGTCAGCGAGTCCAAGCCGCCCGCGTTGACCAGCGACAGCGCTGCCCGGACCACCACTTCGGGCTGCGGTGGACCCTTCCTGGCCTGCTTGCTTGACACGTTAACGATGTTAACACTACCGTGACGCTCGTCCTTGATAACGCTGTTAACATTCGGGGTGATCATGCTTTCCGCACACCAGGCAGTGGTGGTCCGCCAGCTTCGCTGGGAGGCCGCCGGGGTGGTGTCCGTCGACCTGTCCGCTGATGACGGGCGGGACTTACCACCCTGGCGGCCCGGCGCCCACATCGAGCTCATCCTGCCCACCGGCATCGCACGGCACTACTCCCTGTGCGGCTCACCGGAGGACCGCTCCACCTACCGCGTCACCGTCCTGCGCGAGCGGGTCAGCCGGGGCGGATCCGCGTACGTGCACGCGTTCCTGCGCCCGGGGCAGCCGCTGGAGCTGCGCGGCCCACGGGACAACTTCGGGTTCACGCCCGCGCGGTCGTACCTGTTCATCGCGGGTGGGATCGGCATCACGCCGATCCTGCCGATGGTCCGCCAGGCCGCCGCACGGGGCGCGTCCTGGCACCTCGTGTACGGAGGCCGCCGCGCCGCCTCGATGGCGTTCCTCGACGAGCTCCGGCGCTACCCGGAGCGCGTCCACCTCTATCCGGAGGACGAGGTGGGCCGGATACCGCTGGACGAGTGGCTGGACAAGCCGCGCAAGGCCACCGACATCTACGCCTGCGGCCCGGAACCCCTGCTCAAGGCCGTCGAAGCGGCCGGCGCGCACTGGCGGCCCGGGGCACTGAACCTTGAGCGGTTCAAACCGCGCCCCAAGCCGGCCCGGCAGGACAGCGCCGTGGAGGTGGTGTGCGCCCGCTCGGATCGCACCGTCACCGTGCCGCCCGGCCGCAGCATCCTCGCCGCGCTCCAGGACGAGGGCCTGCCGGTGACCGGCTCGTGCCGGGAGGGCGTCTGCGGCACCTGCGAGACCCGCGTACTCGACGGCGAGCCCGACCACCGGGACGACATCCTGTCCGACCAGGACCGGGCCGCCGGGGACCGCATGTACATCTGCGTCTCCCGAGCCCTGAGCTCCCGGCTCGTCCTCGACGTCTAGGCCTCGGAGGAGATCCCATGAGCATCGAGACGGCGGCCGACCTCTATCGGCCCATCGACCTCGCGCGCGTGCGTGCGGTCATCGGTCACCCCCTGCCGTTCATCGCGGCCAAGAAGGCGACCGAGATCGGCGAGTTCGCGATGCGGTTCATCGCGCACAGCACGTTCTTCTGCGTCTCCACCGCCGATGAGAACGGGCAACCGGACAACAGCCCCCGGGGCGACCCGCCCGGTTCGGTGCGGGTGCTGGACCCATGGACGCTGGCCGTTCCGGACCGTCCGGGCAACAAGATCGCCGACTCCTTCACGAACATCACCCGTAATCCGGCTGTCGGCTTGGTGTTCTTCGTGCCCGGCGTACGCGAGGTCGTACGGGTCAACGGGGACGCGTTCATCACCGACGATCCGGAGTTGCTGGGCATGCTCGGCGCGGACGGCAGACCGGCCCTGCTCGCCACGGTCGTACGCGTACGGGAGGTCTACTCGCAGTGCGGCAAGGCGGTCATCCGCGGCCAGTTGTGGAACGGCGACCAGCGGCATCTCGCCGAGGCCTGCACGGCGGGCGGCGACATCGGCAACCTGATGGTCGCCGAGAACGCCGGCAAGATGGCCGCCGCCCTCGGCTCTCACGTGACCGAGCTCGGGTCCATGATCGAGCACGACTACCGGCACAACCTCTATTAGGCCGCCGAAGGAGCATGACGATGTTCAAGGTACGTCGGCCGGCCACCCGCCGGATGATCAACCTGGAGGTTCGCGACAACACCCGCGTCAGCCCCGGCTTCACCCGGCTCACGCTGGGCGGACCCGAGTTGAAGCACCTGGAGAACTCGGGCCACGACCAGGTCGTACGCCTGTTCTTCGCCCGCGAAGGCCAACGGGAGCTGCGGATGCCCACCGTGTCGAACGACGTGTGGCTCGCGGAGCTGCTTCTCCTGCCGAAGACGCGCCGGCCATGGGTGCGCAGCTTCACCGTCCGCCGGTTCCGGCCCGAGGAGTGCGAGCTGGAGATCGAGGTCGCGCTGCACGGCGACGCGGGCCCCGCCTCGGCCTGGGCGGCACGGGCCGAGCCGGGTGACCAGGCCGGGATCTTCGACGAGGGCATCGCGTACCTGCCTCCGGACCATGCCGGCCGGCAGCTTCTGGTCGGTGACGAGAGCGCCCTGCCGGCGATCCTCTCCATCCTGGAGCACGCCCCCGCGTCGCTGGTGGCGGAGGTCTTCCTGGAAGTGCCCGAGGTCGCGGACATCCGAAAGGACATCGTCCACCCGGAAGGGGTCCGGGTGCACTGGATCGCCCGGGAAGGGACCCGGCCGGTGCCGGGGATGCTCGCCCTTGAGGCCGTCAAGGGCGCGGCCCTGCCACCAGGGCGGTTCTACACCTGGGCCGCCGGAGAGGCCGGGCTCCCGACCGGCGTACGACGGCATCTGGTGACCGACCGCGGGGTGCCCAAGTCGGACATCGCGTTCATCGGCTACTGGCGCCACGGCCGCTCCAGCCCCGGCTGACCGTCGTGGGAGTCGCGGCCGGCGGCTCTCCCCATCCCCCATGAGAGCTACCGCGATCGCCTACCCGCTGGTGATTCGCCGGCACAGGTCGCGCTCATAGCGTTCTCCGTAGGTCGCTGATCGGGCGGCCAGCGCCGACGGAGGTCACCGATGAGCACCACACCCACCCCCCAGCAGGTCCCGCCGACAGACGGCCGGATGCGCAGGATCGCCAGGTTCCCCCTCACCTGGATGCTGATCGGACTGGTCGGCGTCACCCTGGTGTCGGCTCTGACCGCGAGCGGCCCCGCGGTGATCATGATCGTGGGCGCGGCCGCCGCGATCGCCGTCTACTGGGCGGTCATGCGCTTCGTCGCGGGACGGCCCACGCCGGAGATCGCCAGAGCCGGGGCCAGGCGGGAGGCGCTGTTAGGAGCCGGGGTCGGGCTGGGGTTCATGCTCGTGTCCGCGCTCCTGATCGCGATCCTCGGCGGTTACTCGTTCTCCTGGTCGTCCGGGAACCCACTGCCGGTCGTGTTCACGGTGGCGGCGACGGCCTTCGGCGCGGCGGTCACCGAGGAGCTGATGTTCCGCGGCCTGGCGTTGCAGGCCCTGGAACGGCTGTGGGGCAGCCGGGCGGCCCTGGCCATCACCGCGCTGCTGTTCGGCGCTCTGCACCTGGGCAACCCGGCGGCCACCGCCTGGAGCTCGCTGGCCATCGCCCTCGAAGCGGGCGTCCTGCTCGGGGCCGCGTACCTCTGGCGGCGCAACATCTGGTTCGTGGTGGGACTGCACTTCGCCTGGAACGCCACCGTAGGACTGCTCGGCATCCCGGTCTCCGGCCACGCGGCACCCGGGCTGCTGACCGCCGAGGTCACCGGCCCGGCGCTGCTGACCGGTGGCGAGTTCGGGATCGAAGCGTCGATCGTGCCCGTCATCGTGAGCGTGCTCCTCATCGTCCCGATGCTCGTCCTCGCACACCGCCGCGGCGGTCTGACGCGCCGCTAGGCTTGCCCGATGATCCGTCCAGGATGGTGGCGAGACGGTGGAATCGCGGCGGTGCTCACCCTGCTGGCATTCGTGCCGACCATGGACGCCATCGCCGCACAGATCGGCGACCTGCCCGTACGCCCGCCGGACGCGCTGGCCGTCACGCTGACCCTGGCCCAGACCGTCCCCCTGGCGGTCGGCAGCCGGTGGCCCGCCGCCTGCCTCTCGATCATCGGCGCCGCCTTCATGGCTCATCAGGCGCTCGGCTACCCGCAGACGTTCGGCAGCATCGGCCTCTATCTGGCCCTGTACGCCGCCGGAGCCCATCAGCAGCGGTTCCGGCTCGGCCTCGCGGCGGTGTGGACCGCGGCCTATGTCGCCCTGGCGGTCCTCCTGCTCACTCTGGGGTCACCGAACCGGGTTCAGGACTTCGTCGCGTTCTATCTGGTGTTGGGGGTGATCTGGATGACCGGTACCGGGATGCGCCGGTGGCGAGCGGAAGAGGCGGAGCGCCGCCGGCTCAGCGCGAGCCTGGCCACCGCCGCCGAGCGGGCCCGGATAGCCCGCGAGCTGCATGACGTGGTCACCCATCATGTGACCGCCATGGTGATCCAGGCCGACGCGGCGCAGTTCCTGGTCGGGAGCGCGCCGGACCGCGCCGGGGACGGGCTCGCCGCCATCAGCGACACGGGCCGGCGGGCGCTGACGGAGTTACGGCACCTGCTCGGCGTACTGGAGGCGACCGGCGACTCCGCGGCCGCGGACCGTACACCCACCCTCGGCACGATCAGCGACCTGGTCGAGCAGGCCCGGGTGTCGGGCCAGCCCGTCGAGCTCGCCGAGCACGGCGAGCGGCGAGCTCAGTCCGTCGACGTGGAGCTGGCCGCGTACCGCGTGGTCCAGGAGGCGCTCACGAACGCGATCAAGCACGCGACGGGGCAGCCCACCACGGTCACGGTCCACCACCACGACGATCGCCTCGACATCGAGGTGACCACCAACGGCGCCGCCACGGCCGGTCTGCCGGTGAGCGGACGCGGCCTGAACGGGCTGCGCGCACGGCTGCGCATGCTCGACGGCGACCTCCTGGCCGCGCCCCGGCCCGAGGGCGGGTTCCGCGTCCACGCCACCATCCCGCTCAGGAGCGACTCATGACAGACGCACCGATCCGGCTGCTCATCTGCGAGGACCAGGAGCTGGTACGGGCCGGATACACCACCATCTTCTCCTCCCAGCCCGACATGGAGGTCATCGGGGAGGCCGCGGACGGCCGCGCGGCGATCGAAGCCGCCCGGCGGCTGAGCCCGGACGTCATCGTGATGGACATCCGGATGCCCATCATCGACGGCATCGAGGCCACCAGGCAGCTGGCCGGCCCCGGCCTCGCCACCCCGGCGAAGATCCTGGTCGTCACCACCTTCAACGTCGACGTGTACGTCTACGAAGCGCTCAAGGCGGGAGCCAGCGGCTTCCTGCTCAAGGACTCGCCTCCGGCGGAGCTGATCAAGGGTGTCAGGACCATCGCCCGCGGCGATTCCCTCCTCGCCCCGGCCGTCACCCGCACCCTCATCGGCCGGCACGCCGAACACCTCCGCCCCACCACCCTGCAGGCCAGGGAGGAGGTCGTACGCGCGTTGACCGCTCGCGAGCTCGAGGTGCTCGAACAGATCGCCGCCGGCCGGACGAACGCGGAGATCGCCGCGGAGTTGTTCATCACCACCGAGACCGTGAAGACCTACGTGTCCCGCATCCTGACGAAGCTCGCACTGCGCGACCGGGTGCAGGCGGTCATCCTGGCCTTCCGGGTAGGCCTGGTGTCCAGCATGGAGTGACCGGACTGCGGGGTCAGGCGCTGGGGTACGCCCGCTCGTACCGGCGGACGATCGGCTCCAGGTAGTCCACCCGGTCACCGCCGAGGCCCGGCAGCTCGGCCGGGGAGCGAACGAAGGCGATGCGATCCAGCTCCGGGTCACGGCCCAGTGCCGTCTCCTCGGCCACCAGGGCCGCGAACCGGTCGCGCAGCAGCGAAGCCGGCCGGCTCGGGGCGCGGAACACGACACCGGTGCTTCCCTTGGTCCCGCGGGCGACCAGCCACGGGGTCAGGTCGCTGGGCGGGGTGTCGAGGCCGGTCTCCTCGACCAGTTCCCGAGCGGCGTGCCGGTGCAACGCCGCCACGTCGAGCGGCTCGTCGCCGGCCGGCGGCTCGACGCAGCCGCCCGGCAACTGCCAGCGGCCGGGGGACGCCGTCGACGGTGACATCCGCCCTACCAGCAGGCGTCCGTCATCGGTCGGCTGCAGGACGGAGACGTAGAGGGACGGCAGCCAGGTGGTGGCACTCGGGACCTTGCGCAGGGCGTACTGCCGGTAGGTCGTCCTCGCCCACGCGAGGACGAGACTGCCCGGCCCTTCCTGCTCCAGCCGCGTGCACGCCGCCACCGGCCCGTCGAACAGACTCGGGTTGGCCCGCACCGCCTTCTCCCAAGCACGGTCCATGGCCACCCGATCTTGGGGCGACAAACAGGGCGCGGCGGCTTCGACCAGGCGAAGCCGGTGCACGTCCAGGAGCTTGACGCTGGACGCACGCAGTAGTGGCTCGGTCACTCCTTCATGCTGACGCATCAGGGACCCGGTCGCAGGCGGTCGGACGGTGCTCCCGCAGTTGATCGCCGCCGTCGGATCCCCCGGCGAGGACGGCGGCACGCCTTCTTCGCGTCCGGTGAACTGAGCGGTTACGGGGTCCAGGCCGGGTCGCGGCCGACGAGGCCGAGCAGGCGGTCGAGGTGCGGGGCGTCGTCCGGCACGGGCACCGGCGGGCCGAAGGCGCCGCGCTGCCTGCCCATCTCCACCATCCGGTCGGTGAAGTCCAGCGCCTGCGCGACCGCCCCGGGCTCCGGCTCGTACGGCTGACCCGTCGCCCTGGCCAGCTCCCACCCGTGTACGACCAGGTCGACGAGGTACATCTGGGCCAGCGTGGCCATCGGCAGGCCCATCCCGGGACTGCTCCCCTCCCAGGCCTCGGGCCGTGACCAGGCGGCCAGGGTGCGCTCCGCCCGGTCGGGGAAGTCGCCCGCGTACGGCCCCTGCTCGGTCATCGACCCGCCGCGGCCCAGCGACTCGAACAGGTCCGCCACCCACTCCAGGTGGTTGATCAGGTCTCGTACGTCGAACTCCGCGCACGGCGTGGACCCCCCGAACTGCTCCCGACGCACCCCCCGCACCACTCCCGAGGTCCGTTCGGTGGCCCGCGTCATCAGCGGCATCATGTCGTCCATGGCAGCCAGTGTGCCCCGTCCGTCCCGAGAGCGGCTTGTAGAAACGCGACAGCGCGGCTGGGTCGACCCGTACGCGGGAATGGCTGCCTTCACCTTCACCCGCCACCCACCATCACCCGAAATTTCGCCATACGTGGACCACTTCTGGGTGGTCACCTGGACCGACCTCGCCGAGCCGTACGAACAGCGCATCGTCTCCCACCCCACGGTGAACCTCACCATCACCCACGACTTCCACCGCATAGCGGGCGTGATCAGAGGCGGCTTCTCCTACACGATGCGGGCAGCCGGCCGCGTCCTCGGCACCCGCTTCCGCCCCGGCGGCTTCCGCCCGTTCCTCACCGGCCCGGTCTCCGACCTGACCGGCCGCTTCACCGAGATCAGCGACATGTACGGCGAAGCCGGCGCGACCCTGGTGGACCAGGTCCTGGCCGAGCCCGACGCCCAAGCCGCCATCGCGCACGTCGAGACGTTCCTCCAGAGCTTGAAGCCACAGCCGGATCCGCTGACGGAAGAGGTCGTGGCACTGGTCGCACTGGCCGAGAGCGACATCTCCATGACCAGGGTCGACGAGCTGGCCGCCCGCTCGGGACGGTCGGTGCGCTCGCTGCAGCGGCTGTTCCGGGACTACGTCGGCATCGGCCCCAAGTGGGTGATCCGCCGCTTCCGGCTGCACGAGGCCGCGGAGCGCGTCTACCAGGGCCTCGACCTCGCCACGCTGGCCACCGAGCTCGGCTACACCGACCAGGCCCACCTGACCCGCGACTTCACCGCCGCCGTCGGCATGACCCCCGCCGCCTACGCCCGGCTCAGAAACCCGGCCTGATCCGCCTGCCGCGCCTTCAGGGTGCGCGGTCGAGCCGTGTCCGACATCACCGTGGCGTCCCGGCGCACCTGATCCCCGTCAGGATCTGCCCAACGGATCACAACAGACCCGGGTCCACCGAGCGCCGAGCGCCCCCGGCGAAGACGCTACAGCAGAGCTGACCTGCGGCTCAGCGGTCACCTTCTGGACAGATGTTGACGTAACAGGCGCTAAGCTTGGATTATTCGTTATCTTGTACCATTCATGTTTATGTAGGTAGGTGTGGCCCAATGACCGCATCCAGGACTCCGACCACTGCTGAGGAGCTGCGTGGGGCAGGCCTCAGGGTGACGGCCGCCCGCGTCGCGCTCCTCGAAACCGTCAGGGAGGGCGACCACCTCGACGTCGAGGCGCTCGCCGCCGGCGTACGCGATCGGGTGGGCCATGTCTCCCTGCAAGCCGTGTACGAGGCCCTGCACGCGCTCACCGCGGCGAAACTCGTCCGACGCCTGGAGCCGGCCGGTAGTCCGGCCCGGTTCGAGGGACGGGTCGGGGACAACCACCACCACGTCGTGTGCCGTTCGTGCGGTGTCGTCGCCGACGTCGACTGCGCGGTCGGCGAGATTCCCTGCCTGACCGCCTCCAACGACCACGGCTTCTCGATCGACGAGGCCGAGGTCATCTACTGGGGCCAGTGCCCCGCCTGTTCCACCGCCCGCAGTGCCTGAGCACCGTAGAAAATTCCGGAAGGATTCCATGTCCGAGAACCATGATGCAATCGTCACCGACGCGAAGCCGGAGGGCGGAGGTGGCTGCCCGGTCCGCGCCCCGCACCCGACGCAGGGCGGCGGAAACCGCCAGTGGTGGCCGGAGCGGCTCAACCTGAAGGTCCTCGCCAAGAACCCCGCCGTGGCCAACCCGCTCGGTGCGGAGTTCGACTACGCCGAGGCGTTCAACGGCCTTGACCTCCCGGCCGTGAAGCGGGACATCGCCGAGGTGCTGACGACCTCGCAGGACTGGTGGCCGGCCGACTACGGTCACTACGGCCCGCTCATCGTCCGGATGGCCTGGCACAGCGCGGGGACGTACCGGATCAGCGACGGCCGCGGCGGCGCCGGCGCCGGCCAGCAGCGCTTCGCTCCCCTCAACAGCTGGCCCGACAACGCGAACCTGGACAAGGCGCGCCGCCTGCTCTGGCCGGTCAAGAAGAAGTACGGCAAGAGCCTGTCCTGGGCCGACCTGCTGATCCTCTCCGGCAACGTCGCCCTGGAGACGATGGGCTTCAAGCCCTTCGGCTTCGCCGGCGGCCGCGAGGACGTCTGGGAGCCTGACGAGGACGTCTACTGGGGCCCCGAGGCCACCTGGCTCGGCGACGAGCGCTACACCGGCGACCGGGAGCTCGAAAGCCCGCTCGCCGCGGTCCAGATGGGCCTCATCTACGTCAACCCGGAAGGCCCGAACGGCAACCCGGACCCGCTCGCCTCGGCTCGCGACATCCGTGAGACGTTCCGCCGGATGGCGATGAACGACGAGGAGACGGTCGCCCTGATCGCGGGCGGTCACACGTTCGGCAAGACCCACGGCGCGGGCCCGGCGGACCACGTCGGCAACGACCCCGAGGCCGCCTCGATCGAGGAGCAGGGTCTCGGCTGGAACAACACGTTCGGCACCGGCAAGGGCGGCGACACGATCACCAGCGGTCTCGAGGGTGCGTGGACGAACACCCCGGTGACGTGGGACAACAGCTTCTTCGAGATCCTGTACGGCTACGAGTGGGAGCTGTCCAAGAGCCCCGCCGGCGCCCACCAGTGGAAGCCGAAGGGCGGCGCCGGGGCGGGCACCGTGCCCGACGCGCACGACCCGTCGAAGACCCACTCGCCGACGATGCTGACGACGGACCTCGCACTCCGCATCGACCCGATCTACGACGAGATCTCGCGGCGCTTCCTCGCGAACCCGGACGAGTTCGCGGACGCGTTCGCCCGCGCGTGGTTCAAGCTGACCCACCGCGACATGGGCCCGGTCGTCCGCTACCTCGGGCCGGAGGTGCCGGCCGAGACCCAGCTGTGGCAGGACCCGCTCCCCGAGGTGACGTACGAGCTCATCGACGCCGCGGACATCGCCCTCCTCAAGGGGCAGCTCCTCGCCTCGGGCCTGTCGGTGGCCCAGCTCGTCTCGACCGCCTGGGCGTCGGCGTACTCCTTCCGGGGCGGCGACAAGCGCGGCGGCGCCAACGGCGCGCGCATCCGCCTCGAACCGCAGAGCGGCTGGGAGATCAACGACCCCGACCAGCTGGCGCTGGCGCTGAGCACCCTGGAGGGTGTCCAGAAGGCCTTCAACGCCGCTCAGACCGGCGGCAAGCAGGTCTCGCTCGCCGACGTGATCGTGCTCGGCGGCGTCGCGGCCGTCGAGAAGGCCGCCAAGGACGCGGGCTTCGCCGTCGAGGTGCCCTTCACGCCGGGCCGCGTGGACGCCTCGCAGGAGCAGACGGACGTGGAGTCGTTCGTCGCGCTGGAGCCGACCTCCGACGGGTTCCGCAACTACCTCGGCAAGGGCAGCCGGCTGCCGGCCGAGTTCCTGCTCGTCGACCGGGCGAACCTGCTCACCCTGAGCGCTCCCGAGATGACGGTGCTCGTCGGTGGCCTCCGCGTCCTGGGCGCCACCTACCAGCAGTCGCCGCTCGGCGTCCTCACCACCACCCCCGGGACGCTGACCAACGACTTCTTCGTCAACCTGCTCGACCTGGGCACGACGTGGAAGGCGACGTCCGAGGACCAGACCACGTTCGAGGGCCGCGACGCCGCCACCGGCGAGGTCAAGTGGACCGGCAGCCGGGTCGACCTCGTCTTCGGGTCGAACTCCGAGCTGCGCGCGCTCGCGGAGGTCTACGCGAGCGACGACGCCAAGGAGAAGTTCGTCAAGGACTTCGTCGCGGCGTGGGACAAGGTCATGAACCTGGACCGGTTCGACCTCGCCTAACCCTTCCTGACGCCCAGGCCGACCCCCACCGGTCGGCCTGGCCGTCAGTAGGAGTCACTCCACCGATACCAGTGACCTTGTACGTGCTCAAAAGATGACGCCACCGCGTCTTCGGCATCATCGATCGGCCTGCGCTTCGGGCTCCATACATAGCCGTAGGGGTCCACGCCGGAGTGATCACCGAGCTTGAAATAGACCAGGTCTCCTTCTCGATGGACATCATCGAAAGTGAAGCTCCCGATCGCCTGAGGCCTCTCCCGCGTTCCGTCGCTTGGCTCGGCGATCCGCGCCGCCTTCTCCATGCTGTCGACAGATCGCGCGAATCGCTTTTCGTCAACGAATCCACAGGACGACGACACCAGAGCAGCGCCTATCAGCAGCATTGTCGCCCATCGCCTGCTCTGCTTCCGTAATGAGGGCTCGTTCACCGCACGATCTTCCCGCTCGTTTCTCCTCACAGGCAAATACGCTGAGGACTGGCGCGACAAAGGGGGGCGAGATGGTTCATGAGGTGATCGCGGCTGCTCGGGACGGTGGGGTGGGCTCGGTGGATCTGTCGGGACGTGGGCTCACCCGGGTGGACGATGCCGTACGGGATCTGGCCGGGCTGACGCGTCTTGATCTGTCCGACAACCGGCTCACCGAGTTACCGGACTGGCTGGGTGAGCTCACCATGCTCACCGAGCTCCGCCTGGGCTGGAACCAGCTGACCGGCCTGCCGGAATCCATGGGGAACCTCACCGCGCTCACCAGGCTCGACCTGGACGGCAACCAGCTGGCCGAGCTGCCCGACTGGGTCGGGCGCCTGCCCGTACTCGCCGAACTGGATCTGGACAGCAACGAGCTGACCGGCCTGCCGGAGTCGATGAGCAACGCCACCGGGCTCACCGAGCTCTACCTGAGCGGCAACCAGCTCAGCGACCTGCCGGAATCGATGGCGAGCCTCACCGCGCTCACCGGGCTCTATCTGGGCGACAACCAGCTCACCGAGCTGCCCGGCTGGATGCGGAACTTCAGCGCGCTCACGGAACTGACCCTGGAGAACAACCAGCTGACCCACCTGCCCGACTGGGCGGAGAGCCTCGCCGCGCTCACTTTCCTGGACCTGTCCGCCAACCGGCTGACCGGCCTGCCCGGCTGGATGGGGAATCTCACCGGCCTCACCAGGCTTCATCTGACCGGCAACCAGCTGACCGGCCTCCCGGCATCCATGGGCGAGCTCACCGGACTGACCCAGCTCTACCTGGACCACAACCGGCTGACCGGCCTGCCCGACTGGATCGGCGGCTTCACCGAGCTCACCCAGCTCTGCCTGAACGGCATCGAGCTGACGAGCCTGCCCGACTGGATCGGTGACCTCACCGCACTCACCCAGCTCTCCCTGGGCGAGACCCAGCTCAGCGACCTGCCTGCTTGGGTGGGCGACCTCACCGCGCTCACCACGCTTTACCTGCGCGGCAACCGGCTGACCGGCCTGCCGGAATCCATGGGGAACCTCATCGCGCTCAACGAGCTCGACCTGCGCGACAACCGACTGACCAGCCTCCCCGGCTGGATCGGGAACCTCCGCGCACTCACCGGGCTCTACCTGAGCGGCAACCGGCTGACCAGCCTGCCGGAATCGATGGGTGACCTCAACGCGCTCGTCCGGCTCTACCTGGACGGCAACCCGTTGACCAGCCTGCCGAAGTCGATGGAAGGGCTCACCGAGCTCGAGGTGACCGGCGGGCCCTAGCCGTGCGCGGCGGCGAGGACGGCCCGGGAACGCGAATCTGCGGGGGACCGGTGCCGGTCCCCCGCTCCGCGTCCGCGTTCAGCTCTGATGGGCGACCTCCGGCGTGTGCTCCTCCTCGGGACGGTAACCGAGCCGGCCGCGGGTCGCGACGAGCACCACGAGCGCTGCCGTGGTGCCCGCGAGCAGGGTCACCTGGGACGCCTGCTCGGCGGTCGCGAGCGACGGGAACATCTCCGAGTAGACGACGGACATGAAGTTGTTGACGCTGACGTGCAGCAGCATGATCAGCGGCAGGCTCTGACCGGTCCGGTTGAACACCCAGGTGACGACCACGCTGAAGACACAGGCGAAGGCGACGAACTCGGCCACTCTCATCACCGTGACGTCCGGCCACCCGCCCCACTCGCTGAAGAACAGCGGGAGGTGCCAGATGCCCCACAGCGGGCCGAGAACGAGGGTGCCGCCCAGCGGGCCGAACTTGCGCTGCATGCGGGGCAGGGCGAAGTCACGCCAGCCGGGCTCTTCCGCCAGACCGGTGGTGACCATCTGGAGCAGCAGGCTCGGCAGGTAGGCCACGAGCACCATGGCGGACGGCATGTGGATGTCCCCGTCGGACACCGCGACACCGGTGATGATGATGGCGGCGGGCACACCGACCCCGGCCACGAGGTACCAGACCCAGCTCACCCGCCACTTCGTCATCCGCCCGAGCCACCGCCGGACGCCTTCCCTGCCGTCCGCGACCGAGGTCACGATGAACGCGGCGAGAATCGGCCCGAGATAGGCGCCGGGAAGAACGCCGAGCAACTGCGTACTACCGAGCAGCGAGGGGAAAGTGAAATCTAAAACTCCCAGGCCGGTCGCCGAAAGAATGTACGGCACCCAGGCGACCCAGCTCATCAGATTGGCCAGGACGAAGAAACTGATCAGTGGACTGCGGCGGATGACGCCTCGGAGCCCGGTCTGAGCCGACGGCTCGGCACTCGGTGGGCTGTTGACTGCCATTTCGTTTTCCCCTTGCAGGAGCGCTTGACTGACAGTGATCAGCACACCACCCGCGCCCCGCCCAGTCGCTCCCGCGTGCACTCCAATCGAGGTATAGCCAGGGGTACTTTCACGCTCACCCGCCGCCGGGAAGCCCTTCAGGCGAGAGCCCGGCTCAGGGCAGCCACTCCTGAAGCCCGGAGACATGCCCGAGCTCCGACTCGACGCGCTGTCTGTCGTCGGGGGTGAGCTCCAGGCCGCGCAGCTCGGCGGCCCACGGGTCGGTGGGCTCGCCGAGGATCGTGGTCAGGTCGATGAGGTGGCCCAGGGCGATGGCCCGCTCGACCGCCGGGGCGTCCGCGCCGTGCCTGCGCATCCCGGACTTGAGCGCACGGAAGGCCTGCAGATCGTCGTTCTTGAACTCGCGCAGGATCCGCACGTTGTCGAGCACCTTGGCCAGGCCCGTCAGCTTCTTCGAGCCGCCGTACTCCAGCTCGACCGGCTCGTCACGCTGGATGAAGATGATCGAGTTCCCGGACGGGTCGATCAGGGTGAACCGGGACGCGCCCGGCCGGTAGCGGGTGATCCGCGGCTGACCGGAGCTCAGCACCTTCCCGTGCACCCGGCGCATCGCCGCTACGATCACCGCATGGTAGGCCGCCACGGCGTCGACCATGACCAGGCAGCCCCCGGACTCCTCCCGGGCCGGATCCAGCCCCTTGGGCGCCGGGCCGAAGTGCAGGTGGATCCCGCTCCACTCCAAGGCCAGATAGACGTACGGCTTGCTCTGTTTGTACGTGGCCCGGAACCCCAGCGACTCGTAGAACGCCAGCATCTCCTCCACCGACGCGCACGGCATCAACGGCACCGTCGTCTCGTTCGGCCGAACCGCGATCTCACTCATGTCTTTCCACCTTTCGGGTCGTCCGACGATGCTGGCAGCCTTCGGCGAAACTCGCCTATGGATCGTTCCAAAGGTGGATGGAAGCCCTATATGCCCGCCCTTCCCTATGCGGATCATGTGCGGATGTTATGCAGCCCCTCCATTACCGTCTGTCCCCCACGGCTCATCGACATCAGAAGCGGGCGGAGATCCGTACCCCCATACGCACCTGTTCAGAGAGGCGAGCATGCCCACCACCGGCAGGCCGACCTGGCCGAAGACCGTTCTTACGCTGACCGTCACTCTCGCCGCGGCGCTGATTTCCCAGCCCGCCTCAGCGCAGGACACCGCCGTCGCGGCCGTGTCCCACAAGAGCCCGTTCAACTGCGGGAAGACCTTCTACGCCAACAACTGGTCCCCCGGCCACAACCCATCGGGCTCCCTCGACTGGCAGAACCACGGCAGCGACGCCATCAACGGTGAGACCGTGCGCGCCACCGCCTCGGGCACCGCGTACTTCTACAACGCGGGAAGCACCAGCTATGGCAAATGGGTCGAGGTCCGGCACAGCGACGGCTCCAGAACCCGCTACGCCCACCTCGCGACCACGGTGAAGGCAGCCGGCGGCTCGATGAGCGTCAGCCAGGGCACCACGATCGGGACCGTCGGCTCGACGGGCGGTTCCCAGGCCCCGCACCTGCACTACGAGCAGCGGACCTCCGGTGGCGCGATGGACACCAGCCCGACGGTGGACGGCGTGACCGTGTCCCTGGGCCAGAAGAAGGCCATCACGAGCACCAACTCCTGCGGCGGTGGAGGCGGCACCGGCACCACCCCGGAGAAGGTCTGCGGCAGCGGGTACGCGGTCATCGACTCGGCCGCACTCACCGGCGGCCGCGCCTACCTGCTGTACAACTCGGGCAACGGCTCCAACTGCGTCGTGACGCTGAAGACGAAGGTCGGCTCGGCGTCATCGATGGCGGCCTTCCTCGAACCGCAGGGGCAGAGCAGGACGACCGACTCAGGCAGCTACACCTCCTACGCGGGGCCCGTCAAGCGCAGCGCGCCCGGCCAGTGCGTCAAGTGGGGCGGCTCGATCGGCAGCAGCACCTACACCAGCCCGTTCGAACACTGCGGCTGACGGTCTGAGGGTCAGTCGCCGAAGCGCTCCTCCGGCGACTGACCCTGCGGCCGGGTGACGCACTCCAGTGCGAGCGCCCAGGGGTAGCCGTCGATCCGCTCGGGCCCGGAGCTCGGCGGATGCGGCTCGAACTCACCGGGACCGAGCAGCACGCGTACGCCCTCGGCGCGTAGCTGGTCGACGCTGCGCCGGAAGGGGATGCGTCCGGCGAGTGCGGTGTTGACGAAGGGCAGCACGACGACCGGGATGCCGAGCCCGGGCGCCTCGGACAGCAGCCCGAGGGCGTAGGTGTCGGCGACGCCCTGGGCGAACTTGTTGATCGTGTTGTAGCTGGCCGGGGCGACGATGATGGCGTCGGCGCGCGGAGACTTGGGCTCGTGCGGCTTGCGGTACCGGCTGCGAACGGGACGCCCGGTCCGCTCCTCCAGCTCCGGGACGTCGATGAAGTCGACGGCCGACGGAGTGGCGACGACCTGCACGACCCACCCGCCCTCCTGCGCCAGGGCGACCAGCCGCCCGACCTCAGGGGCGGGCCCTGCGGCGCACACGATGACGTAGAGGACCTTGCCGATTCGGGTCAAGCGCCGACTCCCAGGATTGCCACGTACTCACGAACTTCACGACGGATAGTGCTCGGGGCCGTGTCCAGAATGTCACGGACCATCCGGAGAGCCGAAGGGCGGCCGGTGATCTCCTCGGGTGCGAGCTCGCCTGCCGCGCGCAGGAGGTGCAGCGCCTTGTCGTGCTGGTTCCACATCAGGAAGGCTCGGGCGGTGTCGAGCAGCAGGGTGGCCTTGCGTTCGCTGATCGACAGCTTGTTCAGCTCGACCTGGCGGGCGTAGTCGATCGCGGTGCCGGCGTCGCCAAGGCGCAGTGCGGCGTTCACGCGGTGGCACAGGACGTTGGTCGGGCCGAACGCGGTCCACATGTGGTTGGCATCGTGGCCGAGCCGGGCGCCGACCTCGGTTGCCTCATCGAGGAGTTCGGCGGCGTTGTGCCGGCTCCCGCTGTTGGCGGCGGCGATGGCTCCGCACAGGAGGAGGGATCCATAGACGGACAGATCGTCGGCGGAGGGCACGGCGAGATCGGCGTCCATGCGTTCGGCCGCGCCGCGTGCGAGGTCGGTCGCAGCGTGATGGTGCCCGCCGTCCATCAGTGCGCGCGTGATGACACGAGCGCTTGAGCCGATCATGAGAGGGCTCTGGCTGGCGTGTGCCGCTTGGACACTGCGATCTGCCGCGAGCCAGGCAAGCCCCTTGTCCTCCTGCTTGAGCAGGATGGACGCGGTCACGTGGTAGGCCTCGGCGCTCAGGGCTTGGGCTCGTAGCCGCTCTTCGCCGTCGAGGGAGGCGCAGGTGGCACGGAGACTGCGCAGCAGCGTAGGCAGTTTGGCCGTCACCTGGGCGTATCGGCACGCTTGGTAGTCGCGCTTGGCGGCGGCGACCGTACTGGCGAGCGATTTCAGGTCGGTGGGGCTGTTCATGGGCGTGGAGTGGTCCACGAGGACGGCGGCGATTTTCTCAACGTCGACGGCCACACCTTGGACGGAGCCTGGTTGTGTGAGCACAGCGCTGAAAAGCGTCGCTCCTGTCAAACCGACGAATTCACGACGTCGCACGACCTTCTCGCCTTCTCCCGGTCCGACGAGGTTCCTAACACGCGCTGTTATAGACGTTCTTTCGACTGTACGGGTGCGTTTGGTAGGGGTGAATCCCAGGTCTTCCGGGGCAAGGTGAGTGACTTCGGTCAACGCCAGCCGGTACGGTTCGCGAGGCCATGAGACCTCACCCGCTTCCCAACGGCGTATACGCTCCTCGTCGCAGGCCAGGGTGTACTTGATCCCGTTCTTGGTGAGGTTGACGATCCTGGCCATTTCGGCGCGGGTCAAACCGGCCCGCTGCCGCCAATCCCGAAGTCGCTTGTTCGGTGATACCTCGGGCATATCCGGCCTTCTTTCTCCGAACCGAGATCGAAAAAGGGGTTAAGAGGGGGCGTCTCAGCGGGTCCTCCCATTCTGCTTTTCCAGTGGACTTGCCATCAATCAATCACGGTACGTCGAGCGAATCTCCGCGCCTCCGGATTGAGGAGCGGAAGGTGTCTCGACCGCCTGGCGAAGGCCTGGGCGAAGGAGCAGGAGATGAATTCGATCATGATTGCGGCCATGGATTGGAACCTGGGCCGGCAGGCGGAGGCGGCTGCGCTGGTCCTGCTGCGGGACCGGCTCACGACTCTGGGCGTCGACGCCGTACTGCGCGACAACAACAGCGCGCTGCTGGTCCACCGGCCCCGGCCGGGCTTGCCGGTGTGGGTGTTCGTCGGTTACGGCGGCGCGTACTACTCCTGGCAGAACGCCGAGAAGCGCCATCCGGTCGAGGACGCGGAGGGGGCGGCGAACGTCTTGGCGGCCTACGTCGCCACGTAAGAGGCAGGCCCGGCGGGGCAGCGGCGTCCCTTGTGTCCACGGCCAACGGGCAGCGCACGGCTGAGCCTTGTACGCGCGAAGCGCCCCTGCGAAGTGTCTTGCGCGCCGCCAGGCGCGCCCCCCAGAAAGACAGTCCGAGCGTAGCGAGGCCCTTTTTGCCTGGGCGCGTTCGTCAGGCGAGGCCGGCGTCGTGGGCTAGGAGGGCGATCTGGGTGCGGTTGTCCATGCCGAGTTTGGTGAGGATGCTGGAGACGTGTGCCTTCACCGTGGTGATGCCCATGGTGAGGTCGGCCGCGATGTCGGCGTTCGTCCGGCCGCGCGCGATCGCGAGGGCCACCTCGTTCTCGCGCGGGGTGAGGGTGGCCAGCGCGGCGCGGGCCCGCTCGTAGGCGTCGGCCTGGGTCAGGGTGCGCTCCATCAGCCGCCGGGTGATGCGCGGGGACAGGATCGGGTCGCCCGCCGCGACCCGGGTGACCGCCTCCACGATCTGAGCCGGCGGGGTGTCCTTGAGCAGGAACCCGCTGGCGCCGGCGCGCAGCGCGTGCAGGATGTTCTCGTCGGTGTCGAAGGTGGTCAGCACGATCACCTCGGGCGGGCGGGCGCGGGCGCGCAGCCGGCGGGTGGCGGTGATGCCGTCCACCTTGGGCATGCGCAGGTCCATGAGGACGACGTCGGGGGCGTGGGCGTCGGTGGCGGTGACAGCCTCCTGGCCGTCGGCCGCCTCGCCGACGACGGAGATGCCTGCGGCGCCGTCCAGCATCATGGACAGCCCCGCGCGCACCAGGGCGTCGTCGTCGACCAGGAGTACGCGGATCACTCCGGCCATGGTAGCCAGGCCCGGAGCCGGAATTGTCCGCCGGTGCTCTGGTGGTCCAGTTGCCCGCCCGCCAGCCGTACCCGCTCGGTGAGCCCGATCAGGCCGACGCCGCTGCCGGGCACGGTCGGCGCCGAGCCGGGCGCGGGCAGCGGGTTGCGGATGTCGATCAGCAGGCGCGCGCCGGGAGCACCGCGCAGCAGCACCTCCACCGGCTGGCCGGGGGCGTGCTTGCGGGCGTTGGTCACCCCTTCCTGGACGACCCGGTAGCCCGTCCGCGCGGTGGCGGCGGGCAGGCCGGCGTCGGCGGTCTCGTCGTCGATCCGTACGGCCTGGCCTGCCTGGCGGGCGTCGGCGGTCAGCCGGGACAGGTCGGCCAGCGTGGGCTGCGGCTCCAGCCCGAGGTCGTCCTCCTCGCGCAGCAGGCCGATCACCTGGCGCAGCTCCTCCAGCGCCTGGTGCACCCCGGAACGGATCACCCCGGCGGCCCGCGCGAGCTGCTCGGGAGAGGAGTCGGGGCGGTACTCCAGCGCCCCGGCGTGCGTGGCCACCAGCGACAGGCGGTGGGCCAGCACGTCGTGCATCTCCCAGGCGAGCTTGCGGCGCTCGGCCATCCGGGCCTCGGCGACCCGCCTGCCCTGCTCGGCCTCGGCGCGACCGGCCCGCGCGTGCAGGGAGATGAGCAGCGCGCGGCGGGAACGGAGCAGCGCGCCCCAGCCGAGCAGCGCGCCGTACGCGGCGCAGATCAGCAGCAGCCACCAGCCCGAAGAGATGCCGGAGTTCGGCCGCCACAGCCCTTGGACGAGGTGGGCCGCCATGCCCGCCACGGCGACCGCCGCCGCGACGGGGAACCGCCTGCGCGAAGCCACCTGGAGCGCCCCCATCGTCGCGGCGGGCGTCGCCACCGGGGAGAGCGCCGCGAGGAGGGTGGCCGCCAGCGCTCCGGGGACCGGCCACCACAGCTGGGCGAGCGCCGCGACCAGGCTCACCGCCGCGACCGCCACGTCCAGCCCTCCATCGGCCTGGCCCCACAGCGTCACCGCGGTCAACGTGCCCACCCCGAGGAGCGCGCTCGCCACGTGCACGGGCCGCGGGGATCGCTTCTCATTCACCGGCCCAGGCTAATGACGGCCACGGTACGGCCGGCACCTACCAAAGGAGGACCCGCCCCGCACCGGGGACGGACAGCGCGCGACCACCTGCCCGATGCGGCGACCCGCCCGGGCGGGCGAGGCTGATCGGCATGAACACCTCCATCAGAAGACTCCTCGTCACCGTGCTCGGCGCACCCGCGCTCGCCCTGGTCGTGTGGGCCCTGGCGGTCCCGCTGGCCGGAACGACGCTGATCGTGCGGATGGCCGGCGGCACCCAGACGGTGGATCCGGTGTCGGTCGTCGTGGCCAGCCTGGCGGCCGGGCTCGCGGGCTGGGCGCTGCTGGCCGTCCTGGAGCGGTGGTCGGCCCGGCCCGGCCGCATCTGGACGATCATCGCCCTGGTCGTGTGCGCGCTGTCGCTCACCGGCCCGCTCGGCAGCGCCGTCGGCGCCGCCGCGACGCTGGTGCTGGTCCTGCTGCACCTGGCCGTCGGCGCCGTCCTCGTCCTGGGGCTGGTACGGCGATGAACCTGCCCTACGGATACCTGATCACCCTGGTTCTCATCGCGATCTGTACGGCGTTCGCCCTGGCCACGCCCGGCCGCCCTCGGGCCCTCGCCATGCTCGGTTTCCGCCTCGGCGTGGCCCTCAACGAGCTGCCCTTCGTGCCGTTGGCCTGGCTCCTGGCCGCCACGCTCCTCGCCCTCGCCCAAGGCGACCTGACCTCGCCCGTCATCGCCGGGGCGGCCGTCGTGACCATGGCGGGCCTGGGCCTGGTGGCCTGGCGCGGCCGTCAGGCGCTGCCCGCCGTACAACGCGCCATGGGTACGGTGCCCGTCTCGCACCGCCTGCCGTACGGGCGCATTCTGGTCCGCCCCTTCCTGCGCCGCCGCCGCGCCGTGGAGCGCGTCCCCGGCCTCAGGTACGGCCCGGCGGGCAGGCGCAACCTGCTGGACCTCTACCGCCACCGCTCCCGGACCGCCGCCGCCCCGGTCCTGATCCACCTGCACGGCGGCGGTTATACCGGGGGCAGGAAGAACACCCAGGCGCTGCCGCTGCTGTACCGCCTGGCCGGCCAGGGGTGGGTGTGCGTCAGCGCCAACTACCGCCTGCGGCCGGAGGCGACCTTCCAGGACCATCTGGTGGACGCCAAGAAGGTGATCGCCTGGGTCCGGGAGCACGGGCGCGCCTATGGCGCCGACCCCGATCGGATCTTCCTGGCGGGCAGCTCGGCCGGCGCGCACATGGCGGCCCTGGCCGCGCTCACCCCGGACGTGCCCGCCTTCCAGCCCGGCTTCGAGCAGGTGGACACCTCCGTCACGGCGGTGATCGGCCTGGGCGGCTACTACGGCCCCTACTACGACGCCGACTCGCGGACCTCGCCCCTGGCCCATGTCCGGCCGGACGCGCCGCCGTTCTTCCTCGCCCACGGGGACCGCGACACCGTCGCCCCGGTCGAAGACGCCCGCCGCTTCGCCGACCGCCTGCGCGAGCTGTCGGCCCAGCCGGTCATCTACGCCGAACTACCCGGCGGGCAGCACGCCTTCGACCTGTTCCACTCGCCGCGCTTCGAAGCCGTCATCAACGCCATCGACGCCTTCGCCACCCACGTCCTGCCGTCCCGCGCGGACACGTCCACCTCCTGATCACCCACGGGATATTCGGTCGACAGGCAGGCCCGCGGTGCACTGTGATGGTCCGGCCGCCCGCCGTACAGAGGAGTCGTTTCTTGGCCACCGCGGACACTCGCCCCATGATCGATGCCGCGCTGGTCAGGAGGCTGGTCGATACGCAGTTCCCGCAGTGGTCCGGGTTGCCTCTGCGGCTCCTGGACCCGGCCGGCTCGGACCATGTGATCTACCGGCTGGGCGAGCGGCTGTCCGTCCGGCTGCCCCGCCACGCCGGCGCCATCGGACAGGCCGAGAAGGAGCTCGAGTGGCTGCCCCGCCTGGCCCCGCGGCTGCCCCTGGCCATCCCGGTACCGGTGGGGGTGGGCGAGCCGGACTTCGGCTATCCGTGGCGGTGGGCGGTGTCGCGCTGGCTTGACGGCGAGGTGGCGACCGTCGAGGCACTGGCCGACTCGTCCGTGGCCGCCGTCGAACTGGCGGAATTCCTGGCCGCCCTCCAGCGGTTCGAGTCTCAGGCCGTGAAGGACCTCACCGGCCGGCCGCTGGCGGACCGGGATGACGAGACGCGGGCCGCCATCGCGGAGGCCGGCGGCGTGTTCGACGCCACCGCCATGACCGAGCTGTGGGACGCGGCCGTGCGCGCCCCTGGCTGGGATCGCCCGCCGGTCTGGTTCCACGGCGACTTCCACACCGGCAACCTGCTGACCGTCGACGGCCGGCTCAGCGCGGTCATCGACTTCGGCGGGCTCGGCATCGGCGATCCGGCCTGTGACCTGACCATCGCCTTCACCCTGATGTCGGCCGGCAGCCGGGCCGCCTTCCGCGCCGCACTCGACGTGGACGACGCCACCTGGACGAGGGGCCGAGGCTGGGCCCTCACCACCGGCCTGAACGCCTACACCACCTACGCCGCCACCAACCCGAGAATCGCCACCCAGACCACCCGCCAGATCACCGAGGCCCTCATCGGCTAGCTCCCGGAGCGGTGGACGCCAGCGGTGTCGCTGTCCAGGCGGCTGTCCGGGCGCGTGAGGTGAAGCCGAGAAGGCGCGGCCCGCAACCGGTGAAACCGGGTGAGGGCGCCGTGAAACCGGCGTCGCCGAGAGTGAAGCCATGAGCATCACAGAACTCGGACGTATCGCGAGCGACCCGCCCCCCGACCGGAGCACCGGCCTGGCCGTACACGCGGAAGGGCTGGTGAAGGCGTTCGGCGGGCACCGGGCCGTCGACGGGATCGACCTGGACGTACACCCCGGTGAGATCTTCGGCGTCCTCGGCCCGAACGGCGCCGGCAAGACCACCACGCTGAGAATGCTGGCCACCCTGCTGAAGATCGACGCGGGCCGCGCCGAGATCTTCGGGGTCGACGTGGCCGGCAACCCGCACATGATCCGCCAGCTCGTCGGCGTCACCGGGCAGTACGCGTCCGTCGACGAGAACCTGACCGCCAGCGAGAACCTCTGGCTCTTCGGCCGCCTGCAGGGCATCGCCGCACCGCGCGCCCGGCGGATCGCCGCCGAACTGCTGGGCCAGTTCGGCCTGGAGGAGGCCGCCGACCGGCCGATCGCGCAGTTCTCCGGCGGCATGCGCCGACGCCTCGACCTGGCGGCCAGCCTGATCACCAGGCCGCCGCTGATCTTCCTCGACGAGCCGACCACCGGCCTCGACCCGCGTACGCGCGGCCAGATGTGGGACACCATCCGCGGCCTGGTCGCCGACGGCTGCACCGTGCTGCTGACCACACAGTATCTGGACGAGGCCGATCAGCTCGCCGACCGCGTCGCCGTCATCGACCACGGCCGCAAGGTCGCCGAGGGCACCCCCGACGAGTTGAAGACCGCGGTCGGCAACTCCGCCCTCCAGTTGCTGCTCGCCGAGCCGGACGAGGTGCCCGTCGCCGTGGAGATCGTACGGCGCGTCCTCGGCTCCGAGCCGGTCCTCAGCCCGGAGCGGGGCCGCCTCAACGTCGCCCTCGACCAGGCCGACCTGGCCGCGGACGTACTGATCGCGCTGCGCACCGCCGGGGTGTCGATCTCCTCGGTGAGCGTGGCCAAGCCCAGCCTGGACGAGGTGTTCCTCGCCCTCACCGGCCACGAGACGGACCATGACGACCAGAACGGCACGGAGGAGAACCGATGAGCACCATGATCGCACCCACCCGCGAGACGGTCCGCGCCGCCGAACGCGTGGCGGCCGCCCGGCGGCGCGTCTCCCTGGCAGAGACGCTCAGCCAGACCCTGGCGATGGCCTGGCGGGCGGTCAAGAAGATGCGCCGCAACCCGGAGCAGTTCTTCGACGTGGCGCTGCAGCCCATCCTGTTCACCGCGATGTTCGCCTTCATCTTCGGCGGCGCCATCGCGGGCGACGTACAGAGCTACCTTCCCCTGATGATCCCCGGCATCCTCGCCCAGACCGTGCTGACGACGTGCATGGCCACGGGCACGCAGCTGCGCGAGGACCTGGAGAAGGGCGTCTTCGACCGGTTCAAGTCGCTGCCGATCTCCCGGATCGCGCCGCTCGCCGGCCCCATGGTGGCCGACCTGCTGCGCTACACGACCGCGGCCACGCTGACCTTCGGCATGGGCGTGGTGATGGGCTACCGGCCGGGCGGCGGGGTGGGCGGCGTGCTCGCCGCGATCCTGCTGGCGATCATCACGGGCTGGTCGCTGGCGTGGGTCTTCACCTGGGTCGGCACGATCGCCAGGAGCGCCCAGGCCGTCCAGGGCATCTCCATGATGATCATGTTCCCGCTGACGTTCCTGTCGAACGCGTTCGTCCCCGTCGAGACCCTGCCCGACTGGCTGGCCGCGTTCGTCCGGATCAACCCGGTCTCACACCTGGTCACGGCCGCCCGCGACCTCGCCAACAACGCCGTCGTCAGCGGCGAGGCGGCCTGGACGCTCGTGGCGTGCCTGGTCGTCATCGCGATCTTCGCGCCGCTGTCGGTACGCAGCTACAAGCGGCACATGTGATCTGCCGGAGACCTGCTCCACGAGACCGCGCGCCTCGTCGAGCAGGTCGGCGCCGCGTCGATCGCCGTACTCGGCCCGTACGGCCGCGATCGTCCCGGGCGCGGCCCGCTCCGCGTACGGCTCGATCCGCTCGAAGGCCATGCAGGGCATGCTGTTGTTGTACGCGAACCGCTCGGCCAGCACCAGCAGCCTGATCGCGTCGCGGGGGGCCATGGCTTCCCGCAGCAGCCCCCAGGCGCCGAGCGAGAAGATCATCGAGCCGCACACCGGGTAGTCGAGGATGGGGTTGTCCTCGGTCAGCAGGTCGTAGCCCCGGATGATGGAGAACAGCTCCTCGCCGTACCGGACCTCTTCCGGAGGGGCGTGGTACGCGTACGCCGTCAAAGTGACCGACCCCGTGATGATCCCCCACGGCGTGGGATCCCCGCTCGGCGCCCCGGGCATGCGCAGGTCGTACGCCCGCTGGACGGCCAGGCGGTATTCCGCGAGCGCGGCGGCCGTCTCGCCGCGGGCGATGGCAAGCTCGGCCGCGCACAACGAGACGAGCGCCACCCCGCCGAACACCGCTTCGTTGTCGTGGATCCGGGTGAGCTCGGCGAGCTCGGCCGTCGCGGTGTCGAGGTCGCCGTCGGCGAGCGCGGAGACCAGCAGCAGCGCGCGGAGCTGGGTCTCGTCGTCGGTGGCGCCGAGCCGGCTCAGCACCGGGATGGCGATCCGGGCGTGTCGGACCGCCCGCCGGTGATCGCCGAGCCGCATGATCAGCTGGGCCAGCTCGGCGTGCATGATCGTGGCGGCCCACGGCCCCTCGTCCTCGTGGAGCATGGTCAGCACGCGCTCGGCCGCTTCGACCGCCGCGCCCATCTCTCCCGTGTTCTCCAGGACGTGCACGTTCATCTGCATCGCCGCCACGGCCACGTCACGGTCGGCGCTCCGGGACAACTCCGTAAGCCGGCGGCGCACGTCGGCGCCGTCGCCGCCGTCGCACGCGAGCAGCACCGTGGCCATCGCCGACAGGCGAGGATCCGTCGTGTCGCCGGTGGGCAGCACGCGGAGGAGATCGCGCAGCGGATCGTCGCGGCGGTCGGTGATGATCATGATGTTGGTGAGCATGATCATCAGCGCGCTCCTGGTCGCCTCGACGAGGTGCGGCGGCGGCACCCAGCCGGTGACCAGCCGGGTGATCGCGTCCCGGTGCACGAACACCCGGGAGTGGTCGCCACGGATCGACCACAGCGAGCCGACGCCGGACAGCAACTGCATCGCCGTGGCCCGGTCGGACTCGCCGAGAGCCTGCCGCAGCAGCTCGGCGAGGTTGCTCTCCTCGGCGTTCAACGCGTCGGCCGCCGCGAACTGCGCCGGGCTGAACAGCCGGAAAGCATGCTCGGAGGCGTAGGCCGTCGCCCAGTCCCGCTGCGCCGCCCGGGCGGGCGCCTCCTCGCCTGCCTCCTTCAGCCGCATCCGCCCGAACTCCCTGACGGTCTCCAGCATCCGGTAGCGGAGGCCGTACCTCGTCTCGCGGACGCTGAGCATCGAGTGCTCGGTCAGCGCGTCCACCACGTACAGGGCTTCCGGGCCGAGTACGTGCTCGGCCGCGGCCAGCGTGAACCCGTCGCCGAACAGCGACAACCACCGCAACGCCTGCCGTTCCGGCTCGTCCAGCAGATTCCACGACCAGTCGATGACCGCGAGCAGCGTCTGGTGCCGGTCGGGAGCCGTACGATTGCCGCCGCGCAGCAGGGCGAACCGGTCCGCCAGCCGTCGCGCGATCTCCTCCACCGCCATCACCCGCACCTTGGCCGCGGCCAGCTCGATCGCGAGCGGCAGCCCGTCGAGGCGGGCGACGACCTCCTTGACCGCTCCCTCGTCGATCCGCACCCCCGGACGGGCGGCCGTGGCCCGCTGGCGGAACAGCTCCGCCGCGTCGCCCGTGGGCAGCTCGCCGAGCAGGTAGACGCGCTCGGCGGGGATCGACAAGGGGGCGCGCGAGGTGATGAGCACCCGCAGGTCGCGGGTCGTCACGGTCAGGAACGCCACCAGGTCGGCGACGGCCTCGATCACGTGCTCGCAGTTGTCCAATATCAGCAACGCCGGAGCGAGGTCGAGATGCCGGGCGATCCGGGCGCGAACGTCGGAGCGCTGCTCGGCGGTCAGGACCCGCCGCCCGCTGACCGAGTCCCGGACCCCGAGCGCCGAGCCCACCTCGCCCACCACGCCCTCCGGCGAGGAGACGCCGACGAGCTCGACGAAGTGCGCGATGGGCTGGGTGGCGTTCCTGCCGACGACATGGGCCAGCCGCGTCTTGCCCAGCCCGCCGGGCCCGATGATGGAGACCACCCGGTTGGTCTGCAGCAGGGCGTGCACCGCCCGGATGTCGCCGTCGCGGCCGAGCAGCGAGGAACCGTCGAACAGGATGCCCGCACGCACCGGCCGATCGGCGACGAGGAGCTCGGCGTACACCCGGGCGAGCTCAGGCCCCGGGTCGGTGCCGAGCCGCGCGACCAGGCCCGCGCGGTAGCGCTCGTAACGCTCCAGAGCGGCAGCGGCGCCTCGTACGGCGGCCTCGCTGCGCAGCAGGCAGACGAGCAGGTCCTCGTCGTGCGGCCGCTCGGCGGCGGCGTCCTCCAGCAGCGGCAGCGCGCTCTCGTGCGCGCCGCCGCGGCTTCGCGCGATCGCCGCCACCCGGCGCGCCTCGGCCACCCACCCGGCGGCCAGGTCTCTCAGCTCGGCGAGCGGGCCCGTGGCGCCGTCCGAGCCACCGGCCACCAGCCCCATCGCCTCTTCGGCGCGGCGGCGGGCGAGCACCACGTCGTCCTCGCTCAGCGCGGCCCGTGCCCGCTCCACCAGCTCGCCGAGCAGCAGCGCATCCACCTGACCGGCCGGCAGTCCGAGCCGGTAGCCACCCGGCGTCCGCACGACGAGGTCGGCGCAGGTCGCCGCCCTGGTGCGGGAGATGACCACCTGCAGCGCCTTCGTCGGGTTGGCCGGCGTCTCCTCGGGCCACAGCGCCTCGACCAGCCGCTCGACACCGACCCCGGCGCGCCCGTGCATGGCGAGCACGGCCAGCAGCGTGTGCGCGCGATCGCCGACCACGCGCGCACCCTGCCAGCGGACGTCGTCGAGGAGGACCAGTCCGGGGGACACACCCTCAGCTTACGAACGAGTGCGCCCGCTCGTGGCAGGCGGATCCTTCGTCACGAGGAGATCGCGGATCACACCGTCAGGGGAGCCGCTCGTATGCCCTTTGGGTAAGAAGATCAGCCGTTCTGGACCGGGGTCGGCGGCTCGGCCACGATGGGGGGATGACGGAGAACCGATCAGCGCGGCCGCCGGTGACAGGCTCGCACCTGAACTGGGCGACGGCGCTGAGCGCTGTGGCGGCTGCGATCGCCGCCGTGGTCGCGGTGATCGCTTACCTGGCACCGCCGCCACCGGCTCAGCCCGACACGGTCGCTCCGGCCGGGCAGTCACCGTTACCGGATCGGGTCACACCCCGGCCCGAACCGCCGACCCCGACTCCGTCGCCCGATTCCAGCACTCCGGAGCAGCCAGAGCCTGAGCCCGAAACTGAGCCCGAGACTGAGCCAGAGCCAGAGCCGAGCCGCACGCGAAGGGCCCGGGAAACCTCCCCGCCGCTGGTGGTGGCGGTCCGGCCCCTCGGCTGTGACGAAACGATGACGGCGCTGGCCGGATACCGCCGGAACGCCGGTGGCACCCGCGGCAGCCAGGCAGCGGCGGCTCAGCAGACGTACCGCGATCTGATGGGCGCGGGCCTCGACGCGCAAGGAGCGGTGGGGGCGATGATCAGACGGCTGACCGCCGAATTCCAGGAGCTGAGCTTCCGCTTGTCCGGCATGGTCAGCAGCGATCCCGAACAGGTGATCGCGGACATCAACGCGGACTTCGCCGAGCTCAAGAGGCTGTGCGAAGCCACCTGACCTGCTCAAGCCCGGCGGGCGGCTGCTCCTGCGTACCCTCTCGTTCTTCGCCCAGCTCGGTCCCGACGACCGGCCCCGGTGTTCCCCGAGCCGCTCCTCACCCCCGAACGGCATGAAACTTTCATCCGTCCCGCCGAGATTACGGCTCCGCAGGACTGATCCCCGACCTGGTGGCACGCCTGACCCGTCCTCACGAGCTGCCAGGGCACAAGTTAACGCCGAGCCGAATCAGCGGCTCTCCATCGTCTCTATGGACGACTGAAAGGACCGACAATAACCTCCGGGCGTGCTCCGCCGACATCATGAGAAATGAGGTTGGAATTGACACGTGCCAAAGTACGTCGGGCGGTCGGCTCTGTCGCCATCGTCCTCGCAACGCTCGCGGCGATCCTGGTGCCCGTCACTCCCGCGCACGCCGCCTACGGCCCAGATCAGACCGTGTCCATCACAGTGACCTCGAATGCGGGCCCGTCCCTCATGCTCGCCCAGCTGACCGGCACGCTGGCGTTCGACGACGGGAACACGAAATTCAGGTACGCGCTCCGGCTGTGCTGGGGGAGCGGGGCCTACCCTATGCCGAACTTCTACGCCCTGGTCAACGGCAGCACCGTCGTCTATCCCTCCCAGACGGGCTCGACGACCGCGCCCGCCGGGTGCCAAGTGGCCCTGTTCCTCTACGACGGTGAATACACCCACTCCACCACCCTCACGAATGTCACTTTGTACGTGACGGGCGGCTGGTTCTATCCAGGCAACACTTACAACAGCCGCACCAAATCCGTGACCTACGACAACCCCTTCAACTGAGCCGTCGGGGATCGTTGTCACTCAGCTCGTCACGCACCCTCGCCGACGACCGTCGGCGAGAGTGCCGGCCGCCCTCCGCCTTGACCGCGCGGGCCGGCTTATCCCCACTTCCAGCTATCGCAGACCTGATGCCGTCTCGATATGCCGAACGACCAGCAGGAGATCAGGCGAGCGCAGCTCTCGCTCAAGCCGGATTACTCGATCCCCGAGAAGGTCACGCTGCACTTCCGTGAGAACAGCGCCGGAGTCCAGGCACTCGCTGACACATCCGCTGATCTCGAGGAGAACCGGGTCCGTGGAAGGCAGCAGACCAGGAAGACGTCGGCGGCGCCAAAACCACAACGCATGCAGCGCGGCTTCCCGTGGAGCGCCGTACCAGTACCAGCGAGCCTGAGAGTTCGGATTCGCCTCCTCGGCACGCGGAGATCGCCGACCGCCCTTTTTGGCCTCGCGGCGTCTTTCTGCGTACACCTGGAGCTCGACACGCAGGGCAGCGCGGCTGGCCTCGATGACATCCAGAGCACGGAGCAGCGCCGCCTCGTCGCGTTGGAACCTCCCGGCCCGGGACTCCAGGAAACTCAGCGTCGCCTCGAACCCAAGTGGTCGATACACCTGCACACAGGAGCGGAACGCTGACACCCGCCATGGGTAAGGCAGAGCGGGGTCACGCACCTTACGGGCGAAGTTGCCGAAGCTCACAAGCGAAGGCTAGCCAGATCGGCGGTGGAAGCGGCCTGGCCTTCTTGGCGGAGTCTTGGGGATCGGGCCGCCAGGGGGAGCCTAGGCTGGGATGGATCCGCAGGTCACGCCTCTGAGGAGGAAGCCATGGCGAAGTTCATGGACGTGCATCACGGCATGACGGGCATCACCGACGAGCAGCTCAAGCAAGCGCACACCGCCGACCTCGAGATCCAGAGCGAGGAAGGGGTGACCTTCCAGCACGCGTGGGCGGACCCTGACGAGGGCGTCGTCTACTGCCTGTCGGAGGCGCCGGACGCGGATGCCGTACAGCGCATCCACCAGCGGGCGGGGCACCCGGCCGACGAGATCCACAGGGTAGCGCTGACCGTCTGACCAGCCGCGGACCTACTACCCCGTAGACCTGGCGCTTGAGCTGCTTACGGCGATCCTGGTCAGATCTTCTTGCCGACACCGGCATAGGCGCCCAGGACCGCTCCAGGCGGGATCGGCTCCTCCGGGCGCCACTTGGCCGCCGACACCAACCCCGGCTCGACGAGCTCGAAGCCCTCGAAGAACCGGGACACCTCTTCATGGGTGCGGTTGGTGAACAGCAGCGGTCCGGTGTTGTAGCTGTCGGCCAGGGCCGCCATCTTCTCCGGCTCGAAGTCGGCGGTCAGATGGGTGAGGGCCAGGTAGGAGCCGGGGCAGGTCACCTCGGTGAACTGCTTGACGGCGCCCCACGGGTCGTCCTCGTCCCGTATGTGCATCAGAGTGCCGACGATGATGACGGCGACGGGCTTGGAGAAGTCCAGCAGCTCAAGGGTCTTGGGGTGGGTGAGGATGCTCTGCGGGTCGCGCAGGTCAGCCTCGATGTAGGCGGTCCTGCCCTGCGTCGAGCTGCGCAGCAGGGCCCGAGCGTGCACCATCACGATCGGGTCGTTGTCGACATAGACGACCTGCGCCGCCGGGTTGACCCCCTGGGCCACCTCATGGGTGTTGCCCGCGGTAGGGATACCGGTGCCGATGTCCAGGAACTGCGTGACGCCCTGCTGGGCGATGTGACTGACCGCCCGGCGGAGGAACGCGCGGTTCTCCCGCGCCCCCATCACCACACCCGGCGTCGCGGCGATGGCCGCCTCGGCCACCTTCCGGTCAGCCTCGAAGTTGTCCTTGCCACCGAGCCAGTAGTCGTACACCCGAGCCGGATGCGGCACCGAGACATCAATCTTGGATGGTTCATGGTCTGGGGCGGACCCTCGTTCGAAGGAATTCCTCGGCTCTTCTTTCACTGGGCGCCTCCAGAACCACTCGCGAACTCGGCATGACCTTAACGGCTCAGCATCCCGACAAATCAGGACGTTCACGAAATCTAGGCGACGCAACACCCAGGCGACCAGCCTCAACCGGCACTCTTCTTACTCGCGACGATCATGCAGATCTCTTGCTATGCGGGTCCGGCCGTGTTGGGCTCCTGCCGTGAGCAAAAAGTGGTACCCCGACGAACTCGCGCTTCCTCTTGCCTTCCCGAACCGCCGCTTCCGTCTCTGGAGCTACGTGCCCACGCATAGTGGCCTCGTCGTACGGACGGAGTTCGAGCCTGACGCGCCCCATATCGAACTGCTCTTCCAGGTCGTCCACCTGATCAACCTTCCGACCAGGATGAACGGGCTCGTGGTCGCTGTCGGTGAGAACAGTGGAGCGTCGGGCGTGACATTCACCGTGAGCGGCGATGACTTCTCGGGCCACGTCATCGCGTCGTACCTGTGTCTTGGCGTGGAGGAACGATCAAAATACAGTCCGGTCTCAATCTTCCATGGCTTGCTGAGCAGCGAATTCCCGCCCGAGCCACGCGCTCCCGCCTGATCATCCCCGAGCCGGAGCGCCCACCGGAGGCGCTATCTGCGACGGCGCAGCACCACCCTGGCGAGCCAGACGATGGTGGGTAAGAGCATCAACAGAACGGCGAAGCCGGCTCCGACAGCGAGCTCGGCGCCGCCCCACAGCTGGATCGCAGGATCATCGTCGTCCACCTTGCGAGGTTAGCCGCGAAGAGGAACGGATGTGCCCTGCCCCCTCGGTGGTTGCGGCTCGGCTGCATGTGCCTGCGCGAAGCGATATTGCGCCCCCGCGCACTCACCGCGGTTTCCCCCGAGAATCTTTTACTTCTTGGATCGAGCAGGCCGATGGCGCCCTGTGCCTCTGCCGAAGTTGGGGTGCCGTCCGCGTGGCCGTACCCCAGGCACAGAGGAGCGCAAGAACCTCTGCGCCGACATGGGACGACACAGGTAAGGCGGCGTTCCGCGTATGTGCCGGATCTTGGATGCTGTCTCTCCATAGGCCTGACTGACGGGCGATCACGCAGGACCTATGACGCCAGGTCGTGTCTGACGATCATCTGGTCGGTTCGGATAGCAGGAGACTCCCGAGGTCGGCAGAAGCCCGGCGCGATAACATCATGATCATGATGGATTGGGGGCTTCGGCCGGCTTCGATGGCCGACGTCGAGGCGGTGGCCGAGTTGCGGGCGGTGGTGCTGAGGGCGGATCTTGAGCGGCTCGGACGGTACGACGAGCAGCGTGTACGGCAGCGACTGCGGGATGGTTTCACGCCGGCGCACACATGGACGATCGAGGTGGGCGGTGCCTTGGCCGGCTGCGTGGCGCTGCGGCCGACCAGCGACGCCACCTGGTTGGAGCACTTCTACCTGGCCCCGGACCTGCAGGGCAAGGGCCTCGGTTCTGCCGTGCTGAGCAGCCTGCTGGAACGGTGCGACCGAGAAGACACCCTGATCCGGCTGAACGTGCTGCAGGGCAGTCCGGCCCGTCGGCTGTACGAGCGGCACGGGTTCCGGTCGATCCGGGGCGCGCTGAGGCGGGCCGCCCGGGACGCGACGCTGTCGCGTGGCGGCTCCTGGGAGGGGGTTCCGACGTGAACTGCTACCACAGGATTTCTCGGCGTCTCGCCCACATCTCAGGCAATAGCTGCGATGTCCCCATCGTCGAAGTAGATCGACTGATGGAGCTGACCGCCGAGCGCAGTGGCGTACCGGGCGAGAACGTCCTGTCCGGAGATCTTGCCTTGTTCGATCTGCGAAACGCGGCCCTTGGTGACTCCCATGCGCTGTGCGATGTCCTGCTGGGTCATCCCCCGACTACGGCGGATCTCGGCAAGCCGGTGTCCTTGCACCTTGGCGAGGAGTTCCTGCTTGCCCGCCTCCACGACTTCCTCGCCACCGGCACGTTCGACGTGCTCAGCACGGATGTCCTTCCAGCGCGCATATCCCGTCACGATCCGCCCTCCTCCGCCTGTCGTTCCTTCATGTAGACCTCGTAGCGCTGCTCGGCGATCGGGATGGCCTGCCTGTACCAGGCGTTCCACCGCCCGGCCTTATCACCCGCGACCAGCAGGATGCTGGATCGCCACGGATCGAAGGCAAACAAGATCCGCACCGTCCCCGGTCGCAGCTCCTTCAAGTTCTGCAGACGTGAAGCAGTGATTGTATCGACCAGCGGCCGCCCCAGACCTGGCCCTCCTTCAGCAAGCAGATCGATCGCTTGCACGACACGCTTATGCGTCGCGTCGTCGAGCTGCTCAATCCATTCGCGCACCTCGTCGACGATGTAGACGTCCCACTCGTCGGCCACATACCGCAGTATAGCGAATAGTATACCTCTCTACCCGGAAACCAGCGCACCAGGTGCCGCCCTGCGCCGCACGACAGCTCATCGGCTGCTTCAGCACGCTCCCCGCCAGCGTGCGGGCAAGATTCTTAATAGACGCGCCTCGACCTGCGTGTTGGACGCTCCGTGCATACCCGTTAGTGACCGCTGTTGGCCCTCTTGCTGGCCCGTTGATGGCCCGACGGTCCGTCCACCCGGCAAGGACCTACCCGCCACCAGGCACGTAGGCCCGGGAACTTCTCATGCTGTGCGACGGCGCGGAGCCGAAGGTGCTGCTTGTACTACCGTCGAGCCCATGCACGCTACCCATTGATCTTGCCCATCGCATGGCATGCCTGCCTCTAGGCAATTCGGACTCTGTGTGAGCTGACATGAAGCTCCGCGACTTGGACGCGATGAGCGTCCTTGTCGTACTTGGAGTACGCAAATGTCGCTCGTCACCCTTGGATCCCTCACGGTCCTCTTGGTGCTTCTCCCGATCCCCGTCGCCGCCTTCGTGGCGATCTTCTCCGACCGGAAGCACCGTCACGCAGTGGTGGTTCTTCGTCTGCTCGTCCGGGCGCTCACGGAGATCGTCAGTCGTAAGCAGACGCCGTAGTCACTCAGTTAGTCACGCACCCTCGCCAACGATCTTCGGCGAGGGTGCGTTTTTGCTGGTGGAGCCTAGGAGATTCGAACTCCTGACTTCCTGCTTGCAAATCGGTCGGATCTTGGGCCGTACAGGCCGTGACCTGGGCGGCGGGCTCACCGCGAATGACCGCGGCTGACCGCTGTTGACCGCCCTTAATGGCCCGCTAATGGCCCGACGATCCGGGAGGGTCCTGCGAGACCCTCGTCCGCCACCGACGTGCGAAGACGCGACCTCCCCACCGCAACCCGCGAAGGAAAAGCCGGACCAACCCGAAGAGGAATGCGATCTCGAACAACAAGGAGCACATGAGCAGGACTTCGCTGAGCGACTCCCTACCGTTCTCACGCGCCCATCCGATGAGTACGGAAGCGGCGGCCATGCCCAGCGCATACCCGAGCATCGCCAAAGCCTCGTTGTACCCAGCTCGCATGAGTTGATCTTAGGCCCGCCCCAACGCGGTCAAGGCTTTACGAATCCGTCCGAGGACTGCACCATGAGCAGCTCCGCCGGCGCCCCTGCGACGGGCACGACGTCCGTGACGGACCTCTTCCTTATCAGGACCGTCCCGGCCGTGGTCCAGGACTCTCAGCCCAGTTCCGGCATCTCCAGGAGTTCACTGGCATGGGCCGGGTTGTCAACGCTCCGCCCGGCCTCAAGGTCGACCCAGCGGAAGTCGTCCACTCGTGCTCTCATCGTCCAATGATCGCGCAGAGAACTGAGATCCGGGTGCACTGTCAGCTTGGGAAGCCTCTATCGCGCCTGGCCGCTGAGCTGGCGAAACGCTGACCTGCGAGGGAGGGCTCCGATTACCCATGGGTCCCCGTGAGTCCCCCTTGATCACCCTCCTAACGGGCACGCGAGAGGTGGAGGACTGCTCGGGCTTTCGATGATCTTGTAGTCTGGCGCGATGGCAGGTCCGAGAGTAGTACCCGCTCTGTGTATCTTCCCCGGTTGCGCTCGCGTTCTCCACTGAATGCTGTGCTGTTTGCCTCATTCTGAGGTGATCTTCTTCAGTCTTCCTTGACATGGAAACGACCTATATGACGAGGGGCGCTCAAGCCGGTCCGGTATCGGCCAAGGCGGTAGCCAGCCCCAGATCTTCGATTGCCTAGAACCCGCGAGCGTTGGAGGGTCAATATGGCGGACGGACAGCATGGGCCTGAGGTAGCAAGACGTGTCCTCTTGAACCGGAAAACACTGGTCCTGAGCCTGCTCAGTGTGGCGAGCTGGATGGTTGGCATCGCCGGTCACTACTTCTATCTGTGGCTCGACTACGGCTATATGTCCTTTGGGTTTTACATCTTCCTGGTGATCTGGTCGCCACTCGCGACCATCTTCACCCTGATCTGGGTGGTTGTCACCTGGCGGCGGCATGGACCGGCATCGGCGACCCCGATCATCGCCGTAGGACTTATGGTGGCCGTGATCCTCGTCGCAGTCCCCTGGGCGCGCGTTTTTCCCCAGACATGGTTTGCGGTGAACCGCGCAGAGTTCACTGCCCTGGCACGCATGGCCGACCACGGGCAGCTTCAGGTCGAACCCATGGTAGAGGGCTTGGATTCAGTACGGCTTCCGTCTCACTTCCGCTCACTGACCCTTGGTCACAGCCAAGCGTGGGATGAGAGGCAGCCGGACAGAAAGCAGCAGCGTGTGCTCTTCCTCCCCCTCATGGACAAGGAAACGGTCGGATTCGCCTACGTTTACGGCGGGCCGTGTACCGGCACCAGTTCCTGTGCTCAGCCCAACGACGATGATCTGCCTTCTTTCTATCGTCCCGGCATCCAGCTTGGCCACGGTTGGTGGTGGGTCAGATGAACGTGACGGTGGCTGGGCCTTTCTTCTTGCTCTCGCGTTGCCATGATGCCCGGTGAGCCGGTACTGAGGAACGAAGTGCCGGCTCGTCGATCGCCCCCGACCGTGTGGAGAGATTAGCCAGCATCGGGCGATCGTAAGGGTGGTATCTGGGCGGCGGTGCGGCCCCGGTGTGGCGAGTTCGTTGGGTGCGGCGGGCGGGCGGTGCGGCGGGCGGCCCGATTTCCGCTGCCGTTCGGGACCGGCGCCCACGCCGCATGCCCGGACGGCGGGCGGGTGGAGGGCCGTGCGGCGGCGCGGCGCGCCGCCGCTTGATACCTATAAGAACAATTCGGCAATATCACTCGTGGGGCTGTGGCGCTCCGAGTAGGCGGGTGCCGTCGTGGCTGCGGATGGCCGGCGCCTGGTCGTGGTGCATGGCGTCGAGAACGCGGATGGCGAATGCCTCGGATGCGAGTCCTTGGACCTCGTCCGCGGTGACCCAGCGGAAGGCTCGGGTCTCGTCGGTTTCGGTGAGCCGGCCGCCGATGACTTTGCATCGGAAGACCAGGGCGACGATGCCGCGGGTCATGTTCTTGTAGACACCGGTCAAGGTGACGGGCTCGACGTGCAGGCCGGTCTCTTCGTGGATCTCCCGGAGAAGGCCGCTCGTGATGTCCTCGTCGCGCTCCAGGACTCCGCCAGGTGCTTCCCAGTGGCCGTTGTCTCTGCGCTGGGTGAGAAGTGCACGGCCCTGGCCGTCGATGATCACGCCTGCCGCGCTGACGGAATGCGTGTTGTGGTGATCCATCGGATTACCTCCGGGGCTGCTGATCGCTATTGTCGAGCTGCGGTTTCGGAGGTCCTCGGGCCGCTGGAAGAGCCGGTCTGACTCGTGTGGCCAGGGTGGACAACGACGGTCCGGCTCGGTCCTGTCGTGCGGCTACCCTCCCACCATGACGATCACGTTCACCGCTCAGGTCGCCGGAGCTTACGAACACCCTGAGGATGAATGCATGTCCGCCGGTGTGAGCGAAACCGAAGCCGGTGATGGCATGATGCTCACCTTCCAGTGCTGCACCTATGAGCCTGACGATCAGGACATCGCCCTGGGCTGGGACACCTACTGCGTTGTTACCGCCGACCAGGGCACCGCCTATGGAGCCGTCCAAGAACTCACTCTGCGGGGCAACGTGCTGCGTGTTGTCTTCGACGTCGACGCCTTGGAGGCACTCGGTCTACCCGAACCCGAGATGGAGGCCGTTCTCGATGTGGACGAGCAATCCCTCGGACAGCTTCGGCAAGGGCTGCGACACATCCTTGCCTACGGTCGTGCTGACGCCCGCCCTAAGGTTCTGGAGCTGTAGAAGGTTGCCGCTGTAGCTGCACTTTGCAGCTGTACAAGATCGAAAAGGCCACTTCCCGATCATGGGATGTGGCCTTCGACGTGCGGTGGAGCCTAGGAGATTCGAACTCCTGACTTCCTGCTTGCAAACGGGAGCCAACCACGAGTTATTGAGGCATCCCCCATGCTCAGGCGTGCGCTGGCGGGCGTCAGAGTGAGGCGCTGTGCGGACCTGTTGCTGTACTTCTCTGCTGTAGTGCGCCACGAGGCGTTGTGTGACCGAGTGGAGGTGAAAGGACTCCATCGCCTGGCTGTCGCGGCAGTCGGGTGGAGCTGAGGGCAGCCTGATCCGGGGGACGCCGGGGAGGGTGGGAAGCAGCCCTGACAACGGGGAGACGGGCCAGGACTGCCAGATGGCTTGGGCTCCTCTAGCGAGACGAGAAGGTGCACGCGAGAAACCAGTGCTAAAGCCCCGTAAGTGAGGTGCCGGCTCCAACCTGGTGGATATGGGCCGGTGTGCAGTGCGTGACCGCCCGGGTCATCACCCGAGGTGGTCAACTCCGAAGCCGGTCGACAGCGCCGGTGGGGAGGCCACGCTGAAGGTCTGCGGCGTAAGCGTGGCGATGCTGTCGGGGCATGAGCTGGGCGCCTCCCTCGTCGATCGGTCACGCAGTGAACGTGGGAACCGCCCGCGGTCGCTTCCGGTTTCGGTCTGCCAGACCGAGGCCGGGGGCAGGTCCGTCGCCGACTGACGGCCGTGAGCGGGACGGAGGTCTCGTAGTAGTCCGAGGGCGGGAAAGCCGCCCGCATGGCGAAGGAGACCAGCAGATCCGCAGGGAAGGATGCTGGAATGCCGGGAGCGCGTCGGTGAACATCGATGATCTGGAGGCGGCCCTGCTCGGGGCTGAGCGCCGGGTACTGGAGATCCAGACCAAACTGCACCGTTGGGCGGCCGATGATTCCGGTCGCCGGTTCGACGACCTGTTCAACCTGGTGTGTGACCCGGCCTTCCTGCTGGTGGGCTGGAATCGGGTGCGGGGCAACAAGGGGGCACGCACGGCCGGGACCGACGGCAAGACCGTCATCTCCATCCAGGCCCGTATCGGCGTGGAGGAGTTCCTGGCCGGGCTGCGGACCAGCCTGAAGGGCGGAGTGTTTCGCCCGTTGCCGGTGCGCGAGCGGATGATCCCCAAGCCGGGAACGGCCAAGCGCCGCCGGTTAGGGATCCCGACCGTGGCCGACCGGGTGGTCCAGGCGTCCTTGAAGCTGGTGTTGGAGCCGATCTTCGAGGCGGATTTCCAGCCGTGTTCCTACGGCTTTCGCCCGAACCGGCGCGCGCATGACGCGGTGTCGGAGGTTCAGTATCTGGCCAGTCGCTCTTATGAGTGGGTGGTGGAGGCCGACATCGCGGCCTGCTTTGACGAGATCTCCCATCCGGCCCTGATGGACCGGATCCGCGGACGGATCTCTGATAAACGGGTGCTCGCGCTGATCAAGGCGTTCCTGAAAGCCGGGATCCTCGGGGAGGATCAGGTGCGCAGGAACACCGACACCGGCATCCCGCAGGGCGGGATCTTGTCACCGTTGCTGGCCAATGTGGCCTTGTCGGTCCTGGACGAGCATTTCGCTGCCCAGGTCGGCGACTACTTCAGCAGGCGACGGCGTCGCAGCCACGGGCTGGCCAACTACCGGCTGATCCGGTATGCGGACGACTTCGTGGTGGTGGTCTCCGGACGCAAAGAGCACGCCGAAGCCGTACTGGAGGAGGTAGCGGAGGTTCTTTCCCCGCTGGGGCTGCGGCTCGCAGTGGATAAGACCCGCGTCGTGCACATCAACCAGGGCCTCGACTTCCTGGGCTGGCGCATCCAGCGTCACCGCAAGCGAGGCACCAAAGATCAGCACTACGTCTACACCTACCCGTCGAAGAAGGCGCTGCACGCCATCACGGCGAAGGTCAAGGACTGGTGCTGGAAGGACGTGAACATGCCGTTCCCGACCCTGGCGCATCGGCTCAATCAGATGCTCCGGGGCTGGACGGCCTACTTTCGGCCTGGCGTCTCCAGCGCCACGTTCGGCTATCTCAGCCACGTGCTCTGGAGGCAGGTCTTCGGCTGGCTCCGGCGCAAACATCGCCGCACCACCTGGAGACAGCTCCGACGCCAGTACTGCCGAGGAGGCTGGTGGCCGGCCACCAGCGAGGCAACGCTGTTCAACCCGGCGACGGTCAGCACTACCCGATACCGCTACCGGGGAACAGCCATCCCCTCGCCCTGGCCACTCACGGCATGACGAACCATCCCCCGCAACGGGATCTGTGGAGAGCCGGATGCGGTGAAAGTCGCACGTCCGGTTCGGGAGGCGGGCCGAGGAGACGGGTCGAAATCGATACCGCGCCCCGGCTCGACCTCACCAGCAACCCACCCTCCTCATCCGCCTCCAGCCCACCCGAGCACCGGAGACCGCGTGACAGAGATCGCCCCGATCACGCCATGACAGCACATATCAACAACAGTGACAGCCCGTAGAGCCCGATGGCGAAGTGCAGGACCACCCACAGCCGATGAAGGCGGATGCGATGCAACCGGGGGAAGGCACGGTAGTGATCAGTGCGTGCTTCTACCAACCTCTCATCAGTGCCCAGTACCCCTCGCTCCGCGAGGTCTTTGGTCAAAGCACGCGCCTGAGACAGGTGGTAGGAAGCCCTCTCGTAGTACTTCGAGACAGCAACAGCGCCATACAGGCCAGCCATCAAGATAAAGACGCACAAGGGCAGGACGTACAGCGAGAAGCGCTGCTGAACGATCAGAGCGCTCAAGGCGGCCGTGATGATAATCAGAAGGTTGCTTAGCGTCGAGCGCTGAGTCTCACACTGGCGTAACTGCTCCCGATGTTCCTTCCAGTAGGCGCGTATCGCTTCATCCGAGATCTCGGCCATTGACTCCACCCCACGTGCATCCGGATACCATGTGTTGTACGGACCGCCCTGGTTCGCAAGCGAACCTCGACCAGTGGAGACATCGTACCGTGAGAGTCTTTATCAGCAGCGTACGGAAGGGCTTGGAGGAAGAGCGTGACTCCCTCCCTGGTTTGATCACCGCGTTGGGCCATACGCCAGTGCGCTTCGAAGACTTCTCAGCCCAGACCACTCCGAGCAGAGAGGCATGCCTGGACGCTCTGGATTCCGCAGATGTCTGTCTGTTCCTTTTGGGTCCTAACTATGGTCACGTGTTCCCGGAAACTGGACAGTCGGCCACACATGACGAATGGGTGCAGGCGCAACGTCTGGGGAAGCCACGGCTGGTCTACCGTAAGAACGGGGTGAGATTCGAGCCCGACCAGCACGCATTCACGCGCATCGTGGAGGCGTATGCGACGGGTGTTTTTCGGGACTCCTTCTCCAACAGTATTGAGCTTCAAACCAAGGTCGTCAAAGGCTTGCGCGAGCTGGATTCAAAGCCATCTCCCCTAGACTTTAGAAGATTGACCCAGAAGCCTCCCCTGACCTGGATCGCAGATGACGATAGAGGAAATTCACTTGGTAGCAGCCAAGGCTCTCTACTCGAACTACACGTGCTACCAGTGGATCACCCGGGATACTCGGCTCGCGAGATGGACCAATTCATTGATTCGCTGGTGAGCCGGGTCCGCGAGACCAAATACATCGAGAGTGGCCAGGCGCTCAACCTTTTCAGATCTCAGGATCACGCAGCTGTCAGTATCGAGAACGATCGGCGTCGGGTATGGGACAAACCCCAGAACGGGGAGATCAGGGAAGTTCGACTGTATAAGACGGGGCAGGTCTCCGTTCGGTCAAGCCTCCCCAGAGACCAGATGGGCTCAATTTTGGATCCTGAAGTCCTACCAAAGCAGCTCGCTGAGATGCTGCGATTTATAGGAGCGTTGGGCATTATCCAAGAAGGACATGTCGTCGTGGCAGCCGGCGTGCCATCGGATGGAGTCATCAGCGTCGATACCTTTGATCAACATCGCTCGCGGTCCCGTGCCCAGCCGTTGGGCTTTGGCCGTTCGGTTGCCATGTACCGCACTGAACCGGACGAGTCCGTCAGCGTGGCAGCTTTGGAGAACGGAGCTCACGAAGTCGGCGGCGACCTTTCCCGAGCACTGTTTGATCGGCTACTGACGTAATCATTTGTAGGCCCCTGATTCAGCAGACCGCTCCGTCCTGGTGAACCTCGTTCTCCGGCCTCCTCAAGTACCGGGCCTCTCACGGCAGGCGTGCCATCCCCATCGTGGCGCTGGGCTAGACGCTCCGTGCACCGAGAACCTGCTTGCCCGGTGGCAAGCGACCCTTACCGCAGGGTCGCAGGTTTTCAGGCGGAGCAGCCACCCTGCTCGGTTGATCGAGGCCGTGGTCGGGCGCGTGTGTACGGTGGTGCGAATGCGTCCGAATGTCGGGACGTTGCTGTCAGCACTGCTGTCACCCCAGCCATGGTCAACCGGTGCCGGGGCCCGACGAAGGAGGGCCTCGGCGTCGATCGCCCCAGCCCTGGTCGGCGAGTGGCGAAGTGAGCGATCGTCACGGCCTCAACTGGTGGCATCGTGCTCAGTGGAGCGCACGGCGCCGAAGGCCTACAGATAGCACTGAATGCCTACAGATGATGACATAATCTCAGCATGCCACAAGGACGATCTCCGATTCCTGCAGCCCTAAAGAGAGAGTTGCTTGTAGAGGCAGGGCATCGCTGCGCTATTCCTACGTGTCGCGCCCCTGCACCTTTGGAGTTCGAGCACATTGAGGAGTGGGCAAAGGTCAAGCGACACGACTTCGCAAACATGATTGTACTTTGTGCCAATTGCCACGGCCGCAAGGGATCCGGGCCAAACCAAATTGACAGAAAGTCGCTACACCAATATAAGGCCAATCTTTCCCTTGTAAATAGCCGCTATGGCGAACTGGAACGGCGAGTGCTTACTTACTACGCACAGCGACCCGACCTCGGCGCCATTTGGCTTCCGAGCAATATGCAATTGCTGATGATGTTTCTGCTTCAAGATGGCTATTTTGCGCGAGATGAAGTTATGGATGTTCGAGTTCGTACAGAGACTAGAATCTTCAGCGAGATAGAAGCCGTATCTCAGTGCTATGTTATTACTGATAAGGGAATGCAATTTGTGAAGAGATGGGCAGCCGCACTGCCACTCGAATAACGCGTGGGAATTCAATGAGCCTATCGACTGAGATGCCAATGGCGTTGCCTTGCGTACTATTCCTTTCTGCGCGTTAATAGCGAGGTTATCGTGTCCGCATAACACGCCATCCTCGATTTATATAACCCTTAGACTCATGATTAGGTCGAGCAGTACGTCCCCTGCCACTGCCTTCACTCTGTGAACGACGCTGCAGTAGTACTTCTTGCGCCGGGCCGCTTATAAACTCCCCCAGAAGTCGATCGTGTGTTTCTAGGGACATATCATTATGGGAGGCAACGGCCACACTGAGGATATCGTTCAGCGAGTTCCTGAATCTGACCTTAAGGGCGTACTTTCTAGAAAACACACCAAACAAAGCAAGAGCAATTTCGGCTATGTCTACAGTTAGTGGGATGCATCGCATCTCTGTAGTTGCAAGGAATTCTAAGCGTCGCAAAGCAGCCCTGCGGCTCTCTCTAGGGAGCTCTCGAATGCAGCCAGCGAGCAAATCGAAGCGCTTGGTGTTTATTGCTTCTGCAATCGCCAAATGTGAGTATTCGACGACCCGCGGGAAATCTATTCCAAATTCCATTACAAACTTATCCGTACGCCTTTGCATGGCGCGCCGGCGTTGGTTTGACGATCGATCATTGATCTGCTTAAGATATGTATACTGAGCCCCTTGGCTTCGCAAGATCTGCAATAGTGGTATATAGTATTGATTCTCTCGATAACTTCCTCCCTGGACTAGTAGTAACTCCTGGGCACATATAGAGCTTATGGCCTTCTGATCTACATCCACGCGCTTATTTCGTGAGATTGCATAGCTGATAATCTGAGTATCAACCAGGTTCATATTAGCTGAGCACCACCTACGGTGGTCGATTCGACCGATGCTGACAGTTGCCATCTTGCCTGATCACTTCGTTGTCGTCGACCCGCCGCCCAGCAGCGAGGCAACAATAGGGCGTTGATTGGCCTCACGTACGTACTCATCCGGTCGGCTGTAGCGACTCGTTCGCTATTCAGCTGTTCATGCTGCCCGCTGTTGCGGTTATGTAGCGCGTGGGCGGTGCGGCCGCGACCGGCCGAAGAGCCGCAGCGCGGCCAGCGACCGCCCGACGCGCGGCAGGCCGCCGCAGGCGGGCTGCCCTTGATGACGTGGAGATAAGTTGCTTTCTGGGCTGCCCGTAGCTGTGTCTGGAGATGTCTGTGAGCTACTTGAGGCATGGCTGGGCAGTGGTCCAGATGCGGGTCATGCTGCTGAGGTAGGTGGCTGCTGGTCCTCGGTCGTCGGTGTGCGATAGGTGCATGACGGGGGCGTTGGCTGCTGGTGTGCCGTAGGCGTGGGTGTTGACGAGAAGGTGATCGTCGGCGTGGTAGATGGAGTTGTAGAGCACGGTCCGGTGTAGGCGGATCTCGACGCCTGGGACGTCACGCAGCGATCGGTACAGCGTGAGCGCGTTCCTGACTCTCGCTGCCATGACCTCGGCTCCGATCCCCTCGTCGACGCCACGCGTGGCCACCTCCTCCCCCTCGGGGTCGCCGAGAAGGATGCGCACCGTGACGCCGGCCTTGGCGCGGTCGGTGAGGGTGTCGAGGATGCCCCGGTCCTCGGCGAGGAACAGCGCGCTATAGGCCAGGATGCCGATCTCTCGCCTGGCTCCGCCGAAGAGGTTGCGCCAGATCGTCTGTGGGATGGCCCAGCGGTGTGGGTAGATGGCCTGTATGCCGTCGGCGAGTGCCTGGTGTCGTGGCGCAACCTCGGGCCATAGCTCGGCTTCGTCGACGTGGAGCAGGTCGGCGACGGCCCACCGGTGGCGCGGATAGGGCACGCGCCCGTGGAGCCATCGGCTGACGGTTTTGGGGTCGACGGCCAGGGCTGCGGCGACGTCGGTGGTGTTGAGGCGGGCGGCGGCCAGTGCGTAGCGGAGGTTGTCGTTCATGGGGCCGGCCTGTTCCTCTCGCGAGTTGACCCTTGTGCTGCGACGTTAACATCAGACGTCCCTAGACGTCCCCAAGTTGTGGTGTTCCCGCCCCCGCCCGTGGGGCGACGCTCGACGCACAACGACCGGGCACGAATGTCAGGGAGGACCAGGATGCAGGCGAGCCGGACCGTCAAGGAGCAGCAACGGGCCTACACCGAGCGGCTGCTGACCGCGCTGGGCGAGCAGCTGAACGCGCGCGATATCTCGGCGGTGCTCATCGGCACCCCGGACGGCCGTCCGGCGCTGGATGTGATCGACAGCCGGTGCCGGATGCGGCGGGTGTTCGTGCACCTGTCGTTCTGCTGGTTCTATTGGGGCGACCAGGACGACGAGCGGGTGTCGTTCCTGCAGATGGCCGGCGCGGTGGACCGGATCGAGCAGGCCGCTGAGGACGGCTGGCATGACGGCGCGCAGGGTGATCTCAAGGTCGACCTGGACAAGATCCTCGACGGTTACCGCGGCTGACCCTGTGACCGGCGGCCGGTGGCTGACGGGCGGTCGGGTCTACCCGCAGATCGCCGCCCGTATCCGTGAGCAGATCGTCTCGGGCGAGTTCGCGCCGGGCGTGGTCCTGCCGTCTGAGGCGGAGCTGTGCCGCCGGTTCGGGGTGGCGCGCAACACGGTACGGCGCGGCCTGGCGCTCCTGGAGGACGAGGGACTCCTGGTGACCGTCCCGTCCAAGGGCCGCGTGGTGGCTGCCGACAGCGGCGCGGCCCCGTACCGCTACCAGCAGATCGCCACGAGCTTGCGTGAGCAGATCGACGGTGGCGCCCTGGCCCCTGGTGCCGCGCTGCCGAGTGAGGCTGAGCTACGCCGCCGGTTCTCGGCCTCGCGTAACACGGTGCGGCAGGCCCTGGCCGTGCTGGAACGCGATGGGTTGATCGTGGCCGAGCACGGGCGGGGGCGCTTCGTTCGGGGTTGAGACGTCCTGGGACGTCTCGGCTACCCCTCTGGCTTCGCCCTTGCCTGTGCTGCCTATCGTGAACCTCGTGGGACATGTTGAGTGGGCCTACGGCCTGGCCAAGGATCTGCTGGAGACAACGCTGCCCCGGCGCTGGGCGCACACCCAGGGAGTCGCCGACCAGGCCGAAACCCTGACCCCGATCCTCGGCGCGGACACTGACACGCTGATCGCCGCGTGCCTGCTGCATGACATCGGGTACGCCCCGGATCTGGTCGACACCGGCATGCATCAGCTCGACGGCGCCCGTTACCTGCGCGATGTCGCCCAGGGCGATGAGCGGCTGTGCCGCCTGGTGGCCTACCACTCGTGCGCGGACAACGAGGCGCGGCAGCGGGACCTGTTCGACGCGCTGGCCAAGGAGTTCGACCAGGAGCGGCCCGACCTGGCTCGGGCGCTGACCTACTGCGACATGACCACCAGCCCGGACGGCCGGCACCTGGACGTACGCGACCGGCTGGCCGAGATCCACTCCCGCTACGGTCCCGAGCATGTGGTGAGCCGTTCGATCACGGATGCGACGCCGTGCATCGTGTCGTCGGTGCGGGCGGTGGAGGCCGCGCTATCCGATGTACGGCAGGCTGGTGCCGGCTAGGTAGTGCTCGATCCGCATCCGCATGGATGTGGCCATCGGCAGCGATAGGACGTCATCCCGTGGCACCCACCGCACCTGTAGAGATTCTGCGCTGACGGCCGGAGCGCCGGACACCGCGCGGCCGGTGAGCACGATGGAGAACTCCTGCCGGGCCTCGCCGTTGCTGGTGTAGAGGATCACGTGTCCGGGGTCGGTGTAGGTGCCGACCAGGCCAGTGATCTCACACAGGATGCCGGTCTCCTCCAGCGTCTCGCGTACGCCCGCCCGCGGCAGCGACTCCCCCAGGTCGATGGCTCCGCCGGGCAGAGCCCAGTTGTCATTGTCGGAGCGCTGGATCATCAGCACCTCGCCGCGCTCGTTGGTGACCACGACGTTCACCGACGGAACGAGGCTGTTGGCCTTGGGCGCGTTCGGGTCATGGTCGAAGTCGATCCGCCGTGCCATCAGGACTCCACCGGCTTGGCCTGGGCCCATACCTTCTCGAAGCTCTCGGCGTAGGTGGCCACCATGCCGCCGCCGGCCACCCGCCGCAGGTGCAGGACCGGAGCGTTCCCGGCGCGGGTGCCGTACACGTGCATGTTGACCAGATACTGGTCGTCGGCCTGGTAGATCGAGTTGTACAGCACCGTGCGGTGCAACCGGATCTCAACGTTGTCGACACCCATGATCGGCCGGTAAAACACCAGTGCGCTGCGGATCTGCGCGGCCATGCTCTCGCCCACGCCCTCATCGGCTCCGCGCTGCGCCACCTCGGCCGAGTCCGGGTCACCGAGAAGGATGCGCACCTTCACCCCAGCCCGTGCTTTGTCGGCGAACAGCCGGACCATGCCGCCGTCATCAGCGAGGAACAACCCGCTGTAGACCAGGACGCCGATCTCTTCGGATGCCGCGCCGAACAGTCGTCCCCAGATGTCCCGGGGCACCGCCCACCGGTGCGGGTGGATCGCGATGATCTCGCTCTGTGAGGCGGAGGTCACCTGTTCGGGGCTGAGCGCGTCCGGCCACAGGTACGCCTCGTCCACCCCCAGGTACGAAGCGGTGGCGAAGCGGTGTTTTCGGTACGGTTCGCGGCTCTTGGTGACCCAGCGTTCGACGGTTTTGGGGTCGACCTCGATGGCTGCGGCCAGATCGGCGATGGACACGCCTTTCTGCAGCAGGGCCGCGCGTAGTCGTTCGTTCGCCATCTCACCCGCTTCAAGGGGACGTCCGGGGACCTGGCCATCGTAGGCCGGACGTCTTGAACATGTCCCGTCGTGTAGTGATCTCGTCCTGACCCTCCGCAGCATTCTCGGTTCGCAAGCAAGAACAACAACCGAGAGGAGTGGTGATCACATGACCGAGGAGATCTACCCGGAGCCCACCTGCCCGTGCACCGCCCGCCTGGAGCAGGGACAGACCCGGTGCCGTAAGTGCCTGGCCCGTGAGCGCTGGATCAAGAAGCAGGTGGCCAAGCGCAACCGCGACGGCCAGCGGCGGAGTGAGACCCGCCGTCCCCCGCGCGTCCCGCGCGGCCTGGCCGTGGCAGGGGTGATCTGGTCATGACCACGATCCCGCTGATCATCGCCGGAGTGCTCGGCGTCGCGCTGCTGATCGGGTACGTGACGGTCCTGGTCGGCATCCGCCGTGAGGACAAGGCGCTCAGCCTGCGCCGCAGCCCTGACGGTGCGTCGGCATCGCTGGCGCGGAAGGTTACCGGCTGCTACGTCCGGAACGGGGTGTCGTGGACGTAGCCAACTGCTCCTCGACCTTCGCCAGACGCACGGACAGGTCGTGCACGGTGGCGCGCAGGTCAGCCAGCTCGTCACCGGCAGCCCGGGGGTTGCCGGCGGCCTGCGGGTCATCGGTGTCACGGACGAACACGCCCTTGCCCTGCTGGCCGATCACCAGGCCCTCGGTGCGCAGGACGCCGACGGCCAGCTTCACCACCGACAGCGACGCGTCGTACTGCTCGGCGAGTTTGGCCGTGGACGGCAGCGGGCTTCCGGGCGTGAGAGAGCCGCCGCGGATCTGCGCTCGGAGATCGTCGGCGATCTGCAGGTAGCCCGGCCGGCCGGTGTTCTTGACCATCGCTCTCAATCTCACCACGAAAGTTCGACCAAGCCAACCGAGAGAACATTGACAACCAAGCCAACTAGGTTAACTATGTTGGTGACGACGAAAGAGGAGGTCACCACCCATGCGTTCCGTCCCCATCCCCGTGGATGTCAGCAAACTCGCCATCACCTGCGTCAAGGCCCCGCGCCCGCGCGTCCTCAACCGCGACACCGGCGAGATCAAGACCGACAAGAACGGCAACACCGTCTACGAGGTCACCGTCTCGGTAGAAGACGAGTTCGGCCGCATCGAACTCGTCAAGATCGGCACCACCGGAGAGCCACCCATCACCACCGGCGACCAGGTCACCGCCGTCGGCCTGCTCGGCTACGTCTGGGAGATCGCCGGGAAGTGGGGCATCGCCTACCGCGCCACCGCCCTCCTCCCGCTGCGGGAGGCCGCCGATGCGTGACGCGCTGCTCGTGCTCGCAGCCCTCGCCGCTGTCGCGGCGGGGCTGTGGGTCTGGCGCCGCTTCCACTACCCCTCGTTCTGGCTGGCGCTCGGCTTCCCGCTCACCGCTGCTTCGGTCCGGGCGTCCTGGCGGCGGGTCGCGCTCGGGTGCGGGCTGACCAAGAAGCGGCAACGCTGGTGGTTCACCCTCACCCCCGGCGCGGTCGCCTCCACCGGGCTGGTTAAGGTCCGCCGCCGCTTTCAGCGGGTGGCCGTCGACACCAAGCCGTTCATGTGGCTGCCCAAGCCGACCCGGCACGGCTGGCGCGTCACCCTGTGGACTTTGGAAGGCCAGACCCCCGGAGACTACGCCGACGCCGCCGAACGGCTGGCGCACTCCTGGGGCGTGCACGCCATCCGCGTCTCCTCGCCCCGGCCCGGCCGCGTCGTCCTGGCGGCGACCATGCGCGACCCGCTGGTCAAGGTCGACCAGCTCCCGCCCTCACCGGAACTGCTCAAGGTGACGGTCGGGCAGTTGGAGACCGGCAAGCCCTGGGTGATCGACTTCCGTACGGTGCCGCACTGGCTCAACGCAGGAGCCACCCAATCCGGCAAGTCCAACCTGGCCAACGCGCTCATCGTCGGACTCGCGCCACAACCCGTCGCGCTGGTCGGCTTCGACCTCAAAGGCGGAGTGGAGTTCACCCCGTACGCGCCCCGGCTGTCAGCGCTGGCCACCTCACGCGCCGAGTCCGTCGGCCTGCTGTGCGACCTGGTCGGATTGATGATCGACCGGATGGGCTTGTGCCGCCAAGCGTCCGCCCGCAACATCTGGCAGCTCCCGCCCGCCATCCGGCCCGTTCCGGTCGTGGTCCTGGTCGACGAGCTGGCCGAGCTCTACCTGATGGCCGACAAGAGCGAGAAAGACGAGATCGCCAAAACCTCCACCGCGCTGCTGCGAGTGGCCCAGCTCGGCCGGGCGTTCGGCATCTACCTGTTCTGCTGCGGCCAGCGCATCGGCTCCGACCTCGGCCCCGGCGTCACCGCGCTACGCGCCCAGTGCTCGGGCCGGATCTGCCACCGGGTCAACGACCCCGAAACCGCGACCATGACCCTCGGCGACCTCGACCCGGCCGCCCTCGTCTCCGCCCGCGCCATCGCCGCCGAAACACCCGGCGTCGCCATCGTCGCCTCACAAGACGGCCGGTGGTACCGCGCCCGCTCCTTCTACGTCAGCGAGCACACCGCCGAACAAGCGGCCCAGACTCACGCGCACCTCGCCCCGGCCTGGGATGAGATCACCGCCCACCTGCCCAACCCCATCAACGCCTGACCTGAGAAAGGGGGTGCAACGATGCGCCGCTTGGCCTGCCGACTGCTCGACACCGGCCCGGTCCTCGTCCTGGCCGTCATCGCGGGCGCCGGATCGTTCACCCACATCCGCGACACCGCCACCGAGCACGGCCAAACCGGCTGGATGTCCTGGGCCGTGGCCGTCTGCATCGACCTCACCTGCGTCATGGCCGCCCGCGAACGCCAACGCGACAAGAAGACCGGCAAAGGCCGGCAAGGCCGCATCACCTGGCCCGTCCTCGTCCTGACCGGCGGCATCGTCCTGTCCCTGGCCGCCAACCTCGCCCAAGCCGCCCCGACCGTCTGGGGCTGGATCACCGCCGCCACCCCGGCCGCCGCGTTCCTCATCGCCGTCTCGATGCTGGAACGCCGCGCCACCCATCCCGACCCGCCTCCAGCACCGGCCGCCTCGCCCATGTCCGCGCCCGTCCTGGCCTCGTCCCTGGTCCCCGAACTTCTCCGCCCGGACCAGGACGACACCCAAGGCGACGGCCTGGCCCCGGCTCTCGTGGACTACGCCCGCCGCGTCGCCGACGACCATCACGCCAAACACGGCCGACCGATCACCCGCGACGCCCTCCGCAGCCACCTCGGCGTGTCCGACCAACTTGCCGCAGACCTGTTGCGCGCCCTGCCTACCGCCTGACCAGAAGGGAGACCCACCGATGAACCACGACCGCCGCACCGCCTTCATCAACGGCCTGCTGGAGCTGGCCGCCTTCCTCACCGAAAACCCGGACCTGCCCATCGGCCAAAGCCTCGCGCTCTACCACTTCCCCCGCCACGACACCGACGCCGACCTGTACGCCGAGATCGACGAGATCGCCGCCCGTCTCGGCACCCCGATCGACCACGAGGACAGCCCGCACGGCCACTACGCCACCTCGCGCTTCTTCGGCCCCGTCGAGTACCGGGCCGTGGCCATCCCGGCCCGTGCCCGCGCCCTCCACGACGCCGAGACCAGCTACCACGGCTGCATCGACCCCGACCCAACGCCCGCCACCTGACCAGGAGCCCCGACCATGCGCATCCGTATCGACGGCACCCGCGCCGAAATCGTCGACGCCCTGTTCCGCCTGCGCCTGCACTTCACCGTCTACGCCGTCTCACGCGCCTACCCCGACCGCGCCCGCCCCCACCACTGGCGCGTCTACCTCACCACCCGCCCACCCGAAAGGAGGTGACGCATGCCCGATGACCTGCCGGTGATCCGCTACCGCTGCTGCACCTGCAACGGCACCGGCATCACCACCGACAACACCCGCTGCCCCGACTGCGACGGCACCGGCATCGACGACTACGGCGCATAACGCAGCGCCCCCGGCCTGGCCGCACATCCGCCAAGACACACGCCAGGTCGGGGGCCATCCCTTCACCCGAACGAGCGAAAGGAGGTCTCCATCTTGCCCACAAACCACGCCACCGCGCACGCCAAAGCGGGCATGATCGCCCGACTCAACCGGACCGACTACGACCGCTGGGCATCCCAGATCCGCGCAACCGGCGGCTGCCACCAACCCATCCACCTACGCGGCAAAGTCGAACACTACGACCAGGCCACCGGCCAACTCCTGCACCACTACACCACCAAACACGAGCCCGACGGCATCCTGCGCGTGCCCTGCAAGACCCGCCGCGCCTCCCGCTGCCCCGCCTGCGCCGAGACCTACCGCGCCGACACCTACCAACTCATCCGCGCGGGCCTCATCGGCGGCAAGGGCGTCCCGGAAACCGTCACCGGACACCCGACGCTGTTCGTCACCCTGACCGCCCCGTCCTTCGGCACCGTCCACACCCGCCGAGAGCACAACGGCAAGGTGCAGCCCTGCCACGCCCGCCGCAACGCCGAACCCTGCCCGCACGGACGGGTGATGTCCTGCACCGAACGGCACAGCGCCGACGACCCGCGCCTCGGCGAACCGCTCTGCCCCGACTGCTACGACTACACCGGCTCAGTCCTGTTCAACGCCCTCGCCCCGCTGCTATGGAAGCGCTTCGCCGACTCCGTCCGCCGCCACCTCGCCAAGACCGGCGGCCTGGCCCTCAAAGACCTCCGCCACCACCTGACCCTGTCCTTCGCCAAGGTCGCCGAATACCAGCGGCGCGGCGTCGTCCACTTCCACGCCGTCATCCGCCTCGACGGCCCCGACGGACCCACCACACCGCCCCCGGCCTGGGCCACCGCCGACGCCCTCACCCAAGCCGTCCAGCACGCCGCCCACGCGGTCACCGCCACCGCACCCGCCCACCAGGACCAGCCAGAGCGCGCCCTGCGCTGGGGAGCGCAGCTCGACATCCGCCCCATCACCCTGAACGGCGACCTCACCGAACAAGCCGTCGCCGGCTACATCGCCAAGTACGCCACCAAAGCCGCCGAATGCGTCGGCACCCTCGACCGCCGCATCAACCCCCTCGACAACCTGGAAGCCTTCAACCTCCGCGACCACGCCCGCCGCCTCATCACCACCTGCATGCACCTCGGCGCCCTGCCAGAACTGGCCGACCTCCGGCTCGCCGACTGGGCCCACATGCTCGGCTTCCGCGGCCACTTCTCCACCCGATCCCGCCGCTACTCCACCACCCTCGGCCAACTCCGCGCCGCCCGAGAACACCACGCCCGCGACAACGACATCACCACCGGCCGCCTCCCCCTCTTCGACGAAGACACCGTCCTCGTCATCAGCGAATGGGAGTACGCGGGCAAGGGGCACTCCCTCGGAGACGCGCTCCTCGCCGCCGCCCTCACCGGAACCCGGCTCGGAGGCCCACATGACCTCTGAACTGCTCACCGTCCCCCAGGCCATGGCCACCCTGAAGATCAGCCGCTGGACCCTCTACAACCTCATCCGCTCCGGTGAACTTGGCTCCATCGTCGTCGGCGTCCGCTGCCGCCGCATACCCGTGACCGCCCTTAACGACTACGTGACCCGACTGTGCGAGGAGGCCGCCTGATGCCCGCCAAGACCGCACTCGGCACACCCGAGGAGCCCAAGCGCCCTCGCAAGACGCGCCGCACCCGCGCCAACAACGAGGGTTCGATCTTCCCGTACAAGAACGGCTGGGCGGGCTACGTCTGGGTCACCACACCAGAGGGCAAGAAGACCCGCAAGTGGGCGTACGGCAAGACCCGCGAGGAGACCTACGAGAAGTGGCTCAAGCTGCATGAGGTCGCTCGCAAAGGGCCGGTGGTCACCAAGTCGCCGAAGCTCTCGGACTACCTGACGTACTGGCTCACCAACGTCGTAGAACCCAACCTCGCGCCCAAGACCGCCGCGAACTACGAGATGTTCGCCCGGCTCTACATCACGCCCGCGCTCGGCTCCAAGCGGCTCGACAAGCTGACCGTGCGGGACGTCCAGACCTGGGTGAACAAGATCCGCCGCTCCTGCCAATGCTGCGACCAGGGCAAGGATGCTGCCCGCCCGGAGACCCACAGCAACCCGAAGCGCCGTCAGCACTGCTGCGCGGTCGGCAAGTGCTGCAAGTCCGAGCCCTCGGAGTGGACCGTCCACGACGCCTACATGACGCTGCGGGCCGCCCTGAGTAACGCCGTCCGCGAAGAGGTCCTGACGCGCAACGTCGCGGCCAACGTCAAGATGTCGGTCCCTCGGAAGCGCAAGGTCAAGGCCTGGTCGGTGGACGAGGCCAAGACCTTCCTAGAGTCGGCCCGCACTCGGGAAGACCCGATGTACCCGGCGTACGTCCTGGTGCTCGTCCTGGGTCTGCGGCTCGGCGAGGCCCTCGGGCTGCGTTGGGAGGACGTCGACCTCGACCAGGCCGAGATGACGATCGGCTGGCAACTCCAGCGAGTCGCCGGCAAGCTGCTGCACCGCCAGACAAAGACGGATGCCTCTGACGCCACTTTGCCCTTTCCCGAGATCGTCACGACGGCCCTTCGTGCCCGTCAACGGGTACGCGACACCACCAGGGAAGCGGCGGGAGACGACTGGCAGGAGACCGGCCTCGTCTTCACCACCGCCAGTGGTCGGCCGATCGAACCGTCTAACTTCCGGCGCAGCTTCGCGAACGCCTGCGCCAAGGCAAAGGTACGAAGAGTCCACGTCCACGCCACCCGCAAGACCTGCGCGTCTTTGCTCGTCGCCCTCGACGTTCATCCACGCGTGGCCATGCAGATCCTTCGTCACTCACAGATCTCCGTGACCATGAACGTATACAGCGAAGTCTCGTCCGCAGAGACGCGCCTAGCTCTGAAGAAGCTTGGTGATCATCTCGACTCCTAGCGATACCCAGCACTGACGAAAATCGATTAGGCCATTCCTCGACTCACGGGGAGTGGCCTTCAACGTGTGACAAGGGCTGACGACTTCTCCTGCCGCCGCCACGCGACGACGGTTCCGCTTGCGACCCATAGCCAGTCCGTCGAAAGAGAAGGATGAGCACGCCGACAAAGGTCGTGATCACGCCAGAGAACAGGGCAAGGACAGCTATGACGAACTCGCCGTCCGGATCACCAACCCCGGAAGGTCGTCCTTCGACCCAGTTCATCGTGACCCAAGCCTGCGTCGCGACGATCACGCCGAACAGGGTCGTGATCGAGCCCAGGGCATAGCCAGGTGTACGCGTCCACGACCGCGTGGCGGTCAGCACGATGCCCACCAACAACCCGAGTGGAACGGTTACGACCTGTCCAGCGTCCAGCGCCATCAAGGCTGCGAGTCGGGCGTGCTCGAAGTTCTCGCCGCGCTGGATCCACAAGAACGGCAGCACTACGACACCGCTGAGAAGGCCGATCGCCAGCAACCTGAGTAATGCCACGCGCACCATGATCGCGGGCTTGCTTGCTCCTGTGCAAGCCGAACTGGAGGTGTAGCTGTACTTTGCAGCTGTACAAGATCAAAAAGGCCACTTCCCGATCATGGGATGTGGCCTTCGACGTGCGGTGGAGCCTAGGAGATTCGAACTCCTGACTTCCTGCTTGCAAAGCAGGCGCTCTGCCAACTGAGCTAAGGCCCCTTCGAGACGAAGATAGCTTACCCGTCCTCCGCAGGCATCCGTGTCGTTCCTGTCCGCTCGCTGAGGATCAGCTCAGGGAGGTTGGCGATCGAGTCGATGATGTGGGTCGCGCCTCCCTGGAGGAGGCGCTCGCGGCTGTGCACGCCGGTCATCACCCCCGCGACGATCGCGGCGCCGGCGCTGCGGCCGCAGCGCATGTCGCTCTCGGCGTCGCCCACCACCGCCACCCGCCGGACATCGTCGATCGCGAGACGGAGCACGGCGTGCAGCACCATGTCGGGCCAGGGGCGGCCGCGGCCGCCCGCGTCTTCGGGGCAGATGGCCAGGTCGATCTGGTCGTGCCAGGCGAGAACGCTGAGGACGCGGCTCAGGGTGGTGCGGCTGAAGCCGGTGATCAAGGCGAGGTGGATGCCGGAGCCGCGGAGTTTGTCGAAGACTTCGAGGACTCCGGGCATGGGTACGAGGCCCGTCCGCTCCAGCAGACCCTCGTAGGAGCGTTCGAAGGTCAGGTTGGCCGCCTGGGCCTGGGCTTCGTCCTCGGGGAAGATGCCGCGGAACACGTCGATGGTGGGGAGGCCCCGGGACCGGTGCACGTGAACCATGGCTCGTGCGTACGCTCCGGTCCCGGGAACTATGCCCTGGGTGGCGATCGCCTCGGCGAAAGCGCGCTCGACCATGGCGATGTCACCGACCGTCGTGCCTGCCAGGTCCAGGCACACCAGCTTGATGGGGACGACGTCACTCATCGCCTCGCCGGTCGGTTAGTTCTCGCTACCGGTTGCCTCGGTCCAGAGATCGAGCTCGGCGCGGTCGGCCTGCACCTTACGCCAGACCAGCAACCCCCCGAGGGCGACCAGCGCCAGAACGAGCAGCTTCTTCACGGTGTGACCCCACTTCTTCGACGGTCTCACCTGCCGGGGTGAGACCCAACGGTTGACAAGCAGCCTAGCAAGGGATGGCTGCGGTCCTGGTGTTTGCCAGAACCAGATGTACGGATTGTTCGAGAACGGGCCAACAGTCCCAGGTGGGACAGCATGTGCCCGGCCCATCTTGGATCATGCCGCATGTCGCGGCTGAGTGCGCGCGGGCGAAGGGTGTGGACATACCCCCTCCCGGTAAGCTATGTTCGCGGATGTACCCCCTAGGGGTATAAATCAGCGACGTACGACAGCGGCGGGCGAAGCAAAGGATTGATCCACACACCTCTTCCAGCCGTACAAGAAAGAGGGAGGGCGGCGTTTCCAGCCCTGGAAGAATACCCTAGGGGGGTACGGTGTTAGACTCGTTAGAGCAAGAATACGACCATCTGAAGGAGCCACCCATGAGCACCGCCACCTACACCGTCAAGGGCATGACCTGCGGCCACTGCGTGAGTTCGGTCAAGGAGGAGGTCACCGAGGTCTCGGGGGTCACGTCCGTTGAGGTGGACCTGGCGAGCGGCGCGCTGACCGTGGTGAGCGAGAGCCCTGTGGACCAGGAGCGGATCAGCGCCGCTGTGAAGGAAGCCGGCTATGAGTTGGCCGGCGTCTCATGAACACGGCCGCACGCCTCGGGCTGTACAGCGCCGGACTGGCAGTGATCTTCGCCGGGGCGCTGGGGGCCGGGAGCGCGTTGGGCCAGGTCGGACCCGCCGCGGGTCCGGCCCGGCAGGCCACGGTACCGGCCGGGCAGGCCACGGCGGGCCCGAAGAGCCACGCTGACATGGCCGCGCCGGCGGACAAGGACTCGGCAGCCGACACCGCGCACGACACCACGGCCGGACACGCCGACGAGAACGGCGAGCGCGACGAGCAGGACGAGCACGGCGGGCACGGCGAGGCGGCGCACAACGAGAGTGATACCCCCGGGGGGCTCCAGGTCTCCCAGAACGGTTACACGCTCACCCCCTTCACCAAGCCCGGCAAGGACTTCCGCTTCAACATCACCGGCCCCGACGGCAAGCCCGTCACCGAGTACGACGTGGCGCACGAGAAGAAGCTCCACTTCATCGTCGCCTCCCGCGACCTGACCAGCTTCCAGCACCTGCACCCGACGCTCGGCCAGAACGGCGTCTGGTCGGTCAAGCTGGAGCTGCCCGAGCCCGGCGCCTACCGAGCCTTCGCTGACTTCGCCCCCACGGGCGGGGACACGCTGACCCTGGGCGTGGACCTCCAGGCCCCCGGCGACTACAAGCCGAAGGCGCTGCCGCAGGCCGGCCGCACCGCCAAGGTGGGCGACTACACGGTGACCCTCGACGGGGAGCTGGAGCCCGGCCACGCGAGCAAGCTCACCCTGAAGGTCACCAAGGACGGCAAGCCGGTCAAGGACCTGCAGCCCTACCTGGGCGCCTACGGCCACCTGGTGGCGCTGCGCGCGGGCGACCTGGCCTACCTGCACGTCCACCCGGACGGCGAGCCGGGCGACGGCAGGACCACGCCGGGCCCGGAGATCACTTTCTACGCCGAGGTGCCCAGTGTGGGCGACTACCGTCTGTTCCTGGACTTCCAGCACGGCGGCGACGTCCGTACGGCGAGCTTCACGGCAACGGCCGAGCAGGCGCCGGCCCACACGCACTGAAAAACCAGAGCACACTCACTGAAAACCAACCCAGAGCGCAGGAAACGGACGAGGGAAAGGAGAGGTGATGTCTTCCCTCATCGAGGAAAAAGCCGTCGAGCTCACGATCGGTGGCATGACGTGCGCGTCCTGCGCCAACCGCATCGAGCGCAAGCTCAACAAGCTCGAAGGCGTGACCGCGACGGTCAACTACGCGACGGAGAAGGCGAAGGTCACCTTCCCCGACGACCTCGACCCGCAGGAGCTGATCTCCGAGGTGGAGAAGGCCGGCTACTCGGCCACGCTGCCCGCCGACGATCCACAGCCTGTGGACAACCCCGACAACAGCCTGCGTGACCGGCTGATCACGGCGGTGGTGCTGAGCGTGCCCGTGGTCGCGATGGCGATGATCCCGGCGCTGCAGTTCACGTACTGGCAGTGGTTGTCGCTGACGCTGGCGGCGCCGGTCGTGGTGTACGCGGGCTGGCCGTTCCACAAGGCCGCCTGGACCAACCTGCGGCACGGCACGGCGACGATGGACACGCTGGTCTCGATGGGCACGCTGGCCGCGCTCGGCTGGTCGCTGTGGGCGCTCTTCTTCGGTACGGCCGGGATGCCGGGCATGACGCACCCGTTCGAGCTGACGATCCAGCGGACCGACGGCTCCGGCAACATCTATCTGGAGGCCGCGGCGGGGGTGACGGCGTTCATCCTGGCCGGGCGTTACTTCGAGTCGCGGTCGAAGCGGCAGGCGGGGGCGGCGCTGCGAGCGCTGATGGAGCTGGGCGTCAAGGACGTCGAGCTGGCCGACGGCCGGCGGGTCGCCGTAAACGCGCTCCAGGTGGACGACAGGTTCGTGGTACGGCCGGGCGAGAAGGTCGCCACCGACGGCGTGATCGAGGAGGGCACCTCCGCGATCGACGCCTCGATGCTCACCGGCGAGTCGATGCCGGTGGAGGTCGGGCCGGGTGAAGCCGTGGTGGGCGCGACCGTCAACGCGGGCGGACGGCTCATCGTGCGGGCCACCCGGGTCGGCGGCGACACCCAGCTCGCCCAGATGGCCAGGCTGGTGGAGGAGGCGCAGACGGGGAAGGCGGCCGTGCAGCGGCTGGCCGACCGGATCTCCGGCATCTTCGTGCCGATCGTGATCGGGCTGGCCATCGCCACGCTGGGCTTCTGGCTCGGCACCGGCAACGGCGCGGGCGCGGCCTTCACCGCCGCGGTCGCCGTGCTGATCATCGCCTGCCCGTGCGCGCTCGGCCTGGCGACGCCCACGGCGCTGCTGGTCGGCACCGGCAGGGGCGCCCAGCTCGGCATCCTGATCAAGGGACCGGAGGCGCTGGAGTCCACGCACAGGGTCGACACGATCGTGCTGGACAAGACCGGCACGGTCACCGAGGGCCGGATGACGCTCGTCGGCGTCCACCTGGCCGAGGGCGAGGACCGCGGCGAGGTGATCAGGCTGGCCGGCGCGCTGGAGCACGCCTCCGAGCACCCGATCGCCCGCGCCATCGCCAAGGCGGCCGGGTCCACGGCCACGGTCGAGGACTTCGCGAACGTCGAAGGGCTCGGCGTACAGGGCGTCGTCGACGGGCACGCGGTGCTGGTCGGCCGGCCGAAGCTGCTGCGGGAGTGGTCGCAGCACCTGCCTGCCGAGCTTGAGGACGCGTTGGCGCGGGAGCAGGCCGCCGGGCGTACCGCCGTCGCCGTGGGGTGGGACGGCAAGGCGCGCGCGGTGCTGGTCGTGGCCGACGTGGTCAAGGGCACCAGCAAGGAGGCGATCGAGCGGCTGCGCGCCCTCGGGCTCGCCCCGGTGCTGCTGACCGGCGACAACGAGGCGGTCGCCAGGACCGTGGCGGCCGAGGTCGGCATCGACGAGGTCATCGCCGAGGTGCTGCCCGCCGACAAGGTGGACGTGGTCAAGCGGCTGCAGGCCGAGGGCAGGGTGGTGGCCATGGTGGGCGACGGCGTCAACGACGCCGCCGCGCTGGCCCAGGCCGATCTGGGGCTCGCCATGGGCACCGGCACCGACGCGGCGATCCAGGCGTCCGACCTCACGCTGGTCCGTGGCGACCTGCGGGTGGCGGCCGACGCCCTGCGGCTGTCGCGCAGGACGCTGGCCACGATCAAGGGCAACCTGTTCTGGGCCTTCGCCTACAACGTGGCCGCCCTGCCGCTGGCCGCCGCGGGGCTGCTCAACCCGATGATCGCGGGCGCCGCGATGGCGTTCTCCAGCGTCTTCGTGGTGAGCAACAGCCTGCGGCTGCGCGCTTTCAAGTGACCGAGCTTCAGGTGACCCAGCTTCAAGTGACCCAGCACGGCCGGCGCGGGAAGGCGCCGGCCGTTCAGGCCTGGTAGGACTCCGGGGTCATCCTGGTGGACACGCCCATCCGGTTCCAGGCGTTGATGGTGGCCAGGGCGACCACCAGGGCGGCCAGTTCTTTCTCGGTGAAGTGCTCGGCGGCCTGCTGCCAGATCTCGTCGGTCACGTCGCAGGTGGACAGCCGGGTCGCGGCCTCGGTGAAGGCCAGGGCCGCGCGCTCCTGGGCGGTGAAGAAGGGGGCCTCCTGCCACACCGCCACGGCGTGCAGCCGCGCGTCGCTCTCCCCCGCCCGCTTGGCGTCGGAGCTGTGCGAGTCCACGCAGTAGACGCAGCCGTTGATCTGGCTGGCGCGCAGCCGTACCAGCTCCAGCAGGGGCTTGGGGAGGGTGCTCGCGCTCACGAATCGGTCGAGTCCGGCCATCGCCTTGTAGGCGTCGCCGGCGAGCTTGCCCAGGTTCATTCGTTCCGTCATGCCGCCCACGTTAGGCCGGAGCTTGTCCCGATATAAGCTCCAATTTCCGGCTAAACGATTGGGCCAAGATGGACGTACACGTGACCCTGTCGGGGCGGGGTGACCTGACGGCGCAGATCTACCGCCAGCTCCTGGAGGGGGTCCTGGACGGGCGGCTCAGGTCGGGCGAGCGGCTGCCGCCGACGCGGGAGCTGGCCCGGCGGCTGGCCGTCTCACGCAACACCGTCGCCGTCGCCTACGACCGGCTGGTCGCCGACGGCTTCCTGGTCGGCCGCGCGGGCGCGGGCACGTACGTGTCGGCCGAGCCGGTGCGCGGCAGAGCCGCCCCCAAGGGTGTCGTACGGCCCCGCGCCGTCTGGGAGTCCATCACCGGCGGCCCCTCCGGCACGGCCCGCCCGGACGGGTCGAACATGCAGGCGTACGACTTCCGCGTCGGCGTGCCCGACGCGGAGCTGTTCCCGATGGAGAGCTGGCGTCGGCTGGTGAGCCGCGAGCTGCGACGCGGCGTCGGAGGCTACGGCGCCCCGTCGGGGCACGAGGGCCTGCGGGAGGCCATCGCCCGGCACATCGGGGTCAGCCGGTCCGTGCACGCCGGCGCCGGGGACGTGCTCATCACCAACGGCGCGCAGCAGGCGCTGGACCTGGTGGGCCGGGTGCTGATCGAGCCCGGCGCCTGCGTGGCCGTGGAGGAGCCCGGCTACCCGCCCGCGCGGCTGCTGTTCCGCTCGCTCGGCGCGCGTGTCGTGGGGGTGCCCGTGGACGGGGAGGGACTGGACGTCTCCGCCATTCCGGGTGCCGCGCGGCTGGTGTACGTCACGCCGTCGCACCAGTTCCCGCTGGGCACGCCCATGTCGCTGGCCCGCCGGGCGGCGCTGCTGGCGTGGGCCGAGCGGCGGAACGCGGTGGTGATCGAGGACGACTACGACAGCGAGTTCCGCTTCGGCGAGCGCCCGCTGGAGCCGCTGCAGAGCCTGGACCGGGCCGGCCGGGTGATCTACGTGGGCTCCTTCTCCAAGACCCTGCTGCCCATGCTCAGGCTCGGCTTCCTGGTCGCGCCGGCCTCGCTCGGGCCCGCGCTGACGGCCGCCAAGCGGATCTCCGACTGGCACGGCGAGCTGCCGACGCAGGCGGCGCTCGCCCGGTTCATCGACGAGGGCCTGCTGGCCAGGCACATCAGGAAGGCCACCCGGGTGTACGCCGCCCGGCACGCGCTGATCGCCGACACCCTGTCCGGCGAGGACCGGCTGCGCCTGGTGCCCTCCGCGGCCGGCCTGCACCTGTGCGCCCGGCTCGCGCCCGGCGTCGCGGTACGGCCACGGCCCGGCCTCGGCGTCGAGCGGCTCGACGCCTACTGCGGCGAGATCCCGGCCCAGCGCGGCCTGGTCATCGGCTACGGCGCGATCGGGCAGAGCGCCATCCCCGGCGGCCTCGAACTGCTCAGAAAGTCACTGATAATGCCGGCGACCCCAGAACCGCCGCGCCCGCTCACCTGAGAACTGCGGGTCGTCCGGCGGCACCGGCTGGCGCACGATCACCACCGTGGCCCGCGCGTGCCGTGCGCAGTACATGGACGTCGAAGGCAGGAACAGGCGGCTGACCAGCCCACGCCGCCCTCGGCCGAGCACCAGCAGGTCGCCGTCGCGGGCCAGGTCGACCAGGTGATAGCCGGGATCGCCGACCCGCGCGACCGCGGCGGTGGTGAGGTCGTCGGGCACCCCGCCCGCCACGTCCTCGAACGCCCGCGCCACCACCTCGCCGCAGCGGTCCTCCTCCCCCTGCCTGATGGCGTGCTGCACGGGCAGCGCCTCAGGGAAGGGGTGCACGGGGGCCCGGCTGACGTGCACCGCGACCAGCGCCATGCGGTGCAACCGCGCCGCGCCGATGGCCCAGGCCAGCGCCCAGCGCGCGGCCGGGGACTCGTCCACTCCCACGATCAATCGCGCGCCACTGGGCAGGTCCTGATCCACCACACTCTCCTCGTAGAGGTACTTGACCATAGTGCGCTTCTTTGCTGCTTACCGGGAGGTGGCAATTTGCGAACTATGCCCAAGTCGTCCTCCCCTCACACCAGGCGAAGCAACCCGTCGTACAACCGCGCACGCTCCGCCTCCGAGAGGATCCTGTACGGGCGGGCGGCGCGCTGGTTCGTCCTTGCCTCGATGCGTTCGCGTATCGGGCCGCGCTTCAGGGCGACGATGTCGGCCACCGACAGGCCTGCTTCCTGCCAGGCCGCGGCGTGCGCGTCCGCGCGGTGGTAGCGCAGGGCGGCGAGCCGGTTGAACAGCAGCACTCCCGGCGGGGCGTCGGCCGGCTCGTACGGCGGCACCACCACCGCGAACGCACCGCCCACCGCCTCCGCCGAGTGACCGGAGGGGTGGGCTGTCGTCGACAGGTCCTGCTGGGCCCGGGTGAGCACGCTGCGGGCGAGGGTGGCCAGTGCGGGGACGTCGTGGTCGGGCCAGATGCGCTCGACGGCGGCGGCGTGCAGGCCGTACAGGCTGTGGATGATCTCCAGGCCGTGGGCCGTCGCGTGCAGCAGGCCGTCGGGGTCCTCGGTCAGGGCGCCCTGCTCCAGGTGCTCCTGGACGATGCTCTCGCGTTCGTCGGCGGTGCCGTATCTGTAGACGGCGGCGAGCGCGGCGCGGGTGAGGGGGCGGAGCGGGAGGGTGAACCGGAGGTCGTTCAGGAAGCCGGGGGACGGGTCCGGGGCTCCGCTGAGCTCTCTGCCGACCGCGCGGGCGGCGGCGTGCACGTTGACGTGGACCGCACCGATGACCGGCGCGATCGCCCCCGCATATGTCGAGAGTTCCGCAAATTTCGGCATTGCGGGTCATTATGCCGCCGCTCTTAGCGGATCGCCGGGAAACCGCAACCGGCTGTTTTCAGGAGTAATTGGGTGGGTTCGAAAGGAGGGCGAAGGCCGAGCGTGTCATGATGTCGGGATCGTGACGCCGAGCATGCCGTTTCGCCTTCTTCGCACCATGGTGTTCGCCATGGTGTGCCTTGGGCTGGGTGTGGGGGCGCATGTCTTCGGCGGGGGGACGGTGTCCGGGGACGCCATGCTGGTGGCGTTCTGGCTGGCCGCCTGTGCCGCCTATCCGGTGGCGGGGCGCGAGCGATCGCTGCACGCCATTCTGCCCCTGCTGGGCGGACTCCAGCTCGCCCTGCACCTGCTGTTCTCGCTGTCGCACGCCGGCTCCCCCGTGCAGGCCGTCGCGCACGCCGTGCACGCCTCCGGGGGGCTGGTGCCGGGGTTCGGGATGCTGGTCGCGCACTCCTGGGCCACCTTGCTGACCGCGCTGTGGCTGGCGCGCGGCGAGGCCGTGCTCTGGACGCTGCTGCGCCGGCTGGCCGTACGGCTGCTCGCCGTGTTGCTGCCGCCGGTGCCCGAGACGCCGTTCTTCGCCGCGGCCGTGGTCGAGCCGCCGGTGCTGCGCTCGGCCGTGCTGCGGCACGTGCTCAGCGGGCGTGGACCGCCGATGGTCGTCGAAACCAGCTGATCCTTTTCGACGACCCCCGCCCGCGGCGATGCTCTGCCGTGGGCGCAGAAAGGCATGTTCATGTACCTCCGTCCTGTGTGCCTGCTCGCCGCCGCCGTCGTGGCGCTGAGCGGGTGCGGCTCCACCGCCGACACCGCCAAGACCGCCGACACCGTTGCCCAGAGCCGGTCGACCGTCGCCGCCGAGGCGCGGCCACCCGCCGGCGCCGCCGCCGGGCTCTCCATCACCGATCCCTGGGTGAAGACGGCCGAGAAGGGGATGACCGCCGCGTTCGGCACCCTGGTCAACAACACCGACGCCGAGGTGACGATCGTCGCCGGGGCGTCCCCGCTGTCGCCGATGATCGAGCTGCACGAGGTGGTGGACTCCGAAGGCAAGATGATCATGCGGCCCAAGGAAGGCGGCTTCGTCATCCCCCCGCGCGGCACCCACGAGCTGCGGCCCGGCGGTGACCACATCATGCTGATGGGGGTCGCCGAGGAGGTGAAGCCGGGTGCGCGGATCCCGTTCACACTGACGGTGAAGGACGGGCAGCCCTTCGAGTTCACCGCCGTGGGCAAGGACTTCGCCGGAGGCAAGGAGGACTACCAGCCGGGCATGGGACACAAGTGATGGCCGGTCGGATCAGCAGAAGAGGGCTGATCACCGGGGGCGCCGCCACCGCGGCGGGCGCGCTCGGCGCGGCCGCCGTCATCGGCGCGCTGGATACGCCCTCGGCCGTCGCCTCGGGCGAACCCGCCGGACCCGTCGTGGAGCCGTTCCACGGCGTGCATCAGGCGGGGGTGGCGACGGCTCCGCAGGCGCACGCGGTCTTCGTCGCCTTCGACCTGCTGCCGGGCACCGGGAAGGAGGCGCTCGGCCGGCTGCTGCCGCTGCTGACCGATGACGCGCGCCGCCTCACCCAGGGGCGGCCCGCGCTGGCCGACACCGAGCCGGAGCTGGCGACGGACCCGGCCCGGCTGACGGTGACGTTCGGCTTCGGGCCGGGGCTGTTCGCCGCGGCGAAAGTGGACTCGCCGGTCGAGGCGCTGCCCGCGTTCGAGACGGACAAGCTGCGCAGGGAGTGGAGCGGCGGGGACCTGCTGGTGCAGATCTGCGCCGACGACGCGCTCACCGTGGCGCACGCGCTGCGGATGATCGTCAAGGACGCGCGGTCCTTCGCCAAGGTGCGCTGGACCCAGCGGGGTTTCCGGCGCAGCGCGCACCTGGGTGTTCAGGGGCATACCCAGCGCAACCTGATGGGCCAGCTCGACGGCACGGTCAACCCGACCGACCTGGACCGCGCCGTCTGGATCGATCAGGGGGCCGACTGGCTGCGCGGCGGCACCACGCTGGTGTTGCGGCGCATCCGGATGGAGCTGGAGACGTGGGACGCGGCCGACCGGGTGGCCAGGGAGTTCACCATCGGGCGGCGGCTGGACACCGGCGCTCCCCTGACCGGCCGGGCCGAGCGTGACGAGCCGGACTTCGAGCGGGTCAACCGGCTCGGCTTCCCGGTCATCTCCGAGTACGCCCACATCAGGCGGGCCAGGACGGCCGATCCCGCCGCCCGGATCCTGCGGCGTCCGTACAACTATGACGAGGGCCTGTCCAAGGACGGGACCTCGGACTCGGGGCTGCTGTTCGCCTCCTATCAGGCGGACGTGGAGCGGCAGTTCGTCCCGGTTCAGCGTCGGCTGGCCGAGGGGGACCTGCTCAACGAGTGGGTGACGCCCATCGGCTCGGCGGTCTTCGCCATCCCGCCGGGCTGTACGCCCGAGGGGTGGATCGGCGACGGCCTGCTGGCCTGAGCCGGCCGTCCATGGGCCGCACCCGCGCCGTGCGGCTCATGGACGGGAACTCTCCTCGCGCTCAGAATCGAGGTCATGGCCGACGACACGTACGTAGGTTCCAGGACTCCCCGCCTCGAGGACGCCCGGCTCCTGGCCGGACGCGGACGGTACGTCGGCAACGTCCGGCTGCCCGGCATGGCGTACGCGGTCGTGGTGCGCAGCCCGATCGCGCACGGGCGGCTGGTGGCGTGCGGCGTCAAGGCGGCGCGGGCCGCCGACGGCGTGCTCGACGTCATCACCCCGGCGGACGCGGCCGGGATCCGGCTGCCCTGTGCCGGGCTGTCGCCGGGGCAGCGGCTGACGGCCTACCCGGTGCTGGAGGAGACGATCCGCTACGTGGGCCAGCCGGTCGCGGTCGTCGTGGCCGACACCCCGGAAGCCGCCGGGGACGCCGCCGAACTGGTCGACCTGGACTTCGACCAGTGGCCCGCCGTCGTCGGCGTGGCACGCGCGCTGGCGGACGACGCCTCGCTGCTCTACCCGGAGTGGGGCACCAACGTGGTCACCGACTTCCCCATGGGGGACGACTGCGAGGAGGCGATCGGGGCCGCCGAGCACGTGGTCGAGATGACGTTCACGCTCGGCCGCGTCTCGCCGTACCCGATGGAGCCGCGCGGGGTGGTCGCCTCCTACGACGGCGAGGAGCTGACGATCCGGATCTCCACGCAGGCCGCGCACAACGTGCGCGAGCACGCCGCGGACGCGCTGGGGCTCGGTCATGATCGAGTACGGGTGATCGGCGCGGACGTCGGCGGCGGGTTCGGGGCGAAGGAGCACCTGTATCCGGACGAACTGCTCGCCTGCCTGGCCGCGACGCGGCTGGGACGGCCGGTGAGCTGGACGGAGGCGCCCGGCGACCGGCTGGTGGCCACCCTGCCGTCGCGGGCCACCGTGCACCGGGGGCGGCTGGCGTTGGACGGGGACGGCCGGTTCGTGGCGGTGCACGCCGACATCGTGAGCGATCTCGGGGCACATCCCTCCAACGTGGGCGCGGGGCCGGCCGCGGTGACGGCCACGCTGCTGCCGGGACCGTACCGGTTCGAGCGGGCGGGGGCCCGGGTGCGCGGGGTGGTCACCACGACCACGCCAACCGGCTCCTACCGCGGGTTCGGCCAGCCGGAGGCCGCATGGACGCGGGAGCGGCTGGTCGACGAGGCGGCGCGACGGCTCGGGCTGGACCCGGTCGAGCTGCGGCTGCGCAACATGCTGCGGCCCGAGGACCTGCCCTGCGGGAACCGGATCTGGCAGACGTACGACTCGGGCGACTACCCGAGGGCGCTGCGCACGCTGCGGGAGATGGTGACGCCGCCGGGCGGGGACGACGGGCGCAGGAGGGGCGTGGGCTACTCCTGCCATGTGGAGGGCACCGGCATGGGACCCTCCATGGGCCTGAAGGCGGCCGGCATCCAGGAAGGCGGGTACGAGGCGGCGCTGCTGCGGATGAACTCCGACGGGTCGGTGGTGGTGTCCAGCGGGCTGGCCGGGATCGGGCAGGGCATCGAGACCGCGCTGGCGCAGATCGCCGCCGACCGGGTGGGGGTGCCGATGGACCGGATCCGGGTGGTGCTGGCGGACACCGCGTCGACGCCGTACTCGCCGGTCGGGTCCATCGCCAGCCGGGCCCTCGTGGTCGGCGGCCCGGCCCTCGCCGAGGCGGCCACCCGGCTGCACGACAAGATCATCGCGCTGGCGGCGCACCGGCTCGAAGCGGCTCCCGGTGACCTGGAGATCGTCGCGTCCGTCGTACAGGTCAAGGGGGATCCGCAGGCGTCGCTGCCGCTGCGGGAGATCGCCACGTCGGCGTGGCGCGGCTGGGACCTGCCGGACGGCTGCTCCCCCGGGCTGGAGGAACGGGCGACGTACGACCCGGCCGACTACACCTACGCCTACGGCGCGCACGCGGCGGCCGTCGCCGTCGACCCGGAGACCGGCGCGGTGGAGCTGGAGGGCTACTGGGTGGTCAACGACTGCGGTGTGCAGGTGAACCCGGACATCGTCGAAGGCCAGCTCCGGGGCGGGGTGGCCCAGGGCATCGGGATGGCGCTGACGGAGGAGGTCGGCTACGGCGAGGACGGGCAGCCGGTCGCCGACTATCTGCCGCCCACCGCGTACGAGGTGCCCGAGGTGCGGATCGTCTCGCTGGAGACGCCCTCGCCGATCACCCCGGGCGGCATGAAGGGCGTCGGCGAGGCCGGCACGATCAGCCCGCCGGCCGCCATCGGCAACGCGGTCGCCGCCGCCCTTCCGGAGATCGCCGACCGCGTCACCGACACACCGATCACCCCGCAGACCATCTGGCGGCTGCTGTCCTCCTAAGGGGCTAGGTGGTGGCCAGGGCCTCGGTCGGGGAGAGGCGGGAGGCTCTGACGGCCGGGTAGAGGCCGGCGAGGGCGCCGATCAGGAGGGTCGCCGCCAGGCCGGCCGCCGTGGCCTCGGTGGGGATCACCGCCTGCCAGCCCTTGGCGTAGGCGTAGGCGAGAGTGACGGCGGCGCCGATGAGCACGCCGCCCGCGCCGCCCATCGCCGACAGCAGCAGCGACTCGGCGAGGAACTGCGTGCGGATCTGACCCCGGGTGGCGCCGAGCGATCGGCGCAGGCCGATCTCCGAGCGCCGTTCCAGCACCGAGATGACCATGGTGTTGGCCACCCCGACGCCGCCCACGATCAGCGCGACCGCGCCGACGCCGAGCAGCAGCGCGGTGAACGCCTGGTCGGTGGCCTGCTTGGCGGCGAGCGCGTCCGAGGGGCGGGACACGTCGACCTCGTTGGGGGCCTCCGGGTTCGCGGTGCCGGGCAGCACGTCGCGGACGGCGTCCATCCGGCGCTCGTCGGCGCGGGTGAACAGGGTGGTGGGGTGGCCGTCGAAGTCCAGCAACCGCTCCGCCACCGGCCAGCCGACCATCGCCCCGGTGTCGAGGTCGGTGGCCAGCGCCACCGGGGCGAGGATGCCGACGACGGTGAACCGCTCGCCGCCGATCACCACCTGGGTGTCGGGGCCCGCCGCCGGCACGCCGAGCCGTTCGGCGGCGGTCGAGCCGAGGACCACCGCCGGGTAGGTCTGGGTGGTTTCGGTCAGCCAGGTGCCGCTGCGCACGGTCGCGCCCACGGAGTCGAGCAGGTCGAGGCGGGCGGCGTAGGTGGAGATACCGCCGGTCTGGGCCCGGGGGACCTGCTCGGAGCGGTAGACCTTGGCGTCCTTGAGGTACGCGGCGGCCGAGACGGACTCCACCGGGCCGATCCGCTCGATCATCGCCTCGGCGTCCACCGGCATCTTCGCCTCCTCGCCGGCGATCGTCTGACCGGCGGAGACGGTGAGCAGGTTGGTGCCCAGCGCGGACAGTTGCCGGTCGAGCTCGGCGCCCGAGGAGGAGGAGATGCCCACCACGCCGATCATCGCCGCGATGCCGATGGCGATGCCGAGCGCCGACAGGAAGGCGCGCATCGGGCGGGTGCGCAGGCCCACGGCGCCCACCCGCAGCACGTCGCGGGCGCTCATCCGGGGCGGCGACAACCTGGGCCGGCCCTCGTGGTCGACGGACGCCATCATGCCGCCCCGAACCGGGCGCGCTCATGGGCAGAGGGCCGCCCCGACACCGCGACACCGCCGACCGCCGAGTCCGCTTTGCCGCCGACCGCCGTGTCCGCGACCTTTCCGCCCGTCGCCGTGTCCGCGACCTTTCCACCCGTCGCCGTGTCCGCGACCTTTCCACCCGTCGCCGTGTCCGCGACCTTTCCACCCGTCGCCGTGTCCGCGACGATGCGCCCGTCGCGCATCGACACCTGCCTGGGCAGGCCGGCGGCGATCTCGCGGTCGTGGGTGATGATCAGCACGGTGGTGCCCGAGGCGTGCAGGTCGTACAGCAGGTCCATCACCCCCGCGCCCGAGACCGAGTCCAGGGCCCCGGTCGGCTCGTCGGCCAGCAGCAGCGGCGGGTCGCCGGACACCGCCCTGGCGATGGCGACGCGCTGCCGCTCACCCCCGGACAGCTCGTGCGGCTCGTGGTCGATCCGGTGCCCGAGCCCGACCCGTTCCAGCGCGAGCCGGGCCCGGCGGCGCCGCTCGGCCAGGCCGAGGCCGGTGTACAGCAGGCCGTCGGCCACGTTGTCCAGCGCCGGGACGTTCGCAGCCAGGTGGAACTGCTGGAAGACGAACCCGATCCGGGTCCCCCGCAGCGCGGAGAGCTGGTTGTCCGACAGGGCCGAGATGTCGTAGCCGTCGATGCGCACGGTCCCCGACGTGGGGCGGTCCAGCGTGCCGATGGTGTTGAGCATCGTGGACTTGCCCGAGCCGGACGGGCCGACGATGGCGGCCAGCTCGCCCCGCGCGATCTCCAGCGTGACCGACGCCAGCGCGGTGACGCCGCCGGGGTAGGTCTTGCTCACCTGTGACAACGCGATCATGGTCATTTCACGGTCCCCACGGTCATGCCCTCGGCCAGGCCCTCGCCGCTGATCTCGACCCGGCCACCGGAGAACAGCCCGGCCTCCACCGCGACGTACCGGGTGGTGGCGCCCTCGACGACCTCGACGCCGAAGCCGCCCTCGCGCAGCGCCACGAGGGAGACGATCGGCACGGTCAGCACGTTCTCGCGCCTGGCCGCGGTGAAGGTCACGTCCACCGCGGCCTGGTCCAGGCCGGCGGTCGCCTTGCGCGCCTTGGCGCTGATGGCGACGAGCGCCTCGACCTTGGTGTCCGGCTCCTGATCGCCCTCCCCCGGCTCGATGACCGTCGCCACTTCGGTGATCTTGCCGGTCACGTCCCTGCCGTCGGGCAGGGTGACGGACACCCGCGCCCCCGGCTTGGCCAGCCGCTGGTCCTCCGCGTCCAGCCGTACGGTGACGACCTTGGCGGTGCCGGTGTGGGAGAGCACCTTCTGGCCGGGCGCGGCGGGCTGGCCGACCTGGGTGTCCAGGGTGTCCACGCGCACCTTGCCGTCGGCGAACACGACCCGGCCGAGCTCGACGACGCCGGTCTCCGGCAGCCCCCGGTCGTCCTGCCACTCCTTGACCGCCTCGGCCGTGGCCCAGGTGTACTCGTCGTCCACGGTGAAGCCGGTGTAGCCGAGCTTGCGGAGGTTGCGTTCCAGGGCGCGCACGTCCCGGCCCTCCGTGCCGGTCCTCAGGTCCCGGTACGCGGGCGTCCCGCCGTACATGAGCACCACCGGATCGTTGTCGATCTTGTAGAGCGGTTTGCCGCGGGTGATCTGGTCGCCGCTGGCCGGCAGCCAGGTGACGGTGCCGGGCTTGCGGCTGACCGCCGTGGTCGCGGGGCCGTAGCCGAGCTCTCCGTCCGCGTCCAGCGTGTCCTCCAGGGTCTCCTTGGCGATCCGCGTGGTGGCGGGGGGCAGTGCGGCGGCGGCGCTCGGCTGGGCGCCGCCCGTCAGCAGTCCCGTGTTGCCGGCCGCCACGAGTGCCGCACCGGCCACGACCACCACGGCGAGCAGCGCGACGATCCTCCCCTTGCGCTTACGGCGGCCGGAGACCTCGTCCAAGGAGGCCATCAAGACCCGCCGAGGTCGAACTGGCACTTCTTCTGGGCCGCCGGGAAGTCGGGGTCGTCGGCGACCTTCTTGTCCAGGCGCATGGTGTTGCCCTCGGGGTCGGGGAACTCCGCCACGCCGTTGTCCCGCATGCACTTGGCGAGGGTGCGCATCCGCTCGCCGTCGCGGGCGCCGCCAGGCCCGTCACCCCCCGACGGCTTCCACTCCTTGCACGCCTGCTGGGCCTTGTCCATGGTCGCCTCGGAGCCCGGGCCCATCGTCATCTTGATGCCCTGGCCGGCCTTCGGGTCGGGCACGTCGACGCCGTTCTCGCGCATGCACTGGGCCCACTTGAGGGTCCGCTCCTCCCTGCCTAGGCTCGGCGCGGCGGAGCTGCCGGAGGTCGGCGTAACATCGCCGGCCGACGCCACGTCGGCGCCTCCGGTCGCGCCCGAGCCGCATCCGGCCAGGGCCAGCGCCAGCAGAGCGGTCACGCCGAGGATTCGTCCTCGCATCGGTGTTCTCCTCGTCCAGCGGCCGGTTCTGCCCCGGCCGTCCGGACAGATGCAAGCGAAGCGCCGGTTTCCCCACCGTTTCCACACGTGCTAACAGCGAGCAAACAGGACGTACGCCACCATCGGCCCTAGATCAAGGAAGGGCGGGGGAATGCGGGTTCTGGTGGTCGAGGACGAGCCGGTGCTCGCCGACGCGATAGCCGAGTGGCTGCGCGAGGAGACGCACGCGGTGGACACCGCGAACGACGGCGGGGCGGCACTGGAACGGCTCTCGGTCAACGACTACGACGTGGTCATCCTGGACCGCGACCTGCCGATCGTGCACGGCGACGACGTCTGCCGGGAGCTGGTCGCTTCGGAGTCCACCGCGCGGGTGCTGATGCTCACCGCGGCCGGGGAGATCGGCGACCGGGTGACCGGGCTGTCGCTGGGCGCCGACGACTACCTCGCCAAGCCGTTCGCCTTCGCCGAGCTCGCCGCCCGCGTGCACGCCCTGGGCCGCCGCTGCCGGCCGGCCGCGCCGCCGGTGCTGCGGCGCGCCGGGCTCACGCTCGACCCGGCCCGCCGCGAGGTCTTCCGCGCAGAGCGGTACGTCCCGCTGTCGAAGAAGGAGTTCGCCGTGCTGGCCGAGCTGATGCGGGCGGAGGGGGCCGTGGTCTCCACCGAGCAACTGCTGGAGAAGGCGTGGGACGAGAACGCCGACCCCTTCACCGGCGTGGTCCGGCTCACCGTGCTCAAACTGCGGCGCAAGCTCGGCGAGCCGCCGGTCGTGCTGACCGTGCCGGGGTCGGGGTACCGCATCCCATGAACGTCACCCTGCGGGCCCGGCTCACCCTGCTCTACGGCGCCCTGTTCCTCGTCGCGGGACTGGTGCTCATCGGCGTCTCCTACCTGCTCTTCAACCAGGAGCTCTCCCGCCTCTTCGACGACAAGTACGGCCCCAAGCAGGTCTTCAAGCTGCACACCCCGGGCAACGTGCTCACCCTCGGCCAGGCGCAGCAGCTGATGGAGGACCAGCAGCGGCTGCTGGAGGAGCAGCAGCTGGATCTGCGCGCGGCGGCGGTCACCTCGCTGCTCGCCCAGGGGGCGGTCGCGGTGGTCGTGGTCGGCGGCGCGGCGATCGGCCTGGGCTGGATCATCTCCGGCCGGGTGCTCGCCCCCCTGCACAAGGTGACCGCCACGGCCCGGCGGATCGCCGCCGCGCCGATGGCCGAGCGCGGCCTGCACGAGCGGATCGCGCTGGCCGGGCGGCGGGACGAGGTCAAGGAGCTGGCGGACACCTTCGACACCATGGTCGAGCGGCTCGACCACTCCTTCGACGGGCAGCGCAGATTCGTCGCCAACGCCTCGCACGAGCTGCGCACACCGCTGACGCTCAACCGGGCGCTGGTCGAGCTGGCCATGCACCGGCGGACCGCCTCCCCGGACGTGAAAGAGCTCGGCGAGAGCCTGCTGGAGATCAACGCCAGGCACGAGCGGCTCATCTCCGGCCTGCTGCTCCTGGCCCGCGCCGAGCACGAGATCGCCGACCGGTCGCCGGTGGACCTGGCCGACGTGGTCTCCCATGTCGTCTCGCAGGTCGCGCCGGAGGCCGAGGCGGAGAAGGTCACCGTACGGGAGGAGGCGTTCCCCGCCCCCACCACCGGCGACGCGATGCTGCTCGAACGGCTGGTGCTGAACCTGGTCGAGAACGGCATCCGGCACAACCTCGGCGACGGCACCGGCTGGGTGCGCGTCACCTGCGGGACCGCGGGCGGGCAGGTCATGGTCACCGTCGCCAACACCGGCCCCGCCGTCCCGCCGTACGACGTCCCTGAGCTGTTCAAGCCGTTCCGGCGGCTCAACGCCGACCGGCTGGTGACCGGCAGGAGCGCGGGGCTGGGGCTGTCCATCGTCCGCTCGGTGGCGCAGGCGCACGGCGGCGACGTGGTCGCCCGCCCGCGCGACGACGGCGGCCTGGAGGTGACGGCCTACCTGCCCCACGCCACGCCCTGGACCCGCTCCGATCCATGACGGGTGGCACGCGGCCGGCTGGGAGCGTTGCACCGGCCCGGCGACGGTGCGCTGTTCCTCCGGATGACCGGCGTACGACCTCAGGCCGGGAGTGCCGCCCGCACCGCCGCTAGGCAGCGCTCCACCGCCGCGCGGGGGTCCAGAGCGTAGTGGCCGTCGCCGAAGAGCTCGAAGGTCAGGTGACCGGCGTATCCCCTGCGGTCCAGCGCGGCAAGGTAGCCGGCCAGCGGCAGCTCGCCGTCGCCCCAGGCCAGGTGCCCGGCGGGACGGCCGTCGATCAGATGCACGTGGCGGACGCGGTCGCCGAGCGCGTCGAAGTAGTCGTCCACGCCCTCGCCCGCCACGGCCATGCCCACGGTGTCGAGCACGGCGCCCAGGTTCGCCGCGCCCACCTCGTCGATCATCGTCGCGAGCGTACGGGAGTCGTTCACCAGATTGGACTCCACGCGCTGCAGCGGTTCGAGCACGCAGGTGACGCCGAGGGTGTCCGCGTAGCCGGCGATCTCGCCGACGGCGTCCACCGAGCGGCGCCAGGCCGCCTCCACCGGCTCGCACTCGAACCCGCGGCCCGGGGTCAGCAGGAGCAGCTCCGCCCCCAGTTCCGCGCAGAGCTCGGCCGCGCGCCGGAACATGGCGATGCTGCCCGCGCGCAGCCAGGTGACGGGCGAGGCCACGTTCACCGGATACATCACCTGCTCGGGGGTGAGACAGCGCACCCGGAGGCCGCGTGACTCCATCCGGCGGCGGACGGCCCGCGCCTCGGCGTCGCTCACCTGCGGGATGTGGAGGTGCGGCGCGATGCCCCACAGCTCCACGTGTTCCCGGCCCAGGCCGGCCGCGTCGTCGAGGAAGCGCTCGAACGGAAGGTGCTGGTAGGCGAAGTTGGCGGCGGTGATCCGCTGAAGGTCCATGAGAACTCCTGTCATCCGCCGATTCCGTCGGCGGTGCTCACTTGCCGATTCCATCAGCGAGGCCCTTGACGATATAGCGCTGGCCGAAGACGAACAGCAGCACCACCGGCACGGCCGCGATCACCATCCCGGCGAAGACGACCGGGAACTCGGTGCCGTGCTTGCTCATCAGGCTCGTCAGGCCGACCGGAAGCGTCTGCACCCCGCTGCCGCTGGTGAACACCATCGCGAAGAGGTACTCGTTCCAGGTGAAGAGGATCTGCAGCAGCACCGTCGAGGTGATGATCGGCTTGCACATCGGCAGGATGATCCGCCAGAACGCCGTCCAGCGGCCGGCCCCGTCCACCTCCGCGGCCTCGTCCACCTCGCGCGGCAGGTCGATCATGTAGGCGCGGATGAGGAAGGTGGTGAACGGGATCCGGAACGCCGTATAGAGGATGAGCAGCGCCCAGAAGCTGTTGTACAGCCCCATGGCCTGGAACATCTTCACCAGCGGCACGAGCGCGACGGTGGGCGCCAGCATGAGCCCGCCGAGGATCAGCGCCGTGATCGCCTTGTTGAGCGGAATGTCCACCCTGGTGAGGCCGTAGGCGGCCCAGGCGCTGACGAACACGGTGGCCACGGTGGAGGTCGCCGTGACGAGCACACTGGTGGTGAGGTAGTCGCCGACTCCCCGGTTCCACGCCTTCCGATAGTTGTCGAAACTCCAGTCGACCGGCAGTGCGAAGGGGTCGCTGAAGAGCTCGGCGTTGGTCTTGAACCCGTTGAGCACCATCCACAGCAGTGGATAGACGACGACCACCACGAGCCCGAGGAGGAAGGCCCACATGAACACGCGCGCGATCACGCCCATGAAGCTCAGGCGACTCACCATTCCACCCTTCTCCTGCGGGTGACCCACAGCTGCGCCATGGCGACGCCGAGCGTGATCACGAACAGCACCGTCGCGATCGCGGCGGCGTAACCGAAGTCGTTGCGGACGAACCCGCTGCGGTACAGCCATGTCCCCAGCACCTGCGTGGAGTTGTTGGGCCCGCCGCCGGTCATCACCATGACCTCGTTGAACACCTGGAAAGAGCCCGAGACCGTGACGATCGCCATCAGCCCGGTCATCTCCCTCACCAGGGGGACCGTCACGTGCACGAACCGGCCGACCGGCCCGACGCCGTCGATGGCCGCCGCCCCGTAGATCTCCGAAGGGATGCGCTGGATCGCGACGGCGAACAGCAGCGTCGAGTAGCCGAAGCCCTGCCACTGGCTCATCGCGATGATCGCCGGCATCGCGGTGCCCTCCTGGCCGAGCCATGCCGCCGCGAACTGGCCAAGCCCCGCCGCTTCGAGCAGGTGGTTGATCGGGCCGAGGTTGGGCTCGTACAGGAAGTAGAACAGCAGTCCCGCGACGGTCAGCGAGATCGCCGAGGGGATGAAGTAGATCACCCGGAGGCTGCGCCGCCACCCTTCGCCACGGATGCTCTCGATCAGCGCGGCGAGCAGGAGCGCGCCGAACACCTGGAAGGCGATCGAGATCACCGCGTACAGCAGGTTGTTGCCGAGGGACGACCAGAAGACCGGGTCGTCGAGGAGCTTGGCGTAGTTGTCGAACCCGATGTACTCCTGGCTGCCGCTGTAGATGTCCCATTCGAGGGTGCTGAACCCGAAGTTCTGCACGAGCGGCAGGTAGACGAACACCCCGACGAGCGCGAGGGCGGGAACGACCCACGCGAGCCCGAGCGATCTCGCGACGATGGCGCGCACGGCTCGCCTCCTACTTGGCCGACGCGGACGCCCGGCGCACGCTTTCGAGCACCTTCTCGGGCGTCATGCCACCGGTGATGAGGGCCTCGCCGCCGGCCAGCCACGCGTCGGCGACTTCGGGCACTGTCACGGTGTCGAGCCAGATGGCCAGGTTGGAGGCCTTGTTGACGAGCTCGATGCCCTCGTACACGGCCTTGCTGGAGGTCTCGGGCGTGACGGCGCCGACGACCGTGCTGGGCTGGCCGTACGGGGGCGCGGAGAGCGTCTTGGCGTTCTCGGCGTTCGTGGCGAACTTCATGAAGTCGATGGCGAGCGCGGCCCGCGGCGACTTGGCGTTGACCAGGTAGCCCTCGGGCGATCCTTCGAGCGCCTTGGGGTCGCCGGCGGCGGCTGCGGGGACGGGCAGCGGGAAGATGCCGAAGTTCTCGGGAGTGAGCCCCTTGCCCGCGGTGGCGTTGTCGAACTCCAGGATCTCCTGGTAGTACATGGCCGCCTTGCCGCTCGAGAACGCCTCCTGCGCCGAGGTGTAGAGGACTCCGTTGGTGCCGGTGCCCGTGTCGGTGCACTCGGTGACCACGGTCTTGAACTGCTTGAGCGCGGTGAGGTATCCGGGGTCGTCGAGCTTGGCGGTCGCGGGGTCGAAGTCGGCCCGCAAGGTCGTGGCAGGCACGTTGTAGGCGAAGAGCTGCTGCAGGTAGTGCAGGGCGGGCCAGCCGTCCTTGTTGCCGAAGGCGATGGGCTCGTAGCCCGCCTCGCGCAGGGTGGGGCAGCTGCGGACGAGCTCGTCGAAGGTGGCGGGCACCTTGACGCCGGCCTTGGCGAACGCGGCCTTGTTGTAGCCCATGAACTTGCCGTTGTTGTAGAGCGGGATCCCGTAGTACTTGCCGTCGAAGGAGAAGGCGTCGAGCGATGCCTTGCCGAAGGTGCGGCCCCACTCGGTGTCCGGGCCGATCACCTTGCTGAGGTCGGCCGCGCGTCCGCCGCGGACGTAGTTCTCCGCCCAGTTGCCGGTCCAGGTGAAGTAGATGTCGGGCAGGGCGTTCGAGGCGGTCAGGGTCTTGAGCTTGTCCTTGATGCTCTGGTCGGTCTCCTGGATGAGCTCGATCCGCACCTCGGGGTGCGCCTTCCGGTATTCGGCGGCCAGGTTCTCGAAGTAGGGGTCGAGGGGCTCGCCCGCGAACTTGGTGAGGATGCTCAGCGTTCCGGAGAACTCGGGCTGGGCCGCGATGTCGGCCGCCGGGGCCGACGCCGTCCCGCCGCCGCAGCCGGCCAGGGCGAGCACCGAGGTCCCGGCGAGTGCCGCGAACGTCGTCAGTGCGCGAGAGCGCATGGGGGCTTCCTTTCTCACAGAGGAAAGGGGACCGCCGGTGCTGTGGCACCTCAGATCCGCCGTAGGGGTGTCTCTGGTGTGGGCCGACTGTACAGACGTTCTGATACCGGTACCAGCCCCATGGTCAAGATCTTATTTTCTTGACCCTTCACCGGATCGGCAGTCTTGCAGCTCAGGGCCGTTAGAAAGACGTGCCGTGTTGACGCGGGCCTGCTGGCTGTGCCAGCGTGACCCCCGCGTGATACCGGTATCAGGTCGCGGAAGCGGCACCGGCCGCAAGCATTCGGTGAAAGGACGCGGACATGCTCGGATTCAACGAGCCGGAATTCCTCAAGCAGATGGCCAGCGCGGTGGCCCTGCGCCCGCAGATCGAGGAACTCGTCGATCGACTCGTGGGCGAGGGCTTCGACAACCTCCTGCTGGTGGGCGCCGGCGGCACTTACGCCCAGATGTGGCCGTACGAGCACCTCGCCCGGCGCGACTCGACCCTCGCCGTGCGGGCCGCCATCGCGGCGGAGCTGGTCGTGTCGGGTGACGCGTCCCTCGGGGAGCGCACTGTGGTGATCTTCACCTCCGTCTCGGGCACGACCGACGACAGCATCCGGGCCATCGAGTTCTGCAGGTCCAAGGGCGCCTACACGATCGGCTTCACCGGCTACCCCGACTCGCCGATCGCCCAGAAGGTCGACGTCGCACTCGTCTCCGAGCCGAAGACCTGGCCGTTCGACACGCAACTGCTGCTGTTCATGGGCAGGCTGCTGTCACGCAGGGGCGAGTGGGACGGCTACGAGGAGTTCGCCGCCGAGCTCACGGACCTCCCCCGCATCCTCGTCGAGGTGGCCGGGCAGGCCGAGCCGGTGGCCGCCGCCTTCGCAGAAGCGCACCGGGACACCGACTACCACTTCCTCATCGGCGGCGGGAACCTGTGGGGGTTCACCTACCTCTACTCGATGTGCATCCTCGAGGAGATGCAGTGGCTGCGCACCACCAGGGTGCACAGCGCCGAGTTCTTCCACGGCTCACTGGAGCTGCTCCAAGAGGACACCAGCGTGATCATCTTCCAGGGTGAGGACGAGACCCGTCCCCTCACCGACCGCGCGGAGTCCTTCGCCCGCCGCGTCTCCAAGGACGTCACCGTCTTCGACACGCGCGACTATCCCCTCGAAGGGATCAGCCCGCGCTTCCGCGGCCTGCTCGCCCCGCTCGTGCTCGACGTGGTGATGAGCCGCGTCAGCAAGCACCTGGAGAGGGTCCGCGACCACTCGCTCGACCTGCGCCGCTACTACCGCGTCATGGACTACTGACCCATCGCCCCCTCCCCGCCCGGAGGACCGCCCCGGGCGGGGCTCCCCATCTGCGCAGGAGATCGTGATGAGAGTCCTCGGCTTCGGCGACAACATCGTCGACCGGTTCGTCGACCGCGCCGTCGACTATCCGGGTGGCAACAGCGTGAACGTGGCCGTCTACGCGCGCCGCCTCGGCCTCGAAGCCGCCTACCTCGGCGTCTTCGGCGACGACGACCTGGGCGGCTTCCTGCGCGAGTCCATCGCCGCCCAGGGCGTCGCCGTCGGCCGGTGCGTCGTGCGGCCCGGCGAGAGCGGCGTCTCGCACCTGCGCGTCGACGACGGCGACCGCGTCTTCCTGGGCTGGAACGGCGGCGGTGTCACGGTACGCGAGCCGCTCGCGCTCGACGGCGAGTTGCTCGCCTACGTGTCGTCCTTCGACCTGGTGCACTCCAGCGTCTACTCCCGCAGCGAGAGCGAGCTGCCACGGCTGGCCGGGCTCGGCCCGCTGGTGAGCTTCGACCTGTCCAGCGAGGAGGAGTTCCGCACCTCCTCCTACCTCGACCGCGTCTGCCCGCACGCCGACCTGGTGCTGATGTCCTGCTCCCATCTCACCGAGGCGGACACCCGCACCCTGCTGGCCGACGTCGTACGGCGCGGCGCGCGGCTCGCGCTGGCCACCCGCGGCGTGCACGGCGCGATCGCCCACGACGGCCGCGTCACGGTCGGCGCCGGGGCCCGCCAGGTGCGCGACCCCGTCGACACGATGGGCTGCGGCGACGCCTTCCTCGCCGGGTTCGCCGTCTCGCTGCTACGCGGTGGCTGGACCAAGGGCGGCGCTCCGGCGCGGCACCTGATCGAGCGGGCCCTGCGCGACGGCGCGGCGGCGGCCTACGAGCAGTGCCTCGTCGAAGGCGCGTTCGGCCACGGGCGGCCTGTCATGGCTAGCATGTGGCCAGCCTCCGAACGTGAGAATTGAGGGACGCCATCCATGCCAGCTGACCGGAGTCAGGCGCCGGGGCCGCCGACGATCTCCGAAGTGGCCGCCGAGGCCGGAGTCGGGCGCGCCACCGCGGCCCGCACCCTCGGCGGTTACGGCTACGTCAGTCCCGAGCTGCGCGAGCGGGTGCTCTCAGCCGCCGAGAAGCTCGGCTACCGGGCGAACGCGCTGGCCCGCAGCATGTCCACCGGAGTGAGCCACACGCTCGGAGTGATCGTCGCCGACATCGGCAACCCCTTCTTCGCCGGTGTCGTACGGGGCATCTGCGACACTTCCCGGGCCCGGGGCTTCGACACGATCGTGCTGAGCACGTACGAGAACCTCGAAGAGGAGATCGCCGCCACCAACGTGCTCATCGACAAGCGCGTCGACGGCGTCATCATCGCCTCGGCCGCCGTCGGGCGGGGCGAGGTCGCGCACATCAAGGCGGCGATGGACCGGGTGCCCGTGGTGCTCGTCGACCGCGCGGTGGCCGCGCTTGACCTCGACACGGTGGTGATCGACAACCGGGACGCCGCCCGCGAGGCGGTGGAGATGCTCATCACGGCCGGTCACCGGCGCATCGGGTTCGTCTGGGGGCCGCCGGTGGCCAAGCCGCCCGCGACCCGGCGCGAGCTGCTGGCGCAGGCCTCCCGCAACCTGTGGACGGACGGGGAGCGGCTGCGCGGCTACCTCGACGCGCTCGACGACGCGCGCATCCCCTTCGACCCCGAGCTGGTGATGGTCGGCCGCAAGACCGAGGAGCGGGCCACCGCGGAGGTGGCCCGCATGCTCGCCGTCCCCGACCGGATCACCGCGGTGTTCTGCACCGAGACCGACGCGGTGACAGGAGCCCTGCGGGCCCTTCGGGCGGTGGGCCTGTCCTACCCGCGTGACATCGCGCTCATCGGGTTCGACGACAGCGCGTGGGCGGCGGTCATGGAGCCGCCCCTGACCATGATCGCCCAGCCCGTGCACGAGCTCGGCGCGAAGGCGGCGCAGGTGCTCCTCGACACGCTAGAGGGCGCGGAGCCCGGCCGCGAGACGCACACCCTGCGCTCGCGGCTCATCGTGCGCGCCTCGGTCTCCGCGCCGCCCGCCTCCTGAGCTCCTAGCCGGCGATCTCCGAGCCGAGCTCCTTGAGGAAGCCCTCGGCGGCCTGCGCCGGGGTCTGCCGCTCGAACAGCACGTCCTGTGTGTAGCGCTGCAGGATCTTCTGCGCGCCACCGCCACCGGGCGGCGGGGCGGTCGGCACCGAGCCGAGCTCGTCGGCGATGTCCTCGATGTAGGCCTGCGCGGCCTGCTCCGCGGGCGGCAGCTTGTCGGTGATCGCGGCCCGGACCTTGAGGTTGGGCTGCACGCCGCGGTCGGACAGGATGATGTCGCCGGCCTCGGTGGTGTTGGCGAGGAAGTTGACGAACTTCGCCGCCTCCACCGGGTGCTCGGTGCGCGAGGACACCGACCAGAACATCGATCCCTTGTAGTAGTTGCCGTTCTCCGTCGACTTGCCGGTCACGCTCGGCAGGCGCAGCAGCTTCATCTCCTTGCCGCTGGCCTTGCTGACCGCGTTGAGCTGGTTGCTCCACCAGTAGCCCATGGCGACCTTGTTGGTGGCCAGCATCGACTGGTCCAGCGGCGCGATCATGTCCTGCGTGGTCGCGTCGGCGCTCGGCAGCGCCTTGGCCTTCTGCAGGTCCAGCAGCTGCTGGTACCACGAGGTGACGGTGGGGGCGGTCACGCCGAGCTTGCCGTCGGGGGTGTAGAGGGCCTCGCCGTGCTGCCTGGCCCACACCGACAGGCCGGCCTCGTCGTTGCCGTACGCCTGGGAGCCGAACACGCCGCCGGACGACTTCTCGGTGATCTGCGCGGCGATCTTGGCGTACTCCTCCCACGTCCACTTGGTGTCGTCGGGCATCTTCACGCCCGCGGCCTCGAACAGGGACGGGTTGGCCAGGATCGAGTAGGCGTTGACGCCCGCGTTCAGGCCGTACAGCTTGCCTTCGACATCGCCCGCGCCCAGGGAGGCCGGCTCGAAGTCCGCCGTCTGCAGGTCCTTCTGGGTCTTCAGGTCCAGCAGGGCGCCTCGGTCGGCGTACTCGCGCAGGTAGCGCTCGTCCATCTGGATGATGTCCGGGGCGTCGTTGGCCGCGACGGTGGTGGCCAGCTTGTCCCAGTAGCCGTTCCACTCGCCGTACTCGCCCTTGACGACGATGTTCGGGTTGGCCTTCTGGAAGGCCTCGATCGCCTTCTGCGTCGCCTGGTGCCGGATGTCCGACCCCCACCAGGTGAAGCGGAGCTCGACCTTGCCGTCGGCGGCGCCGCCGCCTGATCCGCCGCACGCGGCGGTGGCCGCGAGAAGCAGTCCGGCCACCGCGAGCCGGGCTAGGGTTCCTGACCGCATCTGAGCACGTCCTTTCTTGGAGCTACTTGCCGCCGGTCGTGGCGATGCCCTTGATCAGGAATCGCTGGCCGACGAGGAAGGCGAGGAAGACGGGGGCGAGTGACACCACCGACATGGCGAACAGCGACCCCCACGAGGTGCTCGACGTCGCGTCCACGAAGGACCGCAGGGCGATGGGCACCGTGTACATCTCCGGGTCAGTGAGATAGATGAGCTGACTGAAGAAGTCGTTCCATGTCCAGATAAAGGTGAAGATCGCCGTGGTGGCAAGGGCCGGGACCATCAGCGGCAGGATCACCCGCAGGAAGATCCTGGCCCGACCGCAGCCGTCGATCCGCGCCGCCTCGTCCAGCTCGCGCGGGATGCCGCGGATGAACTGCACCATGAGGAAGACGAAGAACGCGTCGGTGGCCAGCAGCTTCGGCACCACCAGCGGCAGGAACGTGTTGACCCAGCCGACCTCGGAGAACATCACATACTGCGGCACGATCAGGACGTGAATCGGCAACATGATCGTCATCAGCATGATGGCGAACCAAAACTTCTTACCGATGAACTCCAACCGTGCGAACGCGTAGGCCGCCATCGAGCAGGACACCAGGTTGCCGACGATCGCGCCGAGCACGACCAGTGCCGAGTTCATCAGATAGTGGCTGAAGGGGTGGCCCAGCGCGTTCCAGCCGAGCGTGTAGTTCTCGATCTCCAGGTCAGTGATCAGCAGGCCCGGCTCGCGGAAGATCTCGTCGCCCGGCCGCAGCGAGCTGACCACCATCCAGATCACCGGATAGAGCATGATCAGAATGGTCGCCCCGAGAGCGACGTGCTTGAGCGCGGTTCTAATCGTCATAGTGGACCCAGTACTTGGAGGCGACGAAGTTCCCGGCGGTGAAGACCGCGATGATCACCAGCAGCACCCACGCCATCGCCGAGGCGTAACCCATGTCGAACTTGCCGAAGCCGCGCTCGTACAGGTAGAGCGTGTAGAACATGGTGGAGTCCGACGGCCCGCCGGTCCCTCCCGAGACCACGAACGCCTGGGTGAACGCCTGGAAGGCGTGGATGATCTGCAGCACCAGGTTGAAGAAGATGATCGGGGTGAGCAGCGGCATGGTGATGTTGGCGAAGCGGCGCAGCGGCCCCGCCCCGTCCACCGCCGCCGCCTCGTAGTACATCCGCGGGATCTGCCGCAGCCCGGCCAGGAAGATCACCATGGGCGCGCCGAACGTCCACACGTTCAGCGTGACCAGCGTCCACAGGGCCGACTCCGGGTCGGCGATCCAGCTCCTGCCCGCGACGCCGAACCAGCCGAGCACGTGGTTGATCAAGCCCTCGCCGCCGAACACCTGCCGCCACAGGATGGCGATGGCGACGCTGGAGCCGAGCAGCGACGGCAGGTAGAACACCGAGCGGTAGAACGCCATCCCGCGCAGGCCCCGGTCCAGCACCACGGCCAGCAGCAGCGCGAGCGCCAGTTGCAGCGGCACCGAGACCAGCACGTAGATGAAGGTGACCCGCAGCGAGTTGTGCAGCCGCTCGTCCGCGAACATCCGGGTGAAGTTCTCCACCCCGATCCAGGTCGGCGCCTCCAGCAGGTTGTAGTCGGTGAAGGCCAGGTAGAGCGAGGCCAGCATCGGCCCGACCGTGATCAGCACCAGGCCGACCAGCCAGGGGGCGAGGAAGAGGTAGGCGGCCAGGTTCTCGCGCCGGCCCGGCTCGGCCCTGGTCTTGCTGAGCGTGCTCAGCTCACTGATCGCGCTCATGCGACCGTCACCGTCAGCGTGGCCGTCGCCTGCTCGGCGATCTGGCTGCGCGCCCGCACCACCGCCGTGCCCCGCCGGACCGCCTCGACCCGGCCGTCCTGCCCGACGACGAGCACGCCCGGCTCGCTCTCCTGCTCGACGGTCCAGAGCACGTACGCCGCGTCCGCGTAATACTCCGCGAACTGCACGAACTCCACCTGGTACGTCGCCTTCTCGGCCACCGCGAGCCGGTCCTTGCCGGTCAGGGTGAGCGCGGGCGCCGGGGTGAGCAGGATCTGGTCGGTGGCCAGCGTGTACGCGGCCGAGGCGGCGTTCTTGCCGGTCACCGTGTAGCGCAGCACCACGTCCCCGGCGGGCAGGTCGGCCTCGCCGTGCCCGACCTCGCGATAGTGGTAGGCGCCGTCGGCGGGCGGCAGATACTGGTCGAACTCCTCGCCCACCGCCGCGCCGCCGATCGTCAGCCTGCCGCGCCCCCGGTCCTTGTGCGCCTTGACCAGCGACGTGATCGTGTACCGGCCGGCGGCGGGCACCTGGACGGTGTACTCCACCCAGTCCCCCACGGCTGCGGCGCGCAGCGCGTGCCAGGCGCCGCCGACCGCCGGACCGGCCGCCGGGTCGGCGGTCGCGCCCACCTCGCCCTGGGAGCCGGTGCACACCTGCTCGGCCTCGAAGGCCAGCCGGGGCAGGGTCGCGGCCGGGGTGAGCTTGATGTAGTCGACGCCGACCGCGTAACTGCCGCCGGTGCGCCCGGTCGAGGTGAAGCGGAAGGTGTGCGCCCCCTTGGCCAGCCGCACGTTGCCGTGCCGCCGCTCGCGGAACTCGATGCCCTTGTACATGTTGCGCGGCTGGAAGTGGTTCGACTCCGGCCCGAGGTCGGCGCCGTCCACCGACAGCTTGCTGCTGCCGCGCGACTCGTTCTCCTTGTAGCGCACGTCCACCTGGTAGAAACCGTCGGCGGGCACGTCCACGGTGTACTCGACGCTCTGCCCGGTGCCGGTGAAGGCGGCCAGGATCCACGCGGCGTTGCTCGCGTTCGGCTCGCCGATCTCGGTCAGCGTCGCGGTGGACGTCCGGGGCAGGAACTCCGCCTCGTTGTAGATCGGCTCGGCGAACACGCTCGGCACCGCCACCGGCGGCAGCAGGTCGGCAGCGGGCACGCTCACCGAGGCGCGGCCGTTGCCGTCCAGCCTGACCGTCACGGGCAGCCCCCGGTCGTGCCGGGGGTCCACGACCACGACCACCGCGTCGGCGCCCGGCGTGCCGGTCAGCTCCAGCCGCAGCCGGTTCGCCGAGCCGTTCTCCCGGTACGACGCCACGTTCTCGTCGGCGTAGAGCACCTGGCAGTTCTTGCCGTCGGCGCGCTTGATCCAGAACGCCTTCCCCCGCGAGGTGTTCGCCCGCAGGTCGATCGGGAAGCTCTTCAACCGCGCACCCTGGTACGCGCCCCGATAGGCGTAGGTGTGCGAGCCGTCGTCGTCGAGGGTGATGTCGGCGACCGTGTAGGTGCCGTCGTCGTCGAGCCAGCGCAGGTCGGCCACCACGGTGGCGGCGTAGCCACCCTTGCCGGTGGCGATCACGAGCGCGGTGTCGCGGTCGTCGTCGGTCCACATCCACACGAACGGCCCGGTGCTGGAGTTCCACCGCTCGCCGTCCCAGCCGGCGCCCAGGTAGACCGGGCGGAACGGCTGCTCGGTGAGCGCGGCCACGCGCGGGTGCTTGCGCCAGCGGTTGAAGCGGGTCATCAGCTCGGCGCCCGCCTCCGGCCAGGTGCCGGGCTTGCCGGGGTCCTGGCCGAACTTCACGTTGCGGACGGCGATGTAGGAGTAGTAGTCCTCCATCCGGCCGGTGATCCGGCCGCCGTTCATGTACGTGGAGTTCATCGGCAGGTGGCCGAAGCCGGTGACGGCGGTGCGCAGCGACAGGTCCTCGCCGGTGATCCCGCCGTTCGCGGTGTTCCAGCCGTTGTACGCAACGTGCATCAAGCTGTTGTTCCGGTCCCCCTGGGTGGGGTGGATGTCCAGCTCACTGGTGACCTTAGGCAAGAAGTCCGGATATTTCTCGACAAGTTGGTTGAGCAGGCGGCGGCTCAGCACGTTCTTGCGATAGACGTTGTCGCTCGGGTGCGAATAGGCCGTCGCCGTGTCGTTCTGCCACCACTCGGTCAGGTCGACCATCTGGTGCGACATCCGATACCGCGTGATCAGCGTCTCGATCTGCGCCCGCTTCTCCGCGATCTGGGCCGGGTCGGCCAGGTCCCGGCCCTTGCCGTGGCCGTCACCGCTGAGGCTGAACCACAGACCTAACCGCATCCCGTTGCCGGTGACCGTGCCGGAGAACTCCTCCAGGCTGCGGATCGACTTCAGCATCGCGGCGCTCGGCACGATGGTGTCGCGGGTGGTGTTCCACAGGTCGTCCAGCATCACCATGTCGAAGCCGGCCTGCTTCGCCTTGGGGATGATGACGTCGTAGTAGTAGTTGTCGGGCAAGGTGCTGCCCGGACCACCGCGATAGTCCCAGTCGTTGGTGTTGAAGAGCGCGCTGACGTTGTTGTAGCGGAACCGTCTGCGGAAGTGCTCTTCCTCGGCCATCTTCGCGTCGATCACGTCGCCGCGGAAGACCGTGAGGTTCACCGACAGATACTCGAACTCCTCGCCCTCGAACAGCACCAGCCGCAGGGCCTCGGGGTTCGTGACCACTTTGACGTGGTCGGCCTCGTGCCAGGCGTTGAGCGCGGCGAACGGCGGCAGCATGTAGTCGGCCTGGTCGCCGTCGCCGCGCATGGTCTTCCAGTTGGTCTCCGGGCTGAGGCTCCACCCGTGACCCTCGTCGTACACGCTGATGACCTTTTTGGGCAGTTCGGCGCGCTTGGCCGCGGACGAGGTGTCCTCCGGCAGCGGCGCGAGCGCGCCCGTGGTGCTCTTCCAGCGCATGTTCGGCGGGTAGTGCAGGGTGTGCGGCCGGTCGGGGAAGGCCAGGGCCAGCACGGTCGAGTTGGTGATCGTGGTGCGCCGGTCGGTGGCGTCGTTGCGTACCAGCGTGTGGAAGCGCAGCCCCGAGCGTCCGTCGTAGATCTCGAACACCGCTGTCACGGTCACCGCGACCGGGCTGGTGCGCCGCAGCGGGATCCGCAGCTCGCGGCCCACCCTGACCCGGCCGCGCGGCGTGTGCATCCACAGGTCGCCGGTGCTCGGCTGCAGCACCGTCCAGCCGCTGTCGGCGCCGACCGTGTCCTTGCCGTCGAACTCGTACGTGAACAGCTGCCGGCCGCCGGGCGCGACCTGGTATTCCTGCTCTGCCTGCCTGTTGTGGACACTGCTGATCGCGATGCCGGAGCGACTCTGCTTGAGCTTGACGCGCAGCACGTCGTTCTCCAGGCGCCAGGTGTCGCCGCTGCGCTTGACGGTCGCGCCCTGAGCCGTGTCCCGCTCGGCGAGCGCCGGCAGGGTGGCGCCGTCGAACACGATCGCGCCGGCGAACGCGGCGCCCGTGACGCCCAGGAACCGGCGGCGATTCAACGGATCCAACACGATCTCTCCTCGGGGTTGGAAAGGCCGAGCCAGGCTTCCCTCCGGAAAGCGCTTGCCTGGCCCGCAAAACTAGTTCACTCCACCGGATCACACAAGAGGGAACATAATTGAACAGATCGGAGGTCGCGGCACGCTCAGGCCGGGCATCCAGGACGGCCGGAGCCCGGCTCGCCACGATCTCGCGGGGGAACACGACTCAACAGGTGAGTTGTCGGCCGACCGTCTTCAGGCGGCTCAGCCAGGGAAACACGGTCCCGTCACCGGACGGCGTTGTCAAGAACTAATACGAATTAGCAGGATCACGATCCCGCAATGTCCCGCACTGAAGATCAAACACGGATCAACATAAACCCACGCGAGGGATGTCCGGGTTAGCGCTCCTATCCGGCGCACCCTTCTTGGGCAGCTAAGGACCGATCGCCAGGCTTTGCCCGATGCCGCCATTATTTCCCGAAATATACGTCATTTGCGCCGACTAAATCCGCCGACAAACGGACGAGAAGCCGTAGTGACAGTTTTTCACCCGCTCTTTCCTCTTAGAAGGAATTGCGGGGCGGCGTGGCGTTGTGGCGTGACTCACGACAACTGTAAGCATCGTACCGGTCACGTTGGTTCGCTCCACGGGCGGACACGGCCGCATTCGGCCTGCGGGTCAGTCGCGACCAGGAGTCGCAATGCGAAAGGAACGGTACATGTTCACGCCCATTCCCCGGACAACAGCCACATCCACGCCCGCCCGGTCCAAGGCGTGTCACTCGACGAGGCGCATCATGCTCGCCAAGGCCGGCACCCTTTCGATGGCACTGGTCGCCGCCCTGTCCCCGGCGGTGAGTGCGGATGACGACCACGACCGCGACAACCACCGCCACGACCTCGCCGGGCGCTGCAATCCGCACGCCTTCTTCAAGGTGGACAGGCTCTCGCCGCGGAACTTCTTCGTCCCCCGCACCAGGTTCATCGACGGCCCCGGCGGCTCGATGACGGTTTCGGTCACGCGGGAGCACGAGGTGCTCGCCTTCGTCGAGACCGAGAAGGAAAGACAGAAGGAGCGGGACCGCACCCATTCCAACGCCCATTCCGACGCCCATGCCGACACCCGTACTGACGCCCGTGGTGACACCCATACCGACACCCGTACCGACACCCATACCGACACTCATACATTGATCCGCCGCTTTCGCAGAATGGGTCTCCCCCACCTCGAAGAGCGGCACATGGTCTTCACCGGGCACGAGTACACCCAGGAGATCAGCAAGGGGATGTACGGCAATATGTGGTACCGCGTTCTCGGGTACCGCGTCGGCTGGTCGTCCTGGCGCGTGCTCGGCACCTGCCGCCACGTCGAGATCGACAGGGGAATAGCCAACGTGCCCTCCAGAGTGGAAGGCTGGCACTATTGGGAGACCAAGCACCCGAAGTTCAAGGGCCGCCTGATCTCCCTCAAGTAACGCGACAAGCGGACTCCCGGAACTCATGGGCATTCGCGTTTCCGTTCACGCGCCGGTATTCGCGAAGCCCCACACCGTCCGATGTGGGGCTTGCGCCTGCCCTTCTCCCGGCCCCGCACGAAGCCGTCGAGAAGGGTCTCGATCACCGCCGCCACGTCCGTCCCGCGAGATCTTCCCCGAAGCCTGGACCCGTACGAACGCCCTGCTCGGCGGGCATGCCTAACCAGGCGCTGATGGGGAATTATCACTCTTTGTCATGTAATGTCGAGATTGGAATGCGCCGCACTTGGTCGAGATGCGTCGGGGGTAACCCAGATGGCACACATCCGGGTGGGGGAAGGGCCCGCCGAGGAGGTCTTCGAGCGATTCCTGCACGGTGAGCAGGTGAGCCAGAGCGTGCGTCCGGTCATCCTGCGGTCCTGGCGGCGCTGCCAGGAGCTCGCGGGCCCACCGGACAAGCTCGGATTCCCGGACCCGGTGGAGGCGGACCCGAACTCCTACCTGATCAGGATGGCCGGGCCCGTCCTCGATCGCGTGCGACCCATCGTCGACCACGCCGACGCCGCCGTCCTCCTCGTCGACGGCCAGGCGACCTTGGTGCTTCGCTACCTCGCCGACCCCCAGATGACGAGATTCTTCGACAAGGTAGGCGCCGTAGTCGGCACGAACTACTCCGAAGCCGCCATCGGCACCAACGGCACCGGCACCGCACTGGCCGAGAGGCGACTGACCCGCGTCGCGGCTTTCGAGCATCCGGCCTCCTGCGTGCAGCCCTTCACCGGCACCGGGGTGCCCATCCTGGACCCGCTCACCGGCCGCGCCCTCGGCGCCGTCAGCATCGTCTGCCCCAACGAGCGCGAAGACGTGGCGATGGCCGTCCTGGCGCAGCAAGTGGCCGCGGGCATCGAACGACGGGTCCTGGAGCAGCGCAGCGAGCGCGAGCACGCCCTGTTCGAGGCGTACCTGCGGACCGGAGACCTGCCCACCCTGCGGTCGCGCCCCTCCCTGCGCGATCTGCCGCGTGCGGACCGCTTCCTGCTGGAGGAGAAGGCCACCGAGCTGATCGCGCTGGGGCAGCGGGCGGCCGTCGAGGTCCCTCTCTCCCGTGCGCGCATCGCCACGCTGCGGGCTGTGCCCACGACCGAGCCCGCGGGGTTGGTCGGCGTCGTGGCGCAGGTGCGGATCCAGGACGGCCCGTGGGAGCCCGTCACCGAAGCCCCCGCCGCCGAGATCCCCGACCTCGGCCCCGTCCCCCAGGCGAAGCCGGCGACCGCCCACCCGCCCAGGGAGTCGCCCACCGATCCGTGGCTGATCCTGTTCGGCGAGCCGGGTGTCGGCAAGCTCGCCATCGCGGCCCGCAGACGCATCAGACTCCTGTACGAGGCGGCGACGATCATCGGCGAGACGCTCGACGTGCGGGTGACAGCCGAAGAACTCGCCGAAGTGGCCGTTCCGCGACTCGCCGACCATGTCACGATCGATCTGCACGAGAACGTCCTGCGCGGGGAGGAGCCCGGCGATCCGGCCACGGGCCTGCGCCGCGTCGTGTCCCGGGCCGTAGGGGAGAATCTTCCTCTCCACGACGCGGGAAAGCCGGTCCGCTACCTCCCGACCTCCCCGCAGGCGGACTGTCTCCTTGGTCAGGAGGCCGTGATGCGGCCGGATCCGCGCACCACCGCTCCCGCGTCCGGGTACGGAGTCAACTCGCTCATCGCCGTCCCGCTGCTCTCCCACGGCCGCATCCTGGGCGTGGCGACCTTCATGCGCCTGGGGGGCTCCGCGTCCTTCGAGGACGACGACGTCTGCCTCGCGGAGGAAATGGCCCGGCACACGGCGGTATGCGTGGACAACGCCCGCCGGTTCACCCGGGAGCGGGCCATGGCCGTGGCTCTGCAGCGCAGCATGATGCCCAGCAGCCTGCCTGAGCAGAGCGCGCTCGAAGTGGCACACCGCTTCCTGCCGGCGCAGGGGGCAGCCGGCTACGACTGGTTCGACGTCATCTGCCTGTCGGGGGCCCGTGTCGCCCTGGTCGTGGGCGACGTCGCGGACCGCGGCCTGCGCGGTGCGGCCAGCATGGGCCGTCTGCGCACCGCCGTCGACAACTTCGCCTCGCTCGACATGCCGCCCGGGGAGATCCTGACCCATCTGGACGAGCTGGTCCGCCGCCTCAGCCAGGAGGAGACCGACCTGGGTGACAGCGTGCTGCGGGATCTCGCCGCCCCGGACGTCGGCATCACGGGGACGACCTGCGCGTACGCGGTCTACGACCCCACCTCCCAGCGCTGCGCCCTGGCCTGCGCCGGCCATCCGCCACCCGCTGTCATCTACCCGGACGGCGCGATGGAGTTTCTGCAGGTGCCCCCGGGGCAGCCGCTCGGCCTCGGCGGCTCCCCCTTCGAGACAACCGAGGTGGAACTCCCCGAGGGCAGCAGGCTCATCCTGTACAGCAACGGACTAGTCGTCAACGATCATGAGTATGACGCCCGGACCAGAGCCGAGCGCGTGCGCGGAGCCCTCGGCCAAGCCGGCGGCTCGGCCGAGCAGACCGCCTCCGCCATACTGGACGCCGTCCCGCGCGACGACCGCACCGACGACGTCACCCTGCTGGTCGCCCGCACCCGGGCGCTGCCGCAGGACCACATCGCCTCCTGGGACCTGGCGTCCGACCCCGCCGTGGTCTCCCACCTGCGCAGCGAGGTCGCCAAGCGGCTCGCCGCCTGGAACCTGGAGCACCTCGCCTTCAACGCCGAGCTGATCTTCAGCGAGCTGGTGACCAACGCCATCCGCTACGGCAGCGAGCCCATCCGGGCGCGGATGATCCTGGACCGGGCGCTGATCTGCGAGGTGTCCGACGCGAGCGAGAGCTCCCCGCGCCCACGCCGCGCGGTCGCCACCGACGAGGGCGGACGCGGACTGTTCCTGGTCGCGCACATCGCCGAGCGCTGGGGCACCCGCCACACGCACCGCGGCAAGGTCATCTGGGCCGAGCAACCGCTGACCGACGGCGAGGCCGAGCCGCCCGATCCGGCGACGGCCTTGTCCCTCTTCGCCGACGGCCTGTGAGCGTCAGCCCTTGTCGGGGTTGTGCCAGGTCTCGAACCGCGGCGCGGACGATTCCAGGAGCTGCGTCGCCCTGCCCACGCATTCCGGGCAGATGGGCTCGGCGACCGCCCTGGCCAACGCTTCCGGCGTCGGCTCACGGAAGGTGCCCAGCACCGTCATGCCGGGTGGCAGACCGGTCTCAGGGTCGATCGTGACCACCGTGACGCTCTCCGGGACGAAACTGAAGGTGCGCTTGCATACGTAGCATCCGCCGATCGTCGTCATACGCCCTCCTCTCCAGCACCGTACATCGCGTCCCCGCGCACCGGCTCACCACGGGTCGCCGTACGGGTTCGGTCACGGCTGTTCCGAGGAGGACTCGACGCGGGGGGCCGGATGCTCGGCGACGAACTTGCGCAGGAAGTCGATCGCGGACACGTCGTACACGTCCTCGATGGCGTTGGCCGCCAGGTAGCACAGCAGGCAGCGTTCGCGCGGCAGAAGGCCCATCCGGGTCAGAAACACGTACGTGTAGTTCAGCACCACGCGATAGCGCTGGAACACGGGGTTGCCGAATCCCCTTCTGATGTACTCGGCGTTGCTCATCGCCAGGCGGCGGTATTCGCTGAGGTGTGGCTCCTCGGAGACGGCGGCGTCGGTGGTGAATACGTTCAGCACGCCGCTTTCGAGGATCGGGCCGGCGCGTTCGGCGTGGCGGGTGACCAGTTCGGCCCACTCTCGAACGAACGGGACAGGCGCGGCGGGGATGCCGTCGGGAGCGTCGTCGTCCGCGCCGTCCAGGGTGCGGGCCACGGCGCGCATCCGGTCCACGACCAGGTCACGATGGTCCCCGTACTTCGCCGCGAACGCCGACCGCCAGATGTCGGGCCGGTCGCACGCGTCGAAGAACCGTTCGGAGTGCGCGCGGAAGGACCCGACGTTGCGCCGCAGCCCGCCCATCGCGTGGGCGGTGGTGAAGATCAGGGTCAGCATGAGCAGGTCCAGACGGTCCCGCCCTTCCCTGATATGGCGCGACATATCCAGATAGAGCCCGTTGCTCTCGACGGAGAAGTCCATGATCAGATCCGCCACCTTCTGGTCACCCCCCACCGCATGCCGCCGGGACTGGAACGGCGCGAAGCGCACCGTGTTGTCGGGATACCACGGGGTGAGCAGCCCTGACTCCATCTCCATCTCGGCAAGGAGCCGGTGCTGCGGGAGCAGCACCCCCTCATCGAGCCGGGTCGTGGACGGATGGTCGCGCAGATACGCCCCGATCGTCTCCTCGATCGCCGGGCGGATCACCTCGGACCAGTCGTGGTCGCGGGCACGGATGTTGATCCGGAGGTGCGGCCCCTGCCGCCAGTGCGGGGTGACGAAGACCGCCTCCGTCACCCCGGCCACCCGGTCGAGCAGGGGTGCCACGGCGTCGATCAACAGCCCGGACTTGTCCTTCTCGTGGTAGTGGACGTGCGCGCTGTGCCACGCGGAATCCGTGGAGAGCCGCGTCGTTCGAGGAGTCATTTCCCATCGCCTTCCTTCGAGATGAATCAACGGCGACCGCGGTCAGGCGCGGTCCCGTTCACCGCCGTCCGCCACGGACGCCTCCGTGTCCGGGTCCACTGTCGGCTCCACTGTCGATTCCGCTGTCGATTCCGCTGTCGATTCCGCTGTCGATTCCGCTGTCGATTCCATGGCCGCCAGATCGAAGATGTACTCCGTGACGCGAGACCCGTGCTCGCCGTACCGGGGCAGGTCCGGCATCGCCGGAACCGCCTCCTCCAGCACCATCAGACGATCCGGATCGTCGAGCACGCGAACGAAATCCTGAATGAGAAACCAGTTGGTCACATCGACGTACACCGGCTTTCTGCTCTTGCCGAGCACACCGTCGCCGCCGCTGTCGTTCACCTTCAGGACCCGGGCGAAGAACTCGCGCGGTATCCCGTGCCCGTCGAGCCACAGCGCCAGCCGGAGCAGGTAGGCGCCCGGATCCTCGCCCTTGCCCGGGGCCGGGAACTCCCCCGCGCGCATGCGCCAGCGCGCCCGCATCAGCACCACGGCGCCGATCGTGAGCCGCGGCGCGTGCTCCACGGCGCGGGACGGCGGGGGTTTCATCCCCCCTCGCAACGCCCAGCCGGCCATCATCACGGTCGGGTTGGGCCCGAAGGCGCGAATCAGGAACGACTGCGCGGGCGGGAGGAACACCTCGAAGGTCAGCCCCAGGTGGGCCGGACGGATCGCCCTGCCGTCGGGTCCGCGCAAGACCAGCAGCTCGTGGTCGGGGTCGTACTCGACACGCAGGCCGGTCGGCGAGATCGTCTCCTCGGCGTCGTCCCCGCCCGCGCGGGGGTAGTCGATGACCGGCAACGCTCGCGGATGGATGTCGAGATTGTTGCCGTGGTCGACGCGGAACTCCGCGAGCGTCGTGTCCTCGCACACCCGTTTCCGGTCGGCGAGCGTCGCGTCCTCGCACACCGGTTTCCGGTCGGCGAGATCAGGAACCCGATCGCCCGCGGTCGCCAGAAGATGCTCGATCCTCCCCACGCCCCTGCGCGGCCCCGCCCCCACGTAGTTGACGACCAGCCGCGGCCCTTCGGGCGTCGTCATCAACTGCCCGTACACCGATATCGACGCGGTCGGGCGGATGAAGCGCGGCCAGGAGGCCATCAACTCCTCCAGCGACTCGGGCGGCACCGGATTCCCCTCACCGGCCTTCTCCTGGGCCGCGTGCAGGAAGTCCCATGCCGTACGGCGAAGCTCACCCAGCCGCGCCATCCGCGAGCCGTACCCGGCCAAGTCGCCCGCCTGGCCGGTGCGGCGCGGCCGCTGACTCAGGAATCTCCGGACCGCGACCCCCGTGACGCTGTCGGCCAGCGACCCCATGTCGTGAACGCGCCGGTAGAAGGTGAGAAGGGGCGCCGAGCCATCGGGCCCGTACGCCAAGAGGAAGTAGTCGGCGAGGGCGATCTTCAGCGGAAGGCTCAGATCGAACACCGCGAGGAGCCGGCGGACGCGGTTCATGTCGTCGTGCACCCGCCGCAGGCTCGCGCTCGGCCAGCTCACGACCGTGCCCGCGAGCACGTAGCTCTCATGCACGAGGTGCCGGGAGGGAAGCTCCGGCCCGGGCGGTCGCGCGTCGGACGCCATCCGTTCGGCGATCCGCTCGACACCCTCCCGCCAGCGGCGTTTCCCGCTATCCGGTTGGCGCGCGTACGCGTCCACGGCCTCGGCGATCGCCCGGAGCGGCTCCAGCGCACGCGGTTCATCACCCCCCGTTCCGGAGGCCGCCCGCTCCAGCCAGCCGATCAACCGGGGCAGGGCGTCCCCGGCCTGCTCGGAGAAGGGCGGGCGCTGCTCCACCAAACCACTGGCGATCAGCACGCCGAGCAGGTGGTCGACCCGCTCGACGTCGTCGAGGGAGGTCAGCTTCCCGGCCACCGCCCCGCGCGTGGTGCCGGGGACGGACCGGATGAGATCGAGGACCGCGCGCAAGAACGCGCTCGCCGGGACCGAGTTGATGGGTTCGGCGGGGCGGTGACCGAGGAACCAGACGCGGCCGTCCTCCTCGACGGCGGTCGGGTTGACCCGCAGGACGACGCTGTCCCGCAGCCCCGGCTGCCCCGCCGACCACTGCCAGAAGGCGTGCACGAGCACCCGGTCGGCTTCGGCGACCCCCAGCGACGGCAGGTCGTCAGCGAACACGGCGGAGCCGTCCGCGGCGCTCCATCCGCCCAGGCCGCTGGCGGTGAATGTCACGTACGGGCTGGTCTTCATGGCGGCCCGCGCGAGGTACTTGGCGAGCCGGAGCAGCGTCTGCCGGGCGGGCGCGGCATCGCCCGGCGCGTCCAGCCACGCCTCCAGGCGCCGTGACAGGTCCGAACTGCTCTGCGCCAGGCCTTGCCGGAACTCGAAGAGCCGGGTGGCATCGCGCAGCACGGCCGTCTTCTCGGCCAGCTCCCGATCCAGCAGGCCGGACATCTCCGCCCGCGCCCCCGTCAGCCGATCGAGATCTTCAAGCCAGCGGGACATCCGCCCGGCCACCGGCCGGGGCAGGAACTCGATGATCACCGGGGTCCAGACACGGTCCCGAGGCCTGCGCCCGGCGAAAAGATCACGTCGAAGGGCGACGAGAGCCGGCTTGAGCTCCGGCCGCCGTCCCGCCCCGATCAGCTCGTACAGGATGTCCGCGAGGCGCGCGCCCTCGGCCGCCACCTGCCCGTCCAGCCGTACCACCTCGTCCACCAGCGACCACGTACGGCTGAAGCGGAGGGCGGCCACGCGCTCCGCCGGGATGCCGGCGACACGCACCCCGAACACCGCGCCCGCCGCGTATCCCTCGCCCCGCGGCGCCGGCGCTCCCGAACCGGGCCTCAGGACGACCCGCCCCTGACCGATCTCACTCATCGTTCACTCCCGTCGTTCGCGGCATCCGGGCCACGCCGTTGGAGGCCCGGACGCCACCCGCCATCACCTGGTGATCGGCAGTTGTCAGGGACTAGAGAACCTCGTCCTCAATGAAGCTCGGCGCGCTGTTACACGTGGCGCAGGTGCCACAGAAACAGTTGCTCGCGCTGAGCTCGGTCATGCCGTGGCCTTCGGCGGTGCCTTCGATCACGCTGATCGAGTCGACCGCCAAAGTCGACAAATCGAACAGGGAACCGTCCTGCATGATGACCTCCTGATCGTTGTGACCTGTCGAGAAGGGTGGTGCCGAGGTCGTCCTCGGCGGCGAAAGCCCGGGTGCCGCGGGCCGATGCGGGCGAACGCGATGCTCACCTGATGGGACATGGCACCGGGGCGGCCGGCGGGGCTCGTGGCATTGGCTGTCCTCTCGATCGATGGCACCCGCGCCGGTCGACGCGGGAAGATGTCAGTCGGGCCGGTACCGGTCAGCGACCGGCCACGGGTCCCATCGGACGGGGGTGCGGCGCGGAGATCTGCCCACGAGCAGGGCGCTGAGGCTGCGACGGCCCTGCCCGCGCGGTCCAAGCCCCTCGCCGCCGCGCTCGGGCTCGCGGCCCTGCCCGCGCAGTCCGAGCGCCGTGTCCGTCGCCCCGTGGCAGACGTCGGAGTGGATCCGGGCCGCGAGCCCGAGCGCGGCGGCGGCGAGGGCGGCGCGGTGGACACTGATCCCGGACTCGGTCAGCTGGAGGCGGCACCACAGGTCGCCGAACCTCGCGACGCCGTCGAAGGGGTCGCCGACGGGAAGGATCACCGCCCCCGCCTCGCGGAGGGCGAGCGCGGTGAGCGGCTGCACCCCCGCGGCGATCTCGTCGAGACCCCGCCACGGTACGGCGGCGCCGCGCAGGCGGCCCTCCCGGTCGTACCGGTAGCCGCCCGGCGGCACGCCGTCCACCCGCAGCGCCAACGCGTACACCCCGCAGGTGGCCGGCCCTTCGGGCGTGCCCTCCAGCTCCCCCAGGTAGCCGCCCGCCGCGGCCGCCAGGATGCTCGCGAACGCCGCCGCGGAGATGGGCGCCGGCGCGAATCCGGCCGGGGCGGACCTCCGGTGGCCGATGCCCGCGCGCAACGGGACGGGCACCGGTTCCGGCAGCCGCACGGCGGGCTCGTCGCCACGCGGCGACCCTTTTCCGGCAGGCCAGGCAGGTCCCGGTCCCGCGCTCCCGCCCGTCCCCGCCCGGCCGCTCGGCATCGTGGCGGCGGCGTGCAGGGCGGCGAGATGCGGCAGCGAGTCGCTCACCGAAGGAGGCGGGTCCACCGCCTCAGCAGCCCGCCGGCCAATAAGCTCCCGCGCCCCTACCCCCACCCCACCCGACTCCGACCCCAGCGCCCCGGCTCCGGCTCCGGCTCCCGCTCCCGCTCCCGCTCCCGCTCCCGCTCCCGCTCCCGCTCCCGCTCCCGTCAGGGAGAGTACGGCGAGCGCGCCTTCGGCCCCCTTCGGCAGGTCGAGCAGGGTGTCGAGCAAGGCGCCGTCGAAGTCCAGGTACGGCCGGACGGAAAGATCGAGATCCTCGGTCAGGGCCAGCGCCTGCGCCAGAAGCGCGCCCGTCTCCTGGCACTGAAGCTTGTACGCGAAATCCCCATATTTGATACCCGTTCGCCAGAACACCGCCGTGAGGACGATCACCAGATCGGGCGGCGTGGCCGGTGGCACGGTCAGCGCTTCGAGCAGCGCCGTACGATGATCGCCCGCGCGTACGCGTCGCAACGCGTGATGGGCGCGATCGTAGTGGTGCAACCCCGCCGGCAACCCAGGAGGCCCGCCGGCGACGTACGCCTCGATCGGATACAGCGCGCCGCCGGACGGAACCGGCCGGTGCACCCCGACGGTCACCGGGCCGGGCCACACCCCAAGTCGGTTCAGGTCATAGGTCCAGTCGCAAGGGCCGATCCCGAGCAGGTGCCGCAGCAGGTGACCGACGAACGCCGGCCCCGACCCGGACGGCACGTCCCCCCGGCCATCGGGCAGGCTCAGGTGCTCGGCGTCCCCGTACCGCTTGAACGCGCCCGTCGCCTTCGCGGCCCCCGTACTGGGGGCGGCGGGCGGCCCGCCCACCGCCGCGAGGAAGCGGCGGGTCGCCTCACCGGCGGGCAACGTCGCCGGTTCCCGTGGATCGGGGGCGGCCCGCGCGGTCTGAATGATCATCTCGGCCCCTCCAGTCGGTGGTGGCGCTACGGAAACGGGTGGGGATGCGGGTTGATCTCTTCGGGGCGCAGGTCGCGGTCCCGGTAGCCGAGCTGCCGGGGCACGGTCAGCAGCCGCGGCAGGCCCTCGGTCCTGCGGGAGGCGTGGCCGAAGGTCATCGGCAGCGCCCCGGGGACGATGACCTTGGCGGAGGCGAATCGGCCGGAGGCCTGCTCGGTGGAGGTGGTGTCGACGGCGATGACGTCCAGGCCGGCGGCGAGCCACCGTCCGACGAGTTCGTCCAGGTCGTCCGTGAGGTCCGCGTGGCGCGGCCATCCGGCTCGGGCGGTGACGGCGCTCAGCGGCAGCCGCGGCCCGTCGCCGTCCAGGAAGTCCGCCCGTGGGCGCGTCGCCGGATGCGCGTAGAGGGCCGGGTGGTCGTCCATGTCACGAACCAGCAGGGGATCGGCCAGCATCGGCTCGACGGCGGCGTGGCCACGCCCGGCGCTCAGCGCCCTCAGCAGCGGCGCGACCTCCCGCAGCGCCGACCGCACGGCCCGCTCGGGGTCGAGGTGCGCCGCCGCCCCGAACGCCATCGCCCACCGGGCCTCCGCCGTCCGGTTCACCGCGAGGGTCAGGAACGTCGGCACCCGCTGCTCCAGCATCGTGGAGAAGATCATGACCTCGCACCCGAAGCGCCGGGCGAGCATCTCCTCCATCAGCGGGATCCGCCGGTCGGCCGCCGAATCCAGGTCGACCCGCGGTACGGCGAGGCGGGCGTACCAGGTCATCAGGAACGCGTCCCGCTCGGCGACCTCCAGCAGGCCGTACAGGATCGCCTCTTCCAGGCAGGACCCGGCGGCGCAGCCGTTGGACGTCTCGAACACCCAGCGTGGCTCGTTCTCCGGACGCCTGCCGTAGTAGGCGGTGGACTCCGGCACCAGCACAGGAGCGGACCGCGCGAACGAGTATCCCCAGACCCAGCTCGTCTTCTGATCGGGAGCGAACGGCACGTACGGGTAGTCGGGCAGCCGGTACAGCTCCTGCGGGGGCGTGCCGAGGGTGCGGGGGTCGATCGCGTCGTCGGCGAGCTCCTCGTACGACCCGCGCACGGTCGTCCTGCGGCCCCCCGGCCGCTCGCCCGAACTGCGTTCCAGCGCTTCCGCCAGTGCGGTGAGCCTGGCGGAGCGGTAGTCCCCGGCCCGGCCGAAGCCGTGCTGGGAGTCGTGGTGGATCCTGGCCGGCGCCAGGCGGGCCACTGCGCTGGGTATCCCCCCGCGCGATCCGACGTCCACGGAGGCGATCAGACCGGTCTCCGCGTCCACGTAGCGGTCCGCGACCCCACTGTGCAGATCGTGCAGCCGGAACTCGCCGGGGTCCGCCTTGATCAGCGGCCGGCGGGGGAGCGCCGCCCCCAGCCTGGTATCCGACGGCAGGTCGGAGCAGCGTGGGCAGAGCGGGTCGGAAAGGAACCGATGTCTGCGCACCGACGCGTCCAGTAAGGACAGCCGCAGGATGGCGCCGTCGGTCCGGGCCACGTCCGCACGGGCGAGCACCGTCCTCACCTCGTCCCGCACCAACCGAGCCACGGCCGTGACCAGCATCGGCGGGACCGTCGCGGCACCGGTCTCCCGCGACGCGGATCGCGGCTGGTCGCGCAGCAGTCGCCGGGCCGCCGAGTCGGTCCGGTTACGGCTCTGCCTGCGCCGTACGCACAGCGGGCAGCCTGGTCGCGGCGGGCGCACCAGCGGGCCGACGGTGATCCACCCGGCGTCGAGGTGAACGGGCAACCAGGGCGTCCCCCGAACCGACGCGTACTCCTGGACCTCCTGCTCTCCGGCGTGCACCAGCCCCTCCGAGACGACGACGAGCGCCGCGCACCCGTTCTCCCCCACCACGCCCGCCGGCAGATCGTGCACCCCCGCCACGCCCCCCGGCAGGTCGTCCACCCCCGCCACGCCCGCCGGCAGGTGCACCCCCGCGACACCCGCCGGCAGGTCGTGCACCGAATCGACGGCGAGGTAGGCGAGCCGGCCCTCGCCCTGGGCCGCGACGGCCCGGGCGACCCGCCCGGCGCCGATGACGGCGACGTCGGAAGGCCGGGGCTCCGCCCGCGCTCTGGATGGGTCCTCCCGCACCTCAGTCATCGCACAGCACCACCTGGACGACGAAGGGAAGCAAAGAGCTCACGGCGTCGTCGCGCACGAGCGGTACGACCACAGGGGTGCGACCGGTGAGGCGCAGCAGTTTCGCGGCGAGGAAGGCCGCCTCCCGCGGCGACCCGCCCGCGGCCCATCGCCGCGCCGGCGGGGCGGCCTCCGACCGCCCTTCGACCCGGGTCTGCCAGTGCAGCAGGGCACGCTCCGCCGCGTGACGCAGGGCCGGCCCAGGAGCCAGGGCCACCGACCGTGCCACCACCCCGCCTGCGGCGGTCACCGTGTACGCGGGCAGCCCCAGCGCGGCGCTGTGGTCCCAGAACTCGACCGCCTCACCGGTACGCTCAAGCAGACGTATCGTCTCGAGCACCCCGTCGTCGTCTCCCGACCCCCGTACGGGATCGACGATCGGCGCATCTGCCCCGTCCCACAGGACCACCGGCAGCGCTTCGAAGTGCGCCAGCAGACCGGCCTCCACCGCCTCGTCCCAGCACAGCCCGGCCGCGGCTCCAGGAGGCGCCGCGTACGCCCGCCGCACCACGGCCGAGTCCCCGCCCGGGAACGGCACCCGGCGGACGGCCCCGGTCAGCAGGTCCATCCCCCAGGTGGTGGCCCGGTCGCCGGCCTGCCGGGATGCGTGCTCGGCCACCAGGGACCCGTAGGCGGCCAGCGCGGCCAGCACCGCCCGAGCGCGTGCGGTCTCACGATCGGGTCCCCATCCGACGACCGGCTCCACCTCCGGAGGTGGGCGACGACCATACGGATCGGCCACCGTGGCCTGGCACAGGGCCAGCGGCACCTGCGGCAGATCCTCCTCGTCAAGCGAACGCAGTGGTCCCAGGTAGGGGTCCTCGAACGCACGGGCACGAACAAGCAGATCCACCTGCGGCACCCGCTCCGCAGCCCGCAGAGAAGCGATCACGTCCTGAGCCGCCGCCCCCGCAGCGCCCGCCGCGCGCCCCGTACCCGCCGCCCGCCCCGTTATCGCAGCACCCGCGGCACCCCCAGCACCGGCCGCACCCGCCGCATTCGCTGCGCCGTTGGCGGGGTGACGGTGAAACCGGTGCACGGTCGTGTGGAGGCTCTCCAGGTCGGTGCGCGTCATCGTCCCGTCGATCCGGGATCCGGAGCGCGTGCCCGGACGCTCGGGGCGCATCCCCGCCAGGTGGCGGAAGCAGGCGAGGACGACGCTGGTGGCGATCAGCGAAGGCACCGGCCCGGTCAGCCACGAGACGCCGGTCAAGCCCTGTCGGCCCGCCCGCGCCCCATCGCCGACGCCGCTCTCCCACCGTCCGGCCGCACCGGCCTCCCACCGTCCGGCCGCACCGGCCTCCCACCGTCCGGCCGCACCGGCCTCCCACCGTCCGGCCGCACCGGCCTCCCACCGTCCGGCTGCACCGCTCTCCCGGCGTTCGGCCGCACCGGCCGCCGACAGCCAGCGCCACCCCGACTCCGCGAGCACGTGCTCCCGCCCGTAGACCGGTGTCGCCCACACCTCCACATCGCGTACCAGCACCTGCGCCAGCGCGACCCCGGCGTCGGCGCACATCCGGGCGGTCGTGACCAGCGCGTCGGTGTCATCGCCGGACGCGACGTGAATCACAAGATCGGCGTCGGTGATGCGGTCGCGCACCAGCGGGTCACCGGCCGGGTCCAGCCCGGCCGTCTCGACGAGGACCTGCTGCCCCTCATCCCGCCGGGCCCGTTCGGCCACCTCTCGCAGAGAGGCGCCGCCCGCGCCGGTGAGGACGCTCAACCGCCGCCAGCCCGACCGCAGTCCGTCCTCCACGACCGCGGCGAGGACCAGCCCTTGGCCGTAGAGCAGGATCCGCGCGTTCCGCACCTGCTGGAAGCGCCATTCCGCCGAGTCGAACCCGTAGCGGATGAACGAGATCTCGGATGCGTACTCCGTCAGCTCCTGCTCGGAGAGGCCGTGTGCCCTGTCGTCGCGCGCGTCGACGACGAAGCGCCGCTCGGCCAGCGTCCGGACAAGGTCTTCCACCATTTTCCGGTGTGCGTCGGGCAGACCCTGGGTGATCTCCTCCAGCGACCGGTCGCCGGACAGACGCGGAGCGAGACCATTGATCCACTGGTAAACATGCCGGCCCTCGAGAATGCAGGAGTCCAGCCCGCTTTGTATGTACACACCCTCCTGGCATTCGACGTAGCGAACATCATCCATGAGGCGTGGGCGCATGACCTGTCCTTTCGCACGCCAGTGCCGGAGCATGCCGCAGAGCACGCACCAGGCACGGCGCTTGAGAGAAATGCCCTGTCGAGGCGGACAGCCGGCTTCGGGGAGACCGTTCGTCCGAAAAGAAGTCCCGGCTCTACCGGGAAGACGATGAAGGACCGAAGAAACCACTCACCATCGGCTCGGGATCGAGCCGTGACCGGTGAGGAATCCAGGTGCGATCAGAGCGAGTCGCTCTGATAAGAATCATTTCTTGCAGTTCCGGTGCCGGACTCATGGCCGCCGCCACCGAGATCCCTGAGCTCCGCGATCGCGCGGCCCAGGTGGACGTACCACGTTCCTGTACGGCTCCCCCCACCCGCACTGCCGGTCAGGCGCGCCGCTGGAGAGGCGAAGTTCCGTGGCGGAGGGGCACAGGGAGATGATGGTTGCCTGCGCTCCCGCCGGACGCTTGGTGGGCATGGTTTTCGAGGACAAAGACCCTTTTTAGCTGCCTTATATAAGGCACCTTATACCAGCGCCCTCGCGATATTCAACACGGAGTTGTCAAATGGCCGCCGAAGATGTGGACAAAAGTAGGGCCCACCCGGCCCGACTCCGCCCGCGAAGGCGGAGACGCGACCGCTCACGGACCGGGACGAGCGTGCCATCGGACACCTCGCCCCCTGCCCCAGCACGTCCACGGCGCACCGCGCACGGACAAGACGGCCCCGGAAAGCAAAAAGCCACCCTCCGAAGATCGGAAAGTGGCTATTCCTGCTAGTCAGACTAAGTGGGGCTACCAGGACTTGAACCTGGGACCTCTTCCTTATCAGGCAAGGCGGGAGGGGGCGGGACCACGGGCTATACCCGCCCCCGCCTGGGCATACGGTCCATGGTGATCCATCACCGTCCGGCCTCGTCCGTGGTCGTTGTCACTCAGTTCGTCACTCAGGGAATCCTGAGATGGATATCGACCACGCTGTAACACTCGGACTCCGATAAGATCACGAAGCTACGATCTGAGGCCGATTATTTCTATCGTGCTCATATGCGGCGATGGCTGAGAATCACACTGGCGATCATAGTTACTCTGAGCGCCACGGCCTGCGTACCTCCGGTAGCCGGGTCAGTGGGGATCAGCGTCGACGCAGAAGGCCATCCCGTCGCCGTTCTGGCATGGTGCGACGGCGCCACCCCCGAAGATGTGACCGTTTCCCATGAAGAACCGTCCTCCGGCACGTCGGGTTCCGAAACCTTGAGCAGTCCTTCGAATCTCCCCAGCAGTACCCCGTCCACCCTCTGGGTCAGGGACGCGAAGTTCCACGCGCCGGATCTCGACGGGCAGAGCGCCTCAGTGCGCCTCGACGCCCCGGCCGACGGCTGGACGGTGGAGCCGGGACCGCTTGTTCTGAAGCCCGGAATCATCTATGAGGTGTCCGGCGGGAAAGGGCGGGGAAACAGCAGAGTCAATACTTCTAGCGTCAGTTTCACCCTTGAGGACGTGGCAAAGCTCAAACCGGGCCAGGTCTTCGTTCAGTCTCTGGACGAGACCTCGTCAACGATCGAATGGGTGGATACAACGATCTCCCAAGCGGAGTTCGACCGCGAGGGCCAGGACCCGGACCCCTGCCAATGATTCGAGTGCTCACACACCCTGCCGTCGGCCACGCGGAGGATTCTCGGTTCACCCGATGTACGGCGCGGCCCTCCCGTCAAGAAAGTGCCCGATCCGGAGTCGCTGGGTGTCGTGCATCGACAGCGTGTCGATCTCTTCCCTGCTGACCCAACGGACGTCGGTCGACTCGTCGCTGATCGCGAGCGCTCCGCCGATGACGCGGGCTGTGAGGCAGATGTTGAACTGGCGTCGTACCTCTCCGTCGCTGTAGGCGATGATGTGCCGGGCGTCGGTGTAGAGGCCGACCATCCCGGTCACCTCGACGTCGTAGCCGGTCTCCTCCTTCACCTCCCGTACGGCGGCCTGAGGCACCGACTCGGTGAGGTCCATCCCGCCTCCGGGTAGCGCCCATAGCCCGTTGTCGGTGCGCCTTTGCATGAGGATGCGTCCCCGGTCGTCGACGACCACAGCGGACACCCCCACGACCAGGCTGTTCGGCTCGGGGGCGTCGGGGTCGTCGTAGTACTCGGTACGGGCCACTTACGCCCCCTCACCGGGGAGTCGGGACTGTTTCCACACGGCTTCGAAGCTGGTGGCGTAGGTGTCGAACAGCCCTTCCTCCCGCATGCGACGCAGGTGGTAGACCGGAGCGCCGTAGGCGTTCATGCCGAAGACGTGCGCGTTGACGATCATGTGGTCATCGCCCACGAACAGGGAGTTGTAGAGCGTGGTGTCGTGCACGCGCAGCTCGACGTTCGACGACTCCGCCAGGGGTCGGTAGTGCATGAGCGCCACCCGGCACCGTGACTCGATGCCGTGCCCGAACAACTCCTCAGCGCCCCTGCCCCGGATGACGAGCGAGTCGGCGTCACCGAGAAGGATGCGCACCCGACATCCCTCCCGCGCCTTCGACGCAAGAAGGTCGTTGAAGTCCGGCCAGGATTCGTGCAGGAAGTTCGCGGCGTAGACCAGGATGCCGATGCGCTGCTCCGCGCGCTCGAACAGGGTCCGCCACATGTCCAGGGGCGCGGAGGCGCGGGTGGGGTAGGCGGCGATCAGTTCACCGCTCCCTCGATGACGTCGCCGCCCCTGCTCGATCGCGGGCCACAGGTGAGCGAGGTCTTCGCGGAGCACGATCGCGGCTCGGTGGGCGATGCCAGGGTGTGGTGTGCGGCCGGTGTTGACCCATCGTTCGGCGGTCTTGGGATCGACTCCTACCGCCTCGGCCAGTTGCCGGACACTGATGCCCGCGTTGAGCAACGCGGACCGTAGGCGCTCGTTTGGTGCCATGGGACGTTTATACGCCTCCCAAGACGTCCCGTCACCGTCCGCAAATGAAGTTTCCCGTCCTGGCGCTGGTCAGCATGCTTAGGGACGTATCAAGCCTCAAAAAACGTCCCGTCACCACAGGGCGGGCATGAGGTGCGACCACCCGTTCGACCGCCTCGTCACGACCATCCGAAACCTCCCGGAGAAGCGATGACCCGCAACGCAGTGATCACAAAAGCCGCCCGTTCCTCTCACGCGGCCGAACAGCTCCGCGCCGCTCTCGATGATCTCGGGATAGCCGCCGACGTTCACGAGGGGCACGGCGCGGCCTTGCTGAGCGTGTGGGTGGAGCTGCTCGTCTGGTCTGACGGCTTCCGCTTCATGTGGTGGAACGGGGAGTACTCCGCGCGGACGGGCCGCAGGAAGTACGCGGCGTACCCGGTGGACAACCCGGTGGCGGCCGCTCGCCGAATCGCCGCCCGCTACGCCGATCTCCGCACGACGCACCCCGCGCCTCCACTGAGAGCGCCGAAGGCAGGGGCGGCGCCGTTGTGATGGTGCTTGAGACGTGCGTGAGCCCACACCTGGGCATGGCACAGCGCGATCATGTTCGGCTCGACTGGCACACACCCGACCAAGTGTTGGAGCGGGTGCGGCCGGTGGCGTGGACGTGCGGATGCCGGGCCACGGTGTACGAGCTGTTCCAGGGCGGTGGGCAGGGGTTCATCCGGCGCACCCTCCAACTCGACGGCGGCCACCGGGTGGACGAGAGTCACCGCTGGTCGATCGCCACAACTCGGGCGACCTGGACGGCACTGCTGTCCGGGAAGGCCCGGTAGAGACGGGCGTGGCGGCGTGTGCTTCGGAGGGACGGCGTCGCCACGCCTGCCAGGAGTCCACCATGCACGGCTCCTGGCCCATTCCTCCCCCGCCTCCGATAGCTGCCAGATTGTGTGTCCCGACCGAGGGGTCAACTCCGTCTTCGCGTGTCCGTCCGCCCCGACGTGCACAGCAACCCTCACCCAACAGGTACAGACGGAGTTGACGCCGACCGAGGGACACGAACACTCCGGTAGTGGGGGCGGGGGAGTCACGGCCCGCAACCCTGAAGACCTTTCAGCGGGAGCGGAGACGGCCGGCGCAATGCCGAAGGCACCCCAAAGGGGCCGCGAAGCGGTTGGGCCGGCGGTCGCAGCGGCAGGCGGCAGCGCGTACCGGGGGCGGCGAGTGCGTTCGGTACGGCGGGTGCTCGGTGCGGCGGGCGGCGGGCTTACGCCGTGCCGTCCCGGCTGGCGCGGGCCGGGACCGGCCGCCAGGGCCGCACGCCCGGCCCGCTGGCCGTGCCGGGACGGCGGGGCGTGTCCCGCCGCGCGGCGGCGCGGAGCGCTGCCGCCTTGAACCAGTAAAGAAACTCTGAGCCAATCCCCGACTACGTGGCACTTCTTGGACAGGAAGCGAGGGCATCATGACCACACGGCGCAGCCGGGGAGACGGCGGCCTGCACTGGGACGAGACCCGCGAACGCTGGATCGCCTCGGTGACCGTCGGCTACACCCCCGCCGGAAAGCGCATCGTCAAGAAGGCCAGCGGCAAGACCAAGACCGAAGCCAAGGCCAAGCTCAAGGAGATCATCAGGGACTACGACGACGGCCTGACCACGGCCGCGCACAACTACACGGTGGGCGACGCCGTACGCGACTGGCTGGAGTTCGGGCTCAACGGGCGGGAAGCCTCCACGATCACGAACCGTCGCATCCTGGCGGAGCAGCACGTGATTCCCGCACTGGGCGCTCGCAAGCTCCGTGAGCTGTCCGCCGACGACGTGGACCGGTGGCTGGCGGCCAAAGCGAAGATCCTGAGCACGGAGACGCTACGTAAGATCCACTCAGTTCTCAAGCGGTCCATCGCCCGTGCTCAGGCACGGGACAAGGTCAAGCGCAATGTGGTGATGCTGTGCGAGATCCCCAAGGGGCAAGAGGGACGTCCCTCGAAGTCGCTGACGCTCGACCAGGCGGCGTCAGTGCTCAAGGCGGCTGAGGGAGCGATCCTGTACGCCTACGTCGTGGTGTCGCTCCTCATCGGCGCCAGGACCGAGGAACTGCGAGCGCTCACCTGGGCGCATGTGGACCTGGACGGCCAACCGGACGCGGATCCCCCGCTCCCACCGTCGATCATGGTGTGGCGTTCGGTACGAGTCGGGGGAGACACCAAGACCGAGAAGTCCCGGCGGACGCTCGCTCTCCCCAGGCTGTGCGTGGACGCCCTGCGCGGTCACCGTGAGCGGCAGGCGCTCGCACGGGAGAGGGCGGGGGATCTGTGGCAGGAGAATGATCTCGTCTTCGCGAGCAAGCACGGGACCGAACTAGACGCGGCCAATGTCCGCCGGGCCTTCCGGGTGATCCTCAAGAGGACCAACCTGAATGAGGACGAGTGGACGCCTCGGGAGATGCGGCACAGCTTCGTCTCGCTGCTCTCCGACTCCGGCATGGCTCTGGAGAACATCTCCCGCCTGGTCGGCCACAAGGGGACCGTGGTGACGGAGAAGGTCTACCGGAAGCAGCTCCGCCCGGTACTGCTCGAAGGGGCCGAGGCGATGGACATGATCTTCCCCATTGAGGTCAAGGGAGCGTAGTCACTCACTTGGTCACCCGGAAGATCAAAAAAGGCCACTTCCCTGCCGGGAAATGGCCTCTGAGCTGGGTGGGGCTACCAGGACTTGAACCTGGGACCTCTTCCTTATCAGGGAAGCGCTCTAACCGTCTGAGCTATAGCCCCGCACACACCGAAACGGTATCGCATCCGCAGCGCGGAGGCGAACCAGTTGTTCGGACGGGAAAAGCTTACCGCCTCCGGTGAGCCATTCGCGCCGCACCCGGGCCGACAACCCTGGGTGCGGCGCGACCCGCGAACTACTCCGCCTCGCTGAAGGTCACTTCAACGCCGCCCACGAGGTCGGAGGCGACGTTGTAGATGACCGCCCCGAGCGTCGCCAGGGCGGTGATCAGCACGACGTTCACCGCGCCGATGAGGGCGGTGTAGCCGAGGATGCGGACCGGCTCGAACCACGACGCGATGTCGATGGGGATCGAGCTCTGCCCCTGCTCACCCTTGCCGAGCTGGTTGACCAGGTCCACAAGGGAGTCGAACACGCCCAGGGCCGACAGCACGCCGTACAGGACGGCGACCGCTACGAACAGCACCACGAAGCAGACCAGCGACACCACGAAGCTGAACTTCATGGCCGACCACGGCTCGACGCGGCGCAGGACGAGGTGGGCCTTGCGCGGGAGGCGGGACCCCCCGGAGTTCGACGACTTCTTCTTACGCAGCTCGATGGGGGGCGGCGGAGCCTCGGTGGTGAGCGACGAGGCCCGCATGCGTACGGTCTCGCCCCCCTCCTGCTCCGGCTGCCCGGGCGGCTGCCCAGGTGACTGCCCGAGCGGCTGCGGCCGTACGGGCGGTGGCCCGTCAGGCTGCACCGCCGGCTTGGGCGCCGCGGCTCCTCCCTCATCGACTGGCTTGGGGCCCTCGTTGCCTGAGGGCCTCTTCGGCTCCTGTTGCTGGCCGTTCTCCCGGACCGGTTTGGTCCGGGGGCCACCACCTTGGGTGCTCATGACCTACTCTCCACCCCCGTCTTCCTCACTCTCCACCGCAGTCTCCAAGGACTCGGCGTTTCGGGCGAGGGCCACCACGCTGTCGCCTTCGGCGAGGTTCATCAATCGCACTCCCATGGTCTGGCGGCCGGACTGCTTGATCTCACCCGCACTCGTCCGGATCACCCCGCCTGCGGATGTGATCGCGAAGACCTCATCCTCCGGGTTGACCATGACGGCTCCGATCAGCTTGCCACGGGCACTTACGATCTTTGCAGTCAGCACGCCCTTGCCGCCACGTCCTTGCACCGGATATTGCTCCACGGGGGTCCGTTTTGCGTACCCGGCTTCGGTGGCGATAAGCACATCATGGCCGTCGGCCAGACGATTCATGGCGAGAAGTTCGTCGCCATCGAGGAATCTCATGCCGATGACGCCGCTGGTCGCCCGGCCCATGGGGCGTAGCGCGTCGTCGGTGGCGGTGAAGCGGATGGACTGTGCGTTCCTGGACACGAGCAGCAGGTCGTCCTCTTCGGAGACCAGCCGGGCGCCGATGACCTCGTCGTCGTCGCGCAGGTTGATCGCGATGAGGCCGCCGGTCCTGGGGGAGTCGTACTCCGACAGGCGGGTCTTCTTGACCAGGCCGCTGCGGGTGGCCAGCACGAGGTAAGGGGCGACCTCGTAGTCGCGCATGGCGAGGACTTCCATGACCGTCTCGTCCGGCTGCATGGCGAGCAGGTTGGCCAGGTGCATGCCGCGCGCGTCCCGCCCGGCGTCCGGCAGCTCGTACGCCTTGACCCGGTAGACGCGGCCCTTGTTGGTGAAGAACAGCAGCCAGTGGTGGGTCGTGGTGACGAAGAAGTGGTCGACGATGTCGTCCTGACGCAGCTGCGCCCCGCGCACCCCCTTGCCGCCACGCTTCTGCGCCCGGTAGAGGTCGGTCTTGGTGCGCTTGGCGTAGCCGCCCCGGGTGATGGTGACGACGACCTCTTCTTCGGCGATGAGGTCCTCGATCGACATGTCACCGTCGTGCGCGATGATCTCCGTGCGCCGCTCGTCGCCGAACTTGGCGACGATCTCGCCGAGCTCCTCGTTGACGATCTCGCGCTGGCGGGCCTCGCTGGCGAGGATCGCGTTGTACTCGGCGATCTGCGTCATCAGGTGCTCGTACTCGTCCTGGATCGCCTGGCGCTCCAGTGCGGCGAGCTTGCGCAGCTGCATGTCGAGGATGGCCTGCGCCTGGATCTCGTCGATGGTCAGCATCGACATCAGGCCCTGCTGGGCGTGTGAGGCCGACTCCGAGCCCCGGATCAGCGCGATGACGTCGTCGAGCCGGTCGAGCGCCTTGAGCAGCGCACGCAGGATGTGCGCGCGCTCCTCGGCCTTGCGCAGCAGGTAGCGCGTCCGGCGGACGATGACCTCGATCTGGTGGGCCACGTAGTACCGGATGAACTGGTCGAGCCTGAGCGTACGCGGCACACCGTCGACCAGCGCCAGCATGTTGGCGCCGAAGGTGTCCTGCAGCTGGGTGTGCTTGTAGAGGTTATTGAGCACGACCTTGGCGACCGCGTCGCGCTTGAGCACGATCACCAGCCGCTGGCCGACCCGGGAGGAGCTCTCGTCGCGTACGTCGGCGATCCCCGAGAGCTTGCCCTCGCGGACCAGCTCGGCGATCTTGAGGGCGAGGTTGTCCGGGTTGACCTGGTACGGCAGCTCGGTGACGACCAGCGCCTGCCGGCCCTTGCCGTCCTCCTCGACCTCGACCACGGCGCGCATGGTGATCGAGCCGCGGCCGGTGCGGTAGGCGTCCTCGATCCCCCGGCGTCCGACGATCAGCGCCTTGGTGGGGAAGTCCGGCCCTCTGACGAGCCGCATCGAGGCTTCGAGCAGCTCCTCGTCGTCGGCCTCCGGATTCTCCAGGCACCACTTGACCGCGCCGGCCACCTCGCGCAGGTTGTGCGGCGGGATGTTGGTGGCCATGCCGACCGCGATGCCGCCGGACCCGTTGACGAGCAGCTGCGGGAAGCGGGCCGGCAGCACGTCCGGCTCCTGCGACTTGCCGTCGTAGTTGGGCCGGAAGTTGACGGTGTCCTTGTCGATGTCGCGCAGCATCTCCATGGCGATGGGCGCGAGCTTGCACTCGGTGTAACGCATCGCCGCCGCCGGGTCGTTGCCCGGCGAGCCGAAGTTGCCCTGCCCGTCGACCAGCGGATAACGCAGCGACCAGTGCTGCGCCAGCCGGACGAGCGCGTCGTAGATGGAGGTGTCGCCGTGCGGGTGGTAGGAGCCCATCACGTCACCGACGACGCGGGCGCACTTGAAGTAGCCGCGGTCGGGACGGTAGCCGCCGTCGTACATCGCGTAGAGCACCCGGCGATGCACCGGCTTGAGTCCGTCGCGGACGTCGGGCAGCGCTCTGGACACGATGACCGACATCGCGTAGTCCATGTAGCTGCGCTGCATCTCGGACTGGATGTCCACAGGCTCGATGCGATCAGCCGGGGGAGTGGTGTTCACTTCCGTCACTGGTTGTGGTCCTTCTTCGTGGTACGAGGAGCCGTGTCGAGCGGTCCCCGCGGGTAGCGGAATCCGTACCGACGGCTAGGCCGCTAGACGTCGAGGAAACGGACGTCGCGTGCGTTGCGGATGATGAAGTCGCGCCGGGCTTCCACGTCTTCGCCCATGAGCACGCTGAACAGGTCGTCGGCCTGTGCGGCGTCGTCGAGCGTGACCAGGCGCAGCAGCCGCGTCTCGGGGTTCATGGTGGTCTCCCAGAGCTGGGAGGCGTTCATCTCGCCCAGACCCTTGAAGCGCTGGATGTTGTCGCGGGCCCTGGGGTCGGGCTTCCCCGCGTCGATGCCGGCCTGGATGACCGCGTCACGCTCGGGGTCGGAGTAGGCGTAGGAGGCGTCGTCGCCCTTACGGTCCCACTTGATCTTGTAGAGGGGAGGGCAGGAGAGGTAGACGTGCCCGGCCTCGATCAGCGGCCGCATGAACCTGAACAGCAGCGTCAGCAGCAGCGTGTTGATGTGCTGGCCGTCGACGTCGGCGTCCGCCATCAGGATGACCTTGTGGTAGCGCAGCTTGGCGATGTCGAACTCGTCGTGCACGCCGGTGCCCAGCGCGGTGATCAGGGCCTGGACCTCGTTGTTCTTCAGGACCTTGTCGATCCGCGCCTTCTCCACGTTGAGGATCTTGCCGCGGATGGGGAGGATCGCCTGGAAGCGCGAGTCGCGGCCGCCCTTGGCGGAGCCGCCGGCCGAGTCACCCTCGACGATGAACAGCTCGCACTTCTCCGGGTCGTTCCACTGGCAGTCGGCCAGCTTGCCGGGCAGGCCGCTGCCCGACTCCAGCAGCGACTTGCGCCTGGTCAGGTCGCGGGCCTGGCGAGCCGCCATGCGGGCGCGGGAGGCCTGCAGCGACTTGTTGATGATGTCCTTGGCCTCGCCGGGGTTGCGCTCGAACCAGTCGCGCAGATGGTCGTTGCAGGCCTTCTGCACGAACGACTTGGCCTCGGTGTTGCCCAGCTTGGTCTTGGTCTGGCCCTCGAACTGGGGGTCCGACAGCTTGATCGAGATGATCGCGGTCAGGCCCTCGCGGACGTCCTCACCGGAGAGGTTGTCGTCCTTGCCCTCCTTGAGGAACTTCTGCTCGCGCGCGTAGCGGTTGACGATGGTCGTCAGCGCGGCGCGGAAGCCCTCCTCGTGGGTGCCGCCCTCGGCCGTGTTGATGGTGTTGGCGAAGGTGTAGACGGACTCCGAGTAGGAGTGGTTCCACTGCATCGCGATCTCGACCGCGATGCCCTCGCCCTCCTCCTCGAAGGAGATGATCGACGCGTGCGCCGGCTCCTTCTTGCCGTTGAGGTGCTTGACGAAGTCGGCCAGGCCGCCCTGGTAGCAGTATTCGGCCCGGTGCGCCTCACCGTTGATGTGGTCGGGACGCTCATCCGTGATGGTGATCGTCAGACCCTTGTTGAGGAAGGCCATCTCCTGGAAGCGCCGCGAGAGCGTCTCGTAGTTCCAGGTGGTGGTCTCGAAGATGTCGGGGTCCGGCCAGAAAGTGATGGTCGTGCCGGTCTCGTCGGTCTCCTCGCCCTTCGCCAGGGGGGCCGTCGGCCGGGAGTGGTCGAAGTAGACGCGCCAATAGTGGCCCCGCTGCTTCACCTCGACGTCCATGCCGGTGGACAGCGCGTTGACGACGGCCGAGCCGACGCCGTGCAGACCGCCGGAGACCGCGTAGGCCTGGCTGTCGAACTTGCCGCCGGCGTGCAGGGTGGTGAGCACGACCTCGACGGCCGAGCGCTTCTCGACCGGGTGGATGCCCGTCGGGATGCCTCGGCCGTTGTCGACCACGCGCACACCGTTGTCGGCCATGAGTGTGATGTCGATACGGTCGGCGAAGCCGGCGAGCGCCTCGTCCACCGCGTTGTCCACGATTTCGTAGACGAGATGATGGAGGCCGCGCTCACCGGTCGACCCGATATACATACCCGGGCGCTTGCGAACGGCTTCAAGCCCCTCGAGTACGGTGATTGAGCTAGCGTCGTAGGACAACTGCGAAATCCTCCTGCCGCGGACACGCGGCGGGGGAGGCGATTGCTTTCAAAGCTGCCCCTGCCGTGCCCGTCACCGTCGTGAATGCCCCCGATGCGCGGTCACCCAGGGGAGTCGGCTTGGTGCCGGGGTGACACGCAAGCGGACGTGTCCGGAATCCGCTTTCATTCTACCGGCTCTGGAGCCCGAAGGTAGCAATGAACGCGCCTGTGATGCTCTCTAGCTCGTTTTGCCCCCTGGCAAGCATCCCCCCTCTTGGGTCGGGGGTCAACGCGTCTGCGGCTCTCTGATCGCCTGGCGCGCCTAACCGTAGGTGTCGCCGGGGCCACGGCTTCCGGTCACCCGTAATCCACCCGCTGGTCGAGGGGCGTTCTGCGGGCCCCTGACCTTGACCTTCGTCACGGTGTTGTCGCCGAGTTCCTCGTTGAGCCTGCGCACGAGGGTGCGCGCGAGCAGCCGGACCTGGGTCGCCCACGCCGTCGAGTCGGCCACGACGAGCACCTCGCCGTCCTCGAACGACTCCGGCTTGGTGTGCGCCGCCAGATCAGGGCCGACGATGTCGATCCAGCGGCCGAACACGGCGCCGACGGCCGCCGACCGCTCCCAGCCGCGGGCGGCCAGCAGCTCGCTGATCGCCCGGCCGAAGAGCTGCGGGTCCCCGGTGTCCCGGCGCGGGCCCGCGGCCTTGCGCCTGGGCTCGCGCCGCGGCAGCTGCCCCCGCTTGGCGGCGTCGGCCTTGGCCTGGGCCAGCTTCTCCCTGGCCATGGCGGCGCCCCGGGCCGTCGGATCGTCGTCAACGGACACGCGTCACGCTCCCCTCCGCTACGTCGAATCGGGCACCGGCCAGCTCGGCCGGCACGTCGTCGTCCACAGCCGCGGTGATGAGCACCTGCTCGGCGGGCGCGACGATCTCCGCCAGCCGGCGTCGGCGCTGCGAGTCGAGCTCGGCGAAGACGTCGTCGAGGATCAGCACGGGATCGCCGCCGTCGGCGCGCAGCAGGTCGTAGGCGGCCAGCCGCAGCGCGAGCGCGAACGACCAGGACTCGCCGTGACTGGCGTAGCCCCGGGCGGGCAGCTCGCCGAGGCCGAGAACCAGGTCGTCGCGGTGCGGGCCGACGAGCGTCACGCCTCTTTCGATCTCGGCCGAGCGGACCTCCAGTAGCCGCTCGCGCAGCCGCTCTTCAAGGGTTTTCCCCAAGTCTGTGGATAACGTCTGTGCATCGGAAGATCCGCGCTCACCGGGGGATTCGTCCTCAGCGCCGTCCTGGCCTGTGGACAACGTGCTGCGATAGGCCAGTGTCGCGGGGGCGCTCGTCGGGGCGAGCGAGGCATAGGCGCCCGCCACCAGCGGGCGCAGCTCGTCGATGAGCTCGAGCCTGGCGCGCAGCAACTCCGCGCCGTGCCGGGCGAGATGGGCGTCCCAGACCTCCAGAGTGCTCAGGACGTCTCCGGCGCCCGCCGCCGCGAACCCGGTGTCCCCCTCGGCCCGTCGGCCGCTCCTGGTGCCTCTGCGGGCCTGGGAGGCCGTACGCAACAGCGCGCCACGCTGCTTGAGCACCCGGTCGTAGTCGGCACGCACCCCGGCGAACCTGGGCGTCCTGGACACCAGCAGCTCGTCGAGGAAGCGGCGGCGCTCCGCCGGGTCGCCCTTGATCAGCGACAGGTCCTCGGGCGCGAACAGCACCGTGCGCAGCAGGCCGATGACGTCCCGGGGCCTGGACACCGCCGAGCGGTTGAGCCGCGCGCGGTTGGCCCGGCCGGGGTTGATCTCCAGCTCCACCAGCGCGCGCCGGTCGTCCCGCTGGACGGCGCAGCGCACGATCGCCCGCGCCGCGCCCTGACGCACCAGCGGCGCGTCGGCGGCCACCCGGTGGCTGGAGTGCGTCGCCACGTAGCCGATGGCCTCGACCAGGTTGGTCTTGCCCTGGCCGTTGGGGCCCACGAAGGCCGTGACGCCCGGCTCCAGGCCGAGCTCCACGGATGCGTAGGACCGGAAGTCGGTCAGCGAGAGGTGGGCGACGTGCACCCCACGAAGGTTAGTGCGCCCCGAGCGCCACTGGGGCAACCGGCGCACACCCTGTGGAAAACCCGCGTCACTCCGCTTCGCGCGGTGGACGGACGTCCGCCCCCGGCGCGTCGGCGCCCTTTTCCACAGATCCTTCGGCGGAGGTGGTCGCGTGGCCGCCGAACTGGTTGCGCAGCGCCGCGACCACCTTCATCGCCGGCGGGTCGTCCTGCCGCGAGGCGAACCTGGCGTAGAGGGCGGCGGTGATCACGGGCAGCGGGACGGCGTGATCCACAGCCGCCTGGACCGTCCACCGGCCCTCGCCGGAGTCCTGTGCGTAACCCCGCAGCTCCGCCAGCTTCTCGTCGTCGTCCAGCGCCCGCACCAGCAGGTCGAGCAGCCAGGAGCGGATCACGGTGCCGGTGCGCCAGCTGCTGAACGAGCCCCTGACGTCCTTGACGACGTCGGAGGCCTCCAGCAGCTCCCACCCCTCGGCGAAGGCCTGCATCATGCCGTACTCGATGCCGTTGTGGACCATCTTGGCGAAGTGCCCGGCGCCGACGTCTCCCGCGTGAACGAAGCCGTCCTCGCCCTCCGGCTTGAGCGTCTCGAAGATCGGCATGAGGTGCTGGACGTCGGCCTGCTCCCCGCCGACCATGAGCGCGTAGCCGTTCTCGAGCCCCCAGACGCCGCCGCTGACCCCGCAGTCGACGAACCTGACGCCCTTGCCGGCCAGCTCGGCGGCGTGCTTCTGGTCGTCGACGTAGTGGGAGTTCCCGCCGTCGACGACCACGTCGCCTTCGGACAGCAACTCGCCCAGCCGGTCGATCGTCTGCTGGGTGGGCTTGCCGGCGGGCACCATCACCCAGACGGCCCGGGGCGCCTGCAGCCGCTCGGCCAGCTCCTTGAGGCTGCCGACGTCGCTGACCTCGGGATCGTGGTCGTAACCGACCACCTCATGACCGCCGCGGCGCAGCCGCTCGGCCATGTTGCCACCCATTTTGCCCAGTCCGACCATGCCGATCTGCATGTAGTCCAACCCCCTCGTCAGGCCTCCATCATCCCCGATGACGTTCTCAGCTGGACAGGCGGATGGGCATGATCAGGTAACGGTAGTCGGGAGCGCCCACGTCATCCACAGGCTTGCCGCCGGTGAGGATGGCGGGCTTGGTGGACGTGGTCATCTGCAGGCGGGCGATGTCGGAGTCGATGGCACCGAGCCCTTCCAGCAGGAACTGGTGGTTGAAGGCGATGTTCATCTCGTCGCCCTCGTAGTCCACAGGCAGCGCCTCGACGGCCTGCGCCTCGTCGCCGCTGCCGGCTTCGAGCACGACCTCGCCGCTCTTGAACGCCAGTCGCACCGGCGTGTTGCGCTCGGCCACCAGGGCCACGCGCTTGACGGCTTCGACGAACGAGGCTGTGGACAGATCCGCCTTCGCGGAGAACTCGGTGGGCAGCAGCGAGCGGTACTTGGGGAACTCGGGGTCCAGCAGGCGCGTGGTGGTCCGGCGCCCGGCGCTGGAGAAGCCGATCATGCCCTCGCCGGTGCCGCCGGCCGCGCTGAGTGCGATCTCCACCTCGGCGCCGCTCCCGCCGAGAGCCTTGGCCGTGTCGGCGAGCGTCTTGCCGGGGATCATCGCGATGGCGGAGAAGTCCGGCTGGTCCGGCTGCCACTTGAGCTCACGCACGGCCAGCCGGTAGCGGTCGGTCGCGGCGAGCGTCACCAGGTCGCCCTCGATCTCCATCCGCACGCCGGTGAGCATGGGCAGCGTGTCGTCCCGCCCGGCGGCGACGGCGACCTGGCCGACGGCGGAGGCGAAGGTGTCGCTGCCGACCCGCCCGGCGGCCGGTGGCATGACCGGGAGCGAGGGGTAGTCCTCCACAGGCATGGTGAGCAGGGTGAAGCGGGCGCTGCCACAGGTCACGACGGCCTTGGCGCCTTCGACGACGAAGTCCACAGGCTGTGCGGGAAGAGCGCGGGTGATCTCGGCGAGCAGCTTGCCCGAGACCAGGACGACCCCCTGCTCACCGGTGTGGAGCTCCAGCGTCACCTCGGCGGAGACCTCGTAGTCGAAGCCGGACAGCTTCAGCCGCTGATCCTCGGTGACCTCGAGGCGCATGCCGGCGAGAACGGGCACCGATGGCCGTGCGGGCAGACTGCGTGCCGTCCATGCCACCGCCTCAGCGAGGACGTCTCGCTCGATTCGGAACATCACGGTCATCAGCCTCCTGGATCGTCGTTGATTCAAGTGTCGCGTCTCCCGCACCCTCGATCCGGGAGAACCCCTCTATGGGTCTTGAGTTTCTTCTTAAGAGATAAGTGAAGTCATCACAGTAGGGGCGGTGGATACTGTGGACAACCCGCGTCTGCCCTGGTCAACGGCCCTGTTTTCATCCACTGCAGTTGTGGGTGACGCCTGGGGGTAACTCCGGCGGCTGGGGACGACGCTTCGTTGCACACAGGCCATCCCCAGATCAGGGGGTGTTCATCCACCGGTCATCCACTGCCTGTCCCCAGGTTGTCCACGGACAAAACGGTCCCGCGAACGGCCTCCAAAAGACTGTGCACAGGCCGTCCCCAAGTCGTCCACCGGTAGTCCCCAGGTTCTCCTCAGGATGTCCCCAGGGTTATCCCCAAGCGCTGTGCGGAATTTTTCCGGGCAATGCGGGGCGTACGGACGGGCCGTTCGCGCGTTTTCCCTGATCCACAGTGTTATCCACAGGCTGTGCATGACGGCTAGGACCCGCGGGACGTCTGTTTGATGCGCATTGTCAGCTCGTTGACCTGGTTGTACATCGACCGTCGCTCCGCGATGAGCGAGCGGATCTTGCGCTCGGCGTGCATGACGGTGGTGTGATCGCGGCCACCGAACTGCTGGCCGATCTTGGGCAGCGACAGCTCCGTCAGCTCCCGAGCCAGGTACATCGCGATCTGCCTGGCGTTCACCAGGGCCCTGCTGCGCGAGCTGCCGCAGAGGTCGTCGATGCTGATCCCGAAGTATTCGGCGGTCTTGTGCATGATCGTGGCGATCGTTATCTCCGGCCCGGATTCGGAGGTGATCAGATCCTTCAGCACCACCTCGGCCAGCTGGAGATCCACACCCTGGCGATTGAGGCTGGCGAACGCGGTGACCCTGATCAGCGCGCCCTCGAGTTCACGGATGTTGGTGGAGATCCGGCTCGCGATGTACTCCAGCACCTCGGGCGGCGCGGCCAGGCCCTCCTGGATGGCCTTCTTCCGCAGGATGGCGATCCGCGTCTCCAGCTCGGGCGGCTGCACATCGGTGATCAGCCCCCACTCGAACCGGTTGCGCAGCCGGTCCTCCAGCGTGATCAGCTGCTTGGGCGCCCGGTCGCTGGAGATGACGATCTGCTTGTTGGCGTTGTGGAGCGTGTTGAAGGTGTGGAAGAACTCCTCCTGCGTCTGCTCCTTGCCCTCCAGGAACTGGATGTCGTCCACAAGCAGGATGTCGATGGCTCGATAGCGTCCGCGAAAGCCGTCGGCCTTGTGGTCGCGGATGCTGTTGATGAAGTCGTTGGTGAACTCCTCGGAGCTGACGTACCGCACCCGCGCGCCGTCGTACAGGCTCTGCGCGTAGTGCCCGATGGCGTGCAGCAGGTGGGTCTTGCCCAGGCCGGAGTCGCCGTAGATGAACAGCGGGTTGTACGCCTTCGCGGGGGATTCGGCGACGGCCACGGCCGCGGCGTGCGCGAAGCGGTTGCTGGCGCCGATGACGAAGGTCTCAAAGGTGTACTTCTGGTTCAGCCTGGCCGGTTCGCTGGGCTTGTTGCTCTTGGCTTCCCACCTGTTCGGCGCCGGCTCCGGCTCCTTCTGCACAGGCGGTGTGTACGGCTGAGCCTGATCGAACGAGAACGTCGGCTGTGGATAGTCGGTGGATGACGGCCCCTGGTCAGGCTGTGGAGAATAGAACTGCGGTGGCTCCGAAGCCTGGTAGTGCTGGGGTTGCGCACCGTGTGTATAACGTGGCTGTTGGTCCTGGCTCTGGGGATAACTTTGACCCCCAGGCTGTGGATGATGTTCCTGCATCGATTGCATCGGCTGTTCGGGCGCCGTCGTATCGATCATCACGGCCAGCCGCATGGCCCGGCCGAGCTCCTGGGACAGCGCGTGCGCCACGAGCGGGCGCAGTTTGCGCTCGATGAGGTCCTTGAGGAAGTCGTTCGGCACGCCCAGCACGATCGTGTCATCCGCCAGGGCGATCGGACGGACCATGGAGAGCCAGGTGCGCTGCTGTGCGGGCACGTTCTCGTTGAGGAAGTTGGTCAGGGCCCTCTTCCATACCGCGCCGAGGTCGACACCGTTCATGGTGTGGCTCCCCCTCCTTCCTGTCGCGGCCCCCCGCGATTGTTATCCACATACGGGGGCCGCCCGCGTAGTGATCAGTCCCCGTCGTCCACAGCATCGCGCCCGGGTCGAATACCCAGCGTCTCCACAGGAGATCCACAAGTTGTGCACAGCCTGATGGCGCGTCTGGAAGGGCCGACAGTATCTATGTGCACAGCTGTGTTCAAGACGTTGTCCACAGCCTAGTGGTACGTGAGTGCACATGCTGTGGACATGAGCCGGGCGGTGGACAAGCCCCCTGTGGATACGTGGATAACCGTTTTCGGTTTGACCTGAGACGCTCTTCACCCGTAACGTACGACGGTCGGCTTGTCACGCGACGGCTATTTCGCGTGCCCTCGCATTTCAGACAGGCCGGCCATGTGTGTTCAGCGCCTCGTGCGCACCTTCAAGCCTGGAGCCCACCCGTGAGCAAGCGTACTTTCCAGCCGAACAACCGTCGCCGCGCGAAGACCCACGGCTTCCGGCTGCGGATGCGCACCCGGGCCGGTCGCGCCATCCTCGCCGCTCGTCGCCGTAAGGGCCGCGAGAAGCTGTCGGCCTGATCGCCCCGAGTCGTCCGATAGTCCGCCCGCCGGTGCAGTCCACCGGCGGGCGATAGGCGTATATGGTGCTAGCCCGTCATTCCCGCATGCGGCGCGGGGACGAGTTCAAGGCCGCGATCAAGCGCGGAAAGCGCGCAGGTCGTCCCACCCTGGTCGTCCATCTCGGTATTTCCGGGGAAGGGACGCCTCTGGTGGGTTTCGTGGTGAGCCGGGCCGTCGGAGGCGCGGTGGTGCGTAACAAGGTCAAGCGGCGGCTCCGACACCTGATGCGGGACCGTCTCGACCGCCTTCCGAGAGGTAGCCTGCTGGTGGTACGCGCCAATCCACCGGCCGCGTCTGCGCGATGCGACCAGCTTGCCGCCGAGCTCGACCTCGCATTGGATCGATTGCTCAGGCGGCGTGAGTCCTCGATGGATGGACAGAGATGACGGAGCAGCCGCACGGGACTCCGAGCCTTGGCGCTCGGGTGCTGATCGTCCCCATCCGGTTCTACCGGGCGTTCATCAGCCCGATGCTCGGTCCGCGCTGCCGTTTCTACCCCTCGTGCAGCGCATACGGACTTGAGGCGATCTCCGTACACGGAGCATTGCGCGGCACATGGTTGACTGTCCGGCGTATCGGGCGTTGCCACCCATTCCATCCCGGCGGTATAGACCCGGTGCCCCCACGCCCGGTTCGGTCCCACGAAATGCAAGGGAGATAGCTCGGTGGAGCTGTCCTGGCTGAGCTGGCTCTATGAAGCCGTAGCCTTCGTCATCACCTGGATCCATACGGGTTACAGCACAGTCCTTAACCCGGACAGCGGCCTGACATGGATGCTGACCATCGTCACGCTGACCGTGATCATGCGGATCCTCATCTTCCCCCTCTTCCTCAAGCAGATGAGGTCGTCGAAGAAGATGCAGGAGCTCGCCCCCAAGGTGGCTGAGCTCCGTAAGCGTCACAAGAACGACAAGCAGCGCATGAACCAGGAGGTCATGGCGCTGTACCAGGGGGCGGGCGCCAACCCGCTCGGGGGCTGCCTCCCCGTCGTGGCGCAGTTCCCCATCTTCATCTCGATGTTCACCGTGCTCCAGGCCATGGCCAACGGCCGCGCGGTCTACGGCATGACGGAAGAGCTCGTCAGGAGCGCCCGAGCCGCGCACATCTTCGGTGCGCCGCTGCCCGCGAACTTCTTCATGTCCAGCGAGGACATCGTCGCCCTGAACGCCACGGTCATCCAGACCAAGATCGTGCTCGGCATCTTCGTGGCGATCAGCTCGCTGACCACGTTCCTCACCGTCCGGCAGAGCGTCACGCGGTCCATGGCCCAGATGCCGGACAACCCGATGGCCCAGCAGCAGAAGATCCTGATGTGGATCTCCCCGCTGTTCGCCTTCTTCAGCCTGAACTTCCCGCTCGGCCTGATCATGTACTGGGTGACCACCAACCTGTGGACGCTCGGCCAGCAGCACTGGTTCTACAGCCGCAACCCGATGCCGGAGTTCGACGCCAAGGGCAACGTCGTTCCGGTGAAGCCCAAGCCGAGCCTGCTCGCGAAGATTCGCAAGACGGATGCGGTGGTGGAGGAGGCTCCCCCGCCACCTCCTGAGCCTAAGATCGTCAGGAACCAGCCGAGCCGCCAGCCACGTAGCAAGCGCACCGGCAGCAAGAAGTCGTGAATACGAAGGAGAGGCCGGCCATGACCGAGGCCGAGCAGGAGAAGGCTCCTGATCTCAGCGTGCTCGAGCAGGAAGGCGAGATCGCGGCGGACTACGTCGAAGGCCTTCTCGACATCGCCGACATCGACGGTGACATCGATATGGACGTCGAAGGCGACCGCGCGCTGGTCTCCGTCGTCGGGCTCAAGGGCAACGAGCTGGTCGGGCCTTCGGGCGAGGTCCTGGAGGCACTTCAGGAGCTGACCCGGCTGGCCGTTCACCGGCAGACGGGGGAGCGGTCCCGGCTGATGCTCGACGTCGCCGGCTACCGCGAGCGCCGCCGCGCGGAGCTCACCAAGCTCGGCACCGAGATCGCCGCCCAGGTCCGGGACCAGGGCGAGCCCAAGGCGCTCCAGCCGATGACTCCCTTCGAACGCAAGATCGTGCACGACGCGGTGGCCGCTGCCGGGCTCACCAGCGAGTCGGAGGGCGAGGAGCCCCACCGCTACGTGGTGGTCCTGCCCGCCTGACCCGCACCTCCTCACGACCGGCCGTCAGCCCGCCCTACAGGCAGCTGACGGCCGTTTCCGTCTCAGATGCTTGTACGGCGCGAGCCCGTGCATTGTGGACCGGCTTGCGTACCCGACTTGCCCGGTCGAGTTGATGGATTGGGTCATTGTCCTGCTGATCTTCCGCTTTTCCTCATGTCGGAAAGGCGCTCCAACGTGGGTGCACGCGGAGGCTCCGTTCAGGGCGGCCCGCTAGTCTTCAACAGTGATCGCCCGCTTAGCCTTGGGTAGACACCATCACCACTCATCCCTCAGAAAGGGCCACCAAGCAGTGAGCGAAGAGCTACCGCCGCCGCCGGACATCGCGCGAGACGTCTTCGCCGGCGAAGCCTGGGATCGGGCAGAGGCGTTCGCCGAGCTGCTGGCCGGACCCGGAGTGGTGCGCGGGCTGCTGGGCCCGCGCGAGGTGCCGCGCATCTGGGACCGCCACCTGCTCAACTGCGCCGTCGTGGCCGAGGCCATCCCCGAGGGTGTGCGCCTGGTCGACATCGGCTCGGGTGCCGGTCTGCCCGGAATTGTCCTGGCGATCGTCCGGCAGGACATCACGGTCACCCTGCTGGAGCCGTTGCTGCGCCGTACCGTCTTCCTGGAGGAGTGCGTCGAAGCGCTCAAACTGCAGAACGTCGAGGTGCTGCGCGGGCGGGCGGAGGAGCTCGCGGGCAAGCGGGTGTTCGACGTGGCCAGCGCCCGCGCGGTCGCTCCGCTAGACCGACTCCTGAAGTGGGCGATGCCGCTGCTGCGCGAAGGTGGCGAGCTGATCGCGATGAAGGGGGAGCGAGCGGCGGAAGAACTCGCCGAGGCGGAGCCCCAATTGCGAGCCAGCGGGGCGACAACGGCCGAGCTTGTGACCGTCGGGCACGGTAAGGTCGAGCCGCCTGCAACATTGGTTCGGGTGATATCGGGTCGCGCGCCAGAGCAAGGTAGGCGCCGACGAAGGAGGTGACGGTCGTGCCAGTCGCTTATAGCGGTCTTGGCTGGCCGGGCAGCCATCTGTCCGAAAGTCCCACTGGGGTTGGCTGGCCCGAAAAGGGCGTGTCGCGACAGCAAATTCCCGGCACTGAAATGCCACGGGTTGAAAGGATTACCAACGTGACCCAGACCCCCCTGAACCCAGGTGATTCGCCGTTGGTACGAGAGGCGCTCAACTCAGTGGTTTCACGTGAAACACCCGCCGCGCAGTTGCCGGCGCAGGAGGGTGACGCTCCTGACCGGGCTGACGGCTCATGGCCAAAACCCGCCAGGTGCCGGGTGATCGCCGTGGCGAACCAGAAGGGCGGCGTCGGCAAGACCACGACGTCCGTCAACATCGCCGCCGCCCTCTCCATGAACGGCGAACGCGTCCTCGTGGTGGACCTCGACCCGCAGGGCAACGCCTCCACAGCGCTGGCGACCGAGCACCGCGGTGACATCCCTGACGTCTATCAGGTGCTGGTCGACGACCTGCCCTTGGCGGACATCATCAAGCAGGTCCCCGAGATGCCCAACCTCTACTGCGCCCCCGCCACCATCGACCTGGCCGGCGCCGAGATCGAGCTCGTCTCCCTGGTCGCCCGCGAGGCCCGCCTCCGCCGCGCCCTGGCCGCCTACGAGGGCATCGACTTCGACTACATCATCATCGACTGCCCGCCGTCGCTCGGCCTCCTCACGGTCAACGCCCTGGTCGCCGCGGATGAGGTCATGATCCCGATCCAGTGCGAGTACTACGCCCTGGAGGGCCTCGGCCAGCTCCTCCGCAACGTCGACCTCATCAAGGCCCACCTCAACCCCACCCTCCGCCTGTCCACCATCGTCCTCACCATGTACGACGGCCGCACCCGGCTCGCTTCACAGGTGGCGGACGAGGTCCGAGCCCACTTCGGCGACACGGTCCTCAGAACGGTGATCCCCCGCAGTGTCCGCCTCTCGGAGGCCCCCAGCTACGGCCAGTCCGTCATGACCTACGACCCCGGCTCCAGCGGAGCAATGGCCTACATGGACGCGGCCCGCGAGATCGCCCACCGAGCAGTGGTCTAGCCGCCCTCCACCAGCGCGCCCCCACGGCCGCACGTTCACGTCTGCGCGTACGGCTTCCGTCCGCTGTGCATACGCTTCCGTCGTCTGCGCGTACAGCTTCCGTCCGCTGTGCGTACGCTTCCGTCGTCTGCGTGTACGGCTTCCGTACAGCTCAGAGGTGTACGGGTCCACGCGCGCAGAAGAGCCGCTGCTGGTGCGGTGAGCCCCGTCCGTGAGCCCCGTCCGTGAGCCCCGTCCGTGAGCCCCGTCCGTGAGCCCCGTCCGTGAGCCCCGTCCGTGAGCTCCGTGCGTGAGCTCCGGGCGTGAGGCCTGGTGCGCCAGCCGGTCTCCGGTGTAAGGCGTCTCTGCTTCGCCGGGAGCGAAGGCAATGAGGGTGTTCAGGGCATGGTGGTGTAAATCCGGTGGGACGGTGTGTGGCGCGAAGGCGCCGGGTCGGGTTAGCAACGGTAACCTTCCCTGGATAGACCGGAATCAGCCCGGGCGGATGAGGAGACGTAGTGAGCCAGGTGCGGCGGGGATTGGGCAAGGGGCTGGGGGCGCTCATCCCGACCGGTCCCATCGTTGACGGGACGGGGACGGTTGACCCGACCGGGTCGACGAACGAGACCGGTCCGAAGCCGATTGCCGGAGCGTACTTCCGGGAGATAGACCTAGCCGCGATCGTGCCCAACCCGCGTCAGCCGCGCGAGATCTTCGATGGCGAGCGCCTGGATGAGTTGGCGGCCTCCATTCGTGAAGTCGGACTGCTGCAGCCGATCGTCGTGCGCTCGGTCGGGGGCGGCCGCTATGAGCTCATCATGGGGGAGCGTCGCTGGCGCGCCTGCAAGCTGGTGGGCCTGGACCCGGTGCCGGCGATCGTTCGGAACACCCAGGACACCGACCTCCTACGGGATGCCCTGATTGAGAACCTTCAGCGCGAGGAGCTCAACCCGCTGGAGGAGGCGGCCGCCTACCGGCAGCTCCTGGACGACTTCCAGGCAACTCACGACCAGCTCGCCCAGAGGATCGGCCGCTCCCGCTCCCACATCACCAACACTCTGCGCCTGCTCAACTCCCCGCCCGAGGTGCAGCTGAAGGTCGCCGCGAAGACTATCTCCGCCGGCCACGCCCGTGCCCTCCTCGGCCTCGACAGCCCCGAGGAGCAGATCCATCTGGCTTCGCGCATCGTTGCCGAGCTTCTCTCGGTTCGGGCAGTGGAGGAGATCGTCGCCCTGGGCAGCGCTGGAGCCGCACCCCAGAAGCCCACCCGAGAGCGTCAGCCCGCCAAGCCCGCAGACCCAAGCCTGACGACCCTCGCCGACCGCCTCTCAGACCACTTCGAAACCAAGGTCAAGGTCGACCTCGGCCGCCGCAAGGGCCGCATCGTCGTAGAGTTCGCAACCATCGACGACCTTGAGCGCATCATCGGCACCATGGCCCCAAACGCCGCGAGTGTCATGCGCGAAGCCGAAGACTAACCCCCTTCGTTTCACGTGAAACACCACCCCACCTCGTAGCGGCTCCCAACGCCCGAGGAATCCCACCCAGGCCGACGGCGAACCTCCCACCCACCACCCTCACCCCAAACCGCGCCCCAGGCAGCTCCGACGCCATCCCAACCAAGAAGCCTCCAACCCCAAACCCCCAGGCGTCCCAAGGCCAACCCTTACCCTGGGCGCCAACTGCCAGGCACCCAAAGATCCAGACGCGCCGCCACCCTGAAGCCACCCCCTTGTTCCGCGCACCCTGAAGCCACCCCCTCAATCCGCGCACCCTGAAGCCGACTCCTCGATCCGCGCGCCCAGGTGCCGAAGCCCCTTACCCGCGTTCCCAAAGGTCCAGGCGATCAGCTGCCCGGGCGGGTTGAGGCCAACGCCTCAACCCGCGCCCACGCGACCAGGGCCATTTATCCAGGCACCGAGACTTTTCAACCGGGACCCCAGGCACCCCGTGGTTGGCCCCCATCCCGAGCCCTTAGCTGCCGGGCGCTCTCAGGCCGACGTCTCAACTCCACTCGCCAGGCGCCAAGGCTCCTTGCCCAAGCGCCGAGGCGCCTCAATCAAAGACACCCCGAGACCAACCCTCACCCCGAACACCCCGAACACCCCGAACACCCCAGCGCCTTAGCGCCTTAGCGCTCCAGCGCCCCAGCGCCTCGGCATCTCAGCATCTCAGCCCTTCACTTCAGGACCTCAGCGTCCGGGCGTTCGGGCGCTCAGGCGCTCTGAAGCCGACCTCTCAACCCGTTCGCGCATGCGTCGAGATTCCCTCACCCTGCTATTAGGGGGAGGACCTGTACTGGGGCGAAGACCAACCCCACGCCGACCGGTGGCATGCCGCCTGCCACCACAGACCACAGACCACAGACCACAGACCACAGGCATCAGTCGACCAACGGCACCTCGACGTCACGCCGGAGCAACACGCCTCCAGAACATCCCGCCGCAACTTCGGATGCGGACTTTGCTTGGGTGAGCGTGCACGCGATGACCGAGAAGTCCGCGACGGCTGCGCCCGTGGTGATAGACGTCACGGGGCATGCTCGGTGTACGACGCGCGACTAGCGTTGCCCGCATTGCCCCGAGGGCAGCTCCGTATCGCCCAGTTCCATACGGGCATGCCTTGCTATGGCGTGAGACGTGAGAATCGGTGGCACCCCTATGAAGGCGGACAACAGAGCGAAGGCTCCTACGCGGATGCCGCTTCTCCCTACCGTGAAGCGCCTTACGGCAAGGACAGCAGCCAAGGACTCAACAGAAGCGTTCCGACACCCATCGAGTAAGTAGCAACAAGGGCACAACGCGAACCCCGACGCCCCGACGCCCCGACGCCGGCACGCCCCGACGCCGGGACGCGTTTCACGTGAAACATTGCCGACTGCACGCTGTCAGCAGCGTAGGTCGAGGCATCGACATCTATCGGGCCGGGAGTTGACGGGAGATCCCTCCGCGTCTGGGACGCGTGTACTCGATGACCGCGACGACTACGCCGACCACGGGCGTGGGCGTGGGGGACACCCGGGAAGCATGCCCTCTCGGCTTGGCCGGTCGTTCCGATCACCCGACGGTCCCGAGAGGTTCATGACTGCAATTGCCATGTCCAACTCGGTCGGTCTCGGCTCTCCTCGTGGGACTGCTGTGAGGGGCGCCCCTGCTACCCCGCGCTTGCGAAGAGGGGCTGGGAAGGTTCCCGCGACCCTGGAAGGTTCCGGCGGAGCCGGTTTTGGTTTCACGTGAAACGCGCGTTCAGGGCTGGGGTGCCGAGGGCTGAGAGAGGTGGTCGGGCGGGGGGATCAGGCACGAGAAGAGAAACGTGCCCGGCGATGCGCTGGGCGTCGCGGTCACCTCTGCCTGTCTCATGCGGGGTGCGGCAGGGCAGATGGGGCGGGGCGAGATGGAGCAGCGGGAAAGTGTCGTTGGGGCGCAGCGGTTGAGACGCGGGCGCCATCGTTGGTTATCGGGGTGATGGTTCAGGCGTCACGCCGCTCTGTTCAAGGGGAAGACGAAGCGGAGGGCGGGGGTACCCAAGGGGTTGTACGTGCGTGGCCCTGTCGTGCGTAGGTGTTTCTAGGTGGAAGAAGACGCCGAGCCGTCGCAGTTCCGGCCCGACGCTCCACCGGCGCACGACTACCCGCTCTCCCGGCGAGTGGAGGCGAGGGGAGGTTTCACGTGGAACATGGGATCGGGGGGGTTAGGGGGTGGCGGCTGTGTGGATGGCGTTGAGGAAGTCGTCTATCTGTTCTGGGGTGGTGTTGAAGGCGGTCATCCAGCGGACTATGCCGGCGGCTTCGTCCCAGTGGTGGAAGAGGTAGCGGCTGCGCAGGGTGGTCGCTACGTGGGCGGGCACGGTGGCGAATACGGCGTTGGATTGGACTGGGTAGGCGAGGGTGATGCCGGGGGCGCTCGATAGGCCGTCCGCCAGGCGGGTGGCCATGGCGTTGGCGTGGGCGGCGTTCTGGTGCCACAGGTCGTCTGTCAGGAGAGCTGAGAGCTGGGCTGAGATGAAGCGCATTTTGGAGGCCAGTTGGAGGGACTGACGGCGGAGGTAGGGGATGGACCGGTTTAGGGATGGGTCCAGGACTACTACGGCCTCGGCTGCCAGAGCGCCGTTCTTGGTTCCGCCGAAGCTGAAGACGTCCACGCCGGCCGCTGTGGTGATGGCGTCCAGGCCGCAGTCCAGGTGGGCCGCGGCGTTGGCGAGTCTGGCGCCGTCCATGTGGAGACGCATGCCCGCCGCGTGGGCCGCTTCCGACAGCTCGGTGATCTCGGCGGGGGTGTAGCAGGTGCCCAGTTCGGTCACCTGTGAGATGGAGACCGCGCGGGGTTGCGGCTCGTGGTGGCTGCCCAGCTTGTGCGCCTGCCCGGTGATGTCCGCCGGGCGGAGCTTGCCGTCCGGGGTCGGCACCGTGATGAGCTTCACGCCAAGAAGTCGCTCCGCCGCACCTGTTTCGTGCGTGGCGATGTGAGCGGTGTCAGCGCAGATGATGGCGTCGTACCGGCCGAGCATCAGGGGCAAGCCGACCATGTTGGCGCCGGCGCCGTTGAGGACGGCGAATCCTTCAGCCTGAGGCCCGAACGCTTCCTTGATCTGACGCTCGAACGTCGACGTCCAGGCGTCGTCGCCGTAGGCGGGCGCGTCGTCGTGGTTGGCTGCCGCCATGGCTTCGAATATGGCCGGATGCACGCCGGCGTGATTGTCGCTGGCGAAGCTCTTAGGAGAGATCATCACCTGGCCAGGTTAGCTATCGCCGCCGGATGTCGAGGTGGTCGCCACAAGCCGCCAGCCCTGCACGGGCTCTCCAGGGCGGGTCGTTGGTACGGCCATCGCCCGTCGGGACGGCCATCGCCCGCCGACATACCCGGCTCCCGAACGGAGCCCGCGCAGCGGTCGAGCCTCCGCAGTGGTGGAGCCACCGCAGCGATAGAGCTGAGCAAGTGGAGCCGATCGCGTGGACCCGACTGCGTGGAGCCGACCGCGTGGACCCGACCCCGTGGAGCCGACCAAGTGGAGCCGACCGCGTGGAGCCGACTGCGTGGAGCCGACCGCGTGGAGCCGACCGCGTGGACCCGACCCCGTGGAGCTGTGGCACGGGTGACGAAGGATTGGGTTACGAGCGAGGTCGGGCGGCGGCGATCTGGAGGAGGGTGCGGCAGAGCTCGCCGAGGTCCTGCCCCGCCGCCTCCGCCGCCATCGGCAGCAGCGACGTCTCCGTCATCCCCGGAGCCACGTTCACCTCGAGGAAGTACGGCTGGTCCGAGGCGTCCACGATGAGGTCGGTACGGGAGATGTCGCGCAACCCGAGAGCGGTGTGAGCGGTGACGGCGGCCTCGGCGCAAGCGGCGGCCGCCGCGGCAGACAGGCGGGCCGGGGCGAAGAACTCGGTATGCCCGGCCGTGTAGCGGGCAGCGTAGTCGTACACCCCTTCGTCAGGGACGATTTCCACGGCGGGCAGGGCGATGGGCCCGTCGCCGAGGTCGACGACCGAGACGGCCACCTCTATGCCTTCGATGTAGCGCTCGATGAGGGCCGTGTCGCCGTAGGCGAAGCAGCCGACCATGGCGGCCGGGAGCTCCTCCGCGGTGCGGACCATGGAGGCGCCCAAGGCGGAGCCGCCTCGGGCGGGCTTGACGAAGAGGGGGAGGCCGAGTCGCTCCACGATGCGGCCGAGGACAGCTGTGGCGCCGAGGTCGTGGAAGGTCTCCTTGGGAAGCGTGACGGAGGCAGGGGTGCGCAGACCGACCGAGCGTACGACGGCCTTGGCGGTGGGCTTGTCGAAGGCGACCCGGCACGCGTCGGGGTCGGCGCCCACGTACGCGACGTTGAGCAGCTCCAGGATCGAGCGGATCGCGCCGTCCTCGCCCGCGCCTCCGTGCAGCGTGACGAAGACCGCGTCCGGCCGGTCGGCCAGGATGGACGGCACGAGGGAGGCGTCGGTGTCACGGGCTTCGACGTCGACGCCCGCGGCCCGCAGCACCTCACTCACCCGGCGACCGGAGCGCAGGGACACCTCCCGCTCGTAGGAGAGTCCTCCTGCCAGCACGAGCACGTGGCCCAGATCGCTCATCACTTCTCCTCCGCTGATCGCACGCTGTCCCACCGTACCGGCGTCGGGGGGCGAATCGGGTGCGGCGGGTGCTTTCGCGGCTGCGAGTGGCTCGGCAGCGGGTGGGCACTTCGCCGTGACATGGAGTACGGCCGGCGCCATCCGTGACGCCGGCCGTACTTGTCGCTGAAAGTCAGGCCAGGTCCGGTCCTGGAGTGTCGACGCCGACGTGCCCGCGGGTGGAGCCGGTGCCGAAGGTGTCCCGTAGCTGGATTTCCTGTTCGATGACGCCGGCCAGCCGCCGGACTCCTTCGCGGATGCGGTCGGGCTCGGGATAGCAGAACGACAGCCGCATGTGCCGTGCCCCGCTGCCGTCGGAGTAGAACCCGGTGCCGGGGACGAACGCGACGCGTTCCGCGACGGCCCTCGGCAGGATGGCCTTGGAGTCGAGGCCCTCGGGCAGTTGCGCCCACACGAAGAACCCGCCGCCGGGTCGCGTCCAGGTGACTTCGGGCGGCATCAGCGCTTCGAGGGCGCCGAGCAGGGCGTCGCGGCGCTCACGGTAAAGCTCCTTGAACGTCTTGATCTGCTCCTGCCATGGCTGGGAGGCCAGATATTCGCCGACGGCGAGCTGGGTGAAGGTGGAGTGCGACAGCACGGCCGATTCCATGGCGAGGACGAGCTTGTCGCGGATGGCGTGCGGGGCCAGCGCCCAGCCGACCCGGAAGCCGGGGGCCAGCGTCTTGGAGAACGATCCGAGGTAGACGACGCCGTCGGCGTTGTCGGCGCGCAGGGCGCGCATGGGCTCGGCGTCGAAGCCGAGGAGTCCGTACGGGTTGTCCTCGACGATGAGGATCCCGGCGCGCTGGCAGATGTCGAGGACCTGCTGCCGCCGGGCCATGTTGAGGGTGACGCCGCTGGGATTCTGGAAGGTGGGGATCGTGTACAGGAACTTGATGGGAGCGCCTGCGGTCTCCAGGGCGTAGATGGTCTGCGCCAGGGATTCGGGCACAATGCCCTGATCATCCATGGCAATATGCACCACTTTGGCCTGGTATGCGGCGAATGTGCCGAGGGCGCCCACGTACGAGGGGCCTTCCGCCAGAACCACGTCACCCGGGTCGATGAAGATCCGGGTGATCAGGTCCAGCGCCTGCTGGGAGCCCACGGTGACGACCACGTCGTCAGCCCCGGCATGGATGCCCTCCAGGCGCATGACGTCGCAGATCTGCTCGCGCAGGTGCGGGTCGCCCTGGCCGGAGCCGTACTGCAACGCGACAGGACCGCGCCTGGTCACCAGGTCGGAGACCAGCTGGCCGACCAGGTCCAGGGGGAGGGCGTTGACGTACGGCATGCCGCCCGCGAGCGAGACCACCTCGGGCCTCGACGCGACGGCGAAAAGAGCTCGAATCTCGGAAGCGACCATCCCGGTAGCTCGTGCGGCGTACCGATCGACGTAGGCGTCGATGCGCGACCCTTGGGTCGCGGGCGTTTGACCGTGATCCTGCTCTGCTGTCACGGCCCACCTCCTAGGTGAATATCGATCCGAGATACCAGATTACGCTAGTCGGACATGTCGCCCGTGACGGGCCTCGACCGTCGTGGTATCCGCTGGCGGCGCCATCACTGGGCTACGATGCCAGGTGGGGACGCGTTTTTCGCGGGTTTTTCCGGGTCAACGATTGGGGCCGTAGTTGTCGCGCCGGTTGGTCAACATAACCCTGGACAACGTAGGAGATCTTCCGCGCCGCTGCAGGCAGTGCGTTTTCTGGGAGCTGGATCCTGTCAGCGGAGAGCGATCGGTGGAGGCAGGGGATCCGAGCCTGGAGAAGGAGGCGTGGATCTCCGGCACACTGCTCGAATGGGGGAGCTGCGGCAAGATCCTCTATGTCGACGGCGTGCCCGCCGGGTTCGTGCTCTACAGCCCGCCTCTCTACAGCCCGCGCTCGGTCGCCTTTCCCACCTCGCCGGTCAGCGCCGACGCCGTGCTGCTGATGACGGCGCACATCATCCCGGAGTTCACCGGCGGCGGACTGGGCCGGATGCTCATTCAGGGCATGGCCAAGGACCTGACGCGCCGCGGGGTGAAAGCCATCGAAGCGTTCGGCGACCTCAAATGGGAAGAGCCCAGCTGCGTGGTTCCTGCGGATTATCTGCTTTCTGTGGGCTTTAAGACTGTACGTCCACATTTGCGCTTTCCGCGGCTCCGCTTGGAGCTCAAGACCGCCGTCTCCTGGCGCGAGGACGTGGAGGTGGCCCTGGAGCGTCTCCTGGGGTCGATGAGCCCAGAGCGTGCCCTGCGACCGGTATAGCCGTTTTCGCCCCGTACAAACCAGTACAGAGCCGCGAAAGCCCCCTGCGTAGGCGCAGGGGGCTTTGCGTTGGGCGCGGGGCGTCTAGATGATGCCCTCAAGCTCGCGCAGCAGCATGGCCTTCGGCTTGGCGCCGATGATCTGCTTGACGAGCTCTCCACCCTTGTAGACGTTCAGCGTGGGGATCTGGAGCACACCGGCGTCGCGCGGAACGTTCGGGTTCTCGTCGATGTTGAGCTTGACGATCTCCAGCTTGTCGCCGTGCTCGTTGGCGATCTCCTGAAGGATGGGAGCGACCTGACGGCACGGGCCGCACCACTCCGCCCAGAAGTCCACCAGCACGGGCTTGTCGCTCTTGAGGACGTCGGCCTCGAACGTGGCGTCGGTTACTGCCTTCACGGTTGGGCTCCTTACTTGTTGTTGCTGGCCAGCCAGCGCTCTGAGTCGAGTGACGCCGCGCAACCGGTGCCGGCCGCGGTGATCGCCTGACGGTAGGTGTGGTCGACGACGTCGCCGGCGGCGAACACACCCTCGATGTTGGTCGCCGTGGTGGGGGCGGCCACCTTGACGTATCCCTCGTCGTCGAGATCGATCTGGCCCTTGACCAGCTCGGTGCGGGGATCGTGGCCGATGGCCAGGAACAGCGCGTCGGTGGCGAGCTCGCACTCCTCGCCGCTCTTGACGTTGCGCACCTTGACGGCCTCGACGCGGCTTTCGCCCAGCACGTCGACGACCTCGCTGTCCCACATGAACCGGATCTTGTCGTTGTTGACCGCCCGATCTTGCATGATCTTGCTGGCGCGCAGCTCGTCGCGGCGGTGCACGACGGTCACCATGCGGCCGAATCGGGTCAGGAACGTGGCCTCCTCCATCGCGGTGTCGCCACCGCCCACGACCACGATGTCCTTGTTGCGGAAGAAGAATCCGTCACAGGTGGCACACCAGGACACGCCGCGGCCGGACAGCCGCTTCTCGCTGGGCAGGCCGAGCTCGCGATAGCCGGAACCCATCGCCAGGATGACCGACTTGGCGTAGTACGTCTTGTCGTGGGTCTTGATGACCTTGGGGTTGGCGTTGAGGTCGACCTCGACGACGTCGTCCGCGATCAGCTCGGCGCCGAACCGCTCGGCCTGCTTGCGGAGATTGTCCATCAGGTCCGGGCCCATGATCCCGTCGGGGAACCCTGGGAAGTTCTCCACGTCAGTGGTGTTCATGAGGGCGCCGCCCGCGGTCACGGATCCCTCGAAGACCAGCGGCTCCAGCTCGGCGCGTGCGGAGTAAACGGCCGCGGTGTAACCAGCGGGACCCGACCCAATAATGATCACGTTACGAACGTCGCTCAACGCTCCCACGCCTCCTCATCTGCTGTTGCCAGTGGCGTCAACAGATCCTAGGCCGCCGTGATTCCCCACCCGGTCCGCAACACGAAAGAGCCCGCCGAAGCGGGCTCTGACATGTGCTTTCGGCTACCAGCGACCGAGGCTGGGCTTACGCAGGTTCTTGCAGTTGAACGGGTCGACGACGTCGATCCTGAGCCTCTTGGTGGCCTTGCTCTTCCAGGACGCCATGACGATGGCCTCCTGGCCGTTGTACTGGCCCTGGTCGACGGCGAAGACGTTGAGCTTGGTGCGACTGGAGACCTTGGTCACACAGGCGCCCACCTTGTCGCCCTCGGAGGGACCGCCAGCCACGATGGGGGCGACGCCGAGGAAGGTCCCCAGCGGCTTGTCCAGCTCCTGGTCGCTGTAGTTGTAACCGCTGTCGGTCAGTGCGTAGGGGCGCGTCCTCTCCTGCTGCTTGGACGGCACCTCACTCGCGGCGACCGGCGGGCTGACCGTGCTGCCACCGCCTCCGCCGCCCGCTGCCAGCAGGCCACTGGAGAGCACCGCCGTGCCGACCACGGCGGCGGCCGCGGCGGCCGCCACGGCAGGCACCGCCCACCGCGCTCGCCGTGCGCTCCGCCGCTTGGCGGGAACGATGGTGCCATCGGTCGCGACCACCCCAAGGCGGACCGGCTCGGGCGCCTCGACCGGTGGCCGCTGCCGCTCCCATGGGGAGTCACGCATGAGCTCGTCCCAGTCCGGCGCGTCCGCGAGACCCACTCCTCCCCGCCGAGACTCCGCCTCGGCGGCCAGCGCCTGGTCGATGCGCAGTGCGACACCCATCGGCATGGCCGGTGTGGGGGTCGCGGCGAGCACCTCTCGAACCGCCGCAAGGTCTGCCAGACGCTCCCCGCAGGGGTCGCAGATCGCGAGATGCTCGCGCACCTGGCGGGCCGTGCTGACGTCTAGGAGACCCTCGGCCAACTCGGCCAGGATGTCCAGATCGTAGTGCGTATCACCCGTCACGAAGTTCTGTCTCCCTTCGCGGATGAGACGCGACCCGAGTCCGATCGGTTCCGCAGATGCGAAAGAATTGGGGCAAGTTTGGCACGTCCCCGCGCGCACCTGCTCTTCACGGTGCCACTGGGCACACTAAGCACCTGAGCTGCGTCTTCGACGGAATACCCCATCATGTCGACGAGCACGAGAGCGGCTCGTTGGTCGGTAGGAAGCAGTTTCAACGCGGCCGAGACCTCCATCGAGGTCTCGCGTTCGATGGTCTGGTCCGGCAGCGGCGTGTCCCGCTCGGCGGCTTCGATGAGCTCGTCGTCGGCCACGGGACGCACGGACTTGCGGCGCATCCTGTCGAGGCACGCGTTGACGACGATGCGGTGCAGCCAGGTGGTGACGGCGGCCTCGCCGCGGAAGGTGCCGGCCTTGCGGTAGGCGGAGACGAAGGCGTCCTGCACGGCGTCGGCCGCCTCGTCGGGGTCGCCCAGAGTGCGCAGCGCCACTGCCCACATCCGGTCCCGGTGTCTCTTGACGATCTCACTGAAGGCGTGTGGATCCCCGTCGATGTGCGCGGTCAGCAGCTCGGCGTCGCTGACCGCCGGCCGTTCCGCTGAGGGTGTGTCGGGTGGGGAGTTCACAAGAGGGATTCCTGGTTACGCCGATCCTGGAGAGTGCACCACTACTTCATAGATGGTGCCATGAAACTTGCCCGCGTCTGCCGGGAGACGCGTAAACCAGATCAAAACGTACTGGCCACTTGCCGTCTGATCAGGCTTGAAAGTGATCTTTCCTGACGCGCTCTTCGCCTTGGCGACGGTCTTCAGTGACGAAAGATCGGCCTTGTCGCCGACCTTGAGCTCGACGCTGGCGCCGGGCGCCTCGGCCAGAGTAGCGACCACGTCGCTGATCTGCATGGACTTGCCCATATCGAGGAGCAGGCCCACTCCGTCCTTGAGATTGCCCAGGTCGGCGCTGTTGTAGTTGTCGGTCTTCCAGAACGTGCTGGGCTTGCCGTCGATGGTGAGCGCCGCGAGCTCGGCCTTCTCCTCCTTGTCGCCAAGGGGGTCGAAGCCGCTCGCCTCGTCCGGTTTGACCGCCTGGGCCTGCTGCGGCGCCACGCTGCTGGCGTCCGGCGTGGGCTCGGCCTCGCGGGTGCCCGGGTTGCCGAGACTGCGGCCGATCGTCCAGGCGCCGACACCGACGGCCACGATCACCAGCAGCACCACGACGGTCATCAGCACCCGGTTGAGCACGCCGCCACCGCCACCGCCGTTGCCGCCGGGCGGCATGGGCCGGTGCACCACGTGCGGGCGCTGCTGGACGGTCGTGGGCCGCTGGGGGGTGTCGAGCCCCTCGGAGTGCGAGGCCGACGTGACCGAGGGCGCCGGGTGGTAGGGCATCGGGATCGGCATCGGCCTGGCCACGCCCGCCAGCGACTCGGCGACCTCGGCGGGGCTGGTCAGCGCGCCATGCCCCTTGCGCGTCTCCGGCAGGCAGGCCCGGATCGTGACGGTGTCGAGGTAACTCGGCACGCCCGCGGTCACCTGGCGCGGCGTGCAGAAGTGCCCGTCGATCATGGGGGCGGCGGGCAGCCCGCCCTCCTCCTCATCGCCGGGCCAGTGGCCGGTCAGTCCCGCGTAGAGCAGGCGGCCGAGCCCTTCGGCGTCGTCCAGCGCGGGCTGGTCGGTGGTCAGGCCGGACAGGGCGGCGTCGACCGCCACACCCAGCACCTTGACCGTGTTGCCGGTCGTCCACACCAGGTGCTCGGGGCGCAGGCACAGGTGGTGCAGACCGGCCTCCTGGGCGTGGGCCAGCGCCTCGGCCGCCTCGGCGACCAGCCCGGCGGCTCGCTCCGGCTCCAGCGGGCCGGCGGCGAGCAGATCGACGAGCGTGTCACCGGTCACCCACTCGCTGACCACGTAAGAGCGCCCGTCGTCCTGGGCGGCGTCGAACACCTGGGTCAGGCGCGGGTCGGTGAGCCTGCTCGCGGCCCGGGCGGCCGTGACGACCTCCTGGACGCGGGGGAAGTCGGGGGAGAAGGTCAGCACGCCGACAGGGCGGGCCAGGATCTCGTCGATGGCCTTCCAGTGGGTGGCGCCGTCGGACTCGCTGACCCGGTCCTCCAGACGGAAACGATCGGCTAGGCGAGTGCCGGGTTCGACCGCCGATGTGCTCACTTGCTCGCTCCGCTCGGCTGATCAGTCGTGCGCATGACTCGACCGACCCGCGTGGTGATGTCCCACGAAGGCCTGCTATGCCGGGAGGATCCGCCCACGCCCCTCCTGCTTCCATTCGCGCGTGTCGGTCACCATGCTAGTGCCCATCTCTGATGCGGCCCGTGCTCTTTACCGGCGTACCCGCCCGGCGACCATCCCAACGACCGAGTTGACCTCCGGGATCCGCGCCTTGTGGCCGACCCACAGGTAGAGCAGCATGCCCAATCCGCCGCCCGCGGCCAAGATGATCAGCGAGTTGAGGAACTGGAGTCCGCCGAAAGCCTCCTGAACCGCCCAGACCGCCACCAGCGCCACCACCGCGGTGGGCAGGGCCGCCAGATACATCCTGGTCAGCGCCACCCCGATCTGCCAGCCTCCCAGGCCGTTGACCCGGCGGCTGGCCAGCATCCAGGCCCCCGCCGCCCCCAGCGTGTAGGCGACGGCGTAGGCGAAGGCCAGCCCCATCACCGCGTACCGGGCGGGCAGCAGGTTGAAGAACAGCACCATCAGCAGCGCGTTGAGCGCGGTGGCGGCACCCCCCACGAACACCGGCGTACGGGTGTCGCCGAAGCTGTAGAAGACCCGCAGCAGCAACTGGAAGAACGCGAACGGCAGCAGCGCCAGCCCGTAGACCTGCAGCACATTGCCGATGTAGACGGCGTCGGCGACGGAGGTGGCGCCATGGGCGTAGATCGGCACGGTGATCGCCGGGCCGAGCACCATGAGCAGCAGCGACACCGGCACCATCACCGCGCTGATGAGCAGCACGCTCGACCTGAACTCACTCCGTACGTCATCGAACCGCCCGTCGGTCACCGCCCGGCTCATCCTGGGCAGCATGGCCGTGATCACCGAGACGCCGATGACGCCGTACGGAAGCTGGAAAAGCTGGAACGCCAGGGTGTACGGCGTGATGCCGTGACCAGGCACCTCGTTGCCCGCCGAGCTGGACAGGTTGGTGGTGAGCATGAACCCGAGCTGGGTGACGACCGCGTAGCCGATCGTCCAGACGCCGGCCTTGGCCATCTCGCCCAGCCGGGCGTTGCGCAGGTCGAACCGGGCGATGAACCGGAACCCGACCCGCCGCAGCGCCAGCACCAGCACGGTCGCCTGGACGATGATGCCGGCCGTGGTGCCCAGGCCGAGCAGGGCGAGCTCGCCGTTGGTGACGGTGTTGACGTCGTCGCCGTTGTTGACCATCAGGTGGTAGGCCACCAGGACGCCGATGACCACCAGGTTGTTGGCCACCGGTGCCCACATCGGGGCGCCGAACCGGTCCCGGGTGTTGAGGATCGCGCCGGCCACCGCGCCGACCCCGAAGAAGGCGAGCTGCGGCAGGATGAACTGGGCCAGCCGCACCGCCACCTCGAACTGCCGGCTGCCCCGGTCCCAGTCGGTGTAGAGGTCGATCAGCGTCGGGGCGGCGAGTACGGCCACTCCGGCGACGACGATCAGCACGGCCGTGGCCAGCGTGAGCAGCCGCTGCTCGTAGGCCTGCCCGCCGTCGGGGTCCTGCTGCTGGGCACGGACCACCATCGGCACCACGACGCTGCTCAGCACGCCGAGCAGCAGCAGGTCCAGGATGCTGTAGGGGATGGCGTAGGCGGCGTTGTAGGCGTCGCCCATGGCCGCGGTGCCGATGGCGGTGGCCAGCACCATGGTGCGCACGAACCCGGTGATCCGGGACACCATCGTGCCCGCCGCCATGATGGCGCTGGCCCGCAGCATGCGGCTCATACGGTCTCACTTTCCCGTGCCCTGGCAGCTCGCGCCGTCCGCCGCTGCGATCTGCGTCTGAGCACCCGCGTGACCACCGCCGCGAGCATGACCGTCAGTGCCGCCCCCACGATGACCAGCGCGATCCCGGTGTAGCCGGTGGTGCGCACGATCAGTTTGACGGGTGCGCCGTAGGGCGTGCGATCGGTGGTCAGCAACTGGACGGTCACCGTGGCGTCGCCGCTGGCAGGGCTGGCGGTCATGGGCACCTGCACCGTGCCGCTCTGGCCGGAGCCGATCGGCAGCGGTTCGGGCTGCTGGTAGGCGACCTGCAGCAGCTCGGGGTTGTTGGACTTGACCTCGATGTACAGGGAGATCGGGCCGTCCAGCGAGTTCTTCACGCTGATCGGCACGTCGCCGTCGCGGCCGGCGAGGGTGCGCGGGCGGTCGGGGCCGGCACCCGTGATCGACACCTTGTTGATCCTGGCCGTGACCGCGTCGTCCACCAGCTTGGCGATGGCACGCCCGGCCCGTTGTCCGCCGCGCCAGGCGGAGGAGCTGAGCCGGAGCACCGCGGCGTCGAACTCCGGCTGGGGCCGGCCCGTGACCAGCCCGGTCAGCCGCGCCTTGGCGGCGGTCTCCTTGACGCGGGCGAGGTATTTGGCGCCGAGCTCCTGCTTGCGGTCCTGGGCGGTGTAGGTGAGTCCCGCCCGCGGCACCTGGGTCGCGCCCGGCTTGATCGAGTCGAGCGGGGTCAGTCTCAGCCACGGCAGCTTGCCGGCCGTCTTGAGCAGCGTCGTCACCAGCGTGGGGCTGGGGTTCCAGCGTCGGGAGGGGGCGATGACGAGTGATCTGGGCCGGATCTGGCCGGGCTCGGCGGAGATCATGGCGGTCTCCGCGATGAACCGCTGCCTGCTGAGCAGCGTCGAGCCGGCGGTGCCCGAGGGCTCCTCCAGTGTGCGACTCAGCTCGGCGTCGGCGGTCAGCACGGTGATCGGCCCCATGACGGTGTCGATCGTGGTGGCGGCGTCGGGGGTGGTCGTGGCGGGGGTCTGCGGCGGCAGGTTGGCGGCGTCGAGCAGCACCTTGTCGACCTTGGCGACGTTCGGCTTGCCGACGGCGAGCAGGTCCAGCGCGTCGGCGTCGAGCCGCCCGCCCGCCGGCCAGTAGGTGGAGGTCCCCACGTCGGGCTTGACGAGCTGCCTGGCCTTCTGCGCGCCCAGCTCCAGCGCCAGTCCCGTCTGGTCGTCCAGGCCCTGGTGGGCGAGCGCGGTCACGTCAGGGTCGGCGTACGGCGTGGCCATCACGGGGTTGTCGGCCAGTGAGGTGCGCACCGACGTCAGCCACTGGGACGCGGCGTTGTCGGCGGGACGTTTCTGCTTGGCGCCCTTCGTGCTGAGGGTGTGCTCCTTGGCCATCGCGTCCGCGTCGTCGAAGACCGCGGGGTCGATGGCCCAGGTGACGCTCGGCGGCGCGGCCTCGGCGATGCGCGCCAGGGTGGCCAGGCGGCCCTTGCCGGTCATGGCGGCGCTGAGCTTGGCGTCGACGAACGTGCCCTCGTCGGCGCGGTGCGGCTGGTCGATGATGGGCAGCACGAAGGCGAGCCGGTTGCGGACGGGCGGCTGCGGGGTCGGGGGGGCGTAGGTGAGGAAGGTCCGCTGTGAGGCGAGCTGCACCGCGTCCCACTGCACCACCTCGACGGCCAGCGGATAGGCGCCGAAGGCGGTGAGGCCGAACTGCGCGGGCGTCATGGTGAGCTCGAACGGCTGGGAGGCGTTGGCGCCCAGCTCGGGCAGGACCATGCTGGACTGGGTCGAGACCTGCCGCGGCTGGGTGAGCGTGGTCTGGTCGGCCTGGAAGGCGCTCATGGCGGCCCGGTCCGCGAAGCGCTGGGAGTCGTAGCGGACCCTGACCCGCAGGCCGGGCAGTGCCGCGGTGCCCGCGTTGTGCACCGTGCCGGTGACCTTGATCTCGGTCCCTCGCTCGGTGGCGTAGTCGGGCGTGATGGTGGCCAGGGTCAGGTTGACCCCCTGCCTGCTGGTGATCGCGGCAGCCTCGCCGGGCGCCGTCGCCACCGTGGGGGCGAACAGCGCGGCTGAGAGTACGGCGAGCAGCGCGGCCTTACGGATCACGCGTCTGCCCGAGCTGGAGTACGACGCACGCCCGCAATGGTACGGGTTCAGTGCCGCGGCGCGACCGCCTCCAGTGGCGCCCTGTGCCCGGGAACCCGTAGATCCACTGTCTTCCCGGTCAGGAGCGCGAGCAGGTCGAAGGCGCGTAGCGCGAGGGCGGTGTGCCGATCGCCGGTCGCGGTGAACATGGGGTCGGGGTCCGGTCTCAGCCGGTTGTCGATCAGCACGGGCAGCTCCCGGGGCAGCAGCAGCGGGCTGACCAGCCCGGCGGCGTAGTCGGTGGCCGTGTTCACCACGTGAGCGGGGGCGTGCCGTGCCTGGCGGACCCCGAACAGGCCGCCGATGACCCCGGGCTGCGGAGGTCTGTCGAGGGTGGAGACCACCGCCACGACGAGCTCGCGTCCCACCCGCGGGGCCACTTCGAACACCGTGACCGTCACGCACCGGGCGGGCGCGGTGGGGATCGTCTCCGGTAATTCGTCCGCGCCGGTCATGGGGCGCGGAAGGCGTACGATCTCATGGTGGATCTGGTGTGCGAGGAGCCAGCGGTGGATCGCGAGGGCATCCTTCATCAGACCTCCTTGCCTCATACGATGGCGTCGTCGGTCCCCTGACCGAAGGTAACCCGGACCCGGTGTGGCTCGGGGGATATGTTCCGGAATCGAAGGACCTACCCAGCTTGTCCGACTCAAATCTGACCGAAATCCAGCAGCGCGCCATGGGCGATCTGTTCCGCAAGGTCGCTCCGGTGGCCGACGAGCTCGGCCGGCTGTTCGCCGCCCAGGGCCACGAGCTCGCGCTCGTCGGCGGCCCGGTGCGCGACCTCCTGCTCGGCCGGGTCGGCAACGACCTCGACCTGACCACCGACGCCCGCCCCGAGCGGGTGCTGGAGATCGTGCGCGACTGGGCCGACTCCGTCTGGACCATCGGCATCGACTTCGGCACCGTGGGCCTGCGCAAGGGCGGCTGGCTGATCGAGATCACCACCTACCGCAGCGAGGCGTACGACCCGAAGTCCCGCAAACCCGAGGTGATGTACGGCGAGACGCTGGAGGCCGACCTGGAGCGGCGCGACTTCGCGGTCAACGCGATGGCGGTACGCCTGCCGTCGCACGAGTTCGTCGACCCCTACGGCGGGCTGGCCGACGCGGCGGCCAAGCTGCTGCGCACCCCCGGCACCCCCGAGCAGTCCTTCGACGACGACCCGCTGCGCATGCTGCGTGCCGCCCGATTCGCCTCCCAGCTCGGGTTCCGGGTGGACGAGGCGGCCCTCGCGGCGATGACCGCGATGGCCGAGCGGATCGAGATCGTCTCGGCCGAGCGGATCCGCGACGAGCTCGACAAGCTGATCTGCGGCCGTTACCCGCGCGAGGGCCTGCGCCTCCTCGTGGAGACCGGGCTGGCCGCGCACGTCCTGCCCGAGCTGCCCAAGCTCCGCCTGGAGATCGACGAGCACCACCGGCACAAGGACGTCTACGACCACACGCTGACCGTCCTCGACCAGGCCATCGCCCAGGAGGAGGACGGCAAGCCGGACCGGATCCTGCGCTGGGCCGCGCTCATGCACGACATCGGCAAGCCCAAGACGCGCCGGCACGAGCAGGGCGGCCGGGTCTCCTTCCACCACCACGAGGTGGTGGGCGCCCAGCTGACCAAGAAGCGGATGACCGAGCTCAGGTTCCCCAAGGACGTGGTGGCCGACGTCTCCCGCCTGGTGGAGCTCCACCTGCGCTTCCACGGCTACGGCACCGGCGAGTGGACCGACAGCGCCGTGCGCCGCTATGTCCGCGACGGCAGCCACCTGCTCGACCGGCTGCACAAGCTGACCAGGGCCGACTGCACCACCCGCAACAAACGCAAGGCGGCGGCCCTGTCGCGCACCTACGACCAGCTCGAGGAGCGTATCGCCCGCCTGGCCGAGGAGGAGGAGCTGGCCAAGATCCGGCCCGAGCTCGACGGCAACGAGATTCAGCGGGTGCTGGGCATCGGGCCGGGGCCGATCGTGGGTCAGGCGTACAAGTTCCTGCTGGAGCTGCGGCTGGACAAGGGCATGATCGGCAAGGAGGCGGCCACCGAGGCGCTGCGCGAGTGGGCGCGCGCCGACGGCGGCGTGGTCACGACGTGACCGGCACCCGCTGCTGGGTGATCGCCCGATAGGCCAGCCCACTCGCCACATAGCCGGCCGCGATGATCGCGACGGCCAGATAGGACTTGCCGTTCGGCGGCAGGATGGCCGCCGACAGCGCCGCGGCCAGCACGTACATGCCGTTGAACAGCATGTCGTAGAGGGAGAAGGCGCGGCCGAGGTAGGCGTCCTGGACGTCACGCTGCACGGTGGTGTCGGCGCAGATCTTGACGCTCTGCCCGGCGATGCCGAGCACGAAGCCGGCGATCGGCAGCCCCCATGGCTGGAACGGCAGGACGAGCACCGCCGAGAGCAGCCCCGCCACGGTCATCGCGATGGGCACCCAGCGCACGATGGTGAAACGCTCGGTGGCGTACGGGGTGATGATCACGGCGAGGAAGTAGCCGACGCCGGAGGCGGCCACGACCAGGCCGATGCCCTCCAGCGCCGCGTCGGGATCGCCGTCGGTGAAGTAGTAGCGGTAGAGGATGATGCCGAGCGCCGTGGCCATGCCGTAGAAGAAGCGATGGGCCGCCATCGCGCCCATGGTGGCGGCGGCGACGCGGTGGTGGACGAGGTGCCGGGCGCCGTCGGCCAGGCCGGCCACCACGTTGCGCAGGGCCTCGCGCGTCTGCGGCCGGTTGGGGTCGTAGGTCGGGCCGAGCAGTGAGCGCTCCATCGTGCGGGCGATCAGCGCGCTGAGCCCGAACATCAGGCCGGAGATGGCCAGCAGCAGCGCGACGCCGAGATCTCCGCTGCCGACCAGCTCGCGCAGCATGAAGCCGAACCCCACGCCGACGAAGGTGAGCACGGTGCCGGAGGTCGGCGTGACCGCGTTGGCCGCCATCAGCCGGTCCTGCGGCACCACGTGCGGCAGCGACGCGCCGAGCGCGGCCAGGAAGAACCTGTTGACGCCCAGCACGCCGAGCGCGGCGGCGTAGAAGAACGGGTCGGGCACGTCGGCCGCCACCACGCCCGCGGTCACGAACAGCAGCCCGCCGCGCACGATCGGCGCGACCATCAGGATCTGCCGCCGCGACCAGCGGTCGATGAACACCCCGACGAAGGGGCCGAGGATGGAGTAGGGCAGCAGCAGGACGGCCAGCCCGGTGGCGACGCCCAGGGCGGTGGTCTGGTTCTCGGGGCTGAAGAAGGCGAATCCGAGGACGCCGAACTGGAAGATCCCGTCGGAGAACTGGGAGACCAGCCGGGTGCTGAACAGCCGTCTGAAGTCCCGCCCCTGGAGAACCACGCGTAGATCGGCGACGAAAGACACGTGGTCAGCCTAGCCCCGGCGGTGTGGTGATCGGGTGAGCACAGAGGTTGGCGCAGCAGGTGGGTATCGGGGTTCTGGCGGAGCTCCTGACCACGTACGCTTCATAGCGTGACGATCGTGGAACACGTGGTACTCGTTGACGGCACCGGCCACGCGCTCGGCACCGCGCCCAAGCTGTCGGTGCACGGCCGGGAGACGCCGCTCCACCTGGCGTTCTCGAGCTACGTATTCGACCGGGCGGGGCGGGTGCTGCTCACCAGGCGGGCCACCCACAAGCTCACCTGGCCGGGCGTGTGGACCAACAGTTGCTGTGGCCATCCGATGCTCGGCGAGCCGCTGGACCGCGCGGTCCTGCGCAGGCTCTCCTACGAGCTCGGCCTGCCCGCCAAGCGCGCCGACCTGGTGCTGCCGCGTTTCTCCTACCGGGCGGTCATGGGCAACGGGATCGTCGAGCACGAGCTCTGCCCCGTCTACCGCGTCACGGTCGACCTCGCCGAGGCGCCCAACCCGGACGAGGTGGACGACACGCGCTGGATGCCGTGGAGCGACTTCGCCAAGGGTGTGCTCAGCGGCCTGCTGGAGATCTCCCCTTGGTGCAGGGAGCAGGTGCCGTTGCTGACCGCGCTCGGCCCCGATCCACTCCGCTGGCCTACGGCCCCGGACGACGAGCTGCCACCCGCGGCTCGCGTACGGCTGGACTGATCCCTGCGGCGCGCTGCGGCGCCGCAGGGATCAGCGGGGCTCAGCGCTCGACCTCGCCCCGGATGAACTTCTCGACGTAGTCGCGCGCCTCGTCGTCGGAGTACTGCTCCGGCGGGGACTTCATGAAGTACGACGAAGCACTCAGGATCGGGCCCCCGATGCCGCGGTCGAGCGCGATCTTGGCGGCGCGGACGGCGTCGATGATGATGCCGGCCGAGTTGGGGGAGTCCCAGACCTCCAGCTTGTACTCCAGGTTGAGCGGGGTGTCGCCGAATGAGCGTCCTTCGAGGCGCACATAGGCCCACTTGCGGTCGTCCAGCCACGGCACGTGGTCCGACGGGCCGATGTGCACGTCGGCCCTGGCCATCTCGTGCGGGATCTGCGAGGTGACCGACTGTGTCTTGGAGATCTTCTTCGACTGGAGGCGCTTGCGCTCCAGCATGTTCATGAAGTCCATGTTGCCGCCGAAGTTGAGCTGGTAGGTGCGCAGCAGCTCCACTCCGCGGTCCTCGAACAGCTTGGCCATGACGCGGTGCGTGATGGTGGCGCCGACCTGGGACTTGATGTCGTCGCCGACGATCGGCACGCCGGCCTCGGTGAACTTCTCGGCCCACTCGGGGTCGGAGGCGATGAAGACCGGCAGGGCGTTGACGAAGGCCACCTTGGCGTCGATCGCGCACTGCGCGTAGAAGCGGTCGGCGTCCTCCGAGCCCACGGGCAGGTAGGAGACGAGCACGTCCACCTGGTTGTCGCGCAGCACCTGGACCACGTCCACCGGAGCCTCGTCGGACTCCTCGATGATGTCGCTGTAGAACTCGCCCAGGCCGTCGTAGGTGTGGCCGCGCTGGACGGTCACTCCCGTCGGCGGCACATCGGTGATCTTGATGGTGTTGTTCTCGCTGGCGACGATCGCCTCGGACAGGTCCCGGCCGACCTTCTTGGCGTCCACGTCGAAAGCGGCGACGAACTCGACGTCGCCGACGTGGTAGTCGCCGAACTTCACGTGCATCAGGCCCGGCACCCGGACGTCCGGGTCGGCGTCCTTGTAATAGTGAACGCCCTGGACCAGCGACGACGCGCAGTTGCCGACACCGACAATGGCCACGCGAACCGAACCCATCGCACTCGCTCCCTTACTCATCACTTGACGTGGTATCTCTTTCAGGCCCTTGTGAGGCCTTTCTCTCCGTTGCGATCAACTCGTTCAGCCACCGGACCTCGCGCTCGACGGATTCGAGCCCGTGACGTTGCAGCTCGAGCGTGTAGCTGTCGAGCCGCTCCCTGGTGCGGGCCAGGGCGGTGCGGACGCTGTCGAGGCGCTCTTCCAGCCGGCTACGGCGGCCTTCGAGGATGCGCAGGCGGACTTCGGCCTCGGTGTGCCGGAAGAACGCGAAGTGGACGCCGAAGCTCTCGTCCTCCCAGGCTGAGGGACCGGCCTGGGTGAGCATGTCCTGAAGGCGCTCCTTGCCCTCCGCGGTGAGCTTGTAGACGATCTTCGATCTGCCGCCCACGATCGTGGTGGGAGCGGGTTGCTCCTCCGCGATGAGTCCCTGCTCCAGCAGTGATCGCAGGCAGGGGTAGAGCGAGCCGTAGGAGAACGCACGGAACATGCCCAGCAGCGCGTTGAGCCGTTTGCGCAGCTCGTAGCCGTGTAGCGGCGTCTCGTGCAGCGACCCGAGCACGGCCAGCTCCAGCACTCTGCCCTGTCCGCTGGCCAATGGAACCGCCCCCTCTCGCGTCGATGTATCGAGCCGATACATCCTGAGGATACGTCGAGCCGCTATATGTCGCAATCAGCGACTTCCCCAAGTCGTTGGGATGAATCAGGAAAAAGCCGTAGTCTGACGCTCATGTGGTCACAGGGAAGGGTGGTGGATGGCGGCCTGGCGAGGCAGGCGGTGGTTCGATCCACGCGTTCACCTGGTGATCCCCGCGACGCACAGCCCCGCCTCCTCCGGACCGCCCGCCGGTTCGGCGAGCCGGCCGAACGCCTCTGCCCGGTGTGCCAGGGGGAGAACGTCACTTACGTGACACATGTCGACGACCGTTCGCCCTACGACCATGCCGACCAGGCAGAGCTCGTCGCGAAGTCGGGCGACATGGCACAGGATTACGAAGAGTTCCGGGTGAACGTGGTCGAGGTCTGCCAAGGTTGTTCCTGGAATCGCTTGACGGTCCGGTTCCTCCTCGGTAACGGGCCGCCACCTGTTGTCAGCCTTCTGTAGGCGCGACACAGCAGTTACCGAGGACGGCGAGGAGTCACGCCCCAGAACCGCCGTGCTATTCCGACGACGATGCGAGGACGTGTGAGTTACAGCAGCAATGAGGGGGCGGCCCGCCCGGGAAGGCGCCGCCGCTCCGACTCATCCCGTTCCATGCCCCAGGCACCGCAGTCCGGCGAGTCCGGCTGGGGCGAGGCACCGCCCTCCCGTCGTCCTGAGGCCGCCTACGAGCAGACCGGCGCGATGTCCGCCCAGCCGTACAACGAGCCGGACCCGCGTGGAAACCCGCGTGGAAACCCGCACCAGCCGGGCCCGGCACCGTCTCACGGGCCGTCGCACGCGCCGCAGCCGCAGCCGCAGCAGCCGGGGCCCTCGCCGCAGCCCGGGCCCTCGCCGGAGTACGAGCCCCGCAGGCGCGCCACGGGCTCCCGCCGGCGCGGCAGCAGCGGTGAGCAGGACGCGACCCGCTCGCGGAGCAACCAGGAGACCATGGTCAGCGACGGCCCCCGGCGCGCGCGCAGGAGCGGAGGCGGCCCCGGCGGGCCGGCCGAGCCGCCCCGCCCGCCGGCCGGCGGCGACGGTCCCAAGTGGCGGCGGTTCATCCCCAGCTGGAAGATCGTCGTGGCCAGCTTCGTCGTGCTCTCCGCCGGCATCTTCGGCATGATCGCGGTCGCCTACGCCAACACACCCGTGCCGACGCAGAGTCAGGTCCAGGAAGGCGTCAAGGACCAAGAGAGCATCATCTACGACGTGCACGGCAAGGAGCTGGCCAGGCTCGGCACCAAGCGCGTCCTCCTCAAGCTCAAGCAGGTGCCGCGCGCGGTCCAGGACGCCGTCATCGCCGCCGAGAACGACACCTTCCGCGAGGACGCCGGCATCTCCTTCAGCGGCATGGTGCGCTCGCTCTACAGCACCGTCTCCGGCGAGCAGGTGCAGGGCGCCTCCACCATCACCCAGCAGATGGCGCGCGCCTACTACGACGGCCTCTCCCAGGAGCGCACCATCCAGCGCAAGGTCAAGGAGATCTTCGTCGCGGTCAAGCTGAACAAGCAGCTGGACAAAGAGACGATCCTGGAGCAGTACCTCAACACCATCTACTTCGGCCGGGGCGCTTACGGCATCGGCGCGGCGGCCGACGCCTTCTTCAACAAGAAGGTGGAGAAACTCACCCCGGAGCAGGGCGCCTACCTCGCGGGCCGCATCCAGAACCCCGACGCCTTCGACCAGGCCGAGAAGGCGGGCAAGCTCGGGTCGACCGAGTTCCGCTACGACTACGTGATCGGGCAGATGGCCAAGCTCGACCCGCAGGCCTACGGCGGCCTGGCCGCGAAAACGCCCACGGCGCCCAAACGGATCAAGTACAAGCCGAAGGACTACTTCCAGGGCCTCAGGGGCTACATGGTCGAGGCGGTCCTCAACGAGCTCGAATCGCGCCGCATCTCCAGGGAAGATGTCGACAAGGGCGGCTTCAAGATCTACTCGACGCTGGACCCGAAGCTCATGCGGGCCGCCAAGGCCGCCGTGCACCAGCACACGGGCACTCTCAACCCGGAGATCAACGCCATGCTGGCGGCCGTCAACCCGACCAACGGCCGGATCCTGGCCTTCTACGGCGGCGACGACTACGCCAAGGACGCGTGGAACGACGCCTTCCTGTCGCAGAAGCAGGCGGCCTCGGCGTTCAAGCCGTACGTGCTCGCCGCGTGGCTGGACGTCGGCTACAGCCTGCGCAGCTGGGTGCCCACCAAGGGCCCGGTCAAGCTGCCCGGCACCACGCCCATCGACAACGACCACTCCATGAAGGCCTCGGCCGTGGACGTCGTCGCCGCCACGGCCAACTCCATCAACACCGCCTACGCGAAGATGGGGGAGAAGGTCGGGCTGGACAAGGTGATCGACATCGCCTCCAAGGCCGGGCTCAGCGAGGCCAGGCTCAAGGACGCCGAGTCCCGCCACCACTTCCTGATCACCATCGGCAGTAGCCAGGTGACGGCCGTGGAGCAGGCGGGCGGCTACTCGATCTTCGCCAACGGCGGCAAGCACTTCGACAACCACGTCATCATCCAGGTCAAGGACCGGTCCGGCAAGGTGATGCTCACCGAGGACAAGACGGCCACCCAGGTCATCTCGCCCGAGGCCGCCGCCGACGCCGCCACCGCGCTCCAGGCGGTGGTCAAGTCCGGCACCGGCCGCAGCGCCGCCCTCTACGACCGGCCGACGGGTGGCAAGACCGGCACCAACAACGAGAACAAGGAAGCCTGGTACGTCGGCTTCACCCCGCAGATCTCCACCGCGGTCGGCATGTTCCGCCAGGAGTGCCGGACCAAGGGCGGCAAGGTCGTCAAGCCGGTGAACGACACCTGCCCGTGGGCCAGGGGCAAGAGCAAGAAGTACACCCCGCAGAACCCGTACAGCTCGGCGTTCGAGGTCACGCTGGGTGCCGGATTCCAGGGCGCCACCTACCCGGCGGCCATCTGGAGGACCTTCATGACCGAGGCCACCAAGGGCCAGAAGGTCATTCCGCTGCCGACCCGCGCCGACACCGGCATCTCCGAGGACCTGGTCCCCAAGCCGGAGCCCACCTCGACGCCGACCCCGACGGCCGACCCGGACAACCCCGACCAGGGCCCCGACGAGTCGTGTGGCTTCGTCGACCCGTGTGACGAGGACAGCAACGTCTCCGTCGACCCGAACGAGAACGACTTCTCCGACGACTCCGACGAGGACAACGGCTTCCTGGGCGACCGGGACGGCGCCGGTCAGGCGACCCTGCCCGAATCGTCGATGCCAGGCAGGCGCGAGCAGCAGTGACCATGACGACGCGGGCGCGCCTGCCCTTCATCGCGCGCGCCGTGCCGTACATCCCCCTGGGGCTGTTCGCGGCCCTGGGGGCGACACTCGCCTACTTGGTACGGCTGCCCTGCCGTGGCGGTGGTTGGAACGACCAGGTCTCCACCTACACCAACTTCTGCTACTCCGACATCTACCCGCTCTTCTTCGACAGGCGGCTCGCCACCCAGAGCCCGTACTTCGCCGACGTCCCGTTCGACAAGCACGTCGAGTATCCGGTGGTGCTCGGCGAGGTCATGCAGGCGGTCAGCTGGCTGGTCCGCCTGCTGGAGCCGGAGGTGCCGGCGCAGGGAGCCCTGTTCTACGACCTCACGGTCATCCTGATGGGCGTCAGTCTCGTGGCCGGCGTGCTGCTGATGGCCGCGGTGGCCGGCCCGACCCGGCGCTGGGACGCCGCGTGGTACGCCCTCGCGCCCGCCGTGATCCTGGCCGCCTACATCAACTGGGACCTGGTCGCGGGCGCGCTGAGCATGGGCATGCTGCTGGCCTGGGCCAGGAAGCGCCAGGTGCTGGCCGGAGTGCTGCTCGGCCTGGCGATCGCCACCAAGTTCTATCCGCTGATGTTCGTCGGCGCGCTGTTCCTGCTCACGCTGCGCACCGCGCGCTGGCGGCCGTTCCTCGTCACGACGGGCTCGGCCGTGGCGGCGTGGCTCGTGGTCAACGTGCCGTTCATGATCCTCGCCTGGGACGGCTGGCGGCGTTTCTACGTCTTCTCCCAGGAGCGCGGCGTGGACTGGGGCTCGCCCTGGCTGTTCTTCCAGACCAAGGGCTGGCCGGTGCTCGGCACCACCGACGTCAGCCTGCTGGGCATCGTCTCGCTGGGGCTGCTCTGCCTCGGCATCGCGGTCCTCACCCTGTCGGCGCCCCGCCGGCCGCGCCTGGCGCAGATCTGCTTCCTCGCGCTGGCCGCCTTCATGATGACGAACAAGGTGTGGTCGCCGCAGTTCGTGCTCTGGCTGGTGCCCTTCGCCGTGCTGGCCAGGCCCAACTGGAAGCCGCTGGCGCTGTGGCAGGTGGCCGAGGTGTGGTACTTCTTCGCCATCTGGCTCTACCTGCTGTCCCAGCCGCCGGTCAGCCGGGAGGACCTCGGCATCGGCGACGACACCTACTTCACCGCCGTCTGGGGGCGCATCATCACGATCGCCATCATGATGGCCTTCGTGGTGCGCGACATCCTGCGGCCGGACAAGGACGTGGTGCGGCAGGCCGGCGTGGACGACCAGGTCGGTGGTGTCTTCGACGAGGCGCCCGACCGGTTCACGCTGAGAGCCGCCACCTAGGCGCCGTCACCCGTGCTCACCCGCTCCTCGGCGAGGGACGCCCTGGTGGTCTGGCTCGGCTCCCGTGCCGGACTGCTGGTGATGACGTTGCTCGGGGTGGCCGCCGGCGAGTATGTGGACAAGTGGCGGCTCTGGGACGCCGAGCTGTTCGTCACGATCGCGGAGCACGGCTATGACGGTGAGCCGGGCACGCGGCCGGACGTGGGACTGCCCGCCTTCTTCCCGGGCATGCCGCTGGCGCTGCGCGCGGTCCACCTCGTGGTGCCGGACTGGTCGGCCGCCGGGCTGATCATCTCGCTGGTCGCCGGGGCGGTGGCCATGGTGGCACTGGCCAAGCTGGCGGAGCTGGAGGGCGCGCGCGGCTGGGCCGCGGTGCTGGCGCTGGTGCTCTTCCCGACGGCCGTGTTCCTCACCGCGGGCTACAGCGAGTCGCTCTTCCTGGCGTTCGCGATCCCCGCCTGGCTGGCCGCACGCCAGCAGCGCTGGCCGGCGGCGGCCGTGCTGGCGGCGGGCGCGTCATGCGTGCGCATCACGGGGTTGTTCCTGGCGGTGGCCCTGGTCGTGGAGTTCTGGCAGCGCCGGCAGCCGGTGCGCCGGGCGCCCTGGCTGGTGGTGCCGTTCCTGCCGCTGGTGGCGTACTCCTACTATCACTTCACCCGCACCGGGGACTGGCTGGCGTGGAAGCGCGCGCAGGAGGCGGGCTGGGGGCGGGAGCTGGTGTGGCCGTGGGACGCCTGGACGGTCACCTGGCAGGCGGCCATGGGCGAGGGCGAGGCGGCGGTGCCCTTCCGCATGGAGATCGCCGGGGCGGTGGTCGCGGTGGCGGCCCTGGTCTGGCTGCTGGTCCTGCGCCGGTGGAGCGAGGCGGTCTACGTGGGGCTGCAGGCAGCGGCGTTGATGGTGTCGGCCTACTATCTGGGGCTGCCGCGTTCGCTGCTGCTGTGGTTTCCGCTCTGGGTGGTGGTCGCCGGCGTCGCCACCAGGCGGCCGTGGCTGCTCGTCGCCTACGGTCTGGTGTCGGGGCCGCTCATGGTGCTCAACACCATTCGCTTCCTGTCGGGCGCCTGGGTGGGCTGAGCCCTATACCCACTTCCGAGCATCGGTAATCCAGGGAAGTTATCCACAGGCTGTGTGTAATGGCTAGAGATTCTTCCTCAGGAAGGCGATGTCGTCCGCCTGGCCCTCGGCCGGGGTCTCCACCACGATCGGCGCGCCCGCCGTCCGGCACACCTCCAGGATCAGCTCCGGATCGATCCGGCCCTTGCCCAGGTTGGCGTGGCGGTCGGCGCCGGTGCCGAAGTCGTCGCGCGAGTCGTTGCAGTGCACCAGGTCGATCCGGCCGGTGATGGCCTTGATCCGGTCGACGATGCCGGACAGGTCCTCGCCGCCGGCGTGCGCGTGGCAGGTGTCGAGGCAGAAGCCCACGTCGAAGCCGTCGAGGGCGTCCCAGAGCCGGGCGAGCCGCTCCAGGGTGCGGGCCATCGCGTTGTCGCCGCCCGCGGTGTTCTCGATCAGCACCGGGATGGGGCACTCCAGGCGCTCGAAGACCTTGCGCCAGTTGTCGAAGCCGGCCTGCGGATCGTCGCCGGCGTTGAGGTGGCCGCCGTGCACGATCAGGCCCTTGGCGCCGATGCTCGCCGCCGCCTCCAGATGCTGGGCGAGCAGCTTGCGGCTGGGGATCCTGATGCGGTTGTTGGTCGAGGCCACGTTCACCAGGTAGGGGGCGTGGATGAAGATGTCGACGCCCTCGACCGGCTCGGCGGGCAACTCCGGCTTCTTGTAGCCCTGTGGGTTGCCGAGGAAGAACTGCACCACCTCGGCGCCGATCGCCGCGGCGTGGGCGGCGGGGTCGTCCTGGCCGACGTGAGCTCCGATGCGCACCATGCCAGGAGCCTATCCGTTTGCCGGACCCGCTCCCGGGAAGTCGCCTTGCACCCCCTACACGAGGAGAACGATATGAGCCGCTGGCGCCTGCGCTCCTTAATCATTCTGATCTACGTGGTCATCGGCCTGTACGTGGCCTGGGTGTACGACTACATCACGCCGGCGCTTCTCAAGGACGTCGCCGAGGCGCTGATCGCGGTCTTCCTCTGGTTCCTGATCCTGCTCGGTGTGGACCTGCACATCGGCGGTTGACCGACGAGCCGGACGGCCCCGGGACAGCCGGGGCCGTCAGTGTCACGGCAAGCCGGTGTCACGGCAGGAAGCCGCCCCTGGCGATGCCGAGGGCGACACCCACGAACGACGCGACGATGCCGATGATGTTGAGTGAGCGCTGTGGTGTGGTGGCCGAGATGTACTGGGAGTAGAGCCCGAGGCCGAAGCCGAGCGTGCCGAACCAGGACGAGACCACGTGACCGCCGGGGAAGAAGGTCCCCACGAAGGAGACCAGTCCGCAGATCAGCGTGCTGACCGCGAGGATGTTCTCGACCGGATGAGTTCGGCCGTCGGTGTTGAGTGTGAGCCTGAACCGCTCGTTCTGTGCGGGTTGGAGCAGGTGCGGCACAGCGGATGCACCCCCTTGGTTTCCTAGATGCCTTCCCACCTTTGCGCGACTGGTAACCTGGACATGCTGCGTTGTGATGGGTGACCCGTCACCCCGAGGGGCCGAAATGGGCGCCCCGGGATCTGCGCAGCGTCCTCCTGTCACGGCAGAGTGTCGTGACCGCAAAAGTCCAGAGGAGGTTGGAGTCCCGCATGCGTCGTTACGAAGTAATGGTCATTTTGGACCCTTCGCTCGATGAGCGCACCGTGTCCCCGTCCCTCGACCAGTTCCTCACCGTCGTCCGCAATGACGGCGGCACCGTGGAGAAGGTCGACGTCTGGGGCCGTCGTCGTCTTGCCTACGACATCGACAAGAAGTCCGAAGGCATCTACGCCGTCATCGACCTGTCCGCGGAGCCCGCGACGGTCAAGGAGCTCGACCGGCAGATGAACCTCAACGAGGGCATCCTGCGCACCAAGGTCCTGCGTCCCGACGTGCACTAAGCAGCTCGTTGCCCGGCTTTTTGTCGGGCGGCGGCCGTACTCTGAGCCGTAACCGAAGACGAAGCGTGCAGGAAGGCGAGCGCTAGCCATGGCAGCAGGCGACACCGTAATCACCATCGTCGGCAACCTTGTCGACGACCCGGAGCTGCGTTTCACCCCGACGGGGCAAGCGGTGGCTCGATTCCGCATCGCGTCCACTCCGCGGTTCATGGATCGTCAGACCAACGAGTGGAAGGACGGCGAAAGCCTCTTCCTGACCTGCAACGTGTGGCGGCAGGCGGCCGAGAACGCCGCCGAGAGCCTCCAGCGCGGCATGCGGGTCATCGTTCAGGGGCGGCTCAAGCAGCGGTCTTACGAGACCAAGGAAGGCGAGAAGCGCACCGTCTACGAGGTCGAGGTCGACGAGGTCGGCCCGTCTCTGCGCAACGCCACGGCCAAGGTCAACCGCACCTCCCGTCAGGGTGGTGGCGGCGGTGGCGGCGGCTTCGGCGGCGGCCCGGCCGACGACCCGTGGGCCTCTGCCACGCCTGCCTCGCCCCAGGGGGGCGGCGGCTTCGGCGGCGGCGGTGGCGGTTTCCAGGGCGGCGGCGGCCAGCAGCAGCAGGGCGGATCCTCGTCCGGCGGCTTCGGCGGCGGCGGCGATTTCAGCGACGAACCGCCTTTCTAACCGGAAAGATCCGCGAAGCGGCACTTTTCGATCCAGCCTGTCCACCTCGGCCCATTCCCGCTTGACGGCGGGGCTCTGAAAGGAGCACCACGATGGCAAAGCCGGCACTGCGCAAGCCGAAGAAAAAGGTTTGCCTGTTCTGCCACGACAAGATCTCCTACGTCGACTACAAGGACACCGCGCTGCTGCGGAAGTTCATCTCCGACCGCGGAAAGATCCGTGCGCGTCGGGTGACGGGCAACTGCACCCAGCACCAGCGCGACGTGGCGACCGCGATCAAGAATGCCCGTGAGGTGGCGCTGCTGCCCTACACGAGCACCGCGCGCTAAGGAGGCCTGTCGATATGAAGCTCATCCTCACCAACGAGGTCTCCGGCCTCGGCACCCCTGGCGACGTCGTAGAGGTCAAGGACGGTTTCGGCCGTAACTACCTCATCCCGCGCGGCTACGCCATGCGCTGGACGCGTGGCGCCGAGAAGCAGATCGAGTCCATCAAGAAGGCTCGTGACGCCCGCGAGATCCGCGACCTGGGCACGGCCAAGGAGGTCGCCGGCCAGATCGGCGCGCTCCGCGTCCGGCTGACCACCCGCGCGGGCGACTCCGGCCGCCTGTTCGGCTCGATCACCACGGGCGACATCGCCGAGGCCGTCAAGGCCGCCGGCGGTCCGGTCCTCGACCGCCGCCGCATCGAGATCGTCAACCCGATCAAGAGCGTCGGCTCGCACAAGGTGACCGTCAAGCTGCACCCCGAGGTCTCGGCGTCCGTGGACGTCGAGGTCGTCGCCGGCTGACGATTTCCCGGCTTCGCCGCGGCCCTTCTCCCCGCTGACGGGAGGAGGGCCGCTGCTTGTTACCCGCAGGTCGCAGCGCAGGTCGGGCAGCGTAGAATCTCGTCAGTTCTTCCCCACTTTTCCCCCCTGGAGGCTCAGCCATGGCCCGTCCCTCGATGCTGCTCGCGCTCGGCGCGCTCGCGGCGGCGGCCGTCGCGTGTGCGCCCGCCGACAACACGGCGAGCACGTCGCCCGCCCCGACGACGTCCACCGCCTGCACCAAGGAGCAGCTCAAGCTGATCACTCCGGGGAAGCTGACGATCGGCACGGACAAGCCGGCCTTCGAGCCGTGGTTCAAGAACGACGACCCGGCCAGTGGCCAGGGCTTCGAGAGCGCGGTGGCCTACGCGGTGGCGGGGGAGCTCGGCTTCGACCGCAGCGAGGTGCAGTGGAACACGGTCAAGTTCGACGCGGCCTACGCGCCCGGCCCCAAGCAGTTCGACTTCGACATCAACCAGGTCTCCATCACCCCTGACCGGGCCAAGGCCGTCGACTTCAGCCACGGCTACTACACCGCCAAGCAGGCCGTCGTGGCTCTGGACGGCAGCAAGGTCACCTCCGCCACGTCGCTGGCCGAGCTCAAGGGCGCCAAGATCGGCGTGCAGGTCGGCACCACCGCGCTCAACGCCGTACGCGAGGTGATCAAGCCCGACAAGGACCCGAACGTCTACAACGAGCAGATCGACAGCATCAGCGCGCTGAAGAACAAGCAGATCGACGCGCTGGTCCTGGACCTGCCGACGGCGTTCTACGTCACGGCCGCGCAGGTCGACGACTCCAAGATCGTCGGTCAGTTCAGCGCGACCGGTGGCACGCCCGAGGAGTTCGGCCTGGTCATGGAGCGGGCCAGCGCGCTCAAGCCGTGCGTCGACAAGGCCGTCGACGCCCTCAAGTCCAAGGGCGAGCTGGCCAAGATCGAGCAGCAGTGGCTGAGCGAGGCGGCGGGCGCGCCGGAGCTGAAGTGACCACCGGGCCCACCCGGGTCAAGAGCGAGCGGCAGCACGAGCGGGAGCGGATCCGCAGGTCCCAGGGCCGCCGCACGGCCTCGATCGCCACCGCCTCGACGTTCGTCTTCGTCGTCCTGGTCGTGTGGATCGTCACCAACGCGCCCGGCTGGCCCCGGGTGCGGGAGAAGTTCTTCGACGGGGAGATGTTCGTCAGGGCGCTGCCGGACGTGCTGGACGGCTTCCTGCTCAACATCAAGATGTTCTTGATCGCCGAGCCGCTGATCCTGCTGGTCGGTCTGCTGGTCGCGCTGGCGCGCAGCATCCGTACGCCTGCGTTCTTCCCGATCCGGGCGCTGGCCACGCTGTACGTCGACATCTTCCGCGGTGTGCCGACGCTCCTGGTCATCTACCTGATCGGTTTCGGGCTGCCCGCGCTCAACCTCCAGGGCGTCCCCACCGACCTGGCGACCCTGGGCATCATCGCGCTCACCCTGTCGTACGGCGCGTACGTGGCGGAGGTGTTCCGCTCCGGCATCGAGTCCATCCACCCGAGCCAGGTGGCCGCGGCCCGCTCGCTCGGCCTGAGCCACATCAAGACGATGCGGTTCGTGGTGCTGCCGCAGGCCACCCGCCGGGTGGTCCCGCCGCTGCTGAACGACTTCATCTCGCTGCAGAAGGACACCGCGCTGGTGGCCACCATCGGGCCGCTGGAGGCGCTCCGGCAGGCGCAGATCCACGCCGCGAACACCTTCAACTACACCCCCTACCTGGTCACGTCGTTGCTGTTCATCCTGCTGACGATCCCGATGGCCCGGTTCACCGATCACCTGGCCGCACGCACACGAAGGAGGCGGGGGGCATGAGCCTGCTGACCATCGAGGGGGTGTGGAAGGACTTCGGCGACCACAGCGTGCTGCGCGGCATCGATCTGGAGGTCCGCCCGCACGAGGTGGTGAGCCTGATCGGCGCGTCCGGGTCGGGCAAGTCGACGCTGCTGCGCTGCGTGAACCTGCTGGAGACGGTCGACGACGGGGCCATCCACCTCGACGGCCAGGAGATCACCGACCCGCGGGTCGACGTGGACGGCGTGCGCAAGCGGCTCGGCATGGTCTTCCAGGCGTTCAACCTGTTCCCGCACATGAGCGTGCTGGACAACATCACCCTGGCCCCCCGGCAGGTGCACAAGGTCGCCAGGGAGCGGGCCGAGGAGCACGCCATGGAGCTGCTCGGCAGGTTCGGGCTGGCGGACAAGGCCCGCGCCTATCCCGACCAGCTCTCCGGCGGGCAGCAGCAGCGGGTGGCCATCATCCGGGCCCTGGCCACCGGCCCCAGGCTGATGCTGCTGGACGAGGTCACCTCGGCGCTCGACCCCGAGCTGGTCACCGAGGTGATCGCGCTGATCAAGGAGCTCAAGGAGTCGGGCATGACGATGATCGTGACGACCCACGAGATGTCCATCTGCCGCGACATCTCCGACACGGTGTGCTTTCTCGACGACGGGGTCCTGCTGGAGAAGGGGCCGCCGGAGCAGATCTTCACCGAGCCGGAGCACGACCGCACCAGGAGCTTCCTGCGCAGCGTGCTCGGCTCGGGCCGCCTCTGACGCTGCAAGGCTCTGACGCTGCAAGGCTCTGACGCGCTGAACTAACGGCGGTGCCGGCCCCGGCCACCGACCTCCGGCGGGGGCCGTTCGTCCAGGGTGAGCAGGCTGTGCCGCCTGCCGTACACGAGATAGACCACCAGGCCGAAGCCCATCCACAGGGCGAACCACGCCCAGGTGAGCAGTTGCAGGTTCACCATGAGCCAGAGGGTCGCGACGAGCGAGGCGATGGGCAGCAGCGGCGAGAGCGGGACCCGGAAGCCCCGCTCCAGGCCCGGCATCGTCCGGCGCATCGCGATCACCCCGGCGGCCACGAACAGGAACGCGAACAGCGTCCCCATCACCACGAGCTCCTGCATCGTGAGCACCGGCACGAACACCGCCAGCAGGATCGCGACCGCGCCGATCACCAGCGTCGCCCGCTGCGGCGTGTGGTAGGCGCGGCTGATCGCGCCCAGTCGCCGGGGGAGCAGCCCGTCGCGGGCCATCGAGAACACCACCCGCGTCTGGCCCACGATCAGCACCAGGATCACGGTGGTCAGGCCCAGCACCGCGCCGATGTCGATGACATGCCCCATCCAGTCCACGCCGACGTCCTGGAAGGCGCTGGACAGCGGCGCGTCCAGGGAGATGCTGGTGTACGGGATCATGCCGACCATGACCACGGCCACCGCGATGTAGATCACCGTGGCCACGACCAGGCTGCGGATCATGCCCTTCGGCACCACGGCCCGCGGGTTGACCGTCTCCTCGGCGGCGGTGGCGACGATGTCGAAGCCGATGTAGGCGAAGGCGATCACCGGCGCCGCCGCGAACACGCCGGTCCAGCCGAACGCCTGCCCCTGGCCGACGAAGAAGTCGAGCACGGTCGCCTTCGCGCCGGTGGCCGGCTGCGGCTCGGCGTAGAGGTCGCCGAAGTTGGATACGTCGATGTGCATGGCGCCGACGACGATGACGGCGCCGATGGCCAGCAGCTTGGCCGAGACCATGACCCACAGGGCGCGCAGGCCGATCCGGGCGCCGACCGCCACGACCCCGGTCAGCAGCACCAGGATCACCACCACGAGGACGGTGGCGACCACGTCGGGGTACGGCACCCGTACCCCGAAGTTGCTGATGGCGCCGACGGTGATCTGCGACCAGGCGCGGGCCACCACGGCGGCGGCGAGCTGGAGCTCCAGAATGAGCGCCCAGCCGATGATCCACGCCCACACCTCGCCGAAGATGACGTAGGCGAAGGTGTAGGCGCTGCCGGACCTCGGCATCGTGGACGACAGCTCGGCGTAACACAGGCAGGCGAGCAGGCAGGCGATGCCCGCGATCATGAACGACAGGATCACGCCCGGCCCGGCCGTGGTCTTGGCCTGCTGACCGGCGATGCTGAAGATGCCGGCGCCGATCATGACGCCGAGGCCGAGCACCACAAGGTCACCGGTGCGGTAGACCTGGGCCAGCGCGTGGCGGGCACTGGTGCGTAACTCTGTCGCCTCAGCAGGTGGCAGGCGTCGGGTGATGGAGGATCGCGTGCTAGTGGACAAGGACACACCCCGCTCATGGGACTCGCCCACACTGCCTCACCACTACGACAACAGCAAGCACGAGACGATTACGCCCCTGTTACCAGCCAGGCGGTGCCCGTGGCCCGTCGGCCCAGGGTGATGAGACGGGCGATCATCCACACGCCGAGCGCGCACCACAGCGCGACGATGCCGTGATCGGCGGCGAGGAAGGCGGCGGGCAGGTAGGCCAGCGTCGTCCACACGCCCGCCCACGCCAGATAGCGCTGGTCACCCGCGCCGATGAGCACGCCGTCGAGCACGAACACCACGCCGCAGATCGGCTGGAACAGCGCCACCGGCCAGAGCACCGCCAGCAGCTGCTCGGTGACCTGTGGATCGGCGTCGAACAGGCCGGGCAGCAGCGGCCGCACCGCCAGCACGACCAGGGTCAGCACCGCCCCCGACCACACCCCCCAGACGACCATCCGCCTGGTGGCTACCCTGGTCGCGACGGTGTCCCCGGCGCCCAGCGCCCGCCCGGTGATGGCCTGCCCGGCGATGGCGATGGCGTCCAGGGTGAAGGCGAGCATGGTCCAGATCTGGGTGGCGATGGCGTAGGCGGCCAGCTCCGCCTGCCCCATCCTGGTGGCGATCGTGATCGCGACCAGGAGCACGATCCGCAGGCAGACGGTCCGGATGAGCAGGGCGAAGCCGGCCGTGCCCGCCTGCTTGACCCCGGCCGGATCGGGTCTGAGCGGGGTACGCAGCCGCGCCGCCGCCCGCACCACCACGCCCACGTACACGGCGGCGCCGAGCGTCTGCGCGAGCACCGTCCCCCAGGCCGACCCCGCGATGCCCCAGCCGAGGCCGAGAACGAACCAGGCGTTCAGCGCCGCGTTGAGCGCGAAGGAGCCCACCGCCACCAGCAGCGGCGTGGCGGTGTCCTGCAGCCCGCGCAGCACCCCGGTGCCCGCCAGCACGACCAGCATCCCGGGCGCGCCCAGCAGGCTGATCCGCAGGTACGTCACCGCCTGCGCGGCCTGGTCGGGCGAGGCTCCGAACAGGTCCACGACGACCGGGGCGAGCGGCCAGCAGACCGCGATCAGCGCCGCGCCGATGGCCAGCGCCAGCCAGATGCCGTCCACGCCGCTGCGCATGGCCCGGTCGTGGTTGCCGGCCCCCGTCTGCCGGGCCACGGAGGCGGTCGTACCGTAGGCGAGGAACACGCACAGGTTCACCAGGGTCGCCAGGACCGCCCCGGCGACGCCGAGCGCGCCCACGGCGGTGGTGCCCAGCCCATGGCCGACGATGGCGTAGTCGGTGAGCAGGAAGAGCGGCTCGGCGACCAGCGCTCCGAACGCGGGCACGGCCAGCCGGAGTATCTCCCGGTCCTGGGTGGTAATGGGCATCAGTTCATTATGCCCCTTACTCGGCGTGGCGGTCCAACTTTCTTCCCTCCACAGCCGGTGGACATCGTTGTACCAGGTCAGAGCGGTTTCGGTGGATGTCTTTCATAGTTATCCCCAGGCTGGTCCACAGGCCTTTCACATCTTGGGCCCGTTCGTCCACAGGTTGGCCACAGAGTTATCCACAGGCTGCGTTGCCGTTGGCGCGGTGAGCCGAGAAACTGTCTCACCGGTCGACTACAAGTGGGGGTGGTGCGACCGCCTGCAAGCTGTTTGAGGGGGCGCGGTGAGCATTGACGACGAAGAGGTGGGCGCAGGCCCGGGTTTCGAGCGCACACCACCCAACAACATCGACGCGGAGCAGTCCGTGCTGGGCGGCATGCTGCTGTCCAAGGACGCGATCGCCGACGTGGTCGAGGTCCTGCGTTCCGACGACTTCTACCGGCCCGCCCATCAGATGATCTACGACGTCGTCACGGACCTCTACGGCCGGGGCGAGCCGGCCGACGCGGTCACGGTCTTCGACGAGCTGCAGAAGCGCGGCGAGATGGCCAGGGTAGGCGGCGCCGCCTACCTGCACACCCTGACGGCCGTGGTCCCGACGGCCGCCAACGCGGGCTACTACGCCAAGATCGTCCGGGAGCAGGCGATCCTCCGCCGCCTCATCGAGGCCGGCACCCGCATCGTCTCCTTCGGCTACGGCGGCCAGAACGAAGAGGTCGACGACCTGGTCGACCGCGCCCAGGCGGAGATCTACAAGGTCACCGAGCGCCGCACCACCGAGGACTACGCGGCGCTGGCCGACATCATGCCCGGCGCCCTGGACGAGCTGGAGGCCATCGGCAGCCGCAGCGGCCAGATGGTCGGCGTCCCCACCGGCTTCCAGGACCTCGACCAGCTCACCAACGGCCTCCACCCGGGCCAGATGATCGTCGTGGCCGCCCGCCCTGCCATCGGCAAGGCACTGGCACTGGACACGCCACTTCCGACGCCGGCCGGGTGGACGACGATGGGCGAGGTGCAGGTCGGCGACCACCTCATCGGCGCCGACGGCAAGCCGACACGCGTCGTCGCGGCCACCGAGGTCATGCACGGCAGGCCCTGCTACGAGGTCGAGTTCAGCGACGGCACGGTCATCGTGGCCGACGCCCAGCACCAGTGGCGCACCACCACCCGAGCCGCCAGGAGGGCCGCTGACAGCCTGCGGTCAGCCCACCGGCCCGCCGACTCCATCCGACGCGTCAGGGACGCGCACCACGGCTCGCTCACCGCTCCCGGCCGGCGGATCGTTCACCGAGAGACCGTAGCCGCCGTCGGGCCGGAGTCCCTTCATACGGTGGCGAAGACAGTGGGGACGGTCGGCGTAGGCGGCCCGGTCCGCAGCCACGCATCGCACATGCCCGCCTGTCCCGCAGGAGCCCTGGACGCCGCTATGACGGCTCGGCACGGCGGTGTGGTGACCACGGAGGAGATCGCCGCCACGTTGCGATGCTCGGATCGGCGCCCCAATCATGCCGTCGCGGTTGCGGCTGCTTTCCAGCTCGATGACCAGGATCTCCCCCTCTCCGCTTACACGCTGGGGAGTCGGCTGGGTGACGGTGACAGTGCGTATGCGCGCGGCGGGCAGATTCCCGCCCGTTATCTGCGCGGCTCGGAGCGCCAGCGGCGCGAGCTGCTGGCAGGTCTGCTCGACTCCGATGGGTACATCCACGCGGACGGGCAGATCCAGTTCGCGGTGGCGAATCGGCGGCTCGCTCATGACGTGCAGGAGCTGGTTCTCAGCCTCGGTTGCAGAGCGACGATTCGCACCGAGTCGGTGCAGGGAGCCGCTACCCGCTACCTGATCGACTTCACTACGCCGGACAAGGTCTTCCGACTGCCCCGCAAGGCGGCCGGGCAGGTGGACAGGGCGCATCCGCCGACGCTGGTCCGCTACATCGTGGACGTGCGTCCGGTCCCGTCGCGTCCGGTCAGATGCGTCGAGGTGGACAACGCCGATCACATGTACCTGGCCGGTCGGACCTGCATCCCCACGCACAACAGCACCCTCGGCCTGGACTTCGCCCGGTCCGCGGCGATCAAGCATGGGATGACCACCGTCATCTTCTCCCTGGAAATGTCCCGTAACGAGATCACGATGCGTCTGCTGTCGGCCGAGGCCCGGGTGTCGCTGCAGTCGATGCGCTCGGGCATGATGGGCGACGACGACTGGACCCGGCTGGCGCGGCGGATGAGCGAGGTGGCCGAGGCGCCGCTGTTCATCGACGACTCGCCCAACATGTCGATGATGGAGATCAGGGCCAAGTGCCGGCGGCTCAAGCAGCGTAACGATCTGCGGTTCGTGATCATTGACTACCTCCAGCTGATGAGCTCGCCGAAGAAGACCGAGAGCCGCCAGAACGAGGTCTCGGAGATCTCCCGTGCCATCAAGCTGCTGGCCAAGGAGCTGGAGGTGCCGGTCATCGCGATCTCCCAGCTCAACCGTGGCCCTGAGCAGCGCACCGACAAACGCCCCATGGTCAGCGACCTGCGCGAATCGGGATCTATCGAGCAGGATGCGGACATGGTCATCCTTTTGCACCGTGAGGATGCGTACGAGCGCGAGTCCCCGCGTGCGGGTGAGGCGGACCTGATCGTGGCCAAGCACCGTAACGGCCCCACCGCGACGGTCACCGTGGCGTTCCAGGGCCACTACAGCCGCTTCGTCGACATGGCGCAGCACTAGGCGGGGGCCTACCGGCAGGCCTTGGCGCCTCGTTAAGACTTCCGGGAGTGCTCTACTGGTGAGTAGGAGCGAAGGGAGCAAGCCATGACCGTTCTCATCGCCTACGACGGCTCACCGGACGCTCGGGCCGCGGTCGAGGTCGCGGGGCGGATTCTCACCGGTCGGCCCGCCGTCGTCATCACCGTGTGGGAGCCACTGCTCGTGCGGATGCGCAGGTTTCCGCTGGGAGCCATCACCGTCGCGGAGGACACGGGGGAGGCGCGGGCTCAGGCGGAGCAGGTGGCCAAGGAGGGGGCCGAGCTGGCCGTCGCGGCGGGGCTCGCCGAGGTGACGGCCAGGGCGGTCGCGGACACCGAGTCGATCTGGCGGACGATCGTCGAGGTGGCGGACGAGCTCGACGTCACGCTGGTCGTGATGGGGTCACGTGGTCTGGCCGGGCTGCGCTCGATGCTCCTGGGCAGCGTCTCTGACCACGTGCTGCACCACATCCACCGGCCGATCCTGATCGTCCCGCCGGTCAAGGGCTAACGGCACCGGGGCGCGGGCGGGCGGACGTGGGTGTCGATGCGCCGGGCGCCCGGCCCTTCTTCGCCCAGCCGGTCATAGGGGTTGGCCAGCGCGCACCGGTCCAGCGACAGGCAGCCGCAGCCGATGCAGTCGGTGAGGTCGTCCCGCAGGCGCTGGAGCTGCTCGATGCGGTCGTCGAGCTCCCGGCGCCAGGCTCCGGACAGCCGCGCCCAGTCGTCGCGGGTGGGGGTGCGTTCCTCCGGCAGTTCGGCGAGGGCGTCCTTGATGGTCTTGAGCGGGATGCCGAGCCGCTGCGACAGCCGCACGAACGCCACCCTGCGCAGCGTGTCACGGCTGTAGCGGCGCTGGTTCCCGGCCGTGCGCCGGCTGGAGATCAGGCCCTTGGTCTCGTAGAAGTGCAGGGCGGACACGGCGACCCCGCTGCGCTCGGCGAGCTGGCCGACAGTCAGTTCCCGGGAGTTCCACGCCACGTTCGTCACATCCTCAAGGTTACTTGAGGATCACCGGCCGGAAATGGGTCAGCAGCCGCTCGCCGTCGAAGAAGTGCAGGGCGAAGGCGGGCGGCAGGTCGTAGTCGAGGGGAAAGCCGTCGGTCTCCACGTTGGTCAGACAGGTGGAGATGACGCCGGGGGCGATGACGAGCGGCACCCCGGCGAACGTGCTCGACACCGCGGTGTGCGCGTGGCCGGTGAACACGCCGGCCACGTGCGGGTGCCGGCGCACGACCGCCTCCAGCCGTTCCGGGGCGGCTAGTTTGATGCGGTCCACGTACGGAATGCCGAGGTCGATCGGCTGGTGGTGCATGCCCACGAAGGCGGGCACCCCGGGCCGCTCGGCGAGCACCCCGTCGAGCCAGGCCAGCGTCTCGTCCGCGAGATAACCGTGCGGTTCGCCGGGCACGCTGGAGTCGGCCAGCGCGATCGTGACCTCGTCGAGCCTGAGCACCTGGTTCGCGGGCCCGATCAGCTTCTCGAACGGCGGCACCGCGTCATGGTTGCCCGGGCAGACGATCAGCGGCACCTCGGCGCGCAGGAGATCGGCGGCGATCTCGTACTCCTCCACCAGCGCGTGGTCGGCGATGTCGCCGGTGACCACCACGGCGTCGAGCCGGAGCGTCGCGAGATGGCGCATGACACCCCGGGCGCGCTCCACACTCGCCTCGGAGCCGCCGATGTGGATGTCGCTCACGTGCGCGATAACCGTCATGTCGGCACCTTACGCCGTCGAACACCCGCGGGCTGCCCCCGCGGGTGTTCGACGACGTCCCCTCGCTGTGTCATTCCCACCGGAAGAGCTTGACGGCCAGCGCGCTGAACAGCGCCAGCCCGATCACGATCACGGCCAGGTGGGGGAGTTGGGGCAGCTCGCCCGCCCAGGTGTCGCGCATGGCGTTGACGAACGGCCCGACCACCGAGTAGTCGCTGACCGTGCGCAGCGTCTCCGGCATGATCTCGCGCGGGATCCACATGCCCGCCACGAACATCAGCGGGAACATCACGACCGACCCGATGCCGGGCGCGGACTTGCTGTTGGGCGCGACCGAGGCGATCACCAGCCCGATGGCGAGCATCGCGGCGGTACCGAGCAGGAACACCAGCAGGAACGCGACGAGGTTCGCGGGGATCTGCGACCCCAGCACCAGCCACCCGGACCCGATCACCAGCACCGCGGCGGCGAGGGCCACCATCAAGTTGATCAGCAGTTGCGCGCCGAGCAGCCGTGCCGGGGGCACCGGCGTCGTCGACATCCTGCGCAGCACGCCCCGCTCCCGGTAGGTGGTCAGCACGCTGGGCAGCACGGTGAAGGAGATCGTCAGCAGCGCCAGCAGGATCATCTGCGCGGGCAGCTGGGCGTCGATGAACCGCTGCCCGCCGAACGCGGGGTCAGGCTTCGACAGGTCCGGGATCTGCCCAAGGATCAGCAGCAACCCGACGGGCAACCCGATGCTGAAGGCCACGCCGGGCCAGTCACGCAGCAGCAGCTTGGCCTCGACGGCGAGGATCTTCTTCATGCCAGTTTCCTTCCGGTGAGCGCGAGGAACGCGTCGTCCAGCGAGGCCTGCTCGATGCGCAGGTCCCCGGGAACGATCTGCTTCTGGGCCAGGGCGAGGGTGACCACGTGCGCCAGGTTCCCGGTGCCGGTCACCGTCACCTGGTCGCCGCTGTGGCTGACGTCCGTCACACCGGGCAGTTCTGTCAGTACGGAGTCCGCCACGGGAGCCGACGGCCGGAACCGCACCCGCTGCTCGGCGCCCACCCGCGCGATCAGTCCGGCGGGTGAGTCAGTGGCGACGACCCGGCCGGCGTCGATGAGCGCGATCCGGTCGCAGAGCCGCTCGGCCTCCTCCATGAAGTGGGTGACGAGCACGATCGTCACGCCGGAGTCGCGGATGTTCTCGACCAGCTCCCAGGTGTCGCGCCTGGCCTGCGGGTCGAGCCCGGTGGTGAGCTCGTCGAGCACCGCGATGCGCGGCTTGCCGACCAGCGCGAGCGCGACGGACAGGCGCTGCCGCTGGCCGCCGGAGAGCTTGGCGAAGGCGGTGTCCCGCTTGCCGGACAGCCCGACCTGCTCCAGCAGCGCCCGCCAGTCGGCCGGTTCCGCGTAGAAGGAGGCGTACAGGTCCATCGCCTCCCAGACCTTGATCTTCTCCGGCAGCGCCGCGCTCTGCAGCTGGGCGCCCAGGACGCGGCGCAGCGCGTCGCGGTCCTTGGCCGGGTCGATGCCGGTGACCCGCACCGTGCCGCCGTCGGGCAGGCGCAGGCCGGACACGCATTCCACGGTGGTGGTCTTGCCCGCGCCGTTCGGCCCGAGGATGCCGAAGATCTCTCCGGCCCGCACCTCGAACGACACATCGTCCACCGCCACATGGTTGGGGTAGCGCTTGTGGAGGTTCTCGACCTCGATGACGTTCATGGCTTCGAGCCTAGGAACGGGCCTCACGTGGGGGAATCGTGCTGGTTGCCGGGCCAGGGTGTATCTAGGTGCAGTGCGCGCATCGCCCCGCGTAAAGCACACTGAAGGACATGTTGCGGAAGTTCGGTCATGTCCTGGCGCTGCTCGCGCTGCTCGTCGTCGAGCTGCTCGCGCTCGTCTCGTCGGTGGTCACGCTGCTGGCGACCTTCGGCCTGGGCATGGTCTTCCTCTTTCCGCCGCAGGTCCGGATGATCCGGTGGGTGACGAGGGTGACCAGGCGCATGGTGCACCTCTCCGCCGGGGTCACGATCGAGCCACCGTACTTACCTCAGCCGCCGCCTCCGCAGCCGCAGTCCGACGGTATGTACCGGTCGCACCGCACCCTGTACAAGACGCCGCGGATGCCGGCCTGGAACGACCGCTGGAAGTGGCTGCTCACCGACCCGGCGACCTGGCGCGACGGCCTCTGGCTGCTGCTGGACCCGCTGGTCAAGGTGCTGCTCGTGCCGTTGTTCATCCTGCTGCCCGGCCGCGGCCTGCGGGTGTACGCGGCCTGGTGCGAGGTGCTGCTCGCCGCGACCGCGGCCAGCCGCCTGGCCGGCCAGGTCAGCCACCTCAAAAAGGTACGCAACCTCGCCGTGGACACGCAGGCGGCCGAGATGCGCAGGATCGAGCGTGACCTGCATGACGGCACGCAGGCCAGACTGGTGGCGATCGGCATGACGATCGGCGCCGCCGAGGAGCTCATGACCACCGACGCCGCCGCGGCCAAGGCGCTGATGGCCAAGGCCAGGGAGGCGTCCGCGGAGACGCTGACGGAGCTGCGCCGCATCGTCCGCGGCATCCACCCGCCGGTGCTGGCCGAGCGCGGGCTAGCGGACGCGGTGCGGGCGCTGGCGATGGACAGCGCGCTGCGGGTGACGGTGGACGCGGACCTGCCTCACCGGCCGGAGGCCCCGGTGGAGGCGGCCGCCTACTTCGCGGTCAGCGAACTGCTGGCCAACGCCGCCCGGCACGGCGGGGCCAAGTCGGTGACGGTCGACATCAGCTGCAACGGCCCGAACCTGCGGATCACGGTGGCCGACGACGGCTGGGGAGGCGCCGACCCGACCCGGGGCAGCGGACTGGCCGGCATCGAGCGCAGGCTGGCGGCCTTCGACGGGGTGATGGCCATCAACAGCCCGCCCGGCGGCCCCACCACGGTCACCATGGAGCTGCCGCGGGTGCTGCCCGCGTACTGGGCCGGCGAGTTGCCCAAGCTGCCGCGCTGGAAGCTCGTCACGGTGCTGGCCCTGCACCTGACGGCCTGGTGTCCGCTGTTCCCGCAGGGAATCGTGGCCGCCATCTTCAAGCTCTTCGACGTCGACGAGGAGGCCTGGTTCCTCGCCCTGTACCTGCCGGAGCCCTGGCAGTGGCCGGCCATCGCCTTCATGATCGTGCTGGGCCTCACCATGTACATGACGGCCGTGACGTTGCCCGCGCTGCACGAGAAGAAGGAGGGAGCCGCTAGGTGCTAGGCGACCCCGAGCCCCCTATGGTGCCAAGCGTGCCCCTACGCGTACTCATCGCCGAAGATCTCTACCTGCTCAGAGAAGGGCTGGTCCACCTGCTGCAGGCGCACGGCTTCCAGGTGGTCGCGGCCGTGGAGAGCGGCCCCGAGCTCCTCAAGGGCCTGCTGGAGCTGCGCCCGGACGTCTCCATCGTGGATGTACGGCTGCCGCCCACCTTGACCGACGAAGGGCTGCAGGCCGCGCTGGCCGCGCGCAAGAAGGTGCCCGGCCTGCCGATTCTGGTGCTCTCTCAGCACGTCCAGCAGCTCTACGCCCGCGAGCTGCTGGCCGACGGCTCCGGGGCGATCGGCTACCTGCTCAAGGACCGGGTGTTCAACGCCGAGCAGTTCATCGACGCGGTCCGGCGGGTCGCCGCGGGCGGCACCGCGATGGACCCGGAGGTGATCGCCAAGCTGCTGGCCAGCAACGCCGCGCACGAGCCGCTGGCCGTGCTCACCCCGCGCGAGCGGGAGGTGCTCGAAGCGATGGCGGAGGGGCGCTCCAACGCCGCCATCTCCCAGCGCCTCTACCTCAGCGAGAGCGCCGTGGCCAAGCACACGGCCAGCATCTTCGGCAAGCTCGCCCTTGCCCCCTCCGACGACGACAACCGCCGGGTCCTGGCCGTTCTCGCCTACCTCAACAGCCGCTAGAGGGAGCTCTTTGTCGGTGGGCTCGGCTATTTTCTGTAGGGCACGCCGAGAGAAAGGGTGGATCAGGTGAAAATCCGGGTTAACCGCGATGTCCTGGCCGAGGCGGTCGCGTGGGCCGCCAGGGTCCTGCCCAGTCGCCCTGTGACGCCGGTGCTGTCCGGGTTGCTGCTGGAGGCGGGCGAGGAGCTGAGCCTGTCCGCGTTCGACTACGACGTGTCCGCCCGCGCCACGATCGACGCCGACGTCGCCGAGACGGGCAGCGTCCTGATTCCCGGCCGGCTGCTCGCGGAGATCAGCCGGAGCCTGCCGGCCGACGACGTCGAGATCGTCACCGAGGGCTCCGAGGCGGTGCTCACCTGCGGCACCGCCGAGTTCGGCCTGATCACCATGCCGGTCGAGGACTTCCCGACCATGCCCACGATGCCGCCGAGCATCGGCGCGATCGGCGGTGGCATCTTCGCGCTGGCCGTCGGACAGGTCGCCCCGGCGTCCAGTCGCGACGACACCCTCCCTATGCTCACCGGCATCAGGGTGGACATCGACGGCGCTGCGATCACGATGGCCGCGACCGACCGCTACCGCATCGCCGCCCGCGAGTTCGCCTGGCGCCCGGTCGCCCCCGACACCTCGATCTCCGCCATGGTGCCCGCCCGGGTGCTGGTGGAGGTGGCCAAGTCGCTGCGCGGCGGCGAGGTGTCCGTGGCGCTCGGCGACGGCGTGGCCGGGTTCGAGAGCGCCGGCCGCAGCACCACCGTCCGGCTGCTCGACGAGCAGTTCATCGACTACCGCACCCGGCTGGCCGCCGACTGGTCGATCAGGGCCGACGTGCGGGTGGCGCCGTTCGTCGCCGCCATCAAGCGGGTGGCGCTGGTGGCCGAGCGCAACACCGCCGTCCGGCTGTCGTTCACCCAGGGGCAGGTGCTGATCCAGGCGGGCGGCGGCGACATCGGCCGGGGCACCGAAGTGGTCGAGTGCGAGCTGCGCGGCGACGACATCCAGATCGCCTTCCAGTCGCAGTTCCTCCTCGACGGCCTGACCGGCATCGACAGCGAGCTGGCCCGCCTCAACATGGAGTCGCCGACCAGGCCCGCCCTGATCCAGGACGTTCCCGGCGACGCCGAGCCGGCCTTCCGCTATCTGGTGATGTCCCTGCGGCTGAGCTGACCGCCCGGCCCCACGGCGCGGTCTCAGCTCGGGATGCCGCTCAGAGCGCGACGAGAGACCAGGGATGTCGCTCAGGGCGCGACCAGGGATGCCGCTCAGGGCGCGGCGAGCAGGGTCTGCGGGGCGGCGGCTTTCATGCGGCCCCTCAGCCAGGCGAGCTGTGCGGTGATATCGGGACCGCAGGCGGCGACGACGTCCAGCAGGGCGCGGTCGCGTGCGCCGGCGGCAGCCTGCCCGACCAGCACCCAGGTGATGTCGACCAGGTGAGCAAGCTGGTAGAGGTCCTGTAGATCGCGTAGCAGCCCGATGGGTCCGGCGCGGGCCACGGAGATCGCCGGTGGGCTCAGCCGGTCGGGTTCGGCCTGCCGCCGATCCTGATATCGCGGCAGGATCGGCGCGAGCGTCTCGGCGTGCTGGGTGCAGCGGTGGCCGAAGTGCACGCAGGGGTAGCGTACGTCGGCCTCCTCGGCGTGGCCGTCGGCGACGCATCCGTAGGAGGCGGCCAGTGCCTGCTCGGCGGTGCTGAGCAGGGTGAGATAGGTGGGCAGATGCATCGCGATCACCGCCGTACGGGTGTGTCGTGGACAGGAGCGGACGCGGTGGTGACAGGCGCCGGTGCGGGCCCGTCGCCGGCGCGGACCCGTTCGACGGAGACGGCCGCCACCTTGAACTCGGGCTGCTTGGAGACCGGATCCCAGGCGCTGACGGTCAACGTGTTGGCGGCGGTGTCGCCGCCGTAGTGCCAGGGCGCGAAGACCACGCCTTCACGCACGTGCGAGATGCGCGCCGGTGCTTCGATGCTGCCCCGGCGGGAGGTGACCCTGACGATGTCGCCCTCGGCGATGTCCAGCCGGGCGGCATCCGGCTCGGACAGCTCCACCCACATCGCCGGCGCCGCCTGCTGGAGCTGCGGCGCGCGCTTGGTCTTGGTACGGGTGTGCCAGTGGTAGACGGTGCGCCCGGTGGTCAGCCGCAGCGGATAGTCCTCGTCAGGCAGCTCATATGCGGACTCGTATGCCGCCGTTCTGAGGATGGCCCGTCCGTTCGCGCCGGCTGCGCGGAACTCGGTTTCGGTCACCCCCGCGCCGGTGGCCAGGTCGTGGCCGAAGGTCTCGCAGGCGTCGAACGTGGTGGGGAAGACGGCGTCGGTGTAGAGCCGCTCGGTGCCGTCGGGCGCCTGCTCGCCGCAGGGCCACTGGATGCCGCCGCGCTCGCGCAGCAGCTCGTAGGTGAGCCCTGTGTAGTCCACGGGACGGCCGGCGGTGCACCTCTTCCATTCCTCGAAGGCCTCTTCCGGGCTCCGCCAGGCCGGCAGCGGCGCCCCGTCCTGGTCGGTCAGGCCGAGCCGGTGGGCGTAGTCCAGCCAGATGGCCAGGTCGCTGCGGGCCAGTCCGGGCGGCTCGACGGCCTGGTCGAACAGGTGCACGGTGCGGTCGACATTGGTGGCCGTCCCGGTCTTCTCACCCCACAGCGCCGCCGGGAGCACGACGTCGGCCAGCTCGGTGGTCTCGGTGGGGTAGCCGTCGGAGACCACGACGAAGCACTGCTCGCCTTCGAGGATGCGACGGATGCGGGCGGTGTCGGGCATCGACACCATGGGGTTGGTCCCGGATATCCACAGGAACCCGATGGAGCCCTGCTCGGCGTACCGGAACATGGTCATGCCGTCGGTCGGCGGGGCCCAGTGCGGGATGACGATCGGGTCGACGTTCCACAGGTCGGCCAGCTCGCGCACGTGCTCGGGGTTCTCCCAGTTGCGGAACCCCGGCAGGGCCGGACCGCAGCCGACCTCCCGGTTGTTCTGCGCGGACGGCTGGCCGTTCATCTGCAGGACCCCCGCTCCGGGGCGGCCGAGCATGCCGCGCAGCAGGTGCAGGTTGTTCACCTGGCAGGCCGCGGCGGTGGCCTGGTGGGACTGGTAGAAGCCCATCGAGCAGGTCGACACCACCCGGTCGCCCGCGCCGAAGATCTCCGCGGCCGCGGAGATGTCGGCGGCCGGCACCCCGCAGATCTCCGCCGCCCATCGCGGGGTCGCGTCCCGCGTGAGCTCCTCCAGCCGGTCGAAGTCGATGGTGTGCGCCTGAACGTAGTCGGTGTCGACGAAACCGCGGGCGATCAGTTCGTGCACGAGCGCGTTCATCAGGGCCAGGTTGGTCCCGTTGCGGATCGGCAGGTGAAGCGTGGCCCGGGCGGCGACTTTGGTCCGGCGCGGGTCGACGCACACCAGCCGGGGCGGGTCGGCGGCGTCGAGCCGGTCGAGCATCCTCGCCCACAGCACCGTCTGGGTTTCGGCCACGTTGTGGCCGTACAGGAAGATCGTGTCGCAGTGGTCGATGTCGGTGTAGGAGCCGGGCTGCCCGTCGCAGCCGAACGTCTCCCCGAACGCCGCCGCCGCGGTGGCCGTGCACCAGCGTGTGTTGCCGTCCATGTGCGGGGTGCCGATCCCGCCCTTCCCGATCATCGCGAGGGTGTAGTACTCCTCGGTGAAGAGCTGCCCGGAGGTGAAGAATCCGTGCGACAGCGGCCCACGGGTGTCCAGCAGTTCGCGGGACCGCTCGACCACCCGCGACATGGCGGTGTCCCAGTCGGTCTCTACGAGCCGGCCGCCCGCACGGATCAGCGGCGCCGTCAACCGCTCGTGCTGCTCGCCCTGCCAGCCGTACAACCCCTTCGGGCCGAGCCGGCCATGGTTGACCCGGTCCTCGGCCCGGCCCCGCACGCCCACGATCCGCCCGTCGGTGACCGCGATCTCCAGTCCGCAACCGTTGGAACACAGCAGGCAGGCGCTGCGCACCCACTTCTGTACGTCGCCCTCGGTCATGCCGTCGGCCAGGAACTGGTCGACCCGCACCGGCCAGGTGCTTCCCGCCGTATGCGGGGTCCGGTCGCCCCAGATGTCGGTGATGCGCTCACTGTTCATCCTGAATCCTCCGTTCGTTGTGTGGTTGCGAGAGGGCCGGCGTCCGCTCGGCGCAGGAGCGATCGGCCCATGGCGATGGCGACCCCCGTCCAGACGACGAGGCTGACCCACACCTCCACGTGGGCGATGGCGACCATGAACCCGAGTCCGGTCACCCGGCCGTAGCCGGCGCTGGCCGCCGCGTACATGCCCAGCGGGAAGACCATGCTCCACAGCGTGGGCTCGTAGCCGATCGGCGGGCCGCGTACCAGGTGCCGCCAGATCGCGAAGATCAGCAGAAGGGGGAACCACCAGGTCCCGAACGCCCACATCATGAAGGCCACACCGGACACCACCTCGCGGGTCGCCTCCACGATCGGCAGTGTCGCCGGGAGACTGAGGATCGTGGCCGCGGCGAGCACGGTGATGGCCGTGGCCCCCATGTACACCCAGTAGGCCGGGCTCAACGCGTGCGGGGTGACGGGATCATCGAGCAGCCGGGTGGTGACCAGGCCGGTCAGCATCAGGTACAGGATCACGCCGATCCCCCAGAGGCCCACGGCCAGCGGGGCCAGGGCGGGCATGAGGTCGGGACGGTGGGCGGCCAAGGTGGCGGCCGCGCCGGAAAGGGACTGGGTGCCCACCACCCACATGAACCAGCTCCCATTGATTCCGGGCAGCACCGGTTCCCGGCGGCGACCCACGATCATGGCCCCGGGGACGCCATAGGTGAGCACCAACCACACCGGGACGCTGAACAGGGCCAGCACGGCGGTGGCGAGCAGGTGGTGGTCGAGGGCCAGCCGGATCCCCAGCACGTTGGGCGCCGCCACCAACGAGAAATAGCCGAAGGCCCGGCCAGGATCCCGGGCGTCGGCCAGGGCGCGTCGCGGGTAGGCGACCAGCCGCCAGACGTAGGCCGCCAGCAGGACGGCGAACGCGACAATGGCCACCACCAGGAGCGCATCGGACAACACGACCCACCCGAACAGGGCGAGACCGGTCGAGATGATCCCGGTGGCCATCACCAGGGCGGCGTAGCCCGGGTGAAGGTCCGCGATCTCCTGACGGAGGCGCTTCATGGCGAGACTGGACCGACCGAGGATCGACAGGGCGGGCGACCGGATTCCGCCGGCGCCGCGACACGCTCCCGGACGGCCGTTTGCTGCATGTGCCTGCCTCCCCGGCAACGGAATCACCCGACGTAGGTGCCGGTGTGCCGCGACAGCAAGGGACGAAACCAGGGGAGATGCAGGTCAGAACTGATTTTAGGCAACCGGGGCGACCCGTAGAACACGACGTGACCACATGTGTACGGAACCGTAGTGCACGCGGCCAGCCGGGGTGGATCACACCACGTCCCGGACCCCGCGCGTTCGAGAACTTCGACGCCGACCATGCAGAACGCCGACCACGCCGGACCCTGACCACGCCGAACTCTGACGACGCGGAACGCCGACGACGCCGAACGCCGCGCGGGTGGCCGCCGCTGTGGTTAAGCGTCGGTCAGGGCGATGAGGATGTGCTCCATGCACGCGTGGCCAGCCCGCTCGGCGGCGGTGGCGTCGCCGGCGGTGATGGCGCGGGCTATCGCGTCGTGCGGGATGTAGCTCTTGTTGAGCGAGGTGCCCGCCGCGGTGATGCTGGCCCGCAGCGCCGCGGAGAAGTCCTCGTACAGGTCGATGAGCACGAAGTTGTGGGTGGCGTGCGCGACGGCCATGTGGAAGGCGAGGTCGGCCTCGACGAAGAGGTCGGGGTCGTCGGCCTCCCAGGCTTTGTCCCGCTCGGCGAGCGCGGCCTCGATGAGGACGATGTCCTCGTCGGTGCGCCGGGTGGCGGCCAGGCGGGCGGCCTCGATCTCCAGAGCCCGCCGCACCTCCAGGATCTCCAGCTGCTCGGCCTGCCGCAGCCGCCTGAGCATGGCCCCCGAGAGCTCGCTGGTGGCGCGGACGTAGGTGCCGTCACCCTGTCGGCACTCCAGGAGCCCGGCATGAGTGAGCGCGCGCACGGCCTCACGAACGGTGTTGCGTCCGACCCCGAGTTGCTCCGCGAGCACGGTCTCGGTCGGAATCTTGCCGTTCATCGGCCACGACGCTGAGGTGATCTGCTCCTTGAGCTGGTCGATCACCTGATCAACCAGCGAAGCCCGCTGCGCTGTACGCAGACTCACAGTCGCGCCTCCTCCGGGGGAAACCAATCATCCTATGAGTCAATGACTGGAGAACCCTAGTCTACTCCAGGCCGGAAGACGCCGGCCTGGAGCCCCCCGGAGGTCAGTGGGAAAGGGTGGCGTCGACCGTGAGCCCGGCCATCATGGAGCGGACCCCGGCGGATTCGAGGGCCTTGCGGTAGGCGGCCGTCTGCTGCGCACGGTCCCCCACCTGGCCGTACAGGTCGCCGAGCTCGCGCCAGCAGCGGGCGGCCGGCCGGTCGGAGCCGAACACCTGCCGGTCACGGTCGGCCAGCAGCGCGCGAGCCCTACCGAGATGCGTGGCCGGGTCGCCGTGCAGGCTGAGCGCGGCCGTGGCGAGCACCAGGTTGGCCTCGGCCGCGGCCGTGCCGGGAGCGTCAGGCAGCAGGTCGAGGGCCTCGCCCGCGAGCTTGCCCGCGAGCGCGATATCGCCTGCGCGCACCTTGACTCTGGCGCGCACGATGAGACTCTCACCGTGCTCGCGCTCCCTGCCCGTGGCCGAGGCGAACGTGTGCGCCGCGGCCGCGGACAGCCGCTCCGCCTCGCTCAGGGGGGCGCTCTCCAGCCGGGCCCAGTGCATGGCGGTCCTGGCCAGCTGCAGCGCGAGCCGCTCCTGACGGCCGGCGTTGACGGCGTCGTCGGCGAGGCGTACGGCCAGCGCGGAGTCGTCGCCCGCGGCCGCCGCGCTGCTCGCCTGCCAGAGCGCGTGGATCTCTCCGGAACGGTCCACAATTTCAGGAACGCCGGCTACGTCCAGCACCTTCTTGACGAAAGCGAGCTCGGCGGACTGCCCCTCGCGGTCGCCGCGCGCCACGACGAGCGCGGCGGCCAGGTCGATGGCGATCTCACCCTGGGTGATGGACATCTGCTCGGCCTGCTCCAGCGCCTTGCAGGCGAGGTCGCGGGCGCGCAGTCGGTCGCCGGCCCGTTGGTAGCAGCGGCTCAGCGCGACGGTGAGCGGCAGGTCCGCCAGTCGCTCGGGGTGCGCGGCGGCCTCCTTGCGCAGGCGTTCGAAGGCCTCGACCGCCTGGCCGAGCCGTCCCTGCGCCTCCAGAGCCCGCGCTCTGCCCAGCCGCGCGTGCGCGGTGAGCATGGCGTTGTCCTCGTCGGCGGCCTTCACGATCTCCGTGAAACGTTCCGCGGCGACGGCGGGATCGCCGTGCTGCAGCTCCAACTCGGCATGACGCAGGCCGAGCTCGGTGTCGATGCGCTGCCGAGGCTCGATCCCATGCAGGAGGAACTCGGTGGTGCACCCCAGCCGTTCGGCCAGCAGGCGTGCGACGACAGGAGTCGGTGTGCGCTTACCCGACTCTATGAGCGAGACATAACTGTCCGACAGGTCGGGTCCGGCCAACTGGGCCTGCGACATGCGCCTGTTCAGCCGCAATCCTCGGACGCGGTCACCGATGGTTCCCTGACTCGGCATCTCATCTCTCAAGGCGGGGAAGGGTCAACAACACGCAATGATTGCATGAAGTAGCCGAATCGGGTATCCCCGCGTGAAGAATTCTCCACGCGGAGATTAATCGTCTCCGTCGTCCTTGCCTGGGAAAAGCATCTGACAGACCTCCAGGTAGAGGGTCTCGGGATACGGAATGTACTCGACGGTGGAGAGTGCCTGGTCCTGACCGGCTGACTCGAGGATGAACTCTCCGTAGCCGAGCATGCGCCCAAGCAGACTTCTCTGGAAGCTCATGTCGGTAACTTTTCCGAGCGGCATCATCGCGACCTTGCGCGTGATCAAGCCCGTGGTCAAGAGCATCCGCTTAGAGGTAACCACAAAGTAGTCGACCGACCACTCAGCGACTTTCCAGACAAAACGGATCAGGAGCAGCAGCCAGAGCCACCACACGACGACCAGAGCCGTGCCACCCCCCGCACTTCCGCCGAAGAACCTGCTGAGCAGTCCGGCGATGATCAGACCGCCGAACACCTCGGCGATCGGACGAAGCAGCACGGCGGGGTGGCGCCGCACCATGATGACCTGTTGTTCGTGGGGGAGGAGATAACGGTTGACCGACGACGGAGCAGAGTCCCCGTGGGTCACAAGTCTCATGCGAGTTGGTTCACAAATTGAGCCAGAGAGTCGGCTGCGTTGAACACGGTGTCGAACGCCCCTTTGACCGCGTCAGCGGCATCGGATGGTCGTGCGAACAGGTAGTACGCGACAAACGCGACACCACCGTAGCTGAGGACTTTTTTGACCTGCACTGTCGCCTCCGTACACTTACTCACTCCGCCCGCCCTATACATTACCCACCCTGTAGCCGGGGTAAAGGTGGCATCGCGAGCTAGTTTCGATCTTGTTTAGCCACGTTCGCTGGCCACCAGAGCCAGAACGTGAAGATGCTTGCGCGCGATCCGCTCGACGAGACTCGGATGCGCGTAGCCTGTGACCTCCAGCGCGCCGTAGTGCGCCGCATCCACGCAACGCGTTACGGTGGCAGCGGAGTGGACACCCGCGAACTCCTCGCGCAGCGCCGTCTCCACTTCCGCGTACGGATTCGGATCCGCCTCGGTGCGATCGTTCACGAGAACACCCCGGCGATCGGACAAACGCTCATCCTGCTCCCCCACCAGCGGAAGTTGCCTTCCTCGCTCTTCGTACCCATGCAAACACAGTATGTAACGAAGAGGGTGGTCCGTGTGCTGGAAAAGACCTGTCAGACGACGCCGTAGAGGCGGTCGCCCGCGTCGCCGAGACCGGGCACGATGTAGCCGTTCTCGTTGAGCCGCTCGTCGAGCGCGGCCGTCACCACCCGGATCGGCTTGCCGCTGCCGGCGAACACCTCGTCCATGTGCGCCAGGCCCTCGGGTGAGGCGAGCAGGCACAGGGCGGTGACGTCGTCCGCCCCGCGGTCGAACAGGAACTGCACGGCCGCCGCCAGCGTGCCGCCGGTGGCCAGCATCGGGTCCACGACGTAGCACTGCCGCCCCGACAGGTCGTCCGGGAGCCGGGTGGCGTACGTCTCGGCCTGCAGTGTCGACTCGTTGCGGACCATGCCCAGGAACCCGACCTCCGCCTTGGGCAGCAGCCTGGTCATGCCGTCGAGCATGCCGAGCCCGGCGCGCAGAATCGGCACGACCAGCGGGTACGGCTTGGCCATCCGCACGCCCGTGGCCGTGGCCACCGGGGTCTCCACCGTCACCTCGGCGACCCGTACGTCCCGCGTGGCCTCGTACGCCAGCAGCGTCACCAGCTCGTCCGCCAGCCGGCGGAAGGTGGGCGAGTCGGTACGGACATCGCGCAGCGCGGTGAGCTTGTGAGCCACGAGCGGATGGTCGACGACGAGGGTTTCCATAAGGGACAACGCTATCTTGTGTGGAACGTACCGGCATGATGCGTCCGCTGTTTTGATCACAATTTGGTCGGAGGGGCACACGCCGGCCGGTCAGGTCTGGAACGATTGGAAACCGAAGAGGCTCTGTACTGACAGGGTCGGGTGTGGGGGATCGCGATGACAGACGAAGACGCACTTGATTTCGCCATCGTGGTCTATCTCGAGGACGACTGCTGGGACGCCGAGTTGCTGCCCGTCGCACTCACGTCCGATCTGCACGGGCTGATCAAGGCCTTGCGCCAGCAGCCGAGCGAGAGCGGCACGATTGGCCTGGTCGCCGTGGGGGATGAGTTCTTCGTGGCGTTGCGCGTGCTCGGCGAACGGGTCGATGTCTTCCTCTCCGACATCGCCGCGTCCTGGGACTTCCCGCTGGCCGAACAGGTTCTCGACTACCTCGACGTGCCGGTCCCCGACGAGGACGAGCTCGACGAGATCCTTCAGGACGAGGACACCGCGCTGCCCGCCGGCGATCTGTCGATCTTCGCTGACCTCGGACTGGACGAGATGGAGCTGGGCATTCTGTCCGGCGACGTCGACCTGCTGCCCGATGAGGTGCTGTCCAGCATCGCCGCACGGCTCGGCTTCTCCGAGCCGTTCGAGCGGGCCATCGCATCGGTCTTCGACTGACCCCCTGGAGCGCACATGGCGAACACCTTCTCCGCGGCCTTCGTCAAGACCTCCGACGGCTGGAGCGGCGCCGAGGTCGACCTGCGTGATTCCGAGATCGTCGACGACTTCGGCGACGCCGTGGTCGAAGCGCTCGGCCTGGCGGGCGACGAGCTGGCGCTGCTCTGCGTCGAGGTGGAGGACGAGTGGTTCGCCATCGTCCGCTACCGCGGCGACGACGAGCCCCGGGTGTTCCTCTCCGACGCCCACGCGATCCTCTCCGACCACCTCGGTGAGCTGTTCGCCGAGTTCGCGGGCGTGGCCCCCGACAAGGAGGCCACCGAGCTCGGCGTACGCCCCGCAGGCGACTTCGAGCTGCTCAGCGACCTGGGCGTGACCTCCGAGGAGCTGCTGGAGCTGAGCGTGGAGGAAGGGATGCTCCCGGCCGACATCCTCTCGGTGCTGGCCGAGCGGCTGTCCTTCGCCGACGAGCTCGACCGCTTGCGGTGAACCACGCGGACGCGATGCGCCTGGCCCTGGAGCAGGCCGTCGCCGCCGGAGCCAGGGGCGAGGTGCCCGTGGGCGCCGTGGTGCTCGGCCCGCTCGGCGAGGTCCTGGCCGCCGCCGGCAACGACCGCGAAAGCACCGCCGACCCGACCGCGCACGCCGAGGTGCTCGCCCTCAGGCAGGCCGCCCGCCGGCGCGGCGAGTGGCGGCTGACCGGCTGCACGCTCGTCGTCACGCTCGAACCCTGCACGATGTGCGCGGGCGCCGCCGTCCAGTCGAGGATCGACAGGATCGTGTACGGCGCTACCGACGACAAGGCCGGAGCCGTCGGCTCGCTCTGGGACGTGGTCAGGGATCGCCGGCTCAACCATCGCCCGGAGGTCGTCATGGGCGTACTGGCCGAGGAGAGCTCCACGGCCCTAAAGAAGTTCTTCGCCACTCGGCGGATCCGGTAAGCTCGTCGACGGTGGTGTCGCCTAGTGGCCGAGGGCGCACGCCTCGAAAGCGTGTGATGGGGCAACTCATCCGTGGGTTCAAATCCCACCACCACCGCCACTCGTCCGGGCCCCCGATCTTTCGGGGGCCCTTCGTGTCATCGGGCCGACCAGCCTTGCCACCTGTCCACCGTGATGGTGACGACGGGGCCCTGCGGCGGACGCTCCCGATACTGCGCATAGCGGTCCGCCAGTCGCTCGATCCATCGGTCGGGATCCTCGGCGATGACGGCCCGGCCGTCGGCTCTGACCCACCACAGGCGTGACCAGTCGTCGTCGTAGTGGTCGACCAGCAGGCAGACGCGGTCGTTCTGGGCGATGTTCCGCAGCCGCCGGAGGTTCGTGGTGGTCTTCGGTTTGTGGTCGACGGCGAAGGCGATCACGTCCTCGTGCACGGCGAACACGACGGGCACGAGATGCGGGGTCCCGGCCGCGTCCACGGTGGCGAGCGTGGCGGTTCGTGCCGCCGCGAAACGTTCGCGGGCGGCTGCCTGGTCCATGAGGTCATTGAATCAGTGCGCCGGTGGTCAGAGCCGGGTTCGGTGGTGGATCAGTTCGGCGCCCAGGCGGGTGATCTGGTGGATGACCATGTTGGCGTGGCGGGTGCTGGTGATCAGTCCGGTGCGGTGCAGCACCTGGGCGTGGGCGCTGGCGGAGGAGAGCGAGGTGCCGGTTCGGCGGGCGAGCTCGCTGGTGGTGCAGCCGGTGGTGGTGGCGGCGACGCAGCGCAGGATGCGGGTTCTGGTGGGGCCGAGCAGGTCGGGCAGCGCGTCGTCGAGGCCGGGGTCGGGTGCCGGGGTTCGGCGGGGGGCGGGGAAGATCAGGACGGGTGGCAGGCTCGGGTCGGCCAGCGCGACCGGGGTGTAGCGGCAGAAGTAGGACGGGATCAGGGTCAGGCCGCGGCCGCGCAGCTGGATCTCGTACCGGCCGGCGGCGTAGTCGGTCTCCAGGACGGGGGATCGCCAGCGCGTGCGCGGTCCCAGGCCGGTGAGCATCGCCTCCACGCCGTGGTCGCTGAGCAGGCGGGTGAGCCGGGTGCGTTCGCGGCCCAGTGCGTGCTCCATTGTGGTGCGGTGGCCGGCGAAGGCGGTCCGGCAGTAGCGGGCGGCCAGGCCGGCCAGCCCGGAGATGGCGCGCCGGTCGCCGCGGGCGAGGTCGTCGAGGGTGGCGGGCAGGGCGGCGTGCCGGCGTAGCTGGTCGACCTCGTGGCGCACCCGGGAGGGCGGGGTGTCGGCCAGCGCGTCGATGCCGCTCCGCGGTCCCGCTTGGGCGTGGTACGGGGTGAGGAAGTCAGGGAAGTAGGCCTTGATCGGCATCAACGGCACCAGCCGCTGCCGTACCGGTGTCAGCAGGCCCGCCTCGGCCAGGTCGGTGCGGGCCTGCCGCCGCCAGCCGGTCAGGTCCGCGCCTCCGCCCGGTCTCTGCAGCACGTGCAGGCTCATCGCCATTTCCCACAGCTCATCGATGCGCGAGGCGATGCGCACCCGGACCAGATCCTCATCGGTAAAGACGATCTTCAAGCTTCCCCCGGTCATGCCCGCATCCTCCGTGGCGGGGATCGCCAAGCGATTGACGCCCGGTGGACGGTGACCGGGTGCGCGGCTTCGGCCGGATCAGAGTCGGCGGAGTGCGACAGGGCCGTCGGCCGCCCAGCGGGCGAAGGCGGTCTGGTGTCCGACCTGGACGCCGGTGTGTGGGTCGATCTTGAAAGCGCCGAAGAGCGTGGTGGTCTCCAGGGCCGCGGCCACCGGCCACAGGGCCTCGCGCGCGGTGCTGCCCGCTCGCTCCGCGCAGTGCGTGGCGATGGCCGCCGTCGCAGCGGCCTGCACCGCCGGATAGTCCGGCGGGGCGCCGGCGTGCTTCTGGTAGGCGGTGAGGAAGTCCGACTCCGTCATGAAGAGCTCAGGGGCTCCACCGGCCCCCGGAAACCACTGCCCGACACCGTACGTGCCCTGGGCGTCCTCGACGGCCGAGCCGAACGCGCGGACACCCGCCGCGACCGCGCAGGTCGACCGCGGCGGATTCGGCAGGGCTCGGGCTCGCCGTACCGTCTGGACGTCCTCCTCGAACGTGCCGGCGCAGAGCAGGCTCCACGGCCCCGGTCGCTGGAGGTCGTCGTCCGGGCCCAGCCGGACCACCTCCTTGCCCAGCTCGTGCGCCAGCGTCACCGCACCGTCGGCGACCTGCCGGCCGAAGCCGCCCTTGCCCTGGACGATGACCAGCTCCGATGCCACGTGCTGAACGAACGGGTCCGCGTAGCGGCTCGCCGGCGTCAGCACGGACACGAGGTGGCCGGGATGGGCCCGCTGGACGTCGTCCCCCGAGCCGCCGTGATTCCAGATCAGCAGGTCGAGGTGGGCGCCGATGTTCCCCGCGCGGCGCATCAGGTGCGTCGAATAAGGACCGAGGATCAGGTCGCACCGTCTGGCCAGGTCGGGAAATACCGAATCCAGGAACTTCGGGTCGCTTCTGTCGTCCTCGACGACCAATTCGGCGGCCTCGGTCCTGGACCGCCAGATCGTCAGTCCGTGCAGGGCCTGCGTGCCGAACCGGGCGAACCTGCCGGTCAGGGACAGGCAGGCGCCGAGGCGGAGTCCGTTTCTAGCTCGGCAGCTCGAGAACTCTGGCATGCAGGATCGATCGTTGGTGCAGGGCCGCGCGCAGTGCCCGGTGCAGGCCGTCCTCAAGATAGAGCTCGCCGCGCCACTGCACCACGTGCGGGAACAGGTCACCGTAGAAGGTGGAGTCGGCGGCGAGCAGCGAGTGCAGGTCCAGCATGGCCTTGGTGGTGATCAGGGAGTCGAGCCGGACCTGCCGCGGGGGTATCTGGGCCCACTCGCGGTTGGACGTGCCGTGTTCGGGATAAGGGCGTCCGTCGCCGACAAGCTTGAAGATCACCCCACTGATTTTAGGCGTGATTTCGATTACTTGTGTTCTCGGCCGAGTTCAGGCCAGGTCGCCGGCCGTGCATTCGGCGGCTTTTCCGGTGGCGTATCCGCGCTGGAAGGCGGCCACCCGCTGTTTCGAGCTGCCGTGCGTGAACGATTCGGGGTCGACGCTGCCACCGCTGCGTTGCTGAATCCGGTCGTCGCCCACGGCCGCCGCCGCGTCGAGCGCCTCGGCTATTTCGGTGTCGGTGAACGGCTTTTCGTAGAAGCCGCCCTGGTAGGCGTTCTTGGCCCACACGCCCGCGTAGCAGTCGGCCTGCAGCTCGGTCGCCACCGAACTGCCGCCTTCCAGGGCGCCGAGCAGGTTCTGCACATGGTGGCCGTACTCGTGGGCGATCACGTACGCCTGCGCGAAGGGGCCGCCCTTGGCGCCGAACTGGCTCCGCAACTGGTCGAAGAAGCTCAGGTCCAGGTAGACGCGCCGGTCGCCGGGGCAGTAGAAGGGGCCGACGGAGGAGTCGGCGGCGCCGCACGCGGTGCGTACGCCGCCCGAGTAGAGCACGGTCTTGGCCAGGCGGTAGGTCGGCAGCTCGGTCTTCCAGTAGTCCTGGATGCTGTTGACCACGCCCACGACCTGGCACTTCTCCGTCTGGTCGGCGTCCTTGCCCGTCTGGCACCGCTCGGCCAGGTTCGCCGGCGGGGGCTGGCGCTGGGCGGGCTGCTCGGTGCCCACGTTGTTCAGCACGAAGACCAGGACGAGCGCGATCAGGCTGACGATGCCGCCACCGCCCACGACCACGCCGCGCGGGAACCCGCCACCGCCTCCTCCGCCGCCGGCGTCCTCGACCTGCGAGGAGTCGAGGTTGACGTCGTCCCTGAAGTCCATGGCGGGGTCCCTTCCGCTGGGTTGCCAGGTGGCAACTTCCCCAAAAGCGAGGCTCGACGCGGCCAAGAGCTACGTACGGCCGTCCGTTAACATGCCGATATGACGGGTGGAATGCTAGGGATTGCCCTTGTTTCTCTGGGTATGGTGCTTACCCCAGGGCCGAACATGATCTACCTGGTCTCCAGGTCGATCACCCAGGGGCGCAAAGCGGGACTCATCTCGCTCATGGGCGTCTTCCTGGGCTTCACCACCTATCTGGCCGCCACCTGCCTAGGCCTGACGGCCATCTTCGTCTACGTGCCGGCCGCGTACACGACCCTGAAGCTCGCCGGCGCCGCCTACCTGCTCTGGCTCGCCTGGAACGCGCTCAAGCCGGGCGGCACCTCGGCGTTCGAGACCCGCGAGCTCCCGGTCGAGCCGCCTCGCAGGCTGTTCGCCATGGGCTTGCTCACCTGCCTGCTGAACCCCAAGATCGCGATCCTGTACCTGTCGCTGCTCCCGCAGTTCATCGACCCCGCGATGGGCAACGTCCTGCTGCAGAGCCTCGCGCTCGGCTCCGCGCAGATCGCCGTCGGCACCCTGGTCAACGGCCTCATCGTCATCTCGGCAGGCAGCCTCGCCACCTTCCTCGCCACCCGCCCTCTGTGGGTACGCGTGCAGCGCTACTTCATGGGCACCGTGCTCGGCGGCATGGCCATCCACCTCGCCACCGACCGCTCCAAGGCCCTCACCACGGCCTAGCCTCCTGACCCCACGACCAACCCTTGGCGGACGTCTGCGGATGCCGCACCGCGCCCACGCTCCGTCACCAGCACAGATCGGAAAGCGTGTGGGAGACCACGAGATCGAGCTGCGGCACGATGTGGTGATCAAGCGCTACGGATCGACGGACCATGACCGGCCCCAGCGGGAATGGCGAGCCCTGGAACTGCTCGACGAGTACGCGCCGGGACTGGCGCCCGTCCCCGTACGCGCCGAGCTGGACGCTGATCCGCCGACCGTGGTGATGTCCAGGCTCGGTGGCGCCGCCGTACGTGGACCGATCGGCGGGCACTTGGCCGACGCGCTGGCCGAGACCGTCACGAGAGTCCAGCAGGCGATTCCCCGGCCCGTGCTGGAGCAGGTGCCCGCGCGGGCCGGACATCCGATCGAGCTCCTCCGGCAAGTACGAGCCTGGTCCGCGACGGTGTCTCCTGACAGGAACCCTGCGGTCACTGATGCGCTCGCCCAGGCTGCGAGCTGGGTGGGACAGCCGAGGCTGGAAGAGCTGCTGGCGCAGCCCGGCACTCCGGTGTTCGGCACCGGAGACGGGAACCTGGCCAACTACTTGTGGGACGGCACCGACCTGCGTGTCGTCGACTTCGAGTACTCCGGCCGCAGCGACCGCGCCTTCGAGCTGGCCGAGGTCATCGAGCACATCTCGGTCTGGCGCGCCGACCCCGCCGGCCTGACCGGCGTACTGGAACGCCTGGAACTGACCGCTGAGGAGGCCGGCCGGCTCACCGAGTGCCGTCGCCTGCTCGCGCTGTACTGGCTGCTGCGGACGCGCGGGAAGCCCCAGCGCGCTCAGGCGAAGCGGATGCTGGCTCTGCTGTAGGCGCATGGTGGACATACCGCCGATATACCGCACGTCCCTAAATTGGCCCCTTGTCGGCACCCGAATCACCTCAGACGAGAGGGCATCATGCGTGTGACAGGCATCCTGCGGAAGACCGCGATCTTCGGAGCTCTGGGGGTGGCGTTGGCGATCATCCCCACGGCCGGTGTCTCGGCTTCGGCGACCTCCGCCTCGGGGCAGCGGGAGCTCAGTGACCGGTGCGATGAGAACGCCTACGACTACTACTACGGGAAAGTCAGGGTCTTCTACACGCCAAAGTCATACGACGAACGGGACCATATCGACGATATCGAGTACTACCTGGGTGCCAAGGGCAAGGTAGCGCTTGGCAAGAAGAGCAACGTGAGACTGAGGATCCGTGAGTCCCTGGCAGATCGGCCCGACAAGACGCTGTGGAGCTGGGAATCCGGAGACGACATCAAGCCGGGCTGGCACTCCAAGAATCCCTATCGGAACGTCGAGTACAAGACGAGGTGGCACGTTGACGCCAGGTTCATCTTCGATTACGGCGGCGGCCCCGACCCGAAGTGCACCGCCACCACCAACAAGGCCTGACGACACGTGACAGGTGTGGCGCGGCACACCCTCCCTCCCAGGAGCAGAATCTGTGATCCCCCGAGCTGCGCTCGCCCTGCTGGTGCTCCTGACCGGCTGCGGCGCCGCGGCCGATCAGCCCAAGCCGGTGACCGAGCGCCCGCCGGCGATCGTGGCCGTGTCCGCGGAGGGTGCCGTGGTGGCCGACAACCGGGCTCGGGCGTTCTACGGGCTGGACCGGTCGGGCAAGGAGCTCTGGCGAGACCACGCCGCGTACGCCGGGGGCGGCGACGTGATCTGCCAGGCACGCTGTCCCGACCCGGTGTTCTCCGGCTCGGCGGAGGCAGCGGACCCCGAGCCACGTTCCCTCTCGGGTGTGTTCGCGCCATCCGATGCCCGGGTCAAGCGAGTGCTGACGGCACGTGACGCCTCGGACGCCGTGATCGTCGAGAGCGATGGCGCGGAAGAGGGCAGCCTGCGCCTGATCCGGCCCTCGGGCAAGGACGTGCGCATCCCCCTGAACGGCGCCTTTTCCTGGGCGGAGGACGCATCCAGGACGACCGCGGTCGCGACGTCCGGCAAGCAGGCGCTGTGGTTCCGGCACGACCGGCGGGGTTGGCGCGAGGTGACCCGCGACACGCTCGCCGAACCGGTCAAGTCGCTCTGCGCATCGGGCACCACTGCGGTGGTCAAGGGGGAACGCGCCTATATGCTGACCGGCTCGGACAAGCCGGTACCGATCACCACGAGCCTCCCGGTCGTCGCCGGATGCGCCGCCGGGACGCAGGGCCTCGTCGTGTACGCCTACTGGCGCGACGGAGGCAACAGGCGGTTCACCGGCATCAGCGGCGTCGACTCCCTCGGCCGGCAGACGTGGTCACGCGAGATAGCCGACGAGGCGTGGATCCGTGCCCATCCGTCCGGCACAACCTTCGTGATCACGTACGGCGGTGCGACCGAGGTGATCGACCCGGTCGGCCGTACGGTGGCCAGACACTCGGGCACCGCCTCGGCCGCCTACACCGCGGACGGCGAGCTGGCCCTCCTGACCACCGAAGGAAAGCTGCGCTGGCCGGCCCATTAGCCGCTGGGGTACGGCTCGCGCTCGGTTCTCGTACAGCTCCATCAGGTGGGTCTCGACCGTCCGTCCGAGGCGACGAGCTGACACCAACCGAGACTGAAACTGAGACTGGAAAGCCAGAAGGGGTGTGCCGTGATCACGGCACACCCCTTCGGAACTGGCGGAGGATAGGAGATTTGAACTCCTGAAGGGTTGCCCCTTACACGCTTTCCAAGCGTGCGCCCTCGGCCACTAGGCGAATCCTCCGTCGATGAGCTTACCGGACTCCGGGGGGTGTGGAGACCATCATTTTTCCGGCGGCGTCGTACGAGATATTCCGGCGTGATGGGCTGGAGCGAGCACTGCCGTGTCCCGCTAGACTGTCGAAGGACCCCTCGCGCGGCGTCATCCTGTGAACCTCCCCAGGGCCGGAAGGCAGCAAGGATAAGCGGGCTCTGGCGGGTGTGCGAGGGGTCTCTTCGTTGGGAGCCCCTCGCAGGCGGGATGGTCGCATGAGCCTTGCGCTTTACCGCAAGTACCGGCCCGGGACCTTCGCGGAGGTCAAGGGTCAGGAGCACGTCACCGACCCGCTGCGGCAGGCGTTGCGCACGGGCCGCATCAACCACGCCTACCTGTTCAGCGGCCCCCGCGGATGTGGCAAGACCTCCAGCGCCCGGATCCTGGCCCGCTCGCTCAACTGCGCGCAGGGCCCCACCCCCGATCCCTGCGGGGTCTGCGAGTCCTGTGTCGCCCTCGCCCCGACCGGGCCCGGCCACCTCGACGTGATCGAGATCGACGCCGCCTCCCACGGTGGTGTCGACGACGCGCGTGACCTGCGGGAGCGCGCCTTCTTCGCGCCGGTGTCCGCGCGCTACAAGATCTACATCATCGACGAAGCGCACATGGTGACCCGCGAGGGGTTCAACGCGCTGCTCAAGCTCGTCGAGGAGCCTCCGCCGCACCTGAAGTTCATCTTCGCGACGACCGAGCCGGAAAAGGTCATCGGCACCATCAAGTCGCGGACCCACCACTACCCGTTCCGGCTGATGCCGCCCGCGACGCTCCGCGCGCTGCTGGAGGAGATCCTCTCCTCGGAGAGCGTCCCGTTCGAGCCGACCGCCCTGCCGCTCGTCGTCCGGGCCGGCGCCGGATCCGCGCGTGACTCGCTGTCCATCCTGGACCAGCTCCTCGCCGGGGCCGACGACGAGGGCATCACCTACGCCAAGGCCGTCTCGCTGCTCGGTTACACCGACGGCGACCTGCTGGACGAGGTCGTCGCCGCCTTCGCCGCGCACAACGGCGCCCAGGTCTTCCACGCCGTCAACCGGGTCATCGAGGGCGGTCACGACCCGCGCCGCTTCGGCGCCGACCTCCTGGAGCGCTTCCGCGACCTGGTCATCCTCGCGAACGTCCCCGAGGCGGCCTCCAGCGGCCTGCTCGACCGCCCGGCCGACGAACTGGAGCGGCTGGTCCAGCAGGCGGCGTCGATGGGGCCCGCCGAGCTCACCCGCGCCGCCGAGATCTTCAACAGCGGCCTCACCGAGATGCGCGGCGCCACTTCGCCGCGCCTCCTGCTGGAGCTCATGTGCGCCCGCGTCCTGCTCCCGGCGGCCGCGCAGGGCGAGGCCGCCCTGCTCGCCCGCCTGGAGCGCCTCGAACGCGGCGGCGCCGTAGCGCACATGGCCGCCCGCTCAACCGGCGCACCCGCCGCCCAGCCAGGTTCTGGTATGCCTTCCGCCCAGGCAGGTCCTGGTACGCGTGCCGTACCGGATGGCTCTGGTGCGCCTGCCGTGCCGGATGCCGGGCACGGGGGTTCGGCGGCGACGGTCAGCACTCCGAGTGGGCCGGCGCTCGACTCCTCGGGGGCGGACTCCCAGGCGCGGCGGCCGGCGGCTGACGACTGGCCCGAGACGGCTCGCCCCGGGGTTCCGGCGACGCAGGCGCAACAACCGGCCTCTGCCGCGCCACCGGCTCACGCCCAGTCAGGGGTCACGGCGGGCGGTACGGCCACCATCCAGCAGCAGTGGCCGGTGGTCCTGGCCGCGCTGAAGCAGCGCAGCATCGCGGCCTGGTCGAACGTGAGCACCAACGCTCAGGTGGTGGGCGTCGAAGGCAACGTGGTCACGCTCGGCTTCCTTCAGGTCGGCGCGATGAAGAACTTCACCGGCGGCGGCAAGGACGCGGTGGTGGCCAGCGCGCTGGGCGACGTGCTCGGCGGCACCTGGCGGGTCGAGGCGGTGGTGGGCGGCGGCTCCGCGCCGCAGCAGACCTCACGCGGCCCCCAGCCCGGCCCTCACTCGGGCCCGCCGTCGGGGCCTCACCAGGGGAGTCCTTCGGGCGGCCTGTCGGGTCCGCACTCGGGTGGGCCGGCGGGGCCGCATCCCGGCGGGCCCTCGGGTACGCATCCAGGCGGCCCCGCCGGTCCGCACTCGGGTGGTTCCGTACGCTCATCGTCGGATGCTCACGCAGGCCAGGGCGGCGGACCGGACGCCCAGGCGGGCACCCCGTCGGACCCGCGACCAGGCTCAGGGCAGGCCGGTGCAGGGCCCGGCCCGGGCGCGGCGCCAAGTTCGGGGCCGGCCGGCGGCATGGCGGCCCCTGCGGTCGAAGCCGCCGGTGGGCAGTGGGGAGCGGCCCCGGATTCGCCGGTGGGTGCTCAGGACGGGTCGCAGGTCGCTGTGCAGACGCCTCAGGGAGTCGCTGTCCAAGCCGACGGTGCGACGTCACCGGCGCGGAGTCGTACAGCGGTGGACGAGACTCGCTCCAGCGGCCCTTCGTCGCCCGGCAACCATCCGACGACGGACGAATCCTGGCCGGCCGCTCCTGACGATCCCGGTCCCGGCTCGCCTCCTACCCCCGACCCCTCCCAGACGTCGGCGGGTCCGGGGCACCGAGGAGCGGGAGCGCCGGGCACCGGCCTGGCCGCTGCCCGTTCGGCCGCCAGAGCCGCCGCCCAGGCGGGCCCCCGCGTGGCCGGCGCCCGCAAAGCGGCCGCCTCCCCTGCCGCCCCGGCCTGGCCGGACGCCGTCCCCGGCCGTGGCAAGAACGCCGACGCCGACGACATCGACCCACTGAACGACGCCGACGCCGATGCCGATGCGATGTCGGGCATGGCCCTGCTCCAGCGCGAGTTGGGCGCCCGCGTGATCGGCGAGATCGACCACTCCTGACGCCGCACGCCGCGGCGAGATCGACGCCTCACGCCATTCCGATCGCCTGAAGTCTGTACGGCGCGCGTCTGAATCACCGTTGATCGTCCGGGTGCATGGCGTTGGCTGAGCTGTGTGATCACGCGGAATCCCAGCTCGGAGGTCGTGTCCACGAACGCTGGATGCCTGGGAGCAGGTGTTGAAGGCGGTGTTGTGGCTAGTCGGTCAGCGGTCGGCGGGCGGGTTCGCCCCGAGGTCCATCCGGTCGTGGGCGTTCGTGTCTTGCGGGGCGGTCGGGGTTCGGGTGGTCAAGGCCAGGAGGGCTAGTTTGTCGGCGTTGTCGCTGCCGGGGTCCGGGTGGTGGATGACGAGCATCAGGCCCGACGTGCCGCTGATGCCCAGCCGCTCCCGGTTCAGCCACAGGTCACCGACCTGGGGGTGGTCGAGGCGCTTGGGGGTGCCTTCGCACGCCTCCACGTCGTGGCGGGCCCAGAGCCGGCTGAAGAGAGGGCTGGCGAGGGAGAGCTCGCCGACGAGCTCGATGAAGCGGGGGTCGTCCGTGTCGGTGCCGACGGACTGGCGGAAGCCGGCGACCATGCCCGCGGCGGCGTCCTCCCAGTCCAGGTGGAGGGCCTGCTCGGCGGGGTCGAGGAACACGTCACGCAGGCGGTTGCCGCCCGCCGCGAGGCGCGGTGACAGAGCGGTCGCCAAGGCGTTGGCGGCGAGGACGTCGAAGTATCGGTCCTCGACGTACGCCGGTAGCGGGAGCGTGGCGACGAGCTTGGCGATGCCCGGCGGGACGGTCTCCTTCCTGGGCCGGCGCCGGCGCCGGCGGGGTTTGTCGGCGCCGAGGCGCAGGAGGTAGGCCGTCGCGTCGTCGTCGAGCCGCAGCACGCGGGCGAGGGACTCCAGGACCTGGGCGGAGGGGTTGCGGTCGCGGCCCTGTTCCAGGCGCAGGTAGTAGTCGGCGCTGATGCCGGCGAGCATCGCGACCTCTTCCCGGCGCAGGCCCGGCACGCGCCGTACTCCCAGAACGGGGATGCCGACCTGTTCAGGAGTGACGAGCTCACGGCGGGCGCGCACGTAATCGCCCAGAAGGTTCGATTCGTCGCTCATCTGTCCACCGTAGTTCGCGCGACCGTGCGCGTGCCTGGTCCTGTCACCCCCAGGATCGCAGGGGCACTGGCTGCGTCAGGGCTCCGGCGGCAGCGTGGCCGGCGGCCCATCCAGAAGCAAGGAGCACACCATGTCGACATATCTGCTGGTACACGGCGCCTGGCACAGCGGACAGTGCTGGGAGCGGGTGGTCCCGTTCCTGGCGGCGGCCGGACATCGGGTGGTCGCACCCTCGCTGACCGGTTACGGCGACAAGGCGCGGCTGCTCGGCCCCGAGGTGGGGCTGGACACGCACGTCGACGACATCGTCGGGCTGATCACCGAGGAAGACCTCACCGACGTGGTGCTCGTGGGACACAGCTACGCCGGGCTGGTCATCTCGTCCGCGGCCAACCAGATCCCGGAGCGGATCGCCCAGTTGGTCTACCTCGACGCGATGGTCCCGGAGGACGGCGAGAACGCGGTCGACGTCATGCCCATCAGCCAGGCCCTGATCGACCTCGCCGTACGGTCGGGCAGCGGCTGGCGGGTTCCGCCGCTGCCCGAGGGGCCGCCGCCCCTGGGCCTGTTCGGCGTCACCGACCCGTCGGACGTCGCCTGGCTGCGCACGATGCTGTCGGATCAGCCGGTGCGCTGTCTCCAGCAACCGGTCCACCTGGACAACCCGGCCGTGCGCACGATTCCGCGGACGCACATCCACTGCACCGCCGGCGTGCCGGACGGCGTCGTCCGCCGGCCCGTACCCGAGCTGCAGCCCAACGGCACGCCGGCGCAGGTGTGGGAACTGCCGACCGGCCACGACTGCATGATCACCATGCCGGGCGAGCTCGCCGAACTCCTGCTCAAGCTCGGCTGACCCGCGCACGCGGTAGCGAGGCGCCCTGACACCCGCGCACGCGGTAGTGAGGCGCGCTGACACCCGCGCACGCGGCAGCGGGGCGCCGCTAGCCGGTGCGGAGGCGGGCTCGGGCGGCGGCGGCGCGGGGGTCGGCCGGGGGGAGCGCCCTGATGATGCGTTCGAGGACCTGGAAGTCGTCGCGGCCGTTGGCGGTCTGGGCGTAGGCCCACAGGTCCTGGGGGGAGCCTCGCTGCAGGAGGCAGGTGCGGACCTGGACCTCGAGCTCGTCCCGTTCGCGGCGGATCTCGGGGGACTCGGAGCGGGGCAGCAGGGGGCCAGGGTAGGCGCGGGCCAGGGAGGTGGGGTCGTTGGTCGACAGCAGGCGGCGCAGGTCCAGGAAGTCCGCTTCCACCGGAGAGGTCAGGTGGTAGGGCTTGGCGTCGATGGCGGCGCCGAGTTGGCTGCGCAGGCGGTGGATCTCGGCTCGGATGGTGACCGGGTTGCCGTCGTCGCCGTACAGGTGGAAAGAGAGTTGTTCGGCGGTCAGGCCGCGCGGGTGGAGGGCGAGGAGGGCGAGGATCTCGGCGTGGCGGAGGGAGAGCGGGAGCTTGCGGCCGCTGACGAAGGCGGACGGCGGGCCGTCGCCGAGGAGGCAGAGGGTGAGCGGGGGCGGCGGGGCGTCGGGGGTGGGGCACAGGAGGTAGCCGTCGGAGTAGGGCTCGAGGTGCGCCACCCGGCCGTCGCGCAGGATCATGCGCTCGCCGGTGGCCGGCAGGTCGATGCGGCCCCCCAGGTCGCCCGCGGGGTCACCGGCGATGACGCGGCCGGAGGGGGAGAGCAGGATGGCCGAGCTGAAGCGCGCGGACTCGTAGCGGCGGCGAAGGAGCTCATCACGCTCGTGCATGCGTACGGTGAGCTGGGTCTCGGCGAGTCTGGCCGTGGCGCCCACCAGGGCGATGGTGGCGGGGTGGAGGCTGGGCGCGGTGCCGCTGACGTCGAGGCAGCCGAGGATCCGGCCGGTCTCCGGGTCGGTGATCGGGGCGGCGCAGCATGACCAGATGTGCAGCACGCGCATGAGGTGCTCGTCGGAGTAGACCTGCACCGGCCGCCGGGTGGCGAGGGCGGTGCCGATGCCGTTGGTGCCGACGGTCTCCTCGGTCCAGCGGTGGCCGTCGGTGAGGCCCACGCTGTCGGCCCGGCGCAGCGTCCTGGGGTGGCCGTCGCGCCACAGGACCAGGCCCTGGTCGTCGGTCACGACCATGATGTGCTCGCTGTCGTTGGCCGCCTGCTGGAGCGTCTGGGTGAGGAGCGGGAGCAGCGGCTGGAGCGGGTGGGACTCGCGCACCTGGTCGAGGAGGGCGGGGCCGTAGGCGAGAGGGGCGGCCGTGGCGTTGGGATCGATGCCGGCGGCCATGGAGCGTCGCCAGGATGCGCTGATCAGCCGGCGGGGCACGGTGGGTGTCAGCGTCCCTGACGGCACCGCCTCGTGCGCCGTGGGCAGCAGACGGGAGTATGCGTCAAGGTGAGCGTAACTCATCAGCCACTCCAAGTAATCAACGCCCGTATGGCGAGCATCTGTCTTGTGGGCCTACCGGCGCAAGTCGTTCGGGGGATTGCTTAGGGTGATTGAATCATCGCAACGTGTGTGCAACGTTCTCGTGGCTAGCGTTCCGGTGTAACGCGTCGGCGTGGTGCGGCCGCTCCGGTCGACGTGCGGCCGGGTCTCGGGCACTGGAGGGGGGCCGGGACCCGGCCAGACCGGAGCCGGTGCGAAACACCTGTATCCCCTCAGTACATGACGAGGCACAAACACCGTAGGCTCGTGGCAGTCAAGAACCGGAGCCACGAGGAGCGCACGACGGTGAACCCAGGGGATGTCAACCTGCAGCAGCTGCTGGAGCAGGCACAGCTCATGCAGCAGCAGCTTGTGAGCGCCCAGCAGGAGCTCAACGACGCGCAGATCGAGGGCTCGGCCGGTGGCGGCCTGGTCACGGCCGTCGTCAACGGCTCGGGCGAGCTGCTTGAGCTCAAGATCAATCCGAATGTCATCGACGCCGCCGACCCGCAGGACACCGCCGACACGATCGCCGATCTGGTGATCGCCGCCGTGCGCGACGCGGTCAGGGCGGCGGCCGACCTGCAGCAGGAGAAGCTCGGTCCGCTGGCCCAGGGCCTGGGCGGCGGCGGCCTCGGCCAGTTGCCAGGGTTTTAGACGATGTACGAAGGGGTCGTCCAGAATCTGATCGACGAGCTGGGCCTGCTGCCCGGCGTCGGTCCCAAGAGCGCGCAGCGAATCGCGTTCCACCTGCTGGCGGCCGATCCTGCCGACGTCAAGCGGCTGGCGCACGCGCTGTTGGAGGTCAAGGACAAGGTCCGATTCTGCCGGACCTGCGGCAATGTGGCCGCCGAGGAGGAGTGCCGCATCTGCCGCGACCCGCGCCGCGACACGCACGTGATCTGCGTGGTGGAGGAGTCCAAGGACGTCGTCGCGATCGAGAAGACGCGCGAGTTCCGCGGCACCTACCACGTCCTCGGCGGCGCGATCAGCCCGATCGACGGCGTCGGTCCCGAGGACCTGCGCATTCGTGAGCTCATGACCAGGCTGGCGGACGGCCGGGTCACGGAGCTCATCCTCGCCACGGACCCCAACCTTGAGGGGGAGGCGACGGCTACCTACCTTGCCCGGCTGGTCAAGCCGATGGGCATGAAAGTGACACGACTGGCCAGCGGTCTGCCTGTCGGCGGTGATCTGGAGTACGCCGATGAGGTGACCTTGGGCCGTGCGTTCGAAGGACGGAGGCTGCTGGATGTCTGACGAGTGGAGCACCCTGGCGGAGGAGATCGCCGGACACGCCCAGAACTATGTGGACGGCCTGGCGCGAGTGGCCGGCGGCGAGGGCGGCGATGCCATCTGGTCGCTGCTCCTCGTCGAGGTGGCGCAGGTGAGCCTGGCGGGAGCCAAGCTCGGCGCCAACCAGGACGTGATCCTTTCCGGCAACTACGAGCCCCCGCTGGGCGAGGACCCCGACATCGACGGGGTGCGCACGGCTCTGGGTGAGCTGCTGGAGGCGGTGGACGACTACGCCGAGGTGTTCGATCCGTACAAGGACACCTCTGTGACGCCCTACCGGCTCTCGGACGACCTGACGGCGGTCGCCGCCGACCTCATCCACGGGCTGCGCCACTATCAGGCGGGCCGGCCGCACGAGGCTCTGTGGTGGTGGCAATACTCCTACTTCAACACCTGGGGCAACCACGCGGGCGCCGCCATGCGCGCGCTGCAGGCCCTCGCCGCCCACTCGCGGCTGGACGTGGCGGAGGAGGCCACCACCGCCTAGGCACGTCCACATACTGGTCCGCACCTTAGTGGCATGAGACACCCCAAGTAGACTGGCCTCTCACAGTCCAGACCGGGAGACTCTCGTGGCCCTCGTTGTGCAAAAGTACGGTGGTTCGTCCGTTGCCGATGCGACCAGCATCAAGCGGGTCGCGCAGCGCATCGTCACGACGAAAAAAGCCGGCAACAGCGTGGTCGTCATCGTCTCCGCCATGGGCGACACCACCGACGAGCTCCTCGACCTGGCCGAGCAGGTGTCGCCGCTGCCTCCGGGCCGCGAGCTCGACATGCTGCTGACCTCCGGGGAGCGCATCTCGATGGCGCTGCTGGCGATGGCGATCGCCAACCTGGGGCACGAGGCCCGCTCGTTCACGGGCTCGCAGGCGGGTGTGATCACCGATTCGACGCACGGCAAGGCGCGCATCATCGACGTGACGCCGAGCCGCATCCGTGAGGCGCTCGACCAGGGCCACATCGCGATCGTGGCCGGCTTCCAGGGCGTCTCGCAGGACACCAAGGACATCACCACGCTGGGCCGGGGCGGCTCGGACACCACCGCGGTCGCGTTGGCGGCGGCGCTGGAGGCGGATGTCTGTGAGATCTACACGGACGTGGACGGCATCTTCACCGCGGACCCCCGCATCGTGCCCGGAGCACGCCAGATTCCCAAGATCTCCTATGACGAGATGATGGAGATGGCGGCCTGCGGGGCGAAGATCCTGCACCTGCGCTGCGTCGAGTATGCTCGCCGCTTCGACCTGCCGATTCACGTACGAAGCTCTTTCAGCAATAAGGAAGGCACGTGGGTCGTCTCCGACCCTTACACCGAAGGAACCGAGATGGAGCAGCCGATCATCTCCGGCGTCGCGCACGACCGGAGCGAGGCCAAGATCACTGTTGTCGGGGTGCCCGACAAGGTCGGTGAGGCTGCCGCGATCTTCAAAACACTGGCCGAGGCCGGGGTCAACATCGACATGATCGTGCAGAACGTCTCGGCCGCGGCGACCGGCCGCACCGACATCTCCTTCACGCTGCCGACGGCGGACAGCTCGACCGCGCTGACGTCGCTGAAGAAGATCCAGGGAGACATCGCCTTCGAGTCTGTGCTCTTCGACGACCAGATCGGGAAGGTGTCGCTGATCGGCGCGGGCATGCGCTCGCACCCCGGCGTCACGGCGACGTTCTTCGCGGCCCTCGCCGATGTGGGGGTCAACATCGAGATGATCTCCACCTCGGAGATCCGCATCTCCGTGATCGTCGAGCAGGACGGTGTCGACGCGGCCGTGGCCGCCGCGCACCACGCCTTCGATCTCGATTCCGACCAGGTCGAAGCCGTTGTGTATGGAGGTTCAGGACGATGAGCAGGCCCAATCTGGCGCTGATCGGCGCCACCGGCGCGGTCGGCACCGTCATGCGGGACATCGTCTCGACCCGGGACGACATCTGGGGCGAGGTGCGCCTGGTGGCCTCGCCGCGCTCGGCGGGCAAGGTGCTTCGGGTCCGCGGCGAGGACGTGGTCGTCCAGGCGCTGGCGCCCGAGGTGTTCGACGGCATCGACATCGCCATCTTCGACGTGCCCGACGAGGTGTCGGCCGTCTGGGTGCCGATCGCGGCCGAGCGTGGCGCGATCGCCATCGACAAGTCCGGCACGTTCCGGATGGAGCCCGACGTCCCGCTGGTGGTGCCCGAGGTCAACCCGCAGGACGCGCGTAACCGCCCGCGCAACATCGTCTCCACGCCCAACTGCACCACGCTGTCGATGATGGCGGCCATCGGCGCGCTGCACGCCGAGTATGTGCTCACCGAGCTCGTCGTCGCCTCCTACCAGGCGGTGTCGGGCGCGGGTGTGGCGGGCTCGGCGCGGCTCTACGACGAGGTCGAGGCGCTGGCCGGGGACCGCACGATCGGCCAGGTGGCCGGTGACGTGCGCAAGGCGCTGGCCAACAAGCTGCCGGAGGAGTCGCCGTTCCCGGCGCCCGTCGCGTTCAACGTGGTGCCGTGGGCGGGCTCCTACAAGGACGGTGGCTGGGCCTCCGAGGAGCTCAAGCTCCGTAACGAGTCCCGTAAGATCCTCGGCATTCCCGACCTCAAGGTCTCCGCGACCTGTGTCAGGGTGCCGGTGATCACCACCCACTCGCTGGCCGTGCACGCGCGCTTCGAGCGCGAGATCACGGTGGCCGACGCGCATCGGGTGCTGGAGGCGGCGCCGACGGTGGTGCTGCGGGACGACCCGGCCAACGGCGTCTACCCGATGCCCGCCGACGTGGTGGGCACCGATCCCACCTACGTGGGCCGGGTGCGTCAGGCGATCGACTTCCCCAACACGCTGGACCTGTTCGTCTGTGGCGACAACCTGCGCAAGGGAGCCGCCCTGAACGCGGCGGAGATCGCCGAGCTGGTCGCCTCGGAGTTCTGACCGGAGCATGGGACATCCTGTTCATCGGAAGAGGATGTCCCAGTGGTCGCCCTCGTCGGCGAAGACGGTGCCCGACTCGGAGCGGTACAACCGGGAGCCGTCACTCCGCATCCCCGCTCGATCGTAATTCTGGGTGATGAAGCGATCGATGCATGGGTTGGGCGAGATGTCGGCCTTGTAGCCCGCGCCATGGCTCAACGGGCCGGGCGCGTGGCCTGCTTCGGTGCCGCCGGTGACCATGACCCGGCACCCACTGAGCTGCTTGAGCTCGATGAGCCCGGAGACGGTCGACGTCCGTACCGCATCCAGCGAGGTGCAGTAGCGCAGCCGCTTGTCGGTGCAGTTGCCCGTCGATCGCCAGCGCAGACCCGCCTGCTTGAGCCAGCGGGAGGCGTTGGCGTGCGACAGCTGCACTGTCGCCTGCCTCGGCAGGGCTCGGCGCAGGTTCACCAGCGGCCGGCGGGCCTGCTTGGCCCGCGGCCGTGCCGACTGCTTCCAGCCGATCCCTGCCTTGCCCGCGCGCGCTTCGGGGCGCCGCTCGCGCGGAACCGCCGCCTCCTGGGCGGTCGGCACGTTATAGGTCTCCGCCAGGGTCGTCGCGGCCTCGTCGAGCGCGGCGTACCACTGGGGAGCCGGGTACGCCCCCCCGAGCTGATAGACGCGAATGATCGGGGCCGGCGCTGGTCGTGGCTCTTCACCTGGCGTGATCGGTGCGGCGGAGGCCGCGGACGCCAGTGCGATTATGGAGATTTCGTGAGCAAAGAGTGCAACCACGAGGAGCCGCACTGTCCTACGTATCCACATGTCGATGCCTTTTCGCGGAATAGCCCTTCCGCTGGAATCATCAATCCCACTGTTCACGCCGGATAACCCCTGCCACACCAGGATCTTTGCCTTGTGGCGCCGATCACCGTGCGGCTTCATGACCTAACCCCGCATTAAGCCGTAAAGTGACGAACGTGTCCGAAGCCCGAAACCGAGAATCGGAGAGCACTCGAGAGGTCATCGTCGAGACGGCCTTGCGCCTGTTCCGGGAGCGCGGCTTCGAGGCGACGACCATGCGGGCGATCGCCGCCGAGGCCGGGGTGTCTGTGGGCAACGCCTACTACTACTTCGCGGGCAAGGAGGCGCTGGTCCAGGCCTACTACGACCGCGCCCAGACGGAGCACGAGCGGGCCTGCCAGGAGTTGCTGGCCACCGAGTCCACGCTGGCCGCCCGGCTGAGTGGGGTGCTGCGCGAGTGGGTACGGGTCTCGGAGCCGTACCACGAGTTCGCCGTGAAGTTCTTCAAGCACGCGGCCGAGCCGACGAACCCGCTGAGCCCGTTCAGCGCCCAGTCCTCGCCGGCCCGTGAGGCGTCCATCGGGATCTACCGGCAGGTGGTCGAGGGGGCACGGGACCGGATGAACGCCGAGCTCCGTGCGGAGCTGCCGGAGCTGCTCTGGCTGCTGTCCATGGGCATGGTGCTGTTCTGGGTGCATGACACCTCGCCGGGGTGCGCGCGCACCTACCGGCTGATCGAGGTCACGGTGCCGCTGGTGGACCGGCTGGTGAGCCTGTCGCACCTGCCGGGGCTGCGGGGGATCACGCAGGACTTCATCGCCGCGGTGCACGAACTGCGGGCATAGTACGACGACCGACCGGTTGGTACGGTCGGGGCATGACGCAGAACTGGGGCATGACGATCCCCTTCTACGACCGTTCGCTCGCCCAGTCGCAGGAGTTGATCGCGGAGCTGCCCGCACTGGGTTACACCGACGTGTGGTCGTCCGAGGTAAACGGCGCGGACGGGTTCACGCCGCTGGCCCTGGCCGCGCAGTGGGCCCCCGGGGTCAGGCTGGGCAGCGCCATCGTGCCCGTGTCCACCCGCGGCCCGGCGCTGCTGGCGATGTCCGCCGCCACGCTGGCCGATCTCGCGCCCGAGCGGTTCGTGCTCGGCATCGGCTCGTCCTCCCCGGCGATCGTGGAGCGCTGGAACGCGGTGGAGTTCGTCAAGCCCTACGCGCGGACCCGGGACACCCTGCGCTTCCTGCGGGCGGCGCTGGCCGGCGAGAAGGTGTCGCAGGCGTACGAGACATTCGAGATCAAGGGCTTCAAGCTGGAACGGGCGCCGAAGGTGCCGCCCAAGATCGTGCTGGCCGCGCTCCGGCCGCGGATGCTGCGCCTGGCGGCCGAGGAGGCCGACGGGGCGATCACCAACTGGCTCTCGCCGGACGACGTGCGCACGGTACGCGCGGAGATCGGGCCGGACACCGAGTTGATCGCCCGCCTGTTCGTCTGTGTGAACGAGGACGCGGACCAGGTGCGCGAGACGGCCCGGTGGATGCTGGCCAGTTATCTCACCGTGCCCGCCTACGCCGCCTTCCACGACTGGCTGGGCCGGGCCGAGGTGTTGCGCCCCCTGCACGAGGCGTGGGCCGCAGGCGACCGTCAGGCGGCGCTGAGGGCCATCCCTGACGAGGTGGTCGACGCCCTGGTGGTGCACGGCGACGCGGCCACCTGCCGGGCCAGGATCCAGAAATATGTGGACAACGGTCTCGATACGCCGATCCTTGCCCCCATCCCTGGTGGCGAGGTCTCCATCACCCAGGCGGTCCGCGACCTTGCCCCCGTAAAGGAAGATCGTTAGGAACGAATCTCCCTGGGTAACACGTTATGTCGTGATGACCGGGTAAGGGGGATCACATGATGGCGAAACCAGCACGGGCGGCGGCGGCATGGCGCACCTACCAAGAGGTCACCAAGCCGGGCACGCCGGGCCTGATGACGCGAGTGCGAGCGATTCCGCGCATGATCGGCGCGGTGATGCGCGGCCGGTACACCGGCCTGGGGAAGGGCAAGCTCGGCCTGATGGCGCTCGGCGTCGTCTACATGATCTCTCCGATCGACGTCATCCCCGACTTCCTCGTCCTGATCGGGGTCGCGGACGACTTCGGGGTGTTCCTCTGGCTCATGGCCTCGCTGCTCGGTGAGAGCGGCCGCTACGTGGACCACGAACGCCAGATCATCACCGGCCGGGTCGAAGGAATCCCTCAGGAAGGATAGATCTCTTCCATCCTGAGCCAGGCGCGCGACGGCAACGGGTGCCCGAACAGCCGGGCCGCGTTGCCGTACGCCACCCTGGCGATGTCCGCGGGCGGCAGCGCGCCGAGATTGCGTGAGACCGCCTGCTGGGTGTCGGGCCAGGTCGAGTCGGAGTGCGGATAGCCGCTCTCCTGCAGGACGTGGTCCAGGCCGACCGCGAGCCGCACGCCGGACAGCGCGTGGTCGTCGAGCGTGCCGAAGAAGAAGTTGCGGCGCAGCACCTCGCTGGGCTTGATCCCGCCGTCCCACTCCGCCTCGCCCGCGACCGGGTGGTCGAGCGCGTAGTCGGCCCGCTCGGCGAGCATCGGCAGCCAGCCCACGCCGCCCTCCACGATGAGGATGCGCAGGTTGGGGAAGCGCAGCGGCAGTCCGGACCAGAGCCAGTCGGCGCAGGCGAACATGGCGCTGGTCGGCATCAGCGTGGTGATCGCCTCGATGGGCGTGTCCGGCGACGGCGCCGGCGACCAGCTCGACGCGCCGGTGTGCAGGGCCACGACGGTGCCGGTCTCCTCGCAGGCGGCGAAGAACGGGTCCCAGTGGCCGGTGTGGATCGACGGCAGCCGCAGCCGCGTCGGGAACTCGGGGAACACCACGGCCTTGAAGCCCCGCGCCGCGTTGGCCCGGATCTCCTTGGCGGCGACGTCGGGATCGGGCAGCCAGGGGAGCTGCAGGCCGATGATGCGCTCGGGGTAGGTGCCCGCCCAGACGTCGATGTGCCAGTCGTTGTAGGCCTTGACCAGCGCCAGGCCGAGCTCCTGGTCGCGGGTCCTGGCGAACGGCATGCCCGCCTGACCGGCCACCATGCCGGGGAAGCACAGGGCGGCCCAGATGCCGGCCACGTCCATGTCCTCGATGCGGGCCTCGATGTCGTGGCAGCCGGGGCGCATGTTGTCGAACCTGACCGGGTCCAGCGTCCACTGCTCGCGTGGCAGCCCCGCGCCCACGTCCAGGCCCGCGCAGGGGTAGGTGGCGCCTCCGTAGCGCCATACCTGGTGACCGGCCTCGGTCTCGACGACCTTGGGCGCGACATCGGCGTACTTCTCCGGCAGCCTGTCCTCGAAAAGGTCAGGGGGCTCGATCAGGTGATCGTCCGCCGAGATGATCACATAGTCGCGCCGCCTCGGGTCTGGGTCGGGGAGCAGCGGCGTAGTCACGCAGGTAACCGTACGACGGCGGGATAACGTCGAACAAGCTGCGACGTATCCGTTGGGTCTCTGAGCCGGTCACTCGGCCGGGATCGGTCCGGTCAGAAGGTGCTCGCGCAGCCCGCCGATGACCGCGGCATCCAGGCCGAGCACGTCGGTGACGTATCCCTCGACGGAGCCGTGCCTGCTCGCCAGATCGTCGAGGAAGAGCCGCATCGTCTCGGCGGGCGCCAGCCCGAAGCCGTCCCACATGGGCGCGTCGGGGTGGCTGAGGCGCCAGTCGGCGATGAAGCGCTCGGTGGCCAGGCCGGTCAGCGCGTAGTCGGCCACGATGTCGTCCTCGGCCACGCCCACCAGGGACAGGATCATGGCCGTGAGCAGGCCGGTGCGGTCCTTGCCCGCGGCGCAGTGGACGACCACGGGGGCGCAGTCGGCCTGGGCGATGGTGGCCACGGCGGTGCGCAGGTGCGCGACTCCGTCCTCTGTCACCTCCAGGTAGCGGTCGGCGAGGAAGCGTGCCACCGTCGGCCTGCCGTCGTAGGGGACGTTGTTCCAGCGCCGGCCCTCGACGGGCAGGTTGTGGTAGGCCAGGCCGTCCTCCTCGGGCACCCGGCCCGATCCCGCCACCTCATTCGCGTGCCGCAGGTCGATGACCGTCTTCACCCGCAGCGCGCGGAAGGTGTCGAGGTCCTGGCCGGACAGCCGGCCGAGGGAGTCGGCACGGTAGAGCCGCCGCCACCTGACGGTGCGCCCGTCCTTGGTGGCGTATCCACCGACGTCTCGAAAATTGTGGATATTGGTGAACTTGATGTGGCGACTCATGAACCCACGTTAACGGGGAGAAACTTCCGCCTCCAGGGGTGTGCCGGCGTCCTCCTTGGCCTTGCGATCGGCCAGCTCACGCCGGATCAGCAGCACCCAGCCGCCGATCGCGATCCCGATGAACAGCCACCACTGCACGCCGTACGCGAGATTGAGCCCGCCGCCCGCCCCCACGTCGGGCGCGGGCACCGGCGCGGGCGCGGCGGGGCTCTCCGGCCGCTGCTCGACCAGCTCCACGTACCCGCCCACGAGCCGGTACGGCAACGCCGCGCCGATCTTGCCGGGATCGATGAGCAGCACCTGGCCGGGCGGCAGCCCGGGGCGGTCCCTGAGCCCGCTGTTCTCCTCGGTCTCGCCTGGACGTAGCCGTCCGGTGACAGTTACCTCACCAGAGGGTGGCGCGGGCACCTCGGGCGGCGAGTCAGCGGTCGCCCCGGCCTTCACCCAGCCCCGGTTCACCAGCACGGCCTGCCCGCTGCCGAGCACCAGCGGGGTCAGCACGTAGAACCCGTTGTGCCCGTCCTGGGGCCGCCGGCGCACCACCAGCGCGTGCTGGGCGTCGTAGGTGCCGGCCGCCACGACCTTCCGGTACCGGTCGGACTCCTTGACCGGCTGTCCGGGCCGGGCGAGCTCGCCGAGCGGTACCGGCGCGCTCTCGATGTTGCTGGTGACCAGGTCGCTGTTGGCCGAGCGCTCCTCGAAGCGCCCGAACTGCCACCGGCCCAGGAACACGAAGGCGGGGATCACGAGCAGCACGACGAGGTGAAGCGCGACCCAGCGCGGAGTAAGCAGGAACCGGTACACCCTCCAAGGGTAGGCACCAGGACCGATGCCTCTCCACGCGCCTCCAAGGCTGGGCACCAGGGCCGATGCCTCAGGTCGTGGGGAGGCCCGAGCCGGGGCCGGGCCGGGCCGTGACCTCGCGGGGACCGCCCACCTCGTGGCCTTCGGCGCAGCGGAAGTGCTGCTCGATGGGGGCACCGCAGTCACGATGGCTCAGCAGGACGGGCGGGCCGTCCTCGCCCGCGAGATATCGGTCGCCCCAGTGCATGAGCGCGACCAGCAGGGGATAGAGGTCACGCCCCTTGTCCGTCAGCCGATATTCGTCGCGCTGCCGCTGGCCGGGCTCGCGGTAGGGGACCTTACGGAGCAGGCCCTCGTCCACCAGCCGGGTCAGCCGCGCGCTGAGGACCTGTCGCGGCGCGCCGATGATCGCCTGTATGTCGGCGAACCGCCGGACGCCGGCGAACGCCTCGCGCAGCACCAGAAAGGTCCACTTCTCTCCGACGATGTCCAGGGTGCGCTCGATCGAGCAGTGCTCAACCCGGAGGGGCACGTTCATGAACACATGATACCTGAGTTCGATTGACAGACTTAGGTGTATGGTGAAGGCTGAGTCCATGTTTGGAACCCAGATGCCTCTCATCCGGCCGACCAGAGCCGACGACGAGGAGGGGATCCGTCGCTTCCTGTCGGGACTCTCCGTGCACACGCAGACCCTGCGCTTCTTCGCCGGGGTCAGCCGCCCGGCCGCCGCCGTGGTGCGCGCGCTGATCGAGGTCAGCGAGCGCAGGGACGCGCTCGTCGCCGTGCGCGAGGGCGAGATCATCGGCCACGCCATGAGCTACCGGGGCGGCGTGGCCGACGTGGAGATCGCCGTGGTGGTCACGGATCGGTGGCAGGGGTTCGGGCTGGGTCCCGAACTGGTCAGCAGGCTGCTGCTCAGGGCGACGGTGCGCGGCGCGACCACGGTCGGCATGGACGTGCTCGGCGAGAACCGGCGGGCGCTGAGGATGATCCGCAAGATCTGGCCCGAGGCCGAGATGAAGGTCGCTTCAGGTTGTGTGGAGGTGACGGCTATGATCCATCAGGGCGAAGTATTTGCGGAACAAGGTTCTGGTGCAGCACCATGATGACGTGAAGAGTGTCAAGAGCGGCCGCGACGGACGGACTCGCATCATCGAGGGCGCCCTGCGCCGCTTCAGCCAGGACGGGGTCTCGGCCACCACCCTGGCCAGCCTCCGTGAGGAGAGCGGCGTCAGCGTCGGTAGTTTCTACCACCACTTCGCCAGCAAGGAGCACGTCTTCGGCGTGCTCTACACCGAGATCCTCGAGTCCTACCAGGAGCGCTTCGTCGCCGAGCTGGTCAGCCACCAGGAGGCGCGCGACGGCATCGAGGCGGTCGTCGCCTTCCACATGCGCTGGGCCGGTGAGCACCCCGAGCGGGCCAGGCTGCTGATCAGCGAGCGCCCGCCGCGCAAGCAGGAGCCCGGCGGCGCCGAGGTGGCCCAGGCCAGGCACGGCTTCTTCCGCCAGGTCTCCGACTGGTGGAAGCCGCACATGAAGAACGGCGTCCTCCAGCCCGTCCACGCCACCATGTGCTACGTGCTGTGGCTCGGCCCGGCGCAGGAGATGTGCCGCCTGTGGTTCGCCGGGGCGCACGCCCCGACCGAGGAAGAGATCAAGGGCCTGGGCGCGGCGGCCTGGCAGAGCCTGCGCGTGACCCCCGTCTAGCCCCGCCTAGACCTGCCTAAACCACTTGATCCGCCTAGGCCACTTGAACCGCTCAGGCCGGCTGGCGGACCCGCGTGAGCACCCGCCAGCTCGCGCTGTCGAGTGAGATGTCCAGCCGGAGCTCGCCGCGCTGCCTGCGCAACCCCGGCACGCGTACGCGATCGAGCACGTCGAACCGGCCCCGGTACGGATAGCCGAACCCGAGCTCGCCCGGCAGCACGCGCAGATCATCGCGGTTGCCGCAGTCCGGGCAGGTCCACGACACCAGGTCGAGCCCCCGGTTGTAGTCCGAGCAGGCTCCGAAGTAGTCATCGGGCAGAAAGCGCGACCCGCAGGCCAGGCAGGGAATGAGCATGTGAGTCCGCTCCTCTTCGAACGGCGTACGACCTCCTTAGAAGTATCGCGTCCCACTTGTCCGACGCTTGCGGAACGCTTGGGTATCTCTGTAACAGTATGATCACTGTGGGTATCGGATCATGCGTAGAGGTCTGCGGTGAAAGGATGGACTCGTGGAACGACTGCGCGATCATCTCCTGGAGACCGGCTACACCATCGACGGCGTCCGTGATCGGCTCGGCGACGTGGCGGCCTCGGCGCTGGCCCGTGAGGAGCTGGTCCCGGCCCTGCGCGCGACGGCGGGCGGAGACCCGCTGGCCGCGCTGATCCGGCTGTGGTGGCTCGGCGTCGAGGTGGACGCGGGCGACCTGCCCGCCGCGGTGCTGGAGTCCGGCCTGGTGCGGCTGACGGGCACGCGGGCCAGGGCGGAGGTGCACCTGCAGCCCTGGGAGCAGGACGGCTACGTCGTCTCCGACCGCAAGGTGCGCCCCGGCGATCCGGCGCTGCGCCCCGATCACGTGGTGGGGGCGGGCGGCGCGTCGGCCAACCTGGCCCAGCTCGTCACCCGCCGGCCGGTCGAGCGCGCCCTCGACCTCGGCACCGGCTGCGGCGTGCAGGTGCTGTCCCTGGCGGAGCGGGCGCAGCGCGTCACGGCGACCGATGTGAACCCCCGGGCGATCGAGCTGGCCAGACTCAGCTGGCGGCTGTCCGGCGTCACGAGGGTGGAGGCCCGTACCGGCTCGCTGTACGAGCCGGTGGCGGACGAGCTGTTCGACCTGATCGTCGCCAACCCGCCGTTCGTCATCTCGCCCGGCGGTGAGCTGACCTACCGCGAGTCGGGAGCCGAGGGCGACGACTTCTGCCGCGATCTCGTACGCCGCACGCCCCGCCACCTCAATCCCGACGGCCAGGCCCACTTCCTGGCCAGCTGGCTGCACGTCGAGGGCGAGGACTGGCGCGAGCGCGTCGGCGGCTGGCTGCGCGACGGCGGCTGCGACGCCTGGGTGGTGGAGCGTGACGTCCAGGACCCGGCCGAGTACGTCGAGCTCTGGCTCAGGGACGCCGCCGAGCACGGCACCGCCGGCTACACCGAGCACTACGACCGCTGGCTGGCCTGGTTCGAGGAGCACAAGGTGGAGGGGGTCGGCTTCGGCTGGATCACCATGCGCAACTCGGGCACGCTCGACCCGGTCGTCCGCGTGGAGCAGCTCACCCACAAGGTCGCCCTTCCCGTCGGCGACTACGTCGACGACGTGCTGGACGCGATCACGACCGCGCATCGCGTCCCCGATCTCGACTCGGCGCTGCTGCGCACCGCGGAGGGGCTGCTCGACGAGCGCGTCGGACTACCCGGCGCCGAGGACCCCATGCGGATCGTGCTGCGCCAGACGACGGGCCTGCGGCGCAGCAGGGAGGTGGGCACGGTGGAGGCCGCGCTGGCCGGCGTCTGCGACGGCGAGCTGGCCCTCGGCCCGCTGCTCAATGTGATCGCCGAGCTGGTCGGAGATGGTGCGATGCCGCACCCCGACGCCATCCGCCCTCTCATCGCCGAACGCTACTTCCTTCTCTGATCCGCTGAGCCGTTCCCTCTTCCATGATTCGCCTCTTCCCGGGCCCGCCGGGCCCACCTTCCCTTGATTTGCCAGGTCCACCCGCTTCCTTTGCTTCGCCGGACGTCCCCCGGTGCCCGTGCTTCACCGGGCCCTCTCTTCTTTCTTTGATTCGCCGTTGATTGGTTGTTGAGCGCCCCCGGGCAGGCTGTGATCTGCGACACGGACCTGGGGGGTTCGAGGGCCGTGTCGGGTCCGGCCGGCCGTCGATGTGAGGCGGCTAGCCGCTACGCGGAGCATCCGGATAACCGGGCCCCCTAGCGAAGCGTGGCGGTCAGACGGCCGGCCGGGCCGAATTCCAGCTCGGAACGGATCGGCGGGGGCTCCTGACGCCCGAAGAGGACAGCCTTGTTCAATCATGTGTGGATGACACGTCTGGACGACGAGCTGTACTCAGGACTCGACGACCTGAGCGCCGTCCAGGAGGAGCCTGAGGTCCCCGGCCTCGGGGGCGCCGAGGCGGGTGAAGATGTCGAAGGCCTGCCGTAGACAGTCGGTGCTCCTCGTGGCGCTGCCGAGCCCTTTGAGCGCCTTGCCCAGCACCGTGAGGGAGAGCGCTTCCCCGAACGGATGGCCGATCTCCCTGGAGACCACCAGGGCCTCCTCCGCGTGGCGCACGGCGTCGCTGTAGCGCTCGGCGGTGATGAACGTCTCCGCCAGCCGGGAGCAGACCCGCTGCTCCCAGACGCGCTGCTTGCTCGCCCTGAAGAACTCCAGGCATTCGGCGTGGTGGTGGACGGCCTCGGTGAGCCGGCCGACCCGCGACAGCACGATGCCGAGGTGGTAGCGGGCTCTGGCGGTGCCGGCGCCGCTGCCGATCTCGGTGAAGATGGCCAGGCCCTTCTCGGCCGCGGCGATGGCGTCCTTGGCGTGGCCCAGGCCGAGGTGGTCGCGGGCGGAGTAGCTGAGCACCAGCGCCTCACCGGCGGGCACGCCGTTGTCGCGGTACCACTGCGAGGCCGTCTCGAACCAGGCCAGCGCCTCGGTGTGGCGGCGCTGGCGGCCGACGACGACGGCCAGGGCGTTCAGCACCTCGCCGGTGACGATCTTCTCCTGGCGCGCGGTGGACAGCTCGTGCACGATCTTGAACTGCTCCTCCGCCTCCGGCAACCGGTTCCCGGCGAACAGCACCCTGCCGAGCACGTACCTGGCACGCAGCTCACTGGCCTGGTCGCCGATCTTCATGGCGGCGGCCAGCACGGCGCGGGTCCCGTGGTCGAACTCGCGGGTGTGGGTGCCGGACTCCAGCAGCGGCTCCATGGCCACCAGCAGGTCGCCGGCGGGCAAGAGCTGTTCGGCGGCGCGCGAGGAGGTGGCGGCCTGGTTGATCGCGGCGAACAGCGAGTCGCCCTCGGCGATCAGCCAGGCGACGGCCTCGTCGGTCGTGCCGAACACCCGGCCGCTGCCGGCCACCGCGAGGTTGCCGGAGATCATGCTGCCCTCGTAGGCCAGCCGGTGCGCCGACTGGCAGGAGGCGAGATAGAAGTCGAGCAGCCTGCGCAGCGCCATGGTGCGGGCCTGCGGCCGCTCGCTCTTCTCCAGCGCCCGCCGCGCGAACAGCTTGAGCAGGTCGTGGAAGCGGTAGCGGCCGGGGGCGGGCGCCTCCAGCAGGCTCGCGTCGACGAGCGACTCCAGCACGTCCTCGGCCTGGCGCGCGGTCAGCGACAGGACGGCGGCCGCGGCTCCGGTGGAGATGTCCGGCCCGGTGGGCAGCGACAGCAGCCGGAACGCACGGGCCTGGGCGGCTTCGAGCTGGCCGTACCCGAGCGCGAACGTGGCCTCGACGGCGAGGTCGCCCACCCGCAGCTCGTCCAGGCGGCGCTGCTCGTCGGCCAGCCGGGACACCAGCGAGCCCACCGTCCAGGACGGCCGGGCCGCCAGTCTGGCCGCCACGATCCGTACGGCCAGCGGCAGGAACCCGCAGGCGGCCACCACATCCATGGCGGCGGCGTGCTCGGCCGCCACCCGCTCGGGCCCGGCCACCGCGGCGAACAGCGACAGGGCCTCGTCCGGCTCCATCACGTCCAGGTCGATCAGCCGGGCCGACGGCAGGTCGGCGAGCTTGACCCGGCTGGTGACCAGCGCCGCGCATCCGGGCGAACCGGGCAGCAGCGGGCTCACCTGCGCGGCGTCGCGAGCGTTGTCGAGCAGCACCAGGATGCGCCGGTCGGCGAGCAGCGACCGGTACAGCGCGGAGCGCTCGGCCGGCACTTCCGGGATCACGTCGGGCGGGATGCCGAGGGCCCGCAGGAACGCGCCGAGCGCCGACTCGGGCGCGGTGGCCTCGTCGGCGTACCCGCGCAGGTCGACGTAGAGCTGCCCGTCGGGGAACACCTCGCCGCTCGCGTGCGCCACGTGGACGGCCAGCGTGGTCTTGCCGACGCCGCCGATGCCGCAGATCACCGCGACGGGCACCCCTTCGGCCGACGACTGCGCCGACAGCAGCGTACGGAGCCGCCCGGCGATCTCCCTGCGCCCGGTGAAGTCGTTCACCGCGGCCGGCAACTGCGCGGGGCGGGGCAGCTCCGGCGCCGGCTCCTCCTCCGGCTCGGGCGCCTGCGCGGCGGCCCCGGCGGCGGCTCCAGTGGCGGCCGGCGTGACGGCCAGCGTGGGGTCGGCGGCCAGGATGCGCTGGTGCAGCGCGGCCAGCTCGGGGCCCGGCTCGATGCCGAGCTCCTCGATCAGGGCCTCGCGCGTCTCGGTGAACACCGCCAGCGCGTCGCCCTGCCGCCCGCACCGGTAGTAGGCCAGCATGAGCTGGGCGCGCAGCCGCTCGCGCAGCGGGTGGTCGGCGGTCAGCGCGATCAGCTCGGAGACCACCGCCGCGTGATTGCCGAGCTCCAGGTCCAAATCCATGAGCGACTCGATGACGTTGAGCCGGCGCTCGACCAACCGGTCGCGCTGGTGCTCGGCGTAGGGGCCGACGGCTCCGGCCAGCGGCTCGCCCTCGAACAGGCCGAGCGCGACGCGCAGGCACTCGGCGGCGACCGACAGCTTGCCCGCCCGGCGCGCGGTCTCCGCCTCGGCGATGCCCGTCTCGAACCGGGTCAGGTCCAGGGAGTTCGGAGGCAACCGCAGGGCGTAGCCCCGGCCGACGGAGGTGAGCAGGTCGGGACGGGTACGGGCGGGCCGGTGCGGCTCCAGGACCGTGCGCAGCCGGGAGACGTAGGTGCGCAGCGCGCCCAGCGCTCTCGGGGGCGCTTCCTCACCCCAGACGGCGTCGATCATCTCGGTCGGCGTGACCGCCCGGCCTTCGCGCAGGAGCAGCATGCCGAGGATCGACCGCTGCAACGGGGTGCCCAGATCGAGCTCGCTGCCATCGCGCCACGCGCGGACGGGACCCAGCACGGCGAACCGCAGCCTGCTTTCGACGTCCTGACCAGCCATGCCCGCTTGTCTCCAACGCAATGGAACGATTTGTTACCGAATGATAGGTCCATAGTCGCCGAGCACCTAGGCACGGAGGCATTCGTTAACCGAAGCGTTGATTCGCCTTTGATTCGGCATTGAGCCGTGCACAGCATCCTGTGGTCAGTGAGCGTGACCCAGGAAAAACGGGGGCGTCACGCTCGAAGAGAAATAGGTGCCAGGAAAATTGCGGCCCCGCCCATTTCCGTCGGGCGGGGCCTCGCGGGTTCACGGCACGAGCGCTGCTTGCCGTACCAGGGAAAGCTCCTTCAGTCCCATCGACAGGTGGTCGAGCGCGGCCGCGATCCAGGGGAGCTGGAGTGGATCCGCGCTGTTCAGCGCGGCGGTGCGGTCGTCGGCCGTGGTCCCGTACAGCAGGCTGACCGCGACGCGCACCCGAGCGGCGGCGGGGTCGTCGCCGAACGCGTGACCGGGCAGCACGCCGATGCCGTGCTCGTCGAGCAGGATTCTGGTGATCTCCGCCGAGCCGCCGAGCCGCAGGTGGCTCAGGTCCGGATAGAGATAGAAGCCGCCCTGGGGGACGGGCACGTCGGCGCCGATCGCGACGAACCTGTCGCGTACGGCGTGCGCCAGCGTGCCGTGCAGCCTCCCGCTCAGCGCGATGCGCTCGGTCAGCTCGGGCGGATCGGTGAAGGCGTACGCCGCGGCCTCCTGCACCGGGGCGGCCGGCGCCGACCAGATCTCGCTGGCCACCGCCAGCAGGCCGGCCCGCAGATCGGCCGCGTCATCGGGCAGCCGGGCCACGCCGATCCGCCAGCCGCCGAGAGCCAGGCTCTTGCTCAGGCCGGTGGTGACGACCGTGCGCTCGGGAGCCAGGTCCGCCGGTGAGGTGTACGGCGTGGCCGGGTCGTGCAGCAGGTCACGGTAGATCTCGTCGGAGATGATGTAGAGGTCGAGCTCGCGGGCGACCTCCACCAGGCGGCGGATGGTCGGGGGCGTCGCGAGCCGGCCCGTGGGGTTGTCCGGCAGCGTCACGAGCAGGGAGCGGACGGTCCGGCCCTGGGCCCTCGCGCGCTGCACGGCCGCGGTGACCAGATCCGGGTCCGGCACGCCACCCTCGCCGTGTGGCGTGGGGACCAGGATGGGGTGGGAGCCGACCAGGTCGGCCTGCGCGGCGTAGCTGACCCAACTGGGCCTGGGCAGGACGATGTCGCCGCCGATCGCCAGCAGCAGGCCGTACAGCAGCGACTTGCTGCCCGGTCCGCTGACGACCTGCTCGGGGTCGGTGGTGAGCCCCCGTCGTGTCCAGTAGCCCGCCGCCGCGCTCCGGAGCTCGGCCGCCCCCGCGACCGGCCCGTAGCCGTTGCGATCGGAGGCGGCGACCAGCTTGTCGCGCAGCGCCGGGTGCACGGGCAGCCCTGCCTCACCGAAAGCCAGGTGGAGCACGTGTTCCCCGGCGCGGCGTCTTCGCTCGATGTCTTCGTTGGCCGCCAGGGTGGCGGACAGGGTCACGGTCATGTTTGTCACGTTCCCAGGGTGGTTGGATAGAGGCATCAGGACAAGCGAGGCTTTTGGTGGGTAGGCATAAGGAAGTCTGATGCTCGATTTGCGCCGTCTGACGTTGATCTGCGAGTTCGCCCGCCGGGGCAGCATCGCCGGGACCGCCGCGTCCACGGGCTACAGCCCGTCGGCGGTCTCCCAGCAGCTCGCGGCACTGGAGCGGGAGACCGGCACGGCCCTCATCGACAGGACCGCACGCAGCGCGGAGCTCACCGACGCCGGCCGGAGGCTGGTGGCGCATGCGGAACGCATCCTTTCCATGGTCGAGGAGGCGGAATCGGACCTGTCGGCCCACGCGGGCAGCCCCGCCGGGCGTGTCGTCGTAACCGCCTTCCCCACAGCGGCCGTCGCATTCGCCCCAGCTCTCGCCCGCTCCCTCCGCCGTCACACCGAGCTCACGCTCAGGCTGCGGCAGAGCAGGTCGGGACGGGGGATGCGGGAGGTGCAGTCGGGCGAGGTGGACATCGCGCTGATCGACGACTGGTACGGCCAGGCCCGCGACAGCGAGAACCTTCGGGTCTTCCCGCTGCTGTACGACCCGCTGGTGCTCGTGGTGCCGCGCAAGCACCGCCTGGCCGACCCCACGGTGCCGCTGGACCTGCGCGAGCTGCGCGACGAGCCGTGGATGGCCACCCCGGACGGCGAGCCGTCGCGGCTGGCGGTCGACCGGCTCTTCGTCGACGTGGGCGGCACCCGGCCGGTGCCCTGGGAGTTCGAAGGGCTTGGAACGATCCTCTCCCTGGTCGCCAAGGGCATCGGCATCGCCGCCGTCCCCGCCCTGGCGCTGGCGGCCGGGGTGCGCGGGCTGTCGGTGCGCCAGTTCCCCGGCAACCCGGTGGCGCGCGAGGTGCAGGCGGTCGCGCGCGCCTCCAGCGTCAACCGCCCGTCGGTGTCGGTGACCCTGCGGGCCATCCACGTCGCCGCCCGCTACATCGCCGCAGACCTCGCTCCGGTACGCCCGGCCGAGCGCTGACGCCCGGTACGGCCTGGCTGAGTGGTGAGGTCCGGTACGGCCTGGCCGGGCGGTGAGAACCCGTACGGCCTGGCCGGGCGGTGAGATTCAGTAGGGTCGGCCGGGCGGTGAGATCCGGTAGCGTCTGCCGACATGGCGCCGACGTACGACATCGAGCAGTTGCTGCTCGCCCAGCCCAGCGTCCGTACGGTCGCGGGCGTGGACGAGGTGGGCCGTGGGGCGTGGGCGGGGCCGGTCACCGTGTGCGCCGTCGTCACGGATCTGTCAGCGCCTCCCGCGGGCCTCACGGACTCCAAGCAGTTGTCGGCCGCCAAGCGGGAGAAGGTGGCGGCGGAGCTGGCGCCGTGGGCGGCGGGCATCGGCCTCGGCGAGGCCACGCACACCGAGATCGACGAGCTGGGCATGACCCAGGCGCTGCGCAGAGCCGCCCGCCGCGCCCTGGCGGCGCTCCCGGTCCGGCCCGACGCGCTGATCCTGGACGGCAAGCACGACTACATCGGCCCGCCCTGGCCGGTGCGGTTGGAGGTCAAAGGCGACGCGGCCAGCATCTCGGTGGCCGCCGCCTCGGTGCTGGCCAAGGTCCACCGGGACGCGTACATGGCCACCATCGGCTGGGACGACTACGCCTTCGCCGAGAGCGCGGGCTACCCGTCCCCGCAGCACCAGGAGGCGCTGGCCCGCCTCGGCCCGACCCCGTACCACCGCCTGTCCTGGTCCTACCTCGACGACCTCCCGCGCTGGCGCCACCTCAAGCAGCACCGCGACCCGGCGGCGGGCGAGGGCCAGGCCAGCCTCTTCGGCTGACACCGGCAGGGCCGGGAGGCTTCCCGGGTGGCACCGGCAGGGCCGGCAGACTTTTCGGGTGGCACCGGCTGCCGGGCTCGGCCATCATCGGTGGGATGCGGATCGGCATCTTCCTGCTCGCCGCCCAGTTCCCCGGCCAGGAGCCGGGGCGGATCCTGGCCGACGCGGTCGAGCTCGTGGTGGCCGCCGAGCGGGCCGGGTTCGACGACGCCTGGATCGCGGAGCACCACTTCATGTCGTACGGCGTCTGCCCCTCACCGACGACGCTGGCCGCGGTCGCGATCGGCCGTACCACCCGCATCGGCCTCGGCACGGCGGTGAGCGTGCTGTCCACGCAGCACCCGGTGGCCCTGGCCGAGCAGGCCGCCATGCTGCACCACCTGTCCGGCGGGCGCTTCACGCTGGGGGTGGGCAGGGGCGGCCCGTGGCAGGACCTGGAGGTCTTCGGCACCGGCCTGCCCCGGTACGAGCGGGGTTTCGCTGAATCGCTCGATCTGCTGATCGCCGCCCTGTCCGGCGGGCCGGTCTCGGCCGGCGGCGAGTTCTTCGGCTTCCGGGAGACGACCGTGGTCCCCGGCGCCCGGATGCGCCCGGTGGTGGCCTGCACCTCCGAGGCCACCACGGAACTGGCGGCCGAACGCGGCCTGCCGATGCTGCTCGGCATGCACATCGGCGACCAGGACAAGGCGGCCATGGTCAGGAGCCACGGGGGATCGCCCCGTGACCACGTCGCGGCGGCGCTCGCCCACGTCGCGGACACCACCCCGCAGGCGGTCCGGGAGCTCAAGCAGGCGATGCCCGCGTGGCTGGAGCCCGGCCTGGCGGGATATGTGCCGGTGGACGGCCGTCCGCGCCCGGCCAGGGACGTGCCCGCCTACGTGGACTTCCTCACCCGGGTGCACCCGGTCGGCTCGCCGGAGCACTGCGCGCGGACGCTGGTCCGTACGTCACGGACGACCGGGATCGAGCATTTCATCCTCATGGTGGAAGGCACGGGAGACCACCGGCGGACCCTGGAGAACATCCGCCGGCTGGGCGCCGAGGTGCTGCCCGCGCTGCGGTGACCGTACGGCCACCCGCCGGTGCGGCGGGTGGCCTGCACGCTCGGCTCAGCAGTCGACCAGCTCGGGCTTCTGGTTGAGGATCTGCGCGCGGGGGGTGACGAACTCGCGCAGGGACTCGCGGGCCGACGGGTCGAACACGGCCACCCGGTGGCAGTTCTGGAAGGCGAGTTTGACGCTGAAGTGGCGCTCCAGCGCACCGCGCATCGAGTCGCTCGCCAAGCAGCGCAGGAGCTGCCCGCGAGCCTCCTCGTCCGGCGGCGGCACCTGGTTGTCGACGAACTCGGCTCCTGTCTTGTCACGCTGCTCGACCAGCTCGGTGATCATCGACCAGGCGTAGGGCAGGGAGTCTCGGACGCAGGCGAGGAACGCCGCGTCATCGACCTCTCCGGCTCGGGCCTGATCGAGCAGATCGTTCGGAACGGTCAGCGACATGCTGTCTCCTTTCGAAAGACATCGAGTCCGACGCTAGATCGGCTTCGGGGAACCCTCCAGATGGCTGAAGGGGGACAGTCGTGTGGTCAGGGGCCGTAGACGAACTCGGGGTCGATCTGCGCGCCGAGGTCCACGCCGGTCTTGTCGTTGGCCCAGGCGTGCGCGTTGCGCAGGTGGAACTCCGCCGTCTGGCGGCCGAACCGGACCCAGTCCTTCTCCTGCTCGTCCACGTGCTTGAGCAGCATGGACAGCGTGTCGGCGTTGCCGGGCTCCAGGTCGTCGAGGGTGAGCGGGCGGCCCTGCTCCATGGCGCGGACGGCGGCGGAGTGCTCCATCCAGGCGAGCAGGTGGTGGCCGACGTGCTCGCGCAGGAAGTCCACGTCGGAGGGGTCGTGCACCTTGTTGCCGACCACGGCGAGCGGCACCTGGAAGTCGGCGGCGTAGTCGCGATATTGCCGGTAGACGCCCACGCCCTGCCTGGTCGGCTCGACGACGAGCAGGGTCAGGTCGAAGCGGGTGAACAGGCCGGAGGCGAAGGAGTCGGAGCCTGCCGTCATGTCGACCACGACGTATTCGCCCTGGCCGTCGATCAGGTGGTTGAGCAGCAGCTCCACCGCCCCGACCTTGGAGTGGTAGCAGGCGACGCCGAGGTCGTCCTCGTTGAACGGGCCGGTGGCCATCAGGCGGACGCCCTCGGCGGTGGTGACGCCGTGCTCGTAGGAGGCGAGCTCCTCGAAGGACAGGAGCTTGGAGCCGCGGCCCGGCGGGGTCGTCTTGACCATGGCGGCGGCCGAGGGGATGCGCGGGTTGTCGCCGCGCAGGTGGTCCTTGATCTCGGTGAGGTGTGCGCCGAGCGGCTCGGGCGGCTCCTCGACGCCGAGGACGAGGGCCAGGTGCTGGTTGATGTCCGCGTCGATGGCGACGATCGGGGCGCCCTGGCTTGCCACATATCTCGCGAACAGCGCCGACATCGTCGTCTTGCCGCTGCCGCCCTTTCCGACGAACGCCACCCTCACGGGGTCCTCCTTGAAGCTGATTATGAAAACCGTTGTCGATCCGTACGATGGTCATCATGCCACACTGGCGGGATGCGAGAGAGAGATTCGGCAAGCGTGGCGCGACCGTCTGGCGACGCCGCGGCGCAACTGGCCCGTGGGGTCCGGCTGCGCGAGGAGGGCAGCCGGGAGGAGGCCCGGGAGCTGCTGGTGGCGCTGGCGGCGCGGCATCCGGACGACGCCGAGATCGCCTACCAGACGGCGTGGGTGCACGACGCGCTCGGCCTCGAAGCCGAGGCGGTGGCCTACTACGAGCGGGCGCTGGCCGGCGACGGGCTGAGCGCGGAGCACCGGCTCGGCGCCTACACCGGGCTGGGCAGCACGCTGCGGGTGCTGGGGCGCTTCGGCGAGGCGCTGGCGCTGTTCGAGCGGGGGCTGGGGGAGTTTCCCGGCGATCCCGGGCTACGGACGTTCGCGGCCATGGCGCTCTACAACGAGGGACGGGCCCGGGAAGCGGTGGCCGGGCTGCTCAAGCTGCTGGCCGAGTCGGACGTGGTCGGACGCTACCGGCCGGCGGTCGAGTACTACGCGGACAACCTCGACGAGACGGTCGCATAGGGCTCAGCGGCAGGTGGCGTCCAGGGCCACCGGACGCTCGGGGGTGGTGGAGGTCGGGCGGGGGGCGGTCGCGGCGGTGCGGATGGGGCGTTCCGCGAGCACCTGGGAGACCTTCTGCCTGATCAGCCGCCAGTCCGGGGCGGCCGTGTTGATCAGCGGCGGGACGAAGCTCAGGCTCCGGATGTGGGTGTCCTTGACCTTCTGCGACAGCTCGACCAGGGCGGGCAGGAGGCTCTGCGGGATGTCCGTGGAGATGGCCCGTTTGGTGGCGGTCGCCAGGTTCTCGAAGCTGTTGACCACGGTGACCGGGTCCGCCTGCTTGGCGACGGCGTTGAGCAGGCACTTCTGGCGGCCCATGCGCACGTAGTCGTCGCTGTCGGTGCGGGAGCGGCCGTACCAGAGGGCTTCCTCGCCGTTGAGCCGGCGGGTGCCGGCGGGCAGCAGGCCCTCGCGATAGCGGCCGTAGACGATGGGCTCGTCGACGGTGACCCGGACGCCGCCCATGGCGTCGATGATCTCGGCGAAGCCCCTCATGTCGATCATGGCGTAGTAGGACACCGGGATGCCGAGGATGCCGCCGATCGTCTCCTTGAGCAGGGTGGAGCCACGCTGTCCCTTGGCGGCCCTGGGGACGACCTCCGGGTGGTCCTCGGCGTACTGGAAGACCTCGTTGAGCAGGCCCGGATGGGTCTCGCCCGTGCCGGTGAAACCGTAGGGGAAGCGGTCGCGGGCGGGGCCACTGGGCAGCGGCACGTCCTCGAGGTTACGCGGCAGGCCGAACAGGGTCGTGGCGCCGGTCGCGGTGTCCACGCTGGCCACGGTCATGCTGTCGGTGCGCACCCCGGGCCGGCTCGGGGCGGAGTCGGCGCCGACGAGCAGGAAGCTGACGCGCTGGGCGCCGTTCCACGGGTCCTCGGACATGACCGGGGGACCGGCGTTGCCGGCGAACAGGTGGTGCATCACGTCGCGCGACAGGTAGGCGAGCCGGGCGGCGTAGGCGGTCGGGGCCAGGACGAGCGCGCACAGGCCGATGGTCAGGCCGGTGGTGAGCGCCCGGCCGGCGATGCCGCAGCCGGCGGGCCGTACCAGCGTGTAGGACCGGACGATCACGGCGGTCCAGGTGGCCGCGAGCACGGTCAGTGTGACCACCAGCGCGGTGATCCAGCGCGGTTGTACGGCGAGCGACAGCAGGTGCGTGCTGAACACGGTCGCCATCGTGAGGATGAAGGCCAGCAGGAACACATGGGCCGCCATGAGCGCCAGACCGGTTCTGTGGCGGTGTGCCGCCAGGTGGGCCACGCCCCAGAGCAGGGCCGATCCCAGCGTGAGCGCGAGGCTCGTGCCGAGTCCGAAGTCGCGATCCTTTCCCGTCATGCCTGGTCAAACCCCCATCGCCCGCCATTCTCTGCAACGTTAGACACCGGTTGCGGATGATTGACGTTCGCCAAGGGAAGTGTCGCCCCAACATCGGGTCAAGGGATTGTTTGAGTTATAACGTGAATGTGCGCGATCGACGTGGAAAGTACGGGTTAGATGAGCCTTGGGCGGTCGGTGGTCTCGTCCTGGGCGCGGTTCTGCTGTTCGCCCTGGCGGGGATCTCGTTCGTCAACGACATCCCGGCGGTGGCGGTCGCCTTCCTCTTCGGCGCCCTCTACACGCTGGCCAGCGCGGCGAGTCACCTCTACACCACCCGCCGGGGCAAGTTCGCCGTCTGGGACGAGGCGCTGCGCGAGCTGACCGGCGAGGAGAAGGTGCTCGACCTCGGCTCCGGGCGCGGCGCCGTGCTGCTGCTCGCCGCCAAGCGGCTCAGCCACGGCACCACGACGAGCCATGGCACCGCCACCGGCCACGGCACTGCCATGGGGCTCGACCTGTGGCGGCCGAAGGGGCGGGCCAGCGAGGCGGCCACCCGGGCGAACGCCGACGCCGAAGGGGTATCCGACCTCGTCGAGCTGACCCGGGGCGACATGCGGGAGCTGCCGTTCGAGGACGAGTCGTACGACGTGGTGGTCGCCGGGCCGGCCGTGCATCACATCTCCGACGCCGAGGGGCGTGCGGGGGCGATCCGCGAGGCCCATCGGGTGCTGCGCCCCGGCGGGCTCCTGTTGATCGCCGATCACGAGCACGTGCCCGCGTACGAGACCGTGCTGCGCGGGCTCGGCGTGGTCGATGTCCAACGGCGGGATCTCGGCTGGCGCTACTGGCATGGCGGCCCGTGGGCCAAGACCTGGATGCTTCGCGCACGTAAACCGTAGTCGCGGTTTGATATTCGCCCCGGGGGTACCGAGGGCTCTCATGAGTGATGTTGAAACCGGTGCCATCACCACCAAAGTGCCCGCCCGGCTTGACCGGCTGCCATGGTCCCGCTGGCATTGGATGATCGTCATCGGGCTGGGCACCGTCTGGATTCTCGACGGGCTCGAAGTCACCATCGTCGGTAACCTGTCGGCCCAGCTCGCCAAGCCCGGCAGCGGCCTGGACATCACCCAGGAGCAGGTGGCGGGCCTCGCCGCGGCGCTCTACGTGGCCGGCGCGTGCTCGGGGGCGCTGTTCTTCGGCTGGCTGACCGACAAGTTCGGCCGCAAGAAGCTGTTCATCATCACGTTGCTCGTGTACCTCGCGGCCACGCTGGCCACCGCGTTCTCCTTCAGCGCGTGGTGGTTCTTCCTGTTCAGGTTCCTGACCGGTTTCGGGATCGGCGGCGAGTACGCGGCCATCAACTCCGCCATCGACGAGCTCATCCCCAGCAAGCATCGGGGCCGGATCGACATTCTCATCAACGGCAGCTACTGGCTGGGCGCGGCGGGTGGCGCGCTGCTGACCGTGCCGCTGCTGAACAACCTGCCGGTCAACATCGGCTGGCGCATCGCGTTCGGCCTGGGCGTGGTGCTCGGCCTGGCGATCCTGCTCGTCCGCAGGCATGTGCCGGAGAGCCCGCGGTGGCTGTTCATCCACGGCCGGGACCGTGAAGCGGAGGAGATCGTCCAGGACGTCGAGCGCCAGGTGGGCGGTGACCTGCCCGAGCCCGAGCAGTCGATGACCATCCACCAGCGCAAGTCGATCGGGTTCGTCCGGATCGCGCACACGATGGTGGCGCTCTACCCGAAGCGGACCGTGCTCGGGCTGTCGCTCTTCATCGGGCAGGCGTTCCTGTACAACGCGATCACGTTCGGGTACGCCCAGATCCTGTCGACGTTCTACAACATCGACACCTACACCGGTTATTACTTCGCCGTCATCGCCGTCGGCAACTTCCTCGGGCCGCTGCTGCTCGGCCGGCTCTTCGACACCGTGGGCCGGATTCCGATGATCTCGGCCACCTACATCGGCTCAGGACTGCTGCTCCTGGGCACCGCCTGGCTGTTCAACCAGGGCGTGCTCACCGCCGTCACCCTGACGGCCTGCTGGTCCGTGGTGCTCTTCGTGGCCTCGGCCGGGGCCAGCTCGGCCTATCTGACGGTGAGCGAGATCTTCCCCATGGAGACCAGGGCGATGGCCATCGCCTTCTTCTTCGCCATCGGCACCGCCGCGGGTGGCATCGCCGGTCCGCTGATCTTCGCCAAGCTGGTCGCGACCGGCGTCCCCGGCGACACGGCGCTCGCCTTCACGATCGGCGCCATCCTGATGATCGTCGCCGGCATCATAGAGTTGATCTTCGGCGTCAAGGCCGAACGCAAGGGCCTGGAGGACATCGCCGCCCCCCTCAGCACCGCCACGGCGAACAAGCCCGCCTGACCACCTTTCGTGCGAAGTGGATCCGGCAGGGTGACCACGCGCCTTCGGCAGACTGACCACTACCCAAGCGGCAGAGTGACCACGTACCTTGCGGCAGACTGACCATGACTTAAGCGGCAGACTGACCACGCACCTTCGGCAGACTGACCACGGACCCTGCGGCAGACTGACCACGAACGCGGTGTGAACTGCGATAACTTAGAGATCGTGGTTGAAGAGAATCTGTATCCACGCCGTGCCGAAACGATGGCTCTGGAAGCCCTGGCTGACACTCGCGTCGTGGTGGTCAACGGTGCTCGCCAGGTCGGCAAGAGCACCCTCGCCCGTTCGATCCTCAAAGCCAGGCCGGGAGCCAAGGAGCTGTACCTTGACGACCCTGCCGTCCTGGACGCGGCGCGGGAAGATCCGGTCGGCTTCGTCCGGCATGATGAGCTGCTCCTGATAGACGAAGTCCAGCGAGCCCCTGAACTGCTACTGCCGATCAAGCGCGAGGTCGACCGAGATCCCCGGCCGGGACGCTATCTGCTCACCGGCTCCGCCCGCCTGCTCGACCTTCGGGATCTTCCTGATGCCCTGCCGGGACGGGCGGAGACGATCGAATTGTGGCCTCTCTCCCAGGGCGAGATCGATTCGGCGCCGGACGGATTCGTGGATGCCGTGTTTCGCCGGGGTACCGGCGTCGATCTCAGGACCACGCTGGGTAAGCGTGACTACGTCAGCCGGGCGCTGCGCGGCGGATATCCGGAGGCGGTTCGACGCGATCCTGGCCGCCGTCGTGCCAGATTCTTCGACTCCTACGTATCCGATCTCATCACTCGGGACGTGCGCCAGCTGACCGACATTCAGCGGCCCGCGGAAATGCGCAAGCTGCTCAGCGTGGTGGCCGCGCGCATGGGCGGTCTCGCGGTCACGCAGGCGCTCGGCAGCGACGTGGGCATGTCCCGCGTGACCTTGTCGCGTTACCTGGATCTTCTGGAGCTGGTGTTCGTCATCAAGAGAATCCCGGCGTGGTCCTCCAATGTGACCACTCGTGCGATTGCCACGCCGAAGCTGCTCGTGGTCGATTCCGGGCTGGGCGGCAGACTGATCGGCATGGCCCCTGAGCGCGCTATGGAGCCGACCAGTGCCGTGGGGCCGCTGCTGGAGAATTTCGCCGTTGGGGAGATAGCTCGCCAGCTCACGTGGGCCGACGAGCCGGTGCAGCTCTTCCACTACCGCGACCGCGACAAGATCGAAGTGGACGCTGTGCTGGAGCATGCCTCCGGAGACCTCGTGGGTGTGGAGATCAAGGCGGCGGAGACCGTACGAGGGGACGATTTCCACGGCCTGCGTCATTTGCAGAGCCGTCTCGGGAGGCGCTTTCTGGCAGGGTTCGTGCTGTATTCCGGGCAGGAATCGCTGTCGTTCGGGGATCGGCTCAAGGCGCTGCCGCTGGCCGCGCTCTGGCGGCTGAGCCCCTGAGCAGGCGGCCTACGTCGTCAGTTTTCTGAAGGTGATGGTGGCGCGGAAGTTTCCGGGGGCGGTGAGGTCCGGCTCTACCTTGGCGCTGACGACGTGCAGCTCGGCGCCGTCGCCGAAGAAGCGTTCGGCCACGGGGTAGGCGGCTTCCTCGATGCCGTGGGGTGTCGGCTCGCTCACTGTCACGGACAGCTCGAAGGGGAAGGGTTCGCGCTTGTGCATGTCACACCTTCAGGTCTCGCCGACCGGGGGAGCAGATCGACTTTCTCACCCGCTTGTCAGCGACCTACCCACAGGAGAAGAAATTACGACGAGACGGGCTGTATGCGAGTATTTGCCGCCGGAACTGCTGATTTCAGGAGGCAATCATGACGATGGCGGATCGGGTGGACGCCGTTCTGCGCGCTGGTGAAGCGCCGAACCTGCATGCCCTCGTGGTGCTCCAGCAGGGCCAGGTGGTGCTGGAGCGGTACGGCGAGGGCGTGGACCACCGGCTCGGCACCTCGCTCGGGCGGGTCTGGTTCGACGCCGGGACGCTGCACGACGTGCGGTCCATCTCCAAGAGCGTCGTCGCGCTGCTGTACGGGATCGCGTGGCAGGACGGGCTGGTGCCGGAGCCGGGCGAGGAGCTCGTACGGCAATTTCCGGAATATCCGGACCTGCTGGCCGAGCCGGCCCGCGCCCGCCTCACCATCGAGCACGCCCTGACCATGACACTCGGCCTCGCATGGGACGAGAGCGTGCCGTACACGAGCGTGGCCAACAGCGAGCTCGCCATGGAGGCGGCCCCCGACCGATACCGCTACGTCCTCGAACGGCCCATCGTCGAGGAGCCGGGCAGGCGATGGTCGTACTGCGGGGGAGCCACCGCGCTCCTCGGCGGTCTCATCGCGCGAGGCACGGGCCGACCGCTGGCGGAGTTCGCGCGGGCCGCCCTGTTCGAGCCGCTCGGGATCGGCGCGTTCGAGTGGACGGCCGGGGAGGACGGGGTGGCGATGGCGGCGGCGGGCCTGCGGTTGCGGCCACGTGACCTGGCGGCCATAGGGACGCTGCTGCTCGACGGTGGCCGGGACATCGTGCCGGCCGCCTGGCTCGACGAGATGCTGCGCCCCCGCGTGCCGATCGCCGACGACCGCTGGTACGGCTACCAGTGGTACCTCGACACCGAAGGCACGTACGCCGCCCACGGCAACGGCGGCCAGCGGCTCGCCGTGCTCCCGTCGCGGGACATGGTGGTGGCGATGACGGCGGGCGACTACGACGACTTCACCCGCTCCAGCACCACGGCCGTCTTCGACGCCTTGCTCTGAGGCCCGTCAGGACCGCCAGGCGGCGAGCAGGTCCTCCGGCCCCCACTGCTGGAGAGGAAGACCGGGCTCGAAGCCGGCCCTCGACACGGCGATCCGGGGCGTGGCGGCGGTGAACGTGCGCATGCCACCTCCATGGTCGATCTCATCTAAGGAAGACTCCATCTTACTTAGATCGATTCGACTAAACCGGCAGCAGCGTGCTCGCCGACCGGAACGCGGCCACGGCCGCCCTGATCGCCGGATGCTCCCCGTACCCGCGTCTGAAGGCCGCCAGGGTGCGGCGGCTCAGGGGGAGGCGGGTGAGGCGGACCTCGGGGGGTGGGGCGAGGGCGGCGAGGCGGGGCACCAGGGCGATGCCGTGGCCGGCGGCGGCGAAGGCGAGGACGGTGTCGAAGTCGTCGAGGTGGTGGCGGACGAGCGGGTCGAAGCCGGCCGCCTGGCAGGCTCTGATCGTCATGGTGTAGCAGAGGGTGCCCGGTTTGGCGGCGATCCACGGGTCGGCGGCCGCCGCGGCGATCGAGGGGCGGTTCGTCAGGTAGATCGGCTCGCTGAAGAGCGGCTCGGTCTCCAGCGACGGGTCGGTGACGGGCGGCACGAAGTCGTACTCGTGGACCAGTGCCACGTCCAGCTCGCCCGCGCCCAGGGCGGCCGAGACGTCGGCGGGGTCGATCTCGGAGAGCATCGGGACCAGGCCGGGGTGGGCGCGGGTCAGGTCGGCGAGCGCCGGAGGCAGCAGGACGCGGGCCGCCGTCGGGAACGCGCCGACCCGCAGCGGGCCCGACAGGCCGCCGCGGACGCCGGCGAGCGCGGCGGAGGCGCGTTCGAGCTGCTCCAGTACGGCCTGCGCGTGCTCCACCAGCAGGTGACCGGCGGGGGTGAGGGTGACGGTGCGGCCGGTGCGCTCCAGCAGCGGCACGCCCGCCTCCTTCTCCAGCGCGCTGAGCTGCTGGGAGACCGCCGACGGGGTGAACGCCACGGCTTCGGCGACGGCGGCGATCGTGCCGCGCCGGGACAGTTCGCGCAGGAGGTGGAGCTTGCGAGGGTCGAGCATAAGATGAGCTTACGCTGAACCGCAGAAATATTCGCTGGACCTAATGGGTTCGGACAGGGCACGCTCGAAGACATGCTGACGGGAATTCATGTACCACTGATCACGCCGTTCACCGCCACCGGCGAGGTGGCCGCCGACGCGGTGGAGAAGCTCTCCGACCACGTCCTCGACCAGGGCGCGTCCGGGCTGGTGGCGCTGGGGACGACCGGTGAGGTCGCGGCGCTGAGCCCGGCGGAGCGCGCCCAGGTGATCGACGTCTGCGCGCGGGTCTGCCGGACCCGCGGCGTGCCGCTGACCGTGGGCCTCACCGGGAACGACACCAGGTCCACGGCCGAGGCGCTGAAGGCGCTGCCCGAGGGGGTCGCGGCCGCACTGGTGACGGTCCCGTACTTCCTGCGGCCCGGCGAGCGCGGCGTCGTCGCGCACTTCGAGGCGCTGGCGGAGGAGACGCCGGTGCCCCTGGTGATCTACCACATTCCCTACCGGACCGGTCAGGCGGTGAGCGCCGCGACGCTGCGCCACCTGGGCGGCCACCCGATGATCGCCGGGGTGAAGTACGCCGCCGGCGGGATCGACCAGGACGCCATCGACCTGCTCGGCGACCTGCCCGACGACTTCGACGTGCTGGGCGGGGACGACGCGGTCATCTCGCCGCTGCTCGCGCTCGGCGCGTCGGGCGGCATCCTGGCCTCCGCGCACCTGGCCACCGACCGCTTCGCCGAACTGGTCGACGCCTGGCGGGCGGGGGACGCCGCCCGCGCGAGGGCGCTGGGGCACCGGCTCGCCCGGCTGTCGGCCACACTGTTCGCCGAGCCGAACCCGACGGTCATCAAGGGCGTCCTGCACGCCCGGGGCCTGATCCCCACCCCCGACGTCCGGCTGCCGCTGGTGCCCGCGAGCGAGCAGGCCATCTCACGGGCCGACTCTGCCAGTACGGCATAGTTCCTCCAGCGGCGTCACCGCCGTCCGGCGCGAGGCCGACCGTGCGCCAAGGGATCACGACGCGGTCATGAGCCCCTGATGGCCGAGCCGACCTCGCGGACCTGGTCGGCCAGCAGCCCGAGGGCGCCGACCGCCCGGGACATCGGGTCGTCCTCGCCGCCGCCCAGCGCCTTGTCCCGCAGGTAGGCCGCCTTGACCTCCGCCCAGCGAGCCCGCTGCTCAGGAGTCAGGCGGCCGCGCAGCTCGGCGAGCTTGAGCAGGTTCGCCTCGGCGTCCGTGGTGAGGGTCTGCGCCTCGCCCAGATAGTGATCGTCGATCATCGCTTCGAGCTCCGCCTCGTTCATCGCGGGGACGATGCGCTCGGCCAGCTTGTTCATGTTCCGGTAGGAGCCCTGCAACCGGTACGGCGGCTCGGTGCGGGCGGCGTCCGATTGCGCGGCCGAGGCGATGTAGGCCCGGTTGTTGGCCAGCACCACCTCCTGCACCCGCACCAGCTTGCGCAGCACACTCAGGATCTGCTCCAGCTCAGGCCCCGAGTAGGGGTGGCGGAGCTGGTCGGGCCGGACGGCCTGGTCGCCCTTGGCCAGGCGGACCAGCAGCTCCACGTCGGACCGGTCGCGGGCCGACAGCGGCGCGAGCACCGGGTTGGAGGTGAGCGCGTTGTCCACATAGCTCAGCGCGAACTGCTCCTCCCTGCCCGACAGGACGTCGCCCAGGTTCCACACGTCGGCGCGGTTGGCGAGCATGTCGGGGATCCGGAAACGCTGCCCCGACTCGGTGTACGGGTTGCCCGCCATGCACACGGCGAACCTCTTGCCGCGCAGGTCGTAGGTGCGGGTGCGGCCGTTCCAGACGCCCTCGATGCGGCGCTGCGCGTCACACAGCGAGATGAACTTCTGCAGCAGCTCGGGCGAGGTGTGCTGGATGTCGTCGAGGTACAGCAGCGTGTTGCCGCCGCTCTCCAGCGCGAAGGAGATCTTCTCCACCTCCTGCCTGGCCGTGGCGTTCGGCGCCTCCGCCGGGTCCAGCGACGTCACCCCGTGCCCCAGTGAAGGCCCGTTGACCTTGACGAACATCAGTCCCAGGCGGCTGGCCACGTACTCCATCAACGTCGTCTTGCCGTAGCCGGGCGGCGAGATGAGCAGCAGCAGCCCCATCTGGTCCGTCCGCTTCCCGTCACCGGCGGCCCCGAGCTGCTTGGCCAGGTTGTCGCCGATCAGCGGCAGGTAGACCTCGTCCAGCAGCCGGTTGCGCACGAACGCGCTCATCACCTTGGGCTGGTACTCCTCCAGCCGCAGCCTGGCCCGCTCGGCGGCGACGAGCTCGCCGCGCCGCTTCTGGTAGGCCCGGTAAGCCGGCACCCGCTCGGCCGCGAACCGCCTGGTCCGGGCCAGCATCTCGTCCAGCCGGATCTCCAGCTTCCGGTCCGCGATGCGCGGGTGGGCGCCCAGCAGCCCCTCCACGGTTGCGGAGACGGCCGCGCCGGAGTCGTACCGGGGCAGGTCGCAGAGCTGCACCGCGATCGCCTCGGCCAGCTCGGGCCCCTGGTCGAAGGCGCCGATCCAGGCCTGGGCGAGCTGCACCCGCTCCGGCAGCGCGACGGCTTTCAGGTCCGCCTCGAACTCCTTGACCTTGACCGGCCCGAGCTGCCGCTGGAACCCCGTCACCAGCTCCCGCGCGGCCTTGCTGGTCACGAACCCGTCGGGCTGACCGGCGAGCTCCTCGACGAGATACTCCCCGGCGATCGCCGCCACGCCCCCCGCGTCCCGCCGGCCGATGGTGCCCAGGAAGGCGTCGATCAGCCCGCCGAGCTCCCCGGCCAGCGCCGCGAGCGCGGGCGAGGCCCCGAAGACGGTCCGGGCCCGGCCGAGCGACCCGGCCCGGGTGGCGAATGTTGCACGTGAAACCTCCTCCACGCCGTACGTCCAGAAAAGCTGGGCCGCGGCCCGCGCCTCTGGCGGGTAGCGCAGCAGCCCCGCCCCTTCACGCAGCCGGAGCAGGACGTCCAGGATGGCGGCGGCGTCATGGTCGTGGACTCCGCGCTCGTAGCCCTCGTCGTAGCGCTCCTGGGCGGCTTGCCGTACCAGATCGGGCAGGTCGGGGCCGGGGACGGCGGTGTCCAGGAGGGAGGCCGCCAGGTGCTCGGCGCGGTAGACCTCGGCGGTCTCCGAGACGAGCAGTTGATCCCAGAAAGGGCGGGTGTCGGCGAAGGAGGCGGGGGCCGGGGAGCGGTAGTCGGTGCCGGTGATGGCGAAGTTCATCACCATGTTCATCGCCACGCCGTCGCCGTCCGGACCCCGCTGCGGGACCAGCGTCAGGTCGATCGGCTGGGTGTTGACGGCGAAGCGGTGGCGGCCGAGCCGGATGCTCTCCCCGCCGTCGGTGAACAGGTCCAGCCGGTCGCGCAGGGCACGCCCGGCCTCCTGCTGCGCCGCCTTGACCCTGCCCTCCAGCTCCTCGGCCCGTACGGCGTCGCCCAGGCCACGCAGTTCGGCCGAGACGGATCGGAGCTTGGCCACCATGGGGTCGGTGGCGAAGTAGGTGTTGACCTCGTCGAGCGAGCCCAGCGTGGACAGCCGCCTGGTGATGCTGCCGAGGGTGCGTTCGGCGGAGGTGAACAGCCGGTCGGCCCGCTGGGCGAGCGCGTCGAGCTGCGCCTGCTTGCGGGCGGAGAACGCCTCGTACACGTCGTCGCGCTTGGCGTTGAGCTGGTCGGCGAAGTCGTCGAACTCACCGAAGCGCGACTCCAGGTTCTCCACCTGGATCATCAGCCGGCCGAGCTGCTCGTCGCACCTGGCCGGCGTGTCGGCGACGGCCATCGCGCCGGTGATGGCCTGGCCGAGCAGCGCGAACTCGGCCGCGAACGCGGCCCGGCCCTCGGCGCCGAGCAGCTCGCGCCGGCGCCCGTCCAGCAGCGCCCGCGCCCGGTTGACGCCGCCCAGCACCTCGGCGATACGCCCCAGGATGGAGGTGCGTACGGTCGCGTCGGCGATGTCCAGCGAGCCGACCACCTCGGTGACGACGTCCAGCCCTTCCGCCTGGGTGGTCAGCCGCTCGGTGACCGGTACCGCTTCGGCCACGGTGGCGATCGCGGCGGCCTGCGCGGCGAGCTCCTCCACGGCCGCGTGATAGCCGGTGAACGCGTCGGGCCGTTCCAGGAACGCGATGGCCCGCCGCCCCGCGGAGGTGACCTCCTCGGTCAGGGCGGCGGCGAGCTCGTCCAGCCGGGCGAGGTCGAGGTAGCGGACCTCGCGCAGCGTCACCAGATGCCCCTGGGCCCGGCGCAGGGTGGCCAGCAGGGTGACCCAGGCGTCAGCGGTCGCGGGGGAGTCGCCCTTGGACCGGCGCAGCAGCTGGGTGACCTCCTCGGCGGCCTCCTCCAGCGTGTCGGCGGCCTGGCGGGTGAGCTGCGCCACGCTCTCGTACTCGTCGAGCACCTGCTCGGCGGTGGCGCGCACGTCGGCGAGCGGCCCGCGCAGGCCGTGCTCGCCGAGCCAGTGGTAGCTGTCGAAGGTGCGCGTGCAGGCGGCGATCAGCGCCTCGAACGTGGCCGCCCCCGGCGCCATCTCCTCGACCATGCGCGACACCGACAGGCAGTCGGAGATGCCGCGCACCAGCTCGGCGTTGCCGATGCGCTCCAGCGGCCCGGTGCCGGTCGGCTGCGCGGCGGCGTAGGTGTCGGAGACGTACGGCGTCTGCCACACCTGCATGGGGTGCACCCGCGTCGGCTCCTCGGAGGTGGCCCGGAAGACCACCATGGTGCCGTCGTCGAACAGCGAGAACCCATGGCAGACGATCGGGTTGGCCACCTCCTTCCTGATCACGTTGTACGGCAGCAGCAGCGAGCGTCCGTCACCCCTGGCGTGGAAGACGTAGAGCACGTCCTCGCCGTTGGGCGAGCGGACCATCCGCTCGAACTCCAGGTCGCTGACGTCGGTGTCGAACGTCTTGCTGACCCCCGTGGCCAGGTAGTAGCCGCCGGGGAAGATCAACCCCTGGTCCTCCGGCAGCCGCTGGCAGGCCTGCCCGATGCCGTCGAGCCTGGTCACGGCCTTGGTGCGGGTGTTGAAGACCAGATGCCGCCACTCGGTCTCCTTGTACGGCCTGATCCGCATGAGGATGAGCGGCCCGACGCGGGCGTACTCGACGTCGGCGTCGGCCAGGCTCTGCAGTTTCTCGGCGACGGGCTCGCTGTAGATGCCCGCGCCGGACTCGGTGTTGTTCTCGATCTTGATGGTGAGGTCGCCGCCGACGGTCTCGACGAACACCTCGTCCTCGATGGAGATGTGCGGGTGGCGGCCGAGGACGTGATCGTCGCGGCTGCTGGGGGTCCACTCGAAGTCGTGGGAGGGCGGGAAGACATGGTCCCGCTCCCCCCGACTGTCCTGATATTTCATGACCCCGGTGGGGGTGACCGTCCAGCGGAGGACCCGGAGGTCGGCCGGGCCCGTCTGGAAGACGGCCAGCAGCTTGCCCTCCACCCGCCTGAGCTGCGCGAGGCTGGTCTCCTTGTAATAGCGGTAGAGCTCGGAGAAGTCCTTGCGGAAGGCCGGGTCGTCCAGGGCCGGCAGCTTCTCGGCATCGAACCTGAAGGCGTCACCCTCCCGGGTGAAGCGGTGCACGGCGAACACGTCGGTCACCGCGGTCTCCGGCTTGAGCCCGATGAACACGTTGTAGCCGAACAGCATGACGTCGCCCACGGAGACGATGTCCCTGGGGACGCAGTTGTTCTCCGTACGGATCCGCTCGGTGCCCAGCAGTCGCAGCTCGGCGCCGCCGAACACCGTCAGGCGCTGCGCGTTGACGGCCTCGGCCGCCTTCGACAGCGCCTTGGCCTGGGCGCCGAGCCGGTTCCTGAGCACCTCGTACGTGCCGGCCTCAAGATTGGTGGTGCTTTCCTGAGCAGTGTCGGTCACGCTGTCAGACCTTCGCGGGGACCAGCGCCGTCACCAACGAGTCCGCCACGCCGAGGCGGCGGGCCGTGTCCAGCAGCTCGCCCAGCGGCCCGGAGTCCGGCCCGCCCTGCTGGATGAGCCGCATGAGCAGCGCCGACACGGTGAGGTTCTTCAGGTCCTCGGTGCTGACCCCGCTGACCACGCCGGCCAGGTCGTGCATCAGGCTGGCGGACCCGTTCAGGTAGGGCGCGGCCATGGACCGGGCCACGTCGGAGTGCTCGACGAACCCGTCGACCACCTTGCCCGCGGTGATCGAGCCGACCACCTTGTCGAAGAACATCGTGTCGCCGCCGACGATGTCGATGTTCGCCTTGGCCAGACCGGCGGACAGCACGCTCGCCTGCGCCTCCGCCACGTGGCGGGACACGTCGATCTGCTTGAGCCGTACTTCCTTGTCGGTCTCCAGGCGCAGCCGGTACTCCTCGTGCGCCCTGCTCGCGTCGTCCAGCGCCGCCATCGCGGCCGCCTTCTCCGTCAGACCCTCGGCCTCGGCCTTGAGCTTCTCGCCGATCGCGGCGGCGGAGGCCACGGCCATCGCCTGCTCGCCCTCGGCCTGCGCCTTGAGCCGGTCGCCCTCGACCAGGGCCATCGCCCGAGCGCCTTCGGCCTCGGCCTTGAGCTTCTCGCCCAGCGCCATCGCCTCGGCGTGGCCGACCTTCTCGATCGCCTCCGCGCCCCGCTCCTTGACCTGCGCCTCGGCCAGCCCGGCCGCGGCGGTCTCGGCCTGTACGCCCTCGGCCAGCCGGATCTTCGCCCTGGCGTCCAGCTCGGCGGCCTGCTGCCTGGCCTCGGCGAGCACCAGCTCCTCGCGGGCCTTGAACTTCGACGCCTCCTCGGCCGCCTCGGCCGCCTTGATGCCCTTGACCAGGTTCTCCTGCGCCTCGGCCTCGGCGGCGATGATCACCGCTTGGCGGGTGCGCTCGGCCTCCTCGACCACGCGCAGCCGCTTGATGGCCTCCTCCTGCTCGGCCACCGTCTTGTCCACCGCGATGCGCTCCCGTACGACCTCGGCGATCGACCGCTTCTCGGTCTCGACCTCCTTGTCCTTGGAGATGCGCGACAGCTCGGTCTCCCGCTCGCGGGCGATGACCTCCAGCATGCGGTCCTTCTCGATCCGCTCGGACTCGATCGCGATCACCCGCTCGCGGTTCTTCTCCGCGACGGCCACCTCACGGGCCCGGTTCTCCTGCTGTACGCCGAGCTGCTCGTCGGTCTTGATGTTGGCCGCCATGGCCCGCAACCGCTCCTCGGCCTGCACGCGGGCGATCTCCGCCTCCTCGCGGGCCCGTACGGTCTGGATCTCGCGCTTCTGCTTGGCCTCGGCGTCGGCCTGGCGGCGCTCCAGCTCCAGAATGGCCTCGCGGGCGTCCACGTTCTGGCGGGTGATCTCCTTCTCCTCGGTGCGCTGGAACTCGTTCGTGCGCACGTGCTCGATCGCCGTCAGCTCGGTGATCTTGCGGATGCCCTGGGCGTCGAGGATGTTGCTCTTGTCGAGCGACGTCAGCGCGGTCTGCTCCAGGTAGTCGATGGCCGCGTCCTCAAGGCTGTAGCCGTTGAGGTCGGTGCCGATGAGGCGGATGATCTCGTCGCGGAACTCGTCGCGCTTGGTGTAGAGGTCGACGAAGTCGAGCTGCTTGCCGGCGGTCTTGAGCGCCTCGGAGAACTTGGCGTTGAACAGTTCCTGCAACGTCGACTCGTCGCTGGCCCGCACGGTGCCGATGGCCTGGGCGACCTTGATGACGTCCTCGGCGGTCTTGTTCACCCGGACGAAGAACGTGATCTTGATGTCGGCCCGGATGTTGTCCATGCAGATCAGGCCCTCGCGGCCGGTCCGCTCGATCTCGATGGTCTTCACCGAGATGTCCATGGTCTCGGCCCGGTGCACCACGGGGAGAACGATGGCGCCGGTGAACGTCACGTCCACCTTGTTGACCTTCGAAATGATCAGCGCTTTACCCTGTTCGACCTTTCTGAACAGTCGGCTGATGACGACGAGCAGACCTATGACGACGACAAGGACGACAGCGAGGAAAACCGCGAAGCCGGTGGAGATGACATCCATCAGTGCTCACTTTCGTAAGGCATGACCCAGAAGAACTCGCCGTCTGCGTCGTATTCGAAGATCAATGCGTTGTCGCCGCGGACCAGGCGATCCTGACCGGTCGTCCTGACCTGGACGACGGCGGAGGAGCCGTCGGCGGCGGTGACCTCGGCCTGGCCGAAGTCGTGGTTCGCCAGGCCGGTGCGGATCACGCACATGCGGCCGACGAAGTCGCCGCGCGAGGGGAGGATTTCCTTCGCCATCAGCCCCCGCAGCGGGCTGATCAGCGCCCGGGTGCCCAGCCAGCCGCCCGCCAGGGCGACGGCGGGCACGGCCCAGAGCAGCGGTCCGGTCGCGAACTGGCTCCCGATCAGGCTCAGCAGCCAGGCCGTCGCGATCAGCAGGGAGAGCGTGACGCCGGCCGGCACGCCGCCGAACCCGAGCCAGGGCGCGTCCGCGCCGTCAAGGTCGAACAGGCCGGTGATCACCACGACCCAATAACCGACGACGACGATCAACAGAAAGCTGAAAACGACCGTCGGGAAGTCCAACGCGACGTGCAGGAACTCACTCAATACTCGTTGCCCCGTCCCCCGGTGCCTGACTCGTCGGACTATATCTAGATAAAGGGCGACTAAAGAAAAAAGTTCCCGAATGGTTAGACAGCTTGACCTCAAGCGCGCTTGAGGAAGCAGGCTGGCCCGCATGAGTGAAGAGATGATGCGGGCCGCGGCGTTCACCGCCTTCGGCGGCCCCGAGGTGCTGCGGGTGATGGAGCTTCCGGCGCCGGAGGCGGGACCGGGCCAGGTGCGGGTGCGGGTCAGGACGGCGGGCGTCCAGCCCTTCGACGCCGCCGTGCGCGGCGGCTGGACCCCGCCCGGCGTGACCGGCGACCTGCCGCGCGTTCCCGGCAACGAGTTCGCGGGCGTGGTGGACCAGGTGGGCGAGGACGTGACCGGGGTGCCGCTGGGGGCGGAGGTGCTCGGCTTCTCGCTGCTCGGCTGCTACGCCGAGTACGTCGTGGTGAACGCGGGAGACGTGACCGCCAAGCCCGCCGGGGTGCCCTGGGAGGTCGCGGGCGGGCTGACCGCCGGCGTGCAGACGGCCGAGATCGCGCTCGACGGGCTGGCCGTGGGGCCGGGTGACACGCTGCTCGTCCACGCCGCCGCCGGCTCCGTCGGCACCGCCGCCGTGCAGATCGCCAGGATGCGCGGCGCCACCGTGATCGGCACCGCCCGCGAGGAGAACCACGCCTACCTGTGGGACCTCGGCGCGACCCCCGTGGCCTACGGCGACGGCCTCGCCGACCGGGTCCGCGCCCTGGCGCCCGACGGGGTGCACGCCGCGCTCGACGGCGCGGGCGGGCACGCGCTGGAGGTCTCGCTGGAGCTCGTCAAGGACCCCGACCGGATCCTGACCCTGGTCGAACACGCCAAGGCCGCCGCCCTGGGCGTACGCACCACCCAGGGCGTCCGTACGGCCGAGCGCCTGGGCCGCTACGCCGACCTGTACGCCACCGGCAAACTGAAGTTCCCGGTACGCAGGACGTACGAGCTGGAAAAGGCGGCGGACGCGCACAGAGAGATCGAGACCCGCCACGGCAGCGGCAAGATCGTCATCCAGGTAGGCTGACCGGCCACACCGACCAGCCAACAGCCGGCGCCCCCACCGTCTACGGGCGTCTGCTGCCCATGGTGAGCGGCTCCTACTGGCGGTGGGTCATCGCCTCGGCCACCGCCAGTTGGATCTCGTCGAGGCCCGGCTCGCCGTCCTCGATGCTCCACAGCGAGTTCTGCAGCACCCGGCCCAGGGTCCACCCGGCCGCCCGCTGCCGGTCGAGCCCGAGCCGGTCGACCATGAGGTCGAAGCGCCGCAGCACCGCCCGCCGCACGTCACCGGTGGCGACCACGTCGTCCCACCGGTTGTCCAGTGCCGGCAGGAGGTCGAACCCCGGGTCGCCGGCCAGCGGCTTGGGGTCGATGGCCAGCCACGGCTCCCGCTCGGCGGCCAGCACGTTGTCGTAGTGCAGGTCCCAGTGCAGGAGCCGGTCGCCGGGCTCGGCGACCAGCTCGCCGACCGCTCCCGCGCACACCCGCAGCCAGTGACGCTCCCGCTCGTCGCCCAGCGCGGCCAGCGCCTTCGGCACGTCGTCGAGCATGCCCTGGGCGATGTCCCCGAGCCGGCGCGGCATCTCGGGCGGCGCGGGCACGGCCACCAGCCGGGCGAGCAGCCCGGCGAGGATCTCCAGCGCCTTCATGTCGTCGGGCAGCGCGGACAGCGGCCTGGCCGCGTCCAGCCGCTCCAGCAGCAGGGCGCCGGTGCCGGGATCCTCGTCGAGCAACAGCACGGACGCGTTCCCGGCCCAGGCCCGCAGCCCCGGCCCCTCGGTCGCGTGCTCGTCCGTGACGGGCTGCAACTTGAGCGCCGCCGGCGTGCCGTCAGCCCGCACCACCGGTAGCACCAGCGACACGACCCCGTGCCTCGGCTCCCCGTCGAGCCGCAGCTCCCACTCCCGCAGATAACGCTCCGCCAGCGCGGGCAACCCCGCCGACCAGGCCCGCCCCGCCTCACCGTCCTGCTTCACATGATTCGCCGCCAACGCCGGAGGCACCACGATCGTCATCACCCCAGTCTGAAACAGCCCGCCCGCTGAACGCGACGGGTTTCCCGCAGCATCTATGTAGATGCCGTCTACGTAGATGGCATCTACATAGACGGAGGCCAGGCGGGTCGCCTCACCGACGAACACCTGCTGCCCCACCTGGCTTCAGGCGGGTAGGTTCCACGACGGTCCGTCGGGGTGGCTCAGCCATACGCGCTGCCTTTCGGGCGTCACGGTCAGGCCGAAGGTGGACTGGTGCGGCTGACCGGCTTCCCGCCACAGCAGAACGGCGTCTTCGACGGCGTCCCACAGCTTGACCGGGCCATGCTGATGAACTGTCCAGCCGCCTGTGGATTGCGGCTCGACCACGGCGCGTGAACCGGAATCGACATCGATCAGGAAGGTCGTGTCGTTCTCGCCCCAGACGCATTGGGCCTGTGGCACGGCGAGCTGAGCGACCCACAGAGCCGCTTGGTCGTCCAGAGCCGACGGATCGATTCTGGTCTCGCGTACGTCTCCAACGCCTCTGACCAACGGCGGGAGCGGAGGAGGCAGGTGGGAGCGGGCGGTCATGAAGGACAGGTCGTCTTTCAGAAAGCGGCCACTCGCGGCGCCGTCACCCGCCACTGTGAGATGCGCGAACGCCACCCCACCCATCCATCCCCGCATCGGGGCTGTGATGGTGCCGCCATCGCGGACCTGCTGCGGCCACGCGAGCGGGATCGTGCGAACGGAACAGGTCGCGATGAGCCGATCGTATTCAGCGTTCTCGGCGTATCCGTACAGCCCGTCTCCGACCACCAACGTCGGGGTGTAACCCGCCTTGAGGATCGCGTCACGAGCCCGGACGGCTACCACCGGGTCGTACTCGATCGAAGTGACCGCGTCGCTGCCGAGCCGCTGACACATCAGCGACGTCGAGTAGCCCGTGCCCGTGCCGATCTCCAGAACCTTGTCACCCTCGCCGATCCGGGCCGCCTCCAGCATCCGCACAACCAGGCCGGGCAAGGTCGATGACGACGACGGCCGCCCTGTCACGAGCTCCGAGGCGTCTTCGGCCATGACGCCGCCCACCTGCGTCACCCAGGTCTCGTTGGCGTAGACCAGGGCAAGCCATTCGCCTTCGCCCGTGTCGGCACAGCGCATCGGGGCCCATAGGTCGTCTCGGCCTTTGTGAGGCAGGTATATGGCATCACCCAGAAACCGTTCGCGAGGCACTATTTCCAGCGCCTTGCACCAGTCGGCAGAACCTATTGTGTTCGCCAGTTCGAGGCGAAGCCCTGCGGCTGTGTCCGTCATGGCCACCATCCTTCCAGTAGTACGTCCGCGAAGGCATGCGCTATCGCGTCGCAGTCCGGCAGCCATCCCCACTGGCCATTTGGGTTACATTCGATGAACGTCCAGATTTCTCCCGCCCGGCTCTCTTCGATGGCGAAATCGAAACAACCGAACTCCAGGCCGAAGTGTGCGAGGTAGGTGTATAGAGCCTCCCTGATCGCTTCGGGCACTTCGATGGGATCGTGGATTAATGTACGCCAATCTCCGCGTCTCCAATCAAGCGCGCCATCGGGAGCGGTGATCCTGCTCGCAAACACCTTCCGGCCTACCACGGTCACTCTCGCGTCAGCGGTCTTCTGAATCTCCTTCTGAAACAGGTGAGCGGTTACCGACAATGACCCGTTCAGATCATCTGCACTGATCCGCTGCGTCCATATGGCGCCCACCTGGCAGCCCGCGCCCGGCGGAACCCCTCGGAACGACTTGTAGATGATGTGTTCGTGTTCAAGAGCGAATTTCCGGGCGGCGTCGAGATCGTTGGTGACCAGCGTCTCAGGAATCTTCATCCCTGCTCGCACAGCCACCTGCAACTGCGCGACCTTGAAGTCCGCTCCTTCAGTGGCGGCGGGATGGTTGACGTAACGGCAGTTCGGCAGGGTCCTCAGCAGCCCTCTGAGCCCGTGGCGAGCCTCGGTGATCACGAACTGCCGTACCTGTTCGTCAGCGGCGTCACTACGCCAAGGGCTGGGGCGCCGGTAGTAGGTGGCCCCGATCTCCTCCAGGGAGACGTCACGGCTCGGCGTGAGAAGTCTGCCACCCCACGAGTCACGACCGTTACCGATATGGGCACTGAATGTCAGCGCAGTACCGATGTCGGCGGGATCGACGCGTACCACTCGCACTTCGCGCTCGATCAGGACTCTTATGACCGTGTTGGCCGTCTCGTCAATCAATGACGTGACAACCAACACAGCGGTCGGCGTTGGTGGCATCAGTCGTTGCTGTCGTCCGCGACCTTGGGCGAGTTGGCCGAGCCGTCACTACCACCCTGCGACGTGGTTACCGTTCCGCGCTGCATGTCCACGATCGCACCACCGGCGTCATGGAAGTGGGTGAGCTGCGTTTCGGGATCGAACGTGATCGTGGCGTATTCCAGGGGAGCGACTGAGCAAGGCGGGGCCATACGACTCAAGCCCCACGGTCGCGCTGTCTGATTTGGCGTCATGGCCATCGAGGTGTTCCTTCCGCTGGGGAGCCTTTCTCCCTTGACGCTACGGAGCCATCAAGGGATTGGGAAGGAAACCAGAGCCGTCTGTAACCGTACGGACACTCTTTGTGGTGAAGGAGAGAAGGGCGGAGGCCCCTGTAGTGATGGGGACCTCTTGTCTTGAGTGGTCAGATGTCGAACTCGCCGAGTTTCGCACCGCCCACGAAGGCGCGGAAGACGCCCCCACGCAAGAGCAGCGGCTCAACGTCCGGTTGCTCGGAGTCCCTGATCGCGTAACGATCGCCACTCAGCTTGGCCACATAGAGACAGTCGCCTCCGCTGGAGCCAGAAAGTGTGGATTTCGTCCATTCTGCGGCATTCAGCTCGACGCGCAGCTCATCAGTGATTCTCATACCTTGCCGCCACCTCACGTACTAGTCGCTCGCTCACGTGTATGGGATGGGCCCACTTATGGATCGCGTCGTATCTGAGATTAACCTTTCGTACCGTCTCCTCGCGATCCGATACAGAGCCCTGTGCGGCGTCTTCAAGGGAGATGTGGTCCGGCATGCCGACGCCCTTGGCCAAGGCGAAGCCGCCGAGTAGACCCGGCGTGGCGCCCACGCTGAGAGGGACGATCTGTATCGAGACGAAGGGGGTGGCCATCATCGTGAGCAGATGCTCAAGCTGCTCCCGCATCACGTCGGTGCCTCCGACAGGGCGGATCAGGGCACACTCGTCCAGCAGCGCCCAGTACATGGGCGGCTCCTTGCGCTCGAACACCCTCTGTCGATGAAGTCGTGTAGCGACGGTCTCCTCGATCCAGGTGTGGGTGACTCCTGGCTCAGCACCGAGAATCGCTCGCGCGTAGGCCGGCGTCTGTAGAAGCCCCGGAATGACCAGGGGTTGCCATGTACGGATCGTGTGGGCGTTCTCCTCCACTTTGGGCCACTCTCTGAACCACTTCGGAGCCGACACAACCGTGGCGCTTGACAGCAGACGAAGCAGTTCCCCGCCCAGATTCAGGACAGTTTCCGCCGAGAGGGTGAAATTTCTGGTCGGCTTTCGCTTGCCTCGCTCAATCAGGCCGATCAAGCTTTCGCTGCACGGGATCAACGACCCCATGGCCGCCTGGGATAGGCCGGCCGCCATCCGGGCTTCCCTCAATGCCGCACCGTACGGGTTGCCCTCGTTCGGGGATGGAGCCTGTTCATCCGCCGACATGCCGCTCCTCCAATTGCTCCGGACAGCTTTCCCGAATACCGCACAGACAAGGCGTACAGCGGTTGTCTGGATACGGACAGTCGCTCGGTAGATACAAAGTAGCTGGGAGAGAGCACTCTGGGAATGCTTCTCGGGGAAACCGGCAGACCATCCGGACAGGTCCTCATCATCCTGTCCGGATCAAGAGACGGATATTCCCGAGTTCTTGTTGCGGCGGAGGCCGCATTTTCGGACACAGACAAGGTCGGTGATACTCGATGGCTCACGAACTACGGGAGGAAATGACCGAAGGGTCCCATACGGACCCCACCCGGGAGCCGATCAGCGACGTCATCGCGGCCAAGCACGACAAAACTCTCGCGAAACTGCGTAATCTGCTGATCCAGCGCGGAATGCGTACCTACATCGTCGAATATCTCAAGCTCACTCTCAAGTCATCAACTTGGCCCGCACCTCCAGAAAGCACGCAACATCGCTACCCACCCGAGTTGCTGATCTTCGCTCCTCAAGGATGGCGTGTCGCCACCGTGCGGATAGCTCCGCGATCCGGTGCGTACCTCGTGGATGTGGCACAGGTTGACGGACGCGGCGGCCTGGCACCGGACAGGCGGTACATCATCCCCTCGCACGAGTCGGCCAGGGTCCCGCCGCTACTTCCTGGCTACGTGACGGACGGGTCATGACCCCAGAAGACTTCGAAGCCAGGTTCGGCAGGGCATGGCAGATAGACGTTCTGCCCACGTGGGGAGTCGCCGCATCGCGCAAGCAGCACCCATCTGCGGAGCAGTACCAACAGGGCTACCTGTACGTGCTTCTCAGCCGGGATTGCGAGGAACTGGCGGCGAAGATAGCTGGACAACCCGAATACGGGGCTACGCGATAGGGCGCCGGGGGCTTGATCTTCGCGATGGTCAGCTGTCGACCTGGTGTGGGGATCGGATCCTGGGCGCCCGGCTAGTAGTGCCAGGGGTACGGGGACCAGTCGGGCTCGCGCTTGTCCAGGAAGGAGTCACGACCCTCGGCGGCCTCGTCCGTCATGTAGGCCAGCCGGGTCGCCTCACCGGCCAACACCTGCTGCCCCACCAGCCCGTCGTCGATCAGGTTGAAGGAGAACTTCAGCATCCGCTGGGCCGTCGGCGACTTGCCGTTGATCTTGCGGCCCCACTCCAGGGCCACCGTCTCCAGCTCCTCGTGCGGCACCACCGCGTTGACCATGCCCATCCGGTGGGCGTCCGCGGCGGAGTAGGTGTCGCCGAGGAAGAAGATCTCCCGGGCGAACTTCTGGCCCACCTGGCGGGCCAGGTAAGCCGAGCCGAAGCCGCCGTCGAAGCTCGCCACGTCGGCGTCGGTCTGCTTGAACAGGCCGTGCTCGGCGCTGGCGAGTGTGAGATCGGCCACAACGTGCAGGCTGTGCCCGCCGCCCGCGGCCCAGCCGGGGACCACGGCGATGACGATCTTGGGCATGAAGCGGATCAGCCGCTGCACCTCGAGAATGTGCAGGCGGCCGGTCGAGGCCGTGCCGTCGGCGTACTGATAGCCGTCCTTGCCCCTGATGCGCTGGTCGCCGCCGGAGCAGAACGCCCAGCCGCCGTCCTTGGGCGACGGGCCGTTGCCGGTCAGCAGGACGCAGCCCACGTCCGTGCTCTGGCGGGCGTGGTCGAGGGCGCGGTAGAGCTCGTCCACGGTCTGCGGCCGGAAGGCGTTGCGCACCTCCGGGCGGTTGAACGCGATCCGCACGGTGCCCTGGTCGACGGCGCGGTGGTAGGTGATGTCGGCGAAGTCGAAACCGTCGACGACCTGCCACGCCTTGGCATCGAAGAGCTCGGAGACCATGGGCCAGAGCCTAACCGATAAGGGCTCTGGCCCCACAGGGCGGCCTAGGTGACCTCCGCCCGGAGCTCTGCCAGCAACTGGCCCTGGTCGGCGAGCATGTCGGTCAGGATGCGGCGGGCGGTGACGAGCAGGTCGGCGAGCTCCGGAGTGGCCAGCGTGTAGACCACGGTGCTGCCTTCGCGGATGGCGCTCACGATGCCCGCCCTGCGCAGGACCGCGAGCTGCTGGGAGAGGCTGGACGCCTCGATGTCGATCTGGGCCAGGAGCTCCCTGACGGGCAGTGGCCCTTCCTGGAGTAGCTCCAACACTCGGATGCGAGCGGGGTGGCCGAGAGTTCGGAAGAAGTCGGCCTTGGCCTGGTTGACCTCCACGTGCATACTGCCAGACTAATCGAGCGCAGTTGCATAATTCTTCAAGTCGTAACGTTGTTGGATAGCATGACAGCGGGGACTAGGGAGTAGCCATGGGCCGAGGAAGAGCCAAGGCGAAGCAGACGAAGGTCGCTCGCCAGCTGAAGTACACCAACCACAACATCGACTATGACCGGCTCCGCAAGGAGTTGGGCGCCGACGACGAGCGGGATGAGATGCGCTCGGCTACGGCGTCCGAGCAGGATAGTGAGCGCGCGCAGTAACGCGCGTGAGTCGTGCGGGAGCGAAGGTGACGTTCGCGAGCCGCCTGGCCTCGGGCGCCGGATCCGGTGCCGTGAGCTCCAGGCGGCGTAGCACTTCGCGGATGATGACCCGCATCTCCAGCAGTGCCAGCTGCGCGCCGACGCAGAAGCGACGGCCGCCGCCGAACGGCATCCAGGCTCTGCTCTGCTGCCCGTCGAGGAAGCGTTCCGGCCGGAACTCCTCCGGCGACGGGAAGACCGCCGCGTCGTGGTGCACGAGCGGGATCGACGGTCCCGCGTACCATCCGGCCGGGATCTCGTACCCACCCAGCCGCAGCGGCGCGTCGAGCACTCTGGGCGCCTCGTAGACGACGGGCCGGACGCGTAGCACCTCCTTGATCACCGCGTCGAGGTAGGGCTCGTCGTCCGGCAGCCGTCGCAGCACGTCCGGCAGGCGCAGCAGCCGCTCGAAAGCCCACGCCAGGCCGGTCGCCGTGGTCTCGTGCCCGGCGATCAGCAAAGTGATCAACTCGTCGCGCACCTCCTGGTCGCCGAGCCCGGTCGCCAGCAACCTGCTCAGTACGTCCGTCCCTTCGGGCTCCTTCCGGCGGCGGGCGATCTCCTCGAACAGGATCGCGTCGACGGCGGCGCGCACCCTGAGAAAGCGCGCGTACGGCGAGAACGGCAGGCGGGCCATCGGCTCGCGCAACCGGGGCGGCAGCATCGCCACGGACATGGACCCACCGGCTTCGATCAGCCGCGGGAGCAACGCCCGTAGCCGGCCGATGCGCCCGGCGTCGCGGATGCCGAAGACCAGCCGGATGATGATCTCCAGCGTGATCTCCTGCATGCGGTCGCGCAGCGTGAACGGCTCGCCCAGCGGCCAGGTGGCGATCTTCTCGGCGGCGATGGCCGCGATCTCGTCGTGGTAGCCGGCGACCTGCCTGGCACGCAGGGGCGGGGTGAGCGCCTTGCGGTGTTTCGCCCAGTTGTCGCCGTCCAGGGTCAGCACCGAGTGCGCGCCCACCAGGGGTTCGAGGAAGTCTCGCCGGGCCTCGCCGGCGTTCCCTCCGCCCGCGTCGGTCCGGTAGACCTGCTCGGCCAGCTCCGCGGTGGCGACGTACACCTCGGGTGGGAAGCCGGGGTAACGCATCGTGAAGACCGGGCCGTACCTGCGGTGACAGCTCTCGAACAGCCCTGCCGGATCTCTCGCGAACCACGCCAGCTGGAGCGGCGAGGGGAGTCGTGGGCCGGGTGGCAGCATGATGGCATCTCCTCAGATGTATACGTACGTCTGTCATAGACGCTTGTATGCATCAGTAGCATGGATCACGTGTCACGAAAAGAGGCCCGCGAAAGGCTCCTGGCAGGAGCGGTGACCTGCCTGGCCGAGAAGGGCTACGCCCGCACCACGGCCCGCGACCTGGTCGCCGCGTCGGGGACCAACCTGGCCTCCATCGGCTACCACTTCGGCGGCAAGGACGCCCTGCTCCACGAGGCCATCGCCGACTGCTTCGAGGCGTGGACCGAGCGGGTCGAGCGGACCATCTTCGGCCCGGGCGGCGTCGGCTCCCCCCGCGAGCTGCTCGAACGTGCCATGACCGCGCTCGTGGACGTGTTCGACGAGCTGCGTCCCCAGCTTGTCGTCTGCCTGGAGGGCTATCCGGCCGCACTGCGCGAGAGCGCCCTGCGGGACAAGCTGGCCGCCGCCTATGCCAAGAGCCGCCAGGCGGGCGTGGACATGCTCCGCCGGGCCGGCACCGAGTTCGGCGTCGAGATGCCCGTCGCGCCCGAGGTGCTGGTCTCCGTGCTGATCGCGATCACCGACGGCCTGATGATCCAGTGGCTCCTCGACCCGGAGAGCACCCCCGACGCCCGCCAGGTCGTGCAGGCACTCGCCGCCCTGTCGCAGATCACCGGCTGACCCGCCGTACGAGTGTGCAACGCGCCGCGATACGAGAGCGGGTCAACGCGTCGTGTGCGTGCGAAACGCCCCGCGATACGAGGTCAACGCGCCGTGTGCGTGAGGAGCGCCCCGGCCAGCTCCTCCACCACCTGCGGCGCGATCAGGTGCCCCATGTCCCGGACCATCAGCAGCCGCGCCCCCGGGATCTGTTCGGCGATGATCGCGCCGTGCCCCGGCTTGGCCGGCTCGTGCGTGCCCTCGATGACGAGCGTCGGCGCCTTCACCTGGCCGAGCACCCCTTCCGGCTCGAAGCCCGGGTTCTCCGCCCCGGCCCGGCGGTGGTTCACCAGTGCTGAAAGATCCCTCGCCCGCTCGTGCACCCGCTCGGCCAGCCGCCGCTCGGCGTCCTCGTCGAACGGCAGCGCGGTGCCGTTCAGCACCCTGGCCTCGGCGATCAGCCGGTCGATCTCCTCACCCCTGGTCGTGGGCGGCGTCCCCGTGATCAGCTCGGCGAAGCACCGCACGAACTCCGGCGTGGGCGGCGGCAGGCTGCCCTCCGGCTGCGGCTGTCCCGTGAGCGCTCGCATGATCACTTCACCTTCGCCCATCCCCAGCGGAGACGCGCCGACCAGGGTGAGCGTCAGCACCCGCGCCGGCTGCTCCACGGCCACGATCTGGCTGATCAGCCCGCCCGCCGAATGCCCGACCAGATGCACACCCTCCAGCCCGTACGCGTCCATCACCCGCAGCACGTCGTCCTTGAGATCGAGCCAGCTGTACGGGTGCGCGTCGAAGTCCACGGTGCCCGACCTGCCGGTGTCGCGGTGGTCGTAGCGGATCACCCGGCGGCCGCCCGCGACCAGCCGCCCGACGAACTCGTCCGGCCACATGATGCCCTGGGACATCGAGCCGGCCACCAGCAGGACCGGCGGGTGGGCAGGGTCGCCGAACTCCTCGGTGTAGAGCTCGATGCCGTCCATGTCGATCAGTTTCGTTTGCATGCCCTCAGCCTGCCCGCCGCCCGTACCGGTGCCTTCCGTAGAACTACTGGCCCCTACAGAAGCCGGGCGAGCTCAGTACGGCTCGTGATGCCGAGCTTCGGATAGATCTTGTACAGGTGGTACTCGACCGTACGCGGGCTGAGGAACAGCCGGACCGCCACCTCCTTGCTCGACGCCCCCTCCGCCACCAGCCGCGCGATGCGCAGCTCCTGCGGCGTGAGCGCGGCCCACGCGTCGCTCGCCGGCCTCTCGGCCGCCTCGCCCGCCGCCCGCAGCTCGTCGAGCGCCCGCCGCGCCCACGGCTCCGCCCCCAGCCTCTGGAACGTCTCCAGCGCCGCCCGCAGATGCCCCCTCGCCTTCCCCGGCTCCTGGGTACGCCGCAGCCGCTCCCCGTAGAGCATGGCGGTGCGCGCCCCCTCGAACGGCTCCTGGTGCAGCCGCAACGCCTCCTCGAAGTCCGCCGCGTCGCCGTCCAGCAGCCCCCGGCAGCGCAGCCGCAGCGCCCGCGACTCGGGCGTCCTGGCTTCGGCCGCCCATCGCTCCAGCCCCGCCAGCGCCTCCCGCGCCGCCTCGATCTCACCCGCCGCCACCGCCGCCTCCACCCGGTCGGGAGTGGTGCGCCACACCACGGTCGGATGGCCCGCCCCCGGCCCGGCCCGCGTGATGGCCATGAAACGGTCATGCGCCGCGGCGAACCTGCCCAGCCCCAGATCCAGCAGGGCCAGCGCGTACGCCGCCACCCCCACCCGCAACCCGACCCGGTGCGGCACGGCGATCGCCAGCGCCTGCTCCCCGTACCGCCGGCAGGCCTCCTCCTCGCCCCGCAGCGCCGCCACCACCGCCAGGTTGGCGAGGTGCGCCGCCTCGGAGTTCCGGTAGCCCGCCTCACGGGCCAGCGCCAGCCCCTCCTCGGCGATGGCGGCGCTCTCGGCCGGCCTCCCCTTCAGCCGCTCGGCCGTGGACAGGTACTCCAGCACCACCGGCAGCTGGCCCGCCATCCCCGACACCCTGGCCACCCGGCCCGCCCGGCCGGCCAGCTCGGCGGCGGCATCGGCCTCACCCAGGTACGAGGCCGCCGCCGACGCCCACAGGAACTCGGCCGCCTCCGCCAGCTCGTCCGCCCGTTCCACCGCCCCCCGCAGCAGCTCCCCGCCGCTGCCGTCCGCCAGCATCGCCCCCATCCCGACCACCACATCCCGTACGAACCCGCGCGGAAACGCTCGTGCCCTGCGCCCGATCTCGATGATGGTGTCCACATCGCCCACACAGTTCGCGGCCTCACACGCGTCCGCCAGCATCCCCATGCCACGCCCGGCCGCCAGCATCCGCATCGCCTCGGCCGCGTCCCCGGAGTTGAGCTCGAACCGCCCCCGCAACTGCCCGATCTCCTCAACCAGCCCACCATCCGCACCTGTCGCCAGGGCTGCGAGCCGGCGGGCGTCCGCGAGGTAGGTCTGTGCCTGGCCGGGGCGGCCGCCGAGCCAGGCGGCGGCGGACGCGTCCTTGAAGCGGCGGGCGCGGGTCAGCGGCTCCGGCGTGAGCTCCGCCGCCCTCGCAAAGGCGTTGGCCGCGTCGCCGTACCCACCCCTGGCCTGTGCCCGTGCCGCCGACGCGGCCAGTGCGGCGGCCACGGCCTCGTCCTGCCCGACGGTGGCGGCGGCCAGGTGCCGGGCGCGCCTGTCACCCTCCACCAGGCCGGCCAGCGCCGCGTGCGCTCGCCGCAGCTCCACCGAACTGGCCGAGGCGTGCACCGCCGACCTGACGAGCGGATGCCGGAACCGCACCTTCTCCCCGGAAATGGTGACCAACCCGACGCTCTCGGCCTCATGCAGCCCCGCCATCGGCCGGCCTTCCAAGGGGTTGCCGTAGTCGCTCCGGGGGTTGCCGGAGGTCTCCTCGGGGCCTGGGGACGGGTCGCCGGCGGACAGGTGGGCGGCGGCGTACAGGACCAAGGAGAGGTCGCTCTCCAGGGAGGCGATGAGCAGGACGCGGCGGGCGTCCCCGGACAGGCGGGCGACCTGCTCACCGAAGAGCTGCTCGCCACCCGGCAACGGGTCGGGCAGCGGCGCGCGCCCGGCGAGCCGGTCGGCGCTCAGCAACGCCACGGTCTCGCCCAGGACCAGCGGGTTCCCACCGGTCAGCGACACGAGCTGAGCCCGCACGCCGGGCGCCACCACCGCCTTGGAGTCCAGCAGCCTGACCGCGCTCTCCGGGTCGAGCCCGCCCACCGGCAGCTCCGGCACCCCCTTGCACTGACCGTCACCCCGTACGGCCAGCAGCATCGACACCTTCTCCGTCCGAAGCCTCCTGGCCGCGAACAGCACCGCGTCGGCCGAGGCCCGATCGAACCACTGGAAGTCGTCGGCGAGACAGAGCAGCCCGCCGCCGGCCGCGGCCTCGGCCAGCAGCGAGAGCACGCCCGCCGACACGAGGAACCGGTCCGCACTGGGCGCGGCCAGCCCGAGCGCCCCCGACACCGCGTCCCGCTGCGGCCCGGGGAGCGTGCCGAGCAGCCCGGTCACCGGCCGCAGCAACTGGTGCAGCGCCGCGAACGCCAGATCGGCCTCGCCCTCGACTCCCTGAGCCCGCAACACCACCACCGGCGCGGCCATCGCAGTCGCCCGAGAGGCCGCCAGGTCGAGCAGCGACGACTTGCCGACACCCGCCTCGCCACGCAGCACCAGCGCGCGCCCCGCTCCCGCCGCCGCCGCACCGATGAGGTCGTCGATCGCGGCAGTCTCCGCGCTCCTGCCGTAAAGCATGACAATGACCCTATAAGTAACATGCAGCGACAAAGCTCACAGTCGCCGGACATGAGAGAGCGCGCCCCCGTACTACGGGAGCGCGCTCTCACTGCGGATCACGACATCTTTCGTGAAGCCTCATCCGCCGTGCTGGACATCGTCGCACCGGCCTGGTCCGCCGTTTCCCTCGTCCTGTCGGACTTCTCGCTGACCCAGCGTGAGGCGTCGGACGCCGATTCCTTCATGTGATCGGTCCACTGCTGGGCATTGCGGCGGTAGAACATGTAGCCCACCGCTCCCAGCGCAAGACCGGTCATCAGGGTGAACATCGGCCACTGCCGGGACTTCCGCCTGACCGGACTCACCCTGTCCGCTGCCGTGGTCAGCACGTAGCTGACCTTCGGGGCGAGTTGGTCCTCGACCCGGTGTGCGGCATTCTCTAGCATTGGTGCCACCCTGTAACGGGCGTCTTCCACTCGCCGGTTGGCGACCAACTTGGCCTGATCCGCCATCGGCGCCATCCGTCGGCCGGTTCGCACGGCCTGGGCCTTCATCCGGCCCGTCCACGTGGTGGGTACCTCTATGACCACGCGTCGTCTTCTCAGTGTCAGGGACACGTCTACCTCCCCTGTTGTTGGGGCCCCGCGCCTGACCTTCCCGGTACAAGGCGGCTCAATCATGGCGACCCATGGGAGGATGGTTACAGCGGCCCAACGGCCATAGGCATCAAAACCGTATAAGTCAATGTCGTACATAGAGGAAGGCAGCTGTCTCGTGGCTGAGAAGCTGATCGCACATCTGCAGACCAATCGTGGCAATATCAAAGTCGAGCTTTTCCCCAACAAGGCGCCCAAGACGGTACGAAACTTCGTCGAGCTCGCCGAGGGCAGCCGCGAGTGGACCCACCCCGGCACCGGTGAGAAGAGCACGAACCGCTACTACGACGGCACGATCTTCCACCGGATCATCCCCGACTTCATGATCCAGGGCGGCGACCCGCTCGGTCAGGGCATCGGGGGCCCCGGCTACGAGTTCGACGACGAGATCTACCCGGACCTCTACTTCGACCGTCCTTACCTGCTGGCCATGGCCAACGCCGGGATCCGGTTCGGCAAGGGCACCAACGGCTCGCAGTTCTTCATCACCAGTGTGCCCACGCCGCACCTCAACGGGAAGCACACCATCTTCGGAGAGGTGATCGAGGGTCAGGACGTGATCGACGCGATCTCCAAGACCAAGACCGGCCGTAACAACCGCCCGGTGGAGGACGTCGTCCTGGAGTCGGTCACCATCGAGCGAGTCCAAGCCTGACCTGACCGGACGCGACGGGGCCGCCCACCCGGCGGCCCCCGCATCGCCCGCCGTCCACCCGGCGGCCCGCACCGCCCTGCCGTCCACGCGGCGGCTGCCGGTGCACCGCCTGCCGCCTGTGCACCGCCTGCCGCACGAGGGCGCTCAGGCAGACGCGGCAGGGTCGTCGCTGCCATAGGCTGCGGTCATGACCAGCCAGCCGCCCAGCACGCCTTCGCAGCCCGAGCAGCCCGCGGAGGCGGTGCCGACGTGCTACCGGCATCCTGGCAAAGAGACCTGGGTCCGCTGCCAGCGGTGTGACCGGCCGATCTGCCCCGACTGCATGCGCGATGCCGCCGTGGGGTTCCAGTGTCCCGAGTGCGTGGCCGAGGGCAACAAGGGCATCCGGCAGGCCAGATCCACCTTCGGCGGCTCGGTCGTCACCACGCCCGTCGTGACCTGGGCACTGCTGGCCATCAACGTGGTCGTGTTCGGCGCCCAGCAGCTCCCGGATCTGGACGTCACCGAGCGGCTCGCCATGTGGCCGGCCGGGGTCGCCGTGCTGGACGAGTATTACCGGCTGATCTCCGCGGCGTTCGTGCACGGCGGAGTTTTCCACATCCTGTTCAACTGCTGGGCCCTCTACATGGTCGGCCCCTACCTGGAGCGAGCCTTCGGGCATGCCCGTTTCCTGGCCGTCTATCTGGTCAGCGCACTGGGCGGCTCGGTGATGGTGTTCTGGCTGGATCAGCCCAACTCGGCGACCGTGGGCGCGTCCGGGGCCATCTTCGGGCTGTTCGCCGCGATGTTCGTGGTGGGGCGCAAGCTGAACACCGAGGTGGGCGGCATCGCCGCGCTCATCGCGATCAACCTGGTCATCACGTTCATCGTGCCGGGCATCAGCTGGACCGGCCACGTGGGCGGCCTCATCACCGGGGCGGTGCTGGCAGGCGCCATCACCTTCGCCCCCAAGAACAACCGGACCCTGTGGCAGGTGCTGGCGATCGTGGGAGCGCTGGCCATCCTCGTGGTGCTCGTGCTGGTCAGAGATGCCACGATCCTCGACACCCTGCGCTGACGTCCCCAGCTGTGGAAAAGCTGTGGAAAAAACTAACGCCAGCGGGTGGAGAGAACCACACCGAAGATGATGAAGACAAACCCGATCAGCAGATTCCAGTTCTGCAGATCACCGATGAAGGGTGCGGTGGGCGCCACGTAGTAGGTGGCGATCCACAGGATGCCGACGATCCATGACACGACCATCGTCGGCGCCAGCCAGCGAGGGCTGACCTTCACCGTCTGGGACTTCTGCGGCGGGGTGTAAACCGCCTTCTTGCGAGCCTTGGACTTGGGCACTGGATAACTCCTGCTGAGGGCCTGGGCTTCCGGATCGTCCGCAGGCTCTTCGTTAAGGGTAGTCGTAGCGTGCCCCAGGATAGTCGCCACGCGCGGGACATGGCGATCCCAGGGATCACGATCGCGCACGCATACGCTGGCCGGGTGCGGGCCACGCTACGGACCGTGGGGGAGCTGAGCGTCACCGCGGGCCTGATCCTGACGCTGTTCTGCGCCTACCTGCTCTGGGGCACCGGCGCTTACACCGCGAGCCAGCAGCTGCTGCTCCAGCGGGAGCTGGCGGCGGGGCGGATCGAGAAGATCGAGCTGGGCGGGGCGCTGGCCATGCTGCGCATCCCGAGGCTGGGCCGCGGTTACGAGTACGCCGTGGTGGAGGGCGTGGACGCCGAGCATCTGAAGAAGGGGCCGGGCCACTACCCCGGCAGCGCCCTGCCCGGCAAGGTAGGAAATTTCGTGGTCTCGGGGCATCGGACCACGTATGCCGCGCCGTTCAACCGCATCGACGAGCTGGAGCGCGGCGACGAGATCATCGTCGAGGCCCGCGAGGCCCGCTACACCTACCGGGTGACCTCCCAGGACATCGTGGAGCCCGACGAGGTCGAGGTGATCGCCCCCGTCCCCGGCAAGCCCGACATCCGGCCCATCCGTCCGTACATCACCCTGTCCACCTGCCATCCGGAGTATTCGGCCGCCCAGCGGCTCATCGTCCATGGCGTGCTCAAGCAGACCGAGCTCAGGAAGGAGTGACGTGTACGCCTGGCTGTGGCGCAAGCTCCCCGGTGACACCGGGGCCAAGCTGCTGGGGGCGGTGGTGCTGGCCGCCGTCGCGGTGGCCATACTCTGGTATGTCGTGTTCCCCCTATGGGAGCCGGCTGTGACGCTCGACGAGGTGACCGTACGCAGATGAGCCGTGTGCTGGTGGTGGACAACCACGACAGCTTCGTCCACACCATCGTCCAATACCTTCGCATGCTGGGCGCCACGTGTGACGTGCGCCCCCGGGACGACGTGCGCGTGGCCGACGCCGAGGGCTTCGACGGCGTGCTCGTCAGCCCCGGCCCCGGCACGCCCGAGGCGGCCGGGGTGAGCATCCCCCTGGTCCACCACGCGCTGCGGCGAGGACAGCCCCTGCTGGGCGTCTGCCTGGGCCACCAGGCCATCGCCTGCGCCTTCGGCGCCACGGTCGCCCGCGCCCCCGAGCTCGTGCACGGCGACACCAGCGCCATCTCCCACGACGGCAAGGGCGTCTTCGCCGCGCTGCCGTCGCCGGTGCGGATGACCCGCTACCACTCACTGGCCGTACGCCCGGAAACCGTGCCCGACGAGCTGGACGTGACCGCGCGCACCGACGACGGCGTCATCATGGGCCTGCGCCACCGCTCCGCGCCGATCGAAGGCATCCAGTTCCACCCCGAATCCGTGCTGTCGGAGCACGGCCACCAACTCCTGGAGAACTGGCTGCACGCACTCCTGTAACGAACAACCGCCGCGAAACGACACAAGGACAAGCGTCCCCGCCGTTGCCCCCGAGCGGCGGGGGCGCTTCTCGCTGTCCGGCGCGGCCAGGCGTACAGAACCAGCGGCAGCCGTACAGAACCAGCACGCGGTACGGACGCCGCAGACACACGCGAAGGCCGCCACCCCCCGGTGGGGATGGCGGCCTTCGACGTCGGTCAGCCCTCCAGGCCGTTGTCGCCGAACGGGTCGTCGCCCGGTGGCTCATCCTGGGTCGGGATATCGTCCGTGGGCGGCTGGCCCGTGTCGTCGTTCGTCGGCTGCTCGTCGTCCGGGAAGCCGTCCGGCGGCGGCTCGGTCGCGGTCGGCGCCGCCGGCCCCTCGGAGACCACGATCGTGACGGTCATCCGCGGTGAGAGCTTGGCGCCCTCGCCGGGGTTCTGCTGGATGACCGTGCCCTGGGCCTGCTGGTCGGGCTGCTTGCGCACCTGGACCTTGAAGCCCGCGCTCTCGAGCACCTTCTTGGCGTCCGCCTCGGTGAGGTTGAGCACGCTCGGCACCTCGGCCAGCTGCTTGGGGATGTAGAGGGTGACGGTGCCACCCTTCTCGATCGCGCTGCCGGCCTCCGGGTCGGTCTGGAAGACCTTGCCCTGCGCCCTGCTGGACGCCTTGGTCTTGACCGAGCCCTTCAGTCCCGCGTCCGTGAGGAGCTGGTTGGCCTCGTCGGTGGACAGGCCGATGAGCCCGTCAGGCACCTTGACCTTCTGCTGCCCCTTGGAGACGTAGACCTTGACGACGGAGCCCTTCTCCACCTCGACGCCCGAGGCCGGGTCGGTCTTGATGACCGTGCCCTTGTCGCTGTCGCTGAACTCCTCGATCACCTCGGCCTTGAGCCCGAGGGTCTGCAGCTCGGTCTGGGCGTAGTCGAGCTGCTGCGTGGCCAGGTCAGGCACCTTGATCGCGGCGTCGGTCGACGCGCCGCCGCCACCGCCGCTGAGCACCACGTAACCCACGGTGATGAACGCGCCGATGATCAGTAGCGGGATGATGATCCAGGCCGCGGTCTTGACGGCGGTGTTGCCGCCGCCGGCTCTGCGCCGCCCACCACGACCGCCACCGTCGTCGTACTCGTAGTCCGGCAGCGCGCCGGAGCGCTGGGTGGCCGGCCCGGCGGCGGACTGGGTCGCCGTCATCATCCGGGTGCCCTGGCCCTGGCCGTAGTTGCCGGACATCGTCATCGTCTGCGCGTCGACCGGCATGCCGGACATGGCCCGCTGAATGTCGGCCCGCATCTCGCCCGCGCTCTGGTAGCGGTGGGCGGGGTCCTTGGCCATGGCCTTGAGCACGATCGCGTCGGCCCACTGAGGGATCTCCGGGTCGATCTGCGACGGCGGGATCGGGTCCTCGCGGACGTGCTGGTAGGCGATCGCGACGGGGGAGTCGCCGGTGAACGGCGGCTGGCCGGTGAGCAGCTCGTAGAGCAGGCACCCGGTGGAGTAGATGTCGCTGCGGGCGTCGACCCGCTCGCCGCGCGCCTGCTCGGGCGAGAGGTACTGGGCGGTCCCTATCACCTGCGCGGTCTGCGTCATGGTCGCGGCCGAGTCGGCCATCGCGCGGGCGATGCCGAAGTCCATGACCTTGATCTCGCCGCCGGTCGTGATCATCACGTTGGCGGGCTTGATGTCGCGGTGCACGATGCCGCCGCGGTGGCTGTAGTCCAGCGCCCGCAGGATGCCGTCGACCAGCTCGACCGCGCGCTCCGGCAGCAGCCGCCGATCGGCGCGCAGCAGGTCGCGCAGCGTCCGGCCGTCGACGTACTCCATGACGATGTAGGGCACGGGGGTGCCCTCGCTGGCGTCCTCGCCGGTGTCGTAGACGGCGACCACCGCCGGATGGTTCAGCGAGGCCGCCGACTGCGCCTCTCGACGGAACCGGGCCTGGAAGGTGTGATCCCTTGCCAGATCCGACCGGAGAGTCTTGATCGCGACTATTCGGTCCAGCCGGATGTCTCGGGCGCGATACACCTCGGCCATGCCGCCGCGCCCGACGACACCGTCGAGCTCGTAGCGACCTCCGAGTAGCCGAGGCTGAGTCATTTCCTGCACTGTCCCTTACCGTTCATCTTGTGGCCGGCCTGCTCGGGGGGCGGCCGCCGGTGTCCATCATCGACCCGTTGGCGCATCACGTCTCCTCCTGCGGCGGGTTTGTCTCACCCGGGTCCGGCGAGGCCGAAGGTGTCGCTGTCGGCGTCGTAGTCGGCGTTGGGGTCGGTGTGGGGGTAGGTGTACGGGTGGCGGTCGGGGTTGGCTTCGGCGTCGGCCGTCTCGTCGGAGTTGCCGACTTGGTAACCGTAGCCGACCGTGAGGGTACCGGCCTTGTCGACTTCACCGTAACAACTGGAGGGCGACGGGTCTGTGTCTTAGTACGGGATGGTTTGTGCTTGGGGCTCGCGACACCGCCCGCCGGCTCGGCGGGCTCCGCCGTGGGGGTGGACACGGGCGCCGGCGCCACCTGCGGGGAGGAGAACGCGAAGGCGCCGAATCCGACCGCCGCCACGCATCCGGCGGTGGCGGCCAGCGCCAGGGTCCGCCCGACCCCGCGCCGCCGTCGCGGCCGGGGCTGCGGCGCGGACTCCTGAAGAACGGTCTCCGCCGCCGGCTCGCCGAAGTTGTCGGTGAGCCGCTCATCGTCCGGCTCCGCCGGGCGCACCTCGAACCCGGACGGATCGGTCAGCATGCTGAGCTCGGCGCCCACCGCACCGCCCACCAGCGACTCACGCAGCACGTACGCGCGGTCGGCCAGCTCCAGCGCGGAGCCGGGGCGCTGGGCGGGGTCCTTGGCCAGCAGCGCCAGCACGAGCTGCCGCAGCGGGGCCGGCACGTCCACGCCCAGCGGCGGCGGCTCCTCGGACAGGTGCAGCAGGGCGATCGCCACCGCGCTCTCCGCCCGGAACGGAGTCCGCCCGGACAGGCACTCGTAGGCCACGACGCCCAGCGAGTAGAGGTCGGTGGCCGGTGTCAGCGGCAGGCCCTGAGCCTGCTCGGGACTGACGTACTGGGCGGTGCCGAGCACCGTGCCGGTCTGGGTGAGGGGCGCCGCCTCCAGCGCGCGGGCGATGCCGAAGTCGGTCACCTTGATGGCGCCCTCGGAGGTGACGAGCAGGTTGCCGGGCTTGATGTCGCGGTGGATGATGCCCGAGGCATGCGCGACGTGCAGCGCCTTGGCCGTCTGGTGCAGCACGTCCAGGGCCACCTCGGGGCCGAGGGAGCCGTTGCGCGTCAGGATGGCCGACAGCGGCTCGCCGTGCACCAGCTCCATCACCAGGTAGGCCAGGTCGCTGTGCTCGCCGTAGTCGAAGATCTGCGCGATGCCGGGGTCGGCCAGGCCGGCGGTGATCCGCGCCTCGTTGCGGAAGCGCTCGCGGAACCCGGGGTCGGCGTAGATGTGGCTGCGCAGCACCTTGACCGCCACTTCGCGGCCGAGCAGCTCGTCGCGGGCACGCCAGACCTCCCCCATGCCGCCTGTGGCTATGGGGGAGAGCAGTTGGTAGCGGTTACCGAGCCGCATGGTCCAGCACGTTACCGTCCATCACTGGTTCAGCACCGCCTCCATTACGACCTTTGCAATCGGCGCGGCCGTGCCGCCGCCCGTGGCCTCGGCGCCCACCTTCGCGGCGCCGGACTCCACGAGCACCGCCAGTGCGATCTTCGGATCGTTGGCGGGGGCGAAGGAGATGAACCAGGCGTGCGGCGGCTGACCGTCGGCGGTCTCCGCGGTGCCGGTCTTGCCGGCCACGTCGACGCCGGGAATCTGCGCCCGGTTCGCGGTGCCGTTGGCGACGACGCTGACCATCATGTCGCGCAGCTTGCCCGCGGTCTCCGAGCTGATCGCCTCGCTGAACTCCTCGGGATCGGCCTCGTCGAGCGTGTCGCCCTTGGCGTCGGTGATCTTGTTGACCAGGTAGGGCTTCATGACCGTGCCGTCGTTGGCGATGCCCGCGGCGATCATGGCCATCTGCAGCGGCGTCATCTGGACGCTGCGCTGGCCGATGGAGGCCTGGGCGACCGCGGCCTGGTCCTCCTTCTCGCCGAAGCTGCTCTTCGCCACCGACATCGGGACGGCCAGCGGCTGCCCCGCGCCGAACTTCGTCAGTTGCTCGTTCATCTTGTCGTAGCCGAGGTCCATGCCGATGCTGCCGAACGGCGTGTTACAGGACTTCTCCAGCGCGAAGACGAGCGTGACCTGCCCGGAGCCACAGGCCGCGCCGCCGTAGTTGGGCAGCCCCGCGGTGGTGTTGGGCAGCTGCAGCACCTGCGGCGCGTCGACCACGGTCTGGGCGTCCCGGCCGGAGTCGTCCTCCAGGAAGGCCGCGGCGGTCACCACCTTGAAGGTCGAGCCGGGTGGGTAGGTGCGGTCGATGTTGCGGTTGAGCAGCGGCTGCGACTTCTGCTTGGCCAGCTCGTCGTAGCGGCCGAACACCTGGCCCTTGTTGGTGCCCGACAGCTCGCCCGGGTCGTAGGTGGGCAGCGAGACCATCGCCAGGATCGCGCCGGACTTGGGGTCGATGGCCGCCACGGCGCCGCGCTTGCCGCTCTGCTTGAGCGCGTCGTAGGCGGCCTTCTGCGCCTTGGGGTTGATCGTGAGGTCGACGTTGGCGCCCCGGGTCGGCTCACCGGTGAACAGGTCGATGCCGCGCTGCAGCAGCAGGTCAGGGCTGGAGCCGTCGAGCATCTTGTTCTGGCTGGCCTCGATGGCCGAGGCGCTCTCGGGGGAGAAGAAGCCGGTGAGGTGCGCGTACAGCTCGGCCTCGGGGTATTCCCTGAGGAACTTGAAGTCGCCCTTGGCCTCCTTGGACTGGGCGAGGATCACCTTGCCGCCGGCCGTGATGCGGCCGCGCTGGACCGCGTAGCGGTCGTAGTAGTTGCGGGTGTTGCGGGCGTCGTCGCGGTATTTCCCGGCGTTGATCGCCTGGAGGACGTTCACGTTGATCATCAGTAACGCGAACATGGCCAGGCAGGCCACGGCCGCACGCTTGATGGGCCCGTTCATCGCTGGAACACCTGCGTCATTCCTTCGTTCTGGATCGCCTGGGGCGGTGGCTTACGTGCCGCGTCTGACATGCGTACCAGCAGCGCGATAAGGATCCAGTTAGACAACAAGGCCGAGCCGCCCTGTGACATGAACGGAGTGACCAGACCGGTCAGCGGGATCAGGTTGGTCACGCCGCCGACGATGATGAACACCTGCCAGGCCAGCAGGAACGACAGGCCGCCGGCCAGCAGCTTGGAGAACGGGTCGCGGGCCGCGACCGAGGTGCGCAGGCCACGCTCGACGAGCAGGGCGTACATCATGAGCAGGGCCATCAGGCCCGTCAGCCCCAGCTCCTCGCCGGTGGCGGGGAAGATGAAGTCGGAGAAGGCCAGCGGGATGAGCTCGGGGTGTCCCTGGCCGAGACCGGTGCCGAGGATGCCGCCCGACCCCATGGCGAACAGGCCCTGCATGAGCTGCGCGCTGCCGCCGATCTGGTCGAACAGCGCCGGATCGCTGGGGTCGAGGTAGACGTTGAAGCGCTCCTGCACGTGGTTGAAGAGCATGCCGGCCACGATGGCGCCGCCGACGAAGAGCAGGACGCCGATGATCACCCAGGAGCTGCGCTGGGTGGCGATGTAGAGCATCGCGACGAACGTGCCGAACAGCAGCAGCGAGGAGCCCAGGTCCTTCTGCATCACCAGGACGCCCAGGCTGACACCCCAGGTGATGAGCACCGGGCCGAGGTCGCGGGCGCGCGGCAGGTCGATGAAGAGCAGTCTGCGGCCGGCCAGGGCCAGCACGTCCCGCTTGGCCACCAGGTAGCCGGCGAAGAAGACGACCAGCGCCAGCTTGGCGAACTCGGCGGGCTGGATCTGGCCGACGCCGGGAATGCCGACCCAGATGCGGGCGCCGTTGATCTCCTGGCCGAGGAAGGGGGTAAGCGGCGAGATCAGCAGGATCAGGCCCACCGCGCCGGCGGTGTAGGTCAGCCGCTGCAGCGCGCGGTGGTCACGCAGGAAGATCAGGGTGAGGCTGAACATCAGGATGCCGACGAACGTCCACATCAGCTGGGTGCTGGGTGAGGCGAGCTTGGCGGACGGCAGCGTCGAGGGCGACTCGGAGAGCCGGAAGATCATCACCAGGCCGAGCCCGTTGATGAGCGTCACCAGCGGCAGGATCAGCGGGTCCGCCCACGGGGCGAACCTGGCGAGCACCAGATAGGCCGCCAGCATCAGCGCGCCCAAGCCCAGGCCGTAGGTCAGCATGCCCGACGGGATCGCCCCGCCCATCGCCAGGCCCACGTTGGCGTAGGCGCCCATGACGATCACGACGGCGAAGGCCAGCATGGCGAGTTGGGCCACGCGCCGCTTGGCGGGCATGGTCACGGAGGCTTCGGCCACTTCGCTCATTACTGGGGTTTCGTTTTCGTCGGGGTCGCGGATGGCGTCGAACTGGCGGCCGGGGCGGCCTTCTGCTCCGTCGTGTCCTTCGCGAAACTCAGCCCGTTGATCTTGGTGATGCCCTCGGCCAAGGTGGTGACCTCGATGCCGTCCTTGATCAGAGCCTGGTCGGGCGGTGAGAGCTCGGACACGGACTTACCGGTGCGCTGGATCACCGAGAAGAACTGGATGGGTCCCACTTCCTGCTGGATGCCCTGGAACACGACCACCTCGTCGGCCGACGCGCCGACGAAGAACTGGTCCTGGGTCCACTGCCAGCCGAAATAGCCGCCGACGCCCGCGGCGACGACGGCCACGGACAGCACCGAGACCAGCACGGGCCAGACACGCCGGCGCTTGCCCGCCCGCCGGGAGGTCCTGGCGGCCGGCTCGTCGAAGTCGTCCCCGCTGATCACCGGCTGCGGGGCGGTGGCCGAGTCGGCTCGCCCCGGAGCGGTCTCGTGGGGACCTGGCGGCAGCCGGGTCATGCCCGCCGCGCCGACCACGGCCGCCTCGGCGAGCGGCTGCTGGCCGTCACCGATCTCCAGCACGTCGGCGAGCACGCAGGTGATGTTGTCCGGCCCGCCCCCACGGTTCGCCAGGTCGATGAGCTGGCGGACGACCTCTTCCGGATCGTCGATGTTGGTGAGGGTGGCGTGCATCGTCTCCGCGCTCACCACACCCGACAGGCCGTCGGAGCAGAGCAGGTAGCGGTCGCCCACCTGCGCCTCGCGCAGCGTGAGGTCGGGATCGACCTCGCCGCTGCCGTCGAGCGCGCGCAGCAGGATCGAGCGCTGCGGATGCGTCGCGGCCTCTTCCGGGGTGATGCGCCCGTCGTCGACGAGCTGCTGCACCAGGGTGTGGTCGTGGGTGATCTGGTAGAGCTCGCCGCGTCTGAGCAGGTAGGCGCGCGAGTCGCCGACGTGCACGAGCGCGACCTGGGTGCCCTGCCAGAGCATCGCGGTGAGTGTGGTGCCCATGCCCTTGAGGCTGGGGTCCCGTCCGACCATCTCGTGCAGCTTGCGATTGGCGTCGCGTACGGCCGCTTCGATGGCGTTGAGCAGGTCACCGCCCTGCTGGGCCTCGTCGAGTGAGGCCATTGCGGCGATGGCGACGGAGCTCGCCACCTCGCCGTGAGCGTGCCCGCCCATACCGTCCGCGACGGCGAGCAGGCGGCCGCTAGCGTACGCCGAGTCCTCGTTTCCTTCGCGGAGGAGGCCGACGTCCGAGCGGGCGGCGTAGCGGAGTGCGATGGTCATTTGCGCAATTCAATGACTGTCTTGCCGACACGGACGGGAACGCCGAGCGGCACCGGGGTCGGACGGGTGACTTTCGAGCGCTCGAGATATGTGCCGTTGGTTGAACCGAGATCTTCCACGATCCACTGACCGTCCTGAGGGAAGAGCCGGGCATGCCGGCTGGATGCGTAGTCGTCGCTGACTACCAGCGTGGCGTCACTAGCCCGGCCAATGGTGATGGGCGTCTCCGTGAGGTTAATGGTGGTGCCTTGCAAGGGGCCACCTGTCACAACAAGCTGGCGTGGCTCGCCCTTCTTGCTCTTGGGCTTTGCCACGGCTTTGGCAGGCTTAACCCCCTTGCGTGGACCGGCGGGAGCCGTACGTGACCCGAACAAGTCAGTCCGGATCACGCCGACTGCGGCAATGACGAAAAACCACAGCACCGCCAGGAAGGCGAGCCGGATCAGCAGCAGCGTGAGCTCGGACATGGACCGTCTGTCTACCCCTAATCGCGCCGGAACACCAGAGTCGTGCGTCCGAGCGTCACTCGCGTGCCGTTCTGGAGCTCGATTCTGCGTACCGGCTGGCCATTGACGAACGTGCCGTTCGTCGATCCAAGATCGACGAGAGCGACCAGTTGACCCTCGACGCGTAGCTCCGCGTGATGACGCGAAACGCCGGGGTCGACGAGACGAAGATCACAGTCGGTGCCGCGTCCCAGCAAGGTCACCGGAGTGGTGAGCTCGTAGGAGCGGTCGCCCTGCGGGTCGTCCTGAGTGGAGACGAGCAGCCGGGGCCGCCCGCCGAAAGCGTTGGGCCTAGACGGTGGCAGATCGCTCGCCGGCTGGCGAATCTCGTCCTGCTCGACCGTCGCGCCACGGATGACGCCGGACCTGATGCGGAAGAGTCCCACAGCCAGGTCGGCGGCGGTCTCGAAACGGACCCGGACCGGTCCCACGAAGGAGTAGCCCTGTTCCTTGGCGTACTCCCTGGCGAGGTTGGCCAGCTCGTGGCTGATGTTGTCGGCGTAAACCTCAAGCCGCTCACTGTCGGTCGTGGACAGCTCGACCACGAAGTCGTTGGGCACGAGAGTGCGACCCTGGGCGACGATCGCCGCCCGCTCGTCCATCTCCCGTTGCACTGCGCTGGCGACCTCGACCGGTTGAAGGTCAGATTTGAACGCCCGCGCAAAGGCCCCCTCAACCAAGCCTTCGAGCCGTCGCTCGAAGCGCTGAAGGACTCCCACCGGGTACCTCCCTTCCTCCGTGCATATGATCGCGGCCCCCAGACGCTTGTGGCGCCCGGTCTCCGCTCGTCCCACGTCGCGGCGGTCCTGGCGCTCGTCGGCCCTCGCGCCCAGCTCCTCCGCTCCCGTGTCTTATGCGATCGTATCCGGGTTCAGTACTGGTGGCTGTTACGTGCTACTGTTTCTCAGCACCCACAAGGGCGAGTGGCGGAACGGCAGACGCGCACGGTTCAGGTCCGTGTGTCCGAAAGGACGTGAGGGTTCAAATCCCTCCTCGCCCACCTCGGATCTCCGATGAAATCGGTAGATCTACACTGACGAAAGACAGCCTCGGTTCGCAAGAGCCGGGGCTTCTTCTTTTTACCTAACCTTCCCGCGTGGCGTGGCCCCGGGGGCGAAAAGTACGCCCGGCCGGTTGCAACTCACTTTCGAGTTACTTTCGGCCGGGCGATGTGTTTTAGCCCACAGCGAACGTGGGGTCAGACGGCCGGCGCCCGGGTGTCGAGCAACTGGCCGAGAAGGTCCGTCAGGCTCACCATGCCGATGACCGCGCCGCCCGCCCCAGTGACCAGCGCCAGATGCGAGCGGGTCTCCTGCAGCGCCGTCACGGCCTCAGGGACCTGCGTGACGCAGGGCAGCCGGGGCACCGGGCGGGCCAGCTCGCCCGCCGTGCGGTTGGGCTCCAGCAGGGCGTCACGGGCGTGCAGGACGCCCTCCACGGCGCCCTCGCCGCGCACCAGCAGCCTCAGGTGACCGCTGTCCGCGGCCTCCTGCCGGATCCGGGCCGCGCCCGCGGACGACGGCACGGCCGTCACCTTACCGATCGGGACCATCAGCCGCTCGATGCCCTCGGCCTCGAAGCGCAGCGCCCTGGTCAGCAGGTCGTGCTCCTCCCGGTCGAGCAGGCCCATCCGGCCGGACTCGCCCACCAGCATGGCGAGCTGACGCGGCGTCCTGGTGGAGGCCAGCTCGTCGCGCTGCTGCACGCCGAACAGGCTCAACATCAGGTTGGTGAGCCCGTTCAGCGAGGACAGCAGCGGGCGCATCACCCAGGTGAAGCCGCGGAAGGGCAGCGTCAGGATCAGGGCCGCCCGCTCCGGGTTGGTCAGCGCCCACGACTTGGGCGCCATCTCGCCCACGACCATGTGCAGGAACGTCACCAGCGCCAGCGAGATCGTCAGCGCGATCGGCAGCCGCAGCGACTCCGACACGCCCACGGCGGCGAAGACCGGCTCCAGGTAGTGCTCGATCGCCGGCTCGGTGACCTGCCCGAGTCCCAGCGTGCAGAGCGTGATGCCGAGCTGGGCCCCCGCGAGCATCAGCGAGAGCTGGCGGCTGCCGCCCACGGCCGATCTGGCGGCGATTCTGACCAGGCGGTTGCCGCCCCCGGCCATCTCCTCCAGCCGGTGGCGCCTGGAGGACACGAAGGCGAACTCCGCGGCCACGAACAGCGCGTTGAAGGCCAGCAGGACGACACCGATCAGGATCATCGTCATCGCGCTGCCTCCACATGCCTGGTCGGCGCCAGCCGCACCCATTCGGGCACGCGGCGGTTGAGCGACATCACGGTCAGCTCCGCGAGGTGCTGGTCCTCGTCCTCGGTGAACGGGTCGCCCTCGGGGACGGTCTCGACCGTCACCGTGTCACCGGGCTCCGGCATCCGGCCCAGCTTGGCCAGGATCAGCCCGCCGAGGGTGTCGTAGTCGTCGCTCTCGGGCAGCGCCACGCCGGTGGCCCGCTCGACCTCGTCGAGCCGGAGCCGGCCGGGCACCTCCCAGGCGCCGTCCGGCTGCCGCACGGCGCCGACGGGGTCCGGGTCGTTCTCGTCGACGAGCTCGCCGACCAGCTCCTCGGCCAGGTCCTCGACGGTGATCACACCGGCGAGGCCGCCGTACTCGTCGATGACGCAGACGATGTCGTCCTTGGCCACGCGCATCCTGTCGAGCACCACAGGCAGCGGCAGCGAGTCGGGCACCAGCAGCGGCGGCCGGGTGATGTCGGCGATCCTGCCCTCGTCCAGGCCGGAGGCGAGCAACTCGCGCACGCCGGTCACGCCGACCACGTCACCGTCGCCGCCGAGCACCGGATAGCGGGAGTGACCGCACTGCCGCATCACCTCGACGAAGGCGGACAAAGGCTGAGAATCGCGGAGTGCGACCACTCGGGGGCGCGGTACCATGATCTCCTCAGCCGTGTGGTCGCCGAATTCCAGGGCGCGCTCCAGCAGTGCTGACAGCCGAGGGGGGAGTTCGCCCGCCTCGGTCGACTCTTCGATGATCCGGGAAAGCTCCTCGGGGGTGGCGCCGTGCTCCACCTCCTCGACCGGCTCGATCCCGATCTTCCGCAGCAGGCCGGTGGCCGCCGAGTCGAACAGCCGGATCACCGGGCCCACGACGGTCAGGTACGCCAGCGTCGAGCCCGCCAGAAACTTGGCCACGGGCTCCGGCCTGGCGATGCCGAGGTTCTTGGGGGCCAGCTCGCCCAGCACCATCTGCACGATGGTGGCCACGAGCACGCCGATGGCCACGGACAGCCCGGCGATCATGGCCTCGGACAGGCCGGCATCCGTCAGCCAGGGACGGACGATCCCGGCGATGGCGGGCTCGGCCAGAAAGCCGACGAGCAGCGCCGTGACCGTGATGCCGAGCTGAGCGCCCGACAGCATGAAGGAGAGACGCGAGGTCACCCGCAGCGCCTTCTCGGCGGCGGCGTCACCGGCGGCGGCCTGCTCGCGCAGCACACCCCGGTCCGCGGCGACGAAGGCGAACTCCTGGGCGACGAAGTAGCCTGTCGCGGCGGTGAGCAGGAACAGGGCCAGCAGCCCCACATAGGCGCTCACCGAGGCGAGCTCTCAGGAAAACCCGTGCTCATGCACGGGCGACTACTCCATGAGTCCGGAGCGGACACGATCTTCCCTTCGGTAGAGGTCGTCCATAAACCTAACGATGCAGCTTGCTTCTCTGTTTCCGGGAGTGACTTAAGCCGCGTTCTGCGTACTTTTCCGTGGGAAAAGCTTGGCGAGAAGTCTGCACTGGCAGGGGGTTGGACGTAGCGTCTATGCCAAGCGAAGGGAAGTAGAAACCAAGTGTCTGAGGACGATCGGACGCGGGCCATGCGCTCGCCAGGCGACGGCAGGCCGCTGCCGCGCAGGAACGACGAGGAGCCCCGCTCGGCGGGCGCTCCGGCGCACGCGTTCCCGCAGCGGCCGGGCGCGCGCCCGACTTCGGGCGGCCCGCCGGTCGCCGATGACGCGACCGTCGTCAGCTCGCCGATGGCCGACCAGAGCCCCCATGGCGGCGACCAGAAGCCCAAAGGCAGGGTGTACGGCAAGCAGCGGTCGGGCAGCAGCCCGGTCAGGCCGCTGCGCGGGGGCGCGGAGTCTCCCCCCGCGGGTCCGAAGCCACCACGCAGGCGACCCCGCGCCCGGACCGTGCTCACGATCATCGCGGCGATCCTGGCGGTGCTGCTGGTGACGACCGTGGGCCTGTTCTTCTGGATCGACGGCAAGCTGGCCGGCATCGACAAGGTTCTCGACGACTACCCGGACCGCCCCGCCGACACCCCCGGCACCAACTGGCTGCTGGTCGGCTCCGACAGCCGTAAGGGCCTGTCCGCCGCCCAGCGCAGGAAGCTCGCCACGGGCCGCAGCGCGGGCCAGCGGACCGACTCGATGATGCTGCTGCACCTGCCGGACACCGGCGACCGGCCGACGCTGGTCAGCCTGCCCCGCGACTCGGCGGTCACCATCCCCGGCAAGGGCCGCAACAAGCTCAACGCCGCCTACGCGATCGGCGGGCCCCCGCTGCTGGTCCAGACCGTCGAGACGGTCACCGGCGTGCACATCGACAACTACATGGAGATCGGCTTCGCCGGCTTCGTGGACATCGTCGACGCGGTCGGCGGGGTCGAGATCGACGTGCGCGCCGCCGTGAACGACCCCAAGGCCGGCCTCAAGCTGAAGAAGGGCAAGCAGATCCTCACCGGCGGCCAGGCGCTCGGCTACGTCCGCACCCGCAAGGGCGGCGCGCTGCCCGACTTCGAGCGGACCAAGCGGCAGCGCCAGTTCCTCAGCGCGGTGGTGAAGAAGGCGGCCAGTCCGGGCGTCCTGATCAACCCCTTCACCTCGCTCCCGCTGGCCTCGGCCGCCACCGAGGCGGTCGCCGTCGACAACGGCACGGGCGTGTTCGACATGCTCTCGCTGGGCCTGGCCATGGGCGACAGCCCGGTGACCACGGTGGTGCCGTTCGGCGGCAGTGAGATCGCGGGCGGGGGCACGGCCGTCAAGTGGGACAGGACCAAGGCGCTGGCCCTGTTCAACGCGCTCAAGGAGGACAAGCCGGTGCCCAAGGACATCCTCGACGCCAACTGACCCCGCCCGGCTCCGGTGCGGCGCGCACCGGAGCCGTCAGACGGTACGTCCGTTTCGTAGGCGATCGTCGCCTTCACTAACGTGCTGGCCATGACTGTCTCTGCGAAGTTGCACGCGATCGGCCGGCCGCTGGTGGAGGCCCAGCTCGCGCATCCCACGGTGGTGGGCATCGGGCGGGGTGATCTGGCCGAGCCGGTCTTCCGGTCGTGGCTGGAGCAGGACTACCTGTTCCTGCACGACTACGTCCGGGTGTTCGCCCGGCTGGCCTGGCAGGCGCCGGCGGAGCACCTCGGCGATCTGGTGGACCTGGCGCACGCCACGTTCCATGACGAGCTGGATCTGCACTGGTCGCTGTCGGCCGGGTTCGGGGCGGATCTCGATGGGGCGGTCAAGGGGCCCGCCTGTGCGGCGTACACGGCGTTCCTGTTGGAGTCGGCGGGTTCGTACGCGGACGGGCTCGCCGCGCTTTATCCGTGTATGTGGGGATATTCGACGTTGGGTCAGATATTGGCGGAAAATCCGCCGGTCGAGCCGCGGTACCGGGCCTGGGTGGACACCTACGCCGATCCCGGGTTCGCGGCTCTGGCCGCGCGGATCGGGCAGATGATCGACGAGGCCGATCCGGACCCCGTGCGGGCGGAGGCCCTCTTCGTCGAGGGGATGCGGCACGAGCTGGCGTTCTGGGAGGTGCCGTAATCGTCCACAGGCTGTGGACAACCGATCAGTAGTCTGGTGGCATGCCGGAACTTCCCGAAGTGGAATCTCTCACCGGTTTCCTGCGCGAGCGGGCGGTGGGGCGCACGATCCTGGGTGTCGACGTGGTGGCCTTCCAGGCGCTCAAGACCTTCGATCCGCCGGTCACCGCCCTGGGCGGGCTGACCGTCACGGGCGTGTCGAGGCACGGCAAGTTCCTCGACCTGGACTGCGACGGGCTGCACCTGATCTTTCACCTGGCCCGGGCGGGCTGGCTGCGCTGGCGCGAGGACCTGACGAACGCCAAGCCCGTACGGCCGGGCAAAGGCCCCCTGGCCGTACGGGTGCGCCTGGCGCCCGATGATGAGGGACTCACGCCCGGCTTCGAGTTGACCGAGGCGGGGACGCAGAAACGCCTCGCCGTATATGTCACGAAAAATCCGGATGATGTGCCGGGTGTCGCCGCGCTCGGCCCCGATCCGCTCGACGACGCCTTCGACGTGGCCGCGCTCAAGCGCATCGTGGGCGGGAACCGTACCCAGATCAAGGGTTTGCTGCGCGACCAGAAGGTGATCGCCGGCATCGGCAACGCCTACTCCGACGAGGTGCTGCACGCGGCGAGGATGTCCCCGTTCAAGATCGCGGCGTCGCTGACCGACGACCAGATCGCCGACCTGCACGAGGCCATCATCACCACGCTGCGCGAGGCGGTGGAGCGGGCGCACGGCCTGGCGGCCAAGGACCTCAAGGCGGAGAAGAAGTCCGGCCTGCGGGTCCACAACCGGGCCGGGCAGCCGTGCGACGTGTGCGGTGACACGATCCGCGAGGTCTCCTTCGCCGACTCCTCGCTGCAGTACTGCCCCACCTGCCAGACGGGCGGCAAACCGCTGGCCGATCGCCGCCTGTCCAAGCTGCTGAAGTAGCGGCCTACACGCGGGCGGGCACCGGGGCCCGGGTCCGCCCGCGCAGGCCGGAGGCGACGATGACGGCCGCGAGCAGCGTGGCCGCCACCGGCACCGCCAGCCCCGCGCGCAGGGCGTCGATCCCGGTCGAGCCCGCGGCCAGCGCGGCCACGTTGACGGCGGTGACCGCCGACAGCCCGAGCGCGGCGCCGAACTGGAAGGACGTGTTGATCAGCCCGCCGGCCAGCCCTTGCTCGTGCTCGTCGATCCCCTCGGTCGCGACGATCGTCAGCGGGCCGTACACGAAGGCGAACATCAGCCCGATCAGCAGCATCGACGGCAGCATGGCCGCGTACGTCCAGTCCATCCCGACGCCCAGGAACAGGATGAAGGCCACCAGCCCGGACACCAGGCCGCCGAAGATCACCCGGGCGTTGCCGAAGCGGTTGACCAGCACGGGCGTGAGGGTGGGCGCGAGGACCACGTCGGCGGCGGCGGCGAGCAGCGCGAGGCCGGTCTGGATCGCCGACCAGCCGCGCAGTTCCTGCAGGTAGAGGGTGATCAGGAACTGGAAGCCGAAGAACGCGGCGGTGAGCAGGATCGCCGCCAGGTTCGCGCGCACCAGCGCCCCCGATCGGAACACGCCGAGGCGGATCAGCGGCTCGGCCGAGCGGCGCTCGATGGCCACGAACGCCGCCACCAGCGCCAGCCCGCCGGCGAACACGGCGGCGGTCCAGACCCAGCCCTCGGCCGGGTGCTCCAGCCGTACCACGCCATAGACCAGCAGCATCATCGCGCCGGTGATGGTCGCCGCGCCCGGCAGATCGAACCGGCCGCCGGCGCGCGGCGGCACGGCGGGCTCCTTGATCAGCGGGATGGCGGTGAGCAGGATCGCCAGCGCCAGGATCACCGGCGCGAAGAACACCCACCGCCAGCCGAGTGCGGTCAGCAGGCCGCCGATCACCAGGCCGAGCGCGAAGCCGGCGGCGGCCGTCCCCGCGTAGATCAGCAGGGCCTTGTTGCGCAGTCTGCCCTCGGCGAAGCCGGTGGTGATCAGCGAGAGCCCCGCGGGGGTCATGAATCCCGCGGCCACCCCGGTGACGAACCTGGCGACCAGCAGCACCCACCCCTCGTTCGCGAAGCCGCCCAGCCCGGAGAAGATCAGGAACACGGTCAGCCAGAGCAGGAACATCCTGCGCCTGCCCAGCAGGTCGGCCGCCCGGCCGCCGAGGAGCATGAATCCGCCGTAGCCCAGCACGTAGGCGCTGACCACGCCGCTCAGCATCGTGGTCGACAGCCCGAGGTCGGCGCGGATGGCAGGCAGCGCGACGTTCAGCATGGCGACGTCGATGCCCTCAAGAAAGATCGCCCCGCACAGCACCATCAGCACGCCCAGTGGGCGGCCTCTGAGTCGTTCGTCAGCAATCATGGTGGAATCCCCCGGTTACGTTCGCGCACATCAGTTACCTCTTGTAACCGTCCACATCATGCGGCAGCATGAACAGGCATGGAAGACGGCACTTCAAAGTCACTCGGTTACTTCGACGGCACCGTCCCCGACGACGACTACGACATCCGCCAGTGGGACGTCAGGGAGGGCTGCGAGGTCCGGCAGATCCTCGACCGCGTCGCGGACAAGTGGTCGCTGCTCGTCATCGCCCTGCTCGACTGCCAGAGCCTGCGCTTCACCCAGCTGCGCCGCGAGATCGACGGCGTCAGCCAGCGGATGCTCAGCGTCACGCTGCGCCAGCTCGAACGTGACGGCCTGGTCGACCGTACCGTCCACCCCGTGGTGCCACCGCGCGTCGACTACGCGCTCACGCCGCTCGGCCGCACGCTGCACGAGACGATCAAGTCGCTGGTGACTTGGACCGAGCAGCACCAGCAGGAGATCGCCGAAGCGCGTGCGGCGTACGACGCGCGACGCGAGATGATGGAGACATGACGGTTCCCGAAGTCAAGGTCCGAGACGTCCCCGCCGACGCCTACCTGCTGGACGTCCGCGAGCAGGACGAATGGGTGGCGGGCCACGCCCCCGAGGCGGTGCACATTCCCATGACGCAGATCCAGTCCCGCGTGGACGAGGTCCCCAGTGAGCGGACCGTCCACATCATCTGCCGGTCGGGCGGCCGGTCGCTGCAGGTGGCGGCCTGGCTCAACCAGCTCGGCCGCGATGCCATCAACGTCGACGGCGGCATGCGGTCCTGGGAGCACGAGAAGCGGCCGATGGTGAGCGAGACGGGGCAGCAGCCCTTCGTCGCCTGAACGAACCTGTCAACATCGTGCCGTCATCGGCCGTACTGCGTTGCGACGCAGGTCAAGGGCCACCCGCACGGTTGCAGATGGCCCGACCAGCTGAAAGCCTGAGCGTCAGCGGCCCGGGTGCACGTACTGGTTGTATCGGGTCTCGCTGAGGTCGTAAGCCCTCTGGCCTGGTCGGATGTAGACCGACACCTCCAGGTAGACCCTCGATATGGACTTGGAGCCGGTGCGGGTGATGTTTCCGAAGTTGGTGCCGTTGTCGCCGCAGCCGTTGGTGTCCGACTTCCAGGCGCTGTGCCCGGTGGTTCCGTCGGTGTGTTTCCAGTAAACCCGGGCCCGCACCGGAAGGTTGTCCCCGGGACAGAGGTCGCGCACCGTGAAGTTCCGATAGACGACCTTCGTCCGGCTGACGAAGTCGACGGTCGCCCGGACGGACCCGCCACCCATGTCGCCCTTGGGGTCTACGCGGGCGGTGGACACCCCGTCTTTCGCCTGCGCCGGGCTTGCCACCAGCAGCCCGCTCAACGCTGCGGTTGCCAGCACGGCGCCCAGAATGCGTGTCTTCAACAGTCCTCCAGCAAGAGATGTTTCGGTTGGCCTCGGGGCGTGCGCACTGTGCGGGGCTCTGCCTGAGTGTCAGGTCTCGAAGGTGAATGTCCCGCGCAGGACGGTGTCTCGCCCGCTCCAGTAGCGCCTGATGCCAGCGGGGTGGAACACGACCTTCAACGAGGCTTCGCCATGCTCGAATCCCTGCTGACACGAGCGATTCCGGCGGCCCGAGGTTCACCGGAGTGATCGTTGCACGCGTCGGCAGCAGCCTGGAATACGCCGGGAATACGCCTGGTCACCCGATGTGATGATGAAGTGGGCAGCCCTCCTGCCCTCGTTCTCGGTGAGCGCGGCGAACGCACGCAGCTGTACTCCCGCGGACCTGCCCGGACTCTCCCAGGGGAGGCGATCGCAGCCCCCGGTGGTGGCCGATCTATGACGAATGGTGCATCATGGGGGCGCGAGCTGGGATGATCCCGGCCTCGTGTGCCAAACCCCCGCGGGAGCTTGGGGCAACCAGGCTGAGAGGGTAGCTACCGCTGCTGCCGACCGCATGAACCTGTCCGGGTAATGCCGGCGTAGGGAGTGCGCGATGTCGCATGCCGTCCACGATGACGAAGTTCCCCTCACTCTGGAGAGCGCGGCCCCCAAGACGCTGGGGGTGCTCGACCAGGGCGCGCTCTGGGCCAACCTGGCCGTCAGCCTGCTGGGCTTCTCCGGGGCGCTGTTCCTGATCGACCCGCTGGGCGGCGCCCCGCTGACGCTGGCCGCCGCGCTGACCGCGACGGTCGTGGGCAGCCTGATCGGCACCGCCATGGTGGGGCTGTCGGCGATCCCCGGCACGCAGACCGGGCAGCCGGCGATGGTGCTGCTGCGCGGGCTGTTCGGGGCCCGGCTGTCCTACATCCCGACGGTGCTCAACATCATCCAGATGATCGGCTGGGGCGCGTTCGAGCTCTGGGTCATCTCCATGGGTGCGATGGCCATCTTCGGCGACACCGTCCCGTACGCGGTGTGGGTGATCGTCGCCGGGGTGCTGACCACGGTGCTGACCATCTGGCCGCTCGGCGCGATCAGGCTGCTGCGCCGCTACATCACCATCGCCGTGATCGTCTCGCTCGTCTGGTTCGCCGTGCAGTTCCTCGGGGACGCGCCGCCGCAGACGGGCGGGACGTGGGCGGCGTTCATGCCCGCGGTCGACTACGTGATCGCGCTGTCGGTGTCGTGGGTGCCGCTCGCCGCCGACTTCGCCCGGCACTCCAGGTCCAGCCGGGCGGCCTTCACCGGGGTCGTCGGCGGCTACACCCTGGCCCAGGTCGCCTGCCTCGGGCTCGGCGTCTACGCGGTGGCCATCGCGGGCGCCGGGGCGGTGGCGGCCGACAGCACGGCGGTGTTCGTGCCCTTCGTGGCCGCGCCGCTGGGCGCGCTGTTCTTCGCCATCCTGGTGCTGCGCGAGGCTGACCAGTCCTTCGCCAACGTCTACTCCACGACGGTCTCGCTGCAGAACCTCATGCCGCGGGTCGACCGGCGGATCCTCAGTATCGCCATCGGCGTGCTGACCGTCGCCATCGCGCTGGTGGTCGACGTGACGTCCTACGGCGCCTTCCTCGGCCTGATCGGCGCGGTCTTCGTGCCCATGTTCGCGGTGCTGGCCGTGGACTACTTCCTGCTCGGCGGCGGGGCCCGCTGGAACACCGCCGAGAACGCGCCCTCCCGCTGGTCGATGCTGCTGCCCTGGGCGCTCGGCTTCGCCGCCTACTGGCTGACCACCTCGACCCCCACGGTCGCCGCGTGGGACGGGATGTGGACCGGAGTCCGCGAGGCGATCGGCTTCACCAGGGAGCCCTGGATGAACGGCGCGCTGGGCGCCGCCATCGTGGCGGCCCTGGTCACGCTGGCGGTGGGCGCGCTCAGGCGCGCGACTCGCGACGCTCGACGTTGAGCAGGTGCCGCTTGGCGGCCACGCCTCCGGCGTAGTCGCCGAGCTCGCCGTCCTCACGCACCACCCGGTGACACGGCACGATCACGCACACGGGGTTGGAGTTGAGCGCGTTGCCGACCGCGCGCAGCGCGCGTGGCCGGCCGATGAGCTCGCCGATCCGCTCCATCGTGGTGGTCGTGCCGTACGGGACCGCCATCGTCTTCTGCAGCACCGTGCGCGCGAAGGAGGTGGCGAGGGCCAGGTCGACCGGCGTGGCGAAGGCCCGCAGCCGGCCGGAGAAGTAGGCGTCCAGCTCCCTGCGCACCGGGTCCAGCCGCCGGGCCTCGGGGCCGATGAGGCTGCCGACCTGCTTGGCGACGCGTTCGTACACGATCTGCTCGTCCTCGAAGCTGCAGGAGGCGATGCCCCGGGTCGTCACCGCGAGCACCAGCCGGCCGACCGCGCCGTCATAGGTGCCGAAGGCGACGTCGAGCGGCCGGTCGTCACGGTAGGTGTCGGATGTCACCCGCAGCAGGGCTTCGAGGTCGCCTGACATGCTTTCACCCTCTTCAGCCAGCCACGGAAATGCCGTGACCGCAGCGTATCGGACGGATCGCCCGGCATGAGCGCCACGCCACAGGCACTATGGAGATGTGGGGGACCTAAGGGCTGGGAGTGACGATGAGATAGCCCGCGCTGTGCTCGACAGCTCGCCCAACGCCGTGGTGGCCTTCGACAGGGACCAGAGTGTCCTGGTCTGGAACGCGGCGGCGGAGCGGCTCTTCGGCTGGAGCGCCGAGGAGATGCTGGGGCGCAGGGCGCCGATCGTGCCGGAGGAGCTGACCGCCGAGCACCACGCCGTTCTGGAGCGGGTCCGTACGGGCGAGCAGGTCTCGCTGCGCACCAAGCGGGTGCGCGGCGACGGGGAGCTGCTCGACGTGCGGGTGGACATCAGCGCGCTGCTCACGGGGAGCGCGGTGGCCGGCTACGTCTGCGTGTACCACCTGGTCCGGATGGACGACGCCGCCAAGAACCGGATGGCGCGCCGGGCCAGGCTGGTGCGGCGGCTCACCGACGTGGTGGGCGACATCAACGCCGAGCTGGACCTGCCCGCCGTGCTCGAACGGATCACGGCCAGCCTCACCGAGCTGACCGGCGCGGATGCGGGCGGGTTCGTGCTCATCGACGGGGAGCGGGTGCGGCTGGTCAGCACCTACCAGCTTCCGCGCACGCTGCAGGACAGCACCGCCGACCTGCACTCCAGCCTGGTCGGCAAGCTGCTGCGCACCGGCAAGACCGTCATGCTGGAGTCACAGGAGCTCGACGGCCTGGTGTGGGCCGAGCTGAAGGGGCTGCACACGATCGCGCTGGGTCTCGCCGCGGTCGGCGGCCGCCCGTACGGCGCCCTCTACGCGCTGTTCGCCAAGCGCAAGCCGGGTCATCTGGAGCTGGAGCTGCTGGAGCTGCTCGCCGGGCACGCGGGCATCGCGGTCGGCAACGCGGTCGCCTACCAGGACGCGGTGCGGCAGCGGGCGTACGAGCGGGCGGTGTTCGACGCCAGCGCGGACGGCATCGCGGTGCTCGACGACGAGGGCCGGGTGCTCAGGTGGAACCCGGCCGCCGTCGAGCTCACCGCCGTCCCCGCCGAGACGGTCATCGGGCAGAAGCCGCCGTTCCCGCTGCCCGCCCCCGGTGAGAAGCTCACCTTCCAGCTCGACACCGGGCGCTGGCTCGACGTGGTCAGCGCGCAGATCGAGGAGACCGGCGAGCTGGTCGTCGACTTCCGCGACGTGACCGCCGCCAAGGAGCTGGAGGAGGCCAAGGACCTGTTCCTGGCCACGACCAGCCACGAGTTGCGCACCCCGATCACGATCGTGCGCGGCTTCGCCAGCACGCTGGACACCCGCTGGGACAAGCTGAGCGACGCCGAGCGGCGCTCGGCCGTGCACACCATCGCCGAGCGGTCGCGTTCGCTCGGGCAGCTCATGGACCACCTGTTGCTGGGGGCCAGGGCGGGGGCGGAGGAGCAGGCGGTCAGGGACGAGCCGTTCGATCTGGCCGAGCGGGTGCACGCGGCGACGCTCGGGCTGCCGGTGCTGTCCGACGAACATCGGGTCGAAGTGAGCATCGGCGCCGGACTGCCGCCGGTGCGGGGGGACGCGCTCGCCACCGACATCGTCCTCGGGCAGCTCCTGGAGAACGCCTTCAAGTACTCGCCCAAGGGCGGCTTGATCAGGGTGGCGGCCTGGCCCGAGAACGGCGGGGTGACCGTGGTGGTCGACGACGAGGGCGTCGGCATCGCGCCCTCGGACCGGGAGCGCGTCTTCGAACGGTTCGTGCAGGTGGACAGCGGTGACCGCAGAAGATTCGGCGGCGTCGGGCTCGGTCTCTACATCGTGCGCAGCCTGGCCAGGGCCCAGGGCGGCGAGGTGAGCGCCCATCCGCGACCGGACGGAGGCACCCGGATGAAGCTCGTGCTGAGAAGTGCTTCATCTATCGGATCCGACACACCGATGCGGTAACGAGGTGGTCACAGTTGAGCTGATCTATCGTCCGATGTGTACAAGCTGTGATCGAGATGCGGTTTCTGGGATCGAGTAACGGGGCATTTCGGTCGTACCGGGGTGTGTTCCCGCGGGGGGCACTGTGAGCGGGGGAGGTGGGTGTGTCAAGCGTCGTGCTGCTGCCGTACGCGCCGTCCAGCGTCGCTGTTGCCCGCCAGCGTCTGAGCACTGACCTGCAGGACTGTGGGGTGTTCAGCACCGCGATCGACGATGCCGTCCTCGTGGTGAGTGAGCTGATGAGCAACGCGCTGAGGCATGCGCATCCATTGCCTTCTGGCATGGTGAAGGTCACCTGGATGCGCAGTGATGATCACATTGAGGTCGCCGTGAGCGACGGGGGTGCGGCGACCGAGCCGCGCGCGGGCCGCCCGACGTTGTCCTCACTGGGCGGCCGTGGCCTGGGCATTGTCGAGTACGTCGCGGAGAGCTGGGGGGTTCGCCACGACGGTGACACGACGACGGTGTGGGCGATTCTGCCCGCTCCCCATGGCTCGATGAACGGGCAGATCCGCGTGCTCAAAGAGGCCGGGTAGCCAGCACTGCCCGCTCCCCGGCCGTCCAGGCCGTGGAGACCAGCAGATAGAGCCCCGCCGCCAGGGGGAGCACGGCGGCGGCGAGCACCGACCCGTACGGCAGCAGCGGCATGATCCTGCGCAGGACCTCCGGCTGCTCCGCCGTGAGTTTCGACCTGATCTGCCGCGAGGTCAGCCAGGCCACCACCACGAGCAGCACGATGACCAATACGAAGACCGAAACCGGCCAGCTGACCAGACCGTAACTAGTGACCACGCTCGCCACCTGCTGACCCAGGGGAGCGCCCAGAAGGTCATGGCCGGCGAGCGCGGTCGGATGCGTGGCGACTCGGTACACGAGCCACATGAAGGGGAGCTGCGCCAGACCCGGCAGGATCCCCGCGAACGGCGAGGTGCCTTCGGCGGCGAAGAGCGCGGACGTCTCCTTGGCCAGCCGCTCCGGGTCGCGCTCGAATTTCGCGCGCAGCGCGCGCAGCCTGGGCGCCAGGCGCTCCCTGATCCGCGCGCTACGCGCCTGGCGGATGCCCAGCGGCAGCAGGAGGAGCCGCACGGCCAGGGTGAACAGCACGATGGCGAGAGCGGCGTTGCCGCCGGACACGCCGATGACGAAGGTGACCAGTGAATCGATCATGAGCCCATCCCACTAGGAGGTCAGGGCTTTGACAGCCCCGCTTATCCGGCAGCGGGGCGTGCGGAGGGGGCTCGTGGCCGTGGCCGTCCCGGCGCGTCGGGATCGCTCTGGCGCGGGAACGCCGTACGCCGCGCGTAGACCAGGGGGAAGCCGGCCGGCTCACCGCCGACGACGGGCAGCATCCTGGCGGCCCATGAGGCCAGCAGCAGGACCGCCATCATCGTGACGGCGATGAGCCAGGGATCGAACAGGAAAAGCGTCACCGGGATGAGGACGACTTACCGACCAGGGTGACCGCCATGAAGACGAACAGACCGACCACCCCGATGATGAGCGCGATCTTCAGCAGCCCCAGGACCATGGGAATGATGAAATTGAACAGCACGAAAAGCGCCAGCAGGGCGCCCAAAACGAGCATGATGACTCGACTCATGGGGCCACCGTACGTCCTGGCCGATAGATCCGCGAGGCTTACGAAGTCATGACGTGGGTGTCGATCGACCGGGTCGCGCCGTACCGTGAGGTCGTGAAGACCCGCATCCTGGTCGTGGACGACGACCCCACCGTGTCCGAGGTGGTGGCCCGCTACCTGGAGCGGGACGGGCACGAGGTGGAGTGCGTCGCGGACGGCGCGGAGGCGCTGCGCAGGGCGCTGGCCAGCCCGCCCGACCTGATGGTGCTCGACCTGATGCTGCCCAAGATCGACGGACTTCAGGTGTGCAGGAAGCTCAGGGAACGCTGGCCGGTCCCGGTGATCATGCTGACCGCGCTGGGCGAGGAGATCGACCGGGTCGTGGGCCTGGAGACCGGCGCCGACGACTACGTGACCAAGCCCTTCAGCCCGCGCGAGCTGGCGCTGCGGGTGCAGTCGGTGCTGCGCAGGGCGCGCGGCGCCGCCGTCACCGGCGGTACCGGGGTGCTGCGCGATGACGACCTGATGGTCGACGTGGGCGCGCACGAGGTGCGGCTGGCCGGCGCCGAGGTGCTGCTCACCGCCCGCGAGTTCGACCTGCTGGCCTACCTGATGCGCAACCCCAGGCAGGCCTTCAGCAGGTCCGCGCTGCTCAACCAGGTGTGGGGCTGGTCGTTCGGCGACTCCTCGACCGTGACCGTGCACGTCAGGCGGCTGCGGGAGAAGATCGAGCCGGACCCCACCGAGCCGCGCAGGATCGTCACGGTGTGGGGAGTCGGCTACCGGTACGAACCGCTGGAGGGCCCGGCATGACGCCGCACGTGGCCGCGATGGACGACCTCGGCATGATCGTGGCCGTCACCGCCGGGCTCGGACTTCTGGTGGCGGCCCTGGGCATCGCGGTCATGTGGTGGCTGCGTACCCGGTCGATCGGCGTGATGCTGGCCGTCGTGGTGGTGGTCGCGGTCGTCGCGACCCTGGCGGGCGTGGTGGCGATCACCATGAGGATGATCATCGAGGGTCCGGCGCGGAACATCGTGCTCAGCGTCGTGGCCGTGGGCGGCCTGGTCGGGCTGGGGGTCGCCTTCGTGCTGGCCCGGCGGGTGGTGGGGGAGAGCAGGCGGCTCGTCGCCGCCGTGGGCGAGCTGCCGTTCGTCGCGCCGCGCAAGCTCCCGGCCGAGCTCCAGACGATCGCCAACACGCTGGAGGAGGCGTACGCCCGCGAACGCGCCCTGGAAGGCGCGCGCCGCGAGCTCGTCGCCTGGGTCAGCCACGACCTGCGCACCCCGCTGGCCGGGATGCGGGCCATGGCCGAGGCACTGGAGGACGGGGTGGTGACCGACCGCGAGACGGTCAGCCGCTACCACGGCCAGATCAAGCTGGAGGTCGAACGGCTGTCGGCCATGGTCGACGACCTGTTCGAGCTGTCCAGGATCCACGCCGGCGCGCTGCGGCTGTCGCGGGCCAGGGTCGGGCTGTCGGACGTCGTGGCCGACACCCTGGCCGGGGCCGAGCCGCTGGCCAGGGCCAAGGGCGTGCTGCTGACGGCCGAGGCGACGGCCGCGGTGCCGGTCGAGGCCGACGCGGGCGCGCTCAGCCGCGCGCTGGCCAACCTGGTGATCAACGCGATCAAGCACACGCCGTCGGACGGTTCGGTCGTGCTGCGGGCTCGGGTGGACCAGGGCATGGCCTGCGTGTCGGTCAGCGACTGCTGCGGCGGCATCCCGGACGAGGACCTGCCACGGGTGTTCGACGTGGCGTTCAGGGGCGAGGCGGCCCGGACCCCGACGGCGGACGGCGGGGCCGGGCTCGGCCTGGCGATCGCTCAGGGCATCGTGGAGGCGCACGACGGGATGATCGGCGTGGTCAACGACGGGCCCGGCTGCCGGTTCGAGATCCGGCTGCCGCTGGTCGACGCACCGCGCTGACCCATCAGGCCGACTCCGGAACGGTCGACTCCTGGCTCGTCCCGAACGACTCCGACATCGCACGAAATGTCGGGCAGGGCCAGCGCCACATGCAGCTCCGGCACCGCAGGATCGGATGCGCGGCGTCGCTGGTGATGCCCCCCGCGTCGCGCGGCTGGTGCAGGTCCAGCAGCCGGAGCCCGAGCTCGGAGAACCTGAGCAGCTCGTCACGGGCGCCGGCGAGGAAGTCGAGGTCCTCGCCGGCCAGTTTGGTGCGGACGGGGACGTACCCCTCGTGGTTGACCAGGCCGCGCAGGCGCGCGGCCTCGTCATGCCAGGGAGCGGCCTTCTCCGTGCGGATGAAAATGGCCTCCAGCTGCTCGCGGAGCCTCTGACGCTGAGGATCTTCGGCTTGGTCTGTGTTCATCGGTGATCGGGCCCACGAAACTCGCCCAGCCCCTCCTCCTGAGTGAAGTGGTGACCGACGCGAAGGCGCCGGCGCCGGTGTCACAGTGTCAAGCTTCGCGTACTCTCCGTCTCCGTGATGGCGAAACAGGGACTCTCATCGCCGGATCGCTACCAGGGGCTCCTGATGGCAAAATGTGTCACCACGTCAGGTCAAGAACGGGTCGATTCGCCTCGTCGCTTCATACCCGTCGTCCCCCTATCGGCGTGACAACGTGACCCGAGGCCGTCTCGCCGCTAGCCTGCCCATGTGGAGCTCAAGGTCTCGACTCGATCACATGCCGGCCATGCACTCGTTGCGATCACCGGCGAAATCGACCTCTATACGGCACCCCACCTGCAGTCGGAGTTCACCCGCCTGCTGCAGGAAGGGCCCAGCCGCGTGGTCATCGACATGTCCGCCGTGGATTTCTGTGACTCCACGGGGATGAACGTGCTGCTGTCAGCACTCAAACGGATGAAGGAGCAGGGAGGCGCGCTCGACGTGGCCGCCCCGCGCCCCGCCGTCCGCAAGATCCTTCAGGTGACCGGACTGGACTCGGTATTCACCGTGCACGATGAGGTGCCGCAGGAGTTCCTCATCACCGAGGGCTCATGACGAGTCCTGACACGGCGGTCGTCATACCGGCCAAGAACGAGGCCGATCGCATCGGCCTCACCGTCAAGTCCGCGCTCGACCTGCCCGGCGTCGACCTCGTCGTCGTGGTCGACGACGGCTCGACCGACCAGACGGGCAAGGTCGCGCGGGCCGCGGGAGCCAGGGTCGTCCGCCACAGCCGCAACCGCGGCAAGGCCGCCGCCATGGAGACGGGCGCGGAGGCGGTCCGGCTGCTGGACGCCGACACCCCGCGCCACCTGCTCTTCCTGGACGCCGACCTGGCCGGCACCGCCCAGGCGGCGGCCCCCTTAGTCGAGCCCGTCCGGGCCGGCGAGGCCGACATGACCATCGCGGTCTTCCAGACTCGGGTGAAGCTGGCCGGCCACGGCATCGTGGTGCGCCTGTCCCGGGACGGGATCCGCCGCGCCACCGGCTTCCAGGCGTCCCAGCCCCTCAACGGGCAGCGCTGCCTCACCCGAGCCGCCTTCGAGGCGGCCCGGCCGCTGGCGCACGGGTTCGGCGTGGAGACCGCGCTGACCATCGATCTGCTGCGCAAGGGGTATCGGATCGTCGAGGTCGAGGTGGAGATGGCGCACCGGGCCACTGGGTCTGACTGGCGGGCCCAGTTGCACCGCGCCAAGCAGTTGCGGGACGTGGCGCTGGCGCTGGCCGGCCGGGAGCCGGTGGTGGTCGAGAACCTGGCCAAGCTGCGTCCCAAACGCTGACGGGCACTCGGTCCGTACGGCTTCCGCTTGCTGGGGTCGGTGGGCGCTCGGTCTGTACGGCTTCCGCTCCGCGGGAGTCGGTGGGCGCTCGATCTGTAGGGCCTCCCCTTGCTGGGGTCGGTGGCGCTCGGTTTGTACGGCTTCCGCTCCCTGGGGCGGGTGGGTTATCCACAGGCTGGGGATCGGCGGCCGGAGCCCGGCGTGGAGTGTGCTGGAATTTGCGGGTGACTTCCGAGACGCGGAGCGTCAGGCCGCCTGACCGGCTCGCGGTGCCGGCCATGGTGTCGATCGCTGCCTCGATCATGCTGACGATCGCCATCGGTCTGCTCGGCCCGTCAGCCATGATCCCGGCGCTGGGAGGTCCGGGCTGGCATCCGCCCTACTCTCTGGACGTCCACCCGCACCCCTACGCGGTGGTGGCGATGGCCGCCGCCGCGATCGTCCTCGGTGGTCTCGGCCTGCTGGCGGCCCTGACGGCGCTGCCGCCGGCGGCCACCTCGGCCCGCCTGCCCCGCGTCCTCATGATCGTCGGCAGCCTGGCCGCAGGTCTCCTGGCGTTCCTGCCCCCGGCAGGGTCAGGCGACCATCTCAACTACGCCGCCTACGGCCGCATGGTCACCCTCGGCCTCGATCCTTACACGCACGGCGCGCACGCCCTGCCCGGCGACCCCATCGCCGACGCGGTCGAAGCGCCGTGGCGTGAGGAGCCCAGCGTCTACGGTCCCGTGGCGACGGCCGTGCAGGCCCTGGCCGGCTGGATCGGCGGTGACTCGCTCCGGCTCACCATCTTCGTGCTGGCTCTGGTCAACGCTGCCGCCTTCATCGCCACCGGCTTGCTGATAGACCGCTTCACCAGGGACGACCCGGCCAGGCGCACCCGGGCCGCCCTGCTGTGGACGGTCAACCCGCTGCTGCTCTACCAACTCGTGGCGGGCATGCACGTGGACACCCTGGTCGTCGCCTGCATGGTGGCGGCCCTCCTCGCCAGGGGCCGGCCGGTGGTCGGCGGGGCGCTGCTCGGGGTGGGGGTCGCGCTCAAGCTCAACGCCGGACTGGTGGCCCTCGGACCGGCCTGGGAGCTTCGCCGCCGCCCGGCTCGCCTGGCCCTGATGGCGGGGATCGCCCTGGCGGTGGTGGCCGTCGGCTACGCCATCGTCGGACCCGCCGCGCTCGAACCGGTGACCCGGACGAGCAAGTCCGTGTCCAACGCCTCGTTCTGGAAGCTGGTCCAGGGCTGGCTGCAGTCACTGGTCGGCACGGGCAGCGCCTACCGGGGCGAAATCCAGATCGGCTCCCTGCTCGTCCTCGCCCTCGTGGCCTGGTGCCTCTTCCGCCTGACCTCCCACCGCCTCCCCCTCACCACCAGGCTTTTCACCCCCGGGCTCTTCACCCCCGGGCCCCCACGAGGTGCCGCCGCTGAGCCCCTGCCGGGCGACCCTGAGCGCTCGCCGGACGATCCTGAGCGCCTGCCGGGTGACCTTGAGCGTCCACGGGGTGACCTTGAGCGCTCGCCGGGCGATCCCGAGCGTCCGCCGGGAGATCCTGGGCGTCTGCCGGGCGGTGGAGAGCACCCGCCGAGTGGGGGGCGGCAAGCCCCGACAGCCGCGACGGGCGGCAGCAGTGCGGCGGACGCCGGCCGAGTAAGGCTCGTATCCACGGCCAAGCTGCCTGACCCGTCCACAGCCGAGCGGCCTGACCCGGCCGGGCGGCCTGACCTGGCCGAGCGGCCTGACCCGGCCGGGCGGTCGGCGGGCGAATTGTCCGTCCATGGCCAGGTGGGGCCGGGGGGCGGCGGAAAACATGTGGGTGGTGGGGATGAGGCGACGGTAGTGGCCTTGGTGCTGGTGGTCGCCTATCTGTTCGCCTCGCCGTACGTGCTGCCCTGGTACGACGGGCTCGCGTTCGGGCTGCTGGCCCTGGTCGCCGCTTCCACCGTGGACCGGTTCATGGTCGTACACCTGATCGTGCTGTCGCTGGCCTACCTTCCGGCGCGTGTCGCCGGGCAGCCGCCGGAGCTCGAATGGCTCAGGACCGTCGTACGGGGTGAGTTCGCTCCGTGGGCGCTTCTTGCGCTGACGGCGGCGCTGGTGGTGTGGACTTGGCGAGCTGCAGGGCGCGTACGCACGCGGCCAGAGTCAGGGGCACCGCGACCGTGAGCGCCATGGACGGGATGGCGATGCCCGAGTCGTTCATCAGGAAGCCGATGAAGGCGGAGGTGAGGGCGCCGATCAGGCCTGCGCGGAGTGCGGGGGCGAGCGCGTAGGTCTGGCCGAGAGCCGATGCGCCCCAGCGGGAGGGCCTGTTGAGCACCAGGAAGAGGAAGGCCAGGGCGACCAGGGAGAGGAGCGTCAGTGACCAGTTGCCGACGGTCACGCCCACCATCGCCGTGAACTTACGGACGACGACGGTCAACGCCTGACCGTCGATGACCTGCTGTACGAAGGTGCCCAGATGGGTGCGCTGGGTGGCGGGGCGCAGCCAGTCGAACAGGGCGATGGCGCTGATGAGCGCGCCTCCGGCCAGGCCGACGAGCAGCAGCTTCAGCACCGACACGCGGCGGCCGGAGAGCAGGATGAGGAAGACGGCCAGACCCACCACGAAGGCGGGTACGCCGCCGAAGTCCGCACCCCAGGAGGGCCATCCGTCGGCGAACACCGCCAGGCCGCCGTACAGCACGCACACCAGCATCGTCACGAACCTCGACGCACCCCTGCCCATCAGCCACTGAGCGACCCCGGCCAGCCCCAGGATGGTGCCGGTGGCGTAGATGGCGAAGGCGATGTTGCTGAAGCCGTAGAACCGGCCGCCGGTGACGGGCTCGTACCCGGAGACGGCGTTCACCTGAAGGGTGGAGCCGGTCATCACGTCGACCAGCATGGCGACCGAGGTGACGGCCGCGACCACGGTCAGCGGGCCGAGCACGTGCGTACGCCAGGGGCCGGCGAAGGCCAGGGCGGTGATGAGGCCGGCGATCGCCAGGATGGTGACGATCAGGGCGGTCATCGGCGCGGGCAGGCTCCACCAGGGCACCAACTGCGCGAGGAACGTGGAGACGGCGATGGATCCGCTCACCACGGAGACCACCTGCACGGCGACCAGCAGCCGAGAGGCGCTCGCCACCTCGAACCCGGCCCGAGGGAGACGGGTGGAGCCCCCGGAGCCCCCGGAGCCCCCGGAGAGCGGCTGCGTGGGGTGCTCGACCCCGTTGCCGTTGGTACTGATGGCTGGTGGGTCCGTTGCTTGCGCTGAGTTGGCGCTGGAGGCGGTGGGGTCTTGCGCTGGGTTGGCGCTGGAAGCGGCGGGGCCTGTTGCGTGTGCTTGCGCTGGGTTCGTGCTGGAAGTGGTGGGGTCTGCCGGCGAGTTCGGCATGGCGGACGGAGGGGTCGTCGTGGTGGGGCTTTGCGAGTCCTGGTGGGGGGAGTCCTGCTCGGCGGTGGGGGGTGTGAGGGTGGCGGTCGTGGTTTGGGATGTGGGTGACGTACTGGCTGGAAGTGCGGGCTGGGGGCGGTCTGGAGTGGAGGGGGAGGGGTGGGCTGCGGTGGATGAGGCGCGGCGGCGGCGGAGGGCGAGGGCGGCGAAGGCGTAGAAGAGGAGCTGGACCGCTACGAATATGGCGAAGAAGGGGCCGCGGACCGTGACGAGGACCTGGCTGGCCAGGTCGGCGTCGGCCAGTTCGGTGACCGAGTCGGCCACGGTGGCCGGGGGTGGGGTGGCGGCGGATTGCCAGGGGCGGCCTACGACCTGGGGGGCGGGTTCGGCGCCGGCCAGCTCGATCGTTGTGGCGGTCAGGTCCGCGAGGGTGACGAGGGCGTCCTGGCGGGTGGAGGTCGCGGTCAGGTGGCCGTGGCTGTACGGCGGGCCGGTGGCGATCGCCACGTGGAGGTGGGCGCCCGGGGTGACGTCCGAGACGCCTGCTACGAGGATCGTCGTGTCGGCGGGGAGGGCGGTGAGGAGGGTGCCGATCCGGCGGTCGGCTGCCGCGGCGGCTGCTTGGCGGGTGGTCGAGGGCATGGAGGCGGGGATGCCGTACTCGTCCGGGGGCTGGTCGGCCCAGGCGTTGGCGAGGTCAGGAGCCTCCATGACGATCAGGGTGTAGCGGGTTGGGTCGCCCAGGCTTTCCGGGGTGTCGGCGTATTTGGCGATATTTCCGGATTTGTCGGCGGCGGCTAGGGCTGCGCCTGGGCCGATCGCGGCTACGGTTCCGCCGGAGTCGGTGATGGTTTGAGCAAGTGTGCCCAGTTGGGCGGCGTACCCGGTGGTGGATTGATGCGTCACCAGGTCACGCCAGCCTGGGATCGTCGCGCCTTCGCCGTTGGGCTGGGGGGTGGGGGTGGCCTGGCAGCCCTTGCCCGGCGTCCCGGCCCGCTGGCCTGCCGACACCGTGAGCCAGCCTGTGACGGGGCAGGTGATGCCGCGGCCCTGGGGCGGCACGGTCCGGGTGGACATCGAGGCGGAGCCGCCCTGGGTGACGAGCTTCCAGAGGTTCGGGGTGCGGGACTGGTCGATGTCGCTCCACACAAGGCCGGGCACGCCGACCAGGGCCACGCGGCCTTGGGCGGTTCCTGCTGAGGCGGCGGCCGGGCCAAGGGCGGCGCAGAGGGCCGTGAGCGTCATGGCCAGCAGTAGAGCGGCGAGGGTACGCATGGCCGGGCGCCGTACTCGTTGCGCCGAGCTCCGCCGTACCTCGTGCCCGCCGTACCGGCGCCTGAGGGGAAGGCCGGTCGACGGATGGGTAACGGGGAGCGAGGGCCGGGAGGCGGTCGGGTGCGTGGGGGAGGGCGCGCCGGAGGTGGGTTGCGGCATGTGTGGATCCCCCAGTGTTGGCGCGCTCGACAAACAACAGCCACGGTAACGTGCCACACCGTGACGAGTGTCGAGACGCCGGTGAAGCGGCGGCAGTGGTGGGCGTGGGCCGTCGTGGTGCTGGTCGTCGTCGCGGCGGTGGCCCCGCTGGTGCAGCAGTGGCTGACGAACCCGGACGACCAGCGCCTCGTCGACCTCGACGTTTACCGTACCGGCGGGCAGATGCTGCTTGAGGGGCGGCCGGTTTACGACTACTTCACCCCTGCCCCGCAGTTGCTGCCGTTCACCTACCCGCCGATCGCGGCGATGCTGGCGGCGATGCTGGCGGAGATGTCCTGGGGGACCGCGCAGTGGGTGTGGACGGCGGGGATCTTCCTGGCGCTGGCGGTGGCCGTGGGGTTCTCGTTCAGGCAGGTGCTCGGGCGGCGGCACGCGCCGTGGGTGTTCGCGTTCCTGGTGGTCGCCTGCACCTACCTGATGCCGATCCGGGACCAGGTGCGGTTCGGGCAGGTGGACATCCTGCTGGTGGCGCTCTGTCTGGCCGACTGCGTGGCGCGGCGGCCGTGGTGGCCGCGCGGGTTCCTGATCGGGCTGGCCACGGCGGTGAAGCTCACGCCCGGCGTCTTCCTGATCTATCTGCTGGTGACGCGGCAGTGGCGGACGCTGTTCATGGCGTCGTTCGTGACGGCGCTGCTGACGTTGCTGCCGTTCGCGGTGCTGCCACAGGACGCGGTGGACTTCTGGTTCGGCGCGCTGCTGGACTCCGAACGGCTGGGCGCGAATGCCGCCACCACCAACCAGTCGATGCGCGGCATGCTCATCCGCCTGTACCTGCCTGACGCGCTGACGTCGGTGATAGGGCTGGCGCTGGTCGCGGTGGTCGGCTGGTACGGCTTCCGCGGCGCGCGGAACGCCTATCTGGCCAAGGAGCCGCTGACGGCCGTCGCGCTCGTGGGGCTGATGGCGGTGCTGCTCTCGCCGGTCGCCTGGATCCACCATCTGGCCTGGGTGGTCGTGGTGCTGGGCGCGATCGTGGGCGACGGGCGGGATCCGGTCAGGTTGCGGGTGGCCGCGGGGGTGTGGCTCTACTACGTGGTGCCGGTGCCGTGGTGGGGGGTGGCGTTGAAGGCCGCCGACATCCCGGTCGTCAGCCCGGTCCTCGGCAAGATCGTGCAGAACGGTTTCGGGCTGGGGGCGCTGGCCCTGGTCTGGCTGCTGGTGTTCTGGCTGCCGAAACGGGCGGCCCGAAAACCCGGCAGCACGCGTCCACCGGCGGATACTCTGGAAGCATGCCCAGAATCTCGTATCTCGGACCTGAGGGGACCTTCACCGAAGAGGCCCTGAGGCTCCTGGAGCCCGGCGCCGAGCAGCTGTCCTGCGCCAACGTCACCGCCGCGCTCAACGCCGTGCGGAACGGCGAGGCCGACGGCGCGGTCGTGCCGCTGGAGAACTCCCTTGAGGGCGGGATCACCACCACACTCGACGAGTTCGCCTGGGGCGAGCCGCTGCTGATCACCGCCGAGCTGCTGCTGCCGGTGCGGTTCTCGCTGCTGGCCAGGCCGGACACCGAGATCGGGCACATCAAGCGCGTCTACAGCCACCCGGCGGCGATCACGCAGTGCCGCGCCTTCACCAGCCGCGAGCTGCCGGACGCCGTCGTGGTGTCCGCGCCGTCGACCGCGGCGGCGGCCCAGGAGGTCGCGCTGCCGGGCTCGCCGTACGACGCGGCGATCGCGGCACCCATCGCGGGCGAGCACTACGGGCTGGTGGAGCTGGCGGGTGACATCGGCGACAGGTCCGACACCGTGACCAGGTTCATCAGGGTGAGCCGGCCGGGCGCGCTGCCGGAGCCGACCGGGTCCGATCGGACCACGCTGGTCGTCTTCCTCGCCGACGACCATCCGGGCGCGCTGCTGGAGATGCTGACCGAGTTCTCGGTGCGCGGCGTCAACCTGAGCCGGATCGAGTCGCGGCCCACCCGCGACGGCATCGGCCACTACTTCTTCCACTTCGACTTCGAGGGCCACGTGGCGGACGCGCGGGTCGGCGAGGCGATTTCCGGGCTGCATCGCATCTGCGAGCAGGTGCGCTTCCTCGGCAGCTATCCGCGGGCCGACGGCGTCGCTCCCCAGATCAAGAGGGGGACGGCCGACGCCGATTTCTCCGAGGCGGGGCAGTGGCTGGCCAGGATCAGGGCCGGACAGGTCTAATGCGGGAGCGGGCCGCCGGTCAACGCCGGTAGCCTTTCCTTGTGATTGACCTGCGTACCCTTCGTGAGGATCCCGACCGGCTACGGGCGTCGCAGCGTGCCCGCGGTGAGGACGACTCCATCGTCGACACGCTGCTCGGCCTTGAGGAGCGCCGCCGTTCCGCGCTGACCTCGTTCGAGACCATGCGCGCGGAGCAGAAGAGTCTCGGCAAATCGGTCTCCAAGGCGCAGGGCGACGAGAAGGCCGCCCTGCTCCAGCGGGCCAAGGACCTCGCCGCACAGGTCAAGTCCGCCGAGGCCGAGGCCGAGAAGCTGGCCGGGGAGCTCGACGAGCTGCTGCAGACGGTGCCCAACATCGTCGAGGAGGGCGCGCCCCCCGGCGGCGAGGACGACTACGTGGTGCTCGAGACCCATGGCGAGCCGCGGGTGTTCGACTTCGAGCCGAAGGACCACGTCGACCTGGGCGAGCGGCTCGGCGCCATCGACATGGAGCGGGGCGCCAAGGTGTCCGGCTCGCGGTTCTTCTTCCTCAGGGGCGTGGGCGCGCGGCTGCAGCTCGGCCTGCTCAACATGGCCATGCAGCACGCGATCGAGCGCGGGTTCATCCCGATGATCACGCCGGTGCTGGTCAAGCCGGAGACCATGCAGGGCACCGGTTTCCACGTCGCCCACGACAAGGAGATCTACCGCCTGCCCGACGACGACCTCTACCTGGTCGGCACGTCGGAGGTGGCGCTGGCGGGCTACCACGCCCAGGAGATCCTCGGCGGTGACGAGCTGCCGCTGCGCTACGCCGGCTGGTCGTCGTGCTTCCGCCGCGAGGCGGGCTCCTACGGCAAGGACACCAAGGGCATCATCCGGGTGCACCAGTTCGACAAGGTCGAGATGTTCTCCTACGTGCGTCCCGAGGACGCCCAGGAGGAGCACCAGCGGCTGCTCTCGTACGAGAGGGAGATGCTGGCCAAGATCGAGGTGCCCTACCGGATCATCGACACGGCGGCCGGGGACCTCGGCATGTCGGCGGCGCGCAAGTTCGACTGCGAGGCGTGGATCCCCACGCAGGGCCGCTACCGCGAGCTGACGTCCACCTCCAACTGCACCGAGTTCCAGGCCCGCAGGCTCGCGGTCCGCTTCCGGGACAAGGACGGCAAGCCGCAGCACCTGGCCACGCTCAACGGCACGCTGGCCACCACTCGCTGGCTCGTCGCCATCCTGGAGAACCACCAGCGGGCCGACGGTTCCGTGGTGGTTCCCGAGGCGCTGCGTCCCTTCGTGGGCCTGGACGTGCTGGAGCCCGTCAAGTAGGCGTACGTACGACACGCTGACGTTTGCGCTCCTGCGCGGCGTCACGAGTCCGCCGATCGCGGACCCGTGGCCGAGCAGGGGCGTCAGCGCTGTGTCGTGGTCGCCGGAGATGATGGACGATGCCCCGGTTCACGGCCGCCGGCGTCGGCCAATGGCACGAGTGGCGATCACTTGGCGGCGTCCTGAGGCCAGCCGGAGAGTGCGTTGCCGTGTCCACCCGGGGGAGCCCGCGCGGGCAGAGCGATCAGGTCCTTGTGAACGGCCAGGACGCGCCATGGGCCCGGGACCGGGGTCCGGGCTAGGGAGGCGGCCTCAGCGCCCGTCTCCGTGGATTTCACGAGCGTATAGAGCGGCGTCCGTCAGAATGGTGGCGGTCTGACGGCGGCCGAACCGTCGACGTGACTGAGTTTGCCCCGCCCGGGTCCGGTGGCTGAGTGGCAGCACGAACAGCGAGACGACAGTTACGGCGTGACATAACCCCGCATATCTCATATGCGTTGAGGAATGCAGGTTCACTGTCCGTGTTAATTGAGTCACAGTCGTGACAACAACCGGTCAATACGAGACAGGTTGTCCCAAAAGGGAGTCCGGTAAACGCGAAAGGCCGGAGTTCGCTGGAAGCGAACCCCGGCCCGTCTCGCCGTTAGCAGGTCAGATAGCACGGACCTGGGAGGCCTGCGGCCCCTTCTGGCCCTGTGTGATCTCGAACTCGACCCGCTGGCCGTCTTCAAGGCTGCGGTAGCCGTTGCCGACGATCTCGGAGAAGTGCACGAACACGTCCGGCGCACCGCCGTCCGGGGCGATGAAGCCGAAGCCCTTCTCAGCGTTGAACCACTTGACGGTTCCCTGAGCCATAAAAGCTCTCCCTCAGGATGTGAATCTATGGGACCCACACCTCGTGGGTCCCGGTGTGTCGTACAGCAAGCACCCCGGGGTGGCTCAGACAAACTCATGCTGGTATTCACTACGGGATCGCTAATACAACGCCACCACATCTAACACCATTCTGCCGCGTTGGTGTTCCTCTCCCTAGGAAGATTTCTGATCGGTGGCATCACCGGGCAAACTGGAACCTGTTATGCACAGCCTTCCCGCGCCCCGCCTTGTGGCCACCGACCTGGACGGCACCGCTCTGCGTACCGACGGAACGGTGTCTCCCCGCACGGCTGCGGCCTTCGCGAAAGTCGAGGAATTCGGGGCCATGCTGGTCTTCGTGACCGGCCGGCCGCCCCGGTGGATGGGCGGTGTGGCGAGCACGCTACGTCACCGTGGCGTAGCCATCTGTGCCAACGGCGCGCTGGTCTACGACTTGCACAGCGAACGGATAGTTGAATCTCACCTCATCGACGTACAGGTGCTCGAGGAAGTCGTCGCTCAGCTTCGAGCGAACGTCCCCGAGCTCGCCTTTTCGGTCGAGTACGAAGGTAGTTTCGCGCATGAGTCCGATTTCCGGCTGGGAAGCTGGGACCGTCGGGCCACCGCGGGGTCCCTGCCGGTCCGGCGGACGCTCACCTCGCGCCCCTGCGCCAAGCTGCTGGCCCTGCACCCCGAGATGCACCCCGACGAGCTGCACGCCACCGTGCACGGCCTGGTGGGCCATCTGGTCACCGCCACGCACTCCAGCGGCAAGGGGCTGGTCGAGATGAGCGCCCGCGGGGTCACCAAGGCCACCGCCCTGGCCACTCTGGCCGAACGGCACGAGATCAAGGCGTCACAGGTGGTGGCGTTCGGGGACATGCCGAACGACCTGCCCATGCTGAGCTGGGCAGGCACGTCCTACGCGGTCGCCAACGCGCACCCCGGCGTGCTGGCGGCGGTCGATCACGTGACCGCGGCCAACGACGATGACGGCGTCGCCCGGGTGCTCGAAAACCTCTACAGGTAGGGGCCGGAGCCGCCGGGGGGCCGCGGCGGCTCCTCGCCGTGCGGCACGCCGGGCAGCGCCCTGCGCATCTGCTCAAGCTGCGCCCTGGCCGCCATCTGCTGCGCGAACAGCGTGGTCTGGATGCCGTGGAACAGCCCCTCCAGCCAGCCCACGAGCTGGGCGTGCGCGATGCGCAGCTCGGCGTCGCTGGGCGGGCCGTTCTCCTCGGTGAAGGGCAGCGACAGCCGCTCCAGCTCCTCGACCAGCTCGGGCGCGAGGCCGTCCTCGAGCTCCTTGATGGAGGACTGGTGGATCTCCTTCAGACGCTTGCGGCTGGCCTCGTCGAGCGGGGCGGCGCGAACCTCCTCCAGCAGTTGCCTGATCATGCTGCCGATCCGCATCACCTTGGCGGGCTGCTCGACCAGGTTCGTGACCGACCGCTCATCATCGCCGTTATCGCCCTGACCTTGGAAGTCCGGGCCAACCACCACGATGTGGGGGGTGTTGTTGTCCTCAGCATTCATACGTCTCACCGTACTAGCAGGATCTTCCCGACGTGTTCTCCGGAATCGAGCATTCGATGCGCCTCTGCCGCTCGCTCCATCGGCACCTCGGCGTACACCACCGGACGCACCGCGCCCCCGCTGACCAGCGGCCATACATTGTCGACGGTGCTGCGCACGATCGCGCCCTTGTCGTCGACGGGCCGCGCCCGCAGCGTGGTGCCGTACACCGAGAGGCGTTTGGCGAGCAGCATGCCCAGGTCGAGCTCCGCCTTGCGGCCGCCCTGCAGCCCGATGACGACCAGCCGCCCGCCGGGGCGCAGCGCCTTGACGTTCTGGGCGAGGTATTTGGCGCCGATGATGTCGAGGATCACATCGGCGCGGACCTTCTCCGAGAAGTCCTCCTGGTGATAGTCGACGGCCTCGTCCGCACCGAGCGCCAGGACGCGCTCGGCCTTCTCCGCCGAGCCGACCGTCGCCACCACCCGTGAGCCGAGCGCCTTGGCGAGCTGCACCGCGAACGTGCCGATCCCGCTGGCGCCGCCGTGCACGAGCAGCGTCTCGCCCTTGCGCAGTCTGGCGGTCATGAACACGTTGGACCAGACCGTGCACGCCACCTCCGGCAGCCCGGCGGCCTCCACCAGTCGCACTCCCTGCGGCACCGGCATCACCTGCTGCCAGGGGACGGCTACGCGCTCAGCGTAACCGCCGCCCGCCAGCAGGGCGCAGACCTCCTCGCCCACCCGGAACTGCTCGACGTCCGCGCCGACCTCGGCCACCACCCCGGAGACCTCCAGCCCGGGGTACGGCGAAGCGCCAGGAGGTGGGTCATAGTGGCCGTTACGTTGGTGCACGTCCGCCCGGTTGACCGCGGAGGCCGCCACCTCGATGACGATTTCGCCCGGCTCCGGGCGAGGGTCGGGCACCTCGCGCCACTCCAGCACCTCGGGCCCGCCACTGCGGGTGATCTCGATGGCTCGCATGAGACCAAGGTAACGGGGCAAGGAAGTTGTGGGTTGGCAGGGCTACTCTCAACTCTTGACGTTAACCTGCGAAGTATTTGCTGCCCCTTTAGACCCACCCGAGGGGGAACACGGTGGCAAGGCACGATCGAGAAGAATCGCTAGAGGAACAGCTGGCTTGGCTTGACGCGATCAAGGAGACGGAAGAGGTCCCGGTCAAGGTCAGTTCCTCGGCCGCGACCGACGACTCCGTCGCCTCGCCATACCCTCAGGACCCGTGGGCGTCGGTCCCGCAGCACGACACACCGCCCCCGCCGCTGTTCCGCGCCGCGGTCGACTCCGTGTACGGCGCGGCGCCGGCCGAGCAGGCGCCCGAGGCGAAGAGCGAGGCCGGTGAGTGGGCGGACGAGGACGAGCCCGCTTTCAGCGCCAAGCCGAGCTTCCTGGACACCCCCGCCAAGCCGGGCTTCCAGGACAGCGCCAAGCCGAGCTTCCTGGACAAGCCCGCGCCGCCGGACGAGCCTGCCGTCAAGGACGAGCCCGCCTCCCCGCCGGCCAGCCTGGGCAAGGCGGCCGACGACACGTTCGGGGCGCCGCTCCGGCCGCTGCCCCGGCCCGACGACACCGACACCTACTCGATGCTGCCGCTGCCCGGCAAGGCGAAGCCGCCCGAGGACCAGACGGAGGAGAACCTCCCGTGGCCGCTGCCGCCCGAGTGGGCACGGTCGTCGGCGGCGTCCGTACCGGAGGAGGCGCAGGAGGATCAGGCCGAGCAGGACACCGGGCCCCAGCAGGTCATCGGACGGCCCGCTGCACTCAGGCCTGAGCCGGTCGCCGAGACGCCGCCGCCCGCCGAGACCCCGAAGCGACCTCTGGACGAGCCGCGGCACATCTTCGAGGAGCCCCGGCGGCACTTCGACGAGCCGCGCCGCCCGTTCGGGGAGCAGCGCCCAGCCGAGACCTCCCCGCGTGCCTTCGACGAGCCCCAGCGCCTCCCCGAAATGCCTCAGCGTGCCTTCGACGAGCCCCAGCGCCTCGGCGAAGGGCCGCAGCGTGCCTTCGACGAGCCGAAGCGTCCCGCCGAAGCGCCTCAGGGCGCCTTCGATGAGCCGAAGCGTCCCGCCGACGGGACGAGGCGCCTCTTCGATGAGCCGCGGCGTTCTGTCGATGGGCCGCCCAAACCGGCTTTCGAGGAGCCTGAGCGCCCGGTTCGGGAGTCTTCGGACGAGCGCGCCTTCGACGACGAGCCCGCGCCCCCGTTCGGCGGCGCCCAGCGGGCTTACGACCAGCCCGCACGTCCGCTTGACGAGCCGCAGCACGCCTTCGGGCAGCTTCCGCCGGCCTTCGACGAGCCGCAGCGTCCGGCCGCCGAGCCACGCCACCGCCAGGCGCCGGAGTTCCAGCGCTCGGCCGAGCCGCGGCACCGCCCGGCACCCATCCCCGTCTTCAATGCCCCGCCCCGCCCGCCGGTCACCGGCAGGCCGAGCGCCGACAGCCTCGACCCCGAGACGCTGCTGCGCGGCCGCCGCAACGCCCCGTCCAAGGGCTGGCGCAGGCTGGTCTTCAAGGCGTCGGGCGGCTGGATCAAGCCGGGTGAGCCGCCCGAGGTCAGGCGCCGCCGCGAACTGATGACCAGGGCCCGCACCCCGGTGGCCGCCGGTCACCACCGGGTGGCCGTACTCAGTCTCAAGGGCGGGGTCGGCAAGACCACGACCACGGTCGGCCTCGGCGCGACGCTCGCGCACATGCGCGGCGATCGCGTCATCGCGATCGACGCCAACCCCGACCGGGGCACGCTGTCGGACAAACTGGTGCTGGAGACCTCGGCCACCGTACGCGATCTGCTCAACGAGCATCAGCAGGTCAAGAGGTACGTCGACATCAGGGCGTTCACCTCGCAGGCCCCGTCACGGCTGGAGGTGCTGGCCTCCGACCGCGACCCGTCGGTGTCCGAGGCGTTCAGCGGCGCCGACTACCAGGCCGTGTCCCAGGTGCTGGAGAACTTCTACTCCATCTGCATCACCGACTGCGGCACCGGCCTGCTGCACTCGGCCATGGGCGGCGTGCTCGGCATGGCCGACCAGATCGTGCTGGTCAGCTCGCCGTCGGTGGACGGCGCCAGAGCAGCCTCGGCGACGCTCGACTGGCTGGAGGCCCACCACTACGGCCATCTCGTACGTGACGCGACCGTGGTGCTGTGCAGCGTCAGGCCGCGGTCGAAGTCGGCCGTGGACATCAAGAAGCTGGAGGCGCACTTCGCCGCCCGGTGCCGTGCGGTGATCCGCGTGCCGTACGACCCGCACTTGGAAGAGGGCGCGGAGATCGACCTGGACCGGCTGCAGGAGACCACCAGGGAGGCGTATCTCCAGCTCGCGGCCTACGTCGGCGACGGGTTCGCGGGCACCCAGGAGTGAGCGGGCCGTCGTTCGCACGGGCGCGCCCGGGAGTGAGCGGGCCGTCGTCCGCACGGGCGCCCGGCACAGGACGGGGCCGGCTCACCAGGTCTTGCCGGCCTGCTCCTGAATCGTGTGGTTGATCCGGTTGAAGAAGTTGGTCAGCGCGATGTCCAGAATGATCGCGGAGAGCTGCTTTTCGTCGAAGTGAGCGGCGGCGGCGTCCCAGACCTCGTCGGTCACGCCCGGCGCGCCGTCCTGGATCCGGGTGGCGGCCTCGGTCAGCGCGAGCGCCGCCCGCTCCGCCTCGGTGAAGAAGGGCGTGTGGCGCCACGTGACCACGTTGTGCAGCCGCTCGTCGGTCTCTCCCTGCTTCTTGGCCGAGTCGATCCCGGCGAACACGCACGGGCCGCAGCCGTTGATCTGGCTGGCTCGCAGGTGGACCAGCCCGAGTACGCGCGGGTCGACGCCCCCGGCGTACATCGCCTTGTAGAGGCCCTGGATCGCCGTCATCACGTCGGCGTTCGCGGGGCTCTTCATGCGTGCTTCCATCGATCCTGCTCCTTCATCGGTTACCCGAGCCCGTCCGGGCCCGTCATCACCCATGACGGAGCAGCGCCGAGGAAGGTAACAACATGTCCGAAACCAGTCCGACGGACCCGGTGGCCGAGACGTTCGAGGCCCAGCGCGACCGGCTGCGCGCGGTCGCCTATCGCATGCTCGGATCACACGCCGATGCCGAGGACGTGGTCCAGGAGGCCTGGCTGCGGCTCTCCCGCCAGGACCCGGGAACCATCCACAACTTCGCCGGCTGGCTGACCACGGTGGTCGGCCGGATCAGCCTCGACGTCCTGCGCTCGCGCCAGGCCCACGCCGAGGCGTCCTACGGCGACCGGCCGCCCGAGCTCGTCGTGACGGTCGACGACGGCCCGGCGCCGGAGGACGACGCGGTGCTCGCCGACTCGGTGGGGCTCGCGCTCCTCGTCGTCCTCGAATCGCTCGGGCCGAGCGAGCGGCTGGCGTTCGTGCTGCACGACCTGTTCGCGGTGCCGTTCGCCGAGATCGGCCAGATCCTCGGCAAGTCCGCCGACGCCACCAAGATGCTCGCCAGCCGCGCCCGCAGGAAGGTGCGGGCGACCGAGCGGCCGACGGTCACCGCAGGAGAGCAGCGAGAGGTGGTCCAGGCCTTCCTGGCGGCGGCTCGGCATGGCGACTTCGCGGGGTTGCTGCGCGTGCTCGACCCCGAGGTGAGGCTGACCGTCGACACTCCCCAGGGTGTGGTCGTCGTTCTCGGGGCCACCAAGGTCGCCTCCGGCGCGCGTCTGGGCGCGGCCACGGCCGTGCGCGGGCGAGCGGTGCTCGTCAACGGCCTGCCCGGGTTCGTATCCTGGCTGGACAGCGGCGTCCCGCTCTCGGTCATGGCGTTCACCGTCGTCGACGGCCGGATCGCCGACATCGCGGTCGTGACCGACCCGGCCAGGCTCGCGTTGATGGACCTGCCGGATCCGGGGTGAGTCACCGCCGAGCGGGCTGGAACGTGGCGGAGGGTGTGGGATTCGAACCCACGAGGCCATCGCTGACCTGGCCGCTTTCAAGGCGGCTGCACTCGTCCACTATGCGAACCCTCCAGTGCGCGCACACAACGATAGCGGCTGTGGTGGCAGCGGTGTACGTTCGAGTGGTGACGGATCTTAGCTTCGAGGTTCTACGAGTGGAGGAGACCGTCACCGTGCGCTTGGACGGTGAGCTGGACAAGGTCGCCGCTCCCGCGTTCAGGGAGCGCCTGGGCGGATTGTCGGCCGAGGGCCCGCTCGACGTCGTGATCGACGCGAGCCGGTTGACCTTCTGCGACTCCAGCGGGCTGTGGGTGCTCGTCGAGTTGCAGCGGGGTGTCGCCGAGCGCGGCGGGTCCCTCACGCTCACCGGCGTGCACGGGGTCCTGCGGCGCGTGCTCGACGTGACGGGGCTCAAGGCGGTCTTCGACGAGGTGTTACCCGCGTAGCTGTGACAGCAGCCACTTCGGGCCGGTGGTCTCGGCGCCGAGCGCGCTCACCCGCTCCTTCAGCCCCCGGTCGGCCGTGACGACGAGCGTCCGCTCCCACGGCCTGGCCCGTTTCACCACCCCCACGATCGCGTCATCGCCGCTGCCCGTGGCCGCCACCACCTGAATGCCTGGAATGTCCGGCACGCCCTTCGCGGCGCCCTCGACCACGGCCACCAGGCGCGGATACCACTGCGCCAGGGTCGGATGGGTGAGTCTCATGCCCGCGACCGATCGCAGCAGCCGGGTCGCCGCGCCCTGGCGGTCGTTCCACCAGCCCTTCTCGGCCTGGGCGCCGACGATGTTCGCGACGTCCAGCACCACGGTCTCCGGGTTGATCGCGAGCTGGACCTGGTCCCACGTCGCGGCGAAGCCCGGATGCAGCACCCGGTCGGTGACCTCGGGCAGCGGCAGCCAGCACAGCTCGTCGCTCTCGCTGTTGGCGCACACGGCCGCCAGCAGCCCCGCCGACTCGGCGATCACCGTCTCGAACGCCCACCCGCCGTGATCGTCACGGTAGACGCCCTGGACCCGAAGGTGCTCGGCGCCGAGCGCGGCCTCCTCGCGGGCCTCGCGCAGAGCGCTCGCCACGGCGTCCTCATGGCTGTCGCGGGCGCCGCCGGGCAGACCCCAGGTGCCGCCATGGTGGCTCCACAGGGCGCGCTTCTGCATCAGGACGTACGGGGTGCCGAGGTCATCATGGTGTACGGCGAGCAGTCCGGACGCGCCGTGCACTCCCCAATGCCGGTGCCCTTGCGCACACTCGGCCCAGCCGTCGCCGTCCTTGTCCGCCATGCCGTGATCCTCTCAGCCGCCTTGGGGACCCGTACTTCAGTTGACCGTACCCAGTGTCGGGCGTGATGCCGGCGTGGGCACCGGGTGGGGGTCGGCCACGGCAATGACGTTTCCGGATGGCGGACGGGAACTCGGCGCACCGGCCGGCCGCGGCGCGCACGTTCACCGCGTTCACGAAGGGTCGGCTGAAGCGCTTTCAGCCCGGTTGTCGGAGTTTCTCGGTGATCGGAAAGACACCATTGACAGCGATCTTCCCGCGTGCGAATCTCGCGATATCCGGCTCATGGAATAGACGGCGAACCCGGGGAACGGGGGCCATTTTCGGTGTTGCCATTCATCGAACCTCTGAGTGGCCTGGCCGCAGCGCAATGGAATGCGATGACCGCCGATTTCCTGTATTCATCGCGCCGCTGGCTCGCGTTCTGCGCGGAAATGTCGTCCATGCCGTCGGGGGCGGTCACCGCGGCGCTCTCCGGCGGCGGCCTGGCGGCTCTCCCCGTCGCGCTGGCGGGCGGGGTGGCGAACCCGTTCTACGACTGGACGGCGATCCTCGCCGCGCGCGGCCTGCCCGCGCCGCCGCCCTTCGGGCTGCTGGCCGGCCCCGGCCACGGCTACCAGACTCACCTGCTGACCACACCGGGGGCCGACCGGCGCGAGGCCGCCGAGCGGCTGCGCGCCGCGTTCGACGAGGCGGGGCTGCCCGCGATGGCGATGTTCCTCGGCACGCCGGACGTGGCGGTGCTGCGCCAGGCCGGCGTGCGGGCCCTGCCGGTGCTGCTGCAGGCCGACGCCTGGCTGCGGGTTCCGGCGGGCGGCTGGGACGAGTGGCTGGGCTCACTGAGCAAGGGCCGCCGGTACACGGTCAGGAGCGAGGTCAAGCGGTTCACCGAGGCCGGGTACGAGATCATCGAGGGGCCGCTGCGCGAGTGGACCGGCGTGGCCGCCGAACTGCTCGCGGCCACCGAGGCGAAGTACGGCCACGCCCATCCCGCCGGGTTCTACGAGCGACTGCTCACCGCCCAGGCCAAGCACATGGGCGAGGAGGCCAGGGTCGCCCTGTGCGTCCCGCCGGGGGAACCGCCGGTCGGGTACGTCCTTTATCACATATACGGCGGCACGCTTTATGTGCGCTCGGCGGGATTCGATTACCCACGGCTGCGCGGCGTCGCCGAATACTTCAATCTCGTCATTTACCTGCCGCTGCGGCGGGCCGTGGAGGTCGGCGCCCGGATGGTGCACACCGGCATCGAATCCACCAACGCGAAAGCGCTGCGCGGCGCCGAGCTGAGGCCGCTCTGGATGCTGGAGCTTTCACGCGACGGCGTTCTCGCGGACCATGCGGAGGCGATTCGGACCGCCAATTCCCGCACCGCGGCGGAGCTCTCCACGACGCTTTTCATGGAGAAATCGTGGCGTTGGGGCGAGGAGACGGCCGACTGGTTCGAGCGACCGTGAGGTCACCGGCCCCTACAGGCATTGGAATGCCCCGCGTTCTCATCGATGTCGCCGGCGTTGACGGTTGGTGCGGTTGAGGAACTTCACTCGGTCCAGACGGCTTGGGCTCCGCTGTGACCAGCACGCACCGTTGCGATGGTTCCTCCCACACCGCCGACCAGGGCGAGGACCGCCAGGACGATCACCATGGCGGCGTGCCACCGCGGCCGAGCCTCGGTGCTCAGGTGATGGAGCGCGTGCTGTGTCCCTACCCGGCCACGCGGGAGTGCCGCCTGGCGACGAGGTTCGCCGCGATGAGCAGCCCGGCAGGAATGGCGGTGAACAGGAAACCGCTCGGCCCGATCAGGCTGACGGCCAGCGCACCCCAGGCGAGGGTCACCCAGCCGACATATCCGGGAACGTGCTGTCCCTGCCGTCCCGCCCGCGCCACCAGCAGTCCCAGCAGCACCAGTACCACGACGAATCCACCGGGCAGCGCCCAGAATGTCGCCACCGAGCCACTGTCCGCGACCCTGTTACGGAGATCCCCGGCGAGCCAACTGGACCATGGCGCGAGGCCGGCGAACACGGCGGTGTGCGCCACGGCGATCAGGATCATACTTCGGCCGGCCCAGACGGTCAGCCGGCTCGGGGGCGCGGACAACACGGGTGGGTGGGGCGCAGATGCGGTGCTCATGGGTGAAAGTCTTCCTCGGCCATGGCCCGGCGCCCTCCCCCGCAGGAGCGATACGGCTCCCTCGTCCGGGGGGCGTACAGGTGCGGTTCCAGGGCGACTGAATCCGTTGAGGACGAACGAACCGACGTACCCATTGCACGCCGTGGTGTGGACGTTCGTTCAGTCAGGAATGGCGAAGGTGTACGACCACATGAACCGGCTCGCCGCATGCACGCCACGGGCATACTCGACCACCCGCCCGTCAGCCGTACGCGTGGTACGGCGCAACTCGATCACCGGCTCGCCCGTCGGAAGATCGAGCAAAAGCGCTTCCTCGGCGGTCGGCATGCGGGCATGGAGGTCCTCGGTGATCTCGTGCGGGGAGAGCCCTCTGTCAGCCAGCACGCGAAACCCGCCACCCTGCCCGGCGATCCCCGGAGACGGATCGGTCAAGGGCGTGCCCTCGACATCAGCCTGGCGGTAATAGGAGGTCATCGTATGAGTGGGGCTGCCGTCGCGGGTCATGACCCGGGCCCGCTCGTACACCGAGGAGCCGACCTCGACGCCGAGCGCCGCCGCGACCGCTTCGTCCGCCAGTTCTACGCGCTGGCCACCTGGTCGGCACCAAAACCGGTCATCGTCTCAGCGGCCACAGTCGAGGAGTTGGAGGAGCAACTGTCCTGGTTGGGCCTGGCAGCAGCCTGACAGGGGTGCCGCTTGGCCGGGTTCACCCGGCCAAGCGGCCATCGATGACCTGCTAGTAGCCGAGGACTGTGCTCAACACTCACGTCAGCAGCCGATAGCGTCCGGCGAGCAACGCATCCTCTGCGTGACTGGCATCGCTACGGCATCAGTGTCAGGCGGATGACCTTCATCCTCGGCGGTCCGTGACCAGGCCCAAGGTGGCGTCAGCCAGGGACGCCGCCGAAGCTGATCTCATTGCCTTCCGCGTCCCGGTAGATCACCTTGGTCACGCCACCGTCGTACGTCTCGCGCTCGGCGGGTTCGATGCCCCGTCGGGAGATCGCGGTGACCCGGTCGTCCAGGTCGTCGACGAACGACAGCACCAGGGCGTTCCCTGCCCGCTCCGGATCCTGCACGATGTAGATGTACCGGTTCTCGGCCACCTCCCACACCGCCTCGATGTCGTTCGGCAGGAACGAGGGTTTGCCACCGAAGAACTGCTCGTACCACGGCAACGCCGCGGCGTAGTCGGTAACGGGGATACCAGCAAAGAGGTCCAGCGCCATGTCGTCCTCCGCGCGTAGTCGATGTGTCGCCAATACTGACCCCGGCAGCATCGGAAACTCATCGACACCCGCCTCGCACCACTGACCGCTGGGCCGTCCCCCAGACGGTCTGGCGCAACCTCTTCGGCGGAGCCCGACAGGAGATTGGCATCCTGGCCTACAGCGCGTTGTTCCTCGCCGAAGACCGGGGCATCCTCGGCATCCTCACCGACCGCGCCAAGGCTGGCGTCACGGTGCGCATTCTGCTCGGCGACCCTGAGGGCCACGAGGTAGCTGCGCGGGGCGTCGACGAGGGAATCGGAGCGGAGATCATGGCAGCGAGGGTGCCTCTGCGGGCCGGTCCTACCCAGCCACCCCGCCGCACAATCGAACGCAGTGACCAGGCGTACGTCTGCGTTGGATTGGCGGCGTGCTCAGGTGTACGTAGACGTGCCATACCTGGGTGATATTCACTCGACGACGGGAACTCGACTGACTACTTTGATCAGAGATGAGGCCGACCGTGGGAGCTGGTCGTGAGGCGTAAGACTCCGCAGGAGAAGAAGAAGTACAGCTACGCTAAAGACCGGCGTAACGCTTATGGCGAGAATGACAAGAGTTCACGCAAGAACATCCCCCGGCGGAAGAAGGCTCCTCATCGTGCCAATCGACGGCGCGCCGGCCAGATCCTGGAAACGATCACAGGAGCGGTTGACGAGAGCGCTGAAGAGGGTGCAGAGGTGCGTCTCTTGAGTAGGCGCCCGAAGTCGTGGAAGAAGCTTCGGGACGCGCCCTTGGGAGAGATCGTCCAGAACCGTCTTGAACGCAGGATCCAGCTAGGGATCGAAGATAGAGTACGGGGCGCAAAACGTATCAGGCAGGTTCGTAAGCGGCTACACAAGCCATCTGCTCCGGAACGCTTCACCGGGGTTCACATCGAAGTGGGCTAAGGCCGTGACGATCGCCCACTACGCTGCCCGCCTCAGGGGCCGGGGCGATCGCGCCGCGACCCGACTTCGTCGGGTCTTGCCACCGGGCCACCGGGCCACCGGGCTTCTCGGGTTGCTCGCGGATGACATCAAACCGGTGGCGGCCATTTTGGCGACGTAAATAGAAGACAGGCAAAGCGTGGTTGCGCAAGCTTCGAGTCCGCCAGGCGATGGAGATCCTGCACGGCGAGCGCTGACCGAAAAGGCCGCGTTGTAGTCCGGTGGGAAACCGGCTCTGTTCCTTCTCCGGTGTGGTGTGGTGCGGCGCCAGGCCCGGCTGTCGCGTCTGTGTTGGGTGCCGAGGCATCGTAAGGTGACCCTTCCAGGGCGAAAGGATCACTGTGCCGCAGCTACCCCGGTTGTCGCGGCCAGCGCTGTCGGCGTGGGTAGCGGCTGCGGCCATCGCCGCCTTCCCGACCTGGGAGCTGCGGCGCGAGCGACTCGAGCCGGTGGAGTTCATCCGGAGCGATGACGGGTTCGACATCTACCGGCTCATGTGCCTGTACAACAGGGGTGGATCGACGCTGTCACCGCTTGCCCCGCTGCGTCGTGATCTCGAAGCGGTCATGGAGATCACGGTGGAGTGGGCGGTTCCAGCACTCGTCGTCCTTCTCGGCCTCCTCGCGTGTCTGGGCCGCAGAGATCCCGGGGGCACGGGCCGACGGGTAGCGGGGCTCCTCGTCCTGATCGCGGTCATCGAACCGCTTGCCTCGTTGTACAGCGATCGGAGAATCTGCGGCGAAACGATCCCGCTGTTCAGCGCCGACTGGTTCGAAGGGGCGGCCGGTGGTTGGGGGGCCACCCAGATGTGTCTCCTGGTGGCCGCGGCGCTGGTGTTCGCCGCGTCGGGGGCGATACGGTCCGTCACCGCGGGGGAGCCGGGCGAGTCACCGGCCGAGACGTTGTGGCGCCGTCCGGCGGCGGCCCTGGTCGACTATTTGATCGTTGTCGCGGTCATCAGTGCTGTTGCGGGTGCGGCGTGGCCCTTGATCGGCCTCGATTTCAAGACCCAAACGGGAGCCGGACTCATGGAGCGGGCCGACGCGTACGTGTTCCGGAGCAGCGTGAAGCCCGCAGAACTGGCCATCCTGGCCGGGCTGTTCCTCTACCTCTGGGTGCAGCACTCCCTGTGGGGGCGGACGCTTGGCAAGCGACTGCTGGGCATTCGCGTCGTCGCCGCGCACACGGGCGGACGGCTGGGCGCCGGCAGGGCCGCGCTCCGCACGCTGCTCTTTCCCCTCCTCGTCGTCGTCCCCGACGTCGGGTTGTGGTGTCTCCTCGCGGATGGGCTGTGGATGCTCCTCGATCCCGAAGGCCGTGTTCTTCATGACCGCGTGCTGGGCGCTGCGGTGGTACGCGACCGGGTACGGGACGCTCAGCCTCAGGCCTGACCCGACATCATCTGCGCGATCTGCTGACGCGGATGCCAACCACGACCCTGGACGGCTGTGGACGGCCCTGGACGATCGTGTTCTCACTCGTCATGAAGTGCTTGATCAGGGCGCCACTGCGGAGGCATAACGGTAAATGGTCCTTAGGTCGATCGCTCAACGCATATTTGGTCGAGAATGTCAACGCCGTCGGGGATCCGTTTGAGGGCCTTGTAGGGATTAGCCGTCGCGGCGGCGCGGAGTACCTTCGCGGCGTTCGGCGTCGCGCTAACCACAAGGATTTGGAATACCTTGCGGGCGTCGCCTTCAGCACCTATGGACGGGATTTTGATGGTCCAGTTGCCGTTCGGACTCTGAGGATTCGCCACCGAACCGGCGTACATACTGTTGTCGGGAGGCTGGGTGATCTCCCAAAGAACCGAACCGTAAGCCATCTTCGCGGTTCCTGACAGAGCGAACTCCTTGCCTCTCTCGACTGAGGCACAAGCACCTTTGTTGATCATAGGTTGAGTGATGGCCGCCGTGCTGACGTTCCTGCCTTCCCGTTCGTTGGCCATGCGAGCCTCATGAGCTGACCAGATGGCGGAACCGGTGCTAACAATGGTGCATAACAGGATTGCGGCCATGTTCAACGTCAAGAACCTGCCAGTCGCCCGGCTTTGCCCCACGTCCTCTTCGACGCCTTGCCCTCTGGGGGAGCGCCCAGCGAGCGGCGGATCTGGGCGGCGCGCAGCACGATGAAATCCGGCCCACGTACTCAAACGCCGCATTAATCGGACAGTCCGCCCCTGGGTGCCGACCGGTGATTTCTTCGCCGTCATATAGCTCCCTACAATCACACATTCAGCTGGTGCGCCCACCATCTTTGACTGCGCCTATGTCAGCGGAGTGCCTTGTCAGGCCATGTATTTCCGGCGACCCGATCCAGGTCGTTCATCATGAATAATAAGGCCGACAGCATGTCGCCCGCGATCCCATTTGCGCAGCGGATGGCCGATTTACGCAAGCCAGTAGGGCGGAACGATGTGGTGCATGGCGGAAGGTGGGTGGGGTGGCTGCCCCCAGATCAGCCACACGATCCCAAGTAGGCCAGGAATCCGCCCTTTGCCAGAACGGTGTGGCGGCTACCTCCCATCAGGCGATGGCACCTACAAAGCCGCCCCTCGACGCTGGCCGTCCTGCTGCCAGTCATTTGACTGACCGCAGAGTCTCGAAAGGGCGAACTCCGTACTTCTTACTGTAAGCGGTGGCGAATCGCCCCAAATGGGTGAAGCCCCACCGATACGCTACTTTGGTGACGCTGGTGTAGGACGGCTCTGACGCGACAAGTTCCGCGTGTACCTGCTCTAGGCGCAAGTCCCGCAGGTAAGCCATCGGCGACAAGTTCAGGTGAGTCTGGAATGCCGCTTGCAGTGTGCGGATACTGACACCTGCGATTTCGGCGAGCTCTGCCGCAGTGAACGGGGTCTCCGGTGATGCCCGCATCGCTTCGATGGCTCGTTTGAGCGCCGAGGGTCGGCATGGCAACCCGGGGCTGAGCAGTTCCTCCCGGTAGTGGTGATCTGCCGATGCCAGCAGATGGGTGAGCATGCTGTGCCATAGTGGCGCGCCGATGATCTCCTGCCTCGTCAGGGGCTCCTCGCGCCCGATCTGCCCGGCGAGCATGCACGCCAGGTCCCGCAGAATTCGCCCATAGCCATGGGTCAGATCCATCGAGGGGGCGAGATCGATCGGTGAGCGAATGGGCCTTTGCAGAAGGCGTTCCAGTTCCGCCTCCAGCGCCTCGCGCCTGATCTTGATACACAGGATACGGCTACGCGCGCTCCATCGGCTCAGCTGCACATCCCCGGTCGGCCCGTACAACACAGCACGTTTCGGGGTTGCCGTGATCTCGTTCCCCAAATTCTTGGAGCTCAGGTAGCCCGACAGCGGAATGTTGAGGTGATAGAACTTGCGAAGCTCGGCGAAGTCCATCTTGATGTCTGCGTCGAACTGACAGTCTCCAACCAGGATCGGCCCGAGCTGCATGGCGTCGATCGACATCCTGAATTGTTCGGCTCCGCGAAGAATATCCATGCGAAGCGGATAGTACGTCTGGGTGCCCTGCTCGCTAGCCTCATCAAGGTCAAGGGTGCGAGTGCTGAACCTCCAGGGCAGCGATGGAACTGCCGTGGCATCCGAGTTCGCCATGCTGCCGCCATGACACTAGGCCCACTGATCAATCTAAAACGCTAGCATATGCGCGGTTACCCCAACCTTGCTAACGCAGTCGCTAACAATGACCTTGGACGATCACGGACGCAGGTGTCAGCCACCGCCCTTGCTGAAGTGTTGGTAGTCCTTGGTGCCTGCCCAGTCGCCGCCCCATTCCCAGCCGACCTGGCGAAAGGCGCGTACTACCCGGTCTCCTGGGTTGATCACGCCCTTGCCCTTCATGGGGCGTTCGGTGTACTTCTTGGCGTTCTTGTGGGCGGTGCCGCCGGCTGCGGTGACGTACGGGTTCTCGCGGGGGTTGATGTCGATCGCCTGGCCGTAGGCGTGGTTGGACCAGTTGCTCGAGCCGGTGGCGCGGCGGCAGTTGAAGGCTGAGGTGTTGTCGGCCTCGATCGAGTCGAAGTCGTCGGCCTTGTAGGCGTCGACCAGTTTCATCTGCCGGATCGGCCAGCGCCAGTCGTACAGCTTTCCGAAGACCTGGACGATGTCGTCGGTGACGGTCTTGCGGACGACGAGTTCGCCGGTGTGGGGCTTGTCGTCGAAGCCCCAGTAGCTCAGGGTGATCAGCCGCAGGTCGCGGTAGTGGACCGGGCAGCCCTCGCGCCAGGAGTAGGGCAGGCGGTCTCGGGCGACCTTGGTCACCTTGGCCTTGAACTCGGGCGGTTCCGTCCGGGTCGGGGAAGGCATGGGAGTGGACGCGGTGGGTGTGGCGGGCATGGTGGGCGAGGCTGGCGGGCTCTGCTCCGAGGACGCGGCCGGTTCCTGCCCGCCGCACGAAACGGACGCGAGCACCACGAACGCCATGGCGGCAGCACGTTTCATCTGGCCACCATATGCCACGTCTTTCCAGGTCAAGCTGTTATGGGCCCCGTACGGCATGGCGTTTCGCTGTCAGGCGTCAGGCGTCGGTGGGGTGTTCGGCCCGGGTGGTGAGCTCGCGGAGTGCGTCGGCCGCGTAGAGCACGAGGGTGATGAACGAGAGTCCGGCCAGCCCGCCGCCCAGCCACAGGCTGTTGACCGTCGCGGCCGTGTAGGGGGCGCCCGCAGGCTGGTAGCCGACCACGAACGGCGAGGCGACCAGCCAGAGGCCGGCCAGGAACAACAGGACGAGGGCGCAGACGCCGAGCCGAGCCTTCATCACAGGTTCTCCTCCGATTTGACCAGCGGGCCCGAGCCGTTCTGGCGGCCGGGGCGGTGGCTCAGGTCTTCGCGCAGCGCCTCGACGAGCGGGGCGAGCAGCGTGGCCAGCTCGGAGGAGGACGTCTCCACGGGGGCGGCGACGGGAACGGGGATGGGCTCCGGCTTGCGTACCTCCACCAGCCCGCGGGCGACCAGCTCGTCGCGAATGGCGGCGACGAAGGCGGCCACCCCGGCGAGCGCGACGACGGCCACGCCGAGCCCGGTGAAGAACTGCGACGTGGTGGCGCCAGTCCAGGAGGCGTTCTCCGGCTGGGCACCCAGCGCGAACGGCGCGATCATCAACCACAGCCCGGCCATGAAGGCCAGGCCGGCCATGACAGCGCCCATGAAGGTGCGAATCATCGGGGGATTCCTCCGGTCACGAGGTCTTTCTGAGGTGGCACGGCCTGTTCGATCAGCGCGCGGGAGGTGGGACGCAGCACGTCCTGCGCCACCGATCTGGCACGCTCGCGCTCGGGCCGATCGTCGGGCGGGGCCATCCTGGCCACGGCGGTGACCAGCGCCGACGGCCGGTCGGTGGCCCGGTCGACGCGCTGGGCGACGAGTTCGAGCAGCAGCCCGGCCAGGACCAGGTCCTGCTTGCTGAGCGAGAGCGAGGGCGAGGGCGAGGGTGAGGACGAGGGCGAGGGTGAGGACGAGGGGGACGACGATGCCGGTGGGGAGGCCGGAGCGGCCTCCGTGTTGCCGCGCAACGGCAGTTCCTTGAGGAAGAGCACCGCCAGGAAGCCGAGCACCGCGATCGGCACGCCCACCAGGAAGACGGTCTCCAGCCCGCGGGTGAACGACTCCAGCACGATGTTCTTGACGGCCACCGGCAACTGCTGGATCTCTTCGGGACTGCCGAGGGAGACGGCGCCGCTGGGCAGGGTGAGGTGCGCGGCCCGGGCCAGCTCGGTCATCTCGGTGGTGAGCCGGCTGTTGAGGATCGCGCCGAACGCGGCCACCCCCATGGCCCCGCCGAGCGCCCGGAAGAACGACACGCCTGAGGTGGTGGAGGCCATGTCGCGCACCTCGGAGCCGTTCTGCGCGGCGAGGATCAGCATCTGCATGGTCAGGCCGAGCCCCAGGCCCAGAACGCCCAGGTCGAACCCGATGAGCAACTCGGTCGAGTCCACGTGCAGCTGGGACAGCAGGAACAGGCCGACGGCCACGAGCGCCAGCCCCACCACCGGGTACGCCTTCCACTTCCCGGTCCTGGTGACGATCTTGCCGGAGCTGATGCTCGCCATGAGCATGGCCACCACCATGGGCAGCGTCATGAGTCCCGACTTAGTGGGACTCATCCCCTTGACGATCTGCAGGTACTGCGGCATGTAGATCAGCGCGCCGAACATCGCGACGCCCACGAACAGGGACGCGGAGGCGGTGAGCAGGAAGGTGCGGTTGCGGAACAGGCGGGGCGGCAGGATCGGGTTGCCGGAGGTGCGCTCGGCCAGCACGGCCAGGGCCAGCGACAGCAGGGTGAGCGCGCCGAGGAAGTAAGTCCAGGGGGAGTTCCACGCGAACTGCTGCCCGCCGAGGGTCAGCAGCAGCATCAGGGCGCTCGCGCTGGTCGTGATGGCGGTGGCGCCCCAGATGTCGATCGTGGTGTCCCGCTTGACGACGGGCAGTTTGAGCACCCGCTGGATCACCACGGCGGCGACGATCGCGAGCGGCACGCCCACGTAGAAGCACCAGCGCCAGCCGAGCCAGTCGGCGTCGACGAGGAACCCGCCGAGCAGCGGCCCGATGACGGTGGCGACGCCGAAGACAGCGCCCATGTAGCCGGAGTAGCGGCCGCGCTCGCGCGGCGAGACGATGTCGCCGAGGATCACCTGGGCGAGGGCCGACAGGCCACCCACCCCGAGCCCCTGTACGGCGCGGGCGGCGATGAGCTGGCCCATGTCCTGCGACAGGCCGGCGAGCAGCGAGGCCCCGACGTACAGCGCCAGAGCGGTCTGGAACAGCAGTTTCCTGCCGAACACATCCGAAAGTTTGCCCCACAGCGGCGTGGACACCGTCATCGTCAGCATGGTCGCCGACGCCACCCACGGGTACTGCTCCTGCCCGCCGAGCTCTCCCACGATCGTCGGCAGTGCCGTGCCCACCACGGACGTCGAGAGCATCGAGGTGAGCATGGCGAGCATGAGGCCCGCCATGACCTTGAGGATCTCGCGATGTGTGTACTGCCGTGCTGTGGCGGTTGCGGTCTGTGCCTGCGCCACCGCGACACCACATCCCCTCTTGTACTGATATGCCTTTGGAGTATACGTCCGTTTACTAGCCGCGCGGCAAGTAGATATATTCCTCACATGAACGGCAAGGCGATCCCGGGCATGGACACCCAGCTCGAGGAGGCGGTCAGACCGCGAGACCGTGAGGCCACCCGGCAGCGACTGCTGGCCGCGGGCAGGACGCTGTTCGCCGAGCACGGCTACGAGCACGTGACGGTGCGCATGATCGCCGCCGAGGCGGAGGCCAACGTCGCTCTGGTGGGCCGCTACTTCGGCTCCAAGGCAGGGCTGTTCAGTGAGGTCCTGCAGGGCGAGCCCACGATCCGCCGCATCCTCGACGGCGACGCCGAGGGCCTGGCCAGACGCCTGGCGGTCTACGCGGCCAAGCGCATGACCCACGACCCGAAGAGCCGCATCCTGCGCTCGCTCGAACACTCCTCCCAGGACCCCGAGGTCAAGGCTCTGGTACGCGAACGCCTGCGGACGGCCTTCATCGAGCCGATCGCGGAGATCCTGGGCGACGCCCCCGAGGCCCGCGCCCGTGCCCGGATGGTCACGATGCTCTACCTCGGCATCGGCAGCATGCGCCGGACGTTCGGCCCCGAGCCGCCCACCCCGGCGGACGTCGATCGCCTGACCGCCATGTTCGAGGTCTGCCTGCACGGCTAGTTTCGGGGGCGCCGCAGCGGAGTTCGCCGTACGACCATAAGACCGAAATAGGGGTCATTTGGGGACCTGTCAGGTCCCGTACCAGCCGTTAACTTGACAGCACCCCCCTCAAGGAGTGCACATGTTAGGTAAACGCTGTGCCCTGGTAGGAGCCACCATCGTGGCCTGCCTCGCAACTCCTCTCCACGCCGCCATGGCCGAACCGGCCCCCTCGGCGGACCCGTCCACCCCACCCGCGGTGATCGACGCGCTCGAACGCGACCTCGGACTCACCGAGCAGCAGGCCATCACCCGGCTCGACAACGAGCGGCGCGCCGCCGCCACCGAGGCCAGCCTGACCTCCTCCTTAGGCAAGTCCTACGGCGGAGCGTGGCTGAACGCCGACGCCTCCAAGCTCATGGTGGCCACCACCGACGCCGCCACCACGGACGCCATCAAGTCCCAGGGCGCCGAGCCGGTCGTCGTGTCCCGTACGCTCGCCCAGCTCGACGGCGTCGTGGCGCAGCTCGACCAGGCGGCGGAGAAGACCCAGGGCGCCACGCTGTGGTACGTCGACGTGGCGACCAACAGCGTCACCGTCCTCGCCGCCACCCAGGAGGCCGCCGACGCGCTGGTCGCCGCGGCGGGCGTCGACAAGAGCGCGGTCAAGACGGCCGCGACCACCGAGACCCCCAAGCCGTACATCGACATCATCGGCGGCTCGCCGTTCTACATCGGCAGCAGCCGGTGCAGCGTCGGCTTCTCCGTGACGCGCGGCAGCACCCCCGGCTTCGTCACCGCAGGTCACTGCGGCACGCAGGGCGCGCGGACCACCAACCCGACGGGCACCTTCCAGGGCTCCTCGTTCCCGGGCAACGACTACGCCTGGGTCGCCGCCCCCGGCAACAACCCCACCCCGTACGTACGCGGCTCCGGCAGCTCCCGGGTGACCGTCACCGGCTCCACGCAGGCGTCGGTCGGCTCGTCCATCTGCCGCTCCGGCTCCACCACCGGCTGGCGTTGCGGCACCATCCAGCAGCACAACGCCACCGTGACCTACTCGCAGGGCAGGGTCACCGGCCTCACCCGGACCAGCGCGTGCGCGCAGCCGGGCGACTCCGGCGGCTCGTTCATCTCGGGCAGCCAGGCCCAGGGCGTCACCTCCGGCGGCTCGGGCAACTGCACCGTCGGCGGTACGACGTACCACCAGCCGGTCAACGAGATCCTCTCCACCTACGGGCTGACCCTCACCAGAGGCTGACCCCGTACCTGTGACGCGGCGTGTCCGGCACTGTGCCGGGCACGCCGCGATGAGTTTCGGCCGGGCGCCGGGTCTCCATGGTGGACAGCACGTCGACACCCACAGGAGGAACGGTATGAGACGGTCAGTTCTGGGCAGCATGCTCCTCGCCAGCACCGACCCCAAGCGCCTGCGTACCTGGTACGTCACCGCGCTGGAGCCGGCGGAGGAGACCGATGTCGAGTCTTACGGGGTGCTCAGGTTCGGGGACTTCCACCTGTTCATCGACACCCGGGCGGACATCGGGGACAAGAATCCGGAGCCCGGCAGGATGGTCGTCAACTTCGAGGTGCCGGACGCCCGTGCCGTGGTCGCGCGGATGAGCGACCTCGGGGTGACCTGGGTGGCGGAGCTGGAGGACCGCGACGGCAGCCTGTTCGCCACCGCCATGGACCCGGACGGCAACTACGTTCAGATCATCGAGCTGAGCGAGGCCCACCGCGCGGGCATGTGAGGTCCGGCGCGACCCACGCTGATCGCCCGGGTTCGCGGACCGGGCGGGCCCGAGAGAGCGACATGATCACGACTAGCTGGTGGCGCGCCAGGACAGGGACAGGCCGGTGGCGGCGCGTTCGGTGCGGATCTCCATCATGGTGCCCAGGATGGTGGCATGGTCCGACACCACCGGGACGGCGTCGGGCGTATAGGTGATCCGGGTGCTGACGAGCACGGGGCTGCCCGGCGGCTCGTGGAGGTGGCGGGCGGCGGCGGGGTCGAGCAGGCCGGGCCGGACCACCTCGGACGCCCGGGCGACCGCCACGCCCGCGTCGGCGAGGGCCGCGTAGAGGGAGACGGCGGTGAAGTCGCGGTCGCGGATCTGCTCGGCCACCGGCCGGCGTACCCAGGACACCTGGTGCACGGCGGGACGGCCGGCGAACTCGCGGACCCGCTCCAGCCGCAGGGCGGTGTCGCCGGGCCGCAGCCGCAGCTCGGCCGCGATCGAGGCGGGGGCCCGGCGCAGCGCCCGCCCGGCCACCACGGTGCGCACGTCGTGGCCCTGCTCACGCAGATCGTCGGCCAGGCTGCGGAGTGAGCCGAGCTGGTAGGCCAGGTGGGGCGGGGCCACGTACGTGCCTTTGCCGGGCCGCTGCACGATCAGCTTCTCGTCGCTGAGCTCCCGCAGCGCCTGGCGCAGTGTCATGAGAGTCACCCCGTAGGAGGCGGCCAGCTCCCGCTGCGAGGGCAGCGCCTCGCCGGGGGCGTGGTGTCCCGACCGGATCTTCGCGGCGAGATCGGCGGCGATGGCGCGGTATCTCGCCTCGTGTCCGGCGTCGGGGGGCATCGTGGTCGGTCACTCCTGGTCGAGGGCCTGCCGCAAGGTCGCGAGAAAGGCCCGCAGGTCGTCCGGCCCCGCCCCGTCGAGCACCCGCCGCATGACCGCGGCGCCGACCACCACGCCGTCGGCGTGCCTGCCGGCCTCCCGCGCCTGGTCAGGCGTGGAAATGCCAAATCCTAGCAAGACCGGCCGGTCGGTGCCCCGTCTGATCCGCGTGGTGAGCTCCGCCGCCGAGGCGCCGAGGGCGGCCCGCTCGCCGGTGGTGCCCATCAGCGACACCGCGTAGACGAAGCCGCGGCTGCGGCGCGAGATCTCCGCCAGCCTCGGCTCCGGCGTCGCCGGCGAGGCCAGCAGGACCAGTTCGATCCCGGCGGCGGCGGCCACGTCCGTCAGCTCGTCCGCCTCGTGCATCGGCAGGTCGGGCACGATCAGACCGGTGACGCCGGCCCGGCGCAGCGCGGCGCAGAACGCCTCGCCCCCGTCGTGCAGCACCAGGTTGTAGTAGGTGCTGACGACCAGCGGCACGCCCAGGTCCGGCAGGCCGGACAGGTCGGCGAGGATCCGGCGCGTGCTCGCCCCCCGGGCCAGCGCCGTGTCACTGGCCTGCTGGATGGTGACGCCGTCCAGCGTGGGGTCGGAGAAGGGCAGGCCGACCTCGATGGCGTCCGCGCCGGCGGCGGCGAACGCCCGCAGGTAGTCCGTCCAGCCGGGCGTGATCCCCCCGGTGACGTACGGCATGAGCAGGCCGCGGCCGGTGTCCCGGCGGGCACGCAGGTGGCGTTCGACCGGGCCCGGGGTCAGGGTGAGGTGTGTCACAGCAGCTCCTTCAGCGTGGAGATGTCCTTGTCGCCCCGGCCGGACAGCGTCATCAGGACCGTCGATCCGGCGGGCAGCTCGCCGGCGTCGGCAGCCCGGATCACCCAGGCCAGCGCGTGCGCCGATTCGAGCGCCGGGACGATGCCCTCGGTACGCGCCAGCCGGATCGCCGCGCCGACCGCCTCGTCGTCGGTCACCGTGACGTACCGGGCCCGGCCGAGGTCGCGCAGGTGGGCGTGCTCCGGGCCGACTCCCGGGTAGTCGAGCCCGGGGGCGATGGAGTGCGCCTGGGTGATCTGCCCGTCGTCGTCCTGCAAGAAGAGCGAGCGGCAGCCGTGCAGGACGCCCAGCCGGCCGCGGGCCGCCCCGGCGCCGCCCGCCGCCTCCACACCGACCAGGCGCGCCTGGGTGTCGGCGAATCCGGCGAACGTGCCGGCCGCGTTGGAGCCGCCGCCCACGCACGCGACCACCTGGTCCGGCACGCCGGTAGGCAGCGCGGCGGCGCACTGCGCGCGGGCCTCGTCGCCGATGACCCGCTGGAACTCCCTGACCATCCACGGGTACGGATCCGGCCCGACGACCGAGCCGACGCAGTAGTGGGTGTCGCCGGTGACGCCCACCCAGTGCCGCATGGCCTCGCTGGTCGCGTCCTTGAGCGTACGGCTGCCCGTGGTCACCGGGACCACCTCGGCGCCCAGCATGCGCATCCGGAAGACGTTCAGCTCCTGCCGCTCGATGTCGCGCTCGCCCATGAACACCGTGGCCTCCAGCCCGAGCAGCGCGGCGGCGGTCGCGGTGGCCACCCCGTGCTGGCCCGCCCCCGTCTCGGCGATCAGCCTGCGCCGTCCCATCCGCGCGGCGAGCAGGGCCTGGCCCAGCACATTGTTGATCTTGTGAGATCCGGTGTGGGTCAGGTCCTCGCGCTTGAGGTACAGCCGCACGCCCAGCTCTCCCGACAGCCGCCGGGCCGGTGTGAGCGGGGTCGGACGTCCGGCGTGCAGGGCGAGCAGCTCCGCCAGGGTGCCGCGGAACCCCGGATCCGCCCACGCCTCCCGGAACGCCTCCTCCACCTCACGGCACGCCTCCACCAGCGACTCCGGCGCATACCGCCCGCCGTACTCGCCGAACCGGCCCAGCGCCCGCGGCTCGCCCATCGTTGTCACGGGCTCACGCCATGGCGACATGTCTCGCATCCCACACTCACCTCGTTCTATAACTCTTTAAGGAGTTCTATAACAGTGAGTGTTGCACGGGCGCCAGTCGGCGCGCCACCCCCCGGCCGTCCCGCCCGCCCGTTCCCGGTGTCACATGGCCCCGCTTCCGAGGCCGACCGCTTCGAGTCGCGCCTCGTGATTCTCCGGGTCGCCGGACGACCCGGAAGCCGGCTACCGCCCGGTCAACTCTGTGGGCAGCAGATCGACGACTCGTTTCAGACCGGTCTCGACCGGCGACGATCGCCTGGTCAATCCCACGAGGTGCGGCTCTCCTGATGCGTCTCTGCAGCAACACGCTTAACTCGATATGAAAGGTATTCGCTGATTTTTCAGGTTGAAGCAGCAGGGATATCCAGAATTTTCTAATCCGACCGTGACTGATAACAGATCGGCAGCTACATTGATGCTGACCGTAGTCGCGTCATCTGACCTGTCGAGCCGCAAGGAGAGACATGGCCGAGGATATAACGCAGCTGGTCGGCGAGCTGTCGCCCTACGTCACAGCGGCAGTTGCGGCGTACGGTGCAGCGGTGCTGGAAAAGGCCCGAGATGACAGCGCCGAGGCCGGCGTGGCGTGGGGACGCAAGATGCTCCAGCGGATCTTCGGAACGCGAAGCGAACAGGATGTCCCCGAACCCATTCGGGATTTGGCTGATCACCCTGACGACGCTGATATTCAAGCGATGTTGCGTGACAGAATCAGCAAGGTATTACGGCAGGACCATGATCTGATCTGCGACGTACGCGCATTCTTGGAATATGCGGCAACTCAAGCCGCACCCCACTCCGCCATAGCCGTCACCGCCTTGGCCGCTGACCACGCACAGCAGGCAGTGCAGGGGCGCGGGTCGCAGACCAACACCTTCCGTATGACGAGTGAGTAGGCAGCCTTGTCGGCACGCAATATCGCGCTCCCGCGATTATTTGGCCGTGATGTCAAAGTAGTAGGTGATCACAATAACTGACCACAAACTACTGATCGACAGCACGACCCGTAGATGGCATTCACTGGATGCTCTCCTGCCTGACGTCACCACTGTCCGTGAGCGTGGTGAATATGACTTCCTGGTGGCTCCCGATCACGCGGGTGGATGGCTTTTCCGCACCAATCATCTAGCAGACACCGACCTTGGATCGATATGGCGTGAGCCATCCACCGCCGCGCTTGTGCCAGTGGTCGTCGACAGTTCAGCGCACGAACTGGACAAGTCACTCCAATGGTGGCGCGAAACTGTTGGCCGGGAGCTTATTCAGCGATTATCGACAGCTGCAATCTATCTTATGTTGCCCAGCCGGGACGTGTGGGCCATTCCAACTCTTCAGCGCCACGGATTCCATCCGCACACAGTGGTCGCAGTCCGTGACCGCAGACCCGATCTCCCGCCATCGTTGCAATATGACGAGCTGAAGATAGGAACCGCCACAGTCGCCTGTGCGGAAGATGTCATTTCCCTATGGCATGAGGTGATCGCCTATGACGCTCAGATAGGTGTCTGCTACGACCGGGGCCAGACCTCGGCAATGTTGCGACGGGCGACACTCGATCTGCTTGCCAGGCCCGAGCGGGCCGTCTGGGTGGCGGAGTGGCGAGGCGACCCCGTAGGGCTGTGCATGGTTGACCTGCCCGGATACTGCAACGCCATCGGCTGCTATGTGAAGCGGGACGATCCGGTCTACATATCCGCCTTCGGGATACGAGGCGGCCAGCGTGACAAGGGAATTGGCCGTCACCTGATTGCCCATGTGCACGCGGTCCTGGCCGCCGCCGGCCACACAACCATCCTCCTGCATCATGCTGTCATGAACCCGTTGTGCGCTCCGTTCTGGGCGCGCTCGAAGTATCGCCCCTTGTGGACCGTATGGCGCCTGTCGGCACATAAGGTCCAATATCAGCGCATGCCCTAACAGGTCTCGCAGTTCGCCGAAATTCAGCAGAGTTCTATAACTTTCTCGGATAGCGCTTTCATGTTAATGTGAAAGCTGTTCACATCACGTGAGATCGGAGGGTCATGTTCAAGAGACGTATCGGTCCACATCCACACGAAGACACGGGAAACGGGAGCGCCGCCGCCAACAGCTGCCCCGATATCTGGGAGCTCGACTCGGGCGATTTCGCGATCATCGGCGTTGAGCAGACCGAGCAGTTGCGTCCGCACCTGCCATCGGACGCGTTCCTCGATCCCGGCGAAGGCATCGTAGTACTTCCCCGGCATGTGCTCGTAAAAGCGCGCAAAGACATTCCGCTGGAGTAGGCCTGACCCTGGGTCTTTGCCAAGCTGCAGCTGTTTGCGTCGATGTAATATTGTGCTGTGGTGGCGCATAAATGGCCCACGTCAAGATTGCGATCAAAAAGGGCGGCATTTATGGCGCTATATCCACCCACTAAATACCGCCGATTGAGTACGACGGCGGGCGGCGTAGACGATTTCATGATGTTCTTCAAGGGTCTGCGAAAACGCTGGGTGAAGATTGAGATCCTGCAAGAATATGATGAGTCGGGATTTGCCGGTTACGACGCATTCAAGAGCGGCGACTACGGCCGCGCGGCGACGCTCGTGCGTAAGATGGTCATGAGTCAGCAGGAGCTGTATGATCACGCCGCCGAGCATGGGATTTCCATGACTCGCATACGTGTATGCGAGCTACCGCTGAGCTCCTACCTGCTGCATTACGAGTTCGCGGCCTACCTGGCAGACATCGAGTGTGGCGAAGACATCCGTTTCGTCGATGCTTCCGACGTCCGCCGACTTCTCGACGAAACCGGCATCTCTGATTTCGTATTTTTCGACCATGAACGCGTGATCGCCCTAATCTACGATATCCATTCTGGCTCTTTGCAGGAAGCGCGTCTCGTGGAGGACGCTGAACTTGTTCAGGCGTACTCGACGGTGGTTGACAAGCTTACGAAGGCATCTGTGCACATGCTTCAAAGCCCAATATATCTGGACGCCGTCGGCCGATCATTCGACTCCGTAAAAGACTCTCCTGGACAGTGAATGCCAGAAATGCGGATCGAAGGCAATCGTGACGAAGAGCCGCATGTCCAATCCGCGCACGCGCTGGACCGAGCTCAACAGGCGGCGCAGCAATCCGGCATTCAGTACAACATTTTCATCGGAGCCGCACAGGCGCGTTCCGTGGCCGCCATAGCACCGCCGATCGCCGTTCCGCAACTCAAGATCGCCTCGCATGCCCTACGCGGCCGCGCCGAACTTCTGGAATACGCGAGCGGCATCATCGGCACGCCGCAACCGGGCGGGGTCTCCGAGTCGCGTGTGACAGTTCTTTACGGCCTCGGTGGCGTCGGCAAGACCGCCCTGGCTCTGGAGATCGCTCATCGGGCGATCCGACACCACGTCAAGGTGTGGTGGATTCCCGCAGATGAGGCGGAAGGCATGCGATCGGCGCTGTATGCGCTCGCCTTCTCCCTTGGTGCGCGAGACGAAGATTTCGATCACGCGCATCCTTCTGACGTCCTGTGGCGGTACCTCGACTCCCTGGATCATTCCTGGCTGCTCGTCATAGACAACGCGGACGATCCGGCTGCCCTCGGAAGCTCCAGCCGAGGCGTTCAAGAGGGCACCGAGTGGCTGCGACCGCCGGCCGCCCACCGGAACGGTGTCATCATCTCCAGCCGTAACGGCAGGCCAGAACGCTGGGCGTCATGGATCCGCATGTGCCACGTCCCGCCGCTCGCCCCTGACGTAGGCGCACAGATTCTCGTGGACCTCGCTCCTCATGCAGGCGGCGAACAAGAGGCGATATCCCTGTCCGCTGCCTTAGGAGGGTTGCCGTTGGCCCTGGAGTTGGCAGGCCGCTACCTCGCGGCAGCTGCGACAGACCCCTTCCCCGGAGAGAACGCACTTGAATCTTTCACTGCATATCGGGTCAACTTCGATAGACGAGTAGGACATTTGGACATGCCTGCAGAGGGTGCGGGGCAGTCGGCCAGCAGTAGACGCGCACTTACCACGACATGGGAGATCTCGCTCGACCTGCTTGAGCGTCAAGGTCATGATCTTGCTCGGCCGCTGCTCCGACTGCTTTCCTGCTGCGGCGTGTCCCCCGTTCCGTACCGAGCCATCATCAGGCCGGAAGTACTGGCTGGAACCACGTTGTTCCCCGAGCCGACGGCACAGCGAATAGGTAGCTCACTGCGAGCGCTCGAGGGCCTGGGATTGATCTCGCTGGAGATTTCTCCGCGAACACCAGAGCACGCCGAGGATGCGGGAGAGTGGAACTCTCGATTGACCATGCATCCGCTCGTGCGCACCGTTACCCGCCAGAACATGTATGGCCAGGGTGTGCTGCAGCTCTATCTGGCTGTTCTCGCCACGACGACAGACAGTGTGACGGGGGAGCTCGACCCCGATGATGCCCACCATTGGCCCCGGTGGTCCATCCTGGCAAGCCACTGCACAGCTCCTCTCGAACTGATGGCGGAGCTAGACATCCACGACACCGTTATCGTCAGCGCCTTCCTGAGGGTGGCGGAGAGGTCGACCTGGTACAGATACATGGCCGGTCAATATATGCAGGCGTCCATTGACTACCAGTTGCTCCTCGATGTGGCCCAAAGAGCCATGGGTGCGGGCAGCTCCGAAGCCCTGTCGATCAGCAACAACCTGGCGCGGGCAATAAGAGACGGCGGAGACAATACGCGAGCACAAGCCATGCTTCGCGCGCTTGTGGCCACCGCCGACGCCTCCCTGGGCAGCGATCACCCGACAGTTCTCAGCATCCGGCTGAACCTTGGCCGTACCCTCCGAGAGGGTGGGCAGGTGGCTGTCGCGGAGTCCGAGTTGCGAGCCCTGTTGGACGACGACCGTCGGGTGCTCGGCGAGCTGCATTCCGACACGATAGCCACCGCGCTGAACCTCGGCGTCTGCCTCCGACTGCGGTCTGACTTCGACGAGGCCGAAGCCATATATCGCCAGGTTCTGTCCGACTGGCGGCAAGCGCACTCCGAGGCGGAACTCACCACACTGGACATCCGATTCGAGCTCGCGGAGACCATGCATCAAAGAGGCGATCTCGCCCAAGCCGAGTCCGAGCTGCGAGACCTGCTCGCCATAGCGTCGGGAGTCTACGGCGAAGCCCACCCCAACACTTTGATCATCCGGCACGGTCTGGCCGCCGTGTTGCGCTCGTCGGGCCGGCTGGAGGCGGCCAACGTCGAGTTTCGCGAGGTGCTGCGCCTGAAACGAGCCAAACTCGGAGCGGAGCATCCCCTGTCCAGGGCTACAGAGGCCGCACTCGAGGACCGGACGGCGTGATCAAGCGGCTGCTGATCGCCGTCATCAGCCAGTGACGATCCCCGCTGCGGAGGGCGGGACCACGTTGAACACCTGACTCCCGTAGCTCTGCGTCGACCGGAGCGCACGGTAGCCGGGCTGTCTTAGATCACGGCCTTCATGCCATGGAGGTGGACCACCTGGCGAGTCGCCAGGCCGCCGCGGTGATGTGCGGCCGGGCCGGTATGCCAGGGAACGAACACGTTGTGGCCGTACAGGACGGGCATGAGGTCGCGGGCGGGGCGGTACAGGTCGGCGAGCACGCCGGCGGTGAGAGCGGTGGCGACCGTGTACAGGGCCGCGCCGGCTCGTAGTGCCGGGCACTGTTTGAGCGCGTCGTCCACGCAATCGGGGCAGGTGGGTGGGGTGTCGGTGTGGCCGCTGTCGTAGCCGGTGCGCTGGAACACCGTCTCTGTGAGGAGCCACGGGATGCGGCCGGTTCTGACGTTGGCGGCGGGCTCGGCGCACACCTGGCACAGCAGTTTGTCCATGGCGTGCCACTGGCGCAGGGTGTTGAGCTTCCCCATGCGTTCGGGGCCGCGCTGGTCGGGCTGGTCGCGCAGGTCCGGTACGCGGGCGCGGAGGATGCCGTTCACCCAGTCGGTGGGGCTCGGCGTCCGGTAGGTCAGCTGAAGGAGATTCCGCTCGATCTGCTCGAACTGGATGGGCTCGGCGATGAGCTCGTTCGCGAACGCGGTCACGTACGGGATTGTGGTGTGGTCGCTCATGGTGCGTAGTCCCACAGCTCGGCGTAGATCATCCGGCCGTTCCTGGTCGGCCGCGGCCCGCTCGCGTCGGCGAGCGCGGAAACCGACTGATGTGCCGTCAGTGGGTCTTGGGCGTTCAGGTCGCTGGAGTAGTGGACCTCGAAGCGAGCAGTGTTCGGGTGTACCACGGTGATCAGGTTCAGGTGCCCGGCGGGACTGGACTTCGCCAGTGCGCATGTGAAGAGCTCCCGCACCAGATCAGCGGCGTCGTGAACCCGATGCGGCAGATGCTTGGCGACGACGGCATGGGCCCGCTGAGCCGCTTGCTGGCTGTATGTGTAGCCCGTCAAGGTGTACAGGTGGATCAGCCGCTGTATGTACGAATAGCTGCCGCCCTACGAGCCCGTATCGTCTCGGGCGACCTGCCACCAGGGACACGCCTGCCTGCCCGTCGCGAGCTGGCCACCGAGTACGACGCCGCGCTGGGCGTGATCTCTGAAGCCTCGAAACTGCTTGTCCGCGAGGGCCTTTTGACGAGCAGGCCAGGTGCGGGCATGTTCGTACGGGAGCGCACGCAACGTCGCAGGCTGGTGCGCAGCTGGTTCCGGGAACGGCAGGGCGGCTCGCCATTCGCTCGGCAGATGGAGGAGCAGGGTCGGCGCGGCGCCTGGGAGTACTGCTCGGACACCATGCAGGCCCCCGCAGAGATACGTGAACGCCTGGGCCTGCCCGCCCCGGACGGCAGACGCCACGACGTGATGCGTACCGGCTACACGTACGCCTCTGACGACGAAGGCCCGTGGATGCTCGCGACGAGCTGGGAGCCGTTGAGCATCACGAAGGGCACGCCGATCGCGTTCCCGGAGGCCGGCCCGCACGCGGGCCAGGGCGTCACGCAGCGCATGGCCGCCATCGGCGTGCTGGTGGACGCCTGGGACGAAGAGGTGTGGGCACGCCCGGCGTCACCGAGCGAGGCGCGGACGCTCAGCATCGGCGCGGGGTCGATCGTGACGGTCGTCGAGCGCTCGTACTTCGCGGGGGAGCTGGTGGTGGAGGTGGCCGACATCATCGTGCCCGCGGAGTCCACGAAGCTCGTCTACACCGGCCCGGTCGGCGACAACACGACCCCCGCACCGTAGGCCTTCGCCGTACCTCGGAAAGAGGGCGGGCCCGGATGGTCACAGGGTGGGGCGGACAGCCACGACCTACCCAAGTAGGTCGTGCCTGTCCGCTTGTACTCGGGCGCGGTGACGGGTCGTCATGGTCGGCCGCACCATGTCGAGTCCTGCACCGAGCGGAATATGACGGCCTTTAGCCAACGTCCTTGCAGTGCATCCAGCCGTGGCCTTCGACCCAGCAGGGGTAGTACTCGTCCTTGGGCTTGGCCTGTGCCGTGCTGCCGATGATGGCCAGGGATGCGACGGCGATCACGGTGACTGCGGCAATACGGCGGCCTGTGCGCGCGAAAGCGCCGGTTTTATTCGGGTTTGTCATGGCACTTATTTCAGCCTGGAGACCTTGCGGATCACTTACAACCAGCTGACTCTCCTCCCGACGTGCCACCGATGACGCCCCACATGCGGGCCCGGACTGTCACAGGGTGGGGCAGCCGGTGGCCTTTCGCACGTTCTCCACCTGGTCGGACGGCATCGGCGAGGAGAAGACGTCGATCGTGGCCTTGCCGGGCATGAGGAGAGAGCCGCCGGTGACATACCAGGAGTCGGGGACGGAGGAGATCACCTCGCCATCCAGGGGGTCCGTGCGCCGGGGATCGTCCACGGTGAACTCCTGGATGCTGATGCCCCGCTCCTTGAGCAGCGCTCGCACCTCGGCCACGGTCTTGTTGAGGTGCGGGACGCAGTGCAGTGGCTCGCCGAGGGCGGAGATGGAGGTGATGGACTGATACTCCTCGCCCGGCCTGGCTTCGCGCCCCAGTGAGATGGACGCCGACCCGGTGAAGCCCACGGGAATCTTGATCCCGATCGGGCAACCGCCGGCCTTGTCACAGGATCCGGGCCGATCGATCGTCTTGATCTGATCGACGACCGGCCCGCCGTCAGTGGGCAGGACCATGCCGACGAGCCCCGGCGTGGCCGGGATGACACGCAGCGAGATGTCCAGGCCGACCGCTTCGAGCTGCGCCTCGTAGTTCTCCGGATCGGCGTGGATGTCCTTCACCTGGACGAGGTAGTAGCCGTCCTTCTGCTCGATGTCCAGCGCGGCCACCGGCTCGGGGTTGAAGCCGGGTAGCCCCGACGTCCAGCTCAGCACGGTCACCGTGGCGGCGAGCAGTGCGATGGCGGGGAGCGCGATCCGGAGGCTCCTGCTGCGGCGGTGGACGGGTGTGAGAAGGGGCGTGGGCTCGGTGTCCATGATCTCGTTCATCAGGTCCCGTGCGCCCGGCACCGTGCCAGGGCCTGGGTCGGGAGCGATGGCCGTGACGATGCGGTCAAGGTCGTTGGTCATGTGCTCTCCTCGGCAAGGGCGACGGCACGGGCTCCGTACCTGGTGAGATCCAGCTCGGCGGCGGCGAGCTCGGCGGCGAGCCGCTTGCGTGCGCGGTGCAGGCGGATGCGTACGGCGCCGCGCGAGCACCCCAGCACCTTCGAGATCTCGGCGGTGCCCAGGCCCTCCCAGCCGACCAGCGACAGCAGCTCCCTGTCGTCGTCCGACAGCCGCGAGAACGCCTCCCTGGCCTCGCTGTGCGGCTGCTCGATGACGGATTCCGCCCACTGGGTCAGGTCCTCCCTGAGGCGCAGCGCCAGGGCGTTCCGCCGGGACTCCGCGCGATGGTGGTTGGCCAAGACGCGTCTGGCCACGCCGTACAGCCACAGCCTGGCCTCGTCACCTGCGGGCATGTCGGCGAGCCGCCGCCAGGCGGTCAGGAACGTCTCGGCGATCACGTCCGCGATCTCGTCCGGTGCGGAGGCGCGGCGGGTCACGTAGGTGGAAATGGCCTGGTAGTGGGCCAGGTAGATCTCTTCGAAACGAAGCCTGGCATCGGGGGGTCCCACGCAACAATTCCTTCCGACAGTTGATGTCATAAGTGGAAATGTCCGGACCGGGCAAAGCGTTTCGCGGGCCTGCTCGCTTAGCCGCCGCGTACCGAGGTGGGTGATGACCCGTCGCGCGATGGTGCGGGAGAGAGGACGGTGTGGGCGAGGCGGGAGATGACGGTGGCGGCGGCGGCCAGGGCGGCGGTGCCGGTCCAGAAGTACAGGGCGAGCCAGATGTAGGTGATCTGGTCCAGGGTGCCCACGCGGCCCATCAGCAGGCCGATCAGGTCGGCGAGGCCGGCGAAGAGCGCGACCGGCAGCGCGTAGGGGAGAAGTCGTATGATCAGGCGCCACGTGGCGTGGCCCGTGCGGCGGCGGGCCCAGCGGCGGGCGTGGTAGACGCCCAGGAAGCCGAGCCCGAGGTTGAGCAGGGTCAGAGCGGCCAGCCAGGGGTCCGCGGTCATGGTGAACGGGACGGCGGCCGCGTCGGGGCGGCCCTCGATGAGGTCGATCAGGCCGTCGGTGATGAGGACCGCGTCGTCACCGGAGGTCATCCCGGTGTTGGTGACGACGGCGATGCCGTACCCGCCGGTGGGCAGGACGGTTTGCGCGGAGTTGTGGGTGAGCAGCCAGCCGGTGTGCCGGAGCTGGGGTGCTCCGCCGGGGGTCTTCCCCGTCGTCCAGCCCATGCCGTAGGTGCTGCCGCCCACGCCGGACGAGGTCTGGGCGGTCTTGACGGTCTTCTGGGGGAAGACGTGGCCGGCGCCGTTCTGGGCGATCAGCCACTTGGTCATGTCGTCGGCGGTGCTGATGACGCCGTACGAGCCGTTGACGAACCACTTCGGGTGGGAGCGCTTGATGACCTGGCCGTACGCGCGGATGTAACCCTCGCCCGCGCCGGGGACGTCCATGGTGGTGTTCACGGTCCTGGTGGACGTCATACCGAGCGGACCGAACACGGTGGCGGCCAGGTGGTCGTCGAACGGCACCCCGGCCACCACCTCGACCAGCCGCGCCGCGACGGCGTAGTTGGGGTTGTGGTACATCATCTTGGTGCCCGGCGCGGTGGCGAGCGGGGCGGTCCGCAGCATCGCGACGGCGTCCTTGAGCGTGTCCGGCGCGGGGAGCGTCAACTCGGGGAACGTCCGGTCGCTCATCCCCGAGGTCTGGTGGAGCAGCTGCCGTACGGTGATCTTCCCGGCGCGCTGGTCGGCCATGGTGAACTCGGGCAGATAGTTCTGTACGGGCGCGTCCAGGTCGATCGTGCCCTGGTCGGCGAGCCGCAGCACCGCCAGGGCCGTGAACGACTTGGAGATCGAGGCGAGCGGCATCGGCGTGTCCTTCGTGATCGCCTGGCCACCGGCCGTGTGTCCGTAACCGGCGGCGTGCACGACCTGGTCGCCCTTGGTGACCGCGACCAGGGCGCCGGGCAACTGGGTCCGCTCGATGTAGTCGCGTACGTAGTGGTCGACCGCGCTCGCGCTCAGCCCGCCGGCCACCGGCGCCGCCGCCAGGGCGCTCGCCGGTGCCGCCCCCATCGCGAGCAGCACGCCGATTGCCGTGACCCTCCGTATCCGCACCAAGATCTTCATTCGCATGGGACGAACGTTAGAAGTCGGTATAAGGGGCACGCAGCGGACGATCGGGATGGATCGCCCCCGACTTTCGTCAGGGTGCAGGCCGGTCGCCGTATGTCAGCGGCTGAGCAGGTCGGTGAAGACGTCCACCAGGTCGGGGTGGTCGAAGGGGCCGACATGGGGGGCGGCGACGCTGCGTACGTCGGTCGGGTTGCCGGGCGTGAGGCGGTCGGCCTCGTTGATGAAGCGGTCCTGCAGTGCCGGCGGAATCAGCCGGTCGAGGGTGAAGCGCACGTACGTCCGGGGGATCCGGCCCCAGGTCGCCGCCTCGCCCCGGGCCTCGGTGACGGGGATGGCGGCGGTCTCGTCCGGCTCCAGCATGTTGAGCAGCCGGCCCACCGCCTCGTCGGTGAAGTCGCCGGCGAGGCACTCCTTGACGGCGTGGAACACGGCCGGGTCGGCCGAGCGCCAGTTGACCCGGTTCACTCCCAGGATCGCCGGATCGGCGGCCTTCACCGCCTCGATCAGGGGGAGGAGGCTGTCGGCGTTCTCCGGTGCGGTGAGATAGGCGGCCATGTTCGGCAGGTCGACGCAGCAGTACGCGGCGACGTAGACGACTCGTTCGAGCAGGTCGGGGATGGCGTTGCCGACCATGCTCACGGAGACGCCGCCCTGGCTGGCGCCGGCGAGGATCACCGGTCCGTGGCGGCGGGCGCGGTGGACCACGTCCACGACGCGATCCACGTAGTCGTCGATGGTGATCTTGGCAAGGGGCGACGGCTCGGTCGCCAGCGCCTTGAGGTCCTGCGGGGCCTGGTACGCACGAGGGTAGAACGCTTCGTCGCCGTGCCCCGGAAGGTCGACGGCCACGCTCCGGTGCCCGCGCAGGGTGAGCTCCCGCATCAGCCCGGAGGCCCAGGCCGAGGAGGAGTTGGTGCCGTGGACGAGCACCAGCGTCGGCGGTCGCCGATCAGCAGTGGTGAGGTTCGATGTCATCGTCGTTGTCTCCTTGAGTGTGTCGGTGGTCATCGGCGCGGTCGGCGCCACATCGGCCACAGGGGCGGGCTGTCGGCCACGCGCACCGGTGCGCCGAGATCCTCGAAGCCGTGCCGCAGGTAGAGGGCGCGGCTCCGGGGCGAGCTCGCCTCCAGGTACGCGGCGAGCCCGTCGGTGTCCGCGCGCGCCAGCCGGTGCCGCAACATCGCCGAGCCGAGTCCGGCGCCCTGCCGCCCGCCGACCACTCCCATGCAGGGGAGGTAGAGGTGTGGTTCGTGGTCGGGGTGCCGTCGCGCGAGCGCCTGTCCCAGCGTCCGCAACCGCGTGCCGTGCTCGCCGAAGACCGAGTCCGTCTCGGGCGGGTCCGGGTGCTCGTCATGGGGTGCCTGGCCCGCGGCCAGTGCCAGCCACACCGAGGCGCCGTCGTCCCGGCCGATCAGATAGGTCTCGCCGGCGGGATGGGCGAGCAGCGGGCGGTAGAAGTGCGCCTGGAGACGACCTCGGTCGTTCGCCTCGGGGAAGAGCCAGCAGACGAGGGGGTCGTTCATGAACGCCTCGGTGAGGACGTCCAGCACCGCCTTCCGGTCCGGGTCACCCGCCTGCCGAACTTGTGCGTACGGCGTATCTGGTGTCATGCGTACAGCGTATGGCTCACGTTTCATAAAGTGCGTTATATCGGCATTTCTAGTGCAGAAAGTGCACTAGTGTCCTAGTAGTCGGACTAGTACACTTGCGGGCAAGTGATCGACACAGCACCAGCGAATCGGGAGGCTCCCATGCCGTCGTCAGCGCAACGGCCGGATCCGCCATATCAGCGGATCGTCACGGAGCTCCGGGCCCGGATCCTGGCCGGCGACCTGCGGCCAGGTGATCGCATGCCCTCCATCCGGCAGATCGCGCAGCGGTGGGGCGTCGCCGTCGCCACGGCGACCAAGGTGGTGGCGACCCTCCGCGACGAAGGGCTGGTCGAGGCGAAGGTCGGCTCCGGCACCGTGGTCAGCCCACGCACGAGCCGGCCGCAGCCGGTCGACCCACGCGCGAGCCGGCCGCAACCGGTCGGCCCACGCGCGGTCCGCCCGCAGCCGGTCGGCGGCGCCCTCAGGCAGGCCCTGGATCGCGAGCACATGCTCCGCACCGCCATCGCGATCGCCGACGCCGAGGGTCTCGCCGCCGTGTCCATGCGGCGGCTCGCGGCCGAGCTCGGCGTCGGTCCCATGTCGCTGTACCGGCATGTGGCGAACAAGGACGAGCTTGTGACGCAGATGGTCGACGAGGTCTTCGGCGAGCCCGAGCTGCCCGTCCCCGGGCCGCCGGGTTGGCGGCCGAAGCTCGAGCTGATCTCCCGCCGGCAGTGGGAGCTGGTACGGCGGCACCTCTGGCTGCCCAGGGCCGTCTCGTTCACCCGCCCGTTGCTGGTGCCCAACATGATGGCCCACACCGAGTGGACCCTGCGCGCGCTCGACGGGCTCGGGCTGCCCATGGCGACCCGGATTCGAGAGGCGCTCACGCTGCACGCACTGGTCATCACCGTCGCCCTGTCCATGGCCGACGAGGTGGAAGCGGAGCAGGAGACCGGTGTGACGCTCACCCGGTGGTGGCTCGCCCAGCGGACGCGGGCCGACGAACTCCTCGGCAGCGGACGATTCCCGTTGCTGGCCACGATCGCCGAGGAGACGGTGTCGGACCTGGACGGACTGTTCGAGTACAGCCTGGCCCGCCACCTCGACGGGTTCGCCGTCATGGTGGAGAGAACCCCGGCCGGTGGCGAAGATCAACAAGCAGGTGGCGCAGGGGTGACCTGCGGCTGAACATTCGTCGTTGACCGCTGGAACGGGTCACGGATGGCGGTCGGTTGAACCGGTCATTGGTATAGAAAAGAGCGCGTGTCGACCGATGATCAGTCCTACCCGGCCAGCACGCCGTCGCTGGTGAGCCCGTGCCCGCACACCCCCGCGTGCCCGCCGCCCGCCTGCCTCCCACCCGGCCTGCGCGCGCAGCCGGCGGTGGCCGTACGAACGCCTCCACCAGCGCCGGACGCCGGCGGTTCCGCAGGCGGCGCCCCGGGCGGGTATGAGGTCGAGGCGGGATATGTACGGAAATTCGCTGGCACCATGGACGACTCGGCCACCGGCGTGGACACCGTCAAGCAGTGGACGCCCCGCTTCGAGGGCTGGAACCTGGCCCCGATGGCGGGCATCCCCATCGTCGGCCTGATGTTCGTCAACCGGTTCAACATCATCGCCGACACCTGGCGGGACAGCGCGGGCATTCTCACCGAGGTGCTGCGTACCGACAGCGGCAAGGTCTTCAGGGCCGCCGACAACTACGTCGCGGCCGAGCGGTCCAGCACCGTCAAGTGAGGAGAAACGCGCGATGGCTGACCCGCCGAAGCTGATCGTCCCAGGTCAGAGCACGCCCACCGCCGCCGGCGGGCAGCTCCACATCGCCAACGCCAGAGGCGCCGTGCAGCGGACCGTCAACGTCGCCCCACCGGTGCGTACCGACCCCGGCTTCTTCAAGCGGCTGATCTCGGAGCTGAACCCGCTGCGCCAGACCACCAGGGGCGCGATGGCGATCTCCGGGCTCGGCGTCGCCGCGCTCGCGCTGGACGTGGCGGCCACCCTCAACCTGGGCAACCCCTTCCTCTTCTACGATCGGCGCGAGCAGTGGAAGGACCTGGCCGGGATGCTGGAAGGCAGCCGGTCCGACCTGTGGCGGTCCTTCTTCGACGACATCTCCCCCAACTGGAAGGGCCAGGCGGTGCAGACGCTCCAGCAGTACGTCCGCTTCAACGTCAACGGCCTGTACAGCCAGCTCGACAAGGTGTCCGGCGAGATGAGCGGCGCCATGCACAGCCAGTACAAGGAGGTGCTGGAGTACGACCTGTCGGTGTTCGGGCTCTATGCCACCTCGGCCCCCATGCTGCGCACCGTCGCCGCGCTGAGCGCGCACCCGGTCGGCAAGGTCGCCCTGATGACCCAGGTGGGCCTGTTCATGAGCGCGGCCGGAAACCTGGTCAAGCAGTTCGCCGACGTGTACAACTCCTACGAAGGCGACCTCAACAAGCTCGAACTCAAGCTCAACGGCCTGAGGGGCGCCTTCTACAAGAGCGGCAGCCCGGACCTGGGAGCACGCGACCTCAACCTGATTCCCGCGATCGCGGATCCCCTCCGGCTGAAGGAATACTGGGTCTCCGCGTCCAAGGGCGCCTCATGAGGCACGTCGAGTCGTTCGCCGAGGGCCGGCCGGACGACCTCACGGGACTGCTGCGCGAGGCGGACGGCTGGTCCCGCACCCTGGCCGAGGCGCTGGGGGATTTGGAGGAGCAGCGGCTGACGGGCGCCGACCCGGCCGAGGTCGTCCGCGTCGAGGTGTCCGGCACCGGCCGCCTGCGTCAGTTGTCCATCGATCCGCGCGGCCTGCGTAACCTCGACCATGTCCAGCTCGCCCAGGCCGTCCAGGCGGCGATCGTCGCGGCCCACCTGACGATGGGGGAGCGGCTGGAGGAGGTCGTCCAGGGTCTGACCGGCACGACGAGTGCCGCCGACCCGCTGGAGGGCCACATCCGCAACGTGCTGAGAGGTGAGTGAGCGATGGAGGAGGCGCAGGCGCGGCTGGAGGCGCTGATCGCCGCCGCCGAGCGGGCGGAGGCGAGGGTGGAGGCGTGGAGTGCCGCCGAGTTCTCCGGCCGGGCCGACGAGGGCGGCATCGTGGCCGTCACCGACGCGCTCGGCACGCTCACCCGGCTGGAGATCTCGCCGCGCAGCAGGCGACGGCTGGACGCGACGAACCTGGCCGCCGCCATCCTGGCGGCGATCACCACGGCCGAGGAGGCCGCAGTGACCGCCAGGGACGCCCTGCTGGCCGACCTGCACCCCGCCCCGGGCACGTCGTAAAACGATCTCTCCCGGGTGCGCCTCGAATGCAACCGATGGTTGCGCATGGGCGGGTCGCGCGGTAGCGTGACGTGCAACCGAACGTTGCGCGTTGCCAAGGAGTGAAGAGCGATGGAGTACGGCAGCATCGAACGCGAGATCCACGTCGACGCCTCACCCGAGGTGGTCTTCGAAGTCGTCAGCCGCCCTGAGCACATCTCGCAGTGGTGGACCGACGACGCCGACGTCGAGGCGACTCCCGGCGCCGTCGGTGAGCTCGTCTGGGGCGACCGGGCCGAGGTCGTCCCGATCACCGTGGTCAAGGCCGAACCGCCTCGGCTGTTCGCGTTCCGCTGGTGCTATCCCGATGGCAAAGTCGACGACTCCGCCGACTCCCTGCTGATCACCTTCGAGCTCACTCCCTCGGGTACGGGCACCAGGATCCGGCTCGTCGAGACCGGGTTCCGGGAGATGGGCTGGGCGGCCGCCAAGCTGGAGGAGCAGTACCGCGAGCACGTCGCCGGCTGGGACACCTTCGTGCCCCGCCTGGGGGACTACCTCGCGCGGCTGGTCGCGACGTCATGAGCACCGCCGTCGACGACGACCTGTGGTCCGCGGTCGGGGACCCGACGCGCCGGCGGATCCTCGACCTGCTCCTGACAGGCGGAAACGGCACCGCCACCAGCCTCAGCGAGCAACTGCCCGTGACCCGGCAGGCCATCGCGAAACATCTCGGCGTGCTCGACCGCGTCGGCCTGGTGCACGCGTCCCCTGCGGGACGGGAGAGGAGATACCGGGTGGACGAGGCGCAGCTCGCCCGTGCGGTGGCTCAGTTGTCCTCGGTGGGGGCGACATGGGACGCCAGGCTCCGGCGCATCAAGCGGATCGCCGAGACGATCCAGCGCGGCGAAGACCAGTGAAAGCAGACAGGAAAGAGGAATCGACCATGGTGGACATCCTGCACAGAGTGGGCATCAAGTCATCGGTGTCCGAGGTCTACACGGCCTTGACCACCGCCGAGGGGCTCGCCGGTTGGTGGACGACCGACACGAAGGGCGAGGGGAACGACCTCGGCGGCGTGCTGCGGTTCCGGTTCGGGGCCGGTGGGTTCGACATGAAGGTCCTGGAGCTCGACCCGGGCAAGCGCGTGCTGTGGGAGGTGATCGACGGACCGGAGGAGTGGATCGGCACGCACGTGTCCTGGGACCTCGCCCACGCCGACGACTACGCCATCGTGCTGTTCAAGCACGCGGGCTGGAAGGAGCCGGTGGAGTTCATGCACCACTGCAGCACCAAGTGGGCGGTCTTCCTGATGAGCCTGAAGTCGCTGATCGAAACCGGGAAGGGCGCGCCGGACCCGGACGACGTCAAGATCGACAACTGGAACTGACGGTCCCACCTTTTCCAGGGACTCCGTATGCATGTTCATCCGCGCCTTGTCCGGTATTCGAGCTAGGCCCGTACGGGTGCGGCGTCGTCTTCGTGGAAGCCGATCTCCCGGTGGGTGCCGTCGCACAGCGGCTTGTTGCCCGAGTGGCCGCAGCGGCACAGCGCGTAGGTGTCCTCGGTCTCCAGCGGATCGCCGGTCTTCCAGGTCAGCGCGTTGTTCTCGGCAGAGACGATCTTGCGTTTACGCCGGAGCGGGACGCCGCCGTACACGACGTACGGTCCGTCCCGGAGCACGACGATCCGCTGCCGGTCGTCGCCCACGGCCCACTGGCGTTGTTCCGGTGCGACGTAGTCGAAGGTGAGACCGGCCGTGGTGCCGCCCACGTCGGGCATCCGCATCAGGGCCTGGGCCTGCGCCTTGAGCGCGTACATGGTGCCGGTGGCGACCGCGAGCAGCTTCGGGCTGCCGTTGAACGCCTGCTCCAGCAGGTGCAGGACGGCGCAGTAAGTGTGGTTGAACTCCTCCTGGGCCGTTCGGATCGCGCTGCCGGGAGCGTGGTCGGACAGGCGCTGGTTGGGCCGCATCGGATGCACGCCGGCCAGGTCCACGGACATCTTGTCGCCGGTGGGCCCGGACTCCGGGGTGTCGCCACGCTGGTAGCGCCGGCCGAGCTTGAGCTCCTGGAAGCGGTAGTAATGCGCGACCTCGTCCCGTTCCGGGTGGAAGATGTCCTGGTCGCCGTCCCAGACTTCGCCACGGGAGGTGCCCTCGCCCTGCTCGACGATCTCTTCCAGCGCCGCCAGCGCGGAGTCCAGGCCGTCGACCACGACCAGCCGTCCGGCGGTGTGGCGGAAGTGGGCGGCGCTCACCTGGCGGGCCGGGTCGCCGTGGAAGACCGCCTGCTCGCCGAGCCGGTCGCACAGGAGGCGCAGCCCTTGTTCGATCGCGGCGTAGAACTGCCCGATCGTCTCGTAGTGGTGGCCCTCCGCCACGGCGCCGGGCGGCGCCGGCTGCTCGATCCGCAGGAACATCTCCAGCGCTTCCGGCCCGAAGGGGACCAAGGACAGCTCCAGGGAGCCGTGCGGCAGCGGCCGGGGATGCGGCGGGAGCATCTGCGGCGTGTCCAGCTGGGGCCGGCCGCCGACGGCGTTGAGCAGGTTCGCCGCCAGTGCCAGGTGCAGCATCTCCTCGGCGAAGACGCTGCCCACCACGTCGACGGCTTCCGGGTTGCGCTCCGGGTCCAGCGAGTACAGGGCGCACAGGTACGGCGGCAAGGTCGCGTGTTCCAGCTCGATCGCCCACTGCAGGTGCTCACGAAGGCTGTCGAGCGTGTCGATCGGTGGCGCTCCGGCGATGGTTCCCAGCGGTTCTCGGTGACTCACGGACATGTCACGCACCGTGCTCCCCTGGGCGTGAGTGGCCCTCCAGCACCTCGACCGCGTCGAGCAGCCCGCGCAGGCCGATCTGCTCACGCTCGACGTCCGTTGGATCGAACAGCCACTCGGTGACCGGCAGGTCGAACTCCTGCTCCGGACGGCTCTCCTCGGCGTGGATCAGTTCGACCTCGACCTCGGCCTGGAGCTCGTACAGAAGCTCGTTCTCACCGTTCGGAGCAGTCATCTTTCCCTCCTTGGGGCTCAAGCCGGGCGCGGGGCGCGGCGGTCCTGGCGCTGGGCGAGCTCTTCCTCGTCCACCAGCGTGAGCATCGGCTTGCCCGGCTCGCACAGCATCGTGACGGTGAACCGCAGCGGGATGTCGTCGCGGTTGTTGCCGTCCTGGTAGTGGATGACGTCGCCGCCCGGCTCCCAGAACGCCTCCCCGGCGTGCAGCACCCGCGCCGGTTCACCCTCGATCTCCAGCAGGATCTCGCCTTCCAGGACGAACCCGAAAGCCGGGCCGGAGTGCCGGTGCGGCGGGGTGCCGGGGTCGCCGGGCGGGTACTCGATCACCACGGTCATCGCGTGCGCGCCCTGCGGGATGAACGGAGGTTCGACCTCCTGCAGCGTGGTCAGCGCGGTCTGCCATGCGGTCGATCTGGTGTCGGACATGGGATGTACCTTTCGTGGAGGTGTTACTTCCCGGCGGCGTTCTGGGCGGCCCAGTCGCGGTAGCGGATCTTGCCGAGGGTGGCGCCGTCGCCCGGCACCAACGACCGCTCGCTCAGCTCGCTGCCGAAGTAGCGCGCGTGCACGTCGGTGACCACCTGGCGCGGGTCGCCCCAGCCGGCCAGCGCGTCGCGGAAGAACTCGTCCATCCGGAACTGCTCAGGCCCGGCGATCTCGGTCCTGCCGTTCAGCGGTGAGCCGACGGAGACCCTGCAGACCGCCTGCGCCACGTCGTCGCCGGCCATGGGCTGGAAGAGCACGGGCGCGATCCGTACCGTGGCGTCGTCCGTGGACGTGTCGGCGATGCCCCGGACGAACTCGAAGAACTGGGTCGCGTGCACGAGCGAGAACGGGATCCCTGATTTCTCGATCAGCTGCTCCTGGGCGATCTTCGCCCGGAAGTAGCCGTTCTCGGGCATCCGTTCCGTACCCACGATCGACACGGCGACGTGGTGCCCGACGCCGGCCTCCGTCTCCGCGGCGAGCAGGTTGCGGGTGGAGGTCTCGAAGAACTTCAGCACCGCCTTGTCCTCGAACGACGGGGAGTTGGAGACATCGATCACCACCTGCGCGCCGGTCATCACCTCGGCCAGCCCTTCGCCGGTGATGGTGTTGACGCCGGTATTCGGCGACGCCGCCACCGCTTCGTGACCGTGCTCGCCCAGTTTCGCCACCGTCTTCGATCCGATGAGGCCGGTTCCGCCGATTACGACGATCTTCATGGGCCGTTCCCTCTCTTTTCGCCGGGGCACCCGTGTGCCGGCCGGTCATCAGCTAAGACAGGGCAGCTTTCGAAGTTGTGACAGTTGCCGCGAGATTTCCCTCTATCGCTGGACCTGGATGACCTGTGACATCCCGGCCTGTCAGACGCGCTGGTCGCCGATCACGGACAGCAGGCGCAGCTTGTCGTAGCTCTCACTACCGGACGGCGCGGTGTAGACGACGAGCATCTGGGACTGATCGGGGTCGATCAGCGTCTGGCAGTGCAGTTCGAGCAGGCCGAGCTGCGGGTGCTGGACGCGCTTGGGCGGGCAGTACAGGCGGCTGACCGGATGCTCGCGCCACAGCGCGGCGAACTCGGCGCTCTCCGCCAGCAGAGCGTCGACGATCGCCGCCACGCGCGGGTCCTTACGGTCGCGGGTGTACAGGTCGTGCAGATTCGCGGCGAGCAGGTTGCTGTGCGACGCGTGGTCGTCCTCGGGGTGGATCGACCGCGCGGTGGGGTCGGTGAACCATCGGTAGTGCGTGCTGCGGGCCATCCCGGTGCGTACTGTCTCGTCGCCGAGCAGCGCCTTCGACAGCCGGGTCTGCTTCAGCGTCTCTCCGAGGTAGTTCACCACCTGGGCGGCGGCGTCCTCAAGGCCGTCGAAAATGCGCATCATGCCCGGGTTGATGTGATCGGCGCGCAGGGTTCGCTGCGGGATGGCGTAACCCGCGAGACGGAACAGGTGATCGCGATCCTCCAGAGACAAGCGCAGGCCACCCGCGAGGGCGGCGAGCATCTGCTCGGACGGGTGCGGACCGCGTCGCTGCTCAAGTCTGCTGTAGTAGTCGACCGACATGTCGGACAGTACGGCGACCTCCTCGCGCCGCAGCCCGTCCGTACGCCGCCGCCCGCCACGAGGAAGCCCCACGTCCTCGGGCTGCAACGCCTCCCGGCGGCGGCGCAGGAATTCGGCGAGTCGTGCCCGGTCCACGATGGTCGACCCTCCTCTGCGCGACGACGGTGTCGAGTGACGACGGTTCGAGTATCGACGCGTCGGCCCCGCGTATCCATGTTCTGTCAGTCCCTGGATAGGCGGAACGGGGATCGGACCCCGCCTGATTCCCCGGATCGGGAGAACATTCCTCCGGCTTCGCCCGGCTGCCACGGTTCTCGCATGAACACAGCAACGCACTGGATCGGCGGCCGGCACGTCGCCGGAACCGCTCTCCTGATCGATGTGGTGAACCCGGCGACCGGCGAGGTCATCGCCCAGGTGCCGGCCGGCACCACCGTCGACGTCGACCACGCCGTCGCCGCGGCGAACGCGGCCTTCGCCGGCTGGGCCGCCACCGACCCCGCCGAACGCGCGCAGGTCGTCGGCCGTATCGCGGACGGGCTGCGCGGCCGGACCGAGGAGATCGCCGCCACGATCACCAGCGAGATGGGCGCTCCCATCACTCTGTCCCGCACCGCGCAGGTGGCCTTCCCGGTCGCGGTGGCGGCGTCTTTCGCCGCGCTCGCCCCCGACTTCGCCTGGACCGAGCAGATCGGCAACTCGCTGGTGGTACGCGAGCCGATCGGCGTCATCGGCGCCATCACGCCATGGAACTTCCCACTTCAGCAGATCGTCTCGAAGCTGGCGCCCGCTCTGCTGGCGGGCAACACCATGGTGTTCAAGCCCTCCGAGATCGCGCCTCTGACGGCGGCGATCCTGGCCGAGGTCGCGGCCGAGGCGGGGCTGCCCCCTGGGGTGTTCAACGTCGTCCATGGCACGGGCCCGACCGTCGGCGCGGCCATCGCGGCTCATCCCGGCATCGACATGGTGTCCTTCACCGGCTCCACCCGCGCGGGCAGGCAGGTCTCCGCCGCGGCCGCGGAGACCGTCAAGCGCGTCACGCTGGAGCTCGGCGGCAAGTCCGCCAACATCATCCTTGACGACGCCGACTTTCCCGAGGCGGTCACGCGTGGCGTCGCCATGGTCCTCACCAACGGCGGCCAGGTCTGCGGCGCGTGGCCGAGGATGCTGGTGCCGGCCGCGCGGCAGGACGAGGCGATCGAACTGGCCGTTGCCGCCGCCGCTGCCTACACCGTCGGCGACCCGACGGACGAAACCGTCCACCTCGGCCCGATGGCCTCCGAGCAGCACCGGCAGCGTGTCAACGGCTACATCGAGCGAGGCCTCGCCGACGGCGCCCGGCTGGTCTTCGGCGGCCCCGGGAGGCCCGGCGGGCTGCCCGAAGGGGCCTACGTACGACCGACGATCTTCGCCGACGTCGCGCCGGACGCGGTGATCGCCCAGGAGGAGATCTTCGGCCCCGTCCTGACCATCACCCCGTACACCGGCGACGACCAGGCCGTGGAGATCGCCAACAGCACGATGTACGGGCTCACCGGCGCCGTGTTCGGCAGCCACGACCGCGCGATGGCGATCGCCCGCAGGCTGCGTACGGGTCAGGTGGACGTCAACGGTGCCCACTGGAACGTCCTGGCCCCGTTCGGCGGGTACAAGCAGTCGGGCAACGGCCGCGAGTTCGGCCGGCACGGCCTGGAAGAGTACCTCGAGACCAAGTCCATCCAGGGCTGACCCTCCCGCCGCCATGCCTGGCTTCGGCGGAAATCCTCCTGGACGGTACCTTGACACTGACCTGTCGTCGCTCCTCAAGCGGTAGGCAGGAACAGTCCAGGGTGGGCCACCGCCGGGACAGGGGGTTGACAGTGACGGATACGGTGACGAGCGATTCCGGCGGACCGGGAGATCTCGAAGAGGCCGCGGCGGTGTTCACCGGTGTGCGGCGGCGCCTGTTCGGCATCGCCTACCGGATGCTGGGCAGCGCGGCCGAAGCCGAGGATCTGGTGCAGGACGTCTGGCTGCGCTGGCAGGCCTACGACCGCGTCACTGTGGACAGCCCGACCGCGTTCCTGGTGACGGTGACCACGCGGCTGGCGATCAACGCCGCCCGGTCCGCCCGCGCGCGCCACGAGACGTACGTCGGGCCCTGGCTGCCCGAACCCGTCGACACCGGCGCGGACCCCTACCTCGGCGCGGAGCGCGGCGAGGCCCTGGAGTTCGCGGTGCTGCTGCTCCTGGAGCGGCTCTCGCCCACCGAACGGGCGGCGTACGTGCTGCGGGAGGCGTTCGACTACCCCTACCGGCAGATCGCCGACATCGTCCGGCTCAACGAGGCGGCCGTACGCCAGCAGGTCAGCAGGGCCCGCAAGCGGGTGCTCGCCGAGCGTCGCGCCCCCGTGACGGGAGCCGAACAGCGCAGGCTGCTGACGGCCTTCGTCGCCGCCGCCCGCTCCGGCGACCTGACCGCGCTGGAGGAGCTCTTCACCGCGGACGTGACCAGCTACTCCGACGGCGGCGGCGTCGTACGCGCCTCTCGCGTCCCCGTGGCGGGGGCGTCGCGGGTGGCGAAGTACGTCAGGGCGTTCGCCGGCCACTTCTGGGCCGGCGTCGAGGTGACGTGGGCGAGCACGAACGGCCAGACCGCCGCGGTGCTGAGCCGCGACGGACAGGTGTTCGCGGTTCTCACGGTCAACGCCTCGGAGCAGGGCATCGACCAGGTGCTGTGGATGATGAACCCGGCCAAACTCACCGCGGTCTCCCCTGGCCGTGGGCCGCGGTCATGATCGTGACGGCGAGCAGCAGGACGCAGCTCGCCGTGATCGCCGCGACCACGGCGGCCAGGCCGATCCGGGACGCCGCCAGAGGTACCGACAGAATGACGGCGACGCAGCCCAGCACCGCGGCGGGACGGATGACCGGCTCTGGGGCGATCAGCGCGTGACCCGCCCACAGCAGGGCGAGATACGCACCGGCCGGGATGGCGACGGCATAGCCGAGGGCCACCGGTGATGCCGCCACGGCGTGCCCGGTCTGCTCCACCGCCACTTCGAGCCCGGCGCCGAGGGCCGCCAGGGCCGCGAAGATGCCGTAGTGGCCGTACCCCCACAGGTAGGACCGATCACGGCGAGCATGGAGAGCTTCCCCCGCCTCGATGAGGAAGTAGAGCCACCAAAGAGCGAACAGCAGGACGAGAGAGCAGACGGCGATGACGACGAACGGACCGCCGATCCGGTCCGCTTCGAGCGCTCCTTCGACTCCCCGGCTCGCGGCCAGCACGCTCTCGCCGAGCACAATGATCGTGAACAGGCCGTAGCGCTCGGCGATGTGGTGCGGGTGCCAGTTGGTGGTCCGCACCCGCTCCGCCCACCGGGGCACCGCCAACTCCAGGACGACCAGGCAGAGGAAGAGCGGCAGGCCGAACGACGCGGGCAGGACGCCGGTGTCCACGAGGAAGTAGCGAAGAACCCATCCCAGCTGCGCGATGGTGATGCCGGCGGCGTAGCGCAGCGCGGTGCGGCGACCGGCCGGGTCTTCGCGACCGGCCCGCAGCCACTGGACGACGAGCCCGCTCCGCATGATGACGTAGCCCAGGGTGACGATCCCGTAGTCGGAGTGGTCGGCCGCGGCGGGCACCCCCGCGGCGAGGACCAGCACCCCGGCCATCTGCACCAAGGTCAGCAGCCGGTAGGCGACATCATCGGTGTCGTAGGACGAGGCGAACCAGGTGAAGTTCATCCACGCCCACCAGATCGCGAAGAACACCTGCAGGAACGGCACCAGCCCGGCCAGGCCATGACCATCGGCGATGCCGTGCGCGAACTGCGCGGTGATGGCCGCGACCGCGATCACGAAGGTGAGATCGAACAGTAGCTCAAGCTGACTCGCAGCACGGTGTGGCTCATCGATCGCACGAGCCACCATCGGGACCCGGATCCGCACGGTCTCGCCTCCTGTCGTTTCGCAGCATTCCTTCTGAACAGACAGGGCGACAGGCCGATCTGTGACAACGCCACGCCGGGGTCACGGCACCTGGCTGCGGGGGCGGACACCACCAGCAAGTGACATGCCAGCCGCAATGTCGCAGCCGGCCTGTGCTTCTAGGGTTATCCCCATGAGCTGTGAAGCTCTGCCGCAGGTGGCCAGGCGGTTCTGACGTGACCCTCCGGAAGTGAGCGCTGATGAAGATGAAGAGAACGGCGATGATCGCGGGTCTTCTCGGGCTCGCGGCGCTGGTGACCGGGTGCGGCGGCAGCGGGCCGGCCCAGGAGGACACGGTGTCGTACGACGTCACCGGCAAGGTGGCGGCGCTGCACGTCGAGACCGACTCCGGGTCCGTGGAGGTGGTCGAGTCCGACCGCCAGGGCATCCGCGTGACCGAGCGGCTGACCTGGCACAAGAGCAGACCGGAAACCAGCCACGAGGTACGGGGCGACACCCTGGAGTTGGCGTTCACCTGTCCCAACACCTGGGGGTGGGGCGCCATCGGCACGTCCTGCGACGTGAGCTACCAGGTCGAGGTGCCCAAGGGACTCCGCGTCCAGGCGACCTCCGACTCGGGAAACCTGACGCTGAAGGACCTGTCCGGCAACCTGGAAGTCACGTCCGACTCCGGAGCCATCGAGACGAGCGGGCTGACGGGCAAGCAGGTCGTCACGAAGACCGATTCGGGCGACATGACCCTGGCCTTCACCGGGCGGCCCGACAAGGTCACCACGTCCACGGATTCGGGCGAGACCGTGGTCCACCTGCCGCAGGGGCCGTACGACATCGTGACCGAGACGGACTCCGGGGCCAAGGACATCAAGGCCGTCGCCGACTCCTCGGCGGCGAGCTCGATCGACCTGTCCAGCGACTCCGGGGACCTGTCGGTCGTGACGCCCTGACGTGGGTGCCTGATCGTGCGGACGCGGACACCGACCACTTGCCTATGGGGAAAGTAGTTGCTACTTTCCTTATAGGAAAGTAGTCGACCCTCAGGGATGGCCCATGAATCCTCAGGACGCCCAAGCCTCGCTCGACAGCATCCGCCGCCTTCAGGACAGGACGCGCGAAGAGATCGCCCGCCAGGTGTTCCCACTGCCCTACGTGATCATTTCGAGCCTCGGGATCTTCGCCGGGTTCGCCGCGGCCGACCTCCCCCGCCCGTGGTTGACCGTCGGCACCCTGCTCGGATGGGGACTGTACGCGGGCATCGGAATCGGGTACGCGCACTGGGCCTCCGTCCGCCGGAAGCCCACTGGTCAGGAGGCGGGAATCTACGTGGCGTTGACGATCGTTCTCCTGCTGGTCTTCTTCGTGTCCCGGATCGGCGCCTTCGCCCTGTTCGGCGTGCCGGCGTACGGATTCCCGTCGCAGGCGGTCGTCGCCGCCGCCGTGACGGCGGTGGTGTACATCGCGATCGTGCCCCTGGTGCGCCGCGCCCTCAGGGCGGTCATCCAGCGGGATGGCAGGCGCGGCTGATGGATCCGCTCTTCGACGAGTTCCTGCACGTCCCCGCGAGGCTGTCCGTCGTCGCGCTGCTGGTCCCGGCCGACCAGGTCGACTTCCGCCTCATCAGGGACACGATCGGCACCAGCGACTCGGCGCTGTCCAAGCAGATCTCCGCCCTGGCCGCCGCCGGGTACGTCACCGTACGCAAAGACCAGGACAAGCGGGCGCGGCGTACGTACGTGCAGCTCACCCCCGCGGGGAGACAGGCCTTCCAGCGGCACGCGGCGGCGCTGGAACGGATCGTCGCGCTCGCCCGCACCCCGGCGGACCCGCCCACATCGGACGAACCCGCCGCGACCTGAGAACGGCCTCCCACCGCGGGTGTGCCGCGTCTTCCTACCAGGTGACCGGGAATTCGTGGATGCCGTAGATGTTCGCGTCGTTCTTGTACGGCAGCGTGTCGAGCGGCACGGCCGGGCGGAGGTCCGGGATCCTGCGGAACAGCGTGTCGAACACGATCTCCAGCTCCATCCGCGCGAGGTTCTGGCCCAGGCACTGGTGCGCCCCGAAACCGAACGCGAGGTGGTTGCGCGCGCCGCGTTCGATGTCCAGCTCGTCCGGCCGGTCGAACGCCTCGGGGTCCCGGTTCGCCATGTTGCCCAGCGTCACCACGGCCTCGCCGGCGTGGATCGTCACGCCGCCGAGCTCGACGTCGGCGAGCGCGACGCGGGAGGTCACGTATTCGGCGATGGTGAAGTAACGCAACAGCTCATCGACGGCAGCCGGTGTTCTCGCCGGGTCGTCCAGGATCTTGCGGATGTCCTCGGGCCGTTCGAGCAGGGCCATCGTGCCCAGCGAGATCATGTTCGCGGTGGTCTCGTGACCGGCGACGAGCAGCAGGAGCGCCAGGCTCTTCACCGCCTCGCGGTCATCCTGTTTGGCGAGCTGGCGACTGAGCAGGTCGTCGGCCGGCTCCTTCTCTCTGGCCGCGATCAGGTCGTCGAGGTATCCGAGCAGCTCGGCGAAGGCCCGCATGCGCTCTTCCTGCGGGATCGTCCGGCTCAGCAGCTGTGACGATCGGACCTGGAAGAAGTCGTGGTCGGCGTAGGGGACGCCGAGCAGCTCACAGATGACCAGGGACGGCACCGGCAGGGACAGCGCTTTGACCAGGTCCACGGGGCGCGGTCCGGCGAGCATCGCGTCGAGGTGCTCATCGACGATCTCCCGGACGCGCGGACGCAGCGCGGCCAGCCGCCTGACGGTGAACTCACCGACGACCGCACGACGTGCCGGGCCGTGCTCGGGCGGGTCCATGCCGACGATGGACGCCTTGAAATCCTTCGGAATCGGGCTCTGTCCGGCGAGGAGCCGCGGGAAGTTCGGATGTTGCCGGTTGGAGCTGAACCTCGGGTCGGTCAGCATCGCGCGGATGTCCTCAAGCCGCGTCATCGCCCACACGGTCATGCCGCTGGGCAGGGTCACGCGCGAGATCGGCGCCTCCTCCCGCAGTCGCCGGTGCTCCTCCGGGGGCGCGTAGGGGCAACTGCGCGTGATGGGCAGGTGTGTGGTCATGGCTCCATCCGATCTAGACGGCAGCGCATCCGGAAGAAAACCTTCCGGATGCGTTCACAGTACATAACCGGAGGTTTGTCGTCCACCTATGTCGACAGATACCTTCTGGTGAAGAAAGAGGAACAGGATGACGGCTGACCCAGAAATCCGGATGAGGGCCGACGCCCGGCGCAACCGGGACCAGATCATCGCCGCCGCTCGCGAGATGTTCGTCGCCAGAGGCGCCGACGCCCCGATGGAGGAGATCGCGCGTACCGCCGGAGTCGGCGTCGGCACGCTCTACCGGCGCTTTCCGGACCGGGAGTCGCTCATTCGGGCGGTCGCCAAGGAGAGCTTCGCCCAGGTGCTCCAGGACGCGCGTGCCGCCCGAGCCGAAGAGCCGACGGGGTGGGACGCGCTGAAACGGCTGATCGCCCGGTCGCACCAGCTCCAGGTGAGCTTTCTCCTCGCCTGGAACTCCACGTGGGTCCAGGGCATCCTGCAAGCCGACCCGGAGATCGGTGAGATCCGGAACAGGTTGATGGTCGAGATCTCCCATATGGTCACGACCGCGCAGGCGGAGGGGACGATGCGCACGGACATCGGCACCGGGGACATGGCGGTCCTGTTGCTGCTGATCCTGCGCCAGTCGCCGGTCGCCGAAGCGCTGGGCCCGTTCGCGGCCGAGCGCACCGTCGCCATCATGCTCGACGGCCTGCGGGCGACCGCGAACGGCGGGCTCCCCGGCCACCCGATCACCGTCGAGGCCCTCCAATGGCCGGGAAGGGCATGACCACCGTGCGGTCCGCCCACGTACTCACCCGTCGGACCGCTCGCCGCTGAGCGGCGCACCTCAGATCTTCACAGACGCGTGGCCGTACGGATCAGCCCGGCCAGGGCGAGGGAGCGGCTGTGCGCGGGCCAGACGATGTGGGTGACGATGGGGTGCGCGTCGGTCAGGGGGACGGCGGTGTGCTCGGCCCACAGCCAGGCGCGGGCGGATTCGGGGAAGACGGCCATGGTGCGTCCGAGGGCGATCAGCTGGGCCAGCTGCGTCTGGTCGCGGATCTCCGGGCCGGGGCCGGGCGGATACGTGCCGTTGCGGGGCCAGCGGGCGAGCGGAAGATCGGGGACGTCGCCGACGTCGGCCAGGGTCAACGTCCTGTGCGCGGCGAGGGGGTGCCCGGCGGGCAGGATCGCGATCTGCCCCTCCGTCATCAGCTCCTCGCTGTCGAACCCGGCGAGGGAGTTGTACGGCGTGTGCATGAGCGCCACGTCGGCGCGGCCGTCGCGCAGCATCGCCTCCTCCTCGCACGTGCCGCTCGGCACCACCTCGATCTCGGCGGCGTCGGGCTCGGCCGCGTAGGCGTCGAGGAGCTTCTGCAGAAACTCATGTGACGCGGCGGCCTTCACCGCCAGCACCAGGCGGTTGCGGGGGCCGCCCGGACTGTCGGCGCCACCGGCGCGACGGGTGCGGCGAACGGCGGCGGTGGTCGCGTCGAGAGCCGCGCGGCCCTCGTGCAGCAGCACCTCTCCGGCGCCGGTCAGAGCGACGCCGCGGCGGTTACGGTTCAGCAGGGAGACGCCGAGGCGCCGTTCGAGCTGCTGGATCGCCCGCGACAGCGGCGGCTGGGCCATGCCGAGGCGCTCGGCGGCCCGGCCGAAGTGTAGCTCTTCGGCGACGGCCATGAAGTACCTCAACTCGCGCATCTCCAAGGCATCCATGGCCACAGAATACGTGTGATACCTACCGGGTATGACAGGGCACCTTATCGGTGTTGGCCGCACCGCTCGTCCGCGAGGGACCATCGACGGCATGAGCGAAACGAAGATTGCGCTGGTCACCGGCGCGAACAAGGGCGTCGGGTACGAGATCGCGGCCGGGCTGGGCGCCCTCGGCCACCGCGTGGGCGTGGGAGCCCGCGACGAGGCCCGGCGCGCGTCCGCCGTGGAGAAGCTGCGCGCCGCCGGGGTGGACGCGTTCGGGGTGCCGTTGGACGTGACCGACGACCAGAGCGTCACCGAAGCCGCGGAACTGATCGAACGCCAGGCCGGGCGCCTGGACGTCCTGGTGAACAACGCCGGCATCTCCGGAGAGATGGGGCCGGGATGGGTGCAGGATCCGACCACGCTCGACCTCGACGTCGTCCGGAAGGTCATGGAGACCAACGTCATCGGTGTCATCCGGGTGACCAACGCGATGCTGCCGCTGCTGCGGCGCTCGGCGTCGCCGCGCATCGTCAACGCCTCCAGCACCGTCGGCTCGGTGACCTGGCAGGCGGACCCGAACGTCGACGTCGGCCCGATCATGGCAGCGTACGCGCCGACGAAGTCGTACCTCAACGCCGTCACCGTGCAGTACGCCAGACAGTTCGCCGGCACGAACATCCTGATCAACGCCGCCTGCCCGGGCTTGGTCGCGACCGATTTCACCGGCGGATACGGGCGCCCTCCCCAGGAGGCCGCGGCCACAGCGATCCGCCTCGCCACCCTGCCCGACGACGGCCCGACCGGCTCGTTCTTCAACGACGAGGGCGTCATCCCCTGGTGACCCCGCACGCCACCCGGTCTCTCCTACGCGCCAGGCCGTTCGCCCACCTGCAGCACCGGCAGACCCCGGCTGCCGAGCGCCCGGTAAGGGCAGCGGGTCGACTCCTGGTCACCCGTCTCCCAGCCCTGTAGCCACTGCCGGAACCGCGGCTGGTCGATGTCGAGAGTGCCGTCGGGACGCAGCCGCCCCACCGTGTTGCGCGGCTCCGACATGCCGACCGTGCACTTGCCCAGGCGCCCGTCCGCCCGGACCATCAGCGAGTTGGCGCGGGCGGCGTAACAGAACGTCACCGGTTCCGGCAGGCTCCCGCGAACGATCTCGCGAAGGGCGGCGAGCCGCTCGTCATCGCCGGCGAGCACGTCCATCGACGCATCGCCGGGCCCGCCGAGGCGAGCCACCCGCTTCAGGGCCACGACGAACCGCTGATCGGCGAGGAACACGTCCTTGACCCGGTGGAGGAACGCCGGCATCGACGGCAGATTGGCGGGCGTCACATGGATGCGCAGCAGCACCCGAACGTCCACGCTGCTGTCCCGGATGGACAGCAGATTCTCCCAGATGCGGTCGAACGTCCCTCTGCCGTCCGCGCGCAGCCGCGTGTGGTCGTGACAGTGCGCGGGCCCGTCCAGCGACACCTGGAACGTACGGATGCCCAGGTCGGACAGCCGTCCGGCCGCGCTGTGGTCCAGCAGCCATCCGTTGGTGGTCATGTCGCTGACGTACGTGAGCCGCCCTGCCGTCGAAACCGAGCTCGCGTGCGAGGCGATCTCCTCGACCACCGCGCGCGCCAGCATCGGCTCCCCGCCGAACCAGGAGATCTGCAGGTGCGCCAGATCGCCGCCGCGCCGATCGATGAGGCGCTTGACGCCCTGCACGACCTCGGGGCGCATCTTCCCGATGGCGAAATCCTCGTAGCAGTACGTACACCGGAAATTGCACTGCTCGGTCGGGAGCAGGATCAGGTGGAGCCGATCATTGCGGAACGACTCCACCATTTCCCTGTCGAACGAGGAGACGTCCGCTCGCGCGGAGACACTCATTTGAGGACGCCACAGCCTGCCACGAGATTCGGGCAGATGTTGTTGGTGACACCCCCGCCCCCGCCCGTATGGCCGGGGTTGGGCGTGTACCGCAGCATGGCCGTCATCATCTCCGCGGTCTGGGGATTGTCGATCGTGACCTTGCCCTCGTCGTCGACGCTCACGTCCCGCGCCCGGACGATCATGCAGGGCTCCTGCTCACCCATCGTTGGCTCCTCTGCCGAATGCTCGACCGGACCTCCATGACAGCCGCGAGATCGGCAGCGCGTGCGTCCGGTAAGTGACATGCGGCCTCTACCCGGGCCGATCACGAGCCATGACCAAGACGCTGTCAAGAAGGAACCGGCCGACTACGCAACGCATCGCTCAGCTAGCGTGGCGCGGCGCATTCCTGATGACTCTCGGTTACCTTGCGGGTGGATGAGGGGATTCGCAGTGAATGATTCGCGTGGGATCGTGTCCCGCAGGTTGTTCGTCAGCGGCATGTTCGCCGCTCTCAGCACCGCCCCCGCGGCCGTCGCCGGAGCGTCCGCGAGCCGGGCCGCCGTGGCGTCCAGGAGCGGGGTGCTGTGGGCCCGGCCCACCACCGTGTCCCTCGGCCGGCGCACCGTGTCCACCTGGGCGTACGACGACCTGCTGCCCGGCCCCACCATCCGGACCACCGTCGGCGACACCGTACGGGCCAGGCTCGTCAACGACCTGCCCGCGCCGACCACCGTGCACTGGCACGGCATCCGGATCGCGCCGGAGATGGACGGCTCTCCCGGCTTCTCGCAGCGGGCGACCCCGCCCGGCAAGACGTTCGACTACGTGTTCACCGTCCCCGACCCCGGCACGTACTTCTACCACTCGCACGTGGGCATGCAGAGCGACCGCGGCCTGTACGGCGCGCTCATCGTGGAGGACCCGCACGAGCCGCTCGGGTACGACCACGAGTTCACGGTCGTGCTCGACGACTGGCTGGACGGCGTCAACGGCACCCCCGACGACGCACTGCGCCGGGTGAACACCACCATGCACGACGAGAGCCTGACCAGCCCGGCCCTCGGCGGCACCTCCGGTCACGTGCGCTACCCGTACTACCTGGTCAACGGCCGCACCACGGACGATCCCATGACGTTCACCAGCCGTCCCGGCGCACGGGCCAGATTCCGGGTGATCAACGCGGCCGCCGACACCGCCTTCCGGGTCGCGCTCGGCGGGCACCGCATGACCGTCACGCACACCGACGGCTTCCCCTGCGAGCCCGTCACCGTGGACACGTTCCTGATCGGCATGGGCGAGCGCTACGACTTCGTCACGACGCTAGACGCGGGCGCGTTCCCGCTGATGGCGACGGCGGAGGGCAAGAGAGGCAGGGCGTTCGCGGTGGTGCGGACCACGCATGGCGCCCGTACGCCGTCGCCGGACGGCAAGGTGCCGGAGCTCCAGCGACAGATGCTGAAATATCAGGATCTGCAGGCGGAGCGCGCCGACCACCTCCCCCCTCCGTCCAGAACCGTCACCGTCACCCTCGGCCTGCGCATGCGCCACGGCGGCAACCAGTGGATGATGAACGGCCGCCTCGCCAACGACCCGATGCGCCTGCGGGTCGACCGGGGCGAGACGATCAGAATCGTCCTGCACAACGACACCCACATGTGGCATCCCATGCACCTGCACGGCCACACCTTCCAGGTAAGGACGAGCGACCGGGGCGGCCCGAGGAAGGACACGGTGAACGTCATGCCACGCAAACGCGTGAACATCGACGTGCACGCCGACAACCCCGGCGAGTGGATGTTCCACTGCCACACCCTCATCCACCAGGAGCAGGGCATGATGGGCATCCTCGGCTACGGCAAGCCCCCACAGCACAAACACGGGATGAGCCACTGAAGAGCCGATGGCGCAAACCGCATTAGCAGCTCGGGTCTCGCCCGTGTACGGTGCCGGATTGCAACTAGGAATGCAACGAATCCAGCTCTGGTCAGCGCGAGCAATTCCAACACTGGTACGGCTTTCCAGAACATGATCGCTTCAGTTCCAAGCCGGCTCAGAGGAGCCGCATCGGCTGGGCAAGGGGATTCCACTCGATGGCGATGAGCCTGCCATATTGCTTGGCCAGCCTGCGGCGTAGGTCTTGGTCGAAGGCGTTCGTCGAAAGGACGACCCGGTTGAGCTCTGGTCGGATTCCCATACCGAGAACATGGGGCTCGTAGATGGGCCCCCCTTCCATTTCCATCAGCGCTTCCAGCGCGGCCTGGCTGTTCTCCGCCGGCCGTACCTGAGGCATGACCGCATAAGGGGTGGTGACGCCCTCCGGCCAGTCCACTCCTGAGATCAGTGGTGAGGCCAGCTCGCGCCCCCGCGTGGTGACGTAGGGGGCGATCAGCCGGTACGGCTCATGCAGGATGTACGGCGGGGCGAGATCGTACGGGAAGGCCTTGGCCCGCCGCTCGGCGGCTTCCAGGGCGCGATGGAACGGCCGGATGCCCTCGTACGATCTGAGCAGCACCGGGGACACAGGTTGGTAGTAGACCTCGACCGCGTCCTCCGTAGCGGGCTGCACGATCACTTTCCACTCGCCGGGCAGGAACGCGGGCGCCGCCGTTACAGCGTAGACAGCGAACAGCGCGAAGATCGCCTTCAGTCGCATGCCCGATGAGTGTAGGACACCGCCCGCAACATGATCAGCCAGGTGCCGGAGGAAGCATGGCTACCTGAGCACCTGAATACGCCTGGACGCCCCGGGATAGACGGTGACGAGGAATGCCTGCCTGGCGTCTCCGTCGTCGGCCAGGGCCGCTTTCGCCCCCCGCATGTGCACGCGCACCCGGTATCGACCGGCGCCGTGGATCGCGAGATCGGGCAGTCCCTCCTCCATCTCACCCTCGTCGTCGGTGAACACCATTTCTCCACCGGTGCTCTGGTAGCCGACCTCGACGACCTTCTCCCAGCCTTCGACCTCCACCGGAGGGCGCTTGTCGTACGCCTCGACGGCGACGCAGACGTGCGTGTCCGTGTCGGCGGTGAGAATGGTGAGATCACCGGGTGTGGCGCCGACCACCTTGTTGGCGGACGCCTGGTCCGTAGAGGAAGGATGGACGGTGTCCGGTCCCTCCTCAAAGATATTGAGCATGCCCGACCCCGTCACCCATACTGTGGCCCTGGCCCGCAGCGAGGGGCGCGTCGGCGGCCGGCGGTCGAGAAGAGAGGCGCACCGCCGCTCGGCGGTCGCGATGACGTCGAGTTCCCGCTTCCGCTGCGTCTCCTCCTCAGCGAACCGGCGCCGGTTGAGCGCTGGACACAGGTATCCGAGCGCCGTGGTGTTCTCCTCCGTGTCGACCACGAAACCGCGGGTCTCCATGACGGTCTGCATCTCCCGCGAGTCGTTACGCAACGACACCTCGCACAGGTCCCGGCCGAGCTTGACCAGATGCGCGTCAGGTATGTGGGCGTAGCGGCCGTTGAAGGCCAGGCTCTGCCTGTTCACGCAGACGAACGCGGTCTCCCGCTCCCCGGGTGCGGGCTGCTTGTTCATGTACACCGTCATCCTCCACGGCGCGCACTCCTCCGACGCGGCCGATGTGACCTTCTCCGGCCCTTCGTCTCTGACGGCCGTGACGAGGAGGAGCGCCATGGCCGCGACCGCTGTCACCACACGGACGGCGCGGTACGCCCGGGGCGCGACTTCCGGGCGTTGCAGCGATGATCGAGGTGATGTGTGCACGCGTGATTCCGATCGGGGAGAAGGAGGGCTGTTCCTCCCTATCTGATCTTGTACGCCGATGTCCAGGAAAATATCTGCCTTTGATCCTCAAAGCGGCAGCTTTCATAGATCGTGCGTGGCAGGAAACATCTGGATCAGAATGAACGGGCCGAACAACAGGACCACCGAGAGCAGCCAATAGGGCAATACGGGCAATCGTGAAAGTGCCCGGACTACGAGATTGACCACCGCCCACGAGGCGATGAAGAGTCCTACGCCGCCAAGCAGAATCAGGTGAGGCAGGATTCCATCGTTGTCAGTGGGATCCCGTTCCGTCAGGCCCAGAGCGGCCAGCGGGTAGTTGGCGAGGAAGTACCAGACGACGACCAGCGGAAGAGGCGCAAGGCAACCGAACAGGGCGTTGACGGCAATCGGCGCCAGCCACGCGATTCGCTTCGGGGGGGGGGATGGTATCGGCGATATCCTTTCTATAGCAGCGCACGATGGCAGGCGTGCGTCTTGGACGCGTCACGATCATCATCGCGGGCGGTGCCCGGCGTTCGAGACGTCCGCGTGCATGACGCCCGACACTCCTCATCGAGCAGGGCATGAACATGCCGCGCCGACGCCGCAGCTCCTATAGTCGCGGTCCTATCGAGGTCAGCACACAGCCGGCGCGTTCCAGGGTCTCAGGACGTACGCCGGGCGAACAGCGTGGAGTCGTGTACGTCCACCGTGACTCCATCACGGATCATCGTCCGCGGCCGCTGCTCGGCCGCCAGGACTTCGAAGTCGTTCGGCAGGCCGGGCAGCAGCTCCTCGGCGAGGAACATCGCCTTGCGATGGCTCTCCGTCAGGCGGGTGAACACCTCGGACGGCGCGTGGCCGACGACGAGCAGATGCCCGCCGGGCGCGACGGCCTCGGCCAGCCGACGGGTCAGGTCCACCATCCCGCCGTCCGGCAGGTGCAGGAAGTGGCTGGTGACCAGGTCGTACGTCCGGCCGTCCGCAACGAAGGCTCTGGCGTCGACCTGCCACCAGTCGATGCGGCCGGCGACTCCGGCCTGCTCGGCGTGCCGGGCGGCGCGGGCCAGGCCGTTGGCGGAGAAGTCGGCCCCGGTGACGGTCCAGCCCTGCTCGGCCAGCCAGATCACGTCCCCGCCCTCGCCACAGCCGACGTCGAGTGCCGTGCCCGGCGTCAGCCCGGTCACCTCGGCGACGAGCTGCGCATTGGGATTGCCGCTGAAGACCGTCTCCGGCCCGGAGTAACGCTCGTCCCAACTCGGCGGTTCGAACATGGCGGCAGCCTCATCCTCGGTGAGCCGGTGGTCGTGTCCACTCATCAGGTGGTCCTTTCCGATGCTGTGCCGCAGTGGCCATCAAGCCGCAGGACGCGTCGTCGTCCCCGCGCACAAGCATCCTGAACCCTTCCGCCGATGACAATTCTTCTTGCTACTTCGGCAAACCGAGCACCCGTTCGGCGACCTCCCGCTCCAGCTCAGGGGTGAACGGGTGCAGCGCGACCGCCTCGCGCACGTCCTCGTAGACAAGGTCGATGTTGATCATCGCACCGGTCTGCCCGCCCTGCGCGGCCGCGTCGATCGCCTGCGCCCGGTGCCCCCGTACGTTCCCCGCCACCCACACGTCGATGACCTCCACCCCGGTGACCCGGCCGGTCACCACGGCGATCCCGCGCGCCGCGAGCTCGGCACGAGCGGTGTCATCCAGTTCGACGGCATCGTTACGTCCCGGCCCCAACGCTCGGAGAGACCAGGGATGGCGGGCAGTTCGTCGACGACACCCGTGGCGACGAGCACCCTTCTGGCCTCCACAGCCGCCCCGTCAGCGAGCGTGACCCGTAGCGTCGCGGCGTCGACCCGGTCGACGGCCACCACGGTGCCGCTGCGAACGCTGCCACCGTACTGCTCGACCTCGGTACGGCCGATCTCCAGCAACTCCGACGGCGCGATGCCCTCGCGCCCGAGGTAGCTGTTCACCTGCGCGGCGCGTGCGTTGCGCGGCGCCCCCGCATCGACCACGAGCACATCCCGCCGAGCCCGCCCCAGAGTCACCGCCGCACCCAAACCGGCCGGCCCACCACCAACGATCACCACGTCGTAGCTGTTCATGCCGCGATGCTGACCCACCAGGCGAAACCCTGTCTCCAGAAGATGCCGAAACAGCAAGACCAAGGGCCGGGGGAGCCGGCGGTTTCCCGATCACCCGCAGCTGAGCGGTCATCGCCGCAATGGTCGGGAGCATGTCTCAGAGCAGCAGCATTGGTGGTCTCAAGGGGTCCCAATCAATGGTGACGAGTCCGCCATAACGCTTGGCCAGCCTGCGGCGTAAGCCTTGGCTGAATGCGTTCGTTTCGACGACGACCCGGTTGAGCTCCGGTTCGATCTGCATCCCCAAGACCTCGGGTTCGTCGATCGGCCTGCCGTGTTCCCTGTCCTCCGTCAAAGTGGTCAGCTCCGCTTGGCTGTTCCTCACCAGTTGGACCTGGGGCACGATCCGGTACGGAATGGGTTTCCCGTATGACCAGTCCACTCCTGAGATCGGAGGAGAAGCCAGCTCTTGTCCTCGGGGCGTCACGTAAGGGGCGACGAGCCGGTACGGCGCGTACAGGAGGTAGGGCGGGGCGAGATCGTGCGGGTAGATCTCGGCCCGCCGCTGAGCAGCTTGTAGAGCCTGATAGAAAGGCCCGATGCTCACGGCCGACCGGGGTGCTGGCGACCTCAGTTCGTAGTACACCTCCACCGCGTCATCTGCCGCCGGTTGCACGATCACTCGCCATCCGCCCGGCAGAGACACAGGCACCGCCGTTACAGCGTAGACAGCGAACAGCGCCAAGATCGCCTTCAGCCGCATGCGGGAAGAGTGTAAGGCAAGGTCAGGCGCAGTACATCAGGCCCGGCATCCAAGGCGTCCTTGCACGTGACCCCCGCTGCCCGCTCTCACGCTTCTCCGGTCTTTCGAGTGGCTGCGAGCGCGTACGAAAGGGCGATTCCGAGACACACGGACAGTGAACCTTTTCCAGGTTCCGCGGCGAGTGCCCTGGTCGCAGGATGATTGCGATGTCGTGATTCGGCCGGTGACAGCAAGAAGCTCCTGGTAGACGGGTTGATCACCACAATCCACACCGTCGCCACCAGGAGCTTCAGGTGCTTTTCTATCGTGCCGCCGTCGATTTGTCGCATCAGACGCTGAACTACGTGGCCGGGGTGATCCGCAGGCACCGTAAGACGATGAGGTCGATCTGGCGGCGGCTCAATCCCGGTCGGCAGGCCCTGCTGGTGCTGGTCTACCTGCGCAAGGGCGAGACCTACGCCGAGCTCGGTGCCGGCTTCGGGGTATCGACGACAACCGCGTGGCGATACGTGGAGGAGACGGTGGCGCTGCTGTCGGCCCGCTCGCCCAAGCTCGGCCAAGCACTGCGCAAGGCCCGGCAGGACGGGCTGCACTACCTGGTGCTGGACGGCACCCTGATCTGCACCGACCGGATCAAGGCCGACCGGCCGTACTTCTCCGGCAAGCACCGTGTGCATGGCATGAACGTGCAGGTCATTGCCTCACCGGATGGGACGATCCTGTGGACCTCGGGTGCCCTGCCCGGCAAGGCCCACGATCTGACCGCCGCCCGCATCTGGGGCATTCTGCGTGCGCTGAAGCAAGCCGGGATCATCACCCTGGCGGACAAGGCGTATCAGGGAGCCGAGGGCCCGGTGCTCACCCCGTACAAGGGCAAGGGCAAGCCCGAGTCCCAGAAGCAGGCCAATCGCGCCCATGCCAAGCTCCGCGGACCCGGCGAGCGTGCGAACGCCCAGCTGAAGAGCTGGAAGATCCTCCGAAAGCTCCGCTGCAGCCCGTCAAAGGCGGGCCACCTCTGCAAGGCCATCGCCGTCCTTCAAAACCATCGCGTCGCCCAAGCCGCGTGAGCCTGAAATAGGTTCAGTGCAATGCCGAGAAGGAGGTTGTGCTGCGTGACACCCAGCCCCATGCCGAGCGCGATGCCAGGCCACACGCCGATCTTCCAGTTGGGCGGGTTCTTGCTGTTCGTCATGCTTCGATCTTCGTACGCAGACTGGGTGGCAGCGTAGACATCGCACTCACGAGTCCGGCATGACAGCTGTCACAAATCGACGCCCAAGCGATCGGGCGGGCGCGGCGTAGCCTTGCTCGGCGCGGCCCGGTTTCACTCCGTCCGCATATGTCCGCGAAGTGTCCTGCTATCGCCCTGTTCCGCTGATTCTTCCTATGAGAGTTTGAGTCAGGAACGAAGTCGGAAGCTCCAAAATCAAAGGAGAGCAGTAAATGATCCGGAGCAGGTCCCGAAGCACGAAAGTAATATGCGCCCTGGGAGCGTCCCTGACGCTTCTCGCTACAGGAGTTGGCAGTGCCGCTCCAGCCGCGGCACAAACTTCGCCTACGTCAATATCTCTCGCCCCGGCCTGCCGGAACGATGGACCGCCTTCTGGCTATGCCTATTACACTCATTATCTCGAGCCCATATCATGCACGAAATGCAGCTCAGCGGGCGCATTTCATGAAGCCTCGGGCAGATATAAGGCCTGGTGCAAGGCGTTCTACTGGCCGGACGATGGAAAGCTTGCAGGGTACGACCTCTTTCTCAAATGCCTCGCCTGTAGGGGCGCTGCCACACCTGCAACTGCATCTGAACGGTCACTGACTGGAAACGCCCTGCACCCGCGTATGACGATGACGTGATCTGAATGGATCGCCGGTAGGTACTGTATGCCCACTCATCGGCGCGCTGAAGTACGTCGCCGGGGTGATCCGCCGGTACCGCAAGGCGATCGGGTCGGCCTGGCGGCTGCTCACCCCGGGGCAGCAAGCGTTGCTGGTGCTGGTCTACCTGCGCAAGGGTGAGACGTTCAGCGAGCTCGGGGCCGGGTTCGGGGTCTCGACGGCGACCGCGTGGCGGTATGTGGAGGAGACGGTCGCACTGCTGTCGGCCCGCTCACCGAAGCTCGGCCAGGCGCTGCGCAAGGCCAAGCGGGACGGGCTGCACTACCTGGTGCTGGACGGCACGCTGATCCACATTGACCGGATCGCCGCCGACCGGCCCTACTTCTCCGGCAAGCACCGCGTTTCTCCGGTAAGCACCGCGTGCATGGGATGAACGTCCAGGTCATCGCCTCACCGGACGGGACGATCCTGTGAACCTCCGGAGCGCTGCCCGGCAAGGCGCACGACCTGAGTGCCGCCCGGATCTGGGGCATCCTGCGCGGGTGGAAGTCCATCCTCAAGCAGGCCGGCGTACGAGACGCCAGGGTGCACGACGCACGGCACACCGCCGCGACCCTGTTGATAGAGCAGGGCGTCCACATCCGTGTGGTTCAGGAGGTCCTCGGCCACACGCGGGTGACCACGACGGAGCGCTACACCCACGTGGCGACTCTCCAGATGAGGGACGCCAGCGACCGCATGGACGCGGCCCTGTGGGGCTCCGCCTGAGGGCAACTGCAACTCAAACTGCAACCCTGATGCCTCAGGAACGACAAAGGCCCTCGACCCGACGAGCGGGCGAGGGCCTTTCATGTGCGGAGGATCACGCGTGGCCGATGAACGAGGGCCGCGCGATGTGGGCGGAACTGGTGGCGGGCAGGCTGATATAGCGCACAGGTGGCCCTGACAAGTTGGCCAGCAGTCATGCGGACAACAAGTGCCTGGAGCGCAGTCCATCCTCAGGCAGGCCGGCGTACGAGATGCCAGGGCGTCATGACGCGCGGCACACCGCCGCGACCCTGTCGGTAGAGCAGAGTGTCCACAGCTGAATGGTTCAAGAGGTTCGCGGGTCACCCTCGAAGGGACCACGACGCAGCACTACACCGCGCGGCGACTCTCCAGAGGGGGGACGCCAGCGACCGCGCTGTGAGGCTCAGTCTGAGGGGCAACTGCAACCCTGATCCCTCAGGAACGACAAAGGCCCTCGACCCGACGAACGGGCGAGGGCCTTCAACCTGCGGAGGATCGGGGATTTGAACCCCGGATGGTGTTGCCACCAAACCGCATTAGCAGTGCGGCGCCATAGACCTGACTAGGCGAATCCTCCCGGTAGCCACGCGGCTCAGGACAGCGTACCGGCCTTCTGGCAACGCAGCAAAGCGGTTGGCAGGCGCGTCTCCCTCAACAGTTGTCCACAGCCTGTGCATAAGCGGCTGTGGACAACGCCCGCTCCTGCTGGGAGCGGGCTTGAGGCTGTGGATAACCAGCTTAGGCGGGGTTCGCCTCGCCCTCGATCTCAATCTTGATCTTCTTGCCCACCAGGACGCCGCCGGTCTCCAGGGCCTGGTTCCAGGTGAGGCCGAAGTCCTCGCGGTCGATCTCGGTGGTGATCGAGAAGCCCCAGACGACGCCGCCCCACGGGTTGGTGCCGACGCCACCGTGCTCGACGGTGAGCTCGACTTCCTTGGTGGTCTCGCGGATCGTGAGGTCGCCGACGACGGTGAACTCGTCGCCCGAGTGGCTGGTGACGCGGCCGTTCCGGAAGGTGATCTCCGGGAACTTCTCCGCGGACAGGAAGTCGTCGCTGCGCAGGTGGCCGTCACGGTCGGGGGCCTGCGTGTTGATGCTCTCGGTCTTGATGGTGAGCTCGGCCGTCGACTCAAGCGGGTTCTCGGCGACCGTGACCGAGCCGGCGAAGTCGGTGAAGTCGCCACGTACCTTGCTGACCATCATGTGCTTGACCGTGAAGCCGACCCGGGTGTGGGCGACGTCGATCGTGTAGGTGCCTGCGGCGGGGATGGTCAGGCCGTTCCAGGTGGTGGTGCTCATAGTGGGGTCCTCCGAGGAAGAAGAAGCTTGCGGTGCGGATGTTTGCTACAACGAATGTCTACACGAGGAATATTCCGCACGTCAACTAACGTCGGTTAGAGTGTGAACGTGACGCACATTGACGACCCCCGGCTCACGGCCATGGGCCTCCTGGCGGAGGTCCATGCCGGAGTGACGGCCCGGATGCAGCCCGTTTTCGGCGCGGCCGGACTGTCAGAGATCGATTTCGAGACGTTGATCAGGCTCGGACGCTCGCCACAGCAGCGGCTCCGGATGACCGATCTATCAGCCCAGACGGGCCTGTCCACCAGTGGCGTGACGCGAGTCGTCGACCGATTGGAACGTGACGGTCTGGTCCGCAGGAAGGGCTGCGACACCGATCGGCGGGCCTCATACGCCACCCTCACCGACGCCGGGCGGGACAAGCTCCAGGAGGTGCTGCCACGGCACCTCGCGGACATAGACGACATCTTGACCGGGATGCTCGACTCGGCGGAGCTGGAGTCGTTCCTCGCCACTCTCCGTAAGATCAGGGACGTCGTACGGCCCTGCGCTACGGCGGGGGTGAGCGGCGGGGAATGCCCAGTTCAGACCTGAGCTTGGCCATCGCCCGCGACACCGTGCTCTTCACCGTGCCGACGCTGATCCCCAGAGTGCGCGCGATCTCCGGCTCGGTCATGTCCTCGTAGTAACGCAGCACGATCGCGGCGCGCATCCGCTCAGGCAGCCGCTGCAACGCCTGTTCGAGGCGTTCCTGCATGTCGCAGGGGGTTTCCACCACGCCCGCGACCTCGGGCAGCTCGTCGGAGGGATACTCCTCCAGCTTGCGCCGGCGCCACTGGGAGATGTTGATGTTGACCATCGCCCGCCGCACATACCCGTCGAGCGCGCCCCGGTCCTGAATGCGATCCCACGCCAGGAATGTACGGGTCAGCGCGTTCTGCAGGAGATCCTCCGCGTCCAGCGGATGACCGGTGAGCTGCTTGGCGGCGCGCAGCAGTGCAGGCCCGCGCGCCTGTACGTACGCACGGAACTCCTCGTCGAAGCCGGTGGTCTGCATCGTGGCCAGAATCGCAGCCGGATGCCCTGTTCTGACTGAACCGCAATTCAGGATTCGGCCCGCCGACGATAAAGGTAGGTCAAGGTTGGTGGCGGTTTGTACGTCGCCGGATGTCATCTCCTTCCCTGGGGGATGCGTATTTTGCTCTCTTCTGTGCCGTACGGCGCGAGCCCCTTCGGAGTCGTGTGACCCTAGTACCCGGGACGAGGGGAGGAGCCGATGAGCCATCCGAGCGTCGAGCATCGCCGGGTGCTCGCGGCAGCGGTGCTGGGCCGGGAGTCGGCCGCCCCGAGCACGGGGGCCGAGGACGGCGAGCCGCTGCGCGCGGTCACAGGGGAGATCCGCGACATCAGCCCTCATTTGATCGTGGTCGAGACCCCTGAGGGCGGCGAGGAGCGGTTGATCATCGCGCCGTGGGCGACCGCCTGGCACGGCGGCGACACCCCGCCCGGAGATCTTCCCGTCGGGGCCCGCGTGACGATGCGAGCGCTGCGCGACGGCCGGGTGGTGGAGCGAATCTGGGCTGACACCATCCGCCTGACCGGGACGATCGTGTCGATCGACGGCCGTAAGGACATCACGGTCAAGCTCGACTGCGGCCCGCATCGCGGCCGGCGGACGGCCATCATCCCCTACCGCGCCAGCGGTCGCCTGCGGGTGCGCCATCCGCAGTTCGAGCCGGGCTACCTCTTCGATGCGATCGGCGTGCGGAAGGACGGCGTGTCCCTGGCGCTGCTCCCGGCGACCTCGCAGCCGTCGCACCCCGCACCCCCGCCCCCCTACACCGGGACGCAACCGAACATCTCCGGCACCATTACCTGGTCCGACATCTTCGACGCCGAGGAGCGGGGCGCCGCCTACCCGATGGTGGAGCCCTCCGACGCCGCCTGCCCCGATGCGGGCATGTCGTGCGCGGGCCTGCCGTACCTTGCCATCGGGTCACTGCTTCACGTGCGGAACGTGTGCGCGAGCCGGTCGGCGAGCATGCCGATCGTGGCGTGCGGCTGCGTGGCGGGCCGCTTCTGCGACCGATGCGTCCAGTGCGGCACCTCGCCGCGCGGCCGGATCGCGGAGCTCGCCCCCGCCTCCTTCGTGGAGCTGGGCGGCGAGCTGATCGACGGGTGTTTCAACGCGCAGATCGGATGGGGGTGACGCACGTGCTGGCATCACAACTGCCGGTCCTGATCGTCCTGCTGAGCCTGGGGACGGTCGCCAAGATCGCTGTCATACGGACGGGCTCGGCGGCCGGGACGCTGGCCCAGATGGGCCCCGCGGTCCTGGTGCCCGATCGCTTCCGGCGGGCGGCGCTGATCTGCTGCGCGGTGGCGGAGGCCGGGCTGGCCGCCGGGCTGCTGGTCACCGCCCAGCCGCTCTTCCGATGGGCCACGATGGCTTTTTGCGCCATGTCCACGTACGTCCTCCTCGAGCTGCGCAGGCGGCGGCCCGATGCCGGCTGCGGGTGCTTCGGCGAGGTCAGCTCGGCGCCGGTCGGGTGGCGGTCGATAGGCCGGACCGTCGTGCTGACCGGTATGGCGGGGATGTCGGCGTGGGCCGAGGGGCCGGGCTGGCTGGCCTTCGTGCATCCGTCCTGGGAATATCTGCTCGCCGGCGTGGTCGTGCTCGCGCTGCTGTCGCCGGAGATCGAGACGCTGGCCGAGCGCGCCCGCTATCGAGCCCCCTGCGAGCAGCGCCGCAGCCCGGCCGAGAGCGTCACGCTGACACGGCTCAGGTCGAGTGAGGCCTGGCAGGCCCACGAGGCGCACCTGGCCACGGCCGAGCCGTACGACAGCTGGCGTGAGTTGTGCTGGCGCTTCTTCGCCTTCCGCAACCACGACGAGCACGACGTGGTCTTCGCCGTCTCGCTGGCCGGGCGGCGGCCGACGGTGCGGGTCGCGGTGGTCGGCTCGGAGGACAGCAAGCCTCTGCCGGTGTATAAGCCCGTATCGGTGTGACGCTAGAGCGGGCTAGACATCCCTCGACGGGTCTCTCGACGGGCATGACGATATAGCTCTATTGGGCTATCTAGCTTCCCCACTAGACAGCCCAATAGAGATCTAGGGGTGCCGCTCAGACCGGTTGGGCACGCAGGAACCTCCCGAAGTGCGGCACGGTGAACGCGATCAGGCCGCGCTCGGCACTGTAGATCAGCCCCTTCTTGATGAGGCTGTCGCGGGCGGGGGACAGGCTGGACGGCTTGCGCCCCAGCGCCTCCGCCACCTCGGCCGTGGGGACCGGCTCGTCGCCGATCTCCGCCATGGCGTGCATGTAGTCGCGCTCGGCGGGGGTGGCGCGCTCGTAGCGGCTGCCGAAGAAGCCCACGGCGAGCTCCTCCTCGGCCTCGGGGGCCGACACCTTGACGTCGTCGAGGGTGATCGGGGTGCGCGGCGCCAGGTCCCAGGCGACCTTGCCATAGGCCTGGACGAAGTAGGGGTAGCCGTCGGCGGCGTCATAGAGGGCGTCGAGCGCCTCCTGGGTGAACTCGACCTCCTCTTCGCGCGCCGGCAGGATCAGCGCCAGATCGGCCGCCTCACGGTCGAGCTTGTCGATGCGCGCGTAGCGGAAGAGCCGCTCGGAATAGCTCTTGCTGGCCGACAGCACACTCGGCAGATGCGGCAGCCCGGCGCCGACCACGATCAGCGGGCCACCCGACTGGGACAGCTCGTGGCAGGCGGCGCAGAGCGCCGAGACATCGGCGGCCTGCACGTCCTGCATCTCGTCGATGAACAGGGCGATGCCGACGCCGAGATCGGTCGCCACGGCCGAGGCGTCGACGAACAACTCGGTGAGGTCGATCTCCAGGTCGCCGGAGTCGGCCCGGCCCCGGCTGGCGGGCACCTCGATCCCGGGGGACCAGTGCGAGGTGCCCTTGGCCGCGGCCGGATCGCGCATGGCGAACGCCTTGAGCACGCCGAGGAACTCCTCGATGCGCTCCGGCGCGCGATGCCGGGGGGCCAGCTCGCGGATCGCCATGTGCAGGGCGGCGGCGACGGGACGGCGGATCGACTGGTCGGGCCGGGCCTCGATCTTGCCCGTGCCCCACAGCCGCTGGATCGCCATGGACTTGAAGGTGTTGAGCAGGACGGTCTTGCCGACGCCGCGCAGGCCGGTGATGACCATGCTGCGCTCGGGACGGCCGCGGGCCACCCGCTCCAGCACGACCTCGAACTGCTGCAGCTCGCGATCGCGCCCGGCGAGCTCCGGCGGACGCTGACCGGCTCCGGGGGCATAGGGATTGCGCACAGGGTCCACGCTCTCGGACTCTATTGCCGGATATAGCGGCCGTCTTAGATTCGGGAAGAAAGGCCTACGGCGTGTCCGGGCAGGGGCGAGCGCGAGCGCCGTCATCGAACACACCCCCTCCCATCAGGCCGAACCCTTGTTCGAGTCGAGTACCTAAGACTGTAGCGCGCACTCGAACACCTGCGCGATGTTTTCGAGTAAAGAAGTTTGCAACGCAGGTCCCTGTTCAAACGTCTGGGTGGTGTGGAGTTCGAGGATTTCGTCCGCGCCAGGGGGCCTGCCCTGCTCAGGTACGGCTACGTGCTCTCCGGCAACCCCGATGACGCCGCCGACCTGGTGCAGGAGGCGTTGCTCAAGCTGGGCGACACCTGGAGGAGGGTGCGCAATAAGGACAATCCCGAGGCGTACGTACGCACGATCATGGCTCGCCAGCACATCAGCTGGTGGCGGAGGAGGCGTCGGGAGCACTTGACGGATGAAGTGCCCGAGGGCTCCTACACCGACCGCCACGCGACCGGCGAGCTCTGGAGAGAGCTGGCCTCGCTGCCGAGGAAACAGCGCACCGTGCTGGTGCTGCGCTATTTCGAAGACCTGCCGGACCAGGAGATCGCCGACATCCTTGGTATCTCCTGCGGAACGGTGAGAAGCCAGGCATTCCGCGCGCTCCAAACGCTGCGGGTCAGACCTGCGATGCTCGAAAGGAGACGGGCATGAGGACTGAGAACGACCTGATCGCCGCGCTGCGTGAGGGGGCGGATGATGCCCCGATGCCCGACCTGATCGCGGGCGTGGCACGGCTCAGGCGGCGGCGCGGCAGGAGACGTACCCACCTTCTCGCCGCTGCGGCGGTGATCGCGGTGGCGAGCACGAGCACGGCGGTCACCCTCAGGGGCGGCGAGGTCGCTCCCGCGCATCCCGCCGTGACCACGTCCGCGAGCGTCGCGCCGCCGTCCGGCGGCCCGATCGCGCCGGCTCCGGCGAAGATCTCGACGGTCCGCGCCGCCGACATCTGGCCCGAGGCGCTGTTCACGATGCCGGCGAAGAACGCCGATGGCTGGCGCTACCGGCCGATCACTGCGCTCAGCGCCACCGAGGTGCTGCTCAGCGCGGAGTCGTCGTTCGAACGGGCAGGGAGATTCGAGATTTACGACAGCAGCTCCGGCAAATCCAGAGTAGTAACGGCAGCACCGAAGAATCCGGATCTGAAGGGGTACATCACGCAGACCGCGACCGTCGACGGGCGGAACATGGCCTGGTTCTCCTTCGGCCAGCAGGCTGATGGGACGCCGGTGCGCGACATCTGGACGGTGCCGCTGGCAGGCGGGCAGGCCAGGCTCGTCACCACCCGCACCGGCGCCGACGCCTCCATCGACGCGATCGCGATCAACGGCGACAGAGTCAGCTGGTCGCTGGTGGAGGGTGGCGTCTGGGAGGCGCCCCTGACGGGAGGAGCTCCACGCCGGTTGCCAGGCAGCGACGGACTGCACCTGATCAGGTGGCCGTGGGCCGGCGACGTGGGCTCCGCCCCTGGCGACATGGAACGCGGCCAGACCAAGGTCGTGGACCTGACGAACGGCGTCGTCTCCGAAGTGGCCGCCCAGGAAGATGTGACGGGCTTGCGGTGCGCCCCGTTCTGGTGCGTCGGCCGCGCCAGGAGTGGCGGTCTCGTGCAGCGCATCGACGGGACGGGCAGCCTGCGAACACGAAAGCTCGTCCATATCGGACCCTTGACGCCGTATCCCATCCTGGACCGGTTCCTGTGGACAGGCAGCAGTGTGTACGACATGCGGACCGGCAGGCTGGCGACCATCGACAACCCCAGCACCTGGTATGGCTCCGGAACGTCCTCCGAACCCAGCACGATCCTCTACTGGGGAGCCAGCAAGGGGGACAACCCGGACAAATTCCGGGTGCTGAACTTGGCAGCCGTGCCGCCCGCGCAATAGCGTTCGACCTCATGCGGACCTTCGCGAACGTACAAGAACTCAAGGCGAGCGTCGGCGAGAAGTTCGGCCCGACGGAGTGGCGCACGATCACCCAGGAGCAGGTCAACCTCTTCGCCGACGCCACCGACGATCACCAGTGGATCCACGTCGACGTGGAGCGCGCCAAGGAGGGGCCGTTCGGCGGGACGATCGCGCACGGCTATCTGAGCCTGTCGCTGCTTCCGGCGTTCATGTTCGAGCTCATCCGGGTCGAGGGCATCGCGATGGGCGTCAACTTCGGCCTGAACAAGGTCCGCTTCCCCCGGCCGGTGCCGGTCGGCGTCCGGGTCAGGGCCACCGCGGAACTGTCCGACGTCAAGGGCACCCCCGCCGGCTACCTGTCCAACCTGAAGATGACGATCGAGATCGAGGGCGAGCGGCGTCCCGCCTGCGTCGCCGAGACCCTCAGCCTGTACGTCCCCGCTCCCGAATAACTCCTCTTTCGTCTCTCATGCAACACAAGGGCGCGCTCGACAGTCCCTGGGTTCGTGGACCAAACAGCTGAAACGGCTGACTTCGACGAGTTCATCCGAACCCGGGGCGACGCGCTCCTCCGGTACGGCTACGTGCTGGCGGGCAACTCCGAGGATGCGGCCGATCTCGTCCAGGAGGCGCTGGCCCGCCTCGGAGACGCCTGGCCTCGCGTACGCAAGAAGGACAGCCCCGAGGGCTATGTGCGCACGATCATGGTCAGGCTGCACATCAACGCGTGGCGACGGCGGCGCCGGGAGGACCTGGTGGCCGCCGTGCCGGAGAGCGGCCGTGTCGACCAGTACGGCGACGCCGACCTGTGGGCCGAGCTCCAGGAACTGCCGCGCAAGATGCGGGCCGTGCTCGTGCTGCGCTACTACGAGGACCTGCCCGACGCGGAGATCGCCCGGATCCTCGGCGTCTCGCGCGGGACCGTACGCAGTCAGGCCGCCCGTGCCCTGGACAAGCTCCGGATTAAGCGAGTGCTGCAGGAGGCGCGATGAGAAGCGAAGAAGACCTGATCAGGACCCTGCGCACCGCCGCCGACCAGGCCGCGCAGCCGCCTGCGGCGCCCGGCTCGCTGCCGCCCGGCTCGCTGTCGCACGCGGTCGCCGCGCGTCGCCGCGCCCGGCGGTTCCGGCAGCGGGCGCAGGTGGCGCTGGCCGCCGCCGCGGTGGTGATCGTGGCGGGAGGTACGGCGGCTGTCCTGTCCTACGGGGGCGGGCAGGCGCAGCCGGCCGTCACCGTGGAGAACCCCACGGTGGACGAGCCGCGTCTGCAGGTGAAGCCCGCGGCCGAGGTGTGGCCCGGGGCCGTCGTCAAGATGCCCGCCAAGGCCGCCGATGGCTGGAAATATCGCCCGGTGACCGGCATCAGCCCGACCGAGGTGCTGGTGACCGCCGAGTCGTCCTTCGAGAAGCCGGGACGCCTGGAGGTGTACGACACCTCGACCGGGACCGCGCGCGTGGTGGGCGAGATGCCCGCACCCGAAGGGGTGAAGGGCTACTTCTCCCAGGCTGTCGAAGTGGGGGAGAAGTACTACGCCTGGTACGGCGAAACGCCGAACAACAGCGATAAATGGGCAGATTTCTGGATCATGCCAAGAGAGGGCGGTACGGCCCGGCAGGTAGGGGAGGTCACCGGCGACCTGTCCCGAGTGGAACGCATCGGCGTCACCGACGATCACCTCGTCTGGTCCGTGCGCCAGGGCGGCGTCTACCGCATCCCGCTGGCCGGCGGCGCTCCCGAGAAGATCGACGGCACCGACGGCCTCCACCTGACCTCCTGGCCCCTGGCGGCCGGCTACGCGCCCGGCAAGAGCGGGGAGAAGAACCAGAACCGCGTCGTCAACCTGGAGACCGGCCAGTCGACGGCCGTCGAGGCGCCGCCCGGCACCACGCGACTGACCTGCCTCACCGACTGGTGCTTCGGCGCGCAGCGCGACCGCACCATCGTGCAACGGATCGACGGATCCGGCCAAGAGTTGCTGCCCGAAGGGGTGGGGTTCTTCAGCAACAAGCTCCTCGGCGAGCGGTTCGCGGTCGTCTCGCTCCGTGCCGGTGGTGACCCGGCCGAGAGCTACATCCCGGTGCAAACGATCTACGACCCCACGTCAGGCAAGATCGGCGGCGTCCACAGGAGATCGGCGGAGGGCTCGACCAGTTACGGCTTCGGCACCTCCTCCTCGCCCACCACGATCATGTACTGGGACGAGGACAAGGAGGCGCATCGGGAATGCCGGACGACTTCCCCCTCGGGGGATACGTTCTGCGAGATCAAGGAGAGCGGCGGCGGCAAGGAGTTCACGGTGCTCAACACGCTGGCCATCACATCAGGGAGTTGACGATCGCGGCCGCCGCCACCAGCGTGAGCAGCCCCAGATAGCCCAGCACGAGCCGGGTGTCCCGCAGCACGCACTTGCTCCGGGTCAACCCGGCTCGCCGCGCCTTCCAGTAACCCGCGAACCCCAGCCCCGCGAACCCCAGCAACGCCCACGGCCCCAGCAGCCAGGCCAGCAGCGCGATCGTCGCGTACACACACAACCGCAGCGGATCGTACGGCTCCGCCTTCTGCTCGGTGGTCACGTGATCACCTCCAGCGGAAGCCGTACCCGAGACTCCGACGCCACCGCGGACAGCCGCTGGGCCGACAGTTGCGGCCACGCCTGCACCGCGCAGAACGGCGCGCACTGATCCTGAGCGGCCCGCGTGCCGACGTGCACGCAGCACTGCGTCAGCCGCTCCTCGATCATTGTCGAGATGTCCATGAACGGCTTGACCGTGATCCGCACCACCCGCTCACCGAGCATCCTGCGCAGCTTCTTACGCCTGCCGGGCAGCGCCGACGAGGCCAGCGTGAGCAGGGTGGACACGCCGAGGTCGCAGTTCTCGCAGATGTTGCGCCACAGGTCGCCCACCTGCGGGTGCGACAGCGACGACTGCTCCGACAACAGCCCGAGCAGCGACTCCTGTACGGCCAGCCGCAGCTCGCGGGGGATCTCGGTGTCGGCGATCCGGTTGGCGACCAGGCCCAGGTTCTCCTTGAGCCGGTCGTGGCCGATCAACGCCACCAGCGAGCGCCACTGCTCGGCGTCGTCGCGGATGAGGTAGCCGACCGAGCAGCAGTGCGGGTGCGAGCACGGCAACGCCGTCAGGTCACGCCAGGTCACCAGGCCGTTGGTCTGCGGGCCGAGCCGCTTGAGCACGCCGGTGTGCGTCAGCCGGTCCATCGCGTCGATCGCGCCGGACCTGCCCGAGCCGAACTGCGGCTGCAACGACACCCCGCCGATGAACGGCGTGTCGAGGGCGAGCCGTACGACGTCGCCGATCTCGCCGTCGTTCACGCCCAGGGCGGCGGTCATCACCAGCGTGGTGAAGATCTCCCGCTCCGACAGCCGTTGTACGGCCTGCTCCTTGAGTCTTCGCAGGTCACCGCCCCGGTGGTGCCGCGACGCCTCGGCCGAGGAGCCGTCGTACTGCAGGTAGACCTCGACCCGCTCGCGGTGCTCGGTGAGCAGGTCGAGCAGGGAGTCGTCCCTGGCGATCAGGACGCCGTTGGTGTTGATCAGGATGCGGGTGATGGGCCGCTCGTGCAGCTCGGCGAGGAGCGTCTTCAGCTCGGGGTGCAGGGTCGGCTCGCCGCCGCTCAGCATCAGCACATCCAGCCGGCCGTTCTCCCTGGCCAGGCGCTGGTCGATGTTGGCGAGCACCTCACGGACCGGGACGATGCCGCTCAGGTCGGGCGAGCTGCCGGCGAAGCAGGTGGGGCAGCGCAGGTTGCACGCCTCGGCGATGTCCTCCAGGAGAATGCAGGTGTGCTGGGTCTGCATCTCGGGCAGCCCGTCGAGGTAGGCCGCCGGAACCGGCGCGAAGTTCCCCGAAATATCCGGCAGGTGCTCCTTGGTGGGAGCGGTCCATTCTTCGAGGTACGCGAGAATCTCCGGATCCTCGTCGTAGAGCGTGCGCACCAGCCCGTGCTTGCGGCACCCGCGCTCCAGCCACACCTTGCCGTCCCTGGCCGCCAGATAGCCGCTCAGCCGCTCCACCTGGTCGAGGTCCTGGCCATGGCAGTGCGGGCAGAACGCGTTGACGTAGCGGAGAATGCGGTCACCCCGCAGTCCCATTCCTGAGCTCATGTCATGACCTTTCGCTGGAAAAGTGGATCGTAGTGGCCGCGTCGCCAGCCGTACGCCACCCGCAACCCGAGCAGCAGCAGGCCCGGAACGAGGAAACACTGCGGGCCGGTGAGCTCCAGCCACAGAATCTCGTTCGCCCGGGTGAACTCCACCAGGAACCGGAAGGTGGCGTATCCCGCCAGATAGAGCGTGAACAACTCACCCGGCACGGTAAGCCGCTTACGTGCCCAGACCAGGGCGGCGAACGCGGCCAGATGGAAGACGATCTCGTAGATGAACGACGGATGCATCGCCTGCCCGGCCAGGCAGCCGGGGCACTCCGGCGTGGATGCCGGTGCGTGCACGCCCCACGGCAGCAGCGTGGGTCGTCCCGGCGCTTCGGTCAGATGGCAGCCGATCCGGCCCACCGCCATGCCGAGCGCCACCGCCGGGGCGAACAGGTCGCCGGTGCGCTCCCGGTAGCCGATGATCTTCTTGGCGATCAGGACGCCGACGTACGCGCCGGTCAGGCCGCCGAGGATGCTGCGGGAGCCGTACATCCACAGGTCCGCCAGGCTCAGCGTCTCCAGCCAGCCGGCCAGTCGCATGCCGATCGCACCGCCGACCAGCGCTCCGGTGACGGCGACCAGCGACTGCTCGTTCAGCGCGCCCCGGCGGCGGGCCTCACGGACGAACACCACCGAGGCGACGAGCACCCCCAGGCCGACGAAGATTTCGTGAAGGGGGAGCATGGTCAGCCGTACAGGCCCGGGTTGATGCCGGTGCAGAAGCCGGCCGTCGTGATCGACCACAGCGCCCAGCCGATCATGAGCCCGAGGCCCATGCCGGTCGCCCAGGGCTTACGGACGAACAGCAGCCCGACCCCGGCGACCAGGCCGACGACCACCAGGATCACGGCCCCGACCGCGACCAAGACGGAGGCGCTGGGGCCGCCGCTGGTGGAGTTGCCCTGGCTCAGGGCGGCGAAGAAGATGAAGAACCCCAGCACGGTGTTCACGACGCTGTAGATGCCGACACCGGCGAAGGCCATCCCGACGACCACACCTGTGGAGTTGCTGGAGGGCGGGGGCGGGGGCGGCGGCCCCCACTGCGGCCCTTGCCCGTAGGGAGGAGGCGGCGGCCCTTGCCCAGGAGGTCCTTGCCCAGGAGGTCCTTGCCCAGGAGGTCCCTGACCAGGAGGTCCTTGCCCGTACCCCGGGGGCGGCGGCCCTTGCCCGGCCGTGCCTTGTCCGTACGGGGGTGGCGGTCCTTGTACGGGGGGTCCTTGCGGAGGCGGCGGTCCCTGGGGGGCCTGGTGAGGCGGGGGCCGGTCCTGGCCGCGGTCGTCCGGCTCCCGAGGTGGTGTGCTCACGTGATCTCCCCTCCGCTCCCGTACAGGCTAGAGGGTGTGGATCGCCGCCCGATCGATGCCGCCATCTAGACGTACAGTCCGGGATTGAGCCCTGTGCAGAAGCCGGCCGACACGATGGACACCAGCGCCCACCCGATCATCAGCCCCATCCCCAGCCCCTGCGACCAGGGCTTACGCATGAACACCAGCGTCAGCCCGAGCCCGAAGGCGAAGACGGCAAGGAACGCCGCCGCGATGCCGACTCCCACGCTCGACCCCGTGGCCACGGCGATGAACCCCACCACCACATTGACGACCACGTAACCGAAGAGCCCCGCGAACGTCAGCCCGACGATCAGCCCTGTTTGACGAGGCTGCTGGGGTGGCGGAGGCGGTGGCGTGCTCACGGCGTTCAGACTACGGCCCTATATCCCCCTCTGAGTAGTAGATGGCGGCTTGGACTCGGCTCCTCAGGTTGAGCTTGTTCAGCACCCGGCTGACGTGGGTCTTCGTGGTGGCCTCCGCCATGTCGAGCTCTCTGGCGATCTCCGCGTTGGACATCCCCCGCCCGACGCAGGCCAGCACCTCCCGCTCGCGCGGCGTCAGCACCGTCGTATCGGCCTGCTCCCGGCGCGGAGCCTGCTCGGCGAAGGCCGAGATCAGCCGCCGCGTCACCCCCGGCGAGATCAGGCCGTCCCCCTTGGCCACCAACCGCACCGCGTCGATCAGCGAATCGGCATCGGTGTTCTTCAACAGGAACCCGGCAGCCCCCGCCCGCAACGCCCCGAACACATACTCGTCAATGTCGAACGTCGTCAGAATCAGCACGTCGGCCACCCCGGCCAGCTCCCTGGTGGCGGAGATCCCGTCCATCCTGGGCATGCGCACATCCATCAACACCACGTCAGGCCGCGTCTCGCCGGCCAGCGCGACGGCCTCCACCCCATCGGCCGCCTCACCCACCACCTCGATGTCGTCCACCCCATCGAGGATCATCACAATCCCGGCCCGGACTGCCGCATGATCGTCAGCCACCAGCACCCTGATGGTCATCGTTCCTCCAGCTGGGTCATATCGCCTTCACCTCGCCACACGGATCCGTACAGGAGGACGATCACGGAGGATCCTTGTCCGACGCAGGCCTGTCCGAGGTGGGAAGAGCCGCCGTGACGCGCCAGCCGCTTCCGCGAGGGCCGGCCTCGAACGTGCCGCCCACCAGTTTGATCCGCTCCCGCATGCCGATCAGCCCCACCCCGGCCCCTGGCAGGCTCGTCTTCCTGCCGTTGACCGGGTTGTCGACGATCAGCGACACCTGGTGAGGCTGATAGCGAATGCTGACCGCGGCCGGTTGCTCGCCGTGTTTGAGCGCATTCGTCAGCGCCTCCTGAACGATGCGATATCCGGCCAGATCGACCGCGGGAGAGAGCTCGCGCGCCTCGCCCTCGACCTGGAACTCGACGGCCATCCCCGACTGCCGGGACCTGTCGACCAGGATCTCCGCGTCGAGCAACCGCGGCCGCATGGCCTCCCCTTCGTCACCTTCCTGCCGCAGCAGCCCGATCATGGACCGCATCTCGGCCATCCCCTTCACGCTGTTCTCGCGTACGGACTCCATGACCTTGCGGACGGTGGCCTGATCGAGGTCCTTACGGGAGAGCGCGGCGGTGGACTGGATGGCGATGGCGCTGAAATGGTTCGCGATCATGTCGTGGAGCTCGCGGGCCATCCGGGTCCGCTCGGCGGTGATCGCCGCCTGGCGGTCGAGCTCGGCCAGCCGCGCCACCTGCTCGGCCTTGGCCCGCTCGATGACCACCTGATCACGATGCTGGCGCAGGACCAGCGCGGTCGTCACCGGCGTCACCAGGACCAGCGCCAACTGGAAGCCGACCAGGGCCAGCAGCCGCCAGTCCCCGGCGATGAACCAGCCGGCGGCTCCCGCCCCCACCGCGAGCACGGTGGTGATCCCCAGCAGCCATCGCGAGAACCGCGCCGGACCGTACAGCGCGGCGGCGTACAGATTGTCGGTGTAGACGAGGACCGTTCCCAGCGACAGCCCTATGAACGCGTCGAGCACGACGCCCACAGTCCCCAGCCCGAGCGACCAGAGCGGCGCCCGCGTCCGCAGCAGGACGGCCGCGCACACGATCGCCAGCGGAACCACGAGCTGCCCCATGGGAGCGTCGCGGCGCAGGGAGGCCCCGGCCGCGATCAGGATCAGGCCCATGAGGAAGGCCAGCCCAGCCCACAGGGCCACGCGTTTCATGTCCCCATCCCACCACCGAACGCGACCGTTTCCCTCCTTCGCCGGTCCGCCTGTGGATACACCCTTCGATGTATCCACAGGCTCGTCTTCCCTGGGGATGAAAACCCCCAAAACGACCATGACCATGGATAACGTGATTCTTGCCATCATCGTCGCCTGCGAAGTCGGCTTCTGGGTGCTGCTCGCCCTCGGCCTCGCCAGTCGCTACCTGTGGGGCCACCGCCGGCTCAGCAACGTCCTCCTGCTCAGCGTTCCGCTCCTGGACGTGATCCTCCTCGCGGCCGCGGTGATCGACATGCGCGCCGGCGCTCCGGCCGACCTCAGACACGTTCTCGCCGTGGCCTACCTCGCCTATTCGATCGTCTTCGGACACCGCACCCTGCGCTGGGCCGACGCCAAGTTCCACCACCGCTTCGCCGACGGCCCCCCGCCTCCCCGGCCTCCGGCCGGCGGCATGGCCAGAGCTCGGTACGAGTGGGTGCTCTGGTTGTGGATCGTGGTGGCGTACGGGGTCGCCTGGTTGATCGGGCTCGCCCTGGTCTGGCTCGTGGGCGATCCGACCCGTACCGAGCCATTGCTGGGCATGGTGGGAGGACTCAGCAAGATCGTGCTGATCGCCCTTCTCTGGCCGGTCAGCTACACCCTCTGGCCCAAGAAGGTGGAACGGGCGGAGTCATGATTGCGGAAACCGGTTCGAGGCACGGCTGAAGACCCGCTATGCTTGTTCCAGAAACGAGCGGCCGTAGCTCAATGGATAGAGCATCTGACTACGGATCAGAAGGTTACGGGTTCGACTCCTGTCGGCCGCACTCCAGTTCAAAGGCCCTCCGGGATGATCCCGGAGGGCCTTTTTGGATCTCATACAGCAGCGGTTTGCAGCCAACGTCGTGGGTGTCACGCGCGGTGTGCGGACAGCGCTCCCGCGAACGCGGGGACGATGACACGGCTCGGCGGTTGCGCGCTTGGGACGAGACCATGACCGACCTGCACGCCCACGATGAAGGGCTGTTCGTCTGCCGCTTTCATACGGATGAGATCACCTCTGTCGAGGTTGCTCGCCGGACCGCATGCGCTTTCGTCGGCTCAGACGATAGCGGTGTACGGTCACCGAGCCTGACCAGTCAAGATCTGTGTCCACAGGTTCTGGGCAGCGTGAGCGGAGACCCAAGGACTCTCGACGGCGCCGGCCGGGCTCTTCGCGGTGAAGCGCCGGACGAACCAGAGCCCACCCGCCGTACACAGCTCGAAGTACGGGAACCTGCAGGAGCAGGTGTGGGCGCGGACTCGTATCCGGTGTACGCGGGGGTGCTCGGCTCCCACTCAATCGACTTCGCTCCTGATCGGGGCGCGGCGGCATGTTGGTTGTCACACGGCTCTGGATCAGGTGGTTGCGCGGTCACAACGCCACCCCCTCAGGTGCTGCTCGTGCAGGAGCGCTTCGAATGTCGCCACGTCGTCAGCACTCACTGTCTGCTGAAGGCCCGCCTTGATTTCGGCATCGTTGAGCCGGACGCCGCGCCGCGTCGCATAAAAGGTGCCCGCGTCACTTCGGAAGAAGGACCAGCCGGGGAACGAAGCGCGCAGAGCGCCCAGATCGTAGCCGGATGTTTGCTGCATGTCCGCAGGCTACGGCAACCTTCCTAGTACTGCCTAGGGGTACCTGAAGGAACCCCTAGGAAGGAATGGGAACCTTTGGGTTCCTATCGTTACACCATGGACTTCAAGCCCGATGAACTGCGCTGGCAGGCGATCGTCAACGAGATCAAGCGCAGGATCGAAGCCGGCGAGTACCGACCCGGCATGCCAGTCCCCGGAGAGCCCCGCCTGGCAGTCGAACTCGGCGTGTCCAAAGGAACAGCCCGCCGAGCCCTGAACGCCCTCATCGCCGACGGCACTCTCTACACGGTCCTGGGCAAGGGCACCTTCGTCAGCCACCCCGGCGACGACTCCGACAAGGCATCCACCGGGCACGACCAGGGCTAAAGATCATGCACGTCCCGGGACAGCACACGGAGCAGTCAGCCCGACCTCACGCGTGACCTCGGTCACCGAACCACCCGCCAGCACCGCCAGCACAGCCCGATACCGCTGCTCCACCACGGACATATCCACCAGAGCCAATCCCGGCCTCCCGACGCACGACGCCGCAACGACGCACGCCAGACTGGCCGATGACAGCACCTGTCGCCCATGTCCTGGGACTCATCCGTCAAGCATGTCCCGGGACAACACAGGCAGATAGGGCGGTCCATGAATCACACCTTCCCTGCGCCATCAAGCCGCCGCCCGATGGGCGGCGGGCGGCCGGGCGGTCCGGGCGGGCGTGCGGCCTCTTCGGGCCGATCCCGCCCGGCCACCCCGCCGCACAATGGGACGCAGTAGAACGACGCGCAGAAGATGTATCGAGCACCGTCGAAGCGGCGGAGCGTCAGCCGGACCGAGCCGAGACGCCAAGGTCAAAGGCATGTTTCCGGCGGGAGCACTCCGGCACCGAGGTGATCGCCACACGGGACTTGACGTTGATGGGTGGCTGGGGGCTGATCACCTCGCACGCCATCGACTCAGGCAAGCCCAGCAGACCGACTCCTCCGCATCAAGCTCGGCTCTGACCGTTGGCATCGAATGATCGAGGAACGGCGACCGGCGAACGTACACGCGAAGCCGAGCTTGACACTCCGTCCCCGGCCCGCTGCCGCTACGCGGTGAGTCGACAGCGTACGAGGTGATCAGGTAGCTGGCGACCTTGCGGGATCGGACCATCTCTGCCTCGCAGGGTGGCACAATGCGGTCATGGAAGTTGGTGACTTGCGGATTCCGGACCGTTTCGAGCGTCTCCGTGATCTAGACGCAGGAGCTCTGGGCGCGATTGTTGTACCCGTCGCGTCCATGCTCGACGTGATGGATGATCGATTTATGGACATGCACGCGGCCGACCGTGGGTCTTTTACCATCCTGCGCGGTCAAACGGGAGCAGGAAAATCCACGTTTCTGGATACCGTTTCCTTTTTTCGGGCCGATGTGGAGACGATAAGAATCTCTCCTAGCGAGGATCTCGTCTCTGGCGTTCTGCTGGATCAGGTGGTGCACCCGCGGATCGTCGTTCTTGAAGGTCGTGAGGCGCTAGGGCAGGTGTCACGGCAAGAGATTGAAGCGACAATGCATGCGGTCAATCAGTTTGTCCGCTCGGACGCGGGACGCACTTCGCTCGTGGTCTGGCCAACAAACACGGATGATCTGACAGAACTGCTGAAAGAGCTCGGTGGCAACCTTGGCGGGGAAGCTCTCTTTGGGCTCACTGGACCAGTAACTCGGTTCGAAGGCCCGGATAAGAACGATTATGTCAGGATTGCCCAACAAACTGTCGCCACTCTGAATGATGGCGCATCGCTCGATGCGCTCGGAGTGTCGCTAGAACTGGCTGAGAAATTGGCCAGTGAGAGCGAGACAATCGGCAGTTATCTTGCTCGTATCCGGAAGGCTTCCGTGCAAGCGGGGAATCGCGTTCGCCGCCTCCTGGTCAAGGAGCGTTTCCGGCTGTGGACGGTGGTAATAGCAGGGAACGAGCCGGAGGGCGATGTTGCGGCGCTAACTAGAGGCGGTCAAGCGTACGCTGATATTGATAGACTTGTGAATTCTACTGGTGCCAATATCGTTAACGAGCTCAAGCAGTATCCTGAAATGCTCGGAATTTTGGGGACGGTCCTAGACGCTCGTATTATTCATCTCGACATGGTATCTGTAAATGCAATAGCGCGTACATTTGGAACTCCAACTCTACACGGCTTGATGCAAGCCCAAGGGATGCAGACCAGTGCAGATCCATCTGCGGTCAGGAGAATTCAGGAAAGCGATCTAGGAATTCTTTTGCAAGGCAAGCCTCTCGGTACGCGGAAGCGTGGTCCGAAACCTGGACAGAACACCAAGGATGCTTTTCTAAAGCTTTCCGAGATTTCTCGCACTAATGATGGTCTTTTGAACGAGGCCATAGGAAATGCGCTTGTCGGGGCGGGGCTCATAGGGCAGTTTAAGGTCGAGCAATCCTTGGGGACTGATCTCGCATTCTTTAGCGATCTCTATTGCGTCAAAGACGATTCTCCTATCCGATTGGAATTCATGTGGAGGGCGAAGACGGGCCGCGCAACGATTGCGAACTATGTGCTTGGGAAGATCAACAACTATGGCAAGGCGATCGGACTGCTGGGGTAACAGGGTAAACATGCACTCCACCAGTACAGCTTGACGATAACGCTGAGTACCTTCAGGCTCATGGAGTGCAGGGTGGGCCCAAGTTCGACGTGAGGAGCATCGCGTGGCACTGGACTTCGTGGGTATGGACCCCAGTTCGCCGAAGAACGAGTGTCCGGCGTCTTCGTAGACCCGGGGTGACATGTACTTCCAGGGCAGGACCGTCACAGATCCGGCCGTCCTGGAGCGTATTGCCCAGGATTCCCCGATCGCCGCCGACGAGTCCGTGGTCTGGCATCCCGCCCGCATGGCTCCGATCGTGATGGAGGCAGTCAGCGGCACCTACGAGCGGAACAAGCAGGGCCCCGGGCTGCCCAGCTTTGAGCGGATGCTGGCGAACGCCGAACGCTCCGCCGTGCACCTGGAGATGCGCGACACCTACGACGCGACGGACCCCGGTTTCCTGCAGTGGCAGCAGGACAGCAGCACTGACTACGAGTGGGACGACTGGATCGAGCTGATCGGCGCGGCGGTGGCACGCGGCGTATGGATGCGGCGCCTGCGGATCGTGTCGGAGGGTGACAGCATCCCCTACGGCGTGCGCGCCGATCTGTTCCTGCCCTACCTGCCGCCGGTAGTGCCGTACGAGCGCAATGCGGTCGTCTTGCTGAGCGACCCCGACCGCGAGTTCGCGCTGGCCCGGGAGCTACTGGTCCGGCTGAAGGACGTACGACCCGCCCGGATCGAACGCGCGATTTCTGGGTGACTTTCTGAGTGACGATCGAGGCGTACAAGCTCGGACGCTAGCGGACTCTCAGGGACCTCCATCACAGGTCACAGGCCATATTCGACTTGCTAGCGATCAGGCGTAAGTGGCTTCGCATCGAAGTGGTCGAGGCCGTGACGATCGCTCACCGTGAGCGTCTCGGCGGTTGCCGACGTGACCTGACGCGAAACCACAAGCGAATGCGTCACCCAGGATCTGAAGCCTGCCATGGGATGTGCAGCCGTAGTGATTGAGCGGCGATCAGTTGCCATTTTCCGGTAAGAATCAAGAGCAGTGCGGGCGTTGCGTGGCTGTGCGGATTCGAGAGCTGTTCTCACATACGGACAATGTAGTCCGATACAGACGAACAGGACGCGCGGGGAGACACGTTGTGTGCTATGGGTGTTCTACACTGGGCTTGTGGCTCTGTCGCCAGATTCAGGCTACGCATACGATGTATGTCTCTCGTATGCGGGTGAGCAGCGTACTTACGTTGAGCTTGTAGCCGCCGGTCTTCGCCGCGCGGGTGTTCGAGTTTTCTTCGACGTCTACGAGCAGGCAACGCTCTGGGGTAAAGATCTCTACGAGCACCTCAGTCAGATATACCAGGAAGCTGCGCAATATTGCGTACTTTTTGCATCGGCTGAGTATGCGGCCAAAGTATGGACATCGCACGAGCGTAGAAATGCGCAAGTGCGAGCCCTTAATGCTAATGAGGAGTACATTCTTCCCGCCAGGTTTGATGATACAAGAATTCCCGGACTATCGCCTACTGTTGCCTATATTGATCTGCGCGGCATTGCTCCCGAAGCCCTGGTGGGTCTTATCCTAGAGAAGCTCAGGCCGCACGACGACGAGGAGCGTTCCCTTGCCGTCGCGCTACCAGTGGTTCCACGATACTCTAGCGAGCAGATGCGGCTTCTATTGGAAAAACCTCCGGCTTGGGAGTTTATTCTATTCGCAAGTGAACTGCAGATAGGTCAGCGTGCATTGCTGGATAAGTGGCATGACCATGAGCTTGGCTATGCTGCTCGGAGTGGAAAACACATCGATGTGGAAAGCGCTCCTTCTTATCTTGAAGCGAAGTTTAGCGAAGCTCAGGAGATAATATCTGCAATCGAGCTTATATTCAGCCGCTCCGCGCAGGACCGTGCTTTTGGAGAGCCTGGCCAGGCGGGCGATGAGGAGCGCATAAAACATCTCGCGCGAAAGCTTCTCCATGTATATGAAGGTCTGATTGATTGGTCGGCTCATCTCAGAAGCTTGAGTGTTCCCTCGGACTTCGCTCGTGCCTTTCGGCTGGCGGCATCCTTCTCTGACCAACCGCTTCGAGAGATTCGCCAGTTCATAGAGAGCTTCACAGCGATGGCAGAGCGACTGCCCGAGATGCTGGCTCAAGGCAAGCCGGTGAGAGAATCTATGGACTTGATAGTCACCGCAGATAACTCGGTCATCGAAGAGTTCAATGGAGAGTTGCGACGCTTGGGTGAGGTCTTGGGTTGACCAGCAGTCGAAGCATCGACGAGCGCCTGTTTACTCTCCTTGGGGCCCACCGATTGCTGAGCGTGGTGGTGGTATCCAGGGAGATCACGTGTCAGATGCTCTGTCAGGCGGGTGGAGGATCGTCCACGTACGGCAGCCGTAATGAGATGGTCGTTGTGAATGCCAGGCTGGCGAGTACGGACGTTACGGTGTCCTGGTGGAGTTCGTGAGCGTTCACCGCCCCAAGAGAGATAAGCCGTATCCGTGCCCTTGCTGTGGTTTCCTCACTCTTTACGGGCGAGGTGGGTACGAGATCTGTCCAGTTTGTTTCTGGGAAGACGATGGACAGGACGACCATGACGCCGACGTAGTTCGTGGAGGCCCGAACTACGAGCTGAGCCTTACGCAGGGGCGGCGGAACTTCGCCGAGTCCGGTGCGAGTCGTCGACAAGATCTTCCCTCTGTCCGTCCCCCTCGCCCTGAGGAGTATCCCGACGAGTGATCTTTCTAACGACGGCCCTTGACGACCGTGGACGAGTGTGGGACCGCTGAGCCCGGACACCCCTTCGAACAGGTGTTTGTGTCGCATGCGGATGCCGGTCGACATCACCGATCTTGCTGCGGATCAGATAGCAGATGTCTGGATCAGGGCGCGGGAAGTTCGCCTGTGCGAAGCAGTACGAGCGCTTCCTCGTGCCATTCCGAGCGGTCGCCAGCCGGAGGCAGTTCGACTCCCGCACGTCCGGCTGGGGCGGAGAACTGCTGCCGGAGCCGTCCCATGAGCTGTTCGGCCTGCTTGAGCGTTTCGGACATGTCGTCGGGGGCCTCGACGCTGAGGCCGAGAACCGTTGCCCCGTCACGGGTTACCGTGATGATGGCTTGGTAGTGGTCGCGCGCCCTGAGGTAGAGCGCGAAGGCCCCGTCCCCGTCGTCGAAGCGCAACTCGTCGAGGGACCTGTCGTCTGCATCGTTCGCGATGCCCAGGACATGGACCCGCATGAAAGCCTGGAACCGTTCGTCACCGGGGTCGTCCACGTCGACGTAGCTGTCGATGAATTGTCTGAAAACCTCGGAGCTATGCTCTGGAACCCACACGTAGACGTCAAGGCATAGCGGCACGTATCCAGCTTAGATCTTCGCCTTGTGATGGATTGGACTGACGTCAACCACCCCGCCGTACTGACCGCGATCGCCCAGCTGTTTCCGCAGACGAGGACACCGTGCGCGATGCGGTCCACGCCTTCAACGAGAAGGGCCTGGCCGCCCGGGGCTCTCGCTGGGCGGGTGGGCATTCTCGCCTGATCAGTGACGACATCGCGTTCATCGTCCCGACGGCTTCAATCTAGAGGTCGATGACGACCTTGCCGTGTACGTGCCGGCCGGCCCGCCGCCCGGCCGGCGGGCCGGCCGCATCGCTGAGTGAGGTGGCCGGCCCGTTCTACGTCAGGCCGGGAACCGCTTCTCGTGCCAGGTGTATTCGAGGTAGGTGCTGCCGGGCCCGGTCAACGTGCCGTACACCTGCCAGAAGGTGTTGGCGCCGGGCGAAAAGCGGAAGATCTTGTCCCCGGGCCGGCTGTCCACGAACACACGCTGTGACCCGGTGGGCCCGATGCGTACCTGGATCGTGAATGTCGAGGTGTCCGGGATGTCGAGGCAGATCTCGTACGTGTTCGCCGACGGGCCGCCGATGTTGTAGATGCGACCGTCTATCGCGCCACTCTCGACATTGGTGGGGACGTAGCTATTTCTGACCCAGGTGTAGCCGCCTGCGGTGCAGTCGATTGCGGAGGTGGCCGCGGACGCGGGACTTATGCCGGTGAGCGTGGCCCCGAGTAAGCTGGCGGCGACGAGAATGGGGATGGTGCGTTTCATGCCTCTCCTCATCCGTACGGTGACTCCCCAACCAAGTAGTTGAAGGCTGAACCGATTCTGACTTGGTCGCCATATCTGGACAAGACCGGGCAAGAATCCGTGCATTTTCGAGTCAGACGGGTCCGCTGGCCCTGGAGCGGTGGGGCGGACGCTGACGGTCGGGCCCCACTGGTGGCGCTACTCCTGGAACCTCCTGAGCTGCCACTGCGCGAACGAACTGATCTCCTCGTCGCGCACCCTGGCAGCGTGGAACAGCAGCGCCGGGTCGTCCTCGGCCATGCGCGTCGCGATCGCCGCGGCGAACAGCCGGGCCACCGGGTCGTCACCCTCCATCCCAGCGACGACCTCGCCCGGGTCGGGGTCCTCGGTGTCCGAGGCGACCAGCCCGGCCGTGAGCCGCCCGACCTCCGGGTCGTCCAGCCGCGTCAGCCCGGCCATGAGCTGCTCGGTCGAGGCCATCGCCAGGAAGTGCAGGACCTTCCACCGGATGGCGCTATCGGCAGCCCGGCTCAGGGCGAGGGCCTGGGCGATGATGCCGGCGTGTCGTTCGTCCGCGGCGAGCAGCACGAACTCGACGGCGAAGAACCGCACCTGGAGCCGTGGGTGGGCCAGCAGAGCGGGGACCTCTTCCAGCAGCGGCGCGGCCTGCTCACCCAGCTCCGACAGCAGCCAGGCCCCGGTCTGTACGGCGTCGTCGTCGCCGCTGTGCAGCAGGGCGCGGAGGTTCTCGACGGGGTAGCCGCCGAACAGCTCGTTGAGCAGGTCGTTGGCCGCCTGCCCGCGGACCTGGTCGTCGACGGGGCGGGCGAGGATGCGCGCCATCAGGTCGTCGCCTGTCTGTGTCTGCATCTCGCGTCAGTTCCCCTCTTTGGCCTTGCGCTCGAGCTCGGCCAAGAGCTTCTGCTCCGCTTCCAGCCGCGCCTGGTGTCCGGAGTCCTTGCCGAGACGGGCCTCGTTCATCTTCCGAGTGAGGACGCTGTCCTTGACTTCCGCCGCCGCCTGTCTGGCCTGCTCCGGTGTCATCTTGCTCACGTCGCTGCTGCTGGGCAACCTGCCGTGCATTCGCTGCGCGGCGGAGTCATAGCTCGCCGCGGCGTTCGGATTGTAGCCGCCGCCTCTGCCGCCGCCGCTTCCGCGCTTGCGCCGGGCCTGGAGCATGCCGTCGCGGGCGTGCGGCCGCTTCTCCATCTCCTTCATGATGCGGCGCATGGTGTCGGTCACCCGGCCGCGCAGGACCGGGGCCAGCCCCCTGGCCGTGCCCTCCGCGCCTTCGAGTGCCGCCTTGCCCACGGCGTGGCGGGTCATCTGCATGCGTGCGAGGGCGAGCATCCCGCCCGCCGCGCCGCCGAACAGCAGCGCCTGGGTGGTGGCGGTCAGCCCGAACGCGGCCTGCGTGCCCACGGCCAGCTTCACCGCACTGACCACGTTCGCGGTGCCGTCAAGGACGACCGGTGCGAGCTTCGCCGCGGCGGTGGCCTGGGAGATGTGGCCGCCGCCGTCGCCGACCCGGTCCCAGTGGGTCGCCAGTTGTGTGGCCGAGTCGCCCTGGTAGATCTGCTCCGTGCGGCGGATCGTCTCGTCGGCTGCCGCGCCCTGGGCCGACGATCCGGCGAGGACGACGCGCCAGTCGTTCGCCTCGAGGCGCCATTCGTCCTCGTTGTCGTTCGGCCAGGGGTAGCCGATGAGGTTGAGGAAGCCCGCCACCTGCGGGTCGAGCGTTATCGCCATGTGGGGCTCTCGAAGCTCTCGACGTTGGTGCTCTCCGCCGCCCGGATGTTCCTCGACACCATGTGCAGGCCCTCGCCGGTCTCGGCGATCTCCCCGCCGATCCCCGTCAGCGCGTCGAGCGAGACCTGCAGGCACTCGTTGTAGGTCCCTATGATGGTGGCGAAGAGCCCTTCGCCGCCGAAGGTGCGGGCGCCGCTGCCCCGTTCCCGTAGCCGCATGACCGAGGCGTCATAGTCCGCCCCGTAGCCGCTGACATGTGTGCCGCCGCGTCCCACCGTTCCCAGGGAGATCTCGAATCCCGTCATGCTCAGGGAGCATATCCAGACATATTGCGATACGGCGTTTACACTGAACCGCTCACCCGCCCTTGACCGACGGAAGTCGACATGCATTCACCTGCGCCGGAGGACGACGCCGAGTACTTGCACCAGTACGTCGCCCAGAGCCGCCGCGCCATCCGCGCGCTGCACGACGCCCGGGCGTCCATCGGTCAGGTGGAGGGCCACGCCAAGAGCGACGACGGGCTGATCGAGGCGGTCGCCAATGGCGACGGCGCCGCCACCCACCTGCGCATCGACCCGCGGGCGCTGCGGCTCGGCGAGGCCGCGCTCGGCGGGAAGGTCGCCGAGGTGCTGCGGGCCGCGCAGGACGACGCCGGGCGGCAGGCGCGAGAGATCGCCGACGGGGTGCGCGACGTCACCGCGGCCCTGCCGGCGCCGCTCGACGAGACCTTCGTACGTGCCCGGGTCGAGCAGGCACTCAACGACCTTTACTAGGAGGCGAAGCGTGTTTCGGCCGGACATGGACCCTGCCAATATCAGCGAACGGGAGCTGGACGAGGCAGCCCGCCGGGGCGAGCGCATGCTGGCCTGGCTGGAGTCGGCGCAGGAGGAGATGCAGGCCGTCACCGGCACCGGCGAGGGGCCGTCGGGCCACGTGCGGGTGACCGTCGACGCGGACGGGCGCGTCCTCGACGTCCGCTACGACCGGCGCGCCCTCCGGCTGGGCAGCCAGGACCTGGCCGAGGAGACGCTCGCGGCGGTGCGGGCGGCGGGCGCCGATGCCCAGCGGCGCACCCACGACCTCATGCGCGAGGCCATCCCCGGCTACGACCCGGTCCAGACGCAGGCCGAGCTGGAACGGCTGCTCGGCACCGAGTGGGGGTGAGCAGCCGGTTCAGAGCGCGGTGCGCAGGAGAGGGCGGCCAAGGTCGTGATGGGGTGGGGAGCACGCGGGCGTTGGGTGGTCGCCTACTCCGCCGGCTCTGTCCCAGCGTCGGTGTCAGCGTTTGTGAACGCTTGGAGATGCAGGCGTGTTAGCACGTTGCTTGCGAACCAGCTGTCTGAGGCAAGCTCGGCCCGAGCCGTTTCACTCCAGTCCTCTCGATTGAGTACCGCGAGGTAGTGCTGCAGGACACGGTCTCGATGGTCGAGCGTGCAGCCGACGCGTTCCGGTTGCTTCTGCGCCAGGTGGTCGGCGATGACTGCCGCATCGATGTACCTGCTCAGGGTCGGTGTCTGGCGACTCAGGTGATGGGCATGCGCCTGGAGGACGGTGGATGCGGGCGGATAGTGCTCCAGGGTCAGGCCCATGCCGGAGCAATCCGCCATGATGGCCAGTAAGCGGCCGGTGTGGTCGACCAAGTCGTCGTCGGTTTCAGCACTGGTGATCGCTTCATGCAGGTGGGCAGCGGTAGCGACCTTGCCGGCGAAGTAGCCGTTGAGGGCGTCGCCGTCGCAGGCGTGACGCAATAGCCACCAACGCGATCCGTATCCTCCGGCCAGGCAGAGTGCTTCTACGACATAGACCCGCCCCCAGCCGGTTACTCGCTCGGCAAGCCACTGCAGTGCCTCTGAGCCGCCGAGGCGGCGTCGGAGAGCATGAGCAGCCAATGGGCCGAAGTGGTTCGACAGCAGACCGATGGTCCGGATCAGCGGGATGTCCTCCTCCGCCCAGTCGGCGGCGAGTAGCGCCAGCCCGACGGTGGCCGAGCATCGGTCGGTGCTCTGCCGCACCAGCCACTGCCCGGTCTGCTGAACCCGATGCCGGTCCGCTCGGAGCGCCGCGGCAGCGATGTGCTCGTTGTGATGGATGGGGACGTAGACATCATGGAACGCATCGGCGAGCGCGCTCGGCGGGGCCTCTGGCTTGGCGAAGTGTGCGTCCAGGATGCGGGCGACGTCCGCGCCTTGGAGTCGCTGATCTTCAGGTGGGTGTGGCCGAGCCTGCTGACGGTGGAGTTCATCGTCGGGGTACGGCTCCCCATCACGTGGCAGCGGGGAGTCCGGATCTTGCTGATGCAGGTGCATCGCGTAGTCGAACAGGCCGATCTGGGGTCCGAGCGGTCCAGGCTCGGTCGCCGCGCTCACCGGCGGAGGGAAGATTCGATTCTCTCGATCATGTTCGCCATGATGCCAGCACGGTTCAGGATGCGCATGCCCATCGGCCCGTTCACAGCCATGTCGTCGCCAGCCAGACGGTGACGGCCGCAGTGAGGAGGAGGGTGATGTTGAGGGCGATCTGGCGGTCTCCGCGTTTTAGGTGCACGGTGGTCGCGCCGATCTGGAGGACCACGAAGCCGATGGTCGCGGCCATGGCCAGCCAGGAGGCGATGCCGGTCAGCGGCGGGAGGAGCAGCCCGATCGCGCCGAGTACCTCGATCACGCCGATGGCCCTGACGGCCGGCATCGGCATGTCGTCCACCCAGGCCATCATCGGCCGGAGCCGTTCACGGCTCCGGACCACCTTCACCCCGCCCGCGTACAGGTAGAAGAGAGCGAGCAGGCCGGCGACGATCCAGTACGCGACGTTCACGGTGTCCATCCACGGGTGGCGTAGCGGCGCATCGCCTGGATGTTGGCCTGCGGGGTCATCGTCCGGCCACCGGCGATCATGTCCCCCAGGTCTTCGAGGACGCGCAGTCGCGTGGTGCCCAGGACGATCGTCTCGCCGTCGCCCGGGCCGACCACCGATACAGCGGGGTCGGCGGTCGGCTCACTGGCCTTCGGTTGGTCGGTCATGTCTCGATCTCACCGTCAGCGCACTGCGCCCGTCCAAGATCTGTTCGGTGCCGCCGATACCGTACGGGTATCGTCGCACCATGGAGCTACGCACGCTGCGCTATTTCGTGGCGGTCGCCGACGAACTCCACTTCGGCCGGGCCGCCGCCAGGCTGCACATGAGTCAACCGCCGCTGAGCCGGGCGATCAAGCAGTTGGAGAATGAGGTCGGTGCCGCGCTTTTCGACCGCTCGCCCTCCGGCGTCTCGCTCACTCCGGTGGGGGCCGTGCTGCTGGACGAGGCGCGGACCCTGCTCGACCAGGCCGACCGGTTGCGTGTACGCGTGGCCGCGGCGGCCGGCACCGCGACCATCACGGTGGGTTTCCTGGGCGACAGCGCCGACCCGGGTGCGGCCCGGCTGGCCGACGCCTACCGCCGTCGGCACCCGCAGGTCGAGGTCCGCATTCGCGAGACCGACCTGACCGATCCCACCTGCGGCCTGCACGCTGGACTGGTCGACGTGGTCCTGACCCGCGGGCCGTTCGACGAGACCGGTCTGACCGTACGAGAGTTGCGTGCCGACCCGGTGGGCGCGCTGGTGCGCGCGGACGATCCACTGGCCGGGCGGGACAGCGTGAAGCTGGCCGATCTGGCCGACCGCCGCTGGTTCCTGTTCCCGGAGGGCACCGACCCCGTCTGGCAGTCGTACTGGAACGGCGGGGCACCTCGGGAGGGCCCAGTGGTGCGTGCCGTCCAGGAGTGCAGGCAAGCCGTTCTCTGGAACGGCACGATCGGCATGACTCTCCTGAACCACCAGCAGGCGGCCGGGCTCGCCGTGGTGCCGCTGATCGACATGCCCCCGAGCCGTGTGGTGGTGGCATGGAACGAGGGCGACGCGAATCCGCTGGTCCGCTCGTTCGTCGGGATCGCGATCGCCGCCTATCGCGACGGCCGCACCCACTGACCCGTCCTGACCGACGATCCTAGATCTTGACGATTGTCCTGACCGATGCTCATCTGAAGGTGTTCTCCTTCCCGGATGTGAGGAGTCACCCACAATGAAGGTTCGCCGATTACATTCCGCTGTACTCGCCGTGGCGCTGGGCGCCGGCATCCTGGCAAGTGCGGCACCCGCTGTCGCCGCCACCCAGACCAGCACGGCCGTGGTCGCCGCAAACTGGCCGGCACCGGACTGGTACCTGCAGGGCCCCTATCAGACCATGGCCGACTGCGACCTCGCCTTTAATGACGCCGCCCTGAACGGTCAATACACCGGGCTCGCCTACTGTCACTGGTTCCGCGGAGGCGGCCCTTACCCTCCGGGCTTCTACTACGAGGTCTACATCCCCTGATCAAGCAACCTGGTGGCGGGCTTCGTGCTTTCCTGATCGTTCGGCTGTCGCCACGTCGGCTTGGTGGGGGAGTTGACTTCTGTCATGCGGGACCTGTGACACAGCGCACTCACCTTCGCCGAGCGGACGGCTCATGCTGAGCGCTATGACCATTCGTCGATTCAGCACGTTAGCCTCGCGGCTGGGAGCCGCGACCCTGGCCGCCGCGATGCTCGCGGCGGGACCCGTAGCCGCTGCTGAGGACGGCGGCCTCGACCGGCAGCGGCTGCGGCAGACGCTGGACGCCGTGCACGAGGCCGGCATGTACGGCATCTCGTCGAACGTCGTGGACGGCCGGCGCAGCTGGAAGGGCGCCGCAGGCGTCGCCGACGTCGAGACCCGCCGCCCGATGCGGCCCGAGATGGTGCACCGGGCCGGGAGCGTCACCAAGTCGTTCGTCGCCGTGGCGGTATTACAGCAGGTCGGCAAGGGTACGATCGAGCTCGACGCCCCCATCGGCCGCTACCTGCCGGATCTGTTCCCGGGTGAGCGCGGGCAGCAGATCACCGTACGCATGCTGCTCAACCACACCAGCCACATCGCCGACCACGCCGGCGTGATCTTCCCGACGGTCGAGAGCCTGGACGCCAACCGCTTCCGCGCCTTTCCGCCGGAGGAGCTGGTACGGGCGGGGCTCGGCGCCCCCGCGACCGGGCGGCCGGGGGTGGCACCCGGGGCGTACTCGAACACGAACTTCGTCATCGCCGGCCTGCTGCTGGAGAAGGTGACGAGCACGAGCGCCGAGCGGTACATCACCGACCACGTCTTCCGGAAGGCCGGGCTGCGGCACACGTCGTTCCCGCGTACGCCGTACCTTCCCGGGCCGAACTCCAAGGCGTACGAGGCGCTGTTCGGCTATTTCGACCCGCCCAAGGACTACAGCGTCTACAACATGTCCTGGGCCTGGACGTCGGGTGCGGTCGCCTCGACGATGGAGGACCTCAACCGCTTCTTCCGGCTGCTGCTGCGCGGCGAGCTGGTCGACGCGACTCTGCTCGCCGAGATGCAGAAGACCGTGCCCATCCGGTCGTTCTCGGGCGCCGTGTTCGACTACGGTCTCGGGATCTACCCCCTCGACCTGCCGTGCGGCAGGTACTGGGGGCACGACGGGAGCGTCCCCGGCATGCAGACCTTCGCGTTCTCCGACACCGACGGCGGCCACCAGTTCGCCTTCGGCACGAACCTGAGGAACTACCAGCAGCTCGACGAGAACGGTAGTCCTGTCACGCACGCCATCGACTTCGCGATCGGGAACCACCTGCTGGAGGCGGCGTGCGGGCCTGACGCGGGGGCGTCGCCCAGGGCGGCACGGCCACTCCCGGAGATCGGCGTGGACGGGGGCACGGCCACACCGTGACCGGCGGCGCGGCGCGGGCGGGTCACCGATCGGAGCCTTTCCCAGCCGCGCCGGCTTCATCCGGAAGGGACAGCTGCCAGGGGATCACCGGGCGACAAGGCTTGATCTTGCTTACGCCTCGGCGAACAGCGTGCCACCTCTGTCAGGGCTTGATCGCGACCCCGCCGTAGGCCCAGGCATGACCGCCGCCCGGAATGTGTTCCCGGCGCTCGCTCTCGTCCGGCCGCCACTTCACCACCTCGACGACGCCCGGATCGACCACGCGCCAGCCCTGGAAGAACCGCAGCACCTCGGCGTGCGTGCGGGGGGCCATGGGCGCGCTGCTCTTGTCGTACGGCTTGGTGAAGTCCTCCTCGCGCACCTGGGACGCGAAGTCGAGGGTGATGTGCGACAGCAGCAGGTGGCTACCCGCAGGCACGGCGCTCTTGATGTGCTCCACCGTTGCGTACGGATCCTCCTGGTCGGTGACGAAGTGCAGGACGCCCGCCAGGATGACAGCCACCGGACGCGTGAAGTCGATCACGGTCCGGACCTCGGGATGAGACAAGATCATCTTGGGCTGCCGGAGGTCGGCCTCGATCACCGTGGTCATTCCGGTTGGGCTGCCGTTCAGCAGGGCCCGGCCGTGGACCAGGACGATCGGGTCGTTGTCCACGTAGACCACCCGCGTCTCGGGGTTGACCTCCTGCGCGATCTCGTGGGTGTTGCCCTGGGTAGGGATGCCGGTGCCGATGTCGAGGAACTGCGAGACACCCACTTCGGCGAGGTAGCGCACCGCTCGGCGGAGGAAGGCACGGTGGGCACGGACGCCCTCACGTGTGCCGGGAGACAGCTCGATCAGTTTCTCGGCCATCTCGCGGTCGGCCGCGAAGTTGTCCTTGCCACCCAGCAGATAGTCGTACACCCGGGCAGGATGTGCCACCGTGGTGTTGATCCGCGCGGCGGCCGCGATCCGAGCCTCTGTCATGTCCGACACCGGCGCTCCTGCTTGCCTCTCGGCTCCATTGATAGGTCTGCGTGACCGCGTTCCGTATCGCTTCTCAAGAGCGATTTTTCCCTACTCCGGTATGAACCGGGTTACGGAACGCTTCATCGAGATCAGCATGTGACGGGTCGATGACCGCGGTGTGAGTCGTTTTCCGGTTTTGGCCGGCATCGGGTTAGGTTGGCCGGGTGGGGACTTGTGAGGATCTACCGGCGGAGTTGGTGACCGAGCGGCTGCGGTTGCGGCGGTGGGTGCCGTCGGATGCCGAGGAGTACCGCGGGTTGTGGCTTGAGCGGGATCCACGAGTGCCGTCGGTACGGCAGATCGACGCCGAGGGGCGTCCGACGGTCGAGGACATCCGCGGCTGGCTCCTCAACAATCCGCTGGCGGCGGATCCGGGGCTCGGGTTGCTGCCGATCGAACTGCGGGACACCGGTGAGTTCATCGGGTACTGCGGATTGACCGTCGGCCAGGGATCTCTCGACGAGCCTGAGATCGCGTACGAGCTGGCACAACGAGCTCACGGCCAGGGTTACGCGACAGAAGCCGCCCGTGCGGTCATCGAAGCCGCGACTCGAACAGGACGTCGACGACTCTGGGCGACCGTGCGGGAGTGGAACGCACCCTCGTTCCGTGTCCTCGAGAAGCTCGGTTTCCACCGAAGCGACCGCATCACCGAGGACGCCGAACACGGCGACACGATCTGGATGACGCGCGTACTCGACCCGAAGTAGAACGATTGGGAGCACGTGTCACCGGTCGCGGTCGGTCTGGTAGACCGACAGCACCGGATGTCCATGCGTACCAATGCCGGCGGGTAGATACCGGTGTCCGTAGATCGGGATGAGGGTAGGCGCTTGGGCCAGTCGGCTGCGCGCTACAGCGAGCGCCGCCGGCAGGTCGTCGGGTCGGTCACCCCAGGTGTTCCCCTTCTCGGCTGATCACGATCGCAGCCTGGCGGCGGGACTTTCGCGAAAAATCTTTGGCTTCGCGTCGAATTCGGGGGGAGTCGTTCGTATAACAGGCGAGAGGTGTTCGTAGGAGGGCGCCGGGACAAAAGGGGGTCATGATGGCTCGGTACTTGATCTCGTTCAAGGACGGTGCGATGGACCACATCCCCGACGAGGACTGGGAGGACGTGGGCAAGGCCGCGCACGCGGTGGTTCAGGAGGCCGTGGACGCCGGGGTGTGGGTGTTCGGCGCCGGGCTGGAGAGGCAGCGGGCGAGCATCGTGGCCACGGACGGGATGGTCACCGACGGCCCTTACCCGGAGACCAAGGAGGTCATCGGCGGGTTCACGGTCGTCGAGGTGGCCTCACGCGAAGAGGCGCTGGCGTGGGCCGCCAAGACCGCCGTCGCTTGCCGCTGTGCGCAGGAGGTCCGGGAACTCATGCCCGACCCCGAGACGGACGCGATGCTCCGCCAGGCTGACAGGCGATGACGACGTCTGATCGAGGAAGACGTTCACGGAGGTGATCACCGCCGGCGAGTGGCGGTTAGCCTGGAGGTCGCCAACGAGGAGCGGCACCCAACATGAGCGACACGCCTTCCGCCGGCGGCCGAGACGCCCCCTGGACGGTCAGTGCGTTCCTCGTCATCGCCACCGCGTTGACGCTCGTCTGGGCGACCGGTTCGTGGCTCAGCAAGATGTTCGACTGGACGTACCAAGGCTTCTCGTCGGCGTCTCTCCTCCAGCTCGTGGGCTACTTCGTCGGCGGTGCGCTGAATTACGTCGCGATCCTCGTCTGGCCCGTGCTGCTCGTTCACGTCGGACAGGTGCTGTCCCGGCGGCGGTACGCGGCAGTGAGCGGCGGCCTGCTGGGCGCCGGGCTCATCACCCTCGCGCTGACGTTTTGGCTGAGTGAGGACGACACTCCGGTCACGGCCTGGCCGCATTGGCTTCTGCTGGGGGTAGCGCTGAACGGGACGCTCGGTGGGCTCGCCGGGCTCGGCCACTGCGCCTATCTCGCCCGGAAAGCACGAAGGGCAGGAAAGCCGGAGAAGTCCCCTTGAACGAACCGCCTCAGCGGCGCGGGCGCAGGCCGTTGAGAGCGGTCTCGACGATGCTGTCGGCATAGTCGGGGGTGAGCGGTCCGCTGCGCTGCAGCCACCGGTTGAGCAGTGGTCCCCACAGCAGGTCGACGGCCACGTCGAGATCGAGATCCGCGGCCAACTGCCCGGCCCGCTGGGCGCTGCGCAGTCGTTGTTTCTTCAGCTCTTTCATCGGGGCGTCCAGTCGTTCCGCGTAGAGAGCGGCAAGCGCCGGATCGTGCGTGATCTCCGTGTTCAGGGCGCGCATCGGCTCGTCGTAGCGCGGATCGTTGAGTTCTTCGATCGTGGCTCGGAGCACCGTCTTCAGGTCTGCCTCCAGATCACCGGTGTCGGGCAGGCCGGCTTCTCCGCTGTCCGGCTGCTCGCTGAGCATGAGGAAGGCATCGAAGAGCACCGCCCCCTTCGAGGGCCACCAGCGGTAGATCGTCTGCTTGCCGACGCCGGCCCGGGCTGCGATGCCCTCGATGCTCAGCTTGGCGTATCCCACCTCCTGCACCAGCTCGAAGGCCGCGGTGAGGATGGCCCGCCGGGAGGCCTCGTTCCGGCGGGTCGTGTCGGCGGGAGGCTTGCGCTGCGTCGTCATGCCGCCAACCTAACAAACGAACGAGACGAGACGGCCCGTCTTGACGTGGCAAAGGGGGTCCGGTACTGTCGCGATTATTCGAGACGAGACGGATCGTCTCGTACGAACGCAATCGATCGGAGCTCGGCATATGCGCACCCTGGATACCGCCCCTTCCCGTACCTGGTTCATCACAGGAGCCAGCCGCGGCCTGGGCCGCGCGTTCGCTCTCGCCGCGCTGGAGCGCGGCGATCACGTGGCCGCCGCCGCCCGGACCGTCACGCGACAGGACTTCGACGACCGGTACGGAGATCGACTCCTCGTCCTTCCCCTGGACGTGACCGACCGCGACGCGGTGTTCGCCGCCGTGAACACCGCCGCCGAGCACTTCGGCCGGCTCGACATCGTGGTGAACAACGCCGGCACCATGTCCTCGGGCATGGTCGAGGAGTTCACCGAGGCCGAGGCGCGCGCCCAGCTGGAGGTCAACTTCTTCGGGGCGATGTGGGTCTGCCAGGCCGTCCTGCCGCACCTGCGTGCCCAGGCGGCCGGTCACATCGTGCAGGTCTCCAGCATCGCCGCCCTGGGCGGCTTCCCGAGCACCGGGATGTACAGCGCGAGCAAGTTCGCGCTGGAAGGCATGAGCGAGGCCCTGGCGATGGAGGCCGCGTCGTTCGGGGTCAAGCTCAGCATCCTCCAGCCCGGCGGCTACTGGACCGACCTGTACACCAGCATGACGACCACGTCGCCGTCGGCGGAGTACGACCCGTTGCGCGCCGAGCTGGAAAAGCAGTGGGCCGAGGGTTCGATCGACAGTGAGCCGCGCCTGGCCGCCGAGGCGCTGCTGAAGCTGGTCGACAGCGAAGACCCGCCGCTACGGCTGCTGCTCGGCAGCATGGTGTACGACCTGGCCTTCGACATCTCCCGGCGGCGCATGGGGACCTGGGCCGCCTGGGAGCAGGTCAGCCGCGCCGCCGAACACGCCGTACCCGCCGGTTCACCGCTTTGACCGGCGTCAACACCACCGGCTCCGGTGGCGACCGTTCACTCGGCCGCGCTGATATCCATCAGGAGGACGTCCCTATGCGCATCGGTCATTCCTCATCCGACACCCAACCCGGCCTTGCCAGAACCTGCGGAGACGATGTCGGCGGCCGGGCCGCACGTGGACGCGACGAGAACCTGCGAGAGGAGCGACCGATGACGGACGCCGATGTGATCATTGTGGGCGCCGGCCCAGCCGGCCTGATGCTGGCCGCCGAACTGCGGCTGGCCGGGGTGCGGCCGCTGGTGCTGGAGCGCTGGCCGCAGCGCCGCGACACCCCCAAGGCCGGTGGTCTCGGCGGCCAGATCCTTGAGCTGTTGCGCTACCGAGGCCTGCTGAAACGCTTCGAAGCCGCTTGCACCGACCCTGTCCCTGCTCCCCGGTTCCCGTTCGGCGGCGTGCATCTGGACCTCACCCGGCTGGCGGATCCCCCGCTGCACGCCCTGCCGCTTCCGCAAGCCCGGCTTGAGCGGCTGCTCGACGAACGCGCCGGCGAACTCGGCGCCGACATCCGCCGCGGACACCAGGTGGTCGGGGTGAGCCAGGACGACGCCGCGGTGACTCTGGACGTGCTCGGCCCGGACGGGCCGTACCGGATGAGCGCCCGCTTCCTCGTGGGGTGCGACGGCGCGCGCAGCCGGGTCCGTGACTGGGCCGGCATCGGCTTTCCCGGCACCACCTACCCGGAGATCAACCGGCTGGCCCAGGTCACCCTGCCCGAAACCGTGGCCATACGCAGCAACGGTGATCTTGATGTCCCCGGCTTCGGCACGATCCGCGCGGGTTTCACCCGGACGGAGCGTGGCCTCTTCGGAGTCGCCGCGTCGCCCGCTTCCAAGGTCGTCTCTCTGTACACCATCGAAGACGAGAGCACCGAGTACGACGACGACACGCCGATGACCGTGACCGAACTCCAGGACAGCCTCCGCCGCGTGCTCGGCGTGCGGTTGCCGGTGGGAGAGGCGATCCGGCTGTCGCGGTTCACTTTCAAGGCCCGCCAGGCCGAGCGCTACCGCCACGGGCGAATCCTGCTGGCCGGTGATGCGGCGCACCTGTTCCCCGCCACCGGTGTGGCACTCAACGCCGGCATGCTGGACGCGGTCAACCTGGCCTGGAAACTGGCCGCCGACGTCCACGGCCGGGCGCCGGACGGCCTGCTGGACACCTACCACGGCGAACGCCACCTCGCCGGCGCCCGCACCATGCTGCACACCCGAGCCCAGGTGGCATTGCGGCGCGGGCACGATGCGGCGGCCGAGGCGCTGCGGGACGTCTTCCAGGAACTACTCACCGACGAACAGCCGCTGCGCCGCATGGGAGCCCTGGTCGCCGGCGCCGACATCCGCTACCCGATGCCCGGCTCCCACCACCCGCTGGCCGGCGCCTTCGCCCCCGACCTCACCTTGCACACCGACCAAGGCATGACCAGCGTCGCGGAGCTCATGCACGCCGCACGGCCCGTCCTCCTCGACCTCGCCGACCGCCCAGACCTGCGGCAGGCCGCCCGAGACTGGCAGCCTCGCGTCGATATCCACACCGTCAAAACGGCTGATCGGCCGGCCGACGCCCTGCTCATCCGCCCGGACGCCCACATCGCCTGGGCCGTGACCATCGACGAACCCACCGACAGCGCAGCGCCCGCGCTGCGCGAAGCACTCTCCGGCTGGTTCGGCACACCCTGAAACGACGATCAGGTCACTGAGCTTACTTTCAGTAAGTAGGTTACGGTCGGTTTGTGGTTGCGGGGGGACATGGACAGCATGGAGCCATGCCTGCTTATGGTCACGAGCTGCGGTTCGGCAGCTTCATCACTCCTGTCAACGCCAGGCCGCAGCGCGTGGTCGACCTGGCTGTGCTGAGCGAGGACGCGGGACTGGACGTGGTCACGTTCCAGGATCATCCGTACCAGGCGGGGTTCCTGGACACCTGGACCCTGCTCACCTGGGTGGCCGCCCGTACCTCCCGGATCCACGTCTCCGGCAACGTGTTGAACCTGCCGCTGCGCCCGCCCGCCGTGCTCGCCCGGTCCGTGGCGAGCCTGGACCTGCTCAGCGGCGGCCGGGCCGTGCTCGGACTCGGGACGGGAGGATTCTGGGATGCCATCGCGGGGATGGGCGGCCCGCGACGAACCGCCGCGGAATCGGTGAGCGCGCTCGACGAGGCGCTCGACGTCATCCGCGGGTTCTGGGCCGGTGACGACCCCGGCCCGCTGCGCTTGGACGGCCGGTTCTACCAGGTCGGTCCGGCGGAGCGAGGGCCTTCACCCGCACACGAGGTCCCGATCTGGCTGGGCACGTACAAGCCGCGGATGCAGCGCCTCATCGGCAGGAAGGCCGACGGGTGGCTGCCCAGCCTGCCCTGGCTCAAGCCCGGCGACCTGGCGCGCGGGAACCGCATCATCGACCAGGCGGCCGCACAGGCGGGCCGCGATCCGCGCGAGATCACCCGCCTGCTGAACGTCACCCCCGGCGATACGGCCGAAGACCTCGCGCGGATCGCCGTCGAGGACGGGGTGAGCGTGTTCGTCGTGGCCAGCGACGACCCGGCCGAACTGCGTCGCTTCGCCCGGACCACCGCCGCTGAGATCCGCGAGCGCGTCGCCGAGGCCCGCTCAGGGCACGTGGCCGGTAGGGCCGTCGCGTTCGGGGGCGACCCGGTGCCCGCGGCCCTCGCCGCTCGGGCGCTCACCCCGGGCGACCGCGGACACGCCCGCTACACCGCCGGTTACTTCCGCGGCGGCGATCCGGGCCTGGTGTTGCGTCCACGGACCCCGGCCGAGGTGCAGGACGCCGTCCGGTACGCCGCCCGACACCGCGATGTACCGCTGGGCCTCTTCAGCGGCGGGCACGGTCTGTCCGGGCGCTCGCTCAACGACGGCGGCATCGTGATCGCCCTGGACGCGCTCGACGACGTCACGGTCCTGGACGGCCACCGCGTCCGGATCGGCGCGGGCGCCCGCTGGGGCGACGTCGCCCGCAAACTCGCCCCGTACGGCCTCGCGATCACCTCCGGCGATCACGGTGGCGTCGGCGTGGGCGGGCTGGCGACCACGGGCGGCATCGGCTGGTTCGTCCGTGAACACGGCCTGACCATCGACCACGTGCGCTCGGTCGACGTCGTCACGGCCTCCGGCGACCTCGTCCACGCGAGCGACGACGAGAATCCCGACCTGTTCTGGGCCATGCGCGGTGCCGGCGCGAACTTCGGCGTCGCGGTGTCCTTCGAGATCGACGCCCACCCCGTCGGAGCCCAGGTCGGCTTCGCGATGCTGGTGTTCGCGCCCGACGATGTCGCGGCGTTCCTGCGCGGCTGGGGTACCGCGATCGAGAACGCCCACCCCAGCGTCACCGGCACCCTGATGATCGGGCCCACCCGTCCCGGTCGCCCCGCCGCCGTGCAGGCGCTCGTCGTGGTCGACTCCGAGGACGCCGACACGATCGTCGAGCGCCTCACCCCGCTCGCGGACCTGGCCCCGCTCGTCGACCAGTCGGTCCAGCTCATGCCGTACAGCGCGCTGCTCACCCTCGGCCCGGGAGATGAGGCGCAGCACGGCCGCGGCGAGCCCGTCTCGCACGCCGGGCTCGTGCGGCACCTCACCGGCGAGACCGCTGAGGCGATCGCCGACCTGCTGGCGACGAACAGCAGGTTCATCCTCAGCATCCGCTCCGCCGGGGGTGCCGTCGCCGCCACCGCCGCGGACGCCACCGCCTATGCCTGGCGCGACGCCAATTTCCTGATCGCGGCCCTCGGGGGCGGTTCGCCTGGGTACGAGGAGAGCTGGCGGCGCCTCCTTCCGCTGTTCGAGGGCACGTACCTCAGTTTCGAGACCGATACCGGCCCGGACGCCCTGGCGCGCGCTTTTCCGCCCGCACATCTGCGACGGCTCCGGGACCTCAAACGCCAGTGGGACCCGACCGGCCTGTTCCGCGACAACTTCGCCATCGACTTTGCGTTGGCTTAGAAATCATTTTTGTATCTTCGGCAAGGGCCAGGCTGAGGTGTCCAAGGAGGTGGCCGCGAAGAAGGCGGCGGTAGCGAGAACGGCTCCGAAATGGGAAACCGATGCCAGGAAGCGCGTGCGAACGGCGATACGGCGCTAAGCGGAGCCCCTCAACGCGTACCCGAGCCTTGCGCAGAGGAAATCGGTGACAAGAAGTCGCGTGTCCCCTTCGTTGGCACGACACGACCTTGGCGGCCAAGACGGACGCGCTCTTCTACCTGACCAAGGAGGCGTTCAAGCGCCGCCTGATCGACGACCTGTGGCGGGCCCGGGCCGCGACGTCGCCGAAATCCTTGGCGCAGGTGCTGCTGACTGACGTGGTGGTCGACGCCGTTCGGAAGGAAATTCGGCGCCAGACGAACCACAACGCCGATGCCGGCGAGATCCATCGGATCTTGCGCGGCGAGGTTCTTCGCCCGGAGACCTTGCTCTGAGCCGGACCGGACAGCCGGGCCTGGAACCCGGCTCTCCTGGGGGTGGCAGCCGGATGCAAGATTTCTCCAAGTCGCCTTTCGTACCGTTCCGGCCATGGGAAAGCAACATGTCATCGGCGCGGTTCTGGCCTTCGTGATCGGCGCGGGTGTTCCGGCTCAGGCGGAGGCGGCCGCTCGTATTCACTGGGGTCCTGTGCAGTCGTCGGCGGGACACTCCGGGTACGCCAAGGCGGACGTCTGGATCACCGGCTTCAGCGCCGAGACCTTCGCCGTGAGCGGCAAGCTCTACGACCGGGACAAGCACCGCGGCCACTGCGCCTACGTCCGGGCCCGCTTCCACTACACGGGCGGCGGCACCGGCTGGAGCCGGCCCAGCTCGACCTGCTCGGCCAAGAAGTCCTTCCGGCTCACCTCGGACGGGGAGATCAACCGGGTGGACGTCAAGGTCTGCCTCTTCCACACAGGCCAGCGCAAGGCGTTCCAGTGCCACGTCGACGTCATCAAGCCTGAGATCATCGCGAACTGGCCCCAGTGAACAGCTCACCGACCGCCGCGGGGAACTGCGGGCCTTGCCGGCCACCTCGACCAGTGAGTAACCCTCGAAACAGAGCAACAGAGCAGGCGCGATCCGGGCGGGGGAATGGTCACGCCTAGAGCCGCCGCCGTACCAGCAGGGCTTTTCAGCGCGTCGCAGCGGCAGTTTTCCGGCTGATATTGGCAGTTTTTCGTGCAGAGATTCAGCCGGGACTGAACGTACAGTCCGCTGAGGAGGTGTGAAAAATGGCTGTCAGCACCATCAAGAAGACTCGCATTCGGCAACCCGAGTCCCATTGGCCGGATCGGGCGACGCGCATTCAGGCCGGCAAGGTCAAGCGAGAGACCGAGGAAGCTTCCGAAGTCGTTTCTCGCGGCAGCGAGAACACCTAAACCCCGAGGGTGGGTGGATTGCGCCCGTGAGGCCGGGCGCAATCCATCGGGAAGGAACGGATTCATGAGGCTTGTTCTCGCGGCGATGCCCTGGCAGGCGATTCACCGTCCCTCGCTGCCGGTGGGCCTGCTGCACAGGCTGGTGGAAGAGCAGTGCCCCGGGATCGAGGTTGTGGAGTACCACGGGGGCATCCGCTGGGCCGAGTACATGCTCACCGACGGTGAGCTGCTGCCCGCGGACTACACGAAGGTCTCCGACAACGGGGTCTTCCAAGGGCTGGGCGACCTCATCTTCTCCGGCTCCCTCTACGACGACCTGCGGTGGAGGGCCGACGAGCTGCGTGAGATCGCGAAGAGCTACGGGTTCGAGACCGCGACGGTCATGAGGATGCGGGAGCTGACGACCGGCTTCATCGAGTCCGCGGTCACGGAGGTGCTCGCGGCCGAGCCGGACGTGGTCGGGTTCACCTCGACGTTCATGCAGAACGTGCCGAGTCTCGCGCTCGCTCGCCGGCTGAAGGAACGGCGCCCCGGTCTGCGGGTGGTCTTCGGCGGAGCCAACTGCGACGGTCCGATGGGCCACGCGCTGCACCGCAACCACCGGTACGTCGACTTCGTCGTGCGCGGCGAAGGAGAGGAGGTCTTCCCGGCGCTGCTCGACCGGATCGGCTCCGGTGAGGGCGTCTCCGACGTGCCCGGCGTGTGCTGGTGGGACGGCGAGCGGTCGAGGGCCAACCCCCAGCCGACGCGCAGCGTGCCCCCGGGGAAGATCCCGATTCCTGACTTCGACGGCTGGCGGGACGTGCTGGAGAGCTCGCCGCTCCGGGAGTACGTCTCGCCGGAGCTCGTCATCGAAAGCTCCAGAGGCTGCTGGTGGGGCGAGAAGCACCATTGCACCTTCTGCGGCCTCAACGGCTCGCTGATGGCGTTCCGCAGCAAGCCGGCCGACCAGTTCTGGACGGAGCTGCGCACGCTGGTCGAGCGTTATCAGATCCTCGACGTCGCCATGGTCGACAACATCTTCGACATGACCTACCTCAAGACCTTGTTACCGCGGCTGGCCGCCGCCGACTGGGACCTCCGTATCCACTACGAGATCAAATCGAACATGCGCGCCGACCAGCTGGCCGCACTGCGCGCGGGCGGAATCGTCCTGGTCCAGCCGGGCATCGAGAGCTTGAACAGCCGGGTGCTGAAGATCATGGACAAGGGGGTGGACGGGGCGACCAACGTCAGGGTCCTGCGCGACTGCGAGGACCTGCACATGACCGTCGACTGGAACTACCTCTACGGCTTCCCCGGTGAGAGGCCGGAGGACTACTGGGGCATCATCGACCAGTTGCCGAAGCTGGTGCATCTGCAGCCCCCGCAGGGTGAGAGCCGCATCCTCCTGGAGCGCTTCAGCCCGAACTTCGACCGCCCCGAGCTGGGCTTCGCACGCCGCGAGCCGGCCCATTTCAGCCGGTACGTGTACGACCTGCCCGACGCCGAGCTGGAAGACCTCGTCTACTACTTCGACTGCGACGACGGCGGCATCACCGGCGACGTGGTCGACGCCCTGTGCGCGGCGCTCGACCGGTGGCGGCGCGACTACCCCGGCTCCTTCCTGGTCATGGACGACAGGGGCGACGAGATCGTCATCGACGACCGGCGCGCCGGTTGGCCGCGTACCGAGCACCGGCTGACGGGATGGCGGGCCGAGGCCTATCGAGGGCTGTCCCGGCGGCGGACCGTACCCGGGCTGTGCGCCCGGTTGGCGGGGCGCGACATGTCGTGGACGGCCGCCAGCGTCGGAGAGTGGCTGGGAGAGCTCAGCGAGAGCGGCCTCGCGTTCGTGGACGGCGACGGATGGGTGGCGCTGGCGACGGTCGCGACGCCGACGAAGCTGGTCGAGGGCGCTCAGCATCGGGACGAGGTGACGGTGTGACCCTCACCCCCGACAAAGCCGACCGCGCCGACCATGCCGACGACCTCGTGGGCGCGCTCGGCGAGCGGCCGGAGGACACGCTCTCGTTCGTCCGCCGCCTGCGGGACCACCTGGCGGAGGGCGTCGTCCCCGCCTGGAGCCACGAGCTGCCGGCGTCCCTGAACTGGGAGATGGTGTGCCATCTCCCCCCTCCTTCGGGCACGGGCGATGACGCGGATCGGTGGAGACGGCGCTTTCGGATCGGCCTGTGCTACTACCGTCAGGGGCCCGGGTTCATCCAGGTCAAGGACCTTCGGGAGGAACCGGTCACCCTCCTGCTCGACGATCCTTCAGTGGTGGACGTCTTCGTCCGCTGCCTCGAACCGACGTCCCTGCGGCTGCTGTCCGCTGACGAGGCCGCGGCGGCGGAAGCCCTGCTGAACGAACGCCTGCTGCTGCGGCTCGGCGACTTCGTCGTCACGCTGCCGTACCGGATGAAGCGGTGGCCGATACCGGCGTACGCGGTGTGACCCGACCGCCCGGATGTCAGATCGTATCTGACACTAATCGAACACGTTCTGTCACTTTTCCGGCTGTACTCTCCCCCTGTGGGAGGCCGCATGCTGCTTCCAGTCATTCGGCCGGCATGAGGAGAGCGACGCATGACCATCGTGCAGGACATCGAGGCCCGGGGCCTGCGGCACTGTGAGACGACGGCGCTGGGGGTGCTGCTGCGGCATGAGGGCCTGGATCTGTCCGAGCCCATGCTGTTCGGGCTGGGCTCGGGCCTGTCCTTCGTCTACTGGGACAGCAAGAGCATGGCGTTCCCCTTCCTCGGCGGCCGCGTCAAGCCCTTCGACCTCACCAGGAACCTGGCCGCCAGGCTGGGCCTGACGTTGACGGTCGAGGAGACCACCTCACCGCGCAAGGCGTGGGCGAACGTGGCCGCTCCCATCGACGCCGGCCGGCCGGTCGGCCTCCAGCTCGACTGCTACCACCTGGACTATTTCCGGTCCAAGGTGCACTTCGGCGGTCATGTCGTCGCCATGTACGGCTACGACGAGCAGGACGTCTACCTGGTGGACACCGACCAGCAGGGCAGCGCGGTGCGCACCGGCCGGGCCGGCCTCGCCCTGGCGCGGGCCGAGCGCGGCCCGATGACCGCCAGAAACCGATCCTTCACCATCGCCCTGCCGGCTCGCCCGCTCTCCTGGCAGGACCGGATCATCCCCGCCATCAAGCACTGCGCCGACGCCTTCCTCACCCCGCCCATCGCGAACCTGGGCCACCGCGGCATCGAGAAGGCCGGCAAGCGGGTGCCCGGCTGGCTGCTCCGCGCCGCCGAGCCGCAGCGGGACCTGCCGCAGGCCGCCCTTCTCATGGAGAAGGGCGGCACCGGCGGCGCCCTGTTCCGCGCCCTTTACCGCGACTTCCTCGGCGAGTGCGCCCAGTTGATCGACGACGGCGACCTGCGCGCCGGCCACCGGCTGTACGCCGAGGCCGCCGTCCTGTGGACGGACGTGGCCACCCTGATCGCGAAGGCCGGGGAGAGCGGCGACGCGGTGTACCTTGAGCAGGCTGGCGTCATCCTGCACGATCTGTCACGCATCGAGAAGGACGCCATGCAGGTGCTGCGTCGTTGCGCTTCTACCGCGTCGGCGTGAGGGACGAGACGATCAGCCAGATGCCGGCGGCCACGATCACGACGGCGACGGCGAGATCCCTTGTCCGTCCGGGACTCATGTTTTTCGACCGCTCACTGATCACGCTGCGTGCCAGGTGGACGCTCCCGGCCCAGGAGATCCGCACCCGAGGGCGCCGAACGGCCGATACGACGAGAACGGCCGCGACGAGCAGCGGCCACCGTACCGAATCGACGAAAGGCAAGAAGTCGCTGCTGTACGTCGCGACGTCGAGCAGCGGGAAGAGGAGAAGGGCCGCCGCGGCCGCTGTGCTGGCCAGTCGTCCCCTTGGGGGAGAAGCGGCCGCGGCCAATGCGACGAGGATGACCGGCAAGCCGATCATGTCGGCCTCACCGGACCACTCGGCGAGGCCGTCCAAGGAGGTCTCCGGGATCCGTATGTAGACGATGCCGGATACGCGCATGCTGTAGGTGATCGCGCAACGGTGGAACATCGCCGCCCACGCCGCCGCGCCGACGGCGCCCACCCACAGGATGATTCCGTCGGGCCTCCGCGGCAGGGGTGACCGAGCCGCCAGGTACAGCGCTCCTGCGGCCACCGGATAACAGACGATCAAAAGCCAAGGCAGCACGACCGTACGCTCCTGCCCGGTGCATGGGTCGAGGCCCGGCAGGAGGAGCACGGTGACGAGCCCGAACGCGAGCACGGTGCCGACCGAGGCGCAGCGCCGCCGCCACCGGAGATGGCGCTGCCTGCATTCGGCACCTTCTCCCAAGATGATCAGCCGGGTCAGGGTAGCGGATGATCGTCGACTGCGTGGGAGCGCTTCATGGCGACGGCCTCAACAGGACTCGGCCGGCTCGCACGAGCTCTCTAGGGCCGTTCGAGGTCGTAGGTGACATCCGCTACGCGGACCGTCTGGACCAGCGGATCCTCGATGATCTTCCGCAGTTTCCCGATCGTGACCAACGAGTCCACGTAGGCGTAGGCCAGGCCGTCGTTCGCGGCTTTGCGCAACCGGGCCAGGCTCAGGTCGAAGTCGCGCAGGTTGCCGTCGTCGTGGTCCCTGAGGATGCTCACCCAGTGGCGGAAGCTCGCGAGGTCCAGCTTGATCGCCTCATCCGGCTCGATCATATGGTCCTCTCCGGCATCAGTTTCCGGCATCGGGGCTCGGTCCCACGTCATCCCTCCCCACGTGATGGGGATCGACCTGGGGCGCCGCTCGTAGACCACCTTCTCGGCGGATGACTTGTGTCTGGCGGTGTAGTCGACCAACTCCTCGGTGGTGAGCGGCTTGGCGAACTCGACCACCGCCAACGCGTTGAGCTCCTCCGGGAGTCTGGCCAGGACTTTGCGGCTGTCCTGCTTGGGCTGGTTGCCCGTACCCACGTTGACCAGCGCCCTGCTCAGGGTGGTGCCGGCGTAGTTGCCTAGCGGCAACCTGCTCACGCGGCCGAAGAAGTCCTGGGTGATGACATGCTCACCGCTTTCGTAACCACCGACGAAGCCCCCGACGGCCCGCACCGGCCTGACGGCCACGGTGAACGACATCGACAGCGGCGTGGTGTTACCCCACTCTCGGACCTCGACGTCGTAGCCGGGGTTGTAGATCTTGAAGGCGGTGCCCAGGATGTCCGTCATGCGCTGTTCCCGGTCGCCGCGCCGCTGGATCTGGCTGGAGCCGACCGTCGCCGCCAGGGCGAGGACGACCAGGGCCGCCAGCACCGTCATCGCGGTGCGGGCGAGACCCCGCCGGACGGCCCGGCGGGTCGTCCTGGGGTCGAAGTCGGGCATGGGCAGCAGATCATCGTCAGTCATGAGGAACTCCGTAGACATCGGCGAAGGCGGCTCTGGCCCGCCACACGGCCGTCTTGATCGTGGCGTGCTTCTTACCGGTCATCGCGGCCACCTCGACCAGCGAGAAGCCCTCGAAGTAGACCAGGGTGAGCAGCCTGCGATGCTGCTCGGACAGCCGATCCAGGACGTCGTGCACGACCAGCGACTCGACGTGCAGCGCGGGCACGCCGAGTTCGTCGGGGTCGGGCAGGGCCAGTTCGTGGCGGTGGCGCCGGACGTGGTCGACCAGGACGTTACGGGCGATGGTGAGCAGCCACGCGGCCGCGTTCTCGCCGCGCCAGCCGAGCAGCGCCCTGGTCGCCTTGACGAACGTCTCCTGGGCCAGGTCCTCGGCAAGGTGGGGGTCGCGGGTGCGGCGCAACAGGAACCCGCACACGAGCGCCCAGTGCTCGCGGTACAGCTCCTCGATGATGATGCCCTCCGCGTTCTTGTGATCGTCACATCCGATCAGACGCGATCCGGGCGGGAATGGTCACATTTCGTGTCGCCCGCGGGCCGGGGCGCGGGCGTCCTGCCCGGCCGTCAGGACACCTCGAAAGCCGTGCCGCGGTCATCCCGGGTTCTCCACGGCCAATCACTTAGTGTCATAGCGAAGACACACACAGTGAGACATCGGAGGCTGTGCCATGCCCCAGGAACCCAGGATCGACGTAGAACGCCCCGCGCAGAAGGCCGGTCAGGCGCTCACCGCGGAGCGGAAGGCGGAGCTGTCCGCCCAGCTGCCGAAGCAGCCGTGGTTCGGGATGCGGCTGCAGCCGTCCGGCCAGCCGGCCCGGCATCCGGACCACGAGTGGAAACTGACCGCCGACCAGCCGTACCAGGGCCGCTTCGCGACCGGCAGGGCCGCCGTCTATCTGGGCGGCGGCAACACCGAGATCACCCGGCCGTTCATCTTCGCGGACGGCTTCAACTACGGGCCCAGCGACCTGCCCGCGCTGTGGGACCACTTCAACAAGCCGTACGCCGGTGAGACCGACGGCTTCCTGGACCAGCTGAACGCCCAGGGCCTGGACGTGATCCTGCTGGGCTTCGACGCCCGCCACACCCACATCCAGGCGAACGCGGGCGTGGCGGCCGCCGCCATCCTGCGGGCCATCGCCGAGCGGCGGGGCAACGCCAAGCTGATCGTCGGCGGCGTCAGCATGGGCGGCATGATCACGCGGTACGCGCTGGCCAGGCTGGAGAACCAGCGCACCGACCACGAGACCGACACCTACCTGTCGTACGACACCCCGCACAACGGCGCGTGGACGCCGCTGGTCCTCCAGCAGCTCGCCTACTTCTTCGACGAGGTGATCCAGCCTCCGGAGGGCGGCATCAAGCAGTCCGAACTGCTGCGCAGCCCGGCCGCCCAGCAGCTGCTGTGGGGCTGGGTGCCGGACGCCGCCTACTCCGGCCCGGTGGCCGCCAACCAGCTGCGTCAGGAGTTCCTGGACGAACTGCACGCTCTCGGCGACTTCCCGGCACGCCCGGTCAAGCTGGGGGTGGCCAACGGAACCGGGGACGGGACCGGCCGGCCGCTGCCGCCCGGACAGGTGGCCTTCGACTGGGCGTGGCCGGACGTGGCGAGCGCCGCTCCCCGCATCCAGCCGGACCGGGGCACGAAGCAACCGGCCGGGGAGATGTCACTCGGCGAGGTGCTGCAGCGCAGCCTCACCACCGAGGTCCCGGCGTTCGACGGCGCTCCCGGCGGCACCCTGGACACCTACGGCCGGATCGCGGCGGCTCTCGGCGCGCCGATCGAGGACGCGTACAAGGTGGGGAGTTTCGTCCCGTCGGCGAGCGCGGTGGCGCTGGAGGGGCCGAACTGGACCGATGAGCTGGACACCGACCTGTCGGCACTGACCTCCGGGCGGTTCGCGCTGGACGAGTTCGCCTTCGACACCGACAACAGCGAGCACAGCTCGATCTCGCTGCCGCTCGTCAAGTGGATCGAGGACCGGCTGGCGAGGTAGCCGGCGCGTGCGGGCGGCCTCCGTACGGGGGCCGCCCGCCGACGCACGTCACGCCTTGTACCAGGGGGCGGCCGCGGGTCACGGGCCGTCCGGGCTTCGCGGAACGAGCAGCCTGCGGTTGAACGCCTCGGTGACGGCGGCGGCGCGGTCGTTCACCCCGAGCTTGGTGTAGATGTTCAGCAGGTGGGACTTGACGGTGGCCTCCGTGATGAACAGCCGGACGGCCGCCTCGCGGTTGGTGTTGCCGGCCGCGACGAGTTCGAGGACCTCCAGCTCGCGGGCGCTGAGCAACTGCGGCGCGGGTGCCCGCATCCGAGTCAGCAACCGGGCCGCCACCGAGGGGGCCAGCACGCTCTCACCCCTGGCCGCGGCCCGCGCACCCCGCAGCAACTCCTCCCGGGGGGAGTCCTTGAGGAGGTAGCCGGTGGCGCCCGCCTCGATCGCCGGCAGGACGTCGGTGTCGGAGTCGTAGGTCGTCAGCACCAGCACGCGCGCGGTGACGCCGAGCCGGGCCAGCTCGGTGATCGCGGCCAGCCCGTCCATGCCCGGCATGCGCAGGTCCATCAGGATCACGTCGGGCCGTAGTTCCTGGGCCAGGAGCACCACGGCGGCGCCGTCCGCGGCCGAGCCCAGCACCTCGAATCCGGGCGCGGAGGCGAACATGCTGCTCAGCCCGTCCCGGACGACAGGGTGGTCGTCGGCGATCAGCAGCCGGATCGGGGCGCCGGTCATGCGCCGCTCCCGATCAGCGGACAAGGGACGCAGGCCGAGATGCCGGCGCCGGCGCCGGGCTCGGACTCGACCCGCAGGCTGCCGGACAGCTCTTCCACGCGCTGCCGCATGATCGTCAGGCCGAACCCGCCGGCCTCAAGGCGGGCAAGGTCGAAGCCCTTGCCGTCGTCGCGCACGTCCAGTGCCACCTCCTGCTCCAGATAGGACAGTGTCACCCCGACCCTGCTCGCGCCCGCGTGTCTGGCCACGTTGGCCAGCGCCTCCTGCGCCGTGCGCAGCAGCGCGAACTCGGCCTCGGGCGTCATCGGCCGGGCCGTGCCGGTGGTCGTGACCTGGACGGGCAGGCCGTGCAGCTTCGACCACCGGTCGGCGACGTCGGCGAGCGCGTCGCTCAGGCGCGCGGTCCGCAGCGGCTCCGGCCGGAGCGCGTCGACCGAGCGCCGCGCCTCGGTCAGGCTCTCCCTGGCCAGGTTCTTGACGGCGTCGAAGGGCCGGCGCCACGGTGCCGGCACCTCGTGCATCTGCTCGGCCGCCTGGAGTTGCGCGATGATGCCGGTGAGCCCCTGCGCCAGGGTGTCGTGGATCTCGCGGGCCATCCGCTGGCGCTCGTCGAGCACACCCGCCTCCCGGGCCTGGGCGAGCAACTGGGCGTGCAGGCCGGCGTTCTCGGCGAGTGACGCCTCCAGCAGCCGGTTGGTCCGGCTCAGCTCGCCGAGGGCCTGCTCGCGCCGCTCCTCCTCCTTCTCGGCGAGCCGCAGGACCCAGGCGCAGGCGCACATCATCGCGATGTTGAAGGCGACGATGATCGCGTACATGGTCAGGCCGAACGCGTCCGTCTTGGGAATGCCGGACGACTGCGCCGTACCGGCCAGGACCGCTGTGGCGGTCACGCCCAGCAGCCGCCACGGCCAGCGCAGGACCGTGAAGGAGTAGATGTAGGCGGCAGGGGTGAAGAGTCCGAAAGCGGGCTGACGGACCACCAGGACCGCGGTGATCACGAGTAATCCCGCGACGAACACCCCCATGATCCCTGGCCGGTCCCACCAGCCGGGACGCAGGGTGAACATACCGAGCATCCACGCGGCCGCCAGCCCGCACAGACCGAGGTCGATGAGCAGGGAGCCGCCCGTCCAGCCGTCCACGACCGTCAGGATCGAGACGGGGAGGACCAGCAGTGTGTACGGCACCACGTTGACCAGAACGAACGGCGGCCGGTGCGAGATCTTCCTGCTCAAGACTCCCTCTCCCTCCCGGATTCTATTCTCGGCGGCTATTCCCAGCGGAACCAGCGGACCGCGACGAACGTGCACACCACCGCATAGGCCGCCAGGGTCGACAGCGGCACGGCGGACGGAAAGTGACCCAGGTACGCGTCCTGGAACGCCCCCATGCCCGCGCCGAGCGGGGTGTAGTGGGCGATGTCCCGCAGCAGCGGCGGCATCTGCGAGATCGGCACCCAGAGTCCGGCGAAGAACATCAGCGGGAAGAACAGCACGGTGCCGATCGCCGTGGCCGCCGCGCGTCCCGGCGCGAGCGCGGTGACGAGCAGGCCGAGCGCGAGCAGCGCGGCCGTCGCGAGCAGCCAGGCGAGGGCGAAACCGAGAAGGTGCTTCGGCAGGTCGACGCCGAAGCCGAACCCGGCCACCGCGAGGAACAGGACCATCGCGACGACCGCGATGGCGAAGTTGGCCACGAGTTGGGCGGTGAGCACGCGGGCCGGGCCGACCGGTGTGGTTCGCATGCGCCGCAGCACGCCGTTCTCCCGGTATCCCGCGAGCGTGGTCGGCAGGGAGGTGGTGGCCAGGATGGCCAGATTGAACAGGATCAGGACAGGGACGTAGAGGTCGAAGTACGTCAGGCTGCCGCCGGCCTCCACGGGCTCCCGAAGGTCGGGGACGAGGCCGAGGATGATCAACAGGAGCAGCGGGAAGCCGATGCCCCACAGCGGGCCGACCTTGTCGCGGACGCATAACGTGCTCTCGGCCTTGATGAGCCGCCACGTCGCGGAACCTCGCTCGGGGGTGACGGGGAGTGCGGTGGTACGCAGGGCTGACATGGCTATGAGGTCCTCTCCGTGTGAGGTGTTACCGGGGGCCGGGGTCGAGGCGCTTGCCGGTCAGCTGGACGAACGCGTCCTCCAGGCTGGCCTGCTCGACGCGCAGTCGTTCGGCCACGATCTGGTTGCGGGCCAGGACGGTGGTGACGGCGTTGAGCGCGTTGTCGTTGCCGTGGACGATGACCAGTTCGCCCTGGTGGGTGACGCCGGAGACGTCGGGCAGGCTCGTCAGCAGGTGGTCGTCCATCGCTCTGGACGGGCGGAACTGGATCCGCTGCTCGATGCGCGCCCGCTCGGTCAGCCCGGCCGGGGTGTCCACCATGACGACGCGGCCGGCGTCGATCAGCGCGAGCCGGTCGCACAGCCGCTCGGCCTCCTCCATGAAGTGAGTGACCAGCACGATCGTCACCCCGCGGGCGCGTACGCCCTCGATCAGGTCCCAGGTGTCGCGCCGGGCCTGCGGGTCGAGACCGGTGGTGAGCTCGTCGAGGATCGCCACCCGGGGGCTGCCGACCAGCGCCAGCGCGATCGAGAGCCGTTGTTTCTGGCCGCCGGACAGCTTGGCGTACCTGGTCTTCGCCTTGTCAGCCAGGCCGAGGCCGTCCAGCAGCGCGCGCCAGTCGGCGGGCTGGGGGTAGAAGGAGCTGTAGAGCTCCAGGGCCTCGGCGACCTGGAGCCGCTCGGGGAGGTGGCCGGCCTGCAACTGGACGCCGAGCCGCCGGGTCAGCTCGGCGCGGTCCCGGAGGGGGTCGAGCCCGAGCACCCTGATCTCACCGCGATCCGGCGTGCGCAGGCCCTCGACGCACTCCACGGTCGTCGTCTTGCCGGCGCCGTTCGGGCCGAGGATGCCGAAGATCTCACCCTCCTGGACAGTGAGTGAGACGTCGTCGACGGCGACCTTGTCCGCATAGCGTTTGTGGAGGTCGCGTACCTCGATCACTGGTGGCATGTCCGTCCTTCCGGCGCGGTGCTGTGGCTTCTCAGCCTGCTATGACCAGCACTTTCCGGCATCGACCAGTGGACGGGACCTGGCGATCCACCGATCGGTGGATCGCCGTCCGCCGGGCGACGGACACCAGCGGAAGTACGTTGAAAGCCGCTATCCGGCGAGGGCGGATCGCTCCAGCGTGTTCAGGCGGATGCCGACACCGGCGGGGACGGCCTCGACGATCTCGACGGCGTTGATCTCCGCGAGGCCGATGGGGACGTCGGCATGCTCGTCGCACCAGGCCACGATCGGTTCGGGATCGGTCACCGGGGTGCCGAAGTGCACCAGACTCACGTACCAGCGGTCGCGCACCCAGGACTCGAATTCCGCCGCGCCGCGCGTACGCAAGGATCGCGCGAACCGCCGTTGCAGGGTGGTCAGGGTGTCATCGACCGGGTGACCGAAGGCGAGCACCCCGCCGGAGTGCGGGCTGACCCCGCGCACCTCGATCCGGACCGGAGGCAGCCCGGCGACCGCCTCGGCCAAGGAAGCCGCGTAGGCCAGCCGGCGCGGATCATCGTCCGGAATCACCTTCCGGTATCGGTCCAGCGACCGCAGCGTGAAGTGCAGCGACTCCGGCCCGTGCACCCAGTGGCCGGCTCCGGCGGTCCCGCCCACGGACTTGGCCAGGTCCGTCAACTCCGCGAGAACGGGACCACCGGGCCGCATGACCGCGGCGGCTCCCCACCGCATCGCGTCCTCGACCAGCGGCCGCTCGTGGGTGGTCGCTCCGGCGAGGAGCGCGGCCCGCCCCCTGACGAAGAACTCAGGGTAATCGTTCATCGCAGCAGTATGCAGGCGTCAGGGGGTGACGTAGGCGGCCAGGTGTTCGCCGGTGAGGGTGGACGGGGCGGCGATGAGGTCGGCGGGGGTGCCCTCGAAGACGACGTGGCCGCCGTCGTGGCCGGCGCCGGGGCCGAGGTCGATGATCCAGTCGGCGTGCGCCATGACCGCCTGGTGGTGCTCGATGACGATGACCGACTTGCCGGCGTCGACCAGCCGGTCGAGCAGGGCGAGGAGCTGCGCCACGTCGGCCAGGTGGAGGCCGGTGGTCGGCTCGTCGAGGACATAGACGCCGCCCTTCTCGGCCATGTGGGTGGCCAGCTTGAGCCGCTGCCGCTCGCCGCCGGACAGCGTGGTGAGCGGCTGGCCGAGGCTGAGGTAGCCGAGCCCGACGTCGGCGAGCCGGTCCAGGATGGCGTGCGCGGCCGGCGTACGGGCCTCGCCGGCGGCGAAGAACTCCCTGGCCTCGGTCACCGGCATCGCGAGCACCTCGCTGATGTCGCGGCCGCCGAGGCGGTGGTCCAGGACCGCCGCCTGGAACCGCTTCCCCTCGCACTCCTCGCAGGTGGTGGCGACGCCCGCCATCATGGCCAGGTCGGTGTAGATGACGCCGGCGCCGTTGCACGCGGGGCAGGCGCCCTCGGAGTTGGCGCTGAACAGCGCCGGCTTCACGCCGTTGGCCTTGGCGAACGCCTTGCGGATCGGGTCGAGCAGTCCGGTGTACGTCGCCGGGTTGCTCCGCCTGGAGCCGCGGATCGCGCCCTGGCCGATCGACACCACGTCCGCTCCGGCGGGGATCGACCCGTGCACGAGCGAGCTCTTGCCGGAGCCGGCGACGCCGGTGATCACGCAGAGCACCCCGAGCGGGATGTCGACGTCGACGTTCTGGAGGTTGTTGGTGGTCGCGCCGCGGATCTCCAGCGCGCCCTTGGGCGTCCGTACCGTCTCCTTGAGGGTGGCGCGGTCGTCGAGGTGGCGGCCGGTGCGGGTGCCGCTGGCCCGCAGCCCCTCGACGGTGCCCTCGAAGCAGACGGTGCCGCCCGCCGTGCCGGCGCCGGGGCCGAGGTCGACGACGTGGTCGGCGATCGCGATCATCTCCGGCTTGTGCTCGACGACGAGCACCGTGTTGCCCTTGTCCCGCAGGCGCCGCAGCAGGCCGTTCATCCGCTGGATGTCGTGCGGGTGCAGGCCGATGGTGGGCTCGTCGAAGACGTAGGTGGTGTCGGTGAGCGAGGAGCCGAGGTGGCGGATCATCTTGACGCGCTGCGCCTCGCCGCCCGACAGGGAGCCCGCCGGCCGGTCGAGCGCGAGGTAGCCCAGCCCGATCTCCACGAACGAGTCCAGGGTGCGCAGCAGTGTGGCGAGCAGCGGCGCGACCGACGGCTCGTCGAGGCCGCGGACCCATGCGGCCAGGTCGCTGATCTGCATCGCGCAGGCGTCGGCGATGCTGATCCCGCCGATCCGGGACGAGCGGGCCCCCTCGCTGAGCCGGGTGCCGTCGCACTCGGGGCAGGTGGTGAAGGTGACCGCCCGGTCCACGAACGCCCGGATGTGCGGCTGCATCGCCTCCCGGTCCTTGGCGAGGAACGACCGCTGGATCTTCGGGATCAGCCCCTCGTAGGTGAGGTTGACGCCGTCGATCTTCACCTTGACCTGCTCCTTGTGCAGGAAGTCGGCCAGTTCCTTCTCGGTGAACTCGCGGATCGGCTTGTTCGGGTCGACGAAGCCCGACTCGGCGTAGACCCGTACCGTCCAGAAGCTGTCGGACTTCCAGCCGGGGATGGTGAACGCGCCCTCGGCGATCGACTTGGAGTCGTCGTACAGCTGGGTGAGGTCGAGGTCGGTGACCTTGCCCCGGCCTTCGCAGCGCAGGCACATGCCGCCGGTGATGCTGAACTCGCGGCGCTCCTTCACGGTCTGGCCGCCGCGCTCCAGGGTGACCGCGCCCGCTCCGCTGATCGAGGCGACGTTGAAGGAGAACGCCTGGGGTGAGCCGAGGTACGGCTGCCCGCGCCGGCTGAACAGGATGCGCAGCATCGCGTTGGCGTCGGTGGCGGTGCCGACCGTGGAGCGGGGGTCGGCGCCCAGCCGCTGCTGGTCGACGATGATCGCGGTCGTCAGCCCGTCGAGCACGTCGACCTCGGGCCGGGCCAGCGTCGGCATGAAGCCCTGGACGAAGGTGCTGTAGGTCTCGTTGATCAGTCGCTGCGACTCGGCGGCGATCGTGCTGAACACCAGCGAGCTCTTGCCCGAGCCCGAAACGCCGGTGAACACCGTCAGCCGGCGCTTGGGGATCTCGACGCTGATGTCCTTGAGGTTGTTCACGCGCGCGCCGTGCACACGGATCAGATCGTGGGCGTCCGCTGCGTGCGTGTCCGTGCTCATCGGGTCTCCATCTGTCGCTGAACGGTCTGCGGTGCTGGTCAGGCTAGTCGCGGCCCGGTGAGCCGCGCTTCTCCGTTCCTGACCGGTTCAGTGCGCGGGCTGGGTCGGATGGGTGGGCCAGGGGCCGGGGGCGACCATGGTGTTGGTGATCGCCCAGCGTTCGTGGTCGCGCCAGGCCCCGGCGATGTACAGCAGGTCGGGTGCGGTGCCCTCGTGGCGGAAGCCGAGGCGCCGGACCAGCTTGAGCGAGGGTTCGTTGCTGGGCTGGATCTGGGCTTCCAGGCGGTGCAGCCGCAGCCGCTCGAAGGCGTACCTGATCACCAGGCCGAGGCCCTCGGTCATGTAGCCGCGGCCGGCGGTGGGGGCGAAGGCCGCGTAGCCGAGGGAGGCGTTCTGGAAGCGGCCGCGGATGATGCTGTTGAGGTTGACCGTGCCCGCCATGGCGCCGGTCTCGCGCAGGCAGATCAGCAGGCCCTGGGTGGTCTCGTGGTCGAATCTCGCGTGGAACTCCTGGAACGCCGCCGGGGTGGTGGGCAGAGGTATCCGGGCACCGTGGAGGTCCGCGCTGGCGGTGGTCAGGTCCAGGAACTCGTCCTGGTCGCCGGCGGTGATGGCGCGCAGGGTCACCCGCGACGAGCCGGCCGGCTCGGCTGCGAGGAACTCCGCTACTTCCGCCACTGTCTGCGAGGAATCGGTGCTTTGGCCCATGCGCAGACGCTACCGGCCGCACCGCGTCGGCGATGCGGCCGGAGACGCTCTCAGGATTCGGTGAGCGGGATGTACACCCGGCCGCCCTGTTCCGCGAACTGCGCCGACTTCTCCGCCAGCCCCGCCGCCAGCGCCTCGGACTCCGCCAGGCCGCGTTCCTCGGCGAAGCGGCGTACATCGTGGCTGATCTTCATCGAGCAGAACTTGGGGCCGCACATCGAGCAGAAGTGGGCGGTCTTGGCCGGGGCGGCCGGCAGGGTCTCGTCGTGGAAAGACCGGGCCGTGTCCGGGTCGAGCGACAGGTCGAACTGGTCCTCCCAGCGGAACTCGAACCGGGCGTCCGACAGCGCGTCGTCCCACGCCTGCGCCTGCGGATGCCCCTTCGCCAGGTCCGCGGCATGCGCGGCGATCTTGTACGTGATCACGCCCGTCTTGACGTCGTCCCGGTTGGGCAGGCCGAGGTGCTCCTTGGGGGTGACGTAGCAGAGCATCGCGGTGCCGTACCAGCCGATCATGGCAGCGCCGATGCCGGAGGTGATGTGGTCATAGCCGGGGGCGATGTCGGTGACCAGCGGGCCGAGCGTGTAGAAGGGCGCGTCGTCGCAGAGCTCGCGCTGCAGGTCCACGTTCTCCTTGATCTTGTGCATGGGGATGTGGCCGGGGCCTTCGACCATCACCTGGACGCCGTGGTCGCGGGCGACGGCGGTGAGCTCGCCCAGCGTGCGCAGCTCCGCGAACTGGGCCTCGTCGTTGGCGTCCGCGATGGAGCCGGGCCGCAGCCCGTCGCCCAGGGAGAACGCCACGTCGTAGGCGGCCAGGAGCTCGCACATGTCGGCGAAGTGCTCGTACAGGAAGCTCTCGCGGTGGTGTGCCAGGCACCAGGCGGCCATGATCGAGCCGCCGCGCGAGACGATGCCGGTCTTGCGGCGGGCCGTCAGCGGTACGTACGCCAGCCGGACGCCGGCGTGCACGGTCATGTAGTCGACGCCCTGCTCGCACTGCTCGATCAAGGTGTCGCGGTAGACCTCCCACGACAGGTCGGCGGCGACCCCGTTCACCTTCTCCAGGGCCTGGTAGAGGGGCACGGTGCCGACGGGGACGGGGGAGTTGCGGATGATCCACTCGCGGGTGGCGTGGATGTCCTTGCCGGTGGACAGGTCCATGACGGTGTCGGCTCCCCAGCGGGTGGCCCAGGTCATCTTGTCCACCTCCTCCTCGATGGAGGAGGTGACGGCCGAGTTGCCGATGTTGGCGTTGATCTTCACCAGGAAGTTGCGGCCGATGATCATCGGCTCGGTCTCGGGGTGGTTGACGTTCGCCGGGATGATGGCCCGGCCCGCGGCCACCTCGTCCCGTACGAACTCCGGCGGCATCCCTTCCCTGACCGCGACGAACTCCATCTCGCGGGTGATCACCCCCGCGCGGGCGTAAGCGAGCTGGGTGACCGGCGCCCCGGTCGCCCGCAGCGGCCCCTCGTCCCGCGCGGCGACGTCGCCCCGGGCGAGGATCCACTCCCGGCGCAGCGGCGGCAGGCCCTGGGTGAGGTCGGTGGTCGCGGACCGGTCGGTGTACGGGCCTGAGGTGTCGTACAGGCGGACCCGTTCGCCGTTGGACAGCAGGATCTCGCGCATGGGGACTCGGAGCTCACCGATGTGGACCTTGGAAAAGCGCGCGTCGCTCACCACGCAACTCCCTTCGCCGGCATTATCCGGATCAGGTTCTGGCGGTCGGCGGCTGATGAGTAGCCGTCCTCTCAGCCCGGTCGAACCGGGCTCCCGCGTTGGACTGCCTCAAGCTAACCCGCCCCCCGAGAACACGCAAGATCCCTTTTCAGAGATCGACGAGCAGCGCTACGCTCGGCCCGCTCCTGTTGCCCCTACGCCGCCTGACCCTTGAGGACACCGTTGATGAGCAGAATGTGGCCGGAGAACGCCCGTCCCGACGCCGGCACCGTCCTGGTGACCGAATCCGCCTCGGCCGCCGCCTGGGAGGGCGCGCCGTGGCCGGCCGGGCTCCTTTCGTTCACCGAGTTCGCCGCCACGGACGGCGGCACCGTACTGACCTACACGCAGTGGGCGAACGGCGAGGCCGATCGCGCGTTCCTGGCCGGGCTGACGGGAGCCGAGCCCGTCGCGTACGAGCCGCATCCCGGCGGGATCTCGGGCCACTTCCACGTGAGCGACGACGGTATGCACACACTCAACCACGCCGAGTGGATCGACGAACAGGCGCCTCGGGACGCCGTCGAGAGCTCGGGGCAGAGCTCGGCCGACTGGCGAGGAGTCCAGGAGTCCCCCGGGGTGAAGAGCGGCCAGGCCAGGCGCTATCACCTGCTGCGCAGCCTGCCCGCGCCCGCCGAGGAGGTGCTGGACAGCCCGACGGGCTGGGTGGCTCAACACATCCGCTCGTACGTGGACAGCAACGGTCAAAAGGGTCACCTCTACCACGGCATGCCGACTCTGCTGCTCACCACCCGGGGTCGTAAGTCCGGCCTGCTCCGCCGTACCGCGCTGATCTACGGGCAGGACGGCGACCGCCATCTGCTGGTGGCCTCGAACGGCGGCTCGGCACAGCACCCCGCCTGGTATCTCAACCTGACCGCGCACCCCGACGTCACCGTGCAGGTCGGCGGCGACACGTTCGGCGCGCGGGCCCGGGTGGCCACCCCGCAGGAGAAGCGAGAGCTCTGGCCGGTGATGGCGAAGGTCTTTCCGCGCTACGACACCTACCAGGAGGCGACCGAGCGGGACCTTCCGCTGGTCATCCTGGAGAGGTCGTAGCGCGCGGCCGTCCCGGGCCCCCGCTCAGGTCGACCAGGCGGCCGTCCCGAGTCCCCGCTCAGGTCGACCAGGTGACTGTCCCGGTTCCTCGCTCAGGTCGACTAGGCTCCGCCTCGTGAAGCGCCAAATCGTCGCCGGACTGATCATCGTGGGGCTCATCGGTACGAGTGGCCTGGCCGTGGTCGCCTCCGCGGCCGGTTCGCTGTTCGGCACCGACTCCGGCTGCGCCGGGGCGGAGAAGCGGCTGCAGCCGGTGCTGAGCTCCCTCGCCATCCTGGACCAGGCGCCGCCCGGGGCCGAGGCCCTGGGCGGCCGCTCGTCCGGTTGCGAGGCCGGTGACCTGCACGTGTACGTCGGCCAGAACTACCGCTTCACCGGCGGCAGAGCCGACGTGCTCGCCTTCTACGACCAGCAGGCCACCCAGTCCGGCTGGCGCCGCGCCCCCGCCGGCCCGTCCGTGACGAACGACAGGAGCCTCTGCTACACCGGCTCCGTCGGCGGCGGGACGGCCTTCGCCTACGTCTGGTTCCCCGGCGACTCCGGCCTGGCCGCGTCCAACGAGTACAACGTCACCGTCTCCGCCATCGGCGGTGAGTCCGCCAACCCCGGCGCCGTCATGTGCTGACGGGCCCACGCGCCCTTCGATTTCCCCCGCCCGCCGGGCCGGATCTGTGTACTTCTCCATGGAACGCGGGCCCCCGCGGTGGCGATGATCAGATGTCACCCGGAAACGCGAGGGCAGGGGCCGCGATGGCGCACACGGTTCGGCTGGACAACGCATCACTGTTCGCCAGCACGGATCTGGACGAGGTCCGTGAGCAGGTGGGCCGGGTGTTCTGCGCGCACCGGCTGGATCTGACCGGCGATCCCGACTTACTCGCCGCGCGGTTCAACTCCGCGCAACCGGGCTCCGTACGGGTGAGCTACCTCGACTACGGCGCCGACGTCAGGATCGAGCCGGGCGAGCTGGAGTCGTTCTACCTGGTGCAGATACCGCTGGCCGGGCGCAGCCTGATCCGCTGCGGGAACCAGGAGATCGTCTCCACCCCGTCCCTGGCCTCGCTGCCCTCGCCCACCGAAGCCCTCGACATGCGCTGGGCCGCGCAGTGCCCGCAGCTGATCGTCAAGTTCGACCGGGACACCGTCGAGAGCACGCTGGAGCAGATGCTCGGCGAGCGGCTCGCCCAGCCCCTCGTCTTCGACCTGGGCCTCGACCTGACCAGCGGCTGGGCGCGGGGCTGGCGGGCGATGGCCGACCTGGTCGTGGCCGCGGCCGAGGACGGCGAGGGGCTGGCCGCCCAGCCGCTGGCCCTCGCCCACCTGGAGAACGCCCTGCTGTCCAGCCTGCTCACCATGCAGCCGTCCAACTACCGCGCGAAGCTGTCCGCGCCTCGCCGGCCGGCCGTGCCGAAGGTGGTACGGCGGGCGATGGAGTTCATCGCGGAGCACGCGCACCTGCCGATCACCACCGACGACGTGGCGCGGGCCGTCGCGGTCAGCACCCGCTCGCTGCAGGAGGGCTTCCGGGCCCACCTGGGCCTGACGCCGATGGCGCACCTGCGTGACGTGCGGCTGGCCCGGGTGCGCGCGGACCTGCTGGCCGCCGACCCGGCCCGGGTCACGGTCACCGCCGTGGCCGCACGCTGGGGCTTCCCGCACCAGGGCCGCTTCGCCGCCGCCTACCGGAACAGGTACGGCCAGACCCCGTCAGCGACCCTGCGCCTCGCGTGACGGGACCTCGTCGGCGACCCTGCGCCTCGCGTGACGGGACCTCGTCGGCGACGCCATGCCTCGTGTGACGCCAAGTCCGCGCCCAGCGGACGGAACCCGCGCTCAGCGGATGGATGACGTACGGCAGTGAAACGTACCTTTTGATCATCCGATCCTCCAGTACGCGAAGGACCCCCCACCATGCGCGAGATCCTCATCGTCGGCGCCGGGCAGGCCGGGCTGCACCTGGCGCTCGGCCTGCTGCACCACGGATACGGCGTCACCGTGATCTCCAACCGGACCCCCGAGGAGATCCGGGACGGCCGGGTCACCTCCAGTCAGGCCATGTTCGGCACCGCCCTCGGCCACGAGCGCGACCTGGGCATCGACCAGTGGCCGCACTGCCCGCCGATCGACGGGATCCAGCTCTCCGTCCCGGGCCCCGACGGCGGCAAGGCGATCGGCTGGACGGGCCGGCTGCACGAGCCCGCCCGCTCGGTCGACCAGCGGCTGAAGATGCCCGCCTGGCTCGCCGAGGTGGAGAGGCTGGGCGGCAAGGTGGTATACCACGACGCGACGCCCGCGGACCTGGAGACGTACGCGGCCGACTACGACCTGGTCCTGGTGGCCGCCGGCAAGGGGACGATCGCCTCCCTGTTCGAGCGGGACGCCGACCGGTCTCCCTACGACGTCCCGCAGCGCGCCCTGGCCCTCACCTACGTGCACGGCCTCACGCCCCGGCCGGAGCACTCCGCCGTCTGCTTCAACCTGATCCCCGGCGTCGGGGAGTACTTCGTCTTCCCCGCGCTCACCCTCACCGGACCGTGCGAGATCATGGTGTTCGAGGGCGTCCCCGGCGGGCCGATGGACTGCTGGGGCGACGTGCGCACTCCCGCCGAGCACCTGGCCAGGAGCCGCTCGATCCTGGAGACGTTCCTGCCGTGGGAGGCCGACCGCTGCGCGGGCATCGAGCTCACCGACGAGCGCGGCACTCTCGCCGGCCGGTTCGCGCCGACGGTCCGCCGGCCCGTCGCCGTCCTGCCGACGGGCGCGCCGGTGCTCGGCGTCGCCGACGTGGTGGTGCTCAACGATCCCATCACCGGCCAGGGCGCGGGCAATGCCGCCAAGTGCGCCGCTTCCTACCTCGCCGACATCGTCGAGCGCGGCGACCGGCCCTTCGACCAGGCGTGGATGGAGAGCACCTTCGAGCGCTACTGGGACAACGCCCGGCACGCCACCGAGTGGACCAACGCCCTGCTCTCCCCGCCGCCGCCGCACGTCCTGGACATCCTCGGCGCCGCGGGCTCCCTGCCCGAGGTGGCCGCCCGCTTCGTCAACGGCTTCGACGACCCCAGGGACTTCGCCGAGTGGTTCATGGACCCGGCCAAGGCCGCCGCCTACCTCGCGCAGGCGGGGAGCCGGTCATGAGAACGCTGCGCGACGCCCTCGGCCGCTTCGCCACCGGGGTGGCGGTGGTCACCACCACCTCCCCGGGCGGCCGGCGGACCGGGGTCACGGTGAACTCCTTCACCGCCGTCTCCCTCGACCCGGCCCTGGTGCTGTGGTGCCTGTCCGAGCGGGCGCCGAGCGTCCCCGCGTTCCTGCGGGCCGGGCGGTTCGCCGTCAACGTCCTGGCCGCCGGGCAGGCGGACCTGTCACAGCGGTTCGCCAGGCCGGCGCCGGACAAGTTCGCCGGTGTGGAGACCTGCCTCACGCCCAGCGGGCTGCCGGCGCTGGCCGGCGCGCTGGCCTTCTTCGCCTGCCGTACGGTGACGACGTACGAGGCCGGTGACCACCGCCTGTTCATCGGTGAGGTCGAGCACTTCCAGTGGCAGGAGGGCGAGCCGCTGGTCTTCCACGGGGGCCGCTATCGCGAGTTGTGCACGATGGACCTGGCCATGGACCGGATCGGGGCCTGACCTGGTGGGTAGTGGATCGCCGTGGACGGACCCGCGGCCAGCGCGCTGCACCAGATGACGGGGCCCTTCTACCTGCTGGACAAGGAGGTCGCCGAGGGCCACCGCGGCGAGGTGTCCTCCTCCTGGGGGCAGGAGGTGAGCCCGCCGGGCCATGAGTGGCTGGCGGTCGGCGACAACAGCGTGCTCTTCCAGGTCTGGCCCAAGAAGACCAGCTATGTGCGGCTCGACCTGTGGGGCGGGCCCCCGGTCCCGGACGAGCCCTGGGAGCTGACCTGGGACGGGCGGCTCTTCCTGCCTTCGGGGCTGGTGGTCCTCGTGGAGTTCGAGGAGGCGGAGCTGGACGACTGTGCCCCCTTCGACCTGCGGGCCCGCGACGCGCACTGGCGGACGCGGGTGCACGCGAAGTTCGGAAAATATGATCACGGGCCGGAGGTCGCCGCCGACACCTATGACGTGGACTTCTATCGGGTGCAGCTGTGGCCGGGGTGACTAGGCGAGACAGAGCTCCGCGCGGGCGGGGGCCTGATCCTCGTCGAGGCCGTCGAGCAGGATGGCGGCCAACTGGCGGCGCTGGACGCTGGTCAGCGTCATGGGGAGCACGATCGGCATGAGCTCGAGCGCGTCGCCGGGCAGCTGCCGGACATGGCAGGGCAGGAGGGAGAAGGTGTGAACCACTCCCTCACTATCGCAGGCGCCACCGACAGGATCAGGTGGTTTTCGCTGCCAGGTGAGGAAGCTCCTCGGGGAGCGGCACCCACTTGTGCGCCCAGCTGACCAGCTCGTCGAACGCCGGCAGCAGCTCCGCGCCCATCTCGGTGAGGTGGTATTCGACCCGGACCGGGGACGTGCTCAGCACCCGGCGCTCGATGAGCCCGGCGGCCTCCAGCTCGCGCAGGCGGCGGGCCAGCATCGTGTCGTTGACGCCGGGGATGGCGGCCTTGATGTCGGCGTAGCGGTGCGTGCCCTTGAACAGCATGTGCAGCACGGCCCCCGACCAGCGGGCGCCGATCAACTCCAGGGCGGTGTGAAAACGGACGCAGACGGAATGGGCGCTCACCCAGGCATCGTACCCAAGCGGGGACCCGAGTTGCTACAGAAATATTAGTTACTACATAATGTTGAGCAACCGAGCACTCTGCCGCGTGAGGAAACCCCATGGTCAAGCCCGTTCTGCATGTCGTGATCGCCAGCACCCGCCCCGGCCGCTCCGGACGGGCCATAGGGGAGTGGTTCCGCGACCGGGCAGTGGCCGCAGGGGACTTCGACGTCGAGCTCGTGGACCTGGCCGACGTCGCGCTGCCCTTCTTCGACGAGCCGAACCACCCCAGGCTCAAGCAGTACGTCAACGCCCACACCAAGGAGTGGAGCGCCACGGTGGAGCGCGGGGACGCCTTCGTCTTCGTCACTCCCGAGTACAACCACAGCTTCAACGCCGTGCTGAAGAACGCCCTGGACTACCTGCACCACGAGTGGCACCACAAGGCCGTCGGCTTCGTCAGCTACGGCGGGGTCTCCGGCGGCACCCGCGCCGTCGCCGGCCTGCGCCTGGTGGTCGGCACGCTGAAGATGGTGCCCGTGGTCGAGGCGGTCAACATCCCGTTCCACCCCCAGGTGATAGGGGAGGACGGCCTGGTGCGCCCCAATGACGTGATGACCGGCGCGGCCGACGTCATGCTGGCCGAACTGGCCAAGCTCACGGGCGCGCTGCGCCCGATGCGCCGGGGCGAGTCCGGCTAAGGCTCGTCCTCCTCGTCGTCGACCAGCTGGTCCAGAACGCGGGTGACGGCGTCGCCCAGCGGGCGGAAGGCCAGGGTGAGCGCGTTGGCGAGCGGGCCGAAGATGTCGGTCACCTCGCGTAGCAGGTCGTTGCCGCCCTTGCCGCTCTCGGGAGGCACCCACCGCATGGCGTCGGCGCTCAGCGTCTCCCACTCGTCGACGACGCCGTCGATGGCGTCGAGCACGTGATCAGGATCCCTCGGCATGACCGTTCTCCCAGAGAGAAATCGGATAGTCCTACGGTAACCCGACCGGACCCCATGATGCCTTCCTGAACAGGGATGGAAACCCCCACGCCGCCACGCTTCTCCTCCTCGGCGCGGCGGAACACGCTGGCGTCGTTGGCGGCAAACTGTCGGTGGCAGGTCGTAGCGTTGCGCGGGTAACCGACGCGAGGAGACGGGGATGCACGACACCGAAGAGGCGCTGTTCATGACGGTCCACGGCATCGCGGAGCGGCTGGCCGGCCAGCCGGTGCCCGTGGTCATGGACGCGTTGACCAGACAGCTCCCTCCGGCGCCCGGCATCGCGGTTGCGGAGCTCCGCCGGATCGCCGAGGAGATCAGCGTCGGCCGCGACCCATCGGGGCTGTGAGGCGCCCTGCCGGCCGCGCGGTCACTGCTCCCGCATGCCCCACGGTGAGCCGTACTCTCGCAGCAGGTCGAGGAAGGGGCGGGGTTCGAATGCCTCGGGTCCGAGCACGCCGCTGCCCTCCCACCGGCCGGTGGCCAGCAGCTCCAGCGCGACCACGGGGTTGACGGCGGTCTGCCAGACCACGGCCTGGGAGCCGTACTCCCGCATCGACCACTGGTTGTCGACCACGTGGTAGAGGTAGACCTCGCGCGGCTCGCCGTCCCTGGTGCCCTTCACCCAGGTGCCGGCGCAGGTCTTGCCGTGCATCCGGTCGCCGAGGCCGGCCGGGTCCGGCAGCAGCGCGGCGACCAGGTCACGGGGTGAGACGCGGGCCGGCCCGTCCGCGGTGGGCACGGTGACCGGCTCGATGCGGTCCAGGCCGAGCTCGTGCAGGGTCCTGAGCTTGGCGATGAAGTCCTCGCCGAGCCCGTACTTGAAGGTGACCCGGCCGGCGTCGATCCAGCGGGGCACCAGCAGCACCTCCTCGTGCTCGACGTTCACGCACTCGACCGGGCCGATGCCCTCGGGGAAGTCGAAGACCTCGGGCTCGCTGAACGGCTCGGTGGTGAACCAGCCGCGCTCCTGCTCGTAGATCAGCGGCGGGTTGAGGCACTCCTCGATGGTGGTCCAGATGGAGAACGACGGCGCGAAGTCGTAACCGTCGACGGTGAGGTCGCCCCCGTCGCGGACGCCGATCTCCTCGATCTCGTCGAAGAGCTCGTCGGCGGCGTAGCGGGCGAACACGTCGGACAGGCCGGGCTCCACGCCCATGCCCACCAGGGCCAGCCGCCCGGCGTCCGCCCACGCGCCGGACCTGGCGAACTGCTCGTCGCCCAGCTTGACGCCGGTCCGCTCGTACGGCAGATCCGGATGTGGGTGGGACATGGACATCGCCATGTCGAGGTAGTCGGCCCCGGCCGTGAGCGCCGCCTCGAACAGCGGCATCACGAAGCGCGGGTCGGTGGCGTTCAGCAGCACGTCGCACCGGTGCTCGGTGAGCAGGCCGAGGACGGCGGCCTGGTCGGCGGCGTCGACCCGGGCGGCGGTGAAGCGGGCGTCGAGGGGGGCGACCGCGGCCTCGGCGCGGGACAGATCGTAGTCAGCGACCACCATGTGGTCGAAGAACGGCCGCCGGGTGGCGATCCGGGTGACGGCGGTCCCCACACCACCGGCGCCCACGAGAAGAATGCGCATGATCGTGGACCTTCTCCTGATTTCTGGGGGATGCGCTCCCAGCAAAGCCGGTAGGGTCGTCAACGTCAATGGCGTTGGCATAAGGATGAGCATGGCCAAGCGAGTAGTGCCCGACGCGGCCAGAAGGCGGCGCCGCCCGACCCGGCAGGGGCAGGTCCTCACCCACGAGCTCATCGTCGAGACCGCGCTGCGCATGCTCCGCGAGCACGGCGCCGCCGGCCTCACCGCCCGCCGCCTGGGCCTGGCGCTGGGCGCCGACGCCAGCGCGATCTACCGCTACTTCCGCGGCATGGACGACCTCACCCTGGCCATCGCCGACGAGCTGCTCGCGAACGCGCTGGCGGACTGGCGCCCCACCGGCCACTGGCGGACGGACCTGCGCGCCCTCGGGCTGAGCGTGCACGCCGCCTACCTGGCCCACCCGCAGGCGGCGGTCCTGACGGCCAGCCGGGTGACCGGCCGCCCGCACGAGGTCGCGGTGGACGAGACGATCCTGGCGATCCTGCGTACGGCCGGCTTCCCCGACCACGACGCGGTCCGGATCTATCACGCCTTCATCGACCAGAGCCTCGCCTTCGCCGTCCTGGACGCCGCCTCCATGGCGCTGCCCACCGCCACCAGGCAGGCCGACGAGCAGGTGTGGCAGGCGACCTATGCCCGGCTGCCCGCGAGCAGCCACCCGCACATCGCCGCCACGGCGGGCCACCTGGTGGGCCGGATGAACGACAGCGCCTATCCCACCGCGCTGGACATGCTGCTGGACAGCGCCCGCGCCCAGCTGGCCGACCTCAGGGTCAGGGACGGATCAGGGTCGCCTCGGGGATGAGGCCCGATGCGGGGAACATCGTCCGTCTTCAGACTGTTGCACATGACCGCAGTAAAGAGGCTGTATCCGCTCGTCGCGCTGGCAGCGATCACGTTCGCCGTGGCGGGGGTCCTGACCGGCCCCGGCGCCTCGATGAACGTGAGCGTGAGCGAGTACGCCGTGACCGGCCGCGGGGGCGTCACGGAGTTGGCGACGGCGGTCATGGCCTTGGGGTCTCTGGCGCTGCTGGGGGGACTGCGGGCGGCGGGGGCGCCGGTCCGGGGGATGCCGGGGAGGCTGTTCATGGTGTGGTCGGGGGCGCTCGCCGTCATGGCGGTCATCCCGGCCACACCATTGGGCCCGGAGCAGGCCGTACAAGCGCATCAGTGGGCGCTGGCCGCGGCGTTGGTGAGCCTCCCGGCGGCGGCGGCGCTGCTGGTGCCGAGGCTCGCGGCCGACGCGGACTGGCGGCCGGTGGCCCGGGTCGTGGAGTGGCTCGCCCTGGCGGGCGGCCTCGGGGTGCTGGCGCTGACGTACGTCGCGCTGCCCGGGGGCGGGGTGCTGATCGGCCTGGTGGAGTGGGCGCTGCTGGGGGCGGAGGTCGCGCTGCTCGCCGTACTCGCGGGATGGCTGGTCCGGGTGGTCTGGCTGGGCAGCGTACGGCATACCACTAATTTCCCGACATATCACGGAATTATTGCTAGTCGATCTTAAAAGCACCTCGTTCGATGCTATTCTCTCCGGCGATCTTCTATCCGGGAGCGGGTGTCATGGCATCGGGCAGATCCATTAGATTTAAGATCTCGACGCTGCTCGTCATCCCCCTGATTTCCCTGGTCGTGCTATGGGGGTTCGCGGCGGGCACCACGTCGAGTGAGGCGCTGAACCTGCTGAAGGTCGAGACCATCTGGAGAGGGGTCATCGACCACACCGAGGCGCTGACCCTTCAGCTGGAGGCGGAGCGCCTGGCCTCCGCCGAGCTCGTCGGCGGCGCCTCCGACACCGCCGGGCTCGCCGTCGCCCGCGGCCGGGTCGACGTGGTCGAGAAGACGCTCACGGCGCAGTCCAAGCTGGACAGCACCCAGTCGGCGCTGACCCCCGAGATGAAGACCCAGCTCACCGCCACGCTCAAGGCCATCACCCGGCTGCCGGAGATCAGACGCCAGGTCGACAGAGGTGAGCTCACCCCGCAGACCCTGATCACCGAGTACGCCACCATCCACGACGCCATCGACGACCTCTACTCCTCGTTCACGGCGAGCACCGACGTCGAGCTCGCCCAGCAGGCGAACGGGCTCATCGCCACCCAGCAGGTGCGCGAGCTGCTGAGCCGCGAGCACGCGCTGATCGTGGCGGGCAACGCCACCCCCGGCGCGGACAAGTGGACCATGGACCAGGTGCACGTGCTCTCGGGCATCGACGGCGCCAGGACCTACCTGTTCCCCAAGGCCATGGCCGACCTCGACGACGAGCTCCGCGCCCCGCTGGAGGCCCTGCGAGCCTCCCCGCGCTACGTCGCGATGGAGCGCATGCTGACGAGCTACGTCATGGGCAAGCCGGTCGACATCCAGCTCTGGCGCGGCACGGTCGACCCGGTGCTGGCGGAGTTCTCCGAAAGTCTCGCCAGATCCGGTGAGGTCCTGCTGGCGCGGATGGAGCCGGCCGGCATGGCCGTCATCGTGCGGGCCGTGGTCGCGGGCGTGCTGGGCCTGCTCGCGGTCGTCTTCTCCATCTTCATCTCGATCCGGGTCGCCAGGCGCGTCTCCGGCGAGCTGGCGGTGCTCCGCCAGAGCGCCCACGAGCTGGCCGAGACCAGGCTGCCCAGCGTCGTGACGAAGCTGCGCCAGGGCGAGGAGGTGGACATCGAGGCCGAGGCGCCCCGCATCGAGGTCCGCTCGGACGCCACCCGCGAGGTCGCCGACCTGGCGACCGCCTTCGACAGCGTCCAGCGCACCGCGATCGACGCGGCCGTCGAGCAGGCCCGGCTGCGCGAGGGCATCTCCGAGGCGCTGCGCAACCTGGCCAGGCGGACCCAGTCGCTGGTCCAGCGGCAGATCAAGCAGCTGGACGAGATGCAGCGCCAGACCGAGGAGCCGGAGGCGCTGGAGCGGCTGTTCAAGCTCGACCACCTGACCACCCGCATGCGCCGCCACGCGGAGGGCCTGGTGCTGCTGGCGGGCGGCTCGGTCGGGCGCAGGTGGCGCGGCGTCATCGCCCTGGAGGACGTGCTCAGCGGCGCGGCCGGGCAGGTCGAGGAGTACACCCGGGTCCGCGTCTACCCGATGCCGGAGGCCGGCGTGACGGGCACCGCCGTGGCCGACCTCATGCACCTGTTCGCCGAGCTGATCGAGAACGCGGCCACCTTCTCCTCGCCGGGCAACGAGGTGTCGGTCCGCGGCGACCTGGTGGGCAAGGGGTTCGCGGTCGAGATCGAGGACCGCGGCCTCGGCATGACGCAGGAGGCCCGCGACGCCATCAACCGCCGGCTGGCCCGCCCGGCCGAGTTCGACCCCGCGCAGAGCGAGCGCCTGGGCTTCGCCGTCGTCGGCATGCTGGCCGCCAGGCACGGCATCGGGGTGACGCTCAAGCCCTCCCCGTACGGCGGCACCACGGCCATCGTGCTGATACCCGCGAACCTGGTCCAGCAGTTGCCGGCCCTGCCGCCCTCGCAGCTGCCTGAGCTGGAGTCGATCTCGGTGTCGGTCGTCGGCAACGACCCGGGACCGGGCGACCTGCCGCGCCGGGTGCGGTCGCACAAGCGCGGCGTGGAAGCGGCCCCCACCCAGGCCCTGTCACCGGCCCAGGAGCCGGAAGCGCCGGGCGAGCTTCCGGCCCGCACCCGCACGCAGTCTTCCGACGAGCTCCCGGCACGGCCCCGCACGCAGTCCCCGGACGTGCTCCCGGCCCGTACCCGTACGCGATCTCCGGACGCGCTTCCCGCACGTACCCGCACGCAGTCCCCGGACACGCTTCCGGCACGCGCCGACACGCTCCCGGAGCGGACGCGCACCCAGGCGCCGGATGACCTTCCGGCGCGCCGGCCCGTACAGTCTCCGGGCCAGGACGAGCTCCCCGCGCGGACGCCGGCGCCGGCTCAGGCGCAGGCGTCGGAGCCGGGCGCCGGGCTGCCGCGCCGGGTCCGGCAGGCCAATCTGCCGCCGAAGCTGCAGAAGCCGCCGCCCGCTCCCGAAGCCCCTGCGGAGACCCGCTCGCCCGAGGAGGCCAGAGCCCTGCTGTCCTCGCTCCAGTCAGGCTGGCAGCGTGGACGCCAGGACACCGATCAGAGCGGGGGGTCGCGATCGTGAGTCATGAGCAGGAATGGGTGGACGACGAAGCGGGGCCCGTCGTCCGCCCGTACGCGGTGGCTCGCGGACGCACCAAGTCCACCTCCACCGCGCTGGACCTGCTGGCCACGGTGGCGCTGACGGGACAACCGGCACCGGCCCACGCGGACCTGGGCACCCAGCATCGGCGGCTGCTCAACTGCGTCGCCGGTCATGCCAGGCCGATCGCCGAGGTGGCCGCCGAGCTGAACCTCCCGGTCCAGGTGGTCCGGGTGCTGCTCGGCGACCTGCTCGGCCATGGCCTGGTCACGGTACGGCCGCCGCGCTCCAAAGAGGCGTCGTCCCCCACGGAGAGCCTGCTCCGCGAGGTCATCAGCGGCCTGCGGGCGCTGTAACCGGTGCCGGTCAGCCGGCCGGGCGCGTTACCCGGCGGCGGTCAGGGTCCTGAGCGAGTGCTCGACGAGGGTGATCATCACTTCCTTGGCGGAGGTGCGCCGCCGTACGTCGCACAGCATCACGGGCACGTCGTGGTCCAGGTCCAGCGCGATCCGCACGTCGTCGACGGTGTGCCGGTCGGCCCCGTCGAAGCAGTTGACCGCCACCACGAACGGCGTGCCACGCTGCTCGAAGTAGTCGACGGAGGGGAAGCAGTCGGTCAGCCGCCGGGTGTCGGCGATCACGACCGCGCCCAGCGCGCCGTAGCTCAGCTCGTCCCACATGAACCAGAACCGCTCCTGGCCGGGCGTGCCGAACAGGTAGACGACGAGCCCCTCGCGGATGGTGATCCGGCCGAAGTCCATCGCCACGGTCGTGGTGGTCTTGGTCTCGACGCCGTCGATGTCGTCGACGCCGATCCCGCGGTCGGAGAGGACCTCTTCCGTGCGCAGCGGTCTGATCTCGCTGATCGCCCCGACCAGGGTGGTCTTGCCCACGCCGAAGCCGCCGGCGATGAGGATCTTCAGTGCGACTGGATCCTCAGAGAGCACGGAGTCCATTGATCACTTCCTTGAGAATGCCCTCATTCGGGCGCGACCCGGCGGCTGAGGGGGACGTCACCTTGATCAGGTCGCGGTCACGCAGGTCGCCGAGCATCACTCGGACGACCCCGACCGGCAGGTCGAGCTCGACGGCCAGATCGGCCACCGAGATCGGACTACGTGCCGCCCGGTAGATCAGCAACTGCTCGGGGCCGAGGTCCGAAGTCGGCTCGCCGATGGCGCTGACGGTCGCGATGAGGTCGAACGTGTCCCCCGAGGACCTCGTGCGTCCGCGAATGAGGGCGTAGGGCCGGACGATCGGCCCCGCGTCGTCGTCTAACCACTGGTTCGCGCTCATGAGGCGGTTCGCGGGTTGGTGGTGATGTGCTGCCCCACCCGCTTCACCAGCATCGCCATCTCGTAGGCGATGTGGCCCACGTCGACGTTGGCGTCGGCGAGCACCGCCAGGCAGGTGCCCTGCCCCGCCGCCGTCACGAAGAGGAACGCCGACTCCATCTCGACGATGGTCTGGCGTACGTCTCCGCCGCCGAAGTGCCGCCCCGTGCCGCGGGCCAGACTCTGGAACCCGGACGCGACGGCCGACAGATGCTCGGCGTCCTCGCGCGTCAGGCCCTTGGAGTGCCCGACCGCCAGCCCGTCCGTCGACAGGATCACCGCCTGCCTGACCGCGCCCACTCGGGTCGTCAGGTCGTCAAGGAGCCAATTCAGTTCACCGGTGTTGGTCGTCGGCACACTCATGCCTCCCCCTCCTCATTTGCTTCTTCTCGGGCGCGCTGTGTTCCCCGCTGGAACGCGGAGAACATGTCGCGTACCTCATCGGGAGAGCGTTCGTTGGTCCGCTCAGGCTCCGGCTCGGGCGGCGCGCCGTCTTTGAGCCGGGATGACAGGTTGGCTTGCCGCACGCGCCTTGGCAAGCCCGCGTGGGTGCCGCCGCTCACGACCGCGAGCGCTTTCTTCCTCGTACGGGCGGGCAGCACGGCCGATTCCTCGGGCGCGGCGGGGAGTTCGGCCTGGTCGGTGATGAGCGCGGCGGGCAGGAACACGATGGCCGTGGTGCCGCCGAAGGGGGAGCGGCGCAGCAGCACGTTGATGCCGTGCCGCTCGGCCAGTTTGGCCACCACGAACAGGCCGAGCCGGTCGCTGTCGGCGAGGTCGAACTCTGGCGGGTTCGACAGGACCGCGTTGTAGGCCGCGTACTCCTCGGCGGACTGGCCGAGCCCGCGGTCCTCCACCTCGATCGTGTAGCCGTTGCTCACCCGGTCGCCGCGCACCTGGACGGTGGAGTGCGGCGGGGAGTAGAGCGTGGCGTTCTCGACCAGCTCGGCGACCAGGTGCGTGAGGTCCGCCGCGGCGCCGCCGTCGATGGCGCTGCCGGGCATGTTCTCGACGTCGACCCTGGTGTAGTCCTCGACCTCGGCGACGGAGGCCCGGACGATGTCCACCACGGGCACCGGCTTGCGCCAGGCCCGGCCGGGGGCCGAGCCGGACAGGATGATCAGGCTCTCCGCGTGCCGGCGCATGCGGGTGGTCAGGTGGTCCAGCCGGAAGAGCTCTTCGAGCTGGTCGGGGTCGTGGGTGCGGCGCTGCATGGAGTCGAGCAGCGCGAGCTGGCGGTGCAGCAGACCCTGCTTGCGCCGGGCGAGGTTGAGGAAGACCTGGCTGACACCGCGCCGGAGCGCGGCCTGGCCGACCGCCGCGAGCACGGCGGTGCGCTGCACGGAGCCGAACGCCTTGGCCACGTCGGTGATCTCGGCGGAGCCGATGACCTTGATCGGTTTGGTGGCCTTGTCGACGTCCACCTCTTCGCCGTTGTTCAGCCGGTCCACCAGCGCGGGCAGGCGCTGCTCCGACAGCTCGACGGCGACGGCGCGCAGCCCGGCCAGCTCGGCGGCCAGGCGGCGGCCGAAGCGCACCGAGATGATGATCGAAGCGAGTACGGCGATCAGCCCGACGCCGCCCGCGACGCCGATCTGCACCCGGATGGCGTTGGCCCCGTCCGCCGCGCGAGCGGCGAGCGCCTCGGCCGCCGAGGCGCCGAGCTTGTCCAGCTGGGCGGTGAAATGGTCAATGGTGGAGTTCCAGGCCTGCGCGTCGGGCGGCGGCGCGCCCGTCCTGATGATCCGCGCCTCCATCGTGGCGAAGGCGAGGAACGGCTCGCTCTGGAAGAGCTGCTCGTACGGCTTGCGGAGCTGGATCTCCAGGCCCGCCTGGCCGCCGGCGTGCAGATACTTGCGGGAGGAGACGTATTCGGCGAAGGCGGCGGCCTCCGGCCCGGTCAGCCGCTTGTCGATGAGGACGGCCCTGATCAGCGCGTGCTCCCTGGCGACGAACTCGCGGGCGTTGCCCAGCGTCTGCAGGGAGGAGGCCTGCTGGTAGACCGACAGGTCGGGCACGGGGGTCAGGTGGTCGTAGAACCTGAACACCGCGTCGAGCACCTGGTTGTACCTGTTGAGTCCGGTCAGCCGGGAGCTCTGGCCGTCGTCGATGTCGGTGCGGATGAACTCGAGCCGGGACAGCTCGATGCGGAGCATGGCGAGGGGCACCCGCATCTCTTCGGAGATCTCGCCCTCGGCCTCGACGGTGGCCCGCTGGAAGGCCGCCACCGCCCGGTCCGTGCGCGCTCGCTGCTCGCCGAGGTCCTCGGTGAGCTCACGGGTGGTGACCGCGACGACCGAGCCTTCGCGCTCGGCCTGAAGTTGTAGTCCCAGCTCGGTCGAGGTGACGCCGACCGTCCGGTAAAGCGTGTCGCCTCGCAGGAGTGACTGGCCGTCGCTCACCGTGAGGTTGAGAACGAAGCCCCAGAGCGCGCTCAAGGACAGGAGGGGTAGCAGCAGTAATAAGAAGATCTTGAACCGAATTGACCGGTTTTGCGAGCCCATGTCCCAACCTCAGGAGTCGAGGGCATTTCCACACCTGGTGTAAATACACCTCCGGAAGATCGCACAGGAGACTAGCACCGATTATGCGTCCGACGCAGGGGGAGGAACAGGATGTTCCATGTTGTTACCGGGGCAACTCTCTGCCCGTGCCGGACGCGGTCGTAAAAGGCGCCTTCATAGCGACAGTTCCGCCACGGCTCGGCGTGCCGCGGCGACGCCTTCACAGGGACAGTTCCGCCACGGCTCGGCGGGCCGCGGCGACGGCGCCGCCGGTCCCGCCCACGGCGGTGTCGGAGCCGGCGATCGCGATCCGGCCGAACCGCCTGCTCGCCACCTCGGCCGGGAACGGGCCGTCGGGGTAGAACGCGTGCCAGGGCCGCCCGTACTCGGCCGCGTGCCCATGGCCCCACCTGCGGATCTCGATCCCCACGACGTCCCTGTCCGGGTCGAACCCGCCGGGCCCGAGCAGCCGGGCGAGCTGGTCGCGGGCGCTGTGCTCCAGGAAGCGGTACGGCGTCCTGAACAGTGCCCGCCGCCCCTCGGCCGCCCCCTCGGCGGGCCCCAGCTCCGAGCGGCAGGGCGCGGCCAGCAGCCGCGCGGTGACCGGCCCCCTGTCCTCCTCGGCCAGCTCCGTCGCGTACCAGTACGCGCCGGTCCAGCGGGTGCGGGTGACGCCGACCCGCTGCCACGCCCGCCGGTCCCGCAGCCGCACCACGGCCTCCACCGTCGGCAGCCGCACCGCGGCGGCCAGTGCCCGGCGCTGTTCGGCCGGCAGGTCGGGGATCAGGTAGGGGACGACCATGCTCCAGCAGGCCAGGATCACCGCCCCGGCGGCGACGGTCCTGACCTCGTGGCCGTCGAAGTAGCCGACGCTCACGGCCCCCGGCGGGCCCTCGTCGCGTACCGAGACCACCGGGCTGGACAGCCGCAGCCGGACCGGATCGCCGGGCCGGTCCAGGGCGGCGGCGGCGAGCAGGCCCACCGGCGCCCCGGCCGGACCGGGGATCAACGGGTCCACCGGGTCCATCGGGTCCATCGGGTCTTGGGGGTCGCCGGGGCGGCGCCGCCAGTCCCGCTGCACGCTGGGCGCGTTGAACCGCGACGGTTTCCCGGCGTCCAGCCCCAAGCCGTCGAACCCGGGATAGTCCCAACCCCGGGCCCAGCCGTGGGCAGGGCCGTGGTCGGGGCCGTGGGCGTCTCTGCGGGCGTCTCTGCGGGCATCTGGGCGGGCATCGCCGTGGGTACGGCTGTGGGCATGGCCGTGGGCATGGCCGTGGGTACGGCCGTGCGTGCTGCCCCAGGCGTCGATCGCGCCGAAGGCCCGGGTGTCGTAGGCCCAGGCGGCGCTGGACATGGTCCGGCAGAACCGCTCGACGTCCGGGTGCGCCCCGCACACCTTCAGCAGGAAGTCCGAGTACGTCAACCCGGCCAGCCGCTCCTGCTTCTCCTCGGCCGACAGCCGGGGAAACCAGTCGGGCGCGTCCCGGTAGAGCCGGAGCAGGTCCGCCCTGGCCCGGTCGGCGACCGGCAGGCGGGAGATCCACCGCTCGGCGGTGCCCTCGGGCTCGTACCGGACCAGCGTCTCCACCGGGAAGGTCTCCCGGTCGCACATCACGCTGTCGTACGGCGCGTGGCCGGGCCCGCGCCGGCGCTCGCCGAGCCGTTCGTGGTTGTCCAGGATGAGCACGCGCGCGTCCGGGGCGGCGCGCAGCCATTCGGCGGCCGCGGTCAGCCCGCTGGTCCCCGCGCCGACCACCACCAGGTCGTAGTGCTCACCGGTGGGGACGGCGGGACCCGCGTACTCCCAGAACCGGCCGTCCCGCAGCGCGTGCGGCACGCTGAGCGCATGAGCCGTGTCACCGTGCCACCCTGCGACGCCGGGGGCCGGTGCGGCGTTGTGGGGCATCTCAGGGCCTGTCGTGGGCGCCTCGAAAGCGGTGAGGCCGTCCCGCGAGCCGACGGCGGCCAGGCCGGCGGTCATGGCGATCCCGTCGAGGAAGTCGCGGCGCGAAAGAGTCCGCTCCTTTCCGGGATCGCGGGTCCGGCCTGGTGATGCCGAGATGTCGCTCATGCCGCGAGCATCATCACCATGGCCGGATACGGCGTGGAGACGCGCACTCCTTCGAGCAACATTTAGCGCGATCTGGTGCCGGTATTATCCGGCGTAGGCAACGTACGGAAACTCCTGCAAAAACGGTGGCAAAGGGTGAAGCCGCTGGTAGCAGAGATGAGAACGTACGGACCCCCATCCCCGAAGCCGTCGAATTCCGTGAATAGCGACGTTGCCCGCCCTCGCGTTCGCCGTTTCCTCTAGCGTCTATTCACCGTCGCTGAAGTGAAATGGAGAATTCATGCTTAAGGCCTTTTCGGGGATATGTCTGAGCATGACGGTCATAGCGGGATGTGCCGCGAGTGGGGTCGCCGAGCAGCCGGTGAAGACGGCCCAGGCGCCCTCGCCGTCCGCCGCCCTGGCGGGCAAGCTGCGGGCCGTCCTGCTGCCGGTTCCCAAGGGGATGCGCGTGGTGCACGGCCCGGAGGTCGGCGCGTTCGGCACGCTCAAGTCCACCCAGCAGGGCCTGGCGGCCGTCCGGCAGTCCAAGCTGAACCGGCCGGAGTGCGCCGGCGCGCCCCAGCTCGACCCGGCCAGGCCGGAGATCGCCCGCGCGCCCGCGGCCGTGATCGCCTTCGCCAACGAGCGGGGCTCCATCAGCCAGGCCGTGGTGGCGCTCCCGCCGGCCGCGTTCCCCGGCCCGCTGCCCGTCCGGTGCGGCACCTACACCGCCGACGTGCACGGCACCGAGGTCACCTACCGCACCCAGGACCTGGACATGCCCCGGCAGGGCGACGAGTCGCGCGCCTACCTGACCACCGCGTCGGGCGGCGACAGGAACGCGCAGATCGGCTCGGTGGTGATCCGCCGCGGCACCGTCGTCATGAGCCTCATGGTGGTGGGCAAGGAGGTCAAACGCGCCGGGCTGCTGGAGCTGGGCCGGCTGGCCGACCAGAACCTCTCCCGCGTCGCCACCTGACGCAGGAGCGGCGCCGCCCGACGCGGAGCGGCGCCACCTGACGCGGAGCGGCGCCGCCTGACTCAGATCAGCACGTGGTCGTCGGGGCGGCCCGCGAAGGAGAACTGGGCGTTCCTGGTCAGCTTGATGTGGTCGGCCTGCCAGGTGTGCATGGCGGCGTCGGCGCTGCGCCAGTAGACGAAGTTGAACCGGTCGGCGGAGTAGATCTTCACCCCGTCCTCCTTCAGCCTGCGGACCAGGTGGGTGTCCTCGCCCCGGGTCAGGTCGGGGAAGCCGTAGGAGCGGAACATCTCCGCCGTGCCGAGGAACGTGCCGCCCTGCACCAGGAAGGAGTAGCGGTGCTCCAGGCCGGGCAGGCGCAGCATCGTGGTGTTGCGGCCCTCGAAGTAGGCGTAGTGGGCGCCCTTGCCGACCAGCTCGGCGTCGGAGTAGTCGAAGGCGCGGACCAGGTCCGACAGGTAGTGCTCGCCGTACAGGTTGTCGTCGTCCATCTTGGCGATCAGCTCGCCCTCGGCGGCGGCGATGCCCAGGTTCATGCAGGCCCCGAGCGACAGCTCGGGGGCGGCGGGCAGCACCGTGACGTCGGTGATGCCGGCCATCCGCGCCTTGTCGGCCACCACGACGGGGTCGATGTCCAGGCCGTGCAGCACCATGATGAGCTGCAGCGGCCGGTGGATCTGCTTGGCCACCGAGGAGATCGCGTGCTCGATCTGCGAGGCGCGGTTGGTGGGCAGCACCACGGAGATCGAGCGCGAGCGGGGCTGGGTGGGCCGGCCGAGCATCTGGAGGATCTGGTCCACGCGGTGGGAGAACAGGTGCTTGTCGAAGACCTCGCGCATGGCCAGATGGCCCATCCGGGCGCGCAGCTCGGGGCTGTTGATCAGGTGCAGGACCTGGTTGTACGACTCGACCGGCTCGCGGGCGATGGGCACCAGGTCGCCGAAGGTCTCCTCGATGGCCCTGGACCAGCCGGACACGACCGGGGTGGCGCAGGCCGAGAGCTCGAAGACGCGGCGCGCGCACATGGTGGGCGAGTCCAGCACCGAGTTGACGTTGAGGAAGACCTTGTACATGCGGTAGGCGGCGAGCATCTGGTCGTAGGGGAGCTCGCCGACGATGTGCGGGCGGTACTTCTCCGGCCAGCCGTACTTGTCGTCCACCTCGCCGTTGCGGGCGAAGATGTGCAGGCCGAGCTCGCGTACGGGGTCGAGGACGGTCTCCATCTGCTCACGGCGCTCGGGGTGCTTGTCGCGGAAGTACATCCCGGCGAAGACCACGTCGTGCAGGCGGCCCTGCTTCTGCTGGATCGGGTTGTGCACGCGGGGCTGGGCCGCGAACTGCAGCACGTCCACCCGATCGTGTCCCAGGACTTCGCGATATTTCGGCACCATGTCGCCGTCGCAGGTGAACACGTAGTCGAACAGCTTGGCCGTGTCGATGAAGAAGTCGAAGTTCGGCGGGTCCTCCTTGTTCCAGAAGACCGTCGGGATCCCCTCGGCCCGGCACCAGGCGACCAGGTCGCGCAGCGGCTCCTTGGGCGCGTTGGTGCCGGTCATCTGGTAGCGCCAGCGGCCCTGGTTGCCGTGCCAGGCCGACTCGCAGAACAGCACGTCGGGCCGCTTGTCGGCGAAGATCTCCGGCCAGTCCTTGAGCCCGAACTCGATCTGGTCCCACTCGTACTTGAAGGCCATCCTGGAGAAGTCGTCCAGGATCACCGCCACCCGCAGGTCGGGCCGGGTCACCGGCCCGAGCGGCCACTTGGCCGGCGGCACCGTCACCTGTGGCGGCCGGTGGTTGGCCAGTTCGACCGCCTCGGTGACCGGCGTGGGCGCCTTGGGAGCCTTGGCCTTGGACCTGACCGCCTCCAGCATCTTGCCGGGGCTCTTGGACCCGATCGCCTCGCCCAGCTTGAAGGTCCGCTTGGCCTGGGTGGCCTCCAGCTTCCAGCCGGCGTAGGCGGCCTTGGCCTCGGCTATCTCCAGCCGCCTGCGCAGCTCGACGATCTCCGTCTCGTACCGCTCGACGAGCTTGCGCTCCTCGGGCAGCCAGTTGACGGGGCCGAGTCGCTGGAACGTGGGCTCTTCTGGGGATTCGGCCATGGGTACTCGCCTAACGCTCTGCGGGGTATGTCATGTTACGGCGGCAGCCGTACGAAATGTGGGGGTTATTCGGAACGGATCCCCTGCGCGGCAGGGGAGAGGTTGTCCCCCTTGAGCCAGGCGGAGATCACCCGGGCGATGCGCGGCCCCGCGGCGCCGTCCCAGAGCGGGGGCTGCGAGCCGGAAGGGGTGATCGCCCCGTCGGCCAGCGCCTTCTCCGCCGCGGCGGGCAGCAGCGCGGGCGTGACCAGGCGGTTGGTGCCGTGCGTGATGGTGATCGGCCGCTCGGTGTTGGGCCGTACGGTCAGGCAGGGCACGCCCAGCATGGTCGTCTCCTCCTGCACGCCGCCCGAGTCGGTGACGACCAGCGCGGCGCCCCGGACGAGGGAGAGGAAGTCCACGTAGCCCAGCGGGTCCACGACCCGGACCGAAGGGCTGTCCACCAGCCCCGCCTCGGCCAGCCGGGTGCGGCCGCGCGGGTGGATCGGCACCACGAGCGGGATCTGCCGCGACACCTCCAGCACGGCCGAGACCAGCTCGTGCGCGGCCTCGGGGGTGTCGACGTTGGCGGGGCGGTGCAGCGTCGCCACGGCGTAGCGCTCCGGCAGGCCCAGCCGGGCCACCACCGGCGCCGGGTCGAGCGACGGCAGCGCCGAGAACAGGCTGTCGATCATGGGGTTGCCCACCAGGTGGACCTTGGCGGCGGGCACGCCCTCGGCCGCCAGGTGCGACAGCGCCTCCGGGGAGGTGGCGAAGAGCAGGTCGGACAGCGAGTCGGTGACGATCCGGTTGACCTCCTCCGGCATGCCCCGGTCGAACGAGCGCAGCCCCGCCTCGACGTGCGCGCTGGGGATGCCGAGCTTGGCGCAGACCAGGATGGCCGCCAGCGTGGAGTTCACGTCTCCATAGACGACCACGAGGTCGGGGGACTGCTCCTGGAAGGTGTCCTCCAGGCCGACGAGCAGCGCGGCGGTCTGCCTGGCGTGCGTGCCGGAGCCGACGGCCAGGTTCGCCACCGGCTCGGGCAGGCCCAGGTCGGCGAAGAAGACGTCCGACATCAGCGCGTCATAGTGCTGACCGGTGTGGATGATGCCCTGCCGCACACCGAGCTCGCCGAGTGCTCGCACCACCGGGGCCGCTTTCACGAAATTGGGACGAGCACCCAAAACGTGCAGGACCAGGGGGTTCTCCCTCATTGACCTCGCCTTTCATAGCGGAAGGGAAAAAACGCTGCCTATGGTACGGTCACCGCGTGCCATCCGACGCCAGTCGTCAAGACTCCTCCAAGGTTCCCGCTGGAGTTTCCGCGAAGTCTGCCCGTGCCGGCGTCGGTGGACTTCTCAAGGGTTTCCTCCAGCATCCGATCATCGTCACCCGCGTCGTCACGACGAAGGTACGAGCCGATCCGGTCCGCGCCGCCCAGGCCGCGGCCGACGCCATGCCGCCCCGGCTGCGCCCGGTCGTCGGCAAGGTGGCCTGGCCGGCCGCCCGCCAGGCCCGGCGCATGGTGCGCAAGTTCGGCATGCGCCTGATCAGGGCGCCGTGGAACGACGCCAAGGAGCACTGGGACACCGGCAGGGTCACCCAGGCCGCCGAGGTGCTCGAACCCTTCACCAAGTATCCGTTCGTCAAGCGCCGGGCCGCCTACTACCGCGGCGAGCTGGCCGCGATCAGCCCCGACCCGATCCCGCCGGGGCCCAAGGTGGCCATCCTGGAGCGGGTCGCCGGTCGCGTGGTGCACCTGGTCACCAACGCGCTGCCCTACACCCAGGCCGGCTACACGGTCAGGACCCACCGCATCGTCACGGCGCAGAAGGTCGCGGGGCTCGACCCGCACGTGGTGACCAGCTGGGGCTGGCCCATGCTGCAGGGGCACGCCGACGCCTCGCCGTACGAGGAGCTGGAGGGGATCCCCTACTACCGGCTGATCCCCGACGGGCGCGGCGAGGTGCCGTTCGAGATGCACGGCCGCATGGTCAAGGGCGCCGACGCCGTCACCAAGCTCGTCACGCAGCTGCGCCCGCAGGTGGTGCACGCCGCCACCGACCACCGCAACGGCTCGGTCGCGCACGCCGTCCGCGACCGTACGGGCACGCCCTTCGTGTACGAGGTGCGCGGCTTCCTCGAGGAGACGTGGGCCTCGCGCGATCCGGTCCGCATCGGCAGTGAGCGGCACGTGCTCCAGCGCGAGCGCGAGGCGTTCCTGATGCGCGAGGCCGACGCGGTCGTCACGCTGGCCGAGACGATGGCCACCGAGATCGTCGAGCGCGGCGTGCCGAGGGACAAGATCTATCTCGCCCCCAACGCGGTCGACGACGAGCTGCTGACCGCCCACTACGACGGCGCGTCGTTCCGGCGGCAGATGGGGATCGACGACAAGGAGATCGTCGTCGGCTCGGTCTCCAGCCTGGTCGGCTACGAGGGCTTCGCGACCCTCCTGCGGGCGGCGGCGCTGCTGCGCGACGAGGGCACGCCGGTGCGGGTGCTGCTGGTCGGCGACGGCACCGAGCGTCCCGCCCTCCTGGAGCTGGTGGAGGAGCTGGGCCTGGCCACGGCGATCCTGCCCGGCCGGGTGGGCCCCGAGGAGGCGCTGCAGGCTCAGGACGCCATCGACATCTTCGTCTGCCCGCGCGACGACCTCCGGGTGACCCGGCTGGTCACGCCGCTGAAGCCGGTCGAGGCGATGGCGCTGGGCAAGCCGGTCGTGCTCAGCGACCTGCCGGCCCTGTCGGAGCTGGTCGGCTCCGACGGCGCGGGCCTGCTCGTGCCACCGGGCGACCCGGCGGAGCTGGCCCAGGCGCTCGCCGCGCTCAGCCAGGACCCTGCCAGACGTGCGGAGATGGGTGAGGCGGGGCGCGCGGAGGTCGCGGCCAAGCGCACCTGGAGCCGCGTTGCCGAAACTTACCGCACCGTCTACCGAACGCTTGCCGAGTCATGACCTACCGTTTGGCTGTCTGTTCTGACAGGTTCGCTCGCATTAGGCGTGAGCTAGGTGGACTTGAGATAACCTTTGCGACCATGAAGTGTTGTTTCCGGCTCTCCAGGGCACAGCTGTGACAGAAATAGACCTGGCTGTCATCGGTCTGGGCTACGTCGGTATGCCGCTCGCCAAAGAGGCGGTGGCCGCCGGGCTCCGGGTCGTGGGCGTCGACGTCGACCCCCGCAAGGTGGAGGCGCTCAACGCCGGCCAGTCCTACATCGACGACCTGACCGACGCGGATCTCGATCACATGCTGGCCAACGGCTTCAGCGCCACGCTGGACGAGACCGTGCTGGCCAGAAGCAACACCGTCGTCATCTGCGTGCCGACCCCGCTGGACGAGGACCACCGACCGGACCTGTCCTCCGTCGAGGGCGCGACCATGACCGTCGCGCGCAACCTCACCGAAGGCACCCTGGTCGTGCTGGAGTCCACCACCTGGCCCGGCACCACCGACGAGGTGGCCCGCCCGCTGCTCGAAGCCTCGGGCCTGGTCGCGGGCAAGGACTTCCACCTCGCCTTCTCCCCCGAGCGCATCGACCCGGGCAACCCCAAGTACGGCCTGCGCAACACGCCCAAGGTCGTCGGCGGGTTCACCACCGGCTGCCGGGACCGCGCGACCGCCTTCTACGGGCAGTTCATCGAGCAGGTGGTGCCCGTCAGCGGCACCCGCGAGGCCGAGATGGCCAAGCTGCTGGAGAACACCTACCGGCACGTCAACATCGCCCTCGTCAACGAGATGGCGATCTTCTGCGACGAGCTGGGCGTCGACCTGTGGGAATCGATCGAGGCCGCGGCGACCAAGCCGTTCGGCTTCCACAAGTTCCTGCCGGGACCGGGCGTCGGGGGTCACTGCATCCCCGTGGACCCGTCCTACCTGTCTTACACGGTACGCAAGCTCGGCTACCCGTTCAGGTTCGTCGAGCTGGCGCAGGAGATCAACGAGCGGATGCCGTCCTACGTGGTGGCCCGCGTCCAGCGCTTGCTCAACAGGTACAAGAAGCCTGTGAACGGCGCGAGAGTCGTTATGCTCGGCGTGACGTACAAGCCGGACATTGCCGATGAACGGGAGACCCCGGCCCTGCCGGTGGCGCGTGCGCTGCTGGAACTGGGGGCGGAGCTCACGTTCGCGGATCCGTACGTCAAGGAGTGGTCCGTGGACGGCACTCCTGTGCCGCGAGAGGAAAATCTGGCCGAGGCCGTGGCCAATGCCGACGTGACGCTGCTGTTGCAGCAGCACGCCGCGTTCGACCTCGGCATGGTCGAGGCCAAAGCCAAGCTCGTGCTCGACACCCGCGGTGTTCTCACCGAGGGTGAACGCGTCGAGCGGCTGTAGCGACGGAGGGTTGCGCGCAGTGCACGTGCTCGTCATGACGGTGGTGCATAACCCCGAGGACGCGAGAATCCTGCATAGGCAGATCCGCGCCCTTGTGGACGCCGGTCATGAGGTCACGTACGCCGCCTCTTTCTCGGCTCACGGCGTCGTTCCGCGACCTTGGGTGACCGGTGTCGATCTGCCCAGGGCGGCTCAGCGTAAACGGATCTCGGCCGTGTGGGCGGCTCGCAAGCTGTTCAAGCGCATGCGGCGCAAGGTCGACCTGGTGCTCATCCACGACCCCGAGCTGCTGTTCGCGGTCTGGGGGCTGCGCAACAGGCCGCCCGTGGTGTGGGACGTGCACGAGGACACCCCGGCGACGCTGTCGCTGAAGCCCTGGCTGCCGTCGCTGCTGCGCCCGCCGGTGCGCTTCCTGGCCCGGATGCTGGAGAGCCTCGCCGAGAACCACCTCAACCTGCTGCTGGCCGAGACCGCCTACGCGGGCCGGTTCAAGCACGCCCACCTCATCGTGCCGAACGAGACGTGGGTGCCCGACGCGGTCACCCCGCCGGGCGAGGACCGGGTCGTCTACCTCGGCTGGCTGTCCAGGGCCCGCGGGGTGCTGGAGGCCGTGGAGGTCGCCAAGCTGCTGCAGCCGTACCGGGTCGGGGTGGAGCTGATCGGCTACGCCGACCCGCAGAGCCGTCCGGTGCTCAACCAGGCGGTCACCGACGGCCTGCTGGAGTGGCGCGACTTCATGCCCAACGACGAGGCGCTCAAGCGGCTCGACGGCGCGCTGGCGGGCCTGTCGCTGCTGCACGACGAGCCGAACTACCGGCACTCGATGCCCACCAAGATCGTCGAGTACATGGCGCACGGCATCCCTGTCATCACCACCCCGTCCCCCCGGGCGGTGGAGCTCGTGGAGCGCTACGGCAGCGGCGTCGTGGTGCCCTGGGAGGACCCCAAGGCGGTGGCGCAGGCGGTGCTGACCCTGCGGGACGACGTGCGTGAGCGGCGGGCGCAGGGCGCGCGCGGCTACACGGCCGCCCGCACGAACCACCACTGGCCCAACTCGGCCAAGCGGTTCGTGACGCAGCTTGAGGCGTGGGCCGGTGTCAAGCATTAGCCGTTTATGCCCGGCAGATCACTAAGGCGGTAGGTTCCTCAACGTGCGCTGGCTCTTCGTCATCCTGGGCGCAGTGATCCTGACCGCGGTAGCCGTCGTGATCGTGGTCCTGCCTGAGGACGCCCCCGTCAAGACGGCCGCCCAAGAGCCGAACCCGTCTCCGGCGCGCACCCAGCCGACGCCGAAGGTGAGCGAGTTCACCGACCCCTGTGGAACGTTCGAGACCGAGCAGAAGGCGCCCTACGCCATCACCGGCTACTGGATCACGCCCCGGTCCAACCCGTGCACCTGGCGCAGCCAGCTGCAGCAGATCCACAACGTCGGCGGCGACACCATCATCAGGATCGGCTACGGCCTGCAGTTCCGCTTCGTCGACGACAAGGGCTTCGTCAAGGCCAAGGACGGCGACCTCGACCCGCTCTACACCAAGTGCGTCGAGGACGGCCTGTCCTGCCACGACGCCGCCGAGCGCGACCTCAAGAAGGTCAACCCCGACAACCGCATCGGACGCACGTACGTCTACCGCACCGACGAGTCGTTCGGCGAGGACCTGTTCAGGTGCACGCCGATGGAACGCACGATCTCCGCGGGCAAGCGCCTCTACTTCCGCATGCTGGCGCCCCCCGACGGCTCCGACGACGCCTCGTGCGACTTCAGCAAGGGCCGGACGTACGACCTGATCCTCATCGCCGGCGCGCCCGAGGACAGCCTCACCAAGCTGCTCGACCTGGGCGACCAGTTCGGCATGCAGATCTTCCCCGCGCTGCCGCTGGCCCCGCGCGACCCGAAGACGCCGATCAGGGCCAACCCGAAGCACATCGACGTCCTCACCACGCTGACCCGGCGCATCGTGCAGGACTACGGGGTGCGCTTCGCCGGCCGGGAGTCGCTCGGCGGCGTCTACCAGCCGTTCGAGGTGCAGATGAGCGACACGCTGGCCACCAACCCCACCCTGGAGGTGTACGCGGGTCAGCACCGGATCGTCGAACAGGAGCTGCCGGACAAGCCCATCCTGATCAGCCCCTACCTGGACGCTCGCAAACGGGTCGCCTTCGGCCAGACGCCCGAGCAGGTGGCTGAGGCGTTCAAGGCGCTGGCCAGGACCGGGGTCGGCATCATCGCGCCGCAGGACAGCCGGGGCACCGGCAAGGTGGGCCTGTTCTGGCCGGACGAGGGCGACGACGAGGTGGACACGCGGCTGCGCCCGGTCGTGGGCGAGGCGACCTACGACACCGCCTACCACGGCTCCACCCGCGACTACTACCGCGAGATGGCCAAGGCCCGCGAGGAGATGCTGGAGGGCGGCAACTACGAGGTGGAGCTGTGGGCCAATGTGGAGGCGTTCGAGCCGTCCGGCGACAAGCCGTGCGCCTCGCACGGCACCCGCGGCAAGACCGACAAGGAACGCCTGGACCACGCCGTCACCATGGCCGGCCGGTACGTGCAGAAGGTCGTCTCCTACATGTGGAGCGACTTCATGACCTGTGGCACGCCCTCGCCGGAGACCGAGATCACCAAGGACTGGCAGCGCCCCATCGCGGTGGACGCCATCAGGCGCGCCCGCGACCCGCAGGACGGCCTGGAGGTGCGCGGCTACAACCTGGAGAACGGCACCGTCTCCATCGCCTGGGAGAGCGGCGCCACCGACCTCGTCGTCGCCGACGTGGGCTGGCTGGACAAGGACCCCCTGGAGGACCTGCCCGAGCACATGCAGACCGCCTGGGTGCCGTTCGACTGGACCCAGGTGCAGCCGGGGGAGTGGATCAAGGTGAACGTGAAGATCCCCTCGGGTCAGTTCACGACCGAGCCGCTGCACGTCCGTGTCCCGACCTGACCCTCGGTGATCCCACGGGCGTGTAACGTGCCTGCCATGGTTCCGAGCATCCCGGTCAGCGTCGACCTGGTCGTGCTCACTGTGCGCTGCCAGGCACTCAGCGCGCTCGTCTGGCGGCGCGACAACCCGCCGTTCCTGCGCCGCTGGTCACTGCCCGGCGGCTTCATCCAGCTCGACGAGGACCTGCCGCAGGCGGCCCAGCGCGTCCTCGCCGAGCGGGCCGGCCTCCCCGGCGCCCCCGTCCACCTGGAGCAGCTCCAGACCTACGGCTACCCCGACCGCGACCCCCGCCAGCGCGTCCTCAGCGTCGCCTACCTCGGCCTCGCCCCCGACCTGCCCGCCTCGGAGAAGGCCCACATGAGCTGGCAGCCGATCGACGCGCTGACCGTCATGGCCTTCGACCACCGCCGCATCATGCTCGACGGCGTCGAGCGGGCCAGGGCCAAGCTCGAATACACCTCGCTCGGCGTCGCGTTCTGCCCGCCGGAGTTCACGGTGGCGGACCTGCGCCGGGTGTACGAGATCGTCTGGGGCCGCCCGCTGGACCCGCGCAACTTCCACCGCAAGGTCACCAAGGCCGAAGGCTTCCTGGTGGAGACGGGCGCCACCACGACGAGAGACGGCGGCCGCCCCGCCAAGCTCTACCGCCGCGGCCCCGCCGAACTCCTCCACCCCCCGATGCTCCGCTCCCTGAAGGAGTAACCCCTCAGGTGGCCGACCCTGCGGCTCGTCACTTCGTCCGGCCTGAACTCGTCACTTCGTCCGCAGAACCCTCAGGGTCAGGGAAGATGTCGGCGGCGGTCACGCAGAGCGTGCCAGGGGGCGCGTGGGTGATCTCGTCGCGGGCGCACACCGCGAATCGGAGCTCTCCGGCCTCTGACGTCATATGAGCGGCCTTCGCCGCGAGCCCTGAGATGATGCGGGACGCGTTCACCTTCTTGCCCCATTTCGCCTCTCCCACCAGGACCGGTCGCCGGGAGCGCCCGGTCAGCACGGCGGCGTCGATCTGGTGCTGACCGTCTGCCTGCCACCAGGGTCCGATGGCGACGACCTGCGGGTGGATGTCGGCGGCTCGTAGCCGCAGGTGGTCGCGGAACGCCTCCTCCCAGGCATCGCCCAGATGGTCGTTGAGAGATTCGACGAGCACCGGAAGCACGGTCTCGCCGAGACCACGGTCGATCTCGGGGAGCACCCGGGAGAGCGTGCCGAGATAGAAGGCGAGAAAGTTGTCCGCGATGCGGTAGATCTTCCGGCGGCTGCGGCCGGTGTCCGTGACCGGCTGGATGCGTTCGACCAGCCGGAGTGCCAGAAGGTCGTTGAGGGTCCGGCTGGGATCGGCCCGGATGGCGTCCGCGATCTCGTTGTGCTTGGTGTAGCCCTCGGCGATGGCCTGGAGGGCCGCGGCGAGGTGGACGCCTTTGCCGGCCTCTGTCGCCAGGACCAGATCTCCTTCCCTGATCATCTTGGCGTCGGGATGGCAGGCCAGGCGGGCGAGATTGCGTTCGATGGACAACTCCGAGCGCCACCAAGAGAGGTAGAGCGGCATGCCGCCGAGAATGCCGTAGACCAGCGCCCGATCGGCAGGTGTGAGATCGGGCAGCATCTCTGCCGCCTCGTGCGGGCGGAAGGGGTGAAGCTGCATGGTCAGGTCGAATCGCCCGTACAGGGGGGCTCGGTACTCCTGAACGGCCCTCATGGTCCGCACGGCCGAGCCGCACACGATGATCCGCAAGCGGGATCGGCCGTGGGCATGGTCGAGGAAGGCGCGGAGCACGCCTTCGAGCTCGGGGGCCGAGGTGATCAGCTCGGGGAACTCGTCGAGGATGAGCAGGAGCGGCTCGTCCCCTGCTTCCCTGCTGAGGCTGTCCAGTGCCTCGTCCCATGTCTCGTAGGGTCGGTTGACCAGGTCTCGTGTGGATGCGGCGACCGTCGAGGCGGCTCTGCTGGACAGCTCCTGCAACTCCCGGACAGGAGTGCGCCCGCCACCCGTGTGAAAGATCACCCGCTTGTCGCGCGCGAAGTGCTGGAGCAGCGCGGTCTTGCCGACGCGGCGGCGACCCCAGATCAGTGCCGGGCGCGGGGTTCGCTCCTCCCACCAATCTTGGAGCGTGCGGAGCTCGGCTTCCCTGCCGACGAAATCCATGACATCAAGGTTACCGACATTTCTGTCGGTGACGCAGATGTCACCGACAAAAATGTCGGTAACGATGACCACCCATGGTGTGGTGCTTCGGGCTGCTGCCTTATGGTGTGGCCATGCCTCGTTTCCGTCCGATTCTGGACACCATGCCCGCCTACAAGCCGGGCAAGGCCGTGATGACTCCCGACGGCCGGTCGTACAAGCTCTCTTCCAATGAATCGCCCTACGGTCCGCTGCCGTCGGTGGTGGAGGCGATCGCCGAGGGGGCGCGGCAGGTCAATCGCTATCCCGATCCGGGGGCGGTCAAGCTGACCGAGGCCATCGCGGCGCGGTTCGGCGTGCCGGTCGAGCACATCGCGCTCGGCGCGGGCTCGGTCACCGTGGCGCAGCAGCTGTTCGAGACCGTGGGCGAGCCCGGCGCCGAGGTGATCTACGCGTGGCGCTCGTTCGAGGCATATCCGCTGCTCGCCGACCTGGCCGGAGTGCGGTCCGTACAGGTGCCGCTGGCGGGTGAGGACCACGACCTGGACGCCATGGCCGAGGCGATCACCCCGGACACCCGCATGGTCTTCGTCTGCAACCCCAACAACCCGACCGGCACCTCGATCCGGAGCCAGGAGCTGCTGGCGTTCCTCGACCGGGTCCCCGAGGACGTCCTGGTCGTGCTGGACGAGGCCTACCGCGAGTACGTGCGCGACGAGTCCGTCCCCGACGGCCTGCTCCTCTACCGCGACCGGCCCAACGTGTGCGTGCTGCGCACCTTCTCCAAGGCGTACGGCCTGGCGGGGCTGCGCGTGGGCTATGTGGTCGGGCACGAGCCGGTGGCCGCGGCCGTACGCAAGACGATCGTCCCGTTCGCCGTCAACCACCTCGCCCAGGTGGCGGCCATCGCGTCGCTGGAGGTGGAGGACGAGCTGCTCGAACGGGTCGACTCCGTGGTCAAGGAGCGCACCCGGGTGCGCGAGGCGCTCATCGCGCAGGGCTGGACGGTGCCGCCCACGGAGGCGAACTTCGTCTGGCTCCGGCTCGGCGAGCGGACCATGGACTTCGCCGCGGCGTGCGCGGTCGAGGGGGTGGCGGTGCGCCCGTTCGCGGGGGAGGGCGCCCGGGTCTCCATCGGCGACCCGGAGGCCAACGACGCTTTCCTGAGCGCCGCGGCCTCCTTCGCCAAGTGACGGGTCAGCTGAGGCGGCGGGCCGCCCAGTTGAGGTAGGCGACGCCCGCGATGTGCGAGCCCTGGCTGGGTACGAGCGCGCGGGCTTCGTAGATGGACCGGGCGTGCTCGAACGTCGCCGGATCCCACTGCGCGACGGCCAGCCAGCGCGGCGCCTGGAGATACTGGCCCGCGGCGGCCAGGCCGCCGGTCCCGTCGACGTACAGGGACGTGGTCGGCACGCCGTCGGGCTCGGTGGTGGCCATGTTCTTGCTGTAGGTCTTGGCCAGCCGGACCATGTCGACGCCCTTGAAGCCGAGCTTGTGGCGGAAGGCGAGGGCGGCGAACTCCACGTCGATCGCGCCGTGGCTGAGGTCCTCGCGCTGCTTGGCGCCCCGGCCGGACGGGGTGAACTCGGAGATGCCGTCGGCGGCCGAGAAGCCGTTGTAGGTCACGCCGAACGTCGGCCAGTAGGTCCAGGTGTAGGCGCCCTTCTCGTTGGTCTTGAGCTCGCGGGCGAGGGTGCGGGCCATCCGCCGGGTCCGGTCGGCGTAGACCGGGTCGCCGGTGGCGGCGGCGATCTCGGCGTAGGTCAGGCCGAGGGCGAGGAACTGGTTGGTGGGCATCTCGGTGCCGTCGTAGCCGAGCGGGGTGCCCTTGACCCAGGTGAGGTACCCGCCGCCGTCGTCGGTCTGCCGCCATTCACGGTCGTGCACGGCGGCCGCGGCCTTGGCGGCGGCGAGGTACTCCACGGCCTTCGCGCGGTAGCGCGGGTTGGCGCGGAGCTTGGGCGTGCCCAGCACGATCCGGGCGAACGACGCGATCGGGTAGGTGATCATGCCGGTGTGCACGGCGAAGAGCACGGGCTGGGAGACGAGCGGGTTCGTCCCCTGGGCGGGCGGGGTGGTGCCGGACGGGTCGAGGTCACGCGCGGTGACCTGGTTGGGCGTCGGGTAGGCGTTGAGGATCTTGGTCACCGCGTAGTCCGGGGAGGCCGGGTCCATGGACAGGTCGGTGAAGGTGGAGGTCGCGCCGTTCCTGCTGCTCTTCACCTCTAACGTGAAGCGGTCCGCGGCGCTGCCGGCCAGCACGGTGGCCGAGGTCAGGTCGGCGTACGACACCGAGCTGCGTACCTCCAGCACCGGCCGGCCGGCCGCGTCCGCCAGCGCGACCAGGCCCACGGTGTAGGGGTGCATGGCCCGCCACGCGGGCAGCGACTCGCCCCGGTAGTCGGCCACGCCGCGCTCGGAGTCGCGGTTGGCCAGCACCAGGTCGATGTTGGTGATGAGCCGCTCCAGGTAGTGCGTGTCCTGGTAGGCCTCGTACATCCGGATGAAGCCCGCCAGCACGTAGGACTGGCCCCAGGCCAGGCCGCCGTGCTCGTTGAGGTCCGTGGGCTGCCCCACGCCGCCGCCGGCATGGAAGTCCCGGTCGAACTGGTCGAACGTCTGCCGTGCCGTGTAGTCGTAGCCCGCCGAGGCGCGAGCCGTGCCTGTGTGTACGGTGCCGAGGACGCCCGCTGCGAGCGCGCCGAGGCCGAACTGCCTGCGTGTCAACATCGATCCATCACCTCCGGCGGCGTCAGCCCTTGACCGCGCCGCGCATGCCTTCGAGTACGTGCCGTTGCATGATCATGAAGACGATGACGACCGGGATGATCGAGATGATCGTCCCGGCCGCCAGACTGCGAACATCGGTGCCGGTGATCCCGGCGAGGTAGGCGATCCCCAGCGCGACCGGATACTTCGCCGAGTCCTTGAGCACCACGAGCGGCCAGATGAAGCTGTTCCAGACCGAGATGAAGCCGAAGATGCCGAGAATGGCCAGGGTGGGCCGGGCGGCGGGGAGCATGACGTGCCAGAAGATGCGCAGCTCGTGGCAGCCGTCGGTGCGGGCGGCGTCCACGATCTCGCGCGGCACGCCGGCGAACGTCTGGCGGAGCAGGAAGATCCCGAAGGCCGAGAGCACCCCCGGCAGGATCACCCCCGCGAAGGTGTCGGCCATCCCGAGCTGGGAGACCACGAGGAACCTGGGGATGAGCATGACCTCGCTCGGCAGGAACATCGTGGACAGGATGGCGAAGAAGATGAGGTTCTTGCCGCGGAAGTCCATGAGGGCGAGCGGGTAGGCGCACATCGCGGCCACCACGATGTAGAGCGGCACCGTCACGCCGACGTAGATCACCGAGTTGAGCAGGTAGGCGGGGAAGGGAATGGCGGTCCAGGCCTCCATCACCCAGGTGAGGACCGGTGGCCGGGGGATGACGTCGGGCGGGAAGCTGAACACGGCCTGGCCCGGGGGCTTCAGCGCCGCGGAGATCAGGATCAGGAACGGGCCGACGAAGGTCAGCGCGATCGCCGTCAGCAGGAGGTACATCCCCGCGCGCCGCAGCATCATGGCATGACCGTCCGTCCCCGGGTGAGCCGGTAGTTGAGAATGGCCAGGCCGATCATCAGCACCCACAGGACCAGACCGATCGCGCTGGCGTAGCCCATCTCGTAGTGCTCGAAGGCCACCGACCAGATGTAGTAGCCGAGGGTGAGGGTGGCGTCCTGCGGGCCGCCCCTGGTCATCACGTAGATGGAGGTGAAGGCCTGCATGGCGTCGAGCATCTCCACCGTCACCGCGACCGCGATGTAGGGCACCATCAGCGGCACCGTGATGTGGCGCAGCCGGTGCCAGGCGGTGGCGCCGTCGACCCTGGCGGCCTCGTACAGGTTGGTGGGGATGGTCTGCAGGCCGGCGAGGTAGATCATCATGTAGAAGCCCATGCTCTTCCAGCCCTCGACCAGGACGAGCGCGGGCAGCGCCCAGAAGGGGTCGAGGAGATACTGGATGGGCTGGTCGAGGATGCCCGCGCCGGTGAGCATCCAGTTGAGGACGCCCTGCTGGTGGAAGACGTATTCCCAGGCGACGCCGACCGCGACCATCGAGGTCACGACGGGCAGGTAGTAGAGCATCCGGAAGGTCCTGATGCCGGGCAGCTTCTGGTTGACCAGCACCGCCAGCAGCAGCGGCAGGACCACCAGCAGCGGGAACATGCCCACCAGGAAGAGCAGCGAGTTGAGCAGCGCGGTCCAGAACCTGTCGTCCGCGACGATCCTGGTGAAGTTCTCCACCCCTACGAAGACCGGTGGCGACACAACGTCGTACTCCAGGAACGACAGCTGGATCGCGGTGACCGCCGGCCAGGCGAAGAACACGCCGAACAGGGCGAGCGCCGGTATCGCGAACAGGTAGGGGGTGTACCACCGCTGTCCGGGGATCCGGCCGGCGGCCATCGCATCACATCCTTAAAGCCGTCCTAAGCATCAATAAAGGCTGGCCAGAATTTGACGAAGCGTATAGTCGGCCAATCACGACGGTCAAGACCTCGACTCTTGACGTTCTGTCATAGGACTGCCATTGTGCCGAAAGCGGGGATAAAGGACGGCCATATCTTCCAGGAGGCTCGCGGAGATGACTCGAAGTGCCTTAGCGGCCGGCGCGCTCGCGCTGTCCCTCTTCACCACCGGCTGCGTCGCCGGAACCTCGACCCAGAGCGCCGCGGCGCCCGCGGACGACCAGCCCTTCGAGGGTCAGGTCGAGTTCTGGACGATCAACCTGAAGAAGAACTACAGCGACTACATCACCGGCCTGATCGGCCAGTACCAGAAGGAACATCCCAAGGTCACCATCAAGTGGGTGGACGTCCCCGGCGCGGAGAGCGCCACCAAACTGCTCGCCGCCGTCGCCAGCGGTGAGGTGCCCGACGCGGTCAACGTCAACTCGGTCGAGCTGGGCCGGTTCGTCCCGTCGCTCGAACCGCTGGACGCCTACTTCGGCCAGGCCGAGCTGACCGACTTCCAGCCCAACCTGGTCGATCCGCTGCGGATGGACGGCAAGCTCTACGCCGTGCCCTGGTACAACGGCGGCGCTCCCGTGGCGATGTACCGCAAATCGGTCGTCAGCAAGGCCGGCTTCGACGACAAGGCCCCGCCCACCTCCTTCACCGAGGCGCTCGCCCTGGCCGACAAGATCTACGACAAGACCAAGATCAACGGCACCAACACCATCTCCGACCACACCGCGCTCCGCTATCACGGCGTCTCCCTGCTGTCGGACGACAAGAAGAAGGCGGCGTTCAACACGCCGGAGGCCCTCGCGGTCCTGGAGACGTACAAGAAGAGTTACGACCGCCACGGCATCGCGCCCGGCGCCATCTCCAAGGACATCCGCAACCTGCCGCAGACCCTCGAGAACGGCCAGGTGGCCTTCAAGCCGATGGGCAACGCCGCCGAACTGCTCAACATCCAGAAGAACGCCCCGGACATCTACAAAGACCTCGTCGTCACCGAGCCGGTCAAGATGAGCGATGGCGGCCACCTGCTGCTCGCCCAGCAGGCCTTCTCCATCCCCAAGGCCTCCGCGCACAAGAAGGCCGCCGCCGAGTTCATCAAGTTCTTCACCAACGGCGTCAACCAGCTGGCCTTCTGCAAGATCGTGCCGATCTACCCGTCCACGGTCTCCTCGACCAAGGACCCCTTCTTCACCGAGGCCGCCGGCGACGACCCGATGGCCGTCGCCCGCCAGGTGATCGTGAAGGGGCTGCCCAAGCTGGAGTACAGCCCGCTCGGCACGAACAAGGACGCCGAGCTCGCCGAATACCTGAACGAAGAGGTCAGAGCCTTCCTCCAGGGCTCCAAGAGCGCCAAGGAGGCGCTCGACACCGCCGAGAAACGATGGAATGACGCACTTGCCTAGACTCCGCATCGGGATCGTCGGCGCCGGCCTGATGGGCCGCGGCCACGCCGAGGTCTTCGCCGCCCATCCCCAGACCGAGATCACCGCCGTCGCCCGCCGGCCGCTCGACCAGGCGCCGGAGGCGACCGTCTACCCCGGCTACCAGGAGCTGCTCGACTCCGGGACCGTCGACGCGATCTCCATCACCACGCCAGACCATCTGCACGCCGACGTCATGGTGGCCGCGGCGCGGGCCGGCGTGCACATCCTGGTGGAGAAGCCGTTCACCACCACGGTGGCCGACGCCGACCGGTCCGTCGAGGCCATCCGGGCGGCGGGCGTGACGGCGATGTGCCTGTTCAACCACCGCTGGGTCCCCGCCTACGCGCAGGCCAAGGACCAGATGCGCCTGGTCGGCGAGCCGGTCGTGGGCTACGCGCGCAAGGACGACACGATCTACGTGCCCACCGAGATGATCGGCTGGGCGGACCGGACGACCTGCGCGTGGTTCCTGTCCAGCCACGACATCGACCTGCTCACCTGGCTGTACGACGACGAGGTGGCCGAGGTGTTCGCCACGGCCCGGTACGGGAAACTGCGCGGCCGGGGCATCGACACCCCCGATGCCATGCAGATCCAGGCCCGGTTCGGCCGCGGCGCGGTGGCCACCTTCGAGTCGGCCTGGATCTACCCGAACACCTTCCCGACCATGGTCGACAGCTACGTCACCGTGACCGGGGAGAAGGGCGTCATCCAGCTCGACAGGCAGAAGGAGAACATCCAGCTGGCCACCGAGGACAGCTACACCTATCCCCGGAACATGCTGCAGCGGGTCGTGCACGGCAAACCGGCCGGGGCCTACCGCGACGCCATCCACCACTTCGTGGACTGCGCGCTCACCGGTGAGCAACCGCTGGTCACCGTGGAGAGCTCCCGGCACGTGACCGCCGTACTGGAGGCCGCCCACGAGTCGGCCCGCACGGGACAGCCGGTGAAGCTCCGATGACGTACGCAGAAAAGCCGCCGCACGCACAAGAACCGCCGCACGTGGAGAAGTCGTCGTACGTGGAGAAGCCGCCGCATGTGGACCCGGCGCGCATGCTGCACATCACCGACGAGGCGCTGCTCGCCGAGCTCGGCGCGGCCGGCGTCGCGGCGGCCAGGCCGTGGCGGCGGCGGGCGCCGGTGTGGCCGGACCCGCTGCCCGGCGACGTGGCGGAGGCCGACCGGCTGCTCGGGATCGAGGTGGACTTCCTCGACAAGGGCCACGGCAGGTCGAGACTGTACGGCTTCCACTACCTGAGATGGATGATGCCGCTGGTCTCGGCCTACGCCCAGACCGGCGATCCGCGCTACGCCCGCGAGTGGGACCGGCTCTTCAACCAGTGGTACGACAGCCGGGACCGGGTCGAGGGCGACTGGCCGGGGCTCGACGTGGTGTGGTACTCCCTCGGGGTCGCCTCCCGCTCGATGCACCTCAGCCGGGCGCTGGCCGTCTTCGCCACCGAGCCCGCGCTCGGCGACGCGTGCTGGTTGCGGATGATGAAGACCATCCTCGGCGGGGCCCGCTGGGCGGCCGAGGAGCACGACGAGTTCCGGCACGGCAACTGGCAGTTCGCCACCGCCTGCGAGCTGCTGCACCTCGCGCGCGTGTTCGCCGACTTCCCCGAGTCCGGGCGCTGGGCCGAGGTGGCCAGGGCCCGCATCCTGGAGCACCTGGAACGCGACGTGCGCGAGGACGGCGGCCACCACGAGCGCTCGCCCGGCTACCACGGCATGTGCCTGGGCGGCGTCCAGCGGGCCGCGTCCGTCGACCCGGACCTGATCGCCCACCCGCGCTTCCCGGCCATGCACGACTGGCTCGCCTCGCTCACCACCTCGGGCGGCTGGGTGCCGCACCTGCAGGACAGCGGCGTGGTCTGGCCCGCCGAGATGCTGCGGACCGGGGAACGGCTGCTGGGCGAGGCGGTACGGCCGGTCGAGGGCTCACACCTCCTGGAGTCCAGCGCGTACGCGATCTTCCGCGCCCGCGACCTGCACACCGTGATCAACTACGGTCCGTACATCGGCCACGAGCTGGAGCCGCACAGCCACCACGCGGCGCTCGACTTCGTGCTGTCCGGCTGGGGGGTGCCGCTGGCCTGGGAGGCGGGCGGCCCGCCGTCCTACGACGACCCGGGCTACTACGACTGGTACCAGGCGACCAGGGGCCACAACACCCTGCTCGTGCCCGGTGAGGACTACGTCGAGGATCGGGCGGCGGCCCTCGACCTGTTCCACGCCGGCGAGCACGTGGACGTCTTCGCCGGCCACCACCACGGCTACCGGGCCAGGCACGACCGCAGGATCGTCTTCGTCCGGAGCGAGCCGTCCTACTGGCTGGTCACCGACACGATCGACGCCGAGGCGATCTGGCAGCTGCACGGGACGTCGCCGTGGATCCGGCACGGCGACGGGTACGCGAGCAGCCGCGGGCCGGGGCTCCTCGTGGTGCCCGCGGAGCCGCCGGACGAGGTCGTCCTCGGCAGCGGGCCCGCCAGGATCCCCGACCCGGCCACCGCCACCGCCGAGTACGGCGAGATCCACTCCCTGGGCCTGCGCCGCCGCGACGGCCGCTTCACCGTCGCCGTCGTCCCGTTCACCGACGAGCCACCAGAGGTCCGGGTCACCCCGTCAGCGGTCCACCTGGGCGAGGTAACCGACACCTTCCCGCCCGACGGCTGGACCCGCGAGGGGCCCGCCGAGAACTGGACCGGCGACGGGCTCGCCACGCATCGGACGCGCGAAGGACGCGCCGAGCACTGGACCAGCGACGGGCTCGCCGAGCACTGGGGCGGCGATGAGTGAGGGCCGTCCGGTCCTGATCGACGCGGATGTCATGCTGGGCCGCCACCCGCGCCGCGACGTGGGTGGCGGCACCGTGCCCGAGCTGCTCGCCGCGATGGACCGGGTGGGCGTGGCCGAGGCCGTCGTCGGCAGCATGACGTCCTGGCTGCACGACCCGGCACGGGGCAACCGCGAGCTGCTCGGCCTGGTCGCCGGTCAGCCCAGGCTCCGCCCGTGCTGGGTGATGCTGCCCGACACGTGCGGGGAGACGGGCAGCGCGACCGGGTTCGCCGACGCCGCCGTCGAGGCGGGCGTGGCCGCCGTCCGCGCCTTCCCGCGCGAGCACAATTACGACCTCGCGAGCGCCGACACGGCCGCGATGCTCGACGCCATCGCCTCCGTACGGCTGCCGCTGCTGGTGGACGCCGGCCAGACCACCTGGCGGACGGTGGAGACGCTGGCCCTGGCCCATCCGGGCCTGCGGATCGTGGTGGGCGGCGTGGGCTACCGGATGCTGCGGCAGATCGCCGGCGTCCTGGACCGGACCGACCACGTGAGCATCGGGCTGGCCGACCTGTCCTCGCACCGCGGTCTGGAATGGCTGGCGACCCGGTTCGGCGCGGGCCGGCTCGTCTTCGGCACCGGCGCCCCCTACCGCGACCCGGCGGAGGCGGTCACCCGGCTGATGTGGTCGGAGCTCGGCGAGGCCGAGGTCGCGGACGTCGGCGCGGGGAACCTGCGCCGCCTGCTCAGAAGAGAGGTCAGAGCGGCATGAACGAGCTGACGACGGCCCTGTGGGCACGCCGGCCGCAGCAGGCGACGAGGATCGTCGATGCGCATGCCCATGCCGGGCCGTACAGCGTGTTCTTCATCCCGGACCCGGACCCGGCGGGGATGATCGAGGTGATGGACCGGTGCGGCGTCGCGCACGCGGTGCTCTCCAGCCACCTGGCGATCCAGCTCGACGCCGCCCAGGGCAACGCGGCCACCGCGGCCGTCGTGGACCGGGCGCCGGACCGGTTCACCGGCTACCTGACCGTCAACCCCTGGCAGGACCCGGTCGCCGAGCTCGGCCGCTGGGGCGACGACCCCCGCTTCGGCGGCGTCAAGCTCCACCCCGACCTGCACGAGTATCCGCTGACCGGGGCACGCTACGCGCCCGTCTGGGAGTACGCCGAGCTCACCGGGCGTCCCGTGCTCACCCACACCTTCAGCGGCTCGCCGTACAACGACCTGCCGATGGTCGACGAGATCGCCGGCCGGCACCCGCGGGCGACGATCCTGGCGGGACACTCGGGGGTGACGCCGCTGGGCATCGACGCGTCGATCGAGGTTGCGGAGCGGCACGAGAGGGTCATCCTGGAGGTGTGCGGCTCGTTCAACACGGGCGCGGACATCGCCAGGATGGTCCGCCGGCTCGGCGCACACCGGGTGGTGTACGGGTCGGACTTTCCGTTCATCGATCTTCGTATGTCGCTGGGGCGGATACTGTTCTCAGATCTCAGCGACGATGACAGGGCCGCGGTGCTCGGGGGCACGATCACCGCGCTGCTCGGGAAACCAGAGGCATAGACGTGGACCGGCTACGATCCAAGATCGCGATCGGCGTGGTGGGACCGCACGATCTCGTCGAGCAGATCGTGCACATCGGCGCGAGCCTGCCCTCGGCCGCGTCGTTCCGGCTCGTGGGCGCGCCGCACGCGGGCGAGCACGAGACGCGCGAGAAGCTCGCCAAGATAGCGGGCAGCATCGACGCCGTCCTGTTCACCGGGCCGCTCCAGCACGACCTGGCCACCCAGTCGGGTGAGCTGCCCGTGCCGGCCACGTTCGTGCCGGTGAGCGGGGCGGGTCTCTACTCCTGCCTGCTCCGGGGCGTGCTGACCGAGGGCATCGACCCGGCCAGGGTGAGCATCGACTCGATCGCGCGGACCGACGTCGCCGAGGCGTACGAGGAGATCGGCGTGCCCATGGACGGGGTGCACGTCTCCGAATACCGCCAGCCGGACTCGGTGCGCGACTTCGTCGGCTTCCACGAGCGGCTCTACCGCGAGGGCGCCACCACGGCCGCGCTCACCACGGTCAGGACCGTGGCCCGCAAGCTGGAGGCGGCCAAGGTGCCGGTGCTGCGGATGATGCCCACGACGCACACGCTGCGGCTGGCCATCAACACCGCCACGCTGCTGGGCACGGGCAGCCGCCTGGAGGAGTCGCAGATCGCCATCGTGCTCGTCGAGCTCGCGGCCTCGACCAGGCCCACCCACTCGGGGCCGGGCAACTACTGGCAGCAGGAGCTGAAACTGTCGTTGCACCGGTCGCTGCTCGCCGAGGCCCGGCAGATGGGCGCGACGGTGGTCCCGCGCGAGGAGAACAGCTACGTGATCACGGCCACCGTCGGGGCGCTCTCGCAGGCCACCGACGGGTTCCGGGTGGCGCCGTTCGCCGACCGGGTGCGGGCCGACCTCGGGGTGGCCGTCGAGGTGGGCATCGGGCTCGGCAACACCGCCCGGGACGCCGACACCCACGCCCTGATCGCCGTCGAACGGGCCCGTGGCGCCGACGCCACGGCCGCCTTCCTGATCGGCAGCGACGGCACCGCCACCTCCCTGCCCCTGCGGCAGCGGCGCAGGGGCGACCAGGTGGCGGAGCCCGAGGCCGACTCCAAGGCGGGCAAGGTGCTCGACCGGCTCGTGCAGCGGCTGGGCGACGACCCCGAGGCCATGGTCGTCGACGCGGAGATCGTGGCCGAGGTGCTGGGCGTCGCGCCACGCAGCGCCCGCCGGGTGCTGCAGAACCTCGTCGAGGAGGGCCTGGCCTGGGCCCTGCCCCCGGTCAAGTCCGCCCAGGCCGGCCGCCCCCGCCAGCCGTACCGACTGGTGTCGCGCTAGCCCCCGGCGGCCGCTCAGGCGTCGCCCGAACGGCCGCGCCAGCCGTAGCGGCAGGTCCGAGCGGACGCGCCCGTTGTGGTGGCTGGTCAGGCGTCGCCCAGGCGGACGCGTTCGCCGTACGGGTCGAGCAGGGTGGCGTTGTACGCGTCGCCGCCCGGGGTGTTGGCCGACCGGAAGACCGGGGGGTGCGCGCCGGCGGCGAGGTAGCGTCCGGCCACGTCGGCGACCAGCAGCTGGGCGATCAGGACGCCGGTCAGGTTGGAGACGGGGCAGATGGTCGTGCCGTCCGGCAATTCGACGGCCGCGTCGCCGTACGGCGCGCCGTTGTCGATGACCACCCCCGCCAGGTCGGCCAGCTTCGGCCCGGACACCCGGGAGGTGTGCGCGCGCGAGGTGATCGCGATCAGCGGATGCCCGTTGTCCACGGCGAGCCTGGCGAGCTCCACCACGGCCGCGTTCCCACCCGAGTTGGAGATGACCACGAAGACGTCCTGGGGGCGGATGTCGGCCAGCTCCCAGATGCGCCCCGCCAGCCCCGGTACCCGCTCGACCTTCGGATCGAGGATCTCGTCCGGGGTCGCGTCACCGTAGTAGACCACGTCACGGATGCCCAGCTGGTTGGCGGGGACCAGCCCGCCGGCGCGTCCCACCAGCTCCAGCGCCACCGATCTGGAGTGCCCGGTGCCGAACGCCTGGAGCACCCCACCGGCGCGCAAGGCCGTGAAGATCAGCTCTCCGGCGCGGGCGATCGCGTCGCGCTCCTCGGTCAGCAGCCTGTCTACGGCCGTCCGTGCGACCTCCGCGTAGGCGTTCATCGTCCTCTTCTCTCGTCGAGCTCATGGAGCAGGTCCGCGGCGGTCCGCGCGAGTCGTTCGGCGCTGCCCGGCGCCGCCTGGGCGGCGAGCACCTCGTACTCGGCCCTGGCGTAGGCGTCGGCGGTCGGCAGGTAGCCCGGATATCCGTTGACATATCCGAGGACGAGCACGGGTTCGGGGCGGCTCGCCCGGATCAGGTCCCGCACCCCCAGGAACGGCTCCCCGGGCAGCGCCGCGAGGGCCACCCCGCCGAGCCGGGCCGCGCCCACCTCGGCGTCCAGCGTGGGACGCGCCGGCGCGGAGCCGGTCAGCACGCGAGCGCCGTCGAGCCGGCTCCGCGCCATCCGCACGGCGACCGGGTCACCACCCGCCACCGCCTCGGCAAGGGCCCCCCGCAACGCGGCGACAAGCGCCTCCGGATCACCGTTCCCATCCACCCGCCCGAGCCGAACCCGCTCGGCCGCCCACCCGACCCCCTCGGGCTCGGGGCTCGGGGCGGTGGGGTTCAGTAACTCCAGGCAGCGTTCCGCCACCAGCGCGCCCAGCCGGTCCAGCTCCGCGCGGTCCGTGCCGCGACGGGTGTGGCGGGTGCTGATGTCGCCGGCCGCGCCGGTCGCCACCACCACCCAGACGCGCGGGCCGAGCCGGGCCCGTAACGCCGCGCGTACCGCCCCTGCCAGGTCCGCGCTGATCAGGCGGCCGGCGGCGGGCAGGACAGTGGGATGGACCGGGAGCACCACCAGGACCCCCGAAGTCCGGCCGGCGGGGTCGCGGACGGCCAGCACGTCCAGCGGGACCACGGGCGTGCCCGACGGCCGGCTGCGGTCCCCGCCGACCTCGCGCAGCTCGCCATGGCGGACCTGCCCGGAGGCGGGCCGTTCGGTGGCGACCGCCCGCAGCACGGCCGCGCGCGTCGCCTCGGCGATCAGGTCACGCCAGGGCTGCGGCGTCGGCGCCCCGCCGGGCACGCACCCCGTCTCGGGCCCCGCGTGGGTGTGCGTGGCCGCCAGCCACAGCTCGCCCGCCTCGGGGACGGCGGCTCTCGCCCGCGCGGCCAGATCCTCGTTCACGCAGATGACGTCGGCCACCGCCAGAGCGAAGCGCCGGTGACCGTCGTACCAGGTGATCGCCGTCACCTCCAGGGGGTCGAGGACGCCGGTGGAGGGGCCGGGACGGTCGAGGTATCCGCCCATCGGGGTTCCGGCGGGGACAGGCAGCATCACGGTGCCATGGCCGACTCTCATCGAACCTCTCCAGAACGCTCGAACGCCTTGATCAGTGACCGGTAGTGGCCCAGGTCGCCGGCGGCCAGCCGCGCGGCCCCCGACAGGCCGTCGCCGGCCGGGGCCACCGCCCGGACACGCGGCAGCAACCTGTCCAGCTCGGCCCGGAACCCGGAGCTCAGGATCGGGCTGCCCAGCAGGCGTCCGGTCCAGGAGACGGGCACCTCGGCGCCCACCGGGAAACAGCGGGCCGCCGCGGCGACGGTGCCCGCCAGCTCGTGGGCGGCCGCCGTGGTGATCGCCCGCGCGCTGTCATCCGTACCGGCGAGTTCCAGGACGTGGACGGCGAAGCCGGCCACCCGCGCCACCGCGTCGGGCGCCAGGTAGAGGCGCTCGGGCAAGGCGGCGAGGTCGCCGAAGAGCTCGTGGGCGCGGGCGGTGAGCGGTCCCGGCGGCCGTCGGCCGTCGAACCCGCGCAGGGCGGCGTCCAGGCCGCGGCTGCCGATCCACAGCCCGCCGCCCGCGTCGCCGCAGAGGTAGCCCCAGCCGTCCACCTGCCGGATCGCGTCCGCGCCCGCCACGCCCAGCGCGATCGAGCCGGTGCCCGCCGCGAGGACCACGCCGGGCCGCCCGCCGAAAGCCCCGGCGTGCGCGGTCACGGCGTCCGCGGTGATCAGTACGCGGGCGGCGGGCAGGGCCGCGAAGAGCCGGTCGGCCAGCTCTTGGTGGGCGGCCGGCGGGCCGAGCAGGGTGGTCAGGCCGAGGCAGATCGTGCTGACCTGCGGCCGCCGCAGCTCGTGCCAGGCGGCGAGGACCCGCTCGGTGACCACGTCCACCGGCCGGCCCGCCGCGTAGGCGAGGCCGGGGACCTCGGCGGTCAGGCGTACGCGCCCGTCCGTGGCGAGGCCGGCGCGCAGGCCGGTCTGACCGCCGTCGACGGCGAGTTCCATGGGTGACGACCTCACGGGGCAGGGGACCGATGGGTCCGGCGGTATTCGCTGGGGGAGCAGCCGACGTGCCGCTTGAACACGCCGCGGAACGCCTTCGCGCTCAGGTAGCCCGAGCGGGCGGCGATCGTGTCGATCGGCACGGCGGAGGCGGTGAGCAGCATCCGGGCGTGGCGGAGCCGCAGCCCGGTCAGATGCCGCAGGAACGTCGTGCGCCGCTCGTCGGCGAACAGGTGCGAGATGTAGAACGGGCTGGCCGAGACCGCCTGCGCGACCGTCGACAGCCGCAGGCGCGGATCGGTGTAGTGCGTCGCCATGAAGCTCTCGGCCATCGACAGGATGTCCCGCTCGGCCGGTGGCATCAGCCGGGTCAACGTCTCCTCGATCCAGATGTGCAGATAGGAGCGCTCGTGGATCTCCGTGACCGTGATCAGCTCCTCGATCGGCAGGCGGGCGCACGCGTCGACCCAGTCGGTGGAGCCGCCCGCGAGCCGGCACCGGTTGACCACGTCCACCACGAACAGCAGCTCGCCCATCAGCCAGTTGTGCAGCGTCTTCGGGGCCAGGTCCCGCTCCTGGACGCACCGGTCGACCCAGCCGGTGAGCAGCCCGGCCGCGCCGCCCCGGTCGCCGGCCTGGATCCGGCGGGCCAGCTCGGCCTCGATCCGCACCGGCGGTGGCGCGTCGGGCCGTGGCTCCGGCGGCGCCGTGATGACCCGGTCGCCGCCCAGCAGCAGCTTGTAGGCGTTGGTCCGGAGGGCGTCCCGCTCGGCTCCCGGACCGCGTCGCGGGGCGCTCAGGCTGACGGTCGCGGTGAGCTCGGTGGCTCTGACGATGCCGGCGCGGACCTGCTCGGCCAGCGCGGTCGCCTGGCCGAGGAGCCGGTCCGGGTCGTCGCCGGTCAGTGTGACCAGCCACTCGTCGGGGGGCAGTGGCTCGCAGGTCACCGGCTGTCCCGCCGTCGCCGCCCGCACCGCGCGGTCGGCCTGGTCGAGCTGCCGGCCGGCCCACGACCGGCCGCGGGCTCGGGTCGAGGCGACGTAGTCGTCGAGGTCGATGAGAGCGCCGACCGTGAAGTCCATACCTCTCAGAGTACGAGTAGGGCGCGCCGATATCTATGGTTTAGGCGGGCCGAAATCGACGGTGTTGACCAGGGTGCCCACGCCCTGCACCGTGGCCCGCATGACGTCGCCGTCCTGGAGCGGGGCGATGCCGGCGATGGTGCCGGTGGCGATGAGGTCGCCGGGCAGCAGCGTCATCCCGTCGGACAGGTCGGCGATCAGCTCCGGGACGCCGAACACCATCTGCTCGGTGTTCGCCCGCTGCCGCACCTGCCCGCCGACCTCCAGGGTGAGCTCCAGCGCCTGCGGATCCGGCACCTCGTCCACGGTGGCCAGGTAGGGCCCGGTGGGCGCGAAGGTGTCGAAGCCCTTGGACTGGTCCCACGGCGCGTTGCGGGCGATGTTGGCGAGCTGGAGGTCGCGGGCGGTCATGTCGTTGATCACCGTGTAGCCGGCCACGGCCTCTCGCCAGCGCTCGGCGGGCAGGTCGCGGACCACGGAGCCGATCACGACGGCCATCTCGACCTCGTGCTCCAGGTGCTTGGTGCGGGCCGGCGCGGTCACCGGGCGGTTGTGGCCGGTCAGCGCGGACGGCGGCTTGAAGAACAGCACCGGCTCCGGCGGCACCTCCATCCCGCCCTCCTCGGCGTGCGCGACGTAGTTGAGGGCCAGGCAGCAGATCTTGGTGCAGGTGGCCACCGGCGGCTCGAACACCACCGACGACTCCTCCAGCAGCGTCCCGGCACCGGCCCACCGCCGGTCCACCTCCTCGGTGAGCCGGTCCAGTCCGTACAGACCGAGCATCGCGACCGGATCGTCGCCGCCCCGCAGGCCGGCCAGGCTGAGCAGCTCGCCACCCTCGCGCCAGGCGACCACTTCGACTTGTTCGGCGGGAGACCGCCGGATACGCCCGAGAAACACGGCCACACCTTCCTGGAGACAGGGCCTCAGCTCACCAGGTCCGCGAAGTGCCTCACAAGGCTCCGTCCTTGCGATGGCGCCCCCGTCCTTGCGCTCCTCCTTGTCCGCGAGGCTCCGCCCGGCCTTTGATGGTCCCCATGACCCGGACCTTGCACGTCAGCCGCGACCTTTACGCCAACGGGCAGCGCTTCCTGGCCGGCGGTGTCTCCAGCGACGCCCGCCGGACGGCCGGCGTCCCGCTCTACGTGGACCGCGCCCAGGGCGCACGACTGTGGGACGTGGACGGCAACTCTTACGTCGACTACGTCCTCGGCCAGGGGCCGGCGCTGCTCGGCCACTGCCCGGCGCCGGTCGTGGCGGCCATCGCGGACCAGGCCGCCCGCGGCATGGTCTACTCGGCGCAGCACGCCGCCGAGGTGCGGGTGGCCGAACGGATCTGCGCGATGGTGCCCTCGGCCGAACGGGTCAGGTTCAACACCGTGGGCTCGGAGGCGGTCCACGGCGCGCTCCGGCTGGCCCGCGGCTACACCGGCCGATCCAAGATCCTCAAGTTCGAGGGCCACTACCACGGCTGGCTCGACCCCGTTCTCTACAGCGTGCACCCGGCGGTGGACGCGGCCGGTCCCGCGCAGGCCCCCGTCGCCGTGCCGGGCACGGCGGGACAGCAGCCGGGCCATTCCGACGACCTGATCGTCTGCCCGTGGAACGACCTGGAGACGCTGACCGGCCTGATGGCGCGGCACGCGGGGCAGATCGCCGCCGTCATCGCCGAGCCCGTCCTGTGCAACACCGGCGCGATCAGCCCGGACCCCGGCTATCTGGAGGCCGTACGGCGACTCTGCGACGAACACGGCACCCTGCTGATCTTCGACGAGATCATCACCGGCTTCCGGCTCGCGCCCGGCGGCGCCCAGGAGCGGTTCGGGATCACGCCCGACCTGTCGGTGTTCGGCAAGGCCATGGCCGGCGGCATGCAGGTGTCGGCGCTGGTCGGGCGGGCGGCCGTGATGGACCACATCTCCACGGGCAAGGTCGCGCACGCGGGGACGTTCAACTCCCAGCCGGTCGGCATCGCGGCGGCCGAGGCGACGCTGCGCATCCTCGACGAGCGGCGCGAGGAGGTCTACGGCACGCTGTACGAGCGCGGCGAGGAGCTGATGGAGGGCCTGCGGGCGGCGGCGGCCAAGGCCGGCGTGCCGATGCTCGTGGACGGTCCCGGCCCGGTGTTCCAGACGTACTTCACCGACGCCCCCGCCGTCCGCGACTACCGGGACTTCGCCGCCACCGACCGGGCCAAGATGGCCCGCCTGCAGGCGGCGCTACTCGACCGGGGAGTCAACATGGTCCCGCGGGGGCTGTGGTTCATGTCCACGGCGCACACCACGGCGGACGTCGACGCCACGGTGGACGCCTTCGCCGGCGCGCTGCGGGACCTGTGACCCCTTGCGCTCGGTCGAGATGACCAGCGCCACACCGATCAGGATGATCACGCCGCCCACGACGATCCGCAGGGTGACGGGCTCGCTCAGCACCAGCGCGCCCAGGAGGACGGCCACCGCCGGGTTGACGTAGGCGTAGGTCGAGACGAGGGAGATGGGCGCGTTGCCGAGCAGCCACGAGAACGCGGTGAACCCGACCAGCGAGCCCATCACGATGAGATAGCCGAGGGCGAGCCAGGACCTGCCGGTGATCGCGGACGGGTCCAGCCGCTCGCCCAGCCCGCCGCCGAGCAGGACCAGGCCGAGGCCGCCCGCCAGCATCTCGACCGTGCTCGTCGCGAGCGGGTTGGCCGGCATCGCGATCCGGCTGGACAGGAACGAGCCCACCGCCCACGAGAACGAGGCGAGGAGCACCACCACGATCCCCACCGTGCCGGCCCCGTCGACGCCGGTCAGCGACAGTGCCGCCACTCCGCCGAGCCCGACCAGCACGCCCGCCAGGGTGAGCGCCCTGGGCCGGTCGCGCACCGCGAACCTGAACACCACGAGCCACAGCGGCACCGACGCCACGAGCAGCGCCGCCAGGCCGGTGGAGATGTACTGCTCGGCCACGGCCAGCATGCCGTTGCCCGAGGTGAGCAGCAGGATCCCCACCCCGGCGGCGCCGAGGAACTCCCGCCGGGTCATCCGGAATGCCTGCGTGCCGGACCTGACGAGCACGAAGCCGCCGAGGAGGGCGGCCGCGACCAGGAAGCGCATGGCGCCGCCGAGCATGGGCGGGATCGACTCGACCAGGATGCCGATGCCGAGATAGGTGGATCCCCACACCACGTAGACGATGATGAGCGCGCCCCAGATGGCGAGCGGAGATCGCTGGTCAGCAGCGTTGTGGCCCATAGGTCATGACAATAGCGGTCGAGACCGACAGAAACCGTCGGGGGATCGGTCAGGTGAGGTCCGCGGTCTGTCCACCACGCGGAGCGGCCCCGCCCATCGGCGAAGGGGCCGGAAAGAATTGGTGCCCCCGTCCGAATCCCGTCGATCGGGGGCGTCGGAAGTCATACCCCCATCCACGTTGACCAACCGCTGATTCAGCAAGAGTCAACCCCCAATCCACCAACCCGTCACCTGCTGGAAGGAACAATGGGTACAGATGCCTCCCACCCCGGCCAAGCAGGCCCCGGAGCTGGGTAATCGGGCCCGCCACCGGCCAAGGGGGAAGGTGCGGCGGCGGGCCTGATCACCCAAGGCCGTCAGCGCGGCCCGAGCTTCTCCACGATCAACCGGTAGAGCTGCCGAGGCCGTCCCGGCTGCGGCGTACGGTTCGGCGGAAGCGGCCACGCGAGTCCCTCGTCGACCAGCGTGCGCAGCAACCGCCGTGCCGTGCGCGGCGTTACTCCCAGCATCTTCCCGGCGCCCTCGGCGTCCACCACGGTGTCGCCGCCTTCGAGCTTGGCCGCCAGCCGGGCCAGCACCTCGACCCCCTTGGGCTTCAGCGCGGTGGTCCCCGTGGGCGGCATCCGGGGCGCCGGGATCAGTGCTCTCCCTTCTCGGTCGACGGCGAATCCCTGCGCCTGTTTACCTGTCTGAGTGCGGGCCAGCGCGGCCCGCGCGTGCGACTCGGCGTCGTGCGTCGTACGGCCCATGCCCACGCCCACCTCGACCGCCAGCCCCAGCTCGTCCCGGATGCGGCCGGCGAACGGCAGCACCCGGAACCCGTCGGTGGCCGCCGCCACCGAGCCCCTGGTCGCGGTGACCAGGTAGCTGTGATCGTCGATCGGCCAGACGGTGGCGTTGATCCGGTTCGCCTCCTGGACGAGCAGCCGGTGCAGCGACAGCCGCAGCTCGTCGCGCCAGTAGCGGGGCGCCGCGCGCCGCACGGGCTCGCGCAGCGTCGGCACCTCCACCAGCACGACGGTGAGCTGTGACTCCTCCAACCGGTGGTGCGCGCCCAGCAGCGCGGCGGTGTGCAGCGCGGTGCGCACGGCCGCCGACGTCGGCCTGATCCTGATGACGGGCACGCCCGCGGTCTGCAGGCGCTCCGCCACCGCGGGCAGGCACGTCAGCGCTCCCGTGGTGATGCCCTGCCGGGACAGCCGCTCGTGGTAGGCGGCGATGGTCCCCGTCGCCCCCGGCTCGTCGCGACTGTGCACGTCCGTCGCCGGAATGCCCAGATCGGTGTACGCCTCCTCGACGTCGGCGCGGCTGACCACGTCGACGCTGACTCGTTGTGGATCGACGCGTGGATCAAGCGCCGCCTTGGCCAGCGCCGCCACCAATGCCGCCCCGCCGAGCTGGACGTAGGTGGCGGGCATCGTCAGCACGCCGGAACGCCTCGCCAGGTCGTACGGGACCGGACTGGCGAACAGGCACGCGTCCACGCCGGGACCGAGGCGCGTCACCTTGTCAGGCGCCTCCTGCTCGTCGCGGTAGGCGGCTGCGACCAGCCGGCAGGGCAGCGGCGCTGCGGCATGACCCATCAACATGACGCGCTCGACCAGATCATGGGGCCCGACCACGCCAATAGTGAGGTCCGGTGTCATGGCGCCCGGGCGTGACACTCGGGGTGTTTCTTCGGCCCTCTCGACCAATGTTCGTCCCATCCTGCGGTCCGTTGCAGTGCTCTCTTTTGGAACGATCGCTCGCGGGGGCCGTAATGTCACGCCCGACTTTTCCGGAAAGTCGTTCGGGTTGACCACCCGAGAAGACGTCTCAGCAGCTCAACACGCCATTCCTAAGGTTTTTCAACCCTCGGAAATCTCTCGTGTAATGTCCGCTCCGAGTGCCCGCATTCGTGTGGCGAGATGTGCGTGGCCGCGATCGATGAGGTATCCCGACTCGATGACGGTCTCGCCTTTGGCGGCCAGTCCGGCGAGCACCAGAGCTATACCAGAACGCAGATCATGAGCCGTTACCCGAGTGCCGGTCAGCGGAGTGGCGCCGCGCACGATCGCCCGGCTGCCGTCCACCTCCACATTGGCGCCCATCTTGTTCAGCTCGCCCGCGAGGGCGAAGCGGCCGTCGAAGATGCGCTCGTGGATGTAGCTGGTGCCGTCGGCGAGGGCGGCCACGGCCATCATCGGCGACTGCAGGTCCGTGGCGAAGCCGGGGTAGGTGTCGGTGATGATGTTGATCGGCCGCAGCGGGCGGTCGCACCGGACGTGCAGCACCGCGCCCTGCCGGGCGAAGTCGACGCCCATCTGCTCCAGCTTGTAGCGCACCACGCCCAGGTCGAGGCCGGTGCCGACGAGACTCAGCTCGCCCTGCGTGATGGCCGCCGCCATGGCGAACACGCCCGCGTCGAGCCGGTCCGGCATCACGGTGTGCTCGACGGCGTGCAGCTCGTCCACGCCCTCGACGGTGATGAACCCGGTGCCCGCGCCGCTGATGCGCGCGCCCATCTTGGAGAGCATGTCGATGACGTCGAGCACCTCCGGCTCCAGCGCCGCGTTCTCGATCACGGTGGTGCCCTTGGCCAGGGCGGCGGCCATGATCAGATTTTCGGTGCCGGTGTGGGACGGGGTGTCGAGGTAGAGGGTGGCGCCGGTCAGGCCGGAGGCCTTGACGTGGATGACGGTCTCACCCTCGTCCACGATCGCGCCGAGCCGCTTGTAGCCGAGGTAGTGGAAGTCGAGGTTGCGGCTGCCGAGGTTGCAGCCGCCGACCCCCTCCACGATCGCCTCGCCCAGCCGGTGGAGCAGGGCTGGGGTGAACAGGACCGAGCCGCGGAAGCGCCTGGCGATCTCGGCGGGAAGCACCGGGCTGGACAGCCGCGAGGCGTCGATCACCAGCGTGCGCTCCGACTCGTGCAGCTCGACGTAGGCGCCGACGGTCTCGGCCAGCTCGACCGCGCGACGTACATCCTCGATCAGCGGGACGTTGCGCAGCACGGTGCGGCCCTTGGCGGCCAGCAGAGCCGCACCGATCATCGGTAGCACGGCGTTCTTCGCGCCCTGGATGAAGGCGGTTCCACGCAGTGCGTTGCCACCGCGCACGCGGTAACGGACCATTCGTGCTGCTCCTCGGGAAATTATCGATCGGAAAAGAGGGTGAGGGTCGATCCGGCCAACAGTAGCCGCTCACACCACCTGGCCCAGCCGAATCACCCGGTAAAGGAAGTCCCAGTGATGCGCTCATAGGCCTCCAGGTATCGCTGCCTGGTGCGCATGACCACCTTGTCCGGGAGGCGAGGTGGGGGATTTGTGGAGTTTTTGTCCCATCCGGATTCGGGCGACGTTAGCCAATCACGGACATACTGCTTATCGAATGACGGCTGCGGGCGTCCCGGCTGCCACTCATCGGCCGGCCAGAATCGCGACGAGTCGGGGGTGAGAACCTCGTCCCCCAGGGTCAGCACCCCGTCGGCGTCCCAGCCGAGCTCGATCTTGGTGTCGGCCAGGATGATGCCCCGCTCCAGGGCGATCTCCGCGCCGCGCGTGTAGACGGCGAGCGTGATGCGCCGCAGCTCCTCCGCCGTCTCCGCGCCGACCTCGGCCACCACCTGCGCGAAGGAGATCGGCTCGTCGTGCTCGCCCATGGGCGCCTTCGTCGACGGCGTGAAGATCGGCTCGGGCAGCCGGGACCCGTCCGTGAGCCCCTCCGGCAGCCGTACGCCGGAGACCATCCCGTCGCGGCGGTATTCGCTCAGCCCGCCCCCGGCCAGATAGCCGCGCGCCACGCACTCCACCTGCACCATCGTCAGCGGCTTGACCAGCACGCCGCGCGCCTCGTCGCCCGGTGCCACGACGTGGTTGGGCACCAGGTCGCGGAGCTGGTCGAACCACCACAGCGACATCTGGGTGAGGATCGCGCCCTTGTCCGGGATGTCCGGCTCAAGCACATGGTCGTAGGCCGAGATGCGGTCGGAGGCGACCATCAGCAGCAGACCCTCGTCGGTCTGGTAGAGGTCGCGGACCTTGCCGGCGTGCAGGTGCTTCATCGGGCGATGTCCGTCCTGTGGAATGCGCCGCGCATCTCGATCCGCGACACCAGCTCGTAGGCGTTGCGGCGGGCGCTGTCCTGGTCGGGCCCGCCGGCCACCACGCTCAGCACCCGGCCGCCCGCCGAGACGATCTCGCCGTCCTTCCGCGCGGTCCCGGCGTGCAGCACGTAGGCGTGCTCGGTCGGCTCCAGCCCTTTGATCACGTCGCCCTTGACCGGAGTGCCCGGATAGTCCTCCGCCGCGATGACCACCGTCACGGCGGCCCCGTCCGCGAACTCCGGATCCGGCCCCAGCTCGCCGGTGGCGCACGCCATCAGCAGCCCGCCCAGCGGCGTCGTCAGCCGATCGAGGATCACCTGGGTCTCCGGGTCGCCGAACCGCGCGTTGAACTCGATCACCTTCGGCCCCTTGGCCGTCAGGGCCAGCCCCACGTAGAGCACGCCCTGGTAGGGCAGCCCGCGCCGGCTCAGCTCGCCGATCGTGGGGTGCACGACCTCCCGCATGACCTGCTCGGTCAGCCCTTCCGGCGCCCACGGCAGCGGCGTGTAGGCGCCCATGCCGCCGGTGTTGGGCCCCTGGTCGCCGTCGTAGGCCCGCTTGAAGTCCTGCGCGGGCTGCAGGGGGACCGCGGTGCTGCCGTCGCAGAGCGCGAACAGCGACACCTCCGGCCCGTCCAGGAACTCCTCGATGACGACCCGCTCGCAGGCCGCCGCATGGGCCAGCGCCACCTCGCGGTCGTCGGTGACCACCACGCCCTTCCCGGCGGCCAGCCCGTCGTCCTTGACGACGTAGGGCGTCCCGAACTCGGCCAGCGCGGCCGCGGCCTCCTCGGCCGTCCGGCAGACCCGGGCCTGCGCGGTGGGCACGCCGGCGGCGTGCATGATGTCCTTGGCGAAGGCCTTGGAGCCCTCGATCATCGCCGCCTGGCCGGACGGCCCGAAGCAGGCGATCCCCGCCTCGCGGACCGCGTCGGCCACCCCGGCCACCAGCGGCGCCTCGGGGCCCACGACCACGAGGTCGACCCGCAGCCGCCGGGCCAGCCCGGCCACCTGCACCGGATCGACGGGGTCGACCGGGTGCAGCCTGGCGACCTCCTCGATCCCGGGATTCCCCGGAGCGCAGTGAAGCTCGCTGACCTGGGGATCGAGTTGGAGTGAACGGCACAGGGCGTGCTCACGCCCACCGGAACCTACGACTAGAACGCGCACCCGCTCATTCTCGCAGCCCACCGTCCCCGCCCGTCCCCGCCCCGGTCCCTCGGCGCCACGCGCATGCGGGCGAGTATCGTTATGCCGTTACCTGCCTGTGGTAGCTTGAGGCGGCTCTGTGGTCTCTTGCGTGATTGGAGGTGGTCCGGGATGAAACCTGGTGATCCCAGCAGTACGTGCTCGTTCACGTACACCCCAGATACCCCCGACCACTCCAATCCGGCAGCCTGATCGTGCCTCCACGCATTCTTTTCGATTGAGGTGACCTTTCATCGCGCGTGGAGCGTGCCAGGTCGGGCGGAAAGAGACCGCCATGCGCTCGTCCACACTCTTCCGTCGTATCAACCGTCACCCCGCACCGCGTCACCAGCCGCGCCCGCACGCGCAGCCGGTGCTTGAGGCGCGCGTGCCTCCCGTCGACTCCATCGTCGAGTACGCCGCCTACGTCGAGGGCAGGAAGACCACCGCCTCCGGCATCGTGGAGTGCCTGGACCAGGTCCGCAGGCACAACAAGGACTCCGACGGCCCGAAGGCGTTCGTCTGGGTCGGCCTGCACGAGCCGGCGGCCCCCGAGGTGGAGTGGCTGGCCGAGGTCTTCGACCTGCACCCGCTGTCGGTCGAGGACGCCGTCAAGGCGCACCAGCGTCCCAAGGTCGAGCGCTACGGCGACTCCCTGTTCATGGTCCTCAAGACCATCGCCTACCTGGACCACGACGAGCTGACCGCGACCAGTGAGATCATCGCCACCGGCGAGATCATGGTGTTCCTCGGCGTGGACTTCGTGGTGACCGTGCGCCACGGCGAGCACTGCCCGCTCGCGGAGGTGCGCGAGCGCATCGAGGACAGCCCCGAGCTGCTGGACCGTGGCCCGGCCGGCGTGCTGCACGCCATCTCCGACCACGTCGTGGACCGCTACCTTCAGGTGGCCGACCTCATGCAGATGGAGCTGGAAGAGGTCGAGGCCACCGTGTTCGCGGACGTCAGCTCCCGCGACATCAACCGGATCTACCAGCTCAAGCGGGAGATGCTGGACCTCAAGCGGGCGGTCACCCCGTTGCAGGCGCCGCTGGCCGCCCTGCCCCAGCGGCGGGTGATCCCGTCGGAGATGCGCGAATACTTCCGCGACGTCGGCGACCACCTGTCCCGGGTGTGCGAGCAGGTGGAGTCCTCCAACGAGCTGTGCAGCTCGATCCTGCAGGCGGCGCTGGCCCGCTCGAACGCGCTGGCCAACGAGGACATGCGCAAGATCTCCTCCTGGGTGGCGATCCTGGCCGTGCCCACGATGATCGCCGGCGTCTACGGCATGAACTTCGACTTCATGCCCGAGACCAAGCAGGTCTGGGGCTATCCGGCCATCCTGGCCGTGATGATCACCGCCTGCGTGGTGCTGCACCGCGGCTTCCGCCGCAACGGCTGGCTGTAGTCAGACGCCGACCGGCTTGAGCGGGCCGACAGGATCGGGCAGCTCGAGCCCGCGCTCCTGCCACACCTCGCGCATCCGGTCCGGATAGTCGGTGACGATCCCGGCCACCCCGAGGTCGAGCATGCGCGCGGCGAGGGCCTGGTCGTTGACCGTCCAGACCGCCACGTCCAGCCCCGCCGCCGCGGCCTGGGACATCAGCCGCTCGTCCACCATGACGTGCTCGGGCGAGAGCGTGGTGGCGCCGGCGTCGCGCGCGGCGGCGGCCACGTCGTCGGCCGGCGGGCCGTTCCAGTCCAGCGTGTCGAGCTCGATCAGCGCGAAGCGCCGCGTGTCCGGCGCGAGCTCGGCCGCGTGGCCGAGGATCCGCCAGTCGAAGCTCAGGATCGCCGCGTTGCGGAGCCTGCCGTGCCGTTCGAGCTCGTCGATCACCAGCTCGGTGAAGAGCCGGGGATCGGCGGTGAGCGCGGGCCTGGTCGGGTCGGACTTCAGCTCGACGTGCAGTCGTACGTTCTCGGCGGCGTAGGCGTTGGCCAGGCCGAGCACCGCGCCGAACGTGGGCATCCGGGTGTCGGGCATCGCCACCTGGGTCACCGCGAACACGTCGTCGGGGTGCCGGGGCAGCCGCACGCCGACGTCCAGGGTGCGCAACTGCGCGAGGGTCAGCGCGTTGATGGGCTTGCCGACGTAGGGGAACGCGGGGTCGTCCGGCTTGACCGGCCGGGTGTCGGCGCTGGTCACGGCGGAGACCGTGAGGTCGTGCGTCAGCACGAGCCGCCGATCCGCGGTGAGCGCGACGTCGAGCTCGAGCGCGTGCACGCCGAGCTCCAGCGTACGGCTCATGCCGGGCAGCGTGTTCTCGGGCCAGAGGCCTCTCGCTCCCCGATGACCATGTATCTCAACGCGCACACCGGGGACACTACCGGGCTCCGGCCGCTGCTACGCGCCGCCACGCCGTGTCCTTTTTGCGGTGATACGCGGAGTCGCTACCGCTGGTCGAGCGCCCAAGGGCAGGCAACCCGGTTCCACTCCGGCGTCCCACCCACCCCACCAGAAATGAATCGATGAATGCAACATTGTTGCAATAAGCTGAGGAACCATGACGGAGGCTCTCGTAACTACCCAACTCGACATGGTTCGGGCATGGGTGGACGGCTGGGTCATCTCTCGCAAGACCCCGCCACCGGTCCCCGAACCCTGGGGATTTCGCGTGGACGTCGGCCGGCCCGGTCACGTGGCGCGCCACATCCTGCCCACGCCGACCCCCGCCCTCGTCCAGCACCTGACGGCGGCCATCACCACTCCCGGCACCTGGCTGAAACTCTGCGCCCCGGCGGAGCTGATCGCCCCGTGGCTCCCGCCCACCTGGACGATCGACCCGCCGGAGTTCATGATGACCACCCCGCTGACGCGCGAGCGCGCCGAGCCGCCCGCGGGCTACACGATGGCGATCACCACCCGCTCCGACGTCACCGCCGCCCGCCTGCTGACCCAGGCGGGCGAGATCGCCGCCCGCGGCCAGCTCGCCGTCGCCGGCCGGGCGGCGGTGCTGGACCGGGTCGAGACCGCCCCCGAGCACCGCCGCCGCGGCCTCGGCGGCGTCGTCATCCGGACCCTGGTCGACACCGCGCTCTCCAGAGGCGCGACCACCGGCGTCCTGGTGGCCACTCCCGAGGGCAGAGCGCTGTACGAGAGCCTCGGGTGGAGACTGCTGTCACCGGTGACCGCGGCGGTCCTGGCACCCCGGTAGGGGGCCCTGGCGCCTCGGCAGGGGGCAGTCCAGCTCAGGGGCCGGACCAGCGGAGCGGCTCACCCTCAGGGGTCAGACCAGCGAGCGGATCACCAGCGTCTGGTCGCGGCCGGGGCCCACGCCGATGGCCGAGATGGGCGCGCCGCTCATCTCCTCCAGCGTCCGTACGTACGACCGCGCGTTCGGCGGGAGGTCGTCGAACGTCTTGGCGCCCGTGATGTCCTCCTGCCAGCCGGGGAACTCCTCGTAGATCGGCTTGGCGTGGTGGAAGTCCGTCTGCGTCATCGGGATCTCGTCGTGCCGCACCCCGTCCACGTCGTAGGCCACGCACACCGGGATCCGCTCCAGCCCGGACAGCACGTCGAGCTTGGTGAGGAAGAAGTCGGTGACCCCGTTGATGCGGGTCGCGTACCGGGCGATGACCGCGTCGAACCAGCCGCAGCGCCGGTTGCGCCCGGTGGTGACGCCGTACTCGCCGCCCGTCTGCCGCAGCCACTCGCCCATGTCGTCCACCAGCTCCGTGGGGAACGGGCCGGAGCCGACGCGGGTGGTGTAGGCCTTCAGGATGCCGATCACCTTGGTCAGCCGCGTCGGCGGGATGCCGGAGCCGGCGCAGGCGCCGCCCGAGGTCGGCGAGGAGGAGGTGACGAACGGGTAGGTGCCGTGGTCGATGTCCAGCAGCGTGCCCTGCCCGCCTTCGAGCAGCACGAACTTGCCCTCGTCCAGCGCCTTGCTGAGCACCAGCGAGGTGTCCGCGATGTGCGGCTTGAGCCGCTCGGCGTAGGCGAGGTATTCCTCCAGGACCGCCTCCGCCTCGATGCCGCGGCGGTTGTAGACCTTGGTGAGCACCTGGTTCTTCTCCGCCAGCGCCATCTCGATCTTCTTGGCCAGGATGCCCGGGTCGAGCAGGTCCTGGACCCGTACGCCCACGCGGTAGATCTTGTCGCCGTAGGCGGGGCCGATGCCGCGGCCGGTCGTGCCGATCTTGGCCTTGCCGAGATAGCGCTCGGTGACCTTGTCCAGCGTCTTGTGGTGCGGCATGATCAAGTGCGCGTTGGCCGAGATGAGCAGTCGCTCGGCCGAGATGCCGCGCGCGGCCAGGCCGTCGATCTCGCCCAGCAGCACGCCGGGATCGATCACCACGCCGTTGCCGATCACGGGCACCACGTCCGGCGACAGGATGCCCGTCGGCAGCAGGTGCAGCGCGTATTTCTGGTCACCGATGACCACGGTGTGACCCGCGTTGTTACCGCCCTGGTAACGGACGACGTAGTCGACGTCGCCACCGAGAAGGTCGGTGGCCTTGCCCTTGCCCTCATCGCCCCATTGGGCTCCTACGAGAACGGCAGCCGGCATTGTGAGTCTCCCGAACACAAAACGAAACCCCTGGCGCAAGCACGACAGGGGCTCTTGCGTACAGAGACTACCCGAGTGGGTCCATTCGTCCCAAGAGCTAGCTCTTGGTGAGCGCGTCGTAGGCCTCCCCGCTGCTGTCCTTGAGGAACTGACCGCAGCGCTCGGCCTCGTCCTTCTCACCGATCGCCTGGGCGGCCCTGGCCAGGGCCGCCAGGCAGCGCAGGAAGCCACGGTTCGGCTCGTGGTCCCAGGGAATCGGCCCGTGCCCCTTCCAGCCGCTGCGACGCAACTGGTCCAGCCCTCGGTGATAGCCGGTGCGGGCGAAAGCGTAGGAGGTGACCGCGTGGCCCTGCGCGAAGTATTCCTCCGCGAGCTTGGCCCAGGCGGCGGGATATGCGGGGAACCGGGCGGCCACGTCAGAAGCCTTGGCGCCCGCTTCGAGTGCCTCCCTGGCCTCGGGCAGGTCCGGCAGGTGAGTCGGGGGCGGCCCGGCGAGAAGGTTATCCATAGGACAAGTCATACCCGCCGGGCCGTCAATGTGGCTAGGAGATCTTCGTCCCACTGCTCTTGAGGTGCTCGCACGCCTCGGTGACGCGGGCGGCCATGCCGGCCTCGGCGGCCTTGCCGTAGGCGCGCGGGTCGTAGGCCTTCTTGTTGCCGACGTCACCGTCGATCTTGAGCACGCCGTCGTAGTTGCGGAACATGTGGTCCGCCACCGGCCTGGTGAAGGCGTACTGCGTGTCGGTGTCCACGTTCATCTTGATCACGCCGTACGAGATCGCTTCGTGGATCTCCTCCAGCAGCGAGCCGGAGCCGCCGTGGAAGACCAGGTCGAACGGCTTGTCCTTGCCGAACTTGGCGCCGACCGCATCCTGGATGTCCTTGAGCACGCTGGGCCGCAGCTTGACGTGGCCGGGCTTGTAGACGCCGTGCACGTTGCCGAACGTGGCGGCCAGCAGGTAGCGGCCCCGCTCGCCCAGCCCGACCGCCTCGGCCGTGGCCAGGGCGTCACCGGGGGTGGTGTAGAGCTTCTCGTTGATCTCGCCGACGACGCCGTCCTCCTCGCCGCCGACCACGCCGATCTCCATCTCCATGATGATCCTGGCGCGGGCGCACTTGTCGAGGAGCTCCTCGGCGATCTGCAGGTTCTCCTCCAGAGGTACGGCGGAGCCGTCCCACATGTGCGACTGGAAGAGCGGGTCGAGGCCCTTGGCCACCCGCTGCAGCGAGATGTCGATCAGCGGCCGCATGAAGCCGTCGAGCTTGTTCTTCGGGCAGTGGTCGGTGTGCAGGGCCACGGTCACCGGATATTTGTCGGCCACCACGCGGGCGTACTCCGCCAGCGCGGTCGCGCCCACGACCATGTCCTTGACCGTGGCGCCGGACAGGAACTCGGCGCCGCCGGTGGACACCTGGACGATGCCGTCGCTCTCCGCCTCGGCGAAGCCGCGCAGCGCGGCGTTCAGCGTCTGGGAGGAGGTCACGTTGATCGCTGGGTAGGCGAACCCGCCAGCCTTGGCACGGTCGAGCATCTCGGCGTAGACCTCTGGGGTCGCTATAGGCATGAGTCATCTCCCTGAGAAGTACGGCATCGCGCTGCCAGTATCCCGGTCTGCTACCCGCCGGGGTAGAGACAACGCCCGCCGGGCTCTCGCGGATGGACGCGCTCACGTGCCTTCGTGACCCGACGTGATGACCCACCATACTCGGCGTATTCGCCCGGCCCCGGCAGACAACGGGAAAGCCGTCTTACCACGGGGTACGCTCCCCCCTGTGGGACGCCACAGGTCAGCCCCGATGGGCCTCGCCCGCCTGGCACTCGCCGTGCTCGCGGCCGGGGCCGTGGTGACACTCCTGGTGATCGGCGGGCGGGCGCTGTTCGCCTCGGCCGGCGGCGAGCAGGTGCCGGTGCGGGAGCCCTTCTCCGGGAGCCCCACCGGCGGCAGCGGCGTCCCGGTGCCGACCCTGCGCATCGAGTGCGTGGCCGACACCTGCCCCCTGGTGACCGTCCGGGTGCCCGGCGGCGACGTGCTGCAGCACCGCGACATGAGCAGGGGCGAAGAGGTCAGCTACTTCGAGCCGGAGCTGGACGTGGTGCTGTCCGACGCGGGCACGGTCCGCGTCACCGAGAACGGCGAGCGGCGCCCGCAGGGCGAGCCGGGAGGGCGCGAGTCCTTCACAACCCGAGGTCCCGCAGGGTGAAGGCCGTGCGGTAGTCCAGGCCCTCCTCCGCCATCCGGGCGCTCGCCCCCCTGTCGACGATCGTGGCGACCGCCACCACCTCGGCGCCCGCCTCGCGCAACGCCTCGACGGCGGTCAGCGGCGAGGAGCCGGTCGTGGAGGTGTCCTCGACTGCCAGCACCCGCCGTCCCTTCACCTCCGGCCCCTCGATCCTGCGCTGCATGCCGTGCGCCTTCTGCGCCTTGCGCACCACGAACGCGTCCAGCGTGCGTCCCCGGGCCGCCGCGGCGTGCAGCATGGCCGTCGCCACCGGGTCGGCGCCGAGCGTGAGCCCGCCCACCGCGTCGAACTCCAGGTCCGCCGTGAGGTCGAGCATGACCCGGCCGACCAGGGGCGCGGCCACCCCGTCGAGGGTGATCCGGCGCAGGTCGAGATAGAAGTCGGCCTCCTTGCCGGAGGAGAGCACCACCCGGCCGTGCACGACGGCCTTCTTCTTGATCTCGGCCAGCAGGCTGTCGCGGTCTGTCATGGAACCAAGCTTAGAGTCCGGATCAGCCGACCCAAGCCCCTCCCGCAGCCCTCCCGCAGGCAAAGAGGCGCGTTCGGTTTAACCATGGGGGTGGGTGCGGAATGACTCTGCGGGCAACGGTTCGTAACCGCGAGGTCACTATGAGTGTGGAATCACCGCAGAGCGACACAGAGCTCCTGCTTGCCGTCAGAGCGGGCAATGCCCCCGCCTACGGCCGGCTCTACGAGCGCCACGTCGCGGCCGCCCGCGCCCTGGCCCGCCACCTCGTCCATGGCGAGGACGAGGTCGAGGACGTGGTCGCCGAGTCCTTCACGAAGACCCTGGACCTGGTGGGCCGCGGCGGGGGGCCGGACACCGCCTTCAGGACCTTCCTGCTGACCGTGGTCCGCCGGACCGTTCACGACCGTTCCCTGGTCCAGAGCCACCAGGTGACGGGCGGCGAGGCCGAGCCGTTCGACCCCGGCCTGCCCTTCGTCGATCCCTCGCTGGCCGGGCTCGACGGCTCGCCGATCGCCAGGGCCTACCTGTCGTTGCCCGAGCGGTGGCGCGCCGTCCTCTGGCACATCGAGGTGGAGGCCGCCCGGCCCGCCACCGTGGCGCCCCTGCTGGGCCTGTCGGCCAACGGGGTGGCCGCGCTCGCCTACCGGGCCCGCGAAGGGCTGCGCCAGGCCTACCTGCAGGCCCACCTCGCGAGCTCGCCGCCGCACGAGTGCAGGCCGGTGCTCGGCAGGCTCGGCGCCTACGTCAGGGGCGGGCTGACCCGGCGCGACACCAAGGCCGTGGACGAGCACGTGAGCGACTGCTCCGGCTGCCGCACCGTCCTGCGGGAGCTGACCGAGGTCAACCGGAGCCTGCGCGCCGTCGTCGGTCCGCTCGTCCTCGGTACGGCCGCCGCCGGCTACGCCACCGCGATGGCCGAGTCCGGCTTCGCGCACAGCAGGCTGATGGCCAACGGCCTGCCCCGCGCGCTCGGCCTCCTGCGGCGGCTGCCCGGCCCGCAGTGGCTCGTCGTGTCCGGCGGCGCCGCCACGGTGCTGGCCGTGGCCGCCGCCTTCGCCCTGGTCCCCGCCGGCCCGCCGGCCCCGGTCGCGAGGTCCGCGGACTCCGTACAGCCGTCGCCCTTCAAGGCGCCGCCCCTGCTCCCGTCCCACATCCAGCCCACCACGCGCCCCGAGCGCGTCCCCGCCCGGGAACCGGCCGCACCTCCCGCGCAGGCCCGCCCAGAGCAGGCCAGAGCCGGCCTGCGCGCCACGATCGCCGTCATGGGCTCGCTCGTACGCGCTCAGCGGGGGATCGTGGCCATGCGGCTGCGCAACGACGGCGACGCGCCGAGCGAGGAGGTCTACACCGCCATCGAGCTGCCCCCGGGCGTCACCCTGGTCACCCCCCGAGGCCGCACCCAAGGCGTCATCCCGATCACCTCCCGCCAAGCCACCCGAACCACCCGAACCGCTGGAACCGCCGGAACCGCTTCCACTGTCCGAACCGCCCGGACCCCTTCCACCGTCCGTGCGGGGGCGGGGGCGGGGGCGGCCGTCGCGGGGGCTCCGGTGCGGCCGGTGGGGATCGTGGACGGCTGGGTGTGCCGTCCGGCCGGGACCGGCGCCAGGTGCGCCAGGAGGCCGCTCGGCGCGGGTCGCAGGACGGCGGTGTTCCTGCGGGTGCAGGTGGCCGCCGAGGCGCCGGTGGGTCAAGGGCCTACCCTCAGGGTCGAGGCCGGCCCCATCAAGCTCACCGCGAGGGCCGCCACGGGGGTGCGGCCCTCCGGTGCCCCCGCCAGGTTCGCCGCCGACGGCAAGGTCACCGTCAGGGCGGTCGGCAACTCGTTCCTGACCTGCCCGGCCGAGCGCGAGGACTGCCTGGAGGCCAGGCGCCGCAGGGGGGACCAGCGGGACAACGACCTGTGGCCGATGCGCCTGCTCGACGAGGACAGCGCGGCCGGCACTCAAGCCTCCAGCGGCGCCGTGCTCGCCCTGCCCAAGGGGAGTCGCGTCGTGTGGGCGGGCCTCTACTGGTCGGCGAGCGTCCAAGAGGCCGGCCCGATCAAGCTCAGGCCTCCGGGGCGCAAGGGATACGTGACCATCGAGCCCGGCCAGGTGGCCCACCGCGCCCTGCCCGCAGGACCCGCCTACCAGGCGTACGCGGACGTCACCGGCCTGGTGAGCGGCGGCCGCCGGCAAGGGATCTGGTGGGCGGCGGACGCCCCGATGAGCGCCGTCTCCCCGGACCACGAAACCGACCCGCCGACCGAAGAGGACACCTTCGGCCACGTGACGGTGGCGCCGGTGGCGGGCGGGGTCCCGGGGCGGGCGGTGCGGGAGCGGGGGACGGTGGCTCGGGCGGTGCTCGGGGGACATGCGGGGTGGAGCCTCGTGGTGGTCGCCACCGATCCGCGCCTGCCGTACAGCCAGGCTGTCGTGGTCGACGGCGCCGCCGTGATCGGCGGCGGGACGGGGCCGGTACGAGTGCCGCTCGGCGGGCTGGAGCCCGCCGCCTCGGCCGCCAGGGCTGAATTGGTCACCTGGGAGGGCGACGCCGATCTCGGCGGCGACAAGGTGTCGCTCGGCTCCGGTCCGCTGGAGCCGGCCGGAGGGGACCAGGATCCGGCGAACGTGTTCGACGGATCCTCCAACGGCGTGACGGAGATGACGTTCGGTGTCGACGTCGATACGGTCAGCGGCGCGTTGAGGGCCCGGCCCGCGCTGACGATCGTCGCGGAGAAGGACGTCGTACTGTTCGGAGCCGCCGCCGTGAGTGTGCGCGCACGCCCGTGACCGATATCAGGACAAACTGGTACGGTTCGCCTAATTGGTCAGGCACCATGCAGGTCCAGGGGCGAATCGTCGGGATTAACCCTCGCACGATCACCAGGTTTCATTACCCTGAGACAGGGCCGCCGAGTCCGGCTCCGACGGTGTAGAGCCAGCAAGTCGGACCACCTAGAAAGGGGCGGTGTCAGTGGATCGCTGCGCGCTGTTCGTGGACGCTGGCTATCTGCTGGCCGACGGCGCGATGGCCGTACATGGGACCCGCCATCGCGAATCCGTCTCCTGGGACTACCCAGGTCTGCTGCAACTCCTGTCGGGCCTGTCCGGCGAGCGTACCGGCCTGCCGCTGCTGCGCTGCTACTGGTACGAAGCGACGGTCGAAGGCCGTCGCACTCCCGAGCACGACGTGCTCGCCGACATCCCCGGCCTCAAGCTGCGGCTCTCGCGCATCCGCCCGGGCCGCCGCGAGGGCGTCGACGCGCAGGTCCACCGCGACCTGATGACGCTGGCCCGCAACAACGCCATCTGCGACGCGGTCGTGGTCAGCGGTGACGAGGACCTGGCCCAGGTGGTCTGCGACGCGCAGGACCTCGGCATCAGGGTCACCGTGGTGCACATCGCCGCCGACGCGAGCTGGGCCGTGTCCCGCACGCTCAGGCAGGAGAGCGACGACCTCATCGAGCTCGGCGGCGCCAACCTGCGCCCCTACGTCACCCTGGTGACCGGCACGAGCGAGTCGTCCAACGGTCGTCGCCAGGCGGTCAGCAACGGGCACGGCTCCCATTCCCTGCCGGCCGCCCCCTCGTCGCCGCCGCCTTCGCTGCCGCCCCCCGCGCTGCCGTCCCCGATGCAGTCGTCGCTGCCGCCGTCCTCATCGAGCACCGGCGGCCACGCCTCGCAGCACTCGGGCAGTCATGCCGCGCAGCACTCGGGCTCCCAGGAGCAGAGCCAGTCGTCCTCCACCGGCTCCTCCTCCGGCCGCCGGAAGTCCGCCGACCGCGGGCAGTCCGCCAACCCGCCCGCGCTGCCCACCTACTCCTATCCCGATCCGCCCGCGCCCGCGCCCGTGCAGCAGTCGGCGCCGACCACCAGCCCCATGCAGCAGCAGTCGCCGACGACCGGCCAGTTCGCCGCCCAGGCCGGCAGCGGCACCTACCAGCAGCCGCAGTTCGGCGCCTACACGGGCCCGCAGTCCGCGCCCGTGTCGCCGCCGGCCGCCGCCACGGCCGGAGCCACCACGCTGTCCGACGCGGTCAAGTCCGCGCACCGCGAGGGGCACGACTTCGGCGAGTCCGTCGCCCGCGACGCCCCCGCACTCTGGCTGGAGGCCGTCCTGGCCCGCAAGCCCCGGATGCCATCGGACCTGGAGGCCCGCCTGCTCCAGGGCTCCTCCCTGCCGATCGACTTCCTGCTGCACGACGAGGTCCGCCACGCCCTGCGCCGCGGCTTCTGGGACGCCCTCGAACGCGCCCGCCACTGACGAACCGCCGACGGGCGGGCTCTCAGCCCTCCCGGGCGACCGTACGAGACAGGCCCCCCGGCAGGTTGCTGCGAGACAGGCTCCTCGGAAGCCTGCTACGCGAGAAGCTTCCCGCAAGCTAGCTGCGATACAGGCTTCTCAGAAGCCTGTCACGCGAGGGCGTCGAAGCCGGAGCGTAGGTGGGCGAGGCGGTCGGCGAGGTCGGTGAGGGGGGCGGCGAGGGCCGGGTCCTGGGACTTGCGGGCGAGCTCGCGCACCCGGGCGAGCTCCTCCTCCACCGCCGTGAGCCGCCGCGCCAGCTCCGGCAGCACCGCGCCCTGTTCGCCGGCGCCGGGCGGCAACTCGCCGGCGACGCGCTCGCGCAGCAGGGAGGCCTGCTCGGCCAGGCGCTTGTTCATGTTGTACAGCTCGCTGAACACCGACACCTTGGCCCGCAGGACCCACGGGTCGAACGGCTTGGTGAGGTAGTCGACCGCGCCCGCCGCGTAGCCGCGGAAAGCGTAGTCGGGCGCGCTGTCGACCACCGTCAGGAAGATGATCGGAATGTTGCGGGTACGCTCCCGCCGCTTGATGTGCGCGGCGGTCTCGAACCCGTCCATGCCGGGCATCCGCACGTCGAGCAGGATGAGCGCGAACTCGGTGTTCAGCAGCTTCTTGAGCGCCTCCTCGCCGGACCTGGCGCGCACCGGCACCAGGTCGAGCGAGCTGAGGATGGCCTCAAGCGCGATCAGGTTCTCCTCGCGGTCATCGACCAGGAGGATCTTCGCTCGATCGGACATCGATCACGACCCTTCGGGTGACGAGTCGGTCACAGGGGTCCGCCCTCGGCTGAGCCAGCCGCGCAGCCTTTCGAGCAGACGATCCACATCGACCGGCTTGGGCACATAGTCCGACGCGCCCGAGGCGATGCTCTTCTCCCGGTCGCCTCGCATGACCTTGGCGGTCAGCGCGATGATCGGCAGGTCGGCGAACTGCGGCATACGCCGGATGGCGGACGTCGTCGCCCAGCCGTCCATCTCCGGCATCATGATGTCCATCAGCACGAGCGCGACATCCTCGTTCCGTTCGAGCTGCTCGATCCCCTCACGTCCGTTTTCAGCGTAGACGATCGTGGAGCCGTGCCGCTCCAGCACGCTGGTCAGCGCGAACACGTTGCGGATGTCGTCGTCGACGATGAGGATCTTCGCGCCGCTGAGCGGGTCGTCGCCCTGCCACTGGCTGCCCTCGATCGGCGCCTCGACCAGCTCGGGCAGCGACATGTCCAGCGGCATCGACGGCTCCGGCGCCTCGGGCTCCTCGATGGAGGCGGTCATGAGCTGCCTGCGGGGCGCGCCGCCGTCGGTGGCCGCCAGCGGGCCGATGTAGGAGGCGGGCAGGTAGAGGGTGAACGTGCTGCCCTTGCCCAGCTCGCTGTCCACGTGGATCTCGCCGCCGAGCAGCCGGGCGATGTCCCGGCAGATCGCCAGGCCGAGGCCCGTGCCGCCGTACTTGCGGCTGGTGGTGCCGTCGGCCTGCCGGAACGCCTCGAAGATGACCTCACGCTTGTCGGGCGCGATGCCGATGCCGGTGTCGATCACCTGGAAGGCGAGCAGGTTGTGGGCGGCGTGCAGGGTCTCGTCGTCGAAGTCGACGTCGTCGGAGGCCGGCACCACCCGCAGCTTCACCTCGCCCTTCGGGGTGAACTTCACCGCGTTGGACAGCAGGTTGCGCAGCACCTGCTGCAGGCGCTGCTCGTCGGCGAACAGCTCCTGCGGCACGTCCGGGTCGACGGCCACGGTGAGCGCCAGCCCCTTGTCGGCCGCCAGCGGGGCGAAGGCCGCCTCCAGCAGGTCGACCAGCTTCGGCAGCGACACCCCGATCGGGTGGATGTCCATCCGGCCCGCCTCGACCTTGGACAGGTCGAGCATGTCGTTGATGAGCTGGAGCAGTGCCGAGCCGGCGCCGTGGATGGTGCGGGCGAACTCGACCTGCTGCGAGGTCAGGTTGCCCTCGGCGTTCTCGGTCAGCAGCTTGGCCAGCACCAGCAGGCTGTTGAGCGGCGTGCGCAGCTCGTGCGACATGTTGGCGAGGAACTCGGACTTGTAGCGCGAGGAGACCGCGAGCTGCTCGGCGCGCTCCTCCAGAGTCCGGCGGGCCTGCTCGATCTGGAAGTTCTGGATCTCGATCGCGCGGTTCTGCTTGGCGAGCAGGGCCGCCTTGTCCTCCAGCTCGGCGTTGGACCTGCGCAGCTCCTCCTGCTGGCGCTGCAGCTCGTCGGAGCGCTCCTGCAGCTCGCGGGTGAGGCGCTGCGACTCGGTCAGCAGGTCCTCGGTACGCGAGTTCGCGATGATCGTGTTCATGGTGACGCCGATGGTCTCCACGAGCTGCGTCAGGAAGTCCAGGTGGACCTCGCCGAACGGGCTGAAGGAGGCCAGCTCCAGCACGCCGAGCACGCGGCTCTCGAACAGGATCGGCAGCACCACGATCTGCGCGGGGGTCGACTGGCTGAGCCCGCTGTCGATGGTGATGAACTTCGGCGGCACGTCGTCGAGGATGATGTGCCGGCCTTCCGCGGCCGCCTGGCCGACGATGCCCTCGCCGATGGCGAAGCGCTGGCGCGGGCCCCGCTCGGGCCGCACCCCGTAGCCGCCGATCAGCAGCAGCTCGTGCTCGCCCTCGGGATCGACACCGTAGAAGGCGCCGTAGCGGGCCGACACCAGCGGCGTCAGCTCGCTCATCGTCAGCTTGGCGACCTCGAACAGGTCGCGGTGGCCCTGCATGAGCCGGGAGATGCGGGCCAGGTTGGACTTGAGCCAGTCCTGCTCCTGGTTGGCCTGGGTGGTCTCGCGGAGGTTGGCCACCATCGAGTTGATGTAGTCCTTGAGCTCCGCCAGCTCGCCCTGCGCCTCGACGGCGATCGAGCGGGTCAGGTCGCCGCGCGCCACCGCGCTGGTCACGGTGGCGATGGCGCGGACCTGCGTGGTGAGGTTGCCCGCCAGCTCGTTGACGCTCTCGGTCAGCCGCTTCCAGGTGCCTTCGACGCCTTCGACGCGGGCCTGGCCGCCGAGCTGGCCCTCGGAGCCGACCTCGCGGGCCACCCGGGTGACCTCGGAGGCGAAGGACGACAACTGGTCGACCATCCGGTTGATGGTGGTCTTCAGCGCCAGGATCTCGCCCTGCGCGTCCACGTCGATCTTGCGGGTGAGGTCGCCGTTGGCGACCGCGGTGGTCACTTCGGCGATGTTGCGGACCTGGTACGTCAGGTTGTTGGCCATGAAGTTGACGTTGTCGGTGAGGTCCTTCCAGACGCCCGACACACCTTGCACCCGGGCCTGGCCGCCGAGCTGCCCCTGCGTGCCGACCTCCCGGGCGACTCGGGTCACCTCGTCGGCGAAGGAGGACAGCTGGTCCACCATCGTGTTGAGGGTGTCCTTGAGCTGGAGGATCTCGCCCTGGGCGTCGACGGTGATCTTCTTCGACAGGTTGCCCTGCGCCACCGCCGACGAGACCGCCGCGATCTGGCGCACCTGTGAGGTCAGGTTGTTGGCCATCGAGTTGACGTTCTCGGTGAGGTCCTTCCAGACCCCGGAGACGCCGCGTACCTGCGCCTGGCCGCCGAGCTGGCCCTCGGTGCCGACCTCGCGGGCCACTCGGGTGACCTCGGAGGCGAAGGAGGACAGCTGGTCGACCATCGTGTTCATGGTCGACTTGAGCTCCAGGATCTCGCCCTGCGCGTCCACGTCGATCTTGCGGGTGAGGTCGCCGTTGGCGACCGCGGTGGTCACCTGGGCGATGTTGCGGACCTGGTACGTCAGGTTGGCGGCCATCGAGTTGACGTTGTCGGTGAGGTCCTTCCAGACCCCCGACACGCCCTTGACCTCCGCGCGCCCGCCCAGCTTGCCCTCGGTGCCCACCTCGCGGGCGACTCGGGTCACCTCGTCGGCGAAGGAGGACAGCTGGTCCACCATCGTGTTGAGGGTGTCCTTGAGCTGGAGGATCTCGCCCTGGGCGTCGACGGTGATCTTCTTCGACAGGTTGCCCTGCGCCACCGCGGTCGCCACGGTGGCGATGCTGCGCACCTGTGAGGTCAGGTTGTTGGCCATGAAGTTGACGTTGTCGGTGAGGTCCTTCCAGACGCCCGACACGCCCGTCACCTGGGCCTGGCCGCCGAGCTGGCCCTCGGTGCCGACCTCGCGGGCGACTCGGGTCACCTCCTCGGCGAAGGCGGACAGCTGGTCGACCATGGTGTTGACGGTGTTCTTCAGCTCGAACATCTCGCCCACCGCGTCGACCGTCACCTTGCGGCTCAGGTCGCCCTTGGCCACCGCGGTGGTCACCACCGCGATGTCGCGCACCTGCGCGGCCACGCGGGACGACATGGTGTTGACCGCCTCGGTGAGATCGCGCCAGCTCCCGGACATGCCCCGTAGGTTGGCGCTGCCGCCGAGCCGTCCCTCGGTGCCGGCCTCCCTGGCCACCCGGGTCACCTCGGAGTTGAACAGGGCGAGCTGGTCCACCATGCCGTTGATGGCCTTGCCGAGCCGGCGCACCTCGCCGCGGGCCGAGCGGTCGAGGTCGATCCGGCGCGAGAGGTCACCCTTCGCAACCGCGTCGATGACGTCGGCGGCGCCGCTCACCGGGCTCACCAGGGCGTCGATCAGCACGTTGACCGATTCGACGCTCTCGGCCCAGGCCCCCACGCCCGGCCCCGGTGTCAGCCGCTCGCCGAACCGGCCTTCCTTGACAACCTCTCGGCGCACTCTGCTCAGCTCGTTGGCGAGGTGCTCACGGCGGTCCGCGACCTCGTTGAGCAGCAACCGTACCTCGCTGAGCACGCCGTCAGGCGCGTGTGGGACCCGTCGTCGGAAGTCCCCGTCACGCCAGGAGAACAGGGTCTCCAGAATGGGGACGAGATCCGCCTCGGTGTAGGTCCTCTCCTCAACGGTTGGCACGGTCTTGGCCGATGTCATGGGGCCTCCTTCACTCGTGGGTGACTCCAACGAGTGATTCAAGTCTGTCACGATGAGTAGCTCGTAGTCCTGTCCTTGGATTTACCCCAAGTCTGCGGGAGATGTGGTAGGCACGGTGGGATGACTGCTTCTCCTCATGCGGTGCTCGCGGCTACGTTCGCGCCCGACGAGACCGCTGTGACGGATGCGATGAGGTTCACGCGCGAGGTGATGACCGCGTGGGCCACTGGAGGCATGCTCCATATCGCTGAGCAGGTCGCCGGCGATCTTGCCGCGCAGGTGGTTGACGAGCCGTTTGAGATGATGTGGAAGCATTACGGGGATGCTGTCCAGGTCGAGGTGAGGCAGCGAAGCACGTCACAGGGAGATCCGAAGGCTCCTTCCGTCAACGTGGAGGAATGGGGCATCACCTTCGCGGGCGATTCCCGTGTCCACTGGGCCAGACTCACGCTACCCGGCTCCCAGGACCAGGTGGGCTCCGAATGGCTGGAGCACACCTCCAGGGGACCACACTGGCTGGGATTTCTCGCCGACGCCAGTGACCTGCTGGCCGGCACGCTCGATCCCGACATGGTGCCCGCCATCATCGCCCAGATCGTGGTGCCCCGGCTGAGCAGCTGGTGCGGCGTCTACACCGCCGACAGCGCGTCCGGGCCGCTGCGCCTGGTCTACCTCTGGCACGCCGACGAGGCCAGGATCGACGGGCTGCGCGAGCAGCTCGCCGAGATGGACGTCAGCGCCGTCGGCACCCGCGCCGCCTCCACCTTCCACCTGGCCGACTCCCAGGTGCTCGCCGTCCCGCTGACCGCCAGGGGCCGCGGCCTCGGCGTGATGTGCCTGGGCCGGCCCGACCGCTTCACCGACGAGGTCATCCAGCTCGCCGAGGACATCGGCAGGCGCGCCGCGCTCGCCACCGACAACGCCAGGGTGTACGCCCAGCAGGCCGCCGCCAACCGCGCCCTGCAGCGCAGCCTGCTGCCGCCGAGCGAGCCGGAGGTGCCCGGCCTCGACTACGGCGTCGTCTACGAGCCCGCGGGCGAGGTCAACGAGGTCGGCGGCGACTTCTACGACTTGTTCAAGGCCGGCGACGACTGCTGGCGGTTCGCGATCGGCGACGTCTGCGGCACCGGCCCCGAGGCCGCGGCCGTCACCGGCCTGGCCCGGCACACGCTGCGGCTGCTCGCCCGGGAGGGCTACGGTGTGGCCGCCGTGCTCGGCCGCCTCAACCAGGCGATCCTCGAAGAGGGGGAGCGGGCCAGGTTCCTGACCCTGCTGCACGGCGACATCACGCCGGTGGAGTCGGGCCTGGAGGTGCGGCTGGTGTCCGCCGGTCACCCCGAGGCGCTGCGCCTCAAGGCGAACGGCGTGGTGGAGGCGGTGACCAGCCCGCAGTCGCTGCTCGGCGTCTTCCAGGAAGTGGTGTTCGAGGCCGACACCATCCACCTCGACCACGGCGACGTGCTGCTCGCGGTCACCGACGGGGTGACCGAGCGGCGGTCGGGCGGGCGCCTGCTGGACGACGACGGCGGCCTGGCCAAGATGCTCGCCGAGTGCGCGGGGCTGTCGGCCAGGGCCGTGGCCGAGCGGATCCGCAGGGGGGCCGCGGACTTCGCGGTCGAGCCCAGCGCCGACGACCTGGCCATCCTGGTCCTGCGCGCTCGCTAACCGTAAGAGCGGCCGGTCATCTTGGTCCTGCGCGCTCGCTGACCGTAAGAGCGGCCGGTCATCTTGGTCCTGCGCGCCCGCCGGCCGTCAGAGCGGCCGGTCATCTTGGTGCTGCGCCCGCCGGCCGTCAGCGGCCGGTGGTCAGCTGTCGGCCATCCGGCCTGACCGTCAGCGGCCGTTCACGTGTTTGCGGGCGAACTCCAGTTGCAGCGCCGTCTGCGCGAGGCGCTCGGCGACCACCAGGCTCTCCCGTACGGCGTCGTAGGTGTAGACCTCGTGTTCGCGGCCGTGCTCGGCCAGTTGGGTGACGTACTTGTTGATCTGGCGCAGGGGGCAGCGCAGGTCGTTCTCGCCGGACAGGATCAGGACGGGGCTCTTGACCTGGTCCACGTACGTGATCGCGGAGCTGGCGGCGTAGCGCTCGGGTTGCTCGTCGGGCGAGCCGCCGAACAGTGCCCGGTGGTGCGCGCGCAGGCTGCCGGTCTCGTCCTCGTAGGAGGTGCGGTGGCAGGCGATCGGGACCGCCGCGATGCCGGCTGCCCACAGGCCCGGCTGGGTGCCGAGGCCGAGCAACGTCAGATAGCCGCCCCAGGCGGTGCCGGCCAGGATGAGCCGCCCCGGGTCGACGATGCCGCGGTCGACCACGTACTGGCGCACCGCCGCGACGTCGGCGAGCTCGATGTGCCCGACCTCGCCGTACAGGGCGTCGCGCCATTGGGAGCCGTAGCCGGTCGAGCCGCGGTAGTTGACCCGGACGACGGCGAAGCCGGCGTCGACCCAGGCCGCCACCTCGGGGGAGAAGGAGTCACGGTCGTGCTTGGACGGGCCGCCGTGCAGCAGGAAGACGGCGGGGTAGGGCGCGACGGCGTTCTCCGGCCTGGAGACGAGCGCGTGGATGCGCCCGCCGGGGCCGTCGACGTCGAGGTCCTCGACCGGGACGCTGGGCGGCGCCGGGGGGCCGCCGGCGTTCAGCACGACCTGGCCGTTGGTCGAGCGGATGACGGGCGGGCGGGAGGCGCTCGACCAGGAGTATTCGACGTAGCCGCCGGGGCGGGGCGTCGCGTCCTCGATCACGCCGAGCGGGGTCTCGATCGGGAACAGCCCGCCACCTGCCAGGTCGTAGCGGTGCAGATAGGTGCGCGCCCGGTCGTCGCGGCGCAGCAGCAGGCCGCGGCCGTCGTGGTACCAGCTGGCGGTCAGGTCGCCGGAGTCGCGCAGCCAGATCTCGCGCTGCTCGCCGGTCTCCGGGTCCCAGACCAGGGGCTCCGAACGGTTGCGGCGTTCGTGCAGGGCGAGCATGCGGTGGTCGCCAGGCACGGGGGCGAAGGTGAGGCCGGCCACGCCCTTGCCGGGGCCGTCGTGGAGCTCGCCGACGACCTCGCCGGACTGTCGTACGACGCGGAGCGCCGGGTGGCGGAAGTCGCCGTACTCGCCGTGGTTGATCGCGACGACCTCGCCGTCCAGGGACATGTCGGCGACCCAGCAGGCCTCCGCGTGCTCGTAGAGCAGGCGGGAGGGCTGGCCCTTGGAGACCAGGTGGATGGTGAAGACGCCGTCGCCGGCCAGGCTGATCGCGGTGACGCCGGTGGCGGACAGGGCGATCCCGGTCGGCTGGCCCGGCGCGAGGTCGGGCGCGGCCGGCTCGTCGGGGCCGCCGTTGAACGGCTGGCGCTGCCACACGCCGACCTCTTCACCCTCGGTGTCGGCGAACCAGTAGATCCACTGACCGGTGGGGTCGATGGCGGCATGAACGGTGCCGCGGGGCCTGTCGGTGACCTGGCGGGTGGCGCCGGTCGCGCGGTCCCAGGCGTAGACCTCCCACGTCCCGGTGACGTTCGAGCGGTAGATCGAGCGGCTGGGGGCCAGACGTGCCCAGGATGGCAGCGACATGCGCGACGCCCGGAACCTGGCGTGCCAGCGTTCCTCGGCCTTCATCCGGTCGCGCCCCCTCCCTCTGCCGACCCGTGCCCTTCAGGGCGTGGGCTGCCGTCCAGTATTGCGCCTGCGTCGCGGAAATACTCCAGGAATGTGGGGGAATTTCGGACTAAATGCCCCATCAGTAACATGTGCCTCATGCGTCCGTCAAGCGACATCCCTTGACTCAGATGTCACCTCGAAGGTAGATAGGTGAAATCTTGCCCTCGCGACTACTTTTTCCTGACTTCTGCCGTCATTACGGGAGAAAAGGGATGAAATTCGTTGCTCCAGCTGGGCTGTGTCAGTGTGCCACGCGCTGGGCCCCATCCCCACCACTCCCAGGATGTCAGCGGGTCCGAGCTCCATGTCGAACGCCACCTCCCGCCGCTCCGCCTCGGTGAATCCGTCCAGGCTGCGGGCCAGCCGGCTCTCCTTCTCGGCGTCCACCGAGAGTAGTCCCAGCTCGTCGACCAGCGGACTCAGGTGCTCCCGCGCGGGGGTCACGACGATCACCGCGCCACCGGGCCGCAGAATCCTGCGGAACTCGGGCCCGTTCCTGGGCGCGAACACGTTGATCACCACATCCGCCGTCTCGTCCAGGATCGGCAGTGGCCGCCATACGTCCGCCACGAACGCCCCCAGCCGGGGATGCGCCCGCGCGGCCCGCCGTACGGCATGTTTGGACACGTCGAACGCCAGCCCGATGCCCTGCGTCGTCGCTTCGAGCACGGCCGCCAGGTAATAGCCGGTCCCGGTGCCCGCGTCGACGATGACCGGCTGCCTTCCCAGCCACACCCGTCGCCTTTCATGACTCATGCTCACTTCCGCCCCACCGTACGCCTCCACGGCGCTGTCGTCAGCCGAGCGTGCGAACGATTCGGTAGAAAACGTAGACCTGACCCTGGCGCTCACGGCCTCGGCGAGGGCTCGCGCGAGCGGGGCGTAGTGGCCCGCGTTCAGGAAGTCGGCGCGGGCGGCGACCATGGCCGTGCTGTCGGCCGTACCCGGCGGCCGGGAGCCGACCAGCAGGCTGACGTACCCCTGCTTGGCGACGTCGTAGCCGTGCCCGTTCGCGCACGTGAGCGCGCGGGGCGCCGGCCGAAGAGAGCGGCGGCAGACGGGGCAGGCGAGGTGTTCGACGATATCGGCCAGCATGTGTTCATTGTCGGTCACATACTGGCGCGCAGCAGGAACTCGGCGTTGGACGTGGTCTCGCGGAGCTTGCCGATGAGCATCTCCAGGGCCTGCTGCCTGCCCTGGGTGCCCAGCATGCGGCGCAGCCGCCACACGGCCTGGCGCTCCTGCGGGTGCAGCAGGATCTCCTCACGCCGGGTGCCGGAGGCGTCGAGGTCGACGGCCGGGTAGAGGCGGCGCTCGGCCAGGTCGCGCACCAGGTGCAGCTCCATGTTGCCGGTGCCCTTGAACTCCTCGTACAGACTGTTGTCCATCCGTGAGCCGGTATCGATCAGTGCGGTGGCGAGGATGGTGAGCGAGCCGCCGCCCTCCACGTTGCGCGCGGCGCCGAAGAAGCGCTTGGGCGGGTACAGCGCGGTGGCGTCGAGGCCGCCGGTGAGCACGCGCCCGCCGCCGGGCGCGAGGTTGTTGTAGGCGCGGCCGAGGCGCGTCAGGGAGTCGAGCAGCAGGACGACGTCCTCGCCGTTCTCGACCAGGCGCTTGGCCCGCTCGATGGCGAGCTCGGCGATGCGGGTGTGGTCGCGGTCGGGATGGTCGAAGGTGGAGGAGAAGACCTCGCCGCGTACGGAGGCGCGCATGTCGGTGACCTCCTCGGGCCGCTCGCCGACCAGGACGAGCATGAGGTGCGCCTCGGGGTGGTTGCGGGTGATGGCGGCCGCCATGGCCTGCAGGACCATGGTCTTGCCGGCCTTGGGCGGGGCGACGATGAGGCCGCGCTGGCCCTTGCCGATGGGCGCGAACAGGTCGATGACGCGGGTGCTGAGCGACTCGGTCTCCAGGCGGAGGCGTTCACGCGGATGTACGGGCGTCAGGTCGCCGAAGTGCGGCCGGTGCCGCCATTCGGTCCGGCCGTTGACGGCCTCGACGCCGACGAGCTTGCCGCCGCTCGCCATGGCGACGACGTGGTCGCCGGGGCGCAGGCCGAGCTGCTTGGCCTTGTCCGGATGCAGCCGGACGTCGTCGGGCGCGGGCAGGTCGCCGGTTCGGATGAAGGCGGCCCGGTCCTGTACGTCCAGCAGGCCCGCGACCTGGCTGGCGTCGGAGGTGTGGGCACGCGGACGGGGGATGGTGGTGACAGACATGGTGACCCCTTGAGGGTGCGCCGAACGGAGTCGGCGGGTGAAAGTGAAGCCCGTGCCGGCCTCTGAAAGGGGGGCTCGGGGAGGAAACAGCGGAGCCTTGGCTCAACGCTGGACGCAACGTATCACACGTCGCTGCCTAGGTAACGCCTAGCCCGGTTGGGCTATTCCCGGGCCGTTCCCGTGTCTTTACCCGCGCCTGGGGCAGCAGTCCGTAACAATGTTCTTCTCACCGCCGTGCGCCAGGAACGACCGCGCCGAATGTGAAGAAGGACATGGAGCCCTCAAGCGTTCTGCAGGACATTTGCAATGCGCAGCGGCTTCGATGAGACAAGAAGAATCCTAGGGGGATGACATGAACACCACCCACTGCCCACGTTGCCACAACGAGCTCGACGAGGGCCCGATCATGTACAGGTGCGCGCACTGCCGCCGCGCCGTCTTCGCCGCGGATCTGGAGAACGAATACGTTCCGCGCCACCCCGTGGCCGCCTAGTCTGGGCGCATGCCGCATCAGCCGAAGGTCATCGCCGGCGTCGAAGTGACGCCGCTGTGTGATGCCGTGGGCCCCATGGGGGAGACGATCCGCCGTCCGCTGGCCGAGATGTTCCCGGAAGGGAACCTCGCCGAGGCGCCGTGGACGCTCCATTTCCACTGCTACCTGCTCCGCGATCCCGCCGGTCGGCTGACGCTCGTCGACACGGGCATCGGTGGCGTCGACTCACCGGCGTCGAGTTGGGCGCCGGTTCCCGGCTCCCTCGCGGGTGAGCTGGCCGCCGCGGGCGTCACGCCCGCCGAGATCGGCACCGTGATCCTCACGCACCTGCACAGCGACCACGCCGGTGGCGCCGTCGCCGACGGGCGGCCGCTGTTCGAGAACGCCCGCTACGTGCTCCAGCAGGCCGAGTTCGACGCGGCCCGCGGCCCGATGCTCGACCAGGTCGTCACCCCGCTCAAGGGGCAGTTGCAGGTCGTCGAGGGCGATGCGGAGATCGCGCCGGGCGTGCGCGTCCACCTGGCGCCCGGACACACGCCCGGGCACCAGATCGCCCGGGTCGGCGACCTCGCCATGACCGGCGACCTCGTGCTCCACCCCGTGCAGCTCGACGACCCGGCCGTGCGCTACGTCTACGACGACGACCAGGACCTGGCCGCCGCCACCCGCGCCGAGGTGCTCGCCGAGTTGCGGGCCGAGCACGCCATCCTCGCCACCGCCCACTTCAGCGAGCCGTTCCTGCGGCTCTAGCGTCCGGCCGGTTCGTTCCAGCATCCGGCCGGCCCTAGCGTCCGGCCGGCACCGCCAGGTCCGTCAGCAGGGAAGCGGGCAGTGACACGCTCGCGGTCAGGCCGCCGTAGGGCGACGGGCTGAGCGAGACCTTGATGCCGTGCCTGGCCGCCAGTCTGCCGACCACGAACAGGCCCAGCCGGTCGCTCTGCGCCAGGTCGAACTCCGGCTTCTCGGCGAGCCGGGTGTTGAGCTCGTCGAGCTCGGTCCGGGGCAGGCCCAGACCGCGGTCCTCCACCTCGACGGTGAGCCCGTGCGGAGTGGTCGTGGTGCGCAGGTCCACCCGGGTCCGCGGCGGCGAGAACAGCGTGGCGTTCTCCACCAGCTCGGCCATCAGGTGCGCGACGTCGGTGACGGCGGAGCCGGTCAGCGCCACGGGCGGCGGCTGCAGCACCTCCACCCGCTGATACTCCTCCACCTCGGCCACGGCGGCCCGCAGCACGTCCATGATCGGCACCGGGTTGCGCCAGCCGCGGCCCGGCGTCTGGTCCGACAGGATGATCAGGCTCTCCGCGTGCCTGCGCATGCGGGTGGTGAGGTGGTCGAGCTTGAACAGGTCCTCCAGCGCCGTCGGGTCCTCGGTGCCCCGCTCCATGCCGTCGAGCTGCAGCAACTGGCGGTGCAGCAGCGACTGGTTGCGCCGGGCCAGGTTGACGAAGACCTGGTTGACGCCGTGGCGCAGCCGAGCCTGGCTCACCGCGGCCTCCACGGCCGTGGACTGCACGTTGTTGAAGGCCCGGACGATGTCGCGTACCTCGGACGTCTCGGCCTTGACCTCCAGCGGCTCGACCTCGGCCGACGTGCTGGGGTTCGCGGTCGTACGCAGCCGTTCGACCAGTTGGACCAGCCGTACCTCGGCCAGTTCGGTGGCGGCGTCGCGCAGTCCGGCGAGCTCGCGTACCAGGCGCTTGCGGAAGCGCAGCGACAGCAGGATGGAGGCGATCACGGCGAGCAGCCCGGCGCCGCCCGCGACGCCGATCTTGGCGAGGATGCCGGCGGCCGCGGGCGTGATGCGCTCGGCGATGGCCTGGTTGGAGTCGCGCTGGTTGCGCTCGGCGGCCTTCCACAGGTTGTTGGCGTCGACCGGCCAGGTGGCCGCGGAGGTGGGCAGGCCGTTCATGATGGCCTGGCCCTTCATGGCGTCCTCGGTCTCGACGAACTCGGTGTAGATCGGCGAGACGACGAGCCGCTGGTACGGCGTGCGCAGGTCGTCGTCGAGCTGGGACAGCGCCTGGGACCAGAGCAGGCGGCGGGTGGCGACCATGTCGGCGAACGCCTCGCGCTCGCCGGTGCCCATCCGGCCCCGGCTGACGATCAGGGTGATCATGGCCCGTTCGCGGGACAGCAGCTCCTTGGCCTCGGCCAGCATGGCCAGCGCCTTGACGTTGCGGTAGAGCGTCATCTCAGGCACCAGGATCATCGCGTCGTACAGACGGAAGGACGCGTCCGCGATCTGGCTGTAGCCGTTGATCAGGTCGAGCGGGGTGGAGCTGAGGCTGTCGACGTCGCGCCTGATCTGCGGGAGCTGGTCGAGCCTGCGGTAGAGGTGGGTGAGCTGCGCGGTCATCTCCGGGCTGAGGTTGCGCTGTGCGCCGGCCAGCTCGCGGAAGGACCGCACCGCGTTGTCGGTGATGTCGCGCTGCACGATCAGCTGGGTGTTGTTGCGGCGCGCGGTCACGTACTGCACCGAGGACAGGCGCTCGTTCTGCAGGTGGGTGGTGAGCTGTTCGGAGGGGGCCGCGAGGTTGGTCGCCAGCTCGTCGATCTCCAGCATGCGCAGTCCGTCGCCCGCGGTCAGCGCGGCGGCGAACGCCCACAGACCGACCAGCGAGGTCAGCGGTACGAGGAGGAGGATGAGGAGCTTGATCGCGATAGGGCGGCCACGTGTGGGGGGCATGCGACCTCCGGGTGCATGATGAGAGCGCCTCGCAGATTACACCCCCAATGCCCGAAAGCCGCGAATCTCCCGGCGGATCCTCTCGCGATCTCCCGCCGGACCTCTGGCGCGAGGACGGTCGGCCCTCCCGCCGGACCTCTGGCGCGAGGGCGGTCGGCCCTCGCGCCGGTGAGGTCACCGCGCGGTTTTCTCCTGGCTGCCGGCGACCAGCCGGTCGTCGGTGGTGTCGGTGGTGCGCTCGTGTTCGAGCTTGCGCTCCAGCTCCCGCTTCTCCTCCTCGAGCTTGGCCACCCGGTCGGAGGCGTCGGCCCGGACCGTGCGCAGCCGCCGCCGGCGCTGCGCCGACCTGCGCGAAGCCAGTGTGATCAGCCAGATCCCCGCCAGCAGGACGGCCGCCGTGGCCGCGCCCGCGAGGAACATCTCGATGTGGTTCGGCTCGAAGGTCGTGCCGAACAGGACGTATCTGGCGCTCTCCTCGGTGGCGATCAGCACGATCGCGGCCCCGGCGAGCAGAACCAGTAACAGACCCAGGAAGATCATTTGAACTCACCCCTTGTCTCAGGCGAGACTCAACTGCCCACACACCGGCGCGGTATGCCCTACGGGACAGGGGCTTGCGGAGATGATGGCGTTCATGAGACCCGAGCCGGGCCAGGTGCTGCACTTCTCCGAAGATCCGACCATCGAGCGGTTCGTCCCGCACGTCGCGCCCACCTCGCAGCTACGCGAGCCGTACGTCTGGGCGGTCACCGCCGACCGCTGCCCCGACTACTGGTTCCCCCGTGCCTGCCCGCGAGCCATGGCCTGGAGGGGCCCGAGAACCACCGAGGAGGACGCCGGGCGGATCATCGGGGCCGGGAGTGGGGATCGGGTGCACGCGGTCGAGTACGGCTGGCTCAGGGCGATCATGGATGTCCGGCTGTACGCGTACCGGCTGCCCGCCGAGCACTTCGCGCCCATCGGGGAGTTCGAGCACGCCGTCGTCGCGCGGGTGCCGGTGCGGCCGCTCGGCCCGGCGGAGCCGGTCAGCGACCTGCTGGAGCTGCACGAGCAGGCCGGGATCCAGCTCCGGGTGCTGGACAACATCTGGCCCTTCTGGGGCCAGGTGACGGCGAGCACGCTGGAGTTCAGTGGGATCCGGCTGCGGAACGCTCGTCGATGAGCGCGGACAGCGTCTCCAGCTCCATCGAGCCCGGCCGCCGTCGCTCGAGCGCGAACCTGTTGGCCTCGCGCTGCAGCACCTCGTTGGCCGGGGTGGGGATGCCGAGCTCGCGGCCGAGCAGGACGATCTCGCCGTTGAGGTAGTCGGCCTCGATCGAGCCGGTGCCTCTGGCGAGGCTCTGCCAGGACGATCCGCCGTCGCGCGTCTTGCCGCCGATCGGCACCACCTCCACCTTGTCGCGGCGCAGCTCGCGCTCCTCGCGGCGCGTGGAGTAGGGCAGGCCGGCCTCTTCGAGCACCGCCATGCCCTCGGTCCTGGCGTGCTCCATGATCTCTTCCACGCCGGGGCCGTGGCCGACCAGGGCCTCGACGGCGTTGTTCAGGTTGCCCAGCAGCTTGCCGTACTTCCAGCGCATCACCTCGGGCGAGGACAGCGCGACGAAGGAGCTGCCGTCGAGGTCGGTGGCGATCTGCTTGGCCGTCTCGTCGGCGCCGTGCGGATAGCCGCCGATGTGCAGCAGGCCCGAGCGCGGGGATCCGTAGCAGGCCACGACGCCTGGCTCGGTGTGCGCGGCCGGCAGCCACACGCACATGCCGTAGACCCGGTCGAACCTGCGCAGGGCGACGCGTTCGTTCTCGACGCCGTTCTGCGCGCAGACCACGGGCAGGTGCCTCGGCCACGGGTCGAGCGCACCCACGGTGTCCTGGGACTTGGTCGCCAGGATCAGCACGTCGTCCTCGCGGACCGGCACCGGGCCGGCCGCCACGGGGATGTCCATCCTGAGGTCGTCGTGCGGGGTGATCAGGCGCAGGCCGTCACTCCGCAACGCCTCGTAATGGGGCCCCCGGGCGATCAGCAGCACCTCGTGCCCGCTCTGGTGCAACCGGGCTCCGATGGTGCCGCCGATCGCCCCCGCTCCGATCACGATGTAGCGCATGATTCAGAGGATGCCACTTCTCCTTTCACGAGTGCCACCTGGGTCCGGGATGCGTCCACCTGGCGAAATCGTTCGCGCAGGATGGTCCTGAGCACGCGCAGGCCGTCGCGGACGGCGTGCAGGTTGCTCTCACCGTGGATGCGGCAGCGCTCGTGGCTGGGCACCTCGTGGATGGTCAGCCCGGCCTGGACGGCGCGGATGTTCATCAGGGTCTCGATCTCGAAGCCGTCGCAGTCGAGGTCGAGGGCGTGCAGGTGGTGGGCCCAGAAGGCGTTGTAGCCGTAGCACAGGTCGGTGTACGAGGTGCCGTACAGCAGGTTCGTCAGGCCCGTCAGGGCCCTGTTGCCGAAGGAGCGCAGCCGGCTGAGGTCGTCGGAGCCCCCGCCCGGCGCGTAGCGGGAGCCCTTGGCGAAGTCGGCGCCTTCGACGAGGGCGGAGACGAAGGAGAAGATCTCTCTGCCGTCCGTGGATCCGTCAGCGTCGATCATGACGATGATGTCGCCCTTCGCCGCGGCGAAGCCCTCGATGAGCGCGTTGCCCTTCCCGCGTCTGGTCTGTGTGACCACGTGCAGGTCGGGGCGGAGGGTGCGCGCCACCGCGACGGTGTCGTCGCTGGAGTTGCCGTCGACGAGGATGACCTCGTCGATCCAGGTGGGGAGGGTCGCGAAGACGTGGGGCAGATTGTCGGCCTCGTTCATCGCGGGGACGATGACGCTTACGCTGACGGAGAAGGGCTGCCTGTTCATGTGGCAAAGGTCCACCATCACACATGCAAGTCACTTGACTACTCCTTGCAGGTATGGCGGTCCTATGTGTTTGTTGGGCCCGACCAGGGCGTTTTCATCCTGTGACCTGGAATCACATGTGGCTGGAGTGCACTGTTGTCCGACTTGACCTGATAGGTCAAATATGCGGACCTTAGCGCAGCAGGGACAGTCTGCCCGTGTGCCGCTCCACCTCGGCGCGCGGCCCGAGCAGGCTCACCGCGAAGTACGACAGGTCCGCCACGGCGGTGCCGGCGAGCTCGGCCAGATAGTCGTCGTAGACCTCGGCCCGCTGCGCGATGGCCGCCATGTCCGTGACGAGCAGCTCCGGATCGCCCGCCGCGTCGTCCCTGACCCGCTTGACGATCGCCGCCGGGGCGGCCAGCACCGTGCAGCCGGTCCACGGCAGGCCCGCGTGGGCCTGGCCGGAGGCGTCGAGCCCGCCGGAGCCGAGGATCGACGGCGCGGCCTGGCTCATCGACGCGGCCAGGCACGCCGCCGCGTTCGCCTGCAGCCCGCGGGGCAGGTCACGATCCACCACGATCACCCATTTGACTGCCAGCTTCTTCGTGGGCAGGTCGCTGCGACGTTCGATCTCCATGCTCAAGGTCCCCTCTGTCCGAACTTGCTAAGGAAGACTCGTGCTTGCATCGGGGATGGAGCAATGTCAACCAGCCGATTCCGAAGGATGTTCGGAACATCATGAGAGCATGGGCTTGTGGACGAACTTGATACGGCCATTCTGGGCGAGCTTCAGCGTGACGGCCGCCAGACCAACCGCGAGCTCGCCGAGCGCATCGGCATCGCCGCCTCCACCTGCCTCGAACGGGTGCGCTCGCTGCGCGGCGACGGCGTGATCGAGGGCTTCCACGCCGAGGTCAACCTGGACGCCATCGGCCGGCCGGTGCAGGCGCTCATCCACGTCCGGCTGCACCCGAAGATCCGTGAGGCGGTGGAGGGGTTCCGCGACTACGTGGCCGCGCTGCCCGAGACGCTCGCGGTCTTCGTGGTGTCCGGCGGCGACGACTTCATCATCCAGGTCGCCGTACGGGACACCACGCACCTGCGCGACTTCGTCCTCGACCACGTCGCGCGGCACCGCAACATCGCCGACGTGCGCACCTCACTGGTCTACGACCACATCCGCAAGACCTCCGTCGAAGTGCTGCCTCCCGCACGCGCCGCCAGACCGCGCACCGGCCGCAAGTCCCGCTGAGGTCAGGCTCCGACCAGCTTGCGTACCCGGTCCGCGCCCACCGCCAGCAGCAGCGTGGGCAGCCGGGGGCCGGTGTCGCGGCCGACCAGCAGCCGGTAGAGCAGCGCGAAGAAGGCCCGCTGCGCCGTCTTCACCTCGGGCGTCGGCTTGGCGTCCGCCGCCAGCCCGGCGCGCACCTTCGGCACGCCGTACACCAACGTGGTGAGCCCGTCGAGCGACCAGTGCTCGTCCAGCCCCTCGACCAGCAGCCGCAGCGAGTCACGATCATCGTCGCCGAGCGAGTCGAGCAGCTCCGCGTCCGGCTCCTCGCGCACCCGGGTGCGCTGGTCGGCGGCGACCTGGGTGTCGATCCACCGCTGCGCCCGGTCCAGCCTCGGCCGGGCGTCCTCCAGCGAGGTGATCGCGTCGAGGTCGCCCAGGATCCGCAGCGTCTGGTCCTCGTCCCCGGTCGTGACGTCCACGATGGAGGCCAGCGTGCGGTAGGGCACCGGCCGCGGGGTCTCCGGCAGCGGCCCCTCCGCCGTCCGCACGGCCCGGTTGTAGGCGGCCAGCTCCGACGGCTGGCGGGTCCCGTCCGCGACCTTGCGGCCCAGGGCGTCCCACTCGTCGTAGAGCCGCTGGATCTCCTGATCGAAAGCGATCTTGAACGACTGGGACGGCTTGCGGCGCGCGTACAGCCAGCGCAGCACCGGCGCCTCCATGATCTCCAGCGCGTCGGCCGGAGTCGGCACATCACCCTTGGAGCTGCTCATCTTGGCCATGCCGGTGATCCCGACGAAGGCGTACATCGGCCCGATCGGCTGCTCGCCGCCGTACACCTCGCCGACCAGCTGCCCGCCGACGATCCAGGCCGACCCCGGCGAGTGGTGGTCCACCCCCGAAGGCTCGAAGACCACCCCTTCGTACGCCCACCGCATCGGCCAGTCGACCTTCCACACCAGCTTGCCGCGGTCGTGCTCGGCCAGCCGTACCGTCTCCCCGAACCCGCAGGCGCACGTGTAGGCCAGCTCGGTACTGTCGTCGTCGTAGGCGGTGACCGTGGTCAGATCGCGCTCGCACAGCTCGCAGTAGGGCTTGTACGGGAAATAGGCGGCGCTCTCCTGGACCGTCTCCTTCGTCCGGTAACGCGCCAGGACCGCGTCGATCCGGTCACGCTCCCGCATGGCGACGAGGATCTGCTCCCGGTAGGCGCCGGAGGTGTACTGCTCGGTCTGGCTGATGCCCCGGTATTGGACGCCCAGCTCGGCCAGCGCGGCCTCCATCGGGGCCTTGAAGTGCGCCGCCCAGGAGTCGTGCGCGCTGCCCGGAGGCGCGGGCACCGAGGTCAGCGGCTTGCCGATGTGCTCGGCCCACGACGGGTCGACGCCCGCGGGGACCCGGCGGAAGCGGTCGTAGTCGTCCCAGGACAGCAGGTGGACGCACTCGTGCCCGCGCCGCCTGATCTCGTCGGCGACCAGGTGCGGGGTCATCACCTCACGCAGGTTGCCCAGATGGATCGGCCCTGACGGGCTCAGCCCGGACGCGCACACGATGGGTTCGCCCGGCGCGCGACGCTCCGCCTCGGAGATCACCTCGTCCGCGAACCTGGATACCCAGTCGGTCTCCGTGCTGTCAGCCACGCTCATCGCGCCATTCTTGCGGTTCGCCCGGGTTCAGGCGAACGTGATCCGCAGATCTCCCGCGCGGTTCTGCGGGGCGGTTCTCCCACGCGGTTCTCGCGCACTCCCGCGCGGTTCTATCGGGCGGTGCGCCAGGTCTGCTCCTCCACCAGCTCCCGGCTGCGCCAGCCGTCCCCGGCGCGCACCATCCGATGGTGGTACCAGCCGCCGCCCTGTAACAGGCCCTTGGTCTCGGCCGGGATGAGCTCCCGCGACGGCGCGAGGGTGTCGGTGAACGGCGCGTGCACGACGGCCTGGCCGTCCTCGAAGCTGATCACAGCGGCGCCCACCAGGTGCAGCCGCCCCGGCCAGTGGGACAGCACGGTGGCCAGCCAGGACTTGACCTCCGGCAGCGTCCCCCGGATGCCGCCCGCCGACCGGTAGTCGATCACCGCGTCGGGCGTGAACACCTCGTCGAGGTCGTCCCACCGCCCCGAGTCGATGGCGTAGGTGTAGCGGGCCAGCACGTCGACGATCTGCAGACGGTCCATCCGCCGATCATGTGCTTTATTCGCCGGTCCTGCCATCGATTCGCTCGCGCAGCAGGTCGGCGTGGCCGTTGTGGCGGGCGTACTCCTGGATGACGTGCACCAAGATCCGCCGGTGGGACACGTCGTGGCCGTCGCGCTGCCGCTTGGCGACCGCGTCCAGCGGCAGCTCGGCCGACACCTTGCGCGCTCGCTCGATCTCGTCCTGCCAGATGGCGATGGCCTCGCCGGCCGACGCGCCGTCGACCTCCTCGAAGTCGGCGTCCTGCCGCTGCTCCTTGTCGTACAGCAGGGGCACGTCCTCGTCGTCCAGCATCCGCCGGAACCAGGCCCGCTCCACGTGCGCCATGTGCCGTACCAGCCCGAGCAGCGACATGCCCGACGGCGGCACGGCACGGCGGCGCAGCTGCTCCTCCGACAGTCCGGCGCACTTGGCCGCGAGGGTCCCGCGATGCCAGTCGAGCCAGCTGTAGAGGATGGCTCGCTCGTCGCCGTCGTAAAGGGGAGGGATCCGGTCGTCCATGTCGAAAACCTACTCGCCTTCGACGCATTAGGGTTTCCGGCGTGCCGGGATATCTGGACTACATCCTCCTGCCCGAGGCGGACGGGATCCTCGTCGAGGAGCTCGTGCTCGCCGGCGACGGCACCGCGACCGGTCTGGACAGCGCCGGCTGGCGTGCCGCCGGGGGTGGCTGGTGGAGTTCGGCCGCGTACGCGCGCGAGCTGCGCACCGACGCCGGGCTGCGCGGGCGGGTCGTCGCGGTGCGTCGTCGTGAAGCCGAGAGCGTCTACCGCCGGCTCTCCGGGGCCGAGCTGCCCGACGAGGCGACGCTGCGCACCTTCTTCCACGACCGGCTGCCACTGGCCGGCTCGCCGCCGCTGGTGCTCACCCCGCCGCAGCCCCCCGACGGCTTTCATGAGGTACGGGTCTACCGCGTGCTGTTCGCCGGTGACCTGGGCCAGGACAGCCTGCCGCGGCTGCGGGAGGTCTGGCGGATGGCGCTCGCCGATCCCCGGGAGCGCGTCGTCGGCACGGCCGAGTCGCGGGTGGCCGGCGACTGGTTCACCTGGGACGTACGCCGGATCGGCCCCGGCACGGCCTGGTGCCTGGATCTGACCGCCCGGCTGGGAAGCGAATCCGACACCGCCGTCAGGCCGCTGCTGCGCGAGCTGACCGTGGTGATGCGGGCCGAAGGGCTGATCCCGGTGACGATCGAGCGCTTCTCCTGAGCATGCGTGAAGGCCCGCTCACGGTTCAGGCGAGCGGGCCTCTGTGCGGGGTGCTGATCAGATGTTGACCTGGTGCCAGTCGCCCTGCCTGACCACGTTGTCGCTGTACTGGCCGACCTGGCTGACCCGGATGCGGACCTTGTCCACGTTGTGGTTCCAGGAGGTGAAGTGCTTCACGGTGCCGGCGTTGCACAGCTTGTAGGACTGGCCGTTGTCCCACTTCCAGTTCGGCTGGTAGATGTGGTGGACCCTGATCTGGACGAAGGCGCACTTGCCGCCCTGGGCGAGGGTGCGGAAGTCCAGGTCGTACAGCCGGCCCTGGACCCGGACGTTGTTGGACGTGTGGGACGGGTTCCAGTTGACCCGCGTGGTGCCCTCGGCCTTGGCCCTGAAGTTGCTGGAGTAGTGCGGTCCCCAGCTCTGCACGGTCGGGCCGGCGACCAGCGGCTGCGGGTCGGGGTCGGTGGAGGCGGCGGCGGGGGCGGCGACGACCACGGCGGTGGCGGCGGTGGCGGCGGCGAGGGTGAACAGGGTACGAATCGAGCGACGCATGATGACTCCTTGAGGGTGAGGACTTCTGGGTGGCCCCCAAGGTCCTCTTGTGCTTTTCGGGGTGTGCATCACCATTGATAGACGCACCCGCCTGCCAGCCACTTACGCCGCCTAGGCACCTGCCTGCAGGCCGCTTTAGTCGTGGTTGCACCCCAATTGGGAGAGATGTGCGGCAAGAGCCACAGCCCCGTCGCGCTCGCTGCGCCGCGCCATCACATAGGCGTACGGCGACTGGCCGTAGGCGAGCCGGAACTGGCGGCTGAGGTGCCCCGGTGGCATGCCCGCGCCGCGGGCGAGCGCCACGACGTCCAGCGGCTGGGCGTACTCCCGGTCGATCCGGTCGCGGACGCGGCGCAACCGGGCGAGTTCGTTCAGGTGGTGCGCTGTGGTGAGGGCGCGCGCCCATGCGGGATGGCACATGTCAGCGCAGCTCCTGGATGCGGATCAGGTTGCCCGCAGGATCACGGAAGGCGCAGTCGCGGATGCCGTACGGCTGCTCGGTCGGCTCCTGGACGACCTCGCCCGCGCCGGCCCGTACCCGCTCGAAGGTGGCGTCGAGGTCTCGGGTGGCCAGCAGGATCCAGCCGTAGGTGCCCTTGGCCATCATCTCGAGGATGGTGCGGCGCTCGTCCTCGGTGATGCCGGGGTCGGCGGCCGGCGGCGTCAGGAGGATGGACGTGCCGGGCTGGTCGGCGGGACCGACCGTGATCCAGCGCATCTTGCCCTGCCCGACGTCGCTGCGGACCTCGAAGCCGAGGGCGTCGCGGTAGAAGACCAGCGAGGCGTCCGGATCGTCATGCGGGAGGGCGGTGGTGTGGATGGTGATGTCCATGGCCGTCACGTTAGCCGCGGCTCGGTGAGCAGCGCTTCTCCGTTCCTGACGGACGCTGTGGAGGTGCGCCGGGGTGGTGCTACCCCCTGGTGGTAGTTAGGTGAGGCTATGCTAACTTGAGCCGGAATACAGCAGAGCCTGGGGGCGGGCTCACCCCCGACGACTTTGAGGAACTACCGTGCTCGCTCTCCGTACCACCCTCGCGCGCGCTCTCGTCGCCGCGGTCGGGCTGAGCGTTCTGACCGCCTGCGGCGCTCAGAGCGACCCAGGACCCGCCGCCTCGGCCGCCTCGGACAAGAAGATCACCGTCTACAGCGGGCGGAGCGAGGAGCTGGTCAAGCCCCTGCTCGACCGCTTCACCCAGGAGAGCGGCATCGCGGTGGAAGCCCGGTACGCCGCGACCGCCGCCATGGCCACCCAGCTCGTCGAGGAGGGCGACCGCTCCCCGGCCGACGTGTTCCTCGCGCAGGACGCCGGAGCCCTCGGCGCGGTGGCCAAGGCCGGCCTGTTCGCTCCGCTCGGCGCGGACGTCACCGGCAAGGTGCCGGCCGCCTACCGGGCCAAGTCCGGCGAATGGGTCGGCGTGACAGCCCGTTCGCGCGTGCTGATCTACAACCCCGACCTGGTGGCGGCGGACAAGCTGCCCGCGTCCATCTTCGACCTGACCGGAGCCGACTGGAAGGGCAAGGTCGGGGTGGCGCCGACGAACGCCTCCTTCCAGGCCAACATCACCGCCATCGCGGTCCAGCACGGCGAGGCCCGGGCCAAGGAGTTCCTGACCGGGCTGAAGGCCAACGACCCCCAGATCCGCGAGGGCAACGGCCCCATCGTGGAGGAGGTCGAGAGCGGCAAGATCGCCGTCGGCCTGGTGAACCACTACTACCTCGGCGAGATCGCCAAGGAGCAGGGCAAGACTCCCGACCAGATGAAGGCGAAGCTGCACTTCTTCCCCGGCGGCGACTCCGGCGCGCTGGTCAACGTGGCCGGCGTCGGTGTGCTGAAGAAGGCCGCGGCGGACGCGGACACGCTCGCCTTCGTGAACTACCTGCTCGGCGTGCCGGCCCAGACCTACTTCGCCGAGGAGACGTTCGAGTACCCGGTCGTCGCCGGCGCGCCCGCCCCGGCGTACGCGCCCGCGTTGAGCGAGCTGAAGGTGCCCGCCGTCGACCTGAACGACCTCGACCGGCTCGACACGACCATCGCGATGATCCAGGAATCGGGCCTGGTTCCTTGACCGGCGCCCGGACCGCGGATCAGCCCGCCGGGCGCGTGAGCACCGCCACGCGCCCGGTCCGGCGTGGGCCCGGCGCCGTCCGTCGCCGTCCCGTGCTGCTGGCCGGTTCGGTGGTGGCGGTGGCCGTGGCGCTGATCCCGGTGGTGTACCTGCTCGTGCGCACCGGCCAGGCCGGCCCGGCGCGGATCGCCGCGGAGCTGCTCACGCCCCGGGTGGGCGCGCTGGCCGTACGCACGCTCGGGCTGGCCGCGGTGGTCACGGCCGGCTGCCTGATCGTGGGCGTCGGTACGGCGCTCCTGGTCACCCGCACCGACCTGCCGGGCAGGCGGGTGTTCGGCGTGCTGGCCGGGCTGCCGCTGGCGATCCCCACCTACATCGCGGCCTTCTCCTGGGTCTCCACCGTGGACGGCTTCGCCGGGTTCTGGGCCGCCGCCCTGGTGCTGACCTTGTGCAGCTACCCCTACGTCTTCCTGCCGGTGGCCGCCGCGCTGACCATCGCCGACCCGGCGCAGGAGGAGGTGGCCCGCTCGATGGGCCGCGGCCCGGCGCGGGTGCTGGCCACCGTCACCCTCCCGCAGATCCGCCCGGCCGTCGCCGGGGGCGCGGTGCTGGTCGCGCTCTACGTGCTGTCCGACTTCGGCGCGGTCTCGATCCTGCGTACGGACACCTTCACCCGGGCCGTGTTCGTGGCCTTCGAGCTCGGCTTCGACCGCACCGGCGCGCTGGTCCTGTCCACCGTGCTGCTCCTGATGACCGTGCTGGTGCTCACCCTCGACCGGCGCGGCCGGGCCCGGTACGCCTCGCTCGGCGGCGCGGCCCGCCCGCCGTCCCGGCTGCGGCTCGGGCCGGCCCGCTGGGCCGCGGTCACCGCTCTGGCCGGGGTCGCCGCCCTGGCGCTCGGCGTACCCGCCCTCGCCCTGGGCCTGCGGCTGGTGAACGGCGTGTCCAGGCCGGGCGCCTGGAGCGAGGTCGCCGCCGCGACCCTCGCCTCGCTCTCCCTGTCGGCCGCCGGAGCGGCGCTGACGATGCTGCTGGCCCTCCCGCTGGGGCTGCTCACCGCCCGCGCCCCGGGACGGGCCAGCACCCTGCTGGATCGGCTCGCCTACCTCAGCCATGCCCTGCCGGGCGTCGTGATCGGACTGTCGCTGGTGTTCTTCGGCATCAACGCCGCCTACCCGCTCTACCAGACGACCTGGCTGCTGGCCCTCGGGTACGCGGCGCTCTTCCTGCCCCTGGGGGTCGCCGCGGTGTCCGGCGCGGCGGCGCACGCGCCTCCGGTGCTGGAGGAGGTGGCCCAGTCGCTGGGGCGCCGTCCCCTGGCGGTGTGGCGCACGGTGACGTTCCCGCTCACGCTGCCCGGCATCGGGGCGGGCGCCACGCTGGTGATGCTCACCTGCATGAAAGAGTTGCCCGCCACGCTGCTGCTGCGGCCGACCGGCGTGGACACCCTGGCCACCGAGCTGTGGACCAAGACCACCGTCGCCGCCTACGCCGCCGCCACGCCGTACGCCGTGGTGCTGGTGCTGGCGGCGGCCGTACCCGCCTGGTTGCTCACCGCGCGCAGCGGTGTGCTCGGCAGGGAGGCACGCCGATGAGCCGCCTGGAGATCAACGACCTGGTCAAACGCTTCGACGGCGTGACCGCGCTGGCGGGGGCCGGCCTGACCGTGCCCGCCGGTCGGCTGACCGCCGTGCTCGGCCCGTCGGGGTGCGGCAAGACCACCCTGCTCAAGTGCGTCACCGGATTCGAGCGGGCCGACGGCGGTGAGATCCGGGTCGGCGGACAGGTCCTGTCCGGGCCGGGCCGGCACGTCCCGCCGCACCGCCGCCGGGTGGCGATCGTCCCGCAGGAGGGCGCGCTGTTCCCGCACCTGTCGGTGCTGGGCAACGTCCTGTACGGCCTGGACCGCGCCGACCGCCGCACCGGTCGCGCCGAGGAGATGCTGGCCCTGGTCGGCCTGGACGGCTACGGGCACCGGATGCCGCACCAGTTGTCCGGCGGGCAGCAGCAGCGGGTGGCGGTGGCCCGCGCGCTGGCTCCCCGGCCTTCGCTGATCCTGCTCGACGAGCCGTTCAGCGCCCTGGACGCCGGGCTGCGCACGGAGGTCCGCGAGGACGTCCGCGCGGCGCTGCGCGCCGCCGGGGCCACCGCGGTCATCGTCACCCACGACCAGGTCGAAGCGCTGTCGCTGGCCGACGAGGTCGCCGTCATGCGCGGCGGGACCGTGCTGCAGTCCGGCCCGCCCACCTCGGTGTACCACCGCCCGGCCGACGCCTGGGTGGCCGGGTTCGTCGGCGAGGCCAACCTCCTGCCCGGCACCACCCGGGCCGGTACGGCCGGCACCGCGCTGGGCCCGATCCCCCTCGCCGAGCCCTCTCCCGGGGAGGGGACGCCGGTCACCGTGCTGGTCCGCCCGGAGCAGATCGGCCTCGGCCCGGCGCCGGACGGCCGGGCGGGCGTCCGGGCGACCGTCACGGACCTGCGTTTCCACGGTCGCGACTGGCGGCTGACCCTGCACGTCGAGGGCCGGTCCGGTGATCCGGACGGCGGCACGACGGTGCTCGCCACCCTGCCCGGCACCGCCCACCTCGCGGTAGGGGACACCGTGGACATCCACTGCACCGGACCCGCCCACCACTGGCCCGCATCCGCGCCGGCACACGAGGACAGCGTCCTCGACCTGGTGCCCGGCCCACCGGACTGATCGGGTGAACCCGGTCGAGCCGCCAGGCATCTAACTTCGCATGATCTTAATCCTCGCAGTGTCTCTCGCCCTTGCCCCCGTCCAGATTCCCCAGAATTTCCTGCTGAGTGAGAAGACCGCTCGTACACCGCTGGAGGGGATCGAGAGAGACGAGGTGTGGTGGAAGATCAGCGACAAGCCGAACGCGCCTTTGCTGGTGAATCCGTGCGGGCGCAAGGGCGCTCCGACGGCGGACCGGTCGGCCGCGCGCACCATCACCCACGAAACCAGCGCCCCGTCGTACGCGGCCGAGCAACTGGTGATCTACCGGAACGCCAAGGCGGCCAAGGCGGCCATGACCAAGCTGTTGGCCGACGCCAGGCGATGCGCGACCGATCCGAGCGGCAAACCGTACAGCTGGAACGGCGATGGGAAGACCCGGTGGGTGGTGAGCCGCACGCGACTCGCGAACGAGGCCGCACTGACACACCTCATGATGTACGACAAGCTCAACAAGGAATGGTCGCCCCTGCTGTCGGGCCTGGTGGCGCGCAAGGGGCGCGCGCTGATGCTCTACACCGGAGATCAGGATTCCCTCGGCTACCCGCAGAAGCGAGCCGTCAAGACCCTGCGCGGCAAGGCCACCAAGATGACGGCGAAGGTATGCGCGCTGCCCGGAGTCTGCTGATCGTCGATGGACGTCCGCACGGTTCCGGTGGCGTCAGGGGCGGATCGCACCGAGGAGGCGGGTGCGCCAGTAGCCGTCGAGGTCGCTCACCTTGACGATGTCTCCGGTCTGGGGTGCGTGGAGCATCTTTCCGTTGCCCACGTACATCCCCATGTGTCCCAGCCCCTTGCTGAAGAGCAGATCGCCGGGCTCCAGATCGTCCAAAGGCACCCGGCGGCCGGCGCCCCAGCTCCATTGGGTCCATGTGGTGCGGGGTAACTTGACCCCGGCGCTGCGCCAGGCTGCCTGGGTGAGGCCGGAGCAGTCGAAGGAGCCCGGTCCCGTACCGCCGTACTGGTAGGGCTTGCCGATCTGGGAGAAGGCGAACCTCAGCGCCTGCCCGGCGTTGCCGGAGGCGGGACCGGTGTACACGACGCCCTTGCTGTTGGGATCGCCGGTCCGGAAGGCGCCGAGTCTGCGCAGGAGCTTGGTCTGTTCGGCGACCAGCTTGTCGACCTTGGCCTTTTCCCCGCGCACCTTGTCGCGCGCCTGCTGGGCCTCGGCCAGCACCTGCTGGGCGGCGTCGTGCCGATCGCGCAGCTCTTTGGTGGCCGCCTCGAAGGCGCGCAGTTTGGCCGCCCTGTTCTGCGCGATCTGGTCGAAGGCGGCCATGCTGCCCAGCAGCGCCTGAGGATCGCCCTCGGCGACGAGCCTCTCCAAGCCCGTCGACGGGCCCGACCGGTAACTGCTGACCGCCGTCTCGACGAGGTCCTCGCGTAGCGTGTCGGCCTGCTTGTTCTTCCTCTTGAGCTCGGCGTTGAGAGTGTCGTACTTCTTGTCGGCCTTCTTGTGGGTCTCGGTCGCCTGGTTGAACTTCTCCACGAGGTCGTCCGCTCGCTCGTTCAGCTTCACCAGCTTGGCCCTGGCCTTGGCGGGCGACGGGTCGGCCGCGGCGGCACCGGGGGCGGAGACCGACACCGCCAGGGCCAACACCGCTGCCATTGCTGCCTGCCCAAGCCTCACCGGCACGGCCACGCCTCCTCGTAAGTCCCTGTAGCTGACCGAAATGACCTGCCGCCAGGAGGTACGCGTACCGACCCCAGGACGTTCAGTTCACGCGGAGACCGCCCTAGTTTTCGGTCGGGTCGCATAGCGGGGGGCGCCGGGAGCGTCTGGAAGGGTGATGTCGATCCTTCTGGAGGTGGTCGTGGACGCCGCGGACGAGCAGCGTTTCCGCGAGTTCGTCTCTGCGCGCTCTCCCGCCTTGATGCGGCTCGGCTTCCTGCTCACCGGTGGTGACCAGCATGCGGCCGAGGATCTGGTGCAGACCGCGCTGGCGAAGCTGGTGACCAGGTGGCGGAAGGTGGAGGCGCCGGAGGCGTACGTGAAGCAGATCATGTACCGGCAGCAGGTCAGCCGGTGGCGGGCGAGCGGGCGGCGCGGTGAGGTGGTGCAGGCGAGCCCGCCCGAGCTGGCCGACCGAGACCTTCATCATCAGAGCGAGCTGCGCCTGGTGCTGCGGTCCGCTCTGTCCAGGCTCACCGCCCGGCAGCGCGCGATGCTGGTGCTGAGGTACTTCGAGGACCTGCCCGAGCAGGAGATCGCCCGAGTGCTGGGCTGCTCCGTCGGCACGGTCAGGAGCACCGTGCACCGGTCGCTGGCCCGCCTGCGCGTGATCGCCCCAGAACTGGCCCAGGTCATGGAGGTGACCGGATGACCCGACTGCTGCGTGACACGTTGGAGGAGTGGGCCGGTGAGGCCAGGGTGCCCCGTGACCTGGCCGACCGGGCGCTACGCAGGCGCGTCTGGAAGCCCGTCGGCGCGGCGGTGCTCGTGATGGCGATGGTGGCGGGGATCGCCCTGTTCGTCTCCGTCCAGCGCGGGCCCGCGCCCGTCGTGCTGCCGGCCACCGGGGTGACGCTGCCGGCCCGGCCGTCACCCGCCCCGACGGACGTGCGGGCCGACGCGGAGAACAGCCCGCCGGCCCGGTTGATCGCCGCGGGCCGCCTGGCGGTGTCCGCCTACTACTCGAACCGGCGGGAGGCGCTCTCGGCGGACCGGGAGCGGATCCGGCGGACCTGGTCCCTGTACGACCCGCGTACCGGCGGGTACGAGCGGACCCCGTACGTCTGGGTGGACGTCGCCCCTGGGTTGCAGGTCGCGGCCGTGCTCGAAGGCGACCTGCTCAGCAGGCGGCTGGGCGTGCTCGACCTGAACACCCGTGAGGTCCTGACCTGGATCGACCTGGAGCATCAGGTGGCGTCCGTCGCCTGGTCCCCGGACGGCAAGCGGATCCTGGCCACCGCCTACTCCAGCTACCCCGACGTCCTGCAGGGCAGGGGCGACCAGGCGTTCCCGCTCGACCACAGCCCGCGTACCGGCTACTACGTCGTGGACGTCGAGGGCGGCACGGTGGACTACCACGAGCTGCCGCCGCTGCCCGGCCTCGAGAGCGACGAGCGGCTCACCAACGCGAACGGCCGTCAGGACCTCAACTGGAGTCTGGACGGCACGTTGATCTGGGCGCCCACGTCGACCACGCCCGACAGGGTCTTCTACAGCCTCGACGGCGAGCCCCGGCAGGCGCCCGAGGGGCAGCGGTACCCCAGGTGGTCGAGGCTGTCGGCGATCTCGCCCGACGGCCGTCTGGCGCTCGGGCCGGACGGGCTGCCCACGAAGATCACCGAGGTGCGGACCGGCAAGGTCGCAGGCCGCCAGAGGGTGCTGCAGTTGCACGCCTGGGCGGACGACGACAACGTCATCGCGCTCGGCTGCGGGGGCAGGTGCGAGGACGAGTTCAACAACGGACTGGTGCTCGTCAGCGTGGACGGTTCGAGAATGACCCAGCTCTCCGCCGACCGCGACGAGAGCGGCGGCTGGCGAGAGGTCCTCACCCCCAGGTGAGTGGGTCGGTCCTGAAAGCCGGTGATCGTACGGGTGCCCGGTCAGGCGGAGCCCCTCAGGGCCGCCTGACCGGGGCGCCGGGAGGTTACGGCTCCAGGAGGATGGAGTTGATCGGTGAGAGGTTGATGAGGTATCTACCGGGGTTCAGCCGGGCGCCGCAGTTCTGGCCGCCGTAGGCCGTGCAGGTGCGGAAGCCGGCTCCGCCGGTCTGGTTGTTGATGACGAGACGGGTGCCGAACACGTTGCTGAGGTTGTAGGTCCCGTAACGGTAGTACTTCGCCGGCTGGCCGTTCTGTGTGGCGTCCGGGTAGACGCACACGTTGCCGGACGGACAGTCCACCGCCCTGACCTGGTGCTGCCCCGTGGAGGCGAGGGCGGCTCCGGCCGACAGGGTGACGGCGACCGTGGCGGTGGCCGCGAGTGCGGCGAGCGTTCCGCGAAGCGAGGGCCGGCGGTTCTGGTTGCGCATCGTGCTGCTCCTTCGTGTCCTTCGTGCATGAGGTGGGAACCGGGGAGACCGGGAGGTCGCGTTCCCCGTGGCATCAGCACAACGGTGCGGTCGTGCTGTCCAACAGGGGCGCGGACGGACTCGGCCAGACCCGTCCACCTCGCCGCCACTTCCGGACACGTCTTCGAACGGCTCAAGGGGAGCGGTGATCCGCCAGGAATCCGACGAGATCGGCTTCAGGCGGGCGGGGCCGCGTTTCTCCGTGGAGCGTTGATCGGTCGATCGAGCCGCTCTGTGACACAGGTCACCTTCGCTACCGTGAACTCGCGCTGTCCGTCCGGGCGAAAGCTGACGAACCACTCCGTAGGGACGGGAGCACCATGTGATCGCCGAAGAATTCGGCAGAACCGACGACGCCGAGCTGATCCGGCGCTCGGAGCGGGTCCCGGAGGCGTTCGCCGACCTCTTCGATCGGCACGCGCCCGCCTTGCGGCGTTACGTGGCCCGGCGGCTGGGCCCCTCCCTGGCCGACGACATCGTCTCCGACGCCTTCCTGACCGCTTTCCGGCGCCGTGGCCACTACGACACGAGCCATCCCGACGCACGGCCCTGGTTGTACGGCATCGCCGCCCGGCTCATCAGCCGGCACCGGCGCGTGGAGGTCCGGCTCTACCGGGCGCTGGTCCGCAGCGGCTTCGACGAGATCGCCGAGCCGTACGCCGAGCGCGTCGACGACCGGGTCGCCGCGCAGCAGGCCGGGCTGGCGGCGGCTCTGGCGCAGCTGTCACCCGGTGACCGGGAGGTGCTGTTGCTCATCGCCTGGGCCGACATGTCGTACGAGGACGTGGCCCGCGCGCTCGACATCCCGGTCGGCACCGTCAGATCCCGCTTGCACCGGGCCAGAGCCAGGACACGCCTGGCGCTCGGCGGATCCCACCCTGCGACGACCCGAGAGGAGTCTTTCGATGGATGACCTGCGATCGCTGCGCGAGTGGCGGGCCGAGGTCCCCGAGCCGGGCCAGGAGTGGATCATCTCCGGGCGGCGGCGGCTGCTGACGCGGATCCGGGGGCGCGGGCGGGCACTGGGGCGCCGCCTGCTCGTGATCGGGGCCCTGGGGTCCGCCGCCGCGCTCGCCGTGACCACGCTGTGGCCGCAACCGCCCACCCCAGGCCCGGAGAGCACGCCGCCGGTCGTCCGGCTCGACTCCAGCGTGGTGCTGGCCGACGCCGCCGAGGTGGCCGGCAGGCGGAGGGGCGCCCAGGTGCCTTCGCCGAAGCAGTGGCACTACACCAAGACCCTGGACAAGCAGCCGAACTCGGACACGGTCAGGACCCGCGAGAGCTGGCTGCGCTACGACGGCCTGCAGGCGGCCTACTTCAAGGACGGCGAGCTGCACGTCAGCCCCGAGAGCAATCCGCTGGATGCGAACGATGACGACCTGACGCCGCAGCAGTACGACGCCAAGCTCCGCGAGCTGCCGACCGACCCGAGGAAGCTGCTGGCCAAGGTCACTGGCGATCGCCACTGGATCAGGGGGGCACGCGAGAAGGGCGTTCCCCACACCGTCGCACCTGCCAACATCCGCGCCTACAACGTGATCATGCTCTACCTGAGCAAGTACGGCACCATGCCACCGCGACTGGAGGCGGCCATGTTCCGCGCCCTGACGCTCATTCCCGGCGTCCGGATCGAGCAGGGTGTGAGCGACGCCGCCGGCCGCAGCGGGCTGGGCGTCTGGCTGGAGCGAGCCGACAATGCGTGGCCCACCCGCGAGTACAAGATCCTGGATCCGGTCACCTACCGCTACCTGGGCAGCCGGATGGTCTGGCTGCGCGATGAGGTGTGGCCCGGCCGGGACGAGCTCATCGCCCGCAAGGGGACGGTCTGGAGCAGGGCCCTGCTGTCGTCGGCGATCGTCGACCGTCCCGGCCGGCGGGGCTGAGCACGGGCAGGGCGGCGTTCCCGCGTCTTCAGCGTGCGCTCGGGCCCCGCCGAGGGATGACCACGATTTTTTCACGCTGTCAGTGATCCGCGTACGGTCCGGTAACGAATGGAGGTTACCTCTCCACGAAGGGATTTCGATGACTCGGCCCCACTGGTTACGCAGGACCCTGACAGCAGGCGTCGTCCTGGCCGTCGCCGTAGGCGTTCTGGCGCCCGCGTCCTCCGCCTCCGCCGCCGACCTGCCCGACCTCGGCACCCCCGCCGTGGCCTACGACCGCTCCTTCCAGCCCGCCGCGACCGGCGTCGCGGTCCGCGGCGCCGACGGCTCGCTGCTGTACGGCGCCCGCTCGGGCGCCGCCTTCGGCCCCCTCCAGTCGCTCGGCGGAGTGATCGTCGGCGACCCGTCGGTGGTGGTGACCTCCACCGGCACCCACTTCTTCGTCCGTGGCACCGACGACCAGGTGTACACCAACACGATCACCCCGTCCGGCGCCGTCTCCGGCTACTCGACGGTGCCCGGCCTGACGGTCACCGGCGACGTCGAGGCGATCGTGCCCAACCTCGCACCGGCGGGCAGCCTTCGGATCTTCGCCCGCGGCGCGGACGGCGCCGTGTGGACCAACACCCTCAACAGCGGCGCGTGGAGTGGCTGGAGCAGCCTCGGCGGCACCGCCACCAGCGACATCACCGCCGCCCGCACCTTCGCCTTCCCGAACGACACCGTCCGGGTGTTCGTCCGGGGGGCCGACCACCGCGTCTACGTCAACAGGGTGACCGCCGGCGGCGCCACCGGCTTCGAACCGCTCGGCGATCTGCAGGTCAGCAGCAACATCGCCGTCGCCGAGGACGCCATCTTCGGCGGCGGCTTCATCGCCGCCCGGGGCGCGGACAACGCCCTCTGGACGCTCAACCTGTTCACCCTCCCGTACACCTGGAAGTCCCTCGGCGGCACCGTCACCAGCGACATCGCCTACAGCGCCCAGCCCAACGTCGCCGCCCTCTACGTCCGGGGCACCGACAACGCCCTGTACGTCAACAAGGCGACCTCTCCCGATGCGGTCTACCGCGGCTTCGAACGGATCGACGGCACGGTCACCGGCAACCCGGCGGCGTTCGGCACCGGTCCCAACGCGCCGGGCACCGGGTTCCTGCTGGCCCGGCTCGCGAGCGGATCCCTGGGCCTGAACGTGGAGCCCATGCCCAGTGTCCTGCCGCCGCACAAGTTCGGCGGCTACACCCCGATCGCGGGGCCGCCCGTCAGCTGAGCAACGGTCGCCCGCGTCCCCTCAGGGCGCGGGCGACCGCCCGTCCACCAGCGGCTCCGTCCCCAGTCGCGGGGCCCGTGGATCACGTGCGGCCGTGTGGGCCAGGCGGCGGCCGAGCCGCTGGGCCGGTCGCTCGATGAACCGGTAGCTCACGGTGGCGCAGACGAGCACCACTCCCAGCAGCACCGCACTCCACAGCAGCCGTTCCGGCCAGGGGATCGGGGAGCCGTCGGTGACGAACCGCCGCAGCACCTGGATCGCGAGGGGGTGGAGCAGGTAGACCGCGTAACTGATCAGTCCGAGTTGTACGAGAGCGTCCGGAAAAGCGGCGGACCGCAGCAGGCGGCCGATCAGGAAGGTCACCCAGGCCGCCGCGACGGCGGTGGACCAGCTCCAGGTGAACTCCAGCGCCTCCTGGGCGGACATCCCCCAGCCAGGCCCGAAGCAGACGGCGGCGGTGATGGTCGCGACGGGCACCAGGGCGATCGCCCAGCCCGTCCTGGCCCGGTCGACCTGCCCCTGGTCCAGCCGGTAGAGCGCGGTGCCGGCGAACATGGTGGCCACGATGGCCAGGCTCTGCCAGGCCCCGATCCGGCTGTTGCCCCCCAGCAGCACGACGACCAGGACCGCCACGGTGGCCGCGCCGCACAGTCGTACGCGATGACCGCCACCGAGGATCGCGGCCATCCCCACCGCCAGCACGACGGCCGCGATCAGCACGACGGCGTCACCGCCGAGAACGCTCGACAGCGCGCCGGCCGGCAGCACCCCACCGACGAGCACGCCCGCCGTCGCGAAGGTGAGCGCGGTGCCGGCGCTCGCGCGCTGCCACCCGAAGACGAACATCGCGGTCACCAGCAGGTAGAACACCATCTCGTACGACAACGTCCAGAACACATTGACGACGCTGACCACCTGGAGAAGATCCTGCACCATCGTCAGGTGCGCGATCGTGGCCAGGACCGGACGGTCACTCAACTGGCCGGGCAGGGACGCGTACACCTGCATGAGGCCGAACGCGGTGCCGATGATCGCCGTGACGATCCACAAGGGGTAGAGGCGGAACAATCGGTTGATCCAGAACCCGGCCACGCTGCCGCGCCGTTCGAGCGAGACCGGCACCACGTAGCCGCTGACGAGGAAGAACAGCATGACGCCGTACTGCCCGAAGTTGAACCATGGGCTGATGTTCGCCCGCACCTCGGGAAACAGGGGGTCCAGCAGGTGCTCGAAGACCACGACGAGCACGGCGACACCTCGCAGGGCGTCCAGCCAGGCCTGCCGGGGGGCCGGCGGAGGCCGCTGCGGCTGGGCCGCGGTGCGCAGCCCGGCCGTGCCCTCTCGTGAGGCCAAGTTGATAAACATCGGGTCACGATAAGATATCAACCTGAACAAAAGCTTGGAGCGACCCTTGGCTCCTGCGTGACCTAAGGCGCTGCCGTTCTAGGCCGTACGGTCCCACTGACCCCCGTACCCCACCAGGAGCGGCGATCACCTGGCCGCTGTTGCTGCCCTTTGGTGGATTTTGTTCTTCATTGTCCCGTTTGCCGTTCATGGTGCGTTCAGTGATCCCCTGGACACTCGCCGGTTAGCCCCCTCCCTCACGGCAGCACGAAAGGCATCACTGTGAAGAACAAGAAGGCTGAGGAGTCCGAGCACTCCGGGCTTTCACGGCGCCGGCTGGTCAAGTACGCCGGTGTCGGCGCGACGCTGGCCGCGGCCGCCCCCCTGCTGGGCGGCACGCCGGCGCAGGCGGACGACGAGCGCAAGTTCGGCAACGGCGGCGGCAAGGGACGCATGTGGCGTGCCGGCGACCACCACATCCACTCCGAGTACAGCGGCGAGTTCGACACCAAGACCAACCCGCCGACCTTCCACAAGGGCGCGGACGCGGTCTACCCGATCGTCACCAACGCGATCATGGCGAAGCACTTCGGCCTGACGTGGGCGATGTGCACCGACCACGGCGGGCCGACGCATTCGAAGGTGAACCTGGAGCAGGCCTACCCTGACCTGCTGCGCTCGCGCGTGCTCGTGCCGGAGGTGCTGCAGTTCTGGGGCATGGAGTTCGACGCCCCGGCGCTGGACCACCACACCCTGATGATCCCGCACCACGCCGACGAGGCGCAGCAGTTGTTCGAGCTGGAGAGCCGCTTCGCCAAGCACGACGCCTTCCCCGCCGACCCGGGCCGTGACACCGAGGCCAAGATGGTGGAGTTTCTCAAGGCCGCCCGCGACATGCGGCAGAAGCCGCTGGTGATCGCCCACCACGCGGCCCGGTCGGCGACCGGCCTGGGCGTGTGGGGTCAGGACACCCCGCGCGAGTTCCGTAACGGCAACAACGCCGCCCCCGACATCTACGTCGGTTTCGAGGGCGCCCCAGGTCACCAGGCGGGTCCGCTGAGGGGCGGCGCCCGTGGCGGGTACGGCAACCACCCGACCTATGGCGGGTTCGACCAGATGACGGCTCGGGTCGGCGGCCTGTGGGACTCGCTGCTGGGCGAGGGACGGCACTGGTGGATCACCGCCACCTCCGACTCGCACGTGCACTGGACGCGCGGCGGCTCGGACTTCTGGCCGGGCGAGTACAGCAAGACCTACGTGGCGGCGCGGCAGGACTACGGCGATGTCATGGACGCCCTGCGCAACGGCCGGATCTTCGTCACCACCGGCGACCTGATCACCGCTCTCGACGTCACCGCGAGCAACCGGGGCCGCCGGGCCACGGTGAGCGAGACGCTCGTCGTCGAGCGTCGCAACCGCACGGACGTCGAGGTCGAGATCCGGTTCCGGCCGCTCGACGGGAAGAACGGCAACGGCGACCGCCCGCAGGTGCGGCGGGTCGACCTGATCGTCGGTCAGGTCACCGGCGTACAGGCCGACCTCGATGCCGCCACCACCCCCACGACCAAGGTGGTGGCGCGGTTCGGTCCGGGCGACTGGCGCCGGCAGGGCCACGACCACGTCGTCACGCACACCCTGCGTGACGTGGGCCAGGACAGCTACCTGCGGGTGCGCGGCACCGGCACCGACGAGATGGAGCCACAGGCCGACGGTCTGGAGAGTCCGTGGGAAGACCTGTGGTTCTACTCCAACCCCATTTTCGTCTCCGTTCGCTAGCCGACCTCAGGACCTCGTCCAGGAGGCCCCGGCCATAGGACGGGCTGGTGACCGGTACACCTGTCACCAGCCCGGTTCGGCAACGTGGACATCGGGGATTCCGGCGCATTCGGCCGGTGCTCTTTGATCGCGTCAATGAATGGCAGGATGTAAGCGGTGGTTGGCAGATAACACAAGTTCACGACAACGACTCCGTCTGTAATGTCAAGGCAACAGTAGCGACGGCCGCTCAGGCGGTCCGTTCGATGGGAGTCGTATGCGCAAGGCACTTGTGTCCGCTCTCTCCGCCTCAGTCATCTCGCTCGGCCTGATCGGCGTCACCGCCACGCCGGCCCTGGCGGCCAATGCGGTGGCCTGCAACCAAGACGGATTCATGCGAATCTACAACAGCGACGCGGTGCACTGCTTCGCCAATGCGGGCTACCTCGACGTCTACATCACGAACGTCAACTTCGTCTTCGCCGGCAACAACAGAGTAATGGTCAGATACAACGATCGAGGCGGCTGGGGAAGCGTCACCCTGGACAGATGGGAATCTCAGGGGTTCTGGGACCACTCGGTCACGGTCGAAGACATCACCATCTACTAGTCGTGAATTCCCGCGACCTTCCGCGTACGGAATTCAAAGGGCTTTGCCACGAGAGGAAGAGATGAAAATCGTCAAAAAGGCGATGATCGGCGCGTCGATGGCCATGGTCGTGTCATCCGCGGTCATGGTCGGCGCCGCACCCGCGCACGCCGAGGTGTGGAACTGCCGGTCCTATATCGAGCAGAACGTGGGCGTCGGCCTCTGCGAGGCCGGATTCGGCCCTTATCAGGTGCGCGTTTCGTGCGCCTCGGCGCACTGGCCCTACACGCGCGAGATCCACGGCCCTGTGGTGAGCAAGTCATTGAACGCTCCCGGACCCGAGTCCAGGGTCAGCGGCAGCGCCAATGGCTGTCACATCACCAGCGCATGGGTCGCCGCCCTCTGACGCGCGGGGTGGGTCAGAAGGCGTAGGGGCCGAAACGGCCCCAGGCCACGAACGCGGCCGCGACGAGCAGCACCACGTTGGCGGCGATCACCGGGTACTCCTTGCGGCGGACGTGGGTGATCGCGGCGCCGATCATGACCAGGACCAGGCCGGTGGCCGCCAGCGGGGTGAGGACGGGGAGGATGCCGAGCGCCGCGGGAAGGATCAGCCCGAGCCCGGCCAGCGCCTCCAGGCCGCCGATCGCCTTGACGGTGTTGTCGGAGAAGTCCTCGGTCCAGCTCAGGCCGGAGGCGGCGAGCTTGGCCTTGGGCTGGGTGAGCTTCATCGCACCGGCGCCGAGGAAAAGGAGGGCGAGCAGGCCGGCGACGATCCACAGGGCGATGTTCATCAGGGGGGTTCCTCACCATAAGTAACTTGAAGATTCAAGTCCAATGTAGGGACGCTGAGTTGAAGCGTCAAGTAAACCAGCGTGCCGCGTCAAGATATCGTGGGGGCATGGACTCACCATCGCCCCGCTGGCTGACCGAGGAGGAGAAGCTGGCCTGGCTGGGCCTGGTCAGCGCGATGGTCCGGCTGCCGGCCGCCCTGGACGCCCAACTGCAGCGCGATGCGGGCATCAGCCACTTCGAATATCAGGTGCTGTCCGGGCTGTCGATGAGTGCCGAGCGCACCCTGCGCATGAGCGAGCTGGCCCAGATGTCCGACGGGTCGCTGTCGCGGCTGTCCCATGTGATCTCCCGGCTGGAGAAGCGCGGCTGGGTGCGCCGCACGCCCGATCCGGCCGACGGCCGCTACACCCTGGCGGTCCTGACCGACGACGGCTGGGACAAGGTCGTGGCCAGTGCCCCCGGCCATGTCGAGGCGGTCCGCGCCCTGGTCGTCGATCCCCTGACCAGGACCCAGCTCCGCCAGCTCACCGAGATCACCCGGCGCATCAACCACGCCATCGACCCCGGCGGCACCTGCACCGGCTGATCGGCCCGTGCGGCGGGCGTCTCCTTACCGGTGCCTCCCGAATCGCACGGCGACCGCGGGCGTCAGAGGAGCTCGACGTGGTCGCGGTAGGGGTCGAGACGGTCGTCGGAGGCGTCGAGTTCGGTGACCATCAGGTCGATGCCGTCCCAGGGCAGGCAGCGGGCGGCGGCGCCGGTGCCGAGCTTCTGTGAGTCCACGGCCATGACGACGTGGTCCGACAGCTCGGCCATGAGCCGCTTGATCTCGCACTCCTCGGCGCTGAACTCGCTGGTGCCGAAGTGCGGGTCCACCGCGGCGGCGGACAGGAACGCCCGCGCGAAGGAGAACTGCTTCAGCGCCAGGGAGGCGACCGGGCCGATGAGGCTGCCGGCGTTGGGGTCCTTCTGGCCGCCGGTCAAATAGGCGTGCACGAGGGGGTCGCGGGTCAGGGCCAGGAAGGTCTCGATGCCGTCGGTGACCACGGACAGGTTCTCCGAGCGGGGCATCGAACCGGCGAGGACGCACAGCGTGGAGGAGGCGTCCATGCAGATCCCCACCCCGCCTGAGGGCACCAGGCTGGTCAGCTTGCGCGCGATCTCCTCCTTCGCCCGCCCGGCCCGGGTCCGGCGCGCCTCGAAGGGCTGCGCCGAGCTGACCGCGCCGCCGCGCACCCGGCGGACCAGGCCCTCGTCCTCCAGCGCCTGCAGATCCCGGCGGATCGTCATGGTGCTGACCTCGAAGCGGGCGGCCAGGTCCTCGATGCGCAGGCTGCCGCTGGACGAGAGCAGGTCGGCGAGCGCCTGACGTCTGCTCTCGAGATTGACGGTGCTCCTGACGACCATGCCGCCTCAGTCTCCTTCGGTGTTCAATCTTGTCAATTGTCACACAGGTGGTTTCGGCTGAAGACAGCATCCGCCTGTCGGCGTGTGAACGATAGATGATGCGCCAGGAGACTACAAGGCCTTTCCACCAGGGGATTTGCGGTCCCGGCCGGGGTGATGTGGCGGCCGCGGCAGGCTCTGTCAGATGTAACGAATGGGCAACGTACTCTTGACGTGGGGGTGTCGCTTCGTGTGATGTTCACACGAAACAACAAACAAGGGGTTCCGCTCAGGAGCCTGGACGGCCGCTGTCCGAGGAACGGGCCCTACCGCACACCGAGCCGCGAGGCCGGGGTCTGGAGATCAGTCGTGGAAGATGTCGCTTTGGAGTGCCGGGACCTGGCCAAGGCATTTGGCGGCGTGCCCGTACTGAAGGGCGTCTCCTTGACCCTCACGGCCGGTTCCGTGACCGCGCTGGCGGGTGAGAACGGCGCAGGCAAGTCGACGATGATGAAGATCGCGTCCGGTCAGGTGAAGCCCGACCGGGGTCAGGTCCTGGTCGGCGGCGAGCCGTTGCCCCAGGCGGACCCGCAGGCGGCCCACCGGCAGGGGGTCGCGATCATCCCGCAGGAACTCGCGCCGATCATGGACATGAAGGTGTACGAGAACCTGTTCATCGGGCGGGAGATCCGCACCCGGGCCGGGCTGCTCGACCGGCGCGCGATGGCCCGCAAGGCACGCGAGATCCTGGACGTCTTCGGCGTCGAGATCGATCCGCAGGCCACGATGCGGCGGCTGCCGGTCGGCCTGCGCCAGCTCGTGGAGATCGCCAAGAGCACGACCGGCGGCGCGAAGGTCCTGCTCCTGGACGAGCCCAGCTCCGCCATCTCCGAGCGCGAGGTCGAGCGCCTGTACGGCGTGGTGGCCAAGCTGCGTGAGCAGGGCGTGGCGATGCTCTACACCACCCACAAGATGGAGGAGATCCGCGCCCTGGCCGACCGGGTCGTCGTTCTGCGTGACGGCGGGCTGGTCCTGGACCAGCCGATCGGCGAGGTCAGCGACGACGACATCGTGCACGCGATGATCGGCCGCGAGCTGCAGGACTTCTTCCCCACGCTGCACCCGCCGGGCGACGAGGTCGCCCTGAAGGTCAGCGGGCTGCACGTCAGCGGCTACGCGCGGCCGGTGGACCTGACCGTGCGCCGCGGCGAGATCCTGGGACTGGCCGGGCTCGTCGGCGCCGGCCGGACCGAGCTGCTTGAGGCGATCTTCGGTGTACGCAAGAGCACCGAGGGCACCGTCACCGTCGCCGGCAAGCCGGTCAAGCGCAACAACCCCGCCGCCGCGATCACCCACGGCATGGCCCTGGTCCCCGAGGACCGCAAGGGCGCCGGGGCCGTGCTGTCCATGAACGTGCTGGACAACGGCTCGCTGCCGCGCCTGTCGGGCTTCACCCTGGGCGGCTGGCTGCGGCAACGCGAGCGCACCAAGAAGGTCGGCGCCGCGATGGACTCGGTCAAACTGCGCAGCCGCGGCCTGTCCCAGCAGGTCGGCACCCTGTCCGGCGGCAACCAGCAGAAGGTGGTCCTGGCGCGCTGGCTGACCGGCCACGTGAACGTCCTGCTGCTTGACGAGCCCACCCGGGGCGTGGACGTCGGCGCCCGCAGCGAGATCTACCGCATCATCACCGAGCTGGCGGCCTCCGGGATGGCCGTGGTCATGGCCTCCTCCGACATGCCGGAGATCCTCAGCCTCGCGCACCGCGCGCTCGTCATGCGCGGCGGGGCGGTCGCGGGCGAGCTGAGCCGCGACGACCTGTCCTCGCCGCACGTCCAGGACTCGATCTTCCGGCTGGCCGCGGGCCTGAGCCCCGGTACGGCCGGCCAACCGCCCCCGGACCTCCAGCCCACCCCGACGGCGAGCGAGCCGGACCCCCAATCCACCCCGACAGCAAGCAAGGAGGACGGCCGATGACCCCGCAGGAGTCAGCGCCGGACCGAGGAACGGCCGCGGGGCTCCTGGCCTGGCGCCCCACCGGACCGTGGGTCCGCGACCAGTTGATCCGCCACGCCATGGTCGTGGTGATGCTGCTGATCATCGCGTACTTCAGCTACCGGAGCGCGCGCTTCGGCACGCCGGACAACCTGCAGACGATCGCCATCGCCGCGGCCCCCTTCGCCCTCATCGCGCTGGGCCAGACGCTGGTCATCCTCACCGGCGGCATCGACCTGTCCGTGGGCAGCGTGATCGCGCTCAGCGCGATGGCGGCGGCGGCGACGGTCAAGGACCATCCCGAACGCCTGTGGCTGTCGCTCGTGGTCGCCATGCTCGTCGGGCTCGCCGCCGGCGCGATCAACGGCTTCCTGGTCTCCAAGGTGAACGTGCCGCCCTTCATCGCCACACTCGGCATGCTCACCACGGCATCCGGGCTGGCGTACGTCGTGGGCCAGGGCGCGCCGATCAACGGCCTGCCGCAGAACTTCGGTGAGATCGCCAACAACCAGATCCTCGGCCTGCAGATCCCGGTGATCGTCATGATCGTCGGCATCGTCGCCCTGGCTCTGATCATGAAGCGGACCTCGTACGGCATGCGCGTCTACGCGGTGGGCGGCAACCCCGTCGCCGCGCAGATCGCGGGCGTCAAGACCACCCGGATCCTGTTCAGCGTCTACGCCCTGAGCGGCCTGCTCGCCGGTCTGTCCGGCGTGATGCTCGCCTCCCGGGTCATCTCCGGCCCGCCCAACCTGGGCCAGGGCTACGAACTGGACGCCATCGCCGCCGTCGTCATCGGCGGCGCCAGCCTGCTCGGCGGCCGGGGCAGCATCATCGGCACCGCGCTCGGCCTGTTCCTGATCCAGACCCTCAACAACGGCCTGGACATCCTCTTGGTGCCCGCCTACTGGCAGAGCGTCATCAAGGGCACCCTGATCGTCGCCGCCGTCACCGTCGACGTCTGGTCGGCCAAACGCAGGGTCTGACCACGGTCAGGCCCCCACCTCCACCCAGCGAACAACCCCCCGTACGAAGGAGCTTTCCATGCGCATCAAGAGTGCACTCGCCGCCGCGGCGGTGAGCGTGGCCATGCTGGCCACCTCCGCTTGCGGAGCAGGCGACACCAGCGCCAACACCGGTGAGGCCGGCGCGTCGGACGCGGGCGGCGTCCGCGTCGGCATCAGCGTCTACGACATGTCGTCCTTCATCACCGCCGGCAAGGCGGGCATCGACGCCTACGCCAAGGCGAACGACATCGAAGTCCTGTGGAACTCGGCCAACCTGGACGTCGCCACGCAGGCCAACCAGGTCGACCAGTTCATCAACGCCGGCGTCGACGCGATCATGGTCGTGCCGGTGCAGGCGGACTCGCTCGGCCCGCAGGTCGCCGCGGCCAAGGGGAAGAACATCCCCTTCCTGGCCGTGAACGCCGGGCTCGCCAGCGGCGACCTCGCCGGCACCGTGCTGCCCGACGACGTCAAGGCCGGCGAGCAGGAAATGCAGATGATGGCCGACAAGCTCGGCGGCAAGGGCAACATCGTCGTCCTGCAGGGCCCCCTGGGCCAGTCGGGCGAGTTGGACCGTACCAAGGGCATCGAGAACGTGCTGGCCAAGAACCCCGGGATCAAGATCCTGGCCAAGGACACGGCCAACTGGAAGCGCGACGAGGCCGTCAACAAGATGAAGAACTGGCTGTCCAGCTTCGGCGGCAAGATCGACGGCATCGTCGCGGAGAACGACGACATGGGCCTCGGCGCCCTCCAGGCGACCCGCGAGGCCGGCGTCAAGATCCCGATCGTCGGGGTCGACGGCATCGAGGACGGCCTGAACGCCGTCAAGAGCGGTGACTTCATCGGCACCAACCTCCAGCACGGCACCGTCGAGCTGGCCACCGGACTCGCCGTGGCGGCCAAGATCGCCAAGGGCGAAGAGGTCAACAAGAACCCGGTCTACCTGATGCCCCAGGTCACCCCCGAGAACGTGGACACCTACATGGAGCACGTCGTCACCAAGAAGGACGAGTTCCTGGGCCAGCTGCCCGCGCTGATCGAGGCCAACCTCAAGACCGGCGACATCGCCAACGAAGAACTGGCCGGATAGGCGGGGTGCGGGCGCCCGCCCGCACCCCCCCGTACCAGCCCGAGCAGCATGGAGCCGAGGAGAACATCATGACCACGATGCAGGCAGCGGTCCTGCGTGGAATCCAGCAGCTGGCCATCGAGGAGCGCCCCGTACCGGAACCGGCGCCCAACGAGGTGCTGGTGCGGATCACGGCGGTGGGAGTCTGCGGCTCCGACGTGCACTACTACCAGCACGGCCGGATCGGCGACTTCGTGGTGGAACAGCCCATGGTGCTCGGCCACGAGTCCGGGGGCGTCATCGTCGGCGTGGGCGCCGGCGTGGACGCCTCCCGGGTCGGCCAGCGGGTCTCCGTCGAGCCGGGCGTGCCCGACCTGACCTGCGCCGAGTGCCTCGCCGGGCGCTACAACCTCTGCCCGGACATGCGGTTCTTCGCCACGCCGCCGTACGACGGCTCTCTCGCCGAGTTCGTCACCGTGCACGCCGCGTTCGCGCATCCGGTGCCGGACACGATCTCGGACGACGCGGCGGCGCTGCTCGAACCGCTGTCCGTCGGCGTCTGGGCCAACCGCAAGGGGCAGGTCAGCGCGGGCAGCCGGGTCCTGATCACCGGCGCCGGCCCGATCGGGCTGGTCGCCACCCAGTGCGCCCGCGCGTTCGGCGCCACCGAGATCGTCGTCGCCGACCTCAACCCGCACCGCCTCAAGCTCGCCGCGGACCTGGGCGCGACCGCGACCGTCAACGTCGGCGACACCTCGCTGCGCGATGCGGGCTTCGAACCCACCGTGCTGCTGGAGTGCTCCGGCCACCCCGGCGCCACCGGCGACGGCATCCGCACCCTGGCCAGGGCGGGCCGCGCGGTGCTGGTGGGGATGGGCGACGACGGGCTGCCGCTGCCGCTCACCCACATCCAGAGCCGCGAGATCGAGATCACCGGCACGTTCCGCTACGCGAACACCTGGCCGACCGCCATCGCGCTCGCCGCGTCCGGGCGGGTCGACGTGGACGCCCTCGTCACCGGCCACTTCGCACTGGCCGACTCGGAGGCCGCCCTGCTCGCCGCCGAGCGCGACCCCCTCGCCGTCAAATCGGTGATCAACCCGCAGCGCTGACCTGGCGACCGAAGGGACAACCATCATGACTCGTCTGTACGACGATCCCAGCGCCTTCACCGAGGACATGCTCGCCGGCTTCCTGGACGTTCACCGGGGCAGCGTCGCGGGAGTGCCTGGCGGTGTCGTACGGGCCACCGAGACGCCGCCGGGCAAGGTCGCGGTCGTGGTCGGCGGCGGTTCCGGGCACTACCCCGCCTTCTGCGGCGTGGTCGGGCCCGGGTTCGCCGACGGCGCCGTCGTCGGCAACATCTTCACCTCCCCGTCGGCGCAGGACGCGTACTCGGTGGGCAAGGCGGCGGCGAGCGACGCCGGCCTGATCTTCTCCACCGGCAACTACGCCGGCGACGTCATGAACTTCACCCTGGCCCAGCAGCGGCTGTGCCAGGAGGGCATCGACACCCGGGTCGTGTTCGTCACCGACGACATCGCCAGCGCGCCGCCGTCGGACGTCCACGCCCGCCGGGGGATCGCCGGCGACTTCGTCGTGTTCAAGGTCGCGGGCGCCGCCGCCGAGGCGGGCTACGACCTGGACGCGGTCGAACGGGTCGCCCGGCACGCCAACGACCGCACCCGCACCCTGGGGGTCGCCTTCGGCGGGTGCACCATGCCCGGCGGGGCCGAGCCGCTGTTCACCGTCCCCCCGGGGCGGATGGGCGTCGGCCTGGGCATCCACGGCGAGCCGGGGGTGGGCGAGGACGAGCTGCCGCGGGCGGCGGACCTGGCGCGGCGGCTGGTGTCCGGCGTCCTGGCGGAGAAGCCCGCCGGGTCCGGCGCCAGGGTCGCCGCGATCCTGAACGGCCTCGGCACCACCAAGTACGAGGAGCTGTTCGTCGTCTGGCGCACCGTGGCCGCGCTCCTGGCCGAAGAAGGGCTCGAGGTCGTCGCCCCGGAGGTGGGCGAGCTGGTGACCAGCCTGGACATGGCCGGGTGCTCGCTGACCCTGGTCTTCCTCGATGAGGAGCTGGAGCGGCTGTGGTGCGCCCCCGCGGACACGCCGGCGTACCGGAGGGGGCGGGTCGAGCCGCGTACGGCGGCGCCGACCCGTACCGCGTCCGCGCAGTCGTCGGCGCAGTCGTCCGCGCAGTCGTCCGCGCAGGGGGAGGCCGTCGCGGCGGTCAGCCCGAGCAGGCCGGGGTCGCGCGCCTGCGGCCGGGTCGTCGTCGAAGGGCTGGAAGCCGTCGCGACGGCCATGGCCGAGGCCGAGGTGGAGCTGGGCCGGATCGACGCGGTCGCCGGCGACGGCGACCACGGACGGGGCATGGTCAAGGGCTCGGCCGCGGCGCTCGCCGCCGCCCGGGACGCGGCCGGCGCCGGGGCCGGCGCGCGGTCGGTCCTGGTCGCGGCGGGCGAGGCGTGGGCCGCCAAGGCGGGCGGCACGTCCGGCGTCCTGTGGGGCGCCGCGCTCTGCGCCATCGGCGAGCGGCTGGGCGACGACCGCGACGAGATCGCGGGCGCCGACGTGACGGACGCCGTACGGGCCGGGCTGGACGCGCTCCAGCGCCTCGGCGGCGCGCGGCCGGGGGACAAGACCATGATCGACGCGTTCGCGCCGTTCGCCGACGCGCTCGCCGAGCGGGTCCGGGGCGGGACGGAGCTCGCCGCCGCCTGGCGCGAGGCCGCCGAGGTGTGCGAGGCCGCGGCCCGCGCGACCGCGGAGCTGCGCCCACGGGTCGGCCGGGCGCGCCCGCTCGCCGAACGCAGCGTCGGCACTCCGGACGCGGGGGCGACCTCTCTCGCCCTGTGCGCCCACGCTGTCGCGGGCGTGCTGTCGCACGCCCGCTGAATCGCATGTCAGGAAGGGATGGGGGGCCATGGATCACAAGTGGCGGATCATCGTCGGTTGCGACGACGCCGGTCTGGAGTACAAGAACGTCCTGCGGGCCGACCTGGAGGACGACGACCGGGTGGAGAAGGTCGTCGACATCGGGGTAGGGGCCGAGGAGACGACGCCGTATCCGCACATCGCGGTCATGGCGGCGCGGATGGTGGCCGCCGGCGAGGCGGACCGCGCGCTGCTGGTGTGCGGCACCGGACTGGGGGTCGCGATCAGTGCCAACAAGGTGCCGGGGATTCGCGCGGTGACGGCCCACGACAGCTTCTCCGTCGAGCGGTCCGTGCTGAGCAACAACGCCCAGATCCTGTGCTTCGGGCAGCGCGTCGTCGGCCTGGAGCTGGCCCGCCGCCTGGCCGCCGAATGGCTCGACTATCGCTTCGACCAGAACTCCAGCTCCGCGGCCAAGGTACGGACCCTGTCGAACTACGAGGCCGGGCGCGACCAGGCCGACCAGGCGGAGACCTTGCGGCAGGGTGAGGAGCTGGTGCGTACGGCCCTGCTGAGCACCGAACCGCGCTCCCGGACGAGCGCCCAGATCGACGGCGAGGAGTAGAGGACATGACGGCAGCGGAGAAGGCACCCGATCTGAGCTTCGGGCTCACCGGCAAGGTGGCGCTGGTGACCGGCGGCGCGTCGGGGATCGGCGCGGCGATCGCGGACACGTACGCGGCGAAGGGCGCCCGGGTCGCCGTGGTCGACATCGACGGCGAGGCGGCCAGGAAGAAGGCGGCCGAGCTGGGGGAGACGCACGCCGGGTTCGCCTGTGACGTGTCCGACCCCGCCGCCGTGCGGGAGGCGGTCGGCGCGGTCCTGGAGGCGTTCGGCCGGATCGACATCCTGGTGAACAGCGCGGGCGTCGCGATCCTGGCCCCGGCCGAGGACCTGGAGGTCAGCGCGTTCGACCGGACGATCGCGATCAACCTGAAGGGCACCTTCCTGGTGTGCCAGGAGGTTGGCCGGCACATGCTCGACGCCGGCGGCGGGAAGATCATCAACCTGGCGTCCCAGGCGGCCACGGTCGCGCTGGACGAGCACGTGGCGTACTGCGCCTCCAAGTTCGGCGTGGTCGGCCTGTCGAAGGTGCTCGCCTCCGAATGGGCCGGCCGGGGCGTGACCGTCAACACGCTCTCCCCGACCGTCGTCCTCACCGACCTGGGCCGCAAGGCGTGGGCCGGCCCCAAGGGCGACGCGCTGAAGGCTCAGATCCCCACCGGCCGCTTCGCGTACCCGGGGGAGATCGCCGCGACGGCGCTGTTCCTCGCCTCGGACGGCGCCGACATGATCAACGGCGCGGACATCGTCGTGGACGGCGGCTACACCATCCGCTGACCGCGTGGTGGGCCGGGCCCGCGAGCCGGAGGGTCCTCGCCGCCGAGCTCCAGCGGGCCCACCCACCCACCCACCGCGCCGAGCTCCAGCGGGCCCACCCACCCCCACCGCGCCGAGCTCCCGCCGGTCCACTCATCGCCGCGCCTGACGAAAATCCCGGTGAAGCCGGGCAGTTCGCCTTGTTAGGGTGCCGCCATGCCCTCTCAGTTGCCCTTGCTACCGCGCTCGACACCGGCGGCTTCGGGGGTCTCGGCCCGCTCGATCGCCGCCTTGCTGGACCGGCTCGAAGCGCAGTCCGTCGAGCTCCACTCCCTCATGGTCGTCCGGCACGGTCACGTGGTGGCCGAAGGCTGGTGGGCGCCGTACTCGGCCGAGCGCCCGCATCTGCTCTACTCGCTGACCAAGTCGTTCACCTCGGTCGCGGTGGGGCTCGTGATCGCCGACGGGCTGCTCTCGCTGGACGACCGGGTGGCGGACGTGTTGCCCGAGCACGTTCCGGCCGACATCTCCGAGCAGGGACGCCGCATCACCGTGCACCACCTGCTGTCCATGACGGCCGGGCACGGCACGGACAGCCTCGCCGAGGCCTGGGAGATGGAACCGGACGACCTGGTGAAGGGCTTCCTGCGCGTACCGTTCCCCGAGCCTGAGGGAAGCCTGCACACCTACGACAACGCGACCACGTACGTCCTGGCCCGGATGGTGGAACGGGTCACCGGCCGCGGCCTGCCGGAGCTGCTCGACGAGCGGCTGTTCCGGCCGATGGGCATCGAGCACGCCGAATGGGATCGGGTGGCGAGCGGTGCCGCCTTCGGATTCCACGGGCTGCACCTCACGACCGAGGCCGTCGCCGCGTTCGGCGAGCTGCTGCTGCGCGGCGGCAGGTGGGGCGACCGCCGGCTCGTCCCGCGCGCATGGGTGGAGCTCGCGACCGAACGCCACATCGAGACCCGGCAACTCGAGGACGACTCGGCCGGCCCCGACTTTCTCTGCGGGTACGGCTACCAGTTCTGGATGTCACGTCACGGCTACCACGGTAACGGCGCTTTCGGCCAGCACTGCTTGGTCGTACCGTCCCATGATCTCGTGATCGTGGTGACCGCCAATATCGAGCAGACGCACGAGCTGCCCGGGGCCTTCTGGGACTGCCTCCTGCCCGGCCTGGATGACGCGGGAAGTCCCCAGGACGACGAGATCCTCGCCGATCGGCTGCGGCGGCTGTCCCTCGTGCCGGTGCCGGGTTCGGCGGCCCCTTCCCGCTCCGGTACGGCGAGGATCGACGCCTCCGCCGAGGGTTCGGCCCTGCCCGACGGAACCACGGTGGCCGTCGAGCCGGTGGACGGCGGATGGCGCCTGCGACTCGGGTCGTCGCTCAAGCTCGCCGTCGGCCACGGCGACTGGCGGGAAAGCTCGCCGCTCGGCCGCCCGGTCGTCGCCACCGGCGCCTGGCAGGGCGACACGTTCGTCGCGGACCTGTACGTCATCACCACCCCGCACCGGGTCCGGCTGGTGCTCGACGCCGACGCGGGGACAGCGGTGGCGACGTGGACCACCGTGCCCCTGACCGGCCCCAGCCTGGAGCTGCATCTACGGTCGCCGCTGATGACCCGCCCCGACGTCGCCTAGGTGAGCCGGCCGGGCGCCTCCCGGCCCCGGCCGGGCGCCTCCCGGCCAGGCTCGCCGACGGCTTCCGTCAGGATCTCCCAGCGCCGAGGTGGCGGACGATGCGGGTCAGCCCGGTCCGCAGGTCGTCCTCCGAGGCCGCGAACGAGATCCGGATGTGCCCCTCGCCCGAGGGCCCGTACTCGGCGCCGGCCCGGACCATCACCTTCCGCTCGGCGAGCTCGCGGGCGACCGCCTCCGAGGGCAGGTCGGCGTCGTAGCGGAGGAACCCGTAGAACGCCCCCTCCGGCGGAACCAGGTGCAGGCCCGGAATGCCGGACAGGTGCGCGACCACGAGCTCGCGACGCTGCCCATATGTGCCGACCATGGCATCCACGACGCCGTCCGGCAGCTCAAGGGCGGCGAGGGCCGCGTACTGGACCGCCGTGTTCAACGAGCCGTTGGAGGTCCGGTGCACGTGGGCGGCCGCGTCCACCACCTCGCGCGGCCCGGTCAGGTACCCCACCCGCCAGCCGGTCATCGCGTACGTCTTGGAGAACGTCTGTACGTACACCGTCCGGTCGCGCAGCGATTCGATCTCCAGCGCCGAGGTCAGCGCATGCCCCGGGTAGACCAGCCGGTGGTACGCCTCATCGCTGACGACCAGGACGTCGGAGCCGTCGAGGAGCTTCCCGAGGGCCTGGAGCTCCTGCTCGCGGTGCACGATCCCGGTCGGGTTCGAGGGATTCGAGAAGATCATCATCCTGGCGCCGGGAAGCGCGGCGGCCAGCGCGTCGAGGTCCCAGTGCAGATCGGGGGCGAGCGGGACGAAGTCCACGGTGCCCCCGGCCAGGACGACCAGGTCGGCGTACAGCGAGTAGGCGGGCTCCGGGATGACCACGCGGTCGCCGGGGCCGACCATCGCGAGCACGACGGCCGCCAGCGCGGCGGTGGCGCCGTGGGTGATCACGACGTCGTCCGCGGTCCACGTACGGCCGGGGTGCGCCGGCAACCTGGACGCGAGCGCGGCGCGCAGCTGCCGCAGGCCCTTCTGGTCGGCGTAGTGGGTGTGCCCCGCGCGCAAGGCGGCCACGGCGGCCTCGATCACCGGCGTCGGCGTCGGGAAGTCCGGCTCGCCCATGGCGAGGGAGACGGCCCCCGGCGGGGCCGGGGCCAGGGCCGGGCGCCGTGAGAGGCGGCGCAGCTCCTCGATCCGGAAGGCGGTCATCGGGCCGCCGCCGCATGGCCGGAGCGCGCGGCGAGGATGCGCCGCCGCAGCGTCTCCTCCTTCTCGACGATCCCGTCGACCGCGTCCACGACCTCCCGCACGCGCAGCCGTGGCACGACGACGACGCCGTCGGCGTCACCGACGAGCACGTCACCCGGCGCCACGACCAGGCCGCCGACCGCCACCGGCACGCCGACGGCGCCGGGCCCGTCCTTGAAAGGCCCGGCGGGGGTGACCGCCCGCGCGTAGACAGCGAGCCCCATCTCGGACAGCGCCTGTACGTCGCGGACGGCGCCGTCGACCACCGCGCCGGTGACCCCCGCATTCACCATGATCTCGCCGATGAGGTCGCCGATCAGCGCCCGGGTCAGGTCCCCGTGTCCGTTGACGACCAGGACGTCGCCCGGCCGGGCTTCGTCGAGCGCCCGGTGGATGGCCAGGTTGTCACCCGACCGCACGTCCACCGTCAGGGCGTTCCCCAGCAGCGCGGTGTGCCCGGTGAACAGCCGGATGCCGCCGTCCATGACGGTCATCCGCTGCAGCGCGTCGCCGACGTTGGCGGCCGGCACCTCCCCCAGCCGGCGGATCTCCTCCGCTGCTGACCGATCCCAGCTCGAAGCGATGGACACGCTGTCCGTCGCCGCATGGATGAACACAGTAGGACTCCATTCTTGAATGACTTGAATGAGACGACCATCTGAGCGCCGCGCTCAGGTCATGGACATGAGGGCGGGCAGGGTGAGGGCCGAATGGGCCGGTCGTCCCTCCGCGGCGGGCATGACGCTGAGCTTGCGCAGCCTGTTGTTGCGCTGCTCCAGGGCCTCGGCGGTGGTCGGGAACAGGCTGGCGCTGCCCTCGCCGACCAGCCCCTGGTTCACGGTCACGAACTCGCGGGTGTCGCGTTCGTAGGCGGCGAAGCCCGCGGCGTGGTCCCCGCCGGCCAGGGAATGGGCGAGCATGTACGCGCCGACGAGCGCGAGGCTGGTGCCCTGCCCGGTGAGGAACGAGGGCGCGTGCGCGGCGTCGCCCACCAGCGCGACCCGGCCGCTGGACCAGCGGGGCATGCGGATCTGGCTGACCGCGTCGAAGAACAGGTCATCGGTGTCGCGCAGGGCGGCCAGCATGCCCGGGACCTCCCATCCCGCATCGGCGAAGACCGTGGCGACCAGATCCCGCTGGGCTTCCGCGTTAGGGAACGCGTCGAACGGCGGCTGGGGGTGGGCGAAGTTCAGGAAGGCGTGCACCTCGTCGTCGTCCCCCACGGCGTAGAACGCCGCGGCCCTGCCCGGGGTGCTCCACATCACGGTCTCGTTGGCGAGCCCGAAGGTGTTGGGCATGGTGAACACGGCGAAGCAGTACCCGAGGTAGCGGTGGAACTGCTCTTCGGGGCCGAACAGCATCTCGCGCGTACGTGAGTGCATGCCGTCCGCCCCGAACACCATGTCGAACGTACGCCTGCCGCCCCCGTGGAAGGTGACATCGACCCCGTGGCCGGACTGGTCGAGGGTGTCGATGGAGTCGTCGAACATGAACTCCACGTCGTCACGGACCGCCGCGTACAGAGCTTCGCTCAGATCCCCGCGCCGCACCTCCAGGTCCCGTCCCGCGACCCCGCCGGTGACGGCGTACGGGCTGACCGAGACCACCTCGCTGCCGTCCGCGTCGAGGAAGGTGATCCGGCGCAGGTCGATGTGCGCCTCCTGCAGTCGCGGCAGGATTCCCATCCTCTCGACGACCTTCAGCGCGGTGCCGCGTACGTCGATGGGATAGCCACCGGCACGAAGCGCGCCCGCCTTCTCCACCACCGTGACTTCGAAGCCGTGGCGGTTCAGCCAGAACGCGAGGGCAGGACCCGCGATGCTGGCCCCGGAGATCAGGACCTTGCGCTTCGGCGTGGTAGAGATCGTCATTCCTTGACTCCTTTGCTCAGGGTACGGACGGCAAGCAGGGACAGCGCCGTGACGACGCCGGCGATGACGAAAACGGTGATGAAGGCCGATTCGGCCGGAATGTTCGACCCGGCAGGGGTCGCGGCGGTGAGGAAGGCACCGCCGAGCTGTGCGCCCGCGGCGTAGGCGATCACGCGGATCACCAGGACCAGGCTGGTCGCGGTGCCGGTTTCGCCGTGATCGACAGAGGTGGCGGTCTTGACGACCATCGCCGTGACGCAGATGCCACTGGCCAGAGCGACCAGCACCTTGCCGATGACCAGGTGCCAGACCTCGGTGTGGATGAACGCCATGGCGACCAACGTGGCCGCCAGGAAGCCGATTCCGGTGGCGACCACGGCACTCGCACCGAAGCGCCGCGCCAGGACCCCGCTGAGCGGCCCGCTGATCGCCGCCGCGACGGCCCCGGGCAACAGGTACCGCCCGATGTCGGTGGCGCTGGCCCCGAAACCGTACGCTTCGGCGGGCACCTCGAACAGCTGCGGAACGAGGAACATCGACGACGAGGTGCCCAAGCAGACGGCGAACGTGATCGCGTACGAGCTCCAGATCGCCGGCTTGGCGAGCATCCGCAGATCGACCATCGGCGTGGGTGACCGGCGTTCCACGGAGACCCACCCGGCCACGAGGGCGGCCAGGAACACGACGACGGCGCCGAACACGAGTGGCTGGCCGCCGGCGTCGGGCACCATCGCGAGCACGAACATGAGCGTCAGCAGAATGCCGCTCAGGAGAACCAGGCCGGGCCAGTCCATCTTCGCGCCGGTCCGGGCCGGCGGATCGTTCGGCATCAGCCGGTGCACGAACAGGGTCGCCACGATGATCGCGAACGTCGGTATCGCGAACATCCAGTGCCGGGACAGCCCTTCCGCGATGGGCCCGGCTATCAGCGTGCCCAGCATGCCGCCGCCCAGGAACAGCCCGCTGACCACCCCGATGGCCACCCCGGACTCGCCCGGTGGGAGATACTTGCGTACCAGGATGAACGAGAGGGGCATCGCGCCCACCATCGCGCCCTGCAGCACCTGACCGAGCAGCATCACCGGCAGGTTCGGTGCCACGGCGGACACCAGACCACCGGCCACGACCACCGTCATCAGCCGGGTGATGACCCATTTCCCGCCGTGACGGTCGCCGAGATTGCCCGCGATGGGCGCGAAGATGGCGCCGGTGATGAGCATCGCGATGCTGAGGAGCGCCCCTTCGGCGCGACTTATCGACAATTCGCGCTGCAACAGCGGGAGCGTCGGTGACACCACCGCTTCCAGGACGCCGGTTGCGGCGGCCAGCATGCCGAGAGCCCCCACAGCGGCCTTCCCGATGCGGACCGGGGGAGCCAGGGATGGTGTGGTCATGGACGTCCTTTCCTCGTTGCCGTGCTGGTGCGGGGTCGGCCGCGCGCGTAGCGCTGCCGCCTTGCGGGGAGTACGCATGCCGCGAGCGCCGTCAGGCCGGCGGTGTCGGGCATGCGGTACTCGTCGTCGGCGGGCGGCGTCATCGCGCCGAAGCCGAGGGCGGTCGGGTCGGTTCCGTGGCCGAGGCCGGCGCCATGGCCGGGGTCAAGGACCTGCTCGTCGGGGATGTGGTCGATCCAGCCGTGGCCGCCGCCACGGAGCGGGTGGACAAATGGCCGAGGCCGGTCACGGCCAGCACGACGAACGCCGCCGCCAGCACCGCGAGACCTGCGTGCACCTGGCACAGCGCCGCGCCGGTGGCCGCTCCGACGATGATGAGCGTCACGGCCGCGCCTCGGCGCAGGGCCCCTTGACCGCGCGCCGCTCCCAGCCGGGAGTCCGCCGCGAGACCGGTCAGCGTGGAGGTGACGACCACGGTGGTGACGTCCTTCACCCCCAGGTGGCGGGCCGTCGCCGCCTGCACCCCCATGGCCAGGGCGAGCGACGAGGCCATCGACACGCGGGCGGCGGGGGCGCCCATCCCGGTCACGGCCAGGCCGAGCGCCGTGGCGGCCAGGACCAGTCCGACGCCGCCCAGCAGTCCCGTGCACCGGCGGCTCCAGCCCGGGAGGGCGGTGCGCAGCACCCGCCCGGCCACGGCCGCGCCGACGAGAAAGAACACCAGCGCCATGACCGGACCGAGCACGGGCAGCCCCGTCCCGCCCGTGGCCGCCATGCCGAGGATGACCACGTTGCCCGTCATGTTGCCCGCGAACACCTGGTCCAGGCGCAGATATCCGACAGCGTCGACGACGCCCGTCGCGAAGGTGAGGGCGAGCATCAGACCCACCGGCGTGACACGCCATCGCACAAGGCGGGTGCGGGTGCCGTACGAAATGCCGTTCATCGTCCTGCCGCGTAACCCTGGGCGCCGCGCGGGTTCGCCGCCGCCTGGAGGACGCCGCTGTCCGGATCACGTGTGACGACCGACAGCCGGCCCTGGCTCCAGGGCCCGGAGACGGTCACGTCGTGGCCGCGTTCGCGCAGCTCGTCGATGACCGCCTCGTCCGCTCGTTCCTCGATCACCAACCCTCCCGGCGTCCAGGTCCGCGGCCAGAAGGAGCTCGGTAGCGCGGTGGTGTGGAACGCGGGTGCGTCGATCGCCTCCTGCGGATCCATACCGAGAGCGAGTGTGCGTACCAGGTAGATCAGTTGCCACTGGTCCTGCTGGTCACCCCCCGGCGTGCCGAGCGCGGCCACGGGACTGCCGTCGCGCAGCAGCAGCGTCGGGGTCAGCGTCGTACGAGGCCGCCGCCCCGGCGCCAGCCGGGAGGGGGCGGCCGGGTCCAGCCAGGTCATCTGGAGCCGGGTGCCCAGCGCGAAGCCGAGATCCGGCACGGTGGGGGAGGACTGGAGCCACCCTCCCGACGGCGTGGCGGAGATCATGTTGCCCCAGCGGTCGACGACGTCGATGTGGCAGGTGTCGCCCCGGGTCTCCCCGGTCTGCTGCACGGTGGGCTCTCCCACACCGTCGGCCTGGACGGCGTGCTGACGGGTGACGAGCGGTGGCGTGAACGGTGTGACGCCGATGTCGCCGGGCCGGAACGCGGTCGACGCGACCGCGCCGATCAGCCCGGCGCGCTCCTTGCTGTATCGAGGGGACAGCAGGCGGGACACCACGGCCTTCGCGTCCGCCGGATCCAGATGCCCGTAGAACGCCTCCCGGTCGGCCATGGCCAGCTTCAGAGCCTCGGCGATGGTGTGGATTCCCTGAGCGGTCGACGGGTCGATCTGTTCGTCGTCGAAGTGGTCGAGCATGGTGAGGGCCTGCAGCAGCACAGGACCCTGGGACCACAGGCCCGCCTTCGCCACCGTGACCCCCCGGAACTCCGCCGTGACCGCGGGCTCCAGGGACGGCAGGAAGTCGGCGAAGTCAGCGGCGGTGATCACCCCGGCGTGGTCCCCGCCCGAGGAATGCCGATGCGGCTCGGCCGCGAACTCCGCCACGGCGGTTGCCACGAACCCGGTTCGCCAGGCGCGCCGCGCGGCGTCGATCCGTGCGGTTCGCGTCTCGCCGCCCCCTGTGGTGCTCAGCCGGCGCAGGGTCCGGGCGTAGGCGAGGTTGACGAGAGTCGTATGCGGCTGCGGGACCCGTCCTCCGGGCATCCACTGCGCGTAGGACGTCGGCCAGTGCGTGCGGAAGAGATCCTCGACCGTGGCCAGGACGCGCGCCAACTGGGGGACGACCGGAACGCCGTGCTCCGCGTAGTGGATCGCGTAGGCCAGGATGTCGGCGAGCTCCCACGTGCCGAACTCGGCGAGCAGCCAGAGCCAGGAGTCGACGGCGCCCGGGACCGCGGCGGCCAGGGCACCCGCGCCCGGGACGTGGTCCAGCCCTTCGGCCCGGAAATGCTCGATCGTGGCTCCCCGCGGAGCGTGGCCCTGTCCCGCCAGCACGAGCGGGGACGGGTCCGCCGCGGTCGCCAGCACGGCGACGAGATCACCGCCCGGCCCGTTGAGGTGGGGTTCGGCCACGTGCAGCACGAAGGCACCGGCCGTCGCCGCGTCGAACGCGTTCCCACCCCGCTCCAGTACGGACTGGGCCGTCGCGGAGGCCAGCCAGTGCGTCGACGCGCACATGCCGAAGGATCCGCGCAGCGTGGGGCGGGTCTTGTGGGGGAGGGCGTCGGTCGATGATGGTTGTTGACCGGCCATGTCTTTCACATTCCGTTCTATGGCACGTGGTCGGCGGCGTGGTGGGCGGCGAGGACGTCGCCGCCGAAGTCCGTCTCCGGGTCCCGCCACACGGCGTGGGCGTGGTTGACGCCGCGGTGGATGTTGGTCCACTCGACGAGCAGCCGCGGGCCCTGCAGGCGGTAGTAGTGCGGCTCGCCCGCCGTGGTGGAGCCGGCCCAGGCGAGATGTACGGCGTCCAGCGCCGCCGGGTCGTCGTAGCGACGCAGCGGGGACACCCCGTCCGGGACGCGGTCGAGGTAGGTGCCGAGCAGCGCGCGCAGCAGTTCCCGCTGCGCGGCGTCGAGCTCGGCGCCCGGCACGCCCTTGGGCGTCGGGGTGAGGACCAGCGCCCGATGGTTCGCACCGTAGAGGCCGGTGGCCGGGTGCTCGGCACGGTCCGGGATGTGCGTACCGGGGCGCCAGAGCTCGCTGCGGCGCACCACGCGGTCGCCGACCTGGGCGCTGTTGCCCGCCACGATGTCGTCCGGGGCGCGCGCCAGCAGCACCGCGCGGGCGGCGAGCTCGGGGCGCAGGGAGCGGACCAGCTCGCGGGCCAGGTCCTCGGCCGTCCCCAGTGGGCGCAGTGTCGCACCGCCCAGCAGCGGTGACGCGGCCGGGTCGGCGCCCAGGAAGCACGGCGTGGTGGCGGCGACGCGCCCGTCCACCACGAGGTTGTTGAGCGAGACGTGGTGGCCGCCGAACCGCCATCCCCACGGCTGCGGCCCGCCGGGCTCGCCGAAGACCCGCAGGTAGTACATGCCGGGGTCGCGGGTGCGTTCCCGCCCCCAGTTCACCGAGAACCCCTCGACGTGATCGAGTACGTTCTCCAGGCCGAGCACGGTGGCCACGGTGGTGTACCCGGCTTCGGACAGCCCGGTCGCGACCAGCCGCATCACCAGCCGGTGCTGGGCGGGGCGCTGCTGGTGGAAGGTGAGACCGCCGTGGTCGGTGGGCGTGTAGAACCAGCGGGTGCGTTCGGCCTCGGCCGCGTCGCCGGCGCCTGGCGGCGGTCCGACCGCCACCGCGCGCTGGTCGGCGTCCAGGGAGTCCAGCCACGCCAGGGCCGCCTCGGCCATCCGCTTCGCCACCTCGCGGCCGGCGTCACTCATGGCCGCTGAGCCCGCTGGACGCGGGCGTGCGCGTGCCGCTCATGCTGCCGTCACTCCGAGGAACTCGCGCACCCAAGGGCCGATCGTGGGCGCGAACTCCATCGCGATCGCGTGGCGCCCATCCTCGATCGAACGCAGTTCGGCGTTCGGAATCCGCTCCTTCATCAGGAGGGCGCCGGTGTAGGGCGCCAGCAGGTCCGCCGTGCCGTGGACGATCAGGGTGGGTGTGGTGATCTCCCCGAGGCGGTCCCTGACCTCGTGCTCCCGGGCGGCATCGTGGCGGCGGCCGGTCTTGTCGGGGTCACGGTAGACAAGCGTCTGGGCGGCCCGGGTGTGGAGCTCGGCCTGGCCCTTGGGCGTGACGAAGAAGTCCCTGACCGCTTTCTGCCGGTCGTCGTGGGGCATGTCGAACAGCTCGTTGACCGTCGTGGGACACAGCGCGAAGCTCGGCGTGGTGGCGACCAGGATGAGGGAGGCGACCCGATCGGGATGCCGGAGTGCGGCGTGCTGCGCGATGGTGCCGCCGAAGGAGGTGCCCAGCAGGTGCGCACGTTCGAGCCCCAGCGCGTCCAGCAGCGCGACGAGGTCATCGGCGAGGTCACCCAGCGTGTACGGAAGCGGCGGGTTCACGGTGATCCCCGAATCGCGCTGATCGTAGGAGATCGCCCGGATGCCCGCGCCGAGGTGCGCGCGGAGTGTCGCGTACTGGGTGCGGTCGCTCTCGCCGCCATGAACGAGGACGAGCGGCACCCCACTGCCGCTGTCGATGTACCCGACTTCCAGCTCACCCGCCCGGATGGTGGAATCGGTCGTTTCGGCGGGTTCGTGCTCCACCTGCTGCTTTGCCACTGCTGGCTCCCTCGGTCGAAATCGTGCGTAGACGCGTATGCGAATCGGGATTTCTGTATCGCTTCGTGCCGCACGGGGGGCGATTCGTGCCTGCGGACTACAGTACACGATGTACTGTAGTTGGCTACAGCGCGCGGTGTAGTTCCGGTAAGATTCTTTTCATGCCGACCGAGAAGACGCTGCGTGCGGGTTCCGCGCAGAAGCGGACCGCCATCCTCACCGCGGCCCAGGAGCTGTTCCTCACCAACGGCTTCGACCGGTCGAGCGTCGACGCGGTCGCCGCCCTGGCCAAGGTGTCGACGCGAACGGTCTACGACTACTTCGGCGACAAGCAGACCTTGCTGCGCGCCGTCGTCGAAGCCGTCGACCAGTCACTGGTGGCCACGATCCGGCGCACCCTCGACGACACGCTCGCCGATCTCACCGAGCCCGCCGAGCTGGAGGACGCCCTCATAACGTTCTCCATGAGGATCGCGACCGACATGCTCAACTCGGCGGAGCACGCCACGCTGCAACGGCTGGTCCAGGCCGAATCCGGCCACCTGCCGCGCCGGGACGAACACGCCATGGCCAGCGCGCCCGACGAGGCCCTCGGTGAGCGGTTCGCCGCCCTCGCCCGGGCCGGGCTGCTCGAAGTCTCCGACGCGCGGCTCGCAGCCGACCACTTCATCGCGCTGACCTTCGGGGTCGCGATCAACAGGCTCGGTTCCGCGAACGCCGCGGGGGACGCCCGTGTCCAGCCGCTCATCGTCGAGGGAGTACGGGCGTTCCTCCGGGCGTACCGGAGCGGGTGACCGCCGGGTCATTGGCATTGCCAACCATGCCCAACTAGCATGACGGCATGACCAGCGCCGACGATGTCCTGGACTCGCTCGTCCGGACCACCTTCGAGGTGGCGGGCGTGCTGACCCGCATCGGCGGCGAGCACGATCTGTCGCTCACCCAGCTACGGGTGCTCGGCATCCTCCGCGACCGCCGCGCCCGCATGACCGACCTGGCCGTCTACCTGGGCCTGGACAAGTCCACGATGTCCGGCCTCGTCGACCGCGCCCAGCGCCGGGGGCTGCTGACCCGCGGCAAGAACCCCGATGACGGCCGGGTCGTCGATGTGTACATCACCCCGGCCGGGCTCGAACTGGCCCACCGGGTGGACGACGAAGTCCGGCGCGCCCTGGCGCCCAGGACCGGCCGCCTGACCCCGGAGCAGCTCGACCAACTCGTCAAGCTGCTCGGCGTCGTCCTGATCCGCCCGTAGCGACCACCTCACGCGGAACCGTTCGGCCGCGCGGACCAGGTCGGCCGCGTCGCTCCGGCGCCGGTGCGCACGTCAGGTGAGTCGGCGGGCGAAGCAGACGGCCATGGGATGGCCGGCATAGGGGCCGTAGCCGTCGGTTCGTACGTAGCCCTCGCGCTCGTAGAAGCGGATCGCGTCGGGCTGCTTGTCGCCGGTCGCCAGTCGCACCGTGTCGAGCCCACGCCGGCGGGCGTGCTCCTCCAGGTCACGCAGGATGCCGGTGGCCACGCCTGTGCCACGGGCCTGGGGCGTGACGTACATCCGCTTGATCTCGGCCGTGCCTTCGGGCAGCAGCCACAGCGCGCCGCAGCCGACCGCGTTGCCGGCGGCGTCGCGGGCGATGAGGTAGACGTCGACGTTCTCCGCGGTGGGCTTGTGACCTTCCTGGTCCGGGATGCCATAGCGGGCGGCCAGCTCCGCTTCCATCGCGCTACGCAGGCGGTCTCCGTCGACACTGTCCCAGGGTTCCTCCGAGATGGTCAGCGTCACGACACTCCCTTTCATCAGGGGAAGGCCGATCCAAGGATCTTCCCTCCAACCTGTGCGCCGGGATCCCGGTCGGGAGCCCTTGACTTTATTTGTATTACCAACCAATATGAAGTTGTTGGCATTGCAAACCAATGTACGGGATGGCCGGCAGACGTGTGACGCCAATCCGCGGCTCTGTCGGCTTTGCACCACAGATCAACACGACCACGACCAAGGGTGAGTGACGTCCTCGCTCGCCTCTGCTCCAAGGGGGAATCCCATGACCACGTCTCGAAACAGGCGCCGGGTGACAGGCCTGGCCACCGCGGGCGCGCTGGTGCCCGGCATCCTTGCCAGCCACCCGGCGCTGGCGGAAAGCCCGCCGGCGACACCGAAGGCCGGCCCCACCACGTCGGGAATCGCGTCGATGGTCGATCCCGCGACCGACCTGGGACGGCAGGCTCCCGGACGAGAACAGGCGTGGTTCGACTCCATCTACTTCACCAGTTTCGTGAAGGCGAACGGTCATGACTTCGGGATTCAGGTGCACACGCGCGTTCTCCCGAACATGGGCGAGGTGGAGAACCGCTGGACGTTCGCGGTGACCGACAAGACCACCGGATGGCACAAGGACTACGAAGCCGTCGTCGCGCCGGACGACTATCGGTGGACCGAGGGCAAGCTCGACATCAAGGCACCAGGACTGAGCTGGACGGGTGACTCAGCCCGCCAGAAGGTAAAACTCACCACGCCCTTCGGATCGCTCGATATCGAGATGGTGGCCACCGGCCCCGCCCTGAACTACGGCTCGACCGGCGTTTTCAACCTGGTCGATGTGCCGGCCTACGAGTTCGCGCTTCCGGAGATGCGGACGACCGGCACGCTCGTCATCGGCGACAAGAAGCACGCGATCAGGGGAACTTCCTGGTTGGACCGGCAATGGGGTGAGATGCCGGAGAACCTGAAGCGGTGGACCTGGATGAACCTCAGCATGCCCAACGGTGACAAGATCGCCCTCTGGGACGCGGTGGGCCAGAAGACTGAGCACAGTTGGGCGACGGTTCTTCACCGGGACGGTTCGTACGACGTGGTCGAGGTGGAACCGCTTGCCCAAGGCGCCTCCAAGCTGTGGGTCAGTCCGGAAACGGGTCAGACGTACCCCACCCGCTGGAAGGTCCGCATCCCCCAACTGCGCACGGAGCTCGCCGTTCGGGTAACCGGCCCTCAGGGACAGGAAGTCAAGGGCCAGACCCCCGAGGGTGGCTACATGGAAGCCACCGCAGCTTTCGACGGCACGTACAACGGCAAGAAGGTCAGCGGTGAGACCTACGTCGAGCTGAACGGCGACTGGCGCCCCTAGCTGCCGGCAACACCTCGTCCGTGGCGGTGGGGGTTGCGCCCGAAGACGCCACGCCAACAAACGATCAAGGGCGCAAGCTACGCTGCAGCCCCGGCAAGACCGGCCACTTCTGCGAAGTTATCGCTGTCTTTCAAACCACCGAGTCGCCCAGAGCGCCTGAGGACGAAAAAGAGTCACTGTGTCACAGCCCGCGATCGCCAGTCGCGTCCGTCTCATGTCGACTCGACGAGTTCAGCCATGCGGTCGAGAGATTTGCGCATGCTCTTGCACGCCACGGAGCGAAGCGGAAAGAGGAGCGCGCGCAGCGGCTCCTCTTTCAGGTTCCAGCTCTCGCGGACCAGCGTGGCATCGCCTTGCGGCTCGAATTCATAGCGCCAGATCCGGCCGCCGAACACCATGCGCCACCTGGCCGAGTCCTTGTGCGGCCTGCTCTGCCAGGCGAATCGCCTGCCGGGTACGGCCTCGATGACAGTGCTCGTCATCACGTACTTGCCGTTCATGTCCATGTCCATGCTGAACGAGTCGCCGACATCGAGCGGCCTATGGGGTGTGCTGACCTCTGTCACTCCGACAAGGCCACCCGATCCGTCGAAATCCTTATGGCGTGCAGGGTCGGCGACCAGCGCGTAAAGCTGATCGGCACGCGCTGCGATACGGCGCTCAACGAATGCCACCCAACGACTCATCCGAGCATGTTATAGGCAGATAGCCCTGATTTGGCACCGTTGCTGTTACGGAGCAAATTTGGGAAAACTGTCTCGCCCTCTCATGCAGACGGACATTGGACGAAATTTCAGAATTCGGGGGATGTTGGGCTCCGCCGAAGCGCACCCGTGACAGGGTTGAGATTTTCCTTCGCGCCCGACCACCTCGGGAAGGGCGAACACCGTATGCCCTCAGGCGTCCCTTTCAAGCCAGGCGACGATGCTGCTCACGTACCCCTCGACGTTCGTCAGCGGTCGGCCGTCGAGGACCCCGACGAGATGCCCGATGCCGAACGGGGCGTCGTAGATCCGGGCGCGGCGGTAGGTCTCGTGGTCCACGGCCTTCCTGATGTTGTCCCAGCCGTGCCAGGCCATCAGGGCGGCGTCTATGGCGGGGTCGAACAGGTGGGCCTGGTCCCAGTCCAGGACGCCGACCAGTTGCCCGTCCCCGCTCCAGTGGACGTTGGACCCGCACAGATCGCCGTGGACGAGCGCATCCGGTACAGGTTCCAGGTCGCGCGCCGTTTCGAGATGCCTGCGGCATTCGTCGCGCCACCTGTCCGGCAGGTGCGGAACGACCTCCTCGGCCAGGAGCTCGGCCCAGCCCTTGTCTCCCGGGGCGTACAGCAGTTCCCTCAGACGCGGAGTGATGGCGACGTCCCGTACGGCGCGCAGCAACTTCCCCATCTGTTCGGGGTCGCCCCGCCCTTCAGGTTGCTCCTCGCCGTCGACCCAGGAGACGGCCACCGCCGTACGCTCGCCGAACCAGGTCACGGATGTGAGCGGCTCTGGCACATCGAAGGGCAGCCCGATCCGCGCGATCTCGCGCAGCACTTCCATGCGGCGTGGCATCTCGTGAGCCGACGACGGCCGCTTGCTCACCCGTACGGCCGCCGTTCCCGGGAGGAGCACGACGTGGTGCAGGTTGCCGGCCGTGATCCGGGCGTCGTCGAGGGAGTGGCCGGGGAGCAGCGCGTCGGCGATCTCCAGCAGTGCCTCGGCGGTGGGTTCGGCGGGCCGGGGGATCATGTCTTCACGAACATCCATGTCGCTGCGAGATTCTGGCACGCTCGAGTATCGCCGCGCGGCGAAGATCCCGTTCTCCGGGGCCGTCTCTTGACACACCACCCCAGCGCGGTCAGGAGACGCAGATCGAGGACGATGTGGCGCAGTATCAGCCGTAGGCGGGCATTCCCCCCATGGCGCTGAGGGTGGTGCCGTTGACGTAGCCGGCAGCCTGGGAGGCGAGGAAGGCGACGGCTTCGGCGATTTCCCCGGCGTCCGCGAGGCGTTGCAGTGCGACGGCCTTTCCAGCGGCTTCGAAGGCGTCGCCGAAGGCGGCGGTGCCTTCGGTGCGGGTGGGGCCGGCCGCGACGGCGTTGACGCGGACGCCTGCCGGGCCGAATTCCGCGGCCCAGACACGGGTGAGGGACTCCAGGGCGGCCTTGGTCGCGCCGTAGATGCCGGTGCCCAGGCCCGGTGTGGTCGCGGCGCCGCTGCTGATGTTGATGATCGCGCCGTGCCCGCGCCGGACCATGGCGGGTGCCAGGGCTTGGATGAGAAGGTATGGGGCACGCAGATTGATGTTGATGTGTGCGTCGAAGGTCGCCTGGTCGGTGTCGGCGGTGCGGGCGAAGCGGAAGATGCCGGCGTTGTTGACGAGGATGTCGATGTCTCCGGCGCGCCCGGCCAGGGCCGTCACCTCGGCGGGGTCGGAGAGGTCGGCGGGCTCGAAGTGGGCCGAGCCGCCCAGCGCCCGGACGCGCTGGAGGGTGTCGGCGGCCCGTTCGCGGTCGCGGCCGTGGACGATCACGTGAGCGCCGCGTTCGGCCAGAGCCAGGGCACTGGCGCGGCCGATTCCGGCGGTGGCTCCGGTGACCAGGGCCGTCTGGCCGGCGAGGTCCTTGTTCACGGTGGTGCTTCTTTCGCTCTCGATGGTTTTCGGTGGGTGCGCTGGGCGTGCAGGACGGTGTCGTGGATGATGACGGGCGCGCTGCCTCTGGTCGTCCGGTGCTCTGCTCTGCGGCAGTGCCCCCCGGCGGGCGCCCGCGACCAGCGTCGAGGCAGCACGGCGATGCGGCAAACATTCTTGCTGTGGTGGCAAACTGGAGTCATGGACGAGGGCACAGCAGCGACGATGGCGGCCGTCGGTCCTCGGCTGAGGGCCCTGCGCACCCGCCGCGGCATCACACTCACCCAGCTGTCCGAGACGACCGGCATCTCCATCAGCACGCTCTCGCGCCTGGAGTCAGGACAGCGCCGCCCCACCCTGGAGCTGCTGCTGCCGCTCGCCCGGGATCTGCGGGTGGCCATCGACGAGCTGATCGGCGCACCTCACACAGGAGACCCGCGGCTGCACCTCAAGCCGGTCACCCGCAACGGCATGACACTCCTGCCGCTGACCAGGCGAGCCGGAAACCTGCAAGCCTACAAATTGATCATTTCCCCCCGGGCACGGCCGCCCCAGCCCGAACAGTCCAGCCACGAGGGCTACGAATGGCTCTACGTCCTCGACGGGCGCCTGCGCCTGGTCCTGGGCGACAACGACCTGACCATGGGACCGGGCGAGGCCGCCGAATTCGACACCCGCACCCCGCACTGGTTCGGCAACGCCGACGAACACCCCGTCGAACTCCTGACCCTCTTCGGCCGCCAAGGAGAGCGCGCCCACCTACGCGCCCACCCCACACCGGTCCAGCGTGACCGGGAAGCCCCCGCGGACGACCGCCCCTGAACACCCTGTGGGCGTACGTCGGCGTCGGTGTAGTGGTCACGTAGACCTGGGTGCAGGTCCTCGACGGCCAGGGGCGCCTGGCGCAGACCCAGGATGCGGCCGTCGCCGGCGACCGCGCCCATCATCGGCGTACGGTCGCTGCTGCCCCATCTGCCGAGCTGGTAGAGCCGCTGGTCCGCAGCGATCAGCTGGCCTTCGACGCCGCTTGCGATGTTGGGGGCCAGGATCGGCTCGGAGGCGGCCTGAAAATCCGGCGTCATCACCAGGTCGTCAGGCAGCCCCGCCGGCTGAGAGCCTCACGGCCGGCCCGGGGCAGATTCCACCTATCGACCGTTCCGGCGGACGGCAGAACCTGGCAGGCCGCTGAATTACGCGGAAGGCGGGCTTGCGGTAGGGCCACACGGTGGAGTACTCGCGATAAGGAGGAGGCTCCTCCAGCTCCTTTGCCTCGGAGCAGCTTAGACGGTTCTGCTGGACTTTATCTCGAATTTCATCGAGAGATCCCCTATGTATGGAGAAAGCCACAAATATGCTTTGTCCTGCTTAAGAAAAGGAAAGCGATAAATTGTCTGTTGCTGAAATTTAGATGACGAGCCCTCTCGTAGCCTGGCTGGCTCAACTTAGCTTCTCTGTGGTCGGTTCATGGGTGCTCATCGCCGATGCGCTATTCCTTGTGTGCCAGTTTTTGTCTCAGGAGGTCGTGCCGGAAGTAGTACAGGTCGCCGACCTTTCTGAGCACGCCACGCTGGTAGCCATCCTCGAGAAATGTGGCCACCCGCCAGGGCAGTCGGCCGGACACGGCCAGCACGACGCGCGCCAGGAAGAAGCTGGAGCGGGAGGCCGACAGGACGGATACGGCGAGGATGGTCACGAGGGCGGCCAGGCCGAGCGCGTACGGGGAGACGGACGGCCGGGTGATGGCAGCGTGCACGACGGCGAGGTCGAGCAGCCCTATCTGCAAGGCAATCAGGCTGCGGGAGAGCATGACTTGGAGCCAGAGCGCGGCCCCCAGCGCGGTGATCACTGCCTGATCGACACTCAGACCAGCGCCCATCGCGAGAGCCCCGAGGAGGCCGGCGAAGAGGGCCAATGTTGCGGTCCACGACTTCGCCTGACTCGTGGGGGCTGGCTCACGACGGTCCGTGATGAAGGAGTAGACGAAGGTGGCCAGGGCCATGGCCGTTCCGAGGAGGGAACCGGTGGCGGGGCCTGCTGCTACGCCGAAGGCCGTGCTGGCGCACAGCCCGGCCAGAAGGCCGAGGATCGCGCCATAGACCCAGGGTGGGACGACTTCGGTCAGTCCCGGCGAAGAGATGCCCCGCCTACCGAATTGCTGGGCGAGGAAAGATAGCCAGTGGAGAGCGGCGTCCGCGCTCCAAGCGAGACTGAGCTGCTCATACGCGCTGGAGCGACCGGAGCGACTGGGATAGGCGGATTGGCTGCGCCTGCGGTAGGCGGCGGAGCCGGAATAGAGGGCGGGCACAAGTTCAGTGAGGAGGTGAGCCTCAAGGTCACGTCTTGTCGTGAAGGTGAGTAAGTAGTCGGGGTTCGCCGCCCGTTCGGCGTAGGTCACGCGGGCCAGAGAGAGGGCCAGCGGAGTCGACAAGCCGCGGGCGAGTTCGCCCTCCGGGTCAGCGGTCAGCTCGGCGAACACGTTGGACCATTCGGGCAGCCGGGCAGGCTTCGTGGTGATGGTCAGGTAATCGCGGATGGCGGCGGCGTCGAGCGGCTTGAGCTCGATGGCGGCCGCGGCCGTAAGGACGTCCGCCTGCTGGGAGTCGATGGTGGCCAGGTATTCCGCGGTACGGCTGGTCAGGACGAGGGGATCCCTGGCGCTGAAGGCGGCGTTGATCTGGGTGAGGGCCTGCTCCCGCTCGGGGGCGGGCATCTCGTCGAGGCCGTCCAGGATGAGCAGGAGCCGATCCAGAGGCAGTGGCTCGGCGGGGTCGTAGTCGTAATCCTCCACCAGGCGGGCGTAGATCCAGCGATCGATGGGCTGCTTGGAAGGAGTCCACGTCGAGAGGCGCAGGATGACGGGGACGGGGTCGGCCTGCTCACGGGCGGACAGACAAGCTAGGACGAAGCGCATGACCAGCGATGTTTTGCCGGCGCCGGGTTCACCGAGCGCGACCAAGCGCGACCACGGAAGTTTAGTGCGAATCGTTTGATGGAGGTCGTCCAGGCTGCCGTCGAGGTCGATGGGAGTGTCCTTGCCGCCGATGACCCGCCAGTGGTCGCTGACCGGCGGGCCGACCGTACGCCAAGAGACGGGCAGAGGCCCTGGGTCCAGCAGGCGCTGCCTCAGTTCCTCCGACTTCCACACGTGCTCCACCTTGGCGGCCAGCCGCTCGGCGCGCGCCGCCACGGCGTCGGCTTCGGGTTCGGCCACGTCCAGCGTGCCGAGATCGCCCCTGCCCTTGGCTCGCTGTCGTAACCAGCCGATCATCGCCGCCGCGGCGACGAGGGCGGTGATGACGAAGCTGAGGATGCTGGCCCACTGGTCGGCGTACTCGCGGCCTTGAGAGGCGAAGAACACGACCAGGGCGATGCCCACGAAGGGCACGAGGATGGACGTGGCGACGAATGCCCACCAGTACCATCCGCCGGAATCCGAGCCTGATCGCGCCACGCCAGCCGACAATACTAGTTCCGGTCAGCTGAATGTGATCATGAAAGGCGGATCGCTGAGCCCGGCCGCCTGGGACCGTCACCGCCGGTGAGCCCATCTTCGTCGGCCTCCACCCCGTCGCCGGGTCACGGCAGCACCACGCGCCGGTTCTCCGGGATCAGGGCCGCCACCACACAGGTCACGCTGACCACCGCCGACGCGGCGAACAACGGCAGCGCAGTGCCGGCGGCCGCGGCCACGGCGGGCCCCAGCGTCAGCCCCACGGGCTGCGCGGACAGGGACAGCATGAGGTCGTAGGCGGTGAGACGGGCAAGGGCGCGTGTCGGCACCAGGGCCTGCACCGCATTGTCCCAGATCGGCTCCATCAGGCCGAGCAGGGCCAGCGCCGACGCATAGGCGACGATCAACCACGGCGCCGGCGCACGCGCGGCCAGCAGTACGAGCGGTACGGCGTAACAGGCGAGCCCGAGGTTGCCCATCAGGATCGGCCTGCGTACGTTCACCCGTCCGGCCAGCAGTGACCCGAGCAGCAGTCCGGCGCCTCCCGCCTGCACCATGACGATCCAGACGCCCTGACCGCCCAGCGAGCCGGTGACGACGACGGGGCCGACAGTGAGGAGCACGCCCGAGGCGAAGTTCCAGGCCGCGTGGGCTACCAGGGTGGTCCAGTACCACCTGCGCGCCCGCACCTCCGCCCATCCCTCTCGAGCCTCTGCCCACCCCGCCAACACCTTCGGCCGGCCCATCCTGCCGGGTGCGCGTGCCGGCCTGGCTCGCACCATGGCGAGAAGAACCGTGCTGATGGCGAACCCCGCGGCGTCGAGGAAGAACGCCGCCGACGGGCCGAGCGTCAGCGTCAGGATTCCCGCCAGGCCGGGGCCGAACAGCAGAGCCACGCTTCTGGCGGTGCCCAGCAGGGCGTTGGCCCGCTGCCGCCGCTCCTTCGGCGCCAGCTCGACCACCAGCGGCCAGACGGCGGGAAACGCGCAGCCCGCGGCCCCGCCCGCGATGAACTGCAGGAGAGCGATCAGAGGGAACCGGGGCGCCTCGTCCAGGAGCGCAACGCCGATGCCGGCCTGCGTCCCCACTCGCAGGAGGCCGGCGGCGACAGCGACCCGTCTGGGATCGAGGCGATCGGCCAGGACGCCGCCGACGGGCAGGACGATGATTTTGGCCAGCAGCCCGCAGCCGAGCACGAGGCCGAGCGCGGTGGACTGGCCGTCGTGGCCCACGATGGCCAGCGTCAGGGCCGCGGGCCCCATGAAGTCGCTCGTCGCCGAGATCGTCTGCGACGTGAACAGCAGCGCGAACCCCCTGTGCCGGCCCGCGCTCATGCCGGGCAGCAGGCGGCGAGCGCGGGGCCTGGTCCGTCCGCTTCACAGGAGATCATCGGCGGGTTCATGGTGGTGCCCTCCTGAATGTGCCGCGCTCGAAGCTCGCAGAAGGTGCTGGTCGGCGGGGGTCAGCGAGGGATCCGGCGGCGGAGTGCTCAGGTGGTCGTGCAGGAACGCGACCTGAGCCGCGACGAATGCCGGCCCTCGTTCGGCAATGTTCTGGCGGACCTGAGCCAGCGCCGGGGTGCGGAAGAACCGGGTGTGCGTAGCAGGACCGCAACTCAGGTGGGTGGCGGAGGCCAGGTGGGTGAAGTAGGGGATGTCCTGGTCCCGCAGGGCGGCCACCTCGCCGGGCACCAGGCGGTCGTATCGGCTGGCGGTGCCGACACGCAGATGGCGGTTCAGTTCGGCATCGGTGGCCGGCCAGGAACGAGCGGACGTCGGCTGTTGGATGAGCCGCAACAGCCGAGCATAGTGCGCCGTCTCGCGGATGATCTGCCGTCCCTGGTGCGCGGCCACCCGATCCCAAAAGTCCGTGGCGGCCAGTATCTTCGCGCGACGGGCCCGGCAGAGGGTGAACACCGTGTCAAAGCCCTGCACCAGTTCCCTCAGGTAACCATCGGCGCTCTGGAAGCGCCCGTCGAGGACGGGCAGGTTGAGCGGTGGGGCGTGGGTCATCCGCCGGAAGCCGACCCCCATCGCGTCGGTGTGGCGATGAACGGCGAACGGCGCCAGCGTGGAGAGCCGGTCGGAGCCCATCACCTGGAACGCCGAGAAGCTGCCCCGGCCGGGCGTCCGCGGATCCGACGGCTGTACGAGGCCGGTGTCCACGACGGACTCCAGCGTGCCGGTGGGATTGCGCCAGGAGTAGTTCTGCAGCATGGTTTCGGTGTCGATGAGGACGGGATGCTCTCCCGCCGCGATGAGGTTCTCGAAGTGCCCGTCGGTGAAGTTCAGCAGGCAGCAGGCGGCCAGGAGCACTCCGCATCTGGTCCAGTAGCGGCACACTTCTGCGGCCGTCGCGCAAGGGGCGAAGGCGACCTCCTGCATCCACCCGTGAGCGGACCCTTCGACCACCCTGGGACGCGCCGGCCGCATCTCCTCCGGTACGCCGAGCAGGCCGAGGAAGTCGTGGAACAGCGTCGACGAGGACTGCGGGACGGGTTTGTAATAGACACCTCCGCCATCGCGCAGCTTGAAGCGCAGGACCTGCCCGCCGCCCGCGTGCCGGTCCCCGCCCACCAGGGTGATGTCCGCTGCGGGGCCGCTCAGCGCCGGCATGGCGGCCTGTAGCGCCGGCAGCTCAGCCGCCAGACGGCGTACGGCGAGTGCGACGCTGTCGGCGGTGGAGCCGGCGATGACGTCGAGTGCGGCTGAGACCACGGGGTAGTCGCGGGCGAGCCGCTCGGCTGACAGGTGCCCGTCCTCCCAGAAGGACCGGTACCGCTCCTGCGGCGTGCCGCCGCGCAGATCGCCGCGGGCGGCAGTGCGCCCTAGCTCCTCGACCACGACAGGGAGGACCGCCTGGTCGAGCTGCATGCGCAACGAGGAGCCCACGGTTGCGACGCAGCCGGTGACCTCGACAGGTCCCGGCAGGTCAGGCACCGTCGCCAGGGCCCGCCGGAGCCGCTCCAGCGCCTGAGCGAGAGGGCGCGCGTACAACGGAAGGTAGTCGCCGCCCGTTCCATCGTGTCCCGCGCGGTCTCCCGCACCGGGAACGCCGGGCGATGCGCCCGTGCGCCCCGGCGGCTGGGCGAGGTCGGTCAACGCCTTGCGGCGCTCACGACAGTGGTGGTCTGGACATGCGACGGCCCGGGGGCGAGGTCCACGATGCCCAGACCGTCATAGGTGAGGTCGGCGTAAAGCTCGGTGATTCCAGTGTTCATTTCCCATTCCTTTCGGGAGATATCCGCAGTGCGGACGCGAGACTCAATAAATCTGATCGACCGCTGTTTCGTCAAGCATTAAATTCAATGACCTGTTAGCAGACATTGCGCAGACGCGACGGAGACGCCGCACAATCGCCAGGCAGACGAAAAGAAGACGACTGCTCTTTTGACTGGGATGTGTTCAGGACCGGACCTACGAAAGGGATCGCCATGCCTCAGGCGGAGATACTCGACCTCATCGCCGATGACGTCACCGACATCACCTGGGAAGAGCTGACCAAGGAAGTGGTCAACGGGACCTCGCCGTGCCGCGGCGGCTGCGGGACCACCGTTCCCGTCTGCACCCCAGGCCAGACCAAGTAAGCCTCGTCGCGTGGCCGCGCGCCGACGCTCTCATCGAGGCGTCGGCGCCCGGCCGGCGCGGCATCTTGTCGAACGAGAAAGCAGCTCGCCCATGTCCCTGGTTTCCCCGAACGGCAACCTTTCATTGGATTTGGAATCGCTGGTCTCCCCTTATGGTGTGGTTTCGGGAGTGAGTGAGGTCATTGGGCTGCGCGGCCTGGATCGGGTGTCGACTTATTGCGCATCCGTGGGAAGCGCCTGGCCGGGATTGATGGAACCCGACGACACTTATGGCTGCGGCCGGGCGATCGACGACGAAGAACTCGCGCGGTTCGTCGCCATCGCCGAGGGCGCCGAACGCAGCGCGGGGTTCCTGACGTTCGAATCCCGCACCGCGCGATTGCGCGAGTTGCCGGGACCGGCGATCGATATGACGGTCGTACCCCGCTGCTCGGCTCGTGAGTACGCCGATCCGGCCTGTCCGCTGCGCCCGTACGACGCGGACCTGCCGATCAGGTGGGTACGAGGGCTCGAACTGGTCAGCATGGAACAGCGGTGGATCCCAGCCGTCATGGCGCACTACGGCGCCCGCCACGAGCTGGCGGGCGAGGCTTTCTGGAACGGGATCTCCACCGGCTACGCCGTCCACTCCGACCTGGTGGAGGCGACAGTGCGCGGCATCTGCGAGGTCATCGAACGAGACATGGTCGCCCTCACCTGGCACCAGATGCTGCGGCTGCCCAGGCTCCAGCTCACCGCCCTCTCCGAGGAGATGGGCCACCTGCTGGCGTGGAGCGACGACCATTTCATCGAGACCTACCTGATGGACGCCAGGTCGGACGTGGGCGTGCCGGCCGTCTACTGCATGCAGCGAGCGCCACACGACGTACGCGCCCAGCACGTGGTAGCGGCCGCCACCGGCCGGACCATGAGCGAAGCGGCGTTCAAGGCGATGCTGGAGACGCTGCTCGTGCGAAGCCTCTGCTACAGCGAGAGCAAGCCGGTCAAGGATCCGGGCGCGGCACGGTTCGGCGCCGACGTGGAGGACGGCATGAGGTACATGGGCGTTCCCGAGCGCGCCGCCGCCTTCGACTTCCTGACCGAGGACTGGGAGCGGCGCCGAACCGTTCATGATCACGAGGTCACGCCCCTGCCTCAGGACCCGGCCCAGGCGCTGAGCGTGCTGGTCGCCCGCCTGGCCGGCAAGGACATGGAGGTCGTCGTCGTGGACAGCACACCGGTGGAGCTGGCCAACGTCGGCCTGTGCGCCGTCAGCGCGGTCATTCCCGCGCTGCAACCTCTCTCGCTCATCCCGCGCGCGGCGTACCTGGGCCATCGAAGGCTGTACGAAGCCCCCGCGGCGATGGGCCACCCGTGCCATCCGGAAGCCGACCTCAACCCATGGCCCCAGCCCTTCGCCTGAGGAGGACATTGTGCACCAGCAACTTGCCGAGATCTACCGGCAGACCCGTGGGCGCGCGGGCGCCGGCGAACCGATCGTCATGACCGCCGGCGATGACATCGTCGACCCTGCCCACCTGTTGACGTGTCTGCGCGCCGGCGCCGTCCGGTATCCGTACTTCCGCCTGAGAACCGGCGGGGGTGCGGGTGGCGAGATCGCCGCGCGTCAGACCCGGGTGGTGACCGGCGGGATGCAGGTGGCGGGCTTCGCAGATGTCGAGACGATCGAGCGGGAACTGGACGCGGGCGCATTCCTCCAGTTCAGCCGTCTGGCGCACTGGCATCGCCACGTGCGGGAAGTGGTCACCGGGCTCGGGCACGAGCTGGGATCGGCGGTGGACTCGCGGCTGTTTCTGGCCAGGCGGGACGGCGCGACGATGGCGTTGCGCACCGAGCATCCCACCTTCTTGATCCAGGTCCGCGGGCAGGCGCTGCTCGACGGCGTGCCCCGGCGCCGCGGCACTGCCGTGCTGGACTCCGGCCGGGCCCTGCTCCTGTCCACGCCCGCTGGGCTGCGGGCCGAGGTGCGTGACGAGTCGTGCCTGCTGCTCCTGGCGGTCAGGGAGCCGATGCCCGCCGATTACGCCAAGGTCCTCAAGACCTGTGCCCTGACGGCCGATGCCCGGCTCACCTCGCACTTCCACCTGATGAGCCAGGAGGAACGTTCCGCCGCGGCCAAACAGGCGCTGATGGACGTGGCCGCGCGCATGTCCGCCGACAAGTTGTCCACCATGACCGCGACGATGATGAGACAGGAAGCCGGATGACCGTTCATATCACGACGCCCTGGGCACTCGACCGGCTGGTTCCGGATATCGACGAGTTCATGGGGTCCGTCTGGCGCCGCCGGCCGCAGGTCCTCGCCACCTGCGCTGAAGGCGTCGCCGGGCTGCTCACCGAGGACGACATCTGGCGGCAACTGGACTGCGGCCTGCTGAGCCGTCCCTACGTGGCAGCCTTCGGCGGCACGCCTGCCGGAGCGGCGATGCCGACCCGTACCAGGCTCGTGGAGGGACACGAGGTGGACGATCTGGTGGATGTCCGGGGAGCGCGCCGCGCGTTCGAAAGCGGCGCGACGTTGAAGTTCAACAGGATCGACCACTGGCATCTCCCCATCCGCGAGATGGTGGATGAGCTGGCGGAGTTCCTCGACGCCGGCGTCGTTGCGCATGCCTTTCTCAGCCCGCCCGGGGACGAACCGGTCATCACTGCGCATCTGGACGGCGTCCACGTGCTGATCCTGCAGACGGCGGGTGTGAAGGACTGGGTGGCGGGACGGCTGAAGCCGGATCTGCCCAGCGGCTCGGTCTTCTGCGGCGACGGCGACCTCGACCAGGTCGGCCGCCTCACGGCGCGACTGCGCCCCGGGGCCGTCCTGTACCTGCCGCACGGCAGCCCCCATTACGCACTGGCTCGGTCGGAGATCTCGCTGCACGTCGCCATCGAGGTACAGGACCCAGCGCCGTGGGACTATGTCCAGGCCTACTCCTCGCACGTCCGGTCGGCGATCGACCGGGCACCGGCGAGCCATGGCGCCGCCGGTTTCCTCGAGCGCTTCACCTCCGCCCTCGACTCCGTGTCGCATCAGGACATCCTGCCGGAGGCCGTGCGGACCGTCAGCTCCCGCACGCTCGTGGCCGCCCACCACCTTGGGTGATGCTCCCGTTCCGCGTGTTCCTGCCTCACCGCATCAGATAAGGAGAGCGTCATGCCCGGCCTGACCCGCGTGTCCACGGTGGACGTGGACGAATTCGGCGGCCACGTCCACGACGCGCTGGACGCCACAGCCGCCCTCGAGGTCCGCCGCGCCGTTGATCTCGAGGAGGCGTTCACACCCGTGCCGCCCGGGCGCATGGCGGACGTCGTAGTCGTCACCGCGTCCCATCCCGGCCTTCCTCTGTGGAACACCGCCGCGAGCCTGGCGGCCGGCACCGGCCGCACCTGGTTGCCCATCACGCGGGATGGGCTCACGGTCACCGTCGGACCGCTGGTCATGGGCGAGCGAGCGCCCTGTTTCGAGTGCGCTGTCAGGAGACGGGTGCAGCATGACCGGCAGAAGACGGTCAAGGCCCTCCTGACCGAGGCCTATGCCACCGGCCGCGCGCCCTTACCTGGCGGGTTCCTCCCGCACCACGTGCGCATGAGCGCCGCGGCGACGGTAATGATGTTGCGTGCGGCCGCACCCGGCCAGATCGCCTCGATCGACCTCCGCCAGGCCGCCGTCTCCATCCACGGGGTCGTGGAGTGCGACGACTGCCGCTATTGCGCGCGGCCGACGAGCAGAGGAGTGGCCGTTCTCCGGCGTTCCTTGGCTCCGGCCCTCGGGCGCGATCGTCACGCGCCCGCCGAGGTCGGCAGATGAGCGGCGTCGCGAGGTTCACAGCGGGCCTGAAGCTGTCGAGAGGGCTGGCAGTGGTGGAGACCGATCAGGGCGTCATCGTGGACGGCGGCATCCGCCGCTACCTGTTCTCCGGCGCGTCCGCTAAGGCCATGCTGCCCCCGCTGCTGGCCGCGCTGGACGGCGAGCGGACCTATGACCGGCTTCGCGACCATCTCCAATGGCCCGCGGCCGAACTCGACAAGGCGTTGCGGCTGCTGGAGGAGCGCGGGTTGCTGGAAGAGCCCTTCGCGGCGCGCGCCGCCGACCCTCATCCGCAGGCGGTCGTCTATTTCTCGCGCACCTTCAGCGCCCTGCGTGAGCGCTTCACAGGCTCGGCCCACGTGCTGGACACGCTCGCGTCCGCCCACGTGGTGATCGTCGGCGCCGCAGACGGGAGACAGACGCTCGGTGCGGATCTGTTCGGCGCCGGGGTGGGCAGGGTCACCTTCCTGGACTCGCCCGCGCCGCTGGTCGCCTCACTGTCCAAGAATCCTCCTGACCTGGTGCTCCTCGACGACACCCGCGGCGGGCCCGACCTGGAGACGGCGCATCGCCTGTGCTCCGGCGCGGACGTGCCGCTGCTGCGGTTCGCGCGATACGAGGCGGCGGCCGAGGTGGGGCCGCTGTTCTACCGGGAAGCGACCACGTGTCCCCGTTGCCTGCGCGCGGCGACCACAGCCCCGGCTCAAGCGTCGGCCGAGCGTGGGCAGGCGCTTGACGGCGTGCTCGTCGGCCTGCTCTGCACCGAGGTCCTCTCCCTCCTGACCACGGTCGGGGACCGCAGAACGCACAAGGGCCTGACCCGGCTGTCCCTGCGCGACTACACGGAGACGCGGTTCCACCTGCTGCCGGAGGACGGCTGTGGCCTCTGCGGTGGTGGCTACGGCGCAGTGGCGGCCTACGAGTGGCAGCACGAGCTGCTTCCCCGGCGGATCACCACCGAGCCTCCGTGGGAGCCGCGTTCCGAGCAGGCGGAGCAGGAACTACGCCGCCGCAGAGCCCAGTTCCCCTACTCCCCGGCGGCGCCCCTGCCACAGCCGTCCGCCCGCGCGATGCCGGACGGCGCACCCGCCTCGCCGGCCGATCCGGCCTTGCTGAGCCGGCTGCTCGCCAGAATCGCCGGCTTCCGGGACGACGACGGCACGGAGCGTTGGGTGCCCAGCAGCGGCGACCTCGCCTCGGCCGAGGTTTACCTGCTCTCCCCCGGCGAGCGCTTCGGTCTGCCGGGGAATGTGCAGCGGTATACGGACACCACACACTCTCTTATCTCCGTCAGAAGACACGACGCGGCTTTCGGCCAGTTGCTCGACGGCGTCGACCTCCCCCCGCCGGAACCGGGGCAAGCGGTGCTCATCCTGATCGCCGCCTTAGGCCGGTTGCGGGACAAGTACGACGCGCTCGTCCACCGGCTCGCGCTCCTGGACGCGGGAGGCGCCGCGATGGAACTCGCCACCTTCGCCCACGCTGCGGGCCTGCCCGTGCGGTTCGCCTCCGTCTGGCCCGCCGATCTGGGCACGCGGCTCGAGCTCATGCCGGAACGGGAGCTCGTCACCGCGGTCGCCCTGCTGGGCGACCCGGATGCCAGGAGGTCACCATGCCTTTGATCCCCGTCGACGCGCCGCTCGAAGCGGTCCGGCAGGCACTGCTGGCCCGGCAGCCCCTGCTCGGCCGCGCCGATACGGCCGCCCCGCACCGCGAAGCGGAGCCGCCGGCCGTCTGGCGGGAGGACATCGCCGGCAAGAACAGCTGCGGTCGCCTCCGCGCTGACCCGGTGGCCCTTCCCGTGCTGCGGCACGTCGTGGGCGCGGCCACGGCCATGGTCGCCGAGACCTGGCCGGTCGACGCGCACGGCGATCCGGGATTTCTGACCGTTCTGGGAGCCTGGGACGTCGACGACCTGAAGCCCGGCTTCTACACCTGCTCGCCCGATACCGCGGACACCGGCGGCTGCCGGCTCCTCGCCGGCGCGGAACTCCTGCCGGGGCTGCGTGAACGTTATGTCCAGGCACCGGCCCTGCTCCTGTTGACCGGCGACTTCGAGCGCATCCCGCCGGGCGCCGACGCCGCGTACGGTTCCCTGGTTTCCCGCGTCGGGGCGCTCGGTCATGCCATCTGGCGGACGGCGCTGGCCGAAGGCTTGGCCGCGTCGCTGTTCGGTCGGACCTCCCGTGAGGTGACAGGCCTGGTCAGCCGGCTGCAGCCGGGGCAGCGCCATCTGTTCACCGTCGCGCTCGGGCATCCCGCGTGAACGGCTCCGTCATGTCCTTGACACGGCAGCCGGTCTTCATCCTGGCGCCTGCCCGCTCGTACACGACGGTGTCATCGGCCCTTCTGGCCGGGCATGACGAGCTGTTCGTCTTCCCGGAGATGGTCGGTTTCAACGGTCGTGTGATCGCCGAACTGCTGAGCGCCGCTGACGGGACCGGCCCCCACAGTACGTACTACTCGACCCAGTTGAGCGGTGTCGCCCGAGCCGTCGCCGAGGTGGAGTTCGGCGACCAGCGGCCGGCCTCCATACGTCGGGCGCACCGCTGGCTGAGCGGCCGCTCGTCCTGGAGCACCGCCGAGGTCCTCGGTTATCTGCTGCACCGGGTGCAACCGCTGATCGGCGTGGAGAAGTCTCCCGACACGGTCCGCAGCGACGAGGCGCTGTCGCGGTGCCGCACGGCGTATCCCGGCGCGCGCCTGCTCCATCTGACCCGGCACCCGACCAGCGCCCTGCGTTCGTTGACGACCCACTTCGGAGCGCTGACCGCCCGCTCCGACCGGCAGACGGCGATCACAGCGGCCCTGACGTGGTACACGGCGCATCGCCGGATCATGGGCGCCACCCGCACGCTGCCCACGCGCCAGGTGCTGCGCCTTCGGGCCGAGGACCTGGTGGGCGAGCCGCTGAGGTGGCTGCCGGTCGTCCTGGACTGGCTGGGCCTGCCGTACGACGACGAAGTGCTGCGGCGGATGATCGAGACCGACCGCTGGTGTTTCGCCGGCACCGGGGCGGATCACAGCCTGCACGGCGGGGATTGGAAGTTCTTACGGTCCCCAGCCCTGCGGCCGATCGCCACGCCAGGGCCGGTCACCTTCGCAGCCGAATGGGATCTACCTGTGAAAATGCAGCGGGTCATGAGCGAACTCGCCGGGGAGCTGGGCTATGAGTAGCGAACCCGCTCCTGACCGCGAGCCCCGCTTGGCGGCCCGCGTGGCCGCGTTGCTCGCTCCACACGCGTCCCTGCTGGCGCTGGCCACCTTGCTGGTCCTCACCTCCACGGCCCTGACGGTCGCCGCCCCGCTGTTGCTGCAGAAGATCATTGACGAGGCGCTGCCCGCACACGACGTGGCGCTGCTGGGCCTGCTGTGCGGCGGGATGATCACGGCCGGGTTCCTGTCCAACCTCACCTCCCTGTACCAGGGGCGGCTCATCTACCGGGTGGGGCAGCGTGTGGTGCACGACCTGCGGATGAAGGTTTACGACCAGGTGCAACGGTCTCCGCTCACCTTCTTCGCCTCGGAGTCGAACAGCCGGACACAGTCGATCCTGGTCAGCGATATCGGCGAGATCAGCGACACCCTGACCTTCTCGCTGCAGTCCCTGCTGCTGTCGGGGACAGGCCTGTTGGCGGCCGTGGGCGTGATCATGGCGTTGAACTGGAAGATCGGCCTGCTGTCGATCGTGCTGGCGCTCGGCCTGAGCCTGGTGAACCGCCGGTTGGCCAGACGGCGGTTCATGCTCACCAACCTGCGCCAGGATCGCGTGGCGGACATGATGCGTCGCGTGGAGGAAGACCTGTCCTACCTGGGTGTGGTCGCCGGGCGCACGCTGGGCCGTACCGGATTCCAGCGCGGCCGTTTCCTGGCGGCCTCCCTCGACACGGCCAGGCTCACCTTCGAGGAACGCATGGCGGGCCGCACCGGTTACGCCTGGTTCGGGAGCGCGCTGGCGTGCATCCCGCCGGCCATCTACTGGGTGGCCGGAACCGCCTTCCCCGAGATCTCCGTCGGCACGATCATCATCATCGCGATGCTGCAGATGCGCCTGACCGATCCCATCGAGAACCTCATGCTGGTCAGCGCTGACATCCAGAGCTCACTGGCCGTCTTCAAGCGCGTTTTCGCCGTCATGGACCTGGAGACCGACCCGTCGATCGAGCCCTCGCGGGAGGAGCGGGACGGCAGTGCGGGGACACCGCTTCCGCGGCCACCCGCCACCCTGGAACTCGACGGCATCGGCTACTCCTATCCGGGCGCCGCCCGGCCCGCGCTGACCGGTGTGAACCTCACGGTGCGGCCGGGTGAGGTCACGATGCTGGCGGGCCCTTCGGGCTCCGGCAAGAGCACGCTCGGGCTGATCATCGCAGGGCTGCTCACGCCCTTGCAGGGCGGCCTGCGCCTCGCCGGGCGACCGGTGGACCCAAGGCAGCTCCGCGGCGTGGTCACACTGGTGCCGCAGGAGGCGCCCGTCTTCAACGCCTCGATCAGGGAGAATCTGCTGTTCGGGCGGCCTGATGCCACGCAGGACGACCTTGAACGGGTCCTCGGCGCCGTCAGGCTGACCTCCCTGGTACGGTCGCTGCCCGCCAAGCTCGACACGGTGGTGGGCGAGCGCGGCTACGAACTGTCCGGGGGCGAACGGCAACGGCTGGCCCTGGCCCGGGCACTACTGTCTCCCTCGCCGATCCTGGTTCTGGACGAGGCCGTCAGTGCCCTGGACGTCATCACCGGCGCGGAGGTTCATGCGTCGGTACTGCACCACTGCGCCGATCGCTCCCTGATCTTCATCGCCCACCGCATCCCCGTCCTGGCCCATGAGGACACGGTGGTGCTCATCGACCAGGGACGCGTGACGGAGCACGGCACGCACGCCGGACTGCTGGACCGGCACTCCGCTTATGCCCACCTGGTCAGGTCGCAGACGACCGTGGCCGCACCCGCACCCGCACCCGCACCCGTGCCCGACACGGCCGGGCAGCCGGACAGCTGAACAGCTGAACAGCCGACAAGGAGCCGAGCATGATTTCGGTAGCACTGCAGGCGAAGGTGGAAATCGCCAATCCGGGCGGCGGTGAGCTCGTCGTCGATGCCGACGACCGCGGGGTGCGCCTCACCGACCTGGAGGGGGCCGACACCGTTCTGATGGCGCTGCGCGACGGCCCGCTGTCCATCACCGCGCTGACGGCGGGCGCGTCGGCCCGGCGGGCTGCGGGCGCTGTCCGCGTCTTGCTGCGCAAGCGCCTGGTGGAGCTGCGCTGCGTCGACGACCAAGGCGAGGCGATGCGGGCGCAGGCGACGTCGGGACTGGCGCGACCTGTGGCCGGCGCCGTTGACCCGGCCGAGCGGTACCAGCTCTCGCGCTTCGTGCATCTGCGACGCAGCGCGGACATGATGATCCTCGAATCGGTGCGGACCTTGTTCAGGGTCACGATCGATCGGCCATCGGTTCTGGGCCTGCTCGGCGCTCTGGCCAAGCCTGGTACACCGCACGAGGCGGCCGCCACGGCTGGCGTCGCGCCCGAGACGGCCGCATGCTGGCTGGAGTTCCTCCTTGCCTTCGGAGTGGTCGTGCCGCTGGGCGGTGGCCAGGCGTTGGACGAAGACCTCGACCCCGACCTGGTGCACCGTGAGTTCCATGACGTGCTGCTCCATATGTACAGCCGGCAAGGGCTGACCGATCAGGTGACCGGGGCGGCATTCCGTTACGCCGGCGTTATCCCGCCATGGCCCGCGACGCGGGAACCCTATGACGGACCGGTCATTGCGCTGCCCGTCGTTGATCTCGATGCGCTCGCCGCGGACGACCCTTGCCTGATCGACGTCATGGAGAGCCGCAAGTCCTTCCGCGAGTTCGGTGAACGGGGGCTGACGCTGAGGGAACTGAGCACATTCCTGTACAGGAGCGCCAGGATCCGTGAGCATTATTCGGCCCAGGAGGGGGTCGTGTACGCGTACGACACCACCAGCCGGCCGTACCCCAGCGGAGGCGGAGCCTACGACCTGGAGATCTACCTCTTCGTCGGTGACGTGGCGGGACTTGAGGCCGGGTTCTACCACTACGACCCGCACGGTCACGGGCTGACGCTGGTCTCCGGGGACCCGGCGCTGATCGAGGGCGCCTTCACGCAAGCGAGGCTCTCCAGCAGAAGCACGTACACACCGCAGGTGGTCCTCACCTTCAGCTCCCGGTTCGCCCGGCTGAGCTGGAAGTATCAGGGAATCTCCTACGCCACTACGCTGAAGAACGTCGGAGCCCTGGTGAACACCATGTATGCGGTGGCCACGGCGATGCGCCTGGCGCCCTGCGCCCTCGGCAACGGCGACGACGCCGGCGGCTTCGCGAACGCCACGGGCCTGTCACACCTCGTCGAGTCCCCGGTAGGGGACTTCATGCTCGGCACGCTGCCCGAGTGAGCTCATCGCCTCAGCGGGACGTCCTCCTGCGCGACGCCGGTGACGATGCGGAGGAACCTGGGGCTCGGGTCGACACCCAGCTCTGCTCCCACCAGATCCGAGTAGGTCGTGTAGAGCCGCCATGCGCTCCGCATGTCGCCAAGGCCCACCAGGGCGCTCGCCATGATCATCTGGGAGCGTTCGTTGAACGGGTCCACCGCGGCGGCGCGCCGGCCGTAGTCCAGGGACGACAGCAGGTCCTGCTGGGCCAGGGTCGACTCGCCCAGTTGCTGCAGGGCCGCAAGGCGCATCGTGTCCCATCGCTCCCGTGCCCGTTCGATCTCCTCGCCGTCCCAGCTCGGCAGGAGCTCCAGATCCAGGCAGGGCCATCGGCCCTGTTCGGTCACGCCCTGTTCCGCCGGTCCCGCGAGGCCGGCGGCGGTCGGCCCCATGGACTCCTCCAGGGGCGCCGTGCTTCGTGCCAGCCGCTCCGCGAGCCTGCTCGCAGGCGTGAAGTCCAGCGTGACGCTCGCCAGGAGCTCGAGTTGGTCGCCGTACGCGCCGAGCAGGGCGTCCCCCGTCGCCTTACGGATCTTCCACAGCGACTGGCGCAGTCCTTTGGCCGCCTGCGTCTGTCCCGCCTGCGGCCAGAGCAGGGTCTCGACCACCGTTCTCGGCGTCGGCCCCCGTAGGGCCAGGCAGGCGATCAGCCGCTGAGCCTTCGGAGCGATGGGGACCTCCCCGCGGCCGATGGTGCAGGCGAACCAACCCAGGAGTCTGACCTGAATCCCCTCCGGGCTTTTCTCACTCACCGTGCGCGGCCTCCTTTGTCGCATTCGCTGACAGCCATAGTCAAGCGAAGCCTGCAACGGGGGCCTCAACGAATTCTCAACGTCCCAGCTCGGCAAGGCGGGGACACGGTCAGGGGCGCTCGAGAGAGGCCATGCGCATGCGGACCGCGTCCCCCTGCACGTTGCCAAGAGCGTCGTAGAACTCCGCGGCTCGTTTCCAAGCGTTCAGCGCGGCCGCGACGTCGCCCGCCCGCAGGTGCATCTCGCCGAGGCGGCTCAGCGTCTCGGCTGCGGGATGCAGATCGTCGCAGCCGTGCAACAGCTCGGCCGCACGCTCGTAAGACGCCGCCGCCTGCGTGAAGTCGCCCTTACAAGCGAGGATGTACGCGATGCTGTCCCAGGCATGCCCCTCGCCCTGGGCATAGCCCGCATCGGCCAGGAGCCGCTGAGCCCAGCGGCAGTCGGCCAGAGCCTCGTCGTAGTGTCCGAGTTGGGCACGCCACCAGCTCGCGTTGTTCAACGCCCGGGCTTCCCCTATGGCATCGCCCGCCCGCCGGAACAACTCCAATGCGCGAAGGGAGTGGTGCAGTTCAAGGCCTGGCTGTGCCCGGCTCAGTGAGACGGTCAGTCCCAGATGGACGTGCGCGTGCAGGCCCGGCTCATCCAGGCCACCGTGCAGTTCCAGCGCCCGCTCGAAGTGCTCGACGGCCATGTGATCGCGACCGAGCTTGGCGTGGGCGCGCGCCAGGCTGTTGTGGCAGAGCGCCTGGGCCAAGCGGTCGTTGAGCCGGTCGGCCGCCACCAGGGCCACCGTCTGAGCGCGCAGGATCTGTCCCCACAGTCCGCGGCGCTGCATGAACTCCGCGAATGCCCACGTCAGCTGCCAGCAGTGCTGATGCAGCCCGAGCTTGCTCGCCTCCGACAGCAGCGCCGGCAGCACCACCGACTCCTCCGCGAACCAGCGCAGCGCCGACGCGTCTCCGTCGAATCGTTCCACCGCCACGCCTCGCGCCGGTCGCCCCAGCCGCACGGTCTCCCGCTGTGGGTAACAGGCGCTGTTGGCAGCGCAAGCGGAGTACAGGTAGTAGTCCAGCAGGCGCCGCGTCGCCGCCCGGCGCGTCGCCGGGCTGTCGGTGTCGCGAGCCTGCTCCGCCGCGTAAACGCGCAGCAGATCGTGCAGATGCAACCGGCCGGTGGCGCGGATGTCGACCAGGTTGGTGAGATCGAGATGCGCGGACAGCGTCCGGGCACTGTCCGGGGTCAGAGCGCCCAAGCTCGCGACTGCCGACATCGGCAGGTACGGCCCGGGATACTGCCCCAGGCGCCGGAACAGCCGGGCAGCCGGTTCCGGAAGGTCCCGGTACGAGCGCTCGAACACGGTGCGTAAGTCGATCGCCGGATCATTGTGGGCGAACGGTTCCAGGTCCGTGTCCACCCGGGACAGATCAGTGGCGACGTGAGCCAGCGGCAGGTCGATATGCTGGGCCAGCCTCGCCGCGACGATCGCCAGTGCGAGCGGAAGCCGGCCGCACTGCCGGATGATCTGCCTGTTGGCCTCGGGTTCGGCCGCCAGCCTGCGCTCGCCCAGCCTGGCCGCCAGCAGCCCGTGGGCGTCGTCGTCTCCCAGGACGTCGAGTTGGAGCATGTGCGCTCCGTTGGTGACGGCAAGCCCGGACAGCTTGGCCCGGCTGGTGATGAGTGTGAAGCACTGCGGCGCGGTGGCCAGCAGTGGCCGGACCTGCTCGGCACTGCGGGCGTCATCGAGCACGACGAGGATCCGGCGCGTGGCCAGCATGCTGCGGAAGAGCCCGATCTGAAGCTCCGCTTCCGCCGGTATGTGCGCTTCCCGGACTCCGAGCCCCCTCAGGAAGCGCGTCAGCACCACGGTTGCGTCGTCGGGGTCGGCCGTCCGCAGATCCGCGTACAGCTGACCGTCGGGGAAACGCCGACGATGCAGGTGGGCCCACCGTAGCGCCAGCGACGACTTGCCCACTCCCGGCGGCCCGGAGATCGCACAGGCCGGCGCGGTCGTGCCTGCGCCGGCCGCGATCGCGGTCAAGCGGCCCAGCTCTGCCGCCCGCCCGGTGAAACACGGCAGATCGACGGGCAGCTGTGCCGGGACGGGCCGGACCGTCTCGACGGCCTCGGGCCTGAGCAGCCGCTGGTGCAACCGCTGCAGCACCGTGCCCGGTTCCACACCCAGCTCGTCGGCGAGCGTCCGGCGAACGTGCGCGAAGTGCACCAGCGCCTCGGCCGTCCGCCCCCAGGCGTGCAGCGCCTCGATCAGCGCGGCCGCCACCAACTCGTCCAGCGGGTGCTCCTCGGCCAGCGGTGACAACACCGCCACCGCGCCCGCCGCGTCGCGCCCGGTCACCGCTCGGGCCCACGCCAGCGAGGCATCCTTGCGCTCGTCGCGCAGGCGCTGGCGGGTACGTTCGGCCCATTCGCCCGCGAGCCCGGCGAGAGGATCGCCGTACCAGAGCGTCAGGGCCTCGCCCAGCGGCGGTGCCGGATCCGGCGCGGTCGCCGCATCGTTGACGAGAGCGCGGAACCGGGATACGTCGACCGCCGACTCCTCTGCGTCAAGCACGTAGCCGCCGGGCTGGTGGACGAGCGCACCATGATCGGCCACCACTTCGTGCCGGATGCGGGTGATGATCGTGTGCAGCGTACGCCGTGCGCCCGGCGGAACCTGATCCCCCCACACCCGGGCAAGGAGCGCATCGACCGGGACGGCGTGGCCTGCCTCCAGCGCCAGCACGGCGAGTACGAGAGCGGCCTGCGGAGGTCGCACCGGCCGTCGCCGGCCTGACCGCTCCACTTCCACCGGGCCAAGCAGTCGAATCAGCATGACGCTCCCCATTCCCTTCGCCCCGACAGAAGATATCTTGGTACGAAATGAGGTTCCCCTCGTTCTCCAGACACCTGGCCTGAGGTCACCCTTGATCATCAGGAAGGGGCAGGCGAGCGCTTCGCGGGAAACGCCATTCTCTGGAAAGGCGGAGGAATTACGCCTTTTCGAGCCGGCTGGTGAGCGGAAGCAGCACCAGCGGGATCAGGACGGCCGCCGTGAGTCCGGCCAGCAACGGCACGCGTTCGCCGGGCGTGAGATGGTGCAGCAGCTGGATGTGGATCACTAGGTGGGGTACGGCGAACACCAGGTACACGGCGAGTGCCGTACGGGCCATGCTGCGCCGTACGGTGAAAAAGCTCACGGCCAGCACCACCGATGTGGCCAGGCTCATCGCGCCGTAGTCCATCATCAGATGCGCGTTGTACGGCATGCGCATCCCCACCCACGGAATGTCGAAGAACGAGCGCGGGAACAGCAGCGCCCACACCCCCACGGCGAACTGCGCCACGGCGAGGAAGGCCAGGCCCGCGCGCAGCCAGGTGCGGGCGCTCATGCGGCGAGGAACTGCTCGAAGGTGATCCGTCCGTCGGCGTGCTCAGGGGTCAGATGTCCCCCTTCGCGGTAGCCGCGGATGCCGGCCCCAGGCATCGGCACCGACACCACCGGCCGGCGGCTGGATCGCGAGCGAGCGTAGGCGCGGGCCAGATCGGCGGCGGGGCGCACCTCGGGCCCGCCCATGTCCGGCACCCGGCCGGCCGGTGGCCCGCCGGCCAGCATGGCCAGGCGGGCGGCCACCTCACCGGCGTCGACGGGCTGGAAGCTGACCCCGCTGGGCATCACGATCATCGGCAGCCGGCGCTGGCTCGTGCACATCCAGACGATGAGCTCGTGGAACTGGGTCGTCCGCTGGATCGTCCACGGCAGGCCGGAGCGTTCCACGAGCTGCTCGCAGGCCAGCTTCGCCCGGTAGTAAGCCACGTCCACCCGGTCGGCGCCGACGATGGACACGTACATCAGATGCGGGCGCCCGGCTCGCACCGCCGCCTGGATGAGGTTGCGCGTGCCGTCGATGTCCGCACGGCCGTTGCCGGTCGCGCAGTGGACGATCACCCCGACGCCGTCGACCGCCTCCTCCAGGCCCTCACCGGTGAGCAGGTCACCGCGCCAGGTCCGCTCATCCGATGGCGGCCTGCGGCTCAGCACGCGGATGGCATGACCGTCCGACAGAAGTTGTGGCACGAGCGCGCGGCCGAGCCGGCCGGTACCGCCCGTCACCAGAATCAGGTTCGTCACGGGCAGGAATCCTCCGGGGAGAGCGCGATGCCGGTGTTCCGGCCTCGCGCGGCTGTCAGGTCACCGCTTCACGCGGGCGTGGGCGGTCACCCGTTAAGAACCGGATAGGCCTCCGGAATGTGACAACCGGAGCTTGTCGGGGTTGGCGATGATGCGAATCCCGCTGATCCGGCCCTCCGACGTCTCCGGCACCAGCACGCCGACCAGCTTCTCGCCGGCCCGGGCCAGCAGCCCCAGTGCGCCGTTCACCTCCGCGGCCGACACGCTCACCCGCTCACCGGCGATGCTCCACGATCCCACCAAGTAGCGCGCCACCCGGGAGACGCCGGAGATGGGCCGCCGGGCAGCGCCGACCCTGCCGCCACCGTCCACCCACACGGTCACGTCCTCGGCCAGCACCTTCTCCAACCCCGGCAGGTCCCCCTGTTGCGCGGCGGCCAGGAAGCTCTCCACCAGGTCGCGGCGGTGGGCCTGGTCCGATCGGCGATCGGAGCGACCACGCGCCTCGGTCAGGCGGCGGCGAGCCCGGGTGTACAGCTGCCGGGAGTTCGCCTCGGAGGAGTTGATGACCTCGGCCACCTCCCGATGGCTGTAGTCGAAGGCTTCGCGCAGGACGAACACCGCGCGCTCCACCGGGTTGAGCTTTTCCAGCAGCACCAGGAAGGCCAGCGAGACGAACTCCCGCTGCTCGGCGCTGTCCAGCGGACCCAGAGCGCCGCCCGCGGTCAGCACCGGTTCCGGCAGCCAGGAACCGACATAGCTCTCCCGGCGCGCACGCGCGGACGTCAACCGGTTCACACACAGGTTGGTGGCGACCTTGGCCAGCCACGCCCACGGCGATGCGACAGCGCTCGCCTGATGCCAACGCAGGAAGGCGTCCTGGACGACGTCCTCGGCCTCCTCCGCCGAACCCAGCATCCGATAGGCCAGCCCGAACAGCTTCGAGCGGTGCCGCTCGAAGTCCTCAACCGCATCAACTGTCACGCCCACCAGACTCTCAGCCCCCTTACGGCCGGTCGCCAGCAGGCGATGTCACGCGGTCCGTTGCCCCGCCAAGGTGAACTGATAACGCTGCGCGATCGTCTACCAACTATCAGTTCATGATCTCGGGGGTGATGATGAACACTCTTCCGCCGTCCGCGTTCGTCCGTAGAACGCCGTCCGCGCCGTGCCGAAGGTGGCGAGCGGCTTGGATGGCGCTCGCGCTTACCGGTGCTCTGGGCTTCGGTGCTGGATTCGGCTACTCGGTGGGGCGAGCCGTCCAAGGGGAACACGAACCAGCCCGGCCACATCTGGCATCCATGTCGATGACGCGAAACGAAGCCACCACAGTGCCTCCGTCTTCCAGGCCAACAGTCGCCGCGCAGGTCCGGGAAGTACCTGAACCAGTTTCCCGGCCTGTGGTCGGGCGGCAGGTTCGTCCCAAGAGCGCCAAGGGCCACAAGCTCCAGCACAGAAGCGTTGCGCACATGGTACGGAAGCATCGCAAGGCTCAGCGGACACCATGTGCGCGGTTCGAGAGTTTCAGGGCCCGGGTGTGCAGAACCCTGTTCAAGGGTCGCTGAAGCACTCAGCGGGAGATCGGGCAACGTGCGGTTCACCATAGGGCTGGACAACCATGACGTCGGTGCCGGCACGTGGGTCACGGTCCCGCCGGGTGCACCGCACACCTTCGCCAACGTGGGCGACGACCCGGCGGTCATGCTGGCGGGCTGCCAATCAAGCGGTGATCCGGGTCATCTGCCGAAGGTCCCCCCGGGTCGACTCGCAGTCCATCGCCCGCAGCCGGGCCAGCACCCGTCCGGCGTCCGCGTTGAATCGCAGCTCCTCCGGGCAGCCCTCGACGATCCGCCACAGCAGCGCCATGGCCGCGCTCGAGTCGCCGTCCATCGCGTGCGCGGTGGCCACGGCCAGCAGGTGCCGCGCCTGGCGGTCCTTGTCGGGGAGGCGGTCGGCGTCGACGCCCACCGCGAGGCGGATCGCCTGCGCGCACCGGCCCATCCGGACCGCGACCGCCACTCGGTGCAGGTCCACCTCCAGCGCGAACTCCGGGCCCAGCCGGTCGCCGATCCTACGGGCATGGTTCAGCAGCTCCTCGGTTCGCAGCACGTCGCTCTCCTCGGCGGCGGCGAGCGCGGCCGTCAGATAGCAGAGCCCGGTGACCTCCAGCGACTCGGGCCGCTCGTCGATCACCGCCAGGCACAGCCAGCGCGCGTCGGCGTACCGGCCGAGCGAGACGAGCACGCCCGCCACCTCAGCCTTCGTGATCGCCGAACCCGCCGAGGAGGCCACCGCGCGATCGGCGGCGACCAGGGCCAGCGCGTGCTGGCCGCAGCTTCGTAGCAGCGCCGCGAACAGCCGGTACACCTGAGTGAGGCCGGCCGTACCGGCTTCCCGGTCCGCGCCGGTGGCGACCCTGGCCGACAGGTCGGCCATCGACAGCAACGGCGGCAGGCGGCGCCGCGTCTCGGTGTAGCGGTGGGGCGAGCGCTGCCAGATCTCCCACGCCGTCATCACGTGGTGCTGCACCCGCAGCACGCTCTCGGTCGCCTCGCCGATGAACCGGCCGGGCAGCAGCAGCGCGTTCCCGACCTCGTCGGATTCGCCGTGGTCGCAGGCGGGCGGGAGTTTCGTCCGGCCGCCGACGAACTCGGAGAGATCCTCGACGCGGAGCACTTCAGCGATCCGCATGATGGTCGACAGCCGATCCAGGGGTTTCACCCCGTTCTCGACCAGGCGGAGCCATTCCTCGCTGCAGCCGACCAGGTCGGCCAGAATTCTCCGGGTAAGGCCGCGCGAACGGCGCCTGGCCATGATCCGCGCGCCGTCGACCAAGAAATCGCCGACCATGCCGCCACATTAAGTGAGGAATTCGAGGCCCTCGGTGGCCGGAAATGACGGCAACTCCTTGCCGCTCTACCTTCCTGAAATGTGGGTTACGCTGGAGGGTTCGCCATGACGCAACTCCAGTTGGATCTAGCCGGTCGGGCTCCGCCGACACTGCCGCTACACCATTCGGCAGGAGGAGACCACGATGGCGATCGACGTCGAGTCGATTCGGAAGGAATTCCCGTTCTTCGAAACCGCCCCTGACGGTTCCCGCCCACCCGTGTACCTCGACAGTGCCGCCACCACGCAGAAACCCGCCGTTGTCCTGGACGCGTTGAACCACTACTACATCCGCACCAATGCGAATGTGCACCGTGGCGTGTACCGGCTGGCCGTACAGGCGACCGACCTGTACGAAGGGGCGCGAAGCAAGATCGCCACGTTCGTGCGCGCACCGCGAGCCGAGGAGATCGTGTTCACCAAGAACGCGACCGAGGCCGTCAACCTGCTGGCCAACTCGTTCATCTGGGCGGACGGACGGCTCCGCGTCGGTCCCGGCGACGAGATCGTCCTGACCGAGATGGAGCACCACTCCAACCTGATCCCCTGGCGGCTGCTGGCCGAGCGGGTGGGTGCGAAGGTCAGATATCTCGGCATCACCGACGACGGCCGCCTGGACCTCTCCGACCTGAGCGAGAAGATCAACGAGCGGACCAAGGTCGTCACGGTCGTGCACGCGTCGAACATCCTGGGCACGGTGAACCCGGTCGCAACGATCGCCGCCCGCGCGCACGAGGTCGGCGCCCTGATGGTTGTCGACGCGGCCCAGTCGGTCCCGCACCTCGGCATCGACGTCACCGCGCTGGGAGCCGACTTCGTCACGTTCTCCGGCCACAAGATGTGCGGCCCAACCGGAATCGGCGCCTTGTGGGGCAGGTACGAACTCCTGGAAGAGCTCCCGCCCTTCCTCGGCGGCGGCGAGATGATCGAGCACGTGACGGTGGACGCCATGCACTACGCCGCGCCCCCGCTCAAGTTCGAGGCCGGCACACCCCCGGTCGCGCAGGCCGTCGGCCTCGGCGCCGCCTGCGACTTCCTGAGCAACATCGGCATGGACGCGATCGCCGCCCATGACCAGGCCCTGATCGAGTACGCCCTGGACCGGCTCGGCGACGTTTCCGGCATCCGCTTCATCGGCCCGACCGACACCGCGAACCGGCTGCCGCTCCTGTCGTTCGTGGTGGACGGCATCCCGCTCCAGCGCATGCGCGCGAGTCTGGACGAGGCGGGCATCGCCGTCCGGTCCGGCAACCACTGCGCGCAGCTCGCGTGCAGCCGATTCGGCGTCCCCGCCGCGATCCGGGCCTCGTTCTACCTGTACAACTCCACCGACGAGGTCGACATCCTCGCTGAGACCCTCGAAACGGCCACGAGGTCCCGGGCCGCCGTGACCGCGGACACCTCCTTCGATGTCAGCCTGGTACGGCCGTACCAGGACATCCTGCTCCCGTCGATCTTCCAGCCGTGGGCGGAGTACATGGTCGAGGCGCTGGCGCCGGCCCTCGGCACCAAGGCGCTCGACGTCGGCACCGGCCCCGGCACCGTCGCCCGGGTGTTGGCCAAGGCGGTCGGCCCCACCGGCGCCGTGGTCGGCACCGACCTCAACCCCGCCATGCTCGCCCTCGCCGCTGAACTGCCTGCCCTCGACGGCGCCCCCATCCAGTACGTGGAATGCGGTGCCACCCCGCTGCACGTCTCCGACCAAGCGTTCGACCTGATCACCATGCAGCAGGTCCTGCAGTTCGTTCCCGATCGCGGCGCGGCGCTGGCCGAGATGCGGCGGGCCGCCCGCCCCGGCGCGCGGATCGCCATCGCCACGTGGCAGCCGCTGCACCGCAACCCGCTCTTCCGCGCCTTGCACGACGCCGTCGCCACCGTCCTCGGCCCCGACAAGGCGGACCTCTTCGAGGAACCGTGGTCCCTGCCCGGGGTCGAGGTCGCCACGCTGGCGAAGGAGGCCGGTTTCGTCGACATCGAACTCCGCGAATGGACGCTGCCGGCCACCCTTCCCGGGGGGCCTGACGCGATCTGCTGCCTGTTCGACTTCTCCGCGGTCAGCCCGTACATCGGTTCGCGTCGCGCCGACCTCACGGCCGCCGTACGCGCGAATCTGGCGCACTGCACGGATGAGACCGGCGTCCACTCGGAGACCGCGGTGACCCTGATGACCGCCCGAGCCTGACCGCCGCTCTTCCCACGAAGGTCACTTCCCGCCGGGAGGTGGCCTTCGGCACCCCAGCCTATGAGTTAACTGCTTGAGTCCGGCGTCACCGCGTCGGAGACCTACACCGTGCGCGATGCCGTCAACGACTGGCTCAGCAAGGCCCTCACCCGGCACCAGGCGGACGCGATGCTCAAGGCGGCGGAGTCGTCCGAACTTCACGCCTACGTGGTGCTGAGCCTCACCACGGGCGTCCGTACCGAGGAAGCCCGCGCACTGCGCTGGGACCACGTCGTCGCCTGGATCCCCAGCCTCAAGGCGTGGCAGCCGGTGACCGAGGCCGGGTTCAAGCACAAGAGGTTCGCCATCTACGTGTGGCGAGCCGACCGAGTAGGAGGTGACACCAAGACCCGCAAGTCACGTCGGACGCTGGAACTGCCCAAGCTCGCCGCTGAGGCACTCCGGCACCACCACACGCGCCAGGCCGCCCACAAGCTCAAGGCGGGCGAGGCATGGCAAGATCACAACCTCGTGTTCTGCACGAACGTCGGCACTCCGCTCGACGCTGCGAACGTACGGCGAGCGTTCCGGCACATCACCAAGAACGCGGGGATCGGAACCGACTGGACACCCCGCGAACTGCGTCACTCGTTCGTCTCGATCATGAGTGACCAGGGCGTCCCCATCGAGACCATCGCCGATCTCGTCGGGCACGCGGGCACCAGCGTCACGGAAGCGGTCTACCGGCACCAGCTCAAGCCGGTGATCACCAAGGGCGCGCACGCCATGAACACAATCCTCGGCGACAAGCCGACGGGTTGAGTCCGAGTGAGATGGCTCCCCGATTGGCTCCTATCGACTTCCAGAAACGGAAAAGGGCCCGACCCACTTTTGTGGATCAGGCCCTCTACCTGGCCAAACTCTGTCGGGGTGGCGGGATTTGAACCCACGACCTCTTCGTCCCGAAGGAAGACCAGCAAGTCTGGCGATGTCGACCTGAGTCGATTGGGGGCTTCTCACCTCGCTAGACGTTCCAAGGAAGGGCGAGGGACGTCTAAGGAAGCCGTAAGGCAGTGGCTCCCAAAATTGGCTCCCTGTTGCTGTCCTCAGTGGCAGAAGTAGCCGTCAGCACTACAAGATCAACAAGAATCGCTGCTTCAGAGACCTGACGAAATATGTGGCACGAATCGGTCAGGCGCTGAGCTGCTCTACCGGCGGTGGAAGCGGGTCACCGCAGTCTGGACAGCTTGCCCGACGATCAATGGTTGCGGATTCGGAGCATCCGCAGGATCGCCAACCCCAACGGCCGCACTGTCACTCCTGTGCTGCCGAAGTTCAAGTTCTTCAGGCCAACCATCTGAAATACGACTGAGTGTGCATTGGTTCTCGTTAGAACCCACGATCCGGAGCCCCAGGCCGCATGCGTCGTCAGTAAGTGCATTGCGGATAGCATCAACGGAAGGGCCGTTGTCCCAGCTCAGATAGAAGTGAGGAGGATGTTGATCTTTCCGACCTGATCCATGCCAAAGTACATCTACGCGCGTTGGCGATGGATCTCGGCGGAACATTCCTATTCTGCGCAGAAGACCGCTGGGAAGCCAGGAGCAGGAAGAGAGGCGTCCGTATCGCTGGTTGCGTAGATCCATCTCCGGCGCTGTCCATTCTGCCGGCGATAGCTCCCAAGACGCTTCTGCCCCTCGCCTGCCAAGATCCGCTCGTACGCTCGCCAGGCTCTTCTTCCACGCTGAACGTGTGAAGCCACGGAGAGTGATCTTCGCCGCTTCTCCGACTCTGTGCAGTACTACACGTCGTTCTTCGGCATAAGCCCGTAGGCCAGGGACACCGCGAAGCCCTCGTTTCCTTCCTCCCCCAGAGCCGTCGAAGTAGACTGGAAGCAACGCTGTGCAGGCAATCGGTAGTTGTACAGATTCGATCCACAGCTCCAGTGATGCAGCGTTCGGAACAGCATACGAGAGCGCCGCGAGGCTGGGCCGCATGAACGTGGCAATGTTCATCTCTGGCCCCAGATCCACGTGTCGAAACGCTAGGAGGACTTCAGCTTCGAGCAACTGCTGTTCGTTTTTTGCCGCAGAAGCGATCAGTGGTGCATCCCTGGACAGCTTGCGGACTTCTTGAAGTGCTCGGCTGTAGGGCTCAGCAGTATAGGACGCTCGTCTGCGGGCGGAGACCTGTTCAGGGGACGACGTCATGAACCTTTTCCCCGTCCGGAGAGACATCTGTCGAGGATGTCATTACTCCATGCGTGGAGGTCGCGAACGACGTTCCGTAGAAAGCAATGGCGCTTCTTCCAGAATGGGAAGATGAGCAGAGCCGGAGCGTACAGCAGCACAACCAACACGAGCGGGAGGTGTGCAAGAGCGATTACAGCGGTCCGCGACCAGAGCCCAGCGAGCAAAGGCGTGTCTTTTGCCTGTGATGGTGGGGCGACCATTGCACTCCAAACGGAACTGCCCCAGCTCAGCCACGATCAGATATGCATGGCTTCATGTCCTGCGAACGTGCTGCCCGATGTTTGTCTGCCCGCCGAGTGATAGCCGGGGAACTCGACACAGACTGCCGATCGGTACGCCGCTTCCAGCATAGCACCAATGCGCGTGTAGGTGCGCAGCAACCTCTCGCGGTCACCGCTCCAGAGGGCGGTGGAGCCCTGAGGTGCTTATGGGCGGTACTCAACCCTCAAGCACCTCATCCGGGGCCGGCCCAGAGCCTCGCCTGGCCGCAGCAGTCAGCCCAGACCCATTCGTGTCACACCCCGAAGGTCCGCCAGATGGTCGCTCTGGTGGCAATCGTTATCCGCCAAGATCCCCGGCCTCCCTGCTGGTTCCTGCCTTACCCCGCGTCCTGTAGCTGGAGCCACACCGACATGCCTACCGGGGGCGCAGCGAGGAGCCTGGACGCCGTTCCTGTCCAACCTGGGGCATTGAGTGCAGTGGGCTTCCGAATCACCCAAACGCGAGGCGCAAGGGTCAGGATTAGATCTCGCTGTTCCCCCACAGGTTCGTGGAGACCAAGGGTTCAACTCGTGACGGAGCGTTGACTGAGTACCCATGATCCTGGCACGCTCCACAACAACACGTGAACCGGAGGGCTACCTATGCCACTGATCGACACACAGACGTTCACAAGCGCTGTCGCAAACATAGGTAGTTGGGGGGACACCGACGTCTTCCCTTTCCCTGTCGAGAATCACATGATTCATGACAAGCCCGGCGAGGTGTCCTCGCTGCTGGCCGACATCGCATCAGATTTCGAAACCTATTTGAATCTTGATCCGATTGTAAATCATTCAACATTAACTCCAGTCGGTTATACAGGCTTTCGTTGGGCGACGCAGATAGACCCGCAATGGAACGCTTATCTACTGAGTCTCGTGCTCGCCCTCGCGCCAGCGATAGAAGACTATAGAATGCCTATGACGGAGAAGCACGTATTTTCTTACAGATATCAGCCAAATGGAGATGGAAGCCTATTTGCGCAAGATGGCTGGGTTCACTTCCAAAAGGAAACTCGTGAGCGAGCCGAGATGTGCCGCTATGTGGTTGCGATTGACATCGCCGACTTCTACTCGCGGATCTATCATCATCGTCTCGAAAACTCGCTGCGAGAGGTAGACGCAGGGGCCATGCGTACTCGACACATAATGTCGATATTGTCGAACCTTTCGCGCAATACATCGTATGGTCTTCCGGTTGGCGGACCTGCAGCTCGCCTTCTGTCTGAGCTGGTCCTCGATAGGGTAGACGACCTCTTGGCAGCGAATCCGAGTACGGCCAACTTTTGCCGATATGCGGATGATTATCGCTTTTTTGTCAACGACATGGAGACAGCCTATCGAGCGATCGGCTTCGCCTCAGAAAAGCTGTTGGTTAACGAGGGTCTTTCCTTGCAAAAAGGGAAGACCCGAATAATGTCATCGACCGAGTACCTTTCGACGCTTGACCCGCCCGATGCTCCGGAAGGTAGCGCGGCGAGATTTCTCGGGCTGCACATCCACTTCGATCCATACTCGCCAACAGCTACAGATGATTACATACATCTCAAAGACAAGCTTCACGAGTTTGACATCCTCGCTCTTCTGCGCGCCGAGCTTACGAAAGGACGGATACATGCTGCCCTATCCAGGCGTCTAATACGCGCCCTACAATATCTTGACGCAGGAACGCGTAAGCAGGCTATTGTTTCCCTGCTAGACAACATTGAAATACTGGCCCCGGTAATTCCTCAGGTCATGATTGCTGTACGCAACACACTTGATGAGGTTGCTGATCCGGAGTTCGCTCAGGCTATTCATGCGCGAATCCGAAACTTAATCACTACCTCGCATTATACGGCGAACATCGCTTTGAATCTGGCGTACATGATTCGAGTTCTCGCCAGTCATCGTTCTGTCGCTAACGAGCAACTCTTTATCAAGCTCTTCAATGACAATCACGGATTCGGCAGCGGTCCCGCTCCTAACATTCGACGTGACATCGTGCTTATTATGGCGAGATGGAGGGCAGCATATTGGCTTAGCGACTTGAAAAATTATGTGGCCGCAGCGGAACCTTGGGTCAAGCGAGCTTTTGTCATCGGCTCGTATACCCTTGGCGATGAGGGAAAACACTGGAGAGACGCAAATAAACATGCGCTTCGGCCGTTCGACAAGCTGCTAAGAGATTGGGTGGCTGGGAAGAGCCAATCCCCATCCTGGGTGGTGCCGATTTGATACCTGTAAAGCTGTTCTCCGGACATGCATCGACCTGGCGGCAGATTGCGCCAACACTTGAGCAGATCGTCCGTTGGTCAAACTCTCAGCAGCAATCTCTCGGAGCATCTGTGCCGGCATCTGGTAGTAGTGAGCGACATGCTTTGATCGCGGAAGTAGCTTTTTCTATGGCGGCCCAGGGATCCGTCAAACTGCCGTCCGTTGGCCCAAAGGAATTTGAAAAAAATGCAAGAGACTTTGTCGTTAATTTGCCTCGTGGGGAGTACGCTATTGAGCGCTTAGCGGTAGGTGAATGGTATGAAGCCTACAGGATATGTCGAACTATTAAAAAGTATGCAACTATAGAGCAGGGTTTTGATTTTAGCCCTGCTGTTCCCGGTTGCGGCATTGTGGACGAGGCCGTTGCCGATATCAAACGTGATCGGGAGTTAGTGGAAGTTAAGACTGTTACTCGCCCGTTCCGATCGTCGGACTTCCGTCAAGTTTTGACATATGCTGCAATGTATTATGCCTCGGGCTTGCAGATAGAGCAGGTAACACTTCTCAACCCACGAAGGGGAAGATATTTTAGTAGCTCACTAGATCTCGTGGCGCTCGGAGCGAGCGGACTATCTGGGCCTGGGCTCATGCAAGAACTTGTGGAGCTGATGACAGGTATGAATGTCTCGGCTTGACTGATAACCGGCTGGGTTTCACTTATCCATCGATTCGTGGCCGTCTCTCACCTACAGGTTGGACCGCCGCCATCATTAGTTTGAGTCCTTCTTTATGTCCCTGGCCGGCAGTAGTTGTGTACTGAAGCTAGTCAGAGGAAATGCGATCAATTGGTAAGCAGCTCATGACGTTCTTTCAACGTGACGTAGGCCGAACTTCGCTCTGAGGAGAATGCCAGCCTGGGAGAAGCAATATCGTAATGTCCGATTGGTTCGGAACTGGTGGATTGCGTTATGAAGAATTACATACAAGTTCTAACCACGGTCCCGAGCGTTGATGAGGGGATAGGTTTGGCGCGTAGCATCACGTCACATCGCCTAGCCGCTGGGGTTCAAATCGTCGGGCCGATTCGATCCTTTTATTGGTGGCGCGGAGAGTTGCGTGATGAGCAAGAATGGCAGTTGGTCATCATGACCACACGCGTTCTATTCGATGCGCTTGAGGCCCACATCAAAGCTAATCACAGCTACGAGACGCCGGAGATCATCGCAACTGAGATCACGGCAGGCAGTGAAGATTACTTGGCCTGGATCAGCGCGGAGACGCGGAGAATTGACGCTTCGTGATAGCCAGGTCTTCCAGGAAGGCGCGTACTGGTGGCTGTGTCTGCCAGCGTCTGAGTGCTTCTCCGATGACGATGAATCGTGGTAGCCAGATGCCGGACTCTGTCTCGCGGATTACGGTGAGGCCGTCTCGCGCTGCTTTGGCCGCCTCTTGCACTGAGCCATGGACGATATGGGCTGTAGCAATGTCACCAAGGATGATGCCTGCCCGTTTCCTCTCGACCTCGGACAGGCGTGATATGACCGCGTGCGCGACCGCTTCGGCTTCGTCCAGTCGGCCGATCTGGGCGTAGGTGGAGATGGCGAAAGAGTCGAAACGATCCCGGTCCAGGAATCGTGTCCATACGCGGTCCTCCTCCGGATCGGCGATGTTGAACGCTTCGCGTGCCTCTTCCCATGACTGAAGAGCTGCTTCACTTTCGCCGAGCGCCGCGCTCTCTTCGGCATGTCTAGCGGCAAGCCACGATGTAGTTCCAGGGGAGGTGTCCTTGGGCAAGTGCTGTAGAGCCGTTGTCAGGAGGGCTCGGGCTCTGCCGTGGTTACTCTTGCCGCTCGGTATGTAGCTTCCATATCCGAAGGCGCACGCAACGATTGCTGGGTCACCAGCCTCCTTCGACGCCTTCTCAGCGGTGTCGTAGAAGTTCCGTGCCGCAGAGATGTTGCCGAGGTCTGTTGCGATCCAGCCAGCAAGTACGCTGCTTTCGCCGGCGACCACGATCAAGCGTCTACGAAGCTCATCCTTGGGATCCGTGGCTGTGCCGTTCAGGATGGTTCCGACCTCGTTCAGGTGGGCCGCCAAGCCCTTGAAGATCGTATGCGCAGGAAGCATCTCTTCGAGGCGGTGGAAACCGGCGGCTCTCGCCTCCATCTCCCGGACCACCGCTTCGTCAATAGCGCTCGGCCTGGACAGGGCAAAGGCTACTTTCTCCCATGCCTCACTTTGAACCAGAGCTGACTGGGCACCAAGTTGTCCGACCATGGCCAGTAGTTCGCGGCGCTTCAACGGCTCGCCCCTTTTCCCGATCGCTTCAGCGAAGAGCTGCAAGTCGAATGTGTCCGTGGGGATCTGCACCCCATCGTTGACGACTCGGGCACTGCCTCCGCCACCGGAGGACGCCAAGCCCAGATGGCGTCGCAAGTGACTGGGCATGCCCAAACCGTCAGCAAACGACTCAAATATATGCTTTGCGGTCGGGACGCGCTTGCCGCTCTTGTACTCGCTGACGCGCCCCTGAGGGATCCCGGTGAGGTTCGCGATCTGGCCCTGGGTGATGCCGTACTTGGTCAGGATGCGGATAACTCCGCCGAGATCACGCTTTTTGCACACATCTTCCACGTCCTGACGTGCGAAAACAGTCTCAAGGACATGGCGAACTCGCTCTTGGTCCATCGTCATGGCGGCGTTCCGTTCCCCTGGTAGCGCAGCCTTTCGGGAGTAGTGGAGCTGTTCTAGTCCATCTCACCGTGAGATATCACGGTGAGATTATGCGGAACCGCTTCGCTTGGAAACCTCACATCAGTCCGTGGCGCAGGTCAGAGCTGATCTGAGACGTTTTCGAAGATCCGCATTTGTCTGTCTTTCGCCATCCATTGCTCGGTGAGCGGATTGCGGGAAGCCGGCACATGACTCCGGAGCAAGAGACGACCCGTCTCGCTCCCATTACCGCCGTTGCCGTGGCTGACCGGCTGCAACGAGAGCTGGCCGCCCATGGGATCACGACCGACGTGAACGACGGCTACGGGTTGGCCGTGGTGTCGGTGTCACGCGGCCTGGTCGTGTGGACGAACGGTGATCTTTTCTGGTGGTGTTCGGGCTGGAACGATCGGCGAGACCGGCCCGTTTATGCATGGCATCCAACGGCGGATCCGCAGCGAGCAGCACGGCGTATCGCCGCGCGCGTGGGAGACCTGCGATCGGCCACGCCCGTGCATCCCCAGCCCACACCGGCTCCGTCCGGCAAGATGCCGCCCCGGAAGGGCGGTTTAGCGTGACCGGCTACTCGACGATCCCGTACACCATCGCGTTCGCCAACGAGCTGGTGAACGACCCGATCGGGTTCGTGCCGTATGCGGGCAGGTTGCGGCTGGCCTATCTGCCGTCGCGGCCCGGCGACTGGGTGAGTCTGCATGCGGCCAAGCGGCGCAGCGGAGGCGGCATCCTCCGCGCCCGTACCCGCGACCTTCGCGACCATCTGGCCACGCGCGGTACAGAGCGCATGCGCAAGCTGAACACGCGCAGGCAGTGGAGGTGCATGGACGAGCTGCTGTGCCAGGTGTGCGGCACCCCAGCGACCGATTCCGCGTCGGGGCTGATCCCGTGGCCGCTGACCAAGACGGTATTCGAGCCCACCGGACTGCACAGCGGACGCACTAACGCCCCGCCGACGTGCTGGCGTTGCATTCCCAAGGCGTTGGAAGAGTGCCCCATGCTGCGTGAGGACTTCATCGTCTTCACCGTGATCAGCGCCCGCAGCGTCGGCGTTCTGGCGGACCTGTACCGTCCCGGTCTGTTCGACACCGTCGTGCCGACAGCTCACAACGTGTTCGTTGCCTGGGACGACTTCCAGCACCATCCCTACGCGCTCGCCACCGCCCAGGTAGTCGAGCTGCATGGGATGCAAGCCGTACCCGATCACCCCTGAGGAAGGCCCCCACAGACGCGCGACGGTGCGGTTGACCGGCTCGCTCACACCTTGCCACCGTGTCCCGCATCGTCGCGTCAACGCCCCCGGCAGAGTCCTCTGCGCTCGCGCGAGCGCCAGTTCCCAAGGACTCTGTCGGGGGTCCCTTCGTGCCGGCACCTGCCGTGAGCTGGGAGTTATCTCACCACGGGATTTGATCCATCTCATCGCCGGATGTTTTTGATCTCACTGCATGATCACATCGCGCGATGGGTTCACCCCTTCCCCGAAACCTACCTTCACCTCGTAGGTCACCGGAATCGGAAGGGATGTGATCGAGATGAGCCCAGCTCAGCGCCACCACCACCGCGAACTGATTAGCAGGTTGCGCGCCCTGGCGGCGTTCCTGGACAGCCACCCGCAGGTGCCCGTTCCCAGGTACGGAACCGTCCGGGTGTCGGTGCACACCAAGTACAACACCGACGCCTCCACCGAGGCCGAGGCGATCAACGAAGTCGGGCGCATCGCCGCCCTACTGGGTACCACGCCTATCGCCGAGAACGGGCACCACGTCGCCGGCATCGCTTTCGGCAGCGTCCGCTACGAAGCCGTCCTGGTCACCCAAGCAGCGATGGAGCGCCGCGCCGCGCGGGACTCCTACCGCGACGTGATCGCCCTCGACGAGTTCGAGGGGGCGTGAGCAGTGGACATCGGACTGTTCGTCGTGTTGCTGGCCCTGGCCCTGGCGGTCGCCACGCTGACGCTGTTCGTGGTGGCGGTCGCCGTGATCCGTGCTGAGGATCGCCGCCACGCCCCCACTGGAACCCTGAGCCGCCGCCTGCTGGGCACCTACGCCCACCGCGGCCGGCCGACCGCCTATGCCGGGAGGAGGTGAAGCCCTGATGCGCACGTTCCCGTTCATGTCTGGCCGGTGCCCGTGCGGCGCCCCCGCAACCCCCGGCAACTATCGGTGCCGCAAGTGCCGCGCCCGCTGGCGCTGGCACCGCCGCAAGTTCCGGCTCCTCTTCACACGCCCAACCGCGTTCCACCAGCCGCTTGAGCTTGGAGCGCAGTCCCTCCCGCTGGGCGGCCCCCTCCGGCAAGCCCCTCGCGACCGCGACCTGTCACAACGCTCCACCGGCATCGACCATGCTCTCCACCGCATCCCGGTACGTCGACCCGCACGGCGAAGGCGAGCACGCGGTTACGGATCACGGGTTGGGTACCTAAGGCTACCGGCTATCACGCCGAGCTGAGCGCACTGCGTAACAAGATCAGAACCTCCACCGCCCCCGGCATGGTGAATTTCGGCGGCCTGGCCGCCTTAGAGGCATTCCCTCGACTGATCGAGCTCTGCCCCCTGCATAGCTGGGTGGCCCGCCGACTGCGCCAGCTCTCAGCCCATCTGACCTCTCCCGCCACACTGTCCAACTGGGCCGGGGAGGTTTTCGCTCGGTGGACGACAGCGCAGGCACGACTGCGCCGTACCCGCAATGCCATCGCCCATGGCGGGCCTGCCACTCGGGATATCACCGCCACCCTCGATCACCTCAGCCGGTACTTGTCCTCCTGGTCACTGTCGTTGTTCCTGGACGACTGAACGCCGCCGGCGACCTGGCTGACCCGCACGACGAGTTCCGCAAAGACTCGGACGTTTGGGTACAAAACCTGCCGAATGCCGCCGACGTGCTACGGACTATCACAGATAAGCAGGGCGATTTCGCCGGTCCAAGGTGAGTGTTCTACCAGGTCAGCGCCGGGACTATCGCAGATAGTGACTCACTATCTGCGATGGCCATCCGAGATCGCCGACAGCTCTGTCAACGGCACAATTCGGTCTTCTCCTCCCTAGATTCCGGTCGTGCGCCGATTCAGTCCGGCGACGATCGAGAACGGCAGGCGGAGATCTGCTCCTATGCCTCAGTCCTGCACGTCGGCGGCGGCTTGAACCGCAGCGATCGATTCGACGTCCAGACCGGCAGCGCTCAGCTCGCCCGACAGGTTGGCCAGGCTGCCGCTGACCACGATCACATCCGCCCCTGGAGTGGCCGCGACCTGCCGGTAGGCTTCAATCGCCTCACCAGCGGTGACGCGGGCCTGCTCCAGACGCTGATCAGCGATATGCCGCCGGGTCAGCAGATGCAGCCCCGAAGCCAACGCCTTGCGGTAGTCGAGCAACACCTGAGCAGGCGGATCAAATTCACGCAGCAACTCCACCGCCGCCTGAACAGCAGCAGTCGACTCCGCATCCCGACCAGCGGTGCCCAACTCGAAGGAGAGGGCCACCAGCTTGTGAAAGACCGTGAGCGGGTCGAGACCACTTGTAGTGAGCGAGCCGGCCGAAGTGCCGGTCGTCGACGAGCCTGGAGGCTCGAAGCACAGCACCCAACTGCTGATCTCGGCGTAGGCACCAGCGAACACCTGTGTGAATGCGTCGGCGACGTCGACACTCACTAGCCACCGGCCGTCCTCATCGATCGTTGACTCCGTGACGACCCCATCGATAGCGATGACGAAATCGGTGTTGTCGTCGGTGAAGGGACCTACCTCAGTGCTGATCTGCATCATGTGCACCGTCGCGCTGCTGGAGTGGACCACCTGCTGCTGCTCAGGGCGCTGCGGATCGTAGTCAGCGAGGATCAACGCGGTGGGCATTACTATTCGGCGCCGTTGGATCTCGCCGTTAGCGTGGCCATAGTCGCTGATGTGCGCGTTGGTGCGTACCACAGCGAGAGTGTTGAACGGTGGAGGCCCAGCCACGGGGATGCGCACGACCGGCTGCTTTTCGAACAGCGGAAACCGATAGGGCAAAGCTGCGTAGGTCTGTTCGGGGGTCGGAGGAATGACAGGGAAGTTCATCCCGGCCCCACAAACGAGCTGGCGATGAAGTCGACACCCGTGCGGGAGGGCTGCGCGACGGACAGGGTCATCCGGTCGCCATCGGGTACGACAGGAGCTATCGAAATCTCGCCAGGTCCGTTCAGGCCGTTCTGCTTTACCGTGACCTTGAGCTGCATGCCCTTTGGAGGCTCGGAGATCCGGTAGGTGGCTCGGCAGGTGTCCTCGGCGATGGTGACCGACACGATCTCACCGGGGGTGACGGGTCTCAGGTGCTCGATCTCGCCCCCTAGCGGGGGTCCCGCCTGAGTTGTCGTGCGCTCATTGGCCATCACACCGAACACTCCGGACACCCCGGCAGGACCGGCTGACGTCGGCCGGAACCACGCGGTCGGCCAGCTGATTGTCCCAGTGATCTCGGTGACCACTACCCGGGTGGTCAGTACTACCTGATAGGAGAAGCGATTCAGGATCGACGGCTCGCCCATCAATGCGAGATGGGTGACCAGGACGAGCTCACCGGCATCGTCGACATCCAGGCGTGCTTCGTCAGTGGCGAAGACGTACTCGGTGTCATCGTTGGCGATGCTGGCGAGTCCTACATGAACCGTGGACTGCTCCACCGTTCCAGCGGGTACCCGCAAACGCACTCGGCAGACTTCTCGATGCGTGCTGTCGTCGTCGATCTTCCACGCCGGCAGCGCGAAGCCAGAGATCACCAAGAGGTGGCGACCACCGACACCAAGGTCGGCCTTCAGCACGGTATGACCGGCGACATGGCTGGGATCGAGGGCATCGAGATTGAAAGGCATGGGGCTAGGGCCTTACGTCCGTGGGCAACACCGGCGGGTTTTCGACACCACAGGCACGACAATCGACCGGCTATGATCGCCAGCCTAAGCTCGGGCTCCTGCAGTGGTCGCGACCGACACGCTACGTCAGGTCCCCGACCAGCCCTCATCCCGGAAATGACCATTTCTGGGACAGCCCCGACGGGGCTGGTTCCTACATAGTCCCCGGCACGTCTAACAGGTGGCTTTACCCGTGCCCTTGCGATCAGCGACCTCGTGGTGGAGATTCAGGAGGAGCTGAAACAGGAGGGCCGCGGGTGGCCAAGCTGCTCCCCCCGCAAGGCGCCCTTGAAGTTTTACCTGCTGGGCCACACCCACGCCGTTCTCGTCTGCAAGCCGCGATACGTCCGGACGTTTCGACGCCCGCCGCGGTCCCCGACTTCGCGCGTGCGAGGAGGGCTATGTCACCGGTCTTGGGGGCATCGCCTGGCCGTCGGGGGCCGGCGCCGCCTACCGCCTGCTGCCGGCCTGGCGGCGGGCCCCCGCCCGCGGCTAGCGCAGATGCCGGGCGAAGAACCCGGTCGCATCTTGTGCAGTCCGAGCGGGGGGTGGCCGAGCAGGATCAGCGGGACCGGCGCGGATGCGGACGCGGGCGTCCACAGGATGCCGGGGAGCTCGCCGAGGGTGAATTCGCGTTCCAGGACGCCGTCATCGAGGCGCTGTTCGGAAGTGAAGTGCATGGTCGTGCCTTTCGGGAGTGCTCTTGAACGGCGCTCCCGGACGACCTATCGCCCGACCGTGACCCCGGAGGGGAGCACCCATGTCGATACTGCGTTCACGGGTTCCACCTCCTCGTTCTCTCGCACGGCCACCGGAAAGCGAGCAGTGGTCGCCGTGGTCCGCCAACAGGCTTTTGAGTGCGGCGAGCAGTCGGCGAATCTCGGGCAGTGTCAGTGGGATGCGGTCCTGGTCGCTGGGTGCTTGGCCGCCAGCAGGGCCAGCGCGAGCATGGCCAAGGTGATGTGCCGGTGCCAGGCCGTCCAGCCGCGTACTTGGTAGTGGTCCAGGCCGGCCTGGGTTCACGAGGCGAATAGATCGATCCCACGGTTGCCACCCGTCCGCCCAAGCCCCGGTTTGAACGACCTGACGCGGGTGAATCCGCGACGGTCCGATGATCAAAGTCCCCAGAAGAACTTTTTGAACCTGTCAGTGACCCGCAGAGGCGCTCAGAATCAAGGTCAAATGACGGTCAAACGATCAAGGGCCTGATCGCTGTCTCCAGCGATCAGGCCCTTGACTTGCAACTACCGAGTCGGGGTGGCGGGATTTGAACCCACGACCTCTTCGTCCCGAACGAAGCGCGCTGCCAAGCTGCGCTACACCCCGCTGCACACCAACTTGCGCGTGCCTGGGAAAGTCTAGCCGACTTCGCGGGTGCTTGTGACCGTCAGCGCCGAGGCACCAGCGTCAGCAGTGAAGCCTCGGGGAAACACGCGAAGCGGGCGGGGGCGTACGGCGAGGTGCCGAGGCCGGCGGAGACGTGCAGCCAGGACGCGGCGTGGCGGCTCAGGCCCTTGACGCGGGCCCTGTCGATGCCGCAGTTGGTGACCAGGGCGCCGTAGAAGGGGATGCAGAGCTGGCCGCCGTGGGTGTGGCCGGCCAGCAGGAGCTGGTAGCCGTCGTCGGCGAAGCGGGTCATGTTGCGCGGCTCGGGGGAGTGCATGACGCCCAGGCGGAGGTCCGCGTCGGCGGGGGCGGGGCCGGCCACGAGGTCGTAGCGGTCGCGGTTGATGTGGGAGTCGTGGATGCCCGCCACCGCCACGTCGAGGTCGCCGACCTTGATGCGGGCCGTGGTGTTGTTCATGTCGAGCCAGCCCTCGGCCGCCATGCCGGTGCCGAGCTCCTCCCAGGGGAGGGAGGGGGTGTGCTGGCGGCGGTCGTTCTTGGAGGTGCGCCAGAGGTAGCGGGCGGGGTTCTTGGGCTTGGGGGCGTAGAGGTCGTTGGAGCCGTACACGAACAGGCCTGGGCGTGACAGGAGCGGCTCCAGGGCGTGCAGCAGCGACGGGACGGCCTCGGGGTGGGCGATGGAGTCGCCGGTGTTGACCACCAGGTCGGGCTCCAGGGAGCCGAGGGAGCGCACCCAGTTGATCAGCATCGTCCGGTTCGGTGTCAGGTGCAGGTCCGACAGGTGCAGGATGCGTACGGGACGCTGTCCCCGCTCCAGGACCGGTACATCGAAGCGGCGCAACCGGAACCAGTTGCGCTCCACGACCGAGGCGTATCCGAGGCCGGCCAGGCCGAGGCCGAGCACTGACAGGGGCACCGCGACAGCTTTCCTCACCCCTTCATGATGCCCGACATCCGGCACGGCCCGTCCGCGCAAGCGGCAAGATGGACCGCATGAGCGCATTGAAGGACAAGCTGAAGGCCGATCTGACGGTCTCGCTTAAAGCCCGGGACGAGGTTCGTCTCCGGACGATTCGGATGGCACTGGCGGCGGTGAACGTCGAGGAGGTCGCGGGCAAGCAGGCCAGGGAGCTCTCCGACGACGAGGTCGTCAAGGTGCTGACCAAGGAGGCCAAGAAGCGGCGGGAGGCGGCGGAGGCGTTCGGCAACGCCGGGCGCGCCGAGCAGGCTCAGGCGGAGCTCGACGAGCAGGCGGTGCTGGAGGAATACCTGCCGGCGCAGTTGTCGGACGAGGAGCTGGGCCGGCTCGTCGACGAGGCCATCGCCGAGACGGGGGCCTCCGGGCCGCAGGCCATGGGACAGGTCATGAAGGCCGTCAACCCGAAGGTGGCCGGGCGGGCCGAGGGAGGCAGGGTGGCCGCCGCCGTGCGGTCACGGCTGGCGTCCTGACGGCGGTCGGCGCGTGCGGGCCCTCGGCGGTGACCGCTGGGGGTCGGCACGGGTCGGCGTGTACGGGCCCTCGGCGACGACCGCCGGGGGCCCGTACCGCGTCAGTCGTTGTTGACCAGCGGGTTGTCGTCCCAGTCGAAGATGCCCCGGTCGCCGCCGCGGTCATCACGACGGTCATTGCCGCGGTCATCGTCCCGGACGTCGAAACGATCGCCGAAGTCGAAGCCGTCGTCGTCCTTTTTCTTCTTCTTGGGCTTGGGCGCGCAGTGGTCGCTGCAGCCGCCGAAGCGGGACTGGTCGACCGAGCGGAACCTGGTCGCCTCGACGCCCTTGAGCGCGGACATCATGGACTGTTTCCAGATGGGGCCGGCGATCGACGAGCCGTACACGTACGGGTAGTAGCGTCCGCCGATGGTGACGCCGACGAGGTCGTGGGTGAAGGCGCCGCGCGGGTCGCCGACGCTGACGGCGGAGGCCAGGTTCGGGGTGTAGCCGGCGAACCACGCCGCGGTGTAGCCGTCGGTGGTGCCGGTCTTGCCGGCGGCGTCGCGGCCGATGCCGCCGACCGCGGCCATCGTGCCGCCGGGGGAGAAGACGCCCTTGAGGATGCCGCTGACGGCGTCGGCGACCTTCTCGTCCATGACCTGCGAGCACTTGGGCTTGAACCGGGTGATCTTGCCGTCGCGGTCCTTGACCTCGGTCACCGCGAGCGGCTGGCAGTATTTGCCGCGGGCGGCGAAGACGGCGTAGGAGTTGGCGACGGTGACGGGGTCGACCTCGTTGATGCCGAGGGTGAACGTCTCGAACTCGCCGAGCTTGTTGCCGTCGGCCCGCTTGAGGCCGATGCGCTTGGCCAGCTTGACGACCTTGCAGAGCCCCACCTTCTGCTCCAGCTTCATGAAGAAGGTGTTGACGGAGCCCCAGGTGCCGGTCTGCAGGGTCTTGAAGCCGCCGCCGCCCTCGCTGGAGTTGCGGACCGTGTGGGTCGGGTCGCCGACGGGCTTGCCCTTGCAGTCCTTGAAGGTGCTGTAGCCGGGGGCTTCGTAACCGGCCGGGGCCGGGAAGCCGTCCTTGTACTTCAGGCCCTCCTCGAGCGCGGTGGCCAGGGTGTAGGCCTTGGCCGTCGAGCCCTGCTGGAAGCCGCGGCCGCCGCCGTGCGCGACGTCGGCGACCAGGTTGTAGCTGATCTCGTTCTTCTTCTTGTTGCCGCCGAACTTGCGGGAGGCCGCCATCGCCTTGATCTCACCGGTGCCCGGCACGATCATCGCCTGGGCGGCGACCGGCTTGTCCTTGGTGCTGACCATGTTCTTGATGGCCTTCTCGGCGGCCTTCTGCATCTTCGGGTCGATCGTGGTCTTGATGGTCAGGCCGCCGCGCTGCAGGAGCTTGAGACGGTCCTTGGCGGTCTTACCGAAGTCCTCGTTGAGCAGGATCTCGTTCTGCACATAGAGGCAGAAGTACGGATAGTCGCTGACTTCGCAGCCGCCGGGGAACTTGACGTCCTTGTAGCCGAGCTTCTTCGCCTTGGCCTCGTCGGCCTCCGCCTGCGTGATCATCTTGAGCTCACGCATCCGGTCGAGGACGATGTTGCGCCGCTCCAGCAGCAGCTTCCTGGATGCCGGGCCGACGTTCGGGTCGGTCCTGGCGGGGTTCTGGACCGCGCCGGCGAGCGTGGCGGCCTGGACGAGGTTGAGCTTGGAGGCGGGCTTGTCGAAGAAGCGCTTGGCGGCGGCCTGGATGCCGTGTGCCCCGGCGCCGAAGTAGGCGATGTTGAGATACTTCATCAGAATCTCGTCTTTGGTGTACTTCTCCTCGATCGCCATCGCGTTGCGCAGCTCGCTGAGCTTGCGGGAGACCGTCGGCGCGATGGCCGCGGCCTGCTCTTCGGGCGTCTCGGCGGCGTTGACCAGCACCTGCTTGACGTACTGCTGGGTGATCGAGGACCCGCCTTGGGTGACGCCGCCGGTGGTAAGGTTTTTGATCAATGCCCGGGTCGTGCCTTCGAGATCGAGGGGGCCGTGCTTGTAGAAGCGGAAGTCCTCGATCGCGATGAGTGCTGTCCGCATGATGGGCGCGACCTGGTCCAGCGTCACGGACTGGCGGTTCTCGAAGTAGAACTGGGCGATCTGCTTGCCGTCGGCGTCCACCAGCTTGGTGCGCTCGGAGAGCGGCGGCTCGGTAAGATCTTCTGGCTTGAGATCGAGGAGTTCCATGCCGCTCTTGGCAGAGACTCCCGCGCCGCCGACCGCGGGCAGCGCCACGGCAGCGGCCAGCACACCGGCGATGGAGCCGGCCACGATCAGCTTGAGAACGTTGAGAACCGGCGAGGAGCGATCTTTGCCACGAGCTTGCACAGGACCAAGAGTACGTCGAAAGGGTGACGTTATCGGTATCGCACCACCATTTCGCCTTGACTGGCGGGGGTGACTAGTCATTCCCGGTCAAGACTACGGCGAGAAATTGGTCCTCTGGGGTCTGTCGGCCCGAACGTCTCGTTGCGTACGTTCTCAATGCGGCAACTGAATACGGAGGCTCGGCGCCCGCGCCCGTCGGCCCCAAATGACGACTGACCACCTAAGGGGAGTGGGGTCGAAAATGTGGATCACGGATTGGACCTCCCGTGCCGCCTGTAGAGGTGCGGATCCGGACGCGCTGTTCGTCCAGGGAGCTGCCCAGAACAGGGCCAAGCTGATCTGCCGAGGGTGCCCGGTCCGTACCGAATGCCTCGCCGATGCGTTGGACAATCGCATCGAGTTCGGGGTGTGGGGCGGTATGACCGAGCGCGAACGGCGAGCGCTGCTGCGGCGGCGTCCTGACGTGGACTCGTGGCGAGAGCTGCTCGAGTCGGCGAAGGAAGAGTACGAACGGACCAATGAGCTGATCGCCGGCTGACGGTCCTCGCATGAGTACGGCCGGTGCCGTCGCCGGCCGTACTTTCATGCGTTGGCCAGGAGCTCTCCGATGCGGCGCAGGCCCTCCAGGTCGTGGACATCCTCGGCCATGGCGGCCACCTGCGCGACCGGCACCGTGGGGTGCGCGCTGACGAAGTGCTCCTGCTCTCGATGCTCGCGCGCGGCGAGCTGCATCCTGCCGGTGTGCAGGCGCAGGACGGCGGCGGTCAGCTCGTGCTCGCCCTTGGCCGCCAGGTCTTCGGCCGCGGCGGCGCTGCGTACTCCTGAGAGCGTGGCGGCGGGTGACTCGTGCACCCGGTTGACCACCAGGCCCGCCAGCGGCATGCGCTCTTCGGCGAGCCGCTCGACGAAGTAGGAGGCCTCGCGCATCGCGTCGCGTTCCGGCGCGGCCACGACCACGAAGGCGGTGCCTGGTGCCTGGAGCAGCTTGTAGGTGAGCTCGGCTCGCTGCCTGAAGCCGCCGAAGACCGCGTCGAGCGCCGAGACGAACGTCTGCAGGTCGGTGAGCACCTGGGCGCCGAGCAGCTTGGTCATGGCGCCGGCGACGATCCCGAAGCCGGCGTTGAGCAGCCGGAAGGCGCTGCGCCCACCGGCCTTGGCCGGGGCGGTCAGCAGCCGGATGAACCGGCCGTCGAGGAAGCGGCCGAGGCGTTCCGGCGCGTCGAGGAAGTCGAGCGCGGACCGCGAGGGCGGCGTGTCGACGATGATCAGGTCCCACTCGTTGGAGCGGCGGAGCTGGCCCAGCTTCTCCATCGCCATGTACTCCTGAGTGCCGGAGAAGCTCGACGACAGCGACTGGTAGAAGGGGTTCGACAGGATCTGGCGGGCCCGCTCGGGGTCGGCGTGCGCCTCGATGATCTCGTCGAAGGTGCGCTTCATGTCGAGCATCATCGCGAACAGCTGCCCGCCGCCGTCGCTCTCGCTGATCAGGCGCGGGGTGTTGTCCAGCTCGGTCAGTCCCATCGACTGGGCCAGGCGCCGGGCCGGGTCCACCGTCAGCACCACCACGCACCTGCCGCGCTCGGCCGCGCGCAGGCCGAGCGCGGCGGCCGTGGTGGTCTTGCCCACGCCGCCCGCGCCGCAGCAGACGATGATCCGGGTGCCCCGGTCGTCGAGGATGGCGTCGATGTCGAGGACGGCGGGCTTCTTCACGCTGCTCCCTGGGTGCGGATGCTCTCGGCCAGCTCGTACAGCCCTGCCAGGTCCACGCCGTCGGTGAGCAGCGGCAGCTCGTAGCAGGGCAGGGCGGCTTCGCCGAGCGACTCGCGTTCTTGCTGCTCCAGCTCGGTGCGGCGGGCGTGTTCGACGATCTCCTCGGCGAGTCCTTCGGCGAGGGAGGTGGCGTCGGCGCCGTCGGCGAGCCCGGCGGACTTGAGCCCGAGGGCGAGGTCGCCGATGTCGAAGCGGCCCTGGGTGGCCGCGTCGAGGGTCGCCTGGGGCAGGAGGCTCTCGCGCACCATGTTGATGAAGATGCCGCCGGTGGCCAGCCCGGCCGCGCGCACTTCGGCGATGCCGTCGAGGGTCTCCTGGACCGGCATCTCCTCAAGGAGCGTCACGAAATGGACCGCTGTTTCCGGACTTTTTACGACTCCATGAACCAAGTCGGAGTGGTTTTTGATGGGACCGACTTTGGCCAGGCCGGCCACCTCTTGGGTGACGTTCAGGAAGCGCGTGATGCGGCCGGTGGGCGGCGCGTCGAGGACGACCGCGTCGTACACCCGTTTGCCGTCCTTGCCCCGCCTGCGCACGGCCTCGGTGGTCTTGCCGGTGACCAGCACGTCACGGAAGCCGGGGGCCACGGTGGTGGCGAAGTCGACGACGCCCATCTTGGTCAGCGCCCGTCCCGCCCGGCGCATCCCGTAGAACATCTCCATGTATTCGAGCATGGCCTCCTCGGGATCGATCGCCAGCGCGTACACATCACCCCCTGAGGGGGCCACGGCGATCCGGCGCTCCTCGTAGGGCAGCGGCGGCAGATCGAAGATCTGCGCGATGCCCTGCCTGCCCTCCACCTCCACCAGAAGCACCTTGTGGCCGCCCGAGGCGAGCGCGAGGGCGAGGGCGGCGGCGACCGTCGTCTTGCCGGTGCCGCCCTTGCCGGTGACGACGTGGAGTCGCACGCCGTCCCAATCCGTGTCCGCAGAGTCCACGACTTCGAGGCTACCGAACGGTCACTTGCTGAAAGCCCCTGAGCACCCTTTGAGATTGCTCACACTACGCTGAGCCCCATGAAGAAATGGGAGTACCTCACGGCCCCCGTGCTGATCCACAACACCAAGATGATCCTGGACAACTTCGGCGCCGACGGCTGGGAGCTCGTGCAGATCGTGCAGGGCGCCACGCCCGAGCAGCTTGTCGCCTACTTCAAGCGGGAGAAGCAGTGAATCCTGAGCAGAAGATCGCCGACCTCGGGCTGACGCTGCCCGAGGTGGTCACCCCGCTGGCGGCCTACGTGCCCACCGTCCGCACCGGTGACCTGGTCTACACCTCGGGCCAGGTCCCGATGGTGGAGGGCAAGCTGCACCAGACCGGCAAGCTCGGCGTCGACCTGGGCGTCGACGAGGGCCGCGCGCAGGCCCGCATCTGCGCGCTCAACGCGGTGGCCGCGCTCAAGGCCGAGATCGGCGACCTGGCCAAGGTCAAGCGGATCGTCAAGGTCGTCGTCTTCGTCGCCAGCGCTCCCGGCTTCACCGAGCAGCCCCAGGTCGCCAACGGGGCGAGCGATCTGCTCGGCGAGGTGTTCGGCGACGCGGGCAAGCACGCGCGCAGCGCGGTGGGTGTGGCCGCGCTCCCGCTGGACGCTCCGGTGGAAGTGGAGCTGATCGCGGAGGTCTCCTGAATGCCGGATATGTCACCATGACCGAGTGATGTCGTAAAAGGAGGTCATGTGGGTGGCATTCGGCTCCCGGACGAGCTCGGCGAGCGGGCGAGGGGCGTCCTGGCAGGACGCGTCGATCCGGCCCCCGCGCGGGACGCCGCCACGGTGGCGCTCCTGCGCGCGGGCCGTCCCGGCGGCGTCCAGGTCTATCTGCTCCGCCGCAAGGCCACCATGGCCTTCGCAGCGGGTGCGTACGTCTTCCCCGGCGGCTCGGTGGACCCGCGCGACACCGATCAGGCCGTGGCCTGGGCGGGCCCGTCACCGGCTTACTGGAGCCGGGCCTTCGGCGCCAGCGAGGCGGTGGCCAGGGGCCTGGTCTGCGCGGCCGTACGCGAGACGTTCGAGGAGTCGGGCGTGCTGCTCGCCGGTCCTGGCCCGGACTCCGTCGTCGCGGACACCACCGGCGACGACTGGGAGGCCGACCGGCTGGCGCTGATCGACCGGAGCCTGGCCCTGGCCGACTTCCTGGCCAAGCGTGGCCTCGTGCTCCGTGCCGACCTGCTCAAGCCGTGGGCGCACTGGATCACGCCGAGGGTCGAGCCCAAGCGCTTCGACACCCGCTTCTTCGTCGCCGTACTGCCCGAGGGGCAGCGCACCCGGGACGTCGGCGGCGAGGCCGACCAGGTGACCTGGCAGCGTCCGGCGGAGGCGATCGAGCTGGCCCGCAAGGGAGAGATCTTCCTGATGCCGCCCACCCACCGCACGCTCAGCGAGCTGGCCGCGCACCCCGACGTGGCGTCCGTGCTCGCGGCCGAGCGGGAGATCGTCACGATCATGCCGGAGGTCGTGGAGGTCGACGGCGAGTTCCGGCTGGTGCACCCATGAGCGGCCTGTACATCCCGCTGGACACCCCGGACGGCTCGCGCACCGAGCACGCCGAGAACCTGCTCGCGCCCAACCCGTCCTACATGACGCTCGACGGCACCAACACCTGGGTCATCGGCGCCGATGAGGTGGTCGTCGTCGACCCGGGCCCGGACGACGAGGCGCACCTGCTCCGGGTCCGCGACCACCTGGGTGAGCGACGGGTGACCGAGATCCTCCTCACCCACGGCCACCTCGACCACAGCGGCGGCGCCAAGCGCTTCGCCGAGCTGGTGAACGCCCCCGTACGGGCCCTGGACCCCCGTCACAGGCTGGGGGAGGAGGGCCTGGCCGACGGTGACGTGGTGACCGTGGACGGGCTGGAGATCCAGGTGTACGGCACGCCGGGGCACTCCTTCGACTCCCTGTGCTTCTGGCTGCCGGCGGACCGGGCGATGCTCACCGGCGACACCGTGCTCGGCAGGGGCACCACGATCATCGCGAGCGACGGCGGCCTGGCCGACTATCTGCGCAGCCTCGACCGGCTCAGGCTGACGGCCGAGAGCCTGGCGGCGCAGGCGCTGCTGCCCGGCCACGGCCCGGTGCTGCCCGACCCGATCGGCGCGCTCGACGGCTACATCGCGCACCGCCGCGAGCGGCTGGAGCAGATCAAGGAGGCGCGCCGACAGGGCGCGCGCACCCCCGAGGAGATCGTGCGGATCGTGTACGCCGACGTGGACAGGGAGCTCTGGCCCGCCGCCGAGGTGTCGGTGCGGTCCCAGCTCGACTATCTGGAGCGGTTGTAGAGCCGGTCGATGTCCAGGATGACGACGGCCTTGGCCTCGATGCGCAGCCAGCCGCGCTGGGCGAAGTCGGCCAGGGCCTTGTTGACCGTCTCGCGGGAGGCGCCCACGAGCTGGGCCAGCTCCTCCTGGGTGAGGTCGTGGTGGACGCGCACGCCGTCGTCGGTCTTGGTGCCGAAGCGGTCGGCCAGGTCGAGCAGCTGCTTGGCCACCCGCCCGGGGACGTCGGTGAAGACCAGGTCGGCCAGCACGTCGTTGGTCCGGCGCAGCCGCTGGGCGAGCGCGCGCAGCAGGTGCAGCGCCACCTCGGGGCGGCCGGTCAGCCAGGGACGCAGGTCGTCGTGGCCGAGCCCGGCCAGTCGCACGTCGGTCAGCGCGGTCGCCGTCGCGGTGCGCGGCCGCGGGTCGAACAGCGACAGCTCGCCGAACATCTCGCTCGGGCCGAGCACGCTGAGGAGGTTCTCGCGGCCGTCGGGCGAGGTGCGGGACAGCTTGATCTTGCCGTCCAGCACGACGTAGAGGCGGTCGCCCGTCTCGTTCTCGTGGAAGAGGGTCTGTCCCTTGGCCAGCTGGACCTCGGTGATGCTCGTGCGCAGCGCCGCGGCGCTCTCGCGGTCCAGCGCGGCGAACAGGGGGGCCTTGCCCAGCACATCTTCGGTGTTCACTCTGCCTCCTCTGCTGCCATTGTGACGCACCCCACTGCGGGCGTCACACATAGGTTAGAGGAATGCCCGATGGGCCAGGCTCGCCTCGTGTGCCGTAAGTCGGGTGATTCGCGCGCTCTGTCGACCGCGCTGATCCCTTCAACGAAGTGTACGAACAAAACCGGCGATCCGCTTACTCCCGCCCCTTTCGCGGCACGAGCGGAAGCTTCCCCGGCACGAGCGGAAGCGCGGGGTTTTACCCTTGCGGCATGGCGATGAACGTGGCGGGTACGCGTGGGCGCAAGCCGGAGACCCGGCTGGGACTGGTGCGGCGAGCCCGGCGAATGAACCGGATCCTCGCGGAGACCTACCCCGACGCCCACTGCGAGCTCGACTTCGCCGACCCCTTCCAACTCCTGGTCGCCACGGTGCTGTCGGCGCAGACCACCGACGTGCGGGTCAATCTGACCACCCCGGCCCTGTTCGCCCGCTACCCCACCGCCGACGACCTGGCCGTCGCCGACCCGGAGGAGTTGGAGGCCATCATCAGGCCGACCGGCTTCTTCCGGGCCAAGGCCAGGTCGCTCCTCGGGCTGTCGGCCGGCCTGCGCGACCGCTTCGGCGGCAAGGTGCCCAAGACGCTCGACGAGCTGATCACCCTGCCGGGAGTGGGCCGCAAGACGGCCAACGTCGTGCTCGGCAACGCCTACGACCCGGAGACCGGCGAGCCCTTCGGCGTGCCGGGCCTCACCGTCGACACGCACTTCCAGCGGTTGGTCAGGCGCTTCGGCTGGACCGACGAGACCGACCCGGTCAAGATCGAGCAGATCGTGGGCGGGCTCATCCCCAAGAACGAGTGGACCGTCTTCTCCCACCGGGTGATCTGGCACGGCCGCCGCATCTGCATCGCGCGCAGACCCGCCTGCGGCGTCTGCCCGCTCGCCGCGCTCTGCCCTTCCTACGGCACCGGCCCCACGAACGCCGAAGAAGCCCGCAAGCTGGTACGTCCCGGCCCGTTCTCCTGACCGGGAAGTCCTCAAGGCCCTGCCGTGTTGGAGGTTTCGTGACTGATGCGCCTGACTGGCTCGCCCGACTGGCCGCGCAGGCCGCCCGGACCAGTGTCCCCGCCGGGTTGCGCCCGCCCCCGCGCGGTGGCCGGGCCGCCGCGGTGCTGATGCTGTTCGGCGAAGGGCCGCTCGGCCCGGACGTGCTGCTCATCCAGCGCAGCGCGCTCGGGCGCAGGCACGCGGGGCAGCCGGCCTTCCCCGGCGGCGGCGTGGACCCGGAGGACGGCGGGCCGGTCGCGGCGGCGCTGCGCGAGGCCGAGGAGGAGACCGGACTCGAGCCTGCCGGGGTGCGCGTGCTGTGCACGATGCCCGAGCTCTACCTCTCGCACAGCGACAACCGCGTCACCCCGGTGCTCGGCTGGTGGCACACGCCGTCCGCGGTGCACGCCGCCTCACCCGCCGAGGTCGAGTCCGTCGAGCGGGTGCCCGTCGCCGAGCTCGTCGACCAGGACAACCGGATCATGCTGCGGCACCCCCGCGGGGGCTCCGGGCCGGCGTTCCGGGTGCGGGGCATGCTGGTGTGGGGGTTCACCGCGATGGTGCTCGACGCGGTGCTGCGCGAGGGCGGGCTCGAACGGCCGTGGGACCGCGACCGGGTGGAGGAGATCCCGCCCGACGTGTTAGAGCTCGCTGCCCGTGGCTAGCGCGATGCCCAGCGAGGCCCAGCCGGCCACGTCGGCGTCGCTGTCGCCGGTCAGCCTGCGCAGCGTGGCCAGTCCGGTCCGGTCGGGCGGGTTGCCCAGCACGTGCTGCAGCGCGTAGGCCGCGCCGTACCTCACCCGGGAGTCGGCGTGGCCGGCCAGGTCGATCACCGAGGGCAGCGAGCGCGGGTCCGCCAGGTGGCCGAAGGCGATGAGCACCGAGTAGAGCACCATGGCGTCGTCCTCGCCGGCCGCCAGGTAGCGCAGGACGGGCAGCGTGCGGTCCACGTACACCGGGAGCATGCCGAGGATGTCGACGCCCAGCAGTCGCTCCGCGACGCTGTCGGCGGCGCACAGCCGCCGCGCCTCGATGAAGGACTCGAGATCGCCCCGCTCCCGCAGCATGGAGATCACCTGCCAGCGCACCGGTCCGTCGGGATCGGGGTCGTCGAGAGCGGCCTCGATGAGCTCGCGAACTGTTCTCGGGGCCGGCGGCATAGCGATCACGGTAGCCAGCGCCGTAGCGGGGTCCTGCCCGAAGACGTGCACACTTGACCGGATCCCTGGTTAGCTTTGAAGCGTGCGCGGTGATCTGCTTGACCTCATATTGATCGGCCTCGTGATCGCCTTCGGCGTCTCGGGTTACCGGCAGGGCTTCATCATCGGCGTCATGAGTTTCGTCGGGTTCGTCGGCGGGGCGGTGCTGGGCGTGTTCATCGCCCCGCCGATCTCCCGTGCCGTCGTCGACGGCGACACCCCGCAGGCACTGCTCGCCATCGTGATCGTCTTCTTGTCCGCGACGATCGGCCAGTTCGCCTCCTCCACCATCGGGGCCGTGGTGCGCAGCCATGTCACCTGGGAGCCCGCCAAGGTCGCCGACGCGGTCGGCGGCACGTTCGCCAGCGCGCTGTCGGTCCTGGTGATCGCCTGGCTGATCGGGTCACTGATCGTCTCGACGTCGTTCTCCCCGCTGGTGGACCAGGTCAAGGGGTCGCTGCTGCTCACCACGGTCGACGACGCCATCCCGCAGGCCGCGCGCAACTGGCAGCAGCCGTTCAAGAAGTTCATCGACCGCTCGGAGTTCCCGCCGGTCTTCGACCAGATCGGCGCCGGCCACATCGTGGACGTGCCGCCGCCGGCGCAGAGCGTTCTGCAGGGCGCCAAGCTGGGCCGCGCGCAGCGGGCCATCGTCAAGGTGCAGGGCACCGCCGAGAGCTGCAACAAGCACATCGAGGGCACCGGCTTCGTCTACGCCAGGGACCGCATCATGACCAACGCGCACGTCGTCGCGGGCGTCACGCGCGACCTGCAGGTCCTCGACTCCGAGAACCAGCGCCACGCGGCCAAGGTGGTGCGCTACAACCCCCGCCGCGACATCGCCATCCTGTACGTTCCGGGGCTGAACCTGCCGACCCTGGCCTTCGACGACTCGGCCGAGAAGGGCAACAACGCGATCATCGCCGGATTCCCCAAGGGCAAGGGGTTCACCGCCGAGCCGGCCCGCATCCGTGGCCGCCTCGACGCCGAGGGCCCCGACATCTACCGCAGCTCCAACGTCACCCGCTCGGTCTACGCGGTCCGGGGCAGGGTGCTGCCGGGCAACTCGGGCGGCCCGCTGCTGACCGTCGACGGCCGGGTGTTCGGCGTGATCTTCGCGGCCGCGATCAGCCAGGAGGAGACCGGCTACGCGCTGACGGCCGCCGAGGTCAAGCCCGACGCCGACCGGGGCCGCACCGACACCATCGCCGCCGACACGCAGGCCTGCGACTGACCCCACCGGTCAGCCCGGCAGCGCCTTCAGAACCAGCCTGCTTCAGCCCGGCAGCGCCTTCAGGACCAGCCTGCTTCAGCCCGGCAGCGCCTTCAGGACCAGCCGGATGGCCTGCGCCGGGTCGCTGTCGTAGCTCAGCCCGGACGCCGCCCTGCCCACCGCGTCGTACGGCTCGCCGTAGCCCTGCACGCGGGCGGCTCCCCGGCCGAAGAGGGTCAGCGCGCCGCGCCCGTTGCCCCGCTGCAGGTGCGTCAGCCCCACGCAGATCTGCGCGAGCCCCTGCCACAGCTCGCGCTCCTCCTCAGGCGCGCACTTCCAGCGCCCCTCGAACACCTCGTGCGCGTTGAACGGCAGACCCTCGCTCAGGAAGCGTCGGCCGTCGGCCAGCGCCTGCTCGCTGCTCGGCGCGTAGTCGTCCGGCACCCTCGGCAGGCCGGGCGCGCCGTGCGGAAGTGGCCGGCCGTAGGCGTCTCGCGGCCGGGAGTTACGCGGCCGTCCCTCGGCGTCACGGTCTCTCATCGGTCCGGCTCCGGGTCCGCCAGCCAGCCGAGCAGCTCGTTGTCGAACATCTCAGGTGCCTCCTCGTGAGGATAGTGGCCCGCACCTTCGAGCAGCCGCCACCGGTAGGGGGCCGCGACGTAGCGGCTCGACCCCTGCGCGGTGCGCGGCAGGATGCACCGGTCCTGAGCTCCGTGCAGTTGCAGGGTGGGCGCCTCGATCTCGGTGCGCATGGCCTTGGCGTAACGCAGCCCGTCGGGGCGGAACTGGGAGCGGCCGAACCACCGGTGATATTCCAGCGCGCAGTGCGCCACGGCCGGGATCCGGAAGGCCTCCCGATAGGTGCCGGCGGTCTCCTGATCCGGCCAGCCGGGCGCCGACCAGCCGTCGAGCAGCTTGCCGACCAGCGCGGCGTTGTCCCGGGTCAGCCTGCGCTCGGGCAGCAGCGGAAGCTGGAAACCGAGCCGGCGCCCGCTCGCCCTGAGCTGCCCGACCGGGTCGCCGAGCAGCGAGCCGCGCAGCCGCAGCGGGTGCGGCGCCGACACCGTGACCAGCCGGTACACCGACTTGGGCTCGAACACCGCCATCGTCCAGCCGAGCAGGCCGCCCCAGTCGTGGCCGACCACGATCGCGCCCGTCTCGCCGAGCGCCCGGATCAGCCCGGTGGCGTCGGCGGCCAGCGTGGGCAGGTCGTAGCCGCGCGGCGGCTTGTCACTGCCGCCGTAGCCGCGCAGGTCCACCGCGACCGCCCGGAACCCCGCCGCGGGAAGCGACCGGAGCTGCTGCCGCCAGGTCCACCAGAACTGCGGGAACCCGTGCAGAAGCAGCACCAGCGGGCCGTCACCGGCCTCCACGACATGGAAGCGGGTGCCGCGGGCATGCACGGCACGGTGTGTCCACGGCCCCTCGATCCGGACGACCCCCTCGTCAGGTGCCATCACGACTCACCGGCCCGGCCACCGGGAGAGGCTGCTCCTCCGGTGTGGCGATGTCCTTGAGGCCCTTGAGCGACCTGGTGGTCCGCTTCATCCCGGCCAGGCCTTTCAGTTTGCGGGTCCCGATGAAGACCAGCAGTGCCGCGACGATCAGGTAGAACACCGTCACGATGAGGAAGGACACCCACATGGACAGCCACTGCGCCAGGAAGAACGCGATCGTGAACGACGCGAGGATCAGGCACAGGTGCGCGATGAAGGCGGCGCCGGCGAACAGGCCGCCGGCCGTGCCGACCCGCTTGGCGTCGAACCTGAGCTCGGCCTTGGCCAGCTCGATCTCCGAGCGGACGAGGTCGGAAATGTGGCTGCTCGCCTGAGCGACCAGCGAGCCCAGGGATTCTTCCTCGGGAGTCTGCGGCATGAACGTCTCCTATCGAGGCCTGGTGGCCGTGTCAATCATCATTCAGCGCGATATCTCGTACGTGAAGCGCACCGCCGTTATGTCCCGGCGGTGCGGCTTTTGCGACAGCCTCGCCAGTCCAAGCCGCATGAACGGCTGGGCACCGCCCCAGAAACCTGCCCACCACGAGCCCCGCAATCACCATTCACAGAACTACCCGATCAAAGAACATAGCGTCGAGGGCCGACGAGTCCGGCGTCACCCCCGCCTTCGTCGTACGGGCTGTGCCGGTAACAGGCGAAGCCTGGGCCGGTAACAGGCGCGGCCGTACACCCCAAAATTTCGGGATGTACGGCCGAGTGCCGGACTTTTGTCGCTATTCCTCGGTCTTGGCCGAGGGGAGCTTCTCCGAGATCAGGTTCATCACCGTGCTGTCGGCCAGCGTGGTGACGTCGCCGATGCTGCGGTTCTCCGCCACGTCACGGAGAAGACGTCGCATGATCTTGCCGGAGCGGGTCTTGGGCAGTTCAGGGACCACCAGGATCTGACGCGGCTTGGCGATCGGGCCGAGCGTCTTGGACACGTGCGCGCGCAGCTCCGCGGCGATGTCCGCGCCCTCCTCGGCGCCGCCGCGCAGGATCACGAACGACACGATGGCCTGGCCGGTCACCGGGTCGGTGGCGCCCACCACGGCCGCCTCCGCCACCTTCGGGTGGCTGACCAGCGCGCTCTCCACCTCGGTGGTGGAGATGTTGTGGCCGGAGACGAGCATGACGTCGTCCACCCGGCCGAGCAGCCACAGGTCGCCGTCCTCGTCCTTCTTGGCGCCGTCGCCGGGGAAGTACATCCCCTCGAACCTGCTCCAGTAGGTGTCGATGTAGCGCTGGTCGTCGCCCCAGATCGTGCGGAGCATGGACGGCCACGGCTCGCGGATCACCAGGAACCCGCCGCCGCCGTCCGGCACGCTGTTGCCCTGGTCGTCGACCACGTCCGCGCTGATGCCGGGCAGTGGCCGCATGGCGGCGCCGGGCTTGGTCGCGGTGACGCCCGGCAGGGGGCTGATCATGATCGCGCCCGTCTCGGTCTGCCACCAGGTGTCCACGACCGGGCAGCGGTCCCCGCCGATGTGCTCGCGGTACCAGACGTAGGCCTCCGGGTTGATCGGCTCGCCGACCGACCCCAGGATGCGCAGGCTGGACAGGTCGAACTTGGCGGGGATGTCGTCGCCCCACTTCATGAACGTCCGGATCGCCGTCGGAGCGGTGTAGAGGAGCGTCACCTTGTACTTCTGGACGATCTCCCAGAACCTGCCCCGGTGCGGGGTGTCCGGCGTGCCCTCGTAGATCACGCTCGTCGCGCCGTTGGCCAGCGGGCCGTACACGATGTAGGAGTGCCCGGTCACCCAGCCGATGTCGGCCGTGCACCAGTAGATGTCGCTGTCCGGCTTGAGGTCGAAGACCGCGTTGTACGTCCAGGCGGTCTGCGTCAGGTAGCCGCCGGTGGTGTGCAGGATGCCCTTGGGGTTACCGGTCGTGCCGCTGGTGTAGAGGATGTAGAGCGGGTCCTCGGCTTCGTTGGACACGGGGGTGTGCTGGTCGCTCTGCCGGTCGACCAGGTCGTGCCACCACACGTCGCGCTCGTTGACGGCGACCTCCTGGCCGGTGCGGCGCACCACCAGGACGTTCTCCACCTGCGGGCACTCGGCCACGGCCTCGTCCACCGTCGGCTTCAGCGCGGACGGGGCGCCTCGGCGGTAGCCGCCGTCGGAGGTGACGACGAGCTTGGCGTCGGCGTCGTGGATGCGGCTCTTCAACGCGTTCGCGGAAAAGCCGCCGAACACCACCGAGTGGATCGCGCCGATGCGCGCGCAGGCGAGCATCGTGATCGGCAACTCGGGGATCATCGGCAGGTAGACCGCTACCCGGTCGCCCTTGCCCACACCCAGCTCCTGCAGGGCGTTGGCCGCCTTGGACACCTCGGCCTGCAGGTCGCTGTAGGTGATGGTGCGGCTGTCGCCCTCCGGCTCACCCTCCCAGTAGTAAGCCACCTTGTCGCCGTGACCGGCCTCGACGTGCCGGTCGACGCAGTTGTAGGCGACGTTGAGCTCGCCGCCGACGAACCACTTGGCGAACGGGGGATTCCACTCCAGGGTGGTGTCCCACCGCTTCGTCCAGGTCAGCCGCTCGGCGGCCCGGTCCCAGAAGCCGAGATTGTCCGCGGACGCCTCGGTGTAGGCGTCCGCGGTCACGTTGGCGGCCGCTGCCAGGTCGGCCGGTGGTGCGAACCTGCGGTTCTCGTGCAGCAGGTTGGACAGCGCCTGGGGTTCGTTGCCGGGGGTCTCCGGGGCCACCTCGTGCTCCTTCTACGGCCAGATGGGATAGGTCGTGTCCCACTCCACCAGGTCAGGGGCCTCCACCACAAGAGGTCTAGACAGGTCTGTACCTTTGACTGTATGGGCCGCCTTGTCAGTCAGACAGCGTGACAAATGCTATTAAAACGTTGTCGTCTCGGGATCCTTTAATTATGGAACGAGACAATGAAGACGCATTTTTCGCGCTTTTTGGGTCCCCGCAGGGTTTCGGGGAAATGCCCGCTCCCTGCCCTCAGGGTCCCGCGGGCCCGCGGGTAGGGTCGGGTCCCGTGACAGACCCTTTGGCCGCGATCGCGCAGCTCCCCGGTGTCGCCGAGGCGGTCGACACCGCCCGCGAGGCCGTGGACCGGCTCTACCGCCACCGAGTCCTGCGCCGTGCCAGCCCGGCGGTGTCCACGGAGTCCTCCCTGCGTGGCGCCCGCGCCTCCGCGGCGATCGAGGGCGTGGACGTACCCCTTGAGGCCCTGCGCAGGGACGAGGTGCACGATCCGGTCGTCCAGGGCGCTCTGCGCGCGTCGGCCGAACTGGGCCGGCTGGGGTCCACCTGGCGTCAGTCGCCCAGGCAGGTGCTCGCCCGGTTGCACACCGTGGCCGCGGCGGGCCTGGCGGACGAGCCGGACCTGGGCCGCCCGCGAGCCGTCCCGGACGAGCCGGACCTGGGCCGCCCGCGAGCCGTCCCGGATCCCCTGGGTCTGGGCCCGGCGCCGGCCGCCGAAGAGGCCGCGGCCCGCCTGGAGAGCCTTTTCACGCTGCTGTCCGCCCCGACGAAGGCGCCGGCGCTCGTGCTGGCCGCCGTCGTGCACGCCGAGCTCGCGGTGCTGCGGCCGTTCGGCACGGCTGACGGCGTCGTCGCGCGCGCGGCCGAGCGGCTCACCTTGGTCGAGTACGGCCTGGACCCCAAATCGCTGGTAGCGGTGGAGGTCGGGCATCTCGACCAGCCGTACGCCGAGGGGCTGCGCGCTTACCTGACCGGCACACCTGAGGGGGTATCGCAATGGATACAACAGTGTGCCTCGGCGGTCACGCTCGGTGTGCGTGAGACGGCGGCGATCTGCGAAGCGATGCAGAGAGGCTGACGACATAGCGGACGGCGTCTCGGTAGGAGACGCCGTCTGCTCGTGCATCACACCGGGTTACCAAGCGTGCACCTCTATTCGTCGGATCGGGTCAAGCCCGTCTCGACGCGCCTCCCGCGGCTGGTCGCGCGTGGGTGCCCGGTGGATGCACCCGGACAACTGGTCCGTGTCACCTTTGTACGACGGATCTGCCCTGATGGGAACCCCTGAGAACAAGACCTTTACCCGGCCGTGGCGGCGATGCGGTGTGCCGGGGGAAGTAGCGCCCGGGCGTGTGGTTACCAAGCCGTGACGATCACACAGCGTGATCATCTTTATGTGATCGTTATCCCATAGGGAAAAAACTTGGCGAAAACGCGAGTTTGCTCCTCGACGAAAGTCGAGTGGATCGGGCAGCATACGGGGGTATCACCCGAAACCGCAGCGAGTGTGCGTGGGGATTGGTTTCCGGCTCCCATGCCTTGCCGTGGTCAAGTGACGAAAGCTTTCTTCTATAACGGGACCGGCTCTACCCCCCCAGAGCCGGACCGGTAGGCGACCCCCGCTCTCCCCCCCGGCGGGGGTCGCCCCTTTTCCAGGTTTTCCACAGGCTCTGCGGCCGACGAGCCAGCTGTCCACAGAATCCCGTTCGCCTCCGCGCGACCGTCCCGGTCCTCCGCATGCTGGGCCTCCCGAACGACAGGGAGGCCCCGATGCACCGCCCACTGGTCATCACCGAGGATCGAGACCTGCTCGACGACCTCGTTCGCATAGCCGCCGCGGCCGGAGCGCAGCTCGACGTCGCCCACGTCCCGGCGCACGCCCGCCCCTTCTGGAGCCTGGCGCCCCTGGTGGTGGTCGGCGCCGATCTGGCCGACGCCGTGGCCGCCTTCGCACCGCCCGCCCGGGACCGGGTGCTGCTGGTGACCCGCGACCCCGGCCACCCGGACACCTGGCGACGATGCGTCACCGCGGGCGCCCAGGCGGTCGTGTCGCTGCCCGAGGAGGAGCGCCGTCTCGTGGACGAGTTCGCCGACGCGATGGAGCCCGATCCGCGTTCGGGCGCCGTCCTGTGCGTGATCGGCGGCCGTGGCGGCGCGGGCGCCAGCGTGCTGTCGGCCTGCCTCGCCCTGCGCGCCGCCGGCGAGCACCGGCGCACCCTCCTGGTGGACGCCGATCCCCTCGGCGGCGGCCTCGACGCGCTGCTCGGCCAGGAGGAGACCCCGGGCGCGAGATGGGCGGACCTCGTAGCCAGGCAGGGCCGCATCAGTTCCGCCGCCCTCCAGGCCGCGCTGCCGTCCTGCGGGGATCTGGCGGTGCTCTCCTTCCATCGAGGTGCGACCCAGGCCATTCCGGCGCAGGCCATGCGCTCGGTCCTGGAGGCGGGCCGCCGCGGCTTCGACCTGGTGGTCGTGGACCTTCCACGGCACCTGGACCCGTCCGCGATCGAGGCGCTCAGCAGGGCGAGCCGCACACTCCTGGTGGCCACCGCCGACGTGCGCGGCGTCCTGGCCGCCGCACAGGTCCTGGAGCAGGCCGGCCGGCACACGGCCGACATCCGCGCGGTCATGCGCCCCGGCATCCTCGACCACGACGTGGCGGCCGCCTCCCTCGGCATCCCCGCGGCCGGGCACCTGGCCGACCAGCCGCGCCTGACGGCCACCCTCAACCGCGGCGATCTGCCGAAACTCGGCCCGCGCACCGTGCTGGGCGGCTTCTGCGCATCGCTCCTGCACGACCTGCTGCCCGCATGAGCCCGCACGTGTCCGCCCAACTGGTCGAAGCCGTGCGCGTACGGCTGGCCCGCGCGGGGGTCGAGCCCACCGCCGCCCAGGTGGCCGTGGCCCTCCGGGCGGAGAGATCGGTCTACGGCGACGCCGAGATCCTCGCCGTCGCTCGCGCCCTGTGCGCCGACCTCATCGGCGCGGGCCCCTTGGAGCCCCTGCTGGCCGAGCCCGACGTCACCGACGTGCTCGTCAACGGTCCCCGCGAGGTGTGGGTCGACGACGGGCAGGGCCTGCGCCTCACGTCGGTCACCTTCACCGACGACGGCGCCGTCCGCAGGCTCGCCCAGCGCCTGGCGGCCGCCGCGGGCAGACGCCTGGACGACGCCTCCCCGCACGTGGACGCCCGCCTGGCCGGAGGCGTCCGCCTGCACGCCGTCCTGCCTCCCATCGCCTCCGGCGGCACCTGCGTCTCCCTCCGGCTGCCGCCCCGGCGCACGTTCACGCTCGACGATCTGGTGGCCGCGGGCACGATCACACCGCCGGTGGTCCCGATGCTCACCGCCCTGGTGTCGGCCAGGCGAGCATTCCTGGTGACCGGCGGGACAGGCACAGGGAAGACCACGCTGTTGTCGGCCCTGCTGTCGCTGGCGGACCCGGGCGAGCGGCTCCTGCTGGTCGAGGACTCCGCCGAGCTGCGCCCCCTGCACCCGCACGTGGTCCGCCTGGAGACCCGGCCGCCCAACCTGGAGGGCGCGGGCGGCGTGGGCCTGCGTGACCTGGTGCGACAGGCGCTCAGGATGCGCCCGGACCGTCTGGTCGTAGGGGAGGTGCGCGGGTCGGAGGTCGTGGACCTGCTGGCCGCCCTCAACACCGGCCATGAGGGCGGCTGTGGCACCCTGCACGCCAACACCGCGACCGACGTGCCCGCCCGCCTTGAGGCGCTGGGCTGCGCGGCGGGCTTGAGCAGGGAGGCCGTGCACAGCCAGCTCGCCGCGGCCCTGGACGTGGTCATCCATCTGACCCGCACCCGCTCGGCCGGACGACGCCGCGTCTCGGAGATCTGCCTGCTTTCCCGAACGTCGACCGGCCTGGTCGAAGCCGTCCCCGCCGTGACCTTCGACCCCGAAGGCCGCCCTCGTCCAGGCCCTGCCTACGCGGCCATGGCCGCCGGCCCGCAATCATGATCGCGGGCCAGGTGAGGCCTCGATGACCGGACTCCTGGTGGCCACACTCTCCACAGCTCTCGCCGTGTGGCTGTGGACAGGACCAGAGCCGGCGGAGCTTCGGCTCCACAGGCTGACCGCCCGGAAAGGGGATCCCTGGCGGCACTCGCTGCGGCGGCTGCTCACCCGTCCGAGCCCGGCCCGCCGTGCGCAGGCGTGGCGCCGGGCGTCGATAGAGCTGTGCCAGGCGCTGTCGGCTGAGCTGTCCGCCGGTCGCACCCCGGGAGAGGCGTTGACCAGGGCGGTCTCGGCGGTGGACCTACCCGACCCCGAGGCGCTGCGCCCGGTTCTGGCCGCGGCGAGAGATGGCGGCGACGTGTCCCGGGCACTGGTGTCCGCGGCCCCGGCTCAGGGCGGAGAAGGCCTGGTCCGCCTGGCCGCGTGCTGGGACATAGGGGTGAGCGCGGGCGCCGGTCTCGCGGCCGTGGTCGAGCGGGTGGGCAGCGCGCTGCGTACCGCCCAGGCCCACCGCCAGGACGTCGCCGCGCAACTGGCGGGCCCACGCGCCACAGCCAGAATGCTGGCCGCGCTCCCGGCCCTGGGTCTCCTCATGGGCGCGGCCCTCGGCATGCGACCGCTCGGCTTCCTGCTCGGCGGCGTTCCCGGTCTGCTCTGCCTGACCAGCGGGATCGCTCTGAACGCCGGTGGCCTGTGGTGGACCCACCGGATGGCCGTACGCGCCACGGAGTCCTGACCCGCCGCACACGCGGCCCGCCGGAGCCCATCGTCGGCTCGGCGATCCCGAACGGAAAAGCACTGATGCTGGAGCTCATTTCCACGGTCTGCGCCGCTCTGGCGGCCTGGCTATGGACACCCGCCACCACCCCGTCGCAACGCCTGGCGAGACTACTTCCCCGGCCCACCTCCTACGCGACGAGCCGAAGCCACCCACAAGCACCGCTCAGCCCTTCGACCCGCAGCACCGGTTCTCCCAGCACCGGTTCTCCCAGCGCCGGCTCTCTCAGCACCGGTTCTCCGAGCGCCGGTTCTCCCAGCGCCAGCTATCTCAGAACTGGCTCTTTCGGAGCTGGGTTTCACGAGGCAGGGCTCCGCGGGGGAGGGCTCAACTCCGACGCACCGCCCTCGCATATCCGGCTGAGCACGGACGACGGTCAATCCAGGAGCATCCGCCCTGATTCCGCAGATCCGCCTCTCCCCACCTGGCTCGACGAGCCGCCGGTACGCCGACTGACCAGCCGTACACTCATCCCCGCCACCTGCACGGGACTCGTCGTCGGCCTGCTCATCGGTGGTGTCGCGGGTGTCGTGGCGGCCCTGCTCCTCGCACCCGTGGTGGCGGCCATCCTCCACAAGCGAGACCCGCCAGAGCTCCAGCGAGACCGCCGCCGGATCGCCGCCGACCTCCCCTTCGCCGTCGACCTCATGGCCGCCTGCCTCCTCGCCGGCCAGCCGGTGACCGCCGCCACCCAAGCATCCGCAACGGCGATAGCAGGCCCACTGGGGGACCGTTTGAGCTGGGTAAGCGCCCAACTACGCCTCGGTGCCGACCCGGAACCCACCTGGGCGTTCCTCGCCCGCGAACCCGCCATGGCCCCACTCTCCCGAGCGATGAGCCGAGCAGCCCAAAGCGGCGCACCCGTCGCGGACGTGCTGACCCGCCTGGCGGACGACGCCCGCGACGCCACCCGAGCCGCCTCGGTGGCGGCAGCACGCAGCGTAGGCGTCAAGGCGGTGGCCCCCCTGGGCCTCTGCTTCCTCCCGGCCTTCGTCCTGCTCGGCATCATCCCCGTGGTCGCAGGCCTCGCATCCGCCATCGTCCTCCCCTGAGCAGCCACCCCGCTCTCTGACAACCTCGGAGAACCGGACGCCGCGAACGACCTGTGTGTCCCGCTATCCACTTCAGACTCCGCAAACGGCATTAACTGCGCTCATCGCCGTCTGCGGCGCGTTGGTGGAGGCTTTCGCGCGGGAGTCGCACCGGGTACGAACGTTCGCCGAGGCATTTCTCCGCGCTGCGGCCCTTTGACGCCGATCACTCGGATTGTTCCGGCTGAACGTGCGTGGAACAGAGACGTGGACGCTGAGTTAGTTGTCCACAGCCTCGCTCCTCCTTCCGTCGATATCCACAGAACGCCGCTCGGCCCGCTGGCTCAAGGCCGTCTTCCGCGAGCCTGGAACTCCCCCGCCGGTCACCTCCCCTTGACCGGCAACGAGCACTGGGAGACACCCATGCCTGACTGCGCCATCAGCCCGAACAATGAGCTCACCGGGAACAATGAGTTCAGCCCGAAGGAAGCCGTCAGCCCGGAGAAAGTCCTCACCCGAAAGGAAGCCGCCAGCCGGAACAAGACCGCCAGCCTGGACGAGACCAGCGCCGCAGCAGACAACTCGCGATCCTCGCAGGCACGCAGCCTGAAGGCCCTGAGCCAGCGCCTGAGCGCCCACTGCCGGCACTGGTGGTCCGACAGACGAGCCCGTTTCACGGGTGCCCATGGTGATCGCGGCATGTCCACAGCGGAATACGCCGTAGGCACGATCGCGGCCTGCGCATTCGCCGCGCTGCTTTTCAAAATCGTCAACAGCCCCGAGGTCACCGAGATGCTCTCGGCGCTCATAGACCGCGCACTCAAGCTCAACGGATGACCGCCCACCCGACAGCAATACCAAGGACGACCGGACGCTCGACATCACGAGGCTCCGTGACAGCGGAGACCGCCGCGATGCTGCCTGCGCTCATGGTGGTCCTGGCAGCCGCGCTATGGGCCATCCAGGCGGTAGCGGTCCAACTGGAGTGCGTCGACGCGGCGCGAGTCGCAGCACGAGCAGCGGCCAGAGGCGAGCCCTTGGACGAGGTCCGCGCCCTCGTCCGCGTAGCCACCGGCCACGAAGCCCAGGTCAACGTAAGCCGAAACTCAGAGCAGACAAGAATCGAAATCTCCGTCGAAGTACGACCCCCTTGGGGCCCGGCACTCCCCGCAGTCCAAGTCACCGCATCCGCGACCGCCGCCACCGAGCCCTGACCTTCCCGTCGACACCCGCCCCGACCTCGGCGGCAGGCAGCGTCGGCACTGCAACCCAGTGTTTCCCGGCACTTGCCTGCGGGCGGGGCCGGCATTCGGTTCGTACGTCGGCGTTCGTAGCCCTGATCAGGTGCCTTTCCCGCGACCGGCACCGGGCACCTTGCCACTAACTGGATCGATCCTCTTGTCGCAGCGGATCAGAGCCCATCATGAGAGTGAAAGTGTCTGCCAGACGTAGTGACAGAGGATCGGCCACGCTGTGGGCCGTCGCCCTCATGGGTCTCCTCATGGCGGTGGCCACGGCCCTCGCCATGGTGGGTTCCGTACGCGTTGCCCGTCACCGCTTGAACGATGCCGCCGACCTGAGTGCTCTGGCAGCGGCCAAACTCGCCATCATCGACCCGAAGTCAGCCTGCGCCCATGCGGCGGCCATCGCTGAGGAGAACGGTGTCGAGCTGTCCAACTGCACGATCACCGGCGAAGTCGCAGATGTCTGGACAACGGTGAAGTTCTCACTCCCCGGTCTGGGCACACGCACCCTGACCGGCAGATCAAGAGCAGGACCAGCCCGTCAGGAACACCCCCAACCCAGCAAATCACCGAAGCGCTCTCCTTTCCTGCCCGCCCGTAAGGCCCCTTACGTTTACCCCGCTTAGAGCCTGCTGGCAAAGGCTTTGCTTGCTAAGGCCGGGCGAAGGATGTCCTGGCCGAGGGCATCTTCGAGTGAAGCCCTGCGGACAGGAGCGGCGTCAGCCTCGACGCCTCCTATGCCTCCTGCGGAGCGGTGTCCCGCAGACGGTGGGCGGTGGGGCGGCTTGGTCAGCTCGCCTGATCGATGACGTCGTGGAGGTACTGCACGGCGAGCTTTTCGGCGTGGTGACGGCGTTCGATCACCGCTTCGGTGTCGTCGAGCCACTGCCGGTAGAGCTCGACGCAGGCGAGCAGGGCCTGACCGGCGTCGTGCCGGTCGTAACCGCAGAGGGTTCCCTGAAGGGCGCGCGCCTCGTCCGGTGCGATGGATTCGAGGTGGCGGACGCCGCGCGGTGACGCACCCACCCGCCGAGCGGCCAGCGGACCCAGCACGGCCTCGCGCAGGTAGCCGAGGAAGCCGATGACCTCGAACAGTTCGCCGCGGCCGAGTTTCGTCGCGCCGTAGTGCACCCAGACCCAGAATCGGTCCTCGATCCACTGGAGGTCGAGCGACGGGTCCGCCGGCGGATGCTCCGCCAGACAGGCGGCCAGGTTGCCGTCTCGGTCCCACCGGATGTCCGGGTCTTCGACGCGCTCGGCGAAGTCGGAGGCCCGCACGAACTTGAAGTCGACGTGGAGGAGGGCCGGCCCGACAAGTGTGATGACCAGGCGGGGTTCGCCAACGTGCTCCCCGGTGAAACCCGCCACCAGGGCGGTCCATGAGCCGATCAGCTCAAGGCGCTCCTTCATGACCGAGTCGAACGCCTCGTCGTCGATGACCACGATGAGATCGACATCGGAGTAGACATCGGGGTGTCCCCTCGCGATCGACCCCGCGACGGCAACACCGGCCACTCTCGGATCTTGCTGAACCCGAGGAAGCGCGTCGCTGAGGAACCTCTCGTGCAGGAAAAGAGCGTCCATAGCATTCCTTTTCGATACGAACAAAGTCTTCGAACGTACCATGCCGTCCGGCCAGCCCGGATTCGTATAGAAGAGCGCGGCGCGAAAGCCGGCCGTGCCTACCGAGACGGCTGGACCGCACCCCGGACGATGCCGGGCCCGGCAGGCGCACCTGGGAGGAGTGCCCGCCAGTCGGGCGGTGGTGCGGGCTCATGCCGGCTCCTCCTCCGCGATCTTCTGGGAGCCCGCTCCCATTCACGGGTTGACGACCCGAACATGACCACACTCTGGGGATCTCTCGGACGGCCTTTTATGACGGCCGGAACGCCTCTGTGATGCCTAGCAGGCTCCCGTTCAGAGATTTTCGGCCAACTTCATGACATTTGTACGTGTGCGAGGTGACAAAACTTGGTCGGCTACCGCTAGCTCGGGTCTTGGCGATAGGCGGGCAAGCGGGCAAATGGAGGAAGGGCGGGCAAGCGGGCAGGTAGGCAGGGCATGCAGGGCAGGGCAGGGCAAGGCGGGCGGGCAGGTGGGCGGGGAGGCTGTGGTTGTGAGGGTGGTGTGGTGATCCTTGAGCAGGGTGCGGTCAGGGGTCGAGGAGGGTGGCTAGGAGGCGGAGGGCGCCGCGTTTGTCCAGGGGTTCGTTGCCGTTGCCGCACTTGGGGGACTGGATGCAGGAGGGGCAGCCGCGTTCGCATTCGCAGGAGGCGATCGCCTGGCGGGTGGCGGTGAGCCAGTCGGTGGCGCGGGCGTAGCCGCGTTCGGCGAAGCCGGCGCCGCCCTCGTGGCCGTCGTAGACGAACACGGTGAGCAGGCCCGTGTCGGCGTGGAGCTCGGTGGAGACGCCGCCGATGTCCCAGCGGTCGCACGTGGCGAACAGGGGCAGGAGGCCGATGGCGGCGTGTTCGGCGGCGTGGGCGGCGCCGCCGAGGTCGAAGCCGTCCTCGGCCAGCGCGGCCACCTCGGAGGCCGGCAGGGTCCACCAGACGGCGCGGGTGCGCAGGGTACGAGGCGGTAGGTCCAGGGGCTCGTCGCCGAGTGTCTCGCCTGATTGGAGGCGGCGTTTGAGGTAGGAGACGACCTGCCTGGTGACCTCGACCTCGCCGAAGTGCAGGGTGCCGGGTCCCAAGGCGTGGGAACGGAGGGTGGAAAGGACGGAAATGTCGGTGATGTCGCGGGCGAAGGTGGAGTAGTCGGGCTGGGCGCTGGATACCAGGGCCACGCCGGCTTCTAGGTCGAGAAGCTCCACCAGGAACGTTTCGCCTTGGTGGATGTAGACGGCGCCGGTGTGGACCATCGTGTGTGCGGACGGCTCGTCGACGCTGCCCAGCAGGCGGCCGGTCGAGGACTCCACGACCTGGATCGGCGCGCCACCGCCGCCCCGGATGTCGGCCAGGTCGGTGGCGCGCTCGCGCCTGGTCCAGAACCATCCGGCCGGGCGCCGGCGCAGCAGGCCGTCGGTGACGAGGGTGTCGAGTACGGCGGCCGCGGCGTTGCCGAAAGTGGGCAGGTCGTCCTCCGTCAGGGGGATCTCTGCGGCGGCGGCGCACAGGTGGGGACCGAGGACGTACGGGTTGTCGGGGTCCAGGACGATCGCCTCGACGGGCTGGCCGAACAGGGCCTCGGGGTGATGGACCAGGTAGGTGTCCAAAGGGTCGTCCCGGGCGATGAGCACGGCCAGCGCGTCCTGGCCGTCGCGGCCCGCCCGGCCGGCCTGCTGCCAGAGGGAGGCGCGGGTGCCCGGCCAGCCGGCGATCAGTACGGCGTCCAGGCCGGACACGTCCACGCCGAGCTCCAGCGCGTTGGTGGTGGCCAGGCCCATGAGCGTGCCCGAACGCAACGCCTTCTCCAGAACCCTGCGGTCCTCGGCCAGGTAGCCGGCCCGATAGGCCGCGACCTTGTCGGGCAGATCGGAGCCCTCCGGCAGCGCCCACGCTGAACCCGCCTCGCCCTGAGGACTCGCGGCCCCGCCCACCCCCGAGAGGGGCTCGCCCACCTCAACGAGGGGTTCGCGCTCCCCTGAGTGGGGTTCGCCCGCGCCAGACTCGCCGAAGTCGGCCAGACCCGAATGGGGATGGTCGGCTGCGAAAGGGCCGGGATCGGGGTGGCTGGTCAGGGGGTCTCCGCCGTCGGGCTGGTCGGAGGGGGCCAGGCCCGAGTTGGGATGGGTGGCTGCGGAGGGGGCGGGGTTGGGGTGGGGGGTGACCGTGCTGGGGTGGGTGGACAGGGAGAAGGCGATGTCGGCGAGTTTGGCGCGGGCGGTGAGGGCCACCGTTTCGGCGCCGCGGCGGGAGCGGACGAAGGCGAGGGTGCGGACGTCCGCCAGCACCAGGTCCGCCAGCAGGTCAGCCGCCTCGGCGGTGGCCGTGCGCCGCACCGGCGCCCCTCCTTCGCCGCGCAGCTCCGTCAGGGGCGGCTCCCAGAGCGCGACGGTCGTCGAACCCTTCGGCGAGGCGTCCGTCGTCACCTCGGCCATCTCAAGCCCGGTGAGCCGCCTGGCGAACGTGCCGGGCTCGCTGGCGGTGGCCGAGGCGAGCAGGAACGTGGGCTGCGTGCCGTAGCGGGCGCAGACGCGGCGCAGGCGGCGCAGGATCTGGGCCACGTGGGAGCCGAACACGCCGCGGTAGCCGTGGCACTCGTCGACGACCACGAGGCTCAGCCGCCGGAAGAACGCCGACCACTGCGCGTGCCGGGGCAGGATGCCGCGGTGCAGCATGTCGGGGTTGGTCAGGACGTAGTTGGCGTGCTTGCGGACCCAGGTGCGCTCCTCGTACGGCGTGTCACCGTCGAAGCAGGCGGCCCGCACCTGGGTGATGCGCAGGTCACGGATGCCGCGGAGCTGGTCGGCGGCCAGGGCCTTGGTCGGCGTGAGGTAAAGAACGGTGCCGCCGTCGAGACAGGAGGCGATCGCCGGGGTGAGGTAGGCGAGTGACTTCCCCGAGGCCGTGCCCGTGGAAATGATCACGTTTCGGCCACGATAGGCCAGGTCGGCGGCCTCGTACTGGTGGGGCCACAGCCCCGTGACGCCGTGGTTCGCCGAGCGCGTAACCAGCAGTTCTGGAGCCCAATCCGGCCATCTGGCTTGACCCGCCTGACGTGCTGGAACATGCTCCACATGGGTGACACGCTCGTGACGTGCGGGAACTCCGAGCAGGTGGTGGAGGAGTGGACCCGTTCGGTGTGGGGAGGATGCGGTGGAAGTCACTGTTTCCAGTCTGCGTCCGTGGGCAAAGTCGTCGGGAATCGTGATTTCGTGTAGACACAAGCCGGACGCGTGGTTGAATGCCGCGCGTCAGGGTCCGGCAGTCGGGAGCCCCGCTCCAGAGTGCCAGGCCCGCAAGGGTAGTTTCGCAGGCGAGGCGCTGGAGGATCTGTGGATCTGAAGTTGGATCACCGCACCGAAGACGGACTCACCATCGTGGAGGTCGAAGGTGAGATCGATGTCTACACGGCGCCGAGATTGCGTGAGCTCCTCATCGATCTGGTGAACAAGGGCAATTTCCACCTGCTCGTCAACATGGAGAAGGTGGACTTCCTGGACTCGACGGGTCTTGGTGTCCTGGTCGGTGGGCTGAAGCGAGTTCGTGCGCACGATGGCTCCCTGGAGCTGGTGTGCACCCAGGAGCGCATCCTCAAGATCTTCCGGATCACCGGGCTGACCAAGGTCTTCGGGATCTACGCTTCGGTCGACGAAGCCAAGGAAGCTCACGGCAAAGACAAGTAGCATGGCTACCGTCGAGCTGACGTTCAGCGCTCTTCCCGCCCACGTGCGGACCGCCCGGTTGGTGGCGACGGCGATAGCCCGCCGCACCGGCGTGGAGGAGTCCCTGCTGGACGAGGTCCGGCTCGCCGTGGGTGAGGCGTGCTCCCGGGCGGTTGAGGCGCATCGCGCACACTGCCCGGGCGAGCCCATTCGCATCGAGCTCAAGGACGACTCGGGGCGGTTCGAGGTCACGGTCAGTGACCAGGCGCCCAGCGATGAGATCAAGCAGGAGCAACCCCTTGACCTGGGCATGCTCTCGGACTCGTTCATGTCCGGTTTCGGCATCGCCGTGATCGCGGGCCTGGCCGACGACGTGGAGGTCTTTCCCAGTCCCAAGGGCATGCGCATCCGCATGAGCTGGCCCGCCGCCAACGGCCACCCGAGCTAGGAGCGTTCCAGAGGCTCCTGAAAGCCTACGGGCCGGCGTTAAGGACATCTTCGGCACCGCACGGCCGCGTAGCGCCGTACGGAGGCGTTCAGGGCGTTTCAGGCAGGTGTGCGGCGCGGCGCGCGGGTGGCGGATGCCACCGGACGTGCTTGTGTGCCGTGAGACCGGAGTCTTCCAAGATTCTTGCGAAGGCTCCGGTCTCGCCATGTGCGGGCGACGCGCCGACGGGTTTCGGGCGGCACTTTTTTCCGCGCAGTCACGGCCGTAAAGCGGGGGAAATATCGCATGTCAGATCCCAAAACGCCCTGCTGTCAGGCGCTTACCGGACGGGCGCACAATTCCCCGCCCTCAGAGCCTTCATATCTGAGAATCCCCTGCGTAGACTCCCGGCACCGGCCAAGGTGATCTGGCGAAACCGCGGATTCAACCGGAAGCGGCACCCACAACCCGGATGGTGCCGCACCGCCCAGCCGAACCTTGCAGCGCCACCCGGGCAGGACGACCGGTCTTGCCGAGGAGAACGATGTATAGCCACGTGCTGGCACTGGAGCCAGCGTCCAATCTGGCCCTGAGCTCGAACAACCTCACCATCGTGATCGTGGTCGCCGCGGTCGCACTGCTCGCACTAGCCGTCGCCGGCGGCCTGGTGCGTGAGGTGCTGGCCGCCGACCAGGGCACGGAACGCATGCAGAACATCGCCCGTGCCGTGCAGGAAGGGGCCGCCGCCTATCTTACGCGGCAGTTCCGGACACTGGCGATCTTTGTCGTGATCATCCCGTTCCTGCTGCTTCTGCTACCAGGCGAGCTCGACGTACGCGTCGGCCGCTCGATCTTCTTCGTGGTCGGCGCGGTGTTCTCCGCCCTGACCGGGTTCATCGGCATGTGGCTGGCCGTGCGCGGCAACGTCCGCGTCGCCGCCGCCGCCCGTGAGTCGGGCGAGAAGCTCGCCATGCGCATCGCCTTCCGCACCGGCGGCGTGGCCGGCATGTTCACCGTCGGCCTGGGCCTGCTGGGCGCGGCGGTGGTCGTCTTCATCTACCAGGGTGACGCGCCGGGCGTGCTCGAAGGCTTCGGCTTCGGAGCGGCGCTGCTCGCGATGTTCATGCGAGTCGGCGGCGGCATCTTCACCAAGGCCGCCGACGTCGGCGCCGACCTGGTCGGCAAGGTCGAGCAGGGCATCCCCGAGGACGACCCGCGCAACGCGGCGACCATCGCCGACAACGTGGGCGACAACGTCGGAGACTGCGCCGGCATGGCGGCCGACCTGTTCGAGTCGTACGCGGTCATGCTGGTCGCCAGCCTCATCCTGGGCCGGGTGGCCTTCGGCGAGGAAGGCCTGATCTTCCCGCTCATCGTCCCGATGATCGGCGTCATCACCGCGATCATCGGCATCTTCGTCACCCGCATGCGCGACGGCGACCGCAACGGCATGGCCGCCATCAACCGCAGCTTCTTCATCTCGGCCGCGATCTCCGCGGTCCTGGTCGCGGCGGCGACGTTCTGGTACCTCCCCAGCAGCTTCAGCGAGCTGTCCGGCTCGGCCGTGCAGTCCGACGCCGACCCGCGGATCATCGCGATCGGCGCGGTGCTCATCGGCCTGGTCCTGGCCAGCGCCATCCAGCTGCTGACCGGCTACTTCACCGAGACCACCAGGCGTCCCGTACGGGAGATCGGCGAGAGCTCGCGCACCGGCGCGGCGACCGTCATCCTGGCCGGCATCAGCGTCGGCCTGGAGTCGGCCGTCTACTCGGCGCTGATCATCGGCGGCGCGGTCTACGGCGCCTTCCTGCTCGGCTTCGGCAACGTGACGGTCGCGCTGTTCGCGGTCGCGCTGGCGGGCACCGGCCTGCTCACGACGGTCGGCGTCATCGTCTCGATGGACACCTTCGGGCCGGTCTCCGACAACGCGCAGGGCATCGCCGAGATGTCCGGCGACGTCGAGGGCGAGGGCGCCCAGGTGCTCACCAGCCTCGACGCCGTCGGCAACACCACCAAGGCCATCACCAAGGGCATCGCGATCGCCACCGCGGTGCTCGCGGCGACGGCGCTGTTCGGCGCCTTCAGGACCGCGGTGGAGGGTGAGCTGCCGGCGGGGTCGGTGTTCAGCCTCAGCGTGGACGCGCCCAACGTGCTGGTCGGTCTGATCATCGGCGCGGCGGTGGTGTTCCTCTTCTCCGGCCTGGCCATCTCGGCGGTCGGGCGGGCCGCGATGCGGGTGGTCTTCGAGGTACGCGACCAGTTCCGCAGCAACCCCGGCATCATGGACGGCACGGTCAAGCCGGACTACGGCCGGGTGGTGGACATCTGCACCAAGGACTCGCTGCGCGAGCTGGCCACGCCCGGCCTGCTGGCGGTCCTGACGCCGATCGCGGTCGGGTTCGCGCTGGGTTACGCGCCGCTGGGCGCCTTCCTGGCGGGCGCCATCGCGTGCGGCACCCTGATGGCCGTCTTCCTGTCCAACTCCGGCGGTGCCTGGGACAACGCCAAGAAGCTGGTCGAGGACGGCCACCACGGCGGGAAGGGCTCCGAGGCGCACGCCGCCACGGTCATCGGTGACACGGTCGGCGACCCCTTCAAGGACACCGCGGGTCCGGCCATCAACCCGCTGATCAAGGTGATGAACCTGGTCGCGCTGCTGGTGGCGCCCTCGGTGGTGCTCTACGCGAGCAACCCGGCGGTGCGCATCGGCATCACGGTGCTGGCGGTCGGCGTGGTCGTGGGCGCGATCATCGTGTCCAAGCGCCGTTCGGTCAATGTCGAGCCGATCAACAACGACAACGACAGGAAGTCGGAGCCTGTGGCCTCCTGACCTGCCTGGCGACGCCCGCTCCACGTACGACCGGAGCGGGCGTCGCGCCGTCTCGGGGGGTGTTGGCCGGGCGGATGGTCACGGTGCGAAACTGGGCGGATGGAAGACAAGCCGCCCTCCGGTGGAAAAACGCTGGCCATGATCCTGCTCGCGATGTTGACCATCCTGGCGGTGCTCGTCGGACTCGCCCTGTGGGCGTCGAGAGGATGAACGCGATGCGTACTCTGATCGTGCTTCGCCATGCCAAGGCGGCCCACACGACCGACGTGACCGACCACGACCGGAAACTGACCGATCGCGGTGAGCAGGACGCCGAACGGGCCGGTGCGGAGATCCGCGGCCTGGGGCTGGAGCCGGACCTGGTGCTGTGCTCGACGGCACGGCGAACCAGGCGCACCGCCCAGCTCGCCCTGCCCGGCGTCGAGACCGACCATCAGGGCCTCATCTATCAGGGCGTCCTCGAGGAGCTCCTGGAGTTGGTGCGCCAGGCCGGGCCGGAGCGGCGGACCGTGGTGCTGTGCGGTCACAATCCGGGCGTGCTGGACCTGGCCCTGTCACTGACCGGCGGAGACTTTGCCTTCCCGCCGGGCGCGTTCGCGGTGATCCGGACGGAGTCCGAGTGGGCGGACCTCTCGCCGGGAGACGGCAGCCTGGTCACCCACTGGAACCCCAAGGAGCACTGAGACTCAGCGCGAGGACAGCAGGCCGTCCTCGGCGTCGGCGGCCTCCACCTCAGCTCTGGAGATGCCCAGCAGATAGAGGATCGAGTCGAGGTACGGCGTGTTGACGGCGGTGTCGGCGGCCTGCCGCACGACGGGCTTGGCGTTGAACGCGATGCCCAGCCCGGCCGCGGCGATCATGTCGAGGTCGTTGGCGCCGTCGCCGATCGCCACGGTCTGGCTGATCGGCAGCCCGGCCTCGCGCGCGAAGCGCTCCAGCGCCTTGGCCTTGCCCGGCCGGTCGACGATCTCGCCCACCACCCGGCCGGTCAGCTTGCCGTCCACGACCTCCAGGACGTTCGCGGCGGAGTAGTCGATGCCCAGGTCGTCCACCAGGGCGTCGGTGATCTGGGTGAAACCGCCGCTGACGATGGCGAAGCGGAAGTCGAGCCGCTTGAGTGTACGCACCAGCGTGCGGGCGCCGGGAGTGAGCACGACCTCCTTGCGTACCAGCTCGAAGACCTCGGCGGGCAGCCCTTCGAGCAGGGCGACGCGGCGGCGCAGCGACTCGGCGAAGTCGAGCTCGCCGCGCATGGCCTCCTCGGTCACCCGGGCGACCTCGTCGAGGCAGCCCGCGTGGGCCGCCAGCAGCTCGATGACCTCGCCCTGGATGAGCGTGGAGTCGACGTCCATCACGATGAGCCGCTTGGCCCGCCGCGACAGTCCGGTGCGTTGTACGGCCACGTCGACCTGCTGCGCGGCGGCCTCGGCGGCCAGGTCGATCCTGAGCTGGTCGGGGTTGGCGCCGGAGACCGACAGCTCGATGCAGGTGACGGGCCACTGGGCGAGGCGTTCGATGCGGTCGATGTTGGCGCCGGCGGCGGAGATCCGACCGGCGATGCCGGCGATGGCCGCCGGCTGCAGGGTGGCGCCCAGGACGCTCACCGAGAGGCGACCCCGGCGGCGGTGCTCCCTGGTCTGGGATCCGGTGGAGAGCTCCACCTCCATCCCGAGGTCCTCGGCGACGCGCTCCACGGCGGTCCACATGGCGCCCAGCGTGCTGCCGGTGCCGGTGGAAGGGCCGCCGGAGTAGGTGACGAGCACGCCGAGCGTGAGGCGGCCACGGATGACGACCTGCTCGATGTCAGAGACGGTCACGGGAAAGCCGGACAGGACGGAGAACAGGCGCGAGGTGACGCCTGGCCGGTCAGGGCCGGTCAGAGTGATCAGGAGGGTACGCTGGTCCACATTCAGCCACGGTACTGCGCCCATGTCGGTGCTCGCGTAGCAGGTACGGCTTTCCGACAGATCAGCCGCTCATGATGAGGTGTGTGTCGCCGAACTCGTGCCACAGGTAGCCCTCCCGCAGGGCCGCCTCGTAGGCCAGGCGCAGCGCCGGTCGCCCGGCTATCGCGCTCAGCATCAGCAGGTGGCTGGAGCGCGGCTCGTGCAGGCCGGTGATGAGCCCGGTGACCACCCCTACGCCCGCCTCGGGGGTGATGACGCGGGTGGTCCAGCCGGCTGACGCCGTCACCCGGCCGTCGCCGTCGACGACCGTCTCCAGGGCCCGCACCACAGTCGTACCCGCCGCCACCACCCTGGCGCCGGCGTGCCTGGCCAGGTTGACCTGGCGGGCGGTGGCCTCGGGCACCTCGTAGCGCTCGGCGTAGGGCGGCTCGTCCTTCTCCGGCGAGGCCACCCCTGTGTGCAGGGTGATCGGCGCGATCCCGATGCCGCGGGCCACCAGGGCCGTCACCAGCTCGGCGGAGAACGGCCGGCCGGCGCTGGGCATCTCGGCGCTGCCCGGCACGGTGGCGAACACGGTCTGGTACGCCTCGATCGGCCAGTCCCGGTCCACGTAGGAGTAGCGGATCGGGCGTCCGTGCTCGCGCAGGTACGCCTGCACGTCCTGGTCCAGCTCGGCCCGCCACAGGCGCGGCGTCTCCCGCCCGAGCAGCCGCAGCGTCGCCCGTCCTGGCAGCGGCAGCCACTCGCCCGGCTCGCATCCGCCGTACGGCTCGCTCGCGGTGGACGTACGGCGGCGCAGCTCGACCAGCCAGGTGCCGTCCTCCCGCGCGGTGGAGAAGTGCACCGCGAGCCGGTCCAGCCGGACGGCGGCGGGGAGTGTCGCCGAGTTGTTGACGACGACCAGGTCGCCGGGGGAGAGCAGGCGGGGCAGGTCGGTGAAGCGGTGGTGCGCCGGCTCACGGTCTCCGTCGGAGACGAGCATGCGGACCGCGTCGCGGGCGAGCCCCCTGGCCTCCGGCGGCTCGTGCGCGGACAGCGCGGGGGGCAGCGTGAAGTCGAGCGCCGTGGCCATCGCGGTCATCGGAGGGGCCACCCCATGCCGGGTCGCAGGCCGAGCTCCAGGTTGGGTCTCAGGCTGGGCCCCGGGCTGGGTCCCGGGCTGGGTCCCAGACGGAGTTCCAGGAGGCAGGGCGGCGGTCATTGCAGGCTCACTCGGCCGCTGGCGGGCCTGGAGCGGACCAGGTCGTGCAGGGTGGCGGCGACCTCGGCCGGGTCGGTGGCGGTGGCGGCCTCCTGCTCGCCGACCGCGTCGGCCAGCATGCGGGTGTTCATCTCGCCGGGGTCGGCCCACCAGACGGCGACGTCGGGCTCCTCGGCCGCCAGCACGTTCGACAGCTGCTCCAGCGCGGCCTTGGTGGCCCCGTACCCGCCCCAGCCCTCGTAGGCGCCGTTCGCGGCGTCGGAGGTGATGTTCACGATCGCGCCGCGACGGGCGCGCAGCGCGGGCAGCGTGGCCTGGATGAGCGCCAGCGGGGCGGTCACATTGGTCTCCAGCAGCTCCCTGAACGGCTCCAGCGGGTAGCCGGCCAGCGGCGGCAGCGGGGTCACGCCCAGCCCGCTCGCGTTGTTGACCAGCAGGTCCAGCTCGGGCACGGCGCCGGAGAGCCGGGCCACGTGCCCGGGGTCGGTCACGTCGCCGGGGATCGCGGTGGCGCCCAGCTCGGCCGCGGCCTTCTTCAGGTCGGCCGCGCCACGGGCGGTGAGCACGAGGTGCCAGCCTGCCTCCGCCAGTGACCTGGCCAGAGCCAGGCCGAGCCCGCGGGAGGCGCCGGTGATGAGTGCGGTGTTCGTCATGTACGCAACGGTAGAAATCGGCAGTCACCCGCACATCGGGCGCAAGGTCCGGCCAGGCCTGGGCCCATCGTCCTAGGACCAGAAGCCTGGGCGCGTCGTACCGGGACCGGGAGTCCGGGCGCGTCGTACCAGGGGCAGGGGTCCGGCCGCGTCGTACCGGGACCGTAGAACGTCGGAGCGGGACCATAGAGTGGGGCCGTGCCTGCTGAACGAGCCGAGATCCTGCAGGCGGTGAGCTCCGCCGTTCTCGCCGTCACGCGCCACCTGTCGGTGCGCGAGGTGCTGCAGGTCATCGTCCGCTCGGCGCAGCGGCTGCTGGACGCCCGCTACGCCGCGCTCGGCGTGCCCGACGAGGAGGGCTCCTTCGCCGAGTTCGTCGCCGAGGGCATCACCGACAAGCAGTGGGACGCGATCGGCCCGCTGCCGCGGCAGCATGGCATGCTCGGCGCGATGCTCCGCGAGGGGACCCCGGTCCGGCTGCCCGACCTGCGCGAGGATCCGAGGTTCGAGTGGTGGCCTAAGGCCCATCCGGTGATGAAGGACTTCCTCGGCGTCCCGATCCTCGACGGCGGCCAGGTGCTCGGCATCATCTTCCTGGCCAACAAGAGCACGCCCGGCGGCTTCACCAAGGACGACGAGGACCTGCTGACGCTCTTCGCCGCGCACGCCGCCATCGCGCTGACCAACGCCAGGCTGTACGAACGCGGCCGCGAGCTCGCCATGCTGGAGGAGCGCAACCGGGTGGCCCGCGAGCTGCACGACGCCGTCACCCAGAAGCTCTTCTCGCTCAGGCTGACCGCGCGGTCCGCCGCCGTCATGCTCGACAGCGCCCCGGACCAGGCCGCGGTCGAGCTGGAGCGGGTGCAGCGGCTGGCCGGTGAGGCGCTGTCCGAGCTGCGCGCGGTGATCGTCGAGCTGCGGCCGGCCGAGCTGGACCGGCACGGCCTGGCCGAGACCCTGCGCAAGCATGTGCGGATGCTCGACCGCCTGCATCCCTCGCTGGTCACCTTCGAGGCCGGGGAGCTGCCGCCGATGGACTCCGCGGTGGAGGTGGCGGTGCTGAGGGTGGCGCAGGAATCGCTGCACAACGCGCTCAGGCACTCCGGCGCCGAACAGGTGTCGGTGCGGCTGGCGTACGAGAGTGGCAGGTTGTCGCTGACCGTCCAGGACGACGGCGTCGGCTTCGAGCAGGGCGGGACGCGAGGTCTGGGGCTGGTGTCGATGCGGGACCGGGCGGAGTCCGTTGGCGGGGTCATGACGGTGAGCTCGGCCCCGGGGCAGGGGACGACCGTGCGGGTGGAGGTAAGCGGGTGCGGGTGATCCGGGTGCTGATCGCCGACGACCATCCGGTGGTGCGGCAGGGTTTGCGTACGTTCCTGGATTTGCAGGAGGACATCTCGGTCGTCGGCGAGGCGGGCGACGGCGCGGAGGCCGTCGAGCTGGTCGAGCGGCTCACGCCGGACGTGCTGCTGCTCGACCTCAAGATGCCGGTGCTCGACGGCCTGGCCACGCTGGGCCGGCTGGCCGGCACGGCCACCCGGGTGGTCGTGCTGACCTCGGTGAGCGACCGGGCGGACGTGGCGCCGGCGATACGGGCCGGGGCGGCCGGCTTCCTCTATAAGGACGTGGACCCGTCCGCGCTGGCGCAGGGTGTGCGCGCCGTGCACGAGGGACAGGTGCTGCTCGCGCCGGAGGCGGCCGAGGCGATGCTGGCCGACGGCCACGGCGGCGGCGACGGCCTCACGGCCACGTCACTGACCGACCGGGAGCGGGAGGTGCTCGCGCTGATCGCGGCGGGGTGTTCCAACCGGGAGATCGCCAGGAATCTGACCGTGGCCGAGAAGACGGTCAAGACCCACGTCTCCAACGTGCTGATGAAACTCGGCGTCCAGGACCGCACCCAGGCCGCCCTCTACGCCGTCCGCCACGGCCTGGTCTGACCTCAACGGGCGGCTCGGTTGCGCTGTCCCGTACGGCCGGTCTGCTCCGTACGGGTTGCGCGGCGGCTGAACCCGCCGTCCAGCGACCTCAACGGGCGGATCGGACGTGGTGTCCGGCACGGCACGGCCTGGGCTGGGCTACGGGTTGCGTAGGGGCTCGAAGATGGCGTGGTGGGCGGCTACGACGGCGCGTCGGACCGCGCGGTCGAGTTCGCGCAGCACCGCGCCCCGCGTGGCGATCTGTCCTGAGGTGAGGCCGCGCTCTTCGACCAGGCGCAGCACCGCGCCCAGCCGCGTGGCCAGGGCGGAGACCCGGTGCGCTCGCGCCGGGTAGCCGGGTGCGAGCTCGCCGCCGCGGCCCAGGTCGTCGGGGCGGCTCTGCGCGGGGCCGTCCACGGACGCCAGCGCGTCCGTCGCCGACCGCACCGCGTCCGACAGCTCCCGCTCCGCCTCGGCCACCGAAGGCAGATCCAGGCGTACGGGGCCCGTCTCCTGCACGTCCAGCCGTACGCCCACGTAGGACGACCCGCGCAGGTCCGCCGAGGGCACCAGCCCGAGGCACCTGTCGGACAGCACGGCGATGGCGGCCTGCCCGGCGTCGACCGCGGCCGAGTTGAACTCCGCGGGCCCGGACAGCCCCAGAGGGTCGCCGGGCGCCGGCAGCGCGAGCCGGAGCTCACGCAGCCCGTCGACACGGAGGTTGGCAAGGTATTTACGCAACGGCACCTGGCCCACGACAGTGGGTCCGGCGACGGCTTCCACGTGGTCAGCCGCCTCGTCGAGACCGACGTGACCGGCGAGCCAGGCGTTGCCCCAGGCGACGAGCGCGGGGCAGACAGGCGATTGAGGGCGCACCGATCCACGATATGCGCTCGCCCTGCAATAGGTTTGTCCCCGTGGGTTACTCCTAAGGGGGGAACGAGGAATGGGTGGTCAGGTGCTGCGGTTCCAGGATGTCGCGTTCAGGCGCGATGGGGCGACCCTGCTTCGTGGCATCGACTGGACGGTCAACGAGGACGAGCGGTGGGTCATCCTCGGCCCCAACGGGGCGGGCAAGACGACGCTGATGCAGTTGGCGGCCACGATGCTGTTCGCCAGTGACGGGATCATCGAGGTGCTCGGGGAGCGGGTGGGGCAGGCGGACGTGTTCGACCTGCGGCCGCGCATCGGGCTGGCGAGCTCCGCGCTGGCCGAGCGTGTCCCGGCGGACGAGAAGGTCATCGATCTGGTGCTGACCGCCTCCTACGCGCTGCTGGGCAGGTGGACCGAGGAGTACGACTCCAACGACGTGACCCGTGCGGTCGAGCTCATCGACATGATGGGCGCCGCGCATCTGATCCGGCGGCGGTTCGGCTCGCTGTCGGAGGGGGAGCGCAAGCGGGTGCAGATCGCCAGGGCGCTCATGCCCGATCCCGAGGTGCTGCTGCTCGACGAGCCCGCGGCCGGGCTCGACGTGGGCGGCCGTGAGGACCTCGTGCGGCGGCTGGCCGTGCTCGCCGGCGACTATCGTTCGCCCGCGCTGGTGCTGGTGACGCATCACGTGGAGGAGGTGCCGATCGGGTTCACGCACGCGCTGCTGCTGCGGCACGGCGCGATCGTCGACCAGGGGCCGATCGAGCACGTGCTGACGGCCGACAGCCTGTCGCAGACGTTCGGGGTGCCGTTGACGCTGGACCGCAGTGCCGAAGGCCGCTGGTACGCCAGACCGTACTAGCGCAAGACCGTACTAGATCGCTCTATTAGGGCCGCTGAACGTACAAACCAAATATCATTCACGAAGTCGGGACAAGTCCACTTCGGAGCGTCGCCATGACCGTGGAGCAGCTCATCGTCGCCCTCGTCGTGGTCGCGGCGGTGGGTTTCGGCGTGGCGCGGACGATTCGCATCATCCCGCAGGCCACGGCGGCGATCATCGAGCGGCTCGGCCGCTATCACCGCACGCTGACTCCCGGGCTGAACCTGGTGGTCCCGTTCGTGGACCGGATCAAGGAGCTGATCGACCTGCGCGAGCAGGTCGTGTCCTTCCCGCCGCAACCGGTGATCACCTCCGACAACCTGGTCGTATCGATCGACACCGTCATTTATTTCCAGGTGACCAACCCCAAGGCCGCCACCTACGAGATCGCCAACTTCCTCCTCGGTGTCGAGCAGCTCACCGTCACCACGCTGCGCAACGTCGTCGGCGGCATGGACCTGGAACGCACGCTCACCTCCCGCGAGGACATCAACACCGAGCTGCGCGGCACCCTGGACGAGGCCACCGGCAAGTGGGGCATCCGGGTCAACCGGGTGGAGCTCAAGGCCATCGACCCGCCGTCCTCCATCCAGGACTCGATGGAGAAGCAGATGCGCGCCGACCGGGACAAGCGGGCCGCCATCCTCACCGCCGAGGGCCGTCGGCAGGCGGCGATCCTGGAGGCCGAGGGGGAGCAGCGGGCGGCCGTGTTACGGGCCCGCGGCGACGCGGAGGCGTCGGTCCTGCGCGCCCAGGCCGACGCCGAGGCCCAGGCCATGCGGGCCAAGGGGCAGGCGGACGCGATCGGCATGGTCTTCAAGGCCATCCACGAGGGCAAGCCCGACCAGCACCTGCTGGCCTACCAGTACCTCCAGACGCTGCCGGAGATCGCCAAGGGCGACGCCAACAAGCTGTGGATCGTGCCGTCGGAGATGGGCAAGGTGCTGGAGAACCTCGGCGGCCTCTTCGCTCATGACAAGCCCCAGAGCCCCCCGGAGGTCTGACCGGCCCCGTGCGTCAGGACAAACGCACCCCCTCTAAGCTCGGCTAGCGATACCGGGACATCAAGGGGGCAGGGTGACGGTCTGGGAGGCGCTCGCCGTGTGCGCGGCGGGGCTGGCGGCCGGGGCGATCAACGCGGTCGTCGGGTCAGGGTCGCTGATCACCTTCCCGACCTTGGTGGCCGTGGGCATCGACCCCGTGGTGGCCAACGTCTCCAACAACATCGGCCTGGTGCCGGGCTCGGTCACGGGCGCCTACGGGTACCGGGTCGAGCTGCGGGGGCAGCGCGATCGGCTGGTACGGCTGGGCGTGGGCTCGGTACTGGGGTCGCTGATCGGCGGCATCCTCCTGCTCTACCTCGACCAGGATGTCTTCCAGGTGGTCGTGCCGGTGCTCATCGGCCTGGCCTGCGTGCTGGTCCTGATCCAGCCCAAGCTGAACGGGTGGCTCACGGCCAGGCGTGCGCAGCCGCACCCGCACGGGGGCGCGGCGCTGTGGCTGGGCGTCTTCGCGGCGGGGATCTACGGCGGCTACTTCGGCGCCGCCCAGGGCGTGCTGGTCGTCGGCCTGATCGGCGCCTTCCTGGACGACGGACTGCAGCGGATGAACGCCGCCAAGAACGTGCTGACGCTGCTCGTGAACGCGACCGCGGCCGTGCTGTTCCTGCTGATCGCCGAAGTCGACTGGTGGGCGGTGCTCGCGGTCGCGGTGGGCGCCATGCTGGGCGGCTTCCTGGGCGCCAAGATCGGCCGCCGCATCCCCGCGCCGGTGCTGCGGGGCGTCATCGTGACGGTGGGCCTCGTGGCGATTTTCGTACTGGTGTACGGCTAAATTCCGACCTTTGTGGGTATAAATCCGTACATGAAGGGTGATCGGGTGGAGATCGTCATCGACGCGGGTGGCACCCCGCGCACCTACGAGGTCATAGCCACCCGCGCGGGCCGCCGCGTCGAGGTGGCCACCCGGCGAGGGCTGGTCGAGGTGAGCGAGGTCACCCGCAGCGGCACGGCCATCCGCACCGCCCGCTTCATGTCGAGCCGCATCCTCGCCCTGGTGGAGCACCCCGCCGACGAGAAGTGATCAGCGGAAGTCGGCCGCGTGGTCCCGCGCCCACTCCTGGAAGGTCCGCGCCGGCCTGCCGAGCAGCTTCTCCACCGTGTCGGTGACCTCCTCGGGCGCGTCCACGAACGCCCCCCAGGCCGCCAGCGCCGCGTCCACGAACGAGGCGTCACCCCAGGCCGCCAGCAACTGCTCCCGCGCCTCCTCCGGTGACTGGTCCTCCCAACGGACCGCGCGCCCGGCCGCCTCGCCGATGACGGCCGCCTGCTCCGCCTGGGTCAGCCTCTCGGGCCCGCTCAGCGAGTAGGCCGCCCCGCCGTGCCCGGCCGAGGTCAGCACGTGCACCGCCACGTCCGCGATGTCCTTCTCGTGGATCAGCGCCCTGGAAGCCCGCCCGTACGGCCACCGTACGACTCCCTGCCTGATCTGCTCGGCCCAGCCCAGGGTGTTGGTCGCGAACCCGCCCGGCCGCAGGAACGTCCAGGTCAGGCCGGAGCGCTGGATGGACCGCTCGATCTCGGAGTGGAAGGTCCCGTCGGGAACGTGGGCCGACAGGTAGACGATCCTGCGGGCCCGCTCGGCGATCAGATCGATCACCGGCTGCGCGGCCCGCGCCTCGAAGCCGGGCCACAGCAGGAACACGGTCTCGACGTCCGCCAGTGCCGGCGCCAGGGTCTCGGGCAGGGTGAGGTCGCCCCGGACGACCTCGACGCCCTGGGGGAGTGCGGCCCGGCCGGGGTCGCGCACCAGGGCGCGGACGGGGACACCCCCGTCGGCGAGGGTGGTCACCAGATGCTTGCCGACATTTCCGGTCGCGCCGGTAATAAGGATTCCGCTCATGCTGCGACCGTAGAACCTCAACAAAGGTTCAGGTCAAGCTCGGCCGTACCTGGATCGTGCCGTCCCGCCGGATCCGGGTCTCGAAGGTAGGGGCCGGAGCGGTGGCGGGCCCGTGCTTCACCGAGCCGTCCTCAAGCCTGAAGGTGCTGCCGTGCCAGGGGCAGATCACGCACGGCTCGCCGTTCTCCATGACCAGCCTGCCCTGGTGGAGCGGCCCGGACAGGTGCGGGCACCGGTCGACGAGCACGGTCACGCCCTCGTTGTGCCGCAGCACGAACAGCTGGAGATAGCCCAGCCGCCGCGAGACCGCCCGGCCCTCCGGCAGGTCCTTGTACAGGCACAGGTCGTGCCAGCCCAGCGGCACCAGGTGGGACACCGGGGGAGCGTGGTTGGCCCCCGCGGCCAGCCGGTAGGCCAGGTGCCCGCCCAGGTAGCCGCCCAGCCCGACCGCCGTGAGCCCGGCATAGGACAGCGTGCGGCCGGTGCGCTCGCGGCCCCGCACCCGGGCCACCAGCGACGCGGAGAACAGGCCGAGCGCGGCCACGTTGGACAGCATGTGGACGAAGCCCACGCGCTGCTGTTCGCGGTGCAGCGACGACCAGTCGGTCAGCCCGGCCGCGGCGGTGGGCAGAGAGGTCATGATCCCGGTGGCCACCAGCACCCGGACGGCTCGGGGATCGGCTTTGGCCAGGTCGAGCAGGGCGGCGGACATCCAGCAGCCAAGGGTGACCCCGGCCAGCGGCGGGTGCAGAGGTTTGCCGGTCGGCACGCCGTGCAGCACATCCCGCAGGAGACCCGGGCGGATACGTGCGCGTACGGCCTTGGCCAGCCCCAGGATCGGCCTGTCCATGGACGGGGTCCTTTCGAGCCGGTCAGTCAGGTCAACCGGCCCCACGAAACGCCGCAAGTGCCGACGTCTCGCCCGAACTGTTTCTTTCACGACGAGTCCCCTACCCCAGCGATACGGGGGTCACTCGGGCAGGTGTCCGCTGGCCACCGACGACTCGACCAGTTCGCGGGCGTAGGCGCCCAGGGTGGGTGAGCCTGCCGCGATGATCTGGACCTTCTCCCTGACCTGCGCCGCCGACACCTTGAACAGCGGCCAGGTGCCGCCCTCGGTGTGATGATTGGCCAGAATCGGCGCGAACCGGTCGATCGCCTTGGCGAACCTGGCCTCATCCGTCTCGCGGGCCTCGAACTCGTCCCAGAGCGCCCGCAGCCGCGCGGCCTGCTCCGCGGGCAGGATCGCGAAGATCCGGTCGGCGGCGGCCCGCTCGGTCTCGGCCTGCGCGGCCACCGCGACGGGATCGTAGATGAAGGTGTCGCCCGCGTCGATCTCCACCAGGTCGTGCACGAGCAGCATGGCGATCACGTGCTGGATGTCGGTCCCCGGTGGGGCGTGCTCGCCCAGCACCATGGCCAGCGTGGCCGCGTACCAGGAGTGCTCTGCGTCGTTCTCCCGCCGCGAACCGTCCATCAGGAGGTTGCGGCGGATGATCCGCTTCAACTTGTCGATCTCGACGGCGAAGGCGATCTGGGCGGTCAGGGAGGACTTATCCGGCACGATGGTCACGCGCGACACCTTATTGTGCGGTGATCATACCGGTTGGCGAAATACTCACCGGAACTCCGTTGAACACTGCGTTACCGGACGGTATGTCGATGGCCGACTCGTCGGTGAGCGCGTTGGCGCTGACCCCCGGATGCGCGGCCGCCACCGCCTGCGCGCTGCCCGCGTGCCCCCACCCGTGCGGCAGGCTCACCACGCCGGGCATGATCGTGTCGGTCGGCTCCAACGGCACCGTGAGCTCGCCCGTGGCCGAGCGGACCACGGCCTCGCCGGCCAGCCCGAACCGGGCCACGTCGGCCGGGTGGATCTGCAGCGTGCACGTGTTGCTGCCGCTGACCAGCGCGCCCACGTTGTGCATCCAGCTGTTGTTGGAGCGCAGGTGCCGCCGCCCGATCAGCACGACCTCCGGCGGCTCCTCCTCCAGCCGGGCCCGCAGCCGCTCCACGTCCTCGACGATCTGCGGCGGCGCCAGCTCGACCAGCCCCGAGGCGGTCCTCAGCACCTCGGGCAGCCGTGGCCGCAGCGGTCCCAGGTCGAGGCCGTGCGGATGGTCGAGCAGCTTGCGCAGCGACAGGTCGCCCCGGCCGGCCCACTCGCCGTAGGGGCCGAGCCGGAGCATGAGGTCGAGCCGCAGCTCCGCGCCCGTGCGCCCGTCGAGCGCCGCGCGCAGCTCGGCCGCGTCGCGCCCTTCGACGCCGGAGCCGGGCGTCTCCACGGCCTTGCCGAGCAGCTGCCCGATCAGGAACTCGTCCAGGTCCCCGTCCAGCCCGGAGGCGATCAGGGTCAGCCGCGCCAGGATCTGCGCCTCGGACGGCTGCCCGTCCAGCGGCAGCGCCGGCGGCGAGTAGCGGGCGTAGTTGCGCACCGCGAACCCGAGCAGCGCGAAGTCGTAGTGACCCGCCTGCAGCACCCGCGGCGGCGGCAGGATCACGTGGGCGTGCTTGGTGGTCTCGTTCAGGTACGGGTCCACGCTCACCATGAAGTCGAGCCCCGAAAGCGCCCGGCCCAGCCGGTCCCCGTGCGGCGCCGACAGCACCGGGTTGCCCGCCACCGTGACCAGGAACCTGATCTGCCCGTCTCCGGGCGTCTCGATCTCGTCGGCGAACGTCGCCACGGGCAGCTCGCCGTTCGCCTCCGGCAGCCCCCGCACCCGGCTCCTCCACCGCCCCACCGTGTACGGCCTGCGCCGCCCGGCTGACTCGGTGGCGGGCATGGGGAACATGGCCCCGCCCGGCCGGTCGAGGTTACCGGTGAGCACGTTCAGCACGTCCACCAGCCACTGGGCCAGTGTGCCGAACTCGGCCGTACAGGTGCCGATCCTGGCGTAGACGGCCGCCGTCCTGGCTCCCGCGAGCTCGCGCGCCAGTCGTACGATCACCTGCGCGGGCACGCCCGTGCGGCGGGCCACCACGTCGGGCGGGAAGTGCTTGGCCGCCTCACGCACCTGGTCGAGCCCGTTGACCGGGCCGGACAGGCGGGTCAGCTCCTCGGCGAACAGCGTGTGCACGAGGCCGAACAGCAGATAGGCGTCCGTGCCGGGCCGGACGAACAGGTGCTCGTCGGCCAGGTTCGCGGTCCTGGTGCGGCGCGGATCGACGACGACCAGCTTGCCGCCCCGGGCGCGCAGCGCCTTGAGCCTGCCGGGGAAGTCGGGGGCGGTGCAGAGCGAGCCGTTGGACTCCAGCGGGTTGGCGCCCAGCATCAGCAGGAAGTCGGTGCGGTCCAGGTCGGGCACCGCGATGGTCAGCGGATGGCCGAACATCAGCCCGCTGGCCACATGCTTGGGCATCTGGTCGGCGGTGCTCGCGGAGAAGACGTTGCGGGTGCCCAGTGCCCTGATCAGGGGCGCGCCGTACAGGGCGCCCGCCATCGTGTGCGCGCTCGGGTTGCCCAGGTAGATGCCGGTCGACTGGCGGCCGTGCCGGGCCACGACCTGGCCGAGCCCCTGCTCGACGGCGGCGAATGCCTCGTCCCAGCCGACCTCACGCCACAGGTCGCCCTCCCTGACCAGCGGCCCGCTCAGCCGGTCGGGGTCCTCGTCCAGCTTGCCGAGACTCGCGCCCTTGGGGCAGATGAAGCCCTTGCTGAACGGGTCCTCCTTGTCGCCTCGCACGCTCGTCACGTGCCCGCCGTCGTCGAGGGTCAGCGTCAGGCCGCAGACGGCCTCGCACAGCGGGCAGGTTCTATGGACGGTCGAGGACATCACCACTCCTGAGTTCGCCAGAGGAACTCATCTTGAACCGTACGGCCCGCAGGGGGAAGCCCCGGAGCCCCCGCGGTCTCCGGGGCTCGCACGGGAAGCGCTCAGCCCAGGCGGGACAGGACCAGAGTCCCGCGCAGATCAGGCGGTTCTTCGAGATCGGACCGGAGCGCGACCCAGGCCCGCCTGCCGTAGAGCCGGTCCAGCCCGGGAGAGACGGCTCCAGCGACCTCGTCCCGCCTGACGATCTCCACGATCACCAGGTTGGCCCGCCGGTGATGCCGGAAGACCAGGGAGTTCCTGGCCCAGCAGGCGGCGGCGATCTCCTCGCTGTAGGCGTCGAACTCCTCGGCGCTGATACCGGCCCTCGTCAGGATCAGTGCCTTCTCGCCCGTGCGGGTCGGTGTGATCCACAACACCAGCGGGATCCGGCCGGCCCTGGTGTGCATCGTGGTCTCCAGGCAGACCCGCTGCAGCCGGTGCCTGGAGATCACGCACCACACGTGCGCCATGACCCAGTTGCGGCCCGTCCTGGTCGCGGCCGGCGCCGAGATCGCGCTGCTCAGCAGGATGAACGGCAGCCAGCGGCCCTCCAGGGTCGCGCCCAGCAAGGTCACGGCGAACAGGGCGAGCCCCGCCACCAGCAGTAATTCCGTACGGATCCGCCAGAGCCGGACGATCAGCCCCGAACGGCCGGCGGCGGGCAGGTCCTCGTTGGCCGGGTACATCTGGTTGCGTGGGTTCCGCGGCATTCAGGACACCTCCTCGGCCACTCGGCGACCGAGCTTGAGCTGGTCGAAGCGTGGGTCACGGTAGCGGCGGGCGCCGAAGCCGGCGCGCGTCACGGTCCAGCCCCTACGGCAAGCGAACTCGTCGGGTTCCAGACAGATGTCCCGGTCAGCGCGAGCGATGAGATCCTGGATCCAGGACTTGATTCGACTGAGTCTCTTGGTACCTTGTGAGTACATAGAAGACCCCTTTCGCGGCATTATTCGAGGTGGCTTCTTTCGCCGGACTGCAGACCGATGGCCGCTTTCGTCGCAGGGTGGCAGCCCTTGATGCGACGAGCGGTGGTCGGTCTCGGTTCGGCTTTCAGGTGCTCGAACGAGCGACGGTCGCGGTGGTTCTTCAGCTGGGTGAGAAATCCTTCCGGCAGGTGGCCTCCCTGGGGTAGTCCTGCAAATCCGGGACGGCGACGTTGCCGGTGTGGCGGCCCGAGTGGCCGCTCGCGATGATGAGCAGAAGGTTCGGTGTCAAGGGCCGTGTCATCGTCCGGCCGCTTCGTTCCCCCGTGCCTTCTTAATGTCGATCGTCCTCCGTGGTCATCTGTGCTGCAATACCTTGCGCAAGAAAGATTATGTTTTCTTAACATGTTGTCCATGCCCTTGCAGAGCATGTCTACATGCAAGTTGCACGCAACTACTGCGCCCCCGGAGTAGCGTGCGTGGACCCCGCTTGCCCCCTACGCTCTCTCCGTGGCAGCCTTCTGGCAAGACCTCGTGCAAGTTGCAGTGTAAGATTGGGTGAACGGCCCAAAACCTCGGGCTCGAAACGATCCCTTCCGGCTACACCTCCATTTCCGGCAAGGAGAGGTCGACGGTGCCATCGAAGCAGGGCAGCCCCACTGTCCGCAGGCTCAGGCTCGGCCAGGAGTTGCGCCTCCTGCGTGAGCGACGCCAGCTGACAGGCGCCAAGGCCGCCAACGAGCTCGGCTGGTCGCCCAGCAAGATCAGCAGGATCGAAGCGGCCAAGACCATGCCGGTCGCCGAGGACATCCAGGCGATGGGCACCCTTTATCGCATCGACAGTGCCAAACTTGACGAACTCTTCGGGCTGTTGCGTGACGCGGACCAGCGCGGGTGGTGGGAAGATTACGAAGACACCCTGCCCGGGGAGTACACAAGATTCCTCGGGCTGGAGGCGGAGGCCACATTCCAGCGCAACTGGGAACCCCAGGTCGTGTCTGGCCTCCTCCAGACCGAGGACTATGCGCGGGAGGTCATCCTTGCGACCCGCGGCATCGCCCGGATCACCCACAGCGGCGTCCGTAGCCGTGTCGAGGCACGCCTCGATCGGCAGCGACGTGTCCTGCACAGAGCCGATCCGTCTCGGTTGACCGTGGTGCTGGACGAGTCGGCGCTCATGCGCCGCTTCGGCGAGCCCTCGGTGATGCGCGCGCAGATGGAGCATCTCCTCGAGGTCTCTCTCCTGCCGCACGTCAGCGTCCAGGTGCTGGCTCTGGATTCACTCCATCCCGTCAGCACCGGTGCGTTCATTCATCTGAAGTTCGTGGCATTCGACGATGTCGTTTATTTGGAACAGTTGTACACGGCGGACTTCGTCGAAGATCTCGAACGTGTAGCGGGATACGAGACCGCCTATGACCATATGCGGTCGGAGGCGCTGGACGAGGACGAATCGCGCGTCCTCATCCAACGTAAAGCCATGCTGTGGCGACGTTAAGCCAACGTAAGCGCAACAAGGGGCAATGGCGCCCCTTTACCCATTTGGGGAGAAAATGCAGATCGACACCACAGCGGCTTGGCAGAAGAGCAGCTTCTGCAATGGCGCATCTTCCTGCGTCGAGGTTGCCCCGCTGGCAAACGGCAGTGTCGCGGTGCGGGATGGTAAGGAGCAGGATGGTCCCGCGCTCGTGTTCACCCCGGAAGAATGGGCCGCCTTCGCCGCCGGGGTCCGCGCGGGCGAATTCGACCTGACCACGCTCACCGCGAGCGCGTGAAGAATGCCCTGACGAGTTGGTGGCGCAACTCGTCAGGGCCGTTCGGAAGTAGTTTTGAACAGCCTCCATGTATTTTCGCTGGCCGGCCTGATCGCAGAAATCCATAAACAAGACACAAAGACGCTGCGAGATCACGTGAAGCGTTTATGTGTCGCACATTCATGGGCGCGATACCAGCGCATTCGGACGCGCATCCCTCCATCGGCGAATGATGCCACCGCCTGGTAAGCGCATGCCTGTGAAACAGCTGACTTTGAGAGCTCCATCACAAGGAGTGAACAATGCCTGCGCCCATTCCTCCCGACAGTGCTTCATGGTCTGCGGCCAATAGCAGGGTAATTCAAAAATGCCTTGGAGAGGTCCAGGAGCAATTCAGCTTCCGTGGCATGGCGTACCACATCAAAGTGAAGGCCAGGAACGTCGCCGAAGCGGAAGGCTGTCCCAGCCTCAGCGAGGCCATCCTCAGGAGGCCGAGGGAGATCGCCCTGGTCGCCCCGGGAGACGACTGCCGCCTCCGCGTCATCGGGGTGTTCGACTCCCGACCCAAGCGCGTGCAACTGCGCATTGACGGGACCCTGCCGGAGTCGATGAAGCCGCTGGTGAATGTTCTGGTCCATGAGATCGATTCGCAGTGCAAGCAGCCGACCGGAGGGCCTGGGTACTGGTCGGGAAGGCTCTGGAGATGGTTCTTCGCCAAGGTTTCTCCAGGAATCGTGGCAGCGATTCTCGCGCCCTTGCTCATGGGGGCGGTGCTCTTCGTGCGTGCCTGGTTCGCCGGGTGATGTGCGCGGCGCGCTGCCTGTGAAGGGAGCGCGCCATAGGGCGAGGCCCTGGCCGAGGTCCTGGTGGATGTAGGTCCAGTACTCCACGACCCGCTTCTCTATGCCGTCCGTCACCTCAGGGGGTGGCCGACGATGCGCACCTGCCGGTCCACTACCCACCCAAAGTCGCGCTCGACTCCGGTCAACTCCCTCAAAGGCGTCTCGCCGACTCTATGTGCCGCTCCCCGGTGAGCTGGCCGGACATAGGGGGACAGACAGCGATCGGTCGTACATGGCATGCTCGGTCCCTGAAAGTGTGACTCGAGCTGAAATGGCGACCGATGAAACTCCCCCGTGCCCTGGCGGTGCTGGCCGTCGCCGCCTCCGTCATCGCCTGCTCGGCCAACGAACCTCCGCCCCCCGAACGGAAACAGCAGGCCGGCGCGGCCAAGGCCACCCCCACCGCCGTCAAGCGGCAGCCGTACACGATCTCCTTCGGCGGGGATGTGCACTTCGAGGGGATGCTCCGCCCCAAGCTCGCCGACCCGCGTACGGCGCTCGGGCCGATCGCCGGCGTGCTGCGCAAGGCGGACCTGACGATGGTGAACCTGGAGACCGCGATCACCACCGGCGGCACCCCGGCCCCCGGCAAGCAGTTCACCTTCCGGGCGCCGGCCAGCGCGTTGACCGCGCTCAAGGCCGCCGGGGTGGACGTGGTGTCGATGGCCAACAACCACGGCATGGACTACATGCAGACCGGCCTGGCCGACTCCTTAGCCGCCGGTAAGAAGGCCAAGTTCCCCGTGGTGGGCATCGGCGCGAACGAGGCCCAGGCGTACAAGCCGTACCGGAAGGTCGTGAACGGGAACCGGGTGTCGATCATCGGCGCGACCCAGGTGATGGACAGCGAGTTCATCCAGGCCTGGACGGCCACCTCCGCCCAGGGCGGGCTGGCCTCGGCCAAGAACGAGGCGCGCCTCATCCAGGAGGTGCGCAAGGCACGCAAGAACTCCGACACCGTGATCGTGCACCTGCACTGGGGCACCGAACTGCAGAAGTGCCCGAACCAGGCCCAGCTCTCCCTCGCCCCCAAGCTGGTCAAGGCCGGCGCCGACGTGGTGGTCGGCGGGCACGCGCATATCCTCCTCGGCGGCGGGTACCTCGACAACGCCTACGTCCACTACGGCCTGGGCAACTTCGTCTTCTACAACTCCAACCCGGCGACCACCGGGCGGACCGGGGTGCTGACGCTCACCATCAACGGCCGCAAGGTGCTCAAGGACACCTGGACGCCGGCGACCATCCAGGGCGGCCTGCCGGTGCCGATGACCGGCCCCGCGCGGACCCAGGCCGTCGCGGACTGGAAGGCACTGCGCTCCTGCACGGGACTGGACGCCCGCCGCTGAGCGTGATCGTCCATGGGGAGGTGCGATGCGCTGGGTCGAGTCCGGGGACGTACGGCTGGCCGTGTTCGAGGAGGGCGACCCGGCCGATCCCACCGTCGTGCTCGTGCACGGCTATCCGGACACCCACCGCGTCTGGGACGAGGTGGCGCGCCGGCTGCGTGACCGCTTCCACGTCGTCCGCTACGACGTGCGCGGCGCCGGCGCCTCCACCGCGCCGCGCGGCCGCCACCGCTACCGCCTGGACCGGCTGACCGTCGACCTGGCCGCCGTGCTGGCGGCGATCGGCAAGCCCCAGGTCCACCTGGTGGGCCACGACTGGGGCGCGATCCAGGGCTGGGCCGCGGTGGCCAGGCCGGGCATCCGCGAACGCGTCGCCTCCTTCACCTGCTTCGGCGGCCCGGGACCGGGCCAGTTCGGTCACTTCCTGCGGCACGGCAGGCGGCGCGAGGTCGCCGCGCAGCTCGCCAGGTCCTGGTACATCGGCGCCTTCCAGCTCCCCGTCCTGCCCGAGCTGGCCTGGCGCACGGTCCTGCCGGGGATCTTCGAGCGGACGCTGCGGGTCGCCGAAGGGCTGGAGCCGCGACCCGGGCACCCGGCGGACACCCTCCGCGACGACGCGAGCCACGGCGTCCAGCTCTACCGCGCCAACTCGCTCACCGCGCGGGGCGACCCGTGCGTGGACGTGCCCGTACAGCTCATCGAGTGCCTGCGCGACCCGTTCGTCACCCCCGCGCTGCTGCGCGCGCAGGCGCGGGGCGTCGCGCGGCTCTGGCGCCGCACGGCCGACGCCGGGCACTGGGCGCAGCGCGGCGCGCCTGACCTGATCGCCAGAATGATCGGCGAGTTCGCCGAGCACATCGAGGGTGGAGAGGCGGCGAGGGGTTTGCGCACCGCGAAGGTCACACAGGGCCGTAAGGCGTTCACGGGCAGGCTGGTGGTGGTCACCGGGGCGGGCAGTGGCATCGGCCGCGCCACCGCGCGCGCCTTCGCCGCGCACGGGGCGGAGGTGGTCTGCGCCGACCTCGACCCCGCCGCGGCCCGCCGAGCCGCCGACGACATCGCCAAGGACCTGGGAGGTACGGCACACGCCGCGCGGCTCGACGTCGCCGATGCCGTACAGATGGAGGAGTTCGCGGAGAATGTCCGGTCCCGGTACGGAGTGCCGGACATCGTGGTGAACAACGCCGGGACCGTGGTCGCCGGAGGCTTCCTCGACCACTCCCTGGAGGACTGGCGCAAGAGCATCGACGTGAACCTGTGGGGCGTGATCCACGGCTGCCGGCTCTTCGCCGCGCAGATGGTCGAGCGCGGCGAGGGCGGCCACATCGTGAACATCGCCTCCCTGGGCGCGTTCACCCCGTCGCGGATCCTGCCCGCCTACTCGGTGGCCAAGGCGGGGGTGAAGATGCTCAGCGACTGCCTCAGGGCCGAGCTCGCCGGCCACGGGATCGGGGTGAGCGCCATCTGCCCCGGCTTCGTGTCCACCTCCATCGCCCGCAACGCCACGTACGTGGGCGCCGCCTCCCGCGAGCTGTCGGAGGAGGCGCTGCGGCGGCGCGGCTACCCGCCGGAGCGCGTCGCCGCGCACATCCTGCGCGCCGTGCACCGCAACGAGGCCGTCGTGCCGATCAACTTCGAAGGGAAGATCGGCTACGCGCTGTCCAGGATCTCGCCCGCGGCGGTGCGCGGCATGGCCAGGTTGGCCACCTTCCCGGGAAATCCACGCATTCGCAGGTAACGATCGGGCTTGTGGGGGGAAGATAAGGCCGTGTCCTCGCCGCAAGTTGAACAGATCTGTGCGCAGCCCAAACCGCTGCGGCGCCAGCCCACACAGCGCCGCAGCGCCCGCCGCGTCGAAAAGATGCTCGACGCCTGCGCCGAGCTCCTCGACGAGATCGGCTACGAGTCGCTGTCCACCACGCGCATCGCGGGCCGAGCCGGCGTCGCGATCGGCTCGGTCTACCAGTTCTTCCCGGACAAACGTGCCATCACCCAGGAGCTGACCAGGCGCAACGTCGAGCAGTTCGTCTCCAGGGTCGGGCGCAGGTTCATGGAGGAGGACTACGCGGGGTGGTGGGAGGCCGTCGACGCGATCATCGACGAGTACGTCGACATGCACCGCACCGTGCCCGGCTTCAAGAGCCTGCACTTCGGTGACGCCGTCGACCTCAACCTGCTCGACTCCGACTCCGACAACAACGCCGTGATCGCCGGACGGCTGCGCGGCCTGCTGCTGAGTGAGTACGGCCTGGCCGACAGCCATGAGCTGGACGTGGCGGTGCTGGTGGCCGTGGAGGCCGGGGACGCGGTGCTCAAGCTGGCCTTCCGCCACGATCCGGACGGCTCACCGGAGATCGTCGACGCGGCCAAGCAGCTCGTACGCGGCTTCCTGGCCCGCCAGCTCAAGTCCTGGACCCCACAGGCGAGTTAGCCGTCCCGAGGGGTCCGGCGGCGAGCTGGTCGTTCCGGGCGGGTCCGGCGGCGAGCTGGTCGTCCTGGGCGGATCCGGCTCATCCGGCTTATTCGGGTCGTCCGGGCGCCCGCTCGGCCGGCCTCGCGGTCCGGCGCTCGTTGGGTTGGAGCGCCGCGGCCGGGGGTTGCCGCTGCAGCTGCTTCGGCGCGCCGGGCGGGCGCAGGCAGCGGATCGGGAGCGACACCGTCCGGACCCCTCTCGCCTCGCGGGCCTCCAGCCTCGCCTCCAGGGCGCGCAGGCTCCGCTCGGCCGATTCGATGGCCTCCAGGCGGGCCGAGACATAACCGGCGAGTCCGGGAATCAGTGCCGAAGCGACGACCGTACAGGCCAGTGCGAAGGCCATCTGCTTGGACGCACCCATCACAGCCCCTCCCGCCCACCGCCGCTGAGCACCGGTTATATGCCCGATGACGTGCGCGGATAAGCGGACGGTGAGCAGGTTTGGACAACGCGTTGCCATGCTCACGCGGTATCGGCGATGCGTATTGACGGGGCAAAACCGCACCGCGCTCGGTAGTCTCCAGGTTGTGGCGCATGTGACCCGTGAGCACCTTGATCGCCTGCTTGAGCAGGCGCTGCTGGCCGACGACCACAGCTCGTTGGCCAGACGGCTGTACGACGTGGCGCTCGGCTACTCCACCGGCGACGTTTCCAGGGCTTCGATCCTGGTGCAGGCCGCCGAGGAGTGGAGAGCCGCCGGGCAGCCCGCGCGGGCGCTGGAGTGCTTCCAGCGCGCGCTGGAGGACGGTGGCGAGTCCGGCATCGATCCGCGTGCCGGCATCGCCGACACGCTCTTCGAGCTGGACCGGCACGACGAGGCGAGGCAGGTCATCGAGACCATCCGCGCCGAGGGCGAGGTCTCGGCGATGACCGCGCACAGCATCGCCGAGACGCTGGTCGCCTATGGAGACCTGCCCGCGGGGCATGAGTGGGTGACTCAGGCCGTGCTGTCGTGCGACAAGGACGACCCTGAGCACCTGGCCATGCTGCGCACCCGCTATCGCATCAGGGTCGACCTGGGGCTGCCCGAGGACGAGCTCGACGCGCTGATCTCCTGAGCGGCGCGTGGTGACAGGGGTGCGGCCCTGTCACCACGCGGCTGACGCCTGCCGTGACGGCCTCAGGGCAGGTCCAGGCCGGGCAGGAGCCCGGTGAGGGCGTCCAGGCCGGTGAGGCCGTCCAGTGACTCCTGCGCGTCCGGCAGCCGGGTGCCGGAGGTGAGCCCGGTCACCGTGCCGGGCACCTGCGGCAGGGTCCGGTTGATGAGCTCGTCCTTGATCTCGTTGACGGGCATGTTCTGCCCGCGCACGCCCTTGCCGGCCACCTTGGCAGGGTCGGGCAGGGTGCCGAGGGTCATCCCGACGGGCAGGTTGGACACGCCCGGGACGTTGGGCAGGTCGGGCAGGTCCGGGACGTCGGGAAGCTTGGCGAGGCTCGGCAGGCCGGGCTCGGCCGCGGTGCTCGACGGCAGCGCGGGCATGCTGGAGGTCGCGGCGATGCCGCCCAGATCCTTCAGGCCCATCGCGGACCGCGCGGAGGCCAGCCCGCTCAGGCCGATGCGCTCGGCCATCCTGGCGGTGCTCGTGGCCAGCTCCTCGGTCTGCGAGGTGACGAGCCGGCTGCCGCCGATCGAGCCGTCGTCCACACGGATCTTGGTGAGGTCGTCGCAGAGCCTCGCCGTCTTCGCCGCGCGCACGGTCGCCGGCTTGGTCCGGCACCTGTCCGCCGCCACGGGGCTCGCTCCCAGCCAGGTGACCCCCGCCATCAGAGTGATCATGGCAAGGATGCTTCGGATGCTCCGAGATGACACTTCACGTCCCCCTGATCGTGCTCGGTGATCTGACGAACGCTGAAGTTAGTCAGCGGCCCCACCCTCGTGAGGCGGCTTGTCCTAAGCCTGGAGCGAACCTTAAGGACCCGGCGCGGGGATGACCGGAGCGTGAAACGCCGGCGCCCGGAGGCCGACCGGGCCTCCGGGCGCTCTTGGCGTCAGGGCGTTCCCGAGGTGCGGGCGCTCTCGGTGCGGTCAGGCCCGCCGGACCGCCAGCTCGTCGTCGCCGAGATCCACCAGGACCGTGTCACCGTCGACGACCGCGCCGGAGAGCACCGCCTTGGCCAGCTTGTCGCCGATGGCCGACTGGACCAGCCGCCGCAGCGGACGCGCGCCGTACAGCGGGTCGTAGCCCGTCAGGGCCAGCCACTCGCGGGCCGCCGGCGTGACGTCCAGCGTCAGCCTGCGCTCGGCCAGCCGCCGCGCCAGCCGGTCGATCTGGAGGTCGACGATCCTGGTCAGCTCCTCGGAGCCGAGCGCGTCGAACAGGATGACGTCGTCCAGCCGGTTGAGGAACTCCGGCTTGAACGCGCTGCGCACCGCGCCCATCACGGCCTCGCGCTTGGCGTCGCTCTCCAGCGTGGGATCGACGAGGAACTGCGAGCCCAGGTTGGAGGTGAGGATCAGGATCGTGTTGCGGAAGTCGACCGTGCGGCCCTGGCCGTCGGTGAGCCGGCCGTCGTCCAGCACCTGCAGCAGCACGTCGAAGACCTCCGGGTGGGCCTTCTCCACCTCGTCGAGCAGCACCACGGTGTACGGGCGCCGCCGGACCGTCTCGGTGAGCTGGCCGCCCTCCTCGTAGCCGACGTAGCCGGGAGGCGCGCCGACGAGCCTGGCGACGCTGTGCTTCTCGGCGTACTCGCTCATGTCGATCCGGGTCATCGCCCGCTCGTCGTCGAACAGGAACTCCGCCAGCGCCTTGGCCAGCTCCGTCTTGCCGACGCCGGTGGGGCCCAGGAACAGGAACGAGCCCGTGGGCCGGTCGGGGTCGGCGATGCCCGCGCGGCTGCGCCGTACGGCGTCGGAGACGGCCTGTACGGCCCGCTGCTGGCCGATGAGGCGCTTGCCCAGCTCCTCCTCCATCCGCAGCAGTTTGGCCGTCTCAGCCTCCAGCAGGCGGCCCGCCGGGATGCCGGTCCAGGAGGAGATGACCTCGGCGATGTCGTCGGCGCCGACCTCCTCCTTCACCATGGCGTTCTCGTCCGGCGCCGCCTCGGAGGCGGCCTTGAGCGCCTGCTCCAGCCGGGGCACCTCGGCGTACATGAGCCGGGAGGCGTTCTCGAAGTCACCGTCGCGCTGCGCCCGCTCGGCCGCGCCGCGCGCGTCGTCGAGCTGCTTCTTCAGCTCGCCGACCTTGTTGAGCCCGGACTTCTCGTGCTCCCAGCGGCCGACCAGGGCGTTGAGCTCCTCCTGGCGGTCGGCCAGCTCCTGGCGCAACCGCTCGAGCCGTTGTACGGAGGCCTCGTCGGTCTCCTTGGACAGCGCCAGCTCCTCCATCTTCATCCGGTCGACGTTGCGCTGCAGCTGGTCGATCTCCACCGGGCGGGAGTCGATCTCCATGCGCAGCCGCGAGGCGGCCTCGTCGACCAGGTCGATGGCCTTGTCGGGCAGGAAGCGGTTGGTGATGTAGCGGTCGGACAGGGCGGCGGCGGCCACCAGCGCGCCGTCGGAGATCTGCACCTGGTGGTGGCCCTCGTAGCGGCCCTTGAGCCCGCGCAGGATCGCGATCGTGTCCTCGACCGTGGGCTCGCCCACGTAGACCTGCTGGAAGCGGCGTTCGAGCGCCGGGTCCTTCTCGATGCGCTCGCGGTATTCGTCGAGCGTGGTGGCGCCGATCATGCGCAGCTCGCCGCGGGCCAGCATCGGCTTGAGCATGTTGCCCGCGTCCATCGCGCCCTCGGCGGCTCCCGCGCCGACGACGGTGTGCAGCTCGTCGATGAACGTGACGACCTGCCCGGCGCTCTCCTTGATCTCCGACAGCACGGCCTTGAGCCGCTCCTCGAACTCGCCCCGATATTTGGCGCCCGCCACCATCGCGCCCAGGTCGAGCCCGATCAGCCGCTTGTTGCGCAGCGACTCGGGCACGTCACCGGCCACGATCCGCTGGGCCAGGCCCTCCACGACGGCCGTCTTGCCGACGCCGGGCTCGCCGATCAGCACCGGGTTGTTCTTGGTCCTGCGGCTGAGCACCTGGACCACGCGCCGGATCTCGGAGTCACGGCCGATGACCGGGTCGAGCTGGCCGCTGCGGGCCTGCTCGGTCAGGTCGATGCCGTACTTCTGCAGCGCCTGGTAGGTGTCCTCGGGGGTCTCGCTGGTGACGCGGGCGTGGCCGCGTACCTTCTCGAAGGCGTCGAGCAGCGCCTGCGGGGTCGCGCCGTGCGACTTGAGCAGCTCGGCGATCGGGCCGCCGTCGGCGGCCAGGCCCACGAGCAGGTGCTCGGTGGAGACGTAGAGGTCCTCCAGCCGGTTGGCGTGCTGGGCGGCGGTGTTCATCACGGTCAGCAGGTGGCGGGAGCTCGACGGCGCGCTCACGGTCGAGCCCTGTGCCTTGGGCAGCGCCGCGAGCTGCTCCTCGGCCTTGGCCCGGAGCGTGCGCCAGTCGGCGCCGACCACTTCCAGCAGCGGGACGGCGGTGCCGCCCGTCTGGGAGAGCAGGGTCGTCAGCAGGTGCGCCGGAGCGATCTCCGGGTTGCCCTCCGCGGCGGCGCGCCGCATGGCGCCCGAGAGCGCCTCCTGACTCTTCTGGGTGAGCTTGTAGTCCATTTTTTCTAGGCCCCCGGTGGCAGCTCGTAGCGGATCAGCGCCCTGACCATCTGCATCTCGGCGCGCAGCCGGTGAACCTCCTCACGCAGCCGCAGCGCCTCGTTCTCCAGCTCGAGGATCCGCTTGATGCCGGCGAGGTTGATGCCCTCCTCCTGGGAGAGCCGCTGCACCTCGCGCAGCTGGATGATGTCGCGTGTCGAATAGAGGCGGCCGCGCCCCGCCGTGCGGCCGGGGCAGACCAGTCCGAGCCGGTCATACTGCCGCAACGTCTGCGGGTGAAGCCCCGACAACTGCGCGGCCACCGAGATCACGTAGACGGGAGTGTCATCTGACAGGTCGAAATAGTTGGCGTCCATCGGCTACTCGCTTCTGGCCCTCTGGATGAGATCAGCCCGCGGGTCCTCGGCCGCGGTAGCGGTGTTGAACTCGTTGAGGAGCTCGCGTGACTTGTCATCCAGCGTCTTCGGCACGACCACCTCGACCGTGGCGAGCAGGTCGCCCATGGTGCCGTCCTTGCGCGTCACCCCTCGGCCGCGCACCCGGAAGGTCCGCCCGTTGGGCGTGCCCGGGGGAATGCGCAGCGTGACCGGCATGCCCTTGAGGATCGGCACCTTGATCTCGGCGCCGAGGGCGGCCTCGGTGAACGTCACGGGCACGGTCACCGTCAGGTTGTCGCCCATCCTGCCGAACACGGCGTGCGGCTTGACGTGCGTCTGGATGTAGAGGTCGCCCGCCGGGCCGCCGTTCTCGCCCGGTGCGCCCTTGGCCTTGAGCTTGACCCGCTGCCCGTCGGCTACCCCGGCCGGGATGCGCGCCTGGATGGTGCGGGTGCTCTTGGCCCGGCCACTGCCCTCGCAGACGGGGCAGGGGTCGTCCACGAGCAGCCCGCGGCCTTTGCAGTCGCGGCAGGGCTCGGAGAAGGCGAAGTTGCCCAGGTTGCGGCTGGCCGCCCCGGTGCCCTCGCAGGTCGGGCAGACCCGCGGGGTGGTGCCGGCCTTGGCGCCCGTCCCGCTGCAGGCGGTGCACGCCGCCGAGCTGGTCAGCCGCAGGGACACGGTGGACCCCTCGACCGCTTCCCGGAACGACAGCGTGACCTCGGACTCGATGTCCTGCCCGCGGCGCGGCCTGGTCGTGGCAGAGGTGCGCGTCGGGCCGCCGCCACCCCGGTTGAACAGGCCGCCGAACAGGTCGCTGAAGCGCTCGCCGGTGCCCTGACCACCCTGCGGCTGCCCGGCGGTGCCGCCGAACAGGTCCCCGAAGTCGAACGGGAAGCCGCCACCGCCAGGCGGCCGCTGGCCGCCCACCCCGGACCCGAACAGCGTGCGCGCCTCGTCGTACTCCTTGCGGCGCTTGCTGTCGGACAGGACGTCGTAAGCCTCGGAGACCTCCTTGAACTTGGTCTCCTTGGTCACGTCACCCTGGTTGGTGTCGGGGTGGTACTGCCTGGCCAGCTTGCGGTAGGCCTTCTTGATCTCTTCGGCGGTGGCTGACTTTGGCACACCAAGGACGGCGTAGTAGTCCTTCTCCAGGTAGTCCTTGGTGCTCATCTACGGCCCTTCGTGCTCGTCAGTTGTCGTCTTCGTCGGACGCCGAAGGGGCGTCCCCAGGCTCTGCCACGGCGACCCGCGCCGGGCGCAGCACCCGCTCACCCATCCGGTAGCCGGACTGCAGCACCTCGATCGCGGTCGGCTCGGTCACATCCGGCGAGTAGCTGTGCATCAGCGCCTCGTGGATCACCGGGTCGAACGGATCGCCCTTCTGCCCGAAGGTGTTGAGCCCGAGCTTGGTGAGCGCCGCTTCCAGCGACTCTGCCACCTTCGCGAAGCCACCGGTGAGCTCGCCGTGATCGCGGGCCCTGCCGATGTCGTCGAGCACCGGGAGCAGTTCCGTGAGGGCGCCCGCGATGGCCTGCTCGCGGACGACGACCCGGTCACGCTCCACGCGCCTGCGGTAGTTGGTGTATTCGGCCTGGACACGCTGCAGATCGGCGGTCCGCTCGGCGAGCTGCGCGGACAGCTCGCCGTCGGCCTGCGCGGGCGCCTCGGGCGCGACGGCGGGACCGCCGCCGTCGCCCTGCACCCGTGCCTCGCCCGTCTCCGGGTCGATCTTGCGGTTGTCGCGGATCACCGGTTCCTCGTGTCCGTTGTCACGCGGCGGCATCACTTGTCCTTCTTCGGCTGGTCTTCGTCGACGATCTCGGCCTCGACGACGTCGTCGTCCGCGGCCTTCTGCTCCTGGCCCGGCGTGGCGTCCTGGGGAGCGCCGTCACCGCCGCCGGCCTGCTGGCCCTGGGCGTAGATGGCCGAGCCCATCTTCTGGCTGACCGTGGCGAGCTTCTCCGCCGAGGTGCGGATCGTGTCGGTGTCGGTGCCCTCAAGAGCCTTCTTCAGCTCGCCGAGCGCGTCCGTCACCTCGGTCTTGATGTCGGCCGGCACCTTGTCGTCGTTCTCGCGGAGGAACTTCTCCGTCTGGTAGGCGAGCCCGTCGGCGTTGTTGCGGACCTCGGCCTCCTCGCGGCGCTTCTTGTCCTCCTCGGCGTAGGACTCGGCCTCGCGCATCATCCGCGCGATGTCGTCCTTCGGCAGCGCGGAGCCGCCGGTGATCGTCATCGTCTGCTCCTTGCCCGTGCCCAGGTCCTTGGCGGAGACGTTGACGATGCCGTTGGCGTCGATGTCGAAGGTGACCTCGATCTGCGGGATGCCGCGCGGCGCCGGGGCGATACCGGTCAGCTCGAAGGTGGCCAGCTTCTTGTTGTACGAGGCGATCTCGCGCTCGCCCTGGTAGACCTGGATCTGCACCGACGGCTGGTTGTCCTCGGCCGTGGTGAAGACCTCGGAGCGCTTGGTCGGGATCGTCGTGTTGCGCTCGATGATCTTGGTGAAGATGCCGCCCTTGGTCTCGATGCCCAGCGACAGCGGGGTCACGTCGAGCAGCAGGACGTCCTTGACCTCACCCTTGAGCACACCGGCCTGCAGGGCGGCGCCGATGGCGACGACCTCGTCCGGGTTGACGCCCTTGTTGGGCTCCTGGCCGCCGGTCAGCTCCTTGACGAGGTCGGAGACGGCGGGCATGCGGGTCGAGCCGCCGACCATCACGACGTGCGCGATGTCGGTGACCTTGATGCCGGCGTCCTTGATGACCTGGTTGAACGGGCCCTTGGCGCGCTCGAGCAGGTCGGCGGTCAGCCGCTGGAACTCCGCCCGGGTCAGCTTCTCGTCGAGGTGCAGCGGGCCCTCGGCGGAGGCCGTGATGTAGGGCAGGTTGATGTTGGTCTCGGACTGGCTGGACAGCTCGATCTTGGCCTTCTCCGACGCCTCACGCAGGCGCTGAAGGGCCATCTTGTCCTTGGACAGGTCCACGCCGTGGGCGTTCTTGAACCGCTTGACCAGCTCGTCGACGACCCGCTGGTCCCAGTCGTCGCCACCGAGGTGGTTGTCGCCGCTGGTGGCCTTGACCTCCACGAAGCCGTGGCCGTCCTCCTGGCCGACGTCGAGCAGGGACACGTCGAAGGTGCCGCCGCCGAGGTCGAAGACCAGGATCGTCTGGTCCTTCTCCTTGTCGAGCCCGTAGGCCAGGGCCGCCGCGGTCGGCTCGTTGATGATGCGGAGCACGTTGAGGCCCGCGATCGTGCCGGCCTCCTTGGTGGCCTGGCGCTGACTGTCGTTGAAGTAGGCCGGGACGGTGATCACGGCGTCGGTGATCTTCTCGCCCAGATAGGCCTCGGCGTCCTGCTTGAGCTTCTGCAGCACGAAGGCGCTGATCTGCTGCGGCGAGAACTTCTTGCCGTCGATCTCCTGCGACCAGTCGGTGCCCATCTCGCGCTTGACCGAGCGGATCGTCCGGTCCACGTTGGTGACGGCCTGCCGCTTGGCGACCTCACCGACCAGGACCTCGCCGTTCTTCGCGAAGGCGACCACGGACGGCGTGGTCCGCGAGCCCTGCGCATTGGCGATGACGGTGGGCTCACCGCCCTCGAGGATGGAGACGACGGAGTTGGTCGTCCCAAGGTCGATACCTACCGCACGTGCCATGAGTACGTCCTTGTAGTCAAAGTTGAGTCGGTCAGACTCAACGTACGAATGCCTGCCGTCTTTGTCAAACGACTTGAGCCTATCCGACTCAACCCCTGAGGTGGCGGAATCGTTCCCGATGTCCGGAAGTCGTGGGGAGCAGGCAGACGTGTCAGGACTTGGCGCCGTCCACGATCTTGCGGTTGCCGAGGGGGGACTTGAGCTTGACCGTGGTGGTCTTCTCCACCGCGATCATGATGCAGGAGACGTCCTTCGCCTCGGGGGCGGCGCCCTCGTACAGGGTGATGGTGACCCGCTTCGCGGTCTCCTTGACCTTCACCCGGTCGAGGACCGTGCACGGCTCCACGCCGGACCACCAGACGAGGCGCACCTTGCGGTTCTTGGACACCGGCTTGGCCGTCTTCCAGCGGGCCTTGCGGGGGTTGATCGCGTTGCCGACCGGCTTGACCTGCTTCGGGCCCCCGGTCGGCGGTGTGGTCGTCGGCACCTCGATAGCGGCCACCGTGGTGGCGGGAGCCGCGGGAGCGGCCTCCTGCGCAGGGGCCGCCGCCGCGCCGCAGCCGGCCGCGAGCATCAGGCATCCGGCCAGGAAAGTCGTCGTCGCTGTTCGCATACCCATACGACGAATGTGACAGCCGACCGGTTCAGTCGGCCAATCACCGCAGCGGCGGGCATCGGTGAAGTTAGGGTGATGGCGTGCTGCGTCAGGCTCTCCACGCCATCTCCCGGAGCGATCGCGCCGAGCGCGTCGTCTCCACCTCGCCGCTCACCGCGGACGTGGTCCGGCGCTACGTCGCCGACGACGTCGGCCGGGCCGTCGACGAGCTGACCCGCGCGGGCCTGCTCGTCAGCGTCGACCATCTCGGCGAGGCCGTCCACGACAGAACCCAGGCAGAACGGGCGGTCCAGGCCTACCTGGCCCTGCTCGAACGCCTGCCGGAAGGCGCCGACGTGTCGGTCCGGCTGACCGCGCTGGGGCTGCGCCTGTCGGAGCAGCTCGCCCTCGACAACGCGGCGACCATCTGCGAGTCCGCCGTGTCCATGGGCATCACGCTGACCCTCGACGCCGAGGAGCACGACACCATCGCCGCCCTGCACTCCATCCACGCCACGCTCCGCAAGGAGCACCCCGACGTGGGCGTCGTGGTGCAGGCCTACCTGCGGGACTCGGTGCGGCGCTGCCACCGGCTGGAGGGGGCCAGGGTGCGGCTGTGCAAGGGCGCCTACACGGCGCCCGGCGCGTACACCTCGGCGGCCGACGTCGACCGCTCGTTCGCGCGCTGCCTGCGGGTGCTGATGGCCGGCACCGGCTACCCGATGGTCGCCACGCACGACCCCCGGCTGATCCGCATCGCCGCCGCGCTGGCGGTGCTGGAGGAGCGCGACCCGTCCGGCTTCGAGTTCCAGATGCTGTACGGCGTGCGTCCGGACGAGCAGGAGCGCCTGGCGGCCGAGGGCGCCCGGGTGCGCGTCCACGTGCCCTACGGCGCCGCCTGGTATCCCTACCTGATGCGCAGCCTGGCCGAACGCCCCGCCAACCTGGCCTTCTTCGCCCGCTCGCTGCTGACGCGGGGCTAGCCGCCGGTAGGCTGCGGCCAGCGTCGACCAGGTGAGAGGCAGAAGATGATCGCGATTCTGGGCACCGGCAAGATGGGCGAGGCCCTGCTGTCCGGATTGCTGCGGGCGGGGTTCGAGCCGGCCGAGATCCTGGCCACCGTGCGCCGGCCGGAGCGCGCCCTGGCCCTGCGCGAGACCTACGGGGTCCGTACGGTGTCCAACATCGAGGCCGCCAAGTCCGCCGACACGCTGGTGCTGGCGGTCAAGCCGCAGGACATGGCGGCGCTGCTGGCCGAGATCGCCCCCTACGTGCCGGCCGACCGCCTGGTGATCACCGCGGCGGCGGGCATCACCACGGCCTTCGTCGAGCAGCGCCTGGGCGTCGAGGCGCCCGTGGTCAGGGTCATGTCCAACACGCCCATCCGCTTCGACGAGGCGATGAGCTGCGTCTCGGCCGGCTCGCACGCGGGGGAGGAGCACCTGCGGCGGACCGAGGACCTGCTCAACCCGGTCGGCAAGGTGCTGCGCATCCCCGAGTCGCAGCAGGACGCCGCCACGGCGCTGTCGGGCAGCGGCCCGGCCTACTTCTTCTACCTGGTCGAGGCCATGGTGGACGCGGGCATCCTGCTCGGCATGCCGCGGGCGTCGGCGCTTGACATGGTCACCCAGTCGATCGTGGGCGCGGCCGTGATGCTGCGCGACTCGGGCGAGCATCCGGTGATCCTGCGCGAGGCCGTCACCTCGCCGGGAGGCACCACCATCGCGGCGATCGCCGAGCTGGAGCGGCACAGCGTCCGCGCCGCCTTCCTGGCCGCCATCGAGGCGGCCCGCGACCGTGGCCGCGAACTCGCCTCCGGCTGACCGGCCCGCGACCGTGGCCGCGAGCTCGCCTCCGGCTGACCAGGACGTCCGTGACCGTGGCCGCGAGCTCGCCCGCGGCTGATCAGCCGTTCCGCGAGTTCGCCTGCGGTTGGTCAGGCGTCCCGCCGCCTCATCAGCACGGCGGCGACGATCAGGGTGACGGCGACCCAGGCGAGGTACACGGCGTAGCCGGACCACGGGCCGAGCATGGCGTTCTGGCCGGGTTGCACCACTTCCATCCCGGCGTTGGTGGTGAAGTAGCTGTGCACCGTGGCCCCCCACTGCCCCGGCAGCATGCTGGTGAGCTGCGGCAGGATGAGCATCAGCGCGATGGCCGAGACGATGGCTCCGGGCGTGTGCCTGACCAGCGCGCCCAGCGCCAGCCCGAACAGGCCGCCGGCGGTCAGGTAGAGGCCGGAGCCGAAGATCGCCTGGAGCGCCCCGGGATCGCTCAGCGAGGTCGTCCCGAGGATCAGCTGCCCGCCCAGCAGGTAGGCGGCGAAGGACGAGACGGTGCACACGACCAGTGCCACCGGGGTGAACACCACGACCTTCCCGATGAGCACCCGCAGCCGCTTCGGCACCGCCATGAACGTGGTCCTGATGGACCCGGTCCGGTACTCGCCCGACACCACGAGCACCCCGAACGTGGCGATGGACAGTGAGGCGAACACCGTGCCCGCCAGGCTGGTCGCGATGGCTTCCTGGCTGCCCACGGTCTCGCCGGAGTTCGTGATCGCCACCCCGAGCAGGACGCTGATGCCGACCATCAGCAGCGCGGTGACGGCCAGCGTCCACACGGTGGACCGGACGGAACGGATCTTGGTCCACTCGGACCGGACGATGTCGATCATGACGTGTACTCCAGGCTGTCCTTGGTGAGCTCCATGTAGGCGGATTCGAGCGAGGGCCGTACGAGCGTCAGCTCCTCCAGCGGCAGCCCGGCCCGGGCCGTCATCGTGCCGATCTCCAGCGGCTCCAGCCCGGACACCCGCAGGTGGTCCTGGTGCAGCTCACCGACCCTGATCAACTCGGCGACCTCCGCCAGGCGCGGAGACCGTACGCGTACGTACGCCTGGGAGCTGCGCCCGATGAACTCCTGCACGCTCGTGTCGGCGATCAGCCGCCCCTTGCCGATCACCACCAGGTGGTCGGCGGTCTGCGCCATCTCGCTCATCAGGTGGCTGGAGACGAACACGGTCCGTCCTTCGGCGGCCAGCTCGCGCATGAGCGTGCGGATCCACAGGATGCCGTCGGGGTCGAGGCCGTTGACCGGCTCGTCGAAGAGCAGGATCTCCGGGTCGCCGAGCAGCGCGGCGGCGATGCCGAGGCGCTGTGACATGCCGAGGGAGAAGCCGCCGATGCGGCGCTTGGCCACCTGGGTCAAGCCGACGAGCTCCAGCACCGCCTCGACCCGGGCCGCCGGGATGGCGTTGCTCTGCGCGATGGCGAGCAGGTGGTTGCGGGCGCTGCGCCCGCCGTGCACGGCCTTGGCGTCCAGCAGCGCGCCCACCTTGCGCAGCGGATGACTCAGCTCTCGGTACGGACTGCCGCCGATGAGCACGGAGCCGCCGGAAGGATGGTCCAGGCCGAGGACCATGCGCATGGTCGTGGATTTACCGGCGCCGTTCGGCCCCAGGAACCCGGTCACCTGACCGGGCTGGACGTCGAAGGACAGGTCCGCCACGGCCACGGTATCTCCGTAGCGTTTGGTGAGGTTCATTGCCTGGATAGCGGTCATGACACCAGGATGATCGGCGGAGCGGGCGTTGCCTTCCTGCTGAGGGACCGTTCGCGGGGCGGGCTTCTGGGCCCCTGGTCCTACTCTCCAGGGCTGATCAGCGCGGCCTCGTACGCCACGATCACGGCCTGTGCCCGGTCCCGGACGCCGATCTTGGCGAACAGGCTGTGCACGTGGTTCTTGACGGTCGAGGACGCGACGCCGAGCTCCTGCGCGATCTCGGCGTTGGACAGGCCCCGCGCGATCAGCACCAGGATCTCCCGCTCGCGCTCGGTGAGTTTGGCCACGGCGTCCTGGTGCGGCGACGGGACGGCGCGCCGTGGTTCCGGAGCCCGGACGAACGCGCCGATCAGCCCGGTGAGCAGGCGTGGCGCGACGGCGGCCTCGCCCCGGTGCACCACGCGCACGCCGTCCACCAGCTCCTCCGGCGAGACGTCCTTGGGCAGGAAACCGCAGGCGCCCGCGCGCAGCGCCGCGACCACGTTCTCGTCCAGGTCGAACGTGCTCAGGGCGAGCACCCGCGCGCCGGGCAGCTCACCGGTGATCTGCTCGGTGGCCCGCACCCCGTCCATCCCGGGCATGTGCAGGTCCATCAGCACCACGTCGGGGCTGAGCAGCCTGCTCAGCCGGACGGCCTCGGCGCCGTCCGCCGCCTCACCGACGACGGTCAGGTCCGGCTGCGCGTCCAGCATCAGCCTGAAGCCCTTGCGCACCAGCTCGTGGTCGTCGACCAGCAGTACCGTGATCATCTCTTCTCCAGGGGGATGCGCGCGTGCACGCGGAAGCCGCCCTGCGCGCGCGGGCCGGTCCATAAGTCTCCGCCGCACAGCGCCACCCGCTCGGCCATGCCGCTGAGGCCGAAGCCCTTGGCCGCCGGCAGCTTGGCGGCGCCGTCGTCGACCACCTCGACCTCGATCGCCGTGGCGTCGTAGGTCAGCAGGACGCTGGCCCGAGCGCCCACGGTGTGCTTGCGGGTGTTGGTCAGGGCCTCCTGGACGATCCGGTAGACGGCGTGGTCCACGGCCGTGGGGAGCGGCACCGGCTCACCCGCCACAGTCAGGCTGGCGGGCAGGCCGGCGGTCCTGGCCTCCTCGACGAGCGCGGGCAGCCGGGCGGCGCCCACCCCGGTGGCGGCGTCGGCGGCGCCGCCCCCGTCGGCTCTGAGCACGTCGAGGAGCTGACGCATCTCCGCCAGCGCCTGGCGGGCCGTCTGCTCGGCGCCCGCCAGCGCGTCGCGGGTGACGTCCTGGCCCGGGGGCAGCGTGGCCCTGGCGCCGCCGACGAGCGCGTTGATGACGCTCAGATGGTGGGCCACCACGTCGTGCAGCTCCCTGGCGATCCGCCGCCGCTCGGCCCGTACGGCGCTGTCGGCCATCTCCTGCTGCGTGCGCTCGCGCAGCTCGGCCCGCACCCGCACGAGCTGGCCGAAGCCGACCGGGATCGCGGTGGCGAACATGGCGCCCACCCAGAAGCCCGGCGCCGGATCGATCAGCGCGACGCCGATCGCGTAGCCGGCGCAACTGAGGACCGTGGTGATGAGCGTGGTGCGGCCCTGGGTGTAGCGGCCCACGCTGTAGAAGGCGATCAGGCTGCCGAGGCTGTTGCTGCTGTCGACGATGCCGGTAGCCAGGCCGGCGAGCTCAAGGGCGACGACCAGAGCGGCGGCCAGGGGCGGCCGGGTCCGCCGTACCAGCAGAGGGAGCATGGTGAGGGCGAAGTGCGCGGTGCCCGCGGCCACGGCCGGTTGCCCTGCCGCCCAGGCGAAGACCCCGCCGATGGCCGCCGGCACGACGACCACGATGACGAGCAAGGCGTCGAAAACCCGTGGGCGTCGGAGAAATCGCCATGCGGCCTGAAAGGGACGCACGAAGCGCATGATCAGAGGTTACGTGATACCTCCGCTCGGTCGCCGGGCGATCCTTCTGAACGGCCGCCAGTGATGCTGCGGTAACGTCGCCTCAAGGCGAGGGAAACGGAGCACGCATGAGCCAGTCGGCGCGGGTCATCTGGGACGACGCCCTCACCTCCTACGACTTCGGCCCCGCACACCCGCTCGCCCCCGTCCGGGTCGAGCTGACGATGGCGCTGGCCAGGGATCTCGGCGTGCTGGACAAGGTCGAGATGGGCGGTTGCGAGCCGGCCACGGACGACGAGCTGGCCATGGTGCACGATCCCGCCTACATCGAGGCCGTCAAGCGTGTCTCGGCCTCCGGCCGGGCGGACCTGTCGGTGGGGTTCGGCACGACGGACAATCCGGCCTTCGCCGGGGTGCACGAGGCCTCCGCGCTGATCGCGGGCGCCTCGCTGGCCGCGGCCCGCGCGGTCTACGACGGCTCGGTGGAGCACGCGGTCAACATCGCGGGCGGGCTGCACCACGCGATGCCCGGCGCGGCCAGCGGCTTCTGCGTCTACAACGACCCGGCGCTGGCCATCGCCTGGCTACTGCGGCAGGGCGTGGAGCGAATCGCCTACGTCGACGTGGACGTGCACCACGGCGACGGGGTGCAGGCGATGTTCTACGACGACCCGCGGGTACTGACGATCAGCCTGCACGAGAGCCCGATCACCCTGTTCCCCGGCACGGGCTCGGCCGGTGAGACCGGCGCCCAGGGCAGCGCGGTCAACGTGGCGCTGCCGGCGGGCTGCGGCGACGCCGGCTGGCTGCGGGCCTTCGACTCCGTCGTCCCGCCGCTGCTGCGCGAGTTCCGGCCGGACTTCCTGGTCACCCAGCACGGGTGCGACAGCCACGCGCTGGACCCGCTCGCGCACCTGATGCTCAGCGTCGACGGCCAGCGGATGGCCTACGCCGCGCTGCACCGCCTGGCGCACGAGACGGCCGGCGGCCGCTGGATCGCGACCGGCGGTGGTGGCTACGAGCTCGTGCAGGTCGTGCCGCGGGCGTGGACGCACCTGCTCGCCGAGCTGTCCGGTTACCCGCTCGACCCGGCCACCCCGACGAGCGAGAGCTGGCGGCAGCTCGTACGGGAACGTACGGGTGAGGTGCCCCCGCTGACCATGACGGACGGCAGAAGCCCGGAATTTCAGGATCTATCCGGTGGTTATGATCCAGCGGACCCCATCGATCGTGCGGTCATGGCGACCCGGCACGCGGTGTTCCCTCTGCACGGCCTTGACCCGATGCCCTAAGGACGAACAGTGCTGAGCCGCGACGAACTCCGTGATCATCTGATCCACAGCCGCATCGCCGGCGACGTCGCGACCTCGCGCGAGAACAACCTGGACCACTACAGCTCGCTGGCCAACCAGGACCCCTATTACATGCTGGGCCTGACCTTCGAGCAGCGCTGGACGTTCCGTGACGTGCTGGCGCTGATGGCCAAGGCCGCCGGCGTGGTCGCCGACCCCGGTCACCGCTGGGGCCAGGACACCATCGACCCCGAGCGCACCATCGACGCCCTCGACGCGATGGCCGACCGGATCGCCACCGCGCTGACGGCGGAGCGGCCCCGGGTGCTGTTCGCCACCGGGCACCCCACCGGCCTGCTGGCCGTGCACCTGCCGCTCGCCAGGCTCGCGCTGGAGTGCGGGGCGAGCCTCCTGACGCCCGCCGAGGGCTGGGCCTACTCCGGGTCGGGCTTCGGCCGGCCGCGCCGGATCCGTTATCTGGGCGACGTGGCGATGCTCGACGACAAGGGCGCGTTCGTGCACACCCACGACGCGGCCCCGATGGAGCACATGCTGGCCGAGCTCGGCGCGGCGCGACCTGACCTGGTTATCGCCGACCATGGCTGGGCAGGGGCCGCTGGAGAGGCGGGAGTGCCCACTGTGGCTTTCGCCGACAGCAACGACCCCGGGCTCTTCGTCGGAGAGGCGGAGGGCAAGATCGATGTGGTGGTGCCACTCGATGACAATGTGCTACCGCGCTATTACACGCCGTTGACTGAGCGCTTGGTCACAAGAGTCACACGAGCCCTATGAGTCGAAATCGGTCCTCCCGATACCGTCTTTTCGCGCCTGCATTCCAAGAGCCTCGCCGTCCCTTTGCCAACTTTTGATGAGGCCTGGGCGACTCTTATGTGTGACAACTTGGACAGTTCCAGGGTTCAGGCGAGGGGCTCGATCCGGCGGCTGGCCAGGGAGTTTGCTGGTTCTGCTGACAGGCGACTCCGCGAACTGAGAAACTAGGGGGTTTGCGCACTCGGAGTCCCGACTTACGCTGACGGCAGTACACGTGCGTGAGCAATGGCACCAGTGGGGATAACCCGGAAACACGTGCGGAAGAGGCGTCCGATGGCTGCAGGCGAAAGACCTCTCAGCGAGGTGAAGTTCCTGACAGTGGCTGAAGTGGCCACGGTCATGCGAGTGTCGAAGATGACCGTTTACCGACTGGTGCACTCGGGCGAGTTGCCGGCCATCCGCGTCGGTCGCTCGTTCAGAGTGCCTGAACAGGCGGTGCACGACTATCTTCGCGAGGCCTACATCGAGGCAGGCTGAAACTGGAGTAGCGGCGCGCCGTGAGCACGCCGTGAATACCGTCGCGGGGAGGCCCGGCCGACACTCGAGCGGCCGGGCTCTCACCCCGGGGAGCGATCCACCACCGATCGCCGGTAGTCTGGCACCCGGTGTGCGCTCGCACATCGATTCAGACGTGTGATCAGCTACCTGGGGGTCCCGTGGGCTCTGTTATCAAGAAGCGCCGCAAGCGGATGGCCAAGAAGAAGCACCGCAAGCTGCTCAAGAAGACGCGCATCCAGCGGCGTAACAAGAAGTAGTCGACGCAGCTGCGAGGCGCTGATGACCCACACCGTGCTAGTCACCGGGGTCTCGCGCCACATCGGCGCACGGGTGGCGAGCGTTCTCGCGGCGGACCCGGACGTCAGCCGCGTCATCGGAGTGGACACCGTGCCGCCGCCCTCGCTGACCCGTGATGGCGGCATCTCCCTGGGCCGGACCGAGTTCGTACGGGTCGATCTGCGCAGCCCCGACATCGCTCAGGTGATCGCGGCCGCCGACGTCGACACCGTGGTCCACATGAGTCTGGTGAGCGCCCCCTCCAGGGGCACCGGCCGGGCCGCCATGAAGGAGCACAACGTCATCGGCACCATGCAGTTGCTCGGTGCCTGTCAGCGCTCCGCGACCGTGCGGCGCGTGGTCGTCCGCTCGACCACGGCCGTCTACGGATCCTCTCCCAGGGATCCGGCGGTGTTCACCGAGGACCTGGAGTCGCACGACGGCCCCAGCCACGGCTACGCCAAGGACGCGGCCGAGGTCGAGGGCTACGTGCGCGGGTTCGCGCGCCGACGCCCCGACGTCAGCGTGTCGCTGCTGCGCTTCGCCAACTTCATGGGGCCCGGCGTCGACTCGCCGCTGACCCGTTACTTCACCCAGCCGGTGCTGCCGACCGTGTTCGGCTTCGACCCACGGCTGCAGTTCGTCCATGAGGACGACGCGGTCGAGGTGCTGCGCCGGATGGCGAAGGAAGATCACCCCGGCACGTACAACGTGGCCGGGGCAGGCGTGTTGCTGCTGTCGCAGTGCGCGCGCCGGGCGGGGCGGCTGTCGCTGCCGCTGCTGTCTCCCGCGGTCCAGCTCCTGGGCGCCATGGTGCGCCGGACGGGACTGGTCGACTACTCGCCGGAGCAGCTGCGCCTGATGAGCCATGGCCGGGTGGTCGACTCCGGCGCCCTGGAGTCCGAGCTGGGCTGGAAGCCGAAGTTCAGCACCGGCGCGGCCTTCGACGACTTCCTGCGCTCGCACGGACTGCGGCGGCTCGGAGGTGCCCGCCAGTGAACGAGGAGCGATGGCCGGTGAGTGATGGCCAAGCGCCGGCGAACGACGGCCAAGCACTGGCGAACGACGGCCAAGCACTGGCGAACGGCGAGCAAGCACTGGCGAACGGCGAGCAAGCGCCGGTGGGTGGAGAGCGGTCTGATGCGCTGGCCGGGTTGCTGGCTTTCGTGCGCAGGCGGGTCACCGGTGACTACGAGGTGGACGAGTTCGGCTATGACGCCGAGCTGACCGACAAGGTGCTGCTCGAACTGCTCCGCCCGCTCTATCACCGCTGGTTCAGGGCCGAGGCCCTGGAGCTGAAGCAGGTGCCCCGGGACGGCGGCGCGCTCATCGTCGCCAACCACGCGGGCACCCTGCCCGTTGACGCGCTGATGCTGCAGGTGGCGCTGCACGACGAGGCGGGCAGGGCGCTGCGGCTGCTCGGCGCCGACCTGGTCTACCAGCTTCCGATGCTGAGTCACCTGGCGCGCAAGACCGGGCACACGCTGGCCTGCCCTGAGGACGCCGACCGGCTGCTGCGCCAGGGCGAGCTGGTCGGGGTGTTCCCCGAAGGCTTCAAGGGCGTCGGCAAGCCCTTCTCCGAGCGCTACAAGCTGCAGCGGTTCGGCCGTGGCGGGTTCGTCGCCGCGGCCATCCGAGCCGGGGTGCCGATCGTGCCCACCGCCATCGTGGGCTCCGAGGAGATCTACCCCAAGATCGGCGATCTGCCGGCCCTGGCCCGGCTGCTCGGCCTGCCCTATCTGCCGATCACCCCGTTCTTCCCGCTGCTCGGGCCGCTCGGCCTGGTGCCGCTGCCGTCGAAGTGGCTGATCGAGTTCGGCGAGCCGATCAGGACCGACGACTACGACCCGGCCGCGGCCGACGATCCGATGCTGGTGTTCAACCTCACCGACCAGATCCGCGAGGTCATCCAGCAGCTGCTCGACCAGCTCAGGCTGCGGCGCGGGCACGCCTTCCCGCCTTTCCTCTGATCCGCCGCAACCACCGCGGCCTGGCCGGTGTTCTCCCCCTGACAACGAACGCTGAAGGGGAACATCATGGATCTGCAGCTTTCCGGCCGCGTCGCCCTGGTCACCGGCGCGTCCAAGGGCATCGGCCTGGCCGTCGCCCGCACCCTGGCCGAGGAGGGCGCGCACGTCGTGGCCGTCTCCCGTACCTCCGGCGGTGAGTTGCCCGGCAAGGCGGTGCACGTCGCGGCCGACCTGATGGACCCGCAGGCCCCGGCCCGGGCGGTGGCCCGCGCGGTCGAGGAGTTCGGCGGGCTCGACATCCTCGTCAACAACGCCGGCGGCCCGCCGCCCGGGGTGTCCCTGCCCAGGGTCGGCTTCCTGACCCCGGACGACGCCGAGTGGCAGAAGATGTTCGACTTCAACCTGTTCTCCGCCGTACGGGCGATCCGCGCGGCCGTGCCCGTCATGCTGAACCGCGGCGGCGGCTCGATCGTCAACATCTCCTCCACCATGGCCGTGCAGCCCGGCGCGATGAACGTCGACTACGCGGCCGCCAAGGCGGCCTTGAACCACGTCAGCAAGGCCGTGTCCGAGGAGTACGGCCCGCAGGGCATCAGGGTCAACACCGTCTCGGCCGGTCCGGTGCTCACCGACTGGTGGACCAAGAAGGGCGGCGCCGCCGAGATCATCGCCGGTTTCGCCGGGGCCGACCGGGACAGCGTGATCGCGCAGGTGGCGCCCGAGATGATGCGCCTGGTCACCGGCCGCCTCGTGGACCCGCAGGAGATCGCCGACACGGTGGCGCTGCTCGCCTCACCGCGCTCGGGCAGCACCACGGGCGCCGACTTCCTCATCGACGGGGGAGCGCGCAAGGAGCTGTGAACCCGGAAGGCGGGTTGTGGCAAGACATCATCGACTGATTCCCCCACAGAAGGGCGGAGATGATCACGCAACCCGCCATCCAGGGCGCGGACGCTGAGCTCATCAGCGCCTCCTGGTCCCAGCCGGAGGCGTTCGCCGAGCTGTTCGACCGCTACTCCGCCATGCTCTACAGGTACGTCTCCAAACGGCTCGGCCCCGAGCCCGCCGAGGACCTCGTCGGTGAGACGTTCCTGGTCGCCTTCTCCCGTAGGAAGAGCTACGACCTGGGGTATCCCGACGCCAGGCCGTGGCTCTTCGGCATTCTCACCAGGCTCATGGCCCGGCACCATCGCACCGAGGCGGCCCGCTACAGGGCGCTGCGGCGCGCGCCGGTAGACCTCGACGTGGAGTCACCCGCCGACCGCGTCGCGGCGGGGGCGACCGCGCGGGCGGCCGGGCCCGCGCTGGCCGGCGCCCTGGCCGCGCTGCCCGCCAGGGACCGCGACGTGCTGCTGCTCATCGCCTGGGGCGATCTGACGTACGAGGAGGTCGCGCAGGCGCTCGACATCCCGATCGGCACCGTGCGCTCCCGCCTCAACCGGGGCAGGCGGAAGGTCCGCGCGGCGCTCGGCGACACCAACCCGATGCTGCGAGGGCAGGAGTGATGATGGACGACGACCTGCGGACGCTCCGCGACTTCGGCGACAGCCTGGGGCACGAGCCTCCGGCGACGTTGGTACGCCAGCGGGCGCGCATGCTGGCGGCCCGGCCGCGCCGCGCCGGGTTCGGCTGGACGATGACGGCCCTGGTCGCCGTCGTGACCGCGGCGGTGGTCGCCGTGCCCACGCTGCTGATCGCCGGCTGGGAGACCGTTCCCCCGCCGGCCGGTCAGCGCCCCGCCGACGTGCGCGGCGCGCTGAACGTGCTGCTGGTCGGCACCGACAGTCAGGTGGGCTCGCCCAGGTTCGCCCAGGGGGCACGCACCGACACGATGATCGTGCTGCACCTGCCGGCCGACCGGAAGAAGGTCACGGCCGTCAACCTCCCGCGGGATTCCTGGGTGCGGATCCCGCGATGCGGCTCCGAGCCCGCCCGTACCGGCCTGATCAACTCTGCTTTCGACCGTGGTGGGCTGAGCTGCGCGGTGAAGACCGTGGAGACGCTGACCGACGTACGGATCGACCACATGATCGAGGTCGACTTCGCCGGGTTCAAGCAGGTCGTCGACGCGCTCGGCGGGGTCGAGGTCACGCTGGCGCGGCCGGTCGACGAGCCGAAGTCCAAGCTGAGACTCCCGGCGGGCAAGAGCATGCTCAACGGCGAGCAGGCGCTCGGCTACATGCGGCTGCGTTATTACGGCGACGGGTCGGACATACAGCGGATCAAACGCCAGCAGAAACTCATCCAGGCGATGGTGAAGAAGGCCAGGCGGGCCCTCGACGACCCGGCCAAGTTGCGCGCCTTCATGGCCGTGGCGGCGAAGTCGGTCAAGACCGACGAGGCGCTGGACATGGAGTCCATGATCGAGCTCGTCTCCAGCCTGGAGGGTGCTTCGGTGACCTTCCGCACGGTTCCCTGGCAACCTCGTCCTGACAACCCCCGCGGGATCCAGTGGAAACAGCCGGAGGCGGACCGCCTGTTCGCGACCCTGAGATGAACCGGCCGCCGGGAGCGCCCCGGAGAAAGACCCGGCCGATCGGACCGGTCTAAAGGGCCACCGGTGGGATCGGTCTAAGGCCCGGTCGATCGGTCCGGTCTAAGGCCCGGCCGATCGGACCGGTCTAAGGATCGGGTGGTGGACCGGTGCCGTCAGCGGGTGGCGCGGTAGAGCTTGCGCAGCGCGAGGCCGGCGGCCACCCCGCCGGCCACCGCGCCCACGCCGGCCGCGATCGGCAGCGCGGTCAGCGTCGCCTTGCGGCCGGTGCGGAAGTCCTTGATCGCCCAGTCGTGCTTCCTGGCGTGCTCGCGCAGCTCGCTGTCGGGGTTGATGGCCACCGCGTGACCGGCCAGCGACAGCATGGGCAGATCGTTGGCCGAGTCGCTGTAGGCGGTGCACCTGGTCAGGTCGAGGCCCTCGCGGCGGGCCAGCGCCCGCACCGCCTCGGCCTTGGCCGGGCCGTGCAGCAGGTCGCCGACCAGCCGCCCGGTGTAGATGCCGTCCGTGGTCTCGGCCACGGTGCCGAGGGCCCCGGTCAGGCCCAGCCGCTGGGCGATCACCCGCGCCAGCTCCACCGGCGTGGCGGTGACCAGCCAGACCCGCTGGCCCTGGTCCAGGTGGCTCTGCGCGAGCGCCCTGGTGCCGCCCCAGATGCGGTCGGCCATGACCTCGTCGTAGATCTCCTCGCCGAGGCGTACGACGTCGTCGACCTTGGCGCCCGCGACGAACGCGAGCGCGGTCTCGCGGGCGACGGCGATGTGCTCGGGGTTCTCGTTGCCGCGCAGCCGGAACACCGCCTGCCCGATGGCGAACTTGAACAGGTCGGTGGTGTTGAACATGCCCCGCGTCGACAGGCCCCTGGCGAAGTGGTAGATCGACGCGCCACGCATCATCGTGTTGTCGACGTCGAAGAAGGCCGCAGCCTGGAGGTCGGGCTCGGTCGGGGGCGCGACCACAGCCGCTGCCGCCGCGACCTCACCGGCGATCTCCGCCTCGGTCTGCTGCCGTCGTCGAATTAGCCGCCACATGGGCTTCAGCCTACCTATCCCGGAGCGGCGAGCCCGTCGATGTAGTCGAGGTAGCCGACGGCCTGGTCCTGCTCCACACCGTCGAGCTGTTCGAGCATCGGCTCGACCATGTTCCGCTGGTCCTCGGCGAAGCGGTCGATTTTCGGCGAGCGGGGCTCGGCGCGTCGCAGCCTGGTGATGCCGGCCCGGGTCGACTGCTCCATGTCCTTGAGCGTCCTGTGGACCAGCGGCCCGGCACTGGAGGAGCCGAGGAGCTGGGCGACCTCCTTCGCCCGGGTCTTGGCCGAGACGAGTTCACGCTCGCCGCGCACCACGTCGTCGGTGCTGAGCCGGACCAGGGTGCTCTCCGCCGCGCGCTTGAGCGGGTAGAGGGTGTCGCCGGGCACCGCGCGGTAGGTCGCGACCGAGGTCAGCAGCATGGCGGTCATCAGGCCGATCGGGACGATCGAGGTGGACAGGGACCGCTGGGGCCGGGGCCGCCGGTGGGTGCGCCGGATCGGTCGTACGGGATGCTCGGCGGGCTGGGCGGAGGTGAGCCGTTCGCGCAGGCGCGCGCGGAAGGCCGGGTCCGGAACCCCGCCGCGTGACAGCGCTCCCAGCTCTGTGAGGTGACCGAGCACGCGCTCGTGCGTCCTGCGCGCCCTACCCATGATCGCTCCCTGACGCCCCCGAGATTCGATGCTGCCGTGACACCTGCCTAACGACGTCGCGCGGCGCGAGGTTACGCAAGGTCGTTCTTCAGTGCTCTGGCCAGCGTGCGGATCGCCCGGAACTGCAGCGCTTTGATCGCTCCACTTTTCTTCCCCATGATGAGCGCGGTCTCCGCGAGCGACAGCCCGTGCAGGAATCGCAGGACCACGCACTCCTGCTGCTCGGGGTTCAGATCGCGGACGGCGCGGAGCACCCGGTCGTTGATGATGGCGGTCACCACGGCGTTCTCCGGGATGTGCGCTCCTTCGAGGGGAACGTCGATCACTTCTCCGGTCGAGACCTCCAGGCGGTAGCGCCCGGATTTGAAATGGTCGGCGACCAGGTTTCTGGCGATGGTCACGAGCCAGGCGCCGAAGTCACGGCCCTGCCAGGTGAAGTCGGCGATCCGGCGCAGCGCCCGCAGGAAGGTCTCGCTGGTCAGATCCTCGGCGAGCGGATGGGAGCCGACCCGGAAGTAGATGTAGCGATAAACAAGATCCACATAACGGTCATAGAGCGTGCCAAAGGCATCCGTGTCCCCGGTCTTCGCGTGCAGGACCAGGGTGCGGAGATCGTCGGTGACGTCTTCACGCACGGCAAGCTGGGTCGTCCGGGCCGAGCCAGCCGTCGCTGGCGTGAGCAGCCCGGAGAACGGCCACGAGTCAGGCATCCGGTATCCCTAAGGCTAAGGGGTGCGCCGTGCTCGAACACTCTAGAAATCAACCGGAAATTCCACAATCCACATCCTCCTTGCATGCCGCCGCTTAATCGGCAGATACGGTGTGGATCGACCCTTTCCCTCTTCGGCTACCGGCTGGGAGGCATAGTCCGGCAGCATAGGAGTCACCATGGAGATCCTCGTTGCTGTCATAGCGTTCGCCGGTGCGCTCCTGGCTGCGATCGCCTCCGTCGCGCTGGTCCGCCGGCTGCGCGAGGAGCCCGAGGGCTGGTTGATCGCCTGGACCATCGCCGGTCCGGCGCTGTGCCTGTCGCTGGCGGTGATCGGTTTCGGCTACCTCGTCGGGTTCGGGGTCGTCACCTTCAAGGTGCTCCAGATCACCGGGTCGATGCTGGCGCCGCTCTGGCTGGCCGTCGGGCTGATCCAGCTGCTGGCGGAGAAGGTGCCGCCGAAGTTCCTGGCCTGGCTGTTCGGCATCGCCTACACGATCGTCGCCCTGGTGATCATGGTGGTGGACCCGCTCATCAGCGAGGAGATGGGCAAGTCGGTGCCGGTGTCGTCCGCGCACTGGGCGGTCATCCCCGCCTATCTGCTCATCGCCCTGCATGTCATCGCCGCGCTCATCATGCTGGGGACCATCGTGGTCGCGGCGCTGCGGTGGCGCGGCGGCGACGAGTACGACACCGACAACCTGCACGCGGTCCTGGTCATCGCCCCCTCGGGGCTGGCGCTCATGGGCGCCATGCAGTTCGCGGTGCCCGGCTTCTTCACCGTCATGCTGCTCATCGCCGCCGCCGCGGCCATCTGGTACACCGTGCTGCGCCCGCTCGCGCCGTACGACGACGAAGAGGACGACGAGTTCGTCGACCAGCAGCAGGACAGGCGGCCGGTCGGTGGGCGGCGCGAGCAGCAGCGGCCGGTGGGACCCCGGCCGCAGGAGCAGCCGCCGCCGGGTCACCGCCCCGCGCCGGAGCCCGTCCCGCTGGCCGCCACCGAGCCGCCGCGCCAGCGCAGGTCGGGCCTGGGCGACCTGGTGGCCGAATACCGGGCCAACGACCAGGAGGTCGACTACGCCGCCCGGATGTCGCCGCCGCCGGACGCGGGCCCCTCGACCGGCTACATCATGAACGGCCGGCACGGCGGCCCGCCCCAGGCCGACCCGCGCGACCAGTCGATGCCCGGCGGCTCGATGCCCGGCGCTCCGATGCCTGGCGGCTCGATGCCCGGCGGCTCGATGCCCGGTGGCTCGATGCCCGGCGCTCCGATGTCCGGCGGCGGCTACTCGGGTGCCGAGCTGTTTGCCCCCCGCATGCCGGAGACCGGCCCTCAGCCCATGGTGCAGCCTGCCCCGCAGCAGACCTCCGGCAAGCCCTCGCCGAACATCTACGGCATGCTGACCGTCTTCACGCTCATGGACGGCTCGGGTCCCGCCTTCGACCAGTTGGCCGACCTGACCGTCGAGGCGGTCCGGCGCGGTGAGCCGGACACGCTGATCTACGCCTGCCACGCGGTCAAGTCCGCACCGCTGCAGCGCATCGTCTACGAGCTCTACCGTGACGAGGTCGCCTACCGCGACCACCAGCGCCAGCCGCACATCGAGCGCTTCATCAACGAGCGTCAGGCCATGGTGCTGGCCACCAACATCATCGAGCTCAACGTGAACGCCGCCAAGGTCGTGCCGCTGCCGATGGCGATGTTCTGACTAGGCCGCCAGGGCCGCGCGCAGCCGATCTTCCGAGACCCGCCAGAAGTCGTGCTGGACACCGTCGATCAGGGTGACCGGGATCATCTCCCAGTAGCGCTCCCGCAGCTCGTCGGAGGAGTTGATGTCCACTTCCTCCCACGGCACGCCCAGCTCGCCGGCGACCCGCGCGATGATCTCGCGCGCGTCCGCACACAGGTGGCAACCGGGCTTTCCGAGCAGCGTGATGCGGTGCATGACGTCCACCGTAGCGCTCGGCGGACGGTGACTTTGTGCATCGGTTCACAAAAGGATTAACCTGAAAGACGGTTCCATCCCCAGTCACGCGGCCCAAGGCCGCCCGTTCCCCTGGAGCTCCGGCAAGTGAAGAGCCCGTCCCAGCCTCGTGATCGAGGCATACCCGAAGCGACGGTCGCACGGCTCCCGTTGTACCTTCGGGCGCTGCACGGGATGGCAGAGCGTGGCACCGCGACCGTCAGCTCCGAGGATCTCGCCGCGGCCGCCGGGGTCAACTCCGCCAAGCTGCGCAAGGATCTGTCACACCTCGGCTCCTACGGCACCCGCGGCGTCGGCTACGAGGTCGAATACCTCGTCTACCAGATCTCCCGCGAGCTCGGCCTGACCCAGGACTGGGCCGTCGCCATCGTCGGTGTCGGTAACCTGGGCCGCGCGCTGGCCAATTACGGCGGCTTCGTCTCCCGGGGATTTCGCATCGCGGCCGTGTTCGACGCGGACCCCGAAGTCGTGGGCGACGACATAGCGGGGTTGAATGTGGAGCACATCGATGAGCTGGAGGCCGTGATCAAGCGGCGTGGGGTCTCGATCGTGGTGCTGGCGACACCGGCGGTCGCGGCGCAGGAAGTGTGCGATCGTGTGGTGAGCGCCGGGGTGACCAGCATCCTCAACTTCGCCCCGGTCGTGCTCACTGTTCCGGACAGCGTCGATGTCCGTAAAGTCGACCTATCCATCGAACTGCAGATCCTTGCGTTCCACGAGCAGCGCAAAGCTGGGGGGCCACTCATGGCAGTGGACAGTCAATGAGTGTTCTGGCAATCGGACTCAGCCACCGGACCGCGCCGGTGGCCCTGCTCGAACGCGTCTCGGTGAGCGGCGAAGCCCTCGTCAAGCTGCTGTACGACGTGCAGCAGGACCCCTGCGTGGCGGAGGCCTTCGTGGTCTCGACCTGCAACCGGGTCGAGGTCTACGTCGCCGTGGACCGCTTCCACGCGGCCGTCACGGCCGTCACCGGCCTGCTCAGCCTCCACTCGGGCGTGCCCGTCGACGAGCTCACCCCGCACCTTTACGTGCACTACGAGGAGCAGGCCGTCGAGCACCTGTTCTCGATGGTGTGCGGCCTGGAGTCCATGGTCGTGGGCGAGGGCCAGATTCTCGGCCAGACCCGCCACGCGCTCAAGCTGGCACAGAAGCACGGCACCGTCGGCGCCACCCTGAACGAGCTGGTCCAGCAGGCGCTGCGGGTCGGCAAGCGGGCGCACACCGAGACCGGCATCGACAAGGCCGGGGCCTCGCTGGTCAGCGCGGGCCTCGCGCTCGCGGGCGAGCCGGCCGGGCGGCGCGCCCTGGTGATCGGCGCGGGCTCCATGAGCTCGCTGGCCGCCGCCACACTGGCGCGCGCCGGCGTCACGGACATCGTGATCGCCAACCGTACGTACGAGCGCGGCGCGCGGCTGGCCGAGACGGTCGGCGGCAGGGCGGTGGAGTTCTCCGCCGTCGCCCGTGAGCTGGCGACGGCCGACATCGTCATCACCTGCACCGGCGCGGGCCGTCACCTGATCGGCACCGACATGGTGTCGCCGGGGACGTTCCTGCTGGACCTGGCGCTGCCGCACGACATCGACCCGGCGGTGCGCGCCGTTCCGGGCGTCACCCTGGTGGACCTGGAGACGATCCGGGTGTCCGGAATCGGCTCACGCGAGGGTGACGCGGTAAGGTCCGTGCGCAAGCTCGTCGCGCAGGAGCTCGCCGCCTACCTGGAGTCGGAGCGGGCCGCCAAGGTCACTCCGACCGTGGTGGCGTTGCGCAGCAAGGCGGCAGGCGTGGTCGAGTCCGAGCTGGGCCGCCTGCTGATGCGCGTGCCCGATCTCGACGGCAAGCTCAGGGACGAGGTGACCCTCACCGTGCAGAGAGTCGTCGACAAGCTGCTCCACGAGCCCACTGTGCGTGTCAAGCGGCTCGCCACCTCGCCAGGCGGCGATCATTATGCCGAGGCGCTGCGTGAGCTGTTCGATCTGGATCCGAAGACGCCCGAGGCCGTGAGGGAGGTGGAGTTGTGACTCCACAGGCTGTGACTCCACAGACGGAAGGCCCGCTGCGCCTTGGCACGAGGCGCAGCCTGATGGCGACCACGCAGTCGCAGATGGTCGCCGACGCTTACACCGAGCGGACCGGCCGGCCGATCGAGCTGGTCGGCGTGACGACCTTCGGCGACGTGACCAAGGGGAGCCTGGCCCAGCTCGGCGGCACCGGCGTGTTCGTCAGCGCGCTGCGCGACAAGCTGATCGAGGGCGAGATCGACTTCGCCGTGCACTCGCTGAAGGACCTGCCCACCAAGCCCGACCCCCGGATAGCGCTGGCCGCCCTGCCCACCCGGCACGACCACCGCGACGCGCTGGTCGGCGAGGTCAAGTTCGCGGACCTGCCGCCCGGCGCCCGGGTCGGCACCGGCTCGCCGCGCCGGGTCGCCATGCTGCGCGCGCTGCGGCCGGATCTGGACTACGTCCCGATCCGCGGCAACGCTGACACCCGGATCGGCAAGGTCACCTCCGGTGAGCTGCACGCGGTCGTGCTCGCCGCCGCCGGCCTGACCAGGATCGGCAGGACGGCCGAGATCGCCCAGATCTTCGAGGTCGAGGAGCTGCTGCCCGCGCCCGGCCAGGGCGCGCTGGCCGTGGAGTGCCTGTCCGACCGCGCCGACCTCGTCGACTTCCTCGGCGTGCTCGACGACCCGCGGACCCGCTCCGCGGTGGCGGCCGAGCGAGCCGTCCTGGCCGCACTCGAGGCAGGCTGTTCGGCTCCCGTGGGTGCGTTCGCCCTCGATGACGGGCACACTCTGAACCTGACCGCCGCAGTCGTCGCCGTCGACGGCCTGCGCACGGTACGCAAGTCCGCCGCCGGCATTCCTTCGGAGGCTGAAGACCTGGGGCGCCAGCTCGCGACCCAGATGCTTCGCGAAGGGGCCGACAAATTGATGGGGGAGCATTCCCATTGAGCTCCGATAGTCCAACCTCCGCTTTCGTCGCGTTCGTAGGCGCGGGGCCAGGAGATCCGAATCTCCTCACGCTCCGCGGCGCCGAGCTGCTCTCCAAGGCCGACGTGGTCGTGCTGGAGGAAGAGCTACACGGCCCGCTGCTACGGCACTGCCGCGAAGGTGTGCACGTCGTCGCCGACGGCGACTACCTCAAGCACGCCAAAGCCGGTCAGTTCGTCGTGCGCCTGTGCGAGGGCGACCCGATGCTGTTCTCCTCGGTCGCCGAGGAGGTCGCGGCCTGCGCCGCGGCGGAGGTGGACTTCGAGGTCGTGCCCGGCGTCCCGCCCGCGACCGCCGTGCTCACCTACGCGGGCATCCCGCCCGCGACCTCGGTGCCCGAGTTCAGGGTCGTCGACGCCGCACAGGACCAGGACTGGTCCTCGCACGCCGCCTGTCCGGGCACGCTCGTCATCTACAACGGCATCACCGAGGCGGTCGCGATCGGCAAGGCGCTGATCGGCGGTGGCAAGCCCGACAGCACGCCCGTGGCGGTCAGCAGCGGCGGCACCACGACCGAGCAGTACACCGTGGTCTCGACGCTCGGCAGGCTGCAGGCCGACCTCAAGCACGCCGGATTCACCGAGCCCGCGCTGATCGTCGTGGGTGCGGCGGTCGGCCTGCGCGACAAGCTCTCGTGGTTCGAGACCAAGCCGCTGTTCGGCTGGCGGGTGCTGGTGCCGCGCACCAAGGAGCAGTCCAAGAGCCTGTCCGAGCAGCTCATCTCCTACGGCGCGGTGCCCGAGGAGGTGCCGACCATCTCGGTCGAGCCGCCCCGCACTCCGCAGCAGATGGACCGCGCCATCAAGGGCCTGGTCACCGGCCGCTACGAGTGGGTGGCCTTCACCAGCGCCAACGCGGTCAAGGCGGTGCGCGAGAAGTTCGAGGAGTACGGCCTCGACGCGCGCGCCTTCGCTGGGCTCAAGGTGGCCGCCGTGGGCGACGCCACCGCGCGGGCGCTGATCGACTTCGGCGTCAAGCCCGACCTGCTGCCGTCGGGCGAGCAGTCGTCGGAGGGGCTGGTGGCCGAGTGGCCGCCGTACGACTCGATGCTCGACCCGATCAACCGGGTGCTGCTGCCGCGGGCCGACATCTCCACCGACACGCTGGTGGCCGGGCTGACCGAGCTCGGCTGGGAGTGCGACGACGTCACGGCCTACCGGACCGTACGGGCCGCGCCGCCGCCCGCGCCGATCCGTGAGGCGATCAAGGGCGGCGGGTTCGACGCGGTCCTGTTCACCTCGTCCTCGACCGTGCGCAACCTCGTGGGCATCGCGGGCAAGCCGCACAACGTCACCGTGATCGCCGTCATCGGGCCGCAGACGGCCAAGACCGCCGAGGAGTTCGGGCTCCGCGTCGACGTCATGGCCGACAAGGCCTCCGCGTCGGCCCTGGCGACCGCGCTGGCGTCCTACGGCGCCAAACAGCGCGAGGCCGCCGTCATCGCCGGTGACACCCCGCGCAGGCCGTCCCAGAACCGCAGGGGAGCCAGGAGGAGAGCGAAGTGAGTGCCGAGTTCCCCGTCGCCCGTCCGCGCAGGCTGCGTCGTACCTCGGCGTTGCGCAGGATGGTGGCCGGCACCAGGCTGCACGCCGCGGACCTGATCCTGCCGATGTTCGTCAAGGAGGGCATCGGCGAGCCGCATCCCGTCGTCTCCATGCCGGGCGTCGTCCAGCACACCCGCGACTCGCTGCGCAAGGCCGCCCGCGAGGCGGCCGAGGCCGGGGTGGGCGGGGTGATCCTGTTCGGCATCCCGGCGGTGAAGGACGCGCGCGGTTCGGCGGCCGACGACCCCGACGGCATCCTGCAGGTGGCGCTGCGCGACGTGCGCGCCGAGGTCGGCGACGCCGTCGTGGTCATGGCCGACACCTGCCTCGACGAGTTCACCGACAACGGGCACTGCGGCATCCTGACCGAGTCGGGCGACGTCGACAATGACCTCACGCTGGAGCGCTACGCCTCGATCGCGGTCGCGCAGGCCACGGCGGGCTCGCAGATGATCGCGCCCAGCGGGATGATGGACGGCCAGGTGGGCGTGATCCGGGCGGCGCTGGACGCGGCCGGCTTCGCGGACCTGCCGATCCTCGCCTACTCCGCCAAGTACGCCTCCGCCTTCTACGGGCCGTTCCGGGACGCCGCCGAGTGCGCGCCGCAGTTCGGCGACCGCAGCACCCACCAGCAGGATCCGGCGGGCCCGCTGGAGGAGGCGCTGCGTGAGGTGCGCCTGGACCTGGCCGAGGGCGCCGACGCCGTCATGGTCAAGCCCGCGCTGGCCTACCTCGACGTCATCAGGCGCTTCCGCGACGAGGTGGACGTGCCCGTCGCCGCCTACCAGGTGAGCGGCGAGTACGCGATGATCGAGGCTGCCGCGGCCAACGGCTGGGTCGACCGCGACCGGATGATCATGGAGTCGCTGGTGTCGATCAAGCGCGCGGGCGCCGACCTGATCCTCACCTACTGGGCCACCGAGGTGGCGCGCCGCCTCTAACCCATGGGTTTGCCGTTAAGTGCTGAGGCCTGTGCGTTAGAGTGGGGCAAGAAGTGCTGGTGTGTCCCGCGTGTGCGTACGGCCCGGAGCCGGGACCGCTTCAGGCACAGACTTGACGGGAGACACCTTATGGTGGGGGTACCTCTAGCTCGGCGTACCAAAAAACGGTCGCGAGCGACGCGAATCGACACTGTGCTGGGTTATGCCGCCCTCGGGTGGCCGTGTGTGCCCGGCGCCTCCCCGCTGCGACGTGGCTCCCGTGCCTGCTCCTGTGACCGCGTCGGCTGTCCCGACCCGGGCGCGCATCCGGTCTCGCCCGCCTGGCACATCCAGGCGACGACGGACCCCACCCAGCTCACCCGCTGGTGGCAGCGCGACCCCGAGGCCAACGTCATCTTGCCCACCGGACGCGTGTTCGACGTCTTCGATGTACCCCTGCCCACCGGCCTGTCCGCCCTCACGCGGATCGACAACGCCGGAGCCGACTCGGGCCCGGTCGCCGCCAACGGTGACCGGGTCCTTTTCTATGTGGCCACCCGGGGCAACCCCGAGGACGAGGACGAGTGGTGGTCCTGTCAGCTGGACTGCGACCCGGCCACCATCGAGGACACCCCGGGCCTGCGCTGGCACTGCCGCGACAGCTACGTCCTCGCGCCGCCGTCCACGCTCCCGACCGGCCAGCCGGTCTCCTGGCTGCGCCCCCCGGACGGCCGCCCGCTCCCGGACCCCCTGCGCGTCCTGGAGTGGCTCGCCGACTAGCTCAGAACCGCCGGATGTCGCGCTGCTCCACTTCGGGCATGATCTTGGCTACCGCGGCGAAGTCGTCGTCGACGTGCAGAACCGTGAGTCCATGGTGCACGGCCGTGGCGCACACCAGTAGATCGATCACTCCGGCTGAGCGGTGCTGACCGCGCTGGGTCAGTTTGTACTGGGCGTTCTCCACCCATCGCCACGCGGCCTTGGGGACGGGGGCAAGTTGGCAGAGGGCGTCGAGCTCCGCGGCCAGCTCATCCCGGTGCGCTGGACCGGTCGCAGAGTAGAGGAACTCCGTCCTCGTGGGCTCGCACATCCGCACCGGCTGTGTGGTGAGACGATCACCCCACGCCTCGATCACTTCGGGATTGCGCAGGAGGTGCCACAACGCGGAGGTGTCGATGAGATACGAGGTCACGTCATGGTCTGCTTCCATGCGGCCTTGGCGGCGTCCCGGGCCGCCGACGCCGCGTCGAACTCCCCGCGTTGCGCTCGGGATGCGAGCTTCTCCAGCGCCTCGATGCGTTTGACGCGAGCGACGTACTCGCGAAGGGCGGTGTTGACCGTCTCCTTCTTCGTGGACGTGCCCATCATGCGCATGGCTTCGTTGAGGGCCTCGTCGTCGAGATCGATCTGAGTAACTATCATGACTCCTCCATGTTGGTCATATACAAGAGTTATGTACATCATCATCATAGCTCGCTGGCGGCGGGTGTCGAGGTCGCCCGCCGCCGGGGGCGTGGGTGGGGGGACCTAACCTGGTCGGGTGAGCCGTACACATAACTCCGAGGACCTGTTCGCCCGCGCCTGCGCCGTCGTGCCGGGGGGTGTCAACTCGCCGGTTCGCGCGTTCGGCGCCGTCGGCGGGACGCCGCGCTTCATGGTCTCGGGCCAGGGGCCCTACATCACCGACGCCGACGGCAACGAGTACGTCGACCTGGTCTGCTCCTGGGGGCCGATGATCCTGGGGCACCGGCATCCCGCGGTGGTCGAGGCCGTGTCGAAGGCGGTGGCGCACGGGTTCTCCTACGGCACCGCGACGCCGGGCGAGGTGGCGCTGGCCGAGGCGATGGTGGCCCGGGTCGCGCCGGTGGAGAAGATCCGCCTGGTCAGCTCGGGCACCGAGGCGACGATGAGCGCCGTGCGGCTGGCCCGTGGGTTCACCGGGCGCTCCAAGGTGGTCAAGTTCGCGGGCTGCTACCACGGGCACGTGGACGCGCTGCTCGCCGCCGCCGGGTCGGGGGTGGCGACGTTCGGGCTGCCGGACACGCCCGGGGTGACCGGGGCGTCGGCCGCCGACACGATCGTGCTGCCGTACAACTCGATCGAGGCCGTCGAGGAGGCGTTCGCGACCGCCGAGATCGCCTGCGTGATCACCGAGGCCTGCCCGGCCAACATGGGGATCGTGCCGCCGCTCGACGGGTTCAACGCCCGCCTGCGGGAGCTGTGCACCGCCAACGGCGCGCTGCTGATCGTCGACGAGGTCCTCACCGGCTTCCGCGTCTCACCCTCCGGCTGGTACGGCCTGGACCCGGTGGATGCGGACCTGATGACGTTCGGCAAGGTCATGGGAGGGGGGCTGCCCGCGGCGGCGTTCGGCGGCCGGGCGGACGTGATGGCCCACCTCGCGCCGGAGGGGCCGGTCTACCAGGCGGGCACCCTGTCGGGTAACCCGCTGGCCTGCGCGGCGGGCCTGGCCACGCTGCACGCGCTGGACGCGGAGGCGTACACGAAGATCAACGCGGCGGCGGCGACGGTGGCGACGGCGGCGGCGCACGCGCTGACGGCGGCGGGGGTGCCGCACCGGCTGCAGACGGCGGGCAGTCTGTTCTCCGTCTTCTTCACCGACCGTCCGGTGACGAACTTCGACGAGGCCCGGACGCAGAGCACGGCGGCGTACACGGCGTTCTTCCACTCGATGCTGGACCAGGGCGTCTACCTGCCGCCGTCGGCGTACGAGGCGTGGTTCCTGTCGGCCGCCCACGACGACGAGGCCCTCAGCCGCGTCGCCGACGCGCTGCCGGCGGCGGCGAAGGCCGCGGCGGCGGCCCGCTAACCTCCACCGGGCAGACGCGGCCGGAGAATACCGGGCTCGGCATGGTCCCACAGAGCCGACAGCGGAGTGAAGAAGATACGATCACCGGAGGGCAGGTTCGTGTCGCCGAGGTGTAGCACATAACCAGCGCGGAACCTGTCGCCAAGCGTGTCCCTCAACCAGCGAAGGTGCCTCGCGTCCTCGGGTTTGGGCGTCGAGGAAGCCTTCACTTCTATGCCGATGACGCTCCCGTCCCGGCGTTCGAGGAGGAAATCCACCTCCCGCTTGTCTCTGTCGCGGTAGTGCCGCACCACGACGTGCCGGCGGGCGAAGGTGGACAGCTTGAGCAGCTCCGAGAAGACGAATGTTTCGAGCAGTCCGCCGAGTGCGGGATGTCCCGGTGCCAGCAGGGACTCGGCGTCCACATCGAGCAAATGTGCGGCCAGGCCGCTGTCGGTCACATAGGTCTTGGGAGCATGCGTGACCCGCGTGGAGAAGTTGTTGGACCATGCCGGTGCGGAAGCGATCAGAAAGACCGTTTCCAGATAGGCCAGATAGGAGCGGATGGTGGTCGCATCCAGCCCGAGGCTGTTGGAGAGGTGCGAGAGGACCAATTGGCCGCCTGCGCGAGCGGCTACGAGGGCGATGAGGTCAGGTATCGCCCGCACCTTGTTGACCTGGGCGAATTCCTGGATATCGCGGAAGATCACCGTGTCCAGATAACCGCGGAACCATCCTCGGACGGCGACGGGTGAGGTCAGCCGGAGCACTTCCGGGTAGCTGCCGTGGCAGATGAGCCTGATGTAGTCATCCCTCGTCCATGCCGATGCCCGCTGGGTCACCGAGGTCGGATCCGCGAATAGCCGATCGCAGAAGCCGCCCGTGCCCCCAGTGCGTTCGGTGACCGCGAACGGCCACAGATCCACGAAGGCCACGCGTCCGGCGAGGGACTCCGACAGGGTTGGCACGCTGAGGAACCGGGTGGAGCCTGAGAGGACGAACTGCCCTGGACTCCAGTCCTCGTCCACCACCTGTTTGATCGCCAGGATCAGCGGATCGCCGGCGCGCTGGATCTCATCGATGATCACCGGCTGCGGTCGGCGACGAGCGAAGGTGCGCGGGTCATCCAAGGCGAAGGCCAAGTACGTCTCACCTGCATCTTCCCAGATCCGCGAGCATAGTTTCCCGAATCCGCGAGCAGACTTTTCGCGATTTCGCGAGCGAAGTTTTCCGGTTTTCGCGAGCGGGGTCCTTATGGCCGCGGCGGCGGTTCTCTGAGGGCTCAGTGGGTGGGGGCGGGTCTCGGGGAGCGGGCGCGGGTGCCCGCGTACAGGACGCCGGTCACGATGAGGGCGGCGGCGAGGACCTGGAGCCAGGAGATGGCCTCGCCGGTGAGCAGGGCGGCCGAGGACATGCCGAAGACGGGGACCAGCAGCGTGTAGGGCGCCACGGTCGAGGCGTCGTAGTGACGCAGCAGGTAGCCCCAGACGCCGAAGCCGCCGAGTGTGGAGATGAAGGCGACGTACGCCAGCGAGAGCCAGCCCTCGACGGGGGCGGCCAGGTCGGGGGCGCCCTCCACCAGGAGGGAGAGCAGCAGGAGCGGGGGCGCGGACAGGGCGCTGACCCAGACCATGAAGCGCAGCGCGTCCGGCGGGGCGGCCTTGCGCTGGGCCACGTTGCCGAGGCCCCAGGCGGCCGCCGCGGCCACGCAGAGGGCGAAGGCGCCCACCGGGCCTGACAGGCCGAAGTCGAAGGCGACCAGGGCCAGGCCGCCGAAGGCGACGGCCAGGCCGGCGACGCGTCGGGCGGTGAGCCGCTCGCCGAGGAGCGTCACCGCGAACAGGATGGTGAACAGGACCTGCATCTGCAGGACCAGGGAGGTCAGCCCGGCCGGCATCCCGGCGCGCATGCCGACGAGCAGCAGGCCGAACTGGCCCGCTCCGAGGGTGGCCGCCACCGCGACGACCCATCGCCAGGGCACTTCCGGCCGCCCGACCAGCAACAGGGCGGGGAAGGCCGCGAGTGTGAACCGCAACGACGCGTACAGCAGGGGCGGGAAGTGCTGCAGTCCCACCTGCATGACGACGAAGTTGACGCCCCAGACCGCGGCCAGGCCGATGGCGAGGGCCAGGTGGCCTGGCCTCACGCGGTGGCGGACTTGCGGTTGCGCTGGTTACGGGCCTGCTCCGCGAGGCTCCGGAGGTAGGAGATGGACTCGGTACGGTTCTGCTTCGCCTTAATGATTCTCATGCATATATTTTCCATCGCTACAGAGTTCAGCACAAGCGAGACTTTCTACGCTTAACCCTTTAAGCTGGCTTACATGTTGGACTTGAACCGCCTCAAGGCTCTACACGCGGTGCACGTGTACGGGTCGGTCGGCGCCGCGGCGGAGGCGCTCATGGTCACCCCGTCGGCCGTGTCGCAGCAGATCGCCAAGCTGGAGCGGGAGACCGGCGCCCGGCTCATCGAGCGCAACGGGCGCGGCGTGCGGCTGACGGACGCGGCCGGGCTGCTCGCCGAGCACGCCGAGCGGATCCTGGCGCTGGTGGAGACCGCCGAAGCGGACTTCGAGGCGCTGCGCGGCGAGGTCGTCGGCCGGCTCAACGTGGCCGCGTTCCCCACGGCGGCCCGCGGCCTGATGCCCCCCGCGCTGGCCGAGCTCCGGGAGCGCCACCCCGACCTGTGGATGCAGCTGTACGAGCGCGAGCCGGAGCGGATGCTGCGCGAGGTGGCCAGGGGCGAGCTCGACCTGGTGGTGGTGCAGGACTGGCTCAACAGGCCGATGGCCATCCCCGAAGGACTGTCCAGGAAGACGCTGATCGACGACATCGCCGACGTGGCCGTGCCTCTGGACCATCCCCTGGCCGGCAACAAGGAGATCCAGCTGTCCGCGCTGCGCGACGAGCGGTGGATCGCCTCCTCGCCCGGCACCATCTGCCACGACTGGCTGGTCTTCACGCTGCGCAGCGCGGAGATCGAACCCGAGATCGCCTACATGGCCGATGAGTACCCCACCCACCTGGCCCTGGTGGCGGCCGGGCTCGGCTGCTCCATCGTGCCCCGGCTCGGCCGCGACCCGGTGCCGGACAACGTCCGGCTCATCCCGCTGCGGCCCAGGCAGACCCGCCGCATCTACGCCCTGTGGCGCACCGACGCGGCCCGGCGGCCCGCCATCAGGGCCACCGTCGAGGCGCTGGGACGGGCCAGCGCGCTGCAGGAGAACGCGTGGGCGAGCGAGCCGGAGCTGCAGGTCAGTTGAGCACTGAAGGTCGGCTGAGCGCTGCAGGTCAGTTGAGCACTGAAGGTCGGCTGAGCGCTGCAGGCCAGATGAGCACTGAAGGTCAGATGAGCGCTGCAAGTCAGCTGAGCGCGATCGCGACGATGCCGCCGAGGATCACGCCGGCGGCCAGCAGCCGGTGCCGCAGCCCGCTCTCGGCGAGCAGGCTGCCGCCCAGCACGACGGCGATCAGCACGCTGATCTCGCGGGCCGGCGCCACCACGCTGACCGGCGCCATGGTGAACGCGATCAGCACCAGCAGATAGGACACGAAGGTCAGCACCGCGGCGCCCAGCACCCCGGCGCGGTGCTCCCGCCAGACCGGCAGGATCAGCGCTCTGCGGCGCGCGGTGAGCACCGCCGGGGTGAGCGCCAGCGCCCGCCCCACCTCGTCCAGATAGTTGAGCATGATCGGCGCCACCGCGAACACGCCCACCACCCGCGAGTCCCACACCGTGTAGCCCGCGATGAACAGCCCAGTCGCCAGCCCGAACGCCAGCCCCTTCAGGTCGCCCCGGCCGCTGCCGCCGCTCATCAGGAACACGCCCACGCCCACCAGGACGATCCCCGCGAAGCCCACGGCGGTCGGACGCTCACCCAGGAACAGCACGGCGACCAGGCTCGCCAGCATCGGGCCGGTGCCCCGCGCGACGGGGTAGACGATGGACAGGTCGCCGTTGCCGTAGCCCCGTTGCAGCAGCACGAAGTAGCCCAGGTGCAGCGCCGTGCTGCCGCCGATCACCGCCAGGTCGCCCCAGGACAGCGTGGGCCCGGCGACGAGCAGGAACCCGGCGAACAGCGGGCTCCAGATCACCGCCGCCGTGGCGGCCACGAGCCAGAGGAAGACGAGGCTGTCGGCCTGGGCGGCCTTCTTGCTCAGCAGGTTCCAGGAGGCGTGCGCGACGGCGGCGACGAGGACGAGGAGCAGGGCCCTGGGGTCCAACGGGACGGCTCCTTCCGATCGCCCCGACTCTACTATTGGGTGATCGGCCCTGGCGGGACGGGGGACGGGACCGGCTAAGCTGAGCCCCACCATGGCTGAAACCACCGTCGTTCACCTTTTGCGCCACGGTGAGGTGCACAATCCCAGTGGCATCCTCTACGGTCGGCTGCCCGGCTACAACCTGTCCGAGACCGGGCAGTTGATGGCCAAGACCGTCGCCAAGGCGGTCGCCGGACGCGACATCAAGGCCGTCTACAGCTCGCCGTTGGAGCGTGCCCAGCAGACCGCGACCCCGGTCGCGGCCACTCTCGGTCTCGACATCATCACCGACGAGCGGCTGGTCGAGGCGGGCAACCTGCTGGAGGGCCGGATGGTCGGGACCGGCCTGCGGATCCTGCGCAGCCCGCGCAACTACCGCTACTTCTGGAATCCGATGCGCCCGTCCTGGGGCGAGCCGTACCCCGTGATCATCGCGCGGATGCGCTCGATGGTCGACGACGCGCGGGAGGCGGTGCGCGGCCACGAGGCGGTGCTCGTCAGCCACCAGCTGCCGATCTGGGCGATCAGGATGGCGGCGGAGGGGCGGCGCAGGCTCTGGCACGACCCGCGGCGCAGGCAGTGCGCGCTGGCCAGTCTCACCACGTTCACCTTCGACGGGGACCGCCTCGTCAGCGTCGGCTACAGCGAGCCGGCCGGATCACTGCAGAGGGGCCCCAGCGTTCCGGGCGCCTGACCCCGCCGGTAGAGTTGCAAGCTCTACCGGCTGTAGTACAAGGAGATCTTCCTCCGTGCGCGCGAAGTCCATCTCCATGTCCGGCTCCGTCGCCCTGCTGGCTCTGCTGGCCGCCGGATGCGCGGGCAGCCAGGGCGGCCAGCCGCAGGCCGGCGACACCCGATTCGTCGCGGGCGACGGGAAGATGCAGGTGTTCGCGGCGGCCGACCGCCAGGCCGCGCCCGCGATCGAAGGGCCCACCCTCGACGGCGGCACCGCCTCACTGGCCGCGCACCAGGGCAAGGTCGTCGTGATCAACTTCTGGGCGTCCTGGTGCGGGCCCTGCCGGGCCGAAGCGCCGGTGCTCAAGGAGGTCGCGGCCAAGACCAAGGGCTCCGGGGTCGAGTTCATCGGCATCGACTTCAAGGACCGCAAGGCGGACGCGCTGGCCTTCGAGCGCACCGAGCAGAGCGGCTACCCGAGCATCTTCGACCAGCCGGGCAAGGTCGCGCTGGCCTTCCAGGGCACGGTGCCGCCCGCCGCCATCCCGTCCACGCTGATCATCGACGAGCGGGGCAGGATCGCCGCCAGGGCGCTCGGCGCGGTCACGTACACCGACCTGATGAACACGGTGACCAAGGTGCGCGATGAATGACATCGTCGCCTCCGGCTCGCTGCTGCTGGCCGTGCCGATCGCGGTGCTCGCCGGGCTCGTGTCGTTCCTGTCCCCGTGCGTGCTGCCGCTGGTGCCGGGCTATCTGTCGTACGTGACCGGGATGAGCGCCGACCCCAAGCGGGGGCGGCTGGTGCTCGGCACGTCGCTGTTCGTGGCCGGGTTCGGCGCGGTGTTCGTGGCCACCGGCGCGCTGTTCGGCGGGCTCGGCAGGCTCCTGCTGGTCAACGCCGACCTCATCACGCGGATCATCGGCGTGCTCACGATCCTGCTCGGGCTGGCCTTCCTCGGCGTGATCCCCGGGCTGATGCGTGACGTGCGCATCCACCGGATGCCCGCCGCGGGGCTGGCCGGCGCGCCGCTGCTCGGCGTGGTGTTCGGGCTGGGCTGGACGCCGTGCATCGGCCCCACCCTGGCGGTGGTGCTCGGGCTCGGGCTGAACGAGGGCAGCGCCTCGCGGGGCGCGCTGCTCGCCGTCGCCTACGCGCTCGGGCTCGGGCTGCCGTTCGTGGCCGCCGCCTTCGCCTACAGCAAGGCGCTGCGCACCTTCGGCGCCATCCGCAAGCATTCACGGCTGATCACCAGGGTCGGCGGCGCCATGCTGGTGGCAGTCGGGCTGGCGCTGGTGACCGGCCTCTGGACAGAGCTGATCGCGACCATGCAGGGCCTGATCGGCTCCTTCCGGCCGGTGATCTGATGAGCGTCGACGAGCTGGAGAAGGAGCGGGTGCCCAGGCCGGCGGGCATCGGCCTCGTCGGCTGGCTGCGCTGGGGCTGGCGCACGCTCACCTCGATGAAGACGGCGCTGATCCTGCTGTTCCTGTTCGCGCTGGCGAGCGTGCCAGGCTCCCTGCTGCCGCAGCGCGGCGTCGAACCCGGCAAGGTGGCGACCCTCTACCAGGAGAGCCCCACGCTGGCCGAGTGGTACGACCGCTTCCAGCTCTTCGACGTCTTCACCTCCGTCTGGTTCGCGGCGATCTACCTGCTGCTGTTCACCTCGCTGATCGGCTGCGTCCTGCCGCGCACCGCCACGTACGTGCGCGAGCTGCGCCGCAAGCCGCCCGCCGCGCCGCGCAACCTCGCGCGGCTGCCGCAGTCCGCCTCCTTCCCGGGCGAGCTCACCGTCGACCAGGCCGCCCGGCGGCTGCGCAAGCTGCGCTTCCGGGTGGAGACGGGCGACGGCTGGGTGTCCGCCGAGAAGGGCTATCTCCGCGAGACCGGCAACCTCCTCTTCCACATCTCCCTGCTCGGCCTGCTGATCGCCGTCGGTTTCGGCTCCTTGTACGGCTACCGCGGCAACGTCCTGGTGGCCGAGGGCGACGGATTCGCCAACACCGTGGCCGCCTACGACCGCTTCATCCCCGGTCAGCAGGTGTCGGCCGAGTCGCTGGAGCCGTTCAGCTTCGAGCTGACCGACTTCATGGCCACCTACCAGGTCGAGGGCGACAAGAGGGGGCAGGAGGTCGACTACTCCGCCTTCCTGAAGGTCAACGACTCGCCGACGGCGCCCGTCCGCGACTACGAGCTCAAGGTCAACGAGCCGCTGGAGGTCAACGGCACGCAGACCTACCTCCTCGGCCACGGCTATGCCCCCGTCTTCAAGGTCACCGACGGCAAGGGGCAGGTCGCCTTCGAGGGGCCGGTGCCGTGCCTGATCGAGGACAAGCCCACCCTCACCTCGGGCTGTGTGGTCAAGGTCCCCGACGCGCGACCGTCGCAGCTCGGGTTCCTGCTCAGGTTCCTGCCCACCAGCGCGCGGCTGACCGACGGCAGCTTCGCCTCGGCGTTCCCCGGCGCCCTCCAGCCTGAGGTGCAGGTCCTGGGGGCGTTCTCCGGCGACTTCGGGGTGCGCTCCGGGAAGCCGCAGTCGGTCTACGAGCTCGCCCCGCCCGAGGTGATGAAGAAGCTCACGCCGCTGGTCATGGGCACCGCGGTGCCCGAGCCGCTCGCGGTGGGGGAGTCGCTCGACCTGCCCGGCGACGCGGGCAAGCTGGAGTTCGTCGCGGTCAAGGAGTGGATGACGCTCCAGGTCGCCTACGATCCCGGCCGGGTCCCCGCCCTGGTGGCGGCCGCCCTGGCCACCGTGTCCATCGCGCTGTCGCTGATGATCCGCCGCCGCCGGGTATGGGTGCGGGTCAAGGACGGCACGGTCGAGGTGGGCGGGCTGACCCGCACGGAAGGCTCGGCGGCGGGCTTCGCCGAGGAGTTCGAGGACATCGTGAAGGCTCTACAAGCAGCAGGAGACAAGGATGACCGCTGAAGGACTAGCCGAGCTGAGCGACCTGTTCGTGGTCGCGGCAGTTCTGCTCTACCTGTTCTCCATGGTCGGCTTCGCGATGGAGCTCGCCTTCGGCCGGACCCGGGTCGACCAGGAGTCCGCGGGCGCCAAGGTTCCCGTGGCCGTGGGGGCCGCTACGGTGGTCGACGCCCCGGTGGACGAGGTCGCCGAGACCTCTGCGGCCGGCGGGCCGGTCTGGTCGGTCAGGGCCGGGATGGTGGGCCTGGGGCTCGCCTGGCTCGGCTGGGCGGCCAACCTCGGCGCCATCGCCACCCGCGGCCTGGCCGTGGAGCGCTGGCCGTGGGGCAACATGTACGAGTTCGTGGTGGGCATCTGCTTCGCCGCGGTGACCGCCTTCCTGGTCACCCAGTTCCGGCGGAACGTACGCTTCCTCGGCGCCTTCGTCATGGTCACCGCGGCCCTGGGCCTCGGGCTGGCGGTCAAGACGCTCTACACCTCGGCGGGGCCGGTCGTGCCCGCGCTGGACTCCTACTGGATCGCCATCCACGTCACCGTCGCGATCCTGGCCAGTGGCATGTTCATCCTGGCCGGGGTGGCGGGCATCCTCAACCTCATCCGCAAGGAGGGCCCGTCCCGGCTGCCGTCCAAGGCGGAGCTGGAGAAGGTGGCCAACCGCGCCATCGTCCTGGCCTTCCCGCTGTGGACGTTCGCCGTCATCGCGGGCGCGCTCTGGGCCGACCGGGCCTGGGGCCGCTACTGGGGCTGGGACCCCAAGGAGGTCTGGTCCTTCATCACCTGGGTGGGCTACGCGGCCTACCTGCACGCCAACGTCACGGCCGGCTGGCGTGGCCGGCGCGCCACGATCGTGCAGCTGGTGGCCTTCGCGTGCCTGCTGTTCAACCTGTTCGGCGTGAACATCTTCATCTCGGGCCTGCACAGCTACTCAGGCCTGTGACCGCCGGCGTTCATTAGCACGGAGCGGCCCGCCGGTGAAATCGGCGGGTCCCGTACGTCCCGTACGTGCGGGCCGGTAGTGGCGTGCCAAGGGGACGGGGCGTCGCCTGGGGGGTGAAGGCGGCGCTCGGTGTCGCTTACTTCTCTTCGCCACCGCGCATGCGGCGCTCGAGCTCGCGAAGGAAGTCGGGGTCGTCGTCCGGGCCCTTGGGGGCGGGCTCGCCTTCGGCCCGCGGGGCGACGGACCAGGTTTCGCGCGCGACTCTGGGGCGGCCGCGCATCATCCAGAACAGGCCGCCGATCAAGGGGAGCGCGGCGACAATGATCAACCAAACGGCTTTTGGTGAGTGCCTGACCTCTTCCTCGGGGGTGGTAGCGACGTCGAACAGTGAAAACAGCCAGAAGGCCAGCAGAGCCAGGCCGACAAGGACACCTGCCATGCCCGAACTGTAAGCCATCCTCAGCGTGATCGTGCCACCTTGATGTCCCATTCCGGGTGACTAGGGAAGATCGGCGTCGTACGGTGGAACACGATTCGGCGCAGTCTGCCCCGGCTGGGCCGCGCGTCAAGCGGCCTCGGTATCCGGTGTGGTGAGCGTCATGGGGTGGTGAGAGGTGCGATGGCTTTCTCCAACGACAAAGGACGTCATCGGCGGGGACGCTGGTGGCGGCGCGGCTCGTACCTCTTCTCGCGTCGCACCGAGGCGCCCGACGCGGACCGGTCGATCTGGACGAACGACGGCGGGCGGGCGCGTGAGCGCGGTCGCCGTCTGTCCGGCCGGAGAGGGGCCGGTGTGCGAGACCTGAGCCCGGCCGGTGGAGAGGAGCAGATGGACCGCGATCGCCGCCTGAGCGGGCGTGAGGACCCCGGTGGCAGAGAACGCCGCAACCTGATGGGCGGGTACGGCTTCCGCGACCGGCCGCGTGAGGAGCCCGAGCAGGCGTGGCCGCCCGGCGGTCAAGGGCCGCCCGGCGGTCAGGGGCGGCAGCGGTGGGAGGGTGGCGAGCGCCGCTGGGACCAGGGCGAGCGGTTGCCCGCGGCCGTGGTGGAGCGCCCCCGCTACACCTGGCAGGACTTCGAGCTCGACGACGCGTTACCCAGGGCGCAGCCGAACCGTCCCGACGCGCCTCTTCAGGGCGACGGGCTGCGCCACTGCGGAAAACTGGAGGCGATCCTGCACCGGCAGTGGGACGCCAGGAGAAGCCGGCCGTCGATCGACGTGGTGCGGGCGGTGGAGAGCCTGGCCAGGCTGCCTGACCGGATCAAGGAAAAGCTCGTCCAGGGGCTAGAGGGCATCTACGTGGGGCCCGGCGGAGTGCCGGACCTGGACGACATGGGCTATCTACGGGGCGCGCCGCTGCCGTCGGGCCGGGCGACGTGGGACATCTGCGCGGGAGCCTACGGGGATCGCAAGATCGTCGTGGGGGACCGGCCCTCGCCGACACCGGACGTGATGATGCACGAGGTGGGGCACGCCATCGACGACATCGACGCGGCGCTGGGCGTCTGGGTGTCGGACACGCCGGAGTTCGTGGCGCTCTTCGAGGAGCTCACGCCGCTCCTGGCCTCGTCCTTCCACCGGCAGGGGGGCGGGCTGGGACGCAAGGAGTTCTTCGCCGACGCCTTCGCCGCCATCGCCTCACGCCAGCGGCCGGCCCTGGTCGACATGCTCGGCGGCAACACGCGGATGGCGCTCGACGTGATGCTGTTCTTCAACCGGCGCTACGGAATCTAGGTGATCGGCAATGTACGTCATCCGCCTCGCTGACGGGACCCTGCGCGTGCCGCAGAGCCTGACCAGCGAAGACGGGCGCCTGATCGGGAACGCGTACGTCGAGGTCGAGCCGGGCGATCCCGAGTACGACCGGTGGGTGCAGGAGTCGCTGACCGAGGAGGAGGCGGCCGAGCGCCGTCGCCGTTGGGCGGAGGAGAACGACGAGCTGGAGCGGGAGTTCCTGGCGTTCAAGGCCGACCAGGAGGGGGCGTGAGAGGAATCGGCCAGGCGCCAGCCACGATCGGTGGTTGACGCCTTTCCCGTGCTAGCCGTACGGATGGTGCCGGTTAACACACGGATAGAGGTCCCGTCTCGGTGACCCTGCGTACAGGATCACCGACTTGGACGGTACGTCAAACGCGCGGGGACTCGCCTGTTGGCCTGTCGGCCGTAAGAACATCCTCACCACGGAGGAGGGCGTGCACTTCCGATTCACGGAAGCGCCGGTGCCCTCCGGGGGTGCGGATACTGCTGATGCGGCCTGCCGCGGCCCAGCGCGTAACCGTTTTTGGGTCTACCCGGAAGAGGGCGGCAACCTCTCCAGGGGTCAGCAGACGCTCGCTGCTACTCTCCACCAATCTCTCCCCCTCGCATCCCGCTTCCTGCCAGCGGGCGGACAGGTAACTAGTGTGTCGAGCGAAGCCTGATTTATCCGTGGTTTTCTACAAAGATCACGGGTTGTTATCAGCTGACTGCCCGATTGTTATATCATAGAGCCTCTTTGGGGCTCTCGTGGGTGTTTCTTTACGAAACATCCTTACTGGGAACAGTAGCAGCGCTCGCGCCCGATGCGAAGAGCGACCGGATGCCCTGGGCGAGTAATCTCGACCTGTGCGTCCTGTTCTCGTTTACACCATGTCGCGGATCGGTCTGTTTCTTGTAACCCTGGGGGTGCTGTGGCTGCTCGGGCTTGCTAACCCTCTGTTGCTGATCATTCTTTCATTCGTGATCAGCGGAGTCGCGAGCTACGTCCTGCTGTCGAAACAGCGCGATGCCATGAGCGCGCGCATCAGCGACAAGATCGACCACCCGAAGCCGCAGGGCGACTAGGGCAGAGGGAACATGCCAATCCGGGCATGGTACTCCCGTCCGAGTCGGGTCGTGTCGCTACCGACAAGTAGTCCGCCGCTGTGGGCCAGAAAGGCCTTCACGCCGATCCCGCGCTCCCGGCCGGGATTCCAACTCAGCGCCTTTCCCGTGTGCGGATGAATGGCGCCGATGCCCTCGCGCGGCACCGCACCTGGACCGGCCGAGTCGCGGCCCAGCGGGTTGTTCAGCCAGCGCTGATGACCGCCTACGTAGACCGCGCTGCCCGTCACCGACACCGCGTACAGCGAGTCACCGCCCGTCCTGTTGATCCAGGTCGGTTTGATGCCCTGGCCGCTCGCATAGGTCTCGAACCTGGCCGCGCTGTCGCACATGCCACTGCGCGGCCCGCCGGTGGTGACGACCACGAAATAACGGCCGTCGGGTGAGAAGTCCAGGCCGCGTACGTAGTAGGGAAAGGTGTCCTTGCACTTTTTCGCGTAGGCGTCGCTGTGCCAGTTCGCGAGCTTGGCCGTACGGCCGGCGATGTCGATCAGCCCGAGTTGTGGCCTGGAGTGCCCGGCGAGGGTGGTGAAACTGCCGTCGACCAGGAGCCGGTTCGCCGTGGCGGCGAGGGCGTGCACCCGCACCTGCCTGGTCAGCGACCCGCCCGGCGTGATCGTGAAGCCGGGGTCCGGGGCGCCTGTCGTGGCGTTCAGGCCGGCCAGCGCGACGCGCGGCTCGGTGAAGTCGCCGCCGACGTAGAGGTCGGCGCCGCGCCGGGCCAGTGCGGTGACCGCGCCACCGGCGATCCGCGGCGCGAACGAGGCCACCGGCTGTCCGGTGGACACGCTGAGGCGCGCCAGTGCGGCACTCCGGTGGCGGTCGATGGAGTAGAAGTCGCCGCCGACATAGACGGTGCCGGAATCGCCTGCGGCCAGGCTGTGCACCGGGCCGCGCACGCTGGGGGCGAAGCCGGGCAGCACGCGCCCGGTGGCCAGGTCGTAGGCGAACAGGTTCTCGCGCGCGTAGGTGGTCTTCTTGGTCGAGTCGGCGACGGCGGTGAACGAGCCACCGACCACGACGGTGCCACCGACCAGGGCGATGGCGTTCACGATGCCGTCGAGCACGTGAGGGGTGTTGTCGACGGGGTCGGCCGAGACCACGCGGGTGTGCGCGGTGGGGGCCGCAGCGATGATCGCCGCAAGGGCGGCTCGGGCAAGCATTCGCCAATTTCTAGCAGACGGAAAGTAGCCGTGCTGCTACTTTCCGTTGATTGTCGGGATAGCCATACTCTTGAGGGATGACGCGCGCTCAGTTGGACAAGCAGCCGGACGAGGTCGCCGCGATGTTCGATCGCACGGCCCGGCGTTACGATTTGGTCAATGATGTGATCTCCCTCGGGCAGGTCCGGCTGTGGCGCAAGGCCGTGGCCGCGGCCGTCGACGCGGGGCCCGGCGAGATCGTGCTCGACCTCGGTGCGGGCACCGGCACCTCCACCGACTCCTTCACCGCCTTGGGCGCCCGGGCGATCGCCTCCGACTTCTCGCTCGGCATGCTGCGCACGGGGGTGCGGCGGCATGGCGGCAACGCGCTGACGGGCGCGGGCGTGCCGTTCATCGCGGGTGACGCGCTGCGGCTGCCGTTCGCCGACGAGGTCTTCGACGCGGTGACCATCTCGGTGGCGCTGCGCAACGTGCACGACACCGCGCAGGCGCTGCGCGAGATGCTCAGGGTGACCAGGCCCGGCGGGCGGCTGGTGATCCTGGAGTTCTCGCACGTGACCGTCGACGCCTTCGACCTGGTCTACCGCGAATATCTGATGAAGATGCTGCCGAAGGTGGCCGGGATGTTCGGCTCCAACGACGACTCCTACGAATATCTCGCCGAGTCGATCAGGGACTGGCCGGACCAGGCGACGCTGGCCGGCGTCATCCAGCGGGCCGGCTGGGAGCGGGTCGCCTGGCGCAACCTGACGATGGGGATCGTGGCGATGCACCGGGGGTTCAAGCCGGTGCTCTCGAAAGGGTGAGGGCCGGCGTGATCTACTAGCGCGTGACGGCCCCCCGGCTGCCACTTTGTGCACGAAAAGGGTTAGACTTCGGCCCGAACAGTTTGTGAAGGGGTTCACAAAGGAACGAAGGCGAACCCACCCCGTGCCTTCGAGTGTGTAGGGACAGGACAGTCCAGTGACCGTGCCAGCAGCCATTCAGGCTGACGCCGACGTCATCGTCGTCGGCGCCGGTCCCGCAGGTTCCGCCACGGCTTTCCACCTCGCTCGGTCCGGGCTCGACGTGCTGCTTCTGGAGAAGACCCGCTTCCCCAGGGAAAAGGTGTGCGGCGACGGCCTGACCCCGCGCGCGGTCAAGCAACTGATGAACATGGGCGTCGACATCGACGCGCCCGGCTGGGTCCGCAACAAGGGCCTGCGGGTCGTCGGCGGCGGCCTCCGCTTCGAGCTCGACTGGCCCCAGCTGGAGCGCTTCCCCGACTTCGGGCTCGTACGCACCCGCAAGGACTTCGACGAGATCGTCGCCGCGACGGCGGTGCGGGCCGGGGCGCGCCTCATGGAGGGCGTCACCGTCACCGGCCCGATCCTCGACGACCGCAGCGGCCACATCGTGGGCGTGACCACCAAGGACGGCGCCTCCTACCGTGCCCGCCTGGTGGTGGCCGCCGACGGCAACAGCACCCGGCTGGCCCTCGGCATGGGCCTGCACAAGCGCGAGGACCGCCCGATGGGCGTGGCGGTGCGCACCTACTTCGAGAGCCCGCGGCACGACGACGACTACCTCGAGACCTGGCTGGAGCTGTGGGACGAGGAGACGTTGCTGCCCGGCTACGGGTGGGTGTTCGGGGTCGGCGACGGCACCGCCAACGTCGGGCTCGGCCTGCTCAACACCAGCTCTTACTTCAAGAACATCGACTATCGCGACCTGCTGATGCGCTGGTGCCGGTCGATGCCCGCCGAGTGGGGTTTCACCGAGGAGAACATGACGGCGCCCATCCGCGGCGCCGCGCTCCCGATGGCCTTCAACCGGCAGCCGCACTACACCCGCGGCCTTCTGCTCGCCGGCGACTCCGGTGGATCGATCAACCCGTTCAACGGCGAAGGCATCGCCTACGCTCTGGAGACCGGCGAGATCGCCGCCGAGGTCGTCGCCAAGGCCCTCAAGGGCACCACCCCCGCGCAGCGGGAGCGGATCCTGCGGACCTACCCGCAGACCCTGAAGGACGCCTACGGCGGGTATTTCACGCTGGGCAGGTTGTTCGTGGAGGCAATCGGGAAGCCGGGTGTGATGAGCTTCGGCACCAGGCATGGATTGCCCCATCCGAGGCTGATGCGCTTCGCGCTCAAACTCCTTGGTAATCTCACCGACCGGCGAGGCGATGCGTCGGACCAGATCATCAACGCACTCTCGAAGGTCGCGCCACGAGCATGAATCCCACACTCACCCGGCAAACACATAGATCAGGCTGCGCGCCCGCGCGCGTGGCGACTCCAGAGGAGGTGTAGCGATGGACCTTTACGTGCCCATCCTGGTGCTCGCCGTTCTCGCGGGGGGCTTCGCGATCTTCTCGGTCGCCATCGCTCCCTTCACCGGTCCCAAGCGCTGGAACCGCGCCAAGCTCGACGCCTACGAATGCGGCATCGAGCCGACGCCCCAGCCTGTCGGTGGCGGACGGTTCCCGCTCAAATACATGATCACCGCGATGCTCTTCATCGTGTTCGACATCGAGATCATCTTCCTTTACCCGTGGGCGGTCTCCTTCGCCCCGCTCACCAACGACGCGGGCAGCGTGATCTCCTCGGGCCTCGGGGTGTTCGCGCTCGTCGAGATGCTGCTGTTCATCGCCACCGTGCTCGCCGCCTACGCCTACGTGTGGCGCCGCAAGGGTCTGGACTGGGACTGAAAATGGGACTTGAAGAGAAACTCCCCAGCGGGTTCATCCTCAGCACGGTCGAGCAGGCCGCGGGCTGGGCGCGCAAGAACTCCGTATGGCCGGCCACGTTCGGGCTCGCCTGTTGCGCCATCGAGTTGATGGCCACCGGTGGCCCGCACTACGACCTGGCGCGCTTCGGCATGGAGCGCGCTTCGGCGTCTCCTCGCCAGGCCGACCTCATGATCGTCGCCGGTCGCGTGTCGCAGAAGATGGCTCCCGTCCTGCGGCAGATCTACGACCAGATGGCCGAGCCCAAGTGGGTCATCGCCATGGGCGTGTGCGCCTCCAGCGGCGGCATGTTCAACAACTACGCGATCGTTCAGGGCGTCGACCACGTCGTGCCCGTCGACATCTACCTGCCCGGCTGCCCGCCGCGGCCGGAGATGCTCATCGACGCGATCGTCAAGCTGCACGACAAGATCCAGAACACGAAGTTCGGCGCGCACCGCGCCAAGCAGGTCGAGGAGCTCGAACTGCAGGCGCTGCGCACGCTGCCGCTGATCGACCAAGGGGCCGCCAAGTGACCTCCCCTGACAACCTTCCCGAGGTCCCCGGCGCCGAGGTGCCCGAGGTCGCGCAGACCCCGGTGACCGAGCCGCCCGTCGTCAGGCATGGCATGTTCGGGGTCCAGGACAGCGGCGACACCTCCGGCTACGGCGGCCTCGTCGTACGCCGGGCGCCGCAACTGTCCACCCCGCGCCCGTACGGCGGCTACTTCGACGAGATCGTGGACGCCCTCGGCCTCGACGACGCCATCGAGCGCGTGGTCGTCGACCGCGGCGAGCTCACCCTGCACGTCAGGCGGGAGCGGCTGGTCGAGGTGTGCCAGAAGCTGCGGGACGACCCGGCGCTGCGCTTCGAGCTCTCGCTCGGCGTCTCCGGCGTCCACTACCCGCACCTGGCGGGCGAGGAGCTGCACTCGGTCATCCACCTGTGCTCCCTCACCCACAACCGCCGCGTGCGCGTCGAGACGAGCTGCCCGGACGCCGATCCGCACATCCCGTCCACCGTCGGCGTCTACCCGGCCAACGACTGGCACGAGCGTGAGGCGTACGACTTCTTCGGGATCGTCTTCGACGGGCACCCCGGGCTGACGCGGATCATGATGCCGGACGACTGGGACGGCCACCCGCAGCGCAAGGACTACCCGCTGGGCGGCATCCCGGTCGAGTACCGCGGCGCGACGATCCCCGCTCCGGACCAAAGGAGGTCTTACTCGTGAGCACCGCATACGACGAGGCGACCGAGGGCAAGGTCTATTCGGTCAACGGCGCGGACTGGGACGAGGTCGTCGGCGCGGTCCGCGACTCCGACGACGAGCGCCTGGTCATCAACATGGGCCCGCAGCACCCGTCCACGCACGGCGTGCTGCGGCTGGTACTGACCCTCGACGGTGAGACGGTCACCGAGGCGCGCGGCGTCATCGGCTACCTGCACACCGGCATCGAGAAGAACATGGAATACCGGACGTGGACCCAGGGGACCACGTTCGTCACCCGGATGGACTACCTGTCCCCGATCTTCAACGAGACGGCCTACTGCCTCGGCGTGGAGAAACTGCTCGGCATCGAGGATCGGATCCCGGACCGGGCGCAGGCCATCCGGGTCATGATGATGGAGCTCAACCGGATCGCCTCGCACCTGGTCGCGATGGGCACCTTCGGCATGGAGCTGGGCGCGACCACGCCGTTCCTGTTCGGGTACCGCGATCGCGAGATGATCATGGACCTGTTCGAGTACATCACCGGTCTGCGCATGAACCACGCCTACGTACGGCCGGGCGGCGTGAGCGTCGACCTGCCCGCGGGCGCGGTCGACAAGGTCGGCGAGTTCCTCAAGGAGATGCCCAAGCGCATCAAGGACATCCGCAAGCTGCTCGACGAGAACCCCGTCTTCGTCGGCCGCACCAAGGACGTCGCCTACCTCGACCTGACCGGCTGCATGGCGCTCGGCATCACCGGGCCCATCCTGCGCTCCGCGGGACTGCCGTGGGACCTGCGCAAGTCGCAGCCCTACTGCGGCTACGAGACCTACGACTTCGACGTGCCCACCGAGCGCGGCTGTGACGTCTACTCCCGCTACCTGGTGCGCATGCAGGAGATGGAGGAGTCCCTCAAGATCGTCGAGCAGGCGCTCGACCGCATCGCCGGACCGCTCAAGGGCGACCCGGTGATGATCGAGGACAAGAAGATCGGCTGGCCCGCGCAGCTCGCGCTCGGCCCTGACGGCTTCGGCAACTCGCCCGACCACATCGCGCACATCATGGGCAGCTCCATGGAGGCCCTCATCCACCACTTCAAGCTGGTGACCGAGGGCTTCCGCGTGCCCGCCGGCCAGGTCTACGTGCCGATCGAGTCGCCCAAGGGCGAGCTCGGCGCGCACGTCATCAGCGACGGCGGCACCAAGCCCTACCGTTTCCACTTCCGCGAGCCGTCGTTCAACAACCTGCAGGCCTTCCCCGCCATGGCGGAGGGCGGCCAGGTCGCCGACGTGATCGCCGCGGTGGCATCTATCGACCCCGTCATGGGAGGTGTGGATCGGTGACGTATTCACCGGAAGTCCGGGAGCGTCTCGAACGCGACGCCAAGGAGATCATCGGCCGTTACCCGAAGACGCGGTCGGCGCTCCTGCCGCTGCTGCACCTGGTGCAGTCCGAGGACGGTTACGTCTCCGACGACGGACACGAGTTCTGCGCGCAGCTGCTCGGCCTGAGCAAGGCCGAGGTCGTCGGCGTGTCGACCTTCTACACCATGTACAAGCGCAGGCCCGCCGGGGAATATCACGTCGGCGTCTGCATCAACGCGCTCTGCGCCGTCATGGGCGGCGACGAGATCTGGGAGCAGCTCTCCGAGCACGTCGGGGTCGGCCACGAGGAGACCACCTCCGACGGCAAGGTCTCGCTGGAGCGCCTGGAGTGCAACGCGGCCTGCGACTTCGCCCCGGTCATGATGGTCAACTGGGAGTTCTTCGACAACCAGACGCCTGACTCGGCCAAGCAGCTCGTCGACGACCTGCGGGACGGCAAGGACGTGCGGCCCACCCGTGGGCCGAAGAAGCTCTGCTCGTTCAAGGACGCCTCGCGCGTCCTGGCCGGGCTGCCCGACGAGCTGGCGGGCGACGGCCCCTCGGCGGCCGGGCCCTCACTCGAGGGTCTCAAGGTCGCCAAGGCCCATGGATGGAAGGCCCCCGAGGCATGACGACTACCCTTACCCCGGTCCTGACCGCCAACTGGGACCAGGCCAACTCTTTCACCCTCGACGGCTACGGGCCGTACGAGGCGGCCAAGAAGGCGCTGGGCATGGACCCCGACGCCGTCATCCAGGCCGTCAAGGACTCGGGCCTGCGCGGCCGTGGCGGCGCCGGCTTCCCGACGGGCATGAAGTGGGGGTTCATCCCCCAGGGCGACGGCAAGCCGCACTATCTCGTGGTCAACGCCGACGAGTCGGAGCCGGGCACCTGCAAGGACATCCCGCTCATGATGGCCAACCCGCACTCGCTGATCGAGGGCGTCATCATCACGGCCTTCGCGATCCGGGCCAACCACGCCTTCATCTACGTACGCGGCGAGGTGGTGCACGTCATCCGGCGGCTGCACGCGGCCGTGCGTGAGGCGTACGCCAAGGGTTATCTGGGCACCGACGTCTTCGGCTCCGGCTATGACCTGGAGCTGGTCGTGCACAGCGGCGCGGGCGCCTACATCTGTGGCGAGGAGACGGCGCTGCTCGACTCGCTGGAGGGCTTCAGAGGTCAACCGCGTCTCAAGCCCCCGTTCCCGGCCGTGGCGGGGCTTTACGCCTCACCTACTGTTGTGAACAACGTGGAATCTGTGGCCAGTGTTCCCTCCATCATCGCCAACGGGGCCGACTGGTTCGCCGGGATGGGGACGGAGAAGTCCAAGGGCTTCGGCATCTTCTCGCTGAGCGGCCACGTCACCAGGCCCGGCCAGTACGAAGCGCCGCTCGGGATCACCCTGCGCGAACTGCTCGACATGGCGGGCGGGATCCGGGCGGGGCACCAGATCAAGTTCTGGACCCCCGGCGGCTCGTCCACGCCGATCTTCACCGACGAGCACCTCGACGTGCCGCTCGACTTCGAGGGCGTGGGCGCCAAGGGCTCCATGCTCGGCACCCGGGCGCTGCAGATCTTCGACGAGACCACCTGCGTGGTCCGTACGGTGCTGCGCTGGACCGAGTTCTACGCCCACGAGTCGTGCGGCAAGTGCACGCCGTGCCGCGAGGGCACCTACTGGCTCAAGCAGGTGCTCAAGCGCCTGGAGGCCGGCCAGGGCTCCGAGGAGGACCTGTCCACGATCACCGACATCGCGGACAACATCCTGGGCCGCTCGTTCTGCGCGCTCGGCGACGGGGCGACCAGCCCCATCCACTCCTCGGTGAAGTACTTCCGCGAGGAATACCTCAAACACTTCGAGATCGGCGGCTGTCCGTTCGACGCGAAGAAGTCCACTGTGTGGGGTGACCAGTGACCACAACCGCTGTAGAGACCAACCTGGTGACCCTAACGATCGACGGGTTCCAGGTCAGCGTCCCCAAGGGCACCCTGATCATCAGGGCCGCCGAGCTGATGGGCATCCAGATCCCCAGGTTCTGTGACCACCCGCTGCTCGACCCGGCGGCCAACTGCCGTCAGTGCCTGGTCGACATCCCCGACGCCGGCAACGGCCGCGGCTTTCCCAAGCCGCAGCCGTCGTGCGCGATCGAGGTCGCCGAGGGCATGGTCGTGCAGACCCAGCTCACCTCGCCGGTCGCCGAGAAGGCGCAGCGCGCGGCGATGGAGTTCCTGCTGATCAACCACCCGCTGGACTGCCCGGTCTGCGACAAGGGCGGCGAGTGCCCCCTGCAGAACCAGGCCATGTCCAACGGCCAGGGCGAGTCCCGCTTCCAGGAGCAGAAGCGCACCTTCCCCAAGCCGCTGCCCCTGTCCACCCAGGTGCTGCTCGACCGCGAGCGCTGTGTGCAGTGCGCGCGGTGCATCCGCTTCTCCGACCAGATCGCCGGCGACCCGTTCATCGAGTTCTTCGAGCGCGGCGCCAAGGAGCAGGTCGGGGTGGCCGACGGCGAGCCGTTCCAGTCCTACTTCTCCGGCAACACGGTGCAGATCTGCCCGGTGGGCGCGCTGACCGGCGCCGCCTACCGGTTCCGGGCCCGCCCGTTCGACCTGGTGTCCACGCCGAGCGCGTGCGAGCACTGCGCCTCGGGCTGCGCGCAGCGCACCGACCACCGGCGCGGCCGGGTCACCCGCCGGCTGGCGGGCAACGACCCGCAGGTCAACGAGGAGTGGAACTGCGACAAGGGCCGCTGGGCGTTCACCTACGCCACGCAGCCCGACCGGCTCAAGACGCCGCTGGTCCGCAACGCCGACGGGGTGCTGGAGCCCGCGTCCTGGCCGGAGGCGCTCAGCGTCGCCGCCCAGGGCCTGGCCGCCGCCCGTGGGAAGGCCGGCGTGCTGGTCGGCGGCCGGGTCACGGTCGAGGACGCCTACGCCTACGCCAAGTTCGCCCGGCTCGCGCTCGGCGGCAACGACATCGACTTCCGGGCCAGGCCGCACTCCGCCGAGGAGGCCGCCTTCCTGGCCCACGAGGTCGCCGGCAAGGGCATCGAGATCTCCTACGCCGACCTGGAGAGCGCGCCCGCGGTGCTGCTCGTCGGGTTCGAGCCCGAGGAGGAGTCGCCCATCGTCTTCCTGCGCCTGCGCAAGGCGTGGCTGAAGCGAGGGCTCAAGGTCGCGGCGATCGCCCCGTTCGCCACGCCGGGCCTGGTGAAGATGGGCGCCACGCTCATCCACACCGCGCCGGGCGCGGAGGCCGAGGCGATCGGCGAGCTGGTCGGCACGCTGGCCGAGGGCACGATCGTGCTCGCGGGCGAGCGGCTGGCCGCCGTGCCCGGCGCGCTGTCCGCCCTGTCGCGGCTGAGCGCCGCCTCGGGCGCCCGGCTCGCCTGGATCCCGCGCCGGGCCGGTGAGCGCGGCGCCCTGGAGGCCGGTGCGCTGCCCAACCTGCTGCCGATCGGCCGCCCGGTCGACGACGAGAGCGCCAGGGCGGAGGTCGCCCGGGTGTGGAACGTGGCCTCGCTGCCCGCCACGCCGGGCCGCGACACCACGGGCATGCTCGCCGCCGCCCTCGACGGCGAGCTCGACGCGCTGGTCGTGGCCGGCGTCGACCCGTACGACCTGGCCGATCCCGCGGCGGCGCTGACCGCGCTGGAGAACACCCCGTTCATCGTCAGCCTGGAGACCCGCGCGAGCGCCGTCACCGACCGGGCCGACGTGGTCCTGCCGGTGGCCACCGTGCAGGAGAAGGGCGGCACGTTCGTCAACTGGGAGGGCAGGGGCCGCTCGTTCGAGGCGCCGATCAAGGTGCCCGGCCTGCGGAGCGACCTGGCCGTGATCGGCGACCTGGCCGACCGGATGGACCTGCACCTGGGCCTGCCCGACGCCAAGGCCGCCCGGCGCGAGCTGTCGTCGCTGGGCTCCTGGCGCGGCACCCGCGTCGCGGCGCCCAGCACGGGCAGCCGCACCAGGCCCGCGCCCGCCGCCGGACAGGCGCTGCTGGCCACCTGGCACCTGCTCCTCGACGAGGGCCGGCTGCAGGACGGCGAGCCCTACCTCGCGGGCACCGCCCGCGCCGCCGAGGCGCTGGTCTCGGCGGGCACCGCGGTGGAGATCGGCGTCGTGGACGGCGACAAGCTCGTCGTCGGCGGTGCCGGGCCGCAGGCGGTCACGCTGCCCGTCCGCATCGCCGACCTGCCGGACCGGGTGGTCTGGGTGCCGTCGAACTCGGGCGGCTGCTCGGTCACGCGCGATCTCGGCGCCGTGTCGGGCGACATCGTCACGATCGGGAGCGCCTCATGATGAAAACCGTTCTCGCGGCCGATCTTGCCGACTTCGGCAAGGATCCGCTCTGGATCACCATCGTCAAGGCCGTGATGCTGTTCGTCTTCGTGATGCTGAGCGTGCTGTTCGGCGTCTGGTTCGAGCGCAAGCTCATCTCCAGGATGCAGAATCGCTACGGCCCCAACCGGGCCGGCAAGTTCGGCCTCCTGCAGTCCGTGGCCGACGGCATCAAGATGGGCCTGAAGGAGGACCTGTACCCGAACACCGTGGACAAGGTTCTCTACCTGCTGGCCCCGATCATCATGGTGGTGCCGGCCTTCCTGGCCTTCTCCATCGTGCCGTTCGGGCCGGTGGTCAACCTGTTCGGCGTGCAGACGCCGCTGCAGCTCGTGGACCTGCCGGTGGCCGTGCTGTTCATGCTGGCCATGGGCGCCGTCTCGGTCTACGGCGTGGTGCTCGCCGGCTGGTCCTCGCGCTCGCCGTACGCGCTGCTCGGCGGTCTGCGGTCGGCGGCGCAGGTGGTCTCGTACGAGATCGCGATGGGTCTGTCGTTCGTGGCCGTCTTCCTGTTCGCCGGGACGCTGTCCACGTCGGAGATCGTCGCGGCGCAGGAGACGACCTGGTTCGCGGTGCTGCTCCTGCCGTCGTTCCTGGTCTACGTGGTCTGCATGTTCGGCGAGGCCGCGCGCATCCCGTTCGACCTGCCCGAGGGTGAGGGCGAGCTGGTCGGCGGCTTCCAGACGGAATACTCCTCGTCGCTGAAGTTCGCCGTGATCATGATGGCCGAGTACATCCACACCTTCACCGCCAGCGGCATCGCCGTCACGCTGTTCCTCGGCGGCTGGCGGGCGCCCTTCCCGATCTCGTTGTGGGAGGGTGCCAACGTCGGCTACTGGCCGGTGCTCTGGTTCTTCATCAAGTTCGTGCTGACGTTCTGCTTCATCGTGTGGGTGCGCGCGTCTCTGCCGCGGGTCCGCTACGACCAGCTGATGTCGCTGGGCTGGAAGGTCCTGATCCCGGTCAACCTGGCGTGGATCCTGCTCGTCGCCGCGGTGCGCAACGTCCTGTTCGTCAACAACGGGACATTCGAGGGCGACCTGTACATCTCCGCCGGGCTCGGCGTGGTCGTCGTCATCGGCGCGCTGGCCATCTGGATGCGGTTCGACACCGTCAACCAGCGACGCAAGGAAGCCAGGAAGGCGGAGGTCGAAGCCGAGTTCGAGGAGCTGTCCAACGAGCCGACGGCAGGCGGCTTCCCTGTGCCGCCGCTCGATCTGCCGCACTACCACGGGGTGCAGCACAAGGAGATTCCCAGTGGGACTAACTGATTGGCTGAACCCCGTCAAAGGCTTCGGGGTCACCTTCCATACGATGTTCAAAAAGCCCGTCACGACCAACTATCCGGAGGAGAAGAGGCCGACGGCCCCTCGCTTCCACGGGCGGCACCAGCTCAACCGCTGGCCCGACGGGTTGGAGAAGTGCATCGGCTGCGAGCTGTGCGCCTGGGCGTGCCCGGCCGACGCCATCTACGTGGAGGGCGGGGACAACAGCGACGACGAGCGCTTCTCTCCGGGGGAGCGGTACGGACGCACCTACCAGATCAACTATCTGCGGTGCATCCTGTGCGGCCTGTGCATCGAGGCCTGTCCGACTCGCGCGCTCACCATGACCAACGAGTACGAGCTCGCCGACAGCAACCGCGAGAGCCTCATCTACACCAAGGAGATGCTGCTCGCGCCGCTGACCCAGGGGATGGAGCAGCCTCCGCACCCGATGCGGCTCGGTGAGACCGAAGAGGACTACTACCGGCTGGGACGGACCAATGGGTGAGACCATCACTTTCTGGGTGCTCGCCGTCATTTCCGTCGGCGCGGCGCTCGGCATGGTCTTCAACCGGAAGGCCGTCTACTCGGCGCTGATGCTCGGCACCGTGATGCTCTGCCTCGCGGTCCTCTACGCCGTGCAGGAAGCGCCCTTCCTGGCCGCCGTGCAGATCATCGTCTACACCGGCGCCGTCATGATGCTGTTCCTGTTCGTGCTCATGCTGGTCGGCGTCGACTCCTCCGACTCGCTGGTCGAGACGCTCAGGGGACAGCGGTTCTGGGCGGCGATCGCCGGTCTCGGCTTCGCGGCGCTGATCGTGCTGGCCGTGGGCAACGCGGTCTTCTCCAGCCAGGCGGGCCTGGCGGCGGCCACGGCGCAGGGCGGCTACATCCGCTCCATCGCGCTGCTGCTGTTCACCAAGTACGTCTTCGCGTTCGAGATCACCTCGGCGCTGCTCATCACCGCCGCGCTCGGCGCGATGGTGCTGGCGCACCGGGAGCGCGAGGAGAAGAAGGTCACGCAGAAGGAGCAGTCCCGCGCCAGGTTCCTGGGCGACCGGCCGTCGCCGCTGCCCGGCCCCGGCACCTACGCCCGCAACAACGCCATCGACATGCCGGCGCTGCTGCCGGACGGCTCGGTCGCCGAATCCTCGGTCAACCGCTACATCGCGCGGTACGACGTGGAGCGGGGGCTCCTCCCTGAGGATCCCAAGCTCGCCGAGGCCATCAAGCACAGGGCCGAGGAGGAGTCCAAGTGACCACGCATTACCTCATCCTGTCCGGCCTGCTGTTCGCCATCGGCGCGATCGGCGTGCTGACCAGGCGCAACGCGATCGTGGTGTTCATGTGCGTCGAGCTCATGCTCAACGCCTGCAACCTCGCGTTCGTCACCTTCGCCAGGCAGGTGGGCAACCTCGAAGGTCAGATCATCGCGTTCTTCGTGATGGTGGTGGCCGCGGCCGAGGTCGTGGTAGGCCTGGCAATCATCGTGACGATCTTCCGAACCCGCAGGTCAGCGTCGGTCGACGACGTCAACCTGCTGAAGTACTAAGAGGTGACTGGTGGAATCTCCTGCTGAGATCATCCAGCACACCGCTGGTGGCGCGATCGGGTTGTCCTGGCTGATGATCGTGCTCCCGTTGCTGGGGGCGCTCATCCTGCTGGTGCTCAACCGCCGCACCGACCGGTGGGGCCATCTGCTGGGCGTGGCCATGTCCCTCGCCTCGTTCGTCGTGGCGGTGCTGGCGTTCGTCGAGCTGCTCGGACTCGGGGAGGCTGAGCGCCGGCAGGCCGTGCACCTGTACGAGTTCATCCCGGGCATGGTGGACATGGGCCTGCTGATCGACCCGTTGTCGATCAGCTTCGCGCTGCTGATCACGGGTGTCGGATCGTTGATCCACATCTACTCGATCGGCTACATGTCGCACGACCCGGACCGGCGCCGGTTCTTCGCCTACCTGAACCTGTTCGTCGCCGCGATGCTCCTGCTGGTGCTGTCCGACAACTACGTCGGGCTGTTCATCGGCTGGGAGGGCGTCGGCCTGGCGTCCTACCTGCTGATCGGCTTCTGGCAGTTCAAGCCGTCGGCCGCGGTCGCCGCCAAGAAGGCGTTCGTCGTCAACCGCGTCGGCGACCTCGGCCTGCTGGTCGGCATGTTCATCATCTGGACCACGTTCAGCACGCTGAACTACAGCGAGCTCACCCCCGCGGTGCTGGAGCAGTCGGCGGTCTCGCCGGGCGCCATCACCGCCATCGGCCTGCTGCTGCTCCTCGGCGCCTGCGGCAAGTCCGCCCAGGTCCCGCTGCAGTCCTGGCTGCTGGACGCGATGGAGGGCCCGACCCCGGTCTCCGCCCTCATCCACGCCGCGACCATGGTCACCGCCGGCGTCTACCTGGTGGTCCGCTCGGGGCTGTTCTTCGAGGCCTCCAGCGTCGCCTCGCTGGTCGTCGCCATCGTCGGTGTCGTCACGCTGCTCGCCGGTGCGATCATCGGTTGTGCCAAGGACGACATCAAGAAGGGCCTGGCCGGCTCGACGATGTCGCAGATCGGTTACATGATGCTCGGCGCGGCCCTCGGCCCGGCGGGTTACGCCTTCGCCATCGCGCACCTCATCGCGCACGGCTTCTTCAAGGCCGACATGTTCCTCGGCGCCGGCTCGGTCATGCACGGCATGAACGACGAGGTGAACATGCGCAAGTACGGCGGTCTCCGCAAGTACATGCCGATCACGTTCGCCACGTTCATCGTCGGCTACCTGGCCATCATCGGCTTCCCGTTCCTGTCCGGTTTCTACACCAAGGACGGGATCATCGAGACGGCCATGGAGCACGGCGCCTGGATGGGCTGGCTGGCCGTCCTCGGCGCGGGCATCACCGGCTTCTACATGTCGCGCATGATCTTCATGACGTTCTTCGGCGAGAAGCGCTGGGAGAAGGACGCCCATCCGCACGAGTCGCCCGCGGTGATGACCGTGCCGCTGATCCTGCTGTCCATCGGCTCGATCGGCCTCGGCTACTTCCTCATCATGAACAACCGGCTGATGGACTTCCTGGCTCCGGCCGTGGGCGTGCCGGAGCACCGGCCTGAGTTCCACGTCTTCAGCACCACCACCGTGGGCCTGTCCACGCTGGTGCTGGTCGCGGCCGGCACCGCCTTCGCCTGGTTCAAGTACGGCCGCGCTCCGGTGCCCGCCGTGCAGCCGCGCGGCTCGTTCCTCACCACGTTCGCCCGGCGTGACCTGTACGGCGACGCGATCAACGAGTCGCTGCTCATGCGCCCCGGCCAGTGGCTGACCCGCTTCGCCGTCTACTTCGACAACCGGGGCATCGACGGGCTGGTCAACGGCCTGGCCGCGGGCATCGGCGGGAGCTCAGGGCGCCTGCGACGGCTCCAGACGGGCTTCGCCCGAACGTACGCGCTGTCCATCCTGATCGGTGCCGCCCTGGTGACCGGCGCCCTGCTCCTCGTTGGGAACATCTGATGTCGGAACTCTGGCTCCCGATCATCATGGCGGTGCCCGTGCTGGGCGCCATCGTGGTGGCCCTGCTCCCCAAGGGCGGCGACAAGCTGGCCAAGCAGGTCACCCTGGCGGTCTCGCTGGTGGTCCTGGCGCTCACGCTGGTGATGGCGTTCCAGTTCCCCGGCGCGGCCGGCGACAGGTTCAAGTTCAAGGCGACGTACGACTGGATCCCGACCTTCGGGGTGCACTTCGGCGTCGGCGTCGACGGTGTGGCGCTGGTGCTGATCGCCCTGTCGGCGGTGCTGGTGCCGATCGTGGTGCTCGCCTCCTGGCACGACGCCGACGGCGTCAAGACCGCCGACGGCACCGTGGTCGCGCCCAAGCGGTCGGTGAAGACGTACTTCTCGCTGCTGCTGGTGCTCGAAGCGATGATGATCGGCGTCTTCGCGGCGACCGACATCTTCCTGTTCTACGTCTTCTTCGAAGCCATGCTGATCCCGATGTACTTCATGATCGGGTCGTACGGCGGTGCCCAGCGGTCCTACGCGGCCGTCAAGTTCCTGCTGTACTCCCTGTTCGGCGGCCTGCTCATGCTGGTCGCGGTCATCGGGCTCTACGTCATCGCGGGCAAGCAGACGTTCATGTTCCCCGAGCTCGTCGGGGTCATCCAGGACCCGGCCACGCAGAAGTGGCTGTTCGCCGGCTTCTTCATCGCCTTCGCGATCAAGGCGCCGCTCTGGCCGGTGCACACCTGGCTGCCCGACGCGGCCGCGCAGGCTCCGGCGGGCGCCGCCGTCCTGCTCGTGGGCGTGCTCGACAAGGTCGGCACGTTCGGCATGCTCCGCTTCTGCCTGGAGCTGTTCCCCGACGCGGCCAAGGCGTTCACGATGCCGATCGTGGTGCTCGCGGTGATCAGCATCATCTACGGCGCGATCGTGGCCATCGGGCAGACGGACATGAAGCGCCTGATCGCCTACACGTCGATCTCGCACTTCGGCTTCATCGTGCTGGGCGTGTTCGCCATGTCGCAGGTCTCCCAGGCCGGCGCGACGCTCTACATGGTCAACCACGGCTTCGCCACCGGCGCGCTGTTCCTGGCCGCCGGGTTCCTCATCGCCAGGCGCGGCTCGCCGCACATCGCCGACTACGGGGGCGTCCAGAAGGTCGCTCCGCTGCTGGCCGGCTTCTTCCTGATCGCCGGCCTGGCCGGGCTGTCGCTGCCGGGGCTGTCGACGTTCGTCAGCGAGTTCATGGTGATGATCGGCGCCTACTCCAGCACGGCCGCCGGGTCGGGCGCGTTCGTGGTGGCCGCGATCGTCTCCGCGACGGCCGTCATCCTGGCCGCCGTCTACATCCTGTGGATGGTGCAGCGGACCCTGAACGGGCCCACGGCCGAGCCGGTCAAGGCGTTCAAGGACCTCAACGCGCGGGAGATCTGGGTGATGGCGCCGCTCATCGCTCTGGTCATCGGCTTCGGGTTCTACCCCAAGCCGCTGCTCGACGTGATCAATCCAGCGGTCACCAGCACGCTGACCAACGTGCACGTGGACAATCCGGCTATCGCTGAGAAGGGAGCCGGTCAGTGAACAACACCATCGTGGCGCCGACGATCGAGTACGGCACGCTGGCGCCGCTACTGCTCATCTTCGGCGCCGCCATCGTCGGCGTACTGGTGGAGGCGTTCGCGCCCCGCTATCTGCGCAAGGCGATGCAGGTGCCCATCACCCTGCTCAGCATCGCGGGCGCGTTCGCCCTCGTCATCCTGCAGGTCGTCTCCGGCGACGTGCCGACCACGCCGGTCGCCATGGGCGCCCTCGCGGTCGACGGGCCGTCGCTGTTCATCTGGGGCGTCATCCTCGTCCTGTCGTTCGTCTGTGTGCTGCTGATCAACGACGAGGGTCACTTCGTCGCCTCGGCCGCCGCGGTGCCCGGCAGCGCCGACGAGGAAGAGGCCGAGCGCTCCGGCAGCGCGCACACCGAGGTCTACCCCCTCGCGCTGTTCGCGATCGGCGGCATGCTGCTCTTCCCGGCCGCCAACGACCTGCTGACGATGTTCGTCGGCCTTGAGGTCATGTCGCTGCCGCTGTACCTGCTGTGCGGCCTGGCCCGCCGTCGCCGCCTGCTGTCGCAGGAGGCGTCGATGAAGTACTTCCTGCTGGGCGCGTTCTCCTCGGCGTTCTTCCTGTACGGCACCGCCATGATCTACGGCTACGCCGGCACGGTCTCCTTCGCCGGGATCAGCCAGGCCATGGCGACGGGCGCGCTGCTCGACCCGCTGCTGCTGCTCGGGTTCTCGCTGCTCGCCGTGGGCCTGCTGTTCAAGCTCGGCGCCGCGCCGTTCCAGGCCTGGAAGCCGGACGTCTACCAGGGCGCGCCGACGCCCATCACCGCGCTGATGGCCTCCGGCACGCTGGTCGCGGCCGTGGGCGCCCTGCTGCGGGTCTTCTGGGCCGGTCTGGGCAACCTGGACTGGAACTGGCGGCCGGTCATCTGGGTCATCGCGGCGCTCACGATGATCATCGGCTCGATCCTGGCGATCACCCAGACGGACATCAAGCGGATGCTCGCCTACTCCTCCATCGCGCACGCCGGCTTCCTGCTGGTGGGTGTGGTGGCCACGTCCAGCACGGCCGCGGGCAACGCCATCTCGATGCAGGCGATCCTGTTCTACCTGCTGGTCTACGGTCTGGCCACCGTGGGCGCGTTCGCGGTGGTCACGCTGGTGCGCGACCCCGGCGGCGAGGCGAACCACCTGTCGCGCTGGGCCGGGCTGGGCAAGCGCGCGCCGATCCTGGCGGGAGTCTTCGCCTTCTTCCTGCTGGCCTTCGCCGGAATCCCGCTGACCAGCGGCTTCTTCGGCAAGTACGCCGTGTTCACGGCGGCCCTGGCCAGCGGCAGGGAAGCCGGCGACTCGCTGGGCGCCTGGATGACCGGGCTGGTCGTGGTGGGCGTCGTCGCCTCGGCGATCGCGGCGTTCTTCTACGTCCGCGTCATCGTGCTGATGTTCTTCAACGAGCCGGCGGCGGACGGACCGTCGATCGCGATCCCCAGCACGGGGACCGTGGCGGTCATCTCGATCGCGATGCTGGTTACGGTAGGAGTCGGGGTGTTCCCGGAGCCCGTGCTCCAGCTCGCCCACAACGCCGCTGCCGGCCTTTTCATCAGATAGGGGATTTATATGTCCGCGCCTCCCGTGGTTGACCTTCCCATCGCGGATGAGCGGTTGGCGCAGGATGTGGCCAACGGACTGGCCGCCGTCGAGAAGCTGCTGCGGACCTCGGTGGAGAGCGAGGACGCCTTCGTCACGGAGGCGTCCAAGCATCTCATCCAGGCCGGTGGCAAGCGCTTCCGCACGCTGATGGTGCTGCTGGCCGCCCAGTTCGGAGACCCGTCGGCGCCGGGCGTGGTGCCCGGCGCCGTGGTGATCGAGCTGACCCACCTCGGCTCTCTCTACCACGACGACGTCATGGACGAGGCCCCGGTGCGCCGGGGCTCCCCGTCGGCGAACGCCCGGTGGGACAACACCGTGGCCATCCTCACCGGCGACTACCTGTTCGCCCAGGCGTCCGACCTGCTCGCCGACCTCGGCCCCGAGCTGATCCGGATCCAGGCGCAGACGTTCTCCCGCCTGGTGCAGGGACAGATCCGCGAGACCGTCGGCCCGCGCGCCGACGAGGACCCGGTGGTCCACTACATCAGCGTGCTGGAGGACAAGACCGGCTCGCTGATCGCCGCCTCCGGCCGCTTCGGCGCGCTGCTGTCCGGTGCCCCCGCCGAGATCGAGGAGCGGCTCAGCCGGGCCTGCGAGGCGATCGGCGTGGCCTGGCAGCTCGGCGACGACCTGCTGGACGTGGCCTCCACGTCCACCGAGTCGGGCAAGACGCCGGGCACCGACCTGCGGGAGGGCGTCAAGACCCTGCCGGTCCTCTACGCGCTGGCCGACGACCCGTCCTCCAGGCTGTCGGAGCTGCTGTCGGGACCGGTCCCGGAAGCGGACGTCGAAGAGGCGCTGACCCTGCTGCGGGCGCACCCGGCGATGGCCAGGGCCCAGGCCGACCTGGACGACTGGGTCAACCGGGCGCGGGACGACATCTCCAACCTTCCCGACATCCCGGCCCGGGACGCCTTCCTGTCGCTATGTGACTACGTGGTCGAGCGTTCGGGCTGACCTGGCGATGCGTGCGGCCCGCGCCGTACGGAAGCTGTCGTACGTGAAGATCGCCAGTGCGAGCCACACCAGCGAGAACCCGATCCACCGGCTCGGCGGCATGGTCTCCTTGGCGATCAGCACCCCGCACAGGAACTGCAGGACGGGCGCGATGTACTGCAACAGCCCGATCGTGCTCAGCGGTACCCGGTTGGCGGCGGCGGTGAAGAGCATCAGCGGCACCGCCGTGATCACGCCCGCGCCGACCAGCAGCAGGAGGTGCCCCACGCCCTGGGTCCCGAACGTGGCCTGGCCCGCCTGCTGCAGGAACACCAGGTAGCCCAGCGCCGGCAGCAGCAGCACCAGTGTCTCCACCGTCAGGCTCTCGCCGGCGCCCACGTTCGCCTGCTTCTTGATCAGTCCGTAGGCCCCGAAACTGACGGCCAGCACCAGTGCCATGTACGGCGGCCGCCCGTAGTTGACGGCCAGTACCAGCACGGCCAGTGCCCCGAACCCCACGGCCACCCACTGCAGCCGCCGCAGCCGCTCGCGCAGCAGCACCACCCCGAACACCACGCTCACCAGCGGGTTGATGAAGTAGCCGAGCGCGGCCTCCACCACATGGCCGGTGTTGACCGCGTAGATGTAGGTGCCCCAGTTGACCGTGATGATCACGGCCGCGAGGGTCAGCAGCCCGAGCTTCCTGGGCTGCGCCACCAAGCCTTTGATCCACGACCAGTGCCGCCGCACCGCCAGGATCGCGACCACGGCCACCAGCGACCACACCATCCGATGCGCCAGGATCTCCACGGCCCCCGACGGCTTGAGCAGCGGCCAGTAGAGCGGGAACAGTCCCCACAGAATGTAGGCGGCCACTCCGTACAGGACACCGCGTCGCATGTCAGGCATGAAGCCTATAGTCGGGCATTACCACCCTTCATCACAAATGCAATCCTCTGCCCAAGACCATGTAGGAACCGTAAACCGTTGAGCCGTCCGTACCGGTCCGCGATCTACTACCATCCGCCGGAGCAGCGGAAGACGGCGGAGACGTCGCGGGACGCGTACGAGAAGGTGCTCAAGACAGTTGTCCGGTCAGCCTGAGCCTGATGCGGACTCAAGGATCGCGCTTCTGTGCAGAAAGATATACAGTCCATGTATGACTGTTCTGCACGACGCTACTGAGCTGAGCGTCACAGAAGCAGCCCACCGAGGGGTGGCCCGCCTGGTGGCTGATGCGGAGCGGGGGACCGATCTGGTGGTCACCCGCAGACATCAGCCGGTGGCGGCCGTAGTGAGCATTCGCCGACTCAATGAGTTGGAGGAGGCAGCGGCTGATCTGCGTGATCTTGCGCTTGTGCTCGCTCGGTCGGTCACGGACGCGGGGGAGCGGGTCTCGCTCGATGACGTGCTTGCTGCCTTTGGGCAAACTCGCGAGTCGCTGGCCGCCATCCCGGACGATGAGTGAGTCGTGTCCGACGTCGTCTTTACGGCGCCAGCGGTCGATGACCTCCGACGCATTGGCCCAGATGCGGTGCCCAAGGTACTCAAGAAGATCCTTCTCCTGCTGGATAATCCTGAGGCCGGTTACCCGCTCGGTGGGGAACTGACCGGTTTTCGGAAGCTGGTGGTCGGCCGTAACACCTGGCGTGTCGTCTACCGGATCACTGAGGACAAGTCGGTGGAGATCTGTGAGGTGTGGGCCGTCGGTGAGCGTGCCGACGCGGAAGTGTACGCGGAGGCGACAGCGAGGGTTCGCAAGGCGGGTACTGCCCGTCCTGAGCTTGTCCAGCTCGGCCAGGTGATTGAGCGTCTAGGCACGCTAGCCGATCATCTTCGGATTGAGGAAGCACCCCCTAGAGAACCGGTGCCGGATTGGCTGGCGGACCGGTTGATCCACACGGTCGGAATGGCCCGCGAGGACGTTGCTGCTCTTGATCTTCAAGAGGCTGTCGACCTGTGGGCGGAGTACCGATCTAGGCCCCAATAGGTCGCACATCTACTGTCTGAAGCGAAGCGCTACCACCAGCAGTTCCCTTTCAAGGAGCCGAACGGCTCCGGCGCCCGGTTGGTCTGACCTCCGGCGAGGCGAGGACCCGCGCCGATAGTCAGATCCTGACCCTTGATCGCGCAAGGGCTCGCTTCCGGGTCCTTCCCGGGCCTCGCTACGACGGAAGGCGCAGAGCGAACGTCGTGCGGACGCCTGGGGTGCTGGTGACCGTGGCTGTGCCGTTGTGTGCTTCGGCGAGGTTGCGGACGATGGCGAGGCCGAGTCCGCTGCCTCCGGTTCGTCGGTTGCGGGACTTCTCGGCTCGCCAGAACCTGTCGAAGACGTGGGGGAGGTGCTCGGCGCGGATCCCGACCCCTGTATCGGTCACCTCGATGACGACGTGGTCGCCATCCTGGCGGGCGGCCAGGGTGATGTGCCCGCCGGGTGGGGTGTAGCGCAGGGAGTTGGTGACCAGGTTGCCGATGGCCTGGCGGAGGCGTACCGGATCTGCGGTCAGTGCGGGGTCGTCGGTGATCGCGGTGGTCAGGGTGAGGCCTGCCGCTTCGGCCCGGCCTCGGTGGGCGGTGGCCACCTGGTCGAGGAGGTCGCCGAGGTGGACGGGTTCGACGTGCAGCCGGAGTTTGCCCGCGTCGGCGAGGGCGAGCTCCTGAAGGTCGTCGACGATGTGCTGCAACAGCAGGATCTCCTCGACCAGCGACGCGATCAGCGCCGGGTCCAGCTCGGCGACGCCGTCCTGGGCCGCCTCCAGCCACCCTCTGAGGTTGCTCAGCGGGGTCCGCAACTCGTGGGAGACGTCGCTGACCATGGCCTTGCGCTGCTCCTCCATGCGCTGGAGGTGCTCCGACATCTCGTTGAACGCCGTGGCGAGCTCGCTGATCTCACCGGTCGTCCTGACCGTGACGCGGGCGGAGCTGTCCCCGTCCCGCATCCGCCGCGCGGCGTGGGTGAGCGCGTTGACCGGCCCGACCAGGCGCCGGGCCGCCATGACGCTCACCCCCACGGTCAGCACGAGCACGAGGAGGGCGGCGCCGGCGATCGACGGGAGCGGGATGCGCTGGCCGGTGGCCTCGGCGGGGGAGCCGATGTACAGGTAGGCCGCGGGCGCGACGTACGGATCGAGTTGCTCCTTGCGGGCGGTGACGATGCAGGACGAGATCGTCTGATCGGGCTCCGCGTCGGAGGGCTGCTTCTTCCTGGAGATCCAGGCGAAGTCGAGGCCGACCGAGCCCCGTTCCGTGCTCTTGCCCTTGAGGCACCTGCCGACCAGGAGGTTGAGCTGCTTCAGCGCGGCCTTCTCGGTGCGCGTCGGCGTGCTGAAGGTGGCGGCGTCGCAGGCCTGCGGCACCGCGACGGCCTCGCGCGGCACCGGTTCCGGCTGCGGGTGCGGCTCCGGGGCGGTTTCCTTGCTGGTCGTCGTCACGACGGGCCGGCCGGTGTTCGAGACGGTCAGCTGTACGGCCTGCCCGGTACGGTCGGCGCAGGTGGCGTAGGCGCCGGCGGCCTTGACCAGCCGGGCGCGATCGGCGGCGGACAGCAGGAAAGGCCCCACCGCGCGTGGATCGATCCGGTCCCTGGCCGCCCCGGGCACCAGGGTCACGTCCACGGCCAGTGGGTCGACGACGGCCGACACCCTGGCGGGCAGTGGGGTCCCGGCGGTCGCCGAGTCCGCGATGAGGGCGCCCTTCTCGGTGGTCAGCGCGATGCGACGGTTGTTACGGGCGGCGAGATCGCGCACCGTGGCGGCGACGCCCGACCATTCCGGATGGCGGGAGGCGTAGCCGAGCAGCTTGTTGTTGATCTGGGCATCGCTGGCCAGCGTCTGACCCTGCTCACGCTGGATGGCGCCGGAGGTGCTGCTGGCGGCCAGCCACGCCGTCGCGCTGATCGAGCAGACCGCCACGATGGCCGAGCTCGTGAGCAGCCTGACGAACAGCGACCTCATGCGTGGGTCAGTTTGTAGCCGACGCCGTACACGGTCAGCAGCCGGACCGGGCGGCGCGGATCAGGCTCGATCTTCTTGCGCAGGTTCATCACGTGCACGTCGACCGTGCGTTCGGTGATGAACCTGTCGAAGCCGTGGATGCGCTCCAGCAGCTGCTTCCTGGTGAACACCCGCTCCGGCTCGGCGGCCAGCGTCTCGATGATCCGGAACTCCGCGAGCGTGCACTCCACCAGCGTGTCCGCCGCGGTGACGGTATGCCTGACCGGGTCCACGACGAGGTCGCCCGCCTGGAACAGCCGCCGATCGTCCTGGGACCTGCCGGTACGGCGCAGCAGCGTCCGCACGCGGGCCATCAGCTCACGGGGGCTGTACGGCTTGGCCACGTAGTCGTCGGCGCCGAGGTCGAGCCCCAGCAGCAGGTCATCCTCGGTGGACCTGGCGGTCAGCATCAGGATCGGCAGGTCGGACTCGGCCCGCAGCACCCGGCAGACATCCAGCCCGTCGACCTTCGGCATCATCACGTCGAGCACCACGAGGCCGGGATCCACCCGCCGGGCCTCGTCGATCGCGGAACGCCCGTCGTGCACGACGAGGACCTCATGGCCCTCCCGCTCCAGATACCGCCTGAGCAGTTCGGCCTGCTTGGGATCGTCCTCGGCGACCAGTACATAGGCGCACATGACCTGAGGCTATGCGCATGCCAGGGGTGCATATGGGATCTGCATGACAACCAAACAGGTTTCACACATTCTGTCGCCAGGCTGCGGCGAGTGAGAACCAACCTGGTCCGTACGGCTGCCGCGGCGACCCTCGCCTTCCTGCTGACCGGCTGTGCGGCCGACGCGAGCACGGCCGTACGGCATGAGCCGCCGAGCAGTGCCGCGCGGTCGGAGCCGCCGAGCGGTGCCGCGCGGTCGGCGGCCGGAGCGAAGATCGCAAGCGTCAAGGGGTCCCGGATCACGGTCTACCGGAGAAAGGCGGGGGTGGCCCGGCGGACGATCACGAGCCCCAACGACTACGGCGTGACGCGGGTCTTCCTGGTGGACCGTGCCGAGGGTGCGTGGCTCCGGGTGCTGCTGCCGATCCGGCCGAACGGCAGCAAGGGCTGGATCAAGGCCACCGACGTGACGCTCGCGGAGACCGCCCACCGGGTGGAGATCGATCGCGGGGCGTTCAGGTTCACGGTCTACGACGGCGACCGGGCCGTCAGGACGGGCAAGGTCGCGACGGGCGAAGCGGGGACGCCGACGCCTCCAGGCCGCTACTTCTTCACCGAGCTGGTAAAACCCGTCGGTGACGGCGGGGCCTACGGCGCCTACGCCTTCGGGCTGAGCGGCTTCTCGCCCGCGCTGAAGAGCTTCGCCGGCGGTCCGGGCCAGCTGGCGGTCCACGGGACGAACAAGCCGTCCGCCATCGGCACCCAAGCCAGCCACGGCTGCGTCCGGATCAGCAACGACGACATCACCTGGATGGCGAAGAACCTGGCGATCGGTACTCCGGTCGTCATCAAGGGCTGAGGCCCGACTCGAATGAACAGGGGAACCCCTATGAAGATCAAAGCCATCATCATCGGCTTCGGCGCGGCGCTGATTCTGGCCGTGGGCCTCTCAGGCCTTTCGGGTACGGCCGCGGCCGATCCCAAGGAGCCGTCCGCCGCGCCCTCCGCGGTCCCGGCCGAACGTCGGTCCCCGGCCAAGGAGCCGTCCGCCGCGCCCTCCCCGGTCCCGGCCGAGGAGTCGACGCCGGGCCCGAAGGAGCCCGTCACCGTCAAGCCGGCCTACACCGGCTGATCAAGATGCGTCGAGGCAGGGCGAACACGTCAGAGTTCTTCCCGGCCGTGCCTGGTGCGACTCCTGTCAGCGAGCGATCAGTCTGCCCGGCAGGGGGAGAACGGTGGTCTTGGCCACCCGGCGGTTCTTGATCCAGCGAATCCGGACGGCTTCCCCGTCGGCGGTGGCGAGCTCCGGGACGGAGTCGCCGTCCACGTCGAGCAGCGCCGCATTGACCCCGCCCTGCCCGATCCAGCTCGGCCGGCTCGGCCCGTCGGCCGAGCCGTACAGGATGGCGACCCTGCCCGTGCCGCGAGCCACCGCGACGAGGTCGGTGTAGCCATCCTTGTCGACGTCACCGGCCGCCAACGACCCGGCGTGGTCGTCGGCGGGGGCACTGGTCCCGGTGACGCCAGGCAGCGCTAGTGTCTTCAGCCGACGTTTGTCGATGCCCGAGGGGCCTCCCCGCAGGACAAGAAGCTTGCCGTCACCGATCCCGGCGATCACGTCGGCGTACTTGCCACGGTGGAAGCGGCCCGTCCTTACCGACCAGCCGAACGGCTTCCGTGTGCACCTGGCGGTGTTCGCCTTGTTGTCAGCGCCCGCGGAACCGCCCGCGCACGCCTGCACATCCATAACGCGGCCGTCCACGTTTCCACTGGTCACCATGGTGTTCCCAGCGATCCGCACGCCTTTGGCCGATCCTTTGAACACGTGGATCGCCCCGCCGATGTCGTATCCCGGCCGTCCGGACGGCGCGGTGACCACCAGGTCGTTGTAGCCGTCGCCGGTCACATCCCCGGCGGCCAGTCCGGCGCCGAACAGACGACTGTGCTGGCTGAAGCCGACCACTCCCGGGGTGTTCTCGCTGAGCACCAGTGCTCCGGACGAGGTGAGACCGCGGCGGGAGCCGTACAGGACGATGGCCGCGCCGCCGTGCGTCGCCGCGGTGTCCAGTGTGGTTTCCGGCGCCCCGACGGCGAGGTCGACGTAACCGTCCCGGTTGAAGTCAGAGGTGGTCAGCGTGTTGCCGAAGCCGTGGCCGGTGCCCAGCCGGGGGACTCCGCCCTGGCCAGGGGTGAACCGGCTCGTCGGGCCGGTATAGCCGTCCGCGCGCCGGCCGTACAGGACGGTGACCGTGCCGGCGGCGCCGACCGTCACGTCCGCGAGGCCGTCGCCGTTGAAGTCACCCGTCGACAGTGCGGTCGCCCGCTGACTCCGGGTGGCTGCTCTGCCCCCCAGCGGCTGGATCGTGAGCAGCTGTGCGCCACCTACGACCAGGTCGGCCCGGCCGTCGCCGCTGACATCCCCGCGAACAGGGCGCGGAGCCGCCGAGGCGCCGATGCACAGCACAGCCGCCAACACGATGACCACTGAGCGAGGGGGCATGAAGGGATGATAACCGGCATCCCCGTCGTAGAACTGCGTTCTGTACGTATCTGCGCAGGTCGCCGTTACGGCACCGTCGCGGTTCTGGGGCCTGCTGCGACGAGCGCGCTTTTGACGACCCTCCCCTGCCCGCGGTCGCGTCAGCGACCAGGCCATCGTGGGCAGGGGGCACGGCCGTCAGGTCACTCGACCATGATCCGATGGATGGCCTTGGCCGGCCCGGCCTTGGCATCCCCTGACGACACCGCGAGGTAGCTGTACCTGCCGGCGGTGGCGGGCGTGTCGGTGAAGGTGTACGTGCCGTCGGCGTTCACGCGCACTGGCGGGAGCTTGACGCTTCCGGCGCTGACGTTGTCGATGGACACGCTGCGCTGCACGGTGAGCGTGGCCCCCGGCGAGGGCGGCCGGCCGCCCGCCGTCAGCACGCCGGTCAGCTCCATGGGCGTGCCGACGACGCCTGACTGAGGCCCGGTCATGGTGAGGGTGGATCTGTGCCTGACCGCCACGGTGGCGGAGGCGCTGCTTCGGCGGTAGCGGTCGTCGCCGTCCCAGAACACCCAGTAGGTCACCTCACCGATGTCCGGTGGCGTGTCCTCGAAGGTGAACGTGCCGTTCTTCTGCGTCGTCACCCCGGTGATCGGCTCTTTGATCCCGTTGATCAGGCGCCGGGTCACCGCGAGCGGCTTGATCCCGAGCGTCTTGCCGTCGGCGCGGGTGAGCCGTCCCTCGACGGTGACCGGTGAGCCGGCGTACTCCCACGCCGGGGCCGTCACCGTCAGCTTGGACGCCGGCAGTGCGGCGCCCGTCACCCGCCACAGCAGCAGCCGGTCCGCAGAGCTCCGCAGCAGCACGAAGACGTCCGGACCGGAGAACGCGACGCCGTCCGAGACCAGTTCGGCGTCCGGCTGGTCGGCCGCGAACATCACCGCGCCGGTCGCGGCGTCGTAGAGCGTGAGGTCGATGCTGCCCCACTGGCGTCCCGCGGCGATGTAGGCGCCGCCCGGGCCGAGCGCCACGGCCGACGGATACCCGTCCCAGCCGTCGCCGTAGGTGCCGGTCGCCGCCAGGGTCCTGGTGTCGTACCTGGTGAAGGGACCGGGAGCGTCGGCCGCGGCGAACAGGGTGGTGCCGTCGGAGGTCAGGGCGAGGTCGCGCAGGTAGTCCATGCGCCACTCCTCCCCGTCGATCGTGCCGCGCGGCTCCGCGGTGCCGCCGGCGACGTCGTAGACCAGCATGTCGGCGTGGTGCAGGCCGGTCAGGCCGACCACGAGCGTGTCGCCGGCGGCCGCGAGCACGGGAGCGCGCAGGTGCTCGCCCTCGACCGCCACCGGAGCCGGTGTGGCCGCGCCCAGATCCAGGCCGACGAGGCCGCCAGGGCCGTTGTCGTAGCACCCGTGCCCCACCCACAGCCGCTCGCCCAGCAAGGCCAGGGTGGACGGGCACGGGTGGGCCGACAGGTCGATCCGCCGGGTGACGGCGAGGCTCGCGGTGTCGATCTCGGCCACCTCGTTCGAGCCGGCGAGCGCCGCGTACAGGCGGGTGTCGTCCGCGTTCATGGCCAGTTCGCGGACGCCGGGCAGGCCGGTGACGACGTCGCCGGTGAGGTTTCCGTCGGTGCCGGCCACGATGATCCGGTCGTCGGCGGCGACGAACACCCGACCGGCGCCGACGACCAGGTCGGCGGTGTAGGAGTCGAAGGTCACCCCGAGGTCGGTCGTGGTGTCGGCCGCCGAGGCGGCGGGGGCCGCGACAGCGAGCAGGCCGGTGATCAGGCCGGCGGCGCCGCAGTAAGCGGCTAATCGGCGAACCAGTGGATGGCGCACGAAGACCTCCTGCACAAATGGGAACAGACGTTCTAATAACGTCTTATAGGGTGCTCCCACGTCAAGATCGGTCGGTCGCGCGACGCCAAACCGTGATCAAGATCCTCCGTCAGAGCGGGCGGTCAGTCCCCGGGCAGTTCGTCGAAGTACGGCTTCATCGCGGGGTAGTAGTCGCCGAAGTCGGGTGTGGGGGAGTCCTCGCGGGCGGCCACGAGCATGTCGAGGTAGTACTCCCAGCCGGGGCCGATCTCGCCGATGCCGTCCTCGGTGGACAGGTGGTGCACGAACCGCAGTTCGGTCGAGCCGGCCGTTTCGGACAGCAGGAGCTCCACCTGCCAGGACCCGGAGTCGTCGGTCATCGACAGGGCCAGCCGCTGGGGAGGGTCGCATGCGTCGATGCGCAGGTCGCACCACGGCGTCTGCTCCTCGTACGCCAGCTGCACTTGGATCGTCCGGCCGGGCGCGGCGTCGCCCTTCCACGGTCCGAACCAGCGGGCCGTGCGCTCGGGCTCGGTGAGACTGGCCCACACGTCCTCGGCGGACGCGCGGAACGTGCGGGTGAGAACGAGGTCGCTTCCGGCGCCGGTACGGAACAACCGGGCGGTGGGCGTGAGGCTCATGCGGTGTTCTCCTCTTCTTGGCCGGTCATGCCGTGGGCACGGCGATCGCGGCGGGTGCGATGGACCTCTGTTTCCAGGGCGTCGAAGTGGTGCTCCCACCCGGAGGGACGGGTGAGGAGGGCGATCCACTCGGTGAGCTCGGTGAGCCGCTCGGTGTGCAGGACGTAGAACCGCTGCCTGCCCACCAGCTCGACGTGGACCAGCTCGCCGTCCCTGAGGACGCGAAGGTGACGGCTCACGGCGGGCCGGCTGATCGCGAAGTGTTCGGCGATCTCCCCGGCGGAGAGCCGTTGGTCGCGCAGCATCATCAGGATGGCGCGCCGCACCGGATCAGCGATCGCGCCCGCTACCTTGTCCACCTGTGAAGCGTAACCTGTTGGTTACGCGTTAGGCAACCACCCGCTCGACTCCCTTTCCGGGGCAAAGACTGCACCGGCTGGGGCAAATTATCGAATGAGGTCTGTCCGGAATAAGACGCTGAATCTCTGGATAAAAGCACATGAAGTTCTTGTGCAGAGGAGACGTCATGACCGCTACCCAGCAGGGCCGCGACGAGGTCGCGTCGAACGGGAAGGAGCCGAGGCGGATCGACATGCCGATGCTCGGCATCGAGATCCGCCGGCGCGAGGTCGAGATGCCCCACGTGCCGATGCCCCACGTGCCGATGCCGCACATCAGCAAGCAGGAGTTCGGACACTACGTCGACGTCGCCCGGACGATCCTGCCGCCACCCGAACGCGTCGCCTACTACGGAGCGCTGGGCGCGATGGCGATCTTCGGGGCCATCGAGTGGCCGGTCGCCGCCGCCATCGGCGTGGGCATGGCCATCACGCAGCGAGGGCGACAGGGGTCGGCCAAGCCTGACATGCCCGTACGGGGACAGCAGCAGGCGCAGGGTTCCGGCAAGCCTGGCACGCCCGTACGGGGACAGCAGCAGGCGCAGGGGGGCGCGCCCGTACCGGTACAGCAGCAGGAGCAGGAGCCGAAGAAGCGTCGCGCGGCCGCCGCGCAGCAGGCGGTGGCCGAGGCCACGAAGAGCCGCAAGAGCGCTCCGCAGAGCAAGTGAGCAGCGACCTCGCCATGGACGGGAGGGTTTGAGAGCCTATGGCGCTGTTCGGCATGCTGCTCGACCTGCTTCCGCCACCGGTACGGAACGTCTTCCCGGACTCCCGCCCGGTGCGGAGTTGCCCAGGGGGAGTGCGGATCGAGCTGAGGAGCGTCGGCGGGCCCCGGACCGAGGGGCCCGCTCGCGTTCTCGAGGAGCGGCTGCGCGCGGTCGGCGCCGCGCGCGCGGAGGTGAACGGGGCGCTCGGCAGCGTGTTCGTGAGCTGCGACGAGACGACGGACGTCGCCAAGCTCGTGGCCATCGTGGCGGAGTGCGACGCCGACGACCGGACGGCCGGCCCGGCTCGCGTTCTCGACGGCGTGGAGCAGCAGGCCAGGGCGGCGTTCAGCCTCGGTCTGCACCTGGCCGGTGCCGGGCTGGCCATGACCGGCCGCCTGGCCCGCCTGCCCGCGCTGCCCGTCGCGGTGCCCAGTTTCGTCACGCTGGCCGAGCACACCCCGCGGGTGCGTACGGAGTTGGAGCGGCACCTCGGCAAGCCCGCCGTGGACGCGGCGCTGGTGACGTCCAGGATCGTCGCGCACACGCTCAGCCTGCGACCGGCGTCGCTGCTCGTCGACTCCGTCGCCGCGGCCGTACGCTACGCCGAGGCTCGTGCCCGGCGGCAGGCGTGGGAGCGGCGCGAGGAGGAGTTCGCGGTGACGCCGGGGGCGTACCGGCACATCGCCCCGGCCGTGGCGGCGCGGCCGGTCCCGCTGCCGCGCGGGCCCGTGGAGCGGTACGCCGACGCGGCCGGCGGAGTGTCGCTGGGCGCGCACGCGGTGACCTCGGTCCTCAGCCGGAGCCGCCATCGCGGGCTGTCCGTGCTGATCAGCGGCACCCCCAAGGCGGCGAACCTCGGCAGGGACGCCTTCACCGGCGCCGTCGGGCGCGCGCTGGCCGGGCGCGGCACGATGGTGCTCGACCGTGCGGCCCTGAGCCGCATGGACCGCATCGACACCGTCGTCCTGGACGCCGCCGTGCTCACCACGGGCGCGTGGACGATCGACGGCGTGCTGCCGCTCACCCCCGACGTGGACCTCGACGACCTGCACGCCCGCCTGTACACCCTCCTCGACCTCACCGACCCCGACGCCGCCCGCGCCCGCGACGGCTGGCAAGCCCGCCCGCACACACCCCAGAATGACCCCCGCCCAGATCGCGACCGCGTGCTGGAGGAGTGGCGTGAGCAGGGTGTACGTGCGGTGGAGGTGGTGCGGGGCGGTACCCCGATCGCGCTGGTCGGGCTGGCTCGTGAGCTGTATCCCGCCGCCGAGGCCCTGGTGGCGGCCCCGAAGGGGGCGTGCGAGGTGGTCCTGGCCGGTGGGGAGCCCGGCCTGGCTCGGCGCCTGATAGTGGAACGGTCCATCGACGGCGGGACCAGGCTGGCCGCGTCGGTGCGGGCGTTGCAGGCCGAGGGGCGTGGGGTGGCCGTGGTGTCGCGGCGCGGGCGGGGGGCGCTGCGCCAGGCCGACCTGGGGATCGGCCTGCTCGACGGCGTACGGCGGGTGCCGTGGGACGCCGATGTGGTCGCCGAGCTCGACGGCGTGCACCTGCTCCTCCGCTACCTGGCCTCGGCAAGGAAGGCGAGCGTGCGAGCGGTGTACGTGAGCGCCGCCGGCTCGGCCGCCGGTCTCGGGCTGGCGTTCCTCGGCCCGGCCACCACCGCGGTCGGGCGCGCGAGCCTGGTGCGCGACTGCGCCGGGCTGGCCGCCCTCGCGGCCGGGCAGTGGACGGCCAGGAGCGTCGGACGGGAGGCCCCGCCGATCCGCGCCGACCACACCCCTTGGCACGCCATGGCGGCCCGCGACGTCGTGGAACGCCTCCGCACGTCGCCCAACGGGCTGACCGAGTCGGAGGCCGAGCGTCGCAGAACCTCCCGGCCGGCGGCCAAGGGGCCGCAGTCCCTGGCCGGCGCGTCGGTGGAGGAACTGGCCAACCCGATGACCCCGCTCCTGGCCGTGGGGGCGGGCCTGTCGGCCGCGTTCGGCTCGGCGCTCGACGCGGTGCTGATCGGCGGCGTGATGGTGACGGGCGCGCTGCTCGGCGGCGCCCAGCGGCGGGGCGCCGACCACGCGCTGCACCATCTCACCGAGACGACCGCCGTCCGGGTACGGTTGCGCCGCCCCACGGGCCTGGTCCAGGGCGACGCCGACGCCCTGGTGCCCGGTGACGTGATCGAGCTGCGGGCCGGCGATGCCGTGCCGGCCGACGGCAGGCTGCTCAAGGCGGCCGGGCTGGAGATGGACGAGGCCCCCTTGACCGGCGAGTCGCAGCTCGTCGCCAAGACCGCCGCGCCGACCGCGGCGCCCGCCGTCGCGGATCGCGCGTCGATGGTCTACGAGGGTACGACCGTCGCGGCGGGGCACGGGCTGGCCGTGGTCGTGGCCACCGGTGAGGCGACCGTGGCGGGCCGGACCGCCAGGCTGAGCCAGGAGCAGCCGCCGCCGAGCGGGGTGGAGCTGCGGCTGCGCGAGCTGGGCCACAAGATCCTGCCGACCGCGCTGGGCTCCGGCGTGGTGCTGATGCTGGTCGAGCTGGTCCGCGGCTCGCCGTTGGCCCAGGCGCTCGCCCCGGCGGTGAGCATGATGGTGGCGGCGGTGCCGGAAGGGCTGCCGTTCGTCGCCACCGTGGCCGAGCTCGCCTCCGCCAAGCGCCTGTCCACCCGCAACACGCTCGTTCGCAATCCGTCCACGATCGAGGCCCTGGGCCGGGTGGACGTGCTCTGCTTCGACAAGACGGGGACCCTCACCGAGGGCCACATCAGCCTGCGCATGGTCTCGGACGGCCGGGTCGAGCAGAGCGTGGCGGAGGCCGTACCCAAGCTGAGGGCGATCGTGGGCGCGGCGCTGCGCGCCGGGCCCAGGTTCGACGGCGGGCGGGCCATCCCGCACCCCACGGACCGCGCGGTCGTGGCCGGCGCCGAGCGGCTCGGCATCACCCCGGAGGACGGGCTGCGCACGTGGCAGCGCGTGGACGAGCTGCCCTTCGAGCCGGCGCGCGGCTACCACGCCGTGCTCGGCCGGTCGGAGTCGGGACAGCTGCTGAGCGTGAAGGGCGCTCCCGAGATCGTGCTCTCCCGGTCCACCGGCATGGTCGTGGACGGACGGCACGTCCCGCTGGACGATCGGGTCAGGCGGGAGCTGGAGCAGGGGATGGAACGGCTGGCCCGGCAGGGCTACCGCGTGCTCGCGGTCGCCGAGCGGCCCGCCTCCAGCCGCGCCGACCTCGACGAGTCGCGCATTGAGAACCTGCGCTTTCTCGGGTTCCTCGGCATGGCCGACCCGGTGCGCCCGACGGCCAAGCGCAGCGTGGAGCAGCTCGTACGGGCCGGCGTACGGGTCGTCATGCTCACCGGCGACCATCCCAGCACGGCGGCGGCCATCGCCGCGGAGATCGGCGCGCTGGACGGGCTGCGGGTGATGACCGGCCCCGAGCTGGAGGCGCTCGACGACGACGCCCTGACGGAGGCGCTGGCCGAGGTGGCGGTGTTCGCCCGGGTCACGCCCGAGCACAAGGCGCGGATCGTCACCAGCTTCCGCACGGCGGGCAAGGTCGTGGCCGTCACCGGCGATGGAGCCAATGACGTGCCCGCGATCCGGCTCGCCGACGTGGGCATCGCCCTCGGCACGAACGCCGCCCCCGCCGCCAGGGCCGCCGCCGACATCGTCCTGGCGGACGACCGGATCGAGACGATCATCGACGCGATCGTCGAGGGCCGGGGCATGTGGGCCTCCGTACGCGACGCGCTGGGCATCCTGCTCGGCGGCAACATCGGCGAGATCGCCTTCACGCTCGGCTCCAGCCTCCTGACCGGCCGCAGCGCGCTGAACACCCGCCAGCTCCTGCTGGTCAACCTGCTCACCGACATGCTGCCCGCCATGGCGGTGGCCATCCGGCCGCCCAGCGCGTCCAGTCCCGAGCGGCTGCTGGCCGAGGGGCCGGAGGTCTCGCTGGGGGCCGCCCTGACGCGGGACATCTACCTGCGCGCCGTCGTCACGGCGGGCGCCGCCACCGCGGCGTGGTCGCTGGCCCGGCTGAGCGGCACGCGGGGGCGGGCGGACACGGTGGGTCTCATCGGCCTGGTGTCGGCGCAGTTGCTGCAGACGCTGGTGCTGGGCGGGCGGGACCGGGTGGTGGTGCTCGCCGCGGTGTCGTCGCTGGCCGCGCTGGTCGTGATCGTCTCGGTGCCGGGGCTCAGCCGGCTCTTCGGCTGCCGTCCGACCGGCCTCGTCGGCTGGGGCATCGGCCTGGGTTGCGCCGTGGCCGCGACCGTGGTGAGCGTGCTGGTCGAACGGCGATCCGTCACCGCCCGTTCACCGAACTGACACCCCTACCGATACCACTCCGTCACCTTTATAGCGAAATATGCTCGTAAATGCCCTTATGACCGTTAGGTAGAGAGTTGTCTGAGTTCTTCGCCTCCCTGCTCGCCAAGGCCGCCGTCATGCTGCTCGAAGCGCTGATCATGCGGTTCATCCAGAGCCTCGCCGCCTCGCTCTTCCGTCCCGTGGGCGTGCGGCTGGCCTAGCGTCCTCCAGGCGCCCGGCCGGGCGTCACGGTCAGCGGGTCGCCGGTCCCCCGGTGTAGCGGCGGGGGAGGATCATGAGCGGGTTGTCGTCGAGGATCACGTCGGGCGGCCCGAACCGGGCGGCGACCTCGCGGATCTCCGGATCGTCGAGCAGCAGCAGGCGGCCGTCCTCGACGAACGACTCGCCGTCCACCTGGATGCTGGGCCGGTCGATCTGGCAGTCGCAGTGCGCGAAGCCGGGGCTGGTGGTGACCGGGACGCCGTCGCGGAGGGCGTCGAGGCCGCAGTAGAAGGCTCCGGCGTGCTTCTCGCGCTCGAACTGGGTGCCGCCGGCGAGCCGGGTCTTGGGGTTGAGCCCGATCAGGGCGTGCCGGAGGTAGTAGCCGTCGGGTGAGGCGCGACGCAGCTGCTCAGCGGCGATCCCGCCCTCGATCTTCCGCACCTGGTTCTCCTCCAGCGTGATGCGCAGGAGTTGCTCCGGCACCCCGGTGAAGGTCGAGTCCTCGATGACCAGGACGCCTTCGGTGACGGTCGGATGGAAGTTCGCGCCGCCGTACGGGAAGGGTTGCCAGTCGCCGGGCTTCAGCGGGCCCTCGTCCAGGGTGAAGGCGAAGCGCGACAGGGTCAGGTCGGTGCCCAGCGCGGAGGTCACCCGGATGCTCTGGGCCGCGTTCAGCCTGGTCAGAGCCCGATGCTTGATGGCGTAGTAGACGTCGTTGGGGAACCTGGCGCCGGTGAGCATGGCGCCGGCCGTGGCGGCCATGTGCAGCGAGGCGAAGCGCACGGGCAGCGCTCTGATCTGGTCGAAGAAGAGGGGCGCGGTGTGCACCTCGCCCCACCAGGTGGCGCTGATCACGACGTCGGCCTCCCGTACCGCGGCCGTCTCGACCTGGTGGGTCACGTCCTTGTCCCACCCCCCGGGGCTGAACGGGGCCACGGACAGCACGTGCACGTCGGCGTCGCGGTAGGCCGCCGCCGCGGCGATGGCCTGCACGACGACGGGGTCGGCCGTGTGCTCGACCAGCAGGAGCACCCGCTCGCCGGACGCGACCTGGGCGTGGTGCATCAGATTGCGCGCGCCGGGCATCAACTCGACGATCGAGTACGGGGTGGCGCCCGGCAGGGAGGCGTAGGAGAAGGGCGCCGCGGCGTAAGGATTCACGATCATCGCACTCTCATCCGGTATGTGCTGGTCTGCGACTTCTACCCGTTACTATAAGTGTTAGTACGACTACTTTCAGCTACTGGGGTGCCTATGAGGACGCGGACGAACCTGGCCCTGGCCACGCTGTTCTTCGGGGTGTTCGTGATGGGCTGCGCCGAACTGCTCGTGGTCGGCGTGCTGGACCTGATCGCCGCCGACCTGCGGGTCTCCATCGCCGCGGCCGGCACGCTGGTGACCGCCTACGCGCTGGGGATGGCGATCGGCGGGCCGATCCTGACCGCGCTGACGATCAGGATGGACAAGCGGGCCGTTCTGGTGGGCACGCTCGTCGTGTTCGCCGTCGCCAACCTGGTCCCGTTGCTGGTGCCCGACCATGGGGTGTTCGTCGCGGCGCGCGTCCTGGCGGGCGCGGTGCAGGGGCTGTTCATCGCCGTCGGGTTCGTGACGGGCATGGCGCTGGTCCCGCCGGAGCGTGCGGGCCGGGCGATCTCGGTGATCATCTCCGGCATCGCGGTGTCGGCCGCGCTGGGTGTGCCGCTGGGCACGCTGGTCGGGCAGACGGTGGGCTGGCGGGGCTCGTTCGTCGGGATCATCCTGTTCAGCGTGGTCGCGCTGGTCGCCACCGTGGCGTCGGTGCCGTCCGTGCCGCGCACCGGCGGCGGCGTCGCGGGCCAGGCCAGGTACGCCTTCGCGCCGCGGGTGCTCGCCGTGCTGCTGGTGAACTTCCTGGTGTTCGCGGCGGTGTACTCGGCGCTGACCTATATCGTGCCGTTCCTGAACGGTGTCACGGGCATCTCCGGCGCGCTGATCAGCGTGTTCCTGCTCGCCTACGGCCTGGCCAACGCGGTGGGCGCGTTCTGCGGCGGCCGGTTCGCCGACAGGAGCGCCGCGCGCACTCTCGTCGTGGCGACCGCCGGCGCCGCGGCCTGCCTGCTGGCGCTCTACCTCGCCGGCGCGGTCGCGCCGCTCGTGGCGCTGGTGATGGCGGCCTGGGGGCTGTTCGTCGGCGGCATGGTGCCCTCGCTGCAGTTCCGCGTGGTGAGCCTGGCCGGTCCGGGCGGCGCGCTGGCGTCCTCGCTGCCCGGCTCAGCGATCAACGTGGGCATCGCGGCCGGCTCGCTCGCCGGTGGCGTGGCGATCGGCGGCTCCGGCGTCTCGGCCCCGGTGGTCACCGGCCTGATCATCGCCGTGATCGCCGTGCCCACCGCCTGGGCCACCGGCTTTCTCAAGCCGCCGACGGCCCGGGCGGCGGAGCTCACTCCTTACGTCGCCTAACATCCGGAAAATGCTGGTTTGCGCACTTGTTAGAGATCTTCGTAGGGTGTGGCATCGCCTAAGATCGGAGTCCCCATGCGTGAGCCGGAGCCGACACCTGCCGATCAGTGGTCCGGGTGGGAAACAGAGCCGAAGCCCCCCGCATACTGGCCGGGACTCGGGAACGAGCAGCGGCAAGGCGGGCTGGAGATCGACCGCAAGGTCACGAAGGCCGTCGCCGGCAAGCTCGTCGGGCTGGCCACCGACGCCGACATGGACGGCACGTTCGAGAGACACGGGAGCCTCGAGGCCATCCCGAACCTCCACTGGCGCCTGCCCGGTGATCTCGGCCGGCTTCTCCAGAGCGCGGGCGCACTGACGCGCCTGGTCTGGAGTGACCTGCACGCCGAGGTCGGCATGGCGGGACTCCTGATCGAACGAGCCTCCGCCCGATATGACCTCGTGGAGTCCCCCCGGCTCGGCGACATCCCCCTGTCCGAGCTCGCGGCGCGCATGCCCGGGGAAGGCCCCCTGGGCCGGGCCGGCCAGCCGAGTCACCTCTACCCCAAGGGCAGCGATCCGCTCGAACTCGCCAAGGGGACCGATTACGGCGTCGGCGACATGACTGCGGCGAAAGCGGTGCACGACTTCTCCTTCAGCACCTTCTGGCTGTACGGGAATGTGCCGGCGTACTTCGATGCGATGGCCGCCTCCCTGGTCGAACTGGCGAACACGCTGCCGCTGCGGGCGCAGGACCTGCGCGACGCCCCTTGGCACGGCGAGGCCGCCGACATGGCGCAGGGCGCGCTGCGGCAGATCCACGGGAACGTGACCTCCCTGGCCGCCACCGCCGGCACCCTGAACGCGGCGGCCGAGAGGTACAAGGAGATCGTCTACTGGTGCTCCGCCAACTTCGAGAAGGCGGTGGACCCGCATCGGGGCGGCTGGGACGAGTTCTGGGATCTCGGCGGCACGGCGGACAGCCGGACCCGGAGCTTCCTCGGGGAGGCGAACAACGCGTTCACCGACATCTATCAGATGATGCCCAAGCGCATCTCGCTGGATTTGCCGGGGCTGCTCGTGAACGACGACATGACCGCCGGCCTGCGCTCGAACATCGACCGCCTGGTCGATTTCCCCGAGCTCTCCGCGGCCAACCGGGAGTGGCTGGCCGACAACAAGCCGCTGCTGCGTACGTACGAGAAGGCGGAGCAGACGTACGGCTGACGGCCGCCAAGGAGACACCTTTCATGCGTGGGTCAGCCGGTTCGCTGGAGCAGGAGGGTGACGAAGCCCAGGAACCTCCGATAGCCGTGCAGCCACATGTCACGATGCTCCAAGGCGGCCGCGCGGGCCGCGTCGGCGTCCGGGCCGGGGTTCTCGTTGGCCCAGCGCAGGAGCGTCCCTGTCCAGGACCACTCGTAGTCATCCCATTCGGACAGGTCGCTGGTGTAGCCGTAGATCGTGTCGAAACCGGCGGATTCGGCGGCGGCGACCGTGCCCGGCAGGTCGAGGAAGTCCGACGGCTCGGCGCCCAGCCTGGTCAGCGCCTCCGGCGTCGGCTCGCGCTCCCAGAATCCCTCGCCGATCAGTGCCAGCCCGTTCGGCCTCAGGTAGCGCCGTAGGTGCTCGGCAGTGGGGACCAGGCCGCCGAACGCGTGCGTCGCGCCGACGCAGACCACCAGGTCGTACTGCTCGGCCACGGGGAAGTCGGCGGCCGGCCTGTGGTGGAGCCGGATGCGCTCCCAGACCCCCTGGGCCTCCGCGTGCCCCTCGGCGGCCTTGAGCGCCTGGGCGGAGATGTCGACGCCATCGGCGGTCGCGTCCTCGTGGAGGGCCAGCGCGCGCAACGTCCAGGCCGCCTCGCCGCAGCCGAGATCGAGGATCCGCGCCCCTTCGGGCAGCCGGGCCCGGCGCAGCAGCCGGGTCACGTGCGCGCCGGAGACCGGCGCGGCGATGGGATGGTCCCGATGGGCGAGATGACTGATGACCTGGCGTTCCATTGCCCCACTCTGTCCCATCTCCCACCGGCGGGACCAGCCGTTTGATCGCCCACGGACGTTGACCGCCGGCCATCCGGACGCCGCCGGCGTAAGGGAGGCTCAACATCGCGTCATGTACGTACGAGGCGGGGCCTCGTCAGCGACGGGCACCTCCAGGGTTGTGGCGTGGGCGCCGTCGGCGTCGATGAGATGGTCTTCCACGGTCAGACCGGCAACGGCCAGCCGGTGACGGTTCAGCCAGCCGAACAGGTCCTGGCCGGCGCGGACGACTCCCACCGAGGGCGGGACGATGGCCCGTACGACACTGCGGGTCTGCAGCGTGAGCCGGCCGTCGGCGCGATCGGTGGTCACCGCGGCGGTGAATCGGCCCGTCGGCGGGCCGTCGAGCCAGGTCAGCAGCGTGGCCGGCGGTGTCGCGCAGAGGCCGGCCAGCTCGGCGGGGTGCGCCACGCGCAGCCGGCGGACGCTCAGGTGGCGCGGGCCCACGGTGGCCTGCTGCGGCAGGATCGACATCGGCGTGGTGAGGTGGTCCTGGGCGTGCGCGGCGGTCGCGGCCAGGGCGGCGATGTCCCGCTGGATGCCGGTCACGATCTCGGCCAGCGCCTGCCGTACCTGCGGCTCGGGGGCGTCGAGCAGATCGGCGATCTGACGCAGCGGCAGGCCGAGGCGCTGCAGGCCGCGGATGCGTTCGAGCCGGGACAGCTCGGCCACGCCGTACCAGCGGTAGCCGGTGAGGCCGTCGACCGAGGCCGGGACGAGCAGCCCGATCTTGTCGTAGTGGCGCAGGGTACGTTCGGATACGCCGACCATGCGCGCCAGTTGCCCGATCCGCCACATGGCGTCCCTTCGTGTTGACCTTGCCCCCGCGTCAGGGTTCTACCGTCACCGCCATGACCGATCCTCGTAGCCGGCTCATCGGCGTGCTGTTGCTGACCTCGCTGGTAGCCATGATGACCGCCGCGGTCATCGTGGTGCCATCGGGATTGACCCTGAATCCGGCCGACCCTGCCACCACGCTCACCGCCGTTGCCGAGCGGACCGACCTGCACCTGATCGAACTGGCCTTCGACGTCCTGGGCTGGCTGACCCTGACCGCCGCCGGCCTGGCCATGACCGCGCGCCCGGCCGGCGGCCTGCCGGCGCCGACCGTGAGCTTGGCCGAACCGATTGCCGCCGGCCTGGCCATGACTGCGCGCCCGGGTGGGCCGATGGCCGGTGGGCTGCTGGCCGCTGCCGGGCTTGCGGGTCTGCTTCATGACGCCGGGAACCTGGCACTCACCCAGTTGGCCGCCACTACCACCGCCGCCTCGGCCGCCCTGGCGGTCATGCTCACCGCCAAGTGGATGGTCAACCTGGCCGGCCTGCTGTGGGTCGCCGCCACCGTCGCGGCGGCGACCGGCAGCCCGATGTCCACCCGCCTCCGTGTCGCCGGCCTGGTCGCGGCCCTCTCCGGGCTCGCCGCCGTGGTGCTCCCCTGGACGACCGGAACGGCCGGCCCGACGGCGGCGCTGGAACAGCTCGGGTACGTCCTCCACCTGCCGATCATGCTGTGGTACGGCGTTCTGGGCTGGCGGTCACTGCGAAGCGGGCGACTTAGACTGGGCCGGTGACACCCAGAGCGGAGCAGGGGCAGGCGTTGCGCGCGGACGCCGCGCGTAACCGGGCCCGGGTGTTGCAGATCGCCCGCGAGCAGTTGGCCACGGGGGACGACTCGCTGATGTTCAACAGCATCGCGCGGCTGGCGGGAGTGGGCGTCGGGACCGTCTACCGGCATTTTCCCAACCGGCAGGCGCTGCTCGAAGCCCTGATGGCGGAGCGTTTCCAGCGGCTGGTCAGCGAGGCGCAGGCCGCGGCGGCCGACGAGGACGCGCTGGCGGGCCTGCACCGCCTGCTGCGTTACGCCCTCGGGCACGTGCTGGACGGCCCCGGGCTGACGGGGGTGCTCGAAGCCGCCAGCGACGCCGACGCCCGGACGTCGGCGATGAAGACCGACTTCGATCGGGCCATCACGGAGCTGCTCGACCGTGCCCGCCAGACGGGGGCCATCCGGCCTGATCTCGAAGCCGACGATGTCCGCCGGCTGCTCTGCGGCATCGAGCACGCCGTCCGCGTCGGCGAAGACCGGGCCAGGCACACCGAGCTCTACCTCGGCGTTCTGCTCGAAGGCCTGCGCCCGCCGCGCTGACGGCGGTCCCGTAAAACCCGAGAAGTCGCTGCCGCGCGTGGCTTCCCGAGACGGACGGGGGCGACCGCCGTGTCCCGCGGCGCGCCCCGACAAGACATGTCAATACCTCTCAGGTCAGATCTTCTCTGGACCCGGCGCAGACGCGGCCCGCATACCGCCGCCGGGATCGTTGGCGTCATGCGACTTCAACGAATGCAGATCTCGGCGCTGATCGTCCTGGCGGTCGTTGCGGCACTCGCGCTCGCGCCGCTGCCGACGCTGCCCTACACCACGGGCTTCGCGCCGCACTGGGTAACCGTCCTGGCCGCCGCGCTGAGCGCGATCTTCGTGGTCCGGCCACACCCTGCGGGGCTGCTGCCCGCCGTCCTGCTGCTGTGGTCGGCAGGCGGCGTCGTGCTCGACGGCTTCCGCGCGTTCTTCGCCGTCACGGGCATCCCGGCGGGCGACTTCGCGCATGTGGACTGGCCGGGGATGGCCCTGCGCGGGCTCAGCCTGGCCGGTTGCGCGCTGCTGGGCGCCCTGCTGCTGCCTCGCCTCAGGGTCCCGGGCGGGGCGTGGCTCGGCTACAGCGCCTTCGCGATCGGGTTCGTCTATCCCATGGCCAAGCTGTACTGGTCGGCGGGTGGCACGCTGCTGCGTCCGGAGGGTTATGCCGAGGGCTTCCCGTCCGGAGAGCTGATCATGCTGCTGATCGGGGCGGTGGGTTCGCTGGCGCTGGTCCAGCGGTGGGGGCGGTGGCTGCCGCGGCGGCTGGTGCTGGCAGGCGGTTGGACGGGCGCTGCTATGTTGACCACCATGGGGGCCATGTCCGTTTTCGGTACGTTGTCGCAGATGCTCGGCCTCACCCGAGGACCTGTGCCCCTGTCCGACCTCGCGGCGGTGGTGACGGTCGGGTTCGTGTACGGGAGCTGGCTGCTGTTCGGGCTGGCGGTCGGCGGGGCCACGCTGTCCTACCAGCGGGAGACGCTGCGGTGATGCCACCGCGGCGCGCGGACCTGGCCCTGGCCTTCGTTGTCGGAGTGCCGCTGCTGTCGCTGTCGGTGGTGGTGGCGGTGCTGTCGGTGCCGGGCGGGAGCGCGGCCCTGCTGGTGGGCGCCTGCCTGGTGGCGCATGCGGCCCTCATCTACCGGCGGAAGACCTGGGCATTCTTCGTGGTCGCCGCGGCCTTCGCCGTCCAGGTCGCTGTGACCGGACTGTTCCTCGTGCTGCCGTCCGTGGCCGTCTTCCCGATCGCCGTCTATTCGTGCACCGCATACGGCAGGCGTTTCCTGCCCTTGGCGACGGGGTTCGCCGGGGCCGGGGTGGCGGCTTATCGATTCGCCCGCGACCCGTCGGTCACCGCGGCTCACTTGGGGCCCAGCCCGTGGCTCCTGCTCGGCCTGCTGGCCGCGATCGTGCTGGCGGCCTGGGGATTCGGGCTGTACCGGCGGACCCAGCTCGCCTACATCGCTCTGCTGCAGGAGCAGGCCGAGGTGTCGGCTGACCGGGCGAGGCTGGCCGAGCGGGCGAGGATCGCGCGTGAGATGCACGACGTGGTCGCGCATGCCCTGGCTGTGATCGTCGCCCAGGCCAGAGGCGGCCGGTTCGCGTCCGAGCGAGCCACCGAGGTGCTGGCCACCGTGGAGGAGACCGGCCGCCGGGCCCTGACGGAGATGCGCGGCCTGGTCGGTGTGCTCCGCACCGATGCCGCCCCGCTGGACCCTTCGCCCGGGCTGGCCGACCTGCCCGCTCTGCTGTACGCATCGAGGGCGACCGGCCCAGTCGAGACGGGTACGGCCGGCTCCATTGGCCCGGCCGCCGAGCTTGCCGCCTACCGGGTGGTCCAAGAGGCACTCACCAACACCCTCAAGCACGCGGACCCGGCCGCGACGGCCGCCGTGCGCCTGGACTGGACGCCCGACGTCCTGGTCGTCACCGTCACCGACGACGGCGCGGGATGGAGGACGACGGACGGACGGGGAAACGGCCTGGCGGGCATGCGCGAGAGGCTGTCGGCCGTGGGCGGCACGCTGGAGGCGGGGCCGCGCGAAGAAGGCGGGTTCGCGGTGGTCGCCCGCCTGCCGTACGGGGAGGTGAGCAGGTGATCCGGGTGTTCGTTGCGGACGATCAGGACCTCGTGCGGACGGGCACGGTCATGGTGCTCCAGGCACAACCGGATATGGAGGTCGTGGGGGAGGCCCGCGACGGCGCCGACGCGCTGGCCCGGCTGCGCACCGTGCGGGCCGATGTTGTGCTCATGGACGTGCGCATGCCCCGCATGGACGGCGTGGCCGCCACCCGCGAACTGCTCGCCGAGGCTCCAGGGGCGCCGAAGGTGATCGTGCTGACCACCTTCGACCTGGACGAGTACGCCTTCGCCGCGCTGCGCGCCGGAGCCTCCGGGTTCCTGCTCAAGGACGCCCCCGCCGAGGACATGCTCGCGGCCGTGCGCGCCGTGCACGAGGGCGACGCGGTCATCGCGCCCTCCACCACCCGCCGCCTGCTCGACCACGTGGCTCCTACCCTCCCCGCGCCAGAGCCCGACCCGCTGACCGGCCGCGAACGCGAGGTCCTGCGCCATATCGCCAGGGGGCGGACGAATGCGGAGATCGCGGGCCTGCTGTTCCTGTCGGAGGGCACGGTGAAAACACATGTCGGCCGCATCCTGGCCAAGCTGGAGTTGCGAGACCGCGTCCAGGCCGTCATCTGGGCCTACGAACACGGGCTGACCCACTCGCGCTGACCGTCACTCCGGGGGAACGATCATTCGACGCGCGATCAGCAGCTGGCCAACATCCGCCGCATCTACGGCCCCGAAAAGGGAGCCCTCGGCATCCTGGCGATCGAGATCGAGCTGGTCGGCGAACCCACCACCTGATCCCCAGGCACCGCACGTCAGACCTGCGGCGGAGGCTTGTCGTTCAATTTCGGCCGGATAGTCCTAAGACCCCACACCGGAGCGTCGCCAGCCTTATGCGACCAGCAGACATCCACCTGAAACGATCACGAACCGCAATCGTGATCACTCACACAGCTACTTTGGGGCTTGGGTCAGCATCGGGAGCGGAGGGCCGAAACGAAACGTGCCGATGATCCCGGCCCGGACCAACTAAACGGATAGCCATCCGCTTATGCTACGGTCTGAATCAGAAACCGGATACCCATCCGGTACGAGGAAGGGCGGAGCCATGAGCGGACGAGCTGTGGTGACGGCGGGGACCGGGGGAATCGGTCTGGAGACCGCGATGGGGCTGGCGGCGAGCGGTTACGCGGTGACCGTGGTGGGCCGTAACGCCGAGCGTGGCGCCCGCGCGGTCGAGCGGATCGACGCGGTGGGGACCGGTCCGGGGGCGCGATTCGTCCAGGCCGACCTCGCCTCGCTCAGTGCCGTACGAGCCCTCGCCGCCCAGCTCGCCGAGGAGGGGCCGCTGCAGGTGCTGGTGAACAACGTCGGCGCGATGTTCACCGACCGGCAACGCACGGTGGACGACATCGAGGCGACCTTCGCCGTCAACCACCTCTCCCCGTACCTGCTGACCGAGCTGCTGCTGGACCAGCTCCGGGCGGGAGCGCCGAGCCGGATCGTCAACGTCACCTCAGGCGCGATCCGGGCCGCCAAACGCATCTTCCAGGCCGTCGAGCCGCCGGGCGGCTACTACGGCTTCCACTGGTACGGCCGGGCCAAGCTCGCCAACCTGGCCTACACCCTGGACCTGGCCGAACGGCTGCGGGACAGCAGCGTCTCGGTCTTCGCGGCCGACCCCGGCGGCGCCGACACCGACATGACCGACGACAGCATGCGGTCACCCGTCATCGTGTCACCCCCACTGCGGCTGCTCTGGCCTCTGGTCTGGCGGATCTTCGAACGCGCCACCTCCGGCTCCGCCGCCGTGGCCGCCCGCCCATCCCTCCGCGCCGCGACCGACGCCTCGCTCAACGGCCGAACCGGCCTGGTCATCGGCGCCAAAACCCACCCCGTAACCCCCTTCCGCTCCGCCACCGACCCCCGGACCGCCGAAGCCGTCCTCAACCTCAGCCGCAAACTGGCCCCCCTCACCCCACCCAGCGAGGTGACCGCCTGAAGCGCAGCGCACGCGCCCGGCGTGCTGCCCTTCGGGCCTCGTATCCGGTCGGCCACGCCACCGGGAAAATCTGGCTACGGTGGAACCATGTTCTTCGAGCCCCTGCCAGAGCAGGAAGAACAGACTCGCTTACCCAAGCCTGGGCTGCCTGCCTGGTACGCTCCGCCGTCGGGCGAGATGGGCGGGGTGATGGTCAGCGGTCTGATGCTGGCCCGCACCCAGAATGTCGCCGTCACCTTGCCGACGATTCAGGCGTTCGAAACCGGCTGCCTGATGAACGTGGACATCGTCATGAGGCCGCATACGCTGTCCGCCGATGACTTCCAGGTGCTCCAACTGTCCGTTTATCCGCACATGATCGCCAGGGTGGGAGCCGGCCGCCTGCCGGACGACCTGTTGCGGTTCGGCGTACGCTTCGCCGACGGCACCAAGGCCACCACCATCGGACAGCGTTTCGACAGAACTCAGCTCCCCCAGGAGCCGCCGCCGGGTCCGCGACTTTCCTGGTTGTTCGGCGGCATGTCGATGCGCAGCGGCGACGAAGAGATGAGTGCCATCAATATGGGTCTGTGGCTCTGGCCCTTGCCACCCCCGGAGACCTTCGAACTCGGCGTGGAATGGCCCGCCGGCGGGATCGAGCTGAGGATCGCCCACCTGGACGGCGAGGCCATCGGGTCCGCCGTCCAGCAGTCGGTTCCGTACTGGCCGGATTCCCCGCAGAGCGAGTAGTGCCTGGCCGGCGCGAGGTGTCTCATTGGGAAAGTCCTGTCCTGCGGTATTCGCACTCAGAACGTGATGACGACCTTTCCTGAGGAATGGCCCTCTTCCTGGTATCTGATGGCTTCCGGGATCTCCTTGAAGGGGTAGGTCCGGTCGATGACCGGGGTGACCTTGCCGTCCTCGATGAGCTCGGTCAGCAGGGTCAGGTTCTGCTTGTTCTCGGTGCAGCTGACCACGTCGGCGATGGTCATCGTCTGCGACACGAACGGCGACAGCACGACCGCCGCCATCATGTGACCGACGGGCTGAACCCATCGCCCGCCTTTCCCGCCGATGAGGATGTAGGCGCCTTTACGTGTCAGCACCTGCCGGCAGGCGAGGGCCGAGTGGCTTCCGGCGATGTCCAGCATGATGTCGTAGCGCTGTCCGAGCTGGGTGAAGTCCTGCTTGGTGTAGTCGACGACCTCGTCCGCGCCGATCGATCGGACCAGGTCCACGTTGCGGCTGCCGCAGACGCCGGTGACCGTCGCGCCGAACGCCTTGGCGAGTTGCACGGCGAACGTGCCCACCCCTCCCGAGGCGCCGTCGATGAGCACCTTCTGGCCCGGCTGAATCCTTCCCTTGTCGCGCAGTGCGATCAGGGCGGTGTTGGCCGCCAGCGGCACGGCCGCCGCTTGCTCGAACGTCAGGTTGGCTGGCTTCGGCGCCAGCTCGGACTCCTTGACGCAGGCGTACTCGCCGAAGCCGTCCCGCTTGGACATCGCGTACACCTCGTCGCCGGGGCGGAACTCGGTCACGTCCGCGCCGACCTCCTCGACCTGCCCCGCCAGGTCGGCGCCCAGGACGCCGAACTTCGGCCCGCGCAGCCCGGGGCCGCCGCCGCCCATCAGTCGCGCGACGTACGGCTGTCCTCTCATGTAGTGCCAGTCGTACGGCTGGACGGAGGTGGCACGTACGCGGACCAGCACCTCGTCGCGGGCGGGGACCGGCCGGTCGAGGTCGGTGAGCTCGAGTACGTCGGGTGAGCCGTACGAGCGCAGGACGAACGCCTTCATTGCATGCTCCTCAAAGCGAGACGGGAACCATGCGATGAGCGTAAAAGTCCTGAATAGGGAGGTCATCGGCCGAAAGTACGCCTGATTGGCGGACGATCGGCCGGCTCAAGTCGGGCCGTTGCGCTGATGAAGGGGCAGCGCCTCAGCCTTCACGATCGGGGCATGACAGACAAGATTGCGACGGCTCGCCCCCGGGCGCAGTGGCCGGTGCCCGCCGCGCTGATCGCGCTCAGCCTCGTGCCCGTGCTCGCCGGTGGCATCCGCATGGCCGAGCTGACCGGCGGCGCGGAGATCACGCCGGACAACGCGCGGTTCTTCGCCTCGCCGGTGCCGGTGGTGCTGCACATCATCACCGTGACCCTCTACAGCGTGCTGGGGGCGTTCCAGTTCGTGCCCCGGCTGCGCCGGAGGCGGAGCTGGCATCGCGTCGCCGGGCGGGTGCTGGCTCCCTGCGGGCTGGTCGCGGCGCTCAGCGGGCTGTGGATGAGCTTCTTCTACGCTCTCCCGGAGAGCGACGGCGCGCTCGTGGCGGCCTTCCGGCTCGTGTTCGGCACGGCCATGGTGGTGGCCATCGTCCTCGGCCTGGCCGCGATCCGGCGGCGGGACTTCGCCCGGCACCGCGCCTGGATGATCCGTGGCTACGCGATCGGCCTGGGCGCGGGCACCCAGGCGCTGACCCACGCGCCCTATTTCGCGCTGGTCGGCACCCCCGACGAGTTCGCCAAGGGGCTGCTCATGGGCGCCGGCTGGGTGATCAACGTCGTCGTGGCCGAATGGATCATTCGGCGGAGTTCTTGACCCGGTTGGTCTCGTACGCCCACATGGCGATCTCGACGCGGTTGCGGGCGCCGAGCTTGGCCATCAGGCTGGCGATGTGGGTTTTGACCGTGCTGAGCGAGATGTGCAGGTCGCCGGCGATCTCGCCGTTGGTCCGCCCGCGCGCCACGGTCACCAGGATCTGCTCCTCCCGGTCGGTGAGCGCCTCGATGGGCCGCACCGGCGGTGCTGCCGGGCCGGTACGGGCGAAGGCCCCGAGCAGGCGGGCGGTGATGCTCGGGGCGATGAGCGCGTCGCCGTTGGCGGCGGCGTGGATCGCCTCGGATAATTGCCGGGCACCGGCGTTCTTGAGCAGGAAGCCCCGGGCACCGGCCCGCAGCGCGGCGTAGACGTACTCGTCGAGGTCGAACGTGGTGATGACGACGACGGCGAGCGGGTCGGCGACGTCCGGCCCGGCGAGGGAACGGGTGGCCGCGATCCCGTCGAGGCCGGGCATCCGGATGTCGAACAGGCACACGTCCGGGCGCAGCCGCCGCGCCAGCTCCACGGCCCGCCGCCCGTCGGCGGCCTCGCCGATGACCTCGATGTCCGGCTGGGCGTCCAGGATCATCACCAGTCCGGTGCGGACGATCTCCTGGTCGTCGGCGACGAGCACCCGGACGCTCATGTCGCCGCTCCCGCGCGGGGCAGCACGGCGGTCACGGTCCAGCCGCGATTGGGGCCGGGACCGGCCGTACAGGTGCCGCCGAGCAGGTCGGCGCGTTCCATCATGCCGATGAGGCCGTAGCCGGGCGGCCGGCGTACGAGACTGCTCTCGCCGTCGTCGCTCACCCGCAGGTGCACCGAGGCGTCGTCGGCGGCGACGCGGACCTCGATGCGGGTGGCGTGCCGCGCGTGCCGCCGGGCGTTGGTGATCGACTCCTGGGCGAGGCGGTAGAGCGCGGACCCGACCGACGGGGGCAGGTCGTGGAGATCGCCGGAGATCTCCACATGGACGTCGGGGCCGGACGCGCTGTGGCTCGCGAGCTGTTCGAGATCGGCGATGCCGCGGCCGGGCTCCAGGTCGGCCGGCTGGTCCTGGCGCAGGACGCGGACCATGGCGCGCATCTCGTCCAGCGCGCGCGCCGCCTCGGCCTCGATCACGTGCAGCGCGTCGGCCGCGGCGTCCGGCCGCGCGGCCGAGGTCGCCAGGCCCGCCTGGGCCCGGATCGCCATGGCCGAGATGTGGTGGGCGACGGTGTCGTGCAGGTCGCGTGCCAGTTGCTCGCGTTCGAGCAGCTTGACCTGGTCGAGCTCGCGCAGCCGCGCCCTGGCCCGGAACCGCAGCGCCACGCCCAGCGCGATGGCCGCGGACATGACGGCGAACGCGGCGATCACGCCGGAGGTGGCGAGCCGCCCGAGGAGGATCGAGAGGGACACCGAGCCGAGCATGATCGCCAACCCGACCACGGCCGACCGCCCGGACCCCCATCGGAACAGCGCGTACACCAGGATCAGCATGTACGCCATCGTGTACATCTCGGCGGCGGCACCGCCGGTGAGCAGCGGGGCCAGGCCCGTGGCGGCGAAGATGATCACGATCATCAGCAGCGGCCTGGTGCGCCGCCACAGCACCGTGGGCACCAGCCCGATGGTGAGCGTCACCGCGACCGCCCGCCACGGCAGATCCGGCCGCACGACCGCTTCGAGCACCGCGACCGCCACGAGCACGCCGGCGAGCACCCAGTCGCGCCACACCCGCGCGGGCGGGTCGGGGGGACGGGGCTCGTTCCACACGGAGCGGATGAGCCTGCGCACCCCCTCATCGTACGAGAGCCCGCCCGCCCCTCGAAGCCCCCGAGGCGAGGCGTCACGACGACTTACGAGAGCCCGCCCGTACTTCGAAGCCCTGGAGGCGAGGCATCGGGATGGCTTGCGAGAGCTCGCGGCGCGGGGTGTCAGGAGGGTTGGGGGCGCTGGAGGCCCGTGAGGAGTAGTGCGACCATGCGGCGGGGCTCGTAGTGCGGGTCGCTGTCGCCTCCGGCGCACAGGTTGCCGATGCCGCGCATCAGCTCGTAAGCCTGGGTGCCGGGGCTGATCTCGCCGGCGTCGACCGCGGCGTCGAGCAACTGGGCGAGGACGGGCACCAGGCGGTCGAGGAAGTAGGTGTGCAGCGCGTTGTAGCCGCTGCTGTCCGATCGCAGCGCGTTGGCGAGCCCGTGCTTGGTGACCAGGAAGCCGACGAAGAGGTCCACCCACTGACGCAGTGCCGCGAACGGAGAGTCGGCGGTGGCCAGCAGGGTCGGGCCGGCCTCGGCGCAGGCCTCGACCTGGTGGCGGTAGACGGCCACCACGAGATCGGCCCGAGTCGCGAAATGTCGGTAGATCGTCCCCATCCCGACGCCGGCTCTGGCCGCGATCTCCCGGATCGGCGCGTCGACGCCGGAGGTGACGAACACCGCGGCGGCGGCGGCGAGCAGCGCCTGGCGGTTGCGCACCGCGTCGGCCCGCTTGCTCCGGACCGGCACGTGCCCGGACTGGGACACCAAGCTCTCCTTCGATCGAACATCGCTCGCCAGGCCAAGGCTACACATTGCTTCGTCCGGTGGACCGGCGGTCGTGGCGCCTCCGGTTAGGCTGGCGTCATGGTCGCCGACGGCGTCGCAGGCGGGACCCGCCCATGGTGAGCGGCGACGTCCCGCGCTGGGATCGCGCCCGGCCCGCGGTGCCCTACCTGTTCATCCTGCTGCCCTCGGTCTTCGCCCTGCTGCGCGAGTGGCGGGTGGAGCTGCTGGTCCTGGCGCTGTCGGCCGCGGCCTGGCACTGGTTCATGGTGGGCCGGCAGCCCGGCTGGGGCGAGCGGCCGTGGGCCCGGGCCGGCTACTTCGTCGGGCTGCTCGGCCTCATCGGGGCGCTGGTCAGGATCGACGGGGTGTTCTCGGTGACCGGGGTGGGGGCGTTCATCCTGGCTTTCACCGTGCTGCCGGGATGGTGGGCGTACGCGGGGGTGGCGGCGACGGCCGCGGTGCTGGTGGTGGTGCCCGAGGGGCGGGCGCCGGGGCAGATGCTCTTCTCGTTCCTCGTCGCGACGCTGGTCGCCGCCACGGCCGGGCTGTCGGTCCGTACCATCTCCCAGCAGAACGACCAGCGCAAGGTGATGATCGAGCAGCTCCGCCGGACCGGCGCCGAGCTGGCCGCGCTCGCGGCGGAGAACGCGGACCTGCAGGCCCAGCTCCTCACCCGGGCCCGTGAGGCCGGTGTGCTGGGGGAGCGGCAGCGGATGGCGAGGGAGATCCACGACACCGTCGCGCAGGGGTTGACCGGCATCATCACCCAGCTCGAAGCCATCGATGGCCCGGTCGGCGATCCCGTGCTCGGCGCGCGGCTGGCCACGATGCGCACGCTGGCCGGGGACAGCCTGAACGAGGCGCGCCGATCGATGCAGGCGTTACGCCCCGCTCCGCTGGCGGAGGCACAGCTGCCCGCCGCCCTGGCGGACGTCGCGGCGACCTGGTCGCGGGCCACCGGCACGCCCGCCGCCTTCGCCGTGACCGGCGACCCCCGGCCGCTGCACGTCGGGGTGGAGAGCACGTTGCTGCGCACCGCCCAGGAGGCGCTGGCCAACGCCGGCAAGCACGCCGCCGCCTCCCGCGTCGGCCTCACGCTGTCGTACATGGAGGATGTCGTCGTTCTTGATGTACGGGATGACGGCCGCGGATTCGTCCCCGGGGCGACCGGGCCTTCCGACGCCGGTGGCTTCGGGCTCGTCGCGATGCGTCAGCGTGTCACCCGGCTGGCCGGCGACCTGGCGATCGAGGCCGCCCCCGGTCAGGGCACCGCGATCTCCGCCAGCATTCCGGCCATCCCGCCCGATCCGTCCGCCGAAGACCTGGGGTGAGCCATGCCCATACGCATGATCATTGTCGATGACCATCCAGTGGTACGGGACGGGCTGCGCGGGATCTTCACCGGCGACGACGCCTTCGAGGTCGTCGGGGAGGCGGCCGACGGGCCGGAGGCGCTGGTCGTGGCCCTACGGACCGCGCCCGACGTGGTGCTCATGGACCTGCGGATGCCCAAGATGAGCGGCGCGGAGGTCATCCGCCGGCTCCGCGAGCAGACTCCCGGCATCCACATCCTGGTGCTGACCACGTTCGACGACGACGCCGACGTGCTGCCCGCGATCGACCAGGGCGCCACCGGCTATCTCCTCAAGGACACCCCGCGCGCCGACCTGCGCCGCGCCGTACAGGCGGCGGCCCGTGGCGAGACGGTGCTGTCCCCGTCCGTGACCGGCGTGCTGGCGCAGCGGTCGCGGGAGCCGGAACGGCGGACGCTGAGCCGCCGGGAGCTCGAAGTCCTCGGGCTCATCGCCCGGGGCGCGACCAATCGTGAGGTGGCCGCGCGGCTGTTCATCACCGAGGCGACGGTCAAGACGCACCTGCTGCACCTGTTCGGCAAGCTCGGGGTGAAGGACCGGGCGGCCGCGGTCGCGGCGGCGTACGAGATCGGCCTGCTCAAGCCGGGGACTGACGGCTGACGGTAGTGCCAGCGGTACTCCTTCTGTTCAGGCTGCGGGATCGATCCCGGCGGGGGTCCGGCGCGATGCTGGTCAGCGTCAGAGTAAAGCCCCCAGTCAGGGAGTGATCCCCATGTCCAAGCTCGTCGAAGCCCCCGCCCGCACCCTCCGGCGTGGCGTCCTGGCCGCGGCCGCGGTCGCCGCGATGACCGGTCTGGTCCTGGGCGGTCTGCCGGCCACCGCGTCGGCGACGACCGACCCGGTGCAGAAGAGCCTGGACAAGCTGGTGAGCAAGCACAAGTTCCCCGGCGTGATGGCCTCGGTGCGTGACGCCGACGGGAACACCACCGACTATGTCGCCGGGGTCGCGAGCCTGAAGACGAAGGCGGAAGTGCCGGTCGACGGCTACGGCCGCATCGGCAGCGCCAGCAAGATGTTCACCGCGGTGGTCCTGCTCCAGCTCGCCGGGGAGGGCAAGGTGAAGCTGGACGTGCCGGTCGAGAGGTATCTGCCCAAGCTGGTGCGCGGCAAGGGCATCGACGGCCGGAAGATCACCACGCGCCAGCTGCTGCAGCACACCGCCGGCCTGCCGAACTACACCGAACTCATCCCGGACTACCAGAAGATCCGGCACACCACCTTCTCCGAGCGCCGGCTGGTCGACATGGCCCTGGCGAAGAAGGCGTCCTTCGCGCCCGGCACGAAGTGGGCGTACAGCAACACGGGTTACATCCTGGCCGGAATGGTCGCGGAGAAGGTCACCGGACAGTCGATCTCCCGGCTGGTGGAGAAGCGGGTCATCGACAAGCTGGGCCTGGAGGAGACCTACTGGCCCGGCAAGGGCGTGGAGACCCTGCGCGACCCCCACCCCCACGGCTACCTCTCCGTCGGGCCGAAGAAGCCGCTGCTGGACTACACCAAGATGGACCCGTCCTGGGGCGGGGCCGCCGGGCAGCTCGTCGCCACCCCCAGCGACCTCAACCGCTTCCTCGTCGGCCTTCAGGACGGCAAGCTGCTCAAGCCGAAGCAGTTCAAGGAGATGACCACGACGGTCAAGACCACCTTCCCGCCGAGCTGGAACTGGCGGTACGGGCTGGGCCTGATCAAGATGAAGCTCAGCTGCGGCGGCACCGCGATCGGCCACGGTGGCGACATCCACGGCTACGAGACCCGCGACGCCGTCACCCCCGACGGCCGCGCGGTCACGGTCATCGTGACCTCCCTGCCACAGTCCGAGGCCGCCGGCAACGCGGTGCTCGCCACCGTGGACAGCGCCCTGTGCGCCGGCAACTGACCGATCGACTCCGCTTGCGTCTACTTTCCCAAGGGCGGTGGACGAAGCAGCTTCGCAGAAGCCTCACCGCCAGGGCCATCGTCGGCTCCAACGCGATCGAGGGGCCTCGATGGCACACCTGAATCTGGTGAAGATCCACCCGTGGGCGGACGGGAACGGGAGGATGTCGCGGGCGCTGTCCACCTTGGTCTTCGCCAGGGAGGCCTTGCTTCCCCCGGAGTTCTCCTCCATCGAGGAGTGGCTCGGCAGAGGGCAGAACACGTACGCCTACTACCAGATCCTCGGGGAGGTGGGCGATGCCGAATGGAGTCCTCACCGGGGGACACACGGATGGATCACGTTCTGTCTGCGTGCTCACCACCTGCAGGCCCAGCAGGCTCAGCGCAGGGTCGAGTTGCTGAGCCGGGCGTGGGCCGCGCTGACGGAGGCGGCCGTCGCCGATGGGCTTGACGAGCGGACCGTCTTCGCTCTGCTGCCCGCCTTCTGGGAGTCGCGGGTCCGGCGGACCGTCTACCAGCAGGACGCGGAGCTCAGCCCCCAGCAGGCGGTACGCGATATCAGGGAGATGTGCCGGCTGGACTGGTTGAGCCCGCAGGGGCAGGCCAGGGGGCGTTACTACGTGGCGGGACCCGCCATGCGGCCCGTCCTCGAGTCCGTCAGGCAGTCCGCACAGCCCTATGCCGAGCCGTACGGGAGTCGTAGGAGCGTCAGAAGAGGGTGAGGGGCTCGGTGGGGAGGGGGTCCGGGAGGGGGGCGAGTTCGGGGAGGCGGGAGCGGACGTCGGCGTGGAAGCGGCGGGCGAGGGTCAGGGCGTCGGCGTTGTCCGGGGTGTGGATGAAGACGGTGGGGGAGCGGCCTTCGCGGAGCCAGCCGGTGACCGTGTCGAGCCAGGGCTGCCAGCCCTCGACGGTGCGGTCGGTGGCGTCCCGGCCCAGGTAGCGGACGATCGGGCGGTCGGTGAGGGCCGAGGAGCGGCGGGGGACGCGGGGCTTCTTCGTCCAGGCGTCTCGTTCGGCGTCGCTGGTCGGTGGGCTCTGGAAGAAGGCGGTGGTGTCGAACGGGACCCACTCGGCGCCGGCGGTCGTCAGGATTCTTTCGAGCAGCTGGGCCGAGCGGGGGTCGTCGAAGAAGGCGCGGTGGCGTACCTCGACGGCGTAGCTGTAGGCGCTCGGCAGCCGGCGGAGGAAGCCGGCCAGGGTGCCGAGGTCCGTCGGGGCGAAGGAGCCCGGTAGCTGGACCCAGAGGGCGTGGGCTCGGGGGCCGAGTGGCTCGATCGCTTCCAGGAAGGCGCGGAGTGGGTCGTCGATGCCGGTGAGGCGGCGCTCGTGGGTGATGGGCTTGGGCAGCTTGACCACGAAGCGGAAGTCGGGGGACACCTGCTCCGCCCAGGTCTCCACCGTGCTCCTGGCGGGGGTGGCGTAGAAGGTGGTGTTGCCTTCGACCGCGTTGCACCAGGTCGCGTAGGAACGCAGGCGCTCGCCGGGAGGGAGTGGATGGGGCAGGAGGCGGCCCTGCCATGACGGGTGCGTCCACATCGCGCATCCCACGTGAAGCCGCATGGCCTCGACGCTACCGGAGGATGGTCCGTCCCAGGGTCGGACCATGGCCAGGACGGTCGGTCGGTCGGTCCCAGGGTCGGACCGTGGCCAGGACGGTCGGTCCTCGTCCGCGGGCGGTGGCCGTCGTGGTCGCCACCGTGCTCACCGCGCTGGCCGGGCGCCGCGCGGCGCTGTCGATGCGAGAGAAGGTGCTGCTCGTGGGCGGGGCGGTGTTCGTACCGTGGGGCCTTTATCGGGGGTTGTCGCTGGCGTGAGGACGGTCGAACCAGGTGCCGGAGGACGGGAGGAGGAGCAGGACGATGACGATCGTCGGCAGGGGCAGGATGGCGAGGAACGAACGGACGGTGAGCCCTGGGTCCAGCGCTCCCAAGATCACATCAGTGCTGATCACGAGGATCTCGAAGCCCAGCACCGCCCGGCGGACCCAGCGCATCCGGCTGTCCAGGCGCCCCATCAGCCAGGCCTGTAACGCCAGGGTCGCGGTCAGGAACACCATGAGCCCGGCCAGAGGAAGGCCGCCCGAGACGTTCATGCCGAGCGCGGATGCGGTCCCCAGCCACCCGAAGATGAGCCCCACCAGCCCGAGGACGAACTGGAGCGCCATGATCACTCTGGCCGCGCGCAGCGGGGCGGGCATCCGTGTGACCTCTTCGCTGACCACAGGTTGATCATAGGCGCGGAAATGTCAGCCGGGTTTGGTACACAGGGGGGCATGGGAGTGAGCGTCGAAGAGTTCCTCGAGCTGCTGGACAGCCTGCCAGAGGTGCGGATGAGCGACGGCGGCGGCAGCTGGGTCGCGCTCAAGGTGCACGACAAGGGCTTCGGCTACCTGTGGGAGGAGACCGAGACGGTCGGGCTCAAGGCGACCATCGAGGAGCAGTTGGCGCTGGTGGCCGAGCGGCCCGAGGTGTTCGAGATCCAGTTCACCGCCGGCCGGTTCGGCTGGGTGGTGGTGCACCTCGATCGGATCGAGATGGACGAGCTGTTCGAGCTGACGGCGGAGGCGTGGTGCCTGACCGCGCCCAAGTCCCTGGTGGCCGCATTCGAGGAGGCCCATAAAATCGGTCAGTAATGAGAAATGTACGACTACGTGCGTGGCGTGCCGATGACGCCCCCGTGGTGCTGCGGGCCTTCAGCTCGCCCGACATGAGCAGGCAGGCCGCCTGGCCGGTCGTCACGCTCAAGGACGCGGTCGGCTGGATCGCCAGCTGGGCCGAGGTGGGGCACGCGTTCGCCGTCACCCTCGGCGGCGAGGTCGTCGGCAATGTCGCGGTGACCGACATCGACGCCCATGAGAACGGCTGGGTCTCCTACTGGACGGTCCCCGAGGCCAGGGGGCGCGGCATCGCCGTGGCGGCGACCGAGGAGCTGGCCCGGTGGGCGTTCGGCGAGCGCGGCCTCTACCGGCTGGAGCTGGGCCACCGGGTCGACAACGCGGCCTCGTGCCGGGTGGCCACCAAGGCGGGCTTCCGGCCGGAGGGCGTGGAGCGGGGCAGGCTGCACTACGACGGCGTCCGCTACGACGTCGAACGCCACGCCCGCCTGGCCACCGACTGACCCGCTGATCTACCGCTGTCGAGCGGCACGCCCGATGGACCGCTGATCTACGACGTCGGGTGGCACGCGCGCCTGGCCATCGGCTGACTCGCTGATCTACCCTGCTGAGGTGGACGGCGAGAGCGCGGCCGCGGCCGCGCTGCTGGCGGCGCTGAGCCGGGCGACGGGGATTCTCGCCGAGTTACGCCATCCCTTCGCGCGCAGCCGGCCGTTCTCCTTCTTTCTCCCGCCCGCCGGGGCGCGCACCGGCACCGCGTTCGTCCTGCCGGACGGCCGGGAGCTGACCTTCGAGGTCTCCATCGCCGCCTCCGGAAACGCCTTCCTCGTCGACGGTTCGGTCACGGTGGAGGGCGAGATGCTGCTGGAGCTGCCCCGCCATCGCACGCCCGGCGTCCACGACGGGCTGGCGGTCCTGGAGGAGTACGCGGCCGAGCTGGCTCAGCCCGCCGCCCGGCTGCTCGACCAACTATTGGACGAAATTGTCTAGTTGTCAGACAATGTAGGGATGAGGAACGGACCTTTCGCGATCGTGGCCGCCGCCGTGCTGTGGGGCACGGCCGGCACCGCTGGGCTGCTCGTCTCCGCCGACTCCGTGGCCCTGGCGGCGGCCAGGCTGGTCATCGGCGGGGCCGCGCTGGCGCTGTTCGCGGGCGCGGGGATCGGCCGGGTGCTCCGTCCCGGCCTGGTGCTCGCCGCGGTCGCGGTGGCGGCGTACCAACTGTGCTTTTTCGCCGCCGTGGCCCGCACGGGGGTGGCCATCGGCACGGTCGTCGCGATCGGCAGCGGCCCGGTCTTCACCGGGCTGCTCTCCTGGACGATGCACCGGCAGCGGCCGAGCGCCCGATGGGCCCTGGCGACCTCGGCGGCCGTCGCGGGATGCGTGGCGCTGATCGCCGGCGGCGGCGCTCAGGCGGGCGGGCAGCTGGTGTCCGGGGTGCTGATCGCCCTGCTCGGCGGGCTGCTGTACGCCTTCTACGCGGTCAGCGCGGCACGGGCGATCTCGGCCGGCGCGCCATCCGGCGCGGTGATGGGCGTGCTGTTCGGCGGCGCCGCCGTCATCATGCTGCCGGTCCTGCTCTGGCAGGGCGTGGGCTGGCTCGCCGAGCCGCGCGGCCTGCTCGCCGCCCTCTACCTCGGCTTCGGCGCCACCGCCCTGTCCTACGTCCTGTACGGCAGGGGCCTGCGGTCCACCCCGGTGGCCACCGCCGCGACGCTGGCGCTGGCCGAGCCCGCGGTGGCCGCGCTGCTGGGCCTGGTGGTGCTCGGCGAGCGGCTGGCCCCGGTCTCGATCGCGGGCCTGGCCCTGCTGGCCGTGAGCCTGGTGGTCGTGGCGCTGCCGGAGCGCGGCGCCCGGCGGGCTGCCGTCGAAGCGGCGGACAGCGGGCCGTCTTCCGGCGTCGGAGTGGCGGACAGCGGGCCGCCCTCCGGCGTCGGAGCGGCGCCGAGCCGAAGTCCGCAAGGCCGCGGCCCGGCAGTGGAGCGTTAGAGTCTCAGCCGTGACGGTGCCGATCCAACCCCTGTCCGCCGTCGGCGCGCTGGCCGACGCGTTGCGCCGCAGGGTGCTCTCCGGTGAGATCGAGCCCGGCACGCCGCTGCCCGAGCAGGAGATCGCCGCGGCGTACGGCGTGGCCAGGCCGACGGTCCGCGAGGCGCTGGCCCGGCTGGTGCACGAAGGGCTGCTCAGGCGCGAGCGCAACCGCAGCGCCTACGTTCCCGAGGTGACCCTCGCCGACCTGGACGACCTCATGTACGTACGCCGCCCGCTGGAGGACCTGATGGCCCAGACGGTGGCGGGCCAGCGGGTGCCGGAGGCGGAGGCGGCGCTGGCGCGGATGGCCGCGCTGGGCGCGGACGCGCCGTGGTCGGATTCGGTGGCCGAGCACATGACGCTGCACCAGGCGCTGATCGAGGCGGTCGGCAGCCCCCGGCTGGAGCGGCTCTACGGCTCGCTGGCCGCCGAGACCAGGCTCGGGCTGGTCCGGCTGCGCCGGGTCTACGAGGACCGGGACGTGCTGGTTCGCGAGCATCGGGAGTTGCTGGACGCCATCGCGAACGGCCCGGCGCAGGCCGCGCGGAAGGCCGTGGCGGCCCATCTCGGCCACTCGTGGGGCGGAGACACTCACCCGTAGCCCGCCCCTGTGTGCGTGAACCCTTGCGGTGCAACCCCACTACTCGCAAGAATCGCGGCCATGCACGGCAACCCGATGCCGGACTCCTACGTGTATGTCACGGAAGAGGGCGTGACCCGTCACTACGCGGACGGGAGCGTCGAGGCGCTCGCGTGGGAGGACGTCGTCGAGGTCCGGGTAGTGACCGAAGACGAGGCCGACGTCCTGTTCATTCTGCTGGACCGGGACGGCGAGGGGTGCGTGGTGCCGCGGTCGGCCACCGACGCGACCTTCCTGGCGCGCTTGCGCTATCTGCCGGATTTCGATCTGGACCGTTTGACGCTGGCGGCCGATTCGGCGCATGACGGTGTCGTGGTCGTGTGGCGCAGCCCGGATCCCCCGTCCGCCCTGCCGGACCTGGAGTACGACTAACCGGCGAGCCCCGCCAAAACATGCCGAAATATAGCGCTAAACAGCGAGATTTCCGCAATGAACGCATCACTTTTGGATCGTTCCGTCAAGCCTTGAAAAGGGCCGATGTCGTCCGATTGTGGACAGGAAGCGAATGTTCCCCATCTCGGGACTGATCTTTACTCTTTAGTGGGGGCCGCCGCCCTTGCATGGGTTGTTGTCAACCTGTGCGATGCAAGGAACGTCATGTTAAAGCCGTGCACGGATTTAACAGGGTGGTGCTATGAGGGTGGAGTCCGCTGTCGTGCTCCTGGAGGCCGTGCCGCGGCATGCGTCGAGCATCTGGACGCGTGCGTACCTGCGCCTTCTGCTGGGCGGCGACACGGCCTGCGTGCTGCTCGCCTGTGTGTGCGTGCTCGGCGTCCGGCTGCTGTACGGGATCTACATCCCGTTGGCCGAGTTTCTCCTGGGCCTCGGCCTGGTGCTCGCCTGGCCGCTCGCGCTCATGCTCGGCGGCGCGTACCACCAGCGCGCGAACGGCGAGGGCACCGAGGAGTTCAAGGCGGTCTTCAACGGCGGGGTGGGACTGATGGCCGCCGTCGCCATCGGCGCCTATGCCACGCAGACCGCGATCGCGCGGAGTTTCGTGATGGCGATGCTGCCCCTGGCGCTCCTGGCCACCCTTTACTACCGCTACAAGATGCGTAAACGACTGCACCGCAGGAGAGCGGCCGGCGAATATCTGCGCCAGGTCATCGCGGTCGGGCACCGGGAATCGGTTCTCGACCTGGTGATGCAGTTCCGCCGCCAGCCGTACCACGGGATGCGGGTGGTGGGAGCCTGCCTGCCGCCGGACGGGATGGACGCCGACCTGGACGGGATCGAGGTCCTGGGCACCTTCGACGACGTCGCCGACGTGGTGGAGCGGACCCGCGCGGACGCCGTGGCGGTGCTGGCCTGCCCGGAGCTCGACGGGGCGGCGCTGCGCCGGCTCGCCTGGAGCCTGGAGACCGACCGGACCGACCTGTTCGTGGCTCCTGCCCTGATGGACGTGGCCGGTCCGCGCATCAGCATCCGCCCGGTGGCCGGGATGCCGTTGCTGCACGTCGAGCACCCGGAGTTCGGCGGCGTCCGGCGGTTCGTCAAGACCGTGTTCGACCGGCTGGTCGCCGTTACGGCGCTGCTCGTGCTGGCGCTGCCGCTGCTGGCGATCGTGGCGCTGATCCGGCTCACCAGCCCGGGGCCCGCGCTGTTCCGCCAGACGCGCATCGGCAGGGAGGGGCGGCCGTTCCCGCTGGTGAAGTTCCGCACCATGGTGGTGGACGCCGAACGGCTCAAGGGGGCGCTGGCCGAGTCGAACGAGTTCGACGGCGTGCTGTTCAAGATGCGGAACGATCCACGGATCACCCGGGTGGGCGCCTACCTGCGCCGCTACTCGCTGGACGAGCTGCCCCAGCTGCTCAACGTCGTCCGCGGCGAGATGTCGCTGGTCGGCCCCCGGCCGCCGCTGCCGGAGGAGGTCGCCCAATACCGCACCGACGTGCGCCGCCGCCTGGTCGTCAAGCCCGGCATGACCGGGCTCTGGCAGGTGAGCGGCCGCTCCGACCTGACCTGGGACGAGTCCGTACGCCTCGACCTGCGGTATGTGGAGAACTGGTCGCTCATCCTCGACCTGCAGATCCTCTGGAAGACCTGGTCCGTCGTGACCCGTGGCGAAGGGGCTTACTGACGGTGAAAGCACTCGTGCTCGCCGGGGGATCGGGCACACGGCTACGACCCATCACGCACACCTCGGCCAAGCAGCTCGTCCCCGTCGCGAACAAGCCGGTGCTCTTCTACGGCCTGGAGGCGATCGCGGCCGCCGGGATCAGGGAGGCCGGCCTGGTGGTGGGGGACACGCAGGCCGAGATCGAGGCGGCGGTCGGCGACGGCTCGGCGTTCGGGCTGGAGGTGACCTACCTGCGCCAGCAGGCGCCGCTCGGGCTGGCGCACGGCGTGCTGATCGCCCGCGACTACCTCGGTGACGAGGACTTCGTCATGTATCTCGGGGACAACTTCGTCGTGGGCGGCATCGGCGACGTCGTGGCGCGCTTCACGCGGGAGCGGCCCGCCGCGCAGATCATGCTCACCAAGGTCGGCGACCCCGGCCAGTTCGGGGTCGCCGAGCTCGACGCGCAGGGCCGCGTCATCGGCCTGGAGGAGAAGCCGGCCCGGCCCAAGAGCGATCTGGCGCTGGTCGGCGTCTACCTCTTCAGCCCTGCCGTGCACGCGGCGGTGGCCGAGCTCAAGCCCTCGTGGCGCGGCGAGCTGGAGATCACCGACGCCCTGCAGTGGCTGCTGGAGGCGGGCCTGCGGGTGGAATCCTCGGTGATCACCGGCTACTGGAAGGACACCGGCAACGTGACCGACATGCTGGAGGTCAACCGGATGGTGCTGGAGCGGTTGGACACCGGCACGTTCGGGCAGGTGGACGACGCCAGCGCGCTGATCGGCCGGGTCCTGGTGGAGCCGGGCGCCGTGGTCGAGCGCTCGCGCGTGGTCGGCCCGGCGATCATCGGCGCGGGCGCGGTCATCCGCGACAGCTACATCGGCCCGTACACCTCGATCGGCGCGGACTGCGCCATCACGGGCAGCGAGATCGAATACTCCATCGTGCTGCCCAGGGCGTCCATCGCGGGCGTCGGCCGGATCGAGTCCTCTCTCATCGGCCACGACGTCGAGGTGACCCCGGCGCCGCACACTCCCAAAGCCCACCGACTCGTGCTGGGCGATCACAGCAAGGTGCAAATCAGCTCATGACGACGATTCTGGTCACTGGTGGCGCGGGCTTCATCGGCTCGCATTTCGTGCACGGCCTGCGGGACGCGGAGGTGACCGTGCTCGACAAGCTCACCTACGCCGGCAACCGGGCCAACCTCGACGGGGTGCCGCACACGTTCGTGCACGGCGACATCTGCGACCCCGGCCTGTTGCGCGAGGTGGTGCCGGGGCACGACCTGGTGGTCAACTTCGCGGCCGAGTCGCACGTGGACCGGTCGATCGACGGGGCGGCGGAGTTCGTGCGCACGAACGTCCTGGGCACCCAGACGTTGCTGCAGGCCTGCCTCGACGCCGGGGTGCCGAAGGTCGTCCAGGTGTCGACCGACGAGGTGTACGGCTCGATCGAAACCGGCTCCTGGAACGAGTCCGCCCCGCTCCGGCCCCGCTCGCCGTACGCGGCGGCCAAGGCCGGCGGGGATCTGATCGCGCGCTCGTACGCGATCACGTACGGCCTGAACGTGTCGATCACCCGGTGCGGCAACAACTACGGCCCCCGGCAGTATCCCGAGAAGATCATCCCGCTGTTCGTCACGCGGCTGCTGCGGGGCGAGAAGGTGCCGTTGTACGGCGACGGCGGCAACACGCGTGACTGGGTCCACGTCGAGGACCATTGCGCGGGCATCCGGCTGGTGGCCGCGCAGGGCCTGCCGGGCGACGTCTACCACATCGCGGGCACCGCGGAGCTGACGAACAACGAGCTGACCGGACGCCTGCTGGAGGCGTGCGGCCGGGGCTGGGACCTGGTGGAGCAGGTCGAGGACCGTAAGGGCCACGACCGCCGTTACTCCCTCGACGACGGCAGGCTGCGCGCGCTCGGCTACGAGCCGCGGGTGAGCTTCGAGCAGGGGCTGAAGGAGACCGTCCGGTGGTACGCGGAGCACCCTGACTGGTGGGCCGGCCTATGAGGTGGCTCATCACCGGCGGCGGCATGCTGGCCGCCGACGTCAGGGCGGCGCTGACGGGCGAGCCCGTGCTCGCGCTCCGCAGGTCCGAGCTGGACCTGTGCGACGGCCGGGCGGTGCGCGACGCCGTCCTCGGCCACCGGCCCCAGGTCGTGATCAACTGTGCCGCCTGGACGGCGGTGGACGCGGCGGAGACCTGCGAGAGCGAGGCGCTGGAGATCAACGGTCACGCGGTGCGCCCGCTGGCGCAGGTGTGCCGCCGGGCAGGCGCGCGCCTGGTGCACCTGTCCACCGACTACGTCTTCGACGGCGAGAGCGGCCGGCCGTACCACGAGGACTCGCCCACCGGGCCGGTCAACGCCTACGGCCGGACCAAGCTCGCCGGGGAGCGCGCGGCTCTGGACCAGGGCCACTACGTGGTGCGCACCGCCTGGCTGTACGGCGCGGGCGGGCCGAACTTCGTCCGCACCATGATCGAGCTGGCCGGTACGCGCCCCACCGTGGACGTGGTGGACGACCAGCGCGGCCAGCCCACCTGGTCCGCGGACCTGGCCGCCTTCCTGGTCAGGCTGGCGCGCTCCGGCCTGCCGCCGGGGGTCTATCACGGCACCAGCGCGGGGGAGACCACCTGGCACGGGCTGGCCACCGAGGTCTTCAGGCTGCTCGGCGCCGATCCCGGCCGGGTGCGCCCGGTGCCCGGCACGGCCTTCCCGCGCCCGGCCCGGCGGCCCGCCAGCGGCGTGCTGGCCTGCACCCGATGCGAGCCGATCCGCCACTGGCGCGAGGCCCTGCACGCCGCCTGGCCGGCGCTGAGCGGGCCAGTGCTGAGCGGTCCAGCGGTCGGCGAGCCTGCGCTGGGCGGGCCGACGCTGAGCGGGCCCACGCTGAGCGGGCTTGCGGTGGGTGGGGAGGTGGGGCGTCAGTGGGGGGTCGCGTAGAAGCGCAGGCAGGTGTCGTAGTCCGGCAGCAGCCCGGCGGCGAGGGCGGCCTGGAGGGTGGGCGCGGTGGCGTCCTTGTCGGACAGCACCGGCTCGACGTCCCCCGGCCAGGCGATGCCGAGATCCGGGTCGAGCGGGTGCACGCCGTGCTCGCGGGCCGGGCTGTAGGGCCGCGAGCACAGGTAGACGACCGTGGCCCGCTCGCTGAGCGCCATGAACGCGTGCCCGAGCCCTTCGGCGATCAGCACGGCCCGGTGCGCCTGGTCGTCCAGCGGCACCGCCTCCCACCGGCCGAACGTGGGCGAGCCGGCGCGCAGGTCCACGACCACGTCCATGACGCTCCCGTACGCGCACATGACGTATTTGGCCTGGCCGGGAGGGACGTCGGCGAAGTGCACGCCGCGCAGCACCCCCCGTAGCGAGACCGAGCTGTTGACCTGCGCGAGGTCGAACCCGTGGGGCAGGTCGGCGGCCCGGAAGGCCTCGTGGAAGGCGCCACGGGGGTCGGTGTGGACGCGTGGGGTGTGACACCACGCGCCCTCGATGCCGAGGGGATCCATGCCGCGCACAGTAACGACAGAGCGTGCCGGAGCGAAATATCAACTTGTCTGGAGTGTGTGAATGACGATCTGCCGGCTGTGCGGCTCGGGCGATCTGGCCTCGGTGGTGGACCTGGGGGCCACGCCGCCCTGTGAGCGGTTCCTCACCGCGGCCGGGCTCGACGAGCCGGAGGTCGCCTACCCGCTGCATCTGCGCGTGTGCACCTCGTGCTGGCTGGCACAACTCCCGCCGCTGATCACCCCTGAGGACACCTTCACGGACTACGCCTACTTCTCCTCCTACTCCACCTCCTGGGTGGAGCACGCGCGGACGTTCGTGGCCGGGCTGCGGCTGGGGCGGGACGCGTTCGTGGTGGAGGTGGCCAGCAACGACGGCTACCTGCTGCGGCACGTCGTCGAGCGGGGCGTGCGGTGCCTGGGGATCGAGCCGTCGGTGAACGTGGGGGAGGCGGCCCGGCGGCAGGGGGTGCCCACGCTGACGGCCTTCCTCACCCCGGAGACGGCCCGCGCGGTGGCGGCGGAGCACGGCAGGGCGGACCACGTGGTGGCCAACAACGTCTACGCGCACATCCCGGACGTGGCCGGCTTCACCGAGGGGCTGCGCACGCTGGTGGCCGACGACGGGTGGGTCACCATCGAGGTGCAGCACCTGCTCACGCTGATCGAGCAGAACCAGTACGACACCATCTACCACGAGCACTTCCAGTACTACACGGTCGCCTCGGCCCAGCGGGCGCTGGCCGCGGGCGGGCTGACGCTGGTGGACGTCGAGCTGCTGCCGACCCATGGCGGTTCGATCCGGCTGTGGGCGCGGCCGTCGGGCACGCCGACCCAGCGGGTGCTCGACGTGCTGGCCCTGGAGAAGGCCGCCGGGCTGCACGAGATCTCCGGCTACATCGACTTCGCGGCCCGGGTCGCCAAGGTCCGGCGGGACCTGCTCGGCTTCCTGGTCCGGGCGGCCGAGGAGGGCCGCACCGTGGTGGGCTACGGGGCGCCCGGCAAGGGCAACACGCTGCTCAACCACTGCGGCGTCCGGCCCGACCTGCTCGCCTACACGGTGGACCGCAACCCGTACAAGCACGGCAGGTTCACCCCCGGCGCCCGCATCCCGGTCCTGGAGCCGGCCCGGATCGCGGCCGACCGGCCGGACTATGTCCTGGTCCTGCCCTGGAACCTGCGGGACGAGCTGATCGGCCAGCTGTCCTACGTCCACGAGTGGGGCGGCCGGCTGGTCTTCCCCATCCCTTACCTGGAGGTCGTGTGAAGGTCGTCCTCTTCTGCGGGGGCTTCGGCACGCGGATGCGCAGCGGCGCGCCCGGGGACGTGCCCAAGCCCATGCAGCTCGTCGGCCCGAGGCCGCTGATCTGGCATGTCATGCGCTACTACGCGCACTTCGGGCACAAGGAGTTCGTGCTCTGTCTCGGTTACGGCGCACACCAGATCAAGGACTTCTTCCTCAGGTACGAGGAGACCGCGTCCAACGACTTCGTGCTGCGGGGCGGCCAGGTGGAGCTGCTGGCCAACGACATCTCCGACTGGACGATCTCGTTCGTGCACACCGGCGTGGAGGCGTCGATCGGCGAGCGGCTGCGCCGGGTCCGCGACCACCTCGACGGTGACGAGATCTTCCTGGCCAACTACGCCGACGTGCTCAGCGACGCGCCCCTGCCGGACATGATCGACCGGCTGGCCGGGGCGGACGCGGGCGGCTCCCTGATGGTGGTCCCGCCGCCCGGCACCTTCCACTGCGTCGAGGTGGCCGACGGCGGCCTGGTCGGCCAGATCACCGCGGTGGCCGAGATGCCGTTATGGGTGAACGGCGGCTACTTCGTGCTCCGCCAGGAGATCTTCGACCACATCCCCGAAGGCGGCGACCTGCTCGTGGACGGCTGCAGAGAGCTCGCCAAGCGCGGCCGGCTGCTCGCCTACCCCTACCGGGGCTACTGGCGGCCCACCGACACCGTGAACCAGCGGGTGGAGCTGGACCGCGCCTACGCGCGCGGCGAGCGGCCGTGGGCGCTGTGGGAGCCCGCCGCATGATGATCGACCTGCTGCCCAGCGGACTGAGCAGGATCGCCGCCGTGGCCGCGCACTGCGACGACCTGGCCATCGGCGCCGGCGGCACCCTGCTGACCCTGTGCACGGCCCACCCCGGCGTCCGGGTGGACGCCCTGGTGCTGTCAGGTGCCGGGTCCGAGCGTGAGGCGGAGGAACGGGCCGCGCTGGCCGCCTTCTGCCCCGGCGCGGACCTGCGTGTCACCGTGGGCAAGCTGCCCGACGGGCGGCTGCCCGCGCACTGGGACCAGGCCAAGCAGGCGGTGGAGGACCTGCGCCTGCGCTGCGTGCCCGATCTGATCCTGGCGCCGCACGCCGGCGACGCCCACCAGGACCACCGAGGGCTCGCCGAGCTGGTGCCCACGGTCTTCCGCGACCACCTCACGCTGGGCTACGAGATCGCCAAGTGGGACGGCGACCTCGGCCGCCCCAACGCCTACCAGCCGCTCGACCTGGCCATCGCCGAGCGCAAGGTCGCCCTGCTGTGGGAGCACTACCCGTCGCAGCGACGGCGTCCCTGGTTCGACCGGGAGGCGTTCCTCGGGCTCGCCAGGATTCGCGGCATCGAATGTCACGCGCGCTACGCCGAGGCCTTCTACGCCCGCAAGTTCATCATCGATCTGACTGGAGGCTGATCGACATGCGCGTTCTCCTCACCGGGCACCAGGGCTACCTGGGCTCCGTGCTGGCGCCGGTGCTCGCCGTGGCCGGACACGAGGTGATCGGCCTGGACAGCGGGCTGTTCGCCGACTGCGTGCTCGGGCCGGCGCCGGCCGATCCGCCGGGGCACCGGGTGGACCTGCGCGACGTGCCGGCGGCCCTGCTGGAGGGGGTCGACGCGGTGGTGCATCTGGCCGCGCTGTCGAACGACCCGCTGGGCTCGCTGGCCCCCGACCTGACCTACGCCATCAACCACCACGCCTCGGTCCGGCTGGCGCGACTGGCCCGCGAGGCGGGCGTGCGCCGCTTTCTGTACGCCTCCACCTGCTCGGTGTACGGCGCGTCCGGGGGAGACGAGCTGCTCGGCGAGGACGCCCCGTTACGGCCGGTGACCCCGTACGCGGTGTCCAAGGTCCGGGTCGAGGACGACCTGGTCGAGCTGGCCGACGACGACTTCTCCCCGGTGTTCCTGCGCAACGCCACCGCGTTCGGGTTCTCGCCGCGGCTGCGGGCCGACATCGTGCTGAACAACCTGGTCGGGCACGCCCACCTGACCGGCCAGGTGCGGGTGCTGTCGGACGGCACGCCGTGGCGGCCGCTGGTGCACGCGGCCGACATCGCCGACGCCTTCGCCGCCACGCTGGCCGCGCCGCGCGAGGCCGTGCACGCCAGGGCGTTCAACGTCGGCTGGGAGCAGAACAACCTGACGGTCGCCGAGATCGCCGCGCACGTCGTGGAGGCGGTGCCCGGCTCCGAGGTGGTGATCACCGGTGAGACGGGGGCGGATCCGCGGTCGTACAAGGTGGATTTCTCCCGCATCAGGGCCGCGCTGCCGGGCTTCCACGCCCGGTGGACGGTGAAGGCGGGGGCGGTCGAGCTGGCGGAGGCCTATCGGGACTACGGGCTGGGCGGGCGCGACTTCGAGCGGCGGTTCACCAGGCTGGCGCGGCTCGCCGACCTGCGCGCGGCCGGCACGGTCTCGGCGGAGCTGCGGACGTGACGGGGGAGGAGATGCACGCCCTGGTGGCGCGCCTCTACCCGCTGTGCCGCTCCATCACCGGCGACGGTGTACGGCAGACGCTGGAGATCCTCGGCGAGCACCTGCCGCTGGACGTGCACGAAGTGCCGACGGGCACGCAGGTGCTGGACTGGACCGTGCCGAGGGAGTGGAACATCCGCGACGCCTACATCAAGGACCCCTCGGGGGCCAGGGTGGTGGACTTCCGGCGGTCCAACCTGCACGTCGTGGGCTACAGCGTGCCGGTGTCGGCCACGATGACGCTCGACGAGCTGCGCCCGCACCTGCACACGCTGCCCGGCCAGCCGGACCTGGTGCCGTACCGGACGAGCTACTACGCCGAGACGTGGGGGTTCTGTCTCAGTCAGCGGGTGCTGGACGGGCTCGGCGCGGGCCCCTACGAGGTGGTGATCGACGCCACGCTCGCCGACGGGCACCTGACGTACGCCGAGCACGTGGTGCGCGGGCGGAGCGACGAGGAGGTGCTCATCTCCTGCCATGTGTGCCACCCGTCGCTGGCCAACGACAACCTCGCCGGGATCGCCGTGGCCACCGCGCTCGCCGCCCGCCTGGACTCGACCCGTCTGACCTACCGGTTCCTGTTCGCGCCCGGCACGATCGGGGCGATCACCTGGCTGGCGCGCAACCGGGAACGCACCGGCCGGATCGTGGCCGGGCTCACGCTCGCCTGCGCCGGGGATCCGGGCGCCCTCACCTACAAGCGCAGCAGGCGCGGCGACGCCGGCATCGACCGGGTGATGGCGCACGTCCTGGCGGACCGGCCGCACACGATCGTGGACTTCTCGCCGTACGGCTACGACGAGCGGCAGTATTGCTCGCCCGGCTTCGACCTGCCGGTCGGCAGCCTGACCAGGACTCCGTACGCGGGCTACCCGGAGTATCACACCTCCGGCGACGACCCGGGCTTCGTCACCCCCGGGGCGCTGGCCGGCACGCTGGAGGCGCTGGGGGAGGCGGTGACCGTGCTGGAGCGCGACGGCCGCTACCAGAACCTCAGTCCGTACGGCGAGCCGCAGCTCGGCAGGCGCGGCCTGTACGGCTCCCTCGGCGGCCGCAGCGACACCGAGCAGGCCCAGCTGGCGATGTTGTGGGTGCTGAACCAGTCCGACGGCGAGCACAGCCTGCTCGACGTCGCCGAACGGTCGGGGCTGCCCTTCGCGGCGGTGGCCGAGGCGGCCGCCGCGCTGGAGGGGGCGGGGCTGCTCAAAAGGGTGGGGAGCGCGGATGAACCTGCGGGTCGGTGACCTGGTCGAAGTGCGCGGCGAGGAGGAGATCCTGGCCACGCTGGACGAGCGGGGAGAGCTGGAGAGCCTGCCGTTCATGCCGGAGATGCTGCGCTTCTGCGGCCGGCGGATGACCGTGCACAAGGTGGCGCACAAGCTCTGCGACACGATCAGCCGCAGCGGCATGCGGCGCATGGAACGGGCCGTGCACCTGACCGGGGCACGCTGCGGCGGCGAGGCGCACGGCGGCTGCCAGACCGCGTGCTCGCTGTACTGGAAGGAGGCGTGGCTCAAACGGGTGGACCCGGACACCCCCGAGCCGGCCGCCGAGCGGACCGCCGAGCCGACCGCCGAGCCGATCTCGCAGCCGGCCCCCGAGCCGGAGCGCAGGCTGCTGCCGCTGCTTGAGGTCAACACCCGCAGCGGCGTCGACACCTACTCCTGCCAGGCCACCGAGCTGCTCAGGGCCGCCCCTGCCTGCCTGCCGTTCCGCGACGTCCGGCAGTACGTCACCGACGTGCGCACCGGCAACGCCGGGACGCTCCAGGTGGCGCGTACGTTCCTGGTCGGGCTGTTCAACCGCTTCCAGGACCTGAGCAAGAAGGTGCTGCCGCGCCGGCTGTGGATCAGGAAGGGGCTGCGCTGGGGGTTCGTCGAGGGCCGGGCGGGCCGCATGACGCCCACCGCCGAGCTCGGCCTGAAGCCCGGCGAGCTGGTCCGGATCAAGTCCAAGGACGAGATCCTGGCCACGCTCAACGACGACCTGCTCAACCGGGGGCTGGGGTTCGAGGAGGAGATGGCCCGCTACTGCGGCCGGACGGCCCGGGTGCGGGCCCGGGTCGAGCGCTGCCTGGATGAGAAGACCGGCCTGCTGCTCAGCATGAAAAGCCCCTGCATCGTCCTCGACGACCTGGTCTGCGAGGGCGTCTACAACGCCAACTGCCCGCGCGAGTTCGTGCCGTTCTGGCGGGAGATCTGGCTGGAGCGGGTCGAATGAGCGAAACCGGCGAGATCGAGCGCCAGGCCGGTCGGGGCCTGCGCTGGAGCCTGGTCGGAAACCTGGTGATGAAGGCGGGCTCGTTCGCGATGAGCCTGGTCCTGGCCCGGCTGCTGGTGCCCGAGGACTTCGGCGTCTTCGCGATCGCGCTCGCCGTCAGCCAGTTCGTCATCCACATCAACGACGCCGGGGTGATCGCCGCCACCGTGCAGTGGCGCGGCAGGATGGCGGAGGTGGCGCCGACGGCCACGGTGGTGGCCGTCGCGTCCAGTTGCACGCTCTACGCGGTCTTCTGGGTGATCGCGCCGTTCTACGCGAGCATGGCCGGCAGCGAGGACGCCACCTGGGTGATCCGCATCCTGATGGCCACCAACGTGATCTACGGCCTGACCGCCGTGCGCAGCGCCGCGCTGATGCGCGGGTTCGAGCAGGACAAGCTGGCCTGGGCCAACCTCGCCGGGTTCGCGGCCAACGCCTCGATCTCCATCAGCCTGGCCGCGAGCGGCGCCGGCGCCTACAGCTTCGCCTGGGGGCAGCTCGGCGGGGCCGCGCTCACCGGCGTGCTGGTGGTCGCGCTCGCCCGGGTGCGGTTCACGGTGGGCTTCGACCGCGCGCTCGCCGCCCGGCTGCTCCGCTTCGGGCTGCCGCTCTGCGTCGGGCTCGGGGTCGAGGGGCTGCTGCTCAACGTCGACATCGTGCTCGTCGGGGACGTGCTCGGGCCCGAGCAGCTCGGCCTCTACCTGCTCGCGTTCAACATCGCCGGCTGGGTGCCCGGGATCATCGGCACCGCCATCCGCTACGTCGCGCTGCCGAGCTTCGCCCGGCTGGCCGAGGAGGGCCCCGCCGCCATCGAGGCGGGCGTGCGGCGCGCGGTCCCGCTGCTGGGCTCCATCGTGCTGCCGATCGCGGTGCTCATGGGCACGCTCGCGCCCGCGCTGGTGGGATTCCTGTACGAGCCGCACTGGCTGCCGGCGGCCCAGGTGCTGCGGTTCCTGGCCGTGGTGATGGCCGTGCGGATGCTGAACATCCTGATCACCGACATCCTGGCCGCGCTCGGTCACACGAGGGCGACGATGTGGGTGAACCTGTGCTGGGCGGTCGCGCTGATCCCCGCCCTGCTCGTCGGGGCACGCCACGGCGGCATCCAGGGGGCGGCCCTCGCGCACGCCGTGATCGCGCTGGTACTGGCGCTGCCGATGCTGAGCCTGGCACTGCGTCGGGCCGGCGTGCCGCCCCGGCTGTTCGCGGCCGGACTGGCCCGGCCGGTCCTGGGCGCCGCCGTCGCGGGCGTCACCATGGCGGGCCTGGCCACGGTGACCGACCAGCCGTTCGGGCAACTGTGCGTCGCCGGCGGCGGTGGGCTGCTGGTGTTCGCGCTGATCGCCGTGCCGCGTGCCGTACTCATGCGACTCCTACGTCAAGGGAGAGCCCATGCCCGACTCTGACCTCGTCTCGGTCGCTCTGCCGGTGCGTGACGGCGCGGAGCGGCTGGCGGGTGTGATCCGGTCCGTCCTGGCCCAGGACCACCCCCACCTGGAGCTGGTCATCTCCGACAACGCCTCCACCGACCGCACCGAGGAGCTCTGCCGGGACCTGGCGGCGAGCGAGCCGAGGATCGTCTACCACCGGCACCCGGAGAACATCGGCCTGCTCGGCAACTTCCGGCACGCGGCCCAGATCTCGCGCGGCGCCTTCGTCCGCTGGATCGGCGACGACGACCGGCTCGACCCGGCCTGTGTCTCCCGCGCCCTGGCCGAGTTCGCCAGGGACGAGCGGCTCATCCTCGTCACCACCGGGGTCGCCTACACCGGACCCGACGGGGTGGCCAGGAGCGCCGCCTACGACGGCACCGGGCTGGACGCGGACGATCCGGTGACGCGCTTCGCCGAGATGCTCAGGCTGCTCAACGAGAGCCACCTGATGATCGACCCGCTCTACGGGCTGCTGCGGCGCGGGCCGGCGACCGGGATCCCCCGGCGCAACATGCTGCGCGAGGACGAGGTGTTCGCGGCCAAGCTCGCGCTCGCCGGGCCGTGGGCGCACGTGCCGGAGGTGCTCGCGCACCGCAACTGGCGGCTGGAGCGCATCTCCGGCGTGGCCCGGCGGCTCGGCGTGCCCTCCTGGCAGTCGCGCCTGGCCAACACCCTGCAGTGCCGCGAGCTGCTGACCTGGGTGCGGAACGCGGAGCTCACCGACGACCAGCGCCGCCGGGCGCGGGCGGAGGTGCTGAAGATGTACGCCAGACGGCAGCGGCGCACCGTGGCGCATCGCAGCCGCAAGCTGCTGTCCATGGCCCGCCTGGTGTAACAGGCCAGATGACCAGTGCGATTACCTCTTTGTACCGTTTTCACGCTGTTACCTGACGGGGGCGGAGAATAGTGGGCTTCTGGAGGACCGTCCTCGGTCTGACCAGGAAGAAGTTCGTCGGGCCGCCCGTCCTGGTGGCGGCGATCGCGCTCGCCCTGGCCGCGTTCTTCCTGGTGCCCAGCCGGTACGTGTCCACCGCGTCGCTGGTGCTCACCGTGCCCGCCTCCGGCGGGACGCTGGAGACCGAGCCCCGGCAGCGGCCTGGCCTGACCAACCCGCTGCTGCAGTTCAACGACGCGCTGCGGACCACGGCGGGCATCCTCATCCTGGCCACGAACACGCCCGAGGTCGCCGCCGAGATCGGGGTGACCGAGGACGGGCCCACCAGCCTGGTCATCAACGACGGCCGTACCAACCCGGACCTGCTCGGCATCAGCACCAACGGGCCGTTCGTGTACATCGAGGTGGAGAGCACCTCGCCGCAGGCGGTCCAGGAGACGATGCGCCGGGCGCAGCTGCGCGTCAAGCAGGAGCTGGCCAAGCGGCAGGTGGCGCTGAGCGCCCCGATCAGCACGCACATCGGGGTCCTCGACGTGATGCCCCCCTCCATCCCCAAGCAGCTCATCCAGGACCGGCTCGTGGCCGGGGTCGCGGGGGGCGCGCTCGGCGTGGTGGGCGGCCTCGCCGTCGCCTACCTCGTCGTACGCCTACGCCGCGCCCGGGTCGAGACCCCGGCCGAAGCAGGCGCGCCTCCGGAGGCCGGAGGCGGCGACGGTGTGCGCGAAGCCGAGGTCGGGGACGGTGTGAGCGAAGCCGGGAACGGCACCCGCCCGGCCGCGTCCCCCGTCTTCCCGATGACCGTGGCCGAGTTGGACGCCGTTCAGGACGAGGGCGACGGTTCGGTGCGGGCCGTGGACGACACCGGGCCGATCGAGGTCGTCGTGCCGCGTGAGGATCAGCTCGACTCGGCCACCTGAGCGCAGCGCCGGATCGCCGCCAGCCTCGCGTCCATCGGCGTGTTCGACTTGGCCGAGATCATCATGCCGACCGCGTCCGGCGGCAGCCGGTCGGCGAAGGCCACGGCCGTCGCCTCGTCCCACGGCTCGTGGTTGTAGCTCAGGTGGCAGATCGTGGTGTTGACCGGTGGCGACGCCTTCAGCACCTCGTCGACGAACACGCCGTACAGGATGAACTCCGAGATGTGCAGCCGCGCGTTGAAGGCGTCCATCCAGTCGCGCCCGGTGACCTCGCTGATCCGCTGCCGCATGGCCAGCACGATCGCGGGGTCCCAGAAGGTCAGCGCCGTCACGTAGTCGGGCAGCGGAAGCGGCGGCGCGGGCGGCAGTCCGAGCAGCTCGCGGGCGACCCGGTGCCACAGCACGTGCCGCCCCATGTCGGCGGTGACGCCGTCGTCCACCCGGTGCAGGCTGAGCCGCCCGTCCACGGTGAAGGACGCCGCGCTGGTGGGCCGTACCAGAACCGCGTCGGAGTCCACGACGAGCATGGTGTCGGCGTCGACCAGGTCCGCGGCGGCGATCTTGACCGTCTGCTGGAGGACCCAGCCGCGCACGGGCGGCCAGGGGCGGCGGTAGTCGACGTGCACATCGGTGCCGGGCACGCGCACATATCTGCTGGGCATCAGCTTCGAGCGGTCCCACACCCGGCAGCGCGGTCCCTCGTAGCGGGCGAACAGCTCCCGGTCGGACGGCGACACGAAGACGTGGTGGACGGTGTCCGGTGAGGTGTGCTCCAGGACGGAACGATGCAGCAGGGCGAACAGCTCGGCGTCCTGCGCGTACGTGGGGGTTACTACCGCCAGTTCGCTCATATAAGGAAATCTCCAGACGCAGCCCTCAATAAGTCCATATCGCGTTATTAGGGATGGTGTTACAGCGTTTGTGTAACGCGCCACGGGGGTTCGCCCGACAACTAGGGGGCGGCAGTCGCAGGGGAGGGCGCGTGGATTTCTGGGGGACGATCCTCGTCCTGGTCCGGCGGTGGTACGTCGCGCTACCGGCCTTCCTGCTGGCCGTCGGCGGCGCCTACGTGGCCTACAGCACGATCCCCACGACCTACACGACCACCGCCGTCCTCCTGCTGACCGCGCCCACCAGCGGCGGCGTCGTCCCGGCGGACCCCGGCCGGCCCATCGCCCGGGTCAATCCGCTGCTGAACTTCGACCACGGGCTCGACGTGGCCGCCTCGATGCTGATCAGCGCCATGAGCACGCCGGACATGGTCGCCGAGCTGGGCACCGCAGAGGGCGATACCAAGTATTCGGTCACCAACGGCACCAACAACCTGGAGTCACTGGCGACCGGCCCGCTGGTGTTCGTCGAGGGGGAGAGCCGCAGCCCGGAGGCGGCCACGGCCATCACGCTGAAGGTCGTCGAGCGGGTCGGGCGGGAGCTGGATCTGCGCCAGCGGCAGGTGCAGGCGCCGCGCGAGACGTACATCACGATGAGCGCGGCCGTGCCGCCCACCACACCGGTGGCGCAGCAGGGCAGAAAGCTCCGCTCCGCCGCCGCCGCGCTCGGCCTGGGCGTCATCGCCGCGCTGTGCGCCTCCTTCGCCGCCGAAAGCCTGCCCGGCTCGGTACGGTCCCGCCTGACCCGCCGCCGCCCACCCCCCGACCTCGTCGCCGAGAAGCCGCCCGAGAAAGCAGTCGAGAAGGCGGAGGCGTAGCCGGTGGTCGCGCGGCTTCCCGGCGCTGACGGTGCCCCGCCCGTCCCGGGACGTCCGGACGGCGCTCCGCCCGCTCCAGGGCGTGCCGACGGCGCTCCGCCGGCTTTGGGGCGGGCGGATGGGGCGACGGTGGCGGCGGTGTTCGCGGTGGCGTTGCTGATCGTGCCCGCCCGGCTGGTGCTGAAGCTGCTGCCGCTCTCCCTCACCCCCGCGAACCTGGTGAGCCTGGCCGCGGCCCTGCTGTGGCTCTGCGCGCAGCTCACCCTCACCCTGGGCGCCGCCAAGGGCGCCAATCCGGTACGGACGGCGCTGTTCGCCTACTTCACCGCCATGGTCGCCACCTTCGGCTTCTCCACCTGGGGCTACCTGGACTCCGACGAGCTCAACCTGTCCGACCACGCCTTCGTGCTGGTGGTGGCGTCCGTGGGGATCGCCCTCACCGTCTGCGACGGCGCGCGTGGGCACCGGCGGCTGGACTTCCTGCTCAAGACGCTGGTGATCGGCGGGGCGGTCGTCGCGGTGATCGGCGCGCTGCAGTTCCTGCTCTCGGTGGACGTGACCAGGTTCCTGGAGCTGCCGATCCTGCGCTACTCCGGCGAGGGCGACTCCTTCGTGCTGGAACGGGCGGATCTGCGCCGGGTGGCCGCCACCACCGGCCATCCCATCGAGTTCGGCGTGACCTGCGCGATGCTGCTCCCGCTGGCCGTGCACTTCGCCACCAAGGCGCGGCTGCGCGGCGAGCCCGCGCTGCGCTGGTGGGCGTGCACGCTGCTCATCGGGCTCGGCCTGATGTTCTCGGTGTCGCGCTCGGCGATGCTGAGCCTGCTCGCCGTCGGCGTGGTGCTGCTGGCCGGCTGGTCCGGCCGGCAGCGGCTGCGGGCGCTGCTGGTGGCCGCCGGGTTCCTGGTGCTCGTCCGGCTGACCGTGCCGGGGCTGCTGGGCGCCATCGCCGGGCTGTTCACGAACCTGTCCAACGACGAGAGCATCCAGTACAGGACGCACGACTACGCCGTCGCCGCGCAGGAGATCGGCGGGCACTTCTGGCTCGGCCGGGGGCTCGGCACCTGGTACGCCCCTAAGCACCAGATCTTCGACAACCAGTACATCCTGTCCATGGTGGAGACCGGGCTGATCGGCACCCTGGCCTACACGGCGCTGTTCGTGGTCGCCTTCTACGCGGCGCTCAGAGCCAGGCATCTGACCGCCGAGCCGGGCGCCCGCGATCTCGGGCTGACCCTCGCGGCCTGCCTGGTCGTGCCGCTGGTCGGGTCGTTCACCTTCGACCTGCTGTCGTTCGCGACGGTGACGGGGCTGTCGTTCCTGCTGATCGGGGCCGCCGGCGCGCTGCTACGCGCCGTACGGGCGGATCGGCGTGGCGGGCCGGCGGCCGATCAGCTCGCGCCCTCGCAGGGCAGCGGGCCGACGATCGAGGTGACCCGATAGTCCGCGTCGATGGTGACCAGCTCGTTGCCCGCCCAGTCGGTACGGCCGCACTCGGAGTCCACGGGTCCGTAGACCCACGACTTGTCGACGAGCTTGTTGCCGCGCACCACCTGCTCGCCGCCCGCGTTGCGCACCTGGATGCTGAACGTGCCGCCCATGACCAGGTTGTCGATGACGACGACGTCGCGCGACTTCTCGTCCACCAGGAAGATCGGCGCGGTGATGTGCTCGGCCGCCCGCTGGTCGACGGTGTTGTGCTGGAAGAGCAGCCCGGTGCCGCCGTTGTAGGCCTGGATGCCGTCGGAGTGGTCGCCGGGGTTGGAGCAGAGCTTGACGAAGGAGTCGCGGATCCGCACGTCGTCGCCGGAGACGCGGAAGCCGTCGCTGTGCCCCTGGACCAGCACCCTGGTCGCGGTGTACTTGTCGTGGCCGATCGCGGGCAGCGGGCCGCAGGTCCCGGCGGCGCCGACCGTGCTGTCCTCGATGGAGAAGCGGAAGGACCTGTCGCCGTCGGCGTTGGTGATGTGGCCGTCGATCACGCTGTTCCTGATGGTGACGTCGTCGGCGTTGACGATCAGCGGGCCGGCGATGTGCACGCCGTCGAGCACGGCGCCACGCTCTCGCACCCGGTAGGCGACGTTCTCGGTGTTGAGCTTGAGCGGGGTGAGCTGCCGCCCCCGTGGCGCGCCCGTACAGGCGGGGGTGGGGTGGTCGGGGCAGGAGCTGCCGTCGGCGCGCACGATCTTCGGCGTGGGCGGCGGGGCGGCGGTCGGCCGGGCGGGCGCCGCCTGGCAGGCGGCGACGAGGGCGAGCGCGCTCGCGGTGACGAGGAGACGTCCGCGCATCACCGCCACCTCTCAGCCACCGAGTCACCCATTGGGTCACTCATTGGATCACTCATTGGGCCGGCGCAGGAGGTCGGCCCACGATCCCGCCGCCAGGTCGCGGTCGCTGATCCCGGTGGGCGGCAGGGGCCACGCTACCTTCAGATCCGGGTCGTCGTAGCGGACCGCGAGATCCTCGGCCGGGTCGTGTTCGCGGTCGATGCGGTAGCAGGTGTCGGCGGGCTCGGTGAGCGCCTGGAAGCCGTGCAGCAGCCCGGGAGGCACGTAGAGGGTCACGAACGCCTCGTCGTCCAGCCGCACCGCCATCCGCCGCCCGAACGTCGCGGAGCCCGGCCTGGCGTCCACCAGCACGTCGTAGATCGCCCCCCGCGCGCAGCGCACCAGCTTCGCCTCGCCCAGCCCGCCGCGCCCGTGCAGGCCGCGGACGGTGCCGCGGCGCGACCTGGACTGGCTGTCCTGGATGAACGACTCCGGCGACAGGCCCGCCTCGGCGGCCACGGCCGCGTCGAACGTCCGGGTGAACAGGCCGCGCTGGTCGCGGTGCGGCGTGGGGGCGAACAGCAGCACGCCCTCAATCTCGCCTCGCTCCACTCTCATGAGTCGTCCCTCCTCCTGGCGGTGTGATGAAGTTCAAGGTCAGCGTCGTGATCCCGGCGCACAACGAGGAAGCGGTCATCGCGCGCGGCCTGGACGCGTTGCTGGCCGGGACCTCGCCCGGCGAGTTCGACGTCGTGGTGGTGGCCAACGGCTGCGCCGACCGTACGGCGAGCGCCGCGGCCCGGCCGGGGGTGCGGGTGCTGGAGACCTCGCTGCCCGGCAAGGTCAACGCGTTGCTGCTGGGCGACGCCGCCTGCCGCGCCTTCCCGCGCGTCTACCTCGACGCGGACGTACGGCTGGACGCCGCGTCGGTGCGGGCGCTGGCGGAGGCGGCGGCCCGGCCGGGGGTGCTCGCCTGCGCGCCGGTGCCCGAATGGGACCTGACGGGGGCGGGGCCGCTGGTCAGGCGGGTGCACCGGGTGCACGACCGGCTGATCGCACCGGCGCGCGCTCTGGCGGGCGTGGGGGCGTACGTGCTCACCGAGCAGGGGCACGAGCGGGCCTTTCCGCTGCCGGACGTGATCTCCGACGACGGCTGGGTGGACGGCTGTTTCGCGCCCGGAGAGCGGGCCGTGGTGCCCCGGGCCCGCACGGTGGTCCGCCCGGCCCGCACCGTCCGCGCCCACCTGGCCCGGCGGGTCCGGGTCCGGCAGGGCAACCGGCAGCTCGCCGAGCTGGGCCGGCCCGCCCGTACGCTGCGCGCGGGGGCGCTGCGCGAACTGCTCGCCCGCCGCACGGTGAGCCCGCTCGACGCCGCCTGCTACCTCGCCGTCCTGGCCGCCGACCGCGTCCTCACCCGCCTGCGCGGCGACCGAGCCCGATGGGGTACGGACACCGGCAGCCGTCACCGTGATTCCACGGCCGCGTCGTAAGCCGCCAGTAGTGCGGCCTTCGAATGCTCCCAGGACAGTGGCCCGGCCACCCGACGCCTGCCCAGCTCGCCCATCCGCCGGCGTTCGGCCGGGTCGTCCAGCAGCCGGGCGATCAGCTTGGCGAACTCCGACTCGTCGTTGGCCGGCGCGTACAGGGCGGCCTCGCCCGCCGACACCCGCGCCTCGCGCAGCTCGAAGGAGACGATCGGCTTGGCCATCGCCATGTACTCCATGACCTTGTTCATCGTGGAGACGTCGTTGAGCGGGTTCAGCGGATCGGGGGACAGGCACACGTCCGCCGTCGACAGGTGGCGCATCAGGTCCTCGTCGGGGATCCTGCCGGTGAACTCGACGTCGTCGCCCAGACCCAGCTCCCGCGAGAGCGCCACCATCGCGTCGAAGGTGTCGCCGCCGCCGATGAACACCGCGTGCCAGTCGCTCCGCCCGTGCTCGTCCCGCAGCCGCGCCAGGCTGCGCAGCGCGTAGTCGACGCCGTCCTGCGGCCCCATCACGCCCAGATAGCACAGCAGGTACGGCTTGCCGCGCCGCAGCGACTCCTCGGGCGGCACCTGGTGGAAGCGTTCCACCACCGGGGCGCTGCGCACCACGAAGACCTCCTCGGCGCGCTTGCCGCCGCGTGACAGCGCGACCTTCCGGTAGCTCTCGTTGGTGGCGATCACCACGTGCGCCGCCCGGTACGTCCGCCGCTCCAGCCAGCACACGGCCCGGTAGAGCCGGTCCCGGCCCCGGTCGAAGCGCGACAGGTAGAGCTCGGGCACCAGGTCGTGCTGGTCGAAGACGAACCGGGTGCCGCCGCGCCGCATGGCCAGCGCGAGCAGGAAGAACAGGTCGGGCGGGTTGCAGCCGTGCACCACGTCGAACCGGCCGAACCGGGCCGTCAGCCGCCTGGCCAGCCGGAAGGTGTGCCACAGCGCGGAGCCGTACTCGCGCAGGTAGCCGGCGGGGCCGCCGGTGGCGGCGCGCAGCGGGTAGCGGTGGATGTGGACGCCGTCGATCACCGCTTCCGGCTCGGTGTCCTGCTTGGCGCCCTGGGGGCAGATGACGTGCACCTCCCAGCCGGCCGCGCGCAGGGCGGTGCTCTCCTGCCAGACGCGCCGATCGAGCGGTACGGAAAGGTTTTCGACGAGGATGAGCGCTCTACCAGCCAATGCCCACGTAGTCCCTTCTGTCGCGGTGCGTCGCGGCGCCCGGCATGCGCACGAGATCGACGATCACCTTGCCGCCGGAGCCGCCGGAGCCGCCGGAGCCGCCGGAGCCGCCGGAGCCGCCGGAGCCGCCGGAGCCGCCGGAGCCGCCGGAGCCGTTGGTGCCGTAAGCGTCGTCAGCGCCGTTCGTGTCCTCCAGCGCCTCCAGTGCCGCCAGCACGGCTGGGTCGGTGCAGCCGACCACGCACACCTCCGCGTGGTCGAGCACCTCCTCGACGGAGTCGCCGAGGAGGTCTTCCAGGTGGGGCAGCCGCTCGGCGATGTAGGCGCGGTTGGCTCCCATCAGCCGGGACAGGGACACGTTGGCATCGTAAATGCGCAGGTCATAGCCCTTGCCGAGGAGCCGCTCGGCCAGCTCCACCATCGGGCTCTCGCGCAGGTCGTCGGTGCCCGGCTTGAACGACAGGCCGAACAGCCCGATCCTGCGCCGGCCCGGCGCGGTGACCAGGTCGAAGGCGCGCTGCAGGTGAGCCTCGTTGGCCGGCAGGACGTGCGACAGCAGCGGAACGGACACGTCGGCCATCCGGGCGGCGTACACCAGGCCGCGCAGGTCCTTGGGCAGGCAGGAGCCGCCGAAGGCGAAGCCGGGACGCAGGTAGGCGGGGCTGATGTTGAGCTTGCGATCGGCCAGGAAAACGTCCATGACCCGGTACGAGTCGAGCCCCAGCGCCTGGCAGACGGCGCCCAGCTCATTGGCGAAGCCAATCTTCACCGCATGAAACGCGTTATCCGCATATTTCGTCATCTCGGCTACGGGGATCGGCACCCTGAACACCTCGCCGGGTAACTCCTCGTACAGCGCGGCCACCACGTCGCCGCTGGCCTCGTCCGACTCGCCGATCACCGTCTTGGGCGGCGCGAAGAAGTCGCGCACGCTGGTGCCCTCCCGCAGGAACTCCGGGTTGACCGCCACCCCGAAGTCCACCCCGGCCCGCAGCCCCGACGACCGCTCCAGGATCGGGACGAGCAGCTCGGCGCAGGTGCCGGGCAGCATGGTGCTGCGGAAGACCACCACGTGCCCCGCGCGCAGGGACCGGCCGATCTGCTCGGCGACGCGCTCCAGGTAGGTCGTCGAAAGGCTGCCGTTCGGGGCCGACGGCGTGCCGACGCAGACCAGCGAGACCGCGCTCCAGGCGACCGCTTCGGCCGCCTCCGTGGTCGCCCGCAGGCTCCCGTCGCGCACCGCCCGCTCGACCAGCTCGCCGATCCGCTCCTCGACGATCGGCGCCCGGCCGGCGTTGATCATGTCCGCCTTGACCGGGTTGACGTCGACGCCCACCACCTCGTGTCCCATCGAGGCGAGACAGGCCGCCGAGACACATCCCACGTAGCCGAGCCCGAAGACGCTGATCCGCATAGCTGCCCTCCGCCGTGGACCTTGGGCAAACGGTCTGCCCCTCCGCCGTGGATCGTGGGGCAGCGATCTTCCCCCCGCCTCCAAGGGATATGTCGGGCATGTCTATTGGAACGTTACGGCTGTGTCCTAGTCCGGACATCTCGTAGTATCGCCCGTGCGTGGACCATCGCCGCAGCGGCGGCGCGGCGTACCGGATTCCGCGTCACCAGCCCCTGGCCGACCTGCGTCTGGCCGGTCTTGGCCCGGCGCTTGTACTCGTCCTCGCCCCGGCCCAGGTCGATCCGCGAGATCCCGAGAGCCGGGGCCGCCCCCACCAGCTCGCGCAGCAGGATCCAGCCCGGCGACAGCCTGGCGAACTCCGGGTCGTACACCGGGAACCACCAGTGCAGCACCCCGCCCGCGCGCAGCCCGAAGTGCGCGGCCAGCAGCCTCGGCCCGGCGTGCAGCGTCGACAGCATCCCGCCGAACGACCCGTCACGGGTGCGCAGCAGGCTCTCCAGCAGCCGCGCCCGGTCGGGCTCCGCGAAGTAGTCGCGGGCGCCGGTCGCCGCGTACTGCGCCCGCTTCAGCGCGATCACTCGCGCCAGCGCCTCCGGGTCGGCCGAGTCGGCCACGAACCGCACCGCGCCGTGCTCACGCTCGGCCTTGGCCGCCCTGCGCCGGGCCTGCCCCATGTTGTCCTTACCGCTCTTGGAGGCCCGCCCCAGATAACCCGCCAGCCCGCCGGTGACGTCCAGGTAGGGTGACGGCCTCCTGGAGACCACCCAAGGCTCGAAGCCGGGCGCCTGATCCACCAGATGATCGAACGCATAACCGGTAGCACCACCCCGCAGCAGCTCAAGCGGCCGGAAGCCGGTCCCCGCCGCGAGCACGGGCCCCTGAAAGTCAGCCGCCGGCCACCCAACAGGCCGCAGCAACCGCCCTTCCCGGTGATACGCCACCAAAGCCACGACCCCACCCCCCGCGCCCGCGATCGCGCCGCCTGTACGGCCGTGCTCCCCACCGCTTGCGTCACCGCCCGTGGCGACGGCCACCTGTACGGCCCGTCCCGCCGCATGCACGGCCGCCGCGAAACCCGGATGGAAGTACGGGCTGTCCAGGGCCGGGTTGGCGCCCCGCAGCGCATGCCAGGCGTCCAACTCCGCCGCACCCAGCTCATCGAACGGCACGATCCGCATCCCGCCCTCGCCTCCCGTCACTGAGGGAGGGCCGTCATGCGGAGGGACGGCCGGAGGAGCGCCGTCAGCGAGGCCCTTGAGGTCGGCCGGCCGGTCAGCGCCCGTACCGCCTCGCCCGCCAGCACGGCCAGGTAGTAGGCCGCCCCCGCGACCGGGCCGTGGCGTCGCCGGTAGAGCCGTACCTTGTTGACGACCAGCAGCGCGGCCAGTACCGGGTTCACCCCGGAGTCGCCGCCGATGTGCTCGATCACCGACGCGGGCTCGTACCAGGTGCTCCACCCGAGGTCGGCGGCGCGCAGGCAGAAGTCCGTCTCCTCGCTGTAGAGCAGGTACGACTCGTCCCACGCGCCCACCTCGCGCACCACCCGCGACGAGATCAGCAGGGCCGCCCCTGTCGCCCAGGCGTACGCCCCGGCCTCGGCGTACGCGCGGGGGTCGGTCACCAGCTCGCCCAGCGTGCCGAGCCGCCCGGCCCGGTCCCCGCCGAGCACCGCCTCGGCCACCGCCCGGCCCACGGTCGGCGCCCTGCGCAGCGACGGCTGCAGCGAGCCGTCCGGGTTCACCATGTGCGGCACCGCGATCCCCCGGCCGGGCTCGTCCAGGCAGGCGAGCAGGGGCGCGACAGCTCCCGGGCGCAGCCGGCAGTCCGGGTTGAGCACGTACACGGCAGTTACGTCGTCGAGGTCGAGCGCCGCGAGCCCGGCGTTGATCGCCGCCGCGTAGCCGGCGTTCCTGCCGAGCTGGACCACCTTGACCGGCAGGTCGGCCCGGTCGGCGATGGCGGTGGAGCCGTCCTTGGAGGCGTTGTCGGCCACCACCACGTCGGCCAGCTCGACCCCGGCCGCGCCCGCGGGCAGCGAGGCCAGGCAGCCTTCGAGCACGTCCGCGCTGTTGTAGGTGACGATCACCACGGCGATCCTGGGCGGCATCAGCGCACCCGCTTATACAGGCGCTTGGCCAGTTTGGCGGCCCGGCGTGGCAGCGCGGGGCCGCCCGCCAGGAGGCGGGTGAGCCGGCCGCTGTCGAGGTCGGGGCGGAGGCTGTTGCGCGGCTGGAGCCAGGCGTCCGGCCGGGCCCGGCCGCCGTCGCTGGTGTAGGCGCGGGTCACCCCCGCCCGCCGCAGCCGGCTCAGCACCCGCCTGTCGTACGAACCGAACGGGATGGCGACCCGTGACACCGGCTCGCCGGTCAGCTGGCCGAGCAGGTGGTGGGCGGCGGACAGCTCCTCGACGGCCTGCCCGGCGTCCAGCGTGCGCCAGTCGCGATGCGCCCAGCCGTGCGAGCCGACCCGCATCCCGGCGCGCAGCAACTCGCGAACGCCGGTGGAGTCGAGCCTGCCCGGCTCGCCGAGCAGCCCCGCCAGTACGAAGAACTCCGCCCGCAGCCCGCGCTCCACCAGCCGGGGCAGCGCGATCTCCACGTCCGAGGCGTTGCCGTCGTCGAAGGTGATCCGCACGTCGGGCCGCCCGGCCACCGCGTCCATCACCCGCTCGAACTGGGCCACGCTCACCCAGGTCCCGTCCTCGCCCGGGTCGAGCTCGCGGACCGACTCGCCGATGCCGTGCACGGTCAGGTTGGTCACCGCACGCATCCCGCCCCCTGATCAGAAGCCGCCAGGAGTGATATCGGTGTCCGAGATGGACCGTTACAGGCGCTTGGTGTACCAGGTAATGGTTTGCCCGGAGCTGTCCATCTCCATCAACAGCTCCGCCAGCTTCTCCAGGGTCACGGCCCGCGCGATGTGCCGGTATCCATGCACTTCAGGCTGTGGGCACGGACGACCACAGCGGCGTAGCCCGTACCACTCACACGCCCCTTGGCACACCTCCCAGCGCTGACCGAACTGGGCGGCAAGCGCCTCAGCCGTCAAGCCACCCGACCCGTCGCCCTCTCGCCCCGCACGCCTGGACACCTGCATGTCCCTCTCCGTGCCCCTCATCGCTCCGCCGCGCCCCCGCCCCGACGTGCCGCAGCCGCCGGATACATCGCCTCGAACCGCTCCCGATACAGCCCCGCGATCCGCCGCGCCGCCGTCTCAGCCGACGAAGCCGGGCACGAGGTGTAGCGCCACCGCCCCGGCTCCGTAGGCGCGTCCAGCGACCAGAGAAAGCGCCACTCCCGCCCACTCCACTGACACCACACGTTCAGACCCACCGCCCACATCCCCACCAGCGCGACCCCATCGCTCTCGGAGATCCGCGACTCGACCCCATGCTCGGCCAGATGACTAGCCAGCTCCCGCGCCATCCGCCCCGCCGGGCTCATCTCCCCAACACTCGGGCGCACGCCACCACGGCCATCCGCCTTCACACCCTCCCTCCCAGCCGAGGCAGGAGAGCCCACACCCCGCGCTCACCTGCCGTCGTGAGATCGGTGCCCCAGCACCCGCGTGTCAGGTCATCCACCACCCACAGACCCCGCCCCGTCGTTTCGTCAGGGCCAGGGATGCGCGGCAACGGCACGGCCTCCGACGTCCCAGGACCGACGACGGCCAGCCGCCAGTAGTGCCGCTCTCCCTCCACCTTCGGTACGAGGCTCATCCGCACCCAAACACCGCACCCGTGAACGAGCGCGTTGGTGACCAGTTCGGAGGCGATGAGCTGTAGATCACCAAGCGCCGGATGGTCGCCCATCCATCCTCGAAGCTCACGACGGGCCAGCGCGGGAAGCAGAGCACAGTCGTTCAGCTCACTGAACAGCCACACCTTGACGCCTGCGTATGGATGCTCTGACACGGCTACTCGCATGGTCACCTACCTTGCGGGGTTCGGGAGTGATGAGTGATCCAGATGTCGTCATGAATGCCAACCATGCATTCATGGTGTTTCCAGGTGATCTCGACCGCCTGCGAAATTCGCCCCGCGGGGTCGCCGCGCACAGGAGGTAACGCCCTGAGCCGCAGTCCTTACCGGAGAAACTCCGCTTCCATCTTTGTTGCTCACGTGCAACTGAGAGGCTAAGCGCAAGGCCCAGTGTGCACCTAAAGGGCATGCAACTGCAAGGCATGAAGATGCACACCTTGCAAATATCGGGAAGGCAACTGAGATGCAAGACGACCCCGCCATGCGAGATGATGTCCATGTGCCGACGAGACGACAGCCGCCTACCGTTCGCATGCGCCGGTTGGCGGCCGAGCTTCGTCGCCTCCGCGATGCTGCGGGACTCTCCCAGGAAGACGTCACCAGCCAAACCGGCGTGAACGTCGCTACCCTCTACCGGATCGAAACAGGCCGGACCAAGCCACAGCTCAGAACCCTCAATGCACTCCTAGACACCTACGGAGTGACTGGCCCCAATCGCGAAGCCTTGATCCTCCTGCAGAAGGACGCCGGCAAGCGAGGTTGGCTGAACACATCTGACTCTGGCCTTCCCGAGCAGTACACGGCGTACATCAACTTCGAGGCAGAGGCCCGCGAGATCCTCAACTTTGAGAGCATCTTCATCCCCGGCCTGCTCCAGACCCCGGACTACGCTCAGGAAGTCATCGCAGGTGTCCTGCCCACCGCGACCGACGACGACATCCAACGCCGCGTTGACGCCAGGCTCAAGCGCCAAGAGCTCTTGGGCGCTCCAGAGGCCCCGCAGCTTTGGGCCGTCATCGATGAAGCAGCCTTGCACCGTCGCGTCGGCGGATCTTCCGTCATGCGGGACCAGCTTCTTCACCTGGCCACTCAGGCACGTAGCCCGCACATCACAATCCAAGTGGTCCCGTTCAAGGCCGGTGCCCATCCGGGCATGCCCGGCAGCTTCATCATCTTGCGCTTCGGTCCGATCGCTCCCGACATCGTCTACATCGACAGCATGGGTGGCGATCTCTTCGTTGAAGGGGAAGCCGAGCTAATCAGGCATAACATGGTTTTTGAGCATCTTCGCGCCATAGCGCTCAGCCCTTCCGACACGGTGACGCTGCTGACATCCCTGAGCGAAGATCATGATTGAGAGGAGCTAGGGTGCAGCCCGACCTTTCCAAGGCCAAGTGGCGAACGAGCCGGTTCAGCGGTAACGGGGCAAGCTGCGTCGAGGTCGCCGTCCTACGTGGTCGTGACGCCGGTGTTCCCAACAAGGCTGGCGAAGAGTTCGTTGTGGCCCTTCGTGACACCAAGAACCGAGACCGTGAGCCTCAGGTCTTCACCATCTCCGAGTGGGACGCCTTTCTCGCCGGCGTGGCCGAGGGTGACTTCAGCTCCGCATCCTTGATCGCTGGCCACCAAGACGTTGCAGTTGTTTGACACGTCTCGGAGGGGAGTCGTAAAGCGCGAACGCCCGACTATCGCTCGTGCCCTGGGCGTTCGCACATCAGAGGGGTGAAGAGCAGCTAAGGCGAAGAGAATTGAGATTTTTTGGGAACCCCCTCGGGTCGGCCCCCGTGATGCGTGCCTGACGGCCCGCTGGACTCGACGTAGGTCCGGGAAAGACCGAAGAGCTTGAAGAACCCGCCTCCGGTGAAGCTCAGACTCCGGGATGGCGATGGATGGGAACTGCTCTCCGGCCTAGCCCAGCCGACCTACGAAACCATAAAGATCATCCAGAGGGTCATGGAGGCAAATGATCGAGAATGAGCTGGCCACGGCCGCATGGCGGAAGGCCACCGCCAGTGGTGGGACTGGCGGCGACTGCGTAGAAGTCGCTCCGCTCAGCCAGGGCCGTGTTGCCGTGCGAAACAGCAAGGATCGCAGTGGGCCTGCTCTAGTGTTCACGGCGTCGGAATGGGCTGCATTCAGTGACGGCATGTCCAAGGGAGAGTTCAACTTCTAGGGCCTCAAGCTTGCAGGGGGCCCGCCGCTTACCGGGCGGGCCTGCCTTCGGCGAGGGCGCAGCCTCCGGGAGGCGCCACTGGAAATCCCACTCAAGGCCAGGGTCCGTACCCTACGGGCGCTCGGCGTACCAGGCGATGGTCTGCCGGAGATCGGCCTCCAGGCTCGTGGCGGGCCGCCAGCCGAACACTCGCGGGTCGGCCGGCCGATGCCGTGCACGGTCAGGTTGGTCACCGCACGCTCGCCGATCTTCCCGCGTGTTTCGCCCGTCGATTGTGGCCTGGGCTGCGCGTCACGAGGCGAGCACGTTGGCCCAGTCGAGCACCCAGCGCCAGCTTCCATCGGCCTGACGACGCGCCACCTCCACGGGGACGTCACCGATCGGCAAGTGGCGACTGGTCAACGCCAGGTCACCGTTGACCAGCGACGGCCTGTCATCAACGGCGGAGAACTCAACACCCGAGGCGACCAGCTCCTCGAAGGCCGCGCGCAACTGATCATGCCCGACCGCGAGCGTGCCGTCGGGGAACCTGGACACCGCGTCAGGCTCGAACAGCTCAACCACTCCGCCGACATCACCGGCATTCACCCGCTCGAAGAACAGGCGGGACAGGTCCCTGGGCTCCTTGGCGACCTCTCGGCTCATCATGTGCTCCTTCATCGATATCTCTTGGTCACAAGGTAGGCCGGGGGCGCGCGTAGAGCATCGGGCGGTGGTCCGACACCAGGCTCGGCCTTTGGCCCTACGCCGTCTGGGCCCAGGTGGCGATCTGGACGCGGCTGCGCACGCCTAGTGCCGCGTCAGGCAACGGTGTTGAGTAGGTGGGATCGGGCGCCGATGAGAAATGGCGCCGACAGTCGTCTAAGTACGGTCCGGTTAAAACGCGCTGCGCGCATCAAGGGAGAGCAACGAGATGAGACCACTTCGATACTCGATCAACGTCACGCTCGACGGCTGCTGCCATCACGAGGCAGGGCTCCCCCCGGACGAGGAGTCGATGCGCTACTGGACCGCTGAGATGGAGCGAGCCGATGCCCTGCTATTCGGCCGGGTGACCTACGAGATGATGGAGTCGGCGTGGCGGAAGCCGGCCACGGACACGTGGCCTGACTGGATGGATGAGTGGCAGATCCCGTTCGCCGAGACCATCGACCGGGCGAAGAAGTACGTCGTGTCGAGCACGCTGAGCGGGGTCGATTGGAATGCCGAGCTGGTGCGAGGCGACTTGGGGCAAGCGGTTCAGCGGCTCAAGCAGGAGTCAGGCGAGGGCCTGTGGGTGGGTGGCGTGACGCTCCCCCTGGCGTTGGCAGATCTGGGACTGATCGACGAGTACGAGTTCCTTGTGCAGCCGGTCCTTGCCGGACACGGGCCGACGTTGCTCGCCGGTCTGCGTGAGCGCATCCAGCTCGAGCCCGTGGACCGCCATGAGTTCCGGTCGGGGGCGGTCGCCCAGCGATACCGGCCCACGCGAGTTACGGCTTGACGTGATTTATCCTGGCACGTTGACCTCTCCCTCGCGACGGAACGACGGCCCGGGGTTGCGTTGGCCACGCTGGCTGTGCCCCCGAACGCGCGGACATATCGACGGGGGACATCGCCCCGAGGTGCCGGTAGCGGATCGGGGCGGTTGTGATCCCTCATTCCCGTCCTCAGAGGACCTGAGTGTTTCTAGGGATCTGTCCTCTACGGGCGCTCGGCGTACCAGGCGATGGTCTGCCGGAGTCCGGCCTCCAGGCTGGTGGCGGGCCGCCAGCCGAGCACGCGCTCGGCCGGCCCGGGGTCGGAGCGCTGTGTACGGTCGAGCGGCCGGGCCGCCACCGCCCCGAACCTCGGCCGCACCGTGCGGTCGGTCGTTGTGTCGTTCACCAGGGTGGTGAGGAGTTCGACGGTGTCGCGGATGGACACCGGCTCCGGCGTGCCGATGTCGAGCACCTGGCCGGCCGCCGACCCGTCCGCGCCGGCCAGGAGGAACGCGTCCACCACGTCCTCGACGTACACCCAGGTCACCATTCTGGCCCCGGAGGTCAGCTCCGGCTCCTGGCCGCGTAGCAGCGACAGCGTCACGTACGGCACCAGTTTGGTGGTGTCGGGCTGGCCGGGGCCGTACACCATCGCGACCCGCAGCACTGATACGGGCACCTGCCACAGGGCGTGGAACATGCGGGCGTAGCCGGTGGCGGCGGCCTTCGCGGCGGCGTACGGGGAGCTCGGCGCGAGGCCGTCACGCGGCTCCTCGACCGACCCGGCGAGCACCACGCTACGCACCGGCGTGCCGGTTACGGCCGTCAGCAGGTTCACGGCGGCGGTGAGGTTGGCCGCGAAGGTGGGCGCGACCGTGCCCGGCTCGCGTACTCCGGTGACCTCGCTGGCCAGGTGGAAGACCACTTCAGGGGAGACCCGCGCCACCAGGTCCGCGGTCGCGGCGGCGTCGCTGAGGTCGGCCACGTGCCACTGCTCGCCGTGCCGGGAAGCCTCGAGTGGGCGGCGGCTGACCGCGTGCACCTGTGCGCCGAGGGTGGACAGGCGTCTGACCAGGTGGGCGCCGATGAAACCGGTGGCTCCCGTGACCAGTACCCGTGTGTCGTGCCAGGGCGGCATCTGTCCTCCCGCTAGTCGTGTCGTTCGGGGTCGGGGATCGGGTCCCCGGTGTCGTGCCAGACGTTGCCCGTGCCGCCGGTCAGCTTCGTCCGGCTGCTCAGCAGGATCGGGCAGTCGTAGGCGGAGTCGCGGCCGAAGCGGTTGCCGGTGACACGCTGGCCGGTCAGCGGGCGGCCGAGGGGTGTGTGGTCGATGTTGATGACGCAGCCGCCGCCGTTGAGGTAATTGTTCTCGATGCGCAGGTCGTCGGCCGAGGACTGGACGGCCGCGTTCGGGTCCTCGGTGGTGGACAGGTCGATGGTGTTGTGCACCAGGTGCACGCCGCGCTGGTCGGCGAAAGCCTGGACGCCGTCGTTGTGCGTGGCGCCGCCGCCCTGGTCGGGGTCGGCGGCGAACCAGCTCAGGTCGTGGATGTAGGAGTCCTGGAGGAGTGTGCCGGTGTGCGCTTTGACGCCGTCGACCGTGCCGGCGAACTCCGAGCGGTAGATCCTCGTGGCGGCGGCCCAGATGCCGTCGACGGACGGTGACGGGTACGCCGGACGGAACTCGGAGTCCTCGATCACGGTGTCGCGGGCGTGCTCGGTGTCGAGCAGCGGGCGTACCCGGTCGGCGACGCCGCCGCGGAAGACGCAGTTCCGGAAGGTGACGCCGCGCCCCGTCACCTCGACGAAGCCGTGGAAGTCCATGCCCTCGACGAGCTCGCCGTCCGTGGCGAAGGTCCGGTCCCCGGTCAGCACCGTGAGCCGGGTGCCAGGGCGCACGCCCGTGCTGGTGGCGTCCGGGAAACCGGGTGGGACGGCGGTCGTGGCGCTCGGGTGACGGGGCACGCCGGTGGTGGCGGTCGGTGAACCGGGTGGGACGGTGGTGGTGGGGCCGGGCTCAAGGGCCGGGAGCGCCGTGCGCGCGGGCTCGCCGGTGCCCCGCGCGATCGTCACGGCCAGCACCAGGGCGGCGATCGCGGCCAGGACGTACCACCACGTCTTCGCCACCCCGGCATCGTGCCCTGAGAACCGCCCGGCGCGCCAGGCGTCCCGCCGGCGCCTGCGGGACGCCAGAGCAAGGCGTTCCGCAGGCGGCAGGCGTTCCGTCAGCGGCAGTGCGGGCAGCTCGGCCCGCGCGGCCCGTCCCGTCGGCCACCACCGCGGGAGTGCACCGCCCGGTGGACGGCGGGCCGGGTGTCGGCGAGGGATGAGTCGCTGGTCAGGATGGCCACCTCCAGGCGGCGTAGCTCCGGCGAGGGCTCCAGCCCGAGGTCACGGGCCAGGATGCGCCGGCCGTCGCGGTAGACCTCCAGGGCCTCCGCCTGACGGCCGCCCCGGTACAGGGCGACCATGAGCTGACTGCGGAACCTCTCGCGCAGCGGATGCTCGCGCACCAGCACGGTGAGCTCCCCGACGAGGTCCGCGTGCCGCCGCAGTCGCAGGTCGGCGTCGATGCGGTCGGCCAGCGCGGCCAGCCGCTCCTCCTCCAGGCGGGTGGCCTGGCGGTGCAGGAACGGGATGTCGCTCAGGCCGGACAGCGCGGGCCCCCGCCACAGGCGCAGGGCCTCGCGCAGCAGGTCACCGCCCTTGGGGGTGTGCCCGGCGGCGAGCGACCGGCGTCCCTGCTGGACGAGCCGGTCGAACTTCCAGGCGTCCACCGCGTCGTACGGCGCCCGCAGCAGGTAGCCGGTGGACCGGTGGATGATCTCCGCGCCCGATCCCAGCGTCCGTCTGAGCCGGTGCAGTTGCAGGCGCAGGCGCTTGCTTCCGGCGTCGCCCGCCTCGGGCCCCCACAGGGCGTCGATCAGGACGTCGCTGCGCGCGACCGTGCCGTGGTGGCAGAGCAGCATGGCGAGCAGGCTGCGCTGCTTGATCGAGCGCACCGATAAATGATGCTCCCCGTCGGACACTTCCAGTGTTCCCAGAACACCGAACTCCATGGATGTACCCTCCCGCGCCGTTCCCGAGCGTCCCTATGTCTGGGGAGGATATTCATTCTTCTCGCCATGTGACCCCTGTCCGGGAAATCGCGGTGAAACGCAAGTGAAACGCGCTTTACGCACACTTAAGGCTGGCCGGTGGGGAGTGTGCCGGTCTTACGTGTTATTTCAGGGATAGGACCTCAGATGGGTGATAAAGGTGGATTTAATTAGATTTGTTACTGGCCGCTCTTCGGGTCGATCGGCAATCGCGCTGGCCGGTGCGGCCACCTTGGTTCTCGGCTTCGCCGCTCCTCAGCCGGCCCCGTCGGAGCCCGACAGGGAGCACGCTTCTCCACTGAAGGCGCCGGTCGAGCGGCCGAAAGTGGACAAGCTGGGGCCGCTGCCCAAGGTCACGACGAAGGGCGCCGTACAGCTCGACCGCTCGACCCGCGCCGCCACCTCCGAGCGCGCGCTGGCCGCCGCCGCCGGCGACCGGGTCGCGCTGCGGGCCCTGATCGTCGCCGTCGACGACACCGACTGGGGGGTCGCGACCTGGAAAGCGGCCCTCGACCGCGTCGGCGCGCCGTACGACGTCCTCTACAGCAAGACGCAGCCGCTCACCGCCGCCGACCTGCTCCAGGCCGACGGTACGGGCAAGTACAACGCCATCCTGCTGACCAACAACTCGCTGCTCCATTTAGACGGCTCCGACTACGTCAGCGGTTTCGACGCCGACGAATGGAACGTTCTATGGGCGTACGAGCGGGACTACAACGTTCGTCAGGTCTCGCTCTACACCGCGTACGGGACCTGGCCGGAGGACTACTGCCTGCGCGCCGGGAGCGAGGGCGGCGTGGGCGCCTCCCCGATCAGCACCGCGCTGACCTCGGCGGGCGGGGCCGTGTTCGACTATCTCAAGACCGGCGTCAACGTCCCCATCTCGCTCTCCTACCTCTACCGGAGCACGATCGCGGCGAACTGCCAGGCCGACCCGATCATCACCAGCGGCGGTGACGTCCTGGGCGTGCGCAGCACGTCCACCGACGGCCGCGAGCGCATGGCGCTGACCTTCACCTCCAACCAGTACCTGCCGCAGACCGACCTGCTGGCTTACGGGCTGTTCAGGTGGGCGAGCAGGGGACTGCACCTCGGCGAGCGGCGGCACTACCTCAACGTCGACGTGGACGACTGGTTCAACCACACCGACCACCTGTACGCCAACGGGACACTGGAGACGAACCCCGGCTACCGGATGTCCTGGGCCGACGCGGTGAGCACCTACCAGCAGCAGAACAGCTTCCGCACCGCCAACCCGCTGGCCTCCGGCTTCAAGCTCAACGTCGCCTACAACGGCGAGGGGGCGAACCCGGCCACACTCCCTCAGTGCCTGCTGCCGCTGCCACTGCCGCTGCCGGGCTTCGACGGCCTCACCGGCTACTCGCGCTGCCGGGCCTCGTCCTTCTCCTGGATCAACCACACGTTCTCGCATCCGAAGATGAACGTGCTCGACTACGCCACCAGCCGCGCCGAGATCCAGAACAACCTCACCAGGGCCACGGCGCTGGGCCTGCCGGTGGACCCGACGGTGCTCAAGACCGGGGAGTACTCAGGGCTGGGCGTCTATCACGACGATCCGAACAACGACATCGACCCGCCCACGGACCACGGCCTGGCCGCCTCGAACCCGCACCTGCTGCAGGCCGCCGAGGACCTCGGCGTGAAGTATCTGCACGGCAACATGTCGTTCGCCAGCCACCGCCCGTCGTGCTTCAACTGCGGCATCCAGCACCCGCTCAAGCCCTCGCTCATGATCGTGCCCGACTGGCCGACGAACATCGCCTACCACACGACCACGCCGGCCGAGGAGACGCTCTTCTACAACTCCTACTACGGTCCGTCGGGGTCGTTCCCCTACTGGCCGGTCAACCAGACCTACACGCAGATCCTGGGGCACGAGAGCGACGTCGCCATGGCGCACGTCATGTCGGGGTCGATCTACACCCACACCTTCCACCAGGGCAACCTGCGCAACAACGGCAGCAACAAGAGCCTGGTCTTCGACTGGCTGAACGCCGTGCTGGCCAAGTACAACGGCTACTACGGCGTACCGCTGCTCACCCCGACCTGGGGCGCGCTCGCCCAGCACGTCGAGCGCCGCACCCGGCACTTCGCCGGGCTCGGGGACGTCAACGCCGTCTACGACCGGGCGGCGGGCACGATCACCTTCACCGCGACGGCGAACGCCGCCGTCTTCGCCACCAACGCCGCGCTCCCCGGGGCGACGGCGTACGGCACCGACACCGGCGCGCACGTGGCGCTGACGGCGGGAGTGCCCGTCACGGTGCCGGCGAGCGTGCGGCCGTGAAGGTGACCCTGGTGTCCGAAGGCACCTACCCGTTCGCCATGGGCGGGGTGAGTGTGTGGATGGACCAGCTCATCAGGGGCATGCCCGACTACCGGTGGGACGTCGTGGCGATGACGGTGGACGGCGGGGAGCGTCCCGTCTGGGACCTGCCCGCCAACCTCGAACAGGTCATCTCCATCCCCCTGTGGAAGGGCGGGTACCGGCGCAGCGGCCGGCCCCCGGGAGCGGCCTTCGGCGAGGCGTACGGGCGTTTCCTCCAGATCGTGCTCACCCCCGCCGTCATGGGCGCGGGCAGCGAGGAGTTCCTGTCGGCGCTGGAGTCGCTGTACGGCTTCGCCCGCGACGGCGGCGACCTGGCCGGCGCGCTCACCGCCAACGAGTCGCTCAGCCAGCTCATGGACGCCTGGTACTGGAACAGGACCGACGGGCTCACCCTGGCCGACGCGATCACGGCGGGCGACCTGATGGGCCACATGCTGCGCCCCCTGGCCGGGCCGCCGCTGCGCACCGACCTGACCCACGTCGCGATGAACGGGCTGAGCATGCTGGTCGCGATGGCCGCCAAGTGGCGCTACGGCACGCCGATCGTGCTGTCGGAGCACGGCGTCTACCTGCGGGAGAGATACCTGCAGTACGTCAACGAGCCGGTCTCGCACGCGGTCCGGGTGCTGCTGCTCAGCTTCTTCAGGCGGCTGGCCGGAGCCTCCTACGTCGCCGCCGACCGCATCGCCCCGCACTCGACGTACAACCGGCGCTGGCAGTTGCACAACGGCGCCGACCCGGACCGCATCCGCGTCATGTACAACGGCGTGGACCCGGAGGACTTCCCGCTGGCCGAGTCGGACCCGGAGACGCCGACGCTGGTGTTCATGGGCCGGGTGGACCCGCTGAAGGACCTGCACACCCTGATCCGCGCGTTCGCGATCGTCCACGACAAGATCCCCGAAGCCAGGCTGCGCCTGTTCGGCGGCGTGCCCGCGGGCAACGAGACCTACTACGAGAGCTGCCTGGCCCTCATCGCCGAGCTGGAGCTGGACGGCAGCGCGGTGTTCGAGGGCCGGGTCTCGACGCCGGTCGACGCCTACCACGCGGGCAGCGTCGTCGCCCTCACCAGCATCTCCGAAGGCTTCCCGTACACCGTGGTCGAGGCCATGGCGTGCGGCAGGCCGGTGGTGTGCACGAACGTGGGCGGCGTCGCGGAGGCGGTCGCCGACGCCGGGTTCATCGTGCCGCCGCGCGACCACGTGGCCGTCGCCGACGCCGCCGTGCGGCTGCTGCGGGACGCCGGCCTGCGCGGACGGCTCGGCGAGATCGCCCGCGCCCGCGTTCTGGAACGTTTCACGCTGCGCCAGTCGCTCGACGACTACCGGGGCGTCTACGAGGAGCTCGCTTCGTGACGACCCTAGCTCCGAACGAGGGCGCCGCCGCAGACGGCGTCCTCGACGAGCTCATCGACCCCATGGTCGCCAGGCTGTCGCGCGCCGTGGAGCCGCTGCAGGTGGCCGCCATCCTGGAGAGCGAGGGGCTCAACGACCGGATCGCCCGCGACCGGTACGGCCACCCCGACGTCTTCTCGCTGGCCGAGGCCGCCTACTCCCGCATGACGGTCAGAGGGCGGGACCTTCCGCCGCCGCCCGCGCCCGGCCTCGTGCCGCAGCGCGCCCGCCCGCTCGCCCAGATCCTGCACGGGCTCCTGTACGGCCTGCCCGCCGTGCTGCTCCCCGCCGCCTCCGGGCTCGTGGGCACCCGGTGGCTGATGCCGGGCCTGGTGCTCACCACCGGGATCGGCTGGGTCCTCGGCAGCGCCGCCGCGCAACTGGCCTACACGCTGGTGGGACGCGGCCACCTCCGCTCGGCCGGCCGGGTGCTGCGTACCGGCCTGATGCTCGGGATCGGCGCCGCGATGCTGACGGCCACCGTGATCTGCATGGTCAGGGGCGGCCCGGTCTCGCTCGTCGCGCTCTGCGTGATGCAGATGGCCTTCCAGATCGCCTCCGGCATCCTGCTGTTCTACCGGTGCGAGGGCCGGCTCGCGGCGATGATGCTGCCCGCGGTGGCGGCGGGCCTGGCCTACGTCGCCGTCGGCGACAGCCGGGCCGGCCTGCTGACCGTCATCCTGGGGGCGATCTGCATCGCCGCCATCGTGACCGCCGCCGTCCTGCTGACGCTGGCCGACGGCCAGGACGGCCCGGCGTCCGAGCCGCCGCTGCGCACGCTGGTCCGCGCCCACCTGCGCGGCCTGCTGCCCGCCTTCCTCTACAGCACGCTGTGCGCGCTCTTTCTGCTCCAGGCGGAGGCGAGGTACGTCCTCGACCGGAGCGACCTGGCCATCGCCGGCGCCGGGCTGGTGCTCGGCATGGGGGTGCTGGAGTACCGGGCGCACCTGTTCGAGGACCGGGCCAGGGCGACGCTGCGCGAGGTCTTCTACCCGGCGCAGTTCATCGCGTCCGGCCGCCGGCTGGTCGCCGGCGGCCTGCTGGTCTGCGTGGCCGCGCTGGCCGCCCTGTCGGCCGCGCCGCTCGCCTTCCTGTACGCCACCCAGGCGCTGTCGGCGGAGAGCGCCGTCATGGCCGCCGCCCACGTGACCGTCGGCGGCGCCTACTTCCTGACCTTCCTGCTGGCCAACCAGGGCAAGGTCGCGCACCTGTGCGTGGCGCAGGGTCTGGCCCTGGCCGTCCACCTGGGCGCGCGGCTGCTGCTGCCCGGTGCGGAGTCCGCACTGGCCGACGTCCTGCTCTTCCTCTGCGCGGGACTGCTCTTCCTCATCATCCTGCTCGTCCTGATGGTCACCGGCCTTCGGGACGTCCGCAGATATCGCTGATCACGCACCATGGGAGGGATTCACCATGCATGTCGTCATACTCGCGGGTGGCAAGGGGGTCCGCCTGCGACCGTACACCTCCGCGCTGCCCAAGCCGCTGGTTCCCATCGGCGAGGAGTACGCGATCCTGGACATCATCCTGCAGCAGCTCACCCACCAGGGGTTCACCCACGCCACCCTGGCCGTGGGGCACCTGAGCCCGCTGATCAGGGCGTTCGTGGGCGACGGCTCGCGGTGGGGACTGGCGGTGGACTACACCGAGGAGGTCGCCCCGCTGTCCACGATCGGGCCGCTGTTCCCCATCAGGGACCGCCTGCCGGAGCACTTCCTGGTGATGAACGGGGACGTGCTCACCACGCTGGACTACGCGGACCTGCTGGCCCGCCACGTCTCCTCCGACGCGCCGCTGACCGTGGCCACCTCGCCCCGCGTGGTGAAGATCGACTTCGGGGTGCTGGAGGCCAGCGGCGGGCACATCGTCAACTTCAGGGAGAAGCCCCTGCTCAGCTACCTGGTCAGCATGGGGGTCTACGCCCTGTCGCGGGACACGATCGCGAGCTACCCCGAGGGGATGTCGTTCGGGTTCGACGAGCTGGTGCTCGACCTGCTCACCCAGGACAGGCAGCCGGGCGTCTACGAGTTCGACGGCTACTGGCTCGACATCGGCCGCCCCGACGACTACGACGAGGCCAACGCCCGCTTCGACGAGATCAGGTCCCAGCTGCTGCCGTCGCGGGAGCCAGTGCGATGAGCACCGTGGTGCTGTTCGGGGCCACGGGTTTCCTCGGCCGCCAGGTCCGGGCCCTGCTGGCGGACGATCCCCGGGTGTCCAGGCTGCTCTGCCCCGGCAGGACGGAGCTGGACCTGCTGGCGGCCACGCCCGACGACGCGGCACGGCTGCTCCGCGCGGCCCGGCCCGCCGTGGTGCTCAACTGCGTGGGCCGGCTGTCGGGCGGCTACGACGAGCTGCTGCGCGGCAACGCGACCGCCACGGCGGTCCTCGTCGAGGCGATCGTGGCGGCCGTGCCCCAGGCCAGGTTCGTCCGGCTGGGCTCGGCCGCCGAGTACGGTCCCACCGAGCACGGCCACTCCGTGCACGAACAGGATCCGGTACGGCCCGTCGGCGCGTACGGCATCAGCCACCTGGCCGGCACCCTCCTGGTCGAGCGGGCCGCGCTGGACGGCAGGCTGGACGGGGCGTCCCTGCGGATCTTCAACCCGGTCGGCCCGGGGACCAGCGGCGAGAGCGTGCTGGGCAGGGCGGGCGGCGCGTTGAAACGGGCGGTGGCGGCCCGCGCCGCGCACATCGAGCTGGGGCCGCTCGGCGCCTACCGCGACTTCGTGGACGTGCGGGACGTGGCCGGCGCGGTGGTGCGGGCGGCGTTCGTCCCCGAGCTGACCGAGCGGATCTTCAACGTGGGCAGCGGCCGGGCCGTCACGGTGCGGCAGGCGGTCGCGATGCTGGCCGCGCGGGCCGGGTTCGGCGGCGAGGTGCGGGAGAGCGCGCCCGCCTCGGCCCGCTCCGCCGGCGTCACCTGGAGCCGGGCGGACACCGGCCGCGCCGCCCGGGTGCTGGGCTGGCAGCCGGAGTACGGCCTCGCCGACTCCATCAAGGCGATGGCATGAGCGACGGCCCCCGCCCACGGCCGAGCCCGGCGCGTGGCTTCCTGGCGCGGTCGGGGCCCGCCGGGCGCGCGGTGCGCGGGTCTCTGGCGCGGTCGGGCCCCGCCGGGCTCGCGGCGCTCGCCGTGCTGCCGTTGCTCGGGGGGTGTACGACCGGGGCCGAGACCGGGCCGACGCCGTCGCTGCGGGAGGTCAGCTCCTTCACGTACGTCCTGCAGGGCTATCCCGGGGGCCGTCTGGACGCCGTCGCGAAGGCGCCGCACCAGCTCGCGATCGTGGACCTGTCGCGGGACGGCACCGCCGGGGGTTACTTCAGCGCCGAGGAGATCGGGCGGGTCAGGAGCAGCGGCAAGCTGGTGCTGGCCTACTTCGAGATCGGGTCGATCGAGGAGTTCAGGACCGAGTTCGGGCCCCTGCGGGAGCGGGACGCCGACCTGCTGCTCAACACCTGGCCGGACTGGCCCGACGAGCACTTCGTGAAGTACTGGGCGCCGCGCTGGTGGAGCCAGGTCGTCAAGCCGAGGCTCGACCAGGCGCTGCGGGCCGGCTTCGACGGGGTCTACCTCGACACGCCGCTCGCCTACGAGGAGATCGACCTGGCGCGGCTGCCGGGGGAGACCCGCGACGGCCTGGCCCGCCGGATGGTCGCCCTGATCAGCAAAATCAGCGAGTACGCGAAAAACATTCGCCCCGATTTTTACGTCGTTCCACAGAATTCCCCTGAGCTTAGGGATTTTTCGGGATATGTCGAAGCAATTGATGGCATCGGGATGGAGGAGCTGTTCTTCAGGGCCACCGACCGGCCCTGCCGGGAGAACTGGTGCCAGGAAAATCTGACCCATGCCCTGGTACTCCGGAAACAGGGCAAGGCCATACTCGCGACCGATTACGCCACCTCGCCGGAGAACATCCGAGCCGCCTGCGCCCACTACCGCGCGGCCGGTATGGCGGGCAATGTCACCACGGTCGACCTCGACCGCGTCAGCCCGCCCTGTCAGTAGAAAAGATGGGAAAGGAGCGAGAAATGCAGAAAACAGTAGCCGTTGTCGGCATGGGCTACGTGGGCCTGACGCTGACCGCCGCCCTGGCTCGCAAGAACCACATCGTGCACGGCGTCGACGTCAGCCCGCAGGTGGTCGAGGCGCTGTCCAGCGGCCGGATCCACGTCTTCGAGCCAGGAGTGGCCGAGACCTTCGACGACCTTCTCGGCACCAAGATCTTCATCTCCGACCAGCTCCCCGCCGAGCCGCTGGATGCCGTGATCCTGGCCGTGTCCACCCCTGTCGACCTGGCCACGGGCACGCCTGACCTGAGCAACCTGGCCGCCGCGGCCGGGGAGGTGGCCGCGCGCTGCCACCCCGGCACCCTGGTCGTCGTGCGCAGCACGGTGCCGATCGGCACGTCCCGCGAGATCGTGCTGCCGGCGCTCGCCGCCCGCTGGGAGCATCCGCGCCTGGTCATGGCGCCCGAGCGCACCATCCAGGGCCAGGCGCTGCGCGAGCTCGTCGAGCTGCCCCAGGTGATCGGCGCCCTCGACGCCGGCAGCCTGGACGCGGGCGTCGAGCTGTTCCAGGGGCTCGCCCGGCAGCTCGTGCCCGTCTCCAGCCTGGAGGCGGCCGAAATGGTCAAGCTCGCCAACAACTGCCACACCGACGCGATCTACGCCTTCGGCAACGAGCTGGCGCTCATCGCCGAGCAGCACGGGCTGGACCCGCTGGAGGTCATCAGGGCGACCAACGTCGACTACCCCCGGCCCGACCTGGCCCGGCCCGGTTACGTGGGCGGCGGCTGCCTGTCGAAGGACCCGTACCTCATGCTGGCCAGCACGCTGCCGGGACGTGAGCCGTACCTCGTGGGCCGGGCCAGGGCGCTGAACGAGCACCTGCCCGCGTACGTGGCGGGGCGGCTGGTGGAGCTGATCCGGCAGGAGTTCGGCCGTACCGAGGGGGTCAGGCTGTCGGTGCTCGGCTGGGCGTACAAGGGCTGGCCCGCCACCGACGACATGCGCGGCACCCCCATCGCGGACATGTTGCCGATCTTCGTGGCGGCGGGGCTGATGGTGCGCGGGCATGACCCGCTGGTCGCCGACGAGGTGATCCTGCGGTACGGCGGCGAGCCCGTCAGCCTGGACAAGGCCTTCGCCTGCGCCGACGCGATGATCATCATCAACGACCATCCGGACTATCGCGAGATCGAGCCGGCGGCCCGGCTGGCCGGCTCCGACGTGCGCGTGCTGTTCGACTCGTGGCGCATCCTCGACGAGGCCGCGGTGACCGCGAGCGGGGCCCGCTACGCCGGCATCGGCTACACCCCGCAGGGGGTCGCGTCATGAGGGCGCTGCTGCTGGGCGGGGCCGGGTTCATCGGGCTGCATCTGGCCCGGCGGCTGCGCGCCGACGGGCACGAGGTCACCATCTGCGATGACTTCTCCCGCGGTCGCCGGGACCCGGCGCTGGCCGCGCTCGCCGGCGAGGTCGAGGTGCGCTCGGCGGACCTCACGGACCCGGCCTCCTATCAGGCGCTGAAGCCCGGCTGGGACCAGATCTACATGCTGGCCGCGGTGGTGGGCGTGCGCAACGTCGAGTCCGGCCCGGCCCGGGTCATCAGGGTCAACACGCTGGCGCTGATGCACCTGCTCGACTGGATCGGCCCGGACGACCGGCTGTTCTTCGCCTCCACCAGCGAGGCGTACGCGGGCGGGGTGAGCGCCGGAGTGGTGCCCGTGCCGACGCCCGAGGACGTGCCGCTGATGATCGAGGACGTCGGTTCGCCCCGGTTCACGTACGCGATCAGCAAGATGCTCGGCGAGGCCGCGGTGCTGCACACCGCGCGGGCCAAGGGGTTCGCGGCCGTGGTCGGCCGCTTCCACAACATCTACGGCCCGCGCATGGGCGCCGACCACGTCATCCCCGAGCTGTCGCTCCGGGCGGCCCGCGGCGAGAACCCCTTCACGCTGTACGGCGCCGAGCAGAGCAGGGCGTTCTGCCATGTCGACGACGCCACCGAGGCGATGGTCCGGCTGATGGCGACGCCGGACGCCGCCGGCCGGATCGTGCACATCGGCAACGACGCCGAGGAGACCAACATCGGCGACCTGGCCAAGCTCGTCCTGCGGATCGCGGGGGTGAGCCCCGTCATCCGCGAGCTGCCCGCGCCGGCGGGGTCGGTGGCGCGCCGCTGCCCGGATCTCACCCTGCTGCGCGAGCTCACCGGCTACGAGCCGCGAGTCCCGCTGGAGGAGGGCGTCCGGCGGACCTTCGAGTGGTACCGGGAGTCGGCGGGATGACGCGGCCCGCAGCCTCGGCAGGAGGTGGGGTGGCACGGACCCCCGCCTCGGGAAGGGACGGGGTGACGCAGCCCATCGCGTTCTACTACGGGGCGGGGGAGCTGGACCGGCTCACCCGGTTCGACAAGGTCGTCCTGCAGGCCGACTTCTACTCCCGGCAGGAGCTCGGCCTGTTGCGGGAGCGCGGGGTGCAGACGCTCGGCTACCTGTCGCTGACCGAGGACGTGGGTCCCCGGGCGCCCTGGCAGCGCGCCGAGCGCAATCCCGACTGGGGCGGCGCGTTCGTGCACGTGGGCGATCCGCGCTGGGTGGCCCACGTCGTGGACCAGGCCACCCGGGCCATGGCCACCGGGTTTCGCGGCCTGTTCCTCGACACGCTCAACATCGAGCACAACTATCCCGAGGACCTGCCCCACCTGCTCATCCTCATCGCCGCGATCCAGGAGGAGGCCAGGCCCGCGTACCTGCTGGCCAACCGGGGCTTCGGCCTGCTGCCGGAGATCGCCGGCCTGGTGGACGGCATCCTGTTCGAGTCCTTCTCGGCCCGCTGGGTGGACGCCGGGCGGTACGAGCCCTGGCCCGACGACGTCCTGGAGGCGCACGCCGAGGTCGCCGAGCGCCTGCTCGGCCTCGACGTCGACCTGTACGCCCTCGACTACGCCGACAGCGACGAGCTGCGTGACTTCGCGCAGCGGCGGGCGCGGGAGTTCGGGATGCTCTGCTTCGTCAGCGATCGGGTGCTGTCGACGATCTGAAGCGCCGTCCGATCGGAGGTGCCACCGATCAGAGGTGCCGTGGAGCTGAGGTGCCGTGAAGCTGAAGCGCCGTGGAGCTGAAGCGCCGTGAAGCTGAGGCGCCGTCGCCCGAGGGCGGCGGCGCCCACAGGCGTCAGCCGATGCGCCAGGTGTCGCCACCCATGAGCAGGTCGCTCAGGTCGCCGCGCCCCTGCTGAGCCACGGCCTCCTCAAGCTGCTCGGCCATCAGCACGTCGTAGGCCGGGCGGTCCACCTGACGGAAGATGCCGATCGGCACGTGCTGGAAGGCCGGTTCGTCCAGCCGCGACAGCGCGAAGGCCACCGACGGGTCCGGCCGGTGGGCGTCGTGCACGAGGATGCGGTCCTCGCTCACCTCCGCCCTCGGGACGACCTCGATGTCGCCATCGGCCGTCCTGACGACCGCCTTGGACGCCGACACGATCGGCTGCCCGTGCTCCAGCCGGAGCATGATGTCGTCGCGGACCTCGGGGTCCTTCATCGGCTCGAAGGCGTTGTCGTTGAAGATGTTGCAGTTCTGGTAGATCTCCACCAGCGAGGTGCCGCGGTGCGCGGTGGCCTCGCGCAGCACCGACTGCAGGTGCTTGCGGTCGGAGTCCAGGGTCCTGGCCACGAACGACGCCTCGGCGCCCAGGGCCAGCGAGATCGGGTTGAACGGCTTGTCCAGCGAACCCATCGGGGTCGACTTGGTGATCTTGCCGACCTCGGAGGTGGGAGAGTACTGGCCCTTGGTCAGCCCGTAGATCCTGTTGTTGAACAGCAGGATGTTGAGGTTGACATTGCGGCGCAGCGCGTGGATCAGGTGGTTGCCGCCGATGGACAGCGCGTCACCGTCACCCGTGATCACCCACACGCTCAGGTCGGGCCGGGAGGCGGCCAGACCGGTCGCGATCGCCGGCGCGCGGCCGTGGATGGAGTGGAAGCCGTAGGTGTCGAGGTAGTACGGGAACCGCGAGGAGCAGCCGATGCCCGAGACGAACACGATGTTCTCGCGCCGCAGCCCGAGCTCGGGCAGGAAGCTCTGCACCGCGGCCAGGATCGCGTAGTCGCCGCAGCCGGGGCACCAGCGGACCTCCTGGTCGGACTTGAAGTCCTTCAGGGTCTGCTTGACGTCCGTCTTGGGGATGAGGCTCAGGCCCTTCCCGTTGATGTGCTCACTCACTGTCGATCACGTCCTGAATGACTCCGGCCAGCTCCTCGGCCTTGAACGGGAGCCCGCGCACGCGGTTGTAGCTGATGATGTCGACGAGGAAGCGGGCGCGCAGCAGCATGGCGAGCTGGCCGAGGTTGATCTCGGGCAGCAGCACCTTGTCGTAGCGCTTGAGCACCTCGCCGGTGTTGGCGGGCAGCGGGTTGAGGTGGCGCAGGTGTGCCTGGGCGACCCTGCCGCCGTCCTTCCTGATCCGCCGCACGGCGGCGGCGATCGGCCCGTACGTGGAGCCCCAGCCGAGGACGAGCACCTTCGTGTCGTCATCGAGGTCGTCGACCTCGAGGTCGGGCACGTCGATGCCGGCGATCTTGGCCGCGCGGGTGCGGACCATCAGGTCGTGGTTGTCCGGGTCGTAGGAGATGTTGCCGGTGCCGTCGGCCTTCTCGATGCCGCCGATGCGGTGTTCGAGCCCGGCGGTGCCGGGGATGGCCCACGGGCGGGCGAGCGTCTCGGTGTCCCGCTTGTACGGCAGGAACGCGCCGTCGTCGCCGTTCGGTGCCGTCGTGTATTCCTGCGAAATATCCGGCAAATCTGCGACTTCTGGCAGGCGCCACGGCTCCGAGCCGTTGGCCAGGTAACCGTCCGACAGCAGCATGACCGGGGTGCGGTATTTCACCGCGATCCGGGCCGCCTCGATGGCCGCGTCGAAGCAGTCGCTCGGCGACATCGCCGCCACGACCGGCACCGGCGACTCGCCGTTGCGGCCGTACAGGGCCATGAGCAGGTCGGTCTGCTCGGTCTTGGTCGGCATGCCGGTGCTCGGCCCGGCCCGCTGCACGTCCACGACGATCAGCGGCAGCTCGGTGGTGACGGCCAGGCCGACGGTCTCGGCCTTCAGCGCCACGCCGGGGCCCGAGGTGGTGGTGATGCCGAGCGCCCCGCCGAACGCCGCGCCCAGCGCCGCGCCGACGCCCGCGATCTCGTCCTCCGCCTGGAAGGTGCGGATGCCGAACTGCTTGTGCCTGGACAGCTCGTGCAGGATGTCGCTGGCCGGGGTGATCGGGTAGGAGCCCAGGAACAGCGGCAGCTTGGACTGCACGGAGGCGGCGATCAGCCCGTAGGCCAGCGCCTGGTTGCCGGAGATGTTGCGGTAGACGCCCGGGGGCAGCTTGGCCGGCTTGACCTCGTAGGAGACGGAGAAGGACTCGGTGGTCTCGCCGAAGTTCCAGCCGGACTGGAAGGCCGCGATGTTGGCCTTGGCGATCTCCGGCTTCTTGGCGAACTTCTGCTCGAGGAACTTGATCGTGTGCTCGGTCGGCCGGTGGTAGAGCCAGGAGAGCAGGCCGAGGGCGAACATGTTCTTGGAGCGCTCGGCGTCCTTCTTGGACAGGTCGAAACCTTCGAGCGCCTTGACCGTGAGCGAGGTCAGCGGCACCGCGTGCAGCCGCCACTCGGCCAGCGAGCCGTCCTCCAGCGGGTTGGCGGCGTAGCCGACCTTCTGCAGGTTGCGCTTGGTGAACTCGTCGGTGTTGGCGATGATGTCGGCGCCGCGCGGCAGGTCGCCGATGTTGGCCTTGAGCGCCGCCGGGTTCATCGCCACGAGCACGTTTGGCGCGTCGCCGGGGGTGAGAATGTCGTGGTCGGCGAAGTGGAGCTGGAAGCTCGACACGCCCGGCAGGGTCCCTGCGGGAGCACGGATCTCGGCGGGGAAGTTGGGCAGCGTCGACAGGTCGTTGCCGAACTCGGCGGTGCCGGCCGTGAACCGGTCGCCGGTGAGTTGCATACCGTCGCCGGAGTCTCCGGCGAATCGGATGATCACGCGATCGAGTTGCTGAACCTGCTTGGTCACGCCTCGGTCCTCCTCGACGCGCCGGGGCGCGGTGCTTCTGGCGCGTTCTCTGTTTCCATGCTAGATCCTCGAAAGGTCACGCGTTTGCAAGCTGGTCAAAGCGGGTAAACGCGGCGGGAGAAGTCAGGGTGAAGTGGGAGAACGTCGACACAGCCCTGACGCCAGTCTGCAGAGGTCCACATGCAGGCGTGCGAAGAGGACGGTTCGGGTCACGATCGCCAACTATACGTCCCCCTGCCCCATGACCTACGTCAGGGGCTCCTTGCGTACGGGCTTGATCCCTGACGTGTACAGCCGTCCGGCCCGCATCTTCGTGCCGTACAACTCTGGAACGGTGACGAAGGTGTAACCCTTCCCGCGCAGCCTTTCCACCATGTCCGGAATCGCGTCTACGGTCGCGCGATGCACGTCGTGCATGAGCACGATCGCCCCCGGATGCGCCTGCTCCACCGCCCGGCCGGCGATCGCCGCGGCCTCGGGGTCGCGCTGGTCCTGGGTGTCGACGTCCCAGCCCACCAGGGACACCCCGCGCTCGCGGGCGACGTTCCTGACGTCCAGGCTCACTGCCCCGTACGGCGGGCGGACCAGGGTGGGCGTCTGGCCGATCGCGGCGGACACCACGTCCTCGGTGGTCTCCAGCGAGTGGGCGATCTGGCTGGACGGCTGCGTGGACAGGTCGCGGTGCGCCCAGCCGTGGTTGCCGACCAGGTGCCCCTCCGCGCTCATCCGCCGCAGCAGCTCGGGCCGGGCCGCCGCACTGCTGCCCACCGGGAAGAACGTCGCGCGCGCGCCGTGCCGGCGCAGCGTGTCGAGCAGCTCGGCGGTGTACGGTCCGGGGCCGTCGTCGAAGGTCAGCGCGACGCACTTGACCTGGCCGCAGTTCACGGTTCCGGCGCCGGTGCCGGTGCTGGAGGCGGGGGGACCAGGGCGCGGCACGGCCGGTGGCCGCTTGACCGAGACCCGCTGCGCGGCCAGGCGTACGGACTCCTGCGCGCGCCGGCCCGTCTCCGACAGCAGCGGCTCGGCCTGGACCGCCGGCACGGCCACGGCCAGCCGACCGAGCGAGCACGGCCCGAGCTGGCAGTCGTCGAACTCCACGACCAGGTCGCCCGTGCCGTTGAAGGCCATCGAGTCGAACCGGTCCGGATCGGGTTTGACCTGCTCCCTGTCGATCTCCGGGCCGCGCGCCTTGAGTGACGTCTTGACCAGGCGGGCGACCTCCCGCAGGGCGTCCTGGCCGGACAGCAGCCCGGTGGAGTCGGTGGCCCGGCCGCTGCGCCGGTCGTACCAGAACGTCTGGCTGCTGTTGCCCCAGTCGGCGCCGCGGAACTCGCCGGTGCGCAGCCGTACGCCGACCACGTCGCCCACGGCGGCCAGCTGCCAGTCCACGTTCAGCTCCGCGTCGGCCGTGTTCCGGGAGGACTCGCGGAAGTCCGCGAGCTGACGGCGGGCCTGTTCGCGCAGTTCGTCGTTGAGGTGCGGGGCGTCGGACAGCTCCGGGTAGCCGATGTAGGCGTGCCTGACCGCCGAGTCGCCGGTGGTGAGCGCCTTGGGGGCCAGCTCGGCGACGGTGGCGGGGTCGACGTACTCGATCCGCGTCGGGTCGGCGGGGAGCACGTTGTGGCGCTCGGGGGAGGCGGCCGCGAGCCCGCACCCCGCGGAGGAGCAGACCAGCAGCACGATTCCTCCGAAGATTCGGAGTTTAGGCATAAATGACACCCTATGGGGCAAAAAATGCTGTTTGCCGGGATTTGGGGGTATAGGGCGTTAGGCTTTGAGCGGGTTACCATGCGATGCATGGACGGCTATTACGGGTCCTACCTGCTGGTCGCGGCGCTGCTCGCGATCGGCGTCGCCGTCGTGGCCGGGGCCATGATGGCCAACCGCCTGCTCAGGCCGTCCCGGCCCACCGCCGAGAAGCTGACCACGTACGAGTGCGGCGTCGACCCGGTGGGCGACGGCTGGGCCCAGTCGCAGGTCCGCTACTACGTTTTCACCTACCTTTACGTTATTTTCGCCGTAGATGCGGTCTTCCTCTTTCCGTGGGCCACCGTCTTCGACGCACCCGGCTACGGCGTGACAACGCTGGTGGAGATGTTCGTCTTCCTCGGCTTCATCGCCCTCGGCATCCTTTACGCCTGGCGCAAACGCGTGCTGAGCTGGACGTAGCCCTCACCGGACATCCGCGTAAGAATGGCCGTATGGCAGCGACGGATCTTCCGATGCCCACCGTGGGGCCGATCTCCCGGCTGGCGCCCAAGCCGATGCGGTTCGTGCTCAACTGGGGGCGGCGATACTCCCTGTGGGTGTTCAACTTCGGGCTGGCCTGCTGCGCGATCGAGTTCATCGCCACGTCGATGAGCAGGCACGACTTCATCAGATTCGGCGTCATCCCGTTCGCCAACGGCCCCCGCCAGGCCGACCTGATGATCGTCTCCGGCACGGTCACCGACAAGATGGCCCCCGCCGTCAAGCGGCTCTACGAGCAGATGCCCGACCCCAAGTACGTCATCTCCTTCGGCGCCTGCTCCAACTCCGGCGGCCCCTACTGGGACTCCTACTGCGTCACCAACGGCGTCGACCAGATCATCCCCGTCGACGTCTACGTGCCCGGCTGCCCGCCCCGGCCCGAAGCCCTGCTGTACGGGATCATGAAGCTGCAGGAGAAGATCGCGGCCGAGAAGCTCGGCGACCGCTACGGGGAGCACGCGTGACCGGCTTCGACCGCCTGGGGGACCGGGCCGAGGTCACCGACACCTTCGGCGACACCGTCGTGGACGTCGCCCCCGCCGACTGGATCGAGCTGCTCACCCTCGCCCGCGACGAGCTGGGCTACGCCTTCTTCGACTGGCTGACCGGCGTGGACGAGCCGCCGGACAGCTTCACCGTCGTGGCGCACGTCTACCGGCCCGAGAGCCGCGAGCGGCTGCTGCTGCGCACCCGGGTGCCGCACGACGACCCGCGCCTGCCCTCCGCCGTGGGCGTCTATCGGGGGGCCGACTGGCACGAGCGGGAGACGTACGAGATGTTCGGGGTGATCTTCGAGGGGCATCCCAACCTGGTGCCGTTGCTGCTGCCCGACGGGTTCGAAGGGCACCCGCTGCGCAAGGACTTCATCCTGGCCGCCCGGGTGGCCAAGCCGTGGCCCGGCGCCAAGGAGCCCGGCGAGTCCGGGCACGGCGCGCCGAGCCGCCGCAAGACGTTGCCGCCCGGCGTGCCGGCGGACTGGGGAGCCTCCGATGCTTGACGTGGTGCTGCGATTCGCCGTCATCCTGGCCATCTTCCTGGTGCTGCCGCTGATCGTCGGGCAGACCGAGCACAAGGTCATGGCGCACATGCAGTCGCGCCTCGGCCCGATGTACGCCGGCGGCTTCCACGGCTGGGCGCAGCTCATCGCCGACGGGGTCAAGTTCATGCAGAAGGAGGACGTCATCCCGGCCGCCGCCGACCGGCGCATCTTCATGATCGCGCCCGGGGTGGCGCTCGTGCCCTACCTGGTCGTGCTGATCGCCCTGCCCCTCGACGACGGCTTCGTGGGCGTCGACCTGGAGCTCGGCCTGTTCTTCGTGCTCGCGGTGATGGGCATCGGCGTGCTCGGCGCGATCATGGCCGGGTGGGCGTCGGCCAACAAATACTCCATGCTCGGCGGCATGCGGGCCGCCGCCCAGCTCGTGTCGTACGAGCTGCCGCTGGTGCTGGCGGCCTCCTCGGTCGCGATGGCCGCAGGCACGCTGTCGCTGCCCGGCATCGTCGAGGCGTGGCAGTGGTGGTGGCTGCCCTGGCAGGCGATCGGCGGCGTGGTCTTCTTCATGGCCGGGCTGGCGGAGCTGCGCCGGCCGCCCTTCGACATGCCGATCGCCGAATCCGAGATCATCATGGGCCCGATGACGGAGTACACCGGCATGCGGTTCGCCCTGTTCATGCTCGCCGAGTACGCCGGCATCGTCGTGCTGTCCTTCCTGACCACCGTGCTCTTCCTCGGCGGCTGGCACGGACCGCTGCTGCCCGGCTGGCTGTGGACGCTGGCCAAGGTGTTCCTGCTGGCCTTCGTGGTCATCTGGGTGCGGGTGAGCTTCCCGCGCCTGCGCGAGGACCAGCTCCAGAAGCTCGCCTGGGCCGGCCTGGTGCCGCTGGCCCTCGTCCAGCTCGCGCTCACCGGCGTCGTCAAGGTCCTGACCTGAGACTCGCCAGGTTGGGCCAGGTCAGGAACACCGCGCAGGACACCACCGCCCACGTCGCCAGCACCAGGAACGGCAGCGGATGCTGATGGCCGCCGAAGTAGACGGCCGTGTGCTGGGCGTTGACCGACGCGCCCGGCGGCAGCCAGCGCCCGATCGCCCCGAACGGCGAGGGCAGCAGCGGCCACGACACCGCGCCGCCGGACGACGGGTTGCCGATCAGCACCATCACCCCCCAGGTGGGCACCAGCGCCCAGCGCCCGATGAGCGTGTTGAACATGGTGAAGACCATCCCTGACGTGAACATGGTCAACACCAGGATCAGCCACGACTCCACGAACGGCAGGGACAGCGCGCCGAGCAGCCAGTCGACCACCGCCGCGATCGCGAACCCGCCCAGCAGGGCGTAGACGAGGGTGAAGCCGATCCGCTCCCACGGGCGCAGCCCGGCGGCGTGCACGGTGAGCTGGGACGCACCGAGAAAGCCGATGATCACCGCGGCGAGTGAGATGTAGAACAGGGCCAGTCCGCGCGGGTCACCGCGCTGCAGCGGCTTGAGATCCCGTACGGTCACCGGCACCCCCATACGCGCCCCCACCTGCGGCCCGGCCTCCTTGAGCAACTCGGCCACCGAGGCGCCCGCCGCCCCGGCCACGTTGAGCCGCGCCCGCCGCCCCTCCACCTGGATGACGCCGAACACCTGCTGCTCCTCGACTGCCTCGACCGCCGCCTCGAAGGTGGGGAAGTCCCGCAACTCCAGCGCCGTCCGCAGCGCGCTCTCCATCCCCGCCACGAACGCCGCCCGCTGCACCGGCCCAGTGCTGCCCACGACCGCCAAGGGAATCTGGTGCGGCGTCGGATTCGCCATCGCGTAGGTGTACGAGCCCGCGAACGTCCCCGCGCCGATGGCGACGATGAACACCAGCACGGTCGCCGGCAGGAACGGCGAGTTCCGGAACGCCGACCAGAGCTCACGCGGTCTCCTATGGGGCGTCATCGATCACCGTGGTCCGTCGTACCGTTCCGCACATCTGCCGCATACCCGGCAGCGCCCGGCCGGGACGCGGCCGGCCGTCAAGGAACCGTCAAGCGGCCCCCAGGCCCGCGCCCATCCGCGAGGGACACACGCTCTTTGAAGGGACGGTGCGGTCTTTGCCGTGGTTGCTGTGGATGCGGCAGGCATCAACCGATCGGTTGATGCCGGAATCGACCATCTCGCTCTCCGCCCGGACGATCCGTCATCCCCGCCCTCGCGCGATTCTCAAAGCATGTCAACCCACCGGGAGCCCGCCCTCCGTACCACCGGACTCCGCAAAGCCTTCGGCGACCACCTGGCCGTCGACGACATCCACCTCACTGTTCCCGCCGGATCCTTCTACGGCCTGGTCGGCCCTAACGGCGCCGGCAAGACCACCACCCTGGCCATGGCCGTCGGCCTGCTCCGCCCCGACGCCGGCCGCGCCGAAATCTTCGGCGTGGACGTCTGGCGCGACACCGTCCAGGCCAAGGGACTGATCGGCGTGCTGCCCGACGGCAACGCCATGCCGGAACGGCTCACCGGCCGCGAGGTCCTCACCTACCTCGGCCTGCTGCGCGGCCTGCCCCCCACCGTCGTCGCCGAGCGCACCGACGAACTCCTCCAGGTTCTCGAGCTCGACTCCGCCGAGCGGACCCTGGTCATCGAATACTCCACCGGCATGCGCAAGAAGATCGGCCTGGCCGTCGCCCTCCTGCACGCGCCTCGCCTGCTCGTCCTGGACGAGCCCTTCGAGGCCGTCGACCCCGTCTCCGCGGCCACGATCAAGACCATCCTGCGCAGGTTCGCGGGCAACGGCGGCTCCGTGATCATCTCCAGCCATGTCATGGCCCTCGTCGAGCAGCTCTGCGACCACGTGGGCGTCATCTCCGACGGCCGCGTCGTAGCCGCTGGGTCGCTGGCCGACGTACGCGGCGCCGGAACCCTGGAGGATGCCTTCGTCGACCTCGTCGGCGCCCGCACCGGAGGAACGGAGGGGCTGGCATGGCTCACCTCCTGACCCCCGGCCCAGCCGCATCGGCACAGCACATGATCCGCATGCGGCTGGCGCTCATGCGCAACTCCCTGCGCGGCGACAACGCCGCCAACCTCTACATCGGCGTCTCGACCGGGCTGATCCTCGCCTTCGGAACGATCGCCGTCGCCGTCCTGTGGCCCGCCTACCTGCCCCTCACCCTGGCCGCGTGGCTCTCCGGCTGGGTCTTCGGCCCCATCGTCATCGGGGGCAGCGAGGCCCTCCGCCCCGAATACTTCTCCATGCTCCCGGCCAAGCCAGGCCGGATCGCGGTGGCACTGCTCGCCGGAGCCTTCGCGGGCCCCGCACCAGCGGTGAATCTCATCGCCCTGCTGTCCCTGCCCGTGTACGGCTGGCGCTTCGGCCCGGCCGGAGTGCTCATCGGCCTGGCAGCAGCCGTCACCACGCTCATCACCATGGTGATGATCTCCCGCGTCATCGTGGCGCTCATCGGCCTGTTCGTCAGATCCCGCGCCACCGCGGCCGCCGTCGGCAGCGGGGCCGGCACCGCCATCGCTCTGTGCAGCAACGGCTGGGCACCCGTCGCAGCTCTGGGCGGCACCGACACCACCGCCTGGTCCCAGGTGGTGCTCCGCGTCCTGCCCTCCGGATGGGGTGTGGCCGCCGTCGAAGCCCCCTGGCCTCTCGCCCTCGCCATCCTCGTCGCCGGCACCGGCGTGATCGTCCTTCTTCTGGCCGTCTGGGCCGGCCTGCTGTCGCGGCGGGTCGTCTCGGCCGCACGCGGCGGTGTGCCGCCCCGCCGCGGCACGCCCCGGCCCTTCCCCATCACCAGCGGTGCCCGCATCGCCGCCGCCAAGGAACTGCGCGCCTGGTGGCGCGACCTCGTCCGCATCCAGCTCCTCGCCACCGCCTTCTCCTTCGCCCTCGTCTTCCCTCTCCTGCTCGTCACCATCGACGTCTGGATCATGGTCCCCTTCACGGGACTCGTCGCGATCGTGATGGCCGCCGCGTCCTCGGCCAACCTCTACGGCTCAGACGGGACCGCCCTCTGGCTCACCCTCATGACCCCCGGGGCGGAGCGCGCCGACGTCCGCGGCCGCCAACTGGCCTGGCTCCTCGTCGTCGGCCCAGCCGCGGTCGTCCTCTCCCTGGCCGGCACCCTCGTCAGCGGCGAAGCGTGGGCTTGGCCGTGGGTACTCGGCCTGCTCCCCGCTCTGCTCGGCGGCGGCGCCGGGATCATCGTCCTGCTCGCCGTGACCTCGCTCGTCCCCGGGACCGATCCCCACAAGCGCGGCGGCAATCCCCTCAGCACCGGCGCTGACGAAACCGCCGAAACCAGCCTCGCCTGGCTCGTGCTCGTCGCCGTCCCCGCCACCGCCCTGCCTGCGGCCGGCGCCATCCTCCTCCACCCCTGGGCCGGCATCGCCACCGGTGTGCTGACCGGCGCCCTAAGCGCCTGGGGACTCGGCAAGATCGCCTACCGCAGGCTCGAGAACCACGGGATCGATCTCCTCAACCTCATGAAGCACGGCCCGGCACCCCAGGCCGACAAGCCCACCACCGCCGATCTCCCCATCCAGCATCGCATCGGCGTCACGATCAGCTACGCCATCGCCTGGCTTCCCCTGTTCCCTCAGGGGATCGCGCCCATGGTCATGAAGATCCTCGGCATCGAGGATCGCGTATGGTTCCTCGCCCTCCATCTCCCGCCGATCTGGCAATGGCCCACTATCATTTTCATGATCGCCTTAGGGCTGCTCATGTACGGCTACGCCATCCTGATCCCCATCCGCCTAAGCTCGTCCTCATCGGTCACCACCAGCTGAAACCCCGTCCTCATCGGTCACCACCAGCTGAAACCCCGTCCTCATCGGTCACCACCAGCTGAAACCCCGTCCGTACCCGAGCGGAGGGCATGCCCCGGATGAACGACCCCTTCCCACTCTCCCCCTGGGAACGACGCTTCGAGAACGTCGTCGAGATCATCCCCTACGTCACCCTCGCCGCTTCCCTCGTCATCAGCCTGGCCTCACCCGACCAGCCCGCTGGCGGGATCCCCCGCACACTCGGGTTCACCGCCCTGGCCCTCGTCTGGAATGCCGGCGCCCGCACGCTCCTCCCCGTCGCCGTGCGCCAGCGGCGGGTCGCCATCACCGTCCACTTCGTCGGTGTCCTGGCCACCGCCGCGCTGCTGGCCTTCCACGACCCCATCTTCATCATCTACTGCATCTCCGGCTTCTTCCTCGCCGCCAACTTCGCTCCCTCCAAGTGGACCTTCGCCGCCGTCGCCGCCACCTCCTTCGTCCTGTACGGATCGACGCTCGACTGGGCACAGGCCACCATCCAGCTCATCACCTTCTACCTGGCGATCATCGTCGTGCAGACCGTCGCCATCGGCGGCGGCTCCATCGCAGGCATCAAGATCGAGGACCGGCAGCGCAAATACCGGAAAGCAGTCAGCGATCTTCAGACCGCCATGGAGGAGAACGCCAACCTCCACGCCCAGCTCCTCACCCAAGCCCACCAGGCCGGCATCCTCGACGAACGCCAGCGCATGGCACGCGAGATCCACGACACGCTCGCCCAAGGCCTCACCGGCATCATCACCCAGCTACGCGCCGCCCAACGCGTCAAGGATTCCGGCACCCATCTCCAACGGGCGCTCAACCTCGCCGAGGACAGCCTCACCGAAGCCCGCCGCTCCGTCTCCGCCCTCCAGCCGCACCAGCTCGAGGACGCCCACCTCCCCGAAGCCATGACCACCCTGGCCCACGAGTGGACCCAGAGCACCGGCGTCGACCTCCACGTCGAAGTGACCGGCGACCGCGTCCCCCTCAGCCCCGCCATCGAGGTCACCCTCTTCCGCGTCGCCCAGGAAGCGCTCGCCAACGTCGCCAAACACGCGGCCGCCACCCGAGCCGGCCTCACCCTCTCCTACACCGGCGCCGTCGTCCTTCTCGACATCCGCGACAACGGCACCGGCATCCACAACCCCAACGGCAAAGGATTCGGACTCAGCAGCATGAGACAACGCGTCCGCGGCGTCGGCGGCTCCCTCGAAATCGAGAGCACGCCCGGCGAGGGCACCGCCGTCAGCGCCACCGTCCCCGCGCTCCGTGGAGATCAACGGTGATCCGCCTTCTCATCGTGGACGACCACCCCATCGTCCGCGACGGCCTGCGCTCTGCCTTCGAAGCCGAACCCGACATCGATGTCGTCGGCGAAGCCGCCAACGGCCGCGAAGGCATCGAACGCGCCGCCGCACTCGAGGTCGACATCGTCCTCATGGACCTGCGCATGCCCGTAATGGACGGCGTCAGCGCCATCACCGCCCTGCGCCACTCCCACCCCCGCATCAAGACGCTCGTTCTGACCACCTTCGACGGCGACTCCGACGTCCTGCCCGCCATCGAAGCCGGCGCCACCGGCTACCTCCTCAAGGACGCCCCCACCGACGAACTCCTGCGCGCCGTCCGCGCCGCGGCCGCCGGCGAGCCGGTCCTGTCCCCGTCCGTCGCCGGCCTTCTGATGGGCCAGGTACGCAGACCTGTCAAGGCTGCCCTCACCGACCGCGAACTCCAGGTCCTCGCCCTCGTGGCCGACGGTGCCTCCAACCGTCAGGCGGCCGCCAAGCTCTTCATCAGCGAGGCCAGCATCAAGACACACCTGCTGCACATCTACGACAAACTCGGCGTCCGCGACCGCGCCGCCGCCGTCGGCGAGGGTTATCGACGAGGTCTGCTCAGCTAGTCGGCCAACAGCCCACTTCCACACAACCACCCGCCTACCCGCCTACCCGCAGGAACGCTGCAGGTGGCCGTGCTATGGGGGAAAGCTCAAGCGCTGCTGAGGTGGGCGCGTGAACTGGGATGTGGTGCTGGGCGGTCTGCCGCAGCGCTGCTGAGGTGGGCGTGTGAACCGGGAAAATGGTGCTGGGCGGTCTGCCGCAACGCTGCTGAGGTGGGCGTGTGAACCGGGAAATGGTGTTGCGTGATCTGCTGCAGCGCTGCTGAGGTGGGCGGGTGAATCGTGACGTGGTGCTGGAGATGTTCGACCGTCAACTCCGGCGGGAGGCCCGGTCCGCCGGCGCAGGAGATCGGGTCGAGCGGACGGGCGACGTGGTGCGGCACCTCTCCACCGGTGACGGCTCCACCGGTGACGGCTGGGCCACCGTCGTCTGGTCGGACCTCGACGACGCCACGGCGGACGCGGCGATCGCCGCGCAGGTGGGCCACTTCACCGACCTCGGCCGCGAGTTCGAATGGAAGCTGTACGCCCACGACCAGCCGGCCGACCTCGCCGACCGGCTGGCGGCGGCCGGCTTCGTGCCCGAGCCCGCGGAGACCCTCATGGTCGCCCAGGTGCCGGACCTGCCGACCGGCATCGACCTCCCCGAATCCGTCCAGCTCCGCCCGGTGACCACACCCGCGGACGTGGATCTCCTGAGGGATGTGCACGACCAGGCGTTCGGCACCGATTTCAGCGGACTGCGAGAGAGCCTGCTCACCCAGCTCGCCGCAGACCAGCTCATCGCCGTCCTCGCCATGGCCGGCGACCTCCCGGTCAGCGCCGCCCGGATGGAACTCCACGCAGGCACGGACTTCGCCAGCCTCTGGAGCGGCGGCACCGTACCGGCCTGGCGCGGCAAGGGCATCTACCGAGCCCTGGTCGCCTACCGCACCCGCATCGCCGCCGAACGCGGTTACCGCTACCTCCAAGTGGACGCCTCCGACGACAGCCGCCCCATCCTCCAACGCCTCGGCTTCCTCCCCCTAACCACAACAATCCCGTACGTATACCGCCCCTGATCACGATCCCGCACGTATACCGCCCCTGATCAGGTGACGGTCACCCGGAGACCAGACCGACCGTCACCTCCACCCATTCCTCCGGCAGCGAACGGACCTCCAGGCCTCGCTTTCCACACCTGCGTGAGCTTCAGTTCAGCCGGGCATCCGTTTGCCCAAGGCGGTCTCGTAGGCGCGCATCGTCCGTACGATCGTGGCGCGTTCGGCCGGGGTGAGGTCGGCCAGGACCTCGGCCCACGCCAGCGCGCTGCCTGCCAGCCACTCGTCGATCGCCTCGACGTACTCCGGTGCGATCGCGACGAGCCGCCGTCGCCGGTCGGCATCGTCCTCTTCCCGCGTCACGACACCGCGGCGAGACAGATCACTCACCATGAGGCTGACGGTCGTCGGGGCGATCTCCAGCCGCTCCGCCAGCTGGCTCACCGTGAGAGAGCCGTCGTGCTGCAGGTAGGCCAGCAGCGACAGGTGCCGGGGCGCGAGATCGAGCGTCCGCAGCACTTCCGGCATGGGCAGCCGCTTGGCCCGCCCGACGAGCCTGGGCATCAGCAGCAGCATGGACCGCACCGCCTGGTCGGTGGTCATGCCGTCCGCGTCATTGACCATCTGGCACCTCGCCGATTATCTTTACTAGCAAAGCTAATTTGGAAACAAACAGGAGAATCACCATGCCACATCTGACGGTCCGGGTCCTGGAGCCGCAGCTCCAGGGCAACGAATCGGCCCTCATCGCCGCACTGACCGACGCGGTGGTCGACGTGTACGGCGAGTGGGCCCGCGACGTCGCGGTCATCCACCTCGACGGCGTACCCGCAGGACGGTGGGGCCTTCGGGGCAAGCCGGTCGACGAGGCCCCACCCGCGATCATGTTCGGCATCCGCGAGGCGGCGTTCACCCGTCCCGACAGCGGCGAGCTCATCGCCAAGCTCGTGCGAACCGTCACCGACGCGGCCGCAGACGTCCTCGGAGCGCACCTGCGCGACAGCATCACGGTCGAACTCGTCGCCACCCCGGCAGGCCGCACCGCGATCGGAGGCGTGATCGTCGACGGCCGGCCCGTTTCCCACTGAGTGATCTTCAGCGGAGACCTTGTGGACAGATGCCGAGGAGGGGCCGGTCGTGAAACCGTACCCATCCGCCATCGTTCGGCCCGGAAGCCGGCTTCGCGCTAATGGACGATGGCCAGCATCACGTCAGAGGCCGTAGGCCGATCCTCAGGCCGTTTGGACAGGCAGGCGCCGACGACCCCGCGAAGGTGCTGCGGCAGTGGCGATAAGTCCGGATGAAAGGTGAGCACCCGGTTGAAGATCGCAGGCATGCTGTCCTCCCCGAACACGGGCCGCCCCGTCGCGGCGAACATCATGGTCACAGCCCAGCTGAACACGTCGGCCGGGGGCCCTACCTGCTCCCCGGATAACTGCTCGGGCGACATGTAAGGCGGCGTGCCGACCATCTTGCCCGCCGTCACCGTCACCTGATCGAGCGCCCGAGCGATGCCGAAGTCGATGACCCTCGGCCCGTCGTGGCCGATGAGCACATTGCTGGGCTTGAAGTCGCGGTGCACGATCCCCGCTTTGTGGATGGCCGCCAGCGCCCCGACCGTGGACAACGCCAGCCGGGTCAGGCTGTCCTCGTCACGCGGCCCGTGCCGGCGCACCAGCTGCTCAAGTGAGGGGCCTTCCACGTACTCGCTGACGATGTAGGCGAAGTGTCCCGTGATGCTCACGTCGAGCACGCGGGCTGTGGAAAACGTCGCCACTCGCCGTGCCGTGTCGACCTCCCTGGCGAACCTGTCCCGCGCGGTCTCATCGACCAGGTCATGCAGCACCTTCACGGCCACCCGGGTCCCGTTGGGCGCCATGGCGAGATAGACCACGCCTTGGCCACCGCGACCCAGCGGCTGGAGCACCCGATAGTGCCCGATCCATTCGGGCTCGCCCGGCCGATGGTGGGAGGAGGGGGCGGTGGTCTGGTGGTGCACATTAGGCCGAGGACGCGGCGGCGGGGGTGGCGCGTGTGGACGAGAGGCGGTGATGCCGGGACGCGCCTTGGCCATCGCGGGCACGAGGATGCCCGAGTGGATCACCCCGGCGATCCAGGCGGCCACGAACATGAGGGAGACCAGCGTGCTGAAGGGCTCGGGAATGTCGTTCACGTCGTCGTACGCCGAGATCGCGATGACGAAGATGCCCGTGGAGAAGGCATAGGCGCACGCGGCGAGAAACTGCCACCCGCTCCGCAGCCAGAACGCCGCGAACCCGATCGTGAGCGGCGTCGCCAGGCCGCACGAGACGAAGGACAGGCCCGCCCACACGATGGAAGCGGCCCATGCCCCGCCACTGGGGCGGCTCGGATGGCGATACGACATGGCGAGAGACTATCGCTCAGGACTTGCACATATCGGGCGTCTCTCGTTCTTGTGGATAACTTCCCGCAGCCTGTGGATGACTGTGGAAAACCTGGGGACAACGCGCCAGCTCATTCACCTGCGCGCTTAAGTGCGCCATGATGTTGAAGTATGGGACGGATACCCGGCGTAGGGCTCGCGAAGGGGCTTAGCATCACCCTTCGCCACATGCTGCGCAAATCCGACACCCAGCAATACCCGGAGGTCAGACCCGCCCTCCCGCCGCGCAGTCGTGGCGTGATCGCCCTGGTCGAGGAGAACTGCACCTCTTGCATGCTCTGTGCCCGAGAGTGCCCCGACTGGTGCATCTACATCGACTCGCACAAGGAGACCCTCCCAGCACCCGAAGGCGGCCGCCCGCGCCAGCGCAACGTTCTCGACCGGTTCGCCATCGACTTCTCCCTGTGCATGTATTGCGGCATCTGCATTGAGGTGTGCCCGTTCGACGCTCTCTTCTGGTCACCCGAGTTCGAGTACGCCGAAGGCGACATCCGCAACCTTCTCCACGAGAAGGACAAGCTGGGCACCTGGGTCGCCACGGTCCCACCGCCCCCGTCCCACGACGCCGGCGCCGCGCCCCCCAAGGAACTGACCGCCGCCCCGCGCCGTCCCGCCCGCTCCACCGACGCGCCCCCCGCCCGCACCTCAGGCAGAGCGACCACCGCGGGCGGAGCGACCACCGCGGGCGGAGCGGCCACCCCGGGTAAGGACGTCGCCCCCGGCAAGGACGTCGCCCCCGGTAAGGACGCCGCCCCCGGCAAGGCGGCCCAGGGCGAAGCGATTCCCGCCGACGCTGGGGACATTTCCGGTACGCCCCCTCCACCCCCAGCAGCGGAGCCCGAGCTCAAAGCGGACAGTCCCCCCGAGAGCAGGGCGGCGGACTCCGACGATGAGTCACCCATGACCCAGCCCGGCGGCGCGGCGTCATCCACAGGCACGCCGTCCGGAGAAGAGTTGTCCACAGGCGAGCAGGAACCGCGACCGGACCCCGGTTCGGAGGGGCAGAATTCTGGCGCGAGACCGCCGAGGCGGCGGATGGCCGATCCACGATCCATCCGCCCGCCCGGGCGGCTCGGCCCTGATCAGCCAAGGGAGCCAAAGGAGGAGTCGTGACCGAGGCGATGCCCTCCTATCTGTCACCCACCGGGCAAGAGATCATCTTCCTGCTCCTGGGAGCGGTGGCGGTCGGATCCGCGCTGCTCGTCGTCACGACCCGGCAACTCGTCCACGCCGCCCTCTGGCTCGTGGTCACCTTCGGCGCCCTGGCCGGCTGCTACCTGGTCCTGACCGCGGAGTTCGTGGCCTGGGTGCAGGTCCTCATCTATGTGGGCGCCGTGATCGTCCTGCTGCTGTTCGGCATCATGCTCACCCGCGCGCCCATCGGCCGCTCCACCGACCTCGACAGCGGCAACAGGCCGGCCGCGGTCGTGGTGGCGCTGGCGACGGCCGCCATCCTGGTCACCGTGGTGATCGACGGCTTCCGCATGGCCTACACCCCGCTGACACCCGGCCAGGGCGGCGCGGGGGAGCTGGGAGGCAGCATCTTCAGCACCTGGGTGCTGCCGTTCGAGGCCCTCTCGGTGCTCCTGCTGGCCGCCCTGATCGGCGCCATCGTCCTCTCCCGCACCGACATAACCGGCGCCAACGGTACGAATCAGCGCGGTGACGGGCCCAACGGCCTGTCCCGTACGGACACACCCGGTGGAGGATCCCCACCCGACCAGACCGGGGGTCATTAGTGCACATCGTCTATCCGGCCGTCGTCTCCGCGCTCCTGTTCTCTATCGGCGTCTACGGCGTGCTCGCCAGGCGCAACACGATCCTGGTGCTGATGTCGGTCGAGCTGATGCTCAACGCCGTTAACCTCAACCTGGTCGCGTTCGACGTGTGGCTCGGCGACCGCCTGCACAGCGGCCAGGTGCTGACCCTGTTCGTCATCGTCATCGCGGCGGCCGAGGTGGGCGTCGGCCTGGCCATCGTGCTCGCCCTCTACCGCAACCGCAGGACAGTCGACCTCGACCACCTGCGCGACCTGGCAGAGCCCGCGGACGGGCCCACTCCGGGCAACCCCACGGTGACAGACCAGGCACAGACCCAGCGGCACACGACCGATGACCAGCCGGTGGAGCGCGACCACGGCGATGGCCGCCCAGCCGGACGAGGGGGCAAGTCGTGACGACCTTCCCGTTGCTGGCCGTACTCCTGCCCTTCCTGGCGGCCTTCGCCGGCCTCCTGCTGTCCCGCTGGCCCCGGGGGCGCGCCCGCCAGAGCAACGGACCGGCCGCCGGCCCCGCCGCCCACGTCGGCGGCACCCCCGCGGATGAGGATTCGGCTCGGGCCAGCCGCCGGGCCGCCTGGATCGCGGTCGTGCCGACCGCCGCCGCGGCGGTGCTGGCTCTCTGGCTGGCCTGGGGACAAGGGTTCGCCTTCCTCGACGGCGGCGCCCGCTCGGTCCCCGTGGGCGACACCTACGGCGCGATCGACACCGGCGGCGTCCCGATCTCGCTCACGCTCCAGGCCGACGACCTCTCCGGCCTGCTCGGCGTGCTGGTGACGCTCGTGGCGCTGGCCGTACAGATCTATTCGATCGGTTATCTGAAGGACGACCCCCGCTACCCCTCCTACAGCGCCTTCATCAGCCTGTTCACCAGCGCCATGCTCCTCGTGGTCTACGCGGGCGACCTCCTCGTCCTTTATGTGGGCTGGGAGATCATGGGCCTGTGCTCCTACCTCCTCATCGGCCACTGGTGGGAGGACCGCGGCAATTCGCGCGCCGCGGTCAAGGCGTTCCTGGTGACCCGTCTGGGTGACGTCGGCTTCCTGTTCGGCATCTTCGTGCTGGGCGGCGCCGCAGGCAGCTTCCGCATCGCCGACGTGCTGGCGAAGGTGCCCGAGATGTCCGCCGGCACGCTGGTCGCCGCGACGATGCTCCTGCTCGCGGGGGTCGCGGGCAAGAGCGCCCAGGTGCCGCTGCACACCTGGCTGCCTGACGCGATGGCGGGCCCGACCCCGATCAGTGCGCTCATCCACGCCGCGACCATGGTCGCCGCGGGCATCTTCCTCGTGGCCAGGCTCTTCCCCGCCTTCGCGGCGGCCCGGCCGACGCTCGACGTGCTCGCGGTCCTGGCCGCGCTCGGCATGCTGGGCGCCGCACTGGCCGCGCTGGCGCAGGACGACCTGAAACGGGTGCTGGCCTACTCAACGGTCAGCCAGCTCGCCTACATGGCCGGCGGTCTCGCCACCGGGTCCGACACCGCGGCGATTTTCCACCTGATCACGCACGGCGCGTTCAAGGCGCTGCTGTTCCTGTGCGCGGGCGTCGTGATCCACCACGTCGGCTCCAACCTGATGAGCCAGATGGGCGGGCTGCGCCGGGAACTGCCGATCACGTTCGCGGCGACGACGGTCGGCTTCGCCGCCCTCATGGGCCTGCCTCCGTTCAGCGGCTTCTTCAGCAAGGACGCCGTGCTCGTGGCCATGGAAGGAGCGCTCGCCGGCGGCCTCACCGACGCCGCCGCCCTGCTCCTGTACGGTTGCGCGCTCGCGACCGTCGCCGTCACCGGCGCGTACGCCACCAGGGCCTGGCTGCGCACCTTCTTCGGCCGGTCGCGGACCGTCGCGCTCCCCGAGCCCGCGCCCGGCACGGCGCACGTCATCGACACCCGCGAGGCGCCGCCGACGATGCTGGTGCCGGTCGTCCTGCTCGCGGTCCCGGCCGTGCTGCTCGGTTTCGCGGGTGGCCTCCACCTCGACGCACCCGTGGCGGTCATCAGCGTCGTCCTCGCGCTGCTCGGCGCGGCCGTGGTGTACGCCTCGTGGCGCAGCGACCCCGTGGCCGACCCGGCCCGGCTGCTCGGGCCGCTGCGGCAGCCGTGTGAGCAGGCCTTCTACGTCGACCACCTCTACGCCGCCGTCATCGCCCGCCCGATCGTGGCGCTGGCCGGGCTCGTCGTCAGGACGGACGACACGGTGGTGGACGGCGCGGTGCGCGGCTCGGGCCGGTCGGCGCGCGGGCTGTCCGGGCTGCTGCGACTCGCGCAGAACGGCAACGTACAGCTCTATGTGAGCGGCCTGCTGGCCGGAGTCCTCTTGATCGTGGTGGGGGCGGTGATGTTCACATGACGAGCTGGCTTCCCGTCGCGCTCCTCGCCGTGCCGTTGCTGGGGGCCTTCCTGCTCCTGGTCGCGCCGTCGCTGCTGCGCCCGATCCTGCCGGCGTACGGGATGGTCGTCTCCGGCGTGACGCTGGCGTTGGCCGTGGCGCTGGTGGCCACGTTCGACCACGGCCAGGCGGGACGACCCCAGGCCACCGTAGACCTGCCCTGGGTCCCCGGGCTCGACCTGCGCTTCCATCTGGGCGTCGACGGGATCTCGCTGCCGCTGGTCGCGTTGACGGCGCTGCTGACGTTCCTCTGCTTCGCCTACCTGGGCTGGGGCGACGCCCGCCGTCCCGGCCAGCTGCTGTACCCCAGGCCGGGCGGGGCCAGGCCGAGGGCGCTGGTGTTCACGCTGCTGGTGCTCGAAGTGGGCATGATCGGCACGTTCCTCGCGCTCGACCTGCTGCTGTTCTTCGTGTTCTTCGAGATCGTGCTCGTGCCGATGTACTTCCTGATCGCCATCTGGGGCGGTGCGGAGCGCAGGGGCGCGGCGGTCAAGTTCATCCTCTACACGCTGCTCGGCTCGGTGGTGATGCTGCTCGGCCTGCTGCTCATCTGGGCGCAGACCGGCACCCTCGACATCGTCGCCCTCGGCCAGGCGCACGGCGCGGGCATGTCGAGGGCGGTGCAGGTGCTCGCGTTCGTGGCGGTGGGACTCGGGCTGGCGGTCAAGACCCCGATGTGGCCGCTGCACACCTGGCTGCCGGACGCGCACACGCAGGCTCCCACGGTCGGCTCCGTCCTGCTGGCCGGTGTGCTGCTGAAGATGGGCACGTACGGCTTCGCCAGGATCGCGATCCCGATCCTGCCGGAGGGGGCCGTGGCGGTGGCGCCGTGGCTGGGCGCCTTCGCCGTCGTCGGGATCATCTACGGCTCGCTGGCCTGCCTGGCGCAGCGCGACCTCAAGCGGATGATCGCCTACTCGTCCGTCGGCCACATGGGCTTCGTGCTGCTGGGCTTCGCCACGCTGACGACGGTCGGGATCAACGGCGCCCTGTTCGCCAACGTCGCCCACGGCCTGATCACCGGCCTGCTGTTCTTCCTGGCCGGCGCGATCAAGGACCGCCATCACACCGCCGACATCCCGTCGCTCGGTGGCGGCCTGCTGGCCAGGCTTCCGCACCTCGGCGCGGTCCTGACGTTCGCCTCGATCGCCTCGCTCGGCCTGCCGGGGCTGGCCGGGTTCTGGGGGGAGATGCTGGCCTTGCTCGGCGCCTTCCAACCGGCCGACGTGCTGCCCCGCGCCCTGTTCCTCACCTTCATGGTCATCGGCGGTCTCGGCGCGGTCCTGACGGCGGCCTACTTCCTGGTCATGCTCTCCCGAGTCACCCACGGCGTGCCGTCCGTCCCGCTGCCGGTCTCCGCCGGCGCCGGTCCGGACGATCACCCCGCCGACGCGATCGTGCGCCCGGCCGGCGACCTCGCCGCCTGGGAGACGCCTGATGAGCGGCCGGTCGCCCCCGTGGGTGCGGTGCCGGAGGCGCTCGACATCCAGCGGTACGAACTGGTCGCCTGGGTGCCGTTGATCGTGCTGATCCTGCTCTTCGGGCTCTGGCCCCAACTGCTGCTCTCGCTCACCACACCGGCCGTGCAGACTCTGCTGGGAGCACTGTCATGATCCAGCAGATCGACTACTTCGCGATCGCGGCCCCCTTGACCCTCGCCCTGGTCGCGGCACTCGTACTCCTGCTCGACGCTTTTCTGCCCGCCCGGCGCGGGGTCAAGTCGGCGCTGGGGTTCGTGACGCTCGGGGGTGTGCTGGTCGCCTTGGGGTTCGTCGTGGCGCAGGCCGCCCAGGCCGGCTCCGGGACGCTGTCCACCTTCTGCGTCCCCGCCCACCTGGCCGAGGGCGGCTCGCCCGGCGAGTCGTGCTCGTTCGTGGTCGACCGGCTCACCCTGATCTTCGCCGGGTTGGCGCTGGTGGCGGCCGTCGTCGTGGTGCTGATGTCGATGACCGAGCTGGCGGAGGGCGACATTCCGGTGGGAGAGTGGCACTTCCTCCTGCTGTGCATGCTGACCGGCGCCGTGACGCTGCCCGCCTCGCGAGACCTGATCATGCTGGTGGTGGCGCTCGAGCTCGTCTCCCTGCCGGTCTTCGCGCTCACCGCGCTGAAACGCTACGACGGCCGCTCCTCGGAGGCCGCGGTCAAGCTGTTCCTGGTGTCGGTCGTGTCGACCGCCGTCATGCTCTTCGGGGTATCCCTGCTGTACGGCGTCGCCGGGACCGTCTTCCTGCCACGGCTGGCGGCCGTCTTCAGCGGCGAGCTTCCAGCACCGGGGTGGCCGGAGGCGTCCACGTCCATCCTCGAAGCCGATCACGGCCTGCCGGGCCTGGTCACGGTAGGGATCGTGCTCCTCGTCGCGGGGTTCGCCTTCAAGATCGCGGCAGTCCCCTTCCACGCCTGGGCGGCGGACGTCTACCAGGGCGCCCCCATCCCGGTCGCCGCCCTGCTCTCGGTGATCTCGAAGGCGGCCGGGTTCGCGGGCCTGATCCTCGTCCTGGTCCTCGCGCTGCCCGGCCAGTCGGCCACCTGGATCCCGATCATCGCGATCATCTCGGCCCTCACCATGACGGTGGGAAACCTGCTGGCGATGCGTCAGCGATCCGCCGTACGCCTGCTCGCGTGGTCGTCCGTCGCCCAGTCGGGCTACATCCTCGCCCCGCTCGCGGTGGCGTTCCGGCCCGGCGCGAACGCGGCGTCCACGGCGGTCGGGGCCACCGTGGCCTACCTGGTGATCTACGCCGCCATGAACCTGGGCGCGTTCGCCGTCGTCATGCTCGTGTCGCGGACCGCGTCACGCAATGAGCTGGACGACTACCGGGGGCTGGTGTTCCGGAGCCCGGCGGCCGCGCTGGCGCTGGCGTTCTGCCTGATCTGCCTGGCCGGGCTCCCGCCTGGGCTGGCCGGGCTGTTCGCCAAGATCGTGGTCTTCCGGGAGATCGTCGACGGCGGCGCCGGCTGGCTGGCGGTGGTCATGGCGGTCAACACCGTGGTCGGGCTCTACTACTACGTCGCCTGGACGGCGCGGCTCTTCACCCCCGAGCGGGCGGCGGCTCCGGCAGCGCGCCGTCCGTTCCCCGCGGTCTGGGTGGCCATCGGGATCGCGGTGGCGGTGGCGGTCCTGTTCTCGGTCGCGCCGCAACCGGTGCTCGACATGACGTTCTTATCTGCCACGTACTGATTCATCCGTCCCGCACCGACGTGAAGGCCGCGGGGCGATGCCGCCCTACGCGCCCAGATGCCAGGGAGACAGCTGTGACCAGGGAGTCTGCCCTCGGCCGGGCACCCTCGGGAACGTTGAGGCAGTGCATCGTCGTTGTACCAGGTGAAGCCGGACCATGAGAGGGGGGAACCTTGCACCACAACGGCCTGCGCACCGCGGTCCTGCTGGGGGGCCTGTCAGCGCTGATCATCGCGGCCGGCGCATGGCTGGGCGGCGGCATGGGCATGCAGCTCGCGTTCGTGCTCGCCCTGGTGACCAACGGCGTCGCCTACTTCTTCTGCGACCGGATCGCGCTGTCGGCCATGCGTGCGAGGCAGGTCAGCGAGGTGGAGCAGCCCACCCTCTACCGGATCGTCCGCGAGCTCTCCACCGAGGCCCGGCAGCCGATGCCACGGCTCTACATCTCGCCCACCGTGCAGCCGAACGCGTTCGCCACCGGCCGCAGCCCGCGCAAGGCCGCCGTCTGCGTCACCTACGGCCTGACCCAGCTCCTCGACGAGTCCGAGCTGCGTGGCGTGATCGGGCACGAGCTGTCCCACGTGTACAACCGCGACATCCTGATCTCGTCCATCGCCGGCGCGCTGGCCACGATGATCACCTGGGTGAGCTACGTGGCGGTCTTCTTCGGCGGTTCCGACGACGACGAGGGCCCGGGATTCCTCGGTGCGGTGCTCATGATGCTGCTCGGCCCGGTGGCCGCCGGCATGATCCAGATGGCCGTCTCACGCAGCCGGGAGTTCCAGGCCGACGAGTCCGGGGCCCGGCTCACGGGCGACCCGCTCGCGCTCGCCTCCGCCCTGCGCAAGATCGAGATGGGCGCCCGCAGGCTGCCGCTCCCGGAGAACAGCCGTCTGACCTCGGCCTCCCACCTGATGATCGCCAACCCGTTCAGCGGCATCGGCCTGGGCCGCCTGTTCTCCACGCACCCGCCCACCGCCGAGCGCGTGGCCAGGTTGGAGCGCATGGCCGGCTACCGGCGCTGAGTCGTGCGAAAGAATCAGCTCATGGGGAGATCTCCGCGACTGAGCGCAGCCGAGCGGAAGGTGTGGGACGCCTTCCCCACGGGCCGGACGGTGGAGCTGGCCCCCTTCGCCCCGAGCGGCAACAGTCCCGCAGGCGCCAACGCCCCGTCGGACGGACACACCTGGGGCCCCGAGCGCACCGTCCGAGCCCAGGTGATCACCTCACTGTTACTCGGCGCCCGTGACGTCGCCGCCGGCTCCGCTCCGGCCGTACGGCTCACCGGCGCCAGGATCACCGGGCCGCTCGAGATCGTCGGCGGCACCGTCGAGCACGATCTCTCGCTCAGCGGCTGCCACCTGGACGAGCCCATCCGGCTCACCGGCACCACCGCCCGGACCGTGCGGCTGACCGACTGCCGCTTACCCGGCCTGACCGGGGGCGGCATGCGGGTGGCAGGCCACCTCAGCCTGTCGGGCTCGTACGTCACGGGTGCGGTACGGGTGCCCCGCGCCCAGTTCGAGAGCGGCCTCTGGCTCGGCGGCACCAAGATCGTTTCCGGCGAGGACGACGATCACGCGTTCTACGCCGACGCCATGGTGGTCGACTCCGGCATGTACCTCCGCAACGGCGACATCACCGGCGGCATCCGGATGTACGGTGCCCGGCTCAACGGCGAGTTCTCGCTGGAGAACGCCAAGCTCCGCAATCCCGGCAAACACGCGCTCATCGCCGACGGCTTGGTCGTCGAGGACTCGATGCGCTGCACCGGCGACTTCCTGGCCCAAGGCTGCGTACGACTGCGCGGCGCACGGATCGGCCTGCTCGCGATCAGAGGCGCCATCCGCAGCCCCGACACGCCGTACGCGCTGCATGCCAGTCACATGGAGGTCCGCGAGCTCTACCTCAAGCCGGCCGAGCCGATCGACGGCGTGGTGACGCTCGCGCACTCCACCGTGAACACCCTGGAGGACAACCCCGCCACCTGGCCGGACAAACTCCGCCTGAACGGCCTGACGTACGAACGCCTGCGCGGCAGCGGAGTGTCCCGCAGGATCGAATGGGTCGGCCGGGACCCGGAGGGCTTCAGACCGCAGCCGTACGAGCAACTGGCCGCTTGGTACCGCCGCGACGGCAATGACGCGCTGGCACGCCGTGCCCAACTCGCCAAACTCCGCGGCCGACGCCACACCGAAGGAACGGGTGCCCGGTTCTGGGGCCGCCTGCTGGAGTTCACGGTCGGCTACGGCTATCGCCCCTGGCTGGCGGCGGTCTGGTTCGCGGCGCTGCTCCTGGTCGGCACGGTGGCCTTCGGCCTGAACCCACCCCGTCCGCTGAAACCCGACGAGAGCCCGGTCTTCGACTCGTTCGCCTACAGCTTCGACCTGCTGCTGCCGCTGTCCACGTTCGGCCAGCGCGACATGTTCGACCCGGCGGGCTGGACGCAGGGACTCGCGTACGGACTGATCATCTCGGGCTGGATCCTGGCCACCGCCCTCATCACGGGCGCTACCCGAGTCCTTCGCCCGTCCTGACCCTGCGGAGGATCGCCGCCAGATCCTCCGGAAAGACGATCTCCTCGGTGGCCTCGATCTCCTCGGCGCTCCACCACCGATGCCCGAGCGTGGTCTCCTTCTCAAGCTGCTCCATGTGCTCGAACGAGACCTCCACCTGGCCCACCCGGACCGCGAAGTACGCCTGATCCTGCGTGATGGCGTACTGGGCGAAACTGAACTCGATCGTGCCCGTCCCGTACGGTCCCGTGAACTCCTCCGCCGTCACCCGGATCCCGACCTCCTCGAACAGCTCGCGCGCGGCGGCCTGCTGCAGCGTCTCCGCACCCTCCATGGCGCCGCCGATGGTGAACCAGAACGGCTCGTCGGGGCGTACCGGATCGAAACCGTTGAGCAGGAGCACCCGGCCCTGATCGTCGACGGGCAGAGCACGCGCCGTGAAGCGGCGCAGGGGGATCATCGTCACGATCGACCAGCTTACGGATCCACTCCGACGGCCGGGCCGGGCCGCGAAGGCATCGCGCGGGGACGCAGGACCATGAGCGAGCCTTCCAAGGTCGCCACCATGGCGAAGGGGAACCGGTCGACTTCAAGACAGAGTGCGACGTCATCAGGATGGACTCCTTGACGTATCCCCTCCGCCAGCTCGGCGGCGGCGCGCGACTCGGCAGCGCGGCGGAGGAACTCGGCAGCATCCGTCCCAGCGTCGCTGACTCTCCGAGCGATGTATTGAGCACACGCCAGATCTTCATCGGCCTGCCCATCCTCGCCGGTGACCACGAACGTGACACTGCCACTCTCGCGCGTCCGCAAAAGCCGAGCCGTCGCCTCCGCCACCACGAAACTGGCGCACAACACCAGCGGCGCCTCCTTGACCGCAAGGGCGCCGACCGTCCCCGCCGTGGTCTTCTGCACCACGGTCCGTCCGTCAAGGTCAACAGAGCGCAGCAGGCCCGGCGAGTTGACGAGGTCGAACCCGGGCACGGGCGGACCGTCCTTGAGCGCCACCCAATCCGGGTGGAGGGCCTTGAGCGCCAGGGCTTCGTTCAGCGTCTCAGCAAGAACGATCTTTTCCGCCCCTTGGGCGAAGGCCCAGGCGGCCACGGTGAAAGCACGCATGACGTCGACCACGACCGCCACGGACGGGGTTTCGACCAGATCAGCGATACCGAGGAAACGAGCGTTCATCCTGGTAATGATCGCGCAGGCCCTACCCAAACGCATCCAGTCATTGATGCGCATCACACGGAACGCAACGCCTCCGGTTGCCTGCGTCGCGATTTCGAAGGCAGTCCGCAACGACACGCCTGCTCAATCGCCACACAGGGTGACCCGCGCACGGCATGTGCGGACACAAGCCGCCGCAAGGTGGGAGCGCGATGACCGCGCAGATCACGGTCTCGCGCGCCGCTCCATTACCTGTAGTTCACGAACTGCAGGGCGATGTCCAGATCTTTGCCCTTAAGGAGGGTGATGACGTCTTGTAGGTCGTCCTTCTTCTTGGAGCTCACCCGAAGCTCCTCGCCCTGAATCTGCGCCTTGATCCCCTTGGGGCCCTCGTCGCGGATGAGCTTGGAGATCTTCTTCGCATGCTCCTGGTCGATGCCCTCCTTGAGGGAGACCAGCAGGCGGTACTCCCGGCCGGACAACTTCGGCTCGTCGGAGTCGAGAACCTTCAGGGAGAGGCCGCGCTTGATCACCTTCTCCTTGAACACATCGAGTACGGCGTTCGCGCGCTCCTCGCTGTTGGCCTTGATCTCGATGTTCTCCTGCCCGGACCAGCTGATGGCCGCCCCGGTGCCCTTGAAGTCGAAGCGGTGCCCGATCTCCTTGACCGTCTGGTTGAGCGCGTTATCGACCTCCTGGCGGTCGATCTTGCTGACGATGTCGAAAGACGAATCGGCCAAAGCGCACTTCCTCTCCGCTGCGTGAGCGTTCGTCGGTGTCTGTCGTTGATCGCGCCCGGCGAAAGCGGACCCAGCGGATGAGCCTAGCCAGCATCGAGCCGACTTGCAGGATCCGCCTCCCGGGCCCTCCCGCCCCGCCCCGAAAACCCACCCACCCAGGGGCTGGGTCCCGAGACAGGCTCATGTACGGATACACGCGCCGGCTGCTTTGCTGTGGTGGCGCCGGTGAGAGGTCGCTGGGGGCTTGCGGTGCGGGGATCTGCCGGGAGGCGGCCTTGGCCGGCCGATCCCTGTTCCGACATGCGGAGGCTTGTAGGGGCGGGGGTATCGGGGGGAGCAGGCATGCGGGATCCGGCGCGGGACAAACCGGTGTCACGTAGACCGCAGAAGTCCGCTATTCTTCTGTCTGTCGCCGCGAGAGCGGAAGACACGGCAGGTTGCCCGAGTGGCCAAAGGGAGCGGTCTGTAAAACCGTCGGCTCAGCCTACGCAAGTTCGAACCTTGCACCTGCCACACACAGTTAGCGCAGCTCAGAGGCCCTTCGGGGCCTCTTCTGCGTTTCGGGGGACATGCAGCCGTGAGTAGCTCTGAGCGGCCGTTTGTCGCTAGTCGCGCAATATACGCGCAATGATCTTGAAGCTGTTTCCGCAGGTCGGACCAGGCGTTTCGCGCGTCGTGTGTCCCGGAAACGCGAACGGGTCCCGGAGATCATCCGGGACCCGATGGCCATCAAGTGGTACGTCATGCCGCCAACGCGTCGTCTATCCGGCGGTTCGCGATCTCCTGTTGGCCGTCGATGCATTTGGCGTAGACGCGGAGAAGAACGTCAACGCTGTGACCCGCCCGTTCGGCGACATCCGGGGCCGGGACGCCCGCGTTTAGCCAGAGCGAGACGGCCGCGTGCCGCAGGTCGTACGGTCGGCGCGCCAGGGGAGAGGCGACCTGGGAAGGCGTGAAGGCGAGTTTCCGTGCCTCCTGCCACACCTCGGTGTAAGCCGTCGAGGCGACCACCCCGCCGCGCTCACTCTGGAAAAGCCGGCCATCCGGACTCAGCCCGAACTCGGTCACGTGGTCCCGCAGAATCTTGACCAAGGTCGGCGGGATGGGCACAGGCCGGACATCATCCCGGCCGCGATGCTTGAGCCCGCGTTGCTCGTGGGCGTCGCCGGTGTCCGTCCACTGAGTGTTGACCTCGGGCCGGGAAACGTCGATGAGGAGACGTCCCCAGCCCGTTGCCGGAAGCTCACAGTCCTCCTTGCGCAAGGCGATGGCCTCAGCAGGGCGGAGGGCGGCGTAGTACATGCACGCGAACAGGGCCATGAGGCGCCTGCCGCGTCCACGCCTGCCCACGTAAGTCACTGCGGTCAGCAGCTCCACAGCTTGCCGGGGGTTGACCACGATCCGGGGGTCAACCGTCTCGGTCGTCTTGGGCGGCTTCCACTTGATCCGGTGCAGCGGATTTGCCGAAAGCTCCTCCAGCTCTACGGCGTACTCCAGGACCGCGTGCAGCACGGCTCGTTTGCGGCGGACGGTGTTCGCGCCGGCCGCCTTGCCGTCCAGCCGAAGTGCTATCGCGTCGAGCGCCAGCCGTACGGTTTTCGTCTCGCCGAGGTCGGCCAGATCAAGCGATGCGCCTTCCAACCAGCGAATCGCCCGTTCCACGTCCGGAGGAGGAGCAGGACTCTTTCCGGAAGGGAGGAGCGCGTACTTGCGCAGGGCCGTACGAAGCGACTTGGCGTCTGGTCGGCCGGGCCGGTCCTTCACGAGTGCGGGGAGCGCTGTGGACAGCGCGTCAGACATGCTGTCGCGGCTCTTGGCAGCCATATGCGGCCACTTCATCTCGATGTAGGCCCGGACGAAGTCGAGGACCGTCCGAGCGCTCTTGGCCTGGAGCATGGACAGGGGGAGACCCGTCTCCATGTCGAACGGCTCACCCACCTTGGTCGCCTGGCGAAGGTCGGACAGCAAGTTCTCGGCGAGTGCCTTGGTCCGGAGGGTCTTCGACTTCTGCCGACCACCGACCTTCCAGCGGACGACATAGGACGGAGTCTTGCTCGACTCGTTCCGCATGATCGCCCAGAGCTTCACGTCATAGGAGGTGTTCACGCTGCCTCCCGCAAGGTCTGAAGCCACGCGGTGAACTCGCTCCGGTAGATGCGGAGCTCCCCGTTAAGCAACTTGAAGCCCTCCGGGGCTTTACCGATCTCCCGCCAGCGGTAGAAGGTTCGCCGGGAGACTCCGCCAAGTTCGTCGAGGACCTGGGCGACGGTGAGGAGTTCGTCTCGCCTGCTCATGCCGCCCTCCCTGGTTCAGTTGCCGAAAGATCTTGGCCGCCTGCTTGGGCTTGGAGTCGGTCGAGGTGTGCGCGCCAGCGTTGCCGCTCGTGGACCGACCGAAGGAGGCGTACGGCCAGGGGTGCGAGGTTGGCGTCTCCGGCCGGGACGGGTTTCCAGATGTAGCGGTGTGGGTCGGTGGGCTGGTCGCTCTGGCCGAGGGCTTCCAGGACCCAGGTGCGGCGGTCCTGCTTGTGCTCGGCCAGGGTCTTGTTCGACCACTTGCGGGAGACGAGGACGCGGCGACCGGCGTAGCCGAGGTGGTCGGGCTGGTGTGCCTTGCCGTGGCAGCGGCCGGGGGTCATGCCCGGCTTGGCGCCCTTGGGCTGAACGCCGTAGCGCAGCCAGTTCGGGCAGCCGGGCGTGCAGGGTTCGAAGCGCAGTGCGTCGGCCATCCGTCCGGAGTGCTCTCGCTGGGCCTGGTCGTCGGGGGCGAGGGTGTCGCCGATGGACTTGGTGAGGTACTTGGACAGGTAGCGGATGCACTGGTCGGCATCGGGGGTTCCGGCGAGGACGCCTTGCACGTCGACCTGGACGCCGAAGCGGATCACATGCAGCGGTTCGGCGGCCTCGTCGGTGTCGAGCTGGTCGAGGGCCTCGTCCCAGTTGGGCAGCACTTCCCCGGTGGCCGGGTCGCAGTAGCCGGCCACGTCCTGCCAGACCGGCAGGTGATCGCCGTCGAAGGCGATGCGATCGGCCGCAGGCCACCACACCTGGTGATAGGTGGCTGCGGCGATCTGCTTGATCTCCGCTCGCGGGAGGGTGCCCCGGATGGCCATATGCAGATGTGGCGCGAGGCGCTTCTGTGGTTCGACGGCGGCGAAGTACTGCACGTCATATCCGGCGACGCGGCGAAGATTCTGCACGAAGCGGTCGACCAGCTTGGGGAAGTGCAGGGCGTCGCGAGCGGCCCGCCGATAGTCGTAGGCGTCGGGATCGACCGGCACGCCGTTCCGGACCTTGCCGTAGGAGAGCAGGGTGAGCGTAACGAACAGCGACGGCCGGTAGGTCTTGCCGTCCGAGCCGGTGAACGTCCGGCCGAGGGTGGTGTGGGCCATCTTGCGCTTGGGCAGGTTGGGGGCGTCTTGGCGTCGCCTGGTCGAGCGGTGGCGTTTGGGTACGGCGCGGCCGAGGACGTTGCCCCGCATGCCGGTGTCGTTGATGTCCTGATCGATGCCGGTGATGACGTCGTCCAGGTCACTGGTGTCCTCGCCCGCCTGCTCTGCCGCGATCCGGGACAAGCCGAGCGGGCCTGGGCCACGGGGTCAAGGTCGTTCGTCCAGTGGGGCGCTCCACCTTGACCCCGTGGCCTAGGCCCGCTTCCCTTCGGGCGGGTCGACGGCAGACGGGATGATCAGGCAGGTGTGGGGTTCGCGCGTCCCGCGCACTGGTCTACTGTCGCCATATGGGCGTCTTGCGAGAAACCGCAGCGCGGTGGATGCGAATGCTCACGATCATGGGGGACAGTTCCTTGTCGCCGCCGGAACAAGCTCGGTTGATCTCAGAGGTCAACGGGCCTGTCCAGCTCAACGTAAGGCTCCGTTCTTATCGATGGCCCTGGCAACGAGCGATAGCTGACGAAGTGCTGGAGGCAGCCGGGCCGGCCGCTCTGACCGCCATGAACTGGTACCTCAATGCTGCCGGGATCACTACCGAGCACCTCATACACCGCCTCAGCGAAGCGACAGGCGAGTCGCGCGAGGAGATCTTGCAAGAGCTCTCGCTCAGTATCGATGCCACCATCGCCGTGGCCGAGGAGGTGGCAAATCGGGAGGGCAACGAGGACGACGGCCCAGGCTAGGCGGAGGGACAGGTGCCCGTGCGCCAAGATGTCTACGGCCTGCGGGCCGAGGTGATGAGAGATCGCCCAGGTCATCCCACGGATTCGGCCGCAACCTGCGATGCCCTGTGAAACCGTCGGCTCAGCCTACGCAAGTCGAACCTTGCACCTGCCACACCAGCTAGAAGAGGCCCGTTACCAGCGGAAACGCGGTGGCGGGCCTCTCTCGTTGTGTCCGTTGGCGTCCGGGTGGTTACGGCGTTCTACGACTGCTCGTGCTGAAGATGTGCTGGTGTTCCCGAGCCGTCCTACGGTGCCTTCGGGGCATCAGGCACGCTGATGTCGTGTTCGGTGCTGCGGGTTCGTACAGTAGAGCGCAGCAAGAAGCCCTCGCCGGCCGGCCATAACCTGACGAGGGCCCTTGCTGGATCACGGGCCCGAGGAGGCGTACGCCTACTTGGGCCCGCTGCCGTTGACTAGCCAGTCCACCAGGATGAGGAGCGCTCGTACAAGGAGCGAGCCCCACTCCGGAGGAACTGGCATGTTACGGCGCCGCCGCCGCTTGCTGACAGCCATGACTTTCCCCTCTTCGGCCCCGTGTTGGGGGTCGAGGGATCGACCACGGGGCCGGGGTTGGTCGATCCCCGCGGGGAGTACCGACCTGAGGTATGGCTATCGCAGATGAAGGCGAACGTTGATGTGTCATTATGCGTCTGTGTGATCACTGTGCGTTCTGGCCATGGGATGGACCTCTGACGATGCTCGAAGCCAATCGTCGCCATGGGGCCAAATGACATCGATGCCTAGTGATCGGCAGAGATCGATAAGGTCGGTTCGAGGCTGATCTGGCACCAAAATGGAAAGGTCGCAGGGGGACAAGTAGCGCCGATAATCCATGAGCTGGCCTATAGCCATGCGCATGGCTTCACGAGTCGTGGTGCCCTTCGCCTCGATTAGCTCCTGTCTAGTCGCGTCATAGATGTCGGTGTAGAGGGGGTAGTACTCGTCAGCCGGCAAGATCTGGAAGCGTCGCATGGTGTGGCCTTGCGCGGACATGTAGTCCACGTAACTGCGAATCAAGGCGGCTTCCCGTCGTTCCCCCCCATGCGGCTCTCGGGTCGAATCCATCAGGGTGGATTCGGTTCGCTGTTCCTCCGACGGGATGGCAGCGATGGTGGGCTCAAAGACGGGCGTTTGCGGGACCCTGGCGCCGCCCGTGATCACATCGCCGACCGGACGCAGCCGAAACATGATGACGTTCCGGATGAAGCCGTCGTTAGCGTTAGGGGCGTCGGTGATGTAGTAGGGCCGATCCTGATCGAGCTCGAAGCGCCCGATGTATTGAACCCCCTGAGGCACAATGCGAAAGAGTCGCAGGGCGCGACCGTCTTGGCGGTGGTTGAGAATGGCAAGGTTGCCTTGCGTCATCTTCTGGTCGCCGCTCTGGCCTTCTCCCATGTAGTGGTAGCAGCCGTCCCCTCCCCACCCGTCATAGTGGCTCTGCTGGTGCCCCTTGAGCGGATCCGTGAAGAGGAGGACGTTGGGGGTGACCCGAGAGGGACCGATGCCTCCTTGCCGACGGCCGCCGTACTTCTCATGGATCTCGCGGCGCACAAGCGGGCCGCTACCAGGAGCTATGTCCCAGTCGTCGGCCTGCACCAGCATTTTCCCTCCATATTTAGGGTCAATTTCTACCCTAAATATAGCACTGCCCTGAGGGTCATGCTCACAGATTTCAGTGAGATCACGTCGGTCTTGACGCGCTGGAGCTGCCGAGGGGTGCCACGCAACATGCATGTAATGATCTTGATAATCGTAGTGGCAGGGCGAGGCTACGTCGCAGCTCACAAGCCTTGTTGGGTTGAGAAAGGTCACGACCTGTAAAACCGTCGGCTCAGCCTACGCAAGTTCGAACCTTGCACCTGCCACACGCAGTTAGCGCAGCTCAGAGGCCCTTCGGGGCCTCTTCTGCGTTTCGGGGGTGTGCAGCCGTGGGCAGCTCTGAGCGGCCGTTTGGCGGTGGTCGCGGAATATACGCGGGATGGATCCGGATGCGTTTCCCCAGGTGGACAGCCATGATCCGGAATATGCGCGGAATGACGTGGCCCTGCAACGCCGAAAGGCTCCGGGGGTAGCCGGAGCCCTTCGAGTGGTGCTGTACGCGATCTCATGCGGTGAGTACGTCGGCGATCCGCTGGTTGACGATCTCCTCCTGGCCGTCGATGCACTTGGCATAGACCCGCAGCAGGACATCCACCCCATGGCCGGCACGGGCCGCCACCTCCGGAGCTGGTACGCCGCCGTTGAGCCACAGCGAGACGGCCGCGTGCCGGAGATCGTAAGGTCGCCGGGCGAGCGGTGAGGCGACCTGGGCGGGTGTGAGAGCCAGGGCGCGGGCTTCCTGCCAGACCTCGGTGTAGGCCGTCGAAGCGACCACGCCACCGCGCTCACTGCGGAACAGCCGCCCGTCAGGGGCGACGCCGAACTTTCCGAGGTGTTGCCGAAGAATCTTGACCAGTTCTGGAGGGATCGGGATCCGGCGGGACGTCATCCTCGCCACGATGCTTCAGGCCGCGCAGCTCGTGAGCGTCGCCCGTGTTGGTCCACCGGCGGTTCACCTCAGGGTGGGAGCCGTCGAGGGTGAGCCGTACCCAGCCCTCGGGCGGAAGGTAGCAGTCCTGCTCATGAAGGCTGACCGCCTCGCCGGGCCGGAGAGCGGCGAAGTACATGCAGGCGAACATGGCCATCAACCGCCGGCCCCGCCCTTTCCCCCACTTAGCCCCAGCCGATCTGTACGAGCTGCTTCTCCACGGCCAGAGTGCGCTCCTCGACGTCGAGGAACTCCCAGCGGGCGCCGCACGCCTCGCCGCGGCGTAGCCCTCGGAACGCGATCAGGTGGAAGAGCGCGTACAGCCGGTGCTGGCAGGCATGATCCAAGAACTTCCCGAGCGGCGCTCGCGTCATGTCGTTCAGGTTCGCAGGGCCTCGCGGCCCCGTGCCAGGGCATCGAGGGCGTTCGGGAGGCCCGTGAGGCGGGCGCTCACGGCGTCAAGTACGGCGGTCAGTGCGCGCGGCGGCACGTCGCGCTGGGTGAGCGTCCATGCCAGCCACCTCGTGAAAGAGGCGAACAGATCGGGATCTTTCACGTACACGGCGGTCCCCAGGAAATCGACGGTGAACGCCACGTCTTCCGCGGTGAGTACGGGCGGTTCCGCAGACCGGGGCCCGGTCTGGGGGACGCGCCGACTCAGCTCTTGCAGGGCGCCTCTGACCAGGTCTGGCTTGCGGTCGGTGAACAGGGCGTACTCGTGGCAGGCGAGATGCGGTTGCCGCTCGGCGCTCAGGGCGTGCGCGTGCCCCCGGGGCAGCGGCCCGCCATCGAGCAGGTCAGCGGCGGCACGGGCGTCGGGCGCCCAGGCGTCGGCTCCTAGCAGGCGGGCGTAACGGCCGTCGGGGCCGAAGGCGGCGCCGCCCACGAGCACGGGCGTGCCGGCCGCCTGGCACGCGCTGATCACGGCGTGCGCAGCGGGCAGGCGAGTGGCGATCGAGCTGGACAGCGCGACCATGTCCGGGGCCGTCCTGTGCAGGTGCACGATCAAGTGCTGGGTCGGCACATGGGCTCCTAGGTAGTCGACCAGCCAGCCGCGCAGCCGCAGCACCTCGGTCAGCAGCCGGGCGGGGAAGGTGTGCCACTCGCCCTCGACGCACGCCACGCAGATCCGCCATTTGAGCGGCGCGGAACCGTGGTCCGTCGTGTCGATCGTGTGGGCGAGTACGGCGAGCACGCGCTCGTTGACGGCGGTCGCCGTGTGCTCCTGGGCGACGGTGAGGCGGTTGGCCGCCCACTCCGCGCCGATGCGTGCCTGCGCGACGGCGACGACGTCGAGGAAGAGGCATTCCAAGGGGACACCGGCATTGTGCGCGTCCTGCACCACCGCGACCGCGGCGTACTCGTCGCCGGCCGTCGCTGCCGCCTGCAGCGCCTCGACGTACTGCTCGATGCCGTCCTTCACGGCCCTGGTCCTCCGGTCGCCGCAGGGGGCGCCTTACCCGGGGCGCCGATGGCGACGATCGCTATGTCGTCGTGCTCACGGTCTCCCGCCCATTGCAACGCGAGCATCTGCACACGTTCCGCCAGGGCGTCCGTCGGCACGCCGACGCTCCGCCGCAGTTCCTCGCACAACCGCTCGTCGCCGAACCACTCGTCGCCGAGCGGCCCCCCTCTGGCCTCGATGACACCGTCGCTATAGAGCAGGCACTTCTCCCCGGGCTGCAGGAGCACCGTCTCGGTGGTGCTGGCGACCTCGTCCAGGAGACCGATCGCCGTGCCATGGGCTGTGGTGACGTCCACCCGGCCGTCGTCGCGCACGATCATCGGCGGCGGATGTCCGGCGCTGGTCAGCCGCAGGGCGACTCGCGTGCCGCGGCGCTCGACGCCGGCCAGCACGAGCGTGACGTAGCGGAGACTCTCGCCGGCGAGCAGCACGTCGTTCAGCCGCTCTAGCACCTGCTGGTGGTCATCGGCCATCGGCAGCAGGGCGCGCAGCGTGTCACGGATCTTCCCGGTGAGAACAGCGGCCTCCAGTCCCTTGCCGGAGACGTCGCCCAGCACCACCAGGGAGTTCCGCCCCGAGCCGACGGCCGGGTACACGTCGTAGAAATCCCCGCCGACCCGCGAGCTGCCGCCGGCGGCCCGATAGCGGGCCGCCACTTCGACGCCGTCCAGCTGCGGTATCACCGGCGGCAGCAGGCCGGCCATCAGCAGTTCGGTGATGGCCGCCTGGCCGGAGTACAGGCGGGCGATGGAGATCGCGGTGCCGGCCCGCGCGGCGAACAGCCGGGCGAACATCTCCTCGTGCGGGGAGAACTCGGCCGAACGGCGCAGCAGGACGAGTGCACCCACGGGCATGCCATGTCCGGGCAGTGAGATTACGGCCGCGGAACGGATGCCGCGCCGCCGGCCGCGGAGCACCCGGACGGGCACCAGGGCGGGGTCGATCCAGCGGACGGGCACCGGCGGGAACCCCTGCAACGCCTCGTCGAGCCCCGGGATCGTCCGCGGGTCGAGGTCCACGCTTTCGCGTCCGGGCTCGCCCTCCGAAGTGCAGGAGGCGAGCTCGTACCGGCGGCTTCCCAGCGGTATGACGACCAGCGCGGACCTGGCGAGATGCCGCACCGCCAGCCGCGCGGTGGTCTCCAGGCAGCGGTCGAGGTTCAGGGTGGACAACAACTCGGTGGCGGCCTGCACCATGGACACGGCGGAGTCGCGCTCGGCCCGCAGCGTCTCCATGACCTGCTGCTGTCCGGTGACGTCGATCAGCAACCAGGTGACGTAGCCGCCGTCGGCCCACACGGGATGCGCCTCGAACACTCGCTCACCGATCGGTCCGCGGACCGGCGCGCACGCCAGACCCTCCCGGCCTGTCGTCAGTCGAGCCGAGAGCCCGCGTTGGGCTTCGGCGAGCCACGCCGGCCCGTCGTGGAACAGCGACCGGGCGGCCTCGTTCGCCTGTTCGACGGCGCCTGAGACGCCGGTCACCACCAGCGGGTACGGCGAGTCCTCCCCCACCATGCTGATCCTGCCTCGTGCGCGATCGCTGTCAGACCTTCACGGTACTGATGGGATGTACATGGCTTTCTCGACGGACAATTGGTGTTGTGTCATTTTTCGCCGCAGGACGCGCGCCGCGTAGCCGAACCGGCCCTTGACCGGGGTGCCGTGGTGGGGTCCGGCCGCTTGTACGGGGAGCGGGCCGCTCCTACTCTGGCTTGCGCACCACGACATCGAGATGATCGAAGGTGGGCCGTGAGCCCGCATCCCCTGCTGACCTGGCCGGGGTCGGCATTCATCCGCCTGGCGAGCTCGCTTAGCGTGACCGGGCCGATCCGGAAGAGGAGGCTGAAGAGCTTCATCCGAAACCGGCTGGTGAAGACCTTGAGCACGTCCCAGTCATCGATCTGTCGCATGGCCACGACGGTAAGACCAGCAGATGAAAAATGCCCAAGACGTCTACTGGATCTTGAAATCACGCGTCGGCGGCATCGAGGCTGGTGGCGTGGAGGGATGATCGTGCCTGCCGCTGCCTCGCGGGATATACGCGGGATGATCTTCCCTCGGTAGCGGACAAGCGGGAGCCGTACCTGGAGCGCAGGGGCCTGATGGAGCTAAGAATGTCGACCCGCTGTAAAACTGTCGGCTCAGCCTACGCAAGTTCGAACCTTGCACCTGCCACACGCAGTTAGCGCAGCTCAGAGACCCTCCGGGGCCTCTTCTGCGTTTCAGGGGTGCGCAGCCAGATGCCGCTCTGAGCGGCCGTTTGTCGCTGGTCACGCAATATACGCGCAATGATCTTGTGGGTGTTTCCCCAGGTCGGAGCAGACTTTCACGAGACGATTGCCCTGGAACGCGTTCGGGTCCCGGAGATCATCCGAGGCCCGAAGTGGTGGTGCGTCATGCTGCCAACGCGTCGTCTACCCGCCGATTCGTGATCTCTTGCTGGCCGTCGACGCACTTGGCGTAGACGCGGAGGAGAACATCAACGCTGTGCCCCGCCCGCTCGGCGACCTCAGGAGCCGGTACGCCCGCGTTCAGCCAGAGCGAGACGGCCGCGTGGCGGAGGTCGTACGGTCGGCGGGCGAGGGGAGAGGCGACCTGGGCGGGAGTCAAAGCCAGCTTCCGCGCCTCCTGCTATACCTCGGTATAGGCCGTTGAGGCGACCGCCCCGCCACGCTCGCTCTGGAAGAGCCTGCCACCCGGCCCGAGTCCGGACTCGGCGACGTGATCCCGGATTATCTTGACCAAGGCTGGCGGGATGGGCACAGCCGGACATTATCCCGGCCGCGATGCTTGAGCCCGCGTTCCTCGTGGGCATCGCCGGTGTCCGTCCACTGAGTGTTGACCTCCGGCCGGGAGACGTCGATGAGGAGACGTCCCACCCTGTCGTAGGAAGATCGCAGTCGTCCAAGCGCAGGGCGGTCACCTCGGCGGGCCGGAGGGCGGCGTAGTACATGCACGCGAACAGGGCCATGAGGCGCCTGCTACGTCCCCGCCTGCAGACGTAGGTCACCGCGGTCAGAAGCTCTTGAGCCTGTCGAGGGTTGACCACGATCCGAGGGTCTACCGTCTCCGTTGTCTTCGGCGGCTTCCACTTGATCCGGTGCAATGGATTTGCCGAAAGCTCCAACTCCACGTACTCCAACACCGCATGCAGCACGGCGCGCTTACGCCGAACGGTGTTTGCGCCGGCCGCCTTGCCGTCGAGCCGAAGCGCTATCGCGTCGAGTGCCAGTCGTACTGTCCTCGCCTCGCCGAGGTCGGTCAGGTCGAGCCATGCGCTTTCCAGCCACCGAATCGCCCGCTGCATATCGGCAGGAGGGGCGGGACGTTTCCCTTCGGGGAGGAGCGTGTACTTGCGCAGGGCCGTGCGCAGCATCTCGGCGTCCGGTCTGCCAGGCTTGTCCCTCACGAGTGCCGGGAGCGCTGTCGCGAGCGCGTCAGACATGCTGTCGCGGCTCTTGGCCGCCATATGCGGCCAATTCATCTCGACATAGGCCCTGACGAAGTCGAGAACCGTTCGAGCGCTCTTTACCTAAATCATGGAGAGCGGAAGACTCGTCTCCATGTCGAACGATTCCCCGCGCTTGGCCGCCTGCCGTAGATCCGACAGCAGGTTCTCGGCGTGCGCCTTGGTTCGGAGCGTTTTCGACTTCTGACGGCCGCCGACCTTCCACCGGACGACATACGAAGGCGTCTTACTCGACTCGTTCCGCGTGATCGCCCAGAACTTCACGTCATAGGAGGTGTTCACGCTGCCTCCCGCAGGCTCTCATGCCACGCGGTGAACTCGCTCCGGTAGATACCGACGGTTCAGGTCTCAATCGCACAGAAGTTGGCAAATGCGGGCGTCACGTACGCTGCCCCCATGAACCCCCAGGCCGTGGATTGGGCTGCGATCCCAGGACCTAAGTGGTACCAGCCCGAAACTGTCGCGGAAGCCTTCGCCGCCTTGCTCAGGAGCACTCGTGATGACCTGGATCAAGGACATGGCATTCGATCAGCAGTAGGAAACGATCACGCAGGAACGCTCTATCCAGCAGCCGTTGCAGGCACCGATGCTTTACTGGAGATCATCGCCAGGCGCCCTGGGCCACCGAGGCAGACTGCTCTTTGCGTCCTCCTCGATTGGTGGGGATGCTTCCAGCCCGAACCAGGCTTCGAGTCCTACGCCGATCAGAAGGGAGAGACGATCGATGTCATCGCGGCGATTGTCTGGCGAGTCGGGCAGGCCGCCAGCGCCCTTCAAGTGATCGCGGAACAGGACTCCAACGCCCGTGGCCTCATCCGAAGGCTGATCGAAGCTCAAAACCAGGGATGGACGCTCATCGAATAGGGCCTGGGTTCGGTGCCCTACCACTCATGGCCCGGACGGATTCCCTTCTGCACCGTCGAGGTTCTATTGAGCCGACCGAGTGGCCGTGTACCAGTCACCGAACAAGGACCGGCCGTACGACACGCGGCGGCGCGCCGCGCCGCCGTACGCCCCGCGCCGACCGCCGACCCGCCGCCGCACGAGCACGAACCGTGTCATCCTGTGCGCCATGAATGACCTGGAATTACTCCGACGGGAGTTCGACGCCGAAGACGGATCATTCCTCATCCAACTCCGATGCGATCTCCACTGGGATCGGCGAGTGTTCAGCCGCCTGGAGCAAGCCATGCGCCGAGTCTGCGCCGAGCAGGAGAGCAACGAGCGACTCGACCGCTGGCTCGTCGAGGGCTACTGGTATCTGGCCGACTTCGTCCCCAGCCACAGCAGCCATCCGAACTTCCCTCGCCCTGAACCACCCCAGTACTACGAAGCCGCCATGGAACGACTCCATGACCTTCAGAACTGGTTCGTCACCGGACGGTCCCCTTATCTAGCCAGCTACACATGGCCGGACATCTAAGCGATCTCGTACGTGACAGAAGCCTTCGGCGGGGGCGCTCCGGCTCCGGGATGATCGCCGTACGGTGAGTAGGGGACCGTACGTGGTTGAGGTGGAAGTCTGATCATTCTGTCTGCCATAGACCCGGGACAAGCCGAGCAGACCTGGGCCATGGGGTCAAGGTCGTTCGTCCAGCAAGGCGCTCCGCCTTGACCTCATGGCCTTGGCCCGCTTCCCCTTCGGGCGGGCCGACAGCAGATGGGTTGATCAGGCGAGGGAGGTGCGCGCCGTGGCACGAGCGCCCGCATGCTGGCTGTTGAGCTGCTCTCGTAATTCCACGTGAGCGGCATAGGCGGTTACGGTGCCATGGTGGACATTGCTAAGGCGAGTGCTGATGAGTGGCGTAGGCATGTCCGCGTCCGCGGTTCGGTGGAGCAGGACCGGGAAGCTCTGGCCCGATTGATCGAGTACGACGGCGATCCGTTCGAGACCGAGGTCTACGAGCATGCTTCCGATCCGCAAGTCCGATTGATCGACAGGGCAGTCCGATCGCGAGTTGGCCAGTACAGCCGGCATCTCCGACGCCTGGAGGAGCGGGCGAAGCGAACGCGTGACGCCGGAGCATGATCCGGGATATACGCGGGATGGACCGACGTTCCAGGGCCGAGCCGCAACACGGAGACGCAGGCCAAGCAGCCAGTTGCATCGAGATCGACGATGCCCTGTAAAACCGTCGGCTCAGCCTACGCAAGTTCGAACCTTGCACCTGCCACACCAGCAAGAAGAGGCTCGTCACCAGCGGAAACGCGGTGACGGGCCTCTCTCGTTGTGTCCAGTGGCGTCCGGGTGGCTATGGCGTTCTACGACTGCTCGTGCGGAAGTTTCCGAGCTATCCTGCGGCGCCTCCAGGATGCGGTGCTTAGCCAGGTCCGCATCGACTCCGCCATGGGAATCGGCCAATCGTGCGTCAACAGGATCATGCGCGGCACGGCAGGCCCGATCGAGGAATTCGCCGTCTTCGAGCGCATCGCCATCGGTCTTGGTCTGCCCGATCACGCGTGCATGCTGCTCGGTTTGGCCCCGCTTGACTCCGCCTCACCCATGGGCAGCTTCGACGACGAGCACCAGGAGCAGATGAGCGCCCTCGCCGCCCGCCTGGACGCCGCCTCAACCATCGACGCCACCATGGTCACCATCCTGAGTACCGACACCAACGACCTGCGGCTCCTGGACCGCCGCCTCGGGGTGTCTTCGAACTTGGATTCCAAAGGCTGAGTGAGTCCCGCTCAGCGGCACATTGCGTCGATGAGATCCGAGAAATGGGGGAACTCTGCTCGTACGGCAGTCACGATCTGGGTGGGGGAACGGCGGCGGCCGGGGGCGTGTCGCTCGGCGATGGTATGGAAGGCCTCGTTCGGCTGTGCAGGGGAGTCGGGGTCCGTGAAGACCTCGGCAGGGCCCAGGCCGGCGGCGAACAGCCAGAGGAGGTCGCCGAGATCGCTGGCGATCACACCGCGCTCACCTTCGGAACTGATGTAGACGACGGGCTGGTCAGCGATCGCCACATCGGGCTGTACCAGCCAGAAGCCGGTGTAGTCACCCGCCCCGGTCGTGCCGAAGAAGCGGAACTCGCTGCCGTCGGCCTCTTGGTTGCCGGTCCACAGGCGGAACCACCACGCCGTCCGGTCGGGCTCCTCGAACTGGTCATATGGCTCGAAGTCACAGCCGCGGGCCTCGTCGGTTTCCTCGTCCCATTCCCACTCGAAGCCGACCTCGGCCACCTCGGCCAGAGCCGTGGGCAATGCGAGATCTTCAGATTTGTTCGCCACCCGCAAAGATTAGATGAGCACTCGGAGCCACTGCTGGAACCGTGGCGGTCAAGCGCAGGAGCGTTACCTCGCTCGGGACAACAGCATTCGCGCCATGTCGGCATCCTCCCAGCAGTAACCGAGACACAGTGAGACACATCTCATGGGAGCCATCCGGGAGCCACCAGACCGGACGGTGGCGCTGTTTGCCAAAACTGCTGCTCGCCAGGCGGTTGTGCTGGCGGCCTGGGAAAGTTGGAGATCGACGGCGAGGATGGACCGGAAGGCGTCTTGTCGGTCGTGGGCGCTACGGTCTGCCTCCATGACGACCAGCGAATCCCCCTGCCGCCTCGGGCTCAGCAAGTCTGACGCGCCCATTCTGGAGCCAGTGACGAAGTTGGGCGGCCAGCCAGTATGGGTCGACAAGCCGCAGTGGCCGCTGTCCACCGAGTTGGAAACACCAATGATGTTCCTCGGCCAGTTTCGGCTTCCCGGTGAGGAGGCCCGGATTGCTTACCTGTTCATGGCCGGTGGTGAGGACTACGTCGACGGTACTTGGGAGAGCGAGGGGGGCGAGAACGCGCTGATCGTGCAGCCTGGACGTGTGCCGTCCTTCATTACGGTGACCGACGACGCCGAGGGCCCCACGATGAGTGAGGATCTTGCCGTGGAGCTCATGCCGACCAGTTCTGCCGAGCTCGGAAAGGGCTGGGACAACCGGCTTGGCGGTTCTCCCACCTGGCTCCAGGACGAGGAGTATCCGCCCGGGGATTGGAGCTTCCTGTTCCAGCTTGAGGGCGGAGACGAGTTTTATGAGGTCAACTTCGGCGACGCTGGTGTCGGCTACGGATTTCTCAGCGCTGACGGCAAAGAGGGCCGCTTTCTGTGGCAGTGCTCATAGTGCTGCCTTGGTGTGCTTGCTAGTGCCTTTGCCGCATAGACCCTGTACGGGATCGGCACCTTAAGATCCGTTCGGGGTGTCGAGGCCGTCTTGGCGGGTGCTGAGGAGGTATGCAATATGCGTGTAATGATCAAGGTCGTACTCGGCACAGATGGACGCATGCCTCCAGGTCAACGACGGCGAACTGCTGAGAACGGTCACGAGCTCTCGCTTTGTGTCCGGCTATCCACCGGCGTCACCGGCGCTCTGCGGTTGATCGTTCCCATAGGTTCCCTAGTGATCATGGTGGTGCGCCGCTTCGCCTGGATGTGTCTGCGGCGACACCCGCTCTCGCGGTGAGTACGTCTACCCCCCAGAGGGGGCGCTCACCAAGCACCCGTGATACTGAGGACGGCGTTGTCAGGAGCAACGAGCTGCGCGGTGAGCAACGCCGGTCCGATCGGTCCGTGGAGCAGGCCTGGATTGTCGCTCGACTCCACCACGTCCACTCGGCGCTCCGCACTCGGCGCAGTCCCGCGGCTCAGGGCCGACTCAGAGGCGGCACGTGCACTCAGCAATCTGGCTCTCGCCAACCATGCCGGCTCCCCGGTGTGCTGGTGAAGCGCCATCAGGGCGAGACCACGCCCCGCCAATCCGCAACAGACGCCGGCCGGTGCGGACCCGGGGGCCTCGTAGGCGTGCCAGGCGGCCGCGCGGGCGAGGTCGCCGTAACTCAGTGCGCCCGCTTGGGCCTGATCGCCGTCGAACACCTGCTCGGCCGCTGTCCACAAGGCGACGTAACCGGCCGAGCCGTTGCACCAGCTCGCACTGAGGATCGCGTCGTCGCCACTACCGTCGGACTTTCGTGGCCACACCAGCCCTCGCCCCAGGGGCCGCGCGAATTCGGCAAGCTCCCGCAGGCGGCCGGCCAGTCCCTCCGGCGGCGGGGTCGAGGTCGCCGTGCTCCAACGGAGCAGGGCCGTCAGCATGCCGGCCCAGCCGTGCGACGCGCCGAGCAGCGTGATCTCCTCGCCCGTCTTCAGCGTGGGATGGTCCGCAAGGGCGGCCCAGAGGCTGTCTCTGATCGGGGTGCCCCTCGCGATGAGTTCTTCCTCGGGCCCCAGGAGCGCGACCAGAGTGGTGCAGCCCATGAGCAGGCCCGCTCGGCCGAAGGCCACGTCGAGGGCGTCGTCGGGCTGTGCGCAGCGCAGGAAGGAGTCGACAGCGGTCCGGCAGGTTTGGTTGTCCCCGCGGGCGTGTGCGACCAAGGCGTGCACCAGGTGGACGCCCCCGGCGTGGTGGAACAGCGATCCGTTCCCGAACAGGGAAGGCCCGATGCCGCGGCTGTCGTCGCGGAACGCGTTCGCGTCGGTCTCGGACAGGACAGCCCGTGTCGACCACATATCGGCGGCGGCGAGCACGTCCGGGCGGTCGAGCGCGTGCGCGACGAGAAGCAGCGCGTAGGCGAGTCCGGCGGCGCCGTGGCCGATGGAGACGGTCGGTGCCGGCAGTCCGTTCCGCTGCCGATTCCCCGTCGGGCTGAGGTCGGTCAACGCCTGGTCGAGCCCTTCGGCGGCCTGATCGAGGCCCAGCCGCAGCGCCCGTGGGGCTGCCCGCAGATCTGCGGCGGCGGCGTGGCGGAACGAGTCGGCAAACTCGTGGACCGACGGGTGGCGCTCGTGGGGCTCCTTGGCCAGCGCGCGGAGCAGGCACCGCTCGACCGCCGGGCTGCTGAGCCCGTAGTGCTCGAACGGCAACGGGGCGTCGGCCATCACCTGCCGCAGCATCTTGCCGGGCTGCAGTGAGAACAGATGGGTAGCACCCCCCGTAATGAGCAGGTACACCAGCGCACCCAGCGAGTACTGCTCCGAGGCCGCAGAAGGTTCGGGCAAGAACCCGGTCTGCTGGCGAGCCCGCGCGATCTCCGGGGCCTGATAGGTGTCGATGCCGCCGCGGACCGGCGCACCGCCGGCGTCCGGCAGACATGCCGCCCCGAAGTCCAGGACGGTGACCTCGTTGTCCGGCCCTACCAGGACGTTGCGGGGATGCACGTCGCCGTGGAGGACCCCGCAGGCGTGCAGACCGGCGTAACAGTCAAGGACCCCTGCGGCAAGGTTGAGCAGTTCGGCGCGACGCTCGGGCCTGCGGAGGTCAGCCCCGGCAGTCTCCAGATCAACCCCCGAAACCCAGCCGAGCACCAGGATCGGCTCCCCGTCGCCGTCGTCTTCCACCTGCCGCAACGCCGGACCGGCTCGGCCGGCCAGACGGCTCAACACCCGGGCCTCGTGACGCAGCGCGGTAAACGCGCTCGGCCCCGGCGACCGGCCCAGGCGCTTCACCGCGACGAACTCCCCACGCTCTGTGCGCCCGAGATAGACCTCGGTGTCGTCGAGCACCCGGACGCAGCGCACGATCGTGATGTCGGCGACGCGGTCCCCTGGGGCCCAGAGCGGCCGAACGGCCTCGGCTGCGACATCTCCCTCCAGCGTCAGCAACCCGTCCGCGGCCAGCGCGCTCAGGACTGGGAAGGACTCCTGAAGCACGTCATGGGCGTCGCGCTGCGACGCGACGGCGAACTCCACGACAGCGTCGACGATCGATGTCGGGGTGCGGAAACGCTCGAGGAGCTCGGCGGTTGGACCGCTCACGACGCAGGTAGTCGTGCGGCTGTGCGGACGCGTCACGCAGTAGTCGCCGTCAGCGTGTTCGAAGCGAGCCCGCGTCTCACGCGGCACCTGATCGACCGGCGTGATGACGACGTCGGTCGGGAGGACAAGCTTCGCTTGGGCGGACGTCATCGTCATCCGGTCTCGAGCACCTCGGTCCACGACGCCGGCGACGGCGTCCACGATGTGGCGTCGATGCCGCTGACCTGCAACCGATGCAACGCGAACTGCCACGGTTCCAGCGCCCCGGTGTCGGCAGCGCGCGCCACCAGCAGGTAGTGCGCAAGTCGGCGGCACAACCACATCCGCCAGCTCGTCGACCGTACGCCACGTGCGGGACGCGGTGGATCCGCCCCCCATGACAGCAGCCCGTCGGCGGAGATGGGCGCCGTGAACGGCACCGCGACACCAGTGCACCCGGCCACGTCCGCCGAGAGCTCCTTCGCGAACGCCGACAGCGCGGCGAAGTCGGCGAAGTAAGCGACGACGCGATCAGGCCGACAGAACCCACCGAGACCGGCCGCGACCTTGAACCCGATCACGTGCGCGCCCGCGCCACACGCCCGGACCACCTGGTCGAGAGCCTCGCGCGTCTCCGCAGGAAGTGGGCTCACGTACAGCTTGTACTGCGGCGAGTCGGCGTTCGTCGAGTCGTTCGGCCGTGGAGCGAGCCAGTGATACCAGTGCTCGTCCTCGCTGCCCATCCAGCCGCAGGCGCGCATGACGTCGCCGACCCGGTCCGCGCCGAGGGCCGAGGCGACAGCCGCCCGATCCGGGAGCCGCCGACGAAGGGCGGGTGAGAGCGGACGCCTCCCGTAACCGTAGAGACGCAGTGCCAGGTCATCCTCCGGTAGTGGGCCCAAGGCCTGGGCGTAACGCAGGGCAGCGATCGACTGGTCTTGCGAGGGTGGCTCGACTGCTTGCGCGGCGGCCACCCGGCCCGCGAGATACCGCGGGCCGGAGACGAAACCATCGCCGTCCGCGACCTCGAGGACGCCGTCGAGCAGCAGCCGCTGGACGGTCGTGCCCGATTCCCTGATGCTGCGCGCCGCGAAGGCCGGGAGCGGACCCGGTTCGAGCAACGCGAAGAACAACAGCGCTGTCTCGAACGACAGTGAACGCACCGCGAGGTCCGATCCGGCGCGTGGCACGAGCGCGCCGTACACGTCACCGTCCGGATGACCGCTGCGCAGCGCGGCCTGCTCGTCGGGCGGAAGCCGGTCCAGCAGGACCGCCGAGTATTCGCGGTTGGCGCGGTAGATCACGGCGTCCCGAGAAACGGGTGGCGGGTCGCTCACGTAACCGCGTTACTGGTCGTCGTCCGGCAGCTGCGCAAGCTGATCCTCGGCGGTGGCCAGGTCACGCAGCTGCGCCTCGACCTGTTCACGGGCGCGTGCCGCGGCGTCCTGGGCGTACTGCGCCATCTTGAGCTTGACCTCCAGGTCGCGCTTGAGCAGCGGCAGGTTGGCCGCGTCGAGCAGCAGACGTGGCTGCACACGCGGCAGCTCGACGCGGTCCATGATCGGGTCCCAGATGTCGGCCGGATCGAAGTCAACGAACGCGCTGGGCACACCACACGGCGGAGGCGGAGGCGGGGGTGGTGGCGGCGGTGGCGGGCACACCGCTGACTGCGGAGAGTCGCTGCACCCCCCATCGCACGTGCCCGCCGGGAAGGCGTCCGTGATCGCGGCGGTGACGTCGATGACCGACCCGGATTGGCCGCACGGCAGCTGAATCCGCAGTCGACTCGCTCGGAAAGCCATCTGTCACTCCTCGTCAACTCGGGCGAAGGGCCGCAGGGTACGGCGAACGCAGTGATCATCGACATGCCGGGTCCCGTCCACATCGCGACCCTGGAAGTAGTCCTTCTGCCAAGCCGCAGCACCCCGCGCCGTGTGCGGGAGGTCGCGTATGAAGTCGTTCCGCGACGTCAGCCACGAGCCATACCGGGAGGCTAGTTCGGCATCGCCGTCGAGCGGTGCGACCCGGGGATCGAACTCTTCCAGCTCGCCACGTCGCTGGGGCACGATCATGCAGATGGGCTCGTCCACCGCGAACGGAATCGGGTCGAACGGCCGGGTGACGCGCCAGTTCATGGTGAACGTCGCGGCGATCCAGTCGGTCTCCACGATCCCCTCGAGAGGCTGAATGCCGTCTTTCGGCAGGTTGGCCGGGCCTCGCACCAGCAGCCCGTAGCCGGGTGGGGTGCGAAAAAGGTAGGGAATTGAGAAGGTTACGATGCCGTACCCGAAATGGCTCGAGGCAAGCGGGCGCGCGGGCCCCGGCGCCTCGATGACGAGGTCCTCTGTGCGGTCGCGACCCATCCAGGTCACCTGGAAAGGCACGGGGTTGAGTATCCACCAACCGCTCTGATTCGCGACGGTAAGAGGGAGGCAGCGGCGCACGAAGCGCTGGTCGGTGACGTTGATCCACGCTCTTTCCGCTGGTGCAGGAATGATCCGCGGAACCGACTCCGAGGTCAGTGGACGAGCGATAAGGTCACGCAGAGCTCCAGCGGAGTCGTCATCTGCTGGCGAACCGTCCGACGCCACTGCTGCCGGAGCGTCGCGAGGATAAGTCACGACGGTAGCGTACAAACACGGCTTTATCCGATCTAGGGTACGAATGGGCTACAGTCGTATGGCGCAACCTCAATCGCCACTTCATGGCGGGTCGCCGTACATGGTCGGGGGCGATCGAAGGTCCAGAGCTTCGTTACTCAGCTCTGGCCCACCGAGCCATATGGTTGATCATTGTGCCGCCATTCCGGCCGCAGCAACCTTCCGGCTAGAGTGCTTCGGCTAGCGACAGCCGTTATGAGGGTCACGTGGGCATCGGCACGTATGTCCTCGGGCCCCTGCTCATCTCCTTGTCCAGGCGAACGCCGCTTTCCAACTCGATCACCGCAAGACACGTGCCCAGCACCGATACCTCAGGATTGTCCGACCATGTGTCGTAGACCCGGTGGGCCAGTTCCCGCTTGAACCAGTGCGTGGACCCGGCCGGCACCTCTTCCAAGGTGCGCACCACCACCTCCTCCACCTGGGCATCGGTGATGGAGCGCGGCACTCCCGGCCGGGGCTCATCGCTCAGCCCGTCCAGCCGACGGGCCAGGAAACGACTACGCCAGCGGGCCACCGTCTTGCGGTCCAGCCGCAGCCGGGCCGCCACCGCCACGATGCTGCCACCGTCGGCGCAGGCCAGCACGATCCGGGCTCTCATCGCCAGCCCTTGAGCGGTCGAGCGACGCCGGGCCCAGCCTGTCAGCCTCCGTCGCTCTTCCTCCGATAACACCACCGGCTCGAGCCTGCTGTCCGCCATCCCTCCAGCAGACGCTCACCGTCACCACCGCACAGTCAATCTGAAACGAAACGCACCTCACGTGGCGTCCTTCATGCTCATAACCGGCTCACTAGGTGGGCAGGACCCCGCCCGTGTCGGGGTCGAGGTAGCCGACGCCGTCCTCCCACATCGGCAGGCGGTCACCCTCAAAGAGCACCACGTCGGCCGGTGGCCGCCAGACTTGGTGATAGGTTGCGGCAGTCATCGGCTTGACCTCCCAGTGACAGCCGAGATCGTTGCCGAATTGCCCCTATGAAGATCAAGCGACGGCGCTCCGCGCCGCCGGCGCGGCCCTGCGCTCGGCCGCACGCTGCGTGTGCGGCCTGGGGGCCGTTCTCGTGCACGGCCGTGCACGGGCCGCGTACTGGGAAGCAGCTCTGCAAGCGCCGTGTGTAGATCTGCCAAAGCAAGCTTTAAGTAACGACGGCAGAGCAGTAGTCGGCCAACAGAAAACGCCCTACCTGATCGCCTGAGCTACGAAAAGGCAGACGCCACCATTGCATACTAACGTAATCGCAAAATAGGTTCCCTTGCATTCAAATGTACTTCAATAGGCGGCAAGTTCGCCTAGAAAAGACGTGTTAGGTGGATACTTGGTTTATTTGGGAAACCTAAAGCGATAGCGTAGAAAGCGCGAGCATGAGGCTCCTGCATCGAGGGAGATCTATGAAGTTTTCTGAAGGCATGTTTCTGCTGTAGCTAACGCTTGCAGCCTAAGCATGGAAGATATAGCGCAACATAACCTGCTTCGTACTCGCGATCGCTACCTAACCGAACAGTCATGTGCACAGGTTAGTGCACTTCCCGTATTGGATGAGGGCTTCTCATCTCATGGGCACTTTCCTCGTCGCCCAGTCGTAGAGTTCACGGAAGATGGACTGTCATCAGGGATGACTATCGCTTTCATGATGCCATCCACATGGGGTTTATGGCCGTACTTGGACGGCCCGCGCTATATGTGCCGAGGAAGGGCTTGCCGCCATACTCTTCCGCCTTGCGAAACGTAGAGCAGGACTTATGAGTGAGGCGAGCGTAGATGGAGATGCAAAAGATGTGGCTTAGGCAGCCGCTATGGACCTGGAGATTTCGCCACGGTCCGCCTGGCTATGGCGTAGCGCAATTAGCCAGGGTTTCATGCTATAAATCAAGTTTCTCGGGATCGCGGCGGTTACCTCATTGCAGATCTGGATAAGCGGCAGCTCTCTTACAAAAAGGTTCTTGCGTAGTTCATTAAGCTGGAATCACGCGCTATCGAATGGGGTCGCACGATGGTGTCTACCCTGCCAGCGACCAGCGGAGGGGAAATGTTCGACACGAATCTACGCCCGCACTTTATTCAACAGATATATCAAGCAGCTCAAAAACTAGATATTGATGTGAAGTGGCATTCTGATCAGTGGGTTTGCGAACTTAACAAGGATGGAAGGACTGAGTATATAATTGGCTACACGCTCCCCTTGAACAATGCTGCCTCCACGCAGATCGCGAGCGACAAGACTGCAACATCTGTGATGCTTCTCAAGAAAGGAGTCGATGTTGTCCCCCATGCTCTCCTAAGGCCTTCGGGTCGGCCTATCTCTGAACTATTTACAACGACTCTTGAGATGGTCTCACTGCCTATGGTCCTTAAGCCCCAGATGGAGAGCGGCGGTATAGATGTATTTAGAGCGACCACAATAGAAGAGTTGCAAGCTGCGTTGAAAATATTGAGTCGACGCTATCGCGCCATCGCGCTATCGCCGTACTTGCAGGTCGAACATGAATATCGAACGATTATGCTGGATGGCGATGTGAAGCTAGCGTTCGAAAAGGTTCGTGCCGCTGTGATGGTTCCTTCAGTCGACAGAAGTCTTGAATGGAGGCATAACTTGAGACTCGGTGCGCATCCCGAAATTCTTGCAAATTCAAATACCTATGACTTGCTGCGCCTGCAAGCTAGCAAGGCTATGAAGGCTCTAGGGCTGCGATTTGCTGCTGTGGATAGCATTAAGACTGCAGAATCAAGCGTGATCGTCCTAGAGGTGAACAGTTCCGTTAGTCTCGAGCGCTTCAGTAGTCATAGTTCAGATTGCGCAAATCGTGCGTCAGATATTTATATGGAAGCCCTTAAGAAGACTTTCGGATAAGTGGCGCGCCACTCATGTTTGCTCGGCACGTTCAAATATTCCAAGTAGGCGCTCTACGACCGTTACCTGCCTCTGCCGGCGGCCTCTGACGCCGGGATGACCAGGCCAACTCCACTCGGCTGTTGCCCGCGACAGCGACGCCGACGGTGACCGTTTTGAGCACGTTCATCGTTCCTTCTCTCGGACGGAGATCAGCCCTCTGGAGCGCCTGATGCCAGCGGGGTGGAACACAGCCTCCGACGAGGCTTCGCCATGCTCGAAATACCTGACACGAGCGATTCCCGGGCCGAAGTTCACCGGAGTGATCGTTACACACGCGCCGGCAGCAGCGTGGAATACGACGGGAATACGCCTGATCACCCGCATCGAGAGGTCGATTTGGGTGCTTGGGTAGCGCGCTTGACCGGGGTCAGTGTGGTGCGCGACTGAGCGCGGAACCGGTCTGCCTATCCCTCATCGACCCCCCTGGTCGGCGGCTTCGTTGGCGCGGTCGATCTCGGCCATGTGCTCCTCCGCCCAGGTCCGCAGCCCCGCGAGCGCCGCTTCCAGGGACAGCCCGAGTCCGGTGAGCCGGTAGAAGACCCGCGGTGGCACGGTCGGTTCGACCCGGCGCGACACCAGCCCGTCGCGGATCAGGCTTCGCAGCGTTACGGACAGCATCTTCTGCGAGACACCCGGCATCCGGCGTCTCAGCTCCGCGAAGCGCACCTCGTCCGGTGCGGCATCGGCGAGCGTCTTGACGGCCATGGACGTCCACTTCGTACCGAGGCGGTCCAGCAACTGCCGCGTCGGGCACTGGGGGTCGAACAGATCGCCGCGTGCCCCGCGACCGGCGGCCCGGGCTCCTCGGGTGGTCACCTGTGGCTCACCACCTTCCCTGAAAGTGCCGTCTAGGCACCGGTCAGCCAGTTACCTATCGTTTTGTGGTCACCAATCGTAACCTCAGGGGAGCCATCATGCCCGTCACCACCGCACGCCAACTGCGCCGCATCGCGACGAACGGCGTCCAACTCAACGTCGCAATCGCCGGCGACGGACCTGCGGTTCTCCTGCTGCACGGCTTCCCGCACACCTGGCAACTTTGGAGCGGCATCATGGGCCGATTGGCTGGGCAGTACCGGGTCATCGCCCCGGACCTGCGAGGCTTCGGTGCCAGTGAACGTGCCGTCGGGGGTTACGACGCGGGCACCCTCGCCGCCGACGCCGAAGGGCTGCTCGACGCACTCGGCGAGCCCTCGGCAGCGGTGGTCGGCATCGATGCGGGCACCGCCCCTGCCGTCCTGCTCGCGCTGCGCCGGCCCGGCCTCGTCCGGCGCCTGGTCGTGATGGAGGCCCTGCTCGGCCGCCTGCCCGGAGCAGAACACGTCGTCGCGGGCGGCGCCCCGTGGTGGTTCGGCTTCCACGCCGTCCCCGGCCTCGCCGAGACCGTCCTGGCCGGCAACGAGGCCTCGTACATCGACTGGTTCCTCGACTCGGGGACGCTCGGGCGAGGAGTACCCGACGACATCCGTGCGGCTTTCATCCACGCGTACACCGGCAGCGAGGCCCTGCGCTGCGCGTTCTCCTATTACCGAGCCCTGCCCACCAGCGCGCAGCAGATCCAGGACGCCGTCGCGACGGCTCGGTTGACCATGCCCACCATGGCCGTCGGCTCTCACCCCGTCGGCACCGGGCTCGAACGCCAACTCCGTCCCATCGCCGATGACCTGGTCGGACACCATCTCCAGGACTGCGGCCACATCATCCCCCTTGACCGCCCCGACACACTGTTCGCGCTCCTTGCTCCCTTCCTCTCCGCCGATCTGCCGAAGTGACCGGAGCGGAGCCCAAAGATCACGGTCGGCGGTTCGGGCATTCGTCCTAGCGGTGAGTTGTCCAGGACCGCGTGCCTATCCTCGCAACCTCTTACGCGGACGGCCGCGCCCTGGCGGGTCTGCCCACGGCAGCATCGGCTGGGTTGCCCTCACACGAGACGACGACGGCACCTTGGAGTGGGTCGCGGTTTGCGGTGAGGCCAATCCGTTCGCCGAGTCACCTTGGATGCGGACACCGTGAGGCCCACGGGTGCGGTGGCGACGCGCTGGAGTTCGCGGGGGGTGCGGCCTCTAGGTAGGCGCTGCGCCGGTCGTCGGGGCAGGGCCAGGTGAACGCCTGACGGCGGCGATGCGTAACGCCGGTCACCTTTCGCCTCGCGGGTCACTCCTCGCGTCAGGGAACTTGACCCTGTCTTGACCGGTCAGCGGGTGGAGGTCACCGTCGAAAGCGAGTCGAGGTGTTCCCTTCTTCGGCGAGGGATGGAAGGGGCCGGGACGCGATGGGTACCAGCGAGGTCAACCAAGAAGCTGGGGACGGTGATCGTGGCGGACCGAATCTGACCCGCTGTCTCTTCGTGCAGGTCAAGGCTGAGCAGGCGGCGGACTTCTGGTCAGCGGGCGACCATGACGGGGGAGGAATCGTGCTGAGCGGGGCCGACGCCCTGCGCGCCGCGTCGGCCAGGGCTCGGCAGATGAGTCGGCCGGTCCTGGCTGATCGTCGTCGCTACGCGGGGAAGAATCGGCCCCGCGGGACAGCGCGGTTCGCTCCGGCCTGGATAGAGAGCCAGCGTGCTGTGAACATGGCGACGGTGCTCACCGACTCCGGGTACGTGGGGCAGGGTGATCACGAAGCTTTGGAGGCGATCTTGAAGCAGGCCGCCTCTGCCGGGCCCGATGTGTGCGCTGTCCTGCCGTTACACATCTCATGGCTGGCCGATCCGGGTGTGAAGCCCCTAATGACCGAGGTGAATCAGCACGAGGTGCCGGTGGCGCTCGTCCTGGAGCACTCCGGCGACCCGCTCGGCACCCAGTACGCGGTCAACGGGCTCAAACGACTGCTCGGCGAGTCGCTGGTACCGGTCGGCCTGCTGAGCACCGACATCTCCGGGCTGGGGGCGATGGCCTACGGCGCCGCGTGGGCCGCGGTCGGGGTCACCTCCTCCCTCCGCCATCTGTATCCCGCAGACCGGAAAGGGGGCCCTCCCTTCGGGGCAAAGCGAGCCCGGCATGCGATCGTCCCCCGGCTGATGACGTTCATGAATGTGGATCGCATCGCCGAAGGCTGGGCTAACGCCCAGCGCCACGACGACGTGGATGAGAACCTGTGGCGCTGCTTCTGCGTGGAGTGCGGAAACCGCACCATGGACCGATTGGTCACCTGCACCGAGCTCAGCCTCGCCGCGCACAACATCAGCATCCTGGCTGAGCTGCATCAGCAGGTCACCGACGCGGCCTCATGGGAGCAGGCGATCGGGGACGCACTCGGCTGTTACGACTTGCTTCGCCACGAATATCAGGTGGCTTGGGAGCCGCCCGCTTTCATGTACGCCTGGCTGCCCAGAGTCGGCCGCCGGTCCTGGCGCTGAGCGGTCTGCTGCGACAGCACGGCGTCGTAGACGAGTTCTTCCACCAGGCGATGGACCCAGGTCCGCTTGCCGCGGGCGGATGTGTCAGGGGCTTGGATCATCTCCTGGGGGTGCTCGGCGGCGACCAGGCCGAAGCCGTAGTAGATGGCGTCAGCTCGTACCGCGTCCTGGTGCGCGACCTTCGTGGGAAGAACGGCGACACGGGCGCCGAAGGCGGCGAAGCTCGCCAGGTTCGCCCGGGCCGACTTCCACGAGGCTCGTACGGCGACCGCGCCGCAGATGCGTACCGGTGACGGTCGCGTCAGGAACGAAGGATCGACATGGGCCCGGCAGCGCAGCAACAGGGCATCCGCCACGGGCAGCAGCCCGGATTCCTGCCGCCTGGCGTGCTCCGGCTCGTCCAACTCGCACACCAGCACGCGTGACGTGGCGAGCGCCCGGACCGTGACCACCTGGCAGCCCTGCCACCCCAGCCCGGCGAGCGCACCCGCCGGAAGACTGCGAGTACGGGAAGCAGGACGGCTCGTCATGGCGCACCACACTGCCCACTCCTGAACGGCGGCGCTTCGGGCGTTGCCCAATCGTCACCCTCCGGTCGGTTATTGCGGAGACTCGTCATCGAATGCCGTCAGCGGACGTTGAGCAGGTGAGCTCCGAGGCGGAGCCGGTAGCCGGTGCCGGCCCGGTGTTCCGTCGCTGTCCGGGACCGGCCTGGTGGACTATGGGCAGCAGGCGCTTAAGCGTTACCGGGCTACGAAGCGATAGGCAGCGCTCGACTCTCAATGGAAGGTGATGCCCGATGCTTGCCGGCGAGTCCTGACTGACGATCCGTCCTACAGTGCAGGCATGGCCCGGAGCGAAAATGAGGCTGTTTGGGGCGAAGAGGAGTATGTCGCGCACCTGAGGGACGAGCGCCGACGCTTTGCGTGGGTGATGCAGCGCTACGGAGGCCTCACTTCGGCCGAAGCCGAGGAAGCTGCCCTTGAGCGGTATCCGTACGAGGCGAGTGGCACGCCCTTGCGTGGGCTGATTTTCCATGACGAGGCGTGGCATTGGGCGATGCTGAGGATCCACAACAATCGCTACCCTGTGGACCACCCTGAGCTGGCTAACCCGTCGGCCGAGTACGACGTCCTCGACTGAACCTCTGAACGCCGTCCCACCGCGATCGCCATGATGCATCGTGCTGCCGCCTGGTCGGCGGCGGGCGAGATGTGCGCGTACCCGCAAAATCGGTTGCACAGGTCGTGATGATGGTGACATGACGTGGACAGCACCCGACGTGGAGCGGGAACCTCGGAGGGACATGGCCTGTGGCGAACGCGAGATGCTTGATGACTGGTTGAAGCTTCGCCGGGTGTTCCTGCTGCGCAAATGCGCCGGCCTCACCGCCGAGCAGCTGAAGACCGCCGCCGTGGAGCCGTCCAACCTGACGCTGCTCGGCCTCCTGCGGCACATGACGGAAGTCGAGCGCTTCTGGTTCCGGGAGAAGTTCCTGCACGAGGACCTGCCCGAGCTGCACATCACCGAGGAGTACGAAGACGGCGATTTCGACCTGGTGGCCGATGCCGACGCCGAGGCGGACTACGCCGCCTTCCTCGCGGAGACGGCTGCGTGCGACGCCGCGGTTGCGGGCATCGACCTCGACGAGCTGGCAGACGACCCCGGGGCTCCGACCGGCAAGGTCAGCCTCCGCTGGGTCTACATCCACCTCCTGGAGGAGTACGCCCAGCACACCGGGCACGCCGACCTGATCCGGGAGCGCATCGATGGGGCCACCGGAGCGTAGCGGTCCGCGTGCCCTGGTCGGTATGGCCTGACCGATGATTTTCCGCGCCGTGCTGGTCTGTACGCCGAGTACCGACACACAGGAGGCTGACACCATGCGGAAACTGACCTTCGCCATGAACCTGAGCCTGGACGGTTACATCGCCGCGCCCGGCGAGGACCTTGGCTGGGGCGTGCCGAGTGACGAGCTGTTCCAGTGGTGGTCCGACCGGGTGGGCGCGACGGGCTTGGCGCTGTACGGGCGCAAACTGTGGGAGACGATGAGCTCCCACTGGCCGACCGCCGACCAGAAGCCTGGCGCCACACCGGCGGAGATCGAGTACGCCCGCCGCTGGCGGGACATGCCGAAGGTGGTGTTCTCCTCGACGACCGGCACGGTCGACGGGAACACCCGCCCGGTCACCGGCGACGCGGTCACCGAGATCACCCGGCTCAAGGCCGAGGACGGTGGCCCCATGGACATCAGCGGCGCCACACTTGCCGCAGCGGCCGCACGGGCCGGGCTGATCGACGAGTACGTGCTGGTCACCGCACCGGTCTTGCTGGGCAGCGGCACGCCGTTCTTCACGGCCCTGGACAACTGGGTGAACCTGACCCTGATGGAGACCCGGACGTTCCCCGGCGGCGTACTCCTGACCAGGTACGAGACCAGGCGCTGAGCACCCAACCCCGGATCGGCCCGTGCTTCGGGCCACCCAAGGAAGGGACGCACGGTACAGCCGAGGGAGCTTCCGGGACCCTTCATGTGGCAGATGGTCATGCGACAGGATGAAACCAGTACCGCGGGTGGGATTACCGTCACCTTAAGTCGAGAACTTCGACCTCGTGACCACAATGGCCGCCCCAGCGCAGGGTGGCGGCACGAGAAGAGGGACTCGACCATGCCCAAGTACCTGATTCAGGCGACCTACACCGCAGATGGCCTCAAAGGAGTGGTGCAAGATGGCGGCACCGGACGTCGGCAAGCGGTCGAGCGCGTGACGGAAAGCGTCGGCGGCCGGGTCGAGCAGATGTATTTCGCGTTCGGCGAGACGGACACGTATGTGATCGTCGATCTGCCGAGCAATGCGGCTTCGGCCGCTTTGGGTCTCACAATATCGGCGTCCGGGGCCGTACGCACGAAGACGACTGTCCTGCTGACGCCAGAGGAGATCGACGATGCCGTGCAGATGGAGGTGGCATACCGGGCTCCTGGCGCGTGACAGTCGGGTGATGACGAGTGCCATAACCACGGCCAGGCGTCGCAGAGGGCGCCTCAGCCAGGCGTGCGCGGCATCCCACGCCTCGGGAGAGGCGAGTGTGTGGCGGGTGCGCAGGCCGGATAGCCGGTTTCGCGTGTCCACAGCGCCTGACTCGTCATGGAAGGGGATCAGGAGCAAGGCGAGCGCCGGCAGGGTCAGCAGCGACGTCATGAATACGGGCCCCATCGCCGAACCATAACCTTCCGTGCATCTCGCAGCGAGATCAAGGAATGGTCCGTTGCTCCGCCCGCCGCCCAAATACGGCTCTTACGATCGCCGAGGCATGGCCGGGTCACCGTACGCGCTCGGGGCGATCGGCGGTCCAGGGTGCGTTTCTCGCCCCGGGCTCACCGAGTGCCCTGAACCGGCGCATTCCAGGTGACGCTCAAGGGGCAGGAGGCGCTACGGCACCAAAGGAGAGTGCGCCGCTTCCCCTCTCTACGAGCATCTCCCGGCCGGGCAGGCAGAACAAGACTGTTTCTTTGGTCTGTACGCTGCCAGCCTGTAACGGTGAACGCTACAGACAGTGAGGTCTGGGACCCGTTCGGCACTTTGCGCGGCGCCCTGTGGATTGGAGGTGGCCAATGGGCCGGCAAATCCACCGTCGCCAGGCTGCTGGCCACCCGGTACGGGCTGACCGCGTACCACTACGACCATCACGACGCGCGTGCACACCATGACCGGCGGATCGCACGCCGGGTGAGACGTGGCGAGCCCACCGCGGACCCCGACCCGGACGGCGTCTGGGTGAACACCAGCCCGCAAGAGATGGCCGAGGAGACCCTGGCCGGCTTCCCCACGCGGTTCGAGTGGGCTCTGGACGATCTGCGTGGGCTGGTATCGGGGCGGCCCATCGTCGCCGAAGGGTGGGGGCTGCGTCCCGAACTGGTCGCCCCCATCATCGACTCACCCCGTCGAATGATCGTGATGGTGCCGAGCGAGGCATTCCGTGAGCGTCAGCTCCGCGAACTGCCCCGGGCCGCCGCCGTCACTCCCGCGGTCAGCGACCCTGATCGAGCACAGCGCAACCGACTCGCCCGGGACCGCCTCGTCGCCGACGAGGCCGCCCGATCCGCTCGTCGCCTGGGCATCCGGGTCCTTGAGGTTGACGGGCTCGATGACGCCGAGGCCGTGGCGGACATCGTGGCCGACCACTTCAGCTCCTACCTGCCGCTCTCGAACGTCTCCATGCCCTGACCGCACGGCGCTTCAAGCGGGGCGATCCCTTTGGAGGCGCGACGAGTTTCGCCTGGCGGGCTCACATAGTCAGGCGCACCAGCCGCGTTCAGCCAGGTGGCACGGGTGCTGCCGACCCTGCGCCAACCGGATCGTTCATAGAACCTGACCGCGGCCGTGCCCTCGGACGGGACCCGCAGCTTGAGCGGGCCACGTGCGGCCGCTCGCACGGTGTCGAGGAGCCGGCCGGCAACGCCGCTCCATGAATGGGTTCCTACCCTGGATCGCCAACGCCGAGGGCCGGTCCGGCTGGCGCTCCTTGATCGGTTCCGCCGGGACGGCTAGCGTGATCGCCGTTCTGCCGGAAGGTGAGGTCGAGGTGACTCGCGTCACGCGGGAAGAGCCCGACCACGCCGCCATGGAGTTTGGACCGAGTGACGATGAGCGCGGAAGAGGATTTTCAGCAGGTGGGCGCCGAGCTGGCCGATCTGGGTGTACGGGTCTCCAGGATGATGGGGCGTCCCGCGCTCAAGGATCAGGCGGGGAAGGTGTTCGCGAGCCTGCAGCGCGACGGTGCGATGGTGTTCCGGCTGGTCAGGGACACCCCCGAACACACGGCCGCGCTCCAGATGGCCGGGGCGTCCCTGTTCGACCCTTCGGGGAAGGGCAGGGAGGTGAAGGACTGGGTGGTCGTGCCCCACTCCTCGGCCGGGAAGTGGACGGATCTGGCCGAGGCCGCCCTCAGCCGCCCACGCTGATCGATGGGGCCGCAACGGGCTTCGCGTGATCGGCGGCTCCGAATAATGTCTCGTAACGCGATGGTGGGGATTGTCAGGGTGCCCGGATGTCTTCTCAGCGCACCCTGCTGCCGCGCGATGTCGAGCGGACACACGAGCTGACGCGATGGATGTTCGGGGCCGACTGACGATGAGCGCGGAAGAGGATTTCCAGCAGGTCGGCGCTCTGATCGGTCGGCAGGAAGATCAGGTGGTCCTGCTTCCGGGAGTCGCAGGGCCACGCAGGATGCGCCAGATCAGATACGACTGCAGCAGACCTGCGGCGGTGAGGGCCACGATGAGTAGTACGGGGTGCGCCATCTGAGGCGGGATCGCGTCCCATCCCCACCAGATGAGCGGTCCGAGCGGAAAGGTGATGACCATGAGAGCGACGCCGGACAGCAGGATCGGGTCCTGCACGGTCAGCAGGATCACTGACGAGGGGACGCCAAGGAGCACTACCAGGCCGGCATACGTGCCGGCGAGTGCTGCCGCGACCCGGCCGTTCCGGTAGCGCCTCATTCGGCCACGCTCGGTGAAGGGCCTTTTCCCTCGTTGCCGGACCCGTCCGGTGCGGAAGTGTCCGGTATCGCTCGGCGACGCCCCGGCCCGTCGGCCTCCGTGCCGGAGAGCTTCGTGACCTCGCCGGACCTGGAGGTGTCGTAGCCGCCCAGTGCGGAGATCCTGGCACGCAGGGTCCGGGTGCGGAGTGCGGCGATGAGGTGAGCGGCCGGGTCGAGGGCGTTCCTGGTCAGTGCGATGTCGAAGTTCTCCCAGGTCAGGGGGATGAACTCGAGGTCCAGGTCGGTCGCGGCGGCGCGCACGCCGAGGCCGGTGTCGACGGTGCCGGTGGCGACGGCCAGGGCGACCTCGAGGTGGGTGCCGACCTGCGGTCCCCGGAGGCCGTCGGGGTCGTGACCGGCGTCCAGGAGCAGCCGGTCCAGCAGGATTCGGGTCCCGGTGCCCGGGCGCCGCGTGCAGACCCGTCGCTTCGCGAGATCGGCGATGCCGGTGATGTGGCAGGGGTTGCCCGGCAGCACGATCAGCCCTTGCTCGCGTCGCCAGAGGTGGATCAGGTGCGGTTCCAGGCCGCGCAGCATGCCGAGCGCGAAAGGCGCGTTGTAGACGCCGGTGTGGTGCAGCAGGTGGATCGCGGCGCCGTCGGCGTGGCCCTGGCGCACCGCGCCGAGGCCGGCGACGCTGCCTTCGCGGGTGACGATGCTCAGCTTTCCGTGCAGCGCGCCGGCGAGGAGGTCGAGGGCGGGGTCGTCGCTGCCGGCGAGGGTGAGGACGGAATCCTCGTGCAGGAACCGCCGGGCGGCGAGCGCGGCGCCGGCGGCTACGCGGGCCCGGCGGCGGTCGGCCAGTTCGAGCACTCCGGCGTCGGCCAGCCGGCGCTGCGCCCGGCTGACGGTGGAGGCGGTGGTGTGCCACTGCTGGGCGAGGTCGCGTACTCCCGGCAGTTCGTCGCCAGGCTGGAGCGTCCCCGCGCCTATCCGTTGCGCGAGGTCCGTGCAGATTTCCCGATAGCGGGTCACGTTTGCACAATCTACCCTTGCACTGTCCTGAAGTAGCACAGATAGGGTCAGAGCTATGGGTAGCAGGCTTTGGCTCGTTCTCGCGTGCGTTGTGACACTCTTGCTGGCCGGGTGCGGAACCACCCCTTCCGCCGACGGATCGGCGGACAAGTCGCTGATCCTGGCCACCACGACCAGCACCCAGGACAGCGGGCTGCTCGACGAGCTGCTGCCGGTGTTCACCCGCGACAGCGGCTGGCAGGTCAAGACCGTGGCGGTCGGCAGCGGGCAGGCCATCGAGATGGGCCGTCGCGGGGAGGCCGACGTCTTGCTGGTGCACTCCCCGGCGGCGGAGGAGAAGTTCGTGGCCGAGGGCAGCGCCGGCCCGCGCCGGCTGGTGATGCACAACGACTTCGTGCTGCTCGGCCCGAAGGCCGACCCGGCAGAGATCCGGGGTACGGGGAGCACGGAGGCGATGAAGAAGATCGCAGCCGCGGAGGCGGTGTTCGTCTCCCGGGGCGACGAGTCGGGCACGCACACCAAGGAGCAGGGCCTGTGGTCCAAGGCCGGGGCGACCCCCGGCGGATCCTGGTACCAGTCCACCGGCCAGGGCATGGGCGCGACGCTGCGGGTCGCCAGCGAGAAGGCCGGCTACACCCTGTCGGACCGGGCCACCTACCTCACCCAGCGCGACACCCTGGCGCTGGAGGTGCTCAGCGAGGGCGACGCGGGCTTGCTGAACGTCTACCACGTCATCGAGATCACCGAGAAGGCGGGAGATCGGGTACGGCCCGACGGCGGTAAGGCGTTCGCCGACTGGATCGTCGCCCCGCCCGCCCAGCGGCTCATCGGTGAGTTCGGGCGGGCGAAGTTCGGCCAGCCGCTGTTCACCCCGGACGCCGGCGCGGACGAGTCGAAGCTGGGCCAGTAAGGTCACGCGATGGACGTGCTGTTCGACGGGCTGGTCGACGCGATCGGACTGCTGCTCTCGGGGGATCGGGACACCTGGTCGATCATCGCGCTGACCCTGCGTGTCTCGTTGACCGCGACCGCGATCGCCATCCTGATCGGACTGCCGCTGGGCGCGCTCGTGGCGCTGGCGCGCTTCCCGGGCCGGCGGATCGTGCTGGCGGCGGCCAACACGGGGATGGGCATGCCGCCGGTGGTGGTCGGCCTGTTCGTCACCGTGCTGCTGTGGCGCAGCGGACCGCTGGGCGGGCTCGGCCTGCTCTACACCCCGACCGCGATGATCATCGCCCAGTCCGCGATCGCCACTCCGGTCGTGGTCGCCCTGGTCGCGGCGGCGCTGCAGCAGGTCGATCCCGACTTCCGGGTGCAGATGCGGGCGCTGGGCGCGACTCCGGTGCGCGCGTTCGCGGCGCTGCTGGGTGAGGCCAGGCTGCCGCTGCTGGCCGGGGCGATGGCCGCGTTCGGCGCGGTGGTGAGCGAGGTCGGGGCCGCGCAGATGGTCGGGGGCAACCTGGCCGGGCAGACCCGGGTGCTGACCACCGCCGCGGTCCTGGCCACCAGCCAGGGCCAGTTCTCGCTCTCGATCGCGTTCGGCCTGATCCTGCTGCTGATCGCGTTCGGCGTGAACCTGTCGCTGACCCTGGTCCAGCAGCGACGGACGGTGCCGCGGTGAGCGCCGGGATCGGGTGCCGGGACCTGCGGGTGCACGCCGGTGGCAGGGAGCTGCTCAGCGTGCCGGAGTTGCACGTCGCGTCCGGACGCACGCTGGCCGTGCTGGGCCCCAACGGCGCCGGCAAGTCCACCCTGCTGCGCGCGCTGGGCCTGCTCAGCAGCCACCGGGTCAGCGGGCGGATCGTGCTCGACGGGCGTCCCGCGACGCGGCCGCTGATGCGCCAGGCGCTCGCGGCCGTGCTGCAACGGCCGATCCTGCGCCGGGGCACGGTGGCCGACAACGTGATCAGCGGGCTGCGCTTTCGCGGTATGAGCCGTCGCGAGGCCCGTACCGAGGCATGGCCGTGGATCGAGGCGCTCGGTCTGGAGTCTCTCGTCGGCCGGGACGCCCGCAGTCTGTCCATCGGCGAGGCTCAGCGGGTGAGCATCACCCGCGCGCTCGCGGCGGGACCTCGGGTGCTGCTGCTCGACGAGCCGTTCAGCGGGCTGGACAGCACCACCCGCGCCGACCTGCTCGCCGACCTGCGCGCCGCGCTGACCGGGCAGCCCACCGCCACGATTCTGGTGACCCACGACCGCCAGGAGGCTCTTGCCCTGGCCGAGGACACCGCGCTGCTGATCGACGGGCGGATCCGCCAGCACGGCTCCACCGCCGAGGTGCTGGACCACCCCAGCGACGCCGGCACGGCCCGGCTGCTCGGGTACACGAATCTCCTCCCGCCGGCCCTCACCGGCCGGGCGCACACCCTCGTGGCGCGGCCCGAGCACACCCAGCTCGTCCTCGACCCCTCGGACCAGACCGATGACGTACGGGGAACGCTGCGCCGGACGGTCGCGCTGGGCAGCGCCACCCGTGTCGACGTCGACACCAGCGCCGGCGCGCTGACCTGCCTGCATCTCGGCGACGTGCTCGCCAGCGACCTTCCCCCGATCGGCAGCGACGTCCGCGTCAGGATCCGGCACGCGCGGTCGTTGACCAGCTGAGCGGTCGGCCCCGTCGTGAGCGCGACTCAGGACGTGGCCTACCATGCGGGCATGGAGACTGCTGCGGGCGTCGTGCTGGCGGGCGGGCGCTCCACGCGGATGGGGCAGCCGAAGGCCTGGCTGGAGTGGCACGGTTCGACCTTGCTGTACCGGGCCGCCGCGGTCCTCGCCAGGACGGTCGACGGGCCGGTCGTCGTGGTGGCCGCGCCCGGCCAGGAGCTCCCGCCGCTGCCCTCGGGGGTCTCGGTGGTCGAGGATCCCGTGGAAGGACTCGGCCCCATGCAGGGGCTGGCCGTGGGGCTCGCGTCGGTGGCGGACCGGGCCGAGACGGCGTTCGTGTGCTCGATCGACATGCCGTTCCTCCATCCGGCCTTCGTCCGCCGGGTTCTGCGCGCCCTGTCTCCCGGGACGGATGTCGCGCTGCCGGTGGCCCGGGGCTTCCGGCAGCCGCTGGCCGCCGGCTACCGGACCGCCCTGGCCGGGCTGATCACGGACCTCTTGGCCGCGGGCGACCTTCGGCCTGGAATGATCTTCAAGCACTGTGCGGTGGCCCGGCTGAGCGACGAGGAACTGCTGGCCGACGCCGAGCTCGCCCGGCACGACCCGACCCTGGAGTCCGTGGTGAACCTCAACTCCCCGGACGACTACGCGGCGGCCCGCGACCGGGTGCCGCCGGAGGTCATGGTGGAGTGTTTCGGGGCGCTGGCGAGGAACGGCGGCCATCGGCCACGCGGTGTCCGGGCCGCCACGCTCGGCGCCGCGGCCGCCTCGGCCGGGCTGACCCTGAACCGTCACGTGGTGGCCGCGCTCAACGGTGACCAGGTCACCCGGGATGAGGCGTTGCCGCTGGTCGCGGGGGACACCGTCGCCTTCCTGTCGGCGGACGCAGGCGGATGAGGTCGTAAGGTCGAGATATGGCGCCTGGTGGATTTTTCGGACAAGCGCTCCTCGTGGACGTCGTCGGCGGGCAGGCGAGCAGCACTCCCTACGAGCTGGACGAGCGGGTGCTGCGGTCCTACCTGGGCGGGGTGGGCCTCGGCACGTGGCTGCTGCACCGGCTGGCACCCGCCGGGGTTGATCCCCTGGCACCGGAGGCGCCGCTGGCCTTCGTCTTCTCCGCGCTGGTCGGCACCCCGCTGACGACCAGCGCGAAGTTCGCGGTGGTGGCCAAGTCGCCGCTGACCGGACTGCTGACCGACGCCCTCGCCTCCAGCCAGTTCGCCATCGCCGGCAAGCTGACCGGGCATGACGCGATCGTGATCCGCGGTCGCGCCGACGAGCTCTCGGTGCTGCTGATCGACGGCGACGGCGTACGTCTCGAACCGGCTCCCGAGCTCGCCGGGCTGAGCGCCGCCGAGGCGGAGTCCGCGGCGAAGGCGCGGTTCGGCCGCACCTGGCGCACCGCGGCCATCGGCCCGGCGGGTGAACGCCAGGTCAGATACGCGACCATCAGCCATGACGGCCGCCACGCCGGCCGGGGTGGCTTGGGCGCGACGATGGGCGCGAAGAACATCAAGGCGGTGCTGGTCAGAGCGGCGACCAAGGTGTCGGTCGCGGACCAGCCGGGGGTCCTCGCCGCCGCCCGGGACCTGCGCCGGCGCAGTTTCGGCCCGGCCACCGCGAAATACCGGGAGCTGGGCACGCTGGCCAACCTCCTGGCCTTCAACGCCGTCAGCACCCTGCCCACCCGCAACTTCACCGCGGCGACCTTCGAAGGGGCGCCCCGGCTGGCCGCCGAGGAGCTGCACGAGCTGCGGGGGGTGGCGCGCAACAGCTGCGCGTCGTGCTCCATCGGCTGCGAGCACATCTACTCGCGCAAGGGCGGCGGCAGCCAGCGGATGGAGTACGAGAACGTCTTCGCGCTCGGCTCGCTCTGCGGCGTGTCCGACCCCGACGAGGTGTTCGCCGCCAGCGCACGCTGCGACGAGCTGGGCATCGACACCATCTCGGCGGGTGGCACCATCGCGTGGGCGATGGAGTGCGTCGAACGTGGTCTGCTCGACGAGCCGTGGCTGCGGTTCGGCGACGGCGCGGCGCTGTTGCGGGCGCTGGACGCGATCGGGGAGCGCTCCCCGGGCCTGGGAGAGCTGCTCGCGCAGGGCTCGCGCCGGGCCGCCGGCGTGGTCGGGCACGCCTCGATCGACTTCGCGCCGCAGGTCAAGGGGCTGGAGCTGCCCGGTTACGAGCCGCGCAGCCTGCAGGCGATGGCGCTCGGGCTCGCGGTGAACGCCAGGGGGGCCGATCACAACCGGTCCGGCGCCTACGAGGCCGACCTGTCGGGTGATCTCGACCGGCTGGCCGGCGGCGCGGCCCATGTCGCCGCCGCGGTCGACACCGAGGACCGTGCCGCGGTCATGGACTCGATGATCCTCTGCAAGTTCCTGCGCGGCGTCTTCGACGACCCTTTCACCGAGTGGGCCAGGCTGCTGGCGCTGGTCACCGGGTGGGAGCTGGACGCCGCCGAGTTGCGGGACACCGCCCGGCGGATCGTCCGGGCCAAGCGCGCGTTCAACATGCGCGAGGGGGCCACCGCGGCCGACGACACGCTACCGGCCCGGATGCTGGAAACGCCACTGGAGCTGGGCTCCGGCCGCCGTGCGTCGCTGGACGCGGACCGCCTGCGGTCGATGATCGCCGGTTACTACGTCGAGCGCGGCCTGGACGAGGAAGGGCGCGTCACGGCGGCCGATCTCCCGGGTCTGCTGCTGGAGGCGTAGCCATGCGGCGTGAAGGCCTCGGCTCGCGAAAAGCGACAATTGCGACGAAATACTGTATGCCGTATCCTGTATGCAGCTTCACTGCTCGACTGATGAGGTGGAGATGACGACGCTCGACGAGCCGGCGACGACCGTACGGACGGTGACGGTCGAGATCGATGGCCGTACGGTGACCGTTCCGGACGGCACCAGCATCTACGATGCCGCGAAACTGGTAGATGTAGATATTCCGGTGTTGTGCCATAACGAGCGATATGACCCCGTCGGGGTCTGCCGCATGTGCGTGGTGGACACCGGCGGGCGGGCCTTCGCCGCCGCCTGCGTGCGCCCCTGCGAGGAGGGCATGCAGGTCAAGACCAGCACTCCGGAGCTGGAGCGTAACCGGGCCACCCTGACCGAGTTGCTGATCTCCGACCAGCCGCCGCGCGCGGAGGACCCGAAACAGACGACCACCGGCGACAACCTGCTCCTCGACCTCGCCGATCGGTTCGACGTGGCCAAGGAGACGACCGACCTGCCGTGCGGCTCAGGCCGGGGCCTGGACATCTCCAATCCGGTGATCGCGGTCGACCATGACGCGTGCATCCTCTGCGACCGCTGCGTCCGCGCGTGCGACGACATCCAGGGCAACGACGTCATCGGCCGCTCGGGCAAGGGCTATTCGACCAAGATCGCGTTCGACCTGAACGATCCGATGGGCGCCAGCTCCTGCGTGACCTGCGGTGAGTGCGTGCAGGCCTGTCCCACCGGCGCCCTGACCAACAAGGCGATCAACACCATCCCCATCCGCCCCCGCGAGGAGCTGGACGCGGTCGACAGCGTGTGCCCGTACTGCGGCGTCGGCTGTGCTCTCACCTACTACGTCGACCGGTCGCGCGGTGCGATCGCGTACGCGGAAGGCCGCGACCAGCCGGGCTCGCAGAGCCGGCTGTGCGTCAAGGGCCGGTACGGCTGGGACTACGCGGCGTCGCCGCAGCGCCTGACCGTGCCGCTGATCCGGATCGAGTCGTCCTATCCCAAGGGCCCGCTGTCGGCGGACGTGCGCGGCGACGCGGACAACGACCGGGGCCGCGCCGGCGCCGGCGGTGGCCGCAGCGGTGGCGGGCGCAGCGCCAAGCTGAGCAAGAACGGCAAGGACCGCCGGCGCAAGCCCGGCGGCCTGGTCGACTACGACGAGGTGCTGCCGCACTTCCGCGAGGCCACCTGGGAGGAGGCGCTCGACCTCGTCGCCCGGCGGCTGAAGGAGATCCACGCGGAGCAGGGCGCCGGCGCCATCGCGGGGTTCGGCTCCGCGAAGTGCTCCAACGAGGAGGCGTACCTCTTCCAGAAGCTGATCCGGGCCGGCTTCGGCACCAACAACGTCGACCACTGCACCCGGCTCTGCCACGCCTCGTCGGTGGCCGCGCTGTTCGAGGGCGTCGGCTCCGGCGCGGTGTCGACCACGTACGGCGACGTCGCCAACGCCGAGGTCGTGATCATCACCGGCTCGAACCCGACGGCGAACCACCCCGTCGCCAGCTCCTTCTTCAAGCAGGCCCGGCGGCGCGGCACGAAGATCATTTATGTCGACCCGCGCGCCAACACCGTGGCCGAGCACGCCGACTACCACTGCCAGGTCAAGCCCGGCACCGACGTGGCGTTCTACAACGCGATCATGCACGAGGTGATCCGGCTCGGCCTGATCGACCTGGAATTCGTCAAGGCCCGGGTCTCCGGCTTCGAAGAGCTGGTCCGCACGGTCAACGAGTACCCACCGGAGCGCGCCGCGCAGATCACCGGTGTCGACGCGGACCTGATCCGGGAGGTCGCGCGGGTCTGGGGCGAGGCGAAGGCCGGCGTCGTCTACTGGGGCATGGGCATCTCCCAGCACACCACCGGCACCGACAACGCCCGCTGCCTGATCGCGCTCTGCTCGATCACCGGCAACGTGGGCAGGCCGGGGACCGGTCTGCACCCGCTGCGCGGGCAGAACAACGTCCAGGGCGCCTCCGACGCCGGGCTGATCCCCATGTTCTTCCCCGACTACCAGGGCGTCGACCGGGACGCCACCCGCCGGCGGTTCGAGGAGGCCTGGGGCACGGAGCTCGACCCGAACCGCGGTCTCACCGTCACCGAGATCATCGGCTCGGTGCTCAAGCCCGGCGGCGTGCGCGGCATGTACATGCTGGGCGAGAACCCGTTCCTGTCCGACCCCAACATCAACAAGGTGCGCAAGGCGCTGTCGCAGCTGGACTTCCTGGTGGTGCAGGACATCTTCCTGACCGAGACCGCGGAGTTCGCCGACGTCATCCTGCCGGCGTCGTCGTACCTGGAGAAGGAGGGGAGCTACACCAACACCGACCGCCGGGTGCAGCTCGGGCGCAAGGTGCTGGACCCGCCGGGCCAGGCCCGGGTGGACTGGGAGATCATCCAGGACCTCGCCCGGCGGATCGGGCTGGACTGGTCCTACTCCTCGCCCAGCGAGGTGTTCGACGAGATGGTCGCGCTGATGCCCTCGTACGCGAACCTGCGGCACGACAACCTCGGGCTGACCGGAAAGCTCTACCCCAACGACGACCCCGAGCACTCCGACGGGACCGTGGTCCTGTTCGACGAGCGGTTCAACACCGACGACGGACTCGCCCACCTCGTCCCCGCGCAGTGGCTGCCGGCGAAGGAGCTGCCGGACGGGGAGTACCCGCTGGTGCTCAACACCGGCCGGCTGCTCGAACACTGGCACACCGGGTCGATGACCCGGCGGTCGTACGCGCTGGACGCCATCGCGCCGATCGCCGAGGTGTACATGCACCCCAAGGACGCCGCCGACCGGGGGCTGTCGCACGGCCAGAGGGCGCGGGTGCGCTCCCGGCGCGGCGCCATCGAGCTGCAGGTACGCGTCTCCCACCGCGAGCAGCTGGGCAACTGCTTCATCCCGTTCCATTTCCGGGAGGCGGCGGCGAACCTGCTGACGATCGACGAGATCGACCCCTACGGCAAGATCCCCGAGTTCAAGTTCTGCGCGATTCAGGTCGAGGCGTTGTCTGCAGCAGGGGAAGTGTCTGAATGACCACGAGTTTTGAGCTGGGACGTCCCCGGGTGCCCGGTGTGGAGGCACGAGCCGGGAAGTTCCCCGGGCCGTCGCTGATCCCCGCGCTCAACGCCATCCAGGCGCGGCTGGGCTGGTTGCCGCGCGAGGAGCTGGAGGAGCTGGCCCGCACCATGCGGCGGCCGCTCTACGAGATCGAGGGCCTCGTCTCGTTCTACCCGCACTTCCGCACGACCCCGCCCGCCAAGGTGGCCGTCAGCGTGTGCCACGACCTGTCGTGCTGGCTGCGCTCGGCGGACGACCGGATCGCCGAGGTACGCGACCGCTACGGCGACGACACCGAGATCGAGCTCGTGGAGGTGTCCTGCCTGGGCCGCTGCGACAGCGCCCCGGCGCTGGCCGTCAACGAGCACCCCGCGCCGGTCGCCGACGTCGACGCGCTCGTGGCCGCCGCGCGGGAGGAGGAGCTCGGCGAGGCCGTCGTGACGCCCCGCGCCGAGCCGTGGCCGAACGATCCGTACCCGGCCGGTTCGGACGTCTCCACCCGGTACGAGAGCCTGCGTGCGCTGCTGGCCGGCGAGCTGAGCGCGCAGAGCGTGGTGGCCACGCTGGAGGCCTCCGGCCTGCGTGGCATGGGTGGCGCGGGGTTCCCCACCGGCAGGAAGTGGGGCCTGGTCGCCGCCGCCGAGCCGGGCAGTGTCAAGTACGCGATCTGCAACGCCGACGAGTCCGAGCCGGGCACGTTCAAGGACCGTCAGATCCTGACCGACCAGCCGCACCTGGTGATCGAGGGCCTCCTGCTCGGCATGGCCGTGGTCGGCGCCGAGCAGGGCTGGATCTTCATCAGGCACGAGTACGGCCCCGAGGAGCGCGTGCTGCGCGCGGAGATCGCGGCCCTGCGTGAGGCCGGGCTGATCGGCGCGAACGCCTGCGGCAGTGGCCGCCGCCTCGAGCTCGACCTCTTCGTCTCGCCCGGCGGCTACATCCTCGGCGAGGAGACCGCGCTGCTGGAGTGCATGGAGGGCCACCGGGGCGAGCCGCGCAACAAGCCGCCTTTCCCGGGCAACTACGGCCTGCACGGCCGCCCCACGTTGATCAACTCGGTGGAGACCTTCGCCGACGTGCCGGTGATCCTGCGGCGCGGCGCCGACTGGTGGGCCGAGCAGGGCGAGGGTGACTGCGTCGGCTGGAAGTTCTTCGCCGTCTCCGGGCACGTCGAGAACCCCGGCGTCTACTGCGTGCCGATGGGCACCACGGTGCGCGCGCTGATCGACCTGGCCGGCGGCGTGCTCGGCGGCGCCCGGGTCGGCGCCGTCCAGCCGGGTGGCGCGTCCTCCAACTTCATCGGCCCCGACAAGCTGGACCTGGCGCTGGACTTCGGGACGCTCGCCGAGGCCGGGACCATGCTCGGCTCCGGCGCCCTGGTGGTGCTCGCCGAGGGCACCGACCTGCTGGCCGCCTCGACGAACGTGCTGCGCTTCTTCCGCAACGAGTCGTGCGGCAAGTGCGTGCCCTGCCGGGTCGGCTCCACCAAGGCCCACGACGTGCTGCGCGGCGCGCTGGACTCGGGGGCCGCCGCCCTCGATGACGCGCAGAGCGGCCGGATCCTGCAGTTGGAGGAGACCATGCGCAAGACGTCGATCTGCGGGCTCGGACAGGTGGCGCTGGGCCCGGTGGTGTCCGTGCTCGGGCTGAACAAGGGCGCCGCGGCGGCTCGTCCGCAGCCCCGGCCCGAAGGCTCGGAAGAGCAACCGGACCGTTGAGCGGCAAGGAGTTCTTCACCGCCCGTACCCTCGCCGAGGTTCGGTCCGGATTCCGGCCCGCGCATCGCACGCCGGTGGAGCGCGTCCCGTTGTCCGCGGCGCTGCACCGGGTGCCCGTCGCGGACATCACGGCACCCGCCGCGCTGCCCGGCTTCGCACGTTCCACCGTGGACGGCTTCGCGGTCCGGGCGATGGACACCTACGGCGCCTCCGACGGGCTGCCGTCCTACCTGGACCTGGTGGGCGCGGTGCGGATGGGCGCCGAACCCACCGTGGCGGTCCGGGCCGGCGGCTGCGTCGCGATGCCGACCGGGGGAGTGCTTCCGGCCGGCGCCGACGCGGTGGTCATGGTGGAGTACACCGCGGAGACGATGCCGGGCACGATCGAGGTGACCCGGCCGGTCGCCCCGGGCGGCGGCATCGTCCGCGCCGACGAGGACGTGGCCGCGGGCGGCGTCCTGGCGCCCGGCGGCCGGCCGTTGCGCGCCCCTGACCTCGGCTTCCTCGCCGCAGCGGGGGTGACCACGGTCGCCGTGCACCGCCGGCCCCGGGTGGCGATCATCTCCACCGGGGATGAAGTGGTGCCACCCGGCACCGTGGAGCTCGCCTCCGGGCAGGTACGCGACGCCACGGCCTCCGCGCTGGCGGGGCTGGTCGCCGACGCGGGCGGCGAGCCGGTGATCGCCGGCATCGTCCCGGACGAGCCGGGCGTGCTCAAGGACCGGCTGGCCGCGGTCGTGGCCGAGGCCGACCTGGTGGTCGTGTCGGCGGGCTCGTCGGTCGGGGCGAGGGACGAGACGGCGGGCGCGGTGGCCGCCCTCGGTGCGGTCTGGTGCCACGGGATCGCCATCAAGCCGGGCAAGCCCACCCTGCTGGCCGAGTGCTCCGGGATCCCGCTCATCGGGCTGCCGGGCAACCCGCTGTCCGCGTTGGTGGTGTTCGGGCAGGTCGGGGTACCGTTGTTGTGGCGCATCGCCGGGTGCGAGGCACCGCCACCGGAGCCGAGCACACGTGCGCGGCTCTCGCGCGACCTGGCGTCGGCGGCTGGCCGGCTCGACGTGGTCCAGGTCGGGGTCCGGGACGGTGTCGCGGAGCCGCTCTTCGGCCCGTCGGCGCTGCTGTCGGTGCTGACCCGCGCCGACGGATACGTGATCGTGCCCGAACCGGCCACCGGGCTGGACGCGGGCACCGAGGTAGAGGTCGTCCTGTACCGATGAGCGCAGCAAGTCCCTTCGTCTCCGACGTTCCGGCGGGGCGGGCCCTCGCCGTCTGGCGTGCGGCGCGTGCCGCGGCGGGCTGCCCCGCCCGGATCGGCCTGGTCCGCGTGCCGGTGGCCGCCGCCGTGGGGCGGGTGACGGCCGAGCCGGTGTGGGCGCTGCGGTCCTCGCCCGCCTTCGACTCCGCCGCCATGGACGGCATCGCCGTACGCGCCGCCGACACCGTCGGCGCGGCCGAGACCAGCCCGGTGCTCCTCGCCGCCGGCGACTTCGAGGTGGTCGACACCGGCGACCCGCTGCCCGACGGGTACGACGCCGTGGTCATGCGTGAGCACGTGCACCGCACCCCGGACGGGGAGGCCGAGCTCCGCGCGGCCGTACCGCCCTACCAGCACGTCCGCTCCATCGGGGAGGACATCGCCGCCGGCGAGCTGCTGCTTCCGGAGGGCCACCGGCTGCGCCCCGTCGACGTCGCCGCCTGCGCGGCGGCGGGCGCCGTCGAGCTCGGCGTCCGCCGCGCGCCGCGCGTGGTGATCGTGCCGACCGGCGACGAGATCCGCCCGATCGGCGCGGAGCTCGCCCCCGGCGACATCCTCGACACGAACTCGATGATGCTGGCCGCGCAGGCCAGGGCGGCCGGCTGCATGGCCCACGTCACCGAGATCGTCCCCGACGACCCCGAGGCCATCACCGGCGTGCTCCGCGAGGCCACCCGCGAGGCCGACCTCGTCCTGCTCATCGCGGGCTCCAGCGCGGGGCGCGACGACTACACCGCCCGCGTGGTCGCCGGGGCCGGCGTCGTCGCGGTCCACGGGGTCGCCGTGCGCCCCGGCCATCCCGTCGTCCTCGGCGCGGTGGCGGAGACGCCCGTGATCGGCGTGCCCGGCTACCCGGTGTCGGCGGCGCTGACCTTCGACATTTTCGCGGCTCCGATGCTCGCCGAGCTGGAGGGCGCCGCGCCGCGCGAACGCCCCTCGGCCACGGCGCACCTGGCCAGGAAGCTGCCGTCCGCCATCGGCATGGACGACTGGGTACGGGTCCGCCTCGGGCGGGTGCAGGACCGGCTCGTCGCCACCCCGCTGCCCCGGGGCGCCGGCGTGCTCACCTCACTCGTCCGCGCGGACGGCCTGCTCGTCGTGCCCTCCGGGGTGGAGGGCCACCACGCCGGGGAGGAGGTCCGGGTCGAGCTGCTGCGCGGCCTGTCCGAGATCGGCCGGACCATCGTCGCGATCGGCTCGCACGACCTGGTGCTCGACCTCGCGGCCTCCGCCCTGCGCGCGGCGGACCCGCTGATCACGCTGGCGTCGTCGAACGTCGGCTCGCTGGGCGGCCTGGTGGCGCTGCGCGACGGCCTGTGCCACCTGGCGGGGTCGCATCTGCTGGATCCGTCCACCGGCGAGTACACGCTGCCGTACGTGGACAGGCTGCTGGGCACCGGCGCCGACATCGCCGTGGTCCGGCTGGTCCACCGCGACCAGGGACTGCTCGTCGCTCCCGGCAACCCGCTCGGCCTGGCCGGGATCAAGGACCTGACCAGGCCCGACCTGCGGTACGTGAACCGGCAGCGCGGCGCCGGCACGCGGGCGCTGCTGGATCACCAGCTGGCCGGGCTGGGCATCGACCCAGGAGAGATCGCGGGCTACGCGCGCGAGGAGCACACCCACCTGGCGGTGGCGGCGGCCGTGGCCGCCGGACGGGCGGACGCCGGGCTGGGGATTCTCGCCGCCGCCCGGGCCTTCGGGCTCGACTTCGTCCCGGTGGCCCAGGAGCCGTACGACCTGGTGCTGCGTACCGGCGCGCTGTCGGAGGAGGCGCTGGCTCCGCTGTGGGCGCTGCTGGAGCGGCCGGACTTCCGCGCCGAGGCGGAGGCGCTGGGTGGGTACTCCTGCGCCGAGACGGGACGGCGCATTCGCTGACCTGAGAGGTCGTCATCCCGACCAACTGGAGCGCGCCCGGCCTCTACCACCTGTGGGTGCAGTCCTGACCTGACGTCTCCTCCGCTTCGGTCGCTCGCCGGATTCACCTGACGGACGGCCTCGCGTTCGCCGTACGGCTGTCGCGGGACCGCCGGTGAGTCCTTTCTGGAACTTTGGGCCTTGTGTGAGGTTCGGTGTCAACCTATGCTGCGCCGCAAGTTAAGAAACTTTCCTAACCGGGCCCGAGGATCGGAGTCGTTCGTGAGGCGAAGTGCAGGTGCGAGGATCTTCGCGGTCATAGCCGCGCTGATGGCGCCGCTCATGGTGCCGACCGGCGTGAGCGCGAGCGCCGGGTCGGCGGCCGACCCGCTGGTGTCCCAGGGCAAGACCGTGACGGCCCTGTCGGTCGAGGCCGCCGGTCTGGAGCCGGGCAAGGCGGTGGACGGTGACGCGGCCACGCGGTGGGCCAGCGCCGAGGGGATCGACCCGCAGTGGATCCGGGTCGACCTCGGCGCCACGCACACCGTCTCCCGGGTGCGGCTGAACTGGGAGGCCGCCTACGCCACGGCGTACCGCGTGCAGACCTCGCCCGACGGGTCCACCTGGACCGACGTCTACTCCACCACCTCCGGCGACGGAGGGATCGACGACCTCACGGTCAACGGCAGTGGCCGGTACGTGCGGATGTACGGCACGCAGCGCGGCACCCCGTACGGCTACTCCTTGTGGGAGATGGAGGTCTACGGGGCACCCACGGGCGGTGGCGGCGGCGGCACCCCGGTGCAGGCCAACGGGCAGCTGCGGGTGTGCGGCATCAAGCTCTGCAACGAGAGCGGCAAGCAGATCCAGCTGCGCGGCATGAGCAGCCACGGCATCCAGTGGTACAACCAGTGCCTCAACAACGCCTCGCTCGACGCGCTGGCCACCGACTGGAAGGCCGACGTCCTGCGCATCTCGATGTACATCCAGGAGGACGGGTACGAGACCAACCCCCGGCTGTTCACCGACCGGGTGCACTCCCTGATCGAAATGGCCACCGCCCGCGGCATGTACGCGATCGTGGACTGGCACATGCTCGACCCGGGTGACCCGATGTACAACCTCGGCCGGGCCAAGACCTTCTTCACCGAGATCGCCCAGCGGCACAACGGCAAGAAGAACGTTCTGTACGAGATCGCCAACGAGCCCAACGGCGACGCCGTCACCTGGTCCGTCATCCGCGACTACGCGCACCAGCTCATCCCGGTGATCCGCCAGCACGACCCCGACGCCCCGATCCTGGTCGGCACCCGCGCCTGGTCCTCGCTCGGCGTCTCCGGCGGCGGCAACGAGACCGAGATCGTCAATAGCCCGGTCAACGCGGCCAACATCATGTACACGTTCCACTTCTACGCGGCCTCGCACGGCACCGAGTACCTGAACACGCTGTCCCGGGCCGCCGACCGGTTGCCGATCTTCGTGACCGAGTTCGGCACCCAGACCGCGTCCGGCGACGGAGCCAACAACTTCTCCCGGTCGCAGCAGTACCTCGACCTGCTGGCCCAGAAGAAGATCAGCTGGGTGAACTGGAACTTCTCCGACGACTTCCGCACCGGCGCCGTCTTCACCACCGGCACCTGCCCGAACGGCTCGTTCGCCGGGACGGGCCGCCTCAAGGAGGCCGGCGTCTGGATCCGGGACCGGATCCGCACCGTCGACGACTTCTGACGAGGGAAGGCGGGCGCTCCGAGGTGGGGCGCCCGCGCCCGGCACGCCCGAGAACGCGGCGGCTAACCGCCTGGCCGGACCAGGCCGCTCTCGTAGGCCAGGATGACGAGCTGGACCCGGTCGCGTACGGCCAGCTTGGCGAGGGCCCTGGTGATGTGGGTCTTGGCGGTGAGCGGGCTGATGACCAGGCGCTCGGCGATCTCGTGGTTGGACAGGCCGAGCGCCACCAGCTTGACCGCCTCCGACTCGCGGGCGGTGAGGGCGGCCAGTCGCTGCGCCGCATCGGGCCTGAGGTCCTGCCGGTGGGCGAACTGCTCGATGACGCGGCGCGTCACGCCCGGGGACAGGAGTGCGTCCCCGGCGGCGACTGCGGTGACCGCCCGGCGCAGGTCGGCGGGTTCGACCTCTTTGGTGAGGAAGCCGCTGGCCCCGGCGCGCAGCGCGGCGAAGACGTGCTCCTCGGTGTCGAATGTGGTGAGGATGATGACCCGGCAGCCAGGTAAGGCCTGGTCGGTGACGATGCGGCGGGTGGCGGTGATGCCGTCGGTGCCCGGCATGCGGATGTCCATGAGGATCACGTCCGGGCGGGTACGCACGGCCAGCCGGACGGCTTCGTCCCCGTCGGCGGCTTCGCCGACGACCGTGATGTCCCGGGAGCGGGCCAGCAGGCTGCGGAAGCCGGCCCGTACGAGTGCCTGGTCGTCGGCGAGGAGCACCTTGATCGTCATGCCGTCGAGCCTGCCACAGGGATGTCGGCCCGCACGGCGAAGCCGGCGGGCGTCGGCCCGGCGGTGAGCGCGCCCCCGAGGGCGCTCACCCGCTCCCGCATGCCGGTCATGCCGTGGCCTTCGACGATGCCGGTGCTGCCGGTGCTGCCGCGGCCGTTGTCGGTGACCTCGACGGTGATCGAGCGTGGCCCGTAGCCGATCGTCACCTCGGCCTTGCTCGCCCCCGCGTGCTTGATCGTGTTGGCGAGGGACTCCTGGACGACGCGGTAGACGGCGATGGCGGGAAGGGCGGGGACGGCCGCGGGGTCTCCGTGCTCGTCGAGGGTCACGTCGAGTCCGGCGTCCCGGGCGTCGGCGACGAGCCTGCCCAAGGAGGCCGGATCGAGGTGCGGTGCGGTGTCGCCGGGGCTGTCGCGCAGGACCGCGATGAGGGAGCGCAGATCGGCCATCGCCCGGTTCCTGACCTCCTTGGCCAGGCTCAGCGCGGCGGCGGCCGCCGCCGGATCCTCGTGGAGAGTGTCGGCGGCGACGTTGAGCTGCACGCCGACCAGGGCCAGCGTGTGGGCGACGATGTCGTGCACCTCGTGGGAGACGCGCAGCCGTTCCTCGGCGGCGCGCGCCCGACTGTCGGTCTCGCGCAACCGCTCACCCCAGCGCAGCGCGGCGGCGTACGCGAGGCCCGCGGCGATGAGGAGCGCCAGGAGCAGCCCTTCCCCCACGAGGTGGAACGCGTAGCGGGTCGGATTGGAGTCCAGGGCCCAGCGGAAGTCGATTGCGGAGTAGGCCAGCTGGGCCAGGCCGATGGCGGCCACCCAGCGCACGCGCGGCGTGGTGGCGGCGGTGTAGTAGGCGACCGCGGCCGGCCAGATCCAGCCGGCGGGAGACTCAACTCCGCCGAGGTGATAGACGAAGATCCCGCCGATCGACAGCAGCAGCACGGTCATCGGCCATCGACGCCTGACCAGGAGGAGCGCTCCGAGCAGCAGAGCGAGGTAGATCGGGCCGTGCCAGGGGCTGTGCACGCCGGTGGCGAGGGCGACCGCGACGAACATGACCGCGGTGACGACGGCGAGCGCGACGTCGGTGACCCGGGCGAAGTGCCGGAGGGGAGCGGGTTCGGTCATAGGGGAGGCGCTTTCTCGACGGTGATGGACGGGTCGCCTGGACGCCCCATGGGTCCCGCTTCCGCGGCCGCGCGGACCGAAGGGTCCCGCTTCCGCGGCCGCGTGGACCGATGGGTCCAGGGCCGCGAAGGGGCCGGGGCGGGTCAGACGTGGGTGACCAGGAGGGTCACGCCCGCCTCGCCGCCGCAGTCCACGAAGATAGGGCCGACGCCATTGCCGATATGGGGGGCGAGGGTGGCCTTCGCCACGAATCCCCGCGGGTTGTCGTCGATGATGCGGACGTTCCGCAGCATAGGGTGCTCCCTGTCGATCCCGCCGAGCACGGCCTTGAGTCCTTTTCCGCCGCCGCAGTGGCCGGTGATCGTCAGCTCCTGGCCTCGCCTGGTGGTGGGGTTGGGGCTGACCTGGACCACGGCCCTGGCGCCCTTCGGCGGCTTCGGCGCGGCCACCGCGGCGGTGCTCTCGCCGGTGCTCTCGCCGGTGGTGCCCGCCTGGGCGCCGGCCGGTCCCAGGGAACCGGCCGTCAGGACCAGTCCGGTGATCGCGACGATCACTTTCTTGCCGATGGTGAATCTCTCCGTTGTCATGCGGAGAACGCTAGGCCGGGCTCCGGCGGGAGCGCGTCGTCCGCCGAGCGTCACTCGGCTCTACACCCATCGCAGTAGGCGCTACACCGAAGGGAGCGGTGTCCGGGAGCCGAACGCCGCGGCGTGGTCGCGGGCGAAGTCGGCGATGTCGCGCGGGGCGCGGCCGAGGAGGCCGGCGACCGTGTCGGTGGTGAGATCACCCCAGCCGGTGACGTACGCCTGCGCGTACTCTTCGAGCATGTCGACGATCCAGGCCGGCACGCCGTAGCCGAGCAGGGTCGCGCGCTTGGCGTCGTCGCTGACCGGCAGGTACGTGACGGGCCTGCCGAGAGCGAGCCCCATCGCGTCGGCGACCTCGTGGAGCGCCACCGAGCGCGGGCCGGTGAGGGTGTAGGTCTGGCCATGGTGGCGATCCGGGTCGTCGAGGAGCACGCGGGCGGCGCACTCGGCGATGTCGCGTACGTCGATCATCCCGATCCGCGCCGAGGCGAGGTTCGTCGCGAACGTGCCGGTGGCGGCGAGGTCGGCCGCCTCGTTCAGCAGGTTCTGCATGAACCAGTGGGGACGCAGGATCGTCCAGCGCAGGCCGGAGCGTTCGGTCTCGGCGTCGGACAGCGCGTGCAGCCTGCCGCTGCGGTTCGGCGCGTCGTGCGCCGCGCCGACGACGGACAGGCGCACGACGCGCTCCACCCCGGCCCGGCGTGCGGCCCACAGGGCGTTCATGTTGTTCTCGGGGGCACGCGGGCTGTTCGGGGTGAGCAGCCACAGATCCTGTACGCCCGCGAAGGCGGGCGGCAGCGACCTGGGGTCGTCGAGGTCGCCGATGAAGACCTCGGTGTTCCTTTCCAGCAGGCCGTCCGCCTTGGACTCGTCACGGACGAGGGCGCGAAGGGCCACGTCGGCCCCTCGCAGCGCGTCCATCAGCGCGGTGGACACGGTTCCGGTGGCTCCGGTGATGAGCACGGTACGCGACATGGTCATTCTCCTTTGACAGAAACGGGGATCTTCGCCGCCGCCCGGTTGACGGTGGCGCGCTCCAGGACCCAGAGCGTGACGGTCCCGGCCGAGAGGATGGCGCCCAGGACGCACACCCCGGTCCAGCCGCCGTACACCCAGACGACCGAGGCCAGCGCGGAGCCCACCGCGCCCCCGGCGAAGAAGGCGGTCAGGAAGGCGGAGTTGATCCGGTTACGGGCTTCGGGGCGGAGCGCGTACAGGATGTTCTGGCTGCTGTTGAGCACCGCCTGGTGGGCCAGGTCCAGCACGATCACGCCGACGAGCAGCCAGAGCAGCGAGTTCGCCCCGGCGGCGAGTGCCGTCCAGGAGGCCACCAGCAGGACGGTCCCGACGCCGGTCACCCTCTGGACGTGCCCGCGGTCGGCCAGCCGTCCCGCCACCGTGGCGGTCAGCGCGCCGACGGCGCCGACCAGGCCGACCAGGCCGATCGCCGACTCCGTCCAGTCGTACGGCGAGCGCGCCAGCAGGAAGGTCAGCGCCGTCCACAGCACGCTGAACGAGGCGAGGCTCAACGCGCCGATGGCCGCCCGCCACCGCAGCAACGGCTCGTACCGGTACATCGCCAGCGTCGAGCGCAGCAGCCCGGCATAGGACAGGCGGGCGCCGTCGCCGCCGAGCCGGGGCAGGAAGATCCGCAGCAGTACGGCCATGAGCGTCATCAGGGCCGCGCTCACCCAGTAGACCGTCCGCCAGCCGCCGAGCTCCGACAGCGCTCCCGACGCGGTACGCGCCAGCAACAGGCCGAGCATCAGGCCGGTCATCACCGTGCCGACCACCCGGCCGCGTTCGGCCGGATCCGCCAGCGTGGCCGCGAACGGCACCACCACCTGCGCGCCGACCGAGGTCAGCCCGGTCAGGGCCGTACTGATCAGGAGCACCGTGCCGTTCGGGGCGGTGGCGGACACCAGCAGGAACACCGCGGTCGCCGCGTAGAGCGACACCGCCAGCCGCCGCCGCTCCAGCAGGTCGCCGAGCGGCACCAGCAGGATCAACCCCAGCGCGTAGCCGACCTGCGCGGCCGTCACCACCAGCGCCGCCATCGACGGTCCGATCCCCAGCTCGCCGCCGATCACGTCGAGGAGCGGCTGCGCGAAGTAGTTCCCCGCGACCGCCAGCCCCGTCGCCACCGACATGAGCAGGAGCAGCCCGCCGTTCCTGTGAAGTGCTGTCGCCGTCATGCCCTCTAGCGTCGGCGATGGAGGATCAATGAGTCCAACACATGTTTGTCATCGGATCGATCGTGCATCACGATTGATCGATGGAGCTTCAGCAGATGCGGTACGTCGTCGCGGTCGCGGAGACGAGCAACTTCACCCGGGCCGCCGAGCAGTGCCTGGTCGTCCAGTCCGCGCTGAGCCACCAGATCGCCCGCCTGGAACGTGAGCTCGGCGCCAGGCTGTTCGACCGCACCAGCCGTCGCGTCCGGCTCACCCCCGCAGGCGAGGCGTTCCTCCCGGCGGCCCGCCAGGCCCTGGACGCCGCCGACCGGGCCCGCGCCGAGGTGGCGGCCGCCGCCGGCGAGATCCGCGGCCGGCTCGCCATCGGCGCCATCCCCACCGTCACGGCGGTCGATCTCCCGACCGCGCTGAAACAGTTCCACCTGCGCCACCGAGCGGTACGGATCAGCCTCCGCTCGGGCGGGAGCGAGGAACTGGCCGAAGGCGTCCGGCAGGGCGCCCTGGACGCCGCCTTCCTGGGGCTTCCCCCGGGGGTGCGGCCCAAGGGCGTGCGCGGCCACGAACTGGCGCGCGGCGACCTCGTCGCCATGGTGGCGCCCGGCCACCCGCTGGCGGACGAGGAGGACGTGGACCTGCACCGGCTGGCGGACGAACCGTTCGTGGACTTCCCCTCGGGCACCGCCGCGCGGGCCCAGACGGACGGGGCCTTCGCGGCGGCGGGAGTCCGGCGCGAGGTCGCCTTCGAGATCACCGCCCCGGACTTCATGGCCCGCCTGATCCGGCAGGGCCTGGCCATCGGCATGCTGCCCGCCGCCTTCGCCGACGAACTCCCCGGGCTGCTCAGCATCCGGCTCAGCGACGCTCCGGCCCGGGTGGAGCACCTCATCTGGAGCCGCTTCCGGCCCTCGCCCGCCGCCACGGCCTTCCTGTCCACCCTGGGCATCGCGGCGGGTGATGACTGATCGATCACCGGCCGCCGCTCCTTCCGTGAGGACGCGGGGCTCAGCTGTCGCCGGTCTCGTTGATGCGGTATTGCGCGTTCAGCAGCGGCCAGGTCACCTCGGCCATCTCGGCCGGGGTCCGGGAGCACCCGCCTTCGATCCAGTCCACGGCCACGCCGATGAGCGCGCCCGCCGTGAAGGCGGCCGTCACGTCGTGCGGGACGCGCTCCGGCCAGACGCCGGCGTCGGCATGCGCCAGGCGCTCACGCACGACCCCGGCGAGGCGGCGCCGGATGTGGCCGGCGACGCGGGCGCTGCCTTCCGGCCCCAGCAGCGCGCGGTAGAGCCCCGCGTGCTCGGTCAGGCTGCCGAAGAACGCCGTCAGCCCTGAGATCGCCTCCTGCGCCAGGTCCGGCGAGTCGAGGCCGGGACCGGGCAGGGACTCGATCAGGTTGTCGATCATCGCGGTGCAGGCGTCCTCGGCCAGCTCGTGGACGTCTCGGTAGTGGTCGTAGAAGGCCGAGCGGCTCACCCCGGCGGCCTCGGCGACGTCCGAAACGCTGATCCGGGACAGGTCACGCTCCTCGACCAGTTCGATCAGCGCTCGCGCCAAGGCTGATCGAGTCCGGCGCACACGCCGGTCGCTCGACGGGGGGTTGCTCTCTCTGGCGGTGACCACGACACCACTCTATCCATAACCGACATGTGTAAGTTTTCTTGCATCTGTAGGTTAATGTGGAGAGCGAGCGCTGCGGCGGCACGGTCACCAGGGCCGGCTGAACAGCCAAGGAGACAGCGAATGAGTGCCAACGAGCAGGTTCTGAGCTACCCGATCCCGAGCGACGCCGCGCTCGACCCGCCCGCCGAATGGGCCGAGCTGCGCGGCACGTGCCCGGTCGCCCACGTGACCCTGCCGAGCGGCGACCGGGCGACGCTGCTGACCCGCTACGAGGACGTCAAGCAGGTGCTCGCCGACCCGCGCTTCACCCGGCTGCTGACCGCGCCGGACGCGGCCCGGCTGTCGGACACCGAGGACGGCGGGCTGTTCAGCAGTGACATGGCGACGATCCTCCCGGACAGCGGGGAGGAGCACCAGAACTGGCGGCGGCTGGTCGGCAAGTGGTTCACCGCCAAGCGCATGAACGCCCTGCGGCCGACCATGGCGCGGATCGCCGACGACCTCATCGACGCCATGGTCGAGGGCGGCGCCCCCGGTGACCTGAAAGCGTCCCTGGGCTTCCCGCTGCCCGTGTACGTCATCTGCGACATGCTCGGCGTGCCCGCCGCCGACCGTGACCGGTTCTCGTACTGGTCCGACACCCTGCTCAACCTCACCCGCTACCCCAAGGACGAGATCGAGGCGGCCCAGGCCGAGTTCTTCCAGTACATGTCCGACCACCTCGCCGCCAAGCGCGCCGAGCCGAGCCAGGATCTGCTGAGCGAGCTGATCGCGGCCGGCGGCCCGGAGGACGGCGGCCTGAACGACCTGCAGATCGTGGTCACCGGGATGGGCCTGCTGGTCGCCGGGCACGAGACCACCGCCAACATGATCGGCAAGATGGTCTCCATGCTGCTGGCCGACCGCAGCCGCTGGGAAGCGCTGCTGGCCGACCCCGAGCTGATCCGCAGCACGGTCGAGGAGTCGCTGCGCCTGGACGCCAACTCCGGCTTCGGCCTGCCCCGGTACCTCAAGGAGGAGACCGAGGTCAGCGGTGAGCACCTGCCCAAGGGCACCACGGTCATCTGCAGCATGGCCGCCGCCAACCGGGACGAGAGCGCGTTCGAGGCCGCCGAGGTGTTCGACGCGACCCGCAGCCCGAACCGGCATCTGGCCTTCGGCGCCGGCGCCCACTCCTGCCTCGGCCAGGCGCTGGCCCGTACCGAGCTGCAGGTCGTGCTGGAGGTGCTGCTGCGCAGGCTGCCGGGCCTGGAGCTGGCGGTGCCGGTGGCGGAGCTGGAGCGCGTGGAGGGGCTGGCCGTCGGCGGCCTGCGTACCGTTCCGGTCCGCTGGTGACCCGCTCGTACACAAGGAGGTAATGCCGTGAAGGTCATGGTCGACCAGGACAAGTGCTGTGGCGCCGGTCAGTGCGCGCTGATCGCGCCCGAGGTGTTCGACCAGCGTGACGACGACGGCGTCGTCCTCCTGCTGGAGGCAGAGCCGGGTGCGGACCAGCACGTCGCGGTCCGGGAGGCCGCCGCGGTCTGCCCGGTGGGCGCCATCGAGGTCATCGAGGAGGCGTGAGCCATCCATAGCGGACGATGAGGGGGGAAGGGGGAGTAGTCACTCCCTTCCACTTTCAACGTATAGCGTACCGGGGGGCTTGCGGCAAGACCCCGGTCATGCCGGACAATCGGCGGCCGAGGCAGTCGTGCTCGACACGGCACAGCAGCCTCAGATCGGAGCCGATGACGTGACCTCGCTGACCACCAGCGCGTTCGACCTTCCCGACCACCTCCTGCCGAAGGCCGACCCGAAGCTCATCGCCGGCGATGAGCGGCACTTCGCGGCCATCGCGCAGACCCTTGAGCAGTCGATCGCCGACCTGTCCGGCCGCCTCGACGCCGAGCGCAGGGCGCCCGGCGGCAAGGGCCGGCAGGCGATGGACCGGGACCTGGAGGTGCACCGGCTGGCCGCGCGGCTGCGCACCCTGCGTCGCTTCGGGCTGGACCTGTGCCTCGGGCACATGGTCGGCGCGGACGACTCCGAGCCCGTGTACGTCGGCCGGCTCGGCCTCACGGACGACACAGGTCGCCGGCTGCTGCTCGACTGGCGTTCGCCCGCGGCCGAGCCGTTCTTCGGAGCCACCCACGGCAACCCGATGGGGCTGGCCAGCCGCCGCAGGTACCGCTGGACCCGCGGCCGGATCAGCGACTACTGGGACGAGGTGTTCACCTCCGACGGGTTCGAAGGGCACGCCGCGCTCGACGACCAGTCCGCCTTCATCGCCAGCCTGGGCGGCGACCGTTCGCCCCGGATGCGGGACGTGCTCGGCACCATCCAGGCCGACCAGGACGCCATCATCCGCGCGGGATCCAGCGGCGCGCTCGTCGTCGACGGCGGTCCGGGCACCGGGAAGACCGTCGTCGCCCTGCACCGATCCGCCTACCTCCTCTACTCCGACCCTCGTCTCGGTCACCGCCGGGGCGGCGTGCTGTTCGTCGGCCCGCACCAGCCCTACCTGGCCTACGTCGCCGACGTCCTGCCCAGCCTCGGTGAGGAGGGCGTGCAGACCTGCACGCTGCGGGACCTGGTCGCCGAGGGAGCCGCGGCGGCGGTCGAGGCCGACCCGGACGTGGCGCGCCTGAAGTCGTCCGCGGACCTGGTGAAGGCCATCGAGCCGGCCGTCAGGTTCTACGAGAACCCGCCCACCACCGGGATGACGGTCACGACCCCCTGGTCCGGTGTCCGGCTGACCGCCGACGACTGGGCGGAGGCGTTCGACGCGCCTGACCCCGGCACTCCGCACAACGAGGCGCGCGACCAGATCTGGGCGGAGCTGCTCACGATCCTGGTGGACAAGCATGACGGGGACGCCCCGGCCCACCTGGTCCGCAAGGCGCTGCTGCGGGACCGGGAGCTGCTCACCGTCTTCAACCGCGCGTGGCCGCTGATCGAGGCGGCCGACCTGGTCGGAGACCTGTGGACCGTGCCCGCCTACTTGCGGTTGTGCGCCCCCTGGCTCAGCCCCGACGAGGTGCGCAAGCTCCGGCGTGCGGACGCCCAGGCCTGGACGGTGTCCGACCTGCCGCTCCTGGACGCGGCCCGGCAGCGGCTCGGGGACCCGGAGGCGTCGCGGCGCAAGCGCCGCCAGGAAGCCGCTCTCGCCGCCCAGCGCGAGCGCATGGCCCAGGTCGTCGAGAACCTGATCGAGGCCGATGACGACGGCGAGGGCCTGGTGACGCAGCTGCGCCGGGAGGACTTCCAGCGCAATCTGGTCGACGAGTCCGAGCTGCCCACGGTCGACCCGGACGTGCTCGCCGGCCCGTTCGCGCACGTCGTCGTGGACGAGGCGCAGGAGCTGACCGACGCGGAGTGGCAGATGCTGCTGCTGCGCTGCCCGTCGCGGAGCTTCACCATCGTCGGAGACCGGGCCCAGGCCAGGCACGGGTTCACCGAGTCGTGGCAGGAGCGCCTCAAGCGGATCGGGCTCGACCGGGTCGAGCTCGCCTCCCTGAGCATCAACTACCGGACGCCGGAACAGATCATGGCGGCGGCCGAGCCGGTCATCCGGGCCGTGCTCCCGGACGCCAACGTGCCGACCTCCATCCGCAGCGGCGACGCCCCCGTCGTGCACGGATCCACCGAGGATCTGCGCTCGATCCTCGACACCTGGCTCGCCGCGCACGCCGACGGCATCGCCTGCGTCATCGGCGACCCCACTTTCCGTACGACGTCCCGCGTGCGGTCGCTGACCCCGGAGCTGTCGAAGGGGCTCGAGTTCGACCTGGTCGTCCTCGTCGACCCGGAGACGTTCGGCGAGGGCATCGAGGGAGCCGTCGACCGTTACGTCGCGATGACCCGAGCCACCCAGCGACTCGTCATCCTCACGAGCCCTTAGCCGTCGAGCGTGCCCTTGGCCGAGGAGCGCGCCCTTGGCGGAGGAGCGTGGCCTTGGCCGAGCAGCGTGGCCGGATGTCAGGATCGGTGCATGTCTCAGGAACATCGGTTGCGAGTGACCTTCGACAGCGCCGCCGCCATCTATCAGGACGCGCGCCCCGACTACCCGGCCGAGCTGTACTCCGACCTGCTGGCGGTCACCGGGGTGACGCCACCCGCGCACCTGCTCGAAGTCGGCTGCGGGCCGGGCAAGGCCACGCTGCCGCTGGCGCGGCTGGGTTTCCGGATCACGGCGGTCGAGCTCGGCGCGGCCCTGGCGGCGGAGGCGCGGCGCCGGCTCGGCGCATTCGCCGACGTCTCGGTGGTCGCGTCGTCGTTCGAGAGCTGGGCGCCGCCGGCCGGCGCCCGCTTCGATCTCCTGTACGCGGCCACGGCCTGGAAGTGGGTGGACCCGGAGGTCAAGTACGCCAAGGCGGCCGCCCTGCTCGCCGAGGGCGGTCACCTGGCCGTGTGGAACGCCGACCACGCCATGCCGGCGGACTTCGACCCGTTCTTCACCGAGATCCAGAAGGCTTATGTGGAGATCGGGGAAGGTCATGACGGCCCGTGGCCGGGGCCGCCGCCCGAGGAGCAGCCCGATCCCATGGCCGCCGAGTTCGAGGCCTCCGGCCGGTTCGAGGTGGTCGGCACGAAACTTTACGTATGGGCGCTGCGCTACACGGCGGACGGCTACCTCGCGCTGCTCGACACGTTCTCCGGCCATATCGCTATGGAGCCGGACAAGCGCGCATATCTCTACCGGGAGATACGCCGCCTGCTGGCCGCACGCCCGGACGGACGGCTCACCCGCCACTGGTCGGCCGTCCTCACTGTCGGCCGCCGCCGGTGACCTCCGCCGGGTGCCCACCGGCCGCCAGCAGCCGCTCCGCCAGCGCCCGGCAGCGCGTCCTGAGCTCCGGCGGGTCGAGCACCTCGAAGTCGTGCCCCAGCAGGACCACGTGCATGAGCAGGAAGTCGAGATTGCCGGCGCCGCTGAGCACCTCGCAGCCCTCGCCGTCCCGCTGCCGTACGACGGCCGCCGCCGCCGGAATCTGCGCGCGGACCGTGTCGGTCGGCGCGTGCACGAGGAAGCGCGCCTGGTGCCGGTAGACCCGGCTCGCCACGCCCTCCTGCACGTACGCCGCCGCGTCCGGCGCCTCGCGCGGGCGGAAGCGCCAGGTGCGGGCGGACACGCCGGCCATCCGGTCGACGCGGAAGCTGCGCCAGTCGTCGCGATCGAGGTCGTAGGCGAGGAGGTACCAGTGCCGGTCGGAGGCGACCAGGCGGTACGGCTCGACCCGCCGCCGTCGTAGGTCACCGCCGGACGGATAGTCGAAGCCGGCCTCGACCTCGTCGCGGCAGGCTCGGGCCAGTGTCATGATCACCTCGGGGTCGACCGGGGCCCGGCCGCCGCCGAAGGACTCCACCGAGTCGGAGATGGCGCGCACCTCGTGCCGTAGCCGGGTGGGCAGCACCCGGTCGAGCTTGGTCAGCGCCCGGAGCGCGGCCTCACCGGCGCCGGCGACCGCGCCACCCGCGCCGGCGAGCAGCGAGACCACGGTGGCGATCGTCTCGGCGTCGTCGAGCAGCAGCGGCGGCAGGTCCTGCCCCGGCCCGAGCTGGTAGCCGCCGCCGACCCCCTGGCTGGCATGCACCGGGTAGCCGAGCGCGCGCAGCCGTTCGACATCGCGCCGTACCGTGCGCGGGGTGACCCCGAGCCGGTCGGCGAGCTCGGGGCCGGTCCAGATCTGGCGCTGCTGCAGCAGCCCGAGCAGCGAGAGCACGCGTTCCGTCGTGCCCCTCTCGTCACCGCGCGGCTCTCCCATGCACCCACTCTGCCAGATAGCGGACCGATCCTGTCCGCTTGGCCTGTCAGGGTTGGCCCCATGAACGAACTCGACTGGAACCAGACCTTGCGTGAGCAGCTTGAGTTCCACTGGAACCATCACCTTCGCGTCCGGCTCGACGGCCTCACCGACGACGAGTACTTCTGGTCGCCGGTGCCGGACGCCTGGAGCGTGCGGCCCCGCGGCACCTCGACCGCGCCCATGCAGGGCGGCGCCGGGGACTTCACCGTCGACTACGCCTTCCCCGAGCCGGTCCCCTCGCCGTTCACCACGATCGCCTGGCGGCTCGGTCACGTCATCGTCGGCGTCCTGGCCGCGCGCAACGCGGCCCACTTCGGCGCGCCGGCGGCCTCGTACGAGACCTGGGAGTACGCCGGCACCGCGGCGACCGCGCTCGACCAGCTCGAGACCCAGCTCGACCGCTGGCTGGCCGGAGTGCGGGGGCTCGGCGAGGCCGGGCTCCGCGCCCGGGTCGGCCCGAAGGAGCCCTACCCCGAGGCGTCCATGGCCGATCTGGTGCTGCACATCCACCGCGAGCTGATCCACCACCTGTCCGAGGTCTGCCTGCTGCGCGACCTCTACCTGCACACGAACGGAGCGACCCGATGAGCCGCCACCTTCAGGTCACCTTCGACGCCCACGACCCACGGGCGCTGTCGGCCTTCTGGCGCGACGTCCTCGGTTACGTCCACCCCGGCCCGCCCGGGGTCGACCTGCCCGAGGGCGCCGACCCGCTGGCCGCATGGGACGACTTCCTCGCGCGGATCGGCGTACCGGAGGAGCAGCGCGACACCAGATCGGCCATCGAGGACCCGGACGGGCAGGGCCCCCGGCTGTTCTTCCAGCGGGTGCCGGAGGACAAGGTCGCCAAGAACCGCGTCCACCTGGACATCCGCGCGGCTCCCGGCCTGCAGGGGGAGGAGCGGATGGCGGCGCTGGAGGCCGAGTGCGACCGGCTCGTCGCGCTGGGTGCGACGCGGGTACGGCGCGACGAGCCCGCTCCGCCGTTGAGCGCCGGCCTTATCGTGATGACCGACCCCGAGGGCAACGAGTTCTGCCTGGACTGACGCGGTCGCTCAGCTGACGAGGGTGCGCACGACTCCGATCACCGTCTCTCGGCGGCGGTGCCAGGTCATCACCGTCGACGGCGGCGAAACCCTCAGCTGACCCGGTCACCGATAGCGGGCCGACTGGGCGTCCTCCCGCAGGCTCCGCGCCACGCGCCCGGCCGCCCGCTCCAGCTCCGCCTCGATCCCCTCCATCGCCGGAGCGGCCACCTGGGGTGTCGGGTACGGCAGCGCCAGCACGCGTCGGATGCGAAGGTGCGTCGGCGGATGGGTCGTGTCCACCCGGGCCTTCTCGACCTGGGCGGCCTCGCGACGCCGGTCGAGCTCGGCCGGAGGGATGGCGTCCAGGTGAGACCGGAGGGCCGTCCACAGGTCCCACGTGCCCACGGCCACGGCGCTGGAGCCGAGGAAGTCGCGGACGGAGGGGGCCCGGGTGGACAGGACGTCGAGGAGCGAGGCGGCGGCCGGGACGCCGGCCACCTGAGCCTGCATCTCGTCGGCGCGGTATTCGGCCTGCTGGGAGGAGTGGTTCAGGAGGAGCTCCAGCAGGAGGATCAGGGCGCGGACGGGGAGGCCCAGCAGGGCCAGGAGGCATCTGGTGATCAGATCCGATCCGCCGTCGCCCGGACGCCACCCGAAGTGGGTGACCAGGCGCAGCTCGTGCAGCGAGTGCAGGGCGCTGCCGACCACCAGGCCGTGCCTGGCGTCGCCGTTCCTGGCGTGGGCCATCTCGTGGGCCAGCAGGGCGACGCGTTCCTCCGGGGTGAGGATCAGCCAGAGCGGGTAGCCGATCTCCACCAGCCGGTCGCGCCGCCGGCCGTAGGTGCGGAACGAGGCGTTGACCTCGCCGCTGATGGCCACCAGGTCCGTACGGGGCGCCGCCAGGGCCTCGCCGATGCCGTCGATGAGGGCGTACAGGTGGGGGGCGTCGGAGCGGGTGAGGGCCACGGCGGGGGCGGGGAAGGGGGTCGGGCGGGGACGCAGCAGCCAGGCCAGGTCCAGCGCCACCAGACCGAACAGGACGCCGACTACGGTCAGGCCGGCGATCAGGTAGACGCCGGTGACCAGGAAGGCCGGCGCGAGAAGGTGGACGACGAGGGCGAGGACGTAGCCGGCCGTCCGGGACACGCGGCCGGCCGTCCGAAGGGCCGATGGACGGTGGGCGGGCTCCGGGGGCGCATCGGCGGGCATGCCGAACAAGGTGCCAGAACCCCATAACGGCGGCAACATCCCCAAGCTCCGGCGGGCGGGGCAAAGCTGCGTTGTCTCATTTTTTGCTTGTTTCCAGGATGTGGTGTCCGCGTCTCGCCCGCTCTCTGTGCGATTTTCGGAGTTGCCGGCGCCAGAGCGGAGTCGAACGGAGATGGAATGGAGCGGATCCAGGTAGTCGTGAAGGCTCACGACCCCATCTCCCGCGCAGGCGTGCTGAGCCAGCTCAAGCAGCGGCCCGAGGTCGAGCTCCTGGAGACGGACACCCCGGAGAAGGCGCAGGTCGCGCTGGTGGTGGCCGACGGCGTGTGCGCCGACACGCTGGGCGTGCTGCGGACGCTGCGCTGTCATGGAGACCTGCGGCTGGTGGTCGTCGCGGGGACCGTGGACGACAGCGGGCTGCTCGCCATCGTGGAGATCGGCGTGTCGGGTGTCGTACGGCGTGCCGAGGCCAGCCCGGAACGACTCGTCGCGGCGATCCAGTCGGCCACCTCCGGCGCGGGTGTCATGCCGCCGGATCTGCTCGGGCGGTTGCTCACCCAGGTCAGCCGGGTGCAGGGCGAGATGCTCGGGCCGCGCGGGCTGACCTTCGCCGGCCTGGCCGAGCGGGAGGTCCAGGTGCTGCGGCTGATCGCCGAAGGGTGTGACACCGCGGAGATCGCCGCCGCCCTGTCCTACTCGCAGCGTACGGTGAAGACCGTCCTGCATGACATCACCACCCGGCTCCACCTGCGCAACCGGGCCCACGCGGTCGCCTACGCGCTGCGCAACGGGCTGCTGTGACAGCGGCGGGCGGCGTCATCGGCGAGGTCGACCGGGCGCTGGAGGAGCTGATCCGCCGCAGGGTGGTGCAGCGCTCGAAGACGCAAATCTCCCTCGCCGCACCCGGCGTGGAGCCGACCGCCGCGACGGTCCACCTGCAGCTGTACGACATCCGCGAGGACCCGGGCACGCGCCGGCAGGGCACGGTCAACGAGTACGACGCCGACGGCACGTTGACGGCCAGGCACGGCCCTCCCCGCTATGTACGCCTGTCGTACCTGGTCACGGTGTCGGCGCCGGAGCTGGAGGAGGAGCACCGGCTCCTGGACGCGACCCTGCGGGCGTTGCTCGCGCAGGACACCATCCCCGCCGATCGGTTGACGGGCTCGCTGGCGGAGCTCGGGCTGCCGGTCCCGATGGCGGCCGCCGTACCGCCGCCGGACGATCGAGACCTCGCGACGGCGCTGGTGGCGTCGGGCGTGGGGCTGCGACCGTTCGTCAACGTCGTGATCAGTGCTCCGATCATGCCGGAGCCTCCCGCGCCCGTGTCGCCACCGGTCACCAAGCCGCTGGCCCTGCGCGCCGACAGCCACCGCACCGGAGGTTCTGGATGAGCATCACCTGTCCGAAGTGCGGCGACGAGAATCCGGACGGCACCAGGTTCTGCGTCGTGTGCGGGGAGTACCTCGCCTGGGAGCGGCATGACCCCGAGGACGACACCCGGCGGCCGCAGCGCGCCGAGCCGCCGCCCCAGGAGCAGCACGCCGAGCTGGCCGTCGGCCTCTCCGACAGCTCTCTCGCCTGCGCGCCCGGCGAGCTGGTCACCACGACCGTGACCGTGCGCAACAAGGGCACCCGGGTGGAGCGGGCCAAGGTCACGGTCGAGGGCGGCGCGGCATCGTACGCGACGGTCGTGCCCGAGGAGCTCGTGATCCAGCCGGACGAGGCGGCCGAATGCGTGGTCACCTTCGCCCCGCCGCGCTCCTCGTCCGTGCCGGCGGGAGCGGCGAGCTTCACCGTACGGGCTCGTTCGCAGGTCAGCTCCGGCATCACGGCCGCGGCGGAGGGCTACTGCGTGGTGGCCGGGTTCGACGACCTCTCCGTCGAGCTGTCCCCGAAGGACTCCCGGGGGTGGTGGATGACCCAGCACATGGTGGTGTTCGCCAACCAGGGCAATCTGACCCATCGGGTACGGGTCCGTGCGGAGGATGCCGAGAACGAGCTGCGGTTCTCCCGGCCGGCGCCGGGGCTGCTGATCGCCCCCGGGCGCACGGAGCTGGCCCTGCGTGTCTGGGCGAGACCCGGCCTCACCGGACCGGCCCGCCAGATCCCCTTCGCCGCGAAGGTGGACGTCGACGACGGCGGGAAGACGATCCGGGCCGACGGAACCAGGACGGTGCTGCCGCTGGCCATGTCGTGGCCGCTGAAGGCGGTCGTCGCGGTCGTCGTGCTGGCTCTGGTCGCCGCCGTCGCCTTCAACGCGTGGCGCGGCGAGCAGGAGCAAGCCGTCCTGGACCGGGAGACCTACCTGGCGGGAAGTGGCACGCTGACCGACGGGTACACCTCCGTCGAGACGTCCACACTTCCGGACGAGGCGAAGATCTTCCTCACCCCCGATCTGTCCCAGGGGTCCTGGGCCGAGGCGGAGCCCGGCTGGCTGCCGTTCACCGGGGCCGTGGGCGTGACCCGCCGTGGCTGGAACACCTTCTCGGTGCAGGGGCTCGACGAGTCGAACGTCGCCGGGATGGGGTTCAACTACCTCATCGTGCGGGACCCCAAGGGAACGCTCAACGGCAGGCCCTACGAGGCCGGTTCCGGGAGCATCCAGCCGGGCGAGCGCCAGGTGAGCATCCCGGCGGGCACGGCCACGAGCGAGTCGGTGATCCTGCTGACGGTGGAGGTGGACGGGCTGCCGGCGGATCACGTCGCCGGGCTCAGGGTGGACACGAAGGAGGACGGCGGGTTCACGGTGGCCACCCTCGACCTGGTGCCGGCGCCCATGGAGATCGGGTTCAACTGGGTCGTCATCGACTCCGACGACTCCTCGGTGGCCGGGGCGGGCACCACCACGTCCGGGGATCCGGCGCGGATCGACGCCTCTGCCGACTCCGGCGTCGTCCTGCTCACCACGGACGTCACGCACAGCGGGCTGTCCGGCGCCGCCGCCCCGGCCGTGTACGTGGACGATCAGGATGGTGACGGGTTCACCGTCTCGGCGTTCACCGGACCGGCCGTGGGTTTCGACTACCTGGTCGTCGAACGCAGACAATGAGCTCCGCCCGTTCGGGCAGCCCGGAGGGCGGCCTTTCCCGCCCTCGCGGTGGCCTGTCGCGCACTGGTGGCGGCTTCACTCCCGGTGGCAGCCTCGGGTTGACGTCTCGTTTCGGGAGGCATCGACCCATGGACCACAGGGCTATCTTCTCGTCCATCTGCTTGGCGGCGGCCCTCGTCTCCGCGTCACCGCCCGCTCCCGCACCCTCACCCGACGGCGGCTCGCCGAGCGGGGAGCCACAGCCTTGGCCCGATCAGGAACCGACGCCTGAGGCCGATCACGAACCGGAGCCCGGCTGGGGCACCCCGTCTCCGGAGGAGAACGGAACAACTCCAGTGCCTGAGACGCCCACCCCGACGCCGACCACCCCGACTCCCACCACCCCGACGCAGCGGCCGGCCCCGCCCCGGCACGCCCAGACCTGCGACCTGCTTCCGTCGTCGGGGCCCGGCAGCAGCGCCGCGCTGGCGAATCAGCGGGTGGCCACGGCCCTGGCCGACATCCCCAAAGCGTCGACCTTCGTGTCGGCCATCGAGAAGGCCGATTTCACCGCCAAGTTCAACGACGAGAACGACATCACCGTCTTCGTCCCGGTGAACAAAGCCTTCGACACGTACGGGGGGAGCGAGACCGAGGACCTGTTCGCCGACAAGGAGGCTCTCATCTCGTTCCTCGCCTACACCGTGGTCAACGGCCGTAAGACCCCGGCCGACCTCACCGACGCCTCCCTGCGGACGAAGCAGGGCGGCGACCTCGAGGCCAAGAACGTCAACGGCAAGATCACCCTGAACGGCACCGCCAAGGTGCTGTGCTCGAACATCCAGACGGCCAACGCGAACGTCTACCTGATCGACACGGTCCTCCCTCCGCCCGAATAGCCGCCCGAAGGGGTGGTCGGCTTCGCCTCCACGGTCGCCCGATGACGCTGCCACGGCACCGGCGAACCGGGAAGAACCTGGATGACCAGGCAGCCGAGGAGGGGCCGATGAGTGAGCCGATGAATTCGCCGGGCGTCTATTGGAGAGAAAAGCCCCCCGGATCTGTGCCGATCGAGGGCGTCGGTACGGCCGTGGCAGCGTTCATCGGATTCGCGGTGAAACCAGGCCCCGGTGATCCGATACTGGTCACGAGTTGGAACCAGTATGTCGACCGGTTCGGTGGGTTCGCCGAGGGCTGCTACCTGCCACAAGCCGTCTACGGCTACTTCCTCAACGGCGGCAGCGCCTGCTACGTGATCCGCCTCGGCGCCGACGGCGCGCAGTCGGCGGAGCCGGCGGCTGCGCCCGCCCCGAAGGCGCAGGCGATTCTCGGCCCCTTCCGGATCATCGCCAAGCAATCGGCGCCGGGAGGGCGCGCCATCACCGCCGAGGTCACAGAAGTGCCGACCCCGGAGGGCGAGCGTCCGCCAGAGGATCGGTTCACGCTGACGGTCAAGCGCGGCAACATCACCGAACCGATCGAGATTTCGCTGAAAGGCGCTGCCAAGGACTTCGTCGGTGATGTCGCGAAGGGGAACTCGAAGCTGGTCACGGTTGAACTGATGCCGGGGAAGGACCCGGTGAAACCGGCGCCGCAGACCGTCACGTTGCAGGTGGCGGAGCTGGAGCCGAAGTCTGATGCGGAGCTGGAGCCGGCGCCGGCCCCGGCGCTGCCCGCCCAGATGACACCGGATATGTATGTCGGCAGTGCCCGTGATCGCCGCGGATTGGGCGGGCTCGAAGCGGTCGACGAAGTGACCATGATCGCGATCCCCGACCTGATGAGTGCCCTCGAACGAAACGCCATCGACGAGGCCGGAGTCAAGGGCGTACAGGGAGCCCTCATCGCTCACTGCGCGAATCTGAAGGACAGGATGGCGATCCTCGACCCACCGCCGGGGCTGTCCGCGGATGACATCAAGGCCTGGAGGATAGGCCTGGGGGACAGTGAGTACGCCACCCTCTATTACCCGTGGCTCAAAGTCGCCAATCCGGACGGCAAAGGTGAGATCCGTATCCCGCCGAGTGGCCACATGGCCGGCATCTGGGCCCGGAGCGACGCCACCCGTGGCGTGCACAAGGCTCCGGCCAACGAAGTGGTCCGCGGTGCGATCGCCCTGGAGACCCAGCTCACGTTGGGTGAACAGAATGACATCAACCCAGCGAACGTGAACTGCATTCGGGTCATGCCGGGCCGTGGGATCCGGGTATGGGGGGCGCGCACCCTGAGCTCCGAACAATGGAAGTACCTGAACGTCCGGCGCCTGTTCAACTACTTGCAGGAATCGATCCTGAACGGCACCCAGTGGGTGGTCTTCGAGCCCAACGACGACGCCCTCTGGGCCAGGATCCGCCGCACCATCTCCGCCTTCCTCGTCATGGAATGGCATCGAGGCGCGCTGTTCGGCCTCACCCCCGACGAGGCCTTCTACGTCAAGTGCGATCGCGACACCAACCCCGCCGAGAGCATCGAGCAAGGCATGGTCGTGTGCGAGATCGGCGTCGCACCGGTGAAACCGGCCGAGTTCGTCGTCTTCCAGGTAGCCCAGATGGCGAGCGGCGTCAGCCTCGTCAGCGAATAACGCAGGAGATCGCACATGGCACTTCCCGACCTCGACACCGTGGTCGCCCACTCCTTCGGCCTCGAGGTCGACGGCATCACCATCAAACAGATCAGCGAGGTCTCCGGCCTCAAGATGGAACAGGACGTCATCGAGCTGCGGCAGAACACCGGTGACGGCAAGTACGTCGTCAAGAAACTGCCCGGCCGTCCCAGGGCCGGCGAGGTGACGCTCGTCCGTGGCCTGACCGCCGACCAGAGCTTCGAGAAGTGGGCCAAGGAGGCGCGGTTCGGCCGGATGACCAGCGCCCGGAAGGGCGGCGCGATCATCGTCTACGACTTCGAGAACAATCCGATCAAGCGCTACAAGCTGACCAACGCCTGGCCGAAGAGCTTGGAGATCAGCACCATGAAGGCGGGCGACACCAACGTGCTCACCGAGACCCTGGTCGTCACGTACGAACAGCTGGAAGTCGAGTAGGGATGCGCCGATCGATGGCCGCGGCGCCGCGCTCGGCTTCCGCCGGGGAGCCGTCCCCCGCTTCTGCCGGGGAGCCGCCGCTGCGCACCGAATTCGCCTTCCGGCTGCCCCGCGGCTACCTCGACGAATCCGGCACCCTGCACCGCGACGGCATCATGCGCCTGGCCACCGCTCGCGACGAACTCGTCCCGCTTCGAGATGATCGAGTACGCGAGAACGCCGCCTACCTCACCGTGGTGCTCCTCGGCCGGGTGATCACCCGGCTGGGCGGCATCACCGATGTCCACGCCGGGATCGTCGAGGATTTCTTCGCCACCGACCTGGCCTTCCTCCAGGACCTCTACCGCCGGGTCAACAGCGAGGGGCACGCGCGCGCGGCCGTGGCCTGCCCCGACTGCGGGCACAAGTTCGACGTCGACCTCTCGGGCAGCCGCCTGGGGGAATCATGACCTACGCGACGGATCGCCTCTACGGGGAGGTCGCATACGTCGCGTACCACTTCCACTGGGGCCTCGACGACATCCTCGACCTGGAGCACGCCGACCGCCGCCGGTTCGTCGCCGAGATCAACGCGCTCGGCGGCCCCCGATGAGATGGCCCTGGCCCCGCCGCAACGCCCGCCGTCTCACCCCAGCGACACCCGCCTCGTCGCCCTGCCCGGCGACACCCGCTGCACCGGCCGAATGGCGCTCACTACCCCCCATGACCGGCATCCTCACCCCCCACCCGGTAGTGATCCCATACGACCACTTCGCCCTGTCCCTCACCACCTGGCACAACCCATCCTTCCTCGCCCCCCTGACCCACCAGGTAACCCCCGAAGCCCCCTCCGGCCTCATCCACGACACAACCGCCTTCCCCCCGAACCCCTTCCCCCCACCCGCCACCCTTCTCACCCCAGAAACGTCCGCCACCCCTCCCGAGCCTCGCACCCACCCCCGTTCAGTTGCGCTGCCCCCGGTCACGCCACCCGAGCGTGAGACTTCCGCGTCGCCCGTCATCCCTGCTCGGCTTGCCACCCCTGCTGGGCCGGTCGCTTCGCCGCCGGTCGCCTCTGCCGGGCGTGAGAGTTCCGGGCTGCCTGTCGTCTCTTCTGGGTTTGCCGCTCGCGCTGGGTCAGTCGCTTCGTCGCCGGATGCCGCTACCCCGCTTGAGGGTCCCGCGCCGCCTGCTGCCCCGGCCCGGTCTGCTTCCTCCGCTGAGTCGGTCGCTTCGCCGTCGGCTGCTTCTTCCCAGCGTGAGGGCGCAGCGTCGTCTGCTGTCTCATCCTGGCGGGACGGCTCGGCACGTTACGCCTCCACGCCACCGACCCACCCGCCGTCGCCCGCGCAGCCCTCCACACCCAAGCTTTCACCGCATCCCGTACAGCCGGCTCCACCGTGGTCTCTGGCGATGGAGCCCGAGCCTGTACGGCCTGCGCCGCCCAGCGTTGATCCCGTACAGCCAAATACCCCTGTCGGGGCCGTCGCGAAGGCTGAGGCGGAGGCCCTCGCCGAAACCGTCACCGTGCCCACTCTCGGCATCGACACCGGAGCGTTTGCCCGGCATGCCCACAAGGAGGAGGCGTCGGCCGGTGAGGCGGTAGGGGACGGGGTGGCACCGACTGGCGGTCGGGTGGTCACCGACGGACTTAAGGCAGCCGGTTCGGCACCTTCTTATCCCCATACGACGGTAAGTCCGGACTATCCCCAAACGGCGGTAAGTCCGGGCGCACCGATGCCGTCTGCGGCTGGTCAGCCCGAGGAGGTGGTCGGCATTCCGCGGACCACCGCAGGCGCGCCCCGGTGGCGCCGTCCGCTGGGCTTGGGCGAGCCGCTCATCTCCGAACCGGCACACCAGGCTCCGCTCGCGTCAACGCAGGGTGCATCCGATGACGAGCGGCCTCTACCCATCGCAGAGCGCTTGGCGGGCACCCCCATCGACGCCAAGAGCCTCTCTGAAGTCCCCGATCAAGAAACCGCCCCGCAGGACTTCCGCCTCTCGAACCTACCGAGGCCGGTTCCGCCGAGGCCGGTCTCACCGAGGTCTGATCCACCTGGGTCTGATCCACCTGGGTCGGTTCCAGTCTGGTCGGACGCATCCAGGTCGGACCCGCTTGGCGCGGTCTCGCTCCGGCCGGACCTCACCAGGACGGACTCCCCGACGCTGGGTTCTCCAGGGGCGGTTCCTCCCAGGCCGGGCACACCACAGCCGGACTTTCCAAAGCTGAACTCATCCAGGCTGGAGTCCTCAGGGGTGGACGTTCCAAGAGCGCACACCCTCGTAGGGGCAGACTCTGCGACGCCGGACCGCCCAGCGGCGGGGCCTCCGGTGCCCGAGTCGCCAAGGTCGGTAAGTGAGTCTTCGGGGATGGCATTTCCGAGGGGTGGGGCTCCGGGGTCGGTGTCCGCAGGGGGCGCATCTTCGGGGTCGGGGGGTGAGGTAGCAGGGCTGGGCTCCACGGGGTCGGATCTTGCCCTGGGGCTGGATCTTTCCTTTCCGGGTTCAGGGGTTCGCGGGGAGTCCCCCACGCTTGGTTCGGGCGGGCGCCGGATCGAGACGGCTTCCTTCACGGTGACCTTCCCGGCGCATCACAGCAGGAGCCCCAGGACGGATGGCGGCCCGCAGCGGGCATGGTCGGAGCCGATGGCTGCCGGGCTGCTGTCGCCGCGCACGTCGGCGGATTCGATCCGTGCGTACGACCGGGCTGGGTCCGCGCAGAAAGGCCCCGTGGATCAGTTCGCCGGCCCCGCGCACGGTACCGGGGTGCCGGTCACCCGAGCCGTGTGGGAGCCCGAAAGGTCAAGGGCGCAGGCCGCAAAGCCCCAGGGGTGGGCCGTGGCAGACCGACCAAGGGCGCAGGCCGTACGGGAGGACGGGGCGCGAGGGTGGCGGGACGTGGGGGAGTTGGAGAGGGCGCCAGGTGAGGAGGAAGGGGTGGTGTCTGAGGAGCTCGGCGGGGGAGGCGGGGCTGAGGGCGGGCGGGTGGAGGACTGCGGGGTGCGGGCGGTTCAGGGGGAGTGGGGTGGGGGGATGCGGGTGGATGAGTTGGTGGAGACGGTTTATGAAGCGCTGCTGCGCAGGCTGAGGGCTGAGTTCCGGTTGGAGCGGGAGCGGCGGGGGCTCGCGGCGGACCCGGGGTTGTGGGGGTAGGCGGGGATGGCGGACGAGGAGACCGCGGTCGCGGTGTGTTACAGCCTCAAGATCGACGGCGATGACCTGGGCACGTTCGACAGCTGTGACGGTCTCGGCTGCGAGGTCGAGATGGAGCAGCGGGTGGAGGGCGGCAACAACGGGCATGTCTGGCAGCTGCCGACGCGGGTGAGGTTCTCCAACGTGCGGCTGTCCAGGCCGGTCACGGCCGCGAGCCGGGACGTGACCAGGTGGTTCGCGGGCTCGGTGCACGGGATGCGGCGCCGGACGGCGACCATCGAGGCCCGTACCCTGCAGGGCGAGCTGATCACGAGCTGGGGGCTGCGGGATGTGGTCCCGGTCAGATGGACGGGGCCGAGGTTCGACTCCATGACGCCCGAGGCCGCCATGGAGACGGTGGAGCTGGCTCATCACGGGTTCTTCGGTCCGGGCTGGGGAGGCTGACCGGTGTCGTCGCCGCTCGTGTTCGAGGCCAGCGCGCCGTCCGCCGCCTCCGGTCAGGGGCCGCCGACCAGCCTGGAACGGGCCTACCTGGAGCTCCTGCATCCGCCGAGCACCGGCATCGGCAAGCCGGGCAGGAGCTACGACACCATCAGTTTCCAGTTCAATCCGAACGAGCTGGCGTTCACCAAGGCGGCCCGCTGGCGGCGGAGCCCGCAACGCAACACCCGCAGGAGCGGCGTGCCGCAGTTTCAGGGCCCGGACCCGTGCAAGCTGACGCTGGAGATGTTCTTCGACGCGACCGACACCTTGGACGACAAGGTGGCCAAGGCCGTGGACAAGCTGTTCAGCTGCGTCGTGCCCACGGACAAGACGCTGGCCAGCGCGCAGTCGTGCCCGCCGTGGGTGGTTCTGCGGTGGGGACTGCTGAACGGTTTCACGGCGTTCGTCAGCAATGTCACGGCCAGGTTCACGCTGTTCACCCCGGGCGGCCTGCCGATCCGGGCGGTCTGTTCGGTGACGATGGAGGAGATCGCCGGGGTCCCGCCCAGGCAGAATCCGACCTCGGGCGCCCGCACCACCATCGATGTCCATGTGCTGGTGGCCGGTGAGACGCTGGCGGCCGTCGCGTACCGGGCCTACGGCGACCCGAGCCGCTGGCGGGTGGTGGCCGAGGCGAACGGCATCGACGACCCGATGCGGGTACGGCCGGGCACCCGGCTGCTGGTTCCCGCGTTCGAGGAGCTGACCGGTGGCCGCTGAGCTGTTCACGGGCGGGCTCGTGGTGGAGGTCGAGGGCAGCCCGCTGCCGGAGGACGTCGCGGCGCTGCTCGCGTCGGGATATGTCGAGGACAGCCGGCACCTGCCCGGCGTGTTCGTGCTGCGCTTCCGCGACGACGGCGGTGTGGCGTTGGGCAAGGGCCGCTTCGCGATCGGGGCGAAGGTCCGGCTCAGGGTGCAGACCTCCGCCCCGGGAGGGCCGCGCCCGCTGATGAACGGCGAGGTCACCTCGGTCGCCCTCGACGTGAGCGCCGACGGGACGTTCTCGGAGGTGCGCGGGATGGACGAGGCGCACCGGCTCATGAGAGGGCGACGAGTCGCCGTATATCCGGATATGGCGGTCGCTGACATCGTGAGCATGGTGGCCCGGCGGGCCGGGCTGAAGCCGGGCGAGATCGACGCGCTGCCCGGTCTCGGCGGGCGGCCCGGCACGCAGATCAACCAGGACGGCATCAGCGACTGGGAGTTCCTGTCCCGCCTGTCCCAGCGGACCGGGGCGCGGGTACGGGTCGTCGACGGGAAGCTGTCGTTCCGGCTGCCGGGGCCGCGCGGCGGGTCGCCGGAGGTCACCGTGGCGGCCGGCGGGGAGCTGCTGTCGCTCCGGGCGACCGTCTCGGCGGGCGGTCAGGTGCCCGAGGTCGAGGTACGCGGCTGGGACTACCAGAACAAGCAGGAGATCACGGCCGTGGCCACGCCCGCCGCCGCGGACGCCGAGGCGCCGGGCGCCGACCCGGTCGCGCTGGGCGGCCGGTTCGGGGCGCCGTCCGTGCTGGCGGGGGACAGCCGGCACCGCACCCAGGCCGAGGTGTCGGCCGCGGCCAAGGCGCTGGCGACCGACCTGGGCGGCGGCGCGGCCGACCTGGAGGGCGTGGTGCGGGGAGATCCCGAGCTGCGCGCGGGCACTCTGATGAAGCTGGTCAACGTCGGCACGCCTTTCGAGGGTCGCTACCGGCTGTCCGGGACGCGGCACGTCTTCTCCGCGGTCACCGGCTACACCACGGCGTTCACGGTGTCGGCCGGTCCGCCCCGCCCATCGCCGCCCGGCCGGATGGGGCTGGTCCCGGCGATCGTCAGCGACGTGCACGATCCGGCGGGCCAGGGCCGGCTGCGGCTGAGCATGCCGTGGCTGGCCGCGGGCTACACCAGCGGCTGGGCGCGGGTGATGGTGGCGGGCGCCGGCGACGATCGGGGGGCGGTGCTGCCGGTCGAGGTCGGGGACGAGGTGCTCGTCGGCTTCGAGAACGGCGACATCGACCATCCTTACGTGCTCGGCGGGCTCTACAACGGGCGGGACGCGGTGCCGAAGCTGTCGGCCCCGGTTGTCGACGATGTCAGCGGGCAGGTGAACGTCCGGGCTCTGGTGTCCAGGACCGGCCACCGCCTGGAGCTCGTCGACTCGGTCACCGCCGGGGGCGGGGTGCTGCTCGCCACGGGTGACGAGCGGTCGACCGTACGGCTGGACGCGCGGACGGGCGCGGTCACGATCAAGGGGGCCGCCGGCGTCACCGTGGAGGCGACCAACGGGCCACTGGAGATCAAGAGCGCGGCCGGCATCACCGTCGACGCCGGCATGGGGCCGCTGGAGCTGAAGGGCGCCCGGGTCACCGTCACCGGCCAGGCCGACGTGGCGATCCAGGGCATACAGGTGAGGATCAACTGATGGCATTCGCGGCACGGGTGGGCGACGCCACCGATCATCCCGGGTTCATCACCGGGCCCGGGGTGCCGACGGTGCTCATCGGTGGCATGCCCGCCGCGACGGTGACCACCCTGCACACCTGCGCGTTCCCCTCGCCCACGACCCCGCATCCGCCCACGCCCATCGCCGGGCCCGGCAGCGCCACCGTGCTCATCGGCGGGCTGCCCGCCGCGCGCGTCGGCGACCGGGCCGGCTGCGGCGCCATGATCATCATTGGTTGTCCCACGGTGTCGATCGGATGATGACCATGAACAAGGACTTCATCGGCGCGGGCTGGGCCTTCAAGGCGCGGATCGACCGGACGGGATCGATCGCGCTGGTCAAGGGCGAGCAGGAGATCGTGGAGAGCGTCCGGCTCATCCTCGGCACCTCGCCCGGCGAGCGGCCGATGCGGCCCGAGTTCGGCTGCGCCATCCATGATCTGGTGTTCGCGCCGGCCAACGCCGGCACGGCCGGGCTGATCGCGTACGAGGTCCGCCTGGCGCTGGAGCGCTGGGAGCCGCGGATCGACCTGGTCGACGTGCACGTGGGCTTCGAGCAGGCGAACGAAGGGATCCTGCTCATCGACATCCGCTACGCGCTGCGCGGTGAGAACGACCCGCGCAACCTCGTCTTTCCCTTTTACGTCATTCCGCCGCACGAAGGAGCATGATGGTGCTTCCCGCTCCCGCACTCGACGACCGCAGCTTCCAGGATCTGGTGGACGAGGCCAAGGCGCTGATCCAGCGGCGTTGCCCCGAGTGGACCGACCACAACGTCTCCGATCCGGGCATCACGCTCGTCGAGACGTTCGCCTTCATGGTGGAGCAGCTGATCTACCGGCTGAACCGGGTCACCGACCTGCACTACATGCGCTTCCTGGACCTTCTCGGGGTGCGCCTGTTCCCGCCGACTCCGGCGAGCTGCGACCTCACCTTCACCCTGGCGGCGAGCAGGGCGCAACCGGTCACGGTGCCGAAGGGCACCCGGGTGTCGACCGTGCCCGTGGAGGGGGAGGAGCCCGTGGTCTTCATGACCACGCGCGACCTGGTGATCGTCCCGAGCTCGCTCGATCACCTCTGCACCGGAACCGCCGAGTCGCAGCCGGTGGACCGCGGCGAGGAGCTGCGGGAGGGGACGGGGGTGGACTGCTTCAACGACCCGCCCCGCCGCAACGACGCGGTGTACCTCGCGTTCCCGAACCCGGTGCCCGGATGCGTCGTCCTGCTCTCGTTCGACTGCGCGGTCGCCGGCGCGGGGATCGACCCCGACGACCCGCCGCTCGAATGGCAGTACTGGAAGGGCGACGGCTGGGCGGTCTGCGAGCTGGAGAAGGACACGACAGGCGGGCTGACCAGGGACGGTGACGTGCGGCTGCACGTGCCACGCGATCATGTGGCCTCCGTGGTGGCGGACGACCTCGGCGGCTGGCTGCGGTGCCGGGTGGTCGAGGCCAGGCAGGGTGAGCCGTACTCCGCCACGCCGCGCATCCTGGCGGTGACCGCGACGACTATCGGCGGGTCGGTCGAGGCCTGCGACGCCGACCTCGTACAGGACGAGGTCCTCGGCACGGCGGAGGGCGTTCCGGGCCAGCGGTTCAACGTCCAGCGTCCGCCCATCGTGGCCACGGACGAGAAGCTCGTCGTACGGGTGCTCGCGCGTGGTGGCCCGCAGGAGTGGACGGAGGTGGACTCCTTCGCCGCCACCACGGCCGGCAGCCGCCACTTCGTGGTGGATCGGCTCACGGGCGAGATCGTCTTTCCCCCCGCGGTGCGGGAGAAGGGCGGTGGCATGAACTTCTTCGGGGACGTGCCGGAGAAGGGCGCTCTCGTCACGGTGCCCGCCTATCTCACCGGCGGCGGACGCCGGGGCAACGTGGCCCGCGGGGTGCTGACATCCCACCGCGATCCGGTGCCGTTCGTCCGTGACGTCATCAACCGGGGGCCCGCCGTCGGCGGAGCGGACGGCGAGTCGGTGGCCCACGCCGCCATCCGGGGCCCGCTTGAGCTGCGGATCATGGATCGAGCCGTCAGCGCCGACGACTACGAGGCGCTCGCGCGGAAGGCGGCGCCGACGGCGGCCCGGATCAAGTGCATCCCCGTCACCCGCGCGGACGGCGGCGCTTCCGAAGGGGTACGGGTGCTCGTCGTGCCGCGCGTGCCGGAGGCCGAGAAGGGCTTCGAGCACCTGATGCCCAAGGAGGAGATGGTTCGTGGCATCGCCTGCTATCTGGACGAGCGGCGCTGCCTGGGCGCGCGGGTCCTCGTCGAGCCGCCCTCCTACCAGGGCGTCACGGTCGTTGCCGTGCTCCGGTCCGGCACGGCCGTGATCCACGACGACGTGCGCACCCGGGCGCTGGCGGCGCTGTACTCCTATCTCAACCCGGTCACCGGCGGACAGTGGGGCACCGGCTGGCCGTTCGGCCGCCCCGTGCAGGCGGGCGAGGTGCACGCCATCCTCCAGCAGGTGGAGGGCGTCGACCTGATCAACCAGATCCTCCTGTTCGAAGCCGATCCGGTCACCGGCCGGCGTAGCGAGCCCGTCCAGCAGATCACCCTGGAACCGGACACCCTGGTCTTCTCGTACGGCCACCAGATCAAAGTGGAGTCGTGAAGCATGCGCAGCGCCGTCACGGGCCTGGCCACCGCCCATCCGCTCGGTGAGCAACTGCCCGCCATCTACGCCGAAGACCCGCTGGTCCAGCAGTTGACCGAGGCGTTCGACCAGGTGCTCGCGCCGATCCTGACCACCCTGGACTGCCTGGACAGCTACCTGGACCCCGCCCGCACGCCGCCGGACTTCCTGCCGTGGCTGGCCAGTTGGGTCGCCATCGGATTCAGCGAGCACATGACCCTTCAACAGCGCCGCGATCTCGTGCTGGAGGCCGTGTCCCTGCATCGGGCGCGCGGCACCCTGGACGGCCTGGCCAGACTGATCCGGACCCTCACCGGGGCGGAAGCGGTGCGGATCACCGATTCGGGCGGCGCCGCCTGGTCCACCGAGCCGGGCGGCACCCTGCCGGGCACGGAGGCGTCCAAGGTCACCATCGACCTGCCCGCGAACGCGGTGTACCTCAACCGCACCTGGCTCAAGGCCGTCCTCGATCTCGGCGTGCCCGCACACGTCTGCGTGGAGGTCGACTACGTCGACTCCTGACCGTGCGTCACTTCCGCTGCCTGTCGTCCCTCTCGGTGGTCCGCTGCAGCTGCTCCGACTGCTCGGTCAGCTCGCGAGCCCACTCGTCCGTCTCCATCTCGATCGTCTCGGCCGTGCCCCTGATGAGGTCCTGGACGATGGGCATGAGCACGTCGGCCGGGGCGCCGTCGTGGGCGCACCGGATCATCGCGGCGGTCCACTGCGCCTGTGCCGTGACCAGGACGCGGTTCAGGCGGGCCTGCGCCCGCATGTAGCGCATCCACGAGGAGGTGTAGCCGAAGTAGCGGTCGAAGAGCACGCAGCCGGCGGAGAGCGCCAAGGCCACATAGCCCCACCCGGAGGCGATGAGCCCCGGACTCGCGGCGTGCAGCAGGGGCGTCACGCCTCCGGCGACGGCCAGCACGATCGCCGAGGCCCGCAGGAAGCGCGACCAGCGGGACTTGATCGTCTTCTTCCAGAGGTACCAGTTGATCGTGGTCAGCGCGTTGCGCTCGGCATGCCGGAACAGGGCGGTGGCCAGTTGCAGAGGCTCCCCGTCATGGGCCCCGTCGAGCATCGCCGGAACGAGATTACGGCTGGTCCTGTCCATGGCTCCGCTCACCCCTTGAGGGTCCAGCGCTGTTTGGTGGCCCACTCCGCGCCGGGCGCCACGGTCAGCTCGCGCCATTCGACGGCGACGAAGTCGGCCCCGAGCGCACGGGTCGGCTGCAGCAGCTCCAGGATGGCGAAGTGGTTGGGCTGGTTGTGCTCCAGGCCGTGCGTGCTCACCCCGGTGCTGCCGCAGCCGGAGACGATGAGCGGGCGCACCGTGGTGGACGAGCTGATCAGCGGGTCCCGTACGAGGGTCTCGCGGAGTTGGGGTTTGTGCTTGTGGCCGTGCAGCAGGAGCGAGAACCCCAGCTTCTCCAGGCGCTGCTCCACCATGCCGGCGTCGCGCACCGTCGACAGGTCCAGCGTGACGTCATGGCCTTTCCTGGTCTCCAGCGGCTCGGGGAACGGGTGCAGGTGGTGGTGCATGACCGCGATCCGGATCTCCGGCGCCTTCTTCATATCCAGCACCCGGCTCACGTTGTCGAGCTGGCGCTTGCCGATGAAGCCGTAGTGATTCTGGTTGTCCTCGAAGACGCACGAGTTGAGGCCCACGAAGGCGATGGTGTCGTCGGCCCGGTAGTAGATCAGCTCGTTGGGGGCCGGCCGCTTCCCCGGCATCTTCAGATCCCAGGTGACCAGCGGGTAGAGCTCCCTGAACAGGGGCTCGCCGTAGAACTTCACCGCGAAGGCCAGGTAGTTGTCGAATCGGTGGCTCCAGTTGGAGGCCGACTGGAACCAGTCGATGTCGTGGTTGCCCGGCACGACCACCACCTGCCGGGGCTCCAGCCCGAGGGACCCGCACAGCTCGTTCAGGAAGTCCCTGACGAGGTCGAACTCCGCCTCGCTCGCGGTGTAGGTGGAGTCGCCGGACAGCACGATGGTGGCGTTGGCGGGCTCGCACCCCGACCGCTGCATGGCCTTGTCGAACTCCTCCTGCAGCTCCAGGCTCAGCCGGCTGGTGTTCTCGCTGTCGTGGAAGCGGTGCGCGTCGATCTTCTTCCCCTCCTTGAGGAAGGAGCCGAAGTGCACGTCGGAGAGATGGAAGATGATGCGCTTCCGGAACCGTGCCGCCTGCCCGGCGTTCGCGGGGATCGCGCCCGCGGCCCCCTGCGACAGCCATCTGACGAAGCTGTGGGCGTCCGGCAGCGGGAATCCGGCGTCGTCCAGCATCCTGATCTGCTCGGTCGCCGACTCCAGGTCCAGCCGGCCGGCGCCCAGGCGCACACCGGCCCGGGCATGGGCATAGGCGTTGTCGAGCCGGCCGAGCACGAAACTGGCCTCGGCGGCGACCAGGTTGGCCCAGGAGTCGACCTCGTAACCGGGATCAGATTCGATCTTGGCCAGGAGCTCACGGTAGAGGGTCAGGCCGTGCTCGGGGTCGTGCGGCGTGGCGATGATCGACATGCCGGCCTGCGCGACCGCCAGGTAGAGGCTGGTGGGGGACAGCCGAGCGCCGGCTTCGTAACGTTCCAGCGCCTCGGTGTAGCGCCGCTGCCGTTTCAGTGCGCCGCCGAGCATGCCCAGGGTCTCGGGGTCGGAGGGGTTGAGCTCGTTGGCCCTGGTCAGCGCCGCCTCGGCCTCCTCCAGCCGGCCCAGCTTGCGCAGGTAGAAGCCGCGCTGCCGGTGCACCTCGTAATCCTGGGCGGCCGTCGGGAACGCCACGTCCAGCGCGTGCACGGCGTTGGCGTAGTCGCCGGCCTCGGCGAGCCGATAGCCCAGGGACAACAGGCTGCTGATGGGCAGGCTCTCGAACTGCCGGGCCCAGTGCCAGACCGCGACCAGCTGCTCGACGTTCCGGGCTCGATCGATCTTGAGGTTGAGCTCCTGCTGGAAGGCGACGTGATCGGTCTCCGGATCGGAGTGCAGGCCGAGCTTGGTCAGGGCCGACCTGACCGGGTTCGCGTCGAGGTTCGGCTCGCCGTTGAGCGCTCGGGCGTAGAGCGTGTGGAAGCGGGTGTCGGCCGTGAAGTCGAGGTCGTAGAAGAGCACCCGCTGGCCCGCCAGGTCGAACGGCAGCTCCGTGCCGCGTGCCGCGACCAGGATCGTCTTACCTGGCGAGATGGCGTGCCGGATGCCCAGCTCGTAATAGACGTTGCCGTTGGGCGCGCTGAGGTCGGCGACGACCAGATCGGCCGACTGGAGGTGCCGGAACGCCTGGTTGACGATGGTGCCCTGCTCGGCGAGCTCGTCCGCGCGCAGCACGGCCCACCTGGCCGTCTGCGCGATCGGCCGCAGCACCTCGACGTAGAAGCGATCGAAATCATGCTCGGAACCGGAGGAAAGGGTCCTCGTCCCGAAAGGCATGATCACAAAAAGTGTACGGGGTGGTGACGGGGGGTGCACATTTCGAGACTAACGCTTCACCGGAGAAAGGGAACGCGCCACGTATCAGTCCTTCAACCGTTTCATCCAGGCACATGAAGTGAATTCCCATTTGTGGGAAATGCGGGGCAATAAGGCTGTCCGTATCAACCGATCGGTGGATATCGGGAAGGTCGCTCGCCGGTGATCATCGAGGCATGACAGGCATCGAGATCGCGGGACTGACCAAACGTTACGGCGGCAGGACGGCCGTGGACGGGCTGACGTTCACCGTCGAGCCGGGCCGGGTCACCGGCTTCCTCGGGCCCAACGGGGCGGGCAAATCGACGACCATGCGGATGATCCTGGGGCTGGACCGGCCGGACGCGGGGAGCGTGCGGGTCAACGACCGCCCGTACGTGGCCGCGCCGTGGCCGATGCGCGAGGTGGGCGCGCTCCTGGACGCCCGCGCGGTGCACGGCTCGCGTACGGCCCGCGACCACCTGCTCTGGCTCGCCCACAGCAACGCCCTACGCACCGAGCGGGTGGACGAGGTGCTGCGCCTGGTCGGGCTGGACTCGGTGGCGCGGCAGCGGTCCGGCACCTTCTCCCTGGGGATGAGCCAGCGGCTCGGCATCGCGGCGGCGCTGCTCGGCGACCCGAAGGTGCTGCTGTTCGACGAGCCCGTCAACGGCCTGGACCCCGAGGGCATCAAGTGGATCAGGGAGCTGATGCGCGGGCTGGCCGATGACGGCCGCACCGTGCTGGTCTCCAGCCATCTGATGAGCGAGATGGCGCTGACTGCCGACCATCTCGTCGTCATCGGCAGGGGCAGGCTGATCGCGGACGTGGGGATGCGGGAGTTCGTCCGGCACACCTCCGGCGTGCTGGTCCGCGCGGACGACCGGGAGACGCTCGCCCGGCACCTGGGCGAGGCGGGCGGGCAGGTGGAGCCCGGCGCCGACGGGGCGCTCGCCGTCACAGGGCTGGACGCCAGGCAGATCGGCAGGGTGGCGCTGGAGGCCGGGGTGGTGCTGTCGGAGCTCACCCCGCAACGCCTCTCCCTTGAGGAGGCGTACCTGCGGCTGACCCACGACAGTCTCGAGTTCCAGGGAGCGGCGGCATGAACACCTTCCGGGCCGAATGGACCAAGTTCCGCACCGTGCCGTCGAACCTCGCCACCCTGCTGGTCGCCGTCGGGCTCATGGTGGGGCTCGGCGCCCTCACCGCCTACCGCGCGGGCGAGGGGCACCAGGCGGGCGGCGTCTTCGACGCCACCTACATCAGCATGTACGGCGGCTTCCTGTTCGCCGAGACCGTGGTCGGCACGCTGGGCGTGCTGGTGGTGACCTCGGAGTACGTCACCGGGATGATCCGGACGAGCCTGACCGTGACGCCCCGGCGGGGGCGATTGCTGGCCGCCAAGGTCGCCATGTTCGCCGGCCTGGCCCTGGTCGCGGGTGAGGTGGCGAGCTTCGCCTCGTTCCTGCTCGGGCAGGCGGCCATCGGCGCCGCCGGCGCTCCCACGGCGGCGCTGGGCCAGCCCGGCGTGCTGCGGGCCGTCGCCGGCATGGGGCTGATCTGGGCGCTGGTGGGCTTGGTGGGGGTGGCGCTGGGCTGCCTGCTGCGCGGCACGATGATCGCGGTCACCGTGCTCGTGGCGGTCAACTTCATCATCCCGATCATCGGGCCCCGGCTCATGCCCGAGCCGGCGGGGGAGGCGCTGCAGACGTACTGGCCGATCTCGGCCGGTCTCCAGGTCACCACCACCGTTCAGGCCGCCGGGCGGCTGACGCCGTGGGCGGGGCTCGGGGTGCTGGCCGCCTTCACCGTGGTGCTGCTGGCCCTCGCGTTCGCGGTGTTCCGCACACGGGACGCCTGACGCCCGGGTGAGCATGCGGGACGCCTGGCGCCCGGGTGAGCACGCGGGACGTCTGGCGCCTGGGTGAGCATGCGGGACGCCTGGCGCCCGGGGGAAACGAGCCGAGCCCCGGCAGGATCACCTGCCGGGGCCGGGGGGACGACTACCAGTGCTTGCCGCCGTGCAGCTGGCCACGGACCGCGCCGTCGGGGAACTTCGCGGTGTGCAGGTTGGCGTACCACTTCTTCGGGTTGTTCTTGATCCCCTTCAGCAGGTTCTTGTCCTTGACGACGACGCTGCCGAAGCTCGTGTTGCCGTGGATCTTGCCGTTGGACAGCAGGTCGATGACGACCGGGCCGTTCTTGCCCGCCGGGCCCTTGTGGATGTGGAAGGCGGTGGGCTTGCCGGTCCTCTTCCACTGGACGAAGTAGTAGAAACGGTTGCCGTGGATGCGGAACTTCGCGACCGCCACGCCGTCCCGGTCGTTGACCTTCTTGCCCGGCTCCGGCACCTCGTTCCTGCCGAGAAGCCCGGCGGCGAAGTAGTACTTCTTGGCCGACACCTCAGCGTGGGTGGACTCGACCGCGGACGGGGTGCTCGCCGAGGCGGGCACCGCGCCCATGGCGGTGACGGCCAGTGCCGCGGTCGCCGCGCCGATGGCCACCCGGCCCATCGTCCGCCGCCACGAGATCTTGTCTACCTGGTTGAGAGTGCTCATCAGGACCACTGCCTTTTCGTTCGACTTTCGTCCGACGGTTTGTCCGACGTGCCAGACGTTACGGGCGTGAATCCGGGTGCTCTGTGTACAAATCCACGTATATGCGAATGTGTGCGGGGTCACACAGAGGTGCTTCCGTGCCCCGCTTCGCGGATGCGGGCCTGCATGGCCGTCGGGACGTCGGGGTCGATCGGGATGGCGCCGGCCACGCCGGTGACCTCCAGAAGCCGCTTCAGGACGCCCTGCACACCTGCCAGCCGCATCCAGCCGCCCGCCCTCGCGGCGCGGTTCACGTACTCCAGAATCGTGCGCAGGCCCATCGAGTCGCAGAAGGTCAGGCCGGTCGTGTCGATGATCAGATGGGGGCGGCCGTCGGCCAGGTGGGCGGAGAGGGCCTCGCCCACTTGGGCGCACTTGGTGGTGTCGAGTTCGCCGGTGAGGCTGACGATCGCCGTGTCACCGAACTGTTCACTGGTGATGGCCAACGGTGGCTGCATATGAGCGGACCTCCATTGTGCTCACTGGTGACGTTACACCGGTTAAGGGAGGTGTTGGCCAGGTTGGAGCGCGCGGTGTCCGAATGCCGCCAGCATGGGCAGGTACGGGCCGAAAGAGTGGAGCGTGACCACACTTACTGACAAGCACACCCGTATCGAGCCGGCCATTCTCTATTTCGGCACCCCGGTCGTCCTGATCTCCACCATGAACGAGAACGGGACGCCCAATCTGGCCCCCATGTCGTCGGCCTTCTGGCTCGGCTGGCGCGCCATGCTGGGGCTGGGCGGCCGGTCCAAGACCGCCCAGAACCTGCTCAGGACCCGCGAGTGCGTGCTCAACCTGCCTTCCGACGCCCTCGCCCCCGCCGTCGACAAGCTGGCCCTGACCACCGGGTCCGACCCCGTGCCGCCGGGCAAGCACGAGCGCGGCTACCGGTTCGTGCCGGGCAAGTTCGGGCGGGCGGGGCTGACGCCGGTGCCGAGCCAGACGGTACGGCCGCCCAGGGTGGCCGAGTGCCCGGTGAGTATGGAGGCCGTCGTGGAGGCGTCCCATCCGGTGGGCGACGGCGGGGTGCTGGCCTTCGAAGTACGGGTGCAGCGGGTCTGGGTGCACGACGAGATCCGCGCCGAGGGCAAGGACGACCACATCGACCCGGACGCGTGGCGACCGTTGATCATGAGCTTCCAGAAGCTGTACGGCCTCGGCCCCCAGGTGCACGAGTCCACCCTGTCCCGCATCCCCGAACACGCCTACCGAGGCCCGGACATCGACCGCGCCCGCACCGTCTGACCCTGCGCCGCGTCAGACGCCCCGGCGCATCGCCCGGTTGCCCAGCCATAGGCCCAAGGCGGCCACCGCGAACGACATAGCCGCGCCGTACAGGACCGAGACGTCGGTGAGGTCGCCGGCGAACAGGGCGCGCTGGGCCTCGACGATGTAGGTGACCGGGTTGACGTCACCCACCACGCGCAGCCAGGCGGGGCCCGAGTCCGTCGGCAGCAGCACCCCCGACAGCAGCAGCAGCGGGAACAGCAGCCCCTGCGTCACGACGTAGAACAGCTCCCCGCTGGGCGCCGACCGCATGGCCAGCACGAAGGAGAGCGAGCCCAGGCCGACCCCGAACACGACCAGCAGGGCCACCCCCGCCACGGCCCCGGCCAGGTGGAGCTCGAAGCCGAGCGGGAGCGCCAGGACGATGATCAGGACGGCCTGGGCGAACAGGATCGTCATCTCCTTGAGCGCCCGGCCGATGAGCAGCGCGGTCCGGTCGACCGGGGTGACCATCAGGCGCTCCATCGAGCCGCCGATCAGCTCCACCAGCAGGTTGTAGCCGGAGGACAGCGGGCCGGTCAGGCACATCATGACGAGGATGCCGGGCACGAACCATTGCCAGGACGCGCCCACCGCGCCGTCCAGCAGCGACCCGAACAGGAACAGGAACAGCAGCGGCTGCCCCATCTCGAAGACCAGCCCGAGCGGCTCGCGCACGACGGGGACGAACTCGCGGCGGAAGATGGTCGTGGTGTCATGCAGGAAGGTCGTCATCGCTGAGGCTTCTCCCGGTCAGAGCGAGGAACACGTCGTCGAGGGTGGGGCGGGTGGTCTCGGCCGTGGCGACCTTGACGCCGGCCGCCTCCAGCGTCCGCAGGAGCTCGGGCAGGGCCGAGGCCGCGCCGGCCACGCGGGAGGTCACGGTCAGCCCGTCCGCCGTGGCCCCGGCGATCCTGGCCGCCTCGGCGGCGTCCCGCTCGGTGTGCGTGGTGATCGTGATGTGGTCGCCGGCCAGGTCGTTCTTGAGCTGCCCGGCCGTGCCGTCGGCGATGATCGTCCCGTTGTCGATGATGATCACCCGCTCGGCCATGCTGTCGGCCTCCTCCAGGTAGTGGGTGGTCAGGAAAAGCGTGGTGCCGTACGTCTCCCGCAGGCGGAGGATGTGCGCCCAGATGTCGGCGCGGCTCCTGGGGTCGAGCCCGGTCGACGGCTCGTCGAGGAAGAGCAGGGCGGGGCGGTGGATGAGGCCGAGCGCGATGTCCAGGCGGCGGCGCTGGCCGCCGGACAGGGTGCCGGGCTTGCGGTCGGCCAGCGGCTCCAGATCGAGCAGGGCGAGCAGCTCGGCGGCGCGATCGCGGGCCTCCGAGGTGCTCAGGCCGTAGCAGCGGCCCTGGGTGACGAGCTCGTCGCGGACGCGGTGGTTCTCGCCCGCGCTGTTCTTCTGGCCGACGTAGCCGATCCTGGCGCGCACGCCGGCCGGGTCGCGGGCCACGTCCCGGCCCGCCACGGTGGCGGTGCCGGAGGTCGGCGGCAGCAGGGTGGTGAGCATGCGCAGCGTGGTGGATTTCCCGGCGCCGTTCGGGCCGAGAAAGGCGACGAGTTGTCCGGCCTCCACATCGAGGTCGATGCCGCGCACCGCCTCGACGCGCGCCTTTTTCATGGTGAAGACTCGGGTCAGTCCCCGGGCGTGGATCATGGTCGTTCTCCTCCGGGCATGGCGAAGAAACCCCAGGTCGGGGGCTCGATTGAGGATCGGGACCATCTTGAGCCGGGAAAACCCGGTTTGGCAAACGCGAATGTGACATTCATATACGGCGCTGACCTGCGGAAACGCCATGTGGCCGACGTGCCGGCGCGGCGGCGTTTCACGGCCTCCGAAGTGCGGATTCAGGTGACGTACGGGAAATTCTTGATTTATCTGGAAAGCACCCGCTGGATCGGCAAGGCAGGATGAAACCGACGAGCCCATACGTGTGAGGGGGCCGGGGGTGTCCGGAAGGCGCTGGGCGGCGGTGGCCGTCATGCTCGTCTTACTGGGCGCCACGGCTTCCGCGCCGCTCGTGCGATACGTGCTGCCGGAGATCGTGGCGATCGCGTACGAGATCCAGGAGCGCGAGATCGTCTACTCCTGGGGCGGCGGCCACGCCGAGCGGCCCGGTCCGTCCAAGGGCACCTGCCTGGGTTATGCCGGGAAGATCAAACCCTGCCCGGCGGCGCGGACGCGCGGGCTGGACTGCTCGGGGTTCACGCGATGGGTGTACGCGCTGGCGCACGGCGCGGACGTGCTCGGGCCCGGCAACACCGACGACCACCTGCGCAGGATGCGCCGGGTAAGCTCCCCCCTGCCCGGTGACCTGGTCTATTTCGGGAAAAATCGGAAGAAGACCCGCCATGTGGGCATCTATCTGGGAGGCGGCCGGATGATGAACGCGCCGGAGACCGGGGCCGTGGTGCGGGTCGACGACATCGACCGGGTGAAGGGCTTCCTCGGGTTCTACCGCTACTGAGACCGACCCGGTATGACCTGTAACGCATGTGACCTGATGAAAAATGAGAGACCCGGAAGCTACTGTGTGCCGGTATGGACAGGCGATGGGTAGGTAGCGACGGGTGCGAGATCGTGCTCGCCACACGGGCCGGGCGGCAGGTGCTGCGGGTGCGCCGGCACGGGCGGCTCGTCGCCGACTGCGCCTCGGTGGAGGAGGTCGCCAGGCACGTCGATCTGGCCGAACTCTGCGAGGTGATCGCGTTCCCGTCCAGGCCCGCCGCCACGGAGCCGGCGAGGGTGCGAACGAGTTCGCATCATCGCTGAGCGCCGTGTATGGTTACACCTGTCCGCAGCGCGGACAGGCCCCTATAGCTCAGTCGGCAGAGCGTCTCCATGGTAAGGAGAAGGTCAACGGTTCGATTCCGTTTGGGGGCTCCCATTCTGAACAGGAAAAACGCCCGGTCCAAGATTCCTTGGAGCCGGGCGTTCGCCGTTTCGCGGGGCGACCGCGCTCATGGTCACCGTGCGCCTGTTCGCACGCGTTGTGACGCGCTGCTAGGCTGGTTCTAGCCGTCGCGATGATCCCCGGGTTGCGGGGACGCTGGATCTCCACGGTGCGGAGAAGGTCAGCGGTTCGATTCCGTTCGGGGGCCGCAGAGGTGTCGAGCCTCACCGGTAGGTGAGGCTTTTGCTTTTACGATTTCAGTTGGCGGAGGTTCCTGGGGCATACTGGGAACACCCTGCCCGGTCAGGCGAGTTACGAAGGTGCTCCTCGGGTCGGGTATCCTCTACGGGGCCGGTCGTTTTCGGCTCAAGGCGGAGTAGCTCAGTCAGGCAGAGCAAACGGCTCATAATCGTTGTGTCGCCGGTTCAAGTCCGGCCTCCGCTACTGCCCAATCCCAGGTCCTGTGACCTGGGTATGGGCATGTCCCAGTCTCAAACGTAGAAAGGCACTCCCAAGTGGCTGCCACCGACGTTAGGCCGAAGATCACGCTGGCCTGCCAGGAGTGCAAGCACCGCAACTACATCACGCGGAAGAACCGGCGCAATGACCCGGATCGGCTTGAGCTGAAGAAGTACTGCCCCAACTGCCGCTGCCACCGCGCGCACCGCGAGACCCGCTAGTCTCGCCGGGCAGCACCCCTGCCATCTTTTGACAGACCGGCGTCCTGTTGAACAGGACGCCGGTTTGTCGTGTCCGCATACGCCCGATCTCGCGGCGGCAAAAAGACGGCCATCCCGGCGACAGCCGAATCTTGTTCTGTTAGCGTCTGGCTCACATCGCGTTCGTTGAGACATGCGAGGAGCACTGATGGCCTTGAACCGTGACTTCGTGGGACGCAGTTACCCCTCAGGCAGCCCGTACGAGGTCAGTCGGGTGAAGATCAAGGAGTTCGCGGCCGCTATCGGCGACAGCAATCCGATCTACCGCGACCGGGAGGCGGCGCGGGCCGCCGGGCACCCGGACGTGGTCGCACCGCCGACCTTCCCCATCGTGTTCAGCCTGCAGAGCGGCGGCGGCGCGCTGGCCGACCCCGACCTGGGCCTGAACTTCGCCATGGTGGTCCACGGCGAGCAGCGCTTCGAGTACGCGCGTCCGGTCTACGCCGGTGACGAGCTCGTCAGCACCGCCACCATCACCGAGATCCGCAGCGCCGGCCGCAACGAGCTGCTGACGATCAGGAGCGAGGTCACCACGGTCGCCGGCGAGCCGGTCTGCACCACGTACAACACGATCATCGAGCGGGGCGGGGCGGCCTGAGATGACAGCGACGGTGAAGTACGACGAGGTCGAGGTCGGCCAGGTGATTCCCGCCGTGGACTACAGCGTGCGCAGGCTGAACCTGGTGATGTACGCGGGCGCGTCCGGCGACTTCAACCAGATCCACTGGAACGAGCGGTTCGCCAAGATGGTCGGACTGCCCGACGTCATCGCGCACGGCATGTTCACGATGGCCCAGGCCGGCCGGTTCGTCACCGACTGGGCCGGGGATCCGGGCGCGGTGGTCGACTACGGGGTGCGGTTCTCCTCGATGGTGGTCGTGCCCGACGACGACCAGGGCGCCACGATCACGGTCAGCGGCGTCGTGGAGGAGAAGCTCGCTGACCGGCGGGTGGTGGTGGAGCTGACGGCTCGGGCGGGCGACGCCGAGGTGCTGTCCAGGGCGCGCGCGGTGGTGCAGCTCGCCTGATGATAGGGCGGGCGGCTCTCGGGTACCCGTGAGGTCATGAATGAATCCCCGCATGTCACCATTTGGCCGACCGTGGCGTCCATCCCAGTTTCCGCCGTGACCGACGACCGCCCGCCCGGCCACCTCCGTCCGCCCCGGCTCGACGAGGTGGCCGGCACCACCGGCACGGGCCGCGACACGACGGGCAGCCCGGCGAGCGGCGCAGCGGGCAGTACGGGGGGTGGTTCGGCGGGCGACACGGCGAACGGCGCGGCGGGCGATACGGCGAACGGCGCGGCGGGTGGTTCGGCGAGCGGCGCGGCGGGTGGTGCTGTCGGGCCGGCGACCGGGGTCGGTACGGGTGGGGTCAAGGGCGGGGGCGCTCGTGGGAACCCGGCGGCTGAGTTCGGCTTCTCCGGTGACCCTGGTCAGCACGGGGTGCCCGGTGACGACATGCTGCACGCCCAGCGGGCCTGGGACGGGGCGCTGGCCACCAACCGGATGGACGCCCTGGGCGTCAACGTCGAGCGGCAGCGCGTGGCGACCAAGGACGTGACGGCCACGGTGGGCCTGGTGGTCGACGGCCGGCCGCAGGACGTACGGGCGTGCGTCGAGTCGCTCGTCGCGCGCACCGGGGCCACCATTCTGGCGCTCGACCTGGGCAACGTCGACGGCGCCGGGGACGTGCTGGCGGAGCTGGCCGAGCGCCACCCGGAGCGGATCCGCCTCTGGCGTGTGGCCGAGACGCCGGACTGGAAGGGTGGCGGCGCGACGTGGGGGGCCGCCCGGGTCAAGCTGCTCCACCTCGACACCGCCGAGGTGCACGTCCTGATGGACACCTCCCTCGTGCTCGAAGGCGACGCGCTCACCCCGCTGATCGCGGCGGTCAAGGAGGGGGCGGTGGCCGCCGGCCGGCAGGGGCTGGAGCCGGCCGAGTCCGGCGAGGGGTGGCGGCAGGCGGGGCCGGGCCGGGTGCGCGCGCTCCGCGGTGACCTGATGGCGGTCCGCAGGTCGGCCGCCCTGGCCGCCTTCCCGGAGCAGGCCCGCGATGCCCGCGACGCCGACCTGGACTTCTCCCTGGCCCTGCGCGGCGAACTCGTGGTACCCGAGGAGCGCCTGCCGGTGCGCGGTCCACACGAGCACGGCGCCGTCCCCGAAGCACGTGACCACGGCGCCGCCCCCGGATCACGCGAGTACGGCGCTGTCCCCGAAGCACGTGACCACGGCGCCGCCCCCGAATAGGCCGGGCGGAATCATGACAGGGTGCTGCCGATGCGGTGACACCTCCTAAGCTGGTGCCCATGGAGATGCTCGCGCCTTACACCACGCTCGGCCTGGGCGGCCCCGCCGCCGAGTTCGCCCAAGCCGACTCGGCGGAGCAGTTGGTCTCCCTGGTGGCGGCGGCGGACCGGGAGTCGCGGCCCACGCTGATCCTCGGCGGCGGCAGCAACGTGGTGGTCGCGGACGAGGGCTTCGACGGCCTGGTCATCCGGGTGGCCAACCTGGGCGTCTCGGTCTCCCGCGACGGCGAGCAGGTGCTGGTCACGGTCGAGGCGGGCGAGGACTGGGACCCACTGGTGGCTCGCGCGGTCGCCGAGGGGTGGGCGGGCATCGAGTGCATGTCGGGCATCCCCGGTCTGGTGGGATCCACCCCGATCCAGAACGTCGGCGCCTACGGCCAGGAGGTGGCGCAGACCATCTGGTGCGTACGGGCCTACGACCGCAAGACGCGCCAGGTGGTGGATCTGGAGGCCCGGCAGTGCGGGTTCTCCTATCGCGACAGCGCCTTCAAGCGGGATCTGTCCCGGCATGTGGTGCTCGCCGTGACGTACGCGCTGGATATTTCGGAAATATCCGGTCCGGTGGCGTACCAGGAGCTGGCCGGACGGCTCGGTGTCGAGGTCGGCGAGCGGGTGCCGCTGGCGCGAGCCCGTGCGGCGGTGCTGGAGCTGAGGCGCGGCAAGGGCATGGTGCTCGACCCGGCCGACCCCGACACGCGCAGCGTGGGGTCCTTCTTCACCAACCCGATCCTGTCCGCGTCCGAGGCCGCGGCGCTGGCCGCCCGCGCGCCGGGGCACCCGAGCTGGAGCGTCGGCGACGGGGCGATCAAGGTGCCGGCCGCCTGGCTGATCGAGCAGGCCGGCTTCCCCAAGGGCTACGAGCACGGCCCGGTCCGCATCTCCACCAAGCACACCCTCGCCCTGACCAACCCCGGCTCGGGCACCACCGCCGACCTGCTGGCCCTGGCCAGGCAGGTGCGGGACGGGGTGCACGAGAAGTTCGGGGTGACGCTCGTCAACGAGCCGGTGATGGTGGGCTGCGCGCTGTGAGGGGTTACGAGTCGTGAGGGGAGCGGAATAGGGGTCGGCGGCCTGCTGTTAGGGTGGTCTGGAAACACCGAAGGGGAGTAGTCCCAATCGCGTGATCGACATGCTGGCGCGTTCGCGCGCCCGGTCGCGCGGGCCTTCACGGGCGGACGAGACCTTCGGCCTGGCAGCCGTGTACGAAGACGCTGCCGGGCCGAAGCCGCGCCCGAAGATCTCCCCCGGTGCGCGCTCACGGTCCGGTCGCGCGGAAGAGGACCGTTGGAAGCATTCTGGATCAGCCTGGCCGTGATCTTCGTGGCCGAGCTCGGTGACAAGAGTCAGCTCATGGCGATGACGTTCGCCACCCGCTTCAAAATGTGGCCGGTGATCGCCGGCATCACCATCGCCACCACCGCCGTCCACCTGGTCAGCGTGGCCGTGGGCGGGTTGATCGGCGACGCGCTCCCCACCACCGCCATCTCCGTCGTGGCCGGGCTCGCCTTCCTCGGCTTCGCGGCGTGGACGCTGCGCGGCGACGAGCTGACCGACGAGGAGGCCGAGAAGGCCAAGCGCACCACCAGGAACGCCATCATCGCTGTGACGGTCGCGTTCTTCCTGGCGGAGCTGGGCGACAAGACCATGCTGGCCACGATCACGCTGGCGACGCAGCACGGCTGGCTCGGCACCTGGATCGGCTCCACCGTCGGCATGGTGGCGGCCGACGCGCTGGCCATCGTGGTGGGTCGGATGCTCGGCAAGCACCTGCCGGAAAAGGCGATCCGGTACGGCGCGGCCGCCGCCTTCGCGATCTTCGGCATCGTCCTGCTGGTCGACGCCCTGATCTGATTTTTGTACCCACTCGTTACAATTTGTCACTCATTGTAAGCAAGAGGTGTGATTGGGTATTCACTGACTTCTGGTTCGTCGGGGATGGAGTACGGATTGTCAAGGATCGGCTGGCGCCACTCGGTGTTCGCGCCCGTGGTGGCCCTGGTGGTCTCGGCGCTTCTGCTGGTGGCCGGAGTGGTGGAGACAGTGCTGCAGGCCGTGGGCGCGACCACGGCCCCGGCCGCGGCGGAGTTCGTGGTCACGATCATCATCGCGGTGTTCCTGACCGCCGTGCTCCGGATCGCCAGGGCGGTGCCGGACATCCGGCGGGAGAACGAGGCGACGGCGCGGGCCGTGGCCAACGTCCAGGCGGTGAAGCCGGGTGGCGACACACTGGTGGCGCGGCGGCTCAAGCTGTTCAAGGAGTCCGCGGAGGCGGGCAGCGACGCCGAGGCCGTGCTGAGCGCCCGTTCCGCGCTCGACGACAGCGAGATGGCCAACAGGCACCACCTGGACCACGCGCTCATCTGGGCGCTGCCGGTGTTCGGGTTCATCGGCACCGCGCTCACCATGGCCGCGATGGTCACCTCGTTCGGCGACGCCCTGGACAGTCAGGGAGACCCCAGCGTGCTGATGACCGCGCTCAGGGAGCACGTGCTGCCCGAGCTGGCGTCCGCGTTCGGCGTCACGTTGATCGCGCTGCTCCTGAGCGTGCTCGCATTCTTCGAGATGTCCCTGGTCGAGCGGGCCGAGCGAGCCGGCGTGGTGGCCGCCGACGAGGTGTTCCTGAGCTACATCGCGCGGCTGCCGGGCAAGCAGGCGGGCCCCGCGGCGCAGGCGAGCCCCGCCCTCCAGGGGCTCAGTCAGGAGCTGGCCCGCTCACGGGCTGAGACCGAGGCCCTGGCCAAGGGGATGGCCCGCTCCCGCGGTGAGACCGAGGCTCTGGTCAAGGGGCTGGACGCGCTGCGGATCGCGGTGGAGCGGCTGAGCGCGGCCGAGACCCGTCCGCAGAAGTACACGCTGGTGAGGGAGCCGTGAGGAAGCGGCCCGCCCGATCGTTCGCCCCGCCGCTCGACCTGCGTTTCATCGACCTGTTCATGGCCATCGTGCTGGCCCTGTCGTTCGTCGCCATCATGCTCACCGTGGTGGCGCGGATGCTGCCGACGGACACCCCCGCGCAGTCGGCCCGCGAGCAGAAGACCGTGGCCCAGCTGCAGCGGCAGCTCGACGCCGCCGTCGCGGCCCAGCGGCAGGCCGAGACCGAGCTGCGCACCACCCAGGCGGAGATCGCCGACCAGACCGCCTTCGCCCTGCCCTGGTGGCTGATCGGGTTCTGCGCCCTGCTCGGGGTGCTCGCCGTGTTCATGGACTGGCGGATCCGGCTGTGGCGCCGGGCTGAGTTGCCACGGCTGCGCAGCTGGCTGATGGTCGCCCTGGTGGTGGCCGCGGTCACCTGGGTGCTCCGGTCGCTGAGCGACCGGGACGGCTATCTGCTGCTCGCCGAGATCCCCTGGTGGGCCGCCGACGCCCTCTGCCTCGGACTGATCCTGGTCGCGTACGTACTGATCACCGACCTCCGGGCCGGGCACGCCACGCTCGGCGAGATCAGGTCCCGGCCCGTCCCCGAAGCGATCCCCGACGAGCGGCCGAGACACCGCAGCCGGTCAGGGTGACGGCGGCGACCGCCGGTGCGCGGCCGGGCACCCCGCAGCGTGACGGCGGCGGCCACCGGGGCGCCCGCGGCCGGTCAGTGGGACAGCAGTGAGCGGCGGTGCGCGACGGCGGCGGCTTCGCCTCGGGTCGCCACGCCCAGCTTGGCCAGGATGTTGGAGACGTGCACGCTCACGGTCTTGGCGGAGATGAACAGCTCCGCCGCGATGTCCCTGTTGGTGCGCCCCAGCGCCACCAGGCGGAGCACTTCGAGCTCGCGCGGGGTGAGCAGGGCGGACGGCTCCCGCGGATGCTGGTCCGCGCCGACGCGGCGGGACAGCCGTTCGATGTCGCCGATGAGCGGGGCCGCGCCCAGCGCGGTCGCCAGCGGCAGCGCCACCTTGAGCCGGGCCGCCGCGTCGTCGCGTTCGCCCGCCTCCGCCGCGGCGGAGGCCGCCCGCATCAGAGCCCTGGCCTGGTTGTGCGGGCGGCCGAGCCGCTCCCAGGCGGCGGCCGAGGCGTCGAAGTCCGCCGAGTACGACAGCCGGTAGGCCTCGGCGACCGGGCTACCGGTCGACAGGTGCACCGCCACCTCGGCCGCCTGCTCGCGCACCGCGCGGACCCGGTCCGGCTCCAGCTCCCCGGCGGCGTCGCAGACCGTGCGGAGCAGGGTCAGCAGCCGCCAGCCGAGCATCGCCTTGCTGGACTGGGAGGGACGGGCGAGCACCCGCTCGGCCACCGCCAGCGCCAGACCGTACTCTTCCCTGAGCAGGTGCCAGCCGATGCGCAGCCGGGCGCTGTTGGTGATGTCCTGGACGAAGTCCTCGGGGCGGTCCTTGAGCACGCCGATCTCCGCCAGGATGCCCTCCACCAGCTCCAGCTCGCCGCGCGCGAGCGCGATGTCGGCCCGCACCCGCAGCAGGTGGTGGCGGGTGCGGATCGTCGGCTCGAAGGACAGGGCGCGCTCGATGGTCTCGATGGCCTCGTCCCAGCGGCCGATCGTCTCCAGCGCCTCGGCCCGGTTGTTGAGGATGAACAGGCCGCTGGCGCGGAGCCTGCCGTACCTCTTGGCCGCCAGCCAGCCCTCCTCGGACAGCTTCAACGCCTCGTCAGAGCGGCCGGTGTCGAGCAGCGCGTCGATCAGGTTGCCTATCGCCCGGGTGATCACCCGGCCGGCGTTCTCCTGCCTGCCGATCTCCAGGGCCCGCATGTTGACGTCGATCGTCGCCTCGATGTCGCCGGTGAGCGAGTGGCCGAGCCCCAGGTTCAGCAGGAACTCGGCCTCCAAGCAGCGATCACCCAGCTCCCTGGCCCAGCGCATGCCCTCCTCGACGCAGGCGCCGCCCTCTTCCGCTTCGCCGCGGAGCATCAGGTGCTGGCTCATCGGCATGAGCACCTCGGCCCTGGCCGAACCGGGCTCGGGGACGAGCCGCAGGGCGTGGCGCAGGTCCTCGACGAAGCCGACCCGGCCCTTGGAAATCTTCAAGTACGTCCGGCGGACGATGAGCATGGCCACCCGGTTGGGCTCGCGGGTCTCGTCCAGCTCCGCCAGCGCGGCATTGACGAACTTCATCCCCCTGTCGACCTCGCCGCCGGCGTGCGCGGCCACCGAGGCCTTCTCCAGCACCGCGATGTGGTCCACGCCGATCCGCTCGGCCGCGTCCGGCACCCGGTCCCACAGCATGAGCACCCGTTCGAGCAGTGGTACCGCCTCGGTGTAGGCGAACGCCTTGAAGGACTTGGCCGCGGCCTGCCAGGCGGCGATCAGGGCTTCGTGGTCGTTGCGGGCGCCGTACCAGTGGTGGGCGAGCTCGACGGCGGCGCGTCCGGGCGGGACGAGCGCGCGGTCCTTGGAGATCTCCTCGGCATAGCGGGCGTGCAGCCGCTGGTGCTCGCCGGGCAGCAGTTCCTCGTGCACGGCCTCGCGGATCAGCGAGTGACGGAAGACGTAGGCGCGGCCGTCGGCGATCTGCAGCACGTTGCCCGCGACGGCGGGCCGGAGCGCGGCCTCCAGCTCCAGCTCGGACAGGCCGCTGACGGCGGCGAGCAGCGCGTGGCCGACGCGGGTGCCGCCCGCGGCGGCGATGCGCAGGACCCGCTGGGTCTCCTCCGGCAGGCGCTCGACCGCGGCGAGGATCAGGTCCTGCATGGAGTCGGGGAAGGTGCAGTCCTCGTCGCCTTCGAGCATCGCCTCCACGAACAGGGGGATGCCCTCGCTGCGCTCGTAGACCTTCTGCACCTTGGCGTACTGCGGGGCGCTGCCGAGGATGCCGGTCATCTGCTGGGCGACCTCGTCCCGCGACAGCCGGGGCAGGTCGAGCCTGAGCACGCCGTTGACCCTGCCCAGCTCGGCCAGCACCGGGCGCAGTGGGTGCTGCCTGTGCAGGTCGTCGGAGCGGTAGGTCATGACCATGAGCACCTGCGGGATGCGCAGGTTGCGGCTGAGGAAGGCGATCAGGTCCCGGCTGGACCGGTCGGCCCAGTGCACGTCCTCGATGATCAGTACCGTGGGGGTGCTGTCGGCCAGCCGTTCGAGGAGGGTGAGGAACTGCTCGAAGAGCCGGGCGCGGCTGGTGTCGGTCTCACCGTCGCCGCCGGCCTCACCGAACTCGGGCAGCAGGCGGGCCAGGTCCCGCGCGGCGCCGTCGGGGAGCAGCGCGGCGATCTGGCCGGCGCCCTGCTCCCTGACGAGCTGCCTGAGCGCGGCGGTGAACGGCGCGTAGGCCAGGCCCTCGGAGGAGAGCTCGACGCAGCCGCCGTACAGCACGCGAGCGTCGCCCGCTTGCCCGTACGGCACGCGAGTGTCGCCCGCCTGCCCGTACGGCACGCGAGTGTCGCCCGCCTGCCCGGGTGGCACGCGGGCGCCGCCGATCTGCTCGGCGAAGCGGTGGACGAGCCGGGTCTTGCCGACGCCCGCCTCGCCACCGAGCAGCACTGCCGTGGCGTTGCCACGGCAGGCTTCCTCGAACGCCTCACCGAGCGCGGTGAGCTCATCGCTCCGCCCGACGAAGACGGGGCTCACCGAACGTCCCAGCATGTCGCTCAGCATGTCACGACTTATCCGTATCTTTCGACGGGATTAAGGGGGCGGAGAGGCTGCTAAGGAGGCAGAGAGGCCCGGCCGCGAGGGAGGTTGCGGCCGGGCTCTCGTGGGATGGTCATGACGAGTGGCGCTTGCCGAAGACCGAGCGGCGCTCGGACTTGTTCGCCTGCTGCGCCTCGCGTACGCGCCGGTGCCTGGCGGCCGCCTGGTGAAGCTCGCGGGCCTGACTCTTCATGAGCTGGAACTCGATTTCGGCGTTCATGCCGTTCTCCTGTGCTTGTGGAGCTCACTTCCTGACATCTTCAAGAATCGGGCTAAGGCCCACCCCGCCACATCGGGTGGATGCCCTATCTCCACGCCCGCACAGGGCCCTAAGGCACCTAGTCCACTCGGTAGGTGACGTAGTAGTACGAGCTTTCGACCTCAGACTTGGCGAGTTTCGCGATCTCTCCGGCGCCCTGCTCCGATTCGAAGATCGTTATCGATCCCAGCAGGTCGTTGTCGGAGACCGAGTCGAAATCCCACAGTGAGATGTTCTCCGAGAAGGAGACGGGGATCACGATCCCGGGCGCCTTGGACTGCCCTGCCTGCATGTCCACGGTCGTGTTGCCGGGCGGCCAGATGGAGCTGTTCAGGTCCCCTGAGGTGTCCGTCGTGATGAACAGGCTGTCGGGATCCGAGCGGGCGTTGTCCATGGCCCCAGCGACCCCGGGCATGCCCCTGACGAGGCTCTCCACCGAGCTCCCGGCGAGCTGGCCCAGCACGGGAGCGAGGCCGGAAAGCGCTTGGATGACGCCGATGTCGGTTCCGGTGGCCTGGCGCAGGCACCAGATCTGCTGGATCGTCGCGTTCGCGGTCATGGTTTCCTCTCCTCGATGTTCAGGGCGAAAGTGGCTCAGTAGTGGCTGATGAGTCCCGCCGCGACCATCTCCTCGTGGAGCCGGGTCAGCGCGGTCATGGGCATGCCGTTCTGCGGCTGCTGGTAGGAGGCCAGCAGGCCGGCCGCCTGCATCTCCTGGGTGAGCTGGTCCAGCGGTGAGTGCGCCGGGACTCCCGTGAGTGCCGGTGCCAGGGCGCGGATCGCGTCGGGCAGCCCGGCTCCGGTCCTGTTCGGGTCGCCGAGCTGCAGCGGCGTACAGCTCGATCTGATGATGTCGAACAGCCGGTCGACCCGCCGGGCGTCCCTGGCGGCGTACTCGCCCTGGAAGTCGCCGTGGTGGGCCACGATGAGCGCGGCCAGGCCGGAGACGTGCGGAGCGGCCATGGACGTGCCGTCCCAGGCCGCGTACTCGGTCGACGGGATCGCCGACAGGATCGCCACGCCCGGCGCGCACACGTCGACCTCGGGCCCGATGCAGGTGAACGCGGGGGAGAAGTATCCGTCGAAGGCCTGCGGCGGCCGGATCTGGTCGGCGTGCGTGCTGCCGGCCGGAAACGCGTCCGTCTTGCCTATCGCCGCGACCGCGAGGACCGTGGGCATGTTGCCGGGGAAGTTGACGGGGCCGCTGTCGTTCCCGGCGGCGACGATGCACGCCACGCCGGCGGCGCGGGCCTCTTCCAGCTTGGCGGCGACGAGCGGGGAGAACTCTTTGGTGCCCAGGCTGAGGTTGATGACATCGATCTCCTTGTCGATGCAGTAGTCGATGGCCTCGATGAGGTCGCTGAGCCGGCCACCGGGGAAGATCTTGCAGGCGTGCACCTCCGCCTCGACGGCGAAACCGACGACGCCCCGGCCGGTGTCCGCGCCGGTGATGATCCCGGCGCAGTGCGAGCCGTGGTGGACGGTGTCGACCGTCCAGCCGGCCTCTTTGCGCTCGCTCAGATCGAGTCCGGCGTTCACCTGGCCGACCAGGTCGGGGTGCTCGACGGCGACCCCCGAGTCGACGATGGCCACCTTGGCGCCCGCGCCGCGGAAGTTCGGCGGCAGCCGGTGCAACTGCATGGCCTCCTGGCCCCAGCCGAACGCCTGCTTGTCGGGGAAGCCGGGCAGGGTGTCCGACAGCTTCTTCAGGACGACGAGGTTGTCACCGTCCTCCCTCAAGGCCGGCCGGTCGAGGATCCGGCCCCAGTGACCGCCGACGGGTTTCACCTGCACGCTGGCGATCGAATCGGCGGTCTCGCCGGTCAGCGTGATCGTGGCGCGACCGTCCGGGCCGGTGACCGCCTGGGCGGGCCACAGATAGCCGTTGACCAGGATGGCGGCGTTGGGCATGGGGATGCCGTCGGTGTTCACGACCAGGAACGTGAAGCTGCACTCGACGCCGACGGGCAGGATCAGCTGGCGGCGGGTGTCCCTGCGCGGCATGAGGGACACGTCGGTGTAGGTGAGCAGCCGGTCACGCTCGATGTGGATCTGGGGCAGCTGCCGGCTGAGCGCCTCCGCGTACTCTCCCGTCATGTCGGCGACCGTCAGCCCGCCCAGCGTCACGCTTCCCGCCGCGAGGGCGGACATCCGGACCGGCGCCTCGACCCGTCTGCGCACCTCCACCTGCGGGTCACGGTCCAGCAGGTCGTGCAGGGCCGCGGGGTCGAGGGACGGGGTGGACAGGCCCTTCGCCTCCAGGTAGGGCTGAGGCAGCACCGCCGCCATATAGCGCCGCAGCCTCGGCCGCACCGGCTCCTGCGCCGGTTCTTGCCCGGCCTTGCCTCGGCCGGTCGGGCGGGGCCGCGGCTGCCTGCCCGGATTCTTGGAAGTGCCGTTACCGCTCATGGCGTCTCTCCTGAGAGCTCATGCTGATATGTCAGAACAACTCGACAGGGGAGTCCGGCTCGATCGTCAGCCGTGTCCCGTACCTCGCCCGCAGCGCCCCGGCGTGCGCCGGGGACATCTCCACCGCGAGCAGGCTCGGCCGGTCCGGCGCGCCGACGATCCGCCGGATCTTCACCTCGGGATCATCGCGAAGCATCTCGATGAGCTCCGCGAGCAGCGCCGCGTCCGGGCAACCGATCATGTACGGCACGGGCCCGGACCGGCCGGCGGCCGATCCGGGATCGTGCGACGGCCCGGTCACTGCGGTGGCGTGGCCTGCTGGCCGCCTCTGCCGATGAAGCCGGTGACCAGCTGGATCTGGGCGAGGCACTGGTCGTACTGCCCGCTGCGGTACAGCCGTACGGCCTCGATGGTCGCCGGCACGGCGGCGGCGAACTGGGGCGCCTGCGGGACGGCGGCCTGCAGCCAGCCGTAGAGCTGCTGCAGCGCCGTCGCGCACTGCGCCTGCGCCTGGGCTTGGGCCTGGGCTTGGGCCTGCGCTTGGTTCGCCTGGGGGGAGCCCATGGCCGGCGCGCTCATGTCCGGCCACTGTCCCAGCCCGACCGTCGGTCCCATGTCGCCGCCCTTACCCGACCCCGGCGGGCGCCTGGCCCTGCTGCATGCCTTGCATGCCCTGCATCGGTTGCGGCATTCCCTGCATGCCCTGCATGGGCTGCTGCATCGGGGGCTGCATGCCCTGCTGCTGGCCTGGCTGGTCCGGGATGCTGAGCAGGATCTGCTTGACGATCGGAAGGCCGTACTGCATGCCGTACTGGGCCACCTTGCTCCAGAAGCTCGCCGGGTTGGACGTGTGCTCCAGCGGCTGGAACTGCCCACCACCCTGCCCGGCTTGGAAGGGCAGAAGCGCGTCGAGCAGTTGCTTCGGGAAGGGGGAAGGCGCGGGCATCGGCATCGGCATCGGCATCGGCATTGGCATGGGCATGGGCATGGGCATCGGGAAATTAGGCATGCCGAAAAGGCTGCCGAAGGACGACGGAGATACGCCCTGCTGACCCTGCTGCGACCCGCCCATCATCTGCCCCATGATCTCCTGCAGCTTGCGAAGCATCTCAGGGTCGATAGGGAGCGGGCCGGGAATGTTGCCCTGTCCCGGCATGCCCTGTCCGGGGATGTTCAGCCCGGGAATGTTCAGTCCCGGGAGGCCCAGCCCTGGGATGCCCTGCGGCATGTGCGGTTGCGGGCCCTGCTGGGCTTGCATCGGAAAGACGGCGCCGATGAGCGCGCCGATGATGCTGCCGATCGTGGCGCCGTCCTCGCCGCCGATCGCCCTGCCGATCTCACGGCCGGCGAAGCCCCCCGCCACGCCGGCTCCCACCCCCATCGGCGACACGCCCTGCTGACCGTACTGCTGCTGCTGGGGCTGCTGGCCGTACTGCTGTCCTGGCGCCATCTGAGGCGTCGCATACATCATCGGTGTCTCCTACGCGGCTCGGTCGCGGGCGCGACTCCCGCCGATTACCTACCGCAACAATCTGTGCACTAATTGTGGCAAACGGTAATGATGTGCCCAGAACTCACGGGAACAGCGCGGCGAACTCGGGCGGCAGGGAGGGGTCGGTGCGCTGGAAGGTCCGGCCCTCCTCGAACCCCTCGACCGTCTTGATCGCCAGCATGAAACTCTCCAGCTCGGCGTCGTCGAGATCGGCCACCCGCCGCGCCGGGTCGAGGCCGGTGAGCTGGCGGACGCGCTTGGCGTACAGGACGGGATCGTTGTTGCCGTGACCGGAGGGCGCGTACTTCATGAGCGCGTCGCCCATGCTCAACGGGTTGTAGACCGAGGACCGGAGGACCCCGCGCAGCGCCGTCCAGCCGTCCTCGTGGCTGGCGAAGATCGCCAGCCCTCGCCTGTCGACGGCGAGCGCGTTCCGGTACGGCATCCGGCCGGGCAGGAGGTTGCCCGGGTTGTTGTTGCGCCAGGCGAGCGTGCCGCCCACGTGCAGCACGTCGTGCGCCCTCGCCCAGCCGCCGTGTTCGTCGCCGGAGGCCGCTGGGCCCGTACGTTGCGCGAGCTTGAGCCAAGCGGCGTCGACCTGCCCGCCGAAACCGGCCTCGGCCACGCCCGGCCAGTTGCCGGCGATGGGCTTGGGCTCGGGGTCGGCGTGGTCGGCGTTGAGGTCGTAGCCGAGGTAGTGGTCGCCTCGGAAGAAGTACGCCTTGCCGTTGTTCCAGGTCACGGCGGCGTTGATGCCGTCGCCGAAGCCCGCCTCGGCGACGCCCGGCCAGTTGCCGGCGATGAGTTTGGGGTGGGGGTCGGCGTGGTCGGCGTTGAGGTCGTAGCCGAGGTAGTGGTCGCCTCGGAAGAAGTACGCCTTGCCGTTGTTCCAGGTGACGGCCGCGTCCAGGTGGGCGCCGAAGCCGGCCTCCGCCAGGCCGGGCCAGAAGTCGGCGATCAGCACCGGGTATCCGGGGTCGACCGTGTTGCTCTGCTGATCCACCCGGACGTACTCCGCGCCCTTGAACAGGTAGACCTTCCCGCCCGCCAGGTCCAGAGCCGCGTCCAGGTCGCTCGTGAACGCCTCCGGCAGGTTGGTCCAGCCCGCCGAGAGCGCCTTCGGGTAATCGGCGTCCACCCGATCGGCGTCGGTGTCGTACCGCACGTAGCGGCCGTTGCTCAGCAGGTAGGCCTTGGCCATGACGCTGTCGTCCCTCCCCTTGGGCGAGCGGGTGATCTCGAGCGGTCACCTACCCGACGCCCTAGACGATCAACCGCTCTGACCTGCCCGGATGCCATTTCTTGGCGCTCCGGTTTGGACGTGGAGACCCGGGTCGGCGATGCTGTGGTGGTGCCCACTCTGACTACTTCGCTCGCGGACGTCGCCGCGTCAGGCGCCACCCTGCGCGCATTCCTGCACGGCCTGCCCGGTGTCGACCGGGTCGGCGCGGACCAGCGGGCGGCGATGCTCGGCACCCGGTCCATCAAGACGACGGCCAAGGCCCAGGCCATCGACCTGGCCATCTCCATGGTCGACCTCACCACGCTCGAAGGCGCCGACACCCCCGGCAAGGTCAGAGCGCTGTGCACCAAGGCGATGCACCCCGGCGAGGGCGCACCCCGGGTGGCGGCCGTCTGCGTCTACCCCGACCTGGTGTCCGTCGCCGTCGAGACGCTGGCCGGCTCCGGGGTGAAGGTGGCCTCGGTGGCGACCGCGTTCCCCAGCGGCCGCACCTCGCTGGAGGTCAAGGTGACCGACACCGCGCTCGCCGTCGCCGCCGGCGCCGACGAGATCGACATGGTGATCGACCGTGGCGCGTTCCTGTCCGGCGACTACACGAAGGTCTTCGAGCAGATCGTCGCCGTCAAGGCCGCCTGCGGCGACGCCCACCTGAAGGTGATCCTGGAGACGGGCGAGCTCGCGACCTACGACAACGTACGACGGGCGTCCTGGCTGGCGATGCTGGCCGGGGCCGACTTCATCAAGACCTCCACCGGCAAGGTGGCTCCGGCGGCGACACTGCCGGTGACTTTGATCATGCTGGAGGCCGTACGCGACTTCCGCGACCGGACCGGCCGCCAGGTGGGCGTGAAACCGGCCGGCGGCATCCGTACCACCAAGGACGCCATCAAGAACCTGGTCCTGGTCAACGAGACGGCGGGCGACGACTGGCTCTCCCCGGACTGGTTCCGCCTGGGCGCGTCCTCACTCCTCAACGACCTGCTGATGCAGCGCCAGAAGCTGACCACCGGCCGCTACGCGGGCCCGGACTACTTCACCCTCGACTGAGGGGCCGCGCGGTAAGGCGCCTGTGTCGCCCCGCTACAGCCAGTTCTCGCCGTGGACGATGTAGTACTGGATCGCGGTGAGCTTGCGGTGGCGAAGGTAGCCGGCCGTTCTCGTGGCTCAACCGAGTGGCCGCCGCTCGGGCCAGCGCGTCGGAAGCGATGCCCTTCATAGGGCCGTCCAGACCCGCTCAGGTTCCGCTGTCACGCGAATCCCTTGTCCCAGACATTAAGCCGCAAGACGATGACAGAATGTGACCATGCGGCGACCCCGAGCGAAATACTTCAACACCACCGGACCGTGCGGCCCACAGCACCACTACATGCTGCCTCCCACGCAACGGCTCCCCGAAGCGCGCGAGCTCATCGAGATGGACCGCTACTTCGTGCTGCACGCGCCCCGGCAGACCGGCAAGACCACGATGCTGCGCACCCTGGCGTCCGAGCTGACCGCCGAGGGCGACGTCGCCGCCCTGATGTTCTCCTGCGAGCGCGCCAAGTCGGCCGGTGACGACTACGCCGCCGCGGAGTCGCTTCTGCTGGATTCCCTCCGCGAGGCCGCCGAGTGGTCGGGATGGCCGAAGAAGTTGCTGCCGCCGGATTCCTGGCCGCAGGTCACGCCGGGCAGCCGGTTCGGTTCGGCGCTGAGCGAGTGGTGCCGCCGCTGCCCGCGCCGCGTGGTGCTGCTCCTCGACGAGATCGACGCCCTGCAGGGCAACAGCATGGTCAGCATCCTCAGCCAGCTCCGCGACGGTCACAACGCGCGGCCGGGGGGCCGTCCGTTCCCCGCGTCCGTGGTGCTGTGCGGGCTGCGCGACCTGCGTGACTACAAGGTCGCCTCGGGTGGCGAGCCCGGCCGGTCCAACCCGGCCAGCCCGTTCAACATCGCCGCCAAGTCGCTGCGCCTGGGGGACTTCACCGCCGACGACATCGCCGAACTCTACGGCCAGCACACTCAGCAGACCGGCCAGGAGTTCACCAAGGACGCGGTGGAGCGGGTGTTCGAGCTGACACAGGGCCAGCCGTGGCTGGTCAACGCCCTGGCCCATGAGGTCGTCTTCGAGATGCGCGTGACCGGCGCCGTCACCGCCGGGCAGGTGGAAGACGCCAAGGAACGGTTGATCCGGGCGCGCCACACACATCTGGACGCTGTGATGGCCCGGCTGCACGAGCCGCGGGTCAAGCGGGTGATGGAGCCGGTCGTGGCCGGGGTCTTCCCCCACATCGACTCCGCCTTCTCCGACGACCTGTCCTATGTATGCGACCTGGGCCTGATCAAGCAGAAACCCCCGCTCGAAGTGGCGAACCCGATCTACCGGGAGGTCATCCTGCGAGTGCTCGGAGACCCGTCGGAACAGTACGTGATGGCCGACCCGCGCAGCTTCGTGCTGCCGGACGGCCGGTTCGATCTGCCGCGCCTGCTGGAGGAGTTCGTCGTCTTCTGGCGCGAGCACGGCGAGGTTCTCATCCAGCAGGAGGGCTACCACGAGGCCGCCTGCCAGATCATTCTCATGGCTTTCCTGCACCGCCTGGTCAACGGCGGAGGCTACCTCGATCGGGAATACGCCGCCGGCACCAAACGCCTGGACGTGCTCGTCCGCTGGCCCTACACGAGCCCCGACGGCGAACGCCTGATGCAGCGCGAGGCCATGGAGCTGAAGGTGTGGCGAGCAGGCGAGAACGATCCGGCACCCGACGGCCTCGCCCAGCTCGACCGTTACCTGGACCGCCTCACCCTCTCCACCGGCGCGCTGGTGATCTTCGACCGCCGCCCCGAGGCCCCGCCGTGGCAGGAACGAGGCGGCTTCGAACAGACGACCACACCTGCCGGCCGGCAGGTCACCGTACTGCGTGTGTGACGGACGCCCGACTTTCCAGGCAGAACCAATCCCGCCCGCGATGCAGATTACGGTCTGTACGACATCCGTAAGCAGACAATCCGTTTGACGGGATAAAGAACGAAAAGGCGTCATTCGTAGAACCCAGGATAGCTACACTATTCCCAAATAGAGACCTTGACCAAGTAAATCCCTCGGTTGAAGCTTGAGACCAGAAATGGCCGAGCTCGGCCCTGGAGGAGTCATGGCCCTACGTTTCATCGGCATCGACCCTGACACGGCGGCCGGCAACTGCCCATCCGTGTGGGTCGATGAGGTCTCAGGCGACCTGTTGTTTCAAGGATGGGAGGTCACGGACCAGACTACGCTGAACGAAGTCGCAGCCGTGAGCCCGATCGCCGCACATGAGAAGATCGTGAGGCTGCCTGCTCGCATGCGAACGATCATCCAGGAGGCAAGTAGTGACGGAGCGGCCGACCTTCGATGAACTGTTCGCTGAATGCACCCGCTCAGCCGTGCATCTGGAGATGCGAGACATGTACACGCCCGACGACCCGGTGTATCTGGATTGGAAAGCCGGCGTCCATATCGACCCGGTCGAACGATGGCGTGAATGGTATGACCTGGTCGTAGCCACCGTAGAGCGCGGCGTGGAGATGCGCCGCGCTCGTATCGTGTCGGAGCCGATCACCGACTTCATCCAGCATGAGTACGACCTGACGGCTGACCTGAACATCGCCGCCGGTGAACAGGTGCGATGGTTGTCTCGGCGCAAAGCTTCCGATCTGGCGCTGCCGGGCAACGACTTCTGGGTATTTGATGATCGGTTGGTCAGGTTCGGGCATTTCTCGGGCGATGGCGCATACCTCTTCCAGGAGATCACCGAGGAGCCGGCCGTCGTACGGCTCTGCGTCTCAGCCTTCGAATCCGTCTGGGATCGAGCTGTCGATCACAAGGACTATCGTCCGTCTTGAGGTAGGCGATGGTTTCCCGGCCAGACTCCTCGAACGACTTCTCCGGCGAGGCGGAGACCGTCGTGCAGGCGGGCGTGGTGCACGGAGGCATCCACCTGCATCGCGCTCAGCACGTCTTCACGGCGCCTCGTCAACTGCCGCTCAGCCCTTCAGGGTTCGTCAACCGAGAAGCTGATCTGCTGAAGCTCGACCGCTTCCTCGTCGCCCGGCCGGGCTCCCGTGAGCAGGGCCGCACGCCCGTTGGCGTTTCCACGGTGTCAGGTCCCCCCGGAGTAGGTAAAACCGCGATGGCGGTGTACTGGGCGCATCGCGTCCGTAGTGAATTCCCCGACGGGGACCTTTACATTGATATGCAAGGATTCGGTCCAGGGCCGCCTCTCTCTACGGAGACGGTGCTTGAGGCTTTTCTGCGAGCCCTGGATGTGCGGCCCGACAACATCCCGGAGGGGTTGACTGGACGTGCGGCTCTCTTCAGGTCGTTACTGGACGGAAAACGCGTTCTTCTTCTCATCGACAATGCCACTTCGTCTGCCCAGGTGCGCCACCTGATTCCTGGGTCGCGCCAATGCTTCACACTGGTGACCAGCAGAAACACTCTCTCCGGGTTGGTGGTGAGGGAAGGAGCGCTCCCTGTGACGTTGGATGTCCTGTCGTCCGAGGAGTCCGTCCTGCTTCTCTCGGAGCTGATGGGGCATGACAGGATCGCTGCCGAGGTGGAAAGCGCTCAGCAAGTCGCCCAACTGTGCGGGCATCTGCCGCTCGCGCTCAGGGTGGTGGCGGAGCGTGCGGTGAATCGGCCGCAGCTCTCGTTGGCGGACCTTGTCGACGAACTGAACGGTGAACAAAGACGGCTTGATGCGCTCGCTTCGGCCGAGGACGAGCTCAGCGATACACGCGCGGTCTTCTCCTGGTCTTATCAGGCGCTGACCCCGGATCTCATGCGTACGTTCAGACTGATCGGCCTGCATGAAGGAGCGGACATCGGTCTGGGGGCGGCCGCAGCTCTGATCGGAGCGAACGTGGGGGAGGCGACGCGGCAACTCAGGGCGCTCGTCGGCGTCCACCTACTTCAAGAGACAACTGTGAACCGCTTCCAGCTGCACGCTCTGCTGAGGTCCTATTCAAGGGAGCGCGCTCTTGCGGAAGAGGCGCAGGCAGAACGCATGCAGGCAGTCCGGCGGTCGCTGACCTGGTATCTCCTCACCGCTGACAGGGCAAGATCGGTCCTCCTGCCGTTCTTCCCCTCCATCCCGCTCGTTCCACCAGGCCACCTGGATTTGGCTGATGAGTTCGTGAACGGTCCACAAGCGATGAGCTGGTTTGACACAGAAAGGCGGAATCTCCTCGCCGCCATGCGCCAGGCGACCGAGTTCGGTCAATTCGACATCGGATGGAAGCTGCCGTTCGTCACCACGGGATTTTTCGAACTGCGCTCCTATTGGGATGAGTGGGAAAGTAATCACCGAAGTGGCCTGGCGGCTGCCGAGCTCCTGGGAGACTCCTTCGGTGAAGCGGTCAACATGCAAATGCTGGGAGATGTGGCCTGGCGTCGCAGCCGATTCGATGAAGCCATTTCAAATTATCGACATGCTGCGGAAATCGGTCGCCACCTCTCCGCGGGCTGGATCGAAGGGTTCGCTCTCCGTGGCGAAGGTCTGGTACGGGAGCAGCAGGGGGATTTCCACGCGGCGTCTGAAATGTTCAGATCGGCGTTGCAGATATTCCGGTCCGACGGCCTGCGCCGAGGCGAAGGAATGTCGTTGCTCAGTTTGGGAAAGTGTGCCCATGCCCTCAACGATCCGACACAAGCGGTAGCATTCGGTACGGCAGCCGTTAGAATTTTCGAGGAAATCGACGATGTCTGGACATTGGCATGGGGCAGGTTGGCGCTGGCGATCAGCCTGATGGCAGGGGAGGCGGATCTCGATGCGATGGCGCAGCTTCGCCGGGCCTGTGAGACATTCCGGCTGTTCGATGATCATCATAGTGAGGCAGAAGCGCTCGTTCTGCTCGCCGAGCTATACGTACGGTCCGACGATGTGACCAACGCGCAGACTTGCCGGCGCCGGGCGGCGGAGTTGTATGAAATCTTGGGCGACTCCCGTGCGGCCGAGGTGCGGGCCCGTATTGAGGACATGGAGGCCGGCGCATGAGCTCACGGTCGGACAAAGTACGGAGATTTGCCAGGTGGGCTGGCGGAATCATCGTCACCTCGGTCGTGCTCGTGCTCGCGTTCTACTTGGTTCTGGTTGGACTGGACAAGGCAGACAAAGTGGCGAGCGTACTGGCGTTGTTCGTCGGCCTCGCAGGCTTGGGCGCCGCTGTGTACGGCCTGTTCGGGGCTGAGCGTCGACGCGATGCGGCTCATCCGCCGAAACCGGCCCGTCCACAAGTCGGTGACTCTCCGCCTGGCGGCGTCCACAACACGATTTCGGGCGGAGTCGTGCATGGAACGGTGATACAGGGACGAGATTTTTCCGGGCCTTTGAACATCGGCGGGTTGCCGTCCCCGTCTGCGGAAGATCCTGATCCTCAACAGTAGGACGAAGCTCGCCCACTATCCGATCAGGTCGCACAGACGGGTGAGCGGCGGCGCTGAGCTGAGCGACATGCGAGCTCACCGGGCTGTGCCTCTGAGCAGCGATGCCCATACCTGCTCTGTCTCGGCCGCCGCCGTCCACGCCGTCTCGTGGATCACGCCATCGACAGATCGGCGGACGAAGGCGAGGCCGGCCGCGACGCAGAGCTCGTAGCGGGGCGCGCAGCGGTTGCAGGTGTGGCGGCGCACTCGGACCCGTTCGCACCGAGCGGTAGGGCTCGCCCATGCGAGCCGTTCGTGGTCGTCCTGGAGAGGGGCTGTGTGGAGGCCGTGGTATTCCTCCATCAGGTCTTGTGCTCCGCTCATCGCCGATTCTCTGTACGGGGCAGCGCGAACCAGGTTGCCTTGCCCGCCAGGCCGGGGCAGGTGCTGAATCCGTGGGGGATGCAGCCGTACAGGCCGGCCGACAGTTCTGCCACGATCCTCAGCCCCCGGCCGTTCTCGGCTTGGGTGTCCGTACGCCGGGGTATCGGGCGGGCGGCTCCGGCGTCGACCACCATGCAGACCACTTCGGCCGGATCGATCCGCAGGACCAGCTCGTACGGTGCGTCGCCGTACAGGATCGCGTTGGTGGTCAGTTCGCTGACCATCAGGACGGCGTCGTCCACGAGGTCCTGGTTCAGGCCGACGAGTAGGAGGGCGCGCCGGACGAGGTCGCGGGCATCACCGACCGCCCGCGCGTCGTCGCGAAGTCGCCAGACCATGCTCTGCCCGACATGGCTTGAGCGCTCCGCCGCCACAGCGGCCTGCACCGATTGTGCGACTTCCGGCGCGATCTCGCCGAACAAGAGCTTATCCATTACGCCACCTCCCAGATCCATGTAGTCGCTCCAGTTACAGACATCAGCTGGCCAGAAAAGCACTAAGTCCTGGGGTGAAGGCAGTAAAGGATGAACCGCTCCCATTAGTGACCTAAATACTGCATGTCCAAAATATTCAGCCCTGCCCGATCAAACTGGAAGCAGCCAGAGATTGTGCGACCACACCGCTGCACCTGTCATTACTTGCGCTTCCAAGTACACAGAGTGCCCGTGGTGAGCTACATTACGGAATGGAATGGATGACACACCGTTCGGACAGTTCTGTAGTACCGGCTGTCTGATTGGCGTAGGACTCTCGTGCTACTTGCCAGAACAGGAGTTACGGATGCCCGCACCCCTTGAGCTTGACCCCACAGCCGGCCCATTGGCTTTCTTCGGTGTCGAGCTACGCAAATTTCGAAAAAGTGCCGGATTGTCCCAGGAGCAATTGGCGGAAATAATCAGGTTCAGCCCCAGCTTGATCGGCTTCATCGAGAGAGCTCAACGGACGCCGAGCAAGGACCTCGTCCAACGCTGCGACGAAGCCGTGGGAGCCGAGGGGAAGTTGCTCCGCCTCTGGCCTCTCATAAGCCGTGAGGCGAGCCCTCGATGGTTTCGCGAGTGGCTGGATATTGAGCAGGAAGCTCAAAGCCTCCGAACATGGCAGCCTCTCCTCGTCCCAGGACTGCTGCAGACGGAGGATTACGCTCGCGCCATGCTGCGTGGCGAACCCGGCGTCACGGAGGAGCAGGTAGAGAAATCCGTACAAGCACGCCTGGAGCGCCAGATCCTTTGGTCTCGTCCCAACCCCCCAATGTTCTGGGTACTGCTCGATGAAGGCGTACTCCAACGTCCTATTGGAGGTCGGGAGATCATCCGTTACCAGATCGAACACCTGGTCCAGACGGCAGAACGGCCACACATCGCTATCCAAGTGGTCCCCATGGCTTTTGGCGCCACCACAGGACTCCTCGGCGGCTTCGTGATCGCCCAACTGGCCGGAAGTCCAGATATCGTGTATTACGAGTCCACGGGACACGGGCAGATGACTGACCGACCGGAGGATGTCGCTGCGATCCATATGAAATACGACGCCATCCGAGCTGAGGCACACCCCCAGCATGTGTCTATCGAGCTACTCAGAGAGGCAGCCAAGACATGGACGTGAACGACGAACTGAGCACCGCCGCCTGGCGGAAGGCCACCAAGAGCGGATCGAATGGCGGAGACTGCATCGAGGTCGTCCCCTTGTCTGGCGGCCGAGTGGCCATCCGTGACACCGAGAGCCCAGCACAAGCGCCATTCGTGGTGACCGCCAGCGTTTGGGACGCTTTCCTGGATGGGGCCAAGCGAGGCGAATTCGACTTCTAGACGACTCCCAAGATCGGGCGTAAGGGTTCCGCACGACTCAAATAGTGCCCTATCTGGACGCTCCGATACACGATTATCGGAGGTGCCAATTGGGCCGGAGGCTAGGAACTGATCTATCAGTCCTGACCTCCGGTCGCGCTCCCTCGATCGCTTCGCAGCGGACCCGGGACATCGCAAGGAACCTCGATGCCGAGTTCGATGCCCCGGCCCCCTGCTCCGATCATCGGGATAGCAGCCCTATTTTGCTTTGCTCCGTCGCGCCGCGATCCACTCTTCAAAGTGGACTAGTTTCCGCTCCTCAGAGGGAAATGTTTCTGGTGGTGCCTGATTGATCAGGGCACGAGCGCGGCCCAGCAGTCGGCGCATCGCACGCTCGTCGTTCCGCTTCTTAGCGGAACGCATGAACGCGAGTAACGCATCTAGCACCTCAGCATTTCCTCCCTTTCGACGATTAGCGATCTTCTTTCCGGGGCTTCCTGAAGGAATGCGCTCGCGAACCCAGGCTTCGGCCGCATCGAGTTCTGCATGCTGGGCCCGAAACAGCACATTCCTTGGGACTAACTCTCTCGCCTCGTCGATAAGATCCCCGACCTGTCTTACGTCACCGCGCTTGGCCGCTGCATACAACCGTACACGCAGGCTGCCGAAGGCACGACGGATACCTTCATGGTCTGCACGGTGAGGTTTCTCCAACTGCGACAAAGGCATAACTGGGGCTTCAGAGGAAGACGGCAAGGAGAATCTCCCACGACAAATTCCTTTTGCTGTGATGACGAGTCCCGCAGTTGTCGATCCCCACGGCTCGTTGCCGGTCGCTGGTCCTACCAGACGGTAGGCGTATTTGAGACGTATCCTCTCCGGTGGAGCCTTAAATTGGAGTTCTGCTTCCGTTTCCCAGCCCGTACGATCGTCCGTGAGGTTAGCTCGAAGGCCATAGCGACGGCCGCTACCGGGGGTGCCACGAACTCGTCGGACACCCGCACCAAGCAGGCGAACGGTTATGTGATCGACGTCAATCGGGTGATCAGTTCGCTCCGGCAGATTCCCAGGTTGCTTTTGCGCTACCCCTTGCTGAGACGCCCTCTGTCGCTGTCGTTTGGAGATGGTGACCGCCCGGCGCAGAGCGGGCGTCCACAGCCCGTCCGAGGTGTAGCGACACTCGTCCGCGCTGTTCCATACGAGCTTCCCACCGCGCGATTCAGTGCCAACGAGCACAACCCGATTGAACCCATCCTGTTCACAGCGGATCTGAAACGCGTATCCAGAGCGTTCAATCTGGTGCCTAGCAGTGCGCTCAGCGCGCGTCCCAAAAAGCCAGTCAACTTGCTGCCCTCTGTCAATGAAGCCTCGCTCTGCCGCGAGCCAATCGTTCAAGGCGAGGTTGATGAGTTGCACTTGTAGGAGCCGGTTGCCGACTTCTGTTGGCCAGACCGTCAGGTCAGTACAGATACCGTCGCGAAGCCGTCCGTCAAACGTACCGTCCTTCTTGGTCTGTCGACCGATACCAGTCAACCCGGACAGGCTTCGGTGGATGTACAGATGGTCAGCGCTGTCGATACCAGCATTTCGCCGTGTGCAAGTCGGACGGGACGGATCCTTCGACGGGAAGTGCGCGAAGTGGCAATCCCTGTCTTTATACAGCTTTGCTGAGAGCTGCTGGCCGCATCCTCCAAGCCATTCCCCACACCACAAGCCTCGGCTCCCGTTGGCGAGCTTGAAGCGGAGAGCGTCGTCGTAGTCGAACGGCATGGTGGCCGGCTCATCAGCTCGGGCGTGCCCGAAGACAGCGGTCTGCACAAGCCGCGTGTCGAAACGGCTACCAGGCGATGCCATGCGAAGAAGCTCCCATTTCGGATGGTATTTACGCAAGACCGGATATAAGCATGGCCGCAGCTGCTGATCAGGCTGCCAGAGCCGTATCCAGGTAAGTGATGTCGCCGGTCGCTACGTACAGGCGCCAGCTCAGCACGTGGTGGCGTGTGACTACGGTGACGTGGACGCCGGCGGCGGTGAGCCAGGTGACGAGGTCGGCGAAGTAGCCGTCGCCCGAGCCGATGACGACGCGTTCGAAGCGCAGGTCGATGCGGTCGCTGATCGCCATCTCCGTCAGGGCGATGTCGGCGCCGTCCGGGCCTGAGCGGGTCAGGATCTGGGCCCCGCGGATCCCGCGACCGACCTCGACCAGCGAGCGGGGGTTGACCCCGACGACGAACTGGTCCAGGCGGCCGACCGGCACGCGCTGCCGGTATTCGGTCATGGTCTGCTCGACCTCCGCCAGGGTCGGCAGGGGTGACGCGGTCAGGTTCTCGATGTCCAGCAGATGAATCGCACGCCCGTCACGCAGGGATCGCATCGCTGCCCCCACCCACCTCGGTTATATGGCAAAGACGAGGCTAGTAGCTGTGAACTGCGTATGCAAACGAATTTTGAGTTGTGTACACACCAAGGTGTTGCTGCTAGTGTGGCGTCAACGATCGCGTGGCTGACACTGGAGAAGCGCGTGCCCGTTGATGGGACGCCTGCAAGACTGAGCCGGATGCCCCACTGATTGAAGGAGATGGGCCACCTCGTGGCGAAGTTGACGTTGCCGCAGCTTGAGCGGCACCTGTTCGGAGCGGCCGACATCCTTCGAGGCAAGATGGATGCCTCGGAGTTCAAGGAGTACATCTTTGGGATGCTGTTCCTGAAGCGCGCTTCCGACCAGGCCGACGTGGTGCGGGCCGAGCTCATCAAGAAGTGGCTCGCCCAGGGCAAGAGCCAGGAGGAAGCCGAGCGGATGGCGGGCTCTCCGGCCTTCTATCGGGGCGAGAGCTTCTTCGTGCCCCAGGAGTCCCGCTGGTCGTACATCCGGGATCACTCCCGGGAGAGGAACGTCGGCAACCTGCTCAACAAGGCGCTCGAAGGGCTGGCCAACTACAACTCCACCGCCCTCGAAGGCGTGCTGGAGCACATCGACTTCATGCGCAAGGTCGGCCAGTCGACCCTCTCCGACAAGCGGCTGCAGCAGCTCATCGACCACTTCAACCGGGTGCGGCTGCGCAACGAGGACTTCGAGTTCCCTGACCTGCTGGGCGCGGCCTACGAATACCTGATCGGGGAGTTCGCCGACTCGGCCGGCAAGAAGGGCGGGGAGTTCTACACCCCGCGTGGCGTGGTGCGGATGATGGTCCGCCTGGTCAAGCCGAGGCCCGGCATGCGCGTCTACGATCCGTGTTCGGGCTCGGGCGGCATGCTCATCCACTCCAAGGAGTACATCGACGAGCACGGCCTGGACTCGCGTGACCTGACCCTGGCCGGGCAGGAGGCGGCGGGCACCACCTGGGCCGTCTCCAAGATGAACATGATCCTCCACGGCGTGCTCAACGCCGACCTGGAGAACGAGGACACCCTTGCCGACCCCAGGCACCTCGAAGGCGGGGAGCTTGCCCGCTTCGACCGGGTCCTCACCAATCCGCCGTTCTCACTGAACTACTCGGCCGCCGACATGAAGCACCCGGAGCGCTTCAAGTACGGCTACGCGCCCGAGAGTGGCAAGAAGGCGGACCTCATGTTCGCCCAGCATGTGCTGGCCGTCCTCACTCCTGATGGCATCGGCGCGACGGTCATGCCGCACGGTGTGCTCTTCCGAGGTGGCAAGGAGAAGGACATCCGGGAGGGGGTCATCAAGGACGACCGCCTGGTGGCGGTGATCGGCTTGGCGCCCAACCTCTTCTACGGCACCGGCATCCCGGCCTGCATCCTCGTCCTGCGCGGCACCGACCCCCGGCCTGCCGAGCAGCGCCGCAAGGTGCTGTTCATCAACGCCGACCGCGAGTTCACCGCCGGTCGCGCGCAGAACTACCTTGAGCCGCAGCACGCCGAGAAGATCGTCGCGGCGTACGAGGAGTACCGGGACATTCCTGGCTTCGCCCGCGTCGTGGACATCAAGGAGCTGCGCGAGAACGACTTCAACCTCAACATCCGGCGGTACGTGGACAACACCCCGCCGCCCGAGCCCCAGGATGTCCGCGCCCACCTGCATGGCGGCGTCCCCAAGTCCGAGGTGGCGGCCAAGGCCGGGCTGTTCGAAGCGTTCGGCATCGACCCGGCCGCGCTCTTCGCCGAGTGGGACGCCGACTACTACGACTTCCTGCCCGAGGGATGGAAGGCGACCGCCGAGCGCCTTCCCTCGCTGGCCGAGCCCACTGAGGCACGGCTACGCAAGGCGTTCTCCGAGTGGTGGGTACGGCACAGCAAGCGGTTGATCGAGTTGCCCGACACTCACAAGGTCATGGAGACCCGCGCCGAACTGCTCGATTCCTTCGTCACTGAGCTGCTCCCCTTGAAGGTGCTTGACCGGTTCGAGTTGGCCGGCATCGTGGCCGCGTGGTGGGGCGAGGCGCAGTACGACATCAAGGCTCTCGGGCTCCACGGGTTCGAGGGTGTGGTCGAGGGCTGGCTGACCACGATTGAGTCGGCGTTCGAGCTGGACGAGGAGGACGTTGAATACTGGGACAGGCAGAAGATCGCTGCAGAGAAGCGCAAGGCCCGCGATCATCGGATCGTGCCTGCGCTCATCCCGGACTACCTCATAGAGCTGGAGGAGGCTGAGGCGGAGTATGCCGAGCTGAACGCCCAGTACAAGGCGGCCACCGCCAAGCCAGCCGAGGATGACGAGGACGCAGACGAGCCCGTCGAGGAGCAATTGACAGAGGCCGAGCTCAAGGAACTCAAGGCGCGTACCGCCGCCGCCCGGAAGAAGGTCGGGGCGCTGGAGGGCGACTTCCTGCCCCGGCTCCGCATGACCATCGGCGCACTCGACAGCAATTCGCACCGCGATCTGGTGATCGCTGTCCTCCGGTCTCAGCTCTCGTCCCGATTGGAGTCCCGTACGGTTACCGCCCGCCGACTGGCCGAGTCGGCCTTCCGTACTTGGGCCGACAAGTACGCGGTCACATTGCGAGACCTTGTAGGTCAGCGCGAAGCAGCTGCCGCTCGCCTGGAGAGCTACCTCAAGGAGTTGGGCTATGCGTGAACTTCCCGAAGGCTGGAAACCGATTCGGCTGCGCGACACGGGAGTCTGGTTGTCCGGTGGCACACCATCCACCGATGAGCCGCGATTCTGGGACGGAGATATCCCGTGGATCAGCGCCGCCAGCATGAAGGACTTCTACATCCATGATTCTGATCGGAAGCTGACTAAGAGCGGGTCCTCAGCCGGAACACGGATGGTGGGGAGAGACTCAGTAATTTTCGTGGTCCGAGGAATGAGCCTGAAGAAAGAGTTCCGAGTCGGAGTGGCGCAGCGAGAACTTGCCTTCGGACAGGACTGTAAGGCGATCATTCCCCGTCAGGGTATTGATGGAACCTTTCTCGCGCGGGCGTTGAAGGTACGAACCGGCGAGATCCTGAGCATGGTCGATGAGGCTGGCCATGGCACTGGACGCCTGCCGACAGATATGATTTCCAGGCTTGAAATCGGCATCCCACCGATGTCCGAGCAGCGGCGGATCGCGGAAATCCTCGGCGCCCTCGAATCACAAATATCCACAGCTTCGCTGGTGATAGATAAGCTTCGGGTAATGCATCGAGGTGTTATACACGACACTTTGTTCTACGGTATGGCCAAGGCTGCAGAACAAACCGGCGGTTGGTCGCTAGAGCCAGTCGCTGATGTGGGGATGGTCAAGCTAGGAAGGCAACGATCACCCCAACACGAAACGGGGCGGCATATGACCCCGTACCTTCGCGTAGCGAACGTTTACGACAACTACATCAACTACGGCGACGTTCTTGAGATGAACTTCACGCCTGCCGAGCAAGAGGTTTTTGGACTTCAGGGAGGAGACATCCTACTGAACGAGGGCCAAAGCCTAGAACTTGTCGGACGTAGCGCTATCTATGACGGACCGCCTGGCTACTGCTTTCAAAACACGCTGGTCCGTTTCCGACCCCACCGTACCTCTCCTGAATTTGCCCAAGCTATTTTTAGCTACTGGCTGTCCACCGGAGAGTTTATGAAGATCGCCAAGCGGACCACAAGTATCGCCCATCTTGGCGCTGATCGATTCGCTCAGATGCGCTTTCCCGTTCCACCTCTGGATGAGGAGAAGAAGATAGTCGCTTCTATCAACGCGGTAGCCGAAGCCGCGGAGGCCGAAACGGCTCGTGTGGCCAGTCTCCATCTCCTGAAACAGGGCCTTACGGAGGACCTGTTGACCGGACGGGTTCGAGTTTCGGAGGCGGAAGCCGTACTGGAAAATCCTTAGCCCGACCGGGGCAAGCACTGCATGCCCTGGTAAGGCGGTTATTTGTTCGGGGGAACGATGTTCGACGATTTACGGAGGGAGTCGGACGGTGGCCGACTACGAGTACACGTTGGTAGAGCGTCCCCTGATCGAACAGCTCAAAAGCATGGGCTGGAAGCATGCGGCCGGCGCCGAGAAAGGCGCGGTCCTGCCGAGGATTGCGAAGGCGTCCCTGCGTAACACCTTCGACGAAGTGATCCTTGGAGATCACGTACGGGACGCGCTCGCCCGGATCAACCTCGACGACCAGGGCCACCCCTGGCTGGACGACACCAGGATCAGCCAGGCGTACAACGCCCTCACCCGAGTCCCCGCCGCCAACCTCCTGGAAGCCAACAAGCACGTCACCGACCTCCTGATCCAGGGCGTCGCCGTGGACGGCCCGGACGGCGGCCGGGACAAGACGGTCCACTTCATCGACTGGAAGACCCCGGCGAACAACGACTTCACCGTGGTCAACCAGCTCCGCGTGGACGTCCCCGGCACCGGCGGCAGCAAGTCGATCGTCCCCGACCTCGTCCTGTTCGTGAACGGCATCCCGCTCGTCGTCGTCGAGTGCAAGAAGCCCACCCAGAGCAGCCTCGGCGTGGCCGTGGATCAGATCCGCCGCTATCACCACAGCGCCACCGGCAACCCGAAACTCTTCCACTCCGTACAGCTGACGGTCGCGACCAGCGGCGAGGATACCAGGCTCGGCACCATCACCGCCGCCCAGGAGCACTACGTCCCCTGGCGTGACCCGTACCCCCTGACCATGGCGGAGCTGGCGACGCGCCGGAACAAGACCGAGGAGCAGCTCAGCAAGCAGGAGATCCTCGCGGCAGGCGTGCTCGACCCGGTCAACCTGCTCAACATCGTCCACAACTTCGTCACCTTCATGACCATCGACACCGGCACGACGGTCAAGGTGGCACCCCGCTACCAGCAGTTCCGGGCGGTCGAGCGTACTGTCCACAGGCTGTTGACAGGCAAGCCGGGCCAGCGCGGCGGGATCATCTGGCACACCCAAGGCTCGGGCAAGAGCCTCACCATGACCTTCCTGGTCCGCCGGATGCGGTCGATCACGGAGCTCGCGCACTACAAGGTGGTGGCCGTCACCGACCGCACTCAGCTCCAGGACCAGCTCCAGGAGACCATGCAGCTGAGCGGCGAGAAGGTGGACATCGCCAAGACCAGCGCCCGAGCCAGGACCTACCTGGCCCGGAGCGGCCCCGGCGTCGTCTTCGTGATGATCCAGAAGAACCAGGACGGTTCGCCCCAGGACCGGATGGACATGGGCGAGGTCAACGCCGACGACTCGATCGTGGTGCTGATCGACGAGGTGCACCGCTCGCATACCGCCTCCCTCGGCGCGAACCTCCGCGAGGCGCTGCCCAACGCCGCCCGGATCGGCTTCACCGGCACGCCGATCATGACGAAGAAGGGCCGGCGCAAGACCAGCGCGGAGCTCTTCGGCTCGTACATCGACACCTACCGCCTCCGGGAGGCCGAAGAGGACGGCGTGATCGTGCCGATCCTGTACGAGGGCTACATGGTCAAGGGCGCGCTCCGGGACGGCCAGGACATGGACGAGCTCTTCGAGGAGGCGTTCGAGGACCTCACCGACGAGGAGCGGCAGCAGCTCCAGCAGCGCTGGGCCACCAAGGGGACGGTCTCGACGGCGCAGAAGCTCGTCGACGTGAAGGCCAAGCACATGCTGCGCCACTACGTGGACAAGGTGCTGCCCGAGGGCTTCAAGGCTCAGGTGGTCGCGCACGACCGGGATACCACGCTGCGTTACCGGGACTCGCTGCTCGACGCCCGCGACGAGCTGGTCAGGGACGTCATGAGCCTGCCGCCGAAGGTGCTGGGCCGCGACCCGGGCGAGCTGAGGCCGCGCCAGGCCCAGCTCGTCCGCGCCCACCAGCAGCTCGACCTGCTCAAGCGGATCGACTTCGTGCCGGTCATCTCCAAGGGAGACGCGGAGGACGAGAGCCGGTTCGACGAGTGGACCGACGAGGCCAAGCAGAAGACGAGGGTCGACGGCTTCACCCAGCCCTTCGGGGAGAACGACATCGCGTTCGTGATCGTCAAGTCGATGCTGCTGACCGGCTTCGACGCGCCGATCGAGCAGGTGATGTACCTGGACCGCAAGATGGAGATGCACGACCTGCTCCAGGCCGTGGCCCGGGTCAACCGGACGGCGGACGGCAAGCCGTACGGCTATGTGGTCGACTATCGCGGCGTGGCGCAGAACCTCGTCGACGCGCTGCGCGTCTACGCCGACGAGAGCTTCGACGCCGCAGAGGTCGGGGACGTCGCCGACGCGCTGCGCGAGATGCGGGTCGAGATCGCCAAGCTGGAGCCGCAGCTGCAGCGGCTGCGGATGATGTTCCGCGACCCCGAGGACGTGGACGGGTGCGTGCTGGAGCTGGCCGATCCGCAGCGGCGCGACAAGTTCAACGCCGAGCTGGCCATTTTCGCCCGTACGGTCAACACGGTCCTGCCGGATCCGGCGGCGAAGCCGTACCTGCCGGACCTCAAGCGCTTCATGGTCATCAAGCTGACCGCGAACCGGCGCTACTACGTGGACGGCGGCGAGTTCGATCCCGGCGCGTACGGCAAGAAGATCAAGCTGCTGATCGACGAGCACGTGACCTCGCTCGGCATCGAGCAGCAGCTCCCGCCGATCGCGCTGACCGCGGCCAACTTCGCGGCGAAGGTCGAGGAGATGACCGGCGGCTCGCGATCCAAGGCGTCGGTGATGGAGAACGCCATCCGGCACCACATCGAGGTGCACCGCGGCCAGGACCCGGCCCGCTACCAGCTCCTCAGCGAGCGTCTGGAGCAGATCATCACCGAGCTCAAGGACGACTGGGACCAGCAGCTGCTCGCGTTCAAGGACCTGATGGAGGACATCGTGGAGGATCGGCGGGAGAACCCGCACAACCTCAGCCCCGTCGAGAGCGCCCTGTTCGGCCTGCTGCTGACCGAGCTGGCCACCTCCGCCGAGGCCATCGACGACCCGCGATACGTCGAGGCCAGCCGGGAGATCTACCTCAAGGCGGCGCAGACCATCTACATCCGTGACTTCTGGAAGAAGAAGCAGGACGTGGAGGACTTCAGGAAGGAGATCCTCGTGATTCTGGTCACCCACGACCTAGGGGACTTCCACCGGCTGGAGCAGGTCGCCGACAAGGCGCGTGACGTGGTCCAGCAGAACCGGGCGGACATCCCGAGGGCGTGATGCTGGCATGCTGATGACCGTGAGTGATTTTCCTGGAGTCCTGCGGGTCGGTGACCTTGAGGTCGCCGTCTCGGTCAGTGAGCGCCGCAAGAGCGTGCGGCTCACCGTGGAGCGGGACGCCTCCATCACCGCGGTCATCCCCTCGCAGGTCTCCCGGACCGAGCTGACCAAGGTGGTCGAGGCCAAACGCTCCTGGCTCTACGGCAAGCTCGCCGAGAAGCGGGATCTCGGCGAGGCGCCACCGGACAGGGAGCTCGTCTCCGGCGAGGGGTTCCTGTATCTCGGACGCTCCTACCGGCTGCGCGTCGTCGACTCCGGTGACGTGCGCCTGATCCGCGGGCGGCTGGAGCTGGCCCGCGGTGGTGGCGCGAAGGAGCTGGTCGGCTGGTATCGCCGCGTCGGTCACCCATGGCTGACCAGGAGAGTGCAGCCATGGGTGACGCGGATCGGCGTCGAGCTGAGCGGGCTGCGCGTGCGCCCGCTCGGCTATCGCTGGGGGTCATGCTCCCGTGACGGTCAAGTCAACATCCACTGGGCGACGATGCAGCTCCCGCCGACCCTGATCGACTACGTGCTCGTCCACGAGCTGGCGCATCTCCATCGCGCCGATCACGGCGCGGAGTTCTGGCGGATCGTGGAGCGGGCGCTTCCCGGTCATGAGGATTACCGCGAGCGGCTCCGCCGTACAGGTAATGATCTTTGGTTGCCTGAGGAAGGGCGTTAGATGCACGACGACGTCACGGTGAACGCGGCAGACATCGCCCGGCTTGCCGACGTCGGCCGGGCCGCGGTCAGCAACTGGCGCAAGCGGTTCGACGATTTCCCCCAGCCTGTTGGCGGAACCGCCACCAGTCCAGCCTTCTCCCTCGTCGAGGTCGAGGGCTGGCTTCGCCGGCACGACCGCTACGTGGAAGTGGCGCCGATCGAGCGGCTCTGGCAGCGGCTCCGGACGGTCACCGACGACCTGCGGCTCGGCGAGGCCGTCGGGTTCGCCGGGACCGTGCTTCTCCACCAGTGGCGCAATCCCGACCTTGATGAGAAAGCCCTGTCAGTCGCGGTTCCCGACGGTTTGGACGTGGATGCGGGGCTGGTCGCGGCGATCGTCGAGGTGGGCCGGGCCGAAGGGCCCGTCGCGGCGTTCGACGGCATCTGTGAACGCTACGTGGACCTGCACTCCCGCCGGCTGCTCGCCACTCCCCGGGACGTGGCCAAGCTCATGGTCCGCCTCGGTGACACAGCCGGGCGTACGGTGTTCGACCCGTCATGCGGCATCGGGACGCTGCTCCTCGAATCCGCCGGCTCGTGCACGCTCGGCCAGGATCTGAGCGGGAGCGCGGCCCACCTGGCCGCCATCCGCCTGCGACTCCACGGCTACGATTCGCGCGTTGAGGCGGGCGACTCGCTGCGCGCGGACGCCTTCGCCGGGGAGCAGGCCGAGGTCGTGGTCTGCAACCCGCCCTTCAACGAGCGCGGCTGGGGCTACGAGGACCTGGCCAACGACCCCCGCTGGGAGTACGGCCTGCCACCCCGTGGCGAGTCGGAGCTCGCCTGGGCGCAGCACTGCCTGGCACACGTACGGCCCGGCGGCACGGTGGTCATCATGATGCCCGGGGTCGCCGCGAGCCGCCGGTCAGGTCGCAGAGTCCGAGGCAATCTGCTGCGCGCCGGGGCGCTGCGGGCGATCATCACGCTCTCGGTGGGCGCCGCCCCCGCATCCAGCGGAGCCCCTGACCTGTGGGTCCTGCGGAGACCCGAAGCGGGCGGCCAACCGCCGTCCGAGGTCCTGATGGTGGACGCCGGAGAGAACCTCGCGCTCGCCGAGACCGCCTGGCAGGCGTTCCGCGAAGCCAAGGACCTTCCCGAAGGCAGCGACACGGTGAGGATCATCGACCTGCTGGACGAAGAGGTCGATCTGACGACCAGCCGGCGGATATCGACCCTCGGGCAACCGGACCCGTCGAGCTTCTCCGCCCTGCGGGAGAAGGCGGCGGCCCTGGCCAAGTCGCTGGCCGCCACCCTGCCTCGCCTTTCACCCGATCAGGGGCAGGAGCGGGCGATGTCCAGCATCGGAGAGCTCGCCCGTGCCGGGGTCGTGACCATCCTCCAGGGCCCGCTCAAACTCCCCGGTGAGGGCGAGCTTCCCGTCCTCACCACGAAGGACCTCCTGCTCGGGCGGCCGCCCACGGGCCGCAGCGCCGACGCTCCCGGCCTGGCGCGGGTGGAACGCGATGACGTCGTCTCACCGGTCGTCACCGGCAGCGGCTGGTCTCCCCGGGTCATGACGGATTCCGGCGCGGTCCTCGGCCCTCAACTCCTGCTCATCCGCACCGACCCCGACCGGCTGGACCCTCACTTCCTGGCCGGTTGCCTGCGCGCCGGCGGCGGCTCAAGAGCCCGGCTCGGCAGACTGGATCCACGTCGCGCGCAACTGCCCAGGCTGGCCATCGACGAGCAACGTCGGTACGGCGAAGCCTTCCGGCAACTGCTGGCCTACGAGGACGCCACCCGTACGCTGCGCGAGATCAGCGATAATCTTGTGGCGGCCGGTATCGACGGCCTTTTCGATGGAATCCTGCGTCCCGAGTGATCCCCCTTTCTGGAGGCATGGGTGACTCTCATCCTCGATCGCTACCGGCTTGACCCCATCCATCTGGGCAGGGGCGGCATGGGCGTGGTCTGGGGCGCCCACGACGAGAAGCTCGGGCGACGGGTGGCGATCAAGTTCATCCGGTTCCCCGATGGGGTGCCCGTTCCCGAGCTTGAGGCCCGGTTCACTCGCGAGGCGAAGATCATGTCGCGACTTGCGCACCCCGGTGCGCCCGTACTGCACGACTTCGGCAGCTACCAGGACCCGGCACTGGGACGGCGCCTGCTCATGGTGATGCAGTTCGTGGAGGGCACGGGAGTCGACGACGTCATCGCCGAGCATGGGCCGCTCCCGCTGGGATGGGTCGCGTCGGTCGGTGCCCAGGTGGCGGCCGTGCTGGCGGCGGCACACGACCTCGGCATCCTGCACCGCGACCTGAAGCCGCCCAACGTCATGCTGCGACGGGACGGCTCGATCCAGGTGGTGGACTTCGGCCTGGCCCTGATGGACGATCCCGAGCTGACCAAGCTGACCAGCACCGGCCAGCAGCTCGGCACCGCCGCCTACATGTCCCCCGAGCAGGTCAGCGCCGGCAAGCCCACGGAGCGGAGCGACGTCTACTCGCTGGGCGCTCTGCTGCACGAACTCCTCACCGGGCGGCATCTGTTCACCGGGCCGTCCGAATACAGCGTGATGGACCAGCACATCAACACCCCTCCCACAGCGGCCGGGCAGTTCCGGCCGGACGTGCCGAGGGAGTTGGACGAGCTGATCCTGGCGATGCTGGAAAAGCAGCCGGAAGACCGCCCCGCGACGGCGGCCGAGGTGCACGAGCGGCTCATGCCGTATCTGGCAGGGACAGGCCCGCTCGGCGACATGACCGCTCCCGGCTCCAGCCCCACCCGGATGTACGCGCATGCGATCAGCCGTACTCTCACCGATGGGCCCCGGCTGCCCGTCCCCGCCACGAGGAGCGCCCCGGCGGATGACGACTTCAGCCGCGGTGACATCGGGCGCGCTCGCCGGCAGGCGATGTCTCTGGTCAGGGAGTCACGCTACGGCGACGCGGCGGACGTACTCGCCGGGGTCGCCGTTCCGGCGAGCCACAACCTCGGCGTTGCCGACCCGGAGGTGATCGGGCTGCGCGGGCAGCTCGCGGATGTCCTGTTCGAGGGCCAGGACCATCGGCGGGCCGCGCGTGAGTTCCGGCGGCTCGCGGACGACCTGCTCCTGCAGTCTCAGCCTGACCACGAGCAGATCTCCCAGTGCAGGCTGCAGGAAGCGACCTGCCACGTGCACGCGGGCGATCCCGAGCTCGCGCTGCACATCATGCGCGAGCTGCTGGCCGATGAGACGAGCCGATTCCCCGAGGACGACGCGCGGCTCCTGGAGCTGCGTCGCCAGATAGGCGAGCTGCAAGTCAGTGTCGGCGCCGTGGACAAGGCTCGCGCGACGCTCACGGACTTGCGGGACGACCTCGCCCGGCTCTACGGCTCTGACCACGGCGCGACCGTCCGCGTGTCCGAGCTGCTGGCAAGCCTTTCACCGTGATCCCAAGCAGAACTGCCGCCTCATCGCTGGTCAGTCAGTCCTCTCGCATGCCATCAACCGTAACGGTGACGTGCTAGTTGATGGCATGCCTGTGCGCCGGGTCAGTGGGTGTCGCTCCACCCGTCGCACCGGGGATTCGGCTGTTCGAGAACATCTCGGCGAGTTGCTCAACCTGGCCGATCGCGGGCACCCGCTGCTCGTCGGCCAGGTTTCTTCGACAGGTCGACTCCACGCCATGTGCCGGTGGCCGAGACATGTCGAAATTCTCCTATGCGTAAACCCCTGTTCGCGGCAGCCGTAATTGCCGCCTCCCTGGCTGCGGGCCTGCTGTCTCCCGCCGCCGCCGACACCCAGCCCGGCGCCGTCACCTTCGCCCTGCTCGGTGACACCCCTTACGGTGACGCGCAGCAGGTCGCCTTCCCCGGCCTGGTCAAGGCCATCGACGCCGACCCGGACGTACGCTTCGTCCTGCACGCGGGCGACGTCAAGAACGGCTCCTCCACCTGTGACGACGCCCGCTTCGCCACCTTGGCCGAGCTGTTCGGCACCTTCGACGACCCGTTCGTGCTGACCCCCGGCGACAACGAGTGGACCGACTGCCACCGCACCGCCGCGGGTGGTTACCTGCCCACCGAGCGCCTCGACGCGGTTCGCCGGGTGTTCTTCCCGACCGCCGGCCGCACCCTCGGCGGCCACCGGATGCCGGTGCGCACCCAGGCCAAGGACCGGCGCCACCGCGACTACCGCGAGAACGTGCGCTTCACCCGCGGCCGGGTCGTCTTCGCCACCGTGCACGCCGTCGGCAGCGACAACGGCCTGGCGCCGTGGGACCAGCTGCCCGGCGGGGACCGGCCGCAGGTGCGTCTGGCCGAGTTCGAGGCGCGCAAGGCCGCCGCGCTCGACTGGATCGACGAGGCGTTCGCCATCGCCGAGCGCACCCAGGCTCCTGGCGTCCTGCTGATGATGCAGGCCGAGCCCGTTGAGACCCCCGGATTCAGCGAGATTCGCGCCCGGATCGTCGAGCGGGCTCGCGCGTACGGCAAGCCGGTTCTGCTCGTGCACGGTGACGAGCATGTCTACGAGGTGGAGCCGTCCTACGCGGGCGTGCCCAACCTGACCCGTCTGGAGACCTACGGCGACACCGCGACCGAGTGGCTGCGGGTGACCGCCGACCCGAAGGCGTCCCAGGTCTTCTCCTGGGAGCCGCAGACGGTGACCGCCGGATAGCGATCGGCCCGCCCTCACGACACCCTGTCTCCGTTCCTAGTGCTGGAGGCGACGGGTAGCTCGTGGCGGCGACGGGGGACCAGATTCGACGAGGTCCTGGCCCAGGCCGACCAGCAGGAGGGCGCGCCGGACGAGGTCACGGGCATCACCCACCGCCCGCGCGTCATCCCGGAGCCGCCAGACCATGCTCCGTCCGACAGACAGACAGCCAAAGCTCTCGGCGGCTGCCCGCTCACCAGGTCACCCGCAGCGTGTGCAAGCCGTACACGATGCTGAAGGCCCGAAAGTCCATCTGCTCGTACGGATCGGCCAGGGTCAAGCCGGGGAAGCGCCGCAGCAGCGCTGGCAAGGCGATGCGCATCTCCATCCGGGCCAGCGGCGCCCCGAGGCAGTGGTGCACGCCGTGGCCGAAGGCGACGTGGCCGGCGGCTCCCCGGGTGATGTCGAGGGTGTCGGGATCGTCGATGAAGGCGGGGTCGCGGTTGGCGGCGGGAAACGAGCAGATCACGAGCGAGCCCGCGGGGATGGCGTGTCCGGCGATCTCCACCTCTGTCGTGGTCGTGCGCGGCGGCAGTACCTGCACGATGGACAGCCAGCGCATCAGCTCCTCGACGGCGGGCTCGACGCGGGCCGGGTCCTCACGGATCAGGGCGAGCTGGTCCGGGTGCCGCAGCAGCGCCAGGGCGCCCAGGCCGAGCATGTTCGAGGTCGTCTCGTGCCCGGCCAGCAGCAGCAGTCCGGCGATGCCGATCAGCTCGTCGGTGCTGAGTTCGTGGCCGTGCTCGCGCACCAGCATGCCGAGCATGTCCTCGCCCGGGTCCGCCTGGGCGCGGGCCACCAGGCCGGCCATGTACGCGCGGTCCTCCCGCTGCGTCGCGACGCGCTGCTCCATCGGTAAGAAGGCGTCCAGCAGGCGCACGGAACGCTCGTGGAACTCGGCGCGGTCGGCATGCGGCACACCCAGCAGCTCGCAGATCACCAGCGACGGCACCGGCAACGCGAAATGCTCCACCAGGTCGGCCGGCCTGCCCGCCCGCTCCAGATCGTCCAGCGCCGCCTCGACGATCTCGGTGATCCGCGGTTCCAGCCTGCGCATCCGTCGTACGGTGAACTCCGGGGTGAGCATGCGGCGCAACCGCGTGTGCTCGGGCGGGTCGAACCCGAGCAGATTCCCGGCCTGCATCGTGGCCAGCTCGTCGGCGTTCAGCTGCCCGGATCCCGGGAACGGTGTCAGGGCGCTGCTGAACCGGGCCGGATCCGCCAGCACCTGGCGAACGTCCTCATGGCGGCAGATCAGGTATGCGGGCAGGCCGAACGGCGTCTCCACCCGTACCACGCCCTCGCTGTCGCGGGCTCGGGCCAGCTCCTCGATCGGGTTGAGTCCGTTCCGCCGCATGTGGAGCGGCAGTTCCAGTGCCTTCGTCATCATCTGTCCTTTCGTTCGGTGATCGTGGAAGGCTGTGCCGTACGGTCGGCTCAGGGTTGGGTGTCGAGCCACTCCTGGAAGGTGGGCCCTGCGAGTTTGGCGTGCGGGCTGGGCAGGAATCCGCCGTTGGCGGCGATCTCGGCATCGGGCATGCCAGAGCCGTCGACGCCGACGACTTTGATGTCTCGGCGGGCACCGAGGAGTGCGGCCGCCTTCGCCAGGGTCTCCTTGCGAGGTCCGGCGATCTCGGGGATCGGCGCTCCAGGAGCGTCAAGGGCGGTGGCCAGGTCGACCAGTTCCTCGGCCACGGTACGGCAGGCCACGAGCTGGGCGGGTAGGGCCGGCAGGTAGGCCACGTCGCCCTGCCGCCAGTCCAGCAGCTGGCCGACGAACTCGTGGAACTGCGCGGCTCGCAGGATGCGGACAGGGAGCGGGCCGGACAGGAGGAGTTCCTCGTGCGCCTTCTTGGCGGCGAGGAAACCGGCGGTGGCCAGGTCGACGCCGATGATGGACGCCATGGTGATCTGGGCGACCCCGGCCTTGCGACCGTACTCGTGCAGGTTGCGGGCGGAGGTGCGGAAGAACTCCGTCGCAGCCTCCTGCTCGGAGGCGTGCCAGGAGGCGACGTCGATGATGAGCTCCACCCCGGCCAGTGCCTCGGCCAAGCCCTGGCCGGTGATGATGTCCACGCCGGAGGCTCGGGACATCGGCACGACCTGGTGACCGCGTTCGGCCAGGACGTCGACGACGTGGCGGCCCAGCCGCCCGGTCGCTCCTGCCACGGCGAGCTTGCTCATGCTTCCTGCCTCTCGTGGGTGCTGTAGTTCTGGCCGGGGGGCATGCCGGGGATCGGCTTGGCGATGAGAGCCGCGGGGGTGAAGAAGCCGATATGGGCGATCGCCATGACGAGATGCCACATCGCCTTGTCGTCGTAGTGCGCGGACGCCCTGCCGTACACCTCGTCGGGCACGCGCTCCCCGGACGGGTTCGGGGTCAGGACGGCCTCCACCAATTCCAGAGCGACTCGTTCGGCGTCGGTGAAGCAGGTGGCGTCCCGCCAGGTGGCCAGGGCGGTGATGCGCTCCTCCGACTCCCCGATTCCGCGGAGATTGCCGGTCTCTCGGATGGTGAAGTACGTGCTGCCGAGGATCTGCCCGGCGCGCAACTGCAGCAGGCTGACGGTGGCCGGCGGAATCACCCCGTTCGCGATGACTTTGTGCAGGGGTTCGGCGATCGCCGCCATCTCGGGGAGGAACGGGAGGGGGTTGGGCATGCGCGACCCGATGGACATGCTGGGACTTCCTTACTCGTGTGCTGCGTTCTTACGAGCAAGAGATCCCGCTGACCCGCTTCTTGTGACAGCGGAACCTGTGTGACATAGACCACCGGCCGGCGGTGTCACACAGCGGCGGGGGCCGGGATCGTATGGACATGGCGAGCGAACGAACCGAGCGACCGACGGCCACGGCGCGCATGGACGCGGCCACCGAGGCGTTCGTCACCCACCGCAATCTGCTGTTCACCCTCGCCTACGAGATCCTCGGCTCCGCCACCGACGCCGAGGACGTCCTGCAGGAGACCTGGCTGCTGTGGGTGGGCGTCGAGCACGGCACGGTACTCGACCGGCGTGCCTACTTGATCCGGATCGCCACCAGACAGGCCCTGAAACGACTGCGCACACTGGACCGGCGCAAGGAGACCTACGTCGGGCCGTGGCTACCTGAACCGCTGCTGACCGCGCCGGACGTGGCCGAGGACGTCGAGTTGGCCGACAGCGTCTCGATGGCGATGCTGCTGGTGCTGGAGACGCTCCAGCCGACCGAGCGGGCGGTGTTCGTGCTGCGCGAGGTGTTCGATCTGGACTACGACGAGATCGCTCAGGCCGTCGGCAAGAGCCCGGCCGCGGTACGCCAGATCGCTCACCGGGCGCGGGCCCACGTCGCCGCGCGCCGGCCACGTGGCGCCAGCTCCCCCGCTGAGCACCGGGCCGCTCTCCAGGCCTTCCAGCGAGCGGTCGAAACCGGCGAGTTGCAGAGCCTGCTCGACATCCTCGCGCCGGACGTCGTCGCGCTGAGTGACGGCGGCGGGGTCAAGCACGCTCTGCTGCGGCCCATCGTGGGGGCCGACAATGTCGCTCGCTTGCTGGCCGTCGGATGGTGGAAGCGCGACGCGGAAAGGTCGGTCGAGCCGGTGCAGATCAACGGCGGTCCGGGGCTGCTCGTCCGAGTCAACGGCGAGATTGACGGCGTGCTGGCGGTGCGCGTGGAGAACGGCTACGTCACCGGCGCCTACCACGTCCGCAATCCGGAGAAGCTGTCGCGTATTGAACGGGAGACCGCAGTGAGCCGCTGAGACCCCCGGATAGCCGATCGCGCCGTCACCACTGCCTCCGGCCCTTTAGCGCTGGAGGCGACGGGTAGCTTGTGGTGGCGGCGGGGGACCAGCGATGACGGCGAGCCGGAGTTTGGTCTCGTCCGGGGTGCCGGGTGTGGTGGTCATGACGACGATCTTGAGCTCGGAGTCGCCGTCGGTCAGCACGTCGCAGTCCACCGTGATCGGTCCCACCGAGGGGTGCTCGATCGTCTTGTGATCCTCGCGGTGCGTGGCCACCGTGCCGGTCGCCCACAGGTCGGCGAACCGCCGGCTGGCCGTGCTCAGGTCGTGGATCAGCCCCGCCAGGCGTGCGTCCTGAGGGAAGCGGCCGGTGGCGCGGCGCAGGTCGGACACCACGGCGGCGTCGACGGCCTCCCTGTCCAGTTCGGTCACGGGCCAGAGGGCGAGGCGGGCGGGGCTCGTACCGAATCTGTCGCGGGCGAAATTGCGCAGCCGGGGTGGCGTCGGCGAGGGGTCGCCCAGCAGGGCGGCCCAGCCGCGGTTCCACCAGATCAGCTGCCAGTCCGCCCCGAACACGGCGACCGCGACATCGCCGAGCCGGGAGAGCAGGCGGTGCACACCGGGCGGGATGTGGTCGGAGATCGCGCCGTCCGCCGGCAGGGCGAGACGGGCCAGCGACCGACCTGAACGGCAACAGCGGCCCGCAGACCGTCACCGAGGGTACGGACGCCATCGTCGCCCTGGCCACCGAGAAGCCCGGCTCGGGCTCCGGCCGTTTCGTCAGCCGTACGAGTGAGATCGCCTGGTCCTGAACCGGGGGCCGCGACGGTCACCAGCGGAGCCGCAGCATCCGATCGAGATTGGCTCGGGCCTCGGCCGGGTCGAAGCCGTCCAGCTTCTCCCGCATCAGCTCCCGGCATCACGCTGCGCGACTGGGTAGGTCCGTGTCAGTGTCGGGTCAGGGAAAGATAGGCCTCGGCAGCGTTGCTTCGGTCGTCTCGATCAGTCAGCACGATCCACGGCGCGTGGCGAGTATCTCCGTCCAGGTCGAGGCGGCGCAGATGACTACGGTCCCGCAGGCTGAGGCGCTCACGCAGTTTCCTCGGATTGTCTACAAGGCTGAGCAGGAAGGCCAGGTCGAATAGGTGTCTTTGGGGATCGCGTGAGTCGGCGACGGCGGCACGAGCTTTGATGACGAGGGCGCCTCCCAGATCGGGCATCGGAACCTGGCCGGATCTGGGACCGAGCCTCACGGGCATGAGACCGGTGCGTTGCAGCGCGCGCCATCCGCCATCGATCTCCATGGCGTCCTTGCCCACGATCCGCAACGGAAGCAGGTGTTGGGGTGGATGGTCCGGTGCGACGAGATCGATAACCAGATTGTCCTGGGTGAATCGGTGCAGTCGCCTGCCGTCAGCGGTAGGGGCAGGGGCGAAACCCAGCGAACGGACATGCACGGCACATGTGGTCAGGCTGGACGGTCTCAGTACGAGGTTCGCGATGACGTCCAGGTCCGAGGAGAAACGTATAGGGGTTCTGCCCAGGGCCAGGCCGTGAAGCGCGACCATCTGGCCTCCGATCAGGGCCCATGCACGCTCTTCCAGCACCTCCGACAGGGCCAACATGGTCGGCCACAGGCGGTCGTCGGGCAGGCTGACTTGGCCGAGGTCCAGGGGTTGGCCCCTGAGACGAGGGAGGGGAGTTTCAGTCACTGGGGGGTGCTTCCAGGAGTTGATCGATGATCCGCAACGCTGTGCGGCGGGAGCGCGGATCGCCGCTGTCGAGAAGATCTATGGCGACGACTGACACCGGCATGATCTCGCGATCGAGAACTACGGAGAGAGTATCTTCAGATACTGAAGGTGACCATAGCACCAGGTTCCCCGATGGGCTGGGGTCAAGGTGGAATTCCTCCTGAAGCAGCCGCCAGGTCTGGCCGCTGAGATAGGCTTCCGCCTCCTCCGCCGCGACGAGGTCGAGTCCATACTGACCGGTCGCGGAGGCTCCAGAAGGTACGACTCCGTCCCATTGCAAGATCTCGCCCAGGTAAGCCGGCCGGACACGGACGCGGTGGACGACGGCACGGGCTTTGGCCAGCCCGTCCCAGTTCTCGGCAGGGCTTCGGGCGATCAGCCGTTTGAGGTTGTAACGCTGCTTCGGCGACATTCCCAGAGCTTCGGTGAGCTGACTCCAGTCGGCGGTTCCCAAGTCGCTCAGCAGCGCCGCCCACGCGGACTGAGGCGTCAGCGGGCGCCCCGGACGCCGGCGAGTGGTCGCCAGAAGCCGCTGGACCGACAAGGGATCAATGAGCCGGGTGCGACCCGCCATCCGGTAGGCCAGCTCACCCGACCGGGCCAGGCGATTGACGCGCCCGGCCGTGATCCCGAGCAGAACTGCCGCCTCATCGCTGGTCAGCCAGTCCTTTTGCATACCATCAACTATAACCGTGACGTGCTAATTGATGGCATTCCTGTGCACCGGCTCAGGGAGTGTCGTTCGCTCGACCCACCGGCAGCGCCGCAGGGAGGATTTGGCTGCTCGAGAACATCGCGGCGAGCTCGGGGACGCCGACCGGCTCGCCGAGATCCTCGGCCGGCTCACCACGCACGCGGCCAATGAGCTCATCAACGGCTTGAACGGGGGTTGTCCGTACGGCGACATCGGTAGCGCCTCCGGACGGGTGGATGCTCGGTCCGGGTAGCCGTTCCGCGCCGGACCCGCTGAGCACTCGGCATGACCGTCTACGCTGGCAGGCGTGATGTCCCAATACTTCACTCTGGGCTGATGGCGATGTTCGAGTACGCACCCGCGCCAGAGTCGCGCGACATCGTCGATCTCAAGCCGTCCTACGGGTTGTTCATCAACGGAGAGTTCGTGGACGGCTCAGGGCCGTCCTTCAAAACCGTCAACCCGGCGACCGAGGAGACGCTCGCGGAGGTGGCCACCGCCTCTTCCGATGACGTCGACCGCGCCGTACAAGCTGCTCGTAAGGCCTTCGACGGCTGGAGCGGGCTGCCGGGGGCCGAGCGGGCCAAGTATCTGTTCCGCGTCGCCCGGATCATCCAGGAGCGGGCCAGGGAGCTGGCCGTGCTGGAGTCGCTCGACAACGGCAAGCCGATCCGCGAGTCGCGCGACGTGGACGTGCCGCTGGTCGCGGCGCACTTCTTCTACTACGCGGGCTGGGCCGACAAGCTGGGGTACGCCGGGTTCGGGGCCGATCCCCGGCCGCTCGGCGTGGCCGGGCAGGTCATTCCGTGGAACTTCCCGCTGCTCATGCTGGCGTGGAAGATCGCGCCGGCGCTGGCCTGCGGCAACACGGTGGTGCTCAAGCCGGCCGAGACGACGCCGCTGACCGCGCTGCTGTTCGCGGAGATCTGCCGGCAGGCCGAGCTGCCGCCCGGGGTCGTCAACATCGTCACCGGGGCGGGCGAGACCGGCGCGGCCGTGGTCGCGCACCCCGACGTGAACAAGGTGGCCTTCACCGGCTCGACCGAGGTCGGCCGGGTCATCGCGCGCACCGTCGCGGGCACCGGCAAGAAGCTCACGCTGGAGCTGGGCGGCAAGGCCGCGAACATCGTGTTCGAGGACGCCGCCCTGGACCAGGCCGTCGAGGGCATCGTCAACGGCATCTTCTTCAACCAGGGGCACGTCTGCTGCGCGGGCTCGCGGCTGCTGGTGCAGGAGTCGATCCAGGACGAGCTGCTGTCGGCGCTCAAGCGCAGGCTGGGGACGCTGCGGCTGGGCGACCCGCTCGACAAGAACACCGACATCGGCGCCATCAACTCCGCCGAGCAGCTCGCCAAGATCCGGCAGCTGTCGGACCTCGGCGAGTCGGAGGGGGCCGAGCGCTGGTCACCCGCCTGCGAGCTGCCCGACAGGGGCTACTGGTTCCCGCCCACGATCTTCACCGGCGTGGCCCAGTCGCACCGCATCGCCCGCGAGGAGATCTTCGGGCCGGTGCTGTCGGTCCTGACCTTCCGCACCCCGGCCGAGGCCGTCGAGAAGGCGAACAACACGCCGTACGGCCTCTCGGCGGGCATCTGGACCGAGAAGGGCTCGCGCATCCTGTGGATGGCCGACCAGCTCAGGGCGGGAGTGATCTGGGCCAACACCTTCAACCGGTTCGACCCGGCCTCGCCCTTCGGCGGCTACAAGGAGTCGGGCTACGGGCGCGAGGGCGGACTGCTCGGACTGGAGGCCTACCTTGACGTGTGACCACGGCCGTCGCCGGGCCCGTCGCGCCCAGGCCACCCGCGGCCACGCCTTCGCTCGTGCCGGACGCCCCGTACGCACCGGCTGGTACGCCCACCGCTGCGGCGTGAGCCGGTGCGGCCAGGTGTTCGTGCCGGTCCAGACGACTCAGGAGATCATGTGGAGAGGGCGCGGCGATGAGTAGGTTGTCCGTTCGCAAGACCTACAAGCTGTTCATCGGCGGGAAGTTCCCGCGCTCGGAGAGTGGGAGGTCCTACACCGTGACCTCGCCCAAGGGTGACTTCCTCGCCAACGCGTCCAGGGCGTCGCGCAAGGACGCCAGGGACGCGGTGACGGCCGCGCGCAAGGCCTTCCCCGGCTGGTCGGGCGCCACCGCCTACAACCGCGGCCAGATCCTCTACCGGATCGCGGAGATGCTGGAGGGCCGCCGCGGGCAGTTCGCCGAGGAGCTCGGCACGGGGAAGAAGGCAGCGCTGGAGGCGGTGGACGCGACGATCGACCGGCTCGTCTGGTACGCGGGCTGGTCCGACAAGATCGCCTCGGTGCACGGCACCGCCAATCCCGTCGCGGGACCGTACTTCAACCTGTCCTCGCCGGAGCCCACCGGGGTGGTCGCCGTCGTGGCGCCCGCCGACCCGCTGCTGGGGCTGATCTCGGTCGTCGCGCCGGTGATCGTCACTGGCAACACGTGCGTGGTGGTGGCCGCGGAGCGGACCCCGCTGCCGTCGATCACGCTGGCCGAGGTGCTGGCCACCTCCGACCTGCCGGGCGGCGTCGTCAACATCCTCACCGGGCACCAGGCGGAGCTGGCGCCCTGGCTGGCGGCCCACATGGACGTCAACGGCCTGGACCTGACGGGCGTGACGGACGCCGACCTGGCGCTGCGCTGCGAGCAGGAGGCGGCCGTCAACCTCAAGCGGGTGCTGCCCGCCTCGACGGACGACTGGGCGGCCGACCCCGGGCTGAAGCGAATGACCCGCTTCCTGGAGACCAAGACCGTCTGGCACCCGCTGGGCGTCTAGCCGCGTCTAGACGGAGAAGCCCGGGGGGCGGATCGGTGGGTGGGCCGTCTGCAGTTGGGCGGCGAGGCCGAGCAGGTGGGGTTCGCCGCCCGGTGGGGCGATGAGCTGCACGCCGATGGGCAGGCCGCTGGAGTGGGTGGCGATCGGGACCGTCATGGCGGGCCAGCCGCACATGTTCCACGGGCCGGTCACCGGGGCGTAGCGGACGTTGCCCAGCACCGTGCGGAGCAGGCCGCGCTCGCTCCAGCCTTCGGCCCTGGGCGGGATCGCCGCCAGCGCCGGGGTGATGAGCACGTCGGCGTCGCCGAACCACTGGTCGGCGCCGTAGCCGCTCCACCGGTCCCGGCCCCGCACGCCGTCCAGGCCGAGCCGGGTGAGCACCCGCCCACCACGGGCCAGCGCGCGGCTGCGGCGTTCCAGCCGCCACCGGTCCAGGCCGTCCGCCGCCTCGCCGGCCCGGGTGAGCCAGGTGGCGATCGTCGCGGGGCCGAGCCAGGTGGGCAGGCGCGTGTCACGCTCGACGATGGTGTGCCCGGCGACGCGGAGCGTCTCGGCCGCGCCGCGTACCGCCGCCTGAAACTCCTTGTCCATCGGCAGGCCGGTGGGCAGGGGCTGCGGGGTGTAGGCGATGCGCAGGTCGAACGGCTCGGGGCTGTCCTGTGGCGGCGGCGGCTCCCAGACCTCGTCGTCGTCCGCCCAGACCGAGCGGAGCATCGGCCGCCGGGGCTCCAGCCGGCAGCCGCCCCGCCACGCCTCGGCCAGCGACGGGTCCGCGGCCAGCACGGACAGCATCAGCGACAGATCCGCGGCGACGGTGGCGATCGGGCCGTTCTCCGACAGGCCCTGCCAGGCGTCCGACGGGGGCGGGACCAGGCCGGTGCCCGGTTTGACGGCGAGCACCCCGCAGCACGCCGCCGGGATCCTGAGCGAGCCCATGCCGTCGTTGCCGAGCGCGATCGGCACCATCCCGGCCGCGACCGCCGCGGCACTGCCCGAGGACGAACCGCCCGCCGTACGGCTCCTGTCCCAGGGATTGCGTACGGTGCCGTACGCGCTGTCGCCGAAGGCCACCAGGCCGAGCTCGGGCAGGTTCGTCAGCCCGATCACCACCGCGCCCGCCGCGCGCAGGCGGGCGACCGTGGCGTGGTCCTCGGCGGCGGGGGCGTCGCTGGTGACGGCGGAGCCGATCCGGGTGGCCTCCCCGGCGACCTCCACGTTGTCCTTGACCGCGACGGGCACCCCGGCCAGCGGCAGATCCGCCAGGTCACGGCGTCGCTGCACGGCCCGCGCCTCCTCCAGCGCCTCCCGCCTGACCAGGCGGAAGGCGCCCACGCGCGGGTCACGTTCGGCGATCACCCGCAGGTGCTCCTCGATGACCGCCGTGGCCGTGACCTTGCCCTGTCGTACGGCCGCCGCGATCTCCGTGGCGGACTTGCCTGCCCACAACATGCCTAGAGTGTGCAGGTTTCTCCTCCTGGTTGCGAGGATCCTTGCCCGTCTTCTGCTCCCTTTCAGGGCGAGCCGCCCCGCTGAGAATCGGTCTTCCACAGTCCGCGAAAAAGTGATATCACTTTGATAGTACGGTGAAGTCACAGAGAAGGGACGGACGATGGTGGACACATCGGGCGGGGCCACACTTGAGGCCGCCGTCGTGGACATGCCCGCACCGCGCACGAGCGAGCACCCCGTGCGGGCGGCCAACGGGTTCGTGATGCTGGGGGTGGCGACGGCGCTGACCCTGGGCGGGATCGCGCTGCTCGTCGTGGGAATCGCCATGCTCGCCTCGGGGGCCGGGCAGGGCGGCCTGTGGGTGCTCATCGTGAGCATCCTGACGATCGTGCTCGGGTTCTTCACCTACTTCGGCCTCACCGCGGTGGCGCCGGGCGAGGCCAGGGTGGTGCAGCTGCTCGGCCGGTACGTCGGCACCCTGCGCACCCCCGGCTTCCACTGGGTCAACCCGATCACGGCACGCCGGCGGGTGTCCACGCGGATCCGCAACCACGAGACGGGCGTGACGAAGGTCAACGACGCGGACGGCAATCCGATCCAGATCGCGACCGTGGTGGTCTGGCAGGTGGAGGACACCGCGCAGGCGGTCTTCGAGGTGGACGACTTCCTGGAGTTCGTGGCCATCCAGGCGGAAACGGCCGTGCGGCACATCGCGGGCAGCTATCCGTACGACGCGCACGGCGACCCGAGGCTGTCCCTGCGGGACAACGCCGACGAGATCAACGAGCGGCTGTCCACGGAGATCGCGGCCAGGGTGTCGTCCGCCGGGGTGAAGGTCATCGAGTCCCGCATCATCCACCTGGCCTACGCGCCCGAGATCGCCCACGCCATGCTGCGCCGCCAGCAGGCGGGCGCGGTCGTGGCGGCCCGGCAGCGGATCGTCGAAGGAGCGGTCGGCATGGTGGAGATGGCCCTGGCCCGGCTCGCCGAGCACGACGTGGTCGAGCTGGACGAGGAGCGCAAGGCGGCCATGGTGAGCAACCTGCTCGTGGTGCTGGTGGGTGACCGCGACACCCAGCCCGTGGTCAACACGGGCACGCTCTACCACTAGTCACCGTGGAGCGGAAGAAGATCCTGCTGCGCCTTGACCCGGTGGTGCATGACGCGCTGACCAGGTGGGCGGCCGACGAGCTGCGCAGCACGAACTCTCAGATCGAGTTCCTGCTGCGCAGGGCCCTTTCCGAGGCCGGGCGCCTGCCTGATGGGGTGGGGCGGATGCGCCCACGCGGACGGCCGAAGAAGGCACCAGAGGACGGCACAGCGGACGACGCGGATCACGAAGAAGAGGAGCGGGCGGATGGAGACGCAAGTGAAGCAGGGTGAGTCACTGACCCGATCAACCTTCCTACTGGCTTTCGACCTGCGGAAGGAAAAGCTGACCCAGCGGGACGTGCTGGGCTATCTGCTGCGCGCGGCCGCCCTCACCGAGCTGCTGCTGGCGGGCAACCTGGTGGACGAGTCGGGCAAGGCGCGAGCTCGCACCGCCCCGGCCGCCGAGCCGGGTTCCCTGCCGGCCGTGGTCTGGGAGCAGATCTCGAGCTCGCCGCCCCGCTCGTGGCGGCGGTGGGTGCAGAAGGACCACGGCAAGGCGGTCCACGTCGTACGCGACGAGCTGGCGGCCGCCCGGCTGATCAGCGTGGAGCGGCGCCGGATCCTGCTGTTCCCGGTCGAACGGATCACGCCACGCAAGGCGTACCTGTCGCGCAGGCTGGCCGAGCGCGTCGGCCGGGCCATCCGCGGCGGCCGGCCGGTCGGGCACGTGGACGAGGACGTCCGTGTCCTGGCGGCGCTGGCCATGGCGGCCGGGCTCAAGACGGTGGTGCCCTCCTGGCGGGAGACGCGTCAGCTCCGGGACAGGATCCAGCAGCTGTCCGCGCCCGTCGAGCCGGTCGCGACCGCATTGCGCAAGAGCGTCGAGGCGGCCAAGGCGGCGAGCTCAAGCGGCTGACGAGTGTCGTGCCCGCCGACGTGGACAGGCTTGGCGGACGGTGAACGCGCGCGGAGACCATCACGCGGAGGCGCGGGGGTGGTTCTGTTCGCGCCAGGCCCGCGGTGAGATTCCGTACGTCTGTTTGAACATCTTGCTGAAGTGGGTCGCGTCCACGAAGCCCCAGCTCCGCCCTATCGCCGCGATGGTCCGCAGCCGCCCGTTCCGGCCGGCCAGCTCCCGCCTGCATTCGGCCAGACGGCGCGTACGGATCCAGTCTCCGAGGCTGATTCCCGAGCGGGACAGCACAGCGTAGAGATGGCGTACGGAGATGTCGTGCGCGGCGGCTATTCGCGCCGCCGACAGATCCCGATCAGCCAGATGCTCACGGATGTATTGAGTGACCCGCAGACTGAGCGTCGCCTCCAATGGCGCCCTGGCCAGGCCGGAGTTGTCGTGCTGGGACGTCAGGACGGCACGGAGGAGTTCGACGCTGGGTTGCACGGCGGCGTCAGCGTGCACACCCTGGTGCAATTCGTCGGTGGCGGTCAGTTGGGAGAAGTAGGTGAAGGCGAGACGCGCGATGGGGTTGTCGGATCCCAAGGGGACCGCGGTGATGTCTCGCAGTAACCGGTCGGGGAGCGCGAGTGCCGCGCGGGGGAAACGGATGAAGCGGTGGTCGACTTGCTCGTCGAAGAGGAGTGTGTAGGGAGCGATCGACTCGAAGACGGCGCAGTCTCCCGGCCCCAGCAGGCACTCGCGACCGTTCTGCACCACCATGCTGCTGCCCGTCATCTGAACACCCAGGGTGACGGCCGGCTCATCATCTTCCCGGGCGAGCCGCTCCGTCCGACGGATCGTGACCGCGGTCGCCCGCGCCGAACAGATCTTGAGGGGCCCGACGGCGCCGAGTCCTATGCGAACGGCGATGTCCTCAGCCGGCGGACCGTGGTCGATGTCGACTGCCACCATGGATTCCCAAACCGCGTTCCGGACCACTTCCTCCCGGTCCTGCGGCGGTATGAACGCGGTGTCCAGGACCGGGCTCATGAGGCGGACCTTCGTCCGCGTCGGTCACAGAGCAGGCCTGGTAGGACCTCGGCCCGTTCCCCCACAAGACCCCCTCGACACGGCCGGTTCGCGACATCAGTTTGTCGGGATCGCCGCTCGCTGTACGACTGCTTCGACAGGCACCCGCAGGGCCCTCGCCTGATACAGCGCCTGAAGCCGTGCACCACTGACAAAGTTTCCAGCATGAATGACAAAGTCCGAAGCCCACGATAGCCCTAAGGTCCTTGGACGAAGCCAGAGAGGGGAGAGGTGCGTGGCGGCCGTGGCCGAGCGTCATCACGGTGCCTGGGCCGACAACGGCTACAAGAACAAAGCCATCGAGTACGCAGCCACCTGCGGCATCGATCTTGAAGTCGTCCGACGCAACCCCAACGCCCCAGCTCCAGCAGCTGTAGTGCTTGATCGTTGAGCCTTCGAACCGCTTATGCGCGGAACCGATTCAGTCGACTGCGCATCCTGATCTTTCTCTCATCACCCACAAACGGGGGCACATAATGTGGCACAAGGGGCGTAACAAGAGGATTGCGGCCGCGACGGCGCTGGGCGCACTGACGGTGCTTCTCGCCACCGGATGCTCCTTCAGTCTTGGCAACGTGGACAAGAAGAATGAGGCGACGGCCAGCGAGGAAGCAGCCGCCGTCGAGGAGGGCCCGGCCGAGAAGCAGCCGACGGCCGAGGAGAAGCCGGCCGAGGAGAAGCCAGTCGGTGACGACCCCGCAGAGCCTGAGAACACGGGCGTCAACGAGGGCGGGGCCGTCCACAAGGCCCGAGTCGCGCAGACGATCTCCGACAAGCTCACCGCGGACGCCGGCAAGCGTCCCGACAGGGTCACCTGCCCTGAGCACCTCCCGGCCCGGGTCGGCGCCACGATCCGCTGCGAGCTCACTGCCGGCAGCGACACCCGCGGTGTCACCGTCACTGCCGCCTCGGTCAACGGCAAGCAGGTCAGTTACAACTTCAAGGTCGACGACAACGTCGGGTGAACACTGAGCCCGCGCGACCCGTTCGGGAAATGAAAAGGCCCAGGTCGGAGATCCGGTCCTTTCGGGGGACCGGATCCAGCAGATGTCCGCGCCCATCGAGCCGGTCGCGACCGCATCGCGCGAGAGCGTCGAGGCGGCCACGGCGGCGAGCGCAGGCGGCTGACTCCCGCGTTGACCGCGTGCGGTCGTCAGCGGGGCTTCAGCCAGATGCGCAGCGGGCCCGCCGGGGTGAAGCCGTGCTCGGCGGCCGGGGCCGGGTCGGACTCGTAGCCGACCAGCGGGCGGCCGGGGAAAAGGGCCGCGGCCTGCGCGATCGTGCCCGCCCAGGCGGTGTCCAGGTGGCCCGGGCGGGCGAAGACGTTCGACACGCCGACCGTGTCACCGGCGCGGGTGGCGTTGAGCACGGAGCCGCAGACGATATCGCCCACGTCGCCTGTCCCGGCTGTGCCGTAGTCGGCCACGTCGCGTTCCTCGCCGCTCAGGACACCGGCCAGGATGGCGATTCCCTGCTCGGCGAGCAGCGGCGCCATGAACAGGCCCTGCGGGTCGCCCTCGAAGCAGGCGAGCTCCCAGGCGCGCAGCGTCTCCACGTCCGTCACGACCTGCCAGGTGACATCGCCGCCCGCCGCCGCGGGTCCGGCGGGGCGGTGGAGCCAGGTGGCCTCGATCAGCACCTCGAAGCCCGCGGGCCGCAGGTCCAGCGTGGCGAAGCTGTCCTTGACCGACGCGCCGGGGCCGGTGTCGATCGCGGACAGGACGTCGTCAGGAGTGGCGTCGGGGGACAGGGTGACGGCGTCCGGATAGAACGGCGGGGTTCTGGCCGGGTTCGTCCAGGCTCGGGGGGTGAACACGCCGGGGAGGCCGTGGGCGCGGCACATGGCATCACACCACTCGGCGTTGTTCAGGGCCGCCTGGGACATCGTGTCCTCCGTCTCACCTCAGGTCTATCGCTTCACCTGGCGTCGTGCAGGGCGGCCGGGGCATCACCCGGCGTCATCAGGTCTTGCGTTTCACCCGGCTGGTCGGGCTTGCGGTGAGTGGGTCTTCGGGCCAGGGGTGTCTGGGGTAGCGGCCGCGCAGCTCCGCCCGGACCGCACGGTAGCCCTCCCGCCAGAACGACGCCAGATCCGCCGTCACCGCGACCGGCCGTCCGGCCGGGGACAGCAGGTGGATCAGCAGCGGAACGCCCGCGATGCGCGGCGTGTCCTCCCAGCCGAACAGCTCCTGCAGCTTCACCGCGAGCACCGGCTGCTCGCCCGAATAGTCCAGGCGTACCCGGGACCCGGTCGGCACCTCGACCCGCTCCGGTGCCACCGCGTCCAGGCGCTGACTCCACGGCACCAGCCGGTGCAGCGCCGCCGCCACGTCGATGCGCTCCAGGTCGGCCCGCCTGCGCGCCCTGGACAGCTCCGGCTCCAGCCACTGGTCGGCCAGGTCGGCGAGGCGGTCCATGTCCGGCCACGGCGCCCCGACGGCCCGATGACAGAACGCCAGCCGGTCGCGTACCGCCTGCGCCTGTTTCGTCCAGGTCAGTACGTTCTCCGTACGCAGCCCGTACAGCAAGGCTTCCCGCACGTCGGCGCCGGGCAGCGGCGTGGAGGACAGCTCGATCGCGCCGAGTCGCTCGACCACCCGGGCGGCCACGTCACCGCGCCGGCCGCCGGGTGGCACCTTCCAGGCGATCTCCTCCTCGGTCGTCACCTGGTGTGCCTGCCGGGCGATTTCTTCGTCGATGGCCACCGCCTGGCGGATGCGCGCCGAGGCCGAGCCGGTGGGCCGGTCGGCGACCGCGACGGCCAGCCACTGCGCGGTGGCGAGCTTCGAGCTCTCCTTGAGCTGCGCCTCGGTGCCGGAGGCCATCAAATAGCCGCCGCCCCGCCGCCGGGCCACCCGCTCGGGGAAGGCGAGCGCGACCGCGACCCCGGCCAGCTCGTCGTCACTGAGTCTCGTGCTCGTACGCGGGCCGTCCCCGGAGCGCGTCAGCCGTCTGGCCTCCCTGCGCCAGCGGGCGGTGAAGGCGTCGTTGCCGCGGCGGGCCGCGCGCCAGACCTCCACCAGGTCGTCGCCCATCTCGCGGGGCAGTTGCTCCGACAGCAGGGCGATCACCTCGGCGGCGCGCGGGCCGAGGTCGATCAGCGCTCTGGCCAGCCGGGGCTCGACGCCTGCCACGGCCATCCGGCGCCCGCGTGAGGTCACCCTGCCCGCGTCGAACGCGTTGAGCGTCTGGAGGGTGCTGAGCGCCGCGGACATGGCGGCGGGCGGGGGTGGGTCGAGCAGGGCCAGGCCGGTGGCGTCCGGGGAGCCCCAGCAGGCCGTCTGGAGGGCGAAGGCGGTCAGGTCGGCCAGCGCGATCTCCGGGCGGGGATGGTCGGCCAGTCGCTCGTGCTCGGCGGCCGTCCAGCAGCGGTAGACGGCGCCGGGGGCCTCGCGGCCGGCCCGTCCGGCCCGCTGGTCGGCGGAGGACTTGGACACCCTGACGGTGGTCAGCGAGCCGAGGCCGCGCGCGTGGTCGGTGCGCGGCTCCCTGGCCAGGCCCGCGTCCACCACTACGCGCACGCCGGGGACGGTCAGGCTCGACTCGGCCACCGACGTGGCCAGCACCACCCTGCGGACCGCCCCCGGCGCCAGCACGGCGTCCTGGACGCGGGCCGGGGCCTGCCCGTGGACCTGCAGCACCTCGATGCCCTGGCCGCTCGGGACGTCCTGAGGGCCGTGGCCACCTTGAGGGCGGTGGACATCCGGTGAGCCGTGCGCGTTCTGAGGACCGGCAGCGGGTCGGGGGTCGGGGACGCCGTTGAGCATGCCGGCGACCCTGGAGATCTCGGCCACGCCCGGCAGGAAGCAGAGCACATCGCCGTCTCGTTCTACCAGCGCTCGCCGTACCACGTGGGCGACGTGCGACAGCAGGGCGGGGTCGACGCGCAGGCCGTGCGGTGGGGCGACGGGGCGCGGTGGCGGGGCCCACACGATCTCGACGGGATGGGTGGTGCCGGTGGCCCGGACGATCGGCGCGTCCTGGGCGTCGCGGCCGAGCAGGCGGGCCCAGGGGGCGGCGTCGGCGGTGGCGGAGGTGGCGATGAGGCGCAGGTCGGGGCGGAGGGTGTCGCGGACGTCCAGGAGGAACGCGAGCGCCGTGTCGGCGTCCAGGTGGCGTTCGTGACACTCGTCGAGCATGACGACGTCCACTCCCGGCAACTCCTGGTCCCGCTGGAGGCGCTGCAGGAGCACGCCGGTGGTGACGACCTCGACCATCGGGTTCGCGCCGACGTGGCGCTCGCCGCGGATGGTGTAGCTGACGCCCATGCGCCGGGCGGCGGCGCGCACCGCGAGGCGTCGCGGCTCGGCGACCAGGACGCGCAGGCCGGTCTCCGCCAGCGCGAGCGGGACGACGGTGGTCTTGCCGGTGCCGGGCGGGGCCGTCAGCACGGCGCTGCCGGCCCGCTGCAACACGTCCAGCAACTCGGGCAGAACGTGGCGGATCGGCAGCACACCAGACGGCACGCCAGGCCGGTCAGGACGGTCAGGCGGCATGTGTAGCCGAGACCGCCGAGACGACGGAGCCGAGGAGGCCGGGGAAGCGGGCTTCGAGGTCGTCGTGGCGCACGCTCAGGAGCTTGAGCCGGCCTTTCGGCGTCGTGCGGACGACGCCCGCCTCCCGCAGGATGCGGAAGTGGTGCGAGGCGGTGGACTTGTGCACGCTCAGCCGGACACTCGCGTCGCCACAGGTCAGCTCCCCGGCCGTGGTCAGCAGGGTGACGATCTCCAGGCGTACGGGGTCCGACAGGGCCCGCAGGACCTCCGTGAGCTGGATGTCCTCGGTGGCCGGATGGAAAAGCATGCCCGAACCCTACCCGGATCCATTGTTTGACAAGCATCCAACTATGCGTCAGTTTGATACTCATGCAACTTTCGGAGGAACCGTGAATCGCCGGCTCTACCCACTGGCGGTGGGCAACTTCGCCGTCGGCACCGGGATGTTCGTCACCGCCGGGCTGCTGCCCCCCGTCTCCAGTGACCTGAACGTCTCCACGGCGGCCGCCGGGCAGCTGATGACCGTCTTCGCCCTGGCCTACGCCCTGCTGTCGCCGGTGCTCGCCGCCATGACCGCCAGGATGTCGCGCAGGAGGCTGCTGCTCGTCGCCCTGGGCGTCTTCATGTTCGGCAACGTGCTGACGGCGCTCGCGCCGACCTACCCGCTCGTCCTGGCCGCCCGGGTGATCTCCGCGGCCGGAGCGGCCATGTTCACCCCGACCGCTTCGGGCGTGGCCACGGCCCTGGTCGCCCCGGAGCGTCGCGGGCGGGCGCTGGCGCTGGTCCTGGGCGGGGTGAGCGTGTCGTCGGCCCTCGGCGTGCCGCTCGGCACCTGGCTGGGCGGCGTGTCCGGCTGGCGGGCCACGATGTGGCTGGTGGCCGGGCTGGGCGCGCTCGGCTTCGCCGGGATCATGGCCCTGGTGCCCGAGGTCAGGGTCGCCGCGACCACGGGCCGGCTGGCGGAGAGGTTCGCGCCGCTGGGCGACCGGCGGGTGCTCGCGGTGCTGGGGACCCAGTTGCTCATGTTCGGCTCCGCGTTCGCCGCGTACGTCTACATCGGCTCGCTGTTCGATCTGCCGCTGGCCGCCCTGCTGTGGGCGTGGGGAGTGGGCGCCATCGTCGGTAACCAGGTCGGCGGCCGGCTCACCGACGCCTACGGGCCACGCCGGATGGTGCTGCTCGCACTGATCGGGTCCACCGTGTTCGTGGCGATCATCCCGCTGGTCGGCCTCGCGCTGCCCGTGGCGCTGGTGTGGGCGTTCCTCTGGGGCGCGCTGGGCTGGCTGGTCGCGCCCGCGCAGCAGTACAGGCTCGTCTCCGTGCTGCCGGATAACGTGCCCATCGGACTCGGGCTGCTGTCCTCCGCCCAGTACACCGGGATCGTGGTCGCCGGCCTCATGGGCGGGCTGGCCTTCGGCGGGTGGGGGCGGGTGGGCGTGATCGTGCTCGCCACCGGCATCGGCGTGGTGGCGGTGCTGTTCACCCTGGTCACCTACCGGTCGGAGGTGTCACGCCTGGGCGGGGATCCAGCCGAGGGTCACGGCCAGGATGACGAACAGCCCCAGAAGGACGCGGTAGATCACGAAGCCGGTGAAGCGGTGGCTGCTGATGTAGCGCAGGAACCACGCCACGGCCGCGTAGCCGACCACGAAGGAGATCACCGTGGCCAGGATCGTCGGTCCCCAGGCGGGCGCCGCTTTTCCGCCGATCTCGGTGAGCTCCAGGAACCCCGAGGCCAGCACGGCCGGGATGGCCAGCAGGAAGGAGTATTTGGCCGCGTCCTCGCGCCGGTAGTCCAGCAGCAGGCCGGCGGTGATGGTGCCGCCCGAGCGCGAGACGCCCGGGATGAGGGCGAGTGACTGGGCGAAGCCGTACACCAGGGCGTGCGGCAGGCTCAGGTGCTTGACCAGCGTGAGCTTGTTACGGGCGGTGTGGTCGGCGAACCAGAGGATGAGCCCGAAGACGATCAGCGTGGTCCCCACCAGGCGCAGGTCCCGGAAGGGGGACTCGATCTGGTCCTTCAGCAGCAGACCGAGCACGCCGATGGGGATGCTGCCGACGATGACGTACCAGCCCATCCGCGCGGCGTGCAGGGAGCGCAGGGCGGGGGTGTAAAGGGAGCGGGTCCAGGTGGAGACGATCTCCCAGATCTCCCGCCTGAAGTAGATCAGGACGGCCGTCTCGGTGCCGAGCTGGATGACGGCGGTGAAGGCGGCCCCCGGATCCGGCCAGCCGAGGAATGCCGAGACCACGCGGATGTGCGCGCTCGAGGAGATCGGCAGGAACTCCGTGAGCCCCTGCAGCAGCCCCAGCACCACCGCTTCCATCCAGCCGATCACGTGCGTACCTTCCCAGGAACCAGCGGAGTGAACGAGGTGAGGCTAGCGGAAGCTGAGCCTCCTGGTGACCCGCCTGCGAGCCGTCGCTGGGCAGGTCAGGGGATGTTCACCCGATAGATCATGAAAATTCATCTCATGAGGATCGTGGCCATCCGGGGGCTACGACCACGCGGCGGCGTTGGCCCGGGCGTAGTCGGCGAAATCCCGCGCCGGCCTGCCCAGGGCCTGCTGGACGCCGTCGGCCGGGTAGGCGTTGCGGCCGTCGAGCACCTCGGCGAACAGCGTGGTCAGCATGTCGATGTCCGCCTCGGGCAGCCCGAGCTCGGCCGCCCCCGCGGCGTACTCCTCGATGCTGAGCGGAACGTAGACGATCTCCCGGCCGGTCGCTTTGGACAGCTCGGCCGCCACCTCGGCGAACGTCAGCAGCCTCGGGCCGGTGAGCTCGTAGATCCGGCCGGTGTGGCCGTCCTCGGTGAGCGCGGCCACCGCCACGTCGGCGATGTCGTCCACGTCGACGAACGGCTCGGCCACGTCCCGGGCCGGCAGCGCGATGACCCCCTCCCGGACCGGGTCGAGGAGGTAGCCCTCGGTGAAGTTCTGCATGAACCAGGAGCAGGTGACGACCGTCCACTCCACGCCGGACTCCTGCACGACGCGCTCGGCGGCCTGCGCCTGCGCCTCGTTCCTGCCGGAGAGCAGGACCAGCCGGCGGACGCCCGCCGCCACGGCCTGCTCGGTGAAGGCCCGGATGTCGTCGAGCGCGCCGTCGACCACGATGTCGGGATAGTAGGAGATATAGACGGACTGTACGTCGCGGAGTGCGGCCGCCCAGGTGGCCCGGTCCTTCCAGTCGAAGGACGGGGTGCCCGAGCGGGAGCCGGCCCGGACCGGCAGGCCGAGAGCGGTCAGTCTGTCCACGATGCGGCGGCCGGTCTTGCCGGTGGCGCCCACTACCAGGATGGTCATGCCTCTATTAAGCGGCCGCTGCCCTGAGACGATCCATGGTTGAGAAGCGCAAAGGCATATGCGATCGTCTAAAGGCATGGACCACTTGGCGGCGTTACTGGACGGGCCGCGAGCCCGTGGCGCGTTCCTCCTCCGCATCCTCCTCGATCCGCCCTGGTCGCTGAGCATCCAGGACGAGGCCCCGCTCACCGTGATGACCCTGGTGCGCGGCTCGGCCTGGATCGTCCGGCAGAACGGCGACGAGGTGTCCCTGAGCCCCGGCGAGGTGGCCGTCATTCGCGGGCCGGAGCCGTACAAGGTGGCGGATCGCCCCGCCACCCCGCCGCAGGTGATCATCCACCCCGGCCAGCACTGCACCACCCTGGACGGGCGGTCCCTCTATGAGGAGATGAGCCTGGGGGTGCGCACCTGGGGCAACGCTCCCGACGGCGGCACGATACTGATCACCGGCGTTTACCAGATGGAAGGGGAGATCAGCAAGCGGCTGCTGGAGGCGCTGCCGCCGCTGCTGGTGCAGCCCGGCGGGACGCCCGCCGAGCTGCTCGGCGCCGAGGTGGTCAAGGACGAGCCGGGCCAGGAGGCGGTGCTGGACCGGCTGCTCGACCTGCTGCTCATCTCGACGCTGCGCTCGTGGTTCGCCACCCACGAGGCGCCCGCCTGGTATCGGGCGCGCAGCGATCCCGTCGTGGGCAAGGCCATGCGGCTCATGCACAACAACCCCGCCCACCCGTGGACCGTCGCCTCGCTGGCCGCCCAGGTCGGGGTCTCGCGTGCGTCGCTGGCCCGGCGGTTCACCGAGCTGGTGGGGGAGCCGCCGATGGCCTTCCTGACCGACTGGCGACTTGCCCTGGCCGCCGACCTTCTACGCGAACCGGACGAGACGATAGGCTCGGTCGCCAGGAAGGTCGGCTACGGCAGCCCGTTCGCGCTGAGCGCCGCCTTCAAGCGTGTGCGCGGTGTGAGCCCGCACAAACACCGGGTCGGAGCGGTGCGGTGAAACCCCTGGTGCTACTGGACGTCGACGGGGTGCTCAACCCCACCGGCCACCCTCCCACCCCGGACTTCAGGCGCTACCAGTGCACCGTGGACGGCCACGCCTACACCGTGCACCTCAACCCCCGGCACGGGCCCCGGCTGCTGGAGCTCGCCCTGCGCACCGGGGCCGAGCTGGTCTGGGCGACCACCTGGGAGGAGCACGCCAACGAGTGGATCGCGCCCCGGCTCGGCCTGCCGCGCCTGCCGGTGGTCGCCCTGGGGCGGGACCGGAGCAGCGAGCACGGCGAGATGTTCAAGACCCGCTACGTGGCCGACCACGTCGGGCGCAGGCCGTTCGTGTGGTTCGACGACCAGGTCTACCAAGAGGACGACGACTATCTCAGGGCCCATCAGGGTTTGACGGACTTCCTGCTCGTGCACGTACCGGCCGCACGGGGGCTGACCAGCGAACATCTGGCGCGGGCGAGTGAGTGGCTGACCCTTACAGGGTTTTCTCAGGGCTCCTAGCGGGATACCGGCGGTGAGGCCGTCCGTTGGACAGGTAGAAGGCAGCAACCACACGGAGGAAACGATATGTACCGCTCACGGAAGCACAGGATGCTCGCCGGCGTCTGCGGCGGGATCGCCGACAAGACGGGCATGCCGCCGACCCTCGTCCGCATCCTCTGGCTGATCCTCTCGCTCTTCCCCGGTCCGATGTGGGTCGTGTACGCCGTCATGTGGATCCTCGTCCCCGAGGAGCCGCAGAAATACTGAGCGGCTTATCCTCTAAGCCATGAGGGCAAGGCCGCTGACACTGATCCAGGACGAGCTCGTCGACTACGACAAGGCGATGGAGCGCATGGCCGACCTCGTCGGCGAGCGCCAGCGCGACGAGCGGCCGGACACGCTCTGGCTGCTCAGCCATCCGTCGGTCTACACGGTGGGCCGCCGCACGCCGATGGCGCACCTGCCCGATCCGTCGCGCGGCATCCCGGTGATCGAGACCGGCCGTGGCGGCCAGCTCACCTACCACGGCCCCGGCCAGCTCGTCGGCTACCTCATCGTCAAGCTGGGTGAGGACCAGGGCATCGTCGACTACGTCCGCGAGGTGGAGCTCCGGCTGGTGGCCGCGCTCGGCGCGCTCGGCCTGCCCGCCGAGCGCCGCGACACCCCGCCGGGCTCCGAACTGCTCACCGGCGTCTGGACGACCGAGACCGGCCGCAAGGTCATCTCCATCGGCATGCGGCAGAGCCGCGGCGTCACCAGCCACGGCTTCGCCCTCAACGTCGACGGCGAGCTGGAGCCCTGGCACTGGGCGGTCGCCTGCGGCATGCCGGACGTGGACATGACCTCACTCCAGCGCGAGCTGGGCACCACCTCGATGGACGAGGTCCGCACCGCCGTCGCGGCCTCCTTCGAGGCGTCCTGACCTGAGCGGGTACGGCCAGGGGAGCCGTACCCGCTGATGGCTGTCAGTCGTCGTCGACGGTGCGGCGGGGGCCGGTGAACCAGTGTCTGGCTGACAGGGCCCACCACAGGGTGATGCCGATGAGCACCACGCCGACCGCGATCGGCGCGTAGTTAACGAAGGTCCAGTCGAAGTCCTCGTTGCCGGGGACGCCGGCGGGGGAGAACGGCATGACGAAGTAGACGCAGACGATGGCGATCTCGATGCAGGCGATCCAGCCCAGCACCTTGTAGCGGGGGCCGAGCGTCCAGGGGCCGGGCTCGAAGCGGTCGCCCATCCGTAGCCGGAGCCAGATGGGGATCAGGAAAGCCAGGTAGAGGCCGATGACCGCGATGGAGACGACGGCGTAGAAGGCGATCGGGGTGGCCAGGCCGGGAGGGGCGTAGAGGGCGGGCAGGGTGATCAGGGCGGCCACCGCGCAGCCCGCGAGGATGGCGTTGACCGGGGTGCGGTTGCGGTCCACCTTGGACCACAGCCGCCAGCCGGGCACCGCGCCGTCGCGGGAGAAGGCGTACGTCATCCGGGACATGGAGGTCACGCAGCTCATGCCGCAGAAGAACTGGCCGATCGTGGAGATGGCGAAGATGGCGGTGGCCAGCGGCGAGGAGAGCGCCGTGGTGAAGATGGCGCCGACGAAGCCGCCCTGGTTGTTGATCTCCTCGACGTTGGTGGCCGCGAACAGGAACGCCAGCAGCAGGATCCAGCCGCCGATCGCCGAGTAGAAGATCGACTGCCACAGGCCCCGGGCGGCGGCCGTGGACGCGCCCTGGGTCTCCTCCGACACGTGCGCGCAGGCGTCGAAGCCGGTGATCGTGTACTGGGTGAGCAGGAAGCCGAGCGGCAGCACGTACAGCCAGAAGGGCAGGCCGCCGTCGCCGTTGCCGAAGCCGGAGTTGTTGATGGTCTCGGTGAAGACGAAGCCGAGCGACTGGTGCTCGGCAGGGGCGAAGATCAGGATGCCGACGATGACCGTCGCACCGGCCACGTGCCACCAGACCGAGACGTTCTGCAGCAGTGAGATGAGCCGGTGGCTGAAGATGTTGATCAGCGCGTGCAGGGTGAGCACGATGACGAAGAGCAGGAACGCCTGGGAGAGCGTGCCTTCCCAGGCCCCGCTGGTCAGCCGGGACAGGGTGATGTTGAGGAAGGTCGCGCAGCCGTAGTCGACGGAGGCGGTGACCGCGATGAGGCCGATGAGGTTGAGCCAGCCGGTGAACCAGCCGTGGATCGGCTTGCCCATCTTGGCGGCCCACCAGTAGATGCCGCCGGCGGTCGGGTAGGCGGAGACCAGCTCCGACATGCAGAAACCGATGATCAGGATGAACGCCGAGATCAGCGGCCAGCCCCAGGAGATGGCGATGGGGCCGCCGTTGTTCCAGGCCTGTCCGAAGGTGGTGAAACAGCCGGCGAGGATCGAGATGATGGAGAAGGAGATCGCGAAGTTGGAGAAACCGCTCCAGGTCCTGGCTAATTCCTGCTTGTAGCCGAGCTCGGCGAGCCGCCTGGAATCCTCTTCTGTTGTGCTCATACGACGTACTCCCTGGGGGGGCGTGGAGGACGCTCTTTGGTCTACATCTAGACCTTTTCGTCCGCGCGAGCAAGGAGTTACGGACGAGTTTCGAGCCGCCCCGAGGCGCGCGTGTGCCCGGCGCAGGCGAGGGCCGCGCCGACGGCGTACCAGAGGAGGTCGGGCGGGTTGAACGTGCTGCCCAGCAGCGGGCGCAGGACGGCGGGGATGTCGCCGAGCTGGGCGAACTCGATCGCCCAGCTCAGCCCGGCCGAGGTCAGCGCCGCCACCCAGGGGCGGATCGCCGGCCAGGCCAGCACGAGCAGCAGGTAGATCAGGACCGTGTAGAGCGCGTCGCCGGCGTACTTGGCGAACGGGCCGTCCCAGAGCAGCCGGATCCCGAGACCGGCCGCGATGGTGAGGACAGCGGCCAGCGCAACAGGCAAACGGGACATCTCGCTCACCCTAGTAGCATCGGCGAACATGAGCGCGACCATGGTGGTACGGGACCTCGCGGCCGGGCACGGGGAGCGGGTGCTGTTCTCCGGACTGGATCTGGTGGTGAGCCCCGGCGACGTCATCGGGCTCGTCGGAGCCAACGGCGCGGGCAAGTCCACGCTGCTGCGCCTGCTGGCCGGCATCGACCGGCCCGAGCACGGCTCGATCCAGCTCAGCCCGCCCACGGCCACCGTCGGCCACCTGCCGCAGGAGCCCGACCGCAGGCCGGGTGAGACGGTGGCGGAGTTCCTCGCCCGGCGCACCGGCGTGGCGCAGGCGCAGCTCGACCTCGACGCCGCCACGCAGGGGCTGGTCGAGGAGACGCCGGGGGCCGACGACGTCTACAGCGTGGCGCTGGAGCGATGGCTGTCGCTGGGCGGCGCGGACCTGGAGGAGCGGGCGGCCGCGATCGGGCTGTCGGTCAGCCTGGAGCAGCCGATGACCTCGCTGTCCGGCGGCCAGGCGGCGCGGGCCGGGCTGGCCTCGCTGCTGCTCAGCCGCTATGACCTGTTCCTGCTCGACGAGCCCACCAACGACCTGGACCTCGACGGGCTGGAGCGGCTGGAGGGCTTCGTCAAGGGCCTGCGGGCCGGCACCGTGCTGGTCAGCCACGACCGGGAGTTCCTGGCCAGGACCGTCACCAAGGTGCTGGAGCTGGACCTGGCGCAGCAGCAGATCAGTCTGTACGGCGGCGGCTACCAGGCCTACCTGGACGAGCGGGAGGTGGCCAGGAGGCATGCCAGGGAGCAGTACGAAGAGTACGCCGGCACCCGCGCCCAGTTGGAGACCCGGGCCAGGACCCAGCGGGCGTGGATGGAGAAGGGCGTCAAGAACGCCCGGCGCAAGGCCCCCGACAACGACAAGATCGGCCGCAACGCCCGCGTGGAGACCACGGAGAAGCAGGCGGCCAAGGCCCGTCAGACCGAGAAGATGATCGAGCGGCTGGAGACGGTCGAGGAGCCGCGCAAGGAGTGGGAGCTGCGGATGGAGATCGCCGCCGCGCCCAGATCCGGCGCGGTGACGGCCACGGCGCGCGGCGCGGTGGTCAGGCGGGGCTCGTTCACGCTCGGCCCGGTCGACCTGGAGATCGGCTGGGCGGAGCGGGTGGCGATCACCGGGGCCAACGGCTCGGGCAAGACGACGCTGCTGGCCGCCCTGCTGGGGCGCACGCCGCTCGACGAGGGGCACGCCGCGCTCGGCCCCGGCGTGGTGGTGGGTGAGGTGGACCAGGCCCGCCGACTGTTCGAGGGGGAGGAGGGGCTGCTCGACGCGTTCGCCCCGCACGTGCCCGACCTGCCGCCGGCCGAGGCGCGGACGCTGCTGGCCAAGTTCGGCCTCAAGGCCGCGCACGTGCTGCGCTCGGCCGCCACCCTCTCGCCCGGCGAGCGCACCCGGGCCGCGCTGGCGTTGCTGCAGGCCAGGGGCGTCAATCTGCTGGTGCTCGACGAGCCGACGAACCATCTGGACCTGCCCGCCATCGAGCAGTTGGAGTCGGCGCTGGCTAACTATCCGGGCACCTTGCTGCTCGTCACGCACGACCGCCGCATGCTCGACGCGGTGCGGGTGGACCGCCGGCTCCGGGTGGATCAGGGCAAGGTGTACGAGAGCCGCTGAAAATTTACACCGCACAAAGATACGAAGATGAAACAATTCTCCGTCACTCGTTGACATGCGGTGTTCCTATGGTGTGCCGTGCTCTACACAGATACCCCCGCCTGAAGTGAGGCATCATGAGGAAATGGCTCGTACGTCTGGCTGCGCTGGGCGTCGCGCTTTTAGTGGCAGGTCAGGGGCAGTTGGCCCTCGCGCAGAGTCCCTCGGCGGGGAAGAAGATCGTCCGGGTCGGGGCGACCCAGGCCGTCGACTCGATGAACCCGTTCCTCGCCGTCCGCCTGGTCTCGACCTCGATCCACCGCTGGATGTACGGCTTCCTCACGGTCCCCGACTCCAAGACGCTGCAGCCCAGTCCCGACCTCGCCGAGTCGTGGACCACGTCCGACGACGGGCTCACCTGGACGTTCAAGATCCGCGAGACCAAGTGGTCCGACGGGCAGCCGGTCACGGCCGAGGACGCCGCGTGGACGTTCAACAAGATCATGACGGATGACGCGGCCAAGACCGCGAACGGCCCGGCCGTCGAGAACTTCGAGACCGTCACGGCCAGCGGCCAGGAGCTGACCATCAAGCTCAAGGCCCCGCAGGCGTCCATGCTGGACAACCCGATCCCGATCATGCCCAAGCATGTCTGGGAGAAGGTCACCAACCTGGCCGACTTCACCGGTGACGAGTACCCGGCCGTGACCAGCGGCCCGTACATCGCGGTGGAGCACCAGAAGGACCAGTTCGTGAAGCTGAAGGCGAACCCCGGCTACTGGCGGGGCGCGCCCAAGATCGACGAGCTGCAGGTCGTCTTCTACGACAACCCGGCCGCCTCGATCATCGGCCTGAAGAACGGCGAGATCGACCTGATCGGCCGGCTCAACCCGCCGGACTTCCAGGCGCTCCAGGGCGACGCGAACATCGTCCAGTGGAACAAGCAGGGCCGCCGCGCCGCCTACCTGCAGATCAACCACGGCGCCACCACCACCGACGACAAGCCCGTCGGCGACGGCCACCCGGCGCTGAAGGACCCGAAGGTGCGCCAGGCGCTGCACTACGCCATCGACAAGCAGAAGCTGGTCGACGAGGTGCAGAACGGCCTGGCCAAGCCGGCCGACGGCTCGATCGTGCCGCCGATGTACACCGACTTCTTCTGGGAGGCGAGCGGCGACACCAAGGTCGGCTACGACGTGGCCAAGGCCAACAAGATCCTTGACGACGCCGGCTACAAGAAGGGCGCCGACGGCGTCCGTACGATGCCGGACGGGGACAAGAAGCTGGAGTTCCGCTTCAGCATCCACACCGACACCCCCATCGAGGACAAGCTGGGCGAGTATCTCGCCGGGTTCTTCAAGGAGATCGGCATCACGCTGACCACCAAGAAGGTCGAACCCAGCAAGTTCTCCGAGGAGACCGGCGTCACCGGTCTGTTCGACATCGCCATCAGCGGCTGGTCGGTCAACCCCGACCCGGAGGAGGTCCTCGCGACGCACCTGTGCAGCCGCAGGCCCACCCCGGCCGGCGAGGGCGGCGGCACCGAGTCCTTCTACTGCGACGACACCTTCGAGAAGCTCTACAAGGAGCAGCTCAAGGAGCTCGACCGGCCCAAGCGCGCCGAGCTGATCAAGCAGATGCAGGAGCGTCTCTACACCGACGCCCCGGTGATCGCCATCTACTACCCGAACGACCTCGAGGGCTACCGCAAGGACCGGATCAAGTCCATCACCTCGATCCCGGAGGCCGACGGCATCCTCTACGGCGGCAGCAGCTTCTGGCCGTTCTACTCCCTTGAGGCCGTGGAGCAGTCCTCCTCCGCGTCCGCCGAGGGCGGCTCCAACACCGGCCTCATCGCCGGCGTGGTCGGCGGCGTAGTGGTCCTCGGCCTGGCCGGATTCTTCCTGATGAGGCGGCGTAAGAGCGTCGCGGACGACCGCGAATGACAGCACCGCTCGAAACGGCTGAGCCCGCCGCCGCCCAGGCGGCGGCGGGCCCTGCCCGGCTCGGCACCCTGCGCTACGCGCTGTCGAAGGCCGGCGGGGCGCTGCTCAGCATCGGCATGGTGATCATCGGGACGTTCTTCCTGTTCCGGCTGCTGCCCGGCGATCCGGTGCGCAACCTGGCCCAGGGCCGCAACATGACGCCCGAGCAGCTCGACCTGGAGCGGCACCGGCTCGGCCTGGACCTGCCGCTGTTCGACCAGTTCCTGAACTTCGTCGGCCAGACGCTCCGGTTCGACCTCGGCGCCTCCTACGAGTACAAGCGGCCGGTCCTCGACCTCATCGGCGACCGGGTCGGCGCGACCCTGCTGCTCGCCGGGACGAGCCTGGTCATCGCGGTCAGCCTGGGCCTGTGGCAGGGCATGCGGGCCGGCTGGCGGCACGGGAGCAGGTTCGACAGGTTCTCCACCGGCACCTCGCTGGTCCTCTGGTCGGTGCCGACGTTCTGGCTCGGCCTGCTGCTGCTCCTGGTGTTCAGCTCCTGGTTCCAGTGGTTCCCGTCGCGGGGCATCCAGGACGTGGACGCCCCCGACGGCTTCGGCTACGTCCTCGACGTGGCCCACCACATGGTGCTGCCCTGCATCGCCATGGTCGGCGTGCTCTACGCCCAATACCTGCTGGTGATGCGCTCGTCGCTGCTGGACGAGGTGGGGCAGGACTACATCACCACCGCGCGGGCCAAGGGCCTGCGCGACGACGAGGTACGCAAGCGCCACGCCGTGCCCAACGCGCTGCTGCCCACGGTGACGCTGGTCTTCATGCGCATCGGCTTCGTCGTCGGCGGCGCGGTCACCGTCGAGGCCGTCTTCAGCTGGCCCGGACTCGGCCAGCTCTTCTACGAGGCGATCAGAGTGCCGGACTTCACCCTCATGCAGGGCACGTTCATGCTGATCGCGGTGTCGGTGATCCTGATGAACACGCTGGCCGACGTGGTCTACCACGTCCTCGACCCCCGGGTGAGGTCGGCATGAGCGTCACCTGGACCCGCAGGCGCATGGCGCTCGGGCGCTTCTGGGACACCTTCCGCGGGCAGCGGCCCGGCGTGATCGGCCTGGGCATCCTCGTGTTCGCCGTCGCGGCGGCCCTGGTCGCGCCGCTGTTCATCGACGAGAGCGTCACCGGCGTGGTGCGCGGCACCGGCCCCGTGATGGCGCCGCCGAGCTGGGGCTACCCGTTCGGCACCGACGAGTCGGGGCGGTCCATCCTGCTGATGGTCTGGTGGGGGTCACGCACCTCGCTGCTCATCGGCTTCCTCGCCGCACTGGTCAGCATGCTGATCGGCACCGTGCTCGGCATCGCCGCCGGGCACTTCAGAGGCTGGATCGGCGCCGTCATCCTGCGCGTCACCGACTGGTTCCTGGTGCTGCCCTCGCTCATCACGGCGCTGGTGCTGGCGGCCATCCTGGGCGGCAGTACGTTCACCATCATCATGGCCATCGGCATCACCACCTGGCCGACGACCGCCCGGCTGATCAGGGCGCAGACCCTCGCGGTGGAAGCCAGGCCGTACATCGAACGGTCGAAGGCGCTCGGCGCCGGCCACTGGCACGTCACCACCCGGCACGTGCTGCCGAACGTGGCGCCGCTGCTGCTGGCCAGCACCACGCTGGAGGTCGCCAGCGCCATGGTCACCGAGTCCACACTGGCCTTCCTCGGCGTGAGCGCGAACAAGACCTCCTGGGGCACCATGCTGCGCGGCTCCTACGACTGGGGCGCGGCCAACAACGGCGCCTGGTGGTACATCCTGATCCCGGGTCTGTGCATCGTCGCGGTCGTGATGGCGTTCACGCTGTTCGGCCGGGCGCTGGAGGCCGTGCTCAACCCGCGACTGCGGAAGGCGGGAGCATGACTCTGCTCGAACTGGACGACGTCTCGGTGACGTACCGGATCGCGGCGGGCGAGGTGCCCGCCGTGCGAGGCGTGTCGCTCTCGCTGGACAGCGGGGCGGCGCTCGGGGTCGCCGGCGAGTCGGGCTCCGGCAAGTCGACGCTGGCCATGGCGCTGCTGCGGCTGCTGCCGCGCGACGCGCGCGTCGGCGGCCGGATCCTGCTCGACGGCGAGGACATCCTGACCATGAAGTGGGGCCGGCTGCGGGCCGTCCGCTGGGCCGAGGCCTCGATCGTGTTCCAGGGCGCCCAGCACGGGCTCAACGCGGTGCAACGGATCGGTGACCAGATCGCCGAGCCGATTCTGGTGCACGGCCTGGCCAAGCCCGACGAGGCGGCCAAGCGCGTGGCCGAGCTGCTGGAGCAGGTGGGCCTGCCCGCCTGGCGGGCCCGCAGCTATCCGCACGAGCTGTCCGGCGGGCAGCGTCAGCGCGTGATGATCGCGATGGCGCTGGCCTGCTCGCCCAAGCTCATCATCGCCGACGAGCCGACCACCGCGCTCGACGTGATGGTCCAGGCCCAGGTGCTGACGCTGATCAAGGACCTGGTCGCCGAGCACGGCATCTCGCTGATCATGATCTCGCACGACCTGTCCGTGCTGGCCGACGTCTGCGACCGGCTCGCCGTCATGTACGCCGGACGGCTGGTCGAGCACGGCCCGTCGCTGGAGGTGTTCCACGACGCCAGGCACCCCTACAGCAAGGCGCTGGCGGCGGCCTTCCCCACCGTGGGCGACCCGGTCTCGCGGCTGGCGCCCAAGGGGCTCGGCGGCGATCCGCCCGACCCCATGCACCTGCCGGCCGGGTGCCCGTTCCACCCGCGCTGCCCGGTCGCGCTGGAGGAGTGCTCGACGCTGAACGTCGAACTGTGGCCCGCCGGTGACCGCCGCGCCGCCGCATGCGTACACGTACGGTCGAAAGAGGAGGCGTCATGACCGAGACGACCGAGACGCGGACGGCGGACCCCGTGGCGACGGTGAGCAGCACCCTGCTGGAGGCGCGCGACCTGCACGTCGAGTTCACCTCGCGCGGGCGTCGCGCCCGCGCGGTCGACGGCGTCAACCTCTCGCTCGGCGCGGGCGAGATCGTGGCGCTGGTCGGCGAGTCCGGCTGCGGCAAGACGACGCTGGCGCGCACGCTGCTCGGCCTGGAACGCCCCACCTCAGGCGAGGTCCGGTACGGCGGGCAGCCGCTCAAGTACGGCTCCAAGGCGCTCAAGGCCTACCGCAGGCAGGTGCAGCTCGTCCTCCAGGACCCGACGGGCTCGCTCAACCCCCGCCAGACCGTCTACGAGGCGGTGGCCGAAGGCCCGCGCATCCACCGCATGCCCGACGAGGCCGAGGTGGTGAACTCGGCGCTGGCCAGGGCGGGGCTGCGGCCGCCCGAGCGGTTCCTGCTGCGCTACCCGCACGAGCTGTCCGGCGGTCAGCGGCAGCGCGTGGTGATCGCCGGCGCGCTCGCGCTGAACCCGAAGGTGCTGGTCGCCGACGAGCCGGTGGCCTCACTGGACGCCTCGGTGCGCGGCGAGATCCTGGCCCTGATGCTCAAGCTGCGCGACGACCTCGGCCTGTCCGCGCTGGTCGTCACCCACGACCTGGGCCTGGCCTGGAACATCGCCGACCGGGTGGCGGTCATGTATCTGGGCCGGATCGTCGAGTCGGGGCCCGTGGAGCAGGTGCTCACCGCGCCCCGGCACCCGTACACGCAGGCCCTGCTGTCGGTGCTGCCCGAGTCGCCCGAACGGGTGGTGCTGACCGGTGAGCCGCCGGACCCGACCCGGATCCCGGGCGGCTGCCGCTTCCACGCCCGCTGCCAGATCCTCGCCTCGGGCAAGGCCGCCGAGGCGGGCGTGGACGCCAGATGCAGGGGAGAGCTGCTCGACATCCTGCCCGCCTCCGCCCTGTCCCAGGCGGCCTGCCACTACGCGGACGCCACCGGCTGAAACGCCTCGGCGTGCTCGGCGGCCCACTGGGCGAAGCCGCGCGGTGCCCGGCCGGTGACCTGCTCGACGGTCGGGACCACCGTGTAGCCCTCCTTGGGCGTGTTGCCGAGCGCCTCGAAGAGGAACTCGATGGTCTCCGGGCCCATGCCGGCCAGCTGCCACTGGGCCCGCGCCTCTTCCCGGGTGAGCTCCACGAACCGGATCTCCGTGCCGACGGCCGCACCGAGCATGCGCACCTTGTCGCGGGTGGCCACCGCCTCCGGCCCGGTCAGCGTCAGCGACTCGCCGTGGTGGCCGCCCTGGACCAGCACCGTGGCGGCCACGGCGGCGATGTCCCGCTCGTGCACCATGGCGCTCAGCCGGTCGCCGAACGGCTCCTTGACGACCCCTTCGGCCCTGACGGAGTGGGTCCACCACTGCAGCGTGTTGGCCATGAACTCGACCGGGTGCAGCAGCGTCCACTCCATGCCGGTGGCGGCCAGCGCCTGCTCCAGCGGCCCGTCGGCCCGCCCACCGAGCACGGTCACCCGCCGCACGCCGGCCCCCGCCGCCAGCTCAGCGATCCGGTCGCCGTACTGAAGGGGCGCGTAGTCGTCGCCGGCGAAGTTGATGAGGTGCGCGGCGTCGACGCCGTCGAAGGCGGCCGAGAGCGTCTCGGGTCGGGCCAGATCCCCCTCCACGACCTCGACGCCCTCGGGCAGGTCGGCCTTGGCGGGGTTCCTGGTCATGGCACGCACCCGCTGCCCCGCCTGGACGAGCTCCTCGACGATGAGCCGGCCGACGGTCCCGGTGGCTCCGGTGACGAGAATGGTCATGAGAACTCCTTCAAAAGCACGGAACGGAACGTTCTGCTCTTACTCTACCAGAACAGAACGCTTCATTCCGCAAAAAATCCTCATGGAATTTAGTGACTGTTAGTATCTGAACAGATTCACAGAGTAATATCTCGTTCATGGTTACCGCCCTGCACGAGGGGCTTATCGGGATCACCACGCTCGATACCGAAGAGACGGCGCGGATGCTGCGCACGCTGTTCGGACTCCCTCTTACCCACACCTCCGACGCGAGGATCATCTCCCCCGACCTGTCAGAATGCAGCCCATCGGTCTACCGGGCCGACGCCGCGGTGCTCTACGGCGCACGAGGCGTAAAATTCGCGGTCATCACCGAAGTTCAGCTCCAGCCGGACGACGACAAGCATTTGACGTGGCCGGCCTACCTCGCCAACCTGCGTGTACGGGACCGCTGCCAGGCCTGCCTGGTAGTCATCTGCCCCGACCGGGCGACCGCCCGCTGGGCTGCTCAGGCCATCGAGACGGGTCATCCCGGGCACACGTTGTACCCGCTGGTGATCGGGCCCGATAACACCCCGGTCATCATGGAGGTCGCCGAGGCGATAGGCAACATCGGGCTGGCCGCCGTCGCGGCCATCACGCACAGCAAGGATCCGCAGATCAAGGCCATCCTCGCCACGCTGGTCGAGGCACTGGACAGCATCGATCCGGAGAAAGCCCACAGGTACGCTGAGTATGTCACCGTGGCGTTGACCGGAGATGCGCAGGAAGAAATGGAGCGTCTTATGGCCACCGATACCTACCTCTACCAGGGAAAGTACGCTCAGAGCCTGATTGCCGAGGGCGAAGCGAAGGGTGTGCTCCTGGTGCTGGAGTCTCGAGGGCTGACCCTGTCGGAGTCCGACCGCGAGCGCATCCTCGGGTGCACCGACACCGCCACGCTGGAGAGGTGGTTGCAGCGGGCCGCCCTGGTGGACTCCGTCGACAAGCTCTTCAGCTGAGGCGCCGCCGCCCCGGCGGAAAGTTCCAGCCGGGGTGTGGCGGACGCTAGAAGGCGCTTATGGTGGCCGGGGCCCGCTCGGCGCGGCTCAGGGCGCGGACGACCGCCGTCGCCCCATGACGCTGTACGGCCAGCCGCGCCAGCATCTCCACGACCGGGTCGACGACCTCGGCGGGCAGCTCGGGCGTTACCACGCCGGCGCTGGCGGCCAGGTCGTCGGAGTGCACGACCAGCTCGATCAGCCGGGTGAGCAGGAAGTCGTCCAGCCGCAGCGACCAGCTCGCCCAGGGCAGGTCGACGACCCTGTCCGCGGGCTCGGCGGGCAGCATGGCCCGCAGGTTCGCCAGCAGGTCGTCGGCCGTGGCGACCAGGGTGGCGGGGCCCTCGGCGGCGGCCGCCTCGCCGCCTCGCCTGACGTTCACGTTGCTCTCGTGGTCGAGGCCCGACTGCACCCAGGCGGACCGGGAGAAGTGCTCGATCAGCTCGATCGGCTCCCGAATCTCCTCGGCCGCCGACTCCAGCGCCTGGCGCACCCTGGCGAGCTGCAGCGACAGGTGCCCGGCCAGGCCCGCGACACTGAACTCGGTCAGCGCGCTCGGCTTGTTCCAGGCCGCGGCCACGGCGGGGTCGCGCAGCAGTGCCACCGCCGACGCCGCGGCGACCAGGTACGACTCCCTGATTTCCCCCATGTACGACCTTCCCCCAGATTGGGTGATATTTCGTATCAAAGACTAGTGCGGGGCCAGGACGCTCCGGATCGTGCTCCTGACGAAGGCCCGAGCCAGCTTCCCCCGCCGGAACCTGCTCAGCACCGGCCCACGCTGCCCGTAGCGCCGGGCCCGGATGTCGGCCACCACGACCTCGGGCGCACCCAGCACGTCCAGCGCCTCCCGCTTGCTGATCAGCCGCCCGTCCCGCAACGTCACCGTCGCCCGCGCGACCGTCACCATGCCCAGATCCACCCACACCTCCCGCAGCCACCGCTTGCGCCCTTCCGTCTTCACCAGCCAGAAGTCACGCAGGTCGGCCCGGACGAAGTCGGCCAGCTCCTGATCCGAGACCGGCGGGATCAGCTCGCCGGGCGGTTCGCCGTACAGCTCCAGGGCGCCCGTCAGCAGCTCGCGGCGGGTCACGGCCGTGACGGGCCGCTCGAACAGCTCCTCCATGGCCCACGTCACATGCGTCGTCCCGTGCTCGGCCAACTGCCCCAGGGGCAGGTAGGAGCAGTGCAGGTGCGCGGCGAGCGGTGGATCGAGATCCTGGTGCAGCCGCTCGAGCCCGTCCCGCTGCGCGTCCGTGAGCGGCGCGTCGACCACCGCGATCAGATCGAGGTCGCTGCGGCCGGGCTGGTAGTCGCCCTTGGCCAGCGACCCGTGCGCCCACAGCGCCACCAGCGGCACGACCGGCCTGACCTGCGTGAGGAACTGCGTCAACAGGAGCTCAGTGGCGGTGTGCATGACTATCACTATGATCCAGCCCCGGCCCCGAGAAAAGATCGCGCGATATGCGGTTGCCGGATCGCCGCCGTTCCCCGACGATCTCAGACGTGACAGACACCACATCTCGCCCCGTCGCGCTGATCACCGGCGTGGGACGCACCGTCGGCATCGGCGCCGGGATCGCCAGGCGGCTCGCGGCGTCGGGCTGGGACATCGCCTTCACCTACTGGAGCCCGTACGACGAGCGCATGGACTGGGGCGTCGAGGCCGGGGCGAGTGAGGCGATCGACGCGGCGCTGCGCGGCGACGGCGCGGCCACCGTGGCGATCGAGGCGGACCTGGCCGACGTGTCCGTCCCCGCGCAGGTCTTCGACCAGGCGGAGCGGGCGCTGGGCCAGGTCACCGCCCTGGTGATGTGCCACTGCGAGTCCGTCGCCTCCGGCCTGCTGGACACCACCGTGGCGAGCTTCGACCGGCACTTCGCGGTGAACGCGCGGGCCACCTGGCTGCTGATCCGCGAGTACGGGCTGCGCTTCCGTGGCACGCCGGGCACCGGCCGGATCATCGGCCTCACCAGCGATCACACGGTCGGCAACCTGCCCTACGGCGCCAGCAAGGGCGCGCTGGACCGCATCACCCTGGCCGCCGCGCACGAGCTCGCCCACCTCCGGATCACCGCCAACGTCATCAACCCCGGCCCGGTGGACACCGGCTGGATGTCGGACGAGGTGCGGGAGACCTGCCTGCGCCAGACACCGCTCGACCGCCTCGGCACGCCGCGCGACACCGCGCACCTCGTCGACTTCCTCTGCTCGCCGCAGGGCCAGTGGATCAACGGCCAGCTGCTCATGAGCAACGGCGGCTCCGCCTAGGGGGCGGCGAACAGCGCGCTCACCGACTCGCCGTAGTGGATCCGCCGCATGGCCTCCGCCAGGGCCGGGGCGATCGACAGGACCGTGAGCTTGTCGCTCGGCTTGGGCGACGGCACCGTGTTGGTGCAGACGATCTCCTCGACCTCCGGCAGCGCGCCGAGCCGCTCCACCGCGCCGTCGGCGAACAGGCCGTGCGTGCAGGCGATCCGCACCGAGCGCACCCCCAGCTCGCGCAGCCGGTCCAGCAGCTCGATGACCGTGCTGCCCTTGGCGATCTCGTCGTCCAGGATGATCACGTCCTTGCCCGCGACGTCGCCGATCACCGAGCTGATCACCACCCGGTCGTCGGCGAAGCGCTGCTTGGCCCCCATCGCGACCCCGGTGCCGAGCAGCCGGGCGAAGTGCGCGGCCTCCTTGGCGTTGCCGAGGTCGGGGGAGACCACGACCGTGTTCGACAGGTCGTAGCGGTTGAAGTGCGCGGCGAGCTCGCGCAGCGCGTGCAGGTGGTCGACGGGGACGCTGAAGAAGCCGTGCACCTGCGGCGAGTGCAGCGTCATCGCCAGCACCCTGCTGGCGCCCGCCGCCACCATCAGGTCGGCCACCAGCCGCCCGCCGATCGAGATGCGTGGCGCGTCCTTCTTGTCCGAACGGGCGTAGGCATAGTGCGGCAGCACCACGGTGGTCCTGGCCGCCGAGGCTCCCCGGGCGGCGTCGAGCATGAGCAGCAGCTCGACCAGGTTCTCCTGGGTGGGTGGCACGAGGGGCTGGATGAGGAAGACGTCACGCTCGCGGCAGTTGGCCTGAAGCTGGACCTCGATGACGTCGTTGGCGAAGCGGTCGACTTTGACGGGATGAAGGGGAGTGCCCAGGTGAGCGCAGATCTCCTCGGCCAGACCGGGATGGGCGCTGCCACTGAAAACCGTGATGTCTCGCACGGTTCACCAACAATAGCCTCAGCGGCTGAGGTAGTGGTGGAGCAGGGCGGGTTCACCGGCGGAGTTCAGCCACCGGGCCCGGGTGCTGGCGAACCTGCGCCAGCCGTGCCGCTCGTAGAAGGCGATGGCGGCCGTGGCCTCGTCCGACACCTCCAGGGCCAGTGGGCCGCCGGCGGCGACCCGTACCTCGTCGAGCAGGCGGGCGGCGAGCCCGCCACGGCGGGCCGGCGGGGTGACGAACAGGCGGGTCACGGCCCCGCCCAGGGGGATCCCGAGTGACTGCGCCGGCTCCGGCCCGGTCCTGGTCAGCCCCACGTGTCCGGTCACGGCACCGTCCGCCACGGCCACCCAGGCGGCGGCGAGGTCGTTCGGGGTCAGCCAGCCCCGGGGGTCGTCCGGCCAGTCCACAGGATAGCGGTCGGCGGCCTGTACGTCGGCGAGAGCCTTGACGACGGCGTTCAGGTCGGCGTCGGTTCTGGGGCGGATCATCGTTCGAGGAGCTCGGGGGTGAGTGAGGTGAGGTCGGGGACGACCTGCCAGGCCAGGGCGAGGGCGTCGGGGGCGGGCGGGTAGCGGGGGTGGGGGACGGCGATGACGCGCATGCCGGCCGCGTCGGCCGAGCGCAGGCCGTTGCTGGAGTCCTCCACGGCGACGCAGCCCTCGGGGGCGACGCCGAGCCGCCGGGCCGCCTCCAGGTAGCCGTCGGGTGCGGGCTTGCCGCGCGCGACCTCCTCGGTGGAGACCGTGGCGGTGAAGCACTCGCGCAGCGCGCTCGCGTCGAGCGCCACGTCTATCAGCGCCCGGGGCGACGAGCTGGCCAGGCCCAGGGTGAATCGGCCGGCGAGCCGGCGCACCGCCTCGGGGGCGCCCTTCATGAGCGGCACACCCTCTCGGTAGTGGGCCGTCATCTGGTCGATCACGCCGCGGGCGATCTCGTCGGGAGGCAGCTCGACGCCGAGCTCGTGCAGGTACGCGGCCCACTCGCCGGTGCTCATGCCCATGAGCCGCGACTGCGTGTCGTGCTGCCAGGTGCCGCCGTGGGCGGCGACGAAGGCGCGCCGCACCTCTTCCCACACCGGCTCGGAGTCGACGAGCACCCCGTCGAGGTCGAACACACAGGCTTCCACGCCGAACCCTCCAGACCGATCAGGACAGCTCAAGCCAATCACACCGCCGACGCCACCTCACCGCAGCCTCTGTGTCTCGATATTTCGGGATATTCGAACTCAACGGAGGTTCATGGTATTTCGTACGTTCATTGACCGTGCCTGTGCCGGTTTCCGGGCATTCCCCTGCCATGGCCGACCTGCCTTTCCACGACCGTGCCGACTTCGACGACGCGGACCGCGGCTTCGTCGCGCCCCTTACCCCCGCAGCGATCAAAAACGCTGACGGCAAGGTCGTCTGGGACGGCGACGCCTACGCCTTCCTGGATCAGGAGTGCCCCGACAGCGCCCACCCCAGTCTCTGGCGGCACGGCCGGCTCTGCGCCAAACAGGGCCTGTACGAGGTCGCCGACGGCATCTACCAGGTCCGCGGCCTCGACCTGTCCAACATGACCCTCGTCGAGGGCGACATCGGCGTCATCGTCGTCGACCCGCTCATCTCCACCGAGTGCGCGGCCGCCGCCCTCAACCTCTACCGCCGCCACCGCGGCCACCGCCCGGTCACCGGCGTCGTCTACACCCACGCCCACGTCGACCACTTCGGCGGCGTACGCGGCGTCACCGGCGGCGGCATCCCCGTCCTGGCCCCCGCCGGCTTCCTGGAGCACACCGCCGCGGACACCGTCTACGCCGGCCCGGCCAGGACCCGCCGCTCGCTCTATGTGTACGGCCCCGCCCTGGAGAGGTCGCCGGCCGGTCAGCTCGGCGCCGGTCCCGGCCTGGCCGCCTCTACCGGCAGGATCTCCCTCATCCCGCCCACCACGCACATCGAGCGCACCGGCCAGGAGGAGACGGTCGACGGGGTCCGCTTCACCTTCCAGCTCGGCCCTGGCCCCCCGCCGGGGTTGATCTTCCTGCTCCCCGACCGCCGCGCCCTCTGCCTGGCCGAGCACGCGGCCCACAGCCAGCACGACCTCCTGGACCTGCGCGGCGCGCACGTCCGTGATCCCCGCCTGTGGACGCGCTGCCTGGCCGAGACCAGCACGCTCTTCGCCGGCCGGGCCGACGTGGCCTTCGCCTCCCACCATTGGCCCACCTGGGGCGCCGAGAACATCGACCGCCTGCTGGCGCAGCAGCGCGACCTGTACGCCTACCTGCACGACCAGACACTGCGCCTGATGAGCAAGGGCCTGACCGGCGCGGAGATCGCCGAGCACATGCAGCTCCCGCCGGCCCTGGAGCAGGTCTGGCACACCCACGGCTACCACGGCTCGACCGGCCACAACGTCAAGGCGATCTACCAGCACTACCTGGGCTGGTACGACGGCAACCCGGCCCACCTGTGGGAGCACCCGCCGAGGCAGAGCGCCCTGCGCTACGTCGAGTGCCTGGGCGGCGGCGCGGCCGTGGTGGCCCTGGCCAAGGGCTACCTCGCGGAGAACGACCTGCGCTTCGCCGCCCAGTTGCTCAACCACGCGGTCTTCGCCGACGAGGGCAACAAGGAGGCCCGCGACCTGCTCGCCGAGGTCTACACCCGGCTGGGCCACGGCGCGGAGAACGCCGCCTGGCGGAACTCGTACCTGATGGGGGCGCTGGAGCTGGACGACGGCATCGTGCCCGCGAGCGGCGGGACCGTGTCGCCGGACCTGGTCGCCGCGCTGAGCGTGAGCCAGATCTTCGACACGATCGCCGTCCGCGTCGACGGGCCCCGGGCCTGGAACGAGAGCCTGTCGATCGACTGGCACCTCACCGACCTGGGGCAGCGCTTCCGTACGACGCTGTCCAACGGCGCGCTCATCCAGCAGGTGGACCCGCCGCCGCGGCCCGTCGACCTGACGCTCAGGCTGACCAAGGCCCAGCTCCTGGCCATGATCATGGGCAGGGAAGTGGACGGAGTGGATCGGGAGGGGGACACGCGGGTGCTCAAACGCCTGGTGGCCGTGCTGGACGCCCCCGTACGCGACTTCGCGATCGTGACCCCGTGACCGGTCCGGCCCACATCACCGTGGCCGCCACCGCCTGCGCCGCCGGCCCGGCCACCAGCGCCGCCGACACCCCGCCCGCGTGCCAGCTCGCCGCCGCGGCGCTCACACAGGTGAGTACGGCCACGCCGAACATCGCCGCCCACAGCGGCAGCACGTACAGGGCGGCCAGCAAGATCGGGAACGCGAGCCAGGTGAACAGCGGCGAGAGCGCGCTGAGGACCGTCCAGAGCAGCGTGACCACCACCAGCCAGGCCCGCTCCCGCGCCCGCCCTCTCAGCCGGCCGGTGAAGGCGGGACCGGCGGCGTAGAGCGCGCCCAGCAGCAGGCCCGTGACGGCCACGGCGGCGCGGCCGTCACGGGCGGCGCCGATCACGGCCACCAGCAGCAGCGCTCCGGACCCGCCGTGGACAGCCCACCACAGCAGCCGGAGCACATCCGGAGAACGAGACATCTCCTACAAAGAGTAACTTCCGATGACCGTCAGTCACGGGAGCGGCGCGACGCCAAGCCGGAGATCGCGAAGTAGAGCACCCCGGCCAGCACCAGGGCCACGACCACGCCGATGTTGGCCGAGGCGAACGTGCCGGCCTTCAGGTCCTCGCTCATCAGGAACCCGACGACGCGGGCGATGTTCGGGTCGGCGGAGGCGATCAGGCCGACGCCCACGACCGACGCGGTGACCAGCGAGATCAGCCCCGGCACGTTGAGGGCGGGGGCGCCGGGCCGCAGCAGTCGCTCGTCGTAATCGCGGCCGCCGTCGCGCCAGCGCCACATGTCCACCAGGAAGATGGCGACCCACGCGGCCATGACCACGCCGATGATCGCCAGGAACGCCTGGAAGGTGGCCAGGAAGCTGTCCGAGACGAACAGCACGTAGTAGCCGGCGAGCACCATGAGCGCGCCGTCGATGAGCACCGCGTAGTGCCGCCTGACCGGCACGCCCAGCGCCAGCATGGACAGCCCCGAGGAGTAGATGTCCATGATGGCCCCGGCCAGGAACCCGCCGATGGCGGTCAGCAGGTAGGGCAGCAGGAACCAGGTCGGCAACGCCCCCGCCAGCGCCCCGACCGGGTCGGCCGCGGCGGCGTCGGCCAACTGGGGGTCGCCGCCCGCGAGCAGCACGCCGAAGACCAGCAGCAGCATGGGCGGCACCGCGCCGCCGAGCATGGTCCACGTGGCCACCCTGGAGGGCCGGGAGCTCGTGGGCAGATAGCGGGAGTAGTCGGCGCCGCAGTTGACCCAGCCGAGGCCGAGCAGCGTCATTGCGAAGATCACCCCGCCCACCCAGCCGCCGAAGCCCGCGGTCGTCTCCAGCGACGTGCCGAGCCTGGGCGCCATCAGCACCATGTAGACGACGGTCAGCACGATGAAGGCGTACGTCAGATACTTCTGCACCGCCATGATCATCGCGTGTCCGTACACCCCGACCACGATCGTGACCAGCGCGGCGACGACGAAGCAGACGGCCGTGGCGGTCGCGGTCGGAATGCCGGGCGCGACCCGCCCCAGAATGGCCGCCCCGCCCTGCGCCGACAGCGTGACGAGCACCGTCTCCCAGCCCACATTGGAGATGTACGACAACGCGGCCGGCAGCTTGTTGCCCTGATAGCCGAACGGCGCCCGGCCCAGCGTCATCGTCGGCACCCCGGACCGCGCGCCCGCGATCGCGACCAGCCCCACCAGCCCGAACGAGAGCGCGTAGCCGATCGCCCCGGTGATGATCGCCGGGAAGACGCCCAGGCCGAGGCCCACGATGTAGACCCCGAACGCCACCCCGAACAGCGACAGGTTGGACCCGGCCCAGGGCCAGAACAGGCCGGACGGCCTGCCGCGCCGCTCCGACTCGGGGACCTTGTTGATGCCGTTCTGCTCGACCGTCATCGTGCCCATGATCGGACGCTACACCGCGAGTGCGAGCCGGTTAATCCCCACCGGCCTACAGCAAAGACATCATTGTCAGCGAACGACGATAATTCGTGATGCCTGGGGAATCATGCTCGGGCTGTGGCGGCCCTACTTCCCGTGGGGTTTGTTCGGCCTTCTGATGCTCGTGGGGTTTGTGGGGACCTCCTGCTTCTCGTGAGAATGTGGACATTCCCGCTGCCTCTCTGGGGCTCGTGGAAGGGCAGGTGTGATCGTTCGTGGTACGTGACGCCCGCCGGCAAGCGCTGGCCGTCTGCCTGGTGGCGGCGTTCATGTCGGGCCTGGACGTGAGCATCGTGAACGTGGCCCTGCCCTCGATCAAGGAGGGTCTGAACGCCTCCGAGGCCGGCCTGCAGTGGACCGTGTCCGGCTACGCGCTGACGTTCGGCCTGCTGCTGGTGCCCGCGGGGCGACTGGGTGACGCGCGCAGCCGCCGGACGGTCTTCATCTGGGGAGCCGGTCTCTTCACCCTGGCCAGCGCGGCGTGCGGCCTCGCGCACAGCATGCCCATGCTGATCGCCTCCCGGCTGGTGCAGGGGCTGGCGGCGGGGGTGCTCAATCCGCAGGTGTCGGGGCTGATCCAGCAGATGTTCCGCGGCGCCGAGCGGGGCCGGGCCTTCGGCGCCCTCGGCGCCACCATCGGGGTGTCCACCGCGGCAGGCCCCCTGATCGGCGGCGCGCTGGTCACGGCGTTCGGCAGCGATCACGGATGGCGATGGGTCTTCCTGGTGAACGTCCCCATCGGCCTCATCATGCTCCCCCTGGCCCACCGCCTCCTACCACCACCCACCCGCCCCCTTCCCGACCCACCCCCTCCCGACCAGGTCCTCCGCGACCGGCCCTCTCCCACCCGCCCCCTTCCCGACCTGCCCCCTACCGACCAGGTCCTCCGCGACCGGCCCTCTCCCGAGCGGCCCCTTACCGACCCGCCTCCTCCGGACCGGTCTCCTTCCGGGCGGCGCTCGGGTGGGCGGCGCGAGAGTATGGATCCCGTTGGAGTGCTGCTGCTCGGGCTGGGGGTAGCCCTGCTGCTTCTGCCCGTCATCCAGCAACACCAGTGGAAGGGCGAGGCCAAGTGGCTGCTCATCCCGGCCGCCCTGCTCGTCCTGGCCGGCTTCATCGTCTGGGAGCGGCGCTATCCCAGGGAGCCGCTGATCGACCTGGCCCTGTTCGCCAAGCGCTCCTACAGCGTCGGCCTGACCATCGCGCTGTTCTACTTCGCCGGCTTCACCGGCATCTTCTTCATCTTCACCCTGTACCTGCAGAGCGGCCTCAGCTACACCCCGCTGATGGCCGGGCTGGCGATCACCCCGTTCGCGCTCGGCTCAGCCTCGGCAGCCGTGGTCGGCGGCCGGCTGGTGACCCGGGCGGGACGGCGCGTCGTGGCCACCGGCCTGACCGCGGTGATCGTCGGCCTGGCCGCGACCATGGCCGCCACCCTCCTGGTGCCCGGCCCGGGCGTGGCCCTTGCGACCGCACTGCCGCTGCTGGTGGCGGGCCTGGGCAGCGGCCTGGTCATCTCACCCAACCAGGCGATCACCCTCTCCGAGGTCCCACCCGAGGGCGGCGGCAGTGCGGCGGGGGTGCTGCAGACCGGCCAGCGCCTCGGCTCCGCCATCGGCATCGCCGCCGCCGGCTCGGTCTTCTTCGGCTCCCTGCCCGAGGGCTGGCCGACCGCCTTCAGACACGGCCTCCTGGTGGTGGCCCTGTGCGTCACCATCGCCCTCACCGCCGCCCTGTACGACCTGATCCGCACCACCAACACCGAGAAGCCCTGAACCAGGACCTCAGCGGCGGCGTCGGTCAGCGTCGAACGGTCCTGAACCGGTCTGCCGATGACCTGTCATTCAGTGCCGAACAGCGTGTCCCGGCGATGGATCCGGTCCATGCCGAGCAGCTCCGCTTCCACGGCGGGATCCAGTCCGACAGCGGGGCGGTCGGCACGCATGGGGGCCTGGCCGCCGATGCCGCGCAGCCATTCCCAGGTGTCCGCCACCGTCTCCTCGACCGGACGGCACCGCAGCCCGGCCGCCACGACCTTGGACGTGTCGCCGCCGTGCATGAAGCCATGGTCCTCGCCCACCAGCCAGATCGGCAGGTCGGTCCACGGCCGCACCCCTGCGGCGAGGATCGCCTCGAAGTCCGTCCACCGCAGCTCGGCGTCGGAGCCGGTCACTTTGACGCAGGCATCCAGCAGCCTTCCCATCGTGGTGAACCCGGGCGGGCTCACCACGTCGTAGGCGCCGCCCAGCCCGCGAGCCGCGGCGTCCAGGCACCACAGGGCCAGATCGCGCGCGTCCACATACTGCAGCCCGAGCTCGGCGGGCTCCGGCGCCAGCACCGGCCCGCCGCGCGCGATCCTGGACAGCCACCAGGGCAGCCGCCCGATGTTCTCGTACGGTCCGAGAATTAGTCCGGCTCGTGCGAGCAGCGCCCGATCCCCGAACGCCGCCGTGGCGGCCAGCTCCCCGCCGGCCTTCATCTCGGCGTAGCCGCCCTCACCGTCATCGGCCGACGCCGCCACCACCGGGGCGCTCTCGTCCGCCCCGTAAGGGACCGGCTGGGCGTAGACCGAGCGGCTGGACACGTACACGTAGTGCCCCGCCCGCCCGGCCAGCAGCGAGGCGGCGTCCCGGACCGCGGACGGCGCCCATGACCAGGTGTCGACCACCACGTCCCACTCGCCCCGCTCCAGCGCCGCCAGCCCGCCGGCCGCCGACCGGTCTCCCCGCAGCCCGGTCACCCCGGCGGGGGGCTGGTGCGTGCCCCGGTTGAACACCGTCACGTCATGCCCGGCGGCCAGCGCCTCCTCGACGAAGGCTCGCCCGACGAACTCGGTCCCACCCAGCACCAATACCTTCATCCCACCACTGTGCCCGCAGGCCCCAAGCCCCGGAACCCGCCCAAGCCGACAGCGGAATCGCCCACAGCGGAAATCCTCAACCCGTGCCCTGCCCTGCTCTGGGCAGTGGGTGGGTTTCGCCCGGCTTAGCCGTACAAGACAGTTATTTTGCTCTTTTTCCTGCAGAAGGGGACTGATGGGCTGATCGGGGGGCAGTGGCGGGAGTGGATGCGGTGGTGGGACGGACGTCATGGCGGAAAGGGGCCGTTAGGACGAGTGCTCTCAGCAGCGTCGGTAGGGGACAGAAGAGGCCCGCTTCTCAGGTGCGTGAGAAGCGGGCCTTTTCGATGTGAGCGGTCAGCCGGTCACGGTGATGCGGCCGGTGGCGGGCGGGGCGATCGGGTTGGCCCTGCCGAGGTGCTCGACAAAGGCGTCGATGTCGAGGGGGCCGCTCCACAGCTCCGTGCCCTCGGTGAAGGCCTGGAAGGCGTCGCCGCCGCCGACCAGGAAGTTGTTCGCGGCGACCCGGATGGTCTGGGTGTCCGTCACGGGCGCGCCGTCGATCTGGATGGCGGAGACCTTGCTGCCCCAGGCGGCGCTCTGGCTGTAGGTGTAGGTCAGGTTCGCCGAGGGCTGGAGGATCTTGGTGAACGCCTGGTTGTTGGGCCCGCCGGTGAACTGCTGCTCCAGCACCGTCTTCAACTGGGCGCCGGTCAGCGTGACGACCTGCATGAGATTGTTGAACGGCTGGACGGCGAACGCCTCTCCATAGGTGACCACGCCGTCGCCCTCACCGGCCGGGGAGCCGGCGTAGGTGAGGGGGGCGCGGACGCCGCCGGGGTTCATCAGCGCGATCTGCGCGTCGCCGCCGGTCTGGGTGGCCGCGAGCTGGGCGTCGGCGATGAGGTTGCCGAGCGGCGACTCACCGGACGGGACGGCCGTGTTGGTGATGTCGGCGGTGATCGTACCGACGGCCCGGTTGGCGACCGGGGCGACGCGGTCCTTCCACGTCTGCACGAAAGTGGAAATCTGGGGATCCGGGGTGATGGTGCGGGTCACGAGGTGGTTGTCCGCCACGACCGAGGCGCGGTCGATGTCCAGGGTCCTGCGGTCCACCTTGAGGTCCACCGAGGTGATGACGCGGCCGAACGAGCCGCCCTGCGAGTAGAGGCGGTTGCGGCCGGCGGGGTCCTTGACCGTGCACAGGTACGCCTGGTGCGAGTGCCCGCTGAGCACCATGTCGACCTCGGCGTCTACCTGCGTGGCGATCCGGCTGCCGGCGCCGGGGACGACGCTGCAGGCGTCGGGGGACTGCCCCGCGGCGACCTGGTCGCCCTCGTGCACCAGGACCACCTGAGCCCGTACGCCCAGCAGCTTGAGCAGCTTGGACGCCACGTTCGTGGCCTTGACCTCGTCGACGAACTTGAGATCCTTGATGCCCTCGGCGGTGACGATGTTCGGCGTGGTCTGGGTGACGATGCCGATGAAGCCGATCGGCACGCCGTTCATCCACTTGACGCTCACCGGCGGCAGCGCGGGCACGCCCCAGTCGGCCAGCAGCTTCTTGACCTGGCCGGGGTGGCCGAGCCCGGCGAGCGCGTCGCTCTTCGCGTGGCGGCTCTTGAACAGGACGTTGGCGCCCACGTAGTCGAACGCCGCCCCCTTCCACCGGCCGGCGGGCGAGCAGCCGTCCACCGGGTGGCAGCCGCCGTTCATGATCCGCTTGAGCTCGGTGTATCCCTCGTCGAACTCGTGGTTGCCGACCGCCGCCACCTTCAGCCCGAGCTTGCCCATGAACTCGACGGACGGCTCGTCGTGGTAGGCGGCGGAGACGAGGGGGGTGGCGCCGATGAGGTCGCCCTGGGCCACCGCGATCGTGTTCCGGTCGGCCAGCGCCTTCATGTGGGCGGCGAGGTAGACCGCGCCGCCGGCGTCGACGGTCTGGCCGTTCTCGTCGATCACCCGGCCGGATGACCCGGTCGGTGGTTCGAGGTGGCCGTGGAAGTCATTGAGTGCCAGCAGCCGGACGGGCACGGTCCGGGGAGCCTTGCTCGCGTCCGCCGGGAGACCGGCGAGCAGGAGTGCGCCAGTGGCGACGGCGCCGGCCAGCGTGAACCGGAGGAGGGAACGGGACGTCATGGCCCAAGACGTTACGACGGGAACCCGTGCAGCCCATGTCGCAAAGGTAACGATTCAGGAGGCCACCGCATGGCGCTATTTGCCAGTGGTACGCCTAGAGTTCGATCTGTGAGTGCGCACGTGAAGATCACAGAGAAGCTGGACGACCAGGAGAAGGACGGCGTGCTGGCCGTCGTCGAAGCGGCGACGGAGGCCGACGGTGTCCGGCCGCTCAGCGAGCACGCGCTGCTGCATCTGCGCTACGGCGGTGACCCGCGCGCCCGCTCCCTGCTGGTCCTGGAGCAGGGCACCCCGGTCGGCTACGCCCACCTGGATCCCCCGGACGACGCCGAGGGCCCCAGCGGCGAGCTGGTCATCCACCCGGCACACCGCCGCAGCGGCCACGGCACGCGACTCCTGCGCTCGACGCTCGACCTGGCGGGCGGCCGCCTGCGGGTGTGGGCGCACGGCGATCACCCCGCCGCCGCCGCGCTGGCCGCCTCGTTCGACTTCGAGCGGGCGCGCTCCCTCTGGCAGATGCGCCGCTCACTGTCCGACCCCCTGCCCGCCTACCACCTGCCGGAAGGGGTACGCCTGCGTACGTTCGTGCCCGGTCAGGACGAGGAGGCGTGGCTCACGGTCAACGCCGCGGCCTTCGCCCACCATCCCGAGCAGGGCGCCTGGACGAGGGACGACCTGATGGTGCGCGAGCGGGAGCCGTGGTTCGACCCGGAGGGATTCTTCCTGGCCGTCCGCGACGACAGGCTCGCCGGCTTCCACTGGACGAAGGTCGACGACTCCGGCTTGGGCGAGGTCTACGTCGTCGGCGTCGACCCCGCCGAGCAGGGCACCGGCCTCGGCCGGGCGCTCACCGTCGCCGGCCTGACCCACCTGCGCTCGCGCGGCCTCGCCCAGGTGATGCTCTACGTGGACGAGGCGAATCCGGCGGCGATCAGACTGTACGAGTCCCTCGGCTTCACCCGGTGGGACGTCGACGTCATGTACGCCGCTACTCCACGATCCAGTGCAGGACGTAGTACGACACCGCCGCCACCAGAGCGGCAGCCGGGATCGTAAGGACCCAGGCGGTCACGATGTTGCCGGCCACGCCCCACCGCACCGCGGACAGCCGCTTGGTGGAGCCCACGCCCATGATCGCCGAGGTGATCGTGTGCGTGGTGGAGATCGGGGCCCCGAATCCGATGGCCGCGCCGTACAGGACCGTCGCCGCGGCGGCTTCGGCCGCGAAGCCCTGCGGCGGGTCCAGCGCGATGATGCGGCGGCCCAGCGTCCGCATGATGCGCCAGCCACCGGCGTAGGTGCCGAGGGAGATGGCGCCCGCGGCGGCCAGGATCACCCACTGCGGGATCGGATCGGTCGGCGACGCGTAGCCGCCCACCAGCAGCGCCAGGAAGATCACACCCATGGTCTTCTGCGCGTCCTGCAGGCCGTGGCCGAGCGCCATCGCGGCGGCCGAGACCGTCTGTGCGTAGCGGAAGCCCCGGTTGGTCTTACCGGGCTGCGCGTGCCGGAAGATCCAGTAGATGGCGATCATGATCGAGGCCGCCAGGGTGAAGCCCACCAGCGGAGAAATGATCATGGGGATGACCACCTTCTCCACCACGCCGTCCCAGTGCACGAGACTGGCCGAGGCCAGCGCCGAGCCGATGAGACCGCCGATCAGCGCGTGGCTGGAGGACGAGGGCAGGCCGAAGTACCAGGTGATGAGGTTCCAGACGATGGCGCCGATGAGCGCCGACGCCACGATCACCAGGCCGTGGGAGCCTTTGGGCGCGTCGATGATCCCGCTGCCCACGGTCTGCGCGACCTGGGTGCCCAGGTGGGCGCCGATGAAGTTCATCGCCGCCGCCATGAACAGGGCGGCCCGGGGCGTGAGAGCGCGAGTGGAGACGGAGGTCGCGATGGCGTTCGCCGCGTCGTGAAAGCCATTGGTGTAGTCGAAGACCAGTGCCACGACGACCACGCCGATGACAAGGGCGAGCGTGAGGTCCACTGAGTTAGCTTTCCTTGACCGCGATTGACTCGACGGTGTTCGCCACATGCTCGAAGGCGTCGGCGGCCTCTTCGAGGGCGTCGATGACTTCCTTCATCTTCATGACCGTGAGCGCGTCGTACTCACCACTGAACAGCTTGGCCAGCAGCCGGCGGTAGACCTGGTCGCCCTGGTTCTCCAGGCGGTTGACCTCGATCCAGTACTCGTTGAGGTTCTTCATCGAGCGCAGCCGGGGCATGGCCTCCGCGGTCAGCTCAGCGGCCCGCTCCAGCACCTCGACCTGCCGGACGACATCTTTGGGGAGATGGTCGATCTGGTAGAGCACGATGAGATCCGACGCCGCTTCCATGGCGTCCATCACGTCGTCGAGGTTCGAAGCGAGGCGGTAGATGTCCTCGCGGTCGAAGGGGGTGATGAAGCTCTCGTTGAGCCGGTTCATGATCGCATGAGTGCGTTCGTCCCCGGCGTGCTCACAGGCGCGCATCTTCTCGGCCAGGGCCTCACGGTCCGAGCCGTCGCTGATGATCTCCACGAGCAGTCGTGATGCGGTGACCAGGTTGTTCGCCGAATCGGCGAACAGGTCATAGTAACTGTCCTCACGCGGCGTGAGACGCAGGCGCACGTCGTTCTCCAGATGTGCGGGGATGGTCCGTGGAAGAGAGTACGGGTTACCAGGCGAAATGCGAACTTCATGTCCTCATCTCCTGGTCGCTACCCCCCGGTATGCCGTACGACACCGTCGTCAGGTTACTCGGGGCTGCACCTCACAACGCAGGCGGGGGACTTCTACCCCATCTTGATGACATCCCCCCTCGACCACCACCCTTTCGGCCGCCTGCACTTCAGATTTTGGTCCGATGGAAGTTACGGAACGATCGCGAAGGCGTGGGCCCACGCTGTCCCTGGTAGCGGGACCCGTACTTCTCCGACCCGTACGGGAACTCCGACGGCGAACTGAGCCGGAACACGCACAACTGCCCGATCTTCATCCCCGGCCAGAGCTTGATCGGCAACGTCGCGACGTTGGACAACTCAAGCGTGACGTGACCACTGAACCCGGGATCGATGAAACCCGCCGTCGAATGCGTCAGCAGACCGAGCCGGCCCAGCGAGCTCTTGCCCTCCAGCCTAGAGGCCAGATCGTCCGGCAGCGAGACGACCTCGTACGTGGAAGCCAGCACGAACTCACCCGGATGCAGAATGAACGGCTCGTCCCCGTCAGGCTCGACCAGCCGGGTCAGATCAGGCTGCTCCACGGCCGGGTCGATGTGTGGGTACCTGTGGTTCTCGAATACACGGAAGAACCTGTCGAGGCGGACATCGATGCTGGACGGCTGGATCATCTCCCTGTCGAACGGGTCCAGCGCCAGCCGGCCGGAGTCGATCTCGGCGACGATGTCGCGGTCAGATAGCAGCACGATGAGCAACTTACCGTGTGACCGGTTCGGCGGGCGTGGGCGCTTTGGCTTGGTGAAGTGGTGGTGGTTTCCGCTACAGTAGAAGCGCGGCTCTGGTCGCATGCGGGTGTAGTTCAATGGCAGAACTTCAGCTTCCCAAGCTGATAGCGCGGGTTCGATTCCCGTCGCCCGCTCTCACTGTGAAAGCCCAGGTAGGCCGATAAATTCGGCGCCTGGGCTTTGATCTTGCCTAGGGCTGTTGATCTCTGCGTGTCATGAGGTCCTTGAGCCCGGCGCCGGACTCGGCGGGCAGGTTGTTGCAGGTGTGGCGCAGGTCGTGAGTGACAAGTGAAGCCCTGCCGAGCTCGGCTCCTTGACCACGTCGACCCACCGCGTACGGCTGAGAGATGAAGCGGACCGAGACGTGTTCATCTCGCATGGTTGCCACACCCTGGATGAATCTGGCTATGCAAAGCTTGGCATATATGCTGAGTTGCATGGGTGAAGAGCTGTACGACATCGAGCTGGAGCCAGCGGTGGAGGCTTGGCTGGACACTCTGTCCGACCGGGATCACGCCGCTGTCGAGGCTGCTGTCGAACGGCTCGCTGAATTCGGCGACCGGATGCCGTACGGCCATGCTCGCGACTTGGGAGACGGGTTGTGGGAGTTGCGCTTCGATATCGCACATCACTCGGTGCGCCTCACCTACTGGCTGGCCGAGGACCGCAGGGCGGTGCTGCTGACCGCCTTCTACAAGACTCGAGACAGGCAGCCGCGTGATGTGGAGCGCGCCCGCAAGGCGATGGCTGAGTGCATGTCCGGCGGCTCGGAGCACGGCGTCGCGCATCGGATCTACGAGGGAAGGGGCTGAAGGAGATGGCCGGGCATAGCAAGTGGAAGACGATCAAGGCCAAGCGGCTTGCCGGTGAGCAGGTGAGTCCCGAGTACGCCGTGATGGTGGAGGAGGCGCGGCTGGGGCAGGAACTCGGCGCGGCCGTCTACCGCCGTCGGATCGAGTTGGGCCTGTCGCAGACGGAGCTGGCCGAGCGGGCGGGCATGACGCAGCCGCAAGTCTCCCGCTTGGAGGGTGGAGCGCACATGCCGACGATTCCGTTGATGGTGCGGTTGGCGGCGGCTTTGGAGATCGACGTGGTGATGCACGGTGATGTCTCCGCGCCTGTGGAGTTTCGGGCCATCGCCGCCGCATGAGTAAAGGGGAGGCCGATCGATGAGTGCCGCCCGCCGGTGGCAGGATGTCAAGGCCGAGGCGCACCGCTGTCACCCCGAGTTGGTGGAACTGGACGCCAGCATTCGCATCCTGGTCCAAACTGTGAGACCGGTGACCGTACGGAGCCTGGACGCTATCCACCTGGCAACAGCTCTCCGCATTCGCTCCCAGCTCACTTCATTCGTCACGTACGACAAACGACTGGCCGATGCTGCCCAGACAGCCGGACTGACCATCGACATGCCTGCCTGAGGCATCTCTCCACCACCAGGATCTCCTGACAGGGTTCCTGGCCGTGGATACCTGAGACGTCGCGCGAGCAGAGCGGTGCCGTCTGCTGCCCAGAGGTCATGATCTTGAATGAGTTCCCGGGCTGACAGCCCGGGTTCGATTCTTGGTCAGCCAGATCTCGGCTTCCTTCTTGGTGGCGAAGGTGTTCGGCGGGGTGCGGTCCACGCCGTCAGGGCCGGGGTATCTCGCCTGGCACCGCCCCGAGGGAAGCTTGCGAATGCGACAGAGCCGGCGCTTGCTCATGCTGCTCTCCTCGTACGGGTGATGATGGGGGAACGAGTCCCGCTGAGATGCAGTCGTTAGGCACGGATTCGGGGATGCAGACCTTGCGCCCGAGGCGGACGAAGGTGATCCGGCCTTCTTCGATGAGGCGCCGAGGGAACCGCTCGCTGGTGCTGAGCCGTTCCGCGACTTCGGCGACGGTCAGCAGGCGGTCAATCGGCCCGCCGGGAAGCATGGCTCATCCCCTCAGTTGCCGAGGGACCTTGGCCCTGTGCTTGGGCTTCGAGTTGGGCCATGCGGGCGCGCCATCGTTGGCGTTCGGCCACGGTGCGCAGGAGACGGACGGCCGGCGGGGGCACGTTGGCGTCGGGGGTTCCGGCGAGGACGCCTTGCCCGTCGACCTGGACGCCGAAGCGGATCACGTGCAGCGGTTCGGCAGGTGATCGCCGTCCTCATGAAACGAAATGAAGCGGACCGTACTTTACTGTTATATGGATATCAATTCTCACAGGTTGTTGAACAAGTCAAGAACATCTTCGAAAGTTGTGATGCCCGCGACAGCTAAAGCAGGCACGGTGATGCCGACCATTGTCGTCCAATATGTAGCCCAGGTGGAATTCCCTGACAACACTTCTTTGCTTAGCTGCTCCGCGATCCAACCAAGCAGAAATGTAGGCCCGATGAACAGGGATACCATGATGATGCCCTGTGGCCAGGGCAAGTCATCATCGGTGGTATACCCAATGGAGTAAACGTACTTTGCTGCCAGGGAAGCCCCAATGACAAACCCTATGGCGCCCCAAATCGCGAACAGTGATTCTCCGGGTTTGCTCTTGTTCCTACCGTCGCCATTCCCCTGGTCCGTCATGCATCTGCCTCCTCGGCAATGACTTCGATCAAGGTGTAATTATATCCGCTGCGACCGGCAAACACAGGCGGATCAGCGTACGCACACTCAAAGGAGGGTGGAGCCTCTTCCGTATGTCGGTCAATACCGGGACGCTGCCACAAGGACGCATCACCCACGCCCAGCTCGCCGCCCTGATCCGCGGACAATGGCCGCCTCCAGGGTGGAGAAGACGCGTAGGCGGCCCTCCCGCCCCGAACAATTCGTTCAGCGCCACGTCCCCAAGCCCGGCTGCACCTCCAACCTGATCCGGTTCTCTGGGGCCTGGTCCCTCATCATTATGTTGAGCAGGGTGCCATAGATGCCTCCGGCGGGGCACCACGTCGGATGATCAGAAGGCAGAGTGCGCGCGGCGCGAAAACCCCCAGTCCAGGGGCCGATCGCCGTGCGATTAGCGTGCAATTAGACAGGGTGACGAGGGGTCAACCACGGTCATTCGCGACCCGCTTTCCACCCAGCTCAGAGCCCTCACGTGCGGTGATCCGTGCAGTTCCCAAGCTGATAGCGCGGGTTCGATCCCCGTCGCCCGCTCCACACCGGGGCCCAGGTCAAAGAGAGCTCTTGACCATGGGCCTTCATCAGGTTTCGGAGTAACCATCTAGACCAAGAATGCCTTCCGGCTTGCTCACTTGGACCGACGCTGTCTGGGGCGATACTGAGCAACACGTTCCGCTGCCATACGTTCCCGCCGCTCTTGATCCGCGATCTCCCGGGGAGTCGGCAGCCGCCGCTTCTCATGCCTGATCGCCAAGCGGATCGTCCAGTAGAGGAAGAAGAACAACAGCGCGGCCGGAACAGCCCATATGATCAACACGAGCAAAATCTCGATGAACCCGATCCCCATCTGCTCCTCCGCTATAGGAGGAACCAGCATGCCTGATCTTACGGACGGCGTCCATCAACGCTCACCGCCTCCAGGAGATACAGGTTTGATCGCATGCCAGATCCGTGCCAAACGGGCGGGGGACCGCGGCCACTCACGGGGACTCGCGGTCAACCAGCCCGCCCTGATCTGCACCCCCGTTATCCCAGCTCAGCCCAGCATGATCAGTAGCTGGTTCCCAGGCTGATAGCGCGGGTTCGATTGCCGTCGCCCCCTCCAATATCCAAGGGCGGTGAGCCGTGTCCGTAGATCGTGAGCACTACACGCTCAGCCTCTGGCGCGCGTGAACGTGGTGACCGCCGCCAAACTCCTGGGAGAATTGGCGATATCACCCGCCTTCGCAGCTCTGCAGCCTTCGCCCGGCACAACGGCACCGCCCCGATCCCCGTTTGAAGCGGAAACGACGACCGCCACTGATCAACCGTGGCGGCAACCGGCAGCTCAACACCAGCTTGCACCGCATCGCGATCATCCAGGCCCGAGTCCTGCTCAAACGACGCCAGGAAACCACCCGAGACACCACCAAAGGCAGCTTCCGCGTCCTGAAACGGCACCTGTCAGACGTGATCTACCGCGCCCTCATCGCCTATCGCCGACCACCTCGCTCACAACCACGGGACATCGACAGGTCCCCAGTAGCTTGGCACCCGTGGAGGAAGAACCTTTAGGCAAACAGGCGGTGCAGTGGCCAGAGCGACGCAAGGACGTCCTCGAAGCGCTACGAGCCTTGAGCGACCGCGACTACCAGAGCCAGTACTGGCGATCCGGGGAAGGACGGCCGGACCTCACCGCTGCCGTGCACTGGCTGATCGACGACACCTCCATCGACCAACACGGCGCACGAGCACTGATCTCCCGCCTCTTCCTTGATCAGCGAGAAGCCGACCTCGTGCAGCTGGTGGTCGACGCCCTCTTGCGCATCCTCGATGACCTCGGCCCTACCGTTCCAGACAACGCCTACCTCGACCATCCGGAGTGGATCAACGTACTCCACTCGGCCCGCGCCGCCTACCTGGCCCTGCGCTCCAGCAAGCACGACTCATGACGAAACTCCGCGCAACGCCCTTGCACATATGAGCGTCAGGCGGGCGGGGTACGCGCGGTACGCGATGAACCCCAGGTCGCGGGCTGATCGTCGTACAATTAGACAGAGTAGCGAGGGGTCAACCGCGGTCACTCAAGATCGGCTTCTCGCCCAGCTCAGCGCCCTGACAAGCCTGGATCATTGCTTTTCCAAGCTGATAGCGCGGGTTCGATTCCCGTCGCCGCTTTATAGTGAACCTTTTCCAGGTTCCGCGGCGAGTGCCCTGGTCGCAGGATGATTGCGATGTCGTGATTCGGCCGGTGACAGCAAGAAGCTCCTGGTAGACGGGTTGATCACCACAATCCACACCGTCGCCACCAGGAGCTTCAGGTGCTTTTCTATCGTGCCGCCGTCGATTTGTCGCATCAGACGCTGAACTACGTGGCCGGGGTGATCCGCAGGCACCGTAAGACGATGAGGTCGATCTGGCGGCGGCTCAAGCCCGGTCGGCAGGCCCTGCTGGTGCTGGTCTACCTGCGCAAGGGCGAGACCTACGCCGAGCTCGGTGCCGGCTTCGGGGTATCGACGACAACCGCGTGGCGATACGTGGAGGAGACGGTGGCGCTGCTGTCGGCCCGCTCGCCCAAGCTCGGCCAAGCACTGCGCAAGGCCCGGCAGGACGGGCTGCACTACCTGGTGCTGGACGGCACCCTGATCTGCACCGACCGGATCAAGGCCGACCGGCCGTACTTCTCCGGCAAGCACCGTGTGCATGGCATGAACGTGCAGGTCATTGCCTCACCGGATGGGACGATCCTGTGGACCTCGGGTGCCCTGCCCGGCAAGGCCCACGATCTGACCGCCGCCCGCATCTGGGGCATTCTGCGTGCGCTGAAGCAAGCCGGGATCATCACCCTGGCGGACAAGGCGTATCAGGGAGCCGAGGGCCCGGTGCTCACCCCGTACAAGGGCAAGGGCAAGCCCGAGTCCCAGAAGCAGGCCAATCGCGCCCATGCCAAGCTCCGCGGACCCGGCGAGCGTGCGAACGCCCAGCTGAAGAGCTGGAAGATCCTCCGAAAGCTCCGCTGCAGCCCGTCAAAGGCGGGCCACCTCCGCAAGGCCATCGCCGTCCTTCAAAACCATCGCGTCGCCCAAGCCGCGTGAGCCTGAAATAGGTTCAGTAGTGAAAGCCCAGGTAGGTCGAGGGATTCGGTACCTGGGCATTGATATTGCCTGGGCCTGTCGATCTTCGAGGGCCACTAGCTTTTGATCACCTCGCCGGTGCCAGCGCTCCGGTGCCTCTCGTCATCAGGGGCTGCGAGTTGCCTTACGGCACTGACCCACAGCCCACAACATTTCCGAAATACCCGGCGTCTGACTGACTATGACCTCACTTACCGAGCACATGAGTCACCACAGAGCCCGCCGATACGGAACCAGGACCAGCGTTGCCTCCTTGGCCGCCTGCCTGACGGTCGTCCTGGGCGGAGGCGTCGCCAACGCAGCCACCGTGGACAGTGCAGTGGCACAGAGCACCACCATCGCGGAGAATGCCGACCGGCTGGACCGGGTCGATTGGGCGTCCGTAGTGGAGCCGAGTCTGAACTGCCCCAAGCCGGGTCGGCATGCCGCCTGGTACGTCGTGCGCGCCCGGGTCGCGGCCGTCGGCGACCTTACCCGTGATGGGAAGCGTGAGACCGTCGTCGTGTCGTCTTGCCCGAGCCCGACATCGAGCAATCCCTTGATCGCCTTTGTCTACGACGGAGCCTCCGGGTCGTCGGCCCCGCACTTGCTCGGGAAGCTCGGGGAGAACCGCTACTTCAGGTCCCTGAAAGTCAGGATCCGGGGCGGGAATGTGCGCCTGTACGGCGAAGCGGTCAGCAAGAAAGCCCCCAGATGCTGTCCAGACTTGATCGTCAGCCAGACCTACAGGTGGGGCGGCGCGACGCTCCGCAGGACGGCGGAGACGGTGAATCCCATCTCGTGACCACTCGACCTAGCCTCCGACCTCGATCACCTGGGGCGTGTCCGAGACAACCCACTCGGTCACACGGAGTCGGAGCCTTCGTCGTCAGAGAACCTGCGGCGAATGATGGGCCAGGGCATGAGAAATGACCGTTTCGGCGGGCCTTCCGAGCACTCGCTCCAGATCAGGGGTCTGTCGTTCCAACGCGCCCGCGCGTACCTGGGCAGAGATCCAGCTCATGGGGCCCGGGCCGGCGTCCGGCACCTCGCGGTAGGTCACTTTCAGCGCCCTCGCTACTTCGGGATAGCTCCACAGAGGCCCGGTGAAGTCGTACGCCTGGCCCCCGTGCCCGTCGCCCGTCAGCACGTTCGCTGCCGCTTCGGCCAAGTCCGACCGGAATGCCGTGTTCAAGCTGCGGCCCCCGGTGCTGCTGGTGATTTCTCCGCTGGAGACCTGCGGGACGAACGCGTCGCTGTAGAAAGGATGACGCAACAGCGTGTACGGCAGACCGCTGTCAAGGATGGCCTGTTCGGTCGCGTGATAGGCCTCAGTCATGCCGGTGGCGACGGTATCGGCTCCCAGGAAGCTGGTGAAGACGATGGCGCCGACGCCGACGTCTTTGGCGGCGGCCACGGCGGCCAGGTGCTGCCTGATCCTGCGGGTGGAATTCAGTTCCGGGGAGGAGATCAGCAGGAGACGGTCGGCCCCGTCGAACGCCTCACGCAGACTCGCCGGGTCGTCGTAGTCGCCGCGCCGTACCGGAACGCCTTCGGGAGCCCGTTCGGGTTCACGCACCACGGCCACCACCTCCGCCCGGCTGCGCAGATGGCTGACGACGAGGCGGCCGAGCGCACCGGAAGCGGCTGAAATCGCGATCACTAAGACTCCCTTTGCGAACGGTCGCACCAGTGAACTCCCGCCCGGTGACGCCGCGCCACTCTTTTTCCGGGTCACGGCTAGAGCAGGGGCGCTCAAATGCCAGGAGTCGACGTCGGGAGGCCAAGCCCTTACGAGAGCAAGCCGCGGCACCGACAGCGGGCGCCGGCACCCGTCCCAGATGCGTGCCGGACTGATAGCGCAAGTCGTTCGGTGCTTGGAAGTCGGAACTCCGGCTCGCCGCACATTACATATTCGCCTCACACTGCACAGACGGCTCGGGATTCTCGCTTTTTGTAACTTTTTCGGTGCTCACAGCTATCTCACCTGTGTACGACTTGTCGTCCGCCCGAGAGGAGCGCTCATGCCCGAGTACCGGTTTAACTCTCCCCCTGGCTGGCCGGTCCCTCCTCACCGGTGGAAGCCTCCTCAGGGATGGCAACCAGATCCGTCATGGACGCCGGCTCCCTCAGGCTGGGAGTTCTGGATCCTTGAGGGGACCTCGGCTGCACCAGCCCCGAACCCACCACAGACACCGGAACGCAAGAGCGGAGGACTCTTCGGCGGCAAGAAACGACTCGAAGAGGAGAATGCCCAGCTACGCCAATGGGTGGAGCGACTGGGCGGCATGGACGCCATCCGCATCACAGCGATGACCGAGGCCCTACATATAGAGCACGCGGGACTACAGACCGCCATCGACGATGCCGCCCGACGCTTGAATGAGACAGAACGACGGGTCGTGCAGACCGAGGAGACCGTTCTGCTCCAAGAGGTGGGTGTCTACGAATACCGCCATCCGCTGAGCGACGCGGTGGCCTATAAGGACCGGCTCGCGCAGGTGAAGGCACGCATCAAGTAGATGGCCCGAAAAGGGCAGGCCGTCGTCGGCGCCACCAACTGGGAAGTGAACGGGTCAGCGGCGGAAGGACGCAAGATGGTGCGTGACTTCTCCAAGCTGATGCTGCGCGCCTACAACGCTGAGGCGGACAACTGCGTGCGAACCATGCGCCCGTACAAACTGCAGTCTGCGATCGATCGGCTGGAGAAGGTCGTGGAGACGATCGTCAAGCTGGGACGAACGATGCACATCCATGTCCATCCCGACTATCACCGTACGCGGATCCACGAACTGGAGCTGACGGCTGACCACTTGGCCAAGCAGGAGGCAGAGAAAGAACTCATCCGTGCGCAGCGCGAGCAGCAGCGCGAGGAGGAGGCCGCGCGCCGCGAGTTCGAGCGAGAGAAGGCGCGCCTGCGCAAGGAGGAGGCGCATTATCGGTCGGCGCTGGCCAAGCTGATGAAGAACGGCACCGCGTCCGCGGAGAGCGTGGACGAGCTGAAAGCCAAGCTGGAAGAGATCGGCGTGGCAGTCGCCGATGTCGAGGCCCGCGAAGCTAACACCCGGGCCGGGTACGTGTATGTCATCTCCAACATCGGCGCTTTCGGAGAGAATGTCGTGAAGATCGGCATGACTCGTCGGCTGGAGCCTGAAGACCGTGTACGTGAGCTGGGTGACGCGTCGGTGCCGTTCAGGTTCGACACGCATGCGCTGATCTTCAGTGAGGATGCGGTGGGCTTGGAGGCGCGACTGCACTCAGAGCTCAGCGATCATCGGCTCAACAAGGTGAACCTGCGACGAGAGTTCTTCCACGCGACGCCCGCCGAGGTCCGTGACCTGCTGCAGAAGATCGCCGGCCAACACCTCCTGGAGTACCGCGACACAGCCGAAGCACTGGAGTGGCGGCAGTCGGTCGCAACTGGAACCGGCTAGCCAACGTAGCGCCGCTCGGGCCCGCGGATGGGATAAACGTCCTCCAGTTCGTGGCGGTCTCGAGGCAGCACGGATTCGACGACAGCAAGTCCCTTCTCAACCGTCCGATCGGAGTCGATTATGTGGAACGCCGATCTCATCCATCGTCGGCTTGAGGAGATTCGGCGGCAGGATCCGGATCATAAGATTTTCGGCGCACAGCGCTATCAGTACCGTCTGGGGCCGCGACTCTCAACTCCGGAGGTCGCCGCGTTCGAGAGGAGAATGGGTGTCGAGTTGCCCGAGTCCTTTCGGACTTTTCTTACGGAGGTGGGTAACGGGGGAGCAGGACCCTCCTACGGGCTGTACGAGATGGACGAGGCCTTTCGCCTGGATGCGATGGAAACCCATGAGGGGCCGCTGCATTTCTTCACGACCCCGTTTCCTCACACGGCCGATTGGATTCCCCCGCTTGAAGCACAGCCGGAGGACTACCAAGAGGGCCACTGGGTCACCGGCTCCCTACTCCTGGCCGAGTACGGCTGCGGGGCATTCCACCGCCTCGTGGTGAACGGTGAGATAGCCGGGGAGGTCTGGTTCGACGACCGATGTGCTGACGCAGGCATAGTCCGCGAACGCAACTTCTTCGAGTGGTACATGAGCTGGCTCGACCGGCCTCATCGACACCTCTTCTGAACCGCCTCCGGCGGGGGCGCTCCGACCCCGGGATGATCTGCAGGAGCACGTCCAGGGCCCAGGTGGCTGGGGTAGAAGCCTGATCATCCCAGGTGGGGTGCGCGCAGTGTGCGGCATGTTCAAGTCGCAGGTGGCCAGGTATGCCGAGTACTCTCCGGCCATGGATTCGGTGTCGGTGTCCCAAGTCGGTAGGTGGTCAAGCTGCACACCGGCGAGACCAAAGAGTTGGGTGCCGATGGCTACACGGAACCTATTTCAGGCTCACGCGGCTTGGGCGACGCGATGGTTTTGAAGGACGGCGATGGCCTTGCGGAGGTGGCCCGCCTTTGACGGGCTGCAGCGGAGCTTTCGGAGGATCTTCCAGCTCTTCAGCTGGGCGTTCGCACGCTCGCCGGGTCCGCGGAGCTTGGCATGGGCGCGATTGGCCTGCTTCTGGGACTCGGGCTTGCCCTTGCCCTTGTACGGGGTGAGCACCGGGCCCTCGGCTCCCTGATACGCCTTGTCCGCCAGGGTGATGATCCCGGCTTGCTTCAGCGCACGCAGAATGCCCCAGATGCGGGCGGCGGTCAGATCGTGGGCCTTGCCGGGCAGGGCACCCGAGGTCCACAGGATCGTCCCATCCGGTGAGGCAATGACCTGCACGTTCATGCCATGCACACGGTGCTTGCCGGAGAAGTACGGCCGGTCGGCCTTGATCCGGTCGGTGCAGATCAGGGTGCCGTCCAGCACCAGGTAGTGCAGCCCGTCCTGCCGGGCCTTGCGCAGTGCTTGGCCGAGCTTGGGCGAGCGGGCCGACAGCAGCGCCACCGTCTCCTCCACGTATCGCCACGCGGTTGTCGTCGATACCCCGAAGCCGGCACCGAGCTCGGCGTAGGTCTCGCCCTTGCGCAGGTAGACCAGCACCAGCAGGGCCTGCCGACCGGGCTTGAGCCGCCGCCAGATCGACCTCATCGTCTTACGGTGCCTGCGGATCACCCCGGCCACGTAGTTCAGCGTCTGATGCGACAAATCGACGGCGGCACGATAGAAAAGCACCTGAAGCTCCTGGTGGCGACGGTGTGGATTGTGGTGATCAACCCGTCTACCAGGAGCTTCTTGCTGTCACCGGCCGAATCACGACATCGCAATCATCCTGCGACCAGGGCACTCGCCGCGGAACCTGGAAAAGGTTCACGGAAGCCGAGGGGTGTCTGATCTTTAGCGTCCTGGTCAATGCCACGGTCGAGGAGAAAGCCGAACTCGAAACCTTGTGGGGCGTTCGCTACGGACCTCAATGGAGCGGTGCGACGGTCGCCAAGATTCCCACTGGGGCGGTTGCCAGCGTCGAGACCAAGACCTCGTGATCCGACAAGGAATCTGGTCAGCGCTTGATCGTCGTGCCCTTATTGACCCCGCAACGAGGGGTCAATAAGGGTCGCTCACGCCCCCCGCAGTTCCGCTGACCAGGCAACCCAAGGTCAGGCCCACGCAATCACAGCAAATCCCAAGCTGTTAGCACGGGTTCGATTCCGTCGCTTGCCCGCTGCTCGGGCGTGCGGTCTGGGGCCGATTTCGGGCGGCGGCAGAGTCCCGGGCGTTCGGTATTGCGGCCCTGGATAACACGTAGCAACGTCCCGTGTGGCCTGACATTATCCGAGCATGTCGGACGACACTTCGGGACGGTACCGAGCAGGCGAAACGGCCTTGATCGCTGTGGCGGAAGAAGCCGAGCCATTGGTGGGGGGCTGGCGGCGGCGTTTTGACCCCTCCGCTTCGGCGGGGGTCCCCGCGCACGTGACCGTGCTCGTACCGTTTCTGGACGTCGAACGTATCGACACCGCAGTGATCCACGACCTCAGGGCGCTCTTCGGGAGGCACAGCCCTTTCGCCGTCCGCTTCGACGCATGCCGACGGTTCCCTGACGTGCTCTACCTTGCGCCGGTGCCTGACCAGCCGTTTCGTACGCTGACGGAGGCTGTCGTGGCGCGGTGGCCGGAAGCTCCACCCTACGGTGGACAGTTCAAGGAGGTCATCCCACACCTGACGGTCGCCCACGACCAGCAAGGCCAGGTGCTCGACGAGGTGGAAGCCGCGCTCACCGTACGACTGCCGGTGACTGCCGACGTCGCTTCGGTCAGTCTCTTCGTCTGCGATGGCGAGCTTTGGCACCCGTACGCCGAGTTTCCGCTACTCGTGGCGTGACAGTAGGTGTCGCTATCGGGCTTGGCTGGTACGACTCTGGGTTGTGAGTTCCTCGATCATGGCTTGGGTCAACGTGGCGGTGCGGTCTCGGTCGTCGTCCAGGGCGATGATGACGAAGCCGGCGCGCTGATCGGCGAGGCGGACGAGTTGTGCGTTCAGCCCGGCCCAGCTACCGCCGTGCCGGTAGATCCGCTGGCCTGCGTGCTCGCGGACGCCGAGGGCCCATGCGTAGTCGAGTTGTGTGCCGTCGTCCAGGTGGCCGGGCGTCTGCAGGAGTGCGGAGACCCTCAGTTCGTCGCGTTCAAGGGCCTGGTTCCAGCGGATGAGGTCCGGGGCTGTGGACCAGACCCCGCCGTCGCCGATCGACAGCGGTGCCGGGTAGTGCGAGTCGAGGGGTACGGCTCCGGGGGGATGCGGGGCCGGGCCGGACCAGTACTGGCTGCTGGTCATCCCGAGCGGGGTGAACACGTGCTCGCGGGCGAAGTCGGGCAGCGGCCGGCTCGCCGCGCGTTCGATGATGGCGGCCAGGCAGATGTAGCCGGCGTTGCAGTAGCGGTGTTCGGTCCCCGGTGTGCTGACGAGGTGGTCGAGGCGGGCAAGCGCGTGGATGACGCCGGCGGAGGTGTGGTCGAGCTTCGCGCGATGGAGATCGTCGAATTCGATGCCCTCGGGCAGACCGCTCGTGTGGGAGATCAGATGGCGCACGCGTACGGTGCCCGCCCAGGTGGGGAGCTCGGGCATCCACTGCGCCATAATCGATTCGGTGTCCAGTTTGCCCTGTCGCACGAGTAGAGCCGCGCAGGCGGCCGTGATCTGTTTGGACAGCGATGCGGTGTAGGCGATCGTGTCGGCGGTCAACGGCTCGCCGGCTGCGGTCCGTCCACTGGTCAGGAAGACAGGCCTTGTGCCGTCCTGCTGTACGCCGACCATGAGTGGATCGTGGACGCCGTAGCCGGCCAGGCTGGTCAACGCGGCGGTCCGGTCCCGCAGCCGCATCGCGGGTGCTGTTCGGTCGGAGCTCGATGGCATCCCTTCAGGCTGACCTTGTCGCGGTTCCCAGGCGGTTGTTGACCAGGTGTCGTTGTTCCGCTGACAGACCACGGGCCGTCATGGCCCTGTCCAGAAGATCTGGGTCGAAGCCCTGCGCTGCCAGGTGGTCGAGGAGGGGGTCGTATCGATCGGGCCGATCACGCAGGAGCTCTGTGGCCAGCCGTAGTTCCAGGCGCACCACAGGAACACGGTGTGAGCCACAGGTGATCAGGACGTAGTGCTCCCATGGGCCACGGCCGATGCACTCCATCCCGTCGGAGTCGGTCTCCTGCTCGACCGTGCTGATTTCCAGATGCACCTGGTTCACCTCGTACCTGGCGAAGTACTGCGAACTCTGGGGCAGCCACGATGTCGCGTACAGGCAGGGAAAGGACGATAGGGCGGCGGCGACCGTGTCGACATCTTCCCGCCGAGCCATCAAGAGGTCGACGTCTCCGACGGGAAGCTGTACGCCTTGCAGCAGGGCGGCGCTCGTGCCACCTACGCGGTAGTCCGGGGCGGCGCCCACGGCCCTCAGGGTGGTGAGAGCGGTCTCCAACGCCGACGTCACGTCTTTCAGCCCCAGAGACGCCTCACCAGATCCCATGACGATCAGCGTACCGAGCGCGGCCTTCCGCCGTCAGACGTCCCGAGCGACGATTGAAACCCCTGGTCGCAGAGTCGCCGGCGAGCCGTCTGCCGCATCCGGTGGGCACCGGCTGCGGCAGGGTTGTCGGACGATATCGGGCTCAGCTCGTCACCTGGGGCCGTAGCAAGCCCTTGAAGGGTTTTATCGGGGAGCGTCTTGCAGGATGAGGTTGGCCAGTGCGGCGTGGCCTTGCTGGTTGAGGTGGAGCACTGCGACCACGCCTTCCTGGCCGGCTCCGAGGGCGTCGAATCCCCGGTAGAACGGAACGGTCGACTCGCACAGCGAATGCCCCGCGAATTCTGGCCTGAGTGTGGTCGAATTCAGGTAAGGGCTGACGAAGTTTACGTTGATCCCGTCCGCCCTGGCGGATTGCGCGGCTTCAGACAGGGCCGCGTCCAGCGCCGCGAAGATCTGGCCGCCGCTTACGCGCTCCGCGTCGGTGAGCAGGCCGGCGCCACAGATCGGGTCGAGTGCCACGCCGGGTGGGTTGGGGGCGTTGCTGACGATTTTGCCGTACCCGGTCAGGATGATCTGGGCGCGCGGGCTGCGCTGCTGGATCTCGGCGAGTAAGTCGCCAAGGGTGGGCGTCAGCCCGGGAATGCGATTGAGGATCGCCGTGGTGGCCGTGCCTGTGCAGTTGCCCTGAAGGCAGGCCAGGCCGAATGCGGCGAGGTCGATATCGTTGCCGCCCACGGTCAGCGTCACCAGGTCGGTCTCCTGGTCCAGCGCGTCGAGCTGCGGCGGCTCCCCATTGAACGTCTTCCGCAGATCCGCGATGGCGGCGCCGCTGCAGGTGACGTTGTCGAAATTCACCTCGGTTCCACGATTTTTGAATTGTTCGACGATAAGCGTGGAGGCGGAGTTTCGACTGCGATAGCAGGTCCGCTCGGTGCCGGGCTCGTAATCCCCCGCGCCCGTACCGGCGGCGATGGAGTCACCCAGCGCCACCACGTTCAAACGTGATGTGACTTGAGCGCCGGCCGGAGCCGCCGCCCACATTAAGCCACCTCCCACGACGAAGCTCATGATACCTGCGATGAATCTACTGCGCGTGAGCATCGACAGTTCCCCCTTGTGATGACTGCCGTCGGGGTCTGACGGCGAGAGCATGATGCCATAAATCAAGCGACCGGCACGGCAATTCTCAAACCGACTTGACCGCCGCTTCCGCATAAACTTTCCGGAAATCACGGGAACCGAACCCGATTCTATGAAAAGGGTCACAACGCATCCGGCCGGCCTGTCGCTCGTTCTCATGGACGGGTAAGTCGATAAGTCAGGTGCCCGAGCTCTGATTTTCCTGTAGGGAACGATCCAATTCAGCACCGATGCGCGGCTGGGAGCGTCCAATGCTTCATGATCAGTGGGCCGGCCGGAGGGGATCGGCGATGAGTTTCCGGGCCGCCGCCGGTCATCATCATCATGACAACCTTCGTACTCATTCACGGCGGCGGCGGGAGCGGCTTCGACTGGCACCTGCTCGAAGCCGAGCTGCGCGGGCGTGGGCATGACACGGTCGCGGTGGATCTGCCGATGTCCGACCCGCGGGCAGGGCTGTGGGACTACGCGGATGCCGTCGTCCAGGCGATCGGCGAGCGCCGGGACCTGGTCGTGGTGGCTCATTCGTGGGGCGGGTTCGTGGGCCCGCTCGTCTGCGCGCGGGTCAAGGCCGCCGCGCTCGTGCTGGTGACCGCCATGATCCCGAGCCCTGGCGAGACACCGGACGACTGGTGGGAACGCAGCGGCCGGCGTTCGTCCGACATCGATGACGTCTACGAGCTCTACCTGCACGACGTTCCGCGTGAGCTGGCCGAGCGGGTGCTGGCCCACGACGGCGCGCTCACCGAGAACATGAGCATGGACCGGGCGAGTCGCGAGCCCTGGCCCCTGGCCGCCTGGCCGGACGTTCCGACGAGGTACCTGCTGTGCCGGGACGACCGCTGCTTCGTCCCTGACTTCGTGCGCCGCCATGTGAAGGAGCGACTCGGCATCACCCCGGACGAGATGCCCGGCAGCCACATGGTGATGCTGTCGCGGCCGGGGGAGCTGGCCGACTATCTGGTCCAGGTCCTGCCGTGACATCGCTGACGCCTCTGCCGCATCCGGTGCTCACCGGATGCGGCAGAGGCGGTCCAGGTGGGGGAGTACGTCAACTGTTGAGAGCCCGGATCCCCGTGGGCAGGGTCTGGCGCAGGATGAGCTGGGCCAGTGCGGCGTGGCCCTGCTGGTTGAGGTGAAGCACGGCGATGGGGCCTTCCTGGCCGGGTGCCAGAGCGTCGAATCCCCGGTAGAAGGGAGTGGTCGACTCGCACAGCGAATGTCCGGCGAACTCCGGCCTGAGTGCGGTCGAAGTCCGGTAAGGGCTGACGAAGCGTACGTTGATCCCGCTCGCCTTGGCGGATCGCGCGGCCCGGGACAAGGCTGCGTCCAGCGCCGCGAAGACCCGCCCGCCGCTTGCGCGCTCCTCCTCGGTGAGTACGCCGGCGTCACAGATCGGGTCGAGTGCCACGTCCGGCGTGTTGGGGCCGTCGGTGACCGCCCTGCCGTACCCGGTCAGGATGATCTGGGCGCGCGGGCTGCGCTGCTTGATCTTGGCTAGCAGGCCGCGAAGGGTGGGTGCCACACCGGGAACGCGCTCGAGGATCGCGGTGGTGGCCGCCCCCGTGCAGTCACCCTGAAGGCACGCGTTGCCGAATGCGGCGAGGTCGATATCGTTGCCGCCGACGGTCAGCGTCACCAGGCCGGTATCCCGGCGAAGTGCGTTGAGCTGCGGCGGCTCCCCCTTGAACGTCTTCCGCAGATCAGCGATGGCGGCGCCGCTGCAGGTGACGTTGACGAAATTAACCTTCGCGCCACGCTGCTCGAGTCTTTTGACGAGAATCGTGGAGGCGGAGTTACGACTGCGATAGCAGGTCTGCTCGGTGCCGGGTTCGTAATTCCCGGCGCCCGTGCCGGCCGCGGTGGAGTCACCCAGCGCCACCACGTTCAGACGTGGGGTGATCTGGGCGCCGGCCGGAGTCGCCGCCCCCAGTAAGCCACCGCCCACGATAAAGCACATGACACCTGCGATGATTCTGCTGCGCGTGGTCATCGACAGTTCCCCCTTCTGATGACTGCCGTCGAGATCTGACGGCGAAAGCATCCTGTCAGGGATTGCCGATGACCATGTAAAAGTCCGCACATGTGGCCGGTTCGGGATTCTGGCGATCAGGACGAGCATCTCGGCGAACCGTCAGGTCGACTCGGTCACCGGGGACAGCGCCGATGGCGGGGGGAGATCTGTGCTAGGCGAACACGTTGGTCAAGAATCCGATTGCCGCGAACACTATCGCCAGAATCACTGCCCAGATCAGATTGATGCCCATAAGGGAAAGCAGAAAAGTGTGTGCGCCCGCGATCATGGTCATGGTGAGGAAGGCGCCCAGGTCGGAGACCAATTCCCAGGAAAGAAAAACCAGAACGCCGGCGATCAGGCCGCTGATCAAGGTCAGGACCACGACGCCGACCACGCCCCAGAAACCGGGCGAGGGAGAGGCGGAGGCGGCATCCTGCGGGTTCTGGCTTTCCGTACGTTGGACGTACTGGGTGACCGTCACCGCGGGAGTGGCTCCCGAGTTTTCGGCGGCGACGTCCTTGTCGTGCTGCAAGGCGAACGCTGCCACGACCACGCCGACAATCGCAACGACAAGAGCAAGAATGGCGGCGGCTTCGGCGTAGACGGTAAGCCTTCGCGGCTTCGCAGGCTCGTCCGCCATGCTGGTCCTCACAACGGGAGAGCGAGTCGGATCTCACATCCTAACGAAAAATCGGCGGAATCGTCCCTGGAGCGGCGATCACCAGCACGGCTCACGCAGGGCGGTGACCGAGTGCGTGCAGAAGCAGGGGGACGTCCGCGTCGATGTCGGCCGGCGCCGTCGCTTGGTTCGCCGAACGCGGCTCGGGCTTCGTCGCCGGCCAGGCAGTCGGTCCGATGTCGTAGGACTGTCAGGGCCAGGACAACGCCGGCGCCTTCCCCGACACTGGAAATGTGGAGTCATGGGAGTTCGGCCGGATGGTGCGCCGTTGGCGGGACCGGGTCGCGCCGGAGACGATCGGGATGCCCGTGGGCGGGCGCCGCCGGGCGGCCGGGCTGCGTCGCGAAGAGCTCGCCGGGCTCGCGGGCATCTCGGCCGACTATCTGACCCGGCTCGAACAGGGGCGGGCGACCTCGCCCTCGGTGCAGGTCGTGGAGTCGCTCGCCCGCGCCCTGCGCCTGTCCGACGCGGAGCGCGACCTGCTCTTCCGGCTGGCCGGGCACGCCGCTCCCGGGCGTGACGTCGTTCCGTCGCGCGTCACGGCGAGCGTGCAGCGGCTGCTCGACCGGCTGGCGCACACCCCGGTCATCGTGTACGACGCCAGCTGGACGCTCGTCCTGGCCAACGCGCCGTACGACGCGCTCATGGGCGGGACCACGACCTGGCGCGGGATCGAACGGAACGCCGTCTGGCGCAATCTCGTCGGCCCCGGCACCCGGGTCATCCACAGCCCGGAAGTGCGCGCCGATTTCGAGGCGGGACTGGTCGCCGACCTGCGGCTGACCGCCGCCCGGTATCCCGGCGATCGAACGCTCAAGCGGCTCGTCAACGAGCTCACCGCGCAGAGCCCGCGCTTCGCCGAGCTCTGGCGGTCCGGCGCCCCCGAACTGCGCCAGGACCCGTCGAGGCGCAAGACCATCGATCACCCCTCGGTCGGCCGCATCACCCTCGACTGCGACATCCTCGTCGTCGCCGCCGACGATCTGCGCATCATGGTCTACACCGCCGAACCTGGCACGGAGGACGCCGAGCGCCTCGCACTCGCCATCGTTCTCGGTACGCAATCTCTCGTCGAATAGCGAGGTCAGCCGAGGCTGGTTCTGCCGTGTTTCCAGTAGCCGAGGAAGGCGATGTCGGATCTGGGGATGTCGCGGTCGTTGACGAGATGCCTGCGCAGGCCGGTGGGGAGCGCGGACTCGCCCGCGGCCCAGGTGTAGAAGGGACCCGGACGCAGGTGTGCGTCCTTCACGGCCTGGAGTGCGAGCGTGCCCGGCTTGGTGGCGGGATCGTTGCGGGGCAACCAGTGGATCCTGGCGTTCGCGGTGACCTCGTGGCGGACGTCCTCGTCGGCGGGGACTTCGAGGAACACCTCGGCGGGCAGCGCGTCGGCGGAGCGCTCCAGAATCGCGAGGACGGCCGGCAGCGCGCTCTCGTCCCCCACGAGAAGCTGCCAGGTGGCGTCGGGTGTGGGCACGTAGCAGTAGCCCTCGTCGAGGAAGCCGACCTGGTCACCGGGCTCGGCCGCCAGCGCCCAGGCGGACCCGGCGGCGGCGGGTGTGCCCGGGCTCTCCTCATGGATGACCACTTCGATGTCGATCTCGGACATCTCCGGCCTGAAGCGCCGGATCGAATACATCCTGACCCGTGGCCGCTTCGCGGCCGACAGGAGGGCGTACTGGCGCATCCACTTGTCGCTGCTCGGGATGACGAATCCGTCCTGGCCGGGGCGGGGGAAGAAGAGGCGGCCCGCCTGGTCGTACCCGGACCGATCGAGGTGCTGAAAGTCGTCTCCGCCCAGCGTGACGGACACGAAGTGCGGGCTGATCCGCTCGCGTCCCCGGACGGTCAGGTTCAACATCCGCCGATGGCGGGGGCGCCGGTATCTGGATGCCATCGCCATCGATCCGAGGCTAGCCAAGGGGTGCTCCGAGGGATGCGGTGTTCATGACGCCATCGTTCGCCTGTCGATGGGCGCCGCGCCACCGGTAAACTGCTGCCTGATGCTGGAAAGCCGCCAACCTCCCCCGACGCCTCTGCGCGGAGGGTGGCTCCCGCACGGTTTCCACCTCGGCGCCCACTCCCACAGTCAGGGCCAGTTGGTCTACCCGGCCTCCGGCGCCTTGGCCACCACGACCGAACGCGGGACGTGGGTCGCGCCGGCCAACAGGGTGACGTGGACGCCGCCGGGATACGCCCACTCCCATCGCATCTACGGCAGGACCGATGTCCGCCTCGTCGTCGTTCCCCTGGAGCTGTGCGCCGAGCTCGTGGCACACCCCAGCGTGTTCGCGGTGAGTCCCCTGCTGCGGGAGGCCCTCCTGGCGCTGACCGATCGGGGTGAGGTCCGCCCCGGCTCCTACGGACGACTGCGCGCGGTGGTCGTCGATGAGCTCGCCGTGGCCCCCGAGCGGTCCCTGCACCTGCCCGAACCCCGCGACGACCGGCTGCGGGCCATCACCGATCTCCTGCACGCCGATCCCGGCCGGGCCGTGACCCTGGCCGAGCTGGGACGGACCGTGGGCGCGAGCGAGCGCACCCTGAGCCGGTTGTTCCACACCGAGCTCGGGATGAGCTTCCGCCGCTGGCGCACGGTCCTGCGCATCCACCACGCCCTGATCTATCTCACCGACGGCCGGTCCGTGACCGACACCGCGATGGAGTGCGGGTGGTCCAACCCCACCAGCCTCATCGAGGCGTTCACCCAGGTCGTCGGCCAGACCCCGGGCCGCTACCAAGCGGAGCTGCGCGACGGCACGAAGTAGCCTTCGCCGGGCCGTCACGTCGGCGAAGCCGGCCCTGGTGACCGGACGTTGTACGGCCGCGGCTTCAGGCGTGCCAGAGCGCGGCGAGTCGCCGGGTGGCCAGGCGGGTCGGTACGGCGCGCAGTAGCAGGTCGCGGGCCCAGGCGGCGACGCCCGTCTGGGAGGTCAGCCGCGACTGCCGGGACGCCGCCCGCATGATGCGGTTGGCGCGGGGCCTGCGTTCGGCGTCGTAGCGCAGGAGTCGCTCGGCGACGTCCGCCGGGCCGGCTCCGGTCAGGTGGCGGGTCAGGGCGGCCGCGTCTTCGAAGGCCTGGCCGGCGCCCTGGCCGAGGTCGGGTGGCATGGCGTGGGCGGCGTCGCCGAGGAGCGCGATCCGGCCGGCCGTGTACGAGGACAGGGGCTCGGCGAGGCAGGTGATCGAGTCGACGTAGATGTCGGTGGACGAGGTGGCCTCGATCAGTTCGGTGACGAGAGGGTGCCAGTCGGCCATCAGGGACAGCATCTGCCGGCGTGCCTCGTCCGCGCCGGGCGGCGGGCCGTGCAGGGCGGAGTCGGTGAACCAGTACAGGCGGTGCTCGCCGACGGGGAACAGGCCGAACATCGCCCCGCTGCGCCGGTCGACCAGTTGGCAGGCGAGCAGGTCCGTGTCCAGACCGGCCGGGCGGGGCAGCATGCCGCGCAGGTCCATCCGGCCGGTCCGCCGCAGCCCGGGGTGGCTGGGGAAGAGGTGTCCGCGGAGCCTGCTGCCGATGCCGTCGGCCGCGATCACGGCGTCCGCCCGCGCGACGGGGACGCCGTCGCTGATCACGGTGACTCCGGTGGGGCCGGGCTCCAGGCGCTCGACCGGGATCCCGGTGCATACCAGGTCGTCGGGCAGCGGGGCGCGGAGCGTCCGGTGCAGGTCCGCCCGGTCGATGATGGCGGGCGTCCCGAGCATCTCGTGCCCGCGCAGGGGCGACCCGAGCGTGTCCAGCGCGCGGAGGCCGTTCGGCATGACCACGATCCCGGTGCCCGCCTCCCGGAGCTCGGCGCCCCGTTCGAAGAGCGTCACCTCGTGGCCCGCGCGATGCAGCCCCACCGCGGCCGCCACTCCGCCCAGCCCGGCACCGACCACCACGATCCGCATGCGTGTCCTCCTCATCAATTCACTACGATCGTACTAGTACGTCTAATTCGTTTAGCATGGCCGTATGCCGCCCGCCAATCCGGCCCGTCGCCGGGCCCTGACCGATGCCGCCATCGCGTTGCTGGCGTCGTCGGGGGTGCACGGTCTGACCCATCGCGCGGTGGAGAAGGCGGCGAACCTGCCGCCGGGGACGGCCTCCAACTACTTCCCCAGCCGGGAAGCGCTCCTGGTGGCCGCCGCCGAGCGCATCGTCGAGCTGCACCACGCCGACACCGACCGGGCCACCGACCGGCCCGCGCCCCTGGTCGACCTGCTGACGGAGTCGCTGTTCACGGCCGCGACCACACTCCGCACCCGCTACCTGGCGATCTTCGAGCTCCAACTGGAGACCGTACGTCGGCCGGTGCTAGCCGAGGCGCTCGCGGGCCTGCAGGCCGCGGCACTGCGGATCACCGCCGGACACCACGGCAAACTCGGCCTCGCCATCTCCAGCGAGAGAATCCCCACCCTGATCGCCCTCTACGGCGGCGCGCTGTTCACCCTGGTCACCGCGCCACCGGGCATCGTCACCAGGGACATGGTCCGGGACATGGTCCAGGCCATCGTGTACGGCTCCGTGCGCGAGGAGCCCGATCCCCTATCGTCGTAGAGATACGACGGAGGTGATATGCCGAAGTTACGGCCTGATGAGCCCGAGTGGGTGGGTGCCTACCGGGTGCTCGGCCGGCTGGGCGAGGGCGGGCAGGGGACGGTCTATCTGGCCGAGGCGCCCGAGGGCGGGCGGGTCGCGGTCAAGGTGCTGCATCTGCACCACGCGCTCGACGAGACCGCGCACCGCAGGTTCGTGCGTGAGGTGGAGGCCGCGCGGCGGGTGGCCGCCTTCTCGACGGCTCGCGTCATCGAGGTGGACATGGCGGGCGACCGGCCGTACATCGTGAGTGAGTACGTCGAGGGCGTGTCGCTGGATGTGCGGGTGCGCGAGCGCGGCGCGCTGGGTGAGGACGAGCTGGTACGGCTCGCGCTCGGCACGGCGAACGCGCTGGCGGCGATTCACGCCGCCGGGGTCGTGCACCGTGACTTCAAGCCCAGCAACGTGCTGCTCGGGCCCGACGGGCCGCGTGTGATCGACTTCGGCATCGCCCGCGCCTTCGACTCGTTCACCGTGACGAGCAGCGGCATCATCGGCACGCCGACGTACATGTCGCCCGAGCAGATCTCCGACATGCCCGTCAGGGCCGCGGCCGACATCTTCAGCTGGGCGAGCACCATGGTGTTCGCGGCCACCGGACGGCCGCTGTTCCAGAACAACGGCGTGCCCGCCGTCCTCTACTCCATCCTCACCTCGGCCCCCGACCTCACCGGGGTGCCCGCGGTCCTGCGCCCTCTACTCGAACGCTGCCTGGACAAGGACCCGGACCGGCGTCCGAGCGCGGCCGACATCATGCTCCACCTGGTGGGCCAGGCTCCCGCCCGGTCCGACGAGACCACGTTCCCGATCGGCCCGCGGCGCAGGCGACGGCGGGCCGTGGTGGCCTCGGCCGGCGCCGTGCTCGCCGTCGCGATCTCCGCCGGCGTCTGGCTCTGGCCGTCCGCCTCCTCCGGACCCCCGCCGGCCACGGCGAGCAAAGTGGGGTTCGTCATGGATGTCGGCGGGCGGCATGACGGGTGGTTCAACGAGTCGGCGTTGCCGGGCATCGCCCGCGCCCAGGACGAGCTCGGCCTGTCCGTCAGCGAGGTGGAGGCGGTCGCGGGCGAGAGCGAGGCGGTGAAGGCCGAACGGCTGCGCTCGCTCGCCCGCAGCGGCCACGATCCGATCCTCACCATCGGATTCCCGTACTCCCAGGCGGTCAGGGTGGTGGCGGCGGAGTTCCCGAAGGTGCGCTTCGCCATCGTCGACAGCCGGGAGAAAATGGGGCCGAACGTCACCAACCTGGTCTTCAACGAGCAGGAAGCCGGATACCTCGCGGGCGCGGTGGCGGCCCTCACCGCCACGAAGAAGATGGTCGGGTTCATCGGGGCGGTCAAGGGTGAGCCGGAGGTGGAGCGCGTGGCCGCCGGGTTCGCCGCCGGGGTGAAGGCGGTCGACGCGGACGTCCGGATCGCCACCGCGTACGTGTCCGTGGCCCCTGACTACAGCGGATACGACGATCGTGGGAAGGCCCAGGCCCTGGCCGGTCGCCTGCTCCGGGCCGGTGGCGAGGTGATCTTCCAGGCGGCGGACAACTCGAACCAGGGGATCACCCGGGCCGCCCATGACGCCGGCGCCCTGGTCATCGGCGCGGACGCCGACGAGTCCAAGGGCGTGGACGAGGAGTTGCGCCAGGTCTTCGTCACCTCGATCGTCAAGCGGATCGACGTCGTCGTCCTCGACTATCTGCGCTCCGCCGCCGCGGGCCGCGTCCAGTCCGGGCAGAAGGAGTACGGCGTGCGGGCCGGCGTCATCGACTATCTCCCGACGGGCACCGGGCTCACCGCCATCAGGGCCCGGCTGGACGAGATCAAGCGGCGGGTGGCCGACGGCGGAGTCTCGTAGCTCACGTCGCCGAGAATGTGGCGGCGCGGACGAGGGCCGCGGTGGCCGGTGATCGGGACTGCTGCGGCCAGGCGATGGCGAGGGTCGCGGGCGGGGTGTCCGGGAGGCTGAGGTAGGCGACGCCCGGCCGGGGGTAGCGGGCGACGATGGACTCGGGCAGCAGGGTGATGATCTCGCCGAGTTCGACGAGTTTGAGCAGCTGGGGCAGGTCGCGGATGCCGTACTCGTCGACGACCTGATCGAGGAACCGGCGGAGCTCGTCGGGACGTACCGGCTCGGAGATGGGCAGGCCGAGCTCCGCGAAGCGGGCGTGGCCGCGTGCGGCGAGCGGGTGTCCGGCCGGGACGGCGGCGACGCGCGGCTCGACGGCCACCGTCTCGAAGTCGAGGCCGGTCTGGTCGAACGGCACGTAGATCAGGGCGGCGTCGGCCTCGCCCTGGCGCAGCAGGGCCGGTTGCTCGCCCCACCCGCACAGCCGGATCGTGACCGGGAGCGCCGCGGGGTCGGCCGCCAGCCGGGTCAGAATGGCATCCAGCAACCCGGCGTCGCTGTCGGCCTTGACCGCCAGGACCAGTTTCGGCTCGGTGGCGGCGGCGCGCTGGGCCCGCCGCGCGGCGGCCCGCAGGGCTTCGAGGGCGATGCGCGCCTGGTCGAGCAGTACGGTCCCGGCCGGGGTCAGGGTGACGCTGTGCGTGGTCCGCTCGAACAGCGTGACGCCCAGCTCGGCTTCGAGCCGGCTGATGGTACGGGACAGGGGCGGGGAGGAGATGCCCAGCCGTTCGGCCGCGCGGGCGAAGTTGAGCTCTTCGGCGACGGCGACGAAGTGACGCAGCGGTCGTGATTCCATGGCCCGCCTCCGATCGGTATGTCCCGCAGGGTAACAACCCGGAGCCCCGCGATCCTTCCCGTGCGGTGGCATCGCGCGGCATGGTCTGACTGCGCGCCCAGCACCTGGGCGGGTCGCCGAGTGGAGGAACCATGATCATTGTCAGCGGTGCGAACGGGAAGCTCGGGCGGGCGGTCGTGGAGCGGCTGCTCGACCGGGTCGCGCCGGAACGCGTCGGCGTGTGCGTACGAGATCCTGAGGGGGCGCGGGAGCTGGCGGAGCGGGGGGTTCGGGTCCGGCGGGGGGACTTCGCCGACGCGTCGAGCCTTGAGCACGCGTTCGAGGCGGCGACCCGGGTGCTCGTCGTGTCGGTGGACACGCACGGTGAGACGGCGGTGCGCCTGCACCGGACGGCGATCGACGTGGCGGCCAAGGCCGGGGCCGAGCGCATCGTCTACACCAGCCACATGGGGTCGAGCCCCTCCTCGCTCTTCGGGCCGATGCTCGATCACGCCGCCACCGAGGCGGCGCTGGCGCGATCGGGGGTGCGCTTCACCAGCCTCCGCAACGGCTTCTACGCGACGTCGGCGCTCATGCTGGTCGGCACGGCTCTCCGGACGGGCGAACTGGCCGTGCCCAAGGACGGCCCGGTCTCCTGGACCTCCCACGACGACCTGGCCGAGGCGGCGGCGATCGCGCTGACGGAGGACCTTCTCGACGGTACGACTCCCGCGCTCACCGGGGCGGAGGCGATCGACATGACCGGCGTCGCGGCGCTCGCCTCCGAGCTGACGGGCCGGACCATCCGCCGGGTCGTCGTGCCGGACGCCGAGTTCCGGGCCGGGCTGGTCGCCCACGGGGTCCCGGAGGGGGCGGCGGACCTGCTCGTCAGTATGTTCGCCGCGAGCCACCAAGGCGAGTTCGCCCAGGTCGACCCGGCCCTCGGCCACCTGATCGGGCGGCCGCCGGTGCCGCTGCGGGAGGTGCTGGCGCCGGCGATCCCGTAGTTGTCGGTGGCGTGGTGCAGGATCGGCACACCCGATCACCCCGAGGAGACCAGAGTGCCGCCCACCAACCAGCGCATAACCGGCTACAGCTTCCTTCAGGCCATGCACCGGGACGGCTTCTTCCCTGACCACGTCGTCGACCAGGGCAGAGGGATCCTGCTGCGCCTGTGCGAGCGGATCGAGGCCGAGCGACCGTCCGACCTCACAGCGCTCTACGTCCTCACCCACGCGGCCACGGAAGAGTTCAACGAACTGGAGGCCGACATCGAGACCACGGCCCGGGAGGAGATCGCCGAGGACTTCTGGTTCGTGGCCCAGGCGTACGGCTTCGCGGACGCGGACGCGGAGGAGCTGGTCGCGACCCGCGACTGGTGACGCACGGGTTCACGGACGGCTTTGCGCAAGAGCGTCGAGGTTCCCTCGGGCCTGTCTCGCCACATCGGGATGGGGGTCCTCGGTGAGGATCCGCAGGACGGCTTCCGGTGTGGCGTCACAGGTGGCGAGCCACCACCGCACGTCGACCGAGCGATCATAAGCAAGCCTACCTGTGCGGCGGCTACGCCGATTACATCAGCGGCGCCACCATCCTCGTCGACGGCGGCGCTGTCCGCTTCGCCGTGTGATGGGCCGTGGCTTCGGACTTTGACGATATCCGGAGATAATCCGGTATGGGGAAAAGCTATGAACGCATTGACGGGCGGTTGCGGGAGTTCATCGAGGCGCAGCCGATGTTCTTCACCGCGACGGCGCCTCTGTCGCCGACCGGTACGGTCAATCTGTCGCCCAAGGGGCTGACCGGGTCCTTCGCGGTCATCGACGAGGTCACCGTGGCCTACCTCGACTTCGCCGGCAGCAACGCCGAGACCGTCGCCCATCTGCGGGAGAACGGCCGGATCACCCTCATGTGGTGCGCCTTCCAAGGCCCGCCGAACATCGTGCGCGTCCATGGGCGGGGCGAGCCGGTCTTCCGGGACGACCCTCGTTGGAACGATCTGATGGCGTACTTCCCCGACATCGACTCCGGCCTGCACGGGCTGCGGGCCATCATCGTCGTGCACGCCGAGCTCATCCGGGACACCTGCGGTTACGCGGTGCCGTTGATGGCGTACGAGCAGGATCGGGATCTGCACAGTCGGCGCTTCGCCCGTGAGGACGACGAGTCCCTGAGCGCCTACTTCGAGAAGAAGGAGCACGTGGCCGTCAGCATGGACGGGTTGCCCGGCCTCCCGCTGCCGCTGCCGCCGGCCCCAGAACGTGGATGACCTGACTCCTATAAATAATAAGTAAAGCTTCTTATTGACAAGCGCGGTGACCGGGGTGTTACATCCTCTCAATCAGGCAGTAAAGGTCCTCCCGGCAAGCACAGTCGGCGCACGCCCCGCACCCCCGTGACGGCGTGCGGCGGGAAGCCCGTGCCCCGCAGGGCCACAGACCGGAGGTCTTCATGCGCAAACCCCGGCTCCTCCTCACGGCCACGGCCCTGCTCCTCACCCTCACCAGTGGCCTGGTCGGCCTCACGAGCAACGAACCGGCGCAGGCCGCCATCGGCCCCGTCACCTGGGCCGACGAGTTCGACAAACCGGCGGGGACGCCCCTCGACAACGCCAAGTGGAAGTTCGACACCGGTGGCGGCGGCTGGGGCAACAACGAGCTGCAGTACTACACCAACTCCACCCGCAACGTGCAGCACGACGGGCAGGGCCGGCTGGCCATCACCGCCCGCCAGGAGAACCCGTCCAACTTGCAGTGCCACTACGGCACCTGCCGCTACACCTCCGGCCGCATCCTGACCGCCGACAAGTTCAGCCAGGCGTACGGCCGCTTCGAGGCCAGCATCAAGATCCCCAGGGGCCAGGGCATCTGGCCGGCGTTCTGGATGCTCGGCGGCGGCGACTGGCCGAACACCGGCGAGATCGACATCATGGAGAACGTCGGCCACATCACGAACACCGTCCACGGCACCGTGCACGGCCCCGGCTACTCCGGCGGCGCCGGCATCGGTGGCAGCCGCACGGTGGGCGCGCCGCTGGGCGACGCCTTCCACACGTACGCGGTCGACTGGTCGCCCAACCTCATCGTCTGGTACCTGGACGGCTCGGAGTACTTCCGCATCACACCGGCCGGCATCCGCGGCAACCGGTGGGTCTTCGACCACCCGTTCTTCATGATCCTGAACGTGGCGGTCGGCGGTAACTGGCCGGGCAACCCGGACGGCAGCACCTCGTTCCCGCAGACGATGCTGATCGACTACGTCCGCGTCTCCGCCTGGACCAACGACAACCCCGGCACCGGCACCGCGCTGCGGTCCAACCTGAACGGCCGCTGCATCGACATCCCCGCGGCCAACCCCGTGGACGCCGCCCGACTGCAGATGTACGACTGCAACGGCACCGCCGCTCAGCAGTGGTCCATCAACGGCGACGGCACGATCCGCGCGATGGGCAAGTGCATGGACGCCGCGGCGGCCGGCACCGGGAACGGAACGCCGATCCAGCTCTACACGTGCAACGGCACCGGTGCCCAGCGCTTCACGCTCAGCGCATCAGGCGACCTCGTCAACATCGCCGCCAACCGATGCGTGGACATCGTGGAGCGCAACACCGCCAACGGCGCGCAACTCCAGCTCTGGGACTGCGCCGGCACCCCCAACCAGAAGTGGACCCGTTCCTGACAGCACCGAGCCCCTCTCCGCGGACCCAACCGCGGGGAGGGGCTTTTCGGTGATCAGAGCCGCATGAGGCCGGCCGCCCAGCGGCGCAGACCATGGGACCCCGTTCAGGAGCGGACGGCCATGGGGAAGCGGTCGGCGGGCCGGCCCTGGCCCCAGTCCGGGTAGGGGACGGGGAGGGCGCCGGCGGCGTCGAGCTCCTTCAGGTCGTCGTCGGTGAGCCGCACATCCACGGCCGCCAGCGTGTCGGACAGCTGGGCGGGGCGGCGGGCGCCGACGATGGCGCTGGTGACGCCGGGCTGGGCGAGCGTCCAGGCGATGGCCACCTGGGCGACGCCGGCGCCGTGCCGCTCGGCCACCACGCGCAGCGCGTCGACGATGTCGTATCCACGCTCGGGGTCGACCGGCGGGACATCGGCATGCGCCCGCCGGCTGCCGGCGTCACCGGCGCCGGTACGGTCGAACTTCCCGGAGAGGAAGCCGCCGGCCAGCGGGCTGTACACCAGCGTGGCCAGCCCGCGGTCCACGGCCATCGGCAGGATCTCCCGCTCGATGTCGCGCCCGGCGAGCGAGTAGTACACCTGCTGGGAGACGAACCTGCTCAGGTGGTGGAGGTCGGCGGCGCCGAGGTACCTCATCATCTGCCAGGCGGCCAGGTTCGACGCGCCGATGTAGCGGATCTTGCCCTGCCGGACCGCGTCGTCGAGCGCGCCCAGGGTCTCCTCGGGCGGGGTGAGGGGGTCGAAGCTGTGGATCTGGTAGAGGTCGATGTGGTCGGTCCCCAGGCGGCGGAGGCTGCCCTCCAACGCCTTGGTGACCCACGACCTGGACAGCCCGACCTCGTTGGGGCCCTGGCCCATCCGCCCGAAGAGCTTCGTCGCGAGGAGGACTTCCTGCCGGCGGGAGCCCAGCACCCGGCCGAGGATCTCCTCGCACTCGCCGCCCGCGTAGATGTCGGCGGTGTCGACGAGGTTGACGCCCGCGTCGAGGGCCACTCCGACGATCTCGTCGGCGGCCTTGTCGTCGAGCCCGCCGATGATGTTCCACGGCGGGGTGGTGCCGCCGCCGAAGGTCATGGTGCCCAGCGCCATACGGGAGACGAAAACTCCCGTGGCGCCCAGTCGTTCGTACTGCATGAGCTGCCTCCCCCTGTTTCCTGCGTCAACGCTAGGGTTCGGCAGGTGGAGGGGGCCATCCTCAGGCGTCTGCGAAACTTACGAGATGCTCTGCGGACCCGTTCAGGCTCTTCAGCGCAGGCGCCGCCGCCATCGGGTCGGCCCGGTAGCGTCCCGGCGGCACTCCGACGATCCGCTTGAAAGCGGCGCTGAACCCGGCCTCCGAGGCGTAGCCCCACTCGGCGGCCACCGACGCCACCGTACGGTCGCCGGTCAGCAGCTCCCTCCCCGCGGTGTGCATGCGCCAGCGCAGCAGATACTCCAGCGGCGGCATCCCCACCAGCTGCTTGAACCGGGCCGCGAACGCCGCCCTCGACATGCCCACCGCGTGGCCGAGCTCCGCGACCGTCCACCGCCGGGCCGGCTGCCGGTGCATGAGCACCAGCGAGCCACCGATCCGGGCATCACCCAGCGCACCCAGCCAGCCGTACGGCATCGCCCCGGCCGGGTCCTCGACCAGTGCCCGGACGGCCTGCAGGAACAGCATCTCGGCGAGCCGCTCGATCATCACCGGCGCGCCGATCCGGACCCGGTCCGCCTCTTCCAGGATCAGTCGCAGCAGCGGCTGGATCGCACGGGCGGGTCCCGTACCGGCTCGGATCGCCGTCAGGAGCGGCAGTCCGGCGAGCAGCGCGGCCACGGTGGGGTCGAGGAAGTGGACGCTGGCGCCGAGGAGGAGGGTGGGATCCGCGTCCGCGCCGGGTGCGCCGAGCCGGACGATCCGGGTCCCGGCCGCCTGGAAGATCCGCTGCCCGTCGTCCAGGGGCGTGGCATGCTCGTCGGCCACCTGGAACCACCGGTAGCCGGACATCAGGAAGCAGTCGCCGGCCGAGAGCCGCAGGGCCGGTTCGCCGTCCGCCCCCAGCACGCAGGAGCCGGTGAGCACGGCGCCGATCTTGATGTGCTCGTGGGCGTCGAAGCGCAGCCCCCAATGGCCGGTGGCCTCGACCCCTGACAGGTGCGTGACGCGGACGTTGAGCGCCGCCAGCACGTCGAGCAGCGGGTCCGGCATCTCTTCCATGTCCGTCGAGAATACTGTCGCTCCGTCCTGGAGTGCCTCGCCCGCTACTCGCTCGGAGTCATGCTGTCCACAGAAACGGACATGAGCCGGCCGGCAAGGTCGTCGTCGGGATCTAGATGAGTCCCAGCAGGCGGGCGGCGTTGTCCTTGAGGATCTTGGGGCGGACCTCGGGCTTGATCTCCAGCTTGTCGAAGTCGGCCATCCAGCGGTCCGGGGTGATCACCGGGAAGTCGGAGCCGAAGAGCACCTTGTCCTTCAGCAGCGTGTTGGCGTACTGCACGAGCTGCGGCGGGAAGTACTTCGGGGACCAGCCGGACAGGTCGATGTAGACGGACGGCTTGTGGGTGGCGACCGACAGCGCCTCGTCCTGCCACGGGAACGACGGGTGGGCCAAGATGATCCGCAGCTCGGGGAAGTCCACCGCCACGTCGTCGACCAGCATGGGGTTGGAGTACTTCAGCCGGATCCCGCCCCCGCCGGGGACGCCCGCGCCGATGCCGGTCTGGCCGGTGTGGAACAGCGCCGGCACCCCGAGCTCCTCGATGACCTCGTACAACGGGTAGGCGGTGCGGTCGTTGGGCGCCATGCCCTGGATGCTCGGGTGGAACTTGAAGCCGCGCACGCCGTACCGCTCGACGAGCCTGCGCGCCTCGCGCGCGCCCGCCTTGCCCTTCCACGGGTCGATGCTGGCGAACGGGATCAGCACGTCGGCGTGCTCGGCGCAGTCCTCGGCGATCTCGTCGTTCGGGATGGGAACGTGACCGGTGGCCTGCTCGGCGTCCACGGTGAACACCACCGCGGCCATCCGCCGCTCCCGGTAGTAGGCGGCCATCTCCGGGATGGTCGGCTTCGGGTGCTCCTTGAAGTATTTGGCGGACGCGCCGAACAGCTCGGGGCTCAGCGACCCCTTCCCGTCGCGGGAGACCTCCGCGTGGGTGTGCACGTCGATCGCGACCAGGTCTGCGACGTTCATGACGGGATTCGCCACGTGCTCGGGCCTCCTGTTTCTCGCCACGGCGCACGCCGCGGACCTTCTGCCTGTACGGTGCCGCGCGGATCGGGGGGATCTCCCGACCCGCACGGCATGATCGGGATACTAGGGCTCGGTCGTCACGGGGACGGCGTCCGGCTCGGGCTCGGGCGTCGGCGGGATGATCCGCTTGACGCCGAGCACGGCCACCAGGCTCACCACGCCCAGCCCGGTGATGAGGGCGGCGACCGCGTTGGACGAGCCGGTCGACAGGTACAGCGCGGGGAAGGCCGGGGTGATCGCGCCGGAGACGGTGGCGCCGATCGCGTAGGCGATGGAGATGCCGCTGTAGCGGACCTTGGTGTCGAACAGCTCGGTGAACAGGCCGCCCTGCGCGCCGGCCATGATGCCCTGCACGATCGCGGCGACCAGGAAGGCGACCACCGCGCCACCGGTGGTCCCGGTGTTGACCAGGGCGAACATCGGGAACGGCCAGATCACCGCGGTGACCGCGCCGATGGCGTACAGCAGCTTGGAGTTGAAGCGGTCGGACAGCAGCGCGGACACGACGATCGCGAGGATCCACACCGACGTGGAGGCCAGAATGATCGCGAGCAGCGTGTTACGCGTGTAGCCCACCTGGGTGCCGTAGGAGAGCATGTACACGGTCACGGCGTAGCCGATGGCGGGCGGTGCGATCGCGGCCAGGCTGGCCAGGATGAGGTTGCGCGGGTGGTTGCGGAGCAGCTCCCTGAACGGGACCTTGTTGACCGCCTTCCGCTCCTTGATCTGCTGGAACTCCCGCGACTCCGACAGCCGCAGGCGGATGATGAAGCCGACGACCACCAGCAGCGCGCTCAGCAGGAACGGGATACGCCAGCCGTAGGAGAAGAAGTCCTCGTCGCTCATGCCGGCGACGAAGAGGAACGCCAGGTTCGAGGTCAGCACACCGATCGGCACCCCGAACTGGGCGAAACTACCGAAGAAGGCACGGCGGCCCGGGGTGGCGCTCTCGGTGGAGATGAGCAGCGCGCCACCCCACTCGCCGGCCACGCCGAATCCCTGGATGAGGCGCAGGGCGACCAGCAGCATCGGGGCGCCGAAGCCGATGGCGGCGAACGTGGGCAGCAGTCCGATGGCGAACGTGGCTCCACCGGTCAGGAGCAGGGTGAGGACCAGCATCGACTTGCGGCCGATCCGGTCGCCGAAGTGACCGATGACCGCGGCGCCGATGGGACGGACCAGGAATCCGGCGGCGAACGCGGACAGGGACGCGAGGGTGGCGGCCTCGGGGGAGGCATCCGGGAAGAACAACCGGGGGAAGACGATCGCCGCGGCGGTGCCGAAGATGAAGTAGTCGTACCACTCGATCGACGTGCCGATGAAGCTGGCAGCGAAGATGCCCTTGGTCGATGGAGCTTTGGTGGTGCCGGTGTTGGCCATGGATGGTGCTCCTCGGAGCGGGGGGGTGAGTGACCTTGGAAGAATCTGTCCGTACCGGATTCGGTAAGTCAGGGATCGGAAACCTGGTCTGTCTTCGGAAAGTAGTCGGCCCGGCGGCTCTGGGTCCTGGGTCTTCTGCGGTGCCTGGTCTACGTCATATGTCGCGGTCGCGACGGGTCGAGCCCGCGAGAGGGGCGACCTGGCGCGGTGGTCCTCCTTCGACGGTCAAGGTGTGCCCGGAGATCCACCGGGCACGGTCGCTGAGCAGGAACAACGTCGCGTGGGCGATGTCCCAGGCGGTGCCTTCGGTCTTCAGCGCGGTGCTCTGCCGCCGCGGCTCGCGGCGTTCCTCGGGCATGTTCGCCGCGGCGAACGCGCCCCAGATCATGCCGACGCGCACGCAGTTGACCCGGATGCCCTGCGGGCCCAGCGTGGTGGCCGCGCCGTCGGTCATGTTCTCCAGCCCGGCCTTAGCGACCGAGTAGACCATCCCCGGCCCGCGGGCCTGGACCGCCACCGAGGAGATGTTCACGATCGATCCGCCGCGCGGCAGCACGGGGACCGCGTGCCGGGTGACCTGCCACGCCGAGGTGAGATTGATGGTCATCAGCTCGGCGAACCGTCCGGGGGTCACCTCGAACAGTCCTGCGGGGTCTCCGGAAGCCACGTTGTTGACCAGCGCGTCGAGCCCGCCCAGTCGCTCCACCACCTCGGTGACGGCGGCGGCGCAGGCTCGGTCCGAGGTCACGTCGGCGACCACGGCGACGGCTTGGCCGCCGTTCCCGGCGATCGCCTTCACGGTGCGCTCGGCGGCTTGGGCGTCCCGGTCCAGCACCGCGACCCGCGCGCCGTGCGCGGCGAGAACGCGGCTGATGGCGTAGCCGACCCCCGGCAGCTCGCCGCTCTGGCCGCCGCCGGTGACCAGCGCGGTACGGCCGACCATCCACTGCGGGCCCGCGTCGAAGGGATCGATCAACGGATTTACCGGCATATTTCTATCCTCTACCGCCGTCAAGTGGCGGCTCGATCCGAGCAGCGATGCCCGCCCAGCTGGAGAAGAGCCGGACCACCATGGAGATGCCCGCGTTACGGGCGCCGGCCACGATGATCGGCAGGTTCTTGGGCGAGTTGTCGGCGAAGAGCCGCTCGAAGTCCCCGGTGCCGTCCTCCGTGGGCACGGCCCCGATGTTCCCGGCCCGGACGGCCTTGCCGGCCCGCGCCAGGTCGGCCTTCGGCCGTCCGCAGCGCTCCAGCAGCCAGGTGCGCACGTCGTCCTTGCTCATCCCGGCCTTGGCCAGCAGTTGCGCGTGCTCGGGGCAGAACACCACGCCCGCGCTCGCGTGCTTGAACAGCCAGCTGCCGGTGCGCGAGAGGGTGTCGGCGAAGTCGCTCAGCAGCAGCTCGGGATCGTCGGTGTTCCGGTTGTCGACGAACTCGCTGGTCCTGAGCAGCGTGGTGGACACCGCGTCGGAGCCGGCGGCCACGCCGCCGTCCACCGAGAACGGCTCCCATGGGCTCTCTTCCTCGTTCTCGGCGATGCACATCGCCCAGCGTCCGGGGATGCCCTGCGTCGCCTGCTCCAGTACGTGCGGCACCACGCCGAGGGCGTTGCGGACGATCAGCCCGATCGCCCTGGCCACGGTGGCGTTGGCCCGGAAACCGGGACCGAACACCCCGCCGGTGCTGTTGAAGCCGAGGCGCTCGCGTACCGGACCGTTGACCACGATCAGCGGCGCCGGGCCGCTGGTGCTCTGCCAGCCGCCGCCGACCGTGGAGCGCTCGGCCATCAGCGCGTCCCAGGCGGCCAGCACCACCGGGAAGTACTCCGGCCGGCAGCCGGCCATGACCGCGTTGACGGCGGCCAGCTCGACCGACACCTGCCGCTTGAGGTGCTCCAACTGGCCGATGACCTCGTCGGCGGGCCTGGAGGTGGTGGCGAGGAACTCGTCCACGAGCTCGCGCGTCGCCGGGACGACGGGCAGGCCGTCGGTCCAGCCCCGCTCGTACATGTACTCGATGGACTTGTGCGCGGCGTCCAGGGCGTCGGTGACGTCCATGGGCGCCTGGCCCGCGTCGTCGATCGCGGTCATCGAGCGGCCTCGCACAGCCGCCCGGCGACGACGGCGGCCAGGTCCTCGGCGCGCTGGGCGACCTGCGCCTCGGTCAGCACCGCGACCGGGTGCGGCGTCAGCAGGAACTCGAAGTCCTTGTCGCCGTGCACCTCGGCCATCGCCCGCGCCGTCACCTCGAAGGCGTCACTGCAGATCACCGCGGTCGGCAGGCCCGCGCGCTCGAACGCGATGCCGTCGGCCGCCGCCGAGGCGCTGCACGATCCGCAGTCGCCGACCCCGGCGACCACCACGTCGCTGACCGCCTTGATCTCGTTCAGCATCGGCTCGTCCACCGGCCAGGCGACGTTCGGCTTGGTGCGCTGGATCGTCACCACCGCGCCGTAGCGGGACTCCAGCAGCCTGCCGATCTCGGTCAGCATCTGGGCGGCGTTCTTCTTGGTGTTGCACAGCAGTCCCACCCGGGCGCCGACCAGGGTCGGCACCCGTCCCGCCGACGTCGCCACGGTCGCGGTTCCCGCTGACAGGCCGGTCGGATCAAGGATTCGGTCGAACATCACACACCTCTTCTCGTCAACACACTTCAGCCCGTACGGCGACGCGGTCAGACGTCGCTGGGATAGGTGAGCCGGATGCCGCCGGCGGCGACGCCGAGGATCGGCTCCAGCATGCTCACCATCACGGTCTTGGGCACCAGGCAGTCGGCGCAGCTCTCGGGGTCGGCGGCGATCCGCACGTCGAATCCGGTGTCCAGCTCTTCGACGCTCAGGTGGTAGCCGTCGACGGCCAGTGTGGACCGCATCCGCTCCAGGCGTGCTTCGTCGCGCATCTTCGCCTCACTCACGATCGTGGCCTGCTCAGAGCAATGTAAGACGCGCTCCAGGCGAATGAATCAGGGCTTTCATGAGGCGGAAGGGCGACTGACAATTCGCGTGCGTGCCCTGGTAGTTTCCGGGAAGGGAAGCCCGACTTCCGCATAACGGAAGCCTTTTTCATCCCGTTTGGTCCACTATTGCAAAACTGTCCGTTTGTGTAGCCTTGTTAACGCCCATGTAACTCAGGTCACAGAAAACGACGGGCAGGTGAATAGATGACTGTCCTGGAAGACACGTCTCTGGAACCCCATCGCCTGACATCGGCCCAGCGCGTGCTCTCGATTCTCGGCGTCTTCGACACCGAGAACCTGGCGCTGTCCCTCAGTGAGATCAGCCGCAGGACCGGCCTCACCCTCAGCACGACCCACCGACTGCTCAACGAACTCCGCTGCTGGGGCGCGCTGTCCCGGCACAGCGACGGCAAGTACAGCATCGGCCTGCGCATCCTGGAGCTCGGCACCCTGGCACCCCAGGGCGGCCAGCTCCGCGAGATCGCGCTGCCCTTCCTGCATGACCTGCAGCACGCCACCCATGGCAACATCCATCTGGCGGTCCCCGAAGGGCATGACGTGATCTACGTCGAGTCGCTCCGGGCCCGGGACACCGTCCCGGTGCCGAGCAGGCTCGGCGGGCGCTGGCCCATGCACGCGACCTGCACCGGGCTGGTGCTGCTGGCGAACTCCTCCCAGGAGTTCCAGGAGGAGGTGCTCTCCTCCAAACTGCGCCAGTACACCGTGAACACGCTGACCGACCCCGACGCGCTGCGGCACTCGCTGGCCGAGGTGCGCAAGTCGAGCGTGGCCGTCATGGAGAGCCAGCTCACCTACGACGTGATGGCCGTCGCCGTGCCGATCCGCGGCCCACGGGACCGCGTCGTGGCCGCCGTGGGCATCACCGTGCCGAGCGGGTCGATCGCGCCGCACTCCCTGGTGCCGGCGCTGGCCGCGACCGCCCGCAGCATCTCCCGGGCCCTCGGCGCGCCGTCGGCCGTGGCCGAAGCGCAGGCGCAGCGCCCACCGGCGCACTGGCAGGCGCGTGAGGTCAAGCACACCGCCTCGACGGCCCGCCAGACACCACGAGCGGTCTGAGCGACAGGTCAGACGTCACGGGTGGTCGGCGGAGTGGCCTGGGCGACAGGTCAGACGCCGCGTACAGGCGGCGGAGTGGCCTGAGCGGCACGCCGGCGGCGCGGGTCCGTTCTCGGACCCGCGCCGGGCGCGTCGTTCACTCGCCCATCGGGACCGAGGTGACCGGCTCCAGGTCGTAGCGGTGCGGCGGGCCGCCGTCCACGGCCACGATCTGCCCGGAGACCCACCGGGCGCGGTCGCTGAGCAGGAACAGCCCGGCGTGCGCGATGTCCCACGACGTGCCCTCGGTCTTCAGTGACGTGCCCAGGCGGCGGGTCTCGCGCATCGAGTCGGGCATGGAGCCCCGCGCGGCGAACGCCCCCCAAATCGCGCCGACCTGGATGCAGTTGACGCGGATGCCCTGCGGCCCGAGGGTGGTCGCGGCGCCCTCGGTCATGTTCTCCATCCCGGCCTTGGCTATGCAGTAGACCAGGGCGGGGCCGCGCCTGGACACCCCGACCGACGAGATGTTCAGGATCGAGCTGCCGCGCGGCATCACCGGGACGGAGTGCCGGGTGACCTGCCACGCCGACTTGAGGTTGATGGTCATCAGCTGGTCGTACTCGTCCGGGGTGACGTCGAAGATCCCGTTCCTGCCGCCGGCCGCGACGCTGTTGACCAGCGTGTCGAGGGTGCCGAAGCGGTCGACCACCTCGGCGACGGCGTCCGCGCAGGACCGGTCCGAGGTCACGTCGGCGATCACCGGGATCGCCTCGCCGCCCTCGTCGACGATCATCTTGACGGTGCGCTCGGCGGCCTCCAGGTCCCGGTCCAGGACGGCGATCCGGGCGCCGTGCCGGGCCAGCACCCGGCAGAAGGCGTATCCGACCCCGGGGAACGCGGTGCTCTGGCCGCCTCCGGTGACGAGCGCGGTGCGCCCGGCCATCCACTGCGGGCCTGCGTCGGCGAAGGGATCGATCATCGGGTCGTCGGACATTACCTGCTCCAATCCTGGTCAACCCGGTCGGGGCCGGGGTGAAAAGCGTTCGGGAAGACGTACCTGGAAGCGCGGGGTCAGCCGGAGATGCGCGTCAGGCGGGACTTCATCTCGCTGCGCTCCAGCGAGCCGGGCGGGACGATGGCGACCGAGGCCCGCACCGTCAGCCGGGCCCGGATCAGATCCTCGATCTCGTGCCGCAGCCCGTCCTGGTCGCCGGGCTCGTCGCCGACCTCGACCTCCACCCGCAGCGGCGGCTCCACGCTCGGGCCGGGGCCCGGCAGCACGATCTGCACCACGCCGCTGGTCCGGGGGTGCAGCGTCTGCACCAGATCGCGGATCGCCGTGGGGAACACGTTCACGCCCCGCAGGATCAGCATGTCGTCGGTACGGCCCACGCAGCGGATGAGCGGCGCCCCGTCGTCGGCGAGGCCGGTGACGAGCACCCGGTCGCGGGTGCGGAAACGGACCAGTGGGCAGCACTCGCGGTCCACCGAGGTGTAGACGAGCTCACCGGAGGCGCCCGGCTCGGGCACGATGGGCTCGCCGCTCTCCGGGTCGATCATCTCCACGACCACGTGCCGGCCACCGGTGAAGCGCATGCCGCCGGCGCCCGGAGGCTCGGCGAACAGCACCGGCGCCATGTCCGCGTTGCCCAGGCCCTCGGTGACCTGCGCGCCCCAGGCCTCCTGCATGTGCCGCTGGAAGGCGGGCTCGCCGCCGCCGGGCTCGCCGCCGACGAAGATCTTGCGGATGCCGAACTCCTTGGGGTCACGCCCCAGCTTGCGCACGTACTCGGCCAGGTAGCGGATGTAGGAGGGGGTGGCGTGCAGCGCGGTGACGCCGAGGCTGTCCAGCGCCTGCACCGCCTTCTCCGACGCCCCGGTGCCGACCGGGACCATCGTGCAGCCGATGCGCTCCAGCGCGTCGCGGATCGGCAGCCCGCCCACGAACAGCGTCAGGCCCGCGCCGTGCAGCACGACGTCCTCGCGGGTCGCGCCCATGGTCATGAACGCCCGGGACACCATCTCGGTCCACGCGTCGGAGTCACGCCGGGTCACTCCCACCCAGCTCGGCTTGCCGGTGGTGCCGGTGGAGGCATGGACGCGGATCACCTCGACCATGTCAACGCCCGCGTGGCCACCGAGCGGCGGCGCGGCCGCCTGGGAGTCACGCAGCATCTGCTTGTCCGTGAAAGGCAGCTTGCGCAGATCGTCCAAGGACACCAGTGCCGTCGGATCGGTCCCGTGCGCGGCGAACAAGTCGGCGTAGAACGGCGAACGCGCGGGCAGCCCGGCGAGCTGCGTGCGGAGCATCGCGGTGACGGCGTTACGGTCCTCATCCGCGACGAAGCCGGGTGTGATCACGTATTGTCCTTCCGGAAAAGCAGGATTGCCATGCCTCATGGCGGCTAGCTGCGGTGCTTCACTATGCCCAGCGCTCCTGCTGACAGACCAGATGACTTTCGCGTCGCGGAAAGCAAATGCGGGGTGTCGCCGCCCGGCCGCGGGGCTCCTGGCTGATCACGTACAGGACACGGCGCGGTGTTTGGTTTCCGCTGAGTGAAATCCGCATCGCATTCATCTGACCTCGCGGACATCCTGACAGCCAAGCGAGACACGGAACGGCGTGACGCCAGGCGAACGCGAGCCGTAGAGCGAGGCGCACGACCACCACCAGGAGAAAGGCCCGCCTTTCATGGCAGACACCGTACGTGCGGCTGTCCAGGTCGCCCCTCACAAGATCGAGGTACGCGAGTTCCCCCGCCCGAAGATCGGCCCCGATGACGGCCTGATGCGGGTCGAGGCCAACGGCATCTGCGGCAGTGACGTCGAGATCTACCGGGGCCACATCGGGTCGATGTCCCGGGAGGACGGCAAGCCGTTCGTGCCCGGCCATGAGCCGATGGGCATCATCGAGGAGGTCGGCGAGCGGGCCGCGGCCCGGTGGGGCGTCCAGCCGGGCGACCGGGTGGCCGTGGAGGTCATCATCCCCTGCCACGCCTGCAAGACGTGCCTGGCCGGCCGCTACCAGGCCTGCCCCAACCGGCAGCCGGGGCACGGGGTGGCCGACACCGAGGTGGCGCCGTCGCTGTGGGGCGGGTTCGCCGAGCTGATGTACCTGTCTCCCAACACGATCCTGCACCCCATCGACCGGACGCTGCCGGCCGAGGTCGCCTCGATGTTCAACCCGCTGGGTGCGGGCGTCCGCTGGGGCGTCCACCTGGGCGGGATCGGGCTGGGCGACACCGTGCTGGTCCTCGGCGCCGGGCAGCGCGGCCTGGGCGCGGTCATCGCGGCGCGGGCCGCCGGCGCCGGCACGATCATCGTCACCGGTCTGGAGGCGGACGCGCACAAGCTCGCCCTGGCCCGCGAGTTCGGCGCCGACCACACCCTCGTGGTGGACGGCGAGCAGGCCGAGGACACCGTCGAGCGGGTCCGCGAGATCACCGGCGGCGAATTGGCGGACGTCGCGCTGGAGCTCACTCCGATGGCGGGCGGGCCGATCACCGACGCACTGCTGGCCACCCGGCACAGCGGCCGGGTGGTGCTGGCCGGGCTCAAGGGCCAGCGGGAGATCCCGCTGCGCACCGACCTGATCATCAACCGGGGCCTGACGGTGGTCGGCGCGTTCGGTGTGGACAGCCGTGCCTACAAGGCGGCGATCGGCATCATCGAGTCGCGCCGGTACCCCCTGGACAAGCTGCACACGCACACCTTCGGGCTGGACGACACCGCCCGCGCGATCGAGGTCCTCGGCGGCGACGTGCCGGGCGAGGCCGGTGTGCACGTCTCCGTCCACCCCAACCTCTGAGCCCCGGCTCCTGAGCATCGACCCGGAGGTTCGACATGCTCGTCGACGCACACGCCCACCTGCTTCCCCGTGACTATCCGGACGACGCCCCCGAGTGTTTCCCGCGCATGGAGCCGATCGACGGCGACACCGCTCGCCTGCACCTGTTCGGCGCCTCAAGGTTCCGCGCCAAGGACGTGTTCTTCGACGCCGAGCGCCGCATCGAGGCGCTGGACGCCTCCGGCGTGACCACCGAGGTGATCACGCCCATGCCGCCGCTGCTGCGCTACGACCTGCCGCCCGCCGACGGCCTGTCGCTGGCGCGGCACGTCAACGAGTTCACCACCACGCTGTGCGCCACCGACCCCGAGCGGCTCATCGGCTTCGGCATCGTGCCGATGCAGGACCCCGAGGCGGCCACCGCCGAGCTGGCGGCGATGCGGGCGGCGGGCCTGGTCGGCGTGGAGATCGCCTCGAACATCGCGGGCGTCTCCATCGGCGACGAGCGCTTCCTGTCGTTCTTCGCCGAGGCGGAGCGGCTGGACATGCCGATCTTCGTGCACGCCCTGCCGTCCCCGACCGACCGGCTGCCCCGCTCGGCCATGGGTACCTACGTGGTGGGCCTGGAAGGCGCGCTCGCCGCGGCCTCGCTGATCACCGGCGGCACCGCGGAGAAGTGCCCGAACCTGCGCGTCTCCTTCAGCCACGCGGCGGGCGGCTTCCCGCTCATGGTGCCGCGCGCCCAGTACTTCTGGGGCGGCACCTGGAACGAGGAGCCGGCGATCCCCGGCAAGGCCATCGCCTACACCGAAGGCCCGTCCCCGCTGGACTACGCCCGCCGCTTCTACTACGACTCGATGGTCTTCGACCGGCGTGCCCTGACGTACCTGATCGACCTGCTCGGGCACGACCGCCTGCTGGTCGGCTCCGACTTCCCGGCCATGGACCGCGAGGAGCCGGCCGGTCGTACGCTGCGCTCCCTCGACCTGCCCGAGGACGTGCTCACCGACATCACCTGGCACAACGCCTACCGCTATCTGGGCATCGACCCGCCCGGTTAGCCCAGCGACCCCCTGGCAACTCCCCGAAGACGAAGGAGCGATGACGGTGCCGTCCCCACCGCTGCTCGAAGTGAATGAGTTGTACGTCCAATTTCCCACTCCTACCGGGCCGGTGAACGCCGTCGCCGGTGTGTCGTTCACCGTCTCGGCCGGCGAGACGGTCGCGGTGGTCGGCGAGTCCGGCTCCGGGAAGAGCGTGTCGTCGCTCGCGCTGCTCGGCCTGCTCGGCTCGGGCAAGATCTCGTCCGGGTCGGTGCGGCTGCGCGGCGACGAGCTCGTCGGGGCCGGCCGGGAGAAGCTGCGGAGACTGCGCGGCGCCGAGATCGCGATGATCTTCCAGAATCCGATGAGCTCGCTGGACCCGCTGTTCACCATCGGGGACCAGCTGATCGAGGCGCTGCGTGTGCATCGGCCGATGTCGCGCCGCGCCGCCCGGGCTCGCGCCGTCGAGCTGCTGCGGGAGGTGGGGCTGCCGGACCCGGAACGGCGGGTGCGGGCCTATCCGCACGAGCTGTCCGGCGGCCAGCAGCAGCGGGTGATGGTGGCGATCGCGCTGACCTGTGAGCCGGCGCTGCTCATCGCCGACGAGCCCACGACGGCGCTGGACGTGACGGTCGAGGCGCAGATCCTGGAGCTGCTGCGGACGATGCAGCGCGACCACGGCACGGCGTTGCTGCTCATCACCCACGACATGGCGGTGGTGGCCGAGATGGCCGACCGGGTCGTGGTCATGTACGCGGGGCAGGTGGTGGAGCACGGCCTGGTCGAGGACGTGCTGCGCGACCCGCGGAACCCGTACACCAAGGCTTTGATCGACTCGATTCCCACTCCGGCCACGCCTCGGGACCGGCCCATGCCGGCCATCGCGGGCAATGTGCCGACGCCGGCGCAGGCGCCCCCGGGGTGCCGGTTCCATCCGCGCTGCCCGTCGGTGTTCGAGCGGTGCTCGGTGGACGCGCCGCGGCTTTACCAGCTGGGCGAGACCCGGGCGAGCCGGTGCTGGCTGCATGAGACCGAGCCGTCGGGCTCGGCCGCCGCGACTGTCGAAGAGGTGCACCGTGTCGGGTAGCGACGTTTCCGTGGCGTCCGGACCGCAGCTCGCGGACGAGCGGGCGGCCCCGTTGTTCGAGGCGCGGGACCTGGTCAAGCAGTTCCGGTCACGGCGCACGGTGGTGCAGGCGGTCAACGGGGTCTCGCTGGAGATCCCGCGCGGCCGGACCGTGGGGCTGGTGGGGGAGTCCGGCTCCGGGAAGTCCACCGTCGCCCGGCTGGCCCTGCGCCTGCTCGACCCCACCTCCGGCGAGGTGAGCTTCGACGGCGTCGACCTGCTGCGTGCCTCGCGGGCCGAGATGCGGGCGCTGCGGCGGCGGATGCAGATCGTGTTCCAGGACCCGCTCGGTTCGCTGAACCCCCGGATGCGGGTGCTCAACGCGGTCGGCGAGCCGCTCAGCGTGCACGGGATCGCCAAGGGGAAGGACAAGGCGGACCGGGTGGTGGAGCTGCTGGAGCGGGTCGGCCTCAGCTCCGGCGACCTGTACAAGTTCTCCCACCAGTTCTCCGGCGGGCAGGCGCAGCGCATCGGCATCGCCCGCGCGCTCGCCACCGACCCGGACCTGATCGTCTGCGACGAGGCCGTCTCCGCGCTCGACGTGTCGGTGCAGGCCCAGGTGCTGAACCTGCTCAAGGAGCTGCAGGCCGAGCTCGGCCTGTCCTACCTGTTCATCGCGCACGATCTCAACGTCGTGCGGTACATGGCCGACGAGGTCTGCGTCATGTACCTCGGCGAGATCGTGGAGCGGGGCGACGGTGACGAGCTGTTCGCCGATCCGCGGCACCCGTACACCAAGATGCTCGTCTCCGCCGTGCCCGAGTTCGCGCCCGAGCTGGCCGACGGCCGCGGTCGCCGCTCGATCCCGCGCGGCGAGCCCGCCAGCCCGAGCGATCCGCCGCCGGGGTGCCGGTTCCATCCCCGCTGCCCGCAGGCGATGCGGCGGTGCCGAGAGGAAGCGCCTGCCATGCACCGAGATCCGACCGGCCGCGCCGTGGCCTGTCACCTGTTCGACGCCGTCGACGCCGAACGGGAGGCGAGCGAGCGATGATCGGCTACGCCCTGCGCAGGCTGGGGTTCGGCGCGGTGGTCATGTTCCTGGTCACGGTGTTCGTCTTCATGATCATGCGGTTGGTGCCCGGCGACGCGGTGAGCCTGCAGCTGCAGGACACCGGGGTGAGCAAGGCCGAAGCCGACGCGATGCGGGCGGAGTTCGGGCTGGACGACCCGGTGTGGGTGCAGTTGTGGACCTGGCTCGGCGATGCCGTCCAGGGCGATCTGGGCACGTCGTTCTACAGCGGCGAGTCCGTCGTGGACCTCTTCCTGGCCCGGATTCCGGTCACCGTGCAGCTCGGCCTGATGGCCATGGTGCTCGGCGCGGTGCTCGGGCTCGTGGTCGGCGTCGTCGCCGCGGCGACCCGCGGCTCCATGGTGGACGGCGCCATGCGGCTGTTCGCGGTGGCGTTCCTGTCGGTGCCGAACTTCGTCGTCGCGCTGCTGGTGCTGACCGGGTTGGCGATCTGGTTCGCCTGGTCGCCGCCGATCGTCTACACCGGCCCGGCCGAGGACTTCGCCAGTTGGGCGCAGCAGATCGCGATTCCGGTCATCGCCCTGGGCACCGGCGGCATGGCCTCGGTGGCCCGGCTGACCCGGTCGTCGATGCTGGAGTCGCTGGGCTCGGACTACATCCGCACAGTGCGCGCCAAGGGCGTCCGGGAGCGGGTGGTGATCGCCAAGCACGCGCTGCGCAACTCGACGATCGCGGTGCTCACGCTGCTCGGGCTGGAGCTGGCCACGGTGCTCGGCGGCACGGTGATCATCGAGCGGATGTTCTCGCTCCCCGGCACCGGACAGCTCATCTACCAGGCGGTGCTCGACCGGGACTATCCGGTGGTGGTGGCCTGCACGATCTTCTACGCCGGCCTGTTCGTCATCACGATCATTCTGATCGACCTGCTGTACGCGCTGGTCGATCCGCGGATCCGCTCCGGGAAGGCGCTGTCGTGACCCAGAAGCCGACCCAGAACCGGACACGGACGGACGAGGCGCCGGCCGTACGATCCGCACCGAAGCCGCCCCGGCCGCCGCGCCGGGTCGGGGTGCGCCAGGTGCTGACGGCGCTGCGCACGTTCGTACGCTCCCAGCCGCTGGGCGCCGCCGCGTTGCTGCTGATCTGCTTCTTCGTGTTCGTGGCCGTGTTCGCGCCCCTGGTGGCCCCGTACGATCCGGTGCAGCAGTTCCGCCGGGACATCCTGGAGCCGCCGTCGGGCACGTACCTGTTCGGCACCGACGACCTCGGCCGCGACGTGCTGAGCCGGACCGTCTACGGCGCTCAGACGTCGTTGCTCATCGGCGTCGTGACCACCGGCGTCAGCCTGGTGCTGGGCACCGCGATCGGCGTCGTCTCGGGCTACTTCGGCCGCGCCCTCGACGTGGTGGTGCAGCGGGTGATGGACTCCGTGCAGGCCATTCCCGGCATCGTGCTGCTGCTGTTCATCGCGGTGATCCTGGGCCCGTCGGTGCGTAACACGATCATCGCGCTGACCGTGGTGATCACCCCGTCGTTCAACCGGATCGCCCGCGCCGAGACGCTGCGGGTCCGCCAGGAGCCCTACGTCGAGGCGGCCCGGGCGACCGGCGCGCACGCGCCCCGCATCCTGGCCCTGCACGTGCTGCCCAACCTGCTGGCCTCGGTGCTGACCCTGGGCAGCCTGATCTTCGCCGGAGTGATCATCGCGGAGTCGGCGCTGAGCTTCCTCGGCATCGGCGCGCCGCCGCCCACCCCGTCCTGGGGCCTGATGCTCTCCGAAGGGGTGCGCTATGTCGAACGCGCCCCCTGGCTGATCATCGTCCCCTCCATCGCGCTGTCCATCGCCGTCTTCAGCTTCAACCTCCTCGGCGACGCGCTGCGTGACCATCTCGACCCACGCCTGCAGCGGCGGGCCCTCGACCGGGTCACCGGACTGTGGTGGGGCCGGCGCATGCTGTCCCGCCTGGCCCCGAGCCTGTCCCGCGCCGCCGACAAGAACTGATCCGACATACCCGGTCGGCCGATTCCGGCCGTGCCCCCGGACCCCCCGCGCCGAGGCGCGATGATTCATTGGAAGGCAGGACCATGGAAAGTTCATGGAAGGGACGGGCCGCCTCGAACGCGGCGGTCCACCCCCGTCGGGGATTCGGCGTGAAGCGCCGGCCGCTGCTCGCGGCAGCGCTCGTCACGGCGCTGACCCTGACCGGCTGCGGCGGCGGTGGCGGCACCGGCGGCAGCACCGACAGCGGCGCCGCGGCCCCGGTCGGCGCGCCCAAGCCGGGCGGCACGGCCGTGCTCCAGCTTCCCTCGGAGATCACCAACGGGCTCAACCCGCTGATCAGCAGTGACCCGACCCTGAACACGCTGCTCTCCGGCTCCGTCTACGGCAAGCTCATCGACATCAAGGTCGGGCCGAACGTGAAGGCGTGGGAGCTGGAGCCGGATCTCGCCGAGTCCTGGGAGGTCGCCAAGGACGGCAAGTCCTACACCTTCAAGCTGCGCAAGGACGTGCGCTGGCACAACATCGCGCCGGTGAACGGGCGGGCGTTCGTCGCCGACGACGTGGTGGCCACCTTCGAGGCACTGAAGAAGGCCACCCGGGTGCACCAGTGGATGATCGAGCCGGTCACCGGTATCGAGGCGCCGGACGAGCACACCGTCGTGTTCAAGCTGAGCAAGCCGTACGCGCCGATGCTGGACTACCTCGCCTACCACTTCAACATGATCCTGCCCAGGGAGGGTGTCGAGGGCAAGTTCGACCTGGCCACCCAGGCGATCGGGACCGGCCCGTTCATGCTCGACAAGCACACCCCCGACGTGGAGTGGGTGTTCAAGAAGAACCCCGACTACTACATCAAGGGCAAGCCGTACGTCGACGTGATCAAGCGCCCGATCATGACGGACATCGCGGCCGTCACCGCGGCGCTGCGCAGCGGCCGCCTGGACTCCGGCACCACCAGCGACCAGAACGTGGCCAAGCAGCTCGGCGAGCAGGGCCTCAAGGTCGCCGAGACGCCCGGCGCCCCGGTCAGCTTCTTCATCAACCCCAAGGTCGAGCCGTTCGACGACCTGAAGGTGCGGCAGGCGGTCGCACAGGCCATCGACTGGGTCGGGATGGGGGAGAACATCCGCGGCAAGTTCAACCTGACCTCACTGGTACGGCCCGACACCAGCGCCGCCGCGCTGACCCGCGACGAGGTGCTCAAGCTCCGGCCGTACGACCCCGAGAACGCCAAGAAGCTGTTGGCGGAGGCGGGACTGCCGAACGGGTTCTCCACCAAGCTCATGGTGCAGCGCGTCGATGACGAGGACGTCCGTGAGGCGCAGTGGATGCAGGAGGACCTGGCCAAGGTCGGCATCAAGATGGAGCTGGAGATGGTCGACCCGGCCACGGGCATCGACCGGCGCCGTAAGCACGACTTCCCCATGGCCAAGGCGCTGCGTGGCGTGCACCTGCCCGACCAGGTGTGGCGTGACTTCGAGAAGGAGTCGCTGGAGAACTACACCTCGGTGGACGACGCCGAGCTGTACGAGCTGCTCGCACAGTCCCGCGCGGAGCAGGACGAGGACAAGCGCAACGAGATCTACCGGAAGATGCAGACGCGGATGGAGACCGAGATCGTCCAGGTGCTCTACCCGATCCAGAAGTTCGACTACGGCATCACCGGCGCCCGGGTGCAGGGCCTGTACGAGAGCCCGATCTACCACGGCAGGCGGCTCGCGGACATGTGGCTGAACGAGTCCTAGACCGGCTCGCTCGACGCGGCGGCCACCGGATCTCTCCTGGTGGCCGCCGTTCGTCGTGCCCGGCCCTGCCGTGGAGTCGTGCCCGGTCCGGTGCGCGGCTCGGTCATGGAACAGGAGAGTCCGGGTCACAGCTTCCCAGGTGACGCCGTCGTTAGCTTGCCAAGGAAGCTACGACGGCAGGGAAGGTCGAGATGAACACAGATACGGTCGCTCCGCAGAGCGTCACCGCCACCGGGCCGGCGGTTCCGGGCGGTGATCGGTGGCGCTGGGCCTGGCTGGCCGCCGGGGCGGTGCTCTGGCTGTTCGCCGCGCGCGGCCGCTTCGACATCGCGCTTGCGGCCTGGCTGTCACCCCTTTTCCTGCTGAGGTTCACCAGGACCAGCCCGGCGGCCACCGGCCTGTTGCCGGTGTGGCTGGCGTCCGTGCTGGCGAGCGTGTTCTGGCTGGTCGAGACCGCCGTGCCGATGACGCCGTTCGTCGTGGTGGGGATCATCGCGCTCGGCACCCTCACCGTGGTGCCGTACGTGGTGGACCGGCTCGTCACGCCGGGAGCCGGCACCGTGGTGGGGCTGCTGCTGTTCCCGGCGGCGCTGGCGGCCTGCGAGTTCGCGATGACGCTCATCAGCCCCTTCGGCACCGCGTTCGGCGTGCCGGCCGGGACCCAGCACGGCACCCTGGAGCTGCTGCAGGTGGTCGGGTTGACCGGCCCCTACGGCGTGGGCTTCCTCCTCGGCCTGTTCGCCACGGTGGCCAACCACTTCTGGGCGAACCCGCGCAGGGCGGGCGCCGTGCTCGGCTCCTTCGCCGCCGTGCTGCTGGTGCTGCTGCTGGCCGGCGGGGCCCGGCTGGCGTTCTTCGCGCCTGACGGAGACCGGGTGCGGGTCGCGGGCATCAGCCCGGACACCTCCATCACCCGTGAGCTGAAGGGCGTGATCGGCGAGAACGTCACCCAGCAGGAGGTGGCGGGACAGGATCAGGCGGCGGTACGGGCCGCCTTCGACAAGGTCAACGCCAACATGCTGGCCCGGTCGCGGGAGGCGGGGCAGGCGGGCGCCAAGATCGTGATGTGGTCGGAGCAGGCGGCAAACGTGCTGGCCGCCGACCTGCCGGCGTTCCTGGGCCAGGTCGCCGCCACCGCGCGGGAGAGCCGGATCTACCTTCAGGCCGCCGTGAACCTCTACCTGCCGGAGGCGCCGTACGCGGCCAACCGCGCCTACCTGTTCGACCCGGAGGGCAAGCAGGTGTGGGTCTACAACAAGACGCATCCGGTGCCCGGCCTGGAGTTCTATCCGGGCGGTGACGGCGTGGTGCCGGTCGCGGAGACGCCGTACGGACGGCTGGCCACGGTGATCTGCTTCGACGCCGACTTCCCCGAGTTGTTGCGGGTGGACGCCGACATCATGATGGTGCCCGCCCGCGACTGGCCCGAGGTCGGCGCGATGCACAGCCAGAACGCGCAGCTGCGCGCCGTCGAGAACGGGTACGCGATGATCCGGCAGGCCGAGTTCGGCGTGTCGGGCGCGTTCGACCAGCAGGGCCGGACGCTCGCCGCCCACGACTACGCGGGCGCGGACCGGCACATCGTGTACTCCGACGTGCCCACGGGCGGCGCCTGGACCGCCTACCGCGTGATCGGCGACACCTTCGCCTGGCTGTGCATGGCCGGGACCGTCGTCGCGATCGGCCTGGCAGTGCGCGACCGCCGGTCCCGCCGGAGCAGCTAGGCCCCGCTCGTCAGCGAGTGCCGGAGCAGCTAGGCCCCGCTCATCAGTGAGTGCCGGTATTCGCCCGGCGGGCTGCCGACCCAGCGCGTGAAGGCCCGCCGGAACGCGCTGGGCTCGGAGAACCCGAGCCGGTAGGAGAGCTCGTCGATGGACTCCCGGCCCTGCCGCAGGCTGTTCACGGCGATGTCGCGGAGCAGCTCCTCGCGCACCTGCTGGAACGACGTGCCCTCCTGCCGCAGGAGGCGGCGCATGTGCTGGACGCTGATCGACAGCCGGGCCGCCACCTGGTCGGCCCGCTCCCAGTGCGTCATGTCCCCGCGTTCGAGCATGTTGCGCACCCGGTCGGCGGTCGTCGTGCCGTAGTCACGAAGGTAGATCAGGTCGACCGGTGACCTGCGGATATAGCTCAGCAGCTCCGGCTCCTCCCGGACGACCGGAGCGGCCAGCAGGCGGGCGGCGAAGCTGATCGACGCCGCCGGCGCGTCGAAGGACGCCTGCCGGCCGAAGATCGAGGTGTACTCGGCGCTGTAGTCGGGTTCGGCGAAGGGCAGCTCCAGGCCGGACAGCGGGATCCGCCGCGCCACCAGCCAGGACATGAAGCGGTGGACGCAGGTGAGCATGAGCTCGGCGGCGAGTGGCCGTACGTGATCGAGGGGTTCGGCGGCGAACTCGATCCTGCAGGTGTCGCCGTCCACCACGAGGCGGCTGCGTGAGTATCCGGTGGTGATCGACACGAACGCGACCAGCCGCTCGAGCGCGGCCCGCAGATCCGGGGTGTGGATCAGCCCCAGCGAGATCATCTGGAAGGTGCCCCGGGGCACCGGCCGCGGCCCGAGCCGGAGCAGCTCGTCCCCGGTGAGCCGCCACAGGACCCGCATCGCGGTGACCGTCTGCTCGCAGCTGAGGCGGGTCGTGTCGGGGCGATTCAGCGCGGGCCACAGCGGCAGGCCCCGCAGCTCCCGCCGGACGTCGATCCCGGCTGTCTCGGTCGAGGCGATGGCTGATCGGACGAACTGGATCGCAACGCTGTCTTCCGACATGAAACACATCCTGCCGCGCGTACGACACCGGCAGTCGCTCACTTCGGTCACACCTTGACATATCGCCCCCGCGTCAGCGGAGACGAAGTCTTGCTAAAGCGAAACGGAGTGGTCAATATCTGTATATAAACAGTCATATCCGGTCGTTGTGTGACTGGATATGACCGGGATGGACCTCCGAACGTCTGAAGGTGACCATGAGACGCAGAGCCACAGCGCTCGCTGCCGTCGCGGTGTTAGCCATGACCTCCCTCGCCATCACGCCCCCCGCCCAGGCCGCCGGCGAGCCGCTGCCGTACCCCGAGGTGGGCCGGGGCACCCGCATCCTGGATCACGACGCCCTGCTCACCGGCTACGCCGAGCCGGAGTGGTACAAGGCCAACATCCCCTTCCTGGAAGTCCCGGACCGGGAGATCCAGGACGTGTACTACTACCGGTGGAGCACGTACAAACGGCACATCCGCTACACCGACACCGCCACCGGCCACATCCTCACCGAGTTCCACAACGCCCCCGGCTACGCCGCACCGCTCGGCGGCATCGTCGCCGCCGCCGGTCACCACATCTACGAGGGCCGGTGGCTGCGCGACCGCCGGCCGGTCGACGACTACCTCCGCTACTGGCTGCGCGGGCCCGGCGCCGGGCCCAAGCCCAAGACCGACCACCTCAACGAGGACACCGACGACTGGGCGCACCAGTACGGCTTCTGGGCGGCGGACGCGGCCTACCAGCGCTCCCTCGTGACGGGCGATGCCAAGCTCGTCAAGAGCCTGCTCCCCGACCTGATCCGCCAGTACGACAAATGGGGCAACCAGTACGACAAGAAGCTCGGCCTGTACTGGTCGGTGCCCGTGTGGGACGCGATGGAGTACACCGCCTCCTCCTACGAGAGCGACCCGGCCGACCCCTACCACGGCGGGCACGGCTACCGGCCGACGCTGAACGCCTACCAGTACGGCGACGCCAAGGCCATCGCCGCCATCGCCCGCACCCAGGGCGACACCGCCACCGCCCGCCGGTTCGAGCAGCGGGCCAAGGACCTGCGCACCGCCCTGCACCGCCGGCTGTGGGACCCGCAGCGGCGGTTCTTCTACCACAAGGCCCGCGCCGACCTGGACCCGCAGCAGCGGCTGGTGGCCAGCCGCGAGCAGATCGGCTTCGTCCCCTGGATGTTCGGCATGGCCGACGCGGGCACCGAGCAGGCGTGGGCCCAGCTCCTCGATCCGCAGGGCTTCGCCGCGCCGTACGGGCCGACGACGACCGAGCGGCGCAGCCAGTGGTTCATGCACGACGCGCTGACGGGGTGCTGCCGGTGGGACGGGCCGAGCTGGCCGTTCGCCACCTCGCAGACGCTGACCGGGATGGCCAACCTGCTCAACGACTACGACCAGTCGGTGGTGGACAACGACGACTACTACCAGGTGCTGCGCGGGTACGCGCGCAGCCAGTACAAGGACGGCCGGCCGTACGTCGCCGAGGCGCACCACCCGGACGAGCCACGCTGGATCTACGACGGGCGCGGTCACAGTGAGCACTACAACCACTCGACCTACACCGACCTGGTGATCAGCGGCCTGATCGGCCTGCGCCCGCAGCCGGGCGACCGGCTGACGGTGAACCCGCTGGCCCCGGCGTCCTGGGACCACTTCGTCCTGGAGAACGTCCCCTACCGGGGGCACAACGTCACCGTGCTGTGGGACCGCGACGGCACCCGGTACGGGCAGGGCGCCGGCCTGCGGCTGTACGTGGACGGGCGGCGGATCGCCTCCCGGCCGACCCTCGGCGAGCTCACCGCCCCGCTGCCCGCCTCCGTGCCGGAGGCCGGGACGCCGGCGATGGTGAACGACGCGGCCAACCCGCACGGCGTCGGCTACCCCCGGCCGTTCGCGTCGTACACCAACGACATCGACAGCGTGTGGGACACCGTGGACGGGCGGATCTACTACGACGACATCCCGCACAGCCGGTGGACCAACTACCGCTCCCCGAACGCCCAGGACCATCTCGGATTGGACTTCGGCGTGCCCACCGAGGTCAGCGACGTGCGCTTCCATCCGTACGACGACGGCGGCGGCGTACGGGCGCCGGCCGGATATCGGCTGGAACACTGGGACGGCGCGACCTGGCAGGAGGTGCCCGGCCAGCGCCGCACCCCTGAGCGGCCCGCCGCCAACGCGCTCAACCGGATCACCTTCCCCGCGCTGACCACCACCAGGCTCCGGCTGGTGTTCGACAACCCGCCGGGCGCCTACGTCGGAGTCGTCGAACTGCAGGCCTGGTCCCCCACCACCGACGACGCCCACCTGACCGTGACCCCCGCCGACCAGACGACCCCCGCCAAGACCGCGGCCACCCCCGCCGACCAGACGACCCCCGTCAACACCGCGGCCACCCCCGCCGCGCAGGCGACCACCCTCAAGACCGCGGCCACCCCCGCCGATCAGGTGACCACGGTCTTCACCAACACCGCGACCACCCCCGCCACGAACGTGCGGGTGACCCTCGCGGTGCCGCCCGGCTGGACGGCCCGGCCGCACGGCTCGCCGGGCGCGACCCGGGTACGGCCAGGAGGCGAGCTGACCGTGCGCTGGACGCTGCGACCCCCGTCAGGCACCGCGCGACCGGGCGGCCACCCGGTGCGAGCCTTCGCCCGGTACGGGTCGCCCGGCCGTCCGAAGCAGGTGTCCAGCACCTACGGGCGGTTCCTCGTACCCCTGGATCTGACCGCGTTCCCGCAGGTGGACGCCGCCGACGCGTTCGGCGCGGACACCTCCGCGAGCTACACCGCCTACCAGCCGTCCGGCGGGGAGGCCAAGCCCGCGATCGCCGTCGGCGACGGACGGTTAGCCGCGACCGGCGCCACGCCGTACTTCGCCCTGATGGCCGGACCGGCCCCGCTGCCGCCCGGCGACGCCGTCAGCGTGCTGACCGCCGGCTCGTTCGCGGGCCACGGCCGGCCGGAGGACAGCGTGTTCGTGGGCTGGGTGAAGGACGCCTCCACCTACGTGACCGCCTGGTACAACCACACCCGCCAGATGTCCGGCCTCAACGTCAGCGTGAACGGCCACCTCCTGCCCCTGGCGGGCGACGCACCGCTGACCCTGAAACCCGGCGACCGCTTCGCGCTGCTCCTGTCGGGCACCACCATCACCTCCTACGCGGAGAGCGCAGGCGTGTGGCGGGAGTTGCGCACCGCCGACCTAGGCGACACCCTCGCGACCCCCGAGTCCAGACAGGGCCACCGGTACGGCTTCGGACTGCGCGGCTCCACCGGCACGATCACCATCACCGCCGTGGAGGCCCGCCGCCCGTAGCCACCAGTGCGCTCCGGTGCTTCCCGCCCCCGGCCGGGAAGCACCGGTCCAGCGGGCGGAGGTCAGTCCAGGTGGGTGGCGATCTCGGCGATCTGCTGGCGCTGGCCGTTGATGAGCTTGCCGGCGAGGTCGAGGGTCGGCTTGTGCTGACCCTTGCCCTGGACGGCCTCCACCATCGTGATGCCGTGGCCGAGGTGCGTGGACAGCAGGGTCAGCCAGGTGCGGTCGAACTCGTCGCCGGACTGCCGCGCCATCGTGGCCATCTGCTGCTGGCTGAGCATGCCGGGCATGCTGTGCGTGCTCTTCGCGTTCTCTTCCGGGATCGGCTTCTTCCAGGCGGTCAGCCAGGCCGACATCTGCCTGATCTCGGTCCGCTCGTCGTCGATCAGATGCTCGCTGACCGTCAGCACGTACTCGTTGCTGGTCCGCGTGGCCACCAGCTCGGCCATCTGGATGGTCTGCTGGTGGTGGGGGATCATCTCCTGGGAGAAGCGCACGTCGGCGTCGTTGTACGACTCCGCCACGTCAGCGGCGGCGGCGGAGACGGGAATGGGGTCCCCGCTGGCGGGCGCGCAGGCGGCGAACAGTGGGACGGACAGCACCACGGCAACCGCCGCGAACCGGAAACGTGGCGGACACCAGGCGCTCGACATGGATCGCCCCTCTCTGCTGGACGGCTAAAGAGAGATACGCCGCCCGGCCGGAGAAAGTTCAGGCGGTGGTGTCGGCGATGAGAGGCTCCAGCACCAGACCGGGGTGGTCGGACTTGATGGAGCCCATCCGCCAGCGGTCGGTGAAGACCGCCAGCAGCGTCTCGTCACTGCTGCGCATGAGGACCTCGGCGCCGCGCTGGCCGGCCATCAGCTCCGCCGAGGCGCTGTCGGTGCGCCGGGCGAGGGTGTAGTCGAGGTGGTCCAGGCTGATCTCGGCGCCGAACTCGGCGGCCAGCCGGTGCTGGACGACCTCGAACTGCATGGGCCCGACCGCGGCCAGCACCGGGGCCTGGTCGCCGCGCAGGTCGGAGCGGAGCACCTGGATGACGCCCTCGGCGTCGAGCTGGTCGATGCCGCGGCGGAACTGCTTGGACTTGCCGCTGTTGCGGGCGCGGGCGACCGCGAAGTGCTCGGGCGCGAAGCTGGGGATCGGCGGGTACGTCACCGCCGCACCGTCGTAAAGGGTGTCGCCGGGGCGCAGCGCGGTGGCGTTGACCAGGCCGACGACGTCGCCGGGGAAGGCCTCGTCCACGGTGGCGCGCTCCTGGCCGAACATCGCCTGGGCGTACTTGGTGGCGAAGGGGCGGCCGGTGGCCGCGTGGGTGAGCACCATGCCGCGCTGGAAGCGGCCGGAGCAGACGCGGACGAACGCGATCCTGTCCCGGTGCGCCGGGTCCATGTTGGCCTGGACCTTGAACACCAGTCCGGAGAAGGGCGACTCCACCGGGCGCGGCCGGTCGGCGATGTCGGCGCGCGGGCCGGGGGCGGGGGCTAGGTCCGCCAGGGCGTCGAGCAGCCGGCCGACGCCGAAGTTGGTCAGCGCGGCGCCGAACAGCACGGGGGTCGACTCGTGCGACTCGAAGGCCTTCTGGTCGTGGTCGGCGCCGATCTCGTCGAGCAGCGCCACCTCCTCGCCGGCCCGCAGCCAGTCGCCGCCCCACTCGGCCTGCGCCTGCTCGGTGGTGAGGTCGGCCTCCTGCGCCTTGGTCGCACCGCCCGGGGTGCGCAGGTAGCGGATCAGGCGCTGCTCGGCCCGGTCGACCACGCCGTGGAAGTCGCCGGAGATGCCGACCGGCCAGGTGATCGGGGTCGGGCGCAGGCCGGTGCGCTCCTCGATCTCGTCGAGCAGTTGCAGGGCCTCGCGGCCGGGCCGGTCCCACTTGTTGACGAACGTGATGACCGGGATGCGGCGGTGCCGGCAGACCTCGAACAGCTTCATGGTCTGGGGCTCCATGCCCTTGGCCGCGTCGATCAGCATCACCGCGCAGTCGACGGCGGCCAGCACCCGGTAGGTGTCCTCGGAGAAGTCGGCGTGGCCGGGCGTGTCGACCAGGTTGAACACATGGCCGCGATGCTCGAAGCGCAGGGCCGCCGAGGTGATGGAGATCCCTCGGGTGCGCTCCAGCTCCATCCAGTCGGAGGTGACGCCACGCCGCCCGGCCTTGCCGTGCACCGCGCCCGCCTGGGTGATCGCGGAAGCGTGCAGCGCCAGGGCCTCGGTCATGGTCGACTTGCCCGCGTCCGGGTGACTGATCACAGCGAACGTCCTGCGCCGTTTCGCCTCCCCGGCAACGTCCGTCATCGTGTCACTCCGTCGCTGTAGGTCTGCGCACGCCACTGTACCCAACGTTCAGGTACGCACGTTTCCCCGCGCTACCCTGACCGCGAGCCGACACGACCCGGGGGAGAACGCGATGAGCGTCAGATTCGAAGAGCTCGACTGGCGGCCCACCCCGCTCGGTGACCTGAGCCTGCGCCGCCGGCGCGAACCGGTCCTCGGCACGGACGTCCACGAGATCAAGCTGGGCGACGACTTCCTGATGTCCAGCCTGTTCACCGAGGCCGAGATCCAGCTCGCCCGGCTCGGCCTGGCCGCCCTGGACCACGACGCGCTCGATGTCGTCGTGGGCGGGCTCGGGCTGGGCTACACCGCGCGCTCGGTCCTGGAGGACGCCCGGGTGCGCTCCCTGGTGGTGATCGACGCGCTGCCGGAGGTCATCGAGTGGCACGAGCGCGGCCTGCTGCCGCTCGGCCCCGGCCTGACGGGCGACGCCCGCTGCCGGTTCGCGCACGGTGACTTCTTCGCCATGGCCGCCACGCCCGCCGGGCTCGACCCCGAGAGCCCGGGGCGGCGCTTCCACGCCATCCTGGTCGACATCGACCACGCCCCCGACCACGTCCTGCACCCCGGCCACGCCGCCTTCTACCGGCCGGACGGGCTGCGCGGGCTGGCCCGCCACCTGCACCCCGGCGGCGTCTTCGCCCTCTGGTCGAACGACCCGCCCAGCGAGGAGTTCAACGCCTGCCTGGAGCAGGTCTTCGACACCTGGCAGGCGCACGTCGTCACCTTCCCGAACCACCTGCAGGGCCGTCCGTCGACCAACACGGTGTACGTCGCCTCCCGCGGCTGAGAACCGTCACCTGTGCGGCGCCGACGCTGGCGTAGCCGGGCGGCTGCCGCCGCGGTGAGTGCCAGGACCGCCGCCTGCACCCCGTTCATCTGACTCAGGCGCGGGTGGCGACGGTGATCATGAATTCCCAGTCGTTCACCAGGGTCCCGTCGGTGGCCCGGTTCGACTGCTCGGCCAGGATGATCAGGTCGTCGCGGAAGGCGCGCCGCTCGTCCTCGCCGAGTCGTTCGGCGGCCTTGAACGTCGGGCCGTAGTGCTCCAGGAAGAAGTCCGCGTAGTGCTCCGGCGACAGGAACCGCTGCGTCACCGTGGTGTTCGTGAACGTCAGCTCCCGGCAGCCGTCGTCGAGCAGGTCGAGCATCACCTCCTCGGTGCCCCAGCGCGTCGGCGGCAGCGCGCCGGGAGGCGGGGGCGCGTAGCGGCTGACGATCGAGAGCATCCCGCCGACGAACCCGGTCGGCGTCCAACTGGCCGTCGCCACCCGGCCGCCCGGCCTGCACACCCGCAGCAACTCGTCCGCCGCCCGCTGGTGGTCGGCGGTGAACATCACCCCGATCGCCGACAGCACGTAGTCGAACGACGCGTCGGGGAACGGCAGGCTCTCCGCGTCCGCCTCGCGGAAGTCGATCTCCAGGTCCTCGGCCTCGGCCCGCCGGCGGGCGCGTTCGAGCAGGGCCGGCACGTAGTCGATGGCGGTCACGTCGCAGAACCGGCGGGCGGCGGCGAGCGCCACGTGGCCGGTGCCGGTCGCCACGTCGAGCACGGTCGAGCCCGGCCGCAGGTCCGCCGCGTCGCACAGGGTGTCGCCCAGCGGCACGGTCAGCCAGGCGATCCTGGCGTAGTCGCCGCTGGCCCACGTCCTGCGCTGCCGTTCCTTCAGGGCCTCGAGCTCGCTCATGCTCAGCGCTCCTCTTGAACCGGGCCGACAAGGAAGCCATGCCCACCCGAGCCCCGTACATGCTCCTGGGGCACCTGCGACATGCCGGATATCGTGGGCCGGGTGACCAGCGATGAGACGCGGGACGGTGTGCCGCTGACCAACCTCGATCAGCCGCTCTTCGACGGCGCCGACGCCACGAAACGGGATCTGGTCGACTATCTGGACGCGGTCAGTGACCGCATCCTCCCCGTCCTGCGCGGGCGGGCGCTCTCCGTGCAGCGCGTGCGGCCCGGCCAGGCGCCTTTCATGCAGAAGAACCTGCCCAAGTACGCCCCCGACTGGATCAAATCCGTCAGCATCTGGGCGGAGGCGTCCCAGCGGCGGGTGACCTACGCGCTGTGCGACGACCGCCGGACGCTGCTCTGGTTCGCCAACCAGCGGGCGGTGGAGTATCACCCGGCGCTGCTGGCCGGGGATCACTTCACCCACCTGGTGCTCGACCTCGACCCGCCGGAGGGCGAGGCGTTCGGCCTGGTGGTACGGGCCGCCGGGCTGGTACGGCAGGCGCTGGACGACGCCGGATTGGCGGGGGCGGTGAAGACCAGCGGGGCCAAGGGCGTGCACGTGTTCGTGCCGGTGGTGGCGGGGATCGCGATGGACGATCTGGCGGCGGCCACCCGCGCGCTGGCGGCGCGGGCCGAGCGGGTCGATCCGGCGCTCGGCACCACGGCGTTCATCCGCGAGGACCGCCAGGGCAAGGTCTTCCTCGACTCGACGCGGGCCGGCGGGGCGACCGTGGTGGCCGCGTACAGTCCGCGCATCCGGCCGGGCACGCCGGTGTCCTTCCCGGTGTCCTGGGACGACCTCGACCGGGTGACGCCCGGCGACTTCACCCTGCGCACCGCGCCGGGGCTGCTCGGCGACGGCGACCCCTGGGCGGAGCAGATGCCCGAGCCGCAGGCGCTGCCCGCCGACCTGATCGAGGAGGGCCACACGATCCCGATCGCCCGCGTACAGGCGATGCACGAGGGCAAGCGCCGCGCCCGCGCCAAGCGCGGCGACTGATCACCGCGGTGCTGCCGGGGGCGCTCAGGTCTTCCTGGAGTACGCCTGGCCGGCGACGAGCGCGCCGAGCGCGATGGTGAAGCCGGCGAGCTGCCAGCCGGTGAGCGTCTGCCCGAGGATGACGAGCCCGGCGACGGTGGCGACGAGCGGATTGGTGAGGCCGAGCAGCGAGACCGAGGTGGGCGGCAGCCGGTCGATCCCGCGAAACCACAGGGCGTAGGCGATGGCGGTGCCGAAGACGCCCAGGTAGGCGAAGCCGAGGACGTTCGCGGTGGTGAAGGAGGCGGGCACGCCTTCGACGGCGAGGGTGATCGGGGCGAGCACCAGGCCGCCGATGGTGAGCTGCCAGCCGGTCATCTTGAGCGGCGACGCGGGGCGGCCCCACTTCTTGGCCAGCACGATGGCCGTGCCCATGAGCGAGGTGGCGGCGAGCATGGCGGCGATGCCGAGCGGGTCCAGCCGGGCCTCGGAGGTCAGGGTCAGCAACGCGACGCCGCCGGTGCCCGCCAGGGCCGCGTACAGCATGGCCCGCCCCGGCACGAGCCCCAGGATCAGCACCGACAGCAACGCCACGATCAGCGGCTGGACCGAGCCGATGGTGGCGGCGACGCCGCCCGGCAGCCGGTAGGCGGCGAAGAAGAGCAACGGGAAGAAGGCGCCGAAGTTGAGCATGCCGAGCACCGCGGACTTCCACCACCACGACCCGGAAGGCAGACTGCGGGTCGCCGCGAGCAGCACCAGGCCGGCGGGCAGGGCGCGCAGGGTGGCGGCGAGCAGCGGCCGGTCAGGGGGGAGCAGGGTGGTGGTGACCACATAGGTGGTGCCCCAGCTCATGGGCGCGAGGGCCGCTAAGAGGAGGTCGGTCGTGGAGTGGGTGCGGGTGGGCGGCGGGGGTGCGAGAAGGGTGGTCATGGGATGCCTTTTCATTGATAATCTTAACGTTGAGATAACACCATGCTTGGTCTATGCATGTCAAATATCTGAACGTTGAGATAGTTAATACTGAGAGGACGGCCCCATGAGTGATGCGGTGGACGCGGTGACCGCGCAGTGGCGGCAGGAGCGGCCCGACGTCGACGTGTGGCCGATGGAGGTCGTCGGCCGCATCTCACGGCTGTCACGCCTGCTGGAGCGCGAGCTCCGGGACCTGTTCGCCGCGCACGGGCTGGAGAGCTTCGAGTTCGACGTGCTCGCCACCCTCCGCCGCTCCGGCGCGCCGTACGAGCTGACGGCCGGGGCGCTGCTCAAGGCCGCCATGGTCACCTCGGGCGCGATCACCAACCGGATCGACAAGCTGGAGACGAAGGGCCTGGTCCAGCGCGTCCGCGACAGCGGCGACCGCAGAACGGTACGCATCCGGCTCACCGAGCGCGGCCTGGAGCTCATCGACGAACTGCTCGCCGTGCACGTGGCCAACGAGGCCCGGCTGCTGTCCGGCCTCGGCCCCGCCGATCGAGACCACCTCATCGTGCTGCTGCGCGGCCTGCTGGAGTCTTTGGGCGACACCGCGCAGTGATCGTCGCCTGATCGGCTCAGTCGTCCAGCCCGCGCGCGCTCAGGGCCTCGCCCAGCGCGTCCGCGTGCCGCAGCGCGCCGACCACCAGCGGCACCGCGAAGGCGCGCATGCTCCACTCGACCCCTCGGGCACGCTGCGCCTCCCGTACGCGCGCCGCCAGGTCGGCGATCACCGGCACGCTGCGGATGGTGAGGGAGAGCAACAGCGACAGCCGGAACGGATCCACCCCCACCCGGCGCAGCGGCGACAGGCCGCGCTCCAGGGCCGTCATCATCGCGGAGGTCCTGGTGGTGAGCGTGACCAGGCCGGCCAGCGCGACCGCGAGCACCACCCTGGAGGTGACCAGCACCGCGCTCGGCAGGTCGGCGAAGACCAGTTGCATGCCGAACAGCGCCAGGGCGAACCAGCGGACCGGACGGACCTGGGCCCAGGCCGCCGCGCCCCCCACCCGCGCGACCGCGAACAGCAGCACGACCACGCCCACGGCGACCGCCATCGCCCACGGCGAACGCAGCAGGAGCAGCACCGTACAGGCCGCCGCCAGCCCCGCCAGCTTGACCCCGACCGGCAGCCGATGCAGCACCGAACCACCCGGCACGTAAGCCCCAGTAAGACCACTCACGCCAACCCGCATCCGTCCGTACCCGTCACGCCATGAGCTTCCTGTAGTGGCCGATGGCCGACTCCGGGGTGCCGTCGGCCACGACCTGGCCCTCGTCCAGCACGAGCACCCGGTCGAACCCCTCCAGCAGCGGCAGGTCGTGGGTGACCACGATCACCTGCATCGGCAGGGTGCGCAGCGCCTCGGCGACCTGCCGCGAGTGGCGCAGGTCCAGCAGGGTCGTGGGCTCGTCCATGACCAGGATCTCCGGCTCCAGCACCAGCACCGAGCAGAGCGCGAGCAGCTGCTTCTGGCCGCCGGAGAGCTGGTGCGCGGGGTGGTCGGCATGCCCCGCCAGGCCGTAGCGCGCCAGCATCGTCTCGACCCGGTGCCGTACCTCCTCACCGGGCAGCTTCTTGCGACGCAGCGAGAAGGCGACGTCCTCGGCCACGGTCGGCATCACGATCTGCGCGTCCGGGTCGGTGAACAGGAACCCGACCCGCCGCCGGATCCGCGCCGCCTGCCGCCGCGTGTCCTCCCCGAGCACGGTGACCCTGCCCGAGGTCGGCAGCGCCAGCCCGTTGAACAACCGCGCCAGCGTGCTCTTACCGGACCCGTTGGCCCCGATCACACCGATCCGTCGCTCGCCCAGCGCCGCGCTGACCCCCCGCAACACCTCCCGCTGCCCCAACCGCACCCGCACATCCACCAGCTCGATCACCTGAGCCACCCCAAAACCCGCACGTTCACCAGCTCGATCACTCAGGCCACCCCGAAAGCCGTACGTCTGTCAGCTCGATCACTCAGGCCACCTCGAACAGGGCTGCGACGCCGAGGCCGCCGCCGACCGCCGCCGTCGCCAACCCCAGCGTGCCCTTCGGCGCGCCCCCGCGAACGAGCCGGCTGAACAGCCGCGTCACCACCACCGCACCGCTCGCCCCCCACGGGTGTCCGAGCGCGAGCGCCCCGCCGTCGCCGCACACCCGCGCGCCGTCCGCGCCCAGCGGGTCGAGCCCGAGCGCGTCGGTCACCGCCAGCGTCTGCGCCGCGAACGCCTCCACGATCTCCACCGCCTCGATCCGCTCCATGCTCACTCCGGTACGTTCCAGCAGGCGCCTCACCGCGGGTACCGGCCCCCAGCCGGGCAGCTCCGGATCACAGCCCACCACCGCGCCCGCCACCAGCCGCAGACCGGGCAGCCCACCCCGCAACCGCTCGGGCAGCACGGCGACCGCCGCCGCGCCGTCGCTGTTCGGGGCCGAGTTGCCCGCGGTCACCGCGCCCCCGGCGACGAACGCCCCCGGCAGCCGCGCCAGTGACGCCGGCCGCAGCGGCCGCGGCCGCTGATCCCGGTCGCGGCCCGCCACCGGGACGATCTCCTCATCGAACCGGCCCGCCGCACGAGCCGCCACCGCCTTGGCGTGGCCGGCGCACGCGTAGTGGTCCTGCCGCTCCCGCGCCACGCCGCGCGCCACGCCGAGTGCCTCGGCCGCCGCCCCCATGTCCGGGTCCGGATGCCCCGCCGGGGTGAAGGCCGCCCGCTCGTACGGCTCACCGCCGCGATGCGCGCGCACCGGCGCGGTGGACGCGCTCTCGGCCCCACCGGCGATGACCAGCTCCATCTCGCCACTCCGTACGGCCTGCCCGGCGAGGAGGACGGCCGCCAGCCCGCTCCCGCACTGCCGGTCGATCGTGAGCCCCGGCACGGACGGGTCCAGCCCTGCCCCGAGCGCCGAGACCCGCGCCACGTTCCCGCCCGGCCCCATGCAGTTGCCCAGCACCACATCGTCGACAGGCACCCCAAGGCACGCCACGTCACGCACCAGCGCCGCGATGACAGGCGAAGCCAGCCGGTCGACCGTCTCCAGCTTGAACGCATGCCCCGCAGTGCCGATCGCGGTCCTCCTGGCAGCCACGACAACGGGCATGTCGCCGGTCATGTCAGCCTGCGCAGGTCGGGGTCGCCGTTGGCGAGGCGGGCGGCGACGAGGCCGCGTGCGGGCTTGCCCGACGAGGTGCGCGGCAGGTCCTCCATCGCGTACCAGCGGCGGGGTCGCTGCGCCACGTCCAGGCCGCCGCGCGCGATCGCCTCCAGAGCGGACCTCGCGGGCGGGCCTCCGGCGCCCACCTCCACGATCGCGGTGACGACCGCGCCCAGGTCCGGGTGCGGTGAGCCGACCACCACGATGTCGCCGACGCCCGCCACGCTCCTGAACACGTCCTCCACGTCCTCCGGCACGACCGTGGCTCCCCCCGTCTGGATCGCGCCACCACCCCGCCCCCGCAGCCGCAACGCCTCGCCGGGCAGGTAGGGGGCGGCCACGTCGCCGACACTCATCCAGCCGTCGCCGTCGACCAGCAGCGGACCCGCCGCCCCGGCCAGGTAGCCCTCGGCCGGCCACGGCGAGCGCGCCCACACCTCACCGAGCCGCCGGCCGGGCGGTGTCCTGACCTCGATCTCCACGCCGGGGAACGGCAGGAGACCGCGACCGTCGGTGTCCACGGCTACGAAGGACAGCTCGGTGGCGCCGTAGTAAGCCACCACGTGTACGCCTGCCGCCACCGCGCGCTCACGCAGCCCGGGAGCCAGGGCGGCGCCGCCGACCACCGCCGTACGCAGAGGGGCGCCCTCGGGCAGCGCCTCCAGGAGGGCGGGCAGGTTGTGCGGCACCAGGTGTACGGCGGTCGCCCGGCGCAGCAGGTACGGCAGGGAGCCGGGGGACCAGCGACCCGGCGCCAGGACCGTCGCGCCGACGGCCAGCGCGTGTACGGCGGCGAACCCGTACAGAGAAGAGTGCAGGGGACCGGGCACCAGCACGACGTCGCCGGCGCCGATCCCGGTGAGCTCGCTGAGCGGCGCGAACGAGCCGGTCCACGAGGCGCGGGTGCGGACGACGGCGCGCGGGCGGCCGGTGCTGCCGGAGCTGAAGCAGGCCCAGGCCAGATCGCCAGGTTCAGGCCGGTGCATCGGCACGCCCCGGCCCGCCGGTCCGGAAGGCAGCGCGTCGATGATCAGCTCGACCAGCGCAGGATCGTCCGGCGACCCTCCGAGGGGGGTGGCCCGGCTGGGACCGTCCAGCGGCGGTGTGTCGTCGGGTACGGGCCGGTGGGTGTGGGTGGGGGAGTTCAGCGGTGTTGTGCGGCTCGGCATGGGGTGGTGGGTGCCGGCGGGGGCGTGCAGGAGGGGGGTGGTGCCGAGAAGGTCGAGGGCGAGGGCGGCGGTGAGTTGGTCCACCGGGTCGGTCAGGGTGATCGCCGCCAGTGCGCCTCGGACGGGGAGATGGGCGGCGAGGTGGGCGGCCGTGTGCTGGATTCGGCGGGCGAAGGTGGCGTAGCTCAGCTCCTCCCGGGGGCCGCGCACCGCGGGGCGGTCGGGATGGGTGGCGGCGTGCCGCATGACCTGTGCTGCGACTGGCATGCCCGGTTCAGTCCTCCTTGCCGGCTCTGAGGTGCACGGCCGGGACCGCGGCGGGGTAGGCCCGCTGCGTTCCTCTGGCCACGATCGTGGCGAGCACCGCCTTCGCGAGGTCGCCGGGGAGGAAGGCCGCCGTCCCCAAAGCGGCCTGGTTCAGCGTGATCCCGCCGACGGCCGCCCACAGGGGCACTCCGACCAGGTAGACCGCCCCGATGCCACCGGCCAGGCAGGCTACCAGCAGCCGGACGAAGCTCGGGCTGTGGCCGCCCCGCTCGACGATCCAGCCGGTGAGGGCCGCGCCGGGCAGCCAGCCCAGCAGGAAGCCCACCGACGGCAGCGCGAACGCCCCCAGCCCGCCCCGCCCACCGGCCAGCAGCGGCAGCCCCACCGCCACCAGCGCGAGCAGCACGGCCACAGCGAGGGCGCCCCGCCAGGAGCCGAGGATGGCGCCGGCCAGCATGACGCCCAGCGTCTGGAGGGTGATCGGCACCGCGCTGCCGAAGACGTTCAGCGCGCCGGGCAGACCGAGCGCGGCGATGAGGGCGGCGAAAACGGCCACCCGAGCCACGTCATAGGTGCGAAGCACTCGGAACTGGGGCATTCCATCTCCTCGATCCGCATTTGGGTGCGGATCCGATCTCACACCACTACGCCCGGGTACCTGCATAGCGGGTTGCCACAAGGTTCCTTCGCCAGAGATGTCGCAGGCGGATGGGGCACTTCGCGACCAATGAGGGGCGCGCAGGCATAGATGGGCCGGTACGGGCTAGAGATACGAGCGACGAGAGGACGGCGATGGCATCCAGCGGTCTTGGCGGGATCGCCGAGTGGGCGACAGGGCTGATGGAGACGCTGGGCGCTCCTGGCGCGGGCCTCGCGGTCGCGTTGGAGAACCTGTTCCCTCCGCTGCCCAGCGAGGTCATCCTGCCCCTGGCGGGGTTCACGGTGAGCAAGGGCGAGCTGGTCCTGTGGCAGGTGCTGCTCTGGACGACGGTGGGCTCGGTGGTCGGGGCGCTGGCGCTGTACGGTCTCGGCGCGCTGCTGGGCCGCGAGCGCATGCACGCCCTGGTCGCCAAGGTTCCGCTGGTCAAGACCGAGGACGTACGGAAGACCGAGGCCTGGTTCGCCGACCACGGCCGCAAGACGGTCTTCTTCGGGCGCATGATCCCGATCTTCCGGAGTCTCATCTCCATCCCGGCTGGGGTGGAGCGCATGCCGCTGTTGCCGTTCGTGGTGTTCACCGCGATGGGCAGCTTCCTGTGGAACACGTTGCTGGTCATGGGCGGCTACCTGCTCGGCGAGCAGTGGTCGCTGGTGGAGACCTACGTCGGCGTCATCACGTACGTCGTGATCGGGCTGGTGCTCCTGGCCGTCGCGGTCTTCGTGTGGAAGCGGCTGGCGGACAGGCGCAGGGCGCCCCAGGGGTAACCTCGGCGTTCGTGACCATCCGACCAGGCGCCGCTGACGATGTGGAATCGATCGCGGAGCTGCACACCGAGAGCTGGCGGACGGCCTATGCCGGCATCATGCCCGCCGACTATCTCGACGGCCCGCTGCTCGCGATCAACCTGGAGCTGTGGCAGGCCAGGATCGACAGCGAGCGATATCTGAACGGCGGGCCGCCCTCCTGCCTCCTGGTCGCCGAGGGCAGCGACCAGGCCGTCACCGCCTTCGCCTACCTCACCCCGCAGCGGGACGACCGGATCCTGCTCGACAACCTGCACGTACGGCCCGGCAGCAAGCGCTCGGGCATAGGCCGCCGCCTGATGGTTCGCGGCCTCGGCTGGGCGGCCGAGCACCATCCGGACCAGCCCGTCTACCTGGAGGTGCTGCGGGACAACACCCCGGCGCGGGCCTTCTACGAGCGCATGGGCGGCAGCACGAGCAGGGCGTACGTCGAGCGCTTCCACGCGGGGTTCGAGCTGGACATGCTGGAGTACACGTGGAGCCCGGCCGCCGTACAGGAGTTCAAAGGTGCGCGGTGAACCAGTCGCGGGCGAGCTCGGCGACGCTGTCCAGCGCACCCGGCTCCTCGAACAGGTGGGTGGCCCCCGGCACGATCTCCAGCTGACTCGCGCAGCGTAGCCGCCGCCGCGCCTCCTGGTTGAGCTCCACCACCTGCTCGTCGTGGCCGCCGACGATGAGCAGCGTGGGCGCTCGTACGTCCGCCAGTCGTGCCCCGGCCAGGTCGGGCCGTCCGCCCCTGGAGACGATCGCGGCGACGTCCCCGCCCGGCTCGGCCGCCGCCCACAACGCGGCGGCGGCGCCGGTGCTGGCGCCGAAGTAGCCGATCGGCAGCCCCGCCGTCGCGGGCTCTTCCCGTATCCGCTCCGTCGCCTGGAGCAGCCGCCCGGCCAGTAGTTCGATGTCGAACACGTTGGCCCGGTCCGCTTCCTCCGCCGGCGTCAGCAGGTCGAACAGCAGCGTGCCCAGCCCCGCCTCGTTGAGCACGCCGGCCACGTAACGGTTGCGCGGGCTACGGCTGCCGCTCCCGCTGCCGTGCGCGAACAGCACCACGCCGCGCGCCTGATCGGGCATCGTCAACTGCCCCGAGATCTCGACGGCCATCTGCCGCACCTCCCGTCACCAGGGGCCCCTACCCACCTGGGACGGCGACGTGTCAGATCTAGACGTGCGCCTGCTCGGCACGGTCGGGCACGAACCGGTAGCCGACGTTGCGTACGGTGCCGATGAGGGCTTCGTACTCCGTCCCCAGCTTGGCGCGCAGCCGCCGCACGTGCACGTCCACAGTCCTGGTGCCGCCGAAGTAGTCGTAGCCCCACACCTCCTGCAGCAACTGGGCGCGGGTGAACACCCGGCCGGGGTGCTGGGCGAGGTATTTGAGCAGCTCGAACTCCTTGAACGTCAGGTCGAGCACCCTGCCGCGCAGCCGGGCGGTGTAGGTCGCCTCGTCGATCGACAGGTCACCGCTGCGGATCTCGTCGGGCACGTCCTCCGTGGCCGCCTGGGAGATGCGGCCGATGGCCATCCGCAGGCGCGCCTCCACCTCGGCCGGGCCCGCGCTGTCGAGCAGCACGTCGTCGGCCCCCCACTCGGCGGTCATCGCCGCCAGCCCGCCCTCGGTGACGATCACCAGCAAAGGACAGTCGATGCCGGTGGTACGGATCAGCCGGCACAGGCTCTTGGCGTGGGCCAACTCCTTACGGGCGTCGACCAGGACGGCGTCGGCGGGTGGCGCGTCGATGAGCGCGGACGCCTCAGCCGGTGAGACGCGGACCGAGTGGAGCAGCAACCCCAGCGCCGGTAGCACCTCAGCGGACGGCTCGAGGGCGTTGGTCAGCAGGAGCAGGTTGCTCATATCGGCCTCCTCAAACACGCAAGGACCCGGGGGCTACATCGCCCAGGTCCCGTAGGCGAGGATATCCCACGCGTAACCGAAGTCCATTGCGCGTCCACCAAGTGAACGGCACATACCGTGATACGGCGAGGTTAATCGCGGCGCACAATGGTTCCTGAACGAGGTGAGGAGCCCATGGCCATGGGAAAAGTGCGATATTGGGCGGCGGCGAAGGAAGCGGCCGGAGTCGCCGAAGAGTCGTTCGAGGCCGCCACACTGGGCGAACTCATGACGCAAATCACACAAAACCGTCCAGAGCTTGCGCGTGTCGTGGCCAGATCTTCGTTTCTGATCGACGGTTCTCCGGTGGGTAAACGGCCGCATGACGAGGTGATTCTCGGCCACGGGGTGACGGTCGAGGTGCTGCCGCCGTTCGCGGGCGGGTGAAACGGCAGCTTTGGTGGGGAATGAGGCCTAAGTCTGATCGATAAGCTCATGACCCCCGCATGAGACAGGGAGCCTGATGCGCAAGCTGGCCGTATTCCTGATGGTGTTGATCGTCCTGCTCGTCGTCGTCGACCGTGTCGCCGTCGCCGGCGTGCAACGTGACCTCGCCAACAGGATCGCGGCCTCGGCCGACCTCGACAGCCCCCCCACCGTCACCATCGAGAGCATCCCCTTCCTCACCCAGGCCATCTCCGGCCACTATCCGGAGGTGCGCTTCGATCTCGGCACGGTCCGCTACGGCGCCGTGCCCGTCAGCGGCCTGCGCGGCGTCGCCTACGGCGTCACCGCTCCGCTGGCCGACGTCCTGCAGAACCGGGCCGACATCGTGGCCGAGCGGCTGACCGTACAGGGCACGCTGAGCAGGGCGACGATCGACGCGCACGCCCCGAAGGGCGTGAAGATCACCGGGAACGGCGAGCGGCTCGTGGCCTCCGGCGAGCTGACGGTGGGCGCGAACAAGGTGAAGTTCGAGGCGGAGATGCGGGTTCAGCTGGTCGACGGCGGCATCAGGCTCCAGGCGGAGAAGATCAAGGGAGTGCCCGACCAGGTCGCGGGGTTCGTCAACTACACCATCCCGTTCAAGGGCAAGCTGCCCTTCGACGTGAAGGTGACCGGGGTGAAGAACGTGGCCGACGGTCTGCAGTTCTCCGCCGAGGCGTCTGACGTGCCGTTGCGTGGATGACGTGGCCGACATCGAACCGGGACGTCCCGCCGTACGTCATGGAGGTGTGAGCCCAGCCGAGACCGCCGACGAGGAACTCGTGAGGACCCTGTTCGACGAGCACGCGGGGCCACTGTACGGATACGTGCTGCGGCTGACGGGTGACTCGGGACGGGCGGAGGACGTCGTGCAGGAGACGCTGCTGCGGGCCTGGCGGCATCCTGAGGCGCTCGCCGACCGCCCCATCCGCGCGTGGCTGTTCACAGTGGCGCGCAACATCGTCGTCGACCAGCACCGGGCACGGAAGGCGCGGCCACCGGAGATCGGTGACGAGGCGCTGGCCGTGCTGCCCGCCGACGACGAACTGGAGCGCGCGGTCGAGTCGTGGGCCGTGGCGGAGGCGCTCGCGGCTTTACGGCCCGAGCATCGCGACGTGCTCATGGAGGTCTACTACCGGGGGAGATCGGTGAGGGAGGCGTCGGCGAAGCTCGGCATCCCGCCGGGCACCGTCAAGTCGCGCACCTACTACGCGCTGCGGGCGCTCAAGCTCGCGCTGCAGGAGCGGGGGCTGGCGCCGTGATGACATGCGAGGAGATCCGGCTGGCGCTGGGCGCGCACGCGCTCGGCGCGCTGGAGCCCGAAGAGGCGGAGGAGATCGACACCCACCTGGCCACCTGCGAGGAGTGCGGCGCGGAGCTGCTGGACCTCGAAGGGGTCGCGGGGTTCCTGGGCAAGGTCTCGGAGGCGGACGTCGCGCTGGTGGCCAGCCCGCCGCGGCAGGTGCTCGATCGGCTGCTGCGGGACCGCGCCAGGCGGCACCGGCGCGGTCGGCTGCTGGTGGCCGTGGCGGCCTCCGCCGCGGTGCTGGTGGTCGGCGGCACAGTGTGGACCGTCGCCCAGCAGCAGGGGGCCGGGCAGACCGCCGTTTCGGCGCCGGTGGCCGACAGCCCTCTGCGGGAGAACGCGCCCTACGTCGCCTCGGACAGCGCCAGGAGCGACGGGAGCGCCAGGAGCGACGTGAGTGACGGGAACGAGGCCGGCGACGCGAGCGAGTCGGCGGCCGAGGAGAGAATGGCCCGTCCGACTCCGACTCCGACTCCGTCCCGAGCGCCCAGTTTGCTGAAGACGGTGGAGGGCGAGGAGTTCGCCGGAGCCGACGAGGCCGCCGGCTACCGCGCCACGGTGTCGGCGAGCCCGGTGAACGGCGGGACGAACCTCCTGGTCCGGATCGCCGGGATACCCGTGGGCACGACCTGCCGGCTCCTGGTCGTCGGCGCGGACGGCGAGCGGGAGCACACCCAGTCGTGGACCATCGACCGCAAGACCTACGAGGACAAGGCGGTCTTCCCGCGCGAGACCCGGATCCCGATGGCGTCCATCGTCCGGTTCGAGGTCGTCGACGCGACCGGGAAGACGCTCGTCACGGTGCCGGTGCGGAAGTAATCGGCGCTCTGGGTGGTTGCACCGGGGGTGACGGGTTTGTGGGTGGTGCTCGCGACACTGGCGCTGGGGTCGGTGATCGGGCTGGTACGACTGCTCCGCGACGGGCGGATGCGTGATTTCGCCGGTCGGGCGAGGTCGTCGGGCGGGTCGGCGGGATCTTCTGTGGAGGTGCCGGCCGAGGAGGATGGTGAGGGGATGGCGAGCGGCTCGGTGGGTCGGCTCACCGGGGGTGACCTGGGGTCGCCGCTGGGGGAGCGGGCCACGTTGGTGCAGTTCTCCACCGCTTTCTGCCAGCCGTGCCGGGCGACACGCCGGGTGCTGGCCGAGGTGAGCGAGCTGGTGCCGGGGGTCGCGCACGTGGAGGTCGACGCCGAGTCCCGGCTGGACCTGGTGCGACGGCTCGACGTGATGCGCACGCCGACGGTCTTCGTCCTCGACAGTTCCGGAAATATCCTGAAGAAAGCCTCAGGTCAGCCGCGCAAGGCCGACGTCCTGAACGTGCTCGGCCGGGCGGTGCCCGCCGCCCCCGGGCAGGACCGTCCGTACGACCCGTCTCATGGGGCGTCTCAGGACTCGGACGAGATGTGACAGATGGCGAGACGACGAGTACTGTCATCATCATGAACCCATCGACAGAGCTGCTGACGAAGCGGCGCGCGGTTGATTTCTGCCGCGTAGCCACCGCGCTCTGTCGCGCTGCCTGAGGACGGTCTCGCGCGGACTCCGATCCGCCCCCATCCGACCCCTTCAGGGAGCATCCCACGATGCGTACTGACCCTAGAGCGTTGCGCTTCGGCGCGGCCCTGACCACCGTGATCCTCGCCCTCGTCCTGGTGACGGGCAGCGCTTGGCTGCTCGCCGCCCAGGCGGTGGTGTTCGCACTCGGCACGATCGGCCGCTCACCGTACTCACTGCTCTTCAAGGCGCTCGTCAAGAGCGCCCCGAAGGAGACCGAGGACGCTCGTCCGCCGCGCTTCGCACAGGCGGTCGGGCTCGTCTTCGCGGTCGCGGGGCTGGCCGGATACGCCGCGGGGATCACGCCACTGGCCATGGTGGCCACGGCTGCGGCTCTCCTCGCCGCATTCCTCAACGCAGCCTTCGGATTCTGCCTTGGCTGCGAGATGTACCTGCTGATTCGCCGTCTACTGCCCGCCGCCAAAATGGAGGTTTCCCAATGAGCCGCTCTGCCGTCCTGGTAGATGCCGACTGGGTCGAGGCCAACCTCGACACCCCCGGAATCGTGCTCGTCGAGGTCGACGAGGACACCAGCGCCTATGACAAGGGCCACATCCGTGGTGCCGTGAAGATCGACTGGAAGCAGGACCTGCAGGACCCGGTCCGCCGCGACTTCGTCGACAAGACCGGCTTCGAGGCCCTGCTCTCCGAGCGTGGCATCTCCAACGACGACACCGTCGTCCTCTACGGCGGCAACAACAACTGGTTCGCCGCCTACGCCTACTGGTACTTCAAGCTGTACGGCCACGACCAGGTGAAGCTGCTCGACGGTGGCCGCAAGAAGTGGGAGCTCGACTCCCGCCAGCTGGTCAAGGACGTGCCGCAGCTCGACAAGACCCAGTACGTCGTGTCCGCCGAGGACACCAGCATCCGCTCCTTCCGCGACGACGTGGTGGCCGCGATCGGCAAGCTCAACCTGGTCGACGTGCGCTCGCCCGACGAGTTCACCGGCAAGCTGCTCGCCCCGGCCCACCTGCCGCAGGAGTCCGCGCAGCGCGGCGGCCACGTGCCCACCGCCCGCAACATCCCGTGGTCCAAGTCGGCCAACGACGACGGCACCTTCAAATCGGACGACGAGCTGCGCAGCCTCTACGAGGAGGCGGGCGTCGACTTCGCCAAGGACACGATCGCCTACTGCCGCATCGGCGAGCGTTCCGCGCACACCTGGTTCGTGCTGCACGAGCTGCTCGACCAGGCGAACGTGACCAACTACGACGGTTCATGGACCGAATACGGCTCGCTCGTGGGCGTGCCGATCGAGCTGGGAGAGGCCCGCTGATGACTGCACAGGGTTGCGGAGCACCGGAGCAGACGATCGCGCTGCCGACCGGAATCGATCTTTCCAACCAGGCCGTGATCCAGGGCCGGGTGACCGGTGCCGGCACCGCCTACGCGCGGCTGCTGGACCACACCGGTGAGTTCACCGGCGAGGTGGTCGTGTCCGACGAGGGCGTCTTCCGCTTCTTCGCCGGCCCCGGCGACTGGACCGTCCGCATCATCGCGGGCGGCGGCGTCACCAGGGACATCCAGGTGGCGGCCAGGATCGGCGAAGTGTCCGAGCTGGCCGTGGCGGTCTGAGCGGTCCAACGTCTGCTCGAAAGGCCCGCGTCCTCCGGACGCGGGCCTTTCGCGTGCAACGAGGTCGGGGCTCGCGGTGTTGTATCGGGTGTGAGTCACATGGACTGTCTCGATCCCGTGCGCAAGGCGCTGCTGGACGACCTCGACGAGGGGTTCGCCGAGCTGTTCGCCGCGCACCGCGGGCTCGTGTTCACCACCGCGCTGCGTCTCAGCGGCCGGTGGGCCGACGCGGAGGACCTGACCGCGGAGGCGTTCCTGCGGGCCTACCGGGCGCTGGCCGGATACGATCGCGATCGCATCGCCGGGCTGCAGCCGAGGGCCTGGCTCATGACGATTCTGATGAACCTCTGGCGCAACTGCGCCAGGACCAGATCCCGCAAACCGCCCCCCGACCTTCGCGAGGTGCCCGTCGAGACGGCCGACCCCCGCGAGAGCGTCGAGGACACGGCCGCGCGCCACGAGACGGGCGACGAACTCCAGGCGCTGCTCGGCCGGCTGCCGGCCGAGCAGCGGGCGGCGGTCGTCCTCCGGCACGTCGTCGACCTGCCGGTGAGTGAGATCGCCGCGGTGCTCAAGATCCCGCAGGGGACCGTGAAGTCGCACATCTCGCGCGGCCTGAAGCGGCTGCGCGCACTGGGAGGCGCCCAATGACCCCGCGACCGACAACCCCGGACCCTTCGACCGGTCAGGGGCGGGACCCGCTGCTCGCCGGGCTGGCGGCGTTGGTCACCGATGCGCCTGACGGACTGCTCGACCGGATCGCGGCGCGCTGGGTACGGGTGCCGGGGCCGATCGGGGAGCTAGACGTGGCCTTCACCGACCAGGGGATCGTGTACGTGCACGAGCCCGTGGAGGGGTTCGCCGAGTCGTTCAGGAAGCGGTTCGGCCGCCCGCTGCTGCCCACCGCCAAGCCGCCGGCCGGACTGGTACCGGCCCTGCGCACCGGCCGCTCCTCGGGGTTGCGCCTGGACCTGCGTGGCCTGAGCGACTTCCAGCGCGACGTGCTCCTCGCCGCCCGCGCCATCCCCAGAGGCGAGGTACGCCCCTACGCCTGGATCGCCGAGCGGATCGGCCGGCCCAGGGCGGTGCGCGCGGTGGGGACGGCCCTGGGCGGCAACCCGGTGCCGCTCCTCATCCCCTGTCACCGGGTGACCCGCTCCGACGGAGGAGTGGGCGAGTACGTCTTCGGCCCGGCCGTCAAGGAACGGCTCCTCGCGGCGGAGGGCGTGGACCTCGACCGTCTCCGCGCCCTGGCCCGCGAGCGGGTCTTCTACCTGGGCAGCGACACCACCGGCGTAGTCTGCTTCCCGACCTGCAGAAACGCCCGCCGCATCACCCCGGCCCACCGCCACGGCTTCCGGACCCTCGCCCAGGCCCGCACGGCCGGCTACCGCCCCTGCCGCACCTGCGAACCTGGTCAGGTGGCATAGCGCGGCGTTCATCACGGTATGGGGCGCCGATACGCTGCAGAGATGGACCGTACTCAACGTGCCGTCGGCGCGGTCGTGGGGTCGGCCGTGGGCGACGCGCTGGGAGCCCCGTTCGAGTTCGGGGCCGCCGGCGCGTTCAGCGGCCGGTTCCCCGTCTCCTCCGGAGGAGACGGGGAGATGTGCGGTGGCGGCGGCTGGGACCCCGGAGAGGCCACCGACGACACCCAGATGGCCGTGCACCTGGCCGAGTCGCTGCTGGAGCGGGGCGGGCTGGACCTGCCCGACGTCTTCGCCCGGTTCCAGCGGTGGGCCGCCGACGAGCCCAAGGACATCGGCCTGCAGACCGAGGAGGTGCTCACCAACGGCATGCCGTGGGATCTGGCGGCGGGCTTCCACTTCCAGAGCACCCGGCGCGCCGCCGGCAACGGCTCGCTCATGCGGGCCACCACCTCGGCCGTCTACTTCGCCGCCGACGGGCGTGCGGCGACCATGGACGCCGCCCGGCGCATCGCGGCGCTGACCCACGGCGACCCGGCCGCCTGGGAGGGCACGGCCGTCTACCACGAGCTGCTGCGGGTGGCGCTCGACGGCGGCGATCCCGTCGAGGCCGTGCCCGCCGTCCTCGCCCAGATCCCCGCGCAGTACCGGGAGCGCTATGCCGTGGTGCTGGCGCCGAGCTGGCACCCTGACCAGGCCACCGAGTTCAACGGCGCGATCTGGCCCTGTCTCGGCTCGGCCGTGTGGGCGCTGCGTACCACCTCGGGGCCGGCGGAGGCGCTGCGGGTCGCGGTCGACCTGGGCGGCGACACCGACACCGTGGGCGCGGTGACCGGTGGCCTGGTCGGGGCGTTCTACGGTTTCGCGGCGATCCCGGCACGCTGGACCGAGCCGCTGCACGTGCCGCTGCCGGGCGCGGGGGGTCGGGTGCTGCGCCTGCCGGAGCTGGTGGAGCTGGCCCGGCGGCTGGAAAGTCGCGCTTAGCCGAGAGGTGTGGCTGCGCGAGGCGGGAGAGCCGCGTCCAGCCGAGCGGTGTGGCTGCGCGAGCGGGAGAGCCGAGTCCAGCCGAGTGGTGCGGCTGCGCGAGGTGGGACAGACCGATACGATTCAGCAGATGTCCGGATCGTCAGGTGTGATGGCACCGCCCCGACCTGGGCCCGCACCGGCTCAGCAGATGCCGTCCCCCTTCTCGTTGCCCCTGCATGCCCTCAGGCTCGCGGGGCGCTGCGCGCTGCCGCTGATCCTCTGGTTCTCGGCGGGTGAGCTGGCCCGCTGGGCCACCCTCTACCTGGCCTCGGAGATCCAGCACGGCGATTTCTACCAGGCCCGCCTGGTCGCCGCCTACGTGCTGCTGACCGTGGTGATCCTGATCTCGATGACGATGGTCACGGGCATGTTCCTGTCGCTGCGCCGGGTGCTCTGGGAGACCCGGGCGCGCGAGGCGGACGGGCAGCAGCCGGAGAAGCTGTGGCGTTCGCTCAACCGGATCGCGCCGGCCTTCGCGGTCATCTACATGGCCTGGTCGCTGCACATCGAGGACGCGGCCGACTTCCAGCAGATGGACCTGCTGCACAACCTCGACGACAACTTCTACACACCCATCCTGAACAACATCGCCAACGGCACCGACGAGGCGGTCACGTACGGCGTGGGCCTGGTCAGTCTGGACTGGCGGGTCTCGCTCGCGGCCATGGCCGTCACCTTCGGGTTACGCGTGCTGTTCGCGCGCATGGTGGAGAACGGCAAGGGCGGGTTCTCCGGCGTCGCCGCCGCCTTCGCGGAGTTCTCCTTCGTGTTCTGCGCGCTGAACGCCCTCTACAACCTCTCGGCGCTCCGGGGCGACTGGACCGGTCAGCGCGCCATCGTGGGCGGCGTCCAGAGCACCTGGGAGCAGGCCAAGGCGGGCATCCCCGGCTGGGAGGCGTTCTGGGGCTGGGTCGCCGAGGTGTGGCCGTACGCGGTGGACGCGCTCGCCGTGCCGCTCACCTGGCTGGCGGTCGCCGTGCTGGTCTTCGGCGCCTCCGTGGACGATGTGCGCAGGGCCGTGCGCGGCACCGGGCTGGAGAAGGGCGTCGACAAGCTGGAGGGCAGCCACTCGATCACCCAGCGGGCCGTGGACCGGGTCGTGGGCGGTTTCATGGAGCGGTGGGTGCCCGTGGTCAACGCCTTCAGGATCACGGTGAAGGGCGGCGCGACGCTGTTCGGCCTCGTGTGCCTGCTGTACACCGGCCTCCACGTGGGCGCCGACTACGCGAGCCGGGCCATCTACACCCTGATCGGCTCGGACGTGCCGTTCATGTGGCTGTTCGTCAGCCATCCCGTGGCGTTCGTCCTGGACCTCCTGGTGACCGCCCTGTCCTTCAGCGTGCTGGCCGCCGCGTTCGACATCGCCGCCACCAGGGCACGCCTGCGAGGCGAGGTCATCACCGCCTGAGGACAGCGCCGCCTCGGGGCGTCAGCGCCTGAAGATCAGGACGTCGTTCCTGGCGGCCTTCTCCTCGTCCTCCGGCGTGACTTGCAGGAGCTTCTCGGTGGGCGTGTCCGAGCGGTAGGTGATGTTCGGCTCCAGGTGCAGCTCCACCTCGCCGGCCACCGCCTTGGGCACCACGGCCAGCGCGGAGTAGTCGTACGCCCGGTGCACCTCGTGCTTGTCGGTGGGCAGGTTGTCCTCGACGATCTCCACCTGCCAGGTGCGCTGGGACTTGTCCCGTACGGTCAGCTCGGGCCTGCCGGTGAGCAGGGTGCCGGTCTCGTCGGCGGCCTTGCGGGTCACAGTGATCTTGAGCCACTGCTTGTCGGGGGTGGTGTGCGTGGTGCCCGCCGGCGGCGGCGTCGGCTTGATCACCGCCAGCCAGGTCACGTGCTCGTACGTCACCTGCTGCCCGACCGGCACCACGTGGACGGTCTCGCTCGGCTGCCCGCTCTTGTAGAACAGGTAGCGGTCGGCCGTCGGCAGGCCCATGCCCAGGGTGAACACGACCACCGCGCCGACGCCCAGCAGCAGCGTCCGCCCCCGCCGGCGCCGCGGCCGCACAGCCGCCGCGGCGGCTGCGGGTGGAGGCGTCGGTACGGACGGCGGTGCGTCTTCGGCGGGAGGGGGAGGCGGTGGCGTCGAGGGAGGTAGCGGCCCGGCGCTCGGGATGACCGGGATCGGCTGCGTCGCGGTGCTGACCGACCGGCTCTGCGGCGGCGGCCACACCTGCTGGTCCGGGAACGGCGCAGTGCCCCGGCGCGGCCGGGGCGGCGGCGCACCGGGCGAGAAGGGCTGCCGCTGCCCCCGGCGCGGCCGAGCCGGCGCCAGAGGCGGCTGAGGCCGCTGTGGCCCCTGAGGCGGCGTGCCCCGATCTGAAGGCGCACCCTGGGGTGGCGGCGCGCCCTGCGGTGGCGGCGTGGGTTGCGGCGGCTGGGTGGGCTGGCTCGGCGGCGGGGCGAACCAGTCGCGGTCCGGGTCGTTCGTGCTCATGGCCTACTTCTTCTCGTCCAGGTCGACGACGTCCGCGGGCGCGGAGCTGAGCTGCTTGGCGATGGCCGTGTCGATACCGAGGTCGACCTGTGCCTCCGGCGGCAGCGGCTCGGCGTAGAGGCCGCCGGTGGGCAGCTTGAACACGGCCTGCGCCCCGAGCAGCGCGCCGGGCGGCACCTCGAAGAAGAACCTGCCCGACGCCCACCACCCCGGCTGGATCCACGGGTTGGCCAGCGTCAGGGTCTTGTCCACCTTGTCGGTGGCGACGAACTTCTTGCCGTCGGCGGCGAGCAGGGTGGGCGGCGCCAGGTGCACCGGCTTCTGCGGCACGGTGGCCTCCGCCTCGATCACCAGGAACACCTGCTCGGTCGGCACGACCTCGTCCCCGGACTTGACCGCCCTGGCCGTGGACACCTTCTTCACCCGTACCGAGAACCGGCCGGCGTCCACCGCCGCGTCCTTCGCGCCCACGTAGGTGATCGGCGCGTCCTTCTCCGCCTGGGACAGCTCCAGCGACTGTACGGCCACGGCCCCGGCGACCAGGAGCAGGCCGACCAGGGTGTTGAGCACCGTGACGGCCGCCCGGCGGCGGGGCGGCTCCCGGCGGGCGCGGCGCGGAGGCGCGGAACGCTCCTCGTCGGTGGCCGTCATGACGTCCCTTCCTGCTTCACCGGCAGGGTGACGGTCGCGGCCACCTTCTTCACCGCCGCCTTGCCGACGAAGCCCCCCTCGGACGGCAGCAGCCAGGTCACGACGCCGGTCAGCGGGTTCTCCGTCTCCTCGTACGCGCCCACGTCGTAGGTCACCTGCTCGGGCGGCGTGGTCGTACCCTCCAGCTCGTAGCGGGCGATCACGGTGGCGGGGACGTCAGGATGCAGCTGGCTGGACTTCACGTCCTTGGACAGGACGAACAGCTGGCCGCCGAACTCGCTCTTGAGCTGCGGGGTCATCTTCAGCAGCGCCCCGCCGAAACTGTAGCCGGGGCTCTTGTCGTTCGGCGGGCTGCCCACGACAAGGGTCTCGTCGGTCTTGTTCGTCACCTTGAACACCACGTCGAGGAAGCGCTTGTCCTCGGTGAACTGGCTCGTGGCCGGCTCGGTCGTCACCTTGGACTCGATGAACCGGGCCTCGAACTTGCCCATGTCCAGGCTCTGACCGGCCTTGAGCCGTGGCGGCGGGGCTGCGGGCCGCTCGTCGAAGCCGCCCAGCAGAGCGGCGATGCCGACGGCGGTGAGGGTCACCAAGGCGAGTACGGGTACCGCTACGGGGCGACTTCGCTTGCCGCTGTCACCGGAGGGTTCCGTCATGGGTATCGATGGTAATAGGTCACGCTTGTCCCACTCACCCCAATGCGCCCATTGTGCTGGTCGAATTGCCGAGAACCCTGCCGCAGCAGGGGTTGTAGCTCATACGCTGTCACGGAGCGGAGGGACACCGACCCTACTGACGACACAGCGCAGCCGGAGGGGGTCACGTGGCGGACGTGCATCCCGACCACGCACAGCTGCAGGCGGACCGCATCTACCTGGGCTGGCAGTACCTCCTGCTGCACCCCGACCCGGGGCCTCCCCCGAAGCGGCCGTCGCCTGCCGAGGAGAACGAACCCGGCAAGGGAGGCACGGACGCGGAGAAACAGAGCGAACTGCTGCGCCGCGAGCGCCTGCAGGAGGACATGCTCAACCGGCCGGTACGACTGGTCCGGCTGTTCATGCTCATGCTCACCACGCTGCTGCTCACGCTGGCCTTCACCGGCTATCTAGGCTGGTCCTTCGCGCTCATCGGCGTGCTGGCGACCGGCGGCGTGGCGATCATCTGCAGTTACGCGCTGCTGCAGGGCGACCGGGCGGTGAAGCACCGGGTCCACGAGCAGCAGGCGAGGGATGACCGCCAGCGCCAGGAACGTGACAAGGAGCTGTTCCGCGCGCAGGAGGAGCACGCGCAGCGCTACCGCGAATGGCAGGAGGTCAAGGAGCGCCACGACCGCCAGCTCAGCTGGTACGCCGTCGCGGTGCCCGACGACATCGACCGCATCGACGTGGCCGGCGGCACGCTGCCCGGCTGGTCGGCGCTGATCACCCTGCTCGGCGCCACCCGCCTCTACAGCGGCGGCCACCTGACGGTGCTCGACCTGTCGGAGGGCGCGATCGCCAAGGACCTGATCGAGCTGGCCCGTAAGGGCGGTGACGAGCCGCTGGTCTGGGTGCTGCCGGTCGACCTGCCGAGGCTCGACTTAGGCGCCACGCTCAAGCCCGAGGCGTTCGCCGACGTGCTCGCGCACGTGGTCAGCGTCAGCGAGGAGCACCGCAGCACCCGCGACCTCAGCTTCGACAACGCCATCCTGGAGCGGGTGCTGGAGGTGCTCGGCGAGAACGCCACGATCAGTCAGGTCACCGCCGCGCTCCGGGCGCTGGCCCAGGTCGGCGACCCGCGTGAGGACCTGCGGTTCGGCCTGATCACCGCCACCCAGCTGGAGCGGATCGGCACCCTGTTCGGGCGTGGGGTGAGCGACCGCGTGGTGATCGAGCGGGCCTGGGCGCTGGAGTCGCAGCTGCGCAAGCTGGAGACCCTCGGCACGCAGGCCGTCCGCCTGCCGCCCGCCAGGCTCCGGGTCGTCAGCATGGACCGGCAGGCCGGCGTGTTCGGCAACCGGGTGCTCGGCACGTACGTCGCGACCGCGCTGACGCACATCCTGCGCCAGTCGCCCGCCTCCGACCGGCCCTGGTACCACACGATCATCGTGGCGGGCGCGGACAAGCTCCGCGGGGACGTGCTCGACCGGCTGATGGACGCCTGTGAGACCTCCAAGACCGGGCTCGTGCTGACCTACCGGTCGCTCACCCCGACCGTCCGCGAGCGGCTCGGCAGGGGCCACGCGGCGGTCGCCTTCATGCGCCTGGGCAACGCCGAGGACGCCAGGGTCGCCAGCGAGCACGTCGGCACCGAGCACCGGCTGGAGCTCGCCCAGCTCACCGAGACGATCAGCGAGTCGCTGCCCGGCCTCGACGGCGGCTACACCTCGACCATCGACCAGCTCGAGGACTCCGCCGAGGAGCGTGCCGAGAGCCACGCCGACCTGGCCGAGGACATCACCGAGTCGACCGAGTGGGGCAGGACCGCCGACAAGATCTCCGAGAAGGAGCGGGTGCTGCAGCGCTCGCGGGAGTTCCTCGTCGAGCCGCACCAGCTCCAGCAGCTGCCCACCACGTCCGTGATCGTCACCGACGCCACCGCGGACGGCAGACGGGTCCGCCTGGCCGACGCGAACCCGGCCATACTGACCTTCCCGAAGACCACGCTCGGCGAGCTGGACGACGTCCGCGCATCCGGCCTCGCCGTCGAACGCGCCGGCGGCAACGGCGACGGCGGCGGCGACGCGGAGCCCCCGCCCAACCTCGGGCCACCACCGCCACGCCTGGACTGGCGCAAGGACAGGCAATGACGGTCAATGAAATGGTCAATGTCGAGGTGATGCGCTGACGGGCGGCGGAGTTTTACTAACAACCGTCTGTGGGGGGATGAAATGCAGTCGAGTGTGTCGCTGAGCGGTCCCTGGTACCGAATCCAGTCGATCGCCGCACCCTCGCGTAGCTCGTCGGCAGAGTGGGACTTCGTCACCGTGCTGCCCGCCGTGCTCTCGGCGGCGCAGCGCGACCGGCCGTTCGTCATCGGCTGGCTCTCCCGGGGCTCCGGCGCGCCGCTCGAACTGATCACCAACGCGGGGCCGCTGTCACCGCCGCGCCAGCCGCGCCGGGCGCACGACGCGCCCGGCCGGCCGGGCGGCCCGCAGCCGCTGCTCTTCCCGGGCGGCGCGCGCGGGGTCGAGCTCGACGACGAGTACCTCGCCGACCTGGCCGACCTGGTGTGGACGCCGTGCCCGGGCCGCCAGGCGCCGCCGCTCGGCGGCCGGCGCGAGTACGGCGGCGACCCCGACGAGCTGAAACGGCCCACGCTGTTCGAGTCGACGCTGGTCACGCTGATGTCCCGGCCGTTCGCCTGGCTGGTCGTGGCCGAGCCGACCGACCTGCTGGACGCCGAGGTGGCCCACCTGCGCACCCAGCTCAACGTGCTCAGGCAGTACGGCGACGCCTCCGAGCGGTCCAGGTTCGACGCCGAGCGGGCCGAACGGCGGATGCAGGAGCTCGACGCCTTCCGCGAGGCGGGCCTGTGGAACACGCGGGTGCTGGCCGGCGGCGCCACCGCCGAGGAGCTGCGCCAGATCGCCCCCGTGCTGGTCGGGTCGGTCGAGATGAGCCACCACCCCTACCGGCTGCGCAGCGCCCAGGGATCCGTCTACACCCTGGCGGACGCGCTGGCGATCACCATGCAGGACCCGGCCGACGGCGCCGCCGCCCCGTTCGCCGCGACGGCCGGGGCCCTGGCCGCGCTGGCCGGCCTGCCCCGCCGCGAGGTGCCGGGCGTACGGGTGCTCGACTCCGGGTTCTTCGACGTGACCTCGGAGGCCGAGGACGGCGAGCTGGAGCTCGGCGAGATCCTCGACGGCCAGGACCGCGCCGTCGGCTCGTTCCGGGTGCCGCTGGCGACGCTCAACCGGCACGCCTTCGTCACCGGCGCCACCGGCTCCGGCAAGTCGCAGACCGTTCGGCACCTGCTGGAGCAGCTCAGCCAGGCGAACATCCCATGGCTGGCCATCGAGGCCGCCAAGTCCGAGTACGCCGCCATGGCCGGGCGCGTCGAGTCGCTCGGGACGGTCACCGTGATCAACCCGTCCGCGCCCTCCGGCGTGCCGTTCAGCATCAACCCGCTGGAGCCGGAGCCCGGCTACCCGGTCCAGGCGCACATCGACATGGTGCGGGCGCTGTTCATGGCCGCCTTCGACGCCGAGGAGCCCTTCCCGCAGATCATGTCGCTGGCCCTGCAGCGGGTCTACGAGGCCACCGGCTGGGACGTGGTCACCGGCGGCGCGGTGCCCGGCTCCAAGGTGCCGCCCAGCGTGCCCACCCTGGAGCAGCTCCAGCAGCACGCCATGGACGTGATCAAGGAGATCGGCTACGGCCGCGAGGTGCAGGCCGACGTCGAGGGCTTCATCTCGCTCCGGCTGCGCTCGCTGCGGGTCGGCTCGGCCGGGCGCTTCTTCGAAGGCGGCCACCCGGCCGACATCGGCGGGCTGCTGCGGCGCAACGTGGTGCTGGCGATCGAGGACGTGGCCAACGACGAGGACAAGGCGTTCCTCATGGGCACGCTGATCATCAGGATCGTGGAGCACCTGCGGATGCGCGCCAGGCAGGAGAAGTCCACCGACCTGCGGCACGTCATCGTCATCGAGGAAGCGCACCGGCTGCTGCGCGACCGCGGCGCCGGACGGGCCGCCACCCACGCCGTCGAACTGCTCGCCGGCATGCTCGCCGAGATCAGGGCGTACGGCGAGGGCATCGTGGTGGCCGAGCAGATCCCCACCAAGCTCGTCTCCGACGTGGTCAAGAACACCGCGCTGAAGGTCGTACACCGGCTGCCCGCCGAGGACGACAGGCAGCTCGTCGGCGCGGCGATGAACCTCAGCGAGGAGCAGTCCCGCCAGGTCGTGTCGCTGCCGCCGGGCGACGCGGCCGTGTTCGCCGACGGCATGGACCGGCCGCTGCGCGTGCGCGTGCCGCTCGGCGAGAGCCGCGAGAAGCTGCTGACCAGCCCGCCACCGCCGATCCGGGGCCGCAGGTCCGCGGCCTGCGGCGGCCAGTGCCGCACCGGGCAGGCGTGCACGCTGGTCGAGCTGCGCGAGGCCGACGTGCTGGCCGACGCGCCCGAGTGGGCCTGGCTGCGCATCTGGTGCGACACGGTCGTGCTCGCCTTCGTCAGCAACCGGCCGCTGCCCGGCGTGCCGCGCTCGCTGGCGGCGGCCTGGGCCGAGCTGCCGGCCCGGCGCCGGGAGTGCCTGCTGGCCACCCTGGTCGAACGCGCGGTGCAGCGGCGCGCCTGGTCGCTGCGGAGCTGGTTCGACCCGGCGCTGCTCACCGAGAAGGCCGCGGAGACGGCCACCCGCCTGCTCGCCACCCTGGACACCGGCGGCGAGCGCCCCGGCGCCTCGTGGGTCATCCCGCAGGTGCGCTGGCTGCACGAGGTCGACAGACTCTTCCCGTACGGCAGGCCGGCCCCTGACCTGCGCAGCCCCGCGCCGCCGATGGAGTACGCGCTCTTCCGCCAGCAGCCCAACGGCAACGGCAACGGCAACGGCGCGGTCGGCGGCAACGGCGGCGGCAACGGCGGCGGCAACGGCGCGGTCGGCGGCAACGGCGGCGGCAACGGCGGCGGCTCGGCCGACCTCGCGCGCACCGAGCTGCTCGGCCACCGCGCCAAGGCCCTGCGTCACCACCCGCTGTCGATGGAGGTGGACCACAACAGGGCCCTGGCGTGGCGGGTCATCCTGGGCGACGACGAGAGCGAGAGCGTCCAGCGGGACATCACCACGGTCGCCGTCGGGATCGAGGCCCAGGCCCGGCTGCGCCACGTCGGCCAGACGATGGGCGCGGGGTGGCTGGAAGGAGTCCTGTCGTGGCCGCGCCGGTTCGTGCTCCCGTTCGAGCAGGACGGCACTCCGGAGATCACCTTCGCCGAATCCAGCTGACTGACGAATCACTCGAATCGGACGTGTCGTCGACCCTCAGAAGGCGGTGTCAGGTCCCCAATGCCGACTAGGATCCCTGTACATGACCCAGCTTCCACTGCGGGCTCAGCTCGCGAGCGCCCTGGGCCGCAGTGCCGCGACGCTGTCCAGGATGACCGGGCGCGGTGACGGCTCGGTGATCGGCGGGCGGGTCGGCCTGATGCTCGAGCCCGACCTGCTCCGCCAGCTCGCCCGAGATCGCAAGCTGGCTCTGGTCAGCGCGACCAACGGCAAGACCACCACGACCCGGCTGATCACCTCGGCGCTGCTGCGGTTGGGGCAGGTGGCCACCAACGCCTTCGGCGCCAACATGCCCGCCGGGCACGTCTCCGCGCTGTCGCAGCAGAAGGGCGCCCCCTACGGCGTGCTGGAGGTGGACGAGAAATACCTCCCGGAGGTCCTCGACACCACCGGCGCGAGCGTCGTCTGTCTGATGAACCTCAGCCGCGACCAGATGGACCGCGCCGCCGAGATCTGGCTGCTGGCGCAGAAGTGGCGCAAGGCTCTGTCGGGCAAGCCCACCCACGTCATCGCCAACTGCGACGACCCGCTCGTCACCTGGGGCGCCTCCACCGCGGCCAAGGTCACCTGGGTCGCCGGCGGCCAGCGCTGGAAGGAAGACTCCTGGAGCTGCCCGGAGTGCGGCGGGCCGCTGGAGCGCAAGGGCGTCGACTGGGCCTGCCGCGAGTGCACCTTCCACCGGCCCGAGCCGGAGTGGATCCTCGACGACGACGCGGTCATCGACCCGCGCGGCGAGCGGTGGCTGCTCGACATCCAGCTCCCCGGCCTGGCCAACCGCTCCAACGCCGCGATGGCGCTGGCCGTGGCCGAGGCGTTCGGCCTGCCGGTGGATCAGGCGCTGCCCAGCCTGCGCGAGGTCACCTCGGTCGCCGGCCGCTACACCACGGTCGAGCGGGACGGCCGCCAGGCGCGGCTGCTGCTGGCCAAGAACCCGGCCGGCTGGCTGGAGGCGTTCGACGTCAGCGACCCCGGCCTGCCGATCATCCTGTCGGTCAACGCCAAGGGCCCCGACGGGCGCGACACCTCCTGGCTGTGGGACGTCGACTACCGCATCCTGCGCGGCCGTCCCGTGTTCATCACCGGCGAACGCCGGCTCGACCTGGCGCTGCGGCTCGAAGTGGCCGACGTGCCCTTCGCCACCTGCACCTCCTTCACAGAGGCGCTGGCCATGCAGCCGCCCGGCCGCGTCGACGTGATCGCCAACTACACCGCCTTCCAGCAGATCCGATCGGAGTTCGGTCGTGCCGTCTGACAGCGCCCTGCGCATCGTCTGGATCTACCCTGACCTGCTGAGCACCTACGGCGACCAGGGCAACGTGCTCGTCCTGGAGCACCGGGCACAGCGCAGGGGCATCGAGACCGAGACCATCCACGTCCGCTCCGCCGATCCGGTGCCGGAATCGGGTGACATCTACCTCATCGGCGGCGGCGAGGACCGTCCCCAGATCCTCGCGGCCGAGCGCCTGCGCCGTGACGGCGGCCTGCACCGCGCCATCGCGCACGGCGCCGCGATGCTCGCGGTCTGCGCCGGTTACCAGATCATGGGCAGCACGTTCGGCGGCGAGGAAGGCCAGCCGGTCGACGGCATCGGCCTGCTCGACATCGCCAGCACCCGCGGCCCCGCCCGCGCCGTCGGCGAACTGGTCGCGGAGGTGGACGCCAACCTCGGCCTGCCCACCCTGACCGGCTTCGAGAACCACATGGGCGTCACCAGCCTCGGCCCCGGCGTCAAGCCCCTGTCCCAGACGATCAAGGGCGTCGGCAACGGCGACGGCTTCGAAGGCTGCTACGCGGGCCACGTGGTCGGCACCTACCTGCACGGCCCCGCCCTGGCCCGCAACCCGGCCCTGGCGGACCTGCTGCTCACCTGGCGGGCCGGCGAGCTCGCCCCGCTGGACGACACCCGCTACGAGCAACTCCGCCAGGAACGCCTCGACACCGTCCTCGCCCAGTGACCGCCGGTCAGTAGACCAGCGCTTGCGCGCCCTCCGCGACGGCCTCCTCGACGAACGTCGGAGCGCCGGCGATGCGTACGCCGTCGATCACGTCGTCGACGGTGATGTCGCGGCGGGCCGCGCACTGCGTGCACAGGGTCACCCGGCCGCCCGCGAGAACGGCGTCCAGGAGGTCCGGCAGGGGTACGGCGTGCGGCAGGGTCAGCTCCTTGGCCTTGCCCGGCACGGCGAACCAGGCGGCCTCGCCGGTCAGCCAGAGCGACACCGGGACGCCGCTCGCCAGGGCGGCGGCCGCGACCGTGAACGCCTGGTTGCAGCGCTCGGGTTCGTCGGCGCCTGCTGTCACTTTGATCACCAGTGATCGTGCCATGCCCGTCACCCTAGTCCCCGGCGGAGTCAATAGGGTTGGGGGCCATGGGAGTAGAACACGAGGAGCCGGTGCCGGTGCACCCCGACCTGGAGCCGATCGCCTTTCTGCTGGGCCGGTGGGAGGGCGCGGGCGTCGGAGGCTACCCGACGATCGAGAGCTTCAACTTCGGCCAGGAGATCGAGTTCGGGCACAACGGCAAGCCCTTTCTCACGTACGTGAGCCGCACCTGGCTGCTGGACCAGGACGGCAACCGGGTCAGGCCGCTGGCCACGGAGTCGGGCTACTGGCGGGCCCAGCCCGACCGGCAGCTGGAGGTGCTGCTGGCGCACCCGACCGGCGTCGTCGAGATCTACGTCGGCGAGGTCGTCTTCCACAAGATCGACCTGCAGACGGACGTGGTGGCGCGCACGACCACGGCCAAGGAATACACCGCGGGCCGCCGCCTGTACGGCCTCGTCAAGGGAAATCTGATGTGGGCGTACGACATGGCCGCCATGGGGCGGCCGCTGACGTCGCACATGTCGGCGGAGCTGAAGAGGGTGGGTTGAGCAGATGAGCTCTCCGTTCACCGCGGACGCGGTCGACGCGATCAAGCGGCACATGAACGACGATCACGCGGACGACGCCCTGATCATCGTGCGGGGTCTCGGCGGCCGGCCGGAGGCGACCACGGCGGTGACGAGCGGGGTCGACGGGGAGGCCATCGAGTTCACCGTCGACGGCGGCGAGCGGGTCAGGGTGGCGTGGGGCGAGAGTCTGACCGAGCGCGCCCAGGTGCGGATGGCGGTGGTCCGCCTCTATCGCGACGCCTGCCATGCGCTGGGCATCCCCGCCAGGGGAGAGCACTGAGAGTTGAAGAAGGGCCCCAGGCGACGTTCCACCTGCCGAGCAGGTGGGCCGGATGGACTAAGGCCGGGATGGGATCCCGTCCTCCGGCTGCCAGGGGCCCCGGTGGTTGCCTCGTACTCGCGAACGACCCGAAGCAACAAGTCCGCGTCGTTAGCGGACAACCACCTCGCTAGTCCAATAATGATTCACCATTGTTTGGACCACCTCCTTTCCGCGTACTGCCGAAGCTATGCGGTCGTGCGCGGACGAGGCAAGCGAATATCCATCAGCCGTACACTCGGGACATGACGGAGACGCAGTGGCATGAGGAGCTTCGCGCCAAGGGCTATCGGGTCACTCCACAGCGGCAGCTCGTGCTGGAGGCGGTCAAGAAGCTGGAGCACGGGACTCCCGAGGAGATCTGCGTCAAGGTCCGTCAGACCGCCCGCGGGGTCAACATCTCGACCGTCTACCGCACGTTGGAACTGCTCGAAGAGCTCGGCATGGTGACGCACACCCATCTCGGCCACGGCGCTCCCACCTACCACCTGGCGGCCGAGGCCGATCACGTGCACCTGGTGTGCCGGGGCTGCGGCGAAGTGAGCGAGGTGCGTCCGCAGCTGGCGGAGGGCCTGGTCAAAGGGCTGGACGACGAGCTGGGTTTCGAGGCCGATGTGCGGCACCTGACCGTCTTCGGACGCTGTCGCAAGTGCCGTTAACCTGGAGGCATGCGTAGCCCTCTGCTCGATCTGCCCGGCGCTGTCCCCGCCGACGGTCCTGACGCCGACGTCGCGGCGCACTACGGCGACCTGTTCGCCGAGCAGCGTGTCCTGGTCAAGGGTGAGGCGGTCGTGGACCGCAGCAACCGTGAGGTGATCCGCATCGCGGGGGCCGACCGGCTGAAATGGCTCAACGACCTGACCTCCCAGAAGCTCGACGCGCTGGCCCCCGGTGAGTGGACGCAGACCCTCCTGCTCGACGCGCAGGGCCGGTTGGAGCACCACCTGACGCTGGTGGACGACGGCGCGGCCGTGCTGGCCCACGTCGAGCCGGGCGCCTCGGCGACGCTGATCGACTATCTCGACCGGATGCGGTTCATGCTGCGGGTGGAGGTGTCCCTGGTCGAGGATCTGGCGGTGCTGTCGTCGGCGACCGAGGACTACCTGGTGCCGCGGGCCGAGCTCCCCGACCATCTGGGCAGGCCGCTGGCGGGGCTGTGGGCGTACGAGGCGCTGCGGATCGAGGAGCACCGGCCGCGGGCGGGCTTCGACACCGACCACAAGACGATTCCGCACGAGGTGGGCTGGATCGGCCCGGCCGTGCATCTCAACAAGGGCTGCTACCGCGGCCAGGAGACCGTCGCCCGGGTGCACAACGTGGGTCACCCGCCGCGCCGCCTGGTCTTCCTGCACCTGGACGGCAGCGTCGACACGCTGCCACCGCACGGCGCACCGGTGATCTTCGAAAGCCAGGAGGTCGGCACCGTCGGCTCCGCCGCCCGCCACTACGAGCTGGGGCCCATCGCCCTGGCCCTGGTCAAGCGGACCGTTCCGGTGGACGCCACCCTCCTGGCGGGAGGCGTCGCCGCCGCCCAGGAGGTCATCGTCCCGCCGGACGCGGGCCGCAACGTCACCATCGACCCAGCCCTCCGCCGCCGCATCCGCTGACGCTCAGACGTGACGGGGCGAGGTGATAGGGCCGTCGTGTCGAGCGGTCAGATGTCCAGGACGAGGGTGATCGGGCCGTCGTTGACGAGGGAGACCCGCATGTCGGCGCCGAAGCTGCCGGTCTCCACGTGAGCGCCGAGCCCGCGTAGCTCCTCGATCACCGCGTCCACCAGGGGCTCGGCGACGGGTCCCGGGGCGGCGGCCTGCCAGGTGGGTCGCCTGCCCTTGCGCGTGTCGCCGTACAGGGTGAACTGGCTGATCACCAGGAGCGGCGCCGAGACGTCGGAGCAGGACTTCTCGCCGTGCAGGATGCGCAGCCCCCACAGCTTGGCGGCGAGCTTGGCCGCCTGCGCGCGCGTGTCGTCGTGGGTGACGCCGACCAGCACGAGCAGGCCCGGCTCGTCGATCGCGCCGATGACCTGCCCGTCGACCGTCACGGACGCTGAGCTCACTCGCTGTACCACTGCTCGCATGGGATCCCATTCTGGCCCAGATGTGGCGCTCCGTAGACTCGGGGCGAAAGGGGTGGCAGATGTCGCTGGTGGTGGAGGTCGTACGGTCCGGGTTCGTGGAGTCCAGGCACCAGGCGCGCATGTTGACCTTGGACGCGACCGGCACGCCCGTCGCGGTGCACGGGGCGGTGCACGTGCCGGCCTCACCCCGCTCGTCGATGAAGCCGCTGCAGGCGCTCGGCATGCTCCGCGCCGGGCTCGGCCTGAGCGGTGAGCTGCTCGCCCTGGCCTGCGCCTCCCACGCGGGGGAGCCCTATCACGTCGAGGGCGTCAGGAGGATCCTCGCGGGGGCCGGGCTGGAGGAGTCGGCGCTGCGGTGCCCGGAGGACTACCCCGAGGACCGGACGGTCACCGACCGGGGCCGCGTCTACATGAACTGCTCGGGCAAGCACGCCGCCATGCTGGCCACCTGCGTGCGCAACGACTGGCCGCTGGAGACGTACCTGGAGCCGCGGCATCCGCTGCAGCGGGCGATCCGCGCCACCGTGGAGGAACTGACCGGCGAGCGGGTGCTCGCCTCCGGGGTGGACGGGTGCGGGGCGCCACTGTTCTTCATCTCGATGCTGGGCGTGGCCAGAGCATTCGCCACCCTCGCGCTGGCCCCGGAGAGCAGCACCAGCCCCGCCGACAGCCCGGAGAGCGCCACCAGGCCCGCCGACAGCCCGGAGGGCGGCCCGGAAGCGGGCGCGGAGGGCGGCCCGGAAGCGGGCGCGGAGGGCGGTCCTCAAAGGGGCACGGAAGGGGGCGTGGGGCCGCGGGGTGTTTTCGATGCGATGCGGGAGCATCCGGAGTGGACGTCCGGCACTCACCGGCCTGAGGCGGCCCTCATGCGCGCCCTGCCCGGTCTGCTGGTCAAGGCCGGGGCGGAAGGCTTCCAGGCGTTCGTGTTCGAGGACGGGCGCGCCGGAGTCATCAAGGTCGAGGACGGCGCCGGGCGCGGCCGTACCCCGCTGACCGTGGCCGCGCTGCGCACGCTCGGACTCACCTCGCCCGAGCTGGACGAGCTGGCCGCGCAGCCCGTGCTGGGCGGCGGCCGCCCGGTCGGCGAGCTGCGCGTCCGCTAAAGGGTGGCGAACTCCGCGTCCGCTAGAGGGTGGCGGGCTGCGCGTCCGCTAAAGGGTGGCGAACTCCGCGTCCGCTAGAGGGTGGCGGGCTGCGTGTCCGCTAGAGGGTGCGGAACTGGCGGGTGGCCGAGATCGCGCCTGAGGTCGTCGTGGTGAACGTGCGCATCGAGCCGGCGAACTTCGACAGGTCCCACTCGGCCGGCCCGTGGTACCAGTAGAGGTTGTCGGAGGGGGAGCCGTTGCCCGTGACCGACGCGACGACGCGCGACCAGTGCTCCACCCCGTCGAAGATCACGGCATAGGGCAGATAACGGGAGAACAGCTCCACTCGCTGCTTTTCCGGCACGTCACCCAGGTCGCCCGAGAAGAGGAACTCGCGGAACCCTAAGGTGTGCGCCAGCGCCGCCGAGCCCTTGGCGGTCTTGGCCGGCATGTACTGCCCGCCCACGGACAGCGCCCCGCCCGCGATGATCAGGGCGAGCCCGATCAGGCCGTAGGTGGTGAACCAGGCCAGCGCGGCCGTGGCGACAATGCCCACGACCATGGCGACGACGCCGATCGTGGTCCAGCGGGTGCGCTCGGCGTCGGGGCGGCGGGCGAACCAGCCCTGCCGGACCACGTCGGTGTAGAGCGCGTCGCGGACCTTGCCCAGATGGGCGACGAACGAGCCGGACAACTGCGACAGCAGCACCGCGTCCCGCCCGTCGAAGATCGCGTCGTACAGGGCCCGCTCGTAGGGGAGCAGCACGGTCACGGGCGCGTGCGGCTGCTTGACGAGCATCCAGTCCGGCGCGTCGTACGTCTGCCGCTCCTGTTCGTCGATGCGCAGATAGCCGCGCACGGCCAGGTCCACGATCGTGGCCGTCACGTCGACCACATCGGCCTGCTCGTCCACCAGGGTGCCGATCTGGCCGGGCCGCACCCCGTCCGGCGGGGAGAAGTGCCCGTCCCGCATCGGGTCGACCGCGCCCTTCTCGTGGTCGGCGATCCGCGCGTCCCGGCCACGCGTCCAGTAGAGCGCGGCCAGGCCGCCGAGGAGCAGCACCAGCAGAGCGGCCAGCGCGCCGCCGGTGACCGGGCTGAGGGCGAAGGCGCTGGCCAGCGAGAACCGCTTGTCGATGATCGGCTGCCCGCCGCTGGCGCCCTGCGGGAAGCCGACGACCACGGTGAGCGCCTGACCCGGGGCGAGGCCGGTCTGCTCGAAGTCGGCCTGGGTGGCGACGTGGTCCATGGAGGCCGAGGTGCAGCCGATGGCCGAGGTCAGCTCGCCGGCGAAGCACGACAGGCTCTGCACCTGGCCGGGGCCGTTGACCTTGACGGTGGCCTTGGCGACGGCGGTGTCCCAGCCGTTGACCGCGAACCAGCGCAGCTCCTCCATGCCGCCCGTCGCGGTCACGGCGCCCTTGACGTCGTATTCGACGGTGGCGGGCGCGGTCACGGTGAGCACGTCGCCGGTGAGCTTCCCGCCCTTGACGTTGGAGATCTCGTAGAGCCGGTCGCTGGTGTCGTCGTAGCGCGTCCTGGTCAGGAACGTCCGCTTGAGCGGCCCCTCGGCGCCGCTGATCTTCTCGACGACATGCAGGGTGCCACCCTTGCCGAGGGTCATCGTGACCTCGTCGGTGATCCCTGCCGCCGCCATGGCGGGAGTGGCGGTCGCGGGGACCACTGCCAGAGTGATGGCCCCCAGCGCGGCCAGCGTGTGCCTGAAACCCGTCATGGCCGCACATGCTAGCGGGTCACGCCGACAACCCCCGAGTATGGAGTCCACACGTGAAGGAGGCGCCCATGAGCGAGCACAGCGCGGTCCAGGCGATCCGATCGGGCGACGTGCCCGCCCTCCGGCGACTGCTGGCGTCGGACCCGGCACTGGCCACCGCCCGGCTGGACGGATCTCGTACGCTCCTGCACGTGGCCACCGACTGGCCAGGCCACTTCCCGAACGTCGCCGCGACGATCGCCGCACTCGCCACCGCGGGCGCCGACGTCAACGCCCCCTTCGGAGCCGACCGCGCCAACCGCGCCGACCGCGCCGAGCACGCCGACCGCGCCGAGCACGGCGAACGCGGTGACAACGGTGAACGCGGCGGCGCGTACGCCGGGCATGCCGAGACGCCGCTGCACTGGGCGGCGAGCAGCGATGACGTCGAGGCGCTGGACGCCCTCCTGGACGCGGACGCCGACATCGAGGCGCGTGGCGCGGTCATCGCGGGCGGGACGGCGCTGGCGGACGCGGTGGCGTTCGCGCAGTGGGGCGCGGCCAGGCGGCTGGTGGCGCGCGGCGCGGCCGTCGAGCCCCACCACGCCGCCGCGCTCGGCCTCCTGGACCAGGTCACGGTCTCCGATCAGGGCGAGGTCGACCTGGCCTTCTGGTACGCCTGCCACGGCGGTCAGCGCCAGGTGGCGGAGCAGTTGGTGGAGCGGGGCGCCACGGTGGACTGGGTGCCGCCCTGGGAGCCTCTGACGCCCCTGGACGCGGCCGAGCGCCACGGCTTCACCGCCGTCGCCACCTGGCTACGCGGCCTGGGCGCCCACTCGTACCAGGACCTCTGACCGAGCGCTGAGGCGAGGCGGTCAGTCGGAGATGGCGATGCGCAGGCGGCGGAAGCCGCGGCCCTTGCTCTCCACCTTGGTCACCTTGACGCGGCCGATCTGCTTGGTGGAGGCGACGTGGGTGCCGCCGTCCGCCTGGGTGTCCAGGCCGTCGATGTCGACGATGCGGACCTCCTGCACCTCCGGCGGCACCAGGTTGGTGGCGGTCCGGATGATGTCGGGGATGGCGAACGCCTCCTCGCGCGGCAGGACGCGTACGTCGATGCGCCGGTCGGCGAGGACCTCGGCGTTGCAGGCCGCCTCGACCGCCTCCTTGAAGCCCGCGGGCACCTCCGGCAGGTTGAAGTCCATCCTGGCGGTCATCGGCTCCATGTTGCCCCCGGTGACCAGGCAGCCGTAGTCGCGGAAGACGACCCCGCAGAGCACGTGCAGGCCGGAGTGGGTGCGCATGAGGGCGGTGCGGCGCTCGTCGGCCACCGCCGCCCGCACCACCGTGCCCACCGGTGGGATCGGGTCGTCCTCTGCCGGAATCAGGTGGAGATCATCGCCTTTGCGCACTCCGACGATGCGCGTTTCCACCCCTTGCCAGAGGAGAACTCCGTGATCCGCAGGCTGGCCGCCGCCCCCCGGATAGAATGCCGACCTGTTCACCACGACGCCCTCGGAGGTTGAGTCGAGGACGACGGCCTCGAAGTCGCGAAGGTTCTGGTCGGACAGCTCAAGCCGTTGCGTACGCCCGTGGAGATCGCTGGTCATACCGGCAGCGTCTGTGATTCTCTGTGGTTGCCTGAGGAAGTCAGGCATTTTGGGCAGGCGTGGCCTGGTGTCTGCCGCTCCCGTACTCCGCTAGTGGGAGTACGGGGGTGGCTTTCACGTGGTGGAAGCCGGTCCGTTGGTGAGAATCGCGTACAAGCCCTGTGCGGACGGCCGTTGGGCTGTTCGCCTGGGGTGCTTGGCCCGCCGGACGCTGTCCCACCGGGTGGGTGGGGGCGGGCACCAGACGCCGGTCGGGCAGCTGGCTGAAAGTCTTCGTGGTGGATCGCTCAGTGGATCGCTGGCGGGTGGGTCGTTGGGGGGTGGGGCCGGTCTTGGTCCGGTCCTGTCGGCTTTGGGGGCGTGGGTGCAGGTCGGTGCGGGTGCGGCGGGCGCGTCTGGCGGCCCTGGTCGGCCTTTTGGGGCGGCGGGCGCGGGCGAGGTTGCCCTCGACGACGGTGCGGATGATCCGGGTGCCGGTGGTGCGGTCGGTGACGGTGTGCCGTTGGGCGAGCAGGCCCCGGGAGACGATCCGCTCGGCGGCGGCTTGGTCGCGGTCGCAGGACAGGCCACACCTGTGGCAGTGCGCCCATTTCCAGCCGCGCTCGTTCAGCCGGTCCGGCGCGGGCGCGTGGTGCAGAGGTGCGGCGCCGGTACCACAACGGGGGCAGTATTTACTGGTTCCTCGCGCGGGCACAGCGACGACCGCGAGCGCGGTCTTGGCGGCGAGGTGCCGGATGGCGTCGGCCACGCGTCCGCGAACTTGGCCGGACAGGGTGGCGTTGCCTCGCCTGCGGCCTCGAGCCTCCAACGTGGCGAGGTCTTCCAGGTAGATGACCGACGCGCCCAACGCGATGGCTTGGTCGACGGCCCAGCGGGCGGCGCTCCAGGACAGGGCGTTGTTCAGGCGCCGGATCCGCGCGCACACCCGCGTGTGCTCCCGGTCGGCCCGCTCATGCAACGCGGCCACCTCGCCGTAGCGGGCCGCGTCACGGGCGGGGTGGTGGGTGGTGCCGCTGGGGGTGAGTCCGGCTTGGAGGGTGGCGTAGTGGTCGCGTTTGGCGGCCAGCGCCTCACGGTGACCGCGTAGCCGGTGCAGCTTGGCGTTCACCGTGGTGGCGTCGTAGATCAGCGGACGGCCGTCCCCCTCCACCCGGCCGTTGTGCAGGCGCCCGACCGTGCCGGTGAGCAGGGTGGTGACCCCCCAGTCGAACCCTGCCGCGACGGTGTGGCCGGTGGCAGGGGCGTACGGCACGGGCATCGTGAACGGCAGGTCGACTCGCACTCGGCCGTCGGCCACCCGCAGGGTCGGGCTGCGCAGCTCCGCGTCGGTCGGTACCTGCGGGGGCAAAGAGACCGGCAGCACATGCCACGCCCAATCCCGGCGGGTAGCCGGCCGCACACCCAGGGGAAGCTGGACACGCAACCGCGCGCCAGTAGCGCCGACGCGTTCCAGGATGACGAGTTGCCGATCGGCGGCCGCCAGGAGTACCTGCGCGGGCAGCACCGGTGGCTCCTCCACCTCCACCACATCCACCTGACCGGCCCGACCGGCCTGACCGTTCTGGCCAGTCAGGTCGGCGGGTGACGGCCCGTGCTCGTCGAGGTAGGCACGGAGTTGCCGGGTCCGGCTACGGATCAGCGCGGCCGGAACCTCGCCACCGGACACCCCCGCCGCGTCCAGCGCCGCACGCAGCGCGCTCCAGTCAGCGTCGGTACGCTGGCCGGGGTCGGCGGGCCAGGTCTCGGTGATCGCCGCCAGCACCGCCCGGCGATGCAACGCCAGCCGCAGCGCGCGGGCGGCCTCCTCCTCCGCGCACCGGCGCACCCGATCAGAGACATACACCCCGACAGGAACATCCGCGCCCCAGCCCAGGCGGCGCACCGCCATCCACCCCTTGGCAGGCAGCGCCCGGCCATCCAGCCCGACACCCGAACCCAGCCGATCCAGATCCGCCCGATTCCAGCGCCCCGCCACCACCCCCGCCGCCATCAGCCGGACCACAGCGGCCAGCCAGCTCACCCGCTCGGCCAGCACCCGCTCTCCGACCACCTCACCCGAGGATTCCAGCACCGCCCGAAACGCCCGGCAGGACGCGGTGGACACCACCTCACCCATCAGCACCCACCCGACCCGCGTCCGCCCCAATGACCTCAGCCCATCGGCGCCCGATAATAGCCTAGCGTGACGTGCCCGACACGCACAGATCATAGCCGAAACACAGCTACACATAGCGGACACAAAGCACAGTCTTAGCCCTAGAGCTTTCGAGGTGGTACATGCGTGGTCTGATGCATCTCCCTTTCCTCGCCCGGGCAGCCGCATTAATGGCGATTTATGGCACTACGTCGGCGTGTAGTACGGCGGCGGCGACACCCGAGCTCGCGCCCGTCCGGCAGGGCCCGCCGGTGGTGATGTTCGTCGGGGACAGCTTCACCGTCGGATCGGGGCCGGTCCCTCGCTGGCGCGCCTACGCGAGCGAGGCCGCCCGCCTGCTCGGCTGGCAGCCGATCATCGCGGGCGCGGGCGGCACCGGCTATCTCAGTGAAGGGCGTGTAGGACGTACGTTCCGGCAGTCGTTCGAGGCGGAGCTCGCCTGGCGGCCGGCGCCCGACGTGCTGGTGATCTCCGGCGGGCACAACGACTGCCGCTGGTCCGCGCCCAAGGTGCGGCGCGCGGCCACCGAACTCCTGCGGGACGCCAGGGCCACCTGGCCACGGGCCGAGGTCGTCATGGTGGGCCCGATCTGGATGGGGCGCGCCCCGGCGAAGGCCTATCGGGTGCGTGACGCCCTGGCGGAGGTGGCGGAGCGTCAGGCGGTGCCGTTCCTCGACCCGATGCGCGAGCGCTGGGCCGCGGACGGGGAGGCGGAGATGACGCTGCCCGACGGCGTCCATCCGACGCACGCCGGGCACGCACGGCTGGGCACGTGGCTGGCAGGAGCCCTTAGCCGGCTGCCTTACCAGGGTCCGTAGGGCCCCTGATTGCCGCCGCGCCCGCCCATGCCCTTCACCGCGGGCTTGACGTCCACGATGTAGATGGTGGCGGCGATGACGGCGATGATGGAGAAGATCCCCAGGCCGATGCCGATGAAGACGGCGCCTCCGATGGCGAGGAAACTCGTCAGGTAGCCATAGGCGCCCGCCGCCGAGAACAGCGTCGCCAGGATCAAGATGATCAGCCAGATGCTCTTCTGCAGCTTTCCCGCCGACACGAACGCGTCATTCGACACGCGTACGGCATGCGCCAGCGCGTACGCCGCCATACCGAAAATGATCACAGAGAGCACGAGAAAGAGAAAGTTGAAGACGAGGTTGATGATTTCCATGTTCAGGCTCCGCCCGATGCCGCGATGAGTCGGCACCAGCCTAATAGGCGCCCCCCGCGCACGGGAGCCACAAAACGAAGGCCCGGCTCTCGTGAGAGCCGGGCCTACGGCCGGGTCAGGACTGGGTCTTGGTGGTGCGGGTCTTCTTCACCGGGGTGGCGACGGGCGGCTCGGCGGCCTCCGACAGCTCCTCCAGCTCAAGGGCGGCCTCGCCGGTCGTCTTGCTGACGACCTTGCGGCCCCTGGTGGCGAAGCCCTCGTAGGCCTCGACCGCGCGGTGGCCGAGCACGTCGGCGTACTCACGGGCCTTCTCCGGGAGCTCCTTGGCGATGCCCTCGGCCTTGTCCGCGTAGCCGCGGGCCCGGACCGGCAGGTCCTTGGCCAGCTCAGCACGCCGCGACTGGAGCTTCTGCAGCTGCTCGGGCAGCTCGCGCAGCTTCTCGGCGGCGAAGTCGCCGACACCGGCGATGGCGTAGAAAGGCTTGGAATCGGTCAGCTTCTTGACCTCAGTGGCCAGAGTCATGGGTTAACCTTCCTTGGTTTCCTGGTTGACGGTGCCGTTGCCCGCGCTCGCCGCATAGGGCTCAAGTGCGGCGAGCAACTCCGGGGGCAGCGGCCGCTCGTCGTCCGTTTCGGGGTCGCGCTGGGGATGGGCATTCTGGGAGGTCTGCTCATCCCCGGCGAGATGCTCCTTGCGGAACGACTCGTAGATGTCGATCAGCACCTGACGTTGCCGCTCCGTCAGAAGAGTGTCGGCCCTGATCGTGGCGACCACATCGCTGGGCGGCTCGCGGTCCTCGATGAGGCCCGCCTGCACATAGAGCGCCTGCGAGGAGATGCGCAGCCCCTTGGCGATCTGGTTGAGGATCTCCGCGCTCGGCTTGCGCAGCCCGCGCTCGATCTGGCTGAGGTAGGGGTTGGAGACCCCCGCCGCGGCCGAGAGCTGGCGAAGCGAGATCTTCGCCTGCTGCCGCTGCTCACGGATGTATTCGCCGATCGAGCCGACCTTCGGTAGTGCCATGCCTCCAGTGTGCCGCACCGTGCTTGCAAATGCAAACAGAGTGGTAGCTGCTGCAAGCGCTAGAGCTGGATGATCCAGAGGAAGGGGGTGGAGGTGACCAAGGTCACGGACAGGGCGAGCACCCCGTAACGCAGGCTCACGGGCAGCTCGGGGCCCGGCTTGAGCAGCCGGTCCACCCTGGCCATGACGTGGTGGGCATGCACGCCCAGCATCCCGCTGGGCGTCGGCATCGCACCCGCGGAGCCGAACCTGAGCAGCGCGGTGGCCAGCCGGCGCGGTGAGCAGTAGCGCCGGGCCCGGTCGTCGGCCGCCATCTCCACCAGCAGCTCCACCTGCTCCTGCGCCTCACGGACCACCTTGGCCCAGGGCAACGCCCTGCGCAGCGCGGCGAACGGCAGCAGCACCAGATCGTGCCGCTCGCGTACGTGCGCGGCCTCGTGCGCGAGCACGGCGGTCAGCTCGTCCTGGGACAGCAGCTTGAGTGCGCCCTCGCTGACCACCACCTGGGAGCGCAGGCCCGGCACGCAGTAGGCGGCGGCGCTCGGATGGTCGAGCACCCGCACGCCCGGCACGCCGGGATCGTCACGGGAGATCAGCGCCAGCAGCACGCGGTGCCGCCTGCGGGCCCGCAGCGCCTGCACCCCCGCCGAGATCAGCACCACGACGAGCACGGTGAGCGAGGTGAACCCGGCGATCATCGCGAGCACGTGCAGCGGATCCCACGCCAGGCTCGGCCCCTGGCCGTCGGCGAAGGCGAGCAGACCGGACAGCACGCCGATCTCGTAGGGCTGCACGCCGAAGGCGAGCATCGCGCCGGTGGTGGCCAGCCCCCAGGCGACCCCGAGCGACTGCCAGAGGATGATGGCGGTGCGAGGCGCGCGGGAGGTCCAGCGGGCGGTCGTGAGACGCCAGGAGCCGATCGCGCACGCCAGGGCGAGCGCGGCCAGCACCACTGCCGTGATCACTCTTCCTCCAGCTCCGTAAGGACTCTGCGCAGGACCTCCGCCTCGGGCCCAGAGACGGCCTGGGCGAAGCGGGTCAGGGCGGCGGACCGGTCGCCGGTCATGCCCAGAGCCTCAAGCATAAGCTCAGCCACATAGCTGTCGCGGCTTTCCGCGGGCTCGTAGCGCCAGGCGCGCCCGTCGCGGGTGCGGCGCAGGAAGCCCTTGCGGGTGAGACGGTCGAGCACGGTCATGACCGTCGTCGGGGCCAGGTCGCGATCGGCGATGAGCCGGCCGACCTCGCGGGCGGTCAGCGGGCTGCTCTCCGCCCACAGGATGTCCATGATGCTGCGTTCAAGCTCCCCAAGACCCTTCACACTCTCCAGCGTAGTACTACGGCGTGTCGAGCAGCCATCCGGGATGCTGGAGAGATGCACATCACCCTGGTTCGGGGCGACATCACCGAGCAGCAGGTCGACGCCGTCGTGAACGCCGCCAACTCCTCCCTCATGGGCGGCGGCGGGGTCGACGGCGCCATCCACCGCCGCGGCGGCCCGGAGATCCTCCAGGCGTGCCGGGACCTGCGCGCCGCGCGGTACGGCAAGGGCCTGCCGACCGGCCAGGCGGTCGCCACGACGGCGGGCAGGCTGCCGGCCCGCTGGGTCGTCCACACCGTCGGACCGGTGCACTCCACGACGGAGGACCGCTCGCACCTGCTCGCCTCCTGCTACCGGGAGTCGCTACGGGTGGCGAGCTCCCTGGGGGCGGCGACGGTGGCCTTCCCGGCGATCTCCACGGGCATCTACGGCTGGCCGCTCGACGACGGGGCGCGCGTCGCGCTCCGGACGGTCCGCGCGGCCGGGACACTCGTCGAGGAAGTACGTTTCGTCCTGTTCGACGAGCCGGCCTACGCCGCGTTCCAGGCCGAACTCTGAACGAGCCGGCCTACGCCGCGATCCAGGCCGCGACTCACCTGCCGGCGTCCGGTGCGACGGCGGACCAAGGGAGGGTCAGCTCGCCCAGCCGCCAGCGGCGCGGGCCGCCGAGCGGTGGCCGGCCCGTGACGGGCCAGGACCCGGCCAGCGCGCCGACCGCCGCGAGCCAGCGCTGACGCAGCCCATGAGCCCCGTACGGCGCGCTGACCGCCCAGGCGTGGTCGAAGTCGCGCAGGAAGGCGTGGATCGGCTCCCCGGGCACGTTGCGGTGGATGAGTGTCTTGGGCAGCCGGTCGGCCAGGTCCGACGGCCGGTCGAAGGCGTCGAAGCGGGCCGAGAACGTCAGCGTGCGGGGCCCGTCGCCGTCCAGGCACACCCACACCGCCCGGTGTCCCGTCTCCGAGCAGGTGCCCTCCACCAGCAGGCCGCCCGGGGCGAGCCGGTCCCGCAGGACGTCCCAGTAGTGCCACGCCTCCGCCTCGCCGTACTGCCGCAGGACGTTGAAGGCGCGGACCAGCGCCGGCGGCCGGGCGACCGGGAGCTCGAACCCGCCGAGCCTGAAGCTCAGCCCCGCACGCTCGTACGGCTTGGCCAGCGCGACCCGGGCCGGGTCGATCTCCACGCCCACGACCTCGACGTCCGGCACGACCACGCGCAGCCGGGTGAACAGCTCCAGCGTCGTGGCGTGCGAGGCGCCGTACCCCAGGTCCACCACCAGCGGCCGGTGGGCGGCGCGCAGCGCGGAGCCGTGCACGGCGGCGACCCACCGGTCCGCGCGCCGCAGCCGGTTGTGGCCGGTCGTCCCCCGGGTGATCGCCCCGACGGGCCTAACCACTGACGCGGTGCACCTTGTGCTGGGCGGCCTGGGCGCGGGGGCGCAGGACCATGCGGTCGACGTTGAAGTGCGCGGGCCGGGTGACGCACCAGGCGATGGCGTCGGCCACGTCGTCGGAGGTGAGCGGGTCGGGCACGCCCTCGTAGACCTTGGCGGCGGCGGCCTCGTCGCCGCGGAAGCGGGTGACGGCGAAGCCCTCGCTGCGCACCATGCCGGGCGCGATCTCGATGACGCGGACGGGCTGCCCGACGAGCTCCAGCCGGAGGGTCTCGGCCATCGAGCTCTGCGCGTGCTTGGCGGCGCAGTAGCCGCCGCCGCCTTCGTACGACACCAGGCCGGCCGTGGAGGTCAGCATCACCAGCACGCCGTCGCCGGACCCGACCAGCTTGGGCAGCAGCGCCTGGGTCACGCGCAGGGAGCCGAGCACGTTGGTGTCGTACATCCGCTGCCAGTCGTCCAGCCGGCCCTCGGCCACGGTCTCCGTGCCGAACGCGCCGCCCGCGTTGTTGACCAGGACGTCGCACCGCGCCAGCGAGGCGGCCAGCGCCTCGACGGAGTCCTGGGAGGTCACGTCGAGTGTGACAGGCCTGATCCCGGGTACTTCGGCGGCTAGTTCGTCGAGCCGTTCGCGCCGTCTGGCGCCCGCCACCACGTCGTAGCCCTCGGCGGCCAGTCGCCGCGCCGTCGCCTCGCCGATCCCGCTGCTCGCGCCCGTGACCACAGCAGTTCTCTTCATGGGCCATAGTTTGCCAGGCCCTCCCGGATGCCACCCGCTGCGACCTCTGACAGGGAATGCCGGAAAGATCTGAATGGTTGTAGTTCGCTTGGGAGGTGATGTCGGGTGAGGCGACGACGGGTCAACCGGGTCGCGACCATCAGCATGCACACGTCACCACTGGAGCAGCCCGGGACGGGCGACGCCGGTGGCATGAACGTGTACATCGTTGAGTCGGCCAGACGGCTAGCCCAGCTGGGCGTGGAGGTGGAGATCTTCACCAGGGCCACGGCCAGGGACCTGCCACCGGTCGCCGAGCTGGCGCCGGGAGTCGTGGTCCGCCACCTGACCGCGGGGCCGTACGAGGAGATGGACCGGGCCGACCTGCCCGGCCAGCTGTGCGCGTTCCTGTCCGAGGTGCTGCGCACCGAGGCGATGTACGAGCCGGGCCGCTACGACGCCATCCACTCGCACTACTGGCTGTCCGGCCAGGTCGGCTGGCTGGCCAAGGAGCGCTGGGGCGTGCCGCTGGTGCACACCATGCACACCATGGCCAAGGTCAAGAACCGGTTGCTGGCCGACGACGACAAGCCCGAGCCGCAGGCCCGCGTGGTCGGCGAGGAGCAGGTCGTGGAGATCGCCGACCGCCTGGTGGCCAACACCGGCGACGAGGCGCGCGAGCTCATCGAGCTGTACGGCGCGGCCGAGCAGCGGGTCGCCGTGGTGAACCCCGGTGTCAACCTCACCGTCTTCCAGCCCGCTTCACAGCACGAGGCCAGGCGCCGGCTCGGCGTGCCGATGGACGCGTACCTGCTGCTGTTCGTGGGCCGGATTCAGCCGCTGAAGGCCCCCGACGTGCTGCTGCGCGCCGCCTCGCGGATGCTGATCGACGACCCCTCGCTCCGCGGCCGCCTGGTGGTCGCCTGTGTGGGCGGCCCGTCGGGCAACGGCCTGGCCAGGCCCTCGATCCTCACCGAACTGGCCGCCGAGCTCGGCATCGCCGACGTGACCCGGCTGGTCCCGCCCGCGCCGCAGCCGGAGCTCGCCGACTGGTACCGCGCGGCCGACGTGACCGTGGTGCCCTCGCACAGCGAGTCCTTCGGCCTGGTTGCATTAGAGTCACAGGCCTGCGGCACCCCGGTCGTCGCCGCCGCCGTGGGCGGGCTGCGCACCGCGGTCCGCGACGGCGTCTCCGGCCTGCTCGTGGACGGTCACGACCCGCACGACTGGGCCAGGGCGCTGAGCCGCTTCGTCACCGAGCCGCGCCGCCGCGCCGCCCTGTCGGCCGGCGCCCGCGAGCACGCCGCCGCCTTCGGCTGGCAGGCCACCTCCTCCCGCCTCATGGAGGTCTACGCCGAGGCGATCGCCCACCTGCACCGGCAGCCCGTGGCGATCAACTCATAGGCTGTACGGCATGCGCGCCGTCGTCGAAGCCGCGCTCACCGCCGCGGACGTCTCCTTTGACGAGCCGCGGCCGGGAGCGTTCCTGGTCAAACTGCCCGGGCAGCACAAGCTCGCCACCATGGTCTGGCTGATCGTCGGCGAGCGGGCGCTGCACGTGGAGGCGTTCTTCTGCCGCCAGCCGGACGAGAACCACGCCGAGTTCTACCGGTGGCTGCTCGGCAAGAACGGCGGCATGTACGGCGTCCACTTCTCCCTCGACCCCGTCGGCGACGTCTACCTCGTCGGCCGGACCCCGCTGGCGGCGGTCTCGGAGGAGGAGATCGACCGGCTGCTCGGCTGCGTGCTGACCTACGCGGACGACTGGTTCGACCGGGCGCTGGAGCTGGGCTTCGCCTCGTCCATCAGGCGTGAGTGGGAGTGGCGGGCCAAGCGCGGTGAGTCGCTGGCCAACCTGCGGGCGTTCGCCCGCTTCGCCGATCCCGACCGTGGCTAAGATCTTGGGCTGTGACCGAACCAGGCAACTTGGGACACGCTCAGCCGAACGTCGCGCGGATGTACGACCACCTCCTGGGCGGTACGGACAACTTCGCCATCGACCGTGAGGCGGCCGGCCGCGTCCTGGAGATCCTGCCCGGCGTCCGCACCGGAGCCCGCGAGAACCGGGCCTTCCTCGGCCGCGCCGTACGCTTCCTCGTCCGGCAGGGCGTCCGCCAGTTCATCGACATCGGCGCCGGTCTGCCCACCCGGCAGTGCGTCCACGAGGTGGCCCCGGACTGCCGGACCGTCTACGTGGACAACGACCCGGAGGTCGTCTCGCACGCCCGCAGGCTGCTGCACGGCATCCCCGGCGCCCGATTCCTGCACGGTGACCTCAACGCCCCCAAGGAGATCCTCGGCCACGTCCAGGAACACCTCGACCTCGACCAGCCCGTCGCGGTCCTGCTCCTGACCATCGTGCACGTCATCCCCGGCGACCCGCGGCCGGTCATCTCCGACCTCATGGCCTCCCTGGCGCCGGGCAGTCACCTCGTCCTGTCCCACATGTCGGGCGCTCCGGGCGGGGCCCAGCCCGCCGTGGACGAGATCTACCAGGGCGGCTCGGCCCGGCCGAACCAGATCGCCGGCTTCTTCGACGGCCTCGACCTCCTGCCGCCCGGCGTGGTCAACCTGGCCGAGTGGCGTCCCGACGCCCCCGAACCGGTCCGCGAGCCCGGAGCCGCGCCGTACATTCTCTGCGGGGTCGCCCGCAAACCGTAGGATTGGCCGTATGGCGACTTTGGTGCTGCTGAGGCACGGCGAGAGTGACTGGAACGCGAAGGGCTTGTTCACCGGTTGGGTGGACGTCAGCCTGTCGGCCAAGGGCGAGGACGAGGCCCGCCGGGGCGGCAGACTGATGACCGAGGCCGGCGTCCACCCCGACGTCGTGCACACCAGCCTGCTGACCAGGGCCATCCAGACGGCCCAGCTCGCGCTCGGCGAGGCCGACCTGCGCTGGCTGCCGGTCAAGCGCAGCTGGCGGCTGAACGAGCGCCACTACGGCGCGCTCCAGGGCAAGAACAAGGCGCAGACCCGCGAGGAGTTCGGCGAGGAGCAGTTCATGCTGTGGCGGCGCTCCTACGATGTGCCGCCGCCGCCGATCGCGGACGACGACGAATACTCCCAGGCCGGCGACCGGCGCTACGCCCTGCTGCCCTCCGAGCTGATGCCCCGCACGGAGTGCCTGAAGGACGTCGTCGACCGGATGCTCCCCTACTGGTACGACGAGATCGTCCCCGACCTCGCGGCCGGTCGCACGGTCCTGGTGGCCGCGCACGGCAACTCGCTGCGCGCCCTGGTCAAGCACCTCGACGGCGTCAGCGACGAGGAGATCGCGCAGCTCAACATCCCCACCGGCATCCCGCTGCGCTACGAGCTGGACGCCGACTTCCACCCGCTGCGTCCCGGCGGGGAGTATCTCGACCCGGAGGCGGCCAAGGCGGCCATCGAGGCCGTCGCCAACCAGGGGCGATAGGCCACCGGCGAAGGGGGCGGTCCGCGCCCCCTTCGACGCCGTCAGGGGGTCCTGGTGCCGGTCACCAGGTAGACGACGGACGTGGCCACCCGCACCGCGTGGTCCGCGTAGCGCTCGTAGTAGCGCCCGATCAGCGTGATGTCGATGGCGGGCTCGACGCCGTGCGACCAGTCCTTGGCCAGAATGGTCTTGAACAGCCGCCGGTGCAGCCGGTCCATGGCGTCGTCGTCCTGCTCCAGCTCCATGGCCGAGTCCACGTCCCGGGCGGCGACGCTGCTGCCGGCCTTGGTGACCAGGTTCTCGGCGATCTGGCCCATCTCCAGGATGGTGGAGCGGATCTCCGCCGGGATGGCCGAGTCCGGATGACGCAGGCGGGCCACCTTGGCCACGTGCACCGCGAGGTCGCCCATGCGCTCCAGGTCGGTGCCCATGCGCAGTGCCGTGATCACCAGGCGCAGGTCCATGGCCACCGGCTGCTGCCTGGCCATCAGGTCGAAGATGGTCGTCTCGATCTCTTCGAAGATCGCGTTGACCTCCGCGTCGCGGGAGATGACGCTCTCCGCCAGTTGCAGGTCGGCGTCCAGCAGGGCGATGGTCGCCCGGGAGATGGCCGAGCGGACGAGACGGGTCATCTCGACCAGCTTGTCAGTGAGGGCGTCTAGTTCTTCGTGGTACGCGTCGCGCATGCCGTCACCGTATGTGGCGGTCGATGAACGAACTTCGACGACTAGGTGAACTTTCCGGGAAAGGCGGGTTCATCCCCAGGTGAGAGGGGTGTCCCCGGGCCGGCGCCGCCTACCATCGACAACATGAGTGAGATGGCCATGAGCTTCGCGGCCCTGGCCGGCTTCGTGGTGGGGGCTCTCGCGGTGCTGTTCTACCGCAATCAGATCGAGGCTCCCAGCACCAAGCCAGGCGAAGAGGCCGAGACGGAGGCCGGGGCACTGCCACAGGGCATCGCGTCCGTGCTGGCGGTGCTGCCCTCGTCCGCGGTGGTGCTGGACGCGCAGGACCACGTGCTCCGCGCCAGCTCGGCCGCGCGCGCGTTCGGGCTGGTCAAAGGCGACCGCCTGATGGCCGCGGAGCTGCTCGCGCTGGCGAGACAGGTACGCCGGGACGGCGAGATCCGGGAGACGGAGATCGACGTCGCGGCCCACAAGTTCGGACACGAGAACACCAACTTCGCGGTCCGCGTCGCCCCGCTCGGCTCCTACGGCCAGGTGCTGGTGCTGGCCGAGGACCAGACCGAGCGGCGCCGGGTCGAGGCCGTGCGCCGCGACTTCGTGGCGAACGTCAGCCACGAGCTCAAGACCCCGGTCGGCGCGCTCAGCCTGCTGGCCGAGACCGTCCAGGACGCCGCCGACGACCCCGAGGCCGTCACCCGCTTCGCCGGTCGCATGCAGCACGAGGCGGCCCGGCTGACCTACCTGGTGCAGGACCTCATCACCCTGAGCAGGATCCAGGGCGCCGAGGCGATCCCCACCCCTGAGCAGGTCTCCATCGACGAGGCCGTCCAGGTCGCCATCGACTACTGCAAGACCAGGGCCGGCGCCAAGGACATCACGCTCGTCACCGGCGGCACCGAGGGCCTGCGCATCTGGGGTGACGACGACCTGCTGATCACCGCGCTGCGCAACCTCATCGACAACGCCATCGTCTACAGCCCGGAGCACACCCGCGTCGTGATCAGCGCCAGGCCCGCGGGGGGCAGCGTCGAGGTCAGCGTCAGCGACCAGGGGATCGGCATCCCCGAGGAGTCGCAGGAACGCATCTTCGAGCGCTTCTTCCGCGTCGACGCCGCCCGCTCCCGCGCCACCGGCGGCACCGGGCTCGGCCTGGCCATCGTCAAGCACGTCGCGGCCGCGCACGCGGGCGACGTGACCGTGTGGAGCAAGGAAGGCTCCGGCTCCACGTTCACCCTTCGACTGCCCGCCTTCGGCGGCAAGGCCCTGGCCGCACCACCCTCGATTCCCCTGGAGGTCGCTCCGTGACCCGAGTCCTGGTCGTGGAGGACGAGGAGTCCTTCTCCGACGCCCTTTCCTACATGTTGCGCAAGGAGGGGTTCGAGGTCTCGATCGCGGCGACCGGCCCCGACGCGCTCGACGCCTTCGACCGCAGCGGCGCCGACCTGGTGCTGCTCGACCTGATGCTGCCCGGCCTGTCCGGCACCGAGGTGTGCCGCTCACTACGGCAGCGCTCCAAGGTCCCGGTGATCATGTTGACCGCCAAGGACAGCGAGATCGACAAGGTCGTGGGCCTGGAGCTGGGCGCCGACGACTACGTGACCAAGCCGTTCTCCTCCCGCGAGCTGGTGGCCCGGATCCGCGCGGTGCTGCGCCGCCAGGGCGACGTGGTGGAGGAGCTGGAGACGGCCGTGCTCGCGGTCGGCCCGGTCCGGATGGACGTCGACAGGCACGTCGTGGCGGTCCGCGGCGAGCAGGTGCAGCTCCCGCTCAAGGAGTTCGAGCTGCTGGAGGTGCTGCTGCGCAACGCCGGCCGGGTGCTGACCCGCGGCCAGCTCATCGACCGCGTCTGGGGCGCCGACTACGTCGGTGACACCAAGACGCTCGACGTGCACGTCAAACGGCTGCGCGCGAAGATCGAGGCCGACCCGTCCAACCCGCGCTGCATCCTGACCGTGCGCGGCCTCGGCTACAAGTTCGACGCCACCGAGGAAGCCGCTTGAGAAACCCTTGTTCAGGTACGGGTCCCGTACCTGAACAAGGGTTTTCGCTCGTCAGTGGGCCTCTTCCTCGGCCGCTTCCGGGGTCGCGGTGGGGGTCGGGGCGGGGATGGCGCCAGGGACGGCCGGGTAGGCGGTGTACTCGCGGCTGCGGGTGACCACGGGGACGTCCATGGACACGGTGCCGCCGTTGGCGAACTGGAGGTCCAGGCGGATGCTCTCGCCGCCTCTGAGGCCCTTGGAGAGGCCTTCCAGGATGATCTGGGGGGCCGGCTTGCCGGTGTTGACGAGCTGGTTGCTCGGCAGCTGGACGGGCGCGGTGAGCTTGGCCTGGGCCGCGGCGCCGGCGCTGACCGCCGTCAGAGTGTCCGGGGTGCTCCCGGAGTTGAGAATGTTCAGGTAAACGGGGACGGACCCGCGCCAAGGGATCTGCCCGCCCGAGTCAGGGCCAAGGATGAACGCCTGGGGAATGTGGATGCTCTGCTTGCCGTAGGAGCCCTGCTCGATGAGGGCGGAACCTTCGGCCGGGGCGTACGGCGTGGCGGTGTTGGCATCGAATCCGACAGAACAGCCGGCCACAACAGGGGCTACCAGGAACGCGGCGGCGGCGACAATCCAGCGACGGCTGGTCACGACGGGTTCTCCTAGGGTCTAGCGCATGCGGGATGTGCAGCGCCCACCATATCGACCTGATTCCAAGGTCATATCCGCACCCCTGCAGGTCATTAGCTATGTCCCCATATGCGATTCATAGAGTTGACGGGTTGTCAACCCCCAATATGCGCCTTTGACCTGCAGTTATGATGATTTCACTGTTCCGGGAGGCTGTGGACGCGTGGTACTCTGGAGTACAGCGGAAGGGGTACTTGTCACATGACTTTCCAGGTCGGCGACACTGTCGTCTACCCCCACCATGGGGCTGCTCGGATCGAAGCAATCACCAAGCGATCCATCAAGGGTGAGGAAAAGACCTACCTGGTGCTCAAGGTCGACAAGGGCGACCTTACCGTCCAGGTGCCAGCCGAAAACGCAGAACTCGTCGGTGTGCGCGATGTTGTTGGTCAGGAAGGCCTTGAGAAGGTTTTCGACGTCCTGCGAATGCCGCACACGGAAGAGCCGACCAACTGGTCTCGTCGTTACAAGGCCAATCTGGAGAAGCTCGCCTCCGGCGATGTGAACAAGGTCGCTGAAGTCGTTCGCGACCTGTGGCGGAGGGACCGCGAGCGCGGCCTGTCCGCTGGGGAGAAGCGCATGCTGGCCAAGGCCCGCCAGATCCTGGTGAGCGAGTTGGCTCTTGCCGAGAAGACCAATGAGGACAAGGCGGAAGCCCTGCTCGACGAGGTTCTCAACTCCTGAATACGAAGCTTCCACGGGTGGGCGTCGGGGTCGACGTCCACCCGTTCGCATCTGGCCGGCAGCTTCACCTCGCCGGCCTGCACTGGCCCGGCGAGACCGGCCTGGCCGGACACTCCGACGGCGACGCCGCCGCGCACGCGGCCTGCGATGCCCTGCTCTCGGCCGCCGGCCTCGGCGACCTCGGCGGGCTGTTCGGCACCGCCGATCCACGCTGGGCGGGCGCGTCCGGGCTCACCCTCCTGGAGGAGACCGCCCGCAAGGTACGCGAGGCGGGCTTCGAGATCGGCAACGTGGCCGTCCAAGTGATCGGTAACCGCCCCAAACTGGCTCCCCGGCGCCAGGAGGCCGAGAAGGCGCTCAGCGCGGCTCTGGGGGCTCCTGTGAGCCTCAGCGCGACCACCACGGACGGGCTCGGTCTCACCGGGCGCGGCGAGGGCGTCGCCGCCGTCGCCACCGCGCTCGTGGTCAACCATCCGTAGGCGTCGGGCGTCTGTAGATGGGCGGACTCCGGTCCGCACCCCCTGGACGGCGGCGGTCCGTTACTGGCGCGGTACGGATCGCCGTCTACCAGGGATGATCTGCGCTTTTGTCGGGTAAGTCTCCTCCAGACATGTGAACGTCTCGGGGGGAGCTACCACATGATCGGCGCGATCGTTTCCGCAGTAGTCATCGGTGCCATCGTCGGCGCGCTGGCCCGGCTGATAGTGCCCGGCCGGCAGAACATGTCCATCGGCCTGACGCTGATCGTAGGCATCGTGGCCGCCCTGCTCGGCACCCTGATCGCCCAGGCGTTCGGCTGGGCCGACACCAAAGGGATCGACTGGATCGAGCACATCCTTCAACTCGTGCTGGCCGTGATCGGTGTCGCGATCGTGGCGAAAATGGCGCAGGGCAAGACCGGCGGAACCGGCCGAACTACCATCTGACCTGCATAAACAACATTCCCGTGCATAAAGGCTCGGGATCGGGTATTTCACCACCCGTGAGGATGAACGGCTCACCCTCACGGGGAGGTTTGTGTCATGACAATCCAGTCCATCCTTGGCGCCATCGTGATCGGCGCCGTGATCGGTGCAATCGGTCGTCTGCTGCTTCCTGGCCGGCAGGCCATCGGCTGGATACTCACCATCGTTGTCGGCATCGTGGCCGCACTGGTCGGCACGCTGCTCGCTCAGGTACTCGGCGTCGAGACGACCCCCGGCATCGACTGGATCGAGCTCGTGATGCAGGTTGTGCTGGCCATCGTCGGTGTCGGCCTCGTCGCGGGGCTACGACGTGGTAGCAACGTCTGACGGCGTGCCGTACCCCAAACGACACGGCGACCTGCGTTAAGGCCCGCTCGGCAAGGCCGAGCGGGCCTTTCGCGTTCCCCTGTCCTCGCCTGTGCCTGAGTTCTGAGTTCTGGGTCCTGGTCCTGGGTCAGTCGTCTTCCGGCGGGAGCGGGGTGCTGCGCAGACGGCCTGAGGGGGCGTCCTGGGCGGGGCCGGAGTCCGGGAGGACCGGGTGCGGGGCCGTGTCCTCCAGCGACTCGTCTCGTGAGCGGGCCGCTCCGGCGGTCCCGGGAGCGCCGGCGTCGCCGCGCTCGTGATCGTCGGCTGCCTCCGCACCGTGGTCGGGATCCGGTACGGGGGCGGGATCCGGTACGGGGGCGGTGTCGCGGCCCTCTTGGGAGGCTGCCGCCGAGACGTTCTCGCGTGCGGACGGTGTGTCGGTGATGACGGCGACCGGCTGGGTGTCGACGTCCTTCTCCGCGACCCTGCTCTGGCGGGGATGCACCAGCACGTCGGTCGGCTTGACACGGTCACCCCAGCGAACCGGGCGCCGTAACTTGGGCTGCGGCTCGGCCTGGGGCTCGGCCTCGGCCTCGGGCTTGGTTTCTGGGCCGGCTTCTGCCACGGGTTCTGGGCCGACTTGGGAGGCGGCTTGGGAGGCGGCGGCGGACTCGGGCTCTGGCCTCTCTGCCCTCTCTGCCCTCTCTGGCCTCTCCGGGGTCGGCTCGGCCTCGGGCCGGGCGTTGGGCTGGGTGTCGGACTTCAATGCCGCTTCCGCAGTGTCGTCTCGCCGGTCTTGCTCGTCTCGCACGGGTCCGCGTGCCGATTCCGAGTCGCCCGGGTGGTCGGGGCGCGGGTCCGGTGCGGGCTCGGGAGCCGTGTGCCAGCGGGTGACCTGCTCCGAGATGGGCGGGGTCTCCGGCGCGGCCGTCGGGCCCACGACCGGGGTCGACTCCAGCGGAGTCGCCCTCCTGGGCGGCGGCACGGCGTCGGCCGGCGTGACGAGCGGCGGCGGACCCTCATGGTGTCCGCCGGGCCGTGGCGCCGTCTCGGTGCGTACGCCCGCGTCGAACGGCACGATGTCGTGCGGATCCGTACCGTCGTCGCTGGTCGGGGAGGATCTGCGGGCCTGCACATGCTTGATCAGCAGCAACCACAGCCACAAGGCGACGGCCAGCATCACCCACGGCGCGACGGCCACGCCCACCGCGGTCGGCGGGATCGGGAAGTCGTAGCGCAGCGCGGCCAGCACGTCCACGGCGGCGGCCGCGACGATCAGCAGGACCAGCACGAGCGCGGCCTGGACGCGTACCAGCGTCCGGGCCGAGCGTACGAGCAGCACGCTGATCAGCGCGACGACCAGCAGGGCGTCGAACGCCGCCGGATAGAGGTAGGCGAGGTCCGGTCTGCCCTCACCGCGCACGGCGAGGCTGCGGAGATCGTCGAACGACAGCACGCAAGCGGCCCCGGTGAGGGCGGCGACGGCGAGCCCGGCCAGGGCGATGCCCAGGCGGCGCAGCGTAGAGGGGGGAGTCACTTCCATGGCGCTGTCGAGCCTACAGAACAATAGGGATCAGGACCGATCAAGGGAGAGACACATGACTGAGCTTCCCCCCCGCGCTCGCGAACTCCTCGACGCGCCGAACCACGCCGTGGTGACCACCCTCAACCCGGACGGCGGGCCGCAGTCGACGGTCGTGTGGGTGCGTACGGACGGCGACGAGGTGCTGTTCTCCACAGTCAAGGGGCGGCGCAAGCCGCGCAATGTCGACCGCGATCCGCGCGTCAGCCTCCTGGTGATCGACCCGGACGACCCCTACCGCTACGTGGAGGTGCGCGGCCGGGTGACCCTTCAGGACGACCCGGAGGGCGCGCTCATTCAGGAACTGGCGCACAAGTACACCGGAAACCCCTGGAAGGAGCATCCGGGCGCTGAGCGGCTCATTGTGCGTATCCGGCCGGACAAGGTGACGTTGCGGGGATGATTATTCGGCATGTGAGGCGGGCTGAGGCGTTAGCCTTGCGTTCGTGAGCCTGCACCTATACGACACCAGCGCGCGCGCCATTCGTGAATTCGTTCCGGTCCAAGCCGGCCGGGCGTCGCTCTACCTGTGTGGCGCCACGGTGCAGGCACCTCCCCATATCGGGCATATCCGGTCCGGCGTGAACTTCGATGTGCTGCGCCGCTGGCTGACGCGTTCCGGATACGACGTGACGTTCTGCCGCAACGTCACCGACATCGATGACAAGATCATCCGAGTGGCGGCCGCCGAGGGCGTGCCCTGGTTCGTGGTGGCCGAGCGCAACCAGCGCGCCTTCACCTGGGCGTACGACACGCTCGGCTGCCTGCCGCCCACCGTCGAGCCGCGCGCGACCGGCCACGTGCCGGAGATGATCGTGCTGATGGAGCGCCTCATCGAGCGCGGCCACGCCTACGCCGCCGGCGGCGACGTCTACTTCAACGTGATGTCGTACGAGCAGGAATACGGCAAGCTGTCCAACCAGAAGCTCGCCAACATGCGGGGCGCCGCCGACACCGACGACGAGTCCTGCAAGGGCGACCCGCGCGACTTCGCCCTGTGGAAGGGCGAGAAGCCCGGCGAGCCCACCTGGCCCACCCCCTGGGGTCCCGGCCGTCCCGGCTGGCACCTGGAGTGCTCGGCGATGGCCACCAAATACCTGGGGCCGACGTTCGACATCCACGGCGGCGGCATCGACCTGGTCTTCCCGCACCACGAGAACGAGCTCGCCCAGTCGCAGGCGGCCGGCGACGGCTTCGCCCGCTACTGGATGCACAACGGCATGCTCAAGATCGGCGCCGAGAAGATGAGCAAGTCGCTGGGCAACTCGCTGCTGATCCCGGACATGGTGCAGAAGGTCCGCCCGGTCGAGCTGCGCTACTACCTGGCGACCCCGCACTACCGCTCCGCCATCGACTACTCCGAGGAGGCCCTGCTGGAGGCCGCGGCGGCCTACCAGCGGATCGAGGGGTTCGTGACCCGGGCTGCGGAGGTCATCCACGACGTCGACGCCGACGCCCCGCTCCCGCAGGCGTTCGTCGACGCGCTCAACGACGACCTCGGCACCCCGCAGGCGCTCGCCGTCGTGCACGAGGTGGTCCGCGAGGGCAACGTCGCCCTGGCCAAGGGGGACAAGGAGGCGGTCGCCCGCCTGCTGGCCGAGACCCAGAACATGCTCGACGTGCTCGGCCTCGACCCGCGCGCCCCGCAGTGGCGCGAGGCCGGCTCGGACCTCAAGCCGGTGGTCGACGCACTCGTGGCCGTGGCTCTGGAGCAGCGCAAGGCCGCCCGCGCCCGCAAGGACTACGCGGCGGCGGACGCCATCAGGGACCAGCTCGCGGCGGCGGGCATCGTCGTGGAGGACACTCCCCACGGGGCCCGCTGGGAGCTCGGCCGCTAGCGTTCGGCATGAGCTGGCCGGTGGCCCGAGTACCCTTGGTGCCATGGCAGCTGGGAGATCGTCGGGCAGGCCCGCGAAGAAGAAGGGCCCGTCCAAGGGCACCGGCGGGCAGGTGCGCCGCGGGCTCGAGGGCCGGGGCGCGACCCCGCCTGCCGAAATGCGCCATTGGTACAAAGACAAGGCCCGCGCCGAGCGCATCACCCGCGAGGACCGCGGTGGCGCCCGGCGCCCCGGCGCGGCCAAGCCCAAGCGCTCCGAGGACGCCCCCGAATACATCGGCGGCCGCAACCCCGTCCTGGAGGCCCTGCTCGCCGGCGTCCCGGCCAACGCTCTGTATGTCGCCCAGCGCCTCGAGAACGACGACCGCGTACGCGACGCGGTCAGGGTCGCCACCGAGCGCGGCATCGCCCTGCTCGAAGTCTCCCGCGACAAGCTCGACCGCCTCACCGAGGGAGCCGTGCACCAGGGCGTGGCCCTGCAGATCCCGGCCTACGACTACGCGCACCCCTCCGAGCTGGTCGAGCTCGCCCACGACGCGGCCGAGGTGCCCCTGATCGTGGCCCTGGACGGGGTCACCGACCCGCGCAACCTGGGAGCCATCGCCCGCTCGGCGACGGCCTTCGGCGCCCACGGCCTGCTCATCCCGTCCCGGCGCTCCGCCGGAGTCACCGGCGGCGCCTGGAAGACCTCCGCGGGCACGCTGGCCAACCTCCGGGTGGCCCGCGCCGCCAACCTGACGGCCGCGCTGCGCGAATACCGCGAGGCCGGACTGTTCGTGATCGGACTGGACGGCGAGGGCCGGGTCGACATCGGCGACGTCGAGCTGCTGGGGGAGCCGCTGGTCGTCGTGGTGGGCTCCGAGGGGAAGGGGCTCTCGCGGCTGGTACGGGAGCATTGTGATGTCGTGACCCGGATTCCCATGCGGGCGGCGGCGGAGTCGCTGAACGCGGGGGTGGCGGCAGGGGTGACGTTGTACGAGGTAGCTCGTCATCGACGTCGCTGACCGTCTACACTGGTAGGCCGTGCCGACGTAGCTCAATCGGCAGAGCATCTGTCTTGTAAACAGAAGGTTTGGGGTTCGATTCCCCACGTCGGCTCGCAGCTCAAAGGCCCTTCGGGAAGATCCCGGAGGGCCTTTGTGATCTCCGTACAGCAACGTGGTCTTTCGATTGGCAGGAGGCCCAGCGGCGGCGACTCGGATGCTCACATTCGCCATGTGGCGTGACGGCCATTGCTTGGGTCTCGAAGAGTTGCTCATGTCCCTCAGACCCCTGATCGAGACCTACGAGTGGCGATTAACGGGCGAGTGGCTGATTCCCGAGATCGAGATACCCGGGATGTGTGGCTGACGATGGACCAGGTTTTTCAGTAGCCCGCGGCGAGGCCCACCGCGGCGCTCGCGCCGGCCAGGTGGCCCGACGCGACGGCGGCGGCCATGGACGGCGGGACCGAGGTGGCCGCGTCCCCGGCCGCGTACAGCCCGGGGACACCGGTCCGCTGCATCGCGTCCACCTTGATCGCCTCAACGCTGAGCATCTCGTCCGGTTCGATCACCGTCGCGCCGAGGTCCCTGGCCAGCGACGAGCGCTGATGGAGCACCGTCTTCACCAGCAGGGCCTCGATGGCGAGCTCGCCGCCGCCGGCGAAGACCACGCTCCGCAGCTCGGCGGCCGGACCGTCGAGGGCGGCGATCGGCCGCTCGTCCACGCCCACCCCACCGGCGGCCAACTGCTCACGCTGCTCATCGGTCAGCTTGCCGCTGCCGTTGGTCAGCAGCGTGATCCGATCGCTCCAGGCCCGCAGGTTCAGCGCTCCGTGTACGCCGACCGCGCCGGCCGCCAGCACACCCAGCGGGCGATCACTGACCTCCCAACCGCGACAGAACGGGCAGTGAAAGACCGAGCTTCCCCATCGCTCGTCCATGCCGGGCAGCCGCGGATAGCGGTAGTCCATGCCCGGCGCCAGGACGATGCTCCGTGCCCACTCGCGACGGCTGTCGCTCAACGTCACGGCGAAGCCTCCGTCCTCCTCATGCTCGCCTCGGGTGACCTCTCCCGGCCGTGACTCGACGTACGGGTACGCCGCCAGCTCCACCCGCCCTGCGGCGTAGAACCGCGCGGGAGCTTGTCGATCATGTCCTAGCAGGCCCCCGATGTCCGGCGCGGCCAGGTTGCTCTGATGTCCGGCGTCGATGATCAGCGTGATGCGCCGTGCTCGGGCGAGCGTGAGCCCGGCGCTCAGCCCGGCGGCGCCCGCGCCGACCACGACACAATCCCACGGTCCGGTCGTACGTATCGTCATGTCCACCCACTGAACCAGGCACCCAGCCGTGCGGCCATACGCCGTTGGCGCGGGCGAATACGAGTCTGTGACGGTTAGCATCGAAGGGTGGACATGATCAGCCAGGCGGTCTCCAGCCTCCGGGTCGGTCGGCGGGCCATCCGGCGGTTCCGGCAGCAGGGGTCGTGGGGCCTGCGCCTGGGCGGCCAGCCCGGCAGCGGCTTCCACCTGGTCCTCGACGGCAGTGCCTGGCTCATCAGCGCTGACGCGCCGCCCATCGCCCTGCGTTCCGGCGATGTCGTCCTGGTCCCTGCCGGAGCGGACCACGGGCTCAGCATCACCCGGCGCGCTCTGCATGAGATGCCGCTGAATGTCATGAATCTGGACCAGTCGGTCCCCGGCCCCGCCGACTTCGAGTTTCTCTGCGGCTCCTACCGGTTGGACCACGGGCAGGTGCACCCGTACCTCACCGGGATGCCGGATCTGATCGTGGTGTCTCCGGACCATGAACGGCACCCTGAGTGGCGGTCGTTGACCAGTCTGCTCGTCGAAGGAGAGTCGTTGGCACAGCCGGGCACCGAGGTCACGCGGTCGGCGCTGCTCGATCTGATGCTCGTCAGTGTGCTGCGCCAATGGCTGGAGAAGCACCCGAAAGGCTGGCCGACGATCACCGACCCGGCGATCGTCACCGCGCTGGACGCGATCCATGACAGTCCGCAGACGCAGTGGACCGTCTCGCGACTCGGCGAGATGGTGGGCATGTCCCGGGCGACGTTCACCAGGCGCTTCACTTCGCAGGTCGGTAAGCCGCCCATGACATATCTGATCGGCTGGCGGCTCAACTGTGCCGCGCGCCTGCTCAGGGAGACCGACGCGTCGCTGGCCGCGATCGCCCGGCAGGTCGGTTACTCGACGGAATTCGCCTTCGCCGGGGCGTTCCGCCGCGAGTACGGCGTATCACCGGGCCGGTTCCGGCAGGCCGCGGGCGTACCTGATCAGCAGGCCCGGTCGAGTCCGTAGCGCGGGACGGACCCGATGGCCACCAGCGGCGACACGCACTCGGCCGTTGACAGGTTCGATTCCCCATGTCGGCTCTGTAACCATAAGGCCCCTGAACAGGCGTAATGCTGTCAGGGGCCTTGCTTTTTCTGATCTTTAACCGGTGTCATTGGCGTCTTCGGGAGCCACCTTGGAGCCACCGGGGTCTGTTTCCGCAGGAGGGCGCTGGAGATGGCTTCCGTTGCCGCACGCCGGTCACCTTCGAGCAGGTGTCCGTAGACGTCCTTGGTGATCGCGATGCTGGCGATGCGGGTCTTGGTCGTGGCGTTCAGGTCGCGGTTCTTGAGGCGCTTGACGGAATGGGTGATCCGAAGTGTTCAAGCGGCGGCGCGGCGCGCCGCCGTACCCCCCGGCCCTCCGCCCGCCCGCCGTCCGGGCGTGCGGCCTTGGGGCCGGTCCCGAACGGCGGCGGGACACGCGCACGGTGCCCGGCCCGGCGGGACACCGGGCCGGGCACCGTGCGCCACCCCCGAACGGTAGGCCGCGCTCCCGCGAACGCCAGATGCCTGCCGGCAGCCGAAAAGCAGATCAGCAGGGCGGGCGTGCGCGGTGTCAGGCTGCTGCTGTCCGTGGGCGTCCTCGAGTATGGTCCCGTCATGGAGATCCCCGAGCTGGCGGAACTGATCTGGCTCTTCGAGGACGAGCCGCAAGGCGAGTACGAGGACGTTCATTGGCCAGTCGGCCTCCACTCATTTCAACTCACCCGAGACGCGATATCGGTCCTCTTCTCCATCGATCCCACGGCGGGTGAGGCGCACATCAGCCTCTACATGGACGACGAGGAGATCACGTGCATCAAGCGGCTGCGGCGTCTCGGGAGACTGTCGGTTGAGCGCGAGCGGTCCGGCTACGAAGGGCTGAAGCTGTGGTTCCCGGAGGACTGCAAGGAGCCGGTCGTGCTCCAGACCAAGCCCACAATCCGGCTCTCATGGGACGTCAAGTCTCTCGGCGAGTGGTAGCCAGGGGCACAGGCAGGTGGGCTGATCACAGTGAAAGCGACTGCCGATTCAGCGGGAGCGACCTTGGGAGTCAGCTGAGCGGGAGATCTTGAACTGCGGCGGACGGAGACGTACGGCGAGGATGCCGCCAGGCGAGGTGGTGGACCCCTGTGAACGCCCATGAAAATCGTTTGGGGACCTTGTAAACAGAAGGTTTGAGGTTCGATTCCCCACGTCGGCTCTGCAGTTCAAAGGCCCTTCAGGACGATGCTTAAGGGCTTTGTTGATCTCCGTACAGTCGGTCGCTGGGTCAAACCTTGGCGGGAAGCGCTCGTCTCCGTCATCACTGTCAGTCGCTCATCGCCTTGGACAGCAGGGTGCGCAGCGTGCGCTGGTCCTCGGGGGAGAGCCGGGCGAGAGGGGAGCCGTTGGTCATGGCTTCGACGAGGCGGCGTCTGGCCAGGTGGCCGTTGTCGGTCAGGGTGAGGATCTTGATGCGGCGGTTGGTGGGGTCGATGGTCCTGGTGACCAGGCCCCGTTGTTCCAGCCGGTCGGCCAGGAAGGTGACGGTGGAGGGGTCGCAGCGCAGGTCGTGGGCCAGTTCGCGCATCGAGGGCGGGGTGCGCGCGCCGCCGAGTTGCCAGATGGCGTTGGCCAGGGCGTGGGTCAGGTCGAGCTCGGCAAGGACTTCGGTGATGAGTGCATTCGTGCGTCCGGCCAGGCCCATGGTCAGATCGATGAGGTCATAGATCGGCGATTCGGCGTCCTCCACATCCACAAAATAATACGAGACTCCAATGGTTGACAACTCCAAGCTTTTGCTTCAACGATTGGAGTGTCCAACCATCAGGGTGAGGGGATGAGGAGAAGCCATGAAGATCGCCGTGTTCGGCGCGACGGGCGCCACCGGCCGCCTGGTCGTGGTGCGGGCTGTGGAGGCGGGGCACGAGGTTCGGGCCATGGTCCGCGACAGCGCACGCCTGCCGATCTCGCACGAACGGCTGCACGTGGTCGTTGGGGAACTGGCCGACCAAGGCGCCGTCGACGCCACCGTGGACGGCGGCGAGGTGGTGATCAGCGCGCTGGCGGGCTCGGCGCGGCAACCTGCCTGCACCGACGGAGTCCGCGCGATCCTGGCCGCCATGCGTGCCAAGTCCGCCGCCCGGCTGCTTGTGGTGAGCGCTCATGGGGCGGCCGAAAGCCGCGACCATTCGCCGTACGTGATGACTCTGCGGACCTTATTGGGCGCCAAGATGCGCGACAAGGACACGATGGAGACGCTGATCCGTCAGGCGGACGACCTGCGGTGGACGATCGTGCGCCCGCCCGCGCTCACCGACGGCCCGCACACCGGCCGCTATCGCGTCGGCACCGAGCTGAAGATTACGCTGACCTCGCGGATCTCCCGTGCGGACCTGGCCGACTTCCTGCTGCGGGCGGCAGCCGAGGACGCCTATGTCGGCCAGGCACCCCGGATCGCGGCATGACCGGCCCGGCCACAGGATCCATGGCGGGCAAGGTGTGCCTGGTCACGGGTGCGGGCGGTGACATGGGGCGGGTGATCGTCACCGAGCTGGCCCGCCGCGGCGCCACCGTCGTGCTCGTCTGCCGAAGCATGCAGGCGGCTCGCGCGCTGCGCGATCAGGTCAGCGCGGCCACCGGCAACGCCGACGTGCACCCCCTGGCGGCCGACCTGTCCGATCAGCGGGCCATCCGCGAGCTGGCCGCGGCCTTCCGTGAACAGCACGAGCACCTGCACGTGCTCGTCAACAACGCCGGAGCGCACTTCCACCAGCGCCGGCTCAGCACCGACGGCATCGAGCTGCATCTGGCGGTCAACCATCTGTCGTGGTTCCTGCTGACGAACCTGCTTTTGGACCGGCTGATCGCCGGCGCCCCCGCGCGCGTGGTGAACGTGGCCTCCGACGCCATCACCGACACCAGGACCTACCGGATCGGTCCACGCCGCACCGCCACCATCGACCTGGACGACCTGCAGTCCGAACGCGCCTACCGGCCCATGCAGGCATACGGCAACGCCAAGCTGGCCATGGTCATGTGCGGATACGCCCTGGCCAGACGGCTGAACGGCACCGGAGTCACGGTCAACGCCCTGCACCCGGGCATCGTGGCCACCGCCATCATCGCCGACAGCGTGCCCCGCATGCTCAAACCGGTCGCCGCGCTGGCCCGGCCGTTCATGCTCACCCCCGCCCAGGGCGCGCGCACCGCCGTACATCTGGCGACCTCGCCCGACCTCGCGCAGGTGAGCGGCGCGTTCTTCGCCGACCAGCGCCCACGCCGCACGCCAGAACCGTCGTACGACATCGCCGTGCAGGAGCGACTCTGGCAGGCCAGCGCAGTCCTGACCGGTCTTGCCGACCAGGACCACGCTGACCCGCACGCCATCTCAGGGGGTAGTAACGGCAGGAACCGTTGATCGAGTGATCTGTGTTCTCCGCCCGTCGCAGACATTCTCTGGCCACCTGCCTGGATGGCTGTCTCACTTCCGATGGGAACACCACGGCTCATGACCGGCTGCGACGCCACAGGGTGTCAGATCTCCCTCAGACGGGCTGGCCGACCGGCCGGACGATCAGGGCGCTTCTGTGGTTGCTCGACCACCCGGACCTCCCGAAGCCCAAGAAGAGCCAGTGGATGGCGTGGTTGAAAGATCAGGGAAAGCACTAAGCCCGTGCTTGAACTGTCGTAGAAATGGTCGGATCACGCTGCTTGATCAGTGCCACCAGTCCCGTTCGGAGAGTCTCACCCACATGTCGGGTGGACCGGTGATCGCCCGGGTGTCGGTCAGACGCAAGCTCGTGCGGGCACAGCAGTAGGCCACGGCGTGGTGATGGTAGAGATAGGTGGTGAGGATCTCCTCGGCGGGGTCGTCCGGGTATACGCCGCCACCGCCGGGGTGGGTGTCCCCTTCCTCCATGACGCCGTCACGGAAGACCGTTCCGTGATGGCCGCCTTTGGGATTGTCGTACATTCCGTAGCAGACGGTGCCTGCTGACAAGCGCTTGGTGACTCCTGGCTTGTTGGGGACGGGTCCCCATGGTTGGCTGACGACGCATCCGCCCGGTACATCAGTGACGCCGACGACGGTCGGGCTGTCGTCGAAGTGGGACCCGAGATTCTCGATGATCGCTGCAACGTCCTCAACGTCGGCCGATACGGCTTCCAGTCGTCGTGCCGCCTCGGCCGCGGTGATGTTGGCCACGCAGGCCATACCCAGCCCGAAATAGCTGAGATCCCTCAGCGCGGCCATCAGACGTCTGGCCTCAGTTACGGCGGCGGTCTCGGCTGGAGATAGACCGGTTAGTCCAGGCGGGATACTGAACAGAGTGGGCGTGGGGCCGGCCAGGCTGAGCCGTCCGGGAGACCAGCCGTTCATCATGGGCCGCCACGGGTCCGCTCCGGCGGCCACCAGGATGCGCGCATTGTCGGGACGATTGGCGAAGACAGCTGTCCAGAGCGCGGTACGGCCGGGATGCTCCTCCTCATCATCGTCAACGAAGTCGACATCGTCGATGTGCTGGGCAAGCTCCGCGACCGTCTCGGGCGAGCCGTTCTCGGCTGCATCGTGCAGTAGGAAATACTGCTCCGGGTCTGGGGCTGCGTCGATCTCAGGCCAGGTGTGGACGGGGCCAGGATCGGTCTGATCGTCTCGGCCGTCATCGGGTGATCCGGGTCCGTCATTGACGACCATGGCACTCCTTGAGGGGCACGCACCGGATACAGGTGCGGCCAATGATGGCGTACGAGACCGACAGATTCCGGCCGGTCAAGGGAGGCGAGTCGACAGGGACGACGGCCTCGGAGCCCAAGTCGATTCGGGCGGTGAGAGGCTGAACGAAATCAGTAATCGGATACTCGCGGACTCGCAAGGTTCCCGTTGCTAACGTATGGCGCACGCCTCACAGGACGTCTTCTCCTAGCGCTCCATGTCTGGGCGGCTTCTCGTTCAGTCAACCACCGGGCTGCGTATGGGCGTCATGCGGGCGTATGACGATGGTGCTGACTGTGCCGTTTCCCCAGACGGTGGTGTTCAACTTCATCTGCCCGTCCAGGGACGCCATCGTGAACTCCGGCACGAAGCGTTCTGTGAGCGGGCTCGCCATCCAACTTCTCAGCAGATCTACCTCACTGGCGACGAAATCCCACTCATCGAGGAGGCGTACGTGAATCCACGCGATGTCATCGTCCCCAGTGCCGGTTTCCCAGTATCTCGCGTAGCAGGCTGAGAGCAGGAACTCGCGATCTTCGTTGAAGAGCCCGTACTCGGCTGCCATGCGGAACCAGCCCGCATTGACCTTGTCGGGCATGTCCGCGTCGTCGACATGGGCTATCTCGTCCGGGCGGGAATCGAACCGGCCGTGCTCCGGTCCTGCGCTCGCGGCTGAGTGTCCCGGTGGCAGTGGAGGCAATCGGACGCTCTCCTGGTTCATCCGCTTGATGAACAGGAGGCCGGCTGGTGCGAGAAGAGTGGTCACATCGGCATCGGTAAGTGTCACAGCCGTACGGTAGTCCTTGGATTGGATCTTGCCGAGTGCTCCGTCTGGCGCGGATAGGCAGCCGTCTTGCGATGACGGAGATGCGCGAGCGTGGCCAGGTCCGCGACATCACCTTCGTCGGTGGCCCAACCGTCCTCCCCGCGAAGCCTGGGGATGAGCTGTGCTGTACAGCAACGCCGTCTTACCCGATCACATGCCGGCGCTCCACACGAGACACCTGCCCTGCCCTTGTGACAGAAGGTCTGGGGTTGAGCAAGGTGGCTAAGCATCGCGCGACACAAGCTAGTACGGGATCTGGTCCAGGGGGTCCTTATCCGCCAGGTGCTTCCAATGGTGCGGCCTCAGGTGCCGGCGAGGGTGTGGGTGACGGCGATGGCTTGGGCGGGGGTGAACGCTCCCGGGGCGCCGGGGCAGCGGGGGCTGTGGGACTCGTCGCAGACGATCGCGCCGTTGTTCAGTTGCTGCCAGGTGGCGGGTTGCCAGTATGCCTTGGCGCTGTGAAGAAGAATCTCCGCGATGTGGTCGGGGTCTGGGCTGGTGGTCAATGCGGAGAGTGCCGCAGCGACGGTCGGGACAGCGGTGTCGGGTAGGTCGGCGTCACCGAGGGCGGGCAGGAGGATGAGCAGTCGGCGAGCAGCGTCCGACGGCATTCCGGCACCAGGAGTCGGTGGGTGGCTGGCGATGGTGGTGAGCTCGGGCCAGGACAGACCAGGGCCGATGAAACCTCCGTCGACTGCGGCGAGGTGGAGATCGTGGGGCCAGTCAGGATGCGTTAGGACGTAATCCAGACCCATGTCGCCGTCCAGGTTCCGGTAGATGACGTGGATGTTGCCTGGGCCGCGCAGCGGGACGGTGAAGACGGGCCAATGGTCGTGATCGAACACACCATTTTCGATCTCTGCGGCGTCGCCGATGTCCACTCCGAATGCTTCCTCGATGTCAGTGAGCCCGATCACCCCGAGTTGGAGAGCGTGCAGGGCCCAGAACACCGGATCGTCCAAGAGATGGGAGCCATCGACGAGGGGGTAGTCCTCGAATCCAGTGATCAGCATGCCGAGGATCCTTGCAGCTCAGGTCTGCAGGTAACCGGCCGGTTCCGGTCACCGCGCTCCAGAGAGGGTCGCTCGTGTGCCCAGATAGGACGGGAAATAGGGGGAACCAGTGGGGGAGGCGACGGGGAGGCGTTCAGCTCACTCCGCTGGGAGTTCGCGAGCTAAGCAAGATCAGCACGCGTTTTGCGAGCACAGGGGCTTTGTGCTCGCCGTGCATGGGAGGCGTGGCGTTTGCCAGTATTACCGCATGGACCATCAGAAACTCCGCGAATCGATCAGTGCGGCCTGGGCGACGGACGTGCTGCCCAGTCTCTCCGGGTTGGTCGAGATTCCTGCCGTGTCGACCGGTTACGACGCCGCCTGGGAGGAGCACGGTCATCTGCGGGCCGCCGTCGAGCACGTACGGGGCTGGGTGGCGTCGCGGGGCCTGCCCGACGCGCGGTGCGACGTCGTGCAGCTCGACGGCCGCGCCCCGCTCCTGCTCGTGGACGTGCCCGCGACGCCGGGCGCGGCGGCGACCGGGACCGTCCTGCTGTACGGGCACCTCGACAAGCAGCCGCCGCTCGGCGACTGGTCGGAGGGCTTGGGCCCGTGGCAGGCGGTGATCCGCGACGACCGGCTCTACGGCCGCGGTTCCGCCGACGACGGGTACTCGGGCTACGCCGCCACGACCGCGCTTGAGGCCGTACGGGGGGCAGGCGGCGAGCACGCCCGGGCGGTCCTGTTGCTGGAGACCGGTGAGGAGTCCGGCAGCCCGGACCTGCCCGCGTACCTGGAGCATCTCGACGGCCGGCTCGGCGAGGTGTCGCTGGTGGTCTGCCTGGACGGGGGCGGCGGAGACTACGAGCGGCTGTGGCTGACCTCCAGCCTGCGCGGCGCGGTGCAGGCGACCGTCACGGTGCGCGTCCTCGAGACGGGGGTCCACTCCGGGCTCGGGAGCGGCGTCGTGCCGAGCTCGTTCCGGGTCATGCGCCAGCTGCTCGATCGGCTGGAGGACCCGGAGACCGGCGAGGTCAAGGTGGCCGAGATGGTGGTGCCCATCCCGGAAGAACGGCGCGCGGAGGCGGCGGAGCTCGTCGCGCTCCATGCGGAGGTCGCCGTGCCCCGGTTCCCGTTGCAGCCGGGAATGAGGCGAGTCTCCGACGACGACGTCGAGCTCGTCCTCAACAACACCTGGCGGCCGACCCTGTCCGTGACCGGCGCCGGCGGGCTCCCGGACCCCGCGGTGGCGGGCGCCGTGCTGCGGGCCTGGACCTCCCTCCGGCTGAGCTTCCGCCTGCCCCCCTCCGCCGACGCGGAGGCGGCGCGGGCCGCGCTGGAGAAGATCCTCACGACCGACGTGCCGTACGGGGCGCAGGTCGAGGTCGGCGACTTCATGGTCATGAACGGCTGGCACGCGCCGGCCCTGGCCCCCTGGCTGGCCTCGGCGTTGCGGCAGGTCGGTGATCGCGTGTTCGGGAAGCCGTGCCAGAACATGGGCATCGGCGGCGGCATCCCGTTCATGGAGATGCTCGGCAGGCGGTACCCACGGGCGCAGTTCGTCGTCACGGGCGCGCTCGGTGGGGACTCGAACGCGCACGTGCCGGACGAATGGCTGCACATCCCGTTCGCCGTACAGGTGACCGAAGCGGTCGCGCACCTCCTCGACGCGCACGCCCGCGCCGGCGGGCATGCCTGACCCGAAAGCGGGCATGCCTGACCCGAAAGGGAGGGGAGCCGGCGGAGGGCGCTGGAGCTGGTCTCCAGCGATCCAGCGCGCAGGGAGTGGGCCCGAGGGTGTTCGCGGGCTTCGGATGAGAGGCGCGACCGAGCGTTAGAGGATTTCAACGCAGTGTGGCAGGACGAGGGATCGGCAGGTGCCGACCCGCTACCTCGTTCTGGAACGTTCCTGGATCGAGGGCGTGCACTACCGGGTCAAGCCGTACGAGATCGACCTGCGATCCGCCACGAACGTGCTGAACAGGGGAAGCCTGTCGTCCGGCCGGCCGTACCAGGCGGTCGAGAAGCGACTCGTCGTTCCTCGCCTACGCCGTACGCGGGCGCCCCGCCTCGCGGTGACGACGTGCCTCGTGCCACCGCGGGCCGGTGGCACGAGGTGTTCAGTAACTCGCGGCGATCTCGTCCGGTTCGATCACGGTCGCGCCGAGGTCCACGGCCGGCGACGAGCGCTGGTGGAGAACGGTTTTCACCAGCAGGGCCTCGATATCTTAGGTCATCTACGCTGAATCCCACGCCCGAGGAGACGCCGGGGCGGATCGATGCGATCATGCAGTGCCTGGAACGGCCGGCCGCGAACGTCCACCCGCCGTCGGCACCGGGTTCCCGAGTCCCCGATCATGGAGCGAGGAGTTCAGTGAAGAACTGGTTAGGGCGGGTGACGGTCGCGGCCGTCGTGGCGCTCTCGGGAATGACCGGGCTGACCGGGCTGACCGGGTCCGCCATGGCTGACCCGGTCAGCCCGGACTTCACCGTCGCCGACGACTCGGAGATCGCGGTCTTCCTCTGTACGCCATCCGCGGACTGGTGTCACAAGCGGTACGCCACGGCGAAGCAGCGGCGGGACGTCGAGACGTTTCTGAAGACCACGCCTGAGGTGACCGAGGTGCGCTTCGTGAGCCGGGCGGCGGCTTACGCCGGCTTCCGCCGGGAGTTCGCCGGGGAGAAGAGGGTGCTGACGGCTGTGCGGGCCAAGGACATGCCGGAGTCCTTCCGCGTGCGGGTATCGGGAATGGCCGACCGCGCCCGGATCACGCGCTTGGCGAACCGGCGGCCGGGAGTAGCGATGGCCATCGACCAGGCAGAGAACCATGCCGCTCTTGTGAAAGAATCCCAAAGCCCGGATATTTCTGTATTTCTGTGCGGGAAGTACACAGACACGCCTGCCTGTCGGCGTGGACGGGGAAAGGCGAACAAGCTGCCGGTCACGGTCAAGGAGAAGCAGGCGATCGTCGCCGCCATCAAGCGGACCCCCGGGCTCGTATCGTACGAGTACGAAGATCAGGCGACGGCGTACCGGAACTTCGTCGAAAAGTACGCGGACAATGAAGCGCTCGTCGAGGCCGTCCAAGTGTCTGACATGCCGGTGGGTTACCAGCTGTCGATGCAGCCCGAGGCCGACTGGGACTCCCCTTGCCGACGGCTGGCACGGATGCCGGGGGTGAACGCGGCGTACGACCAGAGGCGCTGGCTCCAGGGGGCGACGCTGTATGCGGAATACGGGCTTCCGAAAGTCTGGCCTGCGGAAGGCAAGTGCGGATAAGAGCGGTGGCACTGCCCGGCCCGCTCGCTGCGGCGGGTGTTACGCCCTGCCGCCGGTCGCGGTCGACCGGGCTTCGTACGCGATCGTGAGGTCCTGGGGTTTCGCGAGCCGGGCGTCCAGCGTTCGCATGCCGTTCTCGTGCGAGATCCCGTGGAACAGTTCGCGGGCCTCTTCCCAGACGGTCCTGGCCGTGCGGTGGTCGCCGGCGGCGCTGTGGGCGTCGCCGAGGGCGCGGAGCGTCCGGGCCAGGTAGGGGATCGAGCCGCGGGTCCGCCACACCCGGACCGAGCGTTCGAGGGTGGCGATGGCGGCGGGCACGTTCCCTTCGGCCAGGTCCAACTGCCCGAGGACGCTGAGCGAGTCGGCGATGTAGTGGCCGAAGTTCCCGGCCTCGCTGTGGGCCAGCGTCAGCTCGGCGGTCGCCCTGGCCCGCTCGTCCCCCATGGAGACGTACAGCTTCGACAGGTAGAGCAGCGTGAACGTCTCCAGGTAGCGGTAGTTCAACCGCCGGGCCATGCTCAAGGAGCGCTCCAGCAGCTCATGGCCGCCCGTGAAGTCACCGCAGAACGATTTCGCCGCGCCGAGGAACTGGGTGACCGTCGCGGTGTAGTGAGCGTTGCCGAGCGCCTCGGCGACCTTCACCGCCTGCTCCAGGACCGTGAGCGCGGCCTGCGGGTCGTCCTCGCCGTGGATGATCGCCATCACGTGGTAGGCCCGCGCCTGGCCGCCGAGGTAGCCCGCGTCGGTGGCCGTCCGCAGGGCGCGCTCGGCCAGGGCGAGCGCCTGCGCGTCGCCGTTCCCGTCGGCCGTCATGCTCCAGGCCAGGACCGCCAGGGCGTCGGCCACCCCGACCGGATCGTCCAGCAGGGTGAACAGGTCGAGGAGCCGCGAAGCGCTGGCCCGCATCCGGAGCATCGCCGGTCCGGGGCCCGCCGGCGAGTTCCAGGTGGTGACCTCCAGGAGGCCGCGCATCAGCACGGCCTCGCCGCGCCGGTCGCCGGTCTCCCGGCAGAGCGCGAGCGCCTGCTCGTGCGTGCGCTTCCAGCCGTCGTACAGGCCGCGCACGTTGAGGTACGTCTCGGTGGATCCCGCGAGATCCCAGGCGAGCTGGGTCAGGCGCGCCTCGCACGCTTGGGAGGACCCCGCCAGCAGCGCGGTGTGCTCGGCGTCGAACCAGGCCATCGCGTCGGCCAGCAGTGGGCCGGAGACCGCGGCGGGCAGGCGCCAGCGCGGCGCGTCGCTGTGCATGGGGGCGTAGCAGGGGCCCGGCACGTGGTCGGCCGCGACCTCCGCCAGCGCCAGCCACGCCCCCAGGGCCCGCTGGAGCGCGGCCCGGCGCTCGGTCTCGGAGTCCTCGCGCTGCGCCCGCTCCCGCGCGTACAGCCGGAGCAGGTCGTGGAACCGGTATCTGAGGCCGCCCGTCTCGTCCGTTCTGACGATGGTCAGCAGATGGGCGTCGACCAGGGTCTCGATCTCGCGTTCCGCCTGCCGTACCGGCACGTCCAGGAGGGCCGCCACCGCCCAGGAGGCGAAATCGGGCGCGTCGAGCAGCCCGGCCAGCCGGAAGGCCCGCTGCGCGCCCGCGGGAAGCGTACGGTAGCTCATCTCGAATCCCGCGCGGATGTCGAGGTCGCCCGCCACGAGCTCGTCCAGCCGGTGCCGTTCCTCCCTGAGGACGCCGGCGAGGTGGGCCAGGCTCCACTGCCTTCTGCCGAGGAGCCTGGCCGCCGAGATGCGGACCGCCAGCGGGACCCGGCCGCACAACCGGGTGATCTCCAGAGCCGCGTCCGGGTCGTCCTGGACGCGTTCGTCGCCGACGATCCTTCTCAGCATGCCCAGGGCTTGGGCCGCCGACAGGACGTCGAGCTCCAGCAGGCTCGCGCCCTCGAGACCGACCAGCCGGACACGTCCGGTGAGGAGCACGGCCGTGCCGGGAGCTCCGGGCAGGAGCGGCCGCACCTGCTCCTCCCCGGCGACGTTGTCGAGCAGGATGAGGATTCTGCGTCCGGCCAGGCAGCTCCGGTAGAGCGCCACGCGTTCTTCCAGGGATTCGGGGATGCCGGTGGCGCTGATGCCCAGCGCGAACAGAAACCGGCTGAGCACGTCCTCCGTGCGGGCAGGGTCGGTGGAGGCGCCGCGCAGGTCAGCATAGAGCTGGCCGTCGGGGAAGCGATCCGCGATGCGGTGCGCGACGTGCACGGCGAGGGTGGTTTTGCCCAGGCCGCCCAGACCCGCGATGCTGGCCAGGGCGACGGTGCCCGGCCGTGGCTTGGTGAGGGCCTCGGTGAGGTCTGCCACCTCGCGGTCCCTGCCCGTGAAATCCGCGATGTCCGGTGGCAGCTCCGCGGGGGTGAGGGCCGCTCGGGGTTCAGGCCTCGGGGCGGGACCGCCGGTGTGCGAGTGCCGCGCTTTCGCGCTCGGCTCGATGCCCGGCTCATCCGGCAGGCGCGCGGCAGGTTCACGGTCCGGCCCGCCAGGGGAGCCCGTGATCGTGGTGATGCCGCGAAGAGCGAGGTCGAGTGAAGGGTCCTGGGTGAGGATTCTCTGATGCATGTCGTGCAGCTCTTCGGTCGGATCCAGACCGGTCTCCTCGATCAGGGTCCTGCGGGCACGCGTGTACTCGGCGAGCGCGTCCGCGCGCCGGCCGCAGCGGTACAGCGCCAGCATCAGCTGCGCGCGCAGCCGCTCCCGCAGGGGGTATTCGCCGGTGAGCGCGGTCAGCTCGCCCAGCAGCCCGGCGTGGCGTCCCAGCCTCAGGTCCACGGCGATCCGCGACTGCAGGACCGACAGGCGGACCTCGTCCAGCCGCGTGGCCTCCGCGGCCAGCATCGGGACATCGGTCATGCCGGCGAACGCGGGCCCGCGCCAGAGGCTCAGCGCCTCGTGCAGGAGGCGGGTCGCCTCCTCCGGCTCACCGGCGGCCTCCATCGCCAGCCCTGAGCCGGCCAGGGTCTCGAAACTCGCCGCATCCAGCTCGTCCCGGACCGCCGGCACCAGATAGCCGGAGCCCTGCCGCGCGACCCGAGCCGGCTCGCCCAGGTGCCGCCGGAGCCGGTGGACGTAGGTCTGCAGATTCTTGGTGGCGCTCTTCGGAGGGGTGTTCCCCCACAGCGCCACAGCCAGTTGATCTTCCGAGACAGGGTTACCCGCTTGGCACAGCAGAACCGCCAGCAGCACCCGCGCCTTGGGCGTGCCGAGATCGAGCTGCTCATCCTCTCGCCACACCGCTAGCGGACCTAATATCCCAAACTTCATCGTGCCCCCTCGGCTGGACGCACTGTAAACCTGGACGGCCTGTTTCGGTGGTCCACTGGGTGAAAAACGGTCGCGAACCATTCTCACCCAGGCCCGTTCTACCAGGTGCTCAAGGACGTGAGCGACATTGACCGGATGGTTCTCGTCGGCGGGCCGACAGAATCCCCGCCGTCCGGTAAATGCCTAGGTCAGGGCAGGTCGTAGCGGGCCAGAGCTCTGGCGAGCGGCTCTCCGGTCGCGCGGGCGTACGCCTTGCGCGCACGTACTTCGCTGAGCGTGCGCGGGCGGTAGCCAGGCCCGTCACAACAACTCTTGTGGAAGCGAAGACCCGCGTGCAGCAGCAGTGTGAGCACCCGCCAGGCCGCGGTGTCCCGCCGAGGTGGGGCCGCGAAGGCGGAACCGACATGGATCAGCGGCTCGGCGCAGCGCGGGCAGGACCGATCGTGGTGGCCGAGGCCGGGGTGAGCCTGCTTGTACGAGGCGCGACAAGGCAGGCAGACGAAGGACGTCTTCGCATGAGCCATACGATCAGCGTAGGCCAGCCATCAGTCGAGAACGACAGATTCCCTGCCCGGCTCCTCGATCAAGGTCCTCCACGGCACCACCTGGTGAAGCGCACGGCATAGCCGCGCACGTGCTACCTCAGCTTCCGGCCGCGGGCCGTGATCGTCAGGGCGACCAGGGTCATCGCGGAGAGCAGGGCCCAGACGGGCGTGAAGCTGCCACCAGGGCCGCCGGGCCTGCCCCCACCGCCGTCACTTCGTGGAGATACAGCACGGTCAGGACGCCTATGCCGCCGTGCACCGAGACCAGACTCACCCCGGACAAGGTGATCTTCACCATGGGCGGTTCGCGGAGCAGTCGCAGCCGGGCGAGTCACGAGGAGCATGGTCCTGAGGAAGACTTCGGACGGGCGGCCGATGGTAGACGACCGCGATGCGGAACGCCGACACGGCGCGGGCCGTGCGGTCAGTTGACTCGCCGAGATGCCGGGTCGCGCTGCGGCCGACTGATCGGTCATCAAGGGATATTCGATACCTGAAAGGCAGATAGTCAGAAGCACCGGTCAATAGGATCAATGCCGTTGCGATGATCCTTCGATCGGGAGCCTCGATGAGTGACCCTGGCGGCTTCGGCCCCCTGGCGATGGACGAGCGCGAGGAGATCGGCCCCTACCGGATCGTGGGCCGGATGGGCGCCGGCGGCATGGGAGTGGTCTACGGGGGCATCGCGGACGACGGCGCCCGGGTCGCGGTCAAGGTCATCCATCCGGGGTTGGCCGCCGATCCGCACTTCCACGCCCGTTTCGTACGAGAGGTCGATCTGCTGTCCCGCGTGCGCGGGCGCTGTACGGTCTCGGTGCTGGCCGCCGACACCGCCGCGGCGCCTCCCTGGCTGGCCACCGAGTTCGTACCCGGGCCGACGCTCAGCACGTACGTGCAGGACAACGGGCCGCTGCGGCCGGACGAGCTGCTTTCGTTCGGCGTGGACATCGCCGAAGCGCTCACCGACATCCACCGGGTCGGCATCGTGCACCGCGACCTCAAACCCGGAAACGTGATCCTCTCCGCCTCCGGCGCGAAGGTGCTGGACTTCGGCATCGCCCGGGCTCTCGACGAGAGCGGGCTCACGGGCACCGGCGCGCTCATCGGGACGCCCGGTTGGATCAGTCCCGAGCAGTACCGGGGCGACGAGGCGGACGCGGCCGCCGACGTCTTCGCCTGGGGCGCCCTGATGACGTACGCCTCGACGGGACGCCCGCCGTTCGGCACGGGAGCTCCCGACGTCATGGCCTATCGCGTCATGAGCGTCGACCCCGACCTGTCCGGGGTGCCCGCGAACATCCGCGACCTCGTACGGAGCGCGCTCGCCAAGGCCAGGCAGGCCCGGCCCACCGCGGACCGACTGCTCGCCGGGGTCACCGCGCTGAGGGCCGGCACGACCCCCATGACACTGCAGGAAAAGCGCCCCACGGTGCCGCTGCGGCCGGCCGTGGCCGTCGTGGCGGCGGTCGCGGCCGTCAGCGCGGTGTTCATGGTGAACTCGGCAGGGACGCCGGAGGCCCTTCGGGGCCCGAGCGATCGTGCCACGTCCACGCTCGCCGAGAGCCCGGAGCCGGACACGAGCGAGGACCCGGACGAGACGGCGAGGGAGCGCGAGACCGTCGAGGAGACACCCAGCGCAAGCGAGACGCCCCGCGCAAGGGAGACCCCTGTGGAGACGCCCAGCGCGAGGAAGAAGACGAGCGCCCGCCCGAGCGCGCGCCGCTCGGCCACCGGCGTGCCGTGCCCATCCGCGAACGTGATACTCCGGCAGGTCGCCGTGCAGAACGGCGGCAGCCTGCCGGGGGACGCCTCGGTCCAGCGCAAGCGGTGCGCGAGCTCCTGGGTGGCGGCCGAGATCGCCTCCCCGAGCGTCGGCGGGATCGAACTGATCGCGCTGCGGAGCGGCACCCGATTCGTCGACACCGAGATCGGCAGCAACCTCTGCTCACTGGACGACCGGTCGGCGCTCCTCGCCCGCGCGCCAGGCAGCATCAGAGCCTTCCTCTGCCCTCAAGGCCTGAGCTGATTCGGTCCTGGTGTCGATAACGCCGATGATCGGGCAGAGCCCGCAGGGCCGATCCCAAGCTGTTCCCGACCGCCCCATAGGGTCACGCTCGTGAACTTCGTCCTCCTTGTCGTGCTGCTCCTGTTGATGCTGGCCTGGCCGGTGTCGGCTGTGGCGGGTCTTGTGCTCGTGGTGCTCGCGTTGCGGGCCCGGGGTCGGCGGCGGGTGGGGTGGTCGCTGTCGGGCGCGGCGCTGTGCGCGGCGGTCGCCGCCTATGGGTACGGCCTGAAATCGACGACGTTCGGGGTGTGGACGGACCCCGATGACCGGTGCGGGCTGGCCCGGCCGGATCTCTACGCCTACGGTCACCGCGGTCCGGAGGGTGGGTCGCTGAGCCTGTGGCCGCTGCATGACACGACCTGCGGCCCCGAACTGGTGCCCGGCTTCGTCAACCCGCTGGTGGCCGGATCGGTGGCACTGTTCGTTGCGTCCGTACTCGTCATGGTGGTGCTGACGATCAGGGCTCGCCGTCGGTCAGGGGCCATTGCATAGCGGCCGTCCGAAAGCGTGCGGGATGGCCCCTGCCCGCCGAGAGCGCGGCTTTCAACGCCTACGGGGGATACGACGTAGGGTCCAGGTCAGGCCGTACTCACAGTGGCCCTGTGTGAGATGGGAGCTCGTATGACTGTCACTCCCGAGCACCTGACCGTCCTCGCGAGCCGTGCCGAGGCGCTCACCGCCGAGGTTCTGGCGCTCTGCGACAGCGCCCCCGGCCCAGCCCAGGAGCCCGAACCCGAGCATCTCGCCGTGGCCCGGCAGGCCGCGGACTCGCTGGCCGGCGGTGCGGAGGGGTTGCGGCGGGCGGCGGCTGAGCTGGTCAGGCTTCAGGCCCGGCCGTGCGGTCTGTCGTGGGGGGTCTGCCCCGAGCACGGCAACACGCTCTCCTCCAGCGGCGGCGTCTCCACCTGCCGGGTGTGCCGCCGCGACTGGAGTCACGACCGGCTCGGTCAGCCGTGCCAGGAGCCGGTGACGTGGAAGGTCATCGACCGGGCCGGGACCGAGACGAGAATGTGCGACGGGCACGTCCTCGGCGCCCGCGCGGTCGCCGCGGGCGCTACCTTCGTCCGTGTCCCCGACGAGGGCGTCGTACGCGCATAGCCGGGGAAACGCGGACGTGTCAGGCGCTCGCGCGCTTGGGGAGCCGCCAGCCGGGCCGGACGAAGTGGCAGGTGTAGCCGGTCGGGTAGTGCTGCAGGTAGTCCTGATGCTCAGGCTCGGCCTCCCAGAAGGGCCCGGCCGGAGAGACCTCGGTCACCACCTTGCCGGGCCACAGCCCCGACGCCTCGACGTCCGCGATGGTCTCCTCCGCGACGCGCTTCTGCTCGTCGCTGGTGTAGAAGATCGCCGAACGGTAGCTGAGGCCGATGTCGTTGCCCTGGCGGTTCTTCGTCGTCGGGTCGTGGATCTGGAAGAAGAACTCCAGGAGGGCCCGGTAGTCGGTCGCGGCGGGGTCGTAGGTGATCTCGATCGACTCGGCGTGGGTGCCGTGGTTGCGGTAGGTCGCGTTGGGGACGTCGCCGCCGCTGTATCCGACGCGGGTGGTCACGACGCCCGGAAGCGCGCGGATCAGCTCCTGCATGCCCCAGAAGCAGCCGCCGGCGAGCACTGCCTTCTCATGGTTCGTGGTCATGCCGTCCCGTCCTCTCTCAGTGGCAGGTGGTCGCAGAGAACGCGTCCTGATGCCCGGATATTCCGGATGCGCACCCCTGCGTCAGGTGGCCCGCTCCAGCGCTTTCGCCACCCGGTCCACGTCGGCTCGCGTGGTGCGCCAGTTGCTGAAGGCCGCGCGCAGCGCCGGCACCCCTTCGTACGTGGTCGTCGTCAGGAACGCCTCGCCCGAGTCCGTGACCGCCTGTGCCACCTGGCCGATGCGGGCGGGATCGTCGGCGAGGGTGAAGCAGACGACGTTCAGCCTGACGGGCGCGAGCAGCCGGTAGGCGGGCATCGCGGCGATCCGCTCGCCCAGCAGTTCCGCCAGTGCGAGGTCCCGCCGGACGATCTCCGCCTGCCCGTCGCGGCCGTACGCGGCCAGGGCGAACCAGGCCGCCAGCGCGCGCAGCCGGCGTGAGTTCTCGGGGGTCAGGTGGACGAGATCGTCGTTCACCGGGCCGAGGTAGGCCGCCGCGTTCTGGAAGACGCGCGTCTGCAGGTCGCGGCGGCGGGTGAGTTGTACGGCGCTGTCGTACGGCACATTGAGCCATTTGTGCAGGTCCACGCAGATGGAGTCCGCCTCGGCCAGGCCGTCGAGCAGGTGGGCGTGGCCGGGGGACAGGGCGGCGAAGGCGCCGAAGGCGGCGTCCACGTGCAGCCAGAAGGGGTGCCGGTCGCGCAGGGCGGCGATGGCGCGCAGGTCGTCGAAGTCGCCGGTGTTCACCGTCCCGGCGTTGGCGACCACGATGGCGGGCTCGCCGTTCAAGGCGCCGAGCGCCGCGTCCAGGCGGGCCACGTCGACCGCCTCCCGGCCGGGCAGCACGTCCACCGGGTGCAGGGCCGAGCGGCCGAGGCCGAGCATGGACAGCGCCTTGCCGACGCTGGAGTGCGCCCTTCCGGACAGGACGCGCACCGGCCCGAGGGCCGCGATGCCCTGTTCGGCGATGGAGATGCCGCGCTGTTCGCCGAGCCATTCGCGGGCGATGGCCAGGCCGGCGAAGTTGGACATGGTCGCGCCGCTGACGAAGGCGCCCTCGTGCGCGGCGGGCAGCCCGATCAGCTCGCGCAGCCAGGCGACCGTCTCCCGTTCCAGGTCGGGGGCGGTGGAGTCGAGGCCGGACGTCGGGTTCTGGTCCAGCACGCCGGTCAGCCAGTCGCCCGCCAGCGCGGCGGGGGTGCAGCCGCCGGTGACGAAGCCGAGGTAGCGGGAGCCCGCGCTGGCGGAGAAGCCGGGCTCCCACCGCTCGGTGAACGCCGCCAGCGCACCCCGGGTCCCGATCCCGGGGTCCGGCAGGGGTAGAGGCTCGCGCCGCACCGGCACTCGCGCGACGGGACGCTCGCCGAGGCCGTCCAGGATGCGCACGGCGTACGAGCCGGTCGCGTCGATCAGTTCCGGAAGCTGGGCGAGATCGTCACCGAGACGGGAGTCCATAGGGCCACAGTAGAAGCCGCCTACCGCACGGCGCAGAGCAGGCGGTTGTTGCCGCGCTGCCAGAGGGTGCCGATCTCGCTGAACCCCGCCTCCCGCAGCGCGTCGGCGTGCTGGGACAGCAGGTGGGACTCGGAGCCGTGGTGGTCGGCGCCGGCGGTGGTGCGGGCGGCGTTGAGCGCGGCCATGGCGGGGTCGGCCGCGACGGCGTCCCACCAGGCCCGCCAGTCCTCAGGCTGGCCGTCGGCGAAGGTCCGCTCGGTTTGCTTGTCGTGCACGGCGCGTTCGAGCCGGGCCAGGGCGGGGGCGGTGTCGTCCGTGTCCAGGTGGTCGCCGTTGAGCAGCAGGCCGCCGGGGCGCAGCGCGGTGGCGAGTTCGGCGTACATGCTCTCCAGGTCGGGCGGCGAGATCCAGTGCAGCGCGGTGGTGCTGACGGCGGCGTCGGCGGGACGGTCGAGGCCGAGCGCGGCCGTCCAGCCGGGGGTGCGCAGGTCGGCGGTGACGAAGGTGAGGTGCGGGTAGGCGGCCCGGCCCAGGCCGAGCAGCAGCGGGTCGGCGTCCACGGAGATGACCCGGGCCTTGGGCAGGCGGCTCAGGAGACGGGCGGACAGGGAGCCGGGGCCGCAGCCGAGGTCGATGACCAGCGGGTCGGGGCGGTCCAGGGCTTCGACGGCGTCGATGAGGGCGGTGAAGCGCTCCTCACGGTCGGGCAGGTAGCCCTCCTGCTGACGGTCCCAGCGCGCGATCCAGTCGAGTGCGGCATCGTGGGTGAGCACAGAAGTCTCCTTGTGACTGTCGTCTAGACTTTCGATAGTCACAAACTAAAGCAGAAGGCGTAACTGGTCAATTGGACTTCAACAGTCACACGGATGGGGTCATCAAAGTGGCCGTGGGGCTGGTCAACAGCCTGACCCCCGGAGAGCGGCGCGGACGGCCCGCGCCACCGCCCGCCGACGTCGCCGCGGCCGCCACCGAGGGGTTGCGGGTCGGCTACCCGGAGCACCGGCCCGCCACCGAGGCCGAGGCCGCCGAACTGGTCGAGGTCGCGCTGCGGCTGCGTGCCGTCTTCGCGGCGGTCGCGGCGGGCGACCTCGACACCGCCGCGCTGCGGATCAACGCGCTGCTGGTGGAGACCGACGCCAGGCCGATGCTCCAGCGGCACGACGGGGAGCCGTGGCACCTGCACTTCCACGGCCCCGGCGGCGCCATGGCCGGGGACTGGGCGGCGAGCTGCGCCACCGGGCTCGCGCTCGTGCTGGGCAGCGAGTTCGCCGACCGGCTGGGGGTGTGCACGGCGCCGCACTGCGATCGGGTGTACGTGGACGTCTCGCGGAACGGGACCCGCCGGTTCTGCTCCACGCCGTGCCAGAACCGGGTCAAGACCGCGGCGTTCCGCGCCCGGAGCAAATCACTATAAGTCGGCAAATACTGCTCTGGCCTGCGGAAACTGTCGGAGCCCCAGCCCGTGGCGAGGACGCGAACAAGACTCGCGGAGGCATCTGACGTGCGAGAATGACGCCATTGTGATCTCCTCCCCACCATTCCCCGTTGACCTTGTCGAGATGCCCAACGGCGACCTGATGATGTTGCCCGCGGTCTGGCCGGTGCGGCTCACTCCGGAGCAGCAGCGCCAGCTCGTGGAGCGCCTGCTCGCCGCCGACCCGGGCGGCGTCGAGGTGCTGCCCGGGTGCGCCGACTGAGGGCCGGATGCCCCTGCCCCAGCTCCCCAGGACGCCCCGGGGAGCTGGAGCCCGTTCATTCGGCGGCCAGTCGTTCCGCCTCTTCGTGCAGCGCCACGATCAACAGCAGCTCCAGCTGGAGCTCGTCGACATCGCTCGCCGCGAGACCGTCAAGGACGCGCATGTGGGCCTCCCTGACCTAGAGACGGCTCAGGAGCCCCAGAGGTTCACAAGCGATAGGCGAACGGTCAGGCCACCCCGGACAGGCGGTCGTGCTCGATCTGGGCCTGGAGGATCTCCTGCCGCTCCGTGTCGATCCGCCGACAGATGATGACGTACGCGTTCAGCACCTTCGCGTAGGCCTGGCGGGCCTCCTCCAGCTCATCGGTCAGGGTCAGCACCCGCTCCGCGTCGCCGTGCCGCTCGGCCTCGTCGAGCAGCGCGCGCGCCTCGTCGACGATCTCCTCCGCGCGCAACCTGGTACGGCGGAGCAGCGCCGAACATTCGTAGAGCTCTCCCAGCCGAGCTGAGGAGACGATGAACTCAGCAGTGTGCACAGCCGATCCTTTTCCTGCCATCCGCGTGCGGAGAACCGATCCCATACCCGCCACCTCCACCGTCAAGGTTGCCTAACTGTAGACGCGTTACCCCCTCCTGTGGATCACTCGCCGGTGGCGGGGGGTACGGCACTGTTCCCCCGGAGAGGTTCTCTTCTCCCCAGGGGGATAACAACGCCCCCGAAGCCGATTCGGTGCAGAGTGAATGCGGGCTTACCTGGCTTTTTTGCGGATTGCGCGGAATAACCGCCCTGGGCAAAGCCGGGGTACCAAGACCTCCGATCGGCCCACGCCACCCTGGCCCCTGGTCACATACTGATACGAGCCGCAAGCACGCTGTGACGCCGAGGGGCGGGTTGATAGTGGCGATGGTGACAACCGGCAGCGACGACGCGATCGATGTGAGCATCATCATTCCCGCTCACAACTGCCGGGCCTACCTGGACAGATGCCTTACCTCCGCGCTGGTGCAGCGGGTCAGCAAGGAGATCATCGTCGTCGACGACGGGTCGACCGACGGCAGTGCCGATCTGCTCGACCTCTACGCCGCCTACCATCGCGGCGTCGTCAGGGTCATCCGGGTCGAAGGCGGGCTCGGCGCCGGCCGGCCGCGCAACGTCGGCCTCGACCACGCCGGCGGGCGTTACGTGTTCTTCTGCGACGCCGACGACCACCTCGGCCCTGAGGCCCTCGAACGCCTGGTCGCGATGGCCGACAGGAACGACTCCGACATCGTGCTCGGCAAGATCGTGGGGCATGGCAGGCGGGCTCCGGCCTCGATGTTCCAGCGCAGCGTGGAGCGCGCGGAGCTGGGCGACAGCGCTGTCTACAACAGTCTGTGCTGCTTCAAGCTGTATCGCCGGCAGCTGCTGGAGCGGCACCACATCAGGTTCCGCGAGGGGCTGCTGGTCGGCGAGGACATCTACTTCAGCGTGCACGCCTACTGCCACGCCGAGACGATCTCCGTGGTCGCCGACTACGACTGCTACCACCTGGTCGCCAGGGCCGACGGCAGCAGCGTCATGCAGCGTCCGGACAGCCGCGACCCGGTCGCCTGGCTCGCCATGATCCGCGGGCCGATCCAGCTCATGGCCGAGCACATCCCGCCCGGACCGCTGCGCGACCACCTCCTGCTGCGGCACTTCAAGCTGGACGCCTTCGCGCAGCTCGGCGCGCCGTTCCTGGCCGCGGGGGACGTCAAGCGCAAGGACATCGCGCAGGCGGTGGCCGGCATCTGCGACCAGTGGCTCACCCCCGGCGTCTACCAGCGGCTGAGCGGCACCGACCGGCAGCGGCTGGCCGCGCTCGGCGACGTCGACCGGCTGGTCCGGCTGGCCGACATCGAGAGCGCGACCGTACGGCGGCGGCTGACCGGGCTGCGCTGGGACGGCGACCGGCTGGTGGTGATGGGCGTCGCCACGCTGGCCGGGATCGGCGCGCACGAGTCCGTGTCCCTGGTGCTGCGCTCGCGGCAGGAGCCGGAGCGCGAGCTGGTCGTGCCGGCGGAGATCGCGGGGGACCGGTTCACCGCCAGGATCGACGTGGGCGCGCTCGGCTCCGGGGTGTGGGACCTGCGGGTGACCATCGAGCTGGAAGGCGTCGTCAGGTCCGGCAGGCTCGGCGCGGACCGGGAGGACGGGCTCACCCGTCCGGCGCCCCGGCTGCTCGGCGGCGTGGTGGTGCTGCCGTACTTCACCAGGGAGAACGGCAACCTCAGCGTCGACGTCGGCGGGTACGTCGTCGGGGTGCCCGGCAGGGTGCGCATCACCAGGACGAGCTGGTCGTTCGGGCGGCGGCTGGTCGTGGACGGGGAGATCAGCGTGGTCGGGACCGTGCCGCCCGCCTCCGCCGTGCGGCGGCTGGTCTGGCGCGAGCGGCGCAGCGGGCGCGAGCGGGCCGAGCGGGTGATCGCGCTGCCCGGTGGCGGTTTCGTCGCCAGGCAGGCCATGGGCCGCTACGCCCCCGGCACCTGGGACGCCTATCTGGAGCTGGAGCTGGGCGGGCCGCCCGCCCGGTTCAGGATCGAGACGGACGCCGAGACGGTGGCCGCGCCGCGCCGCTGGCTGGGCGGGACCGTGCTGCGGAGCGTGCGCCCGTACGCGACCTCGGGCAAGGGGCGGCTCAGCACGGTCGTGCGGCAGCTCACCGCGCGGATGGTCTTCCGAAGAATCATGCGCTAATGCCACCCATGTGCAAGTGCAAGACGATGTCCTAAAGTAGGGATGTTCGCACCCTTGGTTCGGAGGATCGTCGTGCACGTACCCGATGGCTTCTTCAACGCGGCCGTGTCCATCTCGGCAGGGGCGGTGGCGGCCGCCGGGGTGGCCGTCTGCCTGCGCGGGGCCAAGCGCGAGCTCGACGACAGGACCGCGCCCATGGCCGGGCTCGTCGCCGCGTTCATCTTCGCCGTCCAGATGCTGAACTTCCCGGTCGCCGGAGGGACCAGCGGTCACCTGCTGGGCGGCGCGCTGGCGGCCATCCTCGTCGGGCCCTATACCGGCGTGCTCTGTATGACCGTGGTGCTGCTCGTCCAGGCGCTGTTCTTCGCCGACGGCGGGCTCACCGCGCTGGGCGTCAACATCTTCCTCATGGGCATCGTCACGGTGCTGGTCGGCTGGGGCGTCTTCAAGCTGGTCACCCGCTTCGCCACCGGCCGGGGCGGGATCACCGCGGCGGCCTTCGTAGCCTCGCTGCTCTCCGTGCCCGCCTCCGCGCTGGCGTTCACGGCGCTGTTCTGGATCGGCGGCACCGCGCCGATCGACCTGGCCGCCGTCGCCGTCGCGATGGGCGGGGTGCACGTGCTCATCGGCATCGGTGAGGCGCTGATCACCGCGCTCACCGTGGGCGCGGTGCTCGCCGTCCGTCCCGACCTCGTGTACGGCGCCCGGGGGATCGCCCGGCCGCTGGAGCTGCGCGGCGCGGACGGGACCAGCACGGTCACGCCGCAGGAGCAGGCCGATCCCGCGCCCTCGGTGGGCAGCAGGCCGTTCGTGTTCGGCGCGCTCGGGCTGACGTTGCTGCTGGCGGGTGTGGTGTCCTTCTTCGCCTCCGGCGACCCGGACGGGCTGGAGGCCGTGGGGGAGGAGCAGGGCTTCCTGAGCCAGGCGGGCGACCACCTGTTCGGCACCTGGAGCCTGGCCGACTACGGTGACGTGGGCGGGATCCCCGTGGGCATCGCGGGGATCATCGGGGTCGGGCTGACGCTGCTGGTGGCGGGGGCGCTCGGCTACGCCGCGCGGAGCAAGGACAAGACGCGGGTCTGAGCGATCGGGAAGCGGGGGCGGCCGATGGGGGCTGGGCACGGAGATCGGCTCTATGTGCCGGGCGATTCGCCCGTCCACCGGCTGCCGGCGCAGTGCAAGCTGCTCGCCGTCCTCTGCTTCGCCATCGTGGTGGTGGCCACGCCGCGCGAGCGGTTCTGGGCCTTCGGGGTGTACGCCCTGCTCCTGGTCGCGGTGGCGGCCGTGGCCCGCATCCCGCCGGGGCACATCCCGCGGCGGATGGTGATCGAGGTGCCGTTCGTGCTGTTCGCCTTCCTCATCCCGGTGATCGGGCTGGGGGAGCGGACCACGGTGCTGGGGCTGTCGCTGAGCGTGCCCGGCCTCTGGGCGGCCTGGAACATCCTGGCCAAGGCGACCCTCGGGGTGGTCGCCTCGATCCTGCTGGCGACGACCTCCGAGCCGCGCGCGGTGCTGCTGGGGGCGCAGCGGCTGCGAGTGCCGGGCCTGCTGGTGCAGATCGCGATGTTCATGCTCCGCTATCTTGACGTGATCCTGGACGAGATGCGGCGGATGCGGATCGCGCGGGAGTCCCGAGGTTTCGAAGCACGAAATTTCCGGCAAATTCCGGTGATCGCCCGGTCAGCCGGGGCCTTGTTCATCCGTTCGTACGAGCGCGGCGAGCGGGTGCACCTCGCGATGCTCAGCCGCGGCTACACCGGCCAGATGCCGATAATTCAGAAAATGTCGGCATCCGCCGGACAATGGGGAGCCGCGCTCGCTCTGCCGCTCGCGGCCCTGGCAGTGTGGGGACTCTCGCTGTGACGCATCACCATCTCTCTCTAGAGGTCAGCCGGCTCGCCTACGCCTACCCCGACGGGACCCAGGCCCTCTACGGCGTGGACCTGGCCATCCGGCGCGGCGAGCGGGTCGCGCTGCTCGGCCCCAACGGCGCCGGCAAGACCACCCTGGTCATGCACCTCAACGGCATCCTCACCGCCGGGCACGGCAGCGTGGCGGTGGCCGGCACGCCGGTGCGCCGGGACACGCTCAAGGAGATCAGGCAGCGGGTCGGCCTGGTCTTCCAGGACCCCGACGACCAGCTCTTCATGCCCACGGTCCGGGACGACGTGGCGTTCGGCCCCGCCAACTCCGGGCTGCGCGGCGAGGAGCTGGACGGCGTCGTCAGGGCCGCCCTGGAGCGCGTGGGCATGCTGGAGGCCATCGACCGGCCGCCGCACCACCTGTCGTTCGGTCAGCGCCGCAGGGTGGCGGTGGCGACCGTGCTGGCGATGCGGCCGGAGATCCTGGTGCTCGACGAGCCGTCGTCCAACCTGGACCCGGCGGCCCGCAGGGAGCTGGCCGAGATCCTGCGCTCGCTCGACGTGACCGTGCTCATGGTCACCCACGACCTGCCGTACGCGCTGGAGCTGTGCGAGCGCTCGCTCATCCTCTCGGACGGGGTGATCGCCGCCGACGGTCCCACCCGGGAGCTGCTCGCCGACGCGGACCTGCTCGCCCGCCACCGCCTGGAGCTCCCGTACGGGTTCGCTATTCCCGCCGCGGCGGAGACTGTATGAGCACCAGCCGGTCGCTCGCCCGCAGCGTCGCGACCTCGGGGTCGGTGTAGGTCAGGTACGTCCCGTCGCGCACCACCGCCACCACCAGCTCCTCGCCCTGGACCAGGGGCTTGCCGACCTCCGTCGGCTGGATGGCCCGCTCGTAGACGTCCAGCCCCTTGCCGTAGGCGAGCAGGTCCTCGATCAGGCTGCTCACCGCCGGGCTCTGGGTGGCGACGCCGAGCATGCGGCCGGCGGCCTCCGCCGAGATGATCACCACGTCGGCGCCGCTCTGCCGTACCAGGGGGTCGTTCTCGGCCTCGCGGACCGCCGCCACGATCGTGGCGCCGGCGTTGAGGCTGCGGGCGGTGAGCGTGACCAGGGCCGTGGTGTCGTCGCGGCGGGTGGCGATGATGATCTTTCGGGCGTCCCCGATCTTGGCCCGGTTGAGCACATGGCTGCGGGTGCCGTCGCCGACGACGCCGACGAAACCGTCGGCGGCCGCCTCCTGGATGACGACGGGATCGGGGTCCACCACCACGATGGACTCCTTGGGCAGGTCGTTCTCCAGCAGGGTGCGACTCGCGGCGCGGCCCTTGGTGCCGTAGCCGATGATCACGGTGTGGTCGTGCAACCTGGCCCTCCAGCGGTCGATCAGTATGGCGTCCCTGGTGCGCTTGGTGAGGACCTCCAGGGTCGTGCCCACGAGCACGACCAGGAAGGCGATGCGCAGCGGGGTGACGGCCACGATGTTGACCAGCCTGGCCGCCGGCGTGACCGGGGTGATGTCGCCATAGCCGGTGGTCGAGATCGACACCGTCACGTAGTAGAGGGCGTCGAGCAGGGACACCTCGCCGTCGGCGTTGTCGTGGTAGCCGTCGAGGTCCATCGCCACCAGGACGAACATGGCCAGCAGCATCGCCAGCGCGATGGCCATCCTGCGCAGCACCGCCCGCAGCGGGCCACGCCGGGCGGACGGCATGCGGACACCGAGTGCCGTCTCGTCCTCGTACATGCGACTGATCGTAGTTTGCGCATGCTCGGTATCAGGGCAAGTCGAAGTACAGTGGCTCATCGAGGAGGGGCCAATGAAGCTGCGGCTTGCGCGACACGCCCTCGGTGACGCCGTGGTGGTGGCCGTTGCGGGAGAGCTCGACCTGTTCACCGCGCCATTCCTCCGGGACGAGGTGCGCGACGCGATCAAGCAGGACAGTGCCAGGCTCGTCCTCGATCTCCAGCAGTTGTCCTTCATGGACTCCAGCGGCCTGTCGGTGCTGATCGAGGCCTGGCGGCTGGCGACCAGCGAGGGCGGCGGCGTCTCGCTGGCGGCTCCGCAGGCGCCGGTGGCCCGGATCCTGCGGACGACCGGCCTGGACCGGCGCATCAAGGTCTACTCCGACGTGGACAGCGCCGTAGGGGGAATTTGACCCGCCCCCGAGTAGAACTTCATTCGGTTGGCGGGTTAGGGTCCGTGCTATGGACGTGAACGGATCTGCAGCAATCATCTCCGGCGGTGCCAGCGGCCTCGGTGCCGCCACGGCCCGAGAGCTGGCGCGACTGGGCGCCACCGTGGTCATCGCCGACCTCAACGAGGAGCGGGGCAAGGCCCTCGCAGACGAGCTCGGCGGCGTCTTCGCCAAGACCGACGTGTCGGACGACGAGCAGGTGCAGGCGGCCGTGGACACCGCCGTGGCCACCGGCAAGCCGCTGCGCGTGGTGGTCAACAGCGCCGGCATCGGCTGGGCGGAGCGCACGGTCAACCGCGACGGGGCGCCGCACAACCCGGCCTCCTACCGCAAGGTCATCGAGGTCAACCTGATCGGCACGTTCAACCTCATGCGCATCGGCGCGGCCGCCATCGCCAAGACCGAGCCCGCCGACGCCGACGGGCAGCGTGGCGTGGTGATCAACACCGCCTCCGTGGCCGCGCTGGAAGGGCAGACCGGCCAGCTCGCCTACAGCGCCTCCAAGGGCGGCATCGTGGGCATGACCGTGCCCGCCGCCCGCGACCTGGCCGCCATCGGGGTCCGGGTCAACACGATCTGCCCCGGCATCATCGACACCCCCATCTACGGCTTCTCGCCGAACTCCGAGGAGTTCAAGGCCAAGCTGGTGGCGCCGGTGGTCTTCCCCAAGCGCATGGGCCGGGCCGACGAGTTCGCCCACCTGGTGTCCTCGCTGATCGCGAACGACTACATGAACGCCGAGGTCGTCCGCTTCGACGGCGGCATCCGCTTCCAGCCCAAGTAGTCCAGCCCAAGTGGTCCAGCCCAAGTAGTCCAGCCAGGTCCCGGAAGTGAGGTCTCGTGTCTGACGAAGTACTCGTCGAGGAGTCCGACGGCGTAGCCGTGATCACCATCAACCGCCCCAAGGCGCGTAACGCGGTCAACGGGGCGGTCGCGCGGGGCGTCGCGGAGGTGCTGGACGCGCTCGACGCACGTCCCGAAATTTCGGCGTACGTCCTGACGGGGGCGGGCGGCACGTTCTCCGCCGGGATGGACCTGAAGGGGTTCCTGACCGGCGACCTCCCCGTGGTGAAGGGGCGCGGCTTCGGCGGCCTGACCGAGGCGCCGCCCAAGAAGCCCATCGTCGCCGCCGTCGAGGGGTACGCCCTCGCGGGCGGCTTCGAGCTGGCCCTGGCCTGCGACCTCATCGTGGCCTCGGCGGAGGCGAAGTTCGGCCTGCCGGAGCCCAAGCGCGGACTGGTGGCCGCCGCGGGCGGCATCATGCGGCTGCCGCGCAGGATCCCCTACCACGTCGCCATGGAGTTCGCCCTGACCGGCGACCACTACCCTGCCTCCCGCCTGTACGAGCTGGGCCTGGTCAACCGGGTCACCGAGCCGGGCGCGGCCCTGGAGGGGGCGCTGGAGCTGGCCCGCAAGGTCGCCGCCAACGCGCCGCTCGCCCTCGCCGCGACCAAGAAGGTGATCATCGAGTCGCAGGACTGGTCGCTGGAGGAGATGTTCGCCAAGCAGTCCGCGATCATCAACCCGGTGTTCGGCTCGAAGGACGCCATGGAGGGCGCCGCGGCCTTCGCCGAGAAGCGCGCTCCGCAGTGGAAGGGCGAGTAACCCGCCACCTCGCACCACCGGCCCCCTCTCGTGCTCGGGAGGGGGTTTTACGCGGCCTTGCGGCTTCCTACGTACGGTGAAGGGACACGACCACTTTGGGAGACGCGGATGAGCGACTATTCGAGATCCCCGTTCGAGTCCGCCAAGCGCGGCGCGGGGACACTGCTGTCGGGTGCCCTGAGCGCGTTGCTCGTGATGGTGGCCGTGCTCGGCGCCATGTGGATCATTGAAATCTTCGACTACATCACGCCGGGCGACATGGACCGGGAGTACGGCATCCTCGGCGGGCATCCCGCCGGTCTGATGGGCATCTTCACCGCGCCCTTCATGCACATGGGCTTCGGGCACCTGATAGCCAACTCGCTGCCGCTGCTGGTGCTCGGCTTTCTCGCGGGGCTGCGCGGCCTCGGCAAGTTCTTCGCCGCCAGCCTCCTGATCATCGTCATCGGCGGCATCGGCACCTGGTTCACCAGCCCGAACGTCTTCACCGTGGGCGCCAGCGGGCTGGTGTTCGGCTACTTCGGCTATGTCGTGGCCCGGGGCCTGTTCGACCGGCACCTGCTGGACATCGTCATCGGCATCGGGACCGCGATCGCCTACTGGTCCATCCTGGCCGGCGTGCTGCCCAACCAGCCGGGCATCTCCTGGCAGGGCCACCTGTTCGGGCTCATCGGCGGCGTGATCGCCGCCTGGGTGCTGCGCCGGTCCCCGACCGCCAAGCCCGTCTACTGAGAACACCGAACCGGCACCGGCGCGGCGCCGGTGCCGGTTCGTCGTGCGAAGGGCTATTCGTCGTGCGAAAGGCTAGAGGCGCTCGACCACGTGGTCGATGCACGCGGTCAGCGCCTCGACGTCGGCCGGGTCGATGGCCGGGAACATCGCCACCCGCAGTTGGTTGCGGCCCAGCTTGCGGTAGGGCTCGGTGTCGACGATGCCGTTGGCGCGCAGCACCTTGGCCACCGCCGCGGCGTCGACGCTGTCGGCGAAGTCGATCGTGCCGACCACCTGCGAGCGGAACTCGGGAGCGGCGAACGGGGTGGCGTAGGACGACTTGTCGGCCCAGGTGTAGAGGCGCTGGGCGGAGTCGGCCGTGCGGGAGGTGGTCCAGGCCAGGCCGCCGTTGCCGTTCATCCAGTCGAGCTGGTCGGCCAGCAGGAACAGGGTCGACACCGCCGGGGTGTTGTAGGTCTGGTCCTTGGCGGAGTTGTCGATGGCCACCGGCAGGCTGAAGAACTCCGGCACGTAGCGGTCGCCGGCGGCGATCTCCTCGACCCTGGCCAGGGCACGCGGCGACATGAGCGCGATCCACAGGCCGCCGTCGGAGGCGAAGCTCTTCTGCGGGGCGAAGTAGTAGACGTCGGTCTCCGACACGTCCACGGGCAGGCCGCCCGCCCCGGAGGTGGCGTCGACGAGCACCAGGGAGTCGTCGCCGCCCACCCGGCTGATCGGCATGGCCACGCCGGTGGAGGTCTCGTTGTGGGTGAGCGCGTAGACGTCGATGCCGTCCTCGGCGACGGCCCGCGGGTGGGTGCCGACCTCGGAGGTGATCACGGACGGCTCGCCCAGCCAGGGGGCCTTCTTGGCCACCGTGGCGAACTTCGAGGAGAACTCGCCGAAGGACAGGTGCTGCGACCGGTCGCGGATGAGCCCGAAGGAGGCGATGTCCCAGAAGGCGGTGGTGCCGCCGTTGCCGAGCACGACCTGGTAGCCCTCGGGCAGCGAGAACAGGTCGGCCAGCCCGGAGCGTACGCGTCCCACGAGGCTTTTGACCGGCTTCTGGCGGTGGGAAGTGCCCATCACGCTCGCGCCGGAGGCGGCGAGCGCGGCCAGCTGCTCGGGTCGAACCTTCGAAGGCCCGCAGCCGAAGCGGCCGTCGGCGGGCTTGATGTCAGCGGGAATCACGATGTCAGCCACGTCCCCAGGTTATCGAGCTTGGGAATCCACCCGAGCCCAGGGTCCAGATGGTGAGAAATGAACCATTTTCCCGAGTCGTTCGTTGAGAGACCACGGAAGGCGACCGGCTGAAGGAGCATCGGATGGCCGACCCGCGCAGCATCCTCGAAGGACTGTTACGCCGCCCGGCGTTCTGGCGAGCCGACCCCCCGCTGCCCATGGTGCTGGTGAGCGGCCAAGCATCGCTCGCCGCCGTCGAGATGCTCGCCGAGCCGTTCCAGGACTGCGTGCCGTACGCCCATGTCCGCGAGGGCGAGCACGGCTCGGTCCTGGAGCTGGTGAGGGCGCTGGCGGGGGAGCACGGTCAGCTGGGCAAGCCGGTGGGCGGATCGTTGCTGCCGCCGCCCCGCTTCCCGCTCGCCCAGTTCGTGTTGTGGGCGAGGGAACAGCGCGACCTGCCGCCGGAGAGCGGCGGAGCGTGGCCACCCGATCCGCAGGCGCACTCCGGCTACCAGGAGTTCAAGAAGCGGCTCAAGGAGTGGCGGAAGAGCCGGCTCGCCGGCTACAGCAGCCTCAAGGTGTCGATCGACTTCGTGGGCCGGGCGCTCGTGACCTGGTTACCGGTCGGCGCGGTGGCGGTCTACTTCCTGGGCGGCGTCCCCGACTTCGTGGGCATCATCCCCCTGGCGCTCGGCATCTTGCTGGCCCTCGTCGGCACCGCCGTCCAGGGGTGGCGGTCGATCCGGGGGTCGCTCACCTCCCGCTGGTTCGGCAGGCAGCCGTACCTGACGTACAAGCGGTTCGAGCGGACGCCGCAGTACGCCCTCCGCCTGGCAGGGGCGAGCGACGCCGACGTCGAGCGGCTGCTGGTCCACGCCTTGGCCCGGGATCTGCACGAGGCCTACAAGAAGTGGATCACTCCGTGGCCGAGCTGGGGCCGGGGCCGATACGCCCTGCTCCTGCTGGAGGTCGGCCGGCCGGACGGGGTCAACGCGCGGTTCCTCCGGCTGATGGAGGAGACCACCCGGGAGACCGGGCTTCTCGTGCCCATGGTGATGCTGGCGGCGGTGCCCGAGGCCGAGGCCAGGCCGCACGGGGATCCGGTGAAGCTCGGCGAGCTCGCCGGGGCGGTCGACCAGTGGCGGGCCGCGGTCCGGCTGCGCGTCCCGGACCTGCGGCTCAGCATCCGGGCCGAGACCCCTGCCGATACGCCCGCGCCGCAGGGCCGGCCGCTGACGCCGCGCCGCGGCCGGGAGGTGGGCTACTGGTTCCTGGTCGCGACGCTGGTCCTCCTCCCGATCGGCCTGGTCGGCTGGAACCAGTGGGACCGGGTCATGCACTGCGGCGGGCTGCCCTGGGCCGAACGGATCGGGTCCGAGTGCGTCGGCGTCGTGAACGCGACCCGCGACACCCCGGACGACCTGTTCGACGGCGAGGTGCAGGAGCTGATCAAGCAGATCGACGCGAACAACGCCTACGCCATCGAATCCGGCCGGTACGTCAGCGTCGTGGTGCTCGGGGAGTTCTCCATCAAGAAGACCACGGCGGACGACACCCGGCTCGCGGCGGCGGTGTCAGAGCTCCAGGCGGTGAAGCAGTACCAGCAGGACGTCTCCAGCACGCCCAGGCTCCGGGTGCTCATCGCGAACGCCGGGGACAACTTCGCCCATGGTCGCAGGGCAGCGCGGTCCATCACCGCGATGGCCGAGCAGGAGCCGCACGTCATGGGCGTGGTGGGTCTGCCCCGCAGCGTCGCGGGCGTCAGCGACGCGATCGACGAACTGCACCTGGCCAAGATCCCGATGGTGTCGAGCACGGCTACGGCCGACACGTTCGGCTACATCCGCGACCCCGTCAGGCCGGACCACCCGGGTGAGCCGTCCCCCTACTACTTCCACGTGGGCCCGACCAACTTCAGGATGGCGGCGCTGGGCGCGAGGTTCGCCCAGCAGCGCCTGCTCGCGGGCGTGCACAAGCCGTCGGCGGTCATCGTCGAGGACGGCTCGCCCGGCGACCAGTACGCCGGCAACCTGGCCGACGACTTCCAGGCGGCGTTGAGCGGGCAGGGGGTCCACGTCGAGAACCGGGTCACCTACACCGTCGAGTCGGGCGGCATCTCCAGCGCCGCGGTGAAGGCCTGCCGGCTCAAGCCCGACGTCATCGTCTACTCCGGACGCGCCTCGGAGTTCCGCGACCTTCTCATGGCCATCGAGGGCAATTCCTGCGGCAAGGTGCGGGTGATCGCCGGCGACGACGTGGTCAAGGTGGTGCACGATCACGGCGCCGAGATCGCCGCCATGAAGCAGGTCGAGGTCTACTACCTGGCGCTGGCCAACCGCACGCTGTGGCGGGCGAGCTCCGCCGAGCCGACCCGATTCATCAGCAAGCTGCTGAACGGCGACTACACGGACAACTCCGACGACAACCTCATCCTCACCTACGACGCGGTCAGCGTGATCTATCAGGCGGCCGGCAGCGCCTACCGGGGCGCGGGAACCCAGGAGGGCGGCCTGCCCAGCCGCGGCGACATCCTCTACCGGCTGGCCCGTACGACAGGTGAGGCAGCCTGGGAGGGATCCAGCGGAGTGATCGGCTTCAACGCCACCGAGCAGCACGCGCCCGCCGACAAGGCGGTCGCGCTCATCCGGGTGGCGCAGAACCGTCAGGGCAATGCCGAGCCCGTCATCCGCTGCGGCCTCCTGGACACCGACGAGACCGTCAAGGCCGACCCCCTGTGCGCGGATCTCCCCGACACGGCCCTGCCGGGGACGCAGGAGAAGGGCTGACCAGGGCGGGAAGGACGAACGGCCCGCCGGAGGCCGGCGGGCCGTTCGGGTGAAGCCTCAGATGGTGTCAGATGGTGCCGACGACCTCAGAAGCGCCGGGCACGTCGCTGAGCGCACGCGACGTCGGGCCGATGTAGTTGGCGCTGGGACGCACCAGCCTGCCCGTGAGCTTCTGCTCAAGGATGTGCGCGGCCCAACCGGCCGTGCGGGCGCAGGTGAACATCGACGTGAACATGTGCGCGGGCACCTCGGCGAAGTCCAGGACCACCGCGGCCCAGTACTCGACGTTGGTGGCCAGCACCCGGTCGGGCTTGCGGGCGTGCAACTCCTCCAGCGCCGCCTGCTCCAGCGCCGCCGCGACCTCGTACCGCGGCGCGTCGAGCTCCTTGGCGGTGCGGCGGAGCACCCGGGCCCGCGGGTCTTCGGCGCGGTAGACGCGGTGACCGAAGCCCATGAGCCGGACGCCCTTGTCGAGCTCGCTCTGTACGTACTTCTTGGCGTCGCCCAGCTTCTCGACGCCTTCGATCATGCCGAGCACGCGGGCCGGAGCCCCGCCGTGCAGCGGCCCCGACATCGCGCCGACCGCGCCGGAGAGCGCGGCGGCCACGTCGGCGCCGGTGGAGGCGATCACACGGGCGGTGAACGTGGACGCGTTCATGCCGTGCTCGGCCGCCGAGGTCCAGTAAGCGTCGATGGCCTTGACATGCTTGGGGTCGGGCTCACCGCGCCAGCGGACCATGAAGCGTTCGACGATGGTCTTGGCCTCGTCGACGCGGCTCTGGGGCACCATCGGCAGGCCGAGGCCCCGCGCCGACTGCGCCACGAAGGACAGGGCCATCACGGAGGCGCGTGCGAGCTGGTCGCGGGCCTCCTCGTCACTGATGTCGAGCAACGGCTTGAAGCCATAGGCCGGAGCCAGCATGGCGAGCGCGCTCTGTACGTCAACGCGGATGTCACCGGAATGGACAGGGATGGGGTAAGGCTCCGCCGGGGGTAGACCCGGTTGGAACTTGTTGTCGACCAGCAGGCCCCAAACGTGCCCGAAGGGGACACGGCCGACCAGCTCCTCGATGTCAACGCCCCGGTATCGAAGGGCGCCCCCTTCTTTGTCCGGTTCCGCGATCTCGGTCTCGAAAGCTACAACGCCCTCGAGGCCGGGTTTGAAGTCGGACATTCTCGGCCGCCTCCCTTTCTTGCCATGTTCCGGCAATGCCTTGATGTCGAGATACCGGCGGGTCAATTTAACCCCCTCCCTGCCAGTGGTCGGCCTCCGGACCCGCCGAAAGGCCATAACCGCTGGTGGGGGGTGGTGTGAGGGTTCTGCCCCTGGGCGCGCGACAATACCGTCTTGTGGATGCCACCTCGCGCCCGCCCTCGCTGGCGGGGCTCCGCCGCACCTATGAGGGCGAACCGCTGCTCGAAGCCGCCGTCGCGGCCGATCCGATCGCGCAGTTCACCGTGTGGTTCGGGGAGGCGCTCGACGCCGGCCTGCCCGAGCCCAACGCCATGGTGCTGGCGACCGCCTCCAAGGCCGGCCGCCCCAGCGCCAGGACCGTCCTGTTGAAGGGCTACGACGAACGCGGCTTCGTCTTCTACACCAACTACGAGTCCCGCAAGGGCCGCGACCTGGCGGAGAACCCGCGGGCCTCGCTGCTGTTCCCGTGGCATCCGATGCGCCGCCAGGTGCGCGTCGAGGGCTCGGTGTCGCGGCTGCCGCACGAGGAGTCGGCCGCCTACTTCGCCTCCCGGCCGTACGGCTCCCGCATCGGGGCCTGGGCCTCACGCCAGTCCGCGGTCGTGCGGTCCAGGGAGGAGCTGGACGCCCGCTACGAGGAGTTGGCGGAGCGCTGGCCGGAGGATCCGCCGGTGCCGGACTTCTGGGGCGGCTTCCTGGTGGCGCCGGTGGAGATGGAGTTCTGGCAGGGGCAGCTCGACCGGATGCACGACAGGCTTCGCTACCGGCGCACCGGGCCCGCGTGGGCCGTGGAGAGACTTGCCCCTTAATGTCCTTCAAATGGCTTTCGGGGACTTTGTTAAACGGCATCTGGTAGACACCCGGCCACTGTCCGTGCCCGCCTACCGGCGGCTGTGGGCGGGCCAGGCCGTCTCGCACCTCGGCCTGGCGGTCACCTTCGTCGCGGTCAGCCAGCAGGTCTACGAGCTGACCGGCTCGTCGTTCTGGGTCGGCATGCTCGGTCTGGCCAACCTCATCCCGCTGGTGGTGTTCGGGCTGTGGGGCGGCGCGGTCGCCGACGCCGTGGATCGGCGCAAACTGCTCGTGGCCGGGTCGCTGGTGGCCTGGGCGAGCACCGTGCTCATCCTGCTCCAGGCGCTGCTCGGGGCGCCCAACGTGTACGCGCTGCTCGGCACGGTCGCGCTGGGCGCCGCCGGATTCGCCGTCAGCTCCTCCACCAGGGGCGCGATCATCCCGAGGCTGCTGCCCCCCGAGCTGGTCCCCTCGGCCAACGCGCTCAACTCGCTCGTCTACAGCCTGGGCGCGATCGGCGGGCCGATGCTCGGCGGCGTCGTGCTCGTCCATGGCGGCTTCGCCGCGGCCTACGCGGTGGACGCCGTGCTCTTCTCCGCCGGCCTCTACGCGGCCCTGCGACTGCCCGCGCTGGCGCCGCTGGGGGCGGTCTCCAGGCCGGGCTGGCGGTCCGTGGCCGAAGGGCTGAGGTTCATCCTCACCACCCCCGTGCTGGTGATGTCCTTCGTCGTGGACATCATCGCGATGGTCTTCGCGCTGCCCAGAGCGCTCTTCCCGGAGCTGGTCGACCTGCGCTTCGGCGGGTCGCTGTACGCGCTGAGCTGGCTGGTCGCCTCGATGGCCGTCGGCGCGGTGGTCGGCGGGCTGTTCTCCGGCTGGGTCACCCGGGTCAAGCGGCAAGGGCTGGCGCTGACGTTCGTGATCGCCGTGTGGGGGCTGGCGGTCGCCGCGGCCGGGCTCTCCCAGCAGTTGTGGCTGGTGCTGCTGTTCATGGCCGTCGGGGGCGCGGCGGACGTGGTCTCCTCGGTGTGGCGGCAGTCCATCCTGCAGCTGTACGCGCCCGACGAGATGCGCGGGCGGATGCAGGGCGTCTTCATGGTCGTGGTCGCGGGCGGCCCCCGGCTGGGCGACGTGCGGGCCGGGGCCACCGCCTCGGTGTTCGGGCTGACGACCGCCTGGGTGGGCGGCGGCCTGGCGTGTGCCGTCGTGGTCCTGATCGTCGGCCTGTCAGTGGCCGGTTTCAGGACGTACCGGGCACGCTGAAGGCCGGATCGGGGCGGTCGGGAAGGAACCCGGCCGCACGGTTGTTGCCATCTTTTGCCAACGCCGGTCGTTCTCCCCATAGGCTTTGGCACCTGACTTTCTGTGCCCGCGGCGGACGGGCTCAGTCTCTGCCCTGACCGCGTAGCATTCAGTTGGGAGGAGCCTTGACCGCACACGGCCTGATCGACACTACGGAGATGTATCTCCGTACGATTTACGAGCTCGAGGAGGAGGGCATTGTCCCCCTCCGCGCGCGCATCGCCGAGCGCCTGCAGCAGAGCGGCCCCACCGTGAGCCAGACCGTCGCCCGCATGGAGCGGGACGGACTCGTTCGCGTGGAGGGTGACCGCCACCTGTCCATGACCGACCTGGGGCGCACCCTGGCCACCCGCGTCATGCGGAAACACCGGCTCGCCGAATGCCTGCTGATCGATGTGATCGGGCTTCCGTGGGAGGAGGTGCACATCGAGGCGTGCCGCTGGGAGCACGTGATGTCGGAGTCCGTTGAGACGCGCCTGGTCAAGCTGCTCAACAACCCCACCGCCTGCCCGCACGGCAACCCCATCCCGGGCCTCGCCGAGCTCGGCGCCACCGAGCCCGTCGAGCACGCCGGGAGCGCGCTGGTCGCCATGACAGAGCTCGCCGGAGCGCACGCCGTTCCCGTAGTGGTCCGGCGAATTAGCGAACAAGTGCAAAGCGATCCCGCTCAGATGCTTAAACTCAAGCAAGTTGGGATACAACCCGGACGCGAGGTGACGCTCGCGACGAGCGACGACGGTGTGCGGGTGACAGGTGACGGTGACGCGAACGACTCTCTCGCGGAGATTCCGCGTGACGTTGCCGCGCACGTTTTCGTCACCAGGCGCTGACGCGCGCGCGGCTGATTGGTTGAATCCCATCCGGGAGACTCCCCACTCCCCCCCGGCCAAGACTGTTGCAGGAGCGCCCGTGGTTCGCTTTTCGCGCACGCCTCCCCGAGGAGTGGTTCCCGGATGAAGCGTTGGGGGGATCTGTCCCAGGACGGGACCGACCAGCTCGCCGCCGCGTCAGTCCTCGACCACGCCGACATGGCCGTGGTCGTGACGGACCGCTTCAGCAATCTCCTTTACTGGAACCCGTTCGCCGAGAAGCTGTTCGGCAGGCCGGGCAAGTCCGCGCGCGACGCGTCGGTCCTGTCCCTCGGGATCATGGAGAAGGACCACCCGCAGGCGATCGAGCTGGCCAAGCACGTGCTCAAGGGCGGCGTGTGGGAGGGCACGGTCGACGTCAAGCGCCCTGACGGCACGATCGTCTACGTCCGGGCCCAGGCCGTCCCGCTGCGCCACCCGTCCGGCTCGGTGACCGGGATCGTCATCAGCGCCCGGGAGGCGCTGCGCAGCAACGAGCGCGAGAAGGACCGCTTCGGCCTGCTGGAGCGCATCGGCGAGCGGCTCGCGGGCTCTCTCTACGTCGAGGAGACCCTCAAGCGGGTCGCCGAGATGCTGGTGCCGCAGTTCGCCGACCACTGCTTCATCGAGCTGATGGAGGGCGACCGGCTGGTCCGCCGGATCTCCCAGCACGTGCAGAGCTGGGAGCCGCCGCCCGGCACCTGGAAGCCGGTGGGCGCGGAGATCCGCTATCCCGCCGGCCACTACGCCGAGGCGGCGATGCGCCGCCAGGAGACCATCCTCGTCGACGACTTCGCCAGCAACAACTTCCCCGCCCCGTCCGAGGGCAGCGCGCGGCTGTGCGGCGAGGTCGGCATGAACTCCGCGATCGTCGCCCCGCTCAGCGTGCGCGGCGAGACGCTGGGGCTGATGTACCTCGGGCTGTCCAACCTCACCGAGCGCCGCAGCCCGCACTACGACGCCTTCGACCGTGACTTCGTGGGGGCCATCGCCACCCGGGTCGCGCTCGCGATCGACAATGCGCTGCTGTTCGAGGAGGAGCGGCACACCGCGGAGTCGTTCCAGAAGCATCTGCTGCCCAGGGCGCTGCCACAGCTCGACGGCCTGCAGATCGCGGTCCGCTACTACCCCGCCGCGCCGCTCGTCTCGCACGGCCAGGGCATCCAGACCCAGGTCGGCGGCGACTGGTACGACGTGATCCCGCTCTCGGCCGGCCGGGTCGGCATCGTGATCGGCGACGTGGAGGGCCGGGGCGCCAAGGCGGCGGCCATCATGGGCCAGCTCAGGGCCGCGCTGCGCGCCTTCGCCCAGGACGACAAGTCGCCCGCCGACATCCTGGCCAGGCTGGATGAGTGGACGCGCATCATCGCCACGCCGGAGCGGGACGACAGCGGCACCGACGTGAGCGTCCCCCCCATCGTGACCTGCCAATATCTCGTCTACGACGCCTGGTCGCGGCAGCTGTCCTTCGCCAACGCCGGGCACGCGCCGCCGCTGCTGCTGACCGACGGCCAGTGCGTGGAGCTCGACATAGAGGAGGTCGGGCAGCCGCTGGGCGTGCGCGCCAAGGGCCTGCACGCCGACCTCGTCTACAAGGAGGAGACCCGCACCCTGCCGCCCGGCGCCGCGCTGCTCCTCTACACCGACGGCCTGGTCGACCGCCGCCCCAACCGCCACGGCCGGATGCCCACCGACGCCGAGACCCTCGGGGTGCTCTGCGAGAAGCTCTCCAAGATGACCGACGCCGAGGTCGAGCGCATCGCCGACGTGGCGACGGTCGCGGTGCCCGGCGAGATCGACGACGACATGGCGATTCTGGTCGTCCGCTCCAGCGATCATGAGCTGGACGTGGAGGAGCGCACCTTCCCGGCGCAGCCCATCATGGTGGGCGAGGCGCGCCGGATGGCTTCGGAGGCCTTCGCCGACTGGAATGTGCCCGAGGAGCGCGCGGAGCTGGCCTGCCTGCTGGTCTCCGAAGTGGTCACCAACGTGGTGCTGCACGCCTCCACGGCGAGCATCCCGCGCCGGGAGCTGGTGGTCGAGGGGCCGCCGCTGCCGTTCGAGGAGTCCTGGGACGTGCCGGGCTTCGAGGACGAGGTCGCCGGCGACAAGGAGTTCACGCTGCGGTTGCGCCGGGGCGGGGAGTCGGTCTGGGTCGAGGTGTTCGACCAAGACCTGCGGCTGCCCCGGATCCGCAGCGCGGGCGAGAACGACGAGGGCGGCCGTGGCCTCTACCTCGTCGACCAGTTGGCCAAGCGGTGGGGCTCACGCCCGACCAGGGAAGGTAAAGCCGTCTGGTTCGAGATTCCCACCCGTAGCCGCTGAGTGATTCACTCGGGGCCATGGAGCTGGCCTTCGAACGCCGCGGCGCCGGCGAGCCGCTGATCCTCATCCACGGCATCGGCCATCACTGGCAGAGCTGGCTGCCGGTGCTGGACCGGCTGGCGGCCGCGCGGACGGTGATCGCCGTCGACCTGCCCGGCTTCGGCCGCTCGCCGGCGCTGCCCGACGGTGTCCCGTACACCGCCGAGTCGCTCGCGGACGCGGTGGAGGGGTTCTGCGGGCTGCTCGGCGTACGTGATCCGCACGTGGCCGGCAACTCGCTGGGCGGCTATCTCGCTCTGGAGCTGGCCTCGCGCGGTACGGTCCGGACGGCCACCGCGCTGTCGCCGGCGGGTTTCTGGTCGCGTGCCGAGTTGCTCTACTGCCAGGGGGTGCTGCGCGCGATGTGGGCCTCGGCCCGGTCGATCCCGCCGGAGCGGGCGGCGATGCTGGCCGAGAGCCCCGCGGGCCGCGCCCTGGCGGCCGGGGTGGTGGTCGCGCACCCGGCCAGGCTGACGCCGAGCGCGCTGATCGCCGCCACCCGGGCGCTGGCGGAGTCCACCGGGTTCGAGCCGACGCTGGCGTCGTTCGCCAACGTGCTGCCGCCCGCGCCGCCGAAGTCGCCGATCACGATCGCCTGGGGTGAGCACGACCGGCTGCTGCCGCGCCGCCAGGCGGTGCGTGCCGCCAGGTGGTCGGGGCAGCGGGTCAGGCTGCTCAAGGGGTGTGGGCACGTGCCGATGAGCGACGATCCCGGCCTGGTCGCCAGGGTCCTGCTGGAGGGCAGCGGCGGATAGCCGGTCTCCGGGTCGGCGGCCAGGGTGCTGGAGGGCGGCGGTACGGGGTGGTGGCCAGGGTGCTGGAGGGCGGCGGTTAGGCGGTTTCCAGGTTGGTGGCCATTCGCCGTAGGACGGCGACCGTCGCCTGATACTCCTTCGCGGTCACGCCGTCGACCGCGCGTCGCCTGAAGTGGCCCACCCGCTCGGCGATCCGGGCCTGTGCCCGCTTGCCCTCGTCGGTGAGGTGGTCGCCCTCGGCCCAGCCCTTGGCGGCCAGCGCCTCGACGGCGTCGCCGACGCCGGGGAACGGCGCCAGCATGTCCTGCGGATCCTCGCCGGGCGTAGCCAGCACGTTGAGCGCCTGCCATTCGCGCCGGCTCACGCCGTGCTCCGCCAGCGTCCTGGTCATGGACTCCTCAAGGAGCATGTCGAGGCGCTTGAGCCAATATCCGATCGGCTTGTTCATGAACGTACATTAGCGACGGTTGCGTCAGCGCATGGTCTGGCCCCAGAGCAGCAGCATGACGATGATGAACACGATCATCACGCCCACGTAGCCGACAGGGCCGAGCCGGATCGCCCGGCGCACGCGGTTGAGGCACCAGGCGAACAGCAGTGCCAGAAAGACCAGGAGGATCAGGCCGCCGTCCATGCTGACCAGTATGCGCCGCCGGACGGCCGGGCGCGCGGTGGTTCAGAAGCCGAAGGACCGGCCGATGATCTCCTTCATGATCTCGGTCGTGCCGCCGTAGATGGTCTGCACCCGGCTGTCGAGCCAGGCCTTGGCGACCGGATACTCCATCATGTAGCCGTAGCCGCCGTGGAGCTGGAGGCAGCGGTCGATGACCTTGTTCTGCAGCTCGGTGGTCCACCACTTGGCCTTGGCCGCGTCCACCGCGGAGAGCTCCCCGGCGTTCAGCGACAGGATGCACTTGTCGACGTAGTGGCGGGCGATCTCCGTCTCGGTGGCGAGCTCCGCCAGGACGAACCGGGTGTTCTGGAAGGAGCCGAGGTTGCGGCCGAAGGCCTGACGGCTCTTGCAGTACTCGATCGTCTGCTCCAGCACGGTCTCGGCCGCGGCCACCGCAGCCACCGCGATCGACATCCGCTCCTGGGGCAGGTTGCGCATCAGGTGGACGAAGCCCTCGCCGTCGTTCGGGCCGAGCCGGTTGGCGACGGGCACCCGTACGTTCTCGAAGAACAGCTCGGCCGTGTCCTGCGCCTTCATGCCGACCTTGTCCAGGTTGCGGCCGTGGCCGTACCCGTCCATCCCGCGCTCGACCACCAGCAGCGTGGTTCCCCTCGCCCCGGCCGCCGGGTCGGTCTTGACGACCACCACCACGAGGTCGGCGTTGATGCCGTTGGTGATGAACGTCTTCTGCCCGTTGACGAGGTAGTGGTCGCCCTCGCGGATCGCCGTGGTCCTGATCCCCTGAAGGTCGCTGCCGGCGCCCGGCTCGGTCATCGCGATCGCGGTGATCAGCTCGCCACTGGCGAAGCCGGGCAGCCACCGGCGCTTCTGCTCCTCGGTGGTCAGGTCCACCAGATAGGGCGCCACGACGTCGTTGTGCAGGGAGAAGCCCAGGCCGGACGCGCCGTGCCGCATGATCTCCTCAAGGATCACGGCGTTGTAGCGGAAGTCCGTGATGCCCGCACCGCCGTACTCCTCGGGCACCGAGAAGCCGAAGACGCCGAGCTCGCCGGCCTTCTTCCAGACCTCACGGGGGACGATGCCGTCCTTCTCCCACCGCTCGTGGTGGGGCACGACCTCGCGGGTGATGAACTCCCGCACGGTGTCGCGGAAGAGCAGGTGTTCCTCGTCGAACAGGTCGCGCCGCATGTCGCCTCCGAACAGGGGATGTGTCTGCAGAATACAATTCTGTTGCTTGTACGCTTTAGCCCGATTTCCAGTGCGGACACGGGTTCATCACAAGTGATGGTAGATGTACTCGTCGTACGCCCACCGACTCTAAGATCTACCTTCGGTTTACTGTTGGATCGGAGTTGCCGTGAGTCGGTGGCGCAAGGCGTGGATCGCCGCAACGTTCGGCTTGGCGGCCTCGGCCTCGTTCGTCGCGATGCCCGCCGAGGCCGACACCTTCAACCTGGTCGTGGACTACAGCTGCACCGGCGGGATCGCCGGGAACGCCACGATCAATCTCAAGGCCCGGGTGCAGATCCCGACCACGGTGCAGCAGGGCGGCATGCTCAAGCTGGGCTGGTCGATCGAGCACGTGGGCACGCCCCGGTTCAAGTCCCCGGACTACTTCGCCGAGGGCGCCCGGGTCTCCCTGATCGGCAACGTCAAGCTCGACGGCGCGTGGAACGGCACCCTTGAGGCGCACGGTAGCGAGGAGCAGGGCGCGCTCAAGCCCAACCTGCCCCTGACGCCCCCGGAGGGCCTGTCGTCCGAGGCGCACATGACCCAGAGCGGTGTCATCAAGCTCACCCCGCTGGCGATGAGCGTGGACTTCGTCCCGCCGGCCGGCGAGGTCGTGGTCAACAACGACGACCCCCGGATGATCTACCGCAACAACTGGGCTCTCGATGGCCATACCAACGTCGAGTACGGCGACTGGCTGCGGGACGTGCACGTGACCAACACGCGCACGGATGAGGCGATCATCAAGTTCCGGGGCACCGGGTTCGAGTACATCGGCCGGGAGATGCCGGGCGCGGGCCGGGTCAGGGTGATCATCGACGACGACGACTCGGCGGTCGTGGACCCGACCAAGGACTCCAGCGGCAACCCCACCGCCACGATCAAGGGCAACGTCTCCCTCTGGGAGCGCACGGACCTCCCGTACGGGGCGCACACCGCCCGGGTCAGAAGCATCGACGACGGCAAGCCCATCTACCTCGACGCGTTCAAGCTGCACACGCGCGAGCTGATCGACCCGCCGACCGAGCACCGATCCAACTGCACGATCACCAACAACCCGGGCACGGTCGAGATCACCGTGGGCGGGGGGACCGGGCCGACGGACGATCCCACGGACGACCCGACCGATGACCCTACGGACGACCCCACGGACGATCCCACGGACGACCCGAACAACCCGAACCCGAACCCGAGCAACACGTCCCCGCAGCACAACACCTTCCCCACGGGGAATCACGTGACCGTGGTGGTGCCGGGCAGCACCACCTCCGCCACTCCCACGGCGACCCCCACCGCCACGAACTCCAAGGCGCAGGTCGTCAAGACGCCCAAGGGCGGGGTGGACACCGGTGAGGCGCCCGAGCCGGGGGCGGGCTCGTACGGGCTGATCGCGGGCGGATCCCTGATGCTCGCAGGAAGCGTCACCGGAGGGTTGCTGCTACGGCGGCGGCGCGCGGAACACGTCGGAGGGACGAACCGATGACCGAACAGAAGCCGCTGCTGACCAGGGCCACGCCGGCGTTGCTGATCGCCGGCTCGCTGGGTGGGGTAGGCGCCATCATGGTGGGGCTGCTCTCGCTCGCCCCGGCGGTGGACGACGGCTCGGTGCGGGCCCCCGTGGTGGCGCAGGAGCAGCCCAGCACCCTGGAGTTCCAGAACGCGGGCGCGTTCGAGCTGCCGCCGAGCGTCGGGCCCGGCGGCAAGAACGTGCCGCTCACCCCGGCCCGCCTCGACGCGCCCCCGCCGCTGGCCGCCGCCCCCGTCGTGGCGCCGATCCCGCCGGTCAAGACCCAGGCGGCCAAGGTCAAGGCCAAGCCGTTGCGCATCCGGATCCCCAAGATCAAGGTGAACGCCCCGGTCGGCGCCGTGACGGTGTCCAAGACCGGCGTTCTGGGCACGCCGCCGCTGACCAAGCCCAACCTCACCGGGTGGTACCGGCACAGCCCGCTCCCCGGCGAGCTCGGCCCCTCGGTGATCAACGGCCACGTCAACACCAGGAAGGGCGCGGCCGTCTTCAAGCGCCTCAGCGAGCTGGCCAAGGGCGACAAGATCTACGTGTACCGCTCGGACGGCAAGGTCACCCGCTTCACGGTGAGCGGCATCGAGCAGGTGGGCAAGAAGACGTTCCCGACGGCCCGGGTCTACGGCAACACGGCCAACTCCCAGCTCAGGCTCATCACCTGCGGCGGCATCTACAACAAGTCGGCGCACAGCTACACGGACAACATCATCGTGTACGCGACCCTGTCGAAGAAGAAGGGCTGACAGGGTGGTTTTGGACTTTTACAGGAGTTTGACAGGATTAGTTCGTAAGATCTCAACCTAACCGTGACTCATGGCTGGAAGCGTGAGTACGCCCTGCTGCGAACGTTGCTGAAACGGAGAAGGACAGTGCTGACGTCCAAGGTGAGGCACCGCCTCGCCCAGAAGACCTCCGCCTTAGGGCTGATGGGCACCCTCGTCCTCTTCGCCGGCTCGTTATTCGTCGGCCCGGCCCCGGCCGCCGCCGAGAGCAGTTCTGTGGCGGTGGACAAGCCGTTCGCCTACACCTGCACGGGCGGGCCGTTCAGTAACACCTCGATCAGTGTCAAGCTCAGTGCTCCCGATTCGGCCGCCGCGGGCACCACCTTCGATCTCAAAGTCGGCATTCCGGCGCTGACCCTCACCGCTGCCGCCACGACGGCGTCGACGGTGGGAGTCACAGCCGCGCTGACGCCGACGAACGGCACCATCGCCGACTCGGCGACAGCGAAGACGGGCGCGGCCATCGCAGTGGGCAGCACGGCTGTACCCGCCGGCGATGCGACGTACAGAGTGACGGTGACGACCGGAGCGACGGGCAAGGTCAGCATCAAGCCGGGACAGATCAAGCTGGCGGTCGGCACGACCGCCTCGGCGGCGGCGACCACCTGCACGACAGTCTCCACCGACGTGCTGGATGTCACGATCGGCACCGGCACCGGCAGCGGGACCGACATCGTTGACTACGAGTGCACGGGGCCCGGCGCTACCGGCGAGACGCAGAACGTGCAGATCAAGGTCGAGCTGACCATGCCGACCAGTGCCAGGGCCAACCAGCAGTTCGAGATCGGCTGGAAGGGCACGTATGTCACCGGTCAGGAGTTGCAGGCACCTACCACCGGGACCCTGACCCCGAAGATCTTCGCCTACACCACGATGACCGGTATCACCGGCCTGACCTCCGCGACGGGCGAAGGCACCCTCGGCACCATCACCGCAGGTCAGACCATCCCGTTGCCGACCACGGCCGTGAGTCTCAAATCAACGGCGACCTCGACGGGCACGGCGACCGTCAAGCCGGGCAAGCTCAACTTCGGAGCGAACACGGCGACCGGCAACCAGCCGATGATCGAGTGCGCGGTCCAGAACGACACCGAGCTCAAGACGTACCCGCTGGTCGTAGGAACGGCCACGTCGACCCCCACCTCCAGCAACACGCCCACGGGCACTCCCACCGGCACGCCCACCCCCACCAAGACCAAGACCGAGTTCGTCACCGAGACGCCCACGTCGGAGAAGACGACGGAGCGGTCGTCCGAGACGCCCAGGAAGGGTGCCGACACCGGGGCCGGTGGGGACGCCGGGCCTGATGGGCGGATGTTCCTGCTGGCCGGGTCGGTGCTGATCATGGGCGCCGGTGCCGGGGGGCTGCTGCTGCGTCGCCGTAGCATCTCCAAGGGCTGATCGCGGTGGTCAACCACTACCCGTACGGCGGCCCGCCCGTCCAGCCGCCGCCACAGGATCAGGGCGGCAGGGTGCTGCGGATGGCCCTGCTGCTGGCCGCGATCGCCGGAGTGGTGACCGTGGTGGCCGGGATGCTGATCGTGCTGGGCTCGCCCGAGGAGTACGGCCTGGCCAGCGACCGGGAGGCGCTGCCGCTGTCGGCGCAGCCGAAGCAGGCCACGGGGCCGCCGGAGCCGGCGATGTTCCAGGCGGCGCCGGACGTGCCGCCGCCGCTGCCGGAGATCGTGCCGGCGCCCGCGATGCTGCCGTCGACGCCGGTGCGGATCTCGGTGAAGCGGCTCGGCATCAACGCGCCGATCAAGTCGGTCGGGCTGGCCAGGAACGGGACGATCCAGGTGCCGCCGGCGAACAACCACAACCTGGTGGGCTGGTACCGGAACATGTCCACGCCGGGCGAGGCCGGCCCCGCCGTGCTGTTGGGCCATAAGGACACCCGGACGCGCAGCGCCGTCTTCAGCCGCTTGCCGGAGATGCGCAACGGCGACACCATCGAGGTCAAGCGGCAGGACGGCATCACGGCGGTGTTCACCGTGGGCGGCATCGAGCAGGCGGACAAGACGACGTTCCCGACCGAGCGCGTCTACGGTCCCCGGACCAACGCCCAGCTCCACCTGATCACCTGCGGTGGCGTCTACAACCGCAGAACCGGGCACTACACGGACAACGTCATCGTCTACGCGACGATGACGAGCTCGTATCGAAGCTGATCGCGGAGGCGTCATGGGCTGGTTGGCGAAGCGGAGACTGCGTACTGGCCCGACGGCGGCACTGCCCGCCAAGCCGGACCGCGCGGAGCTGCTGCGGGTGGTACGGCTGGCCGATCCGGACGCCCGCGAGGACGGTGGCGACATCGTGGCGGCGGACGTCAGGGTGTACGCCCCGGTCGAGGCGGAGCCGGAGCTGGTCGGCGGCGAGCTGGAGAAGCTGTGGGCGTGCCGGGTGGCGGCGGAGGGCCCGCTGCCGTTCGACTACTTCGACCGCTATCTGGCCGAAGGGCTGGCGTTCCGGCTGGGCGGGCTGGCGGTGTGCCGGGGCGAGGTGACCGATCCGTCCGACGACGGGCAGGGGGGAGGGCCCGCGGTGGTCCTGCCGGCCCGGCCGGCCGCCGAGGAGCTGCTGGAGCTGCTGGAGGGTGAGGTCGAGCAGGAGGAGGAGTTCGTCTTCAACGCCGGTGGCATCCGGGTGCTGGTGGTGCCGGAGAAGGGGCAGCCGCCCGCCGCGAAGGAGCTGCTGCCGTTCGCGAGCGAGCTGACCGCGATCGAGCTGCGCGGCGATGACCAGGCGAAGCTGGGCGCGCTCGCGCTGTCGCTGGCGGAGTCGCTGAACGGCCTGGCGGTGGACCGGTGGCGGTTCCGGGTCGACAGCGCGGAGGATCTGCTGCCGCCGGCGTGAGCAGAGCAACGTTCTGTTATACCCTGCTGGGTAAGGACCGAATATTGCTCGGTTTACAGGAGGCACTGTGGCAGAGGCGTATATCGTCGGGGCGGTCCGTAGCCCCGTCGGCAGGAAGAAGGGCGGCCTGTCCACCGTCCACCCCACGGACCTGGCCGCGCACTCGCTGAAGGCGCTGATCGACCGTACCGGCGTCGACCCTGCGGCGGTCGAGGACGTCATCATGGGATGCGTCATGCAGTTCGGCCCCCAGAGCATGGACATCGCGCGCAATGCCTGGCTGTCGGCCGGGCTGCCGGAGACCACCGCCGGGGTCACCATCGACCGCCAGTGCGGCTCCTCCCAGCAGTCGATCCACTTCGCCGCGCAGGGCGTGCTGTCCGGCACGCAGGACCTGGTCGTGGCGGCCGGGGTGGAGTCGATGAGCATCGTGCCCATGGGCTCGTCGATCACCGCCGCGCTGGAGAAGGGCATGCCGTTCCCGTTCGGCGAGAAATGGGTCGAGCGCTACGGCATGCAGGAGATCTCGCAGTTCCGCGGTGCGGAGCTGATGTGCGAGAAGTGGGGGCTCAAGCGGGACGAGCTGGAGCGCTTCGCCTTCGAGTCGCACCAGCGGGCGGCCAAGGCCATCGCGAACGGCCACTTCAAGGACCAGATCGCGCCCATCAACGGCGTCGAGCACGACGAGGGGCCGCGCCCCGACTCCACGCTGGAGAAGCTGGCCTCGCTGAAGACCCTCAAGGAGGGCGGCCAGATCACCGCCGCCACCTCCTCGCAGATCTCCGACGGCTCCGGCGCCCTCCTGATCGCCTCCGAGCAGGCGGTCAAGGACCACGGGCTCACCCCGCGCGCCCGCATCCACCAGCTCGCGCTCCTGGGCGACGACCCGGTCTACATGCTCACCGCGCCGATCCCCGCGACCCAGAAGGCGCTGAAGAAGGCCGGGCTGTCGATCGACGACATCGACGTGACGGAGATCAACGAGGCGTTCGCGCCGGTGCCGCTGGCCTGGATGAAGGAGCTCGGCGCCGACCCCGCCCGGGTGAACCCCAACGGCGGCGCCATCGCCCTGGGCCACCCGCTGGGCGGCACGGGCGCGATCCTGATGACCAAGCTGCTGCACGAGCTGGAGCGCACCGGCGGCAGGTACGGCCTGCAGACGATGTGCGAGGGCGGCGGCCAGGCGAACGTCACCATCATCGAGCGGCTCTGACCCCGGCGATGCCCCGGCCGGAGCCGGGGCATCGCTCACCTCACAGGTGGCTGCCGTAGCCGTTGCCGGCGGGCGGCTCCTCCTGCTGGACCTGGTCGTAGTAGACGGTCACGAACGGCCAGGGATCGCCGTCGTCGTCGCTGTCGGTGTGCAGGACCAGGTCGCGGATCTCGATCCGCCCCAGCTCCTCCAGCGTGCTGGCGAGCCTGCGCAGGAGCATGGGCACATCTCCCTGCTCCTCGCCGCGCGGATTGTTCAGCGAGAAGTGCCGCGTCGTGAATTCGAGCCGGTCAGCCATCTATTTCTTCCGTCCTCGCTTCTGCGCGTTCCTGTCTCCGGCGAACTTCTCCGCCTTCTTCTCCTTCTGCGCTGCCCTGTTGAACACGCTGCGGTCGTAAGGCTGCCCCGCGTCCTTGGCGTCCACCGCCGCCTGCTCCTCGGGGCTGAGGTTGGCCTTGCTCTCGTTACGCCCGCGCCCGCCGCCACGACCGCCCCTACTCTGCATGATCCCGGGGGACCGGTCGAAGGAGTCACGCAGACCGGACACGGGTATCCGCCCCGGACCCCCCGCACCCGCCAGGGCAGTGCCACCGCCGCCACCGGGTGGTCTTAGCTTGTCCAGGATGTCATGCATAGGGCGGGTGATGCGCTTGGTGACCGCGGGCGCCAGCACCCTGCCGCTGCCCTCCGCGGCTTCCCGGAAGGCCTTCACCCCCGCGCGCCGGGTGGCGAGCAGCGAGGCGGTCGCCGACAGCCCGGCGAAGGGCCCGCCGCTCAGCAGGGCCATGGCCAGCCGTACGGTGCCGATCGCCGCGATGGTGCCCACGGCGACCTTGGTGCCCGTCACCACCGTGGCCAGCCCGTCCAGCGCCACCGGCGCCACCCGCATGGCGGTGGCGGCCTGCGCCAGGTGGCCGGAGTCGGTGCCGGTCTCCCGCCAGTAGCTCGCGAGCTGGGTGGCCGAATCGCCGGTGTAGCCGGACAGCGCGGCCTGGACGCCGGTGGTCGCCCCGGTGCTCGCCCGTGCCGTCCCGGCTTCCACGATCCGGGCCGCCTCCGCGTCGAGGCGGATCTCGTCCTCGTTGACGTTGGGGAACCAGAGTCCGGCCGCCTCCAGGGTCGCGTCCAGCTCCGGCGGCAGCATCATGGCCATGGGTCGGTCTCCGGCAGCCGGCTGGCGTGCTCCGCCGCCTCGACGTTGGCGGGGACCACGGTCAGGCCGTCTCCGACACCGGTGACCGCGCCGCCCAGGGCGGGCACGGCCGTCACCATGCTGTCGCGGGCCTCGCCCCAGGCCATCTCGATGGCGGCGAAGAGTCCGTCGTCGCCCCACTTTCCGCTGCGGTCCCGCAGGCGTGCGATCGCGGCGTCGTACTCCGCTCCGTGCCCGCGCATCCGCGAGGCTTGTTGTCGAAGCGTCTCCTTGCCCATCTCAAACCCCGTAGTCATCTTCCTGACGATAGCGGGTCAGTTGTGACCAAAGGGAGTCATGTGAGTAAGAGGGATGGTCAATCGAGAAGGCGGCCCAGTCGCTCGCGAAGCTCGGCCGGGTCGAGGGGCGTTCCCGGCAGCGCCTCCGCCAGCGACTCTCTGACCAGGGAGTCCACCTGCCGAAGAGCGTCCTGCTGGGCGCGCCGTACGGTCAGGACGATCTCGCCGGCGAGCGCCTCGCTGCCCTCGCGGACCGCCCGCGGCTCGATGGCCACCTTCAGCACCCGGCCGTCGGCGGCCACGGCCGCGTGCACGTGGCCGCCGTCGCCGCGGCCCGTGCCGACGATCTCCGCCAGCAGCTCGTCCTGCCCGGCGAGCTCGGTGAGCAGCGCCTCGACCCGCTCGGCCTGTTCCTCGGCCCGCTCGACGTCCTGCGGGCGGATGTCGCGGGGATCCAGCTCGAACCCGGACATCACAGCTCCGCCGAGTAGAGGTCGCGGGCGGCGGCGTCCACCCGGCCGCGCACGAAGGTCTCGTCCAGCGGCTCGGGCAGTGCTCCCACGCCGCCTACGGCCTCGTCCACGATCTCGGCGGTGCGCCGGGCGGCGTCGTCCTGCGCCGCCTGGATCGCCCGGGTGACCTCGGCGCCGAGCGTCGCCACGTCGAGGCGCAGCGCGCGTGGATCGAGCCGCATCCCGGTGAGCCCGCCGCGCCCGTCGGCCGCTGCCCGGATCATTCCCTGAGCGCCTTCGCCCGTGCCTTCGACCTGCCCGATCAGATGCTTGGCCTGGCGGAGCCCGCGCATGGCCGTGCGGGTCTGCTCGATGACCTGCTCCAGGTAGTGGCGATCTTGGCTGGGGTCGGGAGGAGAAGCCACGTCACAGCCCCCTGTCAGTGATGGACGGCGAACTCATGGCCGTCAGGTTGCCACAAGGTCGCCAAAGGGTGTCAAAACGCCGGTGCCCCGGCTCCTCTGATGAGGGGCCGGGGCACCGGTCTGTCGCGGCTCGCCCATGGCGTGGCGGGCGGGCGCCGCGGTTCCACCATCCAGGTAGTGGTCTTATCGGCCCTTGGGCGGAATCCGCTGGGGCGGCGCGATCGGCCGCTGCGGCATCTTCGGCAGCTGCCGGGGCAGGGGCGGCAACTCCCGGCCGAGGTGGCCAGGGACGTTGCGCTTGGTCTTCTTGCCGGATGAACGTACTCGCATGAGAAGGCTCCTTCACGTGACTCACGACGCGGCCGAAGGCCGGGTCCGCAAGCTCAGCTGCCGCGTCTGCGTGGACTGGGCGGTGTCGCTGAGTGGCCGGGCCGATCGAGTCGGCCTGCGGCGCTTCACTGGTAAAGGCGCATGTGACCGACCTTAGGTCGCGGATGTCGTACGGCACAACCGATTAAATTCGCGTACAGGTGGCGCAAAGCGCCGCCGGTCGGGCAGTACACAGCAATCTTCATCAGGCGTACTGTCGGCGGGAGGATGCTATGAGCGAGTACGCCAAGGCAAGGGAGCTCGGCGAGCAGGCCCGTGAGCGAGAGTGGACCCGCCCCAGCTTCGGCAAGCAGCTGTTCCTCGGCGATCTACGGCTGGATCTGGTGCATCCGGCTCCGGAGGTGCCCGAGGAGGCCGCCGAGCGGGGCGAGGAGTTCGTCATCGCGCTGCGGCGCTTCCTCGACGGGCACGTCGATCCGGCGCTGATCGAGCGGACCGCGCAGGTGCCCGACGAGGTGGTCAAGGGCCTGGCGGGGCTCGGCGCCTTCGGGATCACGATCGGGCAGGAGTACGGCGGGCTGGGCCTGCCGTACCTGTACTACTGCCGCGCGCTGATGCTCGTCGGCTCCTACTGCCCGGCGCTGGCCACGCTGCTGTCGGCGCACCAGTCGATCGGGGTGCCGCAGCCGCTCAAGCAGTTCGGCACCGAGGAGCAGAAGCGGGAGTTCCTGCCGAGGTGCGCGCGCGGCGAGATCTCGGCGTTCCTGCTCACCGAGCCCGACGTGGGCTCCGACCCGGCGCGGCTGAGCACCACCGCGGTCAGGGACGGCGACGAGTACGTGATCGACGGCGTCAAGTTGTGGACGACCAACGGCGTGATCGCCGACCTGCTGGTGGTCATGGCCAGGACGGGCGGGAAGATCAGCGCCTTCGTCGTCGAGGGGGACTCGCCCGGCATCACGGTCAGGCGGCGCAACTCGTTCATGGGGCTGCGCGGCATCGAGAACGGCGTGACGGAGTTCTCCCAGGTGCGGGTGCCGGCCAGGAACCTGATCGGCCGCGAGGGCCAGGGCCTGAAGATCGCGCTCACCACGCTCAACACCGGCCGGCTCTCGCTGCCCGCCACCTGCGCGGGCGGCGCCAAGTGGGCCGTGAAGATCGCCCGCGAGTGGGGCAACGCCCGCGTCCAGTGGGGGCGCAAGGTCGGCGAGCACGAGGCCGTGGCCACGAAGATCGCCTTCATCGCGGCCACCGCCTACGCCCTGGAGGCGCTCTGCGAGCTGACCGCGCGGATGGCCGACGACCGGCGCAACGACATCAGGATCGAGGCCGCGCTGGCCAAGCTGTACGCCTCCGAGCTGTCCTACCAGGTGCTCGACGAGCTCGTCCAGATCAGGGGCGGCCGCGGCTTCGAGACGGCCGAGTCGCTCGCCGCGCGCGGCGAGCGCGGGGTCCCGGCGGAGCAGATGCTGCGCGACTCCAGGATCAACCGCATCTTCGAGGGCTCCTCGGAGATCATGCGCCTGCTCATCACCCGGGAGGCGGTGGACGCGCACCTGTCGGCGGCCGGCGAGCTGATCGACCCGGACGCCTCTCGCCAGGAACGCGTCCAGGCGCTCAAGCGGGCCGGCGCCTTCTACGCCCGCTGGCTGCCGGGCCTGGTGACGGGAGCCGGCAACCTGCCCACGGCCTACGCGGCCTTCGGCCCGCTGGCGGCACACCTGCGGTTCGTGGAGCGGACCAGCAGGAAGCTCGCGCGGGCCACCTTCTACGGGATGTCGCGCTGGCAGGGCGGGCTGGAGCACAAGCAGTCGTTCCTCGGCCGGATCGTGGACATCGGCGCCGAGCTGTTCGCGATGACGGCGGTCTGCGTGAAGGCCGAGGAGGACGCCCACGATCTGGGCCGCAGGCCGTACGAGCTGGCCGACACCTTCTGCCGGCAGGCCAGGCGGCGGGTGGACACGCTGTTCGACCGGCTCTGGGACAACAGCGACAGCCAGGACGTACGGCTGGCCCGCTATGTGCTCGACGGCCGTTACACCTTCCTGGAGGAGGGCGTGCTCGACCCGTCGATCGAGGGTCCCTGGATCGGATCGCCGCAGGGCGGGGAGAACGTACGGCGACGAGTGGTCTAGACCGGCGTTGCGGTTGTGTTGTTAAACCGAGACCAACCGGTATAGACCGGCTGCTGAACAGAGGCTTACTCTGACGCCAACGCGTGGAGATGTGTCTCGCGCGGCCCCATCCCCCTGGGCCGGGTCTGGCGACTGGTACGGACCAGTGTGACCCGTCCGACGAGAAGGCGGTACTTACGGTGAGAACGAGACTTGTGGGCGGCGCCGCTCTCGGCCTGGCAACCGCACTGGTCCTGTCCAGTTGCGGCTCCAGCGCGCCCAGCACCGAGGGCGGCGACCAGGCCGCCGACGGCGGTCAGGTCACGCTGAAGATGGTCGCCGCCGACTACGGCGACGGCCCCGGCAAGCCGAACTCGGGCGAGACGTTCTGGAAGGGCGTCGTGGACGAGTTCCAGGCGGCCAACCCCAACATCAAGGTCGACGTCCAGGTCATCAACTGGAACGACATCGACACGCAGGTCGCCACCATGGTCCAGAACGGACAGGTGCCCGACATCCTGCAGACCGGCGACTACTCCGGTTTCGTCGGCGACCAGCTCCTGTACAAGGTCGACGAGGTGCTGTCCCCCGCGACCTCCGCCGACATGCTGGAGAAGTTCGCCGAGTTCGGCAAGGTCGACGGGACCGCCTACGGCATCCCGTTCGTCTCCTCCGCCCGCGCCCTGTTCTACAACAAGGAGCTCTTCGCCAAGGCGAAGATCACCGACCCGCCGAAGACCTGGGACGAGCTCAAGGCCGCAGCCGAGAAGCTGAAGGCCGCCGGCGTCAGCCAGCCCTTCGGCCTCCCGCTCGGCCAGGAGGAGGCCCAGGCCGAGTCGTTCCTGTGGATGCTCGGCAACGGCGGCGGCTACAAGGACGACTCCGGCAAGTGGGCGATCAACTCCCCGCAGAACGTCGAGACCTTCGGCTACCTCAAGGGCCTCGTCGACGCCGGTCTGACCACCCCGAACCCGGGCACCAAGGACCGCAAGACGGTCTGGGAGGACTTCGGCGCGGGCAAGGTCGGCATGGTCAACGGTGGACCGATGTCCATCCCGATCTTCGACGCGGCCGGCCTGAAGGACTACGGCGTCGCGCCCATCGCCGGCAAGGCGGGCCCGCTCGACACCACCCTCGGCGTCATGGACTGGATCATGGCGTTCAACAAGAACGGCCACGCCGCCGAGATCAAGAAGTTCTTCGACTTCTTCTACACCGGCACCGCCGCGCAGAAGATCAGCGACACCTACAAGCTGCTGCCCGTCACCAAGGGCGGCATCGACAAGCTGTCCGGTGACGAGAAGCTCAAGCCGTTCCTCGACGGACTGCCCAACGCCAGCTTCTACCCCTTCCAGGACCCGAAGTGGGCCGAGGTGAACCCGCAGATCAAGCAGATCATCGGCGGCGCCGTCAAGGACGACCCGGCCAAGGTCCTCGGCGAGCTCCAGAAGACCGCCGAGGCCAGCTGACCATCGGGGGTCCGTACGGCTAGCGCCTCCCTGCCGGGGCGCTAGCCGTACCTTCTTGGAAGGTTTTTCATGAGAAGGTTGCGCGCCCTGGAGCCCCTCGCCTGGGTCGGGCCCGCTGTCGTGCTGATCGCGGTCGTGGTGCTCTGGCCGGTCGTCGAGATGATCCGGTCGTCGTTCCTGCAGATCAGCCGGGTCGGCATCGTCCGCGGCTTCAACGGGCTGGACAACTACAACAAGTTGTTCGCCGAGAAGGACTTCGCGGACGTCATGGTCCGCAGCGTGATCTGGGTGGTCGCGGTCGTCGCGCTCACCGTGCTGATCTCGCTGGCCCTCGCCCAGCTGTTCAACCAGCGCTTCCCCGGCCGCAAGGTCGCCCGGTGGGCGCTGATCGCGCCGTGGGCGGCCTCGGTGCTGATGACGGCGATCGTCTTCAAGTGGATGCTCGACCCCGAGGTCGGCGTGATCAACCAGATCAGGCTGAAGCTCGGGCTGATCGACGCGATGGGCGGCGCCTCGGCCGACCAACTCGGCGACGCCTCCACCGCCATGCCGTGGCTGGTGTTCGTGGCCGTGTTCGTCTCCGTCCCGTTCACCACGTACGCACTGCTGGCCGGACTGGCAACAATCCCCACAGACGTGTACGAGGCCGCCAAGATGGACGGCGCCAGCTGGATCCGTACGTACTGGTCGATCACCCTGCCGCTGCTCCGGCCCGCGCTCACCGTCGCCGCCCTGATCAACGTGATGAACGTCTTCAACAGCTTCCCGATCATCTGGGCGATGACCCACGGACAGCCGGGCTACTCGACGGCGACCTCCACCATCCTCATGTTCATCCTCAAGGGCTCCGACATCGGCGAATCCGCCGCGATGTCGGTGGTCAACTTCGGAATGGTGCTCGTGATCACCGCGCTCTTCCTCAAGATCTCCCGCTGGAACAGGGCGGTGGCGTGATGGCAGTCGGAACGGCTCCGCAGGCGCCCCCGCGCGTCCACACCCGGCCCACGCCGGGCGGACCCAGCGTCATGCCCAAGCTCAAGACGACCCTCGTCGCGGCCACCGCCTACGTGGTCGCCTTCATCTTCCTGTTCCCGTACGTGGTGATGGTGCTGACCTCGCTGCGTCCCCAGGAGACCCTGCGCGACGTCACCATCCTGCCCTCGCAGTGGCAGTGGTCGAATCTGGTCGACTTCTGGAGCAGCGGGCTGGCCGGCAACCTGATGGTCACCCTCCAGGTGGCGGCCGGCTCGACCGTCCTGGTGCTGCTGGTCGCGCTGCCGGCGGCCTACTACGCCGCCCGGCACAACTTCCGGGGCCGCACCATGTTCCTGATCCTGGTGCTGATCACCCAGATGTTCCAGCCCACGGCCATGCTGGTCGGCATCTACCGGGAGTTCTCGCAGCTCGGGCTCGTCGACTCGATCTGGTCGCTGATCCTGGTCAACGGCGGGTTCAACCTGGCGTTCGCGGTGTGGATCCTCACCGCCTACTTCGCCTCCATCCCGCGCGAGCTGGAGGAGGCCGCCTTCATCGACGGCAACGGCCGCTTCGGCGCGCTGTTCAGGATCACGCTGCCGCTCGCCATGCCCGGCGTGATCACCGCGCTGATCTTCACGTTCATCGCCGCCTGGAACGAGTTCGTCGTCGCCCTGACGCTGACCACCACGCCGGTGAAGCAGCCACTGACGGTGGCACTCAACTCCTTCATCGGCCAGTATCAGGTCGACTGGCAGAACCTGTTCGCCGGCTCGGTGATCGCCACCATCCCGGTGATCATCCTGTTCGCCCTCATCGAGCGGAAGGTGGTCGGCGGCCTCACGGCCGGATCCATCAAGTAGCGGGAACGCGGGCCACGCAGAAGACCGTCTGGCCGAACGGGGGCCGGATGAACCGCTCGATCAGCCGCGTGGCCGGCACCACCGTGCGGTCGTAGATCTTGACCAGGCGCGGGTCAGGGTAGCCGACGCCGCCCCGGCGGACCGCCGCCCACCAGGCGATGCCGCCCAGGAAGTTGATCGGCTTGAGCACCTCGACCTCAAGGCCGGCCTTGTCGACCGTGGCGCGCAGCGTCTTGGGCGTGTAGCGCTGGACATGGCCGACCTTGCGGTCGAAGTCGCCGTACAGCTGCATGTAGCCGGGCACCCAGATGATGATCCGGCCGCCGGGCAGCGTCACCTTGGCGAGCGAACGCAGCGCCTCGGCGTCGTCCTCGATGTGCTCCAGGACGTTCATCATCACGACCGTGTCGACCTTGTCCTTCAGCGGGATCTCGGTCGGCAGGCCGAACTGCAGCACGTCGATGTCGTCGCGACCCTCGAACCGCTTCTTGAGCTGCTCCACGCAGTAGGGGTCGAAGTCGCTCACGACCAGCCGGTCCAGCCTCGGCAGGAACTCGTCGGCGAAGTGGCCGAGGCCCGAGCCGATCTCCAGCATCGAACGGCCGACATGTGGGGCGACCATGTCGAACTCGTACTGCCGGTAGTTCTTGGCCTCGTCCCCACCGAGATGGTTCTCCAGGGCCTCGTCACCGGCCGCCGGTTGCACTACACGGTCATACCCAGAAGACATAGTCCCGTTCCTTAGGGCCTCGTGAGAATGGCCCGAGTCTAGTGCCCGGCAGGAACGAGAGGTCACCTCATGGACGAAACGCCCTTTCGCGCGTCTCCGGAATGCGGTGGAATCTGACTCGTCCATGGACGACGACGAGGCCATCGGCCGCTCGCTCCAGGGCGACCTGTCCGCCTACGAGGCGCTGGTCGCCCGCTACAGCGCGCTCGCCCACCGCACCGCCGCCATGCTGGGCGCGGGGGACGAGGCCGAGGACGTGGTCCAGGAGGCGTTCGTCAAGGCCTTCAGAAACCTGCGGTCCTTCCGCCGCGACTCGTCGTTCCGGCCGTGGCTGCTGCGCATCGTGGCCAACGAGACGCACAACCTGACCCGGGCGCGCGGCCGCAGATCCCAGCTCTCGGTACGGCTGAGCGCGACGGCCGACCCGGCCGCCCGCGACGACCCCGAGGGCACGGCGGTGGCCACCGACCGGCGCGCCCGGCTGCTGGAGGCGGTCCGCACCCTGCCGGAACGGGAACGCGAGGCGGTCGTCTGCCGGTACTTCTTACAACTGTCGGAGGCGGAGACCGCCGAGGTGCTCGGCTGCCCGATCGGCAGCGTCAAGTCCAGGACCCACCGCGGCCTGGCCCGGCTGAGGGAGGAGGTGCGCGATGAGTTCCGATGACCTTGAGGCCGAGCTGCGCGCCCTGGCCGAATCCCTCGACGTGCCGGCACCCCCGCCCGACCAGGTGGCGGCGGCCGTACGCGCCCGCCTCGAAGCGGCGCCGCCTCTGGAAGCCGGGTCCTCGGACGTCCCGCTCCCCAAGGAAGCCGCGTCTTCGGACGTCCCGTCCGGGCGGTCCGCGGAAGGCGCGCGGCCGGTGCGGCGGCGGGCCAGGTGGAAGGTGGTCGCGGTCGTCGTGGCCGTGATCCTGGCGGTGACCGCCGCCACCCCCCAGGGCTGGCAGGCCGTGCTCACCATCCTGCGCCTCGCCGGGATCGAGGTGACGCTGACCAGTGACACCCCGGCCCCGGTGGCCACTCCCACCGGGCTGCCCGGCGAGCGCGCCGTACCTCCCGGACAGGCGGCGGCCCAGGCGCGCTTCCCGGTGCGGACCCTGACCGCGCTGGGCTCACCGCGGCGCGCCACGGTGAGCGACGGCGGCCGGGTGGTGTCGATGTTCTGGCCGGGCGGCGTCCGGCTCGACCAGTTCGACGGCGGCATGGACCCCTACTTCTTCAAACGCCTCGGCCCGCCCTTCCCGCAGGACGTCGCGGTGAACGGCGGCACCGGCTGGTGGCTCCAGGGCGAGCACCCGGTCGGCTACATCACCAGGCCGGACCACACCCAGATCCCGCTGCGCCAGGCCGGCCCCACCCTCATCTGGCAGCGCGGCGCCATCGGCTACCGGCTGGAGGGCGCCGCCTCGATGGCACAGGCCGCCGAGCTGGCCCGCTCACTCGGGTGAGGCCAGCCAGGCGTCGATGCCGTGCATCAGCTCCTTGCGCACCGAATCGGGCGCGGCCGACGACCTGATCGACTGCCTGGCCAGCTCGGCCACCTCCGCGTCGCTGAACCCGTACGCCTCCCGCGCCAGCTCGTACTGCCGCAACAGCCGGGCCCCGAACAGCAGCGGGTCGTCCGACCCGAGCGCGATCGGCACCCCCGCGTCGAACAGCCTGCGCAGCGGCACGTCGGCGGCCCGCTCCACCACCCCGAGCCCCACGTTGGAGGTGGGGCAGACCTCGCAGCAGATCTGCCGGTCGGCCAGCCGCTGCATCAGCCGCTGGTCCTCCGCCGCGCGCACCCCGTGCCCGACCCGGTCGGCGCCCAGGTCGTCCACGCACTGCGCCACGCTGCGCGGCCCCAGCAGCTCGCCCCCGTGCGGCACGGCCAGCAGCCCGGCCCGTTTGGCGATCCTGAAGGCCCGCTCGAAGTCGCGGGCCTGGGCCCGCCGCTCGTCGTTGGACAGCCCGAACCCCACCACCCCCTGGTCGATGTACTGGGCGGCCAGCCGGGCCAGCGTGTTCGCGTCGAGCGGATGCCTGGTCCTGTTGGCCGCCACGACCACCGCGATGCCGATCCCCGCCTCCTCCGCGGCCCGCCGCGCCGCGTCCAGCACCAGCTCCAGCGTGGCCGTCAGCCCGCCGAACCGGTGCGCGTAACCGGATGGATCCACCTGAATCTCCAGCCACCGCGAGCCCGCCGCCGCCTCGTCCCGCGCCGTCTCGCGCAGCAGCCGGTAGACATGCTCCGGCCGCCCCAGCACCGACCTGGCGATGTCGTACAGGCGCTGGAAGCGGAACCAGCCGCGCTCGTCGGTCGCCCGCAACTTGGGCGGCCAGTCCTCCTCCAGCGCGTCGGGCAGATGCAGGCCCTGCTCCCTGGCGAGCTCGATCAGCGTGGCGTGCCGCATCGACCCGGTGAAGTGCAGGTGCAGGTGAGCCTTGGGAAGCGTGTGCAGGGACCGTGCCATCGCCATATTTTGCCACTCAACGCGCCCGGCCTCTGCCTGTACGCTCTTGCCGCCTCGCCCTCGCCTGCTGTAGGAGACTGAGGGCCCTGATCCCGACGTCCACCCGAAAGTGGTGTTAGTGATGCGGCGCCTGGCAGCAGTGATCCTGGTGCTCAGCCTGACCGCGTGCGACTCCACCACGCCGAAGACCCCCGTCGTACGGCCGAGCAACGCCCCCATCACCCAGCCGGGCCCGTCTTTCGCCTGCGGCACCGTGCCGGTCCGGATCAGGGAGATGCCGGACGGGGCGGCCAAGTCGGCGACGTTCCGGCAGGTGCGATCGCTCACCGAACGCCTCAAGGTCAAAGGGCAGATCTGGGACATGGGCGACGAGCGGCTGTACGTCGGGGTGGTGTGCGGGGTGCGCTCACCCGAGCGGTTCGCCTCCCTCGTCACCAGGGCCGGGCTCGTCATGCACCAGGGCAAACCCGCCCTGCACTGGCAGACGCGCGGCGGGGTACGGCACTTCATGTGGCTCGAACGCCCCGGCACCGCCGTCTACATCGCCGCAACCCCGGGCATAGCCGGGCAGATCGCCAAGGTCGCCGCAAGCGTCGAATAACGACCGCCCGCTCGCTTAACGGAGCCGACTGACGGGCGCCCCTCGCCTGCCGGATAAGCCCCTCATCCAACGGACAGGCCCCTCATGCAAACGGACAGGCCCCTCATCCAGCGTGCGCCCCTGATCTCACGTACGGCGCCTCGGCCGAAGAGCGGGCAGCCGCCTGACCAGGGGCAGGCTGCCCGCCTCGATGTGCCGGACTAGTGCGCCTCGGCCAGCAGCTTGGCCAGGCGGCTGACGCCTTCGACCAGGTTGTTGTCGCCCAGGGCGTAGGACAGACGGAAGTAACCCGGCGTGCCGAACGCCTCCCCGGGAACGACCGCCACCTCCGCCTCCTCCAGGATCAGCTCGGCCAGCTCGGCCGAGGACTGCGGACGCCGGCCGCGCAGCTCCTTGCCGATCAGCTCCTTGACCGCCGGGTAGGCGTAGAAAGCGCCCTTCGGCTCCGGGCAGAACACGCCCGGGATGTCGTTGAGCATCCGCACCATCGTCTGGCGGCGCCGGTCGAACGCCTCCCGCATCTCGGCCACCGCCGACAGGTCGCCCGAGACGGCGGCCAGCGCGGCCATCTGCGACACGTTCGCGACGTTGGAGGTGGCGTGGGACTGCAGGTTGGCGGCGGCCTTGACCACGTCGGCCGGGCCGATCAGCCAGCCGACCCGCCAGCCCGTCATCGCGAAGGTCTTGGCCACGCCGTTGAGGATGACGACCCGGTCGCCGAGCTCGGGGACGGCGGTGGCGATGCTGGTGAACTCCGCGCCGCCGTACGTCAGGTGCTCGTAGATCTCGTCGGTGACGACCCAGAGCTCGTGCTCGGCCGCCCAGCGGCCGATCGCCTCGGTCTGCTCACGCGAGTAGACGGCGCCGGTCGGGTTGGACGGCGAGACGAACAGCAGCACCTTGGTGCGCTCGGTGCGCGCGGCCTCCAGCTGCTCGACGCTCGCCAGGTAGCCGGTGCTCTCGTCGGTGACGACGTCCACCTGGACGCCCCCCGCCAGCTTGATCGCCTCGGGGTAGGTGGTCCAGTAGGGGGCCACCACGAGCACCTCGTCGCCCGGGTCGAGCAGCGTGGCGAACGTCTCGTAGACGGCCTGCTTGCCGCCGTTGGTGACCAGCACGCGCGAGGCGTCGACCTCATAACCGGAATCGCGCAGTGTCTTGGCGGCGATGGCCTTCTTGAGCTCGGGCAGGCCGCCCGCCGGGGTGTACTTGTGGAAACGCGGGTCGCGCGCCGCTTCGACGGCCGCCTCGACGATGTAGCCGGGCGTCGGGAAGTCGGGCTCGCCGGCGCCGAAGCCGATGACCGGCCGGCCGGCCGCCTTCATCGCCTTCGCCTTGGCGTCCACGGCGAGGGTCGCGGACTCGGAGATCGCGGAGATCCGTGTGGAGACACGGGGACGGGTGGACATGTCTCCATGCTTTCATGTGCGTGTGACCTGGGCGATCGGGTATCGGTTCGACGTGGCGGCCAATCACCCCTACACTTTTCCATGGTCGTGCCGCCGCATGTCGGTGAGCGGTTCGGTCCAGGCAGTGAGTCAATCAGGGTAGTGTGGTTGACGACATAGGGCACTGGCGCAATTGGTAGCGCACCGGTCTCCAAAACCGGCGGTTGGGGGTTCGAGTCCCTCGTGCCCTGCGAGTGCGGTCCGCGCAATACTAGGCGTGTAAGCGCGCCGCAAAACTGCGTTGGATACGACAGATCAGGTGAGGACTGTGGCGATCGACACGCGCGGCGAGACCGCAGGCAAGCCTAGTGGTGAGAAGAAGAAGCGCACTTCTCCCGCCCTCTTCTATCGGCAGATCGTCAGTGAGCTGCGTAAGGTCATCTGGCCGACACGCAATGAACTCGTCACCTACACCACGGTCGTTCTGGTATTCGTTGTGATCATGGTCGGGATCGTTTATGGGCTGGATGCCGGCTTCGGCTGGGTCGTCCTGCGCGTCTTCGGCGGGGCCTGATCCCGACGCCGCCGGCGCATCCTGACGGAGCCGCCATTCTCAACGACGAAAGAGGAAGAGTCACCGTGTCCGAGTCTTCAGTGCCGGCGGACGAGTCCCGCGAGCCGGAAGAGGCCTTCCAGGCCGCTGAGGAGACCGTCGAGGACGTCGCCGACCACGACGAGGAGGCCGTTGTCGAGACCGACGACGAGACTCCGGTCGACGGCGACGAGTCCACCGACGTCGCTCCCACCGTCGACGAAGACGGTGACGTCCTGCCGGAAGTCGATCCGGTCGAGGAGTTCAAGCGCGGACTGCGCGGCCTCCCCGGAGAGTGGTACGTCATCCACTCCTACGCCGGTTACGAGAACCGGGTGAAGTCCAACATCGAGAGCCGGAACGTCTCGCTCAACATGGAGGACTTCATCTACCAGGTCGAGGTGCCCACGCACACCGTCCAGGAGTTCAAGAGCGGCAAGAAGGTCCCCGTCAAGGAGCGCGTGCTGCCCGGCTATGTCCTGGTGCGCATGGAGCTGACCGACGAGTCCTGGGCCGCCGTCCGCAACACCCCCGGCGTGACCGGCTTCGTGGGCCTGTCCAACAAGCCGAGCCCGCTCAGCATCGACGAGGTCGGCAAGCTGCTGGCCCCGGAGCCGAGCGAGGAGAGCAAGAAGGCCGCCGCCAAGACCAGCAGCGGACCCACCGTCGAGTTCGAGATCGGCGAGTCCGTCACCGTCATGGACGGCCCGTTCGCCACCCTGCCGGCCTCGGTCAGCGAGATCAGCCCCGAGTCGCAGAAGCTCAAGGTGCTCGTTTCGATCTTCGGACGGGAGACCCCGGTCGAGCTGTCGTTCAACCAGGTCTCGAAGATCTAAGACGATCACTTACACTTAGACGTTCGGCCGGCCGCCTTTCGCGAAGGGCGGCCTTCCGACATGTCCGGGCGCATCCGCGTCAGGACAGCATCACGATCAGGACCCGGAGAAGGACTCATGCCTCCGAAGAAGAAGATCGCGGCTCTGGTCAAGGTCCAGCTTCCCGCTGGCCAGGCCACGCCCGCCCCGCCGGTCGGTACCGCACTCGGTCCGCACGGCGTCAACATCATGGACTTCGTCAAGCAGTACAACGCTGCGACGGAGGCTCAGCGGGGCAACATCATCCCCGTCGAGATCACCATTTTCGAAGACCGCAGCTTCACCTTCATCACGAAGACGCCCCCGGCGCCCGAGCTGATCAAGAAGGCTCTGGGCCTCGACAAGGGCAGCGCGGTCCCGCACAAGGACAAGGTCGGCAAGCTCAGCCGCGAGCAGCTGCGCAGCATCGCCGAGACGAAGATGCCGGACCTCAACGCCAACACGGTCGAGGCCGCCGAGAAGATCATCGCCGGCACCGCCCGGTCCATGGGCATCACCGTCGCCGAGTAAGACCTTTCCCGACACCGTGGGAGGGCCGGTTCCGGCCCGCGCACCACAAGGAGACAGACATGCAGCGCAGCAAGGCGCACAAGGACGCGGAAGCCAAGATCGACCGCGACAAGCTCTACAGTCCCGCCGAGGCCGCGAAGCTGGCCAAGGAGACGTCCACCACCAAGTTCGACTCCACCGTCGAGGTGGCGTTGCGGCTGGGCGTCGACCCTCGCAAGGCCGACCAGATCGTGCGCGGCACGGTCAACCTCCCGCACGGCACCGGTAAGACCGCCCGGGTCCTGGTCTTCGCGACCGGCGACCGTGCCGAGACGGCCCGCGAGGCGGGCGCCGACATCGTCGGCGCCGACGAGCTGATCGACGAGATCGCCAAGGGCAACCGGCTCAACGAGTTCGACGCCGTGGTCGCCACCCCGGACCTCATGGGCAAGGTCGGCCGGCTGGGCCGCGTCCTCGGCCCGCGTGGCCTCATGCCCAACCCCAAGACCGGCACGGTGACCCCCGACGTCGCCAAGGCCGTGACCGAGATCAAGGGCGGAAAGATCGAGTTCCGCACCGACCGGCAGGCCAACCTGCACTTCGTCATCGGCAAGACGTCGTTCCCCGAGCGTCAGCTCATCGAGAACTACGCCGCCGCCCTCGACGAGGTGCTGCGTCTCAAGCCGTCGGCCGCCAAGGGCCGCTACGTCAAGAAGGTCACCTTCTCGACGACCATGGGCCCCGGCGTCCCGGTCGACCCCAACGCCACCCGCGGCCTCACCGCCGACGTGGAGGCGTAGGACAGACCCCCTTCGGGGACAGTCAGACCTGCACAGGAGCCCTCGCCGCACATCGCGGCGGGGGCTTCGTCGTGTCACGGGGGAGTGAGGTCAGGGATAACCCTTAGTTATCCATGAGAAGTACGGGGAAGTCGCTCCGAACAGATCCCCGGCACGTAGGGTTCAAAGCATGCTGAAGCGCAGGATTTCTCTCGCCACTGCCGCGGCTGGCGCCGCCCTTGTCGCGGTCACGGTCGCCGGTTGCGGAACGACCGCGCAGCCCATCCAGGTCAACCTGGCCGCCTCGGAGGTGCTGGCGCAGACCGCGCAGAAGACGGCTGACGTCACCTCCTACACCGTTGACGCGGTCGTCAACGTGAAGGACCCGAACGGCAGCTCCGGTAAGGCTCAGGGCCGCATGCTCTATCAGAGCAAGCCGGAGCTCGCCGTGGACCTCACCATCGACAGCGCCGACTTCGGCGGCCAGGGTCTGCCCGGCGGCGCGCGGATCGTGCTGCAGGGCGACACCGTCTACGTCAAGGTCGAGGCGCTCAACAAGATGCTCGGCGCGACCAAGCCGTGGGTCAAGGTGCCGTTGAAGGAGATGGGCGACGACCAAGGGCAGATCGACCAGCTTCTCAGCCAGGTCCAGCAGTTCGACCTGGGCGGCGTGACGGAGATGGTCACCGCCTCGCAGGACGTCAAGTCGGTCGGCACCGAGAACGTCGGCGGCGAGGACACCACGCACTACGCCGGCACCTTCCCGGTGGACGCGGCGGTGAAGCAGCTGCCCGCCGACAAGCAGGAGCGGGCGCGGACCAACCTCGCCGAGCTGAAGAACGTCAAGTTCGACATCTGGGTCGGCGCCGACAAGCTGCCGCGCAAGGTCACGATGAGCGGCTCGGAGAAGGGCGCCTCGATGGACGCGGCCCTGATGTTCAAGGGCTACAACGAGCCCGTCAGCATCCAGGCCCCGCCCGCCGACCAGGTGGGCGAGCTGCCCAAGGGCACCACCAACTGAGAACGATTTGGAAACTCGGCGGCCACCCCGTAGTGTGGTCGTTGCCGAAGACCGCCGGTCGTCGTCAGGTGCCTCAAAGCCTGGCGACCGAAGGATCCACTTCATGTGGACGGCCCGCGCAGGTGTGATACGAGTTTCCTCGCATGATGTGAATCATGTGCGTGAGCCCCGTGTGCGCCCTGCGCCCGGGGCTGTTCTCATGTCAGGGACCCTTCGCCGGTGGCACATCTGGAAGGAGGCCCATGGCGAGGGCGGATAAGGCGACAGCGGTTGCCGAGCTCAGAAGCGAGTTCGAAGGCAGCGCTGCGGCCGTTCTGACCGAGTACCGCGGTCTCACCGTCGCTCAGCTCAAGCAGCTGCGCGTTTCTCTCGGTGAGAATGCGAAGTTCGCCGTGGCGAAGAACACCCTGACCAAGATCGCAGCGAACGAGGCCGGTCTGCCCGGCATCGACGAGCTGCTCACCGGTCCGACCGCGATCACCTTCGTCAACGGAGACGTTGTCGAGGCGGCCAAGGGTCTGCGTGACTTCGCCAAGGCCAATCCCCTCCTGGTGATCAAGGGAGGCGTCCTCGATGGTAAGAGGCTGGACGCCGCCGAGATCACCAAACTCGCTGACCTTGAGTCCCGTGAGGTTCTCCTCGCGAAGCTTGCTGGTGCGATCAAGGCGAAGCAGAGCTCTGCTGCTGCGATGTTCGCCGCGCTGCCCACCAACATGGCTCAGCTGGCCGACGCTCTTCGCGCCAAGCGCGAAGAGTCGGGCGAGTAAGACGGGGATTGCCGCAACACCCGCGGTCCCGTTCCTAAATTTTCACAGTCCCATACGGAGGAAACCATCATGGCGAAGCTCAGCACCGACGAGCTGCTCGACGCGTTCAAGGAGATGACCCTCCTCGAGCTTTCCGAGTTCGTTAAGCAGTTCGAAGAGGTCTTCGACGTCAAGGCCGCCGCCCCCGTCGCGGTTGCCGCAGCCCCCGCCGGTGGCGCCGGTGAGGCCGCCGCCGTCGAGGAGCAGGACGAGTTCGAGGTCATCCTCGAGGGTGCCGGCGACAAGAAGATCCAGGTCATCAAGGAGATCCGCGCCCTCACCTCCCTCGGCCTCAAGGAGGCCAAGGACCTGGTGGACGGCGCTCCCAAGTCCGTCTTCGACGGCAAGGTCAACAAGGAGCAGGCGGAGAAGGCCAAGGCTGCCCTCGAGGGCGCCGGCGCCAGCGTCACCGTCAAGTAACTCGTTCGCTCAGAACGCGTCACGAGGCGGCTCAACGCTTCAGCTTCAACGCTTCATCGCAAAGGGGCGGTCACACCCAGGTGCCGGGTGTGCCGCCCCTTTCGCATGCCCGGCCCCGATCCGTACGGGATGGGGGTCTGCGCGGATCCCGTACGAGGGATGAAGGTGTGTACGGCCGGAGAGGTCAGGCGGCGGCGCGGACGCCGGCGATGGCGGTGGCGTCCATGTAGTCCCTGGTGTGGACGATCAGGCCGTCGCGGATCCGGAGGATCAGCAGGCCGGGCACGGTGATCGAGCGGTCGCCCACCTTGACGACCGTCTCCTGCTCCACGACCAGCACTTCCGGGTCGGTGGAGTGGTGGATCAGCACGTTGCGGATCTCCTGGACCTCGGCGGGACTGGTGCCCCACGACGCCCGGTAGCCGTCGCGGATCCGCTCCCGTCCCTGATAGGGCGGCAGGCCGCCGAAGGGGAACTCGTGCAGGCCGTCCTCGGCGTAGAGGTCCGCCAGGGCGTCGGGCGACTTGTGCGACATCGCGTCGTGGTAGGCGGTGACGATCTCTGACATGAGGGTCTCATTTCGCTCAACAGTCGTTGACTCAACGAGCGTAGAGCGAAAAAGCCAGCTCGGTCAACGGATGTAGAGTCGGCGTGTGAGTGAGCTTTCGCGGGCCGAGCGGCGGCAGCGGACCGAGCGGCGGATTCTCGACACCGCGCGCGAGCTGTTCGCCCAGCGGGGTTTCGAGCGCACCACCATCCGTGCCGTGGCGCAGGCCGCCGAGGTGGATCCGGCCCTGGTCATGCAGTACTACGGCAGCAAGCAGCGCCTGTTCGACGCGGCCGTGCGGGTGGCCGAGCCGCCGGCGGGCGAGGCGGGTCCGGAGGAGTTGATCGAGGAGCTCCTGGGCTCGCTCGACGTGAAGCTGGGGGAGCTGCCGCCGGCGTCGCTGGCGATGATGCGCTCCATGCTGACCCACCCCGAGGCGGCCGCGTCGGCGCGCGGCGTGCTGGGCAGGCAGATCGAGCGGGTCGGGCGGTCGCTGCCCGGCGAACGGGCCCGGCTGCGGGCGGCGCTGATGACCATGATCATGCTGGGCGTGGCCGTGGGACATCAGTTGCTGGAGCTGGACGAACTACGCGATGTGCCGCCCGAAGACATCGCGCGACTGCTGCGACCCTGCTTGCAGGCGCTCAGCGAGGGCTGACGCGCTCCACGGGCACGCTGCGGCGTTTCGGGAGTAGGGCACGCGTCCACGGCCTCAGGGGCCGCCTGAGGGGCGCGCCGGTCGGTCGCAGCCGGGCTGAACGGTATTCATGCCTGATCAAGGCCCATATCGACGGCATCGGGTGGTTCGCCCGTCCCTGCCGCGGCCCGCGGGTTATGATCCCGGCGAGTCGGTGCGGGGAGGGGGTGCGGACGTGGCCGAGATCGTCGCTCGACTGGCCCGCCACGCGGTCCCGGCGCTCGCCGTCGCGGCGGCGCTGCTGATCGGCGCCGTCGTCTGGCTGGTCATGCAGGCGCGCGACGCGCAGGCCAGGGCGGACGACCGGCAGGCGGCACTGCTCGCGGCGGGCACCCACGCTGTGAGTTTGCTCTCACTCGACCACAGGACGGTGGAGGCCGACCTTCAGCGCATTCTGGCCACGTCGACGGGCGCGGCGAAGGCGGGCTACGAGGCCGGCGCGAGCAAGCTCAGGAGCACCACGGTCGCCGACAAGGTCGTGCAGGAAGGCGTGCTGCGCGCGGCCGGACTGGTGTCGCTGTCGGAGAGCACGGCTAAGGCGCTCGTGGTCGCCGATGTGGAGATCCGCTGGGACGGCTCCGCCAACGCGCCGCAGGAGCGGTTCTACCGATGGTCGATGGACCTGACCAAGGTCTCGGGCACGTGGCTGGTCTCCAAGGCGGTGCAGGTCTCGTGAGGAGGGCGGCGGTCGCCTCGCTGGCCGTCCTGGTGCTGGCCCTGGCGACCGTGACGGGGGTGCTCTGGCTGGACCTGCGCGCCATGCGCGGCGGCGAGACGGCGGGCGCCGAGGCGATGGCCGCGGCCAAGGCCGTCGCCCCCGATCTGCTGTCCTACGACTACCGCACGATCGAGCAGGATCTGGCGCGGGCGGCGGGGCACACGACGGGCGCACTCACCAGCCACTACAAGGAGCTGTCCGGCACGCTGGTGGCCAAGGCGAAAGCGGAGCGGACCGTACAGACCACCTCGGTCGCGGCCGTCGCCGTGGAGCGTGCCGAACCCGGCCGCGTGGAGGTTCTGATGTTCGTGAACACGGGTACGGTAAAGAAGATCGCCGGCAAGGCAGAGCCGCAGCAACAGGTCAGCCAGAACCGGGCCAGGTTCGTCATGATCGAGCAAGGATCGCGCTGGCTGGTGGCCGATCTGTCGACTCTGATCGGGACCGCGTGAGGGGCTGGGCGCGCCGCTTAGTTCAATTGTTACTAAAATCCAGGTTTCGCGGACACCAGGTCGCGGGTATCCAGCTCCTAGCTACACCGGTTGTCAGCATGGGTTCGACCCCCGGTGTGACGGAGCGTTAGCCGCCCCCGTTCGCGGGTATCGTCTTGGGCCGGGCGGCAGACGACCGATCACACAAGGAAGAAAACCCAGCGTCCAGGCCCTGAGGCAGCTAAAAGTCGAGCTTTCGGGCTTGACGTTTACGCTCGGACGGGCGATGCTGCGACCAACGTGAAGCATGCAGCGAGAGCGAAGTGGACAGGCGTGTGCCGTTCGGCTACACTGCCCCTTTGCGCTGCCCTTTGACGACCCGCTCCGCTGCTCACGTTGCGAGGTTGTCTGGCGTGCGTGTAGTCAGTCCGCCGCGAGCCCTCGGAAGGACATCTGTTGGCAGCCTCGCGCAACGCCTCCGCCGTACCCGCCGGTCCCAGTCGCGTCTCGTTTTCGCGCATCCAGGAGCCCCTCGAAGTTCCTGACCTTCTCGCCCTGCAGACCGAGTCTTTTGACTGGCTGCTCGGTAACGAGAAGTGGAAGGGCCGGGTCGAGGCGGCTCGTCAGGCCGGTCGCAAGGACGTCCCGACCCAGTCGGGTCTCGAAGAGATCTTCGAAGAGATCAGTCCGATCGAGGACTTCTCGGGGACCATGTCCTTGTCGTTCCGCGACCATCGATTCGAGCCGCCCAAGTACTCAGTCGATGAATGCAAAGACAAGGACATGACCTTCTCCGCCCCGATGTTCGTCACGGCGGAGTTCATCAATAACACCACCGGTGAGATCAAGAGTCAGACGGTGTTCATGGGCGACTTCCCGCTCATGACGCCGAAGGGCACCTTCATCATCAACGGCACCGAGCGTGTCGTGGTCTCCCAGCTGGTGAGGTCGCCCGGCGTCTACTTCGACCGTAGTGTCGACAAGACGTCGGACAAGGACCTCTACGGCTGCAAGGTCATCCCGTCCCGGGGTGCCTGGCTCGAGTTCGAGATCGACAAGCGCGACAGCGTCGGTGTGCGCATCGACCGTAAGCGCAAGCAGGCCGTCACTGTGCTTCTCAAGGCACTGGGATGGACCACGGAGCAGATCCTCGAGCGCTTCGGCCAGTACGAGTCGATGCGGGCCACCCTGGAGAAGGACCACACCGCCGGTCAGGATGACGCCCTGCTCGACATCTACCGCAAGCTGCGGCCGGGTGAGCCGCCGACCAAGGAGTCGGCGCAGACCCTGCTGGAGAACCTCTATTTCAATCCCAAGCGCTACGACCTCGCCAAGGTGGGTCGTTACAAGATCAACAAGAAGCTCGGCGCCGACTCTGAGATCACTCAGGGCACGCTGACCGAGCAGGACATCGTCGCCACCATCGAATACATCGTCCGCCTGCACGCGGGCGAGGACGCGATGCCCGCGGCCGAGGGCGCGCCGATCGACACGGTGATCGTCGAGGTCGACGACATCGACCACTTCGGCAACCGCCGTCTACGCAGCGTCGGCGAGCTCATCCAGAACCAGGTCCGCCTGGGCCTGGCCCGGATGGAGCGCGTCGTCCGCGAGCGGATGACGACGCAGGACGTCGAGGCGATCACGCCGCAGACCCTGATCAACATTCGCCCGGTCGTGGCGTCGATCAGGGAGTTCTTCGGCACCTCGCAGCTGTCGCAGTTCATGGACCAGACCAACCCGCTGGCCGGCCTGACGCACAAGCGGCGTCTGTCCGCGCTGGGCCCCGGTGGTCTGTCGCGTGAGCGGGCCGGCTTCGAGGTCCGTGACGTGCACCCGTCCCACTATGGCCGGATGTGCCCGATCGAGACGCCTGAGGGGCCGAACATCGGCCTGATCGGGTCGCTCGCGTCCTACGGGCGGATCAACGCCTTCGGTTTCGTGGAGACGCCTTACCGCAAGGTCGTCGACGGCAAGGTGACCGACCAGGTCGACTACCTCACCGCCGACGAGGAGGACCGTTTCGTCAAGGCGCAGGCCAACACGGTGCTCAACCCGGACGGCACGTTCGCCGAGAACCGCGTTCTGGTCCGTACCAAGGGCGGTGAGACCGAGCTGGCTCGTGCCGAGGAGGTCGACTACATCGACGTGTCGCCACGTCAGATGGTGTCGGTCGCCACGGCGATGATCCCGTTCCTGGAGCACGACGACGCCAACCGCGCGCTCATGGGCTCCAACATGCAGCGTCAGTCGGTGCCGTTGCTCAAGAGCGAGGCGCCGCTGGTCGGCACCGGCATGGAATACCGTGCCGCGACCGACGCCGGTGACGTCATCAGCGCGGAGAAGGCCGGCGTGGTCGAGGAGGTCTCCGCCGACTACGTCACCGTGATGAACGACGACGGCACGCGGACCACCTACCGCGTCGCCAAGTTCAAGCGTTCCAACCAGGGCACCTCGTTCAACCAGAAGCCGATCGTGGCCGAGGGCGACCGGGTGGAGATCAACCAGGTCATCGCCGACGGCCCGTGCACCGACCAGGGTGAGATGGCGCTGGGCAAGAACCTGCTCGTGGCGTTCATGCCGTGGGAGGGTCACAACTACGAAGACGCGATCATCCTGTCCCAGCGGCTGGTCCAGGACGACGTCCTTTCCTCGATTCACATCGAGGAGCACGAGGTCGACGCCCGTGACACCAAGCTGGGCCCCGAGGAGATCACCCGGGACATCCCGAACGTCTCCGAAGAGGTCCTGGCCGACCTGGACGAGCGCGGCATCATCCGCATCGGCGCCGAGGTCGTCCCCGGCGACATCCTCGTCGGCAAGGTCACGCCCAAGGGTGAGACCGAGCTGACGCCGGAGGAGCGCCTGCTGCGCGCGATCTTCGGGGAGAAGGCCCGTGAAGTGCGCGACACCTCGCTGAAGGTGCCGCACGGCGAGATGGGCAAGGTCATCGGGGTCCGCGTGTTCTCCCGCGAGGAGGGCGACGAGCTTCCTCCGGGCGTCAACGAGCTGGTCCGCGTCTACGTGGCGCAGAAGCGCAAGATCACCGATGGTGACAAGCTGGCCGGCCGGCACGGCAACAAGGGCGTCATCTCCAAGATCCTCCCGGTCGAGGACATGCCGTTCCTTGAGGACGGCACCCCGGTCGACATCATCCTCAACCCGCTGGGCGTGCCCGGCCGGATGAACGTCGGTCAGGTGCTGGAGACCCACCTCGGGTGGATCGCCGCGCGTGGCTGGGACATCTCCGGGGTTCAGGAAGCCTGGGCTCAGCGGCTGCGGGACAAGGGCTTCGACACGGTCGAGCCGTTCACCGCCATGGCGACGCCGGTCTTCGACGGCGCGCACGAGGAGGAGATCGTCGGCCTGCTCGGCAGCACCGTCGCCAACCGCGACGGTGACCGGATGGTGCAGCAGAGCGGTAAGGCCCGCCTGTTCGACGGCCGCTCCGGCGAGCCGTTCCCTTACCCGATCGCGGTCGGCTACATCTACATCCTCAAGCTCCTCCACCTGGTCGACGACAAGATCCACGCCCGGTCGACCGGCCCTTACTCCATGATCACCCAGCAGCCGCTCGGCGGTAAGGCCCAGTTCGGTGGCCAGCGCTTCGGTGAGATGGAGGTGTGGGCGCTGGAAGCGTACGGCGCCGCCTACGCACTGCAGGAGCTGCTGACGATCAAGTCTGACGACGTCCTCGGCCGCGTGAAGGTCTACGAGGCGATCGTCAAGGGCGAGAACATTCCCGAGCCGGGCATTCCGGAGTCCTTCAAGGTCCTCATCAAGGAAATGCAGTCGCTCTGCCTCAACGTCGAGGTGCTCTCCAGCGACGGCATGTCCATCGAGATGCGGGACACCGACGAGGACGTCTTCCGCGCCGCGGAGGAGCTCGGTATCGATCTGTCCCGGCGTGAGCCGAGCAGCGTGGAAGAAGTCTGAGGGGGAGATCGCAAGCATGCTGGACGTCAACTTCTTCGACGAGCTTCGGATCGGGCTGGCGACGGCCGACGACATCCGTCAGTGGTCGCACGGTGAGGTCAAGAAGCCCGAGACCATCAACTACCGGACTCTCAAGCCGGAAAAGGACGGACTCTTCTGCGAGAAGATCTTCGGCCCGACCCGCGACTGGGAGTGCTACTGCGGCAAGTACAAGCGCGTCCGCTTCAAGGGCATCATCTGTGAGCGCTGTGGCGTCGAGGTCACTCGCGCCAAGGTGCGTCGTGAGCGGATGGGCCACATCGAGCTGGCCGCGCCGGTCACCCACATCTGGTACTTCAAGGGTGTCCCGTCGCGTCTGGGCTACCTGCTCGACCTCGCCCCGAAGGACCTGGAGAAGGTCATCTACTTCGCGGCGTACATGATCACGCATGTCGACACCGACATGCGTGAGCGTGACCTGCCCTCGCTCGAGGCGAAGATCTCCGTCGAGCGGCAGCACATCGAGCAGCGCCGTGACGCCGACGTCGAGGCCAGGCAGAAGAAGCTCGAAAGCGACCTGGGCGAGCTCGAGGCCGCCGGCGCCAAGGGCGACCAGCGCCGTAAGGTCCGCGAGGGCGCCGAGCGCGAGATGCGCCAGCTCCGCGACCGGGCCCAGCGTGAGCTGGACCGGCTCGAGGAGGTCTGGAGCCGCTTCAAGAACCTCAAGGTCCAGGACCTCGAGGGCGACGAGCTGCTCTACCGCGAGATGCGGGACCGTTTCGGCCGTTACTTCAAGGGCGGCATGGGGGCGCAGGCGATCCAGGATCGTCTGATCAGCTTCGACCTCGCCCAGGAGGCCGAGAACCTGCGCGAGACCATCCGCAGCGGCAAGGGCCAGAAGAAGGCCCGCGCGCTCAAGCGGCTCAAGGTCGTCTCGGCGTTCCTCAGCACCACCAACTCGCCGCGCGGCATGGTGCTCGACTGCATTCCGGTCATTCCGCCGGACCTGCGGCCGATGGTTCAGCTCGACGGTGGCCGGTTCGCCACCTCCGACCTGAACGACCTCTACCGCCGGGTCATCAACCGCAACAACCGCCTCAAGCGACTTCTCGACCTCGGCGCTCCCGAGATCATCGTGAACAACGAGAAGCGGATGCTGCAGGAGGCCGTCGACGCGCTGTTCGACAACGGCCGTCGTGGCCGCCCGGTCACCGGTCCCGGCAACCGGCCCCTCAAGTCCCTCAGCGACATGCTCAAGGGCAAGCAGGGCCGCTTCCGCCAGAACCTGCTGGGCAAGCGAGTCGACTACTCCGGCCGTTCGGTCATCGTCGTCGGCCCGCAGCTCAAGCTGCACCAGTGCGGTCTGCCCAAGCAGATGGCGCTGGAGCTGTTCAAGCCGTTCGTGATGAAGAGGCTGGTCGATCTCAACCACGCCCAGAACATCAAGTCGGCCAAGCGGATGGTCGAGCGCGCCAGGCCCGTGGTGTGGGACGTGCTCGAAGAGGTCATCACCGAGCACCCCGTGCTGCTCAACCGCGCGCCGACGCTGCACCGTCTGGGCATCCAGGCGTTCGAGCCGCAGCTCGTCGAGGGCAAGGCCATCCAGATCCACCCGCTCGTCTGCACCGCCTTCAACGCGGACTTCGACGGCGACCAGATGGCCGTGCACCTGCCGCTGTCGGCCGAGGCCCAGGCCGAGGCACGCATCCTGATGCTCTCGACCAACAACATCCTCAAGCCGGCCGACGGCAAGCCCGTGACGATGCCCACCCAGGACATGGTCATCGGCCTCTACTGGCTGACCACGCACAAGGACGGCGCCATCGGCGAGGGCCGGGTCTTCGGCTCGATCGCCGAGGCTCAGATGGCCTTCGACCGCCGCGAGCTGGAGATTCAGGCGAAGATCCAGATCCGGATGAAGGACGTCCTGCCGCCGCGTGACTGGGTGGCTCCCGAGGGCTGGGAGCAGGGCGACCCGATCCGCCTGGAGACGACGTTCGGGCGGTGCCTGTTCAACCAGACGCTGCCCGCGTCCTACCCGTTCGTCAACTTCCAGGTCGGCAAGAAGCAGCTGTCCACGATCGTCAACGAGCTGGCCGAGACCTATCCCAAGGTCGAAGTGGCCAACGCGCTCGACGCGCTCAAGGACGCCGGCTTCCGCTGGGCGACCCGCTCCGGCGTCACGATCTCGATCGACGACGTCATCGCGCCGCCCAACAAGGCCGAGATCATGGAGAGCTACGAGCGCCGCGCCGACAAGGTGCAGCGTGAGTACGAGCGCGGCCTGATCACCGACGAGGAGCGCCGTCAGGAGCTCATCGAGATCTGGACGCACGCCACGGCCGACGTCGAGACCGACATGGTCAACGCCTTCCCGGCGACCAACCCGGTCTGGATGATGGTCAACTCCGGCGCCCGAGGCAACAAGATGCAGGTGCGTCAGATCGCCGGCATCCGTGGCCTGGTGTCCAACACCAAGGGTGAGACGATCCCGCGGCCGATCAAGGCCTCGTTCCGCGAGGGCCTGTCGGTGCTGGAATACTTCATCTCCACCCACGGACAGCGCAAGGGTCTGGCCGACACCGCGCTGCGTACGGCGGACTCGGGTTACCTCACCCGGCGTCTGGTGGACGTGGCGCAGGACGTCATCGTGCGCGAGATCGACTGTGGCACCGACCGTGGCGTTCCGCTGCACGTCGGCGAGCGCGACACGTCGGGCACGCTGGTCAAGGCCGAGAACGCCGAGTCCAACGTGCACGGCCGCATCATGGCCGAGGACGTCGAGGTCGACGGCAAGGTCATCGTGCCCGCGGGTGTCGACATCAACGACATCCACGTCACCGCGCTGGTCGAGGCCGGCGTCGAGACCGTCCGTACCCGCAGCGCGCTCGTCTGCGAGGCCAAGATCGGGGTCTGCGCGACCTGCTACGGCCGTTCGCTGGCCACCGGCAAGCTCGTGGACGTCGGCGAGGCGGTCGGCATCATCGCCGCCCAGTCGATCGGCGAGCCCGGCACGCAGCTGACGATGCGTACCTTCCACACCGGTGGTGTGGCGGGCGCCGACATCACCCACGGTCTGCCCCGAGTCCAGGAGCTCTTCGAGGCGCGCATCCCCAAGGGTGTCGCCCCGATCTCCGAGGCCGAGGGCAGGGTCCGGATCGACGAGACCGACAAGTCCCGCAAGCTCGTCGTCACTCCCGACGACGGCTCGGAGGAGATCGCCTACCCGGTCTCCATGCGCTCGCGCCTGCTCATCACCGATGGCCAGCGCGTGACGGTGGGCCAGCAGCTCGTCGCCGGTGCGGTCAACCCCAACGAGGTGCTGCGCATCCTCGGCCCGCGGGCCGTGCAGCTGCACCTGGTGGCGGAGGTCCAGCAGGTCTACCGCTCGCAGGGTGTGTCGATCCACGACAAGCACATCGAGATCATCGTGCGGCAGATGCTCAAGCGCGTGAACGTGCTGGAGTCCGGTGACACCGACCTGCTGCCCGGCGAGCTCGTGGAGCGTCCGCGCTTCGAGCTGATGAACCGCGAGACCGTGGCGGAGGGTGGCTCTCCGGCCGCCGGTCGTCCGGTGCTCATGGGCATCACCAAGGCGTCGCTCGCCACCGAGTCGTGGCTGTCGGCGGCCTCCTTCCAGGAGACCACCAGGGTCCTGACGGACGCGGCGATCCACGCCAAGTCCGACTCGCTCCTGGGCCTGAAGGAGAACGTCATCATCGGCAAGCTCATCCCGGCCGGTACGGGCATGCCCCAGTACCGCAACATCCGGGTCGAGCCGACCGAGGAGGCCAAGGCCGCCATGTACACCGTGGGCGGTTACGACGGCTCCGCGGCGGACTACACCTTCGGCACCGGCAGCGGCGAGGCCGTGCCGCTGGAGGAGTACGACTTCGGTCAGTACAACCGGTGACCATCCAGTAAGTAACCGTGGCGCGCGCCCGGGTCCCTCAGCCGAGGGGCCCGGGCGCGCGTTTTTCGGTTCGTACGTGAACGGCGCTGTAGGCCGTCGTGCGGCGGCGCGCTGTCCGGGTGGTCCCCCCGAGCCGAATCCGCAGGGTGCCGGGCGCGGCCGGCCCGCTCGTAGCTCGCCGAGGGGCGTGTAGAGTAGGTGATTCTTTGGTATGGGGGACGGCATGCGGTCAGTGCCTATATCATTGCCGAGGAGCAGCAGCCGGGCCTTTGATGGATGGGGTCCCGCCGGCCGGAGTGGGAAGGCTTGAAGAGCCTGCCCGCGCCGTTTTGACGTGTCGCGCGGGCCTGGGTAGTCTTGAGCATCGTGCCCGTTGCTAGCGGGCTCTCGATCGTGCGCTGATATCGGAGCGCGGGTCGGCTTCCTGGCTCGTAGTCCTCGTGGCTGTGTTTTGCGAATAGCGCGACACGCCCGAGCGCGGGGGCGCGGAAGCAAGGCGAATGCGCAGGTCATGACACCGGCAGAACCTGCGAATTGCTCAACCAGACGTAACACCGGCCAGCACGAAACGGAGTGGCAGTGCCCACTATTCAGCAGTTGGTCCGCAAGGGCCGGCAGGACAAGGTCACCAAGACCAAGACTCCTGCCCTCAAGGGGAGTCCGCAGCGGCGCGGTGTGTGCCAGCGTGTTTACACCACGACCCCGAAGAAGCCCAACTCGGCACTGCGCAAGGTGGCCCGTGTGCGGCTCACCAACGGCATCGAGGTCACGGCCTACATCCCCGGTGTGGGACACAACCTGCAGGAGCACTCGATCGTGCTCGTGCGTGGCGGTCGTGTGAAGGACCTGCCGGGTGTTCGCTACAAGATCATCCGCGGCTCGCTGGACACCCAGGGTGTCCGCAACCGCAAGCAGGGCCGCAGCCACTACGGTGCGAAGAGGGAGAAGAGCTAACTATGCCTCGTAAGGGTTCTCCTGGCCGTCGTCAGCTCATGTCTGACCCGGTTTACAGTTCACCGCTGGTCACCGCTCTGATCAACAAGGTGCTTCTGGACGGCAAGCGTTCTATCGCGCAGTCGATCGTCTACGGCGCTCTCGAGGGCTGCAGAGAGAAGACCGGCAACGACCCGGTCGTCACCCTCAAGCGCGCGCTTGACAACGTCAAGCCGACTCTCGAGGTCCGCAGCCGTCGCGTCGGTGGCGCGACCTACCAGGTGCCGGTCGAGGTGCGCGCAGCGCGCAGCACCACCCTGGCCCTGCGCTGGCTGGTGCAGTACTCCCGCGCCCGCCGCGAGAAGACCATGACCGAGCGCCTCATGAACGAGCTCCTCGACGCCAGCAACGGCCTCGGGGCGAGCGTCAAGAAGCGCGAGGACACGCACAAGATGGCCGAGTCCAACAAGGCCTTCGCCCACTACCGCTGGTAGGCATCACACCAGCGGTGGTCGACAAGACGACCGAAGGCCCTCGCACTTAGGGGGCGTGCGGGGGCGAGCCCCCGCAGGAGACAAGACGACGAGGACGCGAGAGAAGTGGCCACCACGACCGCTCTTGACCTGGCCAAGGTCCGCAACATCGGGATCATGGCCCATATCGACGCGGGCAAGACCACCACGACCGAGCGCATCCTGTTCTACACCGGCATCAACTACAAGATCGGTGAAGTCCACGAGGGCGCAGCCACGATGGACTGGATGGAGCAGGAGCAGGAGCGCGGCATCACGATCACGTCTGCCGCGACGACCTGCGAGTGGAACGGTCACACGATCAACATCATCGACACCCCGGGACACGTCGACTTCACCATCGAGGTGGAGCGCTCGCTCCGCGTCCTCGACGGTGCCGTCGCCGTGTTCGACGGCGTCGCGGGTGTCGAGCCGCAGTCGGAGACGGTGTGGCGGCAGGCTGACCGCTACGAGGTTCCCCGGATCTGCTTCGTCAACAAGATGGACCGGGTCGGCGCGGAGTTCCACCGCTGCGTCGATATGATGATCAACCGGCTTGGCGCCACCCCGGCGGTCATTCAGCTGCCGTGGGGTGTCGAGGCCGACTTCAAGGGCGTCATCGACGTCATCACGATGAAGGGCCTCCTGTGGAGCGCCGAGGCGGCCAAGGGCGAGATGTACGACGTCGTCGACCTCCCGGCCGACCACGCCGAGGCCGCTCGTGAGTGGCGTGACCGGCTCATCGAGACGGTCGCCGAGAACGACGACGAGCTGATGGAGCTCTTCCTCGAGGGCACTGAGCCCACCGAGGAGCAGCTGGTCGCGGCCATTCGCCGCGCGACGCTGGCCAGTGCCATCAACCCGGTCCTGTGTGGCACCGCGTTCAAGAACAAGGGCGTGCAGCCCCTGCTCGACGCGATCGTCGCCTACCTCCCCGCGCCGACCGACCTCGCGGCCTTCAAGGGCCACGCGGTCGGCAACGAGGAGAAGGTGATCGAGCGGCACGCGGACCCGGCCGAGCCGTTCTCCGCCCTGGCTTTCAAGATCGCGAGCGACCCGCACCTGGGCAAGCTCACCTACATCCGCGTCTACTCGGGCACGCTCGAGACCGGTTCACAGGTCATCAACTCTGTGAAGGGTAAGAAGGAGCGGATCGGCAAGATCTACCAGATGCACGCCAACAAGCGCGAAGAGCGCCCCACGGCGATCGCTGGTCAGATCGTGGCGGTCATGGGCCTGAAGGACACCACCACCGGTGACACCCTCTCCGACCCGACCCACCAGGTCGTGCTCGAGTCGATGACGTTCCCGGCTCCGGTCATCAACGTCGCCATCGAGCCCAAGACCAAGGGCGACCAGGAGAAGCTGTCGATCGCGATCCAGCGGCTGGCCGAGGAGGACCCGTCCTTCCAGGTTCGCCGTGACGAGGAGACCGGTCAGACGGTCATCTGGGGCATGGGCGAGCTTCACCTGGAGATCCTCGTCGACCGCATGCGGCGCGAGTTCAAGGTCGAGGCCAACGTCGGTCGTCCTCAGGTCGCCTACCGGGAGACCATCCGCCGCAAGGTGGAGAAGGTCGACTACACCCACAAGAAGCAGACCGGTGGTTCCGGTCAGTTCGCGCGGGTGATCATCAATCTGGAGCCGCTGGGCGAAGGCAACGACGGCTACGAGTTCCAGAACAAGGTCACGGGTGGCCGTGTCCCGAGGGAGTACATCCCCTCGGTCGACGCGGGCGCTCAGGAGGCCGCCGAGTTCGGTGTGCTGGCCGGTTACCCGATGGTGGGCGTGAAGGTGACGCTGACCGACGGTGCCGCGCACGATGTCGACTCCTCGGAAATGGCCTTCAAGATTGCCGGCTCGATGGCCTTCAAGGAGGCCGCGCGCAAGGCTGACGCTGTGCTCCTTGAGCCGATGATGGCCGTCGAGGTCACCACGCCCGAGGACTACATGGGTGATGTCATCGGTGACCTCAACGGTCGCCGCGGGCAGATCCAGGCGATGGATGAGCGGGCAGGCGCCCGCGTCATCCAGGCGCTCGTGCCGCTGTCTGAGATGTTCGGCTACGTGGGCGACCTGCGTAGCAAGACGCAGGGACGCGCGAGCTACAGCATGCAGTTCGACTCCTACTCGGAGGTGCCCCCGGGCATCGCCAAGGAGATCGTCGCGAAGGCCCGGGGCGAATAGTTCCGGTCCCTGGCGGGATGGTCGCGAGACCGTCCCGCCGCCTAGGGGTTCGGGAACACCCGGGCCCGAGTGTGCAGACGAAAGTCAGTCAGATTCTCAAGGAGAGAACCAGTGGGCAAGGCCAAGTTCGAGCGGAACAAGCCGCACATGAACATCGGCACCATTGGGCATATCGACCACGGTAAGACCACGCTGACCGCGGCGATCACCAAGGTGCTCCACGACCGTTACCCCGAGCTGAACGCGGCAACGCCTTTCGACAAGATCGACAAGGCGCCCGAGGAGAAGGCTCGCGGCATTACGATCTCCATCGCGCACGTCGAGTACCAGACCGAGAAGCGCCACTACGCTCACGTGGACTGCCCCGGTCACGCCGACTACGTGAAGAACATGATCACCGGTGCCGCTCAGATGGACGGCGCGATCCTCGTGGTCGCCGCCACCGACGGTCCGATGCCCCAGACGAAGGAGCACGTCCTCCTGGCCCGCCAGGTCGGCGTCCCCTACATCGTCGTGGCTCTGAACAAGTCCGACATGGTGGACGACGAGGAGATCCTGGAGCTCGTCGAGCTCGAGGTTCGCGAGCTCCTGTCCGCTCAGGAGTTCCCCGGCGACGACCTTCCGGTCATCCGCGTCTCCGCGCTCAAGGCTCTTGAGGGCGACCAGAAGTGGGCCGACACGATCGTCGAGCTGATGGACGCCGTGGACGAGAACGTCCCCGAGCCGCCGCGTGAGACGGAGAAGCCGTTCCTCATGCCGGTCGAGGACGTCTTCTCGATCACCGGTCGCGGCACGGTCGTCACCGGCCGTATCGAGCGTGGCATCGTCAAGGTCAACGAGCAGGTCGACATCATCGGCATTCAGCCGGAGAAGACGACCACCACCGTCACCAGCATCGAGATGTTCAACAAGATGCTCGACGAGGGTCAGGCCGGCGACAACGCCGCCCTGCTGCTCCGCGGCATCAAGCGCGAGCAGGTCGAGCGCGGCCAGTGCATCATCAAGCCGGGCACGACCACCCCGCACACCGAGTTCGAGGGCCAGGTCTACATCCTGTCCAAGGACGAGGGCGGCCGCCACACGCCGTTCTTCAACAACTACCGCCCGCAGTTCTACTTCCGTACGACTGACGTGACCGGTGTGGTGAACCTCCCCGAGGGCACCGAGATGGTCATGCCGGGCGACAACACCGAAATGCGCGTTGAGCTGATCCAGCCCATCGCCATGGAGGAAGGCCTCAAGTTCGCGATCCGTGAGGGTGGCCGCACCGTCGGCGCCGGCCGGGTCGTAAAGATCATCAAGTAGTTCGATCGCGGGGTGGCGGTCGACCTCCACATCAGGGGCCGGCCGCCGCGTCACGAACGGGACAGAAGTCCATACGGCTTCCGTTCCGGAAGGCTTCACGGGGAAAGCCGTGATCCAGCAGTCGCTTCGGTCGGTGACCGAAGTAACTGCCGGATCACGGAAGAAAAGGCAGATCGTTTACGTCTGCTTCGTGGAGTCGTGCGGGCTCGACCCGCACGCGGCAAAAGGCCGCACGATACTTTTTCAGACGACAGCGAAGGACACCGAGGCCATTATGGCGGGACAGAAGATCCGCATCCGGCTTAAGGCCTATGACCACGAGGTCATCGATAGCTCGGCCAAGAAGATCGTCGAGACGGTGACGCGGACTGGCGCGAAGGTCGCGGGCCCGGTGCCGCTGCCGACCGAGAAGAACGTGTACTGCGTCATCCGCTCGCCGCACAAGTACAAGGACAGCCGCGAGCATTTCGAGATGCGCACGCACAAGCGGCTTATTGACATCATCGACCCGACGCCCAAGACGGTTGACTCGCTCATGCGGCTCGACCTCCCGGCTGGCGTCGACATTTCGATCAAGCTCTGAGGGAACGCACTGACATGGCTAAGACGATCAAGGGCGTCCTGGGCAAGAAGCTCGGCATGACCCAGGTCTTCGACGCGGACAACCGGATGGTTCCGGTCACCGTGGTCGAGGCCGGTCCGTGCGTGGTGACCCGCGTCCGCAGCGCTGAGAAGGATGGCTATGCCGCCATTCAGCTCGGCTTCGGACAGGTCGACCCGCGGAAGGTCAACAAGCCGCTCGGCGACTACCTGCGCAAGCACGACATCACCCCGCGCCGTTACTTCGCGGAGATCCGCACTGACGACGCGAGCGACTACAACCTGGGCCAGGAGCTGCTGGCCGACACCTTCGAAGCCGGCCAGTTCGTCGACGTGACGGGCAAGAGCAAGGGCAAGGGCTTCGCCGGTGTCATGAAGCGTCACGGCTTCAAGGGTCTGGGCGCGTCGCACGGTACTCAGCGCAAGCACCGCTCGCCGGGTTCCATCGGTGGCTGCGCCACCCCGGGACGCGTATTCAAGGGTCTGCGTATGGCTGGTCGGATGGGTAACGTCCGCACCACCGTGCAGAGCCTCAAGGTTCACGCCGTGGACGTCGAGAAGGGTCTCATCCTGATCAAGGGTGCGATTCCCGGCGCCAACGGCAGCCTGGTCCTCGTCCGCACCGCCGCCAAGAAGGGGGCTGCCAAGTGACTAGCATTGACGTCCTCGACGCCAGCGGCGCCAAGACCGGCACCGTTGACCTGCCCGAGGACATCTTCGGCGCGAAGGTCAACGTTCCGCTGATCCACCAGGTGGTCGTGGCGCAGCTCGCCGCTCGTCGGCAGGGCACGCACAAGGCCAAGACCCGTGGTGAGGTCCGGGGCGGCGGCAAGAAGCCGTACCGCCAGAAGGGCACCGGCCGCGCCCGTCAGGGTTCGACGCGTGCGCCGCAGTTCGCCGGCGGTGGCGTCGTCCACGGTCCGGTTCCGCGCGACTACTCGCAGCGGACGCCCAAGAAGATGAAGGCCGCCGCCCTGCGTGGCGCCCTGTCCGACCGGGCTCGCGGCGGTCGCGTGCACGTGGTGAGCAGCCTGGTCTCCGGCGAGACGCCGAAGACGAAGACCGCTCTCCAGGCGCTGCGCGCGATCACCCAGGCCAAGTCCGTGCTCATCGTGGTCGCTGACACCGACGAGCTGACCTGGCTGAGCCTGCGTAACGCTCCCGAGGTCCACCTGCTGGACTCCGGGCAGCTCAACACTTACGACGTGCTCTGCTCTGACGACGTGGTCTTCACCCAGGAGGCGTACGACCAGGTCGTGGCTCGGCTGGGCCAGGGCGAGAAGGAAGACGCCTGATGGACAACAGCACCGATCAGCAGACCGCCGAGAAGCCTGTGGGCCGACTGGCGAGGGTCGTCGACCCGCGCGACGTCATCATCAAGCCGGTCGTCTCTGAGAAGAGCTACGGCCTGATCGATGAGAACAACAAGTACACGTTCCTGGTGAAGAAGACCGCGAACAAGACCGAGGTCAAGATCGCGGTCGAGAAGATCTTCGGGGTCAAGGTCACCAGCGTGAACACGATCAACCGGCAGGGCAAGCGCAAGCGCACCCGGACCGGTTTCGGCAAGCGTCCCGACACCAAGCGCGCGATCGTGAGCTTGGCCGAGGGCGATCGGATCGACATTTTCGGTCAGATCGGCTGATACGCGGGGGGCGCTGCCCCCCGCGATCCCCATGGTGTCGCCTCTGGCGACGACGGCCAGGGGTCTCGCACGATTGAGACAAGAGATCCAGAGTTTTTGGATTCTGGATATCGACGAAGGATGAACGAAAAAGATGGGCATCCGTAAGTACAAGCCGACGACCCCAGGTCGCCGCGGCTCGAGTGTCTCGGACTTCACCGAGATCACCCGCAGCGAGCCTGAGAAGTCGCTGCTTGCACCCCTTCATGGCAAGGGCGGCCGTAACGTACACGGCCGGGTCACCGCACGCCACCAGGGCGGCGGTCACAAGCGCGCCTACCGGATCATCGACTTCCGTAGGCATGACAAGGACGGCATTCCGGCCAAGGTCGCTCACATCGAGTACGACCCCAACCGCACCGCCAATATTGCTCTGCTGCACTACGCCGACGGTGAGAAGCGCTACATCATCGCGCCGACCGGCCTCAAGCAGGGCGACCGCATCGAGAACGGCCCCGCGGCCGACATCAAGCCGGGCAACTGCCTGCCGCTGCGCAACATCCCGACCGGTACCTTCATCCACGCGGTGGAGCTCCGTCCGGGTGGTGGCGCCAAGCTGGGCCGCTCCGCGGGAGCTCAGATCCAGCTGCTCGCCAAGGAAGGCCAGTACGCCACGCTGCGTATGCCGTCCGGTGAGATGCGCATGGTCGACGTGCGCTGCCGCGCGTCGGTCGGTCAGGTCGGCAACGCCGAGCAGGCCAACATCAACTGGGGCAAGGCCGGCCGCATGAGGTGGAAGGGCAAGCGCCCGACCGTCCGTGGTGTCGCGATGAACCCCGTTGACCACCCGCATGGTGGTGGTGAGGGTAAGACCTCCGGTGGTCGCCACCCGGTCAACCCGAAGGGCAAGCCCGAGGGCCGCACCCGTCAGGCCAGCAAGGCCAGCGACCGGCTGATCATCCGTCGGCGCAGTAAGAAGAAGCGGTAGGAGCAGCCGAAATGCCACGTAGCCTTAAGAAGGGCCCTTTCGTTGACGACCACCTTCAGAAGAAGGTGGACGCGCAGAACGAGAAGGGCACCAAGACCGTCATCAAGACGTGGTCACGGCGCTCCATGATCGTTCCCGACATGCTCGGGCACACGATCGCCGTGCACGACGGCCGTAAGCACGTCCCGGTGTTCGTCACCGAGTCGATGATCGGCCACAAGCTCGGAGAGTTCGCTCCCACGCGGACCTTCCGCAGCCACGTCAAGGAAGACCGCCGCAGCCGGCGATAAAGCGCCTTCAGAAGTAAGAGGAGTAAGCGATGGAAGCCAGGGCTCAGGCGCGGTTCGTCCGCGTCACGCCCCTCAAGGCCCGCCGCGTGGTGGACCTTATTCGCGGGCTGCCCGCTTCGGAGGCGCAGGCCGTGCTGCAGTTCGCTCCCCAGTCGGCGAGCGAGCCGATCTACAAGGTGCTCTCGAGCGCCATGGCGAACGCAGAGCACAATTTCGATCTCGACCCCCAGACGCTCGTCGTGAGCCGCGCGTGGGTCGACGAGGGCCCGACACTGAAGCGGTTCCGGCCGCGCGCACAGGGTCGTGCCTATCGGATCAACAAGCGGACGAGCCACATCACCGTGATCGTGGAGTCCCGCGAGCCGAAGGGAAGGACCCGATAGTGGGCCAGAAGGTTAACCCGCACGGGTTCCGCCTCGGCATCACGACCGACTTCAAGAGCCGGTGGTACGCCGACAAGCTGTACAAGTCGTACGTCGCCGAGGACGTGTCGATCCGTCGCATGCTGCAGAAGGGCATGGAGCGGGCCGGTATCTCCAAGGTGGAGATCGAGCGCACGACCGACCGCGTTCAGGTCGACATCCACACCGCGCGTCCGGGCATCGTCATCGGCCGCCGCGGCGCGGAGGCCGACCGTATCCGCGGCGACCTGGAGAAGCTGACCAAGAAGCAGGTTCAGCTCAACATCCTTGAGGTGAAGAACCCCGAGATCGACGCTCAGCTCGTCGCTCAGGGTGTCGCCGAGCAGCTCTCCAGCCGCGTCTCGTTCCGTCGTGCCATGCGCAAGGCGATGCAGTCGGCCATGAAGAGCGGCGCCAAGGGCATCCGGGTGCAGTGCTCCGGTCGTCTGGGCGGCGCCGAGATGTCGCGGTCGGAGTTCTACCGCGAGGGCCGGGTGCCGCTGCACACGCTGCGCGCGGACATCGACTACGGCTTCTACGAGGCCCGTACCACCTTCGGCCGGATCGGCGTGAAGGTGTGGATCTACAAGGGTGAGGCTCCGACGAGCCGCGCCGAGCGCGAGGCGGCTGCCGCCGGTGCTCGTGCCGGCCAGCGTCGTGAGCGTGATGACCGTCGGGGTGGCGGCGGCGGCGACCGTCCGCGCCGTGGTGGCGGTGGCGCCGGTGGCGGCGCCCGCCGTGGCGGTGGTCGTGGCGACCGCGCCCCCAGGACTGAGGCGGCCGCTCAGGCCGCCCCCGAGACCGGCCCGGCTGCGCAGCCGGGTGCTGAAGGGAGCTGACCATGCTGATCCCGCGCAGGGTCAAGCACCGCAAGCAGCACCGGCCTGACCGCAGCGGAGCCGCCAAGGGCGGCACCAGGGTCGTCTTCGGCGAGTTCGGTATCCAGGCGCTTGAGCACTCTTACGTGACCAACCGCCAGATCGAGTCCGCTCGTATCGCGATGACCCGTCACATCCGTCGCGGCGGCAAGGTGTGGATCAACATCTACCCCGACCGTCCCCTGACGAAGAAGCCCGCCGAGACCCGCATGGGTTCCGGTAAGGGTTCTCCGGAGTGGTGGATCGCCAACGTCAAGCCCGGACGCGTGATGTTCGAGCTGTCCGGCGTGTCGGAGACTGTGGCGCGTGAGGCGCTGCAGCGCGCGATCCACAAGCTGCCGATGAAGTGCAAGATCGTTAAGCGTGAAATGGGTGAGGCGTGATGGCTAAGGGCCTGACCGCCGGCGAGCTGCGAGTGGAGGACCAGGACACTCTGGTCCAGAAGCTCAAGGAAGCCAAGGAGGAGCTGTTCAACCTCCGCTTCCAGGCAGCGACCGGTCAGTTGGAGAGCCACGGGCGACTGCGGGCCGTCCGCCGCGAGATCGCCCGTATCTACACCGTGATGCGCGAGCGCGAGCTTCGCATCGTCACGGTCGAGAAGGAGACGAGCGATGGCTGAGACCGAGACCACCGAGACGGGCGCCGAAGTCGACGACCGCAAGTTCCGCAAGGTCCGCGAGGGCCTGGTCGTCAGCGACAAGATGGACAAGACCGTCGTCGTCGTCGTCGAGGACCGCGTCAAGCACCGTCTGTACGGCAAGGTCATCCGCCGTACGACCAAGTACAAGGCACACGACGAGTCCAACGCCTGTGGCGTGGGCGACCGCGTGCTTCTGATGGAGACCCGCCCTCTGTCCGCTACCAAGCGGTGGAGGATCGTGGAGATCCTCGAGAAGGCGAAGTAACACTCGCTTCTCGGATATACCGCGCCTCGTGGGGGTGGCGACATCCCCATGACGGCGTCCAAGGACGCGGGGCCGTAAGGCCTCGCGTCGCCTGCGGTGCGGCGCCGCGTAGCCCGTTCCGTCCGGATCGAGAGGTACGGACGAGCGTGCGCGTGGCGCTGTGGCCGGAGGAACAAGACAACATCGGGTTCCGCCAGGCTCAGTGATGAGAACCGGCGCGACTAACAGGAGTTAAAACGTGATCCAGCAGGAGTCGCGGCTCAAGGTCGCCGACAACACGGGTGCCAAGGAGATTCTTTGCATCCGCGTTCTCGGTGGCTCTGGCCGACGCTACGCCGGTATCGGTGACATCATCGTCGCCACTGTCAAGGACGCTCTGCCCGGCAGCACGGGCGTCAAGAAGGGCGATGTGGTCAAGGCCGTCATCGTCCGCACGGTCAAGGAGCGTCGCCGGCCCGACGGCTCCTACATCCGCTTCGACGAGAACGCCGCCGTCATCATCAAGGACAGCGGTGACCCTCGCGGCACTCGTATCTTCGGCCCGGTGGGCCGTGAACTGCGCGACAAGAAGTTCATGCGCATCATCTCGCTCGCGCCGGAGGTGCTGTAATGCCGAAGCTGCATGTGAAGAAGGGCGACCTGGTTCAGGTCATCGCCGGTAAGAACAAGGGTGCCAAGGGGCATGTGATCGCCACCTTCCCGCGGCAGGACCGCGTGGTCGTCGAGGGCGTCAACATGATCAAGAAGCACCAGAAGGAGCAGCAGGGTCCGCGTGGCACCCAGGCGGGTGGCGTGCAGACCATGGAGGCTCCCATTCACGTGAGCAACGTGAAGAAGCTCAAGGAAGACAAGCCCGCCGAAAAGCCCGCCGACAAGAAGGCCGACAAGGCCGACGAGACGGGTGAGGACAGCTGATGACTGCCACGACCACTGAGACCGAGCGCCCGACGCCGCGCCTCAAGACGAAGTACCGCGAGGAGATCGCGGCTCAGCTTCGCGAGGACTTCGGCATCGAGAACGTCATGCAGATCCCCGGCCTGGTGAAGATCAAGGTCAACATGGGTGTCGGCGAGGCGGCTCGCGACTCGAAGCTCATCGAGGGCGCTGTCCGCGACCTCACCGTGATCACCGGCCAGAAGCCGGCCGTCGTCCGGGCACGCAAGTCCATCGCGCAGTTCAAGCTGCGTGAGGGCATGCCGATCGGCGCGCACGTCACTCTCCGCGGTGACCGCATGTGGGAGTTCCTTGACCGGCTGCTGTCGCTGGCGCTGCCGCGCATCAGGGACTTCCGCGGCCTGTCGCCGAAGCAGTTCGACGGCAACGGCAACTACACCTTCGGTCTGACCGAGCAGGTCATGTTCCACGAGGTCGACCAGGACAAGGTCGACCGGCCCCGGGGCATGGACATCACGGTCGTGACCACCGCGAAGACTGACGACCAGGGCCGGGCGCTGCTCAAGCTTCTCGGCTTCCCGTTCAAGGAGGCCTGACATGGCGAAGAAGTCGCTGATCGCCAAGGCGGCGCGCAAGCCGAAGTTCGACGTCCGGGCTTACACCCGCTGCACCCGCTGCGGGCGTCCCAGGGCCGTCTACAGGAAGTTCGGCCTGTGCCGTGTGTGCTTCCGCGAGATGGCGCACCGGGGCGAGCTGCCTGGCATCACCAAGTCCAGCTGGTAGTTACTCTTGGGGGGCGGCGCGTGTCGCCCCCGAAGGCGGCTGCTGGCCGTACATATCCGTAAATGTCAAAACCAGGGGGCTCTCCTAGAGAGCACCCACGACCGCGCCGAAGGTCCACCGGCAGAGCAGAGCCCGGCAGCAGTGCTGGACGCTGAAACTTGGCCGACTGGAAACCGCGGCGAGGAAGGCCACTGGCCATGACGATGACCGACCCGATCGCAGACATGCTCACACGTCTGCGCAATGCGAATTCGGCGTACCACGAAAGCGTGTCGATGCCGTACTCGAAGATCAAGGCGCACATCGCCGAGATCCTCCAGCAGGAGGGATACATCCAGGCTTGGGCCGTCGAAGACGCCAAGGTTGGCAAGAACCTCGTGGTGGAGCTCAAGTTCGGTCCGACCCGTGAGCGGTCGCTCGCAGGCCTGCGCCGGGTGTCGAAGCCCGGACTGCGGGTCTATGCGAAGAAGGACAACCTGCCCCGAGTTCTGGGAGGGCTGGGCGTCGCGATCATCTCGACGTCCGCCGGTCTCATGACCGACAAGCAGGCCGGCAAGCGTGGTGTAGGCGGGGAAGTCCTCGCCTACGTCTGGTAGAGGGGAGGAATACAGCATGTCGAGAATCGGACGGCTGCCCATCCCTGTGCCCGGCGGCGTAGACATCACGATCAACGGTCGGGATGTCCAGGTCAAGGGCCCGAAGGGCACGCTTTCTCACACGGTCGCCGAGCCCATCGCGGTGGACCGCGACGACGACGGCGCCATCGCAGTGACTCGTCCTAACGACGAGAACAAGGTCCGTGCGCTGCACGGGCTGTCCCGGACGCTGATCGCCAACATGGTGCAGGGCGTCACCCAGGGCTACTCCAAGACCCTGGAGATCGTCGGAGTCGGTTACCGCGTTCAGGCCAAGGGCCCGTCGCAGCTGGAGTTCGCGCTGGGCTTCAGTCACCCGGTCATCGTCAACGCCCCTGAGGGCGTCACCTTCCGCGTCGAGAAGCCGACCCTGTTCCATGTGGACGGCATCGACAAGCAGAAGGTCGGCGAGGTCGCGGCCAACATCCGCAAGTTGCGCAAGCCCGACCCGTACAAGGGCAAGGGTGTGCGTTACCAGGGCGAACAGATCCGCCGCAAGGTCGGAAAGGCTGGTAAGTAGGCATGGCTCCGAAGACTGCGTTCGGCAAGCACACGGCTGCCCGCACCGTCTCGCGGGCCCGCCGTCACCGCCGCGTCCGCAAGAACGTCGTCGGTACGGCCCAGCGTCCGCGCTTGGTCGTCAACCGTTCGACCCGTCACCTGTTCGTGCAGATCGTGGACGACTCCGTCGGCCACACTCTGGTGAGCGCGTCCACCATGGACTCCTCGCTGCGCACGCTCGAGGCGGACAAGACCGAGAAGGCCAAGAAGGTCGGCGAGCTCCTCGCTCAGCGGGCCAAGGAAGCCGGGATCACGGCGGTCGTCTTCGACCGTGGTGGCAACCGCTACGCAGGGCGCATCGCGGCCCTGGCGGACAGCGCTCGCGAAGGCGGGCTCGAGTTCTGATGCGGGCCCGGCAATCGCAACTGATACTGGCAACTGAGATGAGGAACCACTGATGGCTGCAGCTCCGCGTCGCGGTGGCGGCACCGGTGGCGAGCGGCGTGACCGTCGTGACGATCGCCGCGGCGGCGCCGCCGACAAGGGCGTCTCGTACATCGAGCGCGTAGTGAAGATCAACCGAGTGGCCAAGGTCGTGAAGGGTGGTCGTCGCTTCAGCTTCACCGCCCTGGTCGTCGTCGGTGACGGCAACGGCATGGTCGGCGTCGGCTACGGCAAGGCCAAGGAAGTTCCCGCGGCCATCGCCAAGGGCGTCGAAGAGGCGAAGAAGCACTTCTTCAAGGTGCCTCGGATCCAGGGCACCATCCCGCACATCGTGCAGGGTGAGGAGGCGGCCGGTGTCGTCTTCCTCCGCCCGGCCTCGGCCGGTACCGGCGTCATCGCCGGTGGCCCGGTGCGTGCGGTCCTGGAGTGCGCCGGCATCCACGACGTGCTGTCCAAGTCGCTCGGTTCGGACAACCCGATCAACATCGTGCACGCCACCGTGGCGGCTCTGAAGGGTCTTTCCCGGCCCGAGGAGATCGCCGCTCGCCGTGGCCTGCCGATCGAGGACGTGGCTCCGGCCCGGATGCTCAGGGCTCAGCGTGAAGGCATCGCGGAGGCCGCAGCGGCGAAGGCGGTGAGCTAGTCGATGGCACGCCTGAAGATCACTCAGGTTCGCTCGAAGATCGGTGGCAAGCAGAACCAGCGTGACTCGCTGCGTTCTCTTGGCCTGAAGCGAATCGGCGACGTCGTCGTCAAGGAGGACCGGCCCGAGATTCGTGGCATGGTCTCCGTGGTGACGCACCTCGTCGCCGTGGAAGAGGTCGACTAGTCATGACTGACAACGCTCCGCTGAAGATTCACGACCTGCGTCCTGCTCCTGGCTCCAACAAGTCCAAGGTCCGCAAGGGCCGGGGCGAGGCGTCCAAGGGCAAGACCGCCGGTCGCGGCACCAAGGGCAGTCGCGCCCGTACGACGGTCCCCCTCGGTTTCGAGGGTGGCCAGGTGCCGCTGCAGAGGCGTCTGCCGAAGCTCAAGGGCTTCTCCAACGCCATGTTCAAGACGACCTACCAGGTCGTCAACCTGGACAAGCTCGGCGAGCTGTTCCCCGACGGTGGCGAGGTCACCGTCGAGACGCTGGTCGCCAAGGGCGCTGTCCGCAAGAACCAGCCGGTCAAGGTGCTCGGCACCGGTGACATCTCGGTCTCGGTGAACGTGACGGCGCATGCCTTCTCGTCCGCCGCGAAGGAGAAGATCGCCGCTGCTGGGGGTTCCGTTACCGAGCTGTAAGAGCCATTACGAGGCGTGGGGGTTCTGACAATGGGCCCCCACGCCCGTAGTGCGTTAGAGTTCGCGAGACAGCAGGATCCTGTCCTGCTCGACTGACCTGAGACTTCAGATGGCAGATCCCCGCACCATCGCATACTCACACCGCCTTATGGGCGCGCAGGAGGGACCGTGCTGACCGCGTTTACCCGGGCGTTCCGGACACCGGACCTGCGCAAGAAGTTGCTCTTCACTCTGGGCATCATCGCGCTGTTCCGTCTCGGCTCGGTTCTTCCGACTCCGGGCGTTCACGTCCAGAACCTCGCGGCCTGTTTCGATCAGGCCCGTACCGGCGACACCGGCAACATCTACGGAATGGTGCAGCTGTTCAGCGGCGGCGCGCTTCTGAAGCTGTCGGTTTTCGCGCTGGGCATCATGCCCTACATCACCGCGAGCATCATTCTTCAGCTGCTCGTCGTCGTGATTCCACGCCTGGAAGCTCTCAAGAAAGAGGGCCAGTCCGGGCAAGCCAAGATCACACAGTACACCCGTTATCTGACGATCGCTCTCGGTGTCCTGCAGTCCACGGCGTTCATCGCGCTGGCGCGCTCGGGGCAGCTGTTCCCCAACTGCCAGCAGGACGTGCTGCTCGACCCGGACAACGTGTTCCAGATCGTCACCATGGTCCTCATCATGACCGCGGGCACGTCCGTGATCATGTGGCTGGGTGAGCTGATCACCGACCGGGGTGTCGGCAACGGCATGTCGATCCTGATCTTCACCTCCGTCGTCTCCATCTTCCCCTCCGAGCTCGCGAACATCTTCCAGGCGAACAAGTTCACCTTCGCGGTGGTCCTGGTGGTCGGCATCTTCATGGTCGCCGCGGTCGTCTTCGTCGAGCAGGCGCAGCGCCGCATCCCGGTCCAGTACGCCAAGCGCATGGTCGGCCGCCGGATGTACGGCGGGACCTCGACCTACATCCCGCTGAAGGTCAACCAGGCCGGCATCATCCCGGTCATCTTCGCCTCGTCGCTGCTCTACCTTCCGCAGCTCGTGACCTCGCTGTTCGCCAACGCCGAGAACCCGAACGCGGTCGTCCAGTGGATCTCCCAGAACCTGGCCACCGGTGACACGCCGATCTACATGGCCACCTTCTTCCTGTTGATCGTGTTCTTCACGTACTTCTACGTGTCCATCACTTTCAACCCCGCTGAAGTAGCGGACAACATGAAGAAGTACGGTGGGTTCATTCCGGGCATCCGCCCGGGCCGGCCGACGGCTGAATACCTCAGTTTCGTACTCAGCCGTCTGACCGCGCCTGGCTCGCTCTATCTGGGTCTGATCTCCATGGTCCCGATCGTCGCGCTGGCGGTGGCCGGTGCGAGCCAGAACTTCCCGTTCGGAGGGACGAGCATTCTGATCATGGTTGGTGTCGGCCTGGACACGGTTAAGCAGATCGAGGCTCAGCTGCAGCAGCGTAACTACGAAGGTTTCCTCCGGTAGTGCGTCTCGTTCTGGTCGGGCCCCCTGGAGCGGGTAAAGGGACTCAGGCCCAGTACATCGCATCGAACCTGTCGATCCCGAAGATTTCGACAGGTGACATCTTCCGTGCCAACGTTTCCGGCGGCACGGAGCTCGGCAAGCTGGCCAAGACATACATGGATCGTGGCGATCTGGTGCCCGACGAGGTCACCATCGCCATGGTCCGTGATCGCCTCTCCGAGGACGACGCGCAGGACGGCTTCCTGCTCGACGGCTTCCCGCGCAACGAGCCGCAGGCGGAGATTCTCAAGAAGATGCTGGCCGACTGGGGACAGGCGCTCGACCTGGTCCTGGAGTTGGTGGTCGACGACGACGAGGTCGTCAGACGACTGGCGGGCCGGCGTACCTGCAGCCAGTGCGGCCGCATCTGGCATGTGGAGTTCGACGACAAGCAGGATGACAAGTGCGACGCCTGTGGCGGCGCGTTGTTCCAGCGTGACGATGACAAAGAAGACACCGTCAGGCACCGCCTTGAGGTCTATCAGGAGCAGACGTCGCCGCTGATCGCCTACTACGCGGACGAGGGCATCCTCGTCGGGGTCGATGCGACTGGCCCGGTCGAAGAGGTAACCCAACGGGCCATGGATGCCATTCGGCCCTTCATAGGTTAGATGTGACGACCGACTGCGGAGGTGGCACGGATTTCCGTGCCACCTCGCGGCTATTGTGGGGGGAATTGGGCTCCCGCCTCTGCCCGTTGAAGCACCTGGGGGTGCCGTAAGTGTTCAAGAAGAACCGGCATGGAATTCAGATCAAGACGCCCGAGCAGCTCGAGAAGATGCGCGGGGCAGGACTGGTGGTCGGGCGCACGCTCGACCTGCTGAAGCGCTCGGTCGAGCCCGGCATGACGCCGCTCGATCTCGACGTCATCGCCGAGAAGGCGATCAGGGGCGAGGGCGCCATCCCGTCGTTCAAGGGCTATCAGGGCTTTCCCGCCACCATCTGCGCCTCGGTGAACAACGAGGTCGTGCACGGCATCCCGACGAACGCTCGCAAGCTTCGCGACGGCGATGTCATCTCGATCGACTGCGGTGCCATCCTCGACGGCTGGCACGGCGACTCCGCGGTCACCGTCCCGGTGGGCGAGGTGGACCCGAAGCTGACCGAGCTGATGCGGATCACCGAAGAGGCGATGTGGAGCGGCATCAGGGCGCTCACCGTCGGCCGGCACCTGTCGGACATCGGCTACGAGATCGAGCGTTACGTCAGATCTCAGGGCCGCTACGGCATCCCTCAGGAGTACGGCGGCCACGGCATCGGCACCGAGATGCACATGGACCCGTGGATCGCCAACCATGGCAAGCCCGGCAGAGGCCCCGTGCTGGAGCCCGGCATGTGCCTGGCCATCGAGCCCATGGTCAACCTCGGCTCGGACCGTACCCGGGTGCTGGCCGACGACTGGACCGTCGTGACGGTCGATGGTAAGGCGTCCGCACACTTCGAGCACAGCGTCGCGGTGACACATAATGGTCCTTGGGTGCTTACCGCCCTGGATGGGGGCAAAGAGCGCCTGGCACAGCCGTAAACGAGCCAGGAGTGGTGGGTGGTATGGCGCAGAGCCCCGAAATGCGTGCCTCCGACGTCGACAGGGACAAGGTGGCGGCGGTGCTGCGTGAACACACCGCAGAGGGCCGCATCACCATGGACGAGTTCAACGAGCGGCTCGAACAGCTCTACAAGAGCAGGACCTATGGTGAGCTCGCCCGGTTAACGGCCGATCTCCCGGATGTGGACCTGCGCAACCGCCCGGCGAAGATCACACCGCAGCCGGTGGCCAAGCCGACGGGGATGCACCCCGGGATGAAGGCGGCCTGGAGCGCGTGGGCGGGGGCCAGCGCCATCAACTGGGTGATCTGGTTGATCGTCAGCTTCACGGCCGACAACTTCATCTATCCGTGGCCGCTGTGGGTGATGGGCCCGTGGGGGGCGATCCTGCTGGTCAGCACCATTTTCGGCAGTGGGCCGCAGGAGAAGAAGTAGCGGTCGTCTGTGCACTAGTGCGCAGTGCGTATTCCTACACTGTGTGAAATCGCGCGCGTTCCTAACGTAAGCGGTGTTCAGCGAGACACCACTCACGGAGGCACATCATGCGCAAGATCCTCGCGGCTACCGCTCTCGCCGGCTCGATGGCTCTCACCGGTCTGGCCGTCGCCCCCGCAGCCCAGGCGGCCACCTCCGGCGCCACTGAGGTGACCACGTCGACCACCTCGGCCGGCAACTGGGGCAAGTACTACTCCAGCAACAAGAAGGCCTACACCTACGGGAAGACCTGGAAGTCCGGCGGCAAGGTCTACACCCACTGGTACGGCAAGGAGTTCACGTCCAAGCAGGGCTACATCTGGTTCCGGTACGAGTACAACAGCGGCCGGACCGGCAAGCACTTCTACGGCTGGAACGGCTCGCACGACCACACCTGGTCCAAGCGGGACATCAAGAAGGTGTGGACGTACACCTGCTGGGGCGGCAAGTTCTCCTTCTGCGGCTCGGCCCACCGGATCTACTGATCGTGTGACGTGCCGCACCCACTGATCCCCGACATTCCCGAAGGCCCGCCGGTTCTCCGGCGGGCCTTATGCTGTGTTCGACCCCGGGCCGTGCCATGTAGGAAACGCTCCCCGTACGAGGGAGATGGCGTGAGGTGGGAGATTGGTCGGGTAGACTGGCCTCTGGTTGTGTCAGGACACCTGGCACGCGTTTCGCGTTCTACTCTCAGGTGTCGTACACTCCTTAGTCGGCTCACTATGACTACCACGCGTCGGCGACCCTTGGCGGTCGCCGCTCTCTTCGAAGCGTGAGGTCGCGGCTGCTTAGTGAACCGGAGCCTCAGACGACCGATCAGTGAAACGCGAGGGATTTTGGCCAAGAAAGACGGCGCCATCGAGATCGAGGGCACTGTGGTTGAGTCGCTCCCGAACGCTATGTTCCGGGTGCAGCTCGATAACGGCCATAAGGTCCTGGCCCACATCAGCGGACGGATGCGGATGCACTACATCCGAATCCTTCCTGACGACCGGGTAGTCGTTGAACTGAGCCCCTACGACCTTAGTCGCGGGCGGATCGTCTACCGATACAAGTAAGACGTCTGAGGAACAAGGACAATGAAGGTAAAGCCGAGCGTCAAGAAGATCTGCGACAAGTGCAAGGTGATTCGCCGGCACGGTCGCGTCATGGTGATCTGCGACAACCTGCGCCACAAGCAGCGCCAGGGCTAGTCGCCGCAAGGCTTCTCCGAGTCCGCCCCAGCAGGGAGCGGACTCGACGCATGAGGAGCCTGAGCAAGTAATCGCGTGCTACACCCGAGCAGGCGTGCCCTCACGGGCGCGGACCACTCGGGAGACCCCCGGTCGGAGGCCGGGGCCCTCACCCCGGGCATGGGGAGGGGAAGTGGCGCGCCAGACCTCCGCCACAACGAAGGAGAATGCCCGACCATGGCTCGCCTGGTTGGCGTCGACCTCCCCCGCGACAAGCGGCTGGAGATCGCTCTCACCTACATCTACGGCATCGGCCGCACCCGCGCCCAGGAGATCCTCCAGGCCACCGGGATCAGCGGCGACCTCCGTGTGCACCAGCTCTCCGACACTGAGCTCGTCCCGATGCGTGACTACATCGAGTCGACCTTCAAGATCGAGGGCGACCTGCGCCGCGAGGTTCAGGCCGACATCCGTCGCAAGATCGAGATCGGTTGTTACCAGGGCATCAGGCACCGCAAGGGCCTGCCCGTCCACGGTCAGCGCACCCAGACCAACGCGCGCACCCGTAAGGGCAAGAAGAAGACCGTGGCCGGCAAGAAGAAGCCCGGTAAGAAGTAATCCTCGCAGCCGCGACCGAACCACCTGGAGTGAAGGCAACCAATGCCTCCTAAGAGCCGTCAGGGTGCGCCCAAGAAGGTGCGCCGCAAGGAAAAGAAGAACGTCGCTCACGGGCACGCCCACATCAAGAGCACGTTCAACAACACGATCGTCTCGATCACCGACCCGAACGGGAACGTGATCTCCTGGGCCAGCGCCGGCCACGTGGGTTTCAAGGGCTCCCGTAAGTCCACCCCGTTCGCCGCCCAGATGGCCGCCGAGAACGCCGCCCGCCGCGCCATGGAGCACGGCATGCGCAAGGTCGACGTGTTCGTCAAGGGTCCCGGCTCCGGCCGTGAGACCGCGATCCGCTCCCTCCAGGCCACCGGCCTCGAGGTGGGTTCGATCCAGGACGTCACGCCCGTCCCGCACAACGGCTGCCGTCCGCCGAAGCGCCGCCGCGTCTGATTCCCAGGAGATATTGAGAAATGGCTCGTTACACGGGCGCGGACTGCAAGCTCTGCCGTCGCGAGAAGACCAAGCTCTTCCTCAAGGGCAGCAAGTGCGAATCCGCCAAGTGCCCCATCGAAATCCGTCCTTACCCCCCGGGTGAGCACGGTCGCGGACGTCCCAAGGAGTCCGAGTACCAGCTTCAGCTTCGTGAGAAGCAGAAGACCCGTCGCATTTACGGCGTCCTCGAGAAGCAGTTCCGCAACTACTACGAGGAAGCCGCCGGCAAGGCGGGCAAGTCGGGTGAGGTGCTGCTCCAGATTCTGGAGAGCCGTCTCGACAACGTCGTCTACCGCGCCGGGTTCGCCCAGTCGCGTGACGCCGCCCGCCAGCAGGTCCGCCACGGCCACATCATGGTGAACGGCAAGAAGGTCGACATTCCTTCTTACCGTGTGCGCGAGCACGACATCATCGAGGTCCGTGAGACCAAGCGCAACCTCCTGCCCTACGAGGTGGCTCGCGCCACCGCCGGCGACCGTACGGTCCCGGCCTGGCTGGGCGTCGTGCCGGAGAAGCTCCGCGTGCTGATTCACCAGCTGCCGGTTCGCCAGCAGATCGACACCCAGGTGCAGGAGCAGCTGATCGTCGAGTACTACTCCAAGTAGTAGCTCGTCTTCTGGTTCGCGTACGGATTTCCGTACGCGAACTAGGCTGTTTATCGGAGTGGCGTCATATAGCGGGCGCCACACGAAAAAGGGGAGAACCCACTCATGCTGATCGCTCAGCGCCCGACTCTTCTCGAAGAGTCGATCGACGACACGCGCTCCAGGTTCGTCATCGAGCCGCTGGAGCCGGGTTTCGGCTACACCATCGGCAACTCGCTCCGCCGCACGCTGCTGTCGTCCATTCCGGGCGCGGCCGTGACGAGCATCCGGGTCGAGGGTGTGCTGCACGAGTTCTCGACCGTTCCCGGGGTCAAGGAAGACGTCACCGACATCATCCTCAACCTCAAGGAGCTCGTCGTCTCGTCCGAGCACGACGAGCCGGTCGTGATGTACCTGCGCAAGCAGGGCCCGGGTGAGGTCACCGCCGCCGACATCGCGCCGCCGGCCGGTGTCGAGGTGCACAACCCCGAGCTGCGCATCGCCACGCTCAACGGCAAGGCGAAGCTGGAGATGGAGCTGACCGTCGAGCGCGGTCGCGGCTACGTCTCCGCCGCGCAGAACAAGCAGCCGGGCCAGGAGATCGGTCGCATCCCGATCGACTCCATCTACTCCCCGGTGCTCAAGGTCACCTACAAGGTCGAGGCGACCCGAGTCGAGCAGCGTACTGACTTCGACCGTCTGATCCTGGACGTCGAGACGAAGCCGGCCATGAAGCCCCGCGACGCGGTGGCCTCCGCCGGTAAGACCCTCGTCGAGCTCTTCGGCCTGGCCCGTGAGCTCAACGTCGAGGCCGAGGGCATCGACATCGGCCCGTCGCCGACCGACGCCGCCCTGGCCGCAGATCTGGCGCTGCCGATCGAGGAGCTCAACCTCACGGTTCGCTCCTACAACTGCCTCAAGCGCGAGGGCATCCACACCGTGGGTGAGCTCGTCGCCCGCAGTGAGCAGGACCTTCTCGACATAAGGAACTTCGGCGCCAAGTCCATCGAGGAGGTCAAGCAGAAGCTCCACGAGATGACGCTGGCCCTCAAGGACTCCCCGCCCGGGTTCGACCCGAGCGCGGTCGCCGGTGCCGGTTACGACGACGACGACAGCGCGTACGTCGAGACCGAGCAGTACTGACCCTGAGAGGGCTTCGGCCCTCACGACCTCGTGCCGGGCGGCCCGTCCGCCCGGCGCGGGGACACTGACGGACCGCGTCGCCTGACGCGGCCGGCCCGACCCCGGTACCTGGTACGGCCGGGGCGGGTGAACTCACAAGGAGAGAGCAATGCCCAAGCCCACCAAGGGCGCGCGTCTTGGCGGCAGCGCGGCGCACGAGCGGCTGATCCTGGCCAACCTCGCCACGGACCTGTTCCGCCACGGCAAGATCCGCACCACGGTGACGAAGGCCAAGCGCCTGCGGCCGCTGGCGGAGCGCCTGATCACCAAGGCGAAGAAGGGTGACATCCACAACCGTCGCCAGGTGCTGACCGTCGTCAAGGACAAGGGCGTCGTGCACCACCTGTTCACGGAGATCGCGCCGACGTTCGCCGAGCGCCCGGGCGGCTACACCCGGATCACCAAGATCGGTGCGCGTAAGGGCGACAACGCCCCCATGGCGGTCATCGAGCTGGTGGCCGAGCCCCTGAACCCGGTCACCGTCTCGCGCACCACGGAGGCTCCGGCCGCCGCGGAGACCGCCCCGGCCGCCGCCGAGACCGAGGAGACGGCTCCGGCCGCCGAGGCCACGGAGGCTCCCGCCGAGGAGACCGCCGCCGCCGACGCTCCCGCCGCCGAGGCCAAGGACGAGGCGAAGAAGGACGAGGCCTGATCCACTCAGGCCGGCAGAATCGGGCCCGGACCCCTCCGCGGGGGCCGGGCCCTTTTCTCATGTACGCCGGTCAGGGTGCCGGCGGTAGCGTCCGATGGTCCGGCGACTTTCTGGAGGGATGATCGTGGTACGGCTCCGACTCGACCTCGGCTACGACGGGAGCGACTTCTCCGGCTGGGCCAGGCAGCCCGGCCTGCGTACCGTCCAGGGCGAGATCGAGCAGGCGCTCGGCAAGATTCTGCGGCTCGCCGAGGCGCCGATGCTGACGGTCGCCGGGCGTACGGACGCGGGCGTGCACGCCCGCGGTCAGGTGGCGCACGTCGATGTGGCCGACGACGCGCTCGCCGAGCTCGACGGCAATCGGGCCGGGACGCTGGGAACGGATGAGCGGCTCTCTGCGCTCGTGCGCCGGCTCGGGGGTGTCCTACCTCCAGATGTACGGGTTTTTCGGGTCACGGTGGCTCCTGAGGGCTTTGACGCCCGATTCTCGGCCATGTCCAGGCGGTACGCCTACCGGGTGAGCGACGCCGTCGGGGGCGTCGACCCGTTGCGGCGGCATGAGGTCGTCTGGCACAACCGGGCGCTCGATGTGGACGCGCTCAACACGGCCGCCGCCCGGCTGCTGGGTGAGCACGACTTCGCGGCGTTCTGCAAGAAGCGCGAGGGCGCCACCACCATCCGGGAGCTGCAGCGGCTCGACTGGGTGCGGGGCGGCGATGGGGTGCTGGTCGCCACCGTCGTGGCCGACGCGTTCTGCCACTCGATGGTGCGGGCCCTGGTCGGCTCCCTGCTCGCCGCGGGTGACGGGCGGCGGCCGGTCGAATGGCCGGGGCAGGTGCTGGCGAAGGCCGTACGCGATTCTGGGGTGCATGTGGCGCCCGCGCACGGCCTGTGCCTGGAAGAGGTGAGCTACCCACCGGAGGCGGAGCTCGCGGCGCGAGCGCGCGCCACCCGGCGGGTCAGAACGCTGTCAGCTGTCGGCGACGCGGCGCTCGAGGACCAGTGACGTCTGGTCGCGGAAGGCGCTGCTGACCTTGACCAGGGCCTTCTCCTTGGCCGTCGGCGTGTGGCCGTCGGCGTGGGTGGCGTAGCTGAAGACGATGTAGCGGCCCCACACCAGCCCGGCCGCGTAGCCGCCCGCGATGTGCACGCGGTCGCCGCCCGAGCCCGTTGAGCCGGGCAGGCCGCGGAACCAGAGGTTGCGGTTGAGGTTCTTGGCCTTGTCGACGCGCAGGGCGGCGTCCTTGCTGGGCAGGACCGCGATGCCGGTCGTCACCGCCCAGCGGCGTTTGGCGTCGACGTAGGTCGCGCGCACGACACGGCTGCACTTCTGCTCGCGCAGCGCCTCGGCGAACGCGCCCGCGGCCGCCTCCTGGCAGCTCTCGGCCACGTCGGACTTGACCCGGGTGAAGGTGGCGCCCGCCGCGCTCACCTTCTTCTTCGGGAACGCCTCCTTCAGCGACAGCTTCTTCGGATCGGTGATCTCGGAGTTGAGGATGGCGGCGCCGGCGGCCTCGGCCGGGGTGGGGACGGCGGGGGCGGCCGTGGGGGTCGCCGACGGCGGGGCGGAGACGGAGGCGCTCGGCGCGGCTTCTGGCGCGGCTTCGGGTGCGGGCGCGCTGACCGAGCGGACGGCGAAGAAACCGCCGGTCGCGACGCCGGCCAGCACCAGCACACCCAGGGTGGCGAACAGCGCCCGCTTGCTCTTGCCCGGCTGCTCGACCACCTGCAGGGGAGTGAACGGCGGCTGCCTGAACGCGGCGCCACCTTGCGGCTGGAGGTCAGGGGGCGCGGCGCCGCCGGGGGGAAGGGCCAGGGCGGGACGCCGGCCCCAGGTCTCCTGGTTGAACGGGAGGTCGGGGAGCTTGTCCTGCTGCTGTTGCTCGCCGTGCGGGGTCGGCGGCCAGACCGGGACGTCGCCCTGCGCGGCGGGTGCGTCCGGCTGTTCCCTGCCCTGGTTGGGGTCGAACAGCGGGGACGGCGGCAGCTTGGGGCCCGGGGTCGGGGTGGCCCTGCCCGGGATGGCCTTCCTGGTGGCGGACGGCGAGGTGGCCTCGTCCGTGTCGGCCGGCACCGGCGCGCTGAACGGCGCGGCGCCGGCCTGCGCGGCGATCGCGCCTGTGCCGAACGGTATGTCGCCCGGCCAGGGGGTGGGCGGCGTGCTCTGGTCGGTGCCGTGCGGTGCGGCGGGTAGCGGCGTGGTCCGGCCGGTGCCGTGCGGTGCGGCGGGTGGCGGCGTGGCCTGCCCGGTGCCGTGCAGTGGGGCGGGTGGCGGCGTGGCCTGGCCGGTGCCGTGCGGTGGGGCGGTCGGCGGGGCCGTCTCGCTCGTGCCGGACGCTGCTGCCGGTGGGCGGCCGGTCGTCGGGTGCTGCGCCGTGGCATGCGGGTCGACGTGCTGCGCCGGGGCCGTGGCATGCGGGTTGACCTGCGGTGCCGGGGCCGTGGCGTGCGGGTCGACGTGCGGCGCCGGGGTCGTGGGAGCGTCGGCCTCGGGTCGTGCGGGGCCGCTGCGGGGCGCGTCGTGCGCGCCGTCCCCGGGGTCGAGTTCGCCGGTCGCGGCCGGCCAGGGCGGCATGGCGGGCGTGTCAGTGACGGGTGCGGGCCACACCTGCATGCCCGCCGCCGCGGCGGTGAACGCCGGTGGCGGCTCCCACCGGGGCGCGCCGGGAACCACGGGCTCCATCGCGGGCTGGGACATTGCGGTCTCGTGGCCCGGGTGCGCGGCTTGGGGCATGGCGGCCTCGTGGCCTGGGTGCGCGGGCGCGCTGACGTCCGCACCTGACGCGGGCGGCACCTCGAAGCCGTCCGGCCCGGCGAACCAGTCGTACGGCGCGGCGTCGCCCTCTCGCACCTCCCACGGCTGCGCACCGGGGAAGTCGGGCAGCGCGGGAAGCCGTTCGCCTTGATCGGCCCGCACCTCCTCCCCTCGCGACGACCGCGCGGCAGCGGCCTGCGCCCCGCTTTCGGCCGGATGCCAGGTGTTGGGGTGGGTGTCGGCCTCGCCGGTGTTTCTCGCGGGCGGCCAGGCGCCGGCGGTGTCACCTTCCACGGGCGGCCAAGCGCCGGCGGTGTCACCTTCCGCGGGCGGCCCGGCGGCGGCTTGTGCTCCGCTTTCGTCGAGGTGCCAGGTGGTGGTGGGGTAGGTCTCGCCGGTGTTTCTCGGCGGGGGGAGGGCTGCGGCGGGGCGGGTTTCGGCCTGTGGGTCGGCGGCCGCGTGGGTGCCGCCCTTGGCGGGAAGCCAGGTGGCAGGGCGGTCGCCTGACCGCGGTGGCCAGGCGTCGGCGGGGCGTGTCCGGTCGCCCTTACGGGGCCACGCGGTCGCGGGACGGGTCTCGCCCGGGACGGGGGGCCGGGGGAGGGACGGGCTGGTCTCGCCCTCCGGGGTGGTGGGCTCATCCTGGACGGAGAGCCACGCCTCGGCGGGTGGTCCGCCGTCCTGTGGCTGCCATCCGTCGGCGACGCCCGTCTCGCCCTCTACGGAGAGCCACCCCTCGGCCTCCTCGACGGAGGGCGGCTCGGGGTACGACCGAGGGACGCGCTGCTCGCCGGACGGCCGCCCGCCGAAGCTGGGCGGCGGCGTCGGCGGCGTCGATGGTGTGGCCGAGTCGTCGGATTCGCTGCGACGCTCGTGCTCAGACCCGGGTCCCTGGCCACGCATAAGACGAGCCTAGCGAGAGTAACTAGATCGTTCCGCAGGTATGGACCTTCCCGGTGGATTGATCGTCCTGTTTGTGGTCTTAACTCGTTGAAAGGGCGATTTTCAGGTGGCTCGAGCGCCGGTCAATGTGCGGGCATCGAGCGCTTTGAAGACCGTCGCCTTGGTGATGTCGTCGGCCGCCTGGAAGAGCGTCTTCGACACCTTCTTGTCGGGCTTGACCCCGTCCTTGGTCTGGAACCAGACCATGACCGCGTAGTGGCCGTGCGTCCACACCTTCGCCCCGCCGCTGCCGGAGCCGAGGAACTTGGTGATCTCGTCCTTGCCCGCCAGGGGCTTGACGTAGTCGGCCGCGCCCGCCGCACGGGCCACCTTGGTGGCGTTCTTGCTCGTGTTGAGGTTCGCGACGCCGACGGTGCCGATCACCTTGCCGGACTTGTCGCGGAAGCTGGCCCGCATCATCTGGGTGCACTTGCCCGTCTTGAGCGCCTTGGCGATCTTCGTGCCGAGGACGCCGTCGCCACACTTCTTGTCCTTGCTGGTGATGGTCAGCTGGTAGGCGCGACCGGCGACGGTGACCTTCTTGGACTTGAACAACTCCCGGACCGTGAGCGGGTCGGGGTCCGTACGGCGCGCACCGGCGTAGCCGTACTTGCCGGCAGGCCCCGTCGGGATCGGCGCGGACGTGCGGCGGCTCGCGTCGGTGGCGGCGGCTCCCGGGTCGTCGGCGTTGAACATCAGCGCGAGACCGCCGCCGAGGAGCGCCAGCACGGCCACGCCGCCGAGCACCGCCCAGAGCGGGCCGCGCGAGCGGTTCTCCTCGTCGTAGGGGCTCCACGTCCTGTGGGTCGGCCCGGTCTCGACCCGCTCGTCGGCCTTGGGCTCGGCGCCGCCGGCTGCGGCGGGGCCGGGGCCGGACGCGAAGCCGTAAGGAGGCGCGCCCGACGGGGGCGCGGCTCCGGTGTCGGCGGGGGTGAAGGCGCCGGCGAAGGTGCCGCCGTCGGCCTCGGCCGCCTCGGCGGCCTTGCGTTCCTTGCGCGACAGTCGCGGGGCGCTCTCGGTGCTGCCGGCCCGGCGCGAACGGCGCGGCGTGCTCTCCGGCTCGCCTTCGCCGCGCGCCCGGCGCGGGGCGCTGTCCGGGGTGCCCTCAGCGCGCGCCCGGCGTGGGCCGCTCTCCTGGACGTCTTCCCCCCGAGCCCGGCGTGGGCCGCTCTCCTGGGCGTCTTCCCCCCGAGCCCGGCGCGGGGGGCTCGGCGGGGCGTCTTCGCCACGTGGGGTGCTCTCCGGGCCCTTCGCGCGGCGCGAACGGCGGGGGGTGCTCTCCGTGCCACTTTCACGTTCATTGGGAAAACCCATGCGTAGACATTACCGTGCGTAGGTCACGAGCGTCCGAAGTCTTGGGTCCACCAGGGGCCGTCGAGACCGGACACGACGCCGACGCCGATCGTCCTGAACTCACAATTGAGGATGTTCTTACGGTGATCGGGGCTGTCGAGCCAGCCGCGCACCGCCTCCTCGGCGGAGACGTACCCGCGGCCGATGTTCTCGGCGGCGCCCGCGTAGTAGCCCGCGCGCTCCATCCGGTCCCACGGCGTCGAACCGTTGGGTGACTCGTGCGTGAACTGGCCGGACCGGGCCATCTCCAGCGAGTGGACGCGGGCGGCCCTGGTCAGCCGGGCGTCAGCCCTGAGCGGGCCGCACCCGTGCTTGGCCCGGATGGCGTTGGTGAGGCGGACGACCTTGGCTGCCGCGCCGGGCATGCTCCTGGGCGCCGGCTCGTCGCCGTGCACGCGGATGGGGTCGTCCGCGGTGTAGCCCGGGATCTGGTCGTCGGCGGTCCTGGTAGGCCGGACGCTGGCCCGGGTGCGCGGGGCGACCGTGGTCGTCTGCCTGGGCATCGCCTCCAGCAGCGGTTGCGGCTTCTTCCGGGCGGGCGCGGAGGCCTTCGCCGTGGGGGAGGGGGTGGCCTCGTTGAGGTAGATGTGGCCGGCCGGCACCGGGTCGGCCATGCGGCCGAGCAGAACGCCGGTGAACAGTGCCGCCAGGAGGCAGGCCAGCGCGCCCAGGTGGTTCCGGCGCCGTGCGCTCCGCTGGGTGTGCCGGGTGTGAAAACTCTGCCACATACCGCCACCAACGATAGGCAAGTCAGGTCGTGGTGAAGAAGGGATCCCAGGGAAACGAAATAGAACTGTTCTGTGGTCGGGTAGACTCAGCAGAGTTACCGGTCTTTTGACCATCGCCCGCCAGGGCGGGTAACCTAATCGTTCGTTGTGTGCATAGGTCCAGCGTGACCGATGCGCGGCGCGTCCGGCGTCATCTCCCATCACTTGAGGAGACGGAAGGTCCGGGCCGTCGTGTGCCCGCACCGACCGACCCCAGCGCTGTCGCATCCGGCAGCGCGCCGAAGACGCGAGCATAAGAAGGCTACGACCGTGCGCACGTACTCACCGAAGCCCGCCGACGTCCAGCGTCAGTGGTACGTCATCGACGCGACCGATGTCGTGCTGGGCCGGCTGGCCAGTCACGTCGCGATCCTGCTCCGAGGCAAGCACAAGCCGATCTTCGCCAACCACGTCGACACCGGTGACTTCGTCATCGTCATCAACGCGGACAAGATCGTGCTTACCGGTAACAAGCTCGAGCAGAAGAAGGCTTACCGCCACTCCGGCTACCCAGGTGGTCTGCGTTCCGTGAGCTACGGCGAGCTCATGGAGAAGCGGCCGGACAAGGCTGTCGAGAAGGCCGTCAAGGGCATGCTGCCCAAGAACTCCCTTGGCCGGAAGATGGCCAAGAAGCTCAAGGTCTACGCGGGTGCCGAGCACCCGCACAAGGCTCAGCAGCCGGTGCCGTTCGAGATCACCCAGATCGCCCAGTAGTAGTCCGAGAAAGAGTTAGAGGAGAACCGTGGCTGAGCCCACCGGTGTCGAGACGGCCGTCGAGCCCCAGGTGGAGGAGTTCCCCACCGAGGAGTTCCCTTCCGAGTACACCACCGAGTCCACCGCAAGTGCTGACGCTCCCGTGCGCAAGCCCATCACCACGGGCAACTCGTACGGCACCGGCCGCCGGAAGGAGGCGATCGCCCGCGTGCGCATCGTCCCCGGCACCGGCAAGTGGACGATCAATGGTCGTTCGCTTGACGTCTATTTCCCCAACAAGGTCCACCAGCAGATCGTCAACGAGCCCTTCGTGGTGCTCGGCGCCGAAGAGGCGTTCGACGTGATCGCGCGCATCGACGGCGGCGGCGTGACCGGCCAGGCCGGCGCGCTGCGCATGGGCCTGTCCCGCGCGCTGACGGCACTGGATGTCGAGACCAACCGTGCGCCGCTCAAGAAGGCCGGCTTCCTGACCCGTGACGCGCGCGCCACGGAGCGGAAGAAGTACGGCCTCAAGAAGGCCCGTAAGGCTCCGCAGTACAGCAAGCGCTAAATTGGCGCGTCTGTTCGGCACCGACGGGGTGCGTGGGGTCGCGGGTCGCGACCTCACGGCCGAGACCGCCATGGCCCTTTCGGTCGCGGCGGCTCACGTCCTCGGCGATGCAGGCGTGTTCACCGCTACTGGCTCAGGCCGTCGGCAGAGGCCAGTAGCGGTCGTAGGCCGGGACCCGCGAGCTTCGGGAGAGTTTCTCGAAGCCGCTGTGGTCGCCGGCCTTGCGTCGTCCGGAGTGGATGTGCTGCGCCTCGGCGTGCTGCCCACTCCCGCCGTCGCCCATCTCACGGCCGCGCTCGGCGCCGATTTCGGCGTCATGCTGTCGGCCTCGCACAATCCGGCGCCCGACAACGGCATCAAGTTCCTCGCCCGGGGTGGCTTCAAGCTGTCCGACGCGGTCGAGGACGAGGTCGAGCGGCGACTCGGCGAGGACTGGGACCGGCCGGTCGGCTCGGCCGTCGGCCGGGTCCGGGACGCCTACGGCGAGGTGGACCGCTACATCTCGCATGTCCTGACGACGGTCAACGGGCAGCTCGACGGGCTGGACATCGTGGTCGACTGCGCGCACGGCGCTGCCCACATGGTCGCCCCGGAGGCGCTGCTGCGGGCCGGGGCCAGGGTGGAGGCGATCGGGTCCAGGCCCGACGGCCTCAACATCAACGCCGGTCACGGCTCCACCCACCTGGACAAGCTCCAGCAGGTGGTCGTCTCGCGCGGCGCCGATGTGGGCATCGCCTACGACGGTGACGCCGACCGTTGCCTGGCCGTCGACCACACCGGCGCGATCGTCGACGGCGACCAGATCATGGCCGTCCTCGCGGCCGACATGCACGCCAAGGGCACCCTGGCCAAGGACACCGTGGTCGCGACCGTGATGTCCAACCTGGGCTTCAAGCTGGCGATGCGTGATGCGGGCATCAACGTGATCGAGACCGCCGTGGGCGACCGCTACGTGCTCGAGCGGATGAAGTCCGACGGCTTCAACCTGGGCGGCGAGCAGTCGGGGCACGTCATCATGCTCGACCACGCCACCACGGGCGACGGCCTGCTCACCTCGCTCCACCTGCTCTCGGTGATGGCGCGTACGGGCACGTCGCTCCAGGAGCTGGCGTCGATCATGACGCCGCTGCCGCAGATCCTGATCAACGTCAAGGACGTGGACCGGGGCAAGTCCGCCGTGAACGAGCTCACGGACGCGGTCGCGGTGGCCGAGGCGGAGCTCGGCGAGACGGGCCGGGTCCTCATCAGGCCGAGCGGCACCGAGCCGATGATCCGCGTCATGGTGGAGGCCTCCTCGAAGGACCAGGCCACCAAGGTCGCCGAGCGCCTCGCGGACGTCGTCCGCGTCGCCTGCGTCTGACACGACAGCTCCGGGCACGGCTCACGCCGTACCCGGAGCTGTCGCTTGTGCCGGTGGTTACTCGTCGTACCCGGAGCTTGTTGTTTGTGCCGGTGGTTATTCGTCGCCGGTGAGGGAGAACGTGCGCAGGCGCAGGCCCGCCCACAGGACCGCGCCGACCGTGACGATGATCAGTGCTGGTACGGCGAAGCCGAGGGTGACCTTCGCGTCCACGAACGGCGAGTCGGAGATCTGGGCGGCGATGGCCTGGCCCCACTGCTGGATGGAGAACTTCTGGGCGCCCTGGATCAAGGTGCCGACGAGGGTCTCCCAGACGAGGGCGTAGATGACGCCGATGGCGACGGCATGCCGGGTCACGACGCCGAGCAGCAGGAAGACGGCGGCGTAGGCGATGCCCGCGACCAGCACCCCGATGGCGAAGCCGAAGGCGATGCCGTCCTCGTTGCGGACCAGGAGCCAGGCCGCGATGTAGGTGGGCACGGCGGCGAACAGCCCCAGGACCGAGGCCGCCACCAGGAATTTCGTGCCGGCGATGACCGGGCGGGAGATCGGCTTGGACAGCAGGTGGATGATGGTGCCGTCGTCGATCTCGGGGGCGATGACCCCGGTGCCCGCGATGAGCCCGAGTAGCGGCAGCATGGTGGCGATGGCGAACTTGTCCATCAGCAGCAGGGCGGAGCGCTGGTCGGCGCTGCCCACGACGCGCAGCAGGATGGCCAGGCCGATCAGCGCGAGCGGCAGCAGCAGAAGCAGCAGGATCCTGCGCCTGCCCAGCAGCGCCCGGTAGGTGATGCCTGCGACCACGGTGTTCATCAGGTGCTCCTGTTGATCAGGTAGGAGAAGACGCTCTCCAGGTCCTCGTCGGCGGGGGACACCTGGTGCAGTCGTACGCCCTCGGCTCGGGCGACCCGGGGGAGCAGCTGGGCGAAGCGCCGGAACTCGGCGGCCTGGACTTCGAGGCCGTCGGGGCCGAGCGTGACGCCGCCCGCGGAGCTGTCGAGGATGAGGGCGGCGGCCAGCTTGCGGTCGTCGCTGGACCGGATCTTGAACAGGTGCGGCCGGTCCGTCATCAGGCGGCGGATCTCGCGGAAGTTGCCGGTGGCCGCGTGCCTGCCCGCTACCAGGACCTCGATCTGCTGGGCGACCCGCTCGACCTCTTCGAGGATGTGCGAGCTGAACAGGATCGTCTTGCCCGCGGTGCCCATGGACCGGATCAGGTCCATCAGGTGCATGCGCTGGCGGGGGTCCATGCCGTTGAAGGGCTCGTCCAGCAGCAGGACCGGTGGGTCGTGGACGAGCGCGGCGGCGACCTTGACGCGCTGGCGCATGCCCTTGGAGTAGGTCTCGACGCGGCGGTCTTTGGGCTCCTCCATCTCCACCGTGGCCAGCGCCTTGCCGGCGGCCTCGGCCGGGTTGGGCAGGCCGTGCAGCTTGGCCGCCGACAGGACGAACTGCCAGCCGGTCAGGAAGCCGTAGACGCCCTCCCGTTCCGGAACTAAGCCGATATTTCGGTAGATGTGATGGTTTTTCCACACCTGGGTGCCGTCCAGCGTGACGGTGCCGCCGGACGGGGACAGGAAGCCGGCCATCATGTGCAGGAGCGTCGACTTGCCGGCGCCGTTGGGGCCGAGCAGGCCGGTGACGCCGGGACCGATCGTCATCGTGACGTCGTTGACCGCCACGACGTTGCCGTACCAGCGCGAGACCTGCGCGAGCTCGATCTTCACCGCGAGGCCGCCTTCCGATAGCGCAGGGCCAGGACCGCCAGGGCGGCGGCGATGAGGGCCACGACCAGGACGGCGGGGATGGGGCCCCCGGGATAGGGGCCTTCGGCGTGCGACGGGGTGCCGAACAGCGAGGACTGCACGGCGTCGACCAGCCAGAAAGGGTTGGCCAGCCAGGCCCACCGGGCCTGGGAGTCGTAGCCCGACATCTCCAGCGTGCCGTAGATGACCGGGACCGCCGCCGAGGACAGCAGGTAGGCGGCCATGACGGAGGCGACGCCGAGGCCGCGCCGGGGCGTGAGCGAGGAGATCGCCAGGCCCAGGGTGGACAGCACCAGCGCCAGCACCAGGGCCATGGCCAAGGCGCCGAAGAACTCCCCGGTCGCCGGTGGGCCCGGCAGGTCGATCAGTAGCTCGCCCACGTAGATCAGCGTCAGCGGCAGCGCGACCAGCGCGAACAGCGCCACAGTCATCGCCGTGACCTTGGCGCCGACGTACTCGCCGATGGTGACGGGCCGGGACAGGTAGAGCGGCAGGACGCGGAAGCGCAGGTCGGGGGCGACGGCCGTGGGCGCCTGGGCGGCCAGGAAGATCGCCACGACCGCCTGCATGATGACGGCGAAGCCGCTGTAGGGCAGCCCGCGCTGCTGGGCCAGCGCCATCAGCGCGATGGACACGACGGCGGGCAGCAGCATGATGGTGAACAGGGAGAACGGCATGATCTTGCTGCGCGCGGTGCGGCCGAGGCCGAAGATGCCGCGCAGGCTGTGCACGGTCAGGGCACGCACCGTGTGGCCGCGGCCCAGGCGTGGGCCGTCGTAGTGGCGGTAGCCGATGTCGTAGATCTCAGACATGGGCCGCCTCCTCCCTGAAGACGTCCTCGATGCGGTGCCGGCCCTGCTCCAGGCGGATCAGGCAGAGGTCCAGATCGGCGGCGGCGTCGCGGACGGCGTCGAACGTCTCGGGACCGAGCACCTGGACCGCCAGCAGGCGGCCGTGCGGGGTGACGGTCTGGCCGAGCTCGGCCAGGCGGGCCGCGAGCTGCTCGGCGCCGTCCTCGACCTCGACGGTGATGGACTCGGTGGCATGGGTGAACTCGGCGATCGCCGAGGAGCGCAGCAGTCGCCCGGCGTCGATGACGATGACGTGGTCGCAGATGCGCTCCAGCTCGCCGAGCAGGTGGGAGGTGACGAGCACGCTGATGCCGAACTCGGTGCCGATGCGCCGGATCAGCGCCAGCATCTCGTCGCGGCCGCGTGGGTCGAGCCCGTTGGTGGGCTCGTCGAGGAAGATCAACTTGGGGTCGTGGACCAGTGACTGGGCCAGCTTGACGCGCTGCTTCATGCCGGTGGAGTAGCCGCCGATCGCCCGGTAGCGCTCTTCGGCCAGGCCGACGTGGCGCAGCACGTCGGCGGCGCGCTCGCGAGCCGCCGTGCGCGGCAGCCCGGACATCCGGGCCAGATGGACGACGAACTCGGTGGCGGACACGTCAGGCGGCAGGCAGTCGTGCTCGGGCATGTAACCGACGAACCTGCGGATCTCCGCGCCGCGCGTCGCCACATCCAGGTCGAGCACCTTGGCGGTGCCCTCGGACGCGGGCAGCAGGCCGAGCAGGATCTTGATGAGCGTCGACTTGCCCGCGCCGTTCGCCCCGACGAGGCCGGTGACGCCGGATCCGACGGTGACCGACAGCCGGTCGAGCGCCGTGACGGTGGGGAAGCGTTTGGTCAGCCCCTCGGTAGCGAGGATGTGCATGTCCGGGACCCTACCCGCAGCGATATGGCCGCGGCGTCGGTCAAAAGGATGAACGACGTCATCCCTGGGGCTGGAATTCACCCTGCGCCCACGGGTGGAGTCCCGGGCCTGTCGATCGGACGTTGAATCCTCATTGACTCTGATTCGGGAAGCTGCCGGTCATGCAGATCTACAGGTGCCACGATCAGGGCGAGGACTGCTGGTTCGCCGACATCGACGATCAGGAGTGCGCGGGCAGGTTGGCGACCTACCTGTTCGAGGACGCGTTCAGGTGCGCCGCAGCCGCACCCGCGTCACGGCGTGTTCGGCGCCCTTGTGCATGACCAGGTCGGCGCGGCCCCGGGTGGGGGCGATGTTCTCGACCAGGTTGCGCTCGTTGATGTCACGCCAGACGTTGACCGCGAAGGCGGTGGCCTCCTCGTAGGACAACTCGGCGATGTGGCGGAAGTAGGACTTGGGGTCCTCGAAGGCGGTGCGGCGGAGCTTGTGGAAGCGGTCGACGTACCAGTCGCGGACGTTCTCCACCTTGGCGTCCACGTAGATGGAGAAGTCGAAGTAGTCGTTGACCGCCAGTGAGGTGGGCGGGGCCGGCTGGAGGACGTTGAGTCCCTCGATAATCAAGATATCGGGACTTTTCACGATCTGCGCGGCGCCGGGGACGATGTCGTACTCAAGGTGGCTGTAGATCGGGGCCCGCACCTCGGGCGCGCCCGCCTTCACCTCGGCGACGAACCGCACCAGCCCTCTGCGGTCATAGCTCTCCGGGAAGCCCTTGCGGTGCATGATGCCCTTGGACTCCAGCACCGCGTTCGGGTAGAGGAAGCTGTCGGTGGTGATCAGCTCCACGTGCGGGTGCTCGGGCCACCTGGCCAGCAGCGTGTGCAGCAGTCGCGCCGTGGTCGACTTGCCGACCGCGACACTGCCCGCGATGCCCAGGATGTACGGGACGCGCTGCTCGGCGTGGCCCAGGAACGCGCTCAGCACGCTGCTGCGCTCCTTGGACCCGGTGAAATGCAGGTTCAGCAGCCGCGTCAGCGGCAGGTAGATGTCGGTGACCTCGGTGAGATCGATGGGATCGTCGACGCCTCGAAGCTCTTCGAGCTCCTCCGCCGTGAGAGTCAAGGGCGTGTTCTTGCGGAGTTCGCTCCACTGCTCCCTGCTCAGTTCAACGTAGCCGTTGTTCACCTTGGCAGCGTAGCGACGGGGTCGGAGCCGAGTTCCGGCCGGGGGTGGAGAGAGATATCCACAGGCTGTGGATGAAAACGGGGGATTACCGATAGTCAGTTCGGGGAACGCGGGAGATCCGGCCGAATCGCCGATATGTCGACAAGCCTGCGGTTACTGTTCCCGTAGCAACTCACCTGGAGGCCATGTGGACCGTCGTCGCTTCCTCACCCGCGCGGCCGCGGTCGCCACCGGGATCGCCGGGCCGTTCGCGGGCGTCGCCTGCGCGGGCGCCCAGGGTGGCGCCAAGCCCGCGCCCGCGCTCGGATACGGGCGGTTGCGACCCGTGCGGGACCTGCGTGACGGCGAGGTCCGGCTGCACCTGCCGGACGGCTTCAAGTACCGCTCGTTCAACGCGGCCGGGGAGAAGTTCTCCGACGGCAGCGCCGTGCCGGGGCGGCATGACGGGATGGCCGCGTTCGCCGGCCCGCGCGGCAGCGCGATCCTCGTCCGCAACCACGAGGTCAACGGCCCCGTCGGTGCCTTCGGCGACCGCGCCAAGGCCTACGACCCGATGGCCGGCGGCGGCACCGCCACCCTGCGGGTGAGCCGCTACGGCGAGGTGCTCAAAAGCCTGCCGTCGCTGAACGGGACCATGATGAACTGCTCGGGCGGCCCCATGCCGTGGGGCGCCTGGGTGAGCTGCGAGGAGACGGTCAACGGCCCCGACGTGGGCGACGACCACACCGGCGGCGACAACTCCAAGCTGACCGAGAAGCACGGCTACATCTTCGAGGTGCCGCTCAAGGGCACCTCGAACGCCAGGCCGATCAGGTCCGCCGGCAGGTTCGCGCACGAGTCCGTGGCGTTCGACCCGGCGACCGGCACCCTCTACCTGACCGAGGACAACTTCGGCTTCCCCTCCGGCTTCTACCGTTACGTCCCGCCGAAGCATCCGGCGCAGGCGGGGCGTCTGCTCGACGGAGGCAGGCTCCAGATGCTCGCCGTCAAGGGCCGCAAGCGCGCCGACCTCTCGGTGGGCCACCCGCCGGGCACCGCCTTCGGCACCGAATGGGTGGACATCGACGAGCCCGACCCGTCCTTCACCGGCAAGCCGTCGAACGACGAGGCCGTGCAGGCGGTCGGCACCCAGGGCAGGGTCGCGGGCGGGGCGATCTTCTCCAGGCTCGAAGGCGCCGTCTACCACCAGGGCACCATCTACTTCGTCTCCACCCAGGGTGGGGAGACGGCGTCGGGCGACACCCCGCCGGACGGCTTCGGCAAGGGCCGGGGGCAGGTGTGGGCGTACGAGACGTGGAGCGGCCGGCTGAAGCTCGTCTACCAGTCGCCGCGCGCGGCGACGTTGGACCTGCCGGACAACGTGACCGTCAGCGGTCGCGGGACGCTGGTGCTGTGCGAGGACGGCGAGGGCGACAACTATCTGCGCGGGCTCACCCGCTCGGGCGGCGTCTTCGACTTCTGCCGGCTGGCCCCGGTGGCGGACGACGCGGGCGCGGAGTTCGCGGGCTCCACGTTCGGGCCCGGCGGCCACACCCTGTACGTGAACGTGCAGTCCAGGCAGGGCAGGTCCTTCGCCATCTGGGGGCCATGGCAGCGAGGCGCGTTCTAGCTGGTTAGCCTGGGAGGATGATCCTGGGCATCGGCGTGGACGTCGTGGACATCGCGCGCTTCGAGGCCGCGCTGGAGCGGACGCCCGCGCTGCGCGAAAGGCTGTTCACCGAGATCGAGCGGCCACTGGCGACGCGCTCGCTGGCCGCCCGGTTCGCGGCCAAGGAGGCCGTCGCCAAGGCCCTGGGCGCGCCCCGGGGCCTCGGGCACCTGGAGGCCGAGGTGCGCTGCGACGAGAGCGGCAAGCCCGAGCTGCACGTGACCGGCAAGGTCGCCGAGGCCGCCTACGGGCTCGGGGTGAAGCGCTGGCACGTCTCACTCAGCCACGACGGCGGCGTGGCGATGGCTTACGTGATCGCCGAAGGATAGCTTGGTGAAGATGATCGCCGCCTACTCCGCCGACCAGATCAGGAGCGCCGAACAGGCGCTGATGGCCCGGCTGCCCGAGGGCACGCTGATGCTGCGCGCCGCGAGCGGCCTCGCCGCCGCCTGCGCCGACCTGCTCCCCAAGGTGTACGGCAGCCGCGTCGTGCTCCTCGTGGGCAGCGGCGACAACGGCGGCGACGCCCTCTACGCGGGTGCCGTGCTGGCCCGGCGCGGGGCCAGGGTCGAGGCCGTGCTGGCCGGCTCCAGGACGCACCAGGCGGGGCTGCACGCCCTCCAGGAGGCCGGCGGGGTGGTCGCGGGCGAGGACGCCGTCGCCGCGGCCGAGCTCATCGTCGACGGACTGGTCGGGATCGGCGCGTCCGGCGCGCTGCGCGAGCCCTACGCCCGTCTCGCCGAGGCCGCCAACGCCGCCGCCGGCCTGGTCGTCGCCGTGGACGTGCCCAGCGGGGTGGACGCGAGCAGCGGGCGGGTGGCGGGCGCGGCCGTGCGGGCCGCGCTGACGGTGACGATGGGGGCCCGCAAGACCGGCCTGCTCGTCGATCCCGGAGCCGGCTTCGCGGGCCGGATCGAGCTGGTCGACATCGGGCTCGACGCCTATCTGCCCGGCCCCGACGTCACCGCGCTGACCCGCGCCGGGGTCGCCGGGCGGCTGCCGCGACCCGGCCACGAAACCGACAAATACCGCAGGGGCGTGGTCGGCATCGCCGCCGGCAGCGACCAGTACACCGGCGCCGCCGTGCTCGCCGTGGGCGGCGCGCTGCGGGCCGGCGCGGGCATGGTGCGCTACGCCGGTCCGGGCCGCCCGGCGGCGCAGGTGCGCGCCCGCTGGCCGGAGGCGGTCATCACCGAGCTGGACGAGCCGTCGATCGACGGGGTCGGCCGCGTGCAGGCATGGGTGGTGGGCCCCGGGCTCGGCACCGGCCGCTGGGCGCGCGAACTGGTCGCCAGGGTGCTCGCCTCGGACGTGCCGGTGCTGGTCGACGCCGACGGGCTCAACCTGGTGGCCAAGGACGTCGCGCTGCTGCGCCGTACCGGACCGGTCCTGATCACGCCGCACGCGGGCGAGCTGGCGCGGCTGACCGGAGCCGGCCGGGACGAGATCGAGGCGGGCAGGCTGGCGCACGTCCGTGCGGCGGCGGCCGAGCTCGGCGTCACGGTGCTGCTCAAGGGGTCCACCACGGTCGTGGCCGAGGAGGGCTCGCCGGTGCGGGTCAACGGCACCGGCACGCCCTGGCTGGCCGCCGGCGGCACCGGAGACGTGCTGTCCGGCATCGCGGGCTCGCTGCTCGCCCAGGGGTTGAGCGGCTATGACGCCGGGTCGTGCGGCGCCTATCTGCACGGGCTGGCCGCCCGGATCGCGGCCCGCGGCGCGCCGCTCACCGCGGCCGAGGTGGCCGAGGCGGTCCCCGCCGCCATCCGGGCGCTGAGCGGCGAAAGCGCGCTCGACCACGCGCGTGAGCTGACAGACTGGTAGGTATGGACAACCCGATGGCGACGCCCGCGCAGGCGCGGGTCGACCTGGCCGCGATCAGGCACAACGTGGCGCTGCTCAAGGAGCGTGCCGGTGGCGCCGAGCTGATGGCCGCCGTCAAGGCCGACGCCTACGGGCACGGGCTCGTGCCCTCCTCCCGCGCCATGCTGGCGGGTGGGGCGGCCATGCTCGGCACCGCCTTCGTCAGCGAGGCCCTGGAGCTGCGCGCGGCCGGGATCACCGCGCCGGTGCTGTCGTGGCTCATCACGCCGGGGGAGCCGCTCGACGAGGCGCTCCAGGCCGGCGTCGAGCTGTCCGCGTCCGACGAGCCGCTGCTCGACGAGATCGCCGCCGCCGCCCGGCGCACCGGGCGCGCCGCCCGCACGCACCTGGAGGCCGACACCGGCATGAGCCGGGGCGGCTCGCCGCTCGCCGCCTGGCCGGGCCTGCTGCGCCGGGCGCTGGAGCTGCAGGCCGAGGGCGCCGTCGAGATCGCCGGGCTCTGGTCGCACCTCGCCTGCGCCGACATCCCCGGCCACCCCGCGATCGACGCACAGCTCGAGTCGTACGAGACGGCGCTGAAGCTGGCCGAGCAGGCGGGCGCCGCCGGCTCCCACGTGATCAGGCACCTGGCCAACTCCGCCGCGACCATGACCCTGCCCAGGGCCCACTACGACCTCGTCAGGTGCGGCATCGCCACCTACGGCCTCAGCCCGATCCCCGAGCAGGGCGACTTCGGGCTCAGGCAGGCGATGACCCTCGTGGCGCGGATCGCGATGACCAAGCGGGTCCCGGAGGGCTCCGGCGTCTCCTACGGGCACCTTTACGTCACCGACCGCGAGACCACGCTCGCCCTGGTGCCGCTCGGCTACGCCGACGGGATCCTCAGGCACGCGACGGGCAAGGCCGAGGTGCTGGCGGGCGGCCGCCGAAGACTGGTGGCGGGCCGGGTCTGCATGGACCAGTTCGTGATCGACATGGGGGACGATCCGCTGCTCGCGGGCGAGGAGGTCATCCTGTTCGGGCCGGGCGCCCAGGGCGAGCCGACCGCTCAGGAGTGGGCCGATAACCTCGGCACCATCACGCATGAGATCGTGACCAGGATCGGATCGCGGGTGCCGCGGGTGTACGAAGGATGGGGTCCATGACGACCACAACACGCCGAAGGGTCGGAATCGCCGGCGCGATCGTCGGCGCCGCCTCCGCCGGGGTGGCCGCGGCCGCGCTGGCCAAGCGCTACGCCGTGGGCCGGATCAGGCTGCGGCCGGACCTGGACGCCAACGAGCCGTTCGGCGAGCTCGGCGGCACCGAGCACACGCTGACCACCTCCGACGGCAAGGCGCTGCACGTCGAGGTCGACGGCCCGCACGACGCCCCGCTGACGATCGTGTTCTGCCACGGCTACTGTCTCAACCTGGAGTCCTGGCACTACCAGCGCAAGGATCTGCGCGACACCCATCGCATGGTGCTGTGGGACCAGCGCTCGCACGGCCGCTCGCAGCGCGGCGCGGCCGACGACAGCACGATCGACCGGCTGGGCGAGGACCTGGCCGAGGTGATCGAGCGGTTCGTGCCGGGGCCGTGCGTGCTCGTCGGCCACTCCATGGGCGGCATGACCATCATGGCGCTCGCCGACCGCTACCCCGAGCTGTTCGGCGACAGGATCCAGGGTGTCGCGCTGATCGCGACCTCGGCCGGCAAGCTGGCCGAGCTGACCCTCGGGCTGCCCGCCCTGGTGTCGAAGGTCGTCCACAAGGTGGCGCCCACGACGGTGTCCCTCCTGGGCCGCAGGGGCGCGCTGGTCGACCGCACCCGCCGCGTGGGCAGCGACATCGCCTTCCTGATGACCCGCTACATGGGCTTCGGCGACTCGCGCAACATCAGCCCGACCCTGGTCGACTTCGCCGAGTCCATGATCAGGGGGACGCCGACCGAGGTCGTCGCCGACTTCTACCCCGCGCTGATGAACCACGACAAGCTGTCGGCGCTGCATGTGCTCGACCCGGTGCCGACGGCGATCGTGGTGGGCGACAAGGACTGGCTGACACCGCCCGAGCACAGCAGGGCGATGGCCGAGGCGCTGCCCAAGGCGCAGCTCACCGAGGTCCCTGACACCTCCCACCTGATCCAGCTGGAGCGCCCCGGGGTGGTCAACGACGCGCTGCGCGACCTGATCAAGCGAGTGGGTCAGGAATGAGGCTGTCCACCGCCGAGGAGACGCGCGCGTACGGCACCCGCCTGGCCGCCCTGCTCAGACCGGGTGACCTGCTGATCCTGTCCGGCCCGCTCGGCGCCGGCAAGACCACCCTCGTGCAGGGCGTGGGCGAAGGGCTCAAGGTGCGCGGGCCGATCACCTCGCCCACCTTCGTGATCGCCAGGGTGCACCCGTCGCTGTGCGGCGGCCCCCCGCTCGTGCACGCCGACGCCTACCGGCTCGGCGGCGACCTCGAAGTGGACGATCTCGACCTCGACGCCTCCCTGGAGGAGTCGGTGACGGTCGTCGAGTGGGGCGAGGGTCTGGTCGAAGGTCTGTCCGAGGAACGGCTGGAGATCCACCTCGACCGCACGGCCGACGACGAGGCGCGTACGGTCACGCTGCGCGGCGTCGGAGCCAGATGGGCGGGCGTGAATCTGGGCGACACGCCGTCCGAAACGGCGAAAGAGTAAAACCACCGCCAAGCCCCGATCATCCTGTCACCCTTGACCTAACTCGCCGATGCCATGAAACATGATCATTGGTAAGGGTTGGCCCAGAAATTTTGGGTATTCAGGAGGGGCGGCATCCACAGTTTCGCTGGATGCTTGGTGAAGGACGGCGGAGTGGGGTGCGACGGGTGCTCAGGGTCAGGCGAGTCGCGTACGCGGGAGCCATCGTCATGATCGGCCTCGTAGGATGCGCAGCGGAGGCGCAAACACCACCGGCGGGTTCGGAGACGCCGACCGGGACCCCCACCACCTCGGTCAGCCCCACGGCCACCACGCCGGTCAGCCCCACGGCGACCGCCACCCGGCAGTCCATCTCGGTCCAGCTCAACCCCGACAGCGTCACCGCCGGTGAGACCTCGACCGTGTGGATCCTGGCCAACTGCCCCGAGCCCTCGGGCGGCCCCGCCCACACCGGCACCGCCACCTCCAGAGCCTTCCTCTCCGGGGTCTCCTTATCCCCCGCCACCTCCGCGACCGCCAGTCCCGCCGCCACCGGCTCGCCCTCCGGCGCGTGGGTGCGCGGCCAGGCTCAGGTCTCCGGCACCGTCAAGCGCGGCTCGTACCGCGTGGACGTCAAGTGCGACGGCACCAACCACGTCGGCCGGGCCACCCTCAGAGTCACCAGGGCCGACCCGCTGCCGAGCGACGTGCCCACCAGGGCGCCCAGGGCCGGCGGCGGCGGCACCTTCGGCCAGGAGGTCGACGAGGGCTCCTCCCTTCCGCTCGGCGGCGTCGGCCTGGCGCTCGGCCTGGCGATGGCCGTCGGGATCGGGGTGGCGGTCAAGCGCCGCAGCCGGTCCTAGCGATGGCGCGTCCCGGGCGGGTGGTGCTCGCCGGCGCCGTGACCGGGCTGGTGCTGGTCGCCTTCGGCCAGAGCATGCAGTCCACCCCCAAGAAGGCGGCCGCGATCGTGCCGAAGAGCATTGAGATCTCCTCGATCGACATGGAGGCGCCGCTGATGAAGCTCGGGCTCAAGGACGGCGAGGTCGAACTGCCGCCCTACGAGAAGCCCGAGATGGCCGGGTGGTACACCGGCAGCGCCGTGCCGGGTGAGAAGGGCGCCTCGGTGATCGTCGGACATGTCGACACCAAGACCGCGCCGGCCGTCTTCTACAAGCTCAGGCACGTGCGCAAGGGTGAGATCGTCAAGGTGGAGCGCAGCGACGGCAAGGTCGTCAAGTACAAGGTCGACGGCGTCGAGCAGGTCCACAAGGACTCCTTCCCGCTCCGGCGGGTGTACGTGGAGGACGGGCTCAAGCTGGTGACCTGCGGCGGCAGGTTCGACCGCGCCGCGGGCGAGTACCTCGACAACATCATCGTGTACGCCTCCCGCGCCTGACCTCCTCCCGCGCCTTCCGGCCGCACCCTGCGTCGCGGGTTCTCGATTCGCGGCCTCCGCCTCCCCAAATCCGGTTGCGCCGGTTGGGATCATGGGTTCATGAGTGTGGACGCCAATCCGCCCGCGGCGGGGACCCGGCTGCCCTGGCACGAGGTGCACCCGGCCGCTCGCGCCGCGGTCGAGGAGCTGCTCGGCGGGCCCGTGGCCGAGGCGGTCACGCAGCCGGGCGGGTTCTCCCCGGGGGCGGCCGTGCGGCTGCGCGCCGCGGACGGGCGCCGGCTCTTCGTCAAGGCCGTCGGCCCTGAGCCGAACCCCGACTCCGCCGGCATCTACCGCGCCGAGGCCAAGATCGCCGCCGCGCTTCCCGCCTCCGTCCCGGCTCCCCGCCTGATCGCCACCTTCGAGGTCGACGGCTGGGTGGTGCTCGCGTTCGAGGACATCGAGGGCCGGCACCCGGCGATGCCGTGGCGTCGCGACGAGCTCGACCGGGTCACGGCCGCCGTCGCGCGGATGTCCGCCGAGCTGACGCCGGCGCCGATGGCCGCGCCGCCGATCGCCGAGGCGTTCGAGGGGTCGTTCGACGGCTGGCGCCGGCTGCGCGGCGCGGACACCGCCGGGCTGGACCCGTGGGCGTTGCGCCACCTCGACGCGCTGGCCGAGCTGGAGTCGGGCTGGGCGCGGGCGGCCGAGGGCGACACGCTCCTGCACGGCGACGTACGGGCCGACAACGTCCTGCTCACCGAGGAGCGCGTCTACGTCGTGGACTGGCCGTGGGCCTGCGTGGGCGCGGCCTGGTTCGACGTGGTGGTCATGCTGCCGTCCGTCGCCATGCAGGGCGGCCCACCGCCGCACGAGCTCTTCACCGACCCCGATGACCGCGTCACCCGGGTGATCGCCGCGTTCACCGGCTATCTGGTCAGCAGGAGCCGGATGCCGGCCCCGCCGGGGCTGCCGACGCTCCGGGCGTTCCAGCGGGCGCAGGGCGTCGTGGCGCTGGAGTGGCTGAAGCGGCGGACCGGCTGGGCCTGACCTGCTCTGCGGGTAGGCTAATCAGTCGTGTTGGTCCTGGCTTTCGATACCGCTACCCCCGCCGTCACCGCCGCGCTCCACGACGGGACGCGAGTGCTCGCCGAATCCACCACGATCGACGCCCGGCGTCACGGCGAGTTGCTGGCGCCGGCCGTCGAGCGCGTGCTGGCGGAGGCGCGGGTGTCGCCGCGTGACGTCACCGCCGTGGTCGCGGGCAGCGGCCCCGGCCCCTACACCGGCCTGCGGGTCGGGCTGATGACCGCGCAGGGCCTCGCCACCACGCTCGGCGTGCCGGCCTACGGCATCTGCACGCTCGACGCCATCGCCTACGGCAGCGGCCTGGACGAGCCGTTCCTGGTCGCCACCGACGCGCGGCGCAAGGAGGTGTTCTGGGCCCGCTACGCCGATCGGCGCACCAGGCTCGACGGCCCGTCCGTCGCCCGGCCCGCCGAGGTCCCCGTCGAGGGACTGCCGGTGGTGGGCGCCGGGGCCGGGCTCTATCCCGAGGCGCTCGGCCGCGCGCATGAGCCGGCTTACCCGTACGCCGGATTCCTGGCCGCGCTCGCGGCCGAGCGCATCGCGGCGGGGACGCCGCTCGACCAGCCGCACCCCGTCTATCTGCGCCGGCCCGACGCGGTCGTGCCCGGCGCGCCCAAGCGGGTGACGGCGTGAAGCTGCGGCAGATGACCGTGGCCGATCTGCCGGTGGTGATGGCGATCGAGCAGGCGACGTTCCCGTACGACGCGTGGAGCGAGGGGATGATGCGCGGTGAGCTCGCCGACCAGCCGCGCACCAGGCACTACGTGGTGGCGGAGGCGGACGACCAGATCGTCGCCTACGCGGGCCTGGCCGTCGCCGCCGACCAGGCCGACGTGCAGACCATCGCGGTGCTGGAGTCCCACCGCGGCACCGGCATCGGCGGCGCGATGCTGGCCGAGCTGCTGCGGGTGGCGGGCGAGCGAGGCGCGCGGGAGATCTTCCTGGAGGTACGGGAGGACAATCCGGTCGCCCGGGGCGTTTACCAGCACTTCGGGTTCGAGGAGATCGGCGTCCGGCGCCGCTACTACGACGACGGCACCGACGCGATCATGATGAGGAGAAAGCTGGATGGCTGACGCACCGCTGGTCCTGGGCATCGAGACGTCCTGCGACGAGACCGGCATCGGGATCGTCACCGGCCACACCCTGCTGGCCAACACGATCGCCTCCAGCATGGAAGAGCACGCCCGCTTCGGCGGCGTGGTGCCCGAGGTGGCCTCGCGAGCGCACCTGGAGGCGATGACGCCCACCGTGGAGGCGGCGCTGGCCCAGGCCGGGCTGAGGTTCTCCGACATCGACGCGATCGCGGTCACCGCCGGGCCGGGGCTGGCCGGCGCGCTGCTGGTCGGCGTGGCCGCGGCCAAGGCCTACGCGCTCGGCCTCGGCATTCCCCTCTACGGCGTCAACCACCTGGCCGCGCACGTCGCGGTGGACCAGCTGGAGCACGGGCCGCTGCCCAAGCCGTGCATCGCCCTGCTGGTGTCGGGCGGGCACTCCTCGCTGCTGCTGGTGCCCGACGTGGCCAAGGACGTGATCTCGCTCGGCTCCACCGTGGACGACGCGGCGGGGGAGGCGTTCGACAAGGTGGCGCGGGTGCTCGGGCTGCCGTTCCCCGGCGGCCCCTACATCGACAAGGCCGCCACCTCGGGCTCCGGCACCGCGGTCGCCTTCCCCCGGGGCAAGATGGACGACGGCACGCTCGACTTCTCCTTCTCAGGGCTGAAGACCGCCGTCGCCCGCTGGGTGGAGGCGCGCGAGTCGGCGGGGGAGCGCATCCACGTGCCGGACGTGGCCGCCTCCTTCCAGGAGGCGGTGGTCGACGTGCTGACCCGTAAGGCCCTGCAGGCCTGCCGTAAGTACGGCGTGGGCGACCTGCTGATCGGTGGCGGCGTGGCGGCGAACTCGCGGCTGCGCGCCCTGGCCCAGGAGCGGTGCGACGCGGCCGGCGTACGGCTGCGCGTCCCCCGCCCCGGGCTGTGCACCGACAACGGCGCCATGGTCGCCGCGCTCGGCTCGGACCTGGTGGCGGCCGGCGTCACCCCGTCCTCGCTGGAGATCCCCGCCGACTCCTCGATGCCCATCACGACGGTCCACGTCTGAGTCCCGCGCGGCTGAGTCCCGCGCGTTTGAGTCCTCCGCGTCTGAGTCCCGCGCGGCTCAGTCCTTGGCGCGGGTGGGCCGCAGCAGGGCCTCGGCGAGGGCCAGCATGGTCTCCTCCAGAGCGCCGAGGCGCTTGTTGAGGTCGGCGGTGGCGGGCTCGACGATGCCGGTCACCGTCTCGGACACGGTCTCGGCCAGCGCCTCGCGGTCGGGACGGGAGCTGACCGCCTCGGTGAGCGCGGCCGCCGCCTCGGCCAGGCGCTCGGCGTGGTCGGCCCGGTGGGAGTCGAGCAGCTCGCCGAGACGCTCGTCGATGGCCAGCGCCTCGGGGAGCTGGCCGATGCGGCGGCTCACGGCCTCCAGCGTCTCGCCGACCTGCTCGGAGTGGGTGGTGAGACCGGTCAGGTGGGCGTCGAGGCCGTCGACGCGGGTGGTCAGGTGCTCCTCGGCCGCTTCCAGCCGCTCATCCAAGGACTTGAGGTGGGTGTCGAGGCCGTTGAAGCGGTCCTCGTCGCGGGCGGCGGTCTCGGCCTGGTGCTCGTCCAGGGCGTCGAAGCGCCCGTCGTGACCGGTCAGGCGGGCGTCCAGCTCGCCGTTCATGGCGACGAGCCGGCCGTCCACGGACGTCAGGCGGGTGTCGAACCCGTCCAGCCGCGCGTCCACGCCCTGCAGACGGGTGCCGATGTCGGCGAGGGATCGGTCGGCGGTCTGGGAGCGGTGGTCCACGCTCGCCAGGCGGGTGCCGATGTCGGCCAGGGACTCATCGGCGGTCTGGAAACGGTCGTCGACGCTCGCGAGGCGGGTGCCGATGTCGGTGAGGGACTGGTCGGCGGTTTCGAAGCGGTGGTCGACGTTCGCCAGGCGGGAGTCGATCGCGACCAGCCGGCCGTCGATCTTGTCCACCCTGCTGTCGACGCGGCCGGAGAGGTCGTGCACGCGGCCGGTGAGGCGCTGCTCGGTGTCGTCGAGCCGGGTGCCGAGGGACTGCTCGGTGTCGTCCAGGCGGCTGGTCAGGCGCTGCTCGACGGCGTCCACCTTGACGCTCACCCGGTCCGTCGAGGCGGTGAGCTGCTCGGCGGTCGCGGCCAGCCGCTCGTCCAAGCCGTCGGACAGGTCCAGCACCACCCCCTCGACGCGGTCGGTGCGGCCGTTGAGCTCGGCCAGCGACTTGTCGATCCGGTTGAACCGGCCGGCGGCGACCTCCATGCCGGCGCTCACCTGGGCGAGCCTGGTGGTGAACTCGCCCATCCGCTGGGTCATGCCGTCGGTCACCTCCAGCACCGACTGCAGCCGGCTGAGCGTCTCCTCGACGCCCTCGCTCACGATGCCGAGATCGGCGCGCAGCTTCGGCAGCTCCAGGACCGGGTGCACGCGCTCGTGCACGGACTCCACCCGGGAGTCGACGCCGTCGACCTGCTCGCCGACGGCGTCGACGTGATCGCGCACCGCCTCCACGTGCTGGGCCAGCCCCTCGGCCCACATCGGCGGCTTGGCCGCGATGTCGTCGAGCCGCCCGCTCACCGTCTCAAGGGTGCCGCTGAGACCGCCGAGCTCGCGCTCGCGCACCTCGCGAAGAAGCCACTCCATGCCCTCAAGCCGCTGGCGGATCTCGTCGAGGACAGCTCCCTGCGTGCGCTGCTCGTACACGTGATCCTGCGCGGCACGCGCCAGCAGCTCCCGCATCCTGTCGGAGATGGCGGTCTGGCCGCCCGCTTGCAGAAGGGTGGTGTGGTTCGAATGATCCACCGAAAGGCTCCTTCGCTCGTCGACGGTCTGCCGCGTAGCGAGTCCGGTTTGCAAATGGAAGAAGGAGAACACGGCTCACCGCGATAGGGGGAGAACTCCCGCCCGCCACCATAGCCTTTCGATCATGGTCCGTCAGGGGCGAGGGAGAACGTCGTGCTTATCGATGAATCGCCCTGCTTTGTCATTTATGCAGGTGGGCTGGGGTTGCAGATGATGACTGACGGCCTGTCCATAATCCTGGTCAGGATGATTACAGTGGATTTAACGCCGGAAAGTCGGAGGTCGCGGCGCAGGCGCTCGATATCTACGGCCGAGCCGCGCTTTTTGATGGTGACATTTCCGATTTGGCGGTCGCGGAGTGCCGTACGGAGGCGCTTGAGCGAGAAAGGCAGCACCTCGTCGACTTCGTACCTCGCGGCCCAGGGGGTGTCGATCGGCTCGTCCCCGGAGATGTAAGCGATCATCGGATCGGGAAGGCGGCCGCGCACCAGCTCGGCCACCTCGCCCACGAGATGCGCGCGGATGGCGGCTCCGTCGGGCTCGTACACATAGCGCCCGACCGGGCCCGTGGCCGCCCGTACGCCGGTGGCGGCCAGGGTGTGCGAGCCGGGCAGCAGCGTGGCCCGCCTGCCGGTCCGCTCCTCGTCGCCACCGGTCCAGAGGGTGGCCTCCTTGACGTCGCCCCGGTAGGAGACCCACTCGGCCTCGGCGGCGTCGGGGATGAACTCGTACGGGATTCCTGGGGCCACCTTGAGGCAGGCGCGGTGCGACCTGGACACCAGCTCCAGCACCACCGGCCAGGGCGGGGAGTAGGCCAGCGGGTCGAACGTCCTGCCCCTGGAGGTGCGGCGCGCGGGGTCGGCGAACAGCACGTCGTACGCCTCGGGGACGACCGACGCGGCGTCGGCCAGCGTGACCGTGACCCGGTCGGCGAGACCGAGCGCCTCGGCGTTCGCCGTGGCGACGGCGACGGTCAGCGGGTCGGTGTCCACGGCGTCCACGGTGCAGCCCGCGCGGGCCAGCGCCACCAGGTCACCGCCGATGCCGCAGCACGCGTCCACGACCCGCAGGCCGGGCCCGGCGGCCAGGCGGCGGGCGCGGTGCTCGGCGACCTCGGCGCGGGTCGCCTGCTCCAGGCCGTGCGGCGTGAAGTACATCAGCCCCGCGTCCGCGCCGAACTTCGCCCGCGCCCGGTCCCTGAGCCCGGCCTGGGTGAGCGCGGCCGAGGTCAGCGCGGCGTCGTAGGTCCTGCGCAGCTTGGTGGCGGCCACGACCGGGTCGGCGCCCACGAGCTCCTCGGCCTCGCCGAGCGCCCGCAGGCCGCGCGGCGTCAGCAGCTCACGAAAGGCGTCGAAGTCCACGACGTACGACGTTAGCGCCCCCGCCGATCCGTCCGGCCGGGTCCGCCGGCTCCAGCCGTACGGCGCGCCGACGCGACGTGCGGAGGGATCCTCCTGGCTGCACCTAGGCTGGGACTCCAGAAACCCCGCAACCAGGGGTTATCCAGGCGAAGACTCGGTCCTGATCGCTCTCAGCGGACGAGTTCGTGTTGACTGTCAAGCCCCTCTTGCATATGTTTCCTGTTGGCACTCTCCCCTTGAGAGTGCCAATGTGCGACGAGGCAGGTCTGGCACCCGCGACGGCAGGCCCCGCTGGTCGCCTCTTCTAGATCATTCATATCTGAAGGGGAGGTCCGATCGTGACGACCGCCACCAAGGTTCCCGTTAAGCCGCTCGGCGACCGCATTGTGGTTCAGCCGCTTGAGGCAGAGCAGACCACCGCTTCCGGTCTGGTCATCCCGGACACCGCCAAGGAGAAGCCGCAAGAGGGCAAGGTCCTCGCGGTGGGTCCCGGCAACTGGGATGAGGACGGCGACAAGCGGATTCCGCTCGACGTCAGCGAGGGCGACATCGTCCTCTACAGCAAGTACGGCGGCACCGAGGTCAAGTACGGCGGCGAGGAGTACCTCGTGCTCTCCGCCCGCGACGTTCTCGCGATCATCGAGAAGTAAGCCGGTTGTGTCGGGGCCCCGGACGCATACCGCGTTCGGGGCTTTCGACGCCAGGAGAGGACTCTCAGCAAAATGGCGAAGATCCTGGAATTCGACGAGAACGCTCGCCGCGCGCTTGAGCGCGGCGTCAACGCCCTCGCGGACGCCGTAAAGGTTACCCTCGGCCCCCGTGGCCGCAACGTCGTCATCGACAAGAAGTTCGGTGCCCCGACGATCACGAACGACGGCGTGACCATCGCTCGTGAGATCGAGCTGGAGGAGCGTTACGAGAACCTCGGCGCCCAGCTCGCCAAGGAAGTTGCCACCAAGACCAACGACGTCGCGGGCGACGGCACCACCACCGCGACCGTCCTGGCCCAGGCGATGGTCCGCGAGGGCCTGCGCAACGTGGCCGCCGGCGCCTCGCCGCTGTCGCTCAAGCGCGGCATCGACCAGGCCGCCAAGGCCATCAGCGACAAGCTGCTGGCCAGCGCCCGTCCGGTCGAGGACAAGAAGGAGATCGCCAATGTCGCGACGATCTCCGCTCAGGACGCCCAGATCGGCGAGCTGATCGCCGAGGCGTTCGACAAGGTGGGCAAGGACGGTGTGCTCACCGTCGAAGAGTCCAACGCCATGGGCATGGAGCTCGAGTTCACCGAGGGCCTGCAGTTCGACAAGGGTTACCTGTCGGCCTACATGGTCACCGACTCCGAGCGCATGGAGGCCGTCCTGGAGGACGCCTACATCCTGCTCACCCAGGGCAAGGTCTCCTCCATCGCGGACTTCCTGCCGCTGCTGGAGCAGATCGCGCAGAGCAAGAAGCCGCTGCTGGTGGTCGCTGAGGACGTCGAGGGCGAGGCCCTGGCCGTTCTGGTCACCAACAAGATCCGCGGCACCTTCACCTCTGTCGCCGTCAAGGCTCCCGGCTTCGGCGACCGCCGCAAGGCGATGCTGCAGGACATCGCCATCCTCACGGGTGGCCAGGTCGTCAGCGAGGAGATCGGCCTCAAGCTGGAGAACGTCGGTCTGGAGGTGCTCGGCACCGCTCGCCGCATCGTCGTCACCAAGGACGCCACGACCATCGTCGACGGCGCCGGTGACGCCAAGGCCATCGAGGACCGGGTCAAGGAGATCAAGCTCGCGATCGAGCAGTCGGACTCCGACTGGGACCGCGAGAAGCTCCAGGAGCGCCTGGCCAAGCTCGCCGGCGGTGTGTGCGTGCTGCGTGTCGGCGCGGCCACCGAGGTGGAGCTCAAGGAGAAGAAGCACCGCCTCGAGGACGCGATCTCAGCGACGCGCGCCGCGATCGAGGAGGGCATCGTCTCCGGTGGCGGCTCCGCGCTGATCCACGTCGCCAAGGAGCTCGACGACCTCGGCCTCACGGGCGACGAGGCCACCGGTGTCGCCATCGTGCGCCGCTCGCTGGTCGAGCCGTCCCGCTGGATCGCCGAGAACGCCGGTCTCGAGGGTTACGTCGTCACGCACAAGATCGCCGAGCTCAAGCCCGGACACGGCCTCAACGCCGCCACCGGCGAGTACGGCGACCTGCTGTCGCAGGGCGTCATCGACCCGGTCAAGGTCACCCGCTCGGCCGTCCAGAACGCCGCCTCCATCGCGGGCATGCTGCTCACCACCGAGGTTCTCGTGGTGGACAAGCCCGAAGAGGAAGAGGCCTCCGCTGGTCAGGGTCACGGTCACGGCCACGGCCACTAGCCACACCAGCTCCACCGCACGGCCCGCCCGAATCGTCGGCGCGGGCCGTACGTGTTCCTGCGGCGAGTTTTTCGTGGCATGCCCGCCGCAGGGCCGCGCTACCCGCGCAGGAGCCTGTGTCCCACGCTCCGGCGCCCTGCGGCACAGTCGGGCGACGCCCCTGACGCCCCCACCACCCGACGCCCCTGACGCCACCCGCCACCCGACGCCCCTGACGCCACCCGCCACCGGCCGCCCTTCACGCACCCGCCTCCGGCGGCCAGCCGGAACGCGCCGCCCACCACCCGGCGCCCCGCTGCCTATCACCCGCCACAGGCGCCACACACGCCACCGGCCGTCTGCCACCGGCCGTCTGCCACCGGCCGCCTGTCACCTCGCCGCATGCCGCACGCGCCACTCGCCGTACGGCGCGCGTGGTCTTATACGAGGGGTCGGCTTGGCATGGGTGGCGCCGTCGGGGCGGGGGGTATGCGGTATGTGATGTTGCGCAGGTTGTTGTGTTGTGGGGGAACTTGGGGAAAGAATGCGGGTTTATTGGAGTAAACCTGAAGTGAGTGTTAAGCGTCGGCGTCTGACGAATGTCGTGCATTTCGGGTTATCGGGTGAAATATGGTGCCAGACAGAAAGGCTTAGTGTTGTCGATCGATTACTGACCGTTATCGTCTCGTCAATGTGACCAATCCGTAGCCGTTCGCGATGACGACAGGCCCGATCAGTGCGGGCATCATGCCTAACGTGAGCGAGGGAAGCGTCGCCGACGCCAAAATTGGGGTAAGGCTCGCGTCGAGACTTCCGGCACGGACGGATGACTCCGACCTAAGGGAACTAACGAGCCTCGCTGTGCAGGGAGATCGCAGTGCGATCGAATCCTTGCTCGGCGAGTTGCGTCCGATGGTGGTGCGGTATTGCCGCGCCAGGCTGGGCAGGGTTACCGGGCAATATCACATTGCCGATGACGTCGCCCAGGAGGTGTGCATCGCGGTCCTGTCCGCGCTGCCGCGATACAGGGACATGGGGAGGCCCTTCGCGTCCTTCGTGTTCGGGATCGCCTCGCACAAGGTGGCCGACGCGTTGCGCAGTTCCGTGCGCTCGGCCGTGCCCACTCAGGATCTTCCGGACGGGCCCGACGACGGGCCGGGGCCGGAGGAGACGGTGGTCCGCTACATCGAGGTGGAGCACGCGCGCCGGCTGCTCGCCCGGCTGCCGCCGAACCAGCGGGAGTTGCTGCTGCTGCGGGTGGTGTCGGGCCTGTCGGCCGAGGAGACCGGTAATGTACTCGGCATGTCACCAGGAGCCGTCCGGGTCGCCCAGCATCGGGCGCTGGCCAGGCTGAGGCAGATGGCCGAGCTGGAGTCGGCTTGACGCCAGAGGAAGAGAGCGACGCACTGCTCGACGCGCTCGCCGCGGGGGAGGCTCCCGACCGCCGGGATCCCGCGGCTCGGGTGCTCGCCGTCCTGCGTGGCGACGTGGTCGATCAGTGGCGCTCTTCGGTGTCGATGACGCCGTCGACGTAACCTCTGGCGTACTCCCAGCTGACATATTCGTCCGGGTCCGGGAAATACGCCGGCTCGTGCACCTGGGGCCGGCCCAGCTCGATCATCTGGCGCAGGTTGCCGCGCAGCAGGTCCCAGTCGAAGAAGTGCTGCTCGCCGCATTCCGGGCAGTCGAGCACGAGGCCGAGCACCCCCTGCGGCTCCAGCAGGGAGCGAAAGACCTCGACGTCCGCCAGGTCGGTGATCGCCTCGTCCCGCTCGGCGGCGGTGAGAGGCTCGGCGTCGTCGAGCTCGCCCATCGCTGAGGACGGGTCGTCAGGGTCGTCCGCGAACGGGTCGCGGGGGACGTCTTCCAGCACCTTCCCACCATATGACCGAAGCGGTGTCAACGGCGGTCATTGGCCCAGCCAGCCGCGCCGAGCGGCCTCCACACCTGCGTGAAAGCGTGACTGAGCGCCCAGTTCGGACATGGCGCCGGCGAATCTCGCGCGTACCGTACGGACCGACACGCCGAGGTGGCGCGCGATGGACTCGTCGCACATGCCCTGCGCGGCCAGCCGCAGCACCTGCACCATGCCGCCGCCCTCGCGGCCCGCCGGCAGCCAGGGCAGGGGCATGGCGCGCCCCCACAGCTCGTCGAAGAGGGAGTGCAGCATGCCCACCACGATGGGGGCCCGCATCAGATAGAAGTTGTAGGCGTGCTCGGGCAGGTTGCCGCCCCAGAGCGCGGGCAGGCCGGCCGCGTCGGGTCCCGCCGCCACGAACCAGCTCGGCACCTGGTCGAGTGTGCGCACCTGGCCGCCCGCCTCGACCATGCGGGTGAGCTGGTCGCGTACGCCGGGGAGCACCAGGGTGTCGACCGGGACGATCGTCCGCATGCGCAGCAGCCCTTGACGCTGTGCGTCGATCCACGGGTCGGCGTACTTCCGGGCAAAGTCGATCATGGTGCGCTCGTCCGGGATGGCGGTCAGCAGCGTCATCGGCGGCGCCTGGACCGCCATGCCCACGACGCTCTCGTACAGCACGTCGGCCCCGCTGACCAGCTCCACGGGGAAGGTGCCGCTCTGGTAGTCGCGGCCGGCGTCGTAGTCGCGGATCAGGCCGCGGATCGAGCCGAGCGCGGAGTCGATCCTGCGGCTCTCCTCGGCCAGGCGGTCGAGCCGCTCGGCGACCAGCCGGCCGAGCGCGGCGGCCGGGTGCCGGGCGAGATACTCGCCCGACTGCTCGTCCACCACGCCGAGCGCGACGAGCTGGTCGAGCTCCCTGCCGACCTTCTCCACCGGGTCGTCCATGGCCGCGGCGAGCTCGGTGCGGGTAGCCCGGTGCAGGCGCAGTACGGCGGCGTAAACGGCCGTCTGGGTGGGGCCCAGGCCCAGCGTTTCGAGCGGCTGGGGCATGGTCTGATGCTCGCTGCGCATGGTGTCGGGCTCCGTAGGGGGACAGGCGTGCCGCGAGAATAACCCGGCATTCCCCACTTGTCCGCTCGTTGCGGCGGAGTCATCGGTGCGGCGTGCAGCTTAGTGCAATTGCACGTTTTCACGTTGCGCTGTGCCATTGCGTAACTCACGCTTAACTCTGCGTCGGCCCCCCGAGGGCCGGGCAGCGCCGGCCATCAGGACGCGGAGGGGGGTTCGGTGGCGTAACGCGCGCTCAGCCCGGGTGCCGATGGCGGAGGTGGGACGGTGACATCGACCGTCCCACCTCCCGGGAGCGTGCCGATGCCGGGAGTACGACGGGCCGTGGGGGCCATCGTCCTCCCGGCATCACATGCGTTTGGACGCAGGCCCTAGACTTGGGTCATTCAGCGCATCGGCGGGAGGGGCCGCAGCATGTCCAAGTTCACCGCGACAGGTCTGACCTTTGACGACGTGCTGCTCGTGCCGGCGTATTCAGACCTGCAGCCAGGTGACGCCGACACCCGCACCCGCCTGTCACGTGGCATCACCCTGTCCATCCCGCTGGTCTCGGCGGCGATGGACACCGTGACCGAGGCCCGGATGGCGGTCTCCATGGCCAGGCAGGGCGGCATCGGCATCCTGCACCGCAACCTGTCGGTCGAGGAGCAGGCCCAGCAGGTCGACCTGGTCAAGCGGTCCGAGGCGGGCATGGTGACCAACCCGGTGACCTGCAGCCCCGACGACACGCTGGCCGACGTCGAGCGGCTCTGCGCGACGTACCGGATCTCCGGGGTGCCGGTCACCGACGCGTCCGGCATCCTCGTCGGCATCGTCACCAATCGCGACATGCGCTTCGAGACCGCCCAGGAGCGGCCGGTGCGCGAGGTCATGACGAAGATGCCGCTCGTCACCGCCCCCGTGGGGGTCTCGCGGGACGACGCCTACGACCTCCTCCGGCAGAACAAGATCGAGAAGCTGCCGCTGGTCGACCCCGACGGCAGGCTGCGCGGGCTCATCACGGTCAAGGACTTCACCAAGAGCGAGCAATATCCGCTGGCCACCAAGGACGCCGACGGCCGCCTGGTGGTCGGCGCCGCGGTCGGCGTCGGGGGCGACGCCGAGGTGCGGACCAAGGCGCTCATCGAGGCCGGCGTGGACGTGGTGGTCGTGGACGTGGCGCACGGCCACTCCAAGGGGCTGGCCGACATGATCGCCAAGGTCAAGGCCAACAGCCAGGTCGACGTCATCGGCGGCAACATCGCCACCAGGGCCGGCGCGCAGATGCTCGTCGAGGCGGGTGCCGACGCGGTCAAGGTCGGCGTCGGGCCCGGCTCCATCTGCACCACCCGCGTGGTGGCCGGGGTGGGCGCGCCGCAGGTCACGGCCATCTACGAGGCCTCGCTCGCCTGCGCGCCCGCCGGGGTTCCGGTGATCGGCGACGGCGGCCTGCAATATTCCGGCGACATCGTCAAGGCCATCGCCGCGGGCGCCGACACGGTCATGCTCGGGTCGCTGCTGGCCGGCTGCGAGGAGTCGCCCGGCGAGCTGATCTTCATCAACGGCAAGCAGTTCAAGTCCTACCGGGGCATGGGCTCGCTCGGCGCGGTGCGCAACCGCGAGCGTGGCGGCACCTCCTTCAGCAAGGACCGCTACGCCCAGGCCGACGTCGGCGGCGAGGACAAATACATCCCCGAGGGCATCGAGGGCCAGGTCCCCTACCGCGGCCCGGTCTCCGCCGTCTCGCACCAGCTCGTCGGCGGCCTGCGCCAGGGCATGTGGTATGCCGGATGTCGCACCATCACTCAGATGCACACCGACTGCGAGCTCATGCCGATCACGATGGCGGGCCTCAAGGAGAGCCACCCCCACGACATCCAGATGACCGTGGAAGCTCCGAACTATCACAGAAGGTAATCCATGACTCAGCAGGTGGAGATCGGCCGGGGCAAGTCCGGCCGCCGCGCCTACTCGCTCGACGAGATCGGCCTCGTGCCCTCGCGGCGCACCCGCGACCCGGAAGAGGTCTCGATCGCCTGGCAGATCGACGCCTACCGGTTCGAGCTTCCCGTGATCGTCGCACCCATGGACAGCGTCGTCTCGCCGGCCACCGCGATCGAGATCGGCCGGCTCGGCGGTCTCGCGCCGCTCGACCTCGAAGGTCTCTGGACCCGGTACGACGACCCGTCGCCGCTGCTGGAGGAGTGCGCGTCGCTCGACGCCGAGGCGGCGACCAGGAGGCTCCAGGAGATCTACGCCGCGCCGATCAAGGAAGAGCTGATCGGGCGCCGCATCGAGGAGATCCGGGCGTCCGGCGTGACCACCGCCGTCCGGCTGTCGCCGCAGCGCACCGTCCAATACCACAAGGCGGTCATCGACGCGGGCGTGGACATCTTCGTCATCCGCGGCACCACGGTCTCGGCCGAGCACGTCTCCGGGCGGGCCGAGCCGCTCAACCTCAAGCAGTTCATCTACGAGCTGGACGTGCCGGTGATCGTCGGCGGCTGCGCCACGCACACCGCGGCGCTGCACCTGATGCGCACCGGCGCGGCGGGCGTGCTGGTCGGCTTCGGCGGCGGCGCCTCGCACACCACCCGCAACGTCCTGGGTGTCGCCGTGCCGATGGCCACGGCCATCTCCGACGTGGCCGCGGCCCGCCGCGACTACATGGACGAGTCCGGCGGCCGCTACGTGCACGTGATCGCCGACGGCGGCATGGGCACCTCCGGCGACATCGCCAAGGCCATCGCCTGCGGCGCGGACGCCGTCATGGTGGGCTCCCCGCTGGCCAGGGCCGCCGAGGCGCCGGGTCGCGGCTTCCACTGGGGCTCCGAGGCCCACCACCCGGACCTGCCGCGCGGGCGCCGGGTGGAGTTCGGCACGGTCGGCCCGCTGGAGCAGATCCTGCACGGGCCGTCCAGCATCGCCGACGGCTCGATGAACCTCATGGGCGCACTGAAGCGGACCATGGCGTCCACGGGCTACTCCGACATCAAGGAGTTCCAGCGCGTCGAGGTCGTCGTCGCGCCGACCCAGCGCTGACCAGTCCCTCCGAAAGGCGCGCCACCATCGTGGCGCGCCAGGCAGGGGACAGGCAGGGGCCAGGCAGGCTTCGTGCGGCTGCCCGGTGGCGCTGCCCTGGTGATCAGCCGCGGACGTAGGTCAGGAGCACCGTGCCGTTGCTGAAGGTGCGGGTGCCGGTGTTGGTGAAGGCCGTGGGGCGGAACTCGCCGTCGAAGGCGGGTACGCCGGAGCCCGCCACCACCGGATAACACTTGACGATCAGCTCGTCGATCTCCGGCAGCAGGGAGCCGGCCAGCTTGCCGCCGCCGCAGAGCCAGATGTCCATGCCCTCCTCCTTCTTCAGGCGCTGGACCAGGCCGATCGGGTCGCCGGAGACGAGCTCGACCGCCGGGTCGGTGATCTCGGGGATGCTGCCGGAGATCACGTACTGGCGCAGGTGGGCGTACGGGCTGGTGATTCCGGCGTCGAGGGCGGGCTGGTAGGTGCCGCGGCCCATGAGGACGGTGTCGAAGCGCTTGTTGGGCGCGTCCAGGCCGAGCTGGGCCCTCAGGTGGGTGGGGATGGTCTCGGGATGCTGGTCGTTCAGGTAGGCGGCCAGGTCGTCGGCCACGGGGTAGAAGTCGAACTCGCCGCCGGGGCCGGCGATGTAACCGTCGATGGAGATCGCGATGTAGTAAACGAGCTTTCGCACAGTTGGTCACTCCCCAAGAAGTACTATAGTTGAAGTGGTTTGAACGTAGTACTACAACTGGAGTGGTGTCAATTGGCGCGACAGAACGTGGCCAGGCGGGCGGCGCTGATCGATGCCGCCATCGAGGTGCTGGCCGAGCAGGGGGCGCGCGGGCTGACGTTCAGGGCCGTGGACGCGGAGGCGAAGGTGCCCATGGGCACCGCCACCAACTACTTCGCCAACCGTGACGAGCTTTTCACCCAGGTGGGGAGCAGAATCTACGAGCGGCTCCAGCCCGACGCGCGCACGTTCGAGCTGAGCCTGGAGGGGCCGCGCGACCGCGACCGGTTGCTGGCGCTCATGCGTGAGACCGTCGGCCGGATCTCCGCCTTCCGCTCCGGCTACCTGGCCCTGCTGGAGCTGCGGCTGGAGGCGACCCGGCGGCCGCAACTGCGTGCCGTGCTCACCCAGCGGATCCGCGCGGACATCGACGCGAACGTCAGCCACCACCGGGAATCCGGCCTGCCCGGCGACACCACCGCCGTCCTGCTGCTCTACCTGGCGCTCAACTGGCTGGTGGTCGAGCGCCTCACCCTGCCCGACATCTTCACGGAGGAGGAGATCGACGGCCTCGTCGCGAGCGCCGTGGACCGCGTGCTCGCCTAACATGCGGGGGTGGCCGATCTGCAGGGGACGCACACGATCGAGATGCTGGGTGATGTCGTCACCAAGCACTACAGAGAAGACAGGCCACACGCGGCCGAGCGCGAGTGGCGGGCGCTGACGTTGCTCGCCCGCTACGCTCCGGGGCTCGCGCCCAGGCCGATCTCCTTCCACGGCTGCGTGATCATGTCCCGGATCGAGGGCCGGCCGCTGCGCGGGCTGCCCGAGCCCGCGGCGCACACCCGTCAGATGGCCGCGGCCGTCGCGGAGCTGCACGCCGCCGTGCCGCCCGAGGTCCTGGCCGGGGTGCCGCTGCGCAACTGGCACGCCCAGGCGCTCGCCGAGCAGGTGCGCGAGTGGTGCGAGCACTGGCCGGGCAAGGACCCGGTGGCCGACCGGGCCGTCCGGGAGGGCTGCCGGTGGCTGGCGCGGTGGCGGCCGGACGACGGCGGGGTACGGCCGGTGTTCGGCGGCGGCGACGGCAACCTGGCGAACTTCCTGTGGGACGGCGAGCGGGTGCGGATCGTGGACTTCGAGGACTCCGGCCGCAGCGACCGGGCCTTCGAGCTGGCGGAGCTGTCGCAGCACGTGTCGATGTGGGTGGACGGCGAGATCGACGTCCTGCGCCACTTCGACCTGTCGGCGGCCGAGCGCACCCGGCTGCGCGAGTGCCGCAGGCTGCACGCCCTGACCTGGCTGTTCCTGCTGTCGGGTGAGGGGCCGCGCAACCCGCCGGGCACCTTCCGCAGGCAGGCCGAACGGGTCCTGGCGGAACTGGACGGATAGGGACCCCTCAGCCCGCCGAGCGTCTCAGGCCGTCAGCCCGCCGAGCGGGCGTGCCACCTCGCGGGTCACCGCGTCTCAGGCCGTCAGCCCGCCGAGCGGGCGTGCCACCTCACGGGCCACCGCGTCTCAGCCCGTCAGGACGCCGAGCAGGTGGGTCACCTCGCGGGTCACCGCGTCCCTGCCCGCGTTGACGTACTTGCGAGGGTCGACCACCTTCTCGTCGTGGTGCAGATAGTCGCGGATCGCGCCGGTGAACGCCTTGTTCAGGTGCGTGGCGACGTTGATCTTCTTCATGCCTTCGCGTACGGCCTCGCGCAGGATCTCGTCGGGCACGCCGGAGGAGCCGTGCAGGACCAGCGGGACCGTCAGGGTGGCCCGCAGCTCGGCGATCAGCGCCAGGTCGAGCACCGCGTCCTTGGTCGTCATCGCGTGTGAGGTGCCCACGGCGACGGCCAGCGCGTCGACGCCGGTCCTGGCCACGTAGGAGGCCGCCTCGTCCGGCTTGGTGCGGGCGCCGGGGGCGTGCACGCCATCCTTGCCGCCGACCTCGCCGAGCTCGGCCTCCACCCACACGCCCCGCTCGTGGCACCAGGCGGTCACGCTCGCGGTGACGGCGACGTTCTCCTCGTCGGGCAGCGCGGACGCGTCGAACATGACCGAGCCCAGCCCCAGCTCCACGGCCTGCTCGACGAGCGCGCGGTCGGTGGCGTGGTCGAGGTGCACCGCGACGGGGACCTCGGCCCGCCTGGCCACCGCGAGTGCGGCGAGCGCGATGGGCTCAAGCTCGCCGTGGTAGCGCACGCAGTTCTCGCTGATCTGCAGCACCACCGGCAGGCTCAGCGCCTCCGCGCCCGCCACGATGGCGGTGGCGTGCTCAAGCTGGATCACGTTGAACGCGCCCACCCCGGCGGGTGAGTCGCGGATGATGTCGCCGACGGTGGCGAGGGGCATGGCGGGCTCCTTATGCGATCTCGATCAAGGGGTGTATGTCGCTGAAGACGTCGCGGTCGAAGTCGCCGGCCACCGGCGACGCGACCGCCGCGGCGCCGAGCGCGGCCGCCGTCCTCAGCGTGTCGTGCCACGATGACGGCTGCACCAGGCCCAGTGCCAGCCCTGCCACCAGCGAGTCGCCGGCCCCTGTCGGGTTGCCTTCGACCGTGTACGGCATCCGCGCGCGAATCGTGCCTTCGGGGGTGACCGCCAGCAGCCCGGCCGACCCCATGGACACGACCACGGACTCGGCACCCTGGCCGCGCAGTGCCTGGGCGCCTTCCTCGACGGTGCCGTGCGGCACGGCCCGGGCCAGCTCCTCGGCGTTGGGCTTGACGATGGCGGGCCGGCCCTGCGGCGCGAGGCGCAGTGGCTCGCCGTCGGCGTCCACGATGGCCGGCACGCCCTTGGCCGAGGCCAGGGCCGCCAGTCGCGCGTAGGTGTCGGCGGGGACGCCACGCGGCAGGCTGCCGGAGAGGACCACCGCCCGCGCGTCTGCCAACATGACCCCATACGTTGTCATGAAATTTCGTAGCTCGTCGTCGGTCACCTGCGGCCCGGGTTCGTTGAACAGCGCGGTCCGCGTACCGTCAGGAGGGCCTGGAGCGTCCGAGACCACCAGCGTGGTGCGCGAGTCGGCGGCGATGGGCACCATCGCCGCGGGCAGCCCGGCCGCCCGCAGGTCGGCCTCCACCGCCTCGCCGGTCGGCCCGCCCACCAGGCCGGTGACCAGCACCTCCTGGCCGAGCGCGGCCAGCACGCGGGCCACGTTGACGCCCTTGCCGCCGGCCCGCCGGTGCACGGCGGCCACCCGGTTGACGCCGTCCCAGTCGACCCGGGGCACCTCGTAGGTGACGTCGAGCGCGGCGTTGAGGGTCACGGTGAGGATCATCGGGGCTCCGCGATCCAGGCGCCGCGCCGCATCACGCCGGCCACCTCCAGCTCGTCGGAGAGCACCACGAGGTCGGCCGACTTGCCGACGGCGATCGAGCCGACCTGATCGGCCAGGCCCAGCACCCGGGCCGGGGTCAGGGAGGCCACCTGCGCCGCGTCGGGCAGCGACAGGCCCAGCTCCTGGACGCTGCGGCGGAAGGCGACGTCCATGGTGAGCGTGGAGCCCGCGATCGAGCCACCCTCCACCAGGCGGGCGACCCCGCCGACGACGCCGACCCGCATCGGGCCGAGGAGATATTCGCCGTCGCTCAGGCCGGTGGCCGAGATCGAGTCGGTGATCAGCGCCGTCCGGCCGGGGCCCGCCACCTCACAGGCCAGCGTGAGCATGGCCGGGTGCACGTGCACGCCGTCGTTGATCAGCTCGACCGTGACGCGCTCGTCCTGCAGCAGCGCGGCGATCGGGCCGGGGGCGCGATGGCCGAGCTGCGGCATCGCGTTGTAGAGGTGGGTGGCGACGGTGGCGCCCGCCTCGATGCCCGCCCGCGTCCGGTCGTAGTCGGCGTCGCTGTGGCCGAGCGCGGCGATCACGCCTTCGGCGGCGGCCATCCGGATCGTGTCGAGGGCGCCGGGCAGCTCGCCGGCGATCGTCAGCATGCGCACATGCCCGCGCCCGGCCTTGATCAGCCCGGCCACCTCCTGCGGCGACGGCTCGCGCAGCAGCGCGGGGTCGTGGGCGCCGCAGCGCGCTTTGGAGATGTACGGGCCCTCGAAGTGGATGCCGGCCAGCAGACCGTCGTCACAGAGCTCGGCCAGCGACGCGGCCGCCCTGGACAGCCGGTCGAGGGAGTCGGTGACCAGGCTGGCCACCATGGTGGTGGTGCCGTGCCGCTGATGCAGCGCCACCGCCTCGCGTGCGCCGTCTGGCTCGCCGGCCGGGAAGGAGCCGCCCGCCCCGCCGTGGTTGTGCATGTCGACGAAGCCCGGCACCACGTGCCGGCCGCCGAGGCCGTGACCGGCTCGGGGGGCCGATCCGTGGCCGACGTGCGTGATGCGGCCGTCTTCGATGGTCAGCCACCCCTCGTGAACTCCCTCGGGGGTCACGATGCGGGCGTCGGCGAGTGTGAGGCTCATGAGGAAAGAATCACAGATCGCGTGAGGTGCATGGGCACGTCCGGGTCGAGACCGCGGGCGACGGCCCTGGCCACCGCCACCCGCTGGGCGAGGACCAGCTCGGCCATCGGGTCCAGGCCGCTGGTGAAGAACGTGCCGCCGGTGGCCTCGACCTGCTCGCGCAGGCCCTCGGGTGCGGTGCCGAGCATCCAGGTGACGCGGCCGGGGCCGGCGATGCTGATCGGCCCGTGGCGGTACTCCATCGCCGGGTAGGCCTCCGTCCACGAGCGTGACGCCTCGCGCATCTTGAGTGCGGCCTCCTGGGCCAGGCCGATCGACCAGCCGGTGCCGAGGAAGCTGAGCTGCTCGGCGGCCACCGGCTCGGCGGGCAGCGGCGCGGACAGGGCCCGCTCCGCGTCGGCGACGGCCTGGCCGAGGTCCTCGCCCAGGCTGGCCCGGAGCAGGGCGAGCTGGGTGGTGGCGAAGCGGGTCTGCACGACCGATCGCTCGTCGGCGTAGTCGAGCACGATGACCTCGTCGGCGGCCCGCATGACGGGCGTGTCCGGGTCGGCGGTGATGGCCGTGGTCCTGGAGGCGGTCGCGGCCAGCAGTTCCAGCACCTCGGTGGTGGTGCCGGAGCGGGTCAGCGCGAGCACCCGGTCGTACGCGCGTCCGGCCGGGAACTCGGAGGCGGTGAACGCGTCGGTCTCCCCCTGACCGGCCCGCTCGCGCAGCGCGGCGTACGCCATCGCGATGAACCAGGAGGTGCCGCAGCCGACGACGGCGACTCGCTCGCCGGGGGCGGGCAGCGCGCCGGCGGGGATGTCCCGCACGGCCCGCCGCCAGCTCGCCGGCTGTGAGGCGATCTCGGCTTCGGTATGACTGGTCACCAGTACCTCCGAAAATTTGATTATTTCTGCACTTTTTATACCAGAACCAAGCTTAAATGGGCATCGGTGGCTGCGTGCTCTCCCCTATGCCACGCTTGCCATCTGACGATTCCGGCGAAGGAAAGAGGATCGTGTCCCGTTATGACCGCTGGAACGCGATCCTCGAGCTGCTCGCCCAGGAAGGCCGGCTCTCCGTGGAGGAGGCGGCCCAGGCGCTCGACGTCTCCACCGCGACCATCCGCCGCGACTTCGACCAGCTCGCCCAGCAGCAGATGCTCATGCGCACGCGGGGCGGCGCGGTGGCCCAGAGCGTCAGCTACGACCTGCCGCTGCGCTACAAGACGGCCAGGCACGGGAGCGAGAAGCAGCGCATCGCCGAAGCGGCCGCCGAGCTGGTCGAACCCGGCGCGGTGATCGGCCTGAACGGCGGCACCACCACCTCCGAGCTGGCCCGCGTGCTGGCCACCCGCGCCACGCTGGACTCGGGCTTCACCATCGTCACCAACGCGCTCAACATCGCCGCCGAGCTCACGGTCCGCCGGCACGTCAAGATCGTGGTGACCGGCGGGGTGGCCAGGCAGCAGTCCTACGAGCTCATCGGCCCGCTCGCGTCCGGCGTGCTGGAGCAGGTGACGCTCGATGTGGCCTTCCTCGGCGTGGACGGGCTGGACGTGGAGCTCGGCGCTTCGGCGGACCACGAGGGCGAGGCGAGCGTCAATCATCTGCTCATCACCCGTGCCGCGCGGGTCGTGGTGGTGGCAGACTCCTCGAAGATAGGGAAGAAAGCATTTTCCCGTATCTGCCCCATCGAGCAGATCGACACCCTCGTCACCGACGCACAGCTTCCCGACCTGGCCGCGACCCGGCTCTCCGACGCCGGAGTGACCGTGGTCAGGGCCTGATCGGGGGGCTGTACGGAGTCCGCGGCGTTACATGCGGTTCGATGAACGGGTAAGTATGGGGGCGCAAGGTGACAAGGCCCCCTCATCTCAGGGAGAGTCATGGCGGCGGGAAGACGCGTGGCCCGGCTGGGTCCTGTCGAGCGAAGTGCGGCACTGGACACCATGGCCGCACGCGAGCTGGACGTGGTCGTGGTCGGTGGCGGAGTGGTGGGCGCGGGAGTCGCGCTCGACGCTGTCACGCGCGGCCTGGACGTGGGCCTGGTCGAGGCGCGGGACTTCGCCTCGGGCACCTCCTCGCGCTCGTCCAAGCTCATCCACGGCGGGCTGCGCTATCTCGAACAGCTCAACTTCGAGCTCGTCAGGGAGGCGCTGCAGGAGCGGGCCCTGCTGTTGCAGCGGATCGCGCCGCATCTGGTGCGGCCGGTGCCGTTCCTGTTCCCGATGACCCACATGGGGTGGGAACGGCCCTATGTGGGGGCGGGGGTGGCCCTGTACGACACGCTGGGGATCGCCACCGGGGTGTCCAGGGGCGTGCCGGGGCACCGGCATCTGTCCAGGAGCCGGGCCCTGCGGCTGGCGCCCGCGCTGAAGCGCTCGGCCTTCACCGGCGCGGTGCAGTACTGGGACGCGCAGGTGGACGACGCCCGTTACGTGATGACCATGCTGCGGACGGCCGCCACCTACGGCGCTCATGTCGCGCCCCGGTCCCAGGTGGTGGGCTTCCTGCGTGAGGGCGAGCGCGTCACCGGGGTGCGGGTGCGCGACCTGGAGTCCGGCCGCGAGATGGAGGTACGCGCCCAGCAGGTGGTCAACGCCACCGGGGTGTGGACCGACGACATCCAGGAGCTGGTGGGCGGACGCGGGCAGATCCACGTGCGGGCGTCCAAGGGCATCCACCTGGTGGTGCCGCGCGACCGGATCCACTCCGTCACAGGACTCATCCTTCGTACGGAAAAATCCGTGCTTTTCGTGATCCCCTGGGGCAGGCACTGGATCATCGGCACCACCGACACCGAGTGGACGCTGGACAAGGAGCACCCGGCCGCCTCCCGGGCCGACATCGACTATCTGCTCGACCACGTCAACGCCGTGCTGTCGGTGCCGCTGAGCAGGGATGACGTCGAAGGCGTCTACGCCGGGCTGCGGCCGCTGCTGTCCGGGGAGTCGGACGAGACGTCGAAGCTGTCGCGCGAGCACGTGGTGGCGCACCCGGTGCCGGGGCTCGTCATGATCGCCGGCGGGAAGTACACGACCTACCGGGTCATGGCCAAGGACGCCGTCGACGCCGTCGCGCACGGCCTCGACCAGCGCGTCCCGCGCTCCTGCACGGACCGGATCCCGCTGGCCGGCGCCGAGGGCTATCAGGCGCTCTGGAACGCCAGGCATCGGCTGGCCCACACCTCCGGCCTGCACGTGGCCAGGATCGAGCACCTCCTGCAGCGCTACGGCTCGCTGATCGACGAGGTGCTGGAGCTGATCGAGCACGACCCGTCGCTGGGCAGGCCGCTGCACGGGGCCGACGACTACTTGCGCGCCGAGATCGTCTACGCCGCCACCCACGAGGGCGCCAGGCATCTCAACGACGTGCTGACGCGCCGTACCCACGTCTCCATCGAGACCTTCCACCGGGGCGTGGCGGTCGCGCAGGAGGCCGCCGAGCTGCTCGCCGGCCCGCTCGGCTGGGACGCCGAGCAGGTCAAACGCGAGGTCGAGTACTTCACCAAGCGGGTCGAGGCCGAGCGCCTGTCGCAGGAGCAGGACACCGACCACGCGGCCGACGCCATCAGGCTCGGCGCCCCCGAGATCGAGCCGGTCGCCGCCCCCGAGGGATCATGATCCCAGCGGGATCCAGGCCTGCTTGTCCAGCGTGGCGGCGTCGTTGACCTGCGCGCCCGCGTAGGAGAACGTCCAGATGGAGTCGCCGATCATCATCGAGCGCTGGATGCCGGGCGGGTAGGCGCCGGCGCGGTCCGCCGGATGCTCGATCATGCCGACCCGGCTCACCTCCGTGTCGGTGATCCGCAGCACCACCGCGCCGCTGTGCTGCACGCCCTCGCCGTAGGAGCTCAGCGGGATGACCGCGGTGCCGGTCTTGGGCCAGTAGAGGAAGGCGTGCGGGTCCCACTCGGCCTCCGAGCCGGAGTCCTTCTGGAACAGCTGCGACAGCCTGCGCGGCGCGGCCGGGTCGCGCACGTCGAACAGCGAGACCTGGGTGCCGAGCGTCCGGCCCTTGTCGCTGGCCTCCTGGCCGATGCCGATCAGCTTGCCGTCGCCGCTGGGGTGCAGGTAGGCGGAGTAGCCGGTGATCTTCAGCTCGCCGGTCACCGCGGGCTTGGCCGGGTCGCGCAGGTCCAGCGTGTAGAGCGGGTCCACCTGGCGGAAGGTGACGACGTAGCCGACCGGGCCGATGAACCGGACCGAGTAGATGCGCTCGCCCTTGCCCAGGCCGCCGACCTGGCCGACCTCGGCCAGCGTGTCCGCGGCCAGCACGTGCACGCCGCTGACGCTGGTGTTGCCGTCGGCGGAGGTGACGGTGGTGGCGACCCGCAGGTGGCCGTCGTGCTCGGACAGCGAGTACTGGTTCAGCAGCCGGCCGGGCACCTTGCCGGAGGCCACGTAGGCGGGGGCGCCCGGCTTGCTCACATCGAACCGGTGCACCTCCGTCTCCTCGGGCGGCGGGCCCGAAGGCGTCGGCGTGGCCGTGGGCGTGGCCGTGGGCGTGGCCGTGGGCGTGGCCGTGGGCTCCACCGGGGCGGGCTCGGTGGCCGGGGCCACGGCCGACTCCTGGCCGCTGGGCGTGGGCGCGCTCTCCTCGACGATGGCCGGTTGGATCGGGAACCACCAGTGCGGGTTGCTCGCCACGTACAGGCTCTGCCCGGTGCCGTACACGATGTCGCCGTCGGCGGCCAGGCCGATCGGGGAGCTGCCCGCCGCCGTGAGGCCCTGGGACAGGTCGAGGCTGTGCAAGGTCAGCAGGGAGGTGCCGGAGTAGTCGGCCGGGTGGCTGACCCGCTCGCAGGGGACCGACTCCTTCCTGACCGTCCCCGAGGCGTCGGTGATCTCGATCTTCGGCAGCCAGGCCTCCAGCGGCGCACGCCGTACGACCTGCTGGTTGATCCGGGTGCGCTCGGCCTCGGGCAGTTGGTCCCTGGTCTGGGGGAAGGTGATGTCCGGCTGGCTCCGGGTGACGAAGCGTACGGTGGAGCCGACCATCCGGGCGTCCACGTGCGTGCCCTCGGGCTTGATCGTGCCCAGCACCTTGGGCTGGCCGGCGAGGTCGACGAGCACGTACCTGGTCTCGCCGGGGGGCGCGAAGCCCCGCTTCATGGCCGGGCCGCCGCCGCCCTGGAACAGGATCAGCGCCCGCTCGCCCGAGACCAGCAGGTCGGCGGGCGCGTAGCCGCGCTCGTCCTTGCCGGGCAGATCGAGGGAGGCGGTGACCTTCCTGGTAGCGGTGTCGATGATCCGCAGGGTGCCGCCGCTGACGGTGTAGACGCGGTCGCCGTCGGTCTTGACCAGATCCGGCTCGTCCACGCCCGCCTCGTGCGTGTTGGTCGTGGAGTGGTCGGGAGTGTCGGCGACCTTCTGCCGGGCGGAGCTCGCGTCCTCCATGTACATGATCTGGGGGCCGCCGAACCCCCACGGGCCGACGTTCTCGGCCGCCTTCGCGCGCAGCCCGGCGAGCAGGTCGTCGCAGCCGTTGTACGCCACCAGGCGGATGGCGCCGAGGCTCTGCCGCGGAGGTGTGACGGGTCTGTCGTCCTGGGGAGCCGGGGTGCAGGCGGCCAGGGCCGTCGCGAGGGCCGCGGCGACCAGCACCGGGCGCGTCAGCGTCTTCATGCCCTCATGACGGATTCCGGCGGCGAGCGGTTCAGGAACCGCTGGGGACGTCCAGCGTGTAGATGGGGCTGTAGTCCACGTCATCGCCGATGTCGATCAGCTTACGGACGAGCTTGCCCTTGAAGTCGACCACCTGGACCTCGTCCCTGGACGCGTCGTCCTGCTCCCAGCAGTAGAGGTGGGTCTCGTCGTACCAGCCGAGCACCTTGTCGCAGGGGGAGGTGAAGGTGCGCACCCGCTTGCCCGTCGCGGAGCTCCAGAGGCAGTGGTCGCCGTCGCCCCCGCCGGGGCAGTCGGTGACGAAGGTCCGGCCGGAGGGGGAGAACATGTCCATGGTGCCGGAGGCGAGCGTGCCGATGCCGGGCGCCTCGCGGACGGCCTTGCCGGTGGGGGCGTAGAAGCGCAGGCCCTGGTTCTTGCCGCCGTAGACGTTGACCACGCCGTTCTCCTCGCTGTCCCAGCCGAAGGCGGTCTCCTGGACCTGCTTGTCGCGGACCATGACGATCTCCGGCTCGCTCGTGGCCACGTCGACGATGCCGAAGCCCACGTAGTACCACTCGTCGCCGGTCTTCTCCTCGATGTTGAGCAGGATCTTGGAGCCGTCCTTGGACCATGACCGGATGGTGCTCTGCAGGGGCGAGCGGACGGTCTCGATCGTGACCTCGCCACCCGAGCGGCGGTCGGTGATCTCGATGAAGTCGAAGTCGTCGGCGGAGTAGTTCTTGCCGCGGGTGGCCAGGTAGCGGCCGTCGGGCGAGACCAGCGACTCCTTGTTGCGCGGGTATTTGACGAAGGCGCCGGTCAGGTTCCGCCTGGCGTAGTCGACCCACTCCTTGCCCTTCTCGTCGTAGACCTCGTAGGAGGTCAGCGTGATGGGGTCGGATTCGTGCTCGTAGATGGTGATCGAGCCGCCGGGGACCCGCAGGGGGGTGCCCTTGGCGGGCACGGTGGACGTCGGCGCCGGGGTGGTGGGGGTGGGCGTGGGGCTCGTTCGGGGAGCGGCGACCGTGGTCCGGTTCAGGTGGTTGACCGTCATCACGCCGGCGAGCAGCAGCAGCGCGCACCCCACGGCCGCGCCCATGACGAGCAACGTCCGGCCTTTCGCCGCGGGCGCCGGCCGAGGCTGTCCGGCGTGGGCCGCCATGGGCGGCTGCGCGGGATAGGCCGCGGGGGCAGGCCACGACGCGGCCGGGTTCGGGGCTGAGTGGGCGGGCCGCGACGCGGCGGGGTTCGGGGCTGAGTGGGCGGGCCGCGACGCGGCGGGGTTCGGGGCTGAGTGGGCGGGCCGCGACGCGGCCGGGATGGCCGCCGCGGAGCCCTGCGCGAGGATGCCGGAGCGGGGGACCGGCCGCTGCAGCAGCCGGATGATGACCTGCTCGGCGGTGGGCCGCCGCGCCGGGTCCTTGTCCAGGCACGCCGCGACCACCTCGAGCAGTGTGCCGTCGAGCCCGGTCAGCTCGGGCGGCCGGTTGAGCACCCGGTTGATCACCGCGGGCATGGTGTCGCTGCCGAACGGCGCGTTGCCGGAGGCGGCGTAGACCATCGTGCCGCCCCACGAGAACAGGTCGGCGGCGGGGCCGACCTGATGCCCCATGACCTGCTCGGGCGGCATGTAGGACGGGGTGCCGACCGGCATGCTGCTGAGCGTGGAGGTCGCGTCGAGCGCGCGGGCGATGCCGAAGTCGATCACCCGGGGCCCGTCGGCGCCGATGATCACGTTGGCCGGCTTGAAGTCGCGGTGCACGATCCCGGCCTGGTGGATCGCGGCCAGGGCGGTGGCGGTGCCGATGGCCAGGCGGTGCAGGGTCGTGCCGGTGCGCGGGCCGTCCTGCTGGACGACCTGATGCAGGGACGGGCCGTCGATGAACTCGCTCACGATGTAGGGCCGGCCGAGCTCCACGCCGGTGCCCAGGACCGCCGCCGTGCAGAACGGCGCCACCTGCTGGGCGACCTCCACCTCACGCAGGAAGCGCCCGATGCTCACCTGGTCGGCCGCCTGGTCGGACCGCAGCCATTTGATCGCGACCCGCGTGCCTGAGGGGTCGGTGGCCAGGTAGACGACGCCCTGCCCGCCTTCACCCAGCCGGCCGAGCAGGTCCATGCCGCCGAGGCTGCGTGGATCTCCCGGGCTCAGCGGCGCGATGTTAGGCATGAGTAAATACTGGCCCATCCACAAAACCTACTGATCAGTAGGCATGGAGGTCGCAAAACGGTAACAAACGCCGTGATCGTGGTTAGCCGCCCCGGAATAACCGGTTAGGGGTCTTTGCGGAAATTTGTCTCTTTCGGGGGTTACACCATGCTCAAGAGAACACTGACCGTCACCCTGGCCGGAGCCGCCGCCCTGGCGCTGCACCTGGTCGCCTCCCCGGCGGCGGGCGCCGCGGCCTACGGCTGCAGCGGCACGCAGGTGGGCAGCTGGAAGGTGCCGATGAAGGACGCGCTCGACGGCAGCACCTACTACATCAGCGACGTCAAGCTCTTCTACAACGCCAGGACCGGGTGGAACTGCGCCGCCCTGGTCAAGCGCGCCGGCCACCAGAGGTATGGCGAGAAGACCCCGCTGTACCTGGAGATGTACAACTCCCGGTGGGCGGAGGACAACTGGAAGAACAACTACGACAAGGACGTCGGCCGGTTCAAGTACCACGCCGGGCCGGTCAAGGTGTACGGCAAGAACATCTGCGTGAGCATCCACGCCAAGCACGGCGACCACACCGGGCCGGGCGACGACTACAACGGCAGGCTCTCCCTGAGCGGCGTGGCCTGCGACTGATCCACGGCGAAACCGGCCGTACAGCGACGTAAATTTCGGTGTACGGCCGGTTTCTCCGATTTAACGGATGGCGTAGGCGCATAACGTCGAATATGAGTGTTCTGCGTCCTATGTGAAGATGGTCCGCATGACCCTTCGGATCACGACCCTGGCGGAGCGCCCGGAGTTCGCCTCGACGCTGTGGGACATGGACACCTCCTGGCCGGAGTTCATGATGCAGGACCCGCTCGCCGACCTCTTCTACGACGTCGTCGTCCGCGTCTACCCCGAATACGCTCTGGTGGCCGATGACGACGCGGAGCCGGGCAGGCTCGTGGCCCGGGGCTTCACCGTGCCCTTCTTCTTCGACGGCGCGGAGCCGTCCGACGACGGCTGGGACGGCGCCATCCGGCGAGCCTGGCTGACCAGGGAAAGGGGCACCCGCCCCAACAGGATCTCGGCCCTGGAGATCACCGTCCGCCGCGACCTGCTCGGCCGCGGCCTCTCCTCGCGGATGCTCCTCGCCATGCGCGACAACGCCGCCAGACAGGGCTTCGAGGAGCTCCTGGCCCCCGTCCGACCCAACCGGAAACACCTCGAACCCCACACCCCGATGACCGAGTACGCCTTCCGCACCCGGGCCGACGGCCTGCCCCACGACGCCTGGCTGCGCGTGCACGTACGGGCGGGCGGGAAGATCGTCAAGGTGGCGCCGCGTTCCATGGTCGTGCCCGGCACGCTCGACGAATGGCGGCGCTGGACCGGGCTGCCGTTCGACCGGTCCGGCGAGGTCGAGGTGCCGGGAGCGCTCAACCCGGTGCACTGCGAGGTCGAGCGCGACCACGCCGTCTACGTCGAGCCCAACGTCTGGGTCAGCCACCCCCTGGGCTAGACGGGGTCGGGCCCGCTCCCCTGCCCGATGCGCACGGCCGGCGGTGGCCGTACTCGATTCCAAGATCGAGCGGCTTGCGCTAGCGTCGCGAGCATGACGGAACTCGAGCCCCGACTGCGGGCCATCACCGACCTGGCCGTGGCAGAGGCGCGTGAGCTGGGCGGCAGGCACGAGTACGACGGGATGATCCAGGACCTCTCGCCCGACGGGGTGCGGGCCGGGCTGGCGCGGCTGGGTGAAGGCGCCGAGCCGGAGGATCCGTACGACGCCCGGCACCTGCGGGTGTTCGAGGAGGGCCTGCGCGCCCAGTTCGGCGAGCTGGAGCTGCACCGCGGCAACCCGCTCTACCACCTGTCCAACCTGGACCTGGCCTGCTACGACCGCGACTACGGCCCGGAGCGGGACCGGGCCGCCGCCAAGGCGGCCCACCTCGCGCGCTGGCCCGAGGCCGTGCGGCACGCGGTCGCCGCGCTCGACCGGCTCAGCGCCCCGGTCGCGAGCTCCCTGCTCGGCGCGGTCAAGGGCCTGGCCGCGGGGATCACCGACGAGAGCGCGCTGAAGGCCCACCGCGAGCTCGTCACGCACATCGAGCGGGCGGCGGCCGAGGGCGACCCGGACGCCTCGCTCGGCGCTGCGGCGCTGGCCCGGCTGATGGGCGCCGGCGAGGGCCTGGAGGTGGACCTGGGCAAGCTGGCCGAGCGCGCCGACGCCGAGCGCGGCAGGCTGCTGGAGCGGCTGGCCGACGGCTGCGCCAAGCTCGGCGAGCGGGACCGGCCGCCCCTCGACGTGGTCCGCGAGCTGGTCAGGCAGCACCCCGACGCCGACGGCGTGATCGAGGCGGCCAGGGTCGGCACGCGCAAGGCCATCGCGTTCACCGCCGAGAAGGACCTGGTGCCCTACCACGACGGCGAGTGCCTGGTCGGCCTCGCGCCGGAGTCGCGCAGGTGGGCGATGGCGATGATGTCGTGGAACGCGCCGGGCGAGCCCGAGGGCCCCTCGTGGTACCACATCACCCCGCCCGACCCCTCCTGGCCCGAGCGGGACGCCGAGGAGTGGCTGGAGATCTTCAGCGAGACCACCCTGCCCGCGATCAACGTGCACGAGGTGGCGCCCGGCCACTTCTCGCACGGCCTGGCCCTGCGCCGGGCCGGGTCGGACGTCCGGCGGCTGCTGCAGTCCATGTCGTTCGCCGAGGGCTGGGCGCACTACGCCGAGGAGCTCTGCGTGGAGGAGGGCTTCGAGGCGCAGGACCCGCGCTTCGAGATCGGCGTCTGGGTGGAGGCGCTGATCCGCGTCACCCGGCTCGCCTGCGCCATCGGCGTGCACACCGGGGCCATGACCGTCGAGGACGCGGCCAGGCGCTTCGAGTCAGACACGCACCTGGTCGGCCCGGGGGCGCTGGCGGAGGCCAGGCGGGCCTCCTTCGACCCGACGTACGGCCGCTACACCTGGGGCAAGCTGGTCATCATGGACCTGCGCGAGCAGGCGCGGCGCGAGTGGGGCGCGGGTTTCACGCTGCAGCGTTTCCACAAGGCCATGCTCGATCTGGGCTCGCCGCCCCTGGGGCTCCTCGGCGCGATTGTCTGAGTGCGCGGCCGATAGACTGGCAGCACCGCATTCGCCTTTTGGGGGGTTCTCTCGGTGTCTGAATTCGACACAGTGCTCGTCGTCGACTTCGGTGCGCAGTACGCACAGTTGATCGCCAGGCGGGTGCGCGAGTGCCACGTCTACTCCGAGATCGTGCCCTCGACGATGCCGGTCGAGGAGATGCTGGCCAAGAAGCCGAAGGCCATCATCCTGTCCGGCGGGCCCTCCTCGGTCTACGCCGACAACGCCCCGGACGTGCCGCACGGCCTGTTCGAGACCGGGGTGCCCACGTTCGGCATCTGCTACGGCTTCCAGGCGATGGCCCAGGCGCTGGGCGGCGAGGTGGCCCGCACGGGCGTCGCCGAGTACGGCGGCACCGCCCTGGACGTGCTGACCGAGGGTGTGATCTTCGCCGGGCTGCCGGCCGCGCAGAAGGTGTGGATGTCCCACGGCGACAGCGTGGCCGCCGCCCCCGAGGGCTTCACGGTGACGGCCTCGACCGGCGAGACCCCGGTCGCCGCCTTCGAGCACCCCGGGCGCGGCCTCTACGGCGTGCAGTTCCACCCCGAGGTGCTGCACTCCGAGCACGGCCAGCAGGTGCTCAAGCACTTCCTCGACGCGGCGGGCTGCCGGCCGACGTGGACCATGCTCAACATCGTCGAGGAGTCCATCGAGGCGGTCCGCCGGCAGGTCGGCGACGGGCGCGCGATCTGCGCGTTGTCCGGCGGCGTCGACTCCGCGGTGGCCGGAGCCATCGTCCAGCGCGCCATCGGCGACCGGCTGACCTGCGTCTTCGTCGACCACGGCCTGCTGCGCAAGGGCGAGGCCGAGCAGGTCGAGCGCGACTTCGTCGCCTCCACCGGCGTCAACCTGCGCGTCGTGGACGCCTCGGACCGGTTCCTGAAGGCCCTCGAAGGCGTCAGCGACCCCGAGGAGAAGCGCAAGATCATCGGCCGCGAGTTCATCCGCGTCTTCGAGGACGAGCAGCGGGCCATCATGGCCGACGGCCCGGTCGACTTCCTGGTCCAGGGCACCCTCTACCCCGACGTGGTCGAGTCCGGCGGCGGCACCGGCACCGCCAACATCAAGTCCCACCACAATGTCGGCGGCCTCCCCGAGGACCTGCAGTTCAAGCTGGTGGAGCCGCTGCGGACGCTGTTCAAGGACGAGGTACGCCGCGCGGGCGAGGAGCTCGGCCTGCCGACCGCCATGGTCTGGCGCCAGCCGTTCCCCGGCCCCGGCCTCGGCATCCGGATCATCGGCGAGGTGACGCGCGAGCGGCTCGACCTGCTGCGCGAGGCCGACGCGATCGCCCGCGAGGAGCTGTCCCGGGCCGGCCTCGACCGGGAGATCTGGCAGTGCCCGGTGGTGCTGCTGGCCGACGTCCGCTCGGTGGGCGTCCAGGGAGACGGCCGCACCTACGGCCACCCCGTGGTCCTGCGCCCCGTCACCTCCGAGGACGCGATGACGGCCGACTGGGCACGCGTGCCCTACGACGTCCTCTCCCGCATCTCCACCCGCATCACCAACGAGGTCAGGGACGTCAACCGGGTGGTGGTCGACGTGACCAGCAAGCCCCCGGGCACCATCGAGTGGGAGTAGAAACCGCCGCAGCGGTGCCGCTGAGAGGCGGCGTCAGCACACCAGCAGGGTCTTGCCGATGGCCGTGCGCGCGGCCATCGCGGCATGCGCGTCGGCCGCCCGCTCCAACGGGAACGTCTGCCCGACGTGCGGCCTGAGATGCCCGGCCGCGGCCTTGGCGAGGGCTCGCTCGGTGAGCCGCCGCACCTCCGCCGCGTCGGACACCTGGTCCATGATCCCGACCAGGCGCACGCCCCGGCCGGCGGCCTCGTCCGGGGTGACCTCGGCGAAGCCGCCACTGGCGGCACCATAGGCGAAGAACCGGCCGCCGCTCGCCGTCACCTCCAGCGCGCTTCTGCCGAGGGGGCCACCGGCGCCGTCGAACACCACGTCCACGCCCTTCCCGCCGGTCGTCTCACGCACCCGCTCGGGCCAGCCGTTCTCGGTGTAGTCCACCGCCGCCTCGGCGCCCAGCTCCCGCACCAGGTCCAGTTTCCGTGTCCCGCGCGCGGCTCCGATCACCCGGGCGCCCCCTGCCAGGGCGAGTTGCACGAGGACGATGCCCAGGCTGCCGCCCGCAGCGGTGATCAGCACCCACTCGCCCGGCCGGATCGCGGCATTGTCGACGAACCCCGTCGCGGTCGGACCGTCGTGCAGGAGCGCCACCGCCTGACTGAGCTCGAGCCCGTCCGGGACCGGGATCAGCGCCTCGACCGAGGCGACGGCCCGAGTGGCGTAACCGCCGGTCGGTGCCACGATCGAGTCGCTGCCACCCGCCGGCGCGCCGGTCCTGGCCATGACCCGGCGGCCGACCCACGCGGGATCCACCTTGTCCCCGGCTGAGACGACCTGTCCGGCCACCCCGTCGCCCGGCACGTACGGCGGCGTCATGGGGAAGAAACCTTCTCCCCAACCCTCCCGCAGCTGGGTGTCGAGGAACAGGACATCCGCGACGGCCGTCTCGATCACGACCTGTCCCGCGCCGGCCACCGGGTCGGGAGCCTCCCGCGTCACCAGCACCTGCGGTCCACCGAACTCGGTCACTTCTACTATCCGCATGTCGCTCACTTCCTTGGGATGTCTCCCGACAGCATGTGACCTCAACCGAGCTTGAGGTCAACTCTGTCAGCGACCGGGTATCCCTGAGAGGGCGTGGCTGGTTCTCGGCACGGCCGCCACTATGGGGACATGACCCCGAAGCGACACCTTGGTGAGTTCCTGCGGACCCGCCGTTCACAGCTCCGGCCCGAAGACGTCGGCCTGATGAGTTACGGCGACCAGCGCCGGGTGTCCGGGCTGCGCCGGGAGGAGCTGGCGCTGCTCGCCGGGGTGAGCGCGTCGTACTACGCACGGCTGGAGCAGGGCCAGTCGGCCAACGCCTCGGCCGAGGTGCTGGACGCCATCGCCGGGGCGTTGCGGCTCGACGACGCCGAGCGGGCGCACCTGCACGAGCTGGCCGCCGGCACCCGGCGCCGGCCCGGCGGGCGGCGACCCGCTCCGGAGCGGGTCACGGCCGCGGTGCGGCAGTTGGTCGCCGCACTGGGGGATGTACCCGCGGTGGTGCTCGGCCGGCGTAGCGACGTGCTCGCCTGGAACGCCACCGGACATGCCCTGTTCGCCGGGCACGTGACCGTGGACGGGCCCGATCATCCGGCGCGGCGTCCGAACATGGCGCGGCTGATGTTCCTGGACGCGCACACCCGGGCGCTGTACGCCGACTGGCCGGCCAAGGCTCGCGCCGTGGTGGCGACGCTGCGGATGGTGTCCGGGCAGCATCCGGACGACTCCCCGCTGGCGGCGCTGGTCGGCGAGTTGCTGGTGAAGAGCCCGGAGTTCGCGGCGATGTGGGCGGATCACCGGGTCAAGGCCGGCAGCGGGGCGGAGGTCTACGAGATGCGCCATCCGCTGGTGGGGACCATGCAGGTCACCCAGCAGAGCCTGCGCTCCGAGGGGGACCAGCGGATCGTGGTCGCGACCACGGAGGCCGGCTCGCCGTCGCACGCCGCGATGACGCTCCTGGTCCACAGCGTCGCCACCGGGCCGGCCGCCAGGCAGGACCGCCCGATCCGGCGGTAGAAAGCCGCATTTATCAGTAAAAATCCTGGGCGCTCGGCACGAGTGCCGTATTCAGCGTGCCCAAGAACACTTATGGAGATCGAGGAACAGCCATGCGCAAGAACATGACCACAGTCGCGGTCGTCACCGCAGCCCTCACGGCGGCTCTGACCGGGGGGACGGCCTCGGCCACCACGGTGAGCCTGCCCCAGGAGGCGGTGCCGTCCCGGATCGCGGTGCACTTCGACCTGGCGAAGGGCCAGATGCCGGAGAACATCGCCCTTTCCCCGGACGGCACCGCGTACGTCACCTTCGCGGCCGCCCGGCAGGTCGCCGCGATCACCAAGAAGGGGGAGACGCGGATCCTGGCCACCCTGCCGGCCCCGGCGGACGGCGGCGCGGACACCCCGGTGCTGAAGTTCGCGCTGACCACCGGCATCGTCCGCACGACCGACGGCACGCTGTACTTCCTGTACGCCAGCGGTTCGGCGGAGACCACCGGCCTCTACCGGCTGAGGTCAGGCGGCACCCCGACCCGCGTCGCCGCGCTGCCGGCCACCGGGCTGCCCAACGGGCTCGCCCTGGACGAGCGGTCGAAGACGTTCTACATCACCGACTCCGCGCTCGGCACCATCTCCACCGTCCGGCTGGGCGGCCACCGGGCGAGCGTGTGGTCGTCCGCGCCGGAGCTCGCCTCGACCGGCTTCATCGGCGTCAACGGCCTGAAGGTCCGCGACGGCGCGGTCTGGGCGAGCAACCTCGACAAGGGCACCCTGCTCAGGATCCCGCTCCGGCAGGGCCGCCCCGGGCCGATCACGGTCAAGGCCAAAGGGCTGGCCGGCATCGACGACTTCGCCTTCGCCGGCGACCAGGTCATCGCGGCGCTCATCACCACCGGCCGCGTGGTCCGCGTCGGCGCCAAGGGGAAGGTCACCACGCTGCTGACCGCCGCCGACGGCCTGCAGAACCCCACCTCCGTCGCCGTGCGGGGCCGCACCCTCCATGTGCCCAGTGCGGCCTACACCACCCAAACCGACCCCAACCTGGTGCTGGCCACCCTGCCACGCCACTGACCTGAGCGTCACGGAGCTGGCCGGCGCCGCAGCGGACGCACGCAGGCGCCGGCCAGCAACGGCACCAGCAGGACGCCGATGAAGATGGGCGAGGCCAGATACCGGAAGTCCTGCGCGGAGATGTTGGCCAGGATCGCGAGCTGCTGTCCCACCACGATCGCGGCCACGGCCGGCACCCACCTGTTGCGCAGGGCCAAGGCGGCGAGCGCGACGGCCGCGTACGACAGGTAGGACCAGAGCGCGCCCCGCCACAGCAGCCAGTCGAAGCGCGGCTCCAGCGTGGTGGTGAGCCACGTCAGCGCCACCAGGTGCAGGCCGGGGGACAGGGGGCGCAGTGAGAGCAGGTGCCGTTCGGGGAAGTCGGGCACCTTGTGCGGGCCCACGTAGGTGTCGGTGGTGGGGCTGAGGGACAGGCGGTAGGTGGAGGTGCCGGCCTCCGCCGTGACCCTCCAGGCGATCGCGCCCCGGCACAGGCGGGTGTCCAGCACCAGGGCGGGCTCCGCCACCAGGAGCCGGCTCCAGAGGCCGAGCAGTTCGCCGGTGTGCGCGTCGGCCTGGGCCCAGACGAAGTCGCGGCGCCAGATGAGCGGGTTGACGGTGGAGCAGGTGCCGCCCTCGGTCCATCTGGTCAGCGGCGCCACCGACGCCAGCAGCGCCCGGTCCTGCTCGGTGAACAGCTCAGGACGTTCCCGGTAGGCGACGGCGAGGTCGGCGAAGGCCGTGTGGAAGACGTACGTCTTGGTCGGGGGCATGATGCCGAACTGCGGGAAGATCAGGTTGTTGAGCAGCAGCGGGAGCGCCGCCGCGACCGCCCCGACGAGGGCGAGCCGTACCCGCTGGGTCTTGATGACGACCAGCAGCACGGCCACGGTGACGGCCACGATGAGGAAGCCGTTCGGGCGGAAGAGGCTCAGCAGGACCAGCAGCGTGCCGAGGCCCGTCAGCCTCGCCGGCGTGAGCGTCCGGCGCGCCGCCAGGCCCGCGCAGGCCGCCGCGACCGCGATCGCGCAGGCGGTGAACGGCACGTCCTTCCAGAACGTGACCGTGAACGTGCCGGTCGTCGGCAGGAACGGCAGGGCGAGCGCCACCACCGTCGTCGTCCGCCGGGGCGCCCCGAGCGCCTTGAGCGACTGGGCGAGATAGGTCAGGGCGCAGGCCATGGCCGTGGTCTGGGCGAAGGTGACCGCGCCGAGATCGCCGGTAGTGGTGAAGGAGAGCCACAGCAGCGCGTCGTACAGCACCGAGTGGTCGCTCACCCACGGCCCGGCCATCGTGTGGCTCAGGTACTGCACCGAGTCGCGGCTGAAGAGGCCCGGGTGGAATGCCGCCCACCAGCAGGCCAGGACCGTCTGGATGGCGGCGAAGGTGGCCACCGCCACCCAGGGAACCCGCATCGGTTACGGGTAGCTCGTCCCGGACTTCAGCCGTTTGACCCCCAGCATTGTCGGCACCGTGACCAGGTGGTAGCCGCGTTTCTTCAGCTCCTTGACGATCCCCGGCATGGCCCTGACCGTCTGCGGGACCGTGTCGTGCATGAGCAGCACGCCGTCGCGCTTGGCCAGCCGCAGGACCGCGGCCTTGATCTTCTTGGCGTCGCGCAGGTCCCAGTCCAGCGTGGTGCCCGTCCACATCACCTGCGCGAGACCGTACTGGTTCGCGAGATAGAGCACGCGGTCGTCGGTGCGCCCGTACGGCGGCCGGAACATCGTCGCGGTCAGGCCGGTGGCGTCCTTGATGGCCTCCTGGGTGGTCTGGAGCTCTCGGATGATGTCGTCGTCGAGCCTCCTCGTCAGCCAGGGGTGCGTGTAGGTGTGATTGCCGATCGCGTGCCCCTCGGCGAGGGTCCGTCGCGCGACCGAGGGCCGCTCCGCGACCCGCTTGCCCACCAGGAAGAACGTCGCCTTGACGCGCTCCTTCTTGAGCACGTCGAGCAGGGCCGGCGTGGTCTTGCCCGGCCCGTCGTCAAAGGTGAGCGCGAGGCACTTCACCTTGGCGCAGTCGACCTTCGCCTGTACGGCCGCGGCAGGGGACCCGGCGAACACCAACGAAGCGGTGATTAAACCGTGAATCAACACATCGATACTTTAGAACCAAAATCATCGAGCCGAGCCCGCAGGAAAAGGCTTACCCCTCTGCCAGACCGGACAGGTAGGTAACGCTCGGCGATGACCACCGCGGAAAGGCCCGCGTTGACGACGGCCGGCATCCGCCGCAGGTCACTTCCCGTCGAGCCGCGCCGATGCCGGGCGATGAGCGGGCGCAGCAGCACGTTCCAGCTCCAGACCCGCTCCACCTGCAGCCCCGCCTTCTCCACCACCCTGACCAGCGAGTCGCGGGAGTAACGGCGTACGTGCCCGACCGCGTCGTCATGCGACGACCACAGTCTCATGTCGCACGGCACCGCGATCAGCGCGTGCCCGCCGGGCCGCAGCACCCGCGCGAACTCCTCGGTGACCAGGTAGTCCTCCCTGATGTGCTCCAGCACGTCGAAGGCGGTCACCAGATCGACGCTCGCCGACTCGATCGGCAGACTGCGGGCGTCGGCCGACACCGCCCTGAGGCCGCGCTCACGCGCGATCTCCACCGCCACCGGCGAGCTGTCCGTGGCGGTGGCGTCCCAGCCCTGCTCCACCAGCACCCTGGTGTTGCCGCCGCCCGCCGCGCCCACGTCGAGCGCGCGTCCGGGCCGGCCCAGCGCGCGCAGCTCCCGGCGCAGGATGGCGCGCCGCTCCCGATACCACCAGTGGGTACGCTCAAGAGCGACCAGTTGCCGGATTTCCGTGGCGTCCAAGAGTGAATCAGCTCCGTGAGCGGGCGAAGACCCAGTGGTCGAGTGCGAGGAATCGGGTGAGGGTGAGCACGCCGTAAGTGGCGACGACCGCGCTCACTTCGAGCAGCCGCCCCGCCGCCGGGACGAGCGCGTGCAGGCCCAGCACGGCCATGGTGGTGAGAGCGTAGTTGGCGAGGAACATCAGCCCCGCCCTGGCATGCAGTCCGGTACGTTTCCCGCCCCGGCGATCGAAGGTCCACCGGCGATTGGCCTCGGTGTTGACCACCGCGGTGAGGATCAGCGCGGCGAGGTTCGCCGTCACCGGTGACAGGAACTCCCGCAAGGGGAGGTAGAGCATCGCGTACAGCAGCGTGGTGAACGCGCCGACGACGGCGAACGAGACGAACGTCGCCAGTGCGGCCGCCCGGGGCGCGGCGACGACCGCGTCCGGATGCGTGGGCGCGGGCTCGGCCGGCCGGGGCACCTCGACCACCGCCCGGCCCCGCGACATCGACCGGGAGAGCCTGGCCAGCCCTTTCAGGTCATCGACGGCCGTCCTCAGCACCCGGACCCGTGAGTCCAGGTCCTCGACCCAGTCCACGGGCACCTCGTGCACGCGCAGCCCGTTGTGCTCGGCCAGCAGGAGCAGTTCGGTGTCGAAGAACCAGGCGTCGTCCTCGACCCGGTCCAGCAGCGGCCTGACCACGTCCTTCCTGGCCGCCTTGAAACCACACTGGGCGTCACTGAACCCGACCCCGAAGCCGAACCGCAGCAGCGCGTTGTAGCCGCGCGAGATCACCTCCCGCTTCAGCGAGCGCTGGATACGGGCGCCGCGCGACAGGCGCGTGCCCACGGCGATCTCGGAGTGCCCGCTGGCCAGCGACGCCACCATCGGGAACAGCGCGCCGAGCCCGGTGGACAGGTCGACGTCCATGTAGGTGACGATGTCGGCCGGGCTGTCCCGCCAGGCCGCCTTCAACGCCGCCCCCCGCCCCGCCGTCGCCAGCCGCCCGGCGTGCACCTGCTCGAACTCGGCGGCCAGCGCCTCGGCGATCGGCCAGGTGCCGTCGGTGCTGCCGTTGTCCATGATCGTGACGCGCCACGGCAGGGGGAAGGACTCGGTGAGGAAGGCGGTCAGCGTACGGACGCAGCCGGGCAGCGCCCGCTCCTCGTTGAGCACGGGAATGACGATGTCGACGGTCGCGAGTTTGGCCGGACCATCGCGGACACCGGCCTCGGGGCGCACGCGCGTTTCCATGGGTCTCCCCGATCGCTTGGGGCCAGGACTACGGAAATGGTGCTCAGCCGGGCCACGCGCGGATGGGTGATTCCCCTTCGACATGCTCGGAGCGGACGAGCTTTTTACTCCGGGCTGGCGCTGGGGTCTCAGGGCGGGATCAAAGCTGGTAGACCGAGCAGGCGCCACTGCGGAAACGCAGCCGGGCGAATTGCCCGAGCGGCGGGGCCTTTCCATCGACGAGAAGCCATTCCACATCGTAGGCACGGACGAGCCGGGCGATGTTGGTGGCGGACGGGGCGAGGAAGACGGAGTCGTTCGCCGCGAGCCGCACCGGGTCCGCGAACCCCAGGCTCAGATAGGACTCGTCGGTCAGCGGGGCCCGCGACAGCGTGCTCTCCGCGTAGGCCCACCCCTCCACCAGCACCCGCCGCTCGCTGTAGGCGGACACCCAGTAGTGGCGGCTGTCGCAGTAGCGGCTGCGCAGCGGGCGGCAGTGGCCGTTCGTCGCCACCACGTCGTCCGGCGCGGAGTGGTCCCGCAGCCACCTGGACGCCTCCATGCCCCCCTCGGGCAGCGTGACAGTGAAATCTCCCGGCGGCCCGAGCTGATCGACCACCTTGGCGGCCGTGTCCGGCAGCACGTAGCCCATGGCCAGCGCCACCAGCACCAGCGCCGCCGGCCGGCGCCACCACACGAGCGCCAGCCAGACGACCCAGGCCGCGAACCCGAGCACCAGATAGGGCAGGGCGATGCCCGGCAGATCGTGCGGCGGCACCGGCAGCGCCGGGCCCATGACCGCCTTGACGGTCACCGCCAGGACCGTGCCCAGCACCAGCGCGCACCCCGCCACCGGCCGGAGCCGCCGGCACGTCCGGAGGAGCGCCAGCCCACCGGCGACCGCCGCGATCGAGAGGTACGGCCGGGCGCCCTCCAGGAAGTAGAGCTGCGAGGCGGCCGGGTGCCCGAGCACCAGCATGGCGCCCACCCCCGCGGCCCCGATGCCGAGCAGCAACAGCACCGCCGGATCAAGCAGCATCCCCCACCCCCCGGCAGCGTGGAGCGGACGGGCAGAGCGAAGCGGCCCTTCGGGGTGGAGCGGCCCGGCGGGGTGGAATGGCACGGCCCCATACGTGGCCAGGCCGGCCAGCCCCGCCCACACGCAGATCAAGCAGGTCAGGTGCAGGACCCCCAAGCCGAGCAGGTCGCCGAGGGGAGCGCCGGCCATCTCCGTGTTCGTCAGGTCCGCGGCCATCGCCCAGGCCCGGCGCATGGTGTCCAGCGGCGCGATCGTCATGCCCTGCGACCCGCCGCCGAACAGCGCGTACCGCGCCGTCACCAGGCAGGCCAGCGCGATGCCCCCGGCGATCATCGCCGTGCGGTCCAGCCGCCGGCGTACCAGCCACGACATCCCCAGCACCAGCGCCAGCCCGCCCAGGACCAGCGGCAGGAACGTGGCCTTGGCACCCATCAGCGCGACCAGCAGGATCGACACGGCGGCCCATCGCCCCTGCCCCGAACGCAGGAAGCCGACCAGCAACAGGACCACCGGGGCGAAGAGCAACGCCCCGAAGTTCTGGGTCGGGCTCAGCCACGCGGTGAACAGCGACCGGGTGGTGAACAGGTCCAGGCCGCTCTCGTGCAGCTCGGGGGAGCAGACGAAGCAGGTGACCAGGATCGCGGCCACTCCCGCCCAGGGCCGTCCGGTCAGCCGCCAGCCGACGGCGGCGACCAGCACGGCCAGCCCGGCGAGCATGGGCAGCGCGGTCAGGCGGTAGAGCAGCGTCTGCGGCTCGATCCCGGTGACCCAGCTGGTCGCGGCCATCTCCGCGTACACGAACCAGTGGTAGGACAGCCGCTCACCCAGCACCATCGGGAAGGTAGGCGGCACATGATGCTTGATCTCCCCCAGAAGTGCCAGGTGATAGGACATGTCCACGTACGGCGCCGCGTTCCCCGGCCACGCCAGCCCGTGCACGCGATAGAACTGCTGCGCGCTCCACACGAGCAGGTAGCCGACGACGGCCGACATCGCCCACGCCCACCCGACCGGGACCCGCACCCCACCCCCACGCCAATGCCGCCGCAGCCGCGGCACGACGACGAACGCCCCGATCGTGACCACCGGCCACACCACCACCGCCAGCGGCACCCCCGCCGCCCGCGCCGCGATGTAGACCAGCACCTCCACCGCGTACCCCAGCGCCAGCCCCGCCGCCAGGTCAACGGGCAGCGATCCACCCCCTGGCCCCAGCGCCCGCCAGAGCAGCACTCCCGGCACCATCACCCCCACCCCGACATGCCCGGCGAACGCCGCGACCTCCGCCACCGGCACCCCGAACCGGCAGAGCACGACCACCGCCGCGACCACCACCAACCCCGCCGGCACCCACCCCGCACTGGGCCGCCGCACCTTCCTCCGCCTCGCACCGGCAGCCGCCCTCGCCGACACCACAACCGTCATCCGTCCCCCCGAAAAGATCACACGACATCCAGCACCGCCCAAAAGCAGAAAACTGACCTCGTACGCCCACCTCAGCCCACCAAGCCACCCGTCCCAGGCGCCGGTCGGCCAAGCCGGCGGTGCCGGCAGTGACAGGAGAGCGTCCCGGCCGGCGGAAGGTTGGCGAGACCAGGTGTCCAGGCAGAGCAGGCGGTCGGGAGTAGCGGTCGTACAGACCATCTGGCCGGTGGAGGACCGGGGAGGTGACGAGATGGCGGGGGCTCGCGGCGAGGTCTCGGGGCGGCGAGACGGCGTGCGGGAGGAGAGGGAGGAGGTCGGCGGGATGGTGTGGCGGATGGCATGGTGAAGTCAGGCGGAGACGGTGACCAGACGGGTGAACTCGGAGGCCAGGTCCACGCCGTCCCAGACGCGGTGGAAGCTCAGCGCGTCGCCGAAAGGCACCATGCGATCGACGCCGCGCCCGGCGAGCGCCCGCGCCAGCTCCAGCAACTCGGCCCGGGGAAAGCCGAAGTGCGTCATCGTCTGGTCCCGCCGGCCCACCAGGGGCACCAGCTCCGTCAGGGAGTCGAGCCGGGCGTGGGCGAACGTGCCGGTGCCGAGCCAGCGCCGGGGCGCCGCCACGGCCGTCGCGAGCGTGACGTTGGCCAGCGCGTTGCCGTGGAAGTCGATGGCGCCGGCCGAGCCGTCGGCCGCCAGGCCGTAGGTGGACACCCGCTTCTCCACCGCCATCGCGGCGTCCACCGCCCAGCCCCGCTCGGTCACCGTGTGCGACAGGTGGGTGGTGAAGTCGGCGCGGGCCGCGTGGCAGTCGGCGCGCGACCCCACCCAATAGACGGTACGCGGCGAGGAGCACGCCGCCTGGTCGAACCAGTAGGAGTCGTTGACGAACCCCTCGGTGACCGTCTGCCGGGTGGCCTGCGGCGCGCACAGCCAGGCCGTCGCCCGGACGGCCGCGAACGACGACCGGTCAGGGAAGGCGAGGTCACGCGCGTAGGGCGGCAGCGGATGCTTGCGAACCTCGTCGACGGTACGGTCGCCGCCCCAGATGACCCGCAGGTCGCAGGCGGTCGAGAGGGTGGCCGTGATCGATTCGGACCGGTCGTAGCAGACGATGCGCTGCGTCGCGGCCACGATGGGATCGGCGTCGTCGAGCGTCTCCTGCAGCGTCTTCACGATGGTGGCGGCGACGGTGCCCGCCCGGGGCGACAGGCGCACCACGTTGCGGTTGCCCACCAGGGCCGACAGCGCCCACGAATAGACGAAGATGGTGTCGACGTTCGCCGGGGGGATGTGGAAGACGAGGCCGCGCGGCACCCGTACATGCTCGCCGCGCAGCCCTTCGATGGTGCGCTGCAGCTCGCTGCGGCGCAGGAAGAAGCCGAGCGAGCCGAGCTCGGGGTGCCGGCGCGACAGGGTGGGGCGCAGCAGCCGCCTGCCGAAGGCACTGAGGAAGTCACGGATCCGCTCGTCGCCGACCGAGAGGCGGCCTCCCGCCGTCACCTGGTCGAGCAGGTCGTCCACGGGCACGGGCGGACCGGCGGGGAACCTGACGTCGAGCATTACGCGGCCGCCAGCCCGTGGGTGTCGCTGCAGCCGCGCGCCTCGGCGCGGGGAAGCCGCCCGAGCACGGAGAAGCGCTTGCCGGGCCAGATCCCGTCGTCCACGCCGTGCACGACACCGAGGTCCTCCGTCAGCAGGACGTGCCCCGGATAGGAGGTCGGCAGCGTGCTGACGACCTCGATGAGCCCAGGCACGCCCGGCGGCGCCTCCTGCCACGTGTCGGGGTCGCGGATCACCACGTCGGCGAAGTCCGGACAGTAGAGGCCGCCGCCGTCGGGTCCTTCGAGGAAGACGGTGCCGATCTGCTCGACCATGCCGTAGAAGTTGTGGATGCGCCGCAGGCCGCACTCCTCGCCCAGCTGCCTGCGGTATTCGGCGCTGTCCACCGACTGCGCGGCCAGCTTCTTCCAGCCGCCGGAGTGCACCAGCACGCCCTGCGACAGGTCCATGCCGAGCTCACGCAGGTGCAGCCAGGCCATGAAGGTGAAGGCGAAGATGAGGTACGGCTTGCCGCCGTGGCGCGCCAGGAAGCCCTTGACCGCCTCGTGGTTGAGCACCCCCCGCTCGTCGAGGGCGAAGGTGTGGTCCCTGCCGAGGTTCATCATGCCGAGCACGCCGGCGCCGCGAGCGCTCAGCGTCGGGTCGCGCACCACCGAGCGGCTGTCGACGATCAGCATGGGCAGCCGCCGCTCGCCCAGCACCGCGCGCAACGTCGCCGCCAGCATGCGCGGCTGGGTGGCCGCCGCCTGCCTGTCGAGGTAGATGCGGCTGGGCACCTGGCCGGTGGTGCCGCTGGAGGTGAGCACCTTGAACACCTGCTCCTCCGGCACGCTGCGCAGCTCGTGCGTCTTGAACAGGCGTACGGGCAGCCATGGCAGGTCGGCCACCCGCGCGTAGGGCGCGGCGGAGCCGATCGCGTCCAGAATCCGCCGGTAGGGCTCGCAGGCACGGCGATGCCGCTCGGTGAGCGCGGCCAGCTCCGGCAGCAGAGCCGCCTCTCTCTCGGCTGCGGACCGCGTGAAAACGGTCATGTCCTGGCCTCCAGCGCGACGTAGTCGATCTTTCCGGTGGTGAGCAGGGGCAGCCGGTCGACGCCTCGCACGTCGAAACCGCTCCAGTGCAGGCGCAGCTCGGTGCCGAGCCGCCTGGCGAGGGCGGCGCAGCCCTTGACGTCGAGGCCCTCGGCCCACACGGTGACCCGGTCGTCGCCGCTGGTCGCCGCGACGGGCCCGCAGTCACGCAGGATCCGCTCCACGTCGTCGAGGTTGACCCGGACGCCGAAGATCTTGGCGATGCGCTTGACCCTGCCGGTGAGGTAGAGGAACCCGTCGTCGTCCAGCCGGCCGAGATCGCCGGTGCGCAGCACCCCGTCCAGGTCCTCGCCCCTGGCCAGGTCGGCGGCCGTCTCGGCGTAGCCCATCATCACGTTGGGCCCGTGGTAGACGACCTCGCCGTCCTGGATGGCGAGCCGTCCGCCGGGAACGGCCTGCCCCACCGAGCCGGGCCGATCGGCCAGCCGCTTCGGCGGCAGCACGGCGATGCGCGCCGTCGCCTCGGTCTGGCCGTACATCACGTAGAAGTCGGTCTTGGCGGCGAACTCGTCGATCAGCTCGGGCCGCAGCCGCCCGCCCGCCTGGGTCAGGGTGATGAGCGCGGGATGCTCGGCGGGGTCGAAGCGCAGCCTGCGCAGCATGTCGTACTGGTAGGGGACGGCGGCCAGTGAGGTGCATCGATGATCGTCGAGTGAGCTCCAGAAGGACCGTTCGAGCAGCCCGGCGTCGGTCAGCACCACGCTCGCCCCCGCCACCAGATGGCTGTTGAGCACCGAGAGGCCGTAGCTGTAGTGCAGCGGCAGGCTGGTGGGCGCGACCTCGTCGGGCCCGAGGGCCAGCGCCTCGGCGATGGAGTGCGCGTTGGCCAGCACAGCGGTCCTGGACAGCCGCACCAGCTTGGGACTGCCGGTGGATCCTGAGGTGGCGAGCAGGACGGCCAGCTCGGGATGCGGCTCGCCCACCTCATCGCCCGAGCCGGAGCGCGGGGTGCGGCGGATCGCTGTCGTGCCGTGCGGGATGTTGCGGCCGTGCGGAGCCTGGGCGAAGCCGAGCAGGGCGGCGGGCCTGAACCGGGTGACCAGCGCGGCCAGCGCGGCGGCGGACAGATCCGGGTCGAGCAGGGCCACCGGCCTGCGGGCCTGCCAGGCGCCGAGGTAACGCAGCACCGAGGGCAGGTCGTTGCGCATGCCGCAGAACAGCGGGCCCGGCGGCAGCTCCGCCAGGGCCTGGGCGGTGCGGCTCACCCGGGCGGCGAGTCGCCCACCGCCGAGGTCGCCGGGCTCGCCGGCCACGATGAGGCGGGCGTGCGGGTGCGGCAGGTAATCCATCGGGTCGTCCATCGGTCACAGCACCAGCCCGCCGTCCACCCCGATCACCTGACCGGTGATGAAACAGGCGTCGCTGGAGAGCAGGAAGGCGGTGACGGCGGCCACGTCATCGGCGGTGCCGAGACGGCCGAGCGGGGTGGCGGCGACGGTGGCGGCGCGCGCGTCGTCGTCGAGGGTGGCCAGCATGCCGGTCTGGATGTAGCCGGGTGCCACGGCGTTGACCCGGATGCCGGCCGGGCCGAGCTCCTTGGCGGCGGCCTTGGCCAGGCCCAGGATCGCGGCCTTGGTGGCGGAGTAGACGGCCTGGCCGGGGGCGCCCTGCCGGCCGGCGATCGAGGAGACCAGGACGGCGGACGGGCTGGTGCCCCTGCGCAGCAGCCGGACCGTGGCCTGCAGGGTGTGCGTGGCTCCCATCGCGTTGACCTCGAACAGGTCGCGGACCGTGTCGCCGCGCGTCATGCCGAGCAGACCGGCCGCGTGGATGCCGGCGTTGACCACCAGGCCGTCGAGCCGGCCGTGACGCTGGTGGATCTCGCGGGCCATCGCGGAGACCGCCGCGGGGTCGGAGACGTCGCCGTGCGCGGCCTCGACGTGGCCGCCGGTGAGCGCGGCCATCTCGGCCGCGGCCTTGGTCGTGCGGTCGAGGTCGCGGCCGTGGGCGATGACGGTGCGCCCGGTGATGGCGAGCCTCATGGCGACGGCGCGGCCGATGCCCGTCGTCGAGCCGGTGACCAGGACGATCCGGGGGTCACAGGGCCGCTGCGCCGATGCCATGTCTCTCCAACAGCCGCGCTGCCTTGGCGAATGAGCTCATGTCGATCATCTCGTCGGTGTCGATCATGACGGAGAACTCGTCCTCCATCGCGGCGATGAGCGACATGTGGGCGAGGGAGTCCCACTGGGGGATGGCACGGTATTCGAGGCCGTCGACCTCGGCGTCGGACGGAAGGTTAAGCGAGCTGCGGAAGACGGCACGCAGGCGGTCGAGATGGCTCATGTGCACTCACTCTCTGTCGTCAAGACGAGACGTAGTGTAGCTGTGATCCTGGGTCAACTGAAACCAAGCCCCCGTCGCGAGTAATGGAACCGTATAACGGCGGGTGGCGTCCCTGAAGGGCTGGGAACGTCGGATGGGGCGCGCCAACCGCTAAAGGGGAAACAATGGACGAATCCAACCACTGGTACGGTCACTCCCGCATATTCGCGCGATACTGCGGATTGGTGGACGAAACGCCTAAGCGAATTCATGGATTCCTTCAGCATGGCTGGAACTATCTGCATGGGTTTCCGCCCAATGATCACTGGTGCAGTCCAGGATATCCCCGTTTTGTCTGGTCAGAGGTGCTTCTCAGGAGAGGGTGGTCGATGGGTCGTCGTGGCCACTATCTCATCGGCGCACCGTGGATCTATCTGCTTGACCTGGAGCCCGATCTCGGGGCCAAGGCCAAACGGGAGGGCACGATCTGGTATCCCTTTCATGGCTGGGAGAAACACTCCGTCCGCGGCGACCACGCGCGCCTCGCCGCCGAAATAAAGGACGTGGAGTCCGGTCGAGTGACAATATGCCTATATTGGCTGGAGTTCGCGAATCCCGACATTCGGCAGGCGTACGAGTCGCAGGGGTTCCGCGTCATCAGCCACGGCGAGCGGGGGTCGCGCTGGGACGGCGCCGGGCGTGACTTCCTGCGCAAGCAGCTCACGCAGCTCAGACGCCATCGCCGGGTGGCCTCCAACAGGCTCGGCAGCGCCGTGTTCTACGGCGCCTCGGTGGGCTGCGAGGTGGCCGTCTACGGAGATCCGATGCAGCTGGAGGACGAACGGCCCGAATACGGCGGTACGGCGCGCCGCCTGCGCCTGTGGCCCGAGCTGCACGGCGTCCGCGTCGACCCCGAGCTGGCCGGTCAGACCGCGTGGCGGGAGCTGGGATTCGACTATCAGGCGACACCTGAGGAGCTACGGCGAATGTTCGGCTGGGAGCGGGTGCGATGCGCATGACCGAGGCATCCGAGAACGTCCGCTTGATCGGCGGCGAGATGCTGCTGTGGTCCGACCTGTCCAACGCGTCGGGCTTCACCGGCTGGCACGGCGTGGCCCTGGAACTGATCACCAGACTCCTCCCACCCCCAGACCCCCACCCCGACCCAGACCCAGACCCAGACCCCCACCCAAACCCACACCTGGAACCAGACCCCCACCTGGACCCAGACCCGGACTCAGGCTTGAGGTCAGGGCCAGGCCCAGACCCAGGCCCGGAATCAAGCCTGAGGTCAGGGTCGGAGCCAGGCCCGGAATCAAGCCTGAGGTCAGGGTCGGAGCCAGGTTCGGAGCTAAGCCTGAGGTCAGGTTCGGGGCCGGGTCCGCGGGCGGGGCGGGTGCTGTTGGTCGGGCCGCATCCGCAGGCGCTCGTCGACGAGGTGGTCGCCCGTGCCTCGGCCGCGGCGGTGTTGCTGCGCTCCTACCCCGATGCCTGCGCGCTCGGCGAACGCCACCCCGGTCTCGCCGTGCACTGTGGCAGGCTGGAGGCGTTCACCGGCGATGAGCCGTACGACCTGGTGCTGGCCTTGGACGGGCTGGGGCGCACGCACTCGGCGGAGGCGCCGGCGGCGGCCTGGCGGGAGTCGCTGGCCGCGCTGGCCGCGCTCGTCGCGCCGGGCGGGCGGCTGGTCCTCGGGGTCCGCAACGACCTGGGCGTGGACAGGTTCGTCGAGGCACGGCCTCCCGACCGGGACGGCGGTGACGACCAGTGGGAGCCGCACGGTTTCGACCCGACCTACCCCGACGGGCCGGCCGCCCTCGACGCCGCTCTGGAGTCGGCCGGGCTTGAGGTGGGGCGATGCTATTCGGCCTACCCGGACAGCCGGGCGCCGCGCGCGCTGCTGTCACGTGAGGCGCTGGCCCATGACCTGCCGGAGGCGCTGGCGTTCGCGCTGAGCGCCCGCGCCGAGGACCGCATGCTGGTCGCCGACCCGCTGAGGTTGACCCGCCTGGTGTTCAGGCACCGGCTCGGCGAGGAGCTCGCCCCGCTCTGGCTCGCCGTGGCCACCAGGCCCCCGGCGTCGCCAGAGCCGATGAACCTACCGCTCGGCCTGATAGAAGAGGGCCAGGCCGTACATGAGGTGATTCCCGCGCGGGCGGCCCACGAGACGGCAGTTCACGGGGTTCCCGCACAGGCCACCCGCGAGATTTCTCCGGTGCGGGCCGTGCCTCGAGGCTCTGCTGGAACAGGGCAGGTCGGGGTGCGGCGGTTGCCTGGGGGGGAGGTGCGGCCGATTCCGGCGGGGAGGGTCGTGGAGGAGATTCTCGTCGAGGCGTGTGCCCGTGAGGACGTGCGGGCCGTGCGGGAGTTGCTCGGCGCGCTGGCCGGGTGGGTGGAGGAGGGCGGGGACGCGGCGGCCGCGACCGACAGTCTGGTGTGGGACGGCGAGCGGTTCGCCGCGATCGGCGCCGCGCCCGCTCCACAGTCGTCACCCGCACCGGATGTGGTGCTCTGCCGTATTCTGTGGCGCTTCGCGGTCCGCCTGCTGGCCGCCGGGCATCACCACCCGTGGCCGTGGCCGCTGCAGGCCGACCAGCTCACGCTGACGCTCTGCGGGATGGCCGGACGCTCGTACGACCAGGACGAGCTGGATCTGGCCCGCAAGCTGGACGCCGAGCTCGGCGGGCCCGGGGAGCAGGCGGTCCCCGCCTACCGCGACCTCCTCAGAACCCGCGACCGCCTGACCGACCAGCTCACCATGGCCCTGGCCAGGATCGGCCGGTTGGAGATCAAGCTCACCTACCGGGAGCGGGAGCTGGTCAGGGCGCGCGCCAAGCTGCGCAGGACCCAGCGCAAGGCCTCGGCCTACCGCAGGACGCTCGGCTACCGCCTGTCACGACGTCTGTCCCGGCCACGGCAGGTGGCCCGCAGGGTCATGCGCCTGCTGTCCGGCTGAAGAACAGGAGCTCACGTGCCGGTCCTCTCCGTGATCGTGCCCTTTCACAACGTCGGTAAGTACCTCGGCCCCTGCCTGGACTCGCTGACGGCGCAGCGGTTCCGGGACTTCGAGGTGATCTGCGTGGACGACGGCAGCCGCGACGACGGCGCCGCCGTCGCGGCCGCCAGGGCGGCGGCGGACGGGCGCATCCGCCTCATCCGGCAGGCCAACCTCGGCGTCGGGCGGGCCCGCAACGCGGGCGTACGGCAGGCGAGCGGCCGCTACCTGGCCTTCGTCGACGGCGACGACCTGGTGCCACGGGCGGCGTTCCAGCGCCTGGTGGCCTCGCTCGAATCGACCGGCTCCGACCTGGCCTGCGGGAACGTCATGCGGCTGTACCGCAACCTGCTCATCCCGTCGTGGGCGCACAAGGAGGCGTTCGCCGAGCCGGCCACCCGCACCCACATCACCCGCCACCCCCTGCTGATCCGCGACCGCATGCTGTGGAACAAGGTCTACCGGCGGTCCTTCTGGGACGCGCTCGGGCTGAGCTTCCCCGACCGGATGTACGAGGACCAGCCGGTCGCCATCGCCGCCCATGTGGGCGCGGGCGCGGTGGACGTGCTGCACAAGGTCGTCTACCACTGGCGCCAGCGTGACGAGCCGGGCGCCTCGATCACCCAGCGCCGTCTGGAGCCGGACAATCTGCGCGACCGCCTGCTGTCGGTGCTGGAGACGGCCGCGCTGCTGGACGCGCGGGCGCGCGGGCTGCGGCCGGAGTTCGACCGGGACACGCTGGAGATCGACATGGCGGTCGCGGTCGAGGCCATCGCCGGCCTCGGCGCCACCGCCGGCGACGATCTGGTGGACCTGGCCGTCCGCTATCTCGACGGTGTCCGGCCGGATGCGCTGACGAGCCTGCCGTTCGCCCTCCGCGTGCTGGTGCGCCTGCTGCACCAGCGCCGCCTGGAGGAGGTGGCGCACGTCTTCGCACAGGCGCGCGACGGCCTCCTGCACCCCCCGCTCAGCCCCGCGGGGCTGCTGCGCAAGCGCTGGTACGGCCGGCATCCGGCCCTGCCGGGATCCCTGTCGGAGGTGTCGGAGGAGCTGAGCCCCACGGGCAGGCTGGTGGAGCTGGAGTGGCGCGGCGGCGTGCTGAACGGCGTCGGCCGGGTGAGTGTCGGCCGGTTCGACGTGAGCGCGCTGGGCCGGGTGCGGGTGAGCGTGTGGCTGGAGGAGCGCAGGACGGGCGAGCGGGTGCCGCTGTCGGAGGAGAGCGCGTCCCCGGCGTGGGAGAGCGCCGAGCTGCCCGACGGGGGGTGCGCGCCGGAGCACGCGTACCCGTTCCGGTTCGCCTTCGACCCGGCGGCGATGACGTCGGCGCAGCTCGCCCGGCTCGGCCACTGGGATCTGTGGGTCGGGCTCAGGAGGCCGGGGCTGCGGGTGGAGGGCAAGGTGCGCGGCGATCGCCGGCTGCCGCCGGTGACCCCGCCGCCGCGCCGCCGCGCGGGGGTGTGGCTGGTCCCCGCGCTCGCCGTCAAGGGCGCGTGGGGGCTGCGGCTGCGCCGGGCCGGAGCACTGGTACGGCAGTGCCAGGTGGACGGCGGTGACCTGGTCTTCTCCGGTGAGTTGACGGATCCGGGCGACGGCGAGCCGGTGATCAGGCTGGTGCGCAGGAGCGACGGCGAGGAGATGTACTTCCCGGCGACGCTGGCGGGACGCGAGTTCCATGCCCGGGTGCCGCTCGCCGGCATCGACGAGTCCGTCGGCGAGGAGTCGTGGTGGGAGGTCGTCATCGACCAGGGACGGGCGATCCGGACCCTGGTCCGCACCCAGGATCGGCCACCCGTGCGGGTCGAGGGCCGCAGCTTCCTCGTCGACAGGAGCGACGACGGCTGCCTGCTGCTGCTGGAACGCTGAGTCCGCTCAGGATGCGGGCCAGGCCTGCGACCAGGAGCGCTGCTGAGTCAGGTCAGGATGGCGGCCAGGCATTCGACGACCCAGCCCTGCTCGGCGTCGGTGAGGTCGGGGTAGAGCGGCAGAGAGAGCTGCTCGGCGTAGTAGGCCTCGGCCGCCGGGCACAGGCCGCGCCGGTAGCCGAGATCCTCGAACACCGGATGCCAGTAGGCCGGCAGATAGTTGACCTGCACGCCGATGCCCGCCGCCCGCATGCGCTCGTAGACCTCACGCCTGCGGCCGTCGCCGATCCGCAGCGGGTAGAGGTGCCAGCTCGGCGCGGTGTAGGCCCGCTGGGCGGGCAGGGTGAGGCCCGGCAGCCCGGCGAGCAGCGCGTTGTAGCGGGCGACCAGCTCGGCACGCCGGGCACGGAAGCGGCCCAGCCGCCGCAGCTGACTGGCGCCCAGGGCGCAGAGCACGTCGGGCAGCCGGTAGTTCAGGCCGAAGTCGTGCACCTCCTGGTGCCAGCCGCCGTGCTCGGGGTCGCGCTGCTCGGCCGGGTCCCTGACCAGGCCGTGGTTTCTGAAGCGGGCCGCCGTGGCGAACCTGCCGGGGTCCACCGCCGCGACCGCGCCGCCTTCGGCCGTGGTCACGGTCTTGGTCGGGAAGAAGGAGAACGTGGTGAGGTCGGCGAGCGCGCCCACCGGCCGGTCCTTGTAGGCCGAGCCGATGGAGTGCGCGGCGTCGCCGATCAGCACCGCGCCGCAGCGGTCGGTGACCGCCCGCAGCTCGTCGTAGTCGGCGGGATGGCCCGCGTAGTCCACGGCGGTGATCGCCCGGGTCCGGCCGGTCACCAGGGCGGCGGCGGCGTCCGGGTCGAGGTTGCCGGTGTCGGGCTGGACGTCGGCGAAGACCACCCGGGCCCCGCGCAGCGCGGCGGTGGCGGCCGTGGCGACGAACGTCAGCGGCGAGGTGATCACCTCATCGCCCGGCCTGACCCCGGCCGCCACATAGGCCACGTGCAGGGCCGCCGTGCCCGAGGTGACCGCCACGCACGGCACGCCGCCCGTCCACCGGGCCAGCTCCGCCTCGAACAGGTCGACCGCGGGGCCGGTGGTCAGCCAGTCGCCGCGCAGCACCTCGGTCACCGCCCGGACGTCGTCCTCGGCGATGGACTGCCGCCCGTAGGGGAGCATCAGGCGCCGGCCGGGACCATGGCGCGCAGGTCGTCGACCGACAGCCACAGGTCGTTGGCGTCGGAGCGGTAGGCGAACCCCTCGGGCAGCGTCTCGCCGCCGGCCGGTGGCACGTAGCCCCAGTCCGCGATCGTCGGCTGCACCACGTAGCGGTCGGACAGGAGCAGCGTCCGGCGGCCGTCGTCGGGGCTGATCATCTCCTCGTGCAGCTTCTCGCCCGGCCTGATGCCGATCTCGTCGATCGGGCAGCCCGGCGCCAGCGCGTCGGCCAGGTCGAGGATGCGCATGCTCGGGATGCGCGGCACGTAGAGCTCGCCGCCCTGCATCAGCTCGAAGGAGTCGACCACGAACCGGACGGCCTGGTCGAGGGTGATCCAGAAGCGGGTCATCCGCTTGTCGGTGATCGGCAGGACGCCGCCCTGCGCGGCTAGGCGCTGGAAGAACGGGACCACCGAGCCGCGGCTGCCCACCACGTTGCCGTAGCGCACCACGGAGAAGCGGGTCTCGTGGCTGGCGGCGTAGTGGTTCGCCGACACGAACAGCTTGTCGGCGACCAGCTTCGTCGCGCCGTAGAGGTTGATCGGGCTGGAGGCCTTGTCGGTGGAGAGCGCCACGACCTTGCGCACGCCGCAGTCGATGGCGGCCTCCACCACGTTCTGCGAGCCGGCGATGTTGGTCCTGACATATTCGAACGGGTTGTACTCGGCCGTGTCGACCTGCTTGAGCGCGGCGGCGTGCACGACGTACTCGACGCCGTGCATGGCCCGGGTCAGCCGCTCCCTGTCGCGGATGTCGCCGATGAAGTAGCGCAATCGCTCGTCCTGGCCGAGGAGCTGACGGAGCTCGTACTGCTTGAGCTCGTCGCGGGAGAACACCACCAGCCTGCGCACGCCGAGCGAGTCGAGCGCGTGGCGGATGAACGCCCTGCCGAAGGACCCCGTGCCTCCGGTGACCAACACTGACGATCCACTGAGAATGCTCAAGGGGTCCCCCGAACTGACGGCTACATGCCAGAAGCCTGGCCGGTAGCATAACGCAACCAATGCATAACGCACAGTCACACGGGGAAATGGGGCACCGGTGCGCATTGTCGGGATCATTCAGGCTCGGATGGGATCCACACGATTGCCGGGCAAGGTCCTGCGCGACCTCGGCGGCCGCTCGGTGCTGGGGTGGGTGGTCCGTGCCGTACGCGAGTCGCAGGCGGTCGACGAGCTGGTGGTGGCCACCACGACGCGGGCGGCGGACGACGCGGTCGCGGCCGAGTGCCTGGCCCTGGGCGTGCCCTGCCATCGGGGGCCGGTGGACGACGTCCTCACCAGGTTCGTGCAGGTGATGGCCGGCCTCACCGGGGACGCGGTCATGCGGTTCACCGCCGACTGCCCGCTGCTCGACCCCGCGATCATCCGGGAGGCGGCGCAGGTCTACCGGGCGCTGCCGGGGCTCGACTACCTGAGCACCGGGCTGGCGGGGACGCTGCCGCGCGGGCTCGACGTGGAGATCGTCGGCCTGGCCGCCCTGCGCCGTGCCGACCAGGAGGCCGACGCCTACCATCGCACCCACGTGACCTCCTACGTCTACTCGCACCCCGGGAACGCGCGCCTGCTCGGGCTGGCCTATCCGCCGGGGGCCGCCGACCTGCGGGTGACCCTCGACACCGAGGAGGACTGGCAGCTCATCTCGCGCGTGGTGGGGGAGTTGGGCGACGGGTGCGTCCCGATGCGGACCCTGGTGGACTGGCTGCGGGCCAGGCCGGAGGTGTGCCGCCTCAACGCGCACATCGCCCAGAAGCACCTGCAGGACGCGTGACCGGGAGCGGGCGCGGGCAGCGGGTCGGGGTCCGATGCGACGCGGGGGCCGCGATCGGCGTCGGCCACCTGGTGCGGTGTGTCGCGCTAGCCGAGGAGTTGTGCGCGCGCGGGGTCGAAGTGGTCTTCCTGGGTGAGGTGTCCGGCTCGCCGTGGGCCGCCGAGCAGTTACGCGCCCGAGGGCTGCCGCTGGTGGCGGCCCCTCAGGAGCCTGAGCCGCTGGCCGCGCTGGTGGGCGAGCTGCGTCTGGACGCGGTGGCGCTCGACTCCTACACGCTCGCCCCGGACACGGGAGCGGCCGTCGGCGGGCGGGGGCCGGTGGTGCTGGCGATCATCGATGGGGACTCCCTCGGGCAGGAGGCCGATCTCTACCTCGACCAGAACCTCGGCGCCGAGCACCGGCCCTTCCCCGCGACAGGCAGGGGGAAGCGGCTGGCGGGGGTGTCGTACGTGCTGCTGCGGGACAGCGTGCGGCGCTGCCGACGGTCGCCGTGGGCGCGGTGCGTGCCACGGGTGCTCTGCTTCTTCGGCGGCACCGACAGCGCCGGCGTCGCACCCGCCTGGGCGGCGGCGCTGCGCCGGACGGGCCTGCCGTACGAGGCCACGGTGATCAGTCCGGTCCCCTTCCAGGCGGCGGGCCGGGTGCGGGTGATCCCGCCGACCGACAGGTTGCCCGAGTTGATGGCCGAGGCGGACCTGGTGCTCACCGCCGCCGGATCGGCGAGCTGGGAGCTGCTTCACCTGGGTGTCCCCACCGCGCTGACCTGGGTGGCCGACAACCAGTCGGCCGGCTACGAAGCACTGGTGCACGGCGGCCTGGCGGCCGGCCTGGGCCGAGAGCCCGGCCCGGCCGCGGTCGCCACGCTGGCCCGCCTGCTCGCCACGCCGACGCTGCGCGAGGAGTACGGCAGGCGCGGCAGGAACCTGATCGACGGCCGGGGCCGCGAACGCGTCGCCGACGCCCTTCTCGGAATCCTCGGTTGACCGGAGAGGGTCAGAGGAGGTCCCAGGTGAGAGGGGTGCCGAGGGGGGCGTCGCGGGTGAAGGGGCGGCCCGTCACGGTGGTCATGGCATCGGGGGGCAGGCCGCCGGCGGGGCGGATGGAGCGTACGTTCAGCTCTGTCACCGGCTCACCGGCCCGCACGTCCCGCACCACGTACAGGGACCTGCGAAAGCGCAGCCCCTCGCGCTCGCCGGGGCGTGGGCCGAGGACGGGGGCGCCCAGCGACTGCCAGGCGCGTTCGCTCTCCACGACCAGCGCCGCGAGCTCGTGCGGCTCCAGGGAGAAGGCCGCGTCCACCCCGCCGGCGTCCCGGGACAGCGTGACGTGCTTCTCGATCAGGCAGGCGCCCAAGGCGACGGCCGCGAGCGGGGCGCCGAGTCCGGGGGTGTGGTCGGACAGGCCGGTGACCGCGCCGGTGAGGGCGGCCAGCAGCGGGAGGGAGCGCAGATTGCTCTCGGCGGGGGAGGCGGGGTAGGAGGCGGTGCACGACAGGACGGCGAGCTGGTCGCAGCCGGCGGACCTGGCGGCGGCCACGGCCGCGTGGATCTCGCCGATGGAGGCCATCCCGGTGGAGATGATCAGCGGCTTGCCGGTCGTGGCGGCCAGTCTGATCAGCGGGAGGTCGACGATCTCCGAGGAGGCGATCTTGTAGGCGGGGGCGTCGAGCTTCTCCAGCAGCTCGACGGCCGTGGGGTCGAAGGGCGAGGAGAAGGGGATGAGCCCGTGCTCGCGGGCCCTGGCGAAGATCGGCTGGTGCCAGTCCCAGGGCGTGTGGGCGCGTTCGAAGAGCTGGTAGAGGCGCTCGCCGCCCCACAGGTCGTGCCCCTGGCCGATCCGGAAGGCGGGGCCGTCCGCGTCGACGGTGATCGTGTCGGGGCGGTAGGTCTGCAGCTTGATCGCGTGCGCGCCGCTCGCGGCCACCGCGTCGACGATCGACAGCGCGCGCTCCAGGCTGCCGTTGTGGTTGCCGGACATCTCGGCGATGACGAACGGCGGCTCGCCCGGCCCGATGGCCCGGCCCGCGATCTCGATCATGGGTCCTTCTCCCTGGTCAGCTCGACGGCGACGACCTCACGGCGCAGCCCGGCCAGCTCCAGCGGGTAACCGGCGACCTCGGCGAACCCGAACCGGCGGTGCAGCCGCCGCACCGGCTCGTTGCAGGCGAGCACCTCGCCGCGCAGCGTGGTCAGGCCGAGCGGCCCGAAGGCGTGCTCGATGGCCGCCCGCTCCAGCCCGATCCAGGCGGCCAGCAGCTCGCCCGAGTGCTCCAGCCCGGCCACGTCGAGGTAGAAGGCCCAGTCGGCGCTCTGCCCGCCGGGGGTCAGGCCGGAGAAGGACACCACGCCGGCGGCGGCCCCCCGGTGCTCGTAGATGAGCACCCGTCTGGCCGGGTCGTCCTTGACCGTGGCCCACCAGCGGGCGTGCTCGGCCTTGGTGATGGTGTGGGTGGTGAAGCTCGACGCCCGCACCCGCGGGTGGTTGCGCCAGCGCCGCATCGCGGGGAGTTCGTGCTCTTCGACGCCTCTGAGCACCGCCCCTCCTTACGTACCGCGTTCGATCCCATGCACAACGTAGCGTAAAGAATCGGATCCCCGGGGGACCGTCGAGGCATCCTGCCCTCATCCGATCCGGTGAACGAAGGAGCGTGCGGCATGATCCCCCTGCTCAGCATCGTCGTCCCCATCTACAACGTGGAGCCGTACTTGGCCGAATGCCTGAAGTCGCTGGCCGCCCAGACGATGGAGGACTTCGAGGTCATCATGGTCGACGACGGCTCGGCCGACGGCGGCCGGCGGCTGGCCGAGGACTTCGCCGCCCGCGACTCCCGCTTCGCCCTGCTGGACCAGCCGCACCAGGGTCCCGGACCGGCCCGCAACCTGGGCGTGCGGCATGCCCGCGCTCCCTTCCTCGCCTTCGCCGACGCCGACGACGTCGTGCCGCCCTCGGCGTACGAGCTGCTCGTCTCCTCGTTGCAGGAGACCGGCTCGGACCTCGCGTGCGGCGCGGTGCTGCGGATCGAGGACGGCGAGCCGGGGCCGTCGACGCTGCACGAGAAGGTGTTCAGGCGGCGGGTGCTCTGCACGCACATCATGGACAGGCACTCGCTGGTCAGGGACCGCACGGTGTGGAACAAGGTCTACCGGGCGGACTTCTGGCGCCGGCGCGGGCTGACGTTTCCCGCCGGGATCTACGAGGACGTGCCGGTGGCCATGCGCGCCCATGTCCTGGCCACGAGCGTGGACGTGCTGGACGACGTGGTCTACCACTGGCGCAGGCGCGACGTCGGCGAGGTGTCGATCACCCAGCGGCGCACCGAGCTGGCCAATCTGGCCGAACGCCTGGCCGCCATCCGGTCCGTGCGCGCCTTCCTCGACGACACGGCGCCCGAGCTGACGGACGCCTTCGACAGCCTGGTGCTGGAGAAGGACATCCTGTTCCTGTTCCAGGCGCTGGAGGGCGGCGTGGACGCCGGGCCGGTGCTCGACCTGGCCAGGCAGTGGCTGGCCGAGCTGACCCCCGGCGCGCTCGCCGCCGCGCCGTCCCTGCGGCGGCTCGAACTCCACCTGGTACGGCGCGGCCTGATCAAGGAGCTGCGCCGGGTGCGCAACTTCCGCCGAGCCGCCACCGACGGCACCCGCATCGTGCCGCGCGGGTGGCGGGAGACGAAGTGGTACGGCGACTACCCGTACTTCCGCAACCGCAGACTCGCGATCCCGCGCGAGGTGTACGACGCGCAGGCGGAGCTCAAGCTGCTGGCCACCGTCGAGAAGTGCGAGTGGACCGGCACGGAGTTCGTGCTGCGCGGGCAGGTGGCGATCCACCGGGTCAAACGGGGGCCGGACCGGCTGAACCTGTGGCTCTCCTCCGGCAAGCGCAAGGTGCCGCTGGAGGTGAAGCGGGCGGGCAGCCACGGCTTCGTGACCACGGTCGATCCCCGGCGGCTCGAAGGCGGCGGCCCGACCTGGCGGCTGAACGCGCGCACCGAGACGCGGGGGCTCGTGCTGAAGGCGGTGTTCCGGGATGCCGAGAACAAGCGGACTTGGCGGCTTTCGGTGGCGGGATGGTCAAGAAGAGGCATGGACATCCCCCAGTAGTTCCAGAGAGTAATAGTTCAAACGCGACTCGTGGCCATGCTGTAGTCCATGAGGACCTATTCGCTCGATGACGTCCACGAGACACGCAAGCGGAGAGACTCCTGGTGGACCGTGTACTTCGTGGATCCGGTCGCCTGCCGGGTCGCGCTCGTGGTCGCCAACCGCACCCGGATCACGCCGAACGAGCTCACGGTTTTCTCGCTGCTCCTCGGCCTGGTCTCGGCCGTGTTCCTGGCGACGGACCGGCTGGCGGCCGGGGCGGTGCTGTTCTACCTGAGCTTCATGATCGACTGCGTCGACGGCAAGGTGGCCAGGCTCAAGGGCACGGGGACGCCCTTCGGCCTCTGGCTGGACTACGTCGGTGACCGGGTCAGGGTGGTGCTGTGCGCGGCGGGTCTCGCCTACGGGCAGTACACGCTGACGGGGGACGCCGGCTACATCGTGCTCGGCGCGGCGCTGGCCGTGCTGGACCTGTTCAGGTACGTCAACGCGCCGCAGATGAAGCGGGTCCGCGAGGTCATCAAGGAGGGGCGGGCCGAGGCGGAGCTGGACGGTCTGGTGCCGGCGCCGCGGCAGGGCCGGCCGGTCCGGCGGATGCCGTCCTTCCTGCGGCGGCTCAACAGGTTCCTGGCCCGTCGCCGGGTCCGCTCGCATCTCATCAGCGGCATCGAGTTCCACGCCGCGGTGTTCGTGATCGCGCCGCTCATCGGGGCGGCGGCGCTGATCCCGATCTCGGTGGTGGCCAGTGTTCTGCTGCTCGCCAACGAGATCTTCCTTGTCCACCGGTTGTGGCTCTTCACGCGCAGGCACGAGGTGCCCCAGAGGAGCCGAGAGCACGTTCTCGTCTAAGTTTTCGGGGGTTCGACATGTCCGATCGGCCAGTATTCGTCATTGGCTGCCCGCGCTCCGGCACCACGATGCTGCAGCTCATGCTCCACTCGCACCCGCGGCTCGCGGTGCCGCCGGAGACGCGGTTCCTGATGCCCGCCTACTATCGGCGCCGCTCGTTCGGCGACCTGCGGGACGTCTCGTGCCGGCGCTCGCTGGCCGAGTGGATCGCGACCGACCGCAGCACCAAGTTCCGCGAGCTCAAGATCGACAAGCACGAGTTCGTCCAGCAGGCCGTGGACGGCCCCGGCTCGCTCGGCTCGGTGATCGGCACCGCGTTCCGGATGTACGCCGAGCGGTTCGGCAAGCCGCGCTGGGGCGACAAGCGGCCCAGCTACGTCAAGCACACCGACCTGCTGCTCAGGCTCTTCCCCGACGCCCAGTTCATCCACCTGATCAGGGACGGCCGCGACTGCGTGGCCTCGCTGAAGGAGATGCCGTGGTACACGCACGACTCCTTCCACGCCGTCTCCACCTGGGCCGAGGCCATCGACGCGGGTGACCGGCTGCGGCGGACGCTGCCCCAGGACAGCTACTTCGAGCTGCGCTACGAGCACCTCACCGACGATCCCTCGACCGAGTTGAAGAAGCTCTGCGCGTTCCTCGGCGAGGACTTCGCGCCGTCCATGGTCTCGCCGCGCGAGGCGGCCAGCATCGCGGTGCCCGTCCACAAGGTCTGGCACAGCAACACGCACGGCGAGGTCACCCGCAGCCGGGTCGGCAGCTGGGCCAAGCGCCTGGACGCCTGGGAGATCGCGCTCTGCGAGCACGTCCTGGGCGAGCGGCTGGAGGCCCACGGCTATGAGCTCACCGGGGCGGCGCCGGCGACCAAGGAGCACCTCGCGCTCTGCCAGAAGACGATGAACAAGCGCCGGTCCGGCCGGATGCGCAAGGCCATGCGCGACCGGTTCAACCGGCTGCGCGAGCCGAGCCCGGTGGCGGCCATGCTCACCACCGGCCAGCGGGCGCTCGCCGGGGTGCCGCAGCAGCGCCACGAGTCGCCGGAGCTGGCCGAGCGAGCCGGGTGACTCAGCGCTCGACGTACTGGAACATTCAGCGCTCGATGTGACGGAACGCTCTGCGATCGACGTGCTGGAACGCTCAGCGCTCGATGTGCTGGAACAGCGACTCCCAGCGATCGAGGACGGGGTCGAGCCGGAACGCCGCGGCTCCGGCCCGAGCGGCGGCGCCCACCCGCCGCCGCTCCCGCGCCGACCCGGTGAGCCGGGCCAGTTCGGCGCCGAACGCGTCCACGTCTCCTGGCGGGACCAGCACCGGGCCCGCCGACCTGACGCCGCCCGACACGTCGAACGCCACCGCCGGCACCCCGTGCGCGGCCGCCTCCAGCAGCACGACGGGCAGCCCTTCGTGCTCGCTGGTCACCGCCAGGATCGAGGCGTCCAGATACTCCTCGGGCATCAGCGCGGCGGGCACCCGGCCCCGGAACACGACCCGGTCCACGATGCCCTCGCGGGCGGCGTGCGCGCGCAGCCGGTCCAGCTCGCCGCCGTCGCCGATGAGGTGCAGTTGCCACGGCCGGGGCGCGCCGGATCGGGCGAAGGCGCTGATCAGCCGGTCGAACCGCTTGACGCCTTCCAGCCGGCCCACGCCGAGCACGCGAGGCGTCGTCAGGGGTGAGGTCCGGTCCGGCCAGGCGGCCAGCGGGTTGGGCAGCGCCCAGGCGTTGGGCAGCAGGGCGTGCTCGGCGAACAGCCGCGCGTCGTCGTCGCTGAGGAACACGGCCTGGTCGAGGCCGGGGTAGTGCTTTCTGATCGAGCCGAGGTGCCAGCAGCCGCGGGCGTGTTCGTACGAGCCGTGGTAGTGGCCGATCGGCCGCAGGGCGTCGGGCAGCAGGCCCGTCAGGCGGGTCACCACCGAGGGTGAGGTCAGCACCGCGTACCCCGGCCGCATCGGGCCGAGCAGCTCCTTCAGCCGGTGGCGGGCCAGCAGTCCCTGCGGGCGCACCGGGCTCCGGCTGATCAGGTGCCGCCGGTAGCGGGGCTCGTCGACGTAGTGGAACGGCGCGGCGGACCGGTGCAGGCCGATGACGTGCACCTCGTGCCCGCGCCCGGCCAGCCCCTGGGCCAGCGTATGCGTCACCTGCTGGATGCCGCCGAGGGTGTCGGCGTCCAGGCAGGTGAAGACGACGTTCACCGCTCGCTCCCGGTGAAGAAGTCCGTCACGATCCGGTGCGCCGCGTCGCCGCGCTCGTCGGCGCACCACAGCTCGCGGAAGGCGGCGTACCGGTCGGCGTAGGAGTCGTGCACGGCGGGCAGGTCGCGCAGCTTGCCGATCAGCTCCCTGGTGGTGGTCACGCACGGGCCGGGGGCGATCGACGGCAGGTCGTGGTAGACGCCGCGCTCCGACAGCCGGTAGTCGTCCCAGTCGTCGATGAGGAACAGCATGGGCTTGCCGGTCAGCGCGTAGTCGCACATCACCGAGGAGTAGTCCGTCAGCAGCGCGTCGGAGGTCAGCATCAGGTCGTTGATCTCGGGATAGGACCCGGCCGGGCGGACGAAGTGCCGCAGGTGCTCCGGCGGCTCGAACCGTTCGACCGGATGGGTGCGCAGGACCACCACCCACTCGCCCGCCAGCTCCCTGGCCATCAGCGCCAGGTCCGCCCGGACCGACCGGCCACTGCCCTTGGCCCGGTCGCGGTAGGTGGGCGCGTACAGCAGGATCTTGCGGTCCTGCGGGATCTCCAGCCGGCGTCGGACGTCGTCGGTGACCTCGCCGCGCAGCAGCGCGTCGCAGCGCGGCGTGCCGCACCGGTAGACCTTGCCGGTGTAGCCGTTGGACGGCAGGAAGCAGCGCGCGAACTCCGCACTCGGCGCCACCAGCGCGTCCCAGCGGGCCACCGCGGCCCGCCACCGCTCGCGCGGCTTGTCGAAGTCGGCGCGCAGGTCGGGGGCGTCGAAGCCGATGGACTTGATGCCCTGCCCGTGCCAGGTCTGCAGATAGCGGGTACGGCGCGGCTTGGGGTAGTCGAGCGGGAAGCCGTGACTGTCCACCCAGTAGCCCGCGCGGGCCATGGTCCAGACGTAGGCCCAGCTTCCCCGGCGGACCAGGCGGGCGTCCGCGGGGAAGTCGTCTCGTCGTCTGGCCACCGACCAGACCACCTCGATGGGCAGCTCACGGCGGCGCAGCTCCTCGTAGAGGGCGCGCGGGCTGCCGGTGCAGCCCTTGCCGACGTCGGATTCGAACAAGGCCAGGTTCCTGCGCGGCGGCAGCACCTTGATCAGCGCCTTGTAGACGCGCAGCTTCATCGCCGGCGTGCCGATCCGCTTCAGCACCCTTCGCCTGAGCTTGCGGATGAAGGAGGACCTGGCCGTCTTCGGCCGGACGCACAGGTAGGCCGCGTACCCCTCGGCCCGCACCGTGCCGCCCGGCAGCTCGACGGGCTCCATGGCCGGGTCGACCAGCAGCCGGTCGGTGGTGGTGTGGCCGTCGGACAGGCGGGTGAAGCCGATGCGCGGGTCGCACTTCCCCGCCGGCGTGAAGGTGACCTCGCTGACGTAGCCGCCCTCGCCCGACGCCTGCGGCTGGATCGGGATCCGCTTCCCGCCGACCCGCAGGAACGCCTGCCAGTCCACGGGCAGCGCGCCGAACGGGTCGTAGGTGTGCACGGTCATCCTCACCTGGTCGCCGTCCCGGGCGAGCTCCGCCACCTCGTGCCGCAGCCGCGCGGCCGAGAACGGCAGCTCGGCCAGGCCCAGATCGGTGATGTCCATGCCGGGGGAGACCGTGGTGCCCCAGTAGGTGCGGTCGTGGATCCGGACCGCGGCGCGCGGCGCGGCTCTCGACCCGGTCAGCGAGCCCGCCGCGACGCGCAGGTCGTCGACCCGGTCGGCGAGGATGAGATGGCCGCAGACCCGGGCCATCGGGTCGATCCGGTCGAACACCTCGGGGGAGATCCCCTCCAGGTACGGCCTGACGATCGCGGCGAACTCCTTCACCCAGACCCGGTCCCTGGTGGGCAGCGGGTTGAGGTAGACCCGCAGGTCCTGGTGCAGGAAGCGGAACTGACGCGCGGGCACCAGGTGGGCCAGGCCGTGGGCGCGCAGGATGTCGTCGCTGCGCCGGGCCGCGATGACCCGGTGGCGCACGTTGTCCATCTCCTTGATGCTGAGCGAGATGGAGGTGCCGCCAGGGGTCCGCCGCCAGTGGTAGACGACCCAGGGCACGACCGCGAACCGGCGGGCCCGCGCGTACAGCTCGGTGGAGAAGGGGTGGTCCTCGTAGTGGATGTCCTCGGGGAAGCGCAGCCCGCCGTCCCTGAGGAACCGCACGTCGTAGAGCTTGTTGGTGGTGAAGGAGTCCAGGAACAGCTCGGGCTCCTCGCCGATGCCCGCCACCACCCGCCGCCTGGCGAACAGCGTCGGATAGTACGGCTTGAGCCGCCCGCTGGACTCGTACAGCCGGGAGATCTGGCCGGACACGAAGTCGACGCCGGTCCGCTCGATCTCGGTGAGCAAGCTCTTGCAGGCGTGCCGGGGCAGCTCGTCGTCGCTGTCGAGATACATGAGGTAGGGGGCGGCGGCCGCGTCCAGGCCGTCGTTCCTGGGCGCGCCGCAGCCGCCGCTGTTGGCCGGCCTGCGCAGGTAGCGCACGCGGGGGTCGCTCTCCATGAGCTCGGCGGCGACGCGGGGCGTCTCGTCGGTGCTCGCGTCGTCGACGACGATCACCTCCAGGTCGCGCAGCGACTGGCGCAGGACCGAACGTACGGCCCTGGGCAGACGGGGCGCGTCGTTGTAGGTGATCACGACGACGGTGCAGATCGGCATGCCATCCCCCCGAGTGTCATGGGGGTGGCATTCCCTCAGTTCAGCGTGTGTGTCCGTACTTGATGGGCTTTTTGCCGAAAATCAGCGGGTGAGCCGGCGGATCAACCAGCCGAGGAGCAGCAGCGCCGCGAGCCCGCCGAGCACCGGAGCCACCCGCTTGAGCAGCGGCCGGCCGGCGATCTCCAGCAGGTTGAGCGCCTCCTCGTCGGGCGTCAGCGAGGTGCGGGTCGTGCCTGACGGGCGGACTTCCGGCTCGGGCACGGCGGCCAGATGACGATCCGGCTCGTCCTTGAGCGCCTCGTCCTTGGGTGCCTCGTCCTTGGGCGGCTCGGGGACGGGCTCGGCGAGTAACTCGGCGAGGTTGACGGCGAAGCGGTCGATCAGCTTCGACCCGACCTCGGCCATCACCCCGCGCCCGAACTGCGCGGGCCGGCCCGTCACGTTGAACGTGGTCTCCACGGCCACCGCCGTCGAGCCGTCACCCGGGGTGAGCCGCGCCTTGACCGTGGCCGCCGCCGTGCCGGAACCCCGCGCCTCCTTGCCCGACGCCCGCAGGGTCAGCGTGTGCGCGTCCTTGTCGACATCCTCGAACGTGGCCGAACCCCGATAGGTGACGGTGATCGGACCGACCTTGACCTTCATCCTGCCGGTGAACTCTTCGCCCTCGAAGACGTCCAGCGCCGCCCCGGGCAGGCACGGCGCGACCCGCTCGACGTCGAGCAGCACCGCCCACGCCTGCTCGATCGGAACCGGGACAGTGAACTCGTGCTCGAACCGCATCGCCATCGATCCGCTCCTTCCCGCTGGTTGCGAGCGTACGTGTCGTGGGGGCGCCCCGAAAGAGGTGCGCCCCCACGTGAACCGGATCAGACCGACCCGGCGGCCTTCCGCACGGCCCGATGCGTCAGCACCCGGGCCAGGTGCCGGCGATAGTCAGGCTGAGCGTGCAGGTCGCCCGGCGGAGAGGTGTCCGCCGCCGCCTCCGCGCACGCCTGCCGTACCTCGCCGCCCAGGTCCATGCCCGCCAGCGCGGTCTCGGTCGCGTGCGCCCGCACCGGGGTCGGAGCCATGTTCGTCAGCGCGATCCGGCTCTCCTGGATCGCGCCGTTGGAGCGCCTGACCGCCGCGGCCACGCCCACGATCGCCCAGGCCTGCGCCGTACGCTGGAACTTCTCGTAGTGGAAGCCCCAGCCGGCCCCGAGCTTCGGGATCTTCACCCCGACCAGGATCTCGCCCTGCCGCAGCGACGACTCCAGGTAGTCGACGAAGAACTCCGCCGCCGGGATCTCCCGCTCGCCGTCGGCCGACCTGGCGACGAGGACGCCGTCCAGCGCCAGCACCACCGCGGGCACATCACCCGCCGGGTCGGCGTGCGCCAGGGAGCCGCCGAACGTGCCGCGATGCCGTACCGCGGGATCGGCCACCGTGGCGGTGGCGAGCGCGACGAGCGGGCAGTCGGCGTTGACCACGCCGGACCGCAGCACCTCGTCGTGCGTGGCCATCGCGCCGATGAAGACGTGGTCACCGCGGTCGTGCACGCCCGCCAGCTCCGGCAGGCGCCCCACGTCGACCAGCTTGGTGGGGTAGGCGAGCCGCATCCGCAGCAGCGGCAGCAGCGACTGGCCGCCCGCCAGCACCTTGGCCTCCTCGTCGGCGGCGAGTTCCTGGCACGCCTCGGCGAGCGAGCCGGGACGGGTGTAGCCGAACTGGGCCGGGATCATGGCCGCGCTCCTTCCACTGCCCGCCAGATCCGCTCGGGCGTGCACGGCATCGTGATGTCCTGCACGCCGTACGGCCGCAGGGCGTCCACGATGGCGTTGACGACGGCCGGCGTGGAGGCGATGGTGCCCGCCTCGCCGACGCCCTTGGCGCCCAGGGGGTTGCTCGTGGCAGGGGTCTCGGTCCTGTCGGTGGTGAAATCGGGCAGGTCCGCCGCCGACGGCACCAGGTAGTCGGCGAGCGTGCTGGTCAGCAGGTTGCCCTCGGCGTCGTACACGGCCTCCTCGAACAACGCCTGCGCGATGCCCTGGGCGATGCCGCCGTGCACCTGGCCCTCGACGATCATCGGGTTGACCACCTTGCCGATGTCGTCGACCGCCACGTACGAGCGGATCTTGACCAGGCCCGTCTCGGTGTCCACCTCGGCGGCGCACAGGTGGGTGCCGTGCGGGAAGGAGTAGTTGTCCGGATCGAACGTGGCGTCCGAGTCCAGCGAGGGCTCCACCCCGTCGGGCAGGTCGTGCGCGGTGAACGCGGCGAACGCCAGCTCCTGGATCGTCCGCCGGGAGTCGGTGCCCCGCACCGTGAACGCGCCTTCGGCGAAGTCCAGGTCCTCGGGCGAGCACTCCAGCGCGTGCGCGGCCAGCCTGCGGGCCTTCTCCCTGACCTTCTCGCACGCCTGCAGCACCGCGACGCCGCCGACGACCAGCGAGCGCGAGCCGTAGGTGTCCAGGCCCTTGTGCGAGATCGCGGTGTCGCCGTGGACCACCGCGACGTCCTCGAACGGCACGCCGAGCGCGTCGGCCACGATCTGGCTCCACGCCGTCACATGTCCCTGGCCGTGCGGCGAGGTGCCGGTGATGACCTCGACCTTGCCGGTGGGCAGCATCCGCACCGAGCCGTGCTCCCAGCCGCCCGCCGCGAACCGGGCCGCGCCCAGCAGCTTGGAGGGGGCCAGCCCGCACATCTCGGTGAACGTGCTGACACCGATCCCGAGCTGGACCGGATCGCCCCGGTCCCGCCGGTCGGACTGTTCGGCCCGCAGCTTGTCGTAGCCGAACAGCGACAGCGCCTTCTCGGTCGCCGCCTCGTAGTTGCCCGAGTCGTAGGTCAGGCCGGAGATGGTGGTGTAGGGGAACTCCTCGTGCTTGATCCAGTTACGCCGCCGCACCTCCAGCGGGTCGACGTTCAGCTCGGCCGCCAGCTCGTCCATGATCCGCTCGATGCCGAAGGTGGCCTCCGGCCGGCCCGCGCCCCGGTAGGCGTCGGTCGGCATCTTCGTGGTGAACACCCCGGTGCAGCCGAACTCGTACGCGTCCATCTTGTAGATCGCGTTGAACATCGTCGCGCCGAGCAGCGGAATCCCCGGCGTGAGCAGGACCAGGTAGGCGCCCATGTCGGCCAGCAGGTCCACCTGCAGGCCGCGGATGCGCCCGTCGGCCTCGGCCGCGAGCCGGATGTGCTGGATCTGGCCGCGGCCCTGGTGCACGGTGAGGTTGCCCTCGGAGCGGGACTCGTTCCACTTGACCGGCTTGCCGAGCTTGCGGGTGAGCAGCAGGCAGAGCACCTCCTCGGCGGTGACCTGCAGCTTGGTGCCGAACCCGCCGCCGACGTCCGGCGCGATCACCCGGAGCTTGTGCTCGGGGATGCCGGTGGTCAGCGCCAGCATCACCCGCAGCACGTGCGGGATCTGCGTGGACGACCACAGCGTGAAGGAGTCGCCGTCGGTGGTGGCCACCACCGCCCTCGGCTCCATCGCCGCGCCTATCAGGCGCTGCTGCACGTACGTCCGGTCGATGACGACGGGGGCGTCCTGGAAGGCGGCGTCGATGTCACCGGTGGTGATCTTCATCGAGTACGCCTTGTTGCCCTCCTCGTGCACCTTCGGGCTGCCCTCGGCCAGCGCCTCGGCCAGGTCGATCACCGCGGGCAGCGGCTCGTAGTCGACCTCGATCGCCTCCAGCGCGTCGGCGGCCAGGTAGCGGTCCGTGGCGACCACGCAGGCCACCGCCTCGCCCACGTACCGGACCTCCGACACCGCCATCGGCGGGTGGTCCGGGATGATCACGTCCTCCGTCACCGGCCAGGCGCACGGCAGGCTGCCCTGCTCCCCGGCGAGATCCTGACCGCCGAACGCGGCGACCACCCCCGGCAGGCCGCGCGCCCCCGACACGTCCACCCGGGTGATCCGCGCGTGCGCCATCGGGCTGCGCAGGAACGCCACATGCAGCATCCCCGGTTGCCGCAGGTTGTCGGTCCACTGAGTACGGCCGGTCAATAACCGGGCGTCCTCCTTGCGCTTCCTGGGCCGGCCGACCTCGGTCATGAGCTCTTCACCGCCTGCCCCATCTCCTGCGCGCCCCGACGCACCGCGCGAACGATGTTGCAGTATCCGGTGCACCTGCAGAGATTGCCCTCCAGGCCCTGCCTGATGGCCTCCTCGGACGGCTCAGGCGTGTCCCTGAGCAGGTCGATCGCGGCCATGACCATGCCGGGCGTGCAGTAGCCGCACTGCAGCGCGTGTTCTTCGTGGAAGGCCCGCTGCATCGGATGCATGGAGCCGTTGGCGCCCAGGCCCTCGATGGTGACGACGTCGCTGCCGTCGGCCTGTACGGCCAGGACCGAGCAGCTCTTGACGCTCTTGCCGTCGAGCATCACGGTGCAGGCGCCGCAGTTGCTGGTGTCACAGCCGACAGGAGTGCCGGTCTTGCCCAGCCGTTCTCGTAGGAGATGGACGAGGAGGAGCCGCGGCTCGACCTCTTCTTGGTAGGTGATCCCGTCGACGGTGACGGTGACACGGGGCATACGTCCTCCCTCAGGAGCAGGGGGAAAGGCGGACAACGCCAACGTACGCCCGAGTTTGTCCCGGTCAAGGGCTACTTGCTACGAATCACCTTCGTAAGGATCGCCACCAGGCCCGCGAAACCCAGCCCGACCACCGTGATCGGCAGCATCACCAGCGGATCTGTGATCGAATCCGTCAGCACCAGGATGCCGAGCACGATGAAGAGAATGCCGCTCAGCAGCGCCATCCAGTCGGTCCGGTGCGATCGGCGCGGCCTGTCGAGATCACGCGCCACGCCGCACCTCCAGGTCGCCCACGCCGCCCTTGAGGTTCAGCACGATCGTGGCGACGTCGCCCTTCGGCGTCACCTCCGGGGTGAGCACCTTGTCGAACCGGACGTCCACGCCACCCCGCAGCGACTGGTCCACCTGGATGTCCCCGAGCTTGTTGCTGGCGTGCACCTCCACCCTGGCCGCCGGCGGCACGATCACCGTCAGTGTGCCCACCGAGATCGAGGCGTTGAACGTCACCTTCGAACCCGGCTCCAGCCGGAGCTCCGACAGGTCCAGCCTGCCGTCGCCCACGCCCGCGTCGTACAGCCTGGCGGCCTCCGCCGCCCTGGTCGGATGCCAGACCGACGCGCCGACCTTCGACGGCAGCCCGCCGAACATCAGGCCCACCCCGATCAGCATCGCGACCACGGTGCCCGCCGCGACCAGCCCGGCGCCCCGGCCCCACCAGGCCGCGATGAGCAGACCGCCGCCGATGGTGACGAGCATCGCGCCGGCGACGATCGTGGGATGCACTCCCGAGGGTGATGCGGCCTGGACCGCCACGACGATTCCTCCAACGATGAGGGCCAGCAGGATGGTGATCGCGCCGATGAAGGACTTGGGGCGCTTCTCACGCGGCGGCCTGACCGGCCGCCCGTACAGCGCGGGGTCGTACGGCGAGTAGCCGGCCCGCCGTCTCGGGTCCAGCGGCTGGTACGGGCCGCGCGGCGCGAACGGCTCGCCGTAGGAGGCGTGCGTCGCCGTCCTGGGCACCGGACGCTGGTACGGCTGCTCGTACGGGTCGGGGCGGCGTCGCGGCTCGTCGTACGCGTCGGGACGGTGGCGCGGCTGGTCGTACGGGTCGGGGCGGCGCGGCTCGTCGTACGGGCCGGGGCGGTGGCGCGGCTCGTCGGCGCGGGGCTCGTAAGGGGGGTTTCCCGCCTGCTCGGCCTCGTCGGCGGCCAGTGTCCCGTAGGCGGAGATCTCGTCCTCGCCGGCGGGCGTCCGATCGGGCGCGGCCTCGTCCGGCGGGGTCTGCGGGGAGGCCGTGGTGAACCGCGCCGTCCTGGCCTCCGGAGCCTCCGGGGCCACCGAGGGCACCGGAGGCACCGGGGGCACCGGGGGTGCTTCTGGGGCGGCGTGTGCGTGGGCCGTCGTGGCGGGGTCGGGGAACGGCCGGGCGGCGGGGGGCGGTGCCATCGTGACCGGCACGCCGTAATCGTCCAGGTCACCCTGCCGGGGCCGGCGGTTGAGGCGCTCGGGTATGGACCGGGCCAGCCCGAGCAGATCCACGCCATGGGCGTGCGCGGCCAGCAACGAGATGGCCAGCACCAGGCCGACCACCAGCGTGCCGGTGCCGAGCCAGACCGTGGACACGTTGAGGCCGAGGCCGACCGCGAGCACCGCGGTCAGCAACGCCATCACGGTGTCGGCGTCGAAGTCCCGCCGGGTCCACTGCTCGACCAGGCCGGGCCTGCCGTTCGGCTCCTTCATCAGCAGGAACGCGGCGATGTACAGGAACAGCCCGATGCCCGAGCCGAGCAGGAGCACGGTGAAGCCGACGCGGAACACCACCGGGTCCATGCCGGTGTGCCGGCCCAGCCCGGCGCAGACTCCCATGAGGAAGCGCCCCTCGCTGCTGCGCCGCAGCGTGCTGGGGGGAGCGACCGGTTCCCTGGGTGGCGCTTGCGTCATGTCACCATCGTGGACCCAGCGGCGGGTGGTCCGCATCCGGGAGACCCCTGACCCGACCCTGGGGGTCGTTCCCTGATGCCCGCGACCGCATGACATGTGACGATGTGAATGTTATGGCTGACCAGAAGACTCTCGCCGAGCCCCGGGCCGACAGGCCTTTCCGCCGCATGATGCGCCCCATGCAGGGCCGCCTCGTCGGCGGTGTCGCCCAGGGGCTCGCCACGCAGCTCAAGCTCGACCCTGTGGTGATCAGGCTGGTGTTCGTGCTGCTCAGCGTGGTCGACGGGGTGGGCGTCGTCGCCTACGCGGTGCTCTGGATGATCACGCCACGGGAGCCGTACGAAGGGCGGTCGCCCGCTCGTGACTGGAGCCAGCTGTCGGCGTTCACCGCGATCGGGGTGGCCCTGTTCGCGTTCGGCTTCCTGACCGGCGCCTCCCAGGGAGGGCTCGGCATGCTGCCGTTCGCGGTGGGCGGCATCGGCGGGCTGATCCTGTGGCAGCAGGCCGACCCCGAGCGCCGCAAGAACTGGGTGAGCGGCGCCACCAAGAGCATCCGGGGCAACCGGGTGCGCACCCTGCTCGGCGTGCTGCTCGTGGTCGCGGGCGGGGTGGGCTTCCTGGTGATGGAGGGCCGGCTCCAGGAGGCCGGCCAGGGCTTGATGCTCACGGGGGTGGTGGTCGGCGGGCTCGCGGTCGTCGCCGCGCCGTGGCTCGCCGGCCTGTGGAAGGAACTGCAGCTCGAACGGCGCGAGCGCATCAGGCAGGAGGAGCGGGCCGAGGTCGCCGCGATGGTGCACGACTCGGTGCTGCACACGCTCACGCTGATCCAGCGGGTCGCGCACGACCAGCGGGAGGTCACCCGCCTGGCCCGCGCCCAGGAGCGCGACCTGCGCAACTGGCTCTACCAGCCCGCCCAGGACGCCGACGCCACCCTCGCGGCGGCCGTACGCAGGATCGCCGCGGAGGAGGAGGACGCGCACAGCGTGCCGATCGAGGTGGTCTGCGTGGGCGACATCGACCTCGACGCCCACGGCCGGCTCGCGGCCACCCTCAAGGCGGCCAGGCAGGCGATGGTCAACGCCGCCAAATACTCTGGGAGCCCGTCCATCTCCGTCTACGCGGAAGTGGAGGGTGAAACCATCACGATTTTCGTGAAGGATCGGGGCAAGGGGTTCGACCTCGATGCGGTGCCGCTCGACAGGATGGGCATCCGGGAGTCCATCATCGGCAGGATGGAACGCCACGGAGGCACCGCCAGACTGCGCACCGAACCGGGTGAGGGCACAGAAGTGATGTTGACCATGAAGGTGGACAAGCAATGACGCGGGTGCTGATCGTCGACGACCATCGGCTGTTCCGGTCCGGCGTACGGGCCGAGCTGGGCGACTCGATCCAGGTGGTGGGCGAGGCCGAGGACGTCGACACCGCCGTCAAGGCGATCGCCGAGCTGCAGCCCGAGGTGGTGCTGCTCGACGTGCACATGCCGGGCGGCGGCGGCCAGGAGGTGCTGCGCAGGGTGCTCGGCGCGGGCTCCCAGGTGCGGTTCCTCGCCCTGTCGGTCTCCGACGCGGCCGAGGACGTCATCGGCGTCATCCGGGGCGGCGCCCGCGGCTACGTCACCAAGAACATCAGCGGCAAGGAGCTCACCGACGCCATCCGCCGGGTGGCCGACGGCGACGCGGTGTTCTCGCCACGGCTGGCGGGGTTCGTGCTCGACGCGTTCGCCTCGTCCGAGGCGCCCTCCATCGACCCCGAGCTCGACTCGCTGACGCAGCGCGAGCGCGAGGTGCTCAGGCTGATCGCGCGCGGTTACGCGTACAAGGAGATCGCCAAGGAGCTGTTCATCTCCGTCAAGACGGTCGAGACGCATGTCTCCTCGGTGCTGCGCAAGCTGCAGCTGTCCAACCGGCACGAGCTGTCCCGCTGGGCCACGGCGCGCCGGCTGGTGTGAGCCGGTGCCCTTGGCCGTGGCTTCTTGAGCTGAGGCTTCTTGGGTCGGCTCTTGTGAAGGCGGGCCGGGTCTTGTGAAGGCGGGCCGGCTCTTGTGAAGGCGGGCCGGCTCTTGTGAAGGCGGGCCGGGTCCGGGATGGTGGGGCGGCTATGCGGCCGGTCAGGAGCGGGCAAGGATCGGGTTCCGGGCGGGTTCTGGGCTGGTCTTGAGGGACGTGGCGTGCGACATTTCCTGGTATGGGCAGAGATGTGCCGGCTGTCGCGTTCAGTCGGGATGACCGCCGGAAATATCGGGAAAAAGTACGACGATGCCTGGATGTCTTCGCTCAGATGCTGCGGGAGTCCCGCTTCGAGGATGACCGGTCGTTGGCCGGGCTGGAGATCGAGCTCAACATCGTGGACTCGGACGGCGAGGCGTGCATGCGCAACGCCGAGGTGCTGGCCGCGATCGCGCGCCCCGACTGGGCCACCGAACTGGGCCAGTTCAACATCGAGATCAACGTCGAGCCCAAGGACCTCAGCGACCACGGCGCGTTCCACCTGGAGAACGACGTTCGCGCCCGGCTGAACCACGCCGAGGAACGGGCCAGGTCCCTGGGCTGCCACCTGGTCATGATCGGCATCCTTCCCACCCTGCGTGAGCAGGACATCGGCGAGGGCACGCTCTCGGCCAACCCCCGCTACCGTCTGCTCAACGAGCAGATCTTCGCTGCCAGGGGAGAGGATCTGCACCTGGCGATCGAGGGCGTCGAGCGCCTGGAGACGCACGCCGACAGCCTCGCCCCCGAGGCCGCCTGCACCAGCCTCCAGCTTCACCTCCAGGTCAGCCCGCCGGCGTTCGCCGCGCACTGGAACGCGGCCCAGGCCATCGCCGGCCCCCAGGTGGCCGTCTCGGCGAACGCGCCGTACCTCTTCGGCAGGGAGCTGCACCGGGAGACCAGGATCCCGCTGTTCGAGCAGGCCACCGACACCCGCCCGCACGAGCTGAAGACGCAGGGCGTGCGCCCGCGCGTGTGGTTCGGCGAGCGCTGGATCACCAGCGTCTTCGACCTGTTCGAGGAGAACGTCCGCTACTTCCCGGCGCTGCTGCCCCTGTGCGAGGAGGAGGACCCACGGACCGAGCTGGACCGGGGACGCACCCCGGAGCTCCCCGAGCTGACCCTCCACAACGGCACCATCTACCGCTGGAACCGCCCGGTGTACGCGGTGGTGGACGGCAGACCGCACCTGCGGGTGGAGAACCGGGTGCTCCCCGCGGGCCCGACGGTGCTGGACGTCGTCGCCAACGCCGCCTTCTACTACGGCCTGATGAGCGTCCTGCCGCATGCCGAGCGGCCGATCTGGAGCCGGATGTCGTTCGCCGCCGCCGAGGAGAACCTCACCAGCGCGGCCCGCCACGGCCTGGACGCCCGTCTGTACTGGCCCGGCATGGGGGAGGTCCCCGCCGCCGAGCTGATCCTGCGCCGCCTGCTGCCCATGGCGCACGAAGGGCTGGCCCGCTGGGGAGTGGACGGGGCCGTCGCCGACAGGCTGCTCGGCGTCATCGAGGGCCGCTGCCTGACGGGCCGCACCGGGGCGACCTGGCAGGTGGACAAGGTGCGCGCGCTCGGCGGCGACCGGCACGAGGCGCTGCGCGCGATGACGCTGGAGTACATCGAACGCATGCACACGAATGAGCCTGTGCACACGTGGGCAGTCTGAAGTCGTGACACGACCCCCGGTGCCCCTGTACGACCCGACGTCTCCTCCTTCTCCTCGCCTTGGACGGCCCTTGCCACGCGTGGTGCTGCTCGTCGCGGTGCTCACGATGCTGCTCGGCGGGTGCGGGCTCGTCCAGGCGCCGTCGAGGGACGTGGGCGGCGCCGACTCGTTCGAGGATGACGTACGGGGTGCCAGGGCCTTGACGGAGGAGTTCTGGAAGCAACAGTTCGCCGCGCTGGGGCGGACTTATCAGCCTGTTTCCCGATTTGTCCCCTACTCGGGAGAGTCCGGCCCGAGCTGTGGCGGAGAGCCCGCCGTGCCCAACAACGCCTTCTACTGCCCCGCCGGCCACTTCATCGCCTACGACCGGGCCTGGATGGAGGGGTTGTGGAGCGAGATGGGCGACGGCTCGGTCTACCTGATCATCCCGCACGAGTTCGGCCACGCCGTACAGTCCCAGCTCCAGACCGGCTTCCGGCTCAACGTCCAGATCGAGCTCCAGGCCGACTGCTACGCGGGCGGCACCCTCAAAGCCCTGATCGACTCCGGCGCCCTGACCGCCGAGCCGGGGGACGAGGACGAACTCCTCCTCAACCTGGCCGCCGCGGGTGACCCCACCGACGACTGGCTGAACCCCGCCGCCCACGGCACCGCCGAACAGCGCCAACAGTCCTTCGCAACGGGCTACACCCGCGGCGTCTCCGCCTGCTGACCCGCCCCGCCACCCACCCGCGCCCGCCGGCATCCACTCCCCGTTGACATCCCCCCGCGTGCTGGCGTCCACCGCGCCCGCTGGCGTCCGTCCGCAGACTTGTCCAACAACGTCCTACTTCCGGCCGTACGCCGCCATAACGGTGTACGGCCGGTGTAGGGACGCCTGCCGACGATGACGTACGGACTCCGCTCGTCTCCCCGCTGGGGATGTACATGCGTGTCAATCCACAGGATGATGCGACTGATCATGTGGACGCCATAGCGTTGGCGTATGCCTTTGGAGGAGATCGGCTGGCTGCGGAGGGGCGCCTGCAAGTCCAGCGACCCCGAGCTTTTCTTCCCGCTCGCGGCCTCGCCCGTCCAGGAAGCCCAGGCCAAGGCCGTCTGTGCCACCTGCCAGGTCCTGACCGAATGCCGGTCCTATGCCTTAAAGGCCGGCGAGACGGACGGCATCTGGGGCGGCCTGACTCCGGAGGAGCGCCGCCGCACCCGCTTCCCCGCCGGCTGGCGCAACTCCGCGGCCTCCTAGCCTGCCCCTACGTAGGTCCGGGCGCTCGTGGTGGCATCGGGTTGAGGTCTGGGGTGCCGGTCGGGGTGGGGGCGACGTAGCGTGCAAGCATGCTGCTCCGGTCGATCGCCGTGCTCGTCGCGGCCAACGTGCTCAACAACAAGGTCACGCCGAGGCTCGGACCGCTCACATCCGCCGCCGCGACCGCGGCCCTGGTGGCGATGGCTCGGCGGTCGGGGCTGTCGTGGAAGGAGTTGGGGTTCGAGCACGGGCGTAAGGGGGCGGTGACCGGCGGGGTGTTGGCCGCGGGGGTGGCGGCGGTCTACACCGTGGGCATCAACGTGCCCCGTACCCGGCCCTTCTTCCAGGACGAGCGGGCGCTGTCGCTGACGCGGGCGCGGGTGCTGGAGGAGGCCCTGATCCAGGTCCCGTTCGGCACGGTCCTGCTGGAGGAGGTCGGTTTCCGTGGGGCGCTGTACGGCATGGTGCGCCGGACCCACGGCACCGCCGCCGCCACGGCCGTGTCGTCGGCGCTGTTCGGGCTGTGGCACATCCTGCCCGCCATCGACATGGCCCGCGCCAACCCGGCACTCGGGGCACTCACGGCGGGCGAGTCACCAGGGCACCTGGACACGGCACGGGTGGTGGCGGGCAGCGTGGTGTCCACGGCGGCGGCAGGCGTTCTCTTCTGCGAACTCCGCCGCCACCGAGGCCTCCTGGCCCCCTCGATGCTGCACCTGGCCACCAACTCCCTGGGCTACCTGTTCGCCCGCCTCGCAGCGACAAAAACAGCCAAGCCCCGCCCCGAATGAGGTGTCTTCGTGCTTCCCGGCTGCAGAAACGGACAAGGCCCGTCCTCAGTGAGCTGCCGTCGGGCTTTGCCGCGGCGGGAACGGTCGAGATGCGTCCTCAGTGAGCTGTCGTCGGGCTTTTGGGGTGCGGAGACCATCTAGGGCTTTGCTCGGCAGGGAGCTGCCGGGAGGGTGTCGGTGTGAGGGTTGTGGCCAGTAGGCTGCCGTCGGCTTTGTGGTGAATGGGGCCTTATCGAGTGTGCTGCCGGGTTCTGGTGGCGAGGAGTGATGGGGGTGGTGGCGAGTGAGCTCCCGGACTGCCGAGCCTGAGATCAGCGTGCCCGTCGATCTGTGTCTGCCCGATGGGCGGCTCGATCCGGAGGCGGTCGGCTGGACGCGGCGGCCGTTGCATCGGGCCAACCTGCGAGGCTGGGGGCGGACCAAGCGGTGGGAATACTGGGGCGTCGTCACCCCCGCGCACGTGATCGGCATCGTGGCGTCCTCGATCGACTACGCGGGCGTGCACGGCATCTACGTGCTCGACCGCGCCACCGGGGCGGAGGTGTCGAAGGACGCCGTGGTGCCGCTGGCGCGCGGCACCGTCATGCCGGACCGCAGCGGCGAGGGCACGGCCCGCGCGCGTGGCGGCAGCCTGGCCATCGACATCCGGCAGAGCCCCGGCGGCACCACCCTGCGGGCCGTGGCGCCGGGCGTCGAGGTGGACCTGGAGATGTCCTTGCCGGACGGGCACGAGTCGCTGGGTGTGGTGGTGCCGTGGGGGCCGCGCCTGTTCCAGTACACGGTCAAGGATGTCGGGCGGCCGGTGCGCGGGCGGCTGGTGCTGGACTCGGCGGAGCACCTGGTGCGCGAGGAGGACTCGTTCGCGGTGCTCGACCACGGCCGGGGGCGGTGGCCGTACCGGATGGTGTGGAACTGGGCGGCGGGCAGCGCGCCCGGGAGGGCGATCCAGCTCGGCGGGAAGTGGACCGAGGGCACCGGTATGACCGAGAACGCGCTCTTCGTCGACGGGCGGCTGCACAAGATCGGCGAGGAGCTGGCGTGGCACTACGACCGCGACGACTGGTTGCGGCCGTGGCGGATCACGGGGGACCGGGTGGAGGCGGAGTTCACGCCGTTCCACGAGAGGGTCGCCCGTACTGAGCTGGGCGTCGTGGGCTCCGAGACGCACCAGTGCTTCGGCTGCTTCAGCGGCCGGGCGCAGGCCGACGACGGCGCCTGGATCGACCTCGACGGCCTGACCGGGTGGGCCGAGGAGGCCCGCCAGCGATGGTGACGGCCACCGCCACGGCCACGGCTGTTGCCACGGCGACGGGGCCGGCTGTCGGTTGTCTGGCTTGACCTGCTCGAATTCCGCCACTGGATAAGAGATGTCCGTCTCGGATGGAGACCGTTTCCACTCTTCCGAAGTCACTGGTCTTTACGGCTTTCCGGCTGCCCTAGCGTCTCCGTTGCGCCTCTTCGTGATGAGAGAATTACGAAGAGTGCGTATATCAAGATCACGAGCCGTGATATACGCTGGAGGTACGGAGGTGATGTCCCATGCGGACCGTTATCGACATCGACAAGGAGCTCCTGCAGGCCGTCCAGGACAGGCTGGGCACGGGCAACATGAGGGAGACGGTGCACACGGCCCTGCGTTCGGTGCTCGACCGCGACAAGGAAAGGGAGAGCGCGATCGAGGCGTTCGAGTTCTGGCGGACGGAGGGGAGTCCGGATCTCCTGGATCCGGAGGTCATGAAGCATGCGTGGCGACTACAGGAGTGATCTATCTCCTGGACAAGAGCGCGCTGGCGCGCATCCGCACCAGCGAGGTGGTGGCCAAGGCCCTCCATCCGTTGTACGCGGCTCATGTCGTCGCCACGTGCCCCATCATCGATCTCGAGGTCTGTTACAGCGCTCGTGATCCCGCTCATTTCCAGCGCATTCGCCGTGCGCAGCAGCAGGTGATCCAGTTTTCCGTGGGGGACCACGTATACAAGCGGGCGTATGAAGTCCAGGAGCAGCTGGTAGGGGCTGCGCAGCATCGCGGCATCGGCCCGGCGGACCTGCTGATCGCCGCCTGCGCCGAAGTGCACGGTGCCACGGTCCTGCACTACGACCGGGACTTCGATCGCATCTCCGAGATCACCGGGCAGCCGTCGCTGTGGGTGGTGCCGCCCGGATCCGTGCCCTGACGGTCGCTGTCGGCCGACCGCTGTGTCAAGCCGTGGCGACGACCTGGAAGCCCTCGGCGTAACGGCCCTCGGCGAAGCCCGCTCGCTCGGCCCAGGCGGCGGAGCGGCCCTTGATGAAGTCGGCGAACCCCTCGACGTGCGCGACCTGGCTGACGTGCGACTGCAGCGCCGCCAGCCTGCGGTCGATCACGTCGGTGATGTCCACGTAGTGGTTGGGCGTCGAGCCGCCGACCAGCCAGACCTCGCGGGCGGTCCATGCCTCCAGGCCTTCCTCCAGCAGCAGCTCAGGAAAGGCGTAGGGGTTGCGGGCGTCCGGATAGACGGCGTCCAGGGTGCAGCCGCCCACCGCGCGGTGGTCGGGGTGGCTGGGGGCGATGAACTGGTAGTTGCGGTCGGGGTGGTGGGTGATCACCAGGTCCGGCCGTACCTGCCGGATGACTCTGGTGATCGCCTTGCGCAGTTCGAGCGAGGCGACCACGGCGCCGTCGGGATAGGCGAGGAAGCGCAGGTCGGTGACGCCGACGCACTTGGCCGCCGCGATCTGCTCCGCTCTGCGGAGCTCGGCCATGCCGGAGTTGTCGAGCGTGCGTTCGTTGCCGCCCGCGTCGCCGTCCGTGACCATCAGGTACGTCACCTTGACGCCTCTTTCGCCGAAGAGCGCGACGGTCCCGGCGGACCCGAAGTCGGCGTCGTCCGGGTGCGCGGACACGACGAGCACCCTGTCGATCTCACTCTCGGGCAGCATGGTCATTCCTCCCTGATGGTCGTTGGCACAACGAGCGCGTCGGCGTCGGCATTCCGGGCACCGTTTGTCGGTGAGGGGTCATAACCTAGGTGGGTGCCGACCCGAGTCCCTGTTGACCACCCCTTGCTCGATGGCCTCAACGCGCAGCAGCGCGAGGCCGTGATCCACTATGACAGCCCGCTGCTGATCGTGGCGGGGGCGGGCTCGGGCAAGACGCGGGTGCTCACCCACCGCATCGCCTACCTGCTGGCCGAGCGGGAGGTGCATCCGGGCGAGATCCTGGCGATCACCTTCACCAACAAGGCCGCCCGCGAGATGAAGGACCGCATCGACAAGCTCGTCGGGCCGCGCTCCAAGGCGATGTGGGTGATGACGTTCCACAGCGCCTGCATGCGGATCCTGCGGCGCGAGGCCAAGCGGCTCGGCTTCCCCTCCAGCTTCTCCATCTACGACCAGGCCGACTCGCAGCGGTTGATGGCGATGGTCTGCCGGGAGATGGAGCTCGACCCGAAGCGCTATCCGCCCAGGTCGTTCTCCGCCCAGGTGAGCAACTTCAAGAACGAGCTGATCGACTACGAGACCGCCATGGACCGGGCGGGCTCCCACCTGGAGAAGACGCTCGCCCAGGCCTACAAGAGCTATCAGCTCAAGCTCACCGAGGCCGGCGCGATGGACTTCGACGACATCATCATGAACACGGTGACGTTGTTCCAGCTCTTCCCTGACGTCGCCGAGCACTACCGGCTGCGGTTCAGGCACGTCCTCGTCGACGAATACCAGGACACCAACCACGCCCAGTACATCCTGATCAGGGAGCTGGTGGGCCGTCCCGAGCTGCGCACCTCCGACGGCGAGCTGGTCCGCTCCGGCGCCGACCAGTCGCAGCTGTGCGTGGTCGGCGACGCGGACCAGTCGATCTACGCCTTCCGTGGCGCGACGATCCGCAACATCCTGGAGTTCGAGCGCGACTACCCCGACGCGCGCACCATCCTGCTGGAGCAGAACTACCGCTCCACCCAGAACATCCTGGCCGCCGCCAACGCTGTCATCTCCCGCAACGAGTCACGCAAGCCGAAGAACCTCTGGTCCGACCAGGGCGACGGACCCAAGATCATTGGATACGTCGCCGACAACGAGCACGACGAGGCCATGTTCGTCGCGCAGGAGGTCGACCGGCTCAGCGACGAGGACGACGTCAAGGCGGGCGACGTCGCGATCTTCTACCGCACCAACGCCGCCTCCCGCGTCTTCGAGGAGATCTTCATCCGCACCGGCCTGCCCTACAAGGTGGTCGGCGGCGTGCGCTTCTACGAGCGCAAAGAGGTCAAGGACCTGCTGGCCTACCTGCGCCTGCTGGCCAACCCGCTGGACGTGGTGTCGCTGCGGCGCATCCTCAACGTGCCCAAGCGGGGCATCGGCGACAGGGCCGAGGCGATGGTCGAGGCGTTCGCGACCCGCGAGCGGATCCCGTTCTGGGAAGGGCTGCGGCGCGCGGACGAGGCGCACGGCATGGCGACCCGCTCGCTCAATGCGATCAAGGAGTTCGTCGCGCTGGTCGAGGAGCTGATCGCCAAGGGCGAGGGCATGCCGCCGTCCGCGCTGGCCGAGGAGGTGCTGATCGCCACCGGCTACCGCGCCGAGCTGGAGGCGTCGGAGGACCCGCAGGACGAGTCACGGCTGGAAAACCTCAACGAGCTGATCTCGGTGGCCTCGGAGTTCGAGGACGCCAATCCCGAGGGCACGCTGGTGGAGTTCCTGGAGCAGGTGTCGCTGGTGGCCGACGCCGACCAGATCCCCGACGCCGACGGCGGCCAGGGCGTGGTGACGCTGATGACCCTGCACACCGCCAAGGGCCTGGAGTTCCCGGTCGTCTTCCTGACGGCCATGGAGGACGGGGTCTTCCCGCACGTCCGCTCGCTGGGCGAGCCGAAGGAGCTGGAGGAGGAGCGCCGCCTGGCCTACGTCGGCATCACCAGGGCCCAGCAGCGCCTCTACCTCACCCGCGCCGCGGTGCGCAGCTCCTGGGGCTCCCCGTCGTTCAACCCCGCATCGAGGTTCGTCAGCGAGGTGCCGGGGTCGCTCATCGACTGGCGCACGGACCCGGGCAAGTCCGCCTGGAACGCGGCCACCCGTCGCGAGCCCGCGCCGGCGGTGGCGGCCAAGAAGAGCGGCGGCCGGACCATTCCCACGCTCAATCCCGGCGATCGGGTCTCGCACGACGCGTTCGGCCTGGGCACGGTGGTGTCGGTGGACGGGGTGGCGGAGAAGACCAAGGTCAAGATCGACTTCGGGACCGGGGGAGAGAAGGTTCTGCTGCTGGCGTACGCGCCGGTGGAGAAGCTCTGACCGGAGCCTGCCGGGTGACCGCTGGGTGTGCGTACTTCTGCGCGTGACCGTGGTGGACGTGCTCTCCGCCTGACTGTGGCGGACGTGCTCTGTGCGTACGAGCGAGAGCGATGCGGGCGCGGCGCACTCCGAGGGGAGTGCGCCGCCGCGAGCGTCAGGTCTGGGGGGTACGCAGGGCGCTGCCCTGCTTCCACTGGGTCCAGTTGAGCTGCCAGTAGCTCCAGCCGTTGCGCCAGTCGAGCTTGCGCTTGGTGCCTACGATCTTGACCACGTCACCGCGCTGGGCGATGCCGTAGAACCACCTGGCGCCGGCCGGGGTGGCCCGGACGCAGCCGTGGCTCTGGTTGGAGCGGCCGAGATACTGGTAGTCGCCGAAGCTCTGGTGGACGTACTCACCGCTGTCGGAGATGCGGACCGCCCACGGGATCTGCTCCTTGTAGTAGCGCGGGTCCTTGGGGTCGGTGACGCCCATCCAGGACGAGGTCATGGTCTCCACGGCCTTCTTGCCCATCGTCAGATGGACGCCGCTGGTCGTGAGATAGACGTCGACGCCGTTACGCACGAAACCGCCGCGACCGGCGCTGATCGCGATCTTCTTCGCCAGCTTGCCGTTCCGGTAGACCTTCATCACGTGCTTACGGGTGTCGACGAGCGAGATGTTGGCCGGGCCGACGGCGAAGCGGCGACTGACGTTCTTGGCGGCCTCGTTGCCGGGGATCTCGTTGAGCAGGGCCTTGAACAGCACCTTCTGGTTCGGCTTCCAGTAGGTCTTGGTGCGGTAGACGACCTTGCGGGCCGACACCCACCGCCAGGCGCCCTCGACGGGCTTGTCGGCCTCGACGCGCAGCACCGCCTCGGCGGCCGCCCTCTGGCGCACGTCGCGGTCGAAGGTCACGATGATCGGAAAGCCGACGCCCACCTTCTCGCTCTTCTCCCCCATGGGGGTGATGTCGGCGATGCCCAGCTTGGGCTTCTTCGAGGCGGTCCGGGCTCTCGCCGCCGCGGCCTTGACGGGCGCTCCGGCGGTCCGGCCGTCCGGCGATTCCAGGGCCTGCGACTGTACGGCCTGCGCCTGCAGGGCCTGCGCGGCCAGGTGCTGGTCCACTTGGTGCAGCGTTACGGGGGTGCTTTCCGCCGTACAGGCCGTCACGGTGATCAGCGCGGCCATGGTCAGTAGCCGGGGGAAGCGGTTCACGGGTCGTACTCCTGGGCTAAGTGCTCATGTGACGCGTTCTGCCACAGATGGGACAGGTGAGCCAGGAGTTTCGTGTACCTGGAGGGCGTCACGATGGCGTAACGGTCCAATTCATGAAATGTCCGGCGTGGTGGGGGTGGGGTGAGGCGGGTTCCGCGACGTACGAGATCTCCTTGGTGTGGGGTGGGTAAGGTGCTCGGGTGCGTGTACTGATCTCGGGCGGGGCGGGTTATATCGGCAGCACGATCGCATCGGCGTGCCTGGATGCGGGGATCACTCCGGTGATCCTCGACAGCCTGGTGACCGGACGGCGTGAGTTCGCCGAAGGGCGGGCGTTCTACGAGGGGGACATCGGGGACGGGGCGCTGATCGACCAGATATTTACCGAAAATCCGGATATAGCAGCCGTTGTGCACTGTGCGGCGTTGATCGTGGTGCCCGACTCGGTGGCCGACCCGGTCCGCTACTACCGGGCGAACGTGGCCAAGAGCCTGGAGTTCGCCGGTCATCTGCTGCGCAACGGGTGCAGGCGGATGATCTTCAGCTCGTCCGCGTCCATCTACCGGGCGGGCGAGGACCACACCGTGGACGAGGAGTCACCGCTCGACCCGCAGAGCCCGTACGCCCGGACCAAGGTGGTGTGCGAGGCCATGTTCGCCGACATCGCCGCGACCCAGCCGATCGACGTGCTGTCGCTGCGCTACTTCAACCCGATCGGCGCGGACCCCCAGATGCGCACCGGGTTGCAACTCAGACGGCCCAGCCACGCGCTCGGCAAGATGATCGAGGCGTACGAGGAGGGCGTGCCGTTCCAGATCACCGGCACGGACTACCCGACGCGTGACGGGTCGGGCATCCGCGACTACGTCCACGTCTGGGACCTGGCCGCGGCGCACGTGGCGGCGCTGGAGCGGTTCGACTCGCTGCTCCCGGAGACCTCCGTGATCAACCTCGGCACCGGCTCGGGCACCACCGTGCGGGAGCTGGCCGACGCGTTCAACCGGGTCGTGGACCAGCCGATCGACGTGGTGGAGACCGGGGCGCGTCCTGGCGACGTGGCCGGGGCCTACACCCGCAGCGACCGCGCCGAGCGACTGCTGGGCTGGCGAGCGCGTTACTCGGTCGAGGAAGGGATCGGGCACTCGCTGGAATGGGCCCGCCTGCGGGACTCCCGCCTGAAGGGGTGACCCAGCGACCGGTCCCCTTGCCGCTTCACGAAGGCAAGGGGGCCGGGCTGAGCGGTACCGGTTGTCCGGCCGGGTCACCGCCGCGGTGACCCGTGGGTCAGGCCACCGCGGCGGCTGGAGAAGGCCGGTTCTCCTTCAGCAGGCTGAAGCCGGTTCTACTTCAGCAGGTTGAACAGGTCGAGGTTCTCCGCGCTCTCCTGCTCGTCGCCGGTGCCGCCGTCCAGCTTGGTCGTGACCTCGTCGGCGGCCGGGGCCTTGATGGAGACCTTGCCACCCCAGCCGTTGTAGCGGGTGTCGACGATCATCTTCTCGCCGGCGCCGTCGCTCGCGGCCAGGGCGCTGCCGGGCACGATGGTCACCAGGCGCGTCGGCAGCCCCTTGGCGTTCACGCTGAGCCGCCAGGTGATCTGGGACTTCAGCGTCTTGGCGGAGGGGGTGGCCGGCGACGAGGCGCGGTAGTACGCGGAGACCTTGCGCAGGTCACGGACGGAGATCTTGCCCGTGTAGCCGCCGGAGGCCGGCTTGGCGTTCTTGAACAGGGTCTTCAGCGTGGCCGGCTCGACGATGTTCAGCGGCTGGCCGAAGATGCCGGTGAAGCCGGCCGGCGGGCCCCCGGGGGCCTTGTACCAGGTCTTGCCGCTGGGCAGCAGCTCGGCCCAGATGCTGCCCGAGAGGTAGGAGGTCGTGCCGATCCTGATCGTACGCTCGGGCTTGGCGAGCGACTGGAACATCGAGCCCTCGCCGAGGTCGGCGAGATCGCTGGCCTTGATGTTGAGCTTGCCCGTGATGTCCGACGCGGCGAGTCCGGACCTGCTGAACTGGTACGTGCCGCTGCTCCGGACGAAGACCGCGCGCATCCGGCCGGAGTCGAGGGTGGTGCGCTCGGTGAACGTCACTCCCTTGCCGGGAACGAGCTGCTTCTTCACGGCAGTGACCGGCTTGGCCGGTGCCTGCGTGATGGCGGCCTGCGCGGGGGTGGCCGCCATGAGCGCGGCGGCCGAAGCCAGAGCCAGGCCGGCGAGCATGCGATTCATTGAGTGGTTTCTCATTTCAGGAGGGGTGGTGAGGTCGCGGCCCGAGCGGGCTGGTGGAAATACGGTCATATTTCCCCCTTCAAAGCGACCTCGGGGGTGAAACCGGCATCGAGTGAACGGCCGGCGTTGCCGCTCGGCTTTTCACTCTGACGACGGAAAAGATCTATCGGTTCTGGCCGAGCAAGTCGATCGAGTTGTTCGCCGTGTCCTGCGGTGTATCGGTGAGGTCCTTGGCGTCGATCCACTCCGACTCGGGTGGCGCCTTGATCGCCACCTTGGTGCCCCAGTCGGTGAAGCGTGTCTCGGCGAGGATCACGTCGGGGCGGCCCCCGCCGACGCGGACGGTCCACTTGCTCACCAGCCGGTGCACCAAGCCCTTGGAGTCGGTGTCCAGCAGGTAGTCGATCCTGGTCTTGCCCACGTCGCCGTCGATCCCCTCCTCGCCGTTCAGCTCCCTCAGCTCCGTCCAGGTGATTGAGCCCCGATAGGCGCCCTTGACGTACTTCGCGTCCGCCACAAGCTTCTGCAGTTGCTTGACGCGGAAGGTGTCAATCTCCTGGGGGCTCCTGGCGCTGTGGCCGGGCCCGTAGCGGATCCACTTCTTGGCGGGTAGGCGCGCGTCCAGGTCGCCACCCCGGCCGTACAAGTAGCCGCCATGGACGAGTTCGCGTTTGGGGGTCAGCGAGGCGTACTCGTCCCACGCGGACTGCTTCATGCCCTTTGCGCGATGGAAGCGCGTGGACTGGTCGGCGGCGATGATGCCGGATTTCCCGAACTCCAGTGTTCCTGAGACTCGGAAGATAGCGCTCGACTCGGTCACGACACGAGTGGACATGGAGAATCGCACTCCGTGTCCAGGCGATAACTGCCTTTCCAGCGCTTTGACCGGGTTGATAGGCGCGGCCTGCGCTGGTGCCACCGTGACCAGTGTCGACGCGCCCAACGCCAGCCCGGCGATGATTCGCTGCATGCGGATCCTTTTAGGATGAATGATGACGGACAACGGATCATGCCAATCAAAGATCACGACCATATATCGGGCGTCGCCGTATTTTTCGGTGAATGGGTGCACTTTCCGTGCAGAGGGTGCCTCGCCGAAGTGAGATCACCGTCACATCGCGGCATATCGGCCACCCGATGACCTGGGAGGGTCAAGCTTGGGGCTAGGCTTCACTGGCGGAAACGCCCGGCATGCGCGGGGTAGCCCGGGCCGTCGAACATCAGTCGGATTAAGCAAGGACGGACCCTCGTGGACCTGTTCGAACATCAGGCGAAGGAGCTCTTCGCGGACTACGGCATTCCGGTGCCACGCGGCATCGTCGCTCACACCGTGGAGGAGGTGCGAGCGGCGGCGCAGGAGCTGACAGGGCGCGTTGTCGTCAAGGCTCAGGTAAAGACCGGCGGCCGTGGCAAGGCCGGCGGCGTCAAGGTGGCCGATGACGCGGCCGACGCCGTCGAGAAGGCGACCGCCATTCTCGGTATGGACATCAAGGGCCACACGGTGCACAAGGTGCTCGTGGAGGAGGCCAGCGCGATCGAGGAGGAATATTACTTCTCCTTCCTGCTCGACCGCGCGAACCGTACGTTCCTCGCGATCTGCTCGGCGGCCGGCGGCATGGACATCGAAGAGGTGGCCCACAGCGCTCCGGAGAAGGTCGCCAAGGTGCCGGTCTCGGCGCTGACCGGCGTCGACCGGGCCAAGGGGCGCGAGATCGCCCAGGCCGGCGGGCTGCCGGAGAAGTCGCTCGACGGCGCGGCCGAGCTCATCGAGAAGCTCTGGTGCGCCTTCGTGGACGAGGACGCCACGCTGGTCGAGGTCAACCCCATGATCCTGTCGGCCGACGGCGAGGTGAAGGCGCTGGACGGCAAGGTCACTCTTGACGACAACGCCGTCTTCCGCCAGCCGGACCACGAGGGTTACGCCGACAAGTCGGCCGAGGACCCTCTGGAGGCCGCGGCCAAGGCCAAGGACCTCAACTACGTCAAGCTCGACGGCGACGTCGGCATCATCGGCAACGGCGCGGGCCTGGTCATGTCCACGCTCGACGTGGTGGCCTACGCCGGCGAGGCCTTCCCGGGCAAGCCGTCCCCGGCCAACTTCCTCGACATCGGCGGCGGCGCCTCGGCCGAGGTGATGGCCGCGGGCCTGGAGATCATCATCTCCGACCCGTCGGTCAAGTCGATCTTCGTGAACGTCTTCGGCGGGATCACCGCCTGCGACGCCGTGGCCAACGGCATCGTCTCGGCGTTCAAGCTGCTGGAGAGCCGTGGCGAGGCGGTGACCCACCCGCTGGTGGTCCGCCTCGACGGCAACAACGCCCAGCTCGGGCGGCAGATTCTGGCTGACGCCGCACTCCCGCGGGTCGAGCTGGTGGACACGATGGACGACGCGGCCAAGCGGGTCGCCGAGCTCGCTTCGGTAGGTGTGTGAGTCATGGCCATCTGGCTGACGGAAAACAGCAAGATCATCGTTCAGGGCATGACCGGTGGCGAGGGCACCAAGCACACCCGGCGCATGCTCGCCTCCGGAGCCCGCGTGGTCGGCGGCGTCAACGCGCGCAAGGCCGGCACCACGCACGAGGGTCTGCCCGTGTTCGGCACGGTCAAGGAGGCCATCGAGAAGACGCGCGCCGACGTGTCGGTGGTGTTCGTGCCGCCGGCGTTCACCAAGGACGCCGTCAAGGAGGCCATCGACGCGGAGATCCCGCTCTGCGTGGTGATCACCGAGGGTGTGCCGGTCCACGACTCGACCGAGTTCTGGGCGTACGCGGTGTCCAAGGGCAACAAGACCCGCATCATCGGCCCCAACTGCCCCGGCATCGCCTCGCCGGGCGCGTCCAACGCCGGCATCATCCCCGCCGACATCACCACGGCCGGCCGCATCGGCCTGGTGTCCAAGTCCGGCACGCTGACCTACCAGCTCATGTACGAGCTGCGTGACTTCGGCTTCTCCACGGCCGTCGGCATCGGCGGCGACCCGGTCATCGGCACCACGCACATCGACGCCCTGCAGGCCTTCCAGGAGGACCCGGGCACCGACGCGATCGTGATGATCGGCGAGATCGGCGGCGACGCCGAGGAGCGGGCCGCCGCCTACATCGAGCAGTACGTCACCAAGCCGGTCGTCGCCTACGTCGCGGGCTTCACCGCGCCCGAGGGCAAGACCATGGGCCACGCGGGCGCGATCGTGTCGGGCTCCGCCGGCACCGCCCAGGCCAAGAAGGAGGCCCTGGAGAAGGTCGGCGTCCGCGTCGGCAAGACCCCCTCCGAGACGGCCCGGCTGATGCGCGAGGTCATGCAGTCGCGCTGACTCCATTCCCACGGTGAAGGCCCCGCCGGTGATCTCTCACCGCGCGGGGCTTTCCCTTTGGCGCCGGGCTTCCGTGCCCGAGAAGGTGCCGTACGGACTACGTACGGTGATTTAAGGTTCCTTAACCGTCGCCAGAGCCAGCTTTGATCTTGAAACGGCTCACAAAGTGGTCCAGGGCGGCGCGTCAACCAAGCGGTGGTCGGGAAAGATTGAGAAAATCACTGTTGTGACGGCGATACTCGACCAGCTGCGGGCCGCCCCTCGTTCGGTCCTCAGCAAACTCCCCGGGGTCTCGAGTGACGATGACGGGACACGCCGGCCGCTGCCCGTGTCCGGGATGCTCGCCGCCGCCTGCACGCTGGGCGTCGGGCTTGCCGTGCTCACCACGCTCACCCTGGTCGGCTGGATCGCCGCGCCGCGTGGCGCGCTGGGGTCCGGGCTGCCCGAGGTGTTCAGGACGGCCGCGCAGATCTGGCTGGCCGCGCACCACGCCGGGTTCGAGATGCCCGGCGGCAGGGTCGGATTGCTGCCGATCGGGTTGATGATCCTGCCGGCGTTGCTGCTGTACAAGGCGGGCCGCTGGATGGCCCGCGACGCCGACCTGCGGTTCCGGCTGCCCGCCAGGCTGCCCAAGAACAGCCCGCGGGAGAAGGCCAACGCCCGGCGGCGGGCCCAGCTCGTCCTGGTGGCCCAGGCCGGCGTGTCGCTGGCCGCGCCGTACGCGCTGCTGGCCGGGTTGATCGCGCTGGTCGCGCGCAACGAGATCACGCAGCCTTATATCGGTGAGGCGTTGCTCAGCCACTTCCTGCTGGCGTTCGTGGCGGGCGTGCTGGCCATCGCGCGCACGATCGGGCCCTGGCGGGCGATGCTGCGGCTGCTGCCGGAGCGGGTCCGGGCGCTGACCGTGGGCACGGCCGTGGCCACCACGATCCTGGTCGCGGCCGGGCTGGTGCTCGTGCTGGTGGCCGTGGTGATCCACTTCGACCAGGTGCGCGAGCTGACCGACGTGCTCGCCCCCGGGCTCGTCGGCGGCCTGCTGCTCGTGCTGGTGCAGGCCCTCTATTTGTTCAACGGGGTCATCTGGGCCTCTTCCTACATCGCCGGCCCGGGGTTCGCCGTCGGGGCCGACACTCTCGTCGCGCCCACGGGCGTGCAACTCGGCACGGTGCCCAGCCTGCCGCTGCTCGGCGCGCTACCCGAGAGCGGTCCGGTGTCGGGCTGGATGATGGCGGTGATCGCGCTGCCGTTCGCGGCGGGGATCGTGGCGGGCATCGTGGTCGCCAGAATGTCGCCTTCTCCCTCGTACGAGGCCGCGCCGTTGTGGGGTTTCCTGACCGGCGTCACGACGGGGCTGGTGACGGGGCTGCTCGCGGCGCTGTCCGGTGGCCCGATCGGCGGCGGGCGGCTGACGGCCGTCGGGCCGTCCCCGTGGGAGGTGGCCCTGTCGGTCGCCCTGGAGGTGGGCGTGGCCTCGGGCATCTCCGCCGGGGTGACGAACCTGCTGCTGCTCAACAAGCGGGCCCGGGTGCCGCTGGACAAGGCCGCGGTGCCGGTCCGCAAGGCGGGGGCGGCGATCGCCAGGGCGGCGAGCAAGGTGGGGCTGGCCGAGGCCGACGCCCGGCCGCTGCCGGGACACTGGATGGACGCCACCGAGGCCGACACCCAGGCGATCCCGGTCATCCGCGACGACTGGCAGGATGAGCACGCCTCGGCCGCGGCCGAGACGCTCTCCCAGGCCCGTCCGCGCCTGCCGCTGGACGAGTCCGTCCCGGTGCGCAAGGACATCGTGGACGAGTCCGACGATCGCGGCGGTCACGTCATCTACGTCGACCCCTACGCCTGGGACCGCGACTAGGGCCGGGCCTACGCCTGGGAACCGCGACTAGGGCCGGGTCGCTCCGATGAGGTCCAGCACGTCGGGGGGCAGCTTCTTCTGGGCCGCCTCCTTGAACTGAACGAAGCACTCGCCCTGGGATGACACGGTGCCCGCGCTCTTCATGCACTCCTGGTAGGCGGAGTTCTCGTTCATGAGATAGAGCTGCATGCCGGTGGTCGCGGCGGACAGCGCCAGCGCGACGGCCGCGACGGCGATGCCACCCGCGGTCACGCCGGTGGGCTTGCCCGCGGCTTTCAGCAGCGGGACCGCGCGGATCCCGGCCACGATCGCGAACAACGCCATCACCAGCCCGGCAGCGGGCAACATGAACGTCATGGCCAGCGCTGCGATGGACAACCAGATCGCTCGGCGGCCCGCGGACTCCGCGGGCTGCTGACCGGCCGGTGCTTGCACCGGTGTCGACACCTGACCTCCTCTGCGTCGCCAGGCGAGGAACAGATACGCTGGCAGCCCCACCACGGATCCCCATTGGAGTGTGCGTGTCTAAGGCTGGGCGGCTCGTCGTTCTCGTCTCCGGCTCTGGAACAAACCTACAGGCCCTGCTGGACGCTTCAGCCGATCCTTCCTACGGCGCCCAGGTGGTGGCCGTAGGGGCGGACCGGGAGGGCATCGAAGGTCTGGCCAGAGCTTCGCGGAGTGGAGTGCCCACTTTCGTCCACAAACTAGGTGATTATCCGTCTCGGCAGGAGTGGGATGCGGCGATCGCGGAAGAGATCGCCTCTTACAAGCCGGACCTCGTGGTCTCGGCCGGATTCATGAAAATTCTCGGCGCCCCGACGCTCGACGCCGTCCCCGTGCTCAACACCCACCCCGCGCTGCTGCCGTCCTTCCCCGGCGCGCATGGCGTGCGCGACGCGCTGGCGCACGGGGTCAAGGTGACCGGCTGCACCGTGATGCTGGCCGACGCGGGGGTCGACACCGGCCCGATCGTCGCCCAGGAGGCCGTGCCCGTGCTGCCCGACGACGACGAGGCGGAGCTGCACGAGCGCATCAAGACCGTCGAGCGTCGCCTGCTCGTCGACATCGTCGGCCGGCTGGCCCGGGAGGGCTGGACGGTCAGCGGACGCATCGTCCGCATAGGCAACCCATCAGGAGGGGAAAGCAAGTGACTCGCATCGCCATCCGGCGCGCGTTGATCGCCGTGTACGACAAGTCGGGGCTGGAGGAGCTGGCCAGGGCCCTCGACGGCGCGGGCGTGGAGATCGTGTCGACGGGCGGCACCGCGGCCGCCATCGCGTCCTACGGCATCCCGGTGACCAAGGTCGAGCAGCTCACCGGCTTCCCGGAGTGCCTCGACGGGCGGGTCAAGACCCTGCACCCGCGGGTGCACGCCGGGCTGCTGGCCGACCTCACCAAGCCGCACCACGTGGCGCAGCTCGACGAGCTGGAGATCGACCCGTTCCAGCTCGTCGTGGTCAACCTCTATCCCTTCCAGGAGACGGTGGCCTCGGGCGCGTCCGACGCGGAGTGCGTCGAGCAGATCGACATCGGCGGGCCCGCCATGATCCGCGGCGCCGCCAAGAACCACAGCACCTGCGCCGTGGTGGTCGACCCCGCCGGTTACGACGGCGTGCTGGCCGCCCTCGACCAGGGCGGTTTCACGCTGACCGAGCGCAGGCGGCTGGCCGGCGTCGCCTTCGCCCACAGTGCCTCCTACGACGTGGCCGTGGCGTCGTGGTTCGCCAGTGCGTACGCCACCGAAGAGGCGTCCAGCCCCTGGCCGGCCTTCATGGGCGCCGCCTGGCAGCGCAAGGCCGAGCTGCGCTACGGCGAGAACCCGCACCAGAGCGCCGCCCTCTACAGCTCCGGCGACGACGGGCTGGCCAATGCCGAGCAGCTGCACGGCAAGGAGATGTCCTACAACAACTACCTCGACGCCGACGCGGCGTGGCGGGCGGCCTGGGACTTCGCCGACCCGTGCGTGGCGATCATCAAGCACCAGAACCCGTGCGGCATCGCCGTCGGCGCCGACGTGGCCGAGGCCCACCGCAAGGCACATGCCTGCGACCCGGTCTCCGCCTACGGGGGCGTGATCGCGGTCAACGGCGCGGTCACGGCCGAGCTGGCCACGCAGATCGCCGAGGTGTTCACCGAAGTGGTGGTGGCCCCCTCCTACGACCCGGAGGCGCTGGCCGTACTCACGCAGAAGAAGAACCTTCGGCTGCTGGTCTGCCCGAGCGGGCCGGCCAACGCGGCCGAGTTCCGCCGGATCGACGGCGGGCTGCTCGTGCAGGAGACGGACCGGCTGCAGGCGCCGGGCGACGCGCCCGAGAGCTGGAGCCTCAAGGCGGGGGAGCCCGCCTCGCCGGAGCTGCTGGCCGATCTGGCCTTCGCCTGGCGGGCGGCCCGTGCGGTCAAGTCCAACGCGATCCTGCTGGCCGCCGACCGGGCCACGGTGGGCGTCGGCATGGGGCAGGTCAACCGGGTCGACTCCTGCCGGCTGGCGGTCACCCGGGCGGGAGAGCGGGCGGCGGGCTCGGTGGCGGCGTCGGACGCCTTCTTCCCGTTCCCCGACGGGCCGCAGGTGCTGGTCGAGGCGGGGGTCAAGGCCATCGTGCAGCCGGGCGGATCGGTGCGGGACCAGGAGGTCATCGAGGCTCTGGAGAAGGCCGGCGTCACCCTCTACTTCACCGGCACGCGCCACTTCTTCCACTGATCGACCGCGGGTGACCCGGCCGCTCCGGGTCACCCGCGCCACGGAAAAACGCCGCGAGCATTCCAACAGCAGGGTTACTCTTTACCCGCCGTTGCGCGTTTCTTCCCACGGAGTCCTATATGACCATGCTTGACGCAATCCTGCATGCCTTGCTCGCGGTGAACGGGTTCGCCACCAGCCCGTTCGTGCTCATCCTGCTGGCCTTCGCCGGGGCCTACCTCGGCGGACGCGTGGTCGAGTACATCCCGTTCACCCGCAGGATCATCGAGCGCCGCGAGGCTCAGGTCGCCGAGCGCGAGTAGTCCCAGGCCAGCTTGGCGGCTCCGGCGAGGCCGGCTCGCACTCCCAGGGTGGTCTGCTCCACCCGCACCGCCCGGACGAACGGCAGGCCGCCGATGTCGTCGAGTGCCCGTGCCAGCGGCTCGAACAGCACCGGCCCGGCCCCCGAGACGCCACCGCCGATGACGACCGTGCTCACCTCCGTGGCGGCGGCCGTGGCGGCGATCATCCCGGCCAGCGCCGTGGCGCCCCGCCCGAACGCGGCCACCGCGACCGGGTTCCCGGCCGCCGCGTCCTGAGCGAGCAGGCGCGCGTCGGCTCGCCCCGGTGCCGCTCCCGTGCCGCCGGACGTCATGTCGCGCGGTGGGGCCGCTTCGGCCTTCCCCGGCGCCGCTCCCGTGCCGCCGGACGCCCTGTCGCGTGGTGGGGCCGCCTCGGCCGGGGTCCAGCCGTTCTCCAGGGCCCAGCGGACCATGTTCGGGCCGCTGGAGTAACGCTCCACGCAGCCGCGCCCGCCGCACTCACAGCGCTCGCCGTACGGGTCGACCGTCATGTGGCCCACATGGCCGGCGTTGCCGGTGGGGCCCAGCAGCGGCCGGCCGCCGATCACCAGGCCGCCGCCGATGCCCGTGGACACCACGATGCCGAGCAGTGCCGCGCTGCCCCGGCCGGCGCCCAGCCAGTGCTCGCCGAGCGCCATGCACTGGGCGTCACCGGCGAGGACCGTGGGCAGACCGGTCAGCTCGCGCACCTGGTCACGCAGTGGGAAGCCGCGCCAGCTCGGCAGGTTCACCGGGCTGACCGTGCCGGCGGCCAGGTCCAGCGGCCCGGCGCAGCCGATCCCGGTGGCGCTTGGCTCGGGCCCGCCCTCGGACACCTCCTTGATCAGGGTGGCGAGCGAGGCCATGACGTCCTCGCGCGGGGTGGGGCGGGTGGCGGAGCGCAGTACGGAGCCTTCCTCGTCCACCAGTGCGGCGGCGAGCTTGGTTCCTCCGATGTCGATGGCGAGTACGTGAGTCATCAGTGTCCGTGGTGGTTGTCGGGCTCCACGGACGGCAGGCGAGCGGACAAGGTCACCCCTCGATGAGCGAGATGCTGGCGTCCGTCACACTATGCCGTCGAAAGACCGATGACAACGATGTCAATTTGTGGCTCAGATCACCCTCTATGACCACTTGACCGGCCCACCTCGCGCACGTAACGGCGCCGCGCCCGCTCCACCGGGGAACCGTTCCCCTGGACAGACCTCAGCCACTTACGGTGACTGGGCCCTCCCGGGCCGGCCGTAAAGGATGTCCTGGACGGCGGGGTCAGTGATCAGAGAGATCGATCTGCGGGGCGGGCGATCTGAAAGATCGTCCTGTACGGCGAGGCGGCGATCACAGAGATCACCTTTTATGGCGGGGTGGCGATCACAGGGGGAGGGCGATTGCTGGGAGGCGTGGTGGGTCGTGAAAGGATCGGCGCATGAGCGCAGTGAGACTCGACGGCAAGGCGACCGCCGCAAAGACCAAGGCAGACCTAGCGACCCGGGTGGCCGCGCTCAAGGAGCGGGGCATCACGCCGGGCCTGGGCACCGTGCTGGTGGGCGATGACCCCGGCAGCCAGATCTACGTGGCGGGCAAGCACCGCGACTGCGCCGAGGTGGGCATCTCCTCGATCCGCGTCGACCTGCCGGAGACCGCCTCGCAGGCCGACGTCGAGGCCGCCATCGACGAGCTCAACGCCTCCCCCGAGTGCACCGGCTACATCGTCCAGCTCCCGCTGCCCAGGCACCTGGACACCATGGCCCTGCTGGAGCGGATGGACCCGGCCAAGGACGCCGACGGCCTGCACCCGATCAACCTCGGCCGCCTCGTCCACATGGTCGACGCGCCGCTGCCCTGCACGCCGCACGGGATCGTGCTGCTCCTTCAGGAGTACGGCGTGCCGATCAAGGGCGCCGAGGTGGCCGTGGTCGGTCGCGGCATCACCGTGGGCCGTTCCCTCGGTCTGCTGCTCACCCGGCGCAGCGAGAACGCCACCGTGACCCTCTGCCACACCGGCACCCAGGACCTGGCCGGTCACGTACGCCGTGCGGACATCGTGGTAGCGGCGGCGGGCGTGCCGCACCTGATCACTCCCGAGATGGTCAAGCCCGGCGCGGCCGTGCTCGACGTGGGCGTCTCCCGCGTCGACGGCAAGATCGCCGGTGACGTGGCGCCCGGCGTGGACCAGGTGGCCGGCTTCCTCACCCCCAACCCCGGTGGTGTCGGCCCGATGACCCGCGCCCTGCTGCTGTCCAACGTGGTCGAGGCCGCCGAGCGCGGTTCTCAGGCGTCAGCTTCTCAGCCCTGAAGGGACCGAGCTTGCAACTCCTTGCCGTCGATGGCTTCGACGGTTCAGGCCGCGTCGTCGGCAGCGTGACTCACTGCCCAGTCCGCGACGCCGCGGGTGGCGATGTTGCGGGCCGCGTTGACGTCGGCGTGCTCAGCGAAGCCGCACGACGTGCAGGAGAAGGTGGATTGGCTGGGCCGGTTGTGGCGGTCGGTGTGCCCGCAGGCCGAGCACTGCCGGCTGGTGTAGGCCGGGTCGACGTGGATCACGGCGACCCCGGCCCGGCGGGCCTTGTAGGCGATGAAGCTTCCGAGCTGGTGGAAACTCCATGAGTGCAGGGTGACCCGCTGGGGCTTGCGGAGCCGTACCCGGTCACGGATGCCCTGGAGGTCTTCCAGGGCGATCCCGTGGCCGGTGCGCTGGGCCTCGGTCACGATGCGTTTGGCGATCACATGGTTGGTATCGGCGGCGAACCGCGCTTCTTTGCGGCGGCGCTTCTTCAGCAGCCGTTTCGCGGACTTGGTGGCTTTGGCCTGCAGCCGGCGGCGTAGTTCCCGGTGGCGGTGGCGGACCGCGTTCAGTTTCGCGCCGTTGTAGCGGGCCGCGCCGGGCCCGGCACCCGCGGCGGGAGTTGCGGCACCGATGGGAGTTGTGGCGGGGCAGGTGGTGGCGATGTTGGCGATGCCCAGATCAACGCCGAGAAACCCGTCGGGCTCGCGGAGCGGCGCCTCGGGGATCTCGATGGTGGCCAGCAGGAACCACATGCCGTCACGGGACAGCAGATCGGACTCGCCGCGGCGGTGCTTCCGTAGTTGCGCCAACTGGGCGGCCGAGCCGGTGAACGCCACATTCTTTGCCCGGCCGCTGCTGGTCCAGATCGAGATCGTCCGCGCGTCGTGGTCCCAGGACAGGCAGCGGTCGTCGAACGGCTGGGCCGCCAGCGGGCGGAAGCTGATCGGTTTCGATTCCGCTTTGAGCCTGCGCGGCGAGTTGGCCGGGCCGTAGGTGCCGTTACGCAGATTGGCCCGCAGGGCGGTGTAGGCGTCGGCGACCTTTTTGATCGTGTGCTGGGCGGGCTGGGACCCCAGGCCGAAGGCGGCCCGGACCTGACCGTAGGTCACCCGGCGCAGGTCACGCCCCGCATGGATCTTGCGGGCGAACGCGATCTCAGACACCTCGTTGGCGGCCCGGTTGACCGCGCGCAGGGTCGCTTCCAAGGCCGCCGCCTGCTCAGGCGTGGGCAGAAGTCTCACCTGCACCACCAGTTTCACAATCGCACACACTGCCATTCGGTCCACTCACCGCGAGAGGAACCCAGCCCCGAGATCCGCAGCTGAGCCGCGCACCAGGGCCGACCGTCACAGCACCGCTCGGGCCTGGCGGCCCTCCCGCGCTGCCGTTTCCTCCCGGGCGTCAACGCCCGGGGTTCCACGCCAGATCACGCTGAAAATCGGGATCCACGCTCACGCTGACGTCGAGCAGGAGGGGTTCGCGGCGGGCGGCCAGCGTGGGCAGCACGTCGTCCAGGGCGGCGGTCAGCTCGCCGTGGTCGTTGATCCGGATGGCCTCGCAGCCCAGCGCCCTGGCCATCCCGGCCATGCTGACCTCGTCGAACGCCGGCCAGGGCGCCTTACCGCCGTGCTGCTCCGCCAGCCGGTCCATCACCGCGTAGCGCCCGTTCGCCAGCACCACGAACAGCGTTCCGACGCGGTAGTGGGCCGCGCTCCACAGGGCCTGCACGCCGCAGAGCGCGGCCCCGTCGCCCACGACCGCCACGACCGGCCGGTCGGGCAGCGCCATCCGCAACCCCACGGCCGCCGGCAGCGCGAACCCCAGCCCGCCCATCGCCGCGGACACGAACCCGAGCGGGTTGCGGGCGGGCAGCAGCTTGTGCAGATCGGGCCGCGATGACGGCGTCTCCTCGACGAGCACCACGTCCTCGGGGAGCCGCGCGGCCAACTCCCGCAACACCCGCACGGGCCGCAACGGCCCGTCCGGCACGGGTTCGGCGCGCGACACGGCGGGTCCAGGCTCCTGAGACGGGAAGTGTGGGCCGGGTCCGGGTTCGCGGGGTGGGACGAGCTGGGCCAGGCGCGCGCACACCTGGTCCGGACGGGCGAGGTAGGCCAGCTCGGCCGGGCTCCGATGCGCCTCGGCGGGGTCGTCGGTGACCAGCGCGATCGTGGTGCCGGGCTCGACCAGCGGGCCGGGTTCGTACCCGTACTGCCGGAAGACCGGCGCGCCCACGGTCAGCACCACGTCATGCTCCGCCAGCGCCGCCCGCAGCCGTGGCCGGTCGGCGGGCAGCACGCCCACGTACAGCGGATGATCCTGCGGGAACCCGGCCCGCGCCCCGAAGCTCTCCTGCCAGACCGGGCACCCCAGCCGCTCGGCCAGCGCCACCAGCGAGTCCCAGCCGTCACAGGCGCCCGCGCCGGTGACGATCGCCGGGGCGCGGGCGCCCGCCAGCAGCTCGACCAGCGGTGCCAGGTCGGCGTCCGGCACCGAGACCGGGCGGAGCAGTCTGGCGGGCGCGGTCACGGTCTCGCCTTCGTACGGCGCCGCCCAGTCGTCCATCGGCACCACCACCAGGGCCGGCCCGGCGAAGGTGGTGGCCTGGTGGAAGGCTCGGGCGACGGCGCCGGGGACGTCCTGGGCGCGTACCGGATGGTCGGTGTGCACGGGGTAGTCACCGGCCAGCCCCGCCAGCCGCCCGGCGAGGAACGGCTCCTGCGCCAGGTGCCTGCGGTCCTGCTGGCCCACCAGGATGACCATCGGCACCCGGTTCGCCCGAGCGGTGGCGATCGCCCCGACGGCGTTGCCGAGGCCGGCGGTGGTGTGCAGCACGGCGAGCGCGGGCGCGTCGTGGCCGATGGCCCAGCCGGTGGCCATCCCGATCACCGACCCCTCGTGCAGGGCGAGCACGAAGTCGAGGTCGTCGGGCAGCCCTGTCAGCAGGCTGATCTCGGTGGAGCCCGGGTTGCAGAAGATCGTGGTCATCCCGGTGTGCCTGAGCACCTCGAATGTCGCGTCCCTGACCGTGTGCACGATGTCCCCTTGTTCACTATGCGGACAACTATTCACATGTCGAACAGTCCCGTATGGTAAGGACGCTATGCCGTTGTCGGGCTATGTTGTCAAGGAATCCGATGGTTGATCACGTTCAGTCGCTGGCCAGGGGCCTGGCCGTGATCCGCGCGTTCAGCGCCACCACGCCGGCCCTCACCCTGAGCGAGGTGGCCCGCGAGACCGGTCTCACCCGGGCGACGGCCAGACGGTTCCTGCTGACGCTGGTCGAGCTGGGGTACATGCGCAGCGACGGCCGACTGTTCACGCTCACGCCCCGCGTCCTGGAGCTCGGGTACGCCTACCTGTCCGGCCTCTCGCTCCCCGAGGTCGCCGCCCCGCACCTGGAACGCCTGGCGGCCGAGGTCCACGAGTCGACCTCGGTCGCGGTGCTCGACGGCGAGGACGTGGTGTACGTGGCCCGGGTGGCGACGGCCCGCATCATGCGGGTGACGATCAGCATCGGCACTCGGTTCCCCGCGTACTGCACCTCCATGGGCCGCGTCCTGCTGGCCGCCCTCCCACCACCCGCCCTGGACCACTACCTCTCCCAGGCCGACCTGCGCCCCCTCACCTCACGCACCCTCACCTCCCCCACAGCCCTGCGCACCGAACTCGACCAGGTACGCACACACGGCTGGTCGATGGTGGACCAGGAACTGGAGGAAGGCCTGCGCTCCCTGGCGGTACGCATCCGGAACCGCTCCGGCGCGACCGTGGCCGCCCTGAACGTCTCCACCCACGCCAGCCGTACGACCTTGCAGCACGCCAGACGCGAGCTCCTACCCCTGCTGCAGACAACGGCGGCCCGCATCGAAGCCGACCTGTCCGCTCAGACCCGCGCGTGACCTTCGGCCGTCATCCCCCGGCTCCGTATTCCGGATCGCCCTGTGTGTGATCGGATACGTTCCCGTGGATGATGTTTTGCTGAGAGCGCTCGCGCAGCGGATGGTGGCGATTCCCGGGGTGGTGGCGGTGGTGCTCGGCGGTAGCCGGGCCCGTGGTACGCACCGCCCGGATTCGGACATCGATCTGGGTCTGTACTACCGAGGTGACCTGGATGTACCTGCGCTGCGGGCGCTGGCCGTACAGGAGGCCGGCGAGCAGGCTGAGCTGACCGTGCCGGGCGGCTGGGGGCCATGGGTCGACGGCGGTGGCTGGCTGACCATCGACGGCCGGCGAGTTGACTGGATCTACCGGGATCTGGATCGGGTCCACCGTATCTGGGCCGACTGTCAGGAAGGCCGCTACGAAGTCGGCTCGCAGGCCGGACATCCGCTGGGGTTCTACTCCCATGCCTATGCTGGCGAGGTGGCGCTGTGCCGGGTGCTGGCCGATCCGAGTGGAAAGCTCACCGATCTGCGGCAGGGTGTCCGCGCCTACCCTGAGCCGCTGGGTGCCGCGCTGGTGAACGGGCTGTGGGAGGCGCACTTCGCCGTGACGCTGGCCCGGTACGGGGCGGTCGGCTCCGACCCCGTCTATGCGGCCGGCTGCCTGTTCCGCGCCATCGGCGTCGCCTGCCAGGCCCTGCACGGTCACGCGGGCCAGTGGCTGATCAACGAGAAGGGCATGGTGGCCTCGGCCGACCGGCTGCCCGCGGCCCCGCAGGATTTCGCCACGCGGGCGCGGAGGCTGCTCGGTCACGTGGGCGAGTCGACAGAGCAGATCGAGCATTCCGTGGCAGCCGCGGCCGCCCTGATAGGCGAGGTGCAATCAGTAGTCAGCCGCTGACTCCGATCCGTTCTCGGCCGCCCTTCCGGACTGTCCTCGAGCGGCGCCGTACCGAGCTAGCGGCTTCGGACTGTTCTTGTGCGGCTACCCTGAGTGATGGCCTTGGATGGAGGACTATCGCGTGCTTGATCTGTACGGGTTCGAAATAGAACGGGAAGTCCGCGAGTGGCTCGAAAATTTGAGTGCCAGCGACTTCAAACGGGTCGACGAGGTAGCCGGTTTGCTGGCGGAGAAGGGCACTGAACTAGGCGGTCCATGGTCCGATCACCTGGAGGGGCCGGTCTGGGAGCTGCGCGTCCGGTTGCGTGATGTGGCGGCCAGGGTTACATACTGGTGTGCTACGGATAGGACGATCGTGTTGCTCACGGTTTTCCGTAAGACGAAGCAGCATGATCAGCGGCAGATCGACCGGGCGGTTCGGGCGCAGAAGATCTGTGAACGCGACCATTGGAGACCGGCAACCGAGACGTATGAGAGGCAGGTGTGATGGCTGGCTACCACACCCGCTGGGTGCGCCCGGAGCCTGAGGCCGACGACCCCGAGCGGATCGCGATCCGTGAGGCGCTCGCTTTCGGCAAGGCCTTGTACGACAGGCGTACCGATCTAGGGTTGAGCACTGAGGAGCTGGCTCGGCGGGCAGGGATGACGCAGGACGAGATCGAGTGCATCGAGGAGGGTGGCACCGCTCCCACGATCGCCTTGCTGCGGAGCCTTGCGGCGGCGCTGAACGCGGACGTGCGGTTGACCTCGGGCCATGATCTCGGCTCGATGTGGTTCGAGGCCCACGCCGCCTGATGGGTCACCGCGACCATTCTGTCAGGTAGCAGGGCTCACGAAGATTTTCAGGTGCGGCGGCGGTAGCGGTCGGTGGCTTCGCGGGTGGCTCGGATGGCGGCGTCCGCTCGGTCGTACGTGCGCTGGGCCAGCCCTACGAAGATGCAGTCCACGATCAGCAGCTGGCTGATCCGGCTGGCCAGCGCCCCGGGGCGGAACGCCGTCTCGCGGCCGGCCGAGATCAGGGTGTGGTCGGCCATGCCCGCCAGTGATGAGCGGGGGTTGTTGGTGATGGCCACCACCAGGGCGCCCGCCTCGGCCGCGGTGCGGGCCGGGACGAGCACGTCGGGGGTCTCGCCGCTGCAGCTGATCGCCACCACCACGTCGCCGCCCTTGAGCAGCGCGGCGCTGGTCAACGCCAGGTGGGCGTCGCTGAACGGGTGGATGGACAGGCCGATCCGCAGCAGTTTCTGCGCCATGTCGGTGGCCACCAGCCCGGAGGCGGCCACGCCGTACACGTCCACCCGGCGGGCGCCCACGATGGCAGTGACGACCTCGCCCAGTTGGCCGGGGTCGAGCTGGGCGGCGGTGTCGGCGATCGCTTCGGACTCGGCCCGGGCCACCTTGGCGATCACGTCGGTGAGCGGGTCGTCGGGGCCGAGGTCGCCGGGGACCAGCCGTTCCGGCTCCTTGGCCACGGCGGCGGCCAGGGCGAAGCGCATCTGTGAGTAGCCGCCGAAGCCGAGTGCCCTGGCGGTGCGCACGATGGTCGCCTCGCTGGTCCCGGACACCCCGCTGAACTCGGTGATCGTGCTGCGCACGACCAGGCCGGGGTCGTCCAGGATGAGGCGGGCGATGGACTGCGCCGCCGGGGTGAGCGACGGCAGCACGGCTCGTACGGCCGCGACGGGGTTGGCCGGTTCGGGGACCGGGGTCACGAGGTCAGCCACTCGGCCACGGCCTGGGCGGAGACGCGGGAGATGCCGTGGGTGGCGAGGTGCGCGGCGCCGGAGGGGGCGTCCGGGATGCCGGTGTCCACGATGATCACATCCGGCCGCTCCTGTACGGCCTGCGCCACCCGGTCCTGGACCCAGGGGTGCCGGGCGGCGTCGTGCACCACGAGCACGACGGGCCGTTGCGCCGCCCCCGACCCGAGCCCGGCACCGGCCGCGAGTCCGGGGCCGAGGCGGGGGAGCGGGCCGCCGGGCTCCAGCTGTACGCGGGCGGTGTCGGGGAGCAGGGCGGTCAGCGCGGCGGTGACGCCGGCCGGGGTCCCGGGGTCCACGGCCTGGCTGAGACGGGTGTTGACCTCCACCACGAGCGGCCCCCGGGTCAGGGTCGCCGAGCCGGTCACGGTCAGCGCGGCGCGGGCGGCGTCCAGGCCGACGTGCGCGTCGGCGTCGTCGGCGTCGGAGTCGGAGTCGGCGGCGCGCAGGGCCGCCTGCTCGCCGTACCAGCTCGCCAGGGCGTGCACCCGGGCGCCCGCTTCCGCCAGCCGCTCCTCGGACAGGCTGCCGGAGCGCACGGCGGCCACGATGGCGTCGCGGATCTCGTACAGGCTCTGTTCGGTGGTCAGGCCGACGCAGACGGCGTCGACGCCGGCGGCGAGCGCGCGGGCGGTGATCTCGCCGGGGGTGAACCTGGCGGCCACCGCCCGCATCTCGATGGCGTCCGTGACGAGCATCCCGTCGAAGCCGAGCTCGCCCCTGAGGAGCTCGGTCAGGATGGTACGGCTGAGCGTCGCGGGCGAGTCGGGATCCAGGGCGGGGACGAGGAGGTGGCCGCACATGACCGAGCGCACCCCGGCCGCGATGGCGGCCTGGAACGGCGGCAGGTCGCGGGCGAAGAGCGTGTCGCGGGAGGCGTGCACGGTGGGCAACTCCAGGTGGGAGTCGGTGACCGTGTCGCCGTGGCCGGGGAAGTGCTTGGCGCAGGCGGCGACGCCGGCGCCCTGGATGCCGTTGACGTAGGCCACGGTGTGGCGGGCCACCAGGTCGGCGGTGGGGCCGAAGGAGCGGACGCCGATGACCGGGTTGGCGGGGTTGGCGTTCACGTCGGCGGCCGGGGCGTAGTCCAGGGTGACGTCGGCGCGCGCGAGCATGCGGCCGATCTGGCGGGCCACCCGTTCGGTCAGCGCCACGTCGTCGACCACGCCGAGTGCGCGGTTGCCGGGGAAGGAGCTGCCGGAGGAGACTTCGAAGCGGGTGACCACGCCTCCCTCCTCGTCGACGGCGACGACGGCGGCGGGGTTCTCGGCCCTGATCTGCTGGACGACCTGCGCACTCGGCGCGTTGCGGGCGAACAGCACGACACCGCCGAGCCCCTGGCCGAGCGCCTTGCGCATCCAGTCGGGGACCGAAGTCCCCGCGTAGCCTGGCTGGAGAACTGCCATGGCCAGTCGGTACAGGTCAGCGGTCATTCGGCATTTTCCTTCACAGTTGTTGATCCGAAGGTAATTTTCTGTCATCGTCGCCCTCGACACAACCTCTTCCGAGGAGCCACCCCCCATGCACGACCGAAGGACCCTCCTCAAAGGTCTCGCACTGGCCGCAGCGGCCTCAGCGGTCCCCCTCCCCGCGTTCGCGGCCACCGATCACGTGCCCCCGCTGCGCCAGATGCGCGGCATGTGGATCGCGTCGGTGGTGAACATCAACTGGCCGTCCAAGCAGGGCCTGAGCGCCGACCAGCAGAAGGCCGAATACCTCGCCTGGCTGGACCTGGCCGTCGAGCGCAAGCTGAACTCGGTGTTCGTGCAGATCAGGCCGACCGCGGACGCCTTCTGGCCGTCGCCGTTCGAGCCCTGGTCGCACTGGCTGACGGGCGTCCAGGGGCAGGACCCCGGCTACGACCCGCTCGGCTTCGCCGTGGCCGAGACGCACAAGCGCGGCCTGGCCTTCCATGCCTGGTTCAACCCGTACCGCGTCTCCATGCAGGCGGACCCGGCCCAGCTGCACCCCGACCACCCCGGGCGCAAGCACCCCGACTGGATCCTGCCGTTCGGCGGCAAGCTCTACTACAACCCGGGCATGCCGGAGGTCCGTAAGTTCTGCCAGGACGCGATGCTGGACGCGCTGACCCGCTACGACATCGACGGCCTGCACTTCGACGACTACTTCTACCCGACGAACAGCACGGACTTCGACGACAGCGCCGCCTTCGCCCAGTACGGCGGCGGCTTCCCCGACCTGGCCGCCTGGCGCCGGCACAACGTGGACCTGATGGTCTCGGAGATGCAGCAGCGGGTGCGCGCGGCCAAGCCGGAGACCGCGTGGGGCATCAGCCCGTCCGGCATCTGGCGCAACAAGGGCACCGACCCGCTCGGCTCCGACACCAACGGCGGTCAGTCCTACGACAACCTGCACGCCGACACCCGCGGCTGGGTGCGCAAGGGCTGGCTGGACTACATCGCGCCGCAGCTCTACTGGTACATCGGGCAGCCGCCCGCCGACTACTCGAAGCTGGTGCCGTGGTGGTCCGGCGTGGCCGACGGCACCGGCACCCTGCTGTGGATCGGCCAGGCCGCCTACAAGGCGGGTGATCCCGCGCAGGCGCCCGAGTGGCAGGACCCGGCCGAGCTGTCCGACCATCTCACGCTCAACCGCGACCACCGGCAGATCGGCGGCGACATCTGGTACAACGCCAACGACCTGCGCGCCGACCGGATCGGCTCTATCAGCACCGCGGTCAACGACCACTACACGCGACCGGCGCTCGCGCCCGTGCTGCCCAGGCTCGCGAAGGGAAGGCCGCCGCACCGGCCGGTGCTGGCCTACGCGATCCGGCGGCACGGCGGGGTGGAGGTGCGCGCGGTGGCCACCGGGCGGGACGAGCCGTTCCAGTTCGCCGTCTTCCGCTTCCCGAGCCGGGCGTCGTCGTCGGGCTTCCGTGACGCCCGCCACCTGGTCGCCGTCCTCCCGGGCGACCGGCAGGTGAGCTGGCGGGATGCGGACGGCCGGCGCGGGGACCACTACTACGTGGTGGCGGTGGACCGGGCCAACCGCACCAGCGAGCCGAGCAACGGCTTCAAGGTCATCTAGGGGGACGTTACGATGCGGGTTCTCGGTCTCATCTCGGGCACCTCACACGACGGTGTGGACAGCGCCGTGGTGGACTGGTCGCTGGACGGCGACGTGCTGACCGGCACGCTGCTGCATCTGGGGGAGCGGCCGTACGAGCCTGGGCTGAGAGCCCGCATCGTGGCGGCGCTGCCGCCGCACCGGATCGACCTGGGCGAGGTCTGCGCGCTGGACACGCTCATCGGCCAGGCGTTCGCGGACGTGGCGGCCGGGTTGCCGGCCGACCTGATCTGCTCCCACGGTCAGACCCTGTTCCACTGGGTGGAGGACGGGCGGGTGCTGGGCACCCTGCAGCTCGGCCAGCCGGCCTGGATCGCCGAGCGGACCGGGCTGCCGGTGGTGTCGGACGTACGGGCGCGCGACGTCGCGGCGGGTGGGCAGGGGGCGCCGCTGGTGTCCTATCTCGACCTGCTGCTCATGGCGGGCATGCCGGGCCGTACCGGGGCGCTGAACCTGGGCGGGATCGCCAATCTGACCGTGCGGGAGCCGGTCCTCGCCTACGACACCGGGCCCGCCTGCGCGCTCATCGACGCCGCCGCGCCGCCGTACGACCGGGACGGCGAACTGGCGGCGGCGGGCACCGTCGACACCGGGCTCCTGGAGGAGCTGCTGGCCGAGCCGTACTACCGCATGGAGCCGCCCAAATCCACCGGCAAGGAGCTTTTCACGCCCGACTACGTACAGGCGGATCTGCCGCAGGCGGACCTGGTCGCCACGCTGACCGCGCTCACGGCCGAGACGGTGGCGGCGGAGATCCGCCGGCACCGCCTCGACACGGTGATCGTCTCAGGCGGCGGGGCGCGTAATCCCACGTTGATCAGCATGCTGCGCTCGCGTACGTCGCCGGCGACCTTCGTGACCAGCGACGAACTCGGCGTGCCCGCCGACGGCAAGGAGGCGATCGCCTTCTCGCTGTTCGGCTGGCTCACCGCACACGGCCTGCCCGCCACCGTGCCCAGGTGCACGGGCGCCTCGGGCGCCCGGATCCTGGGCACGATAACGCCAGGTTCCGATCCGCTGACGCTGCCGGAACCCCTCGCCGAAGCCCCGGTCGCGATCCGCCTCTCAGGAAGCCCTGCGTCCCGCCGCTGACGGCTCGGCAGGGGCCCCCGACCGCTGTGGTGGCACCACAGGTGTCGGGCGCACCAGGCCCAGCGCGACGACCTCGTTGGCCAGCCGTGTGCGCCGGTTGGTGCCTTCGGGAATCCTGAACTTCTGATACAGCCGCAGCAGGTGCTGCTTGACCGCGGCTTCGGTCACAACCAGGTCGTCGGCGATTTCCCGTGCGGTAGCCGGGGCGACGAACGCCTCGTCCGACAGCGCCGGCCTGCAGAGCGAGGTCAGCACATCGACCTCGCGTCTGGTCAGCTCGGGCGCCGCGGCTCTGCGGAGTTCGACCTCGGGGGTGAAGTCCTCACGGGGGACTCCACCGATGCGACCGCGGGCCGCGCCGAAGGAGACGACGTCGCCGTCGTCAAGCACCCTCCGGGCGATCGGCCTGCCGTTCACCCGTGTGCCGTTGCGGGACAGGCCCAGGTCAACGACATACAGGTAGGGTCCTCGCCTGACGAACTCGGCATGGAGCCGAGACACGCTGGGATCGCTGAGCCGGATGTCCGCGCCCCGGCCCCTTCCCACCGTCGTGATCTCGGGGCGCAACGGGACCACCTCGCCGGTGTCCTCGATGCGTATGAACGGCCCCTCCACGGCAGTTCCTCCCCAGGTAGCCCGCCGTAACTATTACTACAGCTGCGGCTTACCCAAACGTGGGGATGCGGAATCGCCTTTGCCGAAACGAGAATCGCGCTTGAAATTGATCTGACCCCTTGAGACTGGTTTTGCCTGCTCACAGGTAGACTTCCACGGGAGATAAGCGGAGGAAGTACACATGGCGGACAAGCCCACAAAAGGCCTGGCAGATGTCGTCGCGGCGTCCACAGCGCTCAGCGACATCGACGGGAAGGCCGGTCGCCTGTTCTATCGTGGATACGACATCCACGACCTGGCCGGCCGCGCGACGTTCGAGGAGACCGCACACCTGCTGCAGCGCGGAAAGCTGCCCGACCGGGCCGAGCTCGCCGCCTACGGTGAGGAGCTGGTGCGTGGCCGGGAGCTGGGCCCGCTCGTCTCGGCGAACATCTCCGAGATCGCGGAGAAGCAGAAACCGATGGAGGCGCTGCGCACCCTGGTGTCGCTCGCCGGCGCGGACGACCCGGACAAGGACAGCAACGCGCGCGAGGCCAACCTGGCCAAGGCCGCCCGCCTCACCGCGCAGCAGGCCCTGCTGGTCGCCCGCTACCACGCCGCCCGCACCGGCGGCCAGGCACCCGAGCCGGATCCCGCGCTCAGCGTCGCCGCGAACTTCCTGCTCCAGGTCACCGGCCGCAGCCCGGCACGGCGCGAGGTCGAGATCTTCGACTCCTGCCTGGTGCTGCACGCCGACCACACCATGAACGCCTCCACCTTCGCCGCCCGCGTCTGCGCCGCGACCCTGTCGGACATGCACTCCGCCATCGTCGCCGCCATCGGCACGCTCAAGGGCCCGCTGCACGGCGGAGCGAACGAGCAGGTCATGAAGACGCTGGAGTCGATCTCACCGACGGGCGTCGCCCAGGCCGTGCGCGACAAGCTCGAGGCCGGCGAGAAGATCATGGGCTTCGGCCACCGCGTTTACAAGACCGAGGACCCGCGCGCCACCCACCTGCGCAAGATGTCGCAGGAACTCGCCGAGGCGACCGGGGACGATACCTACTACCGGATGTCCAAGGAGATGGAAGAGGTCGTCTTCGAGACCAAGGGGCTCTATCCGAACGTCGACTTCTACGCGGCGTCCGTCTACCACTACCTTGGAATCCCGACCGACCTGTTCACTCCCGTCTTCTCGATCAGTCGCATGTCCGGCTGGACCGCGCACGTGATCGAGCAGCACGCGGACAACCGCCTGATTCGCCCGGACAGCGAATACATCGGCGAGACGGACCAGAAGTGGAAGCCGATCGACGAACGATGAGCCTTTGAGCGAGAACTACGAGCGTGAGAGCTGGGGGCCGTACCCGCTGATCCTGGCGAGTGCGGCCGTCGGCGTGGGCTTGATCTTCCTCATCGACGTGCGGTGGGGCGGGTTCGCCGTGGGCGCCGTCCTCATGCTCGGCGCCGCGCTGCGCTTCGCCGGCTACGGCGGCCCGCTCGCCGTGCGCAGCAGGATCACCGACGTCATCACGCTCGGCCTGTCCGGCTTCGTGCTGGTCCTGAGCTCGCTGCTGCTCTACAACAACGCGTTGAAGGCGCTCATCCAGTCCCTTTTCTCCGGTTGAGGGGCGTCCGATAGCCTCAACGTATTCATTCAGTGAAGGGGAACCATTCGCATGCCCAAGATCAAGGTGGAGGGTTCGGTCGTCGAGCTTGACGGCGACGAGATGACCCGGATCATCTGGCAGTTCATCAAGGACCAGCTGATCCTTCCCTACCTCGACGTCGACCTGAAGTACTACGACCTCGGCATCGAGAAGCGCGACGCCACGGACGACCAGATCACGATCGACGCCGCCAACGCCATCAAGAAGTACGGCGTCGGTGTGAAGTGCGCCACCATCACCCCGGACGAGGCGCGGGTGGAGGAGTTCGGGCTCAAGAAGATGTGGAAGTCCCCGAACGGGACCATCCGCAACATTCTCGGCGGTGTCATCTTCCGTGAGCCGATCATCATGTCCAACGTGCCGAGGCTCGTGCCCGGGTGGACCAAGCCGATCGTCGTCGGCCGTCACGCCTTCGGCGACCAGTATCGCGCCACCGACCTGAAGGTCCCCGGCGAGGGCAAGCTCACCCTCACCTACACGCCGAAGGACGGCTCCCAGCCGGTCGAGCTCGACGTGTACGACTTCCCGGGCCCCGGCATCGCGATGGCCATGTACAACCTGGACGAGTCCATCCGCGACTTCGCCCGCGCGTCCCTGCGCTACGGCCTGAACCGCAACTACCCGGTCTACCTCTCGACGAAGAACACCATCCTCAAGGCGTACGACGGCCGCTTCAAGGACATCTTCGCCGAGGTCTTCGAGACCGAGTTCAAGGACGAGTTCGCCGCCGCCGGCATCACCTACGAGCACCGCCTCATCGACGACATGGTCGCCGCGGCCATGAAGTGGGAGGGCGGCTACGTCTGGGCGGCGAAGAACTACGACGGCGACGTCCAGTCCGACACCGTCGCGCAGGGCTTCGGCTCGCTCGGCCTGATGACCTCGGTGCTGATGACCCCCGACGGCCGCACCGTCGAGGCCGAGGCCGCGCACGGCACGGTGACCCGCCACTACCGCGAGCACCAGAAGGGCAACGCCACTTCCACGAACCCGATCGCCTCGATCTTCGCGTGGACCCGTGGCCTGGCCCACCGCGGCAAGCTCGACAACACCCCCGCGGTGACCGCGTTCGCCGACACGCTGGAGCAGGTCTGCGTCGAGACGGTCGAGAGCGGCCTGATGACCAAGGACCTGGCGCTGCTGGTCGGCGGCGACGCCAAGTGGCTGACCACCCAGGACTTCCTGGGCGCGCTCGACGAGAACCTCAAGAAGAAGATGGCCTGAGCCGTCGCACGTGGAGGGCCGCCTGCGGGCGGCCCTTTTCGTGGTCCCACACCATCTCTTGGGTGATCGCTGGCGTGGCACGGTTGATCATCTGGGTATGAGCTCTCCGTAACCAGTCGTACGCGTTTCGGGGGGTTCGAATGCGACTGCCTTTCATCAGTGGCATGGGTGTGGTCATGGTCGCTGCGATCCTGTCCGGGTGCGGCTCCGAGCCGGTGGCCCAGGTCAAGGACACCAAGGCGGAGGCCGCCGCCAAGCTGCAGCGCAGCAAGGCCGCCAAGGTCGCGACCGCGGCCAAGGTCAAGGCCAACGAGCTGGGACAGATCCCGGTGCTCATGTGGCACCGCATCATTCCCAAACCGGCCACCACCGACGACCGCACGCCCGCGAAGTTCCGGGAGGATCTCGAACGGCTGATCAAGGACGGCTACGTGCCGATCACCGCGGCGGAGCTCGTCACCGGCAAGATCGACATTCCGGCGGGCAAGCACCCGGTCGTCCTCACCTTCGACGACTCCTCGCCCAGCCAGCTCACGATGGACGAGACGGGCACGCCGCAGAAGGACACCGCGGTCGCGATCCTCCAGGACGTGGCCGCCAAGAACCCGGGCTTCCGCCCGGTCGCCACCTTCTACGTCACCCGCGACATGTTCGGCAAGAGCCAGCGGGAGGAGCAGGCTCAGCTACTGATCTGGCTCAAGGACAACGGCTTCGACATCGGCAACCACACCCGCGACCACCACAACCTGCGCGGGCGCAGCAAGCAGCAGGTCGAGGAGCAGATCGGCAGCATCGCCGAGACGATCAACTCGCTGTCCCAGACCAAGCCGGTCTCGATCGCGCTGCCGTACGGCAACCAGCCCAGCAAGAAGGAGTGGGCCCTGCGCGGTCCCCACTACGAGCACCGGGGCGCCTTCCTGGCCGGCTACACGCCCGCGTCCTCGCCGTTCAGCAAGTCCTACGACCCGCTGGGCATCCCGCGCATCCGGGCCATGGACAAGAAGGGCGACTGCGCGCAGTTCTGCTCGACGGCGTGGCTCGACTGGCTGAAGGCCAACCCGGACATGCGCTACACCTCGGACGGGGACCCGGCGACCGTGGCGTACCCGAAGTTCAAGAATCCGTTCCTGCGCACCTCGTACAAGACCCGCTCGCTGGTGTACTAGCGGATGCCGAAGGGCCGCGCGGGCCGCGCGGTCACGGCCGGGTGCGGTCGCGGACGGTGAACGTGAGGCCGGCGCGCCGGAGCCGGTCGATGAGCGGGCGGCCCAGCGCGGCGGCGGTGGTGAGCTGGCCGGCGCGGTCCGGGACGTCGTCGAAGGCGAGGCAGAGGGCCGACTCGGCGAGCATCTTGGCCGTCTCGCCGTATCCCGGGTCGCCGCCCGCCACCTCCGTGACCACGCGCCGCCCGCCGCCCTCGCCGACGAAGGTCACCTTGAACCAGTTCCTGGCGCGCTGTTCGGGGGACGGGCCGTCGCCCGGCCGCAGGCGGGTCAGCAGCCGGTCACGGGCCGGCGGGATCCGGGCCAGGGCCGCCAGCGCGGCCGCCCCACCGGCCATGGTCAGCGCGGTGGGCAGCCGCCTGACCGCGTAGTGCTGGCGGTAGGTGAAGTCGGGGCCGTAGCGGTCGAGCAGGCGGGCCGAGTGGCCGACGATCCGCGGGTCGACAGTGGGCATCGGCAGCGCCCAGCCGCCCACGTACCGCAGGCCGCCCGGCCCGGCGCTGACCCGGCGCCCGGCCGGCGCCGGCTCGGTCGTCCGGCGCAGAGCCGCCGCCTCGGAGCCGTGCCGCCGCCGGGCGAGGATCGACACGGCCGAGTGGAACGTGCCCCCCGACGCGCTCCCGTGCACGCGCAGGAAGCCGCTGACCGTCAGCGGGACGTGCTCCGGCAGCTGCTCGACCGTGAACAGCACCCCCAGGTCGAAGGGGATGGAGTCGAAGCCGCAGGCGTGCACGAGCCTGGCGCCGGTGCGGACGGCCGTCGCGTGGTGCCGGAGGTACATGCGGTCGACGAACTCCGGCTCCCCCGTCAGGTCCAGGTAGTGCGTGCCGGCCTCGGCACACGCGGCCACGAGCGGCTCGCCGTACCTGATGTACGGCCCCACCGTCGTGACCACCACCCGCGCCCGCGCGGCCAGCTCGGCCAGCGACGCCGGATCGGCCGCGTCCGCGTACATGATCGGAACGTCGATGCCGAGTGCCTCCATCTTGGTACGGTTACGGCCTGCCATGGCCCACGTGACGGCGGGACCGGCGAATTCGGCGAGATAGGCGGCGGTGAGCGCGCCGGTGAACCCGCTGGCGCCGAAAAGCACGATGTCGTACGGACGGTCCATGGCCTGCGGCCTCCTGGAGGCACTGGTGCGGCGAAATGGGATGTGCGTCACCATTGTTGAAGGGGCGCGCGGTAAACCGTGACGTCACGAACGGTTAACAGTTCTCTGTGAAGTAGTCCGGCGTCGTAAAGTTTGCCTGGTCGGGCTTTGTGCACACGTGGGGAAGATGAATGCCGCAGATCTCGCCGCTCGTAGCCGGCGATCCCATCCAGTTGGGGTCGTTCGAGCTGTCCGGGCGGATCGGTGAGGGCGGGCAGGGCATCGTCTTCCTGGGCACCAGCAAAGAGGGCGAGCGGGCGGCCGTCAAATTGCTGCACGTGAAATTCACCGGTGACCTGAGCGCCCGGGCCCGTTTCGCCAGGGAGCTGAAGGCCGCCAAGCGGGTGGCGTCGTTCTGCACGGCCCGCGTGATCGAGGCCGACCTGGACGGCGACACGCCCTACATCGCCAGCGAGTACATCGAGGGCCCGGCGCTGAGGGAGATCGTCGACCGGGAGGGGCCGCTGCGCGGGACGGTGCTCGACCGGCTGGCCATCGGCACGGCCACCGCGCTGACCGCGATCCACCACGCCTCGATCGTGCACCGCGACCTCAAGCCCGACAACGTGCTCATCGCGGCCGACGGGCCCCGGGTGGTGGACTTCGGGATCGCCCGGATCATCGACTCGAGCGGGACGATCACCAGCAGGGCCATCGGGACGCCCGCCTACATGGCGCCGGAGCAGATCGCCGGCGACGAGGTCGGGCCCTACACGGACGTGTTCTCGTGGGGGGCGACGATCACGTTCGCGGCCACCGGGACGTCCGTGTTCGAGGGCAGCTCCATCGCCGCCGTGCTCAACCGGATCCTCAACCACGAGGTGGACGTGGAGATGATGCCGGAGCCGCTGCGCGGGGTGGTGCGGGCGGCCCTGTCCAAGTCGCCCGCCGACCGGCCGTCCGCCGACCAGATCCTGCTGCGGCTGCTCGGCCAGCCCGAGACCGTGGGCGCCTCCACGGCGGTGCTGAACCAGGGCGCGCAGGTGGCCGGCGACGACACCACGCCGTTCTCGCGGGTCTCACCGACGCTCGCCGACCGGGCCAGGCGGGAGTCGGCCGCGGGCATGGGCTCACTGCCCCAGCAGACCGGGGATGTGACGCCGTACCAGCACCTGGGTGGCCCGACGGGGGACCAGCGTCTGGGTGGCCCGACGGGGGACCAGCGTCTGGGTGGCCCGACGGGGGACCAGCGTCTGGGTGGCCCGACGGGGGACCAGCGTCTGGGCGGTCAGACGGGGGAAGTGGCGTCGTACCAGCGCCTGGGGGGTCAGACCGGGGATGTGGCGTCGTACCAGCACTCGGGGGGCCCGGGCGGGCATCAGCAGGCCGGTGGTGGGCCGTACCCGCAGGTGAGTCCCGCGCCCGTGCGGCGGCGCGGGCGCGGGAAGTGGTGGGCGGTGCTGGTCGCGGTGCTGGCGCTGGCCGCGGCCGCGACGCTGGTGGTCCTGGGGGACAGCTGGCAGCTGTTCGGGGCGGCCGGGTCCGGCGCCACCGAGGAGCAGCCCCCATCCGCCGGCTCGTCCGTGGCGGACAAGGTGGCCGGCACGGGGAAGATCCTGATCGGGGTGAAGGGGGACCTGCCGGGCGTCGGGCTCTCCCGTGGCGGCCGCTTCGAGGGGTTCGACGTCGACCTCGCCCGGCGGATCGCCGAGGAGCTGGGCGCCAAGCGGACCGACTTCGTCGCCGTGTCCAGGGCCGACAGGGCCGGCGCGCTGGCGGAGGGCAAGGTGGACCTCGTGGTCGCCACCTACTCGGTCAACGACGACGACGTCGAGTTCGCCGGCCCCTACTACCTCGCCCACCAGGACCTGCTGGTGCGCCCCGGGTCCATCGACTCGATCGAGGACCTGGAGGGCAAGAAGATCTGCGGCGTCAACAGCCCGTCCGTCGGCATCGTGCAGGACCGGGTGAAGGTCGAGCCGGTCCCGGCCGGCAACTACGCCGAGTGCATGGACCTGCTCAGGAGCGGCGCCGTGGACGCGGTGCCGGGCGACGACCTCATCCTGGCCGGATTCGCCGGCCGGGAGAACCAGCGCTACAAGGTGCTCGGCGCCAAGCTGAACGACGAGCGCTACGCCGTCGCGCTCAGAACGGGCGACGTCAAGACCTGCAAGGCGATCAACGGCGTGATCGCCGACCTCTACCGCACCGGGTTCATCAAGCAGCTCATGAAGAAACATTTCGCCAAGGTGGACTTCACACCGGAGTCGAAGGTGCCCGCGATGAATGCCTGCGAATGACGACCAGGTAACATCCGAAAGTCAGTGAATCTACCTGCGAGTTAGGGGAAGGCCATGGCCACGCCCGTCAAGGTGACCGTCACCGGAGCAGCCGGTCAGATCGGCTACGCGCTGCTGTTCCGCATCGCCTCGGGCCAGCTGCTGGGCCGGGACGTCCCGGTCAAGCTGAGTCTGCTGGAGATCCCGCAGGCGGTGAAGGCAGCCGAGGGCACCGCCATGGAGCTCGACGACTGTGCCTTCCCGCTGCTGTCCGGCATCGAGATCACCGACAGCCCGGACGTCGCCTTCAACGGCGCCAACGTCGCGCTGCTGGTGGGCGCCATGCCGCGTAAGGCCGGCATGGAGCGCGGTGACCTGCTCGGCGCCAACGGCGGCATCTTCGGCCCGCAGGGCAAGGCGATCAACGACCATGCCGCGGACGACATCAAGGTCCTGGTGGTGGGCAACCCCGCCAACACCAACGCGCTCATCGCCCAGCAGAACGCGCCGGACGTCCCGGCCGACCGCTTCACCGCGATGACCCGCCTCGACCACAACCGCGCGCTGTCGCAGCTCGCGGCCAAGCTGCAGGTCCCGGTGACCGAGATCAAGCACCTGACGATCTGGGGCAACCACTCCGCCACGCAGTATCCCGACCTCTTCCACGCCGAGGTCGGTGGCAAGATCGCGGCCGAGCAGGTCGACACCGAGTGGCTGCGTGACACGTTCATCCCGACGGTGGCCAAGCGCGGCGCCGCCATCATCGAGGCCCGTGGCGCCTCCTCCGCCGCCTCGGCCGCCAACGCGGCCGTCGACCACGTCTACGACTGGGTCAACGGCTCGGAGTGGACCTCGGCCGCGATCGTCTCCGACGGCTCCTACGGCGTGCCCGAGGGGCTCATCTCGTCGTTCCCGGTCCGGGCGGCGGGCGGCAAGTTCGAGATCATCCAGGGCCTGGAGATCGACCAGTTCTCCCGTGAGCGCATCGACGCCTCCGTGCGCGAGCTCACCGAGGAGCGCGACGCGGTGCGCGAGCTGGGCCTGATCTGACCTTCGCCCGTCCCGGCCGTGCTCCCCGCCCTGTCCCTGTCTCAGGGTTGGTGGGGAGTCGCCGGGTGGGTGATGGACGGTGTGCCAGGGGTGGGGTCGGGTGTCGCGAACACCACCCCGGCGGCGACCGTCATGCTGGCGAGCACGACGAGGATGCCGAGCAGCACCTTCGTGACCCTTGGTGAAAAGTTCCTCACATTTCGTATCAGAGCATAAATTCAGCCCTGGTATGAGTCATTTGCCGGAAAGCGCATCCCAGGCGTCCGAGACGATGTCCCCGAGGGAGGTCCGCTCGGCTTTCCACCCCAGCTCGCGCTGAATTTTCTCCGACGAGGCGACCAGCACCGCCGGGTCCCCGGCCCGGCGCGGGCCGACCACCGCGGGGATCTCGTGCCCGGTGACCTCGCGGCAGACCGAGATCACCTCCTGCACGGAGAAGCCGGTTCCGTTGCCCAGGTTGTAGACCTTGTGCTCACCCTCCTGGCAGGCGTCCAGCGCCAGCAGGTGGGCCCGCGCCAGGTCGGACACGTGCACGTAATCGCGCACACAGGTGCCGTCGGCCGTCGGATAGTCGGTGCCGAACACGCTGACGGACTCCCGCTCCCCGGTGGCGACCTTGAGGACGTTGGGGATGAGGTGGGTCTCCACGGCGTGCCGCTCGCGGTAGTGGCCGTAGGCGCCGGCGACGTTGAAGTAGCGCAGGCTGACCGCGCCCAGGCCGCGCAGCACCGCGTACGCCGACAGCGCCGTGTCCACGGCCAGCTTGGAGGCGCCGTAGGGGTTCGTCGGCCGGGTGGGGGCACTCTCCTGGATCGGCGAGCGCTCCGGCTCGCCGTACGTGGCCGCCGTCGAGGAGAACACGATCCTGCGCACGTCGCGCTCGCGCATGGCCTCCAGCAGCGCCAGCGTCCCGCCGAGGTTGTTGGCCCAGTAGAGCTCCGGCTTCTGCACCGACTCACCGACCAGTGACTTGGCCGCGAAGTGCAGCACCGCCTCCACCCCGTCGAGCGCGCCGCCCGCGTCGGTGATCGGGGCCTCGACGAACCGCGCCCCGCTCGGCACCGCGTCCGCGTGCCCGGTGGACAGGTCGTCGAGCACGGTCACCTCGTGGCCCGCCTCGATGAGTTGGGCGGCGACGACGCTGCCGACGTACCCGGCACCTCCGGTGACCAGCAGCCTCATGTTCACTCCTGTCTGAATATGTTTGATTTTGTACGGCTTGGCGTTCAGCATACGCGGGAAACTCGCCGAGTACGCTGCCAAACACCATGTTTGACACCGTCGTGGCCAACATCGCCCTGGTTCTACTGTTCATCCTGGTGGGAGGGTTCTTCGCCGCCGCCGAGATGGCCATGGTCTCGCTGCGGGAGAGCCAGGTCCGCAAGCTGTCCCACCTGGGCCGCCGTGGCGAGCGGGTCGCCAAGCTCGCCCGCGATCCCAATCGCTTCCTGTCCGCCGTGCAGATCGGCGTGACCGTCGCCACCATGCTCTCCGCCGCCTTCGGCGCCGACCGGCTCGGCATGCAGCTGTCTCCCGTCCTTGAGGGGTGGGGCGTGCCCGCCGCCTTCGCCCCCGTGCTCGCCCTCGTGCTGGTGACGCTGGCGATCTCGTACTTCTCCCTGGTGCTCGGCGAGCTGGCGCCCAAACGCCTGGCCCTGCAGCGGGCCGAGGGGCTGTCCCTGTTCGTCGCCCCCTTCCTGGACCGCATCGCCGCCCTGTCGCGCCCCATCATCTGGGCGCTGTCCAAGTCGACCGACGGCGTCGTCCGGCTGCTCGGCGGCAACCCGAAGGCCGACAGGGAGGAGGTGACCACCGAGGAACTGCGTGACATGGTCGTCGGGCACGCCGAGCTGACCACCGACGAGCGCAACCTCATCGCCGAGGTGTTCGCCGCCGGCAAGCGGCAGTTGCGCGAGGTCATGCTGCCGCGCACCGAGGTGGAGTTCATGGAGGCCGACACGCCGCTGGCCGAGGCCGCCGTGCTGGCCGCCGGGCTGCCGCACTCGCGCTTTCCCGTCTACCGCGAGTCCTATGACGAGGTCATCGGGTTCGTACACGTCAGGGACCTGCTGGACCCGGTGCTCACCGGCCGCACCGAGCCGCTGAGCGAACTGGTGCCGATCAGGCCCGCCAAGTTCGTGCCCGCCTCCAAACGGCTGCTCACGACCCTGTCGGAGATGCGCACCGAGGGGCAGCACATGGTCATCGTCATCGACGAGTACGGCGGCACCGCCGGCATCGTGACCATGGAGGACCTGGTCGAGGAGCTCATCGGCGACATCAGGGATGAGTACGACATCGAGGACGACACCGTGGTCCTCCCGGCCGGCGAGATCGAGATCGACGGCCTGACGAACCTCAACGACTTCAGCTCCGAAACCGGCATCCGGCTGCCCGACGGGCCCTACGAGACGCTGGGCGGCTTCGTCATGGCCATGCTCGGACACGTACCCGAGCTGAACGAGAAGGTCGAGGTGCCGGGCTTCGAGCTGACCGTGACCGAGCTCGACGGCCGCCGTATCGCCCGGGTGAGAGTGAAACGCCGTGCGCTGATCGAGTCGCCTCCTGAACAGGATTCCTGACACAATTGCCTGCTATGGCCAGACCTCGTGTACTCTCCGGCATCCAGCCCACTGCGGACTCCTTCCACCTGGGCAACTACCTGGGTGCGGTTCGTCAGTGGGTCACGTTGCAGGAGACCCACGACGCCTTCTACTGCGTGGTGGACCTGCACGCGATCACCGTCGCGACCGAGCCCGCCGCCCTGCGCCGCCGCAGCCGGGTGGCCGCCGCGCAGCTCTTCGCCGCCGGGCTCGACCCCGAACGCGCCACGGTCTTCGTGCAGTCGCACGTCCGTGAGCACACCGAGCTGGCGTGGATCCTGATCTGCCAGACCGGGATGGGGGAGGCCGCCCGGATGACCCAGTTCAAGGACAAGTCCGCCAAGTTCGGCGAGCAGGCCGCCAGCGTCGGCCTGTTCACCTATCCGATCCTCCAGGCCGCGGACATCCTGATCTACCAGGCCAACAGCGTCCCGGTGGGCGCCGACCAGAAGCAGCACCTGGAGCTCACCCGCGACCTCGGCCAGCGCTTCAACCACCGCTTCGGCGACACCTTCACGATCCCGGAGCCGTACATCCTCAAGGAGGTCGAGAAGATCACCGACCTCCAGGACCCGTCGGCGAAGATGTCCAAGTCCTCCTCCAGCCCCGCGGGCATCCTGGACGTCCTGGAGCAGCCGGGGCCGCTGCGCAAGAAGGTCATGCGCGCCGTCACCGACACCGGGTCCGAGGTGCTCTTCGACGAGGAGAACAAGCCGGGCATCTCCAACCTGCTGCGCATCCAGTCCGCGCTCACCGGGACCGCCATCCCCGACCTGGTCGCCCGTTACGAGGGGCAGGGCTACGGGACGTTCAAGAAGGAAGTGGCGGAGGCCGTGGTCGAGACCTTCACGCCGATCCGCGAGCGCACCGAGAAGCTCCTGGCCGACGAGGTGGAGCTCGACCGCCTGCTGGCCATCGGCGCCGAGCGCGCCCGCGTGGTGGCCCGCCACACCATGGCCGAGGTCCGGGACCGCGTCGGCTTCCTCCCCAGCCTCTGACCCTGCCCGGGCGGGCCCCCAAGGCCCGCCCGGCTTTAAATCTGCCGACCACGGGACTTTAAATCTGCCGAAGATCATATGGCTGGCGGAGCAGCGGTCTCGCTGGAAGGTCACTGGGTCGCGATGTGGCCGGGGGGTTGGGGGAGGCGGGTGGCGGCCGTCTGACGGGTCGTCGGCGGGCGTGGTACAAAAGTGCGCCGGTGGATACGAAGGCTCGCCTCGGGGCAGGTCTGCCGATACAGGGGACCTGAGAGGCAGCGTGATGGCGAGCCTGACCCAGCGGATCGACGTGGCCAAGAGCCGGGGGCGCCGGCTGATGGAGCACTGGCGGGTGCGCAGGCCGTTCTTCGATCATCTGCTCAGGACCGTGCAGCGCTATCAGGGTCAGTCGGGGGACCGGCTGGCGGGAGCGGTCACGTACTTCGCGTTTCTGTCGTTCTTTCCGCTGCTCGCGCTGGCCTTCGCGCTGCTGGGTTACCTGCTGGTGTTCGACGAGAGTGTGGAGCAGGCTCTGCGGGAGGCGATCCGGGAGCAGTTCCCCGGCGTGGCCGACCAGCTCGACCTGAGCTCCATCGAGAACGCCAAGGCGACCGCGGGGATCATCGGTCTGCTCGGTCTGCTCTACGCGGGCCTGGGGGCGGTGGACGCGCTGCGCGGGGCGCTGCGGGAGATCTCGATGACCACCGCGCCGCCGCTCAACTTCTTCGTCGGCAAGCTACGCGACCTCGTCTCCCTGCTGATGCTGGGGGTGACGCTGATCGTGTCGGTGCTGGTGGGCGGGCTGGCGACGCAGGCGACCCGGAACGTCGCGCTCTTCCTCTTCGGCGACAGCTCGCCGGTGGTCACGGCGGCGACCTGGCTCGTGGGGGTGCTGGGCAGTGTGGGCGCGGACTGGGTGCTGTTCGTGATCCTGCTGGGCTGGGTGGCCAGGCCCACCCGGCCGTTCCGGCTGATCGCCAGGGGGGCGCTGCTGGGCGCGGTCGGCTTCGGCGCGCTCAAACAGGTCGCGTCGCTGCTGCTGGCCCAGACGCTGAGCAATCCCGTGTACGGCGCGTTCGCGGTGATCGTCGGGCTGTTGATCTGGATCAACATCTCTGCCCGGCTGGTGCTCTACGTGGCCGCCTGGACCGCCACGGCCGGCCTCCCCCCGCCGCCGGCACCGTCACCCGTCCCCTCCTCAACCCCGGGAGCGTCCGAGGAGACGGGCCGGGACGCGTCCCAGGCGCCGGCCGGGCAGACACCCCGGCCGGCGCTCCCGTCAGCGCCCCAGCAGGCTCCCGAGCAGCCTCAGGAGGCGGTCCGGCCGACCAAGGCGTCACAGGCGTGAGCGGCGCCTGCGGCGGATGCCGTAGCCGAGCCAGATCAGCCCGAACAGCAGCCCGCCGCCGATGACGGCCGAGCCCAGCGTGCGGCTGGTGGCGGTCTGCTCGGAGGCGGCGTGGTCGAGCAGCGGCCGGGCGGCGCTCGTGCCGGAGGGCGCCACGGCCGGCGCGCTCGCCAGCGGGGCGGCCTGCTGGACCGGCGCCTGGACGGGGAGCGGGTCGACGAGCTGCCCGACCGGGGTGACCTTGCCCCTGGCGGTGAAGCCCCAGTCGAGGAGCTCGGGCACCTCGTTCCAGAAGTAGCCTGTGTGCTTCATGATCGCGACGATGATCGTGTGGCCGTTCCGGGTGGCCGCGCCGACGAAGGCGCCCTGGGCCTTGGAGGTCCAGCCGTTCTTGACGCCGATCATGCCCTTGTAGCGCCACAGCAGCTTGTTGTGGTTGCTGATCTCGTAGAACTTCTTCTTCGGCGCCGGGAACTTCGCGGTCTTCGTACTGATATATCGGCGGAATTCGGCGTTGGCGAGGCCGGCGCGGGCGATGAGCGCCAGGTCGTAGGCCGAGCTGCTCTGTCCGGGCTTGTCCAGCCCGCTGGGCGTCTTGGCCACGGTGTCGTTGGCCTGCAGGCGCTTGGCCTCGGCGTTCATGTCGGCCATCGTCCGGTCCAGGCCGCCGTTGGCCTCGGCCAGTGCCATCGCCGCGTCGTTGCCCGAGGACATCATCAGCGCCTTGAACAGGTCGTCGACCTTGTAGATCGGCGTGGACCGCAGGCCGACCGCGCTGCCTTCCTGGTTGACCGCGTTACGGCTCGGCTTGACCGTGAGGTCCTTGTCGAGCTTGGGGATGAGGGTGAGCGCGGTCAGCATCTTGAGCGTGCTGGCCGGCAGGTAGCGCCCGTGGGCGTTCCTGGCCGCGAGCACCTGACCGGTCTCGTGGTCGGCGATCACGTACGAGGTCGCCTTGGTCTTCGGCGGCGCCTTGATGCCCGCGGGCTTGACCAGGCCGCGGCTGCCGAGCGAGTCGCCGCCGACCGGCGGCGGCGTCGGTGCGGCGAGAGCGGCTCCCGTGAGGGGGCCGGCAAGAGTGACCGCGGTGAGGAGTGCCGTAGTAGACACCAGTTTCGTCCACATTACGGTCTCAGCGTAGCTTCGTGTTGTTACCCATGCGGCGACACATCCCCCGATGGTCTGCCTTCAACGCTAGAGAGAGTGGCATGTCACGAAAGATCGCCGGATTCCTCATCGCACTCGGCGTGTTCATGGTCTTCGAGTGGATCAACCTGGGGTTTAACCTGGCCGACGGGCACGCGACCGGCTTCTATGTGGTCCACGGCATCCTGATCGCGGTCAACATCATCCTGGCGGCCGTGCTCATGATCATCGGCGTACGAGGTCTCCGCAGAGCACGCGTCTAGTGCGGGCGTGCAGCTCGTTGGCCTGGTCACGGGAGTCGCCGATGGAGGTGAAGCCCAGCTTGCCATGCTCGGGCAGGGCGCCCAGCAGGTGGAAGACGTTGCCGGTGCGCGTTTCCTGGTCGAAGCCCAGGCCGAGCCGCTCCGCCGCGCGCACCACTTCGCCCGGCGTCCGCCCGCGCAGGCAGGAGGCCGCGCAGTTGTCGGTCGCGGTGTAGTGCTTGGGCCGGCCGTCGGCCATGAGCAGGCCGGTGCCGGGGTCGTAGTCGGCGCCGGTGGTCAGCAGCGTCGCGCCGTAGGGATGGGTGGTGCCGCCGATGCGCAGGTTGATCTCGCACAGCAGCGCGGCGTAGCCGGCGTCGGTCTTCATGGCGAAGAAGTCCATGCCGAACAGCCCGACCACGCCCTTGCTCGCCAGGACCTCGGCGATCCGGTCCGCCGAGGCGCCCACCTCGGCGCGGTACTCCTCCGCCGCCGGGAAGGTGCAGCCCTGGAAGACGTCGCCGTTGGCGCCGCCGAGCACCTGGTCGTGGGTGGCGAGCACCTCGTGCTGCCCGCCGGGCGTGATGCGGGCCAGCGCGCTGGGGTAGAACAGCGGCCGGTGCTCGATGTACTCCTCGACGACGGCCCCCCGCTCCAGGGCCTTCTCGGTGAAGCTGGCCCAGGTCTCCCCGGCGGCGGTGAAGCTGGTGCGTGACCGGTCGCTCTTGGCGAGGATGACGTTGCCGAGCCCCGAATAGCCGTCGTTCAGCTTGACGATCACTCGCTCGCCCGGCACCGACTCGATCGCGTCCTCGATCTCGGTCAGCGTGTGCAGGCCGCCGAAGCCGCGGGCCATGGGCACGCCCGCCGCGGTGCCCACCTCGCGGGAGCCGCTCTTGGAGCCGTAGTAGGCCAGCGTCGTCGCGGGACCGTAGAGGGGAACGTTCAGTGACGAGGCGAGCTGCTCCTCCAGCTCGCTCAGCACGAACGGGACCAGCCAGGCGTCACCTTCGATGGCGGAACGCAGCCGGTCCAGCACGTCGGGGGAGGAGAGCAGCGTTCTGGTCAAAGGCTGCAGATTCGGCTCGTCCAGGCTGATGAGCTCCAGCCGCTTGGCCGCCTCTTCCGGGTCGGGCAGGAAGCCGAGGTAGTAGTCGACGATCTCCGGATCGATCGGCGCGGAGGTGAGGTAGACCACCTTGACCTCGGGCCGGCGGAGCGTCAGAAGCAGGAAGAGCAGGCGCTCCTCGTAGCAGCGCGCGCCGGTGATGCGGCGCAGCTCGTCCTGCGGGAGAGACAGCGAGGGTACGACCACCAGGGTCCCCTCGCCCGGCTCGAAGATGCTCAACCTGGCATACTTCTCCCCGAACGGGATGTTAGTGATCATATAGCGAGTGAAACACGCATTATTCGCAAATGCAGCCAGCGCGGGAGTGTGATGACCATGACGGAAGGTGACACGATTCGGAATCGCTGACCACGTTTGGGAGTAGCGACATCGGGTCACCATTTAATGATCCGTTATGACCATCTTCGGGTCAGGCGTGTGGTTACGGTGCGTGACGATCCGTGGTTACGGGCACGCAGTCGGCTAACTTTTGGTGTAGTTGTCGCCGTGAAGCCCCGGGTAGGCGATAAAGTCGATGCATCGCCAGGTTCCACGGCCGACCGCTGTGTTTCCGGGCTGCGGCGGCTGCCCACCCTTCAGGCGGCCGAGATCCGCGACCCCGTGCTGACGATCTTTTTGGCACCGAAACCAGTGGGTGTGGCATCTGATTCGCCGGACGGTTGTTCCGACCAGAACAGCCTTCGCGCGCAATGGAACAAATGACGAAATGGCGCTATGAGCGGTGCGATGTCGGGCAGTGGGAAATCGCACGGCATAGGACGGGATGGTGACAGATGCAGGGACGTGAGCTTCGAGGGGAACTCGACGCGTTCCTGGCGGAGACGGAGCAGGACCTGGTGGCGTTCCGCCGCGACCTGCACATGCATCCGGAGCTGGCCTTCGCCGAGTACCGCACGACACAGCGGATCGCCGAGCGGCTGCTGGCCGTCGGGCTGGTCCCCACGGTGCTGCCTCGCGGCACCGGGTTGATCTGTGACGTGGGCAGCGGCGACGGCCCGATCGTGGCGCTGCGCGCCGACATCGACGCCCTGCCGCTCCAGGACGAGAAGGAGCTGCCCTACCGCTCCACCGTCGCCGGCTCCTGTCACGCGTGCGGGCACGACGTGCACACCTCGATCCTGCTCGGCACCTCGCTCTTCCTGGCCCAGCAGGCCGCCGCCGGGCTGCTGCCGGGCCGGGTGCGGCTGATCTTCCAGCCCGCCGAGGAGCTCCCCGGCGGCGCGCTGGAGGTCATGGCCCACGGCGGCATCAGCGGCGTGGAGCGCATCTTCGGCCTGCACTGCGACCCGCGCGTCGACGTCGGCCAGGTCGGGCTCAAGTCCGGGCCCATCACCTCCGCCTGCGACAAGCTCGTGATCCGGGTCTCGGGACCCGGCGGCCACACCGCCAGGCCGCACCTCACCGCCGACCTGGTCTTCGCCCTCGCCAAGATCCTCACCGAGTTGCCCGCCGCGCTGTCGCGCCGGATCGACCCCCGCTCCTCGCTCAGCCTCGTCTGGGGCAAGGTCCAGGCGGGCACCGCCGCCAACGCCATCCCGGACGAGGGCGTGGCCGAGGGCACCGTGCGCTGCCTGGACGAGGAGGCGTGGCACGCCGCGCCCGACCTGATCAAGGCGCTGCTGGAGTCCGTCGCCGGCGCCTACGGCGTCGAGGCCACGATGGACTACACCCGGGGCGTGCCGCCGGTGGTCAACGACGAGCTCAGCGTGGCCATGATGGGTGAGGCCGCCGCCCGCGCCCTGGGCGCCGGCGCCGTGGTGGGCACGCAGCAGTCACTCGGTGGCGAGGACTTCGCCTGGTACCTCGAGTCGATCCCCGGCGGGTTCGCCCGGCTCGGCACCCGCTCCCCGGAGACGGGCATCACCTACGACATCCACCAGGGCACGTTCGACATCGACGAGCGGGCCATCGGCATGGGCGTCCGCCTGATGGCCACCACCGCGCTGACCGCCCTGTTCGAGGGCGGCCACCTGCCGTCGGCGGCGGACGAGATCACCTCCGCACTGGCCTGACCTGTACGCACGGCGGCGAAGGACTCACGGGTCCTTCGCCGCCGCCGCGTCTCAGAAGATGCCGCCGCGTCTCAAGAGATGCGGCCGCGTCTCAGAAGATCCGGCCGGAGACGATCGGCAGGTCGAGCGACGACTGCCCGGGAGACACCGTGACCTTGGTCCCTTCCGGGTAGCGCAGGGTGTAGTCGCGATCCGTCGAGATGATCACGACGCCGATCCGGTGCCCCTTCTTGAACACGTAGTCCTGCGGCTGGAAGTCCCAGCTGAAGCCGTACTCCTTGCCCGGCCTGACCGCCACCGACCGGTCGGGCCGGTTCCGGTTGCGGACGTCCAGCCAGCCGCGCGTGACGATCTTGTACGGGGTCACCGCCGTGCCGAGCCGGCGCAGTGCCGTACAGCCGGTGTCACCCGGGATGCCCTGGCCGTAGCAGTAGTTCTCGCCGGTCGGCACCAGTGTGCCGTTGGGGCGGGTGTCCTCGCCGTAGTCGACGAGCAGGGCCGTCAGGTACGGCGAGGCGCCGTTCTTCATCGAGGCTCGGACCGACACCGTCGGCGTGCCCGAGATGCGCACGTCCGCGGGCAGGGCGCCGGTGAGGTAGGCCAGCCGGTTGGGATCCGGCGCGGGCGCGGCCTCCGCGAGCTGCTCGGCGGTGCGGATCTTCTGGTCGGTGAACGACTCACGACCGGAGTGCGGGCCGGGACGCGGGCTCAGCCGGGCGCCGGAGCCCAGCCACAGCCGCTGCGGCCGGGTGCCGGGCAACGGCCAGGAGGCGTGCTGTCCCCACTGGCCGGCGGCGATCTCCACATCGGCCTGCGGCTCCCTCATGATCCCGCTGTTGATCCCGTACAGCCAGTGGTCGAACCAGCCGTGCAACTGGCGCAGCCATTCGGCGGTGCGCAGGTTGAACGGGTTCATGTGGGTGCCCTGGTGCAGCCAGATCTTGCGCGGCACCCTGCGGTCGGCCAGGGCGTACCACCACTGGGCGGCCTGCTTGGTCTTGACATTCCAGTCGTTGAGCCCGTGCACCAGGAAGACGCTGGCCTTCACCTTGCGCACGTCGTTGAGGTAGTTGCGCTCGTCCCAGAACCGGCTGTAGTCGCCGGTGATCCGATCCTGGGCGGCCGTCAGGTGGTCCATCACCCCGCCGCAGACCTGCTGGCCGTTCTCCCGCGTGAGCACGTACTTGGCCAGCACGTCCGCGTCCTCGCCCTGGAAGCCGCCGGGCGCCAGGACGCCGCCGTTGGCCCGGTAGTAGTCGTACCAGGAGGAGATGGCGGCGATCGGCACGATCGTCTCCAGGCCCTTCACGCCGGTGGCGGCCACCGCGTTGGGCAGCGTGCCGTTGTAGGAGACGCCGATCATGCCGACCTTGCCGGTCGACCAGGTCGCGTCGACGCGTCTGCCGTCGGCGTCGAAGCCCTTGGCGCGGCCGTTCAGCCAGTCGATCGCGGCCTTGGGGCCGGCGGTCTCGTTGCGGGCGCCGGTGGTGGGGCAGCCGGTGGCGCGGCCGCTGCCGAGGTTCTCCACCAGCGCGACGGCGTAGCCGCGGGGCACGAAGTAGTTGTCGTAGTAGCCGTCGAACGGCTCCGCGTCCACCTTGCTCGCCGAGCGGGACGCGCTGGGCAGCGGGTTGCCGTGCTCGTCGACGTCCACGAGGTGGTTGGCCACGTCGTTGCCGCCGGCGTAGTAGGGGCTCGACTCCATGATCACCGGGACCTTGAGGCCCTGATCGGTCTCCTTGGGCCGCAGGATGTCGACGGCGACGCGGTCGGGCTTGCCGTCGCTGTCGCTGTCGGTGCCCGCGACCTCGACGAAGACCGTCTGCTTGATGGCGTCGGCGCGGGAGAACACCGGTTGGGTCGCGTTGTCGGTGACCGTGATGGCGGGGATGGTCGCCGTGGCGGGCGCGGTGGCCATGGTCAGGACCATGACCGCCGTGAGCGGCACGGTGAGTGCCTTCCAGGGTTGCATGTAGGGACTCCAGACGATATTTCCACCGTTGGTGGGAATCCCTGACATGATCGTCCGTGGATGAAGTGCTGGCGAGGCCCAAAGTTCGGTAAAGCCTCGGAAGGGCTCTCACCGCCCGAATCAGGTCACGGACGCGCTTGATGTCGATAACGGAGCGGTTGCGACCCTGTGCTGCGGTTTGGTATGCCCTGGTCAACCAACTATCTTCCGTGCAGGGTTGCCGTACGTTTCTTCGCGCCCGCGATGAAGTTTGACGGCGGGGAAATGGAAGGGAGTCGCCTTGCTCAGCAAGCGATTCGGCAGGTTGGCGACAGGCACCGTAGCGGGAGTCATGCTCATGGCGGCCGCGGCCTGCGGTAGCGGCACAGGCGGAGACACCACGGCGAGCGCTCAGCCCTCCGCCGACGCGAGCAGCGCGCCGGCCGCGGGTGCGCTCAAGGTCGGCCTCGCGTTCGACATCGGCGGCCGTGGCGACAAGTCGTTCAACGACGCCGCCTACACCGGCCTGGAGAAGGCCAAGACCGAGCTGGGCGCCGAGATCAAGGAGCTGAGCCCCGCATCCGACGGCTCCAACCGAGGTGAGCTGCTGCGCCAGCTCGCCGACGCGGGCTACAACCCGATCATCGGCGTCGGCTTCGCCTACGGCGAGGACATCAAGAAGACCGCCGAGGAATACCCCGAGATCCAGTTCGCGGTCGTCGACTCGGCCTCCAACGCGGCCAACGTCACCGGCCTGCTGTTCGCCGAGGAGCAGGGCTCCTACCTGGCGGGCGTCGCCGCGGCGACCAAGGCCGAGAGCGGCCACGTCGGCTTCGTCGGCGGCGTCGAGAACGACCTGATCAAGAAGTTCGAGGCCGGGTTCGCGGCCGGCGTCAAGTCGGTCAAGGCCGACGCCAAGATCGACGTGAAGTACCTCACCCCCGACGGTGACTTCAGCGGCTTCAAGGCCCCCGAGAAGGGCAAGGTCGCGGCCGAGAAGATGTACCAGGACGGCGCGGAGATCGTCTACCACGCCTCCGGCGACTCCGGCCTCGGCGTGTTCCAGGCGGCGGCCGCCGCCAAGAAGAAGGCCATCGGCGTCGACTCCGACCAGCGCCAGACCATCAAGGAGACCGAGCTCCAGTCGGTCGTCATGACCTCGATGCTCAAGCGCGTGGACGTGGGCGTCTTCGAGTTCATCAAGGCCTTCCAGGGCGGCGCCAAGGGCGGCTCCAACGTGATCTACGACCTCAAGGTCGACGGCGTGGGCCTGGCCACCACCGGTGGCGAGATCGACGACATCAAGGACAAGCTCGACGAGGCCAAGAAGGGCATCGTGGACGGCACGATCACGGTGCCGGCCAAGCCGTAACCTGATGACGGACGCCTGATGACGGACATAGGCCGAGGGCCCGAGGTCACCCGAGACCCGGGCCTTCGGCTTATCTGCCGAGCTCTAGGAGAGATCGAATGAGCGGCCGATGAACGCCGACACCGTCGCCGCGGTGCAACCAGCCGTACAACTGGAAGGCATCACCAAACGCTTCCCCGGTGTCGTGGCGAACCACGACATCCGCATCACCGTCGAACCCGGCACGGTGCACGCGATCGTCGGGGAGAACGGCGCGGGCAAGTCGACCCTGATGAAGATCCTGTACGGCATGCAGAAGCCGGACGAGGGCACCATCAATGTCAACGGCGCCGAAGTCGCCTTCCGGACCCCGAGCGACGCCATCGACGCCGGCATCGGCATGGTCCACCAGCACTTCATGCTGGCCGACAACTTCACCGTCCTGGAGAACATCGTCCTCGGCGCCGAGCCGAAGCGGGGCATCGGCCTGGACGTGGCCGGCGCCCGTGCCCGCATCAACGAACTCGCCGAGAGGCACGGCCTGCGGGTCGACCCCGACCGGCTGGTGGAGGACCTGGGCGTCGGGGACCGCCAGCGGGTGGAGATCCTCAAGGTCCTCTACCGTGGCGCGCGCATCCTCATCCTCGACGAGCCGACCGCGGTCCTGGTGCCCCAGGAGGTCGACGAGCTCTTCGAGAACCTCCGCGAGCTCACCGCCGGCGGCCTCACGGTCATCTTCATCTCCCACAAGCTCGACGAGGTGCTCAACATCGCCGACGCGATCACCGTGATCAGGCGGGGCACCACCGTCGCCAGCGTGCTCCCCGCCGAGGTCACCGCCCGGCAGCTCGCCGAGCTCATGGTCGGCAGCGAGCTGCCCACCCCGGAGACCCGCGAGTCCACGGTGACCGACACCGTGACGCTGAGCGTGTCCGGCCTGACCATGGAGGCCGACGGCCACATGTCGGTGCCCGCGGGCACCTCGGTCGAGCTCTTCCTCGACCGCCTCCGCGAGGAGGGCAGGCGGCTGGTCCTGGACGACGTGTCGTTCGACATCCACGAGGGCGAGATCCTCGGCATCGCCGGGGTCGAGGGCAACGGGCAGTCCGAGCTGATCGAAGCGATCATGGGCCTGCGCCCGGCGCACGGCGGCATCCGGCTCGGCGACGCCGACATCACCTCCTGGTCCACCCTGCGGCGCCGTGAGGCGGGCATCGGCTACATCCCCGAGGACCGCCACCGCCAGGGCCTGCTGCTGGAAGCGTCGCTCTGGGAGAACCGGGTGCTCGGCCATCAGACCAGGCCGCCCGCGCGCAAGGGGATCTGGGTCAACAGGCGCGCCGCCAAGGCCGACACCGCGCGCATCGTCAAGGACTACGACGTGCGCACGCCGGGGGTCGACACCCTGGCGCTGGCCCTGTCGGGCGGCAACCAGCAGAAGCTGATCGTCGGCCGGGAGATGAGCGGCAAGCCGAGGTTCCTCATCGCCGCCCACCCCACCAGGGGCGTCGACGTCGGGGCGCAGGCCGCCATCTGGGACCACCTGCGCGACGCCAGAGCCGCCGGGCTGGCCGTACTCCTGATCTCGGCGGACCTGGACGAGCTGATCGGCCTGTCGGACACCCTGCGGGTCATCTACCGCGGGCGGCTCGTCGCCCGGCTCGATCCGTCCGATGTCACGCCCGAACGGCTGGGTGGATACATGACCGGTGCCATCACCGGCACTGAGGAGGCGTGATGCCCGCAGGGCTCTACCGGGCACTGCTGACCGTCGCAGGCGCCGTCGCCGCCATCGTGCTGGCCCTCGTCATCTCCAGCGTGGCGATCCTCGCGGCGGGCGCCAGCCCGGGGGACGCCTTCGCCGCGTTCTTCGACTTCGGCGAGACCGAACGCTCGGTGGTCAACGGCATCGCCCCCATGATCAACCGTTCCGTGACGCTGTTCATCGCGGGCCTCGCGGTGGCCGTCGGCTTCCGGATGAACCTCTTCAACATCGGCGTGGAGGGCCAGTACCGGATCGCGGCCATCTGCGCCGCGTACGTCGGCTCGACCTTCACCGCGCCCGCCCCGATCCAGATCACCGTGATCATCGTCGTGGCGGCGCTCGTGGGCGGCCTCTACGCGCTGATCCCGGCCATCATGAAGGTGACCAGGGGGGTGAACGAGGTCATCTCCACGATCATGCTCAACTACATCGCGATCAACCTGGCGGCCTTCCTCGTCCGGGGTCCCTTCACCGGCGAGCGGAGCGAGGGACTGCTCACCACCAGCACGCCCGAGCTGCCGCAGTCCGCCTGGTTCCCCAACCTCAACTGGATCTTCGAGGTGCTCGGTCTGCCCGCGCCGCGCGGTGGCGGGCTGTGGGGCTTCCTGATCGTGGCGATCCTGCTCGGCGTGGGGCTCTGGGTCCTGCTGGAGCGGACCAGGTTCGGCTTCGAGCTCAAGGCCAGCGGCCTGAACTCGCCGGCCGCCGTGGCCTCGGGCGTCAACGCGAAGAAGATGGTCATCGCCGCGATGGTGCTCTCCGGCGCGATCGCCGGACTGATCGGGCTGCCCGAGATCCTCGGCGACAAGCACTCCTTCGGCTCCAACTTCACCCCCGGCCTGGGCTTCCTGGGCATCGCGGTCGCGCTGCTCGGCCGTAACAAACCCGTCGGCATCGCGGTCGCCGCGCTGCTGTTCGGCTTCCTCGAGCACGCCCAGGGGCCGCTGCAGTTCGCCAACGTGCCGCCCTCGGTCATCATCATCATGCAGGGCACGATCGTTCTTCTGGTCGTCATCGCCAACGAGATCACCAGGAGGCTCGCGCTGCGGCGTGAGGAGCGGCGGGCCGCTCAGGAGCTCGGCAGGAACACTCCCGTTGAGGTGGCAGCATGACGATCACGACCGTCGCGGGATCGACCAGGACCCGCAAATACCACCTGGCGCTCATCGGCGTCGCCGTGCTCATCCTGCTGATGTCCCTGGTCCGGGTCGTGACCGGCGCCAACGACATCACCTCCTCGGGCACGTTCGCCGCCGCGCTGATGCTGGCGGTGCCGATCGGCCTGGCCGGGCTCGGCGGCCTGTGGGCCGAACGGGCCGGTGTGGTCAACATCGGCCTCGAAGGAATGATGGTGCTCGGCACCTGGTTCGCCGGCTGGGCCGGCTACCAGTGGGGGCCCATGGCCGCGCTGCTGGCCGGGCTGGTCGCCGGCGCTCTGGGCGGGCTGATCCACGCCATCGCCACCGTGACGTTCGGCGTCGACCACATCATCAGCGGCGTCGCGATCAACCTGCTCGGCCCCGGCGTCACCCGCTTCCTGTCCGAGGTGCTCTACAAGGAGGGCACGCCGGCGGGCGAGGCGGGCGCCGGGATCACCACCTCGCCGGCGCTGTCGTCCCAGCCGCCACGGGTCAGCCTGCCGCTGTTCTCCTCCGGGCCCGACTGGCTGGGGAGCCTGGAGCGTACGCACTGGTTCCTGCTGTCGGACCTGGCGGGCATCCTGCGCGGGCTCACGCACCAGGTGAACCTGCTGGTGGTGCTGGCCGTGCTGATGCTGCCGCTGACGTACTTCGTGCTCTGGCGCACCTCGTTCGGACTGCGGCTGCGCTCGGCGGGCGAGAACCCCTGGGCCGCCGAGTCGCTGGGCGTGAACGTCTACCGGATCAAGTACGTCGCGGTCGTCATCTCCGGCGCGTTCGCCGGGCTCGGCGGCGTGTTCCTGGTCTTCGTGACCACCAAGTACGTCGAGGGGCAGACGGGCGGGCGCGGGTTCATCGGACTGGCGGCCATGATCTTCGGCAACTGGCGGCCGGGCGGGCTCGCGGCGGGCGCGGCGCTGTTCGGCTACGCCGACGGCCTGCAGCTGCGCAGCGCCGGCGCGGTCACCTCGTTCCTGCTGTTCGGCGCGATCCTGCTGCTGATCTATCTTGGTGTCAGGGCCCGGGCCATGCTGTCGCCCGCCAGACCGGCCGAGCTCACCGCCCGAGGCGCCAGGGAGTACACCGTCCTGGCCGGTGTGGCGGCGGGCGCGGTCGTGCTGATCTGGCTCTGGCTGACCGTCGACACCTTGCCGAACGAATTCGTCTTCATCACACCGCACGTGCTCACGCTGCTCGTGCTCCTGGTGGCTTCGCAGCGTCTGCGGATGCCCAAGGCCGACGGCGTGAGCTACCGCCGGGGGGAACAACATTGAACATCGACTGGGACGCGCTTCGTGAGAAGGCCGCCGAGGCCATGCAGCACGCTTACGCCCCCTACTCCAAGTTCCCCGTCGGCGCGGCCGCCGTGGTGGACGACGGCCGGATCGTCACCGGCTGCAACGTGGAGAACGCCTCCTACGGCATCGGCCTGTGCGCCGAGTGCGGGCTGGTCTCGGCGCTGTGGTCCTCGGGCGGCGGCAGGCTGGTCGCCTTCACCTGCGTCGACGGCCACGGCGAGCTGCTCATGCCGTGCGGGCGCTGCCGCCAGCTGCTCTTCGAGTTCGGCGGCGAGGAGCTGCTGGTCGAGACCGTGGACGGGCCGAGGCGGATGGCCGAGATCCTGCCCTACGCGTTCGGCCCCGACGACCTGACCCGGATGGGCTGATGGACGCCATCGAGGTCATCGTCGCCAAGCGCGACGGTGGCGAGCTGACGGCCGCCCAGATCGACTGGGTGATCGACGCCTACACGCGCGGCGAGGTCGCCGACGAGCAGATGGCCGCGCTGAACATGGCGATCCTGCTCAACGGGATGAACCGGCGGGAGATCGCCGGCTGGACGCAGGCGATGATCCGTTCCGGCGAGCGGATGGACTGGTCGGCGCTCGACCGGCCGACCGCCGACAAGCACTCCACGGGCGGCGTCGGCGACAAGATCACGCTGCCGCTCGCGCCGCTGGTGGCCGCCTGCGGCGCCTACGTCCCGCAGCTGTCCGGCCGTGGCCTCGGCCACACCGGCGGCACGCTGGACAAGCTGGAGTCCATCCCCGGCTGGCGGGCCTCCCTGTCCAACGAGGAGATGCTCGGCGTGCTGCGCGCCGCCGGCGCGGTGATCTGCGCCGCCGGCTCCGGCCTGGCGCCCGCCGACAAGAAGCTGTACGCGCTGCGCGACGTCACCGGCACCGTCGAGTCGATCCCGCTCATCGCCTCGTCGATCATGTCGAAGAAGATCGCCGAGGGCACCGGCTCGCTGGTGCTGGACGTCAAGGTCGGCTCCGGCGCGTTCATGAAGACCCCGGAACGGGCCCGCGAGCTGGCCGAGACCATGGTCGCGCTGGGCACCGACGCGGGCGTGCGCACGGTGGCGCTGCTCACCGCGATGGACCGCCCGCTCGGCCGCGCCGTGGGCAACGCGCTGGAGGTCCAGGAGTCGGTCGAGGTCCTTGCCGGCGGCGGGCCGTCCGACGTGGTGGAGCTGACGGTACGGCTGGCCGCCGAGATGCTGGAGGCCGCCGGGATCACCGGCAAGGACCCGGCCGAGGCGTTGCGGGACGGCTCGGCCATGGACGCCTGGCGTCGCATGATCACGGCTCAGGGCGGCGACCCGGACGCGGCCCTGCCCAGGGCGGCCGAGACCATGGTCGTCGAGGCTCCCGCGTCGGGGGTGCTGGCCAGGCTGGACGCCTACGCCGTGGGCCTGGCCGCGTGGCGGCTGGGCGCGGGCCGGGCGCGCAAGGAGGACCCGGTGTCCTTCGGGGCGGGCATCACGCTGCACGCCAAGCCGGGCGACGCGGTCAAGGAGGGGGAGCCGCTGCTCACCCTGCACGCCGACGAGCCGGCCAGGTTCGGCCGGGCGCTGGAGGCGCTGGCGGGGGGCTACGAGGTGGGGCCGACCGCTCAGGAGCACCTGCCCCTGGTCATCGACCGCGTCACCGCCTGAGCAGTCGGGCGGGCAGGCGGCCAGGCCAGAGCCTGCCCGCGGTGCCTAGCCGATCAGGGCCGGGGCGTCGGCGAAGATCTCGGACAGGACGGTGCGCTGGGTGGGGAGGGCCGCGAGGTGGCGGGCGCGGCCTTCCTCGGTGATGGAGACGAACACGCCGCGCCGGTCGGAGTCGCAGACGCCGCGGCAGACGAGCTCGGCCTTCTCCAAGCGCGCGACCACCCGCGAGAGCGCGCTCTGGCTCAGGTGCACCTCATCGCAGAGCTCCTGGATGCGCAGCTTGCGGTCGTGGTGGACGATGCGGTCGAGAACCTCGAACTCGCTGGGCCCCAAGCCGTGCTTCTCGCCCAGCTCGCGCTCCAGCGCGCACATCGCCTTGGCATGCTTGGCCAGGACGTAATGCCAGGTGCTGACCACATACTGCTCGTCCATGGCCGGAGATTATCACCTCGGTCAAACCGATGCAAGGACATTTAATGCGCTTGCATTAGATGCGACTGCATGTAATGTTTCTCCTCATGTCTTCCACTCACGTGTCTCGCTGGAGCGCGCTCGCCGTGCTCTGCGCAGTGATCTTTCTTGACGCGCTCGATGTGTCCATGGTCGGTGTCGCGCTGCCGTCCATCCAGCATGAGCTCGGACTTTCCACCTCCACCCTGCAATGGGTCGTCAGCGGATATGTGCTCGGCTATGGCGGTCTTCTCCTGCTCGGAGGCAGGGTCGCCGATCTGCTCGGGCGACGCAGGGTGCTCCTGGTCGCACTGGCAGTTTTCGCCGTCGCGTCGTTGCTGGGTGGCGTGGTGGACGATGGCGCGCTGCTGATCGCCGCGCGTTTCGTCAAGGGTGTCGCCGCCGCCTTCACCGCGCCGGCCGCCTTGTCGATCATCACGACGACGTTTCCCGAAGGGCCGCAGCGCAACAAGGCGCTGAGCATCTTCACCGCCTCCGGCGCCAGTGGCTACTCGCTCGGCCTGGTGATCTCCGGACTGCTGACCGAGCTCGACTGGCGCTACACGCTGCTGATGCCGGTGCCGGTCGCCGTCATCGCGCTGGTGGCGGCGCTCAGGGTGCTGCCCCGCCCGGTGGAGGAGCGGCCCGAGGGGGGCCACGACCTGCTCGGCGCCGTGTTGATCACCGCTTCGATGCTGCTGCTGGTCTTCACCGTGGTGCAGGCCCCCGAGGTGGGCTGGGCCACCCCGCGCACGATCGGCTCGCTGGTCGCCGTCGCCGCCCTGCTCACGCTGTTCGTGGTCACCGAGCTCAGGACGAGGCACCCTCTGGTACGGCTCGGCATCCTGCGGTCCCGGCCGCTGGTGCGGGCCAACCTGGGCCTGTTCATCCTCATGGGTTCGTACGTGTCCTTCCAGTTCGTGGCCATGCAGTACTTCCAGAATCTGCTCGGCTGGTCGGCGCTGGGCACCGCGCTGGCGTTCCTGCCCGCGGGCCTGATCGTGGCCGTCAGCTCCACCAAGGTCGGGGGCCTCGCCGACCGGTTCGGCACCGGCAAGCTGATCATCGTCGGCGCGGCCGCGCTCGCCGGCGGGTACGCGATGTTCCTCGGCATCAGCGAGACGCCGAGCCTGGGCGGTCTGGTGCTGCCCGGCATGTTCCTGCTGGGCATCGCGTTCGCGCTGTCCTTCCCGCCGCTGAACATCCAGGCCACCAACGGCGTGGACGACGCGGAGCAGGGCCTCGCCTCCGGGCTGCTCAACACCTCGGGCCAGGTGGGCGGCGCCATCGTGCTGGCCGTGGTCACCGCCGTGCTCACCTCGGGCACCGCCGGCGAGCTCTCGATCGGCTCGCTGCGCGCGGCCATCATGGTCTGCCTGGTGCTCGCTCTGGTCGGCGTCGCGATCTCGGCCACCGGCCTGCGGGCGCGCAAGCCCGTGGTGGCCGAGCCTGACGACGCGAAGGTGTTCGAGACGGTCTGACCAGTCGTCCGGCGGGTTCACGTACCACTGGGTGGTTTTGTGAAAGGGCGGGCTCCGCGAGGGCGGAGCCCGCTCATGTCGATCCGACAACAGGTGCTTTCGGGGATGTGCGAGCGGGCATCCCCCTCACATGAACCTCACGCGTCTCGCCCCGCTCGCCGTCTGCGGCGCACTCCTGCTGTCCTGCGGTACGGCTCAGCCGGGCGCGGACACGGCCGGCGAGACCACCACGTCATCCCCGTCCGGCCGCACCGGTTCGCCCGGCACGTCCGACCCCGTGACCAGTCCGCCGGCCACGTCCGCCCAGGCCCGGACGCCGGCCGGGGCCGTGCCCTCCCCGACGGGGACCGCGGCGGTGCGGGTCCGGCGCGCCGACGGCATGGTGCCGGCCCTGGTGACGGGCGTACGCGTCGCCCGGCACGACGGGTTCGACCGGGTGGTCGTCGACTTCAAGGGCGACATACCCGGCTATACCGTGCGCTGGACGAGCAAGGTGGAGACGGAGGGGGCCGGCAAGGCCATCGACCTCAAGGGCGGCCGGGCCCTGCACGTCATGCTCATCCCGGCCGTGGCCCACACCGAGGAAGGGACGCCGACCTGGTCGGGCACGTCGGCGGAGCCGCTCACCGCCGTCACCGGCATCGTCTCCACCGGCGACTTCGAAGGTCACGTCGGCATCGCCCTGATCAGCGACCGGACCAGGACCTTCCGGGTGAAGGAGTACACCGGCCCCAGCCGCCTGGTCATCGACGTGGGACACTGACCCGGTGGTGAGAAAGCTAGAAGGACCCGCACGCATCCCGGTGCCCGGTGGCAAGGTCATCGAGGAGCACATCGGCCGGGTCAACAGCGGCGACGAGACGGTGTCCATCGCCCGCATGGTGGCCCCGCCCGGCTGGGAGGAGCCCGCCCAGACACCGGCGTTCACCGAGTACACCGTGGTGCTGCGCGGCACCGTCCTCGTCGAGCACGCCGGAGGCACCACCGAGGTCTCCGCGGGCGAGAGCCTGGTGACCGAGCCCGGGGAGAAGATCCGCTACAGCACCGGTGCCGAGGGCGCCGAATACATCGCGGTCTGCCTGCCCGCCTTCAGCCCGGACACGGCCAACAGGGCCTGACCCGCGCCGCGAAGGCCACGCGGTCGCGGGACTCGTATCATGGGCGGATGAGTCCCACCTTTGACGAGATCCGGCGGGCACCCAAGGTCCTGCTCCACGACCATCTCGACGGTGGTCTGCGGGCCGAGACCATCGTGGACCTGGCACGCGAGTGCGGCTACGACGGGCTCCCCACCACCGACCCCGAGAGCCTGCGGGTCTGGTTCGAGGAGGCCGCCGACTCCGGATCGCTCGAGCGCTATCTGGAGACGTTCGACCACACCGTCGGCGTCATGCAGACGCGCGAGTCCCTGGCCCGGGTGGCGGCCGAGTGCGCCGAGGACCTGGCCGCCGACGGCGTCGTCTACGCCGAGGTGCGTTTCGCGCCCGAGCAGCACACCACCCGCGGCCTCAGCCTCGACGAGGTCGTCCAGGCCGTGCTGGAGGGGTTCGAGCGGGGCTCGGCGGGCCGGGGGATCAGGGTCGGGACCCTGCTGACCGCGATGCGGCACCAGGCGCGCTCGATGGAGATCGCCGAACTGGCCGTGCGCTACCGCGACGTCGGCGTGGTCGGGTTCGACATCGCGGGGGCCGAGGCGGGCTACCCTCCCACCCGGCACCTGGACGCTTTCGAATACCTCCAGCGGGAGAACGCGCACTTCACCATCCACGCGGGCGAGGCGTTCGGGCTGCCGTCCATCTGGCAGGCCATCCAGTGGTGCGGCGCCGACCGGCTGGGCCACGGCGTGCGGATCATCGACGACATCTCGGCGGCCGGCGACGGCACCGCCAAGCTGGGCCGGCTGGCCGCCTACGTGCGTGACAAGCGCATCCCCCTGGAGATGTGCCCCACCTCCAACCTGCAGACCGGGGCCGCCGCGTCCATCGCCGAGCACCCGATCGGGCTGCTGCGCCGCCTGCACTTCCGGGTGACGGTCAACACCGACAACCGGCTGATGAGCGGGACCAGCCTGTCGCTGGAGTTCGCCAAGCTCGTGGAGGCGTTCGACTACGGGTGGGACGACCTGCAGTGGTTCACGGTCAACGCGATGAAGTCGGCGTTCCTGCCGTTCGACGAGCGGCTCGCGCTGATCAACGGCGTGATCAAGCCGGGGTTCGCGCAGCTCAAGTGGCAGCCGTGAGACAGGTCTACCGATCGAAGGCCGCGCTCGTTCTCGGCTGGGTCTGGGTGGTCTTCGTCGCCTTCAACGTCCTCGACCTCATCGTCCGCTACAGCGGCAAGCCGTCCATGGTGGCGCTGGCCGTCCTCGCCGTGCTGACCGTGGTGGTCTACGCGATCGCGCTCAGGCCGGCCACGGTGTTCACCGAGGACGGCCTGCTCGGGCGTAATCCCCTGCGCTCGACGTTCGTGCCGTGGGCGGCGGTCAGCGACGTGACGGTCTCCCACTCGATCAACGTCGACTACGGCACAGAGCGGTTGCTGCGGCTGTGGACGCCGGTGAGCTCGGCCAGGGAGCGGGCCAAGGCGCAGCGCAGGGGTGCGCCCGTCGCGCGGCGGGGGCGCTACCAGACCGAGCCGACGTTGCCCAAGGGGGAGCAGGCCGCGGCCGAGGTGTTCGCCGGCAAGACGCACGCCGACTGGGTGGGCGAGCAGATCACCGACCGCGCCGAGCGGGCCAGGCTCCGCAAGGAGGAGGCGGGTGCGGTCCGCGTGACGTGGGCGTACGACTCGTTCGCGGCGCTCGCCGTGGCCTGCGCCCTGGTGATCGCCGCCATCGTGGTCGACTGACCGTCCCGCCGGGCCGTCGCCGTCCATGCGTGGCGGCTCAGGTACGGCGGGCGGCTCAGGTACGGCGGGTGGATCAGGTAGGGCGGGGTCGCTCAGGTTCGGCGGGGTCGCTCAGGTTCGGCGGGGTCGCTCAGGTTCGGCGGTTGACGAAGCGGTCCATGCCTGCCTGGGCGATGCCGCTCTGCTCGACCTCGCGTGCGGCCTCGGTCTCCGCCGCGAAGGCGCGTTCCACCTCAGCGAGCGAGGGGCGTAGCAGTTCGAGGTGGACGGCGGTGGCGGTGCCGGGCTCGGTCCAGCGGTGGATCAGGGCGATGGCCCTCGCCACCAGCGTGCCGGGGTCGGCGATCTCGTCCAGGAGGCCCAGCGACCTGGCCTCCTCCGCGCCCAGCCTGGTCGAGTCCAGCACCAGCCGCAGCGCCCGGCCGCCCACGAGGCGAGGCAGCAGGAAGCTGGCGGCGTTGGAGATCGACAGGCCGATGTGGTTCTCCGGCCAGAAGTACTCCGTCTGCGGCGTGCCGAGGCGGGCGTCGAAGCAGAGGGTCCACTCGGCGGCGCCGCCCACGGCCAGCCCGTTGACCGCCGCGACCACCGGCACCCGAGTCTCCAGCACCGACCTGGTCAGGTCGTGGAAGAGCTCGACCTCCGCCAGGAGGGACTGCCCGACGGCCTCGTTGATGTCCTCTCCGGCGGAGAACGCCCTGCCGGTGCCGGTGACCACGATGCCCCTGGCTCGCCCGCCGTCGCCGTGGTCGCGCACGGCCGCGGCAAGACCCCTGCGCATGTCCGCGGTGAGCGCGTTGAGCTTCTCCGGCCGTCGCAGGGTGATCACGGCCACCTCGTCGCGCACGGTCACGTCGATCATGTTCGCTCCTCTTCGACGGGGATGGCTCCGGCGCGCTGGTCGCGCCCGGCCGGCAGCAGGTGGCGCTTCTCGATGCGCGCCGAGGGGGTGAGCGTGAACCCGTCGACGAACTCCACGTAAGCGGGGATCTTGAACCGGGCCAGTCGTCCTCTGGCATGCTCGATGACGCTCATGGCGGTGTCCCGGCCGGCCTCGTAGCCGGCGTTGAGCTGGATGAACGCCTTGGGCAGCTCGCCGAACAGCTCGTCCGGAACGGGCACCAGAGCGCAGTTCAGCACCGCGGGGTGCTCGCCGAGCACGCGCTCGACCTCGGCGCAGGAGATGTTCTCGCCGCCCCGGCGCACCGAGTCCGTGATGCGGCCATGGTGGTGTACGTAGCCGCGCGCGTCCTGGGTGCCCAGGTCGCCGGTGTGGTACCAGCCGTCGCGGAAGGCGTGCGCGGTGGCCTCGGGGTGGTTCCAGTAGCCCTTCATCATGGGCACGCCGCGGACCAGGATCTCGCCCGTCGCCGCATCCACCCTGACCTCCTTGCCGGGCGGCGGCAGCCCCATCGCGCCGGTGCCGACCGTGTCCTCGGCCTCCGGGGCGGCGATCAGGTCGGTGCCGCTCTCGGTGGAGCCGTAGAGCTCACGCCAGGGTGCGTCCCACCGCTCCTCCAACGCCCGGTGCAGGCCGGGGGCGATGCCTGAGCACAGGATCAGGCGCATCCGGTTGGCGCGGTCCAGCGGGTGCGGCGGCTGCTTGTGCAGGAGCAGCGGCATCGTGCCGAGCACGTAGGTCAGGGTGGCGCCGTGCTCGCGGGCGGCGGGCCAGAAGCCGGAGGCGGAGAAGCGGGGGAGGACCACCTGGGGGATGCCGCCGATCAGGCAGAGAACGGTGGTCCACTGGGGGTCCATGTAGGAGTACGCCTGAGCGATCATCATGACGTCGTCGTCGCGGAGCCGGATCTGGTCCGCGATGACCTGGGCGGCTCTGAGCCAGTAGGCGTGGGTGAGCATGCAGGCTTTGGGGAAGCCCGTGGTGCCGGATGTGTACTGAAAATTCGCGATATCGTCCGCGTCGGGGGAGATATCGGGTGCGCTGGCCGAGCCCGTGAGGCTGTCCAAGGTGTAGACGGGACCGAGGACTGGCGCGGCGGGCCCGGCGGTCAGGGTGGCTGCGGCGTTCGAGACGAGGGCGGCGTGCTCCGCGGTGGTCAGGGTGGTCAGGGTGGTCACGGCGCCCGAGTCGCGCAGCACATGCTCCAGGTCGGCCGCCCCGTAGCGGACGTTGACCGGCACCGTGATCGCCCCGGCCTTGAGGATCGCCAGCCAGCTCAGCGGCCAGCCGGGCACGTTCTCCATCATGATCGCCACCCGGTCGCCCGGCCGCACCCCCCTGGCGGCGAGCACTCCGGCCAGCCGATCGGACTCGGCGTCCACTTCCGCGAAACTCAAGGACGTCCCGGCGGGGTTCAAGGACGTCCCCGCAGGGTGCAGGGACGTCTCGGCAGGGCTCAGGGATCGTGTCTCAGCGGGTTTCAGGGGTGTACCGGTGGAGCTTGGGGACGTCCCGGCAGGGCTTCGGGACGTCTTGGGGAAACGTAGGAATTCGCGGTCGCCGTACTCGCGTGCGGCGTGTCTGAGCAGGTCGGGGATGGTCTCGTACGAGGCGTCAGGCATCCGGCGGCTCCCAGGGGAAGTCGGGCAGCAGGGAGAGGTCGGCGCTCGCCGTGGGGCGGGCGGGAGCCCGGACCGCGGCCAGTCCGATCGCGACGAACTCGGCGCACACCTGCTCCAGCGAGGAGTCCCCGTCGGGGCGGTACCACTCACTGGTGCCGGTGCACATGGACATCAAGGCCAGGCGGGACAGCTTCTGGTCGGCGACGCGGAAGACGCCCTGCCCGACCCCGTCGGCCAGGGCTCGGCGCCAGTGGTCCTCGTACTCGTCGCGCAGCGCGATGATCTCGTCGTGGGCGGTGGAGCCGGGGGTGAGGGAGCGCAGTTCGCCGTCCATGACGCGGGTGGTCAGGGGGCTGCGCGCGTGGATCGCGGTGAGGGAGGCGATGAGCAGCGCCAGCCGGTCCGACGGCTGTTCGACTCTGTCGAGCACCCGGGCGGTGGCGTCGATGAGCCCGCGATGACCGGCTCTCATGAGGTCGGCGAGCAGGGCTTCCTTGCTGGAGACGTGGTGGTAGATGCCGGCGTTGGTGAGGTTGACGGCTCTGGCGAGGTCTCTGATGCTGGTCGCGGCGTAGCCCTGACGGGCGAAGAGCAGCACCGCCGCGCTCCTGATCCGCAGCCCGGCGTCGGTGTCCCGGTCAGTGAGTGAAGTGTCCAAGAGGGCCTACCGAACGTTCGGTTGCGTTGATCGCACCATAACCCGCCAAAGGCGTACAAGCTAGACCTCTCGTGTTGGCGGTGGCACTGTGTGACGCCTGGGCGGGATCGGTGACGACCGGATGGAGTCTCATGGAGTGGGAAGAGCACCGGCCTGAGCTGGTCGGATACTGCTACCGCATGCTCGGCTCGGCCTTCGAGGCCGAGGACGCGGTGCAGGAGACGCTGGTCAAGGCCTGGCGCAGCCGCGACCGCTTTGACCCGGTACGTGGATCTGCGCGGGCCTGGCTCTTCGCCATCGCCACCAACGTCTGCCTGGACCTGCTACGCGGCGCCCGCCGCCGCGCCCTGGCCATGGACCTGGGCCCGGCCGCCGAGCCCGGCACGCCGCTGGGGGAGCCGGTGGAGGCGCGCACCTGGGTCTACCCCCTGCCGGACCACCTGCTGGACCCGGCGGAGCTGGCGGTGTCGAGGGAGACCGTACGGCTCGCGTTCGTGGCGGCGTTGCAGCACCTGCCGCCGCGCCAGCGGGCGGTGCTGATCCTGCGCGACGTGCTGAGCTGGTCGGCCGCCGAGGTGGCGGCGCTCCTGGACACCAGCGTGGCCGCCGTCAACAGCACCCTGCAACGAGCCAGGACCACCCTGCCCGCCCCAGCCGCCACGCCCGGCCCCGCGCGTCGGACCACCGTACCCAGCACGGGTGCCGCGCCTGACACCGCGCGCCGGAGCGCCGTGGCCGCCGCGCCCGGTCCCGCGGGTGGTGGCGTGGACGAGGAACTGCTGGCCCGTTACGTGGATGCGTTCGAGCGGTTCGACGTGGCGGCGCTGGTGTCGTTGTTGCACGAGGACGCCACGATGTCGATGCCGCCGTTCGCCTGGTGGCTGAGCGGGCGCGACAGCATCCGCCGCGTTCTGGTCGCCTCGGGGGCGCCGTGCGACGGCTCCTACCTGGTACGGACCGCCGACGCGGGCGGCCTGCCCACGTACGGCCAGTACCGGGACGGCGAGCCCTTCGCCCTGGTTCTCCTGGGGACCGGCGGCGGTTCGATCACCAGCGTGACCACCTACCTGGAGCCCCGGCTCTTCCCCTTTTTCGGCCTGCCGATGAGTTCCAGCGCCCCGCGTCGTACATAGGAGTAAAAGGGAGGACAACATGCCACAGATCATCGAGTTCCCGGAGCGGTACTACGTCGGGATCCGCAAGACCATCACCCTGACGACCTTCGGCGTGGTCGGCGACCGGCTGGGCGAGATCTTCGCCTGGCTGGCCGAGCGGGGTGCCGCCCCGGACGGCGGGCCGTTCTTCCGCTTCCTGATCATCGACATGGAAGGGGATCTGCTGGTCGAGGCGGGCGTACCGGTCGCGGCCCCGATGGCAGGCGAGGGGGACATCTTCGCCGGCGTCATTCCGGCCGGCCGCTACGTCACCGAGACCCACGTCGGCCACCCGGACCGGCTCATCGCCACCATCGACGCGCTGCGCGGGTGGGCGGATGAGCAGGGGCTGGCGTTCGACATGACGACGGAGGCGGACGGCGAGCACTGGGGCAGCCGCCTGGAGATCTACAAGACCCACCCGGAGGAGCAGCCGGACATGAACAAGTGGGAGATCGACCTCCAGTTCCGCCTCGCCTGACCAGGTCAGGACGGTCCTCATCTGATGGGACCAAATTTGGTGAGTCCAGAAGTGAAGAGGACCAAATTTGGGCCCATCGCCTCGCGATGGTCTCATGGAGCGGTTTTCGCGGTCCTCGCTCGGACTTTGGTCTCATCGATGAGACCAAAGTCCTAACGCCACACGTCAAGCAGCTCTTCGGGAGTGATGTGCCTGACGCCTTGGACGTCGCACCCCGAGCGGGAGACGGCATAGAGCGGGGTGGAGGCGTCGGCTCCGGGCATCTTGGACCGGTGGACGATGAGCTCGCTCAGATCGTGGTGGTCGAACGGCCGGCTCTCCAGCCACTTGATCGACCCGAGCATGGTGATCCTTTTGGCGATCGGCTCCCGGTCCGCACCGACGAGGTCGATCTCGGGATCGTTCGTCCTCGTCCAGTAACCGCCGATGGCGCCGGTCTCCTCCTCGAAGTCCATGCGGCGCAGAGACTCACGGATGACCGGTTCCACCGCGGCCCCCCGCCACGCGGACCAGGACCGCTTCAGGCGCCGTAGTGTCAGGTCTCCGCGACCACGCTCGATCTCGGCCGTCCCCGGTTCGATGAAGGACAGCCAGAACCGCAGATGGGTGTCCGCGATGTGATAGCGAGTCTCCTTGGAGGGCTTGGTGGACACCGGCAACTCGGCCGTGACCATGCGCTTGTCCAGGAGAATCTGCAGGGCACGCTTGACCGAGGTGGACGGCATCCCGCCCGAGGCTCGTAGGATCGACGAGAACGTACGCTGCCCCGAACCGACGGCTTTCAGCAGGACCCGAGCCTGGGCTTCCGGCGGAAACTCCGCGGCCATGGCGCGCTCCCCGCTCACGATCAACGCCGCTGTGGAGTCGAGGAGGGCGTCGTCGAGGTAGTCCCAGGCGGTGGCGCCGACGGGCCACTCGTCGAGGATCATGGGCAGCCCGCCCGTGATGAGATAGGCGTCGATGGCCTCCGGCGCCGGCAGGCTCAGTCGTTTGGCCACGTCGCCCGGAGTGAGCGGGCTGACCACCATCTCCGATGCCCGCATGTAGAAGGGCCGGTCGTACTGGTTGATCGCTTCCATGATCGACAGGTCGGAGCCGATCAGGATGAGCAGGACCGGCCGACGGGAGAACTCCCGGTCGAAGAGGCGTTGCAGCTTGCCCTCAAGGTACGGGTCCTGCGCGATCATGAAGGGCAGTTCGTCGATGACGATGATGCTGGGCGAGTCCTGCGGGATGGCTTGGGCCAGGAGCCGTAGCGCGCTGTCCCATGTGGTCGTGGTCAGCTCGGTGAAGAGCGCCGCGCCGGGCAGGTCGGAGACGGCGGCGTCCTCGGTGAAGCGATCGAGCTGCTCGGCGAGTGGCTCCTGGGCCGCGGTGTAGAAGAAGGACGGCACACCCGACCTGGCGATGAACTCTTCCGCCAGCCGTGACTTACCCACCCGGCGACGGCCACGCAGCAAGATCGCCCGTCCCGGCCGGTCCCCGGTCCCCACTCTGGCGAAGAAGCGTCCGAGCGAGGCCAACTCTCGCTCGCGTCCGATGAACATGCCACCTCCAGATAGGCCCAAATTTGGTCTCGCCAAATCTGGTGGGACCAAATTTGGGCCTATTCTAGAGGGGCCTGTCCCTGTGCGGTCCCAACTCTCGTGATGAGACTAAAGTCCGAGGGTTGCGCTCAGGTCGGCCTTCAGGGCGTCCAGCTCGCCGGCCGCCTCGGCGCGGGCGTCGGGCACGTCGCCCGTCACCGGCACCACCACCTCCAGATAGCACTTGAGCTTCGGCTCCGTGCCCGACGGCCGGACCACCACGCGGGCGTCGCCCGACAGCGTGAAGCGCAGCCCCTCGGTGGGCGGCAGGTCGCCGTCGTCCCTGCTCAGGTCGTCGACGCGGGTCACCGTACGGGTGCCGAGGGTGGTGGGTGGGGTGGCGCGCAGCCGGGACATGGCGTCGGCGATCAGCGACAGGTCGTCCACGCGGGCCGAGAGCTGCGCGGTGGCGTGCAGGCCGTACCGTCTGGCCTGGTCGTCCAGGAGGTCGAGCAGTGTGTGGCCGTTCAGTTTGGCGGCGGCGGCGATGGCCGCGACGGTGAGCGCGGCCCCGATGCCGTCCTTGTCGCGGACCGGGAGGTAGGGCGCCGCGATCTCCGGGAAGGAACCGCCGTCCTCGGGCGCGGGGTGGGTCGTGCCGACGCTGTAGCCGATCGCCTCCTCGTAGCCGAAGACCAGGCCAGGGCCCGCCTTGATGATCCACTTGAAGCCGGTCAGCGTCTCGCCGTAGCGGACGCCGTGCGCGCGGGCGATCTTGCCCAGCAGGGTCGAGGAGACGATCGTGGTGGCCACCATGCGGTCGCCCGACGTGTGCGTGAGGACGTGCTCGGCCAGCAGGCCGCCGAGCTCGTCGCCGGTGAGCATGCGGCAGGCGCCGTCGCCGAGCGGGACGCCGACCGCGCACCGGTCGGCGTCGGGGTCGTTGGCCAGCACCAGGTCCGCGCCGGTCTTGGCGGCCAGCTCGATGACCAGGTCCATCGCCCCGGGCTCCTCCGGGTTGGGGAAGGCCACCGTGGGGAAGTCCGGGTCGGGGTTGCGCTGCGCCTCGACGGCCATCGGCGTCTCGAAGCCGGCGGCCAGGAAGGCGCCGGTCAGCGTGCCGGAGCCGACGCCGTGCAGCGGCGTGTAGGCGACCCGCAGCTCGCGCGCGTCGCCCAGCGGCAGCGCGATCACCGCGTCGATGTAGTCCTCGACGATGGCGTCGCCCAGCTCGGTGAGCGTGCCGGGGGAGTGCAGCGGGAGAGCGTCGACCGGGCCCACGGCGTCGATCGCGGCGGAGATCCGGCTGTCGATCGGCGGCACGATCTGGGAGCCGTCGCCCCAGTAGACCTTGTAGCCGTTGTCCCTGGGCGGGTTGTGGCTGGCGGTGACCGTCACGCCGGCGTCGGCGCCGAGGTGGCGCACCGCGAAGGCGAGCACCGGCGTGGGCAGCGGGCCGGGCAGCAGCGAGGCGTGCAGGCCCGCGCCGGTCAGCACGGCGGCCGTGTCGCGGGCGAACACGTCGGACTTGTGCCGCGCGTCGTAGCCGATCACCACGTGTTTGCCGGGGCCGAGCACCTGGGCCAGGCCGGCGGCGGCGCGCATGACGGTGACCCGGTTCATCCGGTTGGGGCCCGCGCCGAGCTCACCGCGCAGCCCGGCGGTGCCGAACTCCAGCTTGGCTTCGAACCGGTCCCGCAACGCCTCGGTGTCGTCGCGCTCCAGCAGCGCCGACAGCTCGGCCCGGGTGTCGGGGTCGGGGTCCTGGCTCAGCCACTCGCGGGCCTGCTCGTGAAGGCTCACAGCCGGTCGACCACCTTGGCGAGCAGGACGCCCATCCGGGTGGCGGTGGCGCGGCCGACCTCCAGGACCTCCTCGTGGTTGAGCGGCTCACCGGACAGCCCGGCGGCCGGGTTGGTGACCAGGGAGACGCCGAGCACGTCCAGGCTGGCCTCGCGGGCGGCGATCGCCTCCAGCACGGTGGACATGCCGATCAGGTCGCCGCCGAGGGTGCGCAGCATGCGGATCTCGGCGGGCGTCTCGTAGGTGGGGCCGCGGAAGGCGACGTAGACGCCCTCGGCCAGGCTCGGGTCCACCTCGCGGGCCAGCTCGCGCAGGCGCCTGGAGTAGACCTCGGTGAGGTCGATGAACGTGGTGCCGGTGATCGGGTTGGCGCCGGTCAGGTTGATATGGTCGCTGATCAGGACCGGGTCGCCGACCTGCTGCGTCTCCGGGCGCAGGCCGCCCGCCGCGTTGGTCAGCACGATCGTACGGACACCCGCCGCGGCGACGGTGCGCACGCCGTGCACGACGGCGTCGACCCCGCGGCCTTCGTACAGGTGGCTGCGCCCGAGCAGCACCAGCGCGTGGCGGCCCGCCGGGGTCCGGACGACGCGGATCTTGCCGCCGTGCCCGGCCACCGCGGGCGCCTGGAAACCGGGCAGATCGGTGACCGGGATCTCGGCCACCACCTGCCCGATCGCGTCCGCGGCCGGCACCCAGCCGGACCCCATCACGAGGGCCACGTCGAAGGTGTCGAGCCCGGCCGCGGCTTTCAGCGCCGCGGCCGCCTCACCGGCGAGATTGTACGGATCTATGCTCACGGATCAGTAGTTTAGGAGGAGCCTGTCCAGCACCCGCACGCCGAATCGCAGCGCTTCCACCGGCACCCGCTCGTCCACGCCGTGGAACATCGAGGCGAAGTCCATGTCGGCGGGCAGTCGCAGCGGCACGAACCCGAACCCGCGCACCCCCAGGTCGGCGAAGAACGTCTTGTTGTCGGTGCCACCCGACATGCAGTACGGCACCGCCCGCGCCGTCGGGTCCTCGGCCTTGAGCGCCGCGATCATCGACTCGACCAGCGCGCCGTCGAAGCCGGTCTCCAGCGCGATGTCGTGGTGCACGAACTCGCGGCGCACCTTGGGCCCGATCAGCGAGTCGACGGTCTTGAAGAACTCCTCCTCGTGGCCGGGCAGGAAGCGGCCGTCGACGACGGCGGTCGCCTGGCCGGGGATGACGTTCGACTTGTAGCCGGCGCCGAGCTGGGTGGGGTTGGTGGTGTGGCTGAGCGTGGCGCCGACGAAGCGGATCAGCGGCCCGATCTTGTCCAGGATGGGCGCGGGGTCGTGCTCGTCGAAGGGCAGCCCGAACGCGTCGGCGGTCTCGCTGAGGAAGCGGTGCACGGTCGGGGTGAGCGTGATGGGCCACTCGTGGGCGCCGATCCGGGCGACGGCCTTGGCCACCTCGGTGACGGCGTTGTCGGAGTTGAGCATGGAGCCGTGGCCAGCGGTGCCGTCGGCGACGAGCTTCATCCAGGCCAGGCCCTTCTGGGCCGTCTCGATCAGGTAGAGCCGCAGCGACGGGTCCACTTCCAGCGAGTAACCGCCGACCTCGCTGATCGCCTCGGTGACGCCTTCGAACAGCTCGGGGTGGTTCTTGGTCAGGTATTTGGCGCCGTACACGCCGCCCGCCTCCTCGTCGGCGACCCAGGCGAAGACCAGGTCGCGGCGCGGCCTGCGGCCGTCCCTGGCGAGCCGGCGGACCAGCGCCAGCATCATGGCGTCCATGTCCTTCATGTCGACCGCGCCGCGACCCCAGATGTAGCCGTCGCGCACCTCGCCGGCGAACGGGTCGACGGTCCAGTCGGCGGCGTTGGCGGGCACCACGTCGAGGTGGCCGTGGACGAGCAGCGCGGGCAGCGACGGGTCGGTGCCCTCGATCCGGGTGATCACATTGCCGCGACCGGGCTCGCTCTCGATGTAGGTGGCGTCGATGCCCACCTCGGCGAGCCTGGCCATGACGACCTCGGCCGCGGCGCGCTCACCGGGGCCGCTGCCGTCCCCGTAGTTGCTGCTGTCGACCTTGATGAGCTCCACGCACAGGTCGGCGACTTCGTTCTCGGCGGTAGGGATCATGGTGTCTTCTCCAGGGTGAGCAGGCCAGACTTGTGAAGATAGCCGCGTTTGTACGCGTGGGTGATGAGAGTGACATTGACGTCGGTGACCTCGTCGAGCAAGCCGACGACGCCGGAGAGGAACCGGTAGAGATCTTCCTCGTGGGCGGTGGCCACCTGGACGATCAGACCATGAGTGCCGGTGGTGGCGGCGCAGTAGCGCACGTCGGGGTGTGCGGCCAGCCGCTGGCCGACCCGGTCCAAGCCGTTCGGGCGGACCTTGAGCCAGAGCTGGGCCTCCACCTCCAGGCCGATCAGCGCCGGCTCGATCTCCGCCCGCAGCAGCAGGAGCCGCCGGTCGAGGAGCGAGGTGACCCGTCTGCGCGCGGTCGGCAGCGACAGCTCCAGCCGCTCGGCGATGGCGGTGAAGGCGATCCGCCCGTCGGCGGCCAGCAACTCGGCGATCTCCTCCTCCAGCGGTGACAGCCCGTCCACGTCCGGCAGGGGAGCGTCCGGCGGCGGCGGCCGCAACTCGGCCAGCTCCCGCTCGGTGAGGTACGGCGCGTGCCACTCCGCGACGGTCCTGAAGGTGTGCAGGACGACCTGGGTCTGCGTCTGTCCGACCCCATCGATCCCGCTGATCTGCGTGGACAGGATGTCGTGCAGCTTGTCCCTGGAGGGGGAGACCAGCTCGCAGCCGACGTCGGTGGCGCCGGTCAGGGCATAGACCGAGCGGGTGTCGTGCCGGTCGGCGATGGCCCGGGCCACGCTCGCCGCGGTGCCCGGACGTACCTGCACATGGAGGTGGACGGGGCGGCCGTGACCGGAGCGGAGGTCGTCGTAGATGGCGGTGACCCGCACGTACCCGTCGGCGATCAGCCGCTGCAGGCGGCGCGCGACGGTGCGCTCGTGCTCGCCGACCGCCCGGCCGATCTCGCCCCACGACGCGCGCGGGCTGACCTGGAGGGCGGCGATCAGCCGCCGGTCGAGAACGTCCAAAGAGAGCCGCTTCCGTGTCGGGATCGCCAAAATGTGGACAGATATTTGACTGTTTTGGTCGCTCGCTTGCACAGTAGGGCATTACTGCACTGTTGAGCAAAGGAGCCCTTCGTGGTGACCTCTCCCCCCGCCCCCTCCCCGATCGGCATCCCGAAAAGCCGCCTGCGTCAGCTCTTCGCGGCCAGCGTCGGCAACGTCGTGGAGTGGTACGACTGGTACGCCTACAGCTTCCTGGCCGTCTACTTCTCCGGGCAGATCTTCGCGGAGACGGACAACCCGCTCGTCCCGGTGCTGAGCGCGTTCGCGATCTTCGCGGTCGGCTTCTTCATGCGGCCGCTGGGCGGGCTCCTGGTCGGCGCGTTCGCCGACCGTTTCGGCCGCAAGGCCGCGATGACGTTCACGATCATGTTGATGGGGTTCGGCTCGCTGCTGCTGGCGGTGACGCCGACCTACGAGGCGGCGGGCGTGCTCGCGCCGATCATCCTGACGCTGGCCCGGCTGATCCAGGGCCTGTCGGTCGGCGGCGAGTTCGCCGCCGCGACCACGTTCCTGGTGGAATCCGCGCCCCCCGGCCGCCGGGGTTTGTTCTCCAGCTTCCAGTACGTCAGCACCACGATCGGCCAGCTGCTCGCCTCCGGCCTGGCCGCGCTGCTCGCCCTCTCGCTCAGCGAAACCGACATGAACTCCTACGGCTGGCGCATCGCCTTCGTCGTCGGCGCGGTGATCAGCCTGGTGGGCCTGTGGATCCGCAAGGGCGCCGAAGAGACCAGCACCGTAGCCGCCGACATCAAGGCGGGCCGGGCCGAGCGGCCGGGGCTGTTCGACTTCCTGCTCCACTACCCCACCAAGGCCGCGCTCATCGTCGGCATCACGCTCGCGGGCACGGTCGCGTACTACACCTGGACCACGTTCCTGCCGACCTACGCCCAGCAGAACGTGAACTTCGACAAGGCCGAGTCGCTCACCGTGAGCACCATCTCGCTGGTCTTCTTCATGGTGCTGCAGCCGCTGCTCGGCATGCTGTCGGACCGGGTCGGCCGCAAGCCCATGCTGATCACCTTCGGCCTCGGGTTCACCATCCTGCCGGTGCCGCTGCTGGGCATGCTGTCGAACTCGTTCTCCAGCCTGCTGATCATCCAGTGCGTCGGCATGGTCTTCCTCGGCTGCTTCACCTCGATCTCGGCCGCGGTCAACGCCGAGTTGTTCCCGACCCGGGTGCGGGCGGCCGGCGCCGGGTTCCCGTACTCGCTGACCGTGGCGATCTTCGGTGGCACGGCGCCGCTCATCGGCACGGCGCTGAAGGACGCGGACGCCTCCGGGCTGTTCCCGTGGTATATGTCCGCGCTGGCGCTGATCTCCACCCTGGTGTACGTCTTCGCGCTGAAGGAGACCAAGCACCTGCCGCTCAGCTGATCAGGAGCCCAGCGACTTGCACGGGCGTCCCCGCAGCTCCTTGACGTAGTCGTCGGGGGCGCCCGCCCGCTCGGCGGCGTCGGCCAGGATGCCCAGGTAGCGGGCCGAGGGCAGGCCGCCCTCATAGCCGTCCAGGACGTAGAACCAGGCCAGGACCTCGCCGTCGAGTGTCTGCACGCGCAGCCGGACCTTGTGATAGAGACCGCGTGAGGCGCCCTCCCACTGGTCGAGCGAGGTCTCGTCGTTCTCGGGCACGTCATACAGGACGACGAAGACGTGATCGTCGGGGTCCTCGACGATGGTGGCGATCGCGCCTTCCCAGCCGAAGATCTCCCCGCCGAAGGTCAGACGCCAGCCAGGCAGCCATCCCACGTCGCGCACCGGCGAGTGCGGGGCGCGCATGGCCATCTGCTCCGGGTCCATGTTGCTGCCGTAGGCGGCGTAGACAGGCACAGCAGCCAAGACTAGCGCGCGAGGGCCGCCCCGATCGTCAGCAGCACAGCCGATGCAGGAGAATGGGATACGTGACGAGGATTGTGATCATTGGTGGCGGACCAGGCGGCTACGAGTCGGCGCTCGTAGCGGCACAGCTAGGCGCGCAGGTCACGATGGTCGAGCAGGACGGCCCAGGCGGGGCCTGCGTGCTGACCGACTGCGTGCCGTCCAAGACCCTGATCGCGACCTCCGTGCGCAAGCAGGCGCTGCTCGACGCGCCTACGCTGGGCGTCGCCTTCACCGGTGGACTCGATGGTGACGTCGGCGTGGCGCGGGTCGATCTGCCGCTGGTCAACAAGCGGGTCAAGGAGCTGGCGCAGGCGCAGTCGGCCGACATCGCCACCCGGGTCCAGGCCGAGGGCGTCGAGATCGTCAAGGCGCGCGGCCGGCTGGTCGACCCGCAGGTCGTCCGGGCCGGCGACCGTACGATCCGGGCCGACGTGGTGCTCGTGGCCACCGGCGCGACCCCGCGCGTCCTGCCCGGCGCGGAGCCCGACGGCGAGCGGATCCTCAGCTGGCGCCAGCTTTATGATCTGGACGAGCTGCCCGAGCATCTGATCGTGGTCGGGTCAGGCGTGACGGGCGCGGAGTTCGCCGGCGCCTACCGCTCGCTCGGCGCCGAGGTCACGCTCGTCTCCAGCCGCGACCGGATGATGCCCAACGAGGACGCCGACGGCGCCGAGGTGCTCGAAGAGGTCTACCGCCGGCGCGGCATGAACGTCATGGGCCGTTCGCGCGCCGCCTCCGTCAAGCGCACCGCCGACGGCGTCGTGGTGACGCTGGAGGACGGCCGAACGGCCGAGGGCTCGCACGCGCTGATGACCGTCGGCATGGTGCCCAACACCGGCGGCATCGGCCTGGAGGAGGCCGGGGTGCAGCTCGACCGCAACGGGTTCATCAAGGTCGACAAGGTCTCGCGCACCTCCGCCCCCGGGGTCTACGCCGCCGGCGACTGCACCGGGGTGCTCATGCTCGCCTCGGTCGCCGCCATGCAGGGCCGCATCGCCGTCTGGCACGCGCTCGGCGAGGCCGTCCAGCCGCTGCGGCTGGCGACCGTGGCCTCCAACATCTTCACCGACCCGGAGATCGCCGCCGTCGGCGTCGCCCAGCGGGCGATCGAGGCGGGCGAGATCGAGGCCAACGTCGTCAAGCTGCCGCTCGCCACCAACGCGCGGGCCAAGATGTCGGGCTTCAACGACGGGTTCGTCAAGCTCTTCTGCCGGCCGCACACCGGGATCGTGCTGGGGGGCGTGGTGGTGGCACCGCGCGCGTCGGAGCTGATCCTGGCCGTGTCGGTGGCGGTGCAGCAGCGCCTGACGGTGGGGCAGCTCGCCCACACCTTCGCCGTCTATCCGTCGCTGTCCGGGTCGATCACCGAGGCGGCCCGCCGGCTCATGCAGCCCGAGGCTTCGGGGCTCTGAGATCTGAGGCTGTGCCGCGCTGGGCTTGTGGGGTTGTGATTTCGCTTGGGCGCGAAGGCAAGGGCCTCGCTGCCCGCCTGCTCATAAGCCGCCGAGATCGGGCCTGTCGCGGCTGATCAGGCGGTGGCCTCGTCGGCTCGGGCCGGTCGGTTCTCCAGACAGCAGCGTATGAAGTCCTGGACGACGGGATCGGTGTCGTCGGCGGGAGTCCACGCGATGCCGACCTGGCTGGGGCTGACGCCGCTGACGGGCCGGTAGGTGACGCCGGGGCGGGCGTAGAAGCGGGCGGCGGATCGAGGGGCGAGGGCGATGCCGTAACCGTTGGCGATGGCGGTGAGCCAGTCGTCGGGGTGGTCGGTGACCGCGCCGATGCGGACCGGGTGGCCGTCACGTTCGTCGGTGGCCAGCCAGTAGTCCCGCCACCGGCCCGTTTCGGGCGGGGCCGCCACGAACGGCTCATCCCACAGGTCGCGGAACGGGATCCGCTCGCGCGCGGCGAACGGGTGGGCGGTGGGGAGCGCGACCCAGCGGGGCTCGGTGAGCAGCACCTTCACGCGCAGGGTGTCCTGGCCGGGGAAGGGCAGTCGCAGCAGGGCGGCGTCGACGTCTCCGTGGGCGAGTCCGGCCGTTGGGTTCGACCATGACGCGTGCCGCATCTCAGCCCGCCATCCCGGCCGGCGACGGGCGAACGCCGCGATGATGTGCTGGGTGGTCTCGTTGGCGGCGCTGGCCACGAAGCCGACCCGCAGCACCTGCGCTGCCCGGCTGGCCGTGCTCTTGGTTTCCCGCAGCGCCCGGTCCCAGCCGGCCAGCAGGGCGGGCGCCCCCTCCATCAGGGTTCGGCCTGGTTCGGTGAGGGCCATGCCGGCCCGGGATCGGGTGAAGAGCCGCACTCCGAGCAGGGCCTCGAGTTGCTTGATCTGTTTGGTCAGCGCCGGCTGGGACACGAACAGTCGTTCGGCGGCGCGGGTGAGGCTTCCCTCCTCCGATACGGCGATGAAGTAGCGCAACAGCCGGGTGTCGACATCCATCCCGCCAGGTTATAGATGCAGATATTGGACTCCGGGAAAGGGGCTCGGCAAGGCTTGATCCAGCAAGCGAGCCGCGGATGGCCTGCTGCCTGCTTCGCTGAAGGGGGATACGAATGTACAGCGCCTATGCGATCGTCACCGTCCTCACGATCGCGGCCAACGTCTGGGCCGCCGGCGCCGACTTCGCGAAGGCCAAGTTCGTCCTCGGCAACGCGGCTGAACTGGATCTCCCGCTGTCCTGGCTCCCCTTGCTCGGAGCGCTCAAGGCCGCCGGAGCCGCTGGGCTCCTGCTCGGGATCTTCGGTGATCGGTTCATCGGCATCGCCGCCGCGATCGGGCTTGTCCTGTTCTTCATCGGAGCCATCGCCGCGCACGTACGCGCCCGCGCGTTCTCCAAGATCGTGTTTCCCGGCATCTTCCTGGCGCTTGCCAGCGCCTCTCTCGTCCTGGCCATCGCGTGATGGCCATCGCGTGATGGCCAGGACGAGAAGACGGGCGCCCCCATAGGGAAGCGGTCTGGGGCAGCAAGATCACGCCGAGCCGATCGATCTAATCGCCTTGCCGGCGCACTATCTCGGTGATCCAGACCGGGGCGAACGGAGACGTACAGCCTGGAGAAGTGGGATAGTCCTTGAGCACCTCCAGGCGCTCACCGATGTCGATGGCCCGGGTGCGGTGCTCGGCGTGGTCGATGCCTATCTGGGCCAGGCAGTGGTTCATCGCCCACTGCAGGCGATCCGGGGCGTCCTTCATCTCCGTCTCGATGACGTCGAGCAGCCCGGTGAGATCGAGGATCTCGGGCTTCTTCGTCACGCGTTCGGTGGTCAGCGCCCAGCCGGCGCTCGCGACCACGGGGTCCGGATCGGCGGACCAGGCCAGGCGGAGCTCTTCGGCGTGCGGGTTCTTCTTCACCACGTAGTTCACGAGCCAGTCGTGCACCTTGGGTGCGCGCGCCTCGCGCAGCATGACGTCCAGTTCGTCCCGCCCGAACGCCTTCGGCCGGCAGATCAGGAGGGCCAGCAGTCTCGCCGCGGTGTCATCGGTCTCCCAGAGCCGGTACGCGAGCTCCTGCTGCGTCTTCAGCCGCTTCGCGAGCGCGCGCAGCTTGCCGAGGTTCACACCGTGATCGTCGCCGTGCCTCTCGTTCACCTCGCGGATCTTCGGGTCCGCGAGGTCGGCCAGCTCGGCCATCACCTCGGCGACCGTCGTCCCGGCCTGCGTCGTCCCTGCCACCTCAGCCTCCTGTCCGTCTGGTACGCGACTCAGCGTACGACGGACGCCGGTCTGATCACAGGGCCGTGGCGAGGCCGAAGGCGATCAGGAGGACGGCCGGGAGGGCCGGGCCCGGCCAGGAGCGCCAGGTCAGGGGTGCGCCGCTCAGCGGCATGGCACGCCAGCGGGTCAGCGCCGCGGCGGTGCCCGCCGCCAGGACGCCCGCGCCGAGGGCCCAGACGAACGGCGGGACGAACGACCAGCCGCCGGTCCCGTGCGCCAGCCAGAGGAACAGGGCCGCCCACAGGAACCGGCCCGTCACCGACAGCCGGTCCAGCCGGGGGTTGCGGAACGCCGAGACGAGCAGGCCGAGGCCCGCGAAGGAGAACAGGATGGCGAACGCGAGCGCCTGGATCGGCGGCCGTTCGTCGTCGCCGGGCGTGCTGACGCCCAGGAGGCGAAGGCCCACGCTCTGGACCGACTTGCTGGTGTTGCCCATGACCACCACGCCACGCCCGGCCGCCCGGTCGAAGGCGGCGTAGGTGCTGAACCCGCCGGTCGCCCCGTTGTGCCAGGTGATGTCCCGCTCGCCGTGCCTGGTGGTGAACCAGCCGTAGCCGATACGGCGGTCCGGCTTCTCGGTGAAGCGCGGGGTGGCCGCGTCCGCGCCCGGAGCCCTGCCTTCCATGACCGCCCGCACCAGCTTGGCGATGTCGCCGGTGGTGGACCAGACCGCGCCGCCCGCGCCCGCCGAGCCGTGGTCCCGCCACGGATCCATGGGCCGGCCGTTCTCGTCCTGGCCGGCGGCATGCCCGGCGGGCAGCGGGTCCCGCGGGGCCAGGACCACGGTCGCGTCCATGCCGAGCGGGGCGAGGATCCGCGTGCGCAGCAGGCTCGCGTAGTCGGTGCCCGCGTGCTCCGCCAGCGCCAGGCCGAGCACGGCCGCGCCGAGGTTGGAGTAGCTCACCGTGCCACGGTCCCGCAGGCTGACGGCCGCCAGATCGTCCAGCACGGCCTGCGGTCCCTGCGCGCCGTACGGGTCGGCGCCGGTGAGGGTCGAGACGTACGACCGGGCGAACGTCATCGGCGTCAGCCGCAGCCGGGGCAGGCCCGAGCGGTGCGAGGAGAGCTCGGCGAGCGTGACCGTGCCCACGGCCGGGTCGGAGAACCGCACCCCGGGCAGCAGCTCGCGGAGCTGGGTGTCGGGGGACAGGCCGTCGGCGGCCAGGTCCGCCAGCAGCATCCCGGTCGCCGCCTTGGCGATGGAGCCCAGCTCGTAGGCCGTCTCGGGCCCCACGGGCCGTGGATCGGGCCCGCCGGTGTCGCCGACCCCCGCGTGCGTGATGCCGCCGTCGCCGATCATGGCCACCGACAGGCCCCGGTATCCCTGCTCCCCGGCCGCCTGCCGGACCAGCTTGGCCAGAGCGGGGTCGCCGGTCGTCCGTGGGCCCAGCGTGGGCGGGGCAGGGGCGATGAGCAGGGCGAGGAGGGCGGTGACCAGTCCGGATACGAGGGTGATGACCTTCATATTTCCGATAATACGTAATTTCGAAGTTTGTTGAGCCATGGTGGGAGACCTGCCCCGAGACAGGTGCTGAAACGACGAAGGGCGCGCTCCCGAAGGAACGCGCCCTGATCGTGCCAAGGGTCAGAAGGGACTACCAGTCGCCGCCGCCGAAGTCGCCGCCGCCGAAGTCGCCCCAGCCGCCGCCGCCACCGAAGTCGCCGCCACCGCCGAAGTCGCCACCGCCACCGAAGTCGCCACCGCCGCCCATGTCGCCGCCGTAGCCGCCCATCATGCCGCCCATCATCATGCCGCCCATCATGTGGCCCATCATCGTGCCGATGAACATGCCGGTCATGATGTCGCCGAAGCCGCCGTAGTAGCCGTAGGCGTACGGCTGGTAGGCGGGTCCCGCGTCGTAGTAAGGACGGCGCTCGCCGTTGACCATGACCTCGCGCATCTGCGGGTCGAAGCCGCGCTCCACGGCCTCGGCGTCGGCCGAGCAGGCGGGCACGTCACGCGCCACGCCACCCTGCGGCGCCCAGCGCACGTTGCGCACCGACGGGCCGTGCTGCGGGTTGAAGAAGCAGGGCGCGAGCCGCTCGGGCACCGGCTGCTTGTTGACCTTGGCCTTCACCACGGCCAGCGAGTAGCGGCCGTCCTCCAGCGTCCCGGTCACCTCGCGAACCTGGTCGGCCCGCTCGACCGCGTTGAGCTGCGTCTTGGCCTTCTCGTAGGCGTCGAGAGCCTTCTGCCACTCGTCGATGTGCTGGCCGCCCTCGCCTTCGAGCATGACGTCGGTGTCGAGCGCGGTGATCTCCTCACCGAACTTGGTGACGTCCTCCTCGACGGTCTGCTTGACCGCGGCCAGGTCCTTGGCGTCCTGGATGGCCTGCTTCTTCTTCCGGTTACGGGAGTAGAGGAAGTAGCCGCCACCGCCGGCCAGCGCGAGCACGCCCAGCGTCACCAGGACGCCGGTGCCGCCACCGCTGCCGCCCACCGGGCCGGAGTCCAGCGCGGAGCGCGTCTTGCCCTCGGCCATGTAGTTGACCCGCTGGATGAAGTCGTCCATGCCCGCCACGACGTTGTCGTTGTTGCGCACGGCGAGCTTGGAGAGCTGGTCGGTCATGCCGGCGCGGCCGAAGTTGGACGCGGCGAACATCGACGGGCCGTCGAGCACCACCAAGGTCCACTGGCCGCCGGACGTGGCGGCCTTGGCCTTCTGCAGTTCGGTGCCGACACTGCGGACATAGGTCGCGGGGTCGGTCACCGAGCCGTCAGGCAGCGCGGCCACATAGATATCGCTCTTGGATGCCTTGAGCGCATCCCGGATCTGCGACTGATCGTCCGAGCTCAACGTGGAGCCGGGTGCCACAAAAAGAGGGTCCTTATTGTCCTTGAAGTGGGACACCACGGATTGAGCGTCCGGCGGTGCCGCCGCGTTGGCGGCAGGGGATAGCGCAAGGATGACGAGTAGACCGGCGATCAGAGCCGCGACTGCGGCCCCTGCTCGGCGCAGCGGATGTCTCATTGGCAGCAAGCCTCCTTCGCCCATGAGGACGAACGGGCGGTCGGCAAAGTTCCTCACTGCGCACGTTACCCGCCCCGAGCCGTCCAGGCGCGTGGCCTGTCGGAGATCGGAGCGCCACCGTTGACCGGCCCACGGAGCCTTCGCCGGCGATCTGGTTTGACACGGGCGTGTCAAACGTCCTTGATCTCACAGATCGTCGCGCCGGAGGTCACGGTCTGCCCGACCGCCGCGCTGAGCCCGGTGATGGTGCCCGACTTGTGGGCGGCCAGTGGCTGCTCCATCTTCATGGCCTCCAGCACCACGACGGTGTCGCCCTCGGCCACCGTGTCACCGTCTCCCGCGACGACCTTGACGATGGTGCCCTGCATGGGGGTGACCAGCGAGTCGCCGCTCGCGGCGGTCTTCTTCCCACCACCCTGGGAGCGCCTGGGTTTGTTCGCCGAGGGCGTAGCCGACGCCGTGCCCAGACCCGCCGGCAGCACCACCTCCAGGCGCTTGCCGCCCACCTCGACCGTGACCCGCTCGCGCGCCTCGGGCTCGGCCGCCTGCGTGTCGCCCGCGTACGGCTCGATGGTGTTGTCGAACTCGGTCTCGATCCACCGGGTGTGGACGGCGAACGGCTCTGCGGTGTAGGCCGGGTCCGACACGACCGCGCGGTGGAACGGCAGCACGGTCGGCATGCCGTCGATCTCGAACTCGGCCAGCGCCCGGCGGGCGCGCTCCAGCGCCTCCCGCCGCGTCCGGCCGGTCACGATCAGCTTGGCCACCAGCGAGTCGAACGTCTGCGGCACCGTCATCCCGGCTTCGTAGCCGGCGTCGAGCCGCACGCCGGGGCCCGACGGCGGCCGCAGCACGGTGAGCGTGCCGGGCGCGGGCAGGAAACCCCGGCCGGCGTCCTCGGCGTTGATCCGGAACTCGATGGAGTGGCCGCGCGCCTCCGGGTCGCCGTAGCCGAGCGCCTCGCCGTCCGCGATCCGGAACATCTCGCGCACCAGGTCGATCCCGGTGACCTCCTCCGAGACCGGGTGCTCGACCTGCAGGCGGGTGTTGACCTCCAGGAAGGAGATCGTGCCGTCCTGGCCGACGAGGAACTCGCAGGTGCCCGCGCCGACGTAGCCGGCCTCGCGCAGGATCGCCTTGGAGCTGTCGTAGAGGGCGTCGAGCTGCTCGCGTGACAGGAACGGGGCGGGCGCCTCCTCCACCAGCTTCTGGTGGCGGCGCTGCAGCGAGCAGTCGCGGGTGCTGACCACGACCACGTCGCCGTACTGGTCGGCCAGACACTGGGTCTCGACGTGGCGCGGCCGGTCGAGATAGCGCTCCACGAAGCACTCGCCCCTGCCGAAGGCGGCCACGGCCTCGCGCACCGCCGAGTCGTACAGCTCGGCGACCTCGTCGAGGGTGCGCGCCACCTTGATGCCGCGCCCGCCGCCGCCGTAGGCCGCCTTGATGGCGATCGGCAGCCCGTGCTCCTCGGCGAAGGCGACCACCTCGGCGGCGCCGGAGACCGGGTCCTTGGTGCCCGCGACCAGCGGCGCCCCCACCTTCTGGGCGATGTGCCTGGCCTGCACCTTGTCGCCGAGCGCGGTGATGGCGGCCGGCGGCGGCCCGATCCAGGTCAGGCCCGCGTCGATGACGGCCTGGGCGAAGCCGGCGTTCTCCGCCAGGAAGCCGTAGCCGGGGTGCACGGCGTCCGCGCCGGACCGCTCGGCGATCCGCAGCAGCTTGGGGATGTCGAGGTAGGTCTCGGCGGGCGACTGTCCGTCCAGGGAGTAGGCCTCGTCGGCCACTCTGACATGGAGGGAGTCCAGATCCTGGTCGGCGTAGACGGCCACACTGGTGATGCCGGCGTCCCGGCACGCGCGGGCCACCCGCACGGCGATCTCTCCACGGTTGGCGATCAGAACCTTCTGCACCGGCGTCCGTCCTTCCTCGGCGAGCACTCCACGGAGTGTAAGTGTTGGCTTTGGCCTGCGGTTCAGCGGCCCAGGGCAGGCCATTGCGCCGGGAAGACCATAGCCGCTCGGCATAACCCCAGGCGATGGACAAGTGGCGCGTTTAGTGTGAGGGCGCTTTCACGTCGATCCAGGAGGTACGCATGAGTCAGAGCATGCTCGGTGGCGATCCCGGAGAAATGCAGGCCATGGCCGCCCAGTTCACCCAGCAGTCGGAGGCCGTGCGTGCCACGGTGGCGGCGCTGGACCGCGAGGCGGCCAAGGTCGGCACTGCCTGGACCGGCCCAGGAGCGCAGAAGTTCCAGGGCGCCTGGCAGAACTACCGCACCGCCTTCCAGCGCATGTCCGAAGAGCTCAACGAGGCCTCGCGCGTCATCAACACCTACCGGGGCAACATCGAGTCCGCCACCCGCTGACGCCCGCGAAGCCCCGGTCCGGGCCGGGGCTTCCGGATGACCGGACTAGGCTGTTCCGACATGATCGGTCACGCCTTCCTGGCAGGCCTGCTGGGGCTGCACCTCCCGCTCGCACCCGCGATCGCGCCGGAGAAGTGTCAACCGCCCCGAGGCAGCATGCAGGTCGGTGAGTCGTGGGCGCAGCAGCGGCTCGACCCCAGGCGCGTGTGGTCGCTGTCGACCGGCGCGGGCGTGTCCGTGGCGATCATCGACAGCGGCGTCGACCTGACCCATCCGCAGCTCCGCGTGGCGGGCAAGGCCGATCTCACCCGCACCGGCATCCGTGACTGCGTCGGGCACGGGACCGCGGTGGCGGGCATCATCGGCGCCAGGCACCTCAAGGGCGTGCCGTTCTACGGCATGGCGCCGGAGGCCAGGCTGCTGGTCTACAAGCAGACCAACGCCGAGCGGGACGGCGACCCCGACCTGCTGGTAAGGGCCATCAAGTCCGCCGCCGACGTGGGCGCCAAGGTCATCAACGTGTCGGTGTCGACGTCCGACCAGCCGGCGCTGCGGCAGGCCGTGGCGTACGCGCTGGCCAAGGACGCGCTGATCGTGGCCGCGGCGGGCAACATCAAGAAGGAGGACGGCACGCCCATCCCCGACTACCCCGCCTCGTACGAGGGGGTGCTGGCGGTGGGCGCGGCCGGGCCGAACGGCCACCTGTCCGACTTCTCCAACGTCAAGACGCCCGTCGCCGTGCTCGGCCCCGGGCAGGGGGTCACCTCCACCTGGCCGGGCCGCTCCTATTTCAAGGACCTCAGGGGGACCAGTTACGCCGCCCCCTACGTGGCCGGGGTGGCCGCGCTCGTACGGGCCCGCTTCCCGTCCCTGGACCAGGCGCAGGTCCTGAAGCGCATCGTGACCACCGCCGACGGCGTCGCGAGCGGGGGGAAGGCGGGGATGGTCAACCCGATGCTCGCGGTCAGCGCGATCCTGCCGTTCGAGCCGGCCAACGCCCCCGTGGTCGCGCCGCCTCCGCTCAGCCCGCTCCCGGCCGGCGTCGTGACCCAGGCGCCGCCCGTGGATCACGACGCGATCCGGCTGGCCCTGCTGGTCGCCGGGCTCGGCATGGGGCTGGGGCTGCTCGTGGTGGTCACCCGCGCGGTGATCCCCATGGGGCATCGCAGGGGGTGGCGGGCCGGCCGGGACGACTGATCTCGCCTCACTGAGCCCGCAAGAAGACGACTGATCTCGCCTCACTGAGCCCGCAAGAAGACGACTGATCTCGCCTCACTGAGCCCGCAAGAATACGGAACAGTGAATTGTCGGGTTCAACCATGAAACGCCCGTGGCTTATGTGACGGATCTGGTTGAATGTGATCGATTAGATGGTTTCTGCGGAGAGGTTTGGCATGCACCCGTTGCGCCCTGGGGACCCGGAGCGGATCGGCGCTTTCGGGGTTGTCGGGCTCCTCGCGGAGGGGCCGCGCGGAGAGATCTTCCTGGGCCGCGAATCCGACGACGCGCCCCTCCTCGCGATCAAGCTGCTGCCGCCCGAGCCCGACCGCGCCGCTGACGCGCCGGTGCCGCAACTGGACGCGCAACGGATCTCCAGCTCCTACGTGGCCAGGGTGCTCGACGCCGGATATCTGGGGGACCGGCCTTATGTCGTGCGCGAGCACGTCGAAGGCAGGAGCCTGGCCGAGGTGGTGGCGGACGACGGGCCGCTGAGCGGGGACGCGCTCGAACGGGTGGCGGTCGGCGTGCTCACCGCGCTGTCGGCGATCCACCTCGCGGGCCTGTCACACCGGGCGCTCAGCCCGCACAACGTCATTCTCGGCGCCGACGGCCCCCGCGTGACCGACGCCGCGCTCGGCGATCCCGCCGGCGAGGTCGCCTTCCAGGCTCCCGAGCAGCTCCACGGCCTGCAGTACGGCCCGTACGCGGACGTCTTCGCCTGGGCCGCCACGATCACCTTCGCGGGCACCGGCAAGGCGCCGTTCGCCGACCGGGACGCGGTGCTGAACGGCGAGCCCGAGGTGGACATCGAGGCCCAGCCGATGCGCGGCGTGCTGCTGTCGGCGCTGGCCAAGGAGACCGCGCGGCGGCCCACCGTCTACAGCGCCCTCATGCAGGTGCTCGGTGACACGGGCCCGCCCTCCGCGCCGCCGCCGGCCGCCGCCCAGACCGTCATCGAGGGCGTGCCCGTCCAGGGCGGGCCGCCGCAGGGCTTCCTCGGCGACCGTCCCGCCCTGGCGGCCCCGGTCCCTGACGCGATCGGCCCGGCGCCGATGGTGCCGCCCCAGAGCCCCTGGACCCAGGGCCCCCCGATGGGTCAGCACCCGCCGATGCAGGGCCCACCTGTGCAGGGCCCGCCCTTGCAGGGTCCGGTCGGACAAGGTCCGCCGATAGGGGGCTCGCCCATGCAGGGGCCGTCCATGCAGGGGCCGTCCATGCAGGGCCCGCCCATGCAGGGCCCGCCCATGCAGGGCCCGCCCATGCAGGATCCGTCCATGCAGGATCCGTCCATGCAAGGCCCGCCGATGCAGGGGCCGGTCGTACCGGGTTCCCCTATGCAGGGGCCGCCTTTGCAGGGGCCGGTCGTACAAGGGCCGCCCATGCAGGGGGCTGCCATGCACGGCATGGCGGTGCCGTCGGGGCCGCAGCAGGCGGAGGAGCCGATGTGGGGGCCGCCGGATCCCGACCGGCAGCAGCACCAGCAGCCGTACCACCAGATCAGGCTTGAGGCGATGCCGAACGGGCAGCCCGCGCAGAAGCCGCGCCGCCGCGCGCCCCTGGCGCTGATCGCCGGGGTGGGCGTGATCGCGGTGTTGTCCGGTGTGGGTCTGTGGGGCGCCAGCGAGTACGTCCAGTTCCAGCAGGTCAACTCCTCCTCGGCGGCCGAGGCAGGCGTGGGGTCGGGCAAGGAGTCCGCCTCGGCCGAGCCGACCGCCGGCCCGGATGACACCCTCCCGATGGGCGAGACCCCGCAGACCGAGGTCACCCCGCCGTGGGCCGTCACCACCTCCCCCGACGAGTCCGGGGTGGGCCCCCTGGTGCTGCCGACCGAGTGGCCTTCGGACGCGCCCACGGGCCAGGTGCCGGATCTGACCACGGCGCCCACCAGCCCGGCGGCCATCCCCACGCAGCCGGTCGTGGTGCCCACGCCGACGGTCACCACCACCAAGCGGGCGGCCACGACCAAGCAGCCGACCAAGCCGGCCGCGACGGTCACCAAGACGGTGCAGCCCACCAAGACCCCGACGAAGACGCCCACCCAGAAGCCGACGCAGCAGCCGAAGCCGACTCCCACGAAGACGACGGCTCAGCCGAAGCCGACCCCGACGAAGACCACGCCCCCTCCGGCGGAGGCGAAGAACCCTTACACGCCGACGCAGGTGTGCGGCTCCGGCTACAACGTCCAGCGCTTCCAGTCGTTCGCGGGCGGCGTGACGTACCAGCTCTGGAGCGACAGCGCCGGCCAGAACTGCGTGGTCACCATGAAGACCCTGAACGTGGGCAAGAAGACGGCGGTCAGCGCCACGCTGGAGGTGCAGGGCGGCGGCAGCAAGACCGACAGCGGCAGCTTCGAGTATTACGCGGGGCCGGTCAAGCTGCCCGCCAAGGGCAAGTGCGTGCGTTTCTCCGGCAGCTCCACCACCGGCAGCACCAGCGCCGACTGGGCCAGCTGCGGCTGACGGCCGCTGATCGGCGAGCCCGGCCGACGGGCTCGCCGATCAGTATCCGATGTAGCCGCCGTCGCCGTTGTTCAGTCCCGGCACGTTGGAGACCGAGCCGTAGCGGCTGATGGCGTAGCGCACCCCGGCGATGATGTTCTGGACGGGGTCGTAGATGTCGCCGGGCCCCGGCAGCCTGTAGGCGTTGAAGGTCGGGTCGATGGTCTGCATCAGGCCCTTGGACGGCGTGCCGGCGGCGGCGTTGGAGTCCCACTCGTTGATCGCGTTCGGGTTGTTCCCGGACTCGTGCAGGATGATCGCCGCGATGTCGGCCGGGTTCATCTTCGAGTCCGGGACGCCATGCTGCCGCAGGATCTCCATGGCCTGATCGATCCATTCCTTGACCTGCCCGGTGGGCGCGGGCCTGCCACCTGACGGGGGCGGGCCGCTGGGGCCGTAACCGTAGCCGGAGGCGGAGGTGCCGGACGTCGGACCGCCGCTCCCGCCCGACGGGGAGGTGCGGTCCCGCTGCTGGTAGTCGGGATCGGGCTCCCAGTCGAGCTTCCTGCCCTTCGCCGGCGTGAACTGCTGGGTGGACACCGCGGGAATGGCGCGGAAGGTCAGCTCGCGATCGTCGAGGAACTGCTTGAGGTCCTTCTTGGCCTTGGTCACGGCCTTGTCGGCGGCGTCCACATGCGGCTGGGCCTCCTTGACCGCCTGGTCCACCAGTTTGCGCAGCCCCGGCCGAAGGTCCTCCTCCGTGGCGTCGGGGTCGCCCGCGAGGAACTTGGTCCGGTAGTTGGTCGCGCTGCCGGCCAGGTCCCGGCAGATGGTGGCGATGTCGGTCTTGGCCGAGCGCAGCGCGGTGGCGGCGGTGTCGAGCCCGGTGGCGGAGTTGATCAGGGCCACCTTCAGGTGCTCGGCCGCGGTGCCGTACTTGCGCATGTACGTGTCGAACTGGTCGGCCGAGCGGCCCTGCCAGGCCTTGTCCACCCCGGCGACGGCGGCGGTCAGCGCCTCGGCGAACTCGTGGATCTCGCCGGAGAGGTTCCGCCAGGTCGTCGCGATGCCGTTGATCTTGTCAGGGTCGCCGGTGACCTTCTTCAGCATCGCGTCGAGCTTCTCGCCGCCGGGCAGGTGGGAGACGCTCACGACGTCGCCCGGTGCGCCTCGCGGATGTTCTCCTCCACGTTGCTCAGGCCCCGCTCGGTCTCGCCGAGCTTTCTGCGGGCCTCGTTCATCTCCCTGAACATGGTCGTCCAGACGGTGTCGGCCGCCCCGGCCAGGGCGCCCGAGTCGGTCAGGTCGCCGAAGGCGTCGGCGCTGACCGGGGTGCGGTTGTTCTTCAGCTCGTCGTCCGCGTCGTAGGTGAGCTCACCGGGGTTGCCCTCACGCAGGGTCTCGTCGTACTGGCCGGCGGCCGTGTGGATGGCCGTGCGGCACTTGTCCAGCGCCGACAGGTGAATGTCAAGGTCCGCCATGGCCGTCTCCTGTCATGATCAGTAGTCCTCCGCAGGTTCGGCGTCCAGGAACGCCGTCTGCATGAGGCGTGCGCCGTAGCGCCGGTCGACGAGATGACCCCGGCCGGGCGGCAGGGCCTGGGGACGGACGTTGCCGAACAGGTAGCCCTCGTCCTTGTTGCCCGACATGAGCAGCGCGGGCGTGGCCATGTCCTTCAGCCGCTGGATGACCGGGTCGTACATGGCGCGGCCCGCGCCGCCCATCTGCCGCGTCAGCACCACGTGCAGGCCGATGTCGCGGGCCTGCGGGAGCAGGTCCACGAGCGGCAGCAGCGGGTTGGACGAGGTCGCGACCAGGTCGTAGTCGTCGACGAAGATGTACAGGTCCGACCCCTGCCACCAGCTGCGGTCGCGGAGCTGCTGCGGGGTCAGGTCCGCCGGGGGCAGCCGGCCCAGCATCGCTCCCTTGACGTCGTTGATCAGCTCGGTCGCGGCGGAGCTGGAGGCGGCGTACCCGATGCGGTGCTCGGTCGCCGCCGAGTCGAGCAGCGACCTGCGGTAGTCGATGACGATCATCATGGCCTCGCTCGGCTGCTTCCTGCGCACCAGCCCTTCGGCGAGGAGCCGCAGCACGTTCGACTTGCCGCTCTCGTTCTCGCCGAACACCACGAAGTGCGGGTCGGCGTCGAAGTCGATCGAGACGGGCGACAGGGTGGCCTCGTCGATGCCGATCGGGATCCGCTCCTCGTCGGCGGGCAGCGCGGAGACCCGCAGCACGGCGGGCAGCAACCGCACCGGCGGGGCCACAGGCCCCTTCCAGGAGTCCCGTACGGCCTGCACCAGCCCCCGGACCCCGGGACCCAGGTTCGACGCCTCCTGGACCCCGTCGATGCGGGGCAGCGCCGACAGGAAGTGGAACCCGTCCTTCGTCAGCCCCCGCCCGGGATTTCCCTCGGGCACCGCCTGCGCCTTCTTCCTGCTGACCTCCGACTCGTAGGCGTCGCCGAGCTTGAGCTCGACCTTGGTGCCGAACAGGTCCCGGATGCCCGGCCTGAACTCCGACCACTTGGCGGTGGAGGCGATCACGTGGATGCCGTAGCCGAGGCCGCGCGCCGCGATGTCGGTGACGATCGGTTCGAGCGAGTCGAACTCCTGCCGCAGCGTCAGCCAGCCGTCCACGATGAGGAAGACGTCGCCCCAGCCGTCGCCCTCGATCTCGCCGTCCTGGATCATGCGCCGGTAGGACACGATCGACTCGATGCCGTGCTCGCTGAAGTTCCGCTCGCGCTGCTCCAGGATCGTGCTGATCTCGGCGACCGTACGCCGGACCCGGTCGCCGTCGAGGCGGGCGGCCACGCCGCCCACGTGCGGCAGCCCTTCCAGGGAGGCGAGCGCGCCGCCGCCGAAGTCGAGACAGTAGAACTGGACCTCGCGCGGCGTGTGCGTGAGGGCCATGCTGGCCACCAGCGTGCGCACCACCGTGCTCTTGCCGCTCTGTGTGCCGCCCGCCAGGCCCACATGGCCCGCGGCGCCCGACATGTCCAGCCAGAAGGGGTCGCGGCGCTGCTCGAAGGGTTTGTCGATGATGCCGACGACCGCGTGCAGCTTGCCGCGGCCGGGCCAGCCCGCCGTGGTCAGGCCGTGCTGGGGGGTGACCGACAGCGGCGGCAGCAGGTGGGCCAGCGTGGGCGGCTCGGACAGCGGCGGCAGCCAGATGCGATGGGCGGCGGGGCCGTGTCCGGCGAGCCGGCCGACCACCACGTCGAGCAGGCTGCGCTGGTTGCCGCCGGCGGGCTCGTCGTCGGGCTCGGTGTTCAGCTGGACGGGCGTGGTGACCTCGGGCAGCGGCTGGTAGCCGGGGCCGTACTCGACGACCTCCCGGATCAGGTTCTGGCCGTCCGCCACGGCCACCTGGGAGGTGTCGCCGTGGTGCGCGGCCGAGACGTAGGCGGCCTTGAACCGCGTCATGCCGGTGGTGTCGTACTTGAGATAGCCGTTGCCCGGCGCGGAGGGCAGCTCGTAGGCGTCGGCCACGCCCAGCACGACCCGGCTCTCCATGGCGGAGAACGTCCGCAGGCCGATCCGGTAGGACAGGTGCGTGTCGAGCCCGCGCAGCCGGCCCTCCTCCAGCCGCTGCGAGGCCAGCAGCAGGTGCACGCCCAGCGAGCGGCCCAGCCGGCCGATCATCACGAACAGGTCGACGAACTCCGGCTTGGCCGCCAGCAGTTCGCTGAACTCGTCGAGCACGATGAACAGCGTCGGCATCGGCCGCAGGTCGGCGCCCTGCTCGCGGGCCCGCTCGTAGTCGCGCAGCGACGCGTAGTTGCCCGAGGAGCGCAGCAGCTCCTGCCTGCGCACCATCTCCCCGTGCAGCGCGTCGTGCATGCGGTCGACCAGCGGGAGCTCGTCCTCCAGGTTGGTGATCACGGCGGAGACGTGCGAGAGCGTCTCCAGGCCGAGGAAGGTCGCGCCGCCCTTGAAGTCGACGAGCACGAAGTTGAGGATCTCCGACGAGTGCGTGATGGCGAGGCCGAGCACCATGGTGCGCAGCAGCTCGGACTTGCCGGAGCCGGTGGCGCCGATGACCAGGCCGTGCGGGCCCATGCCGCCCTGCGCGGACTCCTTGATGTCGAGCTCGACCACCCGCCCGTCGCTGCCCAGGCCGATCGGCACCCGCAGCCTGTTGCGGCCCGCCCTGGGCTGCCAGGTCGTCGTGGGGTGCAACAGCGCCGGGTCGCCGACGCCGAGCAGGTCGGTCAGCGTGGTGTTCGCGCCCAGCAGGTCCTGCGTCTCGCCGCCGGAGCCGGTCGAGGACCGCAGCGGCGCGAGCTGCCTGGCCAGGCCCTCCGCCCGCGCGTAGTCGAGCGTGTCGGGATCGCCGAGCCGGTTCGACGACCGCTTGCCCGCATGGTCGAGCTTCACCATGTGGAACCCGTCCGGCTGGATGTCGAGCCGGAGCGTGCTCGCCTCCTCGGCCTGACCCGTCGACTCCGACAGGTCGATGACCGTGACGCCCTGGATGGAGTCGGTGCCCAGCTGCGAGTCGTGCGGCACCAGCCCGCCGTCCACGATCACGACGTGGTACGGCAGCGCGTCCGAGGCCGTCCCCGGCCGGAACCGGGCCCGCTCCTTCAGCTCGTCGCCCATGAGCTGGTCGAGCTCCGCCATGCTCTCCGCCATCAGCCGCACCTGCCCGGCCGCGTCGGCCTCCTCCGGGTGCAGCGCGTGCGGCAGCCACTTCACCCAGTCCCAGTGCGGCATCCACTCCTTGCTCGCGCACACCATGATCCGCATGTCGTCGGGGGAGTGGAAGGTGACGAGCTGCGCGATCATGGCCCTGGTCAGGTCGCGCACCGCTCGGGGGTCGCCGCTGAGGTGGATCCGGGCGAAGGAGTCGAGCGCGACCGCCACCGGCAGCCCGGCCACGGTGGAGTGGGTCCTGACGAACCTGCGCAGCGCACCCGCCGTCAGCGCGTCGAGGTCCTCGACGGGCTTGGAGTCCGGCGGGATGAGCTGTACGGCCAGCTTCTGCACGCCCGTGCCCAGCCGTACCGTGCCGAAGTCGTCGTCGCGGGGCCGGCGCTCCCACAGGCGCGGGCCCATCGCGATCCACCAGAGCGTGTCCGGGGCGGGCCCGCTCCACTCCAGGGCCTCGCGCTGCTGGACACCGGCCTTGCGGATCTTCTTGCGGATCTGGGAGAGGTAGCGGAAGTAGTCGCGGCGCAGGCCGTTGAGCCGGTTCTTGCGCTCACCCGCGTTACGGCCCACCTGGCCGAGCGTCATGCCGAGCATGGAAACGGCGAACAGGCCGCTGGCCACGTACATGATCGGGCTGGAGCTGCCGTTGGCGGTGAACATCAGCCCCATCGCCGCGCCGCCCGCCAGCATGGGCAGATACATGAGGATGCCGGTGAGCCCCGCGGGCTGGATCTCCGGAATCTCCGGTGGAGACTCCAGCAGGATCTCCCCGCGGGGTGGCTGCGGACTGGGGCGGCGTTCGGGGCGCCTGACGACGACAATGCTCACTGGTGAGACAACCCTCCTGTCACCTGGAACACTTTCTTACCAGACACACCGTCCCTATATGTTCGACATGTCGGATTAGCCAGTCAGCCCCTGGAGCATGTCCGTGACCTCGCTCGCCCATCAGCACTTCCAGCCGGCCCCCCAGCAGCAGGGACACCCGCAGCACGGACATCAGCAGGCCCGGCAGCAGGCGCTGCCGCCGCTGTGCCATGTGACGATCGTCGCGCCGCGCCGCAGGGCGGATCTGGCCCTGCCCGCCGACATCCCGCTGCCGCACGTCCTGCCCGGGCTGCTGCGCGCGGTCGGCGAGGCGGGCGGCGACTCGGCGAGCGCGCCCGGCTGGGTGCTCCAGCGGCTGGGCGGCGCGCCGTTCGACCTCGGCCAGACGCTCGCCGCCCTCGGCGTGCTCGACGGCGAGGTGCTGTACCTGCGGCCGCGCGAGTTCACACTGCCGCCCGCGCTCTACGACGACGTGGCCGACGTGGTGGCCACCGGGGTGAAGGAGAGCTCGGGCAAGTGGGAGCCGCGCCACACGAGGCTCCTGGGCGCGGGCGCGGCGGCCGTCATCCTCGCGCTCGGCGTCCCCGCCCTCGTCCTCGCCGGTGGCCCGCCGCTGGGCCTGACCGTGGTCGCGGGCATGCTGGCCGTCCTGCTGGTCGGCGTGAGCGCCGCCCTGTCCAGGGCGGTCGGCGACTCCGCCGCGGGCGCGCTGATCGGCTACGCCGCGCTGCCGTACGCCTTCGTCGCCGGTCTGTACGGTCTGGCGAGCGGATCCAGCGTGGCCGGGCTCGGCGCCCCGCATCTGCTGGCCGCGCTGGTCTGCACCGCCCTGGTGGCCACGGTCGGCGGCAGTCTGGTGGCCGACGGCGTGGCGGGCTTCCTCGGCGCGGCCATCGCCACGGTGGTGGGCGCGCTCGCCGCGGCCATGGTCATGGTGTCCGGCGTGCCCGCGGCCGGCGCGATGGCCATGACCGCCACGATCCTCATGGCGCTGAGCCCGCTGATCCCCTCGCTGTCCTTCAGGATCGCCCGGGTGCCGCTGCCCACGCTGCCGACCAACGCCGAGGAACTGCGCGCCGACAACCAGCGGCTGGACAGCGACGGCGTCCTCGGCCGCACCGCGCAGGCCAGGCGCTACGCCACCGGCATGGTCGTCGGCATCGCGCTGACCGTCATCGGGGCGCTGGGCTTCCTGGTCGGCACGCCGGGCTGGATGGCCACCTCCATGGCCGTCGTGCTCTGCCTGACGCTGTTGCTGCGCGCCCGCGTCTTCCACGGCCTGGGCCAGCGGCTCTGGCTGCTGTGCGGCGGGCTCGGCGGGCTGGTGGCGGTGGGCGTCTCGATGAGCGCGGGCGCGGGCACGGTGGCCGCCGCCGCGGTGGTGATGGCCATGCTCTGGCTGGCTCTGCTCGTCGTCGGGCTCGGCCTGTGGCTGCCGTCCGGGCGGCTGTCGCCGTTCTGGGGGCGGGCTGGCGACCTGGTGGACATCGTGCTGCTGATCTCGCTGTTCCCGCTGGCGCTTGGGGTGCTGGAGGTCTACACCTGGATCCGGGGCCTGTCAGGGTAGAAAGTCGATATTGTCGGAAAAAATGTGACTTATGGGAGTAAGTGGATGATTGAGCGGGAGTTCGGGGCGATGGACCTCGACAGGGTCCTCAAGAACGCGGACGCGCAGATGGCCCGCGCCGGCGAGCTCCAGCGGGTGCTCGCCGAGCTCGTCGGCATCGCCGCGGACCAGGACGGCCTGGTCAAGGTCGAGATGGGCGGCTCCGGACTGAAGAACCTCCACCTGCACCCCAAGGCCATGCGCCTCACCTCGGGCGAGCTCGCCGAACGCATCCAGCTCGTCATCGCCGAGGCCTCGGCCGACCTGCGGAGCAAGGTGACCGAGGCGATGCAGGAGGCGTTCGGCGACGAGAACCCGATGCGCTTCGCCGACGACCCGGACGGGCCCATGGCGCAGGTCCGGGGGGCCGAGGCCGTCTACAACCGGACCTTCGACGACCTCATGGGCCAGCTCGACCAGATCCGCAACCGCATGGAGCGCTGAGCCGCCGTCAGCCGATCTTCCCCGGGCTGGTCCTCTCGGATGAGGTGAAGACGTCGCCTTCGGGGTCGTAGAACTTGCGGTCGTTTTCGTCGCCCTCGTTGGGAGTCGCTCCTCCCATGCCCCCGGGCGGATAGCCCATGAAACCCCCTCCGGGAGAGGCCGCCCCGCCGCGCAGCACCGCCGGGCCCACCCCTCCGCCCGGGCCGCCGGAGCCGTACCAGGTGGCGCCGTTCGGCCCTCCGGGAGTCGAGAACGGGTTGGCGGTGTTGACGGGCACCTGCGTGGTGGGCGTGTAGGCGGTCGTGGGCATGTGGGTGCTGTTCGGGTTCGCGGTCGTGGTGGGAGTGGTGGTGGGGCTCGCGTCGGCGAGTTCGGTCCGCCGGTCCTCGCCGCCGATCACCGCGGGAACCTCCCGACGGTCGCCGTCCTGATCCTGGGTGGACGGCTGCTGCTGCTCCGGCTGCTTGGTGCCGTTGTCGCCGGGCTGTTCGGGTGAGTTCGGGTCGTCGGACCCGCCCGGGTCGCGTCCGTCCTGGTCCTTGTCCTGGTCCTGGCCCGGCTTGTTCTCGTCGTCGCCGCCGGGCCGGTCGCCGGGACCCTGCGTGTCGTCGCCCGGCCGGTCCGAGTCGTACGAGCCGCTCTGGTCGCTGCCGCCGGGGCCGCCGCTCGTGCCGTCGCCGCTCCAGTACGCGGTCGTCCCCCTGGGCACCTTCGTGCCGGAGCCGGGGTCGAGATCGTCGGCCTTCTTGGTGTCCACCTCCAGCGGGGTGATGTTCGGCATCTGGAAGGCGAGCCCCTCGGCGATCTGGCTGTTCAGCTCGTAGATCTTCATGTTGAGCTCTTCGAGGCGCTTCCTTGCCTCCTTGTCGGCGCTGAAGGCGAGCAGCGGAGTGCCGTTCAGCCCGCCCCCGGTGCCGCTGTTGAGCAAGGGCGGTGTGGTCCAGTCGGTCACACCCGTGCCGCCGGCGTTGTTGCCGCCGTTGAGCAGGCCGGGGTTCGGATTGGTCACGGTGGGCAGGCCGGCCACCATGGTGCGGTAGCGCCTGACCTCGCCGGCGTACTTCGTCAGCGGCTCGCCGGTCTGCTTCATGGCCTGGCCGAGCGCGCCCGCGCTGGCGTGCAGCAGTCGCAGCGCCTTCAGCGCCTGGGCGGCGTCGCCGCCGCGCCACACGGACGCGAGCGACGCGGCCGCTTTCATGACCGCGCCCTGCACCCCGGCATCGCCCTGCACCAGCTTGGCGGCCTCGACATAGCTCCGCCCGGCGCGCTCGATCGCGTCGGGGTCGGTGCCGTTCAGGTATTGGAGGACGGTCTCCCGGGTGGTGCTCTCGGGCGGTGTGCTGCTGCCGAGGTAGACGTACAGCTTGATCGGCTTCCAGTTCTCAGCCATTTTCCGTCACCTTCGCCGATTCTCACGCACTGCTGTCCGCGTGACCCTTCTCGTAATTACTGACGGCCTTCTCCACCGCGGCCGCCCACTTCTCGACGTGGTCCAGCAGCTCGTAGTAGCTGGTGCCGAACACTTCGTAGGCCTGCGCGGTGTTCGCCCCGAAATAGTGGGCCACTTCCCACTTGCCGGTCTCCCCGGGCCCGACGTTGGTCGTTCCGGCCACTTCGGCGACCGTGCCGGGCCCACTCCAGGTGGCGCTCATCGAGGCGGGCGCGCTGCCGCGCAGCGTCCCCAGCTCTTCGCGCAGGCGGGAGATGACCTCACGGACGCCCGTGTGGTCGATGTCGGGCCCCTGGCCGCTGTCCCCGCCGAGGCCGGGAAAGTCCTTGGCGAGCTCCAACTCCGGGATGGGCGTTCCCGTGCCGCTGTCGTCTGGACGGCTCATGCCCTGCCTCTCGACTCACCGTTGATGTAAGGGCCCGTCGTGGGCACCTCGCTCATGAAGTAATCCTCGTCTTCCAGGAGGTACGTGCTCCGCTCCTGTTCCCTCCGCTCCTGAGCGCCGCCGGCGCCACCGGGAGGGATCATCATGGGGGAGGAGCCGTTGCCGCCTGAGCCGCGCAGGAGCGCGGCGCTCGCACCGCCTCCGACGGCCGCCCCGGCGCCCGACCCGCCGTACGGGCTGCCGAGCCCCGTGCCGGGCGGGCCTGTGCCGGTCGTGACGCCCGACGGGCTGCCGGACGGGTTCCCTGACGGGTAGCCGGTGGGATGGCCGGCCAAGGTGGAGTCGGGAAGCCCGGCCAGTGAAGTCGTCGGGCCGCCCACGGAGGTGTCCGGGAGCGTGCCGGTCGGGGCGTCGGGGGTCCGCACGCCCGGCACCGCCGCCCCGTTGGGGTTCGGCACCCCCGCGGGAGGGTCGACGCCGTTCTTGCCCGACCCGTCGGTGCCGGTCCCGTCCGTCCCGTCGGTGCCGCCGGGGAAGGTGACGTTCAGACCGGTGTCGTCGAAGCCGGGGATCCGGTGCCGGCTGGGGTCCTGCAGGCCGTCCTGGCCCGGGGTGTACAGGCCGTCGGGCAGGCCGCCCGCCGGGCCGAACGGCTGGGAAAAGGCCGCGGGCAGGCCGCCGGCGGGGAGCGTCCCCTGGTTCAAGGGCATGATCGGCAGGTTCGGGTCCAGGACCTCGAACTCGGGGATGTCGGTCCTGAGCTCGGCGGGGAACACCTGGTTGTTGACCTTGGTGGCCTCGCTCAGCAGCTTGATGTGCTCCGCCGCGAGATTCCTGTCCTGCTCCTCCTTGGAGTCGCCGAACGTGTTCATGAACGGGCCGTCGGTGAAGGCGGCGGTGATGCCGCCGGCGACCGTGCCCACGACGGCGCCGATCACCGCGCCGGGCCCGGCGCCCACGCCGGCGAAGAAGACCCCGACCCCGGCGCCCACGCCGAGGCCGGCCATGCCTCCCTGGGTGGCGCCCTCAAGGATCGAGACGTCCCGGTCCGGGGACTCGGGCAGGTTCTCGCCTCTGAAGGTCGCCAGCGTGTGGGCCTGCCTGACCAGTGCGGGGGCGACACCCGAGGGGTTGGCCAGGCACTGCTTGTCGTCCACCGACTGCTCGCTGATCGTGGTGGACACCTGGTCGGCGGACTCCCGCAGCCTGCGGAGCTGGGTCTTGACCACCTTGGCGTCCTCGCCCACCGTCCAGTGCTCGTCCAGCGCCCGCAGATGCCTGTCGAGCACGCCGACGAGGTGGTCGAGGCGCTGCTTGGCGGTGAGCATCTCGGAGGCGGCCTCGCGCAGCAGCTCGGGCTTGTTCTTGGCCAGCGTCTCACGTAGCTGTTCGAGCGACAGCACCCCGTCGAATTCGGTGCTGCCGATCTCTGTCCTGATCGGCGCCCTGTTCTGGCCCATCAGACCTGCCTGCTGCTTTCGCCGGGTTGCTCGGCGCCGTCGTAGTTCTGCAACGCCTGTTTGAGCAGCTCCAAGACGTTCTCCACCTGGATGCCGATGTTCTCGTAGGAGCCGGTGACCGCGCCGACGGCCGAGCGCGTACTCTGCTGGTAGCCCATGGCGGCCGGCCAGAGTCCGCCCGCGGCCTCGAAGTCGGCGCTCAGCCGCCCGGCCGGGCCTGACTGGGTGAGGACCGGCTGCGCCTCGCCACCGGAGCCGGCGGAGCTGTCGGGGCGCAGCAGCGCCAGCGCCTCCTCCAGATCGGTCTTGACCGCGTTGATCGCTCTCCTGCTGAGATCCACGCCACGATCGCTGCCCATGCTTCCCCTCTGGTGTCAGGCCCCGGCGGTGCCGCTCCTCGGTCGTTCTACTTGCCGTCGAAGATCTGGGCGTTGACCCGCTCGACCTGCTGCATGTTCATGCTGGTGATGTTGATGTTCGTCTTGAGCAACTGGACGAACTGCGACATGTCCCTGGCCTCGCGGTTCCACAGCTCGCGAACCTCGTTGAAGACCGTCTTGGACTGGCCTTCCCAGATCGCGCTCTTGGCCATGAGGTCCCGCTCAAGTGTTTCCAGGGTCTCCACCAGGCCGTTGTGGGCCCGGGCGAAGGCGTCCTCGCCCTGGCCGAGACCCTGGAAGTTGACTTTTGTACGATCGAAAACGTCATCCGCGGCCATCTGCGGCCTCCAGTCTGCCTAGAAGGGTCTTAGAGCGGCTTGGCGCTGATGAGCTGGGCGATGTGGTTCATCGCCTCGGCCCGCTCCTGGTTGAACGCGGCATAGTTCTTGCCGCTGGAGCCGATGTTCTCCGCCAGGCGGTGCAGGCTGCCGAGGATCACGTCCATCCGCTCGTGCCACTTGACGTGGACGGCGTGGAAGGCGGCCTCGGACTGGCCCACCCAGCTGGTCTTGAGAGTGGCGCCCGCGGTGTCCAGGTCCCGCTGGATGGTGCGCAACTTGGTGGCGGCGTCCTCGATGAGGCCGATCGCGGCCTTGAGATCGGCTTCGCTTACTTGAGTCTGCGGCTCGGCGCCCACAGATCTCCCTCCCTTGCTGCTCGGCTGACTAGGAGCCGTCAGGCCCCAGCGTCACATTAGTGAACTTAAGCCCCAAGGGTCGCACATTTACCCTTTAATCTCCCATACCTATGGGACGACATCTAGGAGGTTGTCGTAGCTTTGTGGGAGTGATGTGACTAGGGGGGCTTGTGGCCGACTCATCCTCATCTGCGAGTGATCCGTTCGCTGGGCTCGGCGCCATGCCGGGACTCAACCCGCGGGACAGCGATCCCGAGTTCGACATGACGTACTCCAGAGTCAGGAACCTGGGGTCCAGCGTGGGCAGTTACGGCCAGGACCTGTCGCTGATGAGCGACAAGACCAAGGCCATCGACATGCACGCGCTGACCTTCGGCGTGGTCGGCGGCGGGCTCAACGTCGCGCACCGCTCGGTGCGCGACGGCGCGGCGGACGCGCTGCTCCAGGGCCAGAAGGTGCTGGAGTCGTGGAAGAAGGCGCTGTCCGACGCGGCCGACAACACCGAGCAGGCCGAGCAGGCGAGCAAGGCGTCCGAGGAGGGCGGCCCGAAACCGCCGAAGATCCCCACCGGGGGCGGCGGCAAACTCCCGGGCGGCCTCCCCACCGGCGGCGGCCTGGGCGGCATCGACCCGCCGGGTGGCACCAAGTTGCCGGACGACTTCAAGCTGCCGGACGACACGAAGCTGCCGGATGACATCAAGTTGCCGGACGACACGAAATTGCCGGATGACATCAAGCCGCCCGGTGACACGAAGCTTCCGGATGACATCAAGCCGCCCGGTGACATCAAGCAGCCGGGCCTCGACGACATCAAGCCGCCCGGTGACATCAAGCAGCCGGACCTTGACGGGATCAAGCAGCCGGACCTGAAGAACCCCGATCTGAGCGGGGTGAAGCCGCCCGACGGCACCGATCTGTCCGGCGTCGACCCACGACTGAACACCCCGGCCATGCCGCAGGTGCAGATGCCCGACAGTACGACGGTCGATCCGCGCGGCTCCATGCCGCGCACCGGCGTCTCCCTGCCGGACGGCGGCGCCGGCGGGGCCGCCGGCAACGGATCCCTGGGCGCCGGTCAGGGCAGTCTCTCCAAGGCGCTGAACAGTGGCATGCCGCTCTACCCCATGGGTGGCGGTGGAGCGGGAGGCGCCCCGGGCGGCGAGGACAGGGACCGCGAGCGCGGTGCGCACCTCGCCGAGGACGAGGGAGTCTGGGGCGGGGACGAGGACATATCGCCGGCGGTGCTCGGCAGAGAGGTGTAGACGAGCCGGTGGCATACGAAGGAGATTTTGAACTTTTCCTAAGCGCCGTGGCGACCGCGTCGGCGGCGGCGTTCATCCTGCCGTACGCCTCGCCGATCGTCGGGCTGATGACCCTGCTGGTCGCGGACACGGCCGAGCAGCACCGGGGGGCCGAGCAGTGGCTCAACACCACCCCGATCGACGCGGGCCCGAAGCCGGGCCCCGTGGGGTCGCCGGCCGCCCAGCAGGAGTGGCGACCGCCGATGGCCGCCCCCGCCGCCGCGGCCGGGAGCGAGCACGCCGCCGGCGTCAGCGACCTGACCTACCTGCGCGGCGAGTTGAAGCGGCTGACCAGGGAGATCGGCAACGACAAGGGCTGGGCCGGCCGGAGTTACAAGTCGTTCCTGGAGAAGGTCGAGGTGCTGGACGGGCACCTGGCCACGCTGGACAGCAACAGGATGAACTGCGGCAACACGCTCAAGTGCTCGGCTCAGGGCACGCACGCGCTGGTGATGTTCTGCGTGGCCATCTCGGCCGCCCTGACGGCGCTGGCGTCGTACATCCTGCTGATGCGGTCCACCGCGAGTCTGGCGATGGTCACCGGTGAGGCGCAGGCCATCACCGTGGTGGAGAACCTGCACATGACGATGAAGACGGTCTTCACCAACCACTGGAAGCTCGTCCTCAAAGCCAGTGCGATCCTGGGGGTCGCCGCCATCGCCTACAACCAGTTCACCCAGGACCTGCCCGGTCTGGAGGCCGTGTCGGGCGCCAAGCCGGACCTCATGGAGGCCAGCGTCATCTGGGACCCCACCAAGGCGGACATGATCGACAATCCAGAGAGTCAGTTCGACGCCGGCAAGCTCGAAGACTCCTTCATGCCGGAGTTCGGCTTCTAGCCTCGCCTAGCCGGACAGGACGTTCATCGGGGTCAGCGCCGCCGCGGGGTCCAGCGTCGGCCCCTGGGGGATCAGGCGCAGGATGCTCGCGGGCACCGGTGTGACGTCCGCGGCGTCGTAGCCGAGCTTGGCGAGCACGTCCGCCGACGGCACCGGGTAGCGCACCCCCTGCTCGCTGATCAGCGACAGGGAGGTGGTCACCGCGCTGAGCTGGCCCTCACCGGGGAGCAGCCCGGCGATCACGGCGCCGCCCGGCGGGAGCAGCACCTGGTCGAACCGGTCCTGGTTGCCCGTGCTCGTCGGTGTGGGCATCGTGAAGCCGTTGCCGCCGACCGTCACCTTCGCCACGACCGAGCCCGTCTGCGTGTTCGGGTAGGTCAGGCAGAGCGGCGCCGAGCCGGGCGGGTCCATCATCGTGGGCATGGCCGTCGGCAGGCTGCGGTCCAGCATGTTCTGCTTCGAGGGGGAGGCGTTGGCCGAGGCGGCGTCGATGGTGATCGGCAGCGCCGGGCGGGATCCGTACGCCTTCTTGCTGTTGGGGTCCTCCAGCAGGAGCCTGGCCTGCACGGGGGAGATGGGCGCCAGCCCGTCGGTGAGCAGGACGTACCACCGGGCCGGGGTGCCGGGGACGGCCGGGACCGTGAAGATCTGGCCGACCGCCGCGGTGACCTTGCCGCCGGCGCGCACCTTCCGCCCGAGGCCGACCACCCTGGGGCCACGGAAGTCGCGCCCGGCCGGCAGCGCGTTCAGCCAGGCCGACGGCACCTTCCTGGGCTGCGCGTTGAGCGCCCGCACGCCGTTCGCGTCCATCCGCATGCGGCGATCGGCCCAGATCATCCAGTTCTGCCGTCCGTCGGTGACCACCATCGCGTTCATGCCGATCGGCTTCCCGCCGACGTCCGTCCCCGCGACCAAGGAGGTGTACGACTTGCTCTCGCCGAGTTTGTCGGGCCCGTCATGGACGCACACGGACCAGGGCTTCTTGACCAGCTTTTCCCGCTCGGGCAGCGAGTCGGGGGCGCCTTCGATGCCGATGACCGGCCCGCGCGCGAACTCGGTCAGGGAGGCCGCGCTCACGCTGCGCGTCCGGACCTCCCCGGCGTCCAGCACGAGCCGCGCCGACACGTAGTTGGCCACCGGCAGCAGTCGCCGCTGCTTCGCGCTGTAGACGTAGGTGGCCCCGCTCTCCTCCTCGACCAGCAACTGTCCCGGCTCGGTCAGCTTGGTGGCGTTCCCGGGGGACACCAGTCCCCAGATGCCGAACACGGCAAGGACCAGAATGCCGACCAGGATGCCGCCGAACGTGGCGACGTTCTGGCGGCGCATGGGCGACTCCGGGACGTCGGGTTCGCCCTGCAGCAGCGCCATCCCCAGCCGCTGCTGCATCAGCCGATGAGCCTGATAGAGGTCCTTGTTGGTCTGCATGTCCCCTCATCGCGTCAGGTCGCCCTGCGTGCCCTGGCCCAAATATCCCAGTTTCTGGAGGCGTTCCGCACCCCATCCACCTCACCAGGCTCCTCAGGCACGCGTGAACTACTGTGAGGCCGTGCGGCCAGGGAACGACTTCGAGGAGCGGTTGTGGGCGGCTCATGAGGCGGGTCAGAACGCCCTGTGCCTGAGCCTGCTCCGCGACGCGGACTTCGCGCTGCCGATCACGGCCGCCGCGGCCGCGGGCGCCGAGCCGGTCGCGTGGGCGACCGCCGAGGGGGCGGACCGGACCTGGGTGCTCGCGTACACCTCGGTGGAGGCGATGCGCGAGGCCGGCGGGGGCGTGGCCGCGCACTGCCGGGCGACCTCCCTGGTGGAGCTGGCGGCGGGCTGGCCGGACCCGAGGTGGGGGCTGGCGATCAATCCGGGCCTGGCGGTCGGCTTCATGCTGGAGCCCGGCACGGTGGCCCGGCTGGCCGTGCCCACCCTCGCCCAGGATCTCCTGCTCGACCCGGAGGCGGGGGTGCCGGTCGTGCAGAAGCTGCTGGGTCCCGCCGACATCCACGCCCTGCTGGCCGGAGGCGAGCCGCGGATCTCCGGCTACTGCCATCACGCGCTCGACGTCTCGCACATCGCCACGCCCGTCGTGCTGGCCGAGGCGCTGGGACAACCCGAGATGATCAACGACGCCGGCTCGCTCAACCTGCTGCGCTGGCGTCCGGTGGGGCCGGACCTCTACCGCACCCCGTACGGCGGGATCGACGAGGAGGGCAGGGACGCGGTCGCGGGCTGGGTGGTCGAGGAGCCGCCGTTCGTCGGCATGGGCCTGGTGCCCAACGTCGACCAGGTCATCCGCGAATACCGGATCTACGGCGTCGAGCTGCCGCACGGCGCCGAGATCTGGGAGCTCACCGTGGCGGGGACCGAGCACCGGCGCGCGATCTACCACGGTGACCTGCGGCGCTGGCTGCTGATCCAGGCCCAGGCGCGATGACCTGGGCCTTCTACCGGGCCCGCTGGCAGGGCGCCGACTACGTGGCCAGCCCCGAGCCGCACGCGCTGGAGCTGTGGATCCGGCTGCGCAGCGCCGAGCCGCGCGAGGGCTTCGAGGAGGTGGAAGCCGGCTGTCACGTGCGCCCGGTGCCCGCCTCGGAGTGCGCGGCGGTGCACTTCGTGGTCACGGTCTGCCGATGGCGCGGCGAACCGTTCCAGGTGTGCGCGGAGCGCGACGGCGAGTTGCTGCTGGAGTACGCGGGTGGGTCCGCGCGTACCGCCGTGGAGCTGGGGCTCGACCGGATCGAACGGGGCGTCTACCGCCGCTGGGTGCCGTGCGCCGAGGCCGGCGAACTCCAGGAAAAGGCGGTACTCGTACATGGCGATCAAGGTTTTTTGTAGACAGGCTCTTGTTACTTGGTGTTCATGTGGCGGAAACTAACCCAAATGCCCCATGTGGCAAGTGTGAAGGGGGGTCTCATGGAGTCGGCGAGCAAGTCGGTCGCGGGGATGCAGGCCTACGCCGAGGAACTGCGGGCGACGTTCATGCGGCTACGGGACGAGGGCGCGGAGATCCACGCGCGGGCCAAGGCCCTGCAGGTGACCGAGAAGTCGCACGACGGCCTGGTCTCGGTGACCGTCGGCTCGCGGGGGGAACTCGTCCGGCTCGACCTCGACCCGCGCATCTTCCGCCGCCCCGACTCGCGGCACCTCGCCGACACGATCGTGGAGACCGCCGGCCGGGCCGGGGAGCGGGTCCGCGAGCGCATCACCGAGGTCTTCGCGCCGCTGATCCCGCAGGACCAGATCAAGGCGCACCTGGACGGCGACGTGGACGGCATCTTCGACCTGCTCGCCGGTGAGACGGGAGACACGAGATGAACCCTTGGAACGAGTCAGTGCTCACCAAGTCCGTGGTCGACCGCGGCATCTCCCAGTGGGCCACCATGGCCGGCGACATGGAGCGGGACATCCCCAAGCTGACCGCCGAGCTCCTGCGCTGCCTGGAGGCCACGCCCTGGGGCAACCAGGCCGAGGGGAAGGCGTTCCAGGCCGGCCACCTGGGCGACGGCGGGCCGACGGATATGATCAAGCGGTGCGAGAAGCTCGTCAAGGACATCGCCGAGCTCGGTGACGGGATGCGCGCCTCCGTCGACAACACCCTCGGCGCGCACAGCGCCAATGCCCAGGACTGGGCCGGGATGGGACGGACGTTCGAGGCTTGAGGCGACGGGCGGACTCTGAGCGGAAGCGTCCGTGACGACCGGCGGCACCATTGACACCCAGGGTTCGGGCGGCCAGCCGACCCAGCAGGGTGTCGTACGCATCGACAGGGACGAGCTCCCCGTCTGGGAGACCGAGGCGCTGCCCGACTGGGTGGTCAACTGGCTGATCCCCATGCTGTCGGCCGGCCAGAAGTGGCCCGACGCCAGCGAGAGCGGGCTGTCCACGCTCGCGGCGGCGTACGAGAACCTGGCGGCCGGAACCGCCGGGTACGACGTTCCCGCCGGCACCGCGGCGCGCACCATCGCGGCCGGCATGGCGGCGCCCGCCACGGCGAACTTCATCACCAGGGCAAGGCACCTGTACGGCCAGGAAGCCGGCATGGCGGGGGTCCGCGGGAACGCCACCAGCTACTCCCAGCAGGTCAGCAACTTCGCGGTCGAGACGCAGTATTCCAAGATCTCCATCAATGTGGCGTTCTGGATCACGGTCGTCGCGATCGCGATCGCCCTCTACGTCTCCTTCTTCACCGCCGGCTCGGCCACCCCCCTGATCGGCCCGTACGCGGCGGCCGGCCGCTCGGCCATCAGCCGCCTGCTCGCCAGGCTCGCGGCGGCCGCCGGGCGGCCCGCCGCCGCCACCCGCCTGGCCGCCGTGACGACCATGAACGGTGCCACCGGCCGCGCCGCCCTCGTCCGGCTGATCGCCAGCCCCATCGGCAGGGAACTCGTCGAGGAGATCGGCGAAGAGGGCGCCATCGACGGCATCTCCCAGTACCTGCAGATGCGCAAGGGCACCCGCACGGAGTGGGACTGGAAGAAGACCGGCGCCGCCGTGGTGGGCGCGGGCACCGGCGCCGTCGTCGGCATGCGGCTGGCCGGGCCCGTCTCCCGGGTCACCCGGCACGTCCCCGGCTTCACCGGACGCGCGCTCAGCACGGGCCTTAACAACGCCGTCGCCTCACCCGTCGGCAGCTTCGTCGCCAATGGGGTCGTCTACGGGGAGTGGAAGAACCCGTTCACCGCCGACTCCATGATGGGCGGGTTCCTCGGCGGTGTCGGCCGTACCGGCACCATCAGCCCGTTCAACCCCGACGTCCTGTCGGCGCTGACCCACCCGACCAGCGCCCTGGCCGCCGCGTACGACTCCGCCGCACAGGCGGACGCGGCGCGCGCGGCGGCGAACCCGCCCCCCGCCGGCGGCCCCACGCCGGACGGCACCCCCTCGAACGGCGGCCCGCCGGTCAACACCGGCCCCACTCCCACCCCGCAGGGCGCCGCGGCCCCCGCCGCCACCCGTACGGCCCCGTCCCCTGACACGAACGACCTGGGCAGGCGGGGATCGGCCGCGCCCGACCAGCAGACGCGGCAGCCGGCCGACGCCTCCGGCGGCAGAACGACGACCCGCCAGACGACCACCGCCGACGACGGCCGGCCCGCGCCGACCGGCGACCGGGACGAGAACCAGACCGCTGCCACCGCCCCGACACCGGACGCCGGCACCACCCCGGACCGTCAGACCTCCTCCCGCACCACGGACAGCCCCCAGACGGCCGACCAGAGACAGCCGTCCGCCGACCAGCGGCCCGCCGACCCACAGACCGCTGACCAGCAGACCGCTGACCAGCGGTCCGCCGAACCGGTGTCTGGCGATCAGACGGCCGGTGACCAGCGGTCTGGTGACGAGCGGTCCGCAGAGCCGGTGTCAGGCGATCAGGCCGCCGGTGACCAGCGGTCGTCCGAAGAGCGGCAGGCGGCCCCCGGGCCGGAACGCGGGCAGGGCGCCCCGGCCGCGTCCGACCCCGGCACGGACACCGCCGACCGGCGCCCCGCGGCGGCCGCGACGACCCTCGCCGACAACGCGCCACCCCATGCCGTCAGAGCCCACACCGCGCTGGTCGAAGCATTAGGGACCAGCTTCTCGGCCATGACCGCCAACCGGGACGGAGACCTGGTCGTGCCCCGCAGCGGCGGCGACCTCGTCGTGTCCGCCGCGGCCGTGCGCGGCATCCAGGCGACCCTGAACCGGAGCGCCGAGAACGTCACCGACCTGTCACGCCTGCGCACGGAGGCGACACTGCTCCTGGTCCGGGCCGTCGGCAGGGCGGTGACCGGCCAGAGCGCCCCCGACGGCGACCAGGACACGAGCAGGCCGGGGACGGTCACGTCGCGCCAGCTGCGGGGCACCAGGTTCGTGACCGGCGGTCGGCCGTCCGGCACGACCCTCACTCTCGACGAGATCCAGGCCGCAACCACCACCCTGAGGAGCGCCGATTTCCTCCAGGAGAACGTGCGGAGCCTGACCTGGTCGAGCGACGGCTCCACGCTGCGCGTACAGATCGGCGCCGACAACGTCCAGTATTTCCGGCCGGTAGTCGGCGACCTGAGCCGCACCCTGATGGCGAAGACCGAGATCCGGGCGGGCAGCACAGAGGACACCGCGCACGTCGTCCGTTTCGCGCCCGGCCTGGCCGCGGATCAGGTGGCCAGGGTCTGGCTGCACGAGATCACCGACACCCTGCAGCAGCAGGCGTCGCCCAGGAGGCGGCGGACGCTGCGCCGGCTGCTGACCGACTGGCGAGGACGGAAGACCCAGGACGAGTGCCTTCCGGCCCGGCTCAACGAGCACGCGTTCCTCAGCGAGCAGTGGAAGCGGGCGACGAGTCTCCCCGAGAAGCGCCTGCTCGCGGTGGACATCGACGGGGTGGCGCGGGACATCGCCGCGCGCGGTCACGCGGAGCCGCCGCCGCCGTGGGCACCGACCCAGGCCGCCCGGCCGTCCCATGCGCCGCCCCTGGCGGACGGCATACCCTCCCGGCCGCAGATGCAGGAGGCCGTCGACGCCTTCACCGGCACCGAGGAGAGCCTGCGGCAGGAGATCGCCACCCTTGAGCAGCGAGCCGATCAGGCGGGCGCCGCGGCACAGCGGTCCGCGATGGACGCGCGGCGGGCGAGCAGGCAGCGCGACGCGAACAAGTACGAACGCGCACGCAAGGCTCGCAAGGCGCGGCGGGCCCACCAGGCCGCGCAGAAGCGGTACCAGCGGATCGCCGCCGCGTACCGGACCGCGCTCGACCAGGCGGAGGAGGCGCGGAAGTCCTACCGCGAGGCGCTGAAGCCGCAGGCGACCCGGCGGCATGCGCTGCACGCCCGGCAGGAGCACCAGCTCTTCCTGCACCTGCTGTCGAAGGCGCTGCCGGATGACGCCAGCCTGTCCGCCGCGATGCCCGCCGGCCGATTCGCCCACCTGACCCGGCTCACCGACACCGTCAACGAGCTCCTGCGGGACAACGACATCGGCCACCAGTACACCACTGACGAGCTCCAGGAAGCCCTGCGCCAGGACTTCCACCGGATCGTCTCCCCGGAAGGCGGAGTGCTGCGCGTCGGCAGCACCCGGTCGGCGGCCGAGTTGCGCATCTGGCTCACGGTCGGCGACCTCGTCGAGGTGCTCAACCTCGACACCGAGTCCTCGGAGATGATGGTGGGCGGGTTCGCCCTGGGCGGCAGGACCGTCGCGGCGACCATGGCGGGTAGCGTCGGCGTATCGGTCCCCTTCAACACCGCGCCCCTGGCGGACGCCCTGCCCGAGGGCAGTGCGGTACACGCGATGGCCAAAACGGTGAATGGCAAGGTCACCGCCGACGCGGGCTCGAACGCCTCCTTGACCGGTGCGGCGGCGGCCTTCAAGCAGACGGGGTCGGTCGTCGACGACCGGTCGGAGTCAAGGCTGTTCGACGCCTCGGCCGCCTGGACGGTGCAGATCCGTACCTCGCACGCGGAGGGCTGGAAGGGCACGGTCACGGTCGACTCCGGTGCGCCCGGCGACGGCGCGAACCAGTGGATGTGGGTCTCGCATCCCTACACCGACCCGCCTGCCCGGGACGTCATCACGATCGACGAGGACAAGCGTGACCCGGCCATGCCCAACGTGACGCCCAGCGGCATGACCGGCCTGGAGGAAGCGCTCGACGCCGCGATGAAGGAGCTGGGCGGGGAGTACGCCAGGGTCGGCAGCGTCGCCCACCACCAGCTGCGCACGATCATCACCGAAGAGCTGCAGGTCAAGCTCCGCCAGGCGGTCAACACCGGATACCAGGGCGTCATCACCGTCGACGGCCGGCTGGACGCCACCGTGGAGATCAAGAGCGAGCTCGTCGAGGTGCCCCGCAGCAAGATGGTGGGAGGCGCGAGCGACGGCGTGTGGGAGGAAGAGGTCCTCGTCGACTTCGCCGCGGTGAACGGCAACGCGTCGTACGGCAGGTCGAAAGGAATCACCGGCGCGGTAGGGCCGGCGATCCCGGGCCTGACGGACGTCGACGTTCTCGGCTCCGCGGGGGAGTACGAGCCGACGTTCGGACCAAGCGCCAGGTTCGGCAGGGGAGTGGCGCGCTCGGACTCCTCGACCGCCAACTCACAGGCGATCTACCCGAACGTGCTCCGCCAGACAGGACACAGGCAGGGGTACGAAGTCCGCCTCGTCCACACCATCACCGTGCGGAAGACCGGAAAGCCGCCGGTCACGCTGGCGCCGGTCCACGGCACCGCCCTGGTCAGCATGCTGGAATCGGCGGCCTTCCGGCTGGGTCTGCCGGTCAGCCGCGAGGCTCTCGTGCACAGGTTCGGCAAGGTGGTGAAGGGGCGTGACGGGGTCCCCCAGCTGCGCGGCACCGTCGGGCCCAAGGTGCCCAAGGGACGCAGGGCCGCGCCGCCGGACTGGCTCGGCGACGGCCCCGGGCAGATGCGCGGCGCGGGCCCGGCCATGGTCGAGGACCTCACCAACCTGGACAGCGCGGCCAAGGAGGTCCTGAAGAAACTCGGCGACCTCGGTGTCGTGCCGAAGATCGACGGCGACGTCTTCACGTACGCCAACAACAAGCACACGTACTCCAACGACGACATCGAGTCCATCAGCCAGGACCTCAACCTGATGGAGGTCGTCGAGCAGCTGACCGAGCAGCGCATCCTGGCCGCCTACGACACCGTGGCGCAGGAAGGCATCGACGTCGATCTGGTGCTTCATCGGCTCAACCGGGCGCCAAAGCTCTACACGCTGCACATTGAGCTGAAGCAGAACTTCGACACCATCGGCAACGTCAGGATGTTCGACTCGGCGGCGCAGGTCGGGCTGCCCATCGGCTCGGACACCAGGGGCCAGGCGACCAGCCGGTCCAGGACGTACAGTGGTGGAGCTTCGCTCGGCATGGGCGACTCTCCTGCTCCCGGGCAGGACGGCCAGAAACACGACATCGGTGCGAACGTCGGCGCGGGGACCACGGAGACCATCGGCTCCAGCACAGGCGACACAGGGAACGTGGTCGGGCTCGGAGAGAGCGGCGGACTCATCGCGAAGATGGACGTCGAGCACGAGCTGATCTTCAGCCTGCGGCACCGGGGCGAGCAAACTCAGCTGGCCGTCACCGACGGGCAGGTCACGCTGGGATTCGCCGCCGACCTGCTGCCCGCTGAGCATCCGCAGGACGGGTCCGTGGGGGTCCTGCCCGACAAGGTGGCGGCCCGAGCGACCTTGCTGCACATGGACACGCCGGACATGGTGGACGCCGCGGCGCGGGTGCTGCCACGGGCGATGGGCAGCAAGCCGTCGACGGACTCGACGGACTCGACGGACTCGACGGACTCGACGGACTCGACGGACTCGACAGACTCGACAGACTCGGAAAAGCAGGGGGACTCGGTCGCGTCCCACTACTTCGCGAACGCCGTGAGCTCGCGCAACCTCGTCGCTCACCCGCACTGGCGGGGAGGGAAGTACACGCACGAGGCGGGCATCCGGCCCCAGAATACGGGCACGCAGTCGTCGCTGTCCGTGACGGGCGCCTTCGGCGAGGCGGAGGTCATCGGCGCTGTCCACTACGTGTCCGGGCGGATCAAGTTCGGGCTCACCAGCGCCGGCATCTCCTGGGGCAGTTCCTCGAACCTGTCCGCGGGCGCGTCCGTCGGCGCAGCCGGCGTGAACGACGGTGGCACGACGAATGAGGGAGGGAGGATCGACCTGCCCTCACGCACCGGTGGCACCGGCTCATCCAGGTCGCAGCTCGACATCGCGGGCAACGAGGACCTGACGATCGGGACGGGTATCCACTACTTCCTGAACGCCAAGGTGGACTTCGAGCTGACCGGCTCGGAGAGCGTCGCGGTCCCGGGGACGGTCGCCGGCCGGACCCCCGTCGGGGAGACCCTGCACACCACCTCCCAGGGCATGAGCCTGATGTCGATCCCCGAGTACGACGCCCTGCAGCTGTACGCCCAGGGCGAATTCGCCCTTCCCCTGTACCTGGTGGCCGATGCGGTGGAGCGCTTCACCAACGGCAGCCTGGACCTGGATAAAATGCTGGCCACTCCGCTGATCCAGCGCTACCTCAAGGAGGTGGCCAAGGCCCGCGCCGCCGGCGAGGACGTGGGTCTCGCCGACCGGCACACCCCACGGACCCTGCTCCACGCCGTCCGGCAGATGGCCGATCTCGGCGAGCCTGACCGCACCCGGCTCGAGCCCATGGAGCGGCTCGACCGGGCGTTGAGCCAAGCGGCCGAGCTCAACGAGCGGGCCCGCGACGTTGTGCTGGCCGCGCCCCTGGTGAACTCGATGGGCACGAGCGCGGTCGAGTCGTTCGTCCTGACCGACGCACAGGGCGACGAGATCTCCCTGCTGGACGCGGTGCTGGACACGGTGGCCCAGAACGCTTCCGAAGCGCCGGTCCACGACCCGAACTTCCTCAAGCAGCTGAGCGTCGACTTCGCGGACGATCGTAGCCACATCCGGGTCGGCGACATGTGGAGCCGTCGCGGTCTCGAAAGAAGCTACAAGGTACTGACCTCGGAGGAGACCGGGCAGACCGAGAAGGTCACCGTCAGGGTGAGACTGGTCCCCCTGGCGGACGTCGCTCCCGACCGGGCGACACTGATCGGCCGCACCAGCGAGGCCGGAATCATCAAGCAGCGGTACGTGTACAGGGTCCTGACCGAGACCGAGAGTTACAACGTCTCCTACGCCGTCGGGGTGGGCGTCAACACCGAAGAGGACGGCGATGGCAGCGGCCTCAGTGTGGGGACGGACCGTGTCCTCTCTGAGTCCGGCGGCCGCAACGAGGAGGGGGTCAAGCTGCAGCGGTTGGCGTTGTTCCTGGGGATCGAGCAGGTCGAGCAGGTGATGGTCCCGGTCATCGAGGTGGAGCGCCCCAACGCGCGCACGGGCAAGGTGGCCGCCAAAGACACCACGACCAGCAATCCGGAACTGCGCGCGACGTTGGTGCGCCGGATCCCCGCCGGCATGTCCCGCCCCGCCCACCTCGGCCCCGCGGCACCTTCCACGGTCACGGACCCCCGGCGCGCGGAGGTGCACGCCGGCCACTTCGTCGAGTCCCTCTTCTTCGATCAGGACAAGCCCACGCTGTACGAAGCCGTCTCCTGGCAGCTGACCAAGATGCTCGGCAAGAAGACGATGGCGGAGAAGGGCGCCGAGGTGGTCGCGCGGTTGTCCGATTCTTCGCTGCTCGCCCGCTTCGGCCGGATGGCCGGCCCGGGCGGCGCCGTGATGGTTCCGGTGGCGGTGCCGGGCGTCCGTGACCAGGGCCTGAACGTCACCGTCGAGGCCCACCTGAGCGACCTCGAGGTCGTCGGCGGTCCGTACCAGGCTGAGAAGGGCGAGATCGACAGAAGGGGGGACAACAGGAGCATCGCCGTGGGCCGCGGCCGGCTGGGCCCCCTGGGCATGGGCATGAACGGCTCCGAAAGCTCGTCCGGGCTCGGCATCGGGATGTCAACCGGGGAGCAGACGTCGGAGAGCATGTCCGACAGCGGCGGAAGCCGCAAGGAGCGCACCAAGAACGAGAAGAGCGCGAAGACCTACACCGTCCGCTTCCGGGTGGACTACGACCTGACCTACCAGCGCATGGCCCGTCGGACCGGCAGCGTGGAGCGGGCCGTCGGCGATCCGCTCGTCCGGGGGAACGCCACCTCCGGCGAGGTCTACCTCACCCTGTTCGAGGACGAGCTCGCGGAGCTGCGCGAACGGATGGAACAGGGCGTACGGCTCGGAGCGGCGCGCCCGGTGACCGCCACGTTCACCACCACCTCCACCCGCACCGGCCTGATCCAGCGGCTCACGGACGCGCGCATGGAGGCACGCGAGCGCGGGGAAGTGGCCCGGGTGGCGGTCTGGGAGCCGGACGGCCTGCACCGCTATCGCGCCTTCCCCGACGGCACCGTGTACAGCGAGACCCCCGACGGCGGGTTCGCCGAGGCGTTCAGCACGCTCGCCCCCGAGGTGCTGGCCATCGCCGAGGAGGAAGACGTCGACCTGCACCTGGTCTTCATGACCTCGGAGGTGCCCGGCACCTTCACCCAGCAGGTCACGGAGGAGCTGCGGACGCGGAACGTCGCCGCCGCCGAGCGTCCGGCGCCGGAGTGGCCGCACACCCAGGGGACATCGCAGCCGACCGCGGGCACGAGTGCCGCCCAGGGCGTCTCCGTCTCAGCTGTGGCGAGCAATTCATCGGCTCTGCCCGGCACGCCGTATGACGTGCCGGGCCGGCCCGAACAGGCCGCGCAACTGTCCCTGGCCGAGGTCCTCGGCCAGGACCTGACGGCGGCCGACTTCGGCGGCACCGGGACCACGGCCGCCTGGGCGGGGGACCGCCGCACGCTGCTCATGCGGTCGCCGACCATGCCCGTCGCGCAGGTCAAGGTGCTGATAGCCGATCCCGGTGAGGGCCTGATGGGCCGATCCCATCGGCGCGCGGGCACCTCGGACGACCCGCACATCATGATCCTCTCCCCAGCGCTGCCCCCGCTCCTGGTGTCGTCGGTGATGGTGCATGAGATCACCCACCTCACCCAGGAGCAGACGGCGGCGACGGCCGGCCGGCCCCAGGGCATGGTCAGGACCGCACTGCCGACGGCCGCGACCGAGGGCACCGACAACTGCCTGCTGCCGCGCTTCAACGAGCACGCCCACCTGTCCCGCAAGTGGCAGGCGGCCACCGACCCGGCCGTCCGCCGCTACCTCGCCGCCGCCATCGACGCCATCGCGGCCGACATCACCCGCCGCGGCCACACCCCGCCCGCCTCCCCTGAGGACCTGGGCCGCGTAGCACCCCCGAAGCCCCGCAACCGGATCGAAGCCCTGATCAACTGGGGCACCCCGGCTGCCACCGGTCCGTCGGCGTCCGCATCGTCTGCGGGGTCTTCCCAGGACTCGTCCACGATCGGCCAGTTCACACCCGGTTCGTCGGCATCCGTGGGCACTCCGGGCTCGCCCGTGTTCGGTGGCTCGTCGGCGGTGCCGATGACGGCCGCCGAGCTGCCGGTGACGGCCGCGATGCACGCGATCGAGCGCGGCGCCCTGCTCGCCGGCGCCCAGATCCGCCACCCCGGCCCCGGCCTCCTGGACCTGCTGGTGCCCGGCCATCCGCCCATCCCGGTGGAGGTACGTTCCCCGCGAGGCCCCGCCGGGCCGCCCGCGCTCGTGGACGGCGTGCTGGTCTTCCAGGTCGCCCCGCACGCCACCATCGGCGCGAACGAGCGAGCCGCGGCGGCAGCCGCGGCCGACGCGGTGTCCCGCGCCCTCGGCGCGTCCCAGCCAGAGCTGGCGGCGGCCGCCGCACTCTCCGAGGCCGTACGCCAGGTCCGCACGGCCACCCCCACCCAGCGACCCGGCCGCGTCACCTCACTGCTCGACCTCGCCGTACGACCGGACATCGCCCACCTGATCCCGCCGCAGGTGGCCACAGAGCTGATCGCCGAACTGGAACACTCGAAGTCCCGCCTTACGTACGAACACCGGCAGTTCCTGCGTCTGATCACCAACGGGACAGGGTGGCACCCGCCGGAGGAGTGCCCGGAGGACGGCCCCTGCGTATGCGGACGCCGAACCGAAGCCTCCGTCACACAGACATGATCCACTCCCGAACCACCGATCACGCGCCGCCTCTCAAGACGGACCGGCGACCGGCCTCCGACCAAGCCCCGCCGCCCGCGAAGGACGGGGCAGAGCTTGTGCCGGCCGGACCGAGACGCTGCGAGACTAAAAGAACCCGGCACTGCCGGGACTGCGGCACCCCGGCGCTTCGGAACTCCGGGACTGGGCACCCCGGGGCTTCGGGACTCCGGGACTGCGGCACTCCGGGGCTTCGGGACTCCGGGACTTCGGGACGAGAGGATGAGCGATGGCCTTCGCGGTGGCGCGCACCAGGGATGAGGCGCACCTCTACCTGGACCTGCACCCCTGCAGAACGTGCGGGTCGGTGGAGACGGACTGGAGCACCGGTCTCACCACGGTCGGGGGCGAGTTGGTCAACCGGTACGCCGGTGCCTGCGGCGAGTGCGAAGAGCCGCGCGAATACCTCTTCGGCCTCCCGGACCGCCCGGTGGCGCCCCAGGGCTATCCCACCTTCGGCGGCGACGAGCCCTCCCAGCTGCTGGACGCCGGCGAATGGCTCTGGGTGGCCGACCTGACCGCCGGCAACGTGCCGATCCACGACCCTGCCGAGGCGCACCACGCCCTGGCCGTCGCCGCCGCGGCCATCGAGGAGATCGTCAAGTTCATCCCCTCGGGCCAGGACGAGGCGCCCGCCGACGCGTTCTGGTCCGAACGCGGCCAAGGAATGCGCGCGGCCGAACCCGGCAGGTTCCAGCTGGACCGCCTGATGATCGTAAGAGACACCTACCGAGACCTGGCGGCCCAGCATGCCTGACCACGCTCACCCGGCACCCCCATCCGGTCACGCCCGCACTCTGATCGAGGCGTTCCTCTACCTGGACCTCACCGCGCACGGCCTGGACCCCGACCAGAGCCCGGACTTCACCACCCTCGATCACGACCCGGCCGCCGTGAGCCGGCAGGCGGTGCTCACCGAGGAGGAGGACGCCTGGCGCGTACGCCTGGGAGATGCCGAGGTCCTCGTGCCTTACGCCTCGGAGAGCGAGGCCAGGAGCGAGGACCTCACCTTCGGTTCGGGCCTCTCCGAGCTGATCGACCCGGGACAGTGGGCACTCATCGCCGTCACCTACGGCAACCGCGCCCTGGAAGCGTCCTTCTTCTTCGCCGCCGACTCCTCGGACGACGCCCAGTACGAGAGCATCACAGCCGACTGGCGCTTCGCCGCGGACGCCGTGGCCGAGGCCCTGAAGTTCCTCCCTGACGACGCCGACGAGCTCCCGGCCGAAGAGCTCTGGACGGCGATGAGCCAAGCCGTACGCGAGGAAGAACCTCAGCGCTTCACCCGCTCCGCCCTGGAGCAGGAGCTCGCCTACTACCGCCAGAGCCTGACGGACTTCCACCGCCTGCACGCCGAATAGCTCGTACACCTCCGTCAGTTGCCCGGGACAGCTGCCTGGATGGGGGAGACGTTGCCGGTGGTGACCAGGAGGCCGCGGCCTGGCGGGCCGCCGACCGTGCCGCGTGGCAGGCGGATGGAGAACAGGTCACCGTCTGCCTGACTCTGCACCGACAGCAGCACCCCGGTACGGGACTTGCGGGTCTCGGCCGCGAATCCCCGGTAGACGACCGTCAGGTCGGTCGTCGCGCCGGCGAGCAAGAGGGCGTGGTCCCCGTCCCGGCCCGAGCGGAGGATCTCCTCCAGGGCCGACCCCATGGGACTGTCGGGATCGATCAGCTCGGCGTCGTCCACGAGGACCACGTAGTGGTGCAGATCCGCGACCAGTTCCCGGAGGTTCGCGGCGTCGGCGTCGAGAACGGCCAGGGCCGTGCGCAGGCTCTTCAGCGGACTGCGTCTGGGCGTGACGGCGATGACCGGTGTGCCCTGGGAGATCAGCGACTCGGCGGCCGTCATCAGGACGGACGAGCGGCCGGAACGCGACGGGCCCGCGATCACCGCGCCTGGTCCTTGCGCCATCAGGTCGAGCCCGAGCGGGGTGAGGGAGTCGCCCCCGGCGCCCACGAGCGCCCACAGGGGCGACGGCGGGCGGAACGCGGGGTCCAGAGCGAGAGCCTGACCGGCGGTGATACGCATAGGCAACGGGTCCACACGCAACGGCGGCTCGCCGTCCCACAACCAGGCCCCTCGCCCGAGAGACACCGATCGCTCGTGAGCCGACCCGGGACGGTGCGGCGAGGTCGCCCCCGCCGCCGACACCTCGCCTGGCGACTGCGCCCCCGCCGTCGTCAGGTCGCCTTGCGATCGCGCCCCCGCAGTCGTCGGGTCGTCTGGAGACTGCACCCGCGTCGTCTGGTCGCCTTGCGACTGCGCCCCTGCCGTCGTCGGGTCGTCCGGAGACTGCGCCCGCGTCGTCGTCACATCACCTGGCAACTTCGCCGCCGGCGGGAAGAGCGGGGTCACCGGGTGCGCGGCGGTGCGGGCCAGGGACTGGAGTGCGGCTACTTGGGCGGGACCGGCCGGATCGGGGCTGAGGAGGGCGATCTGATGCTCCACGATGCCGTTCTGGCCCAGGGACAGGGCGCGGCCTGGGGGGATCGACGTCGGCAGGCCCTTGAGGGGGAATCCGGCCAGGCCGTAGTCGGTGGGGTCGGTGAGGCGGAGAAGCAGGCGGTTGTCGAAGAGAGTGGAGATCTGGCCGATCAGGCAGGATCGGTCGCCGGTCACCACGGCGCGCAGCCCCACCGCGGGGCCTTCGCGCAGCAACTGCATGAGTGCTTCCAGCAGGCGTCCGTAGTCATAGCCCTCGAACGCGGCGACGTAACCCTCCCAGCGGTCGAGCATGAGCACCAGCCAGGGGAGTCGATGGCCTGCCTGGCGGTATTCGGCCAGCGAGGCGTGCCCGGCTTCGGCCAGCAGTTGCTGGCGGCGGCTCACCTCGGCCCGGAGGCGGGTGAGCAGGCGCTCCACGCGGTCCAACTGGTCGCGGGTGACGACCGCGCCGCAGTGCGGCATCGCCACCAGTGGCAGCAGGGCGCCGGACCCGCAGTCGATCGCGTGTACGTGCACGTCCGAGGGGGCGGCGTAGGCCGCGATGGCGCCCGCGATCGTGCGCAGTGCCGTGGATCTGCCGCTGCGGGCCGCCCCGGCGATCACCAGATGGCCGCCGTGGGCGAGGTCGAGCGTGAGCGGCCGCCGGTCCTGCGCCCAGGGACGATCCGTCACCCCGAAGGCGAGCGGCTCCACCTCACCCGACCGGCTACCCCGTCCGTACGGCGCCACCTCGTCTGACCGGCTGCCCGGTCCGTACGGCGCCACCTCGTCTGACCGGCTGCCTCGTCCGTTCGGTGCCAGCTTGCCTGACCGGCCTCCTAGGCCGTACGGCTCGACGATGGTCATCGGGGCTTCCGGCCCACCAGAGGCGGGGGAGCCGGAGCCGAGGAGGGTGGAGTCAGCGGGCCGGCGTGGGTCGTCCGTCGCGGGAGGTGGCGGGCTCACGGCGGCCGTCGTGGGAAGGGCCAGGACCACCTGGGCGGGGATGGGCTCCAGCCAAGGGCGGGGCTGCTCCGGTACGCCCGCCAGGTGGGCGGCCTCGATCAGGGCGTCCGCGACGAGCGACAGGTCGGTGACGGCCGACATCTCGGCGGTCTCCGGCCGTGCCGGCAGAGCCCTGCCGAGCGAACGCCAGTCGACGCCCACGACCCGCACGTCCGCGTGGGCGGCGTCCTGGCCGGGGGCCCACGTGGGACCGCCCAGGCCAGGGTGCCCGCCGTTGCCGTCGGCGGCGCTGATGGCCAGGCTCGGGCTGCGGCCGCCCACCCTGGCCGTCTGAACCGCCGTGGCCGCCCCCGCGCCCGATTTCACGTAGCAGCGGCCGGGGGTGGACTTGGAGATGTGGGCGGCATCGGGCATGTCGATCACGTCGGCGGACTCGGCGGGCTCGGTGACGCGCAGGGCGATGCGGAGGGAGGTGTTGGCCTGGATGTCGGCCGTCACCACGCCCGCGGGGCGCTGCGTGGCCAGGATGAGGTGGATGCCGAGCGAGCGGCCCCGGCGGGCGATGTCGACCAGGCCGGTGACGAAGTCGGGCAGCTCCGCCACCAGCGCCGCGAACTCGTCGATGATCAGGACCAGCCGCGGCAGCGGATGACCGGTGTAGTCCTCGATGTCCTTGGCCCCGGCGGCCAGGAGGAGGCGTTCGCGGCGTCGGATCTCGGCGCCGAGCGAGTCCAGGGCGCGTTGCGTGAGGTGGCCGTCGAGGTCGCTGACCATGCCGACGGTGTGCGGGAGGCGGGTGCACTCCTTGAACGCGGCGCCGCCCTTGTAGTCGATCAGCACGAAGGTGAGCTGGTCGGGACGGTTGGCCACCGCCAGCGAACAGATCAGGGTCTGCAGCAGCTCCGACTTGCCCGCGCCCGTGGTGCCCGCGATCAGGCCGTGCGGGCCGTCCACGCTCAGATCGATCGAGAAGGGGCCTTCGGGGCCGGTGCCGATCAGCGCGCGGGTCGACCCCTGGTCGTGCCAGCGGGCGGCCAGCTCCTTGCCGGACAGGGAGCGCAGGCCGAGCAGGTCCAGCAGCCGTACCGCGTCCGGAAGCTGGCCGGCCGTGTCCTGCCTGCTCACGTCACGGATGGGGGACAGGGCTCTGGCCAGGCGATCGCACCACGAGGGCGACACCAGATCAGCCAGAACCGGGCCGATCACGTCGAGGCCGCCGCCGCGCAGGTGAACCCGGCCGTCGGGGTCGCAGGCGGCCACCGTGGCGCACTCCTCCGGCAGCAGCCGCTGGTCGTCGTCGATGGCCAGGGTGTAAACGCCCGCTCGCGGGCCCTGACGCAGGACCTGCGGCATGTTGGGCAGACCTCGCAGGGCCTGCGCGCCGTCGAGGATGACCAGCACGTCATAGGGGCGGGTGTCGTAGGTGGAGAAGGCCGGCGGCTCCGGGCCGCCGAGGTCGTCCCAGCCGGTGGGGATCTTGCCCAGCTCGGGGATCGCGGTGTTCTGACGCTCGTCGATGAGGGCGGCCAGCTCGCTGACGCGGTGGGCCGCGGACTCCGGGTCCGCGCCGACGAGGGCCACGCACTCCTCACCGCCACGGGGCCCGCAGTGCGGCAGCCAGCGCGTCCAGCCCCAGCGGCGCTCGCTGTCGGCATGCGCGGAGATGATCACGATGGCCAGGTCGCGCGGACTGTGCAGGGTCGCGGCCTGGCCGGCGAGCCAGCAGGCCAGGCCGGTGGCGTGGTCGCGCGGGCCGGTGACGCCCGCGACGCCGAGCCTGCGCATGGCCAGCGACACCGGCACCGCCCGGCAGACCGGCGGATCGAGGGAGCCGCCCTGCTCCTCGCTGAGATCCAGGTTGGCCGGCAGATCGGCGAGCCCCACTCTCAGCCGCAGCGCGTCGTCATCGTGGATCCTGCGCTCCCACAGCCGTCTGCGCGGGCCGATGGCGGTCAGCAGCACCTGGGCCGGGTCGGGCGAGTCGGACCTGCGCAGCAGCTCGTCCTCGGCCCTGGCCTGCTCGACCGTCTCCTCGAAGGCGTCGAGCCGCTCCCGGTATTCCTTGAGCGCCTTCCGGTGCTGCTTCTTGCCGTGCCGGCGGTCGCTCCACCACTGGCCGACCATGATGACAGGGGTCATCAGGGCCATCAGCAGGAAATACCACTGCTTGAGCACGTAGGCCAGGGTGAGACCGAGCACCGCGGGCAGGAAGGCGGCCAGCAACTGCAGCCGCATCCCTTCGTTACGGGTGGGCTCCTTCGGCCGGGCGAAAGCGCGGCGGCCCTCTGGACGCCGCAGCCGGGGCGGCCGGTTGTAGGCCACGCCGCCTTCGAGCCGGGGCGTCAGGTGGGCGTCGGGAGGCTCGATGGCCATCAGCGTGAACAGCGACGAGCCGCAGGCCAGCAGGGTGTCCTCCGGCCAGTCGACGGTGTCGGTGAGCGGCCGTGAGCCCAGCTCGGGAGGGGGCCGCGTGGCCTCGGAGGCGAACTCCGCCGCCTCCCGCTCCGCCACCCGCACCGTGAGCTCCGCGACCTCGTCGGCCCACCTGCCCTTGAGCTTGAGGCGCGGTGCCTGGCCGGGCGCCGCCCGCAGCGCGCGCTCCACGGTGATCGCGTCAGGAGTCACGCGTACGGTCACCGCCTCCGGGGCGAGGGCCGCGTCGGCGACGGTGATGGCGCACATCGGATCGGAGCCGATGACATGGACCCCGAGCCCCAGCCGGTGCACCGCGCCGGCGGCCGGACCACCGACGACGCGTATCTCCGCCACGCCGCCCGGCTCCTCGATGATCGTCATCCGGGCGAGGCGGGGATCGAGGGTGACCTTGTCGCCGTCGTACAGCACGGCCTTGGCCAGGGCGCGAGGGTCGAGCTGACGCCCGTTACGCCACAGCACGGCGGACCCACGCGCGAGCCCGCCGCCGGAGCTGCCGGGACCACCGGGATGACCGGAACGGCCGAGGCCCTCATTCGGGCCGGCAGGGCTCCGGAGGCCACCAGTGCCGCCGGAGCGGTGGGGGTCGGCGGGGCCGGAGGCAGACCAGGGTGAGCCGTTCCCGTCGGGCCGGCGCTGGCCCGGGACCTGGCCCGGGACGCGGGTGTCCCCGGTGGGGGAGGCCGTGGTGGACATGCCGTAGGGCGCGCGTGCTCGGGGCAGCCGGACGACCTCGGCGATCGGGTCGCGGCCGCTGAGCGCCTCGCTCACCGCCGCGACCGTCGCGTCTTCGTCCCCGTCGATCACGACGTCACGACTGCTCGCCTCGCCGAGCACGGTGAGCATGATCCGCATGTGCCGTCTCCTCGGTCGGATCTCGGCGCCAAGGTAGCGCCCGCCGCGACGCTAAGCCCTCCGGATGACATCAATGGCATGAAAGCCGCGGCCTGTGGATAACCCGGGCCACGAACCCAGCCCTGTGGACAGGTGCCACCCGCAAGCCGTAAGCGAAGTCTAAAAAACCACGAACTCCCGCCCCGACCCACCGAACGCCCGACTTGACGCCCTATCCCCCTTTAAGGTCGCGCCGAATATAACCAGACGTCACCCCATAAATCCGAAAACCTCAGTTAACCAAGTGACAAATGTTAATCCTGTGACTCTTACCCGGAAAAATCCATGCCCGTCAACTCGCTAGAAACAATAGGCATTGATTATCGCGAGTTGACACCAAGCCACCTGCGAAACAAGCATGGTTCTTCGCATTCGACCCCCGCTCCACCACCCGGATGCACATAATGGCGTGAATTCCAAAATTCACTAATGGGAGCCCCCGACCCATGAGGACCAGCGAAAAACCCGCCGTCGACACGGCCGGGTTGTCAGGCCCAGCCTCACGCAAGCTCCCCGTGCCCCCGCGCGAGCGCAAGCCTGCCCTGGCCGCCCTCGCCGTGCTGCTCATCCTGGGCGGAGCGCTCGCGACGACGCTGCTCGTGCTGCGCAGCGGTGACCGCATCTCCGCGATCAGGATCACCCAGCAGGTGGGCGCCGGCCAGCAGTTCACCGCGGAGGCCCTGGAGGAGGTCCAGATCGCCGACACCGGCATCGACTTCGTGAGCTGGTCGCAGCGGCAGCGGGTCCTCGACACCTTCGCGGCCGTCACCATCCTGCCCGGCACCCTGCTCACCAGCGACATGGGCGTCACGGCCAGCAAGGAGCTCGGCCCCGGCAAGGCCAAGGTGGGGCTCGCGCTCAAGCCGGGCCAGATGCCCGCGGGGCTGAAGCCCGGCGACCGGGTGCAGGTGGTGCATGTGCCGGGGCGCGGCGGCCAGGAGGAGGGCCGGGTGCTGGCGCAGAGCGCGCTGGTCTTCAGCGTCGGAGACAAGGGCAGGAGCGGCGGTGGCGGCCAGATCACCGTGATCGTGGAGACGCAGGTCTCACCCGTCATCCTCCAGTACGCCTCCGGCGGCGAGGTCGCCGTGGCCGAGCTTCCCGGGGCGCGCTGAGGTGGGGCTGATCGTGCTGGCCGCCGACAAGGGCGCGCCAGGGGTGACCACCGCGGCAACGGCCCTGGCCGCCGTCTGGCCCAGGCCCGTGCTCCTCGCCGAGTGCGACCCGTCCGGCGGGGACCTCGCCTACCGGCTGCCCGCCGCCGGCGGCGGTGTGCTCAATCCGGGCAAGGGCCTGCTCACGCTGGGCGCCACGGCCCGGCGCGGCCTGGAGCCCGCGCAGATCCACCAGCACACACAGAAGATCGTGGGGGGCCTGGACGTGCTGGTCGGCATCACGCACGGGGAGCAGGCCGCGGGCCTGACCTGGCTGTGGGGCCCGCTGGGCAGGTCACTGGCCGCGATGCCGAACGCCGACGTGATCGCCGACTGCGGCCGCCTCGGTTCGCACCCGCAGATCGGCGACCTGCTGGCGGAGGCCGATCAGGTGGTCCTGCTCACCAGGGCGACCCTGGATCATGTGGCCCACCTGCGCGAGCGCCTGAGCATCACCAAGGCGCACGGCGTGGTGGTCATCGCCGACCCGCGCGACTATCGCTCCTCGATCGACGACGTACGCAGGATCGTCGGCCCGTATGTCTCCTTCGTGCACGGGCTGGCCCATGACGTGAAGGGCGCGGAGCTGCTGCGCGGCCAGTGGGGCGGCCGGCTGGACCGATCGTTGCTGGTCCGTACCGCACGAGATCTCGCAGGACGGCTGGTGGGGGCCCGATGATCGATCACTCCCTCGTCAAGAGGTTCCGGCAGGAGGTCGGCGACCGCCTCGCCCACCAGCGCCGGATCGACCAGGCCAACGGCCTGCCCACGATGACGGGCGAGGACGAGCGCCAGTTCGCCCGGGCGCTGATCTCGCAGGTGCTGGAGGAGCACGCGCGCAGCGAGATCGGTCTCGGCCGCACCCCGCCCACGATCGAGGAGGAAGAGGCGCTCGCCGCGGGCATTCACGCGGCCCTGTTCGGCGTGGGGCGTCTGCAGCCGCTGCTCGACGACCCCGAGGTCGAGAACATCGACATCAACGGCTGCGACAAGGTGTTCGTCAGCTATGCCGACGGCCAGGAGCTCACGCGGGAGCCGGTGGCCGAGACCGATGAGGAGCTGATCGAGCTCATCCAGATCCTGGCCGCCTATTCGGGGCTGTCGAGCAGGCCGTTCGACACCGCCAATCCACAGCTCGACCTGCGCCTGCCGGACGGTTCGCGACTGAGCGCGGTGATGGACGTGACGGTCAAGCCCGCCGTCTCCATTCGCCGCGCCCGCCTCGGCAAAGTCTTCCTTTCCGACTTGGTCGGAAATAACACGATAAGCCCGGAAATTGGCCGTTTTCTCTCGGCGGCGATCGGCGCCCGGAAGAACATCATGATCGCCGGTTCGACGAACGCGGGAAAGACGACGCTGCTGCGCGCCCTGGCCAACGAAATCATGCCCAGCGAGCGCCTCATCACCGTCGAACGAGCCCTGGAGCTCGGCCTCGACCAGTTCGCCGAGCTGCACCCGAACGTCGTCGCCTTCGAGCAGCGCCTGCCCAACTCCGAGGGCCAGGGCGAGATCAGCATGGCCGAGCTGGTCCGCAGATCCCTGCGGATGAACCCCAGCCGCGTGATCGTCGGCGAAGTGCTCGGCGACGAGATCGTCACCATGCTCAACGCGATGACCCAGGGCAACGACGGCTCCCTGTCCACGATCCACGCCAACTCCAGCATGGAAGTGTTCAACCGCATCGCCACCTACGCCCTGCAGGCCCGTGAGCGGCTCCCGATCGAGGCCACGCACATGCTCATCGCGGGCGCGATCGACTTCGTCGTCTTCATCGAGAAGCGCAACGACTATCACCGCGGCGGCAGCCTGCGCCGCTACGTCTCCAGCATCCGCGAGGTCAACGGCTGCGACGGCCGCGTGCTGTCCAGCGAGGTGTTCGCCCCCGGCCCGGACGGCTCCGGCCTGCCGCACGCGCCGATCTCCTGCATGGAAGAGCTCGCCGCCTACGGCTACAACCCGGGGGGCTGGTGACATGATCACTTTCGACCCGCTGGCGCTGCTGTCCGGCGCCCTCACCGGCGCCGGCCTCTTCCTGCTGTTCCTCTCCCTGTACGGCCTGCGCCCCCGCCCTTCGCAGCCCAAGCGCCGCATGGTCCAGGTGCTGTCCACCCGCGTCGCCGTCGCCGGGGTCGCGGCCACCGTGGTGCTGGTCGTCACCGGCTGGCCGGTCGTGGCCGTCGGGACCGTCGCGCTGGTCTTCGCCTGGCGCGGCCTGTCCGGCGGCGCCGCCGAGGAGCGGGGGGCGATGCACCGCCTGGAGGGCCTGGCCGCCTGGACGGAGTCGCTGCGCGACACGATCGCCGGCGCGGCCGGGCTGGAGCAGGCCATCCCGTCCTCGATCAGGGCCGCGGCCCCGACGCTCCGCCCCCATCTGCGCGCGCTGGTCGACCGCCTGCACACCAGGATGGCGCTGCCGGACGCGCTCGCCCTGTTCGCCGACGAGCTCGACGACCCCTCGGCCGACCTGGTGGTGGCCGCACTGGTGCTCAACTCCAGGCTGCGCGGCCCCGGCCTGCGCGACGTGCTCGGCGCGCTGGCCGTGTCGGCGCGCGAGGAGCTCGACATGCGCCGCCGCGTCGAGGCCGAACGCCGCGCGACCCGGCGCAGCGTGCAGATCGTGGTGATCACCGCACTGGCCTTCGCCGCGCTGCTGGTCATCTTCAACCCCGAGTACGTCGGCGAGTACGACAACCTGCTCGGCCAGGCGGTGCTCGTCATCGTGGCCGGCCTGTTCGGCGCCGGATTCGCCTGGATGCGGCGCCTGGCCAGGTTCGACAAGCCCACGCGACTGCTCGTCGGAGGCGACCATGGTTGAGGGCGTGCTGGCGGGCGGCGTGGCGGGCCTCGGCCTGTTCCTGCTGCTGAAGGCGCTGTTCCCGGCCCGGCCGGGACTGGTGGCCAGGCTGCTCGCGCTGGACGAGGTGCGGGAGAGCTCCGACGCGCCCCGCATCCTGCTGCTGCCGGAGGAGGAGGTCAGCGCCTTCCGGCGGGGGCTCGGCCTGCGGCTGGCCCGCCTCTACGGCTCCCGTGGCTGGCATGTCCGCTCGACCAAGTCGGACCTGGCGCTGGTGGGACGCTCGTTCGAGGGCTTCCTGGCGACCAAGGCGCTGCTCGCGGCCAGCGGGCTGCTGGCCTTTCCGGTGCTGTTCGGCTGGCTGCTGCTGATGGGCTGGGGCGCCTCGCCGACCATCCCGTTCTGGGTGGCCGTACTCGCGTCGTTCGTCTTCTTCTTCCTGCCCGACCTGCAGATCAAGAAGGAAGCCGCGGCGCGCAGACGCGACTTCCGGCACGTCGTCGGCGCGTTCCTGGACCTGGTGTCGATGAACCTCGCCGGCGGCAGGGGCGTGCCCGAGGCGCTGATGATGGCCGTGTCGATCAGCGGCGAGCAGCCCAACTGGGCGATGGCCCGCATCCGGGACGCGCTGCAGGGGGCCAGGATCGTCGGCATCACCCCCTGGCAGGCGCTCGGCCAGCTCGGCGAGGAGCTCAACATCGACGAGCTGCGGGACCTGTCCGCCGCGCTCGGCCTGGTCGCCGACGACGGGGCCAAGGTACGCAGCTCGCTGACCGCCAGGGCCGCCACCCTGCGCCGCCGCGAGCTGGCGGAGATCGAGGGCCGGGCCGGCGAACGGTCCCAGTCGATGCTGGTCGCCCAGCTCCTCCTCTGCGCGGGATTTGTCATCTTTCTCAGTTTTCCGGCCGCTATGAAGATGTTGGGGTCCTGATGAACCATCCGTGGATCATTTACCTGGTCGCGTACCTGAGTGTGCGCATGCACCGCGCCCGCACCGCGCCGAGCCGTGGCGCCTCCGCCGTCGAGTGGGTCATCATCACGGCCATCATCGCCGGCGTCGCCCTCGGCCTGGCCACGCTGATCAGCCAGCTCGTGACGGAGAAGCAGGGCGACATTCAGGACTCGTTCGGCGGCGGTGGCGGTGACGGGGACACGTGACCCGCTCCAAGCGCGGTGACCGAGGCGCGCCGGCGATCGGGAAACGCGGTGATCGAGGAGTGTCGGCGATCGGGAAGCGCGGTGATCGAGGGGTGTCGGCGATCGAGCTGGCCCTGCTCATGCCGGTCATCCTGGCCACCGTGCTGCTCATCGTGCAGGTCACCCTCTGGTTCCACGGCCGCCAGGTGGCGGAGGCGGCGGCCAGAGAGGGTGCCCGCGTCGCCAGGGCGGCTCCCGCCGACTCCGGCGGCTGGGAGCAGGAGGCCCAGGCCAAGGCCCGGGACGTGCTGACGGCCATCGGCCCCCAGTTGCTCGACGGCGCGTCGGTGGACACCGCCGAGAAGGACCCGGACGAGCGGCACGTCACCGTCACCGGCAGCGCCGTCCAGGTCATCCCCCTGCTGCCGGAGCTCGCCTTCACCATCACGGCCACCGCGGGCGGCCCGATCGAGTGCTTCCGCCCGGACGACGGCGGAGAGGACTGCGAGTGAACCGCCGCGGCCGCGAGCGAGGCTCCATGGCCGTCGAGACGGTGATGCTGGCGCCGGTGTTCCTGCTCTTCCTGCTCTTCCTCGCCGGGGCCGGACGCCTGGTCGAGGCGCAGGGCGAGGTCAACGCCGCCGCCAGGGACGCCGCCCGCGCCGCCTCGATCCAGCGTACGTTCGGCGACGCGACCTCCGCCGCGGAGAAGATCGCCACCGACGCGCTCCAGGACGGGTGCGCGAGCCCGGCCGTCACCCTGGACGGCGACGCGTACGAGCAGGGCGGCGAGGTGCGGGCGGAGGTGACGTGCGAGCTGGATCTCGCCTTCCTCGGCTTCGGCGCGTCCAAGCGGATGACCGGCACCGCCGTGGTGCCGCTGGAGGAGTTCAGGAGAGTGGAGAAGTGAGGCGGGGGGATCGCGGGTCCGTGCCGGTGCTCACCAGGCCGCCGGGGGAGCGCGGGTCCATGTCGGTGTTCACCGTGTTGTTCTCCGTGGTGGTGTTCCTGCTGGCCGGGCTGCTCGTGGACGGGGGATCGGCGATCAACGCCCGGCTGCGCGCCAACGACATCGCCGAGCAGGCCGCGCGGGCCGGCGCCGACCAGATCGACGTCGATCATCTGCGCGACACCGGTGAGGTCCGGATGCAGGGCCAGGCCGAGGTCTGCGCCAGGGCGGAGGAGGTCGTCGCGGCACACGGCGGAGACGGCATCACCCCGGCCGACTGCACCGTCGAGCAGGGGCAGACCCTGGTGACGGTCGCCGTACGGGTCCGCTGGACCGCCTTCTTCCTGGCCGCGATCGGTTTCGCCGGCTCGGAGATGGAGGGCGAGGCGAGCGCGGCGCCCGAGGCGAGCGCCGCGCCCGAGGACGGATGAGCCAGACCGAATCAGGCGGGTCAGTGGATGACAGAGCGCCGAATCAGCACGCTGGACGCAAGAGGGGAGAGGCCATGCCGACGCGAGAGCCCGCGCGCGCACGAGGTCCGGTGCATTCTGCCGGTCAGGGGCGCCCGCGCACGCTCAGGCAGGCGCCGCCGCGCGTCCAGCCCCGGCGCGGCCCCGGCGATGTGCTGGCCGGACTCGGCGCGCTGGTCCTGCTGGTGGCGCTGGTCGGCGGTGTCCCCTACGCGCTGCTGAGGTTCGCCGGGCCGCCGATCAGCCCCGAGCTGCTCGACCTCGATCTGCTGACCAGCAGCGTCGGGCCGAGCACGATCATGGCCGTGCTGGTGGTGTTCGTCTGGCTGGCCTGGCTGCAACTGGCCGTGTGCGTGGTGGTCGAGGTGTACGCGGGGGTGCGCCAGGTCGGGATGCCGGCCAGGGTGCCGCTGTCCGGCGGCACGCAGGCGCTGGCCAACAAGCTCGTCAGCGCGGTGCTGCTGCTGTTCACGGCGGGGGCCGTGGTCGTGCCGATCGCGGCGATGGCCGCCCCGCCCGCCCCGCCGCCGATGACCGCCGTCGCCTTCACCGCACCGGTCGTGGAGCAGCCGGAGGAGGCGCGGCAGTCCAAGAAGGTGTACGTGGTGCAGCCGCCGCACGGCCGGCACCACGAGAGCCTGTGGGAGATCGCCGAGAAGTGCCTCGGCGACGGACGTCGTTACCCGGAGATCTTCAAGCTCAACCAGCACAAGGAGCAGCCCGACGGCGCCCGCCTGCGGATGGCCGACCTGATCAGGCCCGGCTGGGTGCTCGACATGCCGGACGACGCGCGCAACACGCACGTCGTCCCCGCCACCCAGGCCAGGACACAGACGCTGGAGGACCATCCGGCCAAGCCGGGCGGCGGCGAGCGGGCGATCGTCAGGGACCACGTCGACCGGTCGGCCACCCAGAAACAGGGCGTCGCCAAGCCCGAGGTCAGAGACTCCCGGCCGCAGGACAGCGTCCAGATGCAGCCGGCCGCCGACGGCCTGGAGCTCGTCGACTTCCTGGCCGGCGCGTCGCTGGCCGCCGCCGGACTGCTGGCGGTGCTCGGCAGGAGGCGCCGCGAGCAGCTCTGGCACCGTTTGTTCGGCCACCGCGTCGTACGGCCACGCGGCGACGCGGCGGAGGTGGAGGTGGCGCTGAGGCTCGGCGCCGACGCCCCCGGCGCCCGCATCCTCGACCTCGGCCTCCGGCTGCTCGGCGCGGAGCTGGCCGCCGCGAACCGCACCCCGCCGACCGTCTACGGCGCGCACCTGTCCGCGCGCACGCTCGACCTGTGGATCCACCCGCCGGACGGCGACCCGCCCGCTCCCTGGACGGTCAAGGACGGCGGGCAGGTGTGGCGGCTGGCGGCGCACGAGGGCCGCCTGCTGGAGGATCAGCCGGGCGGGGCCCCGTACCCCGGGCTGGTGTCGATCGGCACGGACCAGAGCGGCCGGGTGCTCGTGGACCTGGAGGCCGCGCAGGGGTTGATCAACATCCGTGGCCCGCAGACGACGGCGGCGCTGGCCGCGCTCGCCGTGGAGCTGGCCACGAACCGGTGGTCCGACGGCATGCGGATCACGCTCGTCGGCTTCGGCGAGGAGCTGACGGCGATCGCCCCGGACCGGATCAGGGCCGTCGGCAGCCTGGCGGCGGCGCTGCCGGAGCTGGAGGCGACGGCCGCGCCACGCCAGGAGGTGCTCACCGGCAGGATCACCGGCCGGCCCCGGGACGCCCACTACCTGCTGTCGGCGGTGGCGCCCACCCATGAGGAGGCGCGCCGGCTGGCCCTGCTCGCCCGCAACGACACGGCGGGATACGTGGTGACCGGCGACGTGCCGCACGCCACCTGGACGTGGGAGATCACCGAGGACGGCCTGGCCCGGATCCCGGAGCTGGGTTTCGAGGTGACGGCACAGCTCCTGCCCCGCCGCCACTACCGGGCGCTGATCGAGCTGTTCCGTACGGCGGACCGGATGGACGGCGAGGTGATCCCCGAGGCGCAGCCGCTGGTGGACCTGCACCCGCCAGCGGTGGAGATCAGGCTGCTCGGCCCGCTGGAGGTCGTCGGGCCGGAGCCGATGGAGCAGGGGCGGATGGCGCTGGCCACCGAGCTGCTGGTCTACCTCGCCACGCATCCCGGCGGGGTGCATCCGGTGGTGCTCGGCGGCGTGCTGTGGCCGCGCGGCGTGCAGGCCATGGTCAGGGACGCCACGATCGCCCGGGTCGCCGACTGGCTGGGCCCCCGCCACCTGCGCACCGACCAGGCCGGCAGGCTCACCCTGGGGCCGGACGTGCGCACGGACTGGGTGCTCTTCCGCGAGCTGGTACGCCGCTCGCACGATGATCCGACGGCCCGTGCCCTGCTGCTGGAAAGGGCGCTCGGCCTGGTCAGCGGCCCGTTGCTGAGCGGGCGGCCGGAGGGCCGCTACGCGTGGCTGGCGGGCGACGAGCTGGAGTACGACGTGTCGGCCGAGGTCGCCGACGCCGCGCACCGGCTCTGCGAGCTCCGCCTCGCCGAGGGCGACCCCGACGCCGCCATCGCCGCCGTACGGGCCGGGCTGCTGCTGGCCACCGACGACGAGAGTCTCTGGCGCGACCTGCTGCGGGCCACGCACGCCACCGGTGACCTGGGCCGGCTGCGTGCCGTCGTGGAGGGGTTGACCAGGCGATCCGCCTCCCATCCGCACAGCGGCGGGATGGCCCCCGAAACCGAGGCGCTGATCGACGAGCTGCTGCCGTCGTGGCGCCTTCACGTCGTCAGGGAGTCCACGGCATGAGACGGATGACAGTCGGCTTGGCGCTCCTGCTGGTGGCGGGATGCGGGCAGGTGGAGCAGCCCTACCGGCCCAAGAGCGTGCCGGACGTGGCCGCGAGCGAGGCTCCGAGCAAGGCGAAGGCCACCTCCACCGCCGGCGCGCGGCCGGACACCATCGACGTCGGCGGGGAGTTAGAGGTGCGGGTGCGGTGGCCCGAGCGGGACGACGCGCTGGTGCGGCTCTTCCCCGACTACTACGCGGAGGCGTGGGAGGCGGTCATGTCCGGTGACGACCGCTATCTGCGCCGCGTCGAGCCCGCCTACGCGGGTGAGGCGGCCGCCTGGGTGCGCAACTTCACCGACAAGAAGCAGTCGGTCAGCGGTGTCGTACGACTCTTCCGCCTGCGGGTGAAGGCGGTCGTGGGCCGGGGCGCCGAGCTCAACGTGTGCGTGGACGAGACGAAGATGAAGCTGGTCTCCACGAGCACCGGCGAGCCCATCAGCCCGCAGCCCGACTCCAGCAGCGCCCCCTACCTCCAGATCGTGCTCGCCCATCGCGACGACGACGGGGTGTGGCGCATCAGGCAGTTCAGCCACAGCAAGGAAGGGTGCAGTTGATGAAAGGCCTGCTTCCCGTGCTCGTCGCCGGATCGGTGCTGTTCGCGGGCGGCACCGCGCCGCCCACCGCGCCCCCGAGAGGCGTGGAGTCCGAGGGTTTCCAGAACGGGAACACCCGGGAACTCGTCCTGCGGCACTCCAAGATCCGCATCACCGGCGACGGCGCCAAGGGCGGCAAGAGCGACGGTTACCAGCTCAAGAGTCCCTGCTGGTACGAGCCCGGCCTGGACGCGGAGAAGATGCTGGCGTTCATGTCGGACGCGCGGGCCAACGCCTCCAGGATCCAGCGTGACGAGGAGGGCTTCAACGCCTTCATCAAGCAGTTCAAGGACAAGGTGGGGCAGCCGGGACTGTGGTGGACGCCCGCCTACAACGCGGGCGACCCCAAGGGCGCGGCCTGCTGGGCGGGGCTCGAACTGTTCGTGTTCGTGGAGCCCAACGCCACCCCGCCCAGCGGGATCACCTTCCAGGAGCTCGCCGAGGTGGCCAGGGCCGCGCTGACCGTGCCCCAGGGCACGATCAAGCTCAACCCGGACGCCAGTAGCTACGTCAACCTGCCCACGTTCGTCTGGCTTGAGGACATCGGCCAGCCGCGGCGCACGGTCACCGCGACGCTGCCGGGCGTGATGAGCGCCACCGTGGTGGCCACCCTCTCCGACATCAAGATCAAGGCGGGTACGGACCGGGCCGAGGTGGTGGAGAAGGGGTGCGGCGCGTCGGGCAAGCCGTACGCGAAGAACGCCGAGTTCACCTGCGGGGTGCGTTACGAGCGTGCCTCCATCGACCAGCCGCGCCAGGTCTACGAGCTGACCGTGACGAGTGTCTGGCCGGTGGCGGTGACCGGAGGGGCGCAGAATGTCCAGTTCGATCCCGTACAGGCGCAGGTGACGCGTGATGTGCCGGTCGGTGAGGTGCAGAGCAACGTCAAGCCGTGAGACGTGACGAAGGGCTGGCCCGCCGGACCAGCCCTTCGTCGTGAAATATCAGTGCTTGCCCGATTCGTGGGCGAGCAGCCATTCCTTGACCGGGACGCCGTAGTAGTAGCCGCCGAAGCCGCCCGTGGTGGGCAGCACCCGGTGGCAGGGCACGAACGGCGCGATGAGGTTCTGGGCGCAGGCCGAGCCCGCCGCGCGGGCCGCCGTCCTGGGCAGGCCCGCCCGTACGGCCAGCTCGGCGTACGACACCGTGGTGCCCGGCCGGACCTCGCGGAGCACCTGGTGGAGGCGCTTGCGCGTGGGTGTGCCCGGCTGCTCGACCGCGATGGCGTCCAGCGCTTCGAGGTCCCCGTCGAAGTAGGCGCGCACCGCCTGGGCGACCGGCCCGAGGTCGTCGACCACGTCCAGGCCCTCGGCCTGCAGCGCGGGCGAGAGCCGTACGTACATCTCCTTGGGGTCGGCGGTGAAGCCGGCGGCGACGAGCACCTCGTCGCGGGTCAGCACGGACAGCTCGCCGATCGGGGTGGGCAGGATCTGAGCGTTGATCATGAGTGACTCCAGAGGTGAAGGGCGGCGTAGGCGCGCCAGGGGCGCCACCGCTCGAGGTGTTCCTTGGGGATGTCCAGGGCGGCCATGCGCCGGTCGAGCACCAGGTCGCCGGTGGGCCAGGCGTCGGGGTCGCGCAGCGCGCGCAGGGCGATGTAGCTGGCGGTCCACGGCCCGATGCCGGGGACCGCGAGCAGCTCCCGCACCGCCTCCGCGGGGTCCTGGGCGCCGTCGAGGTCGATCAGGCCGCCGTCGACCCGGCTCGCCAGCTCCTTGAGCGTGGCGATCCGCCGGGTGGTCAGTCCGAGCCCGTCGAGCTCGGCCGCGAGCAGCTCGGCGGCGGTGGGGAAGAGGTGGCCGTCCGCCGTGCGGGCACCGGCCGTGGCGACGATCCGGCCGAGCAGGGTGCGCGCGCCCGCGACGGAGATCTGCTGCCCCACCACCGCCCGCACCGCGAGCTCGAACCCGTCGAACGTCCCCGGCACCCGCAGGCCGGGCCTTGCCGCCACCAGCGGGGCGAGCGACGTCCGGCCCAGCGCGTCGGCGATGGCGGCCGGGTCGGCGTCCAGGTCCAGGAGCCGGCGGCAGCGCGCCACGATGCGGGCGAGCTGCCGGGTGTCGGCCACGCTCACGTCGAGCGCCAGGTGGCCGCGCTGCGGGGTGAGGGTGATCGTGCCGCCGGGGACGACCCGGCTGTAGGAGGTCGCGTCCGCCACCTCCAGCCCGGGGATGGCCCGGGAGGCGAGAAACGTGAAAACGCCTTCAACGTCGTACGGCTCCCGCCCGTGCAGCCGAAGCCGAAGCACAGCGGGCCCCGCTTGTGCGCCTTCAGCACCCGCCACGGTGGTGGGTGTGGTCGCTGCGTCTTCGCGTCGGGCCGCGCGGGTCAGGCCGCCGGCCGTGGCTCGCAGTTCGCTCGGTGTGAAGCCGTACGTCTCCCGCATGGTCGCGTTGAACTGCCGGACGCTGCCGAACCCGGCGGCGAACGCCACGTCCGTCACCGGCAGCGCCGTCTCGGTCAGCAACTGCTTGGCCAGCAGCAGCCGCCTGGTTCTGGCGACGGCGAGCGGCCCGACGCCGAGTTCGGTGACGAACAGCCGGTGCAGGTGGCGCTCGGTGATGTGCAGCCGCCTGGCCAGGCCGGCCACGCCGTCCTCGTCGGCGCCGCCGTCGTCGATCAGCCGCAGCGCCCGGCCGATGAGGTCGCCGCGCAGGTCCCACCCGGGGTCACCAGGGGACAGCTCGGGGCGGCAGCGCTTGCACGGCCGGAACCCGGCGGCCTCCGCCGAGGCGGCGTGCCGGTAGAAGCGCACGTTGCGCGCGCCGGGCGTGCGCGCCGGGCAGATGGGCCGGCAGTAGATACGGGTCGTCGTCACCGCCGTGTAGAACCGCCCGTCGAACCGGGCGTCCCTGGCCGAGACGGCCCGGTAGCAGGCGTCGAAGTCGAGCTCTGTGGGTGACATGCCTCCGAGAATAGGCGCTGGTCAGCATCTCGACCGGCGGGAATCGGACCTCACCGTGAAAGCGCAGGTCAGCAGGTCGGAGCGGGTGACCGGCGGGATTCGGACCCGGCGATCAGGCATGATCGGCAGCCGTCGCTCGTGCTCCTCGCTCGGCGCTGCCGTCGCACATGGGCGTGCTGCGGCCGGGTCGCTCGGACGAGACACGGACTCCCAGGTCTCCCAGGTCGAACAATCCGGTCGGGTCACTTGGACGAGACGCCGACTCCCAGGTCGAACTCCCGGTAGACGCGGGCCCAGAACCCGTCGCGCAGCCACACCCGAGCCTCCGGGTAGGGGCGCAGCGAGTGGCCCAGCTCCTTCTCCGCCTCGATCAGCAGCTCGGTGTCGATCACCGTCGGCAGGATCGGCCCCGGCAGCAGGTCGCGGATGTTGTCGCGGCCGCGCGTCAGGATCCACTTCTGTGCCACGTGCTCGCCCACGTCCTCCACGCGCGGCCTGCTCGGGCCGAGCTTGGCCACCTGGCCGGGCTTGACGTGCGGCTTGACCGGGGCGCGTCCGGCGAACACCTGGGCGGGCGACGGCGCGGCGGCCGGTGGGGTGACGGCGACAGGCTGGGGAGCACGGCTGAAAAAGGGCCTCAGGAACTCAGCAGTGATCACTTCCACGGTGTCGGACTCCCAGACCAGGCGTTCGGCCTGGTTGGTGCCATAAGGCGGCTCAACCCCCCACAGATGGATGCGCACCCCGAACGCCTGGGCCGCCTCCACCGCCGGGACCATGTCCTCATCACCGGCCAGCAGGATGGTGTCGGTTACGGCGTGGTGCCGGGCCAGGGCTTCCAGGTCGCTTCTGATCTGCGCGTCCACGCCTTTCTGCTGGCCGCGCGCGTTGAGGTTGCCAAGCCTGACCTTGACCCACGGAAGCTGGGCGATGACTCGCTGATCGACGGTGGGCACGCGGTCACGGGCGGCGTCATACCAATAGATCCGCAGCAGCTCTCCAGAAATACGTTCCTCTGCATGTTTCTGTAGGCTCTGGATGAGCTCATCGGCGGCAACTCGATATTCCTTGCGTTCCTTGGCACCAAGCAGCACTTCACCTGCGGCAGCGTAGAGATAACCGACATCCACCAGGATGGCGTACTTTGCTGCCACAGGATGCGGCATGAGGTCTGGGATAGCCATGATGTCCTCCAGGCCGCGGCGTTAGTTGATCGGCCGACTATATACGCCTACTTTCTCTAGATAGTCCCAACTCCCGGGGAACTTGACACCCGATTCCCGGGATCTATCTACGGTAGAGCGCTCATCCGCCAAGCCGACTTCCCTGGTGCGAGAGGGTTACGCATCGTTCTCGCCGGGTTTCGCCATGTTCGGCTCTGGCGAGGCGGCGGAGGTGGCGGCTGAGCTCGCCGGACGGCGAGGACCGCGACGAGCGCGGCGATCTCCTCGGGGGTCGCGTCGCCGCGGACGATACGCAGGTGATGGCTCACAGCGGGATGTTCCCATGCTTCTTCGCGGGCAGGGAGGCGCGCTTGTTGCGCAGTGCCCGCAGCGCCCTGACGACCTGGGCCCGGGTCTCCGACGGGCGGATCACCGCGTCCACATATCCGCGCTCGGCCGCGATGTAAGGATTGGCCAGCGTGTCCTCGTACTCGGTCACCAGTCGGGCGCGCTCGGCGTCCGGGGTGTCGGAGGCGGCCAGTTCACGCCGGTAGAGGATGTTGACGGCGCCCTGCGCGCCCATGACCGCGATCTGCGCGGTGGGCCAGGCCAGGTTGACGTCCGCGCCCAGATGCTTGGACCCCATGACGTCGTACGCGCCGCCGTACGCCTTGCGGGTGATCACCGTGACCAGCGGCACGGTGGCCTCGGCGTAGGCGTACAGGAGCTTGGCGCCCCGGCGGATGATTCCGTTCCATTCTTGATCCGTCCCAGGGAGGAATCCCGGCACATCAACAAAAGTGAGGATCGGGATATTAAAAGCATCACATGTTCGAATAAATCGAGCGGCCTTCTCGGATGCGTCGATATCCAGGCACCCGGCGAAATGCATGGGCTGGTTGGCCACCACCCCCACCGGCCGCCCGTCCACCCGGCCGTACCCCACCACGATGTTCGGCGCGAACAGTGCGTGGACCTCCAGGAACTCCCCGTCGTCCACCACGAGCTCGATGACCCGGCGCATGTCGTACGGCTGGTTGGCGGAGTCCGGGATCAGCTCGTCCAGCTCGGGGGCGGGCTCCAGGTCCTCGGCCGCCTCGAACTCCGGCGCCTCGTCCAGGTTGTTCGACGGTAGATAGGACAGCAGCGCCTTGACGTACTCCAGCGCGTCGCTCTCGTCGGCGGCCTCGTAGTGGGCCACCCCCGACTTGGTGTTGTGCGTACGGGCGCCGCCGAGCTCCTCGAACGTCACCTCCTCGCCGGTGACCGTCTTGATCACGTCGGGGCCGGTGATGAACATCTGCGACGTCTGGTCCACCATGACGACGAAGTCCGTCAGCGCGGGGGAGTAGACGTGCCCGCCGGCCGCCGCGCCCATGATGAGCGAGATCTGCGGGATGACGCCGGAGGCGTGCACGTTGCGCTTGAAGATCTCGGCGTACAGGCCCAGGGCGACGACCCCCTCCTGGATGCGCGCACCGCCGCCCTCGTTGATCCCGATGATCGGGCACCCGGTCTTGAGCGCCAGGTCCAGCACCTTGACGATCTTCTCGCCGTACACCTCGCCGAGCGAGCCGCCGAACACGGTGACGTCCTGCGAGAACACGCACACCTGCCGCCCGTCGACGGTGCCGTGGCCGGTGATCACTCCGTCGCCGTACGGCCGGCGCTTGTCCATGCCGAACATCGTCGAGCGGTGCCTGGCGAACTCGTCGAACTCCACGAACGAGCCCTCGTCCAACAGGGCCAGCACCCGCTCGCGCGCCGTCATCTTGCCCTTGGCGTGCTGCTTGGCCACCGCCGCCGCCGACCCGGCGTGCGCCGCCTCGTCGAGCCGGCGCGCCAGATCGGCGATCTTTCCTGCCGTCGTGTGAATATCCGGTGCGTCTGGTATGGGGTCGAGAGCACTCATGCGCGCAAGAGTAAACCCTGCTCGTAGAGTGGTTCCATGACGGATGCGGTTCGCACGACGGCCCTGACCAAGCGATTCGGCGCACAGGTCGCGGTCGCGGGCGTCGATCTCATCGTCCCGGCAGGAAGTTTCGCCGGCCTGGTAGGGCCCAACGGCGCAGGGAAGACGACCACCCTCAGCATGATCACCGGTCTGCTCCGCCCCGACGGCGGTCAGGCCGAGATCGACGGCTTACCCGTCTGGCGCGACACCCTGGAGGTCAAGGCGCGCATCGGCGTGCTGCCCGAAGGGCTGCGGCTGTTCGAGCGGCTGTCCGGCCGCGAGCTGCTGATCTACAACGGCAGACTGCGCGGCATCCCCAAGGACGAGGTCGAGCGGCGCGCCACCGAACTGCTGCAGGTGATGGACCTCGCCGAGGCCGCCGACAAGCTCGTCGTCGACTACTCCACCGGCATGCGCAAGAAGATCGGCCTGGCCGCCGCGCTGCTGCACAACCCGTCGGTGCTCTTCCTGGACGAGCCGTTCGAAGGGGTCGACCCGGTCAGCGCCCAGACGCTCACCGAGGTGCTGCGGCGCTACACCGCCTCCGGCTCCACCGTGATCTTCTCCAGCCACGTCATGGACCTCGTCGAGCGCCTGTGCGACTGGGTGTCGGTGATGAGCCGCGGGCAGATCGTGGCCCAGGGGCCGCTGGCCGAGGTGCGCGCCGGGCGCAGCCTCAACCAGGCCTTCCTGGATCTCGTCGGCCGCTCGCCCGAGCAGGGGGACACCGGGCTGACCTGGCTGGGCTCCGGGGAGCAGCGGTGAGCCCGGTGGCCGGCACGGTCGCGCTCTTCGGCGGGCTCAAGCTGCGCCTGCTGGCCGGGAACCTCCGCGGTGACCTGGCGCGCAAGCTCGGCTTCGCCTTCACCCTGGTCATGGCCGTGGGGCTGGCGCTGCTCGGCTTCCTCCTGATGAGCCTGGTCCGGCTGGCGCCCGCCGACGTCGCGGCCGACATCGTCGTCGTGGTGTTCACCGTGTTCCTGGTGAGCTGGATGATCGTGCCGCTGCTCGCGTTCGGCCTGGACGACACGCTCGACCCGTCCCGGCTGTCGCTGTTCCCGCTGTCCACGGGCACGCTCGCGGTCGGCATGTTCACCGCGTCCGCCACCGGCGTGTGGCCGCTCGTCACCCTGATCGTCACCGCGGGCGCACTGGCCGGGCTCGCCTCCGGCGTGGGCGGCGTCCTGCTCGGCATTGTCGCGGTGCTGCTGCAGTTCGCGCTCTGCCTGGTCGCCTCCAGGCTCGTCACCACCTCGCTGTCCGGCGCGCTGCGCACCAGACGCGGGCGCGACGTGCTGGCCGTGGCGGCGCTCGGCGCCGTGCTCGTCTTCCAGCTCCCCAACCTGCTGGTCAACAGCGACGTGGGCGACCCCCTGGCCCTGCTGCACGGCGCCGCGAGCGTGCTGCGCTGGACCCCGTCCGGGCTGGCCGCCCACGCCATCGCCGACGGCGGTCTCGTCGGCCTGGGCGAGCTCGTCGTCCTGGCGCTCGTCGTGGTCGCCGTCGCCTGGCTGTGGATCAAGGCGCTGGGCCGGGCCCTGGTCACCCCCGACGTCTCCACCCAGGGTGGCACCGTGGGCAAGGGCAGCGGCCTGGTCGACCGTTTCCTGCCCGACGGGCCGCTGGCGGCCGTGGTGACCAAGGAGCTCAAGTACATCCGGCGCGAGCCCCGCTACCGGGTCGTCTGGTTCAGCTCCGTCGTGGTGACCGCCCTGCTGGCGTTCTCGATCGGCAACCAGGGCGACGGCCCGTCCGGCCCCGGGACGCCGATCGCCCTGACCGCGATGGCCGGGTTGATGATCGCCCTCCAGCTCGGCAACGCGTTCGGCATCGACGGCCGCTCGCTGTGGATGAACGCCGTGACCATCGGCTCCGAACGCGGCCTCAGCATCGACCTGGCCGGCCGGCATCTGGCCAACGCCCTGGTCGCGGCCCCGCTGCTGCTGGCGGTCGCGGTCGCCGCCGGCCTGTTCACCGGCAGCCCCGAGGCGATCGTCTGGGCGCTGTGCGCCGGTCTGGGCACCCTGGGCGTCGGATTCGGCATCGGCTCGGTGACCAGCGTGGTCATCCCCTACACCGTGCCCGAGCGGCTCAACGCCTTCACCGGCGCGGCCCCTGGGCAGGGCGGGCAGGCGGTCGCCTCCTCCATGGGCGCGCTGCTCGGCATCGTGCTGCTGTCCGCGCCGTTCGTGGTGGCCGCCGTCTTCGGCGCCCTGTGGGTGTGCGCGTTCGCCCCTTTCTATGGTCTGCTGGCCGAAGTGCTCGGCCGCCGGCTCGGGGCGAAGATCGGCTTCGCCCGGCTGCCCGAAGTGCTCGCGGCGGTATCAAAGCCCACGTGAGCAATGGTCTAGTCCAATAGCCGAGACCGGTATACAGCGGTTCTGGGGGATTCTGTACGCTTCGAAGCATGACTGACCAGGGCTTTGAGCATCGCAGCGCTGCCGTGACCGAGATGCCGGACGAGCTGCGCCGCGACGTGCGGTTGCTCGGAAAAATGCTCGGACAGGTCATCGCCGAGCAGGGTGGCGACGACCTGCTCGCCGACGTCGAACGCCTCCGCAAGGCGGTCATCGCCGCCCGTAGAGGAGAGGCGTCGAGCGACGAGATCGCCGCCATGGCGGCCGACTGGGAGATCGACCGCGCCGTCGAGATCGCCCGCGCCTTCACCTGCTACTTCCACCTGGCCAACCTGGCCGAGGAGCACTACCGCATCCGCATCCTGCGCGAACGCGACACCGGCGACCACGTGCTGCGCGAGTCGCTGGCCGAGGCCGTGCACGAGCTCGGCCAGGAGCGGGTCGCCGAGTTGGTCGAGGGGCTGGAGCTGCACCCCGTCCTGACCGCCCACCCGACCGAGGCGCGCCGGCGCGCCGTCGTCACCGCCATCCAGCGCATCAGCGGCCGGCTCACCGACTACAACGCGCCCGGCCGCGGCGCCACCGAACGCGCCGAGGACACCCGCCGCCTGCTGGAGGAGATCGACCTCCTCTGGCGTACGGCCCAGCTCCGCAACACCAAGCTGGACCCGCTCGACGAGGTGCGCACCGCCATGGCCGCCTTCGACGAGACGCTGTTCCGGGTCGTACCGCAGGTCTACCGCTCGCTGGACGCCGCGCTCAGCGACGCGACCGGCACCCGCCCGCCCCTGGCCAGGCCCTTCATCCGCTACGGAAGCTGGATCGGCGGCGACCGCGACGGCAACCCCAACGTCACCTCCAAGGTCACCCGCGAGACCATCCAGATCCAGTCCGAGCACGTGCTCAACGCGCTGGAGACCGCCTGCTCCCGGATCGCCCGTACGCTCACGGCCGCCGCCCCGTTCGCCCCCGCCTCGCCGGAGCTGCGCGCGGCGCTGGACGCCGTCGTCGACGCCCACCCCGAGATCGTCTCCGAGCTGGCCACCCGCTCCCCGCAGGAACCGCACCGGCAGTGGATGCTGTTCGTCGCCACCCGCATCGCCGCCACCCGCCGCCGTAACCTCGACCTGGGCTATCGCGCCCCCGCCGAGCTGCTCGCCGACCTGCGGCTGGCTCAGGAGTCGCTGTCCCAGCACGCCGTACGGCAGGCGTACGGAGAGTTGCAGCACCTCATCTGGCAGGTGGAGACGTTCGGCTTCCACCTGGCCGAGCTGGAGGTTCGCCAGCACTCCGAGGTGCACGCGGCCGCGCTGGAGGAGCTACGCGCCGGCGGCGAGCTGTCCGAGCGCACCGAGGAGGTGCTGGCCACGATCCGGGTCATCGCCTGGATCCAGGAGCGGTTCGGCGTCACCGCCTGCTCCCGCTACGTGGTCTCCTTCACCCGCTCGGCCGAGGACATCGCCGCCGTCTACGAGCTCGCCGGCCACGCCCTCGGCTCCCGCGGCGTCGTCCTGGACGTGGTCCCGCTGTTCGAGTCCGGCGAGGACCTGGCCAACTCCCCGCGCGTGCTCGCCGGCATGCTGGAGATCCCGCAGATCCAGCAGCGCCTCGCCGACACCGGCCGGCGCCTGGAGATCATGCTCGGCTACTCCGACTCGGCCAAGGAGCTCGGCCCGGCCGCCGCCACCCTGCGCCTGTACGAAGCGCAGGAGCAGCTCACCGCGTGGGCCGCCGAGCACGACGTCAAGCTGCGCATGTTCCACGGCAGGGGCGGCGCGCTCGGCCGAGGCGGCGGCCCCGCCAACCGCGCCGTGCTGGCCCAGGCCCCCGGCTCGGTGGCCGGCCGCTTCAAGGTCACCGAGCAGGGTGAGGTCATCTTCGCCCGTTACGGCCACACCGAGATCGCCCGCCGGCACATGGAGCAGGTCACCAACGCCGTCCTCATGGCCTCGTCCCCCACGATCGGCTCCCGCACCGCCGGGGCCGCCGACCGCTTCCGCCCGCTCGCCGAGCAGGTCGCCGCCGCCTCGGAGGAGGCGTACCGCGCCCTGACCGAGGCCCCCGGCTTCCCTGAGTGGTTCGCCCTGGTGAGCCCGCTGGAGGAGATCGGCTCCCTGCGCCTCGGCTCCCGCCCCGCCCGCCGCGGCCTCGGCGCCCCGCGCTCGCTCGACGACCTGCGGGCCATCCCCTGGGTCTTCGCCTGGGCCCAGACCCGCGTCAACCTCCCCGGCTGGTACGGCCTCGGCACCGGCCTGGCGTCGGCCGACTCCCTGGACGAGCTGCGGGCGGCCTACGCCGAATGGCCGCTGTTCAACGCCCTGCTGGACAACGCCGAGATGTCCCTGGCCAAGACCGACCGCTCGATCGCCGAACGCTACCTGGCGCTCGGCGGCCGCAAGGACTTCGCCGACCAGGTCCTGACCGAGTACGACCGCACCCGCGCCCTGGTGCTGCAGGTGACCGGGCACCGGCGCCTCCTGGAGAACCGCAAGGTCCTCTCCCGCGCCGTCCAACTCCGCGACCCGTACGTGGACGCCCTCTCCCACCTGCAACTTCGCGCCCTGACGGCCCTCCGCACCGGCGACCCGTCGGAGCACGAGCGCGAGCGCCTGTCGACGCTGCTGCTGCTGTCGGTCAACGGGGTGGCGGCGGGCCTGCAGAACACGGGCTGAGCGGACGGGCGTCAACTCCAGTTCGTCAGCCGGCGCAGCCCGTACTCCACCGGGCCGTACCGGTGCGAACGCAGCCACCAGGCGCTGAGCCCCAGCAGGACCGCGTAGACGGCCACCGCGATGCCCATCACGCCCAGTGGTGGGACGCTCCCCGCGAGGGCCAGGCCGTATCCGGTGAAGACCAGGCAGACCAGGACGGACTGCCCGATGTAGTTGGAGGCGGCCATCCGGCCGGCGGGGGTGAGGGCGCCGGCGAGCGCCGGATACCGCTTGAGCAGCCGGAGCAGGGTCGCCACGTAGGCGGCGGCCAGCAGCAGTGACGTCACGTTGTTCAGGGCCAGGGCGACCAGGGCCGTCGCGTCCTCGCCGGCGGACTTCCAGGCGTAGAAGACCCCGCTGGGCACGCCGACGCCGAAGCCGATCCACTGGATCCGGGGGAGCAGGTGCGCCCACCGCTCCGGCTCCTCCAGCAGCTTCGCCTTGCCGGCCGCCAGCCCGAACAGGAACAGCGCCAGCGCCGTCGGCCCCTGGAAGGCCCAGATGCTCAGGGCGAGCACCGGATACAGCTCCACCTGCAGCGTCAGGAAGTCCAGCGGGCCGCCGGTGACCAGGGCCAGCACCCGGGCCGACTCGGCCGGGTCCGCGACGGGGGCGGCGCCGGCGGTGGGATCCAGCGTGGTCAGCGCCGCGAGCAGCAGGTAGCACACGGTGAGAACGCCGATGATCCAGACCCCGGCGCGGACGGCGGTGCGCGGCCGGACGTCGCGCAGGGCCAGCAGGATCAGCCCGAGGAAGGCGTACAGGGTGAGGATGTCGCCGATCCACAGCAGCAGGCCGTGCACCACGCCGATGACGAACAGCCCCAGACAGCGCCGCAGCGTACGGGCCCGCACGCTCGCCCCGGCCCGCTCGGCGGCCCGCAGCTGCAGGGTGAAGGAGTAGCCGAACAGGAACGAGAAGATGACGTAGAACTTCGTCAGCACCAACGCGTGGATCGTGTAGGCGACCGGGTCCTCGGGCGCGGGGATGCCGCCGACGATCGCGTGCCCGGGGTCGGCGAGAAAGCCGATGTTCGCCACGAGAATCCCCGCCAGCGCGAACCCACGCACGGCATCGACGTCGCGAACCCGGCTGGGAGTGGGCCGTTCGGTCTGTGTCATTCCTACGACGCTAGAGATCCCCGCCAGCCCGGACATCGATCCTTGGCATCCGATCCCACGACCAAAGTTGTGCTGCCGGAGACGGTCACTGCCGTGCTGGGTGGGTTTCTTCGCCGGTGAGGGCCGGGGTTTGGTCGGCGAAGGTGATCACCATGTAGCGGCCGTTGGCGTAGCTGATCACGGGGCGGTGGAGCATTTCGCCGACGCGGCGGGCCACCGCCTGGAAGAGCTCCACCAGCTCCGGGGTGTCGGCGCTGATCCGGAAGCGGCCGCTGGTGGTCAGGTGCTCGGCGACGAGGGGAGCGAAGTTCGCCTCGCTCCGGGCTCGTTCGTCCGCGTCGAGGGGGGTGCGTCGGAGCGTGGGCTGCTGGGGCATCGCGTGATCTCCTTTGGGGGCGCCGAGGCTTCAGCATGCCAGCCGCGGCGCCCGCGCCGGAACCCACGGTGGGTCAGGTGAGGTCGGCGAAGAAGGCCTGGATGTCCGCGGTGAGGGCGGCGGTGGCCGTGTGGGCGGTGTAGTGGCCGTGGGCCGGGGCCGGGAGGGTCTTCCAGGAGACGATGTTCGCGTGGTCGCGGTTCGCGAACGGCCGGATGGACTTGAAGTCGCCCTCGCCCATCGCCAGGCCCAGCGGCACGGTGGTGGGCTCCTTGGGCTGCTCGGCCCGTGCGTTCTCCCAGTAGAGGCGCAGTGCCGAGCCCGCGGTGCCGGTGAACCAGTAGATGGCGGCGTTCGTCAGGATGAAGTCGTCGTCCAGGTCCTCGTCGAAGAGCTGGGCGAGCCAGCCCACCAGGCCGGCGGGGGAGTCGGCGAGGGCGTGGGCGAGGGTCTGCGGCTGCTGCGACTGAAGGACGTTGAAGGCGCCCTTCTCCTTCCAGAACCAGTCGAGTACGGCCAGGCCCGCCTGGTCCTCCTCGGTGAGGGCGGCGAACTCGGCGGGGTCGCCGGAGGGGAAGGAGTAGATCTGGGTGACGTGCACGCCGACGACGTGGTCCGGGGCGATCCGGCCGATCTCGGGGGAGATCATCGAGCCGGCGTCGTTGCCGACGGCGCCGTAACGGTCGTAGCCGAGGCGGGACATCAGCTCGGCCCAGGCGCGGGCGATGTGCTGGTTGTCCCAGCCGAGCTCCTTGGTCGGGCCGGAGAAGCCGTAGCCGGGCATCGACGGGATGACCAGGTGGAAGTGCTGAGACAGGGGCTCGATGGCGTCGAGGTATTCGGCGATCGAGCCGGGCCAGCCGTGGGTGAGGATGAGGGGGAGCGCGTCCGGGTTCTGCGAGCGGACGTGCAGGAAGTGGATGCGCTGCCCGTCGATCTCGGTGGTGAACTGGGGGTGGGCGTTGAGCCTGGCCTCCACGGCGCGCCAGTCGAAGCCGTCACGCCACCGGGTGATCAGGCGCCTGACCCGCTCGGTGGAGACGCCCTGGTCGGTGCCGGGGATCTCGTCGGTGAAGCGGGTCAGGGCCAGGCGGGCCTGGAGGTCGTCGAGGTCGGCCGATGAGATCTCGACACGGAAGGGGTGGATCATGAGAACTCCTTTGGTGGAACGACTTGTTCTGTTCCAACTATAGCAGAACGGAACGGTTCATTCCACAAATATGCGCTCCTGTCCGGCGTAGACATTGCACCCTTTGCCGCGCAGGAACCCGACCAGCGTCATCCCGAACTCCCTGGCCAGGTCGACGGCGAGCGAGGAGGGGGCCGAGACCGCACACACCGTGGGGATGTTCGCCGCCAGCGCCTTCTGCATGATCTCGTAGCTGGTCCTGCCGCTGACCATGAGGATGTGGCCGGACAACGGCAGGCGCTCGGTCAGCTCTGCCCAGCCGACCAGCTTGTCCACCGTGTTGTGCCTGCCCACGTCCTCACGCACCGCCACCTGCGCCCCCTCGGCGGTGAACAGGCCGGCCGCGTGCAGGCCGCCCGTCTTGCCGAACACCCCCTGGGCCCGGCGCAGCGCGTCCGGCAGGCCGTACAGGACTTCGGGGGTGATCCGCAGCCCGTCCTCGGGCAGCGGGCCGCAGCGCTCGTGCAGGTTGTCCAGGCCGGCCGAGCCGCAGACGCCGCACGCGCTGGAGGTGACGAAGTGACGGTCCAGCGCGGGCAGGTCGGGGATCGGGCCGTGCAGGCGTACGGTGACCGTGTTGTAGCGGGCCTCGGGCAGCAGGTCCTCGTCGGTGCAGTAGGCGATGGAGGCGATGCCGCCCGGCCGCACCACGCCCTCGCCCAGCAGGAACCCGGCGGCCAACTCGAAGTCGTGGCCGGGGGTGCGCATGGTGATGGCGACCGTCCGGTGCCCGCCGCCGGGCAGGGCGAGGCGGATCTCCAGCGGCTCCTCGGTGGACAGGTCGTCGCGCCGGTCGACGGCCCGGGTCCCGGTGAGCCGCCGGATGCGTACGCGGGTCGTGGGGCCGGGGCGGGTCACCGCGACCGCACGGCGACGACGGCGTTGACGGTGCCGAGGCCGGACAGCCGACGGCAGGCGCGGTCGCGCGCATTCGGTCGCTCGCTCATCCCCATATCCTGCCCCGCCCGGCCGGGTGAGACCGGCCCGGACGCGGGAGAAGACGGAGTGATGTCGCGCTGCCCCGCCGGGTGAGACCGGCCCGGACGTGGGAGAAGACGGAGTGATGTCGCGCTGCCCCGCCGGGTGGGACGGCTCGGACGTGCGAGAGGATGGACTGATGTCGCGCTACTCCGATCTGGACCGCCCGCCTCTGTCCGAGGCGGCGCTCAACCGCGCCCTGGTCCGGCCGGGCTCGCTGTGGACCGGGATCACGGTCGTCGACAGCACCGGCTCGACCAACGCCGACCTCGCCGCCGCCGCGCACGGCGGTGCGGAGGAGGGCGCGGTGCTGGTCGCCGAGGAGCAGCTCGCGGGCCGTGGCCGGCTGGGCCGCACCTGGACCGTGCCGGCCCGCGCCGGCCTGACGTTCTCCGTCCTGCTCAGGCCGTCGCTCCCGGCCACCGCGTTCGGCTGGCTGACGCTGCTGTTCGGCGTGGCCGCGGCCTCCGCCGTGCGCCGGCTCGCCGAGGTGGACGTACGCCTGAAGTGGCCCAACGACCTGCTCATCGGCGAGCGCAAGCTGGCCGGGGTGCTCGCCGAGCGCAGCGAGGGCGCGGTGGTGGTCGGCATGGGCCTCAACGTGCTGGTCAAGCAGGAGGAGCTCCCCGTGGCGGCGGCCACCTCGCTGGCCGTCGAGAAGGCGGCCTGCCTGGACCGCGATCCGCTGCTCAGGGCGGTGCTCAGGGAGGTGGAGGTGCACTACCGCGAGTGGGCGGAGGCGGCCGGCGACGCCGACGCCTGCGGGCTGCGCGCCGCCTACCTGGCGGTCTCGGCCACGGTCGGCCGCGAGGTGCGGGTCGAGCTGCCGGGTGGCGCGGCGCTCACCGGCCGGGCCACCGGCATCGACGCCGCCGGTCACCTCCAGGTGACGGCGGGCGGCGTGACCTCGACGCTGAGCGCGGGCGACGTCGTGCACGTTCGGCCCACGGCATAGCCCTCAGGGCGATGAGGGTGGCACCATTTGCCCATGACCATTCCGGACCACCATCTGACGCAGGGTGAGCGGCGTGTGCGCTCCTTCAACCCTCATTGGAAGCGGCTCATCGTCCCCTTCCTCGCCCTCATCCTCATCGCCGCGGGCGCGGGTGCGGCGATCTACTTCATCCCGGGTGACTGGGCCTACTCCTCCTACGCCAGGATCGCGGTCGGCGTCATCGCGGTGCTCCTGCTGACGATCTGGTCGTTCATCCCCTACCTGCGGTGGAAGAACACCGGCTACGTGCTCACCACGCACCGCTTCACGATCAGCACCGGGGTGCTCAACAAGTCCACGGACGAGATCCCGATGGCCAAGGTCAACACCGTGAGCTCCGACCAGACCTTCGCCGAGCGCCTGCTCGGCTGCGGCACGCTGGTCGTGGAGTCGGCGGGCGACCGGGGCCAGATCGTGCTGCGTGACATCCCGAAGATCCAGGATGTCCGTGTGGATCTGTTCCGCCTGGTGGAAGACGCTTCCGACGGCGAGCTCGACAACCGCTGAGCTTTCGGCGTGGTGCGGCCTCATGTCTTGCGGAGATCACCCCGCTGACCCAAGATGGCTGCCATGCCGTACGAAGTGCAGGGCGTTATCGCCCGGGGCAAGGGCCAGGAAGTTTCCATCGAGACGGTGATCGTGCCGGATCCGGGTCCCGGGGAGGCGGTGGTCAATGTCCAAGCCTGCGGGGTCTGCCACACCGACCTGCACTACCGGGAAGGCGGGATCAACGACGAGTTCCCCTTCCTGCTCGGGCACGAGGCCGCGGGCACGGTGGAGGCGGTCGGCGAGGGCGTCACCGGGCTGGAGCCGGGTGACTTCGTCATCCTCAACTGGCGGGCCGTGTGCGGCCAGTGCCGGGCGTGCCTGCGCGGCCGGCCGTGGTACTGCTTCGCCACCCACAACGCCGCTCAGAAGATGACGCTGGCCGACGGCACCGAGCTGTCGCCCGCGCTGGGCATCGGCGCGTTCCTGGAGAAGACGCTGGTCGCCGCCGGGCAGTGCACCAAGGTGTCGGCCGAGGCGCCCGCGTCGGTGGCCGGGCTGCTGGGCTGCGGCGTGATGGCCGGGATCGGGGCCGCCATCAACACCGGCGGCGTCACCCGTGGCGACACGGTGGCGGTCATCGGGTGTGGCGGGGTCGGCGACGCCGCGATCCTCGGCGCGTCCCTGGCCGGTGCGTCCAAGATCATCGCGGTGGACCTGGACGACCGCAAGCTGGAGTGGGCGCGCGGGTTCGGCGCCACCGACGTGGTCAACTCCGGCGTGAGCGACCCGGTCGAGGCGATCCGCGACCTCACCGGCGGCCACGGCGCCGACGTGGTGATCGAGGCGGTGGGCCGCCCCGAGACGTACAAGCAGGCCTTCTACGCCCGCGACCTGGCCGGCACCGTCGTCCTGGTCGGCGTGCCGACCCCGGAGATGCGGCTGGAGCTGCCGCTGCTCGACGTGTTCGGCCGCGGCGGTTCGCTCAAGTCGTCGTGGTACGGCGACTGCCTGCCCAGCCGCGACTTCCCCATGCTCATCGACCTGTTCCTGCAGCACCGGCTGCCGCTGGACAAGTTCGTGACCGAGACGATCGGGCTCGACCAGGTCGAGGAGGCGTTCGCCAAGATGCACCGCGGCGACGTGCTGCGCTCGGTGGTGGTCCTCTGATGATCGACAAGGTCGTCACGTCCGGCACGTTCTCGCTCGACGGCGGGACGTGGGACGTCGACAACAACGTCTGGCTGGCGGGCGACGCGCGCGAGGTGGTCGTCATCGACGCCGCGCACGACGCCAAGGCCATCGCCCAGCGGGTGGGCGGCCGTGAGGTCAAGGCCATCGTCTGCACGCACGCGCACAACGACCACATCAACGCGGCGGCCGAGCTCGCCGAGCTGACCGGCGCGCCGATCCGGCTGCACCCCGCCGACGAGGTCCTGTGGTCGCAGGTCTACGGCGACAGCGTGCCGTACGTTCCCCTCGCCGACGGCGAGAAGATCGAGGCCGGCGGGATCTCGCTGGAGGTGCTGCACACCCCGGGCCACGCGCCGGGGGCGGTCTGCCTCTACGCGCCCGAGGTGTGCGTGCTGTTCAGCGGCGACACGCTGTTCAAGGGCGGCCCGGGAGCGACCGGCCGCTCCTACTCGTCCTTCGACACGATCATCGACTCGATCCGGGGCCGGCTGCTGGAGTTGCCCGCCGAAACGGTCGTGCACACCGGGCACGGCGAGTCGACGTCGATCGGGGCCGAGGCGCCGCATCTGGAGGAGTGGATCAAGCGCGGTCACTGAGCAGGGGATCTGTGGCGTACCTGACATAGGCAAGCCTTACTTAAGTAGGCTATGTTAGGTATGCCTTACCAAAGATCCCCTGCTTCCGAGAGGCCGGCCCCGAATGTACGTGTGCGTGTGCCGCGCCGTGACCGAGAACGACGTCCACGATTGCATCGCGGGCGGCGCCACCAGCGCCAAGCAGGTGCGCGACACCACGGGGGCCGGCAGCGACTGCGCCACTTGTGTGCGGAAGATCTGTGCAATCCTGAGAGCATCTCAGGAACTGACCACCGCATAACACGAGGGGCCCGTTCATGCAGGGCGACAAGCAGATCATTGAGCTGCTCAATGAGCAGTTGACGGCCGAGCTCACGGCGATCAACCAGTACTTTCTGCACGCCAAGATGCAGCAGAACTGGGGATACACCAAGCTCGCCGACTATACCCGCGACGAGTCGATCGACGAGATGCGTCACGCCGAACGGCTCACCGACCGCATCCTCTTTCTGGAGGGGCTGCCCAACTATCAGCGGCTCGGCACCCTGCACATCGGCCAGACGGTCCGTGAGCAGCTCCGTGCCGACCTTGAGGTCGAGCTCTCGGTGGTGCAGCGGCTGCGGCCGGGCATCGCGCTGATGAGGGAGAAGGGCGATGTCACCTCCGCCCGGATCTTCGAGGAGATCCTGGAGGACGAGGAGAAGCACATCGACTACCTCGAGACCGAGCTGGGGCTCATCGAGACCCTGGGGGAGCAGCTCTACCTCGCCCGCTACGCCGAGCCGCCTTCCGCGGACTGATTTCCCGCCCCGAGGCCCGTCCTGGTTGGAGCGTTTCGCGCTCTATCAGGCGGGCTGACGTGCTTTCGGGGTTCCGACACGCCCGGCGGGAGGGTTGGGCTTGTCACCCCCGGGCATGGTCACGTCTGCTTTTCCCCGCGATGATCGCGGTAATTTAATCACGACTAACCGATGTTTAGCCGTGTTTGGCCAGGTCAATGGATAGGTCAACGACGAGTCAAACCGTGCGCTGTGCCCGGGAAACGATCCCCTAAGGTCCTACGATCGCTTCATGACCTGCGTACTTCTCGCCGAGGATGACACCTCGATTTCCGAGCCGCTCGCGCGTGCGTTGCGCCGAGAGGGCTATCAGGTTGAGGTGAGCCCCGACGGCCCGCAGGCCCTCGAGAGGGCTCTGTCGGGGGGCATCGACCTCATCGTTCTTGACCTTGGCCTGCCTGAGATGGACGGCCTGGAGGTGGCCCGCCGGATTCGTGCCGAAGGGCACGGCACCCCGGTGCTGATCCTCACCGCCCGCGTCGACGAGGTGGACACCGTCGTCGGCCTCGACGCCGGCGCCGACGACTACGTCACCAAGCCGTTCCGGCTCGCCGAACTACTAGCCAGGGTGCGGGCGCTGCTGCGCCGCGGCACCTCCGAGACCCCGGTGGTGCAGGGGGTCCGCATCGACGCCGACTCCCGCCGCGCCTGGATGGGAGAGAAGGAGCTGCACCTGACCACCAAGGAATTCGACCTGCTCAGAGTCCTGGTCCGCGACGCGGGCAAGGTGGTCACCCGCGAGCAGATCATGAGAGAGGTGTGGGACACCAACTGGTGGGGCTCCACCAAGACACTCGACATGCACATCTCGTGGCTGCGCCGCAAACTGGGCGACGACGCGGCCAAGCCCCGCTACATCACCACGGTCCGAGGAGTCGGCTTCCGCTTCGAACGCGAGTAGGCGCATGCGCCGACGCCTGCTCTCCTCCACCCTGGTCGTCGCGGTCATCGCCGTCCTGCTGCTCGGGGTGCCGCTCGGCATCGTGGTCGGCCGGCTGATCGTCGACGAGGCCGCACAGGAGCTCAGGGCGGAGGCGACCCGCCTGGTGGGGGAGGTGGAGTATGCCCGCATCCAGGAGACGCCGCTCGATCCCAAGCAACTGGAACAGAAATACCCGGACCGATACATCCAGATATTCGAACGAGGTAACCCGCCCAAGGCCACCATCGTCGGCACCCCGCCGCCTTCCGGGGAGCAGATGACGGAGGACGCCGAGTCCGACAGCGGCATATTCGTCCGGGTGAGCCGCGACCGGGCCCAGATCGAGCAGGACGTCTACGCCCGCCTGCTGCTGATCGTGGCCCTGGCCGTCGCGGCTCTCGCGGTAGCGGTGGGACTGGCCATCGTGCAGTCCCGCCGGCTCACACTCCCCTTGCTGGACCTGGCCGGGATCGCCGAACGGCTCGGCTCGGGCGACGCCCGGCCGAGCAAGCACCGCTACGGCATCCCCGAGCTCGACCAGGTCGCCGAGGTCCTGGACCGCAGCGCCACCCGCATCTCCGACCTGCTCACCCGCGAGCGCGAGTTCGCCACCGACGCCTCCCACCAGCTGCGTACCCCGCTGACCGGGCTCACCATGCGGCTGGAGGAGATCGTCGCGGCCTCCGAGCACCCCGAGGTGGTGCGCGAGGAGGGCGAGGCCGCCATCGTGCAGGCCGAGCGGCTCACCGCCGTGATCGACGAGCTGCTCGCCGCGGCCCGCAGGCAGCGCCACGCCCAGGCGGAGCCGGTCGCCCTCGACGAGGTGCTCATCCAGCAGGTGACCGAGTGGCAGCCGGTCTTCCGCGGCGTGGGCCGCACCTTGGTGCTCGCGGGCACCCGCGACCTCAAGGCCCTGGCGACCACCGGAGGGTTCGGCCAGGTCATCGCCACGCTCCTGGAGAACTCCCTGCGCCACGGCGGCGGCACCGTCACGGTGACGACGTCCTGCGGCGACAAGTACGTGGTGATCGAGGTCTCAGACGAGGGGGCGGGCATCCCGGACGACCTGGCGCCCAAGATCTTCGAGCGCAGCGTGAGCGGAGGCGGCGGCACCGGCCTCGGCCTGACGCTCGCCCGCGCCCTGGCCGCCGCCGACGGCGGACGGCTCGAGCTCGTAGGGCGGCGCCCCGCGAAGTTCGCGATCTTCCTGCGGCCGGCCGACGACAACGGCCGGCGGGTGGTCAGCGGTCCTGCCTGATCCCGGCCTCGGGCAACTCGGCCGGGATCGGCGTGGTCGCCTCCAGGAACACCCACTTCTTGTACGACCAGAAGCGGAACAGGGTGCCGAGGCCGACCCCGATGATGTTGGCGATGTTGAGGCTCACCATGTCGTTGAGCTTCAGGGTGTAGCTGGTGAAACCGATCACCAGCACGCCGAACAGCAAGGCGATGCCGTTGAGCAGGAAGAACAGGAAGTATTCGCGCCCCAGACCGCTCTGCTCGCGATCCCGGAAGGTGTAGAACCGGTTGCCCAGGTAGGCGAACGTGATCGAGATGACGGCTGCCAGGACCTTGGAGGTCATCGGGCCCAGGACGAGCAGAAACAGGTTATAGATGCCGGTGTCGAGCACGAACGCAGCAGCGCCGATTGTGCCGAACTTGCCCAACTCGTGGCGCACCAGGCTGACGACTTGCCGGTAAAGGCGCTTCAGGAACCGCACGTCTCCTACTCGGCCCTTCCCCTAGACACAGCTTCAGCGTACCGAGGTACCTTACTGCCCTGGGTGGCCAGCATGAACACATGCCGGAATCTCGCTCGAACCCTCCTCGAAGCGGACGGGTATGCTCACCTTACGTGAACGCATTCAGCCCCATCGGACCGGTCGTCGGCATGGTCGGCGCCGGTCAGCTCGCCAGGATGACCCAGCAGTCGGCGATCGCCCTCGGCATAGAGCTCCGCGTGCTGGCCAACACCCCTGACGAGAGCGCCGCCCGGGTGATCGTCGACACCCGTCTCGGCGACTACCGTGACCTGTCCGATCTGCGCGATTTCGCCAAAGGCTGCGACGCGATCACGTTCGACCACGAGCACGTCCCCACCGAGCACATCAGGGCCCTGACGGCCGACGGCGTCCAGGTGCACCCGGGCGCCGACGCGCTCGTACACGCCCAGGACAAGGCCGTCATGCGCGAGCGGCTGACCGCGATCGGCGCGCCGTGCCCGGCCTGGGCCCGGGTGCCCGACGTGGAGCGGGCGGTCGCGTTCGCCGCCGAGCACGGCTGGCCGATGGTGCTCAAGGCGGTCAGGGGCGGCTACGACGGCCGCGGCGTCTGGATCTGCCGCACCGAGGCCGAGGTCGCCGAGGCGTTCGACGCCGGGATTCCGCTGATGGCCGAGGCGTTCGTGCCGTTCGAACGTGAGCTGGCCGTGCTCGTCGCCCGCTCGCCGCACGACCAGGGCGTCAGCTACCCCGTCGTGGAGACCGTGCAGCAGGACGGCATCTGCGTCGAGGTGCTCGCCCCGGCCCCCGGGCTCGACCCCGAGGAGGCCGCCCAGGCCCAGCGCCTGGCGCTGAACATCGCGCACGAGCTCGGCGTGACCGGGCTGCTGGCGGTGGAGATGTTCCAGACGGCCGGCGGCCTGCTGGTCAACGAGCTGGCCATGCGCCCGCACAACAGCGGCCACTGGACGATCGAGGGCGCGCTCACCTCCCAGTTCGAGCAGCACCTGCGCGCCGTGCTCGACCTGCCGCTCGGCTCGCCCACGATGACCGCGCCGGTCGTCGTCATGGTCAACCTGCTCGGCGGCGACGACCCCGACGTGTTCAAGCGCTACGAGCACGTGATGGCTCACGACCCCGGCGTCAAGGTGCACTTCTACGGCAAGCAGGTGCGCCCCGGCCGCAAGATCGGCCACGTCACCGCCGTCGGCGACGACCTCGACGAGGTACGCGCCCGCGCCCGCCACGCCGCCGTCCACCTGACCACCGGGGAGTACGTGTGACGATCGGCATCGTGATGGGCAGCGACTCCGACTGGCCCGTGATGAGGGCGGCCGCCGAGGCCGTCGCGGAGTTCGACCTGCCGTTCGAGGTCGACGTGGTGTCGGCGCACCGGATGCCGGCCGAGATGATCGAGTACGGCCGGCAGGCGGCCGCGCGCGGCGTCCAGGTCATCATCGCGGGGGCGGGCGGCGCGGCGCACCTGCCCGGCATGCTGGCCTCGGTGACACCGCTGCCGGTGATCGGCGTGCCGGTGCCGCTGAAGTACCTCGACGGGATGGACTCCCTGCTGTCGATCGTCCAGATGCCCGCCGGGGTGCCGGTGGCGACCGTGGCCGTCGGCGGCGCCCGCAACGCCGGGCTGCTGGCCGTACGCATCCTCGCGGCCAGTGACGCGGGGCTGCGCGCGCGCATGGAGGAGTTCCAGGTGCGGCTGAAGGAGCAGGCCCACGCCAAGGGCGAGCGGCTGCGCGCCGAAGCCGCCACGCTGACCTCGCCAAGCTGACTTTTCGTCTGCACTGAGGCCGCCACGTAGCTGACCGGCCCGTCCTCGCCTGCGTTCACGGCGGCCTCGTCGGGGTGACCGGCCCTTCTCCGCTGTCGTGCGTGGGACTAGCGTGGCCGCTGTGCACCCGGTGATCGCAGCTCACGCCGCCCGTGTCCGCGCCGTCGACCCGTTGGCGGGCGGGCAGGTCGGACTGCCCGCCCCCGGGCCGAACGAAGGCGCGATCGAGGTCGCCGACGCAGTCGGCCTCACCTCGGTCGACCGGCTCGACCCCGGCACGATGAACGCCACCTGGAGCCCGCTGGTCGTTCACCGCCTGTGGGGCCGGGTCGGCGGCCGGGACCCCGAGGCGGCCCTGGGCGCGCTCCTCGACCGGTGGCTGGCCGGCCTCAGCGGCGAGAGAGGACCCGACAAGGCCCTGGCGGTGCAGTGGCCCAGCCGCGACACCGCCGCCGTCCGCGCCCTGACGATGCGCGGTTTCGCCCCCATGGTGGTGACCGCCGCCAGGCCGAGCGGTGCGGTCCGGAGCGGACCGCCGGCCGCCGTGGGCCGCGTGCGGATGCGCGCCGCCACCCAGGCCGACGCGGGGGACGTCGCACGCCTGTACGAGGCGCTGGTGGCCTACGACGCCCAGTTCGGCTGGGTCACCATGCGGCCGTCGACGCGGAACGGGATCGCCGAGAGCCTGGGGTCCCTGATGCACGACTCGTGGTGCTGGGTCGCGGAGGTGGACGGCGTGGTGGCGGGCATCGTCATGGTGGAGCCGCCGCAGCGGGCGCGGTGGGTCGCCTCCGCCGTCACCACCTCACCGATCGCCTACCTGAGCGCGATGTACGCCGACCCCGCCGTGCGCGGGCAGGGCGTAGGCGCGGCGATGGTGGCGGTGGCGCACGCGCACCTCGACGCCTCGGGGGTGGCGACGACGGTGCTTCACCATGCGGTGCCCAATCCGCTGTCGGCGCCGTTCTGGGCACGCCAGGGGTACCGGCCGGTGCTCACCCAGTGGGTGCGCCACCTGCCGCCTGGATGAACCGGGTGCTTCGCCGTACAGGATGTGGGGGGGTTGGGGGTGTTACGGGCGGCCGAGTGCGCGGTAGTGCCAGCCCGCTGAGCGCCAGGCCTCGGAGTTGAGCGCGTTGCGGCCGTCGACGATCCTGCGGGTGGCGACGACCGCGCCGAGCTCCTCGGGGTCGAGGTCCACGAACTCCTGCCACTCGGTCAGCAGCAGCACCACGTGCGCGCCACGGACCGCTTCGACGGCGGAGTCGCCGTACTTGAGCTCGGGGTGGGCCTTGCGGGCGTTGTCGAGCGCGATCGGGTCGTAGACGGTGACCTGACCGCCCTGGTGGCCGATGGTGACGGCCACGTCGAGCGCGGGGGAGTCGCGGATGTCGTCGGAGTTGGGCTTGAAGGCGGCGCCGAGCACGCCCACGGTGCAGCCGTGGAAGGAGCCGCCGGCCAGCTCCCGGGCCAGGTCCACCATGCGGGCGCGGCGGCGCATGTTGATCATGTCCACCTCGCGCAGGAACGTCAGCGCCTGGTCCGCGCCGAGCTCTCCCGCGCGGGCCATGAACGCCCTGATGTCCTTGGGCAGGCAGCCGCCGCCGAAGCCGAGGCCCGGGTTGAGAAAACGACCGCCGATGCGGTCGTCGTAGGACAGGGCGAGCGAGAGTTGCTGCACGTCGGCGTGGGCCGCCTCGCAGACCTCGGCCATCGCGTTGATGAAGGAGATCTTGGTGGCCAGGAAGGAGTTGGCGGCGGACTTGACCAGCTCGGCCGTCGGGAAGTCGGTGACGACCACGGGCACCTCGCCCAGCGGCTCGTAGACCTCCCGCAGCACCTTCTCGGCTCGCTCGGTGCGGACGCCGAGCACGATGCGGTCGGGGTTGAGCGTGTCCTCCACGGCGAAGCCCTCGCGCAGGAACTCGGGATTCCAGGCCAGCTCGGCCTGGACGCCGGCCGGCGCGAGCTGGGTGAGGATGCCGGCCAGCCGTTCGGCGGTGCCCACCGGCACCGTGGACTTGCCGACGACCAGGCACTCGCGGTCCAGAAAGGGGGCCAGCGAGGTGATCGCATTGTCCATGTAGGACACGTCCGCGGCGTACTCGCCGCGTTTCTGGGGAGTGCCCACGCAGACGAAGTGCACGTCGCCGAAGGCCGCGACCTCTTCGTAGGAGGTGGTGAAGCGCAGGCGGCCGGATTCGATCCCCCGGCGGAGCACCGGCTCCAGTCCGGGCTCGTGGATGGGGAGGTCACCGCTGTTGAGCCGGCGGATCTTGTCAGCATCGATGTCAAGACCCAGAACGTCGTAACCGAGGTCCGCCATGCACGCCGCATGGGTGATGCCCAGGTATCCGGTCCCGATCACCGTGAGGCGATATGGCACGAGTGAGCTCCTTCCGATCGCGCAATGCTACCGGCTCCCCGCTACCTCCTTTCGTGCCACCTTGGGGTGGGCACAAACGGTACTGTCTGGTAACAAAGTAGTCGGACGTCCTAGTATTCGAGGCATGGACTTTCCTCTGTACGCGCCCGCCGAAGAGCATGACATGCTCAGGGAAACGGTCAGGGCCCTCGCCGACGAGAAGATCGCCCCACGTGCCGCCGAGGCGGACGAGGCCGGGGAGTTCCCCTGGGACGTCTACAAGGCGCTCGTCGCGGCCGACCTGCACGCCATCCATGTGCCCGAGCAGTACGGAGGAGCCGGGGGCGACGCGCTGGCCGCCGTGATCGTGATCGAGGAGGTGGCGCGGGCCTGCGCCTCGTCCTCGCTGATCCCCGCGGTCAACAAGCTCGGCACCGTGCCGCTGCTGCTGTCGGCCTCGGAGGAGGTCAAGGCGCGTTACCTGGGGCCGGTGGCCCGGGGGGACGCGATGTTCTCGTACGCGCTGTCGGAGGCGGAGGCCGGCTCGGACGCCGCCGCGATGAAGACCCGCGCGGTGCGTGACGGTGATCACTATGTCCTCAACGGCGCCAAGATGTGGATCACGAACGCGGGCGTGTCGGAGTACTACACGCTGATGGCGGTGACGGACCCGGCCGCCGGCGCTCGTGGCATTTCCGCCTTTGTCGTGGAAAAGTCCGATGAAGGCGTGTCTTTCGGGCCGAAGGAGCGGAAGCTCGGCATCAGGGCGTCGCCGACCCGCCAGGTGATCCTCGACAACGTACGGATCCCCGAGACCCGGATGATCGGCGCACCCGGCTCCGGCTTCAAGACCGCCCTGGCGACCCTCGACCACACCCGGGTCACCATCGCCGCCCAGGCACTGGGCATCGCGCAGGGGGCACTGGACTACGCCATCGGCTACGTCAAGGAGCGCAAGCAGTTCGGCCGCGCCATCGCCGACTTCCAGGGGCTGCAGTTCATGATCGCCGACATGGCCATGAAACTGGAGGCGGCCAGGCAGTTGACGTACCACGCGGCGGCCAAGTCGGAGCTGGCCATGCACGGCCAGCCCCAGAAGGACCTGACGTTCCTGTCCAGCGCGGCCAAGTGCGCCGCCTCGGACGCGGCCATGGAGATCACCACGGACGCGGTGCAGCTGCTGGGCGGGTACGGCTACACGCAGGACTTCCCGGTAGAGCGCATGATGCGCGACGCCAAGATCACCCAAATCTACGAGGGCACCAACCAGATCCAGCGCATGGTGATGGCCAGGCAACTGTTGAAGTAGCCCCTGACGTGCAGAAACCCCGCCTTCCATGTTGGGTAGGCGGGGTTTCTCGCTTTTAGAGATAGCCCTCAAAGGATCACTGAACCTATTTCAGGCTCACGCGGCTTGGGCGACGCGATGGTTTTGAAGGACGGCGATGGCCTTGCAGAGGTGGCCCGCCTTTGACGGGCTGCAGCGGAGCTTTCGGAGGATCTTCCAGCTCTTCAGCTGGGCGTTCGCACGCTCGCCGGGTCCGCGGAGCTTGGCATGGGCGCGATTGGCCTGCTTCTGGGACTCGGGCTTGCCCTTGCCCTTGTACGGGGTGAGCACCGGGCCCTCGGCTCCCTGATACGCCTTGTCCGCCAGGGTGATGATCCCGGCTTGCTTCAGCGCACGCAGAATGCCCCAGATGCGGGCGGCGGTCAGATCGTGGGCCTTGCCGGGCAGGGCACCCGAGGTCCACAGGATCGTCCCATCCGGTGAGGCAATGACCTGCACGTTCATGCCATGCACACGGTGCTTGCCGGAGAAGTACGGCCGGTCGGCCTTGATCCGGTCGGTGCAGATCAGGGTGCCGTCCAGCACCAGGTAGTGCAGCCCGTCCTGCCGGGCCTTGCGCAGTGCTTGGCCGAGCTTGGGCGAGCGGGCCGACAGCAGCGCCACCGTCTCCTCCACGTATCGCCACGCGGTTGTCGTCGATACCCCGAAGCCGGCACCGAGCTCGGCGTAGGTCTCGCCCTTGCGCAGGTAGACCAGCACCAGCAGGGCCTGCCGACCGGGATTGAGCCGCCGCCAGATCGACCTCATCGTCTTACGGTGCCTGCGGATCACCCCGGCCACGTAGTTCAGCGTCTGATGCGACAAATCGACGGCGGCACGATAGAAAAGCACCTGAAGCTCCTGGTGGCGACGGTGTGGATTGTGGTGATCAACCCGTCTACCAGGAGCTTCTTGCTGTCACCGGCCGAATCACGACATCGCAATCATCCTGCGACCAGGGCACTCGCCGCGGAACCTGGAAAAGGTTCACTGTTCCGTCCCTGTTCCGTGGCAGTAGCTGTTTTGTCGACTGGACCACTCCTGGGGTCTGGGTCTTCGGCGGTGGGCAGACCTTCCTAGGCCACTGCATTTGTCGGTGACCATCCGTATCTTGATCTGAGATTCTCAGGAGGGGGTGACAGGTGGCGGGGCGCGCGGGGGACCGGATGTGTGAAGAACCCGGCTGTAATCGACAGCAAAGGGCTCGTGGGAGATGTACTCCATGTCTGAGCCGGGCGTATCGGAACGGGGAGATCGAGCGAGTACAGATTCATGGGCGTGTCGGTTGTGAGGTTGAAGGCTGTGTCCGCCCCCATCAAGCCAAGGGCTACTGCAATGTCCACTACGCCAATCTTCAACGCACCGGTGAACCAGTGGCGGCCCGAAAGGTTGTGCGGGGGACTGTGGAGGAACGATGGCTTGCGAAGGTCATCCCAACCCCAGACGGGCATTGGCTGTGGCCCACCGTGCCTAAAGGGTGTCCGTATCCGAAGCTGGGGGTGACAGTCGACGGTAGGCAGACGACAGAGTACGCGCACCATGTTGCTTACCGGTGGGCCTACGGTGCCCTTCCTGAGGGCCGCGTCGTCCACCACACCTGCGGACTAAGGCTCTGCTCTAATCCTGAGCACCTTCAGGAGGTGGACGCAGTTGCGAACCGTTTGGAGATGAAGGAACGGGTCAGCCTTCAGCGAGAGATCGCGGCACTCAAGGTTGCGATCGCATCGCTCGAAGCGGCGGTCAACGAGGCAAGTTCGGGAAAGGAGGCGGCAGGAGATGCCTCGATGGCCTGAGGACCGTGAGACCCGCAGATGTGTTGTCTCTAGATGCGAAGGGAAGCACGCAGGTTATGGCTACTGTAAGAAGCACCTGTATCGCTTCCAGATGAACGGCGACCCGCTTGTCGTGCGTCATCACGTGGACACGGGAACCGTGGAGGAGCGCTTCTGGAAGAAGGTGAAGCCGGGGCCGGATGGGTGCCAGTTGTGGGGTGGCGCGAAGTTGCCGGATCCCAAGCTCCCTGCCGAAGAACGGTATGGCATGTGGACGTGGGATGAAGACGGTCGGACGCTGCGCAAACTCGCTCATAGGTACGCTTACGAGCGAGTCAAAGGGACCATTCCGGAAGGAGTGCAGCTTCATCACACCTGTGCCCGTCGAGGCTGTGTCAACCCTGAGCACCTCCAGCTTGCGACGGCGCTGGAGAACACGGCCGAGAGCCTCCAGCGGAAGCATCTCCGTTCGCAGCGAGACGCACTTTTGGAGCGTTACTCGGTATTGATCGCGCAGGCTCAGGCGATCGGTTTACAGGTGGAGACGGAGACGCTTCCGAGCAGCGACGCCTAATCGAGGCCGCCCTGACCGATAGCGTGAGGACGAGGCATGCGGTCATCGATGGCCTTGCGAGCGCGGTCGTGGGAGCCGGGCATCATATGGGCGTAGACACGGAGGGTGAAGCCCGGGTCAGCGTGTCCAAGGTATTTGGCGAGTTCCCTGACCGAGACGCCGCCGGCCAGCATGACGCTGGCGTAGTAGTGGCGGGCTGGCCGCGCTGCGGCTCTTCGGCCGGTCGCGGCCAGCGCCGCCCGCGCGTTCTTCAACGCCGAGTTGGAGGTCTCCAGATGCCCCAGCCAGCGAGCTTAGATGGTGCCTCGAAGGGTCGGCCTTGCAGTGGCAGCACGCAGCCGGGCGAGTGTAGCTGAGGAGCTTACTCGAAAGGCAATTCCACTTCTTCTGAGACCTCGCCGCCGCCGTTTCCCTTTTTGCCCTTCGCTGAAGACTCAGTCCAGTTTGGCTCATAGACCCATTCGGCACGCCTTAGCTCGTCAGACTTCCCAACCTTCCAGAATTCCACCGGAGCTTTGCGCATACGCCTCTGTACGAGAGCAGCGAAGTCCACCATAAATACGACCGTCTCTACGCCGCGCCACGTCGCCGTGTTCGGCCTCGTGGTCATGATCCGGTGAACGAATCTAAGGTCTTCGAGTTCGACAATCTCCCGCCCCCAGCCAGTATCCATGTGCTCGCGACGCACAAGAAAAAAGAAGGTATCGCGATCTCGGACGAACTTCACAAGATCGTCGAATCGAGATTCAAGAGTCGGGGCATCTCTTCCAGCATCATTGCGTAGATCGGTCTGCTTGCGTTGGAGACGCAGCCCCGCAGCTGCCTGGACGTTCTCAGCACCAATGGCAAAGGGATCATTGCTCCCCTCACCTCGCTGGGAGGACTCCCATCCGGCATCGGCCGCCGCGATAAGAAGGTCAAAATAGTCGCGAGCAACGGCACCGCCAGCGATCAACACTGCTCGCTCACGCGCCGTCGGCGTAAGAACATCCTTGACCTTGAATCCGGCAGGGGCAAGCACCCCGTTTGTAACTTCTTCAAGAAAGGTCTGCGCTGTTGCGAAGTCCGCCAGGCCAACGTCAAGAGAGAGGTGCTGAAGGTCGTGCGGCGGCTGCATTCCGAGTGGAGGGTCGCCATCAGCGAATGACTGCGTCCTTGAGTGAACACTGCCAATTTTCAACCAGACGTTACTTCGTTTCGTAATACCATGAAGGTGGTCCAGGACGAGTGGCTGCTTTTCTTTGGCAATGAAGTAGAAGTCGTCGAGTACGACCAGGAGAGCCTTCCGCCCTTCGAGATTAGCGGCGCCCTCCAGAACTTGCGCGATTGCAGGAGCTAGGTCGCGCAGGAAATCCTCCTTGCGACGTGTTCGTGTGGAGGTCTCCGAAGTCTTCGTTCGTCTAGACCTTGAGCCTGCAACCGATGCGCTCAACTTCGCGTACTGCTTGGCCACGCCGCCTCGCAGGCTAACTTTTATGTCACTTGTCCGCGCCTCATCGCTCTCAATGCTTTGCGTGACCTCAGCGCCAGCCCTACGGAGAGCATCAAGGACGGTGAGCAACTCCTTAACCTTTCGGCGAAGCTGTCGCTGCGGCTTTTTCCACCCTTGGGGTTCGATCTCCTGGAGGATGTCGATGATGATCTCGATTAGGACATCAGGGTAGGAACGAGACTTGTGTGTCTCTACGTCTACGAAGATGACCCGGGCGCCGCGTTCCTCTGCCCGCCGCTGAAGAACAGCGAGTGTCGTGGACTTGCCGACGCCTCGACGGCCTGTGACCAGGTGGTTGACGGCTGACTCAAGTGTGGCCACCGTGCCGGGGCGAAGCTCGACAAAGCGATCACTCAAGGCGTCATCGGCCTGATTGGTCGTCCGCAGAGCGGCCGACAGGGCCGCTTTGAACGACTGAAGGTTGTCACGGTCCAGCAAGGTTGCCCTCCAGCGCCACGTTCTACGCGGACCAGGCTAGGTGCCGCGTGCAGGGTTTGCCCTGACTTCACCAAAAGTGCCGTGATGCTCCCTTGTATGGTGATGGTTGCTTGCAGGTCTTACGCCTGAGAGCGGATGCTCTGGCTGTCGCGTCGCTTCGGGTGCTAGGACATGGAGACCCTGCGCTCCGGGTCGGCTTGCCACCGGATACGCGGGTTGCTGTGGTCTGCTGTGCAGCAAGGAAGTACAGCAACGTCGCCTGGCACAGCCTGAGATCGTCCTGTACGGCGTCTTGAGCAGTAGCGTCGGCCCTCGACCATGGCCCTCCGCTTCACCTGTAATCAAGTATTCGGCTGAGGCCGGACGATCGCTGACTTCGGTCCTCGCCGAATGCGGTTTGGGCGATCGACTGCCGCGAATCGACTTCGTCGGTCCTTGTCATCGAGCCTGATGGCTTGGGCCTGCTGTACAGCAGGCATGGAGGAGAGGCCATGGCTACAATGCCCTTGCGCACCGGGTGACCATGCGCTGAAGTGACAATATCGCTAACAGCGATGTTCCCGCGCAGTTGTCCGCGCAATCGGCATACACGCCGTCCTCGATCGGCCATGCAAGCTGGGCCGGCATCCAGGTGCCAGAATGGTTTAGCTCCCTTCTGGGGGATTACTCCTCCCAACTCTCCGCCCGCGTGCGCGCCCGGGTATCAGACAACCTTTGCGAGTGTGTGTCGGGCTCACCAGTGGGGGATGTGGCCAGAGGCTGTCATGAGGTCAGGGAGACTATTGGATGCGCTGCTTCCATAGATCGTTCAAGCGGGCGCGTTCTCGGTGATACAGGAGGTCCGGAATCGGTGGCGCTGTAGCAGTGGCAACACAATAGTCGCCATAGACCGCCAAGAGAGCATCGAGTCGTACTGTTTTTAGCTCATCCTCGCTATATACAGCGAGCTTCTCTAAACGACGATCCAATGTCTCGATTTTGGCCTCAGCGGACCTCCAGGAGAGTATCTCGCTTACCTGAGTAACAGCAGCTCCAGATGCTAGTACTGCCACCAAAATGCGCGCAATAATTAGGTTCTGATTGGAAGCGAGCGGGATTGCGACAAGAACAGCCAGAGCGCCAATCGCCGAAAACCAGAGTGTTATATTCGTATATCGGGCGGCGGTGGCTTTGTATAGACACTTTCCCCAGAATGCGTTCTCCTGCATATGTTCACAGAGTCGTTGTACCCCTGCACTTGCGCCGCTCGCAAAGTAGTTCGGGTCCGCAGACGACTTAGCGGTCCCACGACTCTTCTCGCTGACGCGGCTTAGCCAATTACTCAAATCCAGCTTTTCTGAGGATCGACCCAGCGCATCTAGCAGAAGACCGCGCATTCTGCCCTCGTCACCTACACCATGAAGCTGACCGGCTTTATGCCGTGAGATCCATGAAGTCACCTGGGTAATCAACGCTAGCAACGCCGGAATGTATGTATAAGTATTGGGTATCAGAATGGAGCTGACGCCCAACACAAAGGTGGCCAACTGCAGCTGACGGCTTAAGCGATAGCCCTTAGAAGCTCTTGTAAGCTCCGCATTAGCTATGGAGATGATCTCGGTCGACAATAATGGGGAACTGCTCACCAAAAAGCCTCCTCCATAGAGAGGTAGATCTTACCATGTCCCCTATATCCTGTAGCTCGCAAGCTTGCCTTGCCGCATCACTTGCACCCTTGAGGCCGGGGGCCTTGACGTGCACTTGTGATCCCAGGCATGAAGCAGCATTGCGAAAGAACTCCGCGACGGCTCGCGGTAGTTCGGGAAGCCCTGCCGCAAACGTGTCGCAAGCAATCAATTCGAGCTCATATGAAGCAATCGGTTGCCTATTTATGCGCGCCCACCACTTGGCTGATCGAACTAATTTCTTGAAGTCGGGGCCGCAAGTTTGCGCGGCGGAAGAGACACGGCGAGACAGGTCTTCTGGGCGATACCTCAGCCACCCTTTTCGATCATTCCTGGGGATGTCAAAGTATCGGTTGCCATGTTGATCCCTGCGGTCAAAAGCAGGTAGAAAGTCGACGCAGAAATCGCCAGCAAGGGACACGGATACCGCAGCGCCGGATACTCCTGCATCATAGCTCGTAGTGCTTAGCGCTTTAATTATCAAATCAAGGGAGTATTCTACAGTGAGCTGTTGGGCTAATAGGGGATCAAGAATGGCGATCACATCAACGTCGGAGAATCGTTTTATCGCGGTAGAACGGACTATTGAGCCTGTTATAATGCACTCCGAGATTCCGCTGCCACGAGACACGTGCTCCATGAGCGCGCCGGTTCTCGCAAGCATTGACTCTCGCTCCATTTCGCCTAGCGATATTCTGGCGATGAACTCCGCGAAGCATTCCTGTATCGGAGTCATCGCCACGTTCGATGCGAGCATTCATCTCGAAACCACGCCAAGATCATCCCGATGCACCTCTTTGCGACGTTTAGGTATGGGGCTTGGTCCGTCTGTCCAATAATAGCGTCTACCGTCCCTGGAAAGAGGACGTCGATGTCTATCGATGTTCACCTCGGCCCACTTTCGAACTCTTGAAGTGTCCACACGTACCAGGTCAGAAGCGGACCCGGCGGGATGCCTTGTCGCCGCATAAGCGGTCGATGGACCGTCGGCTGTTGTACAGCCAAGTACAGCAACACCGACGTACAGCCGCACTCATCAACAGCCACCACCTGCTGCTTCGTCAGGAGAAAGACCTCTGGGCGGCGTGCCTGGCTCCCGTTTGCAAGCAGGCGCTCACCAAGGATCTGCGCAGACCGCTCCCATGCCCTGCCCTTGTTCCGTTGCTGTTCCGTGAGAGTGCCGGAACCAGCGAGAGGTGATGCGAGATATCCGCAGGCGTTGCCGCTGATCAGCCGCATGATCGAGCTGTTGTCGCAGGTGATCGCATCACGGGTCGAAGATCACCCAAATCTATGAGGGCACCAACCAGATCCAGCGCATGGTGCTGGCCCGGCAGTTGTCGAAGTAGGCGTTGACATGCGGATCCCCGCCTCCCGGAGACGGGGCTCCGCTTCACCCTCCGCCCCCACCCCTGACCACCTGAGCGGTGAGCCACCTACGCCCAAAGGTCCTCGCTCCGCTCGGGCTGTCTCCCAAGGCGCGCCTGGCGGCGCGCAAGGGCTGCGTAACTGGGCCCGGATTCGTCAGCTTCGAACGGTCGGCCGAGTCGCTGGCACCAGACGGCTGCCTGTTGAGATCTGCCGGTAGTCGACGCGGCTTTCGGTCTCCTCAATGGAGAAACTACGCTCCCACGCGCGCAGCCAGCCCGCGTAGCTCAGGGGAGGCTGGATCCCGCATCGTCAGCAGGTCGGAGACGAGTTGGTGTACGACCCGGTGGTTGCGGAGTTGTTCGGGCGTGATGGCCTCAGCCTCCAGCAGGGCGGTCACGGCTTCGTCGATCTGACGTCGCTGGGCGTGCGCGCGGGCGAGATCGACATACAGCCGGGCGCGTCGTTCATGTGACAGGGTGGCCGTTTCGATCATGGCCCCCACCCGGAGGGCGTGACCGGCGTCGCCCAGCTCGATCGCGATGGAAACCTCGTGGAGGGCGACGTTGGCCGGGCCGAACTCGGTGTTGTAGTCGTTGCGGCCGTCACCGAGACGCTCGGCCATCTCGCGGGCTTCGGCCAGGTGGTCGTAGGCGGTGTCGGCCTGATTGAGCTGGGCTGAGGCCAGGGCGCGTTGCAGGGTGAGGCCGCCCCACAGGGACATCGCCTCTGGTTTGCGCTGATCGGCCAGTGGCCGGAGTGCCTCGGAGGCGGTGCGGGCGGTCTCCTCGGCCTGGTCGAAGTGGCGTGCTCGGAGGAAGACGAAGCCGAGCCGGAAGGCGCCGGCGGCCATCATCAGCGGGTTGCCCGCGCGCTCGGCCGCGCCGATGGCCCGGTCGGCGGCGATCCACGCGGCTTCTGGCTCGCCGAGTTTGGCCAGTGACGCCGAGCAGGTCTGGTAGGTGGTGGCGAGCAGTTCGAACAGCTCGGCCTGGCGTTCGGCCGGGGCTGAGCGGACGGCGTTCTCCAACGTGGGCACCAGGCCGCGCAGCAGGTCGGCCAGGTCGTCGTAGCGACTTTCGTGGGTCAGCTCCCAAGCGTGATCTACCCGGGACTTGAGCTGCTGGGTAGAGGGCGCGGGCGCAGCGTGCAGCATGGCCTTGAGGGAGTGCGCACCGGAGAGCACCAGGCGCAGCCCTGCCGTACCGGGTACCTCGTCGTTGGTGGCGGCGACCACCGGTGCTTCGGCGGCCAGCTCGGAGAGCGGCAAGTCGAGCGTTTCGGCGACCTTCTCCAGCACCGACATCCGGTCGACCTTGCGTACACCCCGCTCCACCTGCGAAATCCACGCCACCGACCGGTCCACCAGCCGGGCCAGCTCCACTTGTGACAGGCCGCGCCGCTTGCGCTCTTGGGCGATGCGTCTGCCCAACGCCCGCTGGTATTCGGTGCTCACGACGCCGTGCCCTTTCCGCTCTGCAGCTCCAGCCAGTCGACCTCGACCGAGTCCAGCAGGTGTTCGCGAGCGGAGAGGAACCGTTTGGTGTGCTCGGTCTGCTCGTGGGCGTCGAAGGCGGCGCGGTCTTGATAGAGCTCGTAGAAGATCCGCTGGAGTGGCCGGCCGTCCACCCGGTGTGAGGCGTACACGATCGTTCCCGGCTCGTGCTGGCGGATCGCCTCGATTGTTTCACGCACGAGCTGGTCGAATGCTGCGGCGCTCGTCTCGTCCTTGCAGGTGAATCGCACCATGAGTCCGAACATGTGCACCTTCCTCTGGGCTCGCTGCATGTGTAGCTGACCAGTACTTATTGTGCGGCGCAAGTACACCAAGTCGCTTGTATTTGCAGTATGGCATCAGTACTTTAAGTGCTGATGGCTAGTAGTAGGGCTTTGACCTGCATAAACGCGAGGGCGGATCGGCGTGGATCGCACATCAAACCACCACAAAGAGCTTCATTCGTGGTGCCGAAACTTTCCCGGGGTCCGCACCCAGATTCGCGAAGTGCGCCGGTTCGTCACGAACTACCTAGCCAACCGCCCCGAAGCCGACATCGCCGAAATCGTCGTTTCTGAACTGGCTACCAATGCCATACGGCACTCTCGCAGCGGCGGGGCGGGCGGGCGCTTCGGCGTGACCGTCCACGCAGGCCGGGACCTGCTGATCCTCGCCGTCCTGGACGAAGGCGGCCCATCCAGCCCACACCTGCAGCAGGTCGATGAACATGAGCTGAACGGCCGCGGACTCCACCTGGTCGATCAACTGACGACGCGCTGGGGCGTCCACGGTGACGAACACGGCCGGACAGTCTGGGCCCTCCTGCCCTTCGCACCAGAGACACCTGCCACATGACCCCGTGCCCAGCCCCCCACGTCCCGCCGCCGGACGACAACTGCACATCGTTCACATGACTGGAGGCAGACAGCACGACGCGATGCCGGGCGAAGGCGTGGACCTGCGACTGCGGCGACATCGTGTACGCGCTATGTACCGCCGGCGGGCAGACCTTCCTCAAGGGCAGTCTCCGCAACGACCCCACGGCTTTCGCCACCACAGGTCTTCTCCGGCGTGGACGGTCAGCCAAGGGCTTTCGTCGACGGCCGGTCGTGGAGGACCCGAGTGCCGGCCAGGCGGTCGTGCAAGGTGCGAGCGGCCGGGTCGGCCACCGACCACAGGCCGTCCACCAGGAGCACGACCAGCCCGTACTCTGGCACGCAGACGAGGACAGGGAAGACGAGCGCGCGGATCGCGGCCCTGCGCCAGCCCGGCCAGTGGCCGGTGCGGGCGGAGACAACGCGGATACGCATGAGCCGCTTGCCGGGCGTCCGTCCCGTCAGCACGTAAAGGAACGCGGGTACGGCGATGAGCAGCGATGCCGGTGCGTTGGCCCTGAGCCAGTTCAAGAGGCCGTAGTCCAAGCTGCTGAACCCGCCCTCGAAGAGACCCAGGAAAGCGACGAAGACCAGGTAGTCGAAGGTGAACGCCACCGCCCGGCGCCCGGCCCACCCACTCGGCCATGCGTCCCTCACGTTCTGGGAGGCCGGCAGCACCAGCAACGCCGAGAGCAGGAGAGCCGACTCCGCAGGCCCGTAGGCGCTCGCCACGGTCGCGAACCACTCGCCGCTCAGCACGGGGATCGTCGAGCAGCCGTCCTCGGCCACGTACGTAGGGGCGGCCGGTCCGACGATCGCGAGAAGGACGAGCGGGCCGGCCACCCGGCGGCCGGTGACCGCCGGCTTCAGGAACCCCGTGAGGACGAGGATCGAGGGCACACCCCATGCGACGGCCAGGTTCGCGATCTCGTAGGTGTCCCCCAGGAGTGCCGACGCCAGTCCGGTGAGGCCGAAACCGCCCTGGTCGTACAGCCCCACGCAGCTCTGGACCATAGCGGAGGACCCGTACTCGACTTGCCAGATGCTCCAGGTCGGGTACGCGGCGGCGGCTAAGGCGGCTGCCCAGGCGAGTCGGGCTGATCGCGACAAGATGATCTCCGTGTTCGCGACACCTTAGCGGTACGGGATGGCACGCCCGATGGCCGGCCGCGCTTCGACTGGTTGCCGTAGACGGCCACGGGCCAGGGTGTGGCCTGGCAGTCGGTCCCTGCCCGCCGGCGATGTCCCAATGTGGGGTTGCGATCCGCTGTATCAGGCTTTGGCAAAGCTGTAGTAAATTTACAGCCGCGATCACATGGTGTGATCAAGGCAGTGAATATACGCGACCAGCGCCGAAAGGGTATACCGTGAAAGTTTTCAAGAAAGCCGTCGTTGCGGCATCCGCAGCGTTCCTCTTACCTCTCGTCACCGCCACTCCCGCGTTCGCGACGAACACCACCGAGTGCAACAACCGCACGGATCTCGTCGTAATCGAGCACCAGAACGGCGTCACGTGCTTCGCGAATCCGGGGACGATCGCCTACGAACTCCACGGAGTCAGGCGACTCTCGACCGGGAACAACAGGGTCCAGGTCGCTTGGGAGAACAACGGAACCTACCATACTCGGCAATACGACAAATGGGTCGTGGTCACATCCCAGACGCACGGTGACGGCACGCCGGTCGGACCGATTTTTCAACGAATGTACCAGCTTTGGCTTACGCCTTAGTTTCTATCCTGAGCCGGTGATCTCCCGAATGGCTTCGGTTCGGGTGCCGATGCCCAGGGAGACTTCTCGCCAGGAACGGGCTCCGCGAGCCACTGGATCCGCTGGCGGAGCAGGGCGATGGCCATCCAGCGGAACAGCAGGTTGTGCGTGCGAAACATTCATCCCGCGCTCCTCCCCAAGTACGGTGGGCGCGGGATGTACGGTCTGCATGTTCACCGGGCCGTCCTGGCGGCAGGCGAGATGATGTCTGGGGCGTCCGTTCACCTTGTGACGGCCGAATATGACGAAGGCCCCATCGTTGCTCGTCGAGAGGTCCCCGTCTTCCCCGGAGACGATCCAGAGAGCTTGGCAGAGCGGGTCTTGGCCGCCGAGCACATCCTCTTGCCCTCGGTGATCCGGGACATGGCGGTCCAATCGATGGGTGACGGTCAAACGGGAGAGCGCACCTGCGCGATGACGTGCCGGGGCGGTGGGCTTCGTAACCTATCCGAGGGCAGCGCCAAGCTTGCCGAGGGCGCTTCGCTTCTCTCCGAGGCTACGGCGTCGCGGATTGCTCCCAGGGCCATCAGCCGACAGACCGCGGCATCTCGCCTGGTGGTCGAAGTCGCCGTTGGCGAGCAGCGTGCGGAGTTTCAGGACGGCTTCGGCGCCGGCGCTCCGCCCGGCTGTTGACGCGTTCGTGCGAAATATTCGCTACCCGGCGGCCGGAGCGCCGTGATACACAACCGGCGTGCACAACATCTTGGAGTTCCCCCAGGTCCTGCGGCTGATCGAAGACCGCTCGGCCGCGTTCCGCGCCGCGATCGCGTCCGCCCCCGACCTTGACGTCCAGGTCCCGGCCTGCCCGGACTGGACGCTGCGCGAACTGGCGCAGCACCTCGGCGACGGCCGCCGCCGCCAGGCCGCCATCGTCGCGGCGGGCCCGGGCGCTGAGCCCCCGGCGAGGACGGACCCGAAGGGCGCCCCGACCGCGCCCCGCGATCGCGAGGCACTGGACGCCTGGCTCGCCGAGTCGACCGAGCTCATGCTGGACGCGATGCGCGAGGCCGGCCCGGACCGCGGCTGCTGGACCTGGTGGGGCCGCTCGCAGGCCCCGGAGACCAGCGGAGCCGTGGCCCGGCACCAGATCCAGGAGATCGCCGTCCACACCTACGACGCCCAGCTCACCCAGGGGGCCGCACAGCCGCTGCCGACGGACGTCGCGGTCGAGGGCGTCGACGAGTTCCTGACGACCGTCTCGGCGACGACCGTCCCCTGGCCGTTCAAGCCGGCGACCATCGACCTGCACACGACCGAGGGCCGCTCCTGGCGCCTGACCCTCAACGCCGACGGCGTCCGCTGCGACGACCTCGCCGCCGACGCGGAGCCGGGCGACATGGCGATGCGAGGTACAGCGAGCGAACTGGTCCTCTACTTCTACGAGCGCGTCCCGCTCGACGGCCTGGAGACCACCGGCGACACCGAGCCGATGGAGCAGCTCGCAGACTGGGACCCGAACGCGTAAAACGCGCACCTGTGACGCATCTGCCGGTGGTGCGGGCGTCACCGGGCCCGGGGTTGCGGACATCGCGCGGCTGCTTGGGGGGAGGTCGGCGCGGGCCTGAGCCGCGTACGGCCGGTAGCGGCGGGAGACGGGTGCCGGTCGCGGCGGATCTTTCGGCTGGGGGCCGAGGGCGCACGGCTCAGCTCGCGCGCTATAGCGCGGATCGACGCCTTCTCCCGAGGAACAGGTGAGGGCAATCGCTTCGGGCTTTCCCGTCTTCCGGATAAGCAGTGAGTTCAAAAGCTCACCCGGCGGCATACAGCTTGGCGATGCGTGCGCCGAGGTCGGCGCCGTAGTCCTCGTGGTAGACCTGGGCGGAGCAGTAGACCGCACCGCCCTGGCGAGCCAGGGTGGGCGTCCAGACGGCGGCGTTCTCCACGCCGGGGTCGCTCATCGTCAGGCCGGTGAGTGCGATGTCGTCCACGCTGACGTCGATGACGTAGTCACTCACGCCCTTGCGCTCGTACAGGCGCCATTGCAGCGTCGCGCTCGTCGTCCCGCTCAGCTTGGCCGTGAAGTCGACCGTCGCCTTCACCCAGGTGCCGGCCGCGTCGGCGGTGACGTCCCGCTCCCAGACCACCTTGCCGTTGAGCAGGAGCTGCTTGATGTGGTACCCAGCCGGATGCCCCGGCCCGCGGCCGTCGCGGTGCCAGAAGCTCACCGCCCGCTTGGCCGCCCCTGAGGTCAGGACGGTGTTCCGCGTCGCGCCACACGACATGCCCGCCTTGGTGGCTGTCTGCTTCTGGACGACGAAGCTCAGCCGCCCGTCGCCCGTGCGGGCCAGGTTGTCCGCGGCGGGGCGCGTCCATGCCTGGTCGCGGGAGACGAACGGGAGCTTGTACTGCAGGACCCCGGCGAGTTCGCCGCTACGGACGTGCTCGACGCCCTTCTTGGTGACCGCCTCGACGTAGGACACCGTCGGCTTCTGAGCGGCGTGGCTCAGCGGGTAGGCGTAGGGCATCAAGTAGACCTCGGTGCCGGGCAGCCGCTTGGCGAGCTGCTGCACCTGGTACGACAGGCTCCACGACCATGAGGTGTCCCGGTACGGCTCGTCACGGAAGGGGAATACCACGCCGTCCACCAGCGGGATCTGCTCGGTGATGAACGCGTCAGTGAACTGGGCGTAGTAGACGGTCGGGACGAACTTGAGCGCGGGGCTGATCGCCTTGGCCACTGACCGCATCTGTCCGACGTAGGCGGGGGTGAACGTCTTGAGGTCGTAGGCGTAGTCGTCCACCGTCCAGCCGGCCAGGTTCGGGTGGCTCTTGGCGAGGGTGGCGATCTCGCGGGACCAGGCAACGTAGTCGTGCTTGAACGGCCGGGACACGCAGCAGCTTTCCTGGCTCGGCGAGTACACCAGCACCCAGACGTCGATCCCGGCGGCGGCCGCCGCGGGCAGGAACTCATCCCGCAGGTCGGTCCAGTGCACGTTGTCGCCGGCCATCGGATAGACGTAGGTGTTCGCGTTGAGTGCTTTCAGTCCCGCGACGATCGCCTTGGTGTCCACGTGCCTGATCCCGTCGGCGCGCGGCTGCTCCTCACGCATGAGGTTGCCCGCCGTGCCCAGCGCGCCCGGAACCCTGGCGTGAGACACGCCGGGGATCATCGACAGCAGCACGGCGAAGACGGTCACCAGCGCGAGACGGGTCACGAGAGTTCCTTCAAACATGATCAAGTACGGGCCCGTCAGCGTAGCGAGCGCCGGTATGGCGCCGGTATGTCGATCAAGTCGGGGTAGCCGGTCCCTGAGCCGTCGGGCAGAAGCGCCCGGTCCGACGGCAGCCGTTCTTGTGAGTTGTCACCACGGCCCCAGCCGGAAATGCCCGTCGCGGATCGGCAATGAATCGTGACGTCGAGTGTGCGCCCGTAGAGCTGGTCGAACCGTTCTTCACCTGGGACGTTTGTTCGTCATTTGTTTTGTTCGGCGGGCGCCACCGACAGCGAACAGGAATGCGGCGATAGACAGACAGCAGACCGCTGCACCTTCCAGTTCAAGGAGGATCGACTCACATGGCGAACTCTCTTCTGCGGCGCCCCCGATCACGGACCCCACTGCGGGCAACCTTCCTGGCGCTGGTCGGGGCCGCAGCCATCGCAACCCCGGTGGCCATTGCGTCCCCGGCCGGCGCCGCACCGGCCCCCGCTCGGCTCGTGCTCTCCGCGACGTCGACCTTCGTCGCGTACTCGGGGCCGGGCTTCAGCGGAAACTCACAAGGTATCCAGGGCTGTGGGAGCCACACCATCAGCTACCGCGGGTCCTACAAGTGGTACGCGAACGGGCAGAGCGGGCACCTGTTCAACAATTCCAACACCAGCGGTGTCCCCCACACCCGACTCGCCTCCGACGATGACGCGGAGTCCCGGAGCGGCTTCGCGTGGAGAAGCATTCTGATCGTCTGCTGATCCCGGCCCCGAAAGTCAGCGTCGTGACTACCTCGGCTGTTCGTTGTCTCTGCCGAGTTCTATGGTCGCCGCTACGTACATGGCTCCAACCTGGCGCGACGAGCCGATTCAGGTCGGATCGTCGCGCCAGATCCCTTGTTGGCTCTACAGGTCAGAAGGTTCCTGGTCGGCGCTCCGCTTGTCTCGGCTCCAGATCTGGGTGGCCCGAGGGAGGTCTTTGATGTCGCCGCCTTCCGGGATCATGCCCCAGAGAAAAGGGATCAAGTATTGAGGCGGTTCGCCCAGGAACTCGGTCAGTTCGTTCTCAGTGACGGTGAGGGTGAATCCGGGACCCCCCGAGTTCCATCCCTTTTCCAGGGCTCGTCGGATGCACCCGGCGACGAGGAGAGGACGGACGGCGATCGTTCGCTCTCCCAGCCAGTTGTCCGGCCGGGCGAAGGGGAGCGACACCACGAGAACGCCTTCCGGCTCCTCGGCTCGTTCGACGGCGAAGCGGAGCGGGGTCCACCCATTGCCCTGACAGTAGGTCGGCCGGTAGCGGATCCGCCAGCGGTAGACGGCGCCGTCGACAGTGATGAGCCGCGAGCCTTTCTTCGGCATGGCCACTGTCGCTTCCTCCAGGCTCGGTCGCCGTTCCATGGGCGTACAGAAGCAGCGCGAAGTGATGTGAGACGGCCGAAAGCGTAGCCGCCACCCGTCGTGCTGATCGAGCTGTTTTCGATCTGCGGGACGCCGCGGAAGTGGCGGCGACCGCGCTCACCGATCCGGATTTCGTTGAGCGAGTAGCGGCGCGTCCTCGTCGAGGGAGTCCTGGCCCGGCCCGGGGCCGGAGGTTGAGCCGGTGAATTAACTGCGCGATCCCGGTCATCTCGGTTGTTATGCATCGCCGTCTGGGGGCGTACACGCAGGTGGTCTGAATATCGTCGTCGCCGGTGGGGATGACGCTGGGCATGGGCGAAACGATGATCTTCCTGAGACGGGCCGCGCACGTCGCCTTACTCACGCTCGTGGTCATCCCGATCACCGCGGCCATCGCCGCCCCACGGGCGGCGGCCGAGCCCCGTAAGCGATCGCAGGCCGAGACCGCGGCCCAGGGCCGGCGGATGCTGGCGCAGCTCAAGGTCGCCAGACCGCTGTCCATCCGGGGCTACAGTCGTAAGCGCTTCCAGCCCCGATGGGCGCCGCACAAGGGCAGCTGCAACACCCGGGAGACGGTCCTGGCCCGCGACGGGCGGCGCATCCGCCGGAACGCCGCCTGCCACCCGGTCAAGGGGCTCTGGTACAGCGCGTACGACGGCAAGCGGCTGAAGAGCGAGAAGCGCGTGGACGTCGACCATGTGGTGCCGCTCGCGTACGCCTGGCGGTCGGGCGCCAAGCGGTGGAGCACGGCCAAGCGGCGCGCCTTCGCCAACGATCTCACCCGCCCCGAACTGCTCACCGTCAGCCACTCCGCCAACATCGCCAAAGGCGGCCAGGGCCCGCAGAGCTGGCGCCCGCAACGCCGCGCCCACTGGTGCCGGTACGCGAGCTCCTGGATCACCGTGAAACGCCACTACCGGCTCTTCGTGACCCGCAAGGAGAAGGCGGCCCTGCTCAACATGCTGCGCACCTGCTGAAGCCGAACAATCTCGCTGTTCAGGTGGGGCGATCTCGGCAGCCTGCTGGAGACGTTCCTGCCCTGGCTCGGTCTGGCCGTTCCCGCGCTGCTCGGCCTGGCGCTGTCACGGCGCTCGGCCAAGCCGGAGCCGACCTGATCGCTCTCGAAGAACTGATCCCTGACGCGCTGCCCACCTACCGGGCAGCCCTCGCGTCCGGCTACGCGCACCACGCCGTCGTGGGCACCGTAGGGCTGTGGTCCCGACATCCCCTCACCGGCCGCCCGGCCGGTGGACATCAGACCCGCGGGCGTCGAAGCCGACCGGAACCGCGCTCTGCGGTCCACCGTACGACTGCCGTCCGGCGAGGTGGCCGTGTACGTCGCGCACCTGCCCTCGGTCCGCCTGGTCCTGCCCGACGGCTTCGCCTCCGGCAGAAGGGACGAGAGCGCCGCCGCCCTCGGCGCGGCCATCGCCGCGGAACGGCTGGACAAGGTCATTGTGCTGGGCGATCTCAACGGCACCCTCGACGACCGCGGCCTGGCCCCGATCGTCTCCCTGATGACCCCGGTAGTAGAGACGATGTAAAAACAGAAGTATACTTCTGGGAACTGTACTTCTGTATCCTTGGAGTGCTGATGACGGGGAAGCCGGATCATGTCTTCGACAGAGCCCGGGAGTGGCAGGGTCTGACCCGGTTCGTGCTCGGTGGGGCCGCGTCGGCGCAGCAGACCGGCGCGACTCTGGGTGTGGTGTCCGGCAGGCGGCGGCAGGGGAAGAGCTTCCTGCTACAGGCTCTCGCCGAAACAACCGGTGGCATGTACTTCGCCGCCACCGAGGCGACCGAGGCCGAATCGCTCAGGCTGTTCAACGACTCCCTGACGCGGTACACCCACCAGGTCGCCGACTTTCCCTTCCGTGACTGGAACGACGCGATCTCGTACATGTTCCGCGTCATCCGCGATCAGCGAGTGCCGGTGATCATTGACGAGTTCCCGTTCTTGACCAGAGCCTCGCCCGCGTTGCCGTCCATCATCCAGCGAGAGCTCGGCCCAGGAGGCAGCGGCCGGGAGAGTCCGGTCCGGTTGGTGCTGTGCGGCTCGGCCATGTCGGTCATGGGGAACCTGCTGGCGGGACAGGCCCCGCTGCGCGGAAGAGCGGGGCTTGAGCTGGTCATTCATCCGTTCCGCTATCGCGAGGCATCGCGGTTCTGGGGCATCGCGGATCCTCGGCTGGCGGTACTCGTGCACGCTGTCATCGGTGGCACTCCGGCTTATCGTTACGAGTTCACGCAGGGGGATAGACCCGTGGATGCTGCCGACTTCGACTCCTGGGTGTGCCGGACGGTGCTCAACCCTCAGACGCCGCTCTTCCGCGAAGCGCGCTATCTCCTGGCGGAGGAGTCCGAGATTCGCGACCCTGCCATCTACCATTCGGTGCTGGCGGCCATTGCATCCGGTAACGCCACTAATGGCGGCATAGCAAACTATGTCGGGCGCAAGTCGGATCAGATCACCCATCCGCTCAACGTTCTCGAGGACTGCGCGCTCATCACCCGCGAGCCGGACCTGTTCCGATCCGGGCGTGCACGCTACCGCATTGTGGAGCCGCTGATCACCTTCTATGAGGCGATCATGCGGCGGCGGTGGCCGGAGTTGGAGATTCACCGCGCCGAGAGCGTGTGGGAATCCATGCGGCCCACCTTTCTCGCCCAAGTCGTCGGGCCGCACTTCGAAGCGCTATGCAGAGACTTCGCCCTGCATGCCGATGAGAGCCTCTATGGGGGCTTCCCGGCCGAGGTCGGCTCCGGCGTGGTGGCCGATCCGGAGAACCGCACTCAGATCGAGATCGACGTGGCGGTTCTCGCCCCCCAGGAGTCCGGGCGGCCGCGACGAGTTCTCTCCCTCGGTGAGACGAAGTGGGGAGAGGTTATGGGCGCTCACCACGTCCAGCGCCTGGCCAGGGCGAGAGACCTGTTGAGAGGTAAGGGATACGACACCGGGGACACCGTCTTGGCGTGCTACAGCGGATCGGGTTTTACCGATGAGCTGCGTACGGTCGCGCAGCACGATCCCCGCATCCTCGTGGTCGACCTTGACCGGCTCTACGGGTAAGGGGCGATCGCCTCCCGCGGGCGGGATCGGGGCTGTGCGTTAGATCGTCTTGCTGCGGGATACAAGGTGGTCGGGCGTCCTCAAGGTCCCCCTGAGATTTGTGGAGGTACGCATGATGAGAACGACCGGCCGGAAGACGATGTTGGCCGCCGCTGCCATGGTGGCCGTTCTAGGTCTGACCGGCGCGTGCGGCGGCGGAGGCGACGACGGTGACGACGACCCGGACGTGGTCAACACCCAGGCCCCGGACAACGACCAGGACAACGACCAGGACGGCGACAACGACTGAGGGCAGGGCCTGAGAGTCCCCCTCGCGGTGATGCGGACGTCTCCGGAGGTGCTTCTGGCGACAATGGTCACGCATGATCAACCCTGGCCGTACAACCGCTTCAGATCGACGAGTTCGGTGTTGTCACGGGAGGCGGCCGTCCGGACCAGGTCCGGGGTGAATCCGGTCGTCGAGAAGAGGGCGATGATCGTCTCGGCGGTGTCGTAGTCCTCCCGCGCGAGCAGCGCGCGGACGCCGTCGAGCCGTTCGAGATCAGGGAGCCCACGGCGGGCGAGCGTCGCCTTGGCCTCGCCGATGAGGCTGACCCGCCTGCCGTCGATGGCGATCACGTCGATGTCGTGCTTCGCCCGTCCCGCGTTGTCCGGAACGCTGCCGAAGCCGACTTCGCCGAATCCCGTCGGCCGGTCGAGCTCGTCCGGGGCGAAGCGGTGCACCCAGTCGCGGGCGAGCTCTTCGAAATGCGGGCCGAGGATGTTGGAACGGAAGGCCGGGGCGGCCGCCCGCCACACCGGCTCTGCGCGTCCCAGCTCGAGTCGGCCGAGATCGGGGGCTGTGATGAGGCGGTCGAACCGGATGATCGGGTCACACACCGAGATCGTCGGTTTCCGCTGCCGCAGCAGGTCGTGCGCGCTGTGGAGATATCCGGCCGACCGCAGGACGCCGATGGGGTGGCGAACGGAGTTGCCATCGCGGCCGATCGCCGCTCCGATCTTGGCTGGTGTGTGCGCTCCCTGCGCGACAGCGCTGAGGATGTCGTAGTAGAGGGAGCGTGCGGTGATGCGCGGGTCCTCGCGCAGGAGATAGTCGACCTCTGTGCGGGTGAACACGCTGACGTCGACCGCCAGGAGGTTGTCCATCACCCAGCCGTCGAAGCCGTCGGCTGTTGCCGGGGTAGTGGTCATCAGAGGGCGGTAGCCGGGGATGCCACCGACGCATGCGTGTACGCGGAAGGCGGTCGCCGGATCGTGGATGTCCCACAGCTGGGCGGCTTCGCGAAAGTCCAGCGCGTTGAGGCGCATATCGAGCATGGCGCGCCCGCGCAAAGGCTTGGTGCCGGATAGCAGGTCGTGCATGACGCTGAGCGCGGATCCGCAGAGTATGAGGCGGCCTGTGGGGCCGTGGCCCTGCTGCGAACCGTCGTAGAGGTGCTGGATCAGCGACGGGAGCTGAGGAGCGTTCGCCAGCAGGTAAGGGAACTCGTCGATGACCACCAACGGTGGACGGCCCTCCGGGGCGACCCGCGCCGCGGTCTCCATGGCAGCCCTCAGCAGGCGCTCCCATGACTCCGGCTCCCCACGCACCGCATCACCCAGCCCCGCATGCCTGGCGATGGCGGACGCGAACCTGCGCCTGGCCGCCAGATCGCCCTCGTCCTGCACGCTGGTGATGAAGAGGCCGCCCTGTTCGTCGCAGACGGCGGACAGCAGCTGCGTCTTGCCAGTGCGACGGCGGCCGGACACGAGCCCCAGGCGCAGGGGTCCGTCCCGTCCCCCCTCGACCAGGAAGCGCTCCAGCACGCGCCACTGACGATCCCTGCCTACGATGTCGGCCGGCTTGTGCATGCGGTCCCCCATCCGTCGAAGTTAGCGTAACTGGACTTACCTTATTTAGCGTAAACCCAGTTACGTTGTTTTCGGCTCGGGGTGGCGTCACGACGGGTTCGCGGTGATGCGGACGTCTCCGGAGGTGCTTCTGGCGACGATGGTCCGGGAGCTCTTGGTGTTCTTGAGCTCGGAGCGCGCCCGGCCTTCCTTGCTCTTGACGGTGATCGCGTACTCGTCCTTGGGGACGTTCACCGTCACTTGGCCCTCGCTGGAACGCGCGTCCAACCTGGCAGGGGGTACGGCGAACGTCAGGTTGATCGTTCCTGAACGGGTGAGCGCCTTGACGTCAGTCGACCGGAGGCCGTTCCCGGCGACCATGCCGTCCCCGCCGGCCAGGCGGAGCTTGCCCGTGGTTTCGTAGAGCCTGATCGCGCCTTCGGCGGACACGTCCGCGTCGTGCGTGATCTTGTCGAGGATGACGCCGTCGTCTCCGGCGTCGATGACCAGGCGGATGCCGGGCGGCACACGGATGTGGTAGCGGCCGCCGCAGTCACCGACGATCATCTGGCAGTTGGCGTCGAGGCGCAGGGTGCCGTTCTCCAGGGTCCACGAGGAGTGGCCGTCCCCTGCGGCCTTGCCGCGCAGCCACCGGTCCACCCGCACCTCGCCGCCGGTGCCCGGCAGGATCCTGAGCCCGCCGAGGGTGGAGGTGATGGTCAGGGTGCCGCCGGTGTGGGGGAAGGCGCGCGCCGAGTGCACCTGCTCGGCGTTCAGCGTGCAGCCGGTCAACCCCATGGTTCCGACCAGGCCGGCCGTAGCTGCCGCTAGCGCCACATTTCTTCTCATATGGCGATCGTGGCTTGTCGGCGAAGCCGAAGAATCGGCCGACCGGTCAATCCGCATCCGCCATTCGGCCATGCTTCCCCGCCGCCCGCGAGCCTTACGTCCGAAGGTACGTCTCCCGCACCGCCGGCGAACTTCCCGGCCGAAGGTACGTCCTCCGCCCGCGAGCGGGACCCGTACAGGAACTACAGAGCCGACAGCAGCCGATCGACGTGGGACAGGGGGTCGGAGCCGATCGGGCGGACCGCCACCGTGCCGGCGCCCGCCGCCCACAGCCCCTTGACCTGAGCCGCGGCCTCCTCGGCGGTGCCGGCGGCCAGTGTCACCTCGTCAGGCGTGACCTTCAGGAACTGGGCGGTGTCGGCCACGATCGGACCGGTCGCCGCCGCCACGTCGTCGCCGATGTACAGGTGGGTGAACGTCACCAGCTCGTGCTCGCCGATCGCGCCGATCCGCTCCAGGGCCGCGCCGATGCGCTTCGGGCCGAAGCCCTCCGGGAGGATCGTGCCCTGCGCCACCCGGCCGGACAGGGCCAGCGAGCGAGGGCCGAGCACGCCCGCCAGCACCGGCGGGACCTCCTGCGGCGGGTGGACCAGCGAGAGGCCGTCCAGGTGGACCGACGTGCCGTGCAGGGTCACCGTCTCGCCGCGGAGCAGGGCGCGGACGGCGGTGATCGTCTCTTCCAGCAGCGCCAGCGGTGACGGCGCGGCCACGCCCGCCTGGGCCATCCAGGCCGGCACGCCGTGGCCGATGCCGGCGGCGAGCCTTCCGGGGTGGAGGCGGGCGAGGTTGGCCAGCTCCATGGCCAGCAGCATCGGGTTGCGCAGCGGCGCCGGGGTGATGCCGATGCCGACGCGCAGCCGGGAGGTGGCCGCCAGGGCGGTGGCCGCCGAGGAGATGCCGCCCGTCCAGCCCAGATCCTCCACCACCCACAGGTCGTCGACCGCGGGCAGGCCGTCCAGGGCTTCGGCGAAGGGCGTCAGCCGCTCCGGCGGCAGGTCCCGGTCGAAGATCACGCCAAGTCTCATGCTGCCCTCCAGGAGACGTCCCCCGCGCGAGCGGTGGATCATGAATGATCCTACTCAGCCGACGGTCGCCAGGCGCGATGGGGTGACGGCCGGGCCGCAGAGCTCAGTGCGGTGGGGTGATGGCCGGGCCGCAGAGGTCAGTGCGGTGGGGTGATGGCCGGGCCGCAGAGGTCAGTGCGGTGGGGTGATGGCCGGGCCGCAGAGGTCAGTGCGGGGGAGGGGTGATCAGGCGGCGGCGCTCAGGGCGGTGCGTGCTTCCTGGAGGGACGCGCACGTCTCGAAGTGGCCGTTCAGGTTGGTGATCACCAGCAGGTGGCTGATCATGCCAGGGCCGAGCACCAGGATCAGCCTGCCGTGGGTGCGTCGCGCGTGGTTGAGCAGGGACACCAGCACGCTGAGGCCCACCGAGTCGCAGAAAGGCACCGCGGTCAGGTCGATGACCAGCCTGAGGGGATCGGCCGAGGCCAGCACCTGGTCGAGCTCGGCCCGCAGGCGTGGCGCGCCGGAGACGTCCAGCTCGCCCACGATGTGCAGCACCGTGCAGAGGTCCTCCTGCCAAAATGTGACCACCATGACGATTTACGTGCCCCGGACTTGACCCGACATACCTACTTTTTGCAAATGGTCTGCGTCGCGGTCTCCGCTGTGGGGGTGGCGGCCGGGGTCGGGGTGGCCTTCGGCTTGGCGACCTTGAGCTGGTCCTGGCCGGTGATCACTTCGATGCCCTTGATGTCGGCCTTGCGGAGCTCGGCGCCGGGAATGGCGGCGGCCACCGTGCGCGCCGCTTCCTCCTGACCCGCGCCGTACCGTACGAGCGTCTTCTTGTGGTCCTTGCTGGGGGTGTTGCCCGCCGTGTCCGGCACCTGGAAGCCGTAGGCGAGCAACGCCGTCCTGGTGCGGGCGCCGAGCCCGTTGACGAGCGTGCCGTTGAGCACCTTGAGCGAGACGCGCGCCGGCGGGACGGCGGTCTTGGCCGAGGGCTTGGCCGACGGGGTCGCGCTGGGCTCGGCGAGGTTCTCGTCGGCCTTGATGCGGCGGAACATCTCGCGGGCGGCCGCCTTATCCCAGAGCACCGCCGACTCGCCGGTGGGCGCCTTGTAGTCGACCTCGGCCAGCGGTACGTCCACGAACTGGACGTTGTCCAGCTTGACGTCCCTGAGCTGGCCGGCCAGCCCGAGCAGGCCGTCGTCGGGGTCGACCTTGACGGTGCCGAGCGTGGTGTTGACGAAGGAGGCCAGCTTGGCCGGGTTGGCCAGCGTGCCCGCGCTCAGCGCCCGGTCGAGCAGCGCCGAGATGACCTGCTGCTGCCGGTCGATGCGGTCGAGGTCGGAGCGGGCGGTCGCGCGGGTGCGGGCGTAGCCGAGCGCCTGCACGCCCTTGAGCTCGTGGGTGCCGGCGGCGAGGTTGAGGCCGGTCTTGGGGTCGTTGATCGCCACCGGTGTGCACACGGTGACGCCGCCGAGGGAGTCCACCACGTCGACGAAGCCGAGCACGTTGACCTCGATGTAGCGGTGGATCTCCAGGCCGGTGGCCTGCCTGACGGTCTGCAGGGCGAGTTTCGGGCCGCCGAACTGGTAAGCCGAATTGATCTTGTGGTCGCCCTTGCCGGGGATGGTCGTCCAGGAGTCGCGCGGCAGGCTCACCACCGTGACCTTGCTGTGGTCCTCCGACAGGTGGATGACCATCATGGTGTCGGTGCGCTGCCCGGACTCGCGGCCGAGCTTGAGCTCGTTCTGCTTCTTACGGGTGAGGTCGTCGCGTTTGTCCACGCCGACGAGCAGGATGTTCTCGGCGCCACGGGGCGGCGTCTTCGCGACGCCCGCGTCGACGGCGCCGATCTGGCGGGGAGTCGCCCACACCACTCCGGTGCCGACCAGGACCCCCACCGAGAGCAGGCCCGCGAGAAGCGCGTTGCGGCGCCGCGCCCTGGCACTCCTGCGGGGCTTGCGTGGCCGTCCGCCGGCGAGCTTGACGCCGCCGTAGGCGTCTCCGCCCACGTGCACCCCGGCGTCCTCCTCGCTCGGGTCCCGCATGGCCCTCCCCCTCTGGATGCCCGGAGGATTGGGCCATCGGTTGCCTTCCTCCTCTGCTCGTACAGTAGCGTGAGCCCCGCCATGAAGCAGTTCCCCGACTCGCCGCACGCGCCAGCGGAGACGCGTGGCTGGCCGCCCATCTCCGTCGTCATGCCGGTCCTCAACGAGGAGCGGCACCTACGCGAAGCCGTCGACCAGGTTCTCGCCCAGCACTACCCGGGTGAGATCGAGGTCGTCCTCGCCATAGGCCCATCGCACGACCGCACCCAGGAGGTCGCCGACGCCATCGCGGCGTCCGACCGCCGGGTGATCGTCGTGCCCAACCCCACCGGCCGCACCCCCAACGCGCTCAACGCCGCGATCGGGGCCTCCCGTAACGCCATCATCGCCAGGGTCGACGGGCACGCCATGCTGCCGCCCGACTACCTGCGGGTGGCCGTCGAGACGCTCACCGAGACCGGCGCCGACAACGTCGGCGGGGTGATGGCCGCGGAGGGCATCACGCCCTTCGAGCAGGCCGTCGCCTGCGCCATGACCTCCAAGATCGGCGTGGGCGCCGCGGCGTTCCACGTGGGAGGCACCGCCGGCCCCGCCGACACGGTCTACCTGGGCGTCTTCCGCCGCTCGGCGCTCGACCGGGTCGGCGGCTACGACGAGCACTTCCAGCGCGCTCAGGACTGGGAGATGAACCATCGCATCCGCCAGAGCGGCGGGCTGGTCTGGTTCCAGCCCCGGATGCGGGTCTCCTACCGGCCGCGGCCCAACGTCAAGGCGCTGGCCAAGCAGTACTTCCACTACGGCAGGTGGCGGCGGGTGGTCTCGCGCACCCACGAGGGCACCATCAACCTGCGCTACCTCGCGCCGCCGGCGGCGGTGCTGGCCATGCTGCTCGGCGTGCTGGTCGCGCCGTTCTTCCCGCTCGGGCTGGTGATCCCGGGCGGCTACGTGGTGGCCATCGTGGCGGGGTCGGCGCTGACCGGCAGCGGCCTGCCCACCGCCGCGAAGCTCAGGCTGCCGCTGGTCTACGCCGCCATGCACCTGTCATGGGGGTGGGGCTTCCTCACCAGTCCGCGAAAACTGGCCCGCGCTCCCCGCTGACGCGAATCCCGGCATACCGGTCAGGTGCCGATCACCTGACCGGTCAGGCCCGGGACCAGCACGTCCAGGCAGGTCTGACGGTCAGGTGCCGATCACCCGACCGGTCAGGCGGGGCTGACGGTCAGGTGTCGAGGACCTGGCCGGTCCGGCCGGAGGCGAGCACGTCCAGGCAGGCTCGTGCGGACGTACGGGCGCTGACGCAGCCGACGCGGACGCCGTCGGCGGCCCACTCCTCGGCCAGCGCCCTGGCCAGGGCGGTCGTCGCCGCCCTGGCCGAGACGGCCAGACTCGTGTCGCCGGCGGCCGTCCGCAGCAGCAGCCGGCCGCCGCTCTCGCGCAGATGGGGGTGGGCCGCGCGGGCGACGTTGATCGCCCCGAGGCAGCCGGCGGCGACGGTCTCCTCGGCGGCCTCGATCAGGGTGCCGGGCGGCAGGTCCGCCACGTGCACCACATGGTCGACGACGCCCGCCCCGGCCAGCGCCTTCGCCACCGCCTCGGGATCGTCGGCCCGCGGGAAGGCGAGCACCCGGGCGCCGTGCGCCGCGGCCAGCGCGGCGAGCTCGTCGTCCCCGCCGAACACCGCCATGGTCTTCCCCGCCAGCGCCTGCCGGTAGCCGTCCGGCGTGCCGGCCGGCACGCTTGCCACGGCCGGTACGCCCGAAACCGCCGGTACGCCCGACACGGTGGGCTCGTCCGCCACGGCCGGTATGCCCGACACCGCCGGTACGCCTGACACGGTGGGCTCGTCCGCCACGACCGGCCGCAGCAACTGCTCGGCGATCGACAGGTCGATCGGGTGGGTGACCTTCATGTTCCGCTCGCTGCCCGGCACCAGCACGATCGGCACCTCGGGCAGGTAGCGCAGCACCACGCCGCAGTCGTCGGTGGCCGGCCGGCCGGCGAACTCGGGGTCGGCCATCGCCAGCTCGTAGGCCCGCCTGATCACCGACAGCCGGAAGCCCTGCGGCGTCTGCGCGCGCCGCAGCCGTGACCGGTCCAGGACGTCGGCCACGATCTCCGTGCCGTCCGGCCCCGGCCCGGCCACCAGGACGGTGTCGGAGCTCGCGATCGCCACCTCCACGGCCGTATGCCGCTCCAGCGCCCGTACACACTCCGTGATGATCCGGGGCTCCAGGAGGGGGCGTACAGCGTCGTGCAGCAGCACGTTGCACTCCTGCGGGCCCAGCGCGCGCAGCGCCCGCCAGGTGCTCTCGGTGCGGGTGGCGCCGCCCTCGACGATCTGGACGACCTTGTGGAAACCGCCCTCGCGGACGAGTTCCCTGACCGGCTCGGCGAAACCCGGCGTCATCAGCACGACCACCTCGTCGATCTCGGCCGAGCCCTCGAACAGGGCGATCGTGTGCTCCAGGATCGTCCGGCCGGCGAGTTTGACGAGCTGCTTGGGGGTGCCGGCGCCGACCCGCTGACCAACGCCGCCCGCGAGGACCACCCCGACGGAACGCAGCCGAGAATTCATACTTTCGAGGGTAACGGTCTGGTTCCGTGATATCGCGATGACCTGTCGCTACTGTGAGTCCACGCACTCCCTCTGCGAACGGGAGGACCTGCGCTTTGCCCGATTCACTGACCCGCGTGAGCACGACCACGTCCGTGGTCCTGCTCGCCACGACTCCGACCGGCCGGCTCTCCTGCGCCGACGGCACGCTGCTGGACCGGATCACCGGGCAGCTCGCCGCCTTGCCCATCAGCGACGTGCAGGTGGTCACCGCCGGCGGCGGCCTCGGCGCCGACCTGCGCGGCATCGCCAAGATCGCCCGCGCCTCCGCGGAGGCGGTGGCCGTGCTGCCCGCCGACGTCGTCGCCCACACCGAGGCGCTGGCCATGCTCCTGGAGCACCCCGCGCACGACACGCGGGCGCTCGTCCACGCCGGCGTGCCGGACGGGCCGACGCGTCCTCCGCTGCGTTCTCCGGTACGGATCGAGGGCGGCAAGATCATGGCCTCGGGCAGCTCCTTCCACACCGTCCCCGAGGCCAACGCCACCTTCGCCGGCGTGCTCCAGGCCGGCGTGTCCGACCTGCCCGCCCTGGCCGACATCGCCGAGGAGCTGGCCGACCTGGCCGACGCGGGCCGGCTCGGCCCGGTCACCCCGGTGGAGGCCGTCGATCTGCTGCTGGTCGGGCTGGTCAGGTCGGGCGTCCGGGTCCGCGCGGCCGCGCTCGGCGAGCTGCACTGCGACCGGGTGACCGGCCAGGACTCCGCCGACAGCGCGGTACGCCGCCTCGCCGACGTCGACGAGGCCCAGGTCCGCCTCGACAGCGCGGTCAAGTCCAACGACGGCTTCTTCACCACGTTCTTCGTCTCGCCGTGGTCGCGCCACCTGATCCGGCCCGCCGCCGCGCTGAAGCTCACCCCGAACGCGGTCACCGGTATCTCGGTCGGCCTGGCGGCGCTGTCGGCGGTGTGGTTCTCCGCCGGCACCCTCGGCGGGCGGCTGGCCGGGGCCGTGCTGCTCTACCTGTCGTTCGTGCTGGACTGCCTCGACGGCCAGCTCGCCCGCTACACGCGCGGCTTCTCGCCGCTCGGCGCGTGGGCCGACGGCATGGCCGACCGGCTCAAGGAGTATGTCGTCTACGTCGGGCTGGCCTACGGCTACGTCGCCGTCCAGCCGTTCCCGAGCGGCAACCCGCACGGGATCTGGTTCCTCGCCGCCGCGGCGATGATCCTGCAGTCCGTACGGCACGCGCTCCACTATTCCTACACCGGCGCGATCTACGACGCCGGCCGGGTCGGCGCGCTGTGGGCCAAGCCGGTGCGCTCCCTGCTGGAACCGTCCGACGCCGGCCGCCGCCGCGTCCCCCGGCAGGGCGTGCTCAGGCTCGCCCAGCGCCTGGAGCGCGAGAGCGTCGCCCACTGGCTACGAAAGGCGATCGTGCTGCCGATCGGAGAGCGGATGGCGCTGATCGCCGTCACCACTGTCGTGTTCGACGCCCGGGTGACCTTCCTCGCCCTGCTCGGCTGGGGGAGCGTGGCCGCTCTCTACCAACTCGCCGGGCGGATCGTGAGGTCGGCCGAATGAGCTCTGTGCACATGATCCCGGTGCCGGGCAGCAAGGTCGTCGCCTACCGCGACGACGGGCCGCTCTCGCGCGGCATGGGCATGCTCGTGGCCGGGCAGCTCCCGCCGCTCCCGCCGCTGATCGCCGGCGCCTTCGTCACCGGGGTGCTGCTGCTGATCGGCGTGGCCGGGACCGACGGCGTCGCGGTCTTCGCGCCCGCCGTGACGCTGCTGCTGGCCGGGCCCGGCAGCTCCCATCCGCACGACGGCAGGCTCGACTGGCTGTCGCCGCCGATCCTCCGGGTGATCGAGTACACCTTCGTCGCGGCCTGCGGGTTCGCGCACGGGGTGTCGCCGCTGCTGATCTTCATCCTGCTCGGGGCGATCGTCTTCCACCACTACGATCTGGTCTACCGCCTGCGCCAGAACGTCTATCCGCCGCCCTGGCTGGCGAGCCTCGGGCTCGGCTGGGAGGGGCGCTCGATCGTGGTCGGCCTGGCCGTGCTGGTGGGCTGGACCGGGGGCGGGTTCGCCTTGCTCGCCCTCTATCTGTGGGGGGTCTTCGGCTGGGAGAGCCTGACGTGCTGGCTCGTCGCACCGCCGTCCCGGGTGGAGGAGGCGCTCGCGGAAACGCAAGACTAACGGCGGATTACCCGCGCAGGGCCCAAAGCCAACTAATCTTTGGGACCTACGTAGTCATGCTCGACTGAGGAGTGCACGTTGCTGGGAATGGTGCTGGCCGCTGGAGCCGGACGACGCCTGCGGCCGTACACCGACACGCTGCCCAAGGCGCTCGTGCCGGTCGACGGTGAGACCACGATCATGGACATCTCTCTGCACAACCTCGCCGAGGTGGGGTTGCGCGAGGTGGTGGTCATCATCGGATACGCGGCGCAGGCCGTACACGATCGTAAGCGGGAGCTGGAGGAGCGGCACGGAGTCGAGCTCACCCTCGTGCACAACGACAAGGCCGAGGAGTGGAACAACGCCTACTCCCTATGGTGCGCCCGCGACTACTTCGCCCAGGGGGCGCTGCTGGTCAACGGCGACACCGTGCACCCGGTCTCGGTGGAGAAGACGCTGCTGGCGGCGCCCGAGACGAGCGACATCCTGCTCGCCGTCGACGACGTCAAGAAGCTCGCCGACGAGGAGATGAAGGTGACCCGCGCCCCGGAGGGGTCGCTGCGGCGCATCACCAAGCTGATGGACCCGGCCGAGGCCTACGGCGAGTACATCGGGGCGACCCTCATCCGTCCCGGCGCCGCGGCCCGGCTGGCGGACGCGCTGCAGGCGACGTTCGAGCGGGACCCGCAGCTCTACTACGAGGACGGCTATCAGGAGATGGTCGCGCGCGGGGAGCAGATCCACCTCGCGCCCATCGGCGACGTCGACTGGGTCGAAGTGGACAACCACGAGGACCTGGCCAAGGCCCGCACCATTGCCGTCCGCTACTGAGGGGGCCGGATGCCGCTTCTAGCGAGGATGCTGCCCGCGCCGCTGCACATCGAGGTCAGGCGCGGAGCCGTGGCGCAGCTCGGCGCGCTGCTGGCCGACAGCCGGGTGGCCACGTCCGGCCGGGTCGCGGTGGCCGTCGGCCCCGGCCAGGGCGACCACATCGAGAGCCTGATCGCCCCCACCCTCGGCGAGGCCGAGGTCTTCCGGGTCGCGGACGGGTCGGTCGAGGCCGCCGTCTCGCTCGGCGGCGACCTGCGTAAGGGCGCCTACGAGGTGGTGGTGGGCGTGGGCGGCGGACGCACCATCGACGCGACCAAGTACGGCGCGTCGCTGGCCGGCATCCCGATGGTCGCGGTCGCGACCAACCTGTCCCACGACGGCATCTGCTCGCCGACGGCCTCACTGGTGTACGACGGCGGCAAAGGCACCTTCGGTGTGCCGATGCCGCTGGCGATCCTGGTGGACCTGGACTTCGTGCACAGCGCGCCCCAGGCGCTGGTCCGGTCGGGCGTCGGTGACGTGGTCAGCAACCTGTCGGCCATCCAGGACTGGCACCTGGGCAACCTGGAGCGCGGCGAGCCCATCGACGGGCTCGCCTGCTCGATGGCCCGCACCGCCGCCGAGGCGCTGATCGGCCGCGTCGACTCCGTCGAGTCCGACGATTTCCTGACCGTTCTGGCCGAGTCGTTGATCCTTTCCGGCATGTCCATGGTGATCGCGGGCTCGTCCCGGCCCGCGAGTGGTGGAGACCATGAGATCCTTCATGCCGTGGATCAGCTTTTCCCCGGCACCTCCAACCACGGCGAGCTCGCCGGGATCGGTGCCGCCTTCTGCTTCTTCCTCCGGGAGGACGCCCCCCGGCTGGCGCAGGTCACCGACTGCCTGCGCCGGCACGAGCTGCCCGTCGTCCCCGCCGACATCGGGCTGACCGGCGAGCAGTTCGCGCAGGCCGTCGTGCTGGCCCCCGCCACCCGCCCCGGCCGTTACACGATCCTGGAGCACCTGCGGCTGTCAGAGTCCGAGATTCGCGATCGGGTGGAGGACTATGTCCGGGCCTACGGTCGCTGACCTGCGGCGGGTCGCTCAGCCCGCGGGTCATCTGGAGCGCCGCAACGGCGAGCACTGGGCAGGCGTGCTCTACATGCGCCGGTTGTCCATTTATGTCACCTGGTTGATGTCCAAGACCTCGGTCACGCCCAACCAGCTCACCTGGGTGATGACCGTGGCCGGGGTGCTGGCCGGAGTCGTACTGGCGCTGCCCGGGCTGTGGGCGGCCGTGGGGGCGGCCCTGCTCGTGCAGGTCTACCTGCTGCTGGACTGCTCCGACGGCGAGCTGGCCCGCTGGACGGGCAAGACCTCGCTGACCGGCGTCTACCTCGACCGCGTCGGCGCCTACTTCACCGAGGCCGCGCTGCTGGCCGGGCTGGGCTGGCGGGCCTCGGCCGTGCTGCCCGACTGGTACACCGTGCTGGGCTTCGCGGCCGCGCTCGGCGCCATCCTCATCAAGGCCGAGACCGACCTGGTGGACGTGGCGCGGGCCAAGGGCGGCCTGCCGGCCGCGACGGAGGCGTCCGTCGGGCAGTTCCGTTCGGGGCTGCTGGGGCTGGCCAGGAGGGTCGTGGGGGCCACGAAGTTCCACCGGATCATGCAGCCCATCGAGCTGTCCATGATCGCGCTGGTGACGGCGGTGATCGACCTGGCGACCGGCGACCTGCTGGCCACCCGGGTGCTCGTCGTGGCCTGCGTGGTCGCGGCAGGGCTGCAGACAGTGCTCCATCTCGTCAGCATTTTGGCATCGAGGCGGCTTGTGTGATCTCAAGTCGGAACCGTCCGCGCCCCGCAACCGTCGTATTGATCGGACGTCCACGGTTCGGTGGGGGTTCACTATCGGTTCCGATACGCTTAGCTTCACCCATATCAAGAATCAGGCAGACCAGCAGACTCGGTGATCATGAAAGAATGCTCCGCCCGTGCTCTCGACGCGTCAGGACGATGATTCGTTGAAGATCTCGTGCGTCATCCTCACCATGGGCAACCGGATCGCGGAGCTGGACCGGGCGGTCGAGTCCGCGCTCAATCAGGTCGACGGCGACGTCGAGGTAGTGATCGTCGGAAACGGGGCCGATGTGCCCGAGGTGTCGGCGACGCCGCCCGTAGGCTCGTCGGCGATCGTGAAGACGATCCGGCTTGACCAGAACACCGGCATTCCAGCGGGCCGTAATCGCGGCGTCGAGGAGTGCTCCGGTGACGTGGTGCTGTTCCTCGACGACGACGGCTGGTATGCCAACCACAAGGTCGTGGCCCACGTACGCGATCGTTTCGCGACCGAGCCCGACCTGGCGGTGATCTCCTTCCGGGTGATGGACCCCGACGGCGGCATCGGCCAGCGCCGGCACGTCCCGCGCCTGCGGGCCGGCGACCCCGAGCGGTCCTCGCCGGTCACGACCTTCCTGGGCGGGGCGTCCGCCATCCGGCGCTCGGCCTTCCTCCAGGTGGGCGGGCTGCCCGAGCGGTTCTTCTACGCGCACGAGGAGACCGACCTGGCCTGGCGGCTGCTCGGCGAGGGCTACCGGATCGAGTACGACGCCGAGACCGTCATGTACCACCCGCAGGTGCCGCCGACCCGGCACGCCGAGTTCTACCGGCTCAACGCGCGCAACCGGGTGTGGCTGGCCCGGCGCAATCTGCCGTGGCCGCTGGCGGCGCTCTACCTGCTCGACTGGGTGGTGCTCACGCTGATCCGGGAGCGGCGGTCGGGGGTGGCGCTGAAGGCGTGGTTCACCGGGTTCTTCGAGGGCCTGCGCACACCCGCCGGCGAGCGGCGTCCGATGGCCTGGCGGACCGCCTGGCGCATGGTCAAGCTGGGCCGCCCGCCGATCGTCTGAGGGGCGTCAGCCCTGGGGCTCGGCCTCCCGCAGCGACATGGCGGTGCGCGTCACCGTCGTGGACAGCAGCGGGCGGCTGGGCAGGCCCAACTCGCTGAGCTCCTTGGCGATCGGGTGGTTGCCCAGCCGGATGAGCGCGCCGCTCGGCCGGACGCGGACCCCGCGCGCCTGCACCTTCATGGGGACGCGCCTGGTGACGCCCTCACGGTGGGTGAAGGCGTCGAAGGCGATCAACGGGGTCGGCCCCGGCAGCGGGACACCCGGTTTGACCAGCATGTCCAGCACGAGCCGCCCGTCCTTACGCAGGATGCACCGCTTGTACGGCGAGGCGAGCCGCAGGTCGATGTCCGCCTGCTCCTTGGGAAAGCCCCACAGCGTGCGCCCCGCCTCCATGGTGAAGCGCTGGTCGACCGGCAGCCAGTGGATGAAGGCGGCCGCGTCGCGCAGGTCGCCCGGCCGCGTCCAGCCGGTGGACCCCGGCGGCCTGATCAGGAAGGCCATGCCGAACTCGTGGTAGGCGTCGAGGTCGCCGTCACGGTAGTCGGCGAACAGCAGCACGCACACCGCCTTGCCCGGGAGGATCTCCGCCACGTCCAGCCCCGAATAGGCGATCACCGCCCGCGCCGCGTCGGCCCGCACCGCGTACGCGGCACCGCAGAACGACGCGTCCCGCACCCGGACGGGCATGGCGACCGTCCGTCCCTCGATCAGATGCGGTGCCATGGCTTCAGTACACCAAACGGGAATGGCCCCTGACCACCCTTCCCGAGGCGCGTCTCAGTCCTGGGGCAGGAGCGTTCCAAGCGGCCCCAGATCGAGGTTCAGGTCCGACGGCGACAGGCCGAACCGCTCGCAGAGCTCGTGCATCGCGTCCTCCAGCCGCATCAGGGTCAGGCCCAGCGTCTCCACCTGCTCGTCCGACAGATCCCCCTGCTCCATCCGCCGCACGCACTGGCGCTCCACCAGCTGGCGGATGAGCTCCACCAGGGTGAGCACGAGCCGGGACAGGTCGCGCTCGACCGCCTCGGTGTCGGTCTCGATGCGCAGGCGAGGCGTTCGTGCGTTCTCCATGGTCATCGCCTCTCGGGGAGCTCGAAGGGGCCGTCCTCGGATCGGACGGACATGATCAACGCGCGGATGGAGATGCGGACGAGGTCGATGTCGGCGATGGACAGGATGAGGTCCCCGCTGACGACGACACCGCCGGCGAGCAGCCGGTCCAGCAGGTCGACCAGCGCCACCCGCTCGGACGGCAGCCGCCCCTCCTCGGCCAGCCGCTCGCCGCGCGGCTCGACGTACGTCACCTCGGTGCCTCCGCGTCCAGCTCGGCGAACGAGTAGGGCGCCCACGGGCCGGTGAGCTGCAGGTCCACCCCCGGGCCGCGCAGCCCGTCCAGGGCGGCGGCGAACTCCGCGCTCCGGGGCTCGTCGACCAGGTAGGCGCCGTTCAGGATCATCCAGTCGGAGCGGCCCGACAGCTGCGGGTCCTGGGGCCGGTGCAGGTGGCTCGCGACCGCGAGCGCGGTCAGGGCGTGGTGGATCCGCTGCGCCTGCTCGCTCGCGTCGCGCCAGGCGTCCTCGCGGCTGCGCAGCCCGGCCTGCCGCCGCTTCAAATACGCCGTCCCCGCCCCGGCCGCCGCCGAAGAGCCCGCTCCGCCCGGCCCGCGCGCCGCCGCCCTGTCGGCTGGTTCGCGTGCTGTCGGGGTCGGCTGGTCTTCGGTCGGGTGTACGTACGCCTTCACGCCCCATTCCACTCGGCCGGCGATCTGGGAGAGGACCTGGACGAAATCGTCGTGCCGCTGGTCCAGGAGGCGTCGTACCTGGTCGTCGCCGCTGTAGACGGTGACCAGCCGGATGGGGGCCGTCGGCGTGTGCTCCGCGACCGCCGCCACCACGCGGTGGTGACCGCGGGCGGTCTCGCCCAGCCAGTCCAGGTCCTCCATGGACCGGCGCAGCGGCTCCTCGCCGAACTGGTCCAGCGGAACCTCGCTCACGTAGGCGACGAGCTCCGCCTGGGTGATGGTCCGCACCGGCCGGTCCGCCACCCCCTTCACGTCGAGGTGGGGAACGTCGAGGTCCAGGGTGACCGCGTACAGGTAGGTGCCGGTGTCAGCCACGACGGCCGTACCTTTCGGGCGGCAGTTCCTCGGTCACGTGGCCGCGGATGGGCGGGTGCGGCTCCACTCCGTCTTCGAGTTCGGCGACCCGGTGGCGCAGCCGGCGGTTCTCGTCGAGGAGGTGCCGATCGCGTCCGGTGAGCCAGGGGTCGTGCTCCCACCAGTCGATGCCCATCTCCTTGGCGGTGTCGACCGAGGCGATGATCAGACGGAGTTTGATCGTCAGGAGCTCGATGTCGAGCAGGTTGACCCGGATGTCGCCGGCTATCACCACACCCCGGTCGAGCACCCGCTCGAGAATGTCGCCCAGGTTCGCCTGCTGCCGCTGCCCGGCGGGGGAGTACGGCCGGGCGGGTGACGGTCGCATCGGCTCCATCACGGCCCCTCTCCCATGCCGCCGCTGCCGCGCCGGTAGCGTTTCACCCGCTGGTAGGACAGCAGCTCGCCGCCCGCGTCCAGCTCGGCCTCGTACAGCGCGAGGATGTCGCCGGAGGACGGGATGCGGCGGTCCTCCACCACCTCGACACCCACCAGCCACCCGTCGCCTTCCGGCCGCACCCGTGTGACGCCCTCGGTCTCCCGGGCGGTCAGCTCGGCGATGTGCCGCAGCCCGGCCTGGCCCGCCGTGGCGGCCGTCATAGCGGGCGGGCGGCGTTCTGGGCTCGACCGCCGGGGCTCACCGGTCGGCGGCAGCCGCCGAGGGTCGCCGGTCGGCGGCCGGGCAGGTCGTACGGCGCTCGCTGGTTCGTCCTCGCGCACCCGTTTCCTCGTCGGCACGAGCTCACCTCCCCAAATCCCATGAGTGCGGCTCGCCGGAGTCCATCAGGACGGGCGGCCCGGTCATCCTTCGCAAGATCTCCTCCATGGCCGCCGCCTGCTCCTCCTCGGAGATGAGGCCGGCGTCGGCCGCTTGCTCCAGCTCCTCCAGCTGGCGGCGGACCACCATCGGGTCGCGCATCTGACGCTCGGCCTGCTCCTGGATCAGCTCCCCCAACCGGAGCACGCCCTGCAGCGGCAGCAGCGGCCAGCCGAAGAGCAGCGTGAACAGGTTCATCGCTCGGTCCCCTCCTCTCCCGGGGTCGCGACGAAGTCGTACGGCGCGTGCGGGCCGAGCAGCCGCATCGTGATCCGGCCCTCGGACCGGGCCGCGAACTCGTCGACGACCTCCTCCAGTTCGTCCTCCCGATCCGTCTCGATCAGTACCGCCACCTGCGCGGCGTCATGCTCGTGGGAGGGCGGGCGTTCGACGGTGAGAACGCCGAGCGCCGCCAGATCCTCGGTCAGCGCCTCGGTGTCGGCCTGACGCTTGGCCGCGATCGCCTGCTCCACGAGCTGGCCGAGGTCGATGCGCTCCTGTCTGGTCAGCTCTTCCGGCTGTGTCCGGATCTCCTCGCGCAGCCGGGCGATCTCCGGATTCTCGGCCAGGATCTCGCTGAGCACCGCGCGTTCGACGTAGCGGGCCTTGACCACGTACTCGACCCGCCCCTCCAGCTCGTTGAGCGCCGCGAGGAAGTCGTCATGATGCGGCGCCAGCAGTTCCTCGACCACCCCGTCCGGCGTGGTCATCACCGCCCCGAAGCGGAGCGGGAGCACCGGGACCTCGGCCGCGGTGGCGTCCAGCAGTCGCTCGTGCGCCACGAGGTCGTCGGGGGTGCCGAGCCGGCCGTCCAGCGGCACCTCGCTGACCAGGGCGGCGATCTCGCCGTGCCGGACCAGCCGCACCTCGCCCGGTGGGTCCCCCACCCCGAGCACGTCCTCCGACACCTCCACGTCGGCGGGTACGAGACCGTAGATGTAAGTGCCGGTGCTCCGCTGCTGTACCTCGGCGGCCTCGTGGGTCGTGGCTCCGGCCATGTCAGCCCTCCTCGTGCCGTCGGCGTCGCGCGGACTCCTGAGGCTCCTGATCGCTGTCGAAGTCGTACGGCTGCTCTCCGGCGGCTTCCAGCGCTCCCTGGGCCGGGGCCTCGCCCTTGCCGGAGACCTGGCGCTGTGCCGTTATGTCCTTCATCAGCTCGGGCAGCCCCTCGCCGCTGGACTCCGAGAGGTCCAGCCGGTTCACGGCCTCGGCGAAGCGCAGGTAGGTGTCGACGCTGGCCACCACGATGCGCGCATTGATGGTCAGCAGCTCGATGCCGACGAGTGAGACCCCGACGTAGGCGTCGATGACGAGGCCCTTGTCCAGGATCGTGTCGATGACGTCTGCCAGGCCCGAGGGGGACGCGCCGCCTCTGGCCACTCCGCTCTCGCTCATGATGTCCTTTCGCTGATCAGGCCGGGACTCACGAGCGGCGAGCGCCGGTCCGGCGGCGAACCGGGGGCGTCGGCCGTGCCTCTTCTCTCTCGGCGGCCTGACGCCGCCGGAAGGGACGCCGCGATGGCTTCGGCTCCTCGGCCTTCTCCGGCTCGGGCTCCTCTTCCTCTACGCCCTCTTCCTCTTCGCCCTCGTACTCGGCCTCTTCCTCGGGGGCGCCCTCCTCTTCTTCCTCGCCCTCGTACTCGGCCTCCTCCTCGGGGGCGCCCTCCTCCTCTTCCTCGCCTTCGTACTCGCCTTCCGCCTGCTTCTCCTCCTGCTCCTCGCGCAGCGCGGTCTCGTGGTCCTTGACCACCTCGCTGTCGTGGATCTCGCCGCGCCAGCCGTCCTCGATGACCTCTTCGGGGTGCAGCAGGCACTCCGACATGACGTGCCGGGCGAAGTGCTTGATCTCAAGCCGGGCCCGCCGGCCCTGCGCCCGCCAGATGTTGCCGGTCTTCTCGAACAGGCCCTGCGGGTGGTATTCGAGGACGACGATGACGCGGGTGAGGTCAGGAGTGAGCGCGTGGAAGGTCACCGCGCCGTCGACGTACCCCTTGGCACCCGCCGACCGCCAGACGATCCGCTGGTCGGGGATCTGCTCCATGATCGTCGAGTCCCAGGTCCTGTGTGACCAGAAGACCTGCGCCTTCCAGGTCAGCTTCTCGTCGGCTGCCTGCTCGACGTTCTCGACCTTCTTCATGAAGCTCGGGAAGCTCTGGAACTGGGTCCACTCGTTGTAGACGAGCCGCACCGGCGCGCCGATGTCGATGGTCTCGACGATGTTGGTGACCTTCAGCTTGTCACCTGATTTACCCTTCTTCCCGCCGCCGCCGAATATGCCGGAGACCAGGTTCTTCAGGCCGCCTTTGACGGTGTCCTTGGCCATCCCCGTGACGGCGCTCATTAGAGTGTGCTTGGCCGCCTCCTTGACGCCGGTCAGCGCCGATGGGCCCGCGGAGGCGGACTTGCCGGTGACGGCGCCCAGGAGGTTCGTCCCGCCGTTCTCCGCGTAGTCGGTGAGCCGGCCGGTCATGGACTCGAGCTTCCCGGTCATCGAGCCGAGGCCCCGTTCCGCCAGGGCCAGGGCGAGATTCTGCAGCTCGGCCGTGAGTCGGCCCGTCGGCAACTGCTCCTTGAGCTTTCCGGTCGTCTTCGTCTGTTCAGTCATCGCTGTCACCGCCCCGCTCTGCGTACCGGCGCTGTCGGAGGCCGTTCACGCCTGGTCCTCGGCCGCTCCGGGGGCGCCTCGTCCGTCGGGGGCTCCTCCTCGTACTCGTCCTCGTGCTCGTCCTCGTGCTCCTCTTCGTCCGCTTGGTCGGCGGGTGCCGCGCCGCGCGGCGGGGTCGGCACGCGCAGCGATTCGGCTCGATCGTGCAGTTTCGAGCTGAACGAGTCGATCTGCCTGCTCGTCGCGGCGATGGCCGCCGCCTTGCCGACGTCCATCAACTCGGTACGCAACCGGCTGGTGATCTCCTCCAACTGGGGAGACGCGCCAAGGCTCTTGACGCCTTGCTTCAGCAGCCCGCCGTCACCTTTCCGCAGATCGCGAGTCACTCCCGCCACCACCAGGGCGGTGGCCAAGCGCAGTTTGTGGTGCCGGCCGAGGACATATCCCACGGCTACGGCCAGCGCCAACGCGCCCTTGTTGGCCATGGCGGCGCTCCCTTCCTCTCGGCTTCGCGACTGACGTCCGGCAGCCAGTGCACGGGTGCCCGTGAAGAGGATAGGGAAACAGATACAGGGTGAAAACGGACATTGTTTACGCCCTGCATGTCCGTATTTAGGCCCGAGAAGAACCCCCAGGCCGTGGGCCTAAACGGCCAGCGAGTGGGTGACGACGGGGACGCCCGCCCAGCCCTCCATCCGGGCCACGAACGCCGCCGCGTGGTCCGGCCAGTGGTGGTGGGCCAGCGCGTGGGCGTGGCCGCGCCTGCCGAGGGCGAGCCGCCGCAGCGGGTCCTCCCTGAGGTCCAGTACGGCGTCCAGGATGCCGTGCACGTCCAAGGGCACCGTCAGGCCGCAGCCGGCCTGCTCCACCAGGGGGGCGCCCGGTGCGGTGGTGACGACCGGCAGGCCCCGGCCCATGTAGTCGAGGATCTTCGTCGGCGTCCCGCCGGGCGGCCTCGTCAGCGACAGACCGGCCAGGGCACCCTGGGTCATGCGCAGCGCGTGGCGGTGCGGGACGTGGCCGAACCAGTCCAGCAGGCCCACCCGCTGGGCGTCGCGCAGCAGCGGGCGCACGCCCGGCCCCGCGGCCCCGATCAGGTCCATCCGGATGCCGTACGGGACGAGCCGCTCGGCCAGCCCGATCAGCTCCCGGACGCCGTTGTCGGCCGTCAGCCGCCCGAGGTGGACCACCCGGGTGTCACCGGGAGGGGGAGGTGCGGCGGCCACCTGGGTGGCCTCCGGCATCGTGGCGGGCGTGATGACGTGGTGCCGCCGGAGCGCCCGCGCGCGGCGCCCGCCGGAGACCTCCTCACGCACGTCCCACACCACGGGCGGCCGCCGGTACGGCAGCACGCGCAGCAGGCGATGCTCGTGCGCGATCACCAGGTCGGCGCCCTTGACACCCCGCTTGAGCGCCGTGCGCGCCCGGCCGTAGGCGGCGTCGTAGGGCACGTCGACGGCGGTGAGGCCCGCGGCCGGAGTCACGTTGAAATGGCTGAAGGGCGCGACGTAGGTCACCTCGTGGCCCGCGTCGAGCAGCGCCCGGATCTGCCGGTGCATGATCCGGGCGTCCTCGGGATGGTGGACGATCGTGGCAACGCATACCCGCATGCGTCGATGCTCGGGGGCGACCAGGTCATAGGCGTGAATGCCGGTGAAACTATCGCTTAACTCCTGGATGGCCGGCGATAGAGCCAGACCAGCCGGGGCTCGAGTACCCACTTGAACACCGTGCGCGTCTCCGGCAGGCAGAGCACGATCGCCAGCGCGAAACAGCTGGAGCTGATCGCCAGGACGCCCAGCGGGCCGTGCAGCCACGGGAACTCCAGCCAGCCCTGCTCCTTGGCGATGAGGATCGGGATGCCGTGCAGCAGATAGCAGTAGAGCGTGCGGGTGCCGAGGTCGGAGTACCACGTCTCGTGCCGGGGGACCAGCGCCAGCACCGCGATGCACAGCGCCAGCGAGCAGATCAACAATCCGATCCGCAGGCCCAGGCCCATGTACCAGGACAGGTCCATGTCCTGGTAGCTGTTCTTGAAGTAGAACGGCCCCAGCGGGGCCCGCGGCGCGATGAGGATGGCCACCGCGGCCGCGGCGAGCACCGTGACCACCGACACGATCTTGATCCACCGGCGGTTGAGCATCTCGAAGTGCTCCGGCTGCATGACCAGCCCGATCACGAAGAACGGCAGCAGGCCGAAGAACCGGTCCATGCTGAAGTCACCCGAGATCTGGGAGAACCCGGCGAACAGGTAGATCGCGATGGCCACCGGCACGGGGTATTTCATCCGCTTCCACACCGGTGTGGACAGCCGCCAGAACAGCAGGGCCAGCAGATACCAGTTGAGCCAGGCCGGATCGATGATCGTCAGGCTCCACTTCTGACCCAGCGAGAAGCGCAGCGCGGCGTAGCCCACCTCGACGATCACGTACGGCACGAGGAAGGTGTCGACCAGCTTGTTGGTCTTCGCGTTGGAGTTCCAGAAGTTTCTGGACAGATAGCCACTGATGATCACGAACAGTGGCATGTGGAAGGTGTAGATGAAGATGTAGAGCGATCTGGCGGAGTCCGCGCTGAGCGTCGGCACCAGCGCGTGACCCACGGGGACCAGCGCGATCAGGATGAACTTGACGTTGTCGAGATAGGGATCGCGCTTGCGCTTGGGCCGCTCGGGCTCGGGTGCCGGCTCCGGCTCGCCCTGCTTGGCGCCCTCGGGCAACGTGCCGTGCGGGTCGGTGCGCTCGCTCCAGAAGGCTTCTTCCGGCAGCGGCCACTTGGCGCCTGTGCTGGCCGGGCCCGCACTCTCGTCGCTCGAAGGAGTGACCGGGGGAGAGTGCTTCGTCTCAGACACAGGAGAATCGCTCAGCTTCGCTCGGGGCCGGGGAACGCGAAACGGCATGCCCAGCGTCGCCCTTGACGGCGCAAGGCGAGCCGCGTCGCCGACCCGCATAACGATATCCCGGCTTCAGAGCCCTGTCTCTCGACCGGAGGGGAATCCCTTGCTTACACAGAGAACTTGGAGGGTCATACGCAGACGCTCTTCTGCTCCGAGGCGGTGATCGTGGACTGTTCGACGCTGTCGGGGAGCTTGGTCACCTTGATCGCCTTGAAGTCGGCTCCGACGATGAGCTGAACGACCGGCGCCTTCTTCTTCGCCGTGCTGGTCTGGACCGTCGTGGCCGCGGCATAGGGCTCGCTGGTGGCGGCCCTGACCTTGCCCGCCTTGGGGTCCGGCTTCGGCGTCACCTGACCGGCCAGCACGCCCGCGTAGTCGGTGCCGGTGGCGGCCGTCTTCGGGTAGCGGATCTCGGTGGCGGCCAGGCTCTGGCCGTCGGCGGTCTGGAAGTTGCCGAGCTCGACGACCTTGAAGCCCTGCTTGGTGAGCAGGTCGGCCACCTCGCGGGCCTTACCCGGTGTGGTGGTGCCGTTGAGCACCTGGACCTGCACCTGGTCCGGCTTGATGGTGACCTTGGGCTTGGTGCTCGACGAGGGCGATTCCTTCGGCAGTTCGGTGTCGTTGATGATCGAGTTGAACAGCTCGCCGGCATCCGGCTGCTTCCAGACCACGCGGTTCTTGTCCTCGGGATCGGGGATCCAGGGGATGGTGGTGAACTTGACGCCACCCGCGGTCAGCGACTTGGCGCTGGTGGCGATCTCGATGAGCCGCTCGGGGTCGTTGGCCAGTTCCGGGTCCATGGTCACCGAACTGGCCGCGGCCTTGATGAAGCCGGTGAGCTTGCTCGGGTCGGTGAGCAGGTCACCGCTGGTGGCCTTGGCGACCACCTTGCTGAGGAAGTTCTGCTGGCGCTTGATGCGCTGGATGTCGCTGCCGTCGCCGTAGTCGCGCAGCCGTACGTAGCCCAGGGCCTTCTCGCCGTTGAGCCTGCTCCTGCCGGCGGGCAGCACCAGCTTGGCCTTCTTGCTGTTGACGCCGGACTTGAGGCAGATCTCGATGCCGCCGAGCGCGTCGACGATGTTCTTGAAGCCGCTGAAGTCCACCTCGACGAAGTGGTTGATGCGGATGCCGGTGAGCGTCTCGAGCGTCGAGATCGTGCAGGCGATGCCACCCGTGCTGTAGGCGGAGTTGATCATCGCTCGCTGGGGCGGCATCTCCTGCTTGGTCGCCTCGTTCTTGCACTTGGGGATCTGCACCATCGAGTCACGGGGGAAGCTGATCAGCCGTGCCTTGTCGCGGTTGGGCGACAGGTGCATGAGGATCATCGTGTCGGTGCGCTTGCCGCCGGCGTCGGCGGTCCTGGCGAGCTTCTGGCCGTACTGCGCGTTGCCCTCACCCGCGCGGGTGTCGGAGCCGACGAGCAGGACGTTCAGCGCGCCCTTGTCCTCGGGGCGGGGGGTGATGATGTCGGCTTTGACGCTCTTCTGGTTGATGTGGCCAAAAGCGTCGCGGTAGACCGTGTAGCCGGTGAGGGATCCGACGACCATGACAGAGGTGGCGGCGATGCTGACCCAGGCGAGCACCCGCATCTTGCCGCCGCCGCCGTTGTCGCCCTTGACCTGGCGGCCCCGCGAAGGCGGCCCCTGGGGTCCCTGCGGCGGTGCGGCCGCTGCCTGCCTGCGGGCCATCCGGCTGCCGGGCTGTGGCGGGGCGACGTGGCGCGGTTCAGTGGACGCGCTTCTGTAGTCGCTCATGCGCCCCCTAGCCTCGTTCGCTACGCTCCACGCGCCGGCTTGGCCGTACTGCGCCAAGAGACTAGGTCACGTACGGTGTACCCGTCGCCGTGACCGATGCAATCGACCGTGACTCTGGCGTGATGTCGGACGGCCCAAAGCATACTCAGAGTCGGACATTTCGTGTGATACCAATGAGAAAGTTTTTACGCTTTCCGCAGGCCAGCGCCGCCGCCAGGAAGGCCAGCGGCACGGCCGGCAGCACATAGCGGTAGTCGAACTCCGCCGCCGCCGCCGGGGTGACCAACAGCACAACGGCGGTCGTCCACGGCAACAGCCACGGGGCGGGACCGGGCCGGCCGGCCGGGTCCACGGCCCGCCGCCTGCCCCGGGGAGTCCACCGCCTGCCGTACACGACGCGACCGGCCGCCAGCGCCGGCGGGACGAGCAGGACGGCGAGCAGCACCGTGCCGGGCAGCCGCGCCACGTCCTGATAGGCCCGCAGCCACCCCGCGTACGGCTCGACGACGGTGGTGCCGATCGCGCCGCGCTCGTAACGCTGCGAATAGTCGACGCCGAGCTGCGCCGCGTAGCGCCCCGGCGGCCCCGGCGGGGTCACCGGGAACTGGTAGTAGTCGTAGATCTCCTGATCGGGATAGACCGGGCGGCCCCACACGAACGACCGCCCCAGCTCCGACAGCACCGAGCCGGCGTAGTCCAGCGGCTGCGTACGGATCGCCAGCGCGGCGAACCTCCCCGCCAGGTCGTCGGTCTCCCGCGTGAAGGTGATGCCGGGCAGCGCCACCAGCGGCGCGTCCTTGGCCCAGATGTACTCCTGGGAGGGCGGCCGCTGCCCGGGCGGCCGGGGGTCGCACAGCACCCGCAGGTCGGGCGGCGGATCCATCCGGGCGCAGTCCGCGAACGACATCGTCCGGGCGTACAGGAAGACGCCGTTCGCGCCGATGATGCCGACGCGCTCGTAGGTGGCGTAGAACCAGGCGCCGTAGGCGACCACCGGCACCAGCGCCGCCGCGAGCAGCACCCCGGCGGGCCGGAGCTGCCTGCGCAGCACGAACCACGCCGCCAGGAGCAGGATCAGCGGCTGGCCGACGGTCCTGGTGAGCGTGGCGGCGGCCAGCAGCAGGCCGATCGTGACGAGCTTCGGCCGCTTCGCCAGGCAGAGCGCCACGGCCAGCACGATCAGGAACATGAACAGCGTGTCGGAGACCAGCAGGTGCTCCAGCTGCACCTGGTAGGCGTCCAGCAGCACGGGCGTCGCGGCCAGCGTCGCCCACCGGCGCCGCGCCCCCCGGAGCACCGCCCAGTAGACCAGCGCCGCGGTGGCCAGCCCCAGCAGATGCTGGACGACGGCGACCATGCCGAAGGCGTGGAACGGCTCCAGCAGCTTGAGGAACATCGAGTAACCGGCGGGCCGCACCAGGTCGGGGCGCGGGTGGAAGACGGTGACGATGTAGGTGTAGGTGTCGGGGAACCACAGCGCCGGGCGATAACCCAGCAGCGCGATGACCCGCAGCGCCGCGCCCACCGCCAGCACCCCCAGGAACCAGCCATGCCGGCGCACGAAAGCCCCGGCGCTGACCCTCTCCCGGACGCCCGCGACCCCGCCGACCGGCTCACCCGCATGACCACTCGCCGGTACGTCGTCCGCTGCGGTGGGCGTGTCGCCTGTGCGACCGCTTACTTGGACGTCCTCCGGCTCAATGGGCACGGGGCGTAACCTACCGGGCTTCGACCAGGTCACCGTCATCGTGAGGTTGGATACGCTCGATCACCGATGGAACTCGCCCGGTTGCACCCAACGCGCAGGCCGACGGCGGGCCGGGTGCTCGCCGTGCTCACGGCGCTGCCCGCGGCCGCCGTGGCCGGCTGGCTGCTGGCCGGGCTGCCGCTGCTCCTGCTGGGCGTCTACCGGCCGCTTCCGGCGTTCCTGATCGGGCTGCCCGTCGTCGCGCTGCTCTGCTGGACGGTGGCCCGCCACACGGGCGCCACCACCTCAAGCGCCGACCCGGGCGCTGCCCTGGGCGCTGTCCAGGCCACTGGCCGGCAGGTCGCCGGGGTGGTCGCCGTCGCGGTCGGGTCGGGCGTGTTCAACGCCGTCATGCACAGCGAGCAGCTCGCCGTCAGGCGCGACCCCGGCACCTACGCGCAGTACGCCATCTGGCTGGCCGAGCACGGCTCGCTGCCGATCCCGTCGGGTGCGGAGGCGTTCGGCGGGCCCGACCCTGGGCTGATCTTCGACAGCGTGGGGTTCTACGGGGTAGACGGGGTGGTGGTGCCGCAGTTCATGCCCGGCGCGCCGATGCTGTTCGCCGTCGGCGAGTGGCTCGGCGGCCTGCTCGTGACGCCGGCCGTGCTTGGCGCCCTGGCCGTGCTGGCCTTCGCCGGGCTGGTGGCTCGCCTGGCCGGCGCGAGCTGGGCGACTCCGGCCGCGCTGGCGTTCGCGGCCTGTATGCCGGTCCTCTACACCTCGCGTACGACGTTCAGCGAGATCCCGTCGATGATCCTGCTGTTCGGCGGCCTGACGCTGATCCACGACGCTCTGCACCGAGACCCGCCGCCCGGCCACGCACGGGCTGGGGGCGTACAGGATGGTGGGTCTGGACAGGGGCCAGGGCGCTGGAGGCTGTCGTGGGCGCGGTGGCTGGAGATGGCGCTGGCCGGGCTGGTGTTCGGGCTGTGCGTGCTGGTCAGGGTGGACGGGCTGCGGGACGTACTGCCCGCGCTGGCGTTCGCCGGATTGCTGATCGCGTCGGGCAGGCTGGCCCGGTCCCGCGCTCGGGCCGCGCGCCCGCCGCGGGGGGGAGGGTTGCTGGTCGGGGTGGTTGCCGGGGTGGGGCTCGGGTTGCTGGCCGCTCAGCTGCTGGCTCGCCCGTACCTGGAGTACCTGTCCCGGTCGGTGGAGCCGCTGCTGCTGATCTGCGCCGCCGTGCTGCTGCTCACGCTCGCCGGTACGGTCGCCGCGCCGCTGCTGGCCCGCGTCCCGCTGCCGCGCCGGTTGCCCGAGGCGGGCGCCGTCCTGGTGGTGCTGGTGATGGCGGGGCTCGCCGTACGGCCGTGGCTGCAGACCGTCCACCGGGATCCCGCCACGCCGGAGGACTGGCGTACCCACACCTTCATCGAGCAGATCCAGAAGGCCAACGGCCTGCCGATGGACGGCACCCGCCTCTACTTCGAGAACTCGCTGCACTGGGTGACCTGGTACATCGGCGTCCCCGCCGTCGTCCTCGCCACCCTGGCCGCGGCCCTGCTGGTGCGCCGCCTGCTGACGGGCGGCTCGCCCGAGTGGCTGCTGCCGCTGGCGGTCATCGGCTGGACGACGGTCACCACGCTGCTTCGCCCGGAGATCACCCCGGACCACCCCTGGGCCGCCCGCCGCCTGGTGCCGATCGTGCTCCCCGGCCTGATCCTGCTGGCCGTCCGGGGAGCCGGGTGGCTGCGCGAGCGGGGGCGCGGCAGGCGGTTCGAGCGCTGGATCGCCCCCGTGTGCGCGCTGCTCCTGCTGGCGCCGCCGATCGTGACCTCGATCGGCACCGCGTTCACCCCGATCGAGCGGGGTGAGGCGGCGGCGGTGGCGGCGTTGTGCGCGCGGATCCCGCCGGACGCCGCCGTGTTGATCATGGAGCGGGTCACGGCGGACCGGTTCACCCAGGTGGTGCGCGGCAGGTGCGGCGTCCCGGTCGCGAAGGTCCGCCTGGCCACCGCGGACACCGCTTCCCAACGAGAGGTGCGCCGTCAGATCGAGCGGGTGCGGGCGGCGGGCCGGACCCCCGTGGTGCTCGGCGCCGAGCGCGGCCAGGTCGCGCCGTACGGTACGCCGTCGCAGGTCATGGGCCTGGTGACGCGCCAGGACGAGCGCTCGCTGACCGAGCGGCCCAACGGCACCTGGTCGCTGCGGATCAACGTGTGGATGGCCGTGGCCTGACCGCGCGGCGGGCCGATGTGCACTCGGGTCCTGTCCGGGCAGAGTACTCTCAACGCACGTGAGCACGCTTGAGACCCCCCAGAGTGGATCCGCTGTGGAAGAAGCGCCGTACGTCACCATCGTCCTGCCGTGTTACAACGAGCAAGATCATGTCATCGACGAGGTCGAGCGCATCACCAAGGCCATGGACTCCAGCGGCTACACCTATGAGCTGGTCGCGGTGGACGACTGCTCCACCGACCAGACGCTGGCCAGGCTGCAGGAGGCCGCGGCCGACTATCCGCATCTGCGCATCCGCGCCTTCCACCGCAACGGCGGCTCCGGCACCGTGCGCAGGATCGGCACGCAGGAGGCCAGGGGCGAGATCGTCGTCTGGACCGACGCGGACATGACCTACCCCAACGAGCGCATCCCCGAGCTGGTGCAGATCCTGGAGAAGGATCCGACGGTCGACCAGGTGGTCGGCGCGCGCACCTCCGAGGAGGGCTCGCACAAGCTGCTGCGGGTCCCGGCCAAGTGGGTGATCCGCAAGGTGGCGGAGAAGCTCGCCGGGCAGAAGATCCCCGACCTCAACTCGGGGCTGCGGGCCTTCCGCAAGTCGGTGGCCAGGCCCTACCTGCGGCTGCTGCCGCCCGGGTTCTCCTGCGTCACGACGATCACGCTGTCGTTCCTGTCCAACCAGCATGACGTCTACTACCTGCCGATCGGCTACGCCAAGCGGGCGGGCAAGTCGAAGTTCAGCTTCGTGTCCGACGCCTACCGCTACATCCTGCAGGTGCTGCGGATGATCATGTACTTCAACCCGCTCAAGGTGCTCATGCCGCCGGCCCTCTGGCTGGTGACGATCGGGCTGGTCAAGGGCGTGTGGGACATGATCCAGCACCCCTTCTACTTCCCGGCCAACACCGTCATGATCTTTCTTTCGGGCATGCTCATCGGCTCGGTGGCGCTGCTCGCCGACCTGATCGTGCGGTCGCGGGGCGAGTAGCGTGCGGATCGCGATCGTCGGCCCCACCTATCCGTACAAAGGGGGCGGGGCGCAGCACACCACCGAGCTGGCGCACCGGCTCGCGGCGCTCGGCCACGACGTGGTGATCGAGTCGTGGAAGGCGCAATATCCGTCGTTCCTCTACCCGGGGCAGCAGACGATCGACGCGCCCGAGGGCACCCCCTACCCGAGGACCGAGCGCGTGCTCGACTGGCGCCGGCCCGACGGGTGGGTGGCCGCCGGGCGACGGCTGCGCACGGCCGACCTGGTGATCCTGGCCGTCCTCAGCCCCGTGCAGGTCCCCGCTTACATGGGGATTCTGTACGGCACAGGCCGCAAGGTCAGGACCGTTGCCCTCTGCCACAACGTGCTGCCGCACGAGCGTAAGCTGTACGACCGGCCGTTGATGAAGGCGCTGCTCAAGCGTGTCGGCGGGGTGCTGACCCACTCCGGCCAGCAGGCGGAGCTGGCCAGGGAGCTGACCGGCGGGCCGGTGAGCGTGGCGCCGCTGCCGCCGCACCTGCCGTCCACCCACGCGGGACGCTCCGACGAGGTGCATCGGCGGCTGCTGTTCTTCGGCATGGTCCGGCCGTACAAGGGGCTTGACGTGCTGCTTCGGGCGCTGCCCGACGGGGTCGGGCTGACCGTGGCGGGGGAGTTCTGGGGTGGGCTGGACGCCACCAGGGAGCTCATCGGCGAGCTCGGCCTCGGTGACCGGGTGGATCTGCGGCCCGGCTACGTGGCGGCCGACGACGTGCCCAAGCTGTTCGCCGAGGCCGACGCGCTCGTCCTGCCCTACCGCAACGCCACCGCCAGCCAGAACGTGTGGCTCGGCCACGAGCACGGCGTGCCGGTGATCGCCACCCGCGTCGGCGCGCTCGCCGACCATGTCGTCGACGGCGTCGACGGCCTGCTGGTGGAGCCGGACGACGTGGCCGCGCTCCGGCGGACGATCGAGCGGTTCTACGCCTCCGGCGAGCCGGAGAGGTTGCGGTCGGGGGTCAAGGCGGTCGACCCCGCGCCGTTCTGGTCGGCGTACACGACCACGCTGCTGGACGCCTGACGCCCCAGCAGCATCGCCAGCCCGGCGGCCGCCGCGTCGGCCAGCGTGAACGCCAGCCGCGACAGCACCGCGACCGCGAAGGCCGGGCCGGCGGTGATGATCGGCGCGAGCACCAGCACCAGCGCGCCCTCCCGCACCCCCACCCCGGCGGGGACCACGAAGGTGAGCAGCCCGGTCGCCCAGGCGAACGCGTAGGCGCCGGTCGCGATCACGTACAGGTCCCACCGGCCCACGAGCATGGTGGTGTGCAGGCCGTACACGAGCCAGCCGAGCGACGTCCAGGCCACCGCGACCAGCACCGTGCGGCCCGGCAGCACGCTGTCGAGCGTCGGTCTGCGCGCCAGCCGCAGCGCCAGGTTGAGACCCCAGGTGAGCACCTTGGGGTGCAGGCAGACGGCGATCACCGGCAGGAGCAACAGCAGGTACCACGCCTGCCGGACGACCTCCTGCGTCGCCAGGGTCGCGGCGGCGACCGCGAGGCCGACCCCGAGGTTGATCACCAGCGCCAGCGAGATGCACGCGAACGTCCTGCGCGGCGGGCTGCCGTGGTCGCGGCCGAGGTCCATCATCGCGGCGTACGCCCAGACGGCGCCCGGGATGTACTTGCCGAGCTGGCCCACGAACATGATCCGGCCCGTCACGCGTACCGGCAGCGGCGACCCCAGCCCGGCGAGGACCGCGCGCCAGGCCAGCAGCATGCAGAACTGGCCGAGCAGCACCGCGACGAACGCGCCGAGCACCGCCCACGGCGAGGTCTGCGCCACCGCCGCCCGCGTGTCGTCCCAGTTGCGGGCCAGGGCGTAGCCCAGGAAACCCAGCGCGACCAGGGCGAGGACGACGCGCAGCAGGCGGCGGATCATCCGGCAAGAGTACGCGCGCCGCCCGACCGTGGCCAGGCGAGGTACGCGTGTCGCCTGACCGTCGCCAGGCGCGTGGCCCAGGCGCGGCGCGCGTGCCGCCTGCGGTCGCTAGCCGCGCTGTCCCAGGTAGAGCAGGACGAGGGCCGCGACGACGGCCACCGCCGCGAGCACCGCGAGGGTGATCTTGACGGTGCTGTACGGCCGGTCGCCCTGCACCTCGCCGCCCACCCCGTTGATCATGATCTGGTACGGCCGGCCGCCGTACAGGTAGGAGCCGATCCACACCGGCAGCAGCACCAGCTTGAACGTGACCCCCGAATAGCCGGTGCGCACCTCGTGCAGGCGCTGCGTGTCACCGCCGATGTGCCGCTTGCAGTCGTCCTCGATGACCTTCGCCATCTTGGCCTTGGCCTGCTCAAGCCCGCTGTCCGGCTCGGTGTCGTAGCGCAGGCTGTGGTGCCCGGACAGGTAGCCGGGCTCGAACGGCACCACCCGCTCCAGCGCCCACGGTTCGAGCGCGTCCAGCCGCTCCCTCGGCAGCTTGCCGGTGGCCGCCACCAGCACGTCGTCGAAGTGGCGCGACACCCGGCCCGAGGCCGAGTACCAGCGGGTCCTGCGCACCTGGCGGGTCTTGGTCTGGCCGTTCGAGGTGTAGGTCTCGGTGACGTAGTAGTGCTCGCCGCGCTGGCCGCTGTAGTCGGAGACGGTGCCCGCGTCGAACGTCCAGTGCGGCAGGTAGGTGCTCTTCATGGACTCCGCCTCGCTGACCTTCTTGAGGCGGTTCGGGGCGAACCAGCGGGTACGGGTCCAGCCGCGCATCGCGTCGCGGGCGGCGCGCCGGTCGAGCGCGAACGGCAGCACCGCCTCGGGCGCGACCTGGGCGCCCTTGGAGGTGTCGGCGACCAGCGCGGTGGCGCAGAACTGGCAGTTCGTGGAGAGGGCGTCGCTCTCCGTACGGGCTCCGCAGCCAGGGCAGGAGAACCGGTGCGCGGCCACCTCGCCGGCCCGGGGCTGGGCCAGGAAGGCGTCGAAGGAGTGCTCGCGCACCTGCCGGGCCGGGGCGGCGATCGGCTGCTCGTGGCCGCAGTAGGGGCAGCGCAGGACCGCCGTGCCGGGGGCGTACCGCACGCTCGCGCCGCAGCCGCCGCACGGATGCGTGGTGGGGGTGATCGAAGTCAACGACGGTCCTTCTGGATGCGAGGGGTCAGGCGCCGGGGAGGGGCGGCGGGGTGTTGTGGAGGAGGGCGGCGAGTTCGGGGACGTCCTTGGCGGCCGTCCACTGGCCCATGCCCGCCTTCCACACCAGCGCGTCCGGGGTGAGCCCGGCGGCGGCCAGGCCCGGCCCGTCGAACGGGCCGCGCCGCTCGCCGCCCACGCCGAGGTACCACTGGTCCTGCCGGGGGAGCGGCGGCGGCTCCTGCGGCGCGGCCGGAGGGGCGGCTTGAGGGGCGGGCTGTGGAGTGGGCTGGGGGGACAGCGCGGCGGCCATCTGCTGTCCCGCCGCGATGCCCAGGCCGAGCCCCATGCCCTCGCCCGCGCCGCCCGCGTTGTCCAGCGCGTTGGCCGCCTGGAACCGGGTGTACTGGCCGAGATCGCCGACCAGTCCCATCTGTGTGCGCTTGTCGAGCGCCTGCTCCACCTCCGGCGGCAGGGAGATGTTCTCGAAGGAGAAGGTGGGGATGGCCAGGCCCACCTCGACGAGGTCGGCGGTGAGCGTCTCGGCGAGCTGCAGCCCCATCGAGTGCTGGTTGGCGGCCAGATCGAGCACCGGCACCCCCGAAGCGCCGAGCGCGCCCGCCAGCCTGCTCACGATCATCTGGCGCAGGTAGCCCTCGACCTCGTCGGTGCGGAACTGGCCGTCGGTGCCCGCCAACTCGCGCAGCAGCTTGCCGGCGTCGGTGACCCTGGCCGAGTAGGCGCCGAACGCCCGCAGCCGCACCGGCCCGAACTCCGGGTCGCGCAGCATGATCGGGTTCTGGGTGCCCCACTTGAAGTCGGTGAACTGCCGGGTGCTGACGAAGTACACCTCGGCCTTGAACGGCGAGTCGAAGCCGTACTTCCAGCCCTTGAGCGTCGACAGGATCGGCAGGTTGCGGGTTTGGAGGGTGTGCGTGCCGGGCGGGAAGACGTCGGCGATCCGGCCCTCGTTGACGAAGACGGCGGTCTGCGACTCGCGCACGACGAGCTTGGCGCCCATCTTGATCTCGTTGTCGTGCCGGGGGAAGCGCCAGACCATGGTGTCGCGGCTGTCGTCCAGCCATTCGACGATGTCGATGAACTCGCCACGGATGCGGTCGAAAAATGCCATGCTGCCCCCAGATGTCCACATCCTGCTCCGGCGGGTCACCGTACCAAAGCAGGACGGACGGCTGACAGCGGCGAGCGCGGGTACTGTTGGGCGGCGTGGGAAAGCAACGGGTCGCGCAGCTGGCCTACTCCGAGTTCCAGTCGGCGATGCTCGACGAGGAGAAGCGCCGGCGCAAGGCCGCGAAGATCATCGCGGTGCTGGAGCACTTTCGCGGGCCGCTCGGCGGGCTGACCGTGGGTGACGTGGGCTGTTCGGCCGGGTTCATCGCCGACGAGCTCGCCGGGGCCGGGGCCAAGCACACCCTGGGCATCGACATCGACGTGCCGGGGCTGCGCAAGGCGGCCGACCGGTTCGGCGAGCGGGTGGCGTTCGTCTGCGGCGACGGCACCGCGCTGCCCTTCCCGGACGGCTCGATCGACGTGCTGGTCTTCAACCACATCTACGAGCACGTGGTCGACCCCGACGCGGTGGTGGCCGAGATGCACCGGGTGCTCTCCGACGACGGCGCCCTCTACCTCGGCCTCGGCAACCGGCTGGGCGTCATGGAGCCGCACTACAAGCTGCCGTTCCTGTCCTACCTGCCGCCCGCGCTGGCCGACCGCTACGTGCGCGCCTCCGGCCGCGCCGACCACTACTACGAACGTTTCCGCACCCGGCGCGGGCTGCGCAGGATGCTGCGCGCCTTCCACGTGTGGGACTACACCCTGCCGGTGCTGGCGACGCCGACCCGGTTCGCCGGGTCCGAGCTCTTCCCCGGGGCGCTGGGGCGGGTGGCGCGGACGGTGCTGGCCCGCACGCCCCGCGCCGTGCTGCGACTGCTCCTGCCGCTCGTGCCGACCTACCTGTGGGTGGCGACCAAGACGCCGCGCCGCCCGGCGGGCGCCGCGCTCCCCCAGCCGCCCGAGCAGGTCCGCCCGCTGTGAGCGACTCCGGTACGGCAGGGGGCCCCGAGGTCGGTCGTGATGTCTCGGTCGGTGATGTCGAGGCCGAGGGGGTCGCCGGCGCCGGTGGGGGGAGGTCCGGGCGCAAGGGGGCGGTGGTGCGCAGGGCGGTGCGGATCGGGTTCCTCTTCGTGGCGCTGGGGTTCGGCGCGTACGCCGTGTCCTCGCAGTGGGACGCGGTGGTCGCCGGGTTCGCCGCGCTGAGCTGGCCGATGCTCGCCGGCTCGCTCGTCGCCGTCGTCGCGGCCCTGCTCGGCGCCATGCTCACCTGGCGCACCCTGCTGGCTGACCTGGGCTCACCACTGCCGCTGCGGCCGGCGGCCAAGGTCTTCTTCGTCGGCCAGCTCGGCAAGTACATCCCCGGCGCCGTCTGGCCGATGCTCGCCCAGATGGAGATGGGGCGCGACCTCGGCGTGCCGCGGCCGCGCAGCGCGGCGGCGTTCTTCTTGATGATGCCGATCCAGCTCGCCAGCGGCCTGCTGGTCGCGCTCGGCACGCTCGGCTGGGACCGGTTCGGCTGGCTGCTGCTCTTCGTCCCGGTGCTCCTGGTGCTGCTGGAGCCCAAGGTGATCAACGGCCTGATCGGCTTCGGGCTGCGCAAGCTGAAGCGGGAGCCGCTGGAGCGGCCGCTCACCCGGCGCGGGATGCTGACCGCGCTCGGCTGGGCGCTGCTCGGCTGGGGCTGCTACGGCGTGCACCTGTTCTTCGTCGCCCCCGAGACCGGCCTGCTGTTCGCCGTGGGAGCCTTCGCGCTGTCGTGGTGCCTCGGGATCCTGACGTTCGTCGTGCCGGCCGGAGCGGGCGTGCGGGAGGCCGCCATGGTGGCGGTCCTCGCGCCCGTCATGGACGCCGGCCAGGCCATCGCCGTGGCGCTTTGTTCCAGGATGGTCATCATTCTTGGTGATTTGCTCTGTGCCGGATTGGCGGGAATTTCGGCACGTCGCGACTCAGTGTGATTTGACACACGATTTAGGGGAGGCTGGTCATAAGCTGGAAATAGAGGGGGACACCAGATCCCACGTTGATCTTGAGGGGAGAAGATCACCGTAATGCCTCGAGTGCTCGTTGACGCGGCCGCGGTTCCCGCGGACCGTGGTGCGTTGATCAGGTATGTGGACGGTTTGGTGCGCGCGCTCGACCGGGCGGGCGCCGATCTAGCGGTGGCCTGCCAGCGGGCGGACGCCGAGCGATACACCGCGATCGCGCCATCGGCCCGGATCATGCCCGGACCCGTCTCGCTGACCAACCGGTCGGCCCGGCTCACCTGGGAGCAGACCGGCCTGCCGCTGCTCGCCCGCCAGGTCGGCGCCGACGTGATCCATGCCCCCTACTACTCCATCCCGCTCCGCCCGGGCGTGCGGACCGTGGCGACGGTGCACGACGTCACCTGGTTCACCGAGCCCGAGCAGCACAGCCCCGCCAGGGCGTCGTTCTTCCGCTCGGCCACCCGCACCGCCGTCCGGCACGCCAACCGGGTGATCGTGCCGTCCAAGGCGACCAGGGACGAACTCGTGCGGGTGCTGCACGCCGACCCCACCCGCATCGACGTCGCCTACCACGGCGTCGATCAGGAGCAGTTCCACGCGCCGAGCAAGACCGAGATCCAGCGGGCGGTCAGCAGATGCGGCCTGCACGGCCAGCCCTACGTCGCCTTCCTGGGCGCGCTGGATCCGCGCAAGAACGTTCCAAACCTGATCCGCGGCTTCGCCGCCGCCGTCAAGGGGCTGGCCGAACCCCCCGCGCTGGTGCTCGGCGGCGGCGTGCACGAGGACGACGTGGACGCCGCCTGCCGCGAGGTCGAGGCCACCGTCAAGGTCGTACGGCCCGGCTACCTGCACGCGCCCGACCTGCCCGGCTTCCTCGGCGGGGCGCTCGTGGTGGCCTTCCCGTCCAGGGGCGAGGGCTTCGGCCTGCCCGTGCTGGAGGCGATGGCCTGCGGCGCGCCCGTGCTGACCACGCACCGCACGTCGCTGCCGGAGGTGGGCGGTGACGCGGTCGCCTACAGTGAGCCGGACGCCGACAGCATCGCCACCGCGCTGGCCCAGCTTCTGGCCGCACCGGACAGGAGGCGGCAATTGCGGGAGGCCGGGCTGGCGAGAGCGCGCGAATTCACCTGGGAAGCCTCGGCTGAAGCGCACCTCAGTTCTTATCAACGCGCCATCGAATAATTCGCTACCCTCCCAAAGTTATGGAGAGCTCTTTGCCAGACCTAGAGGCCATCCTCCTGGTCGGGGGGCAGGGCACGCGCCTGCGTCCGCTGACGCTGGGCACGCCGAAGCCGCTGCTGCCGACCGCCGGAGTGCCTTTCCTGGCCCACCAACTGGCACGGGCCCGCTCGTTCGGCGTACGCCGGATCGTCTTCGCCACCTCGTACAAGGCGGCGATGTTCGAGCCGGAGTTCGGTGACGGGTCCGCGTTCGGGCTCTCGATCGAGTACATGACGGAGGAGACTCCGCTGGGCACCGGCGGCGCCATCCGCAACGCGGCCGAGGCGCTGTCGGCGGGGCCGGGCGATCCGGTGCTGGTGCTCAACGGCGACATCCTGTCCGGCCATGACATCGGCGAGCAGGTGCGCGCCCACCTCGATCGGGACGCCGCTGTAACGCTCCATTTGACGGAGGTGGAGGATCCGACCCGGTTCGGCTGCGTTCCCACCGACGAGGACGGCCGGGTGACGGCCTTCCTGGAGAAGACCCCCAACCCGGTCACCAACCGGATCAACGCCGGCTGTTACGTGTTCACCCGATCGGTCATCGACCAGATCCCGCGTGACGAGGTCGTGTCGGTGGAGAGGGAGACCTTCCCCGGCCTCATCGAGTCGGGCCGGCTCGTGCTCGGCTACGCCGACCGGACCTACTGGCTCGACGTCGGCACGCCCGCCGCGTTCGTCGAGGGCTCGCGCGACCTGGTGCTCGGCCGCCTGGCCTCGCCCGCACTGCCGGGGCCCACGGGCGAATACCTCGCCCTGCCCGGCTCGGTCGTCTCGCCGGAGGCCAAGGTCCAGGGCGGCACCACGGTGGGCGCCCGCACCGTCGTCGAGGCGGGCGCCACGGTCATCGGCTCCGTGCTGAGCGACGACTGCGTGATCGAGTCCGGCGCCCACGTGACCGACTCGGTGCTCGGCCGGGGGGCGCGGGTCTGCGCGGACACGGTGGTGCGCGACGCGGTCATCGGCGACGGTGCGGTGGTGGGGCCGGGCAACGAACTGCAGGCCGGGGTACGCATCTGGCCCGGCGTGGAGCTGCCGGAGCGCGCGGTCCGCTATTCGAGCGACGTCTGACCGGTGGTGGCCGTGATGCTTCGAGTGACGTCTGACCGGTTGGGCGTGATGCTTCGAGTGACATCTGACCGGTTGGGCGTGATGCTTCGGGTGACGGCCGACCGGTGGCGGGCATGCTGAGCGGATGACGAGGTACGCCGTGGCCGCCTGCGAGGGCGGCCGATGAAGGAGCGGGTCTGGGCGCCTGAGGGGCCGCTGGACGTGGGGATGGCGCTGGCCCCTCACAAGCGCGGCTCCGGCGACCCGGCCTGGCGTCAGACGCTGGACGGGGCCGTATGGCGCACCACGCGTACGCCGGACGGGCCCGTCACGCTCAAGGTGACGCTCGGCCACCGGGAGGTGCACGGGCACGCCTGGGGGCCGGGGGCCGCCTGGATGCTGGACCGGCTGCCCGCGCTGCTCGGCGCCGACGACGACGTCTCGGGCTTCGAGGTACGGCACGCGGTGCTGGACGACGTGGCCAGGAAGCATCCGGGGCTGCGCATCGGCAGCACGGCCCGGGTCATGGAGGCGCTGGTTCCGGCCGTACTCGAGCAGAAGGTCGTCGGCCGTGAGGCGTGGCGGGCGTGGCGGTGGCTGCTGCGTCAGTACGGCGAGCCGGCGCCGGGGCCCGCGCCGGAGGGGATGTGGGTGGTGCCCGAGCCGTCCGTGTGGCGGGAGATCCCGAGCTGGCACTGGCACCGGGCCGGGGCCGAGGCCGTGCGCGCCAGGACCATCGCCACCGCCGCCTGGCACGCGGACAAGCTGGAGGCCGCCACCACCAGCGAGGAGCTCGACCGGCTGCTGCGCGCCCTGCCGGGGATCGGCGTGTGGACGTCCGCCGAGGTGCGCCAGCGCGTCTTCGGCGACCCGGACGCGGTCAGCGTCGGCGACTTCCACCTGGCCAAGCTGGTCGGATACGCGCTGACGGGGGAGAAGACGGACGATCCCGGCATGATGCGGCTGCTGGAGCCCTACCGGGGGCATCGGCACCGGGCCACCCTGCTCGTCATGCTGACGGGTCTGCGCCCGCCCGCGCGCGGGCCGAGGCTGGCCGCGCGCGACTACCGGTCGTTCTGACCCGGCCCTGGGTGCGCGCCACGAACTTAGCTGCCCGTAGTGTGCCGGTATGAGTCTCGTCAGTGATTCCGCGTTCCGTCGCGCTCTCGCTCGTGCCCGTGATGGCAAGACCCTGGACGTGGCCGAGGCCACCGTGCTGCTGCACGCTCGCGGCGACCACCTCGACACCTTGCTGGACCACGCCTCCCGGGTGCGGGACGCCGGCCTCGCGGCCGTCGGCCGTGAGGGGGTCATCACCTACAGCAGGAAGGTGTTCATCCCGCTGACCCGGCTGTGCCGGGATCGCTGCGGCTACTGCACGTTCGCCACCGCGCCGCACAAGCTCGACGCGCCCTTCCTCAGCCCGGACGAGGTGCTGGAGATCGCCAGGCAGGGCGCGGCCATGGGATGCAAGGAAGCGCTGTTCACCCTGGGGGACCGGCCGGAGGACCGCTGGCACCAGGCGCGCGAGTGGCTGGACGCGCACGGCTACGACGACACGCTCTCCTATGTGCGGGCGATGGCCATCGCGGTGCTGGAGGAGACCGGGCTGCTGCCGCACCTCAACCCCGGCGTGCTGAGCTGGCGTGACCTGCAGCGGCTCAAGCCCGTGGCGCCGTCGATGGGCATGATGCTGGAGACCACCTCGCGGCGGCTGTTCGAGGAGAAGGGCCAGCCGCACTACGGCTCCCCCGACAAGGACCCGGCGGTACGGCTGCGGGTGCTGGAGGACGCCGGGCGGACCAACGTGCCGTTCACGACGGGGATCCTGATCGGCATCGGGGAGACCGTCGAGGACCGGGCCGAGTCGATCTTCGCGATCCGGCGGGTGGCTCGCGAGTACGGCGCGATCCAGGAGGTCATCGTCCAGAACTTCCGCGCCAAGCCGGACACCGCGATGCGCGGGCTGCCCGACGCGGACCTGAAGGAGCTGGCCGCCACCATCGCCGTGACCCGGCTGGTGCTGGGGCCGCGGGCGCGCGTGCAGGCGCCGCCCAACCTGGTGGACTCCGAGTACGAGCTGATGATCCGGGCGGGGATCGACGACTGGGGCGGGGTGTCGCCGCTGACCCCCGACCACGTGAACCCGGAACGGCCGTGGCCGCAGATCGACGAACTGGCCGCGCGTACGGCCGAGCACGGGTTCCTCCTGCGGGAGCGGTTGACCATCTACCCCGAGTACGTGCGGGCGGGGGAGCCGTGGCTGGATCCCCGGCTGTTCGGGCACGTGACGGCGCTGGCCGACCCGGAGACGGGGCTGGCCCGGGAAGGGGCGATGCCCGCGGGGCTGCCCTGGCAGGAGCCGGACGGGGGGTTCGCGCCCTCCGGGCGGGTGGATCTGCACGTGGAGGTGGACACCTCCGGGCGGACGAATGATCGGCGCGATGACTTCGACCACGTCTACGGGGACTGGGACGCGCTGCGCGACCGGCTGGACCCCGCCGTACGCGTCGCGCCGGACTCCGCCGACGGGCTGCTCGCCGCACCGGCGCGGGGAGAGGCGGCCGGGGCGCCCGGTGGCTCTTCGGCGAGCGGCCAGGGGGCTGGGGTATCCGGCCTGAAGGGCGGGGCGTCCGGTGGGGTGTCGGCTGAGGTGCGGGGGGCGTTGCGGCGGGCGGAGAGTGATCCTGCGGGGCTCAGCGACGCCGAGGCGGTCGCGTTGCTGTCGGCCGACGGGGAGGCGTTGGAGGAGCTCACCGGGATCGCGGACGAGTTGCGGCGGCAGGCGGTGGGGGACGAGGTCACCTATGTCGTCAACAGGAACATCAACTTCACCAACGTCTGTTACACCGGCTGCCGGTTCTGCGCCTTCGCCCAGCGCAGGACGGACGCCGACGCGTACACCCTGAGTCTGGACCAGGTGGCGGACCGGGCCGAGGAGGCGTGGCGGGCGGGCGCGACCGAGGTGTGCATGCAGGGCGGCATCCACCCCGACCTGCCCGGGACGGCCTACTTCGACATCGCCAGGGCGGTCAAGGCCAGGACGCCGGACATGCACGTGCACGCCTTCTCGCCGATGGAGGTCATCAACGGCGCCAGCCGCACCAACCTGTCGATCGAGGACTGGCTGCACGCCGCCAAGGAGGCCGGGGTGGACTCGCTGCCGGGCACGGCGGCGGAGATCCTCGACGACGACGTGCGCTGGGTGCTGACCAAGGGCAAGCTGCCCGCCCAGGAGTGGGTGGACGTGATCACGACCGCGCACCGGGTGGGCCTGCCGACGACCTCCACGATGATGTACGGCCACGTCGACACCCACCTGCACTGGGTCAGGCACATCAAGCTGATCAGGCGGCTGCAGGAGGAGACGGGCGGGTTCTCCGAGTTCGTGCTGCTGCCGTTCGTGCACACCAGCGCGCCCATCTACCTGGCGGGAATCGCCAGGCCGGGGCCCACCGCCAGGGAGAACCGGGCAGTGCACGCGCTGGCCAGGATCCTGCTGCACGGCGCGATCTCCAACATCCAGTGCTCCTGGGTCAAGCTCCGCGACGACCTGTGTCACCAGGTGCTCCAGGGTGGCGTGAACGATCTCGGTGGCACGCTCATGGAGGAGACGATCAGCCGGATGGCCGGGTCGGAGAACGGGTCGTACAAGACCATCAGCGAGCTGCGCGAGATGGTCGAGCTGACCGGCAGGCCGGTGCGGCAGCGCACCACCGAGTACGGCCGGCCGAGCGCGGAGCGGCTGGCCGCGTCGGCGGCGAGCGACGGCGTGTGCCAGAGCGTGCGGCGGGTGCTGCCGATGGCCTAGCCATTGGCCCAGCAGCCATCGGCCTGGCCATAACAAGTTCCAGGGGCCCTTGCGCCCGCCGTGGGATCCGCTGGAAGAATCGTCACTCCCCAGCGAGAGAGGTTCACCGTGCGGTTTGGCCAACACCGCGCCGCGTTATCTCCCGAGCAGCGAAGGAAGAGAGCGCTCCGCAACGGGGTGCTCTCGGTTCTCACGGCCGTGGTCCTGGTCGCGGGCATGCTGGTGGTGGTGTTCGGCGGCGCACGGGCCCTGTGCTCGACACGAGAGCCTGTTCTGGTCGATGTGGCGGCCGCCCTGGACGTGGCGCCGGCCGTGATGCGGGCGGCCGGGCGGTTCAACGAGACGAAGAGCACCGCGGGCGGGCGGTGCGTGCTCGTCCAGGTGACCGAGCGGCCGCCCGCCACCGTGCTGCGCACGCTGATCGGGGAGCGGGCCGGCGTGCTGAGCGAGCGGCCGGACGGCTGGATCGCCGACTCCTCGGCCTGGATCCGCCTGGCGCGGGAGCAGGGCGCGAGCGCGCTCCAGGCGGGCGAGGCCGTGGTGGCGACCTCGCCGCTGGTGTTCGCGACCCGCTCCTCGCTCGCCGAGCGGTTCTCCATCGGCGAGACGGAGATGAACTGGCGGATGGTGTTCCCGCCCACGGTGCGCGGCCGGGTGGCGCCCAACGAGAACGAGCCCGACGTGGTCCGCGTGCCGGACCCGTCGCTGGCCGGGGCCGGGATCGCCACGGTCGCCGCGGCCAGGGACGTGGTCGGCACCGGGCCGGCGGCCGACAAGGCGCTGACCGCGTTCGTCCGGTGGGCGCAGGCGGGCTCGGCGCCCGACTACCGCAGCATGCTGGAGGCGGTGGACGACCGCGCGTTCTGGCAGCGCCCGGTGGTCATCGTGCCGGAACAATCGGTGTGGAACCACAGTCTGAGCGCGTCCGCGGACCCGGTCGTCGCCCTGCACCCGCGCGAGGGCACGATCACCCTCGACTACCCGTACGTCGTGACCGCCGCCGATCCGACGGTGGCCGAGGCGTCGGCGGCCTTCGCCGCGTGGCTGCGCGGGCCCGAGGCGCAGCGGCTGGTCCGGGAGGCGGGGTTCCGGTCGGGGGACGGGACGCAGGCCCCCATCTCGCCGGCGCCGAACGTCCCGGTCACGAACCCGAAGATCCGGTCCTCGGTATCGGACGAGGACATCGACGAGGCGTTGCGCGCCTGGAGCAGGCTGGCCCCGCCGACCAACATCCTGGTGCTGACCGACACCTCCGAGCACATGGCCGAGCCGCTCAACGGCGGCACCCGGGTGGGGGTGGCGCTGTCCGCCGCCAGGATCGGGCTGCAGCTCTTCCCCGACTCCACGCACATGGGGTTCTGGGAGTTCGCCCACCGGCTCGGCGGCGGCAAGGGGTACGCGGAGCGGGTGGGGCTCGGCCCGATCAACCGCCCGGAGACGGGCGAGCTGGTCAGGCGCGGCCGGCTGAACGAGCTCACCACCACGCTCACCGCGCATCCCGGCCGGGACAGCTCCCTCTACGACGCGATCCTGAGCGGTTTTCGCGAGGTCGGTGACAAGTATCGCGAGGAGATGAACAACACGCTCCTGGTGATCACCTCGGGCCGGGACGACGGCCGCGGGCTCAAGCCGGCGGAGCTCACCGACCGGCTGCGTGCCGAGTGGAAGCCGGACAAGCCCATCCAGATCATCATCATCGCCTTCGGCAAGGGCGTCGACCGGGCCGGCCTGGCGGGCATCACGGCCGCCACGAACGGCTCCCTGCACGTGGCCCAGGAACCGGGCGAGATCATCGACGTGTTCCTGGAGGCCCTGGCCCGCCGCCTGTGCCACCCCACCTGCGGGTGAGGGGTCACCTTTTTTGAAGGCGGAGGGGCGAAGGGGCGCCCGTGTCGGGCGCCCCTTCGGCCGGTCAGGTGATCAGACCTTGCCCCACAGGGCGGGGACGTTCGGCGGCTCCCAGCCGGTGAGGGCGGTGTGCGCCTGGATGCAGCGGTAGGTGGTACCGCCGTAGGTGACGGTCGAGCCGACCTTGTAGGCGGTGCCGGCCTTCCAGGTGCCGCCCACGGGCGTGCTCGGCGTCGGGGTCGGCGTAGGCGTGCGGGTGGGCGTCGGGGTCGGCGTCGGCGTGGGGCTGGGGTTGCCGGTGCCGCCGCCGATCCGCAGGTCGATGCACGAGTAGAAGGCCATCGGCGTGTCGGCGATGTTCCAGATGGCGAGGACCCGCTGCTTGCCGCTGAAGCCGGAGAGGTTCACCCGGTGCGAGACCTGCGCCGGCGGCCGGCGGCCCTGGTCGTTGAAGCTCGCGACGCGGGTGCCGCCGATGTAGTACTCCCAGGTGCCGGTGGAGTGCTGGGCGGTCAGCGTCCACTTGAAGTCGACCGTGGTGCCGACCGAGGTGACGGGCCACGCCTTGCTCTCGTCGCTGAGCTGGGCGAAGCGCGGCACGCCGCCGTGGCAGTTGCGCTGTCCCTTCTGGCCTTCGACGCTCTGCGGCTCGTAGATGATCTCGCCGCAGTTGGCGACCTTGCCCTGGGAGCAGTGGGCCTGGCGGCTCGGCGGCGAGTTGACGTAGCCGTGGGCCAGCGCCGGGGAGGTGGCGAAGACCGTGGAAGCGGCGGCGATCGCTGTCGCGGACAGCAAGGTGAGCGACCTTCTCATGCGGTGAACTCCTTTACCGAGGGGGCGCGCCCCAATGTAAAGGAAACTTTCCTAACAGGTACACCAATTCGTGACATTTGCTCATAATTGGCGATCTGTGCAGGTCAGCGCGTCACGAAGAAGTCCTGAGGGTCGCGGGGCGCCCGGTCGCGCGGTGGAGCGGCCGCGTGGCCGATCGCGACACAGCCCATCGGATCCCACTCCGCCGGCAGGTCGAGCACCTCGCGCACCACCGGCCGGCAGAACATCGTGGACGACACCCACGCCGAGCCCAGCCCTTCGACGGCGAGCTGGATCAGGAAGTTCTCGACGCCCGCGCCGGTCGCCACCACGAACATCTCCCGCTCGGCGGCGTTGCGCCGATCGTCCCGGTAGGTGTGCGAGCCCGCCATCACCAGGCAGGGCACCACCAGGCAGGGCGCGGCGCGCAGCACGTCGCCCCGCTTGACCCGCTTCGCGATCGACTCCTCGGTGAACCCGTCGCCGCGCAGGTCCGCGATCCACGCCTCCCGCATGGCGTCGAGCAGCCGCGTCCTGGCCGAGGCCGACTCGACGAGCACGAACCGCCACGGGGTCGTGTGGTGCGGCGCCGGCGCGGCGATGCCCGCCGCGACCGCCCGCCGCACCGCGGCGGGATCGACGGGCAGGTCCGAGAACTCCCTGATGGTACGGCGTGCGAACACGACGTCCCGTGACCCGAACCGGAACAGGTCCTCGTCGGCCGGACGCACCAGCGGCCTGACCCCCGGACCGTCCTCGTCGGTCACCAGGTGCGCCAGCCCGCGGACGACGGCCACGGGAACCCCGTCGAGCTTGCCCTTGACCAGCTCGGCGGCGGCCGCGATCTCGTCCACGAGCGCCGTCACGGTGGCGTTGAGCGGATTGCCGTGGGTGTCGGTGCGGCCCCGGAAGTCGGCCAGCGGCGTCACGCCCGCCGCGCCGATGGCCACGTCGGTCAGCCCGTGCCGCCACGGGCGGCCGAAGGTGTCGGACACGATCACTCCCACCCTGGACGCCAGCCCCGACCTGATCCGGCGGGCCGAGGCGTCGGAGTCCTCCGGCAGCAGGAGCACGGTGCCGGGGTCGGTGTTGGAGGCGTCCACCCCGGCGGCGGCCATCACGAAGCCCTGCCGGGTCTGCGAGATCACCGTGTCGCCGCGCCTGGCCACCACCCGGTCGGTCTCGTCCTCGATCGCCTTGACCCGGTCGGGAGCCTCGCGGATCCGGCCCTCGGCCTTGCTCACGATCTTGGAGGTGACGACGACGATGTCGCCGTTGCGTATGTCGGCGTACTTGAGCAGGGCCGCGATGTCGGCGCCGGGCCGCACCTCGCCGATGCCGTGCACTCCGAAGATCTCTATCTGCAGGCGGTCGGTCATCGGGTGAGCTCCTGTGCCAGGTCGAGGGCGGCGGGGGCGACGGCGGTCATCGGGTGAGCTCCTGTGCCAGGTCGAGGGCGGCGCGGGCGATGGCGGCCGTCGCGTCGAGGTCGTGCATGAGCAGGGGCCGGGCCTCGACCCGGACGCCGTCCAGGGCGACCGACGCGTCCTCGGGCGCCACCAGCCAGCCGCCGATCAGGTCGGATCCGTACAGCTCCAGCACCGCCTGGGCGCTGGTCTCCACCCCGATCGCCGTCAGGCAGGCGTCGGCCATGCCTCTGACCGGGGCGCCGCCGATGATGGGGGAGACGCCCACCACGGTCTTGGCCGTGAGCGCGTCGCGGATGCCGGGCACCTGGAGGATGGTGCCGATGCTGACCACCGGGTTGGACGGCGGCAGGATGACCACGTCCGCGTCCGCGATCGCGTCCAGCACCCCCGGGGCGGGCTTGGCCTGGTCGACGCCCACGAGCGCGAAGGACTCGGCGGCGACCGAGGCGCGCAGCCGTACCCACCACTCCTGGAAGTGGACGGCCCGCTTGCCGTGCTCGTCGGTGATGATCACGTGCGTCTCGCACCGGTCGTCGCTCATCGGCAGCAGGCGCACCCCCGGCTGCCAGCGCGCGCACAGCGCCTGGGTGATCTGGGAGAGCGGATAGCCCGCCTCCAGCATCTGGGAGCGGACGATGTGGGTGGCGAAGTCGCGGTCGCCCAGGCCGAACCACTGCGGCTCGACCCCGTAGGCGGCCAGCTCCTCCTTGACGACGTGCGTCTCCTCGGCGCGGCCCCAGCCCTGCGCCTCGTCGATGCCGCCGCCCAGGGTGTACATGACGGTGTCGAGGTCGGGGCAGACCCGCAGGCCGAACAGGGTGATGTCGTCGCCCGTGTTGCCGATCACGGTGATCTGGTCGTCAGGCGCGGTCGCGCGCAGGCCACGCAGGAAGCGGGCGCCGCCGATGCCGCCGGCGAGGGACACGATGTGCATGCGGCCCAGTCTTCCATCGGGCCTTGGTGACACTTCCCACAGGAGTCGATTTCGCGCTCACCGCATACCAAGCCAGGGCGTGATTTATGGGGAAAGTAACGTCTATTGTGATCTACGAGCTACATGGGACTCCCACGGGGCCAGTCCATGATGTGGCAAACTCCCATCGGGTCAAAGGGCCCGTTGGGGGTAGTTGTGAGCAAGTTAGACGTCACGCGGTTGAAGGAGCCGGCCGCCTGGATCATGTTGGCCGCCGGTGGGCTGGACATCCTGCTGACGCTGGGCCGCATTCTGATCGGCTCGGCCGGGCCGCTCGGGGGGAGCGGTCTGTCGTTCACCGAACGGGCCTACGGCCACTTCTTCAGCCTGACCAGCCCGATCAACGTGGCGCTCGTCCTGGGGGCGGTGCTGCTGGTCACCAAGGTCGGCCAGCCCTCGCCCAAGGCCAAGCCCATCGCCTACGTCGCGGCCGGCGCCCTGGCGGTCGCCACCGTGTTCGGCGCGCTGTCGCTGGTGCTCGGCCTGTTCGCCGGCGAGGGCGCGCGGGCCACCGTGGAGTTCGTGATCACCGGCGCGCCGATCCTCGCGCTGACCGCCATCGCGCTGGTCTACCTGCTGCCGCAGGTTCTGCCCGAGCGACCCGCCGTCGGCTACCCGCAGAACTACGGCCCCCAGGGGTACGGCCAGCAGCCGCCCTCCCAGGGCCCCGCGCCGTACGGCCAGCAACCTCAGCAGGGGTACGGCCAGCAGCCCCCGTCACAGGGCCCGCCGCCCTACGGCCAGCAGCCGCCGCCGCAGGGTCAGCCGGGCTACGGCCAGCAGCCGCCCTCGCAGGGCCAGCCGGGCTTCCCACCGGCCCAGGAGTACGGCCAGCAGCCGCCTTCCCAGGAGTACGGCCAGCAGCCACCCTCTCAGGAGTACGGCCAGCAGCCACCCTCTCAGGAGTACGGCCAGCAGCCACCCTCTCAGGAGTACGGCCAGCAGCCGCTCGCCCAGGGTGAGCCGGGGTTCCCGCCCGCCCACGGACCTCAGGGGCAGCAGCCGCCGTACGGCCAGCAGCCCGGGTACACGCAGCAGCCGCCGAGCTACGGCGGCCAGCCCGAGCAGCCCCCGTACCAGCAGCAGCCCTACAACCCGCAGGCCCAGCCGTTCGCCCCGCAGGACCAGCCCGCGCCGCCCGGCCAGGACGGCTACCAGCAGCCGAGGGCACTCGCGGCGCTTCCGGCGGCCCCGGCCGACCGTGGCCCGAGCCAGGCGGAGCAGCCGGCCGGCGGGTTCGACGCCGCCTACGGCCAGGCCGGCGCGGCGCAGGACCCGTACAGCCCGCCCGCCGCCCAGGACGCCTACAGCCCGCCGGCTCAGGACGGGTACAGCCCGCCGGACGCTTACAGCACACCGGCTCAGGACGCGTACAGCACCCCTGCCTCGGACGCCTACAGCACGCCGGCTCCGGACGCGTACAGCACTCCCGCTCCCGACGCCTACAGCACTCCCGCCTCGGAGGCGTACAGCACGCCGGCCCCGGACGCCTACAACCCGCAGGACCCCTTCGGTTCGCAGGCCCAGCCCTCGCCCGCCGCGTACACGCCGTCCGAGACCGCGCCGAACGCGGCGTACCCGTCGCAGCCGGAGTACCAGCCCGCCCCCTACGTCCCGGCGGACAGCCAGCCGGGCCAGTACAGCCCCCCGAACCCGTACAGCCCGGCCGACAGCCAGTCCAACGTGTACGGCTCGACGGACCAGTTCGCGCCTCCGGCCGAGAGCCGGCCGAATCCGTACGCCCCGCAGCCCGACAGCCAGATCGGCGCGCACAACGACAGCCGGCCGAACCTCTACGCGGCACCGGTGGAACCGCCGGCCGCGTTCGGCTCCGCCTACCCCACGAGCGAGACCGCGCCGAGCGTGCCGTACCCGCAGAGCGAGCAGCCCCAGCAGTACGGCGGCCAGCAGCCCTACTACGATCGCCCGCCCGCGTTCGGCCAGCAGGGCGACCAGCCGAGCGGCCAGCAGGCAGGACAGTCGGCGGGGCAGTCGGCAGGTCAGTCGGCGGGGACGCAGGGCGGCCAGCCGTTCACCGGATACTCCGGCAGCGAGTTCGCCACCCCGGCCCACGAGTCCGCCTTCCAGGAGCCCGACCCGCCCGTGGACCCGCGCTCCCAGCAGCTCCTCGACGCCTACCAGCAGGCGGAGACCTACCAGTCGGGCGCGGGCACTCAGCCTGACCTGCGGGTCCCCGACTACGGAGCACCGGCCAGGCCGCACGACGACCTGTTCGGCACCCCGCAGCAGAGCCAACCCCAGCACGGCCAACCCCAGCACGGCCAGCCGCAGCACGGCCAAGCCCAGGGCCAACCCCAGGGCCAGCCTCACGGCCAGCCCCAGTATGGCCAGCCGCAGGCCCCGCCGCAGCAGTCCCAGCAGGCGTACCCCGGCCAGCCCCAGCACTCCCAGTCGCCGTACGACCCGCAGCAGCCCTACCCCCCGCAGCCCCAGCAGGCGTACGAGCCCCAGCAGGGCCAGTACGACGCCCAGGGCTACCGGCCGCAGCACCACCAGGCGCCCGCCTGGGGCGCGGAGGTCCCGGCGGCGGAGTCGACCATCCGGCTCGACCCGTCGACGATGCGCGGCGACGCGCTGGACGGGCAGAACCGCCCAGGCGATGACCCGATAGACCCAACGGCGATATACACCCCCAATGAGCCACGCAGGTAACGGACCGGCAAAGCACGGCTAGAGAAGAGGTGGCATGCAGGGCGGAGCTCTATCCCGCCCTGCTACGGTTCCGACCGCTGACAGCGTTGAACACACCCGTCCATGGGTCAGGACTCTGTCCCGAACCGGGTGCGAACATCACATGCCAGGCACGACCGGGGCGAGAGCTGGTCTTTCCCCGGATACCAGCATGCCGCTTGACGCCACGTACGGCACACGCGTGTAATTACAACCATGTTGTTACGCCTTCCCGTGGGTGGGTACAAGGAAGGCGTTCCATGGGGGGCTCCATTGCGGGCGGGCGGCAGGGAGGTGTGCAGTGACCGATTTGGTCATCGCACAGGATCAGCTTGACGCTGAAGAACTCGGCTGGCAGGAGCGCGCACTGTGCGCGCAGACGGATCCAGAGGCGTTCTTCCCGGAAAAAGGCGGCTCCACCCGAGAGGCCAAGAAGGTGTGCCGATCGTGCGAAGTGCGTGCTGAGTGCTTGGAATACGCACTCGAGCACGACGAGCGCTTCGGCATCTGGGGTGGGCTGTCCGAGCGGGAACGCCGACGGATCAAACGCCAGGCCGTATAGGGATAAATGCGGTGAGGGGTCGCACGGATCGTCCGTGCGGCCCTTTTCCGTGTCTCAGCTCCCGTGTCTAAGCTTCCGTGTCTCAGCTCCCGGGTCTCAGCTTCCCGGGGTCTCAGCGGCGCTCGTCGTAACCGGGGTCGACCGTGTCGGGTGACAGGCCCAGCAGCGTGGCCACCTGCTCCACCACGGTGTCGTGCACGAGCGCGCCCAGCGTGTCACGGTCGCGGGCGCGCGCCTCCAGCGGACGCCGGTAGACCACGACCGAGGCAGGGCTCTGCCCCTTCGCCGTGTCGGCGCGGCCGAACGGGATGGGGCCCGAGGAGACGCCGGGGCCGTCGCCCAGCTCGCTCAACGGCGGCACCTCCTCCACCGCGAACTCCACCGCCGACAACTGCTTGTCCCACTTGGGCCGGAGCCGTTCGACCGCGTCGAGCACCAGGTCGTCGAAACGCTCGCTACGGGCTCTGGCCATGGGCACGTAGGAGGGGGCGAGCGGCCCGCGCAGGCCGCGACCGTGCCGGTCACGCCGCCGGGGACCGCGCTTGGAAGTCACACGCCAAGTCTAAGGGTGAGGTGCCTTCGGGGCATGTAGGTGGAAAGCCTGCGACAGGTGTCCGAATTGTGGCGACACGCTCGTTAAGAGCGCTCAGATAGTGGCGTCCCGCACTCTTACCAGATACGGTCCCTCCGTGAGCCCCGTCCGCCGCTGTTCCCGCACCGCTTGCAGTCAGCCTGCCGTCTTCACGCTCACGTACGTTTACGCCGACTCGACCGCAGTTCTGGGCCCCTTGGCGACGTACGCCGAGCCACACTGTTATGACCTGTGCGCCGAACACGCCGAGCGGCTGACCGCCCCCCGCGGTTGGGAAGTGGTCCGCCTGCCGACGGACGGCGGCTCGCCGAGCTCCGACGACCTCGAAGCGCTGGCCAACGCGGTCAGAGAGGCCGCCAGGCCCAATCCCTCCGGCGCCGGCGAACCGGTCGGCCAAGGCGTCGAGGTCGGCCGACGTGGGCATCTACGTGTTCTCAAGTCGGCTCAGCAGCACCGTGACCGGTAGGCTCGTCCTGGCCGTACAGACGACCTAGGGGCGGAGCTGGAGTGGGCGACCTCGCCAAGATCTTCAAAGCTTACGACGTTCGTGGCGTGGTGCCGGACGAGCTCGACGAGCCCATCGCCGAGGCCGTGGGCGCGGCCTTCGTCGAAGAGACCGGCGCCGAGTCGGTCGTGGTGGCGCATGACATGCGCGAGTCGTCCGGGCCGCTGGCCGACGCCTTCGTCCGTGGCGCGCGTTCTCGCGGTGCCGACGTGGTGCACGCCGGGCTCGGCTCCACCGACCTGCTCTACTACGCCAGCGGCAGCCTCGGCCTGCCCGGCGTGATGTTCACCGCCAGCCACAACCCGGCCCGCTACAACGGCATGAAGATGTGCCGCGCCGGCGCGGTGCCGATCGGCGGCGACACCGGCCTGACCGAGATCCGCGACCGGGCGGCCGAGCTGATCGGCACCCCGATGGCGCCCACCGGCTCCCTGATGGAGAAGGACCTGCTCCAGGGCTATGCCGAGCACCTGCGCACGCTGGTCGACCTGTCCGCCAACCGGCCGCTCAAGGTGGTCGTCGACGCGGGCAACGGCATGGGCGGCCACACGGTTCCGGCCGTGTTCGGCGGGTTGCCGATCGAGCTGACGCCGCTCTTTTTCGAGCTCGACGGCTCCTTCCCCAACCACGAGGCCAACCCGCTGGAGCCCGCCAACCTGATCGACCTGCAGAAGGCCGTGATCGAGGCCGGCGCCGACGTGGGGCTCGCCTTCGACGGCGACGCCGACCGGTGCTGGGTGGTCGACGAGCGGGGCGAGTCCGTCTCCCCGTCGGCGATCACCGCTCTGGTGGCGGCGCGTGAGCTGGCCAAGCATCCCGGCGCGACGATCATCCACAACCTGATCACCTCGCGCGGCGTCCCCGAGCTCGTCCGCGAGCACGGCGGCGATCCGGTGCGGACCCGCGTCGGTCACTCCTTCATCAAGGCCGAGATGGCCCGCACGGGGGCCGTCTTCGGCGGCGAGCACTCGGCTCACTACTACTTCCGCGACTTCTGGTTCGCCGACTCCGGCATGCTGGCGGCGATGCACGTGCTGGCCGCGCTCGGCGAGCAGGAGCGGCCGTTGTCGCAGGTCGTGGCGGCCTACTCCCGCTACCACGCGACCGGCGAGATCAACAGCACCGTCGCCGACCAGGACGAGGCGCTGCGCCGGGTGCGGGCGGCCTTCGCCGGGCGGGGCGAGGTCAACGACCTCGACGGGCTGACCGTGAGCGCCCCCGACTGGTGGTTCAACCTGCGGGCTTCCAACACCGAGCCGCTGCTCAGGCTCAACGCCGAGGCGGCTGACGAGACCACGATGACGGCGGTCCGGGACGAGGTTCTCGGCCTGCTCAGAGAGGTGACACCGTGAAGATCGACGACTGGCTGCTGGAGATTCTGGCCTGCCCGGCGTGCAAGTCACCGCTGCGTGTGGAGGGCGAGACGGAGGAGCTGGCCTGCACGGGGTGCGGTCTGATCTATCCGGTCCGGGACGACATCCCGGTGCTGCTCGTCGACGAGGCCAGGAAGCCGTGACCTGGGAGCCGGAACGGCTCGACGACCAGCGCCACCTGGGTGCGGCCGACCCGGGCGGGATGCTGCTCGCCGTGGCCGCCTCAGCGGCCCAGGTGCGCACCGGCCACCGGTGCGCGATCGAGGCCGGCGTCGAGCGGCTGTCGGCGGAGGTGCGCCCGAGGGCGGTCGTGGTCGCGGGCATGGGCGGCTCCGCCATCGCGGGCGACATCCTGGCCGCGGTCTGCGGCAGCACCGCCCCGCTGCCGATCGTGACCCTGCGCTCCTATCGGCTGCCCGGCTGGGTGGGCGCCACCGACCTGGTGGTCGCGATCTCCTGGACGGGTGAGACCGAGGAGACGCTCGCCGTCGCCACCGAGGCGGTGCGGCGCGGCTGCACGCTGCTGGTGCTCGGGCCCGCGGGCTCCGCGCTGGAGGCGGTGGCCACCCAGGCGTCGGCCGTGCACGTCCCGCTGCCGACGCAGGGACAGCCCAGGGCCAACCTCTGGCTGGTGACGATCCCGCTGATCGTCGCCGCCGCCTCGCTGGGCCTGCTACGGGCCGACGAGACGCTGTTCGAGCAGGTGGCCAAGTCGCTGGAGGACACGGCGCACCGGTGCCGGCCGTCCAGTGAGTCGTTCGTCAACCCGGGCAAGACCCTGGCCATGGAGCTGGCCGAGAGCGTGCCGATGATCTGGGGCTCGTCCCAGCTGGCGGCCGTCGCGGCCTACCGCATGGCCGGTCAGCTCAATGCCAACGCCAAATATCCGGCGATCTTCGGCGAGCTGCCCGAGGCCGGCCACAACCAGCTGGCCGCGCTCGACGGGCCGCTGGCCGAGCGCGACATCTTCGCCGAGACCCCGGGCCGCTCGCTCAGGCTCGTCATGCTGCGCGACCTGGAGGAGCATCCGCAGGTGGCCAGGGCGCGCGAGGTCGCGGTGCGGCTCGCGCACGACCGCGGTGTGCCGGTCACCGAGCTGGCCGCCGACGGCGCCCATCCGCTGGAGCGGCTGGCCTCCCTGGTGGGGCTCGGCGACTACGCGAGCACCTACCTGGCGCTGGGGTACGGTCTCGATCCGACCCCGGTGGCGGCGATCACGGAGCTCAAGGCCAGAATTTCGCAATAGGATCTCGTCTCAGGCCTTTGTACGTGATCGTAAGACTGGGAGACCACCGGTGAGCGCGAGTGGCGGAACCAAAGCAATCATTGCGGCATTGGCTGCGAACACCGCCATCGCCGTGGCGAAGTTCGTGGCCGCGGCCTTCACTGGATCCTCCTCGATGCTGGCGGAGGGCATCCACTCCGTAGCCGACGCGGGCAACCAGGGGTTGCTGCTGGTCGGAGGTAAGCGGGCACAGCGGGCCAGCACCCGGGAGCACCCGTTCGGCTATGGTCGCGAGCGTTATTTCTACGCCTTCGTGGTCGCGGTCGTGCTGTTCGCCATCGGCGCGCTCTTCTCGCTTTACGAGGGCTTCCACAAGCTCTCCGATCCGCACCCGGTGGAGTCGCCGGCCTGGGCGTTCGGCGTGCTGATCTTCGCGATCATCGCCGAGGCGTTCTCGTTCCGCACCGCGATCCAGGAAGCCAACGCGGTGCGTGGCAAGCAGTCGTGGATAGCCTTCATCCGCAGGTCCAAGTCGCCCGAACTGCCGGTCATCCTGCTGGAGGACCTGGGCGCGCTGTTCGGCCTGATCTTCGCGCTGTTCGGCGTGACGATGGCGGTCGTCACCGGCGACGGCAGATGGGACGCCATCGGCACCCTGATGATCGGTGTGCTGCTGGCCGTCATCTCGGTCATCCTGGCCGTCGAGACCAAGTCGCTGCTCCTGGGTGAGGGCGCCTCGGAGGAGATGGAGAGCCGGATCCGCGTCGCGCTCGAGGCCACGCCCGAGGTCGATCGCGTCATCCACATGCGCACGCTGCACCTGGGTCCGGAGGAGCTGCTGGTGGCGGCGAAGATCGCGGTGACCCGCAACGACACGGCCGCCGAGGTGGCCCAGGGGATCGACGAGGCGGAGCGGCGCATCCGCGAGGCCGTGCCGATCGCCCGGGTGATCTACCTGGAGCCGGACCTGGACCGTACACCGAGCAACGCCTGATCGGAGCCGCGCCTCAACGGCGCGGCACTGATCGTTCGCCGCCGGCGGCACCGATAGGTCGGGCCGTCAGCGGTTGCCTCGGGTTCTGTCGGGGGTGCGGCCGGGAGCGGAGTTCCGCAGCAGGCGCAGGGCCTTCTCCTGCTCGAAGTCGAGGGCTCTGCGCGGCACCTGGATGCGGCCGATCCGCACGCCGAGGTCGCGCACGGCCGCGGCCACCGCGGGCTCGCTGAGGGCGCGCAGCGCGAAGGCCAACTCGGCGGGGGAGACGTCGAACCGCTTCTCCAGCTCCACCGCCTGAGCCACGGCGGACAGCTCCTCGGCGCCGAACCGGCGGTGCGCGCCCTGCTCCCGGATCGGCGGTAGCAGCCCGAGCGCCTCCCGGTATCGCAGCATCCGGGGGGACATGCCGAGCCGCTTGGCCGCTTCCGTGATCCGCATCCTTACATTCTTACGTTAAGTTCAGCGCTTTAGTGATGCGATCGGGTGGTTCGGCCGCCTAAACTCATCGCGACACCACAGTGATGCGAGGGGAACACCCGATGGACTTCAAGGTCGCCGACCTTTCACTTGCCGACTTCGGCCGCAAGGAAATCCGGCTCGCCGAGCACGAGATGCCCGGCCTCATGGCAATCCGTAAGGAGTACGCGGCCGCCCAGCCCCTCCGCGGTGCGCGGATCATGGGCTCGCTGCACATGACCATCCAGACCGCCGTCCTCATCGAGACGCTGGTCGCGCTCGGCGCCGACGTCCGCTGGGTGAGCTGCAACATCTTCTCCACCCAGGACCACGCGGCCGCCGCGGCCGTCGTCGGCCCCAACGGCACGGTCGACGACCCGCAGGGCGTCCCGGTCTTCGCCTGGAAGGGCGAGACGCTGGAGGAATACTGGTGGTGCACCGAGCAGGCCCTCACCTGGCCGGGCGGTGAGACCCCCAACATGATCCTGGACGACGGCGGCGACGCCACCCTCCTCGTCCACAAGGGTGCCGAGTACGAGAAGGCCGGCGCCGTCCCGGCCGCCACCGAGGACGACCCGGAGGAGTGGCACGTCATCGTCGACCTGCTCAACCGCACGGTCTCCGACGAGAAGCGGTGGACCAAGGTCGCCGAGAGCATCAAGGGCGTGACCGAGGAGACCACCACCGGCGTGCACCGTCTCTACGAGATGCACAAGAACGGCCAGCTGCTGTTCCCGGCGATCAACGTCAACGACTCGGTCACCAAGTCGAAGTTCGACAACAAGTACGGCTGCCGCCACTCCGTGATCGACGGCCTCAACCGCGCCACCGACGTGCTGATCGGCGGCAAGGTGGCCGTGGTCTGCGGCTACGGCGACGTGGGCAAGGGCTGCGCCGACGCGCTGCGCGGCCAGGGCGCCCGGGTCATCGTGACCGAGATCGACCCCATCTGCGCCCTGCAGGCGGCCATGGACGGTTTCCAGGTCACCACGCTGGACGAGATCGTCGGCATCGCCGACATCTTCGTCACCACGACCGGCAACTTCATGATCATCACCGCCGACCACATGGCGAAGATGAAGCACCAGGCGATCGTCTCCAACATCGGCCACTTCGACAACGAGATCGACATCGCGGGGCTGGCCAAGGTCCCGGGCATCGAGCGGCGCAACATCAAGCCGCAGGTCGACGAGTGGGTCTTCGCCGACGGCCACTCGATCATCCTGCTGGCCGAGGGCCGCCTGATGAACCTGGGCTGCGCCACCGGCCACCCGTCGTTCGTCATGTCCAACTCGTTCACCAACCAGGTGATCGCGCAGATCGAGCTGTTCACCAAGCTGGACGAATACCCGATCGGCGTCTACACCCTGCCCAAGCACCTGGACGAGAAGGTCGCGCGTCTGCACCTGGACGCGCTGGGCGTCAAGCTCACCGAGCTGACCAAGGAGCAGGCGGCCTACATCGGCGTCCACGTCGAGGGCCCGTACAAGTCGGACCACTACCGCTACTAGATCTGCCGGTGAGACGCTCCGGAAGGGTTTCCGTCCTTCCGGAGCTTTCCCTTATCAGCGCGCTCCTGCGGAGCGCGTACACCACCATCTTGTACGGCAGGCCGAGTTACCCGCACGCGCCGACGCCACTGCCGTCCGTCCTGGCCGGTCGTGAAGGCTCACGGGCCGCGCGCCGCGACGAGCGCGCACTCGGCCGTCCTCTTCGGTTAGGGCTAGAGCATGGATCTCAGCGACAGCGGTGAGCGGCAGATCTCGTGGGCGGCCCGTTCGATGCCGGTGCTGACGGCGATCGGCGAGCGGTTCGCCGTCGAGCGGCCGCTGGAAGGGCTGCGGATCGCCGCCTGCCTGCATGTCACCGCCGAGACGGCCGTGCTCATGGGGGCGCTGAAGGCGGCCGGCGCCGAGATCGCGCTCGCGGCCTCCAATCCGCTGTCCACCCAGGACGACGTGGCCGAGGCGCTGCGTGCCTACGGGATCGCCGTGCACGCCAGGGCGGGGGTCGACCTGGCCACCTACTACCGGCACATCCACCAGGCCCTCGACCTGGGGCCCGACCTGGTGCTGGACGACGGGTGCGATCTGGTCAACATCCTGCACACCGAGCGGACCGACCTGCTGGCCGGGGTCTCCGGCGGATGTGAGGAGACCACGACCGGGATCATCAGGCTGCGGCAGATGGCCGCCGAGAAGGCGCTGACCTTCCCCGTCGTGGCCGTGAACGACACCCGGACCAAGCGGATGTTCGACAATCGCTACGGCACCGGGCAGTCGACGCTCGACGGGATCATGCGGGCCACCAACATCATGCTGGCCGGGCGGATCGTGGTGGTCGCCGGGTTCGGGTTCTGCGGGCGCGGGGTGGCGGAGCGGGCCAAGGGGCTGGGCGCGCGGGTGATCGTGACCGAGATCGACGCGGTGAAGGCGCTGGACGCCACCCTGCAGGGCTACGAGGTGTGCCCGATGGAGCGGGCGGCGACGGTCGGCGACCTGTTCATCACCGTGACGGGCAACCGCGACGTGATCAGGGCCGAGCACCTGGCCGCGATGAAGGACGGGGCGATCCTCGCCAACGCCGGGCACTTCGACGTGGAGATCGACGTCCGGGCGCTGGACGAGCTGGCCCACGAGGTGCGCCGCGGGGTGCGGCCCAACACCGACGAGTACGTGCTGCCCGGCGGGCGCAAGCTGCTGCTGCTGGCCGAGGGGCGGCTGGTCAACCTGACCGCCGCCGAGGGACACCCGGCGGCGGTGATGGACATGTCGTTCTCGGCGCACGCGCTGGCCGTCGAGTGGCTGGCCCGCGAGCGGGCGCAACTGGCCCCCGGCGTGTACGACGTACCCGAGGACATCGACCACGAGGTGGCCAGGCTCAAGCTGGCGGCGACCGGGATCGGCATAGACGTGCTCACCGGCGAGCAGCAGGCCTACCTGCACTCCTGGCGCGCGGGCTCCTAGCCGCCGGCCGGCGGCGCCAGCGGCTCTTAGCCGCCGGCCTGGATCTGCCGCATCCGGCGGATCTCGGCCAGCTGGGTCACCGCGATGTCGTTGGCCAGCTCCTCGATCCTGATGTGCGAGCCGCCGGTCAGCACCTGCTCCGACATCTTGATCGCGCCCTCGTGGTGGGCGCTCATGAGCTGCAGGAACTGCTCGTCGAAGGCCTGGCCCGAGGCGGCCTTGAGGCGGTCGAGCTGCTCCGGGGTGGCCATGCCCGGCATGCCCTCGTGGGCGGTGTGATGGTCGGGGATCCGCTGGCCCTGCTCCTGCAGCAAGCCGCGCATGAACTGGATCTCCGGGCCCTGGGTGTCCTTGATCCGTGAGGCCAGCGCCTTGATCCTGGCGGAGGTGGCCCTGTTGGGCACCAGGATGGACATGTCGAGCGCCTGCTGGTGATGGACGACCATGTCCTGGAGATACTTCACGTCGGCGGCGTTCATGACGGGCTTGGGCACGGCGGTCACGGCTTCACCGGGCGAGAGCGTCCTCGCCTGCTCACCGGGCCGGCCCGGTGCGAGGACCGGAGCCGTGGAGTCGGCCCGTGGCGCCGACGGGGGGTCGGCGGTGCAGCCCGACAGGGCGATGACCGTGCCCGTGACGACGACGATGAGCGCGGCGCGCACCCAGCCTCCCTGACTGATTAGGTCGGAACTGCGCAGTATACGACGTAAAAATGCGCTGAGAAAGAGGACAAACAAGCATAAATTTTGACATCTTGCATGCTGGTCGGACCAGGGTATTCGGGGCGAAGATTTCAGAGTTTATGCCGCCTTTATAGGGAGAAATCGTGAGATCTCCCTGTCTGGCCATCATGTGATCAGGGAGGACCATCCATGTTCAGCAAACGGCCCCTGCTGGTCGTGGCCGGGATCGCCGTCGCCCTGGTGGCGACCGCGTTACCCGCCATGTCCAGCGACATCCCCCCAGCTGACACCGTGGTCACCAGCCCGAACGTGACCCATGTCCTCAACGTTCCCAAGCCCGCGGCCCTGGCCGGCACGATCAACACCGACCTCGCCTTCCAGGGCGACTACGCCTACGTCGGCAACTACGGCGGGTTCTCCATCGTCGACATCAAGAACCCGAAGAAGGCCAAGGTCGTCAGCTCCGTGGTGTGCCCCGGCGCCCAGATGGACCTGTCCGTCTACGGCAACCTGCTCTTCAGCGCCGTCGACAGCTCCCGCAACAACGACTCGTGCAGCAGCACCGGCCAGAGCGCGACGATCAAGGAATCCTGGGAGGGCGTCAGGATCTTCGACATCAGCGACAAGGCCAACCCCAGGTACATCAAGTCGGTCGAGACCAACTGCGGCTCGCACACGCTGACGCTGGTCCCCGGCAAGGGCCACGACGAGCGCAAGAACGTCTACCTGTACGTCTCCTCCTACAGCCCCGGCGCGACCCTCCCGGACTGTCTGCCGCCGCATGACAAGATCTCCATCATCAAGGTGCCGCTGCGTCAGCCCGAGACGGCGGCGGTCGCGGCCACACCGGTCGTCTTCCCCGACGGCGGCAACGAGACCCAGCCCGGTCTGCTGGTGCCGACCAGCGGCTGCCACGACATCACCGTCTACGCGGAGAAGGACATCGCGGCGGGCGCCTGCATGGGCGACGGCGTGCTCTTCGACATCTCCAACCGGCTCGACCCCAGGGTCACGGCCAGGACCACGGACCCGAACTTCGCCTTCTGGCACTCGGCGACGTTCACCAACGACGCCAAGACCGTGCTGTTCACCGACGAGCTCGGCGGCGGCGGCGCGGCCACCTGCAACGAGGCCACCGGGCCGAACCGCGGCGCGGACGCCATCTACCGCATCCACCGGGGCAAGCTCGTCTTCCAGAGCTACTACAAGATCCCGCGTCACCAGGCCGACACCGAGAACTGCGTGGCCCACAACGGCTCGCTGATCCCGGTCAAGGGCAAGAACATCATGGTGCAGGCGTGGTACATGGGCGGCGTCTCGTTCCTGGACTTCAGCAACCCGGCCAGGCCCGAGGAGTTCGGCTACTTCGAGCGCGGCCCGAAGGCCGACGGCAGCGGCGGCGGCGTCTGGTCCGCCTACTACTACAACGGGTACGTGTACGCGGCCGACTTCGACAACGGCCTCGACATCCTCAAGATCAACGACCGCCGTACCAACGGCGCGACCCGCGTACACAGTGACCAGCTCAACGTGCAGACCCAGCAGTCCTACCACGACGGAGGCCGGCACTAGGCGGATAAATCGCGACCTTTACTGCCATAGTGGGTGGCTCTAGATCACCCACTATGCAGGAGGTCCTCTTTGGCGTCCAAGTTCGGCCGCGCCCTGGTGGTGGCGGGAGTGGCGCTGGCCCTGATCGGGTCCCCGGCCCATGCCGTGGACGATGTCAAGGCCAGCGCCAACGTCAAGCACGTGGCCAACGTCCCCAAGCAGGCGCCGTTCAAGGGCGCCGAGGCGTACAACAGCGACCTGGCCTTCCAGGGGAACTACGCCTACCAGGGCAACTACCAGGGCTTCACCGTCTACAACATCAAGAACCCGGCCAAGCCCGAGGTCGTCAGCCGGGTCTCCTGCCTCGGCGCGCAGAACGACATCTCGGTGCAGGGCGACCTGCTCTTCCTGTCGGTGGACGAGACGCTGTCCGGCGACTCCTGCAAGGCCCGCAGCGCCTCCCCGGACAAGAAGTCGTCGTGGGAGGGCATCCGGATCTTCGACATCAGCGACAAGTCCCACCCCAAGTACGTCAAGTCGGTCCGGACCGCCTGCGGCTCCCACACCCACACGCTGGTGCCCGCCAAGTCGAAGAGCTCGGTCTACCTGTACGTCTCCTCCTACGGGCCGGAATCGTCGTTCCCCGGCTGCAAGCCGCCCCATGACAAGATCACCATCGTCAAGGTGCCGCTGAAGAAGCCGAAGGCCGCCAAGGTCGTCGCCACCCCCGTGCTGTTCCCCGACGGCGGGAACGAGAGCGCCGCACTGCTCGCGCCCACCAGCGGCTGCCACGACATCACCGTCTTCCCGCAGAAGGACCTCGCGGCGGGCGCCTGCATGGGCGACGGCGTACTGATGGACATCTCCGACCGCGAAGCCCCGAAGGTCACCCACACGGTCACCGACGACAACTTCGCGTTCTGGCACTCGGCCACCTTCAACAACACCGGCACCAAGGTCGTCTTCACCGACGAGCTCGGCGGCGGCATGATGGCCACCTGCGACAAGTCGTTCAAGCCCCAGCTGGGCGCGGACGCGATCTACGACATCGAGGCCGGCGAACTGGTCAAGAAGGCGTACTTCAAGATCCCGCGTCGGCAGAGCAAGAACGAGAACTGCGTCGCGCACAACGGCTCGCTGATCCCGGTCAAGGGCAAGGACATCATGGTCCAGGCCTGGTACCAGGGCGGCGTCTCGATCTTCGACTTCACCGACTCGGACAAGCCCAAGGAGATCGGCTACTTCGACCGTGGCGCGTTCAAGCCGGTCGACGTCGCCGGATCGTGGTCGGCGTACTACTACAACGGCCACATCTACAGCAGCGACATCCAGCGCGGCCTGGACGTGCTGCGAATCACCGACAAGCGCACCGCCCCGGCCGCCAAGGTCCGCCAGAAGTCCCTCAACGCGCAGACCCAGTACGCCTACTGAGACAGCCCGGTACGCCTACTGCGGAGGCGCGAACCCGCCCGGAGTCGCCCCCGGCGACTTCGGCGCGGGCACCGGTGGCGCATACGGCGACCCTGAGGGTGCCGGTGGCGCATACGGGGAGCCCTGCGGAGGTGCCGGCTGCGGGTGCGGCCCACCCTGTGGGGGCGCTGGTCGTGCGTAAGGTGACCCCTGTGGAGGTGCTGGCAGGGGGTAAGGCGTGCCCTGCGGCGGTGCCGGTTGTGCGTACCCCTGCGTGTACGGGCCGCCCTGCGGGGGTGCGGGCTGGTACGGCCCGCCCTGCGGGCCGTTGGCACCGGACTGGCGGGCCAGGCGGAGCTGTTCCCGCCTGCGGCGCTCGGCCAGGACGGCGCTCAGGTAGGCGTGCGGCGGCACCCCGGCGGGCGCGGCGGGCGAGACGCACGCCGCCACCTGGGTGGCGATCCGGACCCCCATCTCGTGCTGGATCTGCGGCGACAGCTCGTGCCAGCGCATCAGATACTGCCGGGCTGCGGCCGTCACCTCGTCGGGAAGCTGCGACAACTCCAGCGTCGCGGCCCAGGCCGCCAGCGGCGGCGGCATCATGATGGCCTGCCCGCTCTCGCGCGGCGCCCGCTCGGAGATGACGATCGTGCCCGCGAACAGGTCGCCCAGCCGCTTGCCCTGCGGCGAGATCAGCGAGGAGATCAGCGCCGGCGCGCCGGACAACATCCAGAACTCCGGCACCCCCGCCAGCCCCCGGAACAGCGCCTGCCGGAACCGCTCGGGCCCGCCGTCGTCGCTGACCACCCGGAGCCCGAGCGCCAGCTTGCCGAGGCTGCGCCCCCTGGTGCTCGTCTCCCAGATCACCGGATAACCCACCAGGACGAGCACCACGAAGGTGATCGACACGGCGGCGTACATGGCCGGGTCCGTGATCAAGGAGAATGCCTCCAGGACCAGGAAGGCGACGATCAGGATGGTGAGCTGGACCGCGATGTCGATGAGCAGCGCCAGAAACCGCGAGGGCATCTGGGCCACCCGCACTTCGAGAACGACGGCGTCACCGGTCACAACCTCTGACATATGTGGAGCCTAACGGCAATGGCTGAGTGATTGACCGGCCACAATGGTCGGGTGGACATCGACGCGTTCGTCACCGCGCACCGCCCGGTGTGGGACAGGCTGGAATATCTGGTCAAGCATCGCTCCTCGCTGACCGGGGAGGAGGTCGACGAGCTGGTCGACCTCTACCAGCGAGTGTCCACCCATCTGTCCATCGTGCGCTCCTCTTCCACCGATGCCATGCTGGCCGGACGCCTGTCCGCCCTGGTCGCGCGGGCGCGCTCGGCCGTGACGGGGGCGCACACCCCGGCCTGGCGCGAGCTGGTCAGGTTCCTCACCGTCACCTTCCCGGTGGTCGCCTACCGGGCCAGGTGGTGGTGGCTGGTCACCTCGGTGGCCTTCTTCGCGGCCTCCTGGATCTTCGGCGCCTGGGTGGCGGCCAACCCGGACGTGCAGGCGGCGATCGCCACCCCCGAGCAGATCACCCAGCTCGTCGAGGAGGACTTCGCCGACTACTACTCCGAGCACCCGGCCGCCTCCTTCGCCGGCCAGGTGTGGATCAACAACGCCTGGGTCTCACTCCAGGTCATCGTGTACGCGATCTTCCTCGGTCTGCCGATCCCCTGGGTGCTCTGGCAGAACGCCGCCAACGTCGGGGTGTCCGGCGGGCTCATGGCCTCCAGGGACAAGCTCGACATCTTCTTCGGGCTGATCACCCCGCACGGGCTCCTGGAGCTGACCGCCGTCCTGCTCGCCGCCGCCGTCGGCATGCGCCTGGGCTGGACCGTCATCGACCCGGGGCACCGCAGACGGGCCGAGGTGCTGGCCGAGCAGGGCCGGGCGGTGATGGCCGTGGCGCTCGGGCTGATCGTGGTGCTGTTCATCTCCGGGCTGATCGAGGCTTTCGTCACCCCCTCAGGGCTGCCCACCGCCGTCCGCATCGGCATCGGGGTGCTCGCCGAGGCCGTCTTCCTGGCGTACGTGATCATCTACGGTCGCCGGGCGGTGCACCAGAAGGAGACCGGCGACCTGGAACGCGCCCCCGACGTGGCCCCGAGCGCCTGAGCGCCGGACACACGCGAGCGCCTGACACACCCGCGCCCTTCGAGCGACCGAGACACGAGCGCCTGCGCCTTGACGTCTAGAGACGGCCTGCGGCCTTGAGGGCCAGGTAGGTGTCGGCCAGGGCGGGAGCGAGGTCCTCGGGGAGCGCGTCCACCACCTCGACGCCGTGGCGGCGCAGCCGGGCGGTGATGCGGCGGCGTTCGAGCCGGGCGTGCTCGGCGGCGGCCGCGTCGTACACCTGCTCCGCCGTCGCCCGCTGCCCGGCCATGGCCGCGACCAGCGGATCGGAGACGCTCGCGACCAGCACCAGATGCCGCGAGGAGAGCTGGGAGAGCACCGGCATCAGGCCCTCCTCCAGGGAGGCCGAGTTGAGGTCGGTGAGCAGCACGACCAGGCAGCGGCGCTTGGCCCGCGACAGGATCGCGGCCACCATGCCCTGCGCGTCGGCCTCGATGAGCTCCGCCTCGATCGGCGCCATCACGTTGACCAGCGAGGACAGCAGCTCGGTGCGTGAGGCCCCGGCCACCCAGGCGCGCACCGCCCGGTCGTAGGCGAGGAAGTCCACCTGGTCGCCGGCCCTGGCGGCGAGGGCGGCCAGCAGCAGGGCCGCGTCCATCGACCAGTCCAGCCGTGGCCAGCCGGGCACGGGCCGGGTGTCCGGCCTGACCAGCAGCCCGCTCGAGCCGTTCGCGGGGGCGCCGGCCAGCGGGATCGGCGCGTCGCCCACCCGCCCGGCCGAGGTACGGCCGGTGTCGAGCACGATCAGCACCCGCCGGTCGCGCTCGGGCCGCCAGGTCCGCACGACCACGTCGTGGCGGCGCGCGGTGGCCCGCCAGTCGATCGAGCGTACGTCGTCGCCGACCACGTACTCGCGCAGCGAGTCGAACTCGGTGCCCTGCCCGCGGACCAGCGCCGGGTGCTGGCCGTCGAGCTCGCGGAGCCGGGCCAGCCGGGACGGCAGATGCTTGCGGGACAGGAACGGCGGCAGCACCCGCACCGCCCACGGCGCGCGGTGACCGCCCTGCCTGGCGGCCAGGCCCAGGGGGCCGCGCGAGCGGACCGTCACCGAGACGGACTCGCGGTCGCCGCGCCGGGTCGGGGTCAGCGTGATCACCAGCTTGCGCCGCTCGCCCGGCGGCACGTCCAGCTCCAGCTCGCGGGGCGAGGCGCCGGCGGAGGGCGGCCAGGCGTCCCGCAGCACGCCGCGCACCCGCCTGCGGCCCGGGTTCTCCACCACCAGCTCGACCGTGGCCTGCTGGCCGAGCCGTACCAGCCGCTCGCCGGAACGGTGGAAGCGCAGCGGTCGCACCGCCCCCGCGAACACCAGGTCCACGAGGATCGCGGCGGCCAGCAGCAGGCAGACGCCCGCCACCGCGGGCGCCGGCGAGGGCGCGATCAGGACCACCACGACCCCGAGCGCCGCGACCAGCCCGGCGCGTCCCGTCAGTGTCATCGGCGGGCCGTCATCGCGGAACCGGGACCGAGGCCAGAATGCCGTCGAGCAGGCCGTCGGCCGTCGCGCCCTCCAGCTCCGCCTCGGGCCGGAGCTGGACGCGGTGCCGCAGCGCGGGCCTGGCCAGCGCCTTCACGTCGTCGGGGGTCACGTAAGCCCGCCCGGACAGCCACGCCCACGCGCGGGAGGCGGCCAGCAGCGCGGTCGCGCCGCGCGGCGAGACGCCGAGCTGCAGGGACGGCGAGTTTCTGGTGGCCCGCGCCACGTCCACGATGTAGCCGAGCACCTCGGGCGCCACGTGCACGGTGGCCACCGCCGCGCGGCCCGCCGCCAGGTCCTCGGCCGTCGCCACCGCCTTGACCTCCGACAGGTCACGCGGATCGAAGCCGCGCGCGTGCCGCTCCAGCACCGAGATCTCCTGGTCACGCGGCGGCAGCGGCACCGTCAGCTTCAGCAGGAACCGGTCGAGCTGCGCCTCGGGAAGCTGGTAGGTGCCTTCGTACTCGACCGGGTTCTGTGTCGCGCACACCGTGAACGGGTCCGGCAGCGGGCGGGCCGAGCCCTCCACGCTCACCTGCCGCTCCTCCATCGCCTCCAGCAGCGCCGCCTGCGTCTTCGGCGGGGTGCGGTTGATCTCGTCGGCGAGCAGCAGGTTCGTGAAGACCGGCCCCTCCCTGAACTCGAACTCCGCCGTCTTCGTGTCGTAGATCAGCGACCCCGTCACGTCACCCGGCATCAGGTCGGGCGTGAACTGCACCCGCTTGAAGTCCAGCGCCAGCGCCGCCGACAGCGTGCGCACCATGAGCGTCTTGGCCACGCCCGGCACGCCTTCGAGCAGCACGTGCCCCCGGCACAGCAGCGCGATGACCAGCCCGGTCACCACCGCGTCCTGCCCGACCACGGCCTTGGACACCTCGGTGCGCAGCGCGCCGAGCGCCTCCCTGGCCGCGTCCGCGCCGCTCACCGGCAGGGTGGTCTCGTCAGAGTTCACTGACCTTCCTTTCAATGAAGTCCAAGTATCCGGCCAGGGCGACCAGCCCGTTGTCGTCGATGGGCGGCGGCCCGTACAGCGCGCCGCCGACCCGCTGCTGATCCTCCCCGGTCCGTACGGCCAGCGCCGCCACGATCTGGTGCCGGTCAGCGCCGGAGTAGAGCCCGAGCCGGGGCGTCAGCCGGTCGATCGTGCCCGCCCTGAGCGAGTCGGCGGCCCTGGCCCTGGCCCGTCTGGCCCGGTAGAGCTGCCCCCGGCCCTCCACCGTCTCCGCCGCCCGCACCACGACCGGCAGCTTCTCGACCACGACCGGCCCGAGCCGCCTGCCCCGCCAGAACGCCACCAGCACCACGCTCAGGCCGGCCATGAGCACCGCCCACGGAATGCCGGCCGGCATCAGGTCGTACACCGACCGGCCCGCCTCACCGGGCAACCGGCCCACCGGCGGCTCGTCCGGTCGTACCAGCCAGGTGACGGGCTTGCCGGTGGACAGCAGGTTCAGGGCGAGCGCGGCGTTGCCATCCTCGGACAGGCGCTGGTTGGACATGAAGTCGGCGCTGCCGAGGACGGTGGTGGTGCCGCCCGCGTTCGGGTAGCTGAGCAGCGTCCAGCCGTCGCCCGCCGGGTAACAGCCGACCGAGCCGCTGGGCCCGGTGAACGCCGCGCCGCCGAGGAAGGCGCTGCCCGCCGCCGTGGCCGCGGGGAGCGCGCACTCCGGCTCGCGTGAGCGCTGGCGCGCGGGGTCCGGCTCGGTCTCGACGCCGGGCGCGAGCGCGTCGAGGCTGCCGTAGCTGTGGACGAGGACCCGGTCGCCCTGGATCTCGGCCAGGTCGTGGTCGTTGAAGTAGAGGGTGCTGGTGATCAGCAGCAGCCGGCCGGGGCCTTTGGCGGCCGCCTCCTCGACCGAGTCGACCCGGTCCACCTGGACGCCCTGGCCCCTGAGCAGCTCGGCGAGCGCCTTCGAGCCTTTGAGCGAGGTGTCGGCGGGGTCGAGCGGGCGGGACTCGCCCTGGTCCGGCCCGAACAGCACGGTCCCGACGGCGACCAGCACGACGACGAGGCCCAGCAGCACGATCCACCGCATGCCCCGCCACCTGGCGCGCACGGTGGGCGCCGTGGAAGCGCTCCCCGCAGGAAGCAGGCCGGTCACCTGCGCAGCCGATCCGAGAGACTCAGGCGCCGGGGCTGAGCCGGGTGCTGGGGCCGCACCTGAATCCGGGGGGACGGATCCGGGCGCGGGGCCCGAGCCGGGCGCCGGGGTGGGTGGGCCGGGCTCCGGGGGCGGGAAAAGCCCTCCGGTCTCTGGTGGCGTGGCCGGGCTCATGGCGGGCCTCCCATGGGCACCGGCCTGGCCAGGCGCAGTCGCTCGTCGAGGGCGGTCATGGTCTCGTAGGCGTCGCGGGTGCCCGCGACGCCGCCGTAGGTCACGTCGTCGAAGGACCGGGCCGCGGCCGTGAGCTCCGCCGCGAAGCCGGGCAGCGCCGCCCCCGCCTCGGCGGCCAGCTCGTCGGCGGTGCGGCCGGGCATGCCGTCCACCAGCGCGCGCTCCTCCAGGTCCCTGGCGATGGCGCGCAGCCGTTCCTGGACGGCCGCCGACCAGTGCCCCTCGCTCGCCAGCTGTTCGGCCCGCTGCCGGTGCTCGGCGGCGGTCGTCGCCCGCGCGCCGAACAGGGCGCCCGCGGTCATCGCGTTGCGGCGGCCGGTCTTGCGCAACTGCCAGCCGACCAGCGTCGCGACGGCGACGAGGATCAGCACGATGATCACCGCGGCGATGATCCCGCCGGCCGTGCCGCCGCCCGCCACTCCGTCCATCAGGTCGCCGAGGAACTGGTTGAAGTAGCGGTAGAGCCGGTCGAGGAGGGCCTCGTGGGCGTACTGAGGATCGAGGAGCTCGCGCGTCGCCCGGTCGGCGCCGTCCCCCCTGCCGATCGGGGTCACGGCCTGTCGGAAGGGTGCCACAGCTCGTCAGCCGAGGCGTGCACCCAGCCCTGACGCTGCTGCTCGATGGCGGCCGTCTGCAGCACGAGGTCGAACGCCTCCGCGCGCATCCGGCGGTCGGCGTAGAGCAGCCCGGCGACCCCGGCCTCGAAGGGATAGGTGATCATCGCGCCGAGCGTGCCGCCGATGGCGACCAGGATCGCGCCCACCACGACCGTCGCGGTGCTCCCGCCGCCGATCAGCCCGATGATGGTGCCGCCGAAGACGAAGGGGACCTGGAGCACGGCCGCCACCATCCCGACCACCAGCGCGGTGAGCATCAGGATGCCGAGGACCCGCCAGAAGTCACCCGTCACCAGGCGCCACGAGCGGCGCAGGGCGTCGATGGGCCCTCTGCCCTCCAGCACCACGGCCGCGGGCGCGAACGCGAAACGCGTCCTGAAGAACAGCACATAGGCGATATAGAGGATCATCACCGCCAGGAAGAGCGCCACCAGCCCGCCCACGCTGTCGGAGGACCCGGTCAGGCCGGTGGAGACGAGCACAGCGACGACGGCGGCGATCACGGCCACCGGTGCCAGCATGACCAGGGCCATCAGCCCCACCACGCCGAACAGCGCGGGCATGCGGCCCTTGGACGCCTGCCAGGCCTCCCCGGCGGTCATCTTGCCGCCGAAGACGGCGCGGCCGAGTATCCGGGTCAGCACACCGGTCAGCAGCGTCACCACGACGAAACTGATGGCGTAGGAGGCGAAGGTGCCGCCGTACTGGCCGATGAAGCTGTCGAGGACGGCCGGGTCGCCGCCCTGCGCCAGGGTGGGATCGGCGAGGACGCTGCCCACGCTGCCGAACACGAACGCCTGCCCGACGGCGAGCGGGATGGCGGCGAGCAGGGCGGCGATCGCCGACAGGCCCAGCACGGCCTTGGGGTTGGAGCGGACCAGCTTGATCGTGCCGTCGAAGATGTCGCCGAGCCGCAGCGGGCGCAGCGGGATGATCCCCGGCCGCAGCGGCTGTGGTTGCGGCGCGTAGCCATGGCCCGGGTACGGCATCTGCCCGTAGGGCTGCTGCGGCGGGGGACCGGGTTCGTACGGCTGCTGCCCGGACGGGGGCTGCTGCCCGCCGGCCGGGGCGGTCCACGGAGAGGCCTGAGGCGCGCCGTAAGGCGGAGGCTGCTCCGAGGCCCAGCCTGATGGCGGCTCGGGTGAAGGGCCGTGACCGTCTGACATATCCCAATCCTGGCACGCTGGGAGGGTCAGTGGTGTCGTCAGGGCGATTCGCCGGTCCTTCCGGCGGCATTCCCCGGTGATTGACGCGACGGATCTTGCGCAGGGATGGCCGAAAGTCGCTTCGTTACCGCAGACTGATATTGCGATCGTCGTGGGGAGCCCGAAATTCCGCTCGGTTCCCACATAGGTGCCGAGCGAGGGTAACCTTCAGCGATCGTGCTGGTATGTCCCAGAATGCGTAGAACGAATGAGGGGCCATGAAAGGTCGAGTGCTGGTCGTCGACGACGATGCCGCTCTTGCTGAGATGTTGGGCATCGTGCTCCGCGGCGAAGGTTTCGAACCATCCTTTGTCAGCGATGGCGACAAAGCGCTGGACGCTTTCCGGGACACGCGCCCGGATCTCGTCCTGCTCGACCTGATGCTGCCGGGGGCCGACGGCATCGATGTCGCCCGCCGGATCAGGGCCGAGTCGGGCGTGCCCATCGTCATGCTCACCGCCAAGAGCGACACGATCGACATCGTGCTGGGGCTGGAGTCCGGCGCCGATGACTACATCGTCAAGCCGTTCAAGCCGAAGGAGCTGGTCGCCAGGGTGCGCGCGCGGCTGCGCCGTACCGACGAGCCCACCCCGGAGATCCTGCAGATCGGTGACATCACCATCGACGTGGCGGGCCACTCGGTCAAGCGGGACGAGGAGACGATCAACCTCACGCCGCTGGAGTTCGACCTGCTCGTCGCGCTGGCCCGCAAGCCGCGCCAGGTGTTCACCCGCGAGGTCCTGCTGGAGCAGGTCTGGGGCTACCGCCACGCGGCCGACACCCGCCTGGTCAACGTGCACGTGCAGCGGCTCAGGGCCAAGATCGAGAAGGACCCCGAGCACCCCGAGATCGTGGTGACGGTCCGCGGCGTCGGCTACAAAGCCGGCCCCGCGTAGTCTGCCCCCTCCCTGCCATGCCCCCGACCACGACGAGGCGCCCGCGCCGCCGGACACTCCGCCAGATACTCGGCGGAGTCCGACGGCGAGCCCGGCGTCTCGTGGGCAGGGTGCGGCGCGTCTGGCGGCGCTCGCTCCAGCTCCAGGTCGTCACCAGCACCCTGGTGATCTCGGTGATCGTCGTGGTCGTGCTGGGCGCCTTCCTGTCGGACCAGATCAACAACTCGGTCATCGAAGGCCGCCAGCAGTCGGCCGCCAGCGACGCCTCCGCCGACCGGCTGCGGATCGCCGACGCTCTCACCCGTGAGCAGGACGACCAGGCCAAGCCCGCCGACGCCAAGAACGTGCCGGCCAACCCGCTCGACGAGGTGATGGACGCCATCATCGGCACCGGCGGCGACGGCTCCAAGACGCGCTACGAGGTGCTGATCCTCAACCGGGCCGAGCCCGGCCAGTCCCGCGCCTCGGGCAACGTCACGCCCCGCGACGTACCCCCCGCGCTGCAGCAGATGCTCAGGCGGCAGGCCGAGAAGTTCATCGACCGCCCGCAGCGCTCCACCCAGCCGATCCGCTTCGCCGGCGAGACCCAGCCGACGCAGACGCTGGTGATCGGCGCCATGGTCAACCTCTCCGACGGCTACGAGGTCTACCACTTCTTCCCGATCAGCGACGAAGAGCAGATGCTCTCGAACGTCCGGCTGGCCATCGTGGTGGTCGGCTTCGGCCTCGTCCTCCTGCTCGCCGCCATCGCCTACCTGGTCACCCGCCAGGTCGTCAGCCCGGTGCGGCTGGCCAGGCAGGCCGCCGAGCGGCTGGCCGCCGGCAAGCTCGACGAGCGGCTCAAGGTGCGCGGCGAGGACGACCTGGCCCGCCTGGCGACCTCGTTCAACGAGATGGCCGTCAACCTGGCGCTCAAGATCCACCAGCTCGAAGAGCTCTCCCAGGTCCAGCGGCAGTTCGTCTCCGACGTCTCCCACGAGCTGCGCACCCCGCTGACCACCGTCCGGATGGCCGCCGACCTGCTGTACGACGCCCGCGAGGACTTCGATCCGATGGCCTCGCGCTCCGCGGAGCTCATGCAGGCCCAGCTCGAACGCTTCGAGTCGATGCTCGCCGACCTGCTGGAGATCAGCCGCTACGACGCCGGCGCCGCCGACCTCGACCTCGACTCCGTCGACGTCCGCGACGTGGTGCTGCGCGCCATCGCCGACTCCGAGGCGCTGGCCGAGCGGCACAGCACCCGCTTCGAGCTCCGGCTGCCGAACGAGCCGTGCCTGGCCGAGATCGACAATCGGCGGGTGGAGCGCATCCTGCGCAACCTGCTGTTCAACGCCATCGAGCACGGCGAGGGCCGCGACATCGTGGTGACCGTCGGCGCCGACAGGGACGCCGTCGCCGTGGCCGTGCGCGACCATGGCATCGGCCTGAAGGGCGGCGAGGAGAACCTGGTGTTCGACCGGTTCTGGCGCGCCGACCCGTCGCGGGCCCGGACCATCGGCGGCACCGGGCTCGGCCTGGCCATCTCCCGCGAGGACGCCTCGCTGCACGGCGGCTGGCTGCAGGCGTGGGGCCAGCCGGGGGAGGGCTCGCAGTTCCGGCTGACGCTGCCCAGGCGTGCCGGGGTCGACCTGAAGGGCTCGCCGCTGTCGCTGGTGCCGCCCGAGATCGAGATGCGCCGCACCTGGCGGGGCCACCAGATGACGCCGGTGCTGCTGCCCGCCGTCGGCGACGGGGGCGGCCATGACGTCGACTAGACGGCTCGCCGCCGCCCTCGCCTGCGCGCTCGCCGCGGTCCTGAGCGGATCGGGCTGCGCGGTGATCCCGGTGGGCGGACCGTTCCCGGTGGACGAGGCGGGCAGCGGCGACTCGGTGACCGTGCCGTTCCAGCGCATGGTGGCCGTCGAGCCCAAGAAGGAGTGGAGCGCGCAGCAGGTCGTGGAGGGCCTGCAGGCCGCCATGGCCGCCTACGGCGACGACCCCAGCATCCTGCCGAAGTATCTGACCGAGGAGGCCCGCCGGGTCTGGAAGCCCGACGGCGCCGTGACCGTGATCGACAACGCCTTCCGGTTCGACGACATCGTCGAGAACAAGGAGAAGAAGGAGACGATCGTCACGATCCTCGGCACGAAGATCGCCCAGATCAACGAGGACGACACGTACGTTCCCGTCGCCCCCGCCGAGGACGGCAAGGTCACCAGGGCGATCACCCTGGTGAAGGACGCCGCCGGCGCCTTCCGCGTCAATCTCCTCCCGCAGGGCCTGCTGCTGACCGACGCCGACGTGCGGCGCGCCTACCGGCCGACGAACCTCTACTACCTGAACGGCACCTCCGTGGGCGACCGCGAACCGGACCGGCTCGTGGCCGACCGGGTCCGGCTGCGCGTCAAACCGACGGAGAGCTTCGCCCAGACCGTCGTCGAACGCCTCATCGAGGGCCCGACCAGCGCGCTGGAGGGCGCCGTCGGCAACGAGTTCCCGGCCAAGGCGCGGGTCAGGTCCATCAGGTCCAGTGAGGACCGCGTCGTCATCAACCTCGCCGGCCCGTTCACCGCCGACACCTTCCTCGAAGGCCTGAAGGCCCAGCTCAGAGCCAGCCTGAGCTACAACAAGCTGGCCAGCGGGCGCACCCTTGAGGTGCAGATCGACGGCGAGCCGTTCTCCGTGACCGGCCCGCTCGTCATCGAGCCCAGCCTGCCCGAGAAATGGCTCGGCAGCGAGGACAACCAGGTCTTCTTCACCAGCCATGGCGCCGTCCAGATGATGCGCGGTGACGGCGAGGGCGAGCCGCTCGTCGGCCCGGCCGGCCAGCCCGGCGGTGACCACTCCGGCTTCGCCATCGCCAAGGACCGCGACCGCGTCGCCGCCCGATCCGCCGCCGGCGGCATCTGGGTGACCAGGCACGCCGCCGAGGCCCGCTGGCAGGAGTCGATCCCCGGTACGGAGCTGACCGACCCCTCCTGGCACCGCGACGGCACCCTGTGGACCTTCGACCGGCACAACGGGCAGGTGCTCCGCTCCCACCCGGCCGTCAGCAGAGGCCCCGAGCACGTCGCCGCCCCCGCCCTGCAGGGCATGGACGTCACCTCGCTGCGGATGGCCAGAGACGGCGTACGGGTCGCCGTCCGGATCGGCACCCGCCAGGTCCAGGTCGGCGCCCTGAACGGCGGCGGCGCCGGCGCCATGCTGAGCAACTTCCACCTGCTCACCATGGCCGAGCGGGACGACAAGATCATCGACATCGCCTGGGGGGACGGTGACCACCTGCTGGTGCTCGTCCAGACCAAGGCGGGCCAGGTGGTCAAGGAGATCAACGTCAGCGACGGCGAGACCACCCAGCTCCCGACCACCAGCAAGCTCCTGACGAGCCTGGCCGCCGTGGGCGAGATCATTCTTGCCACCACGGAGGACGGCAAGGAGATCCTGGAGTTCGCCCGCGACAAGCAGACCTGGATCCCCAAGCCGGCGACCGCCGTCGACGGTCCTCTCTTCCCTCTGGGCTGAAGCACCTGCTCGGGGCCGTGCCGGACCATGTCGAAGTGGGCGGATCGGGCGGCTTGTCCTGGTTCGGGGCCGGTCGGCCCGCCGGTCGTCGTCGGGGTGGGACGGCATGCTGGGGCTGTGCTGGACACTCTGCTGACCCTGCTGGCACCGCAGTCCTGCGTGGGCTGCGGCAGCGCCGGTGCGCGGCTGTGCGACGGCTGCCTGGGGAGCGTCGCCGCCGCCCCGGGGCGCCGGATGCCGTCGCCCTGTCCGCCGGGGTTGCCCGAATGCTGGTCCGCCGCGCCGTACACAGGGGCGTTGCGCAAGGCGGTGGTCGCCTACAAGGAGCGTGGGGAGGCGGCGCTGGGGTCGGTGCTGGCGGAGGTGCTGGCCTTCACCGTGGCCTTCGCCGTACGGGCGGGGCGGGTGCGGGGGCCGTTCGCCGTGGTGCCGGTGCCGAGCGCGCGGCGGTCCGTCCGGGGGAGGGGGCACGACCCGGTGGGCGGGCTGGCGGCGCCGGCCGTACGACGGCTGAGGGTCTGCGGGGTGGAAGCGCGGGTGTGGCCGGTGCTGCGGCAGGTGCGGGAGGTGGCGGACCAGGCGGGCCTGAGTTCGACGCAGCGGGCCGCGAACCTCGCCTCCTCTCTCCGGGTACGGGACGGCGCCGGAGAGCCGCCAGGGGCGTCTGTGCTGCTTCTGGATGACGTCGTCACCACAGGCCGCACCCTGGCCGAGGCCGCCAGAGCGCTGCGGGCGGCGGGGACGGTGGTTCCGCTGGCCGTAACCCTCGCCGCGACACGCCGAAAAGAGCGGTGCCGATTACGGTGACAGTCTGTAAAGAAAGATCCAATTCTGCGGTCCGCGGTGCGCCGCCCACGAACATGAGCCGCTCTCGCCAGGGGCGCAGTTCAGCGGTCCGTTGCCGCGCGGGCGTACGTGATGCGACCCCGGCCGTCCGGGGATTCCGCATCGCCGCGGCGGCCGGACAAAATCACAGAAAGTGATCCTTTGGGTAAACCTCTGGCTGACATTCGCCGCCGATCCGGATAGCGTCTGAACATGGCACCCGTTCGGGTCCGTGGTTGCGCAGAGCCGGGGCTCCCGGCTCTGCTAGCCGATGCCAGTCGCAGGCAAAACGGTCCACGTAAGGCGACTCTTTGTCGACCGATCACGGTGCGGCTTAGGGGTAAGTCCTGCCTCCCCGAGGGTCCAGATGTCCCTCGTCAGGAGAGAAGGGCAGTAGTGGCAATAGAGCCGCGAGACTCTCAGCAGGCGGATGTGGGGTCGAAGACCAGGTCGGCCGGGCGGGTGCCACCCGAGTTCCCGGTGACTAAACGTCGGAAGAGGGTAACGGTGACAGGAAGGCAGACAGAAGACCCCGCCCGGCAGGCACGTCGTCGGGCGCTCTTTCTCAGTCGTTAGACGAAGGGGGGCTGTTGCATGGACATCATCGTCAAGGGCCGGCACACCGGAGTGAGTGATCGGTTCCGCGACCAAGTGACGACCAAGCTGGCCAGGATCGAGCGTCTGGACAACAAACTCATCCGAGTCGATGTGGAGGTGTCCAAGGAGCGCAACCCGCGCCTCGCCGACCAACGTGAGCGCGTCGAGCTCACCATTCACTCTCGAGGACCCGCCATTCGTGCCGAGGCCTCCGCCGACGACCGCTTCGCCGCCCTGGACCTGGCCCTCGACAAGCTGGAAGGGCGCCTGCGCAGGCTCGCCGACCGGCGCAAGGTCCACCATGGCAACCATGGCCAGCCGTCCCTGGCGGAGATCACCGCGATGCCCGACCTGGCCCAGGCCCCGCCCCCGCAGCAGGCGACCGCCACCCCCGCGCAGGCAGCGTCCGACGATGAGGACCAGCTGCCGGACACCGAGCCCTACGACGACGACATCGTTCCCATCGAGATGGAGGGCGAGGGCCCGCTCATCGTCCGGGAGAAGTGTCACCGAGCGGAACCCATGACCATCGACCAGGCCCTCCTCGAGATGGAGCTGGTCGGACACGACTTCTATCTGTTCCGCGACAAGGAGAGTGGCCAGCCATGTGTGGTGTACAACCGGCGCGGCTATAACTATGGCGTATTGCGGCTCGTAGAGCCCTGATCGTCCGCCAAAAAGATCTTCTCGACCACCCGACCACCGCGGCACACGTGCCATCATGGCGGTTCAACGGCTCTGGCCCCCGACGAGGAGGAGACGTGAGCGAGCTCAGTCAGGCGAAGGTGAGCGAGCGAAGCGATAGCACGGCGGCCGCGAGGCCCAGGGAGGCTTCGTGACGGAGTCCGTCGACGCGCGCCCAGCAGGTGGCGAGCCGATCCGCGTGATGATCGTTGACGATCATGAGCTGATCAGGCGGAGCCTGGCGCTGGCGTTGGCCGCAGAGCCCGATATCGAAGTGGTCGGTGAAGCGAGCGACGGGCAGGAGGCGGTCGAACTGGCCGACCGCCTCATGCCCGACGTGGCTTTGATGGACGTACGGATGCCCAGGCAGGACGGCATCGAGGCGACCAAGGGCATCAAGGCGTCCGTCCCCAGCACCAGGATCATCATGCTGACGGTGAGTGACGAGGAGGAAGACCTCTTCGAGGCCATCAAGGCCGGCGCCACCGGCTACCTCCTCAAGGACGTGCAGATCAACGACGTTCCGGCGGCGGTTCGCGGCGTGCACGAAGGGCAGTCGTTAATCAACCCGGCCATGGCGGCCAAGCTCATCAGCGAGTTCGCCAACATGAGCCGCAAGGAGAGCGAACGTCCCCCCCAGCTCCCGGTCCCGAGGCTGACGGAGCGCGAGATGGAAGTCCTGCGCCTGGTGGCCAAGGGCATGAACAACCGCGAGATCGCCAAACAGTTGTTCATCTCCGAGAACACCGTCAAGAACCACGTCCGCAACATCCTGGACAAACTGCAACTGCATTCACGCATGGAAGCCGTCGTCTACGCAGTACGCGAACGCATGCTGGAAATCACCTGACCCGCGTGCTTGAAACCCCCTGACCCGAAGCAAAGCCGCCGCCCTCCCCAAGCGCGACGGCACGGGTCTCCGGCGAGCGGTGGCCCGCGAGTGGCGGTACCGCCCCCCAACGAGCCGCGGCAGCGGTTTCCAGTGAGGGCCGGCAACGCTCTCCCGCGAGTGGCGGCAGGGGTCTCCAGCGAGGGCGGCACAGCTCCCCAGTGTGCGTGGGCACGGGTCCCCGGCGAGCGGCTGCACCGCCCTCCAGCGAGTGGCGGCACGCGAGTGGCTGCACCGCCCCCAGCGAGTGGCTGCACCGCCCCCAGCGAGTGGCGGTACCGCCCCCAACGAGCGGCGGCACGCGAGTGGCGGTACGGGTTTTTAACGAGCGGCGGCGGCACGCGTCTCAGGTGCCGGGGTCACCTTCCGCTGAGGCCGCCCTTTGCCCTGCGGCCTCGGTGGCAAGGGTCTTGGGCCGCTCGGGGTTAAGCGGGCGGCTCGCTCAGGAGTTTCGCCAGCTCCGGTGGGTCGGTGCGGTCGACTCGGACCGAGTCGCAGCCCACCCACTCGGCGGCGCTCCACAGCGCGTCGCGCAGGGCGTCCACCCATTTGGTGCTGGTTAATCCTGGTTCGAGGCTGAGCTGTCTGGCCACCAGGGTGGTGCCTTCGCGGGCGGGGTCGATGCGGCCGATCAGGCGGCCACCGGCCAGCACGGGCATGGTGAAGTAGCCGTGCACTCGCTTGTGCTTGGGGACGTACAGCTCAAGCTGGTAGTTGAAGCCGAAGATGCGCTCGGTGCGACCGCGGTGCCAGATCAGCGAGTCGAACGGCGAGATGAGTGTGGTGCGGTGGCGGCCGCGAGGCTCCGACTCCAGGGCGGCGGGGTCGGCCCACGCGTTGGCGGGACCCGCGCCGAGGGACCCCGAGCCGGACCTGGCCCTGCCGGACCCTGCCACGCTGGCGCTCGCCGTGCCGGGATCGTCCGAGCCGGACCCTGTCATGCCGGGCCTCACCGTGCTGGAGCTCGCTGTGCCGGACCCTGTCATGCCGGGTCTCACCGTGCTGGGGCTCGCTGTGCCGGGCTCTGTGGTGCCGGGCGTTGTCGTGCTGAGGGTCGCTGAGCTGGGATCCACTGAGCTGGGATCCGCTGTGCTGGGGCTCGCCGTGTTGAGGTCTGCTGCGCTGGGTGTCGCTGTGCTGATCAGGGCTGGTTCTACGCCGGTGGGCGTGGATGTGCGGCGGGGGTTGGGCCAGCCTGAGACTCGGACGGGGACCAGGCCGGCGGCGCCGCTGAGGAGGGCCTCGTCGAGGAGGGCCGTGAAGCGGCCCTGGAGGCGGAGGAAGTCGATCAGGTCGGATCTCGTGGCCACGCCCAGGGAACGGCCTGCGATGGCCGCCAGCCGTGCGACGCACTCCTCGTCAGTGAGGTCCTGGGCCAGGAGGTCGGCGGGGACCACGCGCTCGGCCAGGTCGTAGGTCCGGCGCCAGCCGACGCGGCGGGAGCAGACCACTTCGCCGATGTCCAGCAGCCACTCCAACCCGATCTTGGAGTCCGACCAGTCCCACCACGGGCCGCCGTTCTTGGCGCCGCCCACGTCCGAGGTGGTGAGCGGGCCGGAGTCGCGGACCTGCTGCAGCAGCTTGTCGACGTTGTCGGGCACCTTGTGCCAGCGCTGGCGGCGCTCGCGGTAGGCGCGCCGCCTGAACTCGTAGAGGGGCCAGTGCTCGATGGGCAGGATGCAGGCTGCGTGGCACCAGTATTCGAAGCTCTGGGCGGGGGAGTCCCAGTAGGCGCGCTCGATGGTCGGCCTGCCCACCGCGCCGAGGCGGGCGTAGGCGACCAGCTCGTGCGAGCGGGCGAGCACCGAGATCGTGTCGAGCTGCACCGCGCCCAATCTGCGGAGCATCGTGGGCACGCCGCCCCGGCGCGCGTCCGCGCCGACGAATCCCTGGGCGCGCAGAATGACCCTGCGCGCCTCGTCGGCTGTCAGATCCATCTGGGATTCCGTACGGCGAAGCATGCCGGAATGCTAACGGCGCCCACCGACAAGAACAGATCCCCGCCGGTCAGAACGGGTGCCAGGAGGGGGCGCATGCTCGCGGGCCAAGGCGGACGCCCGCAGGCCAGGGGGGATGTCCGCGGGCCAAGGCGGATGCCGGGAGGGGCCCGATGCCCGCAGGCCAACGAGGATGTTCGCCGGCCAGGACGAGGGCCGGGAAAGGCTGCGTGCTCGTGGGCCGAGGCGGGTGCCTGTCGGCTCAGGGTGGTGGGGAAGGGTGGTGCTGGACCGGGGGTCGGGGCATTGTGGGGGATGCCCCGACCTGGGGCGTCGGTCGGGTCAGCGGTGGTCTTCTGCGCGCATGCCCACGCGGGGCGCGTCGATGACGACGTCTGTGAAGATGTCGAAGACCAGGGCGAGAATCGCTCCCACCACGAAGACACCGACGCCGATCCAGACGATGGTCCAGTTGGCGGCGGTGAGCCCGAAGCCGCCGATGACGGTCCCGACCAGCATCACCGTCACCGCGAGCCACGAAGACGCGCGGCCGCCGTGGCTGCCGAGATGCTCAGTTTGTTCCGTCTTCTGACCCTCAACCATGTCAAATCCCTTCCTTCGCCGGACATCCCGCTAATCAGTGCGAGCCAGCTGTCAACCGGCATAACCTCTGCCTTTAGTCATTCTCCCAGACGCGTCCCACGCCCTTGTCGTCACGGTGGCTGTGTCTGGCTGCAGAACCGCCTACGATGGCATGCGGGGAAGTTTTGTCTCGGCCTCTCCTCCTGGCGGCGCCGCCGGGGTAGACCTGCGAGGAGCTTTACATAAAGTGGCAGCCATTCTCGACAAGATCCTACGTGCCGGCGAGGGCAAGATCCTGCGCAAGCTCAAGCGGATCGCAGACCAGGTCAACTCCATCGAGGACGACTTCACGAGCCTGTCCGACGCGGAGTTGCGCGCCATGACGGACGAATTCAAGCAGCGTGTGGCCGATGGTGAGTCGCTCGACGATCTGCTTCCCGAGGCGTTCGCGACCGTGCGCGAGGCGGCCCGCCGCGTGCTCGGCCAGCGGCCCTACGACGTGCAGATCATGGGCGGCGCCAATCTTCACCTCGGCAACATCTCGGAGATGAAGACCGGTGAGGGCAAGACCCTGACCTGTGTGCTCCCGGCATATCTCAACGCGATGTCCGGCAAGGGCGTGCACGTCATCACCGTCAACGACTACCTGGTCAAGGTAGGCGCCGAGAACATGGGCCGCATCTACCGCTTCCTCGGCCTCGAGGTCGGCATGATCCTGTCGGGCCAGCAGCCCGACGAGCGCCGCAAGCAGTACGAAGCGGACGTCACCTACGGCACCAACAACGAGTTCGGCTTCGACTACCTTCGCGACAACATGGCCTGGACGCTCGACGAGTGCGTGCAGCGCGGCCACAACTTCGCGATCGTCGACGAGGTCGACTCCATCCTCATCGACGAGGCCCGCACGCCGCTGATCATCTCCGGCCCGGGTGAGCAGTCCGGGAAGTGGTACCAAGAGTTCGCCAAGATCGTCCCTCGCCTCCGCAGGGGCGTCGAGGCGAAGAACCCTGGCGAGGAGAGCACCGGCGACTACATCGTCGACGAGAAGAAGCGCATCGTCGGCATCCTGGAGACCGGGGTCGAGAAGGTCGAGGACTGGCTCGGCATCGACAACCTCTACAAGCCCGAGCACACCCACCTGGTCGGCTTCCTGAACAACGCTCTGAAGGCCAAGGAGCTGTTCAAGAAGGACAAGGACTACATCGTCACCGACGGCGAAGTCCTCATCGTCGACGAGTTCACCGGCCGCATCCTGCACGGCCGGCGCTACAACGAGGGCATGCACCAGGCCATCGAGGCCAAAGAGGGCGTGAAGATCAAGGACGAGAACCAAACTCTCGCCACGATCACCCTGCAGAACTACTTCCGCCTCTACGAGAAGCTGTCCGGCATGACCGGCACGGCCGTCACCGAGGCCGCCGAGTTCCAGCAGACGTACAAGCTCGGTGTGGTGCCCATCCCGACCAACCGGCCGATGGTCCGCAAGGACCAGCCCGACGTCGTGTACAAGACGGAGGACGCCAAGTTCAACGCGGTCGTCGACGACATCAAGCAGCGTCACGAGCTCGGCCAGCCCGTCCTCGTCGGCACCACCTCGGTGGAGAAGTCGGAGCGGCTGTCCAAGGCGCTCAAGCGCCGGGGCGTCCCGCACGAGGTGCTCAACGCGAAGAACAACGCGCGTGAGGCCTCGATCGTCGCCGAGGCCGGCCGCAAGGGCGCTGTCACCGTCGCCACCAACATGGCCGGTCGTGGCACCGACATCATGCTGGGCGGCAACGTCGAGTTCCGCGCCGACCACGAGCTGCGCCAGCGCGGCCTGGACCCGCTCGAGACTCCGGAGGAGTACGAGAAGGCCTGGCCCGAGGCGCTGGAGAAGGCCAAGGCCGCGGTCAAGAACGAGCACGACGAGGTCACCGAGATCGGCGGCCTGTACGTCCTCGGCACCGAGCGCCACGAGTCGCGCCGCATCGACAACCAGCTCCGCGGCCGCTCCGGCCGTCAGGGCGACCCCGGCGAGTCGCGTTTCTACCTCTCGCTCGGCGACGACCTGATGCGCCTGTTCAACTCGGCCAGGGTCGAGATGATCATGACCCGGCTGAGCATCCCGGACGACCAGCCCATCGAGTCGGGCATCGTCTCCAAGGCCATCGCCTCCGCCCAGCACCAGGTCGAGGTCCAGAACTTCGAGATCCGCAAGGAAGTTCTGAAGTACGACGAGGTGATGAACCGCCAGCGCAAGGTGATCTACGCCGAGCGCCTGCGCGTGCTGGAGGGCGCCGACCTGCACGAGCAGGTGCGCGGCTTCGTCGGTGACGTCATCGTCGGCTACGTCGCGGGCGCCACCGCCGAGGGCTTCGCCGAGGAGTGGGACCTGGAGAAGCTGTGGAAGGCCTTCTCCGGGCTCTACCCGATCACGCTCCGGCTCGAGGACCTCATCGAGGAGGCCGGCGGTCGCGAGGAGCTCACCGCCGACCTCATCACCGAGCGGGTCAAGCAGGACGCGCTGGAGGCCTACGCCAGGCGTGAGGAGGAGTGGGGCGCGGAGGCGACCCGCGACCTGGAGCGCCGGGTCATCCTGTCGGTCCTCGACCGTAAGTGGCGCGAGCACCTCTACGAGATGGACTATCTGCGCGAGGGCATCGGCATGCGGGCCTACGCGCAGAAGGACCCGCAGATCGAATACCAGCGTGAGGGCTTCGAGATGTTCGCCGCGATGCTCGAGGGCATCAAGGAGGACTCGGTCGGCTACCTGTTCAACCTCGAGGTCGAGGTGCAGCAGAATCCGATCGTCGAAGAGGCGGAGGATCCGATGATGTCGGAGACCCGCTCCATCATCGCCCGCGGTCTGCGCGGCCCCGAGCGTCCGGCCGAGCTCGAATACACCGCGCCGGGTGAGCAGGGCGACGTCGAGCACACCAGGGTCGCCAACTCGGCCCAGCGTGCCGCCTACGGCAACGTCGAGCGCAACGCGCCGTGCCCCTGTGGCTCGGGCAAGAAGTACAAGCGCTGCCACGGCGACCCGAAGAACGCCGTCTGATCGCACGCGTCGCGGCCCCCGCTCCGGTTGGCGCGGGGGCCGTTCGCGTGCTGCTGGGAGCCACGGCACGGCCGAGGGGCGGTCAGGCCGTCTCGAAGTCCGTACAGAGCCATTGGACCCCGCGTCGTTCGAGGCGGATCGCCAGCACGTGGCTGCGGGGATCGCCGTGCACCAGCAGGCACATCTCGATGGCCCCGTCGCGGGGTTGCTTGATGTGCGGGGCCCCGGCGAAGGGTGGCCGGCGACTGTCGATCATCCGGCCGGCTTTCACCAGCTCCCGGTAGGCCCGCTCGGTGAGCCGGTCGGCGACGGTCTCCGGCGGCCGCCTGCCGGCCAGCACCTCGGCCAGCGCCTGCCCGAGGTGGCGCAGCTTGCGTTCGTCGGGCATGGCCCCCGGTGGCCCCCACGTCAGGGGCCGAGAATCCAGCGCCAGTGATCCGTCGATGTCGTTCTCCGCCCTGTCGTACGGCGAGGCGGGGGCGCGGTTGAGACCGAGGCGGGAAAGCGACGATGACATGGGGGGTCCTCCAGATGTCACGACGAATGAGCGATCAGTACAAGGAGTTTCCGGACCGGGCCCCAGATACGTCGGCCGCCAACTTCCGCCGGTGGCCGCCCTGATTTGCGGCTCCTGGCGTAGAAGATCACTGAGAGTTGGAGTGGACCGGACCACGTCCCGCGCCGTTTCCGGGCGGAGATCGTTCGCGCAGGTCACCGCCCTTAATTGTTTGGGGCTGACACAAACGCGGTCAGTGGTCAGGTCTCCTGGGGGTCGGGTGCGGGGCCGGGCGTGGTCAGGTCTTCTGGGGGTCGGTTGCGGGGCCGGGCGTGGTCAGGTCTCCTAGAGGGCGCGTTCACAGCTGGGAGCGGTCAGGTTTCCTGGGGGTCGCGTTCGCGGCCGGGGGTGGGCAGGTCGAGGCGGCGGATCAGGAAGGAGAAGATGGCGTAGTACAGCACCGCGTAGATCAGCCCGGTGATGATGATCAGGTCCAGGCGGTGCGTGTTGGACTTGCCCGCGTTGATGAGCAGGTCGATGGCGCCGCCGGAGAAGGTGAAGCCGAGGCGGGCGCCGAGCTCGGCCATGAGGGCCATCGACACGCCCGTGAGGACCGCGTGCACGGCGAACAGCGCCGGGGCGACGAAGATGAACGCGAACTCCAGCGGCTCGGTGATGCCGGTGACGAACGAGGTGAGCCCGGCCGACAGCATGATGCCGCCGACCGCCGCGCGGCGGCCGGGCGGGGCGGCACGCCACATGGCGACGGCGGCCCCGAGCAGGCCGAACATCATGACGGGGAAGAAGCCGGTCATGAAGATGCCGGCGCCCTGCTCTCCGGCGAAGTAGCAGTTCAGGTCCCCGGCGGCGTTCCTGATGGCCTCGTCCACGCCGGCGCGGCACTCGGGGAGGGTGAACCAGACGATGGTGTTGAGCACGTGGTGCAGGCCGAGGGGGATGAGCAGCCGATTGGCCACCCCGTAGATGCCCGCGCCCACGGTGCCGTGGACCGACAGCCAGTCGCCCGCGATGGCGAGCCAGTCGGCGACGGGCCGCCACAGCAGCCCGAACAGGACGCCGAGCAGCAGCGCGGCGACGGCGGCGATGATGGGGACGAAGCGGCGGCCACCGAAGAAGGCCAGCCAGGAGGGCAGCTTGATGCGGTAGAAGCGCTCCCACAGCACGGCGGCCGTGATCCCGATGATGATGCCGCCGAGGACGCCGGTGGGGTTCTGGGCGCCCAGGTCGAGGGTGGCGGCCTGGGCGCCGTCCCGAACGGTGACGACGGCCACCCGGTCGTAGACGGCCCCGCCGCCCGCCTCGAAGAACAGGGTCTTGGAGACGCGGTCGAAGACGAGGTAGCCGGTCAGGGCGGCCAGGGCGGTGGAGCCGTCGGCCTTGCGGGCGAAGCCGATCGCGACGCCGATGGCGAACAGGACCGGCAGGTTGTCGAAGAGGGTGCCACCCGCCGCGGCCAGCACCTGGGCGACCGGCAGCAGCCACGGCCAGGCGCCGCCGAGCCCGTCCGCGCCGAGCATGTCCGGCTGGCCGAAGCGGAACAGCAGCCCGGCCGCGGGCAGAACGGCGATGGGCATCATGAGCGAGCGGCCGACGCGCTGCAACACCGCGAAGGCCGAGGCGCCCTTGCCGGTCATGAAACCCCCCGCAGCTCACGGGGGTCGGTCGGGTTCCTACCACGGCCCGGGCGACGGAAAACGGCCCTAGGGCCCCGCGGCTTGCTGAAGTGGACGATGGGTCAGGGCCAAGGGAAGGGCTGGGGTACGGGCTAGGGGTCAGGGCCAAGGGCAGGGGCTGGGGCTGGGGGGACGGGTTAGGGGTCGCGGGGTTCGCCGGAGTCGACGTCGGCTTCGGGCTCGCGGCCGGGGGTCATGATGTTCATTCTGCGGATCAGGAAGCTGAACACCACGTAGTAGACGACCGCGTAGACCAGGCCGATGAGCAGGATGCCGGGTAAGTTCTGGGTGTTCGATTTGCCGGCGTTGAGCAGCATGTCGAGCAGGCCCGCGGAGAAGCCGAAGCCGAGCTGGCCGCCGATCAGCGTGGTGAGCGCCATCGCCAGCCCGGTGAGCACGGCGTGCACGACCAGCAGCAGGGGCGCCACGAAGATGAACGCGAACTCGATCGGCTCGGTGATGCCGGTGACGAGCGAGGCCAGCGCCGCCGACAGCATGATGCCGCCCACGGTGGCGCGCCGGTGCGCGGGAGCCGCCCGCCACATGGCCAGCGCGGCGGCCGGCAGCGCGAACATCATGATGGGGAAGAAACCGGCCATGAACTGGCCGGACACCGGGGCGCCGCCGAAGTAGCAGTTCCAGTCGCCGCCCAGCACCCGGCCGCCGACCTCGCACTGCGGCACCACGTGCCAGACGATGGAGTTGACGAAGTGGTGCAGGCCGAGGGGGATGAGCAGCCGGTTGATCAGGCCGTACAGGCCGGTGCCGAGCGGGCCGAGCGTGGTGAGGACCTCGCCCGCCTGCCCGATCCACTCGCCGAGCGTGGGCCAGATCCAGCCGATGAGCACACCGAGGACGAGCGCCGCGAAGGAGGTGACGATGGGGACGAACCGGCGCCCGCCGAAGAACGCCAGCCAGGAGGGCAGCTTGATCCGGTAGAAGCGCTGCCACAGCAGGGCGGTGACGAGTCCCATCATGATGCCGCCGAGCACCTTGGTGGGGTTCTGCATGCCGTAGTTGATGATCTCGATGATGCCCTGGGCCTGGGCCTCCTTGATGACGACCGTCTCCCGGATGGCCGAGCCGAAGAACATCACCTTGGTCACCCGGTCGAAGACCAGATAGCCGACGACGGCGGCGAGCGCCGTGGTGCCGTCGGACTTACGGGCGAAGCCGATGGCCACGCCCACGGCGAAGAGCAGGGGTAAGTTCTCGAACAGCGCGGCTCCGGCGGCGGCCAGCACCTCGGCGACCTGGTTCATCCAGGCCAGGCCGGACACGTCGGCGAGCCCGCCGGGCGCGGCGCCGTTGGAGCCGAGCATGTCGGGCTGGCCGAAGCGCAGCAGCAGCGCGGCCGCGGGGAGGGCGGCGATGGGCAGCATGAGCGAGCGGCCGAGCCGCTGGAGCACGTTCATCAGGCGTGAGAACGGCGAAGGCCGGGCGGCGGTGGTCTCGTTCACCGGGCGTTCCTCCGGGTCTGGCCCTCAACCCCGTCTTGCGGGCATTTCCAGAATGGTGCGCAACTGGTAGCGGTCGGCGCGGTAGGTGGACACGCCGAGCTCGGCGCAGACGCCACCGGAGAAGGATCTGCGCTGCAGCAGCAGCACGGCTCCGCCGCGAGGGAGTTTGAGCAGGTCGGCGTCGCTCGGGTCGGCGATGCCGCCGTCGATGGTCAGCTCGCCCGCGTCCATGACGAGCCCGTAGCGGCTCTCCAGCAGCTCGTACAGCGACCTGCCGGACAGGTTGTGCTCGGCCAGGTCGGGGGCCAGCTTGACCGGGATGTGCGCGCGTTCGATCGACAGTGGCTCACCGTCGGCGGTGCGCAGGCGCTCGATGAAGTGCACGTCCTCGCCCGGCTGGATGCCGAGCTCCTTGGCCAGGTGGGCGCTGGCGCGCATGGTCCGCCGGTCGAGGTCGCGCGAGCCGGGCGCCATGCCGCGGGCCCGCATGTCGTCGGAGAAGGAGGTGAGCTGCAGCGCCAGCTCGATCTTGGGTCTGGCGACGAAGGTGCCCTTGCCCGGCACTCGGTGCAGCCGGCCTTCGGACACTAGGTGGTCGACGGCCTGCCGCACGGTCATCCGGGACAGGGCGAAGCGCTGGCAGAGCTCACGCTCGGACGGGATGGCCGCGCCGATGCTGAGCTCGTCGCTGTCGATGAGATCGAGCAGGATCTCGCGGAGCTGGAAGTACTTGGGCACCGGGCTGTCCGGATCGATGTGCGCCACGGATCCTCCCCTCGATCTGGATTGGACGATGGGTTATGGTTCGTACTGGTCTAGTCCGGACTAGACCACATATCGCAAAACAGGGTCAAGCCCGATCGGCATACTGCAAGGGATGAGCACCAGATGACCAAGATGCGCAGCGAGATCGCCGAGCAGCCGCAGGCGCTGCGGGCCACACTGGACTCCCTGCTTCCCCGGATCGACGAGGTGCGGGCGCTGGGCCGGCAGACTCGCCAACTGCTGTTCATCGCACGCGGCACGTCCGACAACGCCGCAGTCTACGGCCGTTATCTGGTCGAGTCGCACGCCGGGCGGCTGTCCGCCCTGGCCGCGCCGTCCATCGCGACCACCTACAAGCGCAAGCTCGACCTGGACGGCGTGCTGGCCGTCGCCATTTCCCAGTCCGGACGTACCGAAGAGATCGTGGAGACGCTGGCCTGGGCGCGTGACTGCGGGGCCAGGACGGTGGGCGTCACCAACGGCGGCGCGGACAGCCCGCTCGCGCAGGTCGCGGACCTGGCGCTGTGCACGGTCGCGGGCGAGGAGAAGGCCGTCCCGGCCACCAAGACCTACACCACGCAGCTGGCCGCGCTGGCGGTCCTGGCGCTGGGGCTCGGCGCCGAGGTGGACCAGGACGACCTGCTCCGGGTGCCGGAGGCGGTGGAGAAGCTGGTCGCCGAGCCGGGCGACCTGGAGGCGGTCGTGGAGGGCCTGGCCGACAAGCACGGCGTGGTGGTGTCGGGCCGCGGGCTGGCCTTCTCCACGGCGCTGGAGACCGCGCTCAAGCTCAAGGAGGCCTGCTACCTGCACGCCATGGGCCTGTCGTACGCCGACCTGCTGCACGGCCCGATCGCCGTGGTCGACGCCGACACCCCGGCGCTGCTCGTGGCGGCGGAGAACAGCCCGACGTTGCAGGGCACGGTCGCGCTGGCCGAGCGGGTCGTCGCGGCGGGCGCGCAGGCGTTCACCATCGGCGGCGGCGACGGCCTGGCGCGGGCGGGCACGGCGGCGCTCAACGGCCCGGACCTGCCCGAGTGGGTGGCGCCGATGGGGCTCATCGTGCCCGCGCAGCTGCTCACCGAGGCGCTGGCCAGGAGGCTCGGCATCGACCCCGACGCGCCGCGCGGGCTCAACAAGGTGACCCAGACCGACTGATCACGCAGCGTCGTTTAGCCTGGTCGCAGAGCCATGACGAGGAGGGCCCGATGGCGGCCGACGTGAATGCGATCATCGCCGGACTCGGCGGTGCGGACAACATCATCGAGATCGAGCCCTGCATCACCCGCCTGCGCACGGAGGTGCGGGACGCCTCCAAGGTGGACCAGGCCGCGCTCAAGGCGGCCGGCGCGCACGGGGTGATGGCGGCCGGCAGTGTGGTGCAGGTCGTCGTGGGGCCGGAGGCGGACACGATCGCCAGCGACATCGAGGACATCATCGGCTAGAGGGCGAGACCATGACGACTGTTCTCGCCCCGGTCGAGGGGGTGGCCGTGGGTTTGGCGGCGGTGCCGGACCCCGTCTTCTCGGCAGGCATGGTGGGGCCGGGAACGGCGATCGACCCGGTACGGGGGCCGCTCACGGCCGTCGCCCCCATAGCCGGAAAAATCATGAAGCTGCATCCGCACGCGTACGTCATCGTAGGAGATGACGGCAGGGGCGTTCTGGTGCATCTGGGGATCGACACGGTGCAGCTCAAGGGGAAGGGTTTCGAGCTGCTGGCGGCCGAAGGCGACCGGGTCGGCGCCGGTCAGCCCGTCGTGGCGTGGGATCCGGCCGCGATCGAGACCGGCGGGCGATCCCCCGTCTGCCCGGTGGTCGCCCTCGACGCCGTGGCCGGGGCGGTGACCGGCGTGGCGCTGGGTACGGTGCACGCCGGTGACGAGCTCTTCCACTGGGCGTGAAACGGTATGACCGATGATCCAGCGACTGGTCTGGACCGGAACAGGAAGGGAGATTTCATGGGCGAGCGAAAGGCGACCGTGGCGGCGGAGGTGGGGCTGCACGCCCGGCCCGCGGCCACGTTCGTGCAGACTGCCATGACGGCGCCGATGGAGATCAGCGTCGCCAAGCTGGGGGGCGGTGATCCCGTCAACGGCAAGAGCATCCTGCAGATCATGGCGCTGGATGTGCGCCAGGGCGAGACCATCGTCATCAAGGCTGAGGGCGAGGGCTCCGACGAGATCCTCGAGCAGCTCGCGAGCATAGCCACGACGCCATGAACCTACGGGGGGTAGGGGTCAGCCCGGGCATCGGGCACGGACCCGCCTACATCCTGACCACTCGTGTGCCCGAACCCCCCGAGGGCGCCACATACACGGGTGAGTCGGATCAGGAGAAGGAACGCGCGGTCTCGGCCCTGGCGCAGGTGGCCGGCGAGCTGGAGTCGCGCGGAGACCGTGCGGGCGGCGAGGCCGGGGAGATCCTCAAGGCGCAGGCGCTGATGGCCGAGGACCCCGGCCTGATCGTGAAAATCAGGTCGTGCGTCGAGCAGGGGATGGCCGCCGAGCGGGCCGTCTACGAGTCGTTCGGCAAATACCGCGAGGTGCTGGCCGGACTCGGCGGCTATCTGGGCGAGCGGGCCGCCGACCTGGACGACATCAGGGACCGGGTGATCGCCGTGCTCACCGGGCAGGTGATGCCCGGTCTGCCGACCCCGGGCCCCGAGCCGTACGTGCTGGTCGCGCACGACCTCGCGCCCGCCGACACCGCGCTGCTGTCGCGGGAGACCGTGGCGGCCTTCGTCACCGAGCAGGGCGGGCCCACCAGCCACACGGCCATCATCGCCAGGGCGCTCGGCGTGCCCGCCGTGGTGGCCTGCGCGGCCGCGACCACTCTCACCGCGGGCGTGCGGGTGCTGGTCGACGGCACCTCGGGAGAGGTACGCGCCCAGCCGACGGCCTCCGACGTGGCCCAGGCCCAGAACGTTGCCTCCGCCAGGCAGGAGGCGATCGCGCAGGTCAGCGGCCCCGGCAGGACCCAGGACGGCGTCGCGGTGCCGCTGCTGGCGAACGTGGGCGGCCCCGGCGACGTCGAAGCGGCGCTGGCGGCCGGCGCCGAGGGCATCGGCCTCTACCGCACCGAGTTCCTCTATCTCGGCAGAAGGCAGCCGCCGCGCCCGGAGGAGCAGGAGGAGGCGTACCGAGCCGCGCTCGACGCCTTCCCCGGCGGCCCGGTCGTGGTGCGGACGCTGGACGCGGGGGCGGACAAGCCGCTGGCCTTCCTGCCGCCCCCGGCGCCCGAGCCGAACCCGGCGCTCGGCGAGCGTGGCGTCCGCCTGTTCCGCAGGCATCCGGAGGTGATGGAGACGCAGCTCGACGCGCTGGCCACGGCGGCCGCGGGCTCCTCCGGCCGGCTGCACGTGATGGCCGCGATGGTGGCCACGGCGGAGGAGGCCAGGTGGTTCGCCGCCGCCTGCCGGGCCGCCGACCTGCCCAGCGCGGGCGTGATGATCGAGGTGCCGGCGGCGGCGCTGCGGGCGCCGGGCCTGCTCACCGAGGTGGACTTCGTCTCGATCGGCACCAACGACCTGGCCCAGTACTGCTTCGCGGCCGACCGCGAGCTCGGCGCGCTGAGCGAGCTGCAGGACCGGTGGCAGCCCGCGCTGCTGGACCTGGTCGCCATGACCGTCTCGGCGGCGCGGGCGGCCGGCAAGCCGTGCGGCGTCTGCGGGGAGGCGGCCGCCGATCCGGCCATGGCCTGCGTGCTCGTCGGGCTCGGCGCGACCACGCTCTCGATGAGCCCGGCCATGCTGCCCGCCAGCCGGGCCGCGCTCGCCGGGCACACGATGGAGCAGTGCCGGTTCGCCGCGCAGGCCGCGCGGGAGGCGCCCACGGCGGCGCAGGCTCGCGCGGCGGCCCGTGCCCACCTTCCCGGGCTGGCGCCTCTGGGTCTGTGAAGAATTGGTCATCGAGCGGCACGGGCAGTTCGCGGCATCGATACCGTGGGGGCATGGTTGGACGGATGGGGACCACAGGCATCCTGGTGATCGCTCTCGCGGCGTGCAGCGGCGGGGGCGGGTCGGCGACCGTCGTCCCGCCCGCCCAGCCGCCCGCGTCGAGCGCCGTGCCCAGCAGCACGCCGGCGCAGGCGGACCCGGTCAAGCGGGCGCTGTCCGAGCTGAGCGTGCAGGAGAAGGTCGGCCAGCTGTTCATGCCCGTCCTGTACGGCACCGCGGCCGACAGCGTGTCAGGCGAGAACCAGGCCCGCTACGGCGCCCAGACCCCGGCCAAGGTGATCGACCGCTACCACCTCGGTGGGGTGATCCTCTTCCCGGCGAACATCAAGAGCGTCGACCAGGTCGTGAAGCTGAACAACGACATGCAGAAGGCCGCCGACCTCCCCCTGCTGATCGCCACCGACCAGGAGAACGGCCCGGTGTCGCGGATGTCCGCGCTGATGACGCCCTTCCCCGGGGCCGCGCGGATCGCGGCCACCAAGGACGTCAAGGTGTCGCGGGCCGTGGCCAGGGCCACCGGCGAGGAGCTGCGCGCCCTCGGCGTCAACCTCGACTTCGCGCCGGTCGCCGACGTCAACATCGACCCGCGCAACCCGGTCATCGGCGAGCGCGCCTTCGGTGACCGGCCGGCCGAGGTGTCCAGGATGGTCGCCGCCGCGGTCAAGGGCTTCAACGACGCCGGGGTGATCGCCACCGCCAAGCACTTCCCCGGCCACGGCGACACCCATGTCGACAGCCACACCGGGCTGCCGGTGATCGACCACACCCGGGCCCAGTGGAAGCGGCTGGACGCCCCGCCGTTCAAGGCCGCCATCGGGGCCGGCGTCGAGGCGATCATGAGCGCGCACATCGTCTTCCCCAAGCTGGATCCGTCGGGCGATCCGGCGACGCTGTCCAAGCCGATCCTGACCGGGCTGCTCCGGCAGGAGCTCGGCTTCAAGGGCGTGATCTCCACCGACGCGCTCAACATGGCCGGCGTGCGGGAGAAGTACGGCGACGGTGAGGTGGCGGTCCGCGCCGTCCTGGCCGGCGCGGACCTGCTGCTCATGCCGTACGACCTGCCGAAGGCCTACAACGCGGTGCTGGCGGCGGCGAAGTCGGGGCGGATCTCCGAGCAGCGGCTGGACCAGTCGGTGACCCGGTTGCTCAAGCTCAAGCAGGCCCGCGGCCTGCTCGCCGAGCCGCCCGTCGCCTCGGTGAAGGAGGCGGCCAAGGTGGTCCGCTCACCCGCCCACCGCAAGCTGGCCGCCAGCGTGCCCTAGTGCCCGCCGCGTAGCCCGCTGGAGATGTACATCGCCGCGAGCATGGCGAACAGGTAGGCCTGGAGAAACTGGATGAACATCTCCAACGCGGTCAGCAGGATCGTCATCAGCACGCCGAGCACCCCGACGCCGGCGCCCAGTGGGGTGAGTTTCTCGAACAGGAACCAGAAGCCGACCGAGCTGAAGAAGGCCAGGAGCATGTGGCCGGCGAACATGTTCGCGCACAGCCGGACGAAATGCGTGAACAGCGAGCTGATCAGGACCTCGGCGAGGATCAGGGGAGCGTAGAGCCCGTAAGCCCAGCCGGGCAGGCCCGGCAGGTGGATGATTCCCCTGAGGTAGCCGAGCAGGCCGTGGTGCCTGACGCCCAGATAGATCTTGATCACGTACACGCTGATCGCTATCACGGCGGGGAAGGTGATGTACGCGGCGAGGGGGAGTTGGATGAGTGGGATGACGCCCATCAGGTTCCAGACCAGCACGGTCAGGAAGACACTGAACAGCAGGCCCATCCATCGGTCGGTGTCCTTGCCGAGGTGCGGCCGGGCGATCTCGTCGCGGACGAACGTGTAGGCGTACTCGCCGAGGTTCTGCCAGCCGCGGGGGACGATCGTGGGGCGGGCGAAGGCGGCCCAGCACAGTGCGATGACCACGACCGAGCTGAGCAGGGCGATCAGTACGGGTTTGGTGAGCCATTCCGGCCCGCCGGCGAAGATCGGCGGGAAGTCGAACAGTTCCATCCCCGGGGCTTCGAACCGGTCGGGGGAGATGATCAGGATCGTCGCTCGCACGGCGGTCCTCTCTGGTGAGTTACCTCATGGAGGGCCACCTTAAGCAAGTGATTGGGCATTCCTTTATCGGGGGTTTGTACGGGGTCAAACCCGGCGTGCGACGCTCTACTCTGGAGCACTGGACGGATGAGGAGGCAGGCGTGGTCGAAGGTGTGCTGATCGACTGGGGTGGGGTGCTGACCACCGGGCTCTCGGACTCCATCGCAAAGTGGATCATGGCGGATCGCATCGACGGCGATCACTATCGGGAGATCATGCGCGAGCTCATCGACCGCGCCTACGGCGGCGAGGGCGAGAACATCATCCACGGGCTCGAACGCGGCGAGATCGACGGGGCCGTGTTCGAGCGGGACCTGGCGGCGCGGCTCGTGACGCTCGACGGGGTGCCGCCGGAGGCCGAAGGGCTGCTGGAGCGCATGTTCGCGGGCTTCGACCGGGTCGACGCGATGTACGACATGCTGCGCGAGGTCAGGACCAACGGGGTCAGGACCTGCCTGCTGTCCAACTCGTGGTCCAACACCTACCCCCGCGACGACTGGGACGAGATCTTCGACGCGGTGGTGATCTCCGGCGAGGTCGGCATGCGCAAGCCGGAGCCGCGCATCTTCCAGCACGCGCTCGGCCTGATCGCCCTGCCGGGCGAGTCGTGCGTGTTCATCGACGACATCGAGGCCAACATCGTGGCCGCGCGCGGGCTCGGCATCGCCGGGATCCACCACCGCGACGCGGACACGACCATCCTGGAGCTCGAGTCTCTCCTCCGACTGCCGTTGCGCCGGGCATGATAGAGCCCTCGCACGCCGTGAAAGGTTCCTGATGCGCGTCTACCTGCCCTGCACCCTGCCCGAGCTGGCCAGGGCGGTCGAGACCGGGGAGCTGGGCCCGGCCCCGCTGACCGGTTACGCGGTGACGCCCGCGCTGGTCGAGTGGTACGCCTCGGGTGACACCGAGGAGCTCGAGTACGTCGCGCTCACCGAGGCCGCCCGCGCCTCCCTGCGCATGCTGGCCGACGACCCCGCCGCGCCGCCGCGGCGCGTGGTCGTCGCCGCCGAGGTGCCGGACGGCTCGCTGCCGCACAACGGGGCGGACCTGCGGGAGAAGGCACGGGTACGGCTCACCGAGCCGATCCCGATGACCAAGGTGGCCGCGGTGCACGTCGACGACCTCCGCGCTACGGGCGACGTCAAGGCCGCGGTCGCCGCGCTGCCCGACGCCGACCAGGGGGACGACGACGCCCGCTTCACCGTCGACGGCGCCGAGGCGCACGAGCTCTTGTGGTACGCCACCCAGGAGATCCCCGACATCCTGGACTCCTGACAGGTTGGGCGGCACCGTAAACTCGGACCAATGACGAAGCACATTGTGTGGGATTGGAACGGCACGCTCTTCCACGACATCGACGCCGTGGTCGGAGCCACCAACGAGGTCTTCAAGTCGTACGAGCTGGCGCCGATGACCGCGGACGGCTTCCGCGCCGTCTACACCCGGCCCATCTGGGTGGCCTACGAGCGGATGCTCGGCCGCCCGCTGGCCGAAGGGGAGTGGGAGCTGCTCGACACCGGCTTCCACGACCACTACTTCCGGTTGGCCGGCGCGTGCGCGCTCGCGGCCGACGCCGAGCACGCGCTGTCGACGTGGTCGGGCACCCAGTCGCTCTGCTCCATGGCCCCGCACTCCCACCTGGTTCCCAAGGTCGACGCCTTCGGCATCACCCGGCACTTCACCCGGGTCGACGGGCTGCTCGGGACGACCGGCGGGGAGAAGGCCGTACACATGGCGGCGCACATCGAGTCCATCGCGGTCAGCCCCCGCGAGGTGCTGGTGATCGGCGACAGCGTCGACGACGCGGTGGCGGCGAGCCACGTCGGCGCGCGGGCGGTGCTCTACACGGGCGGCATGTCCACCAGGGCCGAGCTGGAGTCCACCGGTTTCCCGGTGGTCGACACCCTCGCCGAGGCCCTTGACCATGCCTGAATAGGCAGGGGGGAGCCCCAGGCGGGGTGATGGGCCTACGCTGGCAGAGTTGTCTGTCAGGAGGCTGCCATCAATCGCTTAGTTCTGTGGAACATCGACCTGACGCTGGTCGATGTCGCGATCGTGACCAGGGAGGCCTACGCCGAGGCGTTCCGGGTCGTGACCGGGCGTCCACTGGTCAAGCTGGTGCCGCCGATGGGCCGGCCCGACTCCGAGATCGTCTTCGAGACGCTCGCCGTCAACGGGATCGTCGCCGAGGACGACCACCTGCCCAGGTTCCTCGCGGCGCTGGCCATGGCCTTCGCCGACCGGCGTAAGCGGCTGACCCAGCAGGGGCGGGCGATGGCCGGGGCCAAGGAGGCGCTCAAGGCCGTGGCCAAGCTCGACGGCGTCACCCAGACGGTGCTGACCGGCACGATCAAGAGCAATGCGGTGCACAAGCTGCGGGCGTTCGGCCTGGATCGCTACATCGACTTCGACCTCGGCGGCTACGGCGAGGAGGTCTACCCCAAGGCGAGCCTGCTGCAGGTCGCCCAGGGCCGGGCCAAGCAGCGCCTCGGGACTCCGTTCAGCCTCGCCAACACCGTGCTGATCGGCGACTCCGCCCGTGACGTGCAGGCCGCCAGGATCGGCGGGGCCGGGATGATCGCGGTCGCCTCGGGCCGCTCGACGGCGGCCGAACTGCACGAGGCCGGCGCCGACCTGGTGCTGCCGGACCTGTCGAACGCCTCCGAGGTGGTGGCCGCGGTGTCCCGCCTCACCACACCCATGGACCGCAAGGCGGGCTGAGGCGGCGAGTCTTCCTGGTCACGGAGCCGACGAGGCCGGGAGGGAGAAGCCCTCGGGTGGCGAGCCCTCTGCGAACAGCATCCGTACCCGCGCCGCGCCTTCCGCATCTCCCGGGCAACCCGGCCTTCCGCATTTCCCGGGCCCGTCGCGGGCAACCCGGCCGCACCGCACCGCGCCGAGATGCTCGACCTGGTCAGGGCACGGGGTCTGGCACAGTGCCCGCGGGCCCTGAAGCGGTGGGTGGGTGGAGGGTGGTGATGCCGGTGAGGACGAGGTCGATGCCGGCGAGGAATTGCTCGCGGTCGTCGTGCTCGCGCATCTGGTCTGCGATGGCCCGGATGAACGGGTAGTCGTCCGGGTCGAGGTCCTGCCATGCCCTGGATGCGGTGGTGAGGAATTCGGTGCGGTCCGCCTCGGAGGCGGGGACGCCGTCGTCGCTGGAGCTCTGGGAAGTCTGGGTGGTTGCGCCGAGGATGTAGTGGACCAGCGTCGAGGTCGTGATGAACCAGTCGCCTCGCGGCACGCCCAGCGCGCGGACCGGCCGGCCGATGCCTTCGAAGATCCGCACTGTCACCGATCCCCAGGGGTTGCGGGTGAGCTGCACCGCGAGCTGGGTGGCGAGCCATGGGTGTTCGGTGACCGCCTCGAACAGGCCGAGTGCGACGGCGCGGATCTCGTCCTGGGGCGCACCGGCTTCGGTGGCTTTCGCGCGTTCGGCGGGCTGGGTGGCCAGGGCGGTGGCGACGACGGCGTCGGTCGCGGCCTCCAGCAGCTCGTCCATGTTGCCGATGTGCCAGTAGATCGCGCCGGGCCCGGTGGCCAGGCGGCCGGTCAGCGCCCGGACCGTCAGGGCGCCCTCGCCCACCGCGTCCAGCAGCTCGACAGCGGTCTCCACGATGCGCTCCCGGGTGAGCACCTGCCTGCGTCGCTGCGATTGACGTGTCCGTACGACCATGCCTGACATTCTGGCATGATCTGGAGCATCGATCCAACATGGAGTACTGTTCCATCTTTGGAGCAACGATCCATAGTGAAAGTGGCGGGCGCACCAGCCCCAAGCGCCCTGGATCCACCCCGATTTCGAAGAAAGGGAACGTCCATGCTGAGTGAAAACCCGACCCAGCCCGAGCTGAACAAGGAAGTGGTCCGCCGATTCTACGAAGCCGTTCTCCGAGTACCCGGCGGCCCGGATTTCGCAACGATCAAAGAGCTGACCGACGAGCAGGAGGTCGAGCTCAACTGGGGCCACCCCGACAGCGGCGTCCACAGAGGAGCCGCCATCGGGCCGGCGCGGCATCGGATGCACGAGCTGACCGGGTTGGACCTCTCGGCCATCAGCATTGACGAGCTCATCGCCGACGGTCCCACGCGGGTGCTGGTGGTGGCCACGAACAGCGGCACGGATGTCCACCGTAACCCGTGGAGGATGACCGTTCTCGAACTGGTCGACGTGGTGAACGGCAAGATCACCAAGAAGCGTTCGTTCTACCAGGACACCGCGCTTCTACGGGACATCTCACTCGAACGCGAGGCGGCACTCGCGCAGAAGACCGGAGAGGCCTGATCCTCGAGCGGGATCAGGACAGTTCGGTGAGGAAGCGGGCGGCGATCGGGGCGGCGACGGCGGAGCCCGCGCCGCCGCCTTCCACGACCACTGCGAAGGCCACGTCCTTTCGGTAGCCGATGAACCAGGAGTGGGCGGGCGGTTCCTTGCCGGATCCGTACTCCGCCGTGCCGGTCTTGCCCGCGCTGCCGGTGGGGAAGTGGACCGCGTGGGCGGTGCCGTCGGTGACGACGGCGGGCATGAGGTCGCGTAGTGCGGTCACCACCGCCTTCTCCAGGGGGCGCGGTCGCAGCGTGTGGTCGGGGACGATGTCCTTGGGGACGATCCTGGGCGGGCGCCAGGCGCCGTCGGCGATGGCGGCGGCGACCGAGGCCATGTTGAGCGGGCTGGCGAGCACCCGGCCCTGGCCGATGGCGGCCGAGGCGAGGTCGGTGTCGTCCTTCGGAGCCGGGAACTCGGCTCGTACGGCGGGCACTCCCGGTGCGATCACGGCGCCGAAGCCGAAGCTCTCGGCCACCTTCGCCAGTCGTTCCTTGCCCAGGTCGGACACGCTCATCGCGCCGAAGGTGGTGTTGCACGAGTGCGCGAAGGCGTCCCGGAACGGCAGCGTGCCGTAGTCCTTGAAGCCGGCGTTGTGGAAGGGGAAGCCGCCGATGTTCTGCTCGGCAGGGCAGGCGACCCGCTCGTCCGGCCGCAGCCCCTCGGCGACCAGCGCGGAGGCGGTGACGACCTTGAACGTCGAGCCGGGCGGATACTTGCCGAGCAGGGCGCGGTTGAACCCGCCCGGGTTGTTCACCACGGCCAGGATCTCGCCGGTCGAGGGCCGGACCGCGACCAACGAGGTGGGCTTGGTCATGTCGGTGACGGCGGCGGCCCCGGCCCGGTGCACCTTGAGGTCGATCGTGGTGCGCAGCGGCTCCTTGTCCGGCGTCTTGTGCAGGGTCTTGACGGTGTCGCCGCCCTCGACCAGGTCGATCTGGGCGCGGGCGTACGCGCCGAACCGGTCCGGGTAGGTCTGCTTCATCCCCTCGACGAGCTGCTGCACCGAGCCGGGGGCGTCCGGGGTGTCGATCCGGCTGCCGTCGGCGGCCAGCACCGGAGTCGCCGGGCCCTTGTCCTGGATCAGCCGGATCGTCCGGCTCTTGGTGAGGTCTGGGTGGATGGCGGCCGGGGTCCAGGCGATCTTCCAGGTACGGTCCCGCTCGACGAACCTGAGCCGCCCGCCGTAGGTCCAGTCGATCGCCCCGCTGAGCACGGCCTGGAAGGAGATCTCGCCGGTGTCCGCACCGGTGGAGGCGAAGACGCCGTTCGGCACGTGCCGGGTGAAGGAGGCGCGCTCGGCCTTGAGGTTCTTGAGGAAGAGCCGGTGGGTGCGCTCGAAGTCGAGAGACGGCTCGGCGACCAGCTTCTTCATCGCGTCGTAGTCCGCGGCGGCCCACGCGCTCAGGTAGGAGTCGGCGACCTTCTCGGGTGAGCCAGTCGTCCGCAGCAGCCAGATGGTGCCGGCCGCGACGACCGTGGGCACCAGCAGCGCGGCGCAGACCAGGGGCCACCGGGGCCGTTTGCGCCGGGGAGGTCGTTCCGGCTGGAGATGCGCGTACATTGCCCCCGTTTGTGATGCCATGCGTCAGAGGACAGCAGAGCCGGACCGACGATGTCCAATACTGATATAGGGCCCACATCCATATGAATCCGGCTATAGTTGCTGGTTGTGGACCTGGTTCGGCACCTGCGTTACTTCACCGTGGTCGCGGAAGAACTGCACTTCGGCAACGCCGCGATCCGGCTCGGCATGGCCCAGCCGCCGCTCAGCCAGCGCATCAAGCGGTTGGAGGAGGAGCTCGGCGTGCGGCTGTTCGACCGCTCGTCCCGCCAGGTCAGGCTCACCGAGGCGGGCCGGCTCCTGCTCGGTGAGGCCCGGGAGATCGTGGCCCGGGTGGACCGCCTGCACGAGCTGGTCCGCCATGGCGAGGGGGCCGTCCTGAAGATCGGGGTCCCGCCTGACCTGGCCGCCGCCGTGATCGCCGGGCTGGTCGAGGGCTTTCGGGCGAGCGACCCGGAGGTACGGCTCGCCCCGGCCGAGATCTGGACGGCCGACCAGGTGAACGCGTTGACAGAGGGCGTGATCGACGTCGGGGTGGTGCGCCATCCCGTCAGCGCGCCCGGCCTGCGCTTCGGCCAGGTGCTGGTGCAGCCCCAGGGCGTGCTGCTGGCCTCCGGTGACCCGCTGGCGGGCAGCGGCGAGGTGCACCTGGCCGACCTGGCGGGGCGCGAGCTGTTGATGCCGCCGCGGGAGGGGGAGCCGGGCATGCACGCGGAGGTCCTGGCCGAGTGCCGCCGCCACGGTTACGTGCCCGCCCAGGTGCATCAGGGGGCCGGGCTGGGTCTGGTGCTGGCGGGGGTCGCGGTGGCGTTCGGGCCCAGGGTGGAGCAGCCGGGGCTGGCCTGGCGGCCGCTGCTAGGCTCGCCGCTCGTCTGCCGGGTCTCCACCGCCTGGCGGACGGCCACGGCAGCGGTGACCGGGTTCTCCGCGGTGGCCGTACGGACATTGAAGGAGCGCGCCGGGATGATGGACGAGGGAGCCGCCCCGGTGCGGCGAGTGAGCCGGAGGCCGGGGATGTTGGCATGAGCGGCCCAGATCCGAAGATCCCGGACTCGAAGGTCACGGGCCTGGCGACTCCCGGTGTGGAGGCCCCGCGTGTGGGAGGGCTGGAGCTGGAGGCGTTGTTCCGGGCGGCCGGGGTGCGCGGCCGGCTGTTCGCGGCCGACATCGACAGCGGCCGGGAGGTGGCGTACGGCGCCGACGAGCCGATGCCGACCGCGTCGATGTTCAAGGTGCCGCTGCTGGTGGAGTTCTGCAGGCAGGCCGACGCCGGGCTGCTGGACCCGCGCAGCCGGGTGACGGTGACCGCGGCCGAGCGGGTCGGCGGGCCGACGGGGATCTCCTCGATGCTCGACGACGTCACGATCTCGCTGCGCGACCTGGCGTACCTGATGATCGCGGTGAGCGACAACGCCTCGGCCGACACGCTGCTCGCCAGGATCGGCCGCGACGCGATCAACGCCATGCTGGACGGCTTCGGGCTGGCGGGCACCCGGGTGGTGCACAGCTGCCGGGAGACCAACGCGAGCATGGCCGAGGACGCCGGGCACGGCTGGCCGTTCCTCGACTCGGAGGACCTGGCGCGGCTGCGGGTGCTCGACCCGGCGCGCACCAACCGCAGCACCCCCCGCGAGCTGGCCGGCCTGCTCGGCCTGATCTGGCGGGACGAGGCCGCCTCGGCCGAGTCCTGCGCGTGGATGCGCGGCGTGCTCAACCTGCAGGTCTGGCCGCACCGGCTGGCCTCCGGCTTCCCGTACGACGACGTCGGGGTCAGCGGCAAGACCGGGACGCTGCCGACCCTGCGCAGCGAGGCGGGCGTGGTGGAGTATCCCGACGGGGGCCGCTACGCCGTGGCGGTGTCCACCCGCTCGTTCAGCAGCGCGCTCAACCAGCCGCGCGCCGACGCGGTGATCGGCACGGCCGCGCGTATGGCGGTGGACCACCTACGCAGATAACAAGTTATGTGGGTAGACGGGTATGACTTCCTCCCACCACGCCGACAGGATGGGGCACATGGTTGCTGAAGGTGCACTTCTCTGGGAACCCACTGATGAGATCGTCGCTCGCGCCAAACTGACGCGCTATATGGACTGGATCGGGCGAGCCGGGGCGGGTTACGAGGAGGTGTGGCAGTGGTCCGTCGACCGTCCGGCGGAGTTCTGGACCACGATCTGGGAATACTTCGACGTGCTCGGGGAGCGGGCCGACGGGCCCGTGATCACCGGGACGATGCCGCAGGCCGAGTGGTTCGCCGGCAGCACCATCAACTACGCGGAGAACGCGCTGCGCCGCACCGAGGGCGTCGCGGCGGTCTTCGTCTCCGAGGACGGCGCCCGCCAGGAGCTGACCTGGGCCGAGCTCCGCGAGGACGTCGCCCGCGTCCGGGCGGGCCTGGTCCGGCTCGGCGTCCAGCGCGGCGACCGGGTCGCCGGCTACCTGCCGAACATCCCGCAGGCCCTGATCGCCTTCCTGGCCACCGCCTCGCTGGGCGCCATCTGGTCGGCGGGCTCGCCCGACTTCGGCGTGCCGAGCATCATCGACCGGTTCAAGCAGATCGAGCCCAAGGTGCTGATCGCGGTCGACGGCTACCACTACAACGGCAAGAGCTACGACCGCTCGGCCGCCGTCAACGAGATCGCCGCCGGCCTGCCCACCCTCCGCGCCACCGTGTGGATCCCGTACCTGAGCGCGGTGGAGGACGGGCGGGCGCCGCAGCGGGCCGAGCCCGCCCCCGCCGACACCCGGGAGCTGCCGCACGGCGAGGTGATCGGCTGGGAGGGGCTGCGCGCGCAGAGCGCGCCGCTGGAGTTCGAGCGGGTGCCGTTCGACCACCCGCTGTGGATCCTCTATTCGAGCGGTACGACCGGGCTGCCCAAGCCCATCGTGCACGGTCACGGCGGGGTGGTGCTCGAACACCTCAAGTCGCTCTCCTTCCACCAGGACCTGGGGGAGGGGGACGTGTTCTTCTGGTACACCACCACGGGCTGGATGATGTGGAACTACCTCATCGGCGCCCTGCTGGTCGGGGCCACGCCGGTGCTGTACGACGGCTCGGCCGCCTTCCCCTCGGCCGCCGCCCTGTGGCGGATCGCGGCGTCGGAGAAGGTGACCTACTTCGGCGTCGGCGCGCCGTACATCATGGCGTCGATGAAGGCGGGGGTCGTCCCGGAAGGGCTGGACAGCCTGCGGGGGATCGGCTCGACCGGCTCGCCGCTGCCGCCGGAGGGGTTCGCCTGGGCGGCCGAGCGGCTGCCGGGGATCCCGCTCGGGTCGTTCTCCGGCGGCACCGACGTGTGCACCGGGTTCGTCGGCGCCACCGTGCTGCACCCGATCCGGGCCGGGATCATCCCGTGCCGATCGCTGGGGGCGAAGGTGGAGTCGTTCGACCCCACCGGCGAGCCGGTCGTCGGCGAGGTCGGGGAGCTGGTGCTGACCCAGCCGATGCCGTCGATGCCGGTGATGTTCTGGAACGACCCCGACGGCGAGCGCTACCGCGACAGCTACTTCGACGTCTATCCCGGCGTGTGGCGGCACGGCGACTGGATCAAGCTGAACCACGACGGCAGCTGCGTCATCTACGGCCGCTCCGACTCCACGCTCAACCGGGGCGGGGTCCGGATGGGCACCAGCGAGTTCTACCGGGTGGTCGAGCGCTTCGAGGAGGTCGCCGACAGCCTGGTGATCGACACCGGCCAGCTCGGTCAGGACGGGCAGCTGCTGCTCTTCGTGACCCTCGGCGAGGGGACCGCCCTGGACGAGCGGCTGGAGCGGGCGATCTGCTCGGCACTGCGCACGGAGCTGTCCCCCCGGCACGTGCCGAACGAGATCCGGGTCGTGCCGGGCATCCCGCGCACGCTGTCCGGCAAGAAGCTGGAGGTGCCGATCCGGCGGATCCTGCTCGGCACCCCGGTCGAGCAGGCCGCCAACCCCGACGCCATGGTCAACCCCGAGGTGCTGACCCACTTCAGACCCTGAGCGGGCCGCCCTACGGGAGAAGGATGATCTTGCCGCGGGTCCGGCCGGCTTCGGCCCTGCGGTGGATCTCCGCCACCTGGGTCAGGGGATGGGTCTCGGCGATCTCGACGACGAGCTCGCCCTTGTCGATCAGCTCGGCCATCGCGGTGAGTTGGTCCGGCTCGTTGGTGCCGACGAAGTGGTGCGCGTTCGGCGCGTCGATCGGCGTGGCGACGGTGACGACCACCCGGCCGAGGTGGGCCAGCGCCGCCGCCTGCTCCGGGGGGACGGCGGCGAGGTTGAGCACCACGTCCATGTCCCCCGGCAGCGGGGTGGTCGTGTAGTCGACGATCTCGTCCGCGCCGAGCCGGCGGACCGCCTCGGTGCTGCGCGGGCTCGCCGTGGCGATCACCGTTGCGCCCGCGTGCTTGGCGAGCTGTACGGCGAACAGGCCGATGCCGCCACCCGCGCCGTTGATCAGCACCCGCTGCCCGGCGCCGATCCGGGCGTGGTCGAAGACCGCCTGCCAGGCCGTGAGCCCGGCGACCGGGATGGCGGCGGCATGGGCCGGCGGGATGTTGTGCGGCGCGCGGGCCAGCTCGGCCGCCGACGCGACCACATACTCGGCGGCGCTGCCGGCCACCAGGCCGATGACGCCGTCTCCCACGGCGAGGCCGGTGACCCCCGCGCCCAGCTCGGCGACCGTGCCCGAGACGTCCCAGCCCAGGGTGTACGGCAGCGTCACCTCCAGCAGACCCTGCAGCAACCCGGCGCGCAGCCCGACCTCCGAGGGGTTGAACGAGGTCGCGATCACCCGGACGAGCACCTCACCCGGCCCCGGTGACGGCACAGGGATGTCGTCATGGCGGATCACGCTCGCCTCGCCGTACTCGTGGATGCGCGCGGCTCTCATGGTGGCACTCGTGGACACGAGGCTCTCCTTTCGTTCGTCTGCAACCGTAGGAGAGGGCGCTGCGTCATCCAATGTGTCTGTGTCTGCTTTTCATACGCGATCGTCTCTCGGGCTAGACTCGTCCCGTGGACGTGCTCAGTGATGTGATCGCCGCCGTGCGGGTCGGGCTGCCCAACTCCAGCCACGTCACCTGGCACGCCCCCTGGGCGCGGCGGTTCTCCTCCTGGCCAGGCTCCGCCGGCTTCCAGGTGATCCTCCAGGGCTCCTGCTGGCTCATCCCGGAGGGCGGCGAGCCGATCCCGCTGAGCGTCGGCGACGTGGTGTTCTTCCCGCACGGCCACGGTTGCGTCCTGGCGGACTCGCCGTCCACCCCCGTCCCCGACTCCGACTGCGATCCGGAAAAGGAGGCCGCGCTCTTCAGGTCCGCCTCGATCGCGGGGCCGGGCGCGGCGACGGTCATCCTCTGCGGCGGCTACCGGCTCGACGACAGCCGATCCCATCCGATCCTGCGCAACCTGCCCGATCTGATCCACCTGCCGGCCCGGCTGGGCCACCACCCGGAGCTCCGCGCCGCCGTCGACCTGCTCGCCACCGAGATCGGCAGTCCGCGTCCGGGCGCCGACACCGTCGTGGCGTCCCTGCTGGACCTGCTGCTGCTCTACATCCTGCGCACCCACCTCGACGCCGAGCCGGGGCACTGCGAGGTCAGCGGCTGGTCGGCCGCCCTGGCGGACCCCGGCATCAGCGCGGCGCTGGACGCGGTCCACCGCGATCCCGCCCATCCGTGGACGGTGGGGTCGCTCGCCGCCCGCGCGGGCCTGTCGAGGGCCGCCTTCTCCCGCCGCTTCTCGACGCTGGTGGGGCAGCCCCCGCTCACCTATCTGACCTGGTGGCGGATGGGTCTGGCGGGCCGGCTGCTGCGCTCCACCGACGCCCCGCTGAGCGAGGTGGCGACCCGTGTCGGCTACGGCTCGGAGTTCGCCTTCGCCAACGCCTTCAAGCGTGAGCACGGACTCGCGCCGGGAAGATACCGCCGCGAGTCCTGCCCCATCGTCACCGGCGTCGCCGAGCGCATGGTCCGGTGACGCGCGGTCAGGTCGCCTGGGCCAGACGCAGGGCCAGCGCGGGGCACATGTCGACCGCGCGACTGGCCTCCTTGACCATCCAGCCGGGCACCGTCTTGAACGACGGGAAGCCGTAGTCGTCCAGGCTGACGAACTCCGGCAGCAGGTGCGCGCACAGGCCGTGCCCCTGGCAGCGGGTCCAGTCCACCTCCAGGCGGTACTCCGGCTCGTCCTCCCGCTCCGGCAGCGGCAGGATGCCACGCACCGGACGTCCGCACGAGCCGTGCTCCTGGTGCAGCGCGATGTCGGATTCGAACGCGTCCAGCGTCGACAGCACGAACTTGGCGGTGCCGTCCGGGTGGAAGCAGGCGCCCCGGCGCTCGACCGCGCGCACCGAGCGCCGGATGGAGTCCGTCGAGCCCGAGCCGTCGACCAGGGCGGTGAGCGCCCTGGCCACGTCGGGCAGGCCGAGGCGGCACGGGCCGCACTGCCCGGACGACTGGGCCGCCAGGTACGCGGCGACCCTGGCGGCCTCGCCGAGTGAGCAGGTCGACTCCCCGAGCGGCACGATGATGCCCGCGCCGAGGCTGCCGCCGGCCCTCTTCATGCCCTCGCGCGAGATGATGGCGGAGATGGCCGTCTCAGCGTCCAGCCACGCGCCGTGGTAGCCGCCGATCAGCACTCCGTCGCCGATCTCCGCCTCGCACATCTCGAGGACGTTGATCAGCGGAGTGCCGGTCGGCACCTCCACGACGGCGGGGTTCGCCGCTCCGCCGCTCACGCTGAGCAAGGTGGTGCCCGGCTCCCTGCTGGTGCCGACCTTCGCGTACTCCTCCGCGCCGAGCTCGGCGAGCACGGCGAGCTGGGTGAACGTCTCGGTGTTGGACAGCAGCGTGGGCAGCCCGTCGACGCCGCTCGTGCTGGCCCGCCGCTTCCTGCCCGGCGGCACCGCCTCCAGGCCGTTGACCGCGCGCACCAGGGCGCCGCCCTCGCCGGAGATGAACTTCTCCTGCAGGCCGACGACCCTGATGTTGATGCGGCTCTCGGCCGCGCCCGCCACGTTGGCGGCCCGCCTCTCGGCCACGGCCGCCTCGATCGAGGACTTCGCGACCTCGCCCTCGACGGTGGCGAGCACCACCTCGCGGGCGTTGAGCGCCTCCGCGGCCAGAACCGCGCCGTCGAGCACCAGGTGCGGGTTGCGCACCAGGAGCATGGCGTCCTTGGAACTGGCCGGCTCGCCCTCGGCGCCGTTGACCAGCACCACGCACTCGCCGCCGCGGGCGGCGTCGGCCACCGCCCGCAGCTTGCGGGCGAACGGGAACGCCGCGCCGCCCCGCCCGCGCATGTCCACCTCCTCGACCAGGGCGATGATGTCGTCGAGGCTGCGGGGCACCTGGTCACCGTGCAATGTGCGGTGCGCGGGCAGGTCCAGCCGCCTGGTGTGGTCGAGTCCGGCCGTGAGACGGGCCGGACCCATCCGCAGCACGCGCGGCACTGAATGCGGGATCACGGCGTTCTCCTAGCGATTCTCGGGCGGGGTCATCCCGCCTCACGGTACTTCCGTCGGGCCTCGGCGAGGCTGACCGGCGCGTTGATCCCTTCAGGTACGGCGACAGGCATGTCGCTGACCTCAGGGGCGTCGACCCACTCAGGCGTCAGTGCCGGCCTGAGCAGCGTGGCCAGGACCCGGATGAGCAGGGCCGAGCCGACGGCGGCCAGGCAGGCCATGTACGACCAGGACACCCAGCTCGCCGCGAACCGGCCCGCGGTCAGCCCGTGCAGAATGGAGATCGGCCAGGACAGATAGGCGGAAGCGTGCATGAACCGCCACAGCCACGGCCTTCCGGTCACCGCGAAACGTCCTCGCAGCATGCCGGTCACCGCGACCACGACCATCATGTCGAACGCGATCGTGCCGAATCCCACGTAGAGCCCCGCCACGGGAACCACGGCCGCGGCCAGCGGGACGTGGTTGAGCGAGATCATGAGTGAGATGTGCGTGAGCAGGAAGGCCATCCCGGCGAACGCGGTGGCCCGGTGCGCGAACTGCGCCCGGACCCGGTTCGGCGGGGACAGGAAGACGCGCTCCGTGGTGAGCAGCCCGAGCGCCACCGTGGCGGTCAGGCTGACCAAGGCGAGCACGCCTCCGTAGAACTCGAGGAAGCCCACCACGCGGCCGAGCATCGCCATGCCGCGATCCGTCAGTGTCAGGGCGAACACTGACAGGAGGATCGCGGCGAGGGAGGCGCTCGCCCCGAGCCGGACGCTTCTGCTGTCCAGTTGGCTCGGGGCGTGCCGGGGTTGACGTCTGTGGAGCATCGATTCCCTCCATGGTCGGGGTGAGGGTGCGACTCGGGAGGGCCTGACATTGGCCACCGTCGCGAGACGGATGTCAGGTCAGCAGCGGCGGCCTCGGTTGATGCAGTTGACCGCGTTGTTCATCAGGCGCTCCGGCATCACGTTGACGAAGTCCGCGTGGTCGGTGACCGGGTTGTGGAGCTGCTCGGGGAAAGCGTCCACGGCGAACGATGGTCCCGGCGGCACCGAGTAGGTCAGTGTCATCCGGAGCTGCGGTACGGCCCTGGTGCCCTGCGGGCAGGCGCCGCTCTGGTCGGGGAAGAGGATGTGCGAGCGATGGTTGGCGCTGTCGGTGTTCTGGCCGTCCCAGCAACTCGGGAAGTCCAGAATACGGGCTACCTGGCTGCCGCGCGGGCAAAGCGGGTATTTGTCAGGACTTACCCGGTTTGTGAAGCCGGTGCAGCTCCAGCCGGCGCGGGCGTTGGCCGGGCCGTTCGTGGCTGCCTTGGCGTCGCCCATGATGATCCGCAGGAAGCGCGGCATCGCCACGACCCTGGAGGTCGCGTTGCCACGGAACTGCAGCGTCACCGAACGGGGGCGCAGGACCTGGCCGACGTTGCCGTCCGGGTCCTCGGTGTTGGCGTCGACCTGGCGGTTACGCAGCACGGGCCAGTAGTAGGTCGACTTGTCGCCCAGGCGGCACGTGGTACCCGAGGCTTCCAGGCTCTCGTCGGTCGAGAAGGCGTCGGCTGACAGGTTGCCCACGTAGTCGTGCAGGTGGTGTGCGCCGTTGCTGACGCCGGGAGCGACGATGAAGTTGTCGGGGTTGTTGTGACCGTTGCGGTTCGTCCCACAGGCGGAGACGAACGATCCCCTGGAGCCGTTCCTGCCGATCCGCGCGTCGAGCTGACGCGGCTGGATCTGCCTGATGTTGACGAAGTCGGTCACGAACGGGCCGAGGTCGGCGCACTCGTTCTCCTCGCCGCCTCCGGTGGGGGAGGGGCTGGGTGAGGGCGAGTTCGTCGGCCGCTGAGTGGGCCTGGGGCGGTTCCCGCGACGGTCCTGGTTCTGGTCCGGGTTGCCGTTCCGCCGGGCGTTCTGGTCCTGGACGTTGTTCTGCTGGTTGTTCTGGTCCTGGTTCTGGACGTCGTTCTGCTGGCGGTTCTGGCTCTGGACCTCGTCGTTGCCCTGGTCCTGCGCGTTGGGGTCCTGGTTGCCCTGGTCCTGCGCGTTGGGGTCCTGGACCGGGTCGGCGGCGATACCGCCACCGGACACGCCGCCCCCCTGCTGACCCTGCTGCTGTTGGTCCTGGTCCCCGTTCTGCTGCTGCTGGTCCTGCTGCTGGTTCTGGTCCTGCTGGTTCTGCTGCTGGTCGTTCTGCTGGTCGTTCTGCTGGTTGTTCTGATCCTGCTGGTTGTTCTGCTGCTGGTCCTGCTGTTGGTTCTGGTCTTGCTGCTGGTTCTGGTCCTGCTGGTTGTTCTGGTCCTGGTTCTGCTGATCCTGATCCTGCTGCTGGTTCTGGTCCTGCTGCTGCCTGTTGTTGTTCTGCGGAGCCTGTTCGCCGACTTCGCAGTGGTCGGCCAGTGCTGGTGTCGCGCTGCCGATGACGGCCGCGGATACCAGCCCGCCGGCCACCATGGCCAAGGCGGACATGGCCGCGGCCATGCGTCTGGATCTCATGGTTGTCTCCTCGGGTCGACCGCCGCAGGGGCGGGTGCTGCGGGTGAAGGCGTCGGGGGTGCCGGCAGTTCGTCGTAGTTGACCAGCCCGGTGGATTCCAGCAGCGTCATGTGCCGCATGACCACCGTCATGGCTGTCCCGGAGAACCTTCTGATCTCCGAGTTGCGGGTGCCCGCCCTCACGTTCGCGACAAGGCTGAAGACCTTGCCATGCGCGGCTCTGAGCAGGTTGGCGAAGTCCCGGTCGAAGGCCGGACCGGTTTCGGTGGCGAGCTGCGCCATCCACTGTTGCTGGTCCGGACTGGCTCGATCGGGCAGCGGTACGGCGAGCCGTCCCGCTATCTGGCGGACCGCGGCGTCGAGCTTCTTGTGGTCCTCCACAAGATGAGCGCCGACCTCCTTGACCCTGGCCGAGTCGGCCCGTACCTGGGCCCATTGGCCTACGGGGATCTCCCAGAGGCCCGCCTGCCGTACTTTGACCAGGAAGTCACGATCAGCGGGCCCGAGCGGGCCCGATGCGGTCTGAGTGACCTCGGTCAGCACGGCCGTGTTCGCCTGCGGCATGATCAGGAGGATCGTGATCGCTGCCGCGAGGGCGAAGCCACTGAACATCACCACTTCGCCGCGCAAAAGCCTGTGCATGGTCGGAGGTACGCGGGTATTCCGAGCCCGGTTCACCTATTCCGGGAGATAGTCAGAAATGACTGGAGTTATCGGAGTGGCTACCGGACGCATAACGAAGATGTAAAGATGTGCCCCGTGCTAGGTCACCTCGACGGCAGGTTCGAGAGTGCCGAAGCCGAGGCGGAGCACCGCATCGCGGAGCTCTACCAGGAGTTCGGCGGCCCTCTCCTGCGCCACGTACGCAAGTCCACCGGTAACGATCTGCAATGGGCCGAGGATGTCGTACAGGAGACGCTGGTCCGTGCTTGGCGTAACTCGGCACGGCTGCAGTGGGAGCCGGGCCTTCTCTGGGCCTGGCTACTCACCGTAGCCCGTCGGATCGTCATCGATGGACGTCGCCGGAAGAGCGTTCGGCCGCACGAGGTCGAACCGCCAGACAGCGACATGATGGCGGTGCCCGACGGCGCGGAGCGCGCCCTGTCGGCGATGGTCGTCGCCGACGCCCTCCGCAGCCTGTCCGAAGAACACCGCGAAGTCATCGAGCAGACCTATCTCCGGGACCGTACGATAAGTGAAGCGGCGGAGATACTGGGGATTCCGCCGGGCACCGCGAAGTCCCGGCTCTACTACGGCATCCGGGCGCTGCGCGAACTGCTGCGCGACAAGGGGGTAGCCGGCTGATGCATGACGAGGTGGCCGCCTATGTCCTCGGTGTGCTCGACGATGACGAGTACGAGGCGTTCGAGCGGCACCTCGACGTGTGTGAGCGATGTCAGGCCGAGTTGATGGAGCTCGCCGGCGTTCCCGAGCGGCTCGACGAGCTCAAGCAGGACCCCTCCGCCTCTGAGGACGACCCGCCGATGTCGATGTCACGTTGACGTATTTGCCCTTTTCGGGTGGTATCGGTACGGCGAGGCGTGCGCCCGGTATTCAGAACCGGGCGAGGCGGGGGAGGTGACCGGTGGGCGTCGACGATGATGCGGCCGTCCCTCACGATCGGCGGTTCGGCGAAGAAGGCGGCCGGTTGTCCTACGGCGGCTACCTTCGCCTGCCCGATCTCCTCGCGCAGCAACGGCCCCAGTCCGAGGCTCCGGACGAGCTGTTGTTCATCACCATCCACCAGGTCTACGAGCTCTGGTTCAAGCTGCTGCTGCACGAGCTGGAGGTGGCCCGAGCCGCCATGTGCGATGGCGAGCTCTGGCAGGCCAGGCACGTGTTCAAGCGGGTGCACGCGGTGGAGCGGGTGCTCGTCGAGCAGGTCGGGGTCCTGGAGACGATGACGCCTCAGGACTTCCTGGAGTTCCGCGCCCACCTCGCGCCGGCCAGCGGCTTCCAGTCGGTGCAGTTCCGCGAGCTGGAGTTCCTGTCCGGCGTCAAGGACGCCCGCTATCTCGATCGGCTCAGGGACGCCGACGACACCGAACGGGCCAGACTGCGGCGACGGCTGGAAGAGCCGACGCTGTGGGATGCTTATGTGACCGCCCTGTCCCGACGTGGCCTGCCGGTTTCCGACGATGACGAGATCATGGCCGCGCTGCTGACCGTGGCGAGGGACCGCCGATCGCACGACGATCTGTGGCAACTCGCCGAGGACCTTCTGACGCATGACGAGACCACCGCACAGTGGCGGATGCGGCACGTCCAGATGGTCGAACGGCAGATCGGCATGAAATCGGGCACCGGCGGCTCGACGGGCGCCCCCTACCTACGCGGGCGGGCCCGGATGCACTACTTCCCGCTGCTGTGGGAACTAAGGGCCAGGCTGTGAAAAGCCATGGCGAACCCTCACAAAGGAGTGAGAGCGAAATGCCGCTCGACGAGGCCAAGGATGAGCTGCTCCAAAGGGCCGCGCAACGGTGCGCGGTGGGCAGTGACCATGTGAGCCCCGAAGAAGCACAGTCCTTCCTGCGGATCTACTACCGGCACGTCGCCCCGGAAGACCTGCTCCAGCGCGGTCCCGTCGACCTGTACGGTCCCGCGATGTCCCAGCGGCGGCTGGCCGAGCTCCGCCCGCAGGGCAGGGCCGCGATCCGCGCCTACACCCCCACCCTGGAGGAGGACGGCTGGGACCCCGGCCACTCCGTCGTGGAGGTGGTCACCGATGACATGCCGTTCCTGGTCGACTCGGTGACGATGGAGCTCGACAGGCACGACATCGGCGTCCACCTGGTCGTGCACCCGCAGATGCGGGTCCGCCGCGACCTGACCGGCCGGATGCTCGGCCGGGGCGAGGAGGACGTCACCGGCCAGATGCTGGTCGAGTCGTGGATGCACATCGAGATCGACAGGCAGTCCGACCCGGAGGCGCTCAAGCGGCTGGAGGCCGACCTCCTGCGGGTGCTGTCGGACGTACGGCACGCGGTCGAGGACTTCCCGAAGATGCGGGACCTGGCCATGCGGACGGCCGAGGACCTGACCCTGAACCCGCCGCCCCTGGAGCCCGCGGAGGTCGAGGACAGCCTGGACCTGCTGCGCTGGCTGGCCGACGGGCACTTCACCTTCCTCGGCTACCGCGAGTACCGGCTGGAGAGCGGCGCGGCGGGTGAGACGCTGCGCGCCCTGCCCGGCGCGGCGCTCGGCATCCTGCGCGACGACAAGGCCGGCTCCGACAGCTTCTCCGCCCTGCCCGCCGAGCTGCGGGCCAAGGCGCGGGACAAGCAGCTGCTGATCATCACCAAGGCCAACTCCAAGGCCACCGTGCACCGCGCCGCCTACCTCGACTACATCGGCGTGAAGCTGTTCTCGCCCGAGGGCGAGGTGATCGGGGAGCGCCGCTTCCTCGGCCTGTTCACGCACGTGGCCTACAACGAGTCCATCTCCCGGATCCCGGTGCTCCGGCGCAAGCTCGCCGACGTGCTCAGCCAGGCCGGGCTGACCCCGGAGAGCCACGACGGCAAGGATCTGATCGAGATCCTGGAGACGTTCCCGCGCGACGAGCTCTTCCAGACCTCGCTCGACCAGCTGCTGCCGATCGCGCTCGGCGTGCTGCGGCTGCGCGAACGCAAGCAGGTCAAGCTGTTCCTGCGCCGCGACGACTACGGCCGTTACATCTCCTGCCTGATCTACCTGCCGCGGGACCGCTACACCACCAAGATCCGCCTGCAGATGCAGCAGCTGCTGCTCAAGGCGCTGGGCGGCAGGACGCTCGACTACAGCGCGATGATCGGCGAGTCGGCGCTGGCCCGGCTGCACGTGGTGGTGCGCGGCGAGCGCGGCAAGCAGTTGCCGCAGCCGAGCGTCGACGTGGAGGAGCTGGAGGCGCGGCTGGCCGCGACCACCCGCTCGTGGGAGGACGATCTGGCCACCACCCTGCTGGAGGTGGCCGCCGAGGAGGAGGCGCCGCAGCTCCTGCGGCGCTACCAGGCCGCCTTCCCCGAGGGGTACAAAGCCGACTTCCCGCCCGAGGTGGCCGTGGTCGACCTGCGCCGCATGGAGGAGCTCGTCGGCGCGGACGACAAGGAGATCCGGCTCAGTCTCTACGAGCCGTACGACACCACCGAGGGTGAGCGGCGGCTGAAGATCTACAAGGTCGGCTCGCCCATCTCGCTCTCCCACGTGCTGCCGCTGATCCAGCGGCTCGGCGTGGAGGTCGTGGACGAGCGCCCGTACGAGATCGACAGGGACAACGACCCCGCCACCAAGAACGCCTGGATCTACGACTTCGGGCTGCGCTGCGCGCCGTCGGACGAGGTCGACAACGACGACTTCAAGCGGCTCTTCCAGGACGGGCTCATCGCGCTGTGGACGGGCCAGATCCAGGCCGACAGCTTCAACTCCCTCATCCTGAAGGCCGGGCTGACCTGGGAGCAGGTCGAGATCCTGCGCGTCTACGCCAAGTATCTGCACCAGGCCGGCAGCACGTTCTCCCAGCGGTACATGGAGCGGGTGCTGCTGGGCAACGTGCGGCTGTCCCGCCTGCTGGTACGGCTGTTCGAGGCCAGGCTGGACCCGCGGCGCCCGGACGACGTGCGCACCGACCTGGCCGACGCGCTCACCGAGGAGATCCTGGGCGCGCTGGACGAGGTGGCCTCGCTGGACGAGGACCGGATCCTGCGGGCGTACCTGGAGATGATCCAGGCGACGCTGCGGACCAACTACTTCCAGACCGTCGACGGACGGCGCAAGCCGTACATCTCCCTGAAGTTCGACCCGCAGGCGATCAGCGTGCTGCCGCTGCCGCGGCCGCAGTACGAGATCTTCGTGTACTCGCCGCGGGTGGAGGGTGTGCACCTGCGCTTCGGGAAGGTCGCCAGGGGCGGGTTGCGGTGGTCGGACCGGATGGAGGACTTCCGGACCGAGATCCTGGGGCTGGTCAAGGCCCAGATGGTGAAAAATACCGTTATCGTGCCTACCGGGTCTAAGGGTGGCTTTGTCGTGAAGCGTCCGCCCGCGTCTGGTTCGCGGGAGGACCTGCTCGCCGAGGGCGTGGCGTGCTACCGGATGTTCATCTCCGGCCTGCTCGACGTCACCGACAACCTCGTGGACGGCAAGGTCGTGCCCCCGCCCGACGTGGTCAGGCACGACGGCGACGACACCTACCTGGTCGTGGCCGCCGACAAGGGCACCGCCAAGTTCTCCGACATCGCCAACGGCATCGCCAAGGAGTACGGCTTCTGGCTCGGTGACGCCTTCGCCTCCGGCGGCTCCATCGGCTACGACCACAAGGGCATGGGCATCACCGCCCGCGGCGCCTGGGAGTCGGTCAAATACCACTTCCGCACCATGAACGTGGACGTGCAGAGCACCGACTTCACCGTGGCCGGTGTCGGCGACATGTCCGGCGACGTCTTCGGCAACGGCATGCTGCTGTCCCGGCACATCCGGCTGGTGGCGGCCTTCGACCACCGCCACATCTTCGTCGACCCCGACCCCGAGGCCGCCCGCTCCTACGCCGAACGGCAACGCCTGTTCGACCTGCCGCGCAGCTCCTGGGCCGACTACGACACCGCGCTGATCTCGGCCGGGGGCGGCGTCTTCGCCCGCACCGCCAAATCCATCCAGATCACCCCGCAGATGCGGGACGCGCTCGGGCTCGACCCGGGCGTCACCACGCTGGCGCCCAACGACCTCATCAGCGCCATCCTGCGCGCCCCCGTCGACCTGCTCTGGAACGGCGGCATCGGCACCTACGTCAAGGCCAGCGCCGAATCCCACTCCGACGTGGGCGACAAGGGCAACGACTCGCTCCGGGTCAACGCCGCCGACCTGCGCTGCAAGGTCATCGGCGAGGGCGGCAACCTCGGCTTCAGCCAGCTCGCCCGGATCGAGTTCGCGCTGAACGGCGGGCTGGTCAACACCGACTTCATCGACAACTCCGCCGGCGTCGACACCTCCGACCACGAGGTGAACATCAAGATCCTGCTCGACCAGGTCGTCCGCGACGCGGAGCTGACCGACGAGCAGCGCAACGAGGTCTTCACCTCCATGACCGACGAGGTCGCCGCCCTGGTGCTGCGCGACAACCACGCCCAGAACGTGGTGCTGGCCGCCTCCCGCGCCCAGGCCGTCGAGATGCTGCACATCCACGCCCGCTACCTGCGCCGGCTCGAACGCGACGGGCTGGTCAACCGGGAGCTGGAGTTCCTGCCGTCGGACAAGACCCTCGCCGAACGCCGCCAGGCCAGGCTCGGCCTGACCGCCCCGGAGTTCTCCGTCCTGCTCGCCTACACCAAGCTCGTGGCCGACGCCGAACTGCTCGGCACCGACCTGCCCGACGAGCCCTACCTCGCCTCCTGGCTGGTGTCGTACTTCCCCTCGGTGCTGCGCGACCGCTTCAGGACGTACATGGACGCGCACCCGCTGCGGCGCGAGATCATCACCACCGGCGTGGTGAACGAGCTGGTCAACTCCATGGGCACCACGTTCATGTTCCGCGTCGGTGAGGAGACCGGCGCCTCCACCCCCGACATCGTCCGCGCCTACCTGGTCGCCCGCGAGGTCTTCGACTTCGCCAGCTTCTACCGCCAGGTCGAATCCCTGGACAACCAGGTCGACACCGCCACCCAGCTGGCGATGCTGCTGGAGGCCCGCAAGCTGGCCGAACGCGGCACCCGCTGGCTGCTCACCAACCGGCGTCCCCCGCTGGACCTGGACGTCTCCGTGGGCTTCTTCGTCAAGGGCGTCAACGGCCTGCTGTCCCACCTGCCCAAGCTCCTGACCGGCCCCGACCTGGCCGCCTTCGAGGACCGCCGCGACTCCTTCATCGCCCGTGGCGTCCCCGCCGGCCTCGCCGAGCGGGTCGCCGCCATGGTGCCCGCCTACTCCACCTTCGACCTGGTGGAGGTCTCCTCGCAGACGGGCCGGCCCGTCAACGAGGTGGCCGAGGTCTACTTCGACCTGGCGGACCGCCTCCAGCTCGCCCGCCTCAGGGAGCGCATCATCGCCCTGCCCAGGGACAACCGCTGGAACGCGATGGCCCGCGCCGCACTCCGCGACGACCTGTACGCCGCCCACGCCGCGCTCACCCGCGACGTGCTGGCGCACAGCACCCCCGGCCTGTCACCGGAGGAACGCCTGGCCAGGTGGACCGAGGCCAACTCGGCCGCCGTCCACCGCTCCAAGCAGACGCTGTCGGAGATCTGGGAGAGCGACAACTTCGACCTGGCCACCCTCTCGGTGGCCCTGAGAGCCATCCGCACGCTGGTCTCCGCCACCAGCCTCCCCTACAAGGAGTCCTGACCCCAAGAGCCTCAGGAGCCCCGTCAGGACACCTGGCGGGGCATCCCCGGCGACCGGCGGCAGGCGCGGGTCACTGAACAGGTCACTGACGGGTCACTGACGGGTCACTGGCCGGAGGCGCGGGTCAGGGCGCCGTCGTGGGCGATCACCTCGGCCGCCGCCGGGGTCTTCGACGGGGGGACGTCCGTGACGTACTGGTGGACCTCGGTGATCTTGAGGTTGCGGCGCACCACCGGGGCGGAGATGGCCCAGCGGGCGGAGGCCGGCACCGGGATGTAGTCGTCCTCGGCCGTCTTCGTCGTCGTCGTGGTGGTCCGCGACAGTGAGTATTGGATCACCGCCCCACCGTCGACGGTACGCAGGCCGTACACCGGATTGTCGTTGGCGGAGAAGATCGAGTCGTAGCTGAAGCCGTTCTTCTTCGCCCGTTCCCGGGCGGCGGTGATCTCCGCCGCGACGTCGGTGGTGTAGGGACCGGCGGCGATGAGGCCGGCGGCGACGCCGTCGGCGCCGGCCTCGGCGACCGTGGCGTGCAGGGGGCCCATGTACTGAGGGCTGATGGTGACGCTCTTGTCGGCGGGGGCGATGGCGGTGGCGTAGCCGTCGGCGTCGAGGTGGATGTCGGGCGCCGGCCGGCCGGTCAGCAGCCGGGCCGCCGCGCCGAGCCGCCAGTCGCCCGACTTGGCGAAGGTCAGCATCGTCAGGTGGCCGTCGCGGGTCGTCAGCACGCTGAACCAGGGGGACGACTCACCGGCCGGGAAGCGCGGCACGTAGAGGGTGGGGGGTCCCCAGGTGCGACGGGGCGGCTCGCCCTTGGTGGACAGGTAGGCGACGGTGGTGAGCCGGGCCTCGGCGTCGCGTACGTACTCCATGGCGAGGCGCAGGTCGCCGCCGTCGCGCAGCACGTTGTCGGTGGCGGTGAAGGTGGCGAACACCTCGGCCGCCTCCTCCGGCGTGACGGCGGTGGCGGGGACGGTCGAGGAGGGGGTGGCGGGCGCGGACGCGCCGCTGGTCGCGGCGGCCGGGGTGGTCGCCGGGTCGCCAGGGCTCGTCGAGCAGGCGGACGCCACCGTCAGCAGGGCGACGGCGAGCGCCAGCGCCTTCCGCCGACCGTGTACACGCACCTCGCCATGTTATTCGTGCCCGCGAGGGTCGCGTACGCTTGGTAGACGTGGCAGTCATCGATCCGGCAGAAGAGATCAACGAGCTCGCGGGTACGCTGCGCAGCATCCAGGACGTGCTCGACCTCGACGCGATGCGCAAGCAGATCGAGGAGCTGGAGGAGCAGGTGGCCGCCCCCGACTTGTGGGACGACACCGACAAGGCGCAGAAGGTCACCAGCAAGCTCTCGCACATCCAGGGCGAGCTCAACCGCGTGGACGGGCTGGTCCGCCGCCTCGACGACCTGTCGGTGCTCTTCGAGCTGGCCTCCGAGGAGGCGGACGAGGACACCAGGGCCGAGGCCGACAAGGAGCTGAGCTCCCTCAAGTCCGACATCGGCGCTCTTGAGGTGCGGACCCTGCTGGCGGGCCCCTACGACGCGCGCGAGGCCCTGGTCACGATCAACTCCCAGGCGGGCGGCGTCGACGCGGCCGACTGGGCGGAGATGCTGCTGCGCATGTACCTCCGCTGGGCCGAGCGGAAGAACTACCCCACGGAGGTCTACGAGACCTCCTACGCCGAGGAGGCCGGCATCAAGTCGGCCACCTTCGCCGTCAAGTCCCCTTACGCCTACGGCACGCTGCGCGGCGAGCACGGCACGCACCGGCTGGTCCGGATCAGCCCGTTCGACAACCAGGGCCGCCGCCAGACCTCGTTCGCCGGGGTGGACGTGGTGCCGGTGGTCGAGCAGACCGACCACATCGACATCATCGAGGACGAGATCCGCGTCGACGTCTACCGCTCGTCGGGGCCGGGCGGCCAGGGCGTCAACACCACCGACTCCGCCGTCCGCATCACCCACCTGCCCTCCGGCATCGTGGTCTCCTGCCAGAACGAGCGCTCGCAGCTGCAGAACCGCGCCACGGCCATGAACGTGCTGCAGGCCAAGCTGCTGGAGCGTAAGCGGCAGGAGGAGGCGGAGAAGATGTCGGAGCTGCGTGGCGTCTCGACCACGTCATGGGGCACCCAGATCCGCAACTACGTGCTGCACCCCTACCAGATCGTGAAGGACCTGCGCACGAGCACCGAGGCGGGCAACCCGACGGCGGTGCTCGACGGGGACCTCGACGCGTTCATCGAGTCGGAGATCCGCTGGATGCGCCGCCAGGAGTCAGAGCCCGCCTAGGTGGCGCAGCGCCAGCGTCACCAGGAGCAGCACGACCAGCAGCAGGGCGAAGAGGGCGGGCGTCAGCCCGGCGAAGCCGTGCTGGTGCATCCGCTCGCGGTTGGCACGGCAGAGGGAGCACCGGCCCTCTATCACGGGGTGGGCGCACTGCGCGCATACGAGGTGTTGGCAACTCATGTCAGCCCCAAGTCTAGCCGCACAATCGTTTTGTTTCCGTTATGGACGTTCCATGCCAGTCTTCCCCCTAGACTGTCCTCTGGCCAATCGGAACGTCGATCATCGGTAAAGATGGGCGTCCCCGATCGGCGAGCGGCGGGAAGTGGGCATGTGCCACCCTCGCATCCGTCCTGACCCCTAGACTGGCATGCCGTGATGCTCTCGTGATCCATTTCGATAATGTCACCAAGGCCTACGCGAACCAGAACAGGCCCGCTCTCGACCACGTCTCGGTTGACGTGGACAAGGGCGAGTTCGTGTTCCTCGTCGGTCCTTCCGGATCAGGCAAGTCCACGTTCCTCCGCCTGATCCTCAAAGAGGAGCGACCCAACTCCGGGGCGATCCATGTCGCAGGCAAGGACCTGGGTCGGCTCTCCAACTTCAAAGTGCCCCACCTACGCCGCCGCATCGGCTGCGTGTTCCAGGACTTCAGGCTGCTCCCGAACAAGAACGTCTATGAGAACGTGGCGTTCGCGCTCGAGGTCATCGGCAAGCCCAGGCGGTTCATCCGCAAGGTCGTGCCGGAGGTCATCGAGCTGGTCGGCCTGGAAGGTAAGGCACACCGCATGCCCGACGAGCTGTCCGGTGGCGAGCAGCAGCGCGTCGCCATGGCTCGCGCGTTCGTCAACCGGCCCATGATCTTGCTGGCGGACGAGCCGACGGGCAACATCGACCCCGCGACGAGCATCGGCATCATGAAGGTGCTCGACCGGATCAACAGGACCGGCACCACGGTCGTCATGGCCACGCACGACGCGGCCATCGTCGACTCCATGCGCAAACGTGTCGTGGAGCTGGAGGACGGCAAGATCGTCCGCGACCAGTCGCGTGGCGTCTACGGCCAGGCGTACTGAGCAGGGAGCAGCAGACAAACCATGCGGGCGAACTTCATCTTCTCCGAGGTCTGGATCGGCCTCCGTCGCAACCTGACCATGACGATCGCGGTCATCATCACCGTGGCGGTCGGCATGGCGATGCTGGGCGTCGGCTTGATGATCAACGCCCAGGTTTCGATGATGAAGGACTTCTGGTACGACAAGGTCGAAGTATCAGTTTTCCTGTGCACGAAGAACACCGCCAGCGAAGCCTGCAAGGGCAAGGCGATCACGGACCCGCAGACCCAGGCGCTGCAGAAGCAGATCCAGGGGCTGCCCGGGGTCGAGAAGGTGTTCTACGAGGACCAGGTCGCCGCCTACAAGAACTTCCAGGAGTCCTTCGCCTCCAACAAGGCGCTCGTGGCCGCGACCAAGGCGGAGGACATGCCCACGTCCTTCCGCGTGAAGCTGACCAACCCGGACAACTACCAGCCGATCGTCCAGTCCCTCACGGGGCAGCCCGGGGTCGCACAGGTGCTCAACCAGAAGGACCTGGTCAGCAAGGTCTTCGAGCTGCTGGACAAGTTGCGCGGTGGCGCGATCGTGGTCGCCGTCGTCCTGGTCCTCGCGGCGGCTCTGCTGATCGGCAACACGGTGCGGCTGTCGGCCTTCAACCGACGGCGTGAGACAGGCATCATGCGGCTGGTCGGCGCCTCCAACCTCTACATCCAGCTCCCCTTCGTCATGGAGGGCCTGATCGCCGGCCTCATCGGCGGCGTGTTCGCCGCGGTCCTGCTGATCCTCGCGAAGGTGCTCCTGTTCGAGGAGATCGGCGCTCAGCTGGCACTCGGCGCTCAGATCGGCTGGAACGACGTGGCCTCGGTCATCACCCTGACGATGGCCATCGGCGTGGTCATCTGTGTGCTGGCGTCATTCGTCACACTTCGTCGCTACCTCAGGGTCTGACGAAACGCCGGTAAGGTCAGAGCATGCCACGTGAGACCGGGCGGAAGATCATCGCCCAGAACAAGCGTGCCCGGCACGATTACCACGTCGAGGACACCTTCGAGGCGGGGCTCGTGCTGCAGGGCACCGAGGTGAAGTCGTTGCGCGAGGGTCGCGCCTCGCTCTCGGACGGCTACGCCACGATCGACGACGGCGAAGCGTGGTTGATGAACGTCCACATCCCCGAATACAGCCAGGGGACGTGGACCAACCACGCCGCCCGCCGTAAGCGCAAGCTCCTGCTGCACCGCAAGGAGATCGACAAGCTCGCCGCGAAGACCAAGGAGGGCGGGCTCACGATCGTGCCGCTCGCGCTCTACTTCCTCAACGGCAAGGCGAAGGTCGAGATCGGCATCGCCCGGGGCAAGAAGGACTGGGACAAGCGGCAGTCGCTGGCTGAGCAGCAGGCCAAGCGGGAGATGGCTCGGGCGCTCCGGCACCACAACCGATGAGCCGAGCCCGCCGCGCCCTCGCCGCGACCGTCACCATGGCGGTCGCGAGCATGACCCTGACCGCCTGCCTGGAGGAGTCGTCGCCGCACGACGCGGTGCGCGACTTCCTGGTGGGCTGGCAGTCCAACGACTACGCCCTGGCCGCCGGCCGCACCGACGCCGACCCCGAGACGGTCCGCAAGGCGCTGGCCGACGCCAAGCTTCAGCTCGACGCCGCCTCCTTCCGATTCAAGATCAAGAGTCTCAAGGTGGAGGGCGAGGAGTCGCAGGCCGCGTTCGGCGTGGAGGTCGACCTGGGGGACAACAATCCCCTGTGGACCTACGACGGCATGCTGCCGCTGCACATGGTCGACGGCCAGTGGAAGGTGCGCTGGTCGCCGTCGGTGCTGCACCCCCAGCTCAAGGAGGGGCAGCGGTTCGCCGTCAAGGCCGAGCCGCAGCCGCGCCAGCCGATCGTCGACAAGGACCGAAACCCCCTGCAGGAGCAGACCTTCCTGTACGTCACGGGCGTCGTGCCCGCGCAGCTCGGCGACCGGGCCGAGCAGGTGGTCGAGCAGCTCACGCAGATCACCGGCTACGCCGAGGACCGGCTGCTCAGCCGCATCCGATCCGCGCCGCCGAATGTGACCGTGCCGTTGGTCACGTTCGGCCGCACCCGCTACCTTCAGGTCAAGGCGAAGCTCGACGCGATCCCCGAGCTCAAGACCGTGACCCAGGCGCAGCCCGTCGACCCGGACGACCCCAAGCAGATCGTCGGCAAGGTCAGCGCGCTCACCCCGGAGACGGAGCAGAAGCTCGGCGGCCCGCAGCGGGCGGGCGACTCCATCGGCCAGAGCGGCCTGCAGCAGGCCTACCAGGACTTCCTCACCGGATCCACCCGGACCACGGTCATCACCCTGGACCTCAAGACCGGCAAGGAGGTCGCCGCGCTGAAGGAGTGGCCCGGCAGGCAGAACCTCTCGGTGCGCACCACGATCGACAGCTCCGTGCAGGAGGCGGCCGAGCGGGCGGTCTCCGACACCCGCACCAGCGCTCTGGTGGCGGTCAAGGCGTCCACGGGCGAGATCCTGGCCGTCGGCAGCAAGGGCCTGCACCAGGAGAAGGACGCGCTGGCCGGCAGATTCCCGGCCGGGACGGCGTTCTCCATCGTGGCTGCCGACGCCCTCCTCAGGAGCAAGGTGTCCCCCAAGCAGAAGCTGCCCTGCCCGGCGGAGCGGACCGTCGGCGGAGCCAGGTTCGTGCACGCCAGCCAGGTCATCGGCTCCTCGCCCACCTTCCAGGAGAACTTCGCCAAGGGCTGCGTCACCGCGCTGGCCTCGCTGGCCCGCCGGGTGAGCAGCGCGGAGCTGGACCGCAGCGCCCGTAGCTTCGGCATCGGCCAGACCTGGCGGCTGCCGCTCAAGTCGTTCAGCGGCTCGCTGGCCAAACTGTCCAGCGACGCCGACAAGGCCAAGGCCATCGCCGGTCAGAACGTCGAGGTCAGCCCGCTCAGCATGGCGCTGGTCGCCTCGGCGGTCGCCTCCGGCACCTGGCGCCCGCCTGTGCTGGTCACCGAGCCGGACGCGCCCGACGCCTCGGCGGAGCTGGCGCCGGCCCCGGCCGTCCAGCCGGTCCCCGTCGATCCCCGCGTGCGCAAGACGCTCGCCGCGATGATGCGGGCGGGATCCGCGGGCACCGTGGCCCAGAACGGCCGGGGACGCGTCTTCGGCGTGACGGCGAAGGACGTCGGCGAGGACAAGCAGATGGCCTGGTTCGTCGGCTGGCAGGGGGATGTGGCGATCGCCGCGCTCACCCGCGCCTATGACCCGGCGGCGCTGGCCGGCAACTTCTTCGCGGCGCTCGATAGCCGTTCGTGATTTTCTTGTGACATAGAGCAACCATTCGGCGGTCCGGCTGCGTCTTACCTAGTGACTGGACCCGCTCGGGGGGTTGCGGGCTCAGTCGCCGTGATGAGATCAGGACTTCATCTCGGGGGAAGTCCTGCCGTCCGGACCGGCTCGACCCTGCCGGTCGACCCCCGGGAACGTGAGCTGCTGTGCGGCGTTCCCGGGGGTTTCGGCATGCCCTGTGGTCCTGCCCCGGAATTGAGTTGGCGTCCGGGGTGTTGTGAAGGGTATCGTCATAATGCTCGCTCCTCTTGAGGGGCGTGTTGACAACTACATGGGGGTGACCGGCTTCGACTTTGACTTTGCAAGTCAGGTGAAGCGGGCCGAGGACGGCGGACATAACCTCGTTAATCCTGTGACCGCAAACATTAAGTGCCAATAACAAGCACGCTGAGGTGGGCCAGGACTCCCTGGCCCTCGCTGCCTAAGTAGCGTAAAACCTCTGTCAGCCCGGGAGTGCCTTCGGCCTGGGATCTGGCATCGCTAGAAGGCTCAACCGATCGACCCGGCCACGGGGGTGATCGGGAAACCAAACAGTGGCTGAGCCTGTCGGCGCACTTGCCTGCATGATCGCCGGGGCTGAGAAAAACGCAGCAGGCTGCGCCCGGAGAAGCCCTGTCTTGGGGTTGAAGGACGCGGGTTCGATTCCCGCCACCTCCACTGTTCGAAAACCGCCTCTTACCTGCGGGTAGGGGGCGGTTTTCGTGTTTTCACGGCTCGTACGGGCCTCCCGTCGCGGGCGTCAGAGCCGCAGGTCGAGGACGAGTTTGCCGCGGACGCCGCCGGCTTCGAGTCGTTCGTGAGCCGCCGCGATGCCGGTGAGCGGGTAGACGGTGTCGATCACCGGGCGGATGATCCCCGCCTCGGCGGCGGCGGTGAGTTCGGCGAGGCGTTCGGCGGAGGGGTTGTTGCTGAAAAGCTTCATGCGCCGGGGTGAGAGGGCGGCCCGCAGCCCCATGGAGGCCATGGAAGCCAGGGGGCGGTCTTGGTCGAAGGCGAGCGCGACCATGCGGCCACCTCGCGTGAGCCGGGCCTGGTAGGCCCCGATATCGGTGCCCACGACGTCGACGATCACGTCGAAGTGGCCGAGATCCTGCGGACGGGTCGTGCGGTAGTCCAGGGCCGCGTCCGCGCCGAGCTCGGTGACCCAGTCGAGATTGCGGGCGCCGGCCAGTGCGGTGACGTGAGCGCCCAGCGCCTTGCCCAGTTGGACGGCGATGCTGCCGACGCCCCCGGTGGCGCCGCGGACCAGGAGCCGTTCGCCGCTGCTGAGGGCGGCGCTTTCCAGCAGGGCCTTCCTGACGGTGGTGCCGGACACGGGCAGGGCTGCGGCGTCCACCAGGCTCAGGTTCTTCGGAGCTCGGGCGAGCCGCTGCTCGGGAACGGCGACGTACTCGGCGAAGGCGCCGAAGGTGAGGTGCCGCATCATCCCCCACACCTGCTCGCCCACGGTCCACGCGTGGACGCCGGAGCCCAGGGCCGCGACGTGGCCGGCGAAGTCGGTTCCGAGGTTGCGGGGGAAGGGGCCCCGGCTGATGGCGCGCAGTTTGCCCGCGCGGAAGGCGAGCTCCCCGGCCTCCACGCTCGCGGCGTGGACCTCGACGAGGACCTCTCCCGGCCCGGGCCGAGGGGTGGGCACGTCGTTGACGCGTAGCACCTCGGGAGAGCCAAAACGGTCATATTGGACGGCGCGCATGAGCTCTTCCCATCGTCCGGAGTTAAGCGGGCCGGTGGCCCACTTATGCCTGGGCTACTGTAACTGGGCAGCCAGCCCACTTGTCAAAGCCTGGAGACGGTCATGGCCCACGCCACCCAGCCACGACTCCTGCGCGCGGACGCCCGGCGCAACTACGACCGCATCGTCAGCGCGGCCCGGGAGGTCTTCGCCTGTGATGGCGCCGGCGCCTCACTCAAGGAGGTCGCCCGTCGGGCCGGGACCGGATCGGCGACCCTGCACCGGCTCTTCCCCTCCCGCCGGGTCCTTCTCGAAGCGGTCTTCCACGACCACGTCGAGGAGTTGTGCGCCATGGCGGCGCGGTATGCGAAGGAGCTCGAGCCGGGTCCCGCGCTCTTCGCCTGGCTGAGGGACCTCAACGACTACGCGGCCGGCAGCCGCGGCTTCGCCGCCTCACTGTTGCACGACGGCCGGGACGCCGACCTGCTGGAGCGGGGCGACGGCTGCCAGGCGAAGTTCACCCATGCGACGCGCGAGCTCCTGCGACGGGCGCAGGAGGCGTCCGCCGTGCGTCCCGGCCTGCTCGCCGAGGACCTGGTCGCGCTCATCAACGGCATCTCCCTGGTCACCGAGCACCAGGACGACAACGAGCAGGCGAGCCGGCTGCTGGACATCGCCATCGAGGGCATCCGCCTCTAGAACGCGAAGAGCTCATAGGGTCCGGGCATTATGAAGTAGGCCGCGTTGTCGTCCGGTTTAGGCTCGTTGCTCGTGATGCCGTTGACGATGATCGTCTTGATGGGCTTCTCAGCGGCGGTGGTGGCCATGTCGGGTCTCTTTCAGCTAGTTAGGGCCAGCGGCCGCTGCGGTTGCGAGCGGCTCGTTGTTGTCGGGTGCAGCGGGGCGATGAGTTCGTCGGCTTCCCGGTCGCCGTTGATCGGCCGGCCGTGCTCATCGCGGTAGCGGCTGGCGGCGCGACTCATGGTGGACGGGGAGATGCAGAGCTCGCGGACGGGCATCTCGCCGTCCGGTCTGATGCTGCGCTCGATGGAGTTTCGAGCTGTTCCGCGTGGGGCTTGCCGGTGTTGCGCTGGCTGTTGCTGGAATGCGAGAGTTACCAGACCGAGCCGCGTGCCGATGTACTCAGGCGTCCCACTTCCAACGCGAGTCGCGCTTGAGGCCACCGGTGGCCTCCTGTTTGATGTGCAGGGCGTTGTGCCACAGGATCGAAGATCAGGGCGGCGGCGCGCAGCAGCAGGATGCTGGTCGTGCCGGTGAACTAGCCGCCAGTCGTAGCGTCGCCGCCTCGCAGGCGTCGGCGAACCTGCCTCCGGAGCCGTTGTCAAACTCGTAGTCGGTGATGTGATCCAGGGTGCTCTTGGTGTCGCGAACCGCTGCCACACCTCAGCTCAATAGTCGCGACACAGTGACTTGATCATGCATCATGAGGTCATAGCCGCAGTGATAGGGCGCCTGGAGCTGAGTGACAGAGGTCACAATGCACCATTCAAGATTTATTGTCGCTGAGCCCCGGGTGACGTCGCCGAGAGGTGAATCTACGTCACTTCTCAATGGAGCCCTACTCATGACTAACCCCTTCAAAAAATCCAACCGACGTCGGAAGAGCCGCCGCCCCTGGCGGGAGCTAAGTCCGGCGTACTGGTACGTGCGAATGCCGTCAACGCAGGGGGCACCGGCAGAAAAACTGCTCCTCGACGAGGCCTCCGATGGCAGCTTCGTCTTGATGCCCTGCCGGGCAGAGGAGGTGAGCTACGCCCTTCCCCACATCAAAACGCGGTCCGCTTACGCTGCGGTCAACGTCGATTTGGACAAGACTCATCTACTGCCGCCACCGCTTTGGCCTGTGAAGGACCGCCCGGAGTTGCGCCCGATGCCGGAGATCGCCACGGCCCTCAACGCGCGCGAGGCTCTCGCGGACGACAAGGTCGAGCGCGGCCCTGGGCTGACCCAGCTGAACACTGACCTCTTGGTCGCACACGTCCTCACGAAAGTGCTGGTCCTGCGATCGAGCGATAGGTGGCAGCAGGCTGCAAGCGACGCTCTGATGGGTGACTGGGTTGCTCCGTTGACAAAGGAAGGCCGACTGACTCCCCTCGCCTTGAGGACGCTGAAGGCGGACACGATCGCCATCCACCGGCAGTTGGTCCCGTTATGGCAGCGCGGTACACGACAGGGGCGGACACTCAGCCTGGACAGCTCGCTGGGCAAGGGCTTCTCACTCTATGATCTCCTCGCAAACCGACCTTCGGCGATGGAACTGGCGGCCGACAGCGAACCGGATGCCCCCCGGCTGGCCACTCTGCTCTGTGCGCTCACCCTGGACGAGCGGCGGGTGGTGCGCGCCTGGGCCTATCGCGGAATCGCCACCTGGGCCGACGCCGCCTGGTATGCGGGCGCCACCGAGGCGGAAGCAGAGGCCGTAGGTGACCGGGTACGGCGCAAGGTCAAGCGCCTTGTGGCTGAGCAGCGACGGCGCCGCATCGAGAGCGGTGGTCTCTGGCTGCCCGATGCTAATGAGCGTCGGGTATGAACGTCCTCCTCGACGCGTTGCCGGAGCTCCTGGGCAGCCTGGGCGCTGCCATCTTGGTTGCTGGTGGCGCATGGGCAGCCCGTCGGGTGCGGCGCTGGCAAACCATCCGCCGAACCACCCTCTCAGCGCCTGCTGTCCAACACGTGCACCTGACCATGAGATGCCATTTGACCCGATGCGTTACCTTGCGCCACCCTTATGGGCCGCCATCGGCGCTAGCGTGCTGGCGCTACTACTCGGGCTGTTCCGCCTGCCCAGGCGGTGGTGCTTCCCCAAGCGGGCACAGCGGGAGCGGCAACGTCGATCGCTGGCCGGTGCCGTGATCTGGGTCTGCGCCTTTGTGCCCTCGTTTTCGCAGGTGAGGGTCTGTTCGAGGTCACCACCCGGGCCGCTCCCGGCGTTTGGTGGCTGCCGTGGCTCAGCATCGGCCTGCTGGAAGGCCCATTGCTGGCGTTCGCACTACACGCCAAGGAACTGATCGGCCAGAAGAGGCGCGTTGAGGCGGGTCAGACCATACGCATCACCTGGCTGCTCGCATCCGCATCCGCAGTAATTGTTACCTCCGAAGCCCTGGATGGCGCCGCTGGCCGGATTCGTCGCGCTGATCGCTCGCAACGTCTCATCACTCGACCGGCGGTTCAGGTCGCCGAACGCGGCGGACGGTGCACCGCCTTTTCACCACCACCGTCAGGCAGGCGATCGAGCTCGTCTATTACGGAGCCAAGTGCGCCGGTGCCGGGCCCGCGATCCGCGGCAGCCTGGCGGGCGGCTTCTCCATCGGCCAGCGTGTGCAGGCGGCGATCGATCGCAGGAGGGCGGCCTCGATGGCGTAGGGGCTGGTCTCCGCGCGGCGCCCGGCGTCGGCCGGGCGTCGCGCCGGCGTTTGTGCGGGTGCGTCAGCTCGCGGCTTTGAAGCTACGGCCGTCGAAGCCGTTGAAGGTGTGGAAGTCGTTGGCGGGGAAGGTGAGCGCGTGACCGGTGCAGTCGGTCGTCCTGTAGACCTGGATGGCCTTCGTGCTGAAGTTGAACTCCGTGTGCACCGTGAAGGGCAGGACCGTGCAGGTCGCGGGTGCGCCGGGGTAGGAGGCGGGCTCGCCTTCGACTCCGTTGGCGAAGAAGCACACGGACTTCTGGGCCTGGCAGGCCTCCAGGTCGGCCGCGTCCGCCGAAGCCGCGGACGCTCCGGCGAGGACGGCGGCGGACACCATCGCGGCGCTGCCGAGGGTGGCCATGAGTCTGCGTACGCGCAAGGTACTCCTCATTTCATGGAGGTGAATACCGGAACGCCATGGGCCCTTATGGCGTCCTGCTCCGGTTTCGGGCGCTCCCATAGTCGGGCGGAGTCGGCAAAGAAGTCAAGTTTTCAACTACTTTTCGATCGTGGCCGGGATCACCTGGGGTCGTGAACCTGGGGGGCCTGTTCTCCGACTGTGGTGGGTGACGGGCGACGGGAGAACGAGATGACCGACGAGTTGCTGGTGGTCCGCTGCCAGTTGGGTGAGCGTGAGGCCGTCACGGAGCTGGTGCGGGCCTGGCATGCGTCGGTGTGGGGGTATGTGCGCCGCATGCTGGACGCCCAGCGGGCCGACGACGTGACGCAGGAGATCTGGCTGGCCGTGATCCGAGGGCTGCCCCGGCTGGCGGAGCCGGGCAGGTTCACTCCATGGCTGTTCACGATCGCCAGGCGGGCGGTGGCGGATCGGCTGCGTGAGGAGTACGGCAGGGACGAGACGGTCCTCCGGGAGGAACCGCCGGCCGGGGACGCGATCTCCGGCCTCGTGGACCGGGCCGAGCTGATCGCCGGGCTGTCCGGGCTGCCGGCCCTTGAACGTGAGGTCCTGGTGCTGTTCTACCTGGAGGATCTGTCGATCGAGGACTGTGCCGAGATCTGCGCCGTCCCGCCCGGCACGATCAAGTCCCGGCTCCACCGGGCCCGTCGTCTGCTGCGTGACCACCTCGAGGAGAAGGGATTCCAGCGATGAGCGACGAGCCGGGCATGTCGGCGGAGGAGATGATCGGCCGGTTGGAGGGGGCGCTGTCCCCGTGGCGGAGGGCCGGCGGGGTGGTGGCACTGATCGCGGGCGTGGCCGGGGCGATCTTCGTGGTGCTGCTCTGGGCCACCGAGCCGGGCCCGCTGCCCGGCCACACGCAGCTCGCCTTCGCCCTGCTCACCGGGTTCTGCCTGGCCTGGGCGGGTTACGGGGGCTGGGTGATCGCCAGGAGGGTGCCGCTGTTCGCGCTGGATCGGGTGATCGCGGGCTGGCTCGCCGTGGCCGCCTCGACCGTGACGACGGCGCTCGTCGTGGCGGTGGCCGCCGGGAGGGGCGCGGGCGTGATCCCGGCCGTCGTGGGCGGGATCACGTTCATCGCCGTGTCGGCCGTGGTCACGGTACGGGCGCATGCGGTACGGGCCGCGCTGCTGCGGCGCAGGCGGGAGCTGGGCGCGTAGTGAACCCGCTCGGTGCCGAGAATGAGGACAAAAGCACTGGTCGTCGCGGGGGATGCCGCTGATCGGGGCGACCACTGCTGCTCATGGCGCCCTGATGTGGGGCTTCGGGGGAAATGTGTCGCATGGGGTGGCGGTAGCCGGTAGGGTCCGTGATCAGGTCGGCCGCGGGACCTCGGTGCGACTTCCGGAACCGCCTTTAACGCGATGCTCTCGCAGCTCGTGCCCCCATTCCCCGGCCGGCCCCGACCAGCCCGAGAGACAGATGGACACCTACGCCGACCTGATCGAGTGCGAGGACGTACTCCTGTTCGCGAACGCGGCGATCACCTCCACCGGGCAGCGCGAGTTCCACAGCGGGGCGGCGCATCAGCGGCTGTCCCTGGACTTCCTGCACCGCTACGTGCACGGCAACTACCCCGACCTCTACGCCGCCACGCTGGCCCTGGACATCAACGACCACAACGCGGCGATGATCGTCCACAACCTGCTGGCGACACCGGGGAGCGGTGACGGCAGGCTGATCGCCTGGCGGCTGGGCCGGATGAGCCCGCCGCGGGTCTACCGGCTGTTCAAGGACCTGCGGCGGGCTGGGGTCAACAACCGGCGCACCAGGGCGATCATCCGTGACTGGCTGCTGGCCCGCCCCGATCTGGCCTTCGACGCGGTCAAGTACCGCTCGGCGGTGAAGGCGGCGGTGCGGCACGCGCATCTGCGGCTGCCGGGCGAACTGGGCGACTTCCTGTTCGCGCCGCACAGCCGGGCGAAGTACGACACGCCGGTGCTGGAGGCGTGGCGGCGCGCCCACTATGACAAGCAGGCGCTGTACGAGCTGCCGTACACCGCCGCCGAGGGGTTCGCGGCCAAGCACGGGATCGCAAGGAAGGTGTTCCTGGAGCGGATCGAGCCCCGGCTGACCCGGCTGGAGCGGCTGCGGCTGATCGAGTCGGCGAAGAGCGCGGGCGTGGACAGCGGGGCCGACCTGGCCGCCCTGCCGTTGGTGCGGGTGGCGTCGTACGTGCTGTCGTTGCCTGTCGCGGAGCGGACGCATGAGCATGTCGCGGCGCTGCGGGCCGCCGCCGCGCGGGTGGCGGGGGCGCGGGCCGGCACCTGGGGGAGTGTCACGGCGGTGCTGGACGACAGTTTCTCCTCCTTCGGCTCGCCGGTGAAGCGGCGCCGGCCACTGGCGGTGGCGCTGGCCTGCCACTACCTGCTGGCGGCGCTGGCCGGGACCTACCAGGGGCTGTGGCTGTCGGGGCGGACGGACGCGGTGCGGGTGCGGCCTTCGGGGGCGACACCGCTCGGGCAGCGGATCATCGACGCGCTCGAGACCCGGCCGGACCGGCTGGTCATCGTCTCCGACGGCTGGGACAACGCGCCGCCGGGGCTGGCGGCCGAGGTGCTGCGGGTGTGGCGGCGCAAGCTCGATCCCCTGGGAGAGGTGGGCATCGTGCATCTGAACCCGGTGTACGACGCGGGGCGGTACGACGTCCGGCGGCTGTCGGCCTCGGTGCCGACCGCCGGGATCCGCGACGCCGAGGACCTGCCGGCACTGGTGGAGCTGGCCCAGTTCGCCGAGGGGCGCAGCGGTCCAGCCGAACTGCGCGCCTACCTGGCGGACCGGGTGGCGCGCCGATGATCGACCTCACTGGGCTGGAGACGCGGCCCGCGCAGACGTGGGGGGCGATTCGGCTGGTGCCGCTGGTGCGGCCGGAGCCGATCACGGACCTGCGCCTGCACGCCAAGGTGTACGGCGACGAACTGTCCCTGGTCGATTTGCCCGACAAATCGACGTACATCTCTTATGTCCCGCACGCCTTCGTGGCGTCGTGGACCGACGACGGCACGCCCGCCGCCGCGTACGGCACCCAACTCGACGAGCCGCAGCAGCACATGCCGGTCAGGACCCACCGCCGGATGGCCCGCCGGGCGGACAAGAACCGGCTGCGCTTCCTCCCCCTGCACCTCGCCCTGGAAGGCTTCCTCGCGCTGCACTTCGGCGGCCCCACGATCATGTGGGAGGAATGGTCGCGCCAGGCCGTCACCCAGGGCCTGTCCCCCCGGGTCGAGGAGGCCTACACCGGAGCCGAGGTGCACGGCCTGGAGGACGCGCTGCGCGTCTTCGAGATCCACCCCGGTCAGTGCGGCCTGCTCCTGTACGCCGCCGACTCCCTGGCCAGCGCCTTCGTGGTGCCGCACGCGGAGGACTACCGGGCGCTGCACCCCACGCTGATCCGCGACCTGTACGGCGAGCTGATCCACACCTACGCCCTGTTCCACCCGGCCGGCGACTTCGCCGCGGTGATCGACGAAGGGGCGGTCACCTCGCTGGCGGACCTGCGGGCGCAGGCCGTGCGGCAGGAGCGGGAGTGGGCCGCCTTCCACGACTCGGTCATGCTGGCCGGACTGCTCGCCGCGCCGGCCCGGGTGCAGGACGTCCACCGGCTCGGCCGGTTCACCCTGCGGCGCTTCCTGCCCGCCTTCGAGCGGCACGCCGAGAACCACCTCGGCGAGACGATCAACGACGCCGACGGGCGGACGGCGTACCTGAAGACCTTCAGGCTCTCGCAGGCGCAGGTCCGGCGCGGCTACCTGATCAGCAGGCTGGCCGAGCACGACTGGAGCCTGCCGGCGACGGCGGCCGCGCTCGGCACCGACGCCGCCTCGCTGGGGCTCCGGCTGGTGCGGGCCGGGTTCGGGCACCTGCTGCGGCAGGACGTCCTGGACGGCTACCGCAAGGCCAGGCGTTAGCGAGCGCAGCCCGCGTACTCGTCCAGGCGCCTGAGCATGACGGCCAGCATGGCCGGGAACATCGCCACGTGCGCGACGACCATCAGCGCCATCCCGTCGATGAGACCGAGCCATAGCAGCGGGAAGAGCGGCACGATCGGCGCGAACATCGCCCCGCACATCTCCAGCGTGGCGGGCCAGCCGTGGCCGCGGAACCGCATCCAGACGGCCATCCCGACGGACATGTTGAACGCCATCAGCAGGTAGGCGAGCTCCGGGTCGCTCTGGTAGGTGAAGGCGAGCCCGGCGGCGGACTGCGCGAAGCCCAGGACGAACATCCCGGCGAACATCGCGATGACCATCTCCACGTAGTGCCGGGCGAATCTCGTCCAGCGGCGGGCAGCGGTGTTCGAGGTGATCGGATCCATGTCCACGACTGTGCGGCAGCGGCGGATCCGAGGCCAGGAAGGTGAGAGTGGAGGTCCGGAATCTTGGGCTCTGCGTCTTTCGGACCTAGAGTCGGTGTCATGGAGACACGCCGCGTCATCGTGGTGGGCTACGACGCCGCGCAGTTACTCGACATCGCCTGCGTCACCTCGGCGCTGGAGAGCGCCAACTGGCACGGCGCCGCCCCCTGCTACGAGGTGCGCCTGGCCACCCCCGGTGGGCGTCCCATCGTCACCGACTCCGCGCTGACCCTCCAGGGGCAGGTCACCCTCGAACGGGTCACCGGGGTGATCGACACGCTCATCGTGTCCGGCGGCATCGGCTGCGAGAACGCCGCCGCCGACCCGTCGATCGTCGCCCACGTCCGCCGGCTGGCCAGGCAGAGCCGCCGGGTCGCGTCGGTGTGCACCGGCGCCTACGTGCTGGCCGCCGCCGGGCTGCTCGACGGCCGCCGCGCCACCACCCACTGGCAGTGGGCGCGGCGCCTGGCCACCCTGCACCCCAAGGTCCGGGTCGACGCCGATCCGATCTTCATCCGCGACGGGGAGGTCGCCACCTCGGCGGGGGTCACCGCCGCTCTGGACCTCACGCTGGCCTTCATCGAGGAGGACAACGGCGTCGAGCTGTCGCGCACGGTCGCGCGCGGCCTGGTGACCTACCTTCAGCGTCCCGGCAACCAGGCGCAGATGAGCATGTTCGTCAGCGCGCCGCCCGCCTCCAACAGTTTGATCAAACGGACCGTCGAGCACATCACCGGCCATCTGGACGCCGATCTCAGCACGCCTGCCCTGGCCGCCGGGGCGGGGGTGAGCGAGCGGCACCTGACCCGGCTGTTCCTCAAGCACCTCGGCCAGACGCCCGGCCGGTACGTCCGGCAGGCCCGCACCGAGGCCGCCGCGCACCTCCTGGCCTCTACCTCGCTGCCGATGGCGGCGGTCGCGGCCCGCTGCGGGTTCGGCACCGCCGAGACCCTGCGGCAGGCCTTCGTCGACCGGTACGGCATCGCGCCGTCCCGATTCCGGCTGGCCCAGGCGCCAGCCTGACCCCACGCGCCTGGCCCACCCGCCTGGCCCACCCGCTTGACCCACTCGCTTGGTACTGGGCGAAGCGGGAGAATCGGGACCTGGCTACTCTGTCTGCGGTGAGCGGCGAACGGGTCCTGGGCGGCTATGTGCTGCGGCGCGTGCTCGGCCGGGGCGGCATGGGCGAGGTGCATCTGGCCACCACGCCCACCGGAGGGCTGGCCGCGGTCAAGGTGATCCACCCGTCGCTGGCCCGCGACCCCGCCTTCCGCCGCAGGTTCGACCGGGAGGTGACCGCCGCCCGCCGGGTGGCCAGGTTCTGCACCGCCCCGGTGCTGGACGCCGGGATCGACGGGGACGTCGCCTACCTCGTCACCGAGTACGTCAAAGGCCCTGACCTGGCGCAGGCCGTACGTGATCAGGGGCCGTTGTCCGGCGGCAACCTGGAGGCGCTCGCGGTGGGGATCGCGACCGCGCTCAGCGCCATCCACGGCGCCGGGGTGATCCACCGCGACCTCAAGCCGTCCAACGTGCTGCTCTCCCCGCTCGGGCCCCGGGTGATCGACTTCGGCATCGCCCAGCTCATGGACACCGAGAGCCTGGTCAGCCAGGCCATCCTTGGCACGCCCTCGTTCATGGCGCCGGAGCAGGCGCGCGGCGAGCCGCTCACGCCCGCGACCGACGTGTTCGCGTGGGGCGGGGTGATCGCGTACGCCGGGACGGGCCGGCACCCGTTCGGCGCCGGAGCGCCTGGCGAGGTCCTCTATCGGATCGTCAACGAGGAGCCCCGGCTCGACGGCCTCGACGACGGCGTCCGGGGCGTGGTGGAGCGGGCGCTGGCCAAGGATCCGCGCGCCCGGCCCACGGTGGCGCGACTCCTGGGTGACCTGCTCGGCGGCACCCAGCACAGCGCCGCCTCGGCCACCCAGGTCGTCGAACGCACCTGGTCCGACCCGCCTTCGACCACCGCAGGCCCGCCTTCGCCCCCTGCGGGATCGTCCTCCGCCCCTACGGGGGCGTCCTCGGGCTTCGCGGGATCGTTCTCCGCCCCTACGGGCGCGTCCTCGGGCTTCGCGGGGTCGCCTGCCGCCCCTGCGGGATCGTCCTCCGCCTCTGCGGGGCTGTCCTCGGGCTTCGCCGGGTCGCCTGCGGTCCCTGCGGGGGAGTCCTCCGGGTTCGCGGGGTCGTCTGACGCCTCTGCTGCGGGACGGACGGTCACTCTCGCCGGGCCGACCGCCGGCTCTGGGTGGCGGCGTAAGGGGTGGGTGCTGGGGGGCGTCGGGGTGCTGGTCGCCGTTGCGGTGGGGGTGGCGGTCGTGGTGGCGCCGGGGCTGGCCGAGCAGACCTGGCCGTACGAGACGGACTTCGCCGACTCGTGGGCGGTCGGCTCGTCCGACGGCGGCAGCGCGGCACGGGACGCCTCGGGATACGTGCTGACCGTCAAGGACGGCTGGCGGCTGTGGAAGTCCGCGCCCCGGCGGGAGCCCGGCGGCGTGGTGGTCAGCGCGCGGGCCACGCTGCAGGAGGGGAGCGGGGAGTACGGTGTGTGGTGCCACGGGGCGGCCGGCTCCGGTGACCGCTACGAGTTCTCCGTGAGCGGCTCGGGCAAGGTCTCCATCGTCAAGCGCCGCACGGGGCAGCCGGGCGAGATCCTGTACGGTCCCGCGGCCGCCGAGACCACCAAGGCCGATCGGGTCGTGGCGGAGTGCGCCGGGAGCGGAGACGGGGTGATCCTGCGGATGTGGCTGAACGAGGGGCTCGTCGCGGAGGTCACCGACACCACGGACGCCTACGGGCCGAGCGAGGCCGGGGTGCACGCGGCTCCGGACGCGGGCGGGGCTGTGCGGGTGCGGTTCGAGTCGTTCGCGCTCAGGCCCGCGAAGAGCTGAGCACGACGGTGGTGCGGTTTCGGGTGCTGGGTCCGCTGCGGATCGACGGCGGTCCTGAGCCCGGTCCGGCCAAGCACCGGGCGCTGCTGGCGGCGCTGCTGGTCTCGGCGGGGCAGGCCGTGCCGGTCGAGCGGCTGATCACGATGCTGTGGGGAGAGCGGGCGCCGGTCTCGGCCGAGTCGGTGCTCAGGGTGTACGTCAGCGCGCTGCGCAAGGTGGTGGACGGCATCGCCACCGTGCCGGGCGGCTACCTGCTGGAGGTCGATCCCGACGAGGTCGACTGCCACCGGTTCGAGCGGCTCGTGGCGCGGGCCAGGAAGGCCGGGCAGGCGGGGGCGGTCGCCGAGGCCGCCGACGGGTTCCGGGCCGCGCTGTCGCTGTGGCGGGGGCAGGCCCTGGAGGGCATCGACAGTGCCGAGCTCCGCCGGGCGCACGGCGTACCTCTGGAGGAGTTGCGGTTGACCGCGCTCGAAGAGCGCGTGGAGCTGGACCTGAGGCTGGGCCGGGGCGGTGAGGTGGTCGGCGAGCTTCGGGCGCTGGTCGGCGGTTATCCGCTCAGGGAGCGGGCCTGGGGGCAGCTCATGGCCGCGCTGGGGCAGGCGGGGCGCCGGTCGGAGGCGTTGGCCGTTTATCAGGAGGCGCGGCGGACGCTGGTGGAGGAGCTGGGTCTGGAGCCGGGGCCCGAGCTGCGGGAGGCGCACCAGCGGGTGCTGGACGGCGGCGAGGCGTATGCGGGCGCCGTTTCGCCCGAAGAGCGAAAAATTCCGCTTAACGAGACGCCGCCCGATATTTCGGACTTCACGGGAAGGGACGACGTCCTCGCCTGGATCATCGCCTCCGCCCGCCCCCACGGGTCGTCGACGACCCCCGCCCAAGACGGCATATCGACGGGGCTGCCCGGCGCCGGCGCCGTGGAGGGCTCCGGGGACCGTGCGGCGTCGGGGGGCCTCGGGGGTGGGGTAGTGGGGGCGCCGGTGCATCTGGTGGTGCATGGGGCGCCTGGGTGTGGGAAGTCGGCGGTGGCCGTACGGGCTGCGACGTTGCTTGATCTGCCTGGTGGGAGGCTGTACGCGGTGCTCGGTGCGCGGGCGCCGGGGGCCGTGCTGGAGGATCTGCTGCGTTCGCTCGGCTGCCCGGACGGGTCGGTGCCGCCGACGCTGGACGGGCGGGTGCGGCTCTATCGCAGGCTGACGTCCGGCCGGCGGCTGCTCGTGGTGCTCGACGACGCCGCCGACGAGACGCAGGTACGGCCGCTGCTCCCGACCGGGCCCGGCAGTGTGACGATCGTGACGAGCCGGTCACCGCTGGCCGGGCTGGAGGCCGCTCGGGCGTACGAGCTGGGGGTGCTGGAGGCGGGCGAGGCGCTGCGGTTGCTCGCGAACGTGGCGGGGCGGGACCGGGTGGAGGCGGAGCCGGAGGCCGCGCGGACCCTCGTGCGGCTGTGCGGCGCGCTGCCGCTGGCGCTCCGGATCGCCGGGTCGCGGCTGGCCAGGAAGCAGGGCTGGACGCTGGCGCACCTGGTGGGGCGGCTGGCGGACGAGCGGCGCAGGCTGGACGAGCTCAGCGCGGGCGACCTGGCCGTGCGCGGCAGCCTGGCGCTGGGCTATCGCGGGCTGGCCGAGCCGGAGCGGCGGCTGCTGCGTGCCCTGGGCGCGCTGACGGCGCCCGACTTCGCCTCGTGGGTGCTGGGCGAGGATCTGGAGCCGCTGGTCGAGGCGGGGCTGCTGCAGTCACGCGGGCTGGACGAGGCGGGCCAGGAGAGGTACGGCCGGCACGACCTGACCAGGCTGTACGCGGCCGAACGGCTGGCGGAGGAGGAGGGCGGCCCGGCCGGTGTGCTGGCCGGCCGGGCGGCCGAGATCCTCGACAGGACCAGGCGGGCCAGGGTCACCCTGCTGCCCGCCGAGCCCGGCTCGGGCCGGACCCTGGTCCGTACGGCCGAGCAGTTGCTGGAGACGGGCCGGCTGCGGCAGGAGGCCCGCTGGCTGAGCGCGGAGCGCCGGTTCCTGGTGGCGACGGTCGGCGACTTCTTCCGGGCGGGGCTGAACGAGGAGGCGTGGCGGCTGGCCTTCTACCTGACTCCGCTGTTCGAGCTCGGCGGGCACCACGACGACTGGCACGCCACCACGGCGACGGGGCTCGACGCGGCCAGGGCGGCGGGCCACCGGCAGGGTGAGGCGCTGTTGCTGCGCGGCCTGGCCGACCTGCACCGGGCCGAGGGCCGCAACGACGCGGCGGCCGCCGCGCTGAGGGCTGCCCAACCCCTGGTCGAAGGGCTGGAACAGGCCCGGATCACGCTCCGGCTCGGCCTGGTCGAGCAGCGTCCGGCCGAGGCCGAGCGGGTGCTGCGCCGGGCGTTGCGGGTCTTCGAGCAGGCGGCGGACCAGCGGGGCAGGGCCGACACCCTGCGGGCGCTCGGCGCGCTGCGCCAGGATCAGCGGCTGCTGGAGGAGAGCCTGGCCGCCTACCGCGAGCTGGGCGATCCGCGCGGCCAGGCCGAGTTGCTGCTCGACCTGGCCAGGCTGCACCTGGACGCGGGCCGACCGGCCGAGGCCGGCGACTGCGCGCGGCGGCGGATCGCCGTCAACCAGCGGCTCGGCGACCGCCTGCCGGAGGCGGTGGGCCTGCTCGTCCTGGCCAGGATCGCGCGGGCGCAGGGCTCGCCGCAGGACGCGGTCGCCCCGGCCCGTCAGGCGCTGGAGACCTTCACGGCGTACGGTGATCGCCGGGGCGTGGGCAACGCCCTGCTCGTCCTGTCGACGGTACTCATCGACCTTCATGAGATTGATGAGGCGGTTGAGATGCTTACGCGTGCTATGGGAGAGTTTGACGTCCTTGGTGACAAGCAGGGCCGGGCCGAGGCCGAGCGCCTCGCTCAGGAGGCGCACCAGCGCCGGATATAGCGGACTATGCGGATTCTGAAGGTCGCCCCGCTAGCGTCCAGTCACACGTTCGAACCCCCGAAAGGTGACCGTAATCATGCGCAAGACGCTCACGCTGGCTGTGGCCGCCGTCGCGCTCACCGGCTGCGGGATGCTTCCCGGACAGCTCGGCGGCGGCGGTGGCGAGGAGAAGCAGCAGACCACGGCTCAGGAACAGCCCACCAAGGAGCAGCCCACGCAGCGGCGGACCACATCGGATGAGCCGCAGCAGAGCGCCGCGCCGCAGGCCGACCAGGTGATCGCCACCCGGGAGGCCAAGGTCGCCTCGGGTGACGGCGGCACCGCCCGCGCCGACGTCACCGCGCTCAAGCGGCAGGGCAAGACCGTCACGCTCAACTGGACCATCACCGTCGTCGACGGCGAGGTCAACATACACAACGGCATGGGCAGCGCGACCCTGGACTACTCGGTGTCGGGCGTCTCCCTGATCGACCCCGTCAACGCCAAGCGCTATCGGGTCGCGCGCAACGGCACCGGGTCCGACGCGCAGTGCGTGTGCTCCGATACCCAGGGCAACTTCCTCAAGAAGGGCCAGACGGTCACTCTCTACGCCCTCTTCGCCGCCCCACCGGCGGACGTGACGAAGGTCAACATCGAGATGCCCATGATCGGCGTGTTGACCGATGTTCCGATCTCTTAGCCTCTCCCTCGCCCTGCTGCTGACCTCGCCGCCCACCGCCCCGCCGGAGTCCGCCACCGCGGTGGTCGAGGACCTGGTGCTGCCGGTCGAGGACATCATCGGCGAGATCGAGTCACTCGACGGCACCGAGTCCGAGACCCAGGAGGGCACCCAGGTCACCGTCGCCCTCACCAGCGACGTGCTGTTCGCGCTGGACAAATGGCAGCTGACGGCCAAGGCCAGGCAGCGGCTGGGCGAGGTCGCGGACAAGGTCAACACCGAGAGCGCGGGCGGCCTGGTCAAGATCCAGGGCCACACCGACGACCAGGGCTCCGACGCCTACAACCGCGGCCTCTCCCAGCGCCGCGCCCAGGCGGTGCAGCAGGTCATGCGCGGCCTGCTCACCGGCGCGGACGTGACCCTCCAGGCCCAGGGGTACGGCGAGAGCCGCCCCAAGGCGCCCAACATCGTCGACGGCCGGCCGATCGCCAAGAACCGGGCGAAGAACCGCCGCGTCGAGATCATCTACAACGTCAAGCAATGAGCGCGTCCGTTCACTGAGTTTCAAGGATTCTCAGCGATTCGCCCGGTGCGGGCGAAGGTCCTCGTCGGTTATTCGCCCGACAGTTCGCCCAAGGTTACGGTGATTGTGTCGGTTTTGCCGTTCGGGCGGATGACTTTGACCGGGACCGTGTCGCCGGGGCGGTAGGTGGTCAGGGACTCGGTGAGCTCGGCCATCGCGGAGACGCGTTTGCCGCCGATGCCGATGATCACGTCCCCCTCGCGGAGGCCGGCGCGGGCGGCGGCGCTGTTCTTCTGTACGACGCCGACGCCGATCCCCGTCGGCTGCCCGTTCGCGCCGATGATCGTGTTGCCCTTGATGCCGAGCGCGGCCCGGTGGCTGTTGATCACCTTGCCGTGCTCGACGATCTGGGCCGCGATGTCCAGGGCGATGTTGCTCGGGATGGCGAAGCCGATACCCGACGCGGGGCCGCCCATGGTGGGGTCGGAGGCGGCCAGGGTGGGAATGCCGATCACCTGCCCGGACAGGTTCACCAGGGCGCCGCCGCTGTTGCCCGGATTGATCGCCGCCGAGGTCTGGATGGCGCCGGCGATCGTCGCGCCGGTCGAGCCGGGGCTCTCCGGTTCGGAGACCGTACGGCCGAGCGCCGAGACGATCCCCTCGGTCACGCTGCCGGACAGGCCGAGCGGGTTGCCCATGGCGAGCACGAGCTGGCCCACCCTGAGCTTGGCCGAGTCGCCCCACCTGGCCGGTTGCAGGCCCTGCGCGTTGTCCACCTTGATGACCGCGAGGTCGCCCGCGGCGAACGTCTTGACCAGCCGGGCCTTGCGCGGGCTGCCTCCGGTGGCGAACGTCACGTTCATCTGGGTCGCCTCGCCGACCACGTGCGCGTTGGTGATGACGTGTCCCTCGGCGTCGTAGACGATGCCGGAGCCGAGGCCCGCCTTGGTGTTGATCTGCACGATCGACGGCAGCACCTCGGCGATGACGCGCTCGTACGCCTCCTCCAGCGGCTGAACGGGAGGGGCGCTGACGGACGCCGAGGCCGGTGGCGGGGCGGGCGAGGTGGCCCGTGGGAGGACGGCCGGCGCGCCCGCCGTCCCGCACGCGGTCAGCAGGACCGCGGCGGCCAGCCCCCCGGCGACCCTCCCCATAGAGGCCTTTGTGCCCAGCTCAGCGGGAAAGATACGCCTCGCGGACCTGGCGTCTGCTCAGCTTGCCGGTGGGCGTGCGGGGCAGGGCGTCGCGGTACTCGATCACGCGCGGATGCTTGAGCCTGGCCAGCCGGGGCTCGCAGTGCCGCAGCAGCTCGGCGGTGAGCTCCGCGCCGCCGGGGACGCCGGCGACCGGCTGGACCAGCGCCACGACCGTGTGACCCCACTCAGGATCCGGTACCCCGATCACCGCCACGTCGGCCACGGACGGATGCTCCAGCAGCGCCGCCTCGATCTCCGCCGGGTAGACGTTGACGCCGCCGGAGATGATCAAATCGGTCCTGCGGTCCAGCAGGAACAAGTACCCGGCCGCGTCCAGATAGCCGATGTCGCCCGGCGTGTAGTCGCGCCCGCGCATCGCCTCGGCCGTCTTGGCCGGGTCGCCGTGATACTCGAACCGATTGATCCCGCCGATGTAGACCAGGCCCGGCTGCCCGGCGGGCACCGGCTCGCCGTCCTCGCCGATCACGCTGAACTCCATCCCGTCCAGCGCCCTGCCCACCGTGCCCGGCCTGGCCAGCCACTCCGCGGAGGAGACCATGGTGGCCACCGCCGCCTCGGTGGAGCCGTAGTACTCCCACAGCACCGGGCCCAGCCAGTCGATCATCGCCTGCTTGGTCGCGGGCGGGCAGGGGGCCGCGCCATGGTAGAGGTGCGTGAGCGACGACAGGTCGTACGAACTCCGATCCGGTACGGCCAGCAGCCGGTGGAACATCGTGGGCACCATGAACGCGTTCGTCACCCTGTGCCGCTCGATCAGCCGGAGCGTCTCGGCCGCGTCGAACCGCTCGGGCGCCACGATCGCGTGCCCGAACTGCAGCGCCATCATGGCCTGGCCGTACGGCGCGGAGTGGTAGAGCTGCGAGCACACCAGGTGCACACCCTCGGGCGGCAGCCCGAAGTGCGTCCAGCTCTTGCGCATGAGGATCGGGTGGAGCTCCTCGGGGGTGAGGTCGAGCAGCCGTCTGCGCACTCCCTTGGGGCGGCCCGTGGTGCCGGAGGTGTAGAGCATCATGGATCCGGCCCGCCGGTGCGCGGGCGCGTCGTCCGGCTGCCCGGCGGTGAGGCCGGCGACCGTGAGGTGCTTCGGCGAGATCACGATCCCGGCGCCGGAGTCGGCCACGATGTAGGCGATCTCCTCGTCGGTGAAATGCCAGTTGACCGGCACCAGGTAGGCGCCGATCTGGTAGGTGGCGAGCATCATGGTGAGCGCGTCGAGGCCGTTCCTGAGCACGGTCACCACCGTGTCGCCCTGGCCGGTTCCCCGGGCCAGCAGGCCGTTCGAGGCCCGGTTCACCTGGGCGAGCAGCTCTCCGTAGGTGGTGGTGTCATCGCCGAGCAGAGCAGCACGTTTCGGGTCATCGGCCGCGATCTCATAGAAGCCCCTCATGTCGGTGACATTACAGAATTAAGTTCTGCAGGGGGAATAGCAGAAATATCCCTTCCTCGGGTGACGTAGCCTCGACCCATGGCGGACGTCGGCGACCAGGATCAGACCCACGATGCTCCCACCGCTCCCTTCCGTAAGATCGTTTTGCCGCCGACGGACGAAACGATCACCTTTCCGAAGGTGCAGCCCGGAGCCGTTCCCCACCCCACCCCGGACACCGAGCCGAAGCCGGTGACGACGGGCCCCAAGGCCGTCCCGCCGACGCCTCGCTCGGGCCCCACGCGGCAGACCCCAGCGGCCGAGCCAGGCTCCGCGCGGCAGGCCCCAGCGGCCGAGTCAGGCTCCGCGGGGCAGACCCCGGAGGTCGAGCCAGGTTTCGCGCGGCAGGCTCCGAAGGCCGAGCCTCTCCCAGGTTCCGCGCGGCCGGCCGGGCCGCCGGTCTTTCCGGAGCAGGGGGCGCCCGCGCTGCCGCCGTTCCCGCCTCCGCCACCGCCGCCGAAGGGCGGGCTGCTCAGCCGGATCGGCGACATTCCGATCAAGGTCATCTACCTGCTGGGCGCCATCCTGGCGACCGTTCTGGCCGTGGTGCTGGTGTTCGTGATCTTCCCTGGCGAGGTGCCCGGCCGGCCGGAGGGCGAGCCGGTGGTGCCGGTGCAGCCGGTGCCCTCGGCCGTCTCGGCGTCCGTCCCGCCGAGCGGGGGCGCGCCGGTGGCAGTGCCGGCGGCCCCGGCGAAGCAGGCGTTCGCCCAGCTGCCGGGGAAGGCCAGCGTGGTGTCCGGCACGATCGTCGACCAGGCCGGCGGCATCAGCTATCCGAGGCTCGGCGAGCCGTGGTCGGCCCGGTCGTACGCGCCGTTCTCGATCGCGCAGCGGGCCGGCAAGGTGGCGGTCCCGCAGACGGTGATCGCCTCGGCCCCGCTGCCCGGCGCCATCGAGACCAAGCCGTCGAAGGACGCCGACTATCGCGCGCTGGCCGTACGGGCCGCGCGCTGGACGCTGCGCACGCAGTATCCCAAGGGCGCCACGCTGGCCTGGGCCGGCTCCCAGAAGACGCCTGAGGCCAAGGGGTGGACGCTCGGCTTCAAGGTCACCTACACGCTGGCGGGCAAGCGCCAGGAGGGCCGCGCCCTGGTGTCGGTGCTGGAGGCCGGCAAGACCAAACCCACCATGCTGGTGGCGTCCATCCCGGCGACCGGCAAGGCCTACTGGGCGGATCTGAATACCTTGGTGACAAAAGTCCGTCCGCTCTAGGCCAGAAGCATCCTCTAGAATATGGTTCTGGCTACTACGGGACCTGCCTGGAGGATGCACATGGCGATCGGTTTGAGCGAGGAGCACGAGGCGCTCCGCGAGTCCGTGAGCGGCTGGGCCGACCGGAACATCCCGGCCGAGCTGCTGCGCTCCGCGACCGACGAGCGGCCCGCGTTCTGGACCGGCCTCGCCGAGCAGGGACTGCTCGGCCTGCACCTGCCCGAGGACGCCGGCGGCTCCGGCTACGGGCTGCTGGAAGCCGCGGTGGCCATCGAGGCGCTGGCCGAGCGGGTGACCCCCGGCCCTTACCTGCCGACCGTGCTGGCCAGCGCGGTCATCCACGCCTCCAAGCACCACGAGCTGCTGCCCGGCCTGGCCGACGGCAGCCACACCGGCGCGCTGGCCCTGAGCGGCGCCCTGACCGGCACGCGGGCGAGTGACGGCTCCCTGATCGTCACCGGCACGGCCGAGCCCGTGCTGGGCGGCTCGTCGGCCGACGTGCTGGTCCTGCCCGTCGTCACCGCCGACGGGGAGGAGTGGATCGCCCTCGACGCCGCCGCCGTCACCGTCACCCCGGTCAGGTCGCTGGACCTCACCAGGTCCGTGGCCAAGGTGGAGCTGGCGGACGTGACCGTGCCCGCCGAGCGCGTGCTGGACGGGGTCGCCGGCTCCGACGTGCGCAACCTGGCCGCCATCCTGATCGGCGCCGAGGCCGCCGGCCTCGCCTCCTGGTGCGTCACCGCCGCTTCCGACTACGCCAAGGTACGGGTCCAGTTCGGCCGTCCGATCGGCCAGTTCCAGGGCATCAAGCACAAGCTGTCGCGCATGCTCGTCGCGCTGGAGCAGGCCCGCGCCACCGTCTGGGACGCCACCCGGGCGAGCGGCCGTGAGCTGGACTACGCCGCCGCCATCGCCGGGGTGATGGCCCCGGACGCCGCCGTGCAGTGCGCCAAGGACGCGATCCAGACCTTCGGCGGCATCGGCTACACCTTCGAGCACGACGCCCACCTCTACTACCGGCGCGCGCTCACCCTGCGCGCGCTGCTCGGCTCCTCCGCCGAGTGGGCCGCCCGCGTCACCGACCTCGCCCTGCGGGGGGTCGGCCGGGAGATGGAGATCGACCTGCCCGAGGACGCCGAGCCGGTGCGTGAGGCGCTGCGCGCGGAGATCGCGGAGCTCGCCGCCCTGGAGGGCAAGGAGCAGAAGCGGGCCCTGGCCGATCGCGGCTTCGTCATGCCGCACCTGCCCAGGCCGTGGGGGCGTGGCGCCACGCCGCTGGAGCAGGTGCTGATCGCACAGGAGCTCAAGGCGGCCAAGGTCAGGCTGCCGCAGATGATCATCGGCGCCTGGGTGGTGCCGTCCATCGCCGCCTACGGCACGCAGGAGCAGCAGGAGCGCTTCCTGCCCAAGACCCTCAGCGGCGAGACGATCTGGTGCCAGCTCTTCTCCGAGCCCGGTGCCGGCTCCGACCTGGCGGCGCTGCAGATGAAGGCGGAGCGGGTCGAGGGCGGCTGGCGGCTCAACGGCCAGAAGATCTGGACCTCCGTCGCGCACGTGGCCGAGTGGGGCATCTGCATCGCCCGCAACTCCTCCGAGGGCACCAAGCACGAGGGCATCACCTACTTCCTCGTCGACATGAAGGCTCCGGGCGTCACGGTCCGGCCGCTGACCGAGATGACCGGCGAGAACCTGTTCAACGAGGTCTTCCTCGACGACGTGTTCGTCCCCGACGACCTGGTCGTGGGCGAGGTCGGCGCGGGCTGGAAGGTGGCGCGCAACACGCTGTCCAACGAGCGCGTCTCGCTCTCCTCCGGCTCGGGCGGTACCGGGTCCTCGGTCCCCGACCTGCTCGGGCTCGTCGGCAGGCTCGGCCGCGAGCTCACGCCCGTGGAGGCGCACGAGGTCGCGGGGGTCATCTGCGAGGGCCACTCGATCAGCGCGCTGTCGCTGCGGGTGACGCTCAAGCAGCTCGCCGGCGCCGAGCCGGGCGCCGACGCCTCGGTGCGCAAGCTGCTGTCGACCGCGCACGCCCAGCACGTCTCCGAGACCGCGGTGAGCCTGCTCGGCGCGGCCGCCGTGACGGCCGCCGACATGAAGCTCGGCGACCCCGGCTACTGGAACCGGGCGGTGCTCGCGACCCGGGCGATGACCATCTACGGCGGCACCACCGAGGTGCAGCTCAACATCATCGCCGAACGCATGCTCAGCCTGCCCCGGGACCCGGAGCCGGGCAAGTAACACCTGCGGGGCGCGGGCCGCTACCCTCCCTGTTCCCGGAGGGCTCCGGGACAGGGACGGGTGGTGGCTGCGGTGGGTGGCGAGCGGGCGTGGCGGCTGGCTCCCGCGTTCCTGGGACTGGGGCTGGCCGTGCTGGCGCTCGGGCCGGCGCTCGGGTGGGGGTTCGTGCTCCGGTACGACCTGCTCTTCGTGCCGGATCCGCCGTTGCTGCCCGACACCGGGGGGTTTCCCCGCGCCGTGCCCAGCGACTTCGTGGTGGCGCTGCTGTCCCGGGTGGTGCCGGCGGAGGTCGTACAGAAGGCGTTCCTGGTCGGGATCTTCGTGCTCGCGGCGAGCGGCGCGGCGGCGCTGGTGCCGCCGGAGCGGCGGCTCGCGAGGCTGGTCGCCGCCGCCTTCTACGCCTGGAACATCTACCTTGCCCAGCGGCTCATGCTCGGGCAGTGGGCGCTGCTGCTCGGCGTGGCGGGGCTGCCGTGGGCGGTGCGGGCGACGGCCCTGCCCTGGCCCCGGCTGGCGCTGGCGCTGCTGCCCGCGGCGATCGGCGGGTTCCAGGCGATGCTGGTCTCGGCGCTCACCCTCCTGCCGATCGCCGCCCTCCGAAGCGGCACGCGGGTCGCGCCCGCCGAGGTCAGGGCGCGGGGGACGTCCGTCGAGGGTGGGGCGCGGGGGGCGTCCGCTTCAGGCGGGACGTCGGCGCGCGGGGTGTTCCCCGTGGTGGGGGTTCTGGGGGTGTCCAGTCTGCCGTGGCTGGTTCCCGCGTTGGCGTCCGGGGCGGTGACGGATCCGGCGGGGGTGGACGCGTTCGCGGCGCGGGCCGACGGGCCGTTCGGGGTGCTGGGGAGTCTGCTGTCGCTCGGCGGGATCTGGACGGCCGAGGCGGGCCTGCCGGGGCAGGGGGAGTGGTGGTCGGCCACCGTACGACTGCTCGTCGTGGTGGTGGGGGTCTTCGGGTACGCGCGGCTGCGCGTCGGCGGGGATCGGCCCGGGTGGTGGCGCGGGCTGGCGGTGGCGGCGGGGGCGGGGTTCTGCGTGGCCGCGTTCGGCGCGCTCGCGCCGGGGCCGCTCAAGTGGCTCATCGGACTGTGGCCGGGCTTCGGGCCGCTGCGGGACGGCCAGGTCTATCTGGCCCCGCTGGTGCTGCTGACCGCCGTGGGCCTGGCCTCGGTGCTGCGGTCGGGAATCCCGGCGGTGGTCGGGGTGCTGGCGCCGGTGCTGGTGCTGCCCACCTTCGCCGCCGGCGCCTTCGGCCGACTGGCGGCGGTGGAATACCCGCGGGAGTGGCGGGAGGTGCAGCGGATCGTCAACGCCGACCCGGCGCCCGGCGCGCTGCTGTCGCTGCCCTGGGGGGCGCATCGGGCCTTCGCCTGGAACGGCGGCCGGGTGGTGCTCGACCCGGCCACCAAGCTCTTCGACCGCCGGGTGATCTGGGACGACACGCTGCTCGTCGGGCTGCCGGACGGCGGCCGGCTGCGGGTGCGCGGCGAGGATCCGCTGAACCGCCGCGCGGGTGACCTGCTGGGACGACCCGACTTCGCCGCGCGACTCGATGTCAGGTACGTTCTCACAGTCGGTACTGAGAACCGGTTCCCATCTGGGCTCACAGGCTGGACGACTGTCTTCGAGGGCCCGGACCTGGTCCTGCTGAGGCGCTGACCGGCACTTTCCTGTCGTACCAGAGGGTAACTTATATCATCACGGTTTGACGAAACCCTGGCTTCAAGCCGGAACACGTTCTAGTCTCGGCTCACTGCACTGCACACCGATGTGGAAGGAGTTGCTCTGTGGTTCGAATCCTCGCGGCCTTGGGCATCGGGGCTCTGCTGGCGGTCGGAGCCTCTGTAGCGGTGGTCAACGTCGCGTCCCCGGTGCCGACTCCGGCGAACCAGCCGCTGTACAACTACGGCACCAGGTAATCCTGCCCCCCTAGAGAACCACACTGACGAAGCCATGCCGACTGAGCTCAGGGCGTGGCTTCGCCATGCCCGCATGCCCGCAGTGAGGAGTGATGGTGGTCTTTGCCGGTGAGCATGCGGACACCGCACGACCGGCCGCCCCGGGCGACTATCGGCCGCTCGCGGGGGTGCGGATCGCCATGCTGAACTTCCGCGAGCCGCAGCAGACGACGGCGGGCGGCGCGGAGGAGTACGCCTGGCAGGTCAGCCGCTTCCTGCTCTCCCAGGGAGCCTCGGTGGTGTTCGTGACGGGCCGGCAGCGGGGACAGCGCCGCACGGAGGTCCGCGAGGGCATCGGCCTGCGCAGGATGGGCAACCCGTTCCTGGTCTATCTGCTGGTGCCGCTCTGGCTGCTGTTCCACCGGCGGCAGTTCCACGCCGTGATCGACACGATGAACGGCATCCCGTTCTTCTCCCCTGTGGTGGTGAGCCGCCGCACCCACGTGCTCTGCCTCGTGCACCACGTCCACGACCGGCAGTTCGCCGCGTTCCTGCCCAGGTGGCTGGCCGTGCTCGGCTGCTTCGTCGAGGGCCCGGTCGCCCGCCTGCTCTACCGCCGCTGCGTGACGATCACCGTCTCGGAGTCGTCCCGGCAGGAGCTGATCGGCAAGCTGCGCTGGCTCGGCCCGATCACCATCGTGCCCAACGGATGCGTGGTGCCCGAGCGGGTGCCGCCGGTGGAGGCGCCCGGCGAGCCGGCGATCGTCTACACCGGGCGGCTGGTCGGGCACAAGCGCATCGAGCGGGTCGTGGACCTCGCCGGTGAGCTCGGGGTGGCGGTGCACATCATCGGGCGCGGGCCGGAGCGTGAGCGGCTGGCCAGGCGGATCGAGCGCGGCGGGCTCGGCGACCGGGTCCGGCTGCACGGGTTCGTTCCCGAGGCGCGCAAGGTCGCGCTGCTCGGCGCGGCCCGGCTCAACGTGACGGCGTCGGAGTTCGAAGGCTGGGGGCTGACCGTGATGGAGGCGGCCGCGCTCGGCGTGCCGACGGTGGCGTACGACGTGGCGGGGTTGCGTGACTCGGTCCGTGACGGCGTCACCGGGTGGCTGGTGCGGGACGGGGAGAGGCTGGCCGACGTGGTCGGCCGCGCGCTGGAGGAGCTGGCGTCGCCGTGCCGCCGCGAGGAGGTGGCCGAGGCCTGCCGCGCCTGGGCGCGCGAATTTACCTGGGCCCGAACTGGGGCTAACATAACCGAACTTATCGTGACGAAACTCCAAGACGGTGGCGGAGCCTCCAAGTGACCGATGCCTCGTCCAAGGCGTTGAGGGTCGAGAGCTTCGAGACACGGATCCGGCACCGGCTGCGTCTGCTCGCGGCCTGCCTCCTGCTCGTCGCCATCGCGTTCAACACCTCGACCGAGAAGATCATCCCCGAGACGAAGCTCGACATGGCGGTCAACCCGCTCGGCTTCCTCGGCAGGGCGCTGCACCTGTGGGACGGCGCCTACTTCGGCCACCTGCAGAACCAGGCCTACGGCTACCTCTTCCCGATGGGCCCCTTCTACGCCCTCGGCCTCAACCTGGGCATGGAGTCATGGACGGTCCAGCGGCTGTGGATGTCGCTGGTGCTGTGCACGGCCTTCCTCGGCGTGGTGCAACTGGCCCGCGCCTTCGGCATCGGGCGCCCGCCCGCCTGGATCATCGCCGGCTTCGGGTACGCGCTCGCGCCGCACGCGCAGGCCCTGATCGGCATCAACTCCTCGGAGTTCCTGCCCAGCGCGCTGCTGCCGTGGATCCTGCTGCCGCTGGTGAAGGGAGCCAAGCGCGAGCTGTCCCCCCGGCGGGCCGCCGCCCTGTCCGCACTGGCCTACCTCTGCTGCGGCGGGGTCAACGCCGTGGCGGTGCTCGCCGTCCTCGTCGTCCCGCTGCTGTACCTGCTGACCAGGCGCGGCGGGCCGGTCAAACGCCGGTTGATCCTGTGGTGGCTGCCGCTCGTCGCCCTCGCCTCGATGTGGTGGGCCGTCCCGCTGCTGACCATGGGCCGCTACATCTTCTCCTTCCTGCCCTTCATCGAGACGGCCACCGCGACGACCGGCGTCACCTCCCTGGTCAACGCGCTGCGCGGCACGTCGAGCTGGCTCAGCTTCCTGACCGTCGACGGGCAGGTCTGGCTGCCGGACGCCCACCAGCAGTCGACGGCGCCCTGGCTGATCGTGGTCACCGCGGCCGTCGCCGCCCTCGGCTGCGCCGGGCTCGCCTACCGCGCCATGCCGGAGCGGTCGTTCCTGCTGATCAGCCTGCTGTGCGGCGTCATCGTCATCACCACCGGCCACCCCGGCACCCCGCACGCGCAGTTCATGATCGACCTGCTGGACGGGCCGCTGTCGGCCTTCCGCAACCTGCACAAGTTCGACGCGCTGATCCGGCTGCCCGTGGCGCTCGGCCTCGCGGGCGCGCTGCACCTGGTCCGGCTCTCCTGGCGACGGCACCTGACCGTCGCCGCGGCCGGCCTGGTGACGCTGTCGAGCCTGCCCATCCTGTACGCGGGTCTCGCCCCGACCGGCGGGTTCACCACGATCCCCGACTACTGGAAGCAGGCCATCACCTGGCTGGGCCGCAACGCCGGTGACGGCATGGTGCTGGCGGTGCCCGGCGCCAAACGCGGCGAGTATCTGTGGGGCCGCCCGCTGGACGAGCCGCTGCAGCCGCTCTCGCAGGCCCGCTGGGCCACCCACACCATCGTGCCCTGGGGGTCGGCGGGCGGCTCGCGGCTGATGGCGGCCATCGACGAGCGCCTGTCGGCCGGCGAGGGCTCGGCGGGGCTCGCGGCCACGTTGCGCCGCATCGGGGTGTCGCACCTGGTGGTCCGCAACGACCTGGACCGGGCGACGATCGGCACGGCCTGGCCCGTCCGGGTGCACCAGGCGTTGCAGGACTCGCCGGGCATCACGCGGGTGACCCAGTTCGGGCCGGGCGTGGGGGTCGGCCAGCACGGCAGGGCCGCCGCCTGGGTGGACCAGCCCTACCCCGCGGTCGAGGTCTATGCGGTGGAGGGGGCCGCGCCGCTGGTCGGCACCGTGGACGCCGACCGGCCGCTGCGGGTCGGCGGGGCCCCGGAGGCGGTGCTCGACCTGGCCGAGCAGGGCCTGCTGGCCGACGACCGGCCGGTGCTGCTGAACGACGACGACGGCGCCGTCCAGGTGCCCGCCGAGGACACGGTGCTGACCGACACGCTGCGGCGCAGGGAGGTGGCCTTCGCCGACCTGCGGCGCGCCGGCGGCGCCACGCTCACCGCCGACGAGCCGTTCAAGGGCGACTCGCCGGCGAACGACCTGCTCGACCCCGGCTGGGCGCGCTACCTGGCCACGGCGAGCTTCACCGGGATCGCCGGGGTCACGGCGTCCTCCTCCGAAGCGGACGTCAGCGCCTCCGCCGGCGCCAGGGAGCCGGGCCGCCAGCCGTTCGCCGCGCTCGACGGCGATCCGCGCACCAGCTGGCGCTCCACCGGCTGGCACGGCGCGGTCGGGGAATGGCTGGAGGTCGCCTTCACCGGGCGCGTCCAGCCGGCCACGGTCAAGGTCTCGTTCGAGGCCGGGCCGATCGGCCCGCCGCCCACCGAGGTGGTCGTGGAGACCGACGCCGGCTCGCTGCGCCAGAGCGTACGGGCGGGCGCTGAGCCGCAGGAGCTCGTGGTGCCGAAGGGTGCCACCGGCAGGCTGCGGGTGAAGGTCGTCGGCACCGCCTACGAACCGCCGAGCGCGCTCGGCAGCCGGGTCGGGATCAGCGAGCTGGTCATCCCCGGCATCACCCCCGGCCGCACGATCGTCGTCCCCGACCCGGCCGCCGCCGCGGACCCGGCCGACCCGGCAGGCACGAAGCAGGCAGGCCCGGCCGACGCCGCGGACGAGCCCGCTACCGTCGCGTTGAGCAGGACCGGGGACGTGGCCGGCTGTGTCCGTGGGTCGCTCACCTGGAGCTGCTCGCAGGGCCACGAGGTCCTGGGCGACGACGGCCACGGCTTCGACCGTACCTTCACCACCAGGAAGGACGGCGACTACGCCCTCTCCGGCCGGGCGGTGCTCACCGAGCGGGCCGCGATCGAGCGGCTCAGCACGCTGCCGGGCGACCCGCTGAGCGTCACGGCGTCCTCGACGGCGGTCGCGCACGGCGCGGCCGGCGGGCGGTGGGCGTTCGACGGCGACCCGCAGACCGTGTGGTTCGCCGACCCGCTGGACCCCCGGCCCACGCTGACCGTCAAGCTGGAGCGCCGGATCCAGCTGTCCCAGTTGCGGATCATCACCCCGGACTCCTATCTCGGCGCGCCGCCGATCCAGGTGACGATCCGGGCCGAAGGCGGGGTCAGGCAGAGCTGGGTCGGCCAGGAGGGGATCGTCAGGTTCCCCGCCATGGCGGCCCAGAAGATCGAGCTGGAGTTCGGCGTCTCGGGCGGGCGGCCCATCGAGATCAGCGACATCGCCCTGCCGAAGGTGAGCCGGCTCAGCGCCCTGCACGGCTTCCCGCTCAGGCTGCCCTGCGGGTTCGGCCCCACCTTCAAGGTCGGCGGCGAGACGGTGCACACGGAGATCACCGACGGCACGCTGAACGACATGGTCACCGGCAGGCCGGTGACGTTCGAGACCTGCGAGCGGCTCCCCCTGGAAGCCGGCCGGAACCGGCTGTCGACGCGGCCCGGCGACTCCTACCGCGTCGAGTCCGCGATCGTCCGCCCCGCCCGGGGCGGCGCGCCGGCGCCCGCGACCGCCACGATGAGCGCGGTGCCGGTGGACACCTGGGAACCGGGCGAGCGGGTGGTCAAGGTCAACGTCACCGGCGACTCCTACCTGGTCGTCAACGAGAACTTCAACGCGGGCTGGCGAGCCACGCTCGGCGCCGCCGAGCTCAAGCCGGTCCGGCTGGACGGCTGGCGGCAGGCCTGGTTCGTGCCCGCCTACACCGCCGGCACCGTGACCCTCACCTACGTGCCCGACGCCCCCTACCGTGCCAGCCTCGCGGCGGGCGGCGCGCTGGCGCTGCTCGTCCTGCTGCTGGCGCTCGTCAAGGACCGCCGGCCGATGCCGCGCCTCGCGCCGTGCCGGCCCGTCAGGCTGCGCGCGGGCTTCGTCATGCCCTTCACCGCCGTTCTCGGCTTCTGGGTCGGCGGGGTGACCGGGGTGGCCGTCGTCGCCGCCACGTACCTGCTGGGCGCCTGGCTGCGGCCGCTGCGTGAGGCCGATCACCTGCGGGCGGGGCCGCGCGGGCGGCTGCTGCGCCTGCTGACCGGGCCGTACGCCGGGATCTGCCTCTACCTGCTCGCCGCGGCGTGGCTGGCCGTGGGCGGTGGCGGCCTGTGGTCGCAGGTCCTCTGCCTTCCCCTGCTGGCGCAGCTGTCCGTCGAGGTGGCCGCCGGGCGGCGACCGGCCGAGCGGGTCAGGGCGCCCGCCCCCGTCGCCGAGGGCGACCCGAGCATGACGGGAGCGCGATGACCCAGACGCGCGAACCGATCACGATCACCATTCCGGCGCCGATCGCGAACGCCGCCCGCGGGCTGCGGCGGCACGGCGTCCTGCTGACCGCGCTCGCGCTCATCGCCGTGGTCATGGCCTGGAAGACGAGCATCGTCCAGTACGCCTACTTCAAGGAGGACGACTTCGAGTTCATGGCCAGGGCCATGCAGAACGAACTCTCCCTGGACTACCTGACCCGCGTGCACTACGGCCATTTCATGCCGGGCGGCTTCCTGCTGGCCTGGGTCTCGGCCAGGCTGGCGCCGTACGAGTGGGGGGTCGCGGCGGGCGGCGTGCTGATCCTGCACGCGCTGGCCTGCCTGGCCGTCTACCGCATGCTGCGCGTCGTCCTCGGCAACCGGCCGGCCATCCTCGCCCCGCTCCTGGTCTTCCTGGTCGCGCCGATCACCGTCCCCGCGCTGACCTGGTGGGCGGCCGGGCTCGACACGGTCTTCCTGCAGCTCGCCCTGCCGATGGCGGTCGCCTCCCACTGGCACTATCTGCGCTCGGGCCGGCTGCGGCACGCCGTGGCGGCGGCGCTGTGGGTGCTGTTCGGGCTGCTCGGGTTCGTCAAGGGCTTCGCCGTGCCGCTGGTGCTGTTCGCGCTGACGGCCATCTACTTCGGCGGGCTCAGGAGCGCGCTGCGCCGCCACTGGGCCGCCTGGCTCATGCACGTGGGGGTGCTGGCCGGCTTCGGCGTGGTCTACCTGGAGCGGTCGCGGTCGGCCATCGAGACCGGCGGCCTGCCGAGTTTCGAGCAGGCCACCGGTTTCGTCTGGGAACTGCTCGGCAAGACCCTGGCCACCACCGTGCTGGGCGGGCCGTGGAAGTGGTTCGCGGGCAACGACTGGGGGGTGGCCGCGCCGCCGACGGCCGCGGTGATCGCCTCGCTGGTGGTCCTCGTGGTCCTGGTGGCGGTGACCGGGCACTACCGCAGGCGGGCCCTGGCGGCCTGGGGGATGCTGCTCGGCTATGCCGTGGTCGCCGACGCGCTGCCGGCCCTGTGGGGCAGGGTCCACGTGCTCGGCGCGTTCGCCGGCACGAACACCCACTACGTCGCCGACGCGGCCCCGCTGATCGCCCTGGTCGTCGGGCTCGTCCTGCTGCCGCACCGGGGCGAGGCGGACCCGTACCGCAGGGCGCTGCCCGCCAGGGAGCGGGTCACCGGGGCGTGCGGCGTGGTGCTCGGGGTGTTCGCGGGCGCGTCGCTGGTCTCGGTGACGATCTTCGGCAGCTACCTGGGCGCGGACCGGCGGCACGACTACATCGAGACGGCCCGCGCGGCGCTGGCGAAGGCGCCTCCGGACGTCGTCGTCTACGACCGGGTCGTGCCGGCCGACGTGATGCCCGGCAGCTACCAGGACTACAGCCTCACCTCCCGGGTCCTGGGCGCGATGGCCGCACCGGAGCTGCGGGCCAGGATGCAGGCGCCGCCCGCCGCGCTGGACGGCATGGTCTTCGACGACCAGGGCCGGCTGGTGCCGATGGAGGTCGCCGGGGTGCCGCTCGCGCCGCGGACGCCGGACCGGTGCTGGCCGGTGACCGGCGGGACCGTACTGGTGCCGCTGGACACCAGCGCCCGGCATCCGGCGGGAACCCTGGTACGCCTGGACTACTCGGCGAAGGCGGACACCAAGGTCACGCTCTGGATGGCCGAGCGGCCTGCCGACGTGGAGCTGCGGACCGGCGTGGGCAAGATCTTCGTGCTCGCCGAGCCGGGAGCCGACCGGATCACGGTGCCCGACGTGCCGCCGGGCGTGTGCCTCGGCACGGTGACCCCCGGACAGGCGGTGCCCCGGCCGTGAGAAGACACCTGCCCCTGCTCCTGGCCGCCCTGGGCGCCTTCCTGCTGACCCTCATCCCGCTGCTCCGCCTGTACGTGTCCGACCAGGTGCTCAGGACGCCGCTGGAGCAGCAGAGCGTGACCAGGGCGACGGCGGAGTCCGCGACCTACCTCGATCCGGCCACCATGACGATCGAGGTCGGCCCGCTGGTGCAGACCCGGTGGCTGATCGGCGACGTGCTGGCGGGCACCGCCGAGCGCGCGGTGTGGGGCGAGTCCGTCTCCCTGACCACGGCCGAGGACCAGCGGCTGGACTACCACGAGCGGCGCCTGGCCTTCGACCGCCGCAGCGGCGAGATCGTCAACTGCTGCGGCGAGTACCTGGACGAGGACACCCGCGTCAAGCAGACCGGGCAGGCCTTCCGCTGGCCGTTCCAGGCGGCGCGGCGCGACTACCAGCTGTTCGACCTGCGCCTGCGCCGGCCCGTGAGCGCCACGTTCGACGGGGTCGAGCTGATCGGCGAGGTGGAGACCTACCGCTACGTGCAGCGCACGCCACGGCAGCTCGTGCCCGGCGAGGAGGCGCCGCTGCCGCGCCGCCTGCTCGGCCTCAAGGGCAAGGGGTACGTCGGCGTCGCCCGGCACGCCGAGATCCGGCGCACGTTCTGGATCGAACCGGTCAGCGGTCTGCCCATCAGGACCGAGGACCAGGTGACGGAGACGCTGAGCACGGCCGACGGGAGTGCCCGCGTGACCGGCCTGGACGCGGTCTTCCGCACCTCGGCGGGCGACGTCCTGGCCGCGCTGGACACCGCGGACTTCTACCGGCGCTGGATCCTGCTGGTGGACACGGTGGTGCCGGTGGGCGGCGGGCTGCTCGGCGGCGGCTGCGTGGTGGCCGCGATCTGGCTCGCCCGCCGGCGCTCACCTGCGGCGCAGGACCAGGAGCAGGTTCCAGGTCACCAGCTCGCGCAGGCCAGGTAGGTGGACGACATGGCGGGCCCAGCGGGGGTGGTAGCGGGGGACGGCGTCCAGGACGCGCACGTCCTTGTTGCCGCGCGCCCAGGCCAGCGGCTCGGCGACGCCGACGGCGTACATGCTCTCGCCGTAGACGTTCTTGGGCGGCCTGCCGTGCGTGCGCTCGTAGCGCCGCGCCGCGCGGTGGCCGCCGAGGTAGTGCCACGGGGAGGTCTCGTGGCCGCCCCACGGCCCCAGCCAGATCGTGTACGACAGGTAGACGATCCCGCCCGGACGGGTGACCCGGACCATCTCCTCCGCCATCCGCAGCGGATCCGGCACATGCTCCAGGACATTGGACGAGAAGCACACGTCGACCGAGCCCGTGGCGAGCGGCAGGTCCAGCGCGCTGCCCAGCAGCGCGTCCCGGGGCGGCTCGCCGTCGCGCAGCCGCATCTCCCCGGCGTCGCAGTCCACGCACACGGTCCGCGCGCCCACGGCCCGCAGGGCGTCGGCGAAGTAGCCGGGGCCGCCCCCGACGTCGACCACGGTGGCCCCCGCCAGCTCGGTGTACGTCGCCAGCTGCGCCACCGTGTCCGCGGCCAGCGTGCCGTAGAAGAAGTCGGGATCGGTCTGCTCCAGGCGGAACGCGCGCAGCAACCGGACAGATCTCGCGAGATCCGCCCGGAACGGTTCAGGGGTGTCCACGGCGCGGAGCTTACCGAAGGTCCGCGGCGAGCCTCGGCCTCCCGGCCGGGGATGAAGGCCGAGGGGCAGGGAGACGTCGATGGCTGAGCCGTTGCAGATCAGGCTGCCCGCGCTGGGCAGGGGCCCGGTCACGGGCGTCGGCCTGCTGCTCATCCTGGTCTCGCTGGCCTTCAAGGCCGGCGTGCTGAGCAAGGCCTACTTCGTCGAGGACGACTTCCTGTTCGTCGCGGGCGCCGGCGAGAGCGGGCTCACCTGGGACTACCTGACCCGGGTGCACAAGGGCCACCTCATGCCCGGCGCGCTCGCCCTGGTCTGGGTGCTCACCACGATCGCGCCGTACAGCTGGGCGCTGGTCTCGGCGGTGACGATCGCGCTGCAGGCGGCGGCCTCGATCATGTTCCTGGTGCTGCTGCGCCGCCTGTTCGGCGACCGGTTCGGGGTGCTCGCCGTACTGGCCGTCTACGTCTTCGCGCCGCTCACCGTGCCCGCGATGAGCTGGTGGTCGGCCGCGCTCAACGCGGTGCCGCTCCAGCTAGCGCTGGTCGCGGCCCTGGCGGCGCACCTCAGGTACGTCCAGACGGGCAAGGGGCGATGGCACGGCCTGGCCTGGGCCGCCGTCGGGATGGCCTTCTCCACCAAGGGAGTGTTCATCCTCTTCGTGGTGTTCGGCGTCACCAGCGCCTACCTGGGCCGGGGGCACTGGCCGCGCGCCATCCTGGCCGAGCTGCGCAAGCCCGTCTGGTGGGCGCACGGCCTGCTTCTGGCCGGGTACGCCGTGCTCTACCTGCTGCGGCGCGGCACCGGGGACGACGCGCTCACCGGCCCGAAGGCGGAGGTGGTGCCCGGCCTGGTCCGGAGGCTGCTGGGGGAGACCTTCCCGACGGGCGTCGTCGGCGGGCCGCTGCGGTGGGGCGGTGTCACCTCCACCGGCGGGCTGGCCGATCCCACCACGGTCACGGTGATCGTCTCCTGGACGGTGATCACGCTGCTGGTGCTGGTGACCTGCCTGTACCGCAGGCGGGCCTGGCGGGCGTGGGCGATCCTGGTGGCCTACGTCGTCGCGGCGGACACGGTGCCGACCGTGATCGCGCGGGCGACGCAGTGGGACCTGATCGGCGCCGAGACCCGCTACGTCGCCGACGCCGCACTCGTCTTCGCCCTGTGCCTGGCGCTCGCGGCGCTGCCGGTCGACGGCAGAGGCGACAGCGGGGCCGCCGGCAGGGGCGACGGCGAGGTCGGCAGCGGGGGTGACGGCGGGGTCGATGACCGGCGTCGGCCTGTGCCTGGCTGGATGACGCCGGTCTGTGGCGTGCTGGCCGCCGTGTTCCTGGCCGCCTCGCTGGTGTCGATCAATGGCTTCGGCGACACGCTCACCGGCGACCGGATCAGGCCCTACCTACAGGCGGCGCGGGAGTCACTGGCCCTGGCGGCGCCCGACGCCGACATCTACGCGCGGCCCGTGCCGGCGCACATCGTGCTGCCCTGGAACGGCGCGCGCCGGCTCACCTCCCACGTGCTGGCGCCGCTCGCCGCCCCGCACCTCAGGCAGCGGATGCGCCATCCCGGCCCCTCGGCCAGGCCGTACGTCTTCGACGACGCGGGCAAGCTGGTGCCCGTCGGGCAGGTCACCCCGTTCTTCGACGGGGTCAAGGGCGACGACTGCTACCCGGCGGACAAGGCGTTCCCCGTGGAGTCCTTCGGCGATCCGAGCACGGTGGTGGCCCTGGCCTACTTCAGCCCGCGCTCGGTGCAGGTCGTGGTGGACGTGGGCGGCACGCAGCGGGCGGCCACCCTGCCCGCGACGTCCGCCCTGGGGGCGCTGCACTATGTCCCGCACGACGGGCTGGGCAAGGGGCTGCGCGTCACCGCGGCCGGTGAGCAGGGTCAGGGCTTCTGCCTCAAGGCGGTGGCCTTCGGCGAGCCGGGCCCGGCGCCCCCGACCCGGTGAGGGACGAAGCGGATCAGGCGTCTGGCGGGCTCTTCGAGATAGCGGTAGGTGAAATGGGACAACAACACGGTGAGTGCGGTGATGGCCGCCAGGTTGAAGAGCAGGTTGCCGCTCCACGGCTGCTGGCCGGTGAAGTCGTACCAGAGATAGATGACCACGAACTGCCAGAGGAAGACGCCGTAGGAGATCTGGCCCAGATAGCTCATCACCCGCCCGCCGAGCATCCGGCGCACTTGCGCGACCGGCTCCACGGCGGCGGGCGCGACGAGGCAGAAGGCGATCAGCGTGTAGAGCGCCTGCTCGTAGAACGCGGTCCAGATGCCGCCCAGCCCGACGAACCGCGGCCCGGTGACCGGGGTGGCGGCGATGGCGTAGGCCAGTCCGGCGATGAGCCACAGCGACCCCCAGGAGGACGCGAGGGCGACGCTCAGGCGGCGGGCCCTGCCCGGTCGCGCCCCGGCCCACACGGTCAGCACCGCCAGCGCCATCCCCGGCACGAAGAACGTCCACGAGCGCGGCAGCCACACGTTCATCCACGGCCGGTACTCCGGCCAGTACTCGAAGATCGTGTAGACGTACGAGAGCGCTCCGAAGATCGCCAGCCCGAGGAGCAGCCGCTTGGCCCGGGCCGCGACGTCCGGCCCCGCGCGCAGGGCGAAGGCCCGCAGCGCGGCCGCCATCAGCGGCAGCGTGAGGTAGAAGGTGAGCTCGACGGCGAGGCTCCACATCTGGCCGAGTCCCTTGGGGCCGAGGCCGAACCACCACGGGCTCACGTCGTAGGTGTGCACCAGGAGCAGCATCTGCGCCCACGTCCACAGGTCCTCGCGGTACGCCTCGCCCCACAGGACCAGCGCCACCGCCACCACCAGCCAGTAGGCGGGGATGATCCGGAAGAACCGCTTCCACAGGTACCGGCCGACGTCGGGGGCCGGCGAGCCGGTCAGCAGGGCCGCCGCCCAGGGGCGGTAGAGCAGCAGGCCGGACAGCGTGAAGAAGATGGGCACGCCGATCTCGCCCCGCGACAGCAGCGCGCCCAGAAAGCCGGGCTCCAGCGCGGTGCCGGCTTCCATGGCGACGTGGAAGACGAGGACCGCGAAGGCCGCGATGGCGCGAACGCCGTCGAGAGAGGTCTGGCGGTCGCTGACGACCTGACTCCCCGACAAGGTAGAACCTGTTTCGGTCACGTTTCCGCATCCCTGGTGACGTTGGTCACTGGCCGCAATAACATACCGGCAAGTAGAACTCCGTTTCAGTACTTAATCACCCAAAAGGCATCCGTGCACCTGCACATGGAGGGTCCATGAACCGGGTCGTTGGAAGCGTTCTCATCGCCGTCGGGGCCTTTCTCATCGTGCTGGCCCCTCTAGTGCGCTTCCAGGTGGCGCCGGCGCTCATCGCCGCCAAAGCGGACTACTACTTGATCAGCAAGCTCGAAGCCACCGGCGCCCAGTACTTCAGCGTCCCCGACGGCAAGGTGCTGACGGCCGACCTCGACATCACCGTCACCACCCGCGGCGACGTCAAGGAGGCCGTGGGCGACCGGGTGGTGTGGGACGAGTTCACCTCGGTGAACGACGTCACCAACAGCAAGCCGGGGATCAGCTTCAGCGAGCGGCGCAGCGCCTTCGACAAGCGCACCGGAGTCGGTCTCAACTGCTGCGGAGTCAGCGTCGACAAGGAGCCGGTCCAGCTCCAGGGGCAGATCTACAAGTTCCCCTTCGACATGGAGAAGCGCACCTACCTGGTCTTCAACTCCACGGCCGGCAAGGCCCTGGAGGCCAGGTTCGTCGGCGAGGACAAGGTCAACGGCCTCGACGTCTACAAGTTCGAGCAGGTCGTGCCGGAGACCAAGACCGAGACCCGCAACGTGCCGGCCGCGCTCTTCGACATGGGTGAGTCGGGCGACGTGCAGCTCGATCGGTTCTATTCGGGTACGAACACCTACTGGGTCGAGCCGGTCACCGGCGCGCCGGTCCGCCAGGAGCAGCAGCGCCACGAGGTGCTGAAGAGCCAGGACGGCACCGAGCGGGCCAAGGCCTTCGTCGCCGACGCCAAGATGACCGACAAGACCGTCCAGGAGCTGGTCGACAGCGCGATCGACGGCAGGAGCCAGGTCACCCTGATCAGGACCACCATCCCGCTCGTCCTGCTGATCGTGGGCGTGGTCATGCTCGTCGTGGGCGTCTGGATGTTCCGGCGTAAGGTCGCATGAGCCAGAACGGGACCGTGGCGCGGCCGCCGTCGGTGGCCGTGTCCGTCCTGGGGCCCGTCCTGGGACTGATCAAGGCGGCCCGGCCGCGCCAGTGGCTGAAGAACGTGCTGGTGCTGGCCGCGCCGATGGCCGCCGGGGTGCTGGGCGACCCCCGCAGCCTGCTCGCGGCGCTGCTCGTCTTCGCCGCCTTCTGCCTGGCCGCGAGCGGGACGTACCTGCTGAACGACGCCTCCGACGTGGCGGCGGACCGGCTGCACCCGCGCAAGCGGACGCGGGCGGTGGCCTCGGGAGTGGTCTCCGTCCGGCTGGCCAGGGTGACCGGGGTGGCCCTGATGCTCCTCGCGCCCGCGGTGGCCGCGCTCACCGGTGACTGGAGGTCGCCCGCGGTCGTGGCCGGCTATCTCGTGCTGACGCTGTCGTACACGCTGTGGCTGAAGCATCAGGAGGTCGTCGAGCTGATCGCGGTCGCCGCCTGTCACGTGGTCAGGGCGTTCGCGGGGGCCGTCGCCGTGGACGTGCCGGTGACCGGCTGGTTCCTCGTGGTCGTGTCCCTGGCCGCGCTGCAGCTGGTGGCGGGCAAGCGCGAGGCCGAGCTGCGCGCCCAGGGCGACGGCGGGACGCGGGCCACGCTGGCCGCCTACAGCCCCGCCTACCTGGCCCAGGTGCGGGTCATGTGCTCGGGAGCGTTGATCGTGACGTACTGCCTGTGGGCGCTCAACGCGCACGACGGCGTCTTCTACGCGCTCAGCATCGTCCCGTTCCTGCTGCTCGTGCTCAGGCACAACCTGCTGGTCGACCGGGGGATGGGGGAGGAGCCGGAGGAGCTCGCGGTGCGCGACCGGCCGCTGCTGCTCTTCGCCGTCGCCCTCGTCGTGTTCGTGGGGCTGGGCGTACAACTGTGACCACGTTCCTCACCGGGTGGGGGCGCACCGCCCCCACCCCGGCCACGCTCGCCCGCCCCCGCGACCTGGGCGAGCTGTCGGAGCTGGTCGCCGCCGCGCCGGTGCGCGGCGTCGTGCCGCGCGGCCTCGGCAGAGCGTACGGCGACGCCGCGCAGAACTCCGGCGGCCTCGTCCTCGACTGCACCGGCCTGGACAAATGGACCTTCGACGACGGCCGGGTGACCGCCTCCGGCGGGGTGAGCCTGCACGAGCTGATGACGGCGCTGGTGCCACGCGGCTGGTTCGTCCCCGTCAGCCCCGGCACCAGGCACGTCACCGTCGGCGGCGCCATCGCGGCCGACGTGCACGGCAAGAACCACCACCGCGACTCCTCCTTCGGCGCGCACGTCCGCTCGCTCACCCTGGTGACCGCCGGCGGCACGGTCAGGACGCTGAGCCCCGCCGATCCGCTCTTCCAGGCCACCGTGGGCGGGATGGGGCTGACCGGGGTGATCGCCGAGGCGACGTTCGACTGCGTGCCCGTCGAGAGCTCCCGGATGCTGGTGGACATCGAGCGGACCGCCGACCTGGACGAGACGATGGCGGCGATGGCGAGCGGCGACGACCGCTACCGCTACACCGTCGCCTGGATCGACCTGCTCGCCCGGGGGCGGCGGCTGGGGCGCGGCGTGCTCACCAGGGGCGACCACGCCCGGCGGGGCACCTCGGACTTCGCGCCGCGCACGCTCGTGCGCGCGCCCGCCCGGGCGCCCGGCGGGCTGCTCAACGGGCTGAGCGTGCGCGCGTTCAACGAGGCCTGGTACCGCAAGGCCCCCCGGCGGGCCACCGTCGTGCAGGGCATCGCGCCGTTCTTCCACCCGCTCGACGCCGTCGAGGGCTGGAACCGGATGTACGGCCCGCGCGGCTTCGTGCAGTACCAGTTCGTGGTGCCGTTCGGCGCGGAGGAGACGCTGCGCCGGATCGTCGGGACGCTGTCGGCGCGCGGCACGGTGTCGTTCGTGCCCGTGCTCAAGAGGTTCGGCCCCGGCTCCGGCGGGCTGCTGTCGTTCCCGCTGCCCGGCTGGACGCTGGCCCTGGACGTCCCCGCCGGGCAGCGCGGGCTGGGCGAGCTGCTGCGCGGCTTCGACGAGCTCGTCGCGCGCGCCGGCGGGCGGGTCTACCTGGCCAAGGACTCCCGGATGCGATCCGACATGATGGCGGAGATGTACCCGTCGCTCCAGCGGTGGCGGCGGATCAGGGACGAGGCCGACCCCGCCGGCCTGTTCCGCTCCGACCTGGCCAGGAGGCTCGGCCTGTGAAGAACTCCCTGGGCGCGGTCGACACCGTGCTCCTGCTCGGCGGCCGCAGCGAGATCGGCCTGGAGATCGTCCGGCTGCTGGTGCGGCTCGGCGCGAGCCGGGTGGTGCTGGCCGTGCGCGACGCCCCTGGCCTCGGCGGGCCGGGCGCGGGAAGCGGGCCAGGCGCTGAGGCTGGGTCGGGCTCTAAGGCTGGGTCGGGCTCTGAGGCTGAGGCGGGCCGGCTCTCCGGTCTCGGCGCAGAGGTGCACGTCGTGCCGTTCGACGCGCTCGATCCCGGCTCGCACCAGGAGGTCTTCGACGCGGCGGTGCGGCTGGTGGGCGATCTCGACGTGGTGATCTCGGGGTTCGGCGTGCTCGGCTCGCAGGCCGCCTACGACGCCGATCCGGCCGCCGCCATGACGGCCGTCGCGGTCAACTACGGCGCGCACGTGTCCGTCGGCCTGCACGCCGCCAGGGTGCTGCGCGCGCAGGGCCACGGCACGCTCGTGGTGCTGTCCTCGGTCGCGGGCGCGCGGGTGCGCAGGGCCAACTTCGTGTACGGCTCCGCCAAGGCCGGGCTGGACGGGTTCGCGCAGGGGCTCGGCGACGCCCTGCACGGCTCGGGGGCCAGGGTGCTGATCGTACGGCCGGGCTTCGTGATCGGGCGGATGACCGAAGGGCTCACGCCCGCGCCGCTGTCCTCGACGCCCCGGCAGGTGGCGGTGGCCACGGTGCGGGCGCTGCGGGACGGCACTCGGACCTCGGCCGAGGTGTGGGTGCCGCGCGCGCTCGGGCCGGTGTTCGGCGTGCTGCGGCTGCTGCCGCGGGCCCTCTGGCGCCGGATGCCGCGTTAGAACACGTTCTATCGAGCGTACCGACTAAAGATTCTAGAGTAGAACGCGTTGCAGTTCGCTGGGTCGGCGGCTTATCGTCGGGCCATGCGGACCCGTGCCACGGACATGTTCGGAATCGACCTCCCGATCTTCGCCTTCAGCCACTGCCGCGACGTGGTCGCCGCCGTCAGCAGGGCCGGCGGGATGGGCGTGCTGGGCGCTCTCTACTTCACCCCCGAAGAGCTCGAGACGGAGCTCGCGTGGATCGACGACCACGTCGACGGCAAACCCTACGGCGTGGACGTCGTCATGCCCGCCTCCTACGAGGGCGCGGACTTCGCCCCCGAGGAGCTCGTCGGCCGCCTGCAGGCGATGATCCCCGAGGGGCACCGGACGTTCGTCGAGGACCTGCTGGCCGCGCACGGCGTGCCGCCGCTGTCGCAGGACGCCGACGCCGGGCGGGTGCTGCTCGGCTGGACCGACGCGACCGCCCGCCCGCAGGTCGAGGTCGCGCTCCGGCACCCGATCGCGCTGCTGGCCAACGCCCTCGGCCCGCCGCCCGCCGACGTCGTCGACCTGGCCCACGCGCACGGCGTCAAGGTCGCCGCCCTCGCCTCCACCCCGCGCCACGCGCTCAAACAGGTGGAGGTCGGCGTGGACCTGGTGGTCGCGCAGGGCACCGAGGCGGGCGGGCACACCGGCGAGATCTCCACCATGGTCCTCATCCCCCAGGTCGTGGATGCGGTTGACGTCCCGGTGCTGGCGGCGGGCGGCATCGGCAACGGCCGCCAGATGGCCGCCGGGATGGCGCTCGGGGCCGAGGGCGTCTGGACCGGCTCCCTCTGGCTGACCGTCGAGGAGGCCGACACCCCGGAGATGGCCAAGCGCCGCATCCTGGAGGCCACCTCCCGCGACACGGTCCGCTCCAGAAGCTGGACCGGCAAGCCCGCCCGGCTCCTGAAGAACGAGTGGACGGACGCCTGGGAGGCCCAGGAGTCGCCGGGCACCCTGCCGATGCCCATGCAGTTCATGCTGGTCTCAGACGCGCTGCGCCGCATCGGCCGCTCGGACGCCGCCGAGCTGGCCACCTTCCCGGCCGGCCAGATCATCGGCATCACCAACCAGGTCCGCTCCACCAAGGACGTCATCTACTCCCTGATCGAGGAGTACGCCCAAGCCCTCGACCGCCTGCACCACCTCACCGACGACTGACGCTGTCAGTGGCCCTGGTAGGTCGGGGGGCGTTTCTCGCGGAAGGCGCGGGTGCCTTCCTTGGCGTCTTCCGAGCCGATGACGGGCCAGCCGAGGTCGTCCGAGATCTTGAGGGCGGCCGGCTCCGGCAGGCCCAGGGTGTCGCGGTAGGTGCGCAGGATGGCCTGGACGGCGAGCGGGCCGGAGGCGGCCACGTCGGCGGCGAGGTCGCGGGCCGCCTCCAGGGCCTGGCCGTCGGGGACGACGCGGTTGACCAGGCCCATCGACAGAGCCTCGGCGGCGGTGACGGCGCGGCCGGTGAGCAGGAGGTCCATGGCGTGGCAGTAGGGGATCTGCCGGGGCAGCCGCACAGCGCTGCCGCCCATCGGGAACAGCCCCCGCTTGGCCTCGAACAGGCCGAGCGTGGCCGACTCCGCCACGATCCGCAGGTCGGTGCCGACCAGGAGCTCGGTGCCGCCGGCCACCGCGTAGCCCTCCACCGCGCTGATGATCGGCTTGGTGGGCAGGTCCTCGCGCAGCAGGCCCTTCCAGTGGAAGTTGGCGATCTGGGCGGCGCGGGCCCGCACCTCCGGGTCCGCGGCGGGCTGCCCCATGGCCTTGAGGTCGGCGCCCGCGCAGAAGGTGCCCTCCGCGCCCGTCAGGATGGCGACCCTGACCTCCGGCTCCGCCGAGACGTACGCCCAGGCACTGGCCAGGCCGATCAGCATGTCGGAGGAGAGCGCGTTGCGCGCCTCGGGCCGGTTCATGGTGACGATCACGACGTGGCCGTCGCGCTCGACGCGGCAGTGCGGGGTGCTGATGGGCAGAAGCTCCACAGAGGACCTCCGTGATCGAACGCGTGCCGGAGGGGTGATCGTAACCTGCCGCCAGCCGCATTAGCCAAGCGCTTGCTCATGTGTGTACGCCGGGTTACGCTGCCCGGGATAAACAAGAACCTGTTCTTGTTTATCCCCACCTGAGCCCGCCGGGAGCCTTGTGGCGGACGGCGATCGCATGATTCACTTCCGGCGGCTCGGGGGCTCGAACACCTGGTGAAGGAGTTCAATTGGGCACACTCGGCTTCTGGAGGCTGGCGCAGGCGGATCCGGACTGGATCGCGGCCGTGGACCCGGACGGCACGCAGCACCGGGCGGGCGACCTCCTGGCCCGCGCGAACCGCCTCGTGCACGGCCTGCGTGAGCTGGGCCTGCGTCCGGGCGACGGCATCTGTGCGCTGGTGCCCAACGGCGCCGACGGGCTGGTGCTCTACCTGGCCGCCCTCCAGGCCGGGTGGTACTACACGCCGGTCAACTGGCACCTGACCGGCCCGGAGATCGCCTACATCGTGGAGGACAGCGAGGCCAAGGCCTTCTTCGTGCACCCGAGGTACGCGGTAGAGGGGGCCCGGGGCGCCGAGGCCATCGCGCCGGACCGCCGCTTCGCCGTACCGGATGGTGATTTTTCGGGGTTCAGGGCGATCGGTGAGCTGACCGACGGGCGGCCCGAAACCGCCCCCGCCGACCGCACCGCCGGGGCGGCCATGCACTACACCTCCGGTACGACCGGCAAGCCCAAGGGCGTCAAGCGGGCGCTGAACGGCCTCGACCCGGACGACTCGGCCGAGCTGATGACCTTCCTGCTGGGCCTGTTCGGCATCACGCCGGGGCGGCCGAACGCGCACCTGGTCACCTCGCCCAACTACCACACGGCCGTGACGCAGTTCGGCGGCACCGCGCTGCACATGGGACACACCCTGGTCTACATGGACAGGTGGGACGCCGAGGAGATGCTCAGGCTCAGCGAGCGCCACCGGATCACCAACTCGCACCTGGTCCCGACCCACTTCAAGCGCCTGCTGTCGCTGCCGGAGAAGACCCGCGCGAGCTACGACCTCTCCTCGCTCAGGTGGATGATCCACGCCGCCGCGCCCTGCCCGGTGCCGGTCAAGTGGGCCATGCTCGAATGGTGGGGCGACTGCCTGTACGAGTACTACGCGGCCACCGAGGGCGGGGGCACCCTGGCCACGCCCGAAGGCTGGAAGTCCCATCCGGGCACGGTCGGCAACGCCTGGCCGATCAGTGAGCTGCTGATCGTGGACGACGAGGGTGAGCCGGTCCCCGCGGGCACCCCCGGGACGATCTACATGAAGATGATGGGCGCCACCTTCGAGTACAAGGGCGACCCGGCCAAGACCGCGGCGAACCGGCTCAAGGACCACTTCACCGTCGGCGATATCGGTTACCTGGACGAGGACGGGTTCCTGTTCCTGTGCGACCGCAAGGCCGACATGATCATCTCCGGTGGCGCGAACATCTACCCGGCCGAGATCGAGAACGAGATCATGATCCACCCCAAGGTCGCGGACGTGGCCGTGTTCGGCATCCCGGACGAGGAGTGGGGCGAGCAGATCAAGGCCGTGGTGGAGCCGGCCCTCGGCTCGCCGCCCGGCCCGGAGCTCGCCGCGGAGATCCTCGCCTCGCTGGAAGGGCGGCTGTCGAAGATGAAGTGGCCCCGGACGATCGACTTCATCGCGGAGATGCCCCGCGAACCCAACGGCAAGCTGCTCAAACGCAAACTCCGGGCCCCTTACTGGGAAGGTCGCGATCGTGCCATCTGAAGGCGGGCTGAGCGCGGAGCACGTGCTGGAGTTCCCCGGCGGCTACACGCGCACCACCGGGCCGGTGATCGGCCGGTTCCTGACCGAGCTGCGTGGCGGGCGCATCGTGGGCGTGCGCACGGCCGGCGGCAAGGTGCTGGTCCCGCCCCTTGAGTACGACCCTGCCACCGGTGACGCGGTGACCGGCGAGTACGTCGAGGTGGGGCCGGCCGGGACGGTCCGGGCCTGGGCCTGGGTGGCCGAGCCGCGCCCGGCCCATCCGCTGGACCGGCCCTTCGCCTGGGCGCTGATCGAGCTGGACGGCGCGGACACCACGCTGGTGCACGCGGTGGACGCGGGCAACCCCAAGGCGATCGCCGCCGGCACCCGGGTGTGGCCGGTCTGGCGCGGCGACCGTACTGGCCACATAACCGATATTTCGTGCTTCGTTGCTGAGGTCACCACGATCGTTTCGCCTGTGCGGACCGTGTACCGGCTGCAGGCGGGCGGGGCGCTGCAGGTCTTCCTCGAAGGCGTCAGGCGCGGCGTCTTCGTGGGAGGCCGCTGCGGCGGCTGCGCCAAGGTGTACGTCCCCTACCGGCTGTCCTGCCCCGAATGCGGCATCCCCATGGCCGAACAGGTCGAGCTGCCCGACACCGGCACCATCACCACCTTCGCGATCAACAATCTGCCCGACCCGCGCGCCCCCGAAGTCCCCTTCGTCTCGGCGTACATCCTGCTCGACGGCAGCGACGTGCCCATGATCAGCCTGGTGGGCGGCGTCCCCGCCCACGAGGTACGGCAGGGCATGCGCGTCCGGGCGGAGTGGCTGCCCGAGAGCGAGCGGACGCTGTCCATGGCGAACATCCGGTGGTTCGCACCCACCGGCGAGCCCGACGTGGAGCTGTGATGAGAGCTGAGGTGCGATGAGCAGGGGCGCGATGAGAGCAGGGGTGCGATGAGACGGGTGGCGGTCGTCGCCTTCGCGCAGACCGAGCACACCGGACACGACACCGGCGTCGGCGAGGTCGAGCTGATCCTGCCGGTGATCAACGAGGTCAAGGAGCGCACCGGGCTGACCCGCTTCGGCTTCACCTGCTCGGGGAGCTGCGACTACCTGGCCGGCGCGCCGTTCTCGTTCGTCTCCGCGCTCGACGCGCTCGGCGCCTGGCCGCCGATCTCGGAGAGCCACGTGGAGATGGACGGCGCGTGGGCGCTGTACGAGGCGTGGGTGCGGCTGCAGCACGGCGACGTGGACACCGCCCTGGTGTACGGCTTCGGCAAGTCGTCGCTCGGCGACCTGGCCGAGATCATGACGCTCCAGCTCGACCCCTACTACCTGGCTCCGCTCGGCCTGGACCGGCTCTCCTTCGCCGCCCTGCAGGCCTCGGCCACCGGCGCCGACCGCAAGGAGCTGGACGAGATCGTCCGGCGCAGCCGGGCCGACGGCAGGCGCAACCCGTTCGCGCTGGACCTGCCCGAACAGATCCCGGACGGGTTCGCCGTCGAGCCGCTCAAGACCTCGGACGTCGCGCCGATCACCGACGGCGCGGCCGCGGTGGTGCTGGCGGCCGGGGACCTGACCGAGCGGCTGTGCGCCACCCCGGCGTACATCACCGGCATCGCGCACCGCATCGAACCCCACTATCTGGGGATGCGGGACCTGTCCCGCTCGGCGTCGGCGGCCGACGCCGCCCGGGCCGCGGGAGTCGGCAAGGGTCCGGTCGAGGTGGCCGAACTGCACGCCCAGTTCGCCCACGAGGAGGTGATCCTCCGCCAGGCCCTGGAGCTGCCGGACGACACGGTGATCAACCCGTCGGGCGGCCCGCTGGCGGCCAACCCGGTGATGGCCACCGGCCTCATCCGCATCGGCGAGGCGGCCCGCCGCATCCACGACGGCACCGCCCGGCGCACCGTCGGCCACGCCGCCGGCGGACCCTGCCTGCAGCACAACCTCGTCACCGTCCTGGAGGCATGATGGCCGAACGCTGCGCCGTGATCGGGGTCGGGCAGACGCACTACACGTCCAAACGCCGGGACGTCTCGATCGCCGGCCTGGTGCGCGAGGCCGCCCTGCGCGCGCTCGACGACGCCGGGCTCACCTTCGCCGACATCGACGCGGTCGTCATCGGCAAGGCCCCCGACCTGTTCGAGGGCATCATGATGCCCGAGGCTTACCTGGCCGACGCGCTCGGCGCGGCGGGCAAGCCGATGATGCGGGTGCACACCGCGGGCAGCGTCGGCGGGTCCACCGCCCTGGTCGGCGCCGGGCTCATCCAGGGCGGCGTGCACGATCGGGTGCTGGTGGTGGCCTTCGAGAAACAGTCGGAGTCCAACGCCACCTGGGCCCTGTCGACGCACCTGCCGTTCAGCTCGTCGCTGGTGGTGGGCGCGGGCGGCTACTTCGCGCCGCACATCAGGGAGTACATGCGCAGAACCGGCGCCCCCGAGCACATCGGCGCGCTGGTGGCGGTCAAGGACCGGCTCAACGCGCTCAAGAACCCGTACGCCCACCTGCGCATCCCCGGCATCGACCGGAAGATGGTCGAGTCGACGCCCATGCTCTGGGAGCCGATCCGCTACCTGGAGACCTGCCCGTCCAGCGACGGCGCCTGCGCGCTGGTCCTGTCCTCGGAGCGGGCCGTCACCGGCACCCCGGCCTGGGTGCACGGCGCCGCCATGCGCTCGGAGCCGATCTTCCGGGCCGGGCGCGACACGGTCAACCCGCAGGCGGGCAAGGACTGCGCGGCCGACGTCTACCGGCAGGCGGGCGTCACCGACCCGCGACGGCAGATCGACGTGGCCGAGGTGTACGTCCCCTTCTCCTGGTACGAGCCGATGTGGCTGGAGAACCTGGGGTTCGTCGCCGAAGGCGAGGGATGGAAGGTCACCGAGTCGGGGGCCACCGCGCTCGATGGCGACACCCCGTGGAACGCCTCCGGCGGGGTGCTGTCGAGCAACCCGATCGGGGCGTCCGGGCTGATCAGGTTCGCCGAGGCCGCGCTGCAGGTGCGCGGGATGGCGGGCGAGCACCAGGTGGACGGCGCCCGGCTCGCGCTCGGTCACGCCTACGGCGGCGGCGCCCAGTTCTTCGCGATGTGGATCGTCGGACGAGACAGACCCTGACCCGTATGCCCTGGACGAAAGGGATGGCGCCTCATGGAGTTCAATCACGCTGACCTGTTCGAAGGGCTCGCGGACGCCATCGGGGAGCGGCCGGCCGTGATCTGCGACAGCGAGCGCCGTACGTACGCCGAACTCGACGCCGAGGCCGACCGGCTCGCCCACTACCTGCTGGACCGGGGCATCCGGCCCGGCGATCACGTCGGCATCCACCTGTACAACGGCATCGAGTACGTCGCCGCCCTGCTCGCCGCGCTGAAGATCCGGGCCGTGCCCGTCAACGTGAACTACCGCTACGTCGAGGCCGAACTGCTCTACCTCTACCGCGACTCCCAGATCCAGGCGCTGGTCTACGACGTGGAGTTCGACGCGCGGGTGGCCGCGGTCGTGCCGGAGACCCCGGGGCTCGACCACCTGATCGCGGTGGGCGGCCCGTCGATCGTCCCGGGGGCGGTGCCGTACGAGGAGGCGCTGCGAGCCGGAAGCCCGGGGCGCGGCTTCGAGAAGCGGTCCGGCCAGGACGTCTACATCATCTACACCGGCGGGACCACCGGCATGCCCAAGGGCGCCATGTGGCACGCCGAGGACCTGTTCATGGCCTTCGGCGGCGGAAACCCGTACGGCCAGCCGCGCGCCACCCCGCAGGAAGTGATCGACGAGGCCGTCAAGGCGGGCCCGCTGACCATGATGGCCGCCCCGCCGCTGATGCACGGCGCCGCGCAGATGGCCACGTTCATCACCTGGTGGATGGGCGGCACCATGGTCTACGTGCGCAAGTTCGAGGCCGACGAGGTGTGGCGGACCATCGAGCGGGAGCGGGTGCTCACCCTGAACATCACCGGCGACGCGATGGCCAGGCCGCTGGCCGAGGCGCTCGCCGGGGGCTCCTACGACGTCTCGTCGCTGATCGTGGTCAGCTCCACCGGTGCCATCCTGACGGGCGCGGTCCGCGACCGGCTGCAGGAACTGCTGCCGAACGTGATGATCCTCGACAACTTCGGCTCCACCGAATCCGGCTACACCGCCTCCGGCGTGGCCGGATCCAGCCCCGAGAAGGGCCTGCGCTACCAGCCGAACGCCACCTCCGGCCTGGCCGTGGTCGACGAGCGGTTACGGCCCGTCAAGCCCGGCTCCGGCGAGGTGGGCACGCTGGCCAAGTCGGGACGGATCGCGTTCGGCTACTACAACGACCCGGACAAGACCGCCCGTACCTTCGTCACCGCCGACGACGGCACCCGCTGGCTGCTCACCGGCGACCTGGCCAGGGTCGAGGAGGACGGCACGGTCACCGTGTTCGGCCGGGGCTCGCAGTGCATCAACACCGGCGGCGAGAAGGTCTACCCCGAGGAGGTGGAGGCGGTGCTCAAGGGTCACGCCGCCGTCTTCGACGCGGTGGTGACCGGCGTGCCGGACGAGCGGTGGGGGAGCAGGGTGGCGGCCGTGGTCGAGCCCCGCCCCGGCTCCGGCGTCACCGACGCCGACCTGGACGCGCACTGCAGGCGCCTGCTGTCGGGCTACAAGGTGCCGCGCACGTACGTCTTCGTGGCCGAAATGGTCCGCTCCCCGGCCGGCAAGGCCGACTACAGATGGGCCAAGGAAATGGTCGGCAGAGCCAAGCCGTCTCAGCCGTGAGCCAAGGAGGCGGCCGGCAGGTCAGGCCTTCTCGCCTGTGAGCCAGGCGGCCAGGCCGAGATAGACCAGGCCGGTGCCGATGTCGAGCCGCCGCCGGGCCGTCGCCGAGCGGCGTACGCGCCCGGCCAGCGTGGCGGCGAGCATCGCGTAGGTGCCGTCGCTGGCCATCCCGAGCACCACCCAGAGCAGGCCGAGCAGCAGCATCTGCGGGGCGATGGGCCCGATCGCGGCGTCGGTGAACTGCGGCAGGAAGGCCAGGAAGAAGATCGCGGTCTTGGGGTTGAGCACGTTGACCACGAACCCCTCCCAGAACATCCGCCGCCGGGAGTGCACGGGCAACTCCACTGCCTCGTCGCCGCCGCCCCGCCGCAGCAGTTTGCGCGCGCCGAGCCAGACCAGGTAGGCGATGCCGGCGTACTTGACCACGGTGAAGGCCGTCGCGGACGCCGCCAGCAGCGCGCTGATGCCGAGCGTGGCGGCGGCCACGTGCACCAGCGATCCCGCGTGCACGCCGAGCACCGAGATCAGCCCCGCCGACCTGCCCTGGGCGACGCTGCGGGTGACGATGAACAGCACCGCGGGCCCCGGCACGAGCAGCAGGGCGAGTGTGGCCGCGCAGAAGAGCATGAGCGTTGTGAGATCCGGCATGGCCTCATCGTACGAGCGGCGTCAAAGGCTTTCCCGCAGCGCCGACAGCAGTGCCTGGGTGGCCGGCGGGTGGGGCGGGTCGCCGTGGACGGCGGCGTGGACGTGCCTGGTGGAGCCGGGGATCAGGTCCGCCGACACGTCGGGGTGGCGGTGCGCGCGCAGCGCCAGCCCCGGCAGCACGGTGATCCCCATCCCGGCCGCCACCAGCGCCTGCACGGCCACGATGTCGTCACTGGTGAAGGTGATCCGCGGCGCGAACCCGGCCTTGGCGCAGATGTCGAGCAGATGCAGCCGGCAACGGTCACACCCGGCGATCCAGGCCGCCTCCGCATGCCCGGCCAATTGCGGCCGATGCCCGACGCGGCCCGGTCGCTCCTGATGTGAGGGCTCGGAGGGCCGGCTCTCGGAATGCTGGGGTTCGGAATGCTGGGGTTCGGGGTGCCTGCCCCGTGGCTGCGCGGGCTGGATCAGGTAGCTGGGGTCGTCGAGGAGGTGGATCATCTGGATGCCGTTGTCCTCCGGTGCGGTGTCGTCGTAGCGGAACATCACCGCGACGTCCACCCGCCCCGCTCGCAGCAGCCTGAGCGCCTCGGGCGGCTCGGTCTCGGTGATCTCCAGCCGCAGATTTGGATGGTCCAGGGCCAGCCGCATGGCCGTCTTGGGCACGAAGGTGCCCAGCGCCGAGGGGAAGGCCGCCAGCCGCACCCGCCCGGAGCGCAGCCCGACGTGCGAGGCGAGCTCCTCGGCGGCGTCGTCGAGCCTGCCGATGATGTCCGCCGCCCGGTCGGCGAGCAGCCGGCCGGCCTCGGTCAGCCGGATGCCGCGCCCGGCACGCTGGACCAGCTTGGCCCCGGTCTCGGCCTCCAGCCGGGCGAGGTGGTGACTGACCGACGGCTGGGAGTAGTGCAACTCCTTGGCGGCGGCGGTGAGCGAGCCCCGGCGCGCCACGGCGAGCAGGACGCGGAGCCGTACGACATCGAGCATCTATCAATCGTATCTATGGGTAAGCCCAATAACTTCTGTTGGACCTATCGGTGAAGAGAGAGGACCGTAGGAGGAAAGAGGTTCTTCGAGGAGAGATGCCATGAAAACGGTCGCTTCCATCCGCAGGCCGGGCCTGGCTGAGCTCGTGTCCGGCATCGCCGAGATCACGGCCCGCCGCCCAGGACTCCAGGAGGCCGCGGACGCCGTGGCCGTCCTGCTGCGCGAGCGGCTCCCCGCCGAGGACCTCCTCACCGAGCAGGAGCGCGCGGGCTCACCCGACGGGTACGTCTCCCACGTGCTGCACGCCCAGGACGACTTCTCCATCGCCGCCGTCGTGTGGCGCCCCGGCCAGGAGACGGTGATCCACGACCACGTGTCCTGGTGCACGTTCGGCATCCTCAGCGGCATCGAGTACGAGACCCTCTACCGTGACGAGGGCGACCACCTCGTCGAGATCGGGCACGCGGAGAACCGGCCCGGCGAGGTCAGCGGCTTCGCGCCGCCCGGCGACATCCACCAGGTGCGCAACACCAGCGCGGTGACCGGGGTGTCCGTGCACGTCTACGGCGCCGACCTGCGCAAACTGGGCAGCAGCATCCGCCGCACGTACGACATCCCGGTGCGTCGGTCGGCAGATCCATGCCTCAATCCTTCCCGGCCAGCGGGCCGGGCAGTCGGCTCTGGAAGTCGAGCACGCCCACCCAGGACGGCCTGACCGCGATGCGGGCCATCCGGACGCCCGGCTGGTCGGCCTCCGCCACGATCTTGGCCCCCTGCTCGGGGCCCGAGTAGCGGTAATGGGCCAGTGCGTACTCCGGCACGACGCCATCGACGTCCGTCACCTCCGCCCGGCCGCGGATCAGCAGCACCTCGGGCGGCATGGCGTTGACGTCGATGGTGATGGCGACGTCGGGCCTGGCCCGCAGTGCGGGGATCTTGGCGGCTCCGGCGAACGTCGCCATCACCAGCTCCTCGCCGGTCCAGTGGAACAGCGTCGGGTAGACGCGCGGCGTGCCGTCGGAGGCGACGTAGGCCACCCGGGCCAGCTCCGTGGAGACGAGCAGCCGCCGCGCCACCGGGTGCTCCAGCAGCCTGACGTCCCCCTGCGGCAATGAGTCGAGCGCGGTCATGGGACCCCTTTCCCTTGTTGGTCCTAACTTAGGACTAGATGGTGCGACATGACAAGGTGGCTCCATGAGGACCTATGACGACCCGTGCGGCATCGCCCGCGCGCTCGACCACGTCGGCGAGCGGTGGGCGCTGCTGATCGTCCGGGAGCTGTTGCTGGGTCCCAAACGCTTCACCGACCTGCGGGCCGGCCTGCCGGGCGCGAGCCAGAACGTGCTGTCCCAGCGGCTGCGCGAGCTTGAGGAGTCCGGGATCGTCCGTCGCCGCAAGCTGCCCCCGCCGGCCGCGAGCCAGGTCTACGAGCTGACGGACCGGGGCTACGAGCTGGAGCCGGTCGTGCTCGCGCTGGCCCGCTGGGGGAGCCGGGCGCCGCTGCGCTCGGCGAAGCCGTTGAGCGTGGACGCGCTGATGTACGCGCTCAAGTCCACCTTCGACCCCGAGGCGGCCGGCGACTTCGCGGGGCGGGTGGAGCTGAGGCTGGGCGAGCAGAGCTTCCTGGCGGCGGTGTCGGGCGGCCGGCTCACGCTCCGCCGGGCCGAGCCGGGCGCCACCCCCGCCGACGCGGTGCTGCGCACCCCCGCCGACGCGGTGCTGCGCACCGACGCCGACACGCTGCGGGCGCTGGTCTTCACCGGGGCCCGGCTCGACTCCGGCATGGTGGAGGGCGACCGTCAGATGGCAGGGCGCTTCGTGAAGCTGTTTCCGCGCCCTGCGATCTGACGGCCGAGGTCAGACGCCCAGCGCCGAGGGCTGGCTGAGCTCATGCAGGAAGAGCGCCTCGGCGGTGGCGATCCGGCGCAGTTCCTCCAGGTCCAGCCGCTCGTTGGGCGCGTGGATGGCGGCGTCCTCGTCCTCCGCGCCGAACAGCAGGATCTCCGCTGCGGGGAACTGCTTGAGCAGCGTGTTGACCAGCGGGATCGACCCGCCGGCGCCCACGTCCCTGGGCGGGCGGCCGAAGGCGCGCTCCATGGCGCGGTTGAGCGCCGCGCGGGCCTTGCCGCCGGAGTCCGCCTGGAAGCCCGAGCCGACCGTGAAGTCCCCGAACGAGGTCTGCACCCCCCAGGGCGCGACCTGGCGCAGGAACTCCACCACCGCGTTGACCGTGGTCTTGGGGTCGCCGGCCGGCGGGATGCGGACCGTGACGCGGGCGCGGGCCACGGGCTGCACGGCGTTGATGGCGCCGGAGACCGAGGGCACGTCCAGGCCCGTCACGGTGATCGCGTAGGAAGCCCAGAGGCGGTCGGCCAGCGAGCCGGAGCCGACCAGCGAGACGCCGTCCAGCACTCCCGCCGTCCGGCGGAACTCCTCCTCCGCCGGCCCCTGGCCGAGGAACCTGCCGCGCGGCAGGCCGGGCACGCGGATGTCGCCGTTGTCGTCGTGCAGCGCGGTCACCATGCGCATCAGCGCGGCCAGCGCGTCGGGGGCGGCGCCGCCGAAGGAGCCGCTGTGCAGCGACTCGCGCAGGCTGCGCACCTCCATGGTGAAGGCCGCCATCCCGCGCAGCGACGTGGTGACGGCCGGGTCGCCGACGCGCGGGTTGCCGGTGTCGGCCACCACGATGGCGTCGGCCCGCAGCAGCTCGGGGTTGCGCTCGACGAAGGCTTCGAGGCGCTCGCCGGCGTATTCCTCCTGGCCCTCGACGATGACTTTGATGCCGACGGGGAAGCGGCCCTGGAAGACGCGCAGCGCGGTGACGTGCGAGATGATGCCGGACTTGTCGTCGGCCACCCCACGGCCGTACAGCTTCCCGTCGACCAGCGTCGGCTCGAACGGCGGCGTCCGCCAGGCGGCGAGGTCACCGGCCGGCTGCACGTCGTAGTGGGCGTACAGCAGGACGGTCGGCATGCCGGGCGGGGCGGGCGCCTCGCCGTAGACGGCGGGGAAGCTGCCCTCGACGGGGATCCGCTGGACGCGCGTCAGTCCCGTGCTGCGCAGCAGCTCCTCGGTCGCCGCCGCGGCGGCGTGCACGGCCTCCTCGGGGTGTCCGGGAAAGGCCACGGAGGGGATCGCGGCCAGGCGCTTCAGCTCCTCCACGGACTGCGGCATTCCAGCCTGTACGGCACTCTCGATCTGGTCAGGCGTCACGGGAAGGTCCCCCGGGGTCGTTCGCGATGGTCAACGTCTCATTGGATCACACAGGGTTTCACAGTGCGTGAATCGGGATGACCCGCGCGCAAATCTACCTGCGGATTTCGTAGTGGTTACATGCCAGGGCTGCGGATCTCGGTTTTCTTGTGGAGACTCGCGACGCATTCGCTTGGCAAAGGCCAGGTGAAGATGCAGACTGTGGGGCAGGTCAGACGCAAGGGAAGATACACATGACGCAGCCGGAAAACGACGTCCTGAAGGCAGCTCAGGACAACCTGTGGTTGCACTTCACCAGGCACAGCGCCCATCGGCAGGCGGAGATCCCGACCATCGTCCGCGGCGAGGGCTCCTACATCTACGACATCCACGGCAAGCGCTACCTCGACGGCCTGGCCGGGCTGTTCGTCGTCCAGGTCGGTCACGGGCGGGCCGAGCTGGCCGAGGCCGCCGCCAAGCAGGCGCAGGAGCTCGCCTTCTTCCCCCTGTGGTCCTACGCCCACCCCAAGGCGGCCGAGCTGGCGCAGCGCCTGGCGAGCCTGGCGCCCGGTGACCTCAACCGGGTCTTCTTCACCACCGGAGGCGGCGAGGCGGTCGAATCCGCCTGGAAGCTGGCCAAGCAGTACTACAAGCTCATCGGCAAGCCGCTCAAGCACAAGGTCATCAGCCGCGAGATCGCCTACCACGGCACCCCGCAGGGCGCCCTGTCGATCACCGGCATCCCGGCGTTCAAGCAGATGTTCGAGCCGCTCGTGCCCGGTTCGATCCGGGTCCCCAACACCAACCACTACCGCGCCGAAGAGATCAGCGGCATCGCGGGCATGACCCCCGAGCAGTACGGCATCTGGGCCGCCGACCGGGTGGCCCGCGCGATCGAGATGGAGGGCCCCGACACGGTGGCCGCCGTCTTCGCCGAGCCGGTGCAGAACGCGGGCGGCTGCTTCCCGCCGCCTCCCGGCTACTGGCAGCGGCTGCGCGAGATCTGCGACACCTACGACGTGCTGCTCGTCTCCGACGAGGTCATCTGCGCCTTCGGCCGCCTCGGCACCATGTTCGGCGGCGAGAAGTTCGACTTCGTGCCGGACATCATCACCTGCGCCAAGGGCATGACCAGCGGCTACTCCCCGATCGGGGCGATGATCGCGCACGACCGGCTGTTCGAGCCGTTCAAGAGCGGCGAGGAGATGTTCGCCCACGGCTACACCTTCGGCGGCCATCCCGTCTCCGCCGCCGTGGCGCTGGCCAACCTCGACATCTTCGAGCGCGAGGACCTGCTCGGCCACGTCACCAAGAACGAGCCGGTCTTCCAGGCCACCCTCGAAAGCCTCAAGGACCTGCCGATCGTCGGCGACGTGCGCGGCTCCGGCTACTTCTGGGGCATCGAGCTGGTCAAGGACAAGGCCACCAAGGAGACGTTCACCGCCGAGGAGTCCGAGCGGCTGCTGCGCGGCTATCTGTCGCAGGCGCTGTTCGACGCCGGCCTCTACTGCCGGGCCGACGACCGCGGCGACCCCGTCATCCAGCTCGCGCCCCCGCTCATCGCCGGACCGAAGGAGTTCGACGAGATCGAGTCGATCCTCCGCACGGTGCTCACCGAGGCGTGGGCGCGGCTCTGAACACCTGTCCGGTACGGCACGCCGTACCGGACAATTTTTTTCGCCGAAAGGGAACATCGCCATGAAGATAGGCGTGCCGGCCGAGGTCAAGAACCACGAATACCGCGTCGCGGTCACCCCGGCCGGAGTACACGAACTGGTCGGTCACGGCCACGACGTCACCGTAGAACGAGGGGCGGGCCTCGGCTCGCAGATCACGGACGAGGAGTATCTCGCCGCCGGGGCGAAGATCCGCGGCAGCGCCGACGCCGTGTGGGGCGAGGCCGACCTCGTGCTCAAGGTCAAGGAGCCGATCGCCGAGGAGTACCACCGGCTGCGTGAGGGCCTGGTGCTGTTCACCTACCTCCACCTGGCCGCCTCCCGCCCGTGCACCGACGCCCTGCTCGCCGCCAGGACCACCGCCATCGCGTACGAGACCGTGCAGGTGGGCCGGTCGCTGCCGCTGCTCGCGCCGATGTCCGAGGTCGCGGGCCGGCTGGCCCCGCAGGTCGGCGCCTACAACCTGATGCGCTTCAACGGCGGTCGCGGCATTCTGCCCGGCGGCGTGCCGGGCGTCGCCCCCGCCCGGGTGGTCGTGATCGGCGGCGGCGTCTCCGGCCTGAACGCGGCGCAGATCGCGGTCGGCATGGGCGCCCAGGTCACCGTCCTCGACACCGACGTCGACCGGCTGCGCTTCATCGACGCCGTCTACCAGGGCCGCCTCACCACGCTGGTCTCCACGGCGTACGCGATCGAGCAGGAGGTGCTGCGGGCCGACCTGGTGATCGGCGCGGTGCTGATCCCCGGCGCCAAGGCCCCGACGCTGGTCAGCGACGAGCTGGTGGCCCGGATGAAGCCGGGCTCCGTGCTCGTCGACATCGCCATCGACCAGGGCGGCTGCTTCGAGGGCTCGCGCCCCACCACGCACGCCGAGCCCACCTACCGGGTGCACGACTCGCTCTTCTACTGCGTGGCCAACATGCCCGGCTCGGTGCCCAACACCTCCACCTACGCGCTGACCAACGCGACCCTGCCGTACGTGATCGCCCTCGCCGAACTGGGCTGGCAGCAGGCGCTGCGCAAGGACGCGGGCCTCGCGGGCGGCCTCAACACCCATGCCGGCGCCCTCACCAACGAGCCGGTCGCCCAGGCACTCCGCCTCCCCTTCACCCCGGCGGCCGACGTCCTGGCCGCCTGACGCCCCCGCGCGGCAACGGCCGCAGGTCGTACCGCGTGGGGCCTCAGCGGCGTGAGGCTTCTGCGGCGTACGGCCTCAGCGGCGTGGGGCTTCTGCGGCGTGGGGCGTCAGCGGGGGCGAGGGGTGCCCCTGCCGCCGTGTCTCGCGCCGGACGGGCCGAGGCGGCGGCGCAGCTCCCTGGCCGTGGTCAGCACGTGCCGCACCTCGCCGGGGCTCGGCCACGGGCCGCTGCCCGGCCGGAGCAGGGTGCCGCGCACCGAGGCCAGGTGCTCGACGGCGCTGGCATGCAGCCGGCTCTGGTTCACCAGCCAGTCGATCACGTCCGCGTGGTCGTGCAGCGGCCTGGTCACCAGGTCCCAGGTGCCGAGGATCTCGGCCAGCTCCGGCACGGCCAGCGCGACGCCGCCCCGGCGGCCGGTGGCGGCCGCGGCCAGCTCGGCCCGCGCCATCAGCTCCGGCTCGGCGGGCCGGTCCCAGGTGGGCGGCGGCGGGTCGGCCAGCCACTCCTCCGCCTCGCTCCGCCGGCCCGCCGCCGACAGCAGCCCGCCCAGCTCCACGGCGGCCCCGTGGTGCCCGGCCAGCGCCGCCTGCCGGAACCAGTGCTGCCCGCCGCCCAGATCGCCGAACTCGGCGATGAGCAGCAACCCGAAGTTGAACGCCGACTCCGCGTCCCCGCCGGCCGCGCCCCTGCCGAACCAGTGGCTCGCGCCCCTGGCGTCACCGAGCTCCACGCACACGAACCCGGCCATCCGCTGGTCCTCCAGCCGACCGGCGCCCGCGGCCTGTTCGTACCAGGCCCGTGCGCTGCGCAGGTCGCGCCGGGACAGCGCGATGCCGCCGAGCTGGGACGCCGCACCGGGATGCTCGCTCTTGGCGGACAGCCGATAGTAGGCTTCGGCGCCCTCCGGGTCGCGGCTGGCCTGCAGGAACAGCCCCAGGCAGTACGCCGAGTCGGCGTGGCCGCTCTGCGCCGCGCACTCCCACCAGTGCACGGTCTCCTCCTCGTGCCCGCACGCGTAGGCCAGGAAGCCCGCGTCGTGCGCGGAGGAGGCGTCCCCGGCGGCGGCCGCCGCGCGATGCCACTCCCGCGCGGCCGAGGTCTCGCCGGTGTCCTCGCACATCAGCGCGAGCCTGCGGGCTCCGGCCCGCGAACCCTGCTGGGCGGCGATCTCGTACCAGCTTCTGGCCTGTTCGACGTCGCCGCGCTGCTCCAGCAGGAGCGTGGCGAGATTGACCGCGGCCTCCGCGTCGCCGGCGCCGGCGGCCCGTTCGTACCAGGCGACGGCGTTGTCCAGGCTGCCGTGCTTCTCGTGCCAGATGCCGAGGTTGTAGGCGCTGTCGAGGTTGCCGCCCGCCGCGGCCCGCTCCCACCAGTGCCGGGCCGCCGCGCGGTCGCCGCGCTGGGCGTAGAGCCGGCCGAGCCGGTGCGCGGCCTGCACGTCCCCGGCCTGCGCCGCCATCAGCAGCTCGGCCTCGTCTCCCACACGTGGCGCCGGGACGGCCGGCAGCGCCACCTCACCTTCCCACCTGGCCATGGCCACAGGGTGGCATGTAATCACTCGGATGCGAACCGTAATCGCCGAGCCGTTCAGGAGAACTTGATGAACCCGGTGAACATGCCCATCCCGCAGGCGTAACGCAGCGACCCCGGAGGCTGCGCGGGCAGCCGCACCGTGGCCGGCAGGGCGAGGTCCCGCCCGTCGATCACGACCGTGTCCGTGCACCCCCGGTCCACCACCTTGAACACCACCTCGACGGGCACCCCGGCGGGCGCCGCCACGGCCGCCGGCCGGTAGCCGTCGCTGGTGGCCCAGATGGTGACGATCGGGCTCGCCGACGTGCCGGGCTCGGTCGTCGCGGTGGCGGGCAACCAGCCGCCCAGACTGACCCCCGACCCGATCGTCCACACCCCGGCCGCGATGGCGACCACCGCCGCCACCTTCGACATTCTGGTACGTGAGACGCGCCGCAGCAGATAGCCGAGCAGCGCGAGGGCCGGGGTGGTGCCGAGCACGAACCCGGCCATCACCGCCGCGCCCGCCAGCGGCGAACCACTGGAGACGGCGATCAGCTCCATGCCGATCGTCACCCCGCAGGGCACCAGGATCGTCGCCGCCCCCAGCAGCGGCGCGGCCAGGCCGGGCAACGCCCGCCCGGGTGAGTCGCAGCCGGTGCGGCGTAGCAGGCCGACCGCGAAGGCGATCACCATGACGCCCGCCGCCACCAGCAGCACCGCCCGGAGCGCCGGCGGCGGCTTGACGGCCGCCCCGAGCAGGCCGAGCAGAGCGCCGACGGCGGAGTAGGAGGCGAGCCTGCCCGCGAGGAACCAGGCCAGCACGACCGGATCGCTGGTGCGGCCCGCGGCGCGGGTGGTCAGCCCCATGAGCAGGCCGCCCTGCACGGCCGTGCACGACGCGGTCCCCGCCACCAGCCCGGCCGCCAGGCCGCTGGCGAGCAGAGCTGTCGCCTGCACGGTCAGCGGGCCTGCGTCCGGCCGGGGCGGCCGTCACCGTGCCGGCCGCAGAACCTGGCGATCGCCCGCATCCCTCGCCCCACTTCTTCTCGTAAAGGGTCCTCACAAGGAACGTATCGGCGCTCGCCGAACGCGAATAGTTACAGTTCCCTGACCCAGGGTGCCGTTTACGAGGCCGCGCCCTTCAGGACCGACATCTTCTCGAAGTACTCGTCATCGCTCATCTCGCCGCGTGCGTACCTCTCGGCGAGAATCTGCTCCGCCGACGCCGTAGCCGGGGCGTGCGTACGGTCGCCCTGGCCTTTTTTCCGCCAGGCCCACAGGCCGAAGGCCACGACGGCGACCCAGAACAGGCCCCAGATGAGCGGGATGACGGGCCAGAAGCCCGCGTGTGCGAAAGTGTTCATGTCTCCTCCTTGACGTACCTCCAAGGTTCGCCGCAGCAGACACGTCACGAATCGGACCCCGGGCCCGTCTCACCATCCGCCCAGGGGAGTGCTCGAAGCCTCCCGCCCTACACCCCCGGACGTATTCTCCGAGACCGGCCCCAGACCTCCCGGCGGGTGCGGATCCCTCCGGCTCAGCTCTCGGCCTCCAGGCGGGCGCGGATCCCCTTGGTTCGGCCCTGTGCTTTCAGGATTCGAGGCGAGTGCGGACGGTGGTGCGGTCGAGGTGGAGGTGGTCGATGAGGGCGGCCGCCGGGTCGGGGTGCCGCTGGTCCAGCAGCGCCCGCAGCAGGGCGGCCGGCCCGGTGCGGTCTCTGGACTTTCGGTCGGTCGCCTTGACCGCCTGGTTGATGACCGCCCGTGCGCCCGACGTCAGCGCGGTGCCCGGGATCGGCGGGTGCTTGCGCGTGCCCCCCGGCGGGGTGTCGCCGGGGTCGAGGCCGATCGCCCGCAGCGCGGCCCGGTCGAGCGAGGCCAGGGCGGCCCGTGCGGTGCGCGCGTCCACGCCCAGGGCGCGGGCCGGCGGGCCCGACGGGTCACGCAGCAGGCCCAGGAGCAGATGCTCGGTGCCCATGCGGCGGTCGCCGCGCTGTCTCGCCTCGTCCATGGCCGCCTTGACGGCGACCGCGAACGGGCTCTTGTCCAATCCGAACATGACGAGCCTCACTTTCCGTACTTGGCGTGTACCGACTGGCGCGACATGCCGAGCGCGTCACCGATCTGCTCCCACGTCCAGCCCTGCTCCCTGGCCAGCGCGACCGAGGCGGCCTCGACCTGCTCGGCCAGCCGGTGCAGCGCGCCTACCGCGCGCAGCCCGAGGGCGGGGTCGTTGGACTTGATGCGCTCCGACAGTTCTCCCATGTCCACGCTGTCAGGCTAGATTGACAGAGCGCCGCTGTCAACCTGGCCTGACGAGGCGGTTATGTCGCGATCGCCTCGCGTACGGCCGGGGCGATCTCCTGGGCCCAGCGGGCCAGCACGGTGCGGTCGAGGATGTCCTCGCCGACGGCGAAGAGCGTGAAACCCGACGCGCCGTGCTCCAGCACCGCCCCGGTCAGCTCCTCGATCCACTGGTCGGTGGAACCGCCGATCCAGCGGCCGTCGTGGTCGCGGGTGGCGGGCAGTGGCCGGTCGGTGATGCGGCCGGGGAAGTTGAAGACGGTGCGGATCTCGCTCGGATCGCGGCCGGCGGACGCCGCCGCCTCGTCGATGACGGGCCGCGAGGACAGGTATCGCTCGCTGAGCCAGTCCGACGCGTGGCCGGGGATCCAGCCGTCGGCCACCCGGCCGGTGGCGGCCAGGGACTTCGGGCCGACCGACCCGGTCCACACCGGCGGCGCGGCCACCGGGGCGGGCTCGATGTGGCGCACCTGGTAGTGGTCGCCCTGGTAGGTGACCGGAGCGCCGCCGCCGGACAGCAGCTTGACCAGCACGATCGCCTCCTCGAAGGCGTCCACGGCCGCGCCCGGTGACAGCGGCGGCACCCCCATATCGGCGATGCGATCCCACCGCCCGCCCGCGCCCAGGCCGAGCACGACCCGGCCGCCCGACAGCGCCGACAGCGACGTCACCGTCCTGGCCAGCATGGGAGCGGGCCGCGTCGGCAGATTGGTGACGTTGACGAGCCCGGTGATGTGCTCGGTGCGGCCGAGGACGAAGCCGAGCGCGGCGTAGGCGTCCAGCCACCCGCCGGCGTAGGGATGGTCGAACAGGGTGAAGTGGTCGAGCCCGTCGCGGTCGGCCTGCTGGGCCGTGCGCAGCAGCTCTGGTATGTCGTCGGTGCTGGGATGCGCGCCGAAACCGAAGACGACGTCACGTGGGGACAATGGTCTGCCTTTCCCTGAAGGTTCGCCAGGCGTACGCCATCGGCAAGTTCGTGACACGAACAATATTAGTTCGTGTCACGAACTGCAACTCGTCACAGGAAGACGGTGGGCACCTTGTTGTCCGTCACGACCCGGCCCAGCAGCGCGGCGAGCGTGTCGCGCTCCCCGGGGGCGAGCCCCGTGGCCAGCACCTCGACGCGGCGGCAGGTCTCGGCGTAGAACTCCTCGGCCAGCTTGGCGCCCCGCCTGGTGAGCGCCACCCGCACCGCGCGGGAGTCCTGCGGGTCGTCCTGTCGCTGGACCAGGCCGTTGCGCTCGCTGCGGTCCACCAGGCCGGTCAGGCTCGACTTGGCCAGGCCGAGCACCGCGCCCAGCTCGCCCATGCCGTACGGCTGCGCCATCAGGACGCACAGCAACTGCCCCTGCTGCTGGGTGAGCCCGTACTCACGGGCGGAATTCACGTACACGGAATTCACCAGGAACGCGGACCGCACCAGCGCGGGCACCACTCCGATAGGCCCCTCGACATGCTCACTCATTTCCCCAGGATAACAAATTCGCAGAACGAACTACCGTGGTTCGCCAAGCGGAGCGGCCGGGCAGGCGTTCGGCGCGTCCCTGCTGTCAGGCTGGATTGACAGGCTCGTCGCCGTCAGTCTAGCCTGACAGACATGGATGAAGTGATCATCGTTGGAGCCGGCCCTGTGGGGCTGATGCTGGCGTGCGAGCTGGCCCTGGCCGGCGTGCGCCCGACCGTGCTGGACGAGAGACCCGAGCCCAGCGACCTGCCCAAGGCGAACGGGCTCATGGGGCAGATCGTGCGGATGCTCGACTACCGAGGGCTGCTGGAGCGCTTCGCCGAAGGCAGCCCCTTCGCCGGGCGGCCACCCGGCTTCCCCTTCGGCTCGGTGCCGCTGCGCTTCGCCGGGCTGGACGGCATCCCCCTGCGCATGGTGATGGTCCAGCAGCCGCGCATGGAGCGGCTGCTGGCAGAGCGTGCCGCCGAGCTGGGCGTGGAGATCGTACGGGGAACGCCGGTGCTCGGGCTCACCCAGGACGACGACGGCGTCACCCTCGACCTGCCCGGACGGCGGTTGCGCGCCCACAGCGCGGTCGGCTGCGACGGCGCCCACTCCCTGGTCCGTAAGCAACTCGGCATCTCCTTCCACGGCACCACCGACGACGAGGCGCTGCTCCTGGGCCACTTCAGGACCGACCAGGCCACCGGCCTGTTCGAGCAGTCGCGGGTCATGGGCCTGGAGCAGGGCTGGAACCACCGGCCGCACGGCCGCCTGCTGCTCACCTCGCTGCGGCCCGGCGTCGACATCGTCGGCGTCCGCGAGAAGGGCGCCGCGGGCCCGGTGACCCTGGCCGGCTTCCAGGCGGCGATCCGCCGGGTGATCGGCGCCGATCTGCCGCTCGGCGAGCCGATCTGGCTGTCCAGCACGGTCGCCCAGGCCCGGCTGGCCGAGCGCTACCGATCAGGCCGGGTGTTCCTGGCGGGTGACGCGGCGCACCTGTTCCCCGCAGGCGGCTCGGCGCTGAACGTCGGCCTGATGGACGCGGTCAACCTCGGCTGGAAGCTGGCCGCCGTGCTCACCGGCCGGGCTCCGATCCGACTCCTGGACACCTACGAGACGGAACGCCGCCCGGTCGGCGAGCGCACGCTGGCGCACACCCGGGCCCAGGCCGCCCTGGAGCGGCTGACCGGTGTGGAGGGCACCGCGCTGCGCGACCTGCTGGCCGGGGTCTTCGCCTTCGAGCAGCCCGCGCGCCACCTCGCGCACCTGCTGCACGGCTCCGACACCAGGTACGGCATCCCCTCCGAGGGCGCCGGGGAAGGCATGGTCGCCGGAGAACCTGGCGGGGGTGTGGTCACCGCAGGGGCGGCCGGTGGCAGGGGTGTCGTGGGCGCCGATCTGATCGGCCGCCTTGCTCCCGACCTCCACCTGACCACAGGGGACGGGCACACGCGGGTGGCCGAGCTGATGCGCGACGGCCGTCCTCTGCTGCTGGATCTGGGCGGTGACGCCACGATCGGCGGCGACTGGATCCGCGTGGTCCGGGCCCGCTGCGACGATCCGCCCGCGGACACCCTGCTCATCCGCCCCGACGGCCAGGTGGCCTGGACGGGGACGGCCGGGCTGCGGGAGGCCGCCGCCGAGTGGCTCCAGCCTGCCTGAGGCAGGCGTCGTCAGAGCCGGCCCGGTCGGACCAGGCCTGCCTGAGACAGGCGTCGTCAGAGCCAGCCCGGTCGGACCAGGCCTGACTCGTAGGCGATCACCACGAGCTGGGCCCGGTCGCGGGCGTGCAGTTTCATCATCGTCCTGCTCACATGCGTCTTGGCCGTCGCCGGCGACATGAACAGCTTGGCCGCGATCTCGTCGTTCGTCATGCCGGTGCCGACCAGGCCCAGCACTTCGCGTTCGCGATCGGTGAGCTGGTTCAGGCCGTCGGCGGCCAGCGGCTCCTTGGCGCGGGAGGCGTACTCGGCGATCAGGCGGCGCGTCACGCTGGGGGAGAGCAGCGCCTCGCCGGCGGCGACCACCCGCACGGCCTGGATGAGCTCGGCCGGCTCGGTGTCCTTGACCAGGAAGCCGCTGGCGCCGCCGCGCAGGGCTTCGAAGACGTACTCGTCCAGCTCGAAGGTCGTCAGGATGATGACGCGCGGGCCCGCGGGCATCTGCCGGGTGGCGGTGAGGCCGTCGGTGCCGGGCATCCTGATGTCCATCAGCACCACGTCCGGCGCGTGCTCGCGGGACAGGCGGATCGCCTCCGCGCCGTCGGGGGCCTCGCCGACCACGGTCATGTCGGGCTGGGCGTCCAGCAGCGCCCTGAAGCCGGCCCGCACCAGCGCCTGGTCATCGGCCAGCAGCACCTTGATCACGGATTCTCCTCGGGGAAGGGCGACGGCGCCTTGATCATGAGTTCTCCTCGGGGAGGGGGAGCAGGGCCGAGATCTCGAAGCCGGTGCCCGACGGGCCGGCGGCCAGGGTGCCGCCGAGGGCGGCGGCGCGTTCGCGCATGCCGGGGATGCCGTTGCCGCCGCCTTCCTCCGCCAGCACGGTGGGCGTGGTCGCGCCGGAGTCGGTGATCCGGACGGCCAGCTGGGTGGCGCCGTACTCCAGCCGGACCGTGACCCGCGCGCCGGGCGCGTACCGGGCGGCGTTGGTGAGCGACTCCTGCACGATTCGGTAGGCGGCGCGTTCCACCTGGCTCGGCAGCGGGCGGGAGCCGACCCGCTTGAGCGTCACGTCCAGGCCGGCCCGCTCGACCAGCTCCTCCAGGCGGTCCAGCCCGGCGGTGGGGGAGCGGGGAGCGCCTTCGCGCAGCACGTTCAGCACCGAGCGCATCTCACCGAGCACCTCCTTGGACGCGGTCTTGATAGTGGCCAGCGCGGTGCGCGCGTGCTCGGGGTTGTCGTCCAGGAGATGCAGCGCGGTCGAGGCCTGGACGTGGATGAGGGAGATGTTGTGCGCGAGCACGTCGTGCAGTTCCTGGGCCATGGTCAGCCGTTCCTCGCTGGCCTGCCGTCTCGTCTCCTCCTCGACGGCCCGCTGCTGCTGGACGCGGCGCTCGCGCAGGATCCTGGCGAGCTCGGCCACCACCATGAGGAGCAGGATGAACGCGGTGATCGCCAGGTCGTGGAAGAGCCCGGTGGCGCCGGCGCGGGGCGTCAAGTGGCTGTAGGAGATGAAGACGGCCAGGGTGATCGCGGCCAATATCCAGGCGATCCTGCGCAGCCCGTGGGTGACCAGGGAGAACAACATGATCACCGGAGCCAGGTAGATGGGCCCGAGCGGGTACCCAAGCCACGTATACGCATATGTCGCCAATAGCGCGACAATCGTAGCCGTTACCGGATATTTCCGGCGAACCAGGATCGCCAGGGGTCCGACGAACAGCAGCACGTAGGCCATCGCGTCGAGCGGCTCCTTGAAGGCCCGCTGTCCCCAGGCCGCGCCCTGCGACAGCACCACCTGGCCCACCGCCACGATCAACGCGAGATATGGCTCGAAACCGGACTGCTTACGCACAAACCCCACGCTAAGTCCCGCATTCCCCCACCGCATCCTCTGAGGGTGGCAGGGGGCCCTACCGCGACGGGCGTAGCTGGGCCATGGTGGAAACCATGCGCCGAGTGATCGTTCCCGCAGTAGCAGTCCTCGTCTCGCTGGCCACCGCAGCCCCCGCGGCGGCCACACCACCTCAACAGGCAACCCCCGCGCCGGCCACCCCGCAAACGAAGGTCCCGGTCGCCGAGGGGTACGGCGGCGCCGTCGCCACGGTCGACCTGGACGCGAGCAAGGCGGCCGTCGCCGTGCTCAAGAAGGGCGGCAACGCCATGGACGCCGCGGTCGCCGCCGGGGCGGTGCTCGGCGTGACCGAGCCGTACTCCGCCGGTCCGGGAGGCGGCGGCTTCATGGTCTACTACGACGCCAAGAAGCGTCAGGTCCACACCATCGACGGCCGGGAGACCGCTCCCCAGGCCATGACCGCCACCAGCCTGGAGGGCATCCCGTTCGCGGAGGCCGTCACCAGCGGCCTGTCGGCGGGCGTCCCGGGCACCGTCGCCCAGTGGGACCTGGCCCTGCGCACGTTCGGCACGCTGTCGCTGAAGCAGGCGCTGCGGCCGGCGATCGAAGTGGCGGCCAAGGGCTTCGTCGTGGACCAGACCTTCTACGACCAGACCGCCCAGAACGCCGACCGCTTCAAGGACTTCACCTCCACGGCCAAGCTCTACCTCCCGAACGGCGCGCCGCCGCCCGTCGGCTCCGTCTTCAGAAACCCCGAGCTCGCCGCCACCTACCGCGAGCTGGGCGAACGAGGCCCACGCTGGCTGTACGGCGGGCAGCTCGGCAAGGAGGTCGTGGCCACGGTCAAGCGGCCACCGATCACCCCGGGCGCCACCCGTACGGTCAGGCCGGGCCTCCTGGAGATGCGTGACCTGGACCGGTACCGGGCGCTGCGGCGGGAGCCGACCCGCGTCGACTACCGCGGCATGAGCGTCTACGGCATGGCGCCGCCGTCGTCCGGCGGCTCGACCGTGGGCGAGGCGCTGAACATCCTGGACGCGCTGCCCGAGGTGGGCCTGCACGAATACCTGGAGGCGTCCAAGCTGGCCTTCGCCGACCGCAACGCCTACGTCGGCGACCTGCCCGGCGTGCCGCTGAAGGCGCTGCTGTCGAACGGCTTCGCCAAGGAGCGCGCCTGCCTGATCGGAGACAGGGCCATCCCGGCCCCGGCCGCGCCCGGTCAGCCCGACGGCGACTACGGCCCCTGCGCCACCCCGACCGGCAAGGGGACCCCGCCCGCGGACGAGGGCCCCGAGACCACCCACCTGGTGGTGGCCGACCGCTGGGGCAACATGGTCGCCTACAACCTGACGATCGAGTCCACCGGCGGCAACGGCATCGTGGTGCCCGGACGCGGCATGCTGCTCAACAACGAGCTCACCGACTTCACCTTCGGCCCCGCGCCCGGCGACCCGAACCTGCCCGCCCCCGGCAAGCGCCCCCGCTCCTCGATGGCGCCGACGCTGGTGTTCGACCACGGCAGGCCGGCGCTGGCGCTCGGCTCGCCCGGCGGCTCGACGATCATCACGACCGTGCTGCAGATCATGGTCAACCGGTACGAGTTCGGCATGTCACTCCCCGAGGCGCTCGCCGCCCCGAGGGCCACGCAGCGCAACACCGCGCAGACGCAGGCCGAGCAGGCCTTCCTCGACCGCTACCAGGCGGAGCTGACGGCCAGGGGGCACGAGCTGGTGCTCAACCCGGAGATCGGCGCGGCCACCGCGCTGGAGTTCGTCGACCGGGACCGGGTCCAGGCGGTCGCCGAGCCCACCAGGCGCGGCGGAGGCAGTGCGCTGGTGGTCCGGCCGAGGCGGTGATCCACTAGCGGGACCCGCCGCGGGCACGGCAACGACCCGCCACTGTCCGCGGCGGGTGGTCGGCTCTATGGGGGAAGGGCTTAACGCAGAAGGAGGAACGCGGCCACGCCGATGACGACGATCACCACGACCACCGCGCCGATCAGCAGCAGCGGCGACTTCTTGGCCTTCTGGGACTCCTGCTCGGACTGCTGCGCGAACGCGCGGAACTGCTGGGTGCTACCCGAAGGGTCGATATGCTGGTCAGACATGGGCAGCAGCCTAGCGGGATCACCTGCCGTTTTTGCGCGGTTTTGCGTGATCGGTGGGGTGGGCTGGTGACGGGACCGGTCCGGTGGGCGGATAGCTTTGACCCATGCTCAGGACGCTGTTCTCTCCGCGCCTTCTGGGGTTGCACCTGCTCACGATCGGGGTCGTGATCGCGTTCATCCTCCTTGGACGCTGGCAGCTCGGCGTGTTCACCGACTCCGGAAAGCCGCAGTCGGTCACCGATCCCGCGCCGGTGAGCGTCACCACCCTCGCCCAGGTGGGCGCGCACCTGCAGACCGTCGCCGTGGGGCGCAGGGTCACCGCCGAGGGCGTCTACGACGCCGGACGACAGCTCCTGGTCGCCGACCGGCCGCCCGACGTGGCGGCGCCCGGCGGCAACGTCTCGCGCGGCGAGGGCTACTGGGTGCTCACCCCGCTCAAGCTCGACGACGGCACGCTGATGCCGGTCGTGCGCGGCTGGGTGGCGCGGGCCGACGACCCGGGCACCGCGGCGCCCGGCGGCCGGATCACGCTGCAGGGGCGGCTGCGGCCGCCGCAGGGCACCGACGGGGTGCAGCGGCGACCGGAGGGCGTGCCCGCCGGCCAGGTGCAGACGGTCTCGACCGGTGAGCTGATCAACCTGTGGAGCGGGCAGCAGGTGCGCAACGGCTATGTCGTCGCGCAGCCGCCCTCGGGCTCACTGACGCAGGTCAAGACGGACCCGCCGATCCTGAACGGCGAACTGACGTGGCGTAACCTCGCCTACGCCGCCAACTGGTGGATCTTCGCCGGATTCGCCGTGTTCATGTGGTTCCACTTCGTACGCGACGCCGTACGAGCGGATCGGGACCGGGACAGGTCCCCCGAGATGGTTCTGGAAGGTTAACGGTGGAATCGGCTCTCAAGCCCTTCCGGGTGCTCGCCTACGTGGTCGGCGTGATGCTGCTCATCCTCTGCGTCGCCATGGTCATGCGTTACGGCTTCGACAGCGCGGGCCTGTCGAAGACGATCGCGCCCATTCACGGCGGCCTCTACATGCTCTACCTGGTCGCGGTGATGAACCTGGGCATGAAGGCGCGCTGGTCGTGGCCGTACATGCTGGGTGTGATGCTCGGCGGGACCGTGCCGTTCCTGTCGTTCTTCGTCGAGCGCAAGGTGCGCGAGCGGGTGGCCGGGCAGAGCACCGCCGGACAGAGCACGGCGGAGGCCTGAGGGCCCCCGCCGCGCCGGGTCAACGGCCGATGCCGCGCCTGCGGGATCGCTTGAGCCGCTCGCGCTGCGACGGGTCGAGCATCAGGTAGCCGATCACCGGAGCGGCGACCACGCCGAGGATGACGAGCAGCGTCACGAACCCGGCCCCAAAGATAATCAGCGAGAGCAGAACAGCGGCGCCTGCGCCGATGGCGTACTTCTGGACTGGTGACATCCTCAACTTCCTCCGACCGCGGAGCGCGCGCCCCGCCTCTCCCACATTGTGCGTCGTCCTGCCAACGAGTGGGGCGCCCGCTTTGGTTCCTGGTCACGATGTATCTCAACCGTTGTGCTCCAGCACCCCCACGAGCCGGCGGCGCAGCACGTCAGCGGCGGGACGCCGGCCCGGGTCGCCCGACAGCAGGTCGAACAGCACAGGTGCCAGCGCCCCCGCCATGCTCAGCGGCGCGCCGGGGGCGGGCGGCTGCCCCTGCACCGCCGCGAACAGCGTGGCGCCGAGCGACCACAGATCCGCCGCCGGGCTCCCTGTCCCCTCGGGCGGCGTGAAGGCGGGAAGCTGGGCCGGCGCCAGGCGGGGGACCAGCGTGGCGTGCCCCCACTCGTTGATCAGCACACTGCCCGGCTGCACCCCGCCATGATGCTCGCCGCGCGCGTGCGGCTCCGCGAGCTGTTCGAGCACGGCCAGCCCGATCGCGGCCACCTCCGCGGGCGGCATCGGCCCACCGGCCGCGACCACCTGGTCGAGCGAGCGGTCCATGGCCAGCCGGCGCAGCGTCTCGGCCACCGTACGCACCGGCGGCGTGTCCGCGGGGCTCAGCATGGCCCTGACGAGCGAGCGCAGCGGCTCGGTGCCCTCGACCGGAGCCTGACCGGGCGGACGTCCTTCGACGGCGAAGTGCAGCGTGGCGGCCAGCGACCACATGTCCGCCGGTGGCCGCATGCCCAGCGCGGGCAGCCCGAACCCGGTCAGCAGCGCCCGTCCGGTCCTGGTGAGCAGCACGTTGGCCGGATTGACCCGGCCGTGCACGATCCCGGCCGCGTGCGCGGTCTCCAGCGCCGATAACAGGTGCACGCCCACCCGCGCCGCCTGCAGGACCGGCAGCGGGCGACGGGCGAGCACGCTCTGCTCCAGCGACGATCCCGAGACGAACTCCATCACCAGCCACGCCTCGCCGGCCTCGACGGGCACGTCGAGCACCGGCACCACGCAGGCGTGCGCCAGCCCGACGGCGCGCCGCGCCTCGGTGACCGCGAGCTCAAGCGACTCGGGCGGGACGCGCAGCCTCCTGACCACGACGTCACGGTGCTCCCGCTCGTCGAAGGCCAGCAGGAGCTCACCGCCGCCCAGGGGATTGAGCAGGCGGTAACGTCCGGCGAGCTTTCCTGTCTGTCCCATACCGAGGTGCACGATAGCGTCACGCCTCCGGACATGGCCATGGTCGGCTTTTACCAAGAACGGTCTACCCGCGTCAGCCGCCCGTCAGCCATCTCTCGTGCGCCGTATGGACCTTACGCCACAATGTGTCCCTGTCCTTGGCTCCGACGTCGTCGAGCGGCAGCCTGAAGATGTCGGCGAGGGCCGCGTAGAAGTCGTCGGCCCTGTCCAGGGTGATCGAGTCCGACCAGGTCCCGACCCGGGACAGCACCAGCCCGCGCAGGCTGTCCGCCCCCTTGACGTCCCTGCGCTGTACGGTCAGCACCCGGACGAACCCGGACGTCGGCGACGTGCTCAGGTGCTCGTGCATGGCCGTGAAGGCCGACATGTCCGTGGCGGCGAGCTCGAAGTCCAGGCCGGCGAAGGCGCCGCCCGGGTCATGGTCGAACCGCCAGCCACCGGGCGCGACCTCCGACGGGCGCAGGCCGTACCGGAAAGGGCCCTGTTCGTAGGAGCCGGCGATCAGCGGGAGCGGCTCGTGCAGGGCGTCGCCGAGCCCGACGTCGACCAGCCACGCACCGCCCGGATTGGCCTCCTCCGGCAGGCCGCGCACGGTCAGCACCAGGTGGTTGGCGGTGATGCCGGGCTCGCCGCCCCGGAGCTGGACGCCGCCCACGTGCCGGGTCACCTGATAGCCGAGGGCGGTGGCGAGCGCGGAGAACGCGCCGTTCAGGTGGTAGCAGTAGCCGCCGCGGCCGCCGACGACGCGGGCCGCCGACTCCAGCGGGTCCACCGTGGTGGGCCGATCCAGCCAGATCTGCAGGGTCTCGTAGGCGACGCGCTCCACGTGCGCGGCGTGCAGCGCCCGGAGGGCGGCCGCGGACGGAGGGGCCTGGACGAGCCCCAGGCGTCGAAGGTAACCGGCGGTGTCCACCCGTCCAAGTCTGCACCGGATGTGCACGGATTGGGGAGTGCCGTCTGCACGGCCCGCTCCTAGGCTTTCGGACGTGACAGAGCAGCGACGCATCCTCGTGGTCGAAGACGACGCCACCATCGCGCTGGCCGTGCGCGACCGGCTGGCCGCGGAGGGGTTCGGCGTCCGGGTGGCCGCCGACGGGCACACCGCTCTGGCGGAGTACGGCAGGGCGGAGCCCGACCTGGTCATCCTCGACCGGCTGCTGCCCGGCCTCGACGGGCTGGAGGTGTGCCGCCGGATGCAGGCGGCCCGGCCGGTGCCCGTACTGATGCTGACCGCCCTCGGCGAGGAGACCGACGTGCTGGTCGGGCTCGGGGTGGGCGCCGACGACTACCTCGCCAAGCCGTTCAGCATGCGGGAGCTGGTCGCCCGGATCCACGCGCTGCTGCGCAGGGTCGAGCGGGCCGGGCAGCTCGTCGCCGAGGACACCGTGATCAGGGTGGGCGAGGTGGAGATCGACACCGCCGCCCGCAGGGTGTTCGTGCGCGGCACGGAGGCCCAGCTCACCAGGACCGAGTTCGACCTGTTACGCCGCCTGGCGGAGCGGCCCGGCCAGGTGTTCGAGCGCGAGCGGCTGCTGTCGGACGTGTGGGGCTTCTCCGAGGCCGCCGCCACCAGGACCGTCGACAGCCACGTACGGGCGCTGCGCCGCAAGCTCGGCCCCGACGTGGTGCGGACCGTGCACGGCGTCGGCTACGCCCTGGTGCGGCGATGAGACCGCTCGACTTCCTCGGCCGGATCAAGGTCAAGCTCGGCCTGGTCATCGTGCTGGCGGTGGCGACCGCGTTCGTCGTCAACGAGGTCGGCATCGCCTCCAACATCTCCGCCGAGACCCGCATCGCCGTGGCCGTGGCACTCGCCCTGATCATGGTGCAGCTGCTCGCCACCGGCATGACCAAGCCGCTGCGCGAGATGGCCAAGGCCGCGCAGACCATCGCCAAGGGCAGCTACACGCTGCGCGTCCTGGCCACCTCGCGCGACGAGGTCGGCGAGCTGGCCAGGGCCTTCAACGCGATGGCCGACGAGCTCGGCGCCGTCGACAGGCAGCGGCGCGAGCTCGTCGCCAACGTCAGCCACGAGCTCCGCACGCCCATCACCGGCCTGCGCGCCGTGCTGGAGAACGTCGTCGACGGCGTGTCCGCGCCCGACCCGATCACCATGCGCACCGCGCTCGCCCAGACCGAGCGGCTCGGCCGGCTGGTCGCCCAGCTCCTGGACCTGTCCCGGCTGGACTCGGGCGCGCGGCTCATCGAGCCGGAGGCGGTCGAGCTCGCGCCGCTGCTGGAGCAGGCCGTGCGGGAGGCGTCGCTGGCGCGCGACGACGTCCGGCTGCTGCTGCGGGCCCCCGGCGGGCTCGCCCTGCGCGCCGACCCCGACCTGCTCGCCCAGGTCCTGGCCAACCTCCTCGACAACGCCGTACGGCACAGCCCGGCCGGCGGGACGGTCACCGTGACCGCCACCGGGGAGGGCGCCGGGATCCGCCTCGCGGTCGCCGACCGGGGGCCGGGCATCCCGGAGTCGGCCAGGGCGCGGGTGTTCGAGCGCTTCTCCCGGCTGGACGCGGGCCGCGCCGCCGACGCCGGGGGCGCCGGGCTGGGGCTGGCCATCGTGAAGGAGATCGTCGAACTGCACGCCGGCTCGATCCGCATCGACGACTGCGCGGGGTGCCGCATGGTTATCGACTTACCAGGGAGGACCACGATGACCGACGAGCCACGGCAGCCGGCCGAGGACGGCGACCCCACCTCGGCCCCAACGCCCCGGCCCGAGGCCGGCCAGGACACGGCCGAGGCGGACCGGGCAGTGGTGGTGGTGCCCGACCGGGTCGAGAGCGCGGACGGTCCGGCCGAAGCGGGAGGCCGGCCGGTCGAGGGTGCGGCCGGCGGGGACGAGCTCAAGGCTCCTCCCGGTACGGCCGGAGGCGCCCTCGTGGGGCAGGGGGGCGGACCGGGCGCCGCGGGAGATGCGCCGGTGACGTGGCCGGTTGGTCAGGTGCGGGCTCGGGAGGCGGGTGAGATGGCCCGCGAGCGGCTGGCGAAGATGGCCGCGGGGATCGTCATCGGGGTGATGGTCGGCTTCCTGATCGGGATGTTCGCGGCCGTGTTCGCCAGTGTGATGCTGGGAGACGGGTTCGGGCTCGTCATGCTCGTCCTCTGCACCGCGCTCTTCGGCGCCGTCGGCGCGTCCCTGGGCGCCGGCTCCGGCCGCAGGGGCACCGGCCCGGCCATGGCGGAGCGAACGCCGTACCGACGCGAGGAGCCGTCGCCGGGACAGCCGCATGGCGCGACGTACCAACGCCAGGAGCCGTCGCCTGGACAGCCGCACGGCGCGACGTACCAACGCCAGGAACCGTCGCCTGGGCAGCCGCACGGCGCGGTCGCCGCGACGTACCAGCGTCAGGAGCCTCTGCCGGGACAGCCGCACGGCGCGCAACCCCCGCCGCCCGCCTACGTGCCGCCGCCGTTGTTCCCCCGGCCGGAGCTGCCGGAGACGCCGCGCTGGCTGCTGCCGGCGGCGGTAGGGGCGGGTGTGTTCGCGGCGGTGGCGCTGCCCGACGCGCAGGCGGGGCTCGGCATCGTCCTGGTGTCCATGGTGCTGGGCGCGGCGGCGCTGCCCGCGGTGCTGCGCCGGATGACGCCGTGGACGGTGACGTTCGGGCTGGTGGCGTACGCCCTGATCGCGATGGCCGCGGTCCGGGACGCCGACTGGCTGGTGGCGCTCCTGGTCCTCGCGGGGGCGGGACTGGTCGCGCTGGCCGTGTCCGGAGCCGGGCTCGGCTGGCTGGGCGTGATCAGGGGCGGCGCCTCGGTGCTGCTGGCGCTCGGGCCGGTGCCCTGGTTCCTGGCCAGGCCGCTGAAGAACCTGCGGGCCAAGGGCGCCCTGGTGTCCACGCTCGCCGCGCTGGGCATCACGGCCGTGCTGCTGGTGGTGTTCGGGCTGCTGTTCGCCTCGGCGGACGCGGTGTTCGCGAGCTATGTGGAGCGGCTGATGACCGCGCCCGACTGGGCCGAGTCCCTGCCGCTGCGGATCTTCGTGTGCGTGCTGTTCGCGGCGCTGCTGGCCGCCGTGGTGCTGGTCGCGTCGCGGCCCGTCGTCGACCCGGTGACGCCGGAGATCAAGGTCGGCGTGCGCAGCACCGTCTGGCTGCTGCCGCTCACCGCGGTGAACCTGCTGTTCGCGGCGTTCGTCCTGGTCCAGCTCACCGCGCTGTTCGGCGGCGACGCCTGGGTGCTGAAGACGGCGGGGCTCACCTACGCCGAGTACGCCAGGCAGGGCTTCTTCCAGCTCGTCGCGGTCAGCGTGATCGTGCTCGGCATCGTGGCCGTGGCCGCGAGCGTGCTGCGCACCGAGCGACGCGCCCGCTGGGTGCTGTCCGGGCTGCTCGGCCTGCTGTGCGGGCTCACCCTCGTGGTGCTGTTCTCCGCGCTGCACCGGCTGGGCCTCTACACCGACGCCTACGGCCAGTCCCGGCTGCGCCTGTCGGTGCAGGCCGCGATCTGGTGGCTGGGCGCGCTGTTCGCGCTGGTGCTGATCGCCGGCGGGGCGCGGCTGGCCGGGCGGTGGACCGGCTGGCTGCCGCGCACGATCGTCCTGGTCACCGCGCTCGGCCTGGGCGCCTTCGCCGTCGTCAACCCGGACCTGCGGGTGGCCGAGTCGCAGGTCGTGGCGCGCCAGGGGCAGGCGTTCGACGCCGACTACCTGGGGGACCTGGGCGCGGAGGCCGTCCCGGCGCTGGACCGGCTGCCGGAGCCGTTGCGCAGCTGCGTGCTCGCCGACGTGGCCGCCGCCAACGAGCTGGTCGGGCCCGACCCCTGGAACGGCTGGAACCTGGCCAGGGTCGAAGCCCGCGCCCTGCTGGCCGAGCATCCCATCCGCCCGGCCGCCTCCTGCGCGGGCCGTGCTGGTGATTGAATCCATAGGTGACGTTCGATGTGGTCATCAGCGGTGGCCGGGTGCTCGACGGCACCGGCGCGCCTCCTTACAAGGCCGACGTGGCGATCTCCGGCGACCGGATCGCGGCGGTGGGCCGCCTCGAAGGGGCGCGGGCCGCGTCGGTGATCGACGCCGGGGGGCGGCTGGTCGCGCCGGGGTTCGTCGACTGCCACGCGCACGGTGACGCGGCGGTCTTCGACCCCGGGGTGCAGCTCGCCGCGCTGCGGCAGGGCGTGACGACGATGGTGCTCGGCCAGGACGGGCTGTCGTTCGCCCCCGGCTCCGCCGAGACCGTCGCCTACACCTCCCGCTACTTCGCCGCCGTCAACGGGCCGCTCCTGGAGGGCCCGCTCACGGTGGCCGAGCTGCTCGACGGCTACGACCGCTCGGTGGCCGTCAACACCGCCTACCTGCTGCCGCACGGCACGATCCGCTACGACATCATGGGCCCCGCGTCGCACCACGCCGCCCGGGACGACCTGGACCTGATGCTGGCTCACGTGGAGCGCGGCCTGGCCGAGGGCGCGTGCGGCCTGTCCACCGGCCTGGAATACCTGCCGGGCCGCTACGCCACCGCCGCCGAGCTGGCCGAGCTCTGCCGCCCGCTCGGCGGCCTGCCGTACGTCACCCACATGCGCGAATACGGCTCCGGGGCGGGCGTGGGCATGGCGGAGGTCGTGGAGATCGCCGAGCTGTCCGGCGCCGCCGTGCACGTCTCCCACCTGCACGGCCCGGCCGACGTGCTGCTGCCGCTGGTGGACGAGGCGCTCGGCAAGGGCATCGACCTGACCTTCGACACCTACCCCTACCTGCGCGGCAGCACGATCCTGGCGATGATCGCGCTGCCGCCGCAGGTGCCGGGCGCGGAGACGGACCGGGCCCTGGAGATGATCGCCTCCGCCGAGCTCGACGCCTGGTGGCCGGAGCTGGCCCAGACCTATCCGCGCCTGACCATCTCGCACGCTCCCGGCCTGGAGTGGGCGGAGGGCCTGACCATGGTCGCCGCGGCGGAGCGGGCGGGCGTGGAGCCCGGCGAGTTCTGCCGCCGCCTGCTCATCGAGACGCGGCTGGAGGCGGGCTGCGTGGCCGCCCGCCCCGACGAGGGCCCGGCGGGCGAGGAGTCCGTACGCCGCGTCCTGCGGCATCCGTCGCACACCGGCGGCTCCGACGGCATCTTCGTGGGCGCGCACCCGCATCCCCGGGCGTTCGGGGCCTTCGCCCGCTTTCTCGGGCGGCACGTGCGCGAGCTCGGCGACTGGACGTGGGAGCAGGCCGTGGTGCATCTGGCCTCGCATCCGGCCAGGCGGTTCGGGCTGGCGGACCGTGGGCTGCTGCGGGCCGGGTTCGCCGCGGACGTGGTGGTGTTCGACCCGGTGACGGTGGGGGACCGGGCCACCTACGACATGCCGCGCAGGCTGGCTCGCGGGGTGGACGACGTGCTGGTGTCCGGCCGGCGGGTGCTGGCGGCCGGCGCTCTGACCGGCGCGACCCCCGGCCGGGCGCTCCGGCCGCGATGACCGTACGGGATCTTCGAGCTCAGGCCGCGTTGACCGTGCGGGATCTTCGAGCTCAAGCCGCGTTGACCGTACGGGATCCGCATGCGTCGCGGGCCGTACAAGATCTCCGATCTTGGCTCGCGGGGACCGTACAAGATCTTGAGGAGGGGTGGTGTGCCGTGCGGGAGGGTTCCGTGCTGGACGGGGGGCTCGGGTTTCCGGTGATGGTGGTGCACCGGGAGGCGCTGGAGCACAACATCGCGACCATGGCGGCGTTCGCCCGTGAGCATGGGCTGGAGCTGGCGCCGCACGCCAAGACGCACCTGTCGCCGGAGATCGCCGCGCGGCAGCTCGCGGCGGGGGCGTGGGGGCTGACCGTCGCCACGTCGCGGCAGGCGAGGACCGTGCGCGGGTTCGGGGTGAGCCGGATCATGGTGGCCAACCAGGTCGTGGACGCGGCCGGGCTGCGCTGGGCGGCGGGGGAGCTGGAGCGGGATCCGGGTTTTGAGTTCCTGTCGTTCGCGGACTCGGTGGCCGGGGTGGACCTCCTGGCCCGGCACGCCGGCTCGCGGCCGTTCCGGGTGCTGGCCGAGCTGGGGCACGCCGGTGGCCGGGCCGGGTGCCGGACGCTGGACGAGCTGCTCGCCGTGGCCCGGCACGCGCAGGAGACCGACGGGGTCGAGCTGGCGGGGGTGGCCGGGTACGAGGGGGCGCTCAAGTCGGCGGCCGAAGTCCGGAAATATCTGGACTCGCTGCAGGAGGCCGTCGAGCATCTGCGGGTCCGTACCCCGATCCTGAGCGTCGGCGGCAGCCAGTGGTTCGACGTGATCGGCCGCCACCTCGTCGCCACCCAGGCCAGGATCCTGCTGCGCAGCGGCGCGTACGTCAGCCACGACGACGGCTACTACCGCGACCGCACTCCCTTCAACCGCGTCGACGGCGAGCTGCGGCCCGCGCTCGAAGTGTGGGCGCAGGTGCTGTCCACCCCCGAGCCCGGCCTCGCGATCGTCGGCATGGGCAAGCGCGACGCCCCCTACGACGAGGGCCTGCCCATCCCCAGACGCGACGGCGTCACCGTCGTCGCCATGCAGGACCAGCACACGATCGTGCACGCCGACGGGCTCGCCCCGGGGGATCTGCTGGCCTTCGGCATCTCCCACCCCTGTACCGCTTTCGACAAGTGGCGGTCCCTGCCGCTGATCGAGAGGGATTATCGGGTCAGCGGCACCATAACCACCCACTTCTAGGAGCAGCCATGAAGAAAGAGCTCAGATCCGCCGAGGCGGCAGCCCCGATCGGCCCCTACTCACAGGGACTCGTCGTCGGCGACTTCCTCTACACCTCCGGCATGGGCCCGCTCGACACGGCCGGCGAACTCGTCGGCACCGACGTGGCCACCCAGACCCACCAGGTCATGCGCAACCTCGGCGCCGTCCTCGCCGCGCACGGCCTCGGCTTCGACGACGTGATCAAGGCCACCGTCCACCTCCAGCACGTCAAACGGGACTTCGCCGCCTACAACGAGGCCTACAAGACCTACTTCACCCAGCCGTACCCCGTCCGCACCACCGTCGGCTCCGAGCTGCTCGACATCCTGGTGGAGATCGACTTCGTAGCCCACAAGAGCGCGTAAAGTCGCTTCGTGGACAGTTCGGTGTACGTCTTCGTCGAGGACCTGCGCGGCGAGGGCGTCGAGCGGGTGCTCGACAGGATCAGCGCGTACGGCGTGCGCGGCGTCACCGTAGGCGCCGTGCACCACGCTTCCCGCGACATCACCCCGCACGGACTGTCCAGGCTGACCATCCGCCGGGAGGGGGCGCACTTCCCTCCGCCGCCCGACCTGTTCTCCGGCCGCCGGCTCAAGCCGGCGACCGGGCACCAGGACGCCCTCGACGGCCTGCGCGAGGCCTGCACCAGGCGTGGGCTTGCGCTGCACGGCTGGACCGTGTTCCTGCGCAACGCCACCATCGGCGCCGCGCACCCCGACGTGACCGTACGCGACTGCTTCGGCGACCGCGGCTCCCCGGCCGACCTGTGCCCCGCACACCCCGACGTGCGCGAGTACGCCGTCGCGCTGGCCCGAGCCGTCGCCAGGCTCGGCGTCGACAGCGTGGTCGCCGAGTCGCTGCACTTCAGGCCGCTCAAGCCGGAGCGCTCCTTCGTGCCGCTCGGGCCGATGGACACCTACCTGTTCGGCCTGTGCTTCTGCGACTACTGCATGCGCCGGGCCGCCGACCTCGGGGTCGACGCCGAGGTGGCGCGCGAGGAGTGCGCCAGGATCGTCGGCGGCGTCCTCGGCGGCGACCCGCCCGCGCAGGGCGAGGTGACCAGGGCGGCGCTGACCGCCTACGCCGGCCCCGACGTCGTCGCCTACGCCCGCGCCCGCTCCGAGACGGTCACCACCCTCGTCTCCGAGGTCGCCTCCGCCGTCGCCGCCGAGGGCTCCAAGCTGGTCTTCATCGACTCCACCGGGGCCGTCAAGGGCTACCGCGACGGCCTGCCGACGCCCGGCCTGGCCGCGCACGACGCCTGGCAACTCGGCGTGGACCTGGTGGCGCTCGGCGACCTGGTGCCCGCCTTCGGCGTGCTCGCCTACGCTCGCGACGCCGCCCGGGTGGCCGACGACGTCGGCGCCTACCTGCGGTCGGTGGGCAAGGACCGGGAGGTGCGGGCGGTGCTGCGGCCGGGCTATCCGGACAGCGACTCCACCGACCGGCTCGTGGCCAAGGCCCGGGGGGCGAAGGCGGCGGGGGCGATGGCGGTGGACTTCTACGCCTATGGCCTGGTGCCGCACCCGGTGCTCGACCGCATCCCGGCGACCCTGTCCGAGGCTCTGTGAGTCATCGGCTCCCGGCGAACGCCGTGGCCATGCCCAGGCCCAGGTAGACGACGCCGCTGACGTACCGCATCGAGGTGGCCTTGCGCTCCAGGCGGCCGCTGAGCGCACCGGCCGCGAACGCGTACGCCAGGTCCGACAGCAGACCGAGGACGAGCAGCGTGAGCCCGAGCACCACGATCTGCGGCGCGGGCGGCCCCGCCGACGGCTCCAGGAACTGCGGCAGGAACGCCAGGAAGTACAGCGTCACCTTGGGATTGAGCACGTTGACCAGGACGCCTTCGAGGAAGATCTTGCGCAGCGGTTGGGGAGGCGGGGCCTGCGTGACGGTCTCCCGCTTGGTGGTGAAGGCGCGCACACCGAGGTAGACCAGGTACGCGACGCCCGCCCACTTGACGATCGCGAACAGTGTCGCCGACTGCGAGATGACGTACGACAGGCCGGCGGCGGCCACGGCGATGTGCACGAGCGTCCCGGCCTCCACGCCGAACGCGCTGGCCAGAGCCGCCGCCCTGCCCTGGGCCAGCCCGCGGGCGGTGATGTAGAGATGGTTGGGCCCTGGGATGAGCACCAAGACGAGCGAGGCTTGCACGAAGAAGACGAACGTTGTCAGGGAGATCACGAATGCTGAGCGTAGGCCGACTTTGGTCCTCTCGTCAGGGCCAATCACGGCCGCTGATCGTGGTCCAATGGGAATGTCGGGGACGCGTGGCATAGTGGCTGGGTGAACGGAACTCTCGTCGGGCGCTCGGCCGAGCTCGCTCGGCTCTCGCGGGTGCTCGAAGCGGCCGCCGCGGGCACGGCGGGGGTCGCGCTCGTCGGCGGAGACGCCGGCATCGGCAAGACCCGGCTGGCCACCGAGCTGGTCGCGGAGGCCCGCCGGCGCGGTTTCAACGTGCTGGTCGGCCAGTGCGCCGAGCTCGGCGACGCGCTGCCCTACCTCCCGCTGGCCGACGCGCTGCGCGGCGCGGAGCCGGGAGTGCGCGAGGCGGCCGCCGCCCACCCCATGCTCGGCCAGCTCCTGCCGGGCACGGAGAGCGCGCCGTCGGCCGGGCTCACCCAGCAGCGGCTGTTCGGCTCGCTGCTCGGGCTGCTGGCGGAGGTCCAGCCGGTGATGTTCGTGATCGAGGACCTGCACTGGGCCGACCGCTCCACCCGTGACCTGCTGGTCTTCCTCAGCCGCATGGTGCAGACCGAGCGGGTGTGCGTGGTCGGCACCTACCGCACCGACGATCTGCACCGCCGTCACCCGCTGCGCTCGGTCCTCGCCGAGCTCAAGCGGCTGCCGAGCGTGACGCACGTGGAGCTGGGCCCGCTGGACAGCGGCGACATGTCGGATTATGTCGGCACTTTGGGGCCAGTGGACGCCCGCGCGCTCGGCATGATCGTCACTCGGGCCGAGGGCAACCCCTTCTACGCCGAAGAGCTGTTCGCCGCCGTGGCCGAGGGCGACACCCTCCCCGACGGGCTGGCCAGCCTGCTCATGTCCAGGGTCGAGGTGCTGTCCCCGGCGGGCCAGCAGGTGCTGCGCGCCGCCGCCGTGGCCGGCCGCCGCGTCGAGGACGAGCTCCTGTGCGAGGTCTCCGGCCTGCCTCTGGCCGACTTCGAGGAGGCGGTGCGCGAGATCGTCTCGCGCGGTCTGCTGCGCGTCCGGGGCCGCGGCTACGCCTTCCGCCACGCCCTCCTCCAGGAGGTCGTCTACACCGACCTGCTGCCGGGCGAGCGCACCCGCCTGCACGCCGACTTCGCCCGCCTGCTCACCGCCCCCGCCGAGCTCGCCCACCACCACCTGGCCAGCCACGACCTCGCCGGAGCGCTGGCCGCCTCCACCGAGGCGGGCCGCCAGGCCGAACGCCTCGGCGCGCCCGCCGAGGCCCACAGCCACTACGAGCGGGCGCTCAGCCTGTGGGACCGGGTCCCCGACGCCGCCGAGCTCGCCGGGGAGAGCCGCGTCGCGCTGGCCTTCCGCAGCGCCGTCATGGCCGCCGACAGCGGCGACAACCACCGCGCCGTCGCCGCCCTGCGCGCCCTGCCGCCCACCTCCGAGGTCAGCGAACGCCTGGCCTATTACCTGTTCGAAATGGACGACTTCGACGCCGCCATCGCCGCCGCCGAGCATGCCGTACAAACCGCCTTCGACCAGATCGCCCTGGCCAGAGCCCTGGCCACCTACGCCCGCACCCTCCTGTGGGGCCCCCGCCACGCCGAGGTCGAGGAGCTCGCCCACCGCGCGCTCGACACCGCCCGCGCCGCCGGCGCCAAGGACGCCGAGGTCGGCGCCCTGCTCACGCTGGCCACCTTCACCGAGATCCGGCACGACATGGCCGCCGCCCACGACCTGGTCGACACCGCCTCCGCCGAGAGCACCGGCGACCTGGCCATGGACCTGCGAGCCCGCTTCCACCACGCCCGCATCCACTACGAGCAGGGCCTGCTCGCCGAGGCGGCGGAGGTGGCCGACGAAGGCATCCGGCTCGCCGTCGAAAGCGGCCTCAAGTGGAGCACCTACGGCACCGACCTGCGCTTCCTGCGCTTCCTCATCCACTACGTGGCGGGGGAGTGGGATCAGGCCGAGTCGGTGGCCGGTGGCTTCGGCGCCCGCGTCGGCACCGCCCCCGAGGCCACCCTGTCGTCCTTCGCCCTGTTCATCGAGGTCGCCCGCGGCCTGCCCGCCGTCGAGGACCGGCTGTCCTGGCTGCGCCCCTTCTGGCACGACGCCCTGGTCGCCTACATCTCCCGCGGCCTCGCCGCCGAGCACGCCCTCTGGCAGGGCGACCCCGCCACCGCCCTCGACCACATCCATGCCACCCTCGCCACCCTCGACCCCGGCGAATCCGGCACCATCCGCATCGCCGCCATCGGCCTGTGGGCCATGGCCGACCTCGGCACCACCGAGGGCGCCGACGACCTGCTGTCCCGCGCCCGCTTCGCCCTCACCACCGGCCCGGTCGGCGAGGGCGGCCAGTTGGGCCCCGAAGGCCAAGCCTGGGCACTGCGCCTGGAGGCGGAGTGGCACCGCGTGCACGGCCGCCTGGACCCCGACCTGTGGCGCGAGGTCGTCACGTCCTTCTCGTACGGATTCGTCTACGAGGAGGCCAGAGCCCGCTGGCGCCTCGCGGAGGCCCTGCTGGCCACCGGCGACCGGCCGGCCGCGCAGGCCGAATGGGAGCACGCCAGAGAGCAGGCCGGAAAGCTACGAGCGGCCCCCCTCGAAGCGGCCCTGGCCGAGTTCGGCAGACGAGCCCGCTTCGGCACCGGCGACCCCGAGGGCGGCCTCACGGCCAGAGAAGTAGAGGTCCTGCGCCTCGTGGCCGAAGGCCTGACCAACCGGGAGATCGCCGCACAGCTGTTCATCGCCCCCAAGACGGTGAGCGTGCACGTGTCCAACATCCTCGCCAAACTGGACGTCTCCACCCGCACCCAGGCAGCAGCGGCCGCCCGCAAACACGGCCTGCTCGCCTGACTACCTGCCGGCCAGCTCCCTGACCACCTGGATCAGCTCCGCCGGGTCGAAGGGCTTGGTCAGATACGCGTCGACGCCGATGCTCCGGCCCCGCCGCTTGTCGTCGTCCTGCGCCCGCGCGGTGATCAGCAACAGCTTGATGTGGCTGGTCGCCTCGCCGCTGCGGAGCTGCTGCGCGGTCGTCCACCCGTCGAGGCGCGGCATCATCACGTCCAGCGTGATCACATCCGGCATGATGTCGAGCACCTGGTCAAGGCAGTCCTGCCCATCGGTGGCGGTCGTCACCTCGAACCCCTCAAGGTGGAGATTGACCGTGATGAGCTGACGAATGACCTCGTCATCGTCTACGACCAGTACTTTCCCAAGAACCTCGCCCACGGCGGCAAAGCTACCCGTAGCAGGGCGGTCACGTGCGGGTTTCGCGCGATGTGTTCATGGACCTTTATCTGTGACGAGGGGCTCCGAGATGCTGGTAGCCTTGTCACACGTTGAGCCCCCTTAGCTCAGGGGATAGAGCACCGGCCTCCGGAGCCGGGTGCGTAGGTTCGAATCCTACAGGGGGCACACGATCTTGACCGGCGGTTTAGGCCGCTGACCAGGGCGAACATCGTACGAACGGGCGGGCTTCCAGTCTCACGGAGGCCCGCCCGTTCTCGTTGAAGCTCGCTGGCTGTGGGCCAACTGCGGGCCATGATCGGACTTACGCCTGGAGTCTCGGACAGTGAGACGTCCTCAACCGCTGGCGGCACCTCCACTGAATCGTCCGTAAGCCTGCCACGAGGTATGCCAGTTCTTCTGTGGCGAGGTGAGCGCGACAACCCCAGCACTTGAGGGTGCCCAGCGGGAGCTCTTTGATGCGCTGTGCTTTGGCCGCCCGTCGCGGGATGGCAGGTTGGGGCGTTGATCGTCAGCCCTCACTGAGATCACCTCATTGGCTCACAGCCATCCGCGATCTTCGACCTGACCTCGGCAAGAGTAGATGGCGACCTCAATTGCGTAGAAACAAAGTTCCCACAAACTGTCACGTTCGGAAGTCCGTATCGAAAGTCAAAACCAACAGAGATTTTTGGCGTAGCCGACTTTCGTGGAGCCTCGTTCGGCAGTGAAGGAAAAGGCAAGTGCGTGTTCGCTCATATGGAGCTCAACAGTCCCGACTTCACTGACGCTACATTCCATGGTCGGGTTCTTTTTAGCAATGTGTCCATGAGCGGTAGATGCGACTTCCAGAACGTGCAGCACAATTATGCCATCGATCAGGGTTCTGCCCCCAGAAAACCTGTCCGACCCATCCTCTTTGATGGATTTCATTTCACCAATATTGTTGTCGATGAGGCCATCGAACTCAAGGGGTGGAAGTCCAGCGGCGAAGTTCGGCTTAGCTCGATTACATCCGATAAGGCACTTGAAGTATCAGAAGCAAATATCACGAGTTTGTCGGTTTGGAACACCAACGGTCTTAGCTTCATCGCTTACGGCAAGATCGCAAAGCTTCATCTATCTCGATGCCGATTTACTAACGGTGGACAGATCCGGATAGAGAAGAGCGAGATCAGTATCGAGCAATGCCTGACCAGCGCCCCCATGTCCATCGCCACAGTATCATTTGGCGATCAGCCAGCAATCCATGCATTAAACGGCACAGACCTCAATAACTTCATCTTCTCAGGACTGGACCTGGCTGTACATGCGAGGTTGTTTTTTTCTGCCAGGATCGTCGTCCTCTCGTGTGCGCGCGAAACGCTATCTCGCCCACTAGGATCGCTCGCTTCGACCTGAGTAGTGGAGGGCTTTGCATCACTACGGTTCCCTGGATGGCCAGCTTATCTACATTGGCGGCCATCTCTATTCGAGCTTCACGTCGGTACCTTCGGCATCTGACCTCCAAGCCGCCTACCGAGCATTGAGAAAATCCCAAGAAGATCGCAAAGATGAGCCTGGAAGTGCGGATTTCTACTATGGTGAAATGGAGATGCGACGGCTCGGAAAAATAGGCTCCTGGCCAGAGCGCATAATGCTGAACCTGTATTGGCTCGTATCTGGTTACGGCTTGCGCGCATGGCGCTCATTAACACTTCTTACCGCTATCTTGCTTGCAACTGCAGTACTCTTGCAGAGATTTGGCCTTGTACATCCGGTGGAGTTCAGCGACGCCCTCCTATTCTCGGTACAAAACTCCCTCTCCATCAGCAGCGCCAAGCTCTCTTCCGCTCTCAACAATGTTGGGTACTGGATGCAAATTGTTCAACGAGTTTCCGCCCCGGCATTCATTGCCCTTGCGGTATTCGCTTTGCGCGGTCGTGTTAAGAGATAGAAGATTTAAGACGACCCACCATCACAGCGTGGAGAGACGGCATCGGGTACCCACCCTGCTCAGGACCCATACACCGTGTTGATGAGCAGGTGGCTAGTGTTGCGTCGGTCATCTCAGTCGGTCGATAGGCCGTGGGCCCGTTTGTACTCCCTGATCAGTGATACAGGGAGTCGACCTCGGGCGTTCACCGGTCGGCCTTTAGCGTTGGCCCAGACACGTACTTGTGCGGGGTCGATGTCTTTCAACACCAAGTCGGGCTTCGTCTCACTATCGAGTAGAAACCCGGAGGCTTGTACGATCGCAGCCATGCGGGAGACCGCATGCGAAACCGTTCCCGCAGCCTTCGCCTCGATGGCCGAAGCCAGTGAGCGTAGCCGCGCCGCGATCAGTACTGGTGAAGCCGTGATTGCGTGATCGCTGCCTCTTCCCGCAACTCCTGCGATGCAGGGACTGCTGAGGAAGGCCAACGCCTCCTCGATTTCCTTCTTGTCGAGCGGCGTCTCCAGTGACGCCTTAGTCTCACGCCAGATGTCTCGCGTGTCTAAGTGGCCGGCGCCAAATTCGATGTCAACAGGATCATTCGCACTTTTCCACATGGCGTTGACCACTTGCACCAGTACTTCAGTCCGCCGTTCAGCTTCGCTCCAGGAGCGTTCTAGCACGTCGGCTTGGTTCGCGAGAAGCAGGGCCACGAGTTCGTGCGGATAGAGCGGCGTTTCGGAGTGACGGATTACTGCCTTGGCGAGGCGCTCGGCCGTCAGTATCGCCACATCTTCCTTATTGGCCTCCTGGAAGACCCGGGCGTCAAACCCGGGACCGACCAGCACGCTGTGCTCCGCCTGGTGACGAACGCGATGCTCACTGAGCCGCATGAATTTGACATCCTGATCGGTTACCAGACCGGCACCGTCTGTCTTGGCCTCCACGGCGATGCGCTGGCGACTTGTAGGAGAGAGCCACAGCGTTACGACAACATCTGTCTTGGCCGGGCCGCTATGCTCCTCCACTTCCACCCCGAGATATCGGAAGGCCTCGGCGAGAGCACGCTCAAATCGCTGGTAGTTGGCGCTGTCCGTGGATGAATCCACCACCTCCGCTGCCAGTTGCTCAGGCGCGGAAAGTCGCTGGCCGTTGTCGGCCACGCTGGTACCCGCTCCATTTGGCACGCTGTCTCGGTGAACATCGTGGCTCTGCTGGAGGGGCAGCGAGTTGGCAAGTGCCGTACCGAGGGCGGTCCTGCGCGTCACGTTGCCGATACGCTCTGCGAGCCCTGTCTCCATGAGCAAAGCGACGCGCGCGGTCACGTCCTTACGTGTGAGATTTGCGGTGGGGTACTTCTCGGCCAGGATCTTGGTCAGAGTAGCGGAATCCACTTCAGATTCCAGAGCGTCCAGCGTCTCCCCTAGGAGGGCAAGATTGAGATGCAGGTGGCGTATGAGGTCGACGGCCTCACCAGAACTGAGCCACTCAGCCGCGAGGTCGGTCGCCGCGAACCGATCCGGCCCCACCTGAACCAAAAGGTCCAGCCCTTGAAGGGTGTTGAGCGACTGCTCGGCCGACGACTTGCTGACAGCAAAACTCTCCGCGGAGAACTGAATGAACTGACTGCGTGAAAGGCCTGTCGCAGCAGTATCAACAAGACGACTGAAAGCCGTCATGTTCGCCCCGCCTGCGACATACCCCAACACTCGTTTGCGCGCTTGCAGTTCGTCCTGAGTGGCCATGCTGAGACGCCCGGCAAGTAGACTCGGAGGATCCGGAAGCTCTGCAGGAAGATTAGCAGCCTCCCTTAGCGACTCCAGGTTGCTTGGGCGGACAAGCTTCAACCGGGACAGCAGTGCCCGGCCGTCCTCTGTTAAAACTATCTTTCCGTTGGTCCAGTATTCGACCATCCCTGTGCCGCGTAGCCAGTACACTCGCCGCCGAACTTGGTCGAGCGCCTTCCAACCCATCCCATAGCTACCAACGGCGATCTGATTCAACTCATCGTGAGTGATGCCTTCGCCAACCGACTTCAATGCCTCGCCGAAGAAGCGAACATGCGCGTGGAACACAGCGATGAGGTAAGAGCCGTCAAGAGTCCTGAGGAAGTGCCTGGCTTCAGGCGTGAGGAGTACGCGCGATGGTCGGCCCTCACGAGTGAATAGACCGCAGCTACCCATGGAATGGAGCACCTGGCGCAGCGAGACCGGAGTTTCGGCATTCGGCCAGGTGAACGTACGATCCACTAGGGGGTCGGCATCGATGTCCCGCAACAGAGCAAGGAGGTTGTCCGTGACCTCGGAGAAGTGGCCTGGAACTTGGGGCGCCGTGCCAACTCGGTTCAGCCACGTGAGAGGAGATGGGAAGTTTTCACCGTCCGGCTCAAGCGCTTGCGACATAGATGTAGCCCCTGCTTTAGGCGGTCATACAGGTGATGTACGGCATCACGAGTCCAATCAATGATGGACTGAAGCGCCCAGCGGATCCAGCCCCTTAGCTCATATCGATACTCATCGGTCATCAGGCACCAGGCAGCTTCACGACCGAGATGGACCGTATGTGGGTACAGCACGCCGTCCATCGCATAGAGCTACGGTTGGGACTATGGCGCGATAAATCGAGGTCGGCACGGCTCTCCCACGTGATCGTGGGCCACCTGTGGGCCACGATCAACCTTGATCAAGTGACATCTACACATCATGCCTGCTCAAGGGCATCCCCATGAGGGAATGCGCAATCCTCTCCGGAGCCGGGTGCGTAGGTTCGAATCCTACAGGGGGCACTCGCGATTTACATCGTAAGATGGGCAGGGACCTGCGGAAACGCAGGTCCTTTGCGTTTCCGCGTGTGCCACTCCATGCCAGCAGATGCCCGTGATCCCGTACGAAGAGCGTACGGATCTTGGCGCCCTTCTAGGGACACCCCCATGATTGCCAACGAGACCACGATGTACGTCGAACTCGTGGAGGCATTCGCCTGGCCGCTGGCGCCCAAGCCCGCCACGTCGGCGTCGCCGATATTGGAACGACCTCACCAGTCAGCGCTCCCCACCATCGACGCGAGCGACGAACGCTACGTTTGCGCTGGTGGTTACGCCAGAGCGAGTCGCAGCCGCTCTCCCTTGGGAGTGAAGGTGAATCTCTGGTCGAAGCGACCCGATCCACGGCGCACCGCGAAAAGGACAGGCTCGTCGTATGCGGGCCATGGGGCGCCGGTCTCCGGATCGGAGCCGTTCCACAGGTGAAAAAAGACCATCGGGTCGTCCGGTGCGACGGACGCGTAAGCGAGGGTCTTGCCGTAGCGGGGATTGGAACCGCCGAAGAAGATGGAGGGCTCGCCGAATACTCCCAGGACGTCCGAGAGCATTCGGTCCTCCTTAAGCCACGGCTCCACCATGCCGGCCATCGTCGCGTAGTCGTCGGCGCTGAGGAGCCGCTCCATCCACAACCACTCACGTTCGCGGGCGAACTCCGCATAGACCGAGGCCATGCCGTACTCATTGGAGTCAGGGATCAACCGGGAGAACGCCTCAGTCGCGCCCGTAACGATGAACGAGCCACAGGACTCCATCGCCTCGTAGTGTCCTGCAACCGCTGCCTCCGACCGCTCAACGTAGGCCAGGTGGTCGATCACAAGCCGTACGGCCGCCTCACCGCCGTACATGCCCGGCCTTCGCAGCGTCTGATTGAGCTGCTCAACCAGGAAGCCGTGAATATCTTCGGACGGACGAAGTCTTGCTGGGAAGGACATAAAGATCATTATTTCATGGGCCCGACGCGAAATACATTTCAACCTGAGCACCCGGTTGAACCGACCACGATCAACCTTCCGTCCAAGCCTGTAACGGCGAGACAGCCCATGGCACTCGTGGTTCCTCATTCGGTTGTGATCGGTGCGTGTCAGCAGATTTGCCGGATTGGTGAGGTGCTGTTATCGGGGGCCTCGGCGATCAGCTGGGCGGCCCCTGGAGTAGTGCTTACGGCAGATGTACGCGACCGTTTGGGTCTTTGCCTCCTGGCTGGCCTTGATCCGGCTGCGCCGCCAGGCTTTGGTGGTGACATCGTCGGGGTCTTTGCATTTGTGTCGCTTCTCGAAGTCGGCGATGAGCATCACTCAAATCTCGCGTGCGTGCTTGTAGCATCCCCTGCCGGTCTCCTCGTAGCCCTCGGGATGCGCAGCTCGGAGAAAGAGGAGCTGCTCGCCCTGGCTCGCCCACTCGTACACTCCGCAGCACGATGTCTCCGTGATCCGAATGTGGTACCTCCGAGGACGTAGGTAAGGTTCCCAGCACGGTTCGGGCACGTCAGGAGCCGGCACGGCTGCTCGGCCCTTCTGTGGCGTACTCCTGCAGGTAGCGGAAGACGCTGCGACGGCATCGCTGCCACGCGCACGCGAAGGCGAGCTCCAGCAGCGTGTCCGCTTCGAGCTGCGGCTTGACGCCATAGGCGATCTCGTCGGCGGCCAGTTGGGGCAGGGGCCTTGCCCGCCAGCCGCCGAGCTGGTTGCGCCACACGTAGAAGCGTCTGAACGCGCCGCGCAGGTCGTGAGGCGAGACACCGAAGATGGAAGTCATGGCTGATTGATCTCCCGGTGTTGTGTTAGGCAGCGGCGGCTGCGCTGCCAGGTGCAGGCGAAACAAGTTCAAGAGGCGTAGCCGTCAATTCCGAAGACGTCTCGTCCACGAAGACGCTCCATAGGTACGGCGACGCGACCCGGGAGTGCGGCAGATGGGTCGCGTCGCCGCTGCCTTGCAGTCCCCGCGCGGCAGCACGACGGCGGACGCCTGGGAAGAGTCGTCGCCGTCGCGCAGGTCTTTGGTCACCGACAGGCCGGACTCCAGCTCCCTGAGGTGCTCAAGACCATGCCGACACGATAGCCGAGATAACCATGCTTAACCATGGTCTTCCAAGGTAATGCGTGAGCTTCCACGCGTGCGCATAGGTGAATACGGTCATTAGGTGATGATCGAGTGGCGGGCGAACGCACCGAAGTGGGTCCAGGTGGCCGACGTGCTCAAGGCCAGAATCGCGGACGGCACGTACCCTCCGGACACGCAGCTGCCGTCACAGCATCAACTCGTGGAGGAGTTCGGCATTGCACCGAACACTGCTCAGAAGGTGTTGACCAGGTTGCGCCAGGAGGGCACCGCGTATTCAGTTCGCGGTGTGGGCACTTTCGTCCGGAGCGATGAGGCCCCGCAGGACGACTGATCAACTGACTCGCCTCCTAACTCGATCATCCGAGTCGCAGACGGTCCAAGCGCACTCAGAGACCCACGACCGCCTGGGCTATTCCGGCCCTCTACACGAAGTCCGGAAAGCCCCCCATGCGCGTGATGAAGGTCTTCTGGTCGGCGGCGGTGGCGCTGTCGCTGTGGGATCTGCTGGTCGAGCCCCTGTTCGCCGTGACGGTGATGGTCACCTGCAGCGCTGACAACACCTCTATGGGCGATGAGTGTTAAGGCATCCATCGTGCGCGGAGCACGCCATCGGGATCGGGCATCACAGCAGCCATCAGCGGGGTACGTTCATCCTCGTAGCAGGAGAGGATCAGCACCGCGCGGGCTCCGGCCAGCATGGCGGGCAGTGCCGAATGCTCGGTTTCGTCGACGTTCAGGCTGGTGATGTGCCCCTGAGGGCTCTGCCAGACAATCTCAACGAGGCCGTCGGGAAGGCCGGCAAGGGCTGCGTCCACGTCTGTCGATAGGTCGGGCCAAATCAGCAGCCTGGCCCGCGGGGTGAGCCGGGTCCGTGTCGGGGCAACCTCATCGAGGGTGATCCGGTGCCAGCGTGAAGCGTTGGAGAGATAGCCCTCCTCGAGCACCACCGCGCCTTGCTTGCTGATGAGAGCATTCAGCTCGGCCCAGAAGGCGTCGTTGGCAGGGCGGCGCCGTGCAGAATCGTCTTCATTGAGTTGTGGGTCGTACGGTGACTGGTTGATCGGTTCGGCGAAGAGCCCGCGCTGGTGGGTGAACGCCACCGCGTGCGGGCACGGTAGCGCGCTGCCGACATAGACGTACTGGTCGTAACCGATGTGGACGAAGAAGCGGTCCTCGGCCTCCAAGCGACACCAGGCACCGTTGTCGCGCAGCATCGCCCGGACCAACTCCAGGGCGACGGACATCGGCACCTGCGCGCCGTCGTGGTAACCGGTCAGGTCGGGCGGGAACAGCCCGGCCAGGCCGTGACCGTCGATCGGAGGCTCTACACCGAAGTTGACGAAGTCGGTCACCTCAGGTTCGCGGATGGTGAGGTGGGTGATGCCCGTATCTTCGGCGAAAGCGGCCACAGACGCCAGGTAGGCCGCTTCCACCGGGCCGTGGTCGCTGTACACGTCCTCGGGACCGACGTAGCGGCCCTGTTCATCGCGGTCGGCTGGGTCGTACTTTGTGACGCGGTAGATGTGGAGTCCCATGTCAGCCTGGTCATCGACGGGATGGACCTGAGGTGATGTCGCCGGCGAGCTAGGGCCGGCCATAGGAACGTTCACCGTCCCTATTTTGGTGGAAGGTCTGATCTTTGCACGATGCTCAAGCGTTGCTCATAGATGGCTGCACACGGCTTGCTGGCGACGTTTGCCCACCAGGATCTCGCAATGGCTTTCCTCTGGAGTGGGGTGCAGCCCTGTCCGTGGACCCATCGTGGACCGAGAGAGATTCCCACTGCGGGCTGCCAGGATGTATTGCAGGTCAACCGCAGTTGGCTAGATATTTCTGCAATCCTTCGGAGCCGGGTTTGTAGGTTCGAATCCTACGGGGGCACTCGATCTTGATCGGTGTTGTGGCCGCTGACCAGGGCAAACATCATAGGAACGGGCGGGAACGGAGTCCCGCCCGTTCTCGTTGACGCTCGCAGGTCGTGGGCCAGTCCTGGAGCGTCCGTCCTGGTGTCGACGGTCAGGAAGCCCCACGTCAGCCGCGCTGCCCTCAGGCCGGTTCAGCGTCGCCTGCGTCAGCAGATCCGCTAGAGCCAACCGAGTGCTGATCTGTCGTTGCGCCACCTGGGCGGCAAGCTGCGTGAGCTGCGATTCGGGCTGGGCGGCGAGGCCGTGCGCATCCCGTACTGGCTCGCGCTCGGGCGGCGGATCGAGCTTGGCCTGTCCCAGGCCGAGCGGGCCGGGATGACGCAGCCTCAGGTCTCCCGGATGGAGGGCGGCGACGCCGTGGCCACACTTCCGCTGCTACGGCGCCTGGCGAAGGCCTTGGACGGTGTGTTGAACGTCGCCATTGACGAGGGTGACTCCCGCGTGACTTTCACCCCGCACGCTGCGTGAACCTGAGCCCGGTTGTTGAGCTGGGGCCAGAGTTCGTTCCCATTGCGTAGTTCGTGGTCGAAGGCGTCGAGGCCGCCGGTCGGGCGGCCTCGACGACTCCTCCGGTGCGCCTGGATGAGCGCCACTTCGGACGGCGCAGGCTAGGTGGCCCTACAACCCGTACTTGCTCCAAAGAAATAGTGCTGCGCCATCGACTCTCACAGACTGCCACTCTTTCGATGTCAGGCTGCTTTTGATATCGGTCAGAGCCGGTGTGATATTAGCTTTGGTGAGACGTTCGTTCACCATCACGTAAACCTGATTGAAGCATTCCGCTTTCGTCTTCCGACTGCTCTTCATTGCGAGAATCTTCTTGCTCATATCATTGTGATATGGTTCGAACCTGCGGAGAAGGACTGCGCGGGTTTTTGTCAGCGGGGTCCCGGAGGCCGACCCGGGGTTCTGCAAGATGTTCTCCACCCTCGCTAGGGTCGCTATTTGACTTGCGGTGAGATCGCGTGAGGCGATGAGGGTGTCGAAGTATTCTTTGACAGGTTTGTTGGCGTAGATGTTCTCCGCCATTGCGTCCAGGATTTTGGACAGCTGCTGATCGGTGAAGAATGTCGTCAGCAGGGTTTTGGTCTTGTTGATGGCCGTCTGCTTGGGCGTGATCGAGGCTTGTAGAAGGCCCGGTTGGGCTGACATCGATGCGTGAGTAGCACCCATCGACGCGTGGGTCGGTGACGATGGAGTCGCGCTTGCCACTGAGGCATTCGTAAGGCAGACCGACAACGTGAGGGCAGCGGCCAGAAGAGAGGTTCGAGGCACGGGCGTCACGTTACTCATGCCCTTCGGTGTCCGTCCATGGTGACGTCTCGGCGCAGGGCTTGGGTGAGCGGCCCACTGATGCCGTGGGCGATGCCGAGGTTGGCGGGGCGCTCGATCTTGACCGACGGTTCGGGTCGCTGACCAGGGTGAACATCGTACGAACGGGCGGGTCTTCAGTCTTACGGAGCCCCGCCCGTTCTCCTTGACGCTCGCCGGCTGTCGGCCGGTCGTGGGCCACCAGTCCGGCGTCTTGGCCTACCGCTCTACATCCCGTTCTCAGAGATTGGCGGTCAGCGAGCAGAAACGCTCAGCAGTCGATTTAGGGCGTGTATCGGAGGTGTTCTAGGTTGGCTCAGGTGAGCATGCCGGGGTGGAACTATCGGTACGTGGGACCGGCTGAACTGAAGGCCGCGGTACGACCTGGCAGCGGCGGCTGCCGGATCGGATCGGCGACCGATTTCGACAACTGGGTCGCCGAGCGTTCGGCGGCGGAACTGGTCGAGCCGTTCACCTTTGTGGTCGGCGCGGACGGCGTGCTTTGGTTGGCGCCGCGACAGAGCGAGCATGTGGCCTGTGCAGGCGGACGATCGGTCCTGAGCGCCGGCGAGATCAGCTTCGCCACCGAGGCAGACAGATGGGTCGTGCGTGAGGTCACCAACCAATCAACCGGGTACTGCCCGGATGTTAGCTCCTGGGCATCGGTCGTCCAGGCTCTCGATCGTGTAGGGCTCAGGCATCCGTCCGGCTTCACTCACGAAGTGATATTCCGACGCTGTCCTGGGTGCCAGGAGCACAACATCGTGCGCGAGAGCGACTTCGTTTGCGTCTTCTGCGGCAGTGATCTGCCTGAGCAGTGGAACGTGGACCCGCTGATTGGGGGCGGTGTCGGCTGAACCGCTGCGCCATCAGGGGGTCAGGACGCGTGTGCGCGTGACTCCTCTCCCGATGCTGGCGACCGGCTCGCCTCATCGGCGGCCGCCTGTTCAGCACGTGTGAGCGGCCCCCGTCCTCGGACGGAGGCCGCTCACCGGCTGACGGACTCGCCTGTCGGGGAGGCCGTCACGAGGGCGTCACTCGCCGCCGGGTTCCACGATCATGAACTTGGCCGTGCCCACCGACATGTTCCCGGCCTTGTCGGTGGCCCGGTAGGACAGGGTGTGCTCGCCGGGCTGGTTGATCGACAGCGGCTTCGTGTATGCCGCGAACGGCTGGCCGTCGAGCGAGTACTCCACTTTGTCCAGGCCGGAGCCGACGTCGCTCGCCGTCAGCTTCACCGTCGCCGAGCCGACGTAGTTCCAGGCCCAGTCCTGGGTGCCGGTGATCGCGGCCGCCACCTGCGGCAGCGTGGTGTCGTCCTCCGGAAGCACCACGGTGAACCTCAGCGTCGCCACCGGCGAGGTGTTCCCGGCCTTGTCGGTGGCCCGGTAGGACAGGGTGTGCGCGCCCGCCTTGTTGACCGACACGGGGGACGGGTACTCGATGTACGGCCCGCTGTCGAGCGAGTACTCCACCGTCTCGACCCCCGACTCGGTGTCGCTCACCGAGATCATCACGGTCGCCGCGCCGACGTAGTTGCCCGCCGAGTCCTGCGGGCCCGACAGCAGCGCCGAGACCTGCGGCGGGGTCTTGTCCTTCCCCTCCGAATCCGCCACCGTGAACTGCACCGAGCCCACGGGCGAGGTGTTGCCCGCCTTGTCGGTGGCCCGGAAGGTCACCGTGTGCGCGCCGGGTTGGTTGACCGACAGCGGCTGCGTGTACGCCACGAACGGCTGGCCGTCGAGCGAGTACTCCACGGTGTCCACCCCGGAGCCGGTGTCGCTCGCCGTGATCGTGACGGTCGCCGCGCCCTCGTAGTCGCCGTCCTCGTCCTGGTCACCGGTCACCTTCCCGGTGACCTGCGGGGGAGTGGTGTCCTCCTCCTGCGGAGCCGCCACCGTGAACTCCACCGAGTCCACGGGCGAGGTGTTGCCCGCCTTGTCGGTGGCCCGGAAGGTCACCGCGTGCGCGCCGGGCTGGTTGACCGACACCGGGGCCGCGTAGGCCGCGAACGCCCCGCCGTCGAGGGCGTACTCCACGGTGTCCACCCCGGACTCGGTGTCGCTCGCCGTGATCGTGACGGTCGCCGCGCCCACGTAGGCGCCGTTCTCGTCCTGGTCGCCCGCCACCTGCGCGGAGACCTGCGGTGCGGTCGTGTCCTCGCCCCCGCCTTCGGTGACGATGAGCTCGCCGACCATCTGGCTGTGCCCGGGGATCGCGCAGTAGTAGCGGTACTTGCCGGGGGTGAGGTTCACCTGGGCGATGTGCCGGCCGCCGTCGGCGTCGAAGGGGCTGGCGATGATGTTGAGGCTGACGTCGTGGTTGTAGCCGGGGGTGGAGGTGTCGAACGTCAGCGTGTGCGTCATGCCGCTGGTGTTGCCGGTGGCCGCGCTGTTCTCGAAGACGATGGTGGTGGGACCCGCCGTCGCCGATTCCGGCGCCGACTTGTACGCGGTCATGCTGTTGTCGGCGGTCCAGGTGAGCACCTGGTCCGCCGCCTGCGCGGCGGTGAGTTGGGTACGGGGCTGCGCGGTGGCCTGGATCGACGACAGGAAGAGCGCGGGGAGCGCCACGGCGAGCAGCGCCATGGCGAGGCGTGGCGCCGTCACCGCTCCGGCCGCCCGCCGTAAGGCTCTGATCACGAGGGAGGGGAGAGATCCGACATGCATGTGTCTGCACCTTTCCGAGCTGGGGGTGGGGTGCCGGGCACGGGTATCGCCTCCCGGCCCGGCACCCGGCCTAGAGTTCGCGCACGCGGACGTTGCGGAAGTCGACCACGTCGTCGCCGCCGTGGTTCTGCAGCCCGATGAACCCGCTGATGAACTGGCGCAGGTCCGTGGGCGGGTCACCGGCGCGGGAGGACGCCTTGCCCGGCGTGTTGTCGAACTGGTTGATCACGGTGCCGTTGCGGATGATCGTGTAGTGCTGGCCGACCACCCGGACCTCGTAGTCGTTCCACTGTTCCTTCGGGGTCACCCCGGCCCGGTTCAGGCCATTGGGCAAGAAGTTGTAGACGGAGCCCGTCTTCTGCGGCTCGCCCGTGTCGCCGTCGTAGATCTGGATCTCGTGGCCACAGAAGATCGCGACCCACGCGGGTGACGTGCGCGCCGTGCCGACCGTGCCGCAGCTTCCGGCGGGACGCTGCTCCAGCGGGGTCCTCGGGTCAGGGAACCGGACGAAGACGCCGGTGTTGGCGCGATGCTGGTCGGGCGAGCTGTCCCGGAACTGCAGCCGGACCGAGAAGTCCGCGTACGCCTTGTCGGAGTACCACAGCATGCCCAGACCGCCGGAGCTGCGGATCGTGCCGTCCGGCTGGAGGGTGAACTGCCCGGACGGGGCCTGGCTCCAGCCCTGCAGCGACGACGCCGTGCCGTCGAAGATGGGCTGGTACCCGGTCACCTTCCCGACCTCCGACTCGGCGCCGGCGGTGCGCAGCGCCTCCGCCTCCTGGGCGGTGATGACGCCGCCGTCGAGGAGCTGCTGCACGACGGTGCCGAGGTGCTTGACGAACTGGTTGTGGTTCTTCCACTCGCGCTCGTCGTCGATCAGGTCGTTGATCGTGCAGCCGCCGCCGGCCGCCTTGTTGCGTACGCCGGTGAAGGCGTCGAGCAGCTGCACCGTCGGCCGGGCGTCGGGCGCGGCGCAGCCGACCGTGACAGCGATCTTCCCGGTGGCCTGCTCGCCGTCGGCGTAGGTGACCTTCAGCGTCGCCTGGTAGGCGCCGAAGCCGGCGTAGGTGTGCGTCGGGGTGGCCTCCGTCGACGGCTCGCTGCCGTCGCCGAAGTTCCACTCCCACGCCACGCCGCCGGCCTTGGCGCTGGAGAACGTCATCGTCCTGGGCTCGGCGTTCTGCCGGGCGGGTTGCGCCACGGCGGCGGCCGGGTCCGGCGTCGCCGGGCCGCCCTTGTACGTGACGCGGACCAGCTTCTGATTCGCGTGCAGGCTGAAGAAGCCGCTGCCGTAGTCGAGCATGTAGAGCGCGCCGTCGGGACCGAACTTCGCGTCCATCCACGACTGGAGCTGGTTGGCGGCGCCGCCGGTCGGGATGATGTTCCGCAGGTCCTCGGCGAACGCCGGCCGGCCCGCGTTCCGGGCGGTCTCCGGGTTCACGGTCACGGCGATGCGGTTGTTGCCGTTGGCCTCGTCACCGATGAACCACTTGTTGTCCCAGTACTCCGGCCACGCGAGCCCGCTGTTGGTGTTGGTCTGGGCGCGGTGGTAGGTCGGGCCCGACATGACCGCCTGGCCGCCGCCCTTGAGGTAGGGCATGGTGAAGGTCTCCTCGCCCTGCTTGTACGTGGGGAGACCGCTGTCGTCCTGCCGCTTCGGGTAGACCGGGCCGCCGCCCTGCGGCGAGTACCAGATCATGTTGGCGCGCGCCGGCGGGATGTCGACGAGGCCGGTGTTGCGCGGCGAGGTGTTCTTCAGGTTGTCGCAGTCGTACCACTCGGCGGGCTGGGTGGCGTCGCTGTTGCTGCGGTCGCGGTAGGGCTGCTTGTTGCCCATGCAGTACGGCCAGCCCTGGTTGCCGGCGGAGGTGAGAACCGTCAGGGTCTCGTACTTCGCCGGTCCCCACGTCTCGCTCGGGCCGCCGGCGTCCGGACCGACCCAGCCGGCCGTGAGCCAGTCGTTCTCCTTGTCCCACTGCAGCCGCGCGATGTTGCGTACGCCCATCACCCAGATCTCCGCGCGGGTCTTGCCGCCGCCCTCTTCCTTGCCGGTGAACAGGTTGCCCTCGGGGATCGTGTAGGTGCCGTCGGCCTCCGGGTGGATGCGGAGGATCTTGCCGTTGAGGTCGTTGGTGTTGCCGGCGGTACGGCGGGCGTCCTGGAACGAGGTGCCCTTGTAGTCCTGGGTCCAGTTGTTCCCGGAGTAGCCGCCGGATCCGCCGGAGGAGTTGCTGTCACCGGAGCCGATGTAGAGGTTGCCGGCCTCGTCGAAGGTCATGCCGCCGCCCGCGTGGCAGCAGCTGTGGATCTGGGTGTCCCACTGCAGGAGGTCCTTGCGGCTGGTCAGGTCGATCGTCTGGGTCCGCGAGTCGTAGTCGAACCGGGAGACCGTCCGCTTGCCGATGCGCCGGTTCCGGTCGATCGACGCGTGCGGCATCCAGTACGCGTAGATCCAGCCGTTCTCCGCGAAGTCCGGGTCGAGGGTGATGCCGACCAGGCCCTCCTCGTTCTTGATCAGCTCGTCGCCACCGCCGCCGCGGTTGCCCATGACGGGCAGCGTGGTCAGCAGCTTGACCTGCTTGGTCCTCGGGTCCCACTGGTGGATGGTGCCGCAGCCGAGGCCCACCTTCGGGTCGTTCCAGTCGAGGATCGGGCCGGTGGTGCAGGCCGCCTTGCCGATGTAGAACACCTTGCCGTTCGGCGCGATGGTCAGGCCGTGCGGCTCGCCGATCTGGTCGAGCTGGCCCTGCGTGTTCGGCGCGGTCAGCCGTTCCACGGTGTAGTTGGCCGCGATGGTCGCCTGGCAGTCGCCCCGGACGATGCCGGTCGCCCACCGGATGGCGCCGGCGAGGTGGGTGCGGAACTGGTCGTCGCTGGTGTAACTCGCCTTGGTGCCGCCCATGCCGGTGTAGAAGGACCGGCCGCCGTCGTAGTCACGGCACCAGGAGACCGGATGGAACGGGCCGTTGCCGTTCATGCTCGGGTTGTAGGTCCACTCCTCGACCTGCGCGATCGTGTGGACCTTGCCCACCGGATTGGGGTTCCAGCTCAGCCACTTGTCGGTCCGCTGCAGGGTGAGCGGAAGTCCCTCGTTCGCCGGATGCCCGCGGTCGAGGATGTCCACGACGGCCTTCTGCTCCTTCGGCGCGGGGGGAGGCGCGGAGTCGGGCCCGAACAGCCGCAGCTCGGCGAGCTGGATCAGCGGCTCACCGCTGTTCGCGGTGATGTTGAGCCGGTAGTACGGGTACGCCGTGGTGTTTTCGAACTTGTATTCCTTGCTCTGGAACCGCTGGGGGAAGGTCTCCCCGCTGCGCTTGTCGAGATCCGTCCAGGTCGTCCCGTTCTGCGAGCCCTGGAGGGTCCAGTCCTTCGGGTCCCGGCCGGCGAAGTCGTTGGCCGACGTCAGCGCGTAGTGCGCCACCGCGACGGCCTTGTCCAGCTTGCCCTGCACCCACGCGGTCGGCGTACGCGCCAGCCACTTGGTGTCGTTGTCCCCGTCGAAGGCCTTGTCCTTGGTCTCGTTCGGCGGGTTGTCCCCGCTCGCCGCGCTCTCCGTCACCTTCTCCGCGATGGGGAGGGCGCCGACGGGACGGGTGCCGATCAGCTCGGTGAACCAGGCCGAGTCCACCTGCGCGCGGGCGGCGTCACGGATGCCGACGAACCCGCCGCCGCCCCTGATGAACGCCTGGAAGGCGGCGAGCTCCGACGCGTCCAGATTCACGCCCTTGGCGGACAGGAACACCACGCCGCGGAACCGGGCCAGGTTGTCGGCGGTGAAGACCGCCGGATCCTGGGCCTCCTCGACGGAGAACCCGTTCTTCTTGCTCAGTTCCCTGATCGCCGTCGCGGCCGCCCGTACCGGGTCGTCCTGCTGCGCGGCCTGACCGCTGAAGACCAGCACGTTGACGGCGGGCTTCTTGGCGGCCGGGGCGGGGTCCTGGGCCTGGGCTGACACGGCGGTCGGGGCCGCCAGCCCGAGCACCAGGACGGCACTCGCCATCGTGATCAGTACGCGTCGCCAGGCGGGTGGTCGGGGCGGTAAACAGCCTGTTCGACCCATCATCGCTCCTTGGGTTGGGGGGTGATTCGGACCGTCGGCCGCGGTCCGGGGCGTGGATGTCTGCGTGGGGCCGTGCTTGTATGGCAGGGGAGACCGGATCCGGTCTCGGGGGCGGGCCGTCAGTGGCCCGAGTGGTCACCGCCCGAGTGACCGCCGCCCGGTTGACCTGGCACGTTCCCGGCCGCGTCCGTCACCGTGAAGATGCCGGCCATCCCCATGTCGGAGTGGCTCTGGACGTGGCAGTGGTACATCCACGCCCCCGGGCCGACCCGCTCGCCCGCGATCACCTGGAAGCCGAACGACTCGGCGGGGCCGGTGATCTTGGTGTCGATGATCCGGCTCTGGTCCTCAAGGCTCTCCAGCAGGCCGGTGCGGTTGTCGGCCCAGCGGTGCCCGTGGATGTGGAACGTGTGGTAGAACTCGCCGTGGGTGATCACGATCCACTCCACCCGCTCGCCGACCTTGGCGACGAACTCCGGCGCGGCGTGCGCGGGGCGATTGTTGATCATCATGTCGTTGAAGACGACGGTGAACGTCTTGTCCGGCCTGACGTCCGTCTTCCGCCGGACCACCAGCGGGCCGTACAACCCCCGCCGGATGCCGATCGTGCCGTGATCGGTCCCCACCACGTGGTCGTGGTAGTGCCAGTAGCCCGCGCTGCCGGGCTCGATGCCGGCGCCGCCGCCGCGCCTGCCCTGCGCGTGGGTGCGCCAGATGTAGGTGCGCCGGCTCCCGGGCTCGACCACGCTGTCGTTCAGTCGCGTACCGTCGCTGGCCACGTCGTAGTTCACCCCGTGGGCGTGCAGGCTCGCCGTCACGTCCAGGTTGTTGACCAGCTCGATCTCGAGCGTGTCGCCCTCGACCAGCTCGATGAGTGGCCCGGGAATCGTGGCCTTGCCGGGCTCCAGGCCGTAGCCCAGCTGGCCGTCCTCCAGCCGCTCGGCGTACAGGGTGATGCGGCGGACCGCGCCCGTGGCCGTGCCGGCCGAACGGGCCTGGGTCGACGCCGCGGTCTGATTCGCCGGGACCAATGCCGCCAGCGCGGCAGCCGTCGCGGACGTGGTGAAGACACGCCGGGAGAGCAGGCTTTTCGCCATGCCTCTGCCTACCTCGGTCATGGTTCCCCAATCGGTGACGCTTTGAGGGCGACTTGCGGGTGCTCGGGACACTGCTTACGCGCGCGACGTGGGCCTGGCCTGGACCGGTCGCGTCATGATGGGTGATGCTGCGGAGTCAATGAGATCGACTTTCGATCGAAGTACGCGCCATTTTCGGTAAAATGTCAATAAGTAACGGCGAAAGACGCGGAACTTCCGCTTATATCTGGTCAAAGGTGGATGTGGCTGTTACGGTGACCCCGAGATCGAACTTCCTCGCATCCCCCACGTCAGCGCCCCGCCCCACACCCCCCTTGCCCCAGCCTGTCGCCGGTTCTCCTGCTGACGGTCCGTCACCGCCTGTGCCGGCCATCGGCTCGTCTTCCGCTGTCACCTGCACCCCGCCGCCTGGCGCGCTTACTGGCTGTGACCCATGCGCTCTGGCTTTCGGGCGGGCAGCGTGGAGACGCCGAGGACTCGCAGGGGCCGAATACAGCGCCCAGCCGCTCCGATCCCGTTGTGCGGCGATTCAGGGGCTTATGTCGATGCTCATGCGAAAGGTGCCGTGGACCGCGTCGGAAGTGGCGGTGCGTGAGGGGCCGTATGCCGCCCCGAACACGTCTAGGACGGGACGGTGTCCAGGTGGGTGCGCGCGGTCTCCGCGAACTGCTGGAGCTCGGTGTCAGAGCCGGTGCCGGCGAGCACGATGAACCTGTCCTTCGACATCGCCGCCACCTCCACCTCGCCGTCGTGGCGCGCGACGTTCTTGGGCCCGACCGTCGAGGTGACGCTGCCGACCGCGCCGCATTCCGCGTAGAAGAACTTGAAGGCGTTCATGGCGTCCACGCCGCTCGCCACGACCTGCGTCATCGTGGTGCCGTCCGCCGCCGTGAAGGAACGCCACCAGGTCGTGGCCTCCATCGGCACGATGACCCGCTTCCCGCAGGGCACCAGGCTCGCGTCCAGGTCTCGCCAGGTGCCGTGCGAGGTGCTCGCGACCGTCCACGTACGGCCGTCCTTCAGCTGGCCCGGTTCCAGGAGGAGGGAGGCCGGGTCGGCTTTCACCGGCTCTGTACCGCAGGCGGCGCAGGCGCAGAGCAGCGCGAGGAGCGTCACGATCGTGCGGTTCACGGCTGATCCTCTCTCGGGGTCACCTGGATGACCGCCCGTGGGCCGCGGAGGTTCCCCGAAGATCGGCCACCTTGTCGGCGACGATCAGGAAGCCCGCCACCACGGTGGCAAGCCCGCAGACGAGCAGCCGGGCGCCCATCTCAGCAGGTACGGGCGGCCAACCCGCGACGAGCGGCGCCGTGGCCACTGCCAGCAGTACAGCACGGCCGACCTTCACCGGCGAGACCGGGCTGGTCTCGTCCAGGCATCCGCACGGCACCCTGCCCCTACGCCGCAGCAGTACGGCCAGATAGGCGGCCAGTGCCAGGTACCAGAGCGCCACGGCCGCGGCGGCGAACCGCACCAGCCGGGCCTCTCCAGCCAGCCACCCGGCCAGCACGGCGGCTCCCGCCAAGCCCTCGGCGGGCCCGGCCAGTGGCGTGAGCCGTACCAGGAAGGTAGGGAGCAGGTCGTGTGCTCTGATCACCTTCGTCAGGTCGCCGCGGCGGCGCACCGCGGCGATCACCAGCAGTACGGCGCCCGCCAGGGCGAAGCAGGCAGGCAGAGTGTCGAAGATGGTCATCTATGTCCAGAGGAGCGCGAGCGACAACAGGAACCCGGTGGCGCACAGGCGTCCCACCCAGGCCGTCGAAGCGAGCAGCTTCGTGTCCCACCGGCGTGGGTCGTCGCTGAGCGCGCGAGTGAGCGGCATGAGCGCCCGGCCCACGCCGAAGCCCAGCCCGGCCAGCAGGCCCGGTCCCAGTCCTCCGGCCAGCACGACGATCAGGACGAGCAGGTGAGGCAGCGCGGTCGGGGTGAAGGTACGTACACCCGTGCCCATCTCGAAGCCGAACTGCAGCGGCCCGGAGAAGTCGGAGCGAGGGATGACGTCCTGCGGTACGAGCCGGCGGTTCTGCGGCAGCGACAGCGGCCGTCCGGCCAGCTCGAAGAGCATGATGACGGCGACGATCGGGGCGAGCGCCCACAGCCGCACGGTCTCCGGGATGATCGAGGCCAGCCCGCCGAGCGTCCCCGTGAGGAGGCCGGCCAGCAGTGCGCCGATCATGAGACCGATGGTGAAAACCGGTAACTTGCCTCGCCAGACCGACGAGGTCAGCAGGTCCGCTGAGTTGAGGCTTCAAACGGAGCCGGACAGCGAGAACCCGGCGGTCACCCCCATCATCGTCCAGGCGAGCAGGGCGAACGACGGGGTCCAGAACTGGTGGGCGGCCATCACCAGGGCCGCGCTCAGCGCGAGGCCGAGCGCGACCCGGTTGGCGGCGAAGGCGTTGCTCACGTGGTGTTACAGGGCCCAGGAGCAGATGTAGAAGGTCGTACCCCCGCAGGTGGCGACGTTTCCGTCGGCACAGCGGTACTTGGTGCCGCTGTGCGTCCACCGCCAGGCGTTCCTGTCGGTCAGGCTGCCCGCACCGCACGCCTTGATCGCGTAGCTGTTGTAGCAGGTGCCGGAGGAGCGCAGGAACCAGCCGTCGCCGCCGCAGTAGCTCCTGGAGTAGGGGGCGCCCACGCAGACCTTGGTGTTGTTGTTGTAACCGGCATTGCTGCTGTAACCGGCGCAGTCGGTGTACTCGTTCCCCACCACCGCCTGGGCGGCGTTGTTCCTGCCCGGCAGGGCGGACAGCACGTTCAGGGCCAGGGCGCCGCCCAGCACGCCGGCGGTCTTGAAGACGGTTCTGCGGGAGGGCGCCGACCACGTCAGGCTGGGACGCTTGCCGCTGTCCGGCTCGTCCTCCACGGAGGGCACCTCGGCCCAGTAGCTGTCGACATCGACTGTCATGCGCTTAACCTCTCTGAAGGGCTGACGGCGAGAAAGGCGTCGAGATCGTCATCGGAACCGACGACTCTGCGCCATTCCTCGGTCCCGTCGGCGGCGTACTTGACCAGCGTCGGGGTCGCGCCGACGGCGACCGTGCCGACCAGGGCGGCGTCGATGACGGGCAGGACCTCGCCGGCCGCCACCCACTCGGCGCAACGGTCAGCGGAGGCCAGCAGCACGGCGTGGCCGGACAGGTCCGGCCCGGCCACGGCGGCGAGGTGGTGGGCACGCTCCCGGCAGTTGGGGCAGTGCTCCGACACGACCAGGACGAAGGTCGGCAGCCCGTCGGCGGAGCCGAACCTGTCCACCGACCTGACGGCCGGCGCCGCCGGTGCGGCCGCCTGCGCCTGCAGCAGTTTGCCCTGCAGTTCACGGACCATGTTCAGCATCGCGGCGAAGGCGAAGAGCAGCAGCACCGTCCCCAGGAAGGACAGAACCGTCAGCGAGTCCAGGAATGCTCTCATCGGTCTAGCTCAGCCTGCACGAGATGGACTCCACGACGCTGATGAAGCGCGCGTCGTCCGGGCGGGCGGCGACCACGGTCGTCGCGGTGCTGTCGTTGACCATGAAGGCTGAGCGGGTCTGCACGGCGCCGGCCTCGTCGCGCTCGTCGACGCGCCACATCGAGCCGCCGCGCACCCGCTTGCCCGCGGAGCGCGGGATCGACTCCGACGCTTCTTCGGCCGGTTTGACCTGGACATTGCACACCTGGTCGATGGTGTTGACCGCCAGCAGGTTGCCGAGCGTCAGGCCCGATCCCGCCCGGGGCAGCATGGTCAACCCATCCGGTGTGTCCCGGATGTCGAACTTGGCCAGGACGTCCATGAAGGCTTCGAAGGGGACGTTCGTACCGGTGAAGAAGGTGGAGACTTCGTTGTGCGGTCCCACCCACACCATGTTGGTCCCGCTCTCCGGGTCCTCCAGCGACATGATGCGGTCGCCGTTCCATTGGGCCTCACGCACGGTAAAGCGGGACCAGTCGCCCAACTGCTTGGAGACGAGCTCGGCGGACCCCGCCGGGGTGACCTGGAACCGCATGCCACCGGTGGGGCCGTGGGCCCAGATGAGATAGGCCCAGCCGCCGATGAAGGGCTGAGGGTTACCGTCGACCGTGAGCTGTTGTCCGTTGGGTGCGCGCATCTGCTTGGGGGGCCTTTCGCACGGAGGGGGGTGGGGGCACGCCGAATAGCCCAGATGGGCATTGGAACTGGCAGGGGAGTGTCAGTGCCCGGCGCCTGCGCCGAACTCCATGAAGATCGATTGGAATATCTCACGCGCTCCACACACCGTCAAGATCTTGTAAACGCCCCTCCACCACCGAGCGGCTTCACGGCCGAGACGAACTTTTCCCAGGTCAGGGATGTCGTCAGCTGAACCTGTTGAGGGCGTTGCCTACGCGTACTGGCGCGATCGGTGTAGTTCCGATGTACGGCCGTAAATCCACCCTGTGGTCGACTGCCCGCCTGTCGAAAGGCGCACCGCACCGACGTGTACGTGGACGCTCGGAACCCTGTTCATCCACAGCTGGATCAGCCAGACAAGCCCCCCGTCACACCCGCAGAACGGTCACCTGGCGGCCGGACGGGGTGGTCGTTTCTTCGAAACCGCCGCGTTCGTTCCAGGCCGGGGCTTCGGGGCGCCGGTCGAAGATGACGAGCACGCCGGTGGAGAGGGTGAGGCGGTCCAGGTATCGGTCGAGTTGTGTGAGGCCGTCGGGCTTCGGGTCGTGTTCTCCGGTTCGCCAGACCTTCAGTTCCATGGCCTCGCGTTGTATCAGCCGTTCGCCTTCTGGGCCGGTGTAGGGCCAGCGGACCAGCACGTCCAGGCGTTTGGTGCCGGCGGCGTACTCGCGGTCGAGTTGGCCGCCGCCGTTGACCAGCCGGTGCAGGAAGGCCATGAGGATGATCTGGCAGGCGGCCTCGTGGTAGCCCTCCTGGCGGATGAGCACCTCGCCGTGCTCGCGCCAGAACACGACGAACTCTCGCAGCAGGCGCGGCAGGTCGAATCGGCCGTCCGGCATGACGAAGCTGTGCGGATCGGCCTTGACGAAGCGCTCTGTGCGATCACCCAGGACCCGTAGCAGGACTTCCCGATAGATGGGGTTGGCGATCTCCATATCTCTGGTCCCTCGGAGGAGACCCAGATCGTGGACGTAGGAAACGTCGTCGTCAAAGGCGGCGTCCGTGCCCGGAGACGTGCCGGCCACGATCGGTTCGATCACCCGCTTGACCCGGGGCTCGTGCAGCCGGGCCACGAGCGCGTCCAGGTGGGTGGTGCGCGCCCGGATCAACCGCTCCTTGGCGTCCTCCACTTGCCTGACGGTGATGTCGCCGGTCACACCCATCTCCGAGATGATCTCAAATGCGAGGGCGTTGACCAGCCACGGCTGCCCCTGTGTGAGTTCGAAGACCCGGTCCACCGCGTCCTTGGTGAACTCCTGGCCGGTCGCCCGGGTGTGCTGGTCGTACAGCTCGGCGATCTCGTCGGTGTTGAAGTCGCCCAGGCGCAGCGATTTGGCGATGATGTTGAAAGGGCTGGCCGGGTTGGACCGGCCCGGGTCGCCGCCCGAGGCGACCTTGTAGTCACGCAGGTCACGCAGTCCGCACAGCACGACGGAAGCGGGGAACGGGTAGCCCTCGGGCCGCGCGTTGTGGCCGTCGCGCAGCTGGCTGAGGATGCTGACCAGACTGTTGCCCTGCAGGGCGTCGACTTCGTCCAAGAACAGCACCACCCGGTGCGGGCTGCGGCGGCACCACTCGCTCAGCGTCTCAATGAACCGGCTTCCTGGCGTGACCTGCGGCCATGGGCTCGGCGGCAGGAGTTCGTCGGGCCAGCCCGACCGCGTCGCAGCCGCACGGAGTGAGTCCAGCAGGAGTGACTCCGCGAGGGCGAAGTCGTCACCGGCCGCTTTGGCGCGCTCGCAGGAGAACATCAGGGCGGCGACATCTCCCTCGGCGGTCAGCTCGGCGGCCAGGGTGCGCAGTGCGGTCGTTTTCCCGGTCTGCCGGGGCGCGTGCAGGACGAAATAGCGGTCCATCTCGATGAGCACCCGTGCCCCAGGGAGCCGTGGCGTGGGGGGCAGCATGTAATGGCGTTTCGGATCGCACGGGCCGGTGGTGTTGAAGTATCTTGCTCGGGGTATCCGCACGGTCACATTCTGCCACCCTCTGACGCTCGCGTCCGGATGATCTGGTGCGTCACCCTGCCTGTGAGGGCGCAGCCGGAGTCGGCGTTGGGGAGCCCCGGCGCATTGCTGCGCCGGGGGCCTGCAGAACCGGGCTTGCCGCTTCTGTTCGGGTCAGCGGTGGTCGTTCTCCTTCAGTTCGATGACCCAGGCACGGCGTTCGGCGATCTTGCCGTCGCGCATGACGAACACCTCTGCCATGGACATGCGCATCTCACCGCCTGCGGCTCGTTTCACCGTCCCGGTGAGCTCCGCCATGACGACGTCGCCCTGCTCGACCATGCGCACGACCTCCAGGTGGGGAGGGTTGATCAGCTCGGGCGGGCCGTCGATGGCCCCGTCATAGGCGTCCTTACCGGTCAGGCGGAAGGCGCCGAAGACGGTCCACTGGATGTCGTCGGTCAGGCAGGACAGGATCCGCTCGTGATCGTTCTTACGGAAACCATCCAAGTAGGTGGTGACGGTGTCGATGTTCCGTGACATGCGTATTTCCTCGCATCTTGGGTCAAAAGTGTTTCCCTTCGCAGGAGAGTCGGAGCGGCTGCGGCGTTCTTGACCCCACCCGGAGATCCGGTGCTCACGCCGTTAGAAGAAGGTGAGCTCGACTGTCCGTCGGTACGGTGGCGTCGCGCTAAGATCGCGTCCCGTGCCTTCGCATGGTTCCTGGCGGATTATCAGGGTTGTAGTAATAGGTCTGGTTCTTGCGGCGGCGGTCGTGGGCCTGGTGCTCGGCGACGCCTGGCTCTGGGCGGCCGTCACCTGGTCACCGCCGGACTATGCGGGGTTCTACGCGCGCGACGGGTTCGACACTTCGACGACCGCGGCGCTGCTGGTGACCGCACTGGTGAAGGCCGCGTTGCTGTGGCTGATCCTGCGTGCCCCCGTGCCGGGAGCGCTGGACCGCGAGGAGAAGGTGCTGCGTCGGCTGCTGTATCTGGCGGCGGCGTACGGCCTTGTGCTGTGGTACCCGATCGGGCTGCTCCCCTACGTGGTGGCCGTGGTGTTTCAGCTCGCGCTGTGGACCGCGATCTACGTCTTCTACCTGCTCGTCATCCGCTGGCGGTCCCGCGTACTGCGCGCGGCGGCCGGCGCGATCTTCGTGGTCGAGCTGGCCAAAATGGCCAACGAACTGCTCGACGAACTCGACCTCCCGGAGTTCGGCTCGGGTGGCATCGTCGAACTGGGCTTGATGCTGGGCGGAGCGGCGGCGATCATCGTCACGGTCATCGGGCAGTGGCGCGACGGCCGGTGGAGCCAGGGCACGCTGGTCGCCGGGTGGTCGTCGGTGGGCGTCTACGCGCTGGTGATCCCGCTCAACATTCTCTTCGAAGGGATCTTCAGCGGCAATGTGGTGATGCCGGTCGTGATGGACGCGGCGGGGCTCATCAGCATCGTGTGGATCGCGGCGACCGCCCGTGAGCTGCCCACGGAGAGCCTCCCGGTGGACCTTCCGCCCAGGCGGCGGCGCATGATGCGCGTCGGGGTGGCGGCCGTGGCCGTACTGCCGATCATCTCGCAGATCCACCCGGAGCAGACCGCGCACCTCACCTACACCGGCTGGTCGATGGACTGCTACGACCGGCCCAGCTTCGGCGACCTGAAACCTGCGGAACGCAATGCCGCGTTCCTGTGCCGAGCGCGGAGCACGGACAGCGGAGTCCCGCCCATGTTCCCGGAGGGCCTGTCGGACCAGGCGGTCCTCGCGTACGGGCGGGCGCTGTGCCGGGCGAAGGACCGCGGCGAGCAGGAGGCGATCCTGACACGGGCCGGGAGCGCTCGGCCCGCCTGGGGCGCGGACCCGTGGGACCTCGTCTACGTCTGCCCGGAGATCGTCGGCGCGACCCATCCCGAGCTGCTGCGGTCGAGCACACAGACGGAGGAGGCGAACACCGCCTACGTCGACGAGCAGAACGCGAAGTGCCGCGACCCGTGGCCCCGGACGAAGGGCGTCGTCCAGGCCACGGCCAACTACTTCCTGTTCGTCGACGGCGATCCCGGCTATCTGGTCCACGACCCCGGGGACAAAGCCGGCGACAAGGCGTCGGAGCGGGCGATGGACAAGGTCTACGACGACGACAGCGCCGACATCGGGGTGGGCGGCAGCGCGGTGCTCGTCGGGCACATCGAAGACGTCTCTGATGTGTGTCTCACGGTGAAGGCCTTCCGCACCGCGCCGCCACGGCGGACGGCCGGGTGGTATCAGGTCACCGAGGTGCCGATCGTCAGCCGCAGCGGCCGGTTGACCGTGCCGGAGATGGGCGACGGAGAGGTGGGCGCGGGCGGTCCGATGCCGAACCTGGCGATCAGGGGGAAGGGCCGCTATCGGCTTCGCGTCTATGTGCGGCTCGCTGATGCGGGGGAGGAGCACCTGGTCGTCGTGTTCCCGGGTGCGTCGAGGGCAACGCTCAAGCTGAAGCGAGGACGGGGCCCGTACTGAAGCGGGAGATATACGATGGCGCTCGCGAAACACCCGAGGAGGATCGTGGATCTGGTCGAGCAGGGCAACGGCTTCGCCGCCTTCTGGCAGGAGCGGCATCTGTGCACGCTCGCCACCTCCCGCCTCGGCGGGCCACCGCACGTGGTGCCCGTGGGGGTCACGCTGGACCTGGGCACCGCGATCGCCCGTGTGATCACCTCGGGATCCTCGTACAAGGCCAGGCTCATCGGTTCGTCCGGTTCGTCCGGCGCGCTGGTGGCACTGTGCCAGGTGGACGGCCGGTGGTGGTCGACGCTGGAGGGCCGGGCCGTGCTGCGGACCGAGCCTGAGCAGGTGGCCGACGCCGAGCGCCGCTACGCCGCCCGCTACAAGCCGCCGCGTCCGAACCCGTCCAGGGTGGTCGTGGAGATCCGGGTGACGAACGTGCTGGGCAACGTGTGACGTCGGGCCGTGCGGCCACGCGGTGCCCCTGGGCGCCCTCCACGTTCTCACCGGAGAAGCACCCGCCTGGTCACAGGAGGCTCAGCCGCAGTGCACATTGTCGGCTCCGCCGGCCGTTTCGTGCGCGCGAAGGCACCGTCTACGTCGCTTCCGGTCCGCTCGATGAGCCGGACGGAAGCGCCTAGGCGGTGTCCGGGCCGTAGCGTGCGGCGATGTCCTCGGAGCTGGGCCACCCGCCGTACGTGGGTGACTGTGGCCAGCCGTCGGGCGAGTCCTGCCACTCCTCCTGACGCCCGTACGGCAGCAGGTCGATCAGGGCGAAGGTGTGGGTGAGTTGTTCGGTGCCGCGGCCGTTGGTGTGCCAGGTGCGGTAGACGGTGTCGCCGTCGCGGAGGAACACGTTGACGCCGAATCCTTCGCCGGGCGGTGCGCCGACGTCGGCGCCGAACGGGCTGTCGGCGGTGGAGTACCAGGGCATCCGGTTGCCGACCCGCCGCTTGTAGGCGAGGGCCTCGTCGATCGGGCCCTGGGTGACGATGACGAACCGGGCGTCGTAGTTGTCCAGGAACTCCAGCCGGGTGAACTGCGAGGTGAAGCCCGTGCAGCCCGAGCACTGCCACTGTTTGCCCGGGAACCACATGTGGTTGTAGACGATCAGTTGCCTCTTGCCTTCGAAGATGTCCGCCAGCCGGACCGGTCCGTCCTCGCCTTCGAGGGTGTAGTCCGGCATCCGCACCATGGGCAGGCGGCGGCGCTGCGCGGCGACGGCGTCGAGCTCCCGGGTCGCGGCCTTCTCCCGGGCGCGCAGCTCTTCGAGGTGACGCTGCCAGGTGTCGGCGTCGACGACGGGCGGTAGGGCGTTCGTGCTCATGGTCTCTCCCAGGTTCTCGCTCTCCAGGAATAGACCTGCCCCGGTCGTAAAATTCATCGGTGATCGGCCGATCCGATTGAGCGAGCCGCAGCAGCCTTTGCGAAAGGGACGACATGCCTCCCGAGAAATCACCCAGGCGGCGGAGCAGGTTGCCGTTCCTTTTATGTCTGGTGCTCCTTGGCGTTGTCTGCGCCGTCGTCCTGCTGTTCAAGATCCCCGAGTGGCGCAATGACGTGGCACTGGCCGGTCTGGAGGAGCGGGTGAGCGCGCACCCGCTGCCGCCTAACACGGAGCGGGGCGATCACGGCGTGCAGGGCACCGTGGGCCTGCAGTCGGGCAACAGCAATCACTGCGACTATCTGGTACGGATGTCGCTGCGCACCAAGCTGCCCGGCCCTGAGATCACGCGTTATTACGAGTCCGCCGCGATCGAGGGCGTCGCGGGCCGCGCGCTCGCCGGCACCGTTCACGTCGGCGTCAGCGGATCGGGGCAGGACGGGTACACGGCCGTCATCGTTGAGTTCTTCGACGGATTTCACGAACCCGGTATGGACCTGCGCTGCTACTGACGGTCGGCAGGGGGTGATTCTCCCGCCCGTTGGTGAGCCGCGTTTCTGGATGGTCAGGCCGTGGTGGGCGTGCTGCCGTCACATCGAATGGGGAGGTGGGTGGGGCAGCGGGCGGGCGCCTTGCGGGCGCAGGCCGTCGAAGATGATCGCCAGGTAGCGCCGCCACAGGTCGGGCGGGGGGTCCGGCAGGTAGGTGACCACATGGTTCGGCGCGCACATCAGCAGGATGACGTCCGTGCCGGTGACGTCGGGCCGTACCGCGTCGTGGTCGCGGGCCCGGTCCACGAGCGCGTGGACGACGCGGAACAGGCGTTCCTGGGTCTGGGCCGCGTCGGGCGCGAGCCGGTCGGCTCCTTGGAGGAACGACAGGTCGAGTTGTTGTTGCTGCTGCGCCGCCATGGCGAGGAACTCCAGCAGCGCCGCGCCCGCGTCCGCCGCGTCGAGCAGGCGTTCGCCTGCCGCGATGAGCGGGGTGATCCGCTCCTGGACGACCGCGGCGATCAGGTCGTCCTTGGTGGGGAAGTGGCGGAACACCGTTCCTTTCCCGACTCCGGCGCGGCGGGCGATGTCGGCGACCGATGCTTCCAGCCCTCGCTCGGCGAACTCCTCGGCCGCCGCGGCGAGCAGCAGTTGCCGGTTCCGTGCGGCGTCGGCGCGGAGCCGAGGAGGCGAGGTCACCCCGCAAGGCTACAACTTGACCGCGCGGTCCGTTTATGGCTACGGTTCTGACCATAAGATGACCGCTCGGTCCGTTTTTGGAGGAGTACATGAAGGCAGTCGTCGTGAACGGCTACGGTCCGCCGGAACAGTTCGTGGTGGCGGACATCCCGGTGCCGAGACCAGGGCCGGGGCAGATCCAGGTGCGGATCTCCGCCGCCGCGCTCAACCCCACCGACATCCGCCTGGCCGGCGGCGCTTTCCACGCGCAGGCGCCCCTGGCGTTCCCGTACGTGCCCGGCAACGACTTCGCCGGAACCGTCACCGAGGTCGGACCGGGCGTAACCGCCTTCCAGGTGGGAGACGAGATCTTCGGCGAGGCCGTGCCCAGGGCCCTGCGCGCGATAGCCAGTCCGACGCGGCCCTCGCTCGGCACCGGTTCGCTGGCCGAGTACGCGGTGTTCGAGGCCGACACTCCGCTGATCGCGCACCGGCCCCCGGCCGTCTCGGCAGAGGACGCGGCGGCGCTGGCGACCGCCGGCCTGACCGCGCTGTCGCTAGCCGGGCTAGCCCGGCTGAAGCCGGACGAGACCGTCCTCGTCGTCGGCGCGAGCGGCGGTGTGGGCACGGCGGTGGTTCCCCTGGTCGCCGCGGCCGGGGCACGGGTGATCGCGACCGGCGCCACTGCGGACGCCGACATCCTGCGCGATCTCGGGGCCGACGAGGTCATCGGGTACGACGAAGCGGGTTACCCCGGCGGCGTCGACGCAGCGTTCAACCTCGTGCTGCCCGGCGACCGTCTGGCCGGCCTCGCCAGGGCCATCCGATCCGGGGGCCGCCTGCTCACCATCACCTACCCGGCTCCTTCGCCGGAGTCGATCGGCCGCGACGACGTGGACCTGCGGTATGTGCTCGACCTGGACGCCACGTATGGCGGCATGCGGGAAGTCGGTGAACTCGCCGCCGACGGCCGGCTCCCGGCCACGATCGGCGGCCGTCACACCCTCGACCAAGGCGTCCAGGCATGCGTGGACTTCGTCCGTGAGCACACCACCGGCAAAATCGTCGTGACCATGTGATCCTGTCCCTTCCCGTACGGACCTAGGGGAAGCGTCGCGGAGATCGGTTGCGTGAGGCCCGGGGCCGAGTGTCGAATGGGGGGCGACACTCGGGCGCGACGTCGGCGTACCCCTTGGAGGGGCGATGAGGCCGTTGGCCATCGCACTGGTAGCGATCCTGCTGGCGGCGGGCTGCTCGACAGCGCGACGGGACAAGATCACGGTCGCCTGCGGCGCGAGCGAGCGATGGTGCGCGATGATGGTCAAGCGGTTCTCCGACGCCACGGGGGTGGAGGCTGACTTCGTCCGGCTCTCCAGTGGTGAGGCGCTGGAGCGGATCAAGGCGGCCAGGGCGCGGCAGGAGTTCGACGTCTGGCATGGCGGGCCGGCCGACTCCTATGTGGCGGCCAAGAGTCAAGGGCTGCTGGAGCCGTACGCCTCGGCGAAGTCCGGGGAGATCCGGCCGGAATGGGCCGATCGGGAGCATGCCTGGAGCGGGATCTACGCCGGGGTGCTGGCCTTCTGCAACAACACCAAGGAGCTGGCCAAGAGAGGGATGAAGCCGATCCGCTCCTGGCGGGAGCTGCTGGACAGGCGGCTGCGCGGCGGCGGCGTCGCCCTCGCCCATCCGGCCACCTCCGGAACGGCGTACACCACGCTGTGGACGCATGTGGAGCTCAACGGCGGCGATCAGGAGGCGGCGCTCGGCTACCTGCGCGACCTGCACCCGAACGTGCTCAGGTACAACTCCTCCGGCAGCGCGGCCGCCGTGCAGGCGGCCAAGGGGGAGGCGGCGGTCGGCGTCGTCTTCTCCCATGACTGCGTCGCCGCCCAGGAGCAGGGCTACCCGAACCTGGAGGTGACCTTCCCGCGGGAGGGCACCGGGTACGAGCTCGGCGGGCTGGCCGTGCTGGCCGGGGCGCACAACCCCGGCAGCGCGCGCAGGTACGTCGACTGGGCGCTGAGCGGGGCGTCCCAGCGGCTGGGGCCGCTGGTCCAGTTCTACGCCCTGCCCACCAACACCGGGGTGCCGGCGCACTCCAAGGCGGCCGACCCGGCGACGGTCAAGCTGGTCCCCTACGACGTGGAGGTCGCCGGGCGCGCCAAGCAGGCGCTCGTCGGCAGGTTCGGCGCGGAGATCGCCGGTCCGCCCGGCTAGGAGCAGCCCTCGAACTGCGGGACCGCGACCACCGACAGGTCGATGCCCGACCTGCCGAACCACTTGTCCAGCAGCATGTGCGCCGTGCCGTCCTGGTACATCTCGGTGATGGCCCGGTTGAGCTCCTCGCAGCCGTCGACGTCGCCCTTGCGCACGCCGATCGACGTGCGTTGCTCGTTGAACGTCGCGCCGACCAGGTGCAGGTCGACGCCCGGCTTGGTGAGCAGCCCGGCCAGGATCTGGCTGTTGGTGGAGATGGCGTCGATCGTGCCGTTCTTGATCATGTCCAGGCAGACGTTGTAGTCGGGCGCCTCGACGGGGATCGCCTTGACCCGGCGCTCGTCCACGATCCGCTGGGCGATGTTCGTGCCGCGCACCAGGCAGATCTTGCGGCCCGCCAGGTCGCGGACGTCGTGGACGGCGTCCTTGTCGGCCGGCCGTACGGCGATGTCCTGGAAGTCGATGTGGTACGGCCCGGCGAAGTCGATCACCTTCTTCCGCTCCGGGGTGACCGACATGTGGGCGAAGACCAGGTCGGCCCGCCCGTCGGTGAGCACGGTGAGCTGGTCGCCGGCCGTGATCTCCAGCCAGCGGATCCGCTTGCCCAGCCGGGAGAGCAGATCCTCGGCCACGTCGATGTTGAAGCCGTCGTACGAGCCGTCCGGCCCCTTGAAGCTGATCAGCGGGACGTCGGAGCGGATGGCGACGACGGCCACCTCGTCGTCGTCCATGAGGGACGGCGGCCGCGCGGTGCCGCAGGCGGTGAGCAGCAGGATCAGGCAGATCAGCAGTTTCCTCACCGGTACTCCCTGAGTCGTGGCAGGACGCCGACCAGGATGAGCAGGGCGCCGGTGGCCAGCCCGGCGGGGATCGACCGCCACAGCGTCTCCAGGGCTCCGTCGCCGCCGTCGATGGCACGCTCGAAGTCGGACTCGTGCCGCCGGATCAGCTCCTCCAGCACCTTGTCGTAGCTCTCGTACGCCTGGGTGAGCTCGCCGTCCCAGAACTTGATCGCCGCCTCGGCCGGCAGGGTCCTCATCCGCGCGTCGGCCTGCTGGAAGCCCTGGTAGACGGTGAAGAGGCGGTCCCGGTCCCGGCCCGTCACGCCGCCGAGCAGGCCCTGGAAGTCGGCGCGCAGCTTGCTCTGGTAGTCGGGCAGGCTCGTGGACTCGACGGCCGCGACCGTCCGGGACTTGTCCAGGAAGGTGTGCTCGTAGGTGTCCTTGCGGAAGCGGTCGAGCAGATAGCGGCTCTGGTCCCCGTACATGCTCTTGCTGATCGCGCGGGCCCTGGTCAGGGTGAGCACCGAGTCGAACCCGCGGCGCTTGGCCTCGGCCAGCGCCTGGCCCTGCCGGTCGAGCAGGGCCGTGCCGGTCACCAGCGCGGCGGTGGCGAGCACGGTGGCGACCACCAGGGCCGGGGCGAAGATCCGGCGGAACCTGCGGGTCAGGTAGATCTGCAGGGCCAGCAGGCAGCCCAGTGCGAGCAGGCCGGTGCCGACGACGGCGACGCGGGCCAGCGAGGTGGCCGAGCGCTCGGCGTCATGCGCGCGCCTGACGATCGTCCCGGTCTCCAGGGTCAGGTTGTAGGCCTGGGGGAGAAGCTCGCGGTGCATGAGGTCGGTGGCCTGCTGGTAGGCCCTGACCACGTGGTCGGGCGGTTGTCCCGCGGTGTGGCCGGACTGCACGTCCAGCAGCCGGGCGTGGGCGGCCAGCCGTTCGTAGCGGCCGAGGCCCTCGATCAGCGACTCGACCGTACGTTGCTCGACCGGGTTGTCCAGGGCCAGCCGGTAGGTTCTGAGCAGGCCCTCGGAGATCTCCAGCCGTCGCTGGTCGTAGGTGGTCAGGTCGGCCTGCTGCTGCGGGCCGTACTCTCTGCCCAGCAGCAGGGTCTCGGCCATCAGCGCGTCCATCTCCGACATCTGCCGGTACAGGCCCGCGGTGGCGAGCACCTGCGGCCCGGCTTCATGCCCGATGGTGCGCAGGCTGGAGCCCGTGCTCGCCGCGCCGGCCAGGATCGCGGCCAGCAGCAGCGCCAGCGCCAGGACGGACAGCCCGGCCAGCGCCCGCACCCGCCCGGGGACCGACTCCTTGCGCCGGACCGGAGGCGTCGCCGTCACCGTCATGGCCTGTTCCGGGGGGAGGCGCTGGGATCGTGGGCACGCACCGCGCCTCCCGGGATCGACTCGTGCTGGGAAGTCGAGCATGACCGCGGGCGCGGCAGGTCCGCAAGAGGAGTTTCCGACAGTGGCGGCCGGGCCGGACGGGCTCCGCGATCCGGACGGGCTCCGCGATCAGGACGGGCTCGGCGATCCGGACGAGCTCCGCGATCAGGACGGCTTTGCCTTGTCCCCGGTCGGGCCGACCGCGAACCAGACGCCGTCCTTGCCCTGACCGTTGAGGTCGCCGGGCTTCGCGTCCCCGGAGAAGCGGTAGAGCGGCCAGCCTCCCGCGGTCAGTTGCACGATCCCGTCCGGACGCTCGATCGCGCCGATGGCGGACGGCTCGATCCCATGGGTGACGTAGACCTTGCCCTGCTCCTTGATGGTGACGGGCGGCCAGTTGACCGCGCACTCGCCGATGCAGCGGGTCACGTCGACGCTGTCGCTGTCGAAGCGATAGAGCGCGGACTGGTTCACGTCGACCAGGTACGTGCCCACCGCCGGGGCGGACACGGCCGACAACTGCACCCACTTCGCCGGTTGCGGCTGCGGTTGCCCGCCCACCGGTGTTCCGCCGTTGCCGGACAGGCCGTTCTCCGCGGCCGATCCGCCGACGAGTTGCAGGCCGGTGTTGCCGGCGGGCGAAGCGGGCGGGGCGGAGGTGGCCGGGGCCGAGGACGCGGGCGCCGACGAGGCGGGTGCCGACGAGGCGGGCGCGGGGGCGGCGGGCTCCGCGTCGGTGATGACGATGGATTTCCCGCAGGCCGACGCCCCGAGCACGCCGACGGCGCAGGCGACAGATAGGACGACCCGGTTCGCGCGGGCGCGGACCAGGGACTTGTTCCGATTGAAGGTCACGCTCTACACACGATCGCGCACCGACGCGCGGTTCATCGGAGTTCGCCACCCCCCGGCCGATCCGGTTCTCGCGTGAACCCCTGCGCGTGCGCCTCCGTGTTCCAGCGGAGGACCGGTTCCTCTTCTACGGACGTCTCCCTGGAGTGAACATGAGCGACATATTCGTACCGGGTGATGCACTGGATGAAGTGTCACGATCACTCACCGTGGTGCTGGACAACATCGACACCGCGGCGGGCGGTGTGGATCTGAACGCCGTTCTGGGCTATCCGCTGATCGACGCGGCCAACAACTTCGAGGGCAGATGGTCGGACGGGCGCATCCAGTTGAAGCGCCAGTGTGAGGAGATCAGGGAGGCCGTCGACCAGATCCGCACCGTGATGCAGGACACCGACGACAAGGCTGCCGCCAGTCTGGACAACGGCTGATGGCGGGCGCGACCGGCTTCGTCTTGAACGTGCCCAGCAGTTGGACGGACTTCGACCTCTCCGGTGAGGCGTTGGCCGCGATGCGCCAGGCGGCGCTGGCCGAGGTGCACGAGACCCGCCTGCGCGCGGAGGTCAACGACTATTTCCGCAAGGCCAGGGAGATCACCCGTGCCGCCCGCCGGCAGGGCGCCCTGTACGCGGCGGGCACGGCGACCATGTACGACGACGGACTGTTCATGGGGCACTGCATGGTCTTCGCCGTCTCCGCCCCGGCGGGCCAGGAGCTGACGTTGCCGGTGCTCTCCGCGCAGCTGTCCCGGACGGGTGACGGGGAGTCGGCGCAGCCGGCCGACCGTACGGTCACCGCGGTGGAGCTGCCGGACATCGGCACCGTCGCGCGCATCACGGGGACCGAGGAAGCCCAGCTGATGGACGACATCCGCATCCGCATGCTCACCATGCACACGATCGTCCCGCTGCCCGGGGAGCAGGGGAACTACCTGATCGTGACCTGCGCGACCCCGAACCTGCCGCTCGCGGAGCAGGCGTACGACCTGTTCGACGCGATCACGTCGACGTTCCGCCTCGTGGCGGCACCCGTGGCAGGGACGTGACCGTGGTGGGGGCCGGGCGGGCCCCCACCACGTAACCCGTGATGGGGGCCGGCGGGCCCCTACGACGTAACCCGTGGTGGGGGCCCGCCCGGCCCCCACCGGCCTCATCCCTCGATCCGCGTCTCCGGAACCTGGACCGTCCGCAGCGTGCCGTCACCCAGATGCAGATAGCCCCGGCCCAGCTGAGGCGCCTGGCCGATGACGCCGCGCGAAAGCCGTACGCCCAGCAGCTCACCCTCGGTGATGCTCTGCGGGGAGAGCAGCAGCCCCGTCCGGTTGCGCTTGACCTGCCCGATCCAGCCGGCCAGCCCGAGAGACATCGCCTCGGCGTTGCCCCCGGCGACCAGCCCCCAGCCGTTACCCGCCGCGCCTCTGGTGAGCGCCACCAGGTCCGGGCTGATCTCGGACTGCATCAGCAGCTCGGCATCGTCGATGAGCACGACGCCGGTGTCCTCGGGGATCTTCCGCAGCGCCTCCCGGAAGTCGCCCTGACCGACGTCCGGGTCCGTGATGACGCCGGAGACGCCGGGGAGCCCGGCCAGGTCCCGCAGGGGTGAGCGGCGCGGCGCGAGCACGAGCAGTCCCGTCCCCGCCTCCAGCAGGGACCGGGCGATGGCGGCCAGCGCCGTGCTGCGGCCCGACCGGGGTGGGCCCGCCACCACGAAGGTCGGCACCTCGGTCAGGTCCGGGCCGACGATAGCGAGCGTGTCGCCGGAGACCCCGACGATCGGCCGCATGGGCACGGCCTCGCCCGGGCCACGCAGCGCGCGGGCGTCGGCGTAGGAGATCCGATCGGGCAGTACGTCCAGGCGCATCGGCCGCCGGTCGGCCGGCACGCCGCTCTCCCGCGTGGTCAGCGCCTCGCCGAGCCCGGTCAGGACGAGTGCCTGCCCGCCTCCGGAGACGTCGCGGCCGAGCACGGCGATCTGCACCTCGCTCATGTCCCGCGCCCGGATGCCGCGGCCCGGAGGCAGCTCCTCGGGCACGTCCCGCGCGTTGAGGCCGACCGCGGAGTAGTCGGTACGGTCGTTCATCCGCAGGACGATCTTGTCCTCGGTGGTCCCGGCGAAGCGGCCGGAGCCGAGCACGCGGTCGCCGGCGAGCACGAGATGGATGCCGACACCGGCGCCGTCCCGCATCAGGCGGAGCATCCGCTCCAGGTAGCTGCCGTTGTCGAAGGTGGCGAACTCCCTCTCGAACACCTCGAACCGGTCGACCATCAGCATGAGGTGCGGCGGCCTCTCGCCGGGCGGGAGCAATCCGCGCAGCTCGGCCAGGTCGGCCACGCCGCGCCCGCCGAGGAGCGCCTGCCGCGCGGCCAGCTCCGCGCCCAGCCGGTCGAGCAGCCGGCCGAGCCGCTCCACCTGGTTGCGGTCGACGACGGCGCCGCAGTGCGGGAGCGAGGTCAGGGCGTTCAGCGCGCCGTTGCCGCAGTCGATGGCGTACAGGTGGAAGTCCTCGACGCTGTGCGCCTGGGACAGGGCCGCCGCCAGGGTGCGCAGGGCCTGCGACCGGCCGGTGCGCTGGGAGCCGATGATGTGCAGGTGGCCCGAACGGTCCAGGTCGAAGGTGAGCTCCTCGCGGCTCTGCTCGGCGGGCAGGTCCACCAGGCCGTAGCCGACGGGACCGGACCCGTCCGCCGCCCGCAGCTCCGACACCTGGACCAGCTCCGGCAGCGCCGGCAGCCACGGGCTGGGCTGGCGGCCGATGCCCGCGCTCTCGGCGGCCCTGGCGACGGCCCCGGCCAGGACGGCCAGGTCGGTGACGGCGCCCTGGCTCGGCCCGCCACCGTGCTCGATGCGGCGCATGATCGGGCCGCCGACCTCCTTCCAGCCCACCTCCATGACGCTCACCGGAGTGACGACCGAGGTCTCCGCGCGCTCCGCGGGCCGCCTGCCGCCGACCCGGCCGGCCTGGAAGGGCAGCAGGGCGCTGGGCCCCAGCCGCGCGTACGCTCGTCCGGGCGCACTTGAGGAGATCTCGCCGGCGTCCGGGGCGTCGATGATGTCGCGGCTCTCGTTGGTGTCGGTGGTGCGCAGGGCGATCCGCAGGTTCGTGTTGGCGCGGATGTCCCCGGTCACCGCGCCCGACGGCCGCTGGGTGGCGAGCACCAGATGGATGCCCAGGGAACGGCCTCGCTGGGCGATGTTGACCAGGCCGGCGACGAAGTTGGGCAGTTCGCGCACCATCGAGGCGAACTCGTCGATGACGAGCAGCAGGCGCGGCAACGGCCCAAGGGCCGCCCCCCGGTTCCGCTTGTCCTGGTAGTCCACGAGGTCCTTGGCGCCGGCCACGGCCAGCAGGTGCTCGCGGCGCCGGAGCTCGGCCCCCAGGGAGATCAGCGCCCGCTCGACCAGGTGCGTGTCCAGGTCGGTCACCAGGCCGACCGTGTGCGGCAGGTCCGCGCACTCGGCGAAGGCGCTACCGCCCTTGTAGTCCACCAGGACGAAGGTCATCTCGTCCGGCCGGTTCGCCACCGCGAGCGTGGCCACCAGCGTCTGGAGCAGCTCGGACTTGCCCGAGCCCGTCGTGCCGGCGATCAGGGCGTGCGGACCGTCCCGGACCAGGTCGACCGCGAAGTCGCCGTCGTATCCGGTGCCCAGCACGGCCCGGGTGCTGCGTCCCGACACCGCCCAGCCGGCGGTGATCACCTCGGGGGTGGGCGGCTCGACGCCCAGGATGTCCAGCAGCCGCACGGCCTTGGGCAGCGCGGCGTCCTCGGAGTCGCCGACGCCGCGCAAGGGGGCCAGCGAGCGGGACACCTGCTCGTACCAGTCCGCGCGGGGGGAGTCAGGACGTACGCCCGTCATCAGCGCGGCGCCGCTCACCCGCACGTCCAGGCCGCCCACTCCGGGCGCCACGACCGCGCCGCACTCCTCCGGGAGCAGCCTTTCCTCCCGTTCCAGGCAGATCGTGTAGACGCCGACCGACGGCCCCTCGCGCAGCAGCGCCACCACACCCGGCAGCGACCGCACCCGGCGGGCGTTCTCGATGACGACCAGGATGTCCGGCATGCCGGCGACCCCGCCGCGCGGCGCCTTGCCGCCCAGCGCGAGCCGGCTGGCCACCAACTGGCCCAGCTCACCCACCCGCCGGGCCACCGACTCCGCCGTGGTGCCGATGAACAGGTACGCGTCCTCGCTCTGCGCCTGCGCGTGCGGCAGCCAGCGGGTCCAGGACCACGCCCGCTCGCCATCGGCGGACGTCAGCACGCAGATCCGCAGGTCCGCCGGGTTGTGCAGCACCGCCGCCTGGGCCACCATCCAGCTGACCAGCGTCGCGGCGCCCTCCCCGGCCACCCCGACCACGCCGCTGCTCCTGATGGACACCGGGACCGGCACTTCGATCAGGTCGGGCGTGGTCTTCCTCCGGTGCTCGTCGAGCGCCGGGTCCTCAACGGTGATCGACGACGCCACATCCGCCGTGCCGACCCGCACGTCGAGGAAGTCCGTGTCCCGCCAGCGCCGCTCCCACAGCCGCTCCGACGGCTGCGAGGCCATCCGGAGCAGCGACGCCGGATCAGGAAAGGACAGCCGCCGGTTGTGCTGCTCCATCAGTACGGCCGTCGAGACGTCCGCGCGCACCCGCTCCAGGGCCACCTGGTGTTCCTTGAGCCGCTCCTGGTAGCTCACCTGGTTCTGCTTGCGGCCGCCGAACTGGGTCAGCAGCGCGCCGAGGGGGGAGATCAGGGCGAGGAAGATGAACGACCACCGTCCCGTCACCAGGATCGCCACGATGGCCCCGGCCACGGGCACCAGCAGAATCGGCAGCAGCGGGATGGCACGCTTCTCCGGCTTCGCGGGCTCCGTCGGCAGCCGGAACTTCAGGGCCGAGGAAGCGGGCACGAACCGGGGCGGGCGGTTGAACTCCAGCCCCAGACCGTCCGCCGCCCGGGTCAGCGGGGCCCGCGCGGGCATCGTGGTGGACAGCTCCAGGAGGTTGCCGCCCACGTCCAGCTGGCTGCCCTCCGGCCAGTCGGCCGCTCCGGACAGCGCCTCACCGTCCAGCTGCGCGCCGTCAACAGGGGTGAGCAGGACCGTGGCGTCCACCCGTACGACGATGCGGGCCGCCTCTTCCGGGGTGCCGTCGCCCAGGTGCACCCGGCAGGCCGGTCCGCTCCCGATGTCGTAGTGGCCGGGTGGCAGCTGGTAGATGGTCCCCGCGCCGGGGCCGCTGACGATCCGCAGCTCCACCGACCCCTCGGACACCTCCTCCGCCGGCAGCGGAACGCCGAGCCCCAGGTCGACACCGTCCCGCACGCCTGCGGCGTACAGGGTCGTCTCGCCGTCCAGAGGCTCCTGGCCGAGGTAGAGCGGCGGGACCGCCTCCGCGCGGCCGGCGGGCACCAGGACGCGCGCCAGCTCCGCGGCGAAGTGCCCGACGCTGGTGGACGGCTCGGCGTCGACGACTACGGCCGTCGGCTCGGTGTGTGCGTCACGGACGCTGACATTTATCCGCACGGTTCCCTCCAGGCGGTGATGAGATGCGCGGCCGTGAGGTCGGCACGCGGAGGTGGTGGCCGGCGGCCGGCCACGGTCGGGGTCAGCCCAGGTTGGAGCCGAGCTGCTCGTCCGCCTGCTGGAAGGCGTCGCCGACGGCCTTGACGTACTGGCCGATCCCCTGCAGGCCCTCGTTCACCTGCTCGAACCCCTTGGCGAACTCATCGAAGAACGGCTGGAACTTCTGCTGCGCCGCCGGGGTGCGGTACCCCTGGGCGAGCAGGGCCTCCACCTTGCTGCGCACCTGGGTGAGCTTGTCCTGGAGCTCGGCGAAATCGTTGAGCAGGGCGGCGGACGTCGACGCGGTCTCATCGGAATTGACGGCGAAATCGGGCATGGAACTCTCCTTGCTCTTTCAGGAACGGCGGGCGTCGGTCGACGTCCGCCCGGTGACACGAGCGCTTGCTGTCGGTGAGCGCGCGACTCGCCAACCCGGGGCCTACCGTGACGGTGGCGCATCCCGGGACGTCGGTTTCCGCTGCCGATGGCGTACGGCACGGTGATCAGGGTGATCCACCGGCGGGCTTCCCTTGCGTCCCGCTCGTGTCCGCCGACCCCGGGGGCTGCGACGGAGTCGCCGGCGCATCGGGATCGGACGCGGCCGAGTTTCCCGACGGCGAGACGTTCGCGGCCGGCGCGGGCGTGGTCACCGTGGACGGGACAGCCGGATCCGGTGCGGGGGAAGTCCCCGTCGACGGCACGGCGGGAGCCGGAGCTGGCGTGGAGCCAACCGGTGTGGCGGGAGCCGGTGTGGAGGCAACCGGCGTGGTGGGAGCCGGTGTGGTGGGAGCCGGGGTAGCGGGGGCCGGTGTGGACGGAGCCGGGGCCGGATCGGACGGCTTACTCGAGCCCGGGGTCGATGAGTCTGGGGTGGATGGGCCTGCGGTGGCTGGGCCCCCCGTGGCCGGGCCTCCAGTGGTCGGGCCTCCGGAGCCGGGGGAGGGGGTCGTACCGCTGGGGAGGGAGCCCTTGTTGGGGATTCCGTCGGCCAGTTGCCTCGCACCGCCGGAGCCCGGGGTGCCCGCCAGCAGGTTCTGCCCCTCGTGCAGCAGGGCCTCGTTGAGGCTCGATCCCTCGCTGACCGCCACGCCGACCTTCGTACCGGCGACGATTCCCTCTTTGCCGAGGTTCGTGGCCAGGTCGGCGCCTCTCTCCAGGAGCTCGTTGCCCTCCACGGATTCCTTGACCTTGTTGATTCCGGTGCTGTCCCCGACCTTGTCGAGCGTGCTGCCTTTCTTGATGCCGCTGAAGAACGCGCCACCGCCGGTCAGCGCGCCGCCCACCGCCGCCCCCAGAAGCAGGTTCTTCGCGGTGATCTCGTCGCCGTTGAGCTTCCGTACCACGGCTTCCTCGCCGACGCGGGCGGCGAAGTCGCCGACGGCGGCGACGCTCGCCCGGCCCGCCCTGTTGTCCAGCACGACGGAGACCACTCTGAAGTTCTTCAGCGTGTCCTTGATGCTGGAGATCTTGCCGGCCGCGGTGGTGAAGAATCCGCCCGCCTTGCCGAACAGCCGGCCCAGGCTGGGCAACGCCCTGCCGATCCCGCCCACGGCGTTGCCGCCCAGCTTGAAGAGCGCGACTCCGGGGATGAGCGTGACGATGCCGAGAAGTAAGTCACCTAATCGGATCTCGCCGTTCTGCCCGAGAACCACCTGGGTCAGGACGAAGACCAGGGCCCCCAGGGCCAGCCCGATCACCGGGAAGAAGATCGACACAATGGCCACGAGGGCATTGATGATGATCTGGACGAACGGGAAGTCCTTGAAGAAGTCCCCGATCTTCTGGAAGAAGTTCCGCTCGGGGATGGCGTTGGCCGCGGCGGCGTCGAGGTCGGCCGAAGTACGTGCGGATGCCTGCTCACGCAGGCTGCGGGCGTCTTCGGCCATCCTCCTGGCGGCGCTCAGGGCCGACTGCGCCGCGTCGATGTCGTTCTGCTGCCCACGGGCCGCGTCGCGCTGCTCGCCGGTGGCATCGGCCGGAAGCTCCGGCAGCGTACGCGTCGCCGTGGCGGCGACCGCCAGCGCGTTGTCCATGGCGGTGTCCACCTGGCCCTGCGCGTCTTCCAGTTGCGTGGCGTAGGTGTTGTAGGCGCGTACGGCGGCCTGGAAGGACTCCGCGGTCTTCGACAGCTTGTCGGGCAGGCTCTCCAGCGCCTCGCGCAGTTTGTCCATGGCTTCGCCCTTGCCCTGCTCGACGGCTCCCCCCTGACCGAGGATGCCGAAGGCGATGGCGGCCTGGTCGCCTATCGCCGCGTAGCGGGTCGCGAGCAGCCTGATGCCGTCCGGATCGCCCGGCGTGGGGTCCTGCGACATGCCGATGACCTCGAAGCCTGAGGTGTGCCGCCGCGCCACGTCGCCTCCGTCTGCCGTTCGTCGCCCGCATACTGTGGCCAACCACTACACGAGATCATCGGGATAAAGGGTTCACCGAAATTCCGTTTGGCGCCGTACCGAACCTTTTCGGCCGCGATCTCGTGTGCCGGGTGAGACATGTCGAGGTTCGGAACGCTCGTTCCCGGCGGTCACCCAGGTGACAGGCGTGGCCGGCGGCTGAGAGAGGGTAGTGGGGCGATGATGCGGAGCGGTGGGTACGCCGTCCAGCGGCGGTGGAGCTCGCGCGTGACCGTCGCTGTGCTGTTGATGGTGTGCGCCCTGTTCTGGGCCGTGCCGCCCGCGTCGGCGAGCCCGCCCCCGGCGGACGGCGAGACCCTCACGAAGGTGTACGTGGTCAAGCCGCCGCAGGACGGCGGCGCTCCGGAGATCCTGCGGTCGATCGCGGAGCGCACGCTGGGCGATCCGGGCAGGTGGGCCGAGATCTTCGCGCTCAACGAGGGCAAGGCGCAGAGCGACGGCGGCGTCCTCACCGATCCGGCCGATCTTCGCCCGGGCTGGATCCTGCGGCTGCCGAAGGACGCGAGCGGCCCCGACGTGCAACTGGCTCGTGACACCGCCGCTCCCGCCGGCACGCCCACCTCCGCCCCGGCCGAGACCCCCGCCGATCCCCCCGCCGAGACCGGTGCCGAGACCCCCGCTGGGGACACCTCCGCGCAGCCGCCGGCGGACGCCGTGCGCATCCCGCTCGCGGCGGTGCTCGCCGTGGTGGGGGCCGTCCTGCTGGGCCTGCTCACGGCCGCCGTGCTGGCCAGACGCCGGCTGGGCAGCGCCGCCCGCGCGGTCGGCCGCGTGCTGAACCGGCTCGGAGATCCGGCACGGCGCGCGCGCAGGCTCCGCTTCCGGCGCGCCCTGATGGCGGACTTCGCCGGCGACAGGGACACGCCGATGCGCGCCGCCCGAGCGGTGGCCGACCTCGCGGCGAGGCTGCCGGAGACGCGGGATTCGGTGCACGCCGTCATCGCCGGCCCCGAGGACGTGACGGCGCTGCTGGCCACCACGGCGGCCCAGGCCCAGGCCCCGGTTCCGTGGGAAGCGGTGGGCCCGTCCCGCTGGCGCCTTTCGCCGAACCAGCATCCGGTGGCCGCCATCCGCACGAACCCGGCCCCGGGGACCGCCCCCACCCAGGCCTTCCTCGTACGCGCCGGTGTCTCCGACGACGGCGACCAGCTGTTCGTGAATCTGAGCCGGCTCGACGGGGTCCTCAGCCTCACCGGCGACGGCACGGTGGCCCGGGACGCGCTGCATGCCCTGCTGGACGGCATCCTCCGCACGCAACCCGAGCTTCCGGTGGCGATTCTGGACGCACCGGGCGACGCGGGTGTCGCCCTCCCGGCGGGCACGATGCGGGTCGACGCCGCCGAACTCCTCCAGCAGTCCCCGCCGTCGTTCTCCGGCATGCCGGACGGCGGTGGCACCCTGAAGGTGATGGCCCGGTCCCGCACGCTGCGCGGGCTGATCGTCGTCCCTCATGCTCCGACGTGGCAGGAGACGGAGCGGCTACTCGCCGTCTGCGACGCCGCCGGGCTCGGCTGGACCGGCCTCGTCTGCGGGGAGGTCAGCGGCGCGCACTGGCGCTGGCACGCGGAGAAGGACGGCAGCGTGACCATCCCCGTCCTGGACGTGAACGTCACCGTACCGGCGATCGGATGACGCCTTGTCCGGCGCCAGCGCCTTGCGGAGGGTGTCACGTGCGTAGTGGTTGCGGGACTTGGCCGTGCCGACGGGGATCCGGAGCGCCTCGGCCGCCTCGCGCACGGTCCTGCCCTGCATGTAGACCAGATTGAGCACGTCCCGGTGCTCGGCGGACAGGGTGCCGAGCACCGTTCCCACGAGCACGGAGGCCACCACGGCGTCCGCGTGGTCTCGCTGCTCGGCCTCCTCGTCGGCCGGTTCCAGCGACTCCCACCGGGCGACTCCGGTGCGGGACCTGTCGATCACGATGTTGCGGGCCACCTTGAGCAGCCAGCCTCGCACCGATCCCTCTCCGTCGCGGAGCCGCTCCGCGTTCTGCCATGCCCGGATCAGCGTCTCCTGGAGGATGTCCTCGGACCCATGACGATCACTCGTCAGCTTGACCACGTATGCCAGGACGGCCTGCCCGTGCTCCGCGACCAGCAGGCTTAAGTATTCGTCCCGCCATGCGTCGTCCATCGAGTATTCACTGAACCTTTCCCGGTGGTCCATCGTCACGCCGCGTAGTTCTCCGGGGAGGCTCTGCTTCCTGCCTCCGGGAATGCGGGAAGCCCCTGCCAGAACTGGTCTTTACGAAAAGATCAATTCACAGCGAGAGGCTTCACTTTCCGTCCAGTATCGCCTATATCGCCGGGCTTTACGGCCGAACGGGCCCCTCCCGCGCCCGCCGCACCTGCTTCGGCAGCGCCGCCGGGACGGTCGGTAGCCGGAAGGGCCGGTGGGCGATGAGTAGCTCGCGGAGGGCCGTCATGGCGCTGCGGCGGTTTCTTGATGGTACCCGCGTCAGGCCGTTGAGCAGGGCCGATGCGCGCCGGAAGGTCCACGGCGGGCCGACTGCCGCGCAAGAGCGTCGACGTCCTCCGGCGGCGCGGGCGCAGGGGGCTGTGGTCACGCTGAGTGAGCGAATCTGGAGCAGGCGGAGGCCGGGACCAACTCAACGCGAGCTTGCTGCTCTGCCCGGTATATCGGCTTTTTGGTGGTTTCGTCCCTGCCCGCTCGCTCGCGCCGACCGGTTGGAGGCCGGCCTGAGGGGTTCGAGGTCAGGGCGGGTCCTATGTCGTGTCCGCCAGGTCGGGCGTCAGGGCGTGCCGCCGATGGCGCAGGCGCGGCAGGGCGGCTGTCCGCAGGTGCACTGCATGATGGCGTCGAGCACGTCATGGGTGTGATAGAGGCACTGGTCCCGGCAGGTGTGGCGGGGGACGAAGCCCGCCTGGATCTCGTCCGGCCACGGCTCGTGCCCCTCGCGGCAGCGGACGAATCGCTCAGGGTCGGACGCGTGCAGCCCCTGCATGCGGTCGCGGGCCTGGCTCTCCAGCGCCCCGGCCTCCTGCGCCATGGCCTTCAGTTGATCGGCGAGGGCGGAATACTGCTCGTCGCCGGTTCGCACCTGCGCGGCCCGCAGCGCCATCACCGCATTGGCCAGGAATCGATTGGCGTCCTGGAGATTTGTGGTGTGGTGCAACTGGATTCCGGTCACGCCTCGGACCCACACGGCGTCGTTCTGCATTGATCAACCTTTCGAACGGCAGGCGCGGCTCACGGCCGCGCTCGCGGTTGTCCGAAGGATAGCGTGATTTTTACCCGCATTTCGGCGCGGGCCGACCATGGTCATGCTTAGCGAAGTGGCGGAAAAAGTCCGTATCTACGCTGCTGTAGAGGCTTGTCGCGATAAAACGGCATCGAGCGAGACTTTAAGTGAAATTTGCCAATTCATGATGAACGGCGGGCCCGAGCGGGCCCGCCGTGGACGCCCCGGCGCTCTCCCCTCAACTCGTCACCGCGCACATCCCACGGTCCTGCCGCACGGGCCCTTCCATGTTCGGACGTACGTCGAAGTCGAAGATCGCGGTGGGCAGGTAGAGCGAGCAGCAGGCGTTGGGAATGTCGACGATCCCGCTGACCCGCCCTTCGATCGGCGCCGAGCCGAGGAGCAGATAGGCCTGTTCGCCGCTGTAGCCCCACCTCTTGAGATATTCGACGGCGTTGAGGCAGGCCCTGCGGTAGGCCACCGTCGCGTCGAGGTAGTAGTTGGTGTCGGTGTCATGGTCCACCGAGATCCCGATGAACGAGAGGAACTCGGAGTATCGCGGCTCCACATTTCCCGGCATGAAGAGCGGGTTGGTGGTGACGCCGTACTTCTCCATGCCGCCCTTGATGAGATCGACGTGGAAATCGATGTAGCCACCCATCTCGATGGCGCCGCAGAAGGTGATTTCCCCGTCGCCCTGGCTGAAGTGCAGATCGCCTCCGGAGAGTTTGGCGTCGCGGACGTGGACCGGGTAGAAGACCCGGGCGCCGCGGGTGAAGTTCTTGATGTCGTGGTTGCCGCCGTTCTCCCGCGCGGGCACGGTGCGTGCTCCCTCGGCGGCGATCTGCCGCGCCATGTCGCCGCTCGCGGTGCCGGCCAGCGTGTGCTCGGGCAGCGGTGGCAGACCGAGCGGCGGTACGCGTTGCGGGTCGGTGTCGATGAGCGCCTGCTCCCGGCGGTTCCAGGAGCTCAGCAATGCGGCCGACGGCGCGGTCCCGAAAAGACCCGGGTGGGTGATGCCGGTGTACCGAACTCCCGGCAGGTGACGAGAGGTCGCGACCTGACCGTGGAAATCCCAGATCGCCTTGTACGAGTCAGGGAAGTAGTCGGTCAGGAATCCGCCGCCGTTCTGCTTGGCGAAGATGCCGGTATAGCCCCAGCCCTGTCCTGGTGCGTCCCCGGCCTGCTGCGGCACCGCGCCGAGGTCGAGGATGTCGACGATGAGGAGGTCTCCTGGCTCGGCTCCTTCGACGCCGATGGGCCCGCTCAGCATGTGCGCGTAACTCAGATCGACATCCCGTACGTCGTTCGCGGAATCGTTGTTGCCGATCTGGGCGTCCGTCCACTCACGGCATTCGACCCGGAACTCCTCGCCGGGCCGTACCATTTCCGCCACGGGAACGTCCGGGTGCCAGCGGTTGTGCCCCGGGGTCGCCTGATCCTTCATCGACTTCGACTGGTCGACGCTGAAAACTACTTTCGGCATGACAGCTTTCCCCCTCCTGTGTCGATGACTCCCTTCGCGGTCGTTGTTGTCGCCTCACCCCCCTCACGTGCGGCGGAAGCGATGGGTGCGCTCCTCCAGTTTGGTCGGCTCCTGCGTTCCCGATGTTTCGCCGGCCGGTTCCCCGCCTCTCGTCAGCGGCCACAGCACGGCGAACACCACCACGCCGAAAACGGCGAGAACGATCGCGGTCAGGGTGCTGCTGACCCAGTATCCGGTGAGTGTCAGGAATGCCGGGATCGCCGCCGTGACCCAGCCCTGGATGGCCGCGACCCAGCCGGTGTACCGGGTGATCCGCGTGTTCTTCAAACCGAGCAGGACGAAGAAGAGCGCCCACAGGAAGGACCAGTAGAGCCAGATGACTCCGAAGGCCGGATCGCCGAGGAGCTGGAAGTTGGCGTAGGAATACCCGAGCGCCATGATGGCCACGAAGAGCGAGAAATAGCCGACCCCGGTGGAGTCGAATCCGCCGAGCAGATTGATCCCCACATAAAGATAGGTGAACCCGAAGAGGTAGAGCCCCGACGCGTTCAGGAGCGTGGCCGGGTCGCCGGGGTTGAAGACGATCAGCAGGGTCGGGGTGATCACTTGCAGGGCTCCGACGAAGAGATTGAAGATCCCTGCCGCGCGTGCTTCGACCTTTCCCAGGAGCATCAGGCCATTGATGAAAAGCACCGCGCCCACGTACAGGAGTCCGACGGCCCCCATGGACACACACCTCCTCGCGCCCGCGACGGGCGGTGGGGTTCGCTCAAGGCCGAGGCAGGCGCGACAGCGCCGGGTGCTGCGGTGTTCGCCACCGCGGCTCGGGGGCGCGCGTGACCACCTCGGGTGCTTCCTGACTCTTCTCCGCGCGGGTCAGCGCGGCGGACATCGCCGGGGACAGCCGCGCGAGGCTCGGCGCGGTGAAGACGCGACGCGCCGGCGAGCGGCACGCCGGGCAGTCGGCGACCGCCTCAGCGGTCCCTATCGGCAGGCGCACCTCGAACGGCCCACAGTCCGGACAGCGATACGCGTACGTCGCCATGGCGTCCCCAAGAAGATCCCGTCACTGACGTGCGGCGATAAGAGCCACACCTTCAGCACACTCCTGGGGTTGTCGTCATGTCAAACCGTCTGTCAGGACCATGGGCGGGCGGGAAACCCGTCGAACACGGCGGATGCGCGGCCAGAACTGATCCCGCACGCGGGAAGATGTGGCCGTAATTTTAGGGACTGACGCGGCCATCGGGCTTCGCCTCGTCATCACTTCGCATCCCTTGGGGCAAGTCCCCGCGCCCGCACGGCGGCCGGCGCTAACAAGGTCACCCATGGGAGTGTCGAGGTGGGTGCGGGCCGACCCCTGGCGGGCGCTGCTGATGCTGGTGGCCGCCTGTTACGGGCTGGTCCAGCTGGTCGCGGTGGGCCCCGGCATGGGGCTGGGATGGGACGAAACGGTCTACGTCAGCCAGGTCGATCCCCGGGTGCCCGCGGCCGAGTTCATCGCGCCTCGCGCCCGTGGGATCACCCTGATCGTCGCGCCGGTGACGATGGTGACGTCCTCGACGGATGTCCTGCGGGTGTACCTGTGCCTGCTGTCGGCGCTCGCGCTGTACGGGTCGTTCGGGACCTGGCTGCGGCTGCGTTCCGGAGCCGTGGTGCCGCTGGCCGCGCTGCTGTTCGGGTCGCTGTGGCTGACGCTGTTCTACGGCAACGAGGTCATGCCGAACCTGTGGGTGGCGCTCGGCGCGGTGGCCGCCGTCGGCTTCTTCCTGCGCTGCACACGACCGGACGCCGGTCGCGCTGACGTGGTGGAGCCGGACGGCGGTCGCGGTGCCGGGGTGCCGCCGGACGGTGGTCGCGTTGGCGCGGCGGGGCCGGACGGTGGTCGCGGCGCTCTGGTGGGGCTGGCGGTGTGTGTGGCGGCGGTGGGTCTGCTGCGGCCTCCCGACAGCCTCTGGCTCGTGCTGCCGCTGGCGCTCGCCCTGGCCTGGCCGGGACGGCGGCGGCTCTCGGTGCTGCTCGCCTTGGTCGCCGGCCTCGTCGTCGGCTGGGCGGACTGGATCGTCGAGGCGTACGTGCGGTTCGGCGGTCTGCTCGCCCGCTGGCACGCCGCCGGCGCCGCCAACGAGACCGGCCTGCACTTCTCCCTGCCCGACCACGCCCAGGCGCTGAACGGCCCGCTCCTCTGCCGGCCGCCCGGGGACTGCGGCCCCGCCGAGCCGTCCTGGGTGCTGTGGTGGAGCGCGATCCCGGTCCTCGTCCTGCTCGGCCTGTACGCATCCCGCCGGGCCGACTCCCTGCTGCCGGCCGTGGTCGCCGGGTCGCTGGCCGCGCCGTACATCTTCCTGGTCGGGTACGCGGCCCCCCGCTTCCTGCTGCCCACGTACGCGCTGCTGGCCTTCCCGATCGCGCACGGCGCGGTCGGGCTGCTGGGGCGCACGCGGGGGAGAGCCCCGAGGTGGGCCGTCGCCTGCCTGGTCACCGCGGGTTTCCTCGCGCACCTCACCCTGCAGGCCGGGACCTTGGGCGCGATCGTCGCCCCCCGGCTGGCCAAGCGGGAGGGCGACGCGCTGGTCGCGAGGGCGCTGGAGGGGCTGGGCGTCCGTCCTCCGTGCCTGGTGTACGGCGAGCAGGCGGTGAAGATCGCCTACCGGATGGGCTGCGCAGGGCACACCGTCCTGACCTGGCCGGGGCAGAGCGACCTGCCCGCGCCGGTACGCGACGCCGCGGCCGCGGGACAACAGGTCGTCGCCGTCGACCGGGGCCGCCCGGTGCCCGCACCGTTCCTCCTGACCTGGGAGCGACGGCACCTGCCGGACGTCCGGCCGGGACAGTGGTCCGCGTACGTCCCGCGCTGACGGGCGGGCCGCCCTCGTAGTTCAGGAAACACCTGGGTCAGCGGCGTCTACCTTGTCCAGATAAAACCTGCTGAAGATGAAACGGCCCTCGTGGGCGCGCAGGATGGCCACCCCGCAGGCCAGATGATCGTCCCCGTCCCGGGTCTTGCCGCTGAGCTCCCACTCGCTCCACACTTGGTCGCCGTCCACCACCGACTGCAGGACGGTCGCCTTCATGTCCGGGACATGCGCGAACAGGCCGGTCCAATTGGCCCGCACCCGATCCCGCCCGACGAAGCTCAGCCGCGGGTGGTGCGGCACCTCACAACGGTAGTCCTCGGCGAAACAGTCGGCCAGCGCGTCCAGGTCGTGCTCGTTGATGGCCCTTTCCATCCGGGCCAGAATCTCGGTGGCGTGCACACTTTTCTCCCCGCGGTCATGGTTGACGTGACGATCGTCAACCATGACAGCCCACCGCCAAGCAGTCGTGGCCCAACCCGTACCCCCTTCGGCTCACGGTGCCGGCAGGGCGCCCGCGCTGGGCCGGGGCCTGCCTGGTCGCGGCGGGTCTCAACCTGCAGGGCGTGACCTTGGGAGGTGGTGACACCCTGACTGGCCAAGCGGGAGGGCGACGCGCTGATCGTCAGCGCGCTGGAAGTGCTGAGCGTCCGTATTATGCGCGCAGGACGGTGACCTGGCGGCCGGACGGGGTGGTCGTCTCTTCGAAACCGCCGCGTTCGTTCCAGGTTGGGGCTTCGGGGCGCCGGTCGAAGATGACGAGCACGCCGGTGGAGAGGGTGAGCCGGTCCAGGTAGCGGTCGAGCTGTGCCAGGCCGTCGGGCTTCGGGTCGTGCTCTCCGGCTCGCCAGACCTTCAGTTCCATGGCCTCGCGTTGTATCAGCCGTTCGCCTTCTGGGCCGGTGTGGGGCCAGCGGATGAGCACGTCCAGGCGTTTGGTGCCGGCGGCGTACTCGCGGTCGAGCTGGCCGCCGCCGTTGACCAGCCGGTGCAGGAAGGCCATGAGGATGATCTGGCAGGCGGCCTCGTGGTAGCCCTCCTGGCGGATGAGCACCTCGCCGTGCTCGCGCCAGAACACGACGAACTCTCGCAGCAGGCGCGGCAGGTCGAATCGGCCGTCCGGCAGGACGAAACTGTACGGATCGGCCATCACGTACTGTTCCGCCGGATCGCCCAGCACCCGCAGGATGACCTCCCGATAGATCGGGTTCGCCACCTTCAGCGGAGGTCTCTCTCTGATCAGGCCCAGATCGCGGACGTACGACAGCGCGTCGGAGAAGGTGAGGTCGACCTCGGGGAGCGACCCGGCCACGATCGGTTCGATCACCCGCTTGACCCGGGGCTCGTGCAGCCGGGCCACCAGCGCGTCCAGGTGGGTGGCGCGCGCCCGGATCAACCGCTCCTTGGCCGTATCCACCTGCCCGGCGGCGATGTCGCCGGTCACCGCCATTTTGAGGGTGATCTCGTAGGCGAGGGCGTTGACCAGCCAGGGTTGTCCCTGGGTCAGCTCGAAGACCCGGTCCACCGCGTCCTTGGTGAACTCCTGGCCGGTCGCCTGGGTGTGCTGGTCGTAGAGCTCGGCGATCTGGTCGGTGTTGAAGTCGCCCAGGCGTAGTGATTCGGCGATGATGTTGAAAGGGCTGGCCGGGTTGGACCGGCCCGGGTCGCCGCCCGAGGCGACCTTGTAGTCGCGCAGGTCGCGCAGTCCGCACAGCACGACGGAGACGGGGAACGGATGGCCCTCGGGCCGCGCGTTGTGGCCGTCGCGCAGCTGGCTGAGGATGCTGACCAGGCTGTTGCCCTGCAGGGCGTCGACTTCATCCATGAACAGCACCACCCGGCGCGGGCAGCGGCGGCACCACTCGCTCAGCGCCGCGCCGAAGCGGCTGCCCGGCGTGACCTGCGGCCAGGGATCCGGCGGCAGCAGCTCATCCGGCCATCCCCACCGCGTGGCGGCTTCGCGGATGGCCTGCAGGAGCATCTCCTCGGCGGCGGCGTAATCGTCACCGGCCGCCTTGGCGCGCTCGCAGGAGAACATCAGAGCGGCGGTGTCACCCTCGGCGGTCAGCTCGGCGGCCAGGGTGCGCAGCGCGGTCGTTTTCCCGGTCTGCCGGGGCGCGTGCAGGACGAAATAGCGGTCCATCTCGATGAGCACCCGTGCCCCAGGGAGCCGTGGCGTGGGGGGCAGCATGTAATGGCGTTTCGGATCGCACGGGCCGGTGGTGTTGAAGAATCTCGCTCGCGGTGGGCTCACCGTCACATACTGTCATCGAGTCACCATGTCAGTCACTTGGTACGCTGATCTGCCTCGCACCCAATCCCGCCCGGTGAAGCTCTGCCACGGGTGGTGCGCCGCCGAGTGGTCGTGGCCAACCTGTACCTGCTTCGGCTCACGGTGCCGGCAGGGCGGCATCGTGGAGGCGCTCGGCATCGCCCGAGCCGGTTTCGGCTGTGAAGACGATGGCCCGCAGATCACCGTCGCGGAAGGTGAGGAGGTCGCAGTCAGCGGTGATCTCGCCCACCACCGGATGATCGATGGTCACCTGGTCATCGTGATACCGGGTCGTCGATCCGCTCTCCCAGAGCTCGCCGAAGGTCCCGCTCGCCCGCCTGAGATCACCGACCAGCGCCGCCACCTGGTCATCGGCCGGATAGCGCAGCAGGGCAGCACGGAGATCGGCCACCAGCGTCGATGCGAACCTCGCCCGCCGCTCGGGCGTCCGCCGTGTCGGCCCGGGAACCTCGGTGAAGGCACGCCATGCCACGTTGCGGTCCCATCGGTGCCCCGTCGACGGCCCGCACCGCAGTGCCGCCCAGGCCGGATTCCAGGCGAGCACCGTCCACGCGGCATCACACAGGCACACCGGCACGCCGTCCAGCCGCTCGAGCAGGCGTCGTGGTCCGGGACCGACGTGGCGTGGCACCAGCCCGTCGGCGGGAGCGTGTCCCGCGACCGCGCACAGGTACTCGTAGTCCGCGCGATCCAGTCCCAGCGCGCGGGACAAGGAGTTCACCACCCCGGCGGACGGGTGACCGCGCCCCTGCTCAAGACGCTTGATGTAGTCGACCGACACCCCGGCGAGCTCCGCCAGCTCCTCGCGGCGCAGCCCTTTGGCCCGCCGCCGTTCCCCTCCGCCGAGACCGGCCGCGACAGGGTCCGCCCGCTCCCGCCACGCTCGCAACAAAGTCGCCAGGGAACCATGCTCCAGCATGGACCCCATTCTGCCCCACCTGCTTCTTCCGGATCCGATCCCGATGAGCCGCCTGGTCGACCTCACAGGCGCTGATCGAACTTCCGGGCCGTGAACCAGAGCCATGACCCCGGGGAGGCGGGCACACTAGGTGCCGTGCCTGACCTGCGTAGAATGATGATCTGGCTGGCTTTGCCGGGCTTGCTGGCGGGATGTGGTGGTGGGCCGCAGCCTGAGCGCCAGGCCGCCTCCTCGGCCACGCCCACGGGTTCCGCGTCCGTCGCCGGCCCCACGGCCGCGCCCGAGGCTTCCGCGTCCGTCGCCCGTTCCTCGGGCGCGGCTCGTGCCGCTGCGGCGCGGGCCGACGACGTCAACGGCGACGGTCGCGCGGACCTGGTCGTCGAAGTCGACCTTCCCCGCGTGGACGTGCACGATCTCGTGATCGTCCACGGCTCCGCCCAGGGCCTGGACCGGCGCAGGCGGACGGTCGTCCCGTCGAAGACGTTCTGGTCCTGGTTGATCGACGTGGGCGTCCGGGCCGACCTGGACGGCGACGGCTTCGGCGACATCCTCGGCTACGGCCGGGCGAGCGACGCCGAGCGCATGCGTCCGCACATCTTCTGGGGCGGCCCGCGCGGCATCGACACCGGCCTGCCCCCGACCCCGATCCCGCTGCCCGGCCAGAGCGACGTGGCGTCGTACCGTACGGTCGCGGGCGACTTCAACGGCGACGGCGCCGCAGACGTGGCGATGTCCACCCCCAGCGGCCAGAACGACACAAGCCTCACCATCCTGTACGGCCCCTTCACCCGCGCGGGAGTCGCCGCCCGCGAGAGCGTCCAGCCGTCGCCGACCGGCTCGAACTTCTGGCGGATGACCGTGGACCGGATCGACGGGCGGCGGGCGACCGGGCTGATCGTCTACCAGGGCGACGACGGGGAGCAGACCTCCGGCTGGCTGCTCGACGCCGGGCCCGGCGGCCTGGCCAAGGAGGGGCGCAGGCTGAACAAGGGGATGGCGGCCGCGTTCGGTGACTTCGACGGCGACGGCACCAGGGACGTGGCCGTCGGCGACGACGGCAGCCGCAACGACGAGCCCGGATACGAGACCGAGGCTCCTTCGGTCGACAAGACGTTGACCGTCTATTACGGGGATGGCCGTACCCACGAGTTCACCGGCACCGCGGGCCAGGCGGTCGCCGGTGACTTCAACGGGGACGGCCGCGACGACCTCGCCTTCGGCGGGGCACGCCGTCCGATCCGCGTCTTCTGGGGCGGCACGGGCGGTCTGCGCGCTGGTGGCGGGATCGCCGGGGTGGGCGGGGCCGCGCCGCTGGCGGCGGGGGACTACGACGGCGACGGCGACGACGAGCTCGCCCTGGCCACCCGCGACAACTACAAGGTCGACGACTACGAGGTGATCGTCACGGACGGCAGGAAGGTGCTGAGCCGGTTCGACCTGTAGGGTCGGCCCGCCGCTCGGTGGAGCGCCTATAAGGTCAGCCTGCCGCTTGGCGGAGCGCGGCGGCGTCGGTGATGCGCCGGCGCGCCAGCTGGATCGCCGCCTCGTACGGCACGATCCCCGCCGCCGTGGCCTCGCCGTAGATGTCGGTCAGCCGGTCGCCGATCCGGAGGGTCGCGTTCCGTGCCTCGTCGGGGGTGCCGCCGCCCATGTCGATGATCGTGCCGTGGATGACGCCGCCCGCGTTCACCACGAAGTCGGGCGCCCACACGATCCCGCGCCGGGCGAGGTCACCGGCCACCGATGGGGAGGCGAGCTGGTTGTTCGCCGGGCCGACCACGGCGGCGCAGCGCAGCCGCGGCACGAGTGAGCCGGTCAGCATCCCGCCGAGCGCGGCCGGCACCAGGATGTCCGCTTCGGCGGTGAGTGCCGTGTCCGCGTCCACCCAGCGCGCGCCGAGTGTCCGGGCCAGCTCCTCGCGGCCGGGGTCGAGGTCGGCGACGGTCAGCTCGGCCCCCGCTTCGGCCAGCAGCCCCGCGAGCCGGCCGCCGACCTGCCCCAGGCCGACGATCGAGATCCGCCGCCCGGCCAGGGACGAGGTCCCGGCGAGGTGCCGCCAGGTCGCCTCGATGGCGGCGAACGTGCCCACCGCGGTCAGCTCCGACGGCTCGCCGCTGCCGCCGTGGTGGACCGGCAGGCAGTGCACCCAGGGGGTGCGCTCGCGGGCGACCCACATGTCCTCGGCGCTGGTGCCGACGTCCTCGCCGCCGTGGTAGCGCCCGCCGAAGCCCTGCACGGCGTCGCCGAAGTCCAGCAGGGCGGCCCGGCGGTCCACGTCGCGCGACGCCGTGCCCGGCGGCAGCACGATGACGGACTTCCCCCCGCCGAAGTCGAGCCCGGCCGCCGCGCACTTCAACGTCATGGCCGCCGACAGGGCGAGCGCGTCCGCCAGACCCGCACCCCAGTCCGGGTACGGCCACATCCGGCAGCCGCCCACCGCGTCCCCGAGGGCGGTGGAGTGCACCGCGATGATGATCGGCAGGCCGGAACGGGCGCCGGTCCGGATCACGACCTCCTCATGTTCCAGCACTGCGGCCTCCCTCATGACGTCGGAACGGGTGTGCATCGCATATCTCCAAAGGTCCGTTCGCGTGAGCTGCGACAAACGCTACGGCGGCCGGATGCGCAAGCAACAGCTACGAAAATTGCGACCAGTGTTAATTTCTTAATCGTGGATGCCATCGATCGTCAGATTCTTGACCAGCTGGTGCTCGACGGGCGGGCCAGCATGACCAAGATCGCAACTGTGGTCTCGCTGTCGGTGCCCGCCGTGAAGCGGCGGATCACCCGCCTGGAGCGGGACGGGGTCATCCGTGGCTACACCGCGATCGTCCAGGAGCCCGGCCCGGCCAAGATGCACGCGCTGGTGGAGTTGTTCTGTGTCGGGGACGCTCAGAGCCAGGACGCGGCGCGAGTCTTCGGGACGCGGCCGGAGGTGCGGATGGCGTTCACGGCCGCGGGCGACAGCGACGTGGTCATGCTGGTCCGGGTGGACGGCACCGACCACCTGGAGTCCCTGCTGCTCGACCTGCGCCGCCACCCGATGGTGCAGCGGACCCGGGCGCTGGTCCTGCTCAACAGCCTCGTCGACCGCCTCGCCCCATGAGCCCCACCCCTGCGGTGCGGCGGCGCCGCGAGCAGCTCAGCGACTTCCTGCGCACCCGCCGGGCGCGGCTCACGCCCGGCGACGTCGGCATGGTGGCAGTGGGCCGGCGGCGGACACCCGGACTGCGGCGGGAGGAGGTCGCGGCGCTGGCCGGCGTCGGCGTGTCCTGGTACACCTGGCTGGAGCAGGGGCGCGACATCAACGTCTCGGCCGAGGTGCTCGACGCGATCAGCCGGGCGCTGCGGCTGAGCGAGCCCGAGCGTGCGCACCTCTACGTGCTGGCAGGTCTCAACCCGCCACCGGCCGGCGCGGCCCGCGATGCCGAGGTCACCCCGGAGTTGCGGCGGCTGCTCGACGCGTGGACGCCCCGGCCCGCACTGCTGCGGGACCGGTCCTGGAATCTGCTCGCGGTCAACGACGCGGCGCGCACGGTGTTCGGCTTCGGCGACGCCGACCACAACTGCCTGATCTCGTTCTTCACCAATGCCCGATACCGCGGCATGCACGTGCACTGGGAGTCGGTCGCGCCGTCCGTCGTCGCCGCCTTCCGCGCCGATGCGGCGCGCGCTCCCGACGACCCGGAGTTCGGCCGGGTGGTCGACGAGCTGAACGTGCTGAGTCCCGAGTTCGCCGAGCTGTGGGCACGCCACGAGGTGGGCGTCCCTGGCCAGGCGGTGAAGGCGGTGCGCCATCCCGACGCCGGTGACCTGTTCTTCGACATGACGACCCTGGCCGTGGTGGACAACCCGGGCTGGTATCTGGAGCTGTACAACCCGCGCTGAGCCTGGTGCTGCGGGTCACAGGTTAAGTGCACTCTGGCCGCGCCACCCGTGAGTCGGCAGGCTGAGCCCCATGACGCGCACTCTCTCCCGATTCGACGACAAGATCGCACTCATCACCGGCGGCACGAGCGGCATGGGCCTGGCCACCGCCCGGAGGTTGCTCGCCGAGGGCGCCCAGGTGGTCATCACCGGGCGCGACCAGGTCCGGTTGGACGCCGCCGGCAAGGCTCTGGACGGCGGGGACCGCGTGCTGACGGTACGCGGTGACGTGGCGAGCCTGCCCGACCTGGACGCGCTGATGACCGCGATCCGAGACCGGCACGGACGGCTGGACGTGGTCTTCGCCAACGCGGGCATCGCCTCGTTCCAGCCGGCCGGCGAGATCACCGAGGCCGGGTTCGACCACATGGTGGACATCAACTTCAAGGGCGTGTTCTTCACCCTCCAGAAGAGTCTCCCGCTGCTGTCCGACCACGCGGCGATCGTGATCAACGCGTCGTGGACGCTGCACCACGGTCTGCCGGGCGCCTCCGTGTACGCGGCGACCAAGGCCGCGGTGCACAACCTGGCGCACACCTTCGCGGCCGACCTGGCGCCCAGGAGAATCCGGGTCAATTCCGTGAGCCCCGGCTACATCGAGACCGCGATGTTCCACGACAACATCACCGCCGAGGCGCAGGCCGCGGTCGTCGCCAGAGTGGCCGCCGCGCGCATCGGAACCGCCGACGACGTCGCCGACGCGGTGGCCTACCTCGCCTCCGATGAGGCGTCGTACGTCAACGGGCAGGACCTGATCATCGACGGCGGCCTGGTCGCGGCCGGCGCCTGAGGGCCGTCGCCCTTTCCGGAGGAGCGGGGAGCGGGCGGTGGAGAGCGACCGAGAGCACCGCCAGCCCGACTCCGGCGAGCTCGGCGAGTGAGGGAACCTGCCGAAGCACCACGACGCCGATCATCGTCGCCGTGGCGGGGAGGAGCGCCACCAGCAGCGCGTACGTGGCACGCGCCATCCGGGCCATGGCGAGCTGATCGCACACGTACGGGATCACCGACGAGCAGATTCCCACCCCGACCCCGGCGGCGAGCGTGACCGGGTCGATCAGCGCGGGAGTGGCCTGCCAAACGCCTATCGGCGCGACGAACACGCAGGCGACGAGCATGGCGGCGGCCAGTCCGTCGATGCCGCCGACGCCGGGCAGCCGCGCCGTACGGTGGGCCAGCACGATGTAGGCGGCGAACAGCACCGCGTTGACGAAGGCGAACGCCAGCCCCACCGGCTCCCCGTCCAGCCGGAAGCCGGTCAGCACGTAGACGCCGCCGACCGCCGCCACCAGTGCCACGAGATTGCGTGCCGTACGGGCACCGAACGCGGCCAGCACGATGACCGGCAGAAACTCGATCGCGGCGACGGTTCCCAGGGGCACGCGCGCGATCGCCACGTAGAAACAGACGTTCATGGCCGCGAGCACCGCGCCCCAGGCGATGATCGTACGGCGGCCCTCGGCGTCGAGCCGGGCGAGGGTCCGCCAGGGCCGGCGCCAGAGCGCGAAGACGAGTGCGGCGCTCCAGATCCTCAGGGACGCGACCCCGAGCGGGGCGAGCCTGGCGAACAGGAGCACGGCGAAAGCCGGGCCGAGGTAGTGGAAGACGGCGCTGCCGACGAAGTAAGACCATGGAGGCGCCGTGGGGAGCGCGGCGCGAGGACCGGTGAGCGGCATGGCATCCATCGTTGGCCAACGCCTAATTTAGGAGAATGGCGAATCGAAGGATCAGGCCCGAGCGGGCGTACGAACCGAAGGAAATGGACCCTCTCGACCTTCGTATTCTCACCGAGCTGCAGGTCGACGCCAGAGTGAGCTTCGCCGAGCTGGGCCGCAGGGTCGGGCTGTCGGCTCCCGCGGTGGCCGACCGGGTGCAGCGGCTGGAGGAGACCGGAGTGATCGTCGGCTATCGGGCCGAGGTCAACCCGCGGGCCCTGGGGTTCCCCGTCACGGTGATGGTCCGGATCCGTCCGGCGATCCGCGAAGTGCACCGCATCTCCAAGATCGCCCAGGAGGTGCCCCAGATCGTCGAGTGCTACCGGATGACCGGCGACGACTGCTTCTACTTCACGATGCACCTACGGACGGTCGACGAACTCGAACCGATCCTCGACCTGTTCACCCCGTACGGCCACACGACCACGTCCCTCATCCACACCGCCCCCGTGCCACGCCGCCCCCTGCCCCTGGAATGAGCCAAGGGCGAGGGGGCTTTCACCAGCGACATTCCGGGCGACGATCAGAACGCGGCGTTCGACCGGGCCGGGCGTGTGACGCCGGTCGCTGCTCGTAGGGGGGTCGGTATGACGGGCCTGCTCCCGTCGCCGCCTGTTGCGTGACTGAGGAGTGTGCAACCTTCTGCCCGGCCGGTGGCGTTGGGAACGGGTGGAAGGAGACACATTGGATCGTCACGACGGCTTCCGCGAGTTCGTGCTGGCCCGCCAGCAATCGCTGATGCGCACCGCGTACCTGCTCACCGGGGACGCCCACCTTGCTGAGGACCTGCTGCAGAGTGTGCTGGCCAAGGTCGTAGGGCACTGGCCCAAGCTGTCCAAGGAGGGCAATCCCGAGGCGTACACCCGCAAGGCGCTGGTCAACCAGTACATCGCCTGGAAGCGTCGCTCGCGTCCCGAGTCACCGAGCGCCTATCCGCCCGAGTCAGGCATGTCGTACGACGATGCCACGCTGGATCGGATCGTGCTGCGGCGGGTGCTGGCCAAGCTGACCTGTAAGCAGCGCGCCATGATCGTGCTGCGCTTCTGGGAGGACCTCACCGAGGCTCAGACGGCCGAGGTGCTGGGGTGCTCGATCGGCAACGTCAAGAGTCAGACCCATCACGCGCTGGCTCGGCTGCGGATGCTGGCGCCCGAACTGGTGGATGTGCGTATGGAGGAGGTCACCCGATGACGAGGCTGCGCAGCGCCCTGGCGGGCCTGGCGGAAGAGGCTCCGCTGGTGAGTCTGGCCGATGCCGCCATCGCGGGCCACCGGAGGAGGCGGCGTACAAGGCTGGCGCTGACCGGCGTCGCCGCCGTGACGACTGCGGCGGCGCTGGTGGTGACGGTGGCGGCCGGGGCGGTGGTCCTGCCGCGTGGCGCCGATTCGGCCACGGCGGCGGTGCCAGATCTGCCCGACGGCAAGGTGGGCGCGATCAGCCGGGCGTACCTGACGCCGTGCGAGGTCGGCAAGAAGACGAAGAGAGTCGACTGCGGCGCCGTGGAGTGGCGCGTGGTCACCCGGAGCGGCAGGACGTACGGGGTGCCGCAGGCGCTCACCTCCTCCCGCGATGATCCGCATGTGCCGGTCGCGATCAGCCGGGACGGGCGCATGCTCGCCTACTACAGCCGCGCCGCCCAGGCGCACGTGGTCCGGGACCTGGTCGGCGGCGCCGAGGTGACCTCTCCCGTCAAGGTGGAGGAGGACCGAATCGGCGTCGGCTCGATGCTGGCGCTCTCCGACGACGGCCGCTACCTGGCGTTCGACCCGCGGGAGGGCAGCAAGGAGCCGGGCCTGCTCGTCGACGTGCGCACCGGCAGGACGGTGTCGATCCCCGGCAAGTACGAAGTGATCAGCATCAAGGACGGCGCCGCCGAGCTGATCCGCTACCGCAAGACCGACCTGTGGCTGATGCCGGTCACCGGTGGCGGCAAGCCGGTGCGTTTCGACGGCACCTTCATCATGTTCAGCGAGATCGCCCCCGACGGCCGTACGGTGGCGGCGGTCGAGTTCGCGGAGCTCAATAAGCGCAGGCTCACCCTGCTCGACGCCAGCACCGGGCGAACCCTGCGCAAGGTGTCCATCGGTGGACTGCCTAAGGGCAGCGGGATCGACGGCACCGGCATCTGGCTGAGCCGGAAGGAGGTCACGGTCGTCGTCAGCGGCCGGAGCGGGGGTCACTCCTATGCTCTCGACGTCACCACCGGAAAGGCTCGCCGCTGGGCCGACCTCGGGCCGGCGCGGAAGCATGCCACGGTCCTGCCCGGGGTCAGCTGATGCCTGCGATAACTGTCGGTGCGTCACCGTAGGTTCGTGGCCGACATCCCCGTCGGCCATGGAGATCAGCTCATGCACACACTCGCGCCCCGTGAGCGCCTGCCCAAGGGCATCCGGCTGCTCATCGTGGCGCGGGCGGTCAACCGGCTGGGGGCGTTCTCGCTCTCCTTCCTGACGGTCCTGATCAGCACCGACTTCGGGGTGAGCGCCGCCACGGCCGGGCTGGTCTCCGCCGCCTTCGGCCTGGCGACCGTGCCCTCCCGGCTGTTCGGCGGTTATCTGGCCGATCGGCTGGGGCGGCGGCGCACGATCCTGCTGGGGCTCACCGGCTGCGCGGTCGCCCAGCTCGGCATCGCCGCCGCCGGCTCGCTGCCGGTGATCGCCGTGTTCGCGGTCCTGCTGGGGCTGGTCTTCGAGCTGTTCGAGCCGCCGAGCCAGGCGATGATCGCGGACGGCGTACGCGCGGCCGACCGGACGAGGGCCTACAGCCTGCTGAACGCGGCGCTGGCGGCGGCGGGCATGGGAGCCGGGTTGATCGCGGCGAGCGTGGGGCGGTGGGACCTGCGGTGGCTGTTCGTCGTCGATGCGCTGACGTGCCTGGCGTGCGCGGTCATCATCGGCCTCGTCGTCCCCCCGGACGGCCCCCGGCGCGGCCGGGCGACGCCGGTCACCTCGTCCTCGGCCTGGCGGGACCCCGCGCTCCTCGCCATGCTCGGCTGCGGCACGCTCCTCGCCCTGATCTACATGGTGATCATGATCCTGCTTCCGCTCGCCCTGCCCGCGTACGGTCTGCAGGCGGCCGACGCGGGATTCCTCTTCACCGTCTCGGCCCTCACCATCATCGCCGGGCAGCCGCTCCTCCGGCTGAGACCGGTGGCCGCGTTACCCCCGGCCGCGGGTCTGGCGGCGGGCGCCGCGTTCATGGCGGCCGGCCTGGCCGGTTATGCGCTCGCCCCCACCCTGGCCGGTAACGCGCTCGCCCCTGCCCTGCCCGCTCTGGCGGTGGCGACCGTGGTGTGGAGCGTCGGTGACCTGCTCATCATGGGCCGTGCCTACGCCATCGTCGCCGGCCTCGCGCCGCCGGACGCCCGGGGGCGCTACCTTGCCGTGTTCGGGACCAGTTGGGGCTTCGCCACGGTGGCCGCGCCCCTCGCGGGCACCCAGCTTCTGGAACGGCTGGGGGCGCAAGGGCTGTGGGTCTGCCTGGCGGGCGCCTGCCTGGTGCTCGTCGCCGCCTCGATGAGCGTTGGACGGCTGATCGAGGAGTGACCGCGTCACCTTCCAGCCACAGTCAACAACGGCCGTGGGAGAAGGAAAAAAGAATAGTCCGAACGTAAAGACGTATTTCCTGATGGCGACCATTTGCGCAAACAGATTCCGGAAAAAAGTTTCAAACGTTGGAACTGTATTCGACGGTCGAAAAAATATCCCGTCGTACGTCTTGACGTTTTTCGATTACGGCGAGGCAAGATAAGAAGGAGGAAACGAGCAGCGGGAGGATTCCATGCTCAAAGAAGTATGCGCTATCAGCGCCCTTGTGGTTGCTGCCATCGCTCCTTCGACCGCCTCGCAGGCGCAGAACGCGCAGGTCAACACCGTAGGCGCATCCGCGACGTCCACCTCGCTCAGCGGATGTACATCCAGCAGCGCGCCGTGCAGATGGATGTCGGAGGGCGACAGGCGATGTTTCTACTGCAAGCAGTCGAAGAAACAGGGAGGGGGATGGAAGCGTCAGTACTGCGAGCAGAAGAACCGCGAGCCCAGAGGCCCGCTGCAGCTCGAATGCTCGAAGAAGGCGGCGCCGACCGCGACCGACCCTAAGCGCGTCTGCGAGACGTGCGTGAACCAGAAGACCGGTAGGGAAGTCTCTACGAGATGTTTCACGGGGCCCTAAGGTTCCGGCAGATGCTTCTGGCGGTCCCGAGGAGCTTCGGCGAGACTCGAGGACTGCGGGGGACGGCATCGATCGGTCGTGTCCGAGGCCTGATGCACAGTGTTCCCCCTGCCAGGACAGTGAGTGCGGGGCGCCTCCTCAGGTGTCCCGCACCCGTATGCGGGCTTATCGCTCGGGTCGGTCAGCTCCGCTGCCGCCTACAGGCAGCCATTTTCCTTGACTAATCATGGAATTGGGTAGACAGTCCGTTCTATGGCATTACGGCATGCGGTACTGGCGGCGATGCTGGACGGTGGATTCTCCGGCTACCAGCTCGCCAAGATCTTCGATGTGGGCGTGTCCAACTTCTGGTACGCCTCCCCGCAGCAGCTCTACGCCGAGTTGGCGAAGCTGGAGAAGGCCGGGATGATCGCCGGTGAGCAGGTCATCCAGCTCGACCGGCCGAACAAGCGGATCTTCACGGTCACCGAGGCGGGCCGGGACGAGCTGGCCGCCTTCGCCGCCACCGCGTCCAAGCCGCTGTCGATGCGCGACGACCTGATGGTGAAGGTCCAGGCCGTCGACCAGCTCGACCCGGCCCCCGTGCTGGCCCAGCTCGACGAACGGGCCGTCGAGGCGTCCGCCAAGCTGGCCCTGTTCGAGCGGGGCATGCGCGGGCTGCGCGGCGACCTGGCCGAGGAGGAGTTCCTCCGCACGTCCCCCCGGATCGGCCCGTACCTGACCTATCTGGCCGGATGCCGCCTGGAGCGGGAGATGCGCGACTGGTGCCTGACCACCGCCGCCCTGCTCCGCTCCCGTACGACCAGCCACCGCGAGGAGACGCGATGACCCCCTACAGCCACCGCGAGGAGACGCGATGACCCTCTACAGCCGGTACGTCGCGTTGGGCGACAGTCAGACGGAGGGCCTCGGTGACGGTGACGAGATCCGTGGCTACCGGGGACTGGCCGACCGCCTCGCCGAGCACCTGGCCGCGGCGTCCCCGGAGCTGCACTACGCCAACCTGAGCGTACGAGGGCGGCTCGCCTCGCAGGTCCTCGCCGAGCAGCTCGCGCCCGCGCTGCGGTTACGGCCGGACCTGGCCACGGTGATAGCCGGGATGAACGACCTGATCAGGCCCGGTTTCGACGCCGGGGCGGTGGCCGCGAGCCTGGAGGAGATGTTCGCCGCGCTCACCGGAGCAGGCGCGCACGTCCTTACGGTGACATTTCCGGATATCGGGAAGATCGCGCCCTTAGCCCGGCCGCTGCTGCCCCGCGTCCTCGCCCTCAACGAGCACATCCGCCAGGCCGCCGCCCGCCATGATGTCACCGTCGTCGACACCTTCCCGCACGCCTTCGCCACCGACGCCAGGATGTGGAGCTCCGACCGGCTGCACGCCAGCCCGCTGGGGCACGCCCGGATCGCCGCCGCCTTCGCGCACGCGCTCGGCCTGCCCGGCAGCGACGACACCTGGCAGGCCCCGCTTGACCCGGTCCCCCCGCCGGGCCGGCTGCGCGCCACAGGGACGGAGGTCCGCTGGATCGCCGGCTTCGCCGGGCCGTGGGTCTACCGCCGCATCAGGGGCAGATCCTCCGGCGACGGCCGCATCGCCAAGCGCCCCGACCTCGGCCCTGTACTGCTCTCCAGCGAAGAGTAGATCTTCAGGATCATGTATTGAAGAAATTCTAAATTGCTGGAAGCATCGCCTGCGCTAGTTCCTCAAAGGAGGAGGCAAGCGTGGAAGACTTCGCAGGTGGTGTACGACGCAGAGTGCGTGACGCATGTGCGGCTCGGCGCCTGGCGCTGGATGTGGGTGACCACTATGCGGCGCGGGTGCACACGGCGGATCTCGAAGAGATGCTCCGTCTGGCCAGGGAGCACGGCATCGTGGTGGCTCCCGATGGAGAAGACTGACGGATGTCCGTTCCGCTGTATCAGGTGAAAGCGGAATTTTTCCGGACACTGGGTCACCCGGTGCGGATCCAGGTGCTGGAACTTCTCCAGGACGGACCGCGATCGGTTCGCGACCTGCTCGACGTCATCGAGGTCGAGCCGTCCAACATGTCGCAGCATCTGGCGATGTTGCGCAGAACGAGGATCGTGGTGGCCACCCGCGAGGGCGCCACCATGGTCTACTCCCTGAGCAGCACGGACGTGGCCGAGCTGCTGCGCTCGGCGTGCCGGATTCTCGCCGACATGATCGTCGGGCAGGGCGAGTTGCTGGCAGAGCTGCGGGAAGCGGAGAACAGACGCCCCCGGCCTGGATGACCTGGCCCGTGACCTCTGCATGGACACAGACCCGGGAGTCTCGATGGCAAGTTTGTGGCGGAAAATCAGGAAAACAGGCAGGGTTGCCGAGAAGGCGCCAGAACGCGAGCCGGGTGAGATGCCGGCGAAGGCGGCGGAATTCGGCGGCTCGGTGCAGATCCGGCATGTGGCCGCAGGCTCGTGCAACGGCTGCGAGGTGGAGATCGCCTCGGCGTTCGGGCCGGTGTACGACGCCGAGCGGTACGGCGCGCGCCAGGTGGCCTCGCCCCGGCATGCCGACGCGCTGCTGGTGACGGGGCCGGTGACGCGCAACATGGAGATGGCGCTCCGCCGCACCTACGAGGCGGTGCCGGAGCCGCGCCTGGTGGTCGCGCTGGGTGACTGCGCGCGCGACTGCGGGGTGTTCGCCGAGGCGTACGGCGTCGCGGGAGCGGTCCGCGATGTGGTTCCGGTCGACGTCGAGGTGGCCGGCTGCCCGCCCAGGCCGGAGGCGATCGTCGAGGCGCTGCGCGGGTTGACCGGCCGATGACAGGCTCGCTGTTCGTCGCCGCGCTCGGGCTGTGCCTGGGGACGGCGCTGGTCGCGCTGGTGACGCCGGCTCGCGCCCGCCCGCTGGTCGCCGGCCTCGGTACGGCCTGCGCCGGTGCGGCCGGCGTCGCGAGCGGCGGGGCGGCTCTGCTGGGGGAGCGGTGGGCGCTCTGGCTGCCCGACCTGCTGCCGCTGGCGGGCGTCCGACTGGTGCTCGACTCGCTGGGTGGCGTGTTCGTCGCGGTCACCGGCGCGGTGACGGTGTGCGCGGCGATCTACGGGATCGGCTACGCGCGTCCCGCGCACGGGCACGCCCTGGACAACCGGGTGGTGCAGGCGGCTGTGCCGCTGTTCTCGGGCGCGATGCTGCTCGTGCCGGCGGCGGCCGGCGTCAGCACGTTCCTGCTCGCCTGGGAGCTGATGGCGCTGACCTCCCTGGTGCTGGTGGTCGCCGAGCACAAGAGCCGCGCCGAGGTGGCGTCGGCCGGAGTCTGGTACGCGGTCATGACCCACCTCGGCTTCGCCGTGGTCCTGGCCGGGCTCGCCCTGTTCGCCGCGGGCGCGGGCGGTGAGTCCTTCGACCAGTTGCGGGCCGCCGAGCTGTCCCCGGCGGTGCGGAACGTGGTGTTCCTCGCCACCCTGGCCGGGTTCGCGGCCAAGGCGGGGATCGTCCCGCTGCACGTGTGGCTGCCCCGGGCGCATCCCGAGGCGCCGAGCCACGTCTCGGCGCTGATGAGCGCGGCGATGGTGAACATGGGCGTGTACGGCCTCGTCCGCGTGGGCCTGGACCTGCTGGGCGGCGGCCCGCAGTGGTGGTGGCTGGCGGTGCTGGGCCTGGGCGCGGTGTCGGCGCTGTACGGCATCCTGCAGGCGGTGGTCTCGGCCGACCTCAAGCGGCTGCTGGGCTACTCCACGACGGAGAACATGGGCCTGGTGCTGGTCGGAGTGGGCTCGGCCGGGTTCTTCGCGGCCTCGGGCACCCCGATGCTCGCGGGTCTGGCGTTGACCGCGGCGCTGCTGCACGTGGTCAACCACGCGGGGTTCAAGACCTTGCTGTTCCTCGGCGCCGGATCGGTGCTGCGCGCCACCGGCACCAGGGACCTGGACACGCTGGGCGGGCTGCGTACGCGCATGCCGTACACCACGGTGCTGTTCGCGATCGGCGCGCTGTGCGCGTCGGCGCTGCCACCCGGGAACGCGTTCGTCAGCGAGTGGCTGCTGTTGCAGAGCTTGGTCCACGCGCTGCCGTCCTCCGGTGTGATGGGGACGGTGACGATGCCGCTGGCGGTGGGGGTGATCGCGCTGTCGGCGGGGCTGGCCGTGGCCACGTTCGTCAAGGCCTTCGGCATCGGGTTCCTGGCCCGCGCGCGGAGCCCGGAGGCGGAGCGGGCCGTGGAGAGCCCGGCGCCGATGCTGGCGGGCATGGGCGTGGCCGCCGCGAGTTGCGCTCTGCTCGCGCTCGCTCCCGCGCTGGTCCTGCCCGCCCTCACGACGTCGGTGACCACGGTGCTGCCCGGGGTGCGGCCGGTCTCGGGGCTGGTGACCCTGCGGCTGACCGGGGTGCTGGGGGCGATCTCGCCGCTGCTGATCGCGGTGGCGCTGGTGGCCGCCGTCGTCTCCGTCCTGGCCGTGCTCCGCCTGGTGGCCGCCCGCCGGGCGCGGCGGGCGGCACGGCTGTGGGACTGCGGCGCGGGACCGATGTCGCCTCGGATGGAGTACACCGCGACGTCCTTCGCCGAGCCGCTGCAGCGGGTCTTCGACAATGTTCTGGCTCCGGAGAGCGATGTGGACGTCACCCCGATGAAAGAGTCGGCTTACCTGGTGGAACGGGTGGAATTCCATGCTCGCGTACCGGATCGGGTGGAGCGCAGGCTGTACGACCCGGTGCTGGCCGCGTTCGCCGGGCTCGGCCGGTTCGCCACCGGGCTGGCCACCGGCAGCGTGCACCGCTACCTGGCCTACGGGTTCTACGCGCTGATCGGTGTGCTGATCGTGCTGGCGGTGCTCCAGTGACGGCGTTCCTGCAGGTGTTTCTGGTGGTGCTCGGCGCGCCGGTGCTCATCGGGATGATGCGGCAGGTCCGGGCCAGGCTGGAGGGCCGGGCCGGAGCCGGGATCCTGCAACCGTGGCGGGACCTGCGCAAACTGGTCCGCAAGCAGCCGATCACCCCGGCCGGCACCGGTTGGCCCTTCCGGCTGGCGCCGTTGCTGCTCAGCGGCAGCACGCTGGTGGTGGCGGTGATGGTGCCGCTGATCAGCACGGACTCGCCACTGATCGGCCTGTCGGACCTGTTCGCCGTGGTCGCCCTGCTCGCGCTCGGCTCCGTGGCGCTGGCCCTGGGCGGGCTGGACACCGGGACCGCGTTCGGCGGGATGGGCGCCAGCCGCGAGCTGACCGTGCTGGCGCTGGTCGAACCGACCATCCTGGTGTCGATCTTCGCGCTGTCGGTGCGGGTCGGCTCCACCGATCTGGGAGCGATCGTCACCTACGCCGTGCGGGACCCTCTGGCGGTCTTCTCACCGGTGAGCCTGCTCGCCGCCGCCGCGCTGGCCATCGTCACGATCGCGGAGACCGGCCGCGTCCCGGTGGACAATCCCGCCACGCACCTGGAGCTGACGATGATCCACGAGGCGATGGTGCTGGAGTACGCCGGGCCGGATCTGGCCCTGATCGAGTGGGCCTCGGCGGCCCGCCTGTCCGTCCTGCTGGGGCTGCTGGCCGGCCTGTTCACGCCGTGGGGCATCGCCACCGCCGGGGCCGGCCCAGCGGCCGTGCTGGTGGCCGTCCTCGTCCTGGTCCTCAAGGTGGGGGTGCTGGGCGCCCTGCTCGCGGCGGGCGAGGTGTTCATGGCCAAGCTCCGGCTGTTCCGGGTGCCCGAACTGCTGGCCGGGTCCTTCCTCATGGCGCTGCTCGCCGTCGCCGCCTCCTTCTTCCTGGCCTGAGGATGACATGAGCGATTCGCTGTACGTGCTGCTCCTCGACCTGACCTGCGGGGCGTTCCTGCTGGCCGGGGTGCTGGTGCTGTGGAGACGCGACCTGGCCGCCATCGTGGGGCTGTTCACCCTGCAAGGGATCGCCCTGGCCGCCCTGGTCGTCGTCCTCGGGGTCCACCAGCGCGAAGCGGAGCTGGTCGTGGTCGGCCTGGCCGTCGGGGCGCTGCGCGCCGGGCTGCTGCCGTACCTCATGCGCCGCGCGCTGGTCGCCGGCGGCGAGGTGCGCGAGACCAGGCCGCTGGTCAACGTGTCCGCGTCCCTGCTGGTCACGGCCCTGATGGCGATGCTCGCCTACGCCGTCTCCCAGCCCCTGATCCGCCTTTCGCCCACCCCGGCCACCCAGGCGGTGCCGATCGCGCTGACCGTCCTGCTGGTGGGCTTCTTCGTGCTGATCTCCAGACGCCGGGCGCTGTCGCAGGTGGTGGGTTTCCTGCTGATGGACAACGCCATCACCGCGACCGCCTTCCTCACCACGAGCGGGGTGCCGCTGGTGGTCGAGCTCGGCGTGTCCCTGGACGTGCTCCTGGCCGTCCTGGTGCTGCAGGTGCTCACCATGCGGATGCGAGCCGCGTTCGGCGGCACCGACCTTGACGAGTTGCGGGAGCTGCACGACTGATGACGTACCTGGTGATCGCCCCGATCCTGCTGCCCGCTCTGGCCGCGTGCGGGTACGCCCTGTTCGGCTGGCGTGGGGCGACCGTGTGGCTGGGCGCGGGCGCCGCGGCCGGGCTGCTCGCCTGCGCGGTGGCGCTGGCCGCCGGCGCGCCCGTCACCTTCCTCGGGCTGCTGCGCGCCGACGCGCTCAGCGCCTTCATGCTGGTCGTGGTCGGCGCGGTGGCGCTGATGGCGATGCTGGCCGGCCCCGCCTACCTCGCCGGGGAGCTCGCCGCCGGGCACATCGGCCCGCGGGACTCCCGCCGGTACGGCGTGCTCACCCAGGCGTTCGTCGCCACGATGGCGCTGGCCGTACTGGCCGCCAACCTGGGCGTCCTGTGGGTCGCGATCGAGGCGACCACCATCCTGACCGCGTTCCTGGTGGCCTTCCACCGGACCAGGCAGGCGACGGAGGCCGCGTGGAAGTACGTCGTCATCTGCTCGGTCGGCATCGCGCTCGCCCTCCTGGGCATCGTGCTCGTGCACTACGCGGCCCTGCACGCCGGCATCCCCGCCGCGGGCGCTCTGGACGCCGCGACGCTGGCGGCGCACGCGGCCGACCTCGACCCGGGAGTGACGCGGATCGCGACCGTGCTCATCGTCCTGGGCTTCGGCACCAAGGCGGGACTGGCCCCCTTGCACGCCTGGCTGCCCGACGCGCACAGCCAGGCCCCGGCCCCGGTGTCGGCGCTGATGTCCGGAGTGCTGCTGTCGGTGGCCTTCTACGCGATCCTGCGCGTGAAGGTGATCGCCGACGTGGCGCTGGGGCCGACGACCATGCGCGTCCTGCTGGTCACCGCCGCGCTGGCCTCGCTCGCCGTGGCGGCCGCGCTGCTGCTGGCCCAGCGCGACTTCAAGCGGCTGCTGGCCTACTCCAGCATCGAGCACATGGGCCTGCTCGCGCTGGGCGCGGCGATCGGCGGCCGTCTCGCGCTGGTCGCCGTACTCCTGCACATCCTCGGACACGGGCTGGGCAAGGCGGCGTTGTTCCTGTCCTCGGGGCAGATCAGCCAGGCCATCGGCAGCAACCGCGTCGCCGCCGCCCGCGGGCTGCTCGCTCGGGCCCCGCTGGTGGCGGGGGCGTTCACCGCCGGGCTGCTCGCCATCCTGGGGCTGCCGCCGTTCAGCCTGTTCGCCAGCGAACTCGGCATCGTCAGGGCCGGTTTCGCCGCCGGTCTGGGCTGGGCGATCGGCCTCGCGCTGGTGCTCATGCTGGTCATCGTGGCGGCCGTGGGACAGCATGGGCGGCGCATGCTCCTCGGCGCGTCCGCCGAGCCGGTCATCGTGGCCGCACAGCCCGCCGCCGTCGTCCCCATGATCGCCGGACTCGCGGCGTGCGCGCTGCTGGGCGTCACGACGGGCCCGCTGAACTCCCTGCTGGGGGCCGCCGCCATCATCGCCGGAGCGACACCATGACCCATCGCGTCATCATCGACCTCGACCCGGACTCGCTGCCCGCCGAGGCGGCCGAGCTGTTCGCGAACGGCCACCGGCTCGCCCTCGTCGCTGCCCGCGAGATCGACGTGGTCTACCTCTTCACCGCGACCGGCCCTGATCGGCGCACCGAGCTGCGGGTACGGCTTCCGTCCGGCGAACCGGCCGTCCCGAGCCTGGCGGGGCTGTCCTTCCCGGCCGGGCGGTTCGAGCGGGAGATGCGTGACCTGTACGGCATAGAACCCCTGAACCATCCGCTGCCCCGTCGTCTCGTCCGCCACCACCACTGGCCGCGCGGCTGGTATCCGATGCGGGCCGACGCCGGGCCGCCCCCCTCCTTCAGCGACCCGGAAGGCCCCTACCCCTTCGTCACGGTGGAAGGGCCCGGCGTCTATGAGATCCCCGTCGGCCCTGTGCACGCCGGCCTCATCGAGCCCGGCCATTTCCGCTTCTCCGTGGTCGGTGAGAGCATCCTCAAGCTCAAGGCCCGGCTGTGGTTCGTGCACCGGGGCATCGAGAAGCTCTTCGAGGGCCGCACTCCCGCCGACGGGCTGGAGCTGGCCGAACGGGTCAGCGGTGACACCTCGGCCGGGCACGCCCTGGCCTACTGCCTGGCCGTGGAGGAGGCGACGGGCACCACCGTGGCGCCGGAGGTCCAGCGCGGCCGGGCCGCACTGCTGGAGCTGGAGCGCCTCTATAACCATGTCACCGACCTGGGCGCGCTCTGCAACGACGTCGCCCACTCCATCCTGCACGCGCACACCGGGCGGGTACGTGAACAGCTGCTGCGCGTCAACGACCAGGTCACCGGGCATCGGCTGCTGCGCGGCGGCATCACCCCCGGTGGCGTGCGGCTGCGGGCCCTGCCCGATCCGGACGTCCTGGCGGCCATCGGCGCCGACGTGGCGGAGATCGCCGACCTGGCGCTCGGGCACACCGTCGTCGCCGACCGGTTCACCGGCACCGGCATCCTGCCGCCGCGGGCGGCCCGCGACCTGGGCACGCTCGGGTACGTCGCGCGGGCCAGCGGCCTCGATCTCGACGCGCGCCGCGACCACCCCTTCGTCGATCTGGGCCCGTTTCCCGTCGCGACCAGGACCGATGGGGACGTGCTGGCTCGTTTCCAGGTCCGCGCGCAGGAGATCGGCACCTCCATCGAGCTGATCACCCGGCTGCTCGGCGGGATCGCCCCCGGCACGGCGGGCGCGTCGCTGTCCCAGGACACCGCCTCCGGGGTCGGCATCGTGGAGGGCTGGCGTGGCGCCATCGTGCACCGGGTCCAGCTCGCCGCCGACGGCACCCTCGCCCGGGTCAAGATCGTCGATCCGTCGTTCGTCAACTGGCCCGCGCTGCCGATCGCGCTCAACGGGGCGATCGTCCCCGACTTTCCGCTGGTCAACAAGAGCTTCAACCTGTCCTACGCGGGCAACGACCTCTGACGGGCGGCCGCGGCAGACAGTCCGCCATGGCTGGTGGCGAAAATCTGTAGTGGCGGGAGTAGACATTGGTGGCTGAGGGGGCTAGTGTTTCTCTCATCGCAAGGAACGCAACGGGCAGCAAGAGTAAGCACCACGACGAACTGCCCGGAAAAGACGGAAGTTCAGGCAGAAGGTCGGACGAGACGGGCCAGCGCAGTGGCAAGGGGCCCAGACCGTGGACGCGCTGCCGAAGGTGAAGTTGGACAGCAGTTTTCAGGAATATGAAGAAGGGAGTGTTGAACGCCATCAGGATCGCTCGTCGGTTGTGTTTCGCCGTGCGGGCGCCGGAGCTCCACAGATAGGACGGTGGTCTACGGTTACGCATCCAGGATCCCGCATCACCGCTGAGTACGGCGGACGCGGAAGACGGTAAGTCGGCCAACTGGCCGGTAGATGGTGTTTGAACCTCTTCGGGCCCCGGCGCACAGGCGCCGGGGCCCCTGTTCGCGTGTTGAAAGGGATCTATGGATCAAACCAACCCAGCAGCCGTAGTCAGCGCCGAGGACCGCTTCGACGATGAGGACTACCCCGCCTACAGCATGGGCGCGGCCGCGGAGATGCTCCAGGTCACTCCCACGTTCCTGCGAGCCCTGGGTGCCGCCAAACTGATCGAGCCGCTCCGCTCCGGCGGCGGTCACCGCCGCTACTCCCGCTATCAGCTCCGCCTCGCGGCCCGCGCCCGGGAGCTCGTCGACCAGGGCACCCCCGTCGAAGCCGCCTGCCGGATCATCATCCTGGAAGACCAGCTGGCCGAGGCACTGCGCATCAACGCCGCCCGGGAACGCCCGGCCGGAGACTGACGGAGGCGGCCGGTGCCCCGCCACGCAGGACACCGGCCCATGACCTCACACCGGCTCAGCCCGCCGAGCGCAGCTCCAGCCGCACTCTCGCGAGCCACGCCCCCCAGCCGTCCTGCGGCTGGCTGTCGGCGATGCGCAGGTAGAACGTCCGCGCCGCACCGCGCACCTCATCCAGGCCGAGCGTGCGCTCGGCGCGGTTGCCCAGGTCGCGCACGTTGGCGTCCTCCCGCAGCACGGTCCGCCAGCTCTGGTTGTCGGTCGAGACCTGCACCAGGAACTGGTTGCCGATGTCCAGCGTCAGCGACCCGCCGGTCACCCCGGCCGGCAGCGTGAACCGGTAGGTGGCGTGGCTGTTGCCGTCGGTGAACCGGGCGCGTCCGTCGTGCACCTCGCCGTCGAGCTGGGACCCGCCCTCCTCCAGGAGCCAGGGCGTCTCGGCCGCGGTGCCGGGCGTGAACTGCACGGTGTCGCCGAGCACCGTCACCGTCGTCTGCCTGCTCGCCGTCCCGGTGGCGAGCTGGATCGGATGGCTGCCGGGGGTCACCGTCGCCGGCACCGTCACCTGGAACTCCACCGTCTTCGACGCGTTCGGGGCGATGGACCCGAGGTCGGCGGAGGCGGGCTGGACGGTCCAGCCCTGCGGCGCGGTCGCGGTCAGCCGGCCCGAGGCTGGCCGGGTGGCGTGGTTCGTCACGGTCGCCGCGAGCGTCACGGTCTCACCGGCCGAGCCGAAGACCCCGGCGGACTCGATGAGCAGCGACGAGGTGGCGGGCGGCTCATGCGCCAGCAGCTCGATCTCGGCCAGCGAGATCGGGGACGTGCCGCCGGCGAACCTGATCCGGTACTGCTCGTACGCGCCAGGGCTGTGGATCTTGAAGGGGCGGGTCTGCCGCGCCCACTGGAAGTTCTCCTCCGTCCGCTTGTCGATCGCCTTCCACACGTTGCCCTTGGTGAGGCCTTCCAGCACCCAGCCGGTGGGGTTCCCGGCGAGCTCGCCGACGCCGGAGGTGAGTGTGTAGAAGCTCGCCTGTTCGGCCTCGGGGAAGGTGTACTGGACCCACTCGGGCAGCGTCGCCTGGGTGGTCGAGTCGTTGTCGAACAGCGCGCTGACGTCGGCGCCGCCGAACCCGGTCGCGGTGCCGCGCCCCGGCCCGGTCACGTCACGCAGCGGCTCGGCGATCCGGTCGCCGTCGGTGATCGACGGCGGCGCGGCGTCCCTGCCGGTGCCCCAGCGCGACGGCTTCGGCCCCATGTCGAACACCAGCTCGCCGCCGTTCGCGATCAGGTCGTGGGGGAGGTACGTCTTGTCGTACGACCTGCCGTTGACCTTGAGCCCCTGCACGTAGACGTTGCGGTCGCTGTTGCCGTTGGCCTTGATCACCAGCTTCTTGCCGTTCTCCAGCCGGATCGTGGCCTTGGTGAACAGCGGGGAGCCGATCGCGTAGGTGGGGCTGCCCATCTGCAGCGGATAGAAGCCCAGCGCGCCGAAGACCTGCCAGGCCGACATCTCGCCGTTGTCCTCGTCGCCCGGGTAGCCCTGGCCGATCTCGCTGCCCACGTACAACCGCGACAGCGCCTCCCGGACCCTGGCCTGGGTCTTCCACGGCTGTCCGGTGAAGTGGTACATGTACGGGATGTGGTGCGAGGGCTGGTTGCTGTGCCCGTACTGTCCCATCCGGACGTCGCGGGCCTCGCGCATCTCGTGGATGACCCCGGTGTACGAGCCGGGGAACGTCGCCGTCTCCGGGGTGGCGAAGAAGGCGTCCAGTTTGTCGGCCAGTTTGTCCGCGCCGCCGTACAGGTTGGCCAGGCCGCGGCCGTCCTGCGGGACGTGGAAGGCCATGTTCCAGCCGTTGGTCTCGGTGTAGTCGAAGCCCCAGGTGCGCGGGTCGTAGGCGCCCGGCCTGTTACGGAAGGAGCCGTCGGCGTTGCGGCCCTGGAAGAAGCGGACCGCGGGGTCGTACATGTGCACGTAGTTGAGCGCCCGGTTGCGGAAGTACTCGTGCTCCTCCAGGTAGCGGGCGCGCTGCGCGCCCTTGGCGCGCTCGGCCAGCGACTTGGCCATGTTCGCGATGCCGAAGTCGTTGATGTAGCCGTCCATCGCCCACGACATCGCCTCGCCGGTCGACTCGATGCTCGTGTAGCCGAGGAAGGCGGAGGTGGACAGGCCCTTGCGGCCCACGTGGCGGGTGGTCGGGGTGACCGTGGCGTTCTTGAGCGCGGCCTGGTAGGCGGTCGCGGCGTCGAAGCCCTTGATCCCCTTCAGGTGGGCGTCGGCGAAGGCGACGTCCGAGCTGGTGCCGACCATCAGATCGGCGTACCCCGGCGACGACCAGCGCGCGATCCAGCCGCCGTCCTCGTACTGCCGGACGAAGCCGTCGACCATCTCCCCGGCCGCCTTGGGGGTGAGCAGCGCGTACGCGGGCCAGGTGGTGCGGTAGGTGTCCCAGAAGCCGTTGTTGACGTACACCTTCCCGTCCGCCACCTTCGCCCCCGTCTCGGTGGGGGTGCTGGGCGGGGTGCTGGTGGCCGACTGCACGGCATGCTTGTACACCGGCGCGCTCTTGGTGCCGGTGTTCTCGAAGCCGGAGTTGGGATACAGGAACAGCCGGTACAGGTTGGAGTAGAGCGTGACCAACTGGTCCTTGCTCGCCCCCTCGACCTCGATGACGCCCAGCTTGGCGTCCCAGGCGCCGGCCGCCCGCTCGCTGACCTTCTCCAGCGTGTCGGAGGCGCCGATCTCCAGCTCCAGGTTCTTCCTGGCCTGCTCGACGCTGATCAGCGAGGACGCGATCCGCATGGTGACCGTGCGCGTCTGCCCGGCGTCGAAGGCCAGGTAGCCCAGCACGTTGTCGCGGCCCTGGCCGGTCAGCTTGCCGCCGCCGGTGACGGGACGGTCGAAGACGGCGTAGTAGAACATCCGGCCGGCGCCGTTGGACAGGTCGCTGCGCACGTCGGAGTAGCCCGTCACCACGCCGCCGGCGGTGTCCAGGGTCAGGCCGCCGTTGTCGTCGACGTTGTCGAAGATCAGCTTGGCGGAGGAGCCGGGGAAGGTGAAGCGGGCCAGCGCCGCGTGATCCGCCGGCGCGATCTCGGTCTTCAGCCCGTTGTCGAAGGTGACCCCGTACAGGTGCGGCTGCGCGACCTCCCGCTCGTGCCGGAAGGGCAGCGCGCGGGCGGCCCGGGCCGGGTCCGGCACCCCTTCGGCCGCCGACGGCATGAACTGGAACGTCTGCCGGTCACCCATCCACGGGCTCGGCTCGTGGCTGGCGGTGAACGCCTCGATCTGGGGCAGGTTGGCCGCGTTGTTGTCGCGGTGGTACTCGTACAGCCAGTTCGTCGCCTCGGCGTTGGTCATCGGCGTCCAGAAGTTGAACCCGTGCGGCACGGCGGTGGCCGGGAAGTTGTTCCCGCGCGAGAACCCGCCCGTGGAGTGGGTGCCCCGGGTGGTGATCACATGCTGCGACGGCCGCGCGTCGCCGCGCGTCCTACGGCCCTCGTACGGCTGCCGCTTGCGCTCGGCGACTAGCTTGATGTCGTCCACCCAGCCGCGGAACCCGGCCTCTCCCTCGGCGGAGTCGTAGGCCACCAGGATGCGGCTGATCCGCTTGCCCTTGGCGACCTTGCCGATCTCGGCGTGCTTGTAGTTCCACTGGTCCACGTACAGGGTCTTGGACTCGCCCTGCGCGCGGGGCGTCAGCCGGACCCCGTGCTGGTCGACGGCCTTGAGGTCGCTGAGGTAGGTGCCGTCGCTGAAGGCCAGGTCCACCGAGGCGTACGTGCTGGGGTAGCGCAGGTCGGCCGCGGTGAACTGGGGGAAGAGCACGTACGACAACTCCATCCCGGAGGTGACCGGGATGTCCACCTCGAACACCTTGTTGGTGGAGTGGCCGCCGGTCTTCTTGGTGGTGCTGCCCTCGTACTTGAAGGCCTTGGAGCCGGAGAAGCCGGAGCGCGGCTTGGAGACGTACCCACCGCTCGGCGGCCCGTCGCTCAGCCGGCTGCGCATGTCGCTCGGCGGCCGGGGGCCCTGGCCGTCCGACAGCTCCCACTCGGCCAGCTGCAGGGTGGAGCCGCTGCCGATGCGGGTGATGTTCAGCCGGTAGTGGGCGTAGGCGGTGGTGTTCTCGAAACGGTACTCCTTGCGCTGGTGGCGCTCGGTGAACGTCTCGCCGGTCCGGGTGTCCAGGGTGGTCCAGCTCTGCCCGTCCTGCGAGCCCTGGAGCTGCCAGTCGCGGGGGTCGCGCTGGGGCACGTCGTCGGCGGAGGTCAGCGCGTAGTGCTTGACCACGACCGGGGCGACCAGGGCGTACCGCGCCCAGGCCGTGCCGGTGAACACCAGCCACTTGGTGTTCGCGTCGGTGTCGGCCAGGTGCTCCTTCACCTCACCGTTGGCCGCGTACTCGCCGCTGACGTCGATCCGGGTGATCTGGTCGGAGATGCTGCCCTCGATGCCGCCGATCATGACGCCGGTGACGTTCGCGGCCTTCTTGACGCCCCGGGCGTTGGTCTCGGTGGTGTCGGTCCAGGTCGGCTGCGGGTCTCCGGTCTCGAAGGAGGACAGGAAGGCCGCCCCTTCGTCCCGCGCCAGCGCCTGCCCGTCCTGCGCCGCGCGCTGCTCAGCCGCCACCGAGGGGGCCTCCTCGGTCTGTCTCGGGTCGGGAAGCGGGCTGTGGGACGGGCCGGGGGAGGGGGTGCCGGACGGGCCGGGGTTGGGGACCGGATCCGGCCCCGCCCCGCTGGTCAGCGCGGCGGTCGCGGGGGCCGCGAGGGCGAGGGCGACGACGGCGGATAAGAGCGCGGTCAGGAGAGCTCGTGGGGGAGGGTGCTTCATGGTGGGGGGACCTCTCGTGCGTTCAGCCAGGTGAGCAGCATCACGAAGGCGGCTGGGGGGCAGGCTTATGACAACGTTGTCAACGAATGATCTGTTAAGGAAGTTTTCAAACCCGCAGCACCTTGTCAAGGGCCCCGTCACGGCGCACCGCACGACGGTGTGAGACCGACGTCCCTGCCTCAATCGGCGTCCAGGGCGTACCGCAGGTAGAAGTCCGGCTTGGCCATGAACCGGCGCCAGTGGTCGACCAACTGGAGGTTCTCCCACTCCGCCGGGTGCATGCCGTCCTCGTTCAGTTCGAGGATCTGAGCGCCTGGCAGACTTGCGAGGATCGGCGAATGGGTGGCACAGACGATCTGGCCGCCCTCGCCCGCGACGCGATTCATGAGGGCGACCAGTCGCACGCACGACTGGAACGACAGCGCGGCCTCGGGCTCGTCCATCAGATAGAGCCCCGGCCCGGACACCATGCGTTCGAGAACGGTGAAGAACCCCTCGCCGTGGGACTGCTCCGTAAGATCGTCTTCCCAGAATCCGTGCATCCCGGAAACGTTCCGTCCGAGGTTGAACAGCGTTTCGGCGCGGAAGAAGAACGCGCGCCGCCGGGTGCGAGGACCGTGCAGGAGACGCAGACCCGTCGTGGTGAGCTCAGCGTCCAGAACCTCGCCGAGCGGGGTGCGCTCGCCGGTCGAGGAGTATTTGGTCCCCGCCTTGCCGCCCTCGGAGTTGATGCCGCACACATCGGCGATGGCCTCGACCAAGGTCGACTTCCCCGACCCGTTCTCACCCACCAGGAAGGTGACCGGGCGGGTGAGGGCCAGCCCGTGCTCGACCAGATGACGCACCGGAGGCAGGGCGCCGGACCAGCCGCTGGGCAAGTGAGGGGCCTCCAGCCGGGTCAACAGCACCGCTACCGCCTTTCCGCCTCATCCAGCAGCCGATGAGTGTACGCCCACGTCCGCTGATCTGTCTGTCAGGACCTCTTGCGCAGTCCGTCGGTGACGACGGCGAGGATCGGTTCCAGCGGGTCTTCTTTCCTGGCCATGCACGCCGACATCAGTGCCCTGATGTCGGCGTAGCTGACATCGGCGCGCACGTCGCCCGATTTCTGGGCGGCGGCGAGCAGTTCGTGCAGCCGGCCGCACAGGTCGGCGCCGGCGCGTTCGCCGATGGCGTCCAGCCGGCGGTCGGCGCCGGCCAGCTCGGCCAGTCCGCAGTCGGCCGCCCCCTCGCGCACCAGCGCGGTGAACAGGGCGAAGAAGGCGGTGACGGGATCTTCGCGGCGGGCGAGTTCGTCGGCTTCGGCGGTGAGCTTCACCAGCCGGGCGGACACGATCGCGGTGAGGAGATCCTCCTTCGTCGGGAAGTGCCGGCTCACCGTGCCGGTGCCGACCCCGGCGCGGCGGGCGATCTCGTGGACGGGCACGGACAGGCCCTCGGTGGCGAACACCTCGGCCGCCACCTCCAGCACGCGTGCCCGGTTACGTCGCGCGTCGGCCCGCGGCACGCGTTCGTCCGACATGATCCACACCCCTCTATCGACAAACGGGACGGCCATCCCGTATATTTCAAGCAACCGGGACGCCCGTCCCGATTCTAGGAGGTCCAGCCATGTCACACCAGCCCACCCTCGGACTCATCGGCAGCGGAAAGATCGGCGGCGCCCTCGCCCGCCTCGCCGTCGACGCCGGCCTCAACGTCGTCCTCAGCAACTCCCGCGGCCCGGAAACCCTCGCCGACCTGGTCGCGGAGCTGGGACCACAGGCTCGCGCCGCCACCCCGGCGGAAGCGGCGGCCGCCGGGGACTGGGTCGTGGTCACCATCCCGTTGAAGAACTACCGCCAGGTCCCGGTGGCGCCACTGGCCGGCAAGGTCGTCCTCGACACGGCCAACTACTATCCCGACCGCGACGGCTCGATCGCGGAACTGGACGCTGAAGAGGTCACCACCAGCGAGCTGCTCCAGCGGCACCTGCCGGACAGCAAGATCGTCAAGGCGTTCAACAACATCTGGGTCAACCACCTGATCTCGCTGGCCCGCCCGGCGGGCTCACCCGATCGTTCGGTCCTGCCGATCGCCGGCGACGCGACGGACGCGAAAGCCGCCGCCACCCAGCTGCTCGACCTGATCGGCTTCGACGCCCTCGACACCGGATCCCTCGCCGACAGCTGGCGCTTCCAGCGCGACACCCCGGCCTACGTCGGGTTGTATTTCAAGGACCCGCAGAACAAGACCGTGGAGGACCCCGGCGGGCCGATGAGCGCCGAGACGATGCGCGCGGCGCTGGCGGCGGCCCAACGCCCGAACGCCTGAACCACGGCTTCTCGTTCGCCATCGAGGCGGACGACTCCTGAGGAGACCGCCCGGCCACTGTCACACCATCATGGAGATAAAGATGAAAGCCATCGTGTACCGGGAGATCGGTGATCCCTCCGTCCTGAAGCTCATCGAGCGTGACGTGCCCGAGCCCGGACCCGGCGAGGTCCGCATCCGCATCCACGCCTCCGGCGTCAACCCGACCGACTGGAGGGCACGCTCCAGCTCCGAGTGGCCGATGCCCTATCCCGAGGTGACCCCGCACCACGACGGCGGCGGCGTGATCGACGCGGTCGGTCCGGGCGTCGAGACGTTAGCGCCCGGCGACCGGGTGTGGGTGATGTCGGCGGGGCTCGGGTACAACACCGGCACCGCCCAGGAGCTCACGGTCCTGCCCACGTCCAAGGTGTGGCCGCTGCCGGAGAACGCGTCGTTCGAGGTGGGCGCAGCGCTCGGAATACCCGCGCTCACCACGTGGTCAACTACCGCGAGGGCGACCCGGTGGCCGAGATCCGCGCGGTGGCGCAGGACGGCGTGGACGTCGTCGTCGAGGTCGCTGTGGCGGAGAACCTCGACGTCGACCTGGCGGTGCTCAAGAACAGTGGCACGATCGCGGTCTACAACGACGACAACCCCAAGGTGGAGCTGAACATCCTGCAGAACATCGGGCTCGACACCCGGTTCCAATTTCTCCTGGCCCTCTCCACCGACGAGCGGATGGCGCGGATGGCGGGCGCGGCCGACGACGTCACGGCGGCGGTGCGGGACGGCGCGATGGGCGTGGGCGAGGAGCACGGGCTGCCGGTGCTCCGCTTCCCGCTGGCCGAGACCGCCGCGGCGCAGCTCGCCTCGCAGAACGGTGCCGTGGGCAAGGTGATCGTCGACCCCACGGCGTGACGCCGGCGGAATAGACAGCGGTCGCCTATGAGGGGTGTCGAAACGCTGCCCGTAGCCTTGGCGTATGAGCGAGGTCGGCGAGGTCACCTGGGAGGCGCGTGAGCGGGTCGTCGTCGCTCTCACGGGCGGGCCCGAAGGCGACACGCTGGTCCGGCGGGCCGCCCGCATCGCCGCCCGGAACCAGGACGCCGATCTGCTCGCCGTGCATGTGACCCCCGCCGACGCCGACGCGCCCGGCCTCGCCCGCCTGCGGGCCCTGGTGGAGAGCCTGGGCGGGTCCTACCATCACGTCGTCGGCGAGGACGTCCCGCGTGCGCTGATCGACTTCGCCCGTGGCGTGAACGCCACCCAGCTGGTGCTGGGCGCCTCCCGCAGGGGACGGTTCGCGCAGATCATGTCGCGTGGCGTCGGGGTCACCATCATCGCGCTGTCCGGCTCGATCGACGTGCACATGGTCACGCACGAGGAGGCGAGCAGGGGCCGCCCGGGGTGGTCGCACGGGCGGACGGCGCTGACCCCCGGCCGCCGGGTGGCCGGGTGGGTGATGGCGGTGGCCGGGATCCCGGCGCTGACGGCCGTGCTGCTGCCGGCCAGGGGCGACCTGGCGCCCTCCAGCGAGATGTTGCTGCTGCTGTTCGCGGTGGTCGGCGTCGCGCTGACCGGCGGCATGTGGCCGGCGCTCACGGCGGCGGTCGGCGCGTCGCTGCTGCTCAACCTGTTCTATACGCCGCCGGTCGGCCTGCTCGCCATCGCCGATCCGGAGAACATCCTGGCGCTGGTCGTGTTCGTCCTGGTGGCGGTGGCGGTCAGCGTGATCGTGGACATCGCGGCCCGCCGCACCCGGGAGGCCGCCCGGGCCACCGCCGAGGCCGAGCTGCTGTCCACTCTGGCGGGCCACGTGCTGCGCGGCGAGGCGGCCGTGTCGTCGCTGCTCGCGCGGATGCGGGAGACGTTCGGGCTGACCTCGGTGACGCTGCTGGAGCGGCGCGCCGAGCCGAGCCCCGACGACCTGGCCGAGCCGGAGCGCTGGCGGATCGTCGCCACCTCCGGCGGCCTGCCCGCGACCTGCCCGGCCGCCGCCGACACCGTCGTGGTGATCGACGAGCAGCTCGTCCTCACCGCGCGCGGCAGGCCGTCGGCCGCGGCCGACCGGCGGGTGCTGGAGGCGTTCGCCACCGAGGCGGCGGTGGCGCTGCGGCACGAGCGCCTGGCGCGGGAGGCCGAGCGGGCCCGGCCGCTGGCCGCCGCCGACCGGATGCGCACCGCCCTGCTCGCCGCCGTCAGCCACGACCTGCGCACCCCGCTCGCCTCGGCCAAGGCCGCCGTGGACAGCCTGGCCGAGCCCGGCATCGTCTGGTCCGGGCAGGACCGCGCCGAGCTGCTCGGCGCGGCCCGGCAGTCGCTGGCCAAGCTGGAGCGCCTGGTGGTCAACCTGCTCGACATGAGCCGGCTGCAGGCGGGGGTGCTGGGGGTCGACCTCCAGCCGACCTCGCTGGCGGACGTCCTGCCGGGAGCCGTCGACGACCTGGACCGGTCGCGGGACCGCGTCGAGTCCGCCGTCGGCGCCGAGCTGCCCGAGGTGCTGGCCGACCCGGCGCTGCTGGAGCGGGTGCTGGCCAATCTGATGGCCAACGCGGTCCGCTACAGTCCGCCGGGGGAGAAGGTGCTCGTCACCGCGAGCCGGCACGCCGCACAGGTGGAGGTGCGCGTCGCGGATCGCGGTCCCGGCATCCCGCGAGAGGCGTACGAGCAGGTCTTCCTGCCTTTCCAGCGGTTCGGCGACCGGGACAACCATGCGGGGGTCGGGCTCGGGCTGGCCTTGTCCCGGGGGCTGGCCGAGGCGATGGGCGGCACGCTCATGCCCGATCGGACACCAGGGGGAGGTCTCACCATGATCCTCACGTTGAGCGTGGCGTCATGACCCGCATTCTCGTCGTGGACGACGAGCCGCAGTTGCTGAGCACGCTGCGGATCAACCTCGCCGCCCGGCAGTACGACGTCGCGGTGGCCGCCGACGGCGCCGGCGCCCTGCACAAGGCCGCCGAATGGCACCCGGACCTGGTCATCCTTGACCTTGGCCTGCCCGATCTGGACGGCATGGACGTCATCCACGGGCTGCGCGGCTGGACGAGTACGCCGATCATCGTGCTGTCGGGCCGGGCCGGCAACGCCGACAAGGTCGAGGCGCTGGACGCGGGCGCGGACGACTACGTCACCAAGCCCTTCGGCATCGACGAGTTGCTGGCCCGCGTCCGCGCCGTCTCCCGCCGGACGAGCCAGGAGGAGGACCTGGCGCCGGTCCGGATCGGTGACCACGAGGTGGACCTGACGACGAAGACGGTCTCCGGCGGGGTGCGGCTGACCCCGACCGAATGGCACATCCTGGAGATCCTGCTGCGCAACCCCGGCAAGCTGATCGGCCAGCGGCTCCTGCTGTCGGAGGTGTGGGGCGTGAAGTACGTCAAGGAGTTCCACTACCTGCGCCAGTACCTCGCCCAGCTGCGCCGCAAGCTGGAGCGCGACCCGGCGCACCCGGTGCACCTCATCACCGAACCGGGCATGGGCTACCGGTTCAAGCCCTGAGCCCGGTCAGCCGACGTGCACGACGGGGCGGCGGCCGGGGTCGGGCTCGGCCTGGCGGAGCACCTCCCGGGTGAGCGGCGGGATGTCGCCGCCGCCGAAGACGAGATAGCGCAGCAGCGCGCCGATCGGGTTGCCCTCGGCCGCCCAGTGAAAGTAGACATGCGGCGTTCTGCCCGCCTCGTCACGCAGGTGCAGCAGCAGGGCGGCGATGGCGTTGGCGACCGTGGAGCTCTGCGTCCGCATGATCCGGAAGCCGTGCCGCTCCTCGCCCACGACGTGCAGCTCGCCGGCGAACTCGGACGCGTCGGGGATGGTGACCTCCAGGAAGATCGGGCCCTCGCTGGTGCGCAGGCGGTGCAGCTCCCACGCCTCACGCATCTTGTCGACGTACTCCTTGCCGGTGCGCTCGTTCGGTTCGTTGGCGATGAGGTAGATCTCGCCGACCTCGTCGAGGAAGCGGCGGGCCTGGTCGTCGAGGGTGACGCGGGTGACGCGCAGTTCGGTGGACCGGGTCGCGCGGGAGATCAGCGAGATCAGCACGATGGCGAGCACGAACAGCAGGGCGATGACCAGGCCGTCGGGGCGCTCGATGATGTTGGCTACCGTGGCGTAGCCGAAGATCAGCGTGACGAACGCGAAGAAGGACGCGGCGCGGTGCCGGCCGCCGATCCAGGCGGACAGGGTCACGGCGACCGCCGCCGAGAGGATCAGGGCCAGCACGCCGGTGGCGTAGGCCCCGCCCTGTACCTCCACCTCCGCGTCGAAGAACAGCGTGATGAGGACGGAGACGCCGGTGAACACCAGCACCATCGGCCGGGCGGCGCGTGACCAGTCCGGCGCCATGCCGTACCGGGGCAGGTAGCGCGGCACGATGTTGAGCAGCCCGGCCAGCGCGGAGGCCCCGGCGAACCACAGGATGCCGATCGTGGACAGGTCGTAGGCGGTGCCGAACCAGTCACCGAGGTACTCGTGGGCCAGGTAGGCGAGCGCCCGCCCGTTGGCCGCCCCGCCCTCGGCGAACTCCCCGGCGGGGATCAGCACCGTGGTGGCGAGGCTCGACGTGATCAGGAACAGGCTCATGATCAGCGCGGCCGTGGTCAGCAGCTTGCGCGCGCCCTTGATCCGTACCTCGATATCGCCCTTGACCAGGGGCATCACCGCGACGCCCGTCTCGAAGCCGGACAGGCCGAGGGCGAGCTTGGGCATGACGTACAAGGAGACCGCCACCATGGCGAGAGGGCTGGCGTAGTCGGCGGCGAGCACGCCCCGCCAGTCGGTCACCCGCTCCGGCTCGGCCAGCACGTGCAGGATCGCCGTGGTGAGCACGACGAGGTTGAGCAGCAGGTAGACGCCGACCAGCACGACGGCGATGGAGATCGCCTCGCTGAAGCCGACCAGGAACACCCCGCCGAGGGCGGCGATCAGCACCAGCGTGACCGGCACCTGCCAGTGCGCCCAGGAGTGCGGCACGAACGGGTTGTGCAGGATGTGCGCGGTGGCGTCGGCGGCGGACAGGGTGATCGTGACGATGAACGCCGTGGCCACGAACCCGAGCAGGAACAGCACCAGCAGCTTGCCGCGCCAGCCGGGCAGCAGCCGCTCCAGCATCGACAGCGAGCCCAGCCCGTTCGGGCTCTCCCTGGCCACCGCCCGGTAGGTCGGCAGCGCGCCGAACAGGGTGAGCGCCACCAGCAGCAGGGTCGCGACCGGACTGAGGGCGCCGGCGGCCAGCGCGGCGATGCCCGGCTGGTAGCCCAGGGTGGAGAAGTAGTCCACGCCGGTCAGGCACATCACCTGCCACCAGGTGTGCCGGTGGTCCGGCCCGGCGGCCTGGGTCTCCGGCCGCTGCAAACCCTTCAGCATCCAGGTGCGAACCCGCACTCCCGCATCGATCACCCAAAGGACACTAATGACGAAGAGGACAGACCCTGCATGATCAGGGCATCAAGAAAACGTCAATATGGCTCAGCGGGGGAGTAGTCGCCGGGGAGCAGCAGGGCGCGGTGCACCATCTGGTGGAGCCGGAGCCGGAAGCGCCGCCACTCCCGCTCGTCGGTGTAGGTCTTGGGCACGCCTTCGTCGTGCGGCACGCCGCCGAGCGCGAAGCCGTGGATGCACCAGGTGCACATGTACAGGACGTACTGCAGGTCGGTGTCCCCGGTCAGTTGCCCGGCCGCCACAGCGGGCTGGAACAGGTCCAGGATGCTCTGGTAGAGAGGCTGAAGGTAGCGCGTCTCCACCTCCGCCACGTCCATGGCGTCCGACAACCACCGGTGTGTCCGCAGCGCGTAGGCGTCGGGGTGGACGGCGACGAAGTCGAGCTGGTTGTCGACGAGCAGGTGGAGCGCCGCCGCGACGTCCAGGCTCTCCGCCTCGCGGAGCTGGTCCAGCACCGCGTGCAGCGACGCGCGCTCCTCGTCGTAGGCGTGCCGCATGACGGCGATGTAGAGCTCCCGCCGGCCGCCGAAGAACTCCTCGATGGCGGCCGGCTGCACGCCGGCCGCTTCGGCGATCTGCGAGGTCGAGGTGGCGTCGTAACCGAGCGCGGCGAACAGCTTGTACGCGACCTGAAGGACGCGCTCGTGGTCCGAAGAAGCCATGGTCAAAACGTACGTTCGCACCACCGCCGGTTTCGGCGGCCACCCTGGGAGACGCGTTCAAGATTGCGCATGCCCAGCTCAAATCGGCCGACGGGTCTCGGTGAGACGCTCGGCGAGGAAGGCGCGTTCGGCGTCGTTGCCGGCCAGCGCGATCGCCCGCTCGTACGCCTCGGCGGCCTCGGCCCGGCGGCCCGAGCGGCGCAGCAGGTCGGCCCTGATCGCCGGCAGGTAGCGGTAGGTGGCGAGCCGCCCGTCCCGCTCCAGCGCCTCGACGTCGGCCAGGGCGGCCGCCGGCCCGCTGACCATGGCGAGCGCCACCGCCCGGTTGAGCGCCACCACCGGCGACGGCCAGACCTTCAGCAACTCGTCGTAGAGCACCAGGATCTGCGCCCAGTCGGTGTCGGCGTACGTGGGAGCGGTGGCGTGCAGCGTCGCGATGGCGGCCTGGAGGGCGAACCGGCCCGGCGCGCCGCCACGCAGCGCGGCCACGACCAGCTCGTCCGCCTCGGCGATCGCCTCCTGGTCCCAGGCCGAACGGTCCTGCTCCGCCAGGAGCAGCAGACGCCCGTCCGCGGCGGCGCGGCCGGCCCGGCGGGCATGGCCGGCCAGCAGCAGCGCGAGCAGCCCGCGTACCTCCCGCTCGGCCGGCATCAGGTCGCGGAGCAGCCGGGCCAGGTCCAGCGCGTACGCGGCCAGGTCGTCCCTGGTCAGCGCGGGTCCCGCCGGCGCGGTGTGACCGGTGGTGAAGAGCAGGTGGATCGCGGTGAGCGCGGCGTCCAGCCGGTCCGGCAACTCGGCGGGAGCCGGCATCCTGAACGGGATCCGGGCCGCCATGATCTTCTTCTTGGCCCGGGTGATCCGGGCCGCCATGGTCGGCTCGGAGACCAGGAACGCGCGCGCGATGTCCGGCACGCTCACCCCGCAGACCAGCCGCAGGGTGAGCGCGACCTGCGCCTCGATGGCCAGCGCCGGGTGACAGCACAGGAAGACCAGCCGCAGCCGGTCGTCATGGGGCCCCGGCTCGGCGGCGACGTCCGGCTCCACCAGCAGGTGCAGCTTCGAGCGCAGCGTCCTGGCCCGGCGCAGGGCGTCCAGCGCGTTGTGCCGGGCGGCGGTGGTCAGCCAGGCGCCCGGCCTGGCGGGCACGCCGTCGCGCGTCCAGGAGGCGAGCGCGGCGGCGTACGCGTCCTGGACGCACTCCTCGGCCAGGTCCAGGTCACGGGTGACGCGCACCGTCACGGCGAGCAACCTGGCCCACTCGTGACGGTGCGCCTCGGCCACCGCCTGCTGGGCGGAGGTCATCCGGCCAGCAGCGGCCGCACTTCCACGGCGCCATCCATGATCGGCAGCAGCCGGCCGACGGCGACCGCCGTCTCCAGGTCCGCGGCCTCCACCACGAAGAACCCGGCGATCACCTCCTTGCTCTCCAGGAACGGGCCGTCGGTGACCAGGCCGTCCTTGTGGATCGTCCGCGTGGTCGCGCTGGGCTCCAGCGCCTGCTCGTGGACGACCCGGACGCCCATCGCGGCGATCTTCTCGCCGGCGCTCAGGTTGGCCGCCATGACCTCGGGCGGGATGTCGGCCACCCCGCCGGGCGTCTCCTTCTCGTAGATCAGAATCGCGTACTGCGGCATGGCCGCTCCCCTCTGCTCGATCACCAGTTGCCGGTCTCGGGGCCGAGCTCGCCGTAGCCCACCTTGCCACTCCTCGCGTACGTGCTCACGACCACGCCCGAGCTCGACGTCGTGCTGTCGAGCAGGTCGAGCCCGGCCGTACCGGTCCTGAAGAGTCGTTTGCCCGAGCCGAGGAGCACCGGGAAGACCAGCAGGTGGAACTCGTCCACGAGGTCGTGCTCGATGAGCGTCTGGATCAGCTCCCCACTGCCGTGCACCTGGATCTCGCCGCCCTCGCCCCGCTTGAGCTCGCCGACCGCCTCGACGACGTCGCCGGTGAGCAGCGTCGAGTTCTGCCAGGTCACCGTGTCCAGGGTGCGGGAGGCGACGTACTTGCGCAGGCCGTTCATCCGCGCCCCGATCGGGTCCTCGGGGCCGGCCAGCGGCCAGGTGGCGGCGAAGCCCTCGTAGGTCGCGCGCCCGAGCAGGAGCGCCCCGGCCCTGGCGGTCAGCGCGGCCATCCGCTGGATGAGCTCCTCGTTCATGTGCGGCACCGCCCAGCCGCCGTGCTCGAACCCGCCCGTACGGTCCTCGTCCGGGCCGCCCGGCCCCTGTACGACGCCGTCCAGGGACATGAACGTGGTCACCATCAGTTTCCGCATGATCATTCCTTGTCAGTCGGTGATGCCTTCACTGACTACGGCGAACGAGACCGGCCACAATCGACAGCCGTCACGAATGGGAGGCGCGGATCTCCGTCATGGTGAAGTCGTCGACGATGTGCCGGTTCTGCAGCAGGAACCCGACCACGCCCGCCACCGCCTCCGCGCTCAGCGCCGCCCGCACGTGCCCGCTCAGGACGTAGACCAGCGGCGTCGACGGCTGGTCCAGCGCGAACCGGCGGCCGTGGCGGTGCACGTCCTGCAGCGCCCTGATCGGGATCGGCCGCGTGGTGGTGAACCACGCCGCGACCTCCCACAGGGGCAGCTCCGGATCGGCCGTGGCGGAGGCTTCGTAGCAGGTGATGCAGCCGTTGCCGGCGTGCTGGCCGTGCGAGCAGGTCCACTTGACGACGTCCGCCGAGCTCTGGGCGTTGAGAATCGCCGCTTCGGTGACACGGCGGCGCATCGGACGTGGCGCGTCCCCGAACGGCGGATATGAGTCGCTGGCGATGATGGTTCCCTTCGGGCCCAGTTCGGCGTGGCCCGAGCCTAACCCCGTGCGACGTCAGGGGGAATCATGACCACACCCGCCTCCCGCGACGCCCGTGCTTGGCCGCGCGCCGCCGATGGACAAGGCCTGATCATTGTACGTGAACCGCTGTTGTCACTGGTCAGCGCTGAGGCGCACAGTAACGCTCATCGCTACCCGAGACGGCGGAGCTCACACGGTCACCTACTCCTTCTCGGGTCGTACGGCCTGGATGTAGCGCAGCCGGGGCGGCAGCTCGCCCTCGGCCTCGACGCGGAAACCGGCGTCGGGGACGAGCGTGCCGAGCACGTCGTGGCCGTGATGCCGGATGAGCAGCTCGCCCAGCCGCCGGGCCAGCGCGTTCGCCGGCGGCCTGAGGTCGGCGACGAGCAGCCGCCCGCCCGGCCGCAGCACGCGGAGCATCTCCCGGACCGCCTCCAGCCGGTCGCCGGCGGGGAGGTGGTGCAGCGCCAGGCTGGAGACGACCGTGTCGAAGGAGCCGTCCGGGAACGGCAGGGCCTGGCCCCTGCCGACCGTGTAGTCACAGTTGCCGGGTGCGCGGCGGAGCGCGTACTCGATCATGGCGGGGGAGGGGTCCAGGCCCGTCACGTGCCCGGAGGGCGTCACCACCGGCGCGAGCACCCGCGTCAGGTAGCCGGTGCCGCAGCCCACGTCCAGGATGCGGTCACCGGCTCGCGGCCTGGCCAGGGCCGCCAGGCGGGTGAAGGTGTAGCGGCGGGCCCCGGCGAAGGCGATGGCCGAGGCGATCTCGTAGGCGCGCGGATGATTGAGCGTCCTGCCGGAGTCGGCGTGCTCGGTGTGGTGCTGCAGGAGCTTGCCCGTGCTCATGGTGGGCTTCCCTTCTCGTCCGGCGTGTTCCACCAACGAATGATGTGCGTACGGGATGTCCAGGTCAACGACCGAATCCGGCAATCTCCGGGTTCAGCGGCTGAACCGCCCGACCACCTGCCAGATCCGGTAGTACAGCCCCGGCGGCAGATGCGCGAGCAGCCCGGAGTGCCGCTGCCCGAGCAGCTCCATCAGCTGCTCCGGCGGCCGGTCGATGTAGCGCGGGAGCTTCTCGAACCACTGGGCGCTGTGCCGGGCCGACCGCTGCGCGGACCGGATCTCGGATCGGCGGGTCTTCTCGTAGCGGGCCAGGGCGGGCTCGAGCTCCGTGTTCCGATGCAACTCCTCGGCCAGGACGGCGGCGTCCCCGAGGGCGAGGCCGGTGCCCGAGCCGATGGAGTAGTGCGTGGTGTGCGCGGCGTCCCCGAGCAGGACGAGGTTGCCCCGGTGCCACGTCCGGTTGTTGGTCAGGGTGGGGAAGTGCTCCCAGCGCGCGCTGCCGTCGGCCCGCGTGCGGCCGATCAGCGGGTGCCCGTCCAGCACGTCGGCGAACAGCTTCTCCAGCATGCTCAGGCAGTCGGCCTCGTTCGTCCCGTCGAACCCGAGCCCCTGCCACGTCTCGGGGGTGCACTCGACGACGACGGTGCTCTGCTCCGGGCTGAAGCCGTAGCCGTAACACCAGATCCAGCCGTGCTCGGTCTCGCGAAAGGCGAAGGTGAAGGCGTCGAAGACCTTGGTGGTGCCCAGCCAGAGGTAGGGGTGCCGGCCGACCGTCATCTCGGTGCCGAAGTGGTCGGCATGCCGCTCCCGCAGCACGCTGTTGACGCCGTCGCCGGCGACGACCAGGTCGGCGTCGGTCAGCTCGTCCTCGTGGCGGATCTCGCAGTCGAACTCCAGCTGTACGCCGAGCGCGCGGGCCCGCTCGGCGAAAATGTCGAGCAGCCGCTGGCGGCCGACGCCGAACCCCTCGGCGCCGTTCTCGACGGTGACCGTCACGCGGTCGTGGACGTGCGTGACCCAGTCCTGCCAGCGGACCGAGCTCTCGCTGATGGCGTTCCCGGACTCCGGGTCGGCGCTCCGCAGATATTCGATCAGCGCCTCCCAGTAGGTCACCCCCCAGCCGAACGTGGATCCGGCGGGGTTGCGCTCGTAGACGGTGATGTCGTGGGACGGGTTCATCCGCTTCATCAGGATCGAGAAGTACAGGCTGGCGGGGCCCCCGCCGACACAGTTGATCTTCACATCTCCCCCTTATGTGACTTAACGTAATCAACATGTAGCACATGGTGGTCGGGGGAAAGTGCGGCGGGGTGCATGGGACGGAATAGGCTCCTGCGGTAAGTCTGGCCAAGGCGAGCGTTAGGGGACCAGGTGAGCAAGTCCTTCGTGCATCTGCACGTACACACCGAATACAGCATGCTGGACGGCGCGGCCAAGATGAAGCCGCTGTTCAAGGAGGCCGAGCGGCTGGAGATGCCGGCGATCGCGATGTCGGATCACGGCAACATGTTCGGTGCGTACGAGTTCCAGAAGGTGGCGAAGGGCAGCCCGGTCAAGCCGATCATCGGGATCGAGGCGTACGTCGCGCCGGAGAACCGGTTCGTCAAGAAACCGGTCTTCTGGGGCCGGCGCGCGGAGACCGGGGTGGCGGACGGCGAAGGCGGGAAAGACGTCTCGGGCGGCGGCCGGTTCACCCACATGACCATGTGGGCCAAGGACGCCGACGGCTTGCGCAACCTGTTCCGCCTGTCGTCTTTGGCGTCGTTCGAGGGATATTACTCAAAGCCCCGGATGGACCAGGAGCTGGTCGCGCAGCACGCGTCCGGGATCATCGCCACCACCGGCTGTCCCTCCGGCGCGGTGCAGACGCGGCTGCGGCTCGGCCAGTACGACGAGGCGGTCCGGGTCGCCGGCGAATACCAGGAGATCTTCGGCAAGGAGAACTACTTCCTGGAGCTGATGGACCACGGCATCGACATCGAGCGGGAGGTCCGGGCGGATCTGCTCCGGCTGGCCAAGCAGCTCAGCATCCCGCTCCTGGTCACCAACGACAGCCACTACGTGACCGAGGACCAGGCCGACGCGCACGACAGCCTCCTGTGCGTCGGCGTGGGCAAGAACAAGGACGACCCCAACCGCTTCCGGTTCAACGGCTCGGGTTACTACCTCAAGAGCGCCGACGAGATGTACGCCCTGTTCACCGAGCTGCCGGAGGCGTGCGACAACACGCTGCTGGTGGCCGAGATGGTCGGCGACTACACCGAGGTGTTCGGCGAGGTGAACCGGATGCCGGACTACCCCGACGTGCCCGAGGGGGAGACGCAGGAGTCGTGGCTGCGCAAGGAGGTGGAGCGCGGCCTGGAGCTGCGCTACGGCACCCCCGTCCCGCAGGAGGTCCTGGAGCGGTACGAGACCGAGATGAAGGTCATCGGCCCGATGGGGTTCTCCTCCTACTTCCTGGTCGTGGCCGACATCTGCAGCTACGCCCGCGACAACGGCATCGCGGTGGGGCCGGGCCGAGGCAGCGCCACCGGGTCGATCGTCGCCTACGCCACCCGCATCACCGAGCTCGACCCGCTGGAGCACGGCCTGTTGTTCGAGCGGTTCCTCAACCCCGAGCGGATCAACCCGCCGGACATCGACCTCGACTTCGACGACCGCCAGCGCGACCGCATGGTGGCCTACGTCACCGAGAAGTACGGCAGCGCGTACACCGCGCAGGTCAACACGTTCGGCACGATCAAGGCGAAGGCCGCCGTCAAGGACGCGTCGCGGATCCTCGGCTACCCGTTCGCGGTGGGTGACAAGATCACCAAGGCGATGCCGCCGGACGTCATGGGCAAGGGCGTCCCGCTCGCGGACATGTTCAACGAGGACCACCCCCGCTACAACGAGGGCGGCGAGATCCGGGCCCTGTACGAGAACGACCCGGACGTGCACAAGGTCATCGACACCGGCCGTGGCATCGAGGGCCTGATCCGCGGCACCGGCGTGCACGCGGCCGCGGTCATCCTGTCGTCGGCGCCGCTGCTGGACCTGATCCCGATGCACCGGCGGGACAAGGACGGCGTGATCATCACCGGGTTCGACTACCCGTCCTGCGAGGACATGGGCCTGGTCAAGATGGACTTCCTGGGTCTGCGGAACCTGGGCATCATCGACCACGCCATCAAGATCATCGAGCAGAACCGGGGGGTCCAGCTCGACACCCTGACGCTGCCCCTCGACGACGAGACGACCTACCGGCTGCTGGCCCGGGGCGACACCCTCGGCGTGTTCCAGCTCGACGGCGGCCCCATGCGGCAGCTTCTCAAGCTGATGGAGCCGAGCCGGTTCGAGGACATCGCGGCCGTGCTCGCCCTCTACCGGCCGGGACCGATGGCGGCCAACGCGCACACCAACTACGCGCACCGCAAGAACGCCCGCCAGGACATCGAGCCCATCCACCCGGAGCTGAAGGAGGCCCTGGAGCCGATCCTGGGCACCACCTTCCACCTGCTCGTCTACCAGGAGCAGATCATGGCCGTCGCCCGTGAGCTCGCGGGCTACACCCTGGGCGGCGCCGACATGCTGCGCCGGGCCATGGGCAAGAAGAAGAAGGAGGTCCTGGACGCCGAGTGGGGCAAGTTCTCCGCCGGTATGCGCGCCAACGGCTACTCCGACGAGTCGATCCAGGCGCTGTGGGACGTCATGCTGCCGTTCTCCGGTTACGCGTTCAACAAGTCGCACACCGCCGGCTACGGACTGGTCGCCTACTGGACCGCCTACCTCAAGGCCAACTACCCGGCCGAGTACATGGCGGCCCTGCTCACCTCGGTCGGGGACGACAAGGACAAGGCCGCCATCTACCTGGCCGAATGCCGAAAAATGGGTATTCAGGTGCTCGCGCCGGACGTCAACGAGTCCCAGCTCGACTTCGTCGCGGTCGGCGACGACAAGGTGCGCTTCGGCCTCGGCGCGGTCCGCAACGTGGGCGCGAACGTCGTCGAAGGCGTCGTCAAGGCCCGCAAGGAGAAGGGCCGCTACACCGACTTCGACGACTTCCTCGGCAAGGTGCCCCTGCCCGTCTGCAACAAGCGGGTCATCGAGTCGCTGATCAAGGCGGGCGCGTTCGACTCGCTCGAACATCCGCGCAAGGGCCTGCTCATGATCCACGAGCAGGCGGTCGAGTCGGTCATCGACATCAAGAAGAACGAGGCCCACGGCCAGGACTCCCTGTTCGGCGGCGCGGACGACGCCGACGAGGACACGGCGTTCACCGTCGCCATCCCGGACATGGAATGGGACAAGAAGACCAAGCTCGACTTCGAACGGGAGATGCTCGGTCTGTACGTCTCCGACCACCCGCTCGCCGGCGCGGAGCGGCTGCTGGCCCGCAACCGGGACACCGCGATCGCCGACCTGCTCGACAGCGGCCGCGACGACCGCGGCGACGTCACCGTCTGCGGCATGATCGCCAACGTGGACAAGCGGGTCAACAAGGCCGGCAACGTGTGGGCGATCGTCACCGTCGAGGACATGGACGCGGCGGTGGAGTGCCTGTTCTTCCCCAAGAGCCACGAGCTGTACGGTCCCGAGCTGCGCAAGGACGCCGTGGTGTCGGTGCACGGGCAGATCAACAACCGGGACGGCGCCATCTCGGTCTTCGCCCAGGACCTGACCCCGATCGACGTGTCCGGCATCACCAGCGACGCCGGGCACCCCGTCACTCTGAAACTGCGTGAGGAACGCATCAACCCGCAGGTCATCGAGGAGCTCCGCAACGTGCTGAAGCTGCACCAGGGACAGGTGCCGCTGCTGATCAACCTGAGGCGCATCGCCGGCAACACCATCGTGCTCGCCCTGCCGGAGTTCCAGGTCAACCCCGAGCCGAGCTTCGCCGCCGACATCAAGCAGCTTTTCGGCTCGGAGGCGATCGCACTCTGAACCAGGGGCCGCCCTCTTGTCATCGACGATCTTCCGGCGGATAGTCGAAGTTTCAATGAAGGGCGGCCCGCATGGATCGACGGCTCGTTTCCCGGCGTAGCGTCCTGGGCACCAGTGCGGCGGCGATCGGCGGCGCGATCGCCACCCCCGGCGCGGCGGCGACGCCCGCTTCGGAGACATCGGCGACGGTGCCGCAGGGCGATCTGATCCTCCACAACGGCAAGATCCGCACTTTCGACGACCACGACCGCACCGTCTCCGCGGTCGCCGTCGCCCAGGGGCGCATCGTGGGCGCCGGGCTGAGCCTCGGGCGGCTGAAGCAGTCGGTCTCCCGGGACGCGAAGGTGATCGACCTGCGCGGCCACACCGTGATCCCCGGCATGATCGAGCCGCACGTCCACTTCGTTAGCCTGGCCATCCGCCCCGGCTACCACGTGGTGATCGAGAACGCGGGGAACATCGCCGGGATCCAGCGGTTACTCGCGGCCCGCCGCCGGGGGGTGCCGGAAGGCCGGTTCGTCACCGCGATGGGCGGCTGGCACCCGAACCTGTTCGCCGAACGCCGCCTGCCCACCCTGGCCGAGCTCGACGCCGCCGTGCCGGACCGCCCGGTGCTGCTGTTCCAGGGGTTCACCGGCCCGGCCGTGACGAACACCCCGGGCAAGGCGGTGCTGGAGTCGGCGGCCGTGCCGTCGGTCGTCGGCGCGGACGGCTCGATCGCCGCCGGGGCGAACGCCACGGCCGCCCTGTACAACGTCCGCCTGACCCAGACCTTCGAGGACAGGAAGCGCAGCACCCTCGACGCCATGGCCTACGCGGCGAGCGTCGGCATCACCAGCGTGCAGGACCATGTCGGCTTCCCCGTGCTCGGGCCGCCCACCCCTGGCCAGTTCCTGTCCAACTTCGACCACTACCGGATGTACGACTCCTGGCTCGCCCTGCACCGGGAGGACCGTACCTTCATCCGGTTGCAGACCAACTTCCTGCACAACCAGAACGACCTCGACCTGCCCGAGCTCACCCAGCGGCTGAACAACCAGTTCCAGCTCTTCGGCGACGACCTGATGATGACCGGCGGCATCGGCGAGTGGGGCGCCCCCGGTGACGGCAGCGGCCCGGTCTGGGCCAAGGCCCAGCAGTTGATCGCGCAGGCGGGCTGGCGCAACACCAACCGGGCGCTGAGCCTGGCCGCGCTGGAGGCCGAGATCGCCGGGTACGAGGCGGTGAACGCCCAGCACGACATCACCGGCCTGCGCTGGCGCATCGACCACGTGCCGGTGGTCACCACCGCGCTGCTCGACCGGCTCCAGGCGCTCGGCGGCGCCGTACAGTGCGGGGCGTTCAGCTTCGTGTCAGGCAGCGGCCCCGCGGCGGGCGCGCCCTTCCGTACCATCCTCGACCACGGCATCAAGGCCGGCATCCACCTCGACGGCGTGCACATCGCCCCGCTCAACCCCTGGTACGGCGTCTACTACGCCGTCACCGGCCGCAACGCGCTGGGCGGTCTCGTCAACGACGGTCAGCAGATCACCAGGGACGAGGCGGTACGGCTGTACACGAGGGAGAACGCCTGGTTCCTCAACATGGAGGACAGACTCGGCACGATCGAGAACGGCAAGCTCGGCGACCTCGTCGTCCTGGACCGCGACTACCGCACGACCGGCGACGAGGACCTCAAACGCATCAAACCGATCCTCACCACGGTAGGCGGCAAGATCGTCCACGACTCCGGCGACCTGACCCGCCACTGACCCCAGGATCCAACGAGCGGGACCCGGTACGGGTCCACGTCGAGGCGCACCAGGGCCAGGACCGGTCGGTCACTCCGCGGCGAGCAGGGCCATCGCCACGGGATTCTGGTACTCGCGCCACAGTGTGACGCGCCCGTCCCGGACCCGCACCACCACCGCGAACGGTGCGGCGGCACGCAGGCCGTCGGCCTCGCGGACCGCCTCCACCTCGTACTCGACGACGGCGACCTGCGGGTCGGCCGTCTCGTGGACAACCACATCGCGCACGGCCGTGAACCGGATGCGTTCCCGGAGCGCCTCCCGCTGCGGCACGGCTCTCGCGGCGAACGCCTCCCGTCCCTCGGTCCGCCGGGGCGCACCGGGCGGGGCGAACGGGGTCTCGACCACGCCATCGTCGGCGAGGAGCGTCTCCAGCCCGGCCGCTGTCCCCGTCAGCAGGTGATCCCGGAATCGTTCGAACGCCTCGCGTGGCCCTGTCAACGCTCCTCGGTCGACTTCGGTCACCGTGAACTCCTAACATGAGTTGTCACTCACTATCCTGCGGCTCAAATTATGAGTCGCCACTCATGTTGTCAATGCCCGGAGTTCACCATGTCTGAGCCGCCCCTCCGCGCCGATGCCCGCCGCAATCGGACCCGCATCCTCGCCGCCGCCGTCGAGGTCTTCGACCGGCACGGCACGTCCGCATCGACAGAGGAGGTCGCACGCTGTGCGGGCGTCGCCGTCGGCACCGTTTTCCGGCACTTTCCCACCAAGGCCGACCTGCTCGCTGCGATCATGAAGGACCTGCAGGACCGACTCGCCACCCGGGCCGAGACACTTGCTGCCGAGGGCGACCCCACCGCGCTGCTCACGTTCTTCGCCGAGGTCGTCGAGCACGCGGCCGGCGCCCGCACCGTGGTGCATCTGCTCACCGCCGGCGGGATGGACGTGGGCGTCGACCGCCAGGTCGCGGGTCTCGGCAAGGCTCTCGACACCCTGCTGGTACGGGCACGGGATGCGGGTACGGTCCGCGCCGACGTCGAGCTCGATGAGGTCATCGCCCTGCTCACCGCCGCCTGTCACGGCGCCCTGGCCGCTGGATGGGCGCCCGACCTCCGTCACCGCACCGTCGCCCGGCTCCTCGACGGCCTACGCCCCTGAACCCCTGGTGAAACAGGCGCCCAGTGCGGTCAGACGCCGACGAATGCTTCGTGGAAAGCGCGAGCATGGCTGTCGTCCGGCCACCGCTTTCGTAGTCCGGTGTTCAGCGTGCGCAGCTCGCGGTGGATGCGTGCCGACCCCGTCTGCTGGGCGACGGTGAGTGCCTCGTGGCCGAGGTGCGCGGCTCTGGCCGGGTCCGGCTGGGGTGACTGGGTGACGGCGACGGCCAGTTTGGCGGTCAGGTGCCCGCGGTCGCGGGCGAGGTTGGCGGGCAGCTCGGCGATCCGCTTTTCGAGGATGGTGATGGCCGTGTCGGCGTGTCCGGCGGCTCTGTGGCAGGCCGCGGACTGCTCCTGGAGGGTGTCGAGGTCGTAGTGGTGCAGGTAGACGGGGGTGTTCGGATGGGTGACGTGCGGGTGGTCGCGGAGGAGGTCGGCCGCTTGGTCGAGGAGGTCGAACGCTTGTCGGTGCCGGCCGAGCATGGCCAGGCCGCGCGCTTGTTGCTGCGCGGCCAGGGCGGCGAGCTTGGGGTCGAGCTCAGCGGAATGCCGACGCGCGGCGGCGGCGAGCTGGACGACGGCCGCGTAGTCCTCCGTCGCAACCGCGATGTTGCTCTGCCGTACGAGCAGGTAGGCGGCCATCTGGGTGTCGCCGGCGCAGGCCGCCCACTCGGCCGCGCGCCGCGTCCAGTCCATCGCTTCGCCGGTCTCTCCCAGGTCCTGGTGCAGCCAGCCCGCCATTTCGCCGTAGGCGGCCAGCGTCTGCAGGAGTGGGTCGGCGTAGCTGGTGTCGGCGCCTCGGCGTAGCTCGTCGAGGACTTCGATCTGGGCCAGCACCGGCCGCAGCAGGTGGCGGGGGCCGAGCATCTTGTCGGCGGTGTAGTGCTCGGTCAGCACCCGCTGGAAGTAGTCGATCACCTGGTCGTCGACGCGAGTGGGTTGCGTGATGGCGCGGGAGACGCGCTGGGCCTGATCAGGGTCGGCGAGGTAGGGCAGGACGGCCGACAGTGCACCCGAGGCGAGTAGCTGGGCGAAGGCCCGTCGCGAGATCGTCACCTGCACCAGTTTCCCATCCTGGGTTGGCATGTCCAGGATGACGGGTTCGCTCTCGTAGCTGCCGGAGGCGGTCATCGCGGGCGTGGCAGGTCCGTCGCCCCGGCGCAGGGCGACGAGGAGGCCGCCGGCGCCGAGCGCGTCGTCGAGGTCCTGGACCCGGTCGAGCGGCGCGAGCCACTCGCCCTGCTCAGCGCGGGCGATGCGGGTGTGATCGTAGTAAGTGATCTTGGCGAGTTCGCGCAGGGACAGTCCGGCCTGCGTGCGGAGCTGGCGCAGCACGGGCCCGAAGGCGTACGCGGCGGAGGTCGTGAGTGGGTCGTTCATCGCGCACCGGCTCCCTGGCTTGTGGTGTTGCTTCTTCGAGCAACGCCGGCCATCTGGGCAGGCGATGGGGATTGAGGTCACCATCCGTACTGACGGTTACTCGGAGCGTAAGCCCGAGGGTAAGTGATCGCACGGATTTCCTACCGGCCGTCTCAACAGGAAGGGCGATGAGGTGAGCATTCCTGCGCGCAAGGCGTCCATGGGCCACGTTGCACCCACTCCCGGAGGCGGCGCTGTGAGTGGACGACCGCTGACGAAACTCTCGCTGCCGGGAAAGCCTCAGTCGGTTGCCGTTGCGCGGCGGGGTGAGGAAGGTTCTCGCGGATGCGGGGCACGACGACGTAGAGGACGCGGTGTTGTTGCTGTCGGAAATGGTGTCGAATGCGGTGCTGCATACGAGATCGCGTCATGCGGGCGGGCGCGTACTGGTGGAGGTCTTTGAAATTGGCATCGGGCTGGTGCGTCTAGAGGTGACCGATGAAGGGGCGCAGGGCGTGCCGCATGTCAGTAGGCCCGATTTCGACCGTACGGATGGACGGGGTCTCTGGTTGTTGGACGAGTTGGGGAAAGGGTGGGGTTTTCGGCGAAATGGCGAGTGCGGGTGCACGTGGGTTGACGTGATGACTCGTACGGAATGCGTGACGGCAGCTTCTCGAACAGACCTCTGTACCCGCGACTGGCCGGGCCCTTGAGCCCGTGAGGAGTTGCCCGAGTCGCACCGAGCGCGGCCCTTGCCCGACCCCCGTCAGGGGGCAGGGGCTGCACCCTTGACGAGGCGGCGGGGCGATCGATGCGCTCTCGTGCCGTCGCCTCTCAAGGGCCGTCGCTCCGGAAGCCTGGAGGCGCAGCCCTCAAGAGCTTCTTGGCGTATGAGGCTGGAAGAGGAGTACTTCAAGCTGAGCATGTCCGTTCGGGGGCCGGTTTCGTGTTCGGTGAATAGGTGATCTCCAAGTGGTCGACGACAATGTGGTGATGACACGTGGCACTGTGAAGTTCTGGAAGGCCGAGAAGGGGTGGGGAGCGATCTCCTCTCCAGAGCTCCCGGCTGGTCGTGATGCGTTCGTGCACTTCAGCAACATGGTGGAGGACGGATACCGGAGTTTGGAGGTAGGCGAGGAGGTCGAGTTCGATCTCGTCGAACGGTCGCAGGACAGCTTCGACTACGTGGCCGAAAACGTCCGCAGACTGTGATGGCGCACTCCTTGGCCAGGTGATCGATGCGCTCCTGGAACGAACGTGCTGTTATGAAGGCAGGTCCAGGGAGATGTGCGGGGACAGCGCGTGGAGGAAGTCGGGTGCGTCGAAGATCTTGCCGGCGGAGGCGACGCCGACCGTCCTGGTGCGCCCAGTGAGGATGCGGTCGACCGCTTCCACCACGAGCGGCGCGGTGACGGCGTAGATGTCCCGTCCCCTCGCCACGGCGCGCCGCTCGCTGCCACCGGAACGTACGACGACATCGACGAGGAAGGTCTGATCCGACCGTCCCAGTTCGTCGGCCGGGGCCGGCTCCGGTGTGTCGGAGGCCGAGAGGTCCCTGGCCGCCTCGGCCGTCATGTACGTGGTCACTTCGGGGATGGACAGGTGGCTGGGAACGGTGACGACGTCAGCCATGGTGAACTCCCCGATGACGGCCCGGGGCCCCATCGGGTCGGGGAAGGGCCACTCCAGGGTCGGCGGGCCGTCATGGCGGTATTCCAGCCGGCCGTTCGTGTACCGGACGCGTCGGCCGTCCCGCCGCTGCCGGGAGACCGCGCCCGCGATCCGCGTCCCGGCGGTGGGGTGCCAACTGCTCAGTCCGTACGCGATGTGCGCCTCGTCGGCCGCCGTCCAGTCGCCCATCGCGGCGGTGGTCAGCAGGTCGCCGAGGCCGCCGTAGAAGGCCATCGCCGGGACGATCACCGCTCCCGCGGTCCGGGCGCGCTCCGCGAAGTGCGTGAACGTGTCGAGGTTGGCCTCGATCTCGGCCGCCACGTCCACGTACGGGATCCCGGCGCGCAGTGCCGCCTCGATCACGGGGGCGGCTGTCGTGGCGAAAGGCCCGGCACAGTTGATCACAGCCGCCGCGCCGGCCAGCGCGCGGTCGAGCGAGGCAGGGTCATCGACCGACGCCGGGCGGGCCTCCAGTCCGGATTCGAACGCCAACACCTTCAGTTTGTCGGCGTCGCGCCCCGACAGGATGGGGACGAACCCGCGCTCCTGGAGCTGTGCCACCACAAAGCGCCCGGTGTGCCCGTACGCGCCGAAAACCGTCACTGGTCCCATGGTTACTCTCCTGCTCACCTGACCTGCTGTCGTGATCATTCTGGCAAGGGCCGATGCTCCCGACGAGTGTCTGGAACGCCATTGCCCGTACAATTCCGGACATGAGTACTGTCGCGCTGGCCGCCACCGACGGGATGCTGCACTTCGAGCTGTCCATGGCGTACGAGGTCTTCGAGGCCGGCGTGGCCGACCCCTGGTACGACGTCGTCGTCTGCGGGCCGGGTGCCGTGCGAGCCGGCCGGTTCCTGCTGGAGCCCGACCATGGCCTCGACCACCTCTCGCGCGCCCACACCGTGATCGTCCCGGGCTGGGCCGACATCGACGTGGACCCGCCCGCTGACCTGGTCGACGCGGTGCGTGCGGCCCACGAGGCCGGCGCACGCGTGGCCTCCCTCTGCACGGGCGCGTTCGTGCTGGCCGCCGCCGGCCTGCTGGACGGGAAGCGCGCGACCACCCACTGGGCGCACACCCGAGCCCTGGCCGACCGCTATCCCCAGGTGAAGGTGAACCCGGACGTCCTGTACGTGGACAACGGCAGCGTGCTCACCTCCGCCGGCAAGGCCGCGGCCATGGACCTGTGCCTGCATCTGGTCCGCCTTGACCACGGCTCCTCGATCGCCAACGCGGTCGCCCGCCGCCTGGTCGTGCCGCCGCACCGGGACGGCGGCCAGGCCCAGTTCGTCACCACCCCGGTGCCGGCCCCGGACAACCACCCACTCGCCGAGCTGTTCCCCTGGGTGATCGAACGGCTGGACCATCCGCTGACGGTGGAGGACATGGCCCGCCGGGCGCGGATGAGCTCGCGCAACCTGGGCCGGCACTTCAGGTCGGTGACCGGCACCACCCCGCTGCAATGGCTGCTGACCCAGCGGATCCGCCACGCCCAGGAGTTGCTGGAGACCACCGACGACGGCGTCGACACCATCGCGGCGGCCACCGGCATGGGCACCGCCACGACACTGCGCCGGCACTTCAACCGCACGGTCGGCGTGCCTCCGGACACCTACCGCCGTACCTTCCGCTCGCGGACGCGCCCCGGCCAGAACTGACGAGAGCGGCTCACTCATGAAAGAGACCCGCTTCGCGGAGCATGGTCGCTCAGGACCCCACATAATTTCCGTTATGGGAGCGTATGGTGCAGATCTCCCGGAACCCCCTAGCCTGAAAGCGAACGCGATGGACGCAAACCAGCAACCGACCCCTTCCAGCTCTGCTCAGGTGCGTGTTTCGCATGACGAGCGTGAAGCGGTGGTGGAGCGGCTGAACACCGCGGCGGCCGAGGGGCGCATCGACTTCAGCGAGCTGGAAGTACGGCTGGATCGGGCGCTGAACGCCAAGACCTACGCCGACCTGGAGCACCTCACCGCCGATCTGCCGCAAGAGATTCCAGCGGAGCCGCTGGTCCTCAAGGGAGGCATCAATGGCGCGGCGCGGACCGGCCACTGGCGGGTGCCTGCGCGCATCACCGTGTACGGCGGCATGGGCGGCGCCAAGCTCGACTTCACCCAGACCAAATGCCGGCTGCCCGAGATCGCGATAGAGGCGTACGGGCAGATGGCCGGTGTGACGATCATCATCCCCGACGGGTGGGTGGCGGAGACCACGGAGATGAACCCGGGCCTCGGCGGCTTCAAGGACAAGACCACCTCGGAGCGGCTCCCCGGCACGCCGCGAGTCCGCCTCACCGGCGACGGCGGCGCCGCGGGCGTGGTCATCCGCCACCAGAACAGCTGGGAACGCCGAGTACGGCGCCGCGCCGAGGGACGTTGAGGATCTCTTGCGGAGGTGAGCCGGGGGCGGGCACGGAAGGACGGCATGGCCGCCGAGCGCATTGACATCCTGTCCCGGCACCTCAAGCTGAACCCATGACCGGCCGATTCAAGCCACCGAAGCGGAACGTCAGATGGGTTTCACCCGTCCAGGAGCAGCCGCAGCGAGGCGGCGCCCTGGATGAGTCTCCCCCTACCGCCGTCAAGTTCACGCGTTTCCCACCTGTCACCGGCTACGCAGGCCGGGCGCGGACGAAGGACGAACTGCTCCTGGAGAGCCTGCTCGATCAGGTGTTCACCGGCGTGCCTGAGGATCAAGCGCGCAATGCCCTTGCGGCGGTGGGCGCCCTGCTCGCCCTCAAGGAGAGTGCCCAAGCCGGCGTGCTGGAGCTGATCTACGAAGCTCTGCGCTCATCGGTGAGCCGGTCGGAGCGAGTCCGCATCCTCATCATCGAGCTCTTGCGGCAGGAGCAGCAGCGCAAGCGCCGGTATCTCGAGATCCTGGCGTTCAACCGCTCCCGCGAATACGAGATGATCTTGGCTGTGTTGGATCGTGTGCAGCCCGGGTCGCGTCAGATCTGGCTGTCCTGAACTGTCGCGATCGAAAGGTGCTCGCCGATGGCTCTGCAGCACTTGGCCGAGGGGGATCCGCAGCGCCTGGGCGGTTATGTGCTGGCCGGGCGGCTTGGCGCGGGCGGGCAAGGCGTGGTCTACGAGGGCTACGACAGGCAAGGGCGGCGGTACGCGGTCAAGCTGCTGCACCCCGGCGCCGACCCGCAGCTGCGCGCCCTGTTCCTGAAGGAGGTCCGGGCGGCACGCGCTGTGCCCTCCTTCTGCACGGCCAAGATCGTCGACGTCGGCAGTGACGGCGACCGGCTCTACATCGTCAGCGAGTACATCCCGGGCCCCAGCCTGCGCGCGGCGGTCCGGGCCGGACGCCGCTTCACCGGCGGTGACCTGCACCGGCTGGCCACCGGCATGGCGATCGCGCTGACGTCGATCCACGATGCCGGCGTCGTGCACCGCGATTTCAAGCCGGACAATGTCATCCTGGGTCCCGACGGCCCCCGTGTGATCGACTTCGGTATCGCCCGGAGTCGGCAGATGTCCCTGACCCCGTCCGGGATGATCGCCGGCACACCTGGCTACGTGGCCCCGGAGGTCTACCGGCGGCAGCGGGCCGGCCCAAGTGCGGACATATTCGCCTGGGCCTGCGTGGTGCTGTACGCGGCCACCGGCCAGGACGCCTTTGCCGCCGCCCGGATCGAGGCGATCATTCACCGAGTCCTCACCCACGCTCCCGATGTCAGCGTGCTGGACGCGCCGCTGCGGTCCTTGGCCGAAGCCGGGCTGAACAAGGACCCGGCACTTCGTCCGACGGCCCGGCGCATCCTGGCGGCCCTTGTCAGCGACGATGCCGATCCTGGCCTCGGTGCCGGTGCGCCGATCGACGATCCCGAGCTGGGAACGCGGGCCGAGGCGATCTACCAACGGCTGGCCGAGCCCGTCCAGCACCAGGTCCCCGGCCTGCTGCTGCGCCTGGTGACCGAAGCGGCGGGCAAGAACGTCGTGCGTCCCGTCCGCCTGGCCGAACTGCCCGATCACCCGGACGCCCGCCAGGTGATCAAAGCTTTCACCGAGGCCGGGCTGCTCGTGGCCGACGCCGGCATGGTGGTCATTACGCACCCGGCCTTGCCGTACGCGTGGGTCAGGCTGCGGGACTGGCTCGCAGACGAGAACGGCGCTCTGGCCGTGCACCAGCAGTTGAGCGCCGCTGCCTGCCGCTGGGAGGCGGCCGGACGCAAGAGCGGCGATCTGTATCACGGCACCCCGCTGCAGACCGCGCTGGACTGGAACGCCCGAGGACGCGTTCACCTGGCGCCGACCGAACTGGAGGCGGAGTTCCTGCATGCGGGCGCGGAGGCGGCGGCGCGGCGGTCCCGGCGACGACGCCTGGCAGCGGGGGCCATGGCGGTCCTGCTGGCCGTGACGGCAGGCGCGGTCGGACTGTATGAGCACCAGCGTCGCATCTCCGACAGCCAGAGCCTGACCGAGGCGGCTGGCCGGGCGGCACAGGCGGCGAGCCGGGTGTTCGCCACCGATCCCATACTCGGGATGCGTCTGAGCGCCGCCGCCTGGCAGCTCGCCCCGACCCGGGAGGCCAGGGGCGCTCTGTACGCGGCGCTCGCCCAGCCCGTCACCGACGTCATGACCGAGGCCGTACTGCCTCCTCCGGCCACCGACGCCACCCTCGGGCCGGAGTATGACCTGTCCGCGGACGGAAGCAGGCTGGCGGTGTTGTCGGGGGAGACATTCGCCCTCTGGGACGTGCCAGGCCACCGCCGACTCGTCACCTTCACCATCCCTGGCGGCTGCGGCGGGCTAGGGCTCTCACCGGATGCCTCCATGGTGCAGACGTGTGCCGCCCCTTCGTCACGCGTCCTCTACGACGTCGCCACGGGCAGGCGCATCGGCAAGCGCTGGCCCGGATGGATCCGGTTGTTCCCGCGACCAGGAAAACTGGTGACCAATGAACCCTTCGCTGAGGGCAACCGGGGAGCCATCCGGCTGATGGACCAGAACACCGGCCGGACGCTGTTCATCCACCGCGATTCGAGCCTCTGGCCGGTGGCCGTCACCAAGGACGACCGGCTGATCGGGACGACCTCATCAACACGGGGCTGCCGTAGACCACCGCGCGCCTTCCCGATATGCCCGAACGCCCTGGAGATCTGGGACCTTGCCGGCGACCGCCTCATCGCCCGGCACCACTTCACCGCCGTGGGGCTGTGGGCCGCGCTCAGCCCCGACGGGCGCACCATCGCGCTTTCCGACGGACGCGGGCTGTCGTTCTACAACGCCGGCACAGGTCAGGAACTCGCGGGCAGGCGCGTGGCCCATCCCCGGGTCCGTGATCTGCGGTACAGCGGGAACGGTCGGCTGGTGGGTGTCGACTTCGACACCGACGGCGGCAGTACGGCGGTGCGGGTGTGGGGACGTAATGGCGCGGCGCTGCTGTACCGGCCGTTCAGCCGGGCCTTGCAGCCTTACCCTGGCCGCCTGTCGGGCGTGGACGGCGACCGCATCGCCTACCTACGCGCGGACGGCACAGTCATCACTTTGTCCGGTGCGTCCTCGCCGTCCGCCGAAGCGCATGGTCAGGCATGGTTCAGCTCTGACGGCAAGCTGCTGGCGACGTTCCGCGAGCGAGGGCGCGGCTCGAAGCTCCACCTGTGGACCAGGTCCGGCGGACGTCGGCTGGCCGCATTTCCTGTCGGGGGCAAGCCCGTTGACGGCGCACCGTCAGATGGGCTTCACGTTGCCATCAGCGCCGACGGCGGCCTGATCGCCTATGCCAGGGACGGGCAACGCACCGCCCGGGTGTGGGATATTCAGCGCCGCCGTGAGGTCAGACGGTTGCATGCCCCTTTCGGTGCCGGGTATTCGATGGCGTTCACTCCCGATTCGACGGCTTTGGCCTTCGGGACTGTGCTGTGGAGCGTCCGCACGGGGAAGCGGCTCGGCGAGGTCGGCGCGTCCGTTACCCAGTTCGGCCACGGCGGCCGCTATCTGGGCGGCGGGTTGAACGAGGGCCCGTACCTCAGCAGCGTGGGCCGGACCGGCTCCTCCCAGGAACTCGACGGGCAGACAGCGAAGTTGAGCCCGGACGGCAGGATCGTGGCCACTGGCGACGGCGCGGGGGTGGTCCGGCTCTACGACTCCATCACGGCCCGTGAGCCAGGCCCCGTCACGGGCGGGCATTCCCGGTCCGTCGAGCTGCTGGACTTCTCGCCGGACGGGCGGCTGCTGGCGACGGCCGGGCGGGATCAGACCATCCGCCTGTGGGACATCACCGCCCGCCAGCCCATCGGCGGTCCGATCGCCGTCAACACCGGCCGCCTGACCGCTCTGTCCTTCGGTTCGGACGGCAGAACACTCAGATCACTCTCCGCAGCCGGCGTCATCCGCGACCATCTCGTTGATCCCGCTTTGGCGCTGCGCGAGGTCTGCACCCGCGCTCGCGGTGGCCTGTCCGCCGCGGACTGGCGGCGCCACCTCTCCGGCGTGCCTTTCACCGCAACCTGCCGCACCTCATGACCTTGAGCAGCACGGCCACCCCACCTACATCGATGTGACCAGTCGCCCGTGTCATCGGATCGGTATGACAGGGATCATGTCGGGTCGATGACTCAGCCGACTGGTCGCCTCGGGCCCGCTCCAGCAAGCTGACCATGACCATCTGTCGACCTTGGAGGTAAGGATGACCATGGTGAAGCGGCTGTTCGCCGGGGCCGGGTTAAGCATGGTGCTGGTCGCGGGCACGCTGGCGCCGGCCGGGGCCGCCTCCGCCGAGCGCGGTCCGGGCCTCGATCGGCGGGCGCTGCAGGACTCCCTCGACGCGATCCACGAGGCCGGCATGTACGGCATCTACGCCGAGGTGCGCGATGGGCGGCGCGAATGGGACGGGGCGGCCGGGGTGGCCGACGTCGAGACCCGCCGGCCGGTGCACGCACAGATGCGCCATCGGGTCGGCAGCATCACCAAGACCTTCGTCTCGGTCGCCATCCTCCAGCAGGTGGAGCGCGGGACCATCGAGCTCGACGCGCCGGTGGCCCGCTACCTGCCCGACCTGGTCCCGGGGGAGCGCGGCCGGCAGATCACCGTACGGATGCTGCTCAACCACACCAGCCACATCGGCGACTACATCGGCGGGGCGTTCCCGTCACTGCTGGAGGGCTCGACGGCCAGCCTCGACGACCAGCGCTTCCGTACGATCAAACCCGAGAAGCTGGTGGAGCTCGGACTGGCCGCCACGCCCACGGGGACCCCGGGGATCGCGCCGGGCTCCTACTCCAACACCAACTACATCGTCGCCGGCCTCCTGCTGGAGAAGGTCACGGGCATCAAGGCCGAGACGTACGTCACCCGCAACGTGATCCGCAAGGCGGGGCTGCACCACACCTCGTTCCCCAGCACGCCGCACATCCCGGGCCCGCACTCCAAGGCGTACGAGTCCTGGCTCGGCTTCATCGACCCGCCACGCGACTACAGCGTCTACAACATGTCGTGGGCGAGCACGGCGGGTGCCGTGGTGTCGACCATGGACGACCTCAACCGCTTCTACCGGGCGCTGCTGACCGGCAAGCTCATCGGCGCCGAGCAGCTGGCCCAGATGCAGACGACGGTCCCGGTGCTGGTCGGCGGCGGCGGGGTGAACTACGGCCTGGGCCTTTACTACTTCGACCTGCCCTGCGGCCGGTTCTGGGGACACGACGGCGCCGTCTTCGGGATGGCCACGCAGTCGCTGGCCAGCCCGGACGGCAACCGCCAGCTCTCCTTCGGGTTCAACCTGACGAAGTACCAGCGCATCGACGAGAACGGCAACCTCGAGCCCAGCCCCATCGACGAGGCACTCCTGACCCACTACCTCGTCGCACTCTGCGGCACGGACACGACCGGCGCCCAGACATCGCGCTCACTCCCGTTCACCCCCATCCCGACGGACAAGGTGCTGGTCAAGCGGTGAGCGACCAGACAGCAAACCGCAGGAAGCGCGGCTGATCATTGTGGGGGTGTGGCGGGGACGCGGCGGGCGTCGCGGCGGTTGGCGTGCACGCTGGTGATCGTGACCGTGGTCAGGGTGGCGATGATGACGCCGAGTGAGAGCAGCGTGGGGATCTCCGGTATGGCCGGCCAGATGCCGTGAGCCCAATGCAGGACGAGCTTGACCCCGATGAAGCCGAGGATGATGCCGAGCCCGTGGTTCAGGTGGCGCAGTTTCGCCAGGACACCTTGCAGCACGAAGTACAGCGCGCGCAGGCCGAGCAGGGCGAAAGCGTTGGTGACGAAGACGATGAACGGGTCCTCGGTGACGCCGTACACGGCGGGGACGGAGTCGACGGCGAACACGATGTCGGTGGCGAACACGGCGACGATCGCGAGTGCCAGGGGCGTCAGCGCGCGTCGGCCGCCCTCGCGGACCGTCAGGCGGGAGCCGTGGTAGGCGTCGGTGACGGGCGTGAACCGGCGCAGCAGCCGGATCGACCGCATGGAGGAGATGTCGACCTGCTGTTCCTCGCCGTGTGCCGCGCTGCGCAGGATCCGCCACGCGGTGACGATGAGGATGCCGCCGAACAGCAGGAACGCCCAGGTGCCGCTCTGCAGCACGGCTGCGCCGAGCGCGATGAAGATCGCCCGCAGCACCAGCGCCCCGACGATCCCGTACAGCAGCACTCGCTGGGCCAGCTCGTGCGGCACGGCGAAGGCCGACAGCAGCAGCATGAACACGAAGAGGTTGTCGACCGACAGCGACTTCTCCACCACGTACCCGGTGGCGAACTCGACCGCGACGCCGGACCCGAACGCGTACCACACGTACAGGGCGAAGAGCAGGGGAAGGGCCAGGTAGAAGACCGACCAGCCGATGGCCTCGCGCATGCGGACCTCGTGCGGGCGGTGGGTCAGGGAGAAGTCCAGAACCAGTAGCAGGACGAGACCGGTGATGGTGATCGTCCACAGTGGCGCCGTACCGATCGTCTCGATCTGGGCAGCCGACAGCAGAATGGTGGGTGCGGGCATCGAACCTCCTCGAACGCACAAGTCGTCCGAGGTCTCCTTCACCCACCGTGGGTGGCCGCCCGAGGCCGAGGATTCGTCCGTATTGACCGGGTCAGCGCTTGGGAAGTACTCCCCTCGACCTCACAGAGTAGGCGAGTGTGCCGGAGGGGTCCAGCCCGGGGTCGACCGGCCATGTGAGGCGTCCTGCTGATCTTCTTCGAAGGACTTCACGAGAGCCGCGCCACGAGGTGAGGGACGGCCTCGCCGATCGGGTCGCGGATCAGCTCGTGGGCGAAGTCGTCGTACGGGGTCGGCTCGGCGTTCACGATGACGAGCCGGGCGCCGGACCTGACCGCGAGGCCCGCCAGTGAGGCGGCGGGCTGCACCTGCAGGGAGGTGCCGATGGCGATGAACAGCCGGCACCTCCGGGTGGCCTCGACCGCCTCGGTGACGACCCGCTCGGGCAGGGACTCGCCGAACATGACCGTGGTCGTCTTGAGGATCCCGCCGCACTCGCGGCAGACGGGATCCTGCTCGCCCGCGTCGATCCGTTCCAGGGCCTCGGCCAGGGTGGAGCGGGCGTCGCAGCGCACGCAGAGCACGCCGGACATGGTGCCGTGCAGCTCCAGCACCCGGTCGGGACTGGAGCCGGCCTTCTGGTGCAGGCCGTCGATGTTCTGGGTGATCAGGCGGTCCAGCAGGCCGGCCCGCTCCAGCTCGACCAGGGCCAGGTGGGCGGCGTTCGGGGCGGCGGTCCTGGCGGGGCTGTCGCGGCGGAACTGCCAGGACCGGCGGCGGATGTCGGGGTCGGCCAGGTAGTAGTCGATGGTGACGAGCTTCTCGTGGTCCGGGTCGTTCCGCCACAGGCCGGAGGGGCCGCGGTAGTCGGGGATGCCGGAGTCGGTGGAGATGCCGGCTCCGGTCAGGACGGTAATCATCACCGCCCATTGTGACCTGTCCTGCCGAGGCGGACTTCCGGCCGGGCGGCTGCGCCGTCGTCAGCGGCCGAACTTCGCGATGGCCGCCGGGGTGACAGGGGTGAACACGTTGACGAGGTTGCCGTCGGGGTCGCGGAACAGGAGCGACCGGTTGCCCCAGGGCATCGTGGTGGGCTCGGCCACGAAGTCGGTGACGAAGCCGGTCAGGTCGCGGTGCACGCCGTCCACGTCGTCGACGAGGAATTCGATGATCACGGTCTTGTTGTCGGCCGCGCGGGCGGAGTCGGGCGCGAACAGCGCCACGGTCCGGGTGCTGCCGATCGCGAGGGTGCCGCCGGTGGTCCGGAGCTCGGCGAAGTCCTCGGTGGACCAGTCCGCGCGCACTCCGGTGACGCGCTCGTAGAAGTCGACGAGGCGCGCGACGTCGTCGGTGATGACGCGGATCGAGACGAGGTTCATGGCGATCTCCTTGGTTCGGGTGGTCGTGCAGCTCGCACGCTAGGGGAGATAGTGGACAGAATCGGTCCGGTATCACCATTAAGCTCCGCATATGGCTCGACCTACTGGCCGCGTGCTCACCCTCCTGGAGCTTCTGCAGTCGGGTGGCATCCGGACGGTGGCCGAACTCGCCGACAGGCTCGGCGTCGACGGGCGCACCGTGCGGCGGTACGTGGACCACCTGGTGGACCTCGACGTGCCCGTCGAGTCGGTGCGTGGCCGCTACGGCGGGTACCGGCTCGCCCCCGGCTACCGCCTGCCTCCGCTCATGCTCAACGATGACGAGGCGCTCGCCGTGCTGCTCGGCCTCCTGGCCGGCCGCCGGGCCGGACTGCTGACGGCGACGGACACGGCGAGCGAGACGGCGGCGGCCAAGATCCGCAGAGTGCTGCCCGAACCGCTCGCCCGCCGGCTCGACACCGTCCTCGAATCCCTGGCCTTCACGGCTCCGCCCGGCGAGTTCGCCACCCCGGAGACCGGGGTCCTGCTCACCATCGCCGACGCGGTGCGCCATCGCCGGCCGGTCTCGATCAGGTACGCCTCCCGCGACGGCCGACGCAGCGAACGCACGCTGCACCCGTACGGGATCGTCACGCACTCGGGCCGGTGGTACGTCACGGGCACCGATCCCGGGATCGGCGAGGACCGGACCTTCCGGCTCGACCGCATCGCGGACGCGAGGACCCTGCCAGGCGCATTCGAGCCGCCCGCCGGGCTCGACCCGGCAGAGCGCGTCCTGTCGGGGCTCGCCGGCGCCGCGTACCGGTACGAAGTGACCCTGCGGATCCACGGGACGGTCGAGCAGATCCGCGCCCGGCTCCCCGCGAGCCTGGCGGATCTTGGTCCCGCGGAAGGCACGGATCCACACACCGAGCGCTGGCGCCGCGTCGAATTGCGAGCGGAGCGGCTCGACTGGTTGCCCGCCCTGCTCGCGGCACTCGACCGGCCGTTCGTCATCGAGCGACCGGACGAACTCCGGGACCTCGTCCTCGCCCTCGCCGACCGGCTCACCACCGCCGCCCGCCAGACCTGACGGCGCGCCACGGGCTGAGGAGCGGGACGGGTGGGTCTGTATGATCGCCGCTGTGGCCGTACCTGATTCTCCGGACGCGGAGTCCGGTCGCACAGGCCCTCCGGCGGCTGTCGACGGTGATGCGGTGGTGCGCCTCGCCCAGCGGCTTGTCCGGGTCGCGTCGTGCAATCCGCCCGGCAACGAAGCACAGGCCGCGCGGGTGCTGGCGGAGGCGGCCGGCGGCGCGGGCCTGCGGGTGACGACGGACGAGGTCGCGGCCGGGCGGACCAACGTCACCGTCCGCCTGCCGGGATCCGGGGCCGATCCACGCACCTTCCTGTACTGCGGACATCTGGACACGGTCGCGGTCGGATCGGCGCCCTGGACGCGGGACCCGTTCGGCGCGGAGGTAGCCGACGGGCTGCTGTGGGGGCGCGGCTCGGTGGACATGAAGGGCGGCCTCGCGGCGATGCTGTCCGGGTTGATCGCGATACACCGGTCCGGCGTCCGGCCGCCCGGCGATGTCGTGCTGTGGGCGCTGGTCGGTGAGGAGGTCGACTGCGCGGGGGCGCGGCACCTGCTGGCCACCGGTGGCATGGCGGAGGCCGCCTGGATGGTCGTGGGGGAGCCCACCGGGCTGCGGGTCGTCGTCGCGCACAAGGGCTGTGCCCGGCTGCGGGTGGTCGTCCACGGCGCGGGCGCGCACGCCTCGCGTCCCGACCTGGGCGTCAACGCGATCCTGAACATGGCACGGGTGCTGCCGGAGCTGGCCGCGGTCGACGTTTCCGGCCCGCCGCATCCGCTGCTCACCGGCTCCACGTCCGCGGCCACCGTGATCAGCGGGGGCAGCGCGGTGAACGTGGTGCCCGACGCCTGCACCGTGGACTTCGACATCAGAACGGTTCCCGGACAGGATCATCGGGAGCTGGCCGCGCGCTTCGAGGCCGTGCTGGCGGACGCTGCCCGCCGCGACCCGGCGTTCAAGGCCACGGTCGAGCTGACCTACGACCGGGCGCCCGTCACCACGTCAACCGATGACGTGCTTGTCACCGCGGTTCAGGGTGCGGCGGAGGCGGTGCTGGGACGCCGCCCGGAGATCGGCGGCGTCAGCTTCTTCACCGACGCCTCGGTGCTGCAGCCGCCGACCGGCGTCCCGACGGTCATCTTCGGACCGGGTGACGTCGGCCTGATGCATCAGACCGACGAACGGATCAGCGTCAGCGAGCTCGTCGACGCCGCACGCGTCTTCGCCGCGCTGCCCTTCATGCTCTGGTGACAACGCTCCGCCGCGATGACGGCGCGACCCGGGACCGGCTCGGAGGACGACCCGGAACATGTGGCGTTCCTCGGGGCCGACAATGAAAGAGCCCCAGAGCTCAAGCTGTCGGTCAGGCGGCATCTGGCAGGCGGCCTTGGATCGATCAGGATGTCCAGCATCTGAGTCTGCTCGCATCTCGGTGCGATCGGCGGATGGCGGTAGGTCTCCGATTCGCGCCCGTCGGACAGGTCGGCGCGTTCCTGCTGCTGCTGGAGCGGTCGCCCGAGATCGCGCGACTGCCCGATCACGAGCTGTCCGAGACGCTGGAGGGCAGGACAGGGGAGTGAGCGGTGGCGTCGGCCGGTGACGGGGCCGGGCAGAAGCGGTCCCGTTCGGGCAGCGCGCCGGTGGCCAGGAAGGTGTTCATCGCCTCGTCGGCGCAGCTGCCCAGCCCCACGACGCCGTGGCCGCCCTGGTCGACCGTGATCATGGCGGCCCGCCGGTCGAGTACGGCGCGCAGGCCGCGTGCGCTCACCAGGGGTGTGGCCGGATCGCGGGTGTTCTGCAGGATCAGCACGTTGCGCGGTCCGTGGCCGGTGACCTTCACCGGCGGCTCCACCGGCCGGGTGGGCCAGGCCACGCATGGCCAGAGGTTCGACGGCATGCCGGCCGTCGCGGGCCACGCCCGCTGGTCGGCGGCGACCTGCCGGGCGTACAGCGCCACGTCGCGCGGCCAGGCGACGTCACCGCAGACCACCGCGTACATAGTGGCGAAGACATTGTCCGCCGGTACCTCCGCCGCCACGGCGGAGGTACCACCGGCAGACAGCAGCTGGTTCAGTCGCGCGAGGATGTCGGTGTCCGCGGCGGGCTCTGACGGGACGGCCTCCAGCCCCTGCCAGAGCTCGGCCAGGAGCGGAAAGGCATCGTCGTGGTTGAGAAACCCCCGAGTGATCTCGCGCAGCAGGTTCCCGTCGAGTACGGGACCGCTCGGATCCGACAAGGGCCGCTCGTCCAGGGCCGTGGTCATCCGGTCGTAGGTGCGCCGTACCTCCTGCGGTGTCGCGCCGAGGCGGTAGACGGAGTCCCGCTCGGCGGCGAAGCGGAGGAAGTCGGGCAGCCGCGTCGCGACCGACTCGTTCCAGGTCCGCCACATGCCCCGCCACACCAGACCCGGATCGACGGCGCTGTCCAGCACGATCCGATCGCCGCGCTCCGGGAACAGCGAGATGTAGACGGTTCCCAGATAGGTGCCGTACGAGATGCCGAAGTAGGAGAGTTTCCGCTCACCGAGCGCGGCTCGGATGCGGTCCATGTCCCGGGCCGTGTTGGCCGTGGTGATGAACGGGAGCAGGTCGCCGGAGTGCTCGGCGCACGCGGCCGCGGTGTCCCGGGCGAAGGTGAGGTTGCGCTCGATGCCGCCACCCGGGGCCGGGTAGGGCATCAGCAGCGTGGTCAGCGCCGTGGGGTCGAGCCCACAGGTGACCGGGGTGCTGTGGCCGACCCCTCGCGGATCGAAGCCGATCAGGTCGTACCGCTCCAGGACCTTGGCCGGCAGCCTGGCCGCCAGGCGGCTGGGCATGTCCAGGCCGCTTCTCCCCGGGCCGCCCGGGTTGGACAGCAGGATCCCGCGGCGCGACCCGGATTTCGCCGTGCCGATCCGGGAGATCGCGATCTCGATGCTCCGCCCGCGCGGGGCGCGGTAGTCCAGCGGCACCCGCAGCGTCCCGCACCGCTGGCGTGGATCGCGCGAGACACCGGGCTCCGCCGGCGGGCACTCGCCCCAGACCGGAGCCTCGGCCACCGCCGGTTCCGGTGCGCCGATCCGAGGTCCGGCCGGTGTCGGCGAGCCCGCCGCCGCGGTGGCCATCATCGCCGCGGCGATGAACACCGCCAGTTTTGATCGCTGACTTAATCGCACTCGTGCCTCCTTGGGAAAGGGCAGCTGTTTTCTCCATGCCAGAGAGAAGGGACTGCCAGGATGCTTCGCGGATCTCGTCTCTTCATTCCTGACGCGGGCGGGCGAAAGGGTACGGTGATCGCTCGCGCTCATCGGGCATCGAGACGAGTTGGTCCGGCTCGTTGCTGTCCCCGGCGCCACTATGGGGTATCAAGCAACTTGAGACTCAAGCCCCCAGAGGGACCAGTAGACGATCTTCCTGCCGGGGGACCGCTGCGATCCGCCTGTTTCCCGATGGGACGAATCGAGTTCTCGACGGCGCGTGGGTCCGGTGGATCCGGCCGTCAGGGCACCAACAGATTGATCAGCACGCCGATCGGGATGGAAAGCGCTGCGCCGCTGACACCTGCTCTGCCCGTCCCCCTGAAGGTAGGTAGGGGCAGCCCCCGGGTGGGAGCGGTGCTGGCGTGACTGTCTTCAGAGGTCACCGACGACAGAGTCATGGGAGACATATTCCGATCTTTAAGGATGTCTCATGGCTCGTAGGTTCGTGGCCGTCGTTGTCGTCGGCGCGCTGGCGCTCGCCCCCCTCACCCCGGCGCTCGCCGCCGCCGGTCCCGGGCTGGAGCAGCGGCTGGATCGGCTCACCGAAGAGGGCGGTGTGGCGGGGGCGCTCGCGCGTACCAGCGACGGTGTGACCGTGGTGTCCGGCACCGCTGAGCGGGGGACCGGGAGGGCGATGGTCGGGCCGGACGCGAGGTTCCGGGTGGCGAGCCTGAGCAAGCCGATCATCGCGGCGACCGTGCTGCGGCTGGTCGAGCGGGGTCAGATCAAGCTGGGCGCGCCGGTCGAGCGGTACCTGCCCGAGGTGGTGCGGGGCAAGGGCGCCGGGGCGGCGATCGACGGGCGGAAGATCACGGTACGGGACCTGCTGCGGCAGACCAGTGGACTGCCCGACTTCATCGAGGTGGCCGACTGGTCGAAGCCGGGGCAGGACTATCTCAAGCTCGCGCTCGGGCTCAAGCCGACGGCTGCCGGGCGATTCGCCTACTCCAACACCAACTATCTGGTGCTGGGCATGATCATCAACGAGGTGACCGGGAAGGACTTCCGGCAGGTCTCCCGGGACCTGGTGCTCAAGCCGTTGCGGATGCGGGACACGTACTGGCCGCGCAAGGGCGAGACGGGGCTGCGCGGCGAGCACGCGCACACGTACGGCGTCAGCCCGGCCGATCCGAAGGGCGGGGTCGTCGATCTCACCCGGCTGCCGGGGTACGAGTTCGGGGCCAGTGGTGGGCTGGTGTCCACGCCGGACGACCTGAACCGGTTCTGGCGGGGGGTGCCGGTCAAGAAGATGACCGCGAACGCCGTACGGGTCGGCGAGCCGGGGTGGCCGGCCAAGGCGCGCTACGGGCTGGGGGTCGTGCGGGCTCGGCTGAGTTGCGGCGAGGTGTGGATGCACGGCGGCGATGTGCCCGGTGTGTCGGCGCTGTCCGGGCGGAATCGGGCCGGGCGGGCGGCGACCGTCTACGTCACCGGGTCGGTCACCACGGAGAAGCAGCGCAAGCAGATGCTCGCCGCCTTCGACACGGCCATGTGTTTTTAGGCTTTTGCTCTGTCGTACTGGTGATATGGCGATAAAGATTCAAATTGCATTGTGAACGATATTCTTTAAGGTATGGCCATCAAGGACACCGCCCATGCCGTCGAGGTCGCCACCGTCATGCGGCTGCTCCCCGCTCGCCCACGGCTGCTCGCCCTGGGCGAGCCCACCCACGGGGAGGACATTCTGCTCGAAGTGCGCAACGACCTCTTCCGGCAGCTCGTCGAGCAGGAGGGCTACCGGAAGATCGCGATCGAGAGCGACTGCCTGAAGGGCCTGGTCGTGGACGACTACGTCACCTCGGGCACGGGCACCCTCGACGAGGTCATGGAACGCGGCTTCAGCCACGGGTTGAGCACGTCCGCGGCCAACCGCGAGCTCGTAAGCTGGATGCGCGCGTACAACGACGGCCGGGCCGCGTCCGAGCAGGTGCGCTTCGCCGGATTCGACGGGCCGCTGGAGATGACCGGCCCCGAGAGCCCCCGGCAGGCCATCGCCGCACTGCACGGCTACCTCGCGGCCTGGGGCGACGCGGACCTGCTCCCCTGCACCGCCGAAACACTCGACCGCCTGCTCGGCGACGACGACCGGTGGACCGATCCCGCCACGACGATGGACCCGTCCCGGTCCGTGGGGCGGTCGGCCGAGGCCAGGGAGCTGCGGCTGCTCGCCGACGATCTGGTGGCGCTGCTCGACGCACAGACGCCGCACCTGATCGCGGCCTCGTCCCGGGACGATTGGGACCGGGCCCGCCTGTACGGGCGCACCGCGACCGGCCTGTTGCGCTATCACCACTGGATGGCCGACACGTCACTGAGCCGCATGACGTGGCTGATGAACGTGCGGGACTCGATGATGGCCGACAACCTCGTAGCCATCGCCGAATGGGGCCCGGCGCTTGTCTACGCGCACAACGCCCATCTCCAGCGGGACAAGAGCACGTGGCGGCTGGGCGACCTGCCGCTGGAGTGGTGGAGCGCCGGCGCGATCGTGAGCGCCCGCCTGGGCGAGGAGTACGCCTTCCTGGCCATGGCCCTCGGCACCATCCGCCACCAGGGAGTGGACACCCCGCCCCCGGACACCCTCGAAGGGCTCCTGTACGCGCTCCCGGAGGACCGCTACCTCCTCGACCCCCACCGGCTGGCCGCCGCACTCGGCGACCCGCCGCCCGCTCCCCGCGTGTCCCCCTGGTACGGCTACTTCCCCCTGGACCCGGCCCACCTGACCGACACCGACGGAATCGTGTGGATCAAGGACTCCCCGCGACGTCAGCCGCCCTCAGCGATTCAATGAATCAGTGCTCACGCTCAGGTGGCTACCAGTGCCGAGTCTGCCCAACGGCGACCCGCTGGCTCTCATTAGATCGGGGCGCCCCAGTGGGCGTGCCGCGACAGCTCGAGGTCTTCGTCCGGGAACTGACCCCGGACGAGGCGATCTTGTCAAACACGCCTGAGTCGAGTCGCCAACAGATCACTCACCCGGAAAACGCGGAGAGGGCGCGGGCCGTATCGATGTATTCGCGTGCTGCGACAATCTTGCCGTCCACTAGTTCGAATGCGAAATGATATACCTGATTGAGGCTCTTTCCGTTAACGAGGAGTGCGTTCGACGTCGCCTCCACTGACGCATTGGCTTCATCTGCAATCACACTGGTCACCGACATGCATATACCACTGGGAAGCGAGTCGTGAAATCTCTTCATGTGTTCGATGAACGCGGGCTTCGACATGTCGCCGGAGACCGGGAAAGTGGCAGCGTCAGTCATGACGGTCCACACTGCGTTCTCGTGAAGAAGGTCGAAGGCCTCGGGACTGCCGTTCGTTCCTAGGCCTTCGACCAGCTTCTTGACGGAAGCCTTGTTCTGGTCGATCGTCATGTTTCTTCCCTTCGCCGTCAGGTCTGGTTGGGGCTCGCACATGCCTGCGCGTCGTCAGTCTGAAGCCAGACTCACGCGCTCGGATGTGAGCCTGAGCCTCAAGCGCCCTCCTGCGGCGGCGGTTGGCCGCTCACGGGAGGCGGGTGATGCGGGGAGCCCTAAGCCTCACGAGGTCGGCGTGCCGGAACCGCGGGCCCTAGCCTACCCGTCCCGCAAGGCCGGGTATTAGGGTCCGGTGCTGGTTGTCGAGGGCCCTGTATGGTCAGCGGCGCGTTGCCGTGGCCGCCGGGGCATCAGTCATGGGCGGGGACGGCGCCGCCCCGAGGCCGGCGGCGCTCGACGCGGCGCTGATCGGCGAGGTGCGCTTCGTGGAGCGCCGCCAGCGCGCGAGGCGTGGTGCGCGGGCCCGGGTTCACCATCGCGACCCAGCCGTACGCGCCGTAGAGCGGGTGCGGGAGGAACGTGTCCGGCTCGCTGAAGTCGACGGTCGACTCCTCGATCGACTCGGGCGGGTAGCCGAGGAGGTCGGTGAAGAGCTGCGACCCGACGTGGATGTTCAGGCGCCACCGGCCGGGCGCGTCGAGGCGCGATCCGACGTCATCCGGGTAGTCCTTCGTGACGATCGTCGCGTAGGGCTGCCTGTTCCGCGGCACCTCGCCATCCGGGGCGTAGTAGAAGAAGAAGTCCCCCCAGGAGATCTCGGGGTGCTCGCTTCCAGGTCGGGGTGCGAGCTCCAGCACGCCGACGTACGTTCTGAGTTCTGTGAGAATCTGCTCCATGGCCATGGTTCAAGTGTGAGCTTGAAGTGCTTATGGAGGGTTGGCATCGTGGCAGCGACCATCGGGTCCGCGCCTCAGGCGTATACGACGAGCGGTCTGGCCGCGGCCTCCGGCTATTCCGTCCAGCAGATTCGCGACCTCGAACGCCTCGCCGTCATACCTCCCGCCGTCCGGCTGCCCAATGGATACCGTCGCTTCGGCTCCGAGCACGTCACAGCCTTGCGCGCTTACCGCAATCTCGCGATCGCCGTCGGCCCGGTCGTGGCGCGCAGCACGATGCGAGAAGCGCGGGCTCTCCCGTACGACCAGGCGATCGCCCGGATCGTCGCCCTGCACGTCGCACTGGCTCGGTCCCGCGAGGACAGCATCGCGGCCCTCCAGGCGCTCGACGGCATCGTCGCGGAGGACTCCCACGACGCGGCGCCTACGCCCGCCGATGCGATGGGCATCTCGGAGCTGGCGAACGCGATCGGGGTGCGCGCCTCCACGCTCCGCTTCTGGGAGCGACAAGGGCTCGTCGCCCCCGAACGCACCGCCGGGCTCAACACACGGCGCTACCCGCTCGCGGCGATCCGGGAAGCGCGCATCGTCGCCGCACTGCGCGCCGGCGGCTACCCCATCCCCGCGGTACAGGCGGTGATGAGATCCCTGCGCACGATCAGCGGCACCGACGACGCCCGCGCCGCGCTCCAGAACCGACTCCGAACCGTCGCGAGCCGATCCGAAGCGCTGCTCCGAGCCGGCACCGACCTCGCCGACCTGCTGGCACGTTGACCGGACCGGCCTGCCAGACGCCGACGACCTGCCGGCCGACGACTGCCGGGCTTGGTGGCCGTACGCTCTGGATGGGTGAAAGGCGGTTGACCATGCTCGACTACGACCGTGAGGCCGCCCGCTACGACGCGACGCGAGGCGGGGACGCCCGCGCCGAGGCGGCGGCGGAGGCGGTCGAGGAGTTGCTGCCCCGGCAGGCGCGGGTGGTGGTGGACGTGGCCTGCGGCACGGGGATCGTCACCACCCGGCTACGGCGGCCGGGCCGGCGGGTGGCCGGGATCGACCGGTCGGCCGGGATGGCGAGAATGGCGGCCGCCCGGCTGCCGGGCGGCGTGGTCTGCGGTGACGCGGCGGCCCGGCTGCCTCTCTTGGACGGGTCGGCCGACGCGGTCACCATGATCTGGTTACTCCATCTGCTGGACCAGGCCGACTCCGCCGCCGTCCTCGCGCAGGCGGCGCGGGCGCTGCGGCCGGGCGGGCGGCTCCTCACCACCGTCGACAAGAACCACGCCGCCTACCACACCGGCGGCGACGTCGCGGCGCTGCTCGGCCCGGTGCGGGACGCGCACACCCCGCCGCAGAGCGACGCGCTCGACCGGGTGCTGGAGGTGGGCTCGGGGCTGGGGCTCACGATGTCGGGCCGTACGACGTTCGCCGGGCTCGGGCAGGGCCGCAGCCCTCGCGAGTGGCGTGAGGTGATCCCCAAGAGCCCGTGGGGCCGCCGGATGGACGCCGCGACCCTCGCCGAGCTCGGCAGCCGGCTGGGCGACCTGCCCGACCAGGACCACCCCCGCCCCGACCCCGTCTACACCCTGATCGCGCTGGTGAGACAGGGCTGAGCCGCCGGGCCGTGGTCAGGTGGTGGCGTCCAGTTGTTCGGCCACTCGCTCCAGGCCGTTTCTGATGAGCCGGCCGTATTCGTCGTCGCCGAGGGCGCCGATCCCGTCCCGTGCGTGCTGGAGGTGCTCACGGGCGCGGTCGAGATCGCCCAGCTTGCGGTAGCACTCGCTCAGGTTCAGGTGCAATGACGGATAGAGGCCGGCCACCGAGAGGGGCACTCCGGCCTGGGCCACCCGCTCATCGGTGATCAGGCCGACGGCGGCGAGCGCCCGCTGGTCCCACATCAGCTCCTGGTGCACGTCGTCCTGCACGTCGGCCATCGAGTGAGCGAGGACGCAGACATGCAGCGGGTCGCCTTCCTCGCCGCCGATGTCATCCCAGATCTGTGCGAACAACTCACGAGCGGCCTCACGCCGGCCTTGCTGATGATGCAACTCCACGCCCTGGCCGATCCGGGCCATCGTCGGGTCGGCGGTCATCGGGGGCTCCTTCGCCGTTGCGGAAGATCAAGATCAGCCTACTCGGCTGGACGGCCCGCAAGCGCCGGCTCGCGCCGGCCCCTCAGCAGTACGGCTCCGGCCAAGGTGAGGGTGAGGGTCAGAAGCACGAGGGTGACGCTGAAGTGCGCCGGTTCGAGGGGGAGCAGTCGCATGCCCAGGTGGAAGCCCCAGTGCACGCCCACTGCCATCCAGAGCCCGCCGCCGCGGATCCGCGCCGCCGTGCACGCGAAGCCGAGCGCGACGGCCATGACCACGTAGAGCAGCTTTTCCACGAGGGTGCTCGCCGGGCTCTGGGAGAAGATGTGCAGGACGCCGAAGCCGGCCGAGCTGATGATCACGACTGCCCGTGGCGACAGTCGTACCGACAGGGTGTCGACGAGGTGGCCGCGCCAGAGCAGTTCCTCCGGGAACGCCTGGCCGAGCAGGACGACCACGGCGGCCAGCGGCAGCCAGACATAGGCGGAGGCGTCGACCGGCGCCCAGGTGGACGCGCCTGCGGCGAGGGAGAGCCCGCTCGCGACGAGCACGGGCACAGCGCCCGCGAGCACGCCGAGCAGGACGTGTGACGGGTTCCGCCAGCCCAGGGCCGACCACGGCCGCCGGTCGAGGAACCGGCGGACGAGGTGGACGAGCAGGAGCGCGGTGAGTGTGACGCCGACCGCGCCGAGCGGCTCCCGCAGCGGATTCGCCTGGTCGAGGAGCAGTAAGGCGAGGGTGGAGCCGATGAAGATCTGCGCGAACATGACGACGACGACCAGGAGGACGGCCCAGAGGGTTCTCATGCCAGGCACGCTATGAACACACGGGTCCGCCGCACATCGGGCCGGAGATAGAGATGACCATGACCGAGGTCATGGTGACTTGGGCGGGATGTCGGGCCTTCGGTGGGATCGTAGGTTTGTCGCATGGCGTGGTTGCGTGATCCCGACCGTCCGGCTCTCCTCAGCGTGGTGTTCTGGCTGGTGCTCGGCGCCACGGTCGCGGCCAACCTGGCGATGCCCAGCGATGCGGGGGCCCGGGCCCTGTTCTTCGCCGACGTGGTGCTGCTGTGCGGGCTCTGGCCGGTGATGCCGTGGCGGCCCGACCGTGGTCGTCGGCTGGTGGGCCCCGCTTTCCTGACGGGCACGCTCGTGCTGGGGCTCACCGGGGCGGCCGGCACACACATGCCCCTGCTGCTCATCGGAGTGGCCAACCTCGCCTTCGTGTACGGCATGCGGGTCGCCACCGCCATTCTCGCCGTGTTCGGTGTGATCACGGTCGTTGCCATGCCCTTGTTCTATGGCAGGACGATCGTTCAGGCGCTGATCGAGACGGGGGTCACCGCCGTGCTGGCAGCCTTCTCCATGGGGATGGCGTCGGCGGTGCTGCGGGCCCGGCACCTCGCCGAACGGGTGCGGGAGCTGACCGTCGCCGAGGAGCGCGCCAGGATGGCGGCGGAGATGCACGACTCGATCGGCCACCACCTGACCGTGATCAAGGTGGGGCTGGAGAACGCCGAGCGCTTCCGCGACAGCCGGCCCGCCGCCGCCTGGGCGGAAGTGCACCAGGCCAAGGAGCTCACGATCGCGGCGCTGGCCGACGCCCGCCGATGGGTGCGCGCGCTGCGCCCGCTCGCCCTCAACGGTCACCTGGGCAGTGCCGCACTGCAGCGGCTGGCGGACTCCTTCACCGGCACCGGCGTCAGGGTCGCCTTCGAGGTGACGGGGACCGAACGCCCGCTGGAGGCCGACGCCGAACTGGTGCTCTACCGTGTGCTGCAGGAAGGGCTCACCAATGCCCTCCGGCACGCCGAAGGCGAGTCCGTACGCGGCACGCTGGCGTTCGAGAAGGGGAAGGTCGTGCTCGTGGTCGCCGACGACGGCAAGGGCCGTGCCGATGATCAGGCCCACGGGTTCGGGCTGAGCTCGCTGGCCGACCGGGTCAAGGCGCTCGGCGGCGATCTCACCAGCGGAAACGCGGCCAGGGGCTTCGAGCTGCGCGCGGAGCTGCCGTCGTGAGCGCGGTCCGGGTGCTGCTGGTCGACGATCAGGAGCTGATGCGGCAGGGCCTGCGCAAGCTGCTGGAGATCGAGGAGGGCATCGAGGTCGTGGGGGAGGCCGCCGACGGGGTGGCCGCGCTGGCGGTGGTGGCAGAGGTCCGCCCCGACGTGGCTCTCGTGGACGCCCGGATGCCCCGGATGGACGGCGTGGAGCTGATCACCCGCCTGACGGTCGAGCATCCTTCGGTGGCGGCGATCGTGCTCAGCACCTTCGACGAGGACGACTACATCTTCGGCGCGCTGCGCGGCGGCGCCGCCGGTTACCTGCTCAAGGACTGCTCACCCGACGAACTGGTCACGGCCATCCGGCAGGCGAGCCGCGGCGAGACCGTGCTGAGCAACCCGGTCGCGGCCCGGCTGGTCGCCGACCTCCGCCGGGAGCCGGTGGGCGGCGGCGCGTTCCCCGGCCAGGAGCTTCTGTCGGCCCGGGAGCTCGACGTGGCGCGGATGGTGGCCGCCGGCGCCGCCAACCGGGAGATCGCCGCCCGGCTGTTCATCACCGAGGGGACGGTGAAGAACCACGTCTCCAGCATGCTGCGCAAGCTGGGCCTGCGCGACCGCACCCAACTGGCCCTGCGCCTGACGGGCCGTTAACCGGCCTCGCCCTACGGGCCGGTAACCGGCCTACGGGGATGTGCCTGCGCACCCTCCAGGTGCGGCGGTTGACCTTGACGTAGCGTCAACGTTTTTAATGAGGGCATGCGAATCGGCGAGCTTGCCGCGCTGACCGGGGTGTCGACTCGGACCGTGCGCCACTACCACCACCTGGGGCTGCTGCCCGAGCCTGTACGGCTGCCCAACGGCTACCGCGCATATCGGCTGCGTGACGCGGTGCTGCTGGCGCGGGTGCGGCGGCTGGCCGAGGTGGGGTTGTCGCTGGACGAGATCCGTGACGTGCTGGCCGACGACCAGGGCAAGGATCTGCGCGAGGTGCTCGTGGAGCTGGACGCGGATCTGGCGCGGCAGCAGGAGGAGATCGGCGTGCGCCGGGCCAGGTTGGCGGGGCTGCTGGCCGAGCCGGATCTGAGCGGAGACGCGGTGGCGTCTCCTGAGCTGGCCGCGGTGCTGCATGACCTGTCCGCCGGCGGGTCGAGGTTCGCCGAGATGGATCGGCAGATGCTGACCCTGATGGGCACCGTGGCGGAGGCGGACGAGCAGGAGCGGGTGGTGGAGTTGCTGCGACCGCTCGCCGAGCCCGGGATGGTCGAGCGCGGGCACGTGCTGTACGAGCGGCTGGACGAGCTCACCGACGCCGAGCCGGGAGATCCCAGGGTCGCCGAACTCGCCACGGACCTGGCCGATCACCTTCCCGAGGAGATGGTCAAGGAGCTGCTCGGCAATCTGCCCGAAGAGGGTGCGCCGTGGATGGCGGCCATGTACGAGGACTTGTCGCCCGCCCAGGCCGAGGTGTTCAGGCTGATGGTGGCCGTACTCAAGGAGAAGTTGTGAGACTGCCCGAGCAGCTGCGCAGGATCGTCGGTTTCGACGCGAAGGGCATGCGGAGCTTGGGGCTGTGGGTGCTGCGCCGTCGTGACGGCGTGCCGCCCGGCGCCATCGAGGTGACCTACTCACGCGCTCAGTCCACGACGATGATGATCATGCTGGGCATGATGGCCGTCGAGACGGTGGCGGTGGAGTTGCTGCTGCGGGCGATGGACGTGTCGGCGTGGGTGCGCCTTCCGGTGCTCGTGCTGGACGTGTACGGGCTGCTCATCGGGTTCGCGGTCGTGGCCGCCTGCGTCACCCGCCCGCACGTCGTCACCGCCGGGGAGTTGCGGATCCGGTACGGCGCGTTCCTGGACGTACGCATCCCGCGTGAGCTGATCACCGCCGTGCGGGTGGTGCGCGGCTACAACGAGTCGGGGCTGGTCGGCGTGGTGGACGACCGGCTGACCGTGGTGGTGTCGTCGCAGGTGAACATGGTGGTGGAGCTGTCGGAGCCGATCACGATCGTGCGCCCGTTGGGCCGGCGGGCCGAGGTCCGCAAGGTGCGTTTCTTCGCCGACGCTCCCGCCGTGGCGCAGTCCGCCTTGGCGATGGATCCCTCCGGCGGCCCCCGCCGTACGACAGGCGCCGCGTCCGAAGCGGGCGCCCGCCCCTGAAGGGCGGGCGCTCCGCGCGGGTGTCAGGCGCAGCGGTCTCCGTTCAGGTGGAAGACCTCGGGAGCCGTCCCTGGCGTGCTGGTGAAGCCGAACGTCACCGTATGACCCGGCTTGATCGTACGGTTGCCGTGCAGGTTCTCGGCCTTGACCGCCGGGCCCGACTGGGTGACCTTCGCGCCCCAGGCGTCGCGGACCCGCTGGGTGGCCGGGAACGCCCAGCGCAGGCTCCAGCCGTTGATCGCCTGCTTGCCGGTGTTCTTGATCGAGAGCTGGCCGGTGTGGCCGTGCCCGGTGTAGCGGACCGTGCAGGAGCCGTGCCCGGCGCGGTCGGCCAGGAAGGACGAGATCCAGGCCAGCGGCGAGTTCCAGTTGATGGTCAGCTCGTTGGTGGACCAGGACTCGATGTCGTCGATGTAGCAGAACTGCGGCTTGCAGCCCCGCAGCAGCCGCTGCGCGACCGGGTCCTGGATGGCGGAGTTGGGGCCGCCTGACAGCGTGCCGCGCGGCGGGTTGGGCAGCCCGGGGTCGAGCTGGTGGGCGTACCAGCGGCTGTGCTGGTTCTGGCTGGTGACCTCGCCGTAGCCGGTGACGTAGGACTGGTTGAGCGCGTTGCGGCCGAGGAGGTAGTCCATGCCCTCCCGTACGGCCGCGCGGTATTTCTCCTCGCCGGTCGTGTCGTACGCGGTGGCCAGGACGACCATGTTGTTCAGGATCAGGTTGTTGGAGCCCCAGTCGTAGTCCGGCGGGTCGTACGGAATCCCGTACGGGTGCGCCCGCAGGACGGCGAGATACTTGTCGGCGCCCTCGGCCACCGACGCGCGGACCCGCTGCCGGCCCGGCAGGGCGTTGGGCACGGTCGCCAGGTCCAGGCGGCCGAGCTGGGCGGTGTTGCCCCAGTCGAAGCCGCGCTGACGCCAGATGTCGCCGGTGTGGTGCGGCGAGGCGAGCACGTAGTCCTTGAACTCCCGCTCGCCCGTGGTGATGAACAGCTCCGCCGCCGCCCAGTAGAACTCGTCGGTGACGTCGTTGTCGGGGTAGGCGCCGCCGCCCACGCCGTCGTTCGGGTCGGCGTAGCGGGCGGGGTTCGCCTTCGCGGCGGCCCAGGCGCGGCGCGCGGCCTGGAGGTTCGTGGCGGCGAAGACGGCGTCGTACGGCGCGTACAGCCGGGCCGCCTGGGCAGCGGTGGCGGCCAGGTTCAGCGTGGCGGCGGTGGACGGCGGGTGCAGCTCGCGGGGCTGCGCGTCCAGGTGCGGCAGCAGCGGCAGCCCGGTCCAGGTGGCATCGTGGATCTTGTGATGGGCCATCCCGGCGAGCGGCTCGCCCGGGGGGACCTGCATGCTCAGCAGGAACCGCTGCTCCCAGCGGGCCTCGTCCAGCACGTCGGGCACGCCGTTGCCGCTCTCCGGGATGCGCAGCGTGCCGTCGCCGAAGGCGGCCCGGTCACGCTCGTACAGCGCCATCAGCTGGTAAGCCGAGATGCCACCGTTGACCACGTACTTGCCGTGATCGCCGGCGTCGTACCAGCCGCCACGGACGTCCAGCCGGTAGTCACAGACGCCGGGCTGACACGGGACGCTCGTGTCGCCCTGGTTGGGCGGCGCGCCCAGGTGGCCGGCGGGCCGGGCGTAGCCGGGTCTGAGCCGGTCCAGGATCTCGAGGCCGCTGCGCTGGGTGTAGTAGAACTTCAGCGCGTCCACCCGCAGCTCGTCGTACAGGTCGGCGGCGATGTCGAAGGGCCGGCTGGTCTCGCCGTCGGCCACGAGCGTGTAGCCGGTGCCCGGCTTGCGGTAGGAGCCGAAGTCGATCGTCTGGACCTGCTGCCCGGAGCTGGCGTCCTGGCCCGCGGGCTCGGTCTTCCCCTTGGCGACGGTCGTGCCGTTCGCGTTCCTGAGCCGCCACTCCAGCACGGCGCTCTCGTCGGTGACCACCGTCGCGCTCTTGGGGCCCGAGGGGAGGTAGCCGACCATGTTGACGCGTACGCGCGGGCCGGTGTCGGGCTCGTAGACCTCCGGCTCGGCGCCGCCCTTCAGCGACACGTCGTCCACGCAGAACCGCCACGGCTCGGCGCTGCCGCCCAGCTGGAACGCGACCTGGGCGTCGGGCAGCGAGACGGGGGCGGTGAAGGTGTAGGAGTAGGCGTTGCCCGACACGCTCAATTCGGGACTGGCCGCCAGATACTGCGTGTACGGATCGACGGGAAGCTGGATGAGGGCCCTGACGACCTTGGCCGAACCGGCCGAGGCGGCGAACGCGTAGCCGTACGTCTCGCCCTCGACCAGCGGCAGGTCGTTCTGGCCGATGATGGCGTCCCACGGGTTGACCGTGCCACCGGGGATGTCGGCGCACAGGCGGCCGTCGTCGACCTCCAGCGTCAGATTTCCGGTGCCCCACCAGGGGGCGGTTCCGGCGTCGAAGGTGCCGTTCACGATCTGCTCCGGGCCCTCGTCGGCGTGGGCCGGGGCGGGGGCGAGAGCGATCGTCAGGAGAAGAGCCGCTGCCGCGGCCAGGCGTCCGGTCATGGAGGTCCTCGGGGGGTTGGGAGCGCTCCCCGGGATCTTCCGCCGCCGCAGGTACGTCGTCAACGAGCCCGCACCCCGTCGCCGCCCGTCGTGGGCACGGGCCTGGACACGTGTCCGGGCCATCGGATGAAACTTTCATGGGTGGGTCACATCTTCGACGACAATGGCGGTAGCGCCTTCTGGATGCGGCCTGATCGCGAGGATGGACACATGGCGAGGAATGGCGCTTCATGGCGGTACGTGCTGGGCTGGTGGTCCGCGATCGCCGGGCTGGCGGCGGTGCTGGCTCTGGTGGGGATCGCGCTGTTCAGCCAGGACGGCCTGCAGACCGCGGCGAACGTCGCCCAGGTCGTGGGCATTCCGCTGCTGTTCCCGACGCTGCTGGTGCCGTTGCTGCTGTGGCGACGCCGGACGATCGCCGCGAAGGCCGCCACGTCGGCGGATGTGGCACTGGCCAAGGACATCCTCGCGGGGCTGGTCGACGAGCAGTGGCGGGTGGAGGCGAACCTGCGCTCGCTGGACGACCCCGATCCGATGCCGGTGCGCTGGCGTACGACCCGCGACAAGAAGGTGATCGACCACCCGGCCAACCTCACCCCCGCCTCGGGGCGGGTGAGCGTTTCGAGCAGCGACATCGCCGGCCTGACGGCGAAGTTCCGGGCCATGCGGCGGCGCCGCCTGGTGGTGCTCGGCGGGCCCGGCACCGGCAAGACCACCCTGGCCGTGCAGCTTCTCCGCGACCTGCTGGCCACCCGTGACCAGCATCCCGACGAACCGGTACCCGTCCTGCTGTCGGTGGCCGACTGGGACACCGACGCTCATCCCGATCTGCGCGACTGGCTCGCCGTCCGGCTCACTCAGGACTACCCCGCGCTACGCGCGCCGGACCTGGGCCCCGGCATACCGGCGACCCTTGCCGCACGCGGACACATCCTGCCGGTCCTGGACGGCTTAGATGAAATGCCCCCATCTGCCCAAGCCGCCGTCATCACCGCGCTCAACCGCTCCCTCGGCGACGGCCAGCTCATCCTGACCAGCCGCACCACCGAGTACGCCACCGCCACCGCCGACGCCGGCGACGTGCTCACCTCCGCCCTGGTCATCGAACCTCGGCCGCTTACGGGTGCGCACGCCGCGACCTACCTCAAACGCTGCCTGCCCCAGGAGCCTGGGCCGGCATGGCAGCGGATCCTGGCCGACCTGCGCGCCGCCCCGAACCGCCGGGACAGTCCGGCGACCGCGATGGCCGAGACCGCTGCCACGCCGCTGGGCCTGTGGCTGCTGCGCACCGTCTACGTCACCTCCCGCGCCGACCCTGCCCCGCTCATGGACCCGGACCGCTTCCCTGACCCGGCGGCCCTGCGCGCTCACCTGTTCGACCAGTTGATTCCCGCGCTCATCGCGGCCCGCCGGCCGAGCGCCGACCCCGCCGACCCGTTCCGGCCCCGCCGCCGCCACGATCCCGGTCAAGCGCGGCAGTGGCTGGGCTACCTGGCCCACACCATGGCCCACCCGCCCGCCGGGAGCGAGCCCACCCGGGACTTCGCCTGGTGGCGCTTGGCCCACCTCACCCGCGGCTTCACCGACTCCGCCCGATTGGCGCTCGGGCTGGTGCTCGGGCTGGTAGCCGCGCTGGGGGTCGGGCTTCTGGTCGTACTCGTGATCATGATCGGGTTCGCGGCCGGGCAGGCGAACGTGGGCTGGCTCGTGATCATGCCCGCCTTCGGGCTCGCTTTCGGCGCCTTTTCCGGCCTGGCGGTCGTGCTCGTGGTCATGATGTCGTCGAGGACATGGTCGGCGGAGAAGCCCGCATTCGCTGACCTTCGCCTGCGTGGCCGAGGAACCTCACTGGTCCGGATCCTCGTGGGCCGGCTCGCGCTCGCGCTCGCGATCGTCCTCGCGGTCGTGCTGGTGCTCCCGACCGTGATCACCGTCGTGCTCTGGCTCGTGGCCGTGCTCGCGCTCGGGCTCCCGGTCGGGCCCGAGGATGAACTCGCGGTCTGGCTCGCGGACGCGCTCATGATCGGGCTTCCGCTCGGGCTCATGATCGGGCTGCCCATCGGACTCTCGATCGGGCTCGCGGTCGGGCTCACGAAGTGGGTCGAAGTTCCGGCCAGAGCGGAGCGAGCGACGACGCCGGTGACGAGCTGGCGCGCCGACCGTGCCCTGCATCTGGTCCGCATCGCGGTGCTGGCGCTCGTGGCCGGGCTTGCGGTCGGGCTCGCATACGGGCTCACGGAGGTGGCCACGGCAGGAATGATGTCTTTCGGCGTGAGCGTACTCGTGGCCGGGATCGCATTCGGCCATCACCATGCCTGGCTTGTGTACCTGATGGCCACATACCGGCTGGCACGGGCCGGGCATCTCCCCCGCAAGCTGATGCCGTTCCTGGAGGATGCGCACCGGCTGGGACTGCTGCGCGCGGTCGGCCCGCATTACCAATTCCGGCACGCCGACCTTCATGACTACCTCGCCGCCACGTACCGACCTCGGGATGCCGGCGCACAGGCGGCGGAATGAGACTTCTGTCGCGGCCCGGACCCTGATCACTTCTGGGGGCAGCGCGGCTCCCGATCGACGCCGGGGAAGGAGCTCGCCCACTGCTCGGGGGTCAGGGCCGGATGCGCCCTGGCACAGACGTCCGCGTCGGCGCGGGCCGGATCGGTGCTCCACACCTGGGCGGGTCGGTCGGCGCCGCCGCCGATCAGCAGGCGGCCCGCGAACAGCAGCCCGACCCGCGGGCCGTCGCCGCCGGTGAGGGTCGCCCAGCGGGCAGGGGCGCGCGGGTCGGTGACGTCCCAGAGGTGCACGGCGGACTCCCCGCCCCCGGTCGCGAGCAGCTGGCCGTCGCTACGGAAGGCGAGCGAGTCGACGTAGTTGCCATGGCCGTTCAGGACCGCCAGGGAGGCCGGTCGCGCGGGGCGGGCGACGTCCCACAGGCGCACCGTGGTGTCCTGGCCGACCGTGGCCAGGATCGTGGCGTCCGGGTTGAACGCGCCGTTGTACACGGCGTTGCCGTGACCGCGCAGCACGGCCACCGGTACGGGCCTGCCCGGATCGGTGAGATCCCACAGCCGGGCGGTCCGGTCGTACCCGAACGAGGCGAGCAGGCGTCCGGAGGGGGCGAAGGCGAGGGCGTTGACGAAGCCGGTGTGGCCGGTGAGCGGCTCGGTCGCCCGGGGGTGGGCGGGATCGCTGATGTCCCAGGTCCGGATCACGTAGTCGCGGGTGGCGGTGACGGTGAGCACCCGCCGGTCGGCGCTGAACTCGGCGCTGTCCGGCGGGGTCGCGGCGCCTTTCATGGTCGCCAGGAGCCGGGGAGCGGCCCCGGAGAGGCTCCACAGCCGGATCCGGCCGCCCGTGGCCGCGGTGACCATGAGCGATCCGTCGGCGGACAGCTTGGCCAGCCCCTCGGTGCCGGCGAGCATCCGGCCCACCGGGTGGTGGGGATCGCTGAGGTCCCAGCGCACGACTCGGTCCCCGTTCCCGGTCACCACGGTACGGCCGTCGGGCGCGGCCCAGATCGGGCGGGTGCGCCCGACGCTCAGCAGGGCGGTGCCGGGAAAGTCCCACAGCCGGAGCAGGTGGTCGTAGGAGCCGGTCGCGAGGGTGTGCCCGTCCGGGCTGAAGGCGACGTCGGACACCGTCCCGGTGTCGATCGGCGCTCCCGGGTGCGGGCTGAGCACCTGGAGCGGCCGGCCGTCGGCGGCGTCCCAGACGCGGGCGGTGTTGTCGTCGCCCGCGGTGGCGACGGTCCGTCCGTCCGGCGCGAACGCGGCTCCGTACACCACCCCCCGGTGGCCGGTCAGTCTGGCCTGGAGCCGTGGGCGCAGGGGCTCGGCGACCTTCCACAGCCGGGGCGTGCCGTCCTCGCCCGCGGTGACCAGGCGCCGGCCGTCCGGGCTGAACGCGACCGCCATGACCTTGCCCGTGTGGCCGTTCAGCGTGGTCAGCGGGCGGAGACGGGCCAGGTCCCACAGCCGGGCCGTGCCGTCGTGTCCGGCGCTGGCCAGGAGGTGGCCGTGCACCGCGAGCCGCCGGACCGGGCCCCGGTGCCCGCGTAGCGTGGCCACCGGCCGGCCCGTGGCCGCCTCTCGCACCGAGATGACGCCGTCGGCGTGCCCGCCGGCCAGCAGGCGCCCGTCCGGGCTGAAGGCCAGCGCGTGGACCGCGCCGCCGCCGGGCAGCGTCATCACCGGCCGGGCGGTGGCCACGTCCCACAGGCGGATGGTGCCGTCGGTGCCGGAGCCGGCCAGCGTCCGCCCGTCCGGGCTGAAGGCGAGCGCGACGACCTCGCCCGTGTGCCCGGTGAGCACGGCGAGCGGCCGTGGCCGGTGCGCAACGGTCAGGTCCCACAGCCGCACGGTCCGGTCCTTGCCCGCGCTGGCCAGGATCCGGCCGCCCGGGGCGTACTCGATGTCGTGCACGTAGTCGGTGTGACCGCTCACGCGGATGTTGAACGGCATCCCGAAGGCGCTGAGCAGCTCACCGCGCGCCTCCCTGGTGGGCGACAGCGCGTAGGCGGCCCGCGCGAGCCGGGCGGCCAGCGCCGGGTCGGCGGCCCGGACGGTGGACGCCTGCTGGGCGATCTGCCGGGACAGCGCGATGTCGCGCTCCTCGCGGGCGGTCGTGGCGGAGTCGAGCGCGGCGATCCCGCTGAGGCAGGCCAGCACCAGCAGTACGGCCAGGCCGGCCAGCAGCCGTTTGAGCCTGCGGGCGCCGGCGCGGGCGGCTTCGTCCTGCCGGTGCGCCAGAGCGGCGGAGGCGTCGAGGAACTCGGCGGCGAGCGAGCCGGGCGGGTGACTCGTCGTCGCGCTCCACTCCCGGGCCGCGGCCAGCCGGGTGCCTCGGTAGAGCGAGGCCGGGTCGCGTCCCTCTCGCTGCCAGGCGGCGGCGTCCGCGGCGAGCCGCCGACCGGCCAGGAGCGCCGCCCGGTCCTCCCGCAGCCATGAACGCAGCAGCGGCCAGGCGGTGAGCAGGGCCTCATGGCTGATCTCGACGATCCCGTCGTCGGCGGTGAGCAGGCGCTGGGCGATGAAGCGGCCCAGAACCTCCTCCGCGCCTTCGGGCATCAGGTGCCTGGCCACGCGGCGGCGGGTGTCGGCGGTGTCCTCGGCCACGTGCACCAACTGCAGCAGCAGCCGCCGGGCCAGCGCCCGCTGCGGCTCGGTCAGCTCGGCGCAGGCGGTGTCGGCGCTGACCGCGATCGCGCCGCCGATGCCACCGGCCGCCTGGTAGTCGACGATGGCCAGGGTCGAGCCTCGGCCGTGCCGCCAGGTGGCGTACAACGCGTGCGACAGCAGCGGCAGCGCGCCCGCCGCCGGGACCAGGTCCTTCAGGATCAGGTCCACCAGGCCCGCTTCGAGGTCGAGCCCCGCCTTGCGGGCCGGTTCGGTGATGGCCGCCCGCAGATCCGCCTCGCCCATGGGCCCCACCGTGAGCTGCCCCTCGGTGATGGCCGCGACCAGCTCCGGGTGGCTCAGCGCCTGGGTGTAGAAGTCGGAGCGCAGCCCGAGCACGACGACGTGACGCCGGGACAGGGAGTGCACCGCGGCGACGAAGCCGCGCTGCTCGCTCTCGTCCTGGCACAGGGTGAACAGCTCCTCGAACTGGTCGAACACGATCACCGGGCCCTCCAGGCCGGTGAGCGCCTTCATGGGCTCGGCCCCCGGCGTCCGGACCACCCCCAGCCCCGGCCCCGGCCCCGGCCCCGGCCCCAGCTCCAGCTTTAGCTCGGCGAGCAGACCGGCGCCGATCAGCGAGGACTTGCCGGATCCTGACGGGCCGACCACGACCTGGATGCCGCCGCCGCGCTCGCGAAGCGCGTGCACCCGGGCGACCAGGCTCTCGGTCAGGTCGGCGCGGCCGAAGAACCAGGCGGCGTTCTCCGGCTGGAAGGCGGCCAGGCCGAGGTACGGCGAGGTGCCGGTCCGGCGGGCGTCACGGCCGCGCCGGGCCTGCCGCCAGCCGGTCAGCCAGTCGTCGAGCCGTGCCGGGTCGTTCTCCCCGCAGACGTGCAGCACCTGGAACAGCAGCTCACGAGAGCTGGGGGACGGCAGCCCTCGCCCGGCGAACCAGTCACCGATCGTGCTGTGCGCGCCCTGGACGCCCACCTGGGCCGCCACCTGGCGGACGGTCAGCCCGGCACGTTCGCGCAGCAGGGTCAGCTCGTCGGCGAAGTCGCGGCGGGTCCGGATCCGCCGCGGCTCCGGGTCGTGGGGCTCGGGCACATCTGCATGTCGGCATGACCATGGGAAGAGTTACACCAGCGTACGGGCTTGTCCTGATATGTCGGTTGGCGTTTCGGCTCCGCGAGTCAGCTTCGCTTTTCAGGCGATCACGGCCTCCAGGAGGTCGGCGGCGCGGGTGGTGCCGCCCTCGGCCCGCGCCTCGGCGCGCAGCCGCGCCGAGCGGCCGGCCACCTCCGGGTCGGTGGTGAGCTCCAGCAGCGCCGACCGCAGCGCCTCCGCGGTCGCGTCGGCGGTGTCGAGGCGGCGGGCCACGCCCAGCTCCACCAGGCGATCGGCGTTCATGAACTGGTCAACGCCCTGCGGTACGGCGATCATCGGCACGCCGGTGGACAGCCCCTCGCTGCTGCCGCCCATCCCCGCGTGCGTGACGAACGCGTCCGCCTGCTCCAGGATCGCGAGCTGCGGCACCCAGGAGTGCACCTCGACGTTGGCCGGGATGTCGCCCAGCTCCGCCACCGGGGTGTGCTTGCCGATCTGCAGCACCACGTGCCAGCCGGGCAGGTCGCCGAACGCGGCCAGGCAGTTGCGGTAGAACTCCGGCTGCCGCGTGTAGGTCGAGCCGAGCGAGATCAGCAGCACGTTCGCGGCGCCGTCCGGACGGGTCCAGCCGCCCTGGTCCGTCCGCGGGCCGAAACACGGGCCGACGAACGACACCACGTCCGGATCCACCTGATCGGCGTGCGGCTGCATGGCACGGGGGATCGTGGCCAGGCAGCGCGGGGGGTGGCCGGAGAAGCGGTCCATGTCCGTGGTCGTGGCCCCGGCCTCGACCAGCCACTCGGCGAATCTCGCCCGGTACGCCGAGGCGCCCGGCAACGCCCATATCTGAGCGGCGACCTCCTCCTCGTAACCCTTCCAGGCCACCATCGAGGGGGAGAGCTGCACCACGGGCCTGCCCTGCGACTCGGCGAGGGCCCGGCCCGCGTACCCGCCGATGTCGTACAGGTAGAGGTCGGCGGGGTCGTCGTCGTACACGGCCTTCAAGCCGGGGAACCGCTGGATGTTGTCCTCAAGGAAGACGCCCATCGCGGCGATGGGGTCCTCCGGCCAGTCGTCGTCGGTGACGGGCAGCGTCGAGGTGTACGGGACCAGCTCGGCGCCGGTGGCCGTGATCACGTCGGCCACCCTCGGGTCGTTGGCGTACGTCACCCGGTGGCCGCGCGCCACCAATTCCCGGATGATCTCCAGACTGGGCAGGATGTGGCTGATGGCGGGGATGCCCACCATCGCGATATGGGACACGGCGGATCACTCGTTTCGGGTCTGCGGGATGCTGCGATTTTAGCCCGCGCGCCGGAACCTCCTGATCGTCCACCCCAGACCTGTCATCAGTACGACCGCCACCACGACCAGGCCGACCAGCGCCGCCGTGCCGCCCGAGCCCTGCTCACCCGCCGGAGTGTTGTCCGGTCGGAGGGCAGCGGCCGGGGTGCTGTCCGGTCGTACGGTGGCGGTCGGAGTGCTTTCCGGCCGCTGGGTGGCGGTGGCGGTCGGTGTGTCGTCCGGCCGCTGGGTGGGGTCGGGCCGGCGCGGGGTGCCCAGGGCGGTGATCAGCTCGGGTTCGAGCGGCGCGAACCCGTCGGTCTGCGCCGAAGGGCGCAGCGGCCGGTCGCCGGCCGGCACGTCCCTGTTGCCCGAGCAGAGCGTGGTGGTCAGGCCGGCCTCGGCGCTCCTGGCGAAGATCAGATAACGCCTGCCGACGACGAAGTCGAAACCACAGGCGGCTGACTGCGCCTGGGTGACCACCTCGATCTCGCGGCTAGAAGCGCCCTTGTAGACGTGGTCGACGTGGAGGGCAGCGGTGACCTGGCCGCCGTCCAGCATCTTCTCGTCGACCCGGACGCTCGCGGCAGTCGCGGTGAAGACGGCGTCGGCGTCCCGCATCCGCTCCTGGGGCGTGCGGTCAGCGCAGGAGCAGGCGAACGCCGTACCGACGCCACCGACCGTCAGAAAGGCCACCACCAGCGCGAGCGCGGCGAATATCCGAACTGTCATGACCTGACTGACGTACGGCGCGAGCGGCCGGTTCAGCTCACCACCCGGTACCGGGTCGCCGGCACGGCCTCCAGCACCTGGGCGGTCGCGGCGAACAGCGGCGCGGGCAACTCGTCCGGACCGAACCAGCGCCACGACCGGAACACCTCCGGCTCGGTCACGCGCGGCCGACTGCCGGACTCGTTCGTATGAGGTACGGACTGCGGCTCGCTGTCCTGCCGTCGGCCGGTGTCCATGACCACCGCTGCCGTAACCCGTACGACGCCGTCGGGGTGGTCGATGATCACCGCCGTCACCCTCGGCGGGCCGCCGTCCCCGATGCCGGTCTCTTCCTCCAGCTCGCGTACGGCGGCGGCCTCGAAGGTCTCGCCCGGCTCCACCGCGCCGCCCGGCAGGCACCAGGACGGCTCCTCACCGGCCTTGATCCGCTCGCCCAGCAGAATCCGCCCCTGCGGGTCCGTCAGCACGACCCCCACTCCGATGATCCCCATCCACCCTCCTCCGTACGGCGCCAGTGTAGGACTTGATCTTCGCTAGGGTGGGGCGCCCCCTGCCCGGAATGCGAGGAAGTGACCGATGCGCCGCTACAGGTTCGGCTGGGTCGCCGCCGTGGTGGCCGGGGGATACGTCGCCGCGGTCATCGTGTCGGCTGCCGTCGCCGTGGTGAGCGATGACGTCGGCCACCTCTGGCTCCCCACCGGTGTCGTCGGCGACGGCCCTGGCGGGTGGGCGACGGTGCTGCCGATGGTGGCACTGGGGGTGTTGCAGGGCTGGGGGCTGTGGCAGATCCTGCGTGGGCGGTCCATGAGGGGAAAGGTCGAGCCGGCCAGGGACGCCCGCCTCCTGCGGGCCGTCCTGTACGTGTCGCTGGTCTTCGAGTTCGTCCCCTCGCCGTGGTGGGTCGACCTCCTGGAGGACGCCCTGGGGGTGGCTCTGGTGGTGTTGCTCTACCGGGTGCTCAACCGGGCCTCGACGGCGGTGCGGACGTTCGCGCTGGTGGCGGGGGTGTGCGTTCCGGTGACCGGGCTCGCGACCATGGTGTTCGACGTCGGCTCACTCCGTCTGTTCGGGGTGCCGTGGCTCGTCTGGATGGTGCTGACGCTGGCCGCCCAGGCGGGGGACGGCCGGTGGAGCCGGGCCACGGTGTGGTCGGGAGCGGTGCTGGTCGCGGATTTCTTCTTTTCGGCGGCTTTTTCCCTCCTCGCCCCGGCCGGCCTTACCGCCTTCTACTGGTTCTCGATCGGTAACCAGGCGATCGAGGTGTTCGGGTTGGTATGGGTGGCCCGTACCGCGCACGAGCTCGGGACCCGGCGGGAGGAGCCAGCGTCCGGACGCGGCCTTCACGGACCGGTAAGGTCGGCGCTCGCCGGTACGGTCGCGATCGCGGTGCTCATCCTCCTCCCGGTGTCGGACCACGCGCCCGGGCCCGTCACCACGGCAAGAGTCTGCGAGCGGGCGGAAGAGGCCCGGCGGTGGGACCCCTCGGTTCCGGCGATGACCAGTGAGCGGGCGTTCGTGTGCGAGGTGCGCACATCAGGCAAGCCGTCGTTCGCGCAGGGCATGCCGGACGGCCTGCTGATCGTCCACGGGCACCGCCTGTGCGGCGTCTACACCCGCGCCGACCCGCGTGAGCTGGCCGGGCTCCGCGAGAGCGACGGTCTGGACCCGGCGGACCTGGCGACCCTCCTGACGAGCATCTGCCCCCGCGCCGCCGCCACGCTGAAGGCGGCGGCCGAGGCCGAGGAGCGCGAGCTGCTGGCCTGGGAGGCGGCAGAGCAGCGCAAATGCGCCAAGGTGCCCCGCCATCGCCCCCTGATCAAGCCCGTGAAGGCGACGGTGGTGAAGAGTCCCATCTGGCCGGAACTGCCCCTTCAGGCGTACGAAGAGGGAGCCGAGGTAGACCCCTTCGAGGACGACCTGATGGACCGCGCGCAGGAGAACGACCTGGTCGCCTCCGCCTCCGGCCACCTCATCGTCTTCGCCAGCACCTCCCTGCGCTCCTGCGTCACCATCGAGACGTACGCCCGCCGCCCGCCGATGGAGACCAAGGGCTGGGCACATGTCGTCGAGGTCGGCTACCACAGCCCGGACGGCAGCATCGTCCTGAGCGACGGGCTGGGCAGCGCCCCGCTCCCGGACCTCGCCGCCCACGGCAAGGGCCACTACCGGATCCGCGTCCACCTGAGCCAGATCCTCTGGAAAGGGGAGGGAGAGGGCGCCTCGCGGCTGCTCATCATGTCCTACCCGGGCCGCAGCGACCACGTCGTCGATCACCGCCCCGGCAAAACCTCCTGATCCGTTCAGTCGTCCTTTGCGTAGTCCGCGAACGCCTCGTCGAAGATCTGGCGGGCCCGGTCCTGCGCCCGCTTCGAGATCGGGCCTTTGCGGCGTTCGTGGTCCGCCAGGTAGTCGTCCAGGATCTGGCCGCGTAGCTCGCGCTCGGCCGTGGCGGTGATGAAGGCGGAGAACTCGCGTTCGCCGATGTGCTTCCTTCTGATCAGCCGCTGGGCTGGACCATGCGCGCCCATACCTGGTGCCCTATCTCCTCGTTGCCTTCGTACCCGAACTGGTCGGCGAGTGCGGCGACGATGGCGAGCCCTCGGCCGCACTCCGCGTCTATCCCGAAGAGCCTGCCGAAACGGGGGACGCCGCCCCAGCCGCAGTCGTAGACCGCGATGGTGGTCGTGGCCGTCGTACGAGTGAGCTCGACGATGAAGGTTCCCTTGGGGCGGCCGCTGGCGGTGTGCCGGACGGCGTTCGCGGCGAGTTCGCCGGCGATCAACTCGGCGTCGTGGCGGTGGTCGGAGTCGGCCAGCAGGTAGCGGGTGAAGTGGCGGGCGCGTGGGACCTGGTCGAGGGTGCCGGGGAAGGTGCGTCGCCAGGTCAGGCCGCCGGGATGGAGGTCGATCATCGCGTCGATGTGCTCGCGGAGGACCGGGCCGGACGGGCCAGACTGGCCGCACGGGCTCGGGCTCGGGTCCTGCTCGTGCTGCCGGGGGATGAGCAGGGGTACGTTCGCCCGTTCGGTGATGTTGTGCACTGGTGGCTCTCCGTGGACACATAGGGGTTCGACTTCTGGTCCCTACGTTGTCCCGTCCGCCGCACCAGGTGGATCCCCACCCCATCTCCACGGGGTACCCAGCGGACACCGCTGCTGAACTGCTCGAATCTGCCCATAGCCGTGATCTGGCCCCGCTGCCGGCTGGAATCCCAGCCCTTTCATCATCTCGGAGCGTCATCATTCCTTTACTGTGAGTGGAGGATTCAGGGATGGAGGTGGGGTGGATGTCCGGCGAAAGCTATCGAGCGCTGCTGCAGGCTCGCTCTTGGAGCAAGCGACTTCGTGAGAAGGGTTTCACCTGGGATCAGATCGCCGAGGTGCTCGCGCTCACGCACGAGGTGAGCCCGTTGCGGCTGTATCGGCTGGCGCACGGTCGCACGGGGGCCGACGTGGTGGCCCTGGTCAACGACGCCGACCCGGCGGGCACCGCCGCCCTGCGCGATTCACGCCTGTACGACTACGAAGGCTGGGCGCAAACGGGTCGCCGACCACCGGCCCGGCTGCTCGCCACTTTGGCCGAGATCTATCAGACCGCATCCCGGAGTCTGCTGTCCGCCGAGGTCATGGCCTCGTACGACGCCGCCGATCGCACCCTGATCAGCGACGCGGACTTCCGTCATCTCGACATCAACCAGCCCACCCGGCCGGATCGCGACAATCGTGTCACCCCGGAGACCGATGCGGGACTCACCTCCTCGGGCAGGACAGCATGGGACGCGCCGGCGTGCGTGCGGTTGCTGCGCGCCATCGACATCGAGGAGACCGACGTGAAACGACGGGAACTGCTCTTCGAACTGGCCCTGGTCTTCGGCGGCAGCCAAGCGCTCGGCCTGCTGCGCATCCTCACCCCTGACGAAGAGGAGCGGCTGTCCGGAATGCTCCGCAGCACCTGGCGGATCGACGAGACCGGCATACGAACCTTCGAGAAGCTGGTGTCGCACGCACGGCGGGCTGACGAACTGTCCGGCCCTGCCACGCTGCTACCGGTGGTCAACGCTCAGCGAGCGGCAGTGGGAAGGCTCCTCGCACGCGAGTCGATGGCGTCCTGCCTCCGCGACCGGTTGCTCGATACGCATGCGCAGTTGTCGCAGTTGGCCGGTTACCTCGCCTACGACCTGCTCGATCATCCGACGGCCGAGCAATCGCTGCGCGACGGGCTGCGCGCGGCACTCGACCTCGGCGACTCGACCCTGATCGGCTACATGCACTACTGGCTGGGGAGGGTGGCGGCCGATCAGAACCGGACTGCCGCCGTCTTCGACCATGCCTTCGCCCTGGAGAGCTGGGCCGCCCGATCCCCGAGCAAGCTTCTGGTCCCACTCCACCAATCGCTGCTGTCGCTCGCCCACGCCGCCAAGGGTGAAGCCGCGGAGAGCGCCCGCGCACATGAGAACGCGCGCGGGTCGGCAGGGGCGCCGAAGGACAACGAACCGGCGTTTCTGTCCTGGGTCTCGCCGGCTGCGGTGGAATCGAGAAGGTCCGCCTTGCTGATCCAGCTGAATCAGCCCAGAGACGCCCTGAAAGCGGCCGAGCGCTATCTGGCCGAGCATGACTCGAAGTTCAGGAGAGAGCATGGGCTGGTGCTCGCCCGATACTCCAGCGCCATGACCCTGGCCAAGGAGATCCCCGAGGCGGCGGCCAGACTCACCGAGGCCGCCCACATCACCAGGCAGCACAGCTCGGCCCGGCTCGTCGGCGAGATCGACCAGGCGCGGGCCCGGCTGGAGCCCTGGGCGGCCACCACCTACGTGCGCCGGTTGGACGAGACCCTGCGATCCTGCGGCCTCACCCCGACGAGGCCAGGAACCAAGGCTTGAGTCGGGGGCTCTCCCCGAAGCGTTAAGACGATCTACCCTGACACATCCACTCATAGTGATCGTTCAACACTTGAGGTGATATGTCGAAATGAATTTGCGGATCGCCTTGTCACCGCTGCCTCGTGAGACCTGTATTGACAGCGGTGAGCCAGGCGTCGGCATGGGGACAGTCTTTTCTGATGGCGTCGATGCCGATCTCGGCGATGACGAGTGGGCCGTCGGACGTCTTGCGGTAGCGCGGGTAGAGGCGCAGGAGCCGCTTGGAGGGGGCGGTGTCTTCGACGGCGGTTTCGCCGTTGCTGACGTTCACGCTCGGGGTGCGGCAGCAGGCGGTGCCGCGTACCTGCAACAGCTTGGATCCGCAGGCCAACGGGATGTTCGGTGCGGGCTGATTGACGCGCTGGGACAGTGGGTGGTCAAGGATGATCGCCCATATGCTCCAATGTGACTTAGATACCGAAGCAGAGGAGTGTGAATGATTGTCACAAGGGTCGCAAAAGTAACTCTTGGATTTTATATGTCCTTTGTTGCCTCCCTGGCCATTGTAGTTTTTACGAGCTTTTCTCTCGGATTGTATTTAGGCGCTCCCGTGGCCTGCTTTGTGCTTGCCGTCGTGGGGGTGGTGGGAATGGCTCAAGATGGATATCGGGAGATTTTTTTGGGCTGGCTTTCCTGGGTTGCTATTTTTGGCATTTTCATTGTGGTGACGTTCTTTTTGTAGAGTCCGGTGAAGGGCGCCGAATTCTGCTGTGAGGTGCCGATCGTCAGAGGGGGAGGCCGCCGGTGGCGGCGTTGGTGGAGCCGGTGGCCTGGTAGGCGGCTATGGTGCGTTCGGCGATGCGCATCTGGTGGATCTCGTCGGCGCCGTCGGCGAAGCGGGCCCAGCGGGCGTGCTGCATCATGTTCGCCAGTGGCGTGTCCGTGGAGTAGCCCAGGGCGCCGTGCACCTGGATGGCGCGGTCGATGATGCGGTTGAGGCTGTTGGCGACGAAGTGTTTGGCCATGGAGACCTCGGTGCGGAAGTCCTCACCCTTGTCGATTTTGGATGCGGCGTGCAGGACCATGAGTTTGCACTGGTAGAGCTCCATGGCGGAGTCGGCGATGAGCCATTGGATGCCCTGCTTCTCCGCCAGCAGCGAGCCGTGGCTGTAGCGGTTGAGGGCGCGGTCGACCATCATGTCCAGGGCAGTCTCCGCCTGGGAGATCCAGCGCATGCAGTGGGCCAGCCGGGCCGGGCCCAGGCGGTACTGGCCGAGGCGGTGGCCGTTGCCGCGGCCGCCGAGGACCTGGCTGTCAGGGACGCGCAGGTCGGTGATGACGATCTCGCTGTGGCCGGTCGAGCCGTGCATGGTCTCGACCTCGCGGACGTCGTTCCAGCCCTCCTGCGGCAGGTCGATGAGGAAGGCGGTGTTCGCGCCCCGGGCGCCCTCCGGCACGTCGAGCTCGGTCCTGGCGATGAGGATGGCGAAACTGGCCCGGCGGGCGTTCGAGATGAACCACTTGTGGCCGTTGATCACCCACTCGTCGCCGTCCTGGACGGCCTGGGTGCGGATGAGGGTCGGGTCGGAGCCGGCCACCTCGGGCTCGGTCATCGCGAAGCAGGACATCCGCACACCGTCCAGCAGGGGGCGCAGATAGCGCTCCTTCTGCTCGTCGTTCGCCCAGTGCAGCAGGGTGTGCATGTTGCCCTCGTCGGGGGCGCTGCAGTTGAGCACCCAGGGCCCGAGCCGGGTCTTGGCCGCCTCGGACTGCACCATGGCCAGCTCCACGTGCCCCAGGCCCATGCCGCCCCACTCCTCGGGCATGTGCGGCAGCCACAGTCCCTCGGCCCTGGCCCGCTCGCGGAGCGCGAAGATGCCGCGCAGGTAACCGTCCCGGTCGCCCTCGGCGCTCAGCTCCGCGCTCGCGGGGATCACCACCTCCTGGATGAACGTACGGACCCGCCGGCGGATCTCCTCATGCTCCGGAGCCAGAGTGAAGTCGATGGCCATAAATGCCCCTTTTCCGTAGCGGGTCCACCTCAAGAGCGGGCTCAGTGTTCGGCGAGGACGATCACCGAGTCGTGTTCCCCCAGGACGATCGGGTCCGTCTTGCTGGGGTTCAGGACGATGCCGTAGTGCGGCGGGTCGTTGCGGGCGCCGGCGTCGCGGTAGCCGATGGCCGTCTCGCCCTGACGCCGCGCCGACTCCACGACCGTGGAGAACGACACCTTCGTGCCCGTCTTCACATAGCCGCCGGCCGGGCGCGGGTAGATCTCCGAGCCGCGCGAGTCGAAGAGATAGCCGAACACGTCCGCCAGGTGCCGGTTCTCGGCGAGCTGGGCCAGCAGCAGGCCGATGACGGTGTCGCTGATGACGATGTCGTCGGCCTCGGTGACCTCGGCCAGGGCGCGGTTGCTCTCGTCGTGCATCTCGCTGACGATCGAGTAGTGCTCGCCCAGCACGCTCTGCATGTCGCGTAACTGCAGCAGCGTCATGAGCGTGCGCGTGTCGGCGTGCCGGGCCTCGAAGCGGTCGTCGGACAGCACGATGACGTGCTGGAAGAGGCCGACGCCGAGCGCCTCCAGGGCGAACCGGTCGGTGGTGTCGCAGTCCTTGACGTTCACGACGAGGTTGCGCAGCCCGGCGAGGTTCGCCCCGGCCTTGGGGTGGTCGGTGGAGATCTCCAGGACCGAGCCGGGTGCGACATAGCCGTCGAGGTAGCGGATGATCTGCTCGGCCCGGCCGTTCCAGTTGAGCAGCAGCGTGCGCTCCGGCTCCGCGGGCGCCTTCCCGGCCGCGACCATGGCGGACTCGTCCACGGACGGCTCGCCGGTCGCCAGGCGGACGTGCGAGTCGTCGTGCGCGATGACGACGACCTGGTCGTCGGCGTTGATGACGGTGTCCATGGCCGGGTTCAGCACGACGCCGGACGGCCGGCGCAGGCCGATCACGGAGGCGGTCTGGTACGCGTGCAGCGCCTCCCCGTACGTGACTCCCACGAGCTTCTTCGGGGTGCGCAGGTAGATCTCGCCGCCGTCGAAGTTGAGCAGGTCCATGCAGACGACGGACATGCCTGACTGGCGGGAGGACTGCACGATGAGCCGCGAGGCGGTGTCGTCGGAGTCGACCAGGTGCACGTCCGGGCCGCCGGCCAGGCGGGCGGCGGCGGCGTTGCGGCTGGAGGTGAGACCGACCACCACGGGCGGGTGGACGCCGTCGCGTTTGGCCAGCGCGAGCAGGATCTTGATGACGTGCGCGTCCGGGTCCTCGCCCCCGGGCGAGAGCACGACGACGGAGTGGGCCGCCGCCAGGTTCAGCAGCGCGAGGTCGTGCGGCTCGGTGGGCCGTCCGGTGCGGCAGACCAGCCGGGTCCTGCCGAGGTCGCCGACGTGCTCGCGGATGTCCTCCTCCATGGCCAGCTTGTCGCGGTCGGCCAGGATCGCGATGACCGAGCCCTTCTGGCTGGCCTTCGCCTTGACGAGTTCGGCCACGATCGTGAACACCTGGTCGGACCAGCCGAGCACCACCGTGTGCCCGGACTCCACGATCACCGACCGTCCCCTGCGCAGGCGGTCCACCTTTTGCTTCAAGCCGTTCGACAGCAGCCCGACGAGCATGCTCACAATGAACAACCCGCCCAGCGAGCCGGCGAACATCACGAGCATGTACGCCACCGAGCCCTTGTCGCTGGCCACTCGGCTCGGGGTGAGCGCGTGCATGAGCGCGATCCAGAGCACTTCACCCGCGTGGGCCACGCCCTCGGGCTCGTTGGGCGCCAGCCACAGCGTGAGCGCCGCCACCATGACGATCAGACCCAGCGACACCACCGCCAGCCAGCCGATCAGCGACGCGGTGCCCCTGGACATCGTGTTGTCGAACCAGTAACGCGCCCGCTCACCGAGCGTGACCTTCGCCACTTCCTTGATACCTCCGCGTAAGGAGAAATCTGACCCGATGTCATATTGTCTCGGGTGATCTTACGGCCGTCCGGCGACAGTTCCTCCCCATCGTTCGGACGACGGCTCACCGAGAACCCGGGCACCTCAGTGCATGGTGATGGCGCGCTTGAGGATCTTGCCCGTCGGGCTGACCGGCAGCTCGTCGGCGAAGGAGATGCGCCGGGGATACTTGTAGGCCGCCACCCGCTCCCGGACGAAGGCGCGCAGCTCGTCGGCCCCGACCGCCCCCCGCAGGGACACCACGGCCGCGATCTCCTCCCCGAGCTCCGGATGGGGCACGCCGATGACCGCCGCCTGCCGTACGGCGGGATGCTCGTACAGCACCTCCTCCACCTCGCGCGGATAGACCGTGTACCCACCCCGGATGATCACGTCGCGGCGGCGGTCGACCAGGAAGAAGAAGCCGTCGCCGTCCACCCTGCCGAGGTCGCCGGTATGGAACCAGCCGTCGCGGATGGCCTCGGCGGTCGCGGCCGGGTTGTTCCAGTAGCCCTTCATCACGTTCGGCCCCCGGATGACGATCTCGCCGATCTCGCCGTACGGCACCTCGCCGCCGGCCTCGTCCACCACCCGCATCTCGATGCCCCGGACCGGCCAGCCGACCGAGCCCGCCCGGCGGCCGTCGCCGCTGCGGTTGGTGGCGGCCACCGCGGAGGTCTCGCTCAGGCCGTACCCCTCCACGATCGGGCAGCCGAAGCGGACCTCGAAGGCGCGCAGCACGTCCAGCGGCAGCGGCGCGCCGCCGGAGACGCACACCCGCAGCAGTGACAGGTCCGAGGCCCCCGGATGGTCCAGCAGCGCGATGTACATGGTGGGCACGCCCTGGAAGACCGTGACGCCGTCGCGCCGCATGACCTCCAGGGCCCGGCTCGCGTCGAAGCGGCGCATCAGCGTGAGCCGCGCGCCGGCGTGCACGGTGGCGTTGAGCGAGCACGTCTGCCCGAAGGAGTGGTAGAGCGGCAGCGCGCCGAGCACCACGTCGTCCACGCCGAGCGCGTGCATGCGGGCCACGGTCGCGGCGTTGCCACCGAGGTTGCCGTGGGTCAGCTCGATGCCCTTGGCCCGGCCGGTGGTGCCGGCGGTGTAGTGGATGACCGCCGTGTCACCGTCGGCCCTGGGGGTGACCTCGGCCTCGGCGGGCAGACCGCGCAGCAGCCTGCGGAACTCGTCGGGGACCACGAAGAAGCAGTCGGTACGGGTGCCGGCCGTCCCCGCCTCGGCGGCCTCCGCGAACGCGTGCCAGGCGATCAGCAGCCTGGCCCCGCAGTCCATCACGTACGAGGCGATCTCGCGTTTGCGCAGCAGCGGATCGATCGGGACCACCACGGCCCCGATCCGCAGCACCCCGTAGTAGACGGCGGCGAACTCGGGGACGTTCGGCAGCATGACCGCCACCCGGTCGCCGACGCCGACGCCGCGCCGGCGCAGCAGGGTGGCGACCCGCGCCGTCATCAGCTCCAGCGCGCCGTAGGTGAGCACCGCTTCGTCCAGCGTGATCGCCGCCCGTTCACCGAGTCGCTCGGCGGAGGAGTGGAGCCGGTCGGCGAGGTTCATGGCACTGACCGTACGTCCGGCATCCCGGAGTCCTCATTGGTCACGGTGGCCAGTCTTTTCCGCCGCGGATTGTGCCTGGGGGCAGCGAGTCCTGCAGTGCGATGGCCACGAGCAGTTCGACGAGGTCGTCGATCCGGCGCAGGCTGCGCCCGGTCCGCTCCTGGATGCGGCGCAGCCGGTACTGGGCCGTGTTGGGGTGGATCTGCAGCCGCTCGGCGGCGGTGCGCAGGTTCAGGTCGGCGGCGGCGAAGGCGCGGATGGTGGCGGTGAGCACGCCGCCGCGGGCCCGGTCCTCGTCCAGCAGCGCGGTGATCCGGGGATCGACCAGGTGGCGGGCGGTGTCGTCGGCGCGCAGCGCCAGATACTGGAACGGGGTGATCCGGGGGAGCGCGGCCACGCCGCCGTCCTCCGACAGGAAGTCCAGCACCGCGCGGGCCTCCTGGTAGGCCTGCGGGATCAGGGCGAGGTCCGTGCTGACCGTGCTGATGCCCATCGCCAGCACGATCCCCTCCGCGAGCAGCGTCTCGCGCAGCTCCTGCAGCCGGTCGCACAGCTCGCCGGGGTCGCCGCCCTGGCCGAGCACGGGGACGGCGACGATCTCCGACTGCCGCACCACCGACAGGGTCCGCGCGCCGTGCCCGCCGGTCCTGGCGATGGCCGCGCAGGCCGCGTGCCGGGCGTCGGCGCCCCGGTCGGGGCCGCGGGGCACGGCGCCGCGCAGCCCGAGCACGACCGCGACGACCACGAGCACCGAGGTGCGCGCGTCCGGCGCGAGCCCGTGCGCCTGCGCCGCCGCGAGCTGCGGCCCGCGCGTCGGCAGCGTGCCGGCCAGCAGCGTCTCCAGCAGGTCCCGGCTCTCCCGCACCGCCTCCGCGGCCGCGTACTGCTGGAATTCCATGTACGCGTTCGCGGCGTGCGTGCTGGCGAAGTCGCAGTAGCGCATCAGCGGGGCGGCCAGCGCGAGCGCGGCCTCGTGCCCGGCGGGCGAGTGGCCGGCCCGGGAGAGCACCGACTCCCAGAAGACCTGCTGGCCGACGCGGAAGGCGTTGATGTAGTCGGCCAGGGCCAGCCCGGCGCGGGCCCGGCGCATCGCCGACCGGCGGACGAAGGCGATGTCGTCCAGGGTCACCGTCCTGTCTTCGAGCAGCACGGCGAGCTTGCTGCGGTAGTGGCGCGCCACCTGGTCGCGCACGTCGGCCAGGAACGCCTCCTCCCGCGCCGCGTAGGCGGGGATCTCGGTGCGCATCGTGGCGACCGCCGTGGCCGCCAGTCCGTCGAGGTCCGCGAGCAACTCGGCGAGGATCCGCGCGCGTTCGGCACGTACGGGCGCCGCACCAGTGAACGTTTCCATGCTGGAACCACTGGACATGTCCGGGATGATCCATGCCGGTTGCGGACGGGTCAACAGGTCGTAACCGGTCCGAGACAGAGGCTGTGCTCGGCGGACAACCTTCGTCTCACATGTTGGGTGACCGTACCCAATGCGGCCGGTGACGGCCGGATCCTACGCTGACCCCAACTTCAGAACATTCTTCCGCTCGCAGCGCCTCAGGAGGCCGGATGCTGGAAGTACACGATCTCACGGTCCGTTTCGGAGGCATCACCGCGCTCGACGGCGTCGGGTTCTCCGTGGCGCCCGGCGAGATGGTGGGGCTCATCGGGCCGAACGGCGCCGGCAAGACCACCCTGTTCAACTGCCTGACCCGGCGCTACACCGCCGACGAGGGCAGCGTCCGGTACGAGGGCGCGGACCTGCTGGCCGTCGCCCCGCACGCCATCGCGGCCCTCGGCATCGCCAGGACCTTCCAGAACCTCGGCCTGTTCCCGCGCATCTCCGTACGGGACAACGTGCTGGTCGGCGCGCACCACCGGGGCCGGTCCGGGTTCCTCACCGCGGCCCTGCGCCTGCCGGGCGTCGGCCGGGAGGAGCGGACGCTGCGCGCCGAGGCGGACGCCATGCTCGCCCGGCTGTCGCTGACCGAGGTCGCCGGCCACCCGGCCGCCGGGCTGCCGTTCGGCACGCTCAAACGGGTCGAGCTGGCCAGGGCGCTGATCGGGCGGCCGCGGCTGCTGCTGCTCGACGAGCCGGTCAACGGGCTCAACTCCGCCGAGGTGGCCGAGTTCGCCGGCACCCTGCGGGCCCTGCGCGACGAGCTCGACCTGACCGTGGTCGTGGTCGAGCACCACATGGGCTTCGTGATGAGCACCTGCGAGCGGATCGTCTGCCTGGACTTCGGCAAGAAGATCGCTGAAGGGCCGCCGGCCGAGGTGCAGCGCGACCCCGGCGTCATCGAGGCCTACCTGGGGACCGCCGTATGAACGAGCTGGTGGTGTCGGAGCTGCACGCCGGATACGGGGGCGCGCAGGTCCTGCACGGCGTGAGCTTCACGGTCGGCGAGGGGGAGATCGGCGCCATCCTCGGCCCGAACGGCGCGGGCAAGACCACCCTGCTGCGCGCCCTGTCGGGCATGGTCAAGGGGCGCGGCAGCGTCCGGCTCGACGGCGTCGAGTTGCTCGGCAACTCGCCGGACACGCTCGCCAGGCGAGGGGTGGCGCACGTCCCCGAGGGGCGGGGCACGTTCATGCCGCTGACCGTCGAGGAGAACCTGCGGCTGGGCGCCTATGTACGGCGGTCCGGCGTGGACGCCGACCTGGATCGGATCTACGGCTACTTCCCCGCCCTGAAACCCCGGCTCAAGCAGGCGGCGGGCAGCCTCAGCGGCGGCGAGCAGCAGATGCTCGCCCTCGGCAGGGCGCTCATGCTGCGGCCCCGGCTGCTCCTGCTGGACGAGCCGTCGCTCGGCCTGGCCCCGCTGGTCACCCGGGAGCTGTTCCGCATCGTCCGGGCCATCAACGAACAGGAGCGCACCACCGTGGTCGTCGTCGAGCAGAACGCCCATCTCGCCCTGGGCATCGCCCAGCAGGCGCATGTCCTGGAGACCGGCCGGATCGTGCTGTCGGGCACCGCGGCGCGGATCCGGGCGGACGAGCAGGTCGCCCAGTCCTACCTCGGATACCGGGTGTAGGGATGGCCGGATTCCTGCAGCAGATCGTCGTCGGGCTCGGCGCGGGCGCGATCTACGCCAGCCTCGCCCTGGCCCTCGTGCTGATCTACCGGTTCACCGGGATCGTCAACTTCGCCCAGGGCGAGCTGGCGATGTTCTCCGCGTACGTCGCCTGGCAGTTCATGGCCGTCGGCGTGCCGTTCTGGGCGGCTCTGGTGCTGGCCCTGGCGGTGTCGTTCGTCGGCGGGATGCTCATCGAACGCGTGATCATCCGGCCGGTGGAGGGCGCTCCCGAGCTGACCGTGGTGATCGTCACCGTGGGGCTGTTCATCTTCGTCAACGCGGTGGCGGGCTGGATCTGGTCGTTCCTCATCAAGGACTTCCCCAACCCGTTCCCGAGCGGCGCGATCGAGGCCGGCGGGCTCACCGTCGGCTTCGCCACGCTCGGCGTCTTCGTGGTCGTCGGGGTGGTGATGGGGCTGCTGTACCTGCTCTTCCAGCACACCAAGATCGGGCTGGGGATGCGGGCGGTGTCGGCCAACCCCGACTCGGCGCGGCTCGTGGGCATCCGGGTCGGCTGGACGCTGGCGCTCGGCTGGGGGCTGGCCGCCACGGTCGGCGCGGTCTCCGGCGTGCTGGTGGCCCCGCTGCTGTTCCTGGAGCCGAACATGATGGGCGGCGTCCTGATCTATGCCTTCGCCGCGGCCACGCTCGGCGGCTTCGACAGCCCGATCGGGGCGGTGGTGGGCGGGCTCATCGTGGGCGTCGCCGAGACCCTGGCCGGCGCGTACGTGAGCGCCATCGGGCCCGACCTCAAGGTGGGGGTGCCGCTGGTCATCATCCTCGGCGTCCTGCTGCTACGGCCCCAGGGCCTGTTCGGGCGAGCGGTGGTGGAGCGGGCATGAACGAATCTCCGGTGAGCACGGGCGAATCCACGGCCACGGTGAGCAGCGGATCGGCGGCGGGCGCGGTGACGCGGGCTCGTGCGGGCGTGGCCCGGTGGCGCTGGGCGGTCGCGGGGTTACTGCTCTTGGCGGCGGTGTACGCGCCGTTCCAGCTCGTTCCGTTCCATGTCTTCCAGCTCACCATGGTGCTGGTCTACGCGTTGGCGCTGCTCGGGCTGAATCTGCTCGTCGGGCACGCCGGGCAGATCTCGCTCGGGCACGGCGCCTTCTTCGCCGTCGGCGCCTACGCCACCGCGATCCCGCTGGCCCGGTGGGACGTGCCGCACCTGGTGACGCTGCCGATCGCGGCCGGGGTGGCATTCCTGCTCGGCCTCGCGCTGGGCCTGCCCGCCATGCGGCTGCGCGGGCTCTACCTGGCCCTCGTCACCCTGGCCATCGCGATCTTCCTGGTGCCGCTGCTCAAGCGGTTCGAGGAGGTGACCGGCGGGTCCATGGGGCTGACGCTCCCCAAACCGGCGCCACCGGCGTGGACCGGCCTGGCAGAGGACCAGTGGCTGTACTTCCTGGCCTTGGCCGTGGCGCTCGTCGCGTTCGGCCTGGCGGCCGGGCTGCTGCGCTCGCGGGTGGGGCGCGCCCTGCACGCCATCCGCGACAACGAGGCCGCGGCCGAGGTCATGGGCGTGCGGCTGTCGTACTACAAGACGCTCGCCTTCGCCTGGAGCGCGCTGTTCGCCGGGGCGGCGGGGTGCGTCTACACCTGGGTGATCGGGTTCGTCTCGCCGGACTCGTTCGTGGTCACCCTCTCGATCACCCTGCTGGCCGGCATCGTCGTCGGCGGGCTCGGGTCGCAGGCCGGCCCGCTGTTCGGCGCGCTGTTCGTGATGTTCGTGCCGAGCATCTCCCAGGACGTCAACAAGGCCGCGCCCGGCGTCATCTTCGGCCTGCTGATCATCGCGGTGATGTACGTCGCGCCGACCGGTCTCGCCGGGCTGGCGGGGCGCGCGGCCGACTCGCTCAAGAAGACCCTCCGGAAGGGGTAAAAGGGATGCGTTTATCTGCGATCGGCCGTACGGCCGTGACGGCCACCCTGGTGATCGCCGCGGCGGCCTGCGGGGGGCGGGACAGCGGCGGCGGCACACCGTCCACGGCGGCCGCGGGGGAGTGCCAGGGGCAGCAGACGACCGGGATCACGGACACGAGCATCAAGCTCGGCGGCATCTATCCGCTGTCGGGGCCCGCGTCCGCGTACGGCGACATACCCAAGGGCATCAAGGCCTACTTCGACTACGTCAACGCCGAGCAGAACGGCATCGGCGGGCGCAAGGTCGAGTTCGTCGTCCGCGACGACGGCTACCAGCCGCCCAAGGCGGTCGAGGAGGCGCGCAGGCTGGTCGAGCAGGAGCAGGTGTTCGCGCTGTTCCAGACGCTGGGCACGCCGTCGACCACGGCGACGTGGGACTACGCCACCCAGCGGAAGGTGCCGCAGATCTTCGTCGCCACCGGCGCCTCGAAGTGGGGCCTGGACACGGCGCATCCGTGGACCATCGGCTGGCAGCCCAACTACATCTCCGAGGCCCGCGTCTACGCGCAGTATCTCAAGACGGAGAAGCCCCAGGCCAAGGTGGCCGTCCTCTACCAGAACGACGACTTCGGCAAGGACCTGCTCGGCGGCTTCAAGAACGCCATCGCGGGCACCGAGATCACCATCGCCGCCGAGCAGAGCTACGAGGTCTCCGACCCCAGCGTCGACCCGCAGATGCGCAACCTCGCCGGGTCGAAGGCCGATGTCTTCCTCAACATCACCACTCCCAAGTTCGGCTCGCAGGCGCTGGCCGCCGACGCCAAGAACACGAAGTGGAACCCGCTGCACATCGTCAACAACGTCGCCGCCTCCGTCACCGTGCTCAAGCCGGTCGGCTTCGAGAACGTCCAGGGCGTCGTGTCCTCCTCCTACTACAAGGACCCGCTCGACCCCACCTGGGCGGACGACGCCGAGATGAAGCTCTACAAGCAGAAGATGCAGCAGTACGCCCCCGGAGTCGACGCCAACATCCCGTACCACACCTTCGGCTGGGCGGTGGCGAGCAGCTTCCACAAGGCGATGGCCGCGGCCAAGTGCCCGACGCGCGAAGGGCTGCGCGACTCGGTGCGCGATCTGAAGGGCGTACAGGTCGACATGCTGCTGCCGGGTGTGGTGCTGGACACCGCGCAGGGTGACGGCTTCCCGATCGAGTCGATGCAGCTGATGGAGTTCAAAGGCGAGCGATGGGAGCTCTTCGGCGAGGTGATCGACACCCGCAAGGAGTTCGGCCCCCTCACCGGCTGACCCGCAGAAATCCGCCGGCACCCGCTGCGGCCCTCGCGCACGGCAGCCGCGCACGGTCACGACCGCGAAGTCGTGGCCGTGCGCGGCCGTGTCAGCCGTCCGCGCGCACGTAGCTGGTCAGCACGGCCTGGGAGTCGAGGCGGCGGGTGTCGGTGAGGCGCAGGGCCAGGCGGTCCTGCGGGTGCGGGAACAGCTGCCGGCCGCCGCCGAGCACCACCGGGTGCACCACGATGTGCCACTCGTCCACCAGGCCGAGCCGGGTGAGCGAGGACATCAGCGTCGAGCCGCCGGTGAGCAGGAGGTCCCCGCCCTGCCGCTCCTTGAGCGCGGTGATCTCCCCGGCCACGTCCGTGTTGATCAGCTGGGCGTCCCACTCGACCTTCTCCAGGGTGCTGGACACGACGATCTTCGGGGCCGCCCGCCAGATGGGCGCGAACTCGAGGTCGTGCGGGTGCTGGGAGATCGACTCGGCCTGCGGCCAGTAGGAGGACATGACCTCCCAGACCGCCCGGCCGTACAGGAAGGTGCCGGTCCTGCCGACGAGTTCCTGGGAGTACGCCGACAGCTCGGGGCCCATGTCCGCCCAGTCGAACTCGCCGTTCGGCCCGTCGATGTAGCCGTCGACCGAGGTGTGCACGTAATAGATGATCTTGCGCATGTGCGGGCTCCTGGTGAGTGTTCCTGTGGCCTTTCGCGAGGGGGTCGGAGTCGCCGGCGCGTTCTTGACACGTACCCGGACGTTCTTCTGGAAAAAAGGGTGAGCGGTCCCCGTGGGGACCGCTCACCGGGTTGTCAGGTCAGCTCTGGGCGGCGTCCGTCGCCGGGGCGCCCTTACGGGCGGGGGCGGTGGATCTGCCGGGGATGGACCGGAGGTTGAAGGCGTACCTGGCCGTGGAGTCGGCGATGGCGTCGGAGTTGATGTCCAGCGCGGTCGCGTTCACGTTGGTGGTCGTGTCGCATGCCTGGTGGTAGCAGGGGTCGTAGGCGGCGCCCGCCGTGCCGCCGAACAGCGCGGCCTCCTCCGCCGTCTTGATGCCCTCGGCGCCGGTGAAGATGCCGCCCGACGGGATGCCGACCGCGATGAACGGCCCGTAGTCGGAGCGGCCGTCGAAGTCGGTGCCGATGGTGGGCAGGTTGCGCTTGCCGAAGAACTTCGCCAGCTGCTGCTCGATCTGCGCGGATCCGGGCGGGCCGGCGGGTGAGCCGGTGGCGTCGGAGTCGTCGCCGTCGTACAGCATGTAGGCGTAGTTGGGCGAGGCGACCATGTCGAAGTTCAGATAGACCCTGACGCGGTCGCGGTCGGCCTGGCTGAGCTTCGCCACATACTGGTCGGAGCCGAGCAGGCCGATCTCCTCGGCGGCCCAGAAGGCGAAGCGGACCTTGTTCTTCACCGGGAAGTGCTGCAGTTGCAGGGCCGTCTCCAGGATGGCGGCGCTGCCCGAGCCGTTGTCGTTGATGCCGGGGCCCTCGGGGACGCTGTCGAGGTGGGCGCCGACCATGACGACGTTGCGCGGGTCGCCGAGGCGGGTCTCCGCGATCACGTTGTCGTCGGTGCCGAGCACCAGGGTGGAGTCGACCTTGAGCCGGATGGTGGCGCCCGGCGTGGCGGCCAGCTCGTTGCCGACGGAGAAGTCGGCGTAGACCATCGGGATCGCGGCCCGCCATTCGCCGATGTCCAGCGGGTTGGCCTCGGTCCGGCCCGGCTGGCCCTCGTTGAAGACGATGACCCCGCTGGCGCCGGCGGTCCCGGCGTTGCGCACCTTGGTGGCGAAGGGGCAGGTACCGCGCTGGATGAGCGCGATGTTGCCTGCCTGGAAGCCGGTGAAGTCGGACTGCTCGCAGCCGCTGGTGGAGGAGGAGGCGGGAGTGGGCGGCAGGGTGAGGTCGACGCCCTGGACCGGCGCGGTCACGTCACCCGCCGGGGACGGCTGGAAGGCGTAGAAGTCCTCGTTGGGGACATAGGTCCTGGCGCCCGCGGTCAGGGTGGGCGGGGTGTTCTCGGTCCAGCTCTCCACGAAGTTGATCGGCTGGAGGGTGACCTTGTAGCCGGCCTTGCGCAGCTTGCCGGCGACGTAGTCACGGGAGGCCTTGTAGCCGGCTGTGCCGGCCGCGCGGTTGCCCCCGTTGGCCGTGGCGATGGCTTGGAAAGCCTGCAGGTGTTTGTTGACGTTCGTGCCCTTGACCTTCTTCACCAGCAGTTTGGCGGCTGCTTCGTCAACGATTCCGGCGCTGGCCGGAGGCGTGAAGGCGAAGGGGAGGGCGAGTGCCGTGACCAGTGCGGCGGCACGTATGGCACTTTTTCGGAAACTGAGTTTCATTTCGCACTTCCCATGGGACAGCTTGAAGCGGGCATGCGCTTGGGTGCGCGGGGCCATCTCAGCGGATGGCGACAAAGGGACCTACGCGGCATTTATTCCCCCGAATGTGTGCCTTAGGGAAGGTAGTACCGACAGATACCCGTGAAAAGACCCACTCAGCCCATGGTGTGTACCAGATTTAGGACAATCTCGCAGTTGACCTTTTCATGATAAATGTTTATAACGCCGCTAATCCGCCGGTCCTCCCAGGGGATCCGCGCCTGGTGAACGTGCGATACGCGGCCGAACGGGCTCATTTGATCACAGTGCACCGCATAGCCTGAAGTTCGACGCGAAGGGGCTACGGGTGCTGCAGGGGTTCGTACGCGTGGCGCTGGCCGTCACGGTGGTGGTGCTGGCCGTCGTGCCGGACACCGTGGTCACCGCCATCACCCGGTCCTCAGGCACCGAGGCGACCTGCCCGCCGAGGGACACCCGGGTCACCGCCCCCTACCCCATCACCGGCTACTGGGTCATCCCGCGCCCGGACCGGTGCGTGACCCAGCGCCTGGTGGAGGCGGTCCACGGCGTGGGCGGCGACACGATCATCACGTTCGGCGCGCGGATCCTGCCCGCCGAGGTGGACGGCGACGGGCGGGTGACCGGTGACCTCGCCGGCGACTTCGCCGGCTGCGTCGAGAACGGCAAGCCCTGTTACCAGGCCGCGCTGGAGGCCGCGCCCGGCCGGACGATCGGCCGGGTGTACACCTACCTGACGACCGAGCGGTTCGGCGACGCGGTGCTGCGCTGCCCCGGGCTCGACCGGCGGATCGAGAGCGGCGGGCGCACCTACTACCGCCTGATGCTGGGCGGCTGCGACGCCGGCCGCCACGACCTCCTGCTGATCGCGGCCGACGGCGACGGGGTGGGCAACCTGCTCGCCGAGGCGGCCGCGTACGGCATGCGGGTCTTTCCCGGTCTGCCCGTGCCGCCCAGGGACCCCGGCAAGCCGTGGCTGCCCGACCTGGCGCACCTGCCCGCGCTGAACGAGCTCACCGCGCGCGTCCTGGCCGACTATCGGCAGCGGTACGCGACCTCGGCCGCGCTCGGCGGGGTCTACCAGTCCTTCGAGCTCGCTATGCGGGACCGGGCCGACGACGACGCCATCATCGCCCTGTACGCCGCGCAGCACGAGGTGGTGGCCGCCGCGATGCCCGGCACGAAGATCATGGTGAGTCCCTTCTGGGACGCGCGCAGGGGTCGCGGCTTCCCGGTCGAGCAGGTGGGCAAGGGCTTCGCCGACATCGCGGGCACCCGGGCGGGCGCGCCGATGGCCATCGCGATCCAGGACGGGCGTGGCGTGGGCAAGGTGCCCGTCTACGGCGCGGACGAGGTGGACGCCTCGGTCGGGCCCCGGCTGGCGCCGATGGTGGGCGAGCGCACCCACCGGCAGGCCTACCACGGCTCCACCCGCGACTACGTGGCCGAGGCCGCGCGCCACGTCGAGCCGGGGGTGGAGCTGTGGGTGAACGTCGAGGTCTTCGAGCCCACCCAGGTGGCGGGCGAATGCGGCCGGGCCAACCCGTTCCCGCTGCGGGGCCGCGCCACCAAGAGCCGGGTGGACGAGCAGGTCGCCGCGGTGGGCGGGAACGCCACCAAGATCATCGCGTACGGGTGGGACCCGTTCCTGACCTGCCGGTCCGACGACGCCACGCCCTCGCTCAGCGACGATCTCGCGGCGGGCTGGCGGCAGCCCATCATCGCGGACGCGCGGTGGACGGGCGCCGGCATCACGGTCGAGGGCTATCGGCTGGGCGGCGGCGACCTGCGCTTCACCTACCAGGCGCGGGGCGCCGGGACCAGGACGGTGACCGTCCCACAGCAGCGGCACGCCCCCCGAACCGGCGATCCCGACCGGGCGTCTGACGGCGGCGATGCCGACCGGGAACCCGACGGCGGCGACGGCGATGCCGAGCGGGCGCCCGGCGGGCTGGAATCGGCCTGGGCGCCGTTCGCGCCCGGCGACCTCGACCCCGCCCGGCCGTGGATCACCATCACCGCGACCGACGGCGCCGGCCACACCAGCACAGGCGGCTACGCCTTCAACGGCGGCACGCCCGCGGCCGGCCGCGGGCGGTCATGATTGGCCAGCCGGCGGGCGGCCGTGTCTGGTCCTGACCGGCACGCCCGTGGCCGGTCGTGTCGGGTCGTGATCGGGCTGGCGGACGCGCTCCGTGCGGGAGATCGCAGCGGAAAAATGGCGTACTAGGCCACTTGTCCGATAAGAGTGACATATGAGACATGAGAGGAAGAAGTGCGGCACGTCTTCTGATCATGGGGGTACCCGGGTGCGGCAAGGATGAGCGGACGGGGGATTCCGGGACGGGTGGTCTCGCCGGTCCAGGTCGGTCGGGACCGGGAGCTGGACCGGCTGGCCGCCGCGCTGGCCCTGCCGCCGTCGGTGCTCGTCGTCGAGGGCGAGGCCGGCATCGGCAAGTCCCGCCTGGTCACCGAACTGCTGGCCCGCCCGGAGGCCGCCGGGCGGCGGATCCTGAGCGGCGGGTGCGGCCAGATCAGGGAGCCGTTCCCGCTGGGCCCGCTCGTCGAGGCGCTGCGGTCCACGGGCGGCGAGCTGGCGGGCGCGGCGCTGTCACCGGTGGCCGGCGCGCTGCGCGGCCTGTTCCCCGAGCTGGCGCACGTGCTGCCGAAGCCGCCCGAGCCGCTCGACGACCGGGCGGCCGAGCGGCACCGGCTGTTCCGCGGCCTGGGCGAAGTGCTGGCCGCGCTCGGCCCGGCGGTGCTGGTGGTGGAGGACGCGCACTGGGCCGACGAGCAGACGGTCGAGTTCCTGTCGTACCTGCTGGGGAACCAGCCGGGCTCGCTGTCGATCGTGGTGACGTACCGGGGCGAGGAGGTGCCGGCGGGCGTGCGCGCGCTGACCGCGCGCCCCCGTGACGTGCTCACCCACGAGCACGTGGTGCTCGCGCCGCTGGACGAGGGGCAGACGCGCGCGCTCGCGGCGGCGATCCTGGGCAGCGAGGAGGTCTCCGCGGAGTTCGCGGCACACCTGTGCGTGCGGGCCTCGGGGCTGCCGCTGGCGATCCAGGAGCTGCTGGCCCTGTTGCGGACGCGCGGGGCGTTGATCCCGTGGGCCGGTGGGTGGGCGCGCCGGACGCTGGACGCACTCGACGTGCCGAGCGGCGTGCGCTCCTCGGTACGGGAACGGGTCGGCAGGCTCTCCCCGGCGGCGCGGGCGGTGACCGAGGCGGCGGCCGTGCTCCAGCTGGCCGTACCCCTGACGGTGCTGATGGGCGTGACCGGCCTGCCCCCGGCTGCCGTGGCCGACGGGGTGGACGAGGCACTGGACGCCGGCCTGTTCGCCGAGCGCGAGGGCATGGTGGGATTCCGGCACGTGCTGGCCGCCCAGGCGGTGTACGAGGGCGTCCCGCTCGGCCGCAGGCAGACGCTGCACGCCGCGGCCGCGGACGCCGTACAGGGGCTGGTTCCCGTGCCGCTCGGGCAGGTGGCGCACCATCTGCGGCAGGCGGGCCGGGACGACGACTGGGTGACGGCCGCGCGGCGAGCCGCGGACCAGGCGGTGGAGCTCGGCGACGACGCCGAGGCGGCCCGCCTCCTGGAGGACGTGCTGCGGCGCGCGCGGCTGCCGGAGCCGATCCAGGCGGAGTTGACGGTGCGGCTCGGGTGGATCGCCACCGAGGTGCTGCACGTCCCCGACATCTGCGATCTGTTCGCGGCGGCGCTGCAGGGCGAGCCGCCCCGGGCCGTCCGCGGCGAGCTGCGGCTGCTGCTGGCCCTGCACCTGAATCTCGCGCGGTCGGATCCGGCGCGGGAGCGGCGGGAGATGGCCGCGTCCGTCGACGACCTGGGCGATCGTCCGGAGCTGGCGGCGTGGGCGATGATGGCCCTGGGCCTGCCGACAGCGCCGGGAACCTCGCTGGACCAGCACGTCGCGTGGCTGGACCGGGCGCTGGAGACGGTGCCCGCGATCGGCGAGCCGACCATGCGCCTCTACCTCCAGGGCAAGATCGTGATGGCGCTGGTGCTGATCGGCGACCCACGCTGGCGCGACCTGGCCGAGGGGATGGAGCAGGAGGTCGCCGACCTGCCCGCACACCGCCGTACCGTCAACGTGCCCTTCTCGATCGGGGCGGCCGCGGTGCTGACCGGGGACCACCACCTGGCCCGGCGGCTGCTCACGATCGCGCTGGAGCGCGGGGCGGAGATCGACGCCACCGGACCCATCGCCGTGCGCTGCCGGGCCTCCCTCCTCCAGGTCGCCTATCTCAGTGGGGCCTGGGAAGGGCTGGCGAGGGAGCTCAGGGAGCTCGGCGAGGAGCTCAGCGAGCGGCCGGAACGGGACACGCTGGCGCTGGCGACGGCCGGGTTGCTGCTGGCCGAGGGCGATCTTGACGCGGCGCGGAGCCGCTTTCTCGACCAGATGCGGATCGGCCTGACCACGGACACGGCGGACCTGCCCTTCCCCGCGACCGCGCTGCTGCGGCTGGGGATCGCGCGCGGCACCGCGCCGGCCGCGCTCGCCGAGACGGCCGAGGCCGTCGCGGCCTGGGAGGCGAACGGGCTGTGGCCGCTCGGGGTGCGTGCCCTGCCGGCGCTGACGGAGGCGCTGCTGGCCGCCGGGCGGCGGGAGGAGGCCGCCGGAGCCGTGGCGCGGTACGAGTCAGGGCTGCGCGGGCTGGACGCGCCGTTGGCCGTACCGGCCCTGGAGCACGCGCGCGGGCATCTGGCGGCGGGCACCGGGCGGTGGCCGGAGGCCGTGGCGCACTTCACCGCCGCCGCGGCGGGCTACGAGCTGCTGCCCGCCGCCTACGAGGCCGCGCAGGCGAGAGAGCAGGTGGCGGCCTGCCTGTTCGAGGCCGGTGACGACACGGCGGGGTCGGCGCTCAAGGCCGTGCTCGCGGAGTACGAGCGGATGGAAGCGCGCTGGGATCTGGACCGGGCCACCCAGCTGGGCCGGCTGCACGGGCTGCGCACCGGCCGGCGTCGCGGCTCGGGAGGTCCGGAGCGGGGGCTGACGGCCCGGCAGTGGGAGGTCGCGCGGTTGGTGGCGACGGGTCTGACCAACCAGCAGATCGCCAGGGAGCTGTTCCTGTCGGCCAAGACGGTGGACAAGCACCTCAGCGCCGCGATGCAGAAGTTCGGCGCGCGGTCACGCACGGAACTGGCCCGGCACCTGGAACGCCCCCTCCCCGACTGAATGGGGAATTTTCCCCATACAGCTCCCATACCCCGGCGGGTGACGTGGCAAGGATGCTGGCCGCATGTCTGACGAGCCCGCGACCGATTCCGATCTGGACCAGGTCCCCGAACAGGGACCGGAGGCGTCCGAGGGCGAGACCGTGCCGAGCACCGAGGAAGTCCCGCCGCCCGAGGGATTCGTCCCTCTCTGAGCCACCCCCACCATGACCTCGCAGAAAGACAGTCCCCTCATGCCCAACCACGGATCTGGGAGCACCGCGTGAAACGCGCCGTCCTGCTGTCCTCGCTCCTCGCGCTGGCCGCGTCCGCGCTGCCGCCGACCTCCGCGGCCCTGGCCGCGGAGTCACCGCCGCCGGCGCCCGTCACGCTCCGCGGCGTCGGGCCCGGCCCGCACGTCGTCACCCTGGTCACCGGGGACAAGGTCACCCTCACCCGGGCCGCCAACGGCGCCTTCGACGTGAGGACCGAGCCCGCCACCCGCCAGGACGGCCACCGGCCGCGGCTGGTCACCGAGACCACCCCCGACAGCGTCTACGTCCTGCCCGACGACGCGCTGCCCGGCATCCAGGCGGGTCGGCTGGACCGGCGGCTGTTCGACGTCAAGTATCTGGCGGAGAACGGCTACGCCGACGACCAGGCCAAGCAGGTCCCGGTGATCGTGCAGTACCCGAAGGACCAGGAGGCCACGGTCGCCAAGCGGGCGGCCGACGCGATCCCGGCCAGCGTCCCCACCAACACGCTGGACAGCATCCACGCCTCGGCCCTGAGCGTCGCCAAGGCGGAGGCCGGGACGTTCTGGGAAGCCGTGCGGACCGCGCCGTCGGCCGGGCTCAAGGCGTCCGGCACCCTCAGCGGCGGGATCGACAAGCTGTGGCTGGACGGCAAGGTCAAGGCCGTCCTGGACGAGAGCGTGGCGATGATCGGCGCGCCCGCGGCCTGGGCCGGGGGCCACGACGGCACCGGGGTGACGGTCGCGGTGCTGGACACCGGCGTCGATGCCACCCACCCCGACCTCGCCGGGAAGATCGCCGACTCCAAGTCCTTCGTCCCCGACGAGGCGGTCACGGACGGCCACGGCCACGGCACCCACGTGGCCTCCACCATCGCCGGCTCCGGAGCGGCCTCCGGCGGCACGCGCAAGGGCGTGGCTCCGGGCGCGCAGCTGGTCATCGGCAAGGTGCTGAGCGACGGCGGTTCCGGCTCCGACTCCGGGGTCATCGAAGGCATGGAGTGGGCCGCCGCCAGTGGCGCCAAGGTCGTCAGCATGAGCCTGGGCGACGGGCCCACCGACGGCACCGACCCGCTCAGTCAGTCGGTCAACAACCTGACCGCCGCCACCGGGGTCCTGTTCGTCATCGCCGCGGGCAACGCCGGTGGCGCTGCCGGGACCGTGGCCAACCCCGGGACGGCCGACGCCGCGCTCACCGTCGCGGCGGTCGACAAGCAGGACGGGCTGGCCGACTTCTCCAGCCGGGGTCCGCGCTTCGGCGACTCGGGGCTCAAGCCCGACATCGCCGCGCCCGGCGTGGACATCGCCGCCGCCCGTGCGGCGGGCACCGCCATGGGCTCCCCCGTCGACGACCACTACACGGCGGCGTCCGGCACCTCGATGGCCACCCCGCACGTCGCGGGCGCCGCGGCGATCATGGCCCAGCTGCACCCCGACTGGAAGGGGTCGCTGATCAAGGGCGCGCTGATGTCCACCGCCAAGGACGACGGATTCACCGTGTACGAGCAGGGCGCCGGGCGGACCGACCTCGCCAAGGCGTACACCCAGCGGGTCTTCGCCACCACCGGTGGCGTCGACTTCGGCTCGGTGACCGAGGAGGGCGAGCCGCTGCGGCGGGAGCTCTCCTACAGCAACCTCACCGACCAGCCGGTCACCCTCACCCTCACCCCCGCGCTGCGCACCGTCAGGGGCGACGAGGTCGCGGGCAAGCTGACCACGGACCCCACGCTCACCGTCCCCGCGGGCGGCACGGCCACGACGACCGTCACCCTTGAGACGGCCGGTCTCGCTCTCGGCAACCACACCGGCGCCGTGACGGCCGAGGCCGGCGACGTCCGGCTGACCACCCCGGTCGGCCTGGTACGGGAGGCGCCGACGGTCCAGCTGACCGTGCACGTCATCGGCTGGGACGGCAAGCCGTTGTCGCCGTGGTATCAGCAGACCCTCGACATCGACGGCGAGAAGGGATACATCGACGGCAGCGTGCTGTCGACGGAGGGAACCACGATCACCCGGGTCCCGGTCGGCACGCACCATGTGATGCTCATGGCGAGCGCGGTGGACTCCGACGACCGCTTCAACACGGTGTCACTGATCGCCCCGGAGGTCACCGTCACCGGTGACACCGAGATCACGCTCGACGCCCGGCAGGCCTCCCAGGTGCGCTTCACCACCCCGAAGCCCGCCGAGCCGCTGAACACCTTCTGGGTCGCCGCCACCCAGCGGACCATCGCCAACGGCCTGACGTACGCCACCAGGATGGAGCCGAACTCGCAGTTCAGCACGTGGGAGAAGCTCTGGGTCACCCCCACCAAGCCCGTTAAAAAGGGCAAGTTCCGCTTCTCCGGCCAATGGACGCTGGGGCAGGCCCAGGTCACCATGAGCGCGGGCAAGCGCAAGCCGATCACCCTGAATCCGGTCGCCCCCCAGCACCAGGGCTTCTCGGACGGCGAACGCCAGAACGAACTGCCCGGCTGGAAGCCGTTCACCGGGACGCAGAACCTGCCGCTGGTCGACATCGGTGCGGGCCGGCCCGAGGACATCGCCGGGAAGGACCTGCGCGGCAAGCTCGCCCTCCTGGAGACGGGCTTGACGCCCGAAGGCGAGCTGGCGTGCCACATCATGGTCACCAAGGTCATCGCGATCCGCGAGGCCGGTGCGGCCGGGTTCGCCCTCTTCCCGTCGACGGCCGGCGCCTGCGCCCTGCCGCTCGACATCTACCAGGCCATCAACACCGGCGACCCCAAGCGCATCGACATCGCCAACGTCTCCCTGTCGAACAAGGAGGGACTGAAGCTGCGGGCCCGGCTCGCGAGCGAACCGGTCAGCGTCCGGGTGACCGGCACACCGCAGACGCCCTACTCCTACTTCCTCAAGCCGTACGCCGAGGGCAGCGTGCCGAAGTCGCTGCACTACACCCTCACGGCCAAGAACCTCGCCCAGATCGACATGGACATCCATGCCAGTAAGCCGACCGGCCACAACAACTGGCGCATGCTCTACAAGCAGGACGACGTGGTGACCACGGTGACGGCCACCTCGATGTGGTCGCCGGTGGCCTTCACCTCGCCGAGCACCAGGACCGACTACGTCGGGCCCCTCGATCCCGCGGTGATCGACTCGCACGGCATGAGCTCCACCAGTGTCGACGGCACGGTGCCCGGCGAGACCCGCTTCAGCACCGAGAAGCGCGACCGTCCCGGCCGTACCCGGCAGCAGTGGTTCACCGCCGGCCTGACGCCGGGCGCCTGGACCGCGTCGGACAAGGTCTACGCGACGGCCGACAAGGACGCGCCGCCGGCCACCACGCTGGGCCTCCAGTTGCTGTGCGTCATCTGCGTGCACGGGAACACCCTGTGGGCGGAGGTCGGCATGGCGGGCACGAACGACAAGCAGCCGGTCAGCACCGCGTTCTGGTCATCCCTTCCCGCCACCCCGGACTTCGACATCCATCTCTATCGGGACGGAACGGAGATCACCAACGTCAAGCGGCCCTACCTCGACAAGCTCCCCATGTTCTCGCTGCCCGAGGGCTCCGGCACCTACCGGTTGACCGCGAAGAACGCCGCGCACGACGCCGAGTGGACGTTCAAGGCCCCGCCGGCCGAGAAGACCGCGCTGCCGGGAATGTCCTGCGGAATCTGGCACTACGCGCAGACCTACCTGCCGTGCCGGCCGACCCCGGCCGTCTTCGCCGGATACGACCTGGACGACTCCCTGTCGATCGACAACACCGTCCCGGCCGGTCGATCCCACAAGTTCACCGTCGAGGCATACCACTCGCCGTCCCCGGTGAAGATGCCGAAGATCGCCGGGCTCAAGCTGTGGATGAGCACCGACGACGGCGCCAAGTGGACCTCCGTCAAGGTCAAGCGCGACCGTGACGGCGCCTACACCGCCTCCACCCACTACCCGTCGCTGCGCGACACCAAGGGCGCGGTCAGCCTGAAGGTCGAAGCCTGGGACGCCGAGGGCAACACCCTCAAGCAGACCAGCACCCGCCTGTTCAACCTCCGCTGAACCGGCTGCCGAGAAAGCCGTCGCCGATCTGCTCTCGCAGGGCGGCGACGGTCCGCCGCCGGGCGATGGGAACCTCCCGTCGCCCGGCTACGGGCCGTTCAGGGGACGATGGAGTCCACGTACCCTCCGTCGGCCCGGACCGCCGCGCCCGTCGTGGCGGAGGCGAGCGGGGAGCTGAGGTAGACGACCAGATTGGCGATCTCCTCGGGCTCGATCAGCCGCTGGAGCAGCGACTGGGGGCGGTGCTCGCGCATGAACGCCCGCTGCGCCTCCTCCCACGGCAGGTCGCGGTCGACGAGCTGGTAGACGAAGTCCTCCACGCCGCCGGTGTGCGTCGGGCCGGCGATCACCGAGTTGACCGTGACGCCGCTGCCCGCCGCCTCCTTGGCGAAGCCCCGGGAGACCGCGAGCAGGGCGGTCTTGGACATGCCGTAGTGGATCATCTCGGCGGGGATGACGATGGCCGAGTCGCTGGCGATGTACTGGATCCGGCCCCAGGACCGCTCCCGCATGCCCGGCAGATAGGCGCGGGTCAGCCGGATCGCGGCCAGCACGTTGATCTCGAAGTAGCGCCGCCACTCCTCGTCGCTGATCTCCAGAGCGGGTACGGCGCCGAAGATGCCGAGGTTGTTGACCAGGATGTCCACCTGCGGCAGCTCCCGCAGCACCCGGCCGGCCCCCTCCTCGGTGCCGAGATCGGCCGGCGCCGCGACCAGGTCCGCGTCCGGCACGTCGGCCCGGATCCGGTCCATGGCCGCGCTGACCGAGGCGTCGCTCCGGCCGTTGACCGCGACCCGCGCCCCCGACCGGGCCAGCCCGGCCGCGATGGCGGCTCCGATGCCCTGGGTCGAGCCGGTGACCAGCGCGGTCTTTCCGGTGAGATCGATGTGCACGCGTGAGACTCCTCTGTCGGATCTTGCTCTGCGGCCATTGTCGGCGAACCCGGCCGCCGGCGGCGCGCCACGGTCACGGCGTGTCCCGCGAACCCGGCCGCCGGGAGCGCGCCACGGTCACGGCGCGTCACGTGAACGCCGCCACAGCCGCTCGCCGTCGTCGAACCGCTCGGTGGGCAGCAAGCCCGCCTGCCGGGCCACGGCGGCCGAGGCCTCGTGGCGCGGGTGGATGTGCGCCTCGACCGTCGCCACGCCGCGCCCGTCCAGCCAGGCGACCAGCGCGCGAGCGGCCTCGGCCGCATACCCCCGCCCCTGCCACCGCACCCCCACCACCCAACCGACCTCCGCCCGCCGCCCGCTGCCCGCGTCCTCCGCCCGTCGGCTCGGGTCCGCGTTCTCTGCCGGTCGGCCTGCCGCGATGTCCGCTTGTCGGCTTGGGTCCACGATCGTCGCCTGTACGTAGCCGATCGCCTCGTCGCCGGGCACCGTGCGGATGATCCAGTTGTGCCACTCCTCGCGGCCGTCCGGCGAGTGGCCCACGACCTGCCTGGCGTAGCGCTCGCGCAGCTCCGCCGGCGTGGGCGGGGTGCCGCCGGTGAAGGTGTAGAGGTCCTCGCCGCTCAGCACCTCCGCCATCTCCTCGGCGTCGGCCACCTCCAGCGGGACGAGCCGGATGCGATCACATGCCATGCCGCGAGCCTATCCGGCAGTGTTGCTCACCGAACGTGTGCGCGATGTGACCTAGGGTGCTCCGGAAAGGGATGGGGGATCGATGTCACGCCGAAGGTTCCTGCTGGTCATCGCCGTCGCGAGTACCGCCTTGACGCCGCCCGGCCCGGCGGCCGGCGCCGGGGACGTGCCGCAGGTGGACGCCTCGCCGGTGATGGATCCGCGACGCGCGGTGGAGTACTGGACGGCCAGTAACCAGTCCCACGCGGACGCGGCCGACCTACCGGGCCACACCGCACCACCACCAGGCGCCGAACGCACGCCGGGCATGGGGCGTTCGCTGGGCACGCGGAGCGGGGTGGGGCGGGGGGTGCCGGACGGGAGCAGGCTTACGCCCGGGGGTGACGTCAACGGCTATGCCCGCGTGGCCAGGCCGTACGGGGGGTCGGCGGCCAGCAGGGCCACCGGGCGGCTGTTCCTGCTCGACGCCGACGGCGGACGCAGGTCGTGCACCGGGGCGGTGGTGCGGTCGGCCGGCGGGCTGCTGGTGGCGACGGCAGCGCACTGCGTGTACGGCGTCTCCCGGCGGACCGGCCAGGGCACCTGGTCGTCGAACCTCGCGTTCGTGCCCGCGTACGACGGACAGGGCAAGGGCGCGCCGTACGGCGCGTGGGGGGTGCGGCGGGTCTGGAAGCCGCACGCCTACACCGGCGCGGGGATGTGGGACTGGGACTCGGTGTACGACATCGCGCTGGTCGAGGTCGGTAAGCGGGGGAGCGCCACGCTGCAGGACACCGTCGGCGCCTTCACCCCGATGCGCGGCCGGGCCGGCCACTACACCGTCGTGAGCATGGGCTACCCCAGCGACCCTCCCTACGACGGCTCCCACCAGCTCTGGTGCCTGGGCCGGACGACCGTCACACCGGGCTACATCCGGCCGATGGGGACGTCCGGGCGGCTGCACACCGTCAACTGTCACCTGTACGGCGGCAACAGCGGCGGGCCGTGGCTCGACAGGAGCACCGGCCTGCTGGTCGGGGTGCTGTCCTCGGGGGCGGGCGACGTGCCGGGCGACGGGTACAGCGTCGCCAACCCGCTGGGCGCCGAGGGCTACGGGGTCCTGGTGCGCCAGGCGGATCCGGGCGGCGTCTACGACGCGCTCTCGGTGAAGGGAACCCGGTCGCCCGGCCGGGTCACCGCCACGGTCCGGATGGGCGGCCTGATGGCGGCCGCGCAGGTGCCCGTCACCTTCCGGCTGCCTCAAGGGCTGAGCCTGGCCCCGGGGTCGTCGTGCGCGGCGGTGCGGCAGCGGGTGACCTGCACGATCGCGGTCGTACGACCGGCCAGCCCGGCACGGGTGAGCATCCCGATCAAGGGCCGCGCCCCCGCCCACCGGAAGATCACCGTCTCGGTGACGTCCACCTCCCTGGACCCGAATCCACGCGACAACACCCACGCCTTCCCCAACCGGTGACATCACCACCCCCCGCCCGTACCACTTGAGCTTCATGGCCGTGCGCGGCTACGGCAAAGGATCGCGTGTTGCGCGAGCCGGTCCCGCGCCCGCTCTGGAAGCGTCTACGCGGCTGCTGCGGTCGAGCGAGGGAGTGGCATATGAGTGCTGTCGGGGACGGGGAGCAGTTCGAACGCCTGCTCTCCGCGGCGAGCGCCTACTGGGGCAAGCGGCACCACCGGCCGGGCGCCTGCGTGGTGGTCGAGGCCATGCAGCAGGACGTCCGGCTCGTCGTACGCAATCTCCTGCTCGCCAACGCGATCTGTGACCTGACCTCCGCGCGGCTCGTCGTGCTGACCGGCACCGACCGGGAGCTGAGCGGGGTGCTGTGGGAGCGGTTCGACGTCGAGCGGGTACGCCGGCTGGCCGAGGCGTTCGGCGCGGCCGAGATCATCGACGTGCACGACCTCGTGGACCGCAGGCTCGCCGACGAGGGGGACGGCCCCGCCGACGGGATCGGCTCGGCGGCGCTGGAGGCGCTGGAGAGAGCGACGCTGCTCCGGCTGAGCCGGACGCCCAGGCTGCCCGGCGTCGAGGACGAGCGGCACCGCGCGCGGCGCGGGCGCTCCAGAGCCCTGTCGGCCGTCTACGACCGGCTGTTCGCCGAGTTGTCGCCCGTCGCCCTCGTCACCGGCCAGGTGGACTACGACCAGTGGGGGCTGGCGGTCGAGACGGCCATGCGCAGGGACGTACCGGTCGTGCACCCCCAGAGCGGCGGGTCGATGGGCGCGTACGCGCTCTTCCCCGGCACCCCCGCGGCGGGCACCTTCCACGAGGAGCTGACCGGCCGCCTGGCCCGCTACTTCGACGAGTGCGTCTGGCCGCAGCGGAACCTGCTCAGGCCGGGCGCGGAGCTGGTGGCCTGGCGGGTGAAGGGCGAGCGGGGGAGCTGGTGGCGCGGCGGCAGCGTGAACTCCTTCGAGCTGCGCACCGAGACGGAGCGGCGTCAGCTGCGCGGGCACGGCTGCGACCGGCTCGGCCTCGACCCGGACCGCCCGATCGTCACCGTCTTCCAGCACGCCGTCTCCGACGCCGTAGGCACGAATCGGGAAGTGTTCGAGGATTTCGCGGAATGGTGTGCGGAGACGGCCGAGTTCGCGGCGGACGAGGACGCCGTTAACTGGCTCTTCCTCGACCATCCCGAGCAGGACCGCCACGACTCGACCGGCCACTTCGCCGCCCTGGCCGGACGCCACGCCCGCCGCCCGCACCTGGCCTTCCTGCCCAGGCAGGCGCTGTCGAAGAACATGCTGTGGAGCATGACCGACGTGGGCGTCACGGTCCGTGGCCGGGTCGCCTGCGAGCTGCCCGCCTTCGGCATCCCGGTGATCCAGGCCGGCTGGTCGCCGTGGAGCGGCTGCGGCGTGTCGCACGTGGCCGAGACGCGGGCCGACTACTGGCGGCTGCTCGCCGAGGCGGTCTCCCGGCACACCAAGGGCGAGTCCGTCCTCGCTCCCGAGCAGCGCGAGCGGGCCCGGCTGTGGCTGTGGCTGCGGCGCAGCGGCGGCGACGTGTCCTCGCCGCTGCTGCCGCACTGGGAGCTGGGCGAGGGCGAGGAGTATCTGCGCGCGCTGTCGGTCAGCATGCGGCACGTGGAGCGGGACGGCGATCCGCTGCACCGCGCGGTGCGCCGCATGTGGGAGCGGCGCGACCCGCTGCTCAGCAGGTTCGACTTCCGGGATCCAGCAGGGCTCGCCGAGGCCCTCACCGCATCGAGGGGCGCATCATGACCACGACTCTCCTGACCGGACCCGCCACCGAGCTCGACGAGGTCATCGTGCCGCTGTCGCCGCCGATCGAGGTGTTCGGCGGGCAGGCGGCCGCGCTGCAGGTGGCCGACCACTTCCATCGGGGCAAGCAGATCCTGGGCCGGTTCGAGCGCTCGGGGCTGGTCGGGTTCAAGGTCGTGACCAGGGGCCGGTGGCTGCGGGTCAAGGTGGCCCTGGCGCTGGACGAGACGTCCTTCCCCGGCTGGCACCTGGACGTCCGGGGTCAGGCGGCCCGGCTTCCGCAGCGGCTGATCCAGGTCCGGGCCCAGGGGCGGCTGCGGCAGTGCGTGCTGCTCAAGGGCGGACCCGGCATCAAGAGCGGCCAGGCGGTCTTCGACCTGATGCCGGAGGAGGTCCCCGACGACGGCCTGGTGTGCGTGGAGCTCCTGGACATCGCCGAAGGCCGCGGCGTCTCGCCGGAAGTGCGCGCGGCCCTGGCGGAGTCGGTCATGGAGGGCGGCACGGCCGGCCTGCGCGTCGACAGCGTGGCGTTCGAGGAGGTCCCCGAGCCGAGGGCCGTCCAGGGCGAGGAGCTGGACGCCGCCCGCTGCGAACTCCTGTCGCTGATCAGCTCCGGCGGCCTGGCCAACCTCAACCGGCGCGGTGGCCGTACCATCCGCAGTGGTCTGTTCGTGGTCAACCCCGTCCCGCTCGGCGTCTTCGGCTCGGGTGGCCGGCTGACCGTCCGGCTCGGCAGCAGGGCCGACCTGAGCACCGGCAGGCCGGCCACGGCCAGGGACCGCGCGCTGATGCGGCGGGCCCTGCGCCGGGTGGGCGGCGAGGCGCGGCGGCTGCGGCACGCCACCCGCGAGGCCCTGTGCACGGCGGCGCCCACCGTGGCGCAGATCATGAGCGTGCAGGACGGCGTCCTGAACCTGCCCACCCGGTCCACGTCCGGCAACACGCTGGAGCTCGACCTGCCCGCCCCGCTGACCTCGCCGATGCTCGTCCAGGCCGCCTGCCGGCCGGGCGCCATACCGACCCTCGTCTCAGTCGCCTGGACGCCCTGACGCCCCGAGGTTGCCGGCGAGCAGGTCGAGCAGCGGCTGCCGGCGCACGCACCCCGCCAGGGCGAACGAGTCCGCCAGTGCCAGCAGCTCACTGTCGTCGAGCCCCCGGAACAGCTCGGCGTACTCCGGCAGCAGCGCCTGGGCGATGAGGATGTGCCTGATCAGGTCGTCGGTCTGGTAGCGGGCGCCCCACGGGTAGGGGCGCCAGCCGGGGAACTCCGTCTCCACCAGCGTGTGCAGCGGGCCGACGACCTCGCCGGCCTCCTCCATGGTGGAGCCCCACCGGTCCGCGCCCAGCCGCCGCTTCTTGTCGATGAACGCGCCGAACCGCTCCACATAAGGTCCGCTCGCGTGCACCAGCCCCTGCAACCCCACATCCTTGTACGTCCACAGCGACCAACCGGCGTCATGAGCGTCGTAGATGTCGAGCTGGTCCCGCAGGATCTGGTAGCGCTCCCTGTCCCGCTCCGGATCACCGGTGTAGACGGGCCCGAACTCGCCCACCCACAGCGGCGTGCCCGTCTCCCGCTGGAAGCTCGACCGCTTGGCGAAGGTGCGCTCCAGCTCGTCCCTGTCGCACCACTCGCCCCGGGTGAAGCCGGGATATCCGCCCCCGTGGGCGAACCCGGCCAGCGCGTAGTCGTGGCAGACGAAGACGGTGTTCTCGTACATCTCCCGGAAGACGGAGAAGTCGGTGGAGTAGGTGTTGCCGTCGAGGAAGAGCACATGCCGCGGGTCGGCCGCGCGCACCGCCTTCACCAGCCGGTCGTAGAACGGGCCGACGACCTTGCCGCTGGGGTCGCCGGGCTCGTTGACCGGGTTGTAGCCGGCCACCCAGGGGTGGTCGCGGTAGTGGTCGGCGAGGGCCTCCCACAGGTGCACCACGCGGTCCTGGAAGTGCCGGTGCTGCCAGAAGGCGGCGATGTGGGTGGGGTTGTCGGAGTGCCAGTGCTGGTTCTGCGAGCCGGGCAGCGCGTGCAGGTCGATGACGCTGTAGATGCCCCGCGCGCCGAGCAGGTCGATGACCCGGTCGAGGTGGTGGAAGCCCTGCTCGATGACCTCGAAGGGCCGGTCGTCGGACTCGAAGTGCCGGTAGTTGATCGGGATGCGGACGCAGTTCATCCCCAGCCCGGCCAGCAGCGCCGCGTCCTGGTCGGTGAAGAAGGAGGTGAGCAGCCGGTCGAAGAAGAGCGCGGCCCGCTCCTCGCCCAGCGCCTCGCGTACGGCGGCGCGCATGGACGACTCGTTGGCCGGATGGCCGGTGATGAAGTTCTCCAGGTTCATCCAGCCGCCCAGGCCCACGCCGCGTAGCCGTACGGACTGGCCGTCAGCCCTGCGGAGCCGGGTTCCGGAGACATGCAGCATGGTCATCCTTTCGTGGCGCCCGCGGTGAGACCGCCGATGAGGTGGCGCTCGGCGAGGGCGTAGAAGCCCAGCGCGGGCACCATGGCCAGCACCAGGTAGGCGAGAATCCTGGAGGTGTCGGAGCTGTACTGGCCCTGGAACTGCTGGATGCCCAGCGGCAGCGTCCAGCTCAGCTCGTCGCTGAAGACCACCAGCGGGAGCATGAAGTTGTTCCAGCTGCCGACGATCGCCAGGACCGAGACGGTGGCCAGCGCGGGGCGGGCCATCGGCAGCAGGATGCGCCAGAAGAAGGCGAAGGGGCCGCAGCCGTCGAGCGTGGCCGCCTCCTCGATCTCGCCCGGGATGCTGCGGAAGAACCCGCGCAGGATGATGATCGTCAGCGGCAGCCCGAAGGCGGCCTGCACGAGGATCACGCCCCAGGGGTTGTCCAGCAGGTTCAGGGTGCGCAGCATGACGAAGATGGGCAGGATGGCCACCGCGAACGGGAACATCAGCCCGGCGGTGAAGAGGGTGAACAGCAGCTCCCGGCCACGGAAGGCGAACCTGGCGAAGACGAACGCCGCCATGGCCGACAGCGCGACCGTGACGGCGGTGGTGAGCACGGCGATGAACGTGCTGTTCCACAACTGCCGCCAGAACGACCCCTCGGCGAGCACGTCGGTGTAGTTGCCGGTGTTCCACGGGCTGGGCGGGCCGAACGGATTGACCGAGAGCTGGTCGGTGCTCTTGAAGCCGCCGAGCAGCGCGTACACGATCGGGACGAGGATGAACGCGCCGACGATCCAGGCGATCGCGTGCAGGGGGAGTGTGGTGCGCTTCATCGGCGGTCTCCCATGGCGGTGGTCGCGCCCTCAAGGTCACGGCGCATCACGAACCGCTGGTACCCCAGGGCGAAGATGAGGCTGAGCCCGAACATCACGACGCTGATCGCGCTGGCGTAGCCCACCTGGGCGCGGCCGAAGCCGACGTCGAACATGGTGACCGCGAGCGTCTCGGAGGCGTGCGCCGGGCCGCCTTCGGTGAGGATCCAGACGAGGTCGAACAGCTGGATGGTGTAGATGACCGACAGGAACACGCTGATCCGGATCGTCGGCCCGAGCAGCGGCAGCGTGACGTGCCGGAACACCTTCCAGCCGGCGGCGCCGTCGATCTTGGCGGCCTCGATCAGCTCCTCCGGGATGTTCTGCCGCCCGGCGAGGTAGATCATCATGTGGAAGCCGAAGTACTTCCACGTCAGCACCAGGAACAGCGACAGCAGCACGGTGCCGGGATCGGACAGCCACTCCGACTCCAGCCCGACGATGCCGATGATCTCGTTCGCCAGCCCGGAGGTGGGCGACAGGATGAGCGAGAACAGCACGGCGGTGATGACCTCGGACAGCACGTACGGCGCGAAGAAGATCAGCCGGTAGAGGGAGCGGCCGCGGATCCGCTGGTTGAGCAGCATGGCGATGCCCAGCGCCAAGGGCAGCTGGACCAGCACGCAGAGCCCGACCAGGACGGCCAGGTGCCACAGGTCGGTGAGGAAGATGTCCGACCGGAACAGCCGGGTGAAGTTGTCGAAGCCGATGAAGTCGGTGGGCAGCCCGCCGAAGCCGTTCCACTTGAAGCCGCTGGCGTAGATCGCCACCAGGATGGGCGCCACCACGAGCAGCAGGAACAGCACCAGGGCGGGCAGCACGAACAGGGCGATCGTCAGCAGGCCGCGCCCCCTCTTCCGGGGCGGGCGGGCGGGGGCCGGAAGCGTCGCCGCTTCCGGCCTGCGGGTGACGGTCGTCATTCGCTCTTGGCCACTTCGGTGATGTCCGCCGCGACCTGGTCCGGGGTCTTGGCGCCCGCGAAGAGCTCGGCCACGCTGTCGTTGACCTCCGCTCCGACGGCCGGCGGGTACGCCTGGTCGAGGTAGAGCTGGAAGCCGGTGGCGTTGGCCAGGGAGTCGGCGACCACCTTGAGGTTGGGGTCCTTGACCGCGCTCTCCTCGCCCTTGAGCACCGGCAGCACCGCGTTCTTCTCGACGGCCTTGGTGTGGTTGCCGGTCTCGGTCAGGAACTTCAGCAGCTCGATGGCCTCGGCCGGTGCGTCGGCGCCCACGGCCATGCCACCGCCGCCGCCGAACGCCTCGGTGATCGTGCCCTTGCCGCCCTCGACCGCGGGGAAGGGGAAGAAGCCGAGGTCGTCACCGAGCCCCTTGCCGTTGTCGTTCTGCACGTTGGGCGCCCACTGGCCCATCAGCTCCATCGCGGCCTTGCTGTTGGAGACGGTGGCGGCCTGCCCGTCAGGGGTGGAGTAGCTCGCGCCCAGGAACCCCTTCTGGAACGGCTGGAGGTCCACCAGGGCCTTGAGCTGCTGCCCGGCTTGGACGAACTCCGGCTTGGTGAAGTCGTGGTCGACCCCGGCCTGCTGGAGCGCCGGCAGCCCGGCGATGCGCATGGCGAGGTAGGCCCAGTAGTAGTGGCCCGGCCACTTCTCCTTGCCGGCGAGCGCGATCGGGGTGATCCCGGCGGTCTTGAGCTTGTTGACGGCGTCGAGGTAGGCCGACCAGGTGGTCGGCGGCTCGGTGATGCCCGCCTGCTCGAAGAGCTTCTTGTTGTACCAGAAGCCGACCATGCCGATGTCCACCGGCAGGGCGTAGGTCTTGCCGTCGAACTGGTAGGCGGTGAGCGACGCCTTGGTGAAGGTGTCGAGGACGGGCGCGACGTCGGCGGAGACGTCCTTGACCAGTCCCGCGTCGATCTGCTGCTGGAGCACGCCGCCGCCCCAGGTGGCGAACAGGTCGGGGGCCTTGCCGGACTGGGTGAGCGTGGTCACCTTGGACTTGTAGGCCTCGTTCTCCAGGACGGTCATCTTGATGGTGACGTGGGGATATTTGGCCTGAAACTCCTTGGCCCTGGTCTCGTACACGGTCTTGAGGGGGTCGGCGGTCGACAGGTGCCACCACTCCAGGGTGACCTTCTGTGGCGCTCCGCCGCTGGTGTCCGTCTCGGGGGCCGCGCTCTGTCCACCCCCGCAGCCCGCCACGAGTAAAGTGGCCGCGATCAAGGCGAGAGTTCGCCTCATTGGGGTTCCTCCTAGGCTGGCGAAAGTTTCGTTGGCCCCCCGATAATTTCGCTGTGTCCGGAGCATAATTTTTGTTGTCAAATACGTCAATAGTCGCCCTGACCCTGATCATGGCCCCCGCGCATCGTGATCCCGAAACTTTCGGCTAAACTTCTGATCATGTCTGCGAAAAGGCGGGTGACGATCGCTCTGATAGCCGAGGAGGCCGGGGTGTCGATCCCCACGGTCTCCAAGGTCATCAACGGCCGGCCCGAGGTGGCTCCGGCGACCAGGCACCGCGTCGAGCGGCTGCTGCACAAGCACGGATATCAGCGACGCATCAGCCAGGACGAGACCCGCGCGGGCCTCGTCGACGTGGTCTTCACCGAGATGGAGTCCCCCTGGGCCATGGAGATCGTGCGCGGCGCGGAGATGGCCGCCCACGAGGCCGGGGCGAGCGTGGTGATCTCCGTCCTGCACACGCACGCCGGACCGGGCCGCGACTGGCTCGAGCGGCTCGCCGGCCGCCGGACCGACGGCGTGGTGATCGTCGCCTCCCGCCTGTCGCTCGGCGTCCAGGACCAGCTCAGTGCCCGTACGCTGCCGTTCGTGGTGGTCGACCCCGACGGCGAGCCCGCCCCGGGCGTCGTCTCCGTCGGCGCCACCAACTGGAACGGCGGCCTGGCCGCCACCCGGCACCTGCTGGAGCTCGGCCACCGCCGGATCGGCATGATCAGCGGGCCCGCCGACATGCTGTGCAGCCAGGCGCGGATAGACGGCTACCGGGCGGCCCTGGAGACGGCCGGCCTGCCCGCCTCGCCGGAGCTCATCCGCCGGGGCACCTTCCTCGTCGACTCCGGCCACGACCACGGCCACGCGCTGCTCTCCCTCGACGACCCGCCCACCGCGATCTTCGCGGGCAGTGACCTGCAGGCGTTCGGCGTCTTTGAGGCGGCCCGTCAGCGCGGGCTGCGGGTGCCCGAGGACCTCAGCGTGGTCGGCTTCGACGACCTGCCCCTGTCGAAGTCCGCCTGGCCGCCGCTGACCACGGTCCGTCAGCCCTTACAGGAGATGGCGGCGCTGGCCACCCGCACGGTGCTGGCCATGCGCCGGGGCGACACCCCCGAGGCCCGCCGCGTGGAGCTCGCCACCGAGCTCATCGTCCGCGAGAGCACCGCGGCACTGCCCGCGTAGCGGTTCCACGCGGCAGCCGTACGTTTCCTGCCCGGCGAGGCGGGCAGCGCACCGGCATGCTGCGCTTCATGTCCGGCGAGGCGGGCGGTCGTACCAGCCTGCGGCGTTTCGCGGCCGGTGCGGCGGGCAGCCGCAGCGGCATGATACGCGAACTCGTCAACGGAGCCGTGAGCGGCACACTCGCCACCGCCGCGATGAGCACCGTCATGGTCGCGGGCGAGAAGGCGGGACTCATGCGCGGGCAGCCGCCCAAGCACATCGTCCGCGGCCTGCTGCCCGGCAGCGAGCGGCGGCCCAAGAAGGGCGAGGGCGTGCTGGGCGCGGTCGCGCACGTCGGCTTCGGCGCCGCCTCGGGCGCGCTCTTCGGCCTGCTGGCCAGGAAGCGGCGCGGCCGGCTGCCGCTCGGCGTCGGCTACGCGCTGGCGATCTGGGTGGTCAGCTACGCGGGCTGGGCGCCCCGGCTGAGCGCGCTGCCGCCCCTGGCGCGCGACGAGCCCGGCCGGCAGGGCGTGATGGCCGTGGGCCACGTGGTGTACGGCGCGACCCTGGCCTTCCTGCTCAACCGGCTCGACCCCGGCGAGTCCATCGCCCCCGCCGTCCCCGCCGAGACCCGTCAGATGGCGTCCCAGGGGGCGGCGTCGTAGCAGCCCGTCAGCCGGGCCATGAGCCCTTCGTCCACCTTCAGCGCGACCTCGTCCACCCGGTCCACGGCCACCACGCCCCACGAGTTCGCCAGGAACACCACCCCGAACGCGGACAGATCGCCCGCCCGCAGCACCCGGTGCTCGCACGGCACCCCGGCCCGGCCCAGCTCGGCCTCCAGGATCTGCATGGTGATGCCGCGCAGCATCGGCGCGTCCGGCCAGATCACCCGCTCGCCGTCGAAGCAGCCGAGATTCGTGACCGCCCCTTCGGAGATCACCCCGTCGTCGCTCGTGAGCAGCGCCTCGTCGAAGCCCTCCGCCCGCACGCGGGCCCCCAGGTAGGCCTGGGGGAAGCCGCCGGTGTGCTTGATGTGCGGCAGGAAGCGCTGGTAGCGCACTGACCTCAGGCCCTTCGGCGTGGCCGCCAGATGCACCGGATCACCGGAGCCGACCAGCACCCGCGGCCCGTCCGCCTCGCACACGTACACCCGCACGCTCGCGTCCACGACCTCCAGCGCCCTGATCGAGTCGACCACGAGGTCCCGGTCGAGCTCCTGGCCGAACAGCTCCCGTGTGGCCGCATCGAGCCGGTCGAAATGGCGGCCCAGCCCCCGCACCCGGCCGCCCCGCAGCTGCATCGCCGTGAAATGCCCGTACCGCGCCTTGAGAGCGAGAGCCACCTCGGCCCCGCCCACGATCCGCCCGTCGATCACCGTACGCTCGATGACGCTCACCTCCCCTGACCTCCGGCGAACATACTCCCTCCGATCAGGTGGGTAGGGTCGTGGTCCGTGACGGACTTGGAGCGGCTCGCCGCGCACCTGCATCAGTTCGCCGAGGCACGGGACTGGGAGCAGTTCCACACGCCCAAGAACCTGGCGATGGCCCTGGCGGGTGAGGTCGGCGAGCTGGTGGCGGAGTTCCAGTGGCTCACCGCCGAGGAATCCAGCGCCCCCGACCCGCCGACCCTGGCCAGGATCAGCGCCGAACTCGGCGACGTGACCAACTATCTGGTACGGCTGGCGGACGTCCTCGGCGTGGACCTCGTCCAGGCGGCCGAGGCCAAAATCGCCTCCAGCGAACGCCGCTACCCCCCGGACCTCTACCGAGGCTCCGCCAGAAAGGCCCCACCGGACCCCCACCCACCTCTCCTCTAGCCTGCGGCTTTCACGGCGAATTTGAGCCGACCTGATCATTTACATAAGAAAAGTGCCCTTGAGCTGGGAGGATCGGACTTGTCTAAGGCCCCGTCCATCCCAGATCAGAAGGCACTTTCCGCGTGAATTCTACCGCGCCTCACCGCAAGATCACCGCGTTCGCCGATGACCGCGGGCTGGTCTCGCACGCCGGTGGCCTGCTGCTGTTGCAGACGCTGCGCGTCACCGGGCTGGACAAGGCCATGTCTCAGCAGCTGGAGCGGTGGCGGCCCGGCCGCGCCATCCACGATCCGGCAAAGATCGTCACCGATCTGGCCCTCACTCTGGCGCTCGGTGGGGACTGCCTGGCCGACATCGCCATGCTGCGCTCCCAGCCCGAGCTGTTCGGCCCCGTCGCCTCCGACCCGACGGTCTCGCGCCTGATCGACCGGCTCGCCGCCGATAAGGCCCGCGCACTGAAGGCGATCCGCGCCGCCCGCGCCACCGCCCGCCGGCGCGCCTGGCACCTGGCCGCCGGTCGCGCTCCCGGAGCCGACGGCCAGCCCGTGATCGTCGACCTCGACGCCACCATTGTGATCTCTCACTCCGACAAGCAGCACGCCGCCCCGACCTGGAAGAAAAGCTACGGCTTCCACCCGATGACCGCCTTCGCCGACCACCAGGGCGACGGCGGCGGCGAGCCACTGACCCTGCTGCTGCGGCCCGGCAACGCCGGATCCAACACCGCCGCCGACCACATCGAGACCACCCGCCTGGCCCTGGCCCAGCTCCCCAAGCACCGGCGACGCAACGTCCTGGTCCGCACCGACTCCGGCGGCGGCACCCACGAATTCCTCGCCTGGCTCACCCGCCCCGGACGATGGCTGAAATACTCCATCGGCTTCACAATCACCGACGACATCACCGCCGCCATCCTCAAGCTGCCCGCCACCGCCTGGACACCAGCCTACGACGCCGAACGCCAGGTCCGGCCCGGCGCGTGGGTCGCCGAGCTCACCGGCCTGCTGGAGCTGACCGGCTGGCCCAAGGGCATGCGCGTCATCGTCCGCAAAGAACGCCCGCACCCCGGCGCCCAGCTGCGCTTCACCGACCTCGACGGGCACCGCTTCACCTGCTTCGTCACCGGCACCTTCGGCGGCCAGCTCGCCGACCTGGAACTCCGCCACCGTCGCCGCGCCCGCGCAGAAGATCGCATCCGCACCGCCAAGGACACCGGCCTGCGCAACCTGCCGCTGCACGACTTCACCCAAAACCAGATCTGGCTCGAGATCGTCGCCCTGGCCTGCGAACTGCTCGCCTGGATGCAACTGATCGCCCTGCACGGCACCGACGCCCGCCGCTACGAGCCCAAACGCCTGCGGCTCCGCCTGTTCGCCGTCGCCGGCCGACTCATACGCGGGGGCCGCAGGACCCGCTTACGGATCCCCCTGCACTGGCCTTGGGCCAGGCAGATCACCACCGCCCTGACCCGGCTGCACGCCCTAGCGGCACCCACCTGACCAGCACCAACACGCCCCCACGACCAGGAAAGGACACCCGCGGGCCCGTGGAACCCCGCCCACCCGGCGCGACAGCCGGGCACCCACGCTGACCACAGCGAGGAATTCAACCTCCAGCCGAATCCCTCAGCCGACCAACTCAAGGACGAGAAAGATCGAGGCTAGCCAGGAGCGGCCGGTCTGTTGCGGCTGGAAACTGCGATCACTTGTAGAGGTCGACGGCCTGCGCACTCGCCAGAGTGGCGAGCAATACCAACAGGCCGGAAAAAACCCTTAGCATCCTGCGCAGGACGGTAAGGCTTGTTCTCTTGCCGCGCGGTGAGGACATGGGCTGATGCAGACGTGGGACCGCGTATACCAGCGCGACGAGAATGGGGGCAGGTAATAGCAATGAGATCATTGTGGTCGTGACCGGCACCCAGCTTGGTGCGGCATTCCATTTGTCCGTCGGCACCGTAGCGGCAATCCCTACCAGTACCATGGAGATGGTCGCGTAGAAAATGGCTCCGTATACGCTGACGTGCAAGGCGGCGCCCAAGTGCTCTGGTGGATTCCGGGAACGGTTACGATAGGCATGGCCTCGTCGGGCCCGGAACCTAAGTATTATTATCATCGACAAGATCCCGAGTGGGTAAAGTATGACGGCCGCCATCAGCCATCCTGGAGGCTCCCGGTCGTACATGACATTCAGATAGTCCAGGCCGGTCACAGACAGGAGGATCGATACGACGGTGGCCACGGAGTAGAGTGCCGTGCGCGCGAATCTTTCAACGCTCCCGAAGCCGACGAAATGACTGCCTGGACCCTCCGCGCCAGAGCCCATATCAGGTCGGGACATGTGGAAACCTTCGAAATGTGCAGCGAAGAGCCAGGCAATTGCACTGGTCATGGCTACACCGCCTACTCCCAGAAGCCCTCCGGCGTACATGCTCTCGGTCCATATCCTGGGGCAGGCATCGAGCGTCGCGGTGTCTCCCGCGATCAGACTGTAGAGGTAACTATCCAGGGCCAGCATGATGAACGACGCGAGAAGGAGGCTGAGTGCCTGCATCCGGACTTTTCCCGGGTCTCGTTGACTCAGGAGCATCACCAGTCCCGCGAACACGAACCCCGCTATTACCCCGGCCAACTGCGAGTTGGTGGGGGCGTTCGCTATCGGACTCCAGTCCGTGCCTGGACAGCGATCCATGCTCGGCATCTTCGACCAACCGTTCCACGCGCGTCCGCCGTTCGAACCATGAGGCATAGATCGCTTCCCATGGACTTGGGCTGCGTGATCGGAGCTGTGGTCGGTGGGAGTGAAGCCACCCCACAGATATGGTTTGTCAGACCGTCCATCGCGGGGCGTTCTCCAGGTGGAGGTCCTGCCCGCCGCCTGGATCCACCCGGTAGAACCAGGGCTCTACCGGACCCCCACCCATAAGGTACGGGTATGCGTTTTGGGGTGCTTGGGCCGTTGGCCGTGTGGACGGACGCCGGTGAACCCGTCACGATCCCCGGTACGAAGGTGCGCGCGCTCCTCGCCGACCTCCTGGTGCACGAGGGCCACCCCGTCTCCGCCGACCGGCTGATCGACGACCTGTGGGGCGACGACCCGCCCGGCAACCCCACCGGCGCGCTCCAGGTCCGCGTCTCCCAGCTGCGCAAGGCGCTGGAGGACGCCGAGCCCGGTGGCAAGAACCTGGTCGTCTCCAAGCCCCCCGGCTACCTGCTGCGGACCACCGACCTCGACGCCGCCCGCTTCGCCGACCTGCTCGCCCGCGCCGAGGCGGCCGCCGGCCCCGGCACCCGGGCCGGGCTGCTCGCCGACGCGCTCGCGCTGTGGCGCGGGCCCGCGTACGCCGACTTCGCCGACGAGGAGCACACCCGGGGCGCGATCCTCCGGCTGGAGGAGCAGCGGCTGACCGCCCTGGAGCTGCACGCCGAGGCGCGGCTGGAGCTCGGCGAACACGGCCTGCTCGTGGGCGAGCTGGGCGACCTGGTGGCCCGGCACCCCCTCAGGGAGCGGCTCCGCGCCGCCCACCTGCGTGCCCTGTACCGGGCGGGCCGGCAGAGCGAGGCCCTCGCCGCCTACGCCGAGCTGCGCGACCGGCTGGCCGAGGAGCTCGGCCTGGACCCCGGACCCGAGCTGGTGGCGCTGCACCAGGCGATACTCGGCCAGGACCCGGCGCTCAGCCTGCCCGCAGAACGCCCCGCGACCAACCTGCCCGCCGCACTCAGCAAGCTCATCGGACGAGGAGAGGCCCTGGCAGGGGTACGCTCCCTCGTCCGCACCGAACGGCTGGTGACGCTCACCGGCAGCGGCGGCGTGGGCAAGACCCGGCTCGCCCTGGAGGTCGCGGGCCGCCTGGTGGACGACTTCCCCGACGGGGTGTGGCTGGTGGAGCTGGCCCCCGTCGACCGGCGTACCGCGTCGCTGGCCGAGGCCGTCATGGCGGCGCTGCAGATCAGGCAGGACAACGGCCCGGACTCCTCCGCGGACCGGTTGGCCGACGCGCTGCGCGCCAGGCACATGCTGTTGGTGCTGGACAACTGCGAGCACGTGGTCGAGCAGGCCGCGCAGCTGGCCGAGCTGCTGCTGCGGGCCGCCCCGGAGCTGCGCATCCTGGCCACGAGCAGGGAGCCGCTGTCGATCGACGGCGAGACCCTGTGGGCGGTCCCGCCGCTCGGCCTGCCCGGCAGCACCGACCTGGCCATCATGGCCGGCTCCGACGCCGTACGGCTGTTCGTCACGCGGGCCGCCGCGTCGGCCCGTGGCTTCGCGCTCGACGCGGGCAACGCCTCGGCGATCGCGCAGCTGTGCAGGCGGCTCGACGGCATCCCGCTGGCGCTGGAGCTGGCGGCGACCCGGGTACGGGTGCTGGGCGTGCACGGCGTGGTGGCCAGGCTCGACGACCGGTTCCGGCTGCTGGCCTCGGGACAGCGCGGCGCACCGCAACGGCAGCAGACGCTCATGGCGGTCATCGACTGGAGCTGGGAACTGCTGACGGACCCCGAGCGCGTGGTGCTCCGGCGCCTCGCGGTGCACGCCGACGGCTGCACCCTGGAAGCCGCCGAGGCCCTCTGCACAGCCGGCACCGCCGTGCCCGAGGTTGTCGTGCCCGAGGTTGTCGTTACTGAGGGCGTCGTGCCTGAGGGCGTCGTGCACGGGGCCAGGGCCGCCGGAGTTGCCGGGCCGGGGTCCGGGGTCGGGCCGGATGTCCTCGACGTGCTGGCCCGGCTGGTCGATCGGTCGCTCGTGGTCGTGGTGGACGGCGCGGCGGGTGTCCGCTACCGGCTGCTCGAATCGGTGGCGGACTACTGCGTGACCAAGCTCGCCGCCGCCGACGAGCTCGACGCCGTACGACTCGCGCACGCCGCCTACTACACCGACCTCGCCGAGGAAGCCGAGCCGCACCTGTACGGCCACGAGCAGCGAGCATGGCTGCAGCGCCTGGACGCCGAGTCCGCCAACCTCCGAGCCGCCCTGGACACCGCCGTGGACCGGGGCGAAGGCGCCATGGCCCGGCGGCTGGTGAACGCGATGGCCTGGCACTGGTTCCTCCGCGGCCGGCTCGCCGAAGCAAGACGAGCCCTGGAGGCGGCACTGGCCGTCGCGGGCGACGACGGCGATGCCAGGGGCAGGGCGGCTGCCTGGCATGCCGGGTTCGTGCTGCTGCTGGGGGAGCGGGCCGACTGGGAGCCGCTGCCGGACCGGATCGCCGACGCCGGCCGGCGGGCCAGGGCGCTGCTGTTCCTCGCGATGAGCGTGCACGACCTGCCGCTCAGCCTGGAGCTGGTGAACCGGGCACTGGTCACCTTCCGGGCCACCGGCGACCGGTGGGGCATCGCCACCGCGCTCAGCCTGCACGCCAAGGACCACTTCACCCGCCGCGACCTCGCCGCGCTGAAGCGCGACTGTACGGAGAGCGCCAGGCTGTTCAGGGAGCTGGGCGACCGCTGGGGCCTGCTGCAGGCCACCGAGTGGCTGGCCGGCCTGGCCGAGACGGCCGGCGACATCGACCGCGCCAAGGAGCTGTTCGCGCAGGGGCTGCGCATGGCGCAGGAGCTCGGCCTCTGGGCGGACGCCGCCCGGCGCACGTCCTGGCTGGGCTGGGTCGCCATGCAGGCGGGGGAGTACGACCAGGCCATGGAGCTGTGCGGCAGCGGGCTGCGGCTGGCCGTCGAGCAGGGCTACCGCGAAGGCCAGATGATGTCCGAGATGGGGCTCGCCTTCTCGGCCCGCCGGGCGGGCGAGCTGGAGCTGGCGGACAAGCACCTGCGCCACCTGCTCGACGGCGTCCCGCGCGGCCCCGGCGTCGAGCCCGCCCTGCACGTGCCGAGCACGCTCGTCGAGCTGGGCCTGCTCACCGAGCGCCGTGGCGACCCGGCGGCGGCCCTGGAACTCCACCGGGAAGCGCTCGACGCCGCACAGCGGGTCGGCGATCCACGGACCTCGGCCTTCGCCGTCATGGGAGCGGCCAGCGCGTTCGCGGCCGAGGGATCGTACGAGAGGGCCGCCCGGCTCCTCGGGCTCGCGGCAGCCGCCCGTGACCACAACCAGACCCCTGCGGGCCCATCGGAGCAGGAGGACCTGGACCGCATCGCGACCGCCGCCCGCGCCGCCCTGGGCGAGAACGCGTTCGCCGAGGCGTACGAGCGGGGTGGCAGAACGAAACTGGACGACGCCGCCACCGCCCTGACCTGAACCGACGCCCGGCCTGCGGCGGCGGGCCTGAGGGACGTGTCAGGCGGATGTGAGGTGCTCGTCGAGGCGGTCGAAGAACTCGATCCAGCCCTGCCTGGCCTGATCGGCGTGCTCCTGGTCGGTGTTCACGCCCCACTGGTGGAAGCGCATCGTGGTCAGGCCGCCGGCCTCGGTCAGCTCGACCGTCGCCACGGAGGCGGGGCCGTCGCCGGGGTGGTCGGGGTCGCCGGTGGTGAAGACGAGGCGGGCCGGCTCCGCCACCTCACGGTAGGCGCCGTCCAGCGTGACCTCGAACTCCTCCTCGCCGCAGAGCGTCGCCTGCCACCGGCCGCCGGGGCGCACGTCCATGACGACCCGGTCCACGGGGGTGGTCAGGCCGCGCGGCCCGAACCAGGAGGAGAAGTGCTCGGGCTCGGTCCACGCCTGGAAGACCCGCCGGCGGGGGGCATCGAAGAGGCGGGTGATCTCGTACTCGGCGGTCTGCGTCATGGTGTCGTCCTTCGGGAGAGGCGGTCTCGCTTGACGACCCTCACGATGCCGGGCCGCGCTTACGGTCCCCTTCAGGCCGTCTTAAGGCTTCTTCAGGCCTTCTTCAGCCCTTGGACAGGCCGTCTTCTGGCTCCGGGCGAGGAGCGCGCCGGTCGGGGGCGGGTGATGAGCGCGCCGCGAGGGCGGGGGCCTGTTCACCGATAGTCTGCGCGGGTGGACAGCGCAGAACTGAAGGACCGCGTACGCGAGCTGAGGGCCGAGGGCCGCTCGCCGAAGGAGATCGCCCGCACGCTGAAGGTAGCGCCGTCGGTCGTGGCGCCGCTGGTGCGCGCCATCGCGGCCGAGAGCGCCGACCCGGAGCGTGAGCCCGAGGTGGTCGGCTGCTGGATCAACGTCGGCTGGAGCGTCGGCCTCGGCGTCGACCCCGCCCACGGCTGGACCGACGAGGCGCCCGACGCCGACGAGGGCGGCATGGTGTCGGTGCTGGTCGCCCGGCGGCACGGCTGGGACAAGCTGTCGGTCGCCGGCTTCCTGGCCGACGTCTACTGCACCGGCGTCAAGAACTACATGGGCCCCGAGGTGTACGACGAGCGGGAGCTGCGCCGGTTCAGGGAATACTTCTTCGGCGAGTACAAGGGCTATCAGGAGGTGCCGATCGAGCTCGCCCGGCACCTCGTCCTGGGCTCCACCGACTATGCCCGCACGCTCGGCTTCAAGTCCGACGAGGAGTTCGAGGCCCCGGCGGCGCTGCTGGGCGCCTGGGAAGGGCCGTCGGCCATCACCTTCGGCAGGAAGGGCCGGCCCTACTACGTGCCGGGACCGCACGACGACCCGGGCCAGATCGTCCGCGTCCTACGCCGCACCCTCTCCTACGACGACTTCGACTACGTCACAGACCAGTCACCCGCCTAACGCTCCCACCGGATCAGGTCGCGACCACCCCTGCGGCTGCCCACGCTCGTCGAGCCGTCGAGCCGTCGAGCCGTCGAGCCGTCGAGCCGTCGAGCCGTCTCGGGGTCTCGGGGTCTCGCCGTAAAGGCCGGAGATGCTCGCACACTCGGCCGGCGTGACCACGGCGGCGTGAGCGCCCCACAATGTGCCGCAAGTCCGTTGCAAGATCATCTGGCTAGCTTGCACGTATGAGAAGACTGTTGATGGCAGGCGTGTTGGCAGTGACCCTGAGCGGCTGTGTGATCGCCCCGGGCGTTCCGGCACCGGTCGGCACGCAGGCGGGGGTGGAGCAGGGCGGTGTGGAGCAGGGCGGTGTGCGGCAGGGTGGGGGTGAGCTGGAGGTCGAGGCCGGTGTGTTGAAGGGCCGGGCCGTCGGCGCGGACGGGAGGCCGATCCAGGGCGTCGAGATTGCCGCGGACAACCAGCTTCTCTACAACAGCAACCTCATCGTGTCGACCGACGCCGACGGCTTCTACCAGGTGGACACCAACATCGCGACCACGTTCCGCGTGACGGCCAGAATGAAGATCGACTTCAACGGTACGAAGTACTTGGTCGAGCTCACCCCCGAGAACGACGCCTCCTTCGCCGGCCCGGCCGGCGCGGTCAGGAACTTCACCTGGAAACTCACCGGGGAAAGACCGGACGGCCTCGGCCACTACGGCAGCTCGGTGCTGTTCTATCTGGACGGCGTGGACCCGCAGAATCCAGAGGTCTACCTGGACGACCAGAACGTGGAAGTCACGCTCACGCCCGAGGGCCCGCTGATCGACGGCTCGCAGGGGCAGCCCATCACCCGTAACGCGATCCGGACCGGGGACGGGCCTGGCCTGGTGGACGTCCCCCTCGGCCGCTACCGGATCAGCGCGAACTACCAGGGACGCCCACTCCAGGTCGGCCTGCGCAACAGCGGGCAGTACGCCGCCGAGGTCGTCGCGGACTTCGCCGAGCACATCAGCAGCGTCTACTGGATCGAGCTCGAGATGAAGCTCTGACCGCCACCGGATCGAGCTTGAGATGAAGCTCTGACCGCTACCGGGTCCAGCTTGAGATGAAGCTCTGGCCGAGGGATCAGCTCATGCGGCCTCGCCGGCCAAGGTCTCCAGCACCTGTTCGCCGTATTTGGCCAGCTTGTTCTCGCCCACGCCGTTGACCGTGCCCAGCTCGGTCAGCGAGGTCGGCGACAGGGTGGCGATCTCGCGCAGGGTGGCGTCGTGGAAGATGACGTAGGCAGGGACGCCCTGCTCCTTGGCGGTGGCGGCCCGCCAGGAGCGCAGGCGCTCGAACACCGGCGCCGCCTCCGCGGGCAGCTCGGCGGCGGCGGCCCGCGCCTTGCCCGCGGCGGGTCTGGCGGCGCGGGCGGGCCGTTTGGCGTCGCGGCGGAGCGGCACCTCCTGCTTGCCGCGCAGCACTTCGGCGCTGGCGTCGGTGAGGACGAGGGCGCCGTAGTCGGGCTCGACCGCCAGCAGGCCCTGGGCCAGCAGTTGCCGCACCACCCCGTGCCACTCGGAGTTGCCCAGCTCGGCGCCGACCCCGAACACGCTCAGCGAGTCATGGCCATGCTGGAGCACCTTGGCGGTGGTCTTGCCGAGCAGGATGTCGACGATCTGGCCGACGCCGAACTTCTGCCGCCGCTCGCGGGCCAGGCGCAGCACCGTCGAGAGCACCTTCTGCGCGGGCACCGTGCCGTCCCAGGACTCGGGGGGCGTCTGGCAGGTGTCGCAGTTGCCGCACGCCTCGGTGCCGCTCTGGCCGAAGTAGTCCAGCAGCATGACACGGCGGCACGTCACCGTCTCGCAGAGCGCCAGCATCGCGTCGAGGTGGTGCGCCTGGCGGCGGCGGTGCTGGTCGTCGCCTTCGAGGCTCATCCGGCGGTGCTGCACGACGTCCTGCAGGCCGTAGGCCATCCAGGCGGTGGCGGGCAGCCCGTCACGCCCGGCCCGGCCGGTCTCCTGGTAGTAGCCCTCCAGGGACTTGGGCAGGTCGAGGTGGGCGACGAAGCGCACGTCGGGCTTGTCGATGCCCATGCCGAACGCGATCGTCGCCACCACGATCAGCCCTTCCTCACGCAGGAAGCGGGCCTGGTGGGCGGCGCGGGTGCGGGCGTCGAGACCCGCGTGGTAAGGGACCGCGGCGATGCCGTTGTCGACGAGGAACTCGGCGATCTTCTCGACGGAGGAGCGCGACAGGCAGTAGACGATGCCGGCCTCGTCGGGGTGCTCGGTGCGCAGGAAATCGAGGAGCTGGCGCTTAGGCTCGCTCTTGGTGGTGATCCGATAGTGGATGTTGGGGCGGTCGAAGCCGGCCACGAAGTGCCGGGCCTGCCCCAAGCCGAGCCGCTCGGAGATCTCGGCGTGCGTGGCGGGCGTGGCGGTGGCGGTCAGCGCGATGCGCGGCACCTCGGGCCAGAGCGTGGGCAGCTCCGACAGCGCGAGGTAGTCGGGACGGAAGTCGTGCCCCCACTGCGAGACGCAGTGCGCCTCGTCGATCGCGAACAGCGAGATCTCGCCCTTGGCCAGCAGTCGCACCGTGGCCTCGACCCGCAGCCGCTCGGGCGCGAGGTAGAGCAGGTCGAGCTCGCCCGCCAGGAACGCCGCCTCCACCCGCTGCCGCTCGCCGAAGTCCTGTGTCGAGTTGAGGAACCCCGCGCGCACGCCCAGCGCGGTGAGCGCGTCGACCTGGTCCTGCATCAGCGCGATCAGCGGCGAGACGACCACCCCGACCCCTGGCCGGACGAGGGCCGGGATCTGGTAGCACAGCGACTTGCCGCCGCCGGTGGGCATGAGCACGAGCGCATCGCCGCCCGAGACGACGTGCTCGATGATCTCCTGCTGACCGGTCCGGAACGAGTCGTAGCCGAACACCCGGTGCAGGACCTCAAGGGAGGTATCCATGTGGCTACCTTACGTGTTCGGGGGTCGACGTTCGGCGAGGTTCGCCCACGGCGATCGTAGGCCACCCGCGAGAGTGCTCCGAGTCGGCGAGCGCCGCCATGCCTTACTCCCGAAATGGCCGGAAATACCGTGATTATCGGCATATCGGGGGAATGGCGGACCGTTATGAGCCTGTCTTATGTGGTGACCGGTGGCGGACGAGGGATCGGGCGAGCCGTCGTGCAGCGGCTCCTGGGGGAGGAGGACACCGTGGTCGTCGTCGAACACGCTCCGGGCGCCCTCGACTGGGCCGGCCCCCGGGTCATCCCCGTGATCGGGGACGCGGCCGACGAGGCCGTCGGCGCCCGCGCCGCCGACCTCGCCGAGGAGGCGGGCACGCTCTCGGGGTGGGTCAACAACGCCGCCGTCTTCGGGGACGCCTCCGTCCACTCCGCCCCGACCGCCGAGGTCCTCGCCCTGATCACGGCCAATCTCGGGCTGGCGGTCGTCGGCTGCGCCACCGCCGTGCGCCGCTATCTGGCCGCAGGTACGGCTGGGGCCATCGTGAACGTCACCTCGCACCAGGCGCGCCGGGCGGTCCCCGGCAGCCTGCCGTACTCGACGGCCAAGGCCGCCGTCGAGGGCCTGACCAGGGCACTCGCGGTCGAGTACGGCAGGAGCGGCATCCGGGTGAACGCGGTGGCGCCGGGCTCGGTGGCGACGGAGCGCTACGAGCGGTTCCTGGCCGGACAGGGGACGGAGGCGGCCGGGGTCGAGGCGGAGATGGCCCGGCTGCACCCACTGGGCCGGGTCGCCACCACGGCCGAGATCGCCGCCGCGGTGGCGTACCTGCTCTCCCCCGAGGCCTCGTTCGTGAGCGGTGTGACCCTGCCCGTCGACGGTGGTCGCTCGGTTCTGGGACTGGATCCCGAGGCTCGGGAATGAAAACCGTTGCCACCGGGTTGGAGGGGGCATGAAGAAGAACCTGCACCCGTCCTACCGGCCAGTCGTCTTCCGTGACCCCAGCGTCGGGTTCGCCATGCTCACCCGGTCCACCGTGGCCGGCGACAGGACCGTCGAGTGGACGGACGGCCGGACCTACCCCGTCGTCGACGTCGACGTCTCCTCCGCGAGCCACCCGTTCTACACCGGCCGCGGCCGCGTGCTGGACACCGCCGGGAGGGTCGAGCGCTTCAAGCAGCGCTACGGCACGATGTGACGCGCGTGAGCGCGCCGCCCCCGTCCCGCCCGGCCTGACCAACGCCGGAGCGGGCGGGGGCTTCGTCGTTCCTGCCCCAATTCAAGAGCATTGCGGACAGAAGAGCGTTCTGCGCCGAAGAGTCCGCATGCGCCGGTTACTTGCGGGTACAAGGGCTTTACCGGCGTGGGAGCGATGGTGATCGCATAATGAGTCTCTCTGGGAAGGAACGCCGCATCCTCGCTGAAATCGAGCAGGGTCTGGAGCAGGATGACCCCGAGCTCGCCCGGCGTGTCGCGGCGATCAACAAGATCGAGTCGGACGGCGTACCGGCTCAGCGCAAGGAGGACGACCTGCCGCGCGCCCGGGACGCGACCCCGATCCCCGGCGACGAGCCGATCAGGCGAGCCGAACCCGAGCGGCCGGCCGGCGAGCGGGCGTCCGGCGCGCGGCCCGGCCGGCGAGTCGGCCGCGTGTGGCTGATCGTGGCGATCGTGGCGCTGACCCTCCTACTGCTGGTGCTGGCCGTCGTGATGGCGTGAGCGGCGGCGTGAGCGGCGGTGCCTGAGCACCAGCAGGTCGACGGCGGCGATGACGGCCACCACGGCCGCGATCGCCGCCTCCCAGACCCAGACCTCCTCGCCGGTGCTCAGCGCCCGCGAGACGAAGAAGACGGCCGCCACGGTGGTGAGCACGAGCGCGGTCACGGAAAGGATCCTGCGGACGCGCACGGGGCTGCGCGCGGTCGCGGGCTCGGTGCCCTCGCGGTTACGTAGCCACATCATCGGTCAGGCCAGGCAGCGCAGGGCCGAGACCAGCCGCGGATCCAGCGGATGGCCTTCGGGCAGCCGGCCTACCGTAGCCTCGACGAACTCGGGCGGGGACAGGGAGGCGCTCACCCCGCCCGCGGACACCCAGATCTGCTCGGCCGTCTGCTCCACCTGCGCCTTGGACTCGCTCTCGGCCAGCGCGAACCGGCCCATCGCCACCCGCCAGCGCGTACGGCCCTCGGCCTCCTCCTCGGCGACGGGGGCGGCCACGTCGTCGGCGTGGGTGGCGTACTCGGAGTCGTAATGGAAGGCCTGCCTGCCCACCGGATAGGGACCGGCCATGGTCTCCAGCAGCGCGTCCGGGCCCAGCGCCCGCATGCGGCGGCGGGTGTCGCCGTTCTTGGTACGCCACTCCCGCAGCACCTCGTCGACGGGTACGTCGCGGCGTTGCCGTACACACCACTCGTTGAAGTCGTTGTAGCCGTTGATGCCCTCCCTCGCCATCAGGGAGAGCAGGTCCTGCAGCGTGCCGTCGAGACAGGCCTGATTGTAGAGCTCCTCGCCCGCCAGGTGGCCGAGCACGTCGCGGACCGACCAGCCGGCGGCCCGGGAGGGGCGCCGCCAGCCGTCGGCGTCCAGGCCGGCGAAGAACCGGTCGAGCCTGGCCGCCTCGGCGTCGAAGATGTCGAACGGGTCGAACCGGTCGAGTTCGTGCAGCAGGTCGTCACCCATACGTGCGTCGCTACCCCCGAGGGGCCGCCTCTCACCGATGAGCTCCCGTACATGGCGAAGGCCCGGCCGAGACGGCCGGGCCCTCACTCAGAGTTGACTAGCGGCGGAACCGGATGACGCGCACGTACTCGGTGTCGCTGGACGTGCCTTCGGTCCTGAAGCTGCCCTTGTAGACGGCCTTGTAGCTGCCGCTCTTGAAGGGACGGGTCCTGGTGTCGAACTTGCCACGACGGTCGGTACGGTCGGAGTCGACCCACTTCCAGCCGCTGGAGCCGTTCGCACGGTAGAAGAGGGAGACCTCCGCGTTGCGAACGGTGTCCCAGCCCCTGCCGTCCTTGACCAGCAGGCGGCCGGAGAGGTTGACGGACCGGCCCTTGAAGACCCTGGACGGCGAGGCCTCGAAGCCGATGATCCGCGTGGCGGCCTTCGTCCGGCGCTTCTCGATGTCCACGGCGAAGAACGACGTGTCTCTGGCGACGCGCTTGCCGTCCTTGTCGAAGGCCACGGCGGTGGCGCGCCACTTGCCCTCGTAGTCGCGGGAGTCGAACGGCACCGAGAAGCGCCAGTCCTCCAGCGGCTTGATGTCCTTGGCCGCGAGCGCCCGCGGGCCGCGGGTGAGCGGCTCGACGCTGAGCTCGACCTTCTCGACGTCCGAGGACGCGTTGACCTTGAAGCTGGCGGTCGTCTCGCCGCCCCACTTGACCACCACCGGGTTCGGTGAGATGTCGACGATCTCGACCTCAGGGGCGGCCGTGGTCGTGGTGCTGGCGGTGGCGACGCCACCGAACATCAACATGGTTCCGCCGGCCAGGGCGGAGATGATTCCTACAGCGAGCTTTCGCATGAGGGTGCTGATTCCTCTCCCCGTATCACGTTGAAGTCGGCCCGGGACGGCCAACTTCCTCTACTACTAAGAGCCACAGTATGAGGAAAAGGTTGTCTAAAGTTGCGGGAAAAATCTGATCACAGCCGTCACCTGCACTGTCGCCAGGAAAAAATTTTGACGTGACCTTCACCGACTACAGTCTGTGCTCATGATCGACGTTTACACGCTGGGCGAGGCACTGGGTGTCGTGTCCAGCGGCCGGGTCCGGCACGAGCACGAGGCCCGGCTCGATGTCTGCGGGCCCGAGTTCACCCTCGCCGTCGCCTTGGCCAGGCTCGGCCACAGCTGCGCCTACCTGGGCAAAGTGGGTGCCGACGAGCTGGGCGCCCGGGTGCTGACGGTGCTGCGGGGCGAGGGCGTCGACGCCGCCGACGTGCGGGTGACGCAGGGTGGCCGGACCGGCCTGCTGCTGCGTGACACCCGGGTGGGTCTGAGCCCGCACGTCACCCATTTCCGCGCCGGCTCGGCCGGGTCGGGACTGACCCCCGGGAACGTGCCGATCGACCGGATCGGGGCGTCGAAGATGCTGCACGTCTCCGGGGTCACGGCGGCGCTGGGCCGGGACGCGCTGGAGGCGGTGCGCGCGGCGGTGAGCGCGGCCAGGAACGCCGAGGTGATGATCTCCTTCGCCGTCGACTACCGCCCCGAGCTGTGGGCCTCGGTGCGCGAGGCGGAGGACGCGCTGACCGAGCTGGCCTGTGACTCCCATCTGCTCTTCGTTCATCAGGACGAGCTGGACCTGGTCAAGCCCGCGCTCACGCCCGAGCGCGAGGTCGTGGTGGACCGCGGCGCGAAGGGCGCGAGCGTACGGTCGGACCGCATGCGCTACGACGCTCCGGGCCCGCAGGTGCCGGTGGTGGACACCTCCGGCTCGGCGGAGGCGTTCGTGGCCGGATACATCAGCGCGGCCCTGGACGGGCTGACCCCGCCCGAGCGCCTGCACCGCGGGACGCTGCTGAGCGCCGCCGCGGTGACCAGCGCGAGCGACTGGCAGGGGCTGCCCACCAGGGCCGAGCTCTAGTTGACGGTGAGGGTGAAGGTCGACGTCGTGTTCTTGATGTTCTGCGCGTTGTCGGCGAACCTCAGGCCGGTGAAGGTGGCCGAGCCGATGGCCGGGCCCTGGCCGGTCTCGGGCATCTCGTTGACCCAGATGCCGAAGCCGGACTTGGCGTCGAAGGCGTCACCGCTCTTGCGCGCCCCGCTGATGGAGACGTTGTCGAAGACGGTGTCCGTCACCGGGTTCAGCGGCTGTCCGCTGCGGTCGTAGCCCGTCTGGAACATGATCCCCGAGTACGTCGGGTCCACGATGTCCAGGCCGCTGATCCGGATGCCCTGGAACACCTTCGACGACGAGAACACCCACAGGGCGGGGAAGGTCTGCGCGCCCCAGAAGTGCCCGCCGGCCCTGACGAGGGAGATGTTCTCGAACCGGGTGGGCGGGCTGGCGCCGAAGCCGTGCATCGGGTACCCGAAGTCCAGCGAGCTGATCGTGATGCCGGAGTAGACCAGCGTGTCGGCGACGTAGATGTTCCTGAAGACGTTGTCGTAGCCGCCGTAGACGGCCACGCCCGCGGCCCGCCAGGTGAGCAGCGAGGTGAGGTTCTCGAAGACGTTGCCGTGCTGCTCGCCCTGGTTGTTGTCGGTGGCGGAGAACAGCGCGAAGCTGTCGTCACCGGTCGACCTGGTCTCGATGTCGGAGATCCGGTTGCCGGTGCTGCCGTTGGTGAGGTTGAGCCCGTCGGCGAAGACGTTCCGGATCCGCGAGTTCCTGATGACCATGTTGTCGGTGTTGGTGCCCCAGTACATGCAGACCTGATGCTCCACCCAGAGGTCCTCGATCGTGATGTTCGACACGTTGCTGAGGTCGAACACCTTGCCCGGCCCGTCGATGCGCGCGGTGTAGTTGCCGAAGTAGGCGAAGCTCGCGAACGTCGAGCCGTTGGCCGTCGCGTCCGCCCGGAACCCGAGGTCGGTGTTGGTCTGCCCGGCCGGCGCGTGGAAGCGGGTGTACCACGGCCCGGCGCCGACGACCTTGACGGCCTTGCCGTACACCTGGAACTTGTTCGCCGTCTGGTAGTCGCCCGGGGGCAGGTAGACGCCGGTGAGCGCACTGTCCTGGCGGGCCCGGTCGAGCGCGTTCTGCACGTCCTGGTGGGTGAATCCGGCCGGTACGGCATAACGGGCCGGGTCCGGGTTGGCCAGCGGCGCGACCTGCTCGAAGTTGACGAAGTCGATCGTGTAGGTGGAGGTGTTGGCCGCGTCCTTCTGCAGCCTGATCCTGCTGCCCGCCGGGACGGTGGCGTTCAGCATGACGTTGGCCTCGTCGTAGATGTGCCGGGCCGGGCCGGAGGAGGGGTTGTTGTTCGGCTCCGACTCCGGGCCGTACAGCCAGGCGTGCCGCGAGGTCAGGGCGATGGCCTTGTGGAAGGCGCCGTTGACGTAGACGTTCAGGGTGGAGTCGATGCCGCCGCCGCCCGGCGCGTCCGGCATGGAGAACCTGGTGACCAGCGTGTTCGTGCTGGCGCGGGTGGTGAACTCGACGTAGGAGCCGGTGCCGCCGAGCGTCACCGCGCGCCGCCCGGACGCCTCGCCCGCCAGGTCGCCGATGGTCCGGTTCGGGCCGACGCGGGTGGCGCCGCCGCCGACCGCGGCGTCCTCGGCCTCGTACATGTCGTACGGCATGCTGGCGCCGCGGCCGACGAAGAGGGGATGCGTGCTGGTGTTGTTGTCCCGTTTGACCGGTAGTTCCTCCGGGTCGGCGGCGAGCACGACCTTGACCGTGTGCCGGCCGTCGGCGGCGGTCCAGGTGCCGAGGTTGACCGGGGCGCTGGTGGCGCCGGGGGCGAGCACGCCGCTGGCGGACCCGGTGAGGGTCCGTACGACGTCGCCGGCCGGGTTCGTCACGGTGAGCGTGATGCCGTGGGAGCCGCCGCCGCTGGCCCGGGTGCCCTGGTTCTTGACGGCCACCGAGAAGGTCACGGTGTCGCCGCGGGCGGGGTTGCTCGGGGTCCAGGCCACCGGGGCGGCGACCAGGTCGGCGGTGTCGACCGGCCGCACGGTCAGGGTGCCGGTGGCGGTGTTGTTGGTCTCGTCCTGCTCGAAGACGTCCCCGTCCTCGTCGACCTTGGCGCTGATCGCGTAGCTGGCGGCGTCCTGGGTGCCGATGCCGGCGGAGACGGTGGCCGAGGCGCCGGGGGCCAGTGCGCCGACGTTCGCGCTGCCGGCCTTGTCGTCGCCCAGGTAGAAGGCGACGGAGGTGGCGGCCGAGGCGGCGGTGCCGGTGTTCCTGACCGTGGCCGACAGCTCGATCGCGTCGGTCTCGGTCGGTGCGGCCGGGGCCGAGGTCAGTCCGGTGACGGTCAGGTCCGGGTTGTCCGCCGGTTCGCCGAAGATCTGGAACTCGGCCACCTGCCCGCCCGGTGCGCCGGAGTTGGCGGTGATCCGCAGCCGCACGTCGGCGGCCGTGGCGGTGACCGGGATGGTCACGGCGTTCCCGGCGGCGGGGTCGAAGGTGTACGTGGCCTGCGGGACGAGGACGTCGAAGTCGCGTCCGCTCTGCTCACGGCCGAGCACCTGGATGGTCTGGGTGCGCCTGCCCCAGATGGGGGCCGGGTTCAGCTTGAGCACCACCGAGGTGAGGTCGGCGTTGGCGCCCAGCTTGACGGTCAGCGTGTTCGGGTAGGCGGCGCCTTCCCAGTAGGTGTCCAGGTCGTTGTCGTTGGCGTGGGCCGCCACGTAGGTGTGGGTGTGCGAGGAGGCGTCGATCTGCTTGCCGATCGCCAGGTTCGCCCCCGGTTCTGGATTCGTGCCGCGCTCGCCGTACACCTCGAACTCGGAGAGCTGGCCGGCGGGCCAGCCGGTGTTGGCGGTGAAGCGCAGGCGGACGTAGCGGGTGCTCGCGCTGACGGCGACGGTGGCGGTGGGGGCGAAGGTGTAGGTGGCCGACGCCTTGATCGTGGTGAAGCTCGTGCCGTCGGCGCTGCCCTCGACGGTCAGTGTCTGCGTCCTGCTGGGCCAGCCGGCGGGCAGTTCGAGGGTGAGTCCGTTGACGGTGGCGGTGGCGCCCAGGTCGACCTGGACCCATTGGGGGAAGGCGTTGTTAGGAGACTCCCAGTAGGTGGCCTGGTCGCCGTCGGTGACGTTGGCGGCCCGGTAGACGTCGGTGTGGCCGCTGGCGATGGCGGTCCGGCCCGCCGCGAGATTGGTGTCGGCCGCCGCCGGGAGCGGGGCGACGAGGACGGAGATGACCAGGGTGAGGGCGGCTAAAAGTGCTCTCATGGGGGGTGGCCCTTCGGAAGAAGTGCGGTTGGGCGCACCATAAGATGTCCAGCAGATCTCAGCAATATTTCGACTGAATTGCGCAAAGAATTGACTGACTGCGGCAGTGGCCCGTCGGTCTCTGTTCCTGGTCAAGCTGGGTGACAGACCAGGATGTACGCCTCCCGCCTCGTGCAAGGCGAGCCGTCGATTCAACGTAAGCGGTTGCAAGTGTTTGCGTATTCTGTCGTATAGTTTGCGCATGACGCGACGACTCGCAGACGTGGCCAAGAAGGTCGGGGTGAGCGAGGCGACCGTGAGCCGCGTGCTCAACGCCAAGCCGGGGGTGTCCGACGCCACCCGCGAGGCCGTGCTGACGGCGCTCGACGTGCTCGGCTACGAGCGCCCCACCCAGCTGCGCGGCGACCGCGCCCGCCTGGTCGGCCTGGTCCTGCCCGAGCTGCAGAACCCGATCTTCCCCGCCTTCGCCGAGGTGGTCGGCGGCGCCCTGGCCCAGCAGGGGTTCACCTCCGTGCTGTGCACCAGGACCGTCGGTGGCGTGTCCGAGGCCGACTACGTCGACCTGCTGCTGCAGCAGCAGGTCAGCGGCGTGGTCTTCGCCGGCGGCCTGTACGCCCAGGCCGACGCCGCGCACGGGCACTACGAGCTGCTGCACGAGCGCAAGCTGCCGACGGTGCTGGTCAACGCCGCCGTGGAGCGCCTGGAGTTCCCGCAGGTGTCGTGCGACGACGTGGTGGCCGCCGAGATGGCGCTGGGTCACCTCCGGGCGCTGGGCCACGAGCGTGTCGGCATGGTGCTGGGGCCCAGGGACCACATCCCGTCCCGGCGCAAGCTGGAGACCTTCCTGGCCGAGGGCGGTGACCCCGAGCTGGTCGAGCACACCATGTTCGCGCTCGAAGGCGGGCACGCCGCGGCGACCCGGCTGGTCAGGCGCGGCGTGACCGCGGTGATCTGCGCCAGCGACCTGCTCGCGCTCGGCACGGTCCGGGCCACCCGGCGCGCGGGGCTGACCGTGCCCGGCGACGTGTCGGTGATCGGCTTCGACGACTCCGCCCTGATGAACTGCACCGACCCGCCGCTGACCACGGTCCGCCAGCCGATCGACGCGATGGGCCGGGCCGCGGTCGACCTGCTGGTGGCCCAGATCGACAAGGCCGCGGTGTCGGCGGACGAGTTGCTCTTCGAACCGGAGCTGGTCGTACGGGCCTCCACGGCGAGGGTTCGGGCTTCGTAACTCAGTCGTTATCTTGCAATAGGTCGTCGAAATCTTGCGGACTCTCGTTGACGATCCTATGGTGTGGGCACCTCGCATCAGAAGGGCCAGATCAATGAAGAGAGCCACCGGACTCTTAGTCGTCACCGCGCTCGGCCTGTCCGCCTGTGGGTCGGGCGAGCCGGCCACGCCCACGGCCGGTGCCGCCGAGCAGGTGACGATCACGGTCGCCTGTCAGCCCGCCAAGTCGGCGCCCAAGGAGCGCCAGGCGTGGGACGACGACGTGGCCACCTTCATGAAGGCGCACCCCGGCGTGACCGTGAAGAGCACCGACCAGCAGCCGTGCTTCGACCCCAAGACGTTCGGGCCGAAGCTGGCCGGCGGCCAGATGGAGACCGTCTTCGTGGTGCCCGTCACCAACTACGACGACGTGATCGGCAAGAGCCAGGCCCTGGACATCTCGGCGTACACCGGCGAGATCAAGAACTGGAACGATCTGCGCACCGACGTGCGCGAGCTGGTCACCAAGGACGGCAAGACCTACGGCGTGCCCAACGTGCACTACGGCGTCGGCCTGGTCTACAACCGCAAGCTCTTCACCGACGCCGGCCTCGACCCCAACACGCCTCCCACGACCTGGGCCGAGGTCCGTGAGGCCGCCAAGAAGATCGCCGGGCTCGGCTCCGGCCACGTCGGCTACGGCGAGTACTCCGGCGGCAACACCGGCGGCTGGCACTTCACCCAGGCCATCTACGGTCGCGGCGGCAACATCCTGACCCCCGACAACAAGCAGGCCGCCTTCAACTCGCCCGAGGGCAAGGCCGTCCTGCAGACCCTGCACGACATGCGCTGGACCGACGACAGCATGGGCAACAAGCTCCTGGTCGGCTGGGAGTCGCTGATGATGGCGATGGGCAGCGGCAAGGTCGGCATGATGCTCGGCGCCCCCGACGTGGTCACCGACGTGGTCAACAAGTTCAAGGGCAACGTCGCCGACTACGGCATCACCGGCTTCCCTGAGGCCAAGGCGTCGCTCAGCGGCGGCGAGGCGTTCATGGTCAACCCGAAGGCGACGCCCGCCGAGGCCAAGGCCGGGCTGCAGTGGATCGACTTCCGCTTCAACACCGTCGGCAAGGGCCGCTTCGACTTCGCCCGCGGCAAGACCATCGGCAACCCCGTGGGCGTGCCCGACAACGACGTCTACGGCGACTCGGCCACCGGCAAGGCCCTCCAGGCCGACCGCAAGACCAACGCCACCCTCCCGGTCGAGAACTACGAGCCGTACGTCCAGGCCGCCGCCACCATCCCGCCGAAGGCCGAGCCGCCGCACGCCCAGGAGCTCTACGCGATCCTCGACGTGGTCATGTCGGGCGTGCTCAGCCGTAAGGACGCCGACCTCGACAAGCTGCTCGCCGACGCCGAGACCAAGGCGAACGCCGTGCTGGCCGCCAAGGGCTGACCTGTATGCCGGTTCTGAGGCGCAATCTGACGGCCTACGGGTTCCTGTGCGCGGCACTGCTCTGCTTCGCGGTGTTCGCCTGGTACCCGATGGCCAGGGAGTTCATCCTGAGCTTCCAGTCGACCAACCTGATCGACCCGCCCACCTGGGTGGGGCTGGACAACTTCAGCTACGCCGTCAGCGATCCGGCCTTCGCCGACGCCTGGCTGGCCACGCTGCAGTTCACGTTCCTCGCGCTGGCCTGCGGCTACGTCGTACCGTTCGTCGTCGCCGTCGTGCTCAACGAGTTGCGCCACGCCCGGGCCTACCTCAGGTTCGTGGTCTACCTGCCGGTCATGCTGCCGCCGATCGTCGCGGTGCTGCTGTTCAGGTGGTTCTTCGATCCGGGGCCCGGGCTGTTCAACCAGGTTCTGGGCTTCTTCCAGCTGCCCGGCCTGGCCTGGCTCGACTCCCCGACCACCGCCCTGATCTCCCTGGTCATCGTCTCGACCTGGATGAACATGGGCAGCGCCACGCTCATCTACCTCGCCGCCCTGCAGAACATCCCGTCAGAGCTGTACGAGGCCGCCGAGCTGGACGGGGCCGGCATCTGGAAACGGATCAGGCACGTCACGATCCCGCAGACCCGGCTCATCCTGCTCCTCATGCTGATGCTCCAGATCGTCGCCACCATGCAGGTCTTCATCGAGCCGTACATGCTCACCGGCGGCGGCCCGGAGAACTCCACCGTCACCGTCGCCTACCTGCTGTTCCAGTACGCGTTCACCTACCAGAACTACGGCTCCGCCGGCGCCCTCGGCATGATGCTCATGATCGTGCTGCTCGCCTTCGCCGCCTTCCAGCTCCGGCTCACCCGGGAGGACAAGACATGATCTCCGTCGGCGCCCGGGCCGGCACCCGGCGCGGCAGGGCCAGGCGAAGGCGTGGCAGACCGATCGAGTCCCAGTTCCGTACGATCATCTCCCCGCTCCAGCTCAACAGCCGGTGGGGCAGGCGGATCTACTGGGCCGTGCTGGTCACGATCGTGGTGAGTTTCACCCTGATCTTCCTCTTCCCGCTCTACTGGATGATCACCGGCGCCATGAAGACGGGCGAGGAGATCGCCCAGATGCCGCCGACCCTCTTCCCGGCCGAGCCCACCCTGGACTCCTACGTCGAGGCGTGGGACCTGTTCGACCTCGGCACCTTGCTGTGGAACACCGCCTACTACTCCTTCGGCGGGTGGCTGTTCTGCATGGCGGTGGACGTGTCGGCGGCGTACGCGCTGTCGAGGCTGCGGCCGATGTTCGGCGGCGTCATCCTCGGCGCGATGCTGGCCACCCTGATGATCCCGGCCATGGTCGTGCTGATCCCGCTCTACGTCACGGTGGTGGACCTGGGATTGTTGAACAATCCGTGGGGGCTGTGGTTCCCCGCGGCGGCCAACGGGTTCAACATCTTCCTGCTCAAGCGCTTCTTCGACTCGATCCCCAGGGAGCTGATCGAGGCGGCGCAGATCGACGGCGCCGGCCCGCTGCGGGTGCTCTGGTCGGTGGTGCTGCCGATCTCCCGGCCGATCCTCGGCGTGGTGTCCATCTTCACCATCGTCACCTCCTTCAAGGACTTCGTCTGGCCGCTGCTGGTCATGACCGACAGCGACAAGATGACGCTCAGCGTCGGCCTGTCGCAGACCGCGGGCATGGTCTCGCAGAACGCCATCATGGGCGGCCTGGTCGTCGCGAGCGTCCCGACGATCATCGTCTTCTTCATCTTCCAACGTCACATCATGGCGGGCCTGACCGCCGGATCCATCAAAGGATGAGCATGCCGAACACGTGGTGGCGGGGGGCCGCGATCTACCAGGTCTACCTGCGCAGTTTCGCCGACGGCAACGGCGACGGTGTCGGCGACCTGGCCGGGCTCCGATCCCGCCTGCCGTACCTGAAAGACCTCGGCGCCGACGCCATCTGGCTGAACCCGTGGTATCCGTCACCGATGGCCGACGGCGGCTACGACGTGGCCGACTACCGCGACATCGAGCCGGTCTTCGGCACCCTCGCCGAGGCGGAGGCGTTCATCACCGAGGCGCACGAGCTGGACATCAAGGTCATCATCGACGTGGTGCCGAACCACAGCTCCACCGCCAGCGCCTGGTTCCAGGAAGCCCTGACCGACCCGTCGACCAGGGACCGCTTCTGGTTCCGCGACGAGCCGAACGACTGGCGGTCCATCTTCGGCGGCCCCGCCTGGACCCAGGTGCCGGACGGCCAGTGGTACCTGCACCTGTTCGCTCCCGAACAGCCGGACTTCAACTGGGACAACCCGGAGGTGCACGCCGAGTTCGAGGACGTGCTCCGCTTCTGGTTCGATCGCGGCGTCGACGGCGTCCGCATCGACTCGGCGGCCCTGCTGCTCAAGTCGGACACCGCCTACGAGGACCTCGACGGGGTGCACGACGTCTACCGCCGCTGGCGGCAGGTCTCCGACTCCTACGACGAGCGCGTCCTGATCGGCGAGCTGTGGCTGCCCGACCAGGAACGCTTCGCCCGCTACCTGCGCCCCGACGAGCTGCACACTGCCTTCAACTTCGACTTCCTGTCCTGCCCCTGGGACCCCGCCGAGCTGCGCCGGGTCATCGACCTCACCCTCGCCACCCACGCCCCCGTCGGCGCCCCGCCGACGTGGGTGCTGTCCAACCACGACGTCACCCGCCCCGTGACCAGGTACGGCCGCGCCGACACCAGCTTCGCCCACGGCGGCGCCCTGCACGGCACCCCCTCCGACGCCGAGCTCGGCTACCGCCGCGCCCGCGCCGCCGCCCTGCTGGCCATGGCCCTGCCCGGCGGCCTGTACGTCTACCAGGGCGAAGAGCTCGGCCTGCCCGAGGTCGAGTACCTGCCGGACGAGCTGCGCCAGGACCCGATGTACGCCCGCTCCGGCGGCACCAACCCCGGCCGGGACGGCTGCCGAGTGCCGCTGCCCTGGTCGGGCGACGAACCCCCGTTCGGCTTCAGCCCCGGCCGCACGGAGCCGTGGCTGCCCCAGCCGGAAAGCTGGCGCAAACTCTCCGCCGAAGCCCAACTCCCCGACCTGGACTCCATGCTCAACCTCTACCGCGCCGGCCTGCGCCTGCGGCGCTCGTACCTGGGTGACGGGACCCTGAGCTGGCTCCCGTACTCCCCGGCCGTGCTGGCCTTCACCCGGGACTCCGGGCTGACCTGCGTGACCAACCTGGGCGCGGAGGCCGTACCACTGCCTGCGGGAGAGATCCTCCTGACCAGCGCCCCCCTGGAGGACGGCGCCCTACCCCCCGACACCACCGCCTGGCTGGCCCCACATTCGGCGAGTTAACGGCATGGGCCTCGCTTGAGCGCGCTTCGCGCGTTACGAGCTTGGGCCGCGCTGTCCGGGGGAGCCGAGCTCCCCCGGACCCCCTCGCCGGTGGCCTCCGGCCCCCCCGGACCCCCAGGCGTGAGGTGGGGTGTCAGCTCGGCCATGGTGAGCCGATGATGCGTTCGACTGTCTTCGTGCGCTGGAAGTCCGGGATGAAGTGTTCGAGGACGTCGGCGTTCACGGTGCCGTTCGTGGTTTCGGGGCGGTTCTTGAGTCCGTCGACGTAGGTGCGCAGGAACTCGTTCTTGAAGTCCCCCCGTGGGTGGACGGCGAGGATTTCGGCCACCTGATCGTGGTCCAGGCCGTCCCAGCCCAAGCCGAGCAGGTCGGTCAGGACGCCGAGGTGGGTGGTCGCGATCTCCGGGGCCATCCGGCCGGGGATGCCCGGCGTGGTGTGCAGGGCGATCGCCGTCCAGACGGTGTCGGCGGCGGCCGGCGAGAAGCCCCGGTCCAGGAGGAACGTGCGCGCGTGGTCGGCGCCGTCCACTTCGAAGCGCTGCTCGACGTCGGAAAAGGGGGTCAGCAGGCCGGTGTCGTGGAACATGGCCGCCAGGTAGAGCAGCTCCGGGTCCGGTTTCACGCTCAGCCTGTGCGCGTGGATCAGGCCGAAGAGGAAGACCCGCCGGGAGTGGTGGTAGATGAGGGGCTTGCTCGTCTCCCGGATGAGCCCGGTTGCTTCAGCGACCGCCGCTGTCTGAGGTATCTCCAACCCTGCGATGGTCTCAGGCATGACCTTTGACCTCCCGGCTATGTCACGATATGTCCGAGTTTCATGCTGCCCGCCGAGCGGCGCGCGAACCGCCTTCGTATGGCCTCCACACACCGGCGGCGAGCCCTTTTTCCGCGAGCGATTCGAGCACGCGTGTGGTACCCAGACGTGTACTCGGAGATCAAGGGAGAACGGTATGGACACATCGGAAACCCGGCGCGCGGTCGAGACCGCGAGGGCGGCCGCCGCCGCGCTGGGCCTTGAGGTCGACGATGCGGCCGTCATCCATAACTCGGACCGCATCGCGATGCGCCTGCTCCCTTGCGATGTTCTCGTTCGGGTCGCCCCCTCGGCGCATCGAGCCGACTTCGCGTTCGAAGTCGAGGTCGCTCGCCGTCTCGCCGAAGTCGACGGCCCGGTGGCTGAGCTTGATCCTCGGGTCGAACCCCGAGTCCACCTGCGTGACGACTTCGCCCTCTCGTTCTGGACCTACTACGAACCGTTGGGAGCGGAGATCGCCCCGGCCGACTACGCGGACGCGCTCATGCGGCACCATGCCGCCCTGCGCAAGGTCGATCTGGCGGCGCCGCACGTCACCGAGCGCATCGCCGGCGCGCTGAGCGAGGTGAGCGACCGGGAGCAGACTCCGGAGCTGTCCGGCCCCGACCGGGAGCTGCTCAGCACCACACTCAAGAGCGTGAGCGCCGCGATCAGCGGCGGGGAGGCCGGCGAGCAGCTGCTGCACGGCGAGCCGCATCCGGGCAACCTGCTCAACACGAGGAGAGGGCCGCTCTTCGTGGACCTCGCGACGTGCTGCACTGGGCCGATCGAGTTCGACCTCGCCCATGCCCCCGAAGACGTCGACGAGCACTGTCCGGAGGCCGACCACGACCTGATCCACCAGTGCCGCGCCGTGATGTGGGCGTTGTTCTCGACCTGGCGCTGGCGCCGGGACGACCAGTTTCCCGACCGGCACCACTGGAGAGCGGAGGGACTCAACCGGGTTCGAGCCGCACTCGACCGCCGCGGCCTGGACCGGGCTTGACCTCTCGGCCCGACGCGCCGGGTGGAGGTTCGGCGGGTTGGCACTGTGAATGATGAAATTTGGGGCTATGAATCCGTTCGTGCTCAACACGCGCCTGAACCTTGACCGGATCCGCGCGGCTCGCCAGGTGATCGATCCGAGATTCCTGGACACCCCGCTGTACGAGTGCGACGCGCTGGCCGGTCACCTTGGCTGCACGGTGAGCATCAAGCTGGAAACGGCGAACCCGGTCCGCAGCTTCAAGGGCCGGGGCACCGAACTCGTCGCGAGCCTGCTGGCCGACCAGGGCCGGTCGGCCGTGGTGTGCGCGAGCGCCGGCAACCTCGGCCAGGCGCTCGCCTGGTCGGGTCGCCGCCGTGGCCTCGACGTGACGGTCGTGGCCTCGCGCCGGGCGCCCACCGCCAAGCTCGATCGCATCCGCGCCCTGGGTGCGGAGCTGGAGCTGGTGGAAGGCGACTTCGACACGGCCCGCGAGCGGGCGGCGAGCATCGCACGACAGCGCGGCATCCGCTTGGTCGAGGACAGCCTGGACATTGAGACCTGCGAGGGCGCGGCGACCATCGGCCTGGAGCTGGCGAGCGGTACGCCCTCCTTCGACACCGTCCTGATCGCCTTGGGCGGCGGCGCCATGGCCACCGGCGTGGGCCACGTCCTGAAGACCCTGCTGCCGGCGGTCGAGGTGATCTGCGTACAGCCTCTCGGCGCTCCCGCGATGACCCGCTCGTGGCACGAGCGCCGGGTCATCACCACCGACTCCACCGACACCATCGCCGACGGCGTCGCCGGCCGCCACCCCATCCCCGCAGTCCTGGACGACCTCCTGGAGGTGGCTGACGACGCCGTCCTGGTCCAGGAGGCGTCGATCATCGCGGGCATGCGGATGCTCCTGGAGCACGCGGGACTCATCGTCGAACCCTCGGCGGCCCTCGGCGTCGCCGCCGTTCTGGAGGACCCTGATCGGTTCGCCGGACGCCACGTGGCCACCATCATCTGCGGCAGCAACGTCGACCTGGACACCTACCACCGCTGGGTCCGCAGGTAGGTCACCGGAGCCGGCCAGGACGACCAGAGTCCGCCACGAGTTCGGCCCGGACATCGCTCTACTTGGAAAGGACGGATCAGGCTGATCGCCGTTCAGAGGAAGTGTTGCCCAGCTGTGCCAGGTCAAGTTCGATGCGGCGACCATGGACGGTCACGACGATGCTGGCACTTTCGGCTCCCGTTGCCGTGAGGTAGTCGAACAGGGTGGACAACAGCATGTCGTTGCGGTTCTCCAGCCGAGATACCACGCCCTGTCCCACGCCGAGTTTCTTGGCCACCTCAGCTTGGGTCATCTGTCCGGCCTTGCGGATCATCGCCAGGTTCATGGCGTGGACACGGTCCATCTCCTCGGCCGCCTTGTGCGCCACGGCAACGTCTGCGGCAAGGTCTGGATCGGCGAGCAGCCGATCCAGGTGCTCATTGCCACGGACGAAGGTTGTCTCAGGCTCGGTCATGGCTTCTCCTCAAACGCAGTCTCCCGCTTCCACTGATCGATCAGTCCATCGGCGCGTGTGGCCACGCTGTCGTAGAACAGATCTCCCAGTTTCGCCTTGTCTCCGGCGAACAGCGCCACGACGGCCTTCCCCGTGTTCGGTGGAAACCAGCAGATCAATCGCACAGCCACCTCCGGATGGTAGGCGTGCGACACTCGCCAAAGTTGATGGCGGCGCGACCGACGAACCCACCGCAACGTGGCCGTTTCCGCCTCAGGGGTTGGCGGCTCGGTCAAATGCCGAAGCTGATCCAAGGCACGGGCCGTGAACACCAGCAGCAGCTTGGATCGCTGGTCGCCTGCTCCGGCTTCTGCTTCGAGCCGGGTCAAGCCACGTGCCGAATTCGGCCGGCCAATCGATGTCCACAGGCTTCATTATGTCATTGAAGCCATATGCCTTTCAAGTCATATCGATGTCATGGCCCCTCAATCGGCGTCGCCGCCGTTCTGGAGGACCCTGATCGGTTCGCCGGACGCCATGTGGCCACCATCCTCTGCGGCAGCAACGTCGACCTGGACGCCTACCACCGCTGGGTCCGCACGTGAGCACCGAGTGATGGCCAGGGCTCTGCGGATGAGAGGATCCAGGGCATGTATGTCCTGGAGGCCGGAGACGTACACGCTCCTGCTCTTGTGTTGCTGCATGGTGGTGGCGTTGCGGGGTGGATGTGGCGTCCGGTGCTGGAGCGGCTCGGAACGACGGCTCACGTGATCGTTCCTGACCTTCCTGGCCATGGCCGCAGTGCGGGCGAAGCGTATCGATCGCATGAGGAGACCGTTCAAGCTGTCGCGCGAGTGCTGGAGGAGCGCGCGCCGCACGGCGCGATGGTCGCCGGGTTCTCGTTGGGTGCGCAGCTCGCGATACTCCTCGCCGCGACGCGACCCGATCTGGTCACCGATGTCGTGATCGTGAGCGCGCAGGCCGAGCCTCTTCGGTTCCCGCGCGCGACCCTGGGGCTCCTCGCCGCGACCGCACCGCTCGCCCGGCAACGGTGGTTCGCGAGGCTTCAGGCGAAGGAGCTGTTCATCCCGGAGGAGCTTCTGGCCGACTACCTTCGCGACAGCGCTCGTATGAGCCGTGCGACTCTTCTCGCCTCCGTCGGCGAGAACGTCCGCTTCACCCTCCCCGCCGGCTGGGCCGACTTCAAGAACCCGGCGCTGGTGATGGTGGGGGAGCGGGAACGGAAGCTGATGCATGATTCCGCCCGCGCCATCCACGGCTCTCTTCCGGGCAGCCGGCTGATCTCCGTGCCGGACTGCGGCCATGGCATCCCCCTGCAGCGCCCGGATCTGTTCGCCCAGATCCTGGCCGACAGATGGTGAGCAGTCCGATGCGGTCGTAGTCCGCGGACGCGATCACGCCGAGATGAACGGCTCCGTCAGGTGCGGTGTCGCCAAGTGCAGCGTGGTGGCGGTTTCGCGGCCGAGCAGGCGCTTCCTTGAGTGCCTGGCCGCCTCGGGGTCGATCTCGTGCGCGTAGGCGAGCTCGGGGTGGAGCAGTTGGAGCGCGTGCACCAGGAGGTCGCCGGTGATGAGCGCCAGCTCGCGCCCGTCGGCGACCAGCACGCTCTGGTGCCCGGGCGTGTGACCGGGCGTGGCGACCGTGCGCCCGGCCCGCAGCGGCGTGTCACCGTCGAGGAGCCGGAGCCGACCGGCCGCCACGAGGGGGTCGGTGAGGGTCTCGCGAAGCTGCGGGTTGAGCGCGTCGAGTGCGTCGAACTCGGCCCGCTGGAGCAGGTATTCGGCGTTCGGGAAGTAGGGGCGGCGGTCGCTGGTCGCGCCGCCGGGTGCAGGGGCGTCGCCCGCTGATGGGACGGCCGCCTCGGTCACGACCGCCCATCCGACGTGGTCGGTGTGCAGATGCGTGAGCACCACGGTGTCGACGTCGGCCGGGTCGATGCCCGCGGCGGCGAGCGATTCGGGGAGCGTACCGGGCACGGGCGCCCACGACCGGGCCGGGCTGTCCGCTGGACCGATCCCGGCGTCCACGATGGTGAGGCCCTTGTCGCCGCGGATCGCGTACGCGCGGAACTGGAGCCGCCAGCGGCCCTCGGCGTCGACCGCGCCCGGGTCGTAGCGGTCGGCCTCGGCCCACTGAGCGGCCGTGGCCTCGGGGAAGGCCTCGGCGCGCGGGGAGAAGAATGGGCCCTCAGCATCGGCGAGAGCGATGATCTCGGTCGCGCCGATCCGGAGGCGGGGAACGCTGAGGGACATGGCCGCGATCTTGCCATGCCTCGCACACGGGTGGTGACGCGGCCCCGGCGCCGGCTTCTGCAGGGTCGGTCAGGGCCTGCGGCCGTGGAAGGTGCGGCGCAGGTCGCTCACCCAGGCGTCGGGGTTCTCCCAGGGGATGAAGTGGCCGCCGTGGTCGTGGGCGTTGACGTTGACGTGGTTGAACCAGTCGGCCTGCGGGCCGGTCTTGAACGCCCGGACGCGCTCGTTGGCGGTGTGGATGCCGGGCGGGTTCTCGTACGTGACGAAGGTGAGGCCGACCGGGGCCTGCACGACCGGGGCGCGGTCGTGGGCGGGGGTCCAGGGGTAGCGGTTGGCGTTGGCGTAGTAACGCATCGACGTGGCGATGGAGTTGTTCACCCAGTAGATCGTGGCGTGGGTGAGCAGGTCGTCCTTGGTGAAGACGGACTCGACGTCGCCGCCGTTGTCGCTCCAGGCGTTCCAGCGCTCCAGCAGCCAGGCGAGCAGTCCGGCGGGTGAGTCGCTCAGCCCGTGGGCCAGGGTGGCGCCGTCGAGCATGTGCACGGCGAGGTGGGACGCCGAGCGGTGGTCCAGCTCGATGATGCGGGCGCGGGCATCGGCGGGCTGGTCGTCGGTGAGGGGCCGATTCCGGGCGAAGTCCCAGGCGCGGGGGCCGGTGAAGAAGTCGAGCGGCAACCCAGAGCCGATGTGGATGCCGTACAGCTCGTCGGCGTACTTGTGGCCGAGCTGGCTGGTGACGATCCCGCCGATGTCGCAGCCCCCGGCGGCGTACTTCTCGTATCCCAGGGTCTCGGTCATCAGGGTGTGCCAGAGGTCGGAGACCTTCCAGAAGTTGACGTCCGAAAAGCCGGTGAGCGGGCCGGGGAAGCCGAAGCCGGGCAGGGACGGCACGATGACGTCGAACGCGTCGGCGGGATCACCGCCGAACGCGGCCGGGTCGGCGAGCGGGTCGATCACCTTCGACCAGTGCCAGAACGTCCACGGCCAGCCGTGGGTGAGGATCAACGGGATCGGGCGGGGGCCGCGGCCGGGCTTGCGCATGAAGTGCACCGGGACACCGGCGACGCTCACCTGGTAGTGCTCGTAGGCGTTGATGGCGGCCTCGGCCTTGTGCCAGTCGTAGTCGTCCCGCCAGTAGGCGACCAGCTCGCGGAGATAGCTGTCCGGGACGCCGTAGGACCAGTCCGCATTTCCCTCGTCCAGCGGCGGACGGGTCAGTGTGAGACGGGCGCGCAGGTCATCAAGGACCTCGTCGGACACATGGATCGGGGTGGGCTCCAGGGGGAAGCCGTGCGGGGTGGTCATGGCGTGGTTCCTTACTGGGCGGGGCGAAGCGGTGCCGTCGGCCCACTGGGTGGTTGGGCGGCGAGCCGGGCCATTTCGAGGAGCGCGGGCAGCGACGCGGCGAGTGCCTGCCGGTGGTGCGCGTCGAGCCGGCCGGCCAGGACGGCCAGGCGGCCGATGCGCTCCTTTCGCCGCGATTCGACCACCTTGGCACCGGCGGGCGTGACCTGCACCAGCACCGCCCGGCGGTCCGAGGGGTCCGGGGACCGCACGGCCAGGCCGTCCCGCTCGAGCCGGGTGACGAGCTGCGTCATCGCCGGTTGGGTGACTCGCTCGCTCGCCGTCAGTTCAGACAGCCGCATCGGTCCGGTGCCCGCCAGAGTGTGCAGGACACCCAAGGTGGTAAAGCTCATCTGCTCAACCGACGCCAGGCGGATGAACGCCGCCGTGAACTGCTCCATGGCGAGGTCCAGCGCTTCGACGTCCAGGCCGGTAGGCGACGGAATCAGGGACATGCTCCGCATTCTATCAGCAACCTATATAAGCTTCCTATTTAAAGGAGCGAAAGCTGCGCGCCTTCAGATGCTGCGGTGGACGATCAGCCAGGTGGCCACCGCCGTCGTGTCGGGGGAGCGGTTGCCGATGATGTGGGGGCGGGTGCAGGGGAAGGTGATCGAGTCGCCGGGGGCCAGGATGACCAGCTCGGATTCGAACTCGATGGTCAGTTCGCCCGAGGTCACCGTGCCGACCTCGTACCCGTCGTGCTTGAGGAACTGGCCGTGCGCCGTGGAGACCGCGCCCGGCGGGTAGGTCGACTCGAAGAATTCCACGTCGGGGGCCGGCACGGGGGAGAGCCGGCGGAAGGTGACGCCGCCGTCGAGGCGGATGGGTGAGACCTCCCACGAGCGCCGGATCGCGAAGGTCTGCGTGGGCTCCTGGTCAGGGCTGTCCGGCTGATCGAACACGGCGGCCAGGGGGACGTCGATGGCGGAGACGAAGGCGATCAGCCTGCTCACCGACGGGCGCATCTGGCCCCGCTCGATCTGGGAGACCGCGCTGGCCGAGATGCCGAGCTCGCGCGCCACCGCGCGCAGCGACTTGCCCGACCGCAGGCGGAGCTCACGTAGCCGCCTGCCCAGGAACTCGCTGCTGACCGCTTCCAGGTCTGTCATGTGCTCCGCACTGGTTGTCACAAGGGTTTAACACGGCCGCAATTCGGGCCCGCGTGTACAGACATAGGTTAACGAGCAGTGTTAAGTGGTTACTTAACAGGCAGGGCAATCCACAGCAGCAATCTATCCCCCCAGGATGCCGCGATGATCGAGCCTCCCGCCCCCCGCCCTCTCACTGAGCCTGAGCCCGACTACGACCCCCGCCTCGCGAACGAGGACCTGGCGCCGCTGAAGAAGCAGACCTGGTCGTCGTACAACATCTTCGCCTTCTGGATGTCCGACGTGCACAGCGTCGGCGGCTACGTCACCGCGGGCAGCCTGTTCGCGCTCGGGCTGGCGAGCTGGCAGGTGCTGTTCGCGCTCGTCGCCGGCATCGTCATCGTCAACGTGTTCTGCAACCTGGTGGCCAAGCCGAGCCAGGTCACGGGCGTGCCGTACCCGGTGATCAACCGGGCCGTCTTCGGCGTGCTCGGCGCGAACATCCCCGCCATCGTCCGCGGCGTCATCGCCATCGCCTGGTACGGCGTGCAGACGTACCTCGCCTCGCAGGCCCTGATCATCGTCTTCCTCAAGTTCTGGCCGGCCACGGCCGCGCTGAACACGCCGACCTTCCTCGGGCTGTCCGCGCTCGGCTACATCTGTTACGCCATTCTCTGGGTGGCCCAGGCGGCCGTCTTCTGGCGGGGCATGGAGTCGATCCGGCGGTTCATCGACTGGGCGGGGCCGGCGGTCTACGTCGTCATGCTGGCGCTGGCCATCTACCTGGTGAGCCAGGCGGGCTGGGAGAACATCAGCCTCGACCTCTCCCAGGGGGAGAGCCTCGGCTTCGCCGAGTCCATCCCGGTCATGCTCAGCGCGATCGCGCTGGTCGTGTCGTACTTCTCCGGTCCGATGCTGAACTTCGGGGACTTCTCCCGGTACGCCGGATCGTTCGAGGCCGTCAAGCGGGGCAACCTCCTCGGGCTGCCGATCAACTTCCTGTTCTTCTCCGTGCTGACCGTGATCACCGCCTCGGCCACCGTGCCCGTCTTCGGCGAGCTCATCACCGACCCGATCCACACCGTGGAGCGCATCGACACGCCGTTCGCGATCCTGCTCGGCGGGCTCACCTTCGTCATCGCGACGGTCGGCATCAACATCGTGGCCAACTTCATCTCGCCGGCGTTCGACTTCTCCAACGTCAGCCCGCAGCGGATCAGCTGGCGCACCGGCGGCATGATCGCGGCCGTCGGCTCGGTGCTGCTCACGCCGTGGAACTGGTACAGCAACCCGGACGCCATCCACTACACGCTGGGCCTGCTCGGCGCGCTCATCGGGCCGCTGTTCGGCATCCTGATCGCCGGCTACTACATCTGCGCGCGGCAGCGGGTCATCGTGGACGACATGTTCACCATGAACCCGGAGGGCCGCTACTGGTTCCGCGGCGGGTTCAACCCCAACGCCGTCTGGGCGACCGTCGCCGCGGGCGTGCCCGCGATGGCCTCGGTGCTACTGCCGAAGATGCTGATCGACCTCGGCGTCACCACGGCCGACTACGGCTGGATCTCCGACTACAGCTGGTTCATCGGCTGCGGGCTCGGCTTCGTGGCGCTGATCGCGCTGGAACGCCGTACTCCGCGGATCTCCATCAGCGTGCAGGACGGTTGATGGCGCACATCAAGGTGATCAACCCCAACACCGCCCGGGCCATGACCGAGACCATCGGCCGCTGCGCCCGGGCGGTCGCGGCGCCTGCCACCGTCATCACGGCCGTCAGCCCCGCTATGGGGCCGGCCTCCATCGAGAGCCACTACGACGAGGCGCTGGCCGTGCCGGGGCTGCTCGCGGAGATCGCGGCCGGGGAGCGCGACGGCGTGGACGGGTACGTCATCGCCTGCTTCGGCGACCCGGGCCTGCACGCGGCCCGTGAGCTGGCCGCCGGTCCGGTGGTGGGGATCGCCGAGGCGGCCATGCACGCGGCCACCCTGGTCGGCAGCGGCTTCAGCGTCGTCACCACCCTGTCCAGAACGGTCGGCCGCGCCTGGCACCTGGCCCGTGAGTACGGCTTCGGCGCCGCCTGCCGGGGCGTGCACGCCTGTGACATCCCGGTCCTGGACCTGGACGACCCCGCCTCCGACGCCCGCAAGGTGGTGGCCGAGCTGTGCGCCAGCGCGCTGGAGGCCGACGGCAGCGACACGATCGTGCTGGGCTGCGCGGGCATGGCGGACTTCTGTACGGAGGTCTCGCGGGACCTGGGCGTCCCGGTGATCGACGGCGTGGCGGCGGCCACCAAGCTCGTGGAGTCGCTGGTCGCCCTCGGCCTGCGCACGAGCACCCGAGGGGAGTACGCCCACCCGCTGCCCAAACGCTACTCGGGCCTGCTCCACGACTTCACCATCTGAACCCGGCGCCTGCGGAATCACAGCATCTTCTATGGCGCGATAGCGCATTTCCATCAATGGCTGTCCCCGTCCTCGACCTCGCATGATCGTCAGATATGCTGGTCAGAGGCTGCGGGTTTCAATCAGCGAGATCTCTCCGCCGGTGAACCCTTCGACCTTGCCGTAGTAGGTGAAGAGGCAGTTCTTGCGCTCACGCAGGAGCGCCAGCGCATCGTGATGCTTCCCGAGTTCCAGCAAGCCCCTTGCCGCCATGTCCGTTCCCATGGCCCAAACGCCGCAAAGGATGACGCTGCACTCGGTGGGGCTGCGCCAGTGAACGAAGACGAAACCGTAGTCCTCCCGGAGGGTATCTTCGGTGTCACGGCGGGGGCGGAAATGTGTCGAGCCGTAGCGGCCCTCGTGCTCGGGGTAGAGGATCTCGAACTCGGAGAACTGCTCCTCGATGATTTTGCGTGACACGGCGTTGACGCTCGGACCGCCGATGCAAAATGTCATGGCGGCCGAGGAGTCGTATTCTGTCGCCGGGTGCATACGGAAAGAACATCTGCGACTGACGGCTCGAATGCCGTCGGTGAGCTTCGCGATGGCGACGCCTTCCGCCATCGGCATCAACATGACGTTCGCCGGGAACCTGGCCTCTACGCCGAGGTGGGGAATGGGCAGGCTTTCGATGCCGAAACTCGGCAGTACGATCTGCACGTTTTGGGCACGTCCAACAAGCCACTTCATGTGGTCCAGTGCCCTTCTGCCTCGGTAACGCTCTGCGAGTAGTCCTACGGTGAAGGCAGCTAATGCAACGACTATGCTGGCGGCAACATTGCCGACTATGTCACCGACTGTCACATCCATATTAGCTCATCCGCCTATTTCTATTATTGTCTTTATGTCGTCGTCACGGATGAGCAAACCCTCCACGGCCCGGGAGAGTGGCAGTCTCCTGGTGATCAACTCTTCCAGCCAACTTTGCTCGGCGTTGGCGAGCGCCTCGGCCGCCGCTTTGAAATGTTCTCTGCTGGCATTGACGATCCCGAAGGTCACGTTGTTTCTCATCACCATCTCGCGGTAGAGGTGGTTGGCGTCCACCGAGAGATCGAGCGGAGGCCAAGAAAAACCGATGATGCAGAGAATTCCGTTTCGGTTCAGGCCTTTTATCTCCTCCGTCACCACATCGCCTGCTCCCGTCGTGTCTATGACTATGTCGGGCGAGATCTTCTGCATCACCGTGGATATATCCCCGGTGTGATAATGGGCGTCAAGGCCGCGGGCAAGAAGTGGCCGTGGCCCCGACTTCAATCGATCGAACAGGTGGACTTCCAGTCCGCGCCCGGCGGCGAGAAGTCCGCACATCAACCCAACCGTCCCCGCGCCGGAAATGAGTACGACGCGGGGGGCAAACCACGCCCGCTTTCCGATGGCGTCGATGTGGGCCCAGCCTTTGGCGGCCACACTGGCAGGTTCCACGAGCACGCCGGTGCTCACCATGGACGACGGAATCGCCAGTACGTCATCGGGATGGGACGTCCACATCTCCGACCCGAATCCATCCCGGCCCTTGATGCCACGCTCGGTGTAGGCGCCGTTGACACACATGTCGGACTCCCCTGCCGCGCAGGCGGAGCAGGGGATTGGGTCGGGGAAGCGGACATAGCCGGTCACGAGTGTGCCAGGGGCGCAGGAGGAGCCCACGGGTGCGTGGATGACGCGTCCTACTGATTCATGTCCGAGGACGAGGTGGTTATGGCCATTGGCCGCCATTCCGAAAAGGCCGGAGGCGAGATCCCGGTCGGTCGCGCATATCCCGAGCGATACGCCCTGGATGATGAGATGATCCGGTTTGGGATCGAGATCATCCAGTTCGGTAATCGCAGCGGAGTTTGCGTGTCCGGGAATGATAGTGAGTGCCCGCAATGTAGCCTCCTGGCCTTTCCGTAGCTCATTGAGATCGCATAGACGGAAGATTGTCCAGCCAGAAGTATAGAAAGATCAGGGACCATAACACTCGACTGTGGTCCGATACATTATCGTCGTGTTCCTCTACCAATTTGCGAACTATGTCGTGTTCGAAGGTGTCTGAGATGATTTGACGAGAAAGGAGGGAATCGTGTAGTTGGTCGCGGAGAGGGCCGCGGAACCACTCTTCGAAGGGGATCCAGAACTTGTGCTTTGCCCGGGTGAGGATGGCGGGAGGCAGGTGGCCGCGGATCCCCGATCGGAGCAGTTCCTTGCCGTCCAGAGCGTCGTAGCGTGCCCGGGCCTGTAAGGAGGCGACGAAACGCAGCACTCTGGGGTCGGCGAAGGGGAGCGCGGTGTCGAGTCCGGCGCCGCCGAACACCCGTGTGTCCTTCATGTAGACGCCCTCGGTCAGCCACGTGCGCCACTGGCCGAACAGCAGGCGATCGAGTCCGGACCGGGCGCGGTGCTCCTCGTAGATCCCGGCCAGCACGCGAACGGGCAGATCGGCTGGTACGTCCAGGCTCTTCGAGAACCGTTGATGCAATGTCTCGTCGGCCAGCCGAATTCGGTTCAGGTAGAGCCGGGCGAGTGCCGTCGAATCGCCGGGCAAGCTGGCCCAGTGGATGTCATCGGAGGGCGACATCGGAAATCCCAGTACCTCGTCGCCGCCCTCGCCGGTCACCATCAGGTCACATCGTTCGGCTGCCGCTGTGGCCAGCAGGTGGGTGGCGAAGGCCGCCTGGTCGGCGTTGGGAGTCTCGAAGTCTCGCACCAGTCGCGGCAGCACGTGCAGATCGGACGGCCGTACCGGAATCACGATGTGCTCCAGCTCGAGATGATCCGCCACCAGCGCGGCGTAGTCCGACTCGTCGTATCCCGCCTCGGCGAACGACGCGGTGTAAGCCACCGGCCTGCGGCCTAGCCGGCGTGTCAGCAGGACGGCGTTGGTGCTGGTGTCGATTCCGCCGCTGAGCGTCATGCCGAGCCGTTCGACGTCCGCAGTCCGTTCCCGCAGGGCGGTGGTGAGCACCTCGAAGAAGGGTTCCGTTGGCAGTGGCTCGGGCTCTTCCGATTCCCCGATCAGATCGTCGGCCGATGGCGGGCGATGATCGACGTGCCTTTCTGAAAGCCGGCCGTGCCGACGGGTGATGACCGTGCCTGGTTGCGGTCGGCGGATGTCCTCGAAGATGGTGTACGGCGCGGGCACGTATTGGAAGGCCAGGTAGAGAGCCATTCCCTCGTGGGACAGCGAGATGCCGTTCCAGGCGAGGCGCCGGAGGTCGGTGCTGTAGCCGAATTGGTGACCGGACGTCCAGAGATAGGCGTGCCCAAAGCCGCCGGTGTCGTTGAGCAGGTGCAGTTCATGCCGAATACGGTCGAGCACGACTGCCGTGAAATGACCGTCTCGTGAGACAGCTGCCTCTATGCCTCCGTTCTGATAGCTGGCGTAGAGCCCGGCGGCGCCTTCTCCGCCGCACAACCATCCGTCGAGCACGCAGACGCCGCCGGCCGTCTCATGGACAGAGCATCGGTCATCGGCCCTGATCTCCACGTCGTCAACGACGCAAGACCAGTGCGCGGGGGACTCGTCCGGCAGGTAGTCGCGTTCCGGAAGCCTGATCGTCCGTACCAGGAGTGTCATGGTTCCTCCACATCGGCGGGGACCCGTCCGACGCCCCGGTACGTCAGTCCCGCACTGATGACGCCGGTCTGATCCAGCATGTTCTTCGCGTCTATGACCAGGCAGCCGGGGGCGGCGGCCTGAGCTACCGTGTGCCAGTCAAGCCCAGTGACCTCGGGAAACTCGGTCAGCGCGATGATGACGGTCGCGCCGGTAACGGCTGCTGTGACGTTCTCCACGTGATCGACACCGGGGAAGAGCGCCTGCACCGTCTCGGCGGTCAGCACCGGGTCCCATACACGCAGCCGGGCAGCCCGCGCGGCCAGTGCGGGAATCAGCCGTAGGCTCGGCGCGGCGCGCATGTCGTCGCTCCCTGGTTCGTAGAGCAGACCCAATACCGCGACATCGGGGGCCGGGCTGATGTCATGGACGAAATCCATCGGGAACATCTGTTGCCGGGTGTTGACTTCGGTCACCGATTCGAGCAATAACATGGTTCGGCCGGAATCGCGGGCCCGCCGGGTCAGCAGGGCGACATCCTTCCCGAGGCAGGAGTCGCCGTAGCCAAGGCCCGGCCGCCAGAAGCCCTGGCCCATTCGAGGATCGAGCGACACGCCTTTGATCACATCGTCGACGTTGATTTGTTGTGTTTCGCACCAGCGGGCGATCTCGTTGGCAAAGCTGATCTTCGTGGCGAGAAACGCGTTGCTGGCGTACTTGACCATTTCGGCTTCCCGGGGGGCGGTGACGACCCGGGGGGCGGAAAGGTCGTGGTAGAGCTCTTCGACGAGGGGGAGTAGTGCTTGATTCCACAGGCCCAGCACCAGGCGATCGGGCGTGCGCCAGTCGGCGAGGGCCTGGCCCTGGCTCAGGAACTCGGGATTATGGATGTACCGCTCTCTGAGTTCGGGGAATTCGTTGACCAGTTCGTCGCTGGTGCCGGGCGGAATCGTGCTCTTGACGATGATCAACGAGGGCGCCTGGATACTCGAGATCACGGTGCCGATCACCTTGCGTACTTCCCGGGTGTCGACCTCGTCGCCGGGCAGCAAAGGCGTGGAGACGGCCACGATGACCACGTCGGTGAGTTCGGTCGTTTCGGTGCGGAAGTCGATCGGCACCGCGCTCAGCGCCGCTTCCAGACCAGGCTCGTGGAAGGGGATGATTTTTCGCTGAAGTAGCTCGATGCGGTCAGGATTGTGGTCGATGCCGATCACCTTGTGACCGGATTCCGCGAGCCCGACCGCGGCCGTGAGCCCGACATAACCCAGCCCCACCACTGTTATCAGCAAGGACGTGCTCCTCTCCGTAAAAGGTTGTGCCGGCACCACATTTCCAGTGCGAGGGCTTTGAAAGCGAAGGGAGAGCCTCCACCCGGAGGAAAATGTGCCTTGGTCAACTCGCGGGCGGCGGCAGGCGAGATTATGCCGCGGCGGACCAGTTCGCCTTCGAGGAGCAGTTCTCCATAAGAGGCGAACAAGATCTCGTACCACTGTTTGATCGGTGGGGAGAAACTACGTTTGGGGCGATCGATGATCGCGGTCGGCAGGAGAAATCTGACCGCTTCCCGGAGCCGGTGCTTAGGCGGCTCGTGATGATCGGGTGCGGCTTTACGAAGCCCGATCACCGCGTCGACGAGATGGTGATCGACAAATGGCAGCCGGAGTTCGACCGAGTTGGCCATGCTCAGACGGTCACCTTGAGCGATCCCGTTCTCGCGGAGATAGGTCGACATGATCAGCTGATCGGGGGGCGTGGGCGGGAAGAGCGGTGGCGTGAGTCCCCGCATGGCCTCGCCGTAATATCGCGGGCCGTCATCTCGGGCCTCGCGAAAATCGGGATCCAGCTCATAGAAGATGGGCGCGCTCCCACGGTCGGCACGCCGCATCGCCTCACGCACCCAGGGATAGCCCCAGAACAGCTCGTCAGCACCCTGACCTTGCAACATCACACGGACGCCCGCCTCCCGGGCGGAGCGCATCACGGCGAAGTAGCAGATTCCGGCCATGTCCGCGATCGGGTCATCCCACGCGGCGACGACCTGGGGGAACAGCCGAACAACCGAGGCCGGCCCGAGTTCGATTTCGTGGAACTCCATATCGAGCTCGTTGGCGAAGGATCGGGCGAGTTCCCGTTCGTCGATACCGCGGTGGCCGGTGTATCCGACGCTGAAGGCCTTCGGGCGGATATCGGCGTCTCGCGCGGCCAATGCGGCCACGATGCTTGAGTCGATCCCACCACTGAGCGCGACTCCGATCGGTTGATCGGCGTGGGCAACGAGTGGTGACAGCTCCCGCAGCAAATCGGCGATGACGTGATCCGGCCTGTCCGCGCGCGCTTCGGCCGCATCGAGCAGCCAGTACGGACGATCGTGGATCGCCCAGTCTTTCGTGTTCACAGTGATGAGGTGGCCGGCGGGAATCTTTTGCACGCCGCGCAGGATGCTGTCGGGCTCGGTAACGTATTCGAGATGAAAGTACGCGTTGACGCTTCGCGGCTCCAACTCGACATCGACGCCCGCTGCGATCAGCGCCTTGGCCTCCGAGGCGAAGAGGAGTCCGTCAGGGGACTCGCGCAGATATAACGGTTTTTCTCCCAGGCGGTCTCTCGCCAGCAGGAGCCGTCCCATCCGCTCATCCCATAGCGCGAGTGCGAACATTCCGCGAAGTCGATCGAGGAACAGCGTTCCGTGCTCCTCATAGAGGTGCAGGATGACTTCGCAGTCCCCTTTGCTCCGGAAGACGTGCCCCTTACTGAGGAGATCCTTCCGAAGCTCCCGATAGTTGTAGATCTCACCGTTGACGATCAGGACGATTGTGGAGTCGTGGTTGATGAATGGTTGCCAGGACCCGCCAGGATCGATGATCGCCAAACGGTTGAACCCCAGTGACACCTCGGCTGTGTCGTAGAAGTTCATGCCATCGGGCCCGCGGTGCTTCAGTGCTTCTGTCATCGTTCGCACGAGGTCGCTACGCGCAGTACCACGTCTGGCCAGGTGGCCGCTGATCCCACACATGCCACTAAACTATACGAGAATTACCTTCCTGAATTGTGCAGAAGTTGCATGCGCCCAAATATGGATGAAGGTGTTCGCGTCCATCCGGATGGAATTGATCTCTCCGGTTGCCGTTTCGGCAGGTTGGGCGGCCGGATGACTTTGGCCGAAACTGGGTGTGCCCTGCAAGCCAAGATGGGGACGGGTTTTGGTGGGACAGATAGTCGCATTATGGTTCTAGAGAGCCTTAAAGGCTGAGGTTATGGTGGCCTGTCGCAGCCCTTGCCGAATCCGTCGTTCGGACCTCGTTCGTCAGCTGCTCCAAAGGAGAGGCCCAACGCCTGGCCGTGCCCCGGGATCTCAGCCGACAACCTGGACTTTCTCGGCTGGCATGACCCGCGCGCCCGACCGCGCCCACCTGGTCAGGCCGACTCGCGGATGATCAGCTCGGTGGGCAGGATCACCGGGACGGCGGGGCCTTCGCCGAACAGGCGCAGCAGCAGGCCGACCATGGCCGCCGTCTGCTCGGCGATCGGGTGGCGCACGGTCGTCAGCGGCGGCTCGGTGTAGCGGGCGGCCTCGATGTCGTCGAAGCCCACCACCGCCACGTCGTCGGGCACCCGGCGGCCCGCCTGGCGCAGCGATTGCAGGGCGCCGACCGCCATCAGGTCGTTGGCCACGAAGACGGCGTCCAGCGACGGGTCGTCGCGCAGGAGCTGGCGCATGGCCACCGCGCCGGACTCGCGGGTGAAGTCGCCGACGGCCACGATCGAGCGGTGGTCGGAGTCGTGCAGCACGTTGCGGTAGCCGGTGAGCCGGTCCTGGCCGCCGATCATGTCCTGCGGGCCGGCGATCGTGGCGATCCGGCGGCGGCCGAGGCCGACGAGGTGACGCACCGCGGTCTCGGCCCCGCCGACGTTGTCGTTGTCGACGTACGGGATCTCGACGGGGACGGCGGGACGGCCGTAGGAGACGACCGGCACGCGCAGGCGGGACAGCGCGGACGGCAGTGGGTCGGCGCCGTGCATGGAGATGAGCATGACGCCGTCCACGTGCCCGCCGGCGATGTAACGCTCCACCCGGGCGTGGCTCTCGGCCGAGGAGGCGAGCATCAGCACGACCTGCTTGTTGACCGCCTCCAGCTCGTAGCTGGCCGAGCGGATCACCGTGGAGAACAGCGGGTCCTCGGAGAACACCCTGGTCGGGGGCTCGGAGACGACCAGGGCGATCGAGTCGGTCCGCTGCGTGACGAGGCTGCGCGCCGCCGAGTTGGGCACATAGCCCAGCTCGTCGATCGCGCGCTGCACCGCGTCGCGGATCTGCGGCGCCACGGTCGTCTGGCCGTTGACGACGCGGGAGGCGGTGGCCCGGGAGACGCCCGCCCGGGCGGCGACCGCCTCCAGGGTCGGACGTCTCATGACTGCATCAAACAGGAGAGCACGGAAGGAATCTACAGGCCGTTCGCGGCGATCACGTCGCGGTACCACAGCGCGCTGTCCTTGGGCACCCTGGTCTGCGTCGCGTAGTCCACGTGCACGATGCCGAACCGGCGCCGGTAGCCCTCCGCCCACTCGAAGTTGTCCAGCAGCGACCAGACGAGGTAGCCCCGCAGATCGGCGCCCTGCTCGATGGCCCGGCCCACCTCGTGCAGGTGTCCCCGCAGGTAGGACACGCGGTCCACGTCGTGCACCCGGCCGTCCTGCACGACGTCGTCGAAGGCCGCGCCGTTCTCCGTGACCATGAGGCCCACCTGCGGATAGTCCTGCGAGAGCCGTACCAGCAGCCTGGACAGGCCGTCGGGGACGATCGGCCAGCCCATCGCGGTGGTCGGCGCGTCCGCCGCGGCGAACTCGACGTCCTCCGAGCCCGGCCAGGCCGCGTCGGCGGGCCGGCCGGGACCGGCCTGCACCACGCACGGGTTGTAGTAGTTGATCCCGACCAGGTCGATCGGCGCGTTGATGATTTTGAGGTCGCCGTCCTGGATGTGCTCGGTGCCGCCGTTGCGGGCGGCGGCGGCCAGCACCTCCTCGGGGTAACGGCCGTGGATCGCCGGGTCGAGGAACTGCCTGGTGAGCAGGGCGTGGATGCGGTCGACGGCCGCCGCGTCGGCCTCGCTCGCGACCGCCTGCGGGTCGTTGACCTGGGCCGGGGTCAGCACCGGGGAGGAGTTGACCACCAGCATGATGCTCCGCGCGCCGAGCTCCCGCAGCCGGGTCGCCGCCAGGCCGTGGCCCAGCATCAGGTGGTGGGCCGAGCGCAGGGCGTGGGCCGGGTTCTTGCGGCCGGGGGCGTGCACGCCGTTGCCGTAGCCGAGGAAGGCCGCGACCCACGGCTCGTTCAGGGTCGCCCAGTCGTGCACCCGGTCGCCCAGCCGGTCGTGGACGAGCTGGGCGTAGTCGGCGAAGCGGTAGGCGGTGTCGCGGTTCGCCCAGCCGCCGCGGTCCTCCAGCGCTTGGGGAAGATCCCAGTGATAAAGCGTGATGTACGGCGAAATTTCGGCTTCCAGGAGCTTGTCCACGAGCCTGTCGTAGAACGCCAGCCCGCGCGGGTTGGCCGGCCCCTGCCCGTCGGGCTGGATGCGCGGCCAGGCCACCGAGAACCGGTAGGCCGCCAGCCGCAGCTCACGCATCAGCTCGACGTCGTCCTGGTAACGGTGGTAGTGATCGCAGGCGACGTCCCCTGTGTCGCCGTCCGCCACGTTGCCGGGGGCATGGGAGAAGGTGTCCCAGATCGACTGGCCGCGCCCGTCCTCCTTGACCGCCCCCTCGATCTGGTAGGAAGCCGTTGCGGCGCCCCAGACGAAGTTTTCCGGGAAAATCATCCCTTGACCGCTCCTTGCATGATTCCGCCGATGATTTGCTTACCGAACAGGGCGAAGACGAGGACGAGCGGCAGTGTGCCGATCGCGGTCCCGGCCAGCCCCAGCACGTAGTCGTTGACGTACCCGCTGGCGAGGGTCGACAGCGCCACCTGGACCGTCGGATTGTCCGGGGTGAGGACGACGAGCGGCCAGAAGTAGTCGTTCCAGGCCGACATGAAGGTCAGCATGCCGAGCACGGCCGCCGCCGGCCGGGCGGCGGGCAGCACGACGTGCCAGAAGAGCCCCCAGGTCGTGCACCCGTCGACCCGTCCCGCCTCCAGCAGCTCGTTCGGCAGCGCCCTGGACAGATACTGCGTCATGAAGAACACGCCGAAGGCGTTGACCAGCGCCGGCACGATCAGCGCGTAGTTGGTGCCGGTCCACTCCAGCTTGATCATGAGCATGTAGAGCGGGATGATGCCGAGCTGGGCGGGCACCATCATGGTCGCGACCGTGATGACGAGCATCACGTTCTTGCCCCGGAAGCGCAGCTTGGCGAAGGCGAACCCGGCCAGCGTCGAGAAGAACATCACCGCCAGCGAGATCGACCCCGCCACGATGACCGAGTTCAGCAGCGCGAGCCCGAAGGGCACGGTGTCGAAGACCCGGGCCACGTTGGCGAAGAAATTGCCGCCGGGCAGCAGCGGCGGCGGCACCTCGGCCAGCGCCGAGTTGTGCCGGGAGGCCACGACCACGCTGTAGTAGAGCGGGAAGGCCGAGAAGAAGGCCACCGCGGTCAGCGTCAGATAGCGCAGTCTCACAGCAGACCACCCTTCACGCGCCTGCTGAGCAGGAAGTTCACGCCGGCGACCAGCACCACGATGAGGAACATCACCCACGACGCCGCCGAGGCGTAGCCGAAGTCGAACACGGTGAACGCCTGCTCGTAGACGTACAGCGCCAGCGTCTGGAACTGCCGGTCCGGCCCGCCGCTCACCAGGCCGCCTCCGCCGCCGCTGCTCGTGCCGAACAGCATCGGCTCGGCGATGACCTGCATGGCGCCGATGGTGGAGACGATGACCACGAAGATGATCGTCGGCCGGATCATCGGGATGGTGATCCGGCGCAGCTGGGTGGCGCCGCTCGCGCCGTCCAGGGTCGCGGCCTCGTACAGCTCCCGTGGCACGGCCTGCATCGCGGCCAGGAAGATGAGCGCGTTGTAGCCGGTCCACCGCCACATGATCATCACGGAGAGCGCGATGTGCGAGGTCGCGGTCCCGGCGGCCCAGTCGATCTGACCGACGCCGACCAGCGACAGCATCCAGTTGATCAGCCCGAAGTCCCGGCCGAACAGCTGGCTGAAGATCACCACGACGGCCACCACGCTGGTCACGTTCGGCAGCAGCAGCGAGATCCGGAACAGCGTCTGGAAGCGCAGCCGCCGGTTGAGCAGGTGCGCGAGCCAGATGGACAGCACCAGCTGCGGCACGGTCGACAGCACGCCGATCGACAGCGTGTTGAACGTGGCGTTCCAGAAGTAGCCGTCGGCGAGCAGCGTCTCGTAGTTCTTCAGCCCGATGAACGTCTGCTCCTCGTCCAGCAGCGTCCACTCGTGCAGGCTGACCCAGGCCGTATAGAACAGCGGGAAGAGGCCGAACGCGCCGAACAGCAGGAAGAAGGGGGCGACGTAGGCGTACGGCGACACCCTCGTGTCGAGGGTGTGCCGCATGCTCCGCCTACGTGGTCGGGTGACCGCGAGGGGAAGGGTGCTCATTTGATCTTCTTGACGTCCTCGAGCACCTGCGCCCACGACTCGTCCGGGGTCTGCTTGCCCTGCTCGACCCGGCCCAGGCCGTTGCCGATGGCCGTGCGGACGTCGGCCTCCTTCGGGCCGAGGTGCTGCGGCTTGAGCGCCTTGGCGGCCTCGGAGTAGATCTTGCCGATGGGCGTGTCACCGAAGAACGGCTTGGTGAAGCTCTGGATCGACGGGTCGTCGTAGAGCGCCGGGATCGACGGGAAGATGCCCTCCTCCTTGAAGATCTGGGCCTGGGCGTCCTTGGTGGTGAGGAAGTCGACCAGCTCGGCGGCCTCCTTCGGGTGCTTGCTCTGCTTGGGCACCATCAGGTGGGAGCCGCCGCTGTTGCCCGATCCGCCGGGGACGGTGGCGATGTCCCACTTGCCGGTGGCGTCCTTGGCCTGCTCCTGGATGAAGCCGGTCATCCAGGCCGGGCAGATGATCGTGGCGAACGAGCCCTTGGCGAAGCCGGTGTTCCATGGCGGGGTGAAGGCGGCGAGCTTGGCGGTCAGCCCTTCGGCGGTGATCTGGTTGGACAGGTCCCAGGCCTTCTTGACGTCCGGGTTGGAGTCCACGACGAGGTTGTCCTGCGGGTCGTACAGGCCGGTCGGGGCCTGGTTCACGATCGCGCGGAAGATCTCACCGGGGGAGTCCACGAACTTGGCGCCGGCCACGTCCGCCGCGGCGAACTTCTTGCCCGTGGCGATGTAGTCCTCCCAGGTCGGCCAGAGCGCGGCGACCTCCTCGCGGTCCTCGGGCAGCCCGGCCTTCTTGAACAGGTCCTTGCGGTAGCACATGGCCAGCCCGCCGACGTCGGTGCCAAGGCCGAGCACCTGCCCGCCCTGCTTGCTCAGGCCCTGCTGCCACTTCCAGTCGAGGTAGTCGCCCTGCCGCTTGTCGAGGCCGTACTGCTTGAGGTCGTGGAACTTCTGCGGCTGGGCGGTGAAAGTGCTGATGTAGCCGACCTCGACCGCCTCGACGTCGCCCGCGCCCGCGTTGGTCGCCAGCCGCTTGACGAGGTTGTTGTGGTGGTCGTTGAACTGGGTGATGTTCTCGACGATCTCCACATTGGGGTGGGTCTTCTTGAACTCCTCGTACAGCGGCTTGAAGCCGAGGTCGCCGAAGAGCCCGACCTTCAGCTGAATCTTCTCCGCGGGCGCGGCGGCGCCGTCGGACGCGGGGCCGGACGCGGTGTCGCTGCCGCCGCACGCGGCGGTCGCGAGCGCGAGTGCCGACGCGGTGATCAAGGGTACGGCAAGTCGCCGGAAACGGGAGGTCATGGAACTCTCCTGGATTCGTACCAAGGGGGTGACTGAGAGAGCGCTCTCTCGCCAGATTCGCGGCCATAACCAGGGGCTGTCAACGATTGTGCGATAACAATCGCCGTTACCGAGAGAGCGATCTCTCGGCACTTCAGGATGGGGAGCGCTCCCATGTAAGCAGGGATTTCAGGCGGGGACGGGCTTCTAGCCGTTGAGGACGCGGCCGACCATGCGGGCGTACATCCGGCCCGGACTCGGCGCCTGCGTGAGGAACCCCGGCAGCATCGGCAGCGACACCGCCAGCGGCTCCAGCCGCCGATAGAGCTCGTCGGCGTCGGCCGGCCGGTCGCCCGGCTTCTTCTCCAGCAACTGGGCCAGCAGCGTGCCCAGCTCGCGGGGGACCCCGGGAACGGCCGGCGGGCGCTGCTTCACCTGCTTCTCGAACACCACATAGTCCGTGGGCCCGGTGAACAGCTGCCGCCCGGTCAGCATCTCGTGCAGCACGCAGCCGAGCGCGTAGAGGTCGCTGCGCGGCTCGGCGACGCCGTGCTGGATCTGCTCGGGCGCCATGTACGCGGGCGTCCCCAGGATCTGCCCGACCCTGGTGAAGGTCGTCACGTCGGCGTCGCGCAGCATGGCCAGGCCGAAGTCCAGCACCTTGACGCTGCCGTCGGGGCAGAGCATGAGATTGGTCGGCTTGAGGTCGCGGTGGCAGATCGACAGCGCGTGCGCGGCCGAGAGCACCGCGCACGCCTGGGCGGCGATGGCGGCCGCCCAGGGCACCGGCAGCGGCCCGTGCTCGCTCACCACGTCGGCCACCGTGACGCCCTCGATGAACTGCATCACCTGATAGAGCCGCTGCTCGTGGGTGCCGAAGTCATAGAGGACGGGCGCGCCGGGATGCTCCAGCCTGGCCAGGATGCGCGCCTCGCGGATGAACCTGCGCTCCAGCTCCTGGTCAGGGCCGCTGGGCAGCCTGAGGAGCTTGACCGCGACCCTGCGGTCCAGATGGCGGTCATGGCCGGCGTACACCGCGCCCATGCCGCCCTGCCCGAGGGGAAGGGCATCGAGCGCATAGCGGTCCCCGATGACCATTAGCCCCCTCCCGCCGTCTTTCGGAAAAACTACACCGTCAGGACTGCGGGTGCAGGTGGCCGTCGGTCAACCCGTCGAGCCCCAGCCGGATCAGTGTCTGGCCCAGCGCCGACGTCTCCCGCAGCGCGTCCTCCAGCACCGCGAGCCGCCTGAACGCCTCGCCGTAGGCGCGCTGCTCCTTGAGCGACAGCCTGGGCAGGCGCGTGCGGCGCACGTCGAACCTGCTGGAGCCGGTGGAGGCGCGGCTGCCCGCGGCCCGCAGGAACCCCGCCAGGAAGTCCGGATCGAGCCTGCGCGCGTCCACCCGGTAGAGGGTCAGATGCGGCCCGAGCGCGTAACCTCCCTCGGCCATCACCCGCACGCTGGAGTAGGAGGCCACCACGTCGCCCGGCCGGACCGTGACCAGGCCCTTGAACAGCGAGGCCAGCCCGGACGCCGGCGTGCCGTTGGCCACGTCGTCGACGGTGAGGACCGGGACGTCGCCGTCGCCGACGGCCATCCTGGGCGGCGCCTGGACCACCGTCACCAGGCCCTCCTTGATCAGGTCGCCGACCGTGGTGACGGGCTGGTCGAGCGGCTGGTCGAGGACCTTGAGGTCGGGCGGCAGGGCGGCGGCGGCCAGGAAGCGCTCGCGGGTCTCGGTGAACGCCCGGCCCAGGTCGTCGCGGCGCTGGTGACGGGCCGGCGTCATGTCGACCTCGTCGGCCAGCAGGTCGATGATGCGGACGGACTGGCCGGAACCGTCCTCCAGGTAGGCGCGCCAGGCCGGCTCGACGACCGCCAGGTCGGCCGCCGCGTCCAGGATCAGCACGTCGGACGGCGGGCGCTCGCCGGCGGCCGGCCGGCGCAGCAGCCACAGGTCGGAGCCCGGCAGCGCCACCACCGCCCGCAGCGCCCCGGCGCGCAGCAGGTTGGCGCGGATGCGGCGGCCCGCCTTGCGGCTGGCGGCGGCGGGCGGCATCAGGATCGCGACCAGGCCGCCGGGCTTGACGTGCGTCAGGCAGTGCTGCACCCAGGCCAGCTCGGGCTCCCCACGCGGCGGCAGGCCGTACTCCCAGCGAGGGTCGCCGACCAGCTCCTCGTAACCCCACGCGCGCTCGTTGAACGGCGGGTCGCAGACCACGGCGTCGGCCTTCCGCCCGGCGAAGCCGTCGTAGCGCATGGCGTCGCCCGTCACGATCGCCGCCTCGGCGCCGCGCAGCCGCAGCCGGGCCGCCGCGATCCCCGCCGACGCCTCGCTGAGCTCCTGCCCGAGCACCCGCGCCGAGCCGGTGCCGAGCAGCAGCGTCCCCACCCCGCAGGCGGGGTCGAGGATCTCGGGGTGGCCGAAGGCCGGGGGAGGGCTGTTGGCGGGGGCGATGTCGACCAGGCGGACCATCAACTCGGCGATGTCGTCGCGGGTGACGGAGAGCTGCCGGGAGTGGGCTTCGAGGTAGCGCTCGACGAGGAACTCGTACGCCGTCAGCGCGCCGTGCCGGTCCGCGAACTCCGACACGAGCGCGGCCAGCTCGGGCTCCAGGTTGCTCTCGCCGGTGGTCAGGTGCGCCCCCGCCTGAGCGACCGCCGCGCCGAGCCGCAAATCGCCTGCGGCTTTCAGGCGCTGCCACGCCCGATCTCCCAGGGATACCTGGTAGGACTTCCCATAGCGGCGCAGCCAGGCCTCGACCTGGGGCAGGGAGAAGAGGGGCTGATGGGCGGTGCCGCCGACCGGCGGCGGGAAGTCGTCGTGGCGGCGGCGCCAGTTGCTCACCGCCGCGCGCCCGACACCGGCGAGCCGGGCGATGTCCCCGGCGTTCAGGGTCGGGTCGTGGCTCATGAAGGCCACAGTAGTTCAACCGAGTCTTCAGCGCATCTGCTTGTGAAGTCTTTCAACCAGTGATTTACTGCTGGTTATGAAGCAGAACATCCGCTATGCCGCCGGATCAGACGTGGGCCGCCGCAGGGAGCAGAACGAGGATTCTGGCTACGCGTCCGGCCGGTTGCTCGTGGTGGCTGACGGGATGGGTGGGCATGCGGCCGGTGAGCTGGCGAGCTCGGCGGCCATCGCCGTGATGCGCGAGCTGGATGCCACGCTTCCCGAGACGGGCACCGACCTTGAGTCCGTGCTCGAAGGCGCCGTGCACGAGGCCGCGCGCAGGCTGGTCGAGCTGGCCGACATCGACCCCGCGCGCAGGGGGATGGGGACCACGGTGACCGCCATGCTCTGGGACGGTTACCGGTTCGCCCTTGCTCATCTCGGTGACTCCCGCGGCTACCTGCTTCGCGATGGTGCGCTCTATCAGATGACCAAGGATCACACACTTGTCCAGTCGATGGTGGACGAAGGGCGCATCACGGAAGACCAAGCCGCCGTGCACCCCCGCCGCTCGATGGTGCTGCGGGTGCTGGGCAGCGAGGGCAGGGCGGAGCCTGACATGGCGCTGCGCGAGGCCGAGCCGGATGATCGCTACCTCCTCTGCTCCGACGGGCTCACCACCGTGCTCGGGCCCGAGGTCCTGCACGAGGTGCTGACCACGGTGACAGACCCGGCCCTGGCCGTCCAGAGGCTCATCGACCTGGCCAACGAGGGCGGCTCGCCGGACAACGTGACGGTGATCGTCGCGGACGTGGTCACGCCGGGCGCGGGCGACACGCACATCTTCCGCGTGGGCGCCGGCTGCTGACCGCACCATCTGTCTCACCACCCCCAACAGCCCCAAGACCGATATTTCGGCTCATAGCTTGACACTTTCCGTGTGTCCCGCGCACGTGCGCGATGCCGCTATTACAGTCCATCGTGATCTGCCACATTCTGGGGGGAGTCAAGCTGGACCCGATCGCTGAAGAGTTATTGAAAACGGTCCGCGAAGAACTCGGCTACCGGGAGAAGAAGGGCGAACACACCAAGTTCGGCCACTGGTACGCGGACCGCCTCAAGGATCCGCAGTATCGGGACGCGCCGTGGTGTGACATGTTCATCGCCTGGGCCGCCGACAAGGCCGGCGTCAGCGACTATGTCGGCCAGTTCGCCTGGACCCCCTCGCACGCGGTCTGGTTCATCAAGAAGGACGCCTGGTCCCAGCGGCCGGAGCCCGGAGCCCTGGTCTTCTTCGACTGGAAGGGCGGCAAGAGCTACAAGGGCATCGACCACGTGGGCATCGTCGAGCGGGTCGAGGGCAAGAAGATCCACACCATCGAGGCGAACGTGGACCGCGTCTGGCTCAAGCGCAAGGTCCGCGAGACGGACAAGGTCGTCGGGTACGGCCTGCCGCGCGTGGTCAAGGCCAACGCCGCCCCGGAGGAGATCCGGTCCACCGATCAGCCGTTCCCGCTGGGCGAGCGCTCAGGGGCGCGGGAGAGCTCACCCTTGGACGTCCTGGGGTCGCCGCTGGCCCTGCTGGTGGTCATGGTCGCCACCACCGTCGTGGTCTCGCTCCGCCTCGCCGGCCGTCGCCGTGGTCACCACCGCCGCTTCCACTGGCCCTGGAACGAGCCATCTTCCACGCCACCCCCGGCCCGGCCTTTCCCGCCTGAAGTCCCGCGCCCACGGACCCGCGCCCGCACCGAGGCCGGTGCGTCGAGGGACACTCCCACGGCGCCTGAGCCGCGTTCCGGCCCGGTGGCCACCAAGACCCGGCCCCCGGCGGCCCGCACCCCCACGAGACGCAGACCGTACGAACCGAGAGACTGAGCGGTGCGGGGGCGTCAGGTTTCCAGGTTGATGACCACCTTGACGTGTTCGCCCGGCTCGAAGGCCGCCGGGGCCTGGTCCAGGGGCAGGCGCCGGGTGATGAGCCGGGACAGCCAGTCCTGGTCCGCTTTCGCCAGCGCGGCGGCGGCGGCGCGGTAGTGGCGCAGGTTGGCGTTGACGGTGCCGAAGACCACGTCGTTCTCCAGCACGATGTCCCGGTTGATCTGGCCCGCGTCCGTCCGGATGAGCCGCCCGCCGCTGGAGACGCCGGTGAGGCAGACGATGCCGGCGGCCGCGGTGTTGAGCATGGCTTCCACGACGAGCGTGGGTGATCCGGTGGCCTCGACGATGATGTCCGGCTTGAAGCCGACGGACTCGATGCTGTCACCCGCGTGGTAGGTGCCGCCCAGGTCGGCCACCAGAGAGGGTTTGACGCCCTCGGTGGCGCGGTCCAGGACGTGGACGTCGAGTCCGCGCTGCTTGCCGAGCAGTGCGGCCAGCAGCCCGATCGGCCCGCCGCCGGTGACGAGCACGTTCTGCGGCCCGAACCAGGCCCGCGAGCCGATGGCCTCGATGTGCTCCCAGGCCTTGGCCACCACGGAGGCGGGCTCGACCAGGACGCCGAGCTCGCCCAGGGCGGGGTCGATCTTGATCGCGTAGCCGGCCTCGACGACCCACCGCTCGCTGCCGTAGCCGTCCAGCTCCTTGATGCCGCGCTCGGTGTACTCGCCGTTGCGGCACATGTCGAACTCGCCCCTGGCGCAGGCGGGGCACGGCTTGGGGTCGGGCCGGCGGACCACGCCCACCACGAGGTCGCCGGGGGAGTAGGCGGAGCCCTCCGGCGACTGGAGCACCCGCCCGAGCGACTCGTGACCGAGGATCATGGGCTCGGTCCGCGGCCAGCCGTACTCCCCGGAGTTCAGCTCCCGGTCGGTCCCGCAGATGCCCAGGGCCAGACCCTGGACGAGCAACTGACTCGGCTTGGGCTCCGGCTCCGGCACCTCGGTCACCCCGAGCGTGCCCTGTTTGCCGGGAATCAGCGTGATCGCACGCATGGCCTCACCTCCGAGGGCACTACTACCCAACAGCCCTTGGGAAATAGTAGGACGTCCTAGTATCTTCGGTTGTAGGCCCCGTGAAGGAGTGATCAGGCGTGCACGTTCCCGTCCATCCGGTCCGTTTCGTCACAGCGGCAGCGCTGTTCGACGGCCACGACGCCGCGATCAACATCATGCGACGGATTCTGCAGACCCAGGGCGCCGAGGTGATCCACCTGGGGCACAACCGGTCGGTGGACGAGATCGTCACCGCCGCCATCCAGGAGGACGTGCAGGGCGTGGCGATCAGCTCCTACCAGGGCGGGCATGTGGAGTTCTTCTCCTACCTGGTGGATCTGCTGCGCGAGCGCGGCGCCGGCCACGTCAAGGTGTACGGCGGCGGAGGCGGCGTCATCGTGCGCGAGGAGATCGACCTCCTGCACTCCCGGGGCGTCACCCGGATCTTCTCGCCCGAGGACGGCCAGCGGCTCGGCCTGCCCGGGATGATCAACAAGCTGATCGAGGAGTGCGACGTCGAGCCGGGGGGCGCGCCCACCGTGGAGGCCGTGGTCTCGGGCGACCAGCCGGCCCTGGCCCGTGCGATCACCCTGATCGAGTCCGGCCGGGCCCCCGCCGAGCTCGTCGAGGGGCTGCGGGCGGCGGGCCGGTCCGCGCCGGTGCTGGGCATCACGGGCACCGGCGGCTCGGGCAAGTCCTCGCTCACCGACGAGCTGGTCCGCCGGCTGCGGGTGGACAACGACGACAAGCTGCGCATCGCCATCATCGCGATCGATCCCACCCGCAGGCGCGGCGGCGGCGCGCTGCTCGGCGACCGGATCAGGATGAACAGCCTGAGCCCGCAGACCTACTTCCGCTCGCTGGCCACCCGGGGCGCCCCCAACGAGGTGCCCGCCTGCCTGGACGACGTCATCGCCGCCTGCCGGGCCGCCGGGTACGACCTCGTCGTGGTGGAGACGCCCGGCATCGGGCAGGGCGACGCCGGGATCGTGCCGCACGTGGACGTGCCCATCTACGTGATGACGCCCGAGTTCGGCGCGGCCTCCCAGCTCGAGAAGATCGACATGCTGGACTTCGCCGAGGCGGTCGTGATCAACAAGTACGAGCGGCGCGGCGCCGAGGACGCCCTGCGCGACGTGCGCCGCCAGCTCGTCCGCAACCGCGAGGCGTTCGGCGTCTCGCCGGACGAGATGCCGGTCTTCGGCACGATCGCGGCCCGCTACAACGACGCCGGCGTCACCGCCCTCTACCACCATCTCAAGGACCTGCTGGTGGACAAGGGTCTGCCGGCCGGGCCGGGACTGCTGGCGGCGGTGCGCGGCCGCACCTCGCAGGCGTCGGCCGCGATCGTGCCGCCGTCACGGGTGCGCTACCTGGCGGAGATCGCCGAGACGGTGCGCGGCTACCACGCCGAGACGCGGGCGCAGGCGGAGGTCGCCCGCCGCCGGCAGCAGCTCACCGAGGTGCGCGCGCTCCTGGACGGTGCCGGTGCCGGTGCCGGTGCCAGTGCCGGTGCCGGTAACGGGGACGGGGAGGGCGCGGCCGACGCCCGGCTGGCCGAGCTGAGCGAGCGGGCCGAGCGGGAGCTGAGCGAGGAGAGCCGGGCGCTGCTGGACTCCTGGCCCGCGACGAAGGAGCAGTACACCGCGGACGAGCTGGTCGTGAAGGTGCGCGACCGGGAGATCCACACGCCGCTGTGGCGCGAGACGCTCTCCGGCAACCGCATCCCCCGGGTGGCCCTGCCCCGCTACACCGACCACGGCGAGCTGCTGCGGTTCCTGCGGGCGGAGAACCTGCCGGGCAGGTTCCCGTTCACCGCCGGGGTGTTCCCGTTCAAGCGGGACGACGAGGACCCGACCAGGATGTTCGCCGGCGAGGGCGACCCGTTCCGCACCAACAGGCGCTTCAAGCTGCTGTCGGAGGGACAGCCCGCGACCAGGCTGTCCACCGCGTTCGACTCGGTGACGCTGTACGGGAACGACCCCGACCTGCGCCCCGATATTTACGGAAAAGTCGGCACTTCGGGGGTGTCGATCGCGACGCTCGACGACATGAAGGCCCTGTACGACGGCTTCGACCTGGCCGCGCCCAACACCTCGGTGTCGATGACGATCAACGGCCCGGCTCCCACGATCCTCGCCTTCTTCCTCAACGCCGCCATCGACCAGGCGATGGACCGTTTCCAGGCCGAGCACGGGCGGGCCCCGTACGAAGAAGAAGCGCGTGACCTGCGGGCCAGGACGCTCGCCACCGTCCGGGGCACCGTGCAGGCGGACATCCTCAAAGAGGACCAGGGGCAGAACACCTGCATCTTCTCCACCGAGTTCTCGCTCAGGATGATGGCCGACATCCAGGAGTGGTTCATCCGCAGCAGGGTGCGCAACTTCTACTCGGTGTCGATCTCCGGCTACCACATCGCCGAAGCCGGTGCCAACCCCATCAGCCAGCTCGCCTTCACCCTGGCCAACGGCCTGACCTACGTGGAGGCGTACCTGGCGCGCGGCATGAACGTCGACGACTTCGCGCCCAACCTGTCGTTCTTCTTCTCCAACGGCATGGACCCCGAGTACAGCGTGCTCGGCCGGGTGGCCCGCCGCATCTGGGCCGTCACCATGCGGGAGAGGTACGGCGCGGCCGAACGGTCGCAGAAGCTCAAGTACCACGTCCAGACCTCGGGCCGCTCCCTGCACGCCCAGGAGATGAACTTCAACGACATCCGCACCACCCTGCAGGCCCTGATCGCCGTCTACGACAACTGCAACAGCCTGCACACCAACGCCTTCGACGAGGCGGTCACCACCCCGTCGGCCGACTCGGTGCGCCGGGCCATGGCGATCCAGCTCATCATCAACCGCGAGTGGGGGCTGGCCCGTAACGAGAACCCGCTGCAGGGGTCGTTCATCATCGACGAGCTCACCGACCTGGTGGAGGAGGCGGTGCTGAGCGAGTTCGAGCGGCTGTCGGACCGGGGCGGCGTGCTGGGCGCGATGGAGACCGGCTACCAGCGCGGCCGCATCCAGGACGAGTCCATGCTGTACGAGACCCGCAAGCACGACGGTTCGCTGCCCATCGTCGGCGTGAACACCTTCCGCGGCCCGGACGGCGCCGACCAGCAGGAGCCGCACCGGCTGGAGCTGGCCAGGGGGACCGAGGAGGAGAAGCGCTCTCAGCTGGACCGGCTGCACGCCTTCCACGAGCGCCACCGCGACGAGGCGCCCGCCGCCCTCGCCCGGCTGCGCGAGACGGCCATGTCCGAGGACAACGCCTTCGAGGTGCTGATGGAGGCGGCCCGGGTGTGCTCGCTGGGCCAGATCACCGAGGCCCTGTTCGAAGCGGGCGGCCAGTACAGGCGCAACGTCTGACGACGCCGAAGTGGTCAGGTCAGGTGGGACCTGAACTCTTCGGCCAGCTTGAGCAGGTGCTGGTCGTCCCTGGCGGTGAGCTGGAGGTCCAGGAAGATCTCGTGGACCCCGGCCGCCGCCGCCTCGGCCAGGTAGCCGGCGATCTGCGCCACGGTGCCGCTCACCGGCGGCGTCCCCTGGCCCGCACGGGTGATGATCGGGTTGGCCCGCATCACCATCCGCAGCGCCTCCGGGTCGCGGCCGGCGGCCTCGGCGCTGCGCCGTACGGCATCCCACATCGGGATGAGCATGGGCAGCGGCAGTGCGGCGGTGAGCCAGCCGTCGGCCCTGCGCCCGATGCGGGCGAGCGCGTCGGGCGCGAAGCCGGCGAGGTAGAGCGGCGGACGGCCGACGGGCTTGGGGTGGATGTGGCTGGGCGCCACGGTCCACAGCTCGGTGGAGTAGGCCACCGGATCGCTGTGCCAGATAGCCTCCAGCGCGTCCAGCGTGGCCTCGTAGCGGGCGGCCCTGGACTGCCACGGCACGCCGACGGCCGCGTACTCGTCGGAGGACCAGCCGAGGCCGAGGCCGACGTCGAGCCGACCGTCGCTGAGCCGGTCGATGGTGGTGAGCGAGCGGGCCAGCAGCGGGGGAGCGTACCAGCAGGCGTTCAGCGCGCTGGCGCCCAGCCGGACCCGGGAGGTGAGGGAGGCGGCGACCGTCAGCACCGCGAACGGGTCCAGGAAGACGCCGTGCTCCTTCGGGATCAGGCCGTCGCCGCCCGGATAGCGGTCCCTGGGCTCCAGCGGCGTCAGCAGCCGGTCACCCACCCACAGGGAGTCGAAGCCCATGGCCTCGGCCTCCCACGCGACCAGGCGCAGGCTGCCCAGCGAGGCGAACCGGCCGTACTGGGGAACCGCCAGGCCGATCCGCACGTCAGCTCTTTCTGGCCACGCCGCACACGACGAGCGAGGCTTCCGGGTGCTCGATGAAGTCGATCCGGTCGGTCTCGTCGGGCCGCCACTCCGGCAGCCAGACCAGCCCTGGCTCCAGCAGTTCGAAGCCCTCGAACAGGGCCTCGATCCGCTTGCGGTCGCGCAGGAAGAGCCGCGAGGTGGCGTTCTTGTAGACCTCGGTGCCCTTGCTGACGGCCGCGGCGCGGGCGTCGCTGGTGCCGTGGGACAGCACGAGGTAGCTGCCCGGCGCCATGGCCTCGCGCAGGGTACGGATGATCTGCTGCGGGTCGTCGGCCTCGTCGATGAAGTGCAGGACGGCGACCAGCAGGATCCCGACCGGCTTGGTGAAGTCGATGACCTCCGTGACATCCGGATTTTTCAGGATTTCCTGGGGTGCTCTGAGGTCGCCTTCCACCGCCCTCGTGTCCTCGGCCGATTCGAGCAGCGCTCTGGCGTGGACCAGAACCACCGGGTCCACGTCCACGTAGACGACCTTGCTGTTGCCCAGGATCTCGTTGGCGACCTCGTGCACGGCGCCCTGCGTGGGCAGCCCGGTGCCGATGTCCAGGAACTGATGGATCCCGGCGCCCGCCAGGAACCGCACGGCTCGCCCCAGGAAGGCCCGGTTGGCGCGTGCGGCGGCTCGCAGTTCGGGAGCCACCGCGAGAATCTTCTCGGCGGCCTCGCGGTCCGCCGGGAAGTGGTCCTTGCCCCCAAGGTAGTAGTCGTACAGGCGGGCGACGTTGGGCGTGTTCGGATCAAAGCCCAGCGAGTCTCGCTCCAACCGACGATCCCCCGATTCAAGAGAATGTGATTCTTTTTCAGGATTCTACGGATCTCTATCCTCACTTGTAGCGCAATTCCCGGCAATCTCCCAGTCCATGGTCGTGACGCATAGAGTTCTTCCGTGTCAAGCGAACAAGTTGACGACACCGGCGCGGTCGTGCCGGTCCCCGAGACCGTGACGCGCATCGTGTCCCTGGTGCCGTCGCTGACGGAGTCGGTGGCCGCGACGCTGCCCGGCGCCCTGGTGGGCGTCACCGACTGGTGCTCGCACCCCGCCGACCTGGACGTCACCCGGGTCAAGGGCACCAAGAACCCCGACGTCGAGCTGATCAGGCGGCTGCGCCCGGACGTCGTCCTGGCCAACGCCGAGGAGAATCGCGCCCCGGACATCGAGGCGCTGCGCGCGGCGGGCGTGCCCGTCTGGGTGACCAGGATCGAGACTCTGGAGCAGGCATTCGCCTCGCTGGCCCGGATGTTCGCCGGGGCCTGCCGGACCGGCCGTCCCGGCTGGCTCGACCGGGCCGAGGAGAGCTGGCGGGCGCCGTACGACGGGCCGAGGAGGAGCGCGGTCATCCCGATCTGGCGGCGCCCGTGGATGGTGGCGGGTCGCGACACCTTCACCGGCGACGTGCTCGCCAGGCTGGGCGTGGACAACCTCTACGCCGGCCACCCCGACCGCTACCCGAAGATCCCGCTGCCGGAGCTGGTGGCGGCCCGCCCGGATCTGGTGGTGCTGCCCGACGAGCCGTACGCCTTCACCGCCACCGACGGCCCGGAGTCCTTCCCGGGCCTGCCCTGCGCGCTGGTGAGCGGGCGGCTGCTCACGTGGTACGGCCCCTCGCTCACCGCCGCCAGGTCTGCGCTGGAGGCGGCGCTCTCAGCCGGGCTCTCAGCCGGCCGCGCCGGTCCTGGCACGCCCGCGTGACGGGGTGAGCTCGGCCAGGGCCGCGTCGACGGCCGTGGGGGACAGCACGTGCTCCATGACGGTGACGGCCGTCCCCACGATGCCCGCCCGCTCGCCCAGCGAGCTCGGCACGATCTCCAGATTACGGGTGGTGTACGGCAGGCTCCGGCGGTAGACGCTCTCCCTGATGCCCGTCAGATAGTGCTCTCCCGTCGCCGCCATGTCACCGGCCAGCACCAGCACGCCCGGGTTCAGCAGGCTGACCGCGGTGGCCAGCACGACGCCCAGGGTGCGGCCGCCCTCCTGGGTGCGCGCGATGGCGGCGGGGTCTCCCGCGTGCACCAGCCGGACCACGTCCCGGCTGCTGCTCTGCCCCAGGTCCGCGGCGATGGCGGAGCCGCTCGCCAGCGAGGCCACGCAGCCGCGTGAGCCGCAGGTGCACACGCGGTCGTCGGTCTCGTGCAGGCGGACGTGGCCGATGTTGCCCGCGGCCTCCTCCACCCCCCGGTAGACGCGCCCGCCCAGCACGATGCCGGTGCCGATGCCGGTGGACACCTTGACCAGGATGAGCGACTCGCAGGAGCGCCAGCAGGACCACCACTCGCCCAGCGCCATCGCGTTGGCGTCGTTCTCCACCAGGATCGGCACGTCGAACCGCTCCCGCAGCAGCTCCCTGATCGGGTGGTCGTCCCAGCCGGGCATCAGGAACGACCTGATGACCCGGCCCGTGCCGTGGTCCAGGGAGCCGGGCAGGTCCAGGCCGATGCCGCACACCTGCTCGGCGGTCCGGCCGGCGCGGTCGAGCAGCCGCTCGAAAGCCTCGCGCACCCAGGACAGGACGGCGTGCGGCCCGAGTTCGATGCGCATCTCGGCGTGCTCCTCGGCCATCGGCCGGGCCGCGAGGTCGGTCAGCGCCACCCGCGCGTGGCCGGCCCCCAGGTCGGCCACCAGGACCAGGCGGCTGGTGGCGTCGATGTCGAGCACCGAGGGCGGCCGCCCGCCGCCGGAGGTGCCGACGCCGGACTCGTGGATGAAGCCGGCCTCGATGAGCCGGTCCACCCGGTCGGTGATGGTCGACCGGGACAGACCGGTGAACTCGATCAGTTCTCTGCGCGTCGGGCAGGAGCCGTCGCGGATGAGCTGGAGCACCTGCCCTGCCGTCAGCATGGTCTATCCCTTCTCGGCCCCTGCGGTGAGGCCCTCCGTCAGCAGTCTCTCGCCGGCGAAAAACACGACCACGATGGGCAGTGTCAGCACCACGGATCCCGCCATGAGAACCGTTGTCGGGATCTCGATGCTGCCTGCCAGCTGCGAGAGTCCCAGGGAAACGGTCCAACTGTCCCGCTTTTCCACCAGGAAGAGCAGGGCGAACAGGAACTCGTTCCAAGCGATCATGAACGCGTACAGTCCGGTGGCCATGAGCGCGGGTTTGGACAGCGGCAGCACCACCCGCCAGATGGTCGACAGGCGGGTGCACCCGTCGATCGCGGCCGCCTCCTCCACGCTCTGCGGCACCGTTTCGAAGTAGTTGCGGAGCATGTATACCGTGACCGGCACGGTCTGCGCGATGTACACCAGGATCAGGCCGAACAGCGACCCGCGCAGCCCGAGCATGGTGAACAGCACGAAGAGCGGGATGGCCAGCACGATGGCCGGAAACAGGTAGACGGCCAGGAACAGGAAGTGCACCTGCCGGCGGCCGAAGAAGCGCAGCCGGGCGACGGCGTACGCGCCCGGGATCGAGATCAGCAGCGTGACCGCGACCGAGACGACCGCGACGATCGCGCTGTTGCGCATGAAGATCAGAAAGCCCTGCCGGCCCAGCACGTTCGTGTACGTGTCCAGGGTGAAGTCACGCGGCCACAGCGAGCCCGGCTCCAGGATGAGCTCCTGGATGTCGCGGAAGGACAGCATCACCATGTAGTAGAGCGGAAACGCGGTGATCGCGAAGAGCACGGCGATCACCAGCGGCCGGAGCGCCCTGAACAGGGCGCGCTCGAACCTATCCCTGGTCACGTTCCTATCCCTGGTCACGGTCGCCTCCCGCGAAGAACTTCAGATAGATGACCAGGAACACGACCAGCACCACCGCGAGCACGATGGCCTGGGCGGCCGAGGCGCCGATGTCGTCGCGGGCGGTCAGGAAGTTGTAGACGCGCACGCTGACCACCTCCGTGCCCGCGCCGCCGCCGGTCAGCAGATAGACGTCGTCGAACTTGGTGAAGGTGAACACGAACCGCAGCACCGCCAGCAGCGCGATGATCCGCCACAGCTGCGGCAGCATCACGTAGCGGAAGCGCTGCGTCGGCGTCGCCCCGTCCACCACCGCGGCCTCGTCCAGCTCGGCGGGCAGCGCCTGGATCCTGGCCAGGATGAACAGGAAGGCGAAGGGGAAGTAACGCCACGCCTCGAACGCGATCACGGTGAGCAGCGCCACCGGCACCTCGACGCCGAGGAAGGTGCCCCTGGCCTGGGTGAGGAAGGCGATCGGCTCGCTCAGCCAGGTGTTCACGATGCCGTACTGCGGGCTCAGCATCGTCTGCCACAGGAACGTCACCGCCACAACCGGCGCCACGTACGGGATCAGGATCGAGGCCCTGACCAGGGTCCTGCCCCGGAACCTGTCGCGCAGGGCCAGCGCGGCGACGAGCCCGATCACGATCGACAGCCCGGTGCCCGCCACGGTGTAGATCATGGTGTTGACCAGGGCGGTCCAGAATCCCGGCTCGGCCAGCACGTACGTGAAGTTCTCCAGCGTGTAGCCGCCGAAGAGCCCCACCTGGCGGATGTTGATCAGCCGTACGTCCTGGAACGCCAGCATGATCGCCCACAGGAGCGGCAGGACCACCACGACCAGCGTGATGACCAGGGTCGGCGAGATCAGCGCCAGCCCGGCCCGGCCCTCCTGCTCGCGCAGCGTCCGACCCCGTGGGGCCCGCCCCCGTGGGGTCCGCCCACGCAGGGTCCGCCCGCGCAGGGTCCGCCCGCGCATCACTCGCGGATCCCGCGCTTGATGGTCTCCACCTCGGTCTTGGCCTGGGCGGCCGCGGCCTGGGCGGTGAGTGAGCCGTCCACCAGGCCGCTCAGCGCCGTGGGCACCGGCAGCTCGCCCATCGTGGCGCCCACGAGCTTGCCCTGGCCCTGCGGGATGCCCCAGCGTTCGAACGTGTCGGGGCTGGTGCGCAGCGCGTCGAGCACCTCGGCCGGATAGACGTCGGCCAACGGCTTCTTGGTGTCGACGCCGGCGGGGAGCCGGGTCCACTTGTCGGCGAACCCCTTGCGGGTGGGGAACTTGCCCTCCGGCGCCATGCCGAGCCAGCGCTCGTAGCCCTCGTTCATCATGTAGGAGACGAAGGTCGTGGCCGGGTCGGTGGCGGAGTCGCGCAGGACCGCCCAGGAGACGATCTCGCCGTACTGCGCGGGCGCGCTGCCGTCGGGGCCCTTCAGCGCGGTGACGACCCCGGTGTTCTTCGCCAGCCATTGCCGATCTTCGCGGCATTCGGGGCAACTGGGCAGGGCGTCCTTACGGAGTCCGGCCAGCTCGTCCAGGACGAACGACGACCAGATCATCATGGCGGCCTTGCCGGAGAAGTAGGTGGCCCTGGTGGAGTCGACGTCCTGGATGCCCTTGACCGAATGGTTCTTGGCCAGGCCGGCGTAGAACTCGAAGGCCCTGACGCACGCGGGCGAGTCGAGGGTGACGTTGCCGGCGTCGTCCACCAGCTGGCAGCCGTTGGCCAGCGCGACGTGCTCGAAGCTCTGCGCGGTGAAGGCGTCCTTCGGCGCGACCGCCAGCGTGATGCCGGCGATCCCGCCGGTGTTCAGCTTCGCGGCCGCGGCCTGCAGCGCCTCGTAGGTGTCGGGCGGGCGCAGTCCGGCCCGCTCGAACAGGTCCTTGCGGTAGAGGATGAGTTGCGCCCATCCGTCGCTGGGCACGGCCAGCGGCTTGCCCGCCGAGCTGTCGAGCTCCAGGGCGCGTGGCGAGAACGTGTCGCGCCCGAGCCGGTCGACGATCCGGCCGGCGGTCTCGGTGTCGAGCAGGTCGTTGGCCTCCAGCTCGCGGACCGAGGCGAGGGGAAGCGCCCCGATCACGTCGGGCAGCTCGCCCGCCGCGGCGGCGGAGGTGATCACCTGACTGAACTGGTCCTCGGCGACTCCGACGAGGTCGACCTTGATTCCGGTCTTCTGGGTGAACTCGGCGATGATCTGTTTCTGGACGGCCATCCGGTCTTCGAGGTTCTCCTCGGTCCAGACGGTGATCTGGTTGCCGGCCGCCTGCTCGCCGTCGTCGCCACAGGCCGCCAGGCAGGTCGCCGCGAGCAGGGCGGCGGAGAGGACGGCGGTGACCCGCTTCGGCATGGCACGCTCCTCTGAACGGGGATACGCCCGCACGTACCCCCGGAGGAGACGACGCAACGTGCGGTGCGTGCGCCCGGTCTTCCACGGCTTCCCGGTGGTCACGCCGACATCGGGCTTCACCTGCGTCTCTTTGGCGGGGCGCGGAATGTTCAGGACGCGGACGGCGCAGGCAAAGCGGGAGTCACCTCTTTGCGAAGGATGTCGCGTAAGGAATCTAGGCGCATGACCTGGTGTTGTATGCCGGGTAAGGTGCCTTTCCAGAAGACACACCGTCTGAACCCCCATTTTCGCCAGGAGACTCGACGGAAGTCGTAGACTTAAGAGTGTTCCGGGCGCGACTATGGTTTGCCAACAACCCGTAATTGATCGACTTTTGTTTGATCAATAGGCATAAGTGTGGGAAATGCGCGTCATCACCTTTCAAGAGCCAGGCCTTGTCTCCGTCAGCCTGGAACAGCCCGCCGAGCTCGTCCCGGGGAGCGTGCGGGTGCGCACGCTGTTCTCCGGAGTCTCCGCCGGCACCGAGCTGACCGCCTACCGGGGGACGAACCCGTATCTCAACCGCAAGTGGGACACCGACCAGCGCCTGTTCCTCGACGGCAACACCCACGCTTATCCGCTCAGCGGCTGGGGCTACCAGGAGGTCGGTGAGGTGGTGGAGGCGGCGCCCGACGTCGCCGGTCCGCCCGTCGGCAGCCTCGTCTGGGGCATCTGGGGTCACCGCGGCGAGGCCGTGGTCCCCGCCGCCAAGCTCGTCGGCCACGCGCTGCCACCCGGCGCCGACCCGATCGCCGGCGTCTTCGCCCGCGTCGGCGCCATCGCGCTCAACGCCGTGCACGCCGCCGACATCCACCTCGGCGACCAGGTCGCCGTCTTCGGCCAGGGCGTCATCGGCCTGCTCGCCACCCGCCTGGCCGTGCTGAGCGGCGCGCGGGTGGTCGCCGCCGACGCCATCCCGGCCCGCCTGGAGCTCGCCCGTCAGTACGGCGCCGCCGAGACGTTCGACGTGCGGTCCGGATCGGTCGCCGAGTTCATCCGCAAGCGGATCGAGGGCGCCGACACCGCCATCGAGCTGAGCGGCAGCACCCTGGGCCTGCACGAGGCCGTCAGGACCGTCCGCAAGGGCGGCCGGGTCGTGGCCGCCGGCTTCTACCAGGGCGACGGCGTCGGGCTGCGGCTAGGCGAGGAGTTCCACCACAACCAGGTGCAGCTCGTCTCCTCCCAGATCGGCGGGGTCGCCTCCTGGCTCGCCCACCGCTGGGACGTCGAGCGGCTGCAGCGCACCTTCATGGAGACGGTGCACCGCGGTGACATCGACGTCACCGACCTGATCAGCCACGTCGTCCCCGTGGACGACGCCGCCACCGCCTTCGAGTTGATCGACAAGCGCCCGTCAGAGGTGCTCCAGCTCGTCTTCACCTTCGAGGAGTCACAGTGAAGCTCGCCGCCCAGGAGCAGCTCCTGCCCGGCCGGTCCCTGCAGGAGAAGTTCGCGTTCGCGGTCGAGGCCGGGTTCGACGCCATCGAACTGCGCGGAAAGGGTGACTTCCACTTCGCGGGCCGGCTGACCGAGCTCAAGCGGGCGCTGGCGGACGGCGTCGTCATGCCGACCGTGTGCGTGGACATGCCGCACTTCATCGGCGACTTCGACCCGGCCAAGCGCACGGACGCGATCCAGCAGCTCAGGTCGCAGCTCTCGGTCATCGGCGAGCTCGGCGGCGTCGGCGTGATGACCCCGGCCTCGTGGGGCCAGTTCTCGCTGCGGCTGCCGCCGTTCGTCCCGCCGCGCAGCGCCCAGGAGGACCGTGAGGTGCTGGCCGAGGCGCTGGGCATCCTCGGCGAGCACGCGCAGCGCAACGGCGTCCTGATCATGCTGGAGCCGCTCAACCGCTATGAGAACCACATGGTCAACACCCTGGCCGACGCGGTCTCCTACTGCGCCCAGGACTCGATCCGGGTCGTCGGCGACACCTACCACATGAACATCGAGGAGGACGACCCCTGCCGCTCGCTGATCGAGGCCGCCCCCTACCTCGCGCACATGCAGATCAGCGAGTCCAACCGCAACCAGCCGGGCACCGGCCACCTCGACTGGGGCGCGCAGCTCGCCACCCTCGACGCCGTCGGCTATGAGGGCTACCTGGCGCTCGAATGCCGCCTGCGCGGTGAGCCCGAGATCGTTCTTCCCCAGACGGCGGCCTTCATCAGGAAGTTTCTATGATCCTCCGCGATGCGGTGCGTGTACTGATCGACAACTGGGACGGCGGGCACACGGTCCCCTCACGCAGGCTCTACCCCCACCAGTGGAGCTGGGACTCCGCCTTCATCGCCATCGGCAACGCCCACCTGTCGCCCAGGCGGGCCAGGACCGAGCTGCTGTCGCTGTTCGGGGCGCAGTGGAGCGACGGCAGGGTGCCGCACATCGTGTTCAACCCCGCGGTGCCCGAAGGCGCCTACTTCCCCGGCCCGGAGTTCTGGCAGGCGCGCTCGCCCTCAGGCGCGGCCACCTCCGGCATCGTGCAGCCGCCCGTGCACGCCCTGGCCGCCTGGCGCGTCCACCAGGCCGAGCCCGACCTGGCCTTCCTGCGCAGGATCTATCCCAAGCTGGTGGCCCAGCAGGAGTTCCTGCGCACCGCCAGGCGCTCGCCGGAGGGGCTGATCTCGATCGTGCACCCCTGGGAGTCGGGCATGGACAACAGCCCCGCCTGGGACCGGCCGCTCAGCGCCGTCGAGACGGACGCCACCGGCTACCGCCGCAGGGACCTGACCCATGTCAGCGCCGAGGAGCGGCCCACCGACCGCGACTACGACCGCTACACCGCGCTGGCCGGCGCCTACCGCGACTCCGGCTACCGCGAGCCGGGCGCCTTCCACGTCGAGGACCCGCTGTTCAACGCCGCGTACGGGGCCGCCGAACTGGCGCTGGCCGACATCGCGGCCGCGTGCGGGCTGGACCCGGAGCCGCACCGCGCCGAAGCCGCCGCGATCACCGCCGCCATGGTCGAGCACCTCTACGACGACGGCATCTTCCAGTCCCGCGACCTGCGCACCGGCTACCTGATCCGCTCCAGCAGCGCGGCCGGTCTGGTCCCGCTCATCCTGCCCGGCCTGCCGCGCGAGATCGCGCACGCGCTGATCGGCACCGGGCTCGACCACTTCGGCCTCAAGGACGGGGTGCTGCCGAGCTTCGCCCCGACCGCCCCGGAGTTCGATCCGGTCCGCTACTGGCGCGGGCCGAGCTGGATCAACCTCACCTGGCTGGTCTGGCAGGGCCTCAAGGACCGCCGGTCCGACCTGGCCGCCTCGCTCGCCGACAACATGATCAACGCGGTCGTACGGTCCGGGTTCCGCGAATACTTCGACCCGGTGACCCTTCGGGGGCACGGATCTCGCGACTTCAGCTGGTCAGCCGCCCTCATCCTCGACGTGGTGGCTGAGCACGGCCTGCACGGCGTGGCGTCGCCGGCTCGCGAGCTCGGCCAGCAGGCGGGGAGCTTCGGCAAAGCCGGCGACATCGGTGATCACGTGCCGGCGTAGCAGGTCGCCACGCTGCCTGAGCAGGCCGATCGTCTCGTGGGACAGGCGTTCCCTGTCCCACGCGTGCGCCAGCCCGCGCGGCACCCGGCCGATCTGGGCGCAGCGCAGCGACAGCCCGTTGTGGTGGAACTCCTCGCCCAACCGGACCTCGTCCGCGCCCTTGGTGTAGAAGGCCAGGTCGACCGCGGTGCCCTGCGGGCGCAGCAGCTTCAGCGCCAGCGCCAGGGCCCGCGCCTGCCCCCGGCACTGGAACACCACGTCCGCGCCCCGGTCGTTGGGTCCGTGCCGCCAGCGCCGCTTCAGCTCCACGGCCGGGTCGTCGTCGGCGGCCAGCACGTTCGCGCCGAGCGCCGCGGCGACGGCGAGCCGGTCGGGGGTCTCGTCCACGACCACGACCTCCGCCGCGCCGTACGCGATGGCGAACGACGCCGTCAGCAGCCCGACCACGCCCGCGCCCATCACCACGACCCGCCGCCCGTGCACGCCGTCGCCGAGCCGGCGGACGTTCGGGCCGTGCAGGTCGGCGGCGGCGTGCAGCAGGCCGTTGGCGCAGATGGGGCCCATGTGGGCGACGTAGATGCCGAGCAGCGCGTCGAGGTCGTCCGGCAGCTCCACGAAGCGGTCCTGCAGGGGGTCGGCCACGTAGCCGGTGCGGTGCCCGTAGGCCATCGCCACCGTGCTGCCCTCGCGCACCGCCCGCGTCCGGGTCTCGACCACCCTGCCCACCTGCATGTATCCGATGCCGCGCACGGGATAGGCCACCGAGGGCGTGCCTTCACGGAACAGCCCGAGCGCGGGATCCCAGGTGGAGGTCAGGTAGGGATTGTCCCCCTTGACGTAGGTGAGCTCGGTGCCGGCCGAGATCCCGCTGTGCCTCGTCTCGACCCGGAACCCGCCGTCGGGCACCTCGGCCAGCTTGTCCTCGACCAGCGTCACCTCGCCGGGCCCGTCGATGCTCAACACTCTGCCCATCGACTTGCCCATCGACTTGCCGATCGCAGGCCGCGCGCCCTGGTCACCCATCGAGCATCACCGGCTCCCGCTCCCGTGCCGACCGCGCCAGCGCGAGCGCCAGCCGGTGGGTCTTCAGGGCCTCCCGGTACGGGGCCCGCACGTCGGCCTCCTTCCCCTGGACGGCGTCCACGAACGTGCGGTCCACCATCGTCTTGGCCTTTCCGCCGTCCTGAACCTGCCGCTCGCCGTCCACGACCAGCTCCGTCTCGCTCAGGTCGAGCGCGATGCCCTCGGCGTGCACCTCCAGCCCCACCCGGTGCTTGTGCCGCAGCAGGCAGGTGGTGGCCAGCAGCCCGGTCGCCCCGTCCGTGAACCGCATCACCGCCGCCGTGGCGTGGTCGATCTCGCCGTCCACCCGGTTCTCGGCGGGCACCGCGTGCACCATGCTCACCTCACCCACCAGCAGTCGCGCCAGATCGAGGACGTGGACCGCCTGCTCGACGGTCTGGCCGCCGGACATCATGGGGTCCAGCCACCACCCGACCGGGGGCACCTTGTCCAGCCAGTGGCCCATGGCCAGGCGTACCGGCCGGCCGGCCAGCAGTTCCCGTGCCTGGTCGAGAATGTCGAGGTAACGCCAGTGATGGCCGACGGCGGACGGCAGCCCGCGCCGGTCGATCTCGTCGGCGATCTTCTCCGCGGTGGCAAGGTCCAGCGAAAGTGGCTTCTCCACAAAAAGTGGGATATCGCAGGCCAGGATGTCGAGTTCCGGGGTGCCGTGGGCGAAAGGCGGCACACAGACGTAAACGGCATCCAGGCCACCGGCCTCCAGGAGGTCGGTGTAGCTGCCGTAGGCGGGGGAGTCGTGCTTCGACGCCAGTGTTTCGGCCCTGCGCGGATCTGTGTCAGCGATTCCGACGATTTTAACGTCGCCGAAACCAGACAGGACCTCAGCATGCCTGGCCGCGACATTACCGGCACCTACCATGCCGATACGGGTAATGGGGATCATAACCCGGCATATCCCACGGTCAGCAGAAAACAAACAACCATGTTCGAAGACGCGTGAATAGGGCAGATGTCGCCGACCGTGACCTGAAAAGATCGGGGATGAATGCATGGAGACAGATCCGCGCGCCTTGGCAAGGGTCAGGGAGTGGTACGGGCCGCATTCGAGCACGGCCATGCAATGGCCGCTCGAGGCCCTGCTCCCCGCCAAGGGGACGACCACGGTGAGCGTCGTGCTGCCGGCGCGTGACGAGGAGTCGACCGTCGGCGACATCGTCACCGTGATCCGCCGTGACCTCGTGGAGCGGACCCCGCTCGTGGACGAGATCATCGTCGTTGATTCGAACTCCACCGACGCGACCGCGGTGCGGGCAGCCGCGGCGGGAGCGCGGGTGGTGGCTCAGGGCGCGGTGCTGCCCCAGCTCCCACCCCTGACCGGCAAGGGCGAGGCGCTGTGGAAGGGCCTGGCCGCCGCCCGCGGGGACATCATCGTCTTCGTGGACGCCGACCTGCGCAACTTCGGCTCCCACTTCGTCTCCGGCCTGCTCGGGCCGCTGCTCATGAACCGGAACATCCAGTTCGTCAAGGCCGCCTACGAACGGCCCTTCACCGGTGAGGACGGCGTGGCCAGGCGCGGTGGCGGCGGCCGGGTCACCGAGCTGGTCGCCAGGCCGCTGCTGAACATGTTCTGGCCGGAGCTGTCCGGCTTCGCCCAGCCGCTCGGCGGTGAGTACGCCGCCCGCCGCGAGATCCTGGAGCAGGTGCCGTTCGTCACCGAGTACGGCGTCGAGTTCGGCCTCCTGGTCGACCTCCTGCAACTGGTCGGGCTCGACGCCATGGCGCAGGTCGACCTCGGCTCCCGCACCCACAGCCACCAGTCGGTGGCCGCGCTGGGCCGCATGGCGGGGCAGATCATGGCCACCGCCTGGTCCCGGCTGGAGCGCCAGGGGCGCGTGCTCACCTCGGAGCCGCCCTCCCACTCGCTGCTGCAGTTCGGGCTCGACGGGGACGCCGAGCTGGTGGACGTGGCCGTGGCCGAACGACCCCCCCTGGCCTCCCTCGTACTGGAGGAGGATGTGGCATGAACGTCCTGGTCAACGCGGGACCCTGGCTGTCGGTCCCGCCGCCCGGATACGGCGGGATCGAGAACGTCGTCGCCACGCTGATCCCGCCACTGCGCGAACGCGGGGTCCGGATCATCCTGGCCTCGGTGGGGTCGAGCACCCTCGACGTGGACGAGCTGATCAGCGTCTTCGAGGAGGGGCAGTTCGCCCACCTGCAGAAGCCGTACAACCAGGTGATGGGCATCGCGCACGCCCACCAGGCGCGGGTGGCCGCGGAGCTGAGCCGTCGCGACGACATCGACCTGGTGCACGACCACCTGGAGGTCGTCGGGCCCGGCGTCCTGTCGGCCCTGGGCGGCCCGCCCGTCCTGCACACGCTGCACTGGGACCTGCGCAAGCACGCCGCCTTCTACCGGTCGTTCCCGCAGTCGATCGCGGTCAACGGCGTCTCGCACTCCCAGCTCGCCCGCGCGCCCCGGGCGGTGCGGGACGTCGCGCTCGGCGCGGTGCACCTGGCCACCCCGCTGGCCGACCGTGACCTGCGGTTCGAGCGGGGCGAGCACCTCGTGGTGATGGGCCGCGTCTGCGGGCTCAAGGGCCAGCACGTGGCCGCCCGGGTCTGCCAGAAGCTCGGCCTGCCGCTGGTGCTCGCCGGTCCGGTGAGCGGCCTCGACAGCCAGGCCGAGCTGGACGTCGTGACCCAGGACCCCTACCACCCGCTGCACGGCCACGCCGACGTCCGCTACTACCTGGACCACCTCAGCGCCTACCTCGACGGCGACCTCATCAGGTGGGCCGGCTCCCTGGGCGGCGACGAGCGCGACGCCCTCTACGGCACGGCCCGCGCGGCCCTGTTCCCCATCCAGTGGGACGAGCCGGGCGGCACGGCCGTGGTGGAGGCCATGGCGCTCGGCGTGCCGCCGGTCGCGCTGAGCCGCGGCTGCATGCCCGAGATCATCGACCACGGCCGCACCGGCTTCCTCGCCGACACCGAAGAGGAGCTGGCCGAGTGGGTCCTGCGGGTGGACGAGCTCGACCCCGAGGAGTGCCGCCGCGAGGCCCGGGCCCGCTTCTCCCCGGCGGTCATGGCCGACCGCTACCTGGACATGTACGAGCAGGTGGCCCGCCGCAGCCGCTAGCCCGGCGGCTTTCCGGAGTCGTACGAGCAGGCGTGGTCGTCACAGTCAGGCGAAGCCGCGGGGCAGGACGGCGACGGGGCACGGTGAGGCGCGCAGCAGTTTCATGGCCAGTTCGCCGATGAACACCCGGTGCGGCTGCGCGTCCTCGCTGGCCGCGCAGACCAGCAGCTCGCCGGGCAGCCACTCGGCCGCGGCCACGGCGCCGGCCACGTCGTGTCCCTCGGCCACCTCCGCCTCGGCCTCGATGCCGCTGTCCTCCCACGCCTGCCGGACGGCCAGGGCGAGATCGTCCCTGAGCCGTCCCCGGTCCTCGGTCCGCAGGTCGAACGTGATCAGCCGGAGCGGCACCCCCAGCCGGAGCGCCGCCTGCGCCACCCGCGCGACCGCGGCGTCGCACTGCGGGCGGTGCACATAGGCGAGGGTGAGCCGGGTGGGGCCGTCCGGCGGCAGATAGCCGGCGGGCGCCAGCATCACCGCCTCCGGCGACAGATGCAGCAGATGGTCGGTGGTGCTGCCGAGCTGGATGCGGCCGTGCGCCCCGCCGTCCGCCGACCCGGCCACCACGAGATCCGCCCTGATCCTGCTGGCCAGCACCGCCAGCCCGCGACCGGCGCCCCTGCTCTCGTACGCCATGAACTCGGCCGGCACGTTCTCCAGGCTGACCGCCGCGTTCGCCAGGCTGGCCTGCGCCTCGACCGCCAGGCCCGGGCTGCCCGGCGGGTAGATCGCCACCACCGTGAGCTCGCCGCCGGTGACCCGGGTGATGGCGGCGCCCAGAGCCAGCGCGTCCCGCCCACCTGAATCGTCGGTGTAGCCGACGATCACCTGCCCTCCGATCACGAGAGCCCCCATACCCGCTCTGGGGTGGGGATACGCAGCATTCCTCGGGGCGCAAAAGGGGTAAACAGCCGAAAGAACGAGGCATCCACAAAGATCCACTCGTAAGGTCTTGTCCATCGGCTGTTAACAGATTGGACACCCGTTGTACCGCGACATCGTCGACTTCGCTCTCACCACGCCCGGATGGCTGCACACGCTCGCCGAAGTCGGCACCGACGCCGGGCTGTTCCTCTTCGCGGCGCTGTTCGTGCTGACGTGGTGGCGGGCACGGTACGCCCCGGCCCGAGACCTGGCGCTCGCCCTCGCCGGCCCGGCGGGAATCGTGTGCGCGTACGTCAGCAGCGAGATCGTGAAGATCTTCATCATGGAGGAGCGGCCGTGCCGGGGCGGGGTCGCGACCATCGCCGCCTGCCCGCCCGTGGGCGACTGGTCGTTCCCGAGCAACCACTCGGTCATCGCCGTCGGCGCCGCCGCGACGCTCACGCTGATCTGGCGCACCCTGGCCTGGGTGGTCTTCCCGCTCGCCGCGGTCATGGCATTCTCGCGGGTCTTCGTCGGCGTGCACTACCCGCACGACGTGCTCGCCGGGGCGCTGATCGGCCTGCTGCTCGCGCCGCTGTTCACCCTCCTGCTGGTCGGCGCCGTCACGCCGGTCGTCCGGCTGGTCCGCGCCCGCGTGCCGGCGCTCGCTCCGCGCGCCTAGCGCGCCGGGTCGTCCGCTCAGGTCGTCCGCTCAGGCCGTCCACTCGTGCCGGCCGAGGAAGCCGCGCTCGCCCGTGGCGTACTCCTGGAAGGCCCGTTGCACCTCGTCGAGCTCGGCCACCTCGGTCCTGATGAGCCCCTTCTCCTTGTACTCGAGCTCGTAACCGGGCGAGACCTGGATGAAGTGCCGCCCGAAGTTCACCAGGGCGACGAACGGGTTCTGCGGCGACAGGGTGGCCAGCACGTCGCGCACCAGGCCCAGGTCGGGATCGGTCACGATCAGGCCGTCGCCGGTGTGCAGCTGCATCCCCTCATATACGCCGAGCGGCGCGACGTTGTGCACGAGGTCGCGCTGCGGGTCGTAACAGGCCACCCCGTGCGCGCGGGCGAGCGTGAACACCTGGCCGGACATCTCGTCCATCGCGTCCAGATCCATCGTCACCAGCACCTGATCCTGGTAGACGGTGACGAGTCCGGGCAGCTCCTTGGCGAGGTCCGGCAACTGCCCGGTGACGGGCTCGGTCTTCTTGACCTCCAGGTAGGCGGCTCGCGCCTGGTCCCTGGAGATCGGCGCGGGCTCGTCCCAGACCATCAACTCAACGCTCACCGGTCCATCTTGTCGAACCCGCGCCGCATCTGCGTAGGTAGGGGGCGGAAGAACGCGAAACCCTCGTCCCACCAGACCCTCACCCGCGTGGCGCTCCCGCCTACCGATCCCGCCAAGTACGGACATGTGCGGGCTAGGGGGTGGCCGGTGTCTCCGAACCGGGGACCAGCTCGACGGTGCAGTACATGCAGCGGCGCGCCTCCACCGGGACGTCGCTGATGCACTCGGGGCACTGCTTCGTCGTGGCGGACTTGTTCCGGTCGAGCAGCCCGATCAGCCGGGTCATCGGCAGCACGATCAGCCAGTAGACCACCGCCGCGATGATCAGAAAGGTGATCAGGTGGTTGAGGAAGTCGCCGTACTTGAACTCGCTGCCGTTGACGGTGAAGGAGTATTCGGCGAAGTTCGGCTGCCGCCCGCCGGTGACGGCGCCGATCAGCGGCGTCACCAGGTCGGTGACCAACGCCTGCACGAGCCCGCTGAACGTGGCCCCGATGATCACGGCGACCGCCAGCTCCACGATGTTGCCACGCAGAATGAAATTCTTGAATCCGCCCATGGCATCGGAATATAGCGGGTCAAGAGATGGTCAAACGCCGATCGTGGGGGCAGGTAAAGACCTCGGCGGTCAGCCGGTCCCGAGGGGGTGCGGCGTGATCGGTGCGAGGCGCGGGGAAGGTAAGAGATTGCCGTCGGGCGGGCGTACGAAACCGGGGTTGTCCGGTGGAGCGAGAGGACACACCATGGGAAAGACCGTGAGGGAGCTTCGATGATCGAGGTGTGGCCGGGGGACCCGTACCCACTCGGGGCGACCTACGACGGCGCGGGGACGAACTTCTCGCTCTACACCGAAGTGGCGCACTCCGTGGAGCTGTGCCTGTTCGACGACGACAACCGGGAGTCACGGGTCCAGCTCACCGAGGTGGACGGGTTCATCTGGCACGGCTACCTGCCCGGCATCGGCCCGGGGCAGCGCTACGGCTACCGCGTGCACGGCCCCTACGAGCCGGCCCGCGGGCTGCGGTGCAACCCGGCCAAACTGCTGCTCGACCCGTACGCGATGGCGATCGAGGGCGGGGTCGACTGGGACGAGGCGGTCTACGGCTACCGCTTCGGCTCGCCGGACACCCGCAACGACATGGACTCGGCGCCCTACGTGCCGCGCTCCATCGTGATCAACCCGTTCTTCGGCTGGGGGCACGACCGGCCGCCCGCGACGCCGTACCACGACACGGTGATCTACGAGGCGCACGTGCGCGGCCTGACGATCAGCCACCCCAAGATCCCGGAGCACCTGCGCGGCACGTACGCCGCGCTCGGCCACCCGGAGATCCTCGACCACCTCACCAAGCTCGGCGTGACGGCGCTGGAGCTGATGCCGGTGCACCAGTTCGTCACCGACCACATCCTGGAGGAGCGCGGGCTGGCCAACTACTGGGGCTACAACTCCATCGGCTTCTTCGCCCCGCACAACCGCTACTCCAGCCAGGGGCAGCGCGGCGGGCAGGTGCTGGAGTTCAAGGCGATGGTCCGGGCGCTGCACGAGGCGGGCATCGAGGTCATCCTCGACGTGGTCTACAACCACACCGCCGAGGGCAACCACCTGGGGCCGACGCTGGGCCTGCGGGGCATCGACAACCCGGACTACTACCGGCTGGTCGACGGCGACAAGCGCTACTACATGGACACCACGGGCACCGGCAACAGCCTGCTCATGCGCTCCCCGCACGTGCTCCAAATGATCATGGACTCGCTGCGCTACTGGGTCATCGAGATGCACGTCGACGGCTTCCGCTTCGACCTGGCCTCGACCCTGGCGCGCGAGCTGCACGAGGTCGACCGGCTGAGCGCGTTCTTCGACCTGGTCCAGCAGGACCCGGTGCTGTCGCAGGTCAAGCTCATCGCCGAGCCGTGGGACGTCGGGCCGGGCGGCTATCAGGTGGGAAACTTCCCGTCGCGGTGGACCGAGTGGAACGGCCGCTACCGCGACACCATCCGCGACCTGTGGCGCGGCCAGCCGGCCACGATGCCCGAGTTCGCCTCCCGCTTCACCGGGTCGAGCGACCTCTATCAGGCCGACAGCCGCCGCCCCGCCGCCTCGATCAACTTCGTCACCTGCCACGACGGCTTCACCCTGCAGGATCTCGTCTCGTACGACCACAAGCACAACGAGGCGAACAAGGAGAACAACCGCGACGGCACCGACGACAACCGGTCCTGGAACTGCGGCGCGGAAGGCCCGGCGGACTGGGCCACCGAGTCGCTGCGCGAGCAGCAGAAACGCAACTTCCTCACCACGCTCTTCCTGTCGCAGGGCGTGCCGATGCTCTCCCACGGCGACGAGCTGGGCCGCAGCCAGCAGGGCAACAACAACGGCTACTGCCAGGACAACGAGCTGACCTGGGTGGACTGGTCGGACGTCCGGGAGAACTGGCTGCTGCTGGAGTTCACCCAGGGTCTGGCCGCGCTGCGCAAGAAGCACGCGGTCTTCCGGCGCAGGAGGTTCTTCTACGGCAAGCCGGTGCGCGGCCTGAGCGACATCGCCTGGCTGACCCCGACCGGCGAGGAGATGACCGACAGCGACTGGAACGTCGGCTACGCCAAGTCGCTGGCCGTCTTCCTCAACGGCGAGGCCATCACCGAGCCCGACCGGCGGGGCAGGCCGATCCGGGACGACTCGTTCCTGCTGCTGTTCAACGCCCACCACGACACCATCAAGTTCACGATCCCGAAGGACTACGGCGAGATGTGGCAGACCGAGATCGACACCGCCATGCCGATCGGGCTGGACGTGCGGATGTGCCGGGCCGGTGAGGGCGTGGACGTGCCCGGACGCAGCATGCGGGTGCTGCGCCGTGTCTAGGCCGATCTCGACCTACCGCCTCCAACTGACCCCGGACTTCGGCTTCGCCCAGGTGGCGGAGGCCGCCGGCTACCTGCGCGAGCTGGGCGTCAGCCACCTCTACCTGTCACCGATCCTCCAGGCGACCGCCGAGTCCCGGCACGGCTACGACGTCACCGACCACTCCAGGATCCGGGAGGAGTTCGGCGGCGCCAAGGGCTTCCGCGAGATGGCCGAGCGACTGGCCACGCTCGACCTGGGCGTCATCCTCGACCTCGTCCCCAACCACATGAACACCGGCAACGCCCAGCTCTGGTCGGTGCTGCGGGACGGCCGGGACTCGCCGTACGCGAGCTGGTTCGACATCGACTGGGACGGCGGGAAAGTGGCGCTGCCCGTGCTGGGCGACGACACCGAGCCGGTGGTCGACGGCGACCTGCTGCGCTACCACGAGCACACCTTCCCGCACCCCGGCCACTACCGGCTCGTCGACTGGCGCGAGGGGCCCGGCTACCGGCGCTTCTTCGACGTGTCCACCCTGATCGGGGTGCGCGTCGAGGACCCGGCGGTGTTCCTCGCCACGCACGAGGTGATCTTCTGGCTGCTTGACGAAGGGCTGGCCGACGGGCTGCGGATCGACCACCCCGACGGCCTCGCTGACCCACGCGGCTACCTCGACCGGCTGCGCGCCAGGTCCGGCGGGGTGTGGACGGTCGTGGAGAAGATCCTCATCGGCGAGGAGCGGCTGCCGGACGACTGGGCGTGCGACGGCACCACCGGCTACGAGGTGCTCAACCGCGTCAACGGGCTGTTCGTCGACCCCGAGGGCAAGACGCCGCTGATCGAGCTGTTCAGCCGGCTGACCGGTGAGCCGGACGACTACCTGCCCGTGGTCATGCGGGCCAAACGCGAGGTCATCGACCTGTTCTTCGGCGCCGAGGTCAGGCGGCTGGCCCGCGCCGCCGCCTGCCCGCCCGAGGTGGTCGCCGAACTGCTGGCCGCGATGCCGGTCTACCGGGCCTACGTGGTGCCCGGCGAGCCGCCGCCGCCCGAGTCCGTCAAGATCGTCGAAGCCGCCGCCGCCACCTGCTCTCCCGCCGTCCGGCCCCTCGTCCAGCAGGTCCTGTACGGATCGGCCGAGGTGATCACCCGATTCCAGCAGGCCTGCGGGCCGGTCATGGCCAAGGGGGTGGAGGACACCGCGCTGTACCGGTGGTTCCCGCTGTCCTGCCTGAACGAGGTGGGCGGCGAGCCGGACCGGTTCGGCGTTTCGGTGGAGGAGTTCCACCAGTTCTGTACGGAGATGCGACCGGAGTCGATGACCACCCTGTCCACCCACGACACCAAACGGTCGGAGGACGTACGGGCCCGGCTGGCCGTGCTGTCGGAGATGCCGCAGGAGTGGGCCGAGGCGGTGTCGCAGTGGTCGGCGGAGCTCAGCTTCGATCCGCACCTCGACTACCTCGCCTGGCAGAACCTCATGGCCGCCTGGCCGATCTCGGCCGAGCGGTTCGCCGACTACCTGCTCAAGGCGGCGCGCGAGGCCAAGACCGCCATCTCCTGGGTCCGCCCCGACCCCGGCTACGAGCAAGGGCTGCGCGACTTCGCCGCGGCCGCCGTCCGGCTGCCGGTGGGCCGCTTCACCGAGCGGATCGACGGCTTCGCCAAATCCAACTCGCTGAGTGCCAAACTCGTCCAGCTCATGATGCCGGGGGTGCCGGACGTCTACCAGGGCAACGAGACGACCGACTTCTCCCTGGTCGACCCGGACAACCGGCGTCCCGTCACCTTCCCGCGCACCCCCGCCTCGGACTGGGACCGGGTCAAGCTGCTGGTCACCGGCCAGGCGTTGCGGCTGCGCCGGCGCCTTGGCCACGCCGCGCCGTACACGCCGCTGCAGGCGCGAGGCGAGGCGGCGGAGCACGTGATCGCCTTCGTCCGGGGCGAGAGCGGCGGGCCGCAGGCCGTCGCGGTCGCCACCCGCCTGCCCGTCCGCCTGGCCGAGAGCGGATGGGGCGCCACCACGCTGGCGCTGCCCCCGGGTCACTGGCGCGACCTGCTCGGCGGCGGTCAGCACACCGGGCTGACCCCCCTGGCTCACCTGCTCGGCAAGCATCCCGTCGCACTCCTGGAGAGACATGATCTTTGAGGTGTGGGCACCCACGGTCACGGCAGTCGAGCTCGACGTCCCCGGCGGACGGCGCCCGATGTCCCCCGGCCAGGACGGGTGGTGGTCCGCCGAGGTGCCCGAAGCCGGGCACGGCACCAGGTACGGCTTCGTGCTCGACGGCGACGGCCCCTACCCCGACCCCCGCTCACGCTGGCAGCCCGAGGGCATCTTCGGCCCCAGTGCCGTCTACGACCACGCCCACTTCACCTGGACCGATCACGGCTGGAAGGGCCGCGACCTGCGCGGCAGCGTCATCTACGAGCTGCACATCGGCACGTTCACCACGGAGGGGACGTTCGAGGCCGCCGCCGAGAAACTCCAGCACCTGACCGAGCTGGGCGTCGACTTCGTGGAGATCATGCCGGTCGCGCCGGTGCCGGGCAGCCGCAACTGGGGCTACGACGGCGTCGACCTGTACGCGGTCAACCACACCTACGGTGGCCCCGACGGGCTCAAGACCCTCGTCGACGCCTGCCACCAGGCCGGTCTCGGCGTCATCCTCGACGTCGTCTACAACCACCTGGGGCCGTCGGGCAACTTCCTGCACCCGTTCGGTCCGTACTTCTCCGGATTCGCGGGCAGCTACTGGGGCGAGGCGGTCAACCTCGACGGGCCCGGATCCGACGTGGTGCGCCGCTACTTCATCGACAACGCCCTGCAGTGGCTGCGCGACTACCACGTCGACGGGCTGCGCCTGGACGCGGTGCACGCGCTGCACGACCGCCGCGCCACCCACCTGCTGGCCGAGCTGTCCGACGAGGTGGACGTCCTGTCCTGCTCGGTCGGCCGGCCGCTCACGCTGATCGCCGAGTCCGACCTGAACGACCCCCGCATGGTGCGCTCGCGTGACGCCGACGGGTACGGCATGACCGCGCAGTGGAACGACGACGTGCACCACGCGCTGCACACCGCCGTCAGCGGCGAGCACCACGGCTACTACGCCGACTTCGCCGGGCTGTCCGCCCTGGTCAAGGTGCTGACCTCGGGTGTCATGCACGACGGCGGCCATTCGAGCTTCCGCGGCCGCGCCCACGGCCGGTCCTTCGCCGGCGTGCCCGGCCACCGGCTGGTCGCCTGCCTGCAGAACCACGACCAGATCGGCAACCGGCCCATGGGCGACCGGCTGCCGATCCCGGAGCTCAAGCTCGGCGCCGGGCTGCTGCTCACCTCGCCGTTCACGCCCATGCTGTTCATGGGGGAGGAGTGGGGGGCCAGGGCGCCGTTCCTGTTCTTCTCCGACCACGTCGATCCGGAGCTGCGCGACAGCGAGGGCGGGCGCCGGCAGCGCGAGTTCGAAGGCTTCGGCTACGCCTGGGAGGCGCCCGACCCGTCGGAGGAGGAGACGTTCCTGCGCTCCAAGCTCGACTGGTCCGAGCTGAAGGACGAGGAGCACTGGTCGCTGCTGTGCTGGTACCGCGACCTGACGGCCCTGCGCAGGGCGCTGCCCGAACTGTCGGACCCGCGTCTGGACCGGGTCCGGGTGGACCACGACCCGGACGACCGATGGCTGGTCATGCGGCGGGGGTCGCTGGCGGTGTCGGTGAACTTCTCCCCGGAGTCCCTGACCTTGCCGATCCCGCTGGGGGTGGTGCTGCTCGCCTCCGACGAGAACATGTCCGAGACGCCGGAGGGGGCCCGCCTGCCGGGCCAGTCCCTGGTGATCCACCGCCCCGGAACCTGAGCGTCGGCCATAGGGTTGCTGCGCGACAGACCGATCGACGGGGGAGTGGTGACCGTGCGGCACAGGGCCCGGACATGGGGATGCGCCCTTCCCCGCGCCACGGACCTGCCCGGCTCCTGACCGCCTGCCGTGCGATTCGGGGTCCTGGGGGCCGTGGAGGTGTGGTCGGCCGACGGCGAGACGGTCGCCGTCGGCGGACCGCGCTCGCGTGCGCTGCTGGCGATCCTGCTGCTGAACGCGGGCCGGACGGTGGCCGTGCGACCGCTCGTCGAGGGCTTGTACGGCCCGGGGGCGCCGAGTGGCGCGGCGCACGCCCTGCAGTCCCAGGTGTCCCGGCTGCGTCGCCGGCTCGGGGCCGCAGGCGAGACCGGGGATCGGCTCCAGTTCGGTCCCGCCGGGTATCTGCTGCTCGCCGATCCCGATGACGTCGACGTCCACCGATGCGAGCGGCTCGCCGGTGAAGGACGGCGCTCGCTCGCCGCCGGAGACCACGAAGGCGCCGCCCGGCTGCTGGGCGAGGCCCTGGAGCTGTGGCGGGGGCCGGCGCTGGCCGACGTCATCGACGCGCCCTTCGCCGGGGAGCAGGCCGCCCGGCTGGAGGAGCTGCGGCTGGCCGTACTCCAGGACCTGGTGGAGGCGCGGCTGGCGCGCGGTGAGCACCACGACCTGGCGGCGGAGCTGCCGGAGATCGTGGCGGCCCATCCGCTCCGGGAGCGGCTGCGCGGACAGCTCATGCGGGCCCTGTACGGAAGCGGCCGCAAGGCCGAGGCGCTCCTGGTGTTCGAAGACGCGCGGCGGACGCTGGCCGAGGAGCTCGGCGTCGATCCCTCCCCGGAGCTCGGCGATGTGCACCTGGCGATGCTGCGCGCCGGGCCCGCGCCCGCCGAAGCGGTGGGAGGCGGGGTCCCGGCCCAGTTCACCACCTTCGTGGGGCGCGACGGCGACCTCGAACGCGTCCGCGCGCTGCTCGGCGAGCGACGCCTGGTCACGCTCACCGGGCCGGGCGGAGTCGGTAAGACCCGGCTGGCGGTCGAGGCCGCCGGACGGGAACAGGATGAGGTCCGCTTCGTCGACCTTGCCGCGCCGGCCGACGGCACGGCCGTTCCCCAGGCGCTGATCAACGCGCTGGGCCTGCGCGAGGCCGGGCTGGTGCCTTCGCTGTCCGGTCCGCTCGACCCCGTGGAGCGGCTGATCGCCGGGCTGGCCGAACGCCGGGTGCTGCTCGTGCTGGACAACTGCGAACACGTCGTCGCCGAGGTCGCCGCGCTCACCCGCCGGCTGCTGGCGGCCTGCCGGGACCTGCGGATCCTGGTCACCAGCAGGGAGAGGCTGGGCATCACCGGGGAGACGCTGCACCCTGTCCCGCCGCTGCCCCTGGACGGCGGCGGCCATCCGGCCGCGCGACTGTTCGCCGACCGGGCCGCTGCTGTGCGCCCCGGTTTCCTGGTCGGCGACGCCAACGCCGACGCGGTGGCGCGGATCTGCCGGGCACTCGACGGACTGCCGCTGGCGATCGAGCTCGCGGCCGCGCGGCTGCGGTCGCTGACACTCGAAGAGGTCGAGGCCCGGCTGGACGACCGGTTCCGGCTCCTGTCGCGCGGCGATCGTTCCGCGGCGCCCCGGCACCGGACGCTCCGCTCGGTCGTCGGCTGGAGCTGGGATCTGCTGAGCCGCCCCGAACAGGCGCTGGCCGCGCGGCTGACGGTGTTCAGCGGCGGTGCGTCGCTGCACGCGGCCGCCCGGGTCTGCGGGCCGTCCGAGGGCGAAGCCGTCGAACTGCTCGCCGACCTCGTCGACAAGTCCCTGGTGGAGGCGGGCGGGGGCAGATACCGCATGCTGGAGACCGTCCATGCGTTCTGCGCCGAGCGGCTGGCCGACGACGGCGAGCGGGAACAGGTGCGCGCCGCCCACGCTGCCTACTTCCTCGAACTGGCCCAGGCCGCCGAGCCGTGCCTGCGCGGCCCTGATCAGCTGGAGTGGCTGGCCCGCCTCGACGCCGAACGTGGCAACTTCCACGCGGCGCTCCACTGGGCGGCGGCGGCCGACCCCGCGCTCGGGCTCCGCCTGCTCGCCGCCCTGTCGTGGCAGGGACAGTTGCGCGGGCTGCCCGGCGAGCGGACCGCGGTGGCCGCCGGCCTGCTCGTGACGATCGGCGACGAGCCGCCCGCGGGTCTCGAAGAGGAGTACACGCTCTGCGTGGCGCACGCCGCCGCCGCCGACAACGCGCACGATCAGCTCCTGCGCGATCGGCTGGAGCGCCTCGCCGATCAGCCTCTCCGATACCCGTTCCTGCGCGTCCTGCGCTTCATGATGAACGGTCCCCGCGTGGACGAGGAGACGCCCGCCGATCCATGGTCGCGAGCGTTCACCAGCATGGAATCGGGGGTCAAGAGCCTGTTCGGCGGCGATCGGGACACCGCCGAGCCGGCGTTGCGCGCCGCGCTGGCGGGATTCCGGGAGATCGGGGACCGATGGGGAATCCTCACCGTACTGAAGCAACTGGCCGGACTGGCGGACGAGACGGAGTCCACCGCGCTGATGGCAGAGGCCATCGACCTGGCGGGGCGGCTGGGCGCGGTGGAGGACCTGACCAGGCTGCTCGTCAGGAACGCCGACAGGCTGACGGACGCCGGTCGGCTGCTCGCCGCGCAGGCGGAGTACGAGCGCGCCGTTGACTTCGCCCGCCGTACCGGCACGCCCGAGACCCAGGCCGGCGCCCTGCGCGGGCTCGCGGACCTCGCGCGCCTGCGCGGCGAGCTGCCGGCCGCCCGTGACCTGTACGACCGGGCGTTGCGGGGCTGCGGCCGGGCCTCGATGGGCGCCGCGTTGACGCGCTACCGGATCCTCTTCGGCCTCGGCCGGGTCGCGGAGGCCGAACGGGACGCCGACCAGGCCCGCTCGTGCTATCGGCAGGCCCTCGCCATCGCGCGCGCGTACGGAGACCTCCCGAGCACCGCCGCCTCGGCCGAGGCTCTGGCCGCGGTCGACGCCCGTTTGCGGTGAAGGGCCGGTGTGCGGATGGTGACCGCGTGGTGAGCGGTCCCCGCCAGCCTCGTGGTCATCGCCTCATCACTGACGGGAGACCGACATGACGGACCTCAAGGGCATGACAGACCTCAAGAGCAGGGCGGACCTCAAGGGCAAGACCGCGCTGGTGACCGGCGCCTCACGGGGAATGGGCCGAGCCATCGCCCAGCGACTGGCCACGGACGGCGCGCTGGTGGCGGTGCACTACAGCCGGCACGCCGACGCGGCCAAGGAGACGGTGGCCACGATCGAACAGGCCGGTGGCGAAGCCTTCCCCGTCCAGGCGGAGTTCGGCACGGACGGTGACGTGGGGACGTTGCTCACCGGCCTGACCGCCGGCCTGCGCGGGCGGCCGCTGGACATCCTGGTCAACAACGCGGCCTGCGGGAACCTGGAGACGGTGTGGTCGGCCGGGTCGGTCGACCAGTTGACGCCCGAGCGGTTCGACGAGGTCTTCGCGATCAATGTGAAGGCGCCGCTGTTCCTCGTCCAGGCGACGCTGCCGTTGATGCCCGACGGCGGGCGCATCGTCAACATCTCCTCGCTCGCCACCCGGATCGCCCTGCCCAGTCAGATCGCGTACGCGATGACCAAGGGCGCGCTGGAGGTCATGAGCCGGACGCTGGCGAACGCGCTCGGCGGACGCGGCATCACGGTGAACACGGTGCGCCCCGGCAGCACCGACACCGAGGTCAACGACACTCTGCGCAGCCCGGAGCTCCGTGCCGTCCTGACGGATCTGACCGCGCTCGGCAGGATCGGCCGGCCGGCCGACATCGCCGACGCGGTCGCCTTCCTCGCCTCGGACGACGCTCGCTGGATCACCGGCAACGTGCTCGACGCGACCGGCGGCGCGTACCTCGGCCCCATGTGGGCACGCTGACCTCCCTCCGGTTGGGTGTGGACAACCTCTCGCCATCCACAGAACGCCGTTCGGCGCCACGCCGCTGACCGGGCATTGCCGATCCTGAGTGCCTCATCGAACGCCGGAGGCTCTCATGAAGATCGCCCTTTCGCTGCCCTACGCGTTGACGTCCCTGTTCGTCGTCGTCGCCGAGCGGATCCCGTTCGACGTCACAGCCGTGCCATGGCGGGTGGGCGCACCCCACAGAAGGGCTGCCATAAGAGCGATCGGCAGCCCGGCGCTGCTGGTCACCCACCATCCGACACCATGGAGACCCGGCCGGACCAGCCTCACGCCTGACGAGCGGCGCCTACCGCGCCGCTCCGGGCAGCACCTCGTCATCTCCACGACGGCCGCACCGCACGAGCTGCCCGGCAGCCTGCAGCTCGCCCGCGCGACGGCCCGCGCCCTGGCCCGCGAGTACGACGGCCTGCTGATCGACCCCCTGACCGGCACAGCCGTGCCCACCTGCGAGAGGGCGGAAGGGGAGCCGGTCAACTTCGATTTGGGCGACAACTGGCTGAGCTGGTCCATCCACCCCCAAGACACCCTCCCCTACCCCCCTTCACCCCCTTGGGCCAACACGCCACCCCAAAGCACCGACACATCAGAGCCAGCCCGGAACCCCCAAGGGCTGGAGCCGCGCCGGGACTCCCGTGGGTTGGGGTCGGACCTTGACCCCCGTGGGTTGGGGCCGCGCCGGGACTCCCGTGGGTTGGGGTCGGACCTTGACCCCCGTGGGTTGGGGCCGGGCCAGGACCCCCGTGGGTTGGGGCCGGGCCAGGACCCCCGTGGGTTGGGGCGGGACCGGGACTCTCAAGGACCGGAGCCGGGCTGGGGCCCTCGCGCAGCTGAGCCAGACGCCTGGGATGGCCTGAGCGTCACCTCGCGAGGACTCCGGCGCTTCGCGCTGCCCGAGATCACCCTTGACGGCGCGGCCTGCACCCACCGCGAGTGCGCCACCGGCCTGCTGCGCCTGGTCGCCCACCGCCTGGTCGCCGACCAGTTGGCCTTCGTCACCGCGCACCCTGACGCCAGGCAGCGCACCATCGACGACCACCTGCGGATAGAGCCCTCCCCGCCCGGCGACCACGACCCAACGCCCTTCACCGTCCGCCTCACCCCCTGCGAAACCGGCTCCCCCGAGCCAGGCCGCCCCGGCGCCACCACCCGCCTCAAGGTCGCCCCCGCAGACGGCACCGACCAGACCACCTGCCTCAAAGTCGCCCCACCACCGGACTTCCCAGACGGCCTCAACGACTGGCTCCCGGAAACGAGTCGAGCTTCCCTGGCCTCCATCGACTGCCACCCATCGGACCCAACACCGGCCCTCGCCGCATAGGCCCGCCCGTTGAACTGGGCCAGGCCAATGAAGCCACCCGGCTACTGGACGTTCGCCTGGCGATCGCTCTGCGGGAAGCTCGCCGGTAGCGAGGGTCGCTCCGTAACCGGGCGCCCACCGACGGCGAAGGACTGACCCGTGACGGGGCGTTGGCCGGTGGCCTGGGGACTGCTTTCGGGCGGGGCGCTTGCCGCTGGTGGCGGGGAGTTCTGCGGTGACGGGGTGCCCGCTTGCGGCGGGGGGCCGTGTGGGGATGGGCGCTCGCCGGTGGTGGAGGGCTGCCCTGTGATGGGGTGTTGGGCTGTGGCCGGGGGTTGCCCCGTTACGGGGTGCTGGGCTGTGGGGGAGGGCTGTCCCGTGACCGGGGATCCATCTTCGACGGGCGGTTGGGCGGATTTCGGGGGGTGGGGCGTGGTCGGGAGGTGGGCGGTCGTGGAGGGGGCGTGCCATTCACGGGAGTTGTCGGCGGGGCCCTGGGTGGAGGTGGCCCAGACTGCCTCGGCGCAGATCAGACGAGCGGCTTCGACCGGCTCGGCGTCGCGGACGTGATGGCCCTCCTCGTCACGCCACAGGACGGTGACGATGCCGGTGACCAGGGTCGTGCCGCTCATCACGTCCTCGTACACCACCCGGCGGTTCACGGTCAGCGTCTCGTGGTCCGGGGCTCCAGCGCTCTCCCAGCGCCAGCCTCGGCAGGTGTCGCCGGGCTCGGCCTTGTTGACGCGGATGTCAGTGACGAACGTACGGGCATCGTCCCGATTCAGGATCGCGGAGGTACGGATGCGGGCGACCAGAGCTCGTGCCAACTCATGGCGGCGCTCAACAGGCCAGTCCACAGCTTCATGCGAGTTCGACCGCCACTGCGGGCCGAGGTCGGGATACCTCCTTGCCAGCGCCCTCCACCAGTCCGGCCACCCTTCGCGCTCCGCCATCTCACCCAGGCTCCGCTGCCGCACCGTCTTCGCCATCCGGTCGAACGGCGTGTCCGAAGGGAGCCCTTTGGCGGCCAAGAAATCGGCCATGGTCGCCCCCTGCTCCGCGAGCTGCTCCTCCAGCACGGCCTGTTCACGCGCGACCCGAGCCGCCGGCCAGTCCGCCGCCTCAGAGATCGGCACCTCGACCGGCAGAGGCCGCCGCTCTACGCCGTCGAGGCCCGCCGAAGGCACCGCGTCTCCCCCCGGCACAGCAGGGCGTGCAGGGACAGCCGGCGTCCACATGTCCGACGAGAAGTCCCGCCCCCCAGCAACCGAGCTGCTCGCATATGGCGAAAAGTCGGATACATCCGATGCCGAAACCCCCTGGGCCGACGGGAGGTCCGGTACGCCCGGTGTCGAAACTCTCTGGGCCGGCGGGTGGTCCGGTACGCCCGGTGTCGGAGCCCTCTGGGCGGGCGGACGGTCCGGTAAGCCTGGTGCCCGAGCCTCCTGGGCCGGTGGGTGGTCCGGTAAGCCTGGTGCTGGAGCTTCCTGGGGCCGTGGGAGGGGCGGGAGGTCGGGGGCTGGGGTTCTTGCGTGTGGAGGGAAGACCTGTACGTCGGTGGTCGGGACTCTTGTGGGTGCCTGGTGGGTCGGCGGGTTCAGGTCGGGGAGGGGGCTCTGGGGCTGGGAGGTCGGGGGTGGCGCGTTCGGGGGGAAGTCCTGGGGGTCCGCGTCTGCGGTCGACAGGCCGTCGACGTGGTCGGGGCGGGCATGTCTGGCGGGGTCGAAGGCATCCCGGATCGGCCAGAACCTGATCAGCCACCGTTCGGGCTCGCGGCTCTCGTACGCCTGCTCCAACTCCTCCTCCGACCCGGTCGCCGGAAGCTCTCCGGCGGGCTGGGAGTGCGCGGTCAGGCCGTACAGGAAGTGGGGTGGGCCGATGACGAAGCGCTCGGTCGCGTCCTCCGCGACCGAGCCGACGGCCACGAAGCCGGTGCCGCCCTCGATGGTGGTGTTCTCGACGGGGACCCAGGCGGTGTCCGGCTCGGGTGGCGGCGAGTCCCAGGCTTCCAGGCGAATGTGGGCTAGATCGCCGTCTCCAGGACTCTCCAGGAGGATGTCACCGTCGTTGCGTTCGAAGAAGATGGCGAGCTCCCCGAACTCCACCAGCACCGTGTTGTCGAGACCACGGATGAGACGTGCCACCGGACCTGCCTTCGCCCTCATAGTTGATCACAGGCTACGGAGCTTAGAGGACTCCGCCGACAAACCAGGTCAGCGAAGTCACCGCCTGCGACCCGGCTTATTAGGCCCGGTGCGGAACGTCCGCGAACGGTCGTTCGTGCACCATTACCAGCCAAGGCGAAAAGCTGCGCCGGTGTCCTGCGGAGCCTGGAGCTGTGCCGACGGCACGCGAGGCCAGGACAGGAGCTGCTGATCGCTGCCTGCGTCCTTCAGTGCGTGTGGCGGCCTTGGGTGACGGCGCGGGCTGCCGTCAGGGACTGCGTGATGGCCGTGGGGATGTCGAGCACGGGAAAGATGACATGGCGTACGACGCGCAGCCGGTCCACCACCAGGATGAGGCGTTTGAGGCGTATCGCTTGACCTGCGCGGAAGGTGGGCAGCCTGAGTGCCGCCGCCAGCCTCAGGTCCATGTCGGAGAGCAGCGGGAACGTGATGCCCTCGGCCTCGGCGAAGGCGGCCTGCTCGTCGGGCCGTTGGGTACTCACCCCGTTGACGGCGATCCCTTCGACGGCGAACTCGGGCAGCCTGTCACGGAAAAGGCGGTTCTCCAGGGTGCACCCCATCGTGCCGGGGATGTCGCCCCACTGCGGCGGCAGGGCCCCGGGCATGCCCGTCGCCGGATAGCCGAACAACACCGTGGCTCCCGCGTCCGCGACCACATCACGCACTCCGCTCCACCCCGCCCCCGCTACGCCGTCCACCTCTGAACTGATCGGCGCCGTGCCGTCCGGGCGCGGTTCTGTGCTGGTCTGTCCGGGCTCCCCGGAGGGGTGGGTGGCTGGGAGGGAGAGGGGAGCGGGGATGCGGGTGCCGAGGAGGCCGTGGACGCGGGCGGTCTCGGTGTTGTGGCTTTCCGGCAGGGCGGTGAGGGCACCGTCGCCGAGTAGCCAGCGGTCCGCCCAGTCCTGCATGGTGATGAGCAAGGGGGCCAGAGCCCAGCCGGTGTCCGTCAGGACGTACTCATGGCGTACCGGCCTGGTCTGATAGGGGTCGCGGGTCAGCACCCCATGCTCCACCAGGTGTTTCAGCCGTTCGGTGAGGACCTTGCGGGAGATGCCGAGCTCCCCGAGCAGGTCTTCGAAGCGCCGGTGCCCGCGGGCCACCTCGCGCACGATGAGCAGGCTCCACCAGTCGCCGATGACGGCGGCCGCCTGGGCGATCGAGCATTGGGCGTCTTGCGCACGCAACTGCCGGCTCATCTGGCGAATATATCGGGGTAAGTCTCTTTTAGGAACTGACTTAACCAGCCAGGATCGCCGGGGTCAGCGGCTGAGGATCTGCCGCAACACCGTCTCCAGAGTGTCCGCCGGGGCGGCGTCCGGTGCGGGGGAGCGCCAGGCGATGTAGCCGTCGGGACGGACCAGCACAGCGCCGCCCTCGCCGACGCCGTAGCGCTCCCGCCAGCGCCCCTCGACGTCCACCAACTCGGCGCCGAGCACGACCGTCCGAAGCCGTACGCCCAGCCGCTCCGCCACCAGACGGCCCGCCTCCGCCCACGACTGCCGATCGGCCAGCAGGACGAACTCCGAGCCGTACAGGTCGATGGCGGAGATCCGCCGCCCCTCCTGGTCGAGCGGCACGTGCGGGGCTCGGCTGCCCGGGCGGCCCACCGGGTTCAGGGAGTCCTCCAGCAGGGACCCGTCGTCGCCGGGTTCGTCGATGATCGCGGTGGAGTGATAGCGGCAGCCGAGCATCGCCCGCAGGGGGTCTTCGAGGGGTTCCGGGTAGCCGATGCGAACGGACGGGGGCATGCGCTGTCCCAGGTTCGCCAGTTGGGCGTCGGCCGTGAGGACGCCGATCGGGCGGCGTTCGGCGTCGTAGGTGTCAAGAAAGTCCGGGCCGGCCTGACCGGTGACCACCAGCCAGAGGCGCCAGGCCAGGTCGCAGCCGTCCTGGAGCGCGGTGCTGCCGCCCTGCCCGCCTGTCGGCGGCATGGTGTGGGCGGCGTCGCCGGCCAGGAACACCCGGCCTTCGCGGTATCGCTCGGCGAGAATGTGCGCCATGGCGAAACTGGTCTTGTCGAGGATCCGTACGTCCAGGTCCGGGACGCCGACGGCCAGCCGGACCAGCTCGGCGCAGCGCTCCGGGGTGAAGTCGTCCTCGTTCTGGCCCGCCGTGGGCGAGTAGTTGACGCCCAGGACGTGCGAGCCCACCCCGGTGCCGGTCACGATCACTCCGGTGAAGGCGTCGTTCTGCAGGTACCAGAGCGTGACCTCGCGCTCGCGCACCAGCCCGGACAGGTCGGCGTCGAACATGATCGAGCAGATCTCCCCCAGCTCACCCTTCCCCTCGACCGGGATGCCGAGGGCCTGGCGCAGCGGGCTTCGAAAGCCGTCGGCGGCCACCACGTAGTCGGCCTGCACAAGGGTGTCCTCGCCGCCGGCGCGGATCACCGCGGTCACGCCGTCGCCGTCCTGCTCAAGGGAGATCAGCTCGGTGGAGAAGCGGAGGTCGGCGCCGAGCTCCTCCGCCTTGGCGCGCAGCACGCGCTCCACCTCGGCCTGCGGCGCGCCGACCTGCGCGGCGGGTGTCGCGTCGGCGAGGAAGGCGAACGCCTCCTTCTCATCGCTGATGATCATCTGAGGGTTCGGGTCGCTCAGGTCGGTGGCGATGGCGATGCGCATGGTGTCGCCGATGCCCGCCCAGATCTCGCTCAGCGTCCGCTCGAGGCCGGGGACCGGCCGCATCAGCTCGACGGCCCGCGGCCCCACGCCGAACGCCTTGGGCTGGATCGCCGTGCCGGCATGCCGTTCGACCAGCATGACGGGCACCTTGCGCCAGGCCAGCATCATCGCCGCGCTCAACCCCGCGTAACCGCCGCCTACTACGAGCACGGGCACTCGCTGGTGTTTCTGCATCTCCTACCTCCGATACGCGTAATATCGCGTTGACGAAGAAACGATATGTCGCGTCTCAGCAGACGGTCAAGACATATCGCGTCTTGATTCACGACATATCGCGTTACGGGAGATGGGAGTGTGGAGGCGTCGCTCAGCTCAGGTGGCGCTCCAGTGACTCGACCTTGCTCGTCATGCCGTCCATGACCCCGGAGCGCATGTCGGCCTTGAGCACCAGCCCCACGCGGGGCGCCACCTCGGCCACGGCGTCCACGGCGTTCTTGATCACCCCCATCACCTCATCCCAGTCACCCTCGATCGTGGTGAACATGGCGTCGGTGTGGTTGGGCAGGCCGCTCTCACGTACGACCTTGACGGCCCGGGCGACGGGCTCGGCGACGCCTTCGCCGACGCCGAGCGGGGTGATGGAGAATGCCACGATCACGATGCGCCCCCTTGAGGCTCCCGGCACGGACCGTCCGCGCCGACCAGCAAGGCCAGGAGCCGCTGCCCGAGCCGCTCCTGCTCATCGGCGGTCGGCTGCGCGAGGCCGGCGGCACTCACCTGGCCCTGAAGATCTTCGATCCTAGCGAGCACCCGCCGACCGGCCTCGCTCAGCTCAGGTGTACGGCCGACCTCGCTCAGCTCCGGTACGGGTGGCCTAGGTCAGCTCCGGTGCGGGTGCCTAGGTCAGCTCCGGTACGGCCGGCCTCCGGGGCGAGATGCGCCACGGCCAGGGGGCCCGTGGCGAGAGGCTCCACGGCAAGAGGGTCCGGTCCCGGGGAGTCGGGTGACGACGCCGACATCCCCGGCCCGCTCAGCCTCGGCGGGTGACCGGGCCGGCGCCACAACGCGCGCGGACCGGTCAATCGTGGATGTGCTCTTCCTCTTCCTCTTCTTCGCTAGGACCATCGGAGGGCTCGACCCCGAGCACGGCCTCGCGCGGCTCGATCTCGTCGATGTGCTCGACGAGCTGCAGCACATGCTCGGGCTCGATCAGCCACTGCAGCGCGGAGGCGCCGGTCTCGTCGGCGGAGACCAGCTCCGCCTGCTCGGCGCGCTCCTCGTCGGTGAGCTCGGCATCGGGGTGCCGGATCTCGGCCAGTGCCGCGGCCTGGAGGGCGTCAACGTCGAGCACTTCGACGGTCAGCTCGACCGTGAGGCGTAGGAACTTCTGTGCATCACTCATGGCGACGAGCCTAGGGCAGCTTCCACTCCACAGGAGCCGCGCCTTGCTGGACGAGAAGGTGATTGGCGCGACTGAACGGCTGGGAGCCGAAGAAGCCGTTGCGGGCCGACAGCGGCGACGGATGGGCCGACTCGATGCGCGGCACCTGGCCGAGCATCGGCGCGAGGTTGCGCGCGTCGCGCCCCCACAGGATCGCCACCATCGGCTTGTCGCGGGCCACGAGGGCGCGGATGGCCTGCTCGGTGACCTCTTCCCAGCCCTTGCCGCGGTGTGAGGCGGGCTTGCCCGGCATCACGGTCAGCACCCTGTTGAGCAGCAGCACGCCCTGCTCGGCCCAGGGCGTGAGGTCGCCGTTGGCCGGCCGGGGGAGGCCGAGGTCGCTCTCCATCTCCTTGTAGATGTTGAGCAGGCTGCCCGGCAGCGGCCGCACATCGGCGGCGACGGAGAACGACAGGCCGATCGGGTGGCCCGGCGTGGGGTAGGGATCCTGGCCCACGATCAGCACCTTCACCTGGTCGAAGGGCTGGTTGAAGGCGCGCAGCACATGGGCGCCCGCAGGGAGGTACTGCCTGCCTTCGGCGATTTCCTTGCGCAGGAACTCGCCCATCTGGGAGATCCGCTCGGACACGGGCGCGAGAGCCTCGGCCCATCCGGCTTCGACGACTTCGTTCAGGGGACGACCGGTCATGGCCGGTGAGCTTAGTCAGCTCTGGTACGGCATGCGTACCGAACAGGGGAGAATGATCATAAAGGTGGGCGCCCGCGCCCCCGGGGGAAGCGGGCGCCCACAGGGGGCTACTTGACAGAGCCGGCCATCATGCCCTGGACGAAGTAGCGCTGGAAGGCGAAGAACAGAATCAGCGGGATGATCAGCGACATGAAGGCACCGGACGACAGGATGTCGATGTTGGTGCCGAACTGCCGCATCTGAGACTGCAGGGCCTTGGTCATCGGCTGGCTCTCGGTGTTGGCGAAGACCAGGGCGATGAGCATGTCGTTCCAGACCCAGAGGAACTGGAAGATCCCCAGCGAGGCGATGGCGGGCTTGCCCAGCGGGAACACGATCTGCGCGAAGATCTTCCACTCCGGCGCGCCGTCCATCCGCGCCGCCTCCAGCAGCGAGGACGGGATGCCGACGAAGAAGTTACGGAGCAGGAAGATCGCGAACGGCAGCCCGAAGGCGACGTGGAACAGCACCACGCCCGGGATCGTGCCGAAGATCCCGACGCCTCCGTAGATCACGGCCACCGGGATGAGCGCGATCTGGATCGGCACGATGAGCAGCCCGACCACGATCAGGAAGAGCGTGTCGCGGCCCTTGAAGTCCATCCAGGCGAACGCGTAGGCCGCCATCGCGGCGATCCCGATCACCAGGACGGTGGTCGGCACCGTGATCGCCACCGTGTTCCAGAAGGACGCGGTGAAGCCGCTGGCCAGCAGGCTGCTGTAGCTCTCGAAGGTGATCTCGGCCGGCTTGGTGAAGATCGTCCACCAGCCCTCGGCGGCGTTGACCTCCGGTGTGCGCAGCGAGACCACCAGGAGGCCGAGTGTGGGCACCAGCCAGAACAGGCCGAGCAGCACCATCACGACCTGGAGGGCGCCGCCGCCCAGACGGTCGACGATCCGGCCGACCAGGCTTCTCTGTGGCGCTCCCGCGTGCGTCGGCGCGGGAGCCGGGGCCGTCGCGGTCGTCATGTGTCTTCCCTCCTGAACCTGCGAATGTTCATGATCATGAAGGGCAGGACCAGAATGAGCAGGAAGATGGCCAGCGCGCTGCCGAGCCCCTGGTTGTTCCCGCCGCCGAACGCCACGCGCCACATCTCCAGCGCGACCACGTTCGCCTCCGGCTGGACCGACGCCGGCGCGATGATGAACACCAGGTCGAACACCTTCAGCGTATTGATGATCATCGTGACGAAGACGACGAGCAGCACCGGCGAGAGCAACGGCACGGTGATGCGTCTGAACACCTGCCATTCCGTGGCGCCGTCGATGCGGGCGGCCTCCAGCGAATCACGCGGGATGGCCGCCAGCCCCGCCGCGATCAGCACCATGGCGAAGCCGGCCCAGACCCAGATGAACGCACCGATGATCGCCGGTGTGATGAGCGTCGGGCCCAGCCAGGTCAGGCCGTTGTAGGAGCCCTCGAAGTTGGCCTGCGGTAGTCGTACGACATAGGAGCCTGCGGGCAGGCCCTCGAAGCGGAAGGAGCCGTCGCCGGCCGTGGTGGCGGTGCCCGCCACCTGGCCGTTGCTGACCGCTTCCACGGTCATGCCGGGCAGCCCCTTCTCGGTGTTGTCCACGGCGCCGCTCACGCCGCCGCCACCGGGGGTGAAGTCGAACCAGACGGTGCCGGAGAGCTGGTCGCCGCCCGTGACGGCGGCGGCGGGCTGGGCCGCGGCCGGCATGAACTCCGGCTTGACGCCGACGATCGGGATGAGCACCGGCTGGCCGGCCTGCGCCGGCTGCTTGGTGACGACCGCGCCGTCGTCGCCCGCGGCGACCGCGGACTGGTCGCCCTCACGCGGCCGGGCGCCCGGGTAGCCCTGGGAGGAGGAGAACGTGTCGTGCACGGTGGTCAGGATGGCGTTGGCCACGCCCTTGTCCGGGTCCTCGTCGTACACGAGGCGGAAGATCACGCCGGCGGCCATCAGGGAGACGGCCATCGGCATGAAGACGATCAGCTTGAACGCGGTCGCCCACTTGATGCGCTCGGTCATGACCGCGAAGATCAGACCCAGTGCGGTGACCATGATCGGTGCGGCGACCACCCAGATGAGGTTGTTCCGGATGGTCTTGAGCATGCCGTCGTCGGTGAAGATCGTCACATAGTTGCCGAGCCCGACGAACCCGTCACCGGGTGCGTCGAACAGGCTGCGGAAGATGGAGTAGACGATCGGATAGACCACCCAGATTCCCAGCAGCAGGGCGGCGGGAAGCAGGAAGGCGACGGCCATCATCGGGGATGGGCCGAGGCGTCGTTGCTTGCGGGGGGTATCAGCGGGTCCCGAGGCGGGCCCGCCCGAGGTTTCCTCGGGCGGGGCCTGCGGGCCGTCCAACCTTTCGGTCACGGCCTTACCCTCTTTACTTCCAGGCCTTCTTGGCCTCGGCTTCGAGCGCCTCCTGGGCGCCCTTGATGTCGGTCGGCTTCCGCAGGAAGTCCTGCAGAACCTTCCACTCGCCCTTGCCGTCGGTGCCGCCGAACGCGCTCGGCGCCAGGTCGGACATGTCATAGCGGACCGCGTCGCCGGCGGAGATGATCGTCTGGCCGAGGGCCTTGGTCAGCGGGTCCGGGTAGTTGTCAGGCGAGACGTTCTTGTTGGGGGACAGGTAACCGGGCAGCTTGGCCCAGACCTCGCCGCCTTCCTTCGAGGCCAGGAACTGCAGCAGCGCCATGGCGCCGGGGGAGTCCTTCATGGCCACCGCGACGTCGCCGCCGAGCACGACGGGGGCGGTGTCGCCGACCTTCGGGAACGGGAAGTACTTGGCCTCCTCGCCGACCTTCGCGCCCGACTCGACGGCGGTGACGGCCACGAAGTCGGCCTCGATGACCATGGCGGCCTTGTCCTGGCCGTAGACCTTGGTCACACAGGTCGGGAAGTCGGTCTGCAGCGCGCCGCTGTTGCCCTCGGCCAGGAACTCCTTCTTGCCCGCGATGTCCGCGATCCTCTCCAGCGCGGTGGCCACGCTGGCGTCGGTCCACGGGATCTCGTGCTTGGAGAGCTGGTCGTACTTCTCCGGGCCCGCGGTCGAGAGGTAGACGTTCTCGAACAGGTCGGTCAGCGTCCAGCCCGAGGCGCCACAGAAGGAGAAGGGCGGGGTGCCGGAGTCGGCGATGGTCTGCGAGGCCTTGAGCAGCTCGTCCCAGGTGGTCGGCGGCTGCACGCCGGCGTCCTCGAACGACTGCGAGCGGTACCACACCAGCGACTTGTGCGCCGCCTTGATCAGCACACCGTAGACCTGGCCGTCCGCGGAGCCCAGCTCCTTCCAGTACGGTGTGTAGTTGGCGTCGATCTCCTTGGTGACATCCGCGGTGAGCGGCTTGAGCGCCTTCTGGTCGGCGTACTGCTGGACCAGGCCCGGCTGCGGGAGGATGGCCACGTCGGGCGGGCTGCCGCCCTGGATGCGCGGGCCGAGGTAGGCGCCGGTGTCCTCACCGGTGGAGGCGTAGGTGACCTTGGCGCCGGTCTTGTCGGAGAAGGCCTTGAGCACCTGCTCGAAGTTCTTCTGCTCCTCACCGGTCCACTTGGCGGCGACCTCGAGTGAGACGCCCTCGAGCGTCTTGGCGGCCGCCTGGGTGGGCGACGCCTCTCCCGACGGCTGGGTGGTCGTCGGCGCGTTACCGCCACAAGCGGTGACGGCGACCGCCAACCCCGCCAGGATCGCTACTGCTCTGCCTTTTCGCATTGCTGCCTCACTGGGTTTTGATGATCTCTTCGAGTTCGGCTTTCAACGAGGCCGCCACATCATCGGCGGACTCGGAAGACTGGGGTTTGAGCGCCTTGGCGACCGTGCTGGCGATCACCAGGCTGAGCTGGTTGTAGTTGGCGCCCGCCGCACGCGGCTTGGCGGCCAGAATGCTCTCCTTGAGTACGGGCAGGTACGGAAAGCGTTCGATCAGCTCGGGATCGTCGTAGAGCTCGGTCCACACCGGCGGGAAGGACCCTTCGGTGAGCACGCGGCGCTCGTTCTCCAGACTCGTGAAGTAGCGGATGAACTCCTGTGCGGTGTGCTGGTGCTTGGAGAAGGCGCTGATGGCGAGATTGCTGCCACCCAGCGCGCTGGATCCGGGCCCGTTGAGCCCGGGCAGCCTGGTCACCGCCACCTTGTCGCCGAGCCTGACCCTGGCCGGGCCATAGGCGTGCGGCCAGTTGCGGGCGAAGGCGAGCCGGCCTTCCTGGAAGGCCAGGCGGGACTCCTCCTCCTTGTAATCCAAGGCCTCCTCGGGGATCCACTTCTCGCGCAGGCCCTGCTTGAGGAAGTCCAGCGCGATGGCGGCCTTGGCGGGGTCGAGGGTCACCGTGGAGCCGTCGGGGCTGAGGATCTGCCCGCCCGCCGACTGCACAGCCTCGGAGAAGTTGACGGTCAGGCCCTCGTAGGCGAGGAACTGCCCGGCGTAACCCTCGATGTCATGCTTTTTCGTGATTGCTAGGGCTTGTTGGCGAAGTTCCGCCCAGGTGCGCGGCGGCTTCTTCACCAGATCGGTGCGGTAGTAGAGCAGGCCCGCGTTGCTCGTATAGGGGACCGCCCAGAGCTTGTTCTGATAGATAGCGGTGTCCACGACAGGCGGCAGGAACTTGTCGAGCGGGAACAACCCGCGCTCCAAGGGGATGATCCAGCCGTTGTCGGCGAACTCCGCCGTCCATACGACGTCCAGTCCGAGCACGTCGTAGCGGTTGCTGTGGGCCTGCAGGTTGGCCGCTATCTGAGCGCGTTGCTCGTCGGCGACCTCGGGTAGTTCGAGCAGCGTCACCTTTTCGGCCGGGTGGGCCTGGTTCCAGCGATCCAGCAAGGGTTGCAGGTATGCCGTGGTGTCGCGCCCCGTGGCGAAGGTGATCGGGCCGGTTCCGCTGGCTCCGGTCGCACTGCCGCCGTCTTGGCCCGCCGTCGAGCATCCGGCCGCCAGGAGGGCGGCCATCGCGACTGACAACGAGCGAATCACCCGATTGAGCTCCGGTTTCTTTGGGATTACATACATGTTAGGTAGATGCATTCATGTTAGGCAGCCAGTAATCTGGTGGTCAACGGTTGTCCACGTAACGCATCCGTAACACACGGGGAGGTGAGGTGTGCGGCTTCACCTGCTTGCGCTTCTGGCGAAGGAGCCTGCCCACGGCTATGAGCTCAAACAGGCGCTCGAGCAGACCTTCGGCAGCGCCTATCCATCGCCCAACATCGGGCAGATCTATGTGACGCTGGGCCGGCTCGAGAAGGACGGCCTCATCAGGGCCGTGGACGTCGAGCAGTCCAACCGGCCCAACAAGAAGGTCTATTACCTCACCGCCAAAGGCCGTGACGTGCTCACTCTATGGGTGGATGAGCCTACGGAGGGTCCGCGGGTCCGCGACGAGTTCTTCATGAAGCTGGTCCTGGCCCCGCTCACCGGCATCTCGGACCGGATGGCGCTGATCAACCGCCAGCGCCGCCACTACCTGTCGCTCATGGGCGACCTCAACGCCCTGCTCGACGAGACCGAGCCGGACGATCGGGTGGCGACACTGCTGATCGAAGGTGCCATGCTGCACCTGCAAGCCGATCTCGAGTGGCTCGAACGGTGTCAGGAGGACCTGGCATGACCCATGCCGTGCTGAAGACGGTCAATCTCGTCAAGGTCTACTCCGGCGGCGCGGTCCCCGTGCACGCCGTACGAGGGGTGGACCTGGTGGTGGAGCCGGGGGAGTTCATCGCCGTGATGGGCCCGTCAGGGTCCGGCAAGTCCACGCTCGTGCACATGCTCGGCGGGCTGGACGCGCGCACCAGCGGCGAGATCTGGGTCGACGGCAAGCGCGCCGACACCCTCTCCGAGAGCGCGTGGGCGCTCTTACGCCGGAAGAAGATCGGGTTCGTCTTCCAATTCTTCAACCTGGTCGCCAACATGACCGTGACCGACAACGTCGAGCTGCCCGCACTGCTGGGCGGGGCCTCGCCCCGGGTCGCCCGCGAGCGCAGGGAGCACCTGCTCGGCGCGCTCAACCTCACCGACCGCGCCGACGCCTCGCCCGCCCAGCTCTCGGGCGGCGAGCAGCAGCGGGTCGCCCTGGCCAGGGCGCTGGCCAACGAGCCGAGCGTGCTGCTGGCCGACGAGCCCACGGGCAACCTCGACAGCCGCAACACCCGCGACGTGCTCCGCCTGCTCAGCAAGGTGCACAAGGACGGCCAGACGATCATCATGGTCACCCACGACGCCCGGGTGGCTGGCCTGGCGGACCGGGTGGTCTGCCTGCTGGACGGAGAGATCGTGGACGACGGCCGGATCGCCCGCCGGCGCACCGGGACGGCCGGCGCGGTGATCGACCTCCGATGAGCACAGCACGCGCGGGCGGCCGCTGGATCCGGGCCGACCTGCGAGCCAGAAGGGGCCAGGCGACGCTGACCGTGCTCGCCGTGGCCGGCATCGTGGCGGCCCTGATCACCGCCGTCACCCTGCTCGAAGACGGCACGAACCCATGGCGCAGCCTGTTCGCCCAGACCGACGGCGCGCACGTCTGGTTCTACACCAAGGACAACTCCGCCCAGGTGGCGGGCACCCGGAGCCTCGACGGGGTCACCCAGATGGCCGGCCCCTACCGGTCGGCGCCCGTCACGGTCGTGCGGGACGGCAAGAAGCAGCCCGCGGCGCTGCGCGCGATGCCCGCCACGCCCCCTCAGGTGGCGCACCCGGTGGTGGCCGAGGGCAGCTGGCTGGACCCCGCGCAGGCCGACGGCGTGGTGGTAGAGCGCTCCTTCGCCCGCGCGCTGCGCCTGCGGATCGGCGAGCCGCTCGCCATCATCGCCCTCAGCGGCGAACGCCACCCGCTGTACGTACGCGGCATCGCCGACTCCGCCGAGCAGGGCTTCTACCCGGCGTGGGCGCCCGGCCTGGCCTGGGTGCTGCCCCAGACGCTCGACCGGATCGAGCCGATGCTGGGCCGCAGCGAATGGGTGACCGGGCTGCGGCTGGCCGACGCCGAGGCCGCCCAGGTGGTCTCCCAGCGGGTCGTCGTCACGCTCGACGACCAGGTCCAGCGCCTCTACACCTGGCGTGAGGTCCGGGCCGCGATGGAGCTGGACAACCGGCTGCTCGGCACGCTGCTGGCGCTGTTCGGCGTGGTCGGACTGGTGGCCGCCGCGCTCGCGCTGGCCAACGCGGCCGGCGGCCGGGTGCTCGGCCAGCTCCGCGACCTGGCCACGCTCAAGTCCATGGGCTTCACCGCCGCGCAGGTGGCCCTCTTGCTGGTGGTCGAGCACGGCGCACTCGGCCTGCTCGGCCTCGCGCTCGGCACGCTGGCCGGCTGGGGCTTCGCGGTGGCGCTGCTCGGCGCGACCTCCGTCGCGCCGATGCCGGTGCTGTCCATCGTCGCGGGCACCGCGCTGGTGGTGCTCGCCGCCGTCGGGCTGCCCGCCTGGCGCGGCGGTCGCACCCCGCCGATCCCGGCCGCCCCCGCGCAACCCCTGCGCGGCCACCTGTCCCGCCTGGCCAAGCTCGCTCTGCTGGTACGCCTGCCGCCCGCGCTCGTCCTGGGCAGCCGGGACGCCTTCACCAGACGGGTGCCCGCGTTCCTGACCGCGTTCGGGCTCGCCGTGCCGATGATGATGATCACCATCGGGCTGGGCGTGTGGGCCACGCTGGACAACTTCGCGAACAACCCCGACCAGGTGGGCCAGCACGCCGCCCTGCACGTCGGACCGGGCAAGCTCGAATCGGCCGCGGCCGAACAGCTGGTCAAGGCCGACAAGGATGTGCGGGCCGTCTATCCGGCCGCCGACGTGAACGCCCTGGCCGCCGGTGAAGGCCGCTCGGTGCGGGTGCGGGCCATCGGCGGCTCGGCGGACCCGTACCCCTTCCCGGTGGTCGAAGGCCGGATGTACGGCGAGCCGGGGGAGGCGGTCGCCGGTCAGGGGCTGCTCGACCTGCTCGGTGTGCGGATCGGCGACCGGGTACGGCTCACCGTGGGCGGTTCGCCGCTGATCGTACGGATCGTGGGCCGGGCCATCGAGCCGGACCTGGACGGCGAGGTGCTGTCGGTGGGGCTGGACAGCCTGGCGCCGAAGGACTCCGTGCCGCCCGAGTTCTACGCGCTGGCGCTGAAGCCCGGCGCGGACCGGGGAGAGGTGGCGGCCAGGCTGCTCGCCCAGTCGAGCGAAGGGCTGGACGTGCAGGCGGTGGTCAACCCGGCCGACCGGCTGGCCATCATCCGGGTGCTCATCGTGGCGCTGATCGCGGTGCTCGCCCTGATCGGGCTGGCCAACCTGCTCACCGCCAGTGCGCTCGGGCTCCGCGACCACGCCTTCGACCTGGCCGTGCTCAAGGCGATGGGGCTGACGCCGCGGCAGGTCATGGCCACGTTGGTGACCGGCACCGGCCTGCTGGTGGTGCTGGGCGTCGCCGTAGGGGCGGCGGCCGGCGCGTCGGTGGTGACCTGGCTGATCGACCTGCAGGGACACACCAGTGGGGTGGGGGCCGGAATCGGCCGCCCACCCTCTGGTCTGTCCCTGTCGATCGCCGTGCTGGTCGCCGTGGGCACGGCCCTCGCCGTGGCGCTCATCCCGGCCCGTCGCGCGGCCCGTGCCCAGGTGCCGGTTACGGCACGTTGACGCCGCCCTCACGCTTGAGCGCGAACCAGTAGAAGCCGTGGCCCGGCAGCGTGAGCAGGTAGGGCCGCGGCCCTACCTCGGGGAAGTGCACCCCGCCGCGCGCCTCGACCGGCGTCATGCCCTCGAACCTGCGCAGATCGAGCTCCACCGGCTGGGGGAACTTCGACAGGTTGTTGACGCAGAGCATCACGTCGTCGCCGTCCTCGCGGACGTAGGTGAGCACGCTCGGGTTGGAGGACCACATCTCGGTGTAGGCCCCGACGCCGAAGACCGGGTGGTTGCGGCGGATCTGCAGCATCCTGCGGGTGAAATGGAGCAGCGAGCCCTCATTGCGCTGCTGCGACTCCACGTTGACCGCCTGGAAGCCGTAGATCGGATCCATTACGGCGGGCAGGTAGAGGCGCCCCGGGTCGGCGGTGGAGAAGCCGGCGTTGCGGTCCGGGCTCCACTGCATCGGCGTGCGCACCGAGTCCCGGTCCTCCAGCCAGATGTTGTCGCCCATGCCGATCTCGTCGCCGTAGTACATGACCGGCGAGCCCGGCAGGCTCAGCAACAGGGCCGTGAACAGCTCGATGCGGTCCCTGTCGTTGTCCAGCAGCGGCGCCAGCCGGCGGCGGATGCCGAGGTAGGCCCGCATGCGCGGGTCCTTGGCGTACTCGTTGTGCATGTAGTCGCGCTCTTCCTCCGTCACCGTCTCGAGCGTGAGCTCGTCGTGGTTGCGCAGGAAGATGCCCCACTGGGCGCTGTCGGGCAGCTTCGGAGTGCGCGACATGATCTCGGAGATCGGTTCGCGCGTCTCCTTCTTGACCGCCATGTAGATGCGCGGCATCAGCGGGAAGTGGAAGGCCATGTGGCACTCGTCGCCGCCGACGGTCGGATCGCCGAAGTATTCGACGACGTCCTCCGGCCAGCCGTTGGCCTCGGCCAGCAGCACCCGGTCGGGGTAGAGCCGGTCCACCTCGGCGCGCACCTTCTTCAGGTACGCGTGCGTCTCCGGCAGGCCGGAGCACGCGGTGCCCTCCCGCTCGAACAGGTAGGGGACGGCGTCCAGGCGGAAACCGTCGATGCCGAGGTCGAGCCAGAAGCGCAGGACCTCCAGCATGGCCTCCTGCACGGCCGGGTTGTCGTAGTTGAGGTCCGGCTGGTGGTGGAAGAAACGGTGCCAGTAGTACTGCTTGCGGACCGGGTCGTAGGTCCAGTTGGACTCCTCGGCGCCGATGAAGATGATCGGTGCGTCGCCGTAGGCGGTCGGTTCGTCCGCCCAGACGTAGAAGTCGCCGTACGGCCCCTCGGGGTCGTGCCGGGATGCCTGGAACCAGGGATGACGGTCGCTGGTGTGGTTCATCACCAGGTCGGTGATGATGCGCAGGCCGCGCTCGTGCGCGGCCTCGATCAACTGGACAAAGTCCCCCAAGTCTCCGAAGTCCGGGAGGATCTTCATGTAGTCGGAAATGTCGTAGCCGCCATCGCGCAGCGGCGACTCATAGAGCGGCAGGAGCCACAGGCAGTCGACTCCCAGCCACTCGAGATAGCCGAGCTGGTCGATGAGACCGCGCAGGTCTCCGGTGCCGTCTCCGTTGGAGTCCTTGAACCCCCGGACGAGAACCTCGTAGAACACCGCCCGCTTGTACCAGGAGGGGTCCTCCGAGACGAAGGTCTCGGCGACCGGATCCGGCGATGGGGATGCGTTGATCATAATGTCGCTCACAGAAGGAGATGTGGGCAGGACGAAGTCACCGGTTTCCCCGGCGTTGTTATCTGGTGACCGCGCCGCTTGGGGTCGTCATCCCTGCGAACCCATGCCCTTGACAGGACCGGATTTGTGACCCGGTGCCCGCTTGTGCGGCGCTTACGGGCCGAACACTACCAGCCCGTTGGCTTTCCGGAACCCGCTTGTGCTGTGCGAGCTGTAATACCCAAGAGATCTCTGCGTAATCGTGATGTTACCGACCGTTCTTCTCCCTGTAACTAGAAGGGGACAGACAGGTCATCCAGGTCGGACTCGTAGTCATTGAGCCAAAGACCGAAAAGGACCAGCCCTCGCACCCAGAACCGGTCGTTCCACCCGCTGAAGCGGGTCAGCGCGTCGGGCCCGCCCGCGATCACCTCGTGCAGCTCGTCCGACAGCAGGCCGGGCACCCGCGTGGCGACCACGCTCAGCATCTCGTGCGAGTAGGCGCGCGCGGGAGCGGCCGTGGAGCGCAGCGGGACGCGCCGGAGCGGCTGCTTGACCACGTTCGTCGACGGCAGCGCCGCCACCCGGGGGTTGGCCGCGTGCAGCACCTCGCGGTAGAAGCGGCCCTTGTCCTTGCGGGCCACGCCCACCGAGAGCGCCGCGTCGAAGAAGTCCGGATGGATGAACGGCGCGGCGAACGACGACTCCGGCCCCACCAGGTTGACCGCCGAGCGCGCGATGCCCCGCACGGTCCGGGTGTGCAGCACCGACAGCGGCAGCTCCGCCCGGTGCCCGTGCAGCATCGAGGTGGCGGCGGCGAACTGCTCCTGCACCGTCTCCGTCATCCACTGCGCCGCGGCCTTGGACAGCATCGGCTGCGACGGCGCCCCGAGGCTCAGCGAGCCCAGCACCGCGGCCGACCGCTCGGCCTGCGTGGTCGCCTCCAGCGCGGCCCCGCTGACCATGAAGTTCTTCAGCAGCGGGCCGCCCGCCAGCCCGTCGACCAGCACCCGGCCGGCCTGGTGCACCTGCTGGGCGAACGGCGCGTACCAGGCGTGGTGCGGCGTCAGGTATTCGAGCCTGCGGGCCACCTCCCGCGCATCTTCCGGGTAGTCCGCCGCGTCCTGCATGATCACCCGGTGCGGGATGCCCAGCTCGCGGGTGATGGCGCGGGCGAAGGCGATGTCGGTGTCGTTGCCGTCGTCGGGGCTCGTCGTCCACGACTCCACGTCGAACCCGCGCGCCATGGCCACGCTGCCCAGCAGCCGCGAGTCGTAGCCGCCGCTGATCGGCACCAGCAGCTTGCGCCCGTCGTAGTCCTTGTAGACCTCGTGCAGCAGCTCGACGATCTCGCCGGCGCTGGTCCACGCCTCGTAGGGCTCGCGCCGCAGCCAGCGCGGCAGCCTGCGCTCGGTGGCGAGCCTGCCCTGGTCCCACACCAGCGCCCCGGAGCCCGGCAGCCGGCTGATGCCCGCGTAGGGGGTTGCCTCGCCCAGCGGGAAGGTCACCTGGAGGATCGAGGCCCACGCCGACCAGTCGATCGCGACCGGGACCAGCGAGATCAGCGGCTGGATCAGGGAGGAGAAGTAGACCGCCTCGCCGACCCGTACGTAATAGACGTCGACCAGCCCCAGCGCGCCCGCGTGCAGGGTGATCCGGGAGCCGTCGCCGATCAGACCGGGGGTCTCGTACGTCTCCGCGACCGACATCCAGTCCTCGACGCGCTGGCCGCGCTCCAGAGCGGGCCTGCGCTCGCCCCAGGAGAACGCGAAGGCCGCACCGGCCCGCTGATAGGGCGGCAGCGGCGTGGAGCTGTAGAGCGCCGCCTCGGCCGTCTGGAGGGCGGGCCTGACCCGGGGCCCGGCGGCGGACAGTTTGCCGAGCAGGGCCTCGTCGACCCGGCCCAGAGCGCCACAGACGTAGGGCCGCACGTTGAACTGCACCGGATCTCATCCCTTCGAGCCGCTTCCGGCAAAAGAGTATCCTTTGCCGGGCTGAGAGACGGAGGTCCACGTGTCCATCGAGCTGGAAAGCACGCGCAGGGCGTTGCGAGATGCTGTCGCGGAGGCAGAGCACGCCGCGGAGCTGGCCAGGCTGCTGGCCGCCGCCCAGAGCAGGCTGGCCGAGGCGGAGAGCCGGGCCACAGAGGCCAAGGAGCTGTCCGAGAAGCTGAGTGAGGCCGAGGAACGGCTGGAGGACGAACGCGCCGCGGTGGACAAACTCCGCAAGGAGCTCGCCGAGCAGCGCTACCAGGCGGAGGTGGCCAACTGGAAGCTCTCCTCGATCAAGGTGGCCCGCTGGAACCGCCTCGGTGACGCCATCAAGAGCGGCAAGAGCAACCCGATGCGCCTGGCCAAGGGGCTCAAGGGCGCCACCAGGCCGGTCAAACGCCCCGTCGCCCCCAAGCGCAAGCCGGTCGCCGGCGGTCAGGCCAAGGAGGAGCGCCCCGGCGCCGCCTTCCAGGCCACCACCTCGACCAGGACGCTCGGCGGCGCCTCGTTCAAGCTCAAGCCGTTCCGCGTCCCGACGGGCCCCAACACCCGGCCGCACCTCACGGCGGCGGTGATCGCCGAGCCGCACGTCGAGGCGCTGCTGCGCTACGAGTGGCGGCAGAGCACCGGCTTCACCCCGCGCGACTTCGCCAGGGTGCTGCCCCAGGAGGTGCCCCACCTGCTCATGGTGGAGTCCGTGAGCCAGGGGCCCTGGGCCGAGGAGCTGCGGGGCGAGCCCGGGGAGGGGCTCAAGGCGCTGCTGGCCTGGTGCGCCGAGCGGGGCATCCGCACCGTGTTCTGGCACACGCAGGGCGACGTCGCCACCTACGCCGCCGCGGCCGAGCTGTTCGAGCACCGCTTCACCACCGATCTGACGGTCGGCTGGCCGCGCCTGCAGTTCGGCGTCCAGCCACGGGTGCACAACCCGCTGCCGCTGGCGGGCGGCCGCATCGACCGGGTGCTCACCCTCGACCAGCTGCTGCCCGGCCACCTGAGCTACCCTGACGTGCTCACCTCCTACCGCTGGCCCGCCGCGGTCGACTGCCCGCCAGGCACCCCGCAGTGGCGGCTGACCGAGCTCGCCGCCTGCGGCACCCCGATCGGCGACGACCCCGACACCCGCCGGGCGCACGTGGCCCTGCGCCGGGCCTACAGCGGCGGCACGATGAGCGACCGGATCGACGCCATGCTGGAGGCGGTCGGCCTGCCCAGCGCCCGCGCCACGCTGGACGTCTCGGTGCTGCTCGTCATCCCCGACGCCACCCGCATGGAGCACGCGCTGGCCCAGCTCGCCCGGCAGAGCGGGGTGGTGCAGGCCATCGTCATCGGCCCCGCCGAGGCCGAGCAGCGCGCCCGCGACATGCTGCCGGACGCCGAGGTGGTCTTCCGCCGCCTGCGCCCCGACCTGACGGTCGGCGCCATGCTCGGCCACGGGCTCGACCTGTGCGAGGCCGACCTGGTCGCGGTCATGGACCCCCGCGACGTCTACGGCGGCCACTACCTGGCCGACCTGCGCCGCGCCTTCCTCTTCAGCACCGCCGACATCGTCGGCAAGGCCGCCTTCTACGCCCACCTGCGCAAGCCGCAGGCGACGCTGCTCAAGCAGCCGGACGCCGAGTACGCCTACCTGCCGGAGGTCGCCGGGGCCACGCTGCTCGCGCGCCGCAACGCCCTGCGCGAGGTGGGCTTCGCCGACCTGACCGACGGCTGGGACGAGGTGATGATGCGCCAGTGCCGCCAGGACGGCATCAAGGTCTTCTCCGCCGACCGGTTCGGCTACGTACGGGTCCGCGAGCAGGACCGCTGGCTGCTCGGCGCCGCCCACCTGGTCGAGTACGGCTCCGCCGAGCCGCACGCGCTCATCTGACGCCGTGATGTCCGGGGTGCCCGGCGAGTCCGACCCCGTGACGCGAGGGCGGCCGGCGGGGGTGGCCGGCGAGTCCGGCCCTGTGACGCCTGGGCGGCTGGCCGCGGTGCTCGGGGAGCCGGCGGTGCCGGAGGGGACGTGGGAGGCCGAGGCCGCCTTCGTGTCCGCTGCCGCGCTGCGGCGGCGGATCCCGCCCGCCGAGCTGGCCGGGCGGGTCCGGTCGCTGCCCGGCGTCGCGGACGTGGCGGTGCGGCCCAACGGGTTCCTGCGGATCGTGGTGGCGGTGCCGGGAGCGCTGCTGGCCGAGGTCGAGCCGCTCGGCCTGCCGGATCCCGGCTGGCCGGACTTCCCCCGGACCTGGGACAACCCCGGTTTCGTGGTGCGCTACGGGCATGCCCGCGCGGTGGCGGCGCGGCGGTGGGCGCGCGAGCTCGGGGTGCCGACGGGCCACTTCCGGCCCGAGTCGCTCGACGACCCTCATGATCGGGCCGTGCTGAGGGTGCTGGCGGAGTTGCCGGGGCGGCTGGTGAGCCGCGATCCGGGCTGGGAGACCTACCTGGTGCGGCTGGCTCTGGCCTACCATGACGCGCACGAGCACGCCCCGGCGACACCGATCGGGGACGAGCCGCCCGGCCCGGTCCACGGGGCCCGGGTGCGGCTGGCTCAGGCCGTACAGGATGTGCTGGTGGGGCCGGATCGGTTGTAAAGGTAAGAAAATATCCGGTCAAACGGCGAAAAAGCGTAAAAAATCCGCTCATGTACGGTGATCGTGTCTCGATACGTGGGCAGCGTGTCCGGGGGGAACGGTGGTTCGGATAGCCTCGTTCGGGTGAGTCGATTCGCCCATCCTGCCGGGGACCGTCACGCTGAGACGCCGCCCCACGAGCGCCCCCCGCTGGCGCCCGCCGACCTCAACCGGATCAACCCCGCGATCTGGCCGCGAACGTCGAGCCGGGTCGAGGGCGCGCTCACGGTCGGCGGCCTCGACGTCCGCGAGCTGGCCCGCGAGTTCGGCACCCCGCTCTACGTCCTCGACGAGGACGACGTACGCTCCCGCATGCGCGACTACGCCACCGCCTTCGCCGGGTCCGAGGTGCACTACGCCGGCAAGGCGTTCCTGTGCAAGGAGATCGTCCGCTGGCTCCAGGACGAGGGCCTCGGCGTCGACGTCGCCAGCGGCGGCGAGCTGGCCGTGGCGCTGAGCGTGGGCTTCCCCGCCGAGCGCATCACCCTGCACGGCAACAACAAGTCCGCAGCCGAGCTCACCAGGGCGCTGGAGGCCGGTGTCGGGCACATCGTGGTCGACTCCTACGAGGAGATCGCCCGGCTGGGCTACCTCGCCGAGCGGCACGGCAAGCGGCCCAAGGTGATGGTCCGGGTGACCACCGGGGTCGAGGCGCACACCCACGAGTTCATCGCCACCGCGCACGACGACCAGAAGTTCGGCCTGTCGCTCAACAGCGGCGCCGCCGCCGAGGCCGTGCGCCGCATTCTCGCGCTGCCCTCGCTGGAGCTCGTCGGCCTGCACTCGCACATCGGCTCCCAGATCGTCGACACGGCCGGGTTCGAGGTGGCCGCTCGCCGCCTGGCCTCGCTGCTCGTGCAGATCAAGGAGGAGCACGGCGTCGTGCTCCCGGAGCTCGACCTCGGCGGCGGCTACGGCATCGCCTACGTCGAGGACGACGAGGCCCCCGACATCAAGCTCGTCGCCGACGGGCTGCGCGAGATCGTGCGCAAGGTCTGCACCGACGCCGGGCTGCCCGTGCCCCGCCTGGCCGTCGAGCCCGGCCGCACCATCGTCGGCCCCGGCGGCATCACCCTCTACGAGGTCGGCACCGTCAAGGACGTCGAAGGGCTGCGCACCTACGTCAGCATCGACGGCGGCATGAGCGACAACGTCCGCACCGCCCTCTACGGCGCCGAGTACACCGCCGTGCTGGCCAGCCGCGAGAGCACCGCCCCGCCCATGCTCAGCCGCGTCGTCGGCAAGCACTGCGAGAGCGGCGACATGGTGGTGCGCGACTGCTACCTGCCCGCCGACCTGGCTCCCGGCGACCTGATCGCGATCGCCGCGACCGGCGCCTACTGCCGGTCGCTGGCGAGCAACTACAACTACCTGCCCAGGCCCGCCGTGGTCGCCGTCGCGGACGGCGAGGCCCGCGTGATCGTGCGGGGCGAGACCGAAGACGACCTGTTGAGAGGGCAACTGTGAGCAAACCGTTGAAGGTGGCCCTCCTGGGCTGTGGAGTCGTCGGCTCGCAGGTCATCCGGCTCATCCACGAGCAGGGCGCCGACCTGGCCGCGCGCATCGGCGCCCCTCTGGAGCTGGCCGGGGTGGCGGTCCGCCGCCTGGGCCGCAAGCGTGACGTCGAGGTCGACCCCGCGCTGCTCACCACCGACGCCGAGTCGCTGGTCACCCGGGACGACATCGACATCGTCATCGAGGTCATCGGCGGCATCGAGCCCGCCCGGACGCTGATCACCGCCGCCCTGTCCCGGGGCAAGTCCGTCGTGACCGCCAACAAGGCGCTGCTCGGCGAGGACGGCGCCACCCTGCACGAGGCCGCCCGCACCGGCCACGGCGACCTCTACTTCGAGGCCAGCGTCGCCGGCGCGATCCCGCTGCTGCGCCCGTTGCGCGAGTCCCTGGCCGGTGACCACGTCAACCGCGTCCTCGGCATCGTCAACGGCACCACCAACTACATCCTGGACAAGATGGACTCCACCGGCGCGTCGTTCACCGACGCCCTGGAAGAGGCCCAGACGCTCGGCTACGCCGAAGCCGACCCCACCGCCGACGTCGAGGGCTTCGACGCGGCGGCCAAGGCGGCCATCCTGGCCGGCCACGCCTTCCACAGCCGGGTCACGGCCGAGCAGGTGCACCGGGAGGGCATCACCGAGATCACCGCCACCGACGTCGCCTCCGCCAAGGAGATGGGCTACGTCATCAAGCTGCTGGCCATCTGCGCCCGCTCCGATGACGGCCGCTCGATCGGCGTCCGGGTCCACCCCGCCATGATCCCCAGGACGCACCCGCTGGCCGGGGTCAGGGAGGCCTACAACGCGGTCTTCGTCGAGGCCGAGTCGGCCGGGGAGCTCATGTTCTACGGCAAGGGCGCGGGCGGCGCGCCCACGGCCTCGGCCGTCCTGGGCGACCTGGTGGCCGTGGCCCGCAACCGCCTGGCCGGCACCCGAGGGCCCGACGAGTCCACCTACGCCTCCCTGAAGGTGCACCCGATCGGGGAGACGGTCACTCGGTGCCATGTGGCGCTGGACGTGGCCGACAAGCCCGGCGTCCTGGCCACGGTGGCCGAGCTGTTCGCCAAGCATGACGTGTCCATCCAGACGGTCCGGCAGGAGGGCCACGGCGACGACGCCCAGCTCGTCATCGTCACCCACCGCGCCACCGACGCCGACCTGACGGCCACCATGGAGGGCCTGCGCGAGCTGGACGTGGTCCGGGCGGTGGCGAGCGTCATGCGGGTGGAGGGCGACGAGTAGCTCTCACTAGGGTCCGCCCTCGGCGGCTTTCGCGTGCAGCGACTTCCATAAAGCACGGCATAAGCGGCACCTCAGACAACATCGGCCACTAACGTGGCATATGTGGCGAGATGCCTATGTGGGGAATGTCGAGCGGGTGATGATCACCGCTTTGTCATGGCGAAGCGAACCACGGGTCTACGCGCGTGTAAAAACGGCGTAGGGTGGGCGCCGATCGAAGTCCCGCAGGTCAAGGAGCAGCACGCATGACCTTCAGTCCAGCCGGTTTCCTGCGCACGCCGGAGCAGGGGCTGGCGCGTCTGCACTGGCACGAGGACGCCTGGGCCGTCGACGGTCAGGCCCTCGACCTCGCCCAGCTGCGCCCCCTGCGCGGCCTCGACATCGACTGGCCCACCGCCGAAGGCGTGCCCGACAACGGGCGTCCATCGGGGGGCGCGCATGACGCCGAGTGGCCGGGGGTCGAGGACGCGCTCGGCGGGCTCGCGCGGCTGGCCGCCGCCGGGGTGCCGCTGACGGCCTCCTCTGCGCCGGCCTGGGTGCCCGTCGACTTGGCGGCCCTGCTCACCGACCGGAGCTGGCTCGAGCACATCGCGGATGACAGCGTGCGCTGCCTGGCCGACCTGCGACGCGAGGAGCACAGCGTACGGCTGCGCCGGGTGGCCGCTCAGCCGGTCGCGACCGCCAAGGTCAGCGTGGTCATGGCGACCAAGCGGCCCGGGTTCGTCGGTGGCGCGCTCGCCCAGATGGCGTGGCAGCGCGGGGTCGAGGTGGAGGTGATCCTCGGCCTGCACGGGGTCGCCTACGACGAGGTCCGGCAGGCCGCCGAGGCGTGCCCGCTGCCGCTGCGCTGGATCGAGGCCGGGGCCGAGACGCCGTTCGGCGAGGTGCTCAACCAGGCGGCGGCCCTGGCCGGCGGCGACTACCTGGCCAAGTGGGACGACGACGACTGGTACGGCCCCGACCACCTGGCCGACCTGATCATGGCGGTCGATCACTCGGGCGCCGACGTGGTGGGCGCCTCGGGGGAGTTCTTCTATCTGGAGCCGCTGCGTACCACGATCAGGCGCACGACGTTCGCGTCCGGGGCGGCCTATCCGAGCGAGGTGTGGGCCGATCACATCGCGGGCGGCACGATTTTGGTGCCCGTGGCGAAATTTCGCGATATTGGAGGATTTCCAGGGCTTCCTCGGGCGGTGGACCGCGAATTCCTCAAGGCCGCACGTGAGGCCGGAGCCCGCATTTACCGCACCCACGGCCTCGGATACATGTTGCGCCGCGGGCTGAGCGACCAGCACACCTGGCAGCTCCCGCTCGCGCACTTCCTCAAAGTCGCCACCAACCAGTGGTACGGCTTTCGCCCGAGCCTGCTGATGGAGCCCGACCTGCTGACGGAGTCACGCATGGAGCCGACCCTGCTGGAGACCGCATGAGAGTGCGCGGCAACGACTATCGCGTCCTCGACCCGCCCGAGTGGTTCACCCCGGAGCTGCGCGTCAGCGTGATCGTGCCCGCCTTCGGCGGCCAGGACAAGCTCGACCTGGTGCTGGCCGGTCTGGCCAGGCAGAGCTATCCGGCGGAGCTGACCGAGGTCATCGTCGTCGACAACGGCAGCACGCCACCGCTGCGGCTGCCCGCCACCCGCCCGCCGGGCGCCCGGCTGATCCGCTGCGAGACGCCCGGCCGGGCCAGCGCCCGCAACGCCGGGCTGGCCGAGGCCGGCGGCGACGTCATCCACTGGCTCGACTCCGACGTGGTGCTCACCCCCGGGGCTCTCGAAGCCCACATGCGCTGGCACCACACCGCTCCCTACCTCGTCGTCGGCGGGTTCATGCGCTTCAGCGAGGCCCCGCTGCCCGCTGAGTTGCCGGACGACCTGGAGTCCTACTTCGAGCCCGCCGAGCCGCACCGCTGGATCATCGACCTGCTGGCGCGCACCGACGGGCTCACCCAGCGCACCCCGCGCCCCTTCAGCCTGCACGTGGGCGGCGCGACCTCGGTCAACGCCCGGCTGTTCGAGCTCGCGGGCCCCATGGACGACGAGCTGATCCTCGGTCAGGACACCGAGATGGGCTACCGGCTGGGGCAGGCCGGCGCGGTTTTCGTACCCGAGCCGCGAGCCCGTGCCTACCACCTCGGCCCGACCATGCGGATGCGGCACAAGGAGCGCATCGACCGGGTCAGCTTCGCGTTCGTGGGCGACCGCATCCCGCTCTACCGCTGGCTGCGCTCCCACCCCGGCCGCCAGTGGAAGATCCCCTACGTCGAGGCCGTGGTGGACGGCACGGCCGGCTACGAGAGCGTGCGCGCCACCGTCGACGCGCTCCTGGCCGGCACGCAGCACGACCTGCGCGTGGTCATCGTCGGCCCGTGGGACGGCCTGGAGCGGGACCGCCGCGCCCCGCTCAAGGACCCCAACCTCGACCTGGTCCTGGTGCACGGCCACTTCGAGCACGAGAGCCGGGTACGGTTCGCCGGCACGGACGAGGTCGGCCTGGCCGTCCCGTACGTCTTGCGCCTGCCGGCCGGCTGGGCGCCCGGCGAGGACTCCTTGGCGAGCCTGCTCGACCTGGCGCGCACCGAGCAGCACGGCCTGATCAACGTGCTGCTCGACGAGTCGTCGGCCGGCGTGGTGGCCGCCCGCCTGGAGCGCCCGGCCGCCTTCGCCCGCGCCCGCCTCGTCGCCGGGCCGCAGGAGGACCTGGACGACGTCGTCGACGACGTCTCCTCCGTCACCTGGGTCGACGGCGAGACCTACGGCTTCACCCGCGAGCCGGCCAAGCCGCTGGGCCGCCGTGGCGCCTACAACGCCAGGGTCCAGGCCGAGGCCGACGTCGAACGGCTGACCGGGGAGAACGAGCGGCTGCGGGCCCAGGTCGCCAAGTGGCGCGAGGAGGCGGGCACCTGGCGCAAGGACGCCGTCGACTACCGGCGCGACATCGGCGCCCTGCGCAAGGAGGTCTCCGAGCTACGCCGCCAACTGGCCGCCGCCCACCGCGCCCAGGACAGCCTGCGCACCGTCATGACGGCCACGGTCAGACGCGCCCTGGGCCGGAGGACCGGCAGATGACACCGCCCCGAGGCGTGGGATCCGCCGGGCCGGGACGGTCCCGAGGCGCGGGACGGCCAGGACCGTCCTGAGGGGCGGGATCCGTCGGGCCGGACCGCCCTTGAGCGTGGGATGCGCGGGGCGGGGCTCAGTTGGGGCGTAGGGCGGACTTGAGGCGGCCGAGCAGGGTGCGTTCGCCGGTGTCCGCGGCGACGGCGAACGGCTCCGGGACCGTCGTGGCCGGCGCCTGTGGCGGCGCGGGCTTCGGCCAATAGCGGTCCGGGGGCACATGCCGTACACCATGGGTGGTGTCGATGATGTCGTCCAGGTCGTCGCCGGGGTCGGCGAGCAACCGCGCGCGGGCCAGTGCGGAGGTCCGCTCCAGGCGGGCGGTGCGGCCGTCGGGCAGGTCCACGATCAGCACGCCCGTCAGGTCCTTCTGCACCGTCTCGATCATGCGCTCCAGCGTCGCCCGGTGCAGCGGCACGTCCACCGGTCCCCGGTAGCGGAACGGCGTGGGGGCGGGCGTCGGCGCGGCCTCGTCGATGAGCCTGATCCGGTCGTCGTGCGTGTAGATCTCCCGCATCATCCGCAGGTCGAAGCTGGGGTCCTCCAGCACCGAGCGCCGCCCGTCGCGCAGCCGCGACCAGGGCGCGACCAGGGTCACGACCACGTCCTGCAGCTTGCCGTCGAGCGCCGCGGACACCGCCTGCCGGACCACCGACTCGGCGGTGCCGGCGATGTCCAGCACGATCTCGACGTACGGGACCAGCCAGCGGCGGCCCCGGTCCTTGCGCAGGTCGCGGCGGAGCGGGATGCGCTGCGCGAGGTGCGGCTCCACGGCCCGTACGGCGCGCTCCCGGTCCCGGTGCTGGGCCGGCAGCCCCAGGTGCACGGCCTGGGCCTCCAGCTCCGGTACGAACACCACGCCCTGCATGGCCAGCCGGTAGGCGAACTCGGTGTCGCCGCCGCGGGTCACGCCCGGGTCCAGGCCGCCGACGGCGTGGAAGATCTCTCTCGGCAGGGCGATGGTCGGCCCTGTGCACACGTGGTACGGATTGCGGCTCTTGCGTAGCCCGTCGGTCTTGGCGATCGTCGCCTCGGTGGAGCTGCTCGCGGCCTGCGCCAGGTCGAACACCTCGCCCAGGTGCCCGGCCCGGTGGACCTCGCCGGGGGTGAGCGGCGGCGCCTCGACGAACTTCTTCATGCCGATGGTGACCAGGTAGTCGGTCACGTGGTGCCAGCGGGCCATCGCCTCGATGTGCTCGCGGCAGGCCACCATGTCCGCGTCGAGCCGCTGGATGATCTCGCCGTCGGCGGCCTTCGCGCCGGAGTTGACGGCGTTGGAGATGCCCCAGCCGGTCTCCGGCCGGACCACCCGGGTGTTGTCCGGCCGCAGCTCCGGCAGGCGGATGGGCGGCTCGCTGCCGTCGTCCACGACCAGGACCTCCATGAGGTGGCCGGGGTAGGTCTGCGCGGCGAGCGCCGCCAGCGTCAGATCCAGATGCGGCCCGCCGTGCGCGGGGATGACCACGCTCACGGACAGGGTGGGCGACCAGGCGCCGAGCTCCGGCGGAACCAGAGCGGAATAGTCGTTCTGCGGCATAGCAGGACGCGTGTTCATCGTGTGACCCCCTGCCGCGAAACCCTAGCGAGAGATGCTGAGATTTTCCTGAATAATGACGTTCTTCCGGACGCTGTCCACGCACTGGACGCGGCACCGCGCCCACCCTGCCGACCCCGTAGACTCGGTGCCCAACAGCGCAGGTAGGGAGATATCAATGGGCAGGTCCTGGCGTGGCCTCATCGAGGAGTACCGCGATCGGCTGCCGGTCACTCCGCAGACGCCCGTCGTCACGCTGCTCGAAGGCGGCACCCCGCTGGTGCCCGCGCACCGCGTCTCCGCCATCACCGGGTGCGACGTCTTCCTCAAGGTCGAGGGCGCCAATCCGACGGGCAGCTTCAAAGACCGCGGCATGACCATGGCCATCAGCAAGGCCGTCGAGGAGGGCGCCAAGGCGGTCATCTGCGCCTCCACCGGCAACACCTCCGCCTCGGCCGCCGCCTACGCCGTGCGCGCCGGGCTCACCTGCGCCGTGCTGGTGCCCCGCGGCAAGATCGCGATGGGCAAGCTGGCCCAGGCCCTCGTCCATGGCGCCACGCTGCTGCAGGTCGAGGGCTCCTTCGACGACTGCCTGGAGATGACCCGCAAGCTCTCGTCGAACTACCCGATCGCGCTGGTCAACTCCGTCAACCCGTTCCGGCTGCAGGGCCAGAAGACCGCCGCCTTCGAGATCGTGGACACGCTTGGGGACGCGCCCGACATCCACTGCATCCCGGTGGGCAACGCCGGCAACATCTCCGCCTACTGGATGGGCTACCAGGAATACGCCACCGACGGCATCTCCGCCACGCGCCCCCGCATGTTCGGCTTCCAGGCCAGCGGCGCGGCCCCGATCGTCGACGGCGCGCCGGTCACGCACCCGCACACCATCGCCACCGCCATCCGCATCGGCAACCCCGCCTCCTGGCAGCTCGCCACCGCGGCCCGCGACGAGTCCGGCGGCGTCATCAAGGCCGTCACCGACCGGCAGATCGCCGCCGCCTACAAGCTGCTGGCCCAGGAGGAGGGTGTCTTCGTGGAGCTCGCCTCGGCGGCGAGCGTCGCCGGCCTGCTGCAGGCGCACGCCGACGGCCTCGTCGCCCCCGGGCAGCGGATCGTCTGCACGGTCACGGGCAACGGACTCAAGGACCCCGACTGGGCCATCTCCGGCGCTCCGGCTCCGGTCACGATCCCCATCGACGTGCACGCGGCCGCGGCCGCTCTCAGCCTCGCCTGACCGTGCGGGCGGATGTGCCGCCCTCGTGCCGGTGACCTCCTCCCGGGTACGGCTGCCGTACGCGATGGGTGGGTTTCCGTACGCCCATAGAGAAATTGATCGCGGCCTCACAGAGGAATGACGCGGACAATGGCGAGAAAGGCTCACGAATGACGACCGTTCACATCCGCGTGCCGGCGACGTCGGCCAATCTGGGGCCGGGGTACGACGCCCTGGGACTGGCGCTGAGCCTCTACGACGACATCGACGCCTCACTCGCCGACGGCGGCGGCGTGGAGGTCGTGGTGACCGGCGAGGGGGCCGGGGAGCTCGACACCGGTGAAGGGCACCTCGTCGTCAAGGCGATGCGCGCGGCCTTCGACCGGATGGGGACGCCGCAGCCGGACGGGATCCGGTTGCGGTGCCATAACAGGATTCCGCACGCCCGCGGCCTGGGCAGCTCGTCCGCGGCCATCTGCGCGGGGATCCTCGCGGCACGGGCGCTCTCGCGGAACGGCGACCTGACCGATGATGAGGTGTTCGCGCTGGCCGACGAGATGGAAGGGCACCCGGACAACGTCGCGCCCTGCCTGGCCGGCGGGCTGACGATCGCCTGGACGCAGCACAGCGGCGCACCACGTATGGTGAAACTGGTTCCCGATGCGAGCATCCGGCCTGTAGTGATCGTTCCGGCGACGCGGCTGGCCACAGAGACCGCCCGGGGCCTGTTGCCGAAGGATGTGCCCCACAAGGACGCCTCCTTCAATGCCGGCAGGGCCGCGTTGCTGATCGCCGCGCTGACCCAGCGGCCAGAGCGGGCGTTGCTGCTCGCAGCCACGGAGGACCGTCTCCATCAGGATTACCGCGCGCCTGCCATGCGCGAGAGCGCGGATCTGGTAGAACGTCTGCGTGCAGTGGGCGTGCCCGCGGTCGTTTCGGGAGCGGGTCCCACGATCCTCGCGTTTTCGACATCGGATTCGCAGGATTTGATCGCGCCAGAAGTGGGTAATGACTGGCACATCCAGCTAATGGACGTCGATCCAGTTGGCGCGAACGTTCAGGTTCCCGAGACACGCTGATACCTCTTTAGACCTTCAGGGAATAGCCGTGTGCGCTGGTGATGTTAGGCTGATAGCCGCACCAGATGCCCCCTTGTTGGGTGCGCGTGCTTGTCAGCCGTACATCGCTGCATCATGCTTCACGTCGCGAGGCGTGAGTAGCGCGGCTGTCTCCCCGGAATCCGTTGCCTCCGGTTGGCCCACACCCGGTAGGCCCAACGTGAGGCGGCGACGACGGGGATCCACGCGTTCGAATCACCTCGACATCCGGCTGGCGGCAGCAATCTTAGGGGTTGTCATCCACTCGTCACCGTCCTGTGGCGACCTGGACGAGCCCCTTGCCAAGAGTGGCGACCGTCCCCAGCGGCGGCCGAAGATCGCAAAAGTGCAGCCCGGTTCGGTCTGTCCCGCCGGATCGCAAGCACATCCGGGACGCCCGGCGAATGAATCCGGCGCCCGACCCCTGGGAAGGACCTTTTAGTTGAGCGACACCACCGAACTCCTCTCCGACGCACCAGGCACACCTGCTGCGACCGGCGACACCCCCACCCGTGCCGCGGCCAAGCCGCGTGCGCGTCGCTCCGGCACCGGCCTGTCCGCCAAGGTGCTGCCCGAGCTGCAGAAGATGGCCGCCGAACTGGGCATCAGCGGCACCGGGCGCATGCGGAAGAGCCAGCTCATCGCGGCCATCCAGGAGAAGCAGGGTGGCGGCATCGGGGACGCCGCGCCCGCTACGGCAACCGCGACCGAGGCGCCTGTCGCCGCCGACGCGGCTCCCGCCGCGGAGCGGCCCACCCGCACCCGTCGGGAACGTTCCCGCACCAAGACCGTGGAAGAGCCGGTCGCACAGGCCGCCGCCGAGCCGGTGGTCGCGGCCGCCGAGCCCGTCGTGGCCGCGGCCGAGCCGGTCGTCGAGCAGGCCCCTGCGGCCACTCAGACCACTCAGTCGGCCCAGTCCACCGAGACCCAGCAGGGCGACCCGCGTGGCGACCGTGGCGAGAGCCGCCGGGAGCGCCGTGGCCGTGGCGAGCGCCGTGAGCGCGGCGAGCGTGGCGGCAACGACCGCGCCGGCGACCGCGGCGAGGGTCGCGGCGAGAGCCGTGACAGCTCCCGTGACAGCTCCCGTGACGGCGGGCGCGACGTGCGTGACAGCCGGGACGGTCGTGACGGCGGTCGCGACGGTGGCCGTGACGGCGGTCGTGACGGCCGTGACGGCCGTACCGACCAGCGTGAGCGCGCCGCCGACTCCGGCGGTCGTGGCAGCGACCCGCGCGGTGGCGCGGGCGACGACGACGAGCGGGGCGGACGCGGGCGCCGCGGCCGGTTCCGGGAGCGCAACCGTGGCCGTGGCCGCGAGCGCTTCGACAGCACCGAGCCCGTGATCGGCGACGACGATGTGCTGATCCCGATCGCCGGCATCCTCGACATCCTCGACAACTACGCCTTCGTCAGGACGAGCGGCTACCTGCCGGGCAGCAACGACGTCTACGTCTCGCTCGCCCAGATCCGCCGCAACGGCCTGCGCAAGGGCGACGTCATCACCGGCGCCGTCCGCCAGCCGCGCGACGGCGAGCGGCGTGAGAAGTTCAACGCCCTGGTCCGCCTCGACACCGTCAACGGCATGGACCCGGAGCAGGCCCGCAACCGGCCGGACTTCAACAAGCTGACGCCGCTCTACCCGCAGGACCGCCTGCGCCTGGAGACCGAGCCGAACATCCTCACCACGCGGATCATCGACCTCGTCTCGCCCATCGGCAAGGGCCAGCGCGGTCTCATCGTCTCGCCGCCCAAGGCCGGTAAGACGATGGTGCTGCAGTCGATCGCCAACGCGATCACCCGCAACAACCCCGAGTGCCACCTCATGGTCGTGCTCGTGGACGAGCGGCCTGAAGAGGTCACCGACATGCAGCGCTCGGTCAAGGGCGAGGTCATCCACTCGACCTTCGACCGGCCGGCCGAGGACCACACCACCGTCGCCGAGCTCGCCATCGAGCGCGCCAAGCGCCTGGTGGAGCTGGGCCACGACGTGGTCGTGCTGCTCGACTCGATCACCCGTCTGGGCCGCGCCTACAACCTGGCCGCCCCGGCCTCCGGGCGCATCCTGTCCGGTGGTGTCGACTCCACGGCCCTCTACCCGCCCAAGCGCTTCTTCGGCGCCGCCCGCAACATCGAGAACGGCGGCTCGCTGACGATCCTCGCCACGGCCCTGGTCGAGACCGGGTCCAAGATGGACGAGGTCATCTTCGAGGAGTTCAAGGGCACCGGCAACATGGAGCTCAAGCTCAACCGCTCCCTGGCCGACAAGCGGATCTTCCCCGCGGTGGACGTCGACGCGTCCGGCACCCGTAAGGAAGAGATCCTCATGGCCAAGGACGAGCTCCAGATCGTCTGGAAGCTCCGCCGCGTGCTGCACGCCCTCGACATGCAGCAGGCTCTGGAGCTTCTTCTGGAGAAGATGAAGGAGACCTCCTCCAACGCGGAGTTCCTGCTTCAGGTCCAGAAGACCACCGTGAGCAACGACCGCGACTAGTGCGCGCGAGGTGAGGAAGCGGCGGGGTTCGCCCCGCCGCTTCTTCGCGTTCCGGGCCGTTCTACCGCACGTCCACCAGGCGCTGGGGGGACAGGGCCGCGCGGGTCGCCCGCGTGCCCGGCGACGTGACGCGGAAATAGCCGTCCGCGCCCGCCTTGAGGGATTTGGCGTACCTGCCGGACCGGTTCGTCCTGACGAAGGCGACGAGCTTGTACGTGCTGCCGCCCTTGGCCTTGAAGTGGATCTTCAGTTTTTTGTTCGCGTACGGCTTGGCACCCCGGTAGGCCCTGCCGTACACCTTGAAGTACGCGCCCTTCCTGACCTTCTTGGCCGCGCCGATCGTGACCCTGGCCCCGGCCTTCCCGGAGGCGCCCTGGGCGGCAGCCTTCACCGTGAAGGGCGACACCCCCTTGAGGACCTCGCCGCCGCGGGTGGCGTAGATCTCCAGCGTCCACGCGCCGGCGGTGCTGTCGTCCCCGAAGTAGGCGGTGCCGCGGTGGCGGCCGCCGGGCTCCAGAGCCAGGTTGCCGAGGTCGTAGTACTGACTGCCTTTGTCGCTGACGAGCTTGGCCGACACCATGCCGGAGCCCTCGATCGTGCTCTCCACCAGGACCTTTACGTCCTTGCCCCGGACCAGCGCGACGGGGTCGGGGGTGACGGAGGCGGAGGTGATGCGCTGCTTGCCGGCCACCTTGACGGTGAAGTCGTTGACCTGGGTGGTCTGGCGGACGACGTTGACCGTCAGTTTCCACCGGCCGGCCGGGTCGCGTTCGCCGATCGTCCACTTCCCGGTGATGACGGCGTCGCGCTCGAAGTCGAACGTGACCGGCCGGTCGGGCTTCCCCGGCGCCGCGATCACGCCGGTGACCCTCCTGACCGTCGCCGGGTCCCTGAGCTTGAGCGTCACGCTGGCTCCGGCCTCGCCCTGGACCGGCACGTACGCGCTGGCCGAGACATCCCCCATGAAGTCCGGCCCGGTGGTGCGCGCGTGCTGTGCGGCGTACGCGCTGGTGGTGGTGAGGCCTGCGCCTCCGAAAAGAACGGCGACCCCCGTGGCGGTCGCGAGCAGCGACCGCACCCTTCTCTTCATCAGATGAATGATCCTTTTAGTCGGAAAAAGTGATGTTTGGTGCGGCGGAGCCTAGTGTGACCGCCGCGACCGACGCCATAAAGACCGGGGGAATGGCTGGTGGCCCTGGGTGGTTGAACCATCTGGCACACTGGTAGCTGACCGAATTTCGCGGTACCGGCTCCCGCCCATGCGCATCTGACGCACCAGCTGGCGACCCGGCGACCGCACCCGAAAGGACAGCCATGAAGCGCGACATTCACCCCGACTATCACGTCACGCACGTCACCTGCACGTGCGGCGCCACCTTCACCACCCGCAGCACCGCCAAGAACGGCGCGATCCACGCCGACGTCTGCTCCGCCTGCCACCCGTTCTACACGGGCAAGCAGAAGATCCTGGACACCGGTGGCCGGGTGGCGCGCTTCGAGAAGCGCTTCGGCAAGAAGCCCTCGGGCAACTAGCTTCACCGACGCCGATCCGGCCGCACCCTCGCGTGCGCCGGGTCGGCGTTCTTGGTGAAACGGCCCCGCCCACACGCAAGACGAAGGATGCACGGTGAACCTCGACGAGTTGCTCAAGGAGTATTCCGAGCTGGAGTCGCAGCTCGCCGATCCCGCCGTGCACGCCGACCAGGGCAGGGCCCGCACGCTCGGCAAACGCTACGCCCAGCTCACCCCGGTCGTCGGCACCTACCGCGAGCTGGAGGCGACCCGCGACGACCTGTCCGCCGCCAAGGAGCTCGCCGGTGAGGACGAGGGGTTCGCCGAGGAGGCCGCCGAGCTGGAGAAGCGCGTCCCCCGGCTGGAGGAGCGGCTCAAGCATCTGCTGATCCCGCGTGATCCCAATGATGACAAGGACATCATCATGGAGATCAAGGCGGGCGAGGGCGGCGAGGAGTCCGCGCTGTTCGCGGGCGATCTGCTGCGCATGTATCTCCGCTACGCCGAGCGCATCGGCTGGAAGGCCGAGATCATCGACAGCCAGCCTTCCGACCTGGGCGGCTACAAGGACGTCGCGGTCGCCATCAAGGCCAAGGGCGACGACGGCGTGTGGTCCAGGCTCAAGTTCGAAGGCGGGGTGCACCGGGTGCAGCGCGTGCCCGTCACCGAGTCGCAGGGCCGCATCCACACCAGCGCCGCAGGGGTGTTCGTCTACCCCGAGGCGGAGGACGTCGAGGTCCAGATCGACCCCAACGAGCTGCGCATCGACGTCTACCGCTCCAGCGGCCCCGGCGGCCAGAGCGTCAACACCACCGACTCCGCGGTCCGCATCACCCACCTGCCCACCGGCACCGTGGTCTCCTGCCAGAACGAGAAGAGCCAGCTGCAGAACAAGGAGTCGGCGATGCGCATCCTGCGCGCCCGGCTGCTGGCCATCGCCCAGGAGCAGGCCGACGCCGCCGCGCAGGCCGAACGGAAGTCGCAGGTGCGCACCGTCGACCGTTCCGAACGCGTACGCACCTACAATTATCCCGAGAACCGAATTTCCGACCACCGGGTCGGCTTCAAGGCGTATAACCTCGACCAGGTTCTCGACGGTGAGCTCAATGCCGTCACCCAAGCCCTCATCGACGCCGAAATGGCGGAGAAGCTCGCACAACACTCATGACATTTCTGCTGGACGAGATCGCCCTCGCCACCGCGCGGCTGGCCGAGGCAGGTGTGCCGTCCCCGCGCACGGACGCGGAGGAGATCGCGGCGTTCGTCCACGGCGTGCGCAGGAGTGAGCTGCACACCGTCAAGGACGCCGACTTCGACGCGCTGTTCTGGGAAGGCGTCGCCAGGCGCGAGTCGCGTGAGCCGCTCCAGCACATCACCGGCCACGCCTACTTCCGCTACCTGGAGCTCGCGGTCGGCCCGGGCGTCTTCGTCCCCCGCCCCGAGACCGAGGTCATGACGGGCTGGGCCATCGAGACGCTGCGCGCCATGGACGTCACCGCGCCCATCGTCGTCGACCTGGGCACCGGCTCGGGCGCCATCGCGCTGTCCATCGCCCAGGAGGTCGCGCTCTCCGAGGTGCACGCCGTCGAGGTCGACCCCGACGCCTACAGCTGGGCCAAGCGCAACATCACCGAGCACGGCCAGGGCCGCACCCACCTGCACCCCGAAGACCTCGCCGAAGCCCTGCCCGAGCTCAACGGCAAGGTCGACCTGGTCATCTCCAACCCGCCCTACATCCCGCCCGGCGCGATCCCGCGCGACCCCGAGGTCCGCGACTACGACCCCGCCCGCGCCCTCTACGGCACCGGAGACGACGGCCTCGGCGAGGTGCGCGCGGTCGAGCGCACCGCCCGCCGGCTGCTGCGCGCCGGCGGCTGGGTGGTCGTCGAGCACGCCGACGAGCAGGGCAGGTCGGCTTACCTCACCTTCCCTGAGGACAACGGCTGGCGTGACGTACGACTCCGCCAGGATCTGACGCGCAGGGACCGCTTCGTCACCGCCAAGCTAGGCCAGGACTAGGATGCACGCCGTGGGAAGAAGCTTTGACTGCACCGACCTCGAACAGCGGGCCGAAGGCCTGGTCGAGGCTGCCGCGGCCGTCCGCCGCGGCGAGCTCGTCGTGCTGCCGACCGACACCGTCTACGGCATCGGCGCCGACGCCTTCACGCCCGCGGCGGTCACCGCGCTGCTCGAGGCCAAGGGGCGCGGCCGCGACATGCCGCCCCCCGTCCTCGTCGGCACGGTCCGGGCCGCCAGCGCGCTGGTGGAGGACCTCGGCCCCTACGGCCAGGACCTGATCGACGCCTTCTGGCCCGGGCCGCTCACGCTGGTCTGCAAGGCCAACCGGGCGCTGTCGTGGGACCTGGGCGACACCAAGGGCACCGTGGCGCTGCGCATGCCGCTGCACCCGGTCGCGCTCGACCTGCTCAAGGAGACGGGCCCGATGGCGGTCTCCAGCGCCAACCGCTCGGGCTCGGCCGCGGCCGTCACGGCCGCGGAGGCGCAGGAGCAGCTCGGCGACACCGTCGCCGTCTACCTCGACGGCGGCAAGACCACCGACAGCACCCCGTCCACCATCCTGGACCTGACGACGGCCGTTCCCCGTCTCCTCAGGAGCGGCGCGATCCCCGTCGGGAAGCTCCGCGGCATCATCGGGTACGTCGCCACCGACGAGTGACGTATACCGTCTGCTTATCCCGGCTGCGCGGGCGGCCGGGTCGACATTACGGTGAAGCCCGGAGCAGCGACGTCCGGGAGTGACCCATGGGCAAGTTCGACGGCATGGATCCCAAGCTGGTCCGCGACCTGCTGGGCGAGGCCAAGCGGGCGGCGGAGGAGCTGCGCAGGGTCGAAGGGCGCGTCGGCCAGATCATGACCGGCGCCGGCCTGGCGACCCAGACCACCCACCGCCCGGCACAGGTGGCGGACGCGGCGGACAAGATGGTCAAGGACGTCACGGCTCGCCTGGGGGTGCTGGAGAAGCGCGTCACCGACCGCGACGCCACCCGCCCGACCCCGGACGACCCCAAGCGAAACGACTACGATCCCCCTCCCACAGGCGACGGCAAACCCGACGGAAAGACCGGCGACGGTAAGCCTGATGGCAAGGTCGATGACGGTAAGCCGGACGGGAAGACCGGCGACGGTAAGCCTGATGGCAAGGTCGGCGACGGTAAGCCTGATGGGAAGACCGGTGATGGTAAGCCGGATGGCAGGGTCGACATCGGCACGCCGGACGACAAGGTCGGTGATGGTAAGCCGGACGGCAAGGTCGATGACGGGAAGACCGGCGACGGTAAGCCCGATGGCAAGGTCGATGACGGTAAGCCTGATGGGAAGACCGGTGATGGTAAGCCGGATGGCAGGGTCGACATCGGCACGCCGGACGACAAGGTCGGTGATGGTAAGCCGGACGGGAAGGTCGGCGACGGTAAGCCCGATGGCAAGGTCGGCGATGGTAAGCCCGACGGCAAGACCGACGACGGTAAGCCGGACGGGAACGTCTGTGATGACAATGTGCGGGATCGGGGAATCACCGACACTCCCGCGAAGGATCACCCGGATGACCGCGATCCGAGTAGGCCGCAGGTCGTTGAAGTAGACGGGGTCAAAGTGATCCAAGTGCCGATCGACCCCCCGACGGCCACTCAGCTGGACAGCCTGCTCAAGAATTTGGACAAAGTTCAGCCGATAGACATGCCGCAAGTGGATGGCAGGTCCGGCCAGGTGGACGGCTACCCGGATCGGCCCTCCGGCAACGATCAGTCCCCTCGAATCGATCAGCCCATCCGGAATGATCCGCCGACCGGTTCGGATCAGCCCGTACGGAATGATCCGCCGACCGGCACTGGCCAGCCCAACCGCATTGACCCGCCCACCGGCACGACGCCGCCGTCCGGTACGGATCAGCCGTCGGCCACGCAGCCACCTGCCTCCGATGGGTCGGACGGCTGTTCGGACAACGGCAGCGGTCGCGACAGCGGGACCTCACGCGACGCTCAGCCGCGCGACCAGGACGTACGCGACCCCAGGCAGGACGGCAATGTCGGACCGGACGGCAACCCCAGGCAGGACGGCTACGGCGGCCGGGACGACAACGCAAGACCGGACGGCAACGTCCGAGACGACAACGGCAGGCAGGACAACGGCAGGCAGGACAACGCCCGGCAGGACAACGCCCGGCAGGACAACGCCCGGCAGGACAACGCCCGGCAGGACAACGCCCGGCAGGACGGTGTAGGGCAGGTGCCGCGTAACGATGGGTCTGGGTTGGTGGTGCCTCCGACTCCGCCGCCGGACACCGCTACCAGCACTCCGCCATCGGCCACCGGCACCCAGCCGCCCGACACCGCCACCGGCACCCAGTCGCCGGACACCGCCACCGGCACCCGGCCGCCGGACAGCGGCACCCAGCCGGTGGGTACGCAGAGTCCGCCCACCTACGGCGGCACGGGCGCGAACGAGGTCCCCGGCGCCCCGGCGGCCGTGAGCGCCTGGGCGAACGACAGTGGTGACGTGGTGTCGGTGAACGTCGATCCGCTCACCGCGGATGCGATCCGCCTGATGATCGGGGACGCGCAGGGCGTCCAGAACGTGGAGATGCCAGGGGAGTGGCGAGAGGGAGTGTGGGTCCCTGTGGACATCGAGCCCGGTGGACCGCATGGGTCGGTCGATCCGGAGACACCGGAGAGGAGTGCCTGATGTACGTGGATCCGCCCGCGCCACGCCCGCGCCAGCCCGGGGAGAATCCGCCGTCGACGTCCGGCGGCGTGCTGGACAGTCAGCCAAGGGCCTGGGAGTTCAACCCCGAGTACCAGCGGCTCGTGACGGCCTGGCAGAGCGTCCTGCCGTTGCTGGAGAGCCTCACCTCGTCGCTGGACAAGGCCTACCAGCTGGCCAGAAGCCCGCAGACGTGGGACGCGCCGGTCGGCGCCCGCTACGTCGAGGACCTGCAGGAGTGGCGCACCCGGCTCAGCCAGTACCGCCAGGCCGTGCTCACGTCGATCAGCGACGAGGCGGCCGACACCCCGCGGTGGATCCCCAGCGCCATCGGAGCGCCACACGCGTTCTCCTGAACACCACCTGTCCCGACATCCTGGAAAAAACCGGACGCGTGCTCGTACAGTGGAGTCATGGGTGTCATACCCACCTACGGCCCCGACTTCGGCCAGCTCCAGCGACAGGACCCGGAGCTGGCGCGGATCCTGCTCGACGAGGTCGAGCGGGCCCGCGCCGGACTCCAGCTCATCGCGAGCGAGAACTTCACCTCGCCCGCCGTGCTGGCCGCCCTCGGATCGACGCTGAGTAACAAGTACGCCGAGGGCTACCCGGGCAAGCGTTACTACGGCGGCTGCGAGGTCGTGGACCGGGCCGAGCGGCTGGCCATCGAGCGGGCCCGCGCGTTGTTCGGCGCCGAGCACGCCAACGTCCAGCCGCACTCCGGCGCGTCGGCGAACCTGGCCGCGTACGCGGCGTTGCTGCAGCCCGGCGACACGATGCTGGCCATGGCGCTGCCGCACGGCGGGCATCTCACCCACGGTTCCAAGGTCAACTTCTCCGGCCGGTGGTTCGACGTGGCGGCCTACGGGGTGCGGCGCGACACCGAGCTGATCGACTACGACGAGGTCAGGGACCTGGCGCTGCGGCACCGGCCCAAGGTGATCGTCTGCGGCGCGACGGCCTATCCGCGCCTGATCGACTACGGGGTGCTGCGGGGGATCGCCGATGAGGTGGGCGCCTGGCTGCTGGCCGATGCGGCGCACCCGATCGGCCTGATGGCGGGCCGCGCCGTTCCGTCGGCGGTGCCGTACGCGGATGTCGTCACCTTCACCACGCACAAGTCGCTGCGCGGGCCGCGCGGCGGAGGCATCCTGTGCACGGCGGAGCTGGCCGCCAGGATCGACCGGGCGGTGTTCCCGTTCATCCAGGGCGGGCCCCTGATGCACGCAGTGGCGGCGAAGGCGGTGGCGTTCGGGGAGGCGCTGCGGCCGGAGTTCGCCGACTACGCGCGGCAGGTGGTGGCCAACGCGCAGGCCCTGTGCCAGTCGCTGGCCGCCGAAGGGATGCGGCCGGTCTCCGGCGGCACGGACACGCACCTGGCGCTGATCGACCTGCGCGATCTGGCCATCTCCGGCGCCGAGGCGGAGCGCCGGTGCGCGGCGGCGGGCATCACCCTCAACCGGAACGCGATTCCGTACGATCCGGAGCCGGCGGCCGTGACCTCGGGCATCCGTGTCGGCACGCCCTGTGTCACCACCCAGGGGCTGGGACCCCAGGAAATGGCGGAAATTGGCACATTGGTGGCCAGAGCCATCCGAAAGCCCGAAGCCGTGGAGGATGTGCAGGCAAGAGTGGCTGCGCTGCTGTCCATCCATCAGCCATATCTCAGCGAAGATTAAGCTGTTCTGAGTCGTTTTCCGGTCACAGGCGGCCGGAACATCCTGGAAACTAGGTCTGTGCGCGAATACATGTTCATGGCGCTCATCGCGGCCGCGGTGACTTATCTGCTCGTTCCGCTGGTGCGTCGCTTCGCCATCCGTATCGGTGCCGCGCCGGAGATCCGTGAACGTGACGTGCACACCACCCCGACCCCCCGGCTGGGCGGCCTGGCGATGTACGGCGGGCTCGTCGCGGGCCTGCTGGTGGCGGGTGAGCTGACCAACACCGGCGCGGCGCTCGCCGACTCCGAGGGCGACCCGGTGCTGGCGCTCATCGTGGCGGGCGGCGTCATCACGGTGACCGGCTTCCTGGACGACTGGTGGGGCATGGACCCCTTCATCAAGCTCGCCGGTCAGATCGCCGCCGCGGGGCTGCTGGTCTCTTTCGGGTTGCGGTTGACCTACATCCCGCTGCCGAAGGACTGGGGCGGTTCCACCAGCCTCGACTACACCCTGAGCACGATCATCACGATCCTCGTCGTGGTGGTGGCCATCAACGCGGTCAACTTCGTCGACGGGCTCGACGGCCTCGCCGCCGGGATCGTGTGCATCGCCGCCATGGCCACCTGGGCCTACTCGATCTTCCTCAAGCAGAGCATCACCGGTGACCGCATCACCACGACCGCGGCCATCGCCGCCGTCCTCATCGGCACCTGCCTGGGCTTCCTGCCGCACAACTTCCACCCGGCCAAGATCTTCATGGGTGACACGGGCGCGATGCTGATCGGGCTGGTGCTCGCCTCCTCGATCGTCACGGTGACGCCGGTCGACCCGTCGGTCATCGAGGGCATCAACAAGTTCGGCGTGCTGACCCCGCTCCTGGTGCCCGCCGCGGTGCTGGTGCTGCCGCTCATCGACCTGATCACCGCCGTGGTGCGGCGCACCTCTTACGGCATGTCGCCGTTCGCCCCGGACCGGGGCCATCTGCACCACCGGCTGATGGACATCGGGCACTCGCACCGGCAGTCGGTGCTGATCATGTACGCGTGGGCGTTCCTGTTCGCGTTCGGCATCGTGGCGATGTCCACGATCGGGGTGCCGGTGCTGCTGTTCCCGCCGATGATCCTGCTGGCCCTCGGCGTGCTGGTGATGATGGCCGCGCCGCGGTGGCGCCGCCGGGTCAGGGCGGCACGTGACCAGGCGGGCGACGATGACGGGCCGCCCACCGGTCCGATGCCGCCGATCGTGCCGGAGACCGAGATCAGGCGGCGGATGCCGCCGGAGTCCGGGCCGACGCAGGAGCGGGCGAGCGCCGAGCACAAACCGGTCATTCCTGCCTTTCCGAGTCGTCCTTGACAGGGACCTAGAAACGGCAGGTAAAAGCGGTCTTCCGTGCGCTTGTGATATCTTTCACGAGCAGGGGCCCCCGGATGCACAGGTCTAGGGGGTAGCAAACGCTCGCTTGACAACACGCTGATGGAGCACCGATGCAAGCCAACGACGTGCGCGTACTCAAGAGCGCCGCGATCCCGACCCTGGCGGTCGGAGTGGTTGCCGTGGTGGTGGCCCAGCTGACGGTCGGTGGCGCAGGAGCGCTGGGCGCGGTGATCGGCACCCTGCTCGTCGCCGTCTTCTTCAGCATCAGCGTGGTGGCGGTCTCCTACGCCGCCCGAGTGTCCCCTCAGATGATGGCCATCGCCGCGATGGTCAGCTACCTCGTCAAGGTCATCGTCATCATGGCGATGCTGGTCACGTTCGGTGACACCACGCTCTGGAACCCCCAGGTCTTCGCCTGGTCGGTGGTGGTGTGCACGATCGTCTGGACGGCCTTCGAAGTCCGGGCCTTCATCAAGACCAAGATGCTGTACGTCGACCCCGAAGCCACGGTCCCCGGTCAGGGCGACCGATGAGGCTTGCTGACAGGACGGGGTCCGATATGACTAGTCCTCTACTCGCCTGCTATCGTCAGGGCCGCGATGAGCGAACAAGAACGTCGACCGGAAACAGACGGTCGCGACTTCGCCGACGCCATGTGGTCGGTCCCCAGCTATCTTCTCGCCGGGATGGCGGTCTACGGCGGCATCGGGTGGTTGCTGGACCGGTGGCTGGACCTGTCCGCGTTCTTCCCCATAGGCATCGTCCTGGGGCTGGTGCTCGCCGGCTATGCGGTCTACCGGAGGCACGGTCGCTAGCCCGACGCAGCGACCGCTTCTCTGAGGAAACTCTTGTTGTGATCAACTACGACGTTGAAGGGAACGCCGCGTGAGTACGCTGACGGTCCTAGCACCACCGGGAGAGTTCGGGGCGCCCACGCCTGACGAGCTTTTCACGTTGCCCCCCATCATTCCCGGGGTCGACTGGTTCACCAAGCCGGTTCTGCTCGCCCTGTTCGCCTCGGTCCTCGTGATCGGCTTCTGCTGGGCGGCCTTCGCCAAGCCCAAGCTGGTGCCCAGAGGTGTGCAGAATGTCGCCGAATACGGCTACATGTTCGTGCGTGACCAGGTCGCCCGGCCCTTCCTCGGCAAGGATGCCGACCGGTGGATGGGGTTGTTGCTCACCCTGTTCTTCCTGGTGCTGGTCTGGAACCTCATGGGCGTCATCCCGGTGCTCCAGTTCCCGGTCGCCTCGCACATCGCCTTCCCGGCCGTGCTCGCGATCTCGATCTACGTGCTCAAGGTCTACCTGGGCGTCAAGCATCAGGGCCCGGTCGGCTACTTCAAGAACATGATGTTCCCCCCGGGACTGCCGAAGCCGATCTACCTGCTGCTGGCCCCGATCGAGTTCCTGTCGAACATGATCATCGCGCCGTTCACGCACGCCGTGCGACTGTTCGCGAACATGTTCGCCGGCCACATGCTGCTGGCGTTCTTCAGCATGGTGGGCTTCTGGTTCCTGTTCGAGGCGCTGACCCCGCTCGGCGCGCCCATCGGCGTGCTCGGTGTGATCATGACGATCGTGCTCACCGGCTTCGAGATGTTCATCCAGTTCCTGCAGGCATTCCTCTTCGCGATGCTGGCCGCGATGTACATCAACGGCGCGCTGCACGCGGATCACTGAGAACCACATACCGGAATATCCATGACCGGTGAGACTCCACTTCACCGGCCGTTCAGTAAAGGAAAACGAGCAATGAGCAGCCTGAACGTTCTCGCTGAGGTCTCCGGCAACGTAACCGCCATCGGTTACGGTCTCGCCGCCATCGGCCCCGGCATCGGCGTCGGCATCATCTTCGGTCAGGGCGTGCAGGCCATCGCGCGTCAGCCCGAGGCCTACGGCCTGATCCGTCAGAACATGCTCCTCGGCTTCGTCCTCACCGAGGCCCTCGCCCTGATCGGGCTGGTCGCGCCGTTCATCTTCGCGAACCTCTAAAGACCAGAAGAATTCCTGACGAAAGGCTGCATCCATGACTACGGCAGCTACGCTCCTCGCTGCGGCGGAGGAGGGTGCCAACCCTCTGATTCCGCACACCTATGAGCTCGTCGTCGGTATCTTCTCGTTCTTCGTCGTCCTCATCGTCGTCGGCAAGATTCTCGTCCCGCGTATCCAGAAGACGCTGTCCGAGCGCACCGACGCCATCGAAGGCGGCATCAAGAGGGCAGAGGAGGCCCAGGCGCAGGCGCAGGTCCTGCAGCGGCAGTACAGCGAGCAGCTCGAAGAGGCCCGCCGCGACGCGGCGCGCCTGCGCGAGGAAGCTCGTGAGCAGGCCGCGCAGATCAAGGCTGAGCTCCGCGAGGAGGCGCAGGCCGAGGCCCGTCGTCTCGTCGAGGCGGCGCACGCCCAGATCGAGGCGGACCGCCAGGCCGCCTTCGCCCAGCTCCGCAACGAGGTCGGTCGTCTGTCGACCGACCTCGCCAGCCGGATCGTGGGCGAGTCCCTTGAGGACGAGGCCAGGCAGCGCCGCACCGTCGACCGCTTCCTTGACGAGCTGGAGAGCTCAAACGCGCAGGCGGTGGGTTGATGCGGGGCTTGAGCAGGACCTCGCTGGCAGAGGTCGAGGAGCGCTTCAACGTGGTCGCCGGCAGCGCCGACCTCGGCACGCTCTCCGACGAGCTGTTCGCCGCCGCGGATCTGCTCGACCGGGAGCACGGCCTGCGCCGGGCCCTGTCCGACCAGGCCAGGCCCGCCGAGCAGAAGGCGCGCACCGTGCGCGCGCTGCTCGACGGCCGGGTCAGCGAGGCCGCGATCGCCACCGTCGAGGCCGCGGTCTCGGCCAGGTGGTCGCGCGCCGGTGACCTGGCCGACGTGCTGGAGCGTCTCGGCGTCATCGCCGCGGCGGCCGAGGCCGAGGGCCAGCGCAAGCTCGACGAGGTGGAGGACGAGCTCTTCCGCTTCGGCCGCATCCTGGCCGCCAACCCGCAGCTGCGAAGCGCACTCGCCGACGCGGGTGCCCCGGAGACGGACAAGCGGGACCTGCTGCGCGACCTGCTGGCGGAGAAGGTGGCACCGACCACCCTGCGCCTGATCACGCAGGTGGCGGTGCATCCGCGAGGACGTAACCTGGAAACAGGCCTGGAAGAGTTCGGCCGGCTCGTGTCGCAGCAGAGTCAGCGCCTGGTGGCGGTGGTTCGCAGCGCGGTCGAGCTGTCGGAGGCGCAGAGGCAGCGGCTCATCGCGTGGCTGCGTTCCTCTTACGGCCGCGACGTGCACCTGAATGTCGAGGTGGACAAACGAGTGCTCGGTGGGTTCTCGGTCCGCATCGGCGACGAAATCATCGACACCACCATTGTGGGACGAATCGAAGAAGTCCGCCGCCGGTTGGCCGGCTAGGCGAATAGGGAGACAGAGTAGAGATGGCGGAGCTTACGATCCGGCCGGACGAGATCCGGGACGCGCTTGAGCGCTTCGTCCAGGCGTACGAACCGGAAGGCGCCGCGCGCGAGGAGATCGGGACCGTCGTCGACGCCGGCGACGGCATTGCCCATGTCTCCGGCCTTCCCTCGGCGATGGCGAACGAGCTGCTCGAGTTCGAGAACGGCACGCGCGGCCTGGCACTTAACCTCGACACCCGTGAAATCGGTGCCGTGGTCCTGGGCGAGTTCAGCGGCATCGAGGAAGGTCAGACGGTCCGCCGGACGGGCGAGGTCCTGTCCGTGCCGGTCGGCGACAACTTCCTCGGCCGCGTGGTCGACCCCCTGGGCAACCCGCTCGACGGCAAGGGCGCGATCGAGTCCGAGGGCCTTCGCGCCCTTGAGCTCCAGGCGCCCTCGGTCGTCCAGCGTCAGCCGGTGAAGCAGCCGCTGCAGACCGGCATCAAGGCGATCGACGCCATGACGCCGATCGGCCGTGGCCAGCGCCAGCTGATCATCGGTGACCGTGGCACCGGCAAGACCGCGATCGCCGTGGACACCATCCTCAACCAGCGCGAGAACTGGGCCTCGGGTGACCCCGAGAAGCAGGTGCGCTGCGTTTACGTGGCCGTCGGCCAGAAGGGTTCGACGATCGCGCAGGTGCGCTCCCGCCTCGAAGAGGCCGGCGCACTCGAATACACCACGATCGTCGCCGCCCCGGCGTCCGACCCGGCCGGCTACAAGTACATCGCCCCCTACACCGGCTCGGCCATCGGCCAGCACTGGATGTACCAGGGCAAGCACGTTCTGATCATTTTCGACGACCTCACCAAGCAGGCCGACGCCTACCGCGCCGTCTCGCTGCTGCTTCGCCGCCCGCCGGGCCGCGAGGCGTTCCCCGGTGACGTCTTCTACCTCCACTCCCGGCTGCTGGAGCGCTGCGCCAAGCTCTCCGACGACCTGGGCGGCGGCTCGATGACCGGTCTGCCGATCATCGAGACGAAGGGCAACGACGTCTCGGCGTTCATCCCGACCAACGTCATCTCCATCACCGACGGCCAGTGCTTCCTGGAGACCGACTACTTCAACGCCGGCATCCGGCCTGCGATCAACGTCGGTATCTCGGTCTCCCGAGTCGGCGGCTCCGCGCAGTCCAAGGCGATGCGGAAGGTCGCGGGCACGCTGCGGCTGTCGCTGTCGCAGTATCGCGACCTGGAGGCCTTCGCGGCCTTCGCGTCCGACCTGGACGCGGCCTCCCGCGCCCAGCTCGACCGCGGCCAGCGCCTGACCGAGCTGCTCATCCAGCCCCAGTACTCCCCGTTCCCGACCGAGCACCAAGTCGTGTCGGTCTGGGCGGGCACCACGGGCGAGCTCGACGAGGTTCCGGTGGAGGACATCCGGCGCTTCGAGAGTGAGTTCCTGGAGTTCATCCAGAGCTCGCACAAGGGCATCTTCGACGGCATCCGCGAGAGCGGGCAGCTGGGCGACGACACGGTGACCGTGCTCAAGGACGCCATCACGGAGTTCAAGAAGGGCTTCACCACCTCCTCCGGCGAACTGCTGGTGAAGGACGAGCCTGTGGCTCCTCTGGCGGCCGAAGAGGTCGGCCAGGAGAAGATCCGCAAGGTCGTTCGCTCGGCGGAGAAGAAGTAGCCGATGGGTGCCCAGCTAAGGCTGCTGCGGCGGCGGATCAAGTCGGTCAAGTCGACCGCCAAGATCACGCGCGCCCAGGAGCTCATCGCCTCTTCGCGGATCGTGAAGGCGCAGATGCGGATGCAGGCGGCGTTGCCGTACGAGCGTGAGATCATTCGCGCCGTCACGGGCGTCGTCAGCAACGCCGCGAGCGTCGATCATCCGCTGACCGTGGCGAAGGACAACCCCGCCAAGGCGGGCGTCCTCATCGTCACCAGCGACAGCGGCTTCTGCGGTGGCTTCAACGCCAACGTGCTGCGCGAGGCCGAGGCCCTGCGCGGGCTGCTGGCGGGCCGCGGCATGGACGTGGTGCCGTTCGTCACCGGCCGGAAGGGTGTCACCTGGCACAGCTTCCGCAGCCGGGAGATGGGCGGCCAGTGGGTCGGCTTCTCCAGGGCTCCGGCCTACAAGGACGCCAAGGAGATCGCCGAGACGCTGATCGAGTCCTTCAAGGACGAGAACGGCATCGACGAGATCCACATCGTCTCGACCGAGTTCGTCTCGATGCTCACGCAGAATGTCGTGGTCAAGCGCATTCTGCCGCTGGAGGTCGAGGAGACCGAGGCGACCGAGACCGAGACGATCCCTCCGTACTTCGAGTTCGAGCCGACCGCAGCCGATGTGCTGGAGTCGCTGCTGCCGCGCTACGTGGAGTCCCGCATCTTCACGGCGCTGCTGGAGTCCGCGGCTTCGGAGGAGGCGGCGCGCCGCCGGGCGATGAAGTCCGCCACGGACAACGCCAACGAGCTGATCCGCGTGTTCACCATGCAGATGAACCAGGCTCGCCAGGCAGAGATCACCCAGGAAATCAGCGAGATCGTCGGTGGCGCCAACGCGCTCGCTGACGCCGCAGCGGGGAAAGAGTGAAATGACTGCAGAGGCTGTTGAGACTGTTGAGACCCCCGCGGCCGGTGTCGGCCGCGTGGCTCGCGTCACAGGGCCCGTCATCGACGTGGAGTTCCCCGTCGAGGCGATGCCCGAGATCTACAACGCGCTGACCCTCGAGGTGACCCTCGGCGGCGAGGCCAAGACCCTGACCGCGGAGGTGGCCCAGCACCTGGGTGACAACCTCGTCAGGGCCATCTCCATGCAGCCCACCGACGGTGTCGTCCGTGGGATGGCCGTCGTCGACACGGGGGCGCCGATCTCGGTGCCCGTCGGCGACGTCGTCAAGGGCCACGTGTGGAACACGCTCGGCGAGTCGCTGGACGTGCCGACCGCTTCGCTCAAGATCACCGAGAAGTGGGGCATCCACCGGCCGTCGCCGCCGTTCGACCAGCTCGAGTCGCGCACCGAGATGCTCGTCACGGGCATCAAGGTCATCGACCTGCTCACCCCGTACGTGCTGGGTGGCAAGATCGGCCTGTTCGGCGGCGCGGGTGTGGGCAAGACCGTCCTCATCCAGGAGATGATCCGCCGGGTCGCCCGCAACTTCGGTGGCACCTCGGTGTTCGCCGGGGTGGGCGAGCGCACCCGTGAGGGCAACGACCTTTGGCTGGAGATGGAGGAGGCGGACGTCCTCAAGGACACCGCGCTCGTCTTCGGCCAGATGGACGAGCCCCCGGGCACCCGTCTGCGGGTCGCGCTGTCGGCTCTGACGATGGCGGAATACTTCCGCGACGTGCAGAAGCAGGACGTGCTGCTCTTCATCGACAACATCTTCCGCTTCACGCAGGCCGGTTCGGAGGTCTCCACGCTGCTGGGCCGCATGCCCTCGGCCGTGGGTTACCAGCCGACGCTGGCCGACGAGATGGGTGTTCTCCAGGAGCGCATCACCTCGACGCGTGGTCACTCGATCACCTCCATGCAGGCGATCTACGTGCCCGCCGACGACATCACCGACCCGGCTCCGCACAACGCGTTCGCGCACCTCGACGCGCAGACCGTGCTCTCGCGGCCGGTCTCGGAGAAGGGCATCTACCCCGCGGTGGACCCGCTCGACTCCTCCTCCCGGATCCTCGACCCGACGATCGTCGGCGAGGAGCACTACCGGGTGGCCCAGGAGACCAAGCGGATCCTGCAGAAGTACCGCGAGCTCCAGGACATCATCGCGATCCTCGGTATCGACGAGCTGTCCGAAGAGGACAAGGTCACGGTGCAGCGGGCCCGTCGCATCGAGCGGTTCCTGTCGCACCCGATGTACGCCGCCGAGGCGTTCACCGGTCAGCCGGGCGAGAACGTGCCGCTGGACGAGACCATCGCCTCCTTCAAGGGCCTCTGCGCGGGTGAGTACGACCACCTGCCCGAGCAGGCGTTCTTCATGGTCGGTGGCATCGAGCAGGCCGTGGCCAAGGCCAAGGAACTCGAGCGCCGCTAAGTCGCCCCACACGGTGGTGGCACGGTTCGCAGCCGGGCCACCACCTGATCGGAAAGGAACCTACACAAGTGGCGAAGCTACGCGTAGGGGTTGTCTCACCCGAGCGTGAGATCTGGTCGGGCGAGGCCGACATGGTGATTGCCAAGACCGTGGACGGCGAGATCGGTATTATGCCGCAACACGCACCTGTGCTCGGTGTGCTCGTTGAGGGCGGCGTGCTGCGTGTGAAGCGGGAGGGCGAGGGTGACCTCGTCGCCGCGGTGCACGGCGGTTTCATCTCCGTGGCCGAGAACGAGGTGTCGGTGCTGGCCGAGGTGGCCGAGCTCGGTTCCGAGGTCGACGTCGCGGCTGCTCGTGACGCTCTCGACCGGGCTCAGGCCTCGATCGAGGCCAACCAGGAGGACGCGGACGCGTTCATCGAGGCCAAGCGGGCGAGGGCCCGGCTGCGTGCGGCGGGCGAAGAGGTCTGATCATCGCGAGTCTAGGGGGCGGCATGGTAGCGACGATAGTGATATGTGTGCTGCTTGCCGCCGCCCTGCTGGTCGCGCGCCATCTCCTGCTGGCCCGTCGTGGCAGCGTCCCCTGTCGCATCCGGGTGGGTGACGGCGCCTGGCGCAGTGGCGTAGCCCGCTACGCCGACGGGGAGCTTCACTGGATCCCGCTTCTGGGAGTGCGACTTCGGCCGCGCCACGCTATCGCGAGGCGCGGCCTTGTCGTTTCCCGGCGTCGTGAGCTCGACGGTGGACTGGTCGCGATCGACTGCTCGGGCTCGACGCGCGATCTGTCGCTGGCGATGAGCGACGACGCGCTGACCGGCTTCCTCGCCTGGCTGGAGTCAGCTCCCCCCAGCGCCTATCTGGACGTCGCCTAGCGCCGTCTGGGCATCACCCAGCGCCTATCTGGAGGTTGCCGGCGTCGCCTGGTGCCTATCTGGTCCCGCCCGGCTTCCACAGGATCTCGCTGCCGGCGTGCGCGACCCGGCACAGGATGAACAGCAGGTCTGACAGGCGGTTGAGGTATCTCGCCGTCAGCGGGTTCATGTCCTCGTGCGTCTGCAGCGCGGCCCAGGTGGTCCGCTCGGCCCGGCGGACGGTCACCCTGGCCAGATGGAGGGCCGCGGTGGCGGGGTCGCCGCCCGGCAGGATGAAGCTGCGCAGCGGCTTCAAGTCCTCGTTGAAGCGGTCGCACTGCTCTTCGAGCCAGTCGACGTAGGACTGCTCGACCCGCAGCGGCGGGAACTCCGGGTTCTCGGCGATCGGGGTGGCGAGGTCGGCGCCCAGGTCGAAGAGCTCGTTCTGGACCCGTACGAGAACCGCCACGAGGTCGGCGGACAGGGTGCCGTGTGACATCGCGAGGCCCAGGTGGGCATTGGCCTCCTCTACGTCCGCGTACGCCGCCAGCCGGGAATCGGTCTTCGACGTGCGGCTCAGGTCGCTCAGCGTCGTCGTGCCGTCGTCGCCCGTACGGGTGTAGATCCGGGAGAGAACGACAGGCTTGTCCTTGTCTGCGCGCGTCATGAGTTCAGCGTAATGACAAATGTCATCCAGAACGGACGCGCAGCGCATCCCCGGCTGCTGATTTCCGCGACTACCAGGGCGAATGCCACGTACGGCACCATCTATCCCATGACAGAGGAGAAGATCTGATGCTCGAGATCAGCGAACTGCGCAAGCGCTTCGCCGGAGGCCCCGACTCGCCGGAAGGCAAGCTCGCCCTCGATGGGATCAGCTTCGCCGTACGGCCGGGCGAGATGTTCGGATTCGTCGGCGCGAACGGGGCCGGCAAGACGACGACCATGCGGATCGTCATGGGTGTGCTCAAGGCCGACTCCGGCTCGGTGGGCTGGCAGGGCAGGCCGCTGGCGTACACCGACCGGCAGAAGTTCGGCTACATGCCCGAAGAGCGCGGGCTCTACCAGAAGATGCGGGCGGGCGAGCAGATCGAGTACTTTGGCCGGCTGCACGGGCTGAGCCAGAGCGCGGCCAAGCAGGCCGCCGACGATCTGCTGCAGCGGCTCGGGCTCACCGAGCGCAGGAACAGTTCGGTGGAGTCGCTCTCCCTGGGCAACCAGCAGCGCGTCCAGCTCGCGGTGGCCCTGGTGCACGAGCCCGAGGTGCTCATCCTCGACGAGCCGTTCTCCGGGCTCGACCCGATCGCGGTGGACGCGCTGGCCACGGTGCTGCAGGAGCGCTGCCGCGGCGGTGTGCCGGTGATCTTCTCCAGTCACCAGCTCGAACTGGTCGAGCGGCTGTGCGACTCGGTGGGCATCGTCTCGGCGGGCCGGATGGTGGCCAGCGGCACGGTCGAGGACCTGCGCGCCGCCGAGAGCCGCACGCTGCGGGTCGTGGTCCGCGAGGCGCTCCCCGGCTGGGCCGACGGCCTGCCTGGTGAGGTGAGCGTCACCGGCGACCGGCACGTGTTGCTCACCACGCACGGCGACGACCAGGAGATCCTGCGCCGCGCCGTGAAGGCCGGCCGGGTCGAGCATTTCGGCGTTCAGCAGCCGTCCCTTACCGAGATCTTCAAGGAGGCCGTGGCGTGAACGGGTTGATGCTCGTCGCCAGGCGTGAGATAAGCACGCAGATCCGTACGAAGGCGTTCCTGATCAGCTTGGCGATCACCGCCGTGCTGGTGGGGGCGCTGGCGTTCGCGCCGAAGTTCTTCGACGGGCCCGACGAATACACGCTGGGCACCGTGAACTCCCAGCAGCTTCCGCTGGAGACGGCGGCGCCGGACGCGAAGTTCGAGTGGCGCTCCTTCCCGGACGAGCAGGCGGCCACCAAGGCGGTGCTCGACGGTGACGTCGAGGCGGTGCTCGTCGACGGCACCAAGGTGATCACCGACGGCGAGATCGACTCCCAGTTGGGCGTGCTCATGCAGAGCATTCACCGGGAGACGAAGCTGGGCGCGGCGGGGGTGCGGGTCGAGCCGCTGCAGATGGAGTCCGTGGGCGCTGACACCCGCTACGAGGCCGCGCGGACCGGCATTGCGGTGGTCCTCGTCCTGGTGCTGTTCATGCTCATCATCGGGCAGGTCATGATGGTGGCGATGGGCGTGGTCGAGGAGAAGGGCAGCCGGATCGTGGAGATCCTGCTGAGCGCGGTCCGGCCGTGGCAGCTGCTGGGCGGAAAGATCATCGGTCTCGGGGTGCTCGGCCTGATCAACCTGGCCACGATCCTCGTGGTCGGGCTCGGGGCCTCGTTCGCCTCCGGGTTCGCCGCCGACTTCCCGCCGGGCATGGTCGGCATCGTGGCGGGTGTCCTGCTCTGGTTCGTTCTCGGATATGCCTTCTTCGCCACGCTGGCGGCCGCGCTCAGCTCGCTGGTCTCCCGGCAGGAGGAGGTCGGCAACGTGATGTCGCCGCTGACCATGCTCATCATGGCGTCCTACTTCGTGGCCTTCTATGCCACCAACGACCCCACCGGCACGGTCGCCACCATCGTCTCCTTCATCCCGCCGTTCTCCTCGATGGTGATGCCGGTGCGGATGGCGGCCACCGAGGTGCCGATGTGGCAGGTCGGGATCTCCGTCGGGCTGATGGCGCTGGCCGTGGCGGGCACGCTCGCCTTCGGCGCGAAGGTGTACGAGCGCGCCGTGCTGCGCACCGGTGCCCGGGTCAAGCTCGGCGAAGTGCTGCGCGCCAGGTAATGGATCCGATCGAACGGGCACGGCAGCACAGCCTCCGCATGCTGAGCATGATCGTCGTGATGATGTGGCTGTTCATCGTCATCCGACTGCTCCTCCGCTCCATCAACGGAGAGGACCTGAACTGGCTGCGTATCGTGCCCGCTCTGCTCGTGTCCGCCGGCTTCACCTGGCTCTATCGGCGCATCGTGGTCGCCGTGCTGGCGGGCCGGTACGCCACGAGAGAGGTCGTGGCGGCGGGCGCGCTGGCGTTGGCCGCCGCCGTGGTCGGTGGCGGCGACCCGATGAGCTGGGGCATGGTGCTCGTCACCTGGCTGTCGGTGGCGGTGCTCGGCGTGCCGGCGGTGACCGCCACGGTCCTTTCGGCCGGCGTGTTCGCGGTCGGGGTCGGGGTGAGCTTCGGCAATTACCTCATTGAGCCGTCCACCGTGCTCGTCGGCGAGCACGGCCCTGGCCGCGTCCTGCTCTACGTCACCGTTCTCTACGGCGTCTTCTGTGCCTGCTTCCCGCCGACCAACCGGGTCTGGATCTGGATCTGGCAGCTCGCGGTCCAGGCGCAGGAGGGCAAACAGGCGCACGCCCGGCTGGCGGTCGCCGAGGAGCGGCTGCGCTTCTCCAGGGATCTGCACGACCTCGTCGGGCACCAACTGTCCGCCATCGCGGTCAAGGCCGCGCTGGCGGTCAAGCTGACGGACGGTGACGCCGCCGCCGCCGGCGCGGAGATGTCCGAGGTCAACACGCTGACCAGGCAGGCGCTGCGGGAGCTGCGCCAGGCTGTGCGCGGCTACCGCGAGCTTGACTTGAACGCTGAGCTGAATAGCGTTAAAGGCGTCCTCGAAGCGGCGGGCGTCCGATGCGAAACGCGTCTGCCCTTCCGCGAGCTTCCCGAAGGCGTGTCGCCGGTGTTCGCCTACGTCATCCGGGAGGCGGTGACCAACGTGCTCAAGCACAGCGCGGCCACCCACTGCGACATCCTCGTGCGCTTCACCGATGAGGAAGCCGAGATGAGGGTGCGCAATGACGGGGTCGATCGTTGGCGCGGCGAGGATCTGGGCAGCGGCCTGGCCGGCCTGGCCGAACGGGTGGCGGACGTCGGCGGCGAGTTCACGGCCGGCCCGACGGGTGACGGAGAGTTTCTTCTCCGCGCGGTCGTGTCGCTGCCGATACCTGGGTAGGGGGTAACTGCCGGGATTTTACCTCGGCTGATGCTCTGCGCGAGAGAGAGCGACCACGCCGCGTGCGACAGCGCGGCGTGACTGAGGAGGTGGCATGCGCGTCCGGGGCAATCCAAGAGCACAGGTGGTGCGGATCGGGGAGCGACTCGACGCGGGCACGTCGGCGGGCGTGCGGTCGCGCCTGCACGAAGCCGTCCAGGCCGGCGAAGGGGACCTGATCGTGGACCTCTCCAAGCTGGAGATGATCGACGCCACCGGACTTGGAGTGCTGGTGGGCACGCATCGGCTCGCGCTCAGCGCGCAACGCCGCCTCGTCCTTCGGGGGGTGCCACCGCGGATCATGCGGGTGCTGGCGGTGACCCGGCTGAATCGGGTTCTTTCCGTCGAGGCACAGCAGGCGGCGGTGGCCTGACACGACGCCGTACGCGGCGACATATCGGAGCGGGCAGCGATCAGCCGCTGCCCGCTCTCACTGTTTCCGGTAAGGCGCCTTTCGGGTGCACCGGAAGATAGAATCCGGCCCGAAATAAAACCGCTACTCGCGGACTGTGATCAAGGTGTCACGGTTTTCCCAGTGATCTGCCGAAGATGTGCACCGCGACGTCCACGAGTTCGTCGATGGTCGGCGGATCGGCCGCGAGCAGCCATTCAATGAGCAACTCCTGCAGTGCGCCAATTACCCCGAGGGCGACCAGGCGCCGATTGCCCTTGGCGGGCTCGGGAAAATCCTTGGACGCCTCCTCGACCAGCCGGGCGAAGGAAGCGACCGCGCGTTGCCGCGAGGCCGCCAGGATGTCGCCCGATCTGCGTACTTCCAGGTGCATGATGCGCGCCCTGCGCCAGTCGGCGGTCGTGAACTCGATATAGGCGCGAATGCCCGCGCTGACCCTGTCGTCCAGGGTGGCGCGCGCCTCCTGTAACGCCGTGGCCACCGCGGCCAGGCTGTCCTCCACGCACCGCTCGTGGAGGGCCTGCAGGAGCTCCTCACGGCCACCGAAACATTCATAGAAGGCGCGGTTGGAGATCCGCGCCTCAGAGCACAGCCTTTCGATCGTTGTGGCTTCGAAACCTGGTTTCGCGTATAGCGTGTAGGCGGCTGTCATCAGCCGCTCTCGTCTGTCCGCCAGCCTTTGCTCAGCCGACATTCCCCGGTAAGACCGGTTCACATTCCACCCGTCCAACATGATCGTGGCCCCCGAGCACACAATTATGGATGGATGATCGGAATAGGGAAAGGGCGCATACATTACCTCTTGCGTCGCCCATGCAAGAACGTGACGAGTTTGATCAGCCGCTCAAGCTCTTCGGGGCCCCGGGTGAACGAGGTCAGGTTCATCCCCGGCAATGCGAAGCGCTGGCGGGAGATGGCCTTGGGCCGGGTGAATTCGCGCAGGCCGTCCGCGCCGTGGATGCGTCCGAACCCGGAGTCGCCCACGCCGCCGAACGGCAGCGCCGGCACCCCGGCGAAGGAGATGACCGAGTTGACGGCGGTCATCCCGGACCGCATCGCGCGGGCCAGCTCCATCGCCCGCCGCGCGTCGCGGGCGAAGACCGTGCCCGCCAGCCCGTAGGCCGAGGCGTTGGCCAGCTCCAGCGCCTCCTGGGCGTCGCGGGTGCGGCGTACGGTGATCGTCGGCCCGAACGTCTCCTCGCGCACCGCGGGGGAGTCCTCCGGCACGTCCTCCACGATCACCGGGTCGACGAAGGGCGCCCGCACCGAGTCGGTCCCGCCCATGATCGCTTTGCCCGAGGTGGTGGCGTCGTCGATGTGCCGCCTGATGATGTCGAGCTGCCCCGGCATGGTGATCGGCCCGTAGTGCTCCCCGGCCCTGATGGACGCCGCCCGCTCCGACAGCTCGCGCATGAACGGCGCGTAGACCGCGTCGACCACGTACACCCGCTCCACGCCCACACAGGTCTGCCCGGCGTTGGACAGCGCGCCCCACAGGCACGCGTCGGCGGCGGCCTTCAGGTCGGCGTCGGCGTCGACGATGAACGCGTCCTTGCCGCCGCACTCGGCCACCATCGGCGTCAGGTTCTCCGCGCAGGCGGCCATCACCCGCTTGGCGGTCGCCGTGGAGCCGGTGAAGGCGATCTTCTTGACCCGGGGGTCGCGCGCGAGGAAGGCGCCGGTCTCGCCGAGCCCGGTCACCGTCTGGAAGACCGGGTGCTCCGGCACCGACTCGGTGAACAACTCCGCCAGGCGCACCCCGATGCCCGGCGTGAGCTCGCTCGGCTTGAACACCACGGCGTTGCCGGCCGCGAGCGCGTACGCGATCGACCCCATCGGGGTGAAGACCGGATAGTTCCACGGCCCGATCACGCCGACGACCCCCAGCGGGAGATACTCCAGCGTGGCCGCCAGATTGACGCCCAGCATCCCGGAGGAGACCCGGCGGCGCCCGAGGACCTTCGGCGCGTTGCGCGCCGCCCAGTCGAGGTGCGTGATCGCCAGGACGAGCTCCAGCGAGGCGTCGGCGACCGGCTTGCCGGTCTCCTGGTGCACGAGCTCGGCCAGCTCGCGCAGATGGCGGGTGACGACCGCCTTGTAGTCGAGCAGCCGCCGCCTGCGCCCGGCGTGGCCGAGCCGGTCCCACCACGCCGCGGCCGTCTCGGCCCTGCCGACGGCCTCCTGCACGGCCTGCGCGCTCTGCTTGGGATGGCTGCCGATGACCTGACCGGTCGCCGGATTCAGGGACTCGAAGGTGAGCGTCGTCATGGCGTCACGATAGACCGGTAAGCCGCCGCTTACGAGAGCGGTCAGAACAGGGTCGGATTCTCCGGCTCGATGCCGCGCATGGCGGCGTAGTCGAGGGTGACGCAGTCGATGCCGCGGTCGGCGGCGAGCACCTTGGCCTGCGGCTTGATCTCCTGCGCGGCGAACACGCCGCGGACGGGCGCCAGCAGCGGATCGCGGTTGAGCAGCTCCAGATAACGGGTCAGCTGCTCGACGCCGTCGATCTCGCCGCGCCGCTTGATCTCCACCGCCACCGTGCCGCCGGCCCCGTCGCGGCACAGGATGTCCACCGGGCCGATGGCCGTCATGTATTCGCGGCGGATCAGGGCGTAGCCGTCGCCCAGCGTCGTGATGTGCTCGGCGAGCAGCTCCTGCAGGTGCGCCTCGACGCCGTCCTTGATCAGGCCCGGGTCGACGCCCAGCTCGTGGCTGGAGTCGTGCAGGATCTCCGCCATCGTCAGGACCAGCTTCTCACCCGTCTTGCCGTGCGTGACGGTCCACGTCTCGCCGTCCTCCTTGAGCTTGCACGGCGGGTTCATCCAGTTGAGCGGCTTGAAGGCGCGATCGTCGGCATGGATCGACACACTGCCGTCCGCCTTGATGAGCACGAGCCTGGGCGCCATCGGCAGATGCGCCGTGAGCCGTCCGATGTAATCCACGCTGCAACGCGCGATGACCAGCCGCATGACGGCCAACCCTACCGCTCTGGGAAACTATCGGTATGGCGTTCGAAATGGTGGCTGTGGTCGGGCTCGGCACGATGGGGGCCGGCATCGCGGAGGTGTTCGCGCGGGCCGGGCTGCGGGTGATCGGCGTGGAGGCGGACGCCGACGCGCTGGCCACCGGGCGCGGCCATGTGGAGAGATCCACGCAGCGGGCGGTCGACAGAGGCAAGCTGAGCGGCGGCGAGCGCGACGCGATCCTGGGCCGGATCACGCTCACCACCTCGCGGGAGGACCTGCGCGAGGCCGACCTGGTGGTGGAGGCGATCCCCGAGGTCCTCGACTACAAGCGCTCGCTCTTCGCCGACCTGGACCGGGTCTGCAAGCCGGAGACCGTGCTCGCCACCAACACCTCCTCGCTGCCCGTCACCGCCATCGCCGCCGCCACCGGGCGGCAGGGCCGCGTGATCGGCATGCACTTCTTCAACCCCGCGCCGGTGATGGGCCTGGTCGAGGTCGTCAGCACGGTGCTGACCGATCCCGCGCTGGTGCCGGAGATCTCCGAGCTGGCCAGGCGGCTGGGCAAGACGCCGGTGGCGGTCGGCGACCGGGCCGGATTCGTGGTGAACCGGCTGCTGCTGCCCTACCTCAACCAGGCCGCCGTGCTCCTGGAGCAGGGCCTGGCCGGGCGGGACGACATCGACGCGGCGATGCGGCTCGGCGTGGGGCTGCCCATGGGGCCGTTCGCGCTGATCGACCTGATCGGCCTCGACACCGCCTACGAGGTGATGGGAGTGCTGTTCGACGAGACGCGGGACCGCCGGCACGCGCCCGCGCCGCTGCTGCGCGAGCTGGTCTCCGCCCGGCTGCTCGGCCGTAAGAGCGGCCGGGGCTTCCACGGTGACGAACCCCGCCCGCGCGAACCGGACAGATCCACGGTCATCACGTTCGAGATGGCCGGGGAGGGGGCCGACGAGCTGACCGAGCGGCTCCGTACGGCCGGATTCAAGCCCTCAGCCGACCCGGACGTGATCCTGCGGCCTGCCGACCGGCCGGTCATCGAGCACGCCGTACGACTCCAGGACCCCGCCAGGCTGGTCGGCGTCCGGGTCGTCGGCAACCGGGTCGCCGAGCTCGCTGCCACGGTGCTCACCTCGCAGGCGGCGGCCAGGGCGGCCAGGGACCTGATGACGGTGATCGGGCTGACGCCGGTGGCGTGCCGGGACCGGGCCGGCTTCGTGACCGACGCGCTGCTCTACCCCTATCTGAACGACGCCGTGCGCATGTACGACACGGGCTACGCCTCCATCGGCGACATCGACGCCGCCATGCGGCTGGGCTGCGGCTACCCGGCCGGGCCGTTCGAGACGCTGGAGTCCATCGGCCTCGCGGTGGTGCGCGACGGGCTGCGGGCCCTGTACGCCGAATACCGCGAGCCGGCCTACGCGCCGGCGCCCCTGCTCGACCAACTGGTCACCGCCGGCGTCCACGCGTTCCCCAGGGCATGAGCCCGCGCCGCGCCCGCCGCCGGGAGCCCACCCGCCCGCTGGGCGTGCCGCGCGGCAACGAACGGGTGGAGGAGTGGCCCGACGGCGACTGGAAGGTCCGTATGCTCACCGGCGGGACCTCCACCAAGGACTACCGCTGTCCGGGCTGTGACCAGGAGATCCGCGGCGGCCAGCCGCATCTGGTCGCCTGGCCGGACTGGACGGGCGGCGACGAGGAGCGCCGCCACTGGCATCCGGTGTGCTGGCGCAAGAGACTGGACCGCGGCCCCGGCCGCAGCCGCTACTGACAGGTACGTAAGCCCCAACCCCCGATGAGGAGCGACGTGGAGATCCGCGCGGCGAGCGTGCTGCCCGCCCGGCGAGAGCCGATCGAACTGCACACCGGCGATGGTCTGAAGCTGGTCGGCGAGCTGGCCCTGCCCGAGCAGCGCCCCCCGGTGGCGACGCTGGTGACCCTGCACCCGCTGCCCACCCATGGCGGCTTCATGGACAGCCATGTCTACCGGAAGGCGGCCAACCGGCTGCCCGCCCTGGCCGACCTGGCGGTGCTCCGGTTCAACACGCGCGGCACCTCCTCCGACCGCGGCACCTCGCAGGGCGCGTTCGACGGAGGCGAGGGCGAGCGCTTCGACGTGGCCGCGGCGCTGGAGTACGCCGAGTTCAACGACCTGCCCCGGGTGTGGGTGATCGGCTGGTCCTTCGGCAGCGAGCTGGCGCTCAAGTGGGCGCAGGATCCGCTGGTGGAGGGCGCCATTCTGCTCTCTCCGCCGCTGCACAGGGCGACGGACGCCGACCTGGACGCCTGGGCGGCGTTCGGCCGCCCGCTGATCGCGCTGGTGCCGGAGTTCGACGACTACCTGCGCCCCGAGGAGGCCCGGCGCCGCTTCGCCCGGGTGCCGCAGGCGGAGGTCGTCGGCGTGGACGGCGCCAAGCACCTGTGGGTCGGCGAGCCGTTCGTGCGGATCGTGCTGAACGAGATCGTGCGCCGCGTCGCTCCCGACTCCTACCCGCTGCCGACCGAGATCTGACCAGGGTGGCGGCAGGCGCCCCGGTGTTCATAGAATCTTGTTCGGTTACGAGCGAGGAGACACCGTGGGCGCGTTCACACTCGAGGGCAAGAAGGCTCTGGTCACCGGGGCCTCCAAGGGGATCGGGAAGGCCATCGCGCTCGCCTACGCCGAGGCGGGCGCGGACGTCGCCCTGGTGTCCCGCTCGGCCGAGGCGCTCGCCGAGGTCGCCAAGGAGGTCGAGGCGCTCGGCAGGCAGGCCGTGGTCATCCCCGCCGACCTCACCGACCGCGACGCCGCGAGCGCGGCCGTGCACGCGTCGATCGAACGGCTCGGCCACCTCGACATCGTGGTCAACAACGCCGGCGGCTCGAACTTCCTCGTCGAGTTCAAGGATCTGCGCCTGGCCGGCTGGGACAAGATCATGCGGCTCAACCTCGACTCGGCCATGGCGGTCTGCCACGCCGTGGCGCCGCACCTGCTGGAGCGCGGCAGCGGGTCAGTGATCAACGTCGCCTCCGTCGCCGCCCTGGGCGCCCCCTTTCTCGCCCCGTACGCCGCCGCCAAGGCAGGGGTGGTGGCCCTGACCAAGACGCTGGCGGTCGAGTGGGCCCTGTCCGGGGTCCGGGTCAACGCCCTGTGCCCCGGCTGGACCGCCACCGAGCTCAACCGCAACCTGTGGGCGGACGAGGCGAGCAACCAGGCCACGGTGGCGAACGTGCCGATGCGCCGCTGGGGCACCGTGGCGGAGATGGCGCAGCCCGCGGTCTTCCTGGCCGGTGACGCGTCGGCCTACATGACGGGCCAGGTCCTGTTCATCGACGGCGGCGCCACCGCCATCTGATTCGCGACAGAAGCGGTGATTGTCACGGCTAACAGGGCTACCGTGTGGTGGTGCAGCTCTATACGAGATCAGCCGGGACCGGGCTCCCGGTCGTCCTGCTACACGCGTTCCCGCTCTCCTCTGCCATGTGGCTGGCTCAGCGGGAAGGGCTGGCCGCCTCCTGCCGGGTGATCACCCCGGACCTGCGCGGTTTCGGCGGATCGACGCTGGGGGACGACGAGCCGTCCGTCGAGTTGATGGCCGACGACGTCGCCAGGGTGCTCGACGCGGAGGGCATCGACCGCGCCGTGGTCGGGGGCTTGTCCATGGGCGGCTATGTGACGATGGCGTTCTGCCGCCGCCATCCGGACCGGGTGCTGGGCGTGATCCTGGCCAGCACGAAGGCGAGCCCCGACGCCGAGCCCGCGCGCGCCAACCGCGAGCGCATCGCCCAGGCGGTGCTGGCCGAGGACCGGGAGGTGCTCGTCAAGGAGGTGCTGCCCGCGCTGATCGGGCCCACCACCAAGCAGCGCAGGGCCATGGTGTTCGGCCGGGTCAAGGGGTTGGTGCAGTCGGCGCCGCCCAAGGCGGTGGCCTGGGCGCAGCGGGCCATGGCGGCGCGTCCGGACTCCTTCGGCACGCTGGGCGCGCTGAAGGCGCCCGCGCTGGTGCTGGCGGGGGAGGAGGACGAGCTGACGCCCCTGGCGGACGCGGAGGCGATGGCCAGGACGATGCCCGGCGGCAGGGTGGAGATCATCGCGCAGGCCGGTCACCTGACCGCCGTCGAGCAGCCCGAGGCGTTCAACACGGCCGTGGCGCGTTTCCTCAGCGCTGAGCTTGGCGCGGTATGACGATCTCCCGGATGATCAGCGCGATGGCGGCGGCCACCGGGATGGCCAGCAGCGCGCCCACGATGCCGAGCAGCGCGCCGCCGAAAAGGGCGGCGATGACCGTCACGGCCGGGGTCACGTCCACCGAGCGCTTCATCACCCGCGGGTAGATCAGATAGTTCTCCACCTGCTGGTAGATCACGAAGAAGATGGCGCAGGCGATGCCCGCGGGCAGTGAGCCGAGCAGCGCGACGCCGGTCACCACCGCCGCCCCGATCGTGGCGCCCACCAGCGGGATCAGGTCCGTCAGCGCGACGATGAGGGCCAGCGCGAGCGCGTACTGCACGCCCACGATCGACAGGAAGATCCAGGTGACCACACCCGCGATCAGGGAGATGAAGATGTTGCCCGCGACGTAGCCGCCGATGCCCTTGAGGACCTCCTCGGTGATCGCCCCGGTGCGCTCACGGCGGCTGGAGGGGACCAGCCGGAGCAGGTAGTCCTTGATCGTCTGCAGGGATCCGAGGAAGTAGAGCATGAGCACCAGCAGGGTCACCGTGGTGAACGCGCCTTCGAGCACCACCAGCCCCGCCCCCACCACGCCGGTGGCCAGCGAGGGCCCCAAGGTGCGGGTGACGAACGAGGGGAGCTGCGGCAGGATCTGATAGTTGGCGTCCAGCTGGCGCAGCGTCGGATGCTGGGACAGCTCGGTGACGTAACCCGGCACCGCGCCCACGAAGTCGCTCAGCTGCTGGCTGACGGGCGGCACCACGGCCAGCCCGAACAGCACGAAGGCCACGATCACCCCGGCGAACACGATCGAGATCGCCCACTGCCTGCTCAGCCGCCGCCGCTGCAGCGCCTCCACGGCCGGATTCAGCCCGACCGCGAGGAACATCGCCACCACCACCAGGATGATCACGTTCAGCAGGCTGACGACCATCTGCGCCAGCCCGATCGCGGTCAGCACCCCGAGGCCACCGACCAGGCCGAACAGGAACGGGCCCTGACTCAGGGGCTTGCCGGGCAGCCCGTAGGGCCGCGTCGGCGGGCTGTGGACCTCGGCCGGGGCCGACTTGACTTCTGCGGACACAGCGAGCTCTCCTGCAGGTCAGGGGGATCGGGGAGGCGGCCTACTGATCGCCGCGCAACGGAAAGAGCCTAGCGACCTTGTGGTCACCAGGCTCTGTCCGGTCGTTCGATCAGCCCCCGTGTGGCTGCCTAACCCCAGTCGTCCGCTCGCGTGGCGGCTACTCCTGCCACCACTCCGCGTCGTCCTCGGACTTGCCCGCCGGCTTGGCGGGCGCCGACGGCGCCGGAGTGGACGGCCTCTCGCTGGCCGGTGCCGGAGCGGCGAGCGCGGGCTTCGGCGGTGCCGCCGTGACCGCGGGCTCGGGCTCCATGCCCGGCAGCGCGGCGCCGCCGAGCAGCTGGCGCAGCTGCGCCAGGTGGCTGGTGATGCTGTCGCGCTGGCGGGTGAGCTCGTCGACCTGGCGCTGCATCGAGGTGCGGGTGCGCTCGGCCTCGTTCTTCGCCTCGGTCACTATCGTCTCGGCGCTGGCCTTGGCCTCGGAGACGATCTGCTCGGTGTTCTTGCGGGCGTTGGCGACGAGCTGCTTGGCGTGCAGGTCGGCCTCGCGGCGGGTCTGCTCGGCCTGCTGGCTCGCCTTGGTGGCCCTGGACTCGGCGGTGGCGGCGCGCTGCTCGGCCTCCGCGACGAGCTTCTGCGTCGCGGCCTGCGTGCTGGCGTGGTGCTCGGCCTCCTGGCGCTCCGCCTCCTCGCGCCTGGACGCGAGCTGGATCTCGAACTCCGCCTCGTCCTGCGCCCGCTTGGCCTCCGACTCCTCCAGGACCCGCTGTGCCTGCCCGCGCATCTCGTCGGCCTGCCGCTTGGCGGTGGTCAGCACCTCGTCGCGCTCACGCTTGGTGGAGGCGCGCAGCTGGGCGACCTCACGCTCGGTGGTGGTGCGCAGCTTGGCGATCTCGCGCTCGGCGTCCGCGCGCTTCTCGGCGACCTCGTGGTCGGCCGTGGCCCGCAGCTTGGCGACCTCGCGCTCGGTGGTGGCGGTCAGCTCGTCGGCCTCCCGGCGGGCGGTCGAGCGGATCTCCTCGGCATCGCGCTCCGCGCTGGTGCGCATCTCTTCGCTCTCGCGCGTGGCCAGGGCGCGCTTGTCAGCGGCCTCGGCCTCGGCGGCTGCCCGCATGTCGGCCGCGTCCACCTTGGCGGCGGCCTTGATCTCGTTGGCCTCCGACCTGGCGGCCTGGACGAGCTCGGTGGCCTGCTCCTCGGCGAGTCTGAGCAGCTGCTCGATGCGGGCGCCCAGACCGGAGTAGGTGGGGCGTTCCTGCTCCTGCAGCTGGCGCTGGGAGTCGGACAGGTCTCGCTGTAGGGAGGTGACCTGCTCGCGGGACTGGCGCAGATCGGCGTCGATCTGCTTCAGGTGGTCATGGACCTGGTGCCGGTCATAGCCGCGGAGGACGACGTCGAATTCGCGAGCTGGGGCGTCCTCGAAGAAATTGTTGAGCTGGGCGTCGATGTCGGACTGCATGGAGGCTCGATCCTGGGTTGTCGAGACGGCTACACGGGCCGGACGGGGGGTTCGGGGCACCCGAGCCAGGAGCCCGTGCCATGCGGCAGGCTCCTTGTCCGGTGGAAGGCCAGCGTACTCCGCCCTTGCCGCGTTCGAAGCCCCGTCCGGGTTTCTGCGTAACTAGTTACTAACGAACGATTCTTGCGTTTACCGGGGCGCGGCCGCTTGAACGAGCTCCGTGAGTGTTCCTCCAAGGTCTTTGGGGTGGAGAAACGCGATTTCCGAACCCATCGAGCCATGCCTGGGACGCTCGTCGAGCAGCCTTACGCCCTTTGCACTGATCTTATCCATTGCCTCGGCCACGTCGGGAACCCCGAAAGCCACGTGATGGAGTCCCTCACCTCGCTTGGCCAGGAATTTTCCCACGGGAGAATCGGGCGACAGCGGTTCGAGAAGCTGAATGTAGGAGCTCCCGCTCTCGCCGTCGGCGATCTTCAGCATGGCCTCCTTGACGCCCTGCTCCTCGTTGATCTCGCGGGCCACGACGGTCAGCTCGAACGTCTCGCAGAACAGCTTGATCTTCGCCTCGAGGTCGTGGCAAGCGATTGCGATGTGGTCGATGCGCATGAACATGTGTGGCCTACCTCCATAGCGAGCAACGTGCTACCCGTGGGTATGGTGTCAAACAACCCCACGCTCGCATCAGGAGGCCCCTGCCATGTCCGATCCGGTGTCCGGTTCTGTGATCGTCGCCGGGGCGCGCACGCCCATCGGCAAACTGCTCGGCGCCCTGTCCGGGCTGTCGGCGGTGGAGCTCGGCGGCATCGCCATCAAGGCGGCCCTGGAGCGTGCCGGCGTGGCCCCCGAGGCTGTCGAGTACGTGATCATGGGCCAGGTGCTCCAGGCCGGGGCGGGCCAGATCCCCTCCCGCCAGGCCGCGGTCAAGGCGGGCATCCCGATGACCGTCCCGTCGATCACGATCAACAAGGTCTGCCTGTCGGGCCTGGACGCCATCGCCCTGGCCGACCAGCTCATCCGCGCCGGCGAGTTCGACATCGTGGTCGCGGGCGGCATGGAGTCGATGACGAACGCCCCGCACCTGCTGCCGGGCCTGCGCAAGGGCGTCAAGTACGGCGGCGCGGACGTGGTCGACTCGATGGCCCACGACGGCCTGTTCTGCGCGTTCGACCAGTGCGCGATGGGCGAGTCGACCGAGCGTCACAACACCCGCCTGAGCATCGGCCGCGAGGAGCAGGACGCGGTGTCGGCCCGCTCCCACCAGCTCGCGGCGGCGGCCGCCAAGAACGGCGCGTTCGACGCCGAGATCGTGCCGGTGGAGATCCCGCAGCGCCGCGGTGAGCCGGTGGTCGTCAAGGAGGACGAGGGCGTACGCGGCGACACCACGGCGGAGACCCTGGCCCGGCTGCGGCCCGCGTTCGCCGCCGACGGCACGATCACGGCCGGCTCGGCCTCGCAGATCTCCGACGGCGCCTGCGCGGTCGTGGTCATGTCCAGGGCGAAGGCGGAAGAGCTCGGCCTGCCGTGGCTGGCGGAGATCGGCCGGCACGGAAACGTGGCCGGCCCGGACACCTCACTGCAGTCGCAGCCGGCCAACGCCATCAAGCAGGCCCTGGCCAAGCAGGGGCGGACGGCGGCGGACCTGGACCTGGTGGAGATCAACGAGGCGTTCGCCAGCGTGGTGATCCAGTCGGTCAAGGAGCTCGGCGTACCGATGGACATCGTGAACGTCAACGGTGGCGGCATCGCGCTCGGCCACCCGATCGGCGCCTCGGGCGCGCGCATCGTCCTCAGCCTCGCGTACGAGCTCAAGCGGCGCGGCGGCGGCCTCGGCGCGGCCGGGCTGTGCGGCGGCGGCGGCCAGGGCGACGCGCTCGTCATCCGCGTACCGAGCTAGGGAGGTCGATGCGCCCGGCCGCGAGGGAGGGTGCGGCCGGGCGTCGTGGTGGCGGTCACGCGGACAGGAACCTGGCGAGGAAGGAGCGGTGCCGGCGCTCGTCCCGGCGGCCCTTCAGCGCCTCGCGCACCCGGCGGTGCTCGGCGGCTGCCTCGCGCAGTTCCTTCGCGTGGTTCTGCATGACGGTGTACTCGAACTCGGCGTTCATCGAAAGCTCCTGTGCTGTGCGTTCTTCTCTGCCTGCACTCTCAAGAGTCGTCCTAAGGGCCGCCCCCGCACATCGGGCGGATGCCTTATCTGTGCGGGGGCGGACGCCTGAGTAGGTGCCTAGGCAGGGGAGAAGGGCACTAGGACCCTCACGGCTCGTCGGTGAACTTCACCGTCACCTTGGTGAACCCGAGGGACTTGAGCATCCCTTCGAGCATCGTCCTGGTGTTGGCGTCGGCGCGGGCGCGCAGGTCGCTGGAGACGGCCGCCTCGCTGATCTTCTTCTCCGCCAGCAGGTAGAGCTCACGCTGGTCGCTCGGCGAGGCCGACAGGAAGTCCTGCACCCGGTCGAACAGCCCGCGCTGGTGGGCGAAGACGTACGAGCGCGAGTTGTTCAGGCTGGGCTTCTCGAGCTGGGCGCGCGGCAGGCGGACGGTGGCCTGGGTGCGGTCCTCGGACACCGTCACCGCGTCCTTGCCCAGGCCCGAGAAGTCGGTGTAGGCGTCCACGCCGCCCGCGCCGACGAACAGCGTCCTGGTGCCCTTGATCGCGTCCGGCAGGAAGTTGGCGTCCTTCTCCAGGTCCACCACCACCTGGAAGCTGCCCGTCGCGCCCACGAACCGGCTCAGGTCCTTGATGGACTCCAGCAGGACCGGCTGGCTGCGGTCGACGGTCTGCTCGCCCATCGGATTGAGCCAGGTCCAGGCCAGGCGGCCACCCACCACGAGCAGAACCAACGCGACCAGCAGGGCCGCGAGATATCGCCACCTGCGGCGGCGCCGTGGAGACACTGCGGGATCCGCCGTCTGGGAAGTCGTCATGGTGTCTGACTACCCGAAGGGCGATCATCATTGCCAGCCTTGAGGTGACATATTCGGTCCCCAATTGGCCGAGGGCTGGTCGCTGGGGTCGGGGTAGACCGGGTAGACCTGGGGCGCGCTCTCCTCACGCACCTGGGTGGCGGCCGGTGCGGCCGGCTGGGTGGCGGCTCCCGCGGGGCCCCCGCCGAAGTGCGTGCTGGACAGCTTGCACGCCTGGAAGTCGCTGAAGAACATGCGCAGCCACTCACGGCGCTGGTGCTCGTTGAGCCCGGAGAACCAGGCCGCCGCGTACTCGTGCTCCAGCAGCGGCCCGCCGGGCAGCGGCTCCCCGCGCAGCCAGGCCATCACGATCTCCCGGTAGCCGTCCGCAGGGCTGCCGGGGCACCGGGCCGCCAGCGAGTCGATGTACTCGTGCGCGGCCTCGTCGGCGAACCCGGCCGACAGGTCCGGCAGGTGGATCGGCGCCAGTCCGCTGGACGGCTGGAGCGGGTCGTCGAGCGGGCGCTGCTCGACCCGGGTGAAGGCGGCGGGCGTCTCCGCCAGGCGCGAGGCGATCTCGGTGAAGGCGGCGCCGAGCTCCGTCAGCCCCGCCCGCATGCCGGGGTGCACGCAGACCGTGATGGGCCACTCCTGGCAGCTGTAGGCGATCTCCTGCGCCGCCGCCGGCTGCGGCTCGGCCAGCACCCGCGCCACGCCCGTGCCGGCCGCCAGCACCGCCAGCAGCGCGCAGGCCAGCACGAGGGCCTGCCTGGTCACCAGCGCGGCCCAGCCGAGCAGCAGGGCTCCCGTGACGCCGAGCAGCCAGATGATCTGGTCAAGGAAGATCGTCCCGCTCAACCCCTGGAAGAGGTCGTACGGCTCGCCCGTGCCGGGAGCCAGCCGGTCGGCCCAGCTCTCGCCGTCGGCCAGCCAGCTGAACAGCGCGTAGCAGGCGATCCCGGCCAGCGGCGGGGTGACCGCGCTCGGCAGCGACCAGCCGGCCACCCAGCCGATCACGGAGTAGAGGGCCAGCCCGGCCATGCCCATGCCCAGGCCGGACAGGCTCAGCCGGCCCGACTGCTCGGTGAGCACGGTCTTGACGGCCAGCACCAGCACGGTGGCGGCGAACGAGCCCAGCACCACCAGCATGATGGCCAGCGGCGCCTTCAACGCCTTCCAGGTCGTCAGCGGGCGGTCGCGCAGCGCCCTGCGCTTGCGCAGGGCCACCCAGGCGGCGAAGGCGGCGGCGACGGGTCCGGTCAGCCTGAGCGAGCCGATGACCGCCGCCACGATGTTCTCCCACGCGTCGACGCCAGGGATCAGGACGCTCCACGCCGCGGCCAGGCCGAGAGCGAGGAGCACGGCGACCGTGACCGCCGCGCTCTGCTTCAGCTCCTCGCGTGAAACGCCCGTGTGCTCACGCACCCGTTTTCCCGTTGAAGTTCACCAAGCACCCCCCGTGCCCCGTCGGTGCGGCGAAAACGCCGAGTCCGGCCGTCCCCACGGCTGATGGACTTGGCTTCCCCGTCACCATTCGATGCGAGAACCATAACTGAGCGTGATGATTGACGCCCGGATTCTTGGCCAAGCGGCGAATCCGATGGCTCTCCGTAAGCGCACGAACCTGGACGAGCAGCGCGCTACGGTAGCGCTGTGTCGCAGCCCAAGCCGCTCAACCTGCCGTTCGATCCCATCGACCGAGCCGCGGAGACCTGGCGCGTTCACTTCGGCCCCTCTTCTGCCATGGCCGCCGTCACGTCGATCATGAGAGCGCATCAGATCCTGCTGTCGCAACTTGACTCGCTCCTGAAGCCCTACGACTTGACCTTCGCCAGGTACGAGGCGTTGGTGCTGTTGACCTTCAGCAGGACGGGGGCGCTGCCGCTTTGGAAAATCGGGGAGCGGCTGATGGTGCACCCGACCAGCGTCACGAACACCGTTGACAGGCTCGAGAGATCCGGCCTGGTCCGGCGCATGCCCAATCCTCGTGACGGGCGCGGGGTGCTCGCCGAGATCACCGAAGCGGGTCGTGACGTCGTACGGCATGCGACGGCCGATCTGATGGCGGCCGACTTCGGCCTGTCGATGTACGACGAGGACGCGTTGCGGGACATGTTCGACCAGTTGCGCACGCTCCGGGTGGCGGCGGGTGACTTCCCCGGTTCCGCCATGCGGCAAGATGAGGAGCATGGCGGACTTCTCTAGGCCCGGATCGCTCTACGGAGCCATCGATCTGGGCGCGCGCAAGCAGGCACTGGACGCGCAGACCCGACGGGAGGCCACGGGGCCACAGGCGGCCTCGTCGGCCTCGGTCGTCGACGTGACCGAGGAGACGTTCTCGACCGACGTCATCGATCGTTCGATGACCGTGCCCGTCATCCTCGACCTCTGGTCGCCCCGGGCCCCGGGCAGCGCCCAGCTCAGCCCCGTGCTGGAGAAAGTGGTCGGCGGGCTGGGCAACCGGGCGGTGCTCGCCAAGATCAACGTCGATGCCAGCCCGCAGATCGCGCAGGCGCTGCGGGTGCAGGCGGTGCCGACCGTGCTGGCCATCTTCCAGGGGCAGGCCGTCACCGGCTTCCAGCAGGTGCTGCCGGAGCAGGAGGTGCGCCGCTGGCTCGACGAGCTGATGGGCGCGGTCGAGCAGTTCTACCAGGCCAACCCCGACGCCCGGCCGCCGGCCGACGGCCAGGAGGAGGCGGAGGGGCCGCAGGAGCCGCCGGCCGATCCCGACCTGGTGGCGGCCGAGGAGGCCATCGAGCAGGGCGACCTGGACGCGGCCGCGGCGGCCTACGAGCGGCTGCTGGCCCGGGTGCCGGGCAACGAGGACGCCAAGATGGGCCTGGCCGGCGTCCGCCTGATCAGCCGGACGGCCGACGCCGACCCGGCCGACGTCCAGCGGCGGCTGCAGGACCCCGCCGACCTCGACGCGCAGCTGCTGGCGGCCGACCTGGAGATGCTGTCCGGCTCGGTGGACGAGGCCTTCGACCGGATCATCGCGGTGGTCAAGCGCACCTCGGGCGACGATCGGGACAGGGCCAGGCGTCATCTGCTGGGGCTGTTCGAGGCGCTGCCCGGCGAGGACCCCTCTCTGGCCCGGGCGCGTAGAGCATTGTCGAACGCCCTGTTCTAACCTGGGGATATGCGGGTCGTCACGATTTCCGCGACGTACGGCACGGCCGGCGGCCACATCGGGCCGGCCGTGGCGGAGAGCCTGGGCGTGCCCTTCGTCGACCGCGCCATCGCCGGCGCCGTCGCGCAGGAGCTGGGCTGCACTCTGGAAGAGGCGCTGGCCCATGACGACCGGGCCGAGCACGGTCTCGGCAGGCTGCTGTTCAGCGCGATGCGGCTGCCGACCGTCACTTTCGGCGGTGTCGACATGTACGTTCCCGGCGCGCTGCCACACGCGCCGGAGGAGTTCGTCCGCCACACCGAGCGGATCCTGGTGGAGACCGCCCGCGCGCAGGGGGGCGTCTTCCTGGGCCGGGGCGGGGCCGTTCTGCTCGCCGACCATCCCGGCGCCCTGCACGTCAGGCTCGACGCCCCGCTCGCGCGCCGGATCAGGCAGACCGCCACGCTCGGCGGGCTGAGCGAGCGCGGGGCGCGCAAGATCATCGAGGACAACGACCGGGCGCGCGTCGCCTACGTCCGCCATTTCTACCGGCGCGATCCGGCCGACGTCTCGCTCTATCACCTGGTGCTCGACAGCACGGCCATCCCTGTCGCGACCTGTGTCGATCTGATCGTCTCGGCGGCCGAGGCGCTGGGATGACCAGAACACCTCTACCATGGGAGGACTTCTCGGTCAGGCGCGAAGGAGCGATTGACGTGGCGACCGTCCCCAGTGTGTCGTACTCCATTACTGTGCGGCTTGAGGTGCCGGCCGGCGGCAAAGCCGTCAGCCAGCTCACGCACGCCGTAGAGTCGGCCGGCGGGGTGGTCACCGCTCTCGACGTCACCAACGCAGGCCACGAAAAGCTGCGCATCGACGTGACGTGCGCGGCGCGTGACACCGATCACGCCCAGGCCATCGTGGACCAGCTCGAGGCCGTCGAGGGCGTCGTCATCCACAAGGTCTCCGACCGCACCTTCCTCATGCACCTCGGCGGCAAGATCGAGATGAAGTCGAAGGTGCCGCTGCGCAACCGCGACGACCTCTCGATGGCCTACACGCCGGGCGTCGCACGGGTGTCGATGGCGATCGCCCGCAACAAGGAGGACGCGCGCCGGCTGACCATCAAGCGCAACAGCGTGGCCGTGGTCACCGACGGCTCGGCCGTGCTCGGGCTGGGCAACATCGGCCCGGAGGCCGCGCTGCCGGTCATGGAGGGCAAGGCGGCGCTGTTCAAACGCTTCGCCGGGATCGACGCCTGGCCGATCTGCCTCGACACGCAGGACGTGGACGAGATCGTGCGCACGGTGCAGCTCATCGCGCCCGGCTTCGGCGGCATCAACCTGGAGGACATCGGCGCGCCGCGCTGCTTCGAGGTGGAGCGGCGGCTGCGCGAGCTGCTCGACATCCCGGTCTTCCACGACGACCAGCACGGCACGGCCATCTGCGTGGTCGCGGCGATGACCAACGCGCTGCGCGTGGTCGACAAGAAGATCGAGGACGTCCGGATCACCATGGCGGGCGCGGGCGCGGCGGGCAACGCCGTGCTGCGGCTGCTGCTGGCGGCCGGCGCCCGCAACGTGGTGGTCTGCGACTATCTCGGCGCCGTGCACCGGGACCGCGACGACCTCGACGAGTCGCTGCGGTGGATCGCCGAGCACACCAACGCCGAGGGCTACTCCGGTGACCTGCGCGGCGCGGTCAAGGGCGCCGACGTGTTCGTGGGCGTCTCGGCGCCCGGCATCCTGACCGGCGACGACATCGCCACCATGGCCCCGGGCGCGGTCGTCTTCGCGCTGGCCAACCCGGAGCCCGAGGTCTCGCCCGACGACGCCCGCGAGTACGCCGCGGTGGTCGCCACCGGCCGCTCCGACTACCCCAACCAGATCAACAACGTGCTGGCGTTCCCGGGCGTCTTCCGCGGGCTGCTGGACGCCCAGGCCAACATCGTCACCTCGGAGATGCTCCTGGCCGCGGCCGGCGCTCTCGCCGCCGTGGTCACGCCGGAGGAGCTCGGGCCCAACTACATCATCCCGAGCGTCTTCCACCCCGACGTCGCCTCCGCGGTGGCGGCGGCGGTGCGCGAGTCGGCGGGCGGCCGCGCCCGGGGCTTCACCGAGGCGTAACCCGGACACGACCCGGACACAGCCCGGACGCCGCCCTGCCCCGGTGGGTCCGGGCGGTCGTCGTTCAGGGGGTGCTCGCCCGGGTCCGGATGAGGACCCCCGCGAGGGCGAGGGCGGCGTTGACCAGGATGGCCACGATCACCCCCTGGAGCACCGTGCCCATGGCGGCGGTGACCACCGCGCTCATGATCGGGATGCCCATCGTGATGCCGACCTGCTGAGTCATCGTGGCCAGGCCGGTGGCCAGGCCCTGCTCGGAGTCGGGCAGGCCGGAGGTGGCGGTGATCATGAAGGCCACGATCGCCACCATGTTGCCCACGCCGCCGACGAAGGTGGCCACCAGCAGCAGCCAGATCCATCCGGACCCGGCGCCGAGCAGGGCCAGGGACGCGGTGGCGGCGGCCTGCACGGCGAAGGCGACGGTCATGCCCCGGCCGGTGCCGGTCCTGGCCAGCACCCGCGGGGCGATGACGCCGCCGAGCACGGTGCCGATCCCGAGCACGCCGAACGACAGGCCGGTGGCCAGCGCCGAGTAGCCGAGGACCTTCTGCAGATAGAGCGTCAGGAGAAAGACCAGCGAGGTCTCGGTGGCGAACGCGACCAGGCCCGCGAGGTTGCCCCACTTGACGGTGGACCTGGCCAGGATGGTCACCGGCACCAGTGGCGAGGCGGCCCGCCGTTCGACGAACCAGAACGCGACCAGCAGCACCGCTCCGGCGGCCAGCCCGCCGAGCGCGACGGGGTCGGCGAAGCCGTGCTCGCCGGCCCGGGTGAGCCCGTAGACCAGGGCGAGCAGGCCGGCGGTCACCGTCACGGCGCCGGGCAGGTCCATCTTCGGCCGCCGCGCGGGCCGGCTCTCGGTCAGCACCAGGGGCGCCGCGACCAGCACGGCCAGGGCCACGGGCACGTTGACGAAGAAGGCCCAGCGCCAGCTCAGCAGCTCGGTGAGCAGGCCGCCGAGGATCGCGCCGGAGGTGAAGCCGGCCGACATCAGCGCGCCGTTCAGCCCGAGAGCCCTGGCCCGCAGCGGCCCTTCCGGGAACGAGGTGGTCAGCAGGGCCAGGCCGGCGGGCGTGACGATGGCCGTGGCCAGGCCCTGGGCGACGCGGGCGACGAGCAGCATGGTGGGCGAGGTGGCCAGGCCGCCGGCCAGCGAGGACAGGCCGAGCAGCGCCATCCCGGCGAGGAACAGCCGGCGCCGCCCGAACAGGTCGGCGATCCGCCCGAACAGCAGCGTGAACCCGGCCGCGGCCAGCGCGAACGTGGTCGCCACCCATTGCAGGGCGGCCAGTTCGAAGCCCAGTCCCGTGCCGATCACCGGCAGCGCGACGTTCAGGATGGAGAAGTCGACGGCGAGCATGAACTGCGACCCGAGCAGCAGCAGGAGAATCAGTCGTTGGCGGGCGCTCATCCGGGACGCCCGCTTCGACGGTTCGTTCAGTACGGTCACGCCATCCCCCTAATGGGTAATTTGTTCCGTTAAGATGGCGGTGACGTTAGCACGTAGGGAGAATTAATGGAACAAGAGTCCCGTTTGGCCGGGACGGTTCGCCCCGGCGGTCGTACGGCGAAGGTGCGTGCGGCCGTGCTCCAGGCGACCCAGGACGAGCTGGTCGAGCGCGGCTTCGACGGCCTCGGCATGGACCAGGTGGCCGCTCGGGCGGGCGTGGGGAAGACCACCGTCTACCGCCGCTGGGGCACCGCCGCCCGCCTGGTCACCGACCTCATGACCGAGTTGGCCGAGCAGTCCGCCCCGCCGCCGGACACCGGCGGCATCGACGACGCCCTGCGGGCCAACGCGCTCAGCGTCCTGGGCGCCGTCAACGACCCGCGCCTCGGCGCCACCTTCCAGGCGGTCATCGCGGCGGCCACCTGTAACGAGGAGGCGGCCACCGCGCTGCGGGCCTTCTACACCCGCCGGATCGCCGAATGGGCGGAGGTCGTGGACGCCGCGGTGGGCCGGGGAGAGCTGCCCGAGGGTACGGACGGGCCGGAGCTGATCCGGGCCGTCTCGGCGCCGCTGTACTACCGGCTGGTGGTGACCAGGGAGCCGGTGGACGAGGTCGTCGCCGAGCGGGCGGCCGCGCGGGCCCTGGCCGCCGCCAGGGCCGGCGCCTTCATCGGCGCTCCGGGCGGCTGAGCCGGACGAGACGCTCTTCCAGCGGCGCGCGGCCGGAGCGCGGCCACAAGGTGCCGTACCACCACACGATGCCGCCGGTGAGGACCAGGCCGCCCGCGGTGGCGAGCTTGGCCATCAGGTCCACGGGAGGCCCGGTGAAGGGCAGACGGTCGCGGTGGTGGCCCCAGGGGCAGTCGTTGCGCACCCGGGTGGAGTCGATCAGGGTGTCCGCGCCGGGCGGTTTGACGGAGTACGCCTCGATCTCGACGCTGCTGCCGGAGCGGACCTTGACCTGTCTGCTGAGGGTCTTGCGGGCGGGGATCGAGCCCGTGGCGATGGAGGAGGAGTCGGCGCGCAGGTCGAACCGGGCGAGCTGGCGGGTCTGGTTGCGCAGGGTGACGCGTACGGTGCCGGAGTGGCAGGAGACCTTGTAGGTCGTCATCGTGAACGGGTCGCCGGCGTCGGAGTCCGGCCAGGCCCACGCGGCGGCGGGCAGGAAGAAGGTCATGCTCAGCGGTACGGCGGCCAGGGCGAGACGGGCTCCGATGCGCATGGCTCCTCCCGAGCGTGACGATGTGACGATCTTTGTCTGTACAGTGCCCATTTGACTACAGAAAGTAACATCGGCCGACTGGGGGAGCGAGAAGCCCGGTTGACCCTTCATGATGGAGGTATGGCGGAAGCGATCTACGTCGGCGGGTTGTTGGTGGCGACGCCGCTTCTGGACGATCCCAATTTCCGGCGTAGCGTCGTGCTGATCCTTGAGCACGATCTCGGCGGCGGCACCCTCGGCGTGGTGCTCAACCGGCCGAGCGACATCTCGGTGACCCAGGTGCTGCCGGTGTGGGACCCGCTGGTGACCGGTCCTTCGGTGCTCTTCGAGGGCGGGCCCGTACAGACCGACAGCGCGCTGGCGCTGGCCGCGGTGCCCAGTGGCGAGGAGCCGCTGGGCTGGCGCAGACTGCACTCGGGCACCCCCGCCGTGTCGCGGCTGGGCACGGTCGATCTGGACGCGCCGCCCGAGATCCTGCAGGGGGAGATCGCGCAGATGCGCATCTTCGCCGGCTACGCGGGCTGGACGGCGGGGCAGTTGGAGAGCGAGATCGCCGAGGGCGCGTGGTACATCGTGGACTCGGAGGTGGGTGACACTTTTCACACCGATCCGGGGGCGCTCTGGCGCCACGTGCTGCGGCGGCAGAAGGGGGAGCTGGCGTTCGTGGCGACCTGCCCGGACGATCCCACGATGAACTAGGCGTCCCAGCCCGGCCGCAGTGAGCGCTCCACGAGCCGCAGGGTCTCCTCGATGCGGCTCGCCATCTCCTGTACGCCGCCCTGGTCGGTCGGGCGGCACTCGAAACCGACCCGCATGGCCGCCAGGGCGAACGTCACGATCAGGTGCGAGAGGGGATCGGGATCCACGCCCCTGCGGGTGGCGATCGCCTCGACCAGGCGGCGCTCGGTCTCGACGGATCGGCCGATCCAGTGGGCGGCCAGCTGGGGAGTGGCGTCCATGAGTCGCCGTACCTTGAGGAATCTTTCCGTGTCCGTCGGCGTTGCGTCCCGCATGTCCTGCAGCAGGGCGCGCAGGGCGTGGGTCATGGACGCGAAGGGGGGCTCGCCGGGAGGTCTGCTCGCGAGGGTCTCCAGCATCGTCTCCTCGTTCTGGTCGTGATACCAGTAGACGAGGTGGTCCTTGCTGGTGAAGTAGCGGAAGAAGGTCCGCGGCGAGACGTCGACGGCCCCCGCTATCTGATCCACGGTGGTCGAGTCGTACCCTTGTTCGAGGAACAGATCGAGCGCGGCGTCCATCAGTGCGAGCCGCGTTTTCTCCTTCTTGCGTTCCCTTAGTCCCACGCGCGTCACTCCCTCGACATCTTCCTGTCACATTCTGCCACAAGTCGGCGAGTGCCTATTAAAACCCATTTGTCATGTGGCAGGGTCTGACATATATTGCCCGAGGCTTACGGACGTATGCCCCGGTATGGGGCGAGATGTACTAGGGGGACTTCATGGCTCAAGCGACGGTCGACGCACCGTCGTCACCGGAGAAGGCGGGGACCGGCGGCAACCCATGGTTGGTGCTGCTGGCGGTCAGCCTTGGCGTGATCATGGTGATGCTCGACGGCACCGTGGTCGGCATCGCCAATCCGGTGATTCAGACCGACCTGGGCGCCTCCCTGGCGGACTTGCAGTGGGTGACCAGCGGCTACCTGCTGGCGCTGGCGGTCTTTCTGATCACCGCGGGCAAACTGGGCGACCTCTTCGGGCACAAGCGGATCTTCCTCATCGGTGTCGGCGGCTTCGCCCTCGTCTCCGTCGGCATCGGTTTCAGCCAGGAGCTGGCCGAGATCATCCCCGGTCTGTCGCCGGTCGGCGCGCTGATCGGCCTGCGCGTGCTCCAGGGCCTGTTCGGCGCGCTGCTGCAGCCTGCGGCGCTGGCCCTGCTGCGCGGCGCGTTCCCCGGTGAGAAGCTCAACCAGGCGATGGGGGCGTGGGGTGCCATCATCGGCCTGTCCAGCGCGGCCGGCCCGATCGTGGGCGGCGTGCTGGTGGAGAACGTGAGCTGGGAGTCGGTGTTCTTCATCAACGCACCGGTGGGGATCATCGCCCTGCTCCTGGGCGTCTTCCTCATCAAGGAGAGCCCGGTCAAGGTGCTGGCCAGGATCGACTGGGGCGGCGTGGTGCTGCTGTCCGGCGCGATGTTCGCGCTCGTCTGGACCATCATCAAGGCCCCCGAGTGGGGCTGGGGCGACTCCACGACGCTGGGCTTCATGGCCGCGTTCGCGGTGCTGATGGCGGGCTTCATCTTCTGGCAGAGCCGGGCCAGGCAGCCGCTGGTGCCGCTGTCGCTGTTCGCCAACCCCTCCATCTCCATCGGCACGGTGCTGATGATGATGGTCGCCTTCGCGATGTTCGGCGCGATGTTCTTCCTGGGCTTCTTCTTCCAGGGCGTGCACGGCCTGACCCCGCTGGAGGCGGGCCTGCGCATGCTGCCGATGAGCGCCGGCATGATCGTGGCCTCGCCGCTGGCCGGCTTCGCGATCGGCAAGCTCGGACCGAAGATCACCATGACCACGGGCCTGGTGGTGACCGCGCTCGCGATGTTCCTGATGTCCCAGCTCAGCATGGACGCCACGTTCGTGGAGAGCGCGATCCCGTTCGTGGTGCTGGCGTTCGGCCTGTCGCCGGTCTTCGTGGGCGCCACGGAGATCATCGTCGGCAACGCCCCGCTGGAGCTCAGCGGCGTGGCGGGCGGTCTTCAGCAGTCGGCCATGCAGGTCGGCGGCGCGCTCGGCACCGCGATCCTGGGCGCCGTCATGGCCGCCCAGATCTCCACCTCGCTGCCCGAGCACCTCGGTGCGGCGGCCGGGACGATCCCGCCGGACCAGCTGGCCGGGCTGGAGAAGGCGGCCGCGTTCGGCGGGCTGCCGCCGGGCCTGCCCGCGGAGTTCGCCCAGGTGGTCGGCCCGGCCGTGAGCAACGCGTTCATGGACGGCATGCACCTGGCCTTCCTGGTGAGCACCGGCGTCGCGCTGCTGACGGCGGTCCTGGCCCTGTTCGTCAAGAGCGGGCGCAAGATCGAGGACGCTCCGCTGCACGTCGGTTGATCTTTTCGGCTCGGCAACGGCTCGGCGACGGCTCTCGCTTCGGCGGGAGCCGTTGCGCTGTCCGTGAACGGGACAGGTCGTCGGCAGGCATAGACTCGGTGGCGTGAGCACGAAGATCCTTCCCGAGCAGGAGACCCGTCCGCAGACGTCGCACGGCGACGGCGACCACGAACGGTTCGCCCACTACGCGGACAAGCACAAGATCACCGAGTCGATGGTGTCGGGCACGCCCATCCGCGCGCTGTGCGGCAAGATCTGGGTGCCGAGCCGCGACCCCAAGAAGTACCCGGTCTGTCCGGAGTGCAAGGAGATCTATGAGGGTCTGCCGGTCGGTGGCGGCAAGGGCGACGACAAGAAGCAGTGAGTGTTGTTGACGGGTGACCGCCCCAGGTAGGGCTACGGTCTGTATGCAGACCAGCTCGGACCGTCACTGGGGGTTGCATGGCCCGGCGCGCGACCGCCGTCTTGTTCGCATGCGTGCTCGCGACCGGGCTCCTCACGCCGATCCGGCCGGCCGCCGCGGCCGCCGGCTGTGCCGCGTCCCCGCTCGCCGGCCGACCGCCCACTCCTGAGCATCGGCCGCTCTCTTCCGGGCATCGGCCGCCCTCTCCTGAGCATCGGACGCGCTTTTCTGAGCAGCGGTGGGTCGCGCCGCGCTCTTCCACGCCGCGCCTTTCCGAGCCCCAGGCGCCAGAGCCGCGGTCGCCTGAGCCGCGGTCGCCCGCGCCCGGGGATGTGGCCACGGTCGGCGCCGAGCTCGCCAGGCGGCTGCGCGGGGTCACGCCGCCGGCCCGGCTCACGGTGCCGACCTGGGTGCACGTCATCACCGACGGCGTCTCCAGGGCGCCGGACAGCGCCATCAGAGCTCAACTCGGTACGCTCAACGCCGCCTACGGCGGCAGGTTCGGCGGCGTCGACACCGGTGTGCGCTTCCGCCTGAAGGGCATCTCCGTCACGCGGAACGCCCGCTGGTTCACCGATCCCATCACCCACGAGCGCGCCATGAAGAGCGCGCTGCGCAAGGGCGGCCCCGAGACGCTGAACCTCTACCTCGCCCAGCTCGGCGACCTGGTGCTCGGCTTCGCCGCCTACCCCTACTGGTACGACGGCGAGCCCGCCCTCGACGGCGTGGTCGCCGACTGGCGCGGCCTGCCCGGCGGCTCACTGCCCGGCTACGACCGCGGCTTCACCGTCGTGCACGAGATCGGCCACTGGCTCGGCCTGTTCCACCCCTTCGAGAACGGCTGCGAGGAGCCCGGCGACGGCATCCCGGACACGCCACCCCAGGTCAGGCCGGCCAACGGCTGCCCCGCCGCCCAGGACAGTTGCCCGCGGTCCGGCCAGGACGGGGTGCACAACTTCATGGACTACGCGCAGGACCGGTGCATGCGCGAGTTCACCCCCGGCCAGGCCGAACGGATGCGTCACATGTGGGCGGCCTACCGAGTGAGGGGCGCGACTAAGCTATCCAGGTGACAGTAGCAAAGGCCCTAGACGCTCCCCACGATTCCCCTCGCATCTTCGGTCACCCCTACCGCATCGCCACCATCGGCATCCTGCTCGTGGTCACGCTGGTCGCCTTCGAGGGCATGTCGGTCGGCGTGGTCATGCCGGCCGTCTCCACCGATCTCAACGCGCTGAACCTGTACGGCGTGAGCTTCTCCGCCTTCCTCATCGCCAGCCTGTTCGCCAACGTGGTGGCGGGACTGTGGGCGGACCACCGGGGTTACGCGCTGCCGTTCCTCGCCGGACTGGTGCTCTTCGTGCTCGGCATGGGCCTGGCGGGCGCATCGCACAACGCGGAGCTCTTCCTGGTGGCCCGGGCCGTACAGGGGCTCGGCGCCGGGCCCACCATCGTGGCCCTCTACGTCATGATCGCCCGCGTCTACCCCGCCGACGTGCGGCCGCGCATCTTCGCCGCGCTGTCGGCAGCCTGGGTGGTGCCCGCCATGGTCGGCCCCGCCGTCGCCGGTGTCGTCTCCGACACCTGGGGCTGGCGCTGGGTCTTCTACGGCATCATCCCGCTCGTGGTGCCCGCCCTGATCATGCTCGCCCCCTCGCTGAAGCGGCGCGCCACCGACGAGGAGACGACGCCGCCGCAGGGCCGTCGCTCCCGCCCGCTGGCCATGACCGTGGCCGCCAGCGCCACCGCCGCCGGAGCCGGCGTGCTGCTGTACGGGGTGGACAACCTGCACGCCCAGCCGCTGCTCGCCCTGCTCGGCTGCGCGGTGGGCCTGGCCACGCTCCTGTACGGCCTGATCAGGCTGCTGCCCATCGGCGCGCTCCGGTTCGGGCGTGGGCTGCCGACCGCCGTGATGATGCGCGGCCTGTTCTCGGCCTCCTTCTTCGGCGTCAACGCCTTCATCCCGCTCGCCCTGCAAGAGGTCAATTCCTTCGGCACCACGGCCGCGGGCATCGCGCTGACCACCGGTGCGCTCGGCTGGTCGGCCGGCTCCTACCTGCAGAGCAGGCGCGCCGCGCAGCCGCACGCGCGCATCAGGACGGGCGCGGCCTGCGTCACGGTGGGCATCGTGCTGTCGGTCCTCGCGGTCGTGCCGGGGGTGACCGGCTGGGTCGCCGTGCCTGCCTGGATCATCGCCGGGTTCGGCATGGGACTCGGCATGACCACGGTGAACATCACCGCGCTGCATCTGTCCCCGGTCAACGAGCAGGGCGCCAACAGCGCCTCCCTGTCGGTCACCGACATGCTCGGCTCCGCGCTGACCCTCGGCATCGGCGGCGCGCTGGTCAACGTGATCGGGCACAGCGCCGTCCAGATCGCCTGGGGATTCGTGGTGATCTGTGCGCTGATGGCGGCCATCGCCCTGGCGGCCACCCTCCTGTCCTTCCGGGTGGCACCCGCCGCCTCATAGCCGCGATTCCTCCTCTCCCGTCACGGCGATCGCCGATCGCCTGATCCGCGCGGCGCGCGGTGATAGGACAGCGGGACGAGGAGGTGCCATGGACGGGGATCAACGCGCCTGGCCGCCCAGGAGCCGCCGCGCCGAGGAGCCGGAAGAGCTCGACTGGGACGCCGGGGAAGAGGAGCCGCCGTGGAATCCGCGCGCCCATCGAGCCGCCCGCCGCGGGCTGGAGCCCGAGGACGGTCCCCGGCCCTCGTGGGAGACACTGCCGCCGTCGGCCCGCCTGTACGGCGCGCCGGCCGATCCAGGCTTCCGCCCGGTACGGCGCGTCCCGTGGCGACGGTGGGCGGGCGCGGTGCTCGCCATGGCGGTGGCCACCGCGCTGGTGGCCGGGCTGGTCGTGACGGGGGTACGGCTGGCCACGCCGGAGCCGGAGCCGGGAGAGCTGTCCGACTCGCTGGCCGGGGTGCGGCTGACGCTGCCGGCCGGCTGGCAGGAGGGCCGGGTGCCGCCTGTGACGGGATTCACCTCCGTCGCCAGGGACGGCGGCGGCTCGATCGTGATGGCCAGGCCGATGCACGAGCCGGTGCCCGACCTCGGCAAGGCGGTCAAGGCGGCGGCCACGCGCTACGGCCGGCTCCTGCTCAAGGGAGACCAGGTCAGTGTGGTCGAGGACCAACCGGTCGCCCAGGGGCACACCAGGGCGCTGCGGGCGTCGTACGACGACATCGTGAACAGACCCGCGTACCTGCGCGTGACCATTCTCACCCGGAACGGCAGGACGGCGATGCTCGTCGGCCTGCTCCAGCCGGAGCAGGCCGCGAGCAGGCAGGCGCTGGACGCGGTGCTGTCGAGCGTGCGATAAGCCGCGTCCCGCCCATAGCACGCGGGGACGAGGTTGGCCAGAATCCCCGATGCACGGCACGTCCTGTCGGTCACCCCGATTACTCTTGGGTCACTGTGAGAGAGCGAAGCACACCAACCCCAGAGGTGATGCGGTGAGCACCTTCGCCGCATCCCACCTGTCGCCTTCCTATCCCGACCGAGCCGCGTGGGGCACCGCCCAGAAGTTGCGAGCGTGGCAGCAGGAGGCGCTGGAGCTCTATTTCAGGCGTGAGCCGCGTGACTTCCTCACCGTGGCGACGCCGGGCGCGGGCAAGACGACCTACGCCCTGCGCATCGCCAGCGAGCTGCTCGCCAAGGGGGTGATCAAGGCGATCACCGTCGTCACGCCCACCGAGCACCTCAAGCGCCAGTGGGCCGACGCCGCCGCGAAGGTCGGCATCAGCATCGACCCCGAGTTCAAGAACAGTCAGGGCACCACCAGCCGCGACTACCTCGGGGTCGCGGTGACCTACGCCCAGGTCGCCATGCACCCCGCCCTGCACAGGGCGCGCACCGAGGCGCGCAAGACGCTGGTGATCTTCGACGAGATCCACCACGCGGGCGACGCCCGGTCCTGGGGCGACGGCGTGAGCGAGGCGTTCGAGCCCGCCGCCCGCCGGCTGCAGCTCACCGGCACCCCGTTCCGGTCCGATGACAACCCGATCCCCTTCGTCAGCTACGAGGAGGACGCCGAAGGCTTCAAGCGCAGCGTCTCGGACTACTCCTACGGCTACGGCCCCGCCCTCGACGACGGCGTGGTCCGGCCCGTCATCTTCCTGGCCTACTCCGGCGAGATGAAGTGGCGCACCCGGGCCGGCGACGAGCTCGCCGCCACGCTCGGCACCCCGCTCACCAAGGACCAGCTCTCCCAGGCCTGGCGCGCCGCGCTCGACCCCAAGGGCGACTGGATCCGCCAGGTCATGACGGCCGCCGACCGCCGCCTGACCGAGGTGCGGCGCGGCGTCCCCGACGCGGGCGGCCTGGTCATCGCCACCGACCACGAGACCGCCCGCGCCTACGCCCGCCACCTGCGCGCGATCAGCGGTGAGGGCGCCACCGTGGTGCTCTCCGACGACCCGGGCGCGTCCAAGAAGATCAAGGGCTTCGCCGCGTCGGGGGATCGCTGGCTGGTGGCGGTCCGCATGGTCTCCGAAGGCGTCGACATCCCGCGCCTGTGCGTGGGCGTCTACGCCACCTCGATCTCGACCCCGCTGTTCTTCGCCCAGGCGGTGGGCCGCTTCGTGCGGGCCCGCAAGCGCGGCGAGATGGCCTCGATCTTCCTGCCGTCGGTGCCCACGCTGATGGGCCTGGCCAACGAGATGGAGGCCGAGCGCGACCACGTCCTCAACCGTAAGCCGCCCGAGGACGGCCTGGACGACAGCCTCCTGGAGGACGCCAACCGCAAGAAGGACAACCCCGACGTCCTGGGCGACGAGTTGCCGTTCGAGACCATGCAGACGTCGGCCACGTTCGACCGGGTGCTGTTCGACGGCGGCGAGTTCGGCACCGGGGCGGAGATCGGCTCGGCCGAGGAGGAGGACTTCCTGGGCCTGCCCGGCCTGCTGGAGCCGGACCAGGTGGCCACGCTGCTGCGCAAGCGCCAGTCCGACCAGCAGGCGGCCAAGCGCAAGGCCCCGGCCGAGGCCCCCGCCGAGCTGGCCCCGCACGAGCAGATCGCCGAGCTGAGACGTGAGCTCAACGGCCTGGTCGGCGCCTGGAACCACCGCACCAGCCAGCCGCACGGCGTCATCCACGCGGAGCTGCGCCGCGCCTGCGGCGGCCCGCCGATCGCCCAGGCGACGGCCGAGCAGATCCAGGAGCGCATCGCCGCCATCCGCCGCTGGGCCACCCAACGCCGCTGACCGCCGTCATCCGCCGCTGGGCCGCCCGGCGCGCTGACCGCCGCAGGACTCGCAGCGACGCTGCGGGTCCTGTCTGGCTTTCGGGGTGAGCTGAGTTGAAGAAATCTCGCGCCCGGGGCGTGGAAGTCTTACTCGCTGTGGGGTCAAGTCCTTCCTTGGCCATGAGCTCGCATGAACAGACTGTTGCAATGCACGTACTCTCCGTGACACGTAGCGGCGCATGAGCGCCGCGTTACCGTAGAAGGGTGCCTGAGGTGAGTCTGTACCTGCCGGAAGACATCCAGCACCGGGTCGCTGAGGCGGCGCGGGCGCATGGAGTGTCCGAGACCGACTACATGCGTGACGCGATCACGCGAGTCCTCCACGAGGAGATCGTCGTCGAGCGGCCACGTCCGGAGCTCCCCGTCTTCGAGCTGCGTGAGGAGCCGGTGACGGCCGAGAGCGAGGAGCCGCTGACGGCTGAGCGCATCGACGCGATCCTGGCGGAAGGCTTCGGAAGGGACGGGCTCGACTGATGCTCGTCCTGGACACGAGCGGTCTGCTCGCCGCCATCGATCCGAATCAGCCGGACCACAAGGAGGTCCGGCAGGTGCTCCGCGAGGAGGCAGGGCCGTTGCTCATGTCTCCCTATGTGCTGGCGGAGGCCGACTACATGATCACCAAACTGGCGGGTGCCCGGCGGGCGATCGAGTTTCTCCGGAGCGTCAGCACCGGAGACTACGAGATGGTCACCATGTCCGCCGTGGACGTGCGGCGAGCGGCGGACATCTCCGAGCGATACGCCGACATGGCCATCGGGCTGACCGATGCCTCTGTCGCGCTCATCGCGGCTCGGCACAGCACGACGCGGCTGCTGACGTTGGATCAGCGGCACTTTCGGGTGATGAAGCCGCTCTGGGGCGACGCTTTCACGGTGTTGCCGGCCGACGCCGCCTAGCGGACGATGGGGGCGCCCTGGAGGGTGGTGCCGGCCTCGTCGAGCTCGGCGAGGGCCGTCTGGGTGGTCTGCCAGGCGACGCCCGCGGTGAGGTCGAGGAGCACGCGTACGGCCAGGGCGTGCTTGACGGCGTCCAGGGCGGTGGCTCGGACGCAGTGGTCCGTGGCGATGCCGACCACGTCCACCTCATGGACGCCGTGCCGCTCCAGCCACTCGCCGAGCGAGACTCCGTCGCCCGAGGTGCCCTCGAAGCCGCTGTAGGCCGCCTCGTGGGCGCCCTTGCTGAAGACCTCTTCCACCCCGGCCATGTCGAAGGCCGGGTGGAAGTCGGCGCCGGGGGTGCCCGCCACGCAGTGCGGCGGCCAGGACCGGTTGAAGTCGGGGGTGTCGGAGAAGTGCGGGCCGGGGTCGACGTGGTAGTCGCGGGTGGCCACCACATGGTCGTATCGGTGCTCGGCCACGTGCCGGGTGATCGCCGCCGCTACCTCCGAGCCGCCTGCCACGGGCAGGCTGCCGCCCTCACAGAAGTCGTTCTGCACGTCCACGATGATGAGTGCACTGCCCATACGGATCACGATACGTCAGGCGAACTCCGTGGGGATCGCCGCATACCCTCGGGCCAGGTGGCGCGCGTCCTTCGGGAGGTGGGTCATCGCCTCGGCGTGCCTGGCCCTGGCCTCCGACAGGGGCTCGCGGCCCACGGCCACGCCGTCGCGTACCAGCTGGTGCAGGAGCGGGACGCCGCCCTTCGGCGTCAGGCCGGAGGTGCTGACCAGCTCGGTCTGGAAGTGCCCGCTGTCGTCCAGCACGCGGTAGGCCCTCTTGCGGCCGCCGCGCGACGGCTTGCCGACCGAGCGTTTGGCCACGGGCTCCAGCTTGCCGATGGGCGTCTCGCGGGCCACGAGCTTGTAGACGAGCGCGGCCGTGGGGACTCCGGAGCCGGTCACCAGCGCCGTACCGACGCCGTAACCGTCGACGGGGGCGGCGGCGAGCGCGGCGATGGCGTACTCGTCCAGGTCGGAGGTGACCAGGATGCGGGTGTTGAAGGCGCCGAGCGCGTCGAGTTGCTCGCGGACCTCCTGGGCGGCCACGGCCAGGTCGCCGGAGTCGATGCGGACCGCGCCGAGCTCCGGTCCGGCCAGCTCCACGGCGGTGCGGACCGCCTCCAGTACGTCGTAGGTGTCGACCAGCAGCGTGGTGCCGGGCCCGAGGGCGTCGATCTGGGCCGCGAACGCCTGGCGCTCGGTGTCGTGCAGGAGGGTGAACGCGTGCGCGGCCGTACCGGCGGTGCGCAGGCCGTACATGCGTCCGGCCATGAGGTTGGAGGTGGAGGCGAAGCCGGCGATGTAGGCGGCGCGGGCGGCGGCGACGGCGGCGCGCTCGTGTGTGCGGCGCGAGCCCATCTCGATGATCGGCCGCTGACCGGCCGCGTTGACCATCCTGGAGGCCGCGGAGGCTATCGCGCAGTCATGATTGAGTATGGACAGTGTCAGGGTCTCAAGGAGTACGGCCTCGGCGAACGTGCCTTCCACGATCATGATCGGGGAGGCGGGGAAGTAGAGGTCGCCCTCCCGGTAGCCGTAGATGTTGCCGGAGAACTTGTAGTCGGCGAGGAAGTCCAGGGTGGGCTCGTCGACCACGTGGTTGTCGCGCAGGAAGGTGATGTCGTCGTCGGTGAACCGGAAGTTCTCCAGCTCGTCCAGGACTCGTCCCGTCCCGGCCACGACGCCGTAGCGGCGTCCGCCGGGTAGATGCCTGGCGAAAACCTCGAAAACCGCCCTTCTGTGCGCGGCGCCACTTCGCAGGGCCGCCTCCAGCATTGTCAGCTCATAGTGATCTGTGAGCAACGCAGAGCTCATCGTCATTGTCACGACTCGAAGACTACGGCCGAGGTAGGGCAGGATGGGGGATGTGGGTAGCACCGCTCCAAGCACCGTCGAACGTCCGTCAACGGACGTCCGGCCCGATCTGCCATGGGTGACGATCGTCTGGAACGACCCGGTCAACCTCATGTCCTACGTGACATACGTCTTCCAGACGGTGTTCGGTTACACCCGGGAGAAGGCCGAGAAGCTGATGATGGACGTGCACCACAAGGGCAAGGCCGTCGTCTCCAGCGGCACCCGCGAGGAGATGGAGCGCGACGTGCAGATCCTGCACTCCTACGGCCTGTGGGCGACGGTCCAGCCGGATTCGGTCAAGTGAGGCGACGTTCGTGAGTTCGGGGTTCTCCGCAGGTCAGCGTGGCGCCGTCGTGGCGAGGTTCGAGGCCGCCGAGGTGTCGATCCTGCGCTCGCTCGTGTCCATGGTCCTCGGCCTGGTGGAGCCGGGCCTGACGAGCGACGATCCGCTGGAGAAGGCGCTCGGCATCGGTGGCGGGCCGGCGCCGACGGATCCGGTCCTCGTCCGCCTGTTCCCGTCGGCCTACGAGGACGAGCAGGAGGCCTCGGAGTTCCGCCGCTACACCGAGGCGACGCTGCGGGACGGCAAGCGCGCCGACGCGCGGACCGTGCTCGACACCGCCCGTCCCGGCCGGGTCGATCTCACGCCGGAGCAGGCGCAGGCCTGGCTCCGCTCGCTCAACGACGTGCGGCTGACCCTCGGCGTCAAGCTGGACGTGACCGAGGAGCTGCACGAGGAGCTTGAGAAGATGGGGGAGGAAGATCCCCGGTACGCGGCCTTCGTTACCTATGACTGGTTGACCTACCTCCAGGACAGCCTCGTCCGAGCCCTCTGGTAACTTCCGCAGCATGCTGACGATCTCACAGGAACTCGCCGACAAGATCGTTTCGCATGCCCGGGCCGACCACCCTGATGAGGCGTGTGGCGTCATCGCGGGGCGCGAGGGCGTGCCGGAGCGGTTCATTCCCATGGAGAACGCCGAGCGTTCCCCCACCTTCTACCGCTTCGACTCGATGGAGCAGTTCCGGGTCTGGCGTGAGATGGACGACCGGGACGAGGAGCCGGTGGTGATCTACCATTCGCACACCGCCACCGAGGCTTATCCGTCGCGCACCGACGTCTCCTACGCCTCGGAGCCGAACGCCCACTACGTCCTGGTCTCCACGCGGGAGGAGGACGAGGTGGAGTTCCGCTCCTACCGGATCCTCGACGGTGAGATTTCCGAGGAAGAGGTAAGGTTCATCCCATGACGGCCAGGCATGTGCAGAGTTTCCTCTTCGCGCACACTCCGGCCGAAGTCGTCTACGACTGTCGCTGAGCTGGAATTTCACAGCCAGCCCTCGGCGTTGCATGCCGATGGGACGACGACCTGACCAAGGAGACTGACAGCGATGGCCATCGAGGTTCGCATTCCGACCATCCTGCGTAACTACACCGACGGCGCCAAGGCCGTCGACGCCGAGGGCGCCACCCTCGACGAGCTGATCGCCAACCTGGAGTCCCGCCACCCCGGCATCAAGGACCGCCTGGTCGATCAGGGCGCGCTGCGCCGCTTCGTCAACGTCTACCTGAACGACGAGGACGTACGCTTCCTCGGCGGCCTGGGCACCCCCGTGTCCGACGGCGACACGGTGACGGTCCTTCCCGCTGTCGCCGGCGGGTGACATGCGGTTCGAATCGCTGACCGACTCCGTCGGGCGCACGCCTCTGGTGGGGCTGCCGCGCCTGTCGCCCTCGGCGGACGTGCGGATCTGGGCCAAGCTGGAGGACCGCAACCCGACGGGCTCCATCAAGGACCGACCGGCGCTGTGGATGGTCCAGCAGGCGGAGAAGGACGGCCTGCTCACCCCGGGCTGCACGATCCTGGAGCCCACCAGCGGCAACACCGGCATCTCGCTGGCCATGGCGGCCAAGCTCAAGGGCTACAAGCTGATCTGCGTCATGCCCGAGAACACCTCCGAAGAGCGCCGCCAGCTCCTGCGCATGTGGGGCGCGGAGATCATCTCCTCACCCGCGGCGGGCGGCTCCAACGAGGCGGTGCGGGTGGCCAAGGGCCTGGCCGCGGAGCACCCCGACTGGGTGATGCTCTACCAGTACGGCAACCCGGCCAACTGGCGCTCCCACTATGAGACGACGGGCCCGGAGATCCTCGAGGACCTGCCCACCGTGACCCACTTCGTGGCGGGGCTGGGCACCACGGGGACCCTCATGGGCGTCGGCCGGTTCCTGCGCGAGCGGGTGCCGGACGTGCGCATCGTGGCCGCCGAGCCGCGCTACGGCGAGCTGGTCTACGGCCTGCGCAACGTGGACGAGGGCTTCATCCCCGAGCTCTACGACGAGTCGGTGCTGACCACGCGCTTCTCGGTGGGCTCGGCCGACGCGCTGCGCCGGACCAGGGAGCTGCTGAGCTCGGAGGGCATCTTCGCGGGTGTCTCCACCGGCGCCGCCCTGCACGCGGCCCTCGGCGTGGCCCGTAAGGCCGTGCAGGCGGGGGAGCGGGCCGACGTCGCGTTCGTGGTGGCCGACGGCGGCTGGAAATATCTGTCCACCGGCGCCTACGAAGGCACGCTGGACGAGGCGGAGCAGCGCCTGGAGGGCCAGCTCTGGGCTTGAGCCGGCCTCTGGGCCTGAGTCGACCACGAGAACGGGCGGCCGGCGAGATGCCGGCCGCCCGTTGTCATGTCACTAGTTGAACAGCACTCGCAGCGAGAACGAGGCTTCCGTGTCCGTCTGCGTGCCGCTGAAGCCCACCGCCCGCAGAACCTGGGCGTTGGCCTTCTCATCGCCCTGCAGGCTGGCCAGGTAGAGCTTCTCGACCTTGTCCAGGTCCACGAACAGGCCGAAGGTGGCCGTGTCCGGGTCCGGGATGGCGGTCTTGAAGGTCTCGCTGTCCCCGAGCGTGCCGTCCTCGGCGAGCTTCTTGGCGTACTCGTCCGTGGTGGCGACGGTGAAGACGCCGTCCCCGGCGACCTTGGCGATCTGCGGCGGCTGCTGGCCGCTGGACGTCATGGCCTGGATGACCTTGTCGAGCACGGCCTGCGCCTTGGCCGGGTCCGTGGCGATCCGGACGCCGCCCTTCACCTGGTCGTTGTCGAGGCCTTCGCTGTCGACCGCGATGGTGAAGTTCTTGCCCAGGATGGTCGCCAGGTCATCGGGGAGCTGGAGGCCGAACTGGGTCTTGGCCTGCTCGACGAACTGCTTGAACTGGGCGCCGCTGGGCGTCGCGGCGGCCTGCTTCTCGATCTCGGCCCACTTGGACGTGATGAGCTGGTCCAGGCCGGACATCGAGAACGCGCCCGCGGTGGAGGCGGGCAGCGTGGCCAGGGGAGAGCCGGGCAGCTCCGCGCCCTCGGTGAGATTCTTGCCGCCCCGGACCACGCCGGCCAGCTCGGCGTAGGCGCCGTCGAAGCGGAGCGCGCCCGCGAACCGGGCCGTCTTGACCTGGTCGAGCAGCTGGGTCTGGTCCGCCGTCAGCTCGCCCTTGGCCAGCTCGGTGAGCTTGCCGACGTGCGTCCAGAAGGACAGCACGCCCTGCTCGCCCATGGCGGCCAGGTCGTCGCCGAACTCGGCGTTGTCGGCCAGGCTGCCCTGTTCGGCCGCGTACTTGTCGGCGAGCTGCTGGGTGGTGGAGATCAGGGCGTAGTCGTCACGGAACGCCAGCCCGTACTTCTCCTCGCCCATCAGCTTGGTGATGCCGGCCTTGGCGGCCTCCTGGTCCTTGACCTGGATGGCCAGGGCGAAGTCCGGCGTCTCCTTGCCGGAGGGCACCACGCCGAGGCCGACCCGGCTGCCGAGCCACGGGTCGACGTCCTTGGCGAAGTCGAGCTTGGCGAGGTCGTCGTCGTCCTTCTGGATGGCGTCGAACAGCGCCTGGCGCGGGTCCTCGCCCTTGAAGCTGTCCTTGGTGACGGTGAACTTCTGGGCGATCTGGAACAGCGCGAGCTTCTGGTTGGCGGCCGGGTCCAGGTCTAAGCGGACGTAGGCGATGGAGGCGGCGGGCAGCACCTCGTGCGGCTGCGTGCCGCCGCCGCCGAGCGCGCCTACCGCCCACACCGCGCCGCCGCCGAGCAGCACCACGGCCAGCGCGGACGCGATGGCGATCACCCAGCCCTTGCGGCCCTTCTTGGGTGGCTCACCGCCCGCGCCGAGCATCTCGGGGCCGTTGTTGTGCCAGCCGCCGCCCTGGTCCGGCTGTCCGTACTGGGCGCCGTACTGGGGCTGCTGGCCGTACTGCTGGTTGTAGGCGGGCTGCTGGCCGTAGCCCGGCTGCTGTCCCTGTGGTGGCTGCTGGCCGTACTGGGGCTGCTGCCCGTACTGCGGCTGCTGGCCCTGCGGCTGGCCGTAGGACGCCTGCTGGCCGTAGCCGGGCTGCTGTCCCTGCGGTGGCTGCTGGCCGTACTGCGGCTGCTGGCCGTACGGCTGCTGCGGCGGGTACGGCTGGCCGTGCGGTGTCGTCGGCGGGTTCTCAGGCTGATCCTGGTTCCACCGGTACGCCGTGGTCCGATCAGGATCTTGGCCCCGTGGGGGATTGTTCGCAGACATCACTCAACTCACAGTGTGGACTTATGACCACAGAGAAGCTATCTGATGTTGCTGTCAAGACGCTTGCAATGTACTGAAGTGACGCCTATGCCGGATTGGCCGCCTGGCGGAAGAGCCGTACCTATGAGTGGATATATAGCGTTTTAGCAGGTGGGTGCGCTGATGGGCGGATGCCGTAGAGTATGGGGCGCTAGAACATAGTTCCAGACTTCAGGCAGGGGCGGATGACCAAGTTCGACGAGGCCACGCAGGCCATCCGGGTCGACGAGAACACCTACGACGTGTGCCTTGACCCCGGCTACTCGATCGGCGGCCCGCTCAACGGCGGCTACCTCATGGCGGTGGTGCTGCGGGCGGTGGTGGACGACTCGCCGTTCGAGCACCCGGTGAGCACCACCTCGCAGTTCCACAAGGCGCCCGCCCCCGGTCCCGCGCAGGTGCGCGTCGAGCGGCTCAAGGCCGGCCGGACCGCCGCCTTCACCCGCGCCACGCTCGTCCAGGACGGTGTCGCGCAGATCGAGAGCCTGGTCACCACGGCGACGCTGCACGGCGCCGAACCGGTCTACGCCGACCCGCCCGGACACCGCATGCCCCCCGCCGAGCAGTGCGTCAAGCTCCCCGACCCCAAGCCCGAGTCCGGCATGACGCTGAACGCCCAGATGGAGCTCCTGTTCGACCCGCCCACGATCGGCTGGCTCGGCGGCGAGCCCACCGGCAGACCCGAGGCGCGCGCCTACTTCCGGATGACCGAGCCGCAGGACCCCGACCCGTTCGTGCTGGCCCTGGCCATCGACGCGCTGCCGCCCGTGGTCTTCTCCGCCGGGATGCGCGGCTGGGCGCCGACCGTCGACCTCACCTGGCACCTGCGCGCGCTGCCCGCCCCCGGTCCCCTCACCCTGATCGGCAGCGGCCGCCTCATCGCCGACGGCTGGTTCGACGAGGACGTCGAGGCATGGGACGCGACCGGCCGGCTCGTCGCCCAGTCACGCCAGCTCGCGCGGGTGGGACGTGGGTGACACACGCGGTGTGAGCATTCTTACGCAGTGAAGACGGCGCAGGTCGCCTACCCTCTGAAGGGTGCCTGAAGCGAGCATCGGGATCTTCGACAGTGGGGTGGGCGGCCTGACGGTCGCACGAGCGATCATCGATCAGCTGCCCCACGAGTCCATCACCTACGTCGCCGACACGGCTCGTCAGCCATACGGGCCCAGGCGCATCGCCGAAGTGCGCGCCTACGCGCTGGAAGTGATGGACCACCTCGTCGAGCACGACGTCAAGATGCTCGTGATCGCGTGCAACAGCGCCAGTGCCGCCGTGCTGCGTGACGCCCGCGAACGCTACGACGTGCCCGTCGTCGAGGTGATCCAGCCCGCCACCCGGCGGGCCGTGCGGGCCACCCGCACCGGCAGGGTCGGTGTGATCGCCACCCAGGCCACGATCGAGTCGATGGCCTACCACGACGCCTTCACCGCGGCACCGGACGTGCTCCTCACCGGCGTGGCCGCCCCACGCCTGGTGGAGTACGTCGAGCGGGGCGAGACGGCCAGCGAGGAGCTGATCGAGGTCGTACGCCGCTACCTGGAGCCCATCCAGGCCGCCGGCTGCGACACGCTCATCCTCGGCTGCACCCACTATCCCCTGCTCACCGGCGCCATCTCCTATGTCGCCGGCGACGGGGTGACGCTGGTGTCCAGCGCCGACGAGACGGCCAAGGACGTCTACCGCATTCTGCATGACCGCGACCTGGCGGTCGGAGGCGACGCCACCCCCCGGCACCGCTTCCGCGCCACCGGCGACTCCCTGCTCTTCGCCCGGCTCGGGCGCCGCTTCCTGGGCCCGGAGATCGATGCGGTCGAAGTCGCACCAGTGGGGGATACCACCTACAAGGGAGGCCCTTATGAAGGTGACCATCATCGGCTGCTCGGGGAGCTTCCCCGGGCCTGAGAGCCCCGCGTCCTGCTACCTCGTGGAGGCCGAGGGCTTCAGGCTGCTGCTCGACTTCGGCAGCGGGTCGCTGGGAGTGTTGCAGCGCCACATCGGCCTCTACGACATCGACGCGATCTGCCTGACCCACCTGCACGCCGATCACTGTCTCGACCTGTGCGCCTATCACGTCGCCCGCACCTACGGCCCCGCCGCGCCCTACCCCCGCGTGCCCGTGTACGCGCCGGCGGACGCCCCGAGGCGGCTGGCCGCGGCGTACGGCATGCCGGAGGAGCCCGGCCTGGAGACCGCCTTCGCCTTCACCGGGCTGGCGCCGGGCACCTTCGAGGTCGGCCCGTTCACGGTGACCGCCGCCTTGGTCAACCACCCCGTCGAGGCGTACGGCTTCCGCGTCGAGCACGCGGGCCGCAGCGTCGCCTACTCGGGTGACACCGGCGAGTCCAACGACCTGGTCAAACTGGCGGCGGACGTCGACATGCTGCTGTGCGAGGCGTCCCTGGTCGACAAGCCCGACCTGCCCGTCAACCTGCACCTGTCCGGCCGCCAGGCCGCCGAACACGCCGCCCAGGCAGGCGCGGGACGGCTCGTGCTGACCCACCTCGTCCCCTGGAACGACCCGGCCACCGTCATGGCGGACGCCTGCCGAGGCGGCTTCGACGGGCCGGTCGAGCTGGCGTACAGCGGCGCGGTCTACGAGCTGACCTGACGGGCCGGACAGTCGGATCACGGAGATAGGGTGATGCGCATGTCACGACAGGATGGCCGCAACGCCGACCAGCTTCGCCCCATCACCATCACCCGGCAGTGGCTCGCGCATGCCGAAGGCTCGGTGTTGGTGGAATTCGGTGGCACCCGGGTGCTCTGCGCCGCCTCCGTCCAGGACAGCGTGCCGCGCTGGCGCAGGGGCAGCGGCCAGGGCTGGGTGACGGCCGAGTACGCCATGCTGCCGCGCGCCACCAACACGCGCAACGACCGCGAGTCCGTGCGCGGCAAGATCGGCGGCCGCACGCACGAGATCTCCCGGCTGATCGGCCGCTCGCTGCGCGCCTGCGTCGACTACAAGGCGCTCGGCGAGAACTCCATCGTGCTCGACTGCGACGTCCTGCAGGCCGACGGCGGCACCCGTACCGCCGCCATCACCGGCGCCTACGTCGCGCTCGCCGACGCCGTCGCGTGGATGCGCGAGCGCAAGATGTGCCCCGGCGACCCGCTCATCGGCTCGGTGGCCGCGGTCTCCGTGGGCGTGGTCGGCGCGGTGCCGATGCTCGACCTCTGCTATGTCGAGGACGTGGCGGCCGAGACCGACATGAACGTGGTCATGACCGGCGACGGCAGCTTCGTCGAGGTGCAGGGCACCGCCGAGGGCACGCCGTTCGACCGCGCGGTCCTCAACCAGCTCCTCGACCTCGCCGTGGCGGGATGCGAGGAGCTGACGCTCATCCAGCAGGAAGCGCTGGGCGCATGAGGATCGTGCTCGCCACCCGCAATCCCGGCAAGATCGCGGAGCTGCGCCGTATCCTGAGCGGCTTCGACATCGTCGGGCTGGAGGAGTTTCCCGAGATCGGCGACGTCGCCGAGACCGGCGTCACCTTCGAGGAAAACGCTCTGCTCAAGGCGCACGCGGTGGCTCAGCAGTCGGGGCTGCCGGCGGTGGCCGACGATTCGGGGCTCTGCGTGGACGTGCTGGGCGGCATGCCGGGCGTGTTCTCCGCCCGCTGGTCCGGGCGGCACGGCGACGACCAGGCCAACCTGGACCTGCTGCTCGCCCAGGTGTCCGACGTGCCCGCCGACAAGCTGACCGCGCACTTCGCCTGCGCCGCCGCGCTGGCGCTGCCGTCCGGCGAGTTCCGGGTGGTCGAAGGCGCGCTGCCCGGACACCTGATCTCCACGCCGCGGGGCGTCAACGGGTTCGGCTACGACCCGATCTTCGTGCCCGACGGTGACAGCCGCACCACGGCGGAGCTGTCGCCGCAGGAGAAGGACGCCATCAGCCACCGCGGCCGCGCCTTCAACGCCCTGGCGCCGATCGTGCGTGAGCTGCTTTCTTCGTAACCAACGCGTAAGAACACCCGCGCCCGGGGCGGCGTAGCGTCAGCATTGTGCAGAGCAATGAGAACGTCCCCGCCTGGGCGGGCGCGCTGGCGGGAATCGTCACCGGGGGCGTCGCCCTCGGTGTGGCGCAGTTGGTGGCGGGGCTGGTGAGGCCCGCGGCCTTCCCTGTCCTGGCCGTGGGCGACGCGGTGGTGGACCTCTCGCCCGCGCCGCTGAAGGACTTCGCCATCCGGGCCTTCGGGGAGAACGACAAGACCGTCCTCGTCGGTGGCGTCATCGTGCTGCTCGCGCTCGCCGCCGCCGTCATCGGGGTGCTGTCCAGGCGCAGGATCTGGTACGGGCTGGTGGGGTTGGCCGGGTTCGCGGTGCTGGGGGTGCTGGCCGTACTGACCAGGCCCGACGCGCAGGTGGCCGACGTGCTGCCCACCGTGGTCGGAGTCGGGGTGGGGGCCTGGGCGCTCATCTGGCTGATGAGGCGAGCCGGCGCCGGGGCGGTGGCCTTGCCGTCGCGTGCGCGTGCCGGGGCGTCGGCGTCGCGCGCCGCGTCCACCGAGGGGGGCGAGCGCACCGCGCCCGCCGAGCGGGCCGCACCCGCCGTGTCGGCCGAGAGTGCCGAACGGGCGGAGTCCGCTGAGCGAGCCGAGTCCGCCGAGCGAGCCGAGTCCGGCGCGCCCGCTGAGGGGGCCGGGGCCGCCGCGTTCACCGAGCGGGATGAGCCTGAGCGGCCGGCGGTCATGCGGGCGGGCCGGGAGCTGTACGTGTTCGACAGGCGGCGGCTGATCACCGGGCTCGCCGGTGGCGTCGTGGTCGCGGGGGCCACGACGGTGCTGGGCCGGGCGCTCGCCGGGCGGCAGGCCGTGGACGCTGCCAGGGTCGGTGTGGCACTGCCCGCGGCTGCCCGCCCGCTGCCCGCGCTGCCGCCCGGCGTGGACTTCAAGCTCAACGGCTTGTCATCCTTTGTCACGAAAAATTCGGAGTTCTACCGGGTCGACACCGCGCTCATCGTGCCCCAGGTGGACCCGCGGACCTGGACGCTGCGCATCCACGGCCTGGTGGACCGACCCATCGAGATCACGTACGACGACCTGCTCAAGCGTCCCCTCACCGAGGCCGACGTCACCCTCGCCTGCGTCTCCAACGAGGTCGGCGGACCGTACGTGGGCAACGCCCGCTGGCTCGGTGTCCGCATGGCCGACGTGCTGCGCGAGGTCGGTGTCCGGTCCGACGCCGACATGCTCCTGTCCACCTCCGACGACGGCTTCACCTGCGGCACCCCGCTGGACGTCGTCATGGACGGCCGCGACGCCCTGTTCGCCATGGCGATGAACGGCGAACCGCTCCCCGTCGACCACGGCTTCCCCGTGCGCCAGGTGGTGCCCGGCCTGTACGGATACGTCTCGGCGACCAAGTGGGTCGTGGACATCAAGGTCACCAGGTTCGACGCCGACGAGGCCTACTGGACGCCGCGCGGCTGGGCCGCCAAAGGCCCCATCAAGACCCAGTCCCGCATCGACCTGCCCAAGCCTGGAGCCAAGGTGACCGCCGGCCGCACCACGATCGCCGGCGTCGCCTGGGCCCAGCACACCGGCCTGTCCGCCGTCGAGGTCCGCGTCGACCGGGGCGAGTGGCGGCAGGCGAAGCTGGCCCAGGTGCCGGGGCCGGACACCTGGCGGCAGTGGGCGCTCGACTGGGACGCCACGCCAGGCGACCACACCATCGAGGTACGCGCCACGGACGCGGCCGGCCGCACCCAGCCGGCGGAACAGACGTCGGTCGCCCCGGACGGCGCGACTGGCTGGCACACCGTCACCGTGCACGTCTCCTGACGTCCTTGCCCGCCGTTCTCCGCGTTTGTGCTGGTACGGGCGTCAGTACTGGCCGAAAATCTTCCTGACTCCGCCTCTTCCTCGTGGTGGCCGCCCCTACGATCGGTCGTCGAGTATGACAGGAGGCAGGACGTGTTTCGCGACCGAAAGTCCAGCGTCCGGTGGGTCCTTCCCGAGGGGCAGTACAACCCCGTGGTCGCTGACGGGGTCAGATGGCTCGACTACGAGCACGCCGCGGCCCCCGACCCACCCGACTCCACACCCACCGGCTCGACCCATACTGGTCCGACCGACTCCATCCGTACCGGTCTGACCCCATCCATCCGCCCGAACCCACCGACCGCCCAGCACGGCTTGGGCGGTCCCCGACCACGCGACCACCCCCAAACCGACCCGCCATCAAACCGCCACCGCGCCAACGCCCAGTCCTCCAACGGCGACCAGCCGAACGGCGGCCAGCGCCCCAACACCGAGGCTTTCAACGGCGAGCAGCCGTACGGCCAGCGCGCCAACGCCCAGGCTTTCAACAGCGAGCAGCCGTACGGCCAGCGCGCCAACGCCCAGGCTTTCAACGGCGACCAGCCGTACGGCCAGCGCGCCAACGCCCAGCACTCAGGTAGGCACGCCCCACAAGGGCAAGCACCGGGAGGGCAAGCCGCCGGGAGGCAAGTCCCCGGCGGGCCAGGGTCGGCGGACCGGGGCGAGCAGAGCCCAGAACAGGGACCGTATAAGCCGGAGTCGGCAGGGCAATGGCGAGGCGGCCTGGCCCCGAGCGGTCAGGCCCCCGACTCGCGACCCCAGGACGACCGCCTTCCAGGCGGCTCGTTCCTCGATGGCCGCCTTCCTGACGGTCAACTGCTCCACGGCCATGACCGCAACGGCGCCGGACCGGACCCCTCACCGCTAGGACAAGCGGGCCATGGTTCGACCTCGTATCCCACGATTCCGGATACGGCCGGGTCCCGGGGTTCGGGGGCTCGCGATCAGGCAACACCTGACCCAGTCCGGCCATCGGGGGATCCCGCATCATCGCCTGCCGCGCAGCAGACCGCTAAGCCGTCGGCCATGCCCGCGTGCCTGCCCCCATGGCCCATCCCGAGCGCATCCCAGGATTCCGCCGACGCTCAACAGCGCGACAATGCTCCCCAGAACGGCAGTTCTCAGCAGCACACAATGCCCCCATCGGGGTCCGCACAGCAGTACATAAGGTCGCAGGAGTCTGCGAGCCCGCAGGAATACACAAGACAGCAAGAGCCTGGGTCCGCGCAGGAGTACCCAACACCGCAGGGGCTCGGGTCCGCGCAGCAGTACGCGAGCCCGCAGGAGCACCCAAGACCGCAGGGATCCGGGTCTGCGCAGGACTCTGCAAGGCCTCGGCGGTCTGGGAGCCCGCAGGAGTACTTGCAGGAGTCCGGGTCCGGGCAGGACTCCGCAAGATCTCGGCGGTCTGGGAGCCCGCAGGAGTACTTGCAGGAGTCCGGGTCCGGGCGGGAGTACTTGAGCCCGCAGGGGTTCGGGTCCGGGCAGGACTCCGCAAGATCTCGGCGGTCTGGGAGCCCGCAGGAGTACTTGCAGGAGTCCGGGTCCGGGCGGGAGTACTTGAGCCCGCAGGGGTTCGGGTCCGGGCAGGACTTCGCAAGGCCGCAGCGGTCCGGGAGCCCGCAGGAGTCCGGGTTGGCACAGGACCATGGGGGCCCGCAGAAGTCCGGGCTCCCGCAGCGGCACACGAGTCACCAAGACTGTGGGGTCCCGGAGCAAGTCGTGACCGCGAACGGATCTTGGCCAGCCGAGGCCGTACCTCCGACGCATGGCTCAGCCCGCGAATACCCACACACGGACAGTTCGCATAAAACCGCAACGTCGGGCGACATGTTCCGTGAGAGCACCACATCGGGGGAAATGTCGGGGGAGGCCAGGACGCCAGGGCATTCGCCGTTCGGCGACATGACGGCAGCGCCCGACGCCGCGACGGGCTCGACACCCGGCGCTCCTCGTCAGGCCGGAGCTCCGACTCAAAGCGTCGCTCCAAGCTTCGGCGATGCTCCCACTACCGGAAGCGATGTTCACAGAGGCGCTGCCGTACTGGGGAGTGTCGATAACCAGCGGAACCTTCTGGGGAGTAACGCCGCTGCGCATACCCGAGCCTTCGCCAGGGGTGGATATGCGCAACTAGCCTCCCCGGCTCCGGCTGGCAACACCCTTCAAGGCAACTCGTCGGGGCTGGCTGGCAACACCTCTCAGGGCAGCTCCCCGGTTTCGGCTGGCAACACCTCTCAGGGCGCCTCGTCGGGTCCGGATGGCAACTCCCTTCAGGGCAATTGGTCGGGTCCGGCCGGTAACGCTCCTCAGGGCAACTGGTCCGCTCAGGGTGCAAACGCTCCTCAATGCAGTTGGTCTGCTCAGATTGCCAACTTGCCTCAAGGGGGTTCGTCCGATCGAGGTGGTCCGGCCGCCCAGGCTGGAAACACCTCTCAGGGCGGCTCGTCTGATCAGGGGGGCTCCTCTGCTCGGGCCAGCAGTCCCTCTTCGCTCGGCCCATCGGCCCCAGAGGGTCCGTCTGCTCAGGCTGGGTCGCTCGCTCAGGACGGTGATCCCGGTTGGGGCGGTGTACCCGCTCGGGGCGACGCGTCAGTTCGAGGGTTCGGGGCCGGCCGAGCCGGTACGTCTGCCGACGGACGGTCGTCGGCTGGGGCGGCCGGCGGGTCGGGCGGGACGATGGCTGGGGCCGCCGGCGGGTTGGCCGGGATGGCGGAGCGGTCGGCCGGCGGGTTGGGCGGGATGGCCGAGGGGGCGGTCGGTTCGTCGGCTCGTCATGCGCCTGCTCTGGATGACGTGCCGGGGTCGGTGATGCGACCTTCCGCCCAGGGCACTGGGACGGCCGAGGGGGCGGTCGGTTCGTCGGGTCGTCATGCGCCTGCTCTGGATGACGTGCCGGGGACGGTGATGCGACCTTCCGCCCAGGGCGCTGGGACGGCCGACGTCTCCGGCGGTGGCCGTCGGGACCCCGGGGCCTCCCCGGACTCCTTGTCCTCCTTGGGGGTGCAGGCTGACGCTGGGTGCCGGGTCGTGAGTGGGTTGGGCGGGGGTGGTGCAGCGGTCCTGGGAGGTCGGGGGAGAAGGAGTGGCACCGCTGACTACGACTGGTTCGACTGGCCGCATCGCCCGCCCAAGCTTGCCGACAGCAGGCCGTACAGTGTGCCGGGTGGGCTGGTTGTGCCGGACCCGCAGGTGGAGCGGGACCTGGCGGCGGCTGTTACGCCGGGGGCCAGGTTCCCTGATCCGCGCGGTACGTGGGTGCGGCTGATCAATGGTGGTGGGCCGACGGACGATCCGTTCAGGGCCTCGAACGCCGCCGACTGCGCGCTGGCCGTGCTGTCCACCTGGCATGGCGAGCCGGCGGCGTCCGCGCCGAGGATGCCCGAGTACGACAAGATCGGCAGGCCGCTGCTCACCGGGGAGGCCGGGAGCGCGGCGCGGATGGAACGCTGGGTGGGGCAGCGCTTCCAGCACGCGGGCCAGGGACGGCACGCGTACCCGATGGTGGCGCGGCGGCTGCGGGAGGCGGGGCACGGGGCCAGCGCGGTCATCGTGGTGCGCTGGCCCGGCGGCGGGACGCACGCGTGGAACGCCGTCAACTCCCATGGCGAGGTGATCTGGATAGACGCACAACGCGGTCACATGGCGGTCGAACCGCCCTACACCACGGTGACCGGGGTGTTCTGTGTCATTCTCGACAGGCAGGGGCAGCCGCGATGAACCTGGACCAGGCCAGGGCACTGGCGGAGGAATACTTCAACGGTGTACGGCCGGCGGACGCGACGTACTCGGTGGGGATTTATGGGTTCGATGAGGGATATGTCGCCTGGGTTCGCGACCTGGAGCCCGACGACCCGGTGCGCCTGCCGGACGCGGTGGGGGGCGGCTGCATCGTGATCGACGGCAGCACGGGCGAGGTCGCGGCCCGCCCCCTGCTGGACCCCGAAACGGTGGCCGAACTATGGCCCGGCCACCGCCCCCGCTGACCGAGACCGCTGTACGGCCCAGCCCGCTGGATCGACGCCCGTCGCCAGGCCCTCCGCCCGGCCATTCTCGCCCGGGCCTTTCGCCCAGGTGTTTCGTCCAGGCGTCTCGCCCGGGCCTTTCGCCCAGGCGTCTCGTCCAGGCGTCTCGTCCAGGTGTCTCGCCCAGGCGTCTTGCCCTGGCTTGTCGCCCAGGCCGGGAGGGTGCTGGGAATCGTGCAGGCCGGGCGTTGCCCCCGTGGACGCCCGGCCTTGGCGAGTGCCGCAGGGCTTAGAGCCCTGTGGCGACACATCCCTCTCTATCCGGATTCATCGCCATAAATCCGGAATCGACCGAAATGGTGCCGGCCAATCTCACCCGGCGGCCAGCGAGCCCACGATCGACGCCCGGGCGGCCCGCCGGGAGGGCAGGATCGCGGCCAGCACCCCGGCCACGCCCGAGAGCACCACGAACACCCCGATCTGCCCGGCGGACACTGAAAAGACCGCTCCGTCCAGCAACGCCCGCGAGGCCGCCCACCCGAACGACACCCCGAGCACCACCCCGACCAGCGCCCCGATCAGCCCGAGCACCAGTGCCTCGACCGACAGCATCCGCCGCAACTGCGGCTTCGTCAGCCCGAGCGCCCGGAGCAACGCCGATTCCCTGGTCCGTTCGTACACCGACAAGGACAGGGTGTTCGCGATGCCGAGCAGGGAGATCAGAATGGCCAGCCCGAGCAGGCCCGCAATGATCATTAACAGCATGTCGAGCGTCTCATCGAACTGCCCGCGCACCTCGGTCGAGCTCTGCACCTGGACCGTCGGATACGCGGCGGTCGCCGCGTCTACCACGGCGCGCGCCCGCTCGGGCGACACCCCCTCGTCGATGTTCAGCAGCACCCGGCTGTCGTCGACCTCGCCGAAGGCCGCCTCGAACTGCGGCTCGGCCATCGTGAGCGACGGCAGCGGCGACTCCTCGTCGACGAGGGCCACCACCGTGAGCGGGACCGTCCCGGCCTTCTCGGTCCGGACGGACACCGTGTCGCCGACCTTGACGCCGAGGTCCGTGGCCGCGTGTTCGGCGAGGATCGCCTGGCCGGCCCCGAAGCCTCGCGCGGAGCCCGCCGTGACCTTCGGCTCGATCGGCCCGTTGTACGTGCCGACCTGGGTCCTGACGTCACCGACCGCCGCCCGGGTGTCGCGGATCCGCAGCACCGCCGCCAGCTCCGGCTTGCCGTGCAGCTCCTCGCCGATCACCCGGGGAATGCCGGCGTCCCGCTCCTGGGTGACGAGCTGGTAGTCGATCGGGAACTGCTCGTCGAGCTTGATCGTCACCGTCGCCCGGGTGGACGCCGTGACCACCGAGATCAGCGTCATGAGCGTCACGCCGATGGTCAGCGCCACCGTCGTGGTCGCGGCCCGCTTGGGGTTGCGCCCGGAGTTGTCCACGGCCAGCCGGCCCGGCACCCCGAACAGCTTCGCCGGGATCCAGCCGATCAGCGCGCTCAACGGCCTGACCAGCACCGGTCCGAGGATCAGCACCCCGAGGAAGGCCAGCGCGCCGCCCGCCATCACCACCAGCAACGTGGCATCTTGTCCGGGAGGCAGCACCAGCGCGCCGACGCCGGCCGCACCGAGCCCCGCGAGCAGGAACAGCGAGGCGAGGACGACGCGCAGCGCCCCGGTCCGGAACGTCTGCTCCTCGACCTGCGTGCGCAGCGCGGCGATCGGCGCGACCCGAGTGGCCGTGCGGGCCGGCAGCACCGCCGCCCCCACGGTGACCACGAGGCCGAGCACCAGGCCGATCGCGATCGTGGCGGGCGTGAGCGTGACCGTCGCGCCGGTCGGCAGCGGCGCGTCGAACGCGGCGAGCACCGCCAGCGTGAGCACGCTCAGGCCGGAGCCGGCGGCCAGGCCGAGCACCGAGGCGACCAGCCCGACCACCGCCGACTCGATCAGGACCGAGCCGAACACCTGGCCGCGCGTGGCGCCGATGCACCGCAGCAACGCCATCTCCCTGGTGCGCTGCGCGACGAGAATGTTGAAGGTGTTGTAGATGACCAGCGTGGCCACCAGCATCGCCACCAGCCCGAACATCAGCAGGCCGATGGTGAGCGTCTCCATTTCGAGCCCGGCCTGCTCAGCCAGGTCGGCAGCGAGCTCCGTGCCGGTCTTGACCACGTGCGCGCCGCCGACGGTGGCCGCGACGGCCGCCTTCAGCCGCGCCGGATCGGCCCCCGCGACGTCGATCTCCCGGAACCCCGTCGCGCCGGTCATCCGCTGCGCCGTCGCCATGGTGAACCCCACCACGCCGGTGTAGGACAGCTGTTGATCCAGTCCGGGATCGAGCGTGCCGACGAGCCTGAAGGTGTGCTTGCGCTGCTTGGCGTCCAGCACCGTGATCGTGTCGCCGAGCCGGAACCCCTGGGCCTTGGCGGTGTTCTTGTCGAGCACGGCCGCCTGGTCGTCGGATCCGGGGCCGGTGCCGGTGAGGATCGTGGTGCGGTCCAGCGCTCCCGGCACGATCGAGACGGCCGTGGTCGGCATGTCGCCGGCCGTCTTGCCGTCCTTGCCCAGCAGCGGCGCGCTCCCGCGCAGCAGCCCCTGCGCCTCCCGCACCCCCGCGACGCCGCGCACCCGTTCCAGTGTCTCCCGCGCGATCGTCTTGTCAGACCCACCAGGGAGTACGGCCACCGCCACCTTCTCGGCGTCGGCCGTGACGCGCTGGCCGAACCCTGCCTGGATGGTGTCGTTCAGCACGAACGTGCCCGCGATGAACGCCACCCCCAGCACGATCGCCAGTGAAGTGAGCAGCAGGCGCAGCTTGTGCGCGCGCAGCCCGGCCCAGGCCGTCTTCAGCACCTCAGGCCTCCAGCTTCATCAGCGTGTCGAGCACGGACTGCGGCGAGGGCGAGGTGATGTCGGTGACCAGCGCGCCGTCTCGCAGGAACACCACCCGGTCGGCGTAGGACGCGGCCATCGGGTCGTGCGTGACCATGACGATGGTCTGGCCCAGCTCCCGCACCGACGTGCGCAGGAACGACAGCACCTCCGCGCCGCTGCGCGAGTCGAGGTTGCCGGTCGGCTCGTCGGCGAAGATCACCTGCGGCTTGCTGATCAGCGCCCTGGCCACGGCCACGCGCTGCTGCTGGCCACCGGACAGCTCGGCGGGCCGGTGGGCCAGCCGGTCACGCAGCCCGACGGTGTCGATCACCCGGTCGAACAGCACCTGGTCGGCCTGGCGAGCCGCGATCTCCAGCGGCAGGCGGATGTTCTGCTCGGCGGTCAGCGTGTGCAGCAGGTTGAACGCCTGGAAGATGAAGCCGATCCGCTCACGGCGCAGCAGGGTGAGCTGCTTGTCGCCGAGCCCGGTCAGCTCCACGTCACCGATGTGCACCGTGCCGGAGGTGGCGGTGTCGAGTCCGGCCAGGCAGTGCATCAGCGTCGACTTGCCCGAGCCGGAAGGGCCCATGATCGCGGTGAAGGCGCCGGTGGCGAAGGCCACGTCCACCTCGCGCAGGGCGTGCACCTGCGCGTCGCCGTGGCCGTACACCTTGGTCAGGGCCTCGGCCAGCACGGCGGGAGGGGCCTGTCGCCAGGTTTCGGTGAGAGTCACGTTCGCTCCTTGTCGTCCTTGAACGCGACTCACGCTATGGCCGGAAATTTCGGGACTTATGGGCCTTGAGGAGGGACTTTGAGTAGGCCGTCAGCTGACCCATGTCAGCCGTTCGGCCGATGCGACGGCACGATCAGCCCCGCCTCGTAGGCGAACACCACCACCTGTGCCCGGTCCCTGACCCTCAGCTTGGCCAGCACCCGGCCCAGATGCGTCTTCACCGTCGCCTCCGCCACCGCCAGCTCGGCCGCGATCTCCAGATTGGAGCGGCCCCGCGCCACCATGAGCAGCACCTCCCGCTCCCGCGGCGTCAGCTCCGCGGTCGAGGCCGGCGCCTCCGACGGCAGGTAGGTGGCGAACCTGTCGAGCATCCGCTTCAGCGTGGTCGGCGCCACCACGGCGTCACCGGCGTGCACCGACCGGATGGCGCTCACCAGCTCGGCGGGCGGCACGTCCTTGAGCAGGAACGCGGAGGCCCCCGCCTTGATCGAGGCGAAGGCGTACTCGTCCAGGTCGAACGTGGTCAGGATCAGCACCTTCGGCCCGGTGATGTGCCTGGTCGCCTCCACGCCGTCCATCCCCGGCATCCGCACGTCCATGAGGACCACGTCCACCTCGACGTCCTTCAGCACCTCGATCGCCTGCAGCCCGTCCCCCGCCTCGGCCACCACCTCGATGTCGGGTTGGGCGCCCAGCACCATCCTGAACCCGGCCCGCAGCAACTCCTGGTCATCGACGAGCATCACGCGTATCACCGGCCGCTCCTCCCTGGCTCTCAGGCGGCCCTGGCCTCGGGCACCGGCAGTCTCGCCAGCACCTCGAACCCGCCGCCGGCCAGCGGCCCGGCCGTGACCGCTCCGCCGTACATGGTGACTCTCTCCCGCATCCCGACCAGCCCGTGCCCGCCGGACGCCGGCGCCGCAGCGGCGCCGCGCCCGTCGTCGGTCACCCGCACGACCAGCTCGAACATGGAGTAGCGGAGCTCGACCAGCGCCCGCACCCCCGGGCCGCCGTGCTTGAGCGCGTTCGTCAGCGCCTCCTGGACGATCCGGTAGACGGCGAGCTGCTTGCCCTCGGGCAACTCGGCCGGCGTGCCCACGACCTCAAGCCCTGCCGGCACGCCCGCGCCCCGCACCAACTCCGCCAACTGCGCGAGTCCCGGTTGCGGGGTGTAGTCGGTGCTCTCGCCCTCCCGCAGCACCCCGACCAGCCGGCGCATCTCGGCGAGCGCCTCACGCCCGGTCTTGGAGATGGTGCGTACGGCCAGCCGCGCCTGCTCGGGGTCGCCGTCGATGGCGTAGCCGGCGCCGTCGGCCTGCACCACCATCACGCTGACATTGTGCGCCACCACGTCATGCAGCTCCCTGGCGATCCTGGCGCGCTCGGCGGCGGCCGCCATCCTGGCCTGCTGGTCGCGCTCGAACTCGGCGCGCCGCGCCCGCTCCTCCAGACTCTCCAGATAGCGCCTGCGCGTGTTGGCGTAGAGGCCGGTCAGCCAGACCGTCACCACGAAGATCGAACCACTGAAGAACATGCCGGGCGTGGGCGTGTCCCACTGCACCAGGGCCAGGAACACCCCCAGCTCGCCCACCAGCATGGCGGCCAGCGCCCAGCGGAACGAGGCACGGTAGGCCACCGACCACAGCGCCACCAGCACCGCTGCATTGGCGGGCAGCACCTGAGCCTCCGCCAGCCACTGACCGAAGCTGATCAGCGAGACCACCGCGAACACGGCCGGCGGACTCCGCCGCGACAGCAACGGCAGCAGCAACGCCAGGCTGAGACCCAGATAGACTGGCACGTTGAGCGGCGGACGGCCCGTCGGCGACGCGCTCATGTATGCCACCAGCGGCAACAGGCACAGCAGAGCCAGAGGGACTCCCCGCAGGGCGTCCATCAGCTTCCTATGGCGCGTGGACCACGCGCGTACCCTGCCGAACACACCATCACGATACGTAGAGATGGGCGGATGCTGATCGGCCCTGAGGCTGATTTTTGGCGTACGACCCAGGTCTTACGCGGGTCTTACGGGTGGTAGGCCAATCTTGTACCTGGGTGCGCTCTTCGGGGCGAGTAAAGGGAGATCGTGATGGCGGATCATGATCGTGATGACGGGTCGCGCGGCGAGACGCCGCGCGACCCGATTCACGAAGAGGGTGCCGCGCAGGCGCCGCAGGCCGCGTTCGACGACACACAGATCTCACCCGACCCGGCCCACGACGTCTTCCCCACTGGCACGGACCGCCCCACGCCGGGCGGCGACCCGGCGGATGAACCAACGGTGATCAGCCACGCGGCGAGTGGTGGCGCGGCGAGCGGTTCGCCACAGGGTGACGCCGCACCGGGCGGGCCTACGGCGAGTGGCACCACGCCGGGAGGTGCGGCGGCGAGCGGTGCAACACAGGGTGACGCGGCGCCGGGTAATTCTACGGCGAGTGGTCCCACGCAGGGCGGTGGGGCGTCGGGTGGGCCTACGGTGAGTGGCCATGCGATGGGTGGTTCCACGGCGGCCGGGCATGGAACCGGTGGGTTCCCGCCCGGTGGGCATGCGGCGGGTGGGCCGGGTGGTCCTGTGCCGGGTGGGCATGCGGCGGGTGGGCCGGGTGGTCCTGTGCCGGGTGGTTCCACGGGACCCGGGTGGGCGGGGACGCGGCCGCCGGAGGCTGGTTCCTGGCGGGACTTCGCACGCCAGAAGCCGACCCAGATCATCGGCGCCGGCCTGATCGGCCTCATCCTCGGCTGCCTGATCGGCGGCACCGCCGTACTCCTGATCGGTGGCATCACCTCCCGCGCCTCCTACGGCGACTGGGAACGGCCGGGCATGGAACGTCACCACGGCCGTCTCCAGCCCGACTACCGCGCCCCCCGCTACCCGGACTGCCGCCCCGTCCCCGGCGGCATCTACTGCCGCCAACCGGCGCCGTACCCGATGCCCTTCCCCAGCGACGGCTCGTCGATCAGTCCTCCCAGGCCGGCGCCCACCCTCCCCAGCCCGGTCCCGACCCTCCCCAGCCCGCTCCCCACCCGCACGGGCTAAGGTTTCCCCGCAAGGCGAACGAACGTGACGCCAGCAGTCGAAACCAGGGGATCGCATGCCAGAGACGCATAACGGCGACATCGTGGCTCTTGTGCCGCAGAAGCGCGGGCTCGCCGCCCTGTCCGCCGTGCCCGGCGTCCGTCCCGTCCTCTACGACGTCACGGCTCCGCTGCCCGCGGAAGCCTCGGGCGCCGAAGTCATGGTCGTCCCCTCGCGCCCCCTGGACCGCGTACTCGCCCTGGTACGGGAGCTCCCCTCCCTTCGCCTGGTCCAGACTCTCAGCGCGGGCACCGAACAGCTGACCGGACGCCTGCCCGGCCAGGTCGCCCTCTCCAGCGCCCGGGGCGCGCACGGCGTCGCGGTGGCGGAGTGGACGGTCGCCACCCTCCTCGCCGTCTACCGCGGCCTCCCGACGTACGTGACCAACCAGGCGGAAGCCCGCTGGCAGCCACGCTCGACCGAGACCCTGTTCGGCAAGAAGATCCTCATCCTCGGCGCCGGCGACCTCGGCACCCAGCTTCGCACCCGCCTGGAGCCCTTCGGCGTCGAGATCACCATGGTCGCCCGCCGCGCCCGCCACGGCATTCACGCCATGGACGACCTCCCGCGCCTGCTGCCCGCCCACGACGTGGTGGCCCTCATGCTCCCGCTGACCGACGACACCCGCCGCCTGGCCGGCCAGGACTTCCTGAGCAGGATGCGAGACGGCGCCATCCTCGTCAACGCGGCCCGCGGCGGCGTCGTCGACACCGAGGCCCTGCTCGCCGAGACCCGGTCGGGCCGCCTGCGTGCCATCCTCGACGTCACCGACCCCGAGCCCCTGCCCGCGGAGCACCCGCTGTGGCACACACCGGGCGTCCTGATCACCCCGCACGTGGCGGGCAACGTCCCCGAGGCCGACGAGCGCGCCTGGAAGGTGGCGGCCACCCAGATCGGCCAGTTCGCCAGAGGCGAGCAACCGGCCAATCTAGTTATTTAACTATTTTTCCACCCTTAAGGATCCGCGCCGAATCCCGCCGCCGGGAGATGTCGGTCGCGTTCCCTAGGGTGCTCGCTATGTCGTACGGCGATATCACCCCCGAGGAGCTGGCCCGATGCGTGCGGCGGGCGCGCTCGACGGTGGAAGTCCTGTCATTGCTGGGAATCAACAACTCGGGTGGCCGCCGCGCCGGAATGCGGCGAAAAATAGATGAGCTGGGTCTCGACACGGCTCATTTCCGGCGCACCTCCCGAATAAAGTACACCTCGGATCTCCTGTCGGCGGCGGTGGCCGCGTCGACAAGTGTCAATGGTGTTCTCGATCACCTGAAGATACGGCGGAGCGGCGGCGCGCATTCGCACATCAGCAGACGCATCAAGGCCGAGGGCATCGACACGTCGCACTTCTCGCACGAGCCAGAAAATCAGCACGTCCGCGGCGAGCTGTTCGAACGCGCCGTTCTCGAAGAGGCCGCGTCCGGCGCCAAGAGCATGCGTGACATCCTGCGCCGACTCGGCTTGACCGAGTGCGGGAGGGTTCGCGAGGACGTACGCCACCAGCTGCGCGTTCACGGCATCGCGGAACCGGCTGGTTTCCAGCGGATCCACCTGGATCCGGAGGCTGTCAGGGCCGCCGTCGCCGCGTCATGCTCGGTGGCGGACACGATGCGTCGCCTCAGATTGCCCGTCAACGAGACGAATCGCAGGCGCGTGCTCCGTTGTGTCGCGCGCTGTGAGATCGACACCTCCCATTTCGGGCGCGAGCTCACGAGCTCCCTGATGACAAGCCCTCAGAGTGATCCGGCGAAACTCCTGGTGCGGCGTCCTCCCGGATTCGGCCGCACGCGGGGAGCCCTGCTTCGCCGCCTTCTCGGCCGCCTCGGGATCCCTGCGATCTGTGTGAAGTGCCGGGTCGGAGAGACGTGGCAGGACGCGCCACTGACACTGCACGTGGACCATATCAATGGCGACCCACTCGATAACCGGCCGGAGAACCTGAGGTTGTTGTGCCCGAACTGCCATTCGCAGACCCCGACATACGCCGGGCGGAACCGTCGCGCCTCGACTCGGTAGATGTGCGGGCGGGGGGACTCGAACCCCCACAGTGTCTCCACCAACAGGACCTAAACCTGCCGCGTATGCCATTTCGCCACGCCCGCGTAGTCCCCGCCGAGGGGGCCTCAAATAGTTTAGCGCTCCGATTGTGCGGCGCTACCAGTATTGCGGGCCCGGCGGGCGGGCCCGCAGCCGGGGATCAGGCCAGGCCGAGCTTCTTCTTCAGGCCGGCCACGTGTCCGGTGGCCTTCACGTTGTAGAGGGCCTGCTCGATCTTGCCGTCGGCGTCGATGACGAAGGTGCTGCGGATGACGCCCACGACTTCCTTGCCGTAGAGCTTTTTGGTGCCGTACGCGCCGTATGCCTGGTGAATTGCCAGCTCGGGGTCCGACAGCAGCGGAAAGGTCAGCGCGTCGTGTTCGGCGAACTTGGCGAGCTTGGCCGGCTTGTCCTTCGACACGCCGAGGACGACGAAGCCTTCGGCGGTGAGCTGACCGAGGTTGTCACGGAAGTCACAGGCCTGCTTGGTGCAACCAGGGGTCATCGCGGCGGGGTAGAAATAGAGGATCACCCGCTTGCCGCGGTAGGAGTCGAGGGAGACCTCGCCGCCGTCCGCGGTGGGCAGGGTGAAGTCGGGTGCGGCGTCGCCGGGCGCCAGCTTGGTGTCGGTCATAGGTCCTCCAGTGTTCTTCCAGGAAAACCTACCTGGCCGCCTGCGGTGCCGTACGGCGTGCCGACCTGACAGACTGATCACGACAACAGCGGGCAGTGCCCGCATGACGGCGCGGGCACGACCAGCAGCGCGGTCGAAAGGAGAGTCATGGCTGACACCGATCCCGACGAGCTGGAGCGGCGGATCGCGCGGACGCGAGCTGAGTTGGCGCAGACGGTGGACGCCATCGCCGACCGGGTGAGCCCCAAGCGCGTGGCCGAGCGTACGGTGGCGGATGTGCGGTCCCGGGCCGGGACTCTGGCGACCTCGGTGAGCGACGCCCTGGGGATGAGGTCACGGCCGGTGGAGTTCGGCGACGACCCGGAGCGGCTGTGGGACGAGGAGCCGCCCAACCTGGCGCCGGTGCTGATCGGCCTGGGGGCCGTGCTGGTGGTGGGCGCGGCCATCGTGCTGTGGCGCCGCCGCCGCCGTTAAGAGCTGTTCGTCGCATCAGGTGCGGAGCCAGATGGCTGGACGCCGTTGTGACAGAGCCGTGGTGAGTCGTGACAGAGCCGTGGTGCGTACGCCGTGGCGGCGGGGCCTGCCGTCAGAGGAAGGTTCTGGATTCGCCTCTGTAGGTGGGGACGGAGTCCGTGACGGTGCCGGACTCCACGAGGTGGAGGGTGTCGAAGCGTTCGCACAGCTCACCCGCCTTGGCGTGCCGGAACCAGACCCGGTCGCCGATCCGGAGGTCTTCGGCCGTCCGGCCGAGCAGGGGGGTCTGCACCTCGCCCGCGCCCTCGTCCGGCGCGTACCGCAGGCCGGCGGGCAGGTAGGGCTGGGGGAGCCGGCTGGGTCCCGCGGCTCCGGAGGCGAGGTAGCCGCCGCCGAGGACGGTGACCGCGCCGGGGGAGGGGCGGCGGACCACCGGCAGGGCGAACAGGGCGGCGGGCCGGCCGGTGAAGCGGCTGTAGAAGTCGAACAGGCGCGGGTGGAAGAGTCCTGATCCGGCGGCGACCTCGGTGACGGCCTTCTCGCGTACGGTGCGTTCGATGGAGCCGGTGCCGCCGCCGTTGACGAACTCGAGGTCGGCGACCTGGCGGACGGCGTTGACGATGCGGCCGCGCCGCACCATGAGCTCCCTGGCCGACAGGGCCTGCATGAGCCTGATCACGCGGGCGCGGGCGGCGCCGGTGCGGGGGGCGTCGCCGACTCCGGCGATCTGCGCTTCGTAGGCCAGGAGTCCGACGAGACGATACCCGGGGCGTTTGGCGATGTCGGCGGCCAGGGCGGCGGCCTGGTCGGCGTCGCGAAGGGGAGACCGAAGCGCCCCCGCCCGAAATTTCCCACCAAAGGCGACAAATCCGGCGTCGATGTCGATACATAGGCGGATTTCGTGGTGGGGATGGACCTCGGCCACGGCATGCTCCATGAACGCCAGCTGCTCCGTGGAGTCCACCGTCAGCGTGATCCGCCCGGCGGCCTCGGCGTTGCCCGCCAGCGCGGCCAGGGCCTCGCGGTCGGCCGTCGGATAGGCCACCAGGATGTCGCCGAACCCCCGCTCGGCCAGCCAGAGCGCCTCCGGCAGGGTGAAGGCCATCAGCCCCTGGAAGCCGTCCAGGGCCAGCACGCGCTCCAGCAGGGGCCGCGACCGGATCGACTTGGTGGCCACCCGGATCGGCTTGCCGGCCGCACGTCGTACCAGGGCGGCGGCGTTGGCGTGAAAGGCCTCCAGATCGAGGATGGCGAACGGCGGCTCGAGAGCCGCGGTCGCCCTGTCGTAGCGCTGGCGGTCGTCCATGCGAGCAGCGTAACGACATATCGGACAGATGAATATGAGGAGCATTCATATTGATCAAGCGACCCGTAATGATCCAGTAAACGGGCGGCGAGGGGGCGGTCGAGTCGCCGCCGGATCCGTGTACCCCTGGTCGTTGTGATGACCACGCTCCAGCAGATACTGCCCGGTGCGGCCGTCGCCGCGCAGGACACCCCACTCCGCAGGTCCAGGCGAGCCCTCAGGCCGGCACGCACCCCGGCGGCGGTGCTCGTGGCGGCGGTGCTGACCGCGGGGCTCGGGCTGACCACCGCGGAGATCGTGTCGGCGCTGCTGGGCAAGTCGCTCGGCTGGGTGCCGGTCGACCGGGCCGTGGCGTGGGCGTCGCGATCCTCGTGGCACGAGCTGCCGCCGGTCGGGCTGGCGCTGGCCGGCGTGGGCGCGGCCCTGCTGCTGCTCGCGCTGGTGCCGGGCCGCTCCCGGCTGGTGCCGGTCGAGACGACCGACCCGCTGATCGTGGTCGGCATCACCCGCGTCGGCCTCCGCCGTACGCTGCGGGCCGTCGCTCAGGAGGTGGACGGCGTCCACAAGGCGCGGGTACGGCTGCGCAGACGCAGGATCGAGGTCACCGTGGTGACCGGCCCGGAGAGCTCCGGCTCGATGCTCAAGCAGGTCGGCACCGCCGTGGGCGACCGGCTGGCCGGCGTGGGCACGCTGGAGACGGGCGAGGTCGTCGTACGGCTGCGCAGGAAGGGACTGTGATGAGGCAGTACGCGGGCAACCGGGTCGGCCTGGCCGTGGTCGGCACGCTGCTGCTGGGCGCCGGGGCCTACGCGTGGCTGCGCGGCCAGGACCGGCTGGACGGGCTGCCGTCGCGGGCCAAGGTGCTGCCGGAGCGCACCGCGCACGCCGTCGCCGAGCAGTCGTGGGCGCTGTGGGCGGTCGCGCTGGTCCTGCTGGTGCTCGCGTTCGTGACCCTGCGCTGGCTGCTGCTCAGCCTGGGCTGGGGCCGCCGCGGCGCCCGCTCGGGCACCGGCACGGCGATGCTCTGCGTCGGCCTGAAGGACGTCGAAGGGCTGGCCAGGGCGACGGTGCGGGTCGTCGGCGAGGCCACCCGCCTGCGCATCGGCCTCACCTGCCCGGCGACGGCCGACGTGGGCTCGGTGGCGACCAAACTGGACCGCGAGATCGTCAGCCGCATCCGGCGCGAGGTCCGCGACGACGACCTGGGCGCCGTCGTCCGCATCCACGTCCGCCGATAGGTCAGCTGTTGGATCTGAGCACGAGGATGCGCACCTCGTCGTCGTAGATCGTGAACTTCATCGTGAGCTGCGAGGTGTGGATCTCGTAGGCCTCGGGGATATGGGCGTCCGAGAGCGCGTCCTTCGGGGGGATGGGACCAGTGGCAAGGTCGGCCACCAGCGTGAGCAGCAGGCGCCGAACCTGTATGGGCAGCTGGGTGGCGACCTCGTGAGTGGGAGGATCCCAGATGATGGTGCGCAGGGTCATGTGCGAGGGAGCCCCAAGGAGTCGGCGAGCTTGGCCTCAAGCTCTTCACGGGAACCGGCAGTGACGACGACGGTACCCTCCGGATCGGGCTCGCCGCGCTCGATCCGCGCGATTCCCTCGCGGATCACTCGCCGGTCCGCCTCATCCTGGAAACGGCGAAGCTCCTCCTGGAGGTGGGCGTAGTCGTCCGCCGAGAGCAGGACAGCCTCCGGCCTGCCGTGCCGCGTGATCGTCACTGGCTTGTGCGCGTGGTGGACCTGTGCGACGAGAACACCGAGCTTCTCGCGGGCTTCCTGGAGCGCGATGATGTCCATGGCTCACAGCTTAGACGAGGAAGCTTGAGAACTGTAAGGTTCGTACGGTCTCAGCATTCGATGACGTTGACCGCGAGGCCGCCGCGGGAGGTCTCCTTGTACTTGTCGAGCATGTCTCTGCCGGTGTCGCGCATCGTCTTGATGGCCTTGTCCAGGGAGACGTGGTGGCGGCCGTCGCCGCGCATGGCGATGCGGGCGGCGGTGACGGCCTTGATGGAGGCGACCGCGTTGCGTTCGATGCACGGGATCTGGACCAGGCCGCCGATGGGGTCGCACGTGAGGCCCAGGTTGTGCTCGATGCCGATCTCGGCGGCGTTCTCCACCTGCTCGGGGGTGCCGCCGAGGACTTCGGTGAAGCCGGCGGAGGCCATCGAGCAGGCCGAGCCCACCTCGCCCTGGCAGCCGACCTCGGCTCCGGAGATGGAGGCGTTCTCCTTGAACAGCACGCCGATGGCGGCGGCGGTGAGCAGGAAGCGGACGATGCCGTCGTCGTCGGCGCCCGGGGTGAAGCGGGAGTAGTAGGTGAGGACGGCGGGGATGATGCCGGCGGCGCCGTTGGTGGGGGCGGTGACGACGCGGCCGCCCGCGGCGTTCTCCTCGTTGACGGCCAGGGCGAACAGGGAGAGCCAGTCCATCGCCTGCAGCGGGTCCTTCTCGGGGCTCTCGCTCTGCAGGCGGCGGTGCAGGGGGTTGGCGCGGCGCTTGACCTTGAGGCCGCCGGGCAGAACGCCCTCCTTGGCGATGCCCCGCCGGACGCATTCCGACATGACCTGCCACAGGTGCAGGATCTCGGCGCGGATCTCGGCCTCGGTGCGGCCGAACGCCTTCTCGTTCTCCAGCATCAGGGCGGAGATCGACAGGCCGGCGGTCGAGCAGTGCTTGAGGAGCTCTTCGCCGGTGGTGAAGGGGTAGGGCAGGACGGTGTCGTCCGGTTTGATGCGGTCGGCGCCGGTGGCCTGCTCGTCGACGACGAAGCCGCCGCCGACCGAGAAGTAGACCTTCTCGCGCAGGGTCTCGCCGTCACCGGAGTAGGCGGTGAAGCGCATGCCGTTCGGGTGCTCGGGCAGCGAGATCTTGCGTTCGAAGACCAGGTCCTGGCCGACGACGAACGGGATCTCGTGGGTGCCGTACAGCGTGACCGTGCCGGACTCGCGCATGGCGGCGAGTCGCTCGTCGATGGTGTCGACGTCGACCAGCTCGGGCTTCTCGCCGGACAGGCCCAGCAGGACGGCCTTGTCGCTGCCGTGGCCCTTGCCGGTCAGGCCGAGTGAGCCGTACAGAATCACCTCGACGCGCGTCGTACGGTCGAGCAGGCCGTCGCCGTGCAGCCCGCGCGCGAACTTGTGGGCGGCCGCCATCGGGCCGCCGGTGTGGGAGCTCGACGGGCCGATACCGATCTTGAACAGATCGAAGACGCTGATCGCCATTGATGCGCCTTTCAGCAGGGGCCGGGGCCCGGTGACCGGGCCCCGGCGGTCGGATCAGGAATCGCCGGAGGTCAAAGCCGCGTACTCCTCGGCCGTCAGCAGGTCTTCCGCGTTGCCTTCCACCCGCACGCGGAACATCCAGCCATCGCCGTAGGAGTCACTGTTGGCCAGCGACGGGTCGTCCACCAGGCTCTGGTTGATCTCCACCACCTCGCCGCCGACGGGGGTGTAGATCTCGCTCACCGACTTGGTCGACTCGACCTCGCCGATGGAGTCGCCCGGCTCGATGGTCGCGCCGACCTCGGGAAGCTGCACGTAGACGACGTCACCCAGGGCCTCGGCGGCGAAGGCCGTGATCCCGATGGTCACGATGAGGCCGTCCTCGAGACCGGCCACCCACTCGTGCTCCTTGGTGTAGCTCAGGTCCTCAGGGATGTTGCTCACTTGTTCCTCCTGTAAAAGGGCAGCTCGACCCGGTCCACGGGCTCTTGGCTGCCCCGGATGTCCACGGCCAGACCTTCATTGACCCCGGTGTCGACGTAGGCCAGCGCGATGGGCCTGCCCAGAGTCTGGGAGGGCGCACCGCTGGTGACCTCGCCGACGACGGCACCGTCCTTGGTGACCGGGTAGCCGTGGCGCGGCACCCGGCGGCCTCGCGCGACCAGGCCGACGAGCCGGCGCCGTGGCGGGACGTCCTTGACCGCCTCCAGCGCCGATCTGCCGACGAAGTCGCCCGGCTTGTCGAATTTCACCACTCTGCCCAGGCCCGCGTCGAACGGGGTGAGCGTGGCACCGAGCTCGTTGCCGTACAGCGGCATGCCCGCCTCCAGCCTGAGCGTGTCGCGGCTGGACAGCCCCGCGGGCTTGAGGTCGTACGGCTCGCCCGCCGCCGTCAGCGCGTGCCAGAGCGGCACGGCGTCCTGGTTGGCGACGAAGAGCTCGAAGCCGTCCTCGCCGGTGTAGCCGGTGCGGGCGATGAGCGCCTGCCGCCCGTCGACCAGCCCCGGCAGCCCGGTGTAGTACTTGAGCCCGGTCAGGTCGGCGTCGGTGAGCGTGGCGAGGATCTCCTGCGCGCGCGGCCCCTGCACGGCGATCAGCGAGTACTGGTCCGAGCGATCCTCAACCACCACGTCGTACGACTTGACGCGGTTTTTCAACTCATCGCCGACCATTTCATAGTTCGAGGCGTTAGCCACGACCATGAACTCCTCGTCCCCGAGCCGGTAGACGATGAGGTCGTCCAGCACCCCGCCCCGCTCGTTCACGATCATGGTGTAGCGAGCCCGGCCGGACGCGAGCGCCGAGAGGTGACCCACCAGCGCGTAGTCCAGCGCCTCACCCGCCTGCGGCCCGGTCAGGAAGATCTCGCCCATGTGCGAGAGATCGAACAGCCCGGCCGCCTGGCGGACCGCGTTGTGCTCCGCGGACTCGCTGCCGTAGCGCAACGGCATGAGCCATCCGGCGAAGTCGGTCAGCGTGGCGCCGAGAGCCTCGTGTACGTCTCTCAACGGTGTCGATCGGGACATGTGTCGCACCTCAGGACGGGGTCGGATGCATGGGTCATCCTCCCCCTCTGTCGTCGTTGCCTGAGAGCTTCGCCCGGGGATTTGCCGGACTTTCACCTTCGGCGAGGCCACCAGGCCTGCTTTCCAGAGGACACCTCGTCCGTACGGTCCTTTTCCTTGAGAGGTTCGCGGGGAGGGCTTGCTCCTTCAGGGGCCCTGACCGGCTGTCAGGACGCTCTCCCGTACGGTTTTGACGGTGATGTCCGTAAGCCTAGTGGCGTGACGGGGCTGTTGTCGCGCCCGGCTTCGGGGCGAGTGAGCCCGCCCGCGGGTCAGCAGGCGGCTACCAGGGCTTCGAAGAGGGTGCAGTCAGTGGCTGCTTCTGGGTGCCATTGGACGGCGAGGGTGAAGGGGTGGGAGTCGAGTTCCACGGCCTCGATGGTGCCGTCGTCGGCGGTGGCGGTGATCGTCAGGGGTGGGGCCAGGCGGTCGATGGACTGGTGGTGGTAGTGCGGGACGGTCACCGGGTCGCCGCCCAGGGCCTTGGCGAGTCGGGTGCCGGGGGTCGGGTTGATCGGGAGGTGGCCGAACTCGCCGGGGGCGGGGGAGTGGCCGGTGTGCCCGACCACGTCCGGGAGGTGCTGGTGGAGGGTGCCGCCGAGGGCGACGTTCAGGACCTGGAGTCCTCGGCAGACGCCCAGGTAGGGGAGCCCGGCGTCGAGGGCGGCAGCCAGGATCGCAAACTCCGCCTCATCACGAAATTTGCGGATATAGCCGGTCTTGTCGCTTGGCTGCTCGCCGTACCTCGCGGGGTCGATGTCGCCGCCGCCGGCCAGGATCAGCCCGTCCAGCCGCCCCACCAGCGCGGCCGGCTCGCCCGCCGGCGGCAGCACCACCGGCTGGCCGCCCGCCCGGACCACCTGCTCGACGTAGGTGTACGGCAGCAGCGCGACGGTCATCTCCCAGACCGTGAACCGCGCGGGCTCGACGTACGACGTGATGCCGATCAACGGCCGCTTCATCCTGATCCCCCCGAACACGTACCAAGGTCCCTTACAGCGGTGTCACGTACGCGCCGGAGATCCCCCCGTCCACCAGGAACTGCGACGCCGTGATGAACGAGGCGTCGTCGCTGGCCAGGAAGGCGACCGCGGCCGCGATCTCCGACGCCTCGGCGAACCGCCCGACCGGCACGTGCACCAGCCGCCGCTGGGCCCGCTCGGGGTCCTTGGCGAACAGCTCCCGCAGCAGCGGCGTGTTGACCGGCCCGGGGCACAGCGCGTTGACCCGGATGCCCTCGCGGGCGAACTGGACGCCCAGCTCGCGCGACATGGCCAGCACCCCGCCCTTGGAGGCGGTGTAGGAGATCTGCGAGGTGGCCGAGCCCATGACCGCCACGAACGAGGCGGTGTTGATGATGGAGCCCTTGCCCCGCCGCCGCAGGTGCTCGATGGCGTACTTGCAGCACAGGTAGACGCTGGTGAGGTTGACCTCCTGGACGCGCCGCCAGGCCTCCAGGCCGGTCTCCAGGATCGAGTCGTCCTCCGGCGGGGAGATGCCCGCGTTGTTGAAGGCGATGTCCAGCCCGCCGTAGGCCTCGATCGTCGTGGCGTACATCCGCTGGACGTCGTCCTCGCTGGTCACGTCCGCCTTGACGAACAGGCCGCCGACGTCGGTCGCGGCCTTGGCCCCGGCCCCCTCGTCGATGTCCACGCAGACGACCTTCGCGCCCTCCTGGGCGAACCGGTGCGCGGTGGCCAGGCCGATGCCGCTGCCCGCGCCGGTGATGACGGCGACCCGATCCTGCAAACGCTGCATAGCTGTCACTCCCTGCCCCGCTTCGCGAGATGCGCCGGGTTCACTCCGATGAGATGAAGACGTTCTTGGTCTCGGTGAACGCCGCCAGGGCGTCCGGGCCGAGCTCCCTGCCGAGTCCGGACTGCTTGAAGCCGCCGAACGGGGTCCAGTAGCGGACGGAGGAGTTGGAGTTGACCGACAGGGCGCCCGCTTCGACGGCTCTGGCCACCCGCAGGGCCCGGCCGACGTCGCGGGTCCAGATGGAGCCGCTCAGGCCGTACGGGGTGTCGTTGGCGATGCGCACCGCCTCGGCCTCGTCGGCGAACGGCACCACCGACACGACCGGGCCGAAGATCTCCTCGGTGAACGCCCGGTCGGTGACCGCCGAGGTCAGCACCGTCGGCGGGAACCAGTAGCCCTTGCCCTGCGGGCAGTCCCCTTGGAGGTACGGGGCGTCGTCGACGAAGCCCCGTACCTGGGCCAGGTGCTCGGCGCTGACCAGGGGGCCCATGTCCGTGTCCGGGTCGAGGGGGTCGCCGACGCGGAGGTCGCGCACCGCCGCCGACAACCGCTCCAGGAACTCGTCGTACGCCCCGGCCTGCACGAGGATGCGGGAGCGGGCGCAGCAGTCCTGGCCGGAGTTGTCGAAGACGGCATAGGGCGCGGCCTTCGCCGCCTTCTCCAGGTCCGAGTCGGCAAAGATGATATTTGCGGACTTGCCGCCGAGTTCGAGGGTGATCCGCTTGACCTGGGCCCCGGCCTTGGCCGCGATCTGCTTGCCCACCTCCGTCGACCCGGTGAACACGATCTTCGCCACGTCCGGATGCTCGACCAGCCGGGCGCCCGCGACCTCCCCGGCCCCGGGCAGCACCTGGAGCACCCTCTCGGGCAGGCCCGCCGCCAGCGCCAGCTCGGCCAGCCGCAGCGCGGTCAGCGGAGTCCACTCGGCGGGCTTGACGATCACCGCGTTGCCCGCCGCGAGCGCCGGCGCGACGCCCCACGACATGATCAGCATCGGGAAGTTCCACGGCACGATGACGCCCACCACGCCCAGCGGCTCCTGGAACGTCACGTCCACGCCGCCCGGCACCGGGATCTGCAGCCCGTGGTTGCGCTCCGGGGCCCCGGCGTAGAAGTGCAGGACGTCGCGTACGGCGCCCGCCTCCCAGCGGGCGTTGCCGATCGGGTGGCCGGCGTTGGCCACCTCCAGCATGGCCAGCTCCTCGCCGTGCGCGTCCACCAGGTCCGCGAAGGCGCGCAGCAGCCGCGCCCGCTGTCCCGGGGCGACGTCCCGCCAGGCCGCCTGGGCCTTCCTGGCCCGCTCCACCGCACGGTCGACCTCGGCGGCGTCGGCGAGCTCGACGTCGGTGAGCACGTCTTCCGTCGCCGGATTGATGATCTTCATACCGCTCACATCCGCTCGAAGCCGCGGACCATCTCCCAGTCCGTCACGGCGGCGTCGAACGCCTGCAACTCGATCCTGGCGTTGTTGGCGTAGTGCGCCACCACCTCGTCGCCGAAGGACTCCCGCGCCAGCTTCGAGCTCTCGAACAGCGCCAGCGCGTCACGCAGGGTGTGCGGCACGGTCTCGGCGTCGGTGGCGTAGGCGTTGCCCTCGAACGCCTCCTCCAGCGGCAGCTCGGCGTCGATGCCGTGCAGCCCGGCCGCGATCAGCGCGGCCACCGCGAGGTAGGGGTTCACATCGCCGCCGGGCACCCGGTTCTCCACCCGCAGCGACGGGCCGTGGCCGACCAGGCGCAGCGAGCAGGTGCGGTTGTCCACCCCCCACTTGACGGCGGTGGGGGCGAAACTGCCGGGGACGTAACGCTTGTAGGAGTTGATGTTGGGCGCGTACATCAGGGTGAGCTCGCGCATGCAGGCGAGCTGTCCGGCGATGAACCGGCTGCCCGCCTCGGACAGCCCGTGCGGCCCGTCGCCCGCCATGACCAGCTCGCCGTCCACGCCGCGCAGCGAGATGTGGATGTGGCAGGAGTTGCCCTCGCGCTCGTTCGGCTTGGCCATGAAGGTGATCGACTTGCCCTCCTGGGCCGCGATCTCCTTGGCGCCGTTCTTGTAGATCGAGTGGTTGTCGCAGGTGACGAGCGCCTCGTCGAAGCGGAAGGCGATCTCGTGCTGGCCCAGGTTGCACTCGCCCTTGGCGGACTCGACGTAGAGTCCGGCGCCCTCCATGTCGCGCCTGATCCGGCGCAGCAGGGGCTCGATGCGCGCCGTGCCCAGCAGGGAGTAGTCCACGTTGTAGAGGTTCGCGGGCGACATGTCGCGATAGCCGCGTTTCCAGGCCTCTTCGTAGGTGTCCTCGTAGACCACGAACTCCAGCTCGGTGCCGACGTAGGCGCGCAGGCCGCGCTCCTCCAGGCGGGCGAGTTGCCGGCGCAGGATCTGCCGGGGCGAGGCCACCACGTCGGCGCCGTCCTCCCAGCCGAGGTCGGCCATCACCAGCGCGGTGCCCTCCTGCCAGGGCACGCGCCGCAGGGTCGACAGGTCCGGCCGCATCACGAAGTCCCCGTACCCACGATCCCAGGACGACATCGCGTAGCCGCCGACCGTGTTCATCTCCACGTCCACCGCGAGCAGGTAGTTGCACCCCTCGGAGCCGTGCCGCAGCACCTCCTCCAGGAAGTAGCGCGCCGACAGCCGCTTGCCCTGCAGCCTGCCCTGCATGTCGGCGAGGGCGAGCAGCACCGTGTCGATCCGTCCCCGTGCCACCTCCTCCCGCAGCTCGTCAACGGTGAGGAAACCGGCGCGCGGTCCATCGCTCACGTGGGTCGCTCCCATCTGGCCCGTTGATTGGGCTAGTCTTAGACCATTGATGTGCATGCTGGGATCGCTTGTCAAGACCCGAGGACACGTTGGACGAGTCGGCGCGTTTGATGGCGGTGTTGCGGCCGGTGCGGGCGGGCAACGCCTTCGAGGAGACCGTGGAACGGCTGCTCCAGGCGATCAGACTCGGCGTGGTCGCGCCGGGCCAGAAACTCCCCGCCGAGCGTGAGCTCGCCGTCCAGCTCGGCATCAGCAGGGTGACCCTGCGCGAGGCGATCCGCGCCCTGCAGGACGCGGGCTATCTCGCGGTACGGCGCGGCCGCTACGGCGGCGCCTTCGTCACCTACGTGCCGCCCGTCCCCGGCGCGACCGATCTGCGCCAGGTCGTCGCCGACATGGGCGCGGCCGACCTGGCGGACGCCCTCACCTTCCGGATGGCCGTGGAGTGCGGCGCCGCCCAGGTGCTGGCCGCCACCGAGCTCACCGCCGAGCAGCGCGCCACCCTGCACCGCGGGCTGAGCGACCTGGACGAGGCGTCCCTGGCCGACTACCGCCGCCTCGACACCGCCTTCCATCTGTCCATCGCCGAGCTCACCGGCTCCGGCCTGCTGGCGGCGGCCGTCGCCGACGCCCGGCTGCGGGTCAGCGACCTGCTCGACGCGATCCCCATGCTCCAGGTCAACCTCGACCATTCCGCCGCGCAGCACCGCGCCATGGTGACGGCCATCCTCGCCGGGGACCCCGACGCCGCCCGGCGCGCGGTCGCCGAGCACCTGGAGGGCACCGCCGCGCTGCTGCGCGGGTTCCTGTCCTGAGCGCAATGGGGACAAGTAGTACGGGCGGGCTCGTAGAGTCGGTGGCAAGGTCATGGAGAACTGGTTCGAGCACAGCATCATCGCCACAGGACGGCTGCCGCTGTTCTGTTTCTTCGCCGCGCTCATCGTGGCCTTCATGGCCACCCGCGTCAACGTGCGGCTGATCAGGGCCAAGATCGGCTGGTTCCGCAACGTCAACGTGGGTGAGATGCACATCCACCACGTGGTGTTCGGCGTCGTGCTCATGCTGGTCGGCGGCGTCGCCGGACTGATCGTCTCCGGCGCCTCGCAGGAGGGCTACGCGGTCGCCGCGTCGATCTTCGGCATCGGGTCGGCGCTGGTGCTGGACGAGTTCGCGCTCATCCTGCACCTGCACGACGTCTACTGGGAGGAAGAGGGCCGCACCTCCGTCGACGCGGTGTTCATCGCGGTCGCCGTCACCGGGCTGCTGCTCGTCGGGCTGCGCCCGCTCACCTATGACTACGGCACCTTCGTGAGCCCGGCCGTGCTGATCGTGGCCAACCTCGCGCTGGCCGTGATCACGCTGCTCAAGGGCAAGATCTGGACCGGGATGGCGGGACTCTTCCTGCCCATCCTGCTGATCGTGGGCGCGGTCCGGCTGGCCAGGCCCGGCTCGCCGTGGGCGCACTGGTTCTTCGCCGGCCGCTCGCCGCGCAAGATGGCCACGGCCGTCCACCGGGAGGACCGGTGGCGGCGGCCGGCCATCCGCGCCAAGATCGCCTTTCAGGAGTTCCTGTCCGGCCGCCACGACCTGCCCTCCACCAGGCGCGCCCGCCTGAGACGCGACACCTGAAGGCGCTCGAAGGGCGCTCAGGGCAGCGGCAGCAGCCCTTCGTGGCGGACCGTCCAGGAGCCGTCCGCCGGGAAGCCGGGCGTCGGCCCGCTTCCGTCCCAACCGGCCGCCATCAGCGCGACCGCCGCCAGCAGCCCGCCGTTGCCGGGCAGATAGATGGGCAGCGAGGCCGTCTGCCGGTTGTGCCCGTTGAGCAGGTAGGTGTTCTTGGCGGTGGGCATCAGCAGGGCCGCCAGCGCGGTCTCCGGCTCGCCCAGCCGGGTCGCCGTCATCGCGATGGCCGGGTAGTCCCAGCCCCAGGTGGTCTCCCACGGCCAGGTCGCCATCACGTGCCGCAGCGTCGCACGCATCGTCTCCGGCTCGATCAGCCGGGTGGGAGGAACGACGCCCAGCGCGTACAGCATGGAGGGGTGGTCGTCCGGCACGGTGTACGGCGGGGTGTCCATCGCGGCGTAGACCCCGTCGCGAACCAGCGGCCTGGACAGGCCGGCGGCCACCTCCGACCAGGACGGCTCGGGTTCGAGGCCGAGCAGCCGGCGCCACTCCTGGGCGGTCTCCAGCGCCCACGCCCAGTAGGCCAGCTCGAACGTCGGGTTCGCCGCGCTCGCCCGGACGTCGGCGTACGACTCCTGCGCCGGCACCAGCGGCGGCCCGAGCGCGTACCCGCCGGGCCCCTCGACCGGGAAGGCCGCCATGAAGGCCGCGGTGTCCATGACGATGCCCGCGTAGCGGGTCAGCGCCGCGCGGGAGCCGGTCGAGCGGCGGACCAGCTCGGCCAGGAAGATCGGGTGCGGCTGCTGCCACACCAGGAACGGCCCGATCGGGCTCGGGCTCTCCCTGCCGTCGGGCGCGACCTGCTTGGGCCAGCGCGCCCCCGGCAGGCCCTGCCGCGCGGCGGTCTCGCGGGCCCGCGTCAGGATGGTGTCGTACCAGCCGAGGCTGCGTTCGAGCAGCTCGGTGCGCCCCCACAGCGGGAAGTGCGCCCCGTGCCACCAGTGCATCTCCAGGTGGAAGCGGCCCCGCCAGCTGTTGGTCATCAGGCCGGTCTCCTGCGGCGGGGTGGAGCCCGCGCAGTGGATCGCCGTGAGGTACTGCGACAGCACGACGCGGCGCTCCAGCTCCGGCGCGCGCTCGTCGCGGCTGCCGGACAGGTCCAGCGCGCCGCCGGTGCTCCAGAACCGCTCCCAGTGCCGGGCGGACGCCGCCAGCACCTGCTCGTACGCGGGCGGCTCGGCGGGCGGCCCAGTGGGTGACTCAGCCCCGAAGGCCACCACCAGCTCGACGACCGCCTCGCGCGAGGTGATCAGGAACTCGTGCGGTCCGCCGACGTTCACCTCCGCGCCCGGCGAGAGGGTGACCGTGACGCCGTACCGGGTGTCGTCGAGCACCCGCTCGACGGCGAATCCGCCGGGGGCCTGCCGCAGCCTCGACGTGTGGGCCTCCGGCCGCGACCAGTCCGCCGCGTTGCCCCACGCCTGCGACCCGTAAGGGAAGGCCAGTCGTACGGCCAGCCCTTCGGTGAGCAGGTGGGACGCCACGCGCACGGCCAGGATGTCGCGCTCCGGGTGGCAGGCGGTGGTGACGTGGACCGGGGTGCCCCCCAGCCGGTGTTCGCCGGTGATGACCCCGGTCCACAGGTCCAGTCGCTGCCGGACGTCGCTCACGTCCGCGGGTGCCAGGGGGGCCGCACCCGGCCGGGCCAGGCCGATCCTGGCCAGGTCCAGCCGGTGCGGGTTGTTGCGCAGCCACGCCTCGGCGGCGGAGGCGGGGTTCTCGCCCGCGCCGCTCAGCTCGCCGCGCATGTCGACGTACGGGACCGGCCCTCGGGGGGTCTCATACGCGGACATGGTGTCCGCCAGGTCGTACGAGCCGGGAACGCTGTGCCAGCCCCATGAGGACATGGTGCCGAGCAGCGTTCCCGGGCCGGTGCCGGTGCGGTCCTCGACCGGGTAGGCGTCCGGGAAGGTCTGCAACCCGGTGACGTCGACGGTGAAGCAGAACTCGCCGTTGCCCACGGACAGCGGCGCCTGCGCCACGATCTCCGTCACCTCGACCGCGTGCCGGTCGACGAGCGCACGCCGGTCGATCCCGGTGTCCGTCATTACTGGATCGCCGCCCCTACCTGCTTGAGGAAGTCGGCCGCGGCCTCGGCGGGCTTCTGCCGATCGAACAGCACCTCCGCGTTGACCCGGTCAAGGATCTTCGGGGTGTCGGTGGAGCCCGTCGGGCCGACCACCAGCGGCGGGCCGGCCTTCGGGGTCAGCTCGTCGATGAACTTCGCCTGGATGACCTCTTCCTCCTTGAGCGAGCCCTCGATGGCCGTACGGACGTCGGAGTTCGCCGAGATGCCCCGGTCGGCCAGGATGATCTTCCCGGCGTCCGCGCTGTTGACCAGGAAGTCCACGAGCTTGGCGGCCTCCTGCGGGTGCTCGCTCTTGGCGTTGATGGTGTAGAGCTGCGAGGCCTGCAGCCACGCACCGGGCTGCGTGGCGCCGCTCTCGCCCGGCATCCGCATGAGCTCCAGCGGGTGCCCGGAGGCGGTGCGCAGGGCCGTGAGCTGGTTGCTCCAGTCGAACTGCATCCCGGCCAGGCCGCGGCCGATCAGCGACTGCTCGGGCGCGGGCTGGGTGATGAGCTCGGCGGTCTGCGAGGCGGGCGGGGTGGCCCCGGCGTCACGCAGTTCGAGGGTCATGGTCCACCAGTCGACGAGCGTCTTCTCGCTGATGCCCACCTTGCCGTCGGCCGTGTAGAGGGCCTCACCGCGCTGCCGCGAGTAGATGTCCAGCATGTCAGTCTTGGTGGGGTCGGCCAGGCCGAAGGTGCCCTTCGGGGACTTCTCCGCGATCTCCTTGGCGATCCGCTTGAAGTCGTCCCACGTCCAGGTCTCGTCGTCCGGAAGCGCCACGCCGGCCGCCTTGAACACCTCGGGGTCGACCACGACGGCGACGGCGTTGACGCCGGTCGGCACGCCGTACTGGATGTTGCTGAACTTGCCGTTGTCCAGCGCGGCGGTGCCGATCTTGTCCGTCTTCAGCACGCTGCTGACCTTGCTCAGGTCGAGCAGGGCGCCGCGGTCGCCGTACTCGCGCGGGTAGGCGCCGCCCAGCGTGATGACGTCGGGCGCGCCGCCGGCCGCCACCTCGGTGGCCAGGCGGTCGAAGTAGGAGTTGAAGTCGGTGAACGAGCCCTTGACCTTGATCTTCGGGTTCTGCTTCTGGAAGGCGTCGATGACCTTCTGGGTGGCGGCGGCCCGGTCGTTGTTGCCCCACCAGCCGAACCGCAGCTCGATGGTGCCGTCGTCGCTCTCGCTCGAGCCGCCACCGCAGCCGGCGGCCGCTAAGAGCACGGTGGTGAGGCAGAGCGCCGCCAGGCGGCGGGACTTGGGGATTCTCATGGTTCTCTCCGGTGATTGTTTAAAACGATTTAATACGGCGTACGCGATCACTCCGGGCAGGAGGGGCGGTGCTCACTTGAAGCCGGTCGTCGACAGGCCCTGGGTCAGGTAGCGCTGGCCGGCCAGGAAGAAGCCGAAGATCGGCACCAGGCCCACGATCGACATCGCGAAGAGCTGACCCCACGCCGTCTCGCCCTGACCGTCCATGAAGGAGCGCAGCGCCACCGGCATGGTCCACAGGTCCGGATCGGTGAGGAAGATGAGCTGGCTGAAGAAGTCGTTCCAGGTCCAGATGAACGTGAACAGCGCCGAGGTGGCGAGCGCCGGCACCGACAGCGGCATGATGATCCGCCAGTAGATCCGGATGTGCCCGCACCCGTCGAGGCGGGCGGCCTCGTCGAGCTCGCGGGGCAGACCGCGGATGAACTGCACCATGAGGAAGATGAAGAACGCGTCGTGGGCCAGGAACTTCGGCACGATGAGCGGCAGGTTGGTGTTGATCCAGTCAAGCTGGGAGAACAGCACGTACTGCGGCACGATCAGCACGTGGATCGGCAGCATCAGCGTCGCCAGCATCGCGGCGAAGAAGAAGTTCCGGCCCCGGAACTTCATCCGGGCGAAGGCGTAGGCGGCGAGCGAGCACGAGAGCAGGTTGCCGACGACCGCGAAGATCGCGATCACCGCCGAGTTCCACAGGTAGTAGTGGAAGGGGTGGCTCAGCGCCGACCAGCCCCGGACGTAGTTGCCGAGGTCCAGCTCCGTGGGCCAGATCGACGGGTCGCGGAAGATGATCTCATTGGGCTTGATCGAGCTCGACACCATCCACAGCAGTGGATAGAGCATGACCACGCCGAAGATGATCAGCAGCGCGTGCTTCGACAGTCTCCTCGACCGGCTGGTCGAGATGTCGCCTTGCCGCACGTCAGTTGCCATAGAACACCCACCGCTTGGCCAGAAGGAAGTTGAGCCCGGTCAGCGCGGCGATGATGAGCAGCAGGGTCCAGGCCATCGCGGAGGCGTAGCCCATGTCGAAGGAGCCGAAGCCGCGCTGGTAGAGGTAGAGCGTGTAGAGCAGGGTCGAGTCGGACGGACCGCCCTGCCCGCCGCTGACCACGAACGCCTGGGTGAAGCTCTGGAACGCGCCGATCATCTGCAGCACGAGGTTGAAGAAGATGATCGGGGTCAGCAGCGGCATCGTGATGTGGAAGAACTTCGCCACCGTGCCGGCCCCGTCGACCTGCGCCGCCTCGTAGTAGGAGGTCGGGATCTGCCGCAGGCCGGCCAGGAAGATCACCATCGGCGCGCCGAAGGTCCAGGCGTTGAGCACGACCAGCGTGCCCAGGGCGAAGTCGGGATGGGACACCCAGCTCACGCCCTCGATGCCGGCCATGGCCAGGAACTGGTTGATCAGCCCTTCCTTGCCGAAGATCTGCCGCCAGAGGATCGCGATGGAGACGCTGCCCGCCAGCAGTGACGGCAGGTAGTAGACCGACCGGTAGAAGCTCAGGCCGCGCACGCCCCGGTTGAGCAGGAGTGCCAGCGCCAGGGCCAGGATCAGCTGGATGGGCACCGACACGAAGACGTAGAGGAAGGTCACCCCCAGCGACTTGTGCAGCCGGGGATCCTCCAGCATCTGCTCGTAATTCGCCAGGCCGAGCCATTCCGGTGGCTTGAGCAGGGTGTATTCGGTGAACGACAGATAGAGCGAGGCCAGGATCGGTCCAATGGTGAACACCACCATGCCGATGAACCACGGCGTCAGAAACAGATAGCCGATCCGGTCCTCGCGCGGCCCTCTCGGGGCCAGGAACCGCCGCAAACGGTTGTTCTGATGTAACGGCGACGAGGGCGCGAGTGCACCCGTTTGTTCGCTCATCTATCACCCTTCGCCAGGTCGCGCAGGGGGAAATGCGCGGGTGGGAGTGGGCGGGCCGCCATGAGGACCGGCCCGCGAGTAACCAGTTTCTAACAGAGCCGTCATTCACTGTCAACGATCGGTGAACACTGCCTTGAGCTGGACAAACATCGGATGGAAGTTTTTTGGCGAGCAACACGGCAACCGGTTGCAATCGGGTTTGGAAACCGGTATCTTGCGGCGGTGCTCGGTTCCGGCGTAACAGTCCCGACTCGGCGATTTAATGCATGCAGATGAGTGCCGGAGCATGCGGGGAGAGCGGACATGAGCGCGCGTGACCACAGCGGGGACGAGCCGGAGCGGCCGGTCCGACCGGCAGGAAAGCGTGGGCCACGGCCCTACGGCACGGCGACCATCAGCCGCGTCGCCGAGGCCGCCGGCGTCTCGCGGGCGACCGTGTCCAGGGTCATGAACGGCTCACCCACCGTCAACCCCGAGCTCGCCGCCCGGGTGCGGGCCGCCGCCAAGGAGCTCGCGTACGAACCGAGCCTGGTCGCCCGCAGCCTCGCACTCGGCCGCACCAGCACCATCGCGCTCATCGTCCCCGACCTGGCCAACCCGCTGTTCCAGGGCATCCTGCGCGGGCTCAGCCAGGCCGCGGGACAGGTGGGCCGCCGCCTGCTGGTAGCCGAGTCCAGGGAGGACGCCGAAGAGGAGGCGATCCTCGCGATGGAGGCCCGGCGCCGCTCCGACGGCCTCGTCCTCGCCTCTCCCCGGGCGTCCGACGAACGGCTGCGCGCGCTGAGCGACAGGCTCGCGCCGCTCGTGCTGCTCTACAGGGAGATCCCCGGCTCCACCCTGCCGTCGCTGTCCATCGACAACGCGGCCGGCATCGCGGAGATCACGGACCATCTCACCGGCCTCGGCCACCGCCGCCTGGTCTACCTCGCCGGCCCCGAGGCCAGCGCGCCCAACCGCGACCGCCGCGCCGCGCTGCGCGCCATCGTGGCCGCCACGCCCGGCCTCACCCTGACCGAACTGCCCTGCGGCGCCATGTTCGACGACGGCCACGCCGTGGCCCGCCAGGTGGTGGCCTGCCGCGCGACCGGCGTCATCGCGTTCAACGACATGGTCGCCTTCGGCGCGCTGAGCGGCCTGCACGAGCTCGGCGTCGCCGTCCCCGGCGACCTGTCGCTCACCGGGTTCGACGACATCCCCTTCGCCCGTTACACCACACCGCCGCTGACCACGGCCTCCATACCGAAGAACGAGATGGGCCGGCAGGCCTGGAACAGGCTGTGGTCGCTGATGAACGGCGACACCGGCGGGCACAACGTCCGCTTCCAGCCGCGCCTGCTCGTCCGGGAGAGCACCGGCCGACCACCTACAGGGAGAACATCATCATGAAGTGGATCAGCGTCCGCGGCGACCGCCTGGTCGACGACTCCGGCCACCCGGTCACGCTGGCCGGGGTCGGGCTCGGCGGCTGGATGAACATGGAGAACTTCATCACCGGCTACCCGGCGACGGAGTCGCTTCAGCGGGCCGCGCTGCGCAAGGCGCTGGGGGAGGAGGGCTACACGAGGTTCTTCGACCGCTTCCTCACCGACTTCTTCGACGTCGAGGACGCGCGCTATCTGGCGTCCCTGGGCCTCAACTCGGTCCGCATCCCGTTCAACTACCGCCACTTCGAGGACGACGACCGGCCGTTCGAGCTCAAGGAGGAGGGGTTCGCCCGCCTCGACCGGGTCGTCCGCCTGTGCGCCGACGCCGGTCTCTACACCATCCTCGACCTGCACGCCCTGCCCGGACGGCAGAACCAGCACTGGCACAGCGACAACCCGACGCACTGGGCGGACTTCTGGAACCAGCGGCACTTCCAGGACCGGGTCGTGCACCTATGGGAGGCCCTCGCCGACCGCTACAAGGACGAGCCCGCGGTCGCCGGATACAACCCCGTCAACGAGCCCGGCGACGCCTCCGGTGAGGTCATCGGACCTTTCTACGAACGGCTGGAGAAGGCGGTCCGCGCCATCGACGGGCGCCACGTCCTCTTCCTGGACGGGAACCGCTACTCCTCCGACTTCTCCGTCTTCGACGAGCCGTTCGCCAACACCGTCTACACCGCCCACGACTACGCCCTGCCCGGCATCGCCGCGGGCAGCAGCTATCCGGGCACCACGCGGGGCGAGTACTTCGACCGATCGGTGGTCGAGGAGACCTTCCTGCGTCGTACGGAGTTCATGCGCCGCACCGGGACGCCCATCTGGATCGGCGAGTTCGGCCCTGTCTACGACGGGGACCCCGAGCGGGACCGGTCCCGGCTGCAGCTCCTGCGGGACCAGCTGGACATCTACCGGGAGTACGGGGCCAGTTGGGCGCTGTGGACGTACAAGGACATCGGCCTGCAGGGGCTCACCTACGCCCGCGCGGACAGCGCCTACGTGCGGCGGATCGCGCCCGTGCTGGAGAAGAAGGCCAGGCTCGGCTCCGACTCGTGGGGCGGGAACGACCTTCAGATCCGGCACATCCTGGGCCCGATCGAGGAGCTCTTCGACAAGGAGTTCCCCGACTTCGAGCCGTTCCCGTGGGGGCGCCGGTCCTACATCCAGACCCTGGTGCGCAACATCCTGCTGGCTGAGCCGCTGGTGGGGGAGTTCGGGCGGTGTTTCGACGGGGTGAGCCCGGCGCAGGCCGAGGAGCTGGCGAGTTGCTTCGCCCTGGCCGCCTGCGAACGCCGCGAACCCCTCGCGGAGGTCCTGCGCACCCACCAGGCGAGGGCGTGACGTCTGCTTGAGGCGGGGTCCTTCGGGGTGGCCGGAGCGGCTGCCCGTCGGGCCGACGTGGCTCTGTCCGGTCAGAGGGCGACCGCTGACCGGAGGGCCAGGCCGGCGCCGAGCAGCACCACCATCGTCGCCGTGCCCAGCGGGGCGAGTGCCGAGAGCCGGGTCGCCAGCCGGCGGCCCGCCGAGGCGCGCTGTTCGAGGCGATCGGCGAGCTTGACGAGCAGCAGGCCCGTCACGGTGAGGGTGGCCGCCATGCCCAGGCCGTAGGCGGTCACCAGGGCGACCCCGAACCAGGTCCGGCCCAGCGCGATCGCGCCCAGCAGCACGATCAGCGCCGACGGACTCGGCACCAGCCCACCCGCCACCCCCAACCCCACCAACCCGAACCCCCGCTTCCCACGCCCGTCCCCGTGCGGATGCGGATCCCCGTCCCCATCCCTGTGCTCGTTCCCGTGCGGATCCCCCTCCCCGTGGCCGTGGCCGTGGCCGTGGGAGTGAGGGTGGCGGGTGGTCAGGAGGAGGCGGAGGCCGATGAGGGCGATCAGTAGGCCGCTGGCCACGCCTAGCCAGGACAGCACCGATTCTCCGGCCAGGGTGGTGAACGCGCTGAGGATCAGCCCCACCACCAGGACCGTGCCCGTGTGCGTGGCCGTCACCGTCGCGCCCACGGTGACGGCGTCACGCGGGCGGCCTCGGCGGCCCGCCAGGTACGCGGCCATGATGGTCTTGCCGTGTCCGGGAATGAGCGCGTGCCCCGCGCCGAGCACCACCGCCAGGCCGAGCGCCAGCAGCCCCAGCGGCACGGTCAGATCGTCCGCGCCGACGAGCCCGGTGAACAGGCGGTCCAGCGCCGCGAAGGCGTCCCCGATCGGGCCGCCGACCGGGATGACGGAGATGCCGACGCCGCCCGCCCCGCCGAAGGCGGTGTCGCTGGTCCCGTATAGGCCACCCGGGGAGGCGGCGCCGGTGTCAGGGAGGCTGCCGGAGGAGGTAGGAGGGGTGCTGAGGGAGGGGACGGCTGTGGCGAAGGTGGCGGTGCGCTGGTCGAGGGCGTCGGACAGGAGGTCGTCGGGGTAGTGGCGGAGTTCGTCGCTCACGCTGGTGGCGGGCACCGACGAGTGGGCCAGGGGGACGCCGTCGCCGGTGGCGGTGATCTCTCGCCAGCCGATCCGATCCTGCTCGAAGGCGTCGGTGAACGTCACGGTGCCGGTCACGCGGGTCTCGGCGACCAGCTCGCAGGTCAGGCGGCTGATCTGGAGACCGCCCTGGCCGGGGGCGTAGGCGTGGGCTGATCGGGTCACCTTCCAAGGCACCGCCCTGCCGTCCACCTTGAGGCTCTGCGCGGTGGCCAGCGCCGTACAGGTGCGGGCCGCGTACGTGCTGTCCACGTCGGGTTCGGCCTGCAGCGTCGGCAGTTCGGCCAGGTCCACCACGGCGTGGTTGCGCACGCGGTCGGCGGAGACGCGCAGGCCGTTGTAGTGGTTGACGGTGAAGTTGCCGAGCGGGTGAACGAGTGCCGCAGCGGTCGCGGACGTGTCGAGGGATCGGGACTGGGCCTGGGCCTGGGCGGTGGGTAGGGCGCTCGCGCAGAGGAAGAAGGTCAGGGCGGCGAGCAGGGTGGGGCGGAGCAGTCTCATGAGGGCCTCGCCAGGGCGGGTAGGTCCGGGTCGAAGCCGGGAGTCGGGCCGGTGCGGGCAGGGCGGCCGAGGGCGCGCTCTATCTCGGCTCGGTGATGGCGGACGAGTGGGTTGCGCCAGCCTGTCGCGGTGGCCTGCTCGGCGTGGCGCAGGGCCGCCTTCGGCCGGCCGGCTTTGTACAGGGCCCAGGCCAGTGCGTCGGCGGCCATGAGGTTCGGGTTGCGGGCGTACTCGGCGCGGGCGTGCCGGACGGCCCGCGCGGGGTCGCCGTGGTCGGCCTCGAACTCGGCCCAGGTGAGATCGTCACGTACGCCCGCCTCCTCCAGCAGCCTTCGCTGGGCGCGCAGCAGGCTCCAGTCCGCGGCGAGGCCCGCCTTGAGCCGGGTCTCGCCCTGCTCGATGAGGTACTGCGGGAGCGGCAGGCGTTGGACCACGCTGTCGTAGAGGGTGAGCGCCTCGGTCAGGCGCCCGTCCAGGGCGGCGACGGCGGCCCGGCCAGCGAGGGCGGGGGTGTAGGCGGGCTGAGCCTCCAGGGACTGGGTGTACCACCGGTCGGCGGTGTCGAGGTCGCCCTGGTGCAGGGCCAGCTCGCCCAGGTAGTGGCGGGTGTAGGCCAGGTCGGCGGGGGTGCTCGCGTCGTCGTGGGCGTACTCGAGGAAGGTGCGCGCCCGGTCCTGGTCGCCGCGGAGTTCGGCGGCGTACGAGGCGCGGGCGAAGGCAGCCACGCCCGGACGCAGGGCCAGCATCCTGTTGACGGCGCGGTCGGCGGCGGGCAGGTCGCCGAGCTGGGTGCGGGCGTCGGCGAGCACGCCGTGGGCGGCGGCGCTGTAGGGGTTGGCGCTGATGGCCTGCCCGGCGAGCTCGGCCGCGGTGGCGAACTCGTGCCGGCCCGCCGCCAGGGCCGCTCTGCCGGTCAGGACCGTGTCGTCGCGCGGGTCGAGCCGGGCGGCCGTGGCCAGTGCGCCCTCCGCCTTGGCGTAGTAGGACGGGTCACCGGTGACCCTGGCCTGGTCCACGTACTGGGTGCCGAGCTGGGCCCAGCCCCGGTAGTCGTCGGGGAGGCGCTTCAGGCGCTGCTGCAGGGTCTCGGCGGGCCGCTCGGCGGCGGTCGGCACGGGATCAGGGGGCGCGGAGACGGCTAGGACGGTGAACACCAGGGCGCCGGCCAGGACCAGGCCGACGGCCGGAAGAAGTGGGCGCATGAGAGAACTCCGGAAGGTACCGCGACGGGAAGAGCGCCGATCAACGGGAAGAGCGCCGACCAACGGGGAGAGTGCTGATCGAGGGGATGGCCGGCCGGCCCGGAGAGAGCCGGCCGGGCTGAGGGGGTCAGCGTTGGTTGACCGCGACGTTGCTGGGGAGCGGGATGTACGGGAACGCCTGGCCGAACGGCTTGTCGTTCGCGTCGACCTTGTCCGTCAGGCCCGGAATGAGCTTGCCGGTCCGGGCGGCCCCCGCCACGGCTTGCAGGGCGATGTCCACGACGTCGTCGCCGAGGCGGCGGCCGTTCGGGAAGCCCTGGAGGTCACCGGCGAGGACGCCGAGCCGGTCGGGGTCCTTGGCCGGCGGGACGGCGGTGTTCAGCCGCAGCATCTCGGCCGGCCGTACGCCGTGCACGTCCTTGTTGAGCGACAGCGCGTTGAGGTCGGCCGCGATCGGCCCATTGCCCTTGGCGACGCCGGTCAGGAAGATCTGGACCAGGTCGTCGCGCGGGGTCGGCGGGGCCTTGATGCCGTAGATGGACTGCAGCAGCCTGGCGACCTCGGGGTCGGTGACCCGCTTGACCAGGGCCGGGACGCCGGCGTCCTGGTCCGGGCGGAGCGCGTTGAACGCGTCCTTCAGCCCGGCGGGGGCCACGACCTCGTTGACCAGCGGGTTGCCCAGGCGCGAGACCTGCACGTGCCGCTGCCCGTTGAACTTGTCGGTGGTGGACCAGACGCCGATCACCGGGTTGCGCTTGGCGTCGCCCTTCAGCACCAGATCCTCGACCGGCACCTGGAGGCCCAGCGTGCTGACGTTGTAGCCCTTGGCGGTGTCCTGGCCGACCAGGGACAGATCGCCGCCGTAGAGCAGGTCGAACACGCGCAGGTCCAGGAAGAACGCCTCGTCCGACTGCCCGGCGAAGGCTTTGCCGCCGCCCCGGACGTCGGTGACGGCCTGGGAGCGCAGCGTGCCGTAGTCGGGCATGGACGCCGCGCCGACGTTGCTCGGCGCGACGACGCCGCCCTCGACCACGGTCGTGGTGCGGCCGTGGGCGATCCGCTTGAGCGTGTAGCGCTGCCGGAAGAGCAGGTTGCGATCGTTGAGCGAGGTCACCGGGCCGTTGTTGTAGAGGAAGGTGTCGGTGCCGCGCCGGTCCTCATCGCGGAACGTCCACTGATAGGTGATGTCGGGCTTGGCGTCGCCGTTGTTGTCGATCTTGATGTTGTAACGGGACTTGGTGTCGAAGGTGTAGAAGTTCGGTCCGCCCTGCGGCTCCTGGAACGGGATCCAGTTCGACAGGAGGGTCACGGTGCCGGCCTTGTCGGGGCTGACGAACGCGTACACGTCGGTGTTGTCGTTGCGCGGGTCGCCCGCGATCGCCGGGGCTTCGCGGTGCGAGGAGGCGTTGCCGGAGTCCGTACGGAGCAGGGCGAGGCTGGAGGCGGTCAGGGCCGCCGCGACGCCGAGTCCGATGAGAGCGCGCCGGTTGATCCGGAGCTCCATGGTCGATCCTTTCGAGAGCTGCTCGTCTGAGAGGTTCCGGCCGGGTTCCTCGATGCCCTATTCGTTCCAGCGCGCCCGTCGGATGAGATGTCTTCCTCCTCAAGGAGGGGCGTCAATGAAAGTTGACATACTTTGGTCGTCAATTTAAGTTGACGGGTGTCGAATCGGCACCGTCGTTCGTTGGCTGTTTTCGGGATATATCTCGAAAGGGGAGATTGTGATCAAGGAATTACTCGGCTACTTGCGACCGCACCGGCTGGTCCTGTTCGTGGGCGGTCTGCTCGGACTGATCGGGTCGGTGGCGGGGCTGGCGATGCCGCTGCTGGCGAAGTACGTGGTGGACGCCTTCGGGCAGGAACGATCCATGGCCGGACCGCTCATCGGGCTGAGCGTCGCGGTGCTGATCGGCGCCGTGGTGTCCGCCGGTGGCAGCTATCTGATGGAACGCACCGGTGAGGGCGTCGTCCTCGGCGCCCGGCGCAAGCTGGTGGACCAGATGCTCCGGCTGAAGGTCGCGGACGTGGACCGGCTCAAGCCCGGCGACCTGCTGTCACGGGTGACGGGCGACACGACCCTGCTGCGCTCGGTGCTGACCAACGGGGTCGTCAACTCCGTCAGCTCGGCGTTCATGCTGGTCGGCGCGATCGTGATGATGGCCGTCATGGACGGCGTCCTCTTGTTGATCACCCTGCTCGTGATCGTGGTGATCGGCGGACTGACCGGGATGGTCATGCCGAAGATCCAGCGGGCGCAGAAGCACGCGCAGGAGGCCGTGGGCGAGATGGGCGCGGTGCTCGACCGGGCGCTGCAGTCCTACCGCACGGTCAAGGCCAGCGGCGCGGAGGAGCGCGAGATCGGCAGCGTGGCCGACGCGGCGGAGCGCGCCCGTGACCGGGGGCTGCAGGTCGCCGGGTGGACGTCGCTGGCCGGTGTCGCGACCTGGATGGCGGTCCAGGTCGCCTTCCTGTGCGTGCTCGCGGTCGGCGGCTCCCGGGTCGCCGCCGGCACCCTGGAGGTCTCGGCGCTGATCGCGTTCCTGCTCTACCTGTTCTACCTGGTGGCGCCGATCGGGCAGCTCGTCGAGGGCGCGGTCCAGCTCCAGCAGGGCCTGGCCGCGATGCGGCGGATCAAGGAGATCGAGGAGCTGCCCGGCGAGCCCGTCGCCAAGCTGCTGCCGCCGGAGGACCCCACGCCGCTGGGCGTCACGTTCGAGGACGTGGTCTTCAGGTACGGCGAGGACCGGCCGCTCGTGCACGACGGGGTCACCTTCGAGGTGCCACCGGGCGGGCTCACCGCGCTCGTCGGGCCGTCGGGAGCGGGCAAGTCCACCATCTTCGCCCTGCTCGAACGCTTCTACGAGCACCAGAGCGGGACGATCACGCTCGGCGGCACGCGGATCGAGGACTGGCCGCTCGCCGAGCTGCGGGCCGCACTCGGCTATGTGGAGCAGGACGCCCCCGTGCTCGCGGGCACGCTGCGGGAGAACCTCCTGTTCGCCGCCCAGGAGGCCACCGAGGAAGAGGTGCTGCGGGCCGTCGCCAGGACCCGGCTCGACGACCTCGTGGCCAGGCTGCCGGAAGGGCTGGAGACACCCGTCGGGCACCGGGGCGTGCTGCTGTCGGGCGGCGAGCGGCAGCGGGTGGCCATCGCCAGGGCGCTGCTGCGCAGGCCCAGGCTGCTCCTGCTCGACGAGGCCACCTCACAGCTCGACGCGGTCAACGAGCTGCGGCTGCGTGAGGTCATCGCCGAGGTGGCCAAGGAGACGACCGTGCTCGTCATCGCGCACCGGCTGTCCACTGTGACCAACGCCGACCGGATCGTGGTCATGGAGGCGGGCGGCGTACGCGCGATCGGCACGCACGCCGAACTGGTCGGTGAGGACGAGCTCTACCGCGAGCTGGCAGCCACGCAGTTCCTGGTGAGCCAGCCGTTGTAGTGTGCGGGTGACACAGATGAATATGTTCATTCAGGAGGTCGCATGAGCCGCACCGTGCGGGCGCCGCGAGGCACCACGCTCACCGCCAAGGGCTGGCCGCAGGAGGCCGCGCTCCGCATGCTCCAGAACAATCTGGACCCGGAGGTCGCCGAGCATCCGCAGGAGCTCGTCGTCTACGGCGGCTCGGGCAAGGCCGCACGGGACTGGCCGTCGTTCGACGCGCTGGTCAGGACGCTGACCACGCTGGAGGGCGACGAGACGCTCCTGGTGCAGTCCGGCCGGCCCGTGGGCGTCTTCCGCACCCACGAGTGGGCGCCCAGAGTGCTCATCGCCAACTCCAACCTGGTGCCCGACTGGGCCAACTGGGAGGAGTTCCGGCGGCTGGAATCGGCCGGGCTGACCATGTACGGGCAGATGACCGCGGGCTCCTGGATCTACATCGGCACGCAGGGCATCCTGCAGGGCACGTACGAGACGTTCGCGGCGGTGGCGGACCGGCATTTCGGCGGCTCGCTGGCCGGCACGATCACGCTGACGGCCGGACTCGGCGGGATGGGCGGCGCCCAGCCGCTGGCCGTCACCATGAACGGCGGCGTCGCCATCTGCGTCGACTGCGACCCGCGCTCGGTCACCCGCCGGATCGAGCACCGCTACCTGGACGTCCAGGCGTCATCGTTGGAGGAGGCGCTGCGCCTGGCCTACGAGGCGCGTGACGCCCGCCGGCCGCTGTCCATCGGCGTGGTGGCCAACGCCGCCGAGGCGCTGCCGGACCTGCTGGCCCGGGGCGCGGAGATCGACATCGTCACCGACCAGACCTCGGCGCACGACCCGCTGATGTACCTCCCGGCCGGGGTGGCGTTCGAGGACATGGCCACCGAGCGGGACAAGGACCCGGCGGGCTTCACCGAGCGGGCCCGCGCGTCGATGGCCAGCCATGTGGAGGCCATGGTCGGCTTCAAGGACGGCGGCGCCGAGGTCTTCGACTACGGCAACTCGATCAGGGGCGAGGCCAAGCTGGCCGGATACGCGCGGGCCTTCGACTTCCCCGGGTTCGTGCCCGCGTACATCAGGCCGTTGTTCTGTGAGGGCAAGGGCCCGTTCAGGTGGGCGGCGCTCAGCGGCGACCCGGCCGACATCGCCGCCACCGACCGCGCGATCCTCGAACTGTTCCCCGACAACGAGCCGCTGGCCCGCTGGATCAGGAAGGCGGAGGAGAAGGTGCACTTCCAGGGGCTGCCCGCGCGCATCTGCTGGCTCGGCTACGGCGAGCGCGACCTGGCGGGCGAGCGCTTCAACGACATGGTGGCCTCGGGCGAGCTCCAAGCCCCGGTGGTGATCGGGCGCGACCACCTCGACAGCGGCTCGGTGGCCTCCCCCTACCGCGAGACGGAGGCCATGGCCGACGGCTCCGACGCCATCGCCGACTGGCCGCTGCTCAACGCCATGCTCAACACGGCGTCCGGCGCCTCCTGGGTCTCCATCCACCACGGCGGCGGGGTCGGCATCGGCCGCTCCATCCACGCCGGGCAGGTCACCGTCGCCGACGGCACCGCGCTGGCCAGGGAGAAGATCTCCCGAGTGCTCACCAACGACCCGGGCACCGGCGTCATGCGGCACGTCGACGCGGGCTACGAGGAGGCCGCGACCGTGGCGGCCGAGCGAGGGGTACGGATCCCGATGCGTGAGTCCTGAGTGAGGTGTACGGATTCCGATGCGTGAGTCGTGAGTGACGGGATGATACTGCCGGGTCCCCGGTGTTGGAGGAGGCGTGACGGGCTTCGACGAGTTGCTGGACGGCCGCAGACTCTCACCGGTGCAGCGCAGGATCGCTCATTATCTGGGGGAGCACCTCGAAGAGGCCATCTTCCTGTCCAGCGTGGAGCTGGCCGAGCGGGCCGGGGTGAGCCAGCCGTCGGTGACCAGGTTTGCCGTGGTGCTCGGCTTCGCCGGCTATCCGGAGCTGCGCCAGGCGCTGCGCCCGCTGGTGCTCGGCGGGGCTCCGGAGGGCTCGCAGGAGAGCGTGCTCAGAGGGGCCGTCGACCGTGAGATCCGCAACCTGACCGTGGTGCGGGACCGGCTCGGCAGCCTGCCGCTGAAGGAGCTGGGGGAGGCGCTGGCCGCCACCGAGCCGCTGCCCGTGCTCGGGCTACGGGTGTCGGCGGGGCTGGCCACCACCTTCGCCTACTACACCCGGCGCATCCACCCCGATGTGCGGCTGCTCACCCACGGCGGCTCGGAGCTCACCGACGGCCTGCACGCCGCCCGCCGCGCCGGGGCCGAGTGGTTGGTGGCCGTGGTGCTCCCCAGATATCCCACCGAGGTCATCCATGCTCTGCAGTACGCCGAAAAATTGGGATATCGGGTGGCGGTGATCTGCGACCGGCCCGACTTCCCCGCCGAGGTGGTGCTGGACGCCCCGGTGGGGGACCGGCTGGTGTTCGACTCGCACGCCGCGCCGCTGGCCCTGGCCATGGCCCTGGTGGAGGCCATGGCCGACGCCGCGCCGCTGCGGACCCAGGCCCGGCTGGAGGAGTACGAACGAATGACGGACGAGACCGGCACCTTCTCGACCGGCGACCTCTCGTAGCGCTCAGCGACGACCGGTTCGGCCTGTAGCGCCCCGCGAGTCGCACGGCGACCAGCCAAGATCCGGAAGCTGAACGCAACGTTCGTATACTCAAGGTGAGCAATCAGTTCCCGTGTGTCGCATCAAGGCCATGAGCGGATGTCGATCATGGCTCCCTGTCATGTCGACCCTTGATGCAACTCGTCAGGCGCCTAGTGCTACCTGGCAACATGGACATATCTTCGGGCGGCATAAGCAACTGCAGTACCATGAGACACGCATTCGAACATGGGTTTGGAGAGTAGGATGCGGATCACCGAAGAGCAGTCACGACTGCTCGCGATATGCATGGTCAAAGGCGTTAGCTGGTACCTCGTCGCGCGAGAGGCCCAACGTCCCACCGGCCTGGCGCGCCTATGGTCGGGCAACATCATCGAGTCCTCCCCTGAGGCGACCAAGGCCAGAGCCCTCATCGCCAACAGCGCCCACGAGCTCGATCGCTACGTCGAATCTGCCGTTCAGCAAGCCGAACTCGCGGCCAGTAACGGGGCCCGACTCGTCACTGTCCTGGACAAGGAATACCCTGCCACCCTCCGGTTGATCTTCAACCTTCCACCGTTCCTGTTCGTCCGAGGCGAACTGCGCGAAGCGGACCTGCGCAGCGTGGCCGTCGTCGGTACCCGCCAGGCGAGCGAGGATGGACTACGCCGGGCACGCCGAATGTCCGGCCTGCTCACCGAACGTCAGGTCACCGTCGTGTCCGGCCTCGCCCGAGGCGTTGACACCGCAGCGCATACTGCGGCGCTCGATACCGGCGGCAGGACGATCGCGGTCGTGGGAACAGGCATCCTGCGCTGCTACCCGGCCGAGAACCGCGCCCTGGCCGACCGGATCGCCGAGAACGGGGCCGTGGTCTCCCAGTTCTGGCCGGAAGCCAACGGCGCGACCTACACCTTCCCCCGCCGCAATGTCACCATGTCCGGCATCGCGCAAGGCACAGTGGTGATCGAAGCCGCAAGCACATCCGGGGCGAAGATGCAGGCGCGGTTGGCGCTGGAGCATGGCAAAAGGGTGTTCCTGCTCCGTAGCCTCACCGAGGCCCAACCGTGGGCACAGGAGTACGTCAAGACGCGCGGGGCGCTCATGGTGGAGGACGTGGACGATGTCGTGAAGAGCCTGTCCAGCCCGGATCGGATCCAAGCGGTCAACGAGTCCCGCGCTCAGCTGACTCTCGACTTCGAAGATCTGAAACTGGAGGAGCCATCCCCCGGGGCGCTGTGGTGACCAAGCCAGGGCGGCTGACCTACGGCGACGGCCCACCCCCCGCCGGGTTCGGCAGGTGTGGCGAATGTCCCTACTTGCAGGCAGGGCACGTCCGCATCTGCCACGAGTGCGCATCGGAGAGCTTCCAGCCGCCGAATGAACCCAACTGCCGGATCTGCCACCAGGCGTTGCGGGATGGCGAGCTCGCATGTTCTAACAGGCTCTGCAGCGACCCACAGCGTGCTTTCGAGTGGACGGCCGTCGTCGGGGTCAAGGCCGGCACCCTGGAGCAGGGGGTCCTGCGACTCAAGGGCGGGGCATATGGATGGGGGATGATCTTCGCGCGGATCATCTTGGGTCACCTCTACACCCACCCCGAGCTCGTCGACGAGGTGGACGCCATCATCCCGATGCCCGCCTATCTGGAGCCGCACCAGGCACGCAAAGGCAATGATCACACTGGGTACGTCATCGAACGGGCGATCCTCGAAGACGGTGAGAATCTCCCCTTCGTGTTAGATCCGCCGCTCATCGAGAAGACGCGGGCCACTCCCCGAATGCGGGACACGATCTCCCTTATGGAGCGTCAGACCGTGGCGCATGAGCTGTACGCCGCGCTACATGTGCCGAACCCGGCTCGTGTGCAAGGCCGACGCATCATGGTCTACGACGACGTTTTCACCGCTGGCAGTAGCCTCAACGCGGTGGCCATGAGGCTCAAGGCGAGCGGCGCGGTGAAGGTGTACGGGCTCACTCTGGCTCGCGCCCAGTGGCGCTGAACGTCGCGAAATCGCCGTGGGGATGGTCCCTTCCGCTACGGCTCCCGCGAGTCCGGCCCCGCCCGCGCGGAGATAGTCCCTACGCTCAGACACTGCTCGACCGCGACCAGAGAAACTAAGGATCGCGGGGGGATGGGGCCGGTTCTGAGCTTTGCCAAGGACGGGTGGCTTGCCTTCCTGGCGGAGCTTCCAACGGGGAGTTCGACCTGTCCTAGTACTCCAGCCGTAGATCGTTATGGCCAGCTGAGGGCTGCTTCTTGGCGGTGGTAGTGGCTGGTGCGGGTGCGGTAACTCTGTGGCCCACGGCCACCGCTTGATCATCTGATGTCGACACAACGGAGGAGGATCATGCGGTGGCCGTGCCATGTCCGGGACCGCCACGCCGGCAAGATCACGGCCTACGGCTGGAGTATCAGGAACGGACCCGGTCCGCGGGCGCGGTCCAGCCGGTGGAGCGGATCCACTCGGCCAGGTCCCAGGTGGTCGGCTCGATCGCCTTCACTGCTGCGAGGTCTGACGGGGATTCGGACGGCTTGGCGAACTGGCGGAACATCGCCTTGTCGAGGTCGTTGCCGAGGACGCTCAGCGGCAGGGCCTCGTAGCGTGACGGTAGCCCGGCGCGCGCGCCGAACGCGGCGGCCATCTGGGGGCCCGTCGGCTCGTCGCCGATGACCTCGATGGCTCCGCCGGGCACGTCCGCGGTGTCGAGCAGGATCGCGGCGGCGACCTGGCCGATGTCCTTGATCGAGATCATCTTCAGGGCGATGTCGTCCGGCAGCGGCAGCCTCAGCACGATCGTTCCGTCCTCCAGGCTCGGCGCCATCACGGTCGCGAAGTTCTCCATGAAGGCGGCCGGGCGAACCATCGTGGCCCTCAGGCCGGAAAGCTTCAGGTATTCCTCGATCCGGTGCTTCGAGTCGTGGTGCGGCACGCCCGTTTCGCGCTCCGCTCCGAAGACCGAGGTGAACACGACGTGGGGCACGCGCGCTGCGGCCGCCGCATCGACGAGGGCGGTGCCCACTCGGACCTCCTCCTCGACCTCCTCGAGGCTGTTCGCCTCCGGGGTCATGAAGGAGAACGCGTCGACCGCCTCCAGCGCGGCGACCGTCGACGCCGGGTCGTCGATCCGGACGGTCGCCAGCTCGACGCCTCGGGCGGCCAGCGCCTGTGCTCGATCGGACTCGGGGGTGCGGACGAGGGCCCGCACCCGCGCTCCTCGGGCCAGGAGCGCGTCGACGACCGCTCCACCCTGCTGTCCCGTCGCACCGAAGACCGCGATCGCACCGTTTTCCCGCGTGACCATGTCGCCACCTCTCGCTAGTTCATGGCATGAACCCTGACTAGTTCATGGCATGAACAATACTAGTTCACGCCATGAACTGATGCGGCCATGAGGGTGCCTAGGAGGACTGCGCGGTCTGCCGGGGCGAGGCGGACGCCGAGACGCCCGACGCGTCCACGATGGCGGTGGCCAGGCGTTCGAGGTCGCGCTGGTCGTCGGCGTCGAGGTTCTCCGCGACGTCGGGCAGGCGCTTGGTCATCTCGGCGAACACCGCCTCGGCGAGCACCTTCCCCGTGGGTGTCACGCTGAGCATGATGACCCGCCGGTCCTGCTCTGAACTCGCTCGGCTGACCAGGTGGCGCCGCTCGGTGCGATCGACGAGCTGGCTCAGCGCGTTCTTGGTCATGCCGAGCGCGGCGGCGAGGTATGCCATCTGCCGCGGCTTGTCCTTGATCGCGCACAGCAGCGTGGCCTGTGAGGAGGTCAGGTCGTACTCGGCGCAGATCTGCGCGTATCTCCGCTGGATCAGGACCGAGAGCCAGAAGAGCTTGTCACCGTAGTCCACGCCCGCCGCCCCTCGTCTGGTGCAGAACGCCTAGTCTACCGACGCCGACCGGCTTGCCCGACCGGCCGGCGCACGCCATGCGGCACGGGGCGCGCGTGAGGTCGCCGTCTAGTGGGTCTGCGCGAGCAGGGTGGCCAAGGTGCCGGCGACCCGCAGAAGGTCGTCGCCCGGCAGGTCCGCGGCCAGCTCCTCCAGCCTGCTGACGATATCCCCGTGCACCCGCACGGCGAGGACCTCCCCCTCGGGCGTCAGCTCGACCCGGCACGCGCGCCGGTCGGCGTCGTCGCGCACGCGGCGGACCAGCCCGCGCCGCTCCGCCCGATCCACCAGCCCGGTCAGGCTCGGCTTCTCCAGGTGCAGGAGCCTGCTGAGGTCCGTCATCCCGATCCCGTGGCCGCTCGTCAGCACGCACAGCAGTTGTGCCTGCTGCGGGGTGACGTCGCGCTCGCGGCTGACATCGGCGAAAACGTGCTGCACCAGGTGCGACATCCGCACCAGCGCTGCGGCGAAGCCCAGCTCGGCGTCTGTCGCGCTCTTCATCCGCACCTCCTGCCACCGAGTGTAGTTGCGAACAGTTCGTGCCACAAACTATGTTGTTCGCGCTACGAACTGTTCGTATGACGAATTAAATCTGGAGGTGAGACCATGCCCGCATCCCCGCGGCAGATCGTGACGGCACTCGTCACGACGGTCTTCGGCTACTCCCTGATGCAGACGGTCGTGGTGCCCGCGCTCGGCCTGCTCACCCGCGAGCTGCACACCACACCGGCCTGGTCGGCCTGGATCCTCAGCGCGTTCCTGCTGTCCAGCGCGGTGCTCACGCCACTGCTCGGACGGCTCGGCGACCTGTACGGCAAGCGCCGCGTGATGGTCGGCGTGCTCGCCGCGTACGCCGTCGGCATGGCCGGAGCCGCGCTCGCCCAGGACATCGCCCAGCTCATCGCCGCCCGGGTCGTGCAGGGCTCGGCACTGGCGGTGGTGCCGCTGTCGATGGCGATCCTGCGCGAGGCGCTGCCCAGGGAGCGGTTGGCGTCCGCGATGGGTCTGGTGTCCGGCATCGTCGGCGCGGGGGCCGGGGCCGGGCTGGTGGTCGGCGGGTTGCTCGCCGACCAGTTGTCGTGGCGCTACCTGTTCGTCCTCGGTGCGCTGCTGGCGCTGATCAGCCTCGGCATGGTCGCGCGATGGGTGCCCCGCGGCGAGCGTGCGGCCTCCGGCAGGCTCGACGTGCCCGGCTCTGTGCTGCTCGGCCTCAGCCTCGTCGCGGTGCTGCTCGCCCTCACCCAGGGCCCTTCGTGGGGGTGGTACTCGGCGCCGGTGCTCGGCCTGTTCACGCTCGGGGTGGTGCTCGCCGTGGGGCTGCTGGCTCTGGAGCGGCGCAGGAGTGACGCGCTCATCGACGTCGCGGAGCTGGCCGACCGGCCGATGCTGGCCACGCATCTGGCCGCGCTGGTGTTCGGCGCGGGATCGTACTTCTTCTACGTGGCGATCCCGCTGTTCGCCCAGCAGGGGCCCGGCCCGGACGGCGCCGGGTTCGGCGCCTCGGTCACGGTCGCCGGCCTGCTGATGCTGCCCGGCATGCTGGCCATCATCCCGGCGGGCATGGCGGTCGGCCGGATCTCCAAGGCGTTCGGCTCCCGCTGGCCGCTGGCGATCGGGTTCTTGGCGATGGCCGCGGGATCGGTGCTCATCGCCGTGGCGCACGGCGCGTACTGGCATCACCTGGTGTTCTACGGGCTGGTCGGCGCGGGGTCCGGGCTCGTCATGGGAGCGCTGCCCAAGCTGATCGCCGACATCGTGCCGGCGGCCAGGACCGGCACGGCGAACGGGCTCAACAACATCGCCCGCACCGTCGGCGGCGTCGTCGGCAGCCAGCTCGCCGCCGCCGTGATCGCCTCCGGCAGCGGCGGGAGCGCCGGGGCGGTGCCCGACTCGGCCTTCACCGCGCTGTTCTGGCTGGCGGGAGGGGTGGCGGTGGTCGGGGCCGCGGTCTCACCCTACGCCGTGCGCGCCCTGCGGACGGCGACGGCATGAGCGTCTCCGGCGACCGCGAGCCGGCCTGCCCGCGCGGCGAGCGGCTGCCGGACGGTGATCTCGCCGGCCCGCTCGGCCAGGTTCTGCCGCGCCACCTGCGGCAGAACGGCGGCCGGCGGGTCCCCTGGGCGGGCAGGTGTCAGCGGGTCACCTAGGCGGGCAGGTGTCAGCGGGTCACCTAGGCGGGCAGGTCCCAGGAAGGACCGTCCGGGTCGCCGAGCCACACCCGTTGGCCCTGGCGCGTCACGGTGAGCCCGAAGCCCGCTTGGTGCGGGCTGCCCGCGTACTGCCAGGTCAGGACCGCATCCTCGACGGCGTGCCAGAGCTTCAGCGGCCCGTGCTGCCGCACCAGCCACCCCGCGCCCTTGGGATCGCGGCGCGTGGTGGCCTGGGAACCGGTGGCGACGTCGAGCAGGATGATCTCATCGCCGAAGCCCAGTTTCTCGGCTGACGGCGCGCCGAGCTGGGCGACGAATCGACCGGTGTGATCGTCCAGAATGTTCGGGTCGATCCTGCTCTCCCGCTCGATGCCGAGCCCGATCACGTACGACGACCGGGGCGGGCGGGCATGGGGCCGGGCGGGCATGAAGGCGAAGTCGTCGGGCAGGAACCGGCCGCTCGCGGTGCCGTCGTCGGCCAGGGTGAGGTGCGCCATCGCGTCGCCGGGCATCCACCCGGACAGGGGCGTGGTGATGGTGCCGCCGTCGCGTACCTGCTCCATCCAGGCCATGGGGATGTACCGGACCGAGCAGGTCGCGATGAGGCGGTCGTACTCGGCGTTCTTGTCGTATCCCGCCAGGCCGTCACCGGCGACGAGCGTGGGCGCGTACCCGGAGTCCTCCAGCGCCAGGCGGGCGCGGAGGGCGGCATGCCGGTCGTACTCGACACTGGTCACCTGACCGTCGCCCAGGCGCTCGCACATGAGCGCCGTCGAGTATCCCGTCCCCGTGCCGATCTCCAGGACCTTGTCGCCGTCGCTGATGCCTGCCCGTTCGAGCATCATGACGACCATGCTGGGCATCGTCGAGGACGAGGTGGGAGCGCCGACGACGGTCGTGCCGGCCGCCTCGGCCGGGATGCCGTCGACCTGCGTGACCCACGTCTGGTCGGAGTAGGCCATCTCCCACCACTCCTCCTCGGGCAGATGGCTTCGCCGTAGGGAGTGCCAGTGGTCCCCGGCCATCGATTCGTCCCGATGGAAGACGGCTTCGCCCAGGAACCGCTCGCGCGGTACGGCCGCCACCGCTCGACCCCAACCGGGATCGGTCAGCGCGCCTTCTCGCGCCAGCAGCGCGGCCAGTTCCTGGCGCAGGTGCATGGGGGTGGTGCTCATGACACTCCTTTTCGGCAGGTCAGAACGTCAGCTATAACGCCGGCGATCTGGTTGGCGATCAGCTTCCACAGCTCAAGCGTCTCGGGGCGTGACAGGCCTCGCCAGGCCTCACTGACGACGACCCGCTTTCCTGTACGGTCGGTCCGCCGGATCACGTACAGCCCGCCTTCGCAGCACAGCTCGAACTCGACCTTCCCGTGAGTGACGAACTCGCCGACGCGGGATGCCGTTCCTCGCGAGTCGTACGGCGACCAGTCAAGCTCCGGAGTGCTCACCGCTGAGCGCCTTTGAGACATCCGTGATCGAGATCAGGATGCGGACCTCGTAGGCTCGCCAGACGAGAAGTTCCCAGGTGCCGGCGCCGGCCGTCCGGCCGCTCGCACTGTGCCGACCGCGCCACATGCTCGCTGCGGTGGGGTCGCGCCACACGTCGAAGCCGGGAATCGCGTCCGGGACGTACTCAGGCTCACTCAGGGGCATGCGATTACTCTACGTCACATGTACATACCCGTACATGCTCGTTCATGAACGGATCGACATTCGTAACCTCGTTCATGTCTGTCTAGATTCGTTGTGTGATCGAGTTCCGGAAGGATCGCCCTGTGTGGCGGCAGGTGGCAGAAGAGATGCGCCGTCGTATCGCGGCGAAGAAGCCCGGCGACCTGATCGACTCCGAGCTGTCCATGGTTCAGGAGTTCGGCATAGCGCGCGGCACGGCGCGAAAGGTGATCGCCTACCTTCGAGAGGAAGGCGTGATCTACACGGTTCCGGGGCTCGGGAGCTTCGTCGGGCCGGAACCCCCCGAAGATGTGAGCCCGGTGAGCGAAGCAGCGCCATAGATCTCGGCCGGACTGATCCTGGCTGCTGTGATCACGCTCGGGCACAATGGAGAGAGGTATAGCTCACTGCCACCTACTCTGCTCACCTGCGTCCGCTCTCGCTCCCTACCATGTGCAAGTGATCGAACTCGACAGAAGCCGTCCGATCTGGCCGCAGGTGGCCGCGATCATCCGCGAGCGAATCGACGAGGGGGAGTACCCGGCCGGTGAGCGCGTCCCGTCCGTGCTGGCGCTCGTGACCGAGTTCGGTGTGACTCAGGTGACGATCAGAAAGGCGATTGCCGCCCTTCGAGCTGATCACTACATCCGGACCGAGACCGGCATGGGGTCGTACGTGCTGACAGCGAAAGAACGCCAGGATGCGGGCCAGGTGCTTGGGCCCATCCGCCAGCCCAGCAGAGCAAGACCGCGCTCGATGGCGTAGATTCGGTGTGATCGAGTTCCGGAAGGATCGCCCCGTGTGGCGGCAGGTGGCAGAAGAGATGCGCCGTCGTATCGCGGCGAAGAGCCCCGTCGATCGACTCCGAGCTGTCCATGGTTCAGGAGTTCGGCGAACCCTTAGCCTCCTGGCCTGAGTGCCTGTGTTTCGAACCGTTCGATTCTCACCCGACTCGCCGACGGGCCCCATGCCCGAGCTCACGAGCCTGCTCGCGCCCGGCGGCGGTGACCGCTGAGCCGCGTTCCGTGATCCTTCTCGGTGGCAACTGCGGCGGCGGACAGGAGCGTCGCACCGGCGAGGCTGCCCCAGAGGGCAGCCGAGCCGTGGGAGGCGAGAGCGGTGATGACCGCCGGGGAGACGGCGAGGCCGAAGCCCGTGGAGAGCTGGAAGCGGGCGAGGGCGCGTCCCAGGACATGCGCCGGGGCGAGCGCGGTGACGAGCGCGGTGGCGCTGCCCGCATAAATGATCTCGCCGAGGGTGCAGACCCCGGCCACCGCGGCGACGGCCGGGGCACCCCAGCCGTGTCCCAGGGAGGTGGCCGCGAGGAAGCCGAGGTAGGACGCGGCGAGTACCACGCCGGAGAGAGCCAGCACAGACTGACGGGGAAAGCGGGACAGCAGGACGGTGACCGGAACCTGCAGGGTGACCACCAGCACCGTGTTGGCCACGAAGATGGCCGCCGACCACACCGGGGAGGCGTGCATCTGCGTCACCAGGACCAGCGGGAGCGCGATTTCGAAGAGGTTGAGGCAGAAGACGTAGATCACGTTGGCGGCCAGCAGCGCGCGCATCCGGGGTGCGGGCTCGTCGTCCCGGTCCCTGTCCTTGGCCGTGGCAGCATGCACGTGGACCGACCACGCCAAGGCCGCCGCGGCGAGGTAAGCGAGCCCGGTGACGGCTGCCAGCGCCTGCAATGCGGTGGTGCCGCCCGCCAGGCATGCGGTGGCGAGGAGTGCACCGGCGCCCAGGCCGGCGTTGCGCAGGGCGCGGCCCCCCGCGAGAGCGGCGTCGCGTTCGCGGCCGTGGGCGACCGTGGCCACGAGGGCGGCATGGGCGGCCGGCCATGCCTGGTTGCCGATGCCGAGGAAAAGCGCCGCCGTCGCGAACAGCCAGATGTTCCCCGTCGGGGTGGCCAGCAGCAGCGCCACGCCCAGCACCCGCACCAGCATCGACGCTGCCACGACCGTGCTGCGTGCGCCCCGATCCAGCCACCGGCCGACAGCGGGCATGCACACCAGACCCACGACGGCGCCGACCGTCATGGCGATGCCGGTGACCGGCGCGGACATCCTCAGCACCATCACCCCGTAGAGCAGCAGAAAGGGCCGCAGCAGGCCGGTGCCGAGCGCGTCCACCGCCAGGGCGACGGCATAGCGGGGGCCTCCGGAGGCACGGACGAGGGCGCGCGGCCGGATCTTGGTGGTGGTTGCCATGGCGTCAACGATGCGTCCGGCCGCCGGGCCGACCGCGTCGGTTGACGGACACCGTCAACCGACGCGGTCGTCGGCCATCCGACCAGCGATGATGAGGGGATGACGTTGAGGATCGACATCGGTGGCCTGCCGTCCGGGCGAGCGCGGTTCACTGCCTCCCCGCTGGCCGAGCTGACCGCGATGCTGCACGTGCTGGCCGAACCCGGGCATCACCCGCAGTTCGCCGGCTGGGCCGGGGACGTCTGGGCCGGGCTGCGGCCGGAGCTGGCCGAGCGGCTCAGGGAGGCGGAGTTCCTCTGGCGTTCCTCACGAGCCGACTTTCTGGTCCCCGCTCGTCCCCGGCCGACCCTCGCCGAGGAGCTGGACGATGTAGACCGGATCGACGATGAAACCTATGTGACCGCCGCGCTCATCACCACGTGCGGCAGCAACCGGGTCCACTTCGCCGCGCCGTCACCGCTCACCGACGCGACGGCGCGCGAGCGGGCCCTGGACCTCGCCCAGGCCCGCGGCGCACTTCAGGAGGCCTTCGCGGAACGGCTGCTCGCGGACCCGGCCGCCGTGCGGGCACGGGTGCGTCACACCCTCGAACAGTGCGCCGAGGCCTTCTTCGACACCGCCTGGACGGGCGTCGCCGTGCAACTCGCCACCGATCTGCGCCTGAAGAACGACCTGCTGAAGCGCCAGGGCATCGGGGCGGCACTCGCGTCGGTCTCTAGCGCCGTCACCCTGACGGCGGACGGCAACCACATCATCGTGGACAAGCTGCAGGACAATGCGACCGCCGCCCACGGTACCGGGGTCACCTTCCTCCCCAGCGTCTTCGGCCGCCCGCACCTGGTGGTGATCCACGCGCCCGGGTGGCAGCCGGTGGTGCAGTACCCCGTCGCCGAGGCAAGTCCGTCGAAGCCGGTATCGCTGGAAACGGTCACGCTACGGCTGGAGGCACTCGCGCATCCGGTACGGCTGCGGCTGCTGCGCACCCTCGCCCGCGGCCCGCACACCACCGGTGAGCTGGCCCACGCCTGGGAACTTTCACCCCCGGAGGTTTCCCGCCACCTCGCTGTCCTGCGCCGTGCGGGCCTGCTCACGGCCCGGCGGCACGGTCGTTACGTCCGCTACACCCTCAATCTCTCCGATCTGACGGCGCTGGGCGCCGACCTGCTGACGGCCGTCCTGCGCTGACCGGCTCCGGTCTGCCAGAACACGGGCGATCGCCGCCGTCGCAGCATCATCCGACTCGGCAGGCCGCCGTGCAGTGCCGGCGCGACCGCCTGCTGCTCTCGGATCTCGGCCAGGCACTCATCGGGGCAGGAAAGCTCGCACGATACGGTCACCCGCCGGGCTGCGACAGGTGTCCCAGTGGCCAAGGGTCAGGTCGTCGATGACCCATAGGCCGCGTCCGTGCTTTTCGTCCACGCCGGGGCAGTGGGGCATCGGGGTGGAGTCGGTCAGCCCTGGGTCCGTCACCGTGAGTTCCCAGTAGCCGGGGGTCGGGAGCAGGATCATCCTGATCCAGGTGGCATGGGCGTGCAGGAGTGCGTTGGTGACCAGTTCGGATGCGATGAGCTGGAGGTCGGGGAGTGCGGGATGCTCGCGGCCCATCCAGGTCGCCAGCTCCCTGCGGGCCAGGCCGGGGAGTAGGCGCGGGTCGTCCAGCTCGCTGACCGACCAGGCATGGGAACCGGCGCATGGGGGATCTGACACGGGTACTCGCATGGTCACCTCGGGGAGTTGGGGCGTACAGGCTTGACCTGCGAGTACGCACTCGCTGAGACCTGAAGCTTCCGAGCGGTCGGAAGTCCTCACAGCATGTAGTTCCGTTCGCCGGCACGCAGCCGGGATTGGGCTTACGATTCCGTACAGTTAGTAGGCGGCTCCCGTGTGTAGTGGTACGGGGTCATCGCCCTGGAAAGGGGTGACATGCCGAAAGGCGAACAGGAGTCGAGCAAAGAAGCTTGGATGGAGTACGCCCATCGCCTCAAGAAGTTCCGGGTGGAGCACGGGCTGAGTCAGGAGCGGCTCGCGGAACGGGTGCCCTACAGCGAAAGTGCGGTGGGGCACGTCGAGCGGCTCATGCGTAAGCCGAGTGAGGACCTCACCCGTGAGCTGGAGAAGGCGCTGGGGCTCGACGGGCAGCTTATGGAATTGCTTCCGCAGATCCATGGGGTGCTGGGGCCTCGCTGGTTCCGGGAATGGCCGAAAGTGGAGGCGACGGCGCACGCCATCCGGACCTGGGAGCCGATGCTGATCCCCGGCCTTCTGCAGACCGAGAGTTACGCCAGGAAGGTGTTCCTAGGAGAGCCGGGGGCGACGGAACAGGAGAGCGAGAAGGCGGTGCAGTTCCGGCTTCACCGGCAAGGCGTCTTCAGTCGTTCAGCGCCGCCCATGTACTCGGCTCTGATCGACGAGAGCGTTCTCCGTCGCCCTGTCGGCGGACCGCAGGTGATGCGGGATCAGCTTCAACGGCTCCTTGAGGTGCTCAATCCGCCGTACATCACAGTAAGGATCGTTCCCCTCAAGGCAGGGCTCACGGTGGGATGTCTCGGCGCGTTCGAGGTGGCCACGCTGCTGGACGGTGGGCCGGACCATGCATATCTGGAAAGCGCCGAAGAGGGGCGGGTTACCAATCGCGTCAGGACCGTACAAGCGCTTATCGTGCAGTGGGAAGCACTGTCCAGCATGGCCTATCCCGTCGACAGAAGTCGGGAGGCCATTCGCGAGGTGATGACGAATTATGAGTGACGGTCTCCGTGTCGGCGAGTGGACCAAAGCCAGAGCGTCGGGCGGGAATGGCGGAAGCTGCGTCGAGGTGATGCGGCGGCCGGATGACGGTGTTCTCGTCCGTGACACCAAGGATCACGGGGAAGGGCCCGTCCTGAGCTTCACCAGGGACGAGTGGCTCGCCTTCCTGGACGGGGCTTCCAGCGGGGAGTTCGACCTGTCCTAGACGATGACTTCTGGAGGGGTTCGGCCTGGTCGGCTGAGCCCCTTCTCCCGTACCTGCTCGTAAGGAGGGTCTCCCTACAGGTAGGTACGGGCGCTACGGGTCAGGGCGGGAAACCCTAAGAAACCGCGAACAAGGATGCCCGCATCGGGCAATCAGCGCCGACCCTCCCTCGAGAAAGGCGCCGGATGCATGACCCCTCTTCCCTACGGGTGGCCGCGGAGACGGACGACGCGTCGGTCATCGCGAACTCGCGCCACGACCCCGAGTGGTTCTCGGTGATCTTCGACCGGTACTTCACCGCGATCCACCGTTACGCCGCCGCCCGGCTCGGGCCCGCCGCCGCCGATGACGTGGCCGCGGACACGTTCCTGGCCGGGTTCGACCAGCGCGGTCGCTACGACCTGACCCGTCCGGAGGCCAAGGCCTGGTTGTACGGCATCGCCACCAACCTCATCAGCCGCCACCGGCGCGACGAACTCCGTCTCTACCGGGCGCTCAGCCGCTCGGCCACCCGCGACGACGTCGAGAGCCACGCGGACCGGGTCACGGACCGGGTGACCGCCGAGCAGCTCAGCCCACGACTGGCGCGCGCTCTGAAGAGGCTGTCCCAGGGTGACCGCGACGCGCTGATGCTCGTCGCCTGCGCCGATCTCAGCTACGCGGAAACGGCCTTCGCCCTGGGCATCCCGATCGGCACCGTCAGCTCCCGGCTGAACCGGGCCAGAGCCAAGCTACGCAAGTCGCTGGGTCACGCGGCGAAGGAGGTCTGAACCATGGAAGAGCTGCACGAGCTGCGCCGCTACCACGACGCGACGCCGGAGCCCGCTCCGGAGACCATCGGCGCGGCCCGGTCGCGCCTGGGTGCGCACATGCGCGGGGGCCGACGGCCGCGGGCCCGCCGGATCCGGCCGATATGGGCGCTGACCCTGGCCGGGGCGGCCACCGCCGCGCTGGTCGTGGCCGTGGCGGTCGTCCCCGGCACCGGGAAGGACTCGCCGGCCCCCCATGCGTACCCGCCCACCGCCACCGAGCTACGGCTGCGCCCGGTGGCGAACGTCCAGGACGTGGCCGACAACGCGGCGTTGCTGGCCGACGGCGAGCCCGAATGGGCCGCCGAGCCCACGCAGTGGGGCTACGTGAAGAGCCTGGGCGCCCGGACGCGGACCGACGGCGGGGAGTGGCTGCGCGGCAGGCCGGCGGCGACGAACACCCACGAGCAATGGCGACGGCTCGACGACAAGGCGTTCGCCACCATCGAGAAGGGCAGGCTCAAGGTCTCCAAGGGGTCGGAGTTCGAGGTGTCGTACTCCTACCTGCTCGCCCTGCCGACCGACGCGGGCCAGTTGCTGGCCCGGATCTACGAGACCGTCGACGCCGAGAACACCAGGAATCGTGCCTCCTTCCTGCGCTCCGCCCAGGAACGGGCGGAGTGGAGGGGCAAGACCCCGGAGGAGGCGAAGCGGCTGGCCGAGGAGTCATTGCCCGACTTCACCTCCCAGCACCGCGACAGGTGGGCGTTCCAGATGATCGCGATGGGCATGCGGGACGCCGCACTACCGCCCAGACTTCGAGCCGCCATGTACGGCGCCATGGCCAAGATCCCGGGCGTCCGGTACGAGGCCAAATCCGCCGATCTGCTCAAGCGCCGGGGCATCACCCTCTACCACGTCCTCGACGGCTACCTGCGCGACGAGATCTTCGTCAATCCGAAGACCTACGCGTACCTGGGCTACCGCACCATCGTGGTCAAGGACCACAAGGACGGACCTTTCGGCACCATGAAGAAGGGCGAGATCCACAACTGGGACGCCCTGATCAAGGCCGCCGTCGTCGACAAGGCCGGGCAACGGCCCGGCTGACGCCGGAACCCGTGCAACCTCCGGACGGGCTCGACCCATCTCCCCTGTGTGAAGCGAACCTTCTTGGAGACCGATGAGCCTCGATGAGGAGTACACCGCATATGTGCGCGGGCGGCTGACCTGGTTACGGCAGATCGCCTACCCGCTGTGTCAGGACTGGCACCGTGCCGACGATCTGGTGCAGACGGCGATCACCAGGCTGTACGTCAAATGGCGCCAGGCGCGCCTGGCCGACAACCTCGACGCCTACGTCCGGGTGATCCTGATCGACGCGAAGCAGGTGCGGGCCCTCCATCCCGAGGCCGACGCGGAGCAACTGCGCAGGCTGATCGCTCAGCAGAAGCGCGTGAACGCCCTTCCGAAGATCTCCTTCGGCATCGCCAGAACCGAGGTGCACAGGATCACGGCGGTCACCACGGATGGCCGTGAGATTCTCGGAGGGGTCGCGCGGGGTGTCGGAGCGGGGGCTCGGGGTCTGGGCGGTGAAACTTCCCTCCGACGTCACCACGGCAACGCTGGTCGTCACCGACGCGAACGGGAAGACCCTCCAGCGGATCCGAGGCGGCTGACGCTCGACCTCCGACCCACCAGCTGCTCGTGCACCCCTCCGTATGGTCATGGAGTAAACGCGCCGCCTCCCGTGCTATAGCTTCGGATTCCAAAATTACGCGGTGGACCACCGCAGGGAGGGGCGGGAGCCGATGAGCCTTCGTCAGTACGAGTACGCCCTGGCCGTCGCCGAGGAAGGCTCGGTGACGGCGGCGGCGGAGCTGCTGCACGTCGCTCAACCGTCGGTGTCCCAGCAGATCCGCAGCCTGGAGCAGGAGCTCGGCGTGAGGCTGTTCGCCCGCACGCCGACCGGACTGGTGCCCACCGTGGTCGGCCGCGCGTTCCTGCGGGAGGCGGAGATCGCGGTGAGCGCGTCGCGGCGGGCGCGGGCGACGGCGCGGGCCGGTGCCGACGACCTGGTGGGCGAGCTGGTGGTCGCGGTGCAGATGGGCTTCGGCACCCGGCAGCTGCCCGGCGCGCTGAGCGTGCTGCGTCACCGCTTCCCGCGGCTGGAGGTCACCGTCTTCGAGGAGCCGAGCTCTGTCGAGCTGGAGCGGCTGTGCCGCCGGGGCGTGCTGAACTTCGCCCTGATGGCGGAGTGCGAGCGGTCTCCCGCCGACGCCCACCACCTCGGCGACGAGGAGCTCGTCGTGGTGCTGGCAGCCGGGCACCGGCAGCTCGCCGCGGACCGGGTCGAGCTGCGCGAGCTGGAGGGGGAGCCGTGGGTGAGGTTCGACCGCGACAGCTCGCTCGACGGCGTGCTGCTGAACATGCTGCGGGACAATGGGCTGACTCCGACCACGGCCGCCCGCGTGTCCCAGACGGCGACGGCCGTGCGCTGGGCCGCCCACGGGCTGGGGGTGACGCTCGTCCCGGCCTCCGCGGTGCCCCACGGTTACGAGCATCTCGTCCGCCCGGTGTCCCCGGTCATGTCCCAGCCGGTCATCGCCGTGCTCCGGTCCGGCGCGGGCCCGGCGGAGACGGCCCTGCTCGAACTCCTGCGTCAGGAGACCTGGCACGACACCGCCTCCTTCACGCCGGTGTCCTGACAGCCGATCGGGTCGTCGGTCGCCGGGGGATGACGCGGCCCCCGGACGTGGTGGCGAAGGCGTTCAGCGCACGCTACGGAGCCACCGTCGCCGCGTCATCGTGACTGGCGAGCCTCACGATGACGTTGCCGCGGTGTACGCCGGCGAGCAGCTCGTCCTGGGCGGTGATGGCGCGCTGGAGGGTGCCTTCGAGGAGCGTGCGCGCGAACCTGATCCGGCCTTCGGCGTACCACTGGGCGTAGTGGGTGTTCCAGGCCTGGACCTGGCCGGGAGTGTGCAGGGTGGTGAAAGGCCGGATCTGCACCTCGTGGACGATCGCGGTCATGATGTCGAGGCGGGGATGTCCGCCGTCGCCGCCGGCGACCTGTCCGGCGAGGGTGCCGCACAGCGCGAAGCGGGCGCCGAACGCCGCGTGCCGGAGTGCCGCTTCGAACTGGGGGCCGCCGGTGGTGTCGAAGAAGGCGGTGATGCCGTCGGGGGCGAGCTCGGTGAGCCGGCCGTCGAGGTCGTCGTTGTGGTGGTCGATGGCTGCGTCGAGGCCGAGCTCGTCGACAAGGTAGCGGGCCTTCTCCGGGCCGCCGGCGATGCCGATGACGTACGCGGCGCCACGTGCCTTGGCGATCTGCGCGGCCATCGACCCGACGCCGCCGGCGGCTCCGCTGACGAGGACGACGTCACCGTCGCCGACGCCGGCGATGTCCACGATGCCGTGGTAGGCGGGCACCCCCTGGTTGAGCAGGTACTCGGGGCCGGGGAAGACGCCGTCGGGCACGGGGAACGCCTCGCCCGGCCCCAGGATGCTCTCCTCGCGCCAGCCCGACATGTGCAACACGACGGTTCCCACCGGCAGGTCGTCGGCGCGTGACTCCACGACGCTGCCGATCGCACCGCCGTAGATCGGCTCGCCGAGCCGGAAGACGGGCGCCGGGATCTGGGTGGTCTCGAACATCAGGTCGCCATTGGCCGCGATCACCTGCTGAAACAGGTTCCGCACCCGAACCTGGCCGGCGGCCGGCTCCTGCGGAGGGAGCGTGGCCACCTCCAGTAGCGAGCTGGGTGGCTGGGCCACATTCGTCCGGTGCGCGCGCAGGACGACGGCGGATGATCCATGGACGGTCATGATGAGAGCCTCTTGCTCGGTCGTGCCGGGCCTGGGCCCGTGGCGGAACGGTGGGACAAGCTCAGAGCTGGGTGGCGCCGCCGTCCACGGCGAGTTCGGCGCCGGTGGTGTACGTGGCCTCGAAGGCGAGGAAGGCGGCCGCCCTGGCGACCTCGTCGGGGGTGCCGAAACGCCGCATGGGATTGTTGGCGACCCGCTCGGCCTTGAACTGCTCGGCGGCCTCCGCGGTCATCATGCTCTCGAGGATTCCCGTATCGATGGGACCGGGGCTGATCGCGTTGACCCGGATGCCGCGCGGCAGCAGCTCGCTGGAGAGGCTGCGGGCCATCGAGCGCAGCGCCGCTTTGCCGGCGCTGTAGACGCTGGTGTCCCGCAAGCCGATGACGTTGGCGACCGAGGTGGTGAGGACGACGCCGGCACCCGTGCTCAGCAGCGGGGCGAGCTTCTGGACGGTGAAGTAGGCGCCCTTGACGTTGATCGCGAACAGCTCGTCGTACGCCTCCTCGGTCGTCGACTCGAAGGGCGTGAGGGGGGCGATGCCGGCGTTGACGAACAGGGCCTCGATCGTGCCGAGCTCGCTCTTCACCCGGTCGGCCAGCGCATCCAGGTCGGCCAGTGAGGCCACATCGCCCCGGACGGCCACCGCGTTCGCGCCGAGCCGCTCCCGCGCGGCGTCGAGCGTGTCCTGGGAACGGCCGGTGATCACCACCCGGGCTCCGCCGTCCGCCAGCAGCTTCGCCATCGCGAATCCCATGCCGCTGCCGCCGCCCGTGATCACTACATTCTTGTCGCCGTACTTATCCATGTCAGGGTCTTTCTTTAACTCGGTGCGGAATTCCTTTGGCCAAAACCGGAATACCGTCAGCCTCTGGGGAATTCGCCGCCGTCCACGAAAAGGTTGTTCCCGGTCAACCAGCTCGCCCGGTCGGACACGAGGAACAACACCGCTTCGGCGATGTCGTCGGGCCGGCCGTCGCGCCCCAGCGGCACGGTGGCGGTGGCGGTGGTCTGCCCCGGTGCCGCCTCCAGGAGCGCCCACTGCTCCCGCGTCGCCTCGCCGCCGGGGGTGGCGACCCTGCCAGGGCTCACGGTGTTGACCCGGATCCCGAACGGGGCCAGCTCCAGGGCCAGTCCCCGGCTGTAGTTCTCCAGTGCCGCCTTCGCCGCCGTGTAGTGCAGGAACGGCGCCACCGAGGTGGGGACCGCGGCCGAGGAGATGTGCACGATCATCCCCGAGCGCCGGTCCCGCATCCCCGGTGTCAGCAGCGAGTCCAGCCGCACCGACGCCAGGTAGTTCAGGTCCAGCGAGTCCTGCCACTCCTCGTCGGGGATGGCCGCGCTGCCCTGGTACGGTCGCCCCCCGCCCGCGTTGTGGACCAGGATGTCCACCCCGCCGAGCTCCTTCTGCGCGGCCGTGGCGAGCGCCTCCGCGCCGGCCCGTGTCCGTACGTCGGCCGCCACGAAGGCGGCCCCTTCCGGCACGGTGCTCGTCGCCGACCTGGCGGTCGTGAGCACCTCGGCCCCGGCGTCCAGGAGCCGGCGCACGATGGCCGCTCCGATGCCACGAGAGCCACCCGTGACCAGGGCCCGCTTTCCCGCGAGTTCTCGCGTTCCCGATCCGTTTTCGATGGTCATGCCACTCGTCCTTTCCATCATGTGTTAGTCGGCTCGACGGAAGAATGAATCGACGTGCGCAGAGCGCTGATTCTCGAAGAAATCGGCGGTGAGCACCTCGTCGAGCTGTTTCACGTTACGTCCGGGAAAGAACGAGAGGCAAAGACCAAATGTCAGTAGGGGCCATAGGAAATCCCTATGGCCCCGGTCGGCCGGCCGAAGCCCGCCGTCCTGGCTCGGTGACCCACCCTCCTGGCTTGGGGAGCCGATCGGCCGCCTGTACCGGCCCCGGACCCTGTTGCCGATGCCGGGATCCTGCCCTGAACGAGCATCGCCGGCCATGAGAGGCTTTGGGGATGATCGAACGACCTACGGCCCTGGTCACGGGGGCTTCTCGTGGGGTGGGGGCGGCCGTCGCCCGTGCCTTCGCGCCGACCCACCACGTCATCCTCGGTGGACGCGACGAGCAGGCGCTGGCCGCGCTGGCCGCCGAGTTGCCCGACGCGCGGCCCTGGCAGGTGGAGCTGACCGAGGTGACCGAGGCGGACGTGGCCGGCATCGAGCGGCTGGACGTGCTCGTGCACAACGCCGGCATGACCACGCTCGGCAAGATCGGCGACCTGCCCGCCTCGGTGTGGCGGGACACGATGGCGCTCAACCTGTTCGCCGTCGCCGAGCTGACCCGGCTGGTCCTGCCCGCGCTCAGGCGGGCAGGCGGCCACGTGATCTGCGTCAACTCCGGCGCCGGGCTGCGGGCCAACCCCGGGTGGGGAGCGTACGCCGCCAGCAAGTTCGCGCTGCGGGCCTTCGCCGACGCGCTGCGGCAGGAGGAGCCGGACCTCCGCGTGACGTCGGTGCACCCCGGCAGGGTGGACACCGACATGCAGCGGAGCGTACGCGCGCAGGAGGGGGCGGCGTACGAGCCGGATCGCTACCTCCAGGCCGACAGCGTGGCCCGCGCCGTGCTCGCCGCCGTCAACGCCGGCCCCGACGCCCACCTCACCGACCTCACCCTCAGGCCGAGCGCGGGCCCTGTCGGGTAGGGAGACCCGCCACCGAAGATCGCTAGGCGTCGCGTCGCAGCGTGAACCAGAAGGTCGGTACCGAGTTGGTGCCCGGCGTGACGTCGAGCAGTTCCCAGCCGGCGAACCTGGCGTGGAGTTCGTCGGCTGTGACGCCCGCCGCCCACGACGCGACCTCGGGCACCGGATTGCCGACCGGCTCGGGGCCGTACCCGAACATCAGCAGCCGCGCTCCCGGAGCGGCGCGCTGGGTGAGCCCGGCGGCGTAGGCGTCGCGGCGGTGCGGCGGGATCCCGCAGTAGCAGCTCAGGTCGAAGAACAGGTCGAAGGGCCCGGGGACGTCCAGCTCGTCGAGGCGGGTGGCGTCTCCATGCAGCAGCCGTACCGTCACCCCCGCCGCCTCGGCCCGCTCCCTGGCCCGGTCGACGGCGCGGTCGATCAGGTCGACGGCGGCCACCTCCCAACCGTGCCGGGCGAGGTAGATGGCATTGGTCCCCGTGCCGCAGCCGAGTTCGAGAGCGCGGCCGGGCGGCACCGCGTCGTGCCCCTCCACCAGGGTGACCAGCTCGGGCGGCGTCACGCCGGTGTCCCACGGCGGTTTGTCGGCGCGGTAATAGCGCTCCAGCGCCCGGTGAACGGACTCCTCCTCCTGGTCTCGCGGCGTTGCGGCCGGGTCCGGCCTTTGGGCGGTGCCGGGCTGATCCATCGTGTCCTCCAAGAATTTAGAGTTGAACTCTAGTGACGGACTCTAGATATATACTCCCATCATGGACAGGGTCAAACGGCCGGACAAGCGAGCCGAGCGCGCACGCCTCACCCGGGAAAAGGTCGTCGAGGCGGCTCGCGAGCTGTTCGTCGCGCAGGGGTACGGGGCGACGAACCTGCAAGAAGTCGCGGACCGGGCGGGCGTGGCCGTACAGACGATCTACTTCGTCTTCCGTAACAAGCGCACGCTGTTCAAGGACGTCGTCGATACGGCCATCGCCGGGGACGCCGAGCCGGTCGCCACCATGGACCGTGAGTGGTTCCGCGCCGCGTGCGCCGAGCCCACCGCGGCCGGGCAACTGCGCGCGCACGTCCGCGGCACCCGCGAGATCCTGGGCCGGGTCGCCCCGATCATGTCGCTGATCTCGGCCGCCACGGCCACCGACCCGGAGATCGCCGCGCAGTGGCCCGACGGCCCCGACCCGCGATACACCGTGCAGCACGCGGCTGCCGAAGCCCTGGCCGGCAAGCCCGACGCCCGTCCCGGCGTGTCGGTCGAGATGGCGGCGGACCTGCTGTTCGGCCTGCTCAGCCCGGAGCTTTACCTGATCTTCGTCCGCGACCGCGACTGGTCGCCGGATGCGTGGGAAGAGTGGGCCCGCACCGCTCTGACCTCCCAGCTCTGCGCCGACCAGGGCGGACGGCGCGCCGACTGATTGAGCCCTGTGAATGGATCCATTCACTACAGTGAGACCCATGCTTGAGGAACTCGCGCGCACAGGTCGGGACCCCGCAACCAACGGCTACCTCAGAGACGCCTGGTCTCCGCCGGAGCTGGAGCTACGTGAGTGGTTCGCGGGTGAGGCCGCGCGTAGAGGGCTGGACCTGCGGGAGGACCGTAACGGCAACCTGTGGGCCTGGTGGGGTGACCCCGCGCGCGAGCCTGGCGTGGTCACGGGCAGCCACCTCGATTCCGTACGGCAGGGTGGCGCGTACGACGGTCCCTTGGGGGTGGTGTCGGCCTTCGCCGCCCTCGATGTCCTGAAAAATCGGGACTTCAGGCCGAACAGGCCGCTCGGCGTCGCCTGCTTCACCGACGAGGAGGGCGCCCGGTTCGGGGTGCCGTGTGTCGGGTCGCGGCTGCTCACCGGGATGCTCACGCCCGAGCGGGCGCTGACGCTGAAGGACGACGAGGGCGACACCCTGGCCGACGTCCTCACCAAGGCCGGCCGCGACCCGCGCGGCCTGGGCCGCGACGACGAGACCCTCGCCCAGGTCGCCACGTTCGTGGAGCTGCACGTGGAGCAGGGCAAGGCTCTGGTACGCCTCGACAGGCCGGTGGGCGTGGCCCAGGCGATCTGGCCGCACGGGCGTTGGCGGTTCGACTTCCACGGCCGGGCCGACCACGCGGGCACCACCCGGCTGCCGGACCGCGACGACCCGATGCTGCCGTTCGCCCGCCTGGTGCTGGCCGCCCGCGACGCCGCGTCCCGGCGCGACATCGTCGCCACGATCGGCAAGGTGCGCGTCTCACCCAACAACGCCAACGCGGTGCCCGGCCTGGTGTCGGCCTGGCTCGATGCCCGCGGCCCCGACGAGACGGACGTCCGCGCCCTGGTGGAGGAACTACGCCCCTTGGCCGCCGGAGCGGTGAGTGAGGAGTCGTGGACGCCGGTCGTGGACTTCGATCACGGGCTGCGGGAGCGGCTGGCCGCCGTCGTGGGCGGCGACACGCCCGCGCCGATCCTGCCCACCGGCGCCGGGCACGACGCCGGCATCCTGGCCGCCGCGGGCGTTCCGAGCGCCATGCTGTTCGTGCGCAACCCCACCGGCGTGTCCCACTCCCCGGAGGAGCACGCCGAGCAGGCAGACTGCCAGGCGGGAGTCGTCGCACTCGCGAGTGTGCTGGAGGAGCTGTGCCGCTGACCTACTGGTGCGAACAGGCCTGGCTGCCCGACGGCGTCGCCGACAGCGTGCTGGTGACGATCGACGGCGCCCGGATCGTCGAGGTCGTGCAGGGCGAGCCGGGCGGGGCGCGCCGCCTGCCGGGACTCACCCTCCCGGGCCTGGCCAACGCCCACTCGCACGCCTTCCACCGGGCGCTGCGAGGCACGACGCAGGTGGGCAGGGGCGACTTCTGGACGTGGCGCGACCGGATGTACGAGGTGGCGGCGCGGCTCGACCCCGACGCCTACTTCGCCCTGGCCAGGGCCACCTACGCCGAGATGGCGCTGGCCGGGGTCACCTGCGTGGGGGAGTTCCACTACCTCCACCACGCGCCGGGCGGCACCCCGTACGACGACCCCAACACCATGGGCCACCTGCTGGTGCGGGCCGCCCGCGAGGCGGGGCTGCGGATCGCGCTGATCGACGCCTGTTACGTCTCCGGCGGCCCCGGCACGCCGCTGACCGGGGCGCAGCTGCGGTTCGGCGACGGGGACGCCGACGGGTGGGCGGTGCGGGCCGAGGAACTGGCCGCCGCCTACCGGGGCGAACCGGACGTGGAGATCGGCGCGGCCGTCCACTCGGTCCGGGCGGTGCCGGCCGAGCAGATACCGGTGATCGCGGAGTTCTCCCGCCACCACGCGGCCCCGCTGCACGCGCACGTCTCCGAGCAGCGGGCCGAGAACACCGCGTGCGCGGAGACGTACGCGGCCACCCCCGTACGGGTGCTGCACGAGCATGGCGCGCTCGGGCCGCGCTCGACCGCGGTGCACGCCACCCACCTGTCCGAGGTCGACATCGAACTGCTCGGCCAGTCCGGCACCCACGTGTGCATGTGCCCCACCACCGAACGCGACCTGGCCGACGGCATCGGACCTGCCAGAACGTTGTACGACCGCGGCTCGGCGATGACGCTCGGCTCCGACAGTCACGCCGTGATCGACCTGTTCGAGGAGGCCCGCGCGGTCGAGCTGAACGAGCGGCTGGCCAGCGAGCGGCGCGGCCACTGGAGCGCCGCCGAGCTGCTGCGCGCCGCCACCGTCGCCGGTCACCTCTCCCTCGGCTTCCCCGACGCCGGCCAGCTCCTGCCCGGCGCGTGGGCCGACCTGGTCACCGTACGCCTGGACTCGGTACGTACGGCGGGCGCGGCCGGGCTGGAGGCGGTGGCGTTCGCGGCGACGGCGGCCGACGTGCACTCGGTGATCTCCGGCGGCCGCCAGGTGGTCAGCGAGGGACGCCACGACCTGGGCGACGTCGGAGCCATGCTGACCGAGGCGACCCGGCGAGCACGCTGACGCGCACGGTGACCACAGGCGGGACGCCACGCACGGTGACGATGGGCGCGATGGCGGGCAGGATGATCACGGCGGCGAGGGGCGGAAGAGTGGGGACTGGATGACCAGCATGGTGATCGACGGCATCGGGGTGCTCTACACCGGGGACCCGGAGCGCGCGGAGATCGAGGACGCGGCCCTGGTCGTCGAGGACGGTCTCGTTGCCTGGACGGGACCGTCGGCCGAGGCGCCGCAGGCCGACCGGAGGGTGGCGGCCGGCGGCCGGGCGGTGATTCCCGGCTTCGTGGACAGCCACGCGCACCTGGTGTTCGCCGGGGACCGGACGGCCGAGTTCCAGGCCCGCATGTCCGGCCAGGCCTACACCGGAGGCGGCATCCGTACCACGGTCGCCGCCACCCGGCAGGCGGGCGACGCCGAGCTGGCCACCCGCGCCGCCGCCCTGGTACGGGAGATGCTCGCGCAGGGCACCACCACCGTGGAGATCAAGAGCGGCTATGGCCTGACCGTCGAGGACGAGCGGCGCTGCCTGGAGATCGCCACCACCCTCACCGACGAGACCACCTTCCTGGGCGCGCACGTGGTGCCCTCGGGGATGGATGCCGACGACTACGTACGGCTCGTCGCCGGCGAGATGCTCCAGGCCTGCGCCCCGTACGCGAAATGGGTGGACGTCTTCTGCGAGCGCGGCGCGTTCGACGGCGACCAGACGCGGGAGATCCTGCGGGCCGGGATCGACGCCGGGCTGCAGGCCCGGGTGCACGCCGGCCAGCTCGGCGAGGGCCCTGGGGTGCGCATCGCGTGCGAGCTCGGCGCGGCCTCGGCCGACCACTGCACCCACCTCACCCCGGCCGACGTCGACGCGCTGGCCTCCTCGGGCACCGTCGCGACGCTGCTGCCGGGGGCGGAGTTCTCCACGCGTTCGCCGTACCCGGACGCCAGGAAACTGATCGACGCGGGGGTGACGGTCGCGCTGGCCACCGACTGCAACCCGGGGTCGTCGTACACCTCGTCCATGCCCTTCTGCGTCGCGCTCGCCGTACGTGAGATGGGGATGACGCCGCTGGAGGCGATCAGGGCCGCCACCTACGGCGGGGCGCGCGCGTTGCGCAGGACCGACGTAGGCTGGTTGCGTCCCGGCGCCCGCGCCGACCTCGTCGTCCTCGACGCTCCCAGCTACGTTCACCTGGCCTATCGCCCCGGCGTTCCCCTTGTTCACCAGGTGTTTCAGCGCGGTCTCCTCCTTGAGTAGGACACCCAGAACCCTCCGCTGGTCGTAGTCCTTTAGGGAATCTTTGCTTCTGGTCAGACGTTGGCGGGATAAGAACGCAGCTGCGGGAACGAGGTGCCTGGGGATGGCAAGGCCTACGGGGAGTCGCGGAAGCGAGCAGCACGTCGCTGACCGAGATCTGCTGGGGACGTACCTGTCGGAGATCGGCAGAGTTCCGTTGCTCACTGCGGAGCAGGAGGTGGAGCTCGCCAAACGGATCGAGGCGGGACTCTTCGCCGAACAGCTGCTCGACAGTGGGGGCTCGGAGCCGCGCATGGGGGATGCCGCGGACGAGGAGCTGGAGAGGCTGGCCATTTCGGGCCAGCGGGCGAAGGACGAGTTCATCCAGGCCAACCTGCGCCTGGTCGTGGCGGTGGCCCGCAAATACTCGGGGCGCGGGATGCCGCTGATCGACCTGGTCCAGGAGGGCAACCTGGGGCTGGTCCGCGCGGTGGAGAAGTTCGACTACAAGCGGGGCTACAAGTTCTCCACCTACGCCACCTGGTGGATCCGGCAGTCGGTCGGCCGGGCGATCCACGAGCAGGCCAGGCCGGTGCGGCTGCCCACGCACGCCGGGGAGCAGATGACCCGGCTGATGCGGGTGCGCCGCGACATGCTGGCCGAGCTCGACGTCGAGCCCACCGACGAGGAGCTCGCGGCGCTGCTGGAGCTGCCGATCGAGCGGGTCAAGGAGCTGCGCCGCTGGGCGTCCGACCCGGTCTCGCTGCAGCTCGGCGTCGGTGACGAGGACGAGACCGAGCTGGGTGACATGATCGCCGACGACACGTGGGCAGATCCTGAGCAGCAGGCGATCGACATTTTGGAGCGCGAGCGGCTCGACCAGTGGCTGACCGACCTGGAGGGCGACACGCGCGACATGCTGCGCTGGCGCTACGGGCTGGTGGACGGCCGCGAGCACACGCTCACCGAGGTGGGCGAGCGCTACGGCATCGGCCGCGACCGAGCCCGCCGCATCGAGCGCGACGCCCTGGCCCGCCTCCGCAGAATGGCCGACGCCGCCGCCTGACCCGCGTCGCGCGAGCCGTCGAGATACCCAGGGCGACTCACATGTGGGGACGCGAAGACCCCCTCCCCGTTGCGGAGGGGGTCTTCGGGTCAGGGTCTACGCGTCGGCCGGCTGGGGGTCGATGCCGTAGTGGTCGAGCAGGGCCCGCACACCTCACTCAATCTCATGATGCCAAGTCGGAAACGGAGTCGGCGGAAGCTTGTTGCGGCTTTCGCCGGGATTGTCCTGCTGATCTCTTGCGGCGCTCCTCCTGGAGGAGCTACCAGCCCGCGGGCCGCTGTTGACGCCTACGTGAAAGGGCTGAACGCGCGCGATGCGAACGGCCTCGCTCGGCTCGCCCCGGTAGGCAACGACGCCACTGACAAAATTCGACAGCGGGTCGTCGTGCAGGGAGGGCAGGCAACCCGAACCCGAAGAAGACTCCGGCCTCGACAGGTCGCCCGTCTTGATGCCGCATGATCGTGGGTTCTCCTCGTTACGCCGCGAGGGGCGGCGAGACGTTTGCCCGCCACCGTCCGCCAGAGGAGGCCGCCCGGCGCAGGTGTAGCAGATGCCAGACGCGGCGTCGTACCCTCGCCCGCATCTTGGCGACGCGGGCGAGCATCGCCTCGTCCAGGCCGGACAGGGTGCGGTGAGTGGTGGAGTCCGAGACTGAATACCCGGGGGTCAGGTCTGGTGGAGGAGGCGGGTGAGGAAGTCTTCGACGGCTGCTTCGGCGGTGGTGTGGTCGCCGCCTCTGGCCACGAGCAGGGCGCTCTCGTTGATGGCGGCGAGCAGCATGTGGGCGTGCAGGTCGAGGTAGGCGTCGGGGACGGTGCCGGTGCGTCGTAGGGCCGTCTTGAGCATGCCGAAGGAGTAGCGCTCCTCCAGGGCGCGCCAACGCTCCCACCCCATGACCGAGGGGGCGTCGATGAGGACGATGCGCTGGATCACCGGGTCGCCGGCGAGGCGGATCCAGGCGCGAATGCCGGTCTTGAGGGACTCGGCCGGGTCGGCGATGTCGCGTACCGCGTCTATGAGCTGGACGCCGATGGCCGACTCCGTCGCCTCCAGCACCGCCTCGAACAGCGCGTCCTTGCCCGCGTAGTGGTGGTAGAGCGCGCCCCGGCTGAGGCCCGACTCGTGCAGCACGGCCTCGATCGAGGTGCCTTCGTAGCCGTGCTCGGCGAACAGCCGCGTGGCGATGGCCAGGACCTTGTCGCGGGTCGCCGCGCCGCGTTCCGCCTTGAGGTTCATGGGACCACTGTAGACAAACCGACAGTCAGTCGGTAATTTCCTAGACCGACAGTCGGTTTGTAATCCTGGAGGACCCATGAAGGACATCCACTACGTCGACGTCGGCGAGGGCGACGTCGCGCTGTTCGTGCACGGCGTCGGCACCAGCTCCCACCTGTGGCGCAACGTCATCGCCGAGCTCCGCGACGAGCGCCGCTGCGTGGCCATCGACCTGCCGCTGCACGGCGGCAGCGCGTCACGGGCGGATCTGTCGCTGCCCGCGATGGCCGAGGCGGTGGCCGAGCTCTGCGACGGCCTCGGCCTGGACCAGGTGGATCTGGTCGGCAACGACACGGGCGGCGCCATCGCGCAGATCTTCGCCGTCACCCATCCCGAGCGGCTGCGCAGCCTCACCCTCACCAACTGCGACGTGCACACCAACCTGCCGCCCGAGGACTTCAAGCCCACCGTCGAGCTGGCCGCCCGCGGTGAGCTGGCGCCGATGATGACGGCCCTGATGGGGGAGCCCGAGCTCCTGGCGGCGAGCGCGTACGGCCAGGGCTACGCGCACATCGAGGACCCGGTCGCGCTGGTCGACGCCTTCCTGCGGCCCATCCTCGCCAAGCCGGACGGCGGCCGCGACTTCGAACGCCTGCTGACCTTGCTCGACGCCAAGGACCTGATCGCCATCGAGGCGCGGCTCACGGTGCTGCCCGTGCCGGCCCTGGTGGTGTGGGGCACCGGCGACGCGTTCTTCGACCTGAGCTGGGCGCGCTGGCTGCGGGACACGCTCCCGGGTGTCAGGGAGATCGTCGAGATCGAGGACGGGCGGCTGTTCTTCCCCGACGAGCGGGCCGCCGAGCTGGTCCCTCATCTGCGCCGCTTCTGGAGCCGGCTCTGAGCCACCCGGTACGGCGGGCCTGGTTCAGCTGAGCGAGGCGTCGTACCGCATCAAACGCTCCTAATTCGGCCAGTGAGCCGACCGAAACTTGAGTGAAACACCGGCGCGGCGAGATTCACGTACGTGAAACACACCAGGTCGAGCCCCGAAACGGACGGCGAACACGCTGTGGCGACACGTCACAGTTAAGGAGGGTCGCGTCGTGAAGATCGATAGCGGCACCACGGCCTGGATGCTCGCGGCCACAGCGCTGGTGCTGTTGATGACTCCGGGCCTCGCGCTTTTCTACGGCGGTATGACCAGGGCCAAGAGTGTCCTGAACATGATGATGATGTCGTTCGGCGCCATGATCGTGGTCACCGTCGCCTGGGTGCTCTTCGGGCACTCTCTCGCCTTCACCCCCAACCCCAGCGGCGCGATCGACGCCTTCGTCGGCGGATTCGAAGCGCTGGGTCTGCAGAGCCTCGTCGAGACGGCGACCGCGGACGACGGCTCGGGCATGCCCAGCCTCGTCTTCTCCGCCTTCCAGCTGACGTTCGCCATCATCACCGTCGCTCTGATCAGCGGCGCGATCGCGGACCGGGCCAAGTTCGGTGCCTGGATCCTGTTCTCGTTCGTCTGGGCGGCCATCGTCTACTTCCCGGTCGCGCACTGGGTCTGGGGCGGCGGCTGGCTCAACACGATGGGCATCGAGGACTTCGCCGGCGGCACCGTCGTGCACATCAACGCCGGAGCGGCGGCCCTGGCCCTGGCTCTGGTCATCGGTAAGCGCAAGGGCTGGCGCAAGGAGCCGATGCGGCCGCACAACCTGCCGCTCGTCCTGCTCGGCGCGGCGCTGCTCTGGTTCGGCTGGTTCGGCTTCAACGCCGGATCCGAGCTCGCCGTGGATGGCATCGCCGGCCTGGCCTTCATGAACACCCAGATCGCCGCCGCCGTCGCGGCCGGTGCCTGGCTCGTGGTCGAGAAGCTGCGTGACGGCCACGCGACCACGCTCGGCGCCGCCTCCGGCGCGGTCAGCGGCCTGGTCGCGATCACCCCGGCCTGTGGTTTCGTCGACCCCTGGGCCGCCCTGCTGATCGGTGTGCTCGCGGGTGCCGCCTGCGCCTACGCCGTCGGCCTGAAGTACAAGCTGAACTACGACGACTCGCTCGACGTGGTCGGCGTTCACCTCGTCGGTGGCGTCATCGGCGCCGTCGCCCTGGGCTTCGTGGCCGCCTACCCGGCCACCGACGAGCAGAGCGCGGGCCTGTTTTACGGCGGCGGCTTCGGCCAGCTCGGGCTGCAGGTGCTCGGCCCGGTCGCGGTCGGCCTCTACTCCTTCGTCATCACCTACGTCATCGGTAAGGTCATCGACAAGACGATGGGCTTCCGGATCAAGGAAGAGGACGAGGTCACCGGCATCGACATCACCACCCACGCGGAGACGGGCTACGACCTCGGCTCGGTTCACGCTTCGGGTGTCACCTCCCCCAACGGCCCTGTCACCTCGGTTCCGGCACCGAAGAAGGTGGAAGCATGAGGCTCATCACAGCCGTCATCAAGCCTTTCAAGCTCGATGACGTCAAGGCCGCCCTTGAGCAGTTCGGCGTCAAGGGCATGACGGTCAGCGAGGCGAGCGGCTACGGCCGTCAGCGCGGTCACACCGAGGTCTACCGCGGCGCTGAGTACCAGGTGGACCTGGTCCCCAAGGTCCGGCTGGAGGTCCTCATCGAGGAGGACGACGCCGAAGACGTGATCGACGTCATCGTCAAGGCGGCCCAGACAGGCAAGATCGGCGACGGCAAGGTGTGGTCGGTCCCGGTCGAGAGCGTCATCCGGGTACGCACAGGGGAGCGCGGACCAGAAGCCCTGTGACGACGGCGTCCAGGCAGACCTCGGGGGGATCTGGTGAGAGGCGAGGCACGCTCGTTCTCCGCGGCTCGCAAGGAGCGGGCCGCGGACACCGATCGGTGGCTGAAGGACCTGTTCCGTACGGCCAGCGACGGGGAGCACGTCTCCCTGGTGGCGGTGGGCAGTCTGGGCCGGGGTGAGCTGGCTCCGGGCAGCGACCTCGACCTGGTCCTGCTGCACAACGGCAGGGACGACGTCGCCAGGATCGCTGACCGGATCTGGTATCCCATCTGGGACTCCGCCGTCGGCCTCGACCACTCGGTACGCACCGTGGACGAGGCCGTGACGGTGGCCAGGAAGGATCTCAAGGCGGTGCTGGGGCTGATCCAGGCCCGGCACGTGGCCGGAGATCCCGAGCTGACGAGGAAGGCCAGGGAGTCGGTGCTCGCCGAGTGGCGGGCCGATTCCAGGCGCAGGCTGAGTGAGCTGCGCGACGCCGCTGACCAGCGGGCGCAGGCCAGCGGCGAGCTGGCCTTCCTCCTCGAGCCCGACCTCAAGGACGGCCGCGGTGGGCTGCGCGACGTCCAGGCGATGCAGGCCGTGGCAGCGGCCTGGGTGGCCTCCGCGCCCGGTCCCCGGCCCCGCGAGGCCTACGAATTCATTCTCGACGTCAGGCACGCCCTGCACGTCGTCACCGCGCGCGGCGCGGACAAACTGGTGCTTCAGGAGCAGGACGCCGTGGCGGGCCTGCTCGGCCTGCTCGACGCCGAGGCGCTCATGCGCAGGCTCGCCGAGGCGGGCCGGACCATCTCGCACGCTTTCGACGCCACCTGGCGCTCGGTTGACAGGCTGGTGTCAGGACCGGCCCCGCGCGGGCGCCGCCCGCTGGCCGACGGCGTGGTCGAGCACGGCGGCGAGGTGGTGCTCGCCAGGGGGGTCACGCCGCGCAAGGACCCGGTTCTGGTGCTGCGCGCCGCCGCCGCGGCGGCCGAGTCCGGGCTGCCGCTGGCCCCCGCGACCGTGTCCGTTCTCGCAGCTCAGTCTGCGCCGATGCCGGTTCCGTGGCCCGAGGAGGCCCGCGACGCGCTGGTGTCGATCCTCGGCGCCGGCCGCGCGGCCGTGCCCGTGTGGGAGGAGCTCGACCAGGCGGGCATCCTTGTCAAACTCCTTCCTGACTGGGAGCGCGTACGGCATCGTCCGCAGCGCCACCCGATCCATCGTTTCACCGTCGACAGGCACCTGATCGAGGCCGCCGCGAACGCCGCCAGCCACACCCGCGACGTATCGCGCCCCGACCTGCTGCTGATCTCGGCGCTCTTCCACGACATCGGCAAGGGCTGGCCGGGCGACCACTCGGTCACGGGCGAGGTCGTGGTCCGCGACATCGGCGTCCGCCTCGGCCTGCCGGCGGCGGACGTGGAGACCCTCGCCACCGTCGTCCGGCACCACCTGCTGCTGCCCGAGACCGCCACCCGCAGGGACCTGGACGACCCCGTCACGATCGAGAAGGTCGCCGCCACGGTCGGCTCCCGCGAGGTGCTGGAGCTGCTGGCCGCGCTGGCCGTCGCCGACGGCACCGCCACCGGGTCCGCCGCCTGGAACTCGTGGAAGGCCGGGCTCGTCGCCGATCTGGTGCGCCGCGTGCGCTCGGTGCTGTCCGGCTCGCCGCCGCCCAAGGCGCCCGTCCTGTCGGCGGAGCAGGCAGCGCTGGCCCGCCACGGCGGCGGCGCCATCCGCGTCAACGGGGGCGCCGTCACGGTGGTAGCCCCTGACCGGGCGGGGTTGCTGTGGAGCGCCGCCGGGGTGCTGGCCGCGCATCGCATGGTGGTCCGCTCGGCCTCGGCCGCGTCGGCGGGTTCCACCGCCATGATCGAGTTCTCCGTGACCCCCGAGTACGGCTCGCCGCCGGATCCCGCCACGTTGGAGGCGGATCTCCGTCTCGTCCTTGCTGGGCGTCTTGACATCGAGCAGCGGCTGGCACGTCGTACACGATCGATGAGACCCGCCCGCGTGCCGGTCGCTCCACCCCGTGTGACCTTGGTCGATGATGCCTCCGCCACGGCCACCGTGGTGGAAGTCAGAGCCCATGACAAGCCAGGCCTGTTGTGGCGTATCGGTCGGGCTTTCGGAGAGTGTGGTCTTGACGTGAGAGCCGCTCGCGTAGAGACTCTCGGCGCGGAGGCGGTGGACGTGTTCTACGTGCTTGACCGCGCCGGACGCCCCCTCAGCGACGAGGCACAGCGCAATCAGGTCCGCGACGCCGTGCTCGCAGCATTGCGATAACCAAGAGCACACGTCTGACGTCCACATTTGTAACGATTGCGTCCGATTTGGACTGTTTAGTCGGATGCTGCGGATAGCTTGTGGACGGCCTGACGACCCGTCGTGGACGGGATGATTGAGGGGTAGCGGCGGTTGTGACTACGGGGAGTTCCGACAGCGGCCTCAGCGCCGCGAAGGACCGCGGAAGGCGGTTACTGCCACGGCTGGCGCTGCGCAACTGGCGCGTGCGATGGCGCCTCACGGCGCTCGTCCTGGTTCCCACCATCGCAGGAGTCGTGCTCGGGGGAGCGCGCGTGGTGGCTTCCGTCCAGAGCATCAACGAATACGATCATACCGCTGTCGCCGCCGAGCAGGCAGGCCATATCCGGGATCTCGTACAGGCGCTGGGTCTGGAGCGCGACACCGGCGGCTGGTCCAACGCCGCCAGGAGCCTGCGCAAGAAGCTCGCCGAGCCCTACGCCGAGCGCAAGGCCGACGTCGACCGCCTGGTCAGGACGGTGCGCGCCGACCTGTCGTCGATGGACGAGTCCTACGGCGAGCGCGTGCTGCGCGTCGTCCAGCGGGCGCACACCGACCTCAACTCCCTGTCCAGGACCAGAGCCGAGGGACAGCGCGACACCACCCGTTACGACACCCTGCTCGACACCCTGCTGCGGCTGCACGAGGAGCTGAGCCTGCTCAGCGACGACTCGCAGATCGTCGGCCAGTTCCGCGCGCTGAACGCGCTGACGCGCGCCGAGGAGCAGGTCTCCCGCCAGCGCGTCCAGCTGCTGCGCGGCCACTACAACTCCGCCAGCGTGGACGCCAAGGAGATCGAGCGGTTCATCGCCTCCAACGCGGCCCAGCGCAGCGAGATCGCCACCATCGCCCAGGAGGCGGGCGCCGAGGTCGGCATGGCCCTGCAGAAGGCCCTGACCATCCCCGAGTACTACAACACCGAGCTGACCAAGTCCCGCGCGATCACGCTGGCCAGCGGCAAGGCTCCCGGTGTCCGCATCCGGTCGAACCTGCTCGCCCAGACCACGCGCGACAAGTCCGCCCCCGACCAGTGGTTCGACGAGAACTCCACCACCATCGACGCCCTGGGCAGCATCGAGAAGAAGCTCAGCGAGCAGGTGGCCCTGCGCAGCCAGGAGCTGCGTGACGCGGAGACCCGCAACGCGTTCGTCGCCGCCGGCCTGATCCTCGGCCTGCTGCTGCTCGTGCTGCTGCTCACCGTCGCCATCGCCCGGTCGATGGTCACGCCGCTGCGCCGCCTGCGCACCGAGGCGCTGGAGATCGCCGGGTTCCGGCTGCCGGACGTGGTGCGCAAACTGCGCGTCTCCGGTGACGCCGCGCCCGAGATCCGGCCGATCGCGATCGACGGCGACGACGAGATCGGCGAGGTGGCCAGGGCCTTCGACCAGGTCCACCGCCAGGCGGTACGCCTCGCGGGCGAGGAGGCCGAGCTCCGGGGCAACATCAGCGCCATGTTCGTCAACCTCTCGCGCCGCACCCAGACCCTGGTCGAGCGCCAGATCTCGCTGATCGACGGCCTGGAGAAGGGCGAGCAGGACGGCGGCAGGCTGTCCGACCTGTTCAAGCTCGACCACCTGGCCACCCGTATGCGGCGCAACTCCGAGAACCTCCTGGTCCTCGCCGGGCACGAGCCCACCCGCAGGCGCAGCCAGCCGGCCAAACTGGTCGACGTGGTGCGCGCCGCGCTCTCCGAGGTCGAGGGGTACGAGCGCGTCCAGGTCAAGGTCCACCGGGCCACCTCCGTGCTCGGCAGCGCCGCCAACGACCTGGTGCACCTCGTGGCCGAGCTGGTCGAGAACGCCATCCAGTTCTCGCCGAAGAACTCCCAGGTCGTGGTCTCCAGCAGCCTCATCGAAGGCGGCGGCGCCCTGCTGTCGGTGACCGACCTCGGCATCAGCATGACCGCGGACGAACTGGCCGCGGCCAACCGCCGCCTGGCCGAGCCGCCCGTCGTGGACGTGTCGGTGTCGCGCCGCATGGGCCTGTTCGTGGTCGGCCGGCTGGCGCTGCGCCACGGCATCCGGGTCCAGCTCCGCAAGGGTGACGGCGACGGGCTGATCGCCATGGTGCTGCTGCCGCCGACCCTGATCCAGGACGCCAACCAGCCGCCGCTGCCGCAGCGTCCCGCCGGGTTCGCCGAAGCCGGCGCACCGGCCCCGCAGCGGTCCGCCGCGCCGGTGCAGAACGGCTACCGCTCCTTCGGCACCCTCGACTCCCTCGACCACGGCGCCGGCACCGCCCGCCCCTTCACCGCCGACACCGACGGAGGCGCCTTCAAGTCGCACTCCATCGACTCCGGCACCTACCCGTCCTACCCGAGCCCGCCGCCGCAGGCATTCTCACCGCAGAACCCGCCGCAGCAGCCGCCGGCACCGGGACTGCCCTCGCGTGGCGGTCCGCCGCAGCGCACGCCGTCGCCGTCCTACCCGTCGTCGGACGCGTTCCCCTCGGACCCGTTCCCGTCGGATCCCTTCCCGTCCGGTCCCACCCGGACGGCGGATCCCTTCTCGTCCGGTCCCACCCGGACGCCGGGTCCCGAGCGGATCGGCTCCTTCCCGTCGTATCCGAGCGCGGACAACTCCTATCCCACGCCGCCGAGGTACGACACCAACGACGTGCGCAAGCCGGCGCAGCCACCGCCTTCGGTCGAGGACTCGCCGATGGAGGCCGGGCAGGAGGAGTTCCTGCCGATCTTCGCCTCGGTGGAGTCCGCCTGGTTCCGCAAGCCTCCGGAAGATATAGCACCGGAACCGAACCGGAATGAGCAAACCCCCGCGCAACCCGTACCCTCTGTGGAGGAAACGTGGCGAACCGCTGCGGACGCCGGATGGCGTGCGGCAGCTGCCGCTAGCGATCCGAGCCTCGGCGGCGTCACCTCTGCCGGACTTCCGAAGCGAACGCCCAAGGCCAACCTCGTACCGGGGACGGCCGGTCAGGCGGAGCAGCCGCAGCAGCGGCAGGCTCCGATGCCGCCGGTCTCCGCGACCCGAGTGCGCAGCCGGATGGCGAGTTATCAGCAGGGAGTGCGGCGCGGTCGTGCTGAAGTACGTGAACAGGAGGAACGAGAGTGAGTAAGCGTCCTAGGGAGGGCGAGTGACGACCCTCAGCCATGAGGCACATCGGTTTGACTGGCTGATCACCGACTTCGTGCGGAACACGCCCGGAGTCGCACACGCGGTCGTCGTCTCAGCGGACGGGCTGTGCCTGGCCACCTCCGAGGGCTTCCCACCGGACAGGGCCGACCAGCTCGCCGCGGTTTCCGCGGGGCTGCTGAGCCTCACGGTGGGCGCTTCCCGGGTGTTCGAGGGCGGCGCTGTGTCGCAGACCGTGGTGGAGATGCAGCGCGGGCTGCTCATCGTCATGGCGATCAGCGACGGCTCGGTGCTGACGGTGCTGGCCGGGCCGGACTGTGACATGGGCCTGGTGGCGTACCAGATGACGCTGCTCGTCGACCGGGCAGGCCAAGCCCTGACGCCGGCCCTGCGTGCGGAACTGCAGGCGGCCAGGACGCGGTGACGCCATGCAGATGATGGGACAGGGCCGTGTACGGCACTAGCGGGGCCGGGGACGACGACGAGCCCCTGTTCCGTCCTTACGCGGTGACCGGCGGCCGTTCAGAGCCGCGCTACCACCTGGCGATGGAGACGCTGATCTCGTCCATGTCCATTCCGGACGACGAGATGGCCCTGCTCACTCCCGAGCAGGATGCGATCATGCAACTCTGCCGCTCGATCCGGTCGGTCGCCGAGATCTCGGCCCTGCTCCGTGTCCCCCTGGGCGTGGCTCGCGTGCTGGTGGCGGATATGTCGGACGAAGGGCTCGTTCGCCTGCACGCGCCACGCCTCGACCAGGGACAGCCAGACCTCAATATGCTCGAAAGGGTGCTCAGTGGACTACGCAGGCTCTAGCGCCGGCCTGACCTCGACGAAGATCGTCGTGGCCGGCGGGTTCGGCGTCGGCAAGACGACGTTCGTGGGAGCGGTGTCCGAAATCTTGCCGCTCACCACGGAAGCGGTGATGACCGACGCGTCCGCGGGCATCGACGACCTCGGTTTGACTCCGAACAAGCAGACGACCACCGTGGCCATGGACTTCGGCCGGCTGTCACTGGATCGCGACCTGATCCTCTACCTGTTCGGGACGCCCGGTCAGCACCGGTTCTGGTTCATGTGGGATGACCTGGTACGCGGCGCCATCGGGGCCGTGGTGCTGCTCGACACCAGGCGGCTGGCCGACAGTTTCCCGGCGATCGACTACTTCGAAGAGGCGAAGCTGCCGTTCGTGGTGGGCATCAACGGCTGGGACGGGCAGTTCGCGCACACCGACGACGAGGTACGGGAGGCGCTGGCCCTCGGTGGGCACGTGCCGATCGTACGGACGGACGCGCGCAGCCGGGACTCGGTCAAGTCGACGTTGATCTCGCTCGTCGAGCACGTCGTCCGACTGCGTGCTGCGCCGGTCAGATAGCAGAAAAGCCGTAAATCCGGCGTGATCACACTACGCTTTCCTTGACAGAAAGGCGTGCATGGTGTGGATCGCAGTGGCGGGAGTCGTAGCCGTCATCGGCGTGATCGTGTGGTCGTTCCGGCGTGACAAGCGCGGCGCCGACGAGCCGGGCGGACGGTCCGGCTGGGACTGGGAGTCCCGGCTGGGCGAGGACGCCCGGGTGGCGTTCATGGAGGGCGTGCGGGCCTGCCAGGACCAGGCGGGCCCGCTCGCCGTCAACGAGGAGCGGGGCCTGCTCCGGATCGTCGATCCGCCCAGGCTCATCTCCCTCTACCTGCTCGCCGACCGGTTCACCGCGCGCGGCCAGGACGGGCTGCACGACCCGCAGGGCGTCGTACGCGAGCTGGTGACCCAGTGCGTCGCCACCGAGCAGCCCGGCGTGCTGCACCTGCGCGCGGACTGGCTGAGCGGCGAGGTCGACGGGATGGACGGGGCCGGCCTCATGGCCGCCGTAGGCGAGATCGTCTGCCCGGAGGGCGCGTCGTGGTCGGGGGACGAGAGCGCGGGCTGCCTGGAGGTCGCGCTGCCGGGCGCTGCGGGGGAGCACGCCGACACGGCGCTGCTCGACCTGGGGCGGGTCGTCGAACGCTACGAGAAGACGCGCGCCGAACGGCCGACGATGCCCGCCGGGGCGCTGCTGCGTGACGTGGTGTTCGAGCTGATCAGCGAGGCGGGGCCGGGGCTGGCGTGGACCAGACCTCCCACCGAGCGGCACCGTACGGCCCTGCTCGCCACCAGCCGCCCCACCACCTGATCGGCGACGCGGACCCGCGGTCCCTCAGCTGAGCCCGGGACCGATCTGCGGTCAGCTGGTCAGCCGGTCGGGTGTGGAGGGCGGCTCGCGCGGCCGCTCACCAGTGCCTCGATGCCGTCCAGGACGCGCTGGAGGCCGAACTCGAAGGCGTGCTCGGCGCTGTAGGCGGCGCCCAGCGCCTCGCCCGTGGCCTGGCCGACCCGCGCGGCCGTGGGGAAGCGCTCGACGTCGGCGATCCGGCTGAAGAAGGGCGCGTGCGCCGCCCACCACTGCTCGTCCGACAGCCCGGTCCGGCTCTCCGCCTGCGCGGCCTCGACGGCTCCCCGCGCCGTGCCGTGCACGAACCCGGCGACCAGCGTGATCACCGAGTCCATCTCCACGTCGGTCAGGCCGATCCCGTCGACGGCCCGCAGCTCGTAGTCGTACTTGGCGGTGACGTTCGGGCCGAGCACCGGGCGGCTCGCCGCCACCTGCAGCAGCCACGGGTGGCGCAGGTAGAGCTGCCAGTTCTCCCTGGCGATGACCTCCAGCCGCCCCCGCCACCCACCGGGCACCTCCTCGGGCCTGGCCGTCTCGCCGTACACGGTGTCGAGCATGACGTCGAGCAGCTCCGGCTTGCCGGGCACGTAGGTGTAGAGCGACATCGTCCCCACCCCCAGCCGCTCGGCCACCCGCCGCATGGACAGCGCCTGCAGCCCTTCGGCGTCGGCCACCTCGATGGCCGCCCGTACGATGCGGTCCACGTTGAGGTCGGGCTTGCCCTTGCGGCTGGTGCGCTCGCTGGTCCGCCAGAGCAGCGCGAGACTGCGCGCCGGATCACCCTTGCCGCTGTACTCAATAGTCACAGTTCGAACGGTACACCGTACGGTCGATGTTCGGCAGATCTTGGGTGAGCTTGGCGATCTCCTGGACGGTCTGGACCCTGACCGTCGCGCTCGCGCAGCTCGCCGGCCTTCTGTACGGGCGGTGGGCGGCAGCCCGCTGGAGCCGTTCCACCTGTCGATGGGCGGCGTTCGGTGGTGGCCCTTCGCGACAGCGAGACCAGTCATGATTTTCACGGCAGCGGAGGTCAGATGCTTGGGATCGGTATCGATAACGGTACGTTCGAGGGTCTGAGCGACCTGAGCGGCCCCTTGCTTCCGTCCGCCCCTCAGCTCAGAAGCCGTGGGTGGACATCACCGCCGATCGTCCGTGGAGAGAGTTCACCAGCGCTGCGCGCGTCGTGGGCACGAAGTCTGATGGCACCTGCTCGATGGGAAACCACGCCACCTGAGAGTGCTTGTGCGGCTCGGCGTTGACCAGATCACCGGTCCAGGCATGCACCACGAAGACGACGGTCAAGAACCCGTTCGGCGCCTCGACACCCCACGCGCCATGGATAATGGCTGCGATCTTCAGCTTGGCCGGATCCACGACCAGGCCCGTCTCCTCCCGCAGTTCTCGGACGGCGGTCGTGGTGATGGCCTCGCCTTTGTCCGCCTTGCCGACTGGCAGGTCCCAGCACTCCGGAGCGAACTTGGCTTCGGGCCCGCGCTGGATCAGCAGCACCCGGCCCGCTGCCTTGTCATGAACGATGACGGCGGCTGCGAGCAGCGTGTGGGAGTCGAGCGCCGGGGGCAGAGCGGTGTCGGTCACGATCGATCCTCTCAACCTCCGTCCGCCGCTAAGCCTGGATCCACAGTCTGAATTTGACCGCCTAGCCATGAGACGGGGTCGCTAGTTCCAGGCCAGCGCCTCGGGCGACCAGGTTCGGCCGGCCACCGAGTCGGTGAGGAGCGGGTCCGCGAAAGTCGTGACAAGCTCTACTACGGTGCTGAACCGCGCGGGGTATCCGCCTGCGGCAGGGCCCTGGCGACGGCGCCAGGCGGCATAGGAAGACTGCCGGAGGTCGGCGAATCCAGTCAGGAGTGGGCCGAGCTGTTGCAGTTTGATGCCCCGATGCGTGGCAGTGGCGGTGAGTGCCGTCCTCAACGTGTCACTCTCCAGCTCATGCATGGTGAGGAGGCGGCATAGATCGGCGTAGTCACGGTCACGGGTGTTGAGACCACCCAGAGAGATGGCTGTGGTCAGCTTTTCCGCGATCACGGTGGCGATCGGGTAGCCGAGAAGGAGGAAGGTTTCGTCGGCGAGTTGCTGGTTGTAGGCGATGAGCTCTGGTTCTGGTGTCACTGGATCGCCAAAGCTGACGTCCAGCTGTAGCTTCAGCCGGGCGCGTGCGATCGAGGCCGCCATGGTGAGACGCAATCCGTGATACTCGTCGCTCTCGCGGATAGGGATGCTTTTTATGGTCCCGCCGTCGAAGATGACCCCGTCGTCGACATGGGCCGAGGCGATAGCTGAAATCCGGCGGATAATCTCGCTTTCTTCCCCTGGGAAATGTCGCCCAAGGAGGTCGATGTCGCGGGTCATGCGGCGTGCTCCGAAACGGGCGAGAAGAAGCCCGCCCTTAAGGATGAAATTCTCGCCGCCTAGCGGGGAGTTCGCCATTCGGAAGAGGAAGCGCTCCAGGAGGTAGTCGACCATTATCTCGTCAGTTGAGCGACCACTGCCACGCGCCAGCTTCCTCAGATCGTTGTAGACCTGACCGGCGGTGGTGTCGCGGGTGGGGTTAGGCATCAGGCGCGCATCACTTGGATTATGGGGCGGATAACTGGCAGAACGTCCAGATCATGGGCGATCCGTTGGAGCTCGGTCAGGTGGCCGGGCTCTTCCCGTCTGACGTAGCGCCCGAGAGCGGAGAGGGCGAGCGACTCTCCGAACCGATGCCGCAAGCGGATCGCATCCACGACCGACCTGGCGGCACCGTACACCGGCACGGTCTCGTCCGGGGCGGCTTGAAACAATTCCACGCCCACGCTGAACGTCTCGGCCCTGTATTGGGAGACAATTGTCGGTGGATAGGTGATATGGGGTCGATGTGTGCCCCGGGGAACCGCGATATGGACCGCAGTGGGAATGTCATCGATCAATTCGTGCAAGGCCAACGCCGATTCTCCACATACCACCGCATTTGGTGCACGCCGTGCGACCGCCAGCAGGTCAAGGTGTGCACTTTGGGGGGCTGATGCCAGGCGGTAGACGCCGCGTGACAGCTCATGAATCTCTTCCCGAACGAGCAGGGCCGACAGATCTCGTGGCGACAACTTCGCAGCGCGCGCTTCTGCGTACGTGAACGTCGGCGGCAGCGTACGCAGGCGTTGCTCGACCCTGGAGCCCTCCGGGGATGGCATGTATTCAATTCTACCCGCACAGCATCATGCTGGGTAGGATTAGATACACTGCGTGTCACGATCGGCCTTACCCGCTGGTGGATGTCGGCGGCCGGCTCACCGACTGCCGGTGTGCTGGAGGTAGGGCCGTTCGCCCAGCAGGAGCTCGTCGGAGGCGCCATGTCCTTCCTCCCTCCGAGAAGATGCGACGTGGGAGGGATGGGGGCCGCGCTCAACGAGGGAGCAGCTCCGGCTTGCCGGGCACGTAGGTGTAGAGCGACATCGTCCCCACCCCCAGCCGCTCGGCCACCCGCCGCATGGACAGCGCCTGCAGCCCTTCGGCATCGGCCACCTCGATGGCCGCCCGTACGATGCGGTCCACGTTGAGGTCGGGCTTGCCCTTGCGGCTGGTGCGCTCGCTGGTCCGCCAGAGCAGCGCGAGACTGCGCGCCGGATCACCCTTGCCGCTGTACTCAATAGTCACAGTTCGAACGGTACACCGTACGGTCGATATCGTTGATCGTACGGTGTACCGGGCAGCGGAGGGGTCATGACCCGCCGGCGCTCAGGACGAGCGGCGCCGGCGGCGTACCAGCGCCTTGTGATCAGTCCCAGCGGAAGAACACCGCGGAGACGACGCCCCCGAGGACGATCGTCGCGGTGAGACCCATCAGGTGGACAGGGTCGATCGCGGCGCCTGCCCAGGCGGCCGACAGGACCTCGACGGTGGCACCGAACGGCAGCAGTTCGCCCACCCTCGCCAGGGGGTCCGGCAGACCGCCACGGCCACCGAACAGGCCGCCGAGGGCGCCGAAGGCGAAGAAGACGATGAGCCCGATCGCCACGGCCGAGTTCGGGGTCGGCGCGACAGCGGCGACGACCATGCCGACGGCGTACAGCGCCGCCATCGCGAGCAGCACGAGACCGAGCGCCGTCACGGGACGCACCGGGAGGTTGGCGTCGAAGACGAGCACGGCCACGGCGAGCGCCGCTCCGATGCCGATGACCGCCTGGAGCACGCTCACCACCGCCTGCGCGACCAGCACCATGGCCGGCGACGCCGGGGTGACCGAGAGCCGGCGCAGGATCCCGCTACGTCGGTAGTACGCCAGGAAGCTCGGCATGTTGACGATGCCGACGGTGGCCATGACGACGGTGAACACCAGGGGAAGGACGTAGACGTCCAGGACCGTGCGGCCGTTGGCCACGACCTCGTCGCCGGCCGTCGAGGCGCTCATCACGAGGATCAGCATCGGCAGTCCGATGGGGATGACGAGACCGGCCGTGTCGCGGATGACCATCTTGGCCTCGCAGCGGATCAGGGTCAGCCACGAGCTCAGGCCGGGACGGCGGGCATCGATCGCGGTGCTCACAGGAGTTCCTCCGGTTGTTTTCCGGCGAGGGCGACGAACGCCTCGTCGAGGTTGGTGGCGCCCGCCCGCGTGACCAGCCCGGCGGGCGTGTCCAGCGCGATGAGACGGCCGCCGTCGAGAAGGGCCACCCGATCGCAGAGCCGCTCCACCTCCTCCATCGCGTGCGTCACCAGCAGGACCGTGACTCCCTCATCGCGGAGCTGCTCGACCGTGGCCCACATCTGGCGGCGCGCCCGCGGGTCGAGCCCCGTCGTCAGCTCGTCGAGGATCACGACCCGCGGCCGCCCGGCGAGGGCCAGCGCGATGGACAGCCGCTGCTGCTGGCCGCCGGAGAGCTTCTCGAACCGGGTCGTACGCCGCGCGCTCAGCCCGACGAGCTCCAGGAGCTCCTCGGCGGGTCGCGGATCCGGGTAGAAGCCGCGGTACAGGCCGACGAGCTCGGCGACCGTCAGCGCGTGGTGCAGATAGGCCTGCTGGAGCTGGACCCCCAGCACCTGGCGGACCTTCGCGCGGTCGAGCCGCGGGTCTAGGCCGAGCACGCGGACGTGTCCGCTGTCGGGCACGCGCAGGCCCGCGATCATCTCCACCGTGGTGGTCTTGCCCGCCCCGTTGGTGCCGAGGACGCCGAGAATCTCGCCCACGGCGACGCGCAGGCTCACCTCCTCGACCGCGACCGTGGCGCCGTAGCGTTTGCTGAGATTCTCGGCGACGACCGCCGGAGCATCCGTATCGTCCATGCGGCGACGCTAGGCGGACCCGGCAGGCGCTCGCCTGTGCCGAAGGTCACCGGCCGCACCCATGACTTTCGGCACCCGAAGGCAGGCCAGGCCCTGAGTTAGGGTGGGGCCGTGCGTCGACTCGGACCCGAGGAGTGGTCAGGGCTGGCGATGTTCGCCGTGTCGGTCGTGGTCGGCGGCCCGGTCCTGACCGGCGCGATCGAGGCGTCCATTCCCCGGGCGTGGTGGATCGGGCTGTTCGCGGTGCTCGTCGTCGCCGTCATCGTCGCGGCCGGCGGGAGCCGTACGCGCTTGGTCCGGCATGCCGCGTACGCGGCGGCGGTCGGAGCCGCATGGGCCCTGGTGGCCTCCGCGGCCCAGCCGGGCCTGCTGCCGGTTCTGCTGGTCGTCGTCGCGGCGGTGAGCGTTCAGGCCGTGCCCAGCTGGGTCGGCTTCGTCGTGGTAGGGCTCAACACCGTGGTGCTCGCCACCGTCGTGGCGCGGACGGAAACCGGCGTCACCGACGTGCTCCTCGGCGCCGGCTTCTACGCGCTGATCCAGGTGGCGACGCTCTTCAGCGCGCTGGCCATCGTACGGGAGCAGCGGATGCGGCGGGAGCTGGCCGAGGCGCACGTCGAGCTGCAGGCGGCCGGCGTGCTGCTGTCGGAGTCGGCGCGCACCGCCGAGCGGCTCCGGATCTCCCGTGAGCTGCACGATCTCATCGGCCATCAGCTCACCGTGCTCACCCTGGAGCTGGAGGCGGCCCGCCATCGCGACGGGGAGCGGGCCCGGGAGCATGTCGAACGGGCCGATCGGGTGGCGCGCGACCTGCTGGGCGATGTACGCGCGACCGTCGGCGAGATGCGGACCGAGTTCGCGGACCTCTCGGCGGCCCTGCGGCAGATCGTGCGTGATCTGCCCGACCTCGAGGTGTCGATCGAGATCGCGCCCGGCGTGCGGGCCGGCGAGGAGCAGACCGCCGCCCTGGTGCGGGCCGTGCAGGAGGTCGTCACCAACACGATCCGGCACGCCGGCGCGCGCGAGCTGTGGATCGACGTCGCCTCCGACGGCGACGCCGTGTGCCTGACCGCGGCCGACGACGGGCACGGCGACGCGGAGCCGACGCTCGGCAACGGGCTGCGCGGGCTGGTCGAGCGGTTCGAGGCGCTCGGCGGCGACGTGCGCGTCGACGGCCGGAAAGGGTTCCGGGTCACCGCCCGGGTGCCCGCGTCGTGACCCGGGTGGTGGTGGTCGACGATCAGACGCTCGTGCGTCAGGGGATCCGCAGCCTGCTGGAGGTCGCCGAGGTCGAGGTGGTCGGCGAGGCCGACGACGGGCAGGCGGCGCTCGACGTCATCGCGGCGGCCAGGCCCGACGTGGTCCTGCTGGACCTGCGGATGCCCCGCTACGACGGGATCTGGGCGCTCGGACGCCTCCGGGAGCGCGGCATCGAGACGCCGGTCCTCGTGCTCACCACCTTCAACGACGACGACCTCGTGCTGAAGGCGCTCCGGGCGGGCGCCCGCGGCTATCTGCTCAAGGACGTGACCGTGGAGCAGTTGACCGGCGCGGTGCGCGCCCTGGCCGGCGGCGGCACGCTCATCGCGCCGTCGATCACCGACCGGCTGCTGCGCGCGATCCGCTCCGGCCCGTCACCGGCCGCCGCCGCGCCCGCGCAGGAGCTCACCGAGCGTGAGCTGGAAGTGATGCGGCTCGTCGCCGAGGGGTACAGCAACCGAGAGATCGCCGGGGCGTTGTTCCTGGCCGAGGGCACGGTGAAGAACTACGTGTCGACGATCCTGCTCAAACTCGACGCACGAGACCGCACCAACGCCGTGCTGCGCGCCTTGCACGAGGGCATCCTGCGCTGACATCGGACCCGGTGGAAGTCCATGGGATCCTGCATTGCCCCCATACTATACGGTTGGATAGCATGCCATTTGGTTGAACAATTATCTGTACGATTGGACAAGGGGAACATGACGACGCCAACACCCGATCCCGAGGACCTGACCGCTCGCGCGCGGATCCGAGACGCGGCCCTGCGGCTCTTCGGGGAGCACGGCTTCGAGGCGGCGACGACCCGGCGGATCGCCGACACCGCGGGAGTGTCCCCGGGGCTGGTGCGCCACCACTTCGGCTCCAAACAGGAGCTGCGCCAGGCGTGCGACGCCCACCTGATCAAGCTCATCACCAGGATCAACGAGCAGGTCGCCGCCGACACGACCGCCGGCGGCGTGAACTACGTCGGGGCCTCCCTGGCGGCCCTCGGGCCCTACCAGCGATACCTGTCGCGCGCCCTGACCGAGGGACGGGCCGAGCCGGTGTTCGACGCGATGGTCCAGATGAGTGAGCAGTGGCTCGCGGAGCTCGATCAGCGCCGCGCCGATCCGCCCTTCGCCGACCGCAAGGCCAGGGCGACGGTGGGCACGGCGATGGCGCTGGCCGTCGGGATCCTGCACGAGCACGTGTCCCGAGGGCTGGGCGTCGAGGTGTCCACCAAGGAGGGCGCCGACCTGCTCGCCGTGACCCTGCTCGATCTCTACTCCCACCCCTGGCTCAGTCCGGCCGAGGCCGCCGCCTACCGCGACGCCCTGGAAAGCACCCGGCGTTCGACCGAGGAGCACGCTGATGAGTGACGCCATAGCGGTAACCGGCCTGGTCAAGGCGTTCGGCGCCACCCGCGCCCTGGACGGCCTCGATCTCGTCGTGGGCACCGGAGAGGTGCACGCCTTCCTGGGGCCCAACGGCGCCGGCAAGAGCACCACGATCCGGATCCTGCTCGGCATGCTGCGCGCGGACGCGGGCACCGCCCGGCTGCTCGGCGGCGACCCGTGGGCCGACGCGACCGAGCTGCACCGCAGGCTGGCCTACGTGCCCGGCGACGTCACCCTGTGGCCCCAGCTGTCCGGCGGCGAGGTGATCGACCTGCTCGGACGGCTGCGCGGCGGGCTCGACCAGCGGCGCCGCGACGAGCTGCTGGAGCGCTTCGACCTGGACCCCCGCAAGAAGAGCCGCGCCTACTCCAAGGGCAACCGGCAGAAGGTCGCCCTGATCGCCGCGCTGGCCTCCGACGCCGAGCTGCTCATCCTCGACGAGCCCACCTCCGGCCTGGACCCCCTGATGGAGGAGGCGTTCCGCGAGACGGTGCGTCAGGAGAGGCATCGCGGAGACCGGAGCGTGCTGCTGTCCAGCCACATCCTGTCCGAGGTCGAAGCCCTGTGCGACCGGGTGACCATCATCAAGGACGGCCGCACGGTGGAGAGCGGCACCCTGGCAGACCTGCGCCACCTCACCCGCACCTCCATCCAGGCCGACCTGGCGGCGCCGGCGGACGGGCTGGCCGCCCTGCCCGGCGTGCACGACCTGCGCGCCGAGGGCGGCCGGGTCCGGTTCGACGTCGACACCGCCGCTCTGGACGCGGTGCTGAGACACCTCACGGGCGCCGGCGTACGCGGCCTCGTCAGCCGGCCCGCCACCCTTGAGGAGCTGTTCCTGCGCCACTACGACCGCGTCGGTGACGCGCCGCACACGGGAGCGGTTCGATGACCGCGCTCACTGGCGCCGGCCACCTGGCCCGCCTGGCGCTGCGCCGCGAACGCGTCCTCGCCCCCTGGTGGATCCTGCTGATCGTGAGCCTGGCCCTGGTGATGGTCGCGTACGTCAACAGGAACATGGGCACCTACGAGCTGAAACTCGCCTACGTCGACCTCATCCGCCGCAACGCCTTCTTCCAGGGGCTCGGCGGCGGATTCGCCGAACCGCGGCTGGAAGTGCTCGCCACGTGGCGCAGCGGCGGGTTCCTCTATCTGGCGAGCGCGTTCGCGGCCGTCATGTCCGTCGTCCGGAACACTCGCGCGGAAGAGGACACCGGCCGTAGCGAGCTGGTCCGCTCGGCCGTGGTGAGCCGCCACGCCCAGCTGACCGCGGCGGTGCTGGTGGCGGCCGGGGTCAGCCTGGTCTGCGGCCTTTCGACGGCCGTCGTGCTGATCGGGATCGGGCTCGAACCGATCGGGTCGCTCGCCTACGGGGCCGCCATCACGGTGGCGGGCTGGGTCTTCGCCGGCGTCGCCGCCGTCGCCGCCCAACTGGCACGCGACGCCCGGACGGCCACCACGATCGGCCTGACCGTGCTCGCTCTGTCGTACGTGATGCGCTACGCCGGTGACGCGAGCGCGCAGTACTGGCTGAAGAACCTGTCCCCGCTCGGCTGGAGCCATCTGGTGCGGGCCTACCAGGACGAGCGGTGGTGGCTGCTCGGCGTCTCGCTCCTGGCGGCCGCCGTCCTGCTCGCCGCCGCCTACCGCCTGCTCGGCCGCCGCGACCTGGGTGCCGGGTTGCTGCCCGAACGCCTTGGGCGCGCGACGGCCCCGAACCTGCGCGGCCCGATCAGCCTGGCCTGGCGGCTGCACCGGGGCCTGCTGGTGAAATGGGCTGCCGGGGTCGCGTTCTTCGCCGCGGCGGCCGCCGCCTTGAGCCCGCTGGGCCGGGACCTGCTCTCGCGGCCGAGCATCGTGGTCGACAACATCACCAAGAGCCTCGGCGTGCCCGCCGACGCGACGCTCGGCGCCTATTCGTGGTACATGATCCTGATCCTCGCGTACGCCATCGCCGTCTACCCGGTGCTCATGGTCCTGCGGCTGCGCGCGGAGGAGACCTCGGGCCGCGCGGAGGCCGTACAGGCCACCCCTGTGACCCGGCTCCGGTGGGCGGCCGGGCACCTGGTCGTGACCGGGCTCGGCACCGTGACGCTGCTGGCCGTCGCCGGGCTCGTGTTCGGCACGCTGTACTCGGTGCTGGTGGGCGACCTCGCCACCGACCTGCCCCGCTTCCTGGCCGGGGCGCTGGGCGCCGTACCGGCCGCCTGGTGCGTGGGGGCGGTGTGCGTGCTCGCGTACGCGCTGCTGCCGAGGGCGAGCGCGGCGATCTCCTTGGCGGTCTGGACCCTGACCGTCGCGCTCGGTCAGATCGCCGGCCCTCTGTACGGGCTGTGGGGCGGCAGCCCCCTGGAGCCGTTCCACTACATCCCCAACGCCTTCGCCGGGCCGCCCCTGACCGCCGGTCCGACCCTGGCCTTGGTCACCGTCACGGCGGGGCTCCTCGTCGCCGCCCTGCTCGCCCTCCGCCATCGCGACTTCGGATAGGACCACCGGAACGCCTCATGACGCGGTCCACCTTCAGAAGCCGTACGGCCGATGTCGTTGACCGCATGGTGGGCGCCTACCGGGTCACATAGTGGAAACCGGGCTTCGGATGCATCAGGAAGTCATGGTGGGAGATGTTCCACGCGTACGCGCCCGCCATGGTGAACTCCACCACGTCGCCCGGCTTCAGGCTGATGGGCACGCGGCGGGCCAGGACGTCCTTCGGGGTGCACAGCTGGCCGACGATGGTCGTGGGCTCGCCCGGCTCGCCGATGATCAGCGGCTGGTCGTGGCCCTTGGTGGCGGGCGTGCGGAGGTGGTGCGTCCCACCGGCCACCACCGCGAACAGCTCGCCGTGCACCCGCTTGACGTCGATCACCCGGGTGACGTAGCGCCCGCAGTAGACGGTCAGCGAACGGCCCGGCTCTATCCGCAGTACCTCACCGGTGCGGCGCAGCCGGGCCAGGCCCCTGCCGTAGGCGTCCCAGTCGAACGTACGGTCCGGCTCGGCGTAGGAGACGGCCATCCCGCCACCGAGGTTGATCTCGGACATGCCGAGCCCGCGCGCGTAGTCCAGCACGGCCGCGGCGACCTCCAGCATCCGGGAGGCGTCGAGCCCGCTGGCCAGATGAGCATGGATGCCGCGCGCTCGTACGGTCTCCTGCCCTTCGAGGAGGGCCAGGCACTCGGCGATCCCGGCAGGATCCATGCCGAACGGCGTCGCACCCCCACCCATGGCGAGTGAGGCGCCCTCGATGGGAATGTCCAGATTGACCCGCAGCAGCACGTCAGCGGAACGGCCGGCGGCGAGCAGCCGGCGGATCTCGCTGGGGCTCTCCACGTGCAGCCGGGTGACGTCCGCGAAGAGCTCCCCGTCCGTCTTCCCCGGCCCGCCCAGCGCCACGGGCGTGCCGGGGAAGTGCTCCCGTACGTGCGCGAGCTCGCCGCCCGAGGCCACCTCGAACCCGTCCACATAGGGAGCGAGGGTACGCAGGAGCCGGGGGTCGGGGTTGGCCTTGACCGCGTAGTAGACCTCGACATCCCCGAGCGCGGCCCGGACCCGGCGCATGTGGCCGTCGAGCTCGGTCAGGTCGTAGACGTAGGCGGGCAGGCTCTCCGGCGGAGCTCCGGCGCTCCACGGTTCCCGGGCGAGGCTGGTGGTCACGGGCCCTCCGATCGATACATGCGCTTGCTGATCACACGCTAGAGCCAAGCGTCCCCCGCCACAGCAGAAGTGGTGTCACATGCGAGCGCCGCCCTCGTCACGGCCCGGGGCAGGCGACCTCGAACCAGAGGCAGCCGTGGCTGCCGAGGCGGTCGAAGCCCCACTCGGTGGCAAGAGCGTTGATCAGGAAAACTTCGTCGCCGCTCGCGCTCGTGACGCGATCCTCAAGGCGGGTTACTCTCCTACGTTGGTAGTCGGAGATGGGCTGTACGGATACGCCGAGAACGCCGAATACGATCGGCTCATCGCGACCTGTTCCGTTCGTACGATTCCGCTCGCATGGCCGCAACAGGTCCGCGAAGGCGGCACCGTCACGGCCCCGATGCGGGGATGGCTGGGTGGGGTGGCCTTCGCGCGCATCTCACCGTGGCCGGCGACGGCACCGCGAGTGGCCGCCTCCTGGAGGACGACCTGTCCTTCATGACCGCCCGCTCCCACGTGCCTCCTCCACTTCCTCCGTTGGTCAGAGGCGTGGGAGACGTACGCGAGACCAGAATAGATCCGTCGATTCTGGACGACCAAGCAGCTCTGTGGGCTGCTCAGCTCGCCGTGCCACAGGCCCAGTGCGTCTGGGGCGAGGACGGGACGACTTTCCTGATCGAGGTCGGGTCCGGCTCAAGCGCCGTGATCCAGCCACAGTCCACAGGCGGCTGGACAGCCCACCAGCACGGCCCGGCCAAGCTGTGGGACGCCATCGAAGACGCCATCCTGAGGTGGCAGGAAGCCGGCCGGCCGCACCAGTCCTGCTTCGGCCTGACCGTGACGCCCAAAAGACAGTGGGTGTGGCTCGGTGACCCAGACGGGCCGTCGTGGAATCTGCCGACGTGAACCGGCGTCGTGAAATGTCGGTTGGCGTTCCGTGGAATGTCGGTTCCAGAGGTCGTGAAATGTCGGTTGGCGCTCCGTGGAATGTCGGTTCAAGCCTCTATGAAATGTCGTTTCCGCAGGTAGGAAAGGCGCTAAGGATCTTGTGACTGGTGGTCCCGGCGTGCGTGGAGGTCCTCGACACGTTCAAGATCGTGATCATCAACGGTCCCGCGTCTGCCAGGGAAGACGAACCTGCTCCAGCGGGCGCAGGCCTGCCGAGCCGGCCCCCTACCTGTGGATCGGCGCTGCCCGCGATCGGGCAGCGCCGTGGAGGTCAGGGGTGCAGGTGGAGGGGCAGGCTGGCCCAGCCGTGGGCGATGAAGGATGGGACGTGGGGGAGGTCGCTTTCGGGGACCGCCAGTCGGAGGTCCGGGAAGCGGGCGAAGAAGGCGGGCAGGGCGGCCAGTGCCTCCTGGCGGGCGAGTGGGGCGCCGATGCAGCGGTGCACGCCGACGCCGAAGGCCAGGTGCTCCTCACGTTCCTGGGTCGGGTCGAACCGGTCGGCGTCCGGGCCGTGCTGGTCGGGGTCGTGCCCGGCCGCCAGGTAGCTGGTGATGATCGCGTCGCCCGCCTCGATCCGTACCCCGCCGATCTCGATCGGCTCGATGGCGAACCGCAGCGGCAGGTTGGCGATCGACGGCGTCCAGCGCAGCGTCTCCTCGATCACCGCGTTCCAGGAGATCTCTCCGGACAGGACCCGCGCGAGGTGGTCCGGATGGGTGAGCAGGGCGTGCACCGCGTTGCCGATCAGGTTGACCGTGGTCTCGTGCCCGGCCGCGATGAGCAGCAGCAGCGTGTCGCGCAACTCGTCGTCGCTGAGCGAGTCGCCGCTGTCGCGCACGTTGATCAGCTCGGTGGTCAGGTCGTCGCCCGGATGCTCGCGCTTGTAGGCGACCAGGGCGGGCAGCACGGTGCCGATCTGGACCGCCGTGGCCGCCATCTGCTCGGGGGTGCCCGTGGTGTCCATGATGGCCTCCATCACCCGGGCCATCTCCACCCACATGTGCTCGGGGACGCCGAACAGCTCGCAGATCACCCGCATCGGCAGGGGGTGGGCGTAGGCGGTGCGGAGGTCGACGGCCTGGCCCGGCGGCTGCGCGGCCATGGCGTCCAGCAGCTCCGCCACGATGCCCTCGACGATCGGCTGCATGGCCTTGGTACGGCGCGCGGTGAAGCTCGGGGCGACCAGTTTGCGCAGCCGCCGGTGCTCCTCGCCATAGGCGCTGAGCATGTTGGACACGCCGATCCAGGTCATGATCCAGGTCCAGCCGGGCTCGGTGAGCGCCTGAGGCAGCAGCCGCCAGTGCCGCTTGTCCTTGCTCACCAGCGGATCGAGGATGAGCTGCTTGAGCAGGTCGTGCCGGGTGACCGCCCAGGCAGGGATGCCTCCGGTGAGCTCTACGAGGACCAGGGGGCCGAGGTCGCGTAACCGGCGGACCTCGCCGGGGAGGTCGGCGCCGAAGGGATCGAGGACGACGGGGGCTGGGCTGCCCAAGGGGATTCTCCTGGCTGGTCGGGGCGGATGGGAGTGAAGCGCACCGGCAGGTGCGCCAGCGCGCGATGGAACGGGCCGGGCCGCCACGGCAGCTCGTCGCGGGGCACGGTCAGTTCGAGGTCGCACAGGTGAGAGGTCAGGCGTTCGATCGCGGTCATGGCGATGAGCACGGCCGGGTCGCTGGCCGGGCAGCGGTGCGGCCCGGCGCCGAAGCCCAGGTACGCGCCGCCGTCGGAGCGCAGCTCCTCGGGAACGTTGGTGGGCTCGGTGTTGGCCGCCGCGTAGGAGACGAGGACCAGCTCGGCCGGCTGGATCCAGGTGCCGTGGAAGTGCACCGGCTGGAGCACGAAGTACGGGCCGTAGTTCGACATGGCGGGCTCGGCGCGCAGCGCCTCCATGAGGGCGTCGTACGTGCTGAGCGCGCCGTTGGTGAGCGAGCTGTAGTAGCGGTCGTCGCTGACCATCCGGGAGATCGTGTTGGAGATCAGATTGGCCACGGGCTCGTAACTGGCGGCCATCACCAGCACGAGGGTCTCCGCCAGCTCGTCGGTCCGCAACGCGGCCGGATGGTCGATGAACCAGGAGGTCAGGTCGTCGCCCCGCTCGGCGTGCTTGGCCTGGATCAGCTCGCCGATGTAGCGGCTGAACGCGTCGCTGCCCCGCGCGCCCCTCTCGCCGTCGGCCTCCATCAGGTCCGACAGAGCCTGGGTCAGGCCGGCGCTGTCGGAGTCGGGGCGCCCGAAGAGCAGATTGAAGATGCGGGTCGGGATGAGCCGGGCGAAGTCGGCGACCAGGTCGGCCTCGCCCTTGGCGGCGAACTGGCTGATGAGCGAGTCCGACACCTCGATCACCATCTGACGCAGCTTGTGCGGCTGGATCTGCTGGAAGCAGTCGGCGATCACTTTGCGGAAGCGGGCGTGCTCGGCACCGTCGGAGTACAGCGCGCTCGGCCGGCGGCCGAGCATGGCGATCGCCCCCGCGGCCTCCGGGGTGTCGGGGAGCCGCGCCTGCCAGGCGCTGGGGTGCTTGCTCCAGACGCCGCCCACGTTGGTGAGCACGTCCAAGGCGGCCCGGTAGCCGAGCACCAGGTGGGCCTCGATGCCCGGGGCGATCTCCACGGGCGCGACCGCGCCGTGCCGCCCGCGCAGCTCCGCGTACAGCGCCTGCGGGTCTCGGGCGTACTCCGGCCCGTACAGGCGCCCGGCATCGGGCAGGTAGCGCAGGGTCATGACAGCACCAGCTCTCTGATGTGCTCCACCAGCGCGATCAGCGAGGCGCGGGCGGAGGCGGGGTCGCGGGCGTCGCACACCATCAGCGGCGTGCCTGGGTCCAGGTCGAGCGCCTCGCGCACGGACTCCAAGGGGTAGTCGGGCGAGTCGGGGAAGTGGTTGACGGCCACCGCGTAGCGGATGCCGGCGTTCTCCACCAGGTCGAGGACGGCGAAGCTCTCGTCGATGCGCCGGGTGTCGGCCAGCACCAGAACCCCCAGCGCGCCGCGCACCAGCTCGTCCCACAGGACCTGGAAGCGGGTCTGGCCCGGCGCCCCGAACAGGTAGAGCACGACCCCGGGCAGGGTGAGGCGGCCGAAGTCGATCGCGGTGGTCGTGGTGGTCTTCTCGTTCACGCCGGTGAGGTCGTCGACCAGCGTGCCCGCCTCGGTGAGCACCTCTTCGGTGTTGAGGGGCCTGATCTCCGAGAGCGCACCCACGATGGTCGTCTTGCCCACGCCGAACGGCCCTGCGATGACCAGCTTGACCGGGATGTGCTCGGCGCTGACGCGGCTGTCAGAGAGCGCGGAGGCCATTGAGTACCAACTCCAAGATCTCGATGTCGGGCAGGTCGGTGGCCGGCGGATCGCGGGTCAGCAGCGTTCCGCCACCGACCAGCCCGGCGACCAGCAACCGCACCACGTAGTACGGCAGGCCCAGGTGCGCGGCGCATTCGTACACCGACAACGGCCCGTGTTCGAGCAGGACCATCAGGTGCGACCCCGGCGGGTCCAGCCCGTGGGCGGCCGCGTCGGGGGCGACGTAGACCAGGGTGGTGCGCTCGACGCTGATGTGCTCGGGCACGGTCAACCTCGCGGCGGCCATGTAGTCCGGGACGACCCGCCGCCGTTGCCGGCCGGAGGTCATGCCCTTACGCCCGGCACCCTGGCCGCGCTGGCCTCGTCGAGAGCCTTGATCAGCTTCTGCACCTGTAGTTGGACTTCGTAGGCCAGCGCGCCGATGTTGACCGCGCCGGTGGCGGCGACGACGATGGCGGCGCGGTCGCCGGCCGGGGCGATGTAGTAATAGCCGCTCTCGGCGGAGATGACGATGTCCACCACCCCGCCGTCGGAGCCGCCGCTGAGGCCGTCGCACAGGGCGCGGGCGGCTCCCAGGACGGAGCTCGTCATGGCGGCGGCGCGCTCGCCGCTCTCGGTCGTCACATCGGCGGAGCCGCCGAGGATCAGCCCGTCACGGCTCAGCACCACGCCTCGCGCGACCCCGGGCAGTGCCAGGAGAGGCGACAGGACCCAGGACACGTCGAGGGACAACGCGCGACCCTTGGTCTGAACACGGCCTGAAGCTCTGTGAGTGTCCATGGAACGGTCACTTCCCTTCGGTGATGTCGTGCTGCTCGGTCGGGAGCGCTTCGCGGCGGCCCGCTTCGGCGCCGACCTGGAAATCTCCCCACCGCTTCTGGGCCTCCTCCGGCGTGGTGCGCAACCCGCCGGCGGGCCTGGAGCCGGATGCGGCACGCGGCGGCGACTGGCGACGACGCTGCGGCAGCGGCACCAGATCCGCCGCCGCCGCGGTATCGGCTCGCTCGGAGGAGGCGGCGGGCTCCACCCGCGCGGCCGCGGTCACGGGCTCCGGCCGCGAAGGCGCGGCGATGGGTTCCGGCCGGGCGGTCACGGGTTCCGGCCGTGAAGGCGCGGTGGCGGGTTCCAGGCGAGCGGCCGGGACCGTGGCGCGGACCGGCTCGGGCGCCAGCACCGACGGCCGGCTGTCCTCCGGCATCTCCACCAGCAGCGCGGTGGGGATGGTCAGCACGGCCTGTACGCCGCCGAAGGCGCTCTTCTTGACGGTGACCTGCACGCCGTAGTGCGCCACCTGGCGGCCGATCGCGGCCCAGCCGGTGTGCGGCGGGTTGCCCAGGTCGACCAGGCGGGTCGGCTGAATGCCGCTCAGCAGGCGGGTGGCGCGGGCGTACTGGTCCTCGTTGAGGCCGACACCGGCGTCGTCGATGACGATGGCGGCGCCGTTGTTGGTCTCGTGTACGGCGATGGTCACCTTGAGCGTGCCGTAGGAGTGGTGGACGGCGTTGGCCAGCAGCTCGGCGGTGATGAACAGGATCGACTCCGCGGCGCGGGCGGCGACCCCGATCCGGCGGCGCAGGTGGTTGGCCGGGCCCTCGATGCGCTGCTCGAAGTTCTCCACCCGGGAGATGGCGCCCACCATCAGATCCACCAGATAGGTGTCGTCACGCGACAGGCCGGGCGTGGCGCCGCACGCGATGCCGGTCACCTGCACGCGGCGGATGATCAGCTCGTTGAACATGTCGAGCCCCAGCACCTCGCGCAGCAGCGCCGTGTGCTCGTCACCGCCGTAGCGCTGCTGCACCCCGGCGAGCAGGTCCTGGGCGCGCAGTGCCTGGGTCTGCACGCGGGACATCGCGCCTCTGATGACCGCCTGGGCCGCTTCGTCGATGCGCTCGCCCTCCTCCCTGAGGCCGCGGGTGACCGCGTCGAGGATGGTGCGGTGCTGCTTGTCGACGTCCGTGCCGGCGAGTGCCGGGTTCTGCACGCCGGGCACGATCACGTGCGGGGTGCGCAGGTGGGCCAGCAGGGCGGGGATACGCTTCGCGATCAGGTGCTCGGTCTCGGCGCGGACGAGGTCGTGCTGGGCGCGGGCCTCGCGCAGCAGCTCCGCGCTCTCCTGCGCCTGGCGCTCCGCCTGGGCCAGGCGCTGGTGGCCGACGCTGGTCTCGCGCGTCCGATGCTCCTGTGCCTGACGGGCCTGAACGAGCTGCCCCTGGGCGTGGGCGAGCTTGCGGCGTACGCGTGTGTGGAGGAGCAGAACGCCCACGAGGACGAGGGCGAGAGCGATCGCGATGATCAGTATGGGAACGCTGGAGGAGTCTGACGGCATGACAAGTCCTGGGGTCGAGGAAGCCGGCGGGAAGATGCGACCGCCGAAGAGCCTGCTAGCAGCGCGTGGCGGTCTCGCACGGCGTCCGGCGTGGACCGCGCCCCTGCGCGCCGTCGGCACGGCTGTGTGCCTGGTGCGGCTCTGCCTGAGACAGGGCGGGGCCAAGCGACATGGGCATCCTCAGTCTCACTCGAACGACGGCCAACAGGGAAACCAGTATTCCCGTTTAGTCACGATAGTCAACCGTGTGTAAGGTCCTCAGTGCAGTCAGATGCATACAAAGTCCGATTTATTCGGATTTGTCCCAAGAATTGCCGTGGGGATCGGCGTTCAGTGGCGGTAGAATCCGGCGGGCTCCGGAGGGAGCGGGGTGTTGCCGAGGATGAGGTCGGCGGACTTCTCCGCCAGCATCATGACCGGGGCGTAGATGTTGCCGTTGGTGACGTACGGCATGGCCGAGGCGTCCACCACACGCAGGCCCTCCAGGCCGTGCACGCGTAACGTGTCCGGGTGCACCACGGACATCTCGTCCACGCCCATCTTGCAGGTGCACGACGGGTGCAGGGCGGTCTCGCCGTCCTTGGCCACCCAGGCGAGGATCTCCTCGTCGGTCTCCACCGAGGGGCCGGGGGAGATCTCGCCGCCGTCGAGGGCGGCCCAGGCAGGCTGGGAGAGGATCTCGCGGGTGCGCCTGATGGCCTCCACCCACTCGCGGCGGTCCTGCTCGGTGGACAGGTAGTTGAAGCGCAGCGCGGGCTTGACGCGGGGGTCCGCCGAGGTGATGCGCACCGAGCCGCGGGCGTCTGAGTACATCGGGCCGATGTGCACCTGGTAGCCGTGCCCGCCCGCCGGGGCGCTGCCGTCGTAGCGGACGGCGATCGGCAGGAAGTGGAACATCAGGTTCGGGTACGGGACATCGTCGTTGGAGCGGATGAAGCCGCCCGCCTCGAAGTGGTTGGTGGCGCCGGGCCCGCCGCGCAGGAAGAGCCACTGCGCGCCGATGAACGGCCTTCGCCACATCGCCAGCGACGGCTGCTGCGACACCGGCTGCGTGCAGGCGTGCTGGACGTACACCTCAAGGTGGTCCTGCAGGTTGGCGCCCACGCCGGGCAGGTCGTGCACCATCTCGATGCCGAGGGGCTCCAGCAGGTCGGCGGGGCCGACGCCGGACAGTTGCAGGAGCTGGGGGGAGTTGATGGCGCCGCCGCTGACGATGACCTCGCCCGCGCTGATGCGCTCGCCGTCGCAGATCACGCCGACCGCTCGGGTGCCCTCGAAGACGATCTTCTCGACGAAGGCGCGGGTCTTCACCGTGAGGTTGCGGCGGTGCCGTACCGGATGGAGGTAGGCGCGGGCGGCGCTCAGCCGGCGGCCGCGGTGCAGGTTGCGGTCGAAGGCGGCGAAGCCTTCCTGCCGGTAGCCGTTCACGTCGTCGGTGAGCGGGTGGCCGGCCTGCTGGACGGCCTCGAAGAACGCGTCGAACAGGGGGCCCTTCGCGGGGCCGCGCTCCAGCTTGAGCGGGCCTTCGCCGCCCCGGAACTCGGTGCCGGGGTCGGCCAGGCAGTTCTCCATCTTCTTGAAGTAGGGCAGGCAGTGCGCGTAGTCCCAGCTCTTCATGCCGGGATCGGCCGCCCAGCGCTCGTAGTCGAGCGGGTTGCCGCGCTGGAAGATCATGCCGTTGATGCTGCTGGAGCCGCCGAGGACCTTGCCGCGCGCGTGGTAGACACGACGGTCGTTCATGTGCGGCTCGGGCTCCGACTCGTACTTCCAGTCGTAGAAGCGGTTGCCGATGGGGAACATCAGCGCGGCGGGCATGTGCACGAACACGTCCCACCGGTAGTCGGGCCGGCCCGCCTCAAGGACCAGGACGGACACCGACGGGTCGGCGCTGAGCCGGTTGGCCAGGGCGCAGCCCGCGGAGCCGCCTCCCACGATGACGTAGTCGTAGATCAACGGGGGATCCAGTCCTTCCACACGATCTCGTTCTCCTCGACCCACCGCTTGGCGGCCTGGTCGGCGTTGAGCTTGCGGTTGATCATGTCGCTGGCGACGGCGTTCTGGTCGTCGTTGCTCCAGCTGAAGTTACGGACCAACTCGTAGGCCTTGCCGCCGGTCTCGGCGAACTTCTTGCTGACGATCTTGTCGAGCAGGTAGGGGGGATAGTCGCAGGCCACCTTGGCGGCGGCCTTGTCGCAGCCTATCGCGTACGCCGGAAGGTTGATCTTCACCAGTTTCACCTTGGTGAACAGCCATTGCGGTTCGTAGAAGTACATCAGCAGCGGTGTGTTGTTCTTGGTCGCCGCCTGGGCCGCCTTGATGAGCGCGGCTTCGCTGCCGGAGTAGACGACCTTGTAATTGAGGCCGAGGTTCTTGACGATCGCTTCGTCGTTGGTGACGAAGGTGGGATCGCCGTCCAGCACTTGGCCGAGGTCGCCGGATCTCGTGGTCCGGAAAAGACTCGCGTACTTGTTCAGGTTCCGCCAGTTGGTGATATCCGGATATTTCTTGACCATCCACTCGGGGACGTACCAGCCGATCACCCCTTTGTTACCGGTGAGCCCGGCCGAGAGTGCGACCTTCTTCTGCTCGATGTACTCCTCTTTGAGATCGTTGTGGCCCCAGTTCTCCACGATGACGTCGACCTCGCCGCTTTCGAAGTCGCGCCAGGATTCGTCCTCCTTGATCTCCCGCTTCACGACCTTGTAACCGAGCTCCCGTTCGAGCAGGTACGCCAGCACGGCGGCCTGGGCCTCATATCCGGCCCACGCGTGAATGTCCATATTGACGGTACGGTTCGCCCCACCGGCCGAGGTGGGGGCCGCATCGGTGCAGGCGGTCAGGAGCAGGGCCAGCAGCAGCGGCCCGGCGAGTGTCTTGGTTCGCATGAGAGTCTCCGCGACCGTGACCCCGCACTGCGGCGGGGTCACGGGTGAAGGGGATCAGGGGGTGTTACGCGGGGATCCAGGCCTGCCACTTGGCCTTGTTGGCCTCGACCCACTTCTTGGCAGCCTCTTCGCCGGACATGCCGTTGTTGGTCATGTCGTCGGCGACGGCGTTCTGGTCCTCGTTGGTCCAGCTGAAGTTCTTGACCAGGTCGTACGCCTTGCCGCCGGTGTCGGCGAACTTCTTGCTCACGATCTTGTCGAGGTCCATCTCGGCATAGTCGCAGGCGACCTTCTTCGGGTCGGCGTCGCAGCCCTCGGCGTACGGGGGCAGGTTGACCCGGACGAGCTCGGTCTTGCTGAACAGCCAGTGCGGGTCCCAGAAGTAGAACAGCAGCGGCTTCTTCTGCGCCTGAGCCTGCTGGGCGCCCTTGATCAGCGCGGCCTCGCTGCCACCTGTGACGATCTTGAAGTCCAGCTTGAGGTTCTTGATCAGCGCGGCCTCGTTGCTGACGTACGACGGGTCACCGAACAGCAGCTGGCCCTTGTCGCCCGACTCGGAGGTCTTGAAGAGCTTGGCGTACTTGTTCAGGTTCTTGTAGTCGGTGATGTCGGGGTGCTCGTCCGCCATCCACTTGGGGATGTACCAGCCGATGACGCCCTTGTTGCCGGTCGAGCCCGCCTCGACGGCCGTCTTCTTCTCCTCGATGAACTGCTTCTTGAGATCCGGGTGTCCCCAGTTCTCGATGATGACGTCGACGTCACCCGTCTCGAAGCCCTCCCAGGCCAGCTGCTCCTTGATCTCGGGCAGCTCCACCTGGTAGCCCAGCTCGTTCTTGAGCAGGTACGCCACGACGTTGGCGCTGGCCTCGTAGCCCACCCAGGGGTTGATCGCGATCTTCACGGTCCCGGCCGCGCCGGACGTGGTGGCGGTGCCCGCCGAAGCGGTGGAACTGGGCGCGGTATCCACCGTGGCCCCGCCGCACCCCGCGGCGAGCCCCAGGGCCAGTAGGCCTGCGAGCAGGCGAATCTTCATTGTCTTTACATTCCTTTTGTGGGGGATGGGCGCCTGTCGGCACCTTGCGTGATGCGGTCGAGCATGACTCCGAGCAGGACCATCGCGACACCGGCCACGAATCCCATCCCGAAGTCCGTCCGCTGGGAGAAGCCGAGGACCACGTCGTAGCCGAGGGCTCCGGCTCCGACCAGCGCGCCGACGACCACCATGGCGAGCGTCATGACGATGCCCTGGTTGGCGGCGAGCAGGATGGCTCGCCTGGCCATCGGGAGTTGCACCTTCCACAGGAGCTGTCCCGAGGTCGATCCGGCGGAGGTGGCCGCCTCGACCACGGTGGCGGGCACGGTCCTGATGCCGTCCTCGACGAGCCGCACGACCGGCGGCACGGCGAAGATGATCGAGGCGAAGATCGCGGTGAACCGGGTGGTGCCGAACAGGGCGAGCGCCGGCAGCAGGTAGACGAACGAGGGCATCGTCTGCGCCGCGTCGAGCAGTGGCCGCTGGAAGGCGGAGTAGGTGTCCCACCGGGCGGCGGCCACGCCCAGCAGCAGGCCGATGACGAGGGTGACGACGACCGCGACGGCGACCGTGGTCAGCGTCCGCATCGAGTGCTCCCAGGTGCCGAGCAGGGCGATCGCCAGCAGGCAGGCCAGGGCCGTGAGCGCCGGTCGTACCCCGCTGATCCGCCACGCCACGACCAGCACCGCGGCGGCGACCAGCCACCACGGCGCCGAGGTGAACAGGTGCTCCAGCGGGTTCAGCACCAGGTTCGAGAACGTGTCCTTGATGAAGGAGGTGACGCCGAACCAGCTCGTCTCCGCCCAGAGGACGACGTCGTTGATCTCGGAGACGAGGTTGATCGTCAGGTTCGCGGGCCACTCGCGCGGCAGCAACGGGGCCGCGATCAGGCCCGCGCCCGCCAGGACCGCCGCGACGACCAGGCTGCTCCTGCCGATCTTGTTACGCGGGTCGCGCTTGGCCACCGAGACCATCATCCGGTCCAGCACCACCGCCATGACCACGATCGCGAGGCCGGCCGGGAGCATGATGCCGACCTGCGCGCGCGACAGGCCGCGGATGATGTCGGAGCCGAGGCCGGGCGCGGAGATCAGGTTCGCGATGACCACCATGGACAGCGCCATCATGATGGTCTGGTTGATGGCCAGCGCCATCGTGGACCTGGCCAGCGGCAGGTGCACCTTGAGCAGGGTCTGCGCCCGGGTGGCGCCGAGGGAGGCCGAGGCCTCGACCGCGGTGGGGGAGACCCGCTGGATGGCCAGCGCGGTGATCCGGATGGCCGGCGGGATCGAGTAGATCATGGTCGCGATGACGCCCGCCGGCGCGCCGATGTGGAAGAACAGCGCCAGCGGCGCCAGATAGGCGAAGTGCGGCATGATCTGCATGACGTCCAGGACCGGCGTGAACAGCTTGCGCACCCGTACGGACAGCCCCGCCCAGACGCCCAGCGGGATGCCGATCACCAGCGACAGCAGCACCGCCGACGCGACCAGGGCGAGGGTGTCGACGCTGGCCTGCCAGAGCCCGAAGACGCCGAAGGAGCAGAACCCGGCGACGGCGCCCAGCGCGACCCGCCAGCCGCCCGCCAGCCAGGCCAGCGCGCCCATGACCCCGATGAGGCCGGGCCAGCCCAGCGCGTACAGGGTGGTCTGTAAGAGGCCGAAGAGCGCCTCGACGAAGATCCGGATGTAGTTCAGGAAGTAGAGGAAGACCGGGTTGTCGTTGCGGTGGTCGTCGATCCACTCGCGCAGCTCGGTGACCGCCGCGAACTGCGGCGCCTCGCTGTTGTGCGGCAGCGTGCCGGTGCCCTGGAAGATCAGGTACGCCACCACGAACAGCAGCGCGATCCCCGTGGGCGTGACCCAGCCGGGCACCCGGAACCTGGAGGGTGTGCTGACGGCCGTACTGCTCATGCGGTCGCCACCGCATCCGATCCTGAAACGTCCGATCCTGAGACGTCCTGGCCCGCGAGGAAGCTCAGCAGATCGACCCGGTCCACCACGCCGACCAGCTCGTCACCGTCGACCACCCTGATCGGGCGGGAGGAGGACGAGGCGGCGCCGATGGCGTCCTTGATCAGCGTGACGGCCGGGAGCGCGGGGCCGTCCAGCGGCTCGCCCTCCTCGGGCGGCCGGGCGATCCAGCGCAGGGTGAGGACGTGGCTCCTGGGGACGTCGCGGACGAAGTCCGCCACGTAGTCGTCGGCGGGCGCGCCCACGAGCTCCTCCGGCGTGCCGATCTGCACGATCGCGCCGGCTCGCATGATCGCGATGCGCTCGCCCAGCTTGAGCGCCTCCGACAGGTCGTGCGTGATGAACACCATGGTCTTGCCGACTTCCCGGTGCAGGCGGACCACCTCGGCCTGCATGTCCCGGCGGATCAGCGGGTCGAGCGCGCTGAACGGCTCGTCGAACAGCATCACCTGGGGCTCGACCGCGAGCGCGCGGGCCAGCCCGACGCGCTGCTGCATGCCGCCGGAGAGCTGGTCGGGGTAGGAGTCGGCGTGGCCGTCGAGGCCGACCAGCGACAGGATGTCCGCCGCCCGCGCGTGCCTGGCGGCCTTGCCGGTGCCCTGGATCTCCAGCCCGTAGGCGACGTTGTCGATCACTCGGCGGTGCGGCAGCAGGCCGAAGTGCTGGAAGACCATGCTGACGTGATGGCGGCGCAGTTCGCGCAGGCGGGCGGGGGAAGCGGCCCGGACGTCCTCGCCGCCGATCGTGATCCGGCCGGCGGTCGGCTCGATGAGCCGGGTCAAACAACGGACGAGGGTGGATTTGCCGCTGCCCGACAGACCCATCACCACGAAGACTTCGCCGGGGCTTACTTCGAAACTCACGTCCCTCACAGCGGGGGTGCAGCCGGTCTTCTCTCTTAGCGCCCCAGGTTCCAGAAACCTGTCGTCGCTGTCCAGCACCCTTTCGGCCCTGGGACCGAAGATCTTCCACAGCCCTTCAACACCGATGGCCCCACTGTCGGGAGATTCCCGCACCACTCGCCTCCTCAGTTGAGGGAGCAAACATATGTGGTGAATAACGGGAATCTCAACGCTGTGACCTTCTGGAGACCTCGAAGGTCCTGGGGTGTTACGGTCAGGGATCCCACAAATGCCCCATATGGGGACATTTGCCTATTTAAGGGAGTATTTCGCATCCCGGAAGGTGGGTAGATGGAGCTCCAGGTTCTTGCTCATGCGTCACACTACTCAACTTATGTAGCGTTATGTTGCGCTTGGCCGAGCTGGTAGATATGTGTTCCAATTGCCCAGGCTTGCTGGATTTTCACATCCGTCACGGGGATCTTCATATTGCGCCGATTCGGGCGAGAGGTTGCGTTCGGTGAGTACTGAGTTAGGACAGCGGCCGCCAGAGGAAGGCAACTGGCGGTTGCGTAACTGGCGTGTGCGGGCGCGACTTGTCGCGCTCATTCTCGTTCCGACGGCCGCGGCCGTGCTGCTCGGTGGCTTTCAGGTGTTCGCCTCGACAGGCGCGGCGGCCGACTTCGCGCGCACGAATCAGCTCGCCCAGCTCTCCGCGCAGATCGGCGAGCTCACCCATGTGGTCTCCGGTGAGCGCGCGAGGATGTCCTGGTTCATCGCCAGGAACCGCCCCGCCAGTGGCCTGCCGTCGGTGCGTGAGCAGATGGACCAGGTGGACGGCGTCATCGGCCAGGTCCGGATCAGCGCCGACGATCTCCTGCTCAGCGTCACCGGCCGGACGGCCGACCAGATCCAGAACATGCTCAACCGCCTGGACGACCTCGTCGGACTGCGTGAGCAGGCGCTCGACGCCGACCTGCTGCCCGCCGCCTCCGTCGAGCTGTACTCCACCGTGATCAACGACCTGCTCTCGGTCCACAACGAGCTCATCAAGGGCAGCCAGGACGACGAGCTGTTCCGCCAGTCCCGCATGCTCGACTCACTCGCCCGCGCCAAGGAGAGCGTCTCGCACCAGCAGGCCCTGCTGACCACCGTCCTGAGCGAGGGCGCGTTCAGCCAGGACCAGCTCAAGCGCTTCCTCGGCGAGCTGTCGCGCGAGGAGAACGAGCGCAAGGCCTTCGCCGACGAGGCCACGGCCGCCGAACGCCGGATCTTCGACGAGAACGTCAACGGCCGCTCCGCCGACACCATGCTGTTCCTGCGCGAGCTGGTGCTCATCAGGGCGACCGCCGGGCAGACCGTACGCGGCCTCGACCAGGGCCACCGCGACGACGCCGGGCAGTGGTTCGCGGCGTCCAACGTGGTCGTCGACTCCATGCGCATGGTCGAGCAGCGCCAGGCCGCGGGCATCGTGGCCCGGAGCGAGGCGCTCAGCGCCGACGAGCGGCAGCGCGCGTACGTGATCGCGGGCGCGGTGATCGCGCTGCTCGTGGCCATCCTGCTGATCACGACCGGCGTCGCCAGGTCCCTGGTACGCCCGCTGCGCCGGCTGCGCGCGGAGGCCCTGGAGATCGCCGGCAAGCGGCTGCCGGACTTCGTGCAGCACCTGCGCGAGTCCCGCGACGGCGTGGTCGACGCCGAGGTGCCGCCCATCAACGTCTTCTCCAGGGACGAGGTCGGTGAGGTCGCGCGGGCCTTCGACGAGGTGCACCGCGAGGCCGTGCGCCTGGCCGGTGACGAGGCCAGGCTGCGCGCCAACGTCAACGCGATGTTCGTCAACCTGTCTCGGCGCAGCCAGACGCTGGTGGAGCGGCAGCTCTCCCTGATCGAGCGGCTGGAGCGCGGCGAACGCGACGACGCCAGGCTCGGCGACCTGTTCAAGCTGGACCACCTGGCCACCCGCATGCGCCGCAACAGCGAGAACCTGCTGGTCCTGGCGGGCCAGGAGGCCGTGCGCAAGTGGAGCCAGCCGGTCGAGCTCATGGACGTGGTACGGGCCGCGCTCGGCGAGGTGGAGAGCTACGACCGGGTCAGCATCCAGGTCCAGTCGGAGTCGGCCATCGCGGGTCAGGCCGTCAACGACGTGGTCCACCTGCTGGCCGAGCTGATCGAGAACGCCGTCTCGTTCTCCGCCCGCGACACCAAGGTGATCATCTCCAGCAGCCACATCGACGGCGGCGGGCTGATGCTCTCGGTCACCGACAACGGCATCTCGATGACCGCGGAAGAGCTGGCCGAGGCCAACTGGCGGCTGGCGAACCCGCCGGTGGTGGACGTGTCGGTGTCGCGCCGGATGGGCCTGTTCGTGGTCGGCCGGCTGGCCCTGCGGCACAACATCAGGGTGCAGCTCCGGCGTCAGGACGTCGGCGGGCTGACCGCCATGGTCCTGCTGCCGGAGACGCTGCTCACCGTGGTGCCCGGCGCGGTGCCCGACGCGTCGTTCTCCCGCACGGCGGTGTCCGCGCCGGAGATGATGCCGTACCAGCAGGGCCCGATGCCGAGCATGCCCTCCATGCCGCCGCTGCCGCCGACGCCCTCCATGCCCGGCCCCGGTCATCCGTCTCTGGACATGACCCCCACGCCGGAGCCTTCCTCGTGGTTCAGCTCGCAGTTCACGAACTCCGTGGAGCTGCCGCCGGCGCCGTTCCCCGCGCAGGAACCCGTACGGGAGTCCACGCAGGGCGACTTCCTGCCGATCTTCGCCTCCGTCGAGTCGAGCTGGTTCACCAAGCCGTCGTTCACGCCGGACCGGCGGGAGTCCGAGCCCGACCCCGCCTGGTCGTCGTCGGGCGACAGCGGCTGGCAGGCGGCCGGGGCGGTGCGCGAGCCGGCGCGCGGCGGCACGACGAGCGCCGGACTGCCGAAACGGACGCCGAAGGCGAATCTGGTGCCCGGGTCCGCGGCGCCCGCGCCGTCGCCCATGCCCGCGCCCCCGGTGTCCCCCGATCGGCTCCGCAGCAGGCTCTCCAGTTATCAGCAGGGCGTCCGCAAGGGTCGTACCGAGCTTGAGGAGGACTGATGAGTAATTTGAGCCAGGCGGCCAAGGATGTGAACTGGCTCGTCAGCGGCTTCGTCGAAGAGGTGCCCGGCGTGGCGCACGCGGTGGTGGTCTCCGCTGACGGGCTGCCGATGGCCTTCTCCCGCGGGTTCCCCAAGGACCGCGCCGACCAGCTCGCCGCCATCGCGGCCGGGCTGGTCAGCCTCACCGCGGGATCGGCGCGGGTGTTCGAGGGCGGCGAGGTCGTGCAGACCCTCGTCGAGATGGAGCTCGGCCTGATGCTGGTGATGTCGATCAGCGACGGGTCGTGCCTGGCGGTGCTGGCGGCACCGGACTGTGACATGGGCCTGGTGGCCTACCAAATGACGATCCTGGTCGAACGTGCGGGGCAGGTGCTCACGCCTGACGTGCGCGCGGAACTCTCAAGCGCACGCCCCTGGTGATGGGAGTAGACGGTGGCATCGTGGCATGGCGGGGAGCCGGAGCCCGAGCGCAGCTCGCTGGTGAGGATGTACGCCGTAACCGGCGGACGGACCGCGCCGCGCACGGCGCTCGCCATGGAGGCGCTCGTCTCCTCGGCGACGTCGATGCAGCTGGGACCGGTGTACGCCCGGGAGTTCCGGCAGATCAGCGAGCTGTGCCGGCAGATCAGGTCCGTGGCGGAGATCTCCGCGCTGCTGGCCATCCCGCTCGGCGTGGCCAGAGTGCTGGTCGCTGACATGGAGGCGGAAGGGCTGGTCAGGGTCTATCAGCCGCAGCTGGACGCGGGCAAGCCGGACGCGAGCCTGCTCGAAAGGGTGCTCAGTGGACTACGCAGGCTCTAGTCCCGGGCTCACCTCGACGAAGATCGTGGTGGCCGGGGGCTTCGGCGTGGGCAAGACGACGTTCGTGAAGGCGGTGTCGGAGATCACGCCGCTGACCACGGAGGCGGTGATGACCGACGCCTCGGCCGGGGTCGACGACGTCTCGCTCACTCCGAACAAGTCGACGACCACGGTGGCGATGGACTTCGGCCGGGTGTCGCTGGACCGTGATCTGATCCTGTATCTGTTCGGGACGCCGGGTCAGCACCGGTTCTGGTTCATGTGGGACGACCTCGTACGCGGCGCGATCGGCGCGGTGGTGCTGGTCGACACCCGCCGTCTGGCCGACAGCTTCCCGGCCATCGACTACTTCGAAGAGGCCAAGCTGCCCTTCGTGGTGGGCGTCAACGGCTGGAACGGGGCTTTCCCGCACGTGGAGAACGAGGTCCGCGAGGCGCTCACACTCTCCTCGCACATCCCCCTCGTGCGCACCGACGCCCGCAGCCGGGAGGCGGTCAAGTCCACGCTGATCACCCTCGTGGAGCACGCGCTGACCGCGCGCTCGCTCCGCTGATCACTGGGCCGCCCACCAGTAGGCGGCCACCAGCTCGGCGACCAGCGTCTCGGTCAGCAGCGCCACGTCCGCGTCGTCGTCGTGGACGTACCGGACGGCCGCGGTGGCGTCCTTGACCTCACCGCCGACGGTGACGACCGTGGAGCCGCGCTGCCGTACCCAGTCCATGGCCTGCTCGTCGTAGCGCGAGCCAGGGAACAGCAGCGCGCGGTAGTCGAGGGTCTTGGTCAGGTAGACGTCCACGTGCGCCCAGTCGCCCGTCTCGCAGGCGTCCGCCGGGCGGCGCGGGCCCTCCCTGAGCATCAGCGCCGACTGCTCGGCCGACGACAGGCGCTCCACCGGGCCGATCGTGTAGACCCCGTGCGGGCCGTCGAGCAGCTCCAGCACCAGCGGCAGCCACTCGTCCCTGCGCTCCAGCAGGTCGGCCGTGGCCTCGGCGGCCCGCCGCACCAGAGCCGCCACGTCCCGGCCCGACCCGGTGAGACGGGACTCCAGGGCGAGCAGCAGGGCCAGGGTGTGCTGGAAGGTGCGGCATGACACGCCGCCCCGCTCCACGCCCGCGTGCATGGGGATCACCAGGTCGGCCGCCCGCGCGAGCGCGGAGTCCGCGGTGTTGGTGAGCGCCGCCACGGGGGAGGCGCCACCGCCGTGGCGGGCCACCGCGTCCAGCGTCTCGCGGCTGCTCCCGGTCGCGGAGATCGGTACGACCAGCGTACGGGCATCGCGCGGGAAGGACGCGGCGGCGGAGGCGTACTCGGCGTAGGCGTCCACCCCCGCCGCCCGCAGGCGCAGGGCGGCGACGCCGGCGGCGTAACGGGAGCTGCCCATCCCCAGGAACAGCACGCGCTCGACCCCGGCGGGCAGCGCCGCGAAGGGGTCGGCGGCCGCCAGCGTCCCGGCCAGGGTGGCCAGGGCGGCGGGCTTGGCCTCCAGGTCGGACAGATACAGCTCGGGGTTCATCGACTCTCCTCGGGATACCACTCGCGCAGCACGCCCATCGGCGCGTAGCGCCATCGGGGCAGGTGACGGGCCGAGTAAATCAGCTCACGGCACTCCTGCTCGATTTCGAACGGGCGGATCAGGGACTCGTCCAGCAGGCCGGCCGCGCCGCGCCCGGCCAGGCGGTCGCGGTAGGCGGCGAGCATGCGCGTCCTGGCCTCGGCGGCCCAGCGGGCGGCGTCGTCCGGCGAGGTGCCGCGGCGCTTGATCGCCACCTGGGCCACGTGCTGGAGGCTCGTGGTCAGCTGGGCGACGTCCCGGGCGGCGGGCTGCAGCGGGTCGGCGCCGGTGACGGTGGGGTTGCCGTCGAAGTCGATCACCGCGTAGCCGCCGCGCCAGCGCAGGATCTGGCCCACGTGCAGGTCGCCGTGGATGAGGATCCTGGGCGAGGTGACGGGTTCGGCGAGCGGCGCCAGCTCCCGGCGCAGTTGTCCGGCGTGGCCGGCCAGCCAGTCGCCGTCGTCGCCGTCGGTGAGCTCCAGGGCTTCGCGCAGGGCGGCCTCGGCCCTGACCGCGTTCCGCTCGGGGCCGGGCGGCGTCGGCTCGGCGGGGGAAGCTGACGCGGGGGAGGCTGACGTGGGGGAGGCCGGTGCGGGGGAGGCCGATGCGGGGGAGGCCGATGCGGGGGAGGCCGACGTGGGGAAGGTCGACGTGGGGAAGGTCGACAGGGCCAGGTGCAGGTCGGCGGCGAGGCGGCCGAGGGCGGGGGCGAAGTCGGTGCGGCCCGCCTCGGCCTCGTCGGCGCACCATTCCCAGCCGTCCGTGGCCTCCGGAAGATAGCCCGTCACCAGCGCGAGCAGGACCTCCTGCGGCCCGTCCACCCGGGTGAGCGCGGCATAGGGCGGCGCGGTGTCTTTGAAGCCGACATCAACGAGATGAGCGAGCATCTCAGGCGTGCGCGGGAGCGGAACGGGAGGTGTGAGCCATTTCACGACGACCCGGTCATTCACCACCACAGAGTAGTTTGTCTGATCTACGTGCGGTCCGAAATCGCGCTCGGCCGGGCCCCCGGTGTCCGGGGTCCCTACGCTGTGCGAGATGGTGGGAAGCGGGAGGAATCGGCGGACGGCGAACGCGGCCGGCACGGCTTTATCCAACGCGGTGAGCAGAGCGGTTGTGAGACCGCGATCCCGGCACGAGGCATGATCCTCACCGAGAGAGATCAACCGATTCCAAATTGAATCCGTATTCAACACTTAGACCAAACTTCCAGCTAGCAATGTCCAGCAAAGTCTTGCTCATGTTGATTTCTGCTGCAACACTCCTGCTCTGGTCTCCCGTGTCCGGTTGGTCGCGCGACCCCCTCTCGTACCCTGAAATCCATAAGGAGTAGCGGCTGTGTTCCGTACCCGGGTCACCCGTCGTCTTCCGGCCGCTGCAGCGGCGGCCGGCCTCGCGCTCGCCGTCGCGGCGTGCGGCGGTGGGTCGACCAACAGCGCAGAGACAGCACCGCAGGCGACAGCCGCTCAGCTGAACCCCAACGCCGATCTGGCGAAGCAGTCACTCATGGTGACGGTCTGGGATGGCTACACGCCCAAAGAGCTCCAGGACATGGTGAAGAAAGAGCTGAAGATCTCCAAGCTCGACATCACCATCCACGACACCAACGAGACCGCGATGACCAAGCTCACCACCGGTGGTGACAGCGGCATCGACGTGGCGTTCGTGTCCGGTCAGTACGCCCAGGCGCTCAACGAGCAGAATCTGCTGGAGCCCATCCACGCCGAGCTGATCCCCAACCTGTCGAACCTCTACCCCGAGGCCACCCAGCTCTCCTACGACAAGGGCAACAAGTACTCCGTGCCCTACACGTGGGGCACCACCGGCATCTGCTACCGCAGCGACCTGGTGAAGGCCGAGCCGACGAGCTGGAACGATCTTTTGAAGCCGCCGGCCTGGGCCGAGAAGAAGGTCACCCTGATGACCACCGAGCGCTGGCTGGCCCTGCCCGCGCTCAAGTCCCTCGGCTACTCGGTCAACACCGCCAAGGACGACGAGATTGCCAAGGCCAAGGAGCTGCTGCTGGCCGCCAAGCCGCACCTGCTCGCCTTCGACGACACGACGTTCGGCGACCGGCTGATCAAGGGCGAGGCGCTCATGGTGGAGGCGTGGGACGGCTGGTGCCCGACCACCGACGCCAAGCAGAACATCAAGTTCGCGGTGCCGAAGGAGGGCAGCGACCTCTGGGTGGACACCATGGTCATCCTGAAGTCCTCCAAGAACAAGGAAGCCGCACACGCCTTCATCAACTACATCCTCGACCCCGAGGTGCACCGCTGGGCGGCGGAGAACATCAACTACAAGGTGCCCAACAAGGCCGCCATGGACAAGGTCAAGATCGCCCCGGGATCGCTGCTCGGCATCAAGCCGGCCCAGCTGCTCGACGGTGAGGCCATCTTCGACCTCGGGCAGGCGTCGACCAAGTTCACGCGCCTGTCCTCCGAAATCCAGGCCGACTAGTTGCGGTGAAGGTCTCGATCGAAGCCCGGCCGGTGTCTCCCTCGCGGGGGCGCCGGCTGGGCGCATTCGTCTTCCTGGCCCCGGGGCTGACCTACCTGATCGTGCTGCTCCTGGTGCCGCTGGCGCTGGTGCTCAGCTACACGGTCTTCCAGCGTGGGCGCTTCGGCGGCGTCGTCTACGAGTTCACAGGCGAGAACTTCGCCCGCCTGTTCGACCCCCTCTACCTGAGCGTGCTCGGCACCTCGCTGAAGATCGCCGGGCTGGCCACGCTGATCGCGCTGCTGCTCGGCTACCCGACGGCCTACCTGATCGCGCAGCTTCCGCGCAAGTGGAAGACGATCGCGCTGGTCGCGATCGTGCTGCCGTTCTGGACCAACTTCATCATCCGCGCCTATGCCTGGATCATCCTGCTGAGCGGCCCCGGGCTGGTCAACTCCGGCCTGCAGGCGCTGGGGCTGGAGCCCGTCGAGCTGCTCTACAACCAGGGCGCCGTCGTCACCGGCCTGCTCTACTCCTACCTGCCGCTGATGGTGCTGCCGCTGTACGCCGCGATCGAGAAGCTCGACCCGCAGCTGCGCGAGGCCTCGGCCAACCTGGGCGCGTCGGCGTTCACCACCTTCCGCAAGGTGACGCTGCCGCTCACGGTACCGGGAGTGCTGACCGGCTGCCTGTTCGTGTTCGTGCCGAGCTTCGGCAACTTCGTCATCCCCGAGATCCTGGGCGGCGGCAAGACGGCCATGGTGGGCAACCTGATCCGCACGGAGTTCTTGAAGGCCCGCGACTGGCCGTTCGGCTCCACGCTGGCGCTGGCCCTCATCGCGGTGCTGCTCGTGCTGCTGCTCGCGCAGGCCTGGGTGGCCCGCCGTGCGTAGATCGAGACTCCTGTACGTCCCGTTCTGGGCGACGTACGTGTTCCTGTACGCGCCGATCGTCGTCCTGGTCGTGATGTCGTTCAACTCCGGCGAGTCGGCGTACACCTATGAGGGCTTCAGCCTCAAGTGGTACGCCGACCTCGCCGCGGACGAGCGCATCATGGACGGCCTGATCAACACGCTCATCGTGGCCACCGGCTCGACGGTGATCGCCACCGTGCTGGGCACCCTGCTCGCCGTGGGCCTGGCCCGCCACACCAGGTCCAGGACGCTGGACGCCGTCGCGCTGATGCCGGCCGTGCTGCCCGACCTGGTGCTGGCCATCGGGCTGCTGCTCTTCTACGGCATGATCCAGCTCACGCTGGGCCTCTACTCGGTGATCCTGGCGCACGGCGTGTTCGCCATGGCCTTCGTGGCGGCGGTGGTGCGCACCCGGCTCTCCGGCGCCGACGCCTCCCTGGAGGAGGCCTCGCGCGACCTGGGCGCCGGTCCGGTGACCACCTTCAGGAAGGTGACGCTGCCGCAGCTCGCGCCGGGCATCGTGGCGGGGGCGCTGCTGGCGTTCACGCTGTCGCTGGACGAGTTCGTGATCGCCTTCTTCACGATCGGCAACAGCGAGCAGACGCTGCCGATCGTCATCTATTCCATGATTCGTTTCGGGGTGACCCCGAAGATCAACGCGCTGGCGGCGGTCCTGCTCCTGGTGAGCTTCACGGCTGTGATCGTGGGGCAGCGCATGACCAAGATCGGGGAGTCACGTGCTCAAGATTGACGGGGTCACCCGCAGGTTCGGCGAGGTCACCGCGCTCGACGGCGTCTCACTGGAGATCGGGCAAGGGGAGTTCTTCGCCCTGCTCGGCCCGTCCGGCTGCGGCAAGACCACGCTGCTGCGCATCATCGCCGGCTTCGAGACCCCCGACAGCGGCACGGTGACGCTCGACGGCGAGGACCTGCTGGGCAAGCAGCCGAACCGCCGGCCGATCAGCCTGATGTTCCAGTCGTACGCGCTGTTCCCGCACATGACCGTGGCCAAGAACATCGCCTACGGCCTGGAGCGCGAGAAGCTGTCACGCCAGGAGATCAAGCAGCGCGTCGGCGAGGTGCTGGAGACCGTGGGCCTGACGGCGCACGCCGGCCGCAAGCCGCAGCACCTGTCCGGCGGCCAGCGCCAGCGCGTCGCCCTGGCACGCTCCATCGTCAAGCGCCCGCGCCTGCTCCTGCTGGACGAGCCGCTGTCGGCCCTGGACAAGAAGGTCCGCGCGGACATGCAGCTGGAGCTCAAGCGGCTGCAGAACGAGGTCGGCATCACCTTCGTGGTCGTCACCCACGACCAGGAGGAGGCCATGTCGCTCGCCGACCGCATCGCGGTCTTCGACCACGGCGTGGTGCGCCAGGTGGACGAGCCGGTCGCGCTGTACGAGCGGCCGCACACCAGGTTCGTCGCCGACTTCGTCGGGGCCAACAACCTGTTCGAGGGCGCCCTGGCCGCCGAGGACACCCTGGCGACCGAGGACTTCGGCGCGCTGCGCGGCAGGCCGCTGCGGGCGCTGCAGACAGGCTCCAAGGCGCTGCTCGGCGTCCGGCCGGAAAAGGTGCGGCTGGGCGCGGCGGCGGCCACGGGCGGCGGCCTCAAGGGCTCGGTGCTCGACGTCAGCTTCTACGGCGGCATCTCGCACATCTCGGTGTCGGTGCCCGGCCGGCTCAAGCCGGTGCTGGTGGCGGTGCAGGGCGCCAGCGAGGTCAAGCCCGGCGCCGAGGTCACGCTGGACTGGCGGACCGACGACGCCGTGATCATCCCGGTCGATCAATGAAGCAGGTCGTTGCCCGTCACCGTGCGCGCGTAGGACAGGATCAGCTCCGCCGCCTCCTCCGGGCCGATGAGCGGATGCCGGGCGGTGATGCGGTAGCCGTAGGCGTCCTCCAGCGCCACCAGGTTGCGCGAGATCGACAGCGCGTCGGCGGTGAGCCTGAAGACCCCGAGCGCCGACCCCGTGTCCAGGATCGACTGGTACATCGACACCTGCCGGTCGTAGAGCGAGGTGAGCAGCACCCCGTAGACCCGGTGCCGCCCGGCGGCTCCGCCCAGCTCGTTGAGCAGCCGCACGTCCGGGTCGAGCGGGCCGGTGGGCAGCCCCGACTTGATGGTCAGCACCAGCTTGGTGGCCGGGTCGGTGAGGGCGGCGATCTGCCGCAGCCGCTGCTCGTAGAAGCGCTCCATCCCGGAGTGCTGCGCCTCGACCAGCAGCTCGCCCAGGTCAGGGTAGTGATAGAGCACGGCGCCGGAGGTCAGTCTGGCCTCCTCGGCCACGTGGGAGAGCTGGACTCCGTCGACGCCGTGCTTGATGATGGCCCGCCGCGCCGCCTCGATCAGATCGATGCGCCGGTCACTACGGCTCTTGCGCTGGGCCATCTTCACCACCTCGCCATTTTCTTCACTTGCGGTTCAGCAATCCGTGACCATATTGCCCTGAAGTTGACCTTCTCGCTACCTGCGTATTTGAATTCACCTTCAAATGTCTAGCCCCACCGGAGTGCCCATGTCTCTCACCATCCTGTTCATGCCGGAAAGCGCCTACGGGCCCACCAACAACTCCATCGGCATCGGCGACATCCTGCGCAACCGCGGCCACCGCGTCGTGTTCGCCGCCGAGGCGTCCTGGAAGGGCAAGCTGGAGGCGCTCGGCTTCGAGGAGGACCTGGTCGACCTCGCTCCGCCCGCCGAGGAGGAGCAGGACGCCGGTCAGTTCTGGAAGGACTTCATCCGCGAGACCGCGCCCGAATACCGCAAGAGCACCCTGGAGCAGCTGGCGACCGTCACCAAGCCGATCTGGGACTCGCTCATCGACGGCGCCAAATACTGCGAGCCCCAGCTCAAGGAGATCATCGAGCGGGTCCAGCCGGACGTCATCGTCGAGGACAACGTGATCACCTTCCCGGCGCTGCTCACCGCCGGCAAGAAGTTCGTCCGGATCGTCTCCTGCAACCCGCTGGAGGTGCGCGGCGAGGGCATCGCGCCGGTCTTCTCCGGGCTGCCCGCCGACGACCGCGCCGAGTGGGACGCCTTCCGCGCTGAGTACGACCGCACCCACCGCGAGATCTGGAGCGCCTTCAACGCCTGGTGCGTCGAGCAGGGCACCGAGCCGCTGCCCGACCTGGACTTCATTCACGAGGGGGACCTGAACCTCTACGTGTTCCCGGAGATCCTCGACTACGCCGACGCCCGGCCGCTCGCCGACAACTGGCACCGCCTCGACTCCTCGGTCCGGGAGACCGACGAGGACTTCGAGCTGCCCTTCGAGCGCAACGAGGGATCGCTGGTCTACTTCTCGCTCGGCTCGCTCGGCTCCTCGGACGTGGAGCTCATGCAGCGGGTGATCGACGTGCTGGGCACCACGCCGCACCAGATCATCGTCTCCAAGGGCCCGCTGCACGAGGAGATCAAGCTCGCCGACAACATGTGGGGCGCCGAGTTCCTGCCGCAGACAAAGATCATACCGCTGTGCGACCTGGTCATCACGCACGGCGGCAACAACACCACCACCGAGGCGCTGCACTTCGGCAAGCCGATGATCTTGCTCCCGCTCTTCTGGGACCAGTACGACAACGCGCAGCGGGTGGACGAATTGGGCTATGGTGTCAGGCTTTCCACCTACGCTTTCACCGATGAGGAGCTGAAGGGCGCGCTCGACCGTCTGCTCGGCGACGGTGAGCTCCGTGCGAGACTTGCCGCCGCAGGCGAAGAGATCCGCGGGCGCGACGGCCTGCGCAAGGCCGCCGACCTGATCGAGGGCCTCGGCCAGAAGTAGGTACGGACTCCAGTACCAACAGGGAAAGATATCCATGCGTGAATTGATCAACCCCGCGACCGGGCTCGCCTGCGCGGAGCTGCCCGACACCCCCGTGACGGCCGTCAACGCGGCCGTACGGCGGGCCAGGGACGCCTTCGCCGAGTGGGGGCGGACGACGCCCGCCGAGCGGGCCCGGCTGCTGCTGCGGGTGGCGGACCTGGCCGAGGCCGACGCCGACGAGCTGACCCGGCTGGAGGTGGAGGAGACGGGCAAGCCCGCGGCCGTGTTCAGGGACGGCGAGCTGCCCTTCGCCATCGACAACCTGCGCTTCTTCGCCGGCGCCGCCCGCTCCCTGGACGGGACGGGCGCCGGGGTGTTCAGCGCCGGCTACACCTCGGTCATGCTGCGCCGCCCGGTCGGGGTGATCGGCTCGATCGCGCCGTGGAACTTCCCCTTCGTGATGGCCGTCTGGAAGATCGGCCCGGCGGTCGCGGCCGGCAACGCGGTGGTCATCAAGCCGGCCCCGCAGACGCCGCGCAGCACGCTGCGCCTGGCGGAGCTGTTCGCCAAGGCGGGCGCGCCCGACGGGCTGGTCCAGGTGATCACCGGGGACGCCGCGGTCGGCGAGGCGCTGGTCACCGATCCGGGCGTGGACATGGTGAGCGTGACCGGCTCGACCGAGACGGGCCGGGCGGTCATGACGGGCGCCGCGCGCACCCTCAAGCGGGTCCACCTGGAGCTGGGCGGCAAGGCGCCCGCCCTGGTCTTCGAGGACGCCGACCTGGCGCAGGCGGCCCGCGGGGTGGCCTTGGGGGCCACGTACAACACCGGCCAGGACTGCACCGCGGCCACCCGCGTCTACGTCGCCCGCGAGGTCTACGGCGAGACGGTGGAGGCGCTGCGGGCGACGCTCGAAGGCATCCGGGTCGGTGACCCCTGGGACCCGGCCACGGACATCGGGCCGCTGATCTCCTCGGCGCACCGGGACCGGGTGCACGGTTTCGTCTCCCGTTCGGGCGGCCGGATTCTGCACGGCGGCGCGCCGGTCGACGGGCCCGGATACTTTTATCCACCCACTTTGGTAACAGATGTCGCACAGGACAGCGAGATCGTCCAGGGCGAGCTGTTCGGGCCCGTGCTCGTGGTGCTGCCGTTCGACGGCGAGGACGAGGCGGTCGCCTTGGCCAACGACACCCGCTACGGCCTGGCCTCTTCGGTGTGGTCGGCCGACGTCGCCCGCGCGATGCGGGTGTCGCACCGCCTCGATGTTGGGGTGACGTGGGTCAATGATCATCTGCCGATCGCCAGCGAGGCGCCGCACGGCGGGGTCAAGGGCAGCGGCTTCGGCAAGGACATGAGCCAGGAGGCGGTGCAAGAATATTCCGTGACCCGCCATCTGATGATCAAGCATATGGCACCCGCGGAACGCGACTCGTTCCGCCCGGCCTGAAGAACGTGAACGGCGCTATGTCTCCCATGATCCTATTTTGGGAGCATTTAGTGGGATATGTCCGGTTGGCCGATCTGGTACGGGTTGTGTTCCAATTACCCAGCCCGGCAGAATCCCATGCGCCACACGCGTGTCTGATTTCCTTCGAGCACGTAACGGCGAGAGGTTGCGAGAGCCAGTGAGGACGGAAAACCCCAAGCACACGAGGCCGGGGGAGTACACAGGCGGACGGTTCCGGCTGGCGAACTGGCGCGTGCGCTCGAGGCTGGTGGCGCTGATCCTCATTCCCACGATCGTGGGTGTGCTGCTCGCAGGCATCCAGTTGGCCGACGCCATCGGCACGAGCAGCGAATACCGCCGGCTCACCCAGGTGGCCGAGCTGGTGCAGCGCGTCGGCGTGCTCTCCCACGAACTCGGGAAGGAACGTACCCTCACCGCGTGGTACGTCGCCGACAACCGGCGGAACGGCCGGATGACCCAGCTGCGCACGCAGCGTGGCACGGTCGATGCCGCCAAGCAGCGCGTGCTGGAGGCCTCGGGCGCCATCGACGCCTCCCACTCCACGCGGGTGCGTGCCGAGGTCGAGGAGATGACCCGGTGGCTCAACGGCCTCAAGGGGCTGCGTGAGTCGATCCTGGGTGACAGCGTCCCGCCCCGGGCCTCGATCAGCACCTACTCGCGGCTCATCGAGGTCCTGGCCGCGCTCCAGGGCGACCTGGGCGAGGGTGTCAACGACGAAGACCTCCAGGGTGACGTGAACGCGCTGCGCGCGCTCCAGCGGGTCAAGGAAGAGGTGTCGCGCCAGCAGGGCATCATGGTCGTCGCGCTCGAAGAGCGGTCGCTCGACTACGACGACCTGTCCGACTTCCTCGGTTCGTGGAACCGTCAGCAGTCCGAGCTCGCCGCCTTCGAGCAGGAGGCCGATCCCCAGGACCTGACGGCCTACTCGAAGGTCGTGCGCGGCATCGAGATCGACCGCGCCGACTCCATGCGCCAGCGGGCCCTGGCCCAGCTGCGCGAGTACGCCCGCATCAGAGACCTCGACGTCACCTCACGCCGGGACATCAACCTCTGGTACGAGAGCACCCTGCTCACCACCAACGCGATGCGCAAGGTCGAGGACGGCCTGGCCACCAAGATCGTGACGAAGACCCGCGAGCTCAGTGACACCGAGCAGCGCAACGCCATCATCTCCGGCGCCACCATCCTGGTCCTGCTGCTCCTGGTGCTGGTGATCACCACCCGGGTGGCCGGATCGCTGGTGCGGCCGCTGCGGCGGCTGCGGGCCGAGGCTCTCCAGGTCGCCACCACCCGGCTGCCGGAGACCGTCCGCGTGCTGCGTGAGTCCGGCGACGCGGCCCGGGTGCCCGAGGTGCCGTCGGTCGGCATCGACACCCGGGACGAGATCGGGGAAGTGGCCCGGGCGTTCGACGAGGTCCACCGCGAGGCGATCCGGCTGGCCGGCGACGAGGCCAAGCTGCGTGCCAACGTCAACTCGATGTTCGTCAACCTGTCGCGCCGCAGCCAGACGCTGGTCGAGCGGCAGCTCCAGCTCATCGAGGGTCTGGAGCAGGGCGAGGAGGACGAGAACCGGCTCGCCAACCTGTTCCGCCTGGACCACCTCGCCACCCGTATGCGCCGCAACAGCGAGAACCTGCTGGTTCTGGCCGGCCAGGAGGCCGCCCGTAAGTGGAGTGAGCCGGTCCCGCTGGTCGACGTGGCCCGCGCCTCCCTGTCGGAGGTCGAGAACTACGAGCGGGTCCAGATCCAGATCGCGTCCGGCCCCATGGTCGCCGGTCCGGCCGTCACCGACGCCGTGCACCTGCTGGCCGAGCTGATCGAGAACGCCGTCTCGTTCTCGCCGCGCGAGAGCAAGGTTCAGGTCACCAGCGCCGTCGACAGCGGCGGCGTGCTGGTGACGATCAACGACCTGGGCATCGGCATGAGCGCCGAGGAGCTGGCCGAGGCCAACTGGCGGCTGGCCAACCCGCCCGTCGTGGACGTCGCGGTGTCGCGCCGCATGGGCCTGTTCGTGGTCGGCCGCCTGGCCCTGCGCCACGGCATCCGGGTGCAGCTGATGATGCGCGAGCGCGGCGGCCTGAGCGCGATGGTCATGCTGCCCGACATGCTGCTGGCCGGCATGCCGGGCGCCCCGCAGCAGCGCTCCCAGTACGACGCGTTCACCAACTTCGACCCCAGCATGTTCGACCAGAGCCCGGCGACGAACGGCTCCGGCGTCTACGCGGCGCCCCCCGGCGGCATGGCCTCGATGCCCCCCGGGCTCGACACGGCCGACATCAGGGGCAAGGACAGCGCGCCGATGGACACCCAGTGGCCCGGCTCGCTGCCCGCGCCCGGGGGCGAGGCCTGGCCGCCGTTCCCCGAGCCGCAGAAGCGGCAGGAGCAGCAGTCCTGGCCGTCCTTCGGCGAGGTGGCGCCGCCCCCGGCGGCGGCCGAGCCCCGTTGGCCTTCGTTCGCGGAGGAGACGCCCCCGCCCGCGCCGGCGCTCGGCGACCAGCGGTGGCCGTCCTTCGCCGAGGAGCCGCCTCCCCTGTCGCCGGAGGAGCCCCGCTGGCCCTCCTTCGCCACCGAGCCGCCCGCCCAGCCGCAGGAGGAACAGCGCTGGACCTCCTTCGGCCAGCAGCCCGCGCAGCGGCCCTTCGGCGAGGAGCAGCGCCCGTCGCCGTTCGCGGCCGACGAGCAGCGCTGGAACTCACTCGCGGGTGACGAGCAGCGCTGGCCGTCCTTCGCCGAGGGTCCCAAGCCCGCCGACCCCGTCCCGCAGAACGGCCACGCGGCGGTCAACCCGTTCGGGCCCGGCAACTACTCCTCGCAGGACCTGACCGGACCGCTCCCCGTGGTGCGCAACTCGCCGTTGGAGGAGCAGGGCGACGAGTTCCTGCCGATCTTCTCCTCCGTCGGGTCCGACTGGTTCCGCCGCCCCGAGCCCGAGCAGCTCGCCCCCCGCCGGCCCGACCCGGTGCCGGAAGCCGAGCCGGAGCCGGAGACGCAGGTGCAGCCCGCCATCCGGCCGATGGAGACCGCCTCGGACAAGCCCGCGCTGCCGCAGCGCAGGCCGGGCGAGTCGGGCGTCAGCCCGTCGTGGACGTCCCCGGCGGACAGCGGCTGGCAGGCGGCCCAGGCGGCGGCCGAGCCCGCGAAGGGCGGCACCACCGCGTCCGGGCTGCCGCGCCGCGTCCCCAAGGCGAACCTGGTGCCCGGCACGGCGAGCCTGGCCGAGCCCCCTGTCACTTCACCGGCCCCGCAGATCTCTCCCGATCGGCTGCGAAGCCGCTTGTCGAGCTTCCAGCAAGGCGTACGGCAAGGCCGCGCGTTCACCCGCGGAGACGAGAATGAGGAGGAGCAACAATGAGAGAACTGAGCCAGGGAGCGCGTGGCATCAACTGGCTGATCACCGATTTTGTCAACAACGTGCCTGGTGTGGCGCACACCGTCGTGGTGTCGTCAGACGGCCTGCCGCTGGCCTTCTCCGAGGGTTTCCCCAAGGACAGGGCCGACCAGCTTGCCGCTGTCGCCTCAGGTGTGATCAGTTTGACCCAGGGTGCAGCCCGCGTCTTCGAAGGTGGCATGGTCTCCCAGACCGTCATCGAGATGCAGCGTGGCCTGTTGATGATCATGTCGATCAGCGACGGGTCGTGTCTCGCGGTGCTGGCGGCGCCCGACTGCGACATGGGCTTGGTGGCCTACCAGATGACGCTGCTGGTCGAGCGTGCGGGTCAGGTGCTCACACCGGCCGTACGTGCCGAACTGCAGGCGGCCCGCCCCCGCTAGACGGGCGGTGACAGGAGATCATGGTGTCAGGTCAGGGTTGGGCTGGTGATAGCACTCCGCCGCATCCGTCGGCTCCCCGTCCGCCGAAGTCGAGCTCCCTGGTACGGCCTTATGCCGTGACCGGGGGGCGGACCGCTCCGCGGATGAAGTTCGCCATGGAGGCACTGGTGTCCTCCGTGACGTCCGAATATCAAGATGTCTCTCTCTTAAGTCCGGAGTATCAGGCGATCATTCAGCTGACCCGGAACGTCCGATCGGTTGCTGAGATCTCAGCCCTCTTGCACCAGCCCCTCGGGGTGGTCCGGGTGCTGATCGCCGACATGGCGTCCGAAGGCCTGATCCGCGTGCACCAGCCTGCGCTGGACGCGGGAAAGCCGGACCTCAACTTGCTCGAAAGGGTGCTCAGTGGACTTCGCAGGCTCTAGCGCCGGCCTGACCTCGACGAAGATCGTCGTGGCCGGCGGGTTCGGCGTTGGCAAGACGACGTTCGTGGGAGCGGTGTCCGAAATCTTACCGCTGACCACGGAGGCGGTGATGACCGACGCCTCGGCGGGGGTCGACGACGTCTCGCTCACGCCGAACAAGACGACCACGACCGTGGCGATGGACTTCGGCCGGGTGTCGCTGGACCGTGACCTTATTCTTTACCTGTTCGGCACGCCGGGTCAGCACCGGTTCTGGTTCATGTGGGACGACCTGGTGCGCGGCGCGATCGGCGCCGTGGTCCTGGTCGACACCCGCCGCCTGGCCGACAGCTTCCCGGCCATCGACTACTTCGAAGAGGCCAAGCTGCCCTTCGTCATCGGGATCAACGGCTGGGACGGGCAGTTCGGTCACGGGGAGGACGACGTGCGCGAGGCGCTGTCGCTGAGCTCGCACACTCCCGTCGTACGCCTGGACGCTCGATCCAGGGACGCGGTCAAGACCACGCTGATCACCCTGGTGGAGCACGCGCTGACCCGCCACACGCACGCTCCGGCGTGATCCGGGCGCCTCAGCGGTGCCGCCGGCACCGCTGAGGCCGCGAACGGCCGGATATCAGCGCGTTGGTCAGTGCGCGACCGTGTGGCCGCGCACCAGGCGGCCCACCTCGGCCCGCAGGTGGACGAAGTCCGGGTGCTCGCGGGTGGTGATCTGGTCGCGGGGCCCCGGCAGGGCCACGTTCAGGTCGCCGACCACGTGCGCGGGCGCCTTGGACAGCACCACGACGCGGTCGCCGACGTAGACGCTCTCGTCGATGTCGTGCGTGATGAGCACGATGGTCATCTGGTGGAGCCGGCGCACCTCCAGCACGAGGTCCTCCAGATCCTCCCGGGTCTGCGCGTCCACGGAGCCGAACGGCTCGTCCATGAGCATCAGGGTCGGCCGGTAGGCCAGCGCGCGGGCGATGGCCACCCGCTGCTGCATGCCGCCGGACAGCTGGAAGGGATACTTGCGGCCCGCCTCCGCCAGCCCCACCGACTCCAGCGCCTCCTGCGCGGCCGCCCGCCGCTTACGCCGGTCGAAACCCTTGCGGCGCAGCGGCAGCGCGACGTTGTCGGCCACCGACATCCAGGGGAACAGCGACCGGCTGTAGTCCTGGAACACCACGGCCAGGTTGTCAGGCGTCTGCTTGACCAGCACGTCGTCGACCTTGACCTGCCCGCCGGTGGGCGAGATCAGCCCGGCGATGGAGCGCAGCAGGGTGGACTTCCCGCAGCCGGACGGCCCGACGATGCACAGCAGCTCGCCATCGGCCACCTTGAGGTCGAGCCCGTCGATGGCGTGATGCTCGTTCGGCCCACCGCCGCCATATATGTGCGTGAGGTTCTCTATCTCCAGCAAAGTGAATTCCTAGGGCCGAGTCCAGCGATGACACGCCGACTCTATCGAAGGCGTCATATCTTGCGCATGACTCCGTAAAGCGGCTCATACCTCCACGCGCTGGGCGCTGTGGTGCCAGGCCAGCACGCGGCGCTCGGCGACCAGGAACAGTTCGTTGAGCACGTAGCCGAGGATGCCGAGCAGCAGGATGCCGGCCCACATCGCCGGCAGGTTGAAGGTCGAGTAGGCGACGGTGAGCTGGAAGCCGATGCCGTTGGTGGTGCCGGGCAGCAGTTCGGCGAAGACCGTGACGATCAGGGACAGGGACAGGGCCAGGCGCAGTCCGGCGAAGATCTTGGGCAGCGCCGAGGGCAGGACGATCAGCGAGATCCGCTGCGCCCGCGACAGCCGGAACACCTGCCCGGTGTTCAGGTGCAGCGGCTCCACCGAGCGGGCGCCGTCGGCGGTGTTGAGCAACACCGGCCACACGATGCTGAAGACGATGAAGGCCAGTTGCATGCGCAGCCCGAACCCGAACACCACCAGGAAGACGGTGACCAGGGCCGGAGGCGGGATCGCGCGCAGGAACTGCAGGACGCCGTCGAGATAGTCGTAGGCCTTGGCCGACAGGCCCAGCGCCAGCCCGAGCGCGACGCCGAGGACCGCCCCGCCCGCCAGGCCGCCCGCCATCCGGCCCAGGCTGGGCAGGACGTTCTCGACGGCCAGGTCGGTGAGGAAGAGCCGCTCCGGCGGGCCGGAGAACCACATCGCGTGCATCCGGGTCACGATGGTGGACGGTGGCGGGAAGAACGCGCTGCCGGCGATCGTGGTCCCCCACTCCCACGCCGCCACCAGCAGGATCAGCAGCAGCCAGCGGGAGGCGAGCGCCCTGGCGAGCCGGCCCATGACCGCGCTCACCGCCCGGCTCCCACGGCGACCGGCGCGCCGGCGTGCGCCCCGAGCCTGGCGTGCTGCCAGGCGAAGAGCCGCCGCTCGGCCGCTACCAGCAGCGCGTTGACCACCACTCCGAACAGCCCGACCCAGACGACCCCGGCCATGATGTCGTCCATCCTCGCCGGCACCGCGATGCCCGCGAAGTAGATGAACACCCCGATGCCCTCTCCGCGACCGGCCACGATCTCGGTGCTCACCGTGAGGATCAGCGCCACCCCGGTCGCCAGCCTGAACCCGGTCATGATGAACGGCGCCGCCGACGGCAGCGACACCCACCACAGCACCGCCGGAGCGCGGAAGCCGTAGGACCGCAGCGACTCCTTGGCGACCGGATCGACGCCGCGCAGGCCGTACATGGTGTTGTAGAGGATGGGCCAGAGGGAGGCGTAGATCACCAGGGTGACGCGCAGTTGCAGGCCCGTCCCGATGACCAGGGCCACCAGGGGGATGAGGGCCACCGACGGGATGGGGCGGAGGAACTCGACGATCGCCCGGGTGGCGGCGTCGATCAGCCGGACGCTGCCGAGCAGCAGCCCGAGCGGCACCGCGATCAGCGCCGCGGCGCCGAGCCCGATGGCCCAGGCCAGCATGCTGGTCGCCGCGTGCGCGCGGAAGGCGGGATCGACGAGCAACTCGCCGGCCCGCCAGAGGATGACCGAGGTGGGCGGCAGGAAGCCGATGTCGACCAGTCCGGCCCGGCCGAGCGCCTCGAACAGGGCGGCGAAGGCGAGCACCCCGACCGCCCGCCGCGACCACCGTGCGGTGGTCGTGGACGGGCGGTCATGGGTGCGGGTCCGGATGCTCACCCGGAGGTGGTGGGGGACATCAACGACTTGACGTCGATCTCCTTGGTGAGCCATTTGGCCTCCAGCATCCAGTCGGCCACGCGTTGCAGCCGGACCGGGTTGTCGGAGCTGGAGAAGTAGGGGAACGTCACGGTCGCGGCCGTGTCCTTGTCGATCTGGGTGAAGTTCGGCAGCACGTTGGCCACCACCTCACGGTTGTTCTCCATCATCTTGGCCGCGTTGTGCAGGGCCCGCTGGAAGGCGGCGGCGGTCTTCGGATGCTTGTCGTACCACTCCTGCGTGCCGATGTAGCCGGAGATGGGGAATTCGGCCGCGGGGCCGGAGGCCGGGTCGAGAATCTTTCTGGCCCCCATCGAGGACGTCGCCGCCGTTACCATCGGCTCGCCCAAATATGCGGCATCGAGCTGTCCCTTTTGCCACGCGGGCATGATGTTCTGGAACGTCACGGCGACGTATTTGATCTTGGCAGGGTCGACGTCGTTGGCTTTCAGTACTTGGGTGAGGGCAAGCTCCTGGAAATTACGCAAGACGTTCACATTGATCGTCTTGCCTTCGAGGTCCTTGGCGGATTTGATCGGTGAGTCAGGCAGAGCCATGATGCTCAGCGAGTCCGGTGCGGCGCGCGATCCTTCGGCCAGGATGCGCAGCTTCAGCGCGCCCTGGTCATGTGCCTGGAACATCGACACGTAATTGCCGAACATCGCGTCGATCTCGCCGTTGAGCATCATCGGAATGGCCTCGGGCGACGACTGGACGATCTCCGGCGTGACCTTGAGCCCTTCCTTCTCGAAGAGTTTCTGGTCAATGGCGACGAACATCGCGGCACTGTCGATGGCCGGCAGGGCGGCGACCTTCAGTTCGGTCTTCTCCAGGCCGCCGTTACCGGCGGCGGCGGACGTCTGCGGACTGGCTGTGTCGGTGCCGCCGCTGCAGGCGGAGACTCCTAACGCCAGGGCGAATCCGATGATGACGGCCCGGGCAGGACGGCCAAGCCTCATGTCTTGGACTCCCTTCACAAGATGAGGTGGAGCCTGGAGGGGAAGGAGGGGTGGGTGTTACTGGAGGTATTAGCGGGACTGTGTGCACACCGCACGACAGGACCTGACGGTAGCACCACATGATGCGCCATCATCGGGAAAATAACACTTGTGGTTGCATCGCCAGTTTGGCGCTATATCGTAAGGATTGACCCGACCAGTAAACAGTCTTCGTGCTTTCGCCTAATATGGCGCGTTCGTGCCCTCAGGGGAAGGAGGTGACGCCCGGGGAAGCAGGTGCCGGTGGGGCGAGTCGAAGATCGGCTCATGCGAGCTGCGACAGACACAGTCCGTTTCGCTATTCGACGTGGCGGATCGGCCTTGTCATGTGCGACAAATAGGGATATGCACAGTGTGACATTTCCTGATGTTTGATCCCGGTCATCGTCGTATGCTCAAATGGCCCTCATCTCGATAGTACACAGAGCCCCGCATGCGACGAGCAAGCATGGTGATCGAGATTTCCCCTCTGGGGCGAGAGGTTGCGAAGGCAGTGACTAAGCAAAACGCTGGAGCTACCGCTGACCGCGAGGCGCACGGCCACCAGAAGCGCCGGGTGCCCAAGCCTTCTACGAGAAGATTCGGGCTGGGAAACTGGCACGTTCGATCGCGACTCGTCGCGCTGATCGTCGTACCCACGGCGGTGGCCGTGGCGTTAGGCGGTCTGAGCGTGTTCACCTCGCTCCGGGACGCCGACACCTACCAGACGCTGCGAGAGGTCGCCGAGTTCAGCGAAGCTCTCGGCGCGGTCAGCCATGAGCTGGCCTTCGAACGCGACCAGACCGCTCTCTACATCGCGCAGGGCCGGCCTCCGGCCAGCGAGCCGCAACTGCGCAACACCTACGACGGGGTCGACGACCTGGTCCTGGCGGCCAAGCAGCGGGCCGCCGTGCTCGCCGGCAGCCACGAGGCCTCGGTGCGCTCGGTGCTGCGACGCCTGGAAGAGGTCACCACGCTGCGCGAGACCGCGGTCAAGGGCAAGATCCAGCCACTGCCGACGATCTCCAAGTATTCCCAGATCATCGCCGCCCTGCTCCAGTTCCACGACCAGGTCGGCGAGGTCGCGGTCGACGACCAGGTGTCCCGTGGCGCGGGCGCCGGGGCGGCGATCTCGCGCGCCAAGGAGCAGGCTTCCAGACAGCGCGGCATCCTGGCCAGTGCCCTGGACAAGAAGGGGTTCGACGCCGGCGAGCTCGACTCCTTCACCGCAGCCAAGGCCCGTGAGGAGAGCGAGCAGACCCTCTTCGCCACCCTCGCTTCCCAGGAGCAGCTGGAGCTCTACCGCAACAGCGTGGTCGGCCGGGACGTCGACCAGACCGACCTGTTCCGGCTGCGGGCCATCGCCCAGTCGTCGGAGAGCAAGCCGCTGAGCATCGGCGCCAGACCGGTCAAGGACGTGTCCACCTGGTTCGACGTGAGCACGGGCAAGATCGACGCGATGCGCGACGTGGAGAAAGGGCTGGCCGCGGCGGTCATCCTGCGCGCCCGCGCTCTGGAGAACGGCGCCAACACCGCCGCCCTCGTCTCCGGCGTGCTCATCCTCATCCTGCTGGTCGTGGTGCTCGCCATCATCGCGCTCATCGCCCGCTCGCTGATCAGGCCGCTGCGCAAGCTGCGCCGCGAGGCTCTGGAGGTGGCGGGCCAGCGCCTGCCGCAGACCGTGCGCAAGCTGCGCGAGAGCGCGGACGGCGTGGCCGGTCCGGTGGTGCCGATCAGCGTGACCACGCACGACGAGATCGGGGAGGTGGCGCGGGCCTTCGACGAGGTGCACCGTGAGGCGGTCCGCCTGGCGGGCGAGGAGTCCCGGCTGCGCAGCAACGTCAACGCGATGTTCGTGAACCTGTCGCGCCGCAGTCAGACGCTGGTGGAGCGGCAGATCACCCTGATCGACGGGCTGGAGCAGGGGGAGCAGGACGAGCAGCGGCTCGGCAACCTGTTCAAGCTGGACCACCTGGCCACCCGTATGCGCCGCAACAGCGAGAACCTGCTGGTCCTGGCCGGTCAGGACCCGCCGCGCCGGTGGAGCCAGCCGGTCAAGCTCGTGGACGTGGCCCGCGCCTCCCTGTCGGAGGTGGAGAACTACGAGCGCGTGGTGCTCCAGGTGCCCGACGGCGTCTCGATCGCGGGGCAGGCCGTCAACGACATCATCCACCTGCTGGCCGAGCTGGTGGAGAACGCGCTGTCATTCTCGCCGAGGGAGACCCGGGTGACGGTGTCCGGGAGCCGGATCGACGGCGGCGGCGTGATGCTGTCGATCACCGACTCCGGCATCGGCATGACCATCGAGGAGCTCAACCAGGCCAACGAGCGGCTGACCGACGCGCCGAGCGTGGACGTGTCGGTGTCGCGGCGGATGGGCCTGTTCGTGGTCGCCAGGCTGGCGCACCGGCACGGCATCAGGGTGCAGCTGCGACCGCACGGCTCGGGCGGGCTGACCGCGATGGTGCTCCTGCCCGAGTCGCTGCTGGCCCAGCCGGCCGCGCTCGCGGGCGCCTCCGGCGGCGGTCCTCGCGAGGAGCAGCCGTACGTGGGACCGCACGCGGCTCCTCCCATGCCGGAGTTCGGGGCGGGACCGTACCAGATGGGTCCGGCGCACCCGTCCTACCCGTCCAACCCCGACGGCCCCGGCTGGCCCGCGCCGCCCTGGCCACCGAGCAGCGGTGGCGGCGGCGGGAGCAACAACGGCAGCGGCTGGCCCGCGGACACGCGCGGACCCGGTGCCGGCATCGGCCCCGGCATCGGGCCGAACATCGGGCCCAACACCGGCGGCTTCGACTCCGCCGACGTCTGGATGCCGCCGCGCGAGCCCGGCTGGAACGGCGACCAGTTGCCCAGGCGGCCCGCAGCCGGCCCGCCCCCGAGCTGGGTCCAGGGTGAGCGGATCGACCCGCCGCAACGCCCCAGGTACGACTTCCCCGAGATCGAGCAGGGCGCGACGACCGACCCGGTCCTGAAAGCCGGCGGAGACGACTACCTGCCGATTTTCGCGGCGGTCGAATCCGCCTGGTTCGAACGCGGGGGAAGCAGCGCCGTCTGGAGCTCGGAGAAGGCGGACGAGGGCTGGTCGGCGGCCAAGGCCGCGGTCGAGCCGGTGCGCGGCGCGGCGACGGCCGCCGGACTGCCCAAGCGGGTGCCGAAGGCGAACCTGGTGCCGGGCTCGGCGGAGACGGTCAACGCTCCACGCGGTGTCTCACCGGTGCCCGCGGTGTCCCCTGACCGGGTGCGTTCGCGGCTGTCCAACTTCCAGCAGGGCTTCCGCGCGGCGCGCGAGGACATCAACGGCGGGCGCGCCACCGGGTCAGGCTTCGGCGGCCCGATGCGGGCGGTGGACGGCGGAGACGATCCGGAGGAGAACATATGAACGAGCTGAGCCATGCGGCGCGTGGTGTCGACTGGCTGATCACCGACTTCGTCAGCACGGTGCCCGGGGTGGCGCACGCGGTGGTCGTGTCGTCCGACGGGCTGCCGCTGGCGGCCTCGTCGGGATTCCCCGCCGATCGGGCGGATCAGCTGGCGGCCATCGCGTCCGGGCTCGTGTCGCTCACCCAGGGCGCGGCGCGGGTGTTCGAGGGGGGTGTGGTCAACCAGACGATCGTCGAGATGCACCGGGGCCTGATGCTCATCATGTCGGTTTCAGATGGTTCGTGCTTAGCGGTTTTAGCCGCCCCCGATTGTGATATGGGATTGGTGGCGTACCAGATGACGCTGATGGTGGATCGAGCCGGTCAGGTGTTGACACCGGCGGTCCGTGCGGAGCTGCGCGCGAGCCAGACTAGGTGATGTGGTGACGGATCCACGGTGGAACAGCGGCGGCTGGGAGCCCGAGTCCCAGCCGCGGTTACAGGCTGACCCGGCCTCGCCGGTGCGTCCGTACGCGGTGACCGGGGGGCGGACGGCGCCGCGGGTGAAACTCGCGATGGAGGCGCTGGTGTCCTCGGCCACGGCCGAGCACAGGGAGTTCTCCCACATCACGCCGGAATATCAGGCGATCAGCCAGCTCTGCCGGCAGGTCCGCTCGGTGGCCGAGGTGTCGGCGCTGCTGCGCATTCCCTTGGGTGTGGTTCGGGTGTTGATCGCGGACATGGCGGCCGAAGGGCTCGTGCGCGTGCACCAGCCCGCGTTGGAAGACGCGGGCAGGCCGGATGTCAACTTGCTGGAAAGGGTGCTCAGTGGACTACGCAGGCTCTAGTCCCGGGCTCACCTCGACGAAGATCGTGGTGGCCGGTGGCTTCGGGGTGGGCAAGACGACGTTCGTCGGTGCGGTGTCGGAGATCATGCCGTTGACGACCGAGGCGGTGATGACGGATGCCTCGGCCGGGATCGACGACCTCGGTATGACCCCTTTGAAGTCGACGACCACGGTGGCGATGGACTTCGGCCGGGTGTCGCTGGACCGTGATCTGATCCTGTATCTGTTCGGGACGCCGGGTCAGCACCGGTTCTGGTTCATGTGGGACGACCTGGTGCGGGGTGCGATCGGCGCGGTGGTGCTGGTCGACACCCGCCGTCTGGCCGACAGCTTCCCGGCCATCGACTACTTCGAGGAGGCGCAACTGCCCTTCGTGGTGGGCATCAACGGCTGGGACGGCAACTACGCCCACAGTGACGCCGAGGTGCGGGACGCGCTCTCGCTGGCGGCGCACATCCCGCTCATCCGGCTCGACGCACGCTCGAAGGAGTCGGTGAAGAGCGCGCTGATCCACCTGGTGGAGCATGCGCTGACCGTCCGTACCGCCGTCCCCGGCTGGAGCGGCTGACCGCGCCCGCCCCTTGATGATCGTCCTCATCCGTGACAGGCTCAAGATCACTGATCATCGGACCGGCGGAGTCGCGCCGGGTCGTGTGCCCGCTGACGGTGAGGAAACCCGATGGATGCCAAGCAGTACATGGCCGGCGTGTTCGATCGCGCGTCCGGCACCTACGAGCGGGTCGGCGTGCCGTTCTTCGCGCCGGTCGCCGCCGAGTTGGTACGCCGGGCCGCGCCCGAGGCCGGTGACCGGGTCCTGGACGCCGGTTGCGGGACCGGCGCCTCGCTCGTGCCGGCGGCGCTGGCCGTCGGTCCCACCGGCCGGGTGGTCGGGCTGGATCTGGCACCCGGGATGGTGGCCGCAGCCACCGCCGAGATCGAGCGCCACGGCCTGACCCAGGCGATCGCCCTGCTGGGCGACGCGGAGCGGGCGGAGGAGTTGCTGCCCGGTGAGCGCTTCGACGTCGTGCTCGCGGGGATGATGCTGTACTTCCTGCCCGACCCGCCCGCCGCGGTCCGGTCGATGGCCGGGTTGCTGCGGCCCGGCGGGCGGCTGGCGGCCAGCCTGCTGGTCCGGTCGAGCCCGGCCGAGACCGAACTGCTCGCGCTGGTGGAGCGGGCGCTGGAGCCGTACGCCCCGGGCGCGGGCGGCGCTCCCTTCCAGCACCGGCTGAGCACGCCCGAGGACCTGACCGGGCTGCTCGAAGGGGGCGGGCTGAGCGGGGTCCGATGCGCGGACGTGGTGTTCGAGGTGGTCATCGAGGCCGGGCAGGTGTGGGACTGGCTCTGGTCGGCCGCCCGCAGGGCCGCACTGGAGAGCATCCCGCCGTCCCTGCGCGCCGAGGCCAGGGCGGCCCTGGAGTCGGCACTGACCCAGGACCGCTACGTCCTGGCCCGTACCGTGCGCTATGTCACCGGGTCGCGCGGCTGACGACGCCCGGTTCCGGCCGCCCGGTTCAGGCGGGCTGGTTCAGGCCGGTCGGGACAGGTATCGGCCCACCCTGCGGTCCATGATCTTGCCGGCGTCCAGCACGTGGTTGCCGCGGACGAACGTGTCCGTCACCTTGGCGGTCAGCTCGAACCCCTCGAACGGGGTGTACTCCTGCGCCGACTCCGAGTCCTGCGCGCGCACCGTCCAGGTGCTCGCGGGGTCGACCAGGCAGATGTCCGCGTCGAAGCCCGGGGCGATCGCCCCCTTGCCGCGCAGGCCGTACCTCTTGGCAGGGTTGTAGGAGGTCAGCGCGGCGATCCGGCCGTACGGCAGGCCCCTGCGGCGGCCTTCGGTGATCAGGCCGGGCAGCAGGTACTCGGCGCCGCCGAACCCGGCCTTGGCCGCGAAGACGTCGTCGCGCGGGTCGCCGAACTTGAGCTCGTCACGGCAGCAGGCGTGGTCGCTGACCACCCAGTCCACCGTGCCGTCGAGGACGTACTCCCACAGCGCCTCGACGTCCTCGCGCGGTCTGATCGGCGGGTTCACCTTGCCGCCGATGCCGCTGGCCGTGTTGACGTCGGCCAGCAGGTGACCGATCGTGACCTCGCGCCGGAAGTCGATGTGCGGGAACGTCGCCGCCATCCGGACGGCGGCGTCCAGGGCCTTGCGCGAGGACAGGTGCAGCAGATTGATGTTGGCCAGCCCCGTCTCGTGCGCGAGGTAGGAGGCGACGAAGACGGCCAGCCCTTCCGAGTGCTGCGGGCGGGAGGCGCTGTAGGCGGCCAGTCCGCTCAGGTCACCGGCCTCCTCGACGAGCTTGGTGTACGCGGTCATGATCTCGGCCGTCTCGCAGTGCAGTGACAGCGAGATCTCGTCCGCCAGCTCGGGCAGCCGCTCCCTGGCCGCCTGCACCCCGCGCATCACGAACTCGAAGTGCGCGTAGTCGTAGCGCTCGCCCTCGGGCAGCATGAGGAACGCCCGCTGGTCGTCGGACCGGCCGTGCAGCCCGTGCCCGCCGTAGAACATGAAGATCTTGAACGACGGGACGCCGAACCGCTCGATCAGGTCGGGCAGCTCGTCGATGTGCCCGCTCGACATGGGCGCCAGGTGGAAGGCGTAGTCGATGTAGGCCCGGCCCTCGGCCTGCTTGAGCACCTCCGGGAAGAAGTCGGCGTAGGAGCCGCCCCTGTTGAGGTAATACTGCCCGGTCCGCATGTACGTCAGCGCGGTCGTCACGCCACCCTGGGCGGCGGCCCTGCTCTCCGACCCGGCGTCCTCGGACAGCGGCCGGTAGATGCCCCAATGCTGATGGGCGTCCACGACCCCGGGGAAGGCCAGCTTGCCGCGCCCGTCGATCACGTCGCCCGCGCCGGACAGTCCGGGCCCCACCTGGACGATGCGGCCGTCCGCGATGGCGATGTCCGCGTTCATGGGCTCGTCCTGGTCGTGCGTGACGACCCGGACGTTCTTCAGCAGCAGCTCGGACACGGGGACGGTCTCTCCTAAGCGATACGGCGCGCGGCGCGGTGCCAGGCCAGCACCCGCCGCTCCACCATGAGGAACAAGGTGTTGAAGGTGAAGCCCAGCACGCCGAGCAGCAGGACGCCGGCCCAGATGGCCGGCATGTCGGCGTTGTTGCTGGCCAGGTTGAGCAGGTAGCCGATGCCTTCGGTGCTGCCCTTGAGCTCGGAGATGACCATCAGGATCAGCGCCAGCGACACGCTCAGGCGCAGACCGGCGAAGATCTTCGGCGCGGCCGCGGGCAGGATGATCCGGGTGAGCCGCAGATGAGCGGGCACGCCGAAGACGGTGGCGGTCTCGAGCTTCAGATGGTCGAGGTTGCGCGCGCCGTCGATCGAGTTGAGCAGGATGGGCCAGACGATGCCGAAGACGATGGTCGCGACCTGCACCTGCGTGCCCATCTGGAAGAGCACGAGAAAGACCGGCAGCATGGCGGGCGGCGGCACCGCCCGGCCGAACTCGATCAGTGGCTCGAAGTAGTCGGCCAGCCAGGAGGTCCGGCCGAGCGCCACGCCGAGCGCCACACCCACGATCACGGCCAGGCACCAGGACCCGGTGACCCTGATCAGACTGGGGAAGAAATGGTCGACGGCCTCTTCGGTGAGGATGTAGGGCCCGGAGAACCACATCTCGTACATCCGGGCGAGGATCACGGACGGCGTGGGGAGATAGGGGTTGCCGAGTGATCGGGCGAGCAGTTCCCAGCCGCCCAGGACGACGGGGACCAGCCACAGCCGCTTGATCAACGTACGGATCATGGCAGTTGCCACCTGTACAGACGTCGTTCGGCGCGCACGAGGAGGGTGTTGACGACGAGCCCGATCGCGCCGGCCCACAGGAGGGCGGCGATCACGTCGATCATCGCGTCGGCGCCGATGCCCGTGCTCGCCTGGATGAGAAAGCTGCCGATGCCGCTCGCGCCGCCGACGATGTACTCCACGCTGATCGCCAGGATGAGCGTGATGGAGGCGGCGAGCCGCACTCCTGTCGCGATGAAGGGCGCCGCGCTCGGCAGGGACACCCGCCAGATCACCGCGCCCGGCCCGAAGCCGAACGCGCGCAGCGTCTCCTTGGCCAGCGGGTCCACGTCCCGTACGCCGTAGAGGGTGTTGATCAGGATGGGCCAGGACGAGGCGAAGACGATGAGAGCGACCTTGGCGTTGATCTCCGGCGTGAAGAAGAACAGCGCCAGCGGGATCAGCGCCACCGAGGGGATCGGCCGGAGGAACTCCACGAACACCCGGGTCGTCTCCTCCACCGCCGGGACCGTTCCCAGTAGCAGGCCGATGGGCACGGCGACCAGGACGGCGAGCGGCAGGCCGATGGCGCAGGCGGTGAGCGTGGCCCGCAGGTTCTCCAGGAACACGGGATCGACGGCGAGCGCCACCGTCCTCGACAGTGTGTCCGCGGCCGGCGGCAGCCACTTGACCAGGCCCGAGACGCCGATGAGCTGCCAGGCAAGCAGAAAACCCGCCACGCCGGTGGCGTGGCGGGAGAACTTCACCAGGTTGGCACGGGTGAGCGGGCCACGGCCGCGCCTCGCGGGAGAGTCTGCGGTCATCATCCCTGAGCGGAATAGATCATGGAGTTGACGTCCAGCTTCTGCTTCAGCATGTCCGCCTCGAGCATGAGGTCCGCCACCCGCTGGATGCGCTGGGCGCTCAGCGTGGTCGGGTAGTTGCCGAGGTTGATCGTCGAAGCGGTCTCAGCCGGGATCTTGGTGAAGGTCGGCAGGATCTTCGTCACCGCGGCGCGGTCCGTGGCCGCGATGTTCTGCGCCTTCGCCATGGCCCGCTGGAAAGCGGCCAGCGTCTTGGGGTTCTCCGCCACCCACTTCTCGGTGGCCGCCCAGCCGGTGATCGGCAGACCGTCGGTCGGACCGGACATCGTGTCCAGGAGCATGGTGGCGCCGAGCTCCTTCTTGGCCTGGCTGACGTACGGGTCGGTCATCCAGACCGCGTCCACGTCACCCTTGTCCAGGGAGGAGAGCCAGTTGGTCGTCGGCACCTCGACGTACGTGATGTCCTTCGTCGGGTCGAGCCCGGCGATCTTCATGTGCGGGTTCATGGTGAGCACGCCCAGGCCCTTCAGGGCGTTGACGCCGATCTTCTTGCCCTTGAGGTCGGAGACCTGCTTGACGGTCGAGCCCTTCTTGACCATCACGCCGAAGGCGCCCGCGGCACCCTGGTAGGAGTCGGCGATGTACTTGAACTTCTCGGTGCCCGCTTCCTGGATCGTCAGGATGGTGGCGTAGCTGCCGAGGACGACGTCCATCGTGCCGTTGGAGAGCTTGCCCAGGACGGCCTGGGGAGCCTGGATGGCCTCCTGCTTGACGTTGAGGCCCTCCTCCTTGAAGAAGCCGCGCTCCATGGCGATGAACAGCGGGGCCGAGTCGGCGCCGGGATACTGGCCAATCAGCAGGTCGGCCTTCATGTCGGAGGAGGCGCCGGGGCTTGCTGACTGGCCGGTCGAACCGGAGCACCCTGTGGCGACGAGGGTGGCCACAAGTCCAACCAGGGCAGTACGCCCTAATGCACCGAACCGCATTGCGGATCTCCTTTGAATCGGGGGGTGATGCGAACGGGGAGTGATCAGCGACGGTGGCACCCTAGCGCAGGCATCGCATCTCTCCGCAGCCGAAACATCAGAACTTAATTCGATATATGCATATATCAGAGGGTTTATGACGTTTGTCCGACTTATTTGTCAGCAGTTCTGTTGATTCGAAGGAGTGTGACAGGTGTGATGATCTGGGCAAAGTGCCGCGTTGCGTACTGATTGTGACCCTTGCGGCATTGGCCGATCTCCTGTTGATGTGCTCCAATTGCTCTCGCCCCAAGGGTGCGATGTGGTCACGGCTGACTCCTGCGTGACATGATCTTCGTGCACCAGACCATCTGAGAGAGGTTGCGGAGGCAAGTGAAGACTGCTACCCGCGCTGCGGGCGGGGATCAGGGCTTAGCAGGCGAGGCTCCCCGACAGGTGTCCCATGGGCCACAGGCTCCGGGCGGTGCGAAAGCCGGCAAGCGCATGACGGGCTCTCGCTTCTCTCTGCGCAACTGGCGAGTCCGTTCCAAGCTGCTGGTCCTGGTCGTCATCCCCACCCTCGCGGCCCTCGTGTTCGGCGGCCTGCGGGTGACCACCTCGATCGCCACCGCCGGCGAGTACGCGCAGGTCAACGTGGTCGCCGTCCTGGCGAGCCAGCTGACCGCCCTCGCCCACGAGGTGGAGGTGGAGCGCGACCTCAGCGCCCAGTACGTCGCCCAGGGACGCAGAGGCGGCCGTCCGGAGGACGTGACCGCCCAGTACGAGCGCGTCGACAAGCTCGTCATCGCCGTCAGGGGTGGTGTCGAGGACCTTGAGGTCGCGGACGGCCCGCACGCGGCCGAGGCCCTGAGCATCAAGAACCGCCTCAACGAGCTCGCCACCTCGCGGACGACCGCGATCGACTCGCAGCTCGACGGGAACTCGGTCATCAAGCTCTACGACCGGTTCATCTCGGAGCTGCTCTCGCTGAACAGCAAGATCGACCTGGGTGCGGTCGACAAGGAGCTGTCGGCGGGCGTCTCCGGCTTCGCGGCCCTGGCCAGAGCCAAGCAGTACGTGTCCACCCAGCGTGCGCTGCTGGTGGGAGCGCTGGCCACCGGCAGATTCGGCAAGGACGAACTCGACGCCTTCATCGCCGCGCGCGCCCAGCGCAACAGCGAGCTCGCCACCTTCAGAGCGCAGGTCTCCCTCGGCCTCCGCCAGCTGTACGACGACACCGTCAGCGGCCAGGCCGTCGACCGCGCCGAGGTCCTCTCCGCCCGCGCCCTGGTCCTTCAGGACGCCGCGCTGCCCCTGAGAGACCGCAACCTCGGACTCACCCGTAATGGCGAGAACTGGTACAACGCCATCAGTGAGACCGTCGACGGGATGCGCAAGGTCGAGCAGCAGGCGGCCGAGGCCATCGTGCTGCGCAGCCGTGCCCTGGAAGGCGCCGAGCAGCAGAGCGCCGCCATCGTGGCCGGCGCGATCCTCGCCCTGCTCCTGCTGGTGCTGCTGGTCACCGTGGTCATGGCGCGCTCGCTGAGCGGCCCGCTGCGCCGACTGCGCAGGGAGGCCCTGTTCATCGCCGGGCGCCGCCTGCCCGACACCGTGCGCCAGCTGCGCGAGGCCGACGCCGCCGCCGGGGCCACCGTCCAGGTGCAGCCCATCGGCGTCGCCTCCAACGACGAGATCGGGGAAGTCGCGCGGGCCTTCGACGAGGTGCACCGCGAGGCGGTCCGCCTGGCGGGCGAGGAGTCCCGCCTGCGTACCAACGTCAACGCGATGTTCGTGAACCTGTCCCGCCGCAGTCAGACGCTGGTGGAACGGCAGATCACCCTGATCGACGGCCTTGAGCAGGGCGAGCAGGACGAGCACCGGCTGGCGAACCTGTTCAAGCTCGACCACCTCGCCACCCGCATGCGCCGCAACAGCGAGAACCTCCTGGTCCTCGCCGGCCAGGACCCGCCGCGCCGCTGGAGCCAGCCGGTCAAGCTCATCGACGTGGCCCGCGCCTCCCTGTCGGAGGTGGAGAACTACGAGCGCGTCCTGCTCCAGGTGCCCGACGGCGTCTCCGTGGCCGGTCAGGCCGTCAACGACTTCATCCACCTGCTGGCCGAGCTGGTGGAGAACGCCCTGTCGTTCTCCCCCCGCGAGACCCGGGTGACTATGTCGGGCAGCCGGATCGACGGCGGCGGCGTGATGCTGTCCGTCACCGACTCCGGCATCGGCATGACCGCCGAGGAGCTCAACCAGGCCAACGAGCGGCTGACCGACGCGCCGGCCGTGGACGTGTCGGTGTCGCGGCGGATGGGCCTGTTCGTGGTCGCCAGGCTGGCGCACCGGCACGGCATCCGCGTACAGCTCCGCACCCAGGGGACCGGCGGGCTCACCGCGATGGTCCTGGTGCCGGAGAGCCTGCTCGGCGCGCAGACGGCCATGGACAGCCCCGCGACCGCGATGGACCGCGGGCGGGCGGAGGCCTACGCGTCTCCCTCGCAGCAGATGGCCCCCCAGTGGCAGAGCGGCGGCTACGAGCCCGGACCGGGTCACCCCTCCTATCCCTCCAACGCGGACCCGAGCGGCTCCTGGCCGTCGGCACCCCAGTGGCCGTCGGCCGGGGCGGGGCAGGCCTGGCAGTCCGGGCCGCGCAGCACCGGCGGGTTCGACACCGACGACGTCTGGATCCCTTCCCGGGTCCCGGGCTCCTGGTCCAGCGAGGGCAACCCGCTGCCCAAGCGCCCCTCGGACGCGCCGCTGCCCGGCCGCGGTTTCGACGACCGGGTGAACGCCGGTCCGCAGCGCTCGCCGTACGACTTCCCCGAGACCGAGTCGGCGGCCACCGGGCCCATGCCGGTGGTCTCGGCGTCCGGCCCGCCGCCGTCCGCCGGCGACGAGTTCCTGCCGATCTTCGCCTCGGTGGAGTCCGCCTGGTTCGACCAGGGCGGTTCCGACGCGGCCTGGGGGACGGCCAAGGCCGACGCCGGCTGGAGCGCGGCCCAGGCCGCGGCGGAGCCGGTCCGTGACGGCGCGACGGCCTCGGGCCTGCCCAAGCGGGTGCCCAAGGCCAACCTCGTGCCGGGCTCGGCCGACACCGCGTCGGCGCCCAAGGGGGTCGCGCCGATGCCGGCGATCTCACCTGATCGGGTACGCAGCCGCCTGTCCAGCTTCCAGCAGGGTTTCCGGGCCGCGCGTGACGACATCAGTGGCGGCCGGGCTCCTCAGCCTGGTCAGCAGCGGAACCACGAGAACAGGGAGGAGGGCGCATGAACGATCTGAGCCACGGGGCTCGCGGAGTCGACTGGTTGATCACCGACTTCGTCGGCACGGTGCCAGGTGTCGCCCACGCCGTCGTCGTCTCGTCCGACGGCCTGCCGCTCGCCGCCTCGTCGGGTTTCCCGCCTGACCGGGCCGACCAACTGGCCGCCATCGCTTCCGGGCTGGTGAGCCTCACCCAAGGGGCGGCCAGGGTGTTCGAAGGCGGCGTGGTCAACCAGACGATGGTGGAGATGCAGCATGGGCTTATGCTGATCATGTCCGTCAGCGACGGCTCCTGCCTGGCGGTGCTGGCCGCGCCCGACTGCGACATGGGGTTGGTGGCTTATCAGATGACCTTGATGGTGGACCGTGCCGGTCAGGTGCTCACCCCGGCGGTGCGCGCGGAGCTGCGTGCCACTCAGACCAGGTGATGTGAGTGACCGATCCCAGATGGAACAGTGGCGGCTGGAACAGTAACGGCTGGAACAGCGGTGGCTGGGAGCCCGCACCCCCGCGCACCTCGGACCCGGCCTCGCCGGTGCGTCCGTACGCGGTGACCGGGGGGCGGACGGCGCCGCGGGTGAAGTTCGCGATGGAGGCGCTGGTGTCCTCGGCCACGGCCGAGCACAGGGAGTTCTCCCACATCACGCCGGAATATCAGGCGATCAGCCAGCTCTGCCGGCAGGTCCGCTCGGTGGCCGAGGTCTCCGCGCTGCTGCGGATGCCGCTCGGCGTGGCACGCGTGCTCATCGCCGACATGGCGGCGGAGGGCCTGTTGCGCGTGCACCAGCCGCAGCTGGACGACGGCAAGCCAGATGTCAACTTGCTCGAAAGGGTGCTCAGTGGACTACGCAGGCTCTAGTCCCGGGCTCACCTCGACGAAGATCGTGGTGGCCGGTGGCTTCGGGGTGGGCAAGACGACGTTCGTCGGTGCGGTGTCGGAGATCATGCCGTTGACGACCGAGGCGGTGATGACGGATGCCTCGGCCGGGATCGACGACCTCGGCATGACCCCTTTGAAGTCGACGACCACGGTGGCGATGGACTTCGGCCGGGTGTCGCTGGACCGTGATCTGATCCTGTATCTGTTCGGGACGCCGGGTCAGCACCGGTTCTGGTTCATGTGGGACGACCTCGTACGCGGCGCCATCGGCGCCGTGGTGCTGGTCGACACCCGCCGCCTGGCCGACAGCTTCCCGGCCATCGACTACTTCGAGGAGGCGCAACTGCCCTTCGTGGTCGGTCTGAACGGCTGGGACGGGGAGTACGAGCACAGCGACTCGGAGGTCCGCGACGCGCTCACCCTCGCCCCGCACATCCCGCTCATCCGCCTGGACGCCCGCTCCAAGGACTCGGTCAAAAGCGCTCTGATCAACCTGGTCGAGCATGCCCTTTCCGTTCGGATGGCCGTGCCAGGCTGGAACGGCTGACGAAGCGGATAGGCTGACCGCAGACCCACATTCGCTTCGAGGACTGGCCTACCACGTGTTCGAGACGCTTTCCGACCGGCTGACATCGGTCTTCTCCTCCCTCCGTTCCAAGGGGCGGCTGTCCGACGCCGACATCGACGCCACCACCCGCGAGATCCGCATCGCGCTGCTGGAGGCCGATGTCGCGCTGCCGGTGGTCAAGGCGTTCGTCGCCCAGGTCAAGGAGCGCGCCCGCGGCGCCGAGGTCTCCCAGGCGCTCAACCCGGCCCAGCAGGTCGTCAAGATCGTCAACGAGGAGCTCATCGAGATCCTCGGCGGCGAGACCCGCAGGCTCCGCTACGCCAAGACGCCGCCGAGCGTCATCATGCTCGCCGGCCTCCAGGGCGCCGGTAAGACCACGCTGGCGGGCAAGCTCGCCAAGTGGCTGCGCGAGCAGGGGCATGTGCCGATGCTCGTGGCCGCCGACCTCCAGCGCCCCAACGCGGTCCAGCAGCTCCAGGTCGTGGGCGAGCGCGCGCAGGTCGCCGTCTACGCCCCCGAGCCGGGCAACGGCGTCGGCGACCCGGTCGGCGTCGCCCGCCGGTCGATCGACGAGGCCAGGCGTCAGCAGTACGACATCGTCATCATCGACACCGCGGGCCGCCTCGGCATCGACCAGGAGATGATGCGGCAGGCCGCCGACATCCGCGACGCGGTCTCGCCGGACGAGGTCCTGTTCGTGGTCGACGCCATGATCGGCCAGGACGCCGTCACCACGGCCCAGGCGTTCATGGAAGGCGTCGGCTTCGACGGCGTCGTCCTGACGAAGCTCGACGGCGACGCCCGCGGCGGCGCGGCCCTGTCGGTCCGGCACATCACCGGCCGGCCGATCATGTTCGCCTCCACCGGTGAGAAGCTCGAGGACTTCGACGCCTTCCACCCGGACCGGATGGCCTCCCGCATCCTCGACATGGGTGACATCCTCACCCTGATCGAGCAGGCCCAGAAGACGTTCGACGAGGACCAGGCCGCCAAGATGGCGGGCAAGCTGACCTCGGGCGAGAGCTTCACCCTTGAGGACTTCCTCGAGCAGATGATGATGGTCCAGAAGATGGGCCCGATCAAGAACCTGCTCGGCATGATGCCCGGCATGGGGCAGATGCGCGATCAGCTCGACTCCATCGACGACCGTGACCTGGACCGCATCGCGGCCATCATCCGCTCGATGACCCCGGCCGAACGCCAGGACCCGAAGATCATCAACGGCTCGCGCCGGGCCCGCATCGCCGGTGGCTCGGGCGTGACCGTCACCGCGGTCAGCAACCTCGTCACCCGCTTCTTCGAAGCCCAGAAGATGATGAAGCGGATGGCGGGCGGCATGGGGATCCCCGGCATGCCCGGCGGCAAGGGCAAGGGCAAGGCGCAGAAGAAGGCGAAGAAGGGGCGCCGGGTGAGCGGTGACCCGCGCAAGGCCGCCCTCGGCAAGCCGGAGCCGGAGGCTCCCGCCGAGCCCAAGCAGGGCGGCGTGCTGGGCAATCTCGGCGGCAAGCTGCCCCCGGGCATGGAGTTGCCGCCCGGCTTCGACCCGTCCAAGCTGCGGCTCCCGGGCCAGAAGTAACCTTTGCCCACCCAGTCAGGTGGGAAGTCGAAGGCAGTGCCGTACATCTGGCACAATGACATGTTGGAACATCGCGACCAGGTGGGTGCCCTCTCACCTCCCGCCGGTCGCGCCTGTCCCTGGAGCGGGACCCTTGTCGTGCCCCACTCGATGAGACACCGCTCACCCGCGCTCGAATGCAGGAGAGACCACACCCGTGGCAGTCAAGATCAAGCTCAAGCGGCTCGGCATGATCCGCAACGCTCAGTACCGCATCGTCGTCGCCGACAGCCGCACCAAGCGTGACGGCCGGGCGATCGAAGAGATCGGCCTGTACCACCCGAAGCAGGACCCGTCGCGCATCGAGATCGACGGCGACCGTGCGGCCTACTGGCTGAGCGTCGGCGCGCAGCCGACCGAGCCGGTGCTCAAGCTGCTCAAGATCACCGGTGACTGGCAGAAGTACAAGGGCGAGCCCGCCCCGGAGCCGATGAAGATGCCGGCGCCCGCTCCCGACCGTCACGCCCTCTACGAGGCCGCGGCCAAGGAGACGCTGTCCGGTGGCGACACCGGCACGGCTGCTACGACGCCGAAGAAGGCCAAGAAGAAGGAAGAGGTCGCCCCGGCGGCACCCGCCGAGGCTCCGGCCGAGGCCCCCGCCGCGGCTGCCGCCGAGACCGTCGCCGAGCCCAAGGCCGAGGCCGAGGGCGAGGCCTGACGTGCTCGAGGAGGCTCTCGAGCACCTCGTTAGAGGCATCGTCGAACATCCAGACGATGTCCAGGTCCGCGCTCGCCGCATCCGCAGCGGTCGCGTCCTGGAGGTCCGGGTGCACCCCGAGGACCTGGGTAAGGTCATCGGTCGCGGCGGGCGCACCGCCAAGGCGCTGCGCACAGTCGTGAATGCCCTGGCCGACGGGAAGTACGTACGGGTCGATCTGCTCGATCTGGACGAAGCAGTCCGTTAGCGTCAGGTTCGCGCGCCCTCATCGGTTCACCCGATGGGGGCGCTTGCGTTAGAGAGGCGAGGTTCACGTGCAGTTGGTCGTCGGCCGGATCGGCCGCCCACACGGTGTGCGCGGTGAGGTCACGGTGGAAGTGCGCACCGACGATCCCGAGCTGCGCCTGCCCGTCGGCGGGTCGATCGCCACGGACCCCCCGAACAGAGGGCCGCTCGTCATCGAGGGCCGCCGCTGGCACAACGGGGTGCTGCTGCTCAGCCTCGCGGGCGTGGCCGGCCGCGACGCCGCCGACGCGCTGCGCGGCACGATGCTGGTCATCGACTCCGCCGAGGTGGCGCCCTCCGACGACCCCGACGAGTTCCACGACCACGAGCTCATCGGGCTCAAGGTCGTCACCGTCGCGGGCGAGCCCGTCGGCGAGGTCACCGACGTGCTCCACCACGGGCAGGACCTCCTCGTCATCCGCCGCGACGGCCAGGACGACGCGCTCGTCCCGTTCGTCAAGGCGCTCGTGCCGGAGGTGGACGTGGCGCACGGCAGGCTGGTGGTCGACCCGCCCGAAGGGCTGCTGTGAGCGCGATGCGGCTCGACATCATCTCGATCTTCCCCGAGTACTTCGCCCCGCTGGACGTCTCGCTGATGGGCAAGGCCCGCGAGCGCGGCATCCTCGACGTGCGGGTGCACCAGTTGCGCGAATGGGCGCACGACGTGCACAAGACCGTCGACGACACCCCTTACGGCGGCGGACCCGGCATGGTGATGAAGCCCGAGGTGTGGGGCGAGGCCCTCGACACGGTGATCGGCGACGGCTCCCCGCGGATGATCGTCCCCACCCCCAGCGGCAGGCCGTTCACCCAGGAGCTCGCCCAGGAGCTGGCCGCCGAGCCGTGGCTGCTGTTCGCGTGCGGCCGCTACGAGGGCATCGACTCACGGGTCATGGCCGAGTACGGCGCGCGGCTGCGGGTCGACGAGGTGAGCATCGGCGACTACGTGCTGGCCGGTGGCGAGGTGGCGGTGCTGGTGATGGCGGAGGCCATCGGCAGGCTGCTGCCGGGCGTGCTCGGCAACGCGCACTCGGCCGTCGACGACTCCTTCGCCCCCGGCGCCATGCGCAACCTCCTCGAAGGGCCCGTCTACACCAAGCCGCCCGTCTGGCGGGGCCACGAGGTGCCCGCCGTGCTGCTGTCCGGACATCACGGGAAGGTCGCCAGGTGGCGGCGTGACCAGGCGCTGCGCCGTACTCTCGCCAACAGGCCGGAGCTGGCGGCGGCGCTCGACCCCGAGACCCTCGACAAGCACGACCGCCGGCTGCTGGAAGAGCTCGCGTTTCGCCTCCCGCCGGAAGATATGGCACACTGAAGCGTTGCCAACCGTCATGTGGTTGGTCCGTCATGCCCGGGGAAACGCTCCCGGGATTCATCAGATCAGCAGGCGTGTCCGCCGCGAGCTTCAGGCCGGGTGGACCTCCGCGTGCTCACGAGACTTGAGGAAAAGCTCTCATGCACACGAAGATCCAGGAGCTCGAGAAGTCGACCCTGCGTAGCGACGTGCCGGACTTCCGGCCCGGCGACACGCTCGAGGTTCACGTACGAGTGGTCGAAGGCAACCGCTCGCGTGTCCAGGTCTTCAAGGGATTCGTGCTGCGCCGCCAGGGCAGTGGCGCCCGCGAGACCTTCACCGTCCGTAAGGTCAGCTACAGCGTCGGCGTCGAGCGGACCTTCCCGGTGCACAGCCCGGTCATCGAGAAGATCGTGCTCGTGACCCGAGGCGACGTGCGCCGCGCCAAGCTTTACTACATGCGCGACCTGCGCGGCAAGGCCGCTCGCATTCGCGAGAAGCGTGACGCCACGCCCGCCAAGTAACGCGAATGTTCTTCCGGATGGCCCGCCTGGCGTGCGGGCCATTCGGCTTTTGCAGGGTCGTTTCCTTTATGCGGAGCGACTCATGCCCGCTGTAACGTCGGTCGAGGCTTGTCGGGCCTGCGCATCATCTAGGCTCGTCAACAATGACTAGCGAGGGCCAGGAGCACGGCGCGGCGCGCCGCCCTGTCGAGGACGAGGTGGACGTGGTCGCCGAAGAGGCTCAGAAGCCGGCAGAAGACGGGAAGAAAGAGAAGAAGGGGTCGTTCTGGAAAGAGCTCCCCGTCCTGGTCGTTGTGGCGCTCGCGCTGGCGTTGATCATCAAGACCTTCGTCATCCAGGCCTTCTACATTCCCTCCGAGTCGATGGAGAACACTCTCCTGACCAACGACCGGGTGCTGGTAAACAAGCTGGTCTACCACACGCGCGACATCGAGCGCGGCGATGTGGTCGTCTTCTCCGGCGTCGACTCCTGGGACGGCGAGTTCCAGGTCGAAGAGCCGGCCAACCCCGTCGCGGGCTTCTTCCGCTGGGTGGGCACCGCGTTCGGCGTGGTCCCCGGTGAGAAGGACTACATCAAGCGGGTCATCGGCGTCGGCGGCGACCACGTCAAGTGCTGTGACTCGGCCCATCGCATCACGGTCAACGGCGTGCCGATCGACGAGACGAGCTACCTCTATCCGGGCAACCTGCCGTCCGGGGAGAACTTCGACATCACGGTGCCGCCCAACCGCCTGTGGGTGATGGGCGACCACCGCCAGGTCTCGCTGGACTCGCGCTCCCACACGGGCGACCCCGGGGGCGGGTCCATCCCCGTGAGCCAGGTCATCGGGCGGGCCTTCGTGATCGTCTGGCCCTTCGCGCGGGCCACCTCGATCCCCATCCCCGACACGTTCGCCCAGCCGGCCCTGCAGGCGCTCGGCGGGTCGGTTCCGCTGGTCGCCGGGTTCGCGCTGGCCGCGCCGGTGCTGGTGATCCGGCGGCGGTGGGTCAGGGCAAGGCGTTGATGGCCGTCACCAAGAAGGCGCAGGGCGTGGAGAAGAAGAAAAAGGGCGGCATCCGCGAGACGATCATCATGCTGCTGATGGGCGTGGGGATCGCGCTGCTGCTGCAGGCTTTCGTGGTCGGCTCCTTCTGGATCCCCTCGGAGTCGATGGAGAACACCCTCAAGGTCAACGACCGGGTGTTCGTCAACAAGCTCGCGGGGCCGCCCGAGCGGGGTGACATCGTGGTGTTCAAGGGCTGGAACGGCGAGGACACCATCAAGCGGGTGATCGGCGTCGGCGGTGACAAGGTCGTCTGCTGTGACGACGACAAGCGCATCACGATCAACGGCAAGCCGCTCGACGAGTCGTCCTATCTCTACCCGCGTGACTTCCCCTCAGGTGATGACTTCAACGTCACGGTGCCGCCGGGCAAGCTCTGGCTGATGGGAGACCACCGCAGCTCCTCGGCCGACGCGCGCAGCCACATGGAGGAGCCGGGCGGCGGGTTCATCGGGGTGGACGCGGTCGTCGGCACGGCGGTGGTGCGCTACTGGCCGCTGTCACGGGGCTTGATCTTCACCAAGCCCGAGAGTTTCGCCAAGGTCGAGTAGCGAGCACTTCCGGTCGCGGTTTGCGGCGTTTGGGGCGTACGCTTCCTGTGTCATGACAGTTGCGTTCCGCCCTCGACCGAGCGTCGTTCGCCGCGATTCCGGACTCTACGCTTACGAGCGGGCGCTGGCCCGCCGCGGCCTGACGCCCATCGCGGGCGTGGACGAGGCCGGGCGCGGGGCCTGCGCCGGTCCGCTGGTCGTCGCGGCCGTCATCCTGCGCAGGCGGATCGACGGGCTCGCGGACTCCAAGCTGCTCTCGCCGCCGGTGCGCGAACGACTGTACGACGAGATCATGGCCACCGCCCACGTCGGCGTCGTCATCATTCCCGCCGAGGAGATCGACGCCACGGGACTCCACAAGTGCAACATCTCGGGAATGCGGCGAGCCGTGGCGCGGTTGTCGTGTGACCCTGGGTACATCCTCACGGATGGCTTTCCGGTGCCGGGCCTTCCGGCGCCGTCGCTGGCAGTGTGGAAGGGGGATCAGGTGGCCGCCTGCATGGCGGCCGCGTCGATCGTGGCCAAGGTGACGAGGGACCGGCTGATGGTCGCGCTGGACGGCGACTTTCCGCTGTACGGTTTCGCCGATCACAAGGGGTACATCACGCGACAGCATCGCCTGGCACTGGAGACGCACGGCCCGTGCGCGCACCACCGCTACTCCTTCGTTACGGTGGCCAGACAGATGGGCGAGAATGAAATGGGGGCCGGGGTTGCCTGAGCGGGCACACCGGGGGACCGGTACGACAGGAGGACCGCGATGAGCGCAGAGGATCTCGAAAAATACGAAACCGAGATGGAGCTGCAGCTTTACCGCGAATACCGCGATGTCGTCGGTTTGTTCACCTACGTCGTGGAGACGGAGCGGCGCTTCTACCTCACCAACTCCGTCGACCTGGACGTACGCACCGCCGAGAACGGTGACGTGTTCTTCGACGTGAAGATGCAGGACGCCTGGGTTTGGGATATGTACCGACCCGCGCGTTTTGTGAAGAATGTCCGAGTCGTTACGTTCAAGGATGTCAACGTCGAAGAGCTGGCCAAGGCCGACCTGGAGATGCCGAAGGAGGGCTTCTCGGGCTAGCTGGACGGTCTGGCTCGCGCCGGACCGTCTTGTCCACAGCCTCCGGGGGATCGGCTTCGGTTATCCCCAGAATGACGCTCGGCCGCCGATGATCTTGTCGAAGTGAGCGAAGGTCAGTGCCCGGAGGTGGCACATGGCCGCGAGGAACGAACTCGGCAGGCACGGCGAGCAACTCGCCGCGGCCTATCTGCAGGCCGAGGGCATGACGATCATCGAGCGTAACTGGCGCTGCCGCTACGGCGAGATAGACATCATCGCCGAGGACGGCCCCAGCCTGGTGGTCGTCGAGGTGAAGACCCGGTCGAGCAGCTCCCACGGCACGGCGCTGGAGTCCGTGCGACCCGCCAAGGTGGCCCGCCTGAGGGTCCTGGCCGCCCGATGGCTCGCCGGTCAGCCCCGCGTCTTCGCCGGAGTCCGGGTCGACGTGATCGCGCTCGAACGCTTCGCGGGTGACTTCTCCCTGCGGCACGTGCGGGGGGCGAGCTAGATGGCCGTCGCACGCACCCGCAGCGTCACGCTGGTCGGCGTCACCGGCCGCACGGTCGAGGTCGAGGCCGATGTGGGCAACGGCATGGCGGGCATCCATCTCATCGGCCTGCCCGACACGGCCCTGAGCGAGGCCCGCGAGCGGGTCAGGTCGGCGGTGGTCAACAGCCGTTACCCGTGGCCGGACGCCCGCATCACGGTGAGCCTGTTCCCGGCCAGCCTGCCCAAGCGAGGCAGTCAGTTCGACTTGGCCATCGCCGTGGCCATCCTGGGCGCCGCCGGATTCGTCCCCGCCGAGCGCGTCGCCGGGCCGTTCTTCCTCGGCGAGCTGGGCCTGGACGGGCGCCTCAGGCCGGTGCGTGGCGTGCTCCCCGCGGTCCTGGGCGCCGCCGAGCACCCGGAGGTCACCGTGGTGGTCCCGGCCGCCAACGCGGCGGAGGCGGCTCTGGTCCCCGACGTGAAGGTGGTGCCGGTCGCCGACCTGCGCCAGCTCGTGGAGTGGCTGCGCAGAGGAGACGACCCGCCCCGGTACCCCGTCCAGGACGCCCCGAGCCCACCCCGCTCCGCTGCCGTCCCCACCGTGGACCTGGCCGACGTGGTCGGCCAGCCGGTCGCCCGCCGCGCCCTGGAAGTCTGCGCCGCGGGCAACCACAACCTCTGGATGCTGGGCCCGCCCGGCACGGGCAAGACCCTCCTGGCGGAGCGCCTGCCCACCCTCCTGCCGCGGCTCCATCTCGACCACGCGCTGGAAGTGACGGCCATCCACTCCGTGGCGGGGGTGCTGCCACCCGACAGCCCCACGATCGACAGACCCCCCTTCGTCAGCCCGCACCACACGGCGACCGCGGCGGCGATCATCGGCGGCGGCAGCACCGTCGTCCGCCCCGGCGCGGTCTCCCTGGCCCACCGGGGCGTGCTGTTCATGGACGAGGCGCCGGAGTTCCCCCGGCACGTGCTGGACTCCCTGCGCCAGCCCCTGGAGTCGGGCAAGGTCACGGTGGCCAGGTCGGCGGGCTCGGTCACCTTCCCGGCCAGGTTCATCCTGGTGCTCGCGGCCAACCCCTGCCCCTGCGCCCAGCCCCAGGACCAGAGCGGCGGCTGCCAGTGCACTCCCACGCTCAGACGCCGCTACCTGGGCAGACTCTCGGGACCGTTGCTCGACCGCATCGACATGAAGGTCACCGTCGCGCGGTCGTCGCGGCGTGAGCTGATGGCGGACCGGCAGTTCGTCGAGACGAGCGCGACGGTCGCCGCGCGGGTCCTGCTGGCCCGCGAGCGAGCGGCCGCCCGCTTCGACGGGACCCCGTGGCGGACCAACGCCGAGATCCCGTCCTCGGCACTGCACACCCGCTTCCGGCCGTCCGAGGCTGCCATGAAGCCCATCACCACTTGCCTGGACTCGGGCACGCTGAGCACCCGGGGGCTGGACCGGGTGGTGCGAGTGGCCTGGACCTTGACGGATCTGGCCGGCAAGGATCACCCCGACGAGGCAGAGACATCGGCGGCCTTGGCCCTGTGGCTGGGGATGTCGGGATGACCCACCCGCCCATCACGCCTCCGCGATGCCGCCCCTCATGCGTGGACTCGCGCGGTCGCCCTCTCATGGTGTGCACCCGCGTGGTCGCGCGCCTCTCAGCTGCGTACTCGTGTCAGGTGCGTACTCGTGCGGTCGTTTCTCCTCAGGTGGGCACACTCCGCGCGGTCGCCTCTCCCATGTCGTTCCCGCACCGCTCGCGCGGTGGCGCAGCATCCATACTCCGGAGGAATCCTTGAGCAGCACCCCTGAGCATGAGGCACGAGCCGCCCTCATGCGCGCGGCCGATGTCGGGGACACGGTCATGGGCCGCTTCGTTTCCCGCTGCGGCGCCGTACAGGCAGTGGAGGCCATCCGCGCCCGCACCCTCCCGCCCGACTTCGCGGCAAGGGAAGCCGCTGAGGAGCGCCCCGCGGACCTGGGCAGGCGCCTGAGCACCTGGCTCGCGCGCCTGACTGCCTCGGATCCCGTGTCCGACCTGGTGGCGGGAGAGCGATCCGGGGCGCGGCTGATCATCCCGGGCGACGCCGAATGGCCCACCCAGCTTGACCAGCTGGGTGCTGCCCGACCGCTCGGCCTGTGGCTGCACGGCTCAGCCGACCTGCGCTTCTCCTGCCTGCGCTCGGTGGCCGTGGTCGGCGCTCGGGCCGCCACCGCCTACGGTGCGCACGTCGCGGCCCAGTTCGGTGTCGGCCTGAGTGAGTCTGGATGGACCGTGGTCTCAGGGGGCGCATTCGGCATAGACGGCGCGGTCCACCGAGGCGTCCTGGCCTCGGAATCACCCACCGTTGTCGTCCTGGCCTGCGGCGTTGACATCGCCTACCCCTCCGAACACCACGCCCTGTTCGCCGCCGTCCGGGACCAGGGCGTGATCGTCAGCGAATGCCCGCCGGGCGTCCACCCCACCAGAGCGCGCTTCCTCATCAGAAACCGCCTGATCGCCGCCCTGTCCAGAGGCACGGTCGTCGTCGAAGCGGCCCTGCGCAGCGGCGCACTCAACACCGCCACCCACGCGCTGTCCCTGAAACGACACCTGGCAGCCGTGCCCGGTCCCATCACCTCCGCACAGTCAGCCGGCTGCCACAGACTCCTACGCGACCAGAAGGCCACCTGCGTCACCTCACCTGAGGAGCTGATCGACCTGGTAGGCGTCATGGGCGACGACCTGGCCCCACTCCGCAGAGCCCCTGCCCTGCCGAGAGACGCCCTCTCGGAATCCACCAGGAGAGTTCTGGACGCCGTCCCCGCCAGAGGCGGCGCAGGCCCCGCCTCGATAGCGGTGGCCGCCGGCGTCGACCTCAACACGGTCCTGAGCGCCCTCGGCGGCCTGGCGGCGGCCGGCTACATCGAACGCGTACCCAAGGGCTGGCGCACCCGCCGAACCGCCTCCCCGGTCTACCCCAAAGCCCAAGAAACCCTCGCCCTCAACACACCCCCACCCTCCGCCCCTACCGACCACACCCCACCGCCCACCGACCCTGACCAGTTCCCCACCACTGAATCCGCATCCCCCAGGGGAGGGGCGATGCCGGTCGTGTAGGCCGTGGACCGGGCTGGCGCGATGTATCCCACGAGGCTCGCGGTGCACCTGGTCCTTGAGGGTCGAGGAGGCGGTGCGACAGGCGTACGAGTTGAACCTGGGCGAAGGCGCCGCGTGGACGCATCTGTGAGGAGTCACGCCGGTGGACGTGACCGGTGGCGGCGGACAGGCTTCTGATCAAGTCAGCGGGGCGAGCCAGGGGGCACGTCAGGCGAAGGGCACACCAGGGGTCGCCAGATCCTTGGTGAGTCACCCAAGATCGCCGATACCGAGCCTGTCAGCGCTTCGCCTCAAGCGCCACCACCGTAGCTAAGATCAAGTTCGATGTTCAACGGCGCGTTGCGATGCCTTGTCGCATCCTCCCCTCATGTTTCGCTGCGATCGAAGGTCTGACGGAAGGGCAGGGTGAGAAGGAGTGCGACCGCGACCAGGGCGCTACTGGTCCAGACGGGTCCCAGGTCGGCCAACCACGTGTTCAACGTGGCGGCGGCGATCACGGGACCAGCGGTAGCCCCGACGTTGAGGGCAGCGGTGGCGTAGGAGCCGGCCATGGTCGGCGCTTCCGCGGCCTCGTACAACACGCGTGCGATCAGCGTGCTCCCGAGGCCGAAGGAGAGCGCACCCTGGGTGAAGGCAAGGATCAGCAGCGCGATCGGGTCGGACGCGGTGAGGCCGAGCGTGACCCAGCCGCCGAGCAGCAACGGCCCGCCGACGGCGACAACGACATCGGGCCGCTGGTCGGACAGCCGCCCGGCGACGGTGACGCCGACGAAGGATCCCAGGCCGAACAGCACCAGCACGACAGAGACCCACAGCGGATCCAGCCCAGCGACATCGGTGACGATGGGAGCGAGGAAGGTGAAAGTGCCGAACGTCGCGGCGTTCACCAGGGCACCCAGCAGCAGGACCTGCAGCAGTCGCGGACGCCGTAATGCAGTGAGCTCCCGACGTAGATCCGGGCCTGCCAGCTCATCTGGTCGTTCTGTTCTGGCGAGGATGCCACCTGTTTCGGCGGCGCTCCCACGATCTACTTCGGCGGTGATCCCGCGCTCTGCTTTGGCGGGTATGCCGTGCACTGTTTCGGCGGCGATCCCACGATCTATTTCAGTGGTGATTCCACGCTCTGCTTTGGCGGGGATGCCAGACACTACGCCGAGCGCCGAGGGGAGGCACAACATCGCCATCCCCCAGAAGGTGGCGCGCCAGTCGATCAGTGTCCCGAGTAGGGCGCCGGCGGGGACGCCTGCGATGGTGGCGACCGTAGTGCCGGCCAGCAAGACGGAGAGGGCCCGGCCTTTTCGGTCGGGAGGGACCAGTTCAGTGGCTGCGGTGAGCGCGACCGCCAGGAAGCCGGCGCTGGCGAGCGCCGCGATGATGCGGCTGACGAGCAGAACTGTGAAGCTGCCCGTGCAGGCGCCGAGGACGTGTGCGACCAGGAACAGGCCGAGGAAGGCCAGCAGGCCGGATCGTCGAGGCCACCGGCGCGTAAGTGCCGCCATGAGCGGGGCGCCTACGACCATGCCGATGGCGAAGGCTGAGGTGAGAAGCCCCGCCGTCGCAACCGGAACGCCGATATCTGCGGCGATGTCCGGCAGCAGGCCGGCGAGCATGAACTCTGACGTGCCCATGGCGAAGAGCGCCACGGCAAGCAGATAGAGAGGTAGAGGCATCGAGAGACTCCGAGGTGATGAGAGATCAGCTGAGACGTCTCGTCACCGCGGTCAGCGGCCCGACTACTCCTGCCATCTGCCGCCATCGTGCAGCAGTGCAGGACCACTCAGTGGGGTTCAGGGGGCTGACGGGTGACCGAAAGCCCCCACCTTGGATGCCTCTGGGCTCGACATGACAAGCACCATACTCAGTCGAACCACCCTGCGCATATGAGTTTCCTTCCCGCCCCGGGCCGTTCGAGCGCGTCGCCGATGATCTGATCCGCACCGTCTGCGCGTCGGGCCGCGGTGGCCGATGACAGGAGGCATCCTGCGAGGGGCCGTACGGAGAGATAGCGAACGCCGTGGATCGGACACACCCCTCCTGCGACCGCCGCATGGGCATACGACCGCCGAACAGGCATACCTCCACCCCGTGGCGGAATAAGGGGTCCTGGCAGAATGATCTGTGAAGCCTTAGGTAACGGAGAGACGCGTGGATCTTGACGTTGACGAGGTGCTGAGTGCGTTCGAGGCGCATCTGCGGTTCGAGCGGGATATGTCCCCTCATACGGTTCGGGCGTATATAGGAGATGTGACGGCTCTGCTCGACTACCTGGCCGGACACCTCGACGGTGTCGATGTCACCGCGCTGCGCGGGTGGCTGGCCGAGCAGCATGATGCGGGCAAGGCGAGGGCCACGCTCGCGCGGAGGACCGCTTGCATCAGGACCTTCAGTGCCTTCTGTCACCGGCAGGGCTGGTTGCCGAACGATCCGGGACTGCTGCTGGGGACGGCCAAGGCGCCTCGGCGGCTGCCCGCCGTGCTCGACCAGGGGCAGGCTCGGGAAGTGCTCGACGCGCCGTCGGAGGGGGAGCCGCGGGACCTGCGAGACCAGGCTCTGCTGGAGCTGCTGTACGCCACGGGCATCCGGGTGAGCGAACTGTGCGGGCTGGACGTGGATGACGTGGATCGCGAGCGTCGTGTCGTACGGGTGCTGGGGAAGGGACGTAAGGAGCGGTCGGTGCCGTTCGGGGGACCTGCTCTACGGGCGCTGGACAGGTGGTGCGTGCACGGCAGACCGCTGTGGGTGCGTACGGGGTCGGGGCCGGCGTTGTTTCTCGGTGTGCGGGGCGGGCGGATCGACGCGGGGACGGTGCGGCGGGTGGTGCATGCCCGGGTGCGGCGGGTCGAAGGTGCTCCGGACATGGGGCCCCACGGATTGCGGCACAGTGCGGCCACGCACCTGCTTGAGGGTGGTGCGGACTTGCGTAGCGTTCAGGAGTTGCTGGGACACGCTTCGCTGAGCAGCACGCAGGTGTACACCCACGTCTCGATCGAGCGTCTTCGCAGTGCTTATCGGCAGGCTCATCCCAGGGCGTGAGATCTGCCGCCGCGTATGACTGGGGCGGGTGGTCGGCGGGTCCGCATGATCGTTCTACGCCGGTGCGTTCATCCGCTCGTGCGGCGGTGTGTAAGCGGTCAGTGGTGCGCTGTTCGGCGTGCTTCGCCGGTGGTTGGGCTCACTTTCGGCGTGGCCGTCTGCGTCGGGGCTTTCGGTGCTGACCTGTCGTATGGCAGCGGTCGTCTGTCATGGCCGGGTGATCGCTTCTAGCGGAGTGTCTCCCGCCTACTGGATCACGTGGGGATCTGTTCGTGCGCATCAGGTAGCGGAGCAGGGTGAGCAGGATCAGCACGGCCAGGAGTGCCGCGATGCCGAGGGCGGAGAGCATGGGGGTCGCGGCGGAGCGCGGCGAGAAATGGCCGAGTGCTGCGACAGGGGCGGTGGTGCGGTGCCGCACTGGCTTGGCGGGGGCGAGGGGTTGGTGTGAAGGCCGCTTCTTTTCGTCGAGACGCGCGACCTCGACCGGGGCGGCAGCGTCACCCGCGAGATCACCGCGGCCACGTGTGTGATCGTCCAAGGGGCGGTGAGGGCTAGGAGCGGGCGTGGAGGTGGCGGTCGGTGGGGTTGGGGTGATGGTCGGGGGCGGCATTGCGTGCCAGTACGGCAAGAGGCGGATGCGGGCGCGCCCCAGCAGCAGTAGGGGATCCAGGTAAGCCGAGGCCCTGCGAAGTCCCCAGTGCAGGCAGGACTCAGGACAGTGGGGGGAACCCGGCTCGACGATGCCCAGACGGTCGCCTGGGGAGACCGCATCGCCCGATCGTACTGCGGCGGCGACTGGGAGATAGGTCGTGCGCAGGCCGCCCGGATGGTCCACGGTGACGACGCCTCGACCACCTACCGAGCCGGCGTAGCCGATGGTGCCTTGACCTGCGGCCAGGACGGGGGCTGCGACGGTCGCGGCGAGGTCGACGCCGCGGTGGCCGGTCAGCCATGGTTCGGGCGGCGGGGCGAAGCGGCGCAGGATTCGCGGAGATCCGTTGAGAGGCCACTGCCAGGTTGAGGGTGCCGCCGTTACGGGCGTTGCTGACATCGCTGGGATCGGGGAGAGGAGGGAGGAAACGATCAGGAGGGTAGTGGCCATCACGATGACGCGCATTCGGGACTCGAACGAGAGACGATCACGTCTTGTCGTGAGGGAGGAAGGGTGGTTTGTGGGGAAATAAGGGCACGCAGTGCGAAATATGGTTATGAGTGATTTGGCGTGCTGGTTCGTAATGGCGTTGTGGTGGCTGGGTGAAGCGCAGTGGAAGCCGGGTCTCTGATAGGGGCGGGAGGAGCAGCCTGCAAGGAGACGGGAGGCGTTGTCGGAGGCTGGGGCAACGTACATGCGGAGAGTATGTGGCGCACGCCGGATGGCGAACTGAGGCGAACGCGATTCTGTGGATGAATCAATGGAGCATCAGCTGTCTGTGGACAAGTGATCCGACGATGGCGCGGCACCCAGGGATCGTGGCGGTAGGGTTGCGACTGGTCAAGCGCCAGAGCCATGAGTTGCTTCAGCGAATAAAATTCGCTACCTGCAGATGGGCATACAGTGTTGCTTGCCTTGATAGGTCCAGCAGTGTTCGCACACCCCGGGGCTGTGACGAACGCCTTCCGCCATGACTGTCGCCCCCTTTATTCCTAGCGGCGCGAGCAGGCTCTGCACCTGTTCCTCGTCGCCCATACGACTGGCGGCGCTGAACTTCCCCTCGAAGTCCTTGTCGTATTTGAGCAGGGTCGCCAGTTGAAGGAACTTTTGGGCGTGATGCAGCAGGTCATCGGCAGTGGGCCCATAATCGTTGGTCATGCGAGAATGCCTTCCCGCAAAGAATAATCCGAAGCGTGCCATTGAATAACCTTTGTCCAGGTATTATCGCGTGATGGCCGGCAGGAGCAGCGTCATCAGCGACCCTTTTCCGTGCGCCAGCAGAGCAGGAAGTGGAGGCGGGACCTAGCGGTAGATTCTGTTGTTCGTGAGCTCGTCGTCGCTCGTGGGTGGAAGTCGGCGTAGGGGCGAAGTCCAGATCCAGATGGTGCTCATGGCGATGCCGGCCGCGCAGATGAGGATGACCGGGCGTAGGCCGAGCAGTTCGGCGAGGAAGCCGCCGGTCACGCCGCCCAGGGCCATGACGCCCTGGACGGCGAAGGTCATGGTGGCGTTGACGCGGCCTCTCAACTGGGGGGTGGTGTCGCGAAGGACGATGGCGCCCATGCAGGTGGCGAAGGCGACGACGATGCCGCCGGTGATCGTGCCTGTCAGGGCGAGGACCGAGAGCTTCCACCAGAGCGGCCCGTCCAGGAGGCCTACCGCCAGGATCTCGATGGGAAAGAACAGCACGGAGACGAGCAGGATCCGGTTCTCGCCGTACCGCTTGGCCAGGCGGGCGGTGGACCAGGCGCCCAGCAGGCCGCCGAGGCCGCTGAGCGCGATGAGTATGCCGATCATCAACTGAGGGATGTCCAGGGTCTTCAGCATGTAGAGCATGTACACAGCCGTGTACGCCATGGCGAAGAAGTTGATGGTCACGCCTGCGCCCAGCAGGGCGCGCAGGACCGGATGGGTGGCGCTGGCACGCAGCCCCTCCACGACGTCGCGCCACATGCCGTGGGAGGGGGCCGGCTCGTTCTTCTCCGGGGTACGGATAGCGCGCAGGAGCAGGGCTGATGCCAGGAAGGACAGGGCCTCTGCGAGCACGGCGAAAGGTGCCGTGAGTGTCTGCACCAACAGGCCGGCGAGTCCCGGGCCGCTGACCGAGGCGACTGAGTAGGAGGCGTTGAAACCGGCCATGGCATCTGTTCGCTGCTCTGGCGGGACGACCGCGGCTATGTGCGGAAAGTTCGCGGCTCTGAACATCACTCCGGCGGTACCGATGATCAGGGCCACGATGATGAGCCAGGTTACGTTCAGGCCGCCGAGAAGCCAGGCCAGCGGGACCGACGCGGCTGCTGCCGCGGCGACCAGTTCGCAGGCGATCATCAGCGGCCGGTGGCGGACCAGCCGGTCGGCGAGCACGCCTGAGTGGAGGCCGAACAGCAAGGCGGGCACGAAGGACGCGGCCGTCAGGAGGCCCATCTCGGACGGGGAGGCGGCCAGCAGGGTGACCGCGGTCAAGGGGACGGCGAGCTTGGACACCTCGGAGCCGGTGATCGAGATCGTGCGGGCCGACCAGAGCAGGCGGTAGTCGCGCTGCTTGCGTAGGGGGACGGCGTGGAGGGGCTCGGGTGTGTTCAAGGCCGGATGGTTCGGGCGTGGAGGGTGAGGAGTCATGGATTCCTCAGTGCGCCTGGGAGGTGTCGTCCGAGGTGAGGCGATTGCCGGGGTCGGTCACCAAGATGTGAAAGAGACGCTTCATAACTATGAAGGTAATCCTTCGGAGTTCTGAAGGCAACCCTTCACGATGTGTGTCCGGGTACCTTTGGCGCATGGAGCAGGACAGGGATGGGCTCACTGATCCCAAAGCGATGCGGGCTCTCGCTCATCCGGCCAGACTGGCGATTCTGAACCGGCTTGGAGCCGACGGCAGCGCCACCGCTACCGAGGTGGCCGAGATCGCTGGGATCACGCCGAGCGCGGCCAGTTATCACTTGCGGATGCTGGCCAAGTACGGGTTCGTGGAGGATGCGCCGCCCAGGAGTGATGCTCGTGAGCGGCTGTGGAGGGCCACGGATAGACGGCTGGTGATCGGCGTCGCTCCGGGTGATCAGCCGGATGTCCGTGAGGCGAAGAATCTGCTGATCCGGGCAGTGCGCAGGGACGCCGACGGCGAACTGGAACGAGCCTTGGCCGCCGTTGCGCAGGAGCCCGATGAGTGGCGTGATGTGACCCGGTTCGACCGGACTTTGCTGCGGCTCGACACGACGGAGATGGCGCGGCTCAGCGAAGAGATCGAGAAGCTGCTGGCGCCGTACCGGGCTCGTTACCGCAGCGAGGAGGACGCGCCGCCCGGGGCGAGGGTGGCAGAGGCGCAGGTGAACCTGTTCCCTCACGCCAAGCGGCCGATCCCCGGGCTGCCCAGCGAAGATCACGGTGCTGGCCCCGACGGGTGAGCGTCAGAGCGAACCGTCCACGTGCCGAACCTCGATCCCAGCCGATTCGGGATCACTACGTCTGGGGCGCGGGGGATTTGCGGGGGTGGCGCGCTGGTTGACCTGAACGGTCAGGTGGGGCTCGTGTGGGAGGTAGACTTTTCGGTGGCCTGTCTTCGCAGGCCGACTTCGCATGCCCCGTCCAGGGATCGCACCTTCGGTCCAGGCCACGGCCTGGCTGGAGCGGTTCCGGGGCATCAGGGCGACAGCCCGCCGGCTGTCGCGACACAACCGAGAATCGCGCCCGAATCATGGGCGCCCAGACATGGAGGACCAGCACATGGCCCCCGTCGTAACCATGCGACAGCTCCTCGAGAGCGGTGTCCACTTCGGGCACCAGACTCGGCGCTGGAACCCGAAGATGAAGCGCTTCATCTTCACCGAGCGCAACGGCATCTACATCATCGACTTGCAGAAGTCGCTGTCGTTCATCGACCGTGCGTACGACTTCGTCAAGGAGACCGTCGCCCACGGCGGCACGATCCTGTTCATCGGCACCAAGAAGCAGGCCCAGGAGGCCATCGCCGAGCAGGCCGCTCGGGTCGGCATGCCGTACGTGAACCAGCGCTGGCTGGGTGGCATGCTCACCAACTTCTCCACCGTGCACAAGAGGCTTCAGCGTCTGAAGGAGCTCGAGGAGCTCGACTTCGACAACGTCGCCGCTTCGGGGCTCACGAAGAAGGAGCTCCTCATGCGCCGGCGCGAGAAGGACAAGCTTGAGCGCACCCTCGGCGGCATCCGCGACATGGGCCGCGTGCCCAGCGCGGTGTGGATCGTGGACACCAAGAAGGAGCACATCGCGATCAGCGAGGCCAAGAAGCTTGGCATCCCGGTCGTCGCGATCCTCGACACCAACTGCGACCCCGACGAGGTCGACTACCCGATCCCGGGCAACGACGACGCCATCCGCGCCGTCGGCCTGCTCACCAGGGTGGTCGCCGATGGTGTCGCCGCTGGTCTGATGGCTCGTTCGGGTGCCGCTCGCGGCGACGAGAAGCCGGCCGCGGCCGAGCCGCTGGCCGAGTGGGAGCGCGAGCTCATCGAGCAGGGCACCGGCGAGCAGGCCGCCGCCGAGACCGTGACCGAGGCTCCGGCCGAGGCTGCCGCTGAGGCTCCCGCCGAGGCTGAGGTCGAGGCTCCCGCCGAGGCGAAGGCTGAGGACGAGGCCGAGGTCAAGGCCGAGGTCAAGGCCGAGGACGAGACCCCGCAGCAGGCCTGACGATCTCGCGCCATGGTCCGGGGCGTCCGTGGCTCGGGGTGAAACCCGGGCCACGGACATGCCTTGGACGGGCCGAGTCCGGTACGACGGCGAGGGGCAAGGCCGGGCCGCAGGGTCCAGTCGAACCAGGACGTCAGCGGCGCGGGCAGGGCTCAGCGACGGCAGGGCAGGCCCGACGGCAGGGCAGGCCTGGTCCGAAGGCAAGGGTCCACCTACAGGCCAGTGGTCAGTGTAAGCCGGAGACGCGGGTTCCAGCGGTCAAGGGCCTCCGGGCTCGGATCGTACGAATCGCAGCCTCAGGTCGAGTAAGAGCTTCCTGTACGGCACGCGGTGTCGTACCAACAGAGGGTGGGCCCGGATCCCGGCGCCCACCCGATCCACGACGAAATCCCACAAGGAAAAAGCAATGGCTTCCGTGAACATGGCCGACGTCAAGCGGCTTCGCGAGATCACCGCTGCCGGCATGATGAACTGTAAGAAGGCTCTGGAGGAGTCTGAGGGCGACTTCGACCGCGCCATCGAGCTCCTCCGCCTCAAGGGTGCCAAGGACGTGGGCAAGCGCGAGACGCGCACCGCCTCCAACGGCCTGGTCGCGCTCAAGCAGGACGGTGACTCCTCCGCCGCGCTGGTCGAGGTCAACTGCGAGACCGACTTCGTGGCCAAGGGCGAGCGCTTCCAGGAGCTTGCCGCGCAGGTGGTCGCGCACGTGCTGGAGACCAAGCCGGCCGACGTCCCGGCCCTGCTCGAGTCCTCCTTCGACGGCAAGACCGTCAAGGAGCACCTTGACGAGGCCAACGCCGCGCTGGGCGAGAAGATCGAGATCCGCCGTTTCGCGGTCCTCGAGGGCGGCTACATCGGCGCGTACATGCACCGCACCGACCCGGCGCTGCCGCCGGCCGTCGGCGTGCTCGTACAGCTCGACAAGCCGAACACCGAGGTGGCCAAGGACATCGCGCAGCACGCCGCCGCGATGGCTCCCCAGTATCTGAAGGCCGCTGCCGTCCCCGTCGACGTCGTCGAGAAGGAGCGCAAGCTCTTCGAGGAGATGACGCGTGAGGAGGGCAAGCCCGAGGCCGCGATCGGCAAGATCGTCGATGGCCGGATCAACGGCTGGTACAAGGACTTCACCCTGCTCCAGCAGCAGTTCGTCAAGGACAGCAAGAAGAGCGTGGGCAAGTACGCCGAGGAGAACGGCGTGCAGGTTCTCGCGTTCGTCAGGTTCAAGGTCGGCCAGGCTTAGGCTTGAGCGAATTTCCGACCCATCGAACCGCCTAGAGAGGGAGGCCGCCGCCGTGCAGGACAGCCAGGAGCCCGCCACGTCGGCGGACTCTCCGTCCCCGAACGAGACTCCGAACCAGTCCCCGAACGAGCCGAGCCAGTCAGACCCGGTGCCCTACCAGAGTCCGCTGCGCTGGAAGCGGGTGATGTTGAAGCTGTCGGGTGAGGCGTTCGCCGGCGGCGACCCGCTGGGCATCGATCCGGCCGTGGTGGACCACCTGGCCGATTCGATCGCCGAGGCGGTGCGCGAGGGCGTGCAGGTCTCGGTGGTGGTCGGCGGCGGCAACATGTTCCGCGGCGCGACGCTGTCCCAGGGCGGCATGGACCGGGCCAGGGCCGACTACATGGGGATGCTGGGGACGGTCATCAACTGTCTCGCGCTGCAGGACTTCCTTGAGCGGCGGGGCATCGAGACCCGGGTCCAGACGGCCATCACCATGCAGCAGGTCGCCGAGCCGTTCCTGCCGCGCAGGGCGATCAGGCATCTGGAGAAGGGGCGTGTGGTGATCTTCGGCGCGGGCCTGGGGTCGCCGTACTTCTCCACCGACACCGCGGCGTCCCAGCGAGCCCTGGAGATCGGCGCCGAGGCGTTGCTCAAGGGAACCCAGGTGGACGGGATCTACGACTCCGACCCACGCAAGAACCCCGACGCGGTGCGCTTCGACCATCTTGATTACGGCGAGGTGCTGATGCGTGACCTCGCGGTCATGGATGCCACCGCGATCAGCCTGTGCAAGGACAACGACCTGCCGATCGTGGTCTTCGACCTCATGGGTGAGGGCAACATCCTGCGAGCGGTCCGCGGTGAGAAAATCGGCACGCTGGTGAGTCCCGCAGGCAAATGAGGGCGCGAGCCCGATACCGCCAGCTAGTAGACAGGGAGCCGCTGTGATCGACGAAACCCTCCTCGAAGCCGAGGAGAAGATGGACAAGGCCGTTTCGGTGGCGAAGGAAGACTTCGCGAGCATTCGGACGGGCCGGGTCACCCCCTCGATGTTCAACAAGATCAGCGCCGAGTATTACGGTACGCAGACGCCGATCCAGCAGTTGGCCTCGTTTCATGTGCCCGAGGCTCGGATGATCATCATTCAGCCTTACGACAAGGGCTCGATGGCCGCGATCGAGAGGGCGATCCGCGACTCCGACCTCGGCGTCAACCCCGGTAACGACGGCCAGGTGATCCGTGTGTCGTTCCCCGAGCTTTCGGAGGACCGCCGCAAGGAGTACATCAAGGTCGCCCGGAACAAGGGTGAGGCCGCCAAGGTGTCGGTGCGCAACATCCGCCGTTCCGCCAAGGAGATCCTCGACAAGATGATCAAGGATGGCGAGGCGGGTGAGGACGAGGTCCGGCGTGCTGAGAAGGAGCTCGACGACATCACCCAGAAGCACGTCGCGAAGATCGACGAGCTGCTGAAGCACAAGGAAGCCGAGCTGCTCGAGGTCTGAGTGGCCCGCCGCACGGCCCTCGCCTGAAGGCGGGGGCCGTGGCTCTGGAGAGACTCTGTGGAAGAACGTACGGCTGGCACCGGACCGAACGGCGGCGGCCGTACCGGCCGAAACCTGCCTGCCGCGATCGCGGTGGGGGTGGGACTCGGCGCCTCGGTCATCATCTCCGTTTATACGATCAAGGAGATTTTCCTCCTGGTGGTCGTGGGCGCGGTGGGTGTCGGCGTGGTGGAGATGATCCGGGCGTTCGAGACTCGCGGCATCCAGGTGCCCGTGGTGCCGACGCTGCTCGGGCTGGCGGCCATGCAGGCGGGCGCCTACTGGGGCGGGGCGGATTGGTTGCTCGGCACGTTCGTGGTGTTCGCGTTCGTGCTGCTGATCTGGCGGATGTTCGCCGCCGGTACCGATGGTTATGTCCGTGATGGGACGGCCTCGGTCTTCGTCCTGTTCTATCCGGCGTTACTGGCCGGGTTCGTGGCGTTGCTGCTGGCCCCTGACGACGGGGCCGATCGGGTGGTCCTGTTCATCGCGGTGACCGTGGCCAGTGACATCGGCGGTTACATCGCGGGGGTGCTGTTCGGCCGGCACAAGATGAGCGTGATCAGCCCGAAGAAGACCTGGGAGGGGTTCGCCGGGTCCGTCATCGCCTGTGTCGCCGTCGGGGCGTGGCTGATGACGTGGCGCCTGGGCGGGGAGCTGTGGCAGGGGGCCGTGATCGGCGTGCTCGTCGCGGCGCTGGCCACGGTGGGCGACCTGATCGAGTCGATGATCAAGCGGGATCTCGGCATCAAGGACCTGGGCACGATCCTGCCGGGTCATGGCGGGCTGATGGACCGGCTGGACTCGCTGATCACTACGCTGGTGCCGGTCTGGATGCTGCTGGCGCTGTTCGTCTGACGTTGTTCGTACAGGAACGTTCGTCCAGGAACGTTCGTCTAGCGACGTACGTCCAGGACCGTTCGTCCGAAGACGTCCGTGCGGCGAGCTGCGGCTAGCGACGCTGCTCTTCGAGCGCGTCGTGGGTGACGGGGGAGAGCCAGAGCCACCGTACGGCCTCACCCCCGAACGCGAATCCTGACATGTCCGGCATGCCGGGTGGGTCGGCCTGCATGACCACCCCCGAGTACTGCGAGCCCAGCGGGAACGTCGACGGCTCGTGATACCACTTCGCGGTGTGCCCGTGGCCCAGCCAGGTGACCGAGTGCCAGGGATACTGCGCCAGCCACACCAGCAGCAGCGCGGCGTCGCGCGGATCCTCGCGGGTGGCGACGGCCAGCTCGATCCGGGCGTACGCGCCGGGTCCGTCGATCCACTGCTCCACCGTCGGCATCCGCTGGCAGCTCATCCCCACCGTGGACAGCACGGTGAACTCGCGCCTGCCGCGCGGCGGCCGCTCGCTGATGCCGACGGTCGGCAACCGCTCGCCACCGGCGTCCCAGTAGCGCCCGGCCGGGCCCAGCGTCCGATCCAGATGACCCATGACCAGCTCCTGGTACGACGGCCAGGACCCTTCGGCCGATCGCCACCGCCAGTAGGAACGGGCGCCCGCGATCCGCGGCTGCAGCCCCTCCAACGCCTCCGACAGCGCCCACGCGAACGGCGACTCGCCCACCGCGTCACGGGCATAGCCCGGCATGCCGCGGCTCATGTCGGCCCACCCGGGGATGACGGCCAGCAGGTCGTCCTCCTCGTAGAGCGCCACCCCGTCACCCTCCTCGAACCAGAGCGGCGTGAGCTGGCCGAGCGGCCGCCGCCCGGTCGGATGCACCGTGTTGGCCCTGGGCATCAGCGGCGGCAGACCGGCGTTGATCCTGGCCAGGTCGACCACGGGCGGGGCGGGCCGGTGGTTGGCCAGCCACACCGCGCCGTACACGGTGCCGTCGGGCGCGCACAGGTAGGCCACCGAGGAGTCCTCGTCGCGCTCGACCACGAGCGTCCGGCTGCCGTACGGATTGCCGGCGGTGAGGACGACCTCGGTACGCCCCTCGCCAGAAGCAGACCGGAAAGTCGCCATACGTGAAGACTGTAGATCGGCCGGTCGCCCTCATGCGAGGCTTACCGCACCGGGAGCACCGGGCGGCGTGCGCTCTGCCACGGAATGTCACCTCGACGGCCGGCGTTCACTACCCTGGTCGGTAACCCACCACAGCAAAGGCAGGATCGTGTCCCAGCAGCCAGGTCAGCTCACCTTCGTCGCGCCGCGCAGGGCCAAGCCGGCTCGGCACCTGGCGGACCTTTCCATGGCCGACCGCCGCGCGGCCGTCACCGAGCTCGGCGAGAAGGCCTTCCGCGCCGACCAGCTCTCCCGCCACTACTTCGAGCGGCTCACCACCGACGTGGCCGCGATGACCGACCTGCCCGCCGCGGCCAGGGAGAAGCTGTCGTCGCTGCTGCCGTCGCTGCTCACGCCGGTCAAGGAGCTCACCACCGACGGCGGCACCACCCGCAAGACGCTGTGGCGGCTCTTCGACGGCGCGCTGGTCGAGTCGGTGCTCATGCGTTATCCCGACCGGGTGACCATGTGCGTGTCCTCGCAGGCCGGTTGCGGCATGAACTGCCCGTTCTGCGCCACCGGCCAGGCCGGCCTGACCCGCAACATGTCCACCGCCGAGATCGTCGAGCAGGTGGTCTCGGGCGCCCGCGCGCTGGCGGCGGGCGAGGTGCCCGGCGGTCCCGCCCGGGTGAACAACGTGGTGTTCATGGGCATGGGCGAGCCGCTGGCCAACTACAAGCAGGTCATCGCGGCGGTGCGGCGCATGGTGGAGCCCGCCCCCGACGGCCTCGGCATCTCCGCTCGCGGCGTCACCGTCTCCACGGTCGGCCTCGTCCCGGCCATCGGCAAGCTCGCCGACGAGGGCCTGCCGGTCACCCTCGCGCTGTCCCTGCACGCCCCCGACGACGAGCTGCGCGACACGCTGGTGCCGATCAACACGCGCTGGAAGGTCGCCGAGGTGCTGGACGCCGCCTGGGCCTACGCCGCCAGGACCAAGCGGCGGGTCTCCATCGAGTACGCCCTGATCAAGGACATCAACGACCAGGAGTGGCGGGCCGACCTGCTCGGCAAGCTGGTGAAGAACAAGCTGGTGCACGTCAACCTGATCCCGCTCAACCCGACGCCCGGCTCCAAGTGGACGGCCTCACGGCCGGAGGACGAGCGGGCGTTCGTCAGGCGGCTGCAGTTCCACGGCGTCCCGGTGACGGTCCGCGACACCCGCGGCCGCGAGATCGACGGCGCCTGCGGCCAACTCGCCGCCACCGAGTAGCCTCAGGGGCGGGTACGGCGTAGCCAGGCGTAGGTGGTCAGCCCGATCAGGCACCAGGCCAGGGAGAGGGCTGACAGCTCGGGGAGCCGGTCGAGCAGGAGATCGGTGTTCGCGGCCCGCATCCAGACGAGGACCGGCACGGTCAGCCAGTAGAGCGGTGACGCGCTCAGGATCAGCATGCCGAGAAAGCCGGACAGCAGGGCCATGATGGACAGGGCCGGCGACGGCAGGATCACTCTGCTGGTGAGCGCGCCGAGCGCGGTGCCCGTCAGCACGGCCAGCCCGTGCAGGACCACGGCGGCTCCCAGCACCGGCCCCGGCGGAGTGGCGGTCAACCCGAGCAGCACACCCCAGGCCAGGGCCAGTGCGGCGAGGCCGGTGCAGGCGGTCAGCGCGGCCAGGAGGCCGGCCGACAGTTCCCGCGCGCTGCCGCCCACGCTGGTCGCGGACATCAGCCGCTGCTGGTCCGGCTCGGTGTCGAGCAGGCTCCGCGCGGCCCAGGCGAGCACCGGGATGATCAGCGCCGCCGAGTCCGTCAGCACGACGGCCTCGGCCCCTTCGGGCGCCCGGTTGCCGTGCATGACGGCGAGCAGGAGCACCATCAGGAGCAGCGCCTGAACGACGCGATGCGACCGCACATAGCCGGCCATCCTGAAAACGGCCAGCGCGATCACGAGGTCTCCCGGACGGCCGGGCCGGAGGCGGCCGGCCGGAAGGCGGCCGGTTCGAGGGTGGTCGGGCCGGAGGCGGTCGGTTCCACGGTGGCCAGGGCGGTCATCGGGTGTCCTCGGGGGTCGGTTCGTGGGTTTTGTAGCCCTGGTGGTGCATCCTGGTCAGGAAGTCGCCGACGTCGGCGGCGGGTAAGGTCACCGCGACCGTCACCGGCTCCTGTGTCGCGTCGTCCGCCGTACCAGCCGTTTCCTGGAGGTGGCCGGCGGTGAGGGACCAGCGGCGGGCGGCCGGGAGGCCGCGCAGGCCGCCCTGATGATCGCTGGCGATCACGATGACTCCACGTCGGGACAGCTCCTCGACGATCGGCGGCAGCGCCCGGCGGGTGTCGGCGTCCAGGCCGGCGAACGGCTCGTCGAGCAGCAGCAGGCCGGGGTCGGCCATCAGGGCCTGGGCGAGGCCCACCTTGTGGCCGCTGCCCTTGGACAGCGCCAGGAGGCGTACGCCGAGCAGCTCACCCATGTTGAGCCGCTCCGCCCAGGGCTCCCAGCGGGCGCCGCCGCGGATGCGGGACATGTGGTTCAGGTACGCCGACACCGTGAAGGGCTGCTCGGTCGGGAAGCGGTCGGGGGCCAGACCGACGACCGCCGGACGGTCGGTGATCGTGCCGCTGGTCGGCCTGGTGAGCCCCGCCAGGAGGCGCAGCAGGGTGGACTTGCCCGCGCCGTTGGCACCGGTCAGCTCGATCACGTCGCCGGGAGCGAGCTGTGCGTCAACCCCCTGGATGACGGGTTGATCACGTCTTGCGTAGCGGAAGGACACATTCGATAGGCGCATGGTGATCTAACGCTATAGGTCGCCCCGCCGGGTCGTGATAAAGGACAATGAGGCGACCGCCCAGCACACTTTCAGGAGGAAGGCTTGAACCGCTTTCCACGCGTCATGGGTATGCGTTCAGGCTACGACCCCGCCGAAGTCGACGTCCTGATCGGGCGGATCGAGGCCACCCTCGGCAGGGGGCCGCGCGAGGTCGAGCTCGTCACCGCCGACGACATCCGCGGGGCGACGTTCCGCACCAAGCGCGGCGGTTACCAGGAGACCGCCGTGGACTTCGCGCTGGAGGCGTTCATCGTGGCGCTGGAGACCATGGCCAAGAGCCCGATACGGCTGGCGATGGCGGAGCCCACCGGGGAGCTGCTGCGCGAGGAGTGGTTCGAGACCCAGGCGGCCAAGGTGGAGCGGGTGGCGTTCCGGCCCGGCCGGATGGCCACCGGCTACAACGAGGACGAGGTGGACGCCTTCCTGGACCGGATCGTGGCCACGCTGCGCGGCACCACCGACTATCCGCTCACGGTCGCCGAGGTGCGCGCGGCGAAGTTCGCCACGGTGCTCTTCAAGCCCGGCTATCTGATCGCGGACGTCGACGCGTTCCTGGAGGGCATCGCCGAGGTGCTGGAGCAGCGAGTCACGCGGGCCTGACATCACACGAGCGGTCCTCCAGGGCATCCCGATCAGCCGCGAGCCGATCAGCCGCGGGGCCCCATCAGCCGCGCGCCCCCATCAGCCGCGCCCCCATCAGCCGCGAGCCGGCGTCGACGCCCCTCCCGGCGTCTCCTGGCTGAGCAGGGCCACGATCACCGAGGTCACGGGCGCCGCCAGGAAGGCGCCGGCGATGCCGAAGACGACGCTGCCGACCGTGATCGCCACCAGGATCACCGCGCCCGGCAGGTCGAGCGCCTTGCCGTAGATCTGCGGCGCGAGCACATGCCCTTCGAGCTGCTGCACGAGCACGGTCACCCCGACCACGATCAGCGCGATCAGCCACCCCTTGGCCACGAACGCCACCACGGCCGCCAGCAGCCCCGCCAGGAACGCCCCCACCACGGGCAGGAACGCGCCCACCCAGGTCAGCACGGCCAGCGGCAGCGCGATCGGCACCCCGAGGATCCACAGCGCCATCCCGATGAAGAAGGCGTCCACCGCCCCCACGACGGCCACGCCGCGGATGTAGCGGCCGATGACGGAGAACGCCAGCGCGCCGGTGTGCCGCAGCCGCTGCTTGGCCGGGGTCGGGAACAGCCCGGTCAGCCAGTGCCACAGCCGGTCGCCGCCGTGCACGAAGTACACCGCCAGGATGACGGCCAGCACGGCGCCGATGATGATCTCGCCCGCGATCCGCACGCCGGTCACCGCGCCCGTGGTGATCTGCTGCTCCCGCTGCGTCAGCCACTGCCTGGCCTGGGCGAGCAGTTGCTCGTCGTCGACGCCGAAGTAGGCGGCGAGCCCGTGGAACTCCTCCAGCACCCGGTCCACGCTGGTCCGCAGCTCGGTCACGCTGGCGACGGTCGGCGGCACGAGCAGCGCGAACAGCCCCACGCCCAGCAGCAGCCCCCCGGCGAAGACGATGAGGGTGGCCGCTCCCCGGCCGTAGCCGCGGCGCACGACCCAGCGGGCAGGAGGGTGCAGCAGTGCGGTGATGAAGATCCCGATGATGATCGACAGCACCACCGTCCCCACGTAGGACAGGCAGTAGAGCACCACCGCGGCGATCCCCACCCACCCGAGCGCCCGCCAAGGCCCCATCCTCGCCCCCCGAGTCTTGCCTGGTCACAGGCTTCCCTCGGGCCGCCCGCGGCAACCTCCGCGGGCGACAAAGGATCATGCTCAGCCGGGCGGGGTCAGGTGCCGGCGACGGTCCTGCCGGGCGGTGTCGTACTCCGTCCTGATGTCCTGGCCCGCCGCGGTGGCGGAGACCTCCGCCACCGGCACGTCCCACCACGCCTGCGACGACGGGCCGTCGATCAGAGGATCGGTCCGTACGTAGATCACCGTGCACGCGGTGGCCGACCGGGCCGCCTCCAGGGCCTTACGCAGCTCGTCCAGGGTCTCGGGGCGCAGGACGGTGGCGCCGAGGCTGGCGGCGTTGGCCGCCAGGTCCACCGGCAGCGGGGTGCCGTCGCGGTAGGCGTAGGACGTGCCGAGCCGTTCGGCGCCGACGCTCTCCGACAGGCGGCCGATGGAGGCGAAGCCGGAGTTGTCGACCAGCACGACGGTCAGCTTGACGCCTTCGGCGACGGCCGTGACGAGCTCCTGGGCCATCATCAGGTAGGAGCCGTCGCCGACCATGACGAACACCTCGCGGTCCGGGACGGCCAGCTTGACGCCGAGGCCGCCCGCGATCTCGTAGCCCATGCAGGAGTAGCCGTACTCGACGTGATAGCTGCCGGGGCCGCTGGGCCGCCAGAGTTTGTGCAGGTCGCCGGGCATGGAGCCGGCCGCGCAGAGCACCACCCCGTCGTCGCCGGCGGCCGCGTTGACGGCGCCGATCACGGCGGACTGCGGCAGCGGGCTGCCGTCCAGGGAGTACGCCTCGTCCACGACGGCGTCCCAGGCCCGCGACAGCTCGGCGGCCCGGGAGCGGTAGCCGGCGGAGGTGGCCCAGCCCGCGCAGGCCGTGTCCAACTCGGCGGCCAGCTCGGACAGGCCCTCACGGGCGTCGGCGACGAGCTGGAGCCCGGAGAGCTTGGCGGCGTCGAAGCCGGTGATGTTGAGGTTGACGAAGGCGGCGCCGTCGGCGAACAGCGTGTGGGAGGCGGTGGTGAAGTCGCTGTAGCGGGTGCCGACGCCGATGATCAGGTCGGCCTCGCGGGCCAGCGCGTTGGCGGCGGTGCTGCCCGTGGCGCCGATCGCGCCCATGGCCATGGGGTGGCCGTGCGGGAGCGCGCCCTTGCCCGCCTGGGTCTCGGCGACCGGGACGCCGAAGGTCTCGGCGAAGGCTCGCAGCTCCTGCGCGGCCTCGCTGTAGATGACGCCGCCGCCGGCCACGATCAGGGGCCGCTCGGCCGTTCTGATCAGCTCGGCGGCTCGGGTCAGGGCGGCCCGCTCGGGGCGCGGCCGGGGGATGTGCCAGACGCGCCTGGCGAACAGCTCCTCCGGCCAGTCCGCCGCCTCGGCCTGCACGTCCTGCGGCAGCGCCAGCGTCACCGCGCCCGTCTCGGCGGGGTCGGTGAGCACCCGCATGGCGGCGAGCAGGGACGCCGGGAGCTGCTCCGGCCGGTTGACGCGGTCCCAGAAGCGGGAGACCGGCTTGAAGCAGTCGTTGACCGAGATGTCGTAGGAGCGGGTGTCCTCCAGCTCCTGCAGCACCGGACTGGCGACGCGGGTCGCGAAGATGTCGCCCGGCAGCAGCAGCACGGGCAGCCGGTTGATCGTGGCGCCCGCCGCGCCGGTGATCATGTTGGTCGCGCCGGGGCCGATCGAGGTGGTGCAGGCCAGAGTGGACAGCCGGTTGGCGGCCCGCGCATAGGCGGCGGCGGTGTGCACCATCGCCTGCTCGTTGCGGCTCAGGTGGTAGGGCAGGTCCTCGGTGGTGGTGGCCAGCGCCTGGCCGAGCCCGGCCACGTTGCCGTGGCCGAAGATGCCGAAGACGCCGCCGAAGAGCCGGTGCTCCACGCCGTCGCGCTCGGTGTGCTGGGCGGCCAGGAAGCGCACCACGGCCTGCGCCACCGTCAGCCTCATGTGGTCCTCCCGAAGGGCAGTCGCGGGTCGATCTCCTGGCCGTTCCACGTGGAGCGGATCCAGGCGTGGCGGGGGTCGTCGCAGAAGGCCATCGACCGCTCGCCGGCCGGTCCGGCCAGGACGTTCAGATAGTAGAGGTCGTAGCCGGGGGCGGCCATCGACGGGCCGTGGTAGCCGTAGGGCACCAGCACCACGTCACCCGAGGAGACCTCGGCCAGGGTGTCGATCCGGCCGCGCTCGGAGGAGTAGACGCGCTGATAGCCCAGCCCCTGGTCGGCGACCTCGAAGTAGTAGATCTCCTCCAGTTCGGCCTCGCCCGCGCCCGCGGTGTCGTGCTTGTGCGGCGGGTAGGACGACCAGTTGCCGCCGGGGGTGAGCACCTCGACCGCGACGAGCTTGTCGCACTCGAAGGTGTCGGGGGAGGCGAAGTTGTTGACCTGCCTGCTGGCCTGCCCCGCGCCGCGCAGCTCCACGGAGACCTCGGTGGCGGGGACGTACCGGGGCTCCAGGCGCCGGGTGGCGCGGGCCGAGGGCAGCGCGATCCGGCCCGTGCCCTCCAGCACCACCTGCTCAGAAACAGGGATATAGGCGAAATCGGTGGGGCCGTCGAACACCGACGGCCGGCCGGTGAGCTCGAACGTCCGCGAGCCGCAGGTGACGGTGCAGGAGCCCGACAGCGGCAGGACGATCATCTCCTCCGCACCGGTCTCGAAGGCGATCGGTGCGCCGGTCAGGTCGGCGATCCGCAGGCCGGAGTAGTCCCACCCGGCCACGGCGGGAGTGATCTCCACCGACCACGGCCCGCCGGCGGCCTTGCCGAACGGAAGGAATGTCATGAGTCAACCTCTCGAACCAGGGCGGCGGCGCCGTCCACGGCGGTGGCGACGTCGTCGTCCGGAGGGTAGAGCAGAGCGCGCCCGATCACGAGCCCCCGCACGCCGGGCAGTCGCAGCGCGCGGCCCCAGTCGGCGTAGGCGGCGGCCACGTCAGGCGGATCGCCGCCGAGCAGCAGCGCGGGCAGCGTGGTCGAGGCCATGACCCGCTCCATCTCGGCCACGGCCGGGATCTTCAGCCAGGTGTAGGCGGAGGTGACGCCGAGCGCCTGGGCGACGCTGATGGAGCGGATGACCGCGTCGGGCGACAGGTCGTTGCGGACCGTGCCGCCTTCCGGCCGGGTCGACCAGAACGGCTCCACCATCGCGATGAGCTGCCTGCGGGCCAGGTCGGTGACCGCCCGCGCGCACGACTCCAGCGTGGTCACGGTGGCGTGGTCGGCCGGGTCGATGCGGCACAGCATCTTGCCGCCGTCCAGGCGCATCTCCTCGATCGAGGCGGCGTCGAAGCCGGTGAACCGGTCGTCCATCTCGAACACCGAGCCCTGCAGCCCGCCCCGGTTCATCGAGCCGAAGGCCAGCTTGCCTTCGAGCGCGCCGAGCAGCAGCAGGTCCTCCAGCACGTCGGCGGAGGCCAGGATGCCGTCCACGCCGGGCCTGGCCAGCGCCACCCGCAGCCGGTCGAGCAGGTCGAAGCGGCTGGCCATGGCCAGCGGACGATCGCGTACGGCCAGCGAGCCGCGCGCCGGGTGGTCCGCGGCGATGATGAGCAGGCGCTCGCCCTCGCCCGGCAGGCCGCGCCGGCGGCGCCGGGCCGCGGCCGCGGCGATCTCACCGGGATTGGTGGCGCGGATGTTCAGGAGTTGCTCGTAGCCGACGGTCCTGGGCAGCGTGAGGTCGCTCACGGACGCACCTCGTTCGGTAGCAGGGCCAGTACCTCGTCCGTGGACGGCATGGCGTCCGCGCAGGCCAGCCGGGCGGCCACGTGCGCGCCCGCCGCGTTGGCGAAGCGCACCGTACGCTCCAGCGGCCAGCCGCGCGCCAGCCCGAGGGCCACCGCGCCGCCGAACGCGTCGCCCGCGCCCAGCCCGTTGACCACCTCCACGGTGACCGGCGGGACCACCACGTGCTCGTCCCGGCTCCTGGCCAGGACGCCGTCGGGGCCCATCTTCACGACCGCGATCGCCATGCCCGCGTCCAGCAGCGCCTGAGCCGCCCGCTCCGGGTCACGGGTACCGACGGCGATCTCCACCTCGTCGAGGTTGCCGACGGCCACGTTGGCGTGGCGGAGCGCCTGGCGCACCTCCCGTCTGGCGGTCTCGGGCGAGCCCCACAGCATGGGCCGGTAGTCCAGGTCGAACACCGTCCAGCCGGACGTACGGGCCGCCAGCGCGGCGGCGTGCGCCGAGCGGCTCGGCTCCTGGCTCAGGCCCGTCCCGGTGAACCAGAAGACCGTCGCCGCCACGATCGCGGGCAGGTCCAGGGACTCGGCCGTGAGGCGCAGGTCGGGTGGATGCTCACCGCGGTAGAAGTAGATCGGGAAGTGGTCGGGCGGGAAGATCTCGCAGAAGGTGACCGGCGTGGGCGGCCCGTCGACGGTGCCCACGAAGGCGTCGTCGACCCCGAAGCCGCGGATCGCTTGCCGCACCCACGCGCCGAAGGGGTCGGCGCCCACGGCGGTGACCACGGCGGAGCGCAGCCCGTGCCGGGCCGCGGCGACCGCGACGTTGGTGGGGCTGCCGCCGAGGAACTTGCCGAAGGTCTCGACTTGGGCCAGGCCTACGCCGGTCTGCAGCGGATAGATGTCGACGCCGCTTCGGCCGATCGTGATCAGGTCGTACAACGCACCTCCAGAGACGGAGCCTTCGCACCCACTATGGCATATTGTCATGACATTCTTATGTCCGCTATGTTGCCTGTTGTGCCGAGGTCGTAGGAAGTGTCGGAGGGTTGCATGGTGTTGCGCAGAAGGCCGATGGGCGTCGCGGTGGTCGCCGCGCTCGCGCTGGGACTGGCGGCCTGTGGCTCGGGCGGCGGAGACAGCGGCGGAGGCGGTGGCGAGACCGTCGAGCTGACGATCAGCCAGAACGCCATCGCCGGCGGCAAGAACGCCGCGGCGGCCGACCACATCGCCAACTGGATCATTCCCCAGTTCGTAGCGGCCCAGAAGGCGAAGGGGAAGGACGTCTCGGTCAAGTTCCTCCCCAGTGGCGTCGACGACGAGCAGTACAAGACCAAGCTCTCCCTGGATCTGAAGTCAGGCAAGGGCGCGGACGTGATCGACATCGACGGCATCTGGGCCGGCGAGTTCGCCGAGGCCGGCTACATCAAGCCACTGGCGGACGTGGTCGGCCCTGAAGCGGACAGCTGGGAGGGCTGGCAGCAGATCCCCGAGGCCGTCCAGGGCCTGGCCACCTTCCAGGACAAGAAGTACGCGCTGCCCGTCGGCACCGACGGACGCGTCCTCTACTTCAACAAGACGCTGTTCGGCAAGGCCGGGCTGCCCGCGGATTGGCAGCCGAAGAGCTGGCAGGAGATCCTCGACGCCGGCGCCAAGCTGAAGACCTCGGGCGTGCCCGTGCCGATCCAGATCAACGCCGGCACCGCCATGGGCGAGGCCACCTCGATGCAGGGCGTGCTGCCGCTGCTCGCGGGCGCGGGCGGTGAGGTGCAGAAGGACGGCAAGTGGACCGGCGCCTCCCAGCCGCTCAAGGACGCGCTCGGCCTCTACCAGAAGATCTACGGCGGCGGCCTCGGCGACCCCAAGCTCCAGCAGGAGGCCAAGGGCCGGGACAAGTCCTTCCAGCAGTTCGCCGAGGGCAAGATCGGCATCCTGATGGAGGGCGACTACTTCTGGCGCGGCGTCGTCAACCCCAAGGACGGCGTGGCCAAGATGGCCGATCGCGACCAGGTCGTCGGGTACGCCAAGATCCCGGCCATCGAGCCCGGCAAGGGCGTGCGCGGCCAGGACTTCGTCAGCATGTCCGGCGGCGCGCTGCGCACCGTCAACCCGGCCAGCGAGCACCCGAAGGAGGCCTTCGAACTGCTCGCCTTCACCCTCTCGCCCGAGGCGCTGAAGGAGGAGACCAAGGACGGCAACGTGCGGATCACTCCGCGCACCGACGTCAACAAGGAGATCCTCGCCGGTCAGCCGCTGCTGACCTACATCTCCGACGAGGTGCTCCCGCTGACGGCCTACCGCCCGCCGGTGGCGGTCTACCCGCAGGTGTCGGTGGCGCTGCAGGAGGCCACCGCCGCGGTGGTCGGTGGCACCGCTCCCGACCAGGCGGCGGCCGCGTACCAGAGCAAGCTCGAAGGAATCGTCGGTGGCGCCGGTAACATCGCCTCCTGACAAGGTCGCCCCCGGCCGCTACAGCTCCGACGCGGCCGGGCTGGGCCGCCTGCGGGCGGGCGCCTTCGTCGCGCCCGCCCTGGCCCTCATCGCCGTGTTCCTGGTGTTCCCGGCGCTCTGGGTCATCTACCTGGGCCTGATGAACTACCGGCTCACCGGCCTGGCCGCCGCCGACCCCAAGTTCGTCGGGCTGGACAACTTCCTCCAGGCGATCAGCGACCCGGGCTTCTGGGACTCCACCTGGCTGACGTTCCAGTTCGTGCTGGGCTCGGCCGTCATCGGCCAGGTGCTGCTCGGCTTCACGATCGCGTGGATGCTGCGCGACTGGCGCGGCCCGCTCAAGCGGATCGTCGAGGGCCTGGTCATCCTGGCCTGGATCCTGCCCAGCGCGGTCGTGTCGTTCCTGTGGGTGGCGCTGCTCGACCGCGACAGCGGCACCCTCAACGCGCTGCTCGGCATCGAAGGCTTCGCCTGGCTGCTCGACCACCCGATGCTGTCCATCATCATCTTCAACACCTGGCGCGGCACCGCGTTCTCGATGATGTTGTACGGCGCGGCGCTCGGCAACGTGCCCCCCTCCCACCTGGAGAGCGCCCGCCTGGCCGGCGCCTCCGGCTGGCAGCAACTGCGCGACGTGGTGTTCCCGCACATCAGGGGGCACATCCTGACCAACCTGCTGCTGATCAGCCTGTGGACGTTCAACGACTTCAGCCCGTTCCTGCTCACCGCGGGCGGTCCCGACGGCAAGTCCGAGGTGCTGGCGGTGCACGTCTACAAGACCGCGCTGCAGAGCGGCGACCTGGGCTACGGCGCGGCCATCTCCACGGTGATCCTGCTGATCAACCTGGTCGTGGCGGTGTTCTACCTGCGGCTGCTCAGGAGCAAGAGATGACGCGGTTCGTCGCCGGCCGGATCGGCGTCTACACGCTGATCGCGGTGCTGCTGGCCTTCTTCACGATCCCGCTGCTGTGGCTGGCCACCGCGCCGTTCACCTCCGACCCCAGCTACGAGGTCCGGCTGCCGGACTTCACCTTCGAGAACTTCCAGATGATCATCGAGCATCCGTACGCGCTCTGGTCGCTGGTCAACTCGCTGGTGCTGTCGATCGGCACCGCCGTGCTCGTCGTGGTGCTGTCGGCCCTGGCGGCCTACGCGCTCAGCCGGGTGCGGCTGCCGGGGCGCGACGCGCTGCTCTACGCGCTGCTGCTGCTGTCCTCGATCATCACCGGTACGGCCGCGATGGTGCCGCTGTTCCAGCTCGCCATCGAGCTCAACCTGATCGACTCGCACACCGGGCTGATCCTCATCCTGAGCGGCGGCCTGCTCCCGGCGGCGATCTTCATGATCAAGGACTTCATGGACACCACGCCGAAGTCCTACGAGGAGTCCGCCCGCGTCTTCGGCGCCTCGCCGCTGCAGATCGTCGCGCACGTGGTCGTCCCCCTGGTACGGCCCGGCCTGGCGACCATCGCGGTGTGGACCGTGGCCAACGTGTGGGGCAACTTCCTGATGCCGTACCTGCTGCTCAGCGATGTCGACAAGCAGCCGGCCGCGGTCATCATGTACACCCTCTACACCGAGGGCGGCCAGGCCAACCTCAAGGTGCTGTCCACCTTCGGCCTGCTCTACTCCATCCCCGTGGTGATCATGTACCTGTTCGTCAGCAAGAAGTACGGCTTCCGCTTCCACGGAGGGATCAAGCGCTGAAATGGCCGCAATCGAACTCAAAGGCCTGACCAAGGTCTATCCCGGTGGCGTGAAGGCGCTCGACTCGCTGGACCTGAGCATCCCCGACGGCGAGTTCTTCGCCCTGCTGGGCCCCTCCGGCTGCGGCAAGACCACCCTGCTGCGGACGATCGCCGGGCTGGAGACCGCCACCGGCGGCAACGTCGTCATCGGCGACCGCGACGTCACCGGCGTCCAGCCGGGCGGCCGGGACATCGCCATGGTCTTCCAGGACTACGCCTTGTTCCCGCACATGGACGTCACCGAGAACATCGCCTACCCGCTGCGCATCAAGAAGGTCGCCAAGGCGCAGCGCCAGGCCAAGGCCGGCGAGGTGGGCGCCAGGCTGGGCCTGGAGCAGCTCATGGACCGGCGGCCCGGCCAGCTCTCCGGCGGCCAGCAGCAGCGGGTCGCGCTGGCCCGGGTGATGGCCACCCAGGCCAAGGCGTTCCTGTTCGACGAGCCGCTGTCCAACCTGGACGCCCGGCTCCGGCTGGAGGCGCGCACGTTCCTGAAGAAGCTCCAGCGCGAGCTCGGCGTCACCACCGTCTTCGTCACCCACGACCAGGCCGAGGCGCTGGCCATGGCCGACCGGATGGCGGTGATGGAGGCCGGGCACATCCGCCAGATCGGCACCCCGTCGGAGGTCTTCCAGCGGCCCGCCAACACCTTCGTCGCCTCGTTCATCGGCTCCACGCCGATGAACCTGCTCGACGCCGTCGTCAGGGGTGACACGCTGGAGGTGGCCGGGTGCGAGGTGCCCGTCCCCGCCCTGGCGGCGGGCCTGCTGACCGACGGAGAGAAGATCGTGTACGGCGTCCGTCCCGAATACATGACCTACACCGACGAGCCCGCGGACGGCTCCCTGTCCGGCGAGGTGATCATCGTCGAGAACCTGGGCGCCTCCCACCTGGTGACCCTCGAGGTGGCCGGCGTGCTCGTACAGGCGGTCGTGCCCGAGGGGCGGGAGCCGGCGCTCGGCGATCGGGGCCACGCGGTGCCCAGAGGCGACCGGGCGCTGGCCTACCGCGACGGCGAGCTGGTGTCGGCATGAGCGTGATCCGGGGCCACTGGAGCCTTGACGACCGGTTGGAGCGCATCCTGCGCGAGGTGGCGTTCGAGGTGCCCGCGGGCACCGCCGCGGTCACCGTACGGCTGGCCTACGACCGGTCGCAGGGGGTCCTCGACCTGGGCTGCGCCGGGGCGGACGGCTTCCGTGGCTGGTCGGGAGGCGCGCGGGACACGTACACGATCACTGAGGACTGGGCCACGCCCGGCTATCTGCCGGGCGAGCCCGAGCCGGGCGTCTGGAACGTGTGGCTGCGCCTGCACCGGGTGCCCCCGCAGGGGCTCGACTTCACGCTGGAGATCCACACCGAGACCGTGCCGCCGGCCCGGCCGGAGGTGGCGGAGCCGCCGGCCGGGGAGCGCCCGCCGCGCCGGGACATCCCCGACCTCGGCGGTATGCGGTGGTTCGCCGGCGACTTCCACGCGCACACCCTGCACAGCGACGGCTCGCTGACCATCGCCGAGCTCGCCGAGCTGGCCCGGGGGCGCGGCCTGGACTTCCTGGTCGTCACCGACCACAACACCGTCAGCCATCACCCGGAGCTGGCCAAGACCGACCGGGGCATCACGTTGCTGCCCGGCCAGGAGGTCACCACCGACCGGGGCCACGCCAACGTCTTCGGCGACGTCGGCTGGGTGGACTTCCGGCAGCCCGCCGACTCCTGGGTCCGGCACGCCGGGCGCGCGGGCGGGCTGATCTCGATCAACCACCCGCTCGGCGGCGACTGCGCCTGGCTGCAGCCGCTGACCGAGCGGCCCCGCATCGCCGAGGTCTGGCACTCCGGCTGGTGGGACCGGCGCTGGGGCGCGCCCCTGGCCTGGGCCGACGCCTGGCGATCCGATCTCGTCTGGATCGGCGCCAGCGACTTCCACAAGCACGGCTCGGACGGCCTGCCCGGCTCGCCCACCACCTGGGTGCTGGCCGAGGACACCGGCTCGGTCCTCGACGCCGTCTCCGCGGGCCGCACCGCGATCTCCGCCGGCCCCGACGCACCGCTGCTCCTCAGGCTGGGCGACGAACTGCTCGCCCTGGACGCCGACGGCCTCATCCTGGTACGCCCCGACGGCGCCCGCCAGGTGATCCGCGGCGACCGGGTGCTGCTCCCCGCCGACCCCGGCCGGCACCGTCTGGAAACCTACGAGAACGAGGTGATGGCGCTATGCGCCTGACCAGTGTCGCCAACGCCCCGGTCAGCTTCGGCGTGTTCGAGCTGAGCGACGGGCCGCCACCGCTGACCGCCGACGAGATGGTGCGCGCGATCGCCGGCGCGGGCTACGAGGGCATCGACCTCGGCCCGATCGGCTATCTCGGCACCAAGGACGACCTGGCCGAGCGGCTGGGCGGGCTGCTGCTCGCCGGTGGCTGGGCCGACCTGCGCTACAGCGACGCCGAGGAGTTCAAGCGGGGGCTGGTCGCGCTCGACGCCACCCTGGAGGTGTTCGCGGCGGCGCCCGCCGCCCCCGAGCACCTGGCGCCCCGGCCGACGCTCGGCTGCTCCGGCTCGCCCGCCCGCTTCGCCCGCCCGGGAGGGAACGCTCCAGGGCTGGAGCCGTCGCAGTGGGCCGGCTACGCCGCCCGGGTCCAGGAGGCCGCCCAGCGCTGCCGCGACGCGGGCTTCGAACCCGCCTTCCACCACCATCTCGGCACCTACGTCGAGACCCCCGAGGACGTCGAACGGCTGCTGGAGCTGACCGACGTGCAGCTCTGCCTCGACACCGGCCACCTGCTGCTGGCCGGCGGCGACCCGGTGCGCGCGCTGCGCGACTGGTCGGCCCGCGTCGGCCACGTGCACGTCAAGGACGGCGACCGGAGCATCCTCGCCCAGGCCATCGCCGACGGCGTGGACCTGCGCGAGCTGATGGGCAGAGGCGGTTTCGCGCCGCTCGGCCAGGGCGAGCTCGACCTGCCCGGCGTGGTCCGCACGCTGGCGGAGATCGACTACCAGGGCTGGGTCATCGTCGAGCAGGACACCCTGCCCGGACGGCGATCAGTTGCGCAGAACATCGCCGATCAAGCCGCCAATCGCGAGAAGCTGAGGGCACTCGGACTTTGAACCGGATCGCACGCCGGTTCGGGCCGTGCCGGAAGGGCCGGCCGATGAGACCACGCTGGAGGAGCGGGCTTTGAAGATCGCGCTTGTCGGGTGCGGAGCCGTCACGCAGGCGGTGTACGTACCGCTGCTGTCGCGCCGCCGTGATGTGTTCGAGGTGACGGCGGTCTGCGATCTGTCGCAGACGCTCGCCGACACCGTGGCGGACCGGCTGGGCGCGCCCGGCCGCCACACCGACCTCGGCCACCTGCTGGCGGCGGGCGGGTTCGAGGCCGTGCTCATGCTGGCCTCCGGCTCCCACGGCGAGCCGGTACGGCAGGCGCTCGCGGCCGGGTACGCCGTGCTGTGCGAGAAGCCGCTGGCGTTGACCCGCGCGGAGGTGGCGGCGCTGCCCGAGGGGCGGCTCATGGTGGGCTACATGAAGCAGTACGACCCCGCTGTCCGCCGGGCCGAGGAGTTGCTGGCCGAGCTGGGCGGGCCGGAGAAGATCCGGTCGATCGAGGTGACCGTGCTGCACCCCAGCGGGGAGTCGCAGCTGGCCTTCGCCAACCTGATCCAGGCCCGCGACGTGGACCCCGGCCTGCTGGCGTCGCTGCGCGAGGCCGAGAGCGGGCTGGTCGCGCAGGCGCTCGGCGCGTCCGCGCCCGAGCGGGTGCGCGCCCTGTACGGGGTGGCGCTCGGTTCTATCTGCCACGACCTGTCGCTGCTGCGGCGCCTGTCCGGCTCGCCCGCCGAGGTGTCGCACGTGGAGACCTGGGGGCCCGCGCCCGGATCCATCGAGATCTCCGGGCCGCTGCGCGCCGGCGGCCGGTTCGAGATCCGCTGGCACTACCTGGAGGACTACCCCGCCTATCGGGAGACCGTGGTCGTCCACCACGACCGCGGCTCGCTGGAGCTGACCTTCCCCTCGCCCTACCTGATGAACGCGCCGACGACGCTGACCGTGGTCTCCCGTGACGACTCCGGGGCCGAGAGCCGGAACGAGTGGCGGGACGTGACCGAGGCGTTCGAGGTGCAACTGGACGCCTTCCACGCCTTCGTCACCGAGGGCGTGCCGCCGCGCACCGACGCGGCCGGCGCCCTGGAGGACATCGTCACCGCCCAGCGCATCGCCGCCCGCTATGCCGTACAGCATGACCTGCAGATCGGAGGGGAAGCGGCGTGACCGCAGAGACCACTGAGATCGTCGTCGTCCCGCACACGCACTGGGACCGGGAGTGGTACGAGCCGTTCCAGCGGTTCAGGCTGCGCCTGGTGGCGTTGCTGGACGAGGTGCTGGACACGATGGAGCGCGAGCCCGCCTACCATTTCACCCTCGACGGGCAGCTCGCCTGCGTGGACGACTACCTGGAGGTGCGGCCGGAGAACCGCGACCGCATCGCCGCGCTGGTCGAGTCCGGGCGGCTGGCGGTGGGGCCGTGGCAGATCCTGCTCGACGAGTTCCTCTGCTCGGGCGAGAACATCGTGCGCAACCTGGAGCTGGGCATGGCCCGCGCCGACAAGCTCGGCCGGGCCATGGCGGTCGGCTACCTGCCGGACATGTTCGGGCACACCGCGCAGATGCCGCAGATTCTGCACCGGGCCGGCCTTCTGCACGCCTGCGTCTACCGGGGCGTGCCCTCCTCGGTGACGACCGACGCCTTCGCCTGGGTCGCGCCCGACGGGACGGCGCTGCGCACGCAGTACCTCCCGGCGGGCGGCTACGGCAACGGGGCGCACCTGTTCGAGGACGCGGGGCAGCTCGCCGAGCGCGGGGCCGCGTTCGTCGAGACGATGCGCCGCTGGCACGGTCCCGACGGGCCGCTGCTGGCGATGTACGGCACCGACCACTCGGCCCCGGTGCGCGGGCTGCCGGAGATGGTCTCCCGGCTCGGCGCCCGGATGGACACCCTGTCCGGATACATCGAGGCGCACTCCGGCGACGTGGCGGGGCTGCCCCGGGTGACCGGTGAGCTGCGCTCGCACGCCCGCGCCAACATCCTGCCCGGCGTCATCTCCGTGCGCGCGCACGTCAAGCAGGCCATGGGCCGGGCCGAGCGGATGGTCGAACGCTACGCCGAGCCGCTCGCCACGCTCTGGGGTGACGACTGGCCGGGCCGCTTCCTGGACATGGCCTGGTGGCGGCTGGTCGACGCCAGCGGCCACGACTCGGTGACCGGCTGCGGCGTGGACGAGACGGCCCAGCAGGTGGCCGCCCGTATCGCCGAGGCCGAGCAGCTCGGGCAGGCCGTGCGCGACATGGTCACCGCGAAGCTCGCCGCCGCCGTGCCGTCCGGCGGCGTGCTCGTCGTCAACCCGACGCCCGCCGCCCGGCGCGGCGTGGTGCTGCTCGACGTGGCGGGCGAGGACCCGCTGGTGGACCCGGCCGGCGCCGGGGTCCCCGTCCAGCCGCTGGAGTACGCGCCGACGCTGCTGCTCGACGAGGAGATGGACCCGGCCACGGCGCTGACGTTCGTGCACGGCACCGAGCTCTACGGCCAGCACATCACCGGCTGGTCCGTGGCGGACGGGGTGCTGACCTTCGAGGTCGCCCGCGAGTCGTCGGCCGCCTTCAACGTGGGCCAGGTGCGCGGGGCGCTGGACGGCGTGCACCGGGTCCGGATCGTGGCCCAGTCGCGCCGCACCGTGGCCGCCCTCGTCGAGACGCCGCCGCTCGGCCACACCAGCGTGCGGCCCGCGCCGTACGACAGCGTGACGGAAGCCGCCCAGGGCACGCCCATCACCGGCGTGCGGGCCGAGGAGCGGGTGCTCGACAACGGGCTGCTGCGCGTCGAGGTGGCGCGGGACGGCACCCTGACGCTGACCGGCGCCGACGGGGTCACCCTCACCGGCGCCGGCCGGATCGTCGACGGCGGCGACGTGGGCGACAGCTACAACTACGCGCCGCCGGCCGAGGACAGGCTCGTCTCCGAGCCGGAGACGGTCCAGGTGAGCACGGTCTGCACGGGGCCGCTGGTGGCCGCCTTCGACGTGTGGCGCACCTACCGGTGGCCCGGCGCGGGCGACGGGATCGAGGGCACCCCCGAGATCCCGGCCGCGTCCCGGACCGAGGTCAGCGAGGAGATCGCCGTCCGGATGCGGGTCGAGCTGCGCGCGGGGGAGCCGTACGTGCGGCTCACCGTGGAGTTCGACAACCGCTGCGCCGACCACCGGGTGCGGCTGCACGTGCCGCTGCCGCAGCGGTCGGCGCTCTCGCACGCTGAAGGGCAGTTCGCGGTCGTCACCCGGGGCCTGACCGCCGAGGGCGGGTGCGGCGAGGAGCCGCTGCCGACCTTCCCGGCGTCGGGCTGGGTGGCCGCCGGGGGAGTGGCGGCGCTGCTGGAGCACGTCACCGAGTACGAGCTGGTGGAGGAGGGCGGCGAGCTGGCGCTCACCCTGCTGCGCTCGATCGGCTACCTGTCGCGCAACCGGCACGCGCTGCGCCCCGAGCCCGCCGGGCCCCAGCTGCCGACCCCGGCCGCCCAGTCACGCGGGCTGCGCTCGGTGAGCCTGGCGCTGATGCCCTACAGCGGGACGTGGTCGCCGGTGCCGCCGGCGGCGGAGACGTTCCGGCACCCCCTGCTCACGGTCGCCGGGACGGGCGCCCCGCACCTGCCGCTGCCCGCGCCGGCCGCCGGACTGTCGGTGACGGGGGACGGCGTGGCGCTGACCTCGCTGCGGGTCCGCGACGGCTGGCAGGAGCTGCGGGTCGTGGCACTGTCGGACAGTGCCACCGAGGCCGTCATCGAGGGGACGTTCGGCCGGGCCCGCCGCGCGGACCTCCGTGGCCGTCCGGGCGAGGAACTCCCGGTCACCGACGGCGTCCTCCGCCTGCCCCTGGGAGCCTGGGAGATCGCCACCGTGCAAATAGTCAACTGAAGGTAATGGAGTGGTGGTCGTGAGTAATATTCACTCCATGATCATCGTCACTCCACTGATCGGCGGAAGTGGGGATCGACGCGTTCAAGGTCGATCCCCACGGCTGCTTCTGGGTCAGCGGGTGCCCCAGGAGTAGGTTTGTTTGCGTAGTTTGAGGTAGACGAAGGACTCGGTAGCGCGGACCGCCGGGATGGCGCGGATCTTGCTGAGGATCTCCAGCAGGTGGCGGTCGCCCTCGCACACCACCTCGACGATGACGTCGAAGGACCCGGCCGTGAGCACCACGTAGTCGATCTCGTCGATGGCGGCGAGTTCGTCGGCCACGGCCTCCAGATCGCCCTCGCAGGTGACGCCGATCATGGCCTGACGGGGGAAGCCGAGCGTGAGCGGGTCGGTGACCGCGACGATCTGCATGACACCGGCGTCCTGCAACCGCTGCACGCGCTGGCGTACCGCCGCCTCTGACAGCCCCACCGCCTTGCCGATCGCGGCGTAGGGCTTGCGGCCGTCGGACTGGAGTTGTTCGATGATCTGCTTGGCGAGATCGTCGAGAACGAACTGCCCGGGCTCGGCGTCGTTGCTGCGGCGTACGCGCGGCGGCGTCGTCATGCGAAGAACCCTCCTAGCGGTCCGGCGTTACGGGGGCGTTCCCGCTGGATTGCCGTCCTGGTGCGACATGTTGTCAGTTCTGGCCCACCTGTCAAGCGAATTCGTAGCAATTTGGTATCTTCGCCACGAAATCCCTTGTTCGATTGCACTTACTCTGTAAGAGTCGCAAAATCTCAGCCTCACGAGGGGGTCTTCATGACCGCGCTTGTCGAGGTCACCCTCGGACAAAGCATCTACGGTCATTCGACCGACAGGGAGGGCGCATGACGACGCGTCTGCAGAACTTCATCAACGGTGAGCTCGTGGACGCCAAGAGCGGCCGTTTCTCCGATGTCATCGATCCCTGCACCGGCGAGGCCTATCTCCAGGCCCCCATCTCCGGCGCGGAGGACGTGGACAACGCCTTCGCCGCGGCCGCCGCGGCGTTCGAGTCGTGGGGCCGGACCACCCCCGGCGAGCGGGCGAACCTGCTGCTCAAGGTCGCCGACGCCATCGAGGCACGGGCCGACGAGATCAACGAGGCCGAGTGCCTCAACACCGGCAAGCCGCGCGCCCGCATGGCCGAGGACGAGACCCCGGTCGCGGCCGACCACTTCCGCTTCTTCGCCGGCGCCGCCCGCACCCTGGAGGGCCCGACGGCCGGTGAGTTCCTCGCCGAGCACACCAGCATCATCCGGCACGAGCCGATCGGCGTGATCGGCCAGGTCACGCCGTGGAACTACCCGATGATGATGGCCGTCTGGAAGATCGCCCCGGCGCTGGCGGCCGGCAACACGATCGTGCTCAAGCCGTCCGACACCACCCCCGCCTCCACGGTCAAGCTCGCCGAGATCCTCGGCGAGGTGCTGCCCGCCGGCGTCTTCAACGTCGTCACCGGCGACCGCGAGACCGGCGCCCTGGTGGTGGCCCACCCGACCGCCGCCATGGTGGCGATCACCGGCTCGGTCGGCGCGGGCATGTCGGTGGCCAGGAGCGCCGCCGACGACCTCAAGCGCGTCCACCTGGAGCTCGGCGGCAAGGCCCCCGTCGTGGTGTTCGAGGACGTGAAGAACCTGCGCAAGGCCGCCGAGGACATCGCCGTCGCCGGCTTCTACAACGCGGGCCAGGACTGCACCGCCGCCTGCCGGGTGCTGGTGCACGAGAGCGTGCACGACGAGTTCGTGGCGGCGCTCACCGAGGCGGCCGGGGCCACCGTGACCGGCGACCTGTCCAACGAGGACGCCCTGTACGGGCCGCTCAACAACGACAGCCAGCTCGCCAAGGTCCAGGGCTTCCTCGACCGCGTCCCGGCGCACGCCAAGGTGGTGACCGGCGGTCACCGGATCGGCGATCAGGGCTACTTCTTCGCCCCCACCGTCGTCGACGGCCTCAAGCAGGACGACGAGATGATCCAGGACGAGGTCTTCGGCCCGGTCATCACCGTCCAGACGTTCGCCGACGAGGCCGACGCGCTGGCCAAGGCCAACGACGTTCGCTACGGCCTGAGCGGCTCGGTCTGGACCTCCGATCACGGCCGGGCGATGCGCATGTCGAACCGGCTCGACTTCGGCGTGGTCTGGGTCAACACCCATATCCCGTTCGTGTCGGAGATGCCGCACGGCGGCTTCAAGCACTCGGGCTACGGCAAGGATCTTTCGGTATTCGGCTTGCACGACTACACGAGGGTCAAGCACGTCATGCACTACATCGGCGAATAGCGCACAAAGGGAATCTTCCTGAATGGCCGAGCGAGGTTTGACCGACAGCGCGATCGAACTACAGGACGTCGTCAAGGAGTACGTCTCGCACGGCGAAGTCGTGCAGGCGGTCAAGGGCGTGACGCTGGCGGTCGGTGAGGGAGAGTTCTTCTCCCTCCTCGGCCCGTCGGGGTGCGGCAAGACCACCACCATGCGGATGATCGCGGGCTTCGAGGAGCCGTCCAAGGGTGTGGTCCGGCTGCGCGGCGAGGACGTGACGAACGTCCCGCCCAACAAGCGCGATGTGAACATGGTCTTCCAGTCCTACGCGCTGTTCCCGCACATGAGCGTCTGGGACAACGTGGCCTTCGGGCTGAAGCAGCGCAGAACGCCGCAGGAGGAGATCCGGCGGCGGGTCGGCGAGATGCTGGAGATCGTCGACCTCACGGGCAGGGAGAAACGCCGGCCGCGCGAGCTGTCGGGCGGCCAGCAGCAGCGGGTCGCGCTGGCCCGCGCCCTGGTCAACAGGCCCAGGGCGCTGCTGCTGGACGAGCCGCTCGGCGCGCTCGACCTCAAGCTCCGCCAGGCCATGCAGTTGGAGCTCAAGCGCATCCAGCGCGAGGTCGGCATCACGTTCGTGTACGTGACGCACGACCAGAACGAGGCGCTGACCATGAGCGACAGGATCGCGGTCATGAAGGACGGCCTGGTCGAGCAGCTGGCCGGGCCGCGTGAGATCTACGAGAGTCCCGCGACGACGTTCGTGGCGGGGTTCATCGGCACCTCCAACCTGATGGGCGGCACCGCCACCGCGGGCGTCCTGCGGATCGGGGAAGGCCGGGTGCTGGTGCCCCAGCACGACGGCGAGGTCTCGGTGACCGTCAGGCCCGAGAAGATCACCCTGTCCGTGGACGAACCGGACGGCGACCTGAGCGTCGTACCGGGGACGGTGGCCGAGGTGGTCTACCTGGGCACGTACAACAGCTACACCGTGAGCCTCGCCGACGGGGCCGAGATCACGGTGTTCCAGCAGAACGCGCACGACTCGACGATCACCGCGGAGCGGGGCGACTCCGTCTGGCTGTCGTGGCAGGCGCAGCACTCTTATGTGATTGGAAGTTGATCCATGCCCGGTCCGTACACCCCTGCCCTCATCCGAGGGATGACCCAGCCCCGCACCCGACGTGACGCCTTCAGGATCGCAGGCCTGTCGGCGGCAGGGCTCGCCCTGGCCGCCTGTGGCGTGCAGGGTCAGAAGGTGGCTCCGCCCAAGGCCGACGCCGTCGCGGACTTCTGGTCCAAGCAGAAGAAGAACGGCCAGGTCATCTTCGCCAACTGGCCCGAGTACATGCCGGAGGACAAGGGCCCGCTGGAGAAGTTCAAGGCCGAGACCGGGATCTCCTACGAGTACAAAGAGGTCATCAACGAGAACGCGGAGTTCTTCGGCAAGGCCGACCCGGTGCTCCGCGCCGGTCAGTCGCTGGGCTACGACATCATCGTGATGACCAACGGCATCCAGCTCCAGCACATGATCGAGCTGGGCTACGTGGTGACGCTGGACCAGTCGAAGCTGCCGAACTTCCTGGCCAACGCCGGCGAGAAGTACAAGCAGCGGTCCTACGACCCGGGCAACGTCCACACGATCCCCTACACCTCCGGCGTGACCGGGATCGCGTACAACACCAAGTACGTCAAGGACGACATCACCAGCATCGCGGCGCTGTTCGACCCCAAGTACAAGGGCCGGGTCGGCATGATGGCCGACGCCCAGGAGATCGCCAACTTCGGCATGATCGCCCTCGGCATCGACCCGGAGAAGTCCACCGAGGCCGACTGGCAGAAGGCCGGGGCGAAGCTCAAGGCCCAGCGTGAGGACGGCATCGTCCGCAAGTACTACGACCAGAACTACATCGACGCTGTCTCCAAGGGCGACATCTGGGTGACCATGGCCTGGTCGGGCGACGTGTTCCAGCGCCAGCTCGCCGGGGAGCCGGTCAAGTTCGTGGTGCCCGACGAGGGCGGCACGATCTGGACCGACAACCTGATGATCCCCAAGGGCGCCGCCAACCCGGTGGACGCGATGATGCTCATGGACTACCTGTACAAGCCCGAGGTGGCGGCCGAGCTGGATGAGTACATCCAGTTCGTCACCCCGGTGCCGGCGGTGCAGGACCTGCTGCGCAAGAAGGCGGACAGCGCGACGGGCGAGGACAAGCAGGCGCTGCTGGACATGATCGACAGCCCGCTGATGTTCCCGACCGAGGCCGACTACGCCAAGCTGCGCACCTACACCCCGCTGAACACCGCGCAGGAGCAGGTGTTCAACCCGATCTTCCAGTCGATCACCCAGGCCTAGGCCGATGAGACGGCTCACCCCCTACCTGCTCGCGCTGCCGAGCTGGATGTGGCTGGCGATCTTCCTGGTGGTCCCGCTGGCGGCGATGGCGTCGGTGTCGCTGCAGACCGGCAACGTGATCGACGGCTTCGTCATGACGTTCAGCTTCTCCAACTACGGCGACGCGATCAGCGCCTACGGCACCCAGTTCGCCCGCTCCCTGCTGTACGGCGGGCTGGCGACGGCCGCCATGCTGGTGATCGGCTACCCGGTGGCCTACTGGATCGCCTTCAAGGGCGGCAGCCGCAAGTCGATGTACCTGTTCCTGCTGCTGCTGCCGTTCTTCGTGTCGTTCGTGCTGCGGACGATCTCGTGGGGCTTCCTGCTGTCCGACGACGGGATCCTGTTCGGCACGCTGAAGGGGTGGGGGCTGCTGCCTCCGGACTTCCACGTGCTGGCCACGGCCTTCGCGGTGGTGGCGGGGCTGACGTACAACTGGCTGCCGTTCATGATCCTGCCGATCTACGTGTCGCTGGAGCGGGTGGACCCGCGGGTGGTGGAGGCGGCGCAGGACCTGTACGCCACGCGGAGCGCGGCGTTCCGCAAGGTGGTGCTGCCGCTGTCGCTGCCGGGCGTGTTCGCCGGGGTGCTGATGACGTTCGTGCCCGCCACGGCCGACCCGATCAACGCCCAGGTGCTCGGCGGCACCGGCAACACCATGATCGGCAACATCATCCAGACGGAATACCTGGTGAACAACGACTACCCGACGGCCTCGGCGCTGTCGTTCACCCTGATGGCGGTGCTGCTGGTGGGCATCTTCATCTACGCCAGGGTGCTCGGCACCGAGAACGTCCTTGAGGCGGCGGCCCGATGAGGCGCGGCAGGCTCGGCGACCGGCTGCTGCACGGCTACACCTGGCTGGTCATCGTCTGGCTGTCCTCCCCGATCGCCGTGATGATCCTGTTCGGCTTCAACGACACGCCGAGCAAGTCCAACACGAGCTGGCACGGTTTCACCCTCAAGTGGTACGCCCAGCTCTTCGCGATCCCCGACCTGACCGACGCGCTGTGGAACTCGGTGCTGATCGCGCTGGTCAGCACCGCCATCACCGTGGTGATCGGCACGATGCTGGGGCTGGCGCTCGGCCGGCACCGCTTCCGCGGCCAGGGGACGACGAACTTCCTGGTGTTCGCCGCCATCTCCACGCCCGAGCTCGTCATGGGCGCCTCGCTGCTGTCGCTGTTCGTCTCGGCCAACCTGCCGCGCGACCGGATCACGATCACCATCGCGCACGTGCTGTTCTCGCTGTCCTTCGTGACCGTGACCGTGCGGGCGCGGGTCGTCACGCTCGACCCGTCGCTGGAGGAGGCGGCCAAGGACCTGGGAGCGGGCCCGTGGGCCACGTTCCGGCAGGTCACGCTGCCGTCGATCCTGCCCGGCGTGCTCGCCGGGGCGATGCTGGCGTTCGCGCTGTCCATCGACGACTACGTGGTCACCAGCTTCGTCAACGGCTCCGCGCTCACCTTCCCGCTGTGGATCGTCGGCTCGGTCAAGACCGGCATTCCTCCTCAGGTGAACGTGATGGGTACGCTGATCTTCGGTATCGGGGTGCTGATCGCGATCGCCAACGCGGTCGCGGCGCGGCGGCGTGCCCACACATGAGATTTTCCCCGCGTCAGCGGGGGCTCCTACGGCAAAGAACAGGGAGGCGAGATCGGATTTCGGCGGGGGGAACCCGCGCGTGATCACCGTATTGGTCCCGCGATTTTCATAGCTGAGTCACCGTAAGGGATGTGGGATGTGTGGATCCGCTGAAGGCGCTTGCTGACGCGGAGCGCAAGCCGTACTGGCTGGACAGTCCAGCCAGGCCAGAGCCGCGACCGCGGCTCGTCGGCAACACGAGCGCCGACCTGGTCGTGGTCGGCGGCGGCTTCTCGGGGCTGTGGACCGCCCTGATGGCCAAGGAGCGAGACCCCTCGCAGGACGTGATCCTGCTGGAGGGGCGCAGGATCGGCTGGGCGGCGTCCGGCCGCAACGGCGGGTTCTGCATGGCGACCCTGACCCATGGCCTGCCCAACGGGCTGGAGCGCTGGCCGGAGGAGATCGACCGGCTGGAGCGCATGGGCGTCGAGAACCTGGACGAGATCGAGCGCACGCTGGCGCGCTACGGCGTCGACTGCTCCTTCGAGCGCACCGGCGAGCTGAACGTCGCCACCGAGCCGTGGCAGCTCGACGCGCTGCACGAGCACCTCGACCTCATCGAGCAGCTCGGCCTCGACTACGTGCCGCTGGACCGGGATCAGGTGCGGGCCGAGGTCAACTCGCCCACCTACCTGGGCGGCCTGTGGGAGCGCAGCGGCTGCGCCATGGTGGACCCGGCCAGGCTGGCATGGGGGCTGCGCGAGGCCTGCGTCCGGCTCGGCGTGCGGGTCCACGAGCGCACGCCGGTACGTTCGCTGCACGACGACGGCGTCACCATCGGCCTGCGCACCCCGCAGGGGGCCGTCACCGCCCGCCGGGTGGCGCTCGGCACCGGCGTCTTCCCGCCGCTGCTGCGCCGCCTGAGGCACTTCGTGGTGCCGGTGTACGACTACGCGCTGACCACCGAGCCGCTCAGCGACGCGCAACTCGCCGAGGTGGGCTGGCGCAACAGGCAGGGCGTGGGCGACGCGGCCAACCAGTTCCACTACTACCGGCTGACCGACGACAACCGCATCCTGTGGGGCGGCTACGACGCCGTCTACTACAACGGCGGCCACGTCAAGCCGGAGTACGACCAGCGTGACGAGACCTTCGCCAAGCTGGCAGGGCATTTCTACGACACCTTCCCGCAGTTGGAGGAGGTGCGGTTCTCGCACCGCTGGGGCGGCGTGATCGACACCTGCAGCCGCTTCAGCGCCTTCTACGGGCAGGCGCACGGCGGCCGGCTGGCGTACGCGGTCGGCTACACCGGCATGGGCGTCGGCGCGACCCGCTTCGGCGCGAACGTCATGCTCGACCTGCTGTCGGGGGAGCGCACCGAGCGGACCGAGCTGCGCATGGTGAAGGAGAAGCCGGTCCCGTTCCCGCCCGAGCCGGTGCGGTCGGGGGTCATCCAGTTCACCCGCTGGTCGATCGCCCAGGCGGACCAGCACCAGGGCAGACGCAATCTGTGGCTGCGGGCGCTGGACCGGATGGGGCTCGGCTTCGACTCCTGATCGCCCTCTCGAACCGCCCGCGGCCCCTACCCCGCGCGGGCGGTTCGACCAGACTGGGGGCATGAGAATCGAGTTCGCCGTCGACGGCGTCACGCTGGTGGGAGAGCTCCGGGTGCCGGAGGGAGCGGGGACGCGGCCCGCGCTGGTCCTCACCGGCCCGTTCACCGGGGTCCGCGATCAGGTCACCGGCCTGTACGCCGAGCGGCTGGCCGAGCGCGGCTATGTCACCCTCGCCTTCGACCACCGGAACTGGGGCGAGTCCGGCGGGGAGCCGCGCTGCCACGAGGATCCGCAGGGCAAGCTGCACGACCTGCGGGCCGCGGTGTCGCTCCTGCGGGCCAGGCCCGAGGTCGACGGGGACCGGATCGGCGCGGTCGGCATCTGCCTGGGCGGCGGTTACGCGCTCAAGTTCGCCGCCTTCGACCCCCGGGTGAAGGTGTTCGCCGGCATCGCGGGGGGCTACAACAACCCCTACGGCATGCGGTCCGGCATGGACTACGACGCGGTGCTCGGCTCGTACACGGAGGTGCTGGAGCGGCAGGACCAGGGCGGACCGGTCGAGTATCTGCCGGCCGTGGCCGAGGAGGGCGAGGCCGCCATGCCCGGGGACGAGCCCTTCTCCTACTACGGCGCCTCGCCCTCCCCGCGCTGGGCGAACCAGGTCACCCGGGCCAGCGTGCTGGAGCTGATCACGATGGACAACCTGATGGGCGCCGACTTCCTCTCGCCGAAACCGGCGCTGATCGTGCACGGCGTGATCGACCGGTTCTGCTCACCGGAGGGCGCGGAGGAGGCGTACAAGCGGCTGGACGAGCCCAAGCGGCTGGTGTGGCTGGACGCCAAGCGGCACATCGACCTGTACGACCGCGAGCCGTACGTCACCCAGGCCGTCGACGCGACCGCCGAGTTCCTGTCCCAGCACCTGTAGAAGCCGCCGCCCCGCCTCCGCGCCCGAGGGTCAGTGGCTCACCCGCTTGAGCACGACCAGGTCGCTGCGGTAGTCGGCGCCGATCGGCTCCCAGGCGGCGGGCCGGATGCCGGCCGCCATGAGGGCCGAGCCGTACCACCGCGACCCGTGCGCGAGCCGGCCCCGCACGCCCTCCCCGGCGTCGCCGCCCAGCACCACCTCGTACAGCGCCTCCGGGTCCAGCCCCGCCAGCCGCAGCCGGCGCGGCCCGCGCTTGGCGTTGCCGAGCGGGTTGTAGACCAGCGCCACGACCAGGTCGTCCAGCACGTACTGCACGGCCGAGCGCTCCTGCCCCGGCGTGCCCGCCAGCCGGAACTGGGCGCCGTGCTGGATGACGCGGCGCACGGACTTGTACTGGGCGATCAGCTCGGCCGCCTCCGCCAGCTCCTGCGGCGACCACTCGGGCAGGTCCCCGCCGATGCCCAGCACGCCCGCCATGGCCACGTGGAACCGGTAGCGCAGCGGCATGGCGCGGCCGGTCGTCACGTTGGGGGAGTCGGTCACCCAGGCCGACATCGTGCTCGCCGGGTAGAGCTGGGAGAAGCCGTGCTGGATCTGCTGGCGGTCCTTGGCGTCGGTGTTGTCCGAGGGCCAGACCTCGTCGGTGCGCCGCAGGATGCCGAGGTCGACCCGGCCGCCGCCGCCGGAGCACGACTCGATCCGCAGCCCGGGGTGCCGCTCCCGCAGCCGGTCCAGCACGTCGTAGACGCCGCGCGTGTGCTCGATCCAGACCCGGTCCTGCGCCGCGCCCTGCTCCGGCCAGCCGGCCTGGGTGAACGGCCGGTTCATGTCCCACTTGAAGTAGTCGAGGTCGAGCTCGGTGACCAGCCGGTCGAGCCAGTCCAGCGCCCAGTCGCGGATGTCCCGCCGGGCGAAGTTCAGCACGAGCTGGTTGCGCTTCTGGTCCCTGCGCCGGTGCTCCAGGTGCAGGATCCAGTCGGGATGGGCGCGGTAGAGGTCGCTGTCGGGGCTGACCATCTCCGGCTCCACCCACAGGCCCACCCGCATCCCCAGCTCGCGGATGCCGTCCAGCATGCCGCGCAGGCCGGCGGGGAAACGCTCGCGGTGCGGCCACCAGTCGCCCAGCGAGGTGGTGTCGTCGTCGCGGGCCCCGAACCAGCCGTCGTCGATGACGAACAGTTCGACGCCGAGCGAGGCCGCGGTCTTGGCGAGCTCCAGCTGGCCGGACTCGGTCACGGCGAAGGCGGTGGCCTCCCAGGAGTTGTAGAGCACCGGCCGCTCCTCGCCGGGCGTCGGCAGGACGTGGCGGCGGGCGTACTCGTGCCAGGCCCTGCTCGCCGCGCCGAACCCGGCGGCGCTGTAGAGCCCGAGCGCCGGTGGACCGGTCAGCTCCTGGCCCGGTTCGAGCGTCCAGCGCACGCCCTCGTGCCCGAAGCCGGCCGAGACGGACACGCCGCCCTCGGGCCGGTGCGTGGTGGTCAGCCGCCAGCTTCCGCTCCAGGCCAGGGCGACGCCCCACACCTCGCCGTGCTCCTCGCCCGCCGCCCCCGCGTCGATCATGATCCACGGGTTCGCCTGGTGGCTGGTGATGCCCTGGCGGCTGGTGAAGACCAGCTCGCCGACGGGCAGCGGCTCCCGCTGGAGCTGGAACTCCTCCGCCCAGGCGCCGAAGACGCCGCTGTAGCGGTAGCCGGCCTGGTCGGGGACGAACCAGTTGGCGGAGTCGAGCCGGGTCACGGTGATCGGCTCGCCCGCCTGGTCCGGCGGGTGCCGCACGGTGGTCCACCGCTCGATGACGTCGGTGTCCTCGCGGGCCCGGATGGACAGCACCACCTCGAACGGGTGGTGGGCGTCGGCCAGCGCGAGGTCCAGCCGCTGGGCGCCGCCGCCCTCGTCGTGCTCGCTCGCCCCGGCGAACCGCAGCTCGACCGAGCGGGCGTGGCCGAAGGAGACCTGCAGGGACGGCGTCCCCCACCGGGTGCCGCCGTCCACCGGCAGCAGTTCCTCGGCCTCGGAAGGGGTGGAGAAGCTCGTGACGTGCCGGCGCGGCTCCCGCGCGGCGGCGACCTGGCGGGCCGCCTCCGTGGACAGCCGCGGCCCCCAGTATTTCTGCGCCGGCGCGGCCTCCCCGGTCGCCGGGTCCACCTCCACGCGGATCACGTACGTCGAAGCAGGCGTGTCGATCGCCCAGCAGTGCTCGTCGAGAGGAGTTACGGGCATGGCGGTCCCCCGGCTTCTTCAGTGTGCAGGCGGCTGGAGACTAACCCCAATAAGTGCACAAGGTCAATGAACCATGATCTCGTACGGCATCAGGAGGGATCGGATGTGATGGGTATCACTTCTTTTACTTGACATGGTGAACGAACTTACCCAACCATGGGCCGCGTGTTCTCACAGAGTGAACGGCTCACCGATGCGATGCGCTCGGTCTTCGTCGAGCTGCTGGTGCACGGGCCCATGTCCCGCGCCGAGGTGGCCCGGCGGCTGGCCCTGTCGCCCTCCGCGCTGACGAAGGTCACCAAGCCCTTCATCGAGACGGGCTACCTGCGGGAGCAACTGACGGGAGAGGGACCCTCGACCGTCGGGCGGCCCTCGCAGCCTCTCCAGGTAGACGCGTCCCGCATGTCGTTCGTCGGCATCAAGCTCACCGCCGACGAGCTCTACGCCGTACGCACCGACCTGGCCGCCACCATCCAGGAGGAGACCCAAAGGACGCTGATCGACCACGACATCGACAACGTCCTCGGTCAGATCGCCCAGACGGTCGCCGACCTGACCGAGGAGGACCGGCCGCTGTCGGCCGTCGGCATCAGCCTCGCGGGCACGGCCACCCCCAGCGACCCCGTCGTGCACACCTCGCCGTTCCTCGGCTGGAGCCAGCTACCCCTGGCCAGACTCGTCGAAGAGGCCGTCGCCGTGCCGACCGTGCTCGACAACGACGTCCGCGCGCTCACCGCCGTCCAGCAGTGGTTCGGCGAGGGCGTCGGCCATTCCTCCTTCGCCCTGATCACCGTCGGCGCCGGCATCGGCTGCGGGATGGTCATCGGCGACCGGCTGGTCACCGGGCGGTCCGGGGCCACCGGGCTGGTGGGTCACCTCGCCATCGACGACCGCGGCCCCATGTGCGAGCAGGGCCACCGCGGCTGCGCCCGCGCCTACGCCAGCTCCCCGGCCATCCGCCGGTCCGTCGCCACCGCGCTGGACCGGCCCGAGCTCACTTTCGACGACTGCCTGGCGATGGCCCGCGACGAGACCCGCGACGGCCACCCCGTCGCCCGCCGCGTGCTCGACGAGGCCGGCACCGCGCTCGGCCAGATCGTCGCCACCGTCGCCAACATCACCGGCCCCGAGCTCGTGATCCTGTCCGGCGAGGCGGTCCACATGTACGAGGTGTGCGCGGACGCCTTCCAGACCGCGCTCGCCCGCCACACGCATTGGACGTCCACCCCCGTACCGGTGGTCGTCAAGCCCTTCGCCTTCAACGAATGGGCCAGGGGAGCGGCGGTCACCGCTCTCCAGCACCTGCTGCTGCACCGCTGACTGGCGGGCACGAGGAGGTTGTATGACCAGCGACACCGTCCACGCCGCGCCGCGCCGGACCGAGGCCGCCTCCCGAGGCGCCCCGCCCCGCCGCCGCGGCCGGCGCCTGGGTGACCTGCCCATCGCGCTCGCGTTCGTCCTGCCGGCGGCCCTCGGTTTCCTGCTCTTCTACCTCTGGCCGGCCCTGCGCGCCTTCTACCTGAGCCTGACCCAGTACAACGTGCTCACGCCACCCCGCTTCATCGGGCTGGACAACTATGAGCGGCTGCTCGGAGACCACCTGTTCTGGAACGCGCTCATGGTCACCGCCGAGTACGTGGTGATCAACATCGGCGTCCAGACCGTCATGTCGGTCCTGCTGGCCGTCCTCATGCACCGGCTGACCAGGTCCATGTTCGTCCGCGGCGTGGTGCTGCTGCCGTTCCTGGTGGCCAACGTGGTGGTCGCCCTGGTGTGGTTCTGGATGCTCGACTACCAGCTCGGCATCGTCAACCAGGGGCTGGAGTGGCTCGGCGTGGACCGGCTGGCCTTCTTCGGCGAGTCCGAGCTGGCCATCCCGACCATCGCCCTGGTCAACACCTGGCGGCATGTCGGCTACACCGCTCTGCTGATCTTCGCCGGGCTGCAGATGATCCCGAGCAGCGTCTACGAGGCCGCCGCGATCGACGGTGCCGGCGAGTGGCGGATCTTCTGGCGGGTCACCCTGCCGCTGCTGCGCCCGGTCATGGCGCTGGTCATGGTGCTCACCGTCATCGGGTCCTTCCAGGTGTTCGACACCGTGGCCGTCACCACGGGCGGCGGGCCGATCAACGCCACCAGGGTCATCTACTACTACATCTACGACCTGGCCTTCACCCGCTTCCACTTCGGCTACGCCGCCGCCCTGTCGTCGGTGCTGTTCGTGCTGCTGGCCGGGGTCGCCTATCTGCAGCTCCGCCTCAGCCGGGCGGGCGAGTCCGACCTGAAGGGATCGTGATGGCAGTCACCTCGCCGCGCGGCGGGCGGCTCCCCTGGGGGCGGATCGCCGGCTGGGCCGTGCTCGTCGTCGTCATGATCGTGACGCTCTTCCCCTTCTACTGGATGCTGCGCACCTCTTTCTCCAGCACCCGCTCGCTGGCCGCCGGCGCCACCGACCTGCTGCCCGTCGACTTCACCCTCGGGGCCTACCGGCGGGTGCTCGGGCTGTCCAGCACCGCCGAGGCGGTGGCCGAGGGCGGCTCCAGCGGCACCGTGAGCTTCTGGCTCTTCCTGCGCAACTCGATCGTCGTCGCCACCGTCACCACGGCCGGGCAGGTGTTCTTCAGCGCGATGGCCGCCTACGCCTTCGCCCGGATGCGGTGGCCCGGCCGCGACGCGGTCTTCATGCTCTTCCTCACCGCGCTCATGGTGCCGCCGATCTTCACGACGCTGCCGAACTTCATCCTGATCAAGGATCTCGGCCTGCTCAACACCTACCTCGGCATCGTGCTGCCCCACCTGCTCATGACGCCGTTCGCGGTGTTCTTCCTGCGCCAGTTCTTCCTGGGCGTCAACGCCAGTCTGGAGGAGGCGGCGCGCATCGACGGCGCGGGCCATGTGCGGATCTTCTTCCGCATCGTCCTGCCGGTCAGCAAGGCGCCGATCGCCACGCTGGCCATCCTCACCTACATCACGAGCTGGAACGACTACTTCTGGCCGCTCCTGGTCGGCAAGGACGAGAGCGTCCGGGTGCTCACCGTCGCCCTGGGCATCTTCCGATCCCAGACCCCGCAGGGCAGCCCCGACTGGGCGGGCCTCATGGCGGCCACGCTCTTCGCGGCGCTACCGATGATCATCCTCTTCACCATGCTCGGCCGCAGGGTCATCGACTCGATCGGCTACACAGGCGTCAAGTAAGCCGCCACCCCCCTGGTTGGTACCACACGTAAAGAAGGTTCTGTGATGCAGGGACACCTCCGCTCACTCGCCGCCGCCGCGACCGCGGCGCTGCTCCTCTCCGCCTGCGGCGCCGGCGCCCCCGAAGGCGGCCAAGCCGCCGCCGAGTCCGCCACCATCGACTACTGGCTGTGGGACGTCGCCCAGCAGCCGCAGTACCAGGCCTGCGCCGACGCCTTCCACAAGGCGAACCCGAACTACCAGGTCAAGATCACACAGTACGGCTGGGACGACTACTGGAACACCCTGACCACCGCCTTCGTCTCCGGCACCGCCCCGGACGTGTTCGTCAGCCACCTGTCGCGCTACCCCGACTTCGCCGCCCAGGGCACGATCCTGCCGATCGACGACCAGGTCGCCAAGGACAAGGTGGACCTGTCCCTCTACCAGGACGGCCTGGCGGACCTGTGGGTCACCAAGGACGGCAAGAGGTACGGGCTGCCGAAGGACTTCGACACGGTCGCCGTCATCTACAACAGCGGGCTGCTCAAGGACGCGGGCCTCAAGCCGGAGGACATGGAGAAGCTGGAGTGGAACCCGAAGGACGGCGGCAGCTACGAGAAGGCCATCGCCCACCTCACCGTGGACAAGAACGGCAAGCGCGGTGACGAGCCCGGCTTCGACAAGACGAAGGTGGCCGTCTACGGCCTCGGACTGGCGGGCAGCGGCGCGGGCTTCGGCCAGACCGAGTGGAGCATGTACGCCATGAGCAACGGCTGGCAGTACGCCGACCAGAACCCGTGGCCCAGCCGGTTCAACTACGCCGACCCCAAGTTCAAGGAGGCCATCACGTGGTTCACCTCCCTGATCGACAAGGGGTACATGCCGAGCATGGCGATCGCCGGCGCGGGGATGAACCAGATGGACGCCTACGGGGCCGGCAAGTACGCGATGGTCACCGAGGGTAGCTGGAACACCAAGTCGTACTGGAACATGAAGGGCGTGAAGTCGGTGCTGGCCCCGACCCCCGTCGGCCCCACCGGCAAGCGGGCCAGCCTCTTCAACGGCCTGGCCGACAACATCTCCGCCGCCACCGACAACCCCGACGCCGCGTGGGCCTGGGTGAAGTTCCTCGGCTCGCCCGCCTGCCAGGAGGAGATCGTGGCCGACGAGGCCGTCATCTTCCCGGCGATCAAGAGCGCGCGGGCCAGGTCGGAGCAGGCTTTCGGCAAGCTGGGCATCGACGTCAAGCCCTTCACCATGCACGTCGAGGAGGGCACCACCCACCTGGCGCCCATCGCCGACCACTGGGCCGACATCACCGCCACGATGACGGAGACGATGGACGCGATCTTCTCCCGCAAGGCCGACATCAACGCCCTGGACGGGGCGAACGAGCGGGTCAACGGCCTGTTCGGCTAGGCCGCCCCGGTGGCGCGCGTCGCACGCGGCGCGCGCCACCGATCGTGCTCAAGACCTGTCAGGAGTGCGCGCGGGTCAGCACCTCCTCGGGGATGACCTTGGGTACGCCGCGCAGCCCGACCAGGGCGAGCACCGCGACGACCGCCAGCATCGCGGCCGTGGTGAGCGAGGTGATGTGCACGGCCTCGACGAAGGCCGCCCGGGCGGCCCCGATGAGCTGCCCGGCCTGCTCCGGGGGCAGCGACTCCGCCGTGCTGAGCGCCCCCGCGATCGACTCCTTCGCCGCCTGGCCCGGGATCCCGGCCGGCATCTGGAGGATGCCGCTGTAGACGCTGTTCAGCAGGGTGCCCAGGATGGCGATGCCGAGCGCCCCGCCCAGCTCGAACGACGTCTCCGACACGGCGGCCGCCGCACCCGCGCGCTGGGCGGGGACCGTGGCGAGCACGTTGTCGTTGTTGACGGTGAACGCCAGCCCGACGCCCATGCCGCCGACCAGCATGGCCCCCAGCATGACCGGATAGGTGAGCTCCAGGCCGAGCGTGCTGTAGTAGAGGAACGAGGCGGCGTTCATGCCGAGTCCGAGCGCCACGACCCCGTTCCGGCCCAGCGGGTTGATGAGCTTGGCGGCGACGATGCCGCCGACCGCGCCGCTCAGCCCTCCGGGCAGGGTGGCCAGCCCGGCCTGCAGGGGCGACCAGCCGAGTACGAGCTGGAAGTACCACGCGAACATCAGCGACATGGCCATCATCGCGAAGATCGCCAGCAGGTTGGTGCCGATCGACGCGGAGAACGCCCGCCGCCTGAAGAGCCGCATGTCGATCAGCGGCGCGGCCAGCCGCGTCTGCCGCAGGCCGAAGGCGACCAGGCAGGCGATCCCGACGACCCCCGCGACCAGCACGTCGGCGTGCCCCGGACCCTGGTGGGCCGCCTCCTTGACGGCGTAGATGACCGTGATGACGCCGGTGAAGGAGAGCGCCACGCTCGGCAGGTCGATGCGGCCGGCGTCCGGGTCGTGCGACTCCGGCAGCACCATCAGGCCCCCGACCAGCACGATCGCCATGATCGGCACGTTGATCAGGAACACCGACCCCCACCAGAAGCGGTCCAGCAGAAGTCCGCCGACCACCGGGCCCAGGGCGAACCCGGCCGCGCTCATCCCACTCCAGATGCCGATGGCCGCGGTCCGCTCGCCCGGGTCGGTGAACACGTTCCGGATGATCGACAAGGTGGACGGCATGATCGTCGCGCCGGCCACGCCGAGCAGCGCCCGGGCCGCGATGAGCAGCTCCGGGCTGGGCGCGAAGGCGGTGAGCGCGGAGGCGGCGCCGAACGCCACCGTGCCGATGAGCAGCAGCCGCTTGCGCCCGACGCGGTCACCGAGGTTGCCCATGGTGATGAGCAGGCCGGCCAGCGCGAAGCCGTAGACGTCGCCGATCCACAGGAGCTCGGTGGCGCTCGCGCCGAGGTCGGCCACCAGCCTCGGCAGCGCGAGGTGCAGCACCGTGAGATCCAGTGAGAGCAGGAGGGTGGCCAGGCACGCGACGGCGAGACTGGCCCATTTCTTCGTCATGCGGTCCACCGTCGAGGCCGCCGCTGACCGAACTCCTACCGCTCGCTGACCGGCTCTCCCAGGCGGGTCAGCCCCGCCGCGATGCGGTCGGTGAGGTCACCGGCGCTGTACCACTGGTCGGGGCACTCGGCGCGGGCCTGCTCCAGCAGGCGGCGCGCCGCACCGACGTCCCCCTGAGCCAGCGCCAGCTCGCCGAGTCCGCAGTGCGCCCTGGCGAGGGTGTCGCGTGAGCCGATGCGGCGCGACAGCCGTGCCGCCAGCCGGTAGTCCTCCAGCGCGCCGGCCGGGTCACCGGTACGGGCGACGGCGTCGGCTCGGCGGCACAGATTCTCCGCGACGTCGGCCATCGCGCCCAGCTCCCGCGACAGCTTCAGTGCCTCGTCGGCCATCGCGGAGGAGGAGGCGTAGTCGCCCTGGTCGAAGGCGAGATCGCCGAGCCCCGACAGGGCGAGCATGGTCCCCCAGCGCTCACCGAGCCGCCTGAAGGCGGCCAGCGACCGCTCGAACGCGGCCCTGGCCTCCTCCGGCCTGCCCGCAATCTGGAGAATGAACCCCGAGCCGCAGTGCGTGAGCGCCCTCGACCAGGGCGGCAGTTGCTCGATGATCGCGTCACTGTCCTCGCTCATCAGGTCGTAACCGGAGGGAGGCCCGGTGAACATGGGCAGCAGAATCGACAGGAACTCCAGCCGTGGCGGCATGTACTGATCAGGCAGCAACCCGCGCAGCCGGTTCAGGCGGGCCGCGAGTTCCTCGCCGACGTCGCCGGACCACACCGCGACGAGCACGCACATCACGTACTCCTCGTTCAGCTCGGCCGGCACCCTGTCGCCGAGGCGCGCCAGCAGGTCGGTGGCCAGGTGGGCGCTGACGGCGCGGTGGCCGCGCATCCACCAGTAGCAGGCGGAGAGCGCGACCAGCCGCAGGGCCAGCTCACTCGGGCCCGACTCGATGGCCCAGCGCACGGCCGCGGTGAGGTCGTCGCTCTCCTTGTCCAGGCGGGTCAGCCAGTCGAGCTGCTCGGCGGTGCGCAGGTGCGGGTCGGCGGTGTTCACCAGGTCCAGGTAGTAGGCGGCGTGCGCGTGATGGATCGACTCCGCCTCGCCGGCCGCCGCGAGCTGCTCGGCGCAGAACGCGCGGATCGTCCGCAGCATCCGGTAGCGGCCGTCGACCACCTCGACCAGCGACTTCTCCGCGAGCGAGAACAGCACGTCCTCGGGCAGCCCGCATACCCGCTCGGCCGCGCGCGGGGTCGCGCCGCCCGCGAACACCGTCAGGCGCCTGGCCAGCGTCTGCTCGCCGTCGTCCAGCAGGTCCCAGCTCCACGCGACCACCGCGCGTAACGTCTGGTGCCTGGGCAGCGCCGTACGGCTACCGCGCGTCAGCAGCCTGAACCGGTCGTCCAGCCGGGCCGCCACCTCCGACAGCGACAGCGCGCGCAGCCTGGCCGCCGCCAGCTCGATGGCCAGCGGCAGCCCGTCGAGCGCCCGGCAGATCTGGATCACCTGGGCCGCGTTCTCCGCATCGACCTCGAACGCCTGCCGCACCGCGGCGGCCCGGTCGGCGAACAGCCGGGCGGCGGGGTAGGCGAGCGGGTCGGCGGCGTCCGGCGGCGGCACCCGCAACGGTGCGACGGGCAGGATGCACTCGCCGGTGATGCCGAGCGCCTCGCGGCTGGTCGCCAGCACGCGCAGGGCGGGGCAGGCGGCCAGCAGCGTGTCGGCCAGGGCCGCGGCCGCCTCGATCAGGTGCTCGCAGTTGTCCAGCACCAGCAGCAGCTCGCGATCGGCGAGCGCGGTCACCAGCCGAGCCGTCGGCTCGACGGCCGGCAGGTCCCTGGCGTGCGTACGGTCGCGGATCTCGAGCGCGGCCAGCACGGCCAACGGCACCTCGGCCCCGTCGGCGACAGGCGCGAGCTGCACGACGCACACATCCCCCTCGATCCGCCCGGCTGCCTCGACGGCCAGCCGAGTCTTCCCCGCGCCCCCGGGCCCGATCAGCGTGACCAGCCTGGCCCCCGCCAATTCGGCACGAACCTGCCGCAACTCCTCCGCCCTACCGACGAAGCTGGTCAGCTGAGCACGAACACCCTGCCTGACCGCGCCCCCGCCCGGCACGCCCAGGCCCGACGTACCCAGGCCCGTTGCGCCCGCGCCCGGCGTGCCCGCGCTCGGCGTGCCCAGGCCCGGCGTGCCCAGGCCCGGCCCGCCTTGGGCCGACGCGCCCAGGGACGGATCGGCTCGTAGTACCGCGAGGTGGACGGCGGCGAGTTCCGTGCCTGGCTCGACGCCGAGTTCCTCGTCCAGAATGCGCCGCCCTTCGTCGTAGGCGGCCAGCGCCTCGGCCTGGCGGCCGCTGCCGTACAGGGCGCGCATGAGCTGCGCGCGCGGCCGCTCGCGCAGCGGGTGGGCGGCGGTGAGCTGGGTCAGCTCGGCCACCAGCTCGCGGTGGCGGCCCAGCTCCAGCTCGGCCTGGACGCGATCCTCGATGGCGGCCAGCCGCAGCTCCGCCAGCCGGGCGGCGGCCGCCTCCGCGTGCGGGGCGTCGGCGAGCGGCGCGCCCCGCCACAGCTCCAGCCCCTCGCGCAGCAGCGCCGCCGCGCGGCGGGGATCGCCCCCGGCCAGCGCCTGACCGCCCTCGGCGGCCAGGCGTTCGAAGCGGTGCGCGTCCACGTCGAGCGGGTCGGCCACCAGCCGGTAACCCGAGGGGTGGAACTCCACCCGGTCGCGTCCCAGCGCCCGGCGCAGCCTCGACACCTGCGACTGCAGCGCGTTGGCGACACCGCCAGGAGGCCGCGTCCCGTACAGGAGGTCGACGAGCCGCTCGGCGTCGACGATCCGCCCGCTCTCCAGGGCCAGCAGCGCGAGCAGCGCACGCACCCGTGGACCACCGATCGCCACCGGCGCTCCGCCGTCGTCGCGCACCTCGGTCGGCCCAAGGATGTCGAAGCGCATGCTCCAATTATTGTGGTTCAGGCAGCATCGCGGTGATGTCCGCGTAGCTGGGCAGCGCGGGCTCCGGCCCTCCCTGTACGGCCCGCAACTCCGCCAGGGCGCCCCGCAGGCTCGCCCGATAGAGCAGTGAGCCGGTGCTCACCCTGGCCACGCCGACCCCGGCGAGCTCGGCCAGGCTCGGGCCGCCCGGCTGGTAGAGGATGTTCACCGGCAGCGGCGTGCTCTCCACCAGCCGCGCGATCTCGCCCAGGTCGGTCATGGCGGGTACGAAGACGCCGTCCGCGTGCCCGTAGGCGCGCACCCGTTCCAGCGTGTCGCCGGTGCCCAGCCAGCGGGTGTCGGTCCTGGCGTTCACGAACACGCCGTGCCCCTTGGCCGCCTCGATGATCGCCTGATGGGTCTCGATCGGGCGCAGCGTGCCGTCGGCCCGGCCGTCCTCCAGGTTGACGCCTGCGACCCCGAGCCCGGCGAGCATCGCGACCAGCTCCGACACCCGCTCGGGGTCGTCGCTGAAGCCGCCTTCGATGTCCACGCTCACCAGCACGCCGAGACTCATGAGCGTCCTGGCGAGGGTCACCGTCTCGGCCTTGGTCGCGCCGCCCGCGTCGGGCTTGCCGTGCACGGCGGACACGCCCAGGCTGGTCGTGCCGATGGCGGCGAACCCCTGCCGGGCGAGCAGCGCCGCCGAGCCGTAGTCCCAGGCGTTGGGCAGCAGCAGGGGGTCGCCCGGCCGGTGCAGCTCGCGGAAGTTCTCGCTCATTCGTCCACCGTGCCCAGCAGCGCCTCCAGCACGCCCGCCGCCAGGGCGAGCCCGTGCCGGGAGGCGGGACAGGGCCGCACGCCCGCCCCGAACGTCAGATGCGGCGTCTCACCCCGCGAGGCGTCGAATCGGCCAGGATCGCCGAACACGTCAGGATCACGGTTGGCCGCCACCAGATCGACCACCACCTCCGCACCGGTCTGCCGATCGACCCTGCGCGTGACCTTCACCGGCGGATCATGCCGAAGCGTCTCGTACACCAGCCCGTCCACCTCCCCACCAGAGACGGCGGGTGTGAGCACGGTCGTGTCAGGGACGGCGGGTGCGAGCACGGTCGTGCCGTGATTCGTGCGTGCGAGCGGGGCGATGTCGGGTTCCGCGGGCGCGGCGCCGCCGGGGGTCGCGTGGGTGAGTGCGGTGGCGATGAGGTCCTCGGTGGCGGCGTGTGCCTGGAGGAGCAGGGTGATCCGGGCGACGCTCTCGGGGGTGGCCCCGCCGGCCAGCCGGGTCAGCTCGGTGACCGCGGCGTCCGCCTCGGCACTCTCCACGCCGGACAGGTAGCCCGTCGCGGCGGTCCGTACCACCCGCGCCAGGCGGCCGGTGTCCGCGAAGCCGAGCGCGGCGCCGAGCACCTCGGTGGGCACGTCCCGCCAGTCTCCCGCCCGCTCCAGCGTCAGCGATCCGGCCGCCGAACGCAGCGCGTCCGCGTCGAGCGTCGCCAGGCAGGCGGTCAGCAGCCGCCGCCGCTCGGCGTGGACCTCCCCATGACTGAACCGCGACACCTGCGAGCGCAGCCAGGCGAGCGTTCCGGGCTCGCCGTCCTGCCGTACCGGCGGCGGAACGTAACGGGGGTCCGCGAGCAGCGCGCGGGCTTCGGCGTGACGGGTGATGAGCATGAGTTCACGCTAGGGCGGCATTCTTTCGACCGGCGACGAAGCATGCCCGCCTCTCAGGCGGCCAGGCGTTCGTCGCGGGCCGGGGCGTCCGCGGCGGCGAGGGGCACGGCGGTGACCTGGCGCTGCCTGAAGGCCAGGGTCATGGCGGCGATCAGCCCGATCTCGGCCAGCACCAGCGCGCGTTCGAGCAGACCGTAGTAGGACTCGCCGCCGATCCACGGCGAGGTGAAGGAGGCCGGATGCGCGGCCAGGTAGACGCCCAGCGCCAGTACGGAGGTCACGCTCAGCGCCTTGACCGCGTTCCAGCGGGGCAGCGGCGCCCGTCCGCGCGCCAGGCTCCAGCCGGCGACGGGCAGGGTGGTGAACACGACCGCGGCGGCCCAGCGGTGAATCTCCCCGGAAAGCGACTTGATCACGCTGGCGTCCGTCGGGAACATCGCGCTCAGCATCAGACCGCCGGCCGCGGCCAGCAGCAGCACCCTGGTGGCGGCGGTGCGCCCCGGCTCCCCGGCCGCGAGACCGTACGCCAGCGACAGGCAGGCCGCCGCCAGCGCGAGCATGCCGATCACCACCGGAAGCAGCCCGCCGGGAACCAGCGCGTAGTCGCTGACCAGCGGCCGGGCAGGCAGCACCAGCTCGGCGTAGGCGAAGGCCAGGAGCGCGACCAGGGCACCGGCCAGGGTCACATGGCCTGCCGCCTTCATCGTGCCACCTCGTCGTAGATCTGCTCGAACCGGGCGAGGGAGGTCTGGTGGTCGTGGGTGAGGGCGATCTCACGGCTGACCCGGCCGAGGCGCTCGCGCAGGGCGTCGTCGGTGAGGATGCGCGTCAGGTGCCCGGCCAGCACCGTCACCTCGCCCGGCTGGAACAGGTAGCCGTTGCCGTCGACCAGGTGCGGCAGCGCCATGGCGTCGGCGGCGACCACGGGCAGCCCGCTGGCCATCGCCTCCAGCGTCGCGATGCTCTGCAGCTCGGCGACGCCCGGCATGGCGAACACGTCGGCGGCGGCGAACGCCTGCGGCATGCTCTCGTCGGGCACGAACCCGAGGAAGAACGTCCGCTCGTCCACCCCGATCCGCCTGGCCAGCTTCTCCAGCTCACCGCGCTGGTTGCCCTTGCCGACGAACGCCACCTGCGCGTCGGTCTCGTTCAGCACGTACGGCAGCGCCCGCACGATCTCGTCGAGCCGCTTCTCCTCGTCCAGACGGCCGACGAACAGCACGGTGGGACGGTCGGGCAGCCCGAACCGCCTGCGGGCCCAGGCCTTCGGCTCGGCGTGCGGGTGGAACCGGGCCAGGTCGATGCCGCAGGAGACCGGCTCCACCTCGTGGCCGAAGCCCTGAGCGGTGAGCAGCTCGGCGGCGAGCGGCGTGGGCGTGGTGATGTGGTCGGCCTTGCCGTAGACGCGGCCGAAGTCGCGCCAGGCCAGCCGGCCCGCCTTCTCCCGCAGCCCGGCCGGGATGTGGGCGAACTGGAAGAGGTTGTCGGGCATGAAGTGGTTGGTGGCCACGACCGGCACGCCGCGGCGCCGGGCGGCGGCGATGGCGGACCTGCCGACGACGAAGTGGCCCTGGGTGTGCAGCACGTCCGGGTCGATGGCGTCCATGAGCCGGTCCAGCCGGGTGGGGACGGTGACCCGCATGGTCGGGTGGACCAGCAGCGGCGCCGAGCGCAGCCGGTGCACGATCACGCCGTCGACCACGTCGGCGCCGGCCGGGCCGAGCTCCGACTGGCAGACCACGTGCACTTCGTTGCCGCGTGCGGCCAGGCCGGTGGCGAGCCTGTGGGTGAAGTAGGCGGCGCCGTTCACGTCGGGTGGGTAGGTGTCGCTGGAGATCAGGATCCGCCGGGGGCGGGTGGGAGCGGGGGCGAGTGCCGTGGTCTTCTCAAGGGTGTGCATGGGCATGGCCATGATCGGTGACTCCATTGTCGAGAGGGGAACCCCGGCTGGGGAGGGCCGGAGCGGTGAGATCGGGTCGGTGGGATCAGGTGACGGTCAGAGCCGCGCCTCCAGCGGACTGCTGCGCGCCAGGGCGAAGGTGCCCGCCGCGGTGAGCGCCGCCGCCGCGATCGGCAGTACGCCGGTGGGCAGCGGCTCACCGAGCAGCAGGGCGCCGAAGGCCACCGCGGTGAGCGGGTCGGCGATCTGCAGGGAGGCGAAGGAGACGCCGAAGTGGCCGACGGCGTAGGCGCGCTGCAGCATCATCAGCGCCAGCACCGCCGGAACGGGCAGCGCCAGGAGGTACCACCAGTTCCAGCCGCCGTCCACCAGCGCCCGGACGAGCGTGGCGGTGGCGCCGTACAGCACGCCCGAGCTGGTGGCCAGCAGGGCGGCGCGGCCGGTCGGGGAGGCCGCCTTCGAGCCCGCCCACAGCAGCACCGCCGCGATCCCGGCCACGCCGAGCAGCGTGAGCACCCCCTGCGGGGTCAGGTGGGTGGTGCCCGCCGACTCCGGGACCAGCAGCACCAGTCCGATCAGCCCGGCCGCGACCACGCCCGCCGCCGCCAGCTCGCGCCGGGCGGGCTTGCGGCCGTGCAGCGTGGCGGCGATCGGCAGCGCGAACAGCAGGCTGGCCACGCCCATCGGCTGCACGACGGTCAGCGGGCCGAGGCCCAGCGCCACGATGTGCAGGCCGCCTCCCACCAGGATGGACAGTCCGCCGAACAGCCAGCGCGGCCTGCGCAGCAGCGCCAGCAGACCCGGCTTGGCCGTGCCGAACGCCTCGAACTGCTGCAGAGCGGCGCCGAGCGCGAAGAACAGCGATCCGATCAGGGCGACAGCAGCGGCCAGCGCGATCATGCCGACTCCTTTCCAACTGGATGTTCACTGAGCGGGATCAAACGGACGTGTCCACGGAGAGGCTCTGGGGAGAAGCGTTGGTGGCGCGTCGCTTCCTGACCCACCGGACCACCTCGACGATCGCGGTGACGCCCAGCGCGATGCCGAGCCCGAACAGCAGGCCCTTGATCGGGTCCCGCTCGAACGCCATCCCGCCGAAGAACCCGATCAGGCCGGAGTAGACGCCCCAGGAGACGGCCGCGATCGCGTCGAAGAAGGTGAACGAGCGCAGCGGATGGCGGACGGCGCCCATGGTGAGCGTGGTCGCGGTCCGCCCGCCGGGGATGTAGCGGGCCACGACCAGGACCAGCCCGCCACGCTCGGCGAGCGTGTCCCGCGCCCACACGAACGCCTTGCGCCGCCGGATCCGGCCACCGGCCTTGTATCCGAGCAGGTAGGAGATGTGGTCACCGGCGAACGCGCCCAGTGCCGCCACCACGATCACCAGGGCCAGGTTCGTCTGCCCGGTCGCCGCGAACACCCCGGCGGTGATCACGGAGGTCTCCGCCGGCACGACGGGAAAGAACCCGTCGAGCAGCGCGAGCCCGAACAGCGCCAGATACAGCCATGGCGACGACATCACCTGCTGGAGAAACTCCAGGACAGCGTGCGACATGAGCATGTACTCCGATCATTTGGGGCGCCTGCCCAGCGTGTCGCCGAGAGGGGCCATGAGACATCGGGGATTTCCCCGGTTGAACGAGGACCTGTCCCCTAGCGGGGGCAGGGGTCGTACCGTCACAAGCTAGAAATCCCGCAGGTCATGGCACATCGGTCGATCGGCGCACACCACCCCCGACTTTCGTCAGGGGCGAGTGCGCTACCCCCCGGTGACACTCTTCGATCAAACCGGTCCCGGCCGCCCGGCACAGGAGTGTGGGTATCCGCCTTTGAGGTGGAGCCAGCACCACCCCGGCGGTGGCGCGGTCACCACCCTTCCTTTCGTCAGGGCCGGCGATCGACGATCGGCCGTGCCGGTGCGCGGGAGAGGGCTTGTACGGTCGTCGACGTGAGACGTCCACGCCGCGAGAGCCGCCGCCAGATGGTCCAGGACGTGCTGCTGGGGTGCCTGCTGGTGATCGCGGTGGCCGCCTCGGGCCCCGACCCGTTCGAGGAGCCGGCGGCCTTCGCGTTGCGCACCGTGCCGTGCGTCGTGCTGGCCGCACTGGCCGTGCTCGTCGGCCGGGCGTGGCCGCTTGCGGCGGTGGTCTTGCTGCTGCCGCTCGGCCCGTGGGACTTCGCCACGGGCGTGGCGACCTCGGACCTGACCTGGCTCACACCGTCCGCCGCCTACGTGAAGATCTTTCCGTTCGTGACGACCTCGCCGTTCGTCATCTGGTACGTCTACCTCGCCGGCCGGCGGCTGCCCCCGGCCCGGCCCGCCGTGGCGCTGGCCGGCGTGCTGTCGGTCATCGGCGTGGGCCTGGTGCTGGCGAAGGGCGGCACGGTCGGCCTGTGGACCACCATGACCACCGGCCTGGCGGGCACGTACGCGGTGCCGTACCTTCTGGGCCTGCTCCGCGGCAGGCTGCTGCAGCAGCGGGAGCAGGCGAAGTCGTCGGCCGAGGCGCAGGCGAGGCTGCGCGAGCGGGCCAGGATCGCCAGGGACATGCACGACTCGCTCGGCCACGACCTCGCCCTCATCGCGGTCCGCGCCGCCGGCCTGGAGCTGGCGCCCAGCCTGGCACCCGACCAGGTCAAGGCGGCAGGCGAGCTGCGCCTGGCCGCCGCGGACGCCACCGAACGGCTACGCCAGATCATCGGCGTCCTCCGCGACGACACCGACACCGCGCCGCTGTCCCCAGCACGCGCCGACGCCGCGCCGCTGTCCCCGGTGCGCGAGGATGTGGTCGCGCTGGTCGGCCGGGCCAGGGCCTCCGGGATGGCGATCACCCTGCGCCTGGCCGAGCCGGTGCCGGAGCTGGCGCATGCCGTGGTCCAGGAGGGGCTCACCAACGCGGCCAAGCACGCGCCGGGTGCCGAGGTCACGGTCACCGTCGCGGCGCGCCGCGTCGCCGTCGCCAACGGCCCCGCCACCCGCTCCCGCCCGACGGCCAGGCGAGGCGGTCTCGGGCTGACGGGCCTGCACGAGCGGGTACGGCGCGAAGGCGGCACGCTGGCGGCCGGACCCACGGCGGACGGGTTCGAGCTGGCCGTCGACCTGCCCTGAGCTCCCTCTCGCGGGGGAGACGGCTCCCCTCGGCGCGGGAGGCCGGGCGACGCCGGCCCGAGCAGGCTCGAAGCATGAACGAGCAGAAGGCCGGAATCGGCCGAATCACCGCGGCGGTCGTGGCCATCGCCGCCATGCTGCCCTACCTCACGCTCAAGGTGCTCTGGCTGACGGGCAGCTCCGTGGGCGTCACCGACCCGGAGCTGATGAACGGCTCGGTCATGATGGGGATGAACGCCCTCACCTTCGCCATGGACGCGATCGCGCTGGTCCTGGCGCTGGCGTTCACCATGCGGTGGGGGATGCGGCTGCCCGCCTTGCTGGTGCTCCTGCCGCTGTGGGTGGGCGCGGGGCTGCTGTCGGTGGTGATGGTGACCGCGCCGCTGAGCGTGGTGATCGAGGGCGTGTCCGTGTTCGACACCGGCGGCCCGATCGAACCGTGGGTCTACCTGGCCGTCTACACCGGCTTCATCGGGCAGGGCGCCGGTCTCATGACGGCGTTCGTCCTCTACGCCCGCGACCGCTGGACCACCGTCTTCAGCACCTCGATCGGGCACCGGCACCCCTCGCTCACCCGGCCCTTCCAGACCGTCGTGGGCTGGGGATCGCTGCTGGTGGCCGGGATCGTCGGCGGCACCCGCCTCTTCTGGGCGCTGGGCGGCACGGCGGGACTGCCTCCGGAGGCAGCGGCAGCGCTGACGCCGGCCGGGAGCATGCGGGAGGCGGTGCAGGGCCTGATGGCCATCGCCGCGGGCGTCGCGCTGGTGGTGCTGGTGCGGGCGCGCGGGCGCGGGCCGTTCTGGCGGCCGCTGGTCGTCGGCTGGCTCGGCTCCGGGGCGATGTTCGGCTGGGGCCTGTACGCGCTGACCGTCACTTTCACCGCGGGGCCGCTCGGCTCGGGCATCCTCGGCGGGCCGGACTTCGTGGCGCTGTTCGGCACGCTGACCGGGCTGGTGATGGGCATGTGCGGCGCGTTCCTGCTGACCGAACGCTGGTACGCGCTCTCAGGCGTGCTCGCGGGTGGGCCTTCAGGCGTGGGCTACGTGCAGCCTGCGCAGCAGCCGCTTGAAGCCGAAGACGGAGATGGTGATCGCCAGGCCGCTTATCAGGGCCACCGCTGAGGTACGCAGCAGCATGTATCCGGCCAGTGAGCCGGCCAGCGACTCGTACACCGCGAGGCTGATGCTCACCGTCGAGTTCGCCAGCAGCACGAACGCCCACAGCAGCGTGATCCGGGCGAAGAACCTGCGCACCCGCTCGTGCTTGAGCACCGCGTTCGGCAGATGGATGTAGTCGAGCGTGAGCTTCTCCACGAGCGGCCGGTTCAGCCGCACCGAGGCGAGGAAGGCCATGCTGAGGCAGATCGTGCCCAGCTCCGGCTGGATGAAGTACCACATCCAGGTGCCCGTCCACAGTCCCACAACGGTGCGCAAGGTGATCGCCGCCGCGGCCAGCAGCATCGTCGCCGGCACTGGGATCCGCCTGATCAACCGCCAGGCCACCCCGCCGTACACCCACGCGCAGGTCAGGATCAGCGCCCACTCCAGCCCCAGCACCACCATCGCGAGATAGAACACCGCCAGCGGCGCCACGACCGCTTCGAGCAGCTTCGGCACCGCCTGGCGGGCCAGGGAGGTGAGCCGGGGCAGGGTGAAAGGTGGGTGGGTCATGGCTTGCTCCGCAGATAGGCCGATGTGCCGGGCACTACCCGGACTTCGGGCCGGCAGGCTGACCAGAGGGGCCGCTCGATATCACCTGGCGGCCACCTGGACGTCCCTGACGATCGCATCGGATGGTTGCCGGTCGCTTTCCGGTGGCTTACCGTACCTGACCCCCTCGGCAGTGACTGCCTCTTTTGCCACGTTCAGCCCTCGGAGAGGGTGTTCTCCCACGTCGGCTCGCCATACCCGTCCGGTCACCCCAGGGAGGTGGTGGCCAGCTTCGCCCCGAACCCCAGGAACAGCGCGCCCACCCCCGAGGTGAGCCCCGCGCTCAGCCGCCTGCGGGTACGGAACTGGGCGGCCAGGAAGCTCCCGCCGAAGATCAGCGCGGACAGGTAGAGGAGGCTGAAGACCTGGATGATCGCCCCCAGGATGAGGAACGACAGCGCCGGGGCGGCGTAACCGGGGTCCACGAACTGGATGAAGAACGAGACGAAGAACAGGATCGCCTTCGGATTGAGCAGGCTGATCGTCAGCGCCTTGCGGAACGGCCGCACGGCCTTGGACCCGGGCCGATCGGACTCCATCACCGCCGTGGCGGCCACCTGGCCGAGCTCGCCCTCGGGCCGCGTCCGCCACGCCTGCCAGGCGCCGCGCAGCATCTGGAAGCCGATCCAGGCCAGATAGGCCGCGCCGGCGTACTTCACGATCGCGAACAGCACCGGACTCGACCGCAGGAGCGACGCGGCGCCCGCGGCGGCCAGCGCCATCAGCACGGCGTCGCCGACGAACACCCCCGCGGCGGCCCGGTACCCCTGGCGGACACCGCGCTGTGCGGACAGGGCCAGGACGTACAGGGAGTTGGGACCCGGCAGCAGGATGATGAGGAAAGCGCCGATGACATAGGTCCAGATGTCGGTGATCCCGAAGAACATGCAGCCTCACTCGAGGGTTGCCGTGGTGACATATCACGGTATCGCGTCACTGGACTCGCCGGTTTTTGGGTCTTTCCTCCTGGGCCGAGGCTCTTCACTCTCAGTGCAGGCGTGCGTAAACACCAAGCCCGCGCGCCTGGGAGGACATGGTGAGACGCCGATTAGTCATCCTGCTGGCCGTCCTGGGACTCATCTGCCTGACCGGCATGACCGGGGCGGGAGCCACCGCCGAGCCGCCGGCCAACAAGCAGTACCGGGTGCAAGGTCCGGCCACCGCGCAGGAACGCAGCGCGGTCGCCTCGACCGGCGCCGCCATCGACGAGGTGACGCGGGACTCGGTCCTGATCACCGCCACGGAAGCCGAGGTCACCGCGATCAAGCGGCTCGGCTACCGGGTCACGGAGGTGCCGCGCCCGTCATCCCCGTCGGCTGCCGTGGCAGCTGACTTCCCGCCGGCGGACTCGGCCTACCACAACTACGCGGAGATGACCGCGTACGTGAACGGCCTGGTCGCCGACCATCCGGCCATCGCCCAGAAGTTCACCTACGGCTCCTCCCACGAGGGCAGACCGCTCATCGGCGTCAAGATCAGCGACAACGTGGCGACGGACGAGGCGGAGACGGAGGTGCTGTTCACCGCCCACCAGCACGCCCGCGAGCACCTCACGGTCGAGATGGCCCTCTACCTCATGGACCTGCTCACCGACGGCTACGGCACCGACTCCCGGATCGCGAACCTGGTGAACACCAGGGAGATCTGGATCATGCCGGACCTCAACCCCGACGGCGGCGAGTACGACATCGCCACCGGCAGCTACCGGTCCTGGCGGAAGAACAGGCAGCCGAACAGCGGCTCGTCGGCCGTCGGCACGGACCTGAACCGCAACTGGGGCTACAACTGGGGCTGCTGCGGCGGCTCCTCCGGGTCCACCTCCAGCGAGACCTACCGGGGCGCGGCCGCCGAGTCGGCCCCCGAGGTCAAGGCGGCGGCGGACTGGGTGCGGGGCCGGGTCGTCGGCGGCGTGCAGCAGCTCAAGGCGCACATCGACTGGCACACCTACAGCCAGCTGATCCTGTGGCCGTACGGCTACACCTTCAACGACACCGGGCCGGGCCTGACCCAGGACGACCGGGACGCGCACGCCACGCTCGGCCAGAACATGGCCACCACCAACGACTACACCCCCCAGCAGGCCAGCGACCTCTACATCACCGACGGGACCATCGACGACTGGCTGTGGGGCACGTACAAGATCTTCAGCTACACCTTCGAGATGTACCCGGTCGGCTCCAATCCCGGCTTCTACCCGCCGGACGAGCAGATCGTCCCCCAGACCACCCGTAACCGGGAGGCCGTGCTGCGCTTCCTCGAGTACTCCGACTGTGTCTACCGGATCATCGGCAAGGAGTCGCAGTACTGCGGCACGGGCACCCCGCCGGTGACGGTCTACAGCGACACCTTCGAGACCGCCACCGGCTGGGCGGCCAACCCGAACGGCACCGACACCGCCACCGCGGGGCAGTGGGAGCGCGGCGATCCCGCGGCCACCTCCGACTCCGGGGCCAAGCAGCTCGGCACCACGGTCAGCGGCTCCAACGACCTGGTGACCGGCCGCCTGGCGGGCAGTTCGGCCGGCACGTACGACGTCGACGGCGGCGTCACCTCGATCCAGTCGCCGCCGATCACGCTGCCCGCCTCCGGCGGGCTCAGCCTGTCGCTGTCGTGGTATCTCGCGCACGGCTCGAACGCCACCAGCGCGGACTACTTCCGGGTCAGGGTGGTGGGTTCGACCACGGCCACCGTCTTCCAGCAGTCGGGCGCGGCCACCAACCGCAACGGCGCGTGGAGCGTGGCCACGGCGGACCTGAGCGCCTTCGCGGGGCAGACGGTGCGCATCCTCGTCGAGGCCGCCGACCTGTCCAGCGCCTCGCTGGTCGAGGCCGCGGTGGACGACGTGCGCGTCACCCAGCAGCCCTGACGCTCGCCTGATGCCCCGCCGTGATCGTACGGCGGGGCATCTTTTATTGGGTCTTGTAAGGCTCGGTTGTCAAGGCTACGATCGCGGCAACTCTTAGGAAACTTTCCTAACAGAATGCTGTCATCCCCCAGCGCCCGCGTCGCCTCCCGCGGGCCGTGCCGTGCGGCTTGCGCTAACCCCCCAGGCGCGAGCCGCATGGCACGCCGGCAAGAAGGATGAAATGTGAAAGCTCGCGTGATCTTAGTGTCACTCGCGACCCTCGCCCTCAGCCTCATCGCGCTTCCCGCCCACGCCGCCGCCTCCGCCACCTTCGTCAAGGTCTCCGACTGGGGCACCGGCTTCGAAGGCAGGGTCACCGTCACCAACGGCACGTCCACCCCGATGAACGGCTGGAACGTGGCCTTCGACATCCCGGCCGGCTTCACCATCCCCTCCGCCTGGGACGCCGTGCTGACCAGGAGCGGTCAGCGGCACACCTTCACCAACCCGAGCTGGGCGTCCGCCCTCGCGCCGGGAGCCAGCGTCAGCTTCGGCTTCAACGGCAGCCCCGGCAACTTCCCCGGCATCTCCAACTGCACGATCAACGGCGCGAGCTGCGACGGCGGCTCCGGCCCCGGCCCCGGCGTCCCCGGCAAGCCGGGCGCCGTGACGGCGAACCCCTCCGGTACCGCCATCGCCCTGTCGTGGGGAGCCTCCGGCGGCACCGTCACCGGCTACCGGGTCTACGAGGGCACGACCGTCAAGGCCACGGTCACCGCCACCGGCTCGACCATCGGCGGCCTCGGCGCCTGCGAGACCCACACCTACACGGTCAAGGCCTACAACGCGGTGGGGGAGTCGCCCGCCAGCGACCCGGTCACCGCGACCACCACCGGCTGCGACCCGGGCCAGCCCGGCGGGCAGCTGCCCGCGCACTTCCTCACCGGCTACTGGCACAACTTCGTCAACCAGGCCACCGAGCTGAGGCTCGCCGCAGTGCCCAACGACTACGACCTGATCGCGATCGCGTTCGGCGAGGCCACCGCCACACCGGGCGAGGTCGTCTTCGGCGTCGACACCGGGCTGTCGAGCGCGCTCGGCGGCTACACCGACGCCCAGTTCAAGGCCGACGTGCAGGCGCTGCACCAGCGCGGCAAGAAGGTCATCCTGTCCGTCGGCGGCGAGACCGGCCGGGTGCAGGTGGCCGACGCCGCGGCCGCGACCAGGTTCGCCGACACGGTGTACGCGCTGATGCGGAGCTACGGCTTCGACGGCGTCGACATCGACCTGGAGAACGGGCTCAACGCCACCTACATGGCCCAGGCGCTCAGATCGCTGCGCGCCAAGGCGGGCGCCGACCTGATCATTACGATGGCGCCGCAGACCATCGACATGCAGTCGGCGCAGATGGAGTACTTCAAGCTCGCGCTGAGCATCAAGGACATCCTCACCGTCGTCCACATGCAGTTCTACAACTCCGGCTCGATGCTCGGCTGCGATCAGCAGTGGGCGTACGCACAAGGAACGGTCGACTTCATGGCCGCCCTGGCCTGCATCCAGTTGGAGAACGGCCTGCGTCCCGACCAGGTGGCCCTGGGCCTGCCTGCCGGGCCGGGGGCCGCCGGTGGCGGGATCGTCGCACCCGCCCTGGTCAACCAGGCACTGGACTGCCTGGCCAAGCGCACCCGCTGCGGGACCTTCACGCCACCGCGCGCCTACCCGGGCATCCGCGGCGCGATGACGTGGTCCATCAACTGGGACGCCAGCAACAACTGGAACTTCTCCAGGACCGTCAAGCCGCACCTCCAGGGAATGTCATGAAATTTCGTCGAATGGCCCTCGCGTTACTCACCTCCCTCGCCCTGACCGTCTCTGGCCTCGCCACCATCGCCCCGGCCGCCTACGGCGCGGTGGTCGTCGCCGCCCCCGCCTGGACGGCGTGGACCCCGTACACGGTCGGCACCCGCGTCACCCACAACGGCGTCGACTACGAGTGCCTGCAGAGCCACACCTCCCAGCCCGGCTGGGAGCCGAACGTCGTGCCCGCCCTGTGGAAGGTCGTCTCCGGCGGCGGCGGCCCCGACACCAGCGCCCCCTCCGTGCCGGGCAACCTCCGCTCGACCGGCGTCACCTCCAGCAGCGTCTCGCTGGCCTGGAACGCCTCCACCGACAACGTGGGCGTCACCGGCTACAACGTCTACCGGGGCTCGACCCTCGTGACGACCGTCTCCGGCACCTCCTACACCGACACCGGCCGGGCCGCCGCCACCAGCTACACCTACACGGTCCGGGCCCGTGACGCCGCCGGCAACCTGTCGGGCACGAGCAACACCGTCACCGCCAGAACCTCCGAAGGCGGCAACCCCGACCCGAACCCGTCCAGGATGCCCGGCGCGCCCTACCTCTGGATGGGCTGGGGCGACCCGCCCAACCCGGGCACGGTCATGGACGCCACCGGCGTCAGGTCGTTCACCATGGCGTTCATCCTGTCCAGCGGCGGCTGCAACCCCGCCTGGGACGGCCAGCGCCCGCTGACCGGCGGCGCCGACGCGGCGGCGATCAACACGATCAAGTCCAAGGGCGGCAGCGTCCAGATCTCCTTCGGCGGCTGGCAGGGCAACAAGCTCGGCCCGAACTGCTCCAGCCCGGCCGCCTTCGCCGGCGCCGTGCAGCAGGTCATCAACGCCGTCGGCCCCGCGGTCGTCGACTTCGACATCGAGAACACCGACGAGTTCGAGAACTACACGGTCCAGGACCGCATCCTCAACGGCCTCAAGATCGTCAAGCAGAACAACCCGAACGTCAAGGTGGCCGTCACCTTCGGCACCTCCACGACCGGCCCGAACGCGCACGGCGTCCGGCTGATCAACCAGGCCAGAGCCCTGAACGTGCCGATCGACAACTTCACCATCATGCCGTTCGACTTCGGCGGCTCCAACATCTACAACGACACCGTCAACGCCGCCGAGGGCCTGAAGAACGCGCTGAAGAACGCCTACGGCTGGTCCGACGCGCAGGCGTACGCCCACATGGGCATCTCCGGCATGAACGGCCTGTCCGACCAGCAGGAGCTGACCACCCCGCAGACCTGGAGCCAGATCGTCACCTGGGCGCGGGACAGGGGCCTGACCAGGCTCGCCTACTGGGGCGTCAACCGGGACCGCCCCTGCCCCGGCGGCGGCGTGACCTCCAACTGCAGCGGCATCGCCCAGAGCAACTGGGAGTTCACCAGGATCACCGCCGGCTTCTGACCGGTGCCGGGCCCGGGGCGGTGCGAGGCCGCCCCGGGCTCACGGCATGCGGACGAGCTGGGTGGGTTTCAGCGGGATCCCGGCCCCCGGCGGCCGGTAGACCGGCAGTGCCTCGCCGTACTCGTGCATCCAGGCATGATCGATCAGCAGCCGCATCCGCCGCTCGCCCGGCTCGGCGTCCGCGCCGCCCGGCTCGACCGGCGCGGTGGTGAGCTTGGCCACCGCGTCGGCGATCAGCCGCGCGTCCGGCGGGGCCAGATCGCACCGCTCGTCCGGCCCGATGAGCAGGTCCACCTCCGGCGGCAGCGGATAGATCCACCTCGACAGGGCCAGCACCCGCGGCGGCGGCGCCATCGGCAGCCCGTCGCGCACCGCCTCCAGCAGCACCGACCGCGACGCCCGGTCCTCGAACAGCCCGTCACCGAGCGCCCAGCTCAGCGCCCCCACCTCGGCGGGGTCCTCGCCGCACGCGTGCAGGCACAGGTACGGCACCAGCGGGATGTCCGTCCCGGCCGACGGCTGCGCCCAGCCGTCCCGGCAGCCGGTGAGCACGAGCAGCGCCAGCATCGCCCGGTAGGCGGTGTCGGCGTGCGGCGTGTCCAGCCAGCCCGGCACGACCATGCACCGCCCGTGCGTCTTCTCCGCCGTCACGCCCAGCTCCCGCGCGATCTTCACCGTGCGCGAGGCGGCCACCCCGGTGTGCGCCTCCTGCCAGCCGGGCGTGTACGGCTCGGCGCGATCGTCGTAACCGGACGGCCAGCGGCCCGGCAGTCCCGGCCTGCCCACCCCGTACACCGCCAGCAGCAGGTCGAACACCGTCGTCACCAGCTGCTCGCCGTCCCGGACCGCCGGCACGCCCCGGTGCAGCACGCCCGGCCCGTCGTCGAAGCGCGGCAGCAGCACCTCGGTCCCCTGCGCGCCGTCCGCGCCGTACAGGCTCAGCCGATCGGCGACCGGCCCGAGCAGCCCGCCGGGCACCAGCGCGCCGCCGCGCTCGCGCAGCCGCACCAGGAACGGCAGATCGGTCCACTCCATCGCGTGCTCGGCGAAGGCCGGCCGGTCCAGGTAGAACTCCTTGAGCAGCACATGCCCGACCGCCATGGCGAGCGCGCCGTCGCCGCCGGGCCGGACGACCAGCGTCTCGTCCGACAGCCGCGTCGGATGCGGCCCGATCGCCACCACCTTCTGCCCCTTGTAGCGCCCGGCGATCACCCACGGCGTGCCGGGAGCCCGTACAGTCCGGTTGTTCTCCCCCCACAGCAGCACATAGGCCGCCCGCGCCCAGTGCTCGGTCGCCGGTCCGGGGTAGCGCGGGCCGAGCATCTGCGCGGGCGCGCTGGACTGCTCGGTCAGCACCGCGCCGCCCAGCCCGCCGACCAGCTCGGCCAGCGGCGAGGTCGCCAGCGCGGCCACCTGGTCCGCCCCGTGCTCGGCGGCGGTGTGCACGATCGCCGCCGCGGCCAGCTCAGCGGCGGTGTCGTCGTCGAGGGGAACCCGGCGCCCGCCCCGCGCCTGCCGATAAACCTCTGAATTCGCTGTGAGTTTCGCCCAGGCAGCGACCGGATCACGCACTCCTTCACGCACGTCGAAGTAGAGCCTGACCAGCGCCTGGTTGATTAGCGATCCCCCCATGCGAAAAGTTCAGCACAGACGGTCATGATCTGACGCCTTAAGGCACCGCATGTCGGGGATAAGAATTCAGAAGTGCAGGTAGCACCATGCTTTTTCGTACGGCACTCTAGATCCCGCCATGGATTACGCAGTCTTCACGGGGGCCATCCTCGTCATCGGAGTCGCACTCGCCCTGATCGCCCAGTGGCGGGACTGGCGGCCACCCCTGATCGCCGCCATCGGTGTGGGCATCGCGGTCCGCGTGCTCCTGATGTACACCGCGGCCGAGGGCGCCTGGCAGCCGGTCGACTTCGTCAACAGCTTCAAACCGGCGGGCGAGGCCGTGCTGCGCGGCGAGGACCCGGTCCTGGCCAGCAACGGCGGCTGGCACTTCCTGCCGACGATCCCCTATGTGTACGGGATCCTGCTGTGGTTCGGCATCCCATGGGAGTACGCCGGCCGGCTCGTCACCGTGGTGGCCGACATCGTGCTCATCCCCCTGGTGGCCAAGCTGGCGGGCGGCCCCAAGGCCTCACTGCGCGCCTTCCAGTACGCGCTCAACCCGCTGGCCCTGCTGGTCGCCTCCATCCACGGCCAAGTGGAGCCGGTGGCGCTGGTCTTCGGCGTGGCCGCGTTCGTCGTCGCCCGAGGGCCCGGCTCGCCGGAGCGGGTGGGCGTGACCGACAGCGCCGTCGCCAGGTTCCGGCTGGACGTGCTGCGTGACGGCCGGAACGCGGTGCCCCGGCGGGCGCTCGGCATGCTGGTCCAGGCGCTGAAGCCGATCCCTTCCGATCGGGCCGACCTCAAGCGCGCCGCGCTCGCCGGCCTGCTCATGGGCCTGGCGCTGTGCGCCAAGAGCTGGCCGATCTGGCTGATCCCCGGCTTCCTGCTGTTCCTGCCGCACCTGCGGGCGCGGATCGTGGGGCTGTTCGTGACCGGCGCGGTGCCGCTGTTCTTCCTGGTGACGCTGCCGATCTTCGCGGGCACCTCGCTCAGCCAGATCCCCGAGGTCATCAGGGTCATCCAGGACATCAGGCCGATCGTCGGCGAATGGGGCTGGACTCCCTGGCCCACCGGCGGCCACTGGTCGCTGGAGCCGCTGATGGCCAAGATCGGCACCTACCTGATCTACATCTGCGTCGTGGCCGCCGTGGTGATCTGGCGCCGGGCCGACCCGATCGACATGACCCTCGCCATCCTGCTGATCTTCATGGTCGTCACGCCCAGGCTGGGCGCCCAGTACCTGCTCTGGTTCATGCCGTTCCTGATCGCCAGGCCCACCCGGTTCGCCTGGCCGGCGATCCTCGGCACCTCGCTCTGGGCGGCTTACGGCTACATCTACATGACCCAGGATCCGGCGACCTGGGTCATGCTGCACAGCTACTGGTCGCGTGCGTCGATCGTGCTGCTGCCGGTGCTGTTCCTGGCGATGCCGTGGGCCCGCCGCAACCCGCCCGAGCCGGAGCTCGCCGAGCCGGTCACCCCGGCAGGCCCGGCGAGCGTCACCTCAACGGCATAGCCGCCCGTACAGCGTGATCCACTGATCGGGGTGGACGTGGCCCACGACCGTGTCGCGGGCCACGCCCGCCGCGGCGAGCGCCCTGTCCACCCCCTCGTAGCGAGTGCGCAGCGAGGCGCGCAGCGACCCGCCCACCCCGCCGAACCCCAGCTCGACCAGCCGCTGATAGTCCCGGCCCGACCCCACCAGCGGCTCGGGCCGGCGCTGGAGGCGCAGGATCGCCGAGTCGACCGACGGGACCGGCCGGAAGCTCGCCCGGCCGATCCGGTCGCCCAGCCGCCAGTCGAACCACGGCCAGGACTCCACGGTCACCAGGCTCCAGCGGCCGTAGTCGCCCGTCCGCTTGCGGGCGTACTCCCGCTGCGTGAGCAGGGTCGCCGAGGTGAGCCCCGGCGCCCGCAGGCACCAGCGCACGATCTTCGACGTGATCGAGTAGGGGATGTTGCCCACCACCGCGAACGGCTCACGCGGCGGCCGGGCGGTGGTGAAGTCGCCCCGCACCACGTCGATCCGGGGATCGTCGCGGGTCAGCGCCGCCAGCCTGCCGGCCAGCCGCGGGTCCACCTCGTAGCCGACCACCTGAGCCCCGGCCGCGGCCAGCGCCCAGGTGAGCACGCCCTCGCCCGCGCCCGGCTCCAGCACGAGCCCCTCGGGACCGGCGGCCTTGACCACCAGCTCCACGGCGTGCGGGTCGACCAGGAAGTTCTGCGACAGGACCCGCCTGGCCCTGTCCCGGGGCGTACGACCGCCCTTGGCCTTCTTCTGAGTGTGTGAGTAGTTTCCGTGTGCGAAATTCTGCGCCACAGCTGCCCTTCCGGGTCCTCGAGTCGATGGAGATCTCGAAGGGCCCCGGGCACGCCGGTGGACGCTCAGTCGGTCATCGCGTCACCGGCGGGCCAGAGGCCGGCCGTGACGGATGCGAACCGCGTAGAAGCACAAGCACATGCCGCCGACGCTAGGCGCGGCCTCCCTGTGGCGGCAACCGAATAAACCGGCCGCGCGTCCGATTCCTACAAGCTTCCGCACCGGCCCGCGAGTAGCGTCCGCCCCATGGACGTTCTTCACCGAGCAGGCACCTACCTGCGGCTTCACGCCCGGCTGATCGACAGGCTCAGGTTCGAGGCGCTGTTCGCCGGCGGGTCCCGGGAGCGGGTGCTCGACACGCTGCGCTGCTACCAGAACCCCGACGGGGGATTCGGCCACGCGCTCGAACCCGACCTGCGCGGCGCGGGCAGCCAGCCGGAGCCGGTCGAGGTGGCGTTCTGGATCCTGGACGAGCTCGACGCCTTCGCCGATCCGATGGTGACGGCCGCCTGCGACTACCTGCTCAGCGTCACCACCGAGGACGGCGGCGTCCCGTTCGTGCTGCCCAGCGTCCGCGACACCCCCCGGGCCCCCTGGTGGGAGACCGCCGACGACCCGCCGGGCAACCTCATCCCCACCGCCTCCCTAGCCGGCCTCCTGCACGAACACGGCATCGACCACCCCTGGCGGGGGCCGGCCACCGACTTCTGCTGGCGCGCCGTCGCCGCCATCGACAAGATCACGCCGTACGAGGCCCGCGCCGTCGTCACCTTCCTGGACCTGGTCCCGGACAGGGAGCGGGCGCTGGCCGAGTTCGACCGCCTGAAGGACGGCATCCTGGCCACCGTCTCGCTCGACCCGGACGCGCCGGGGGAGGCGCACTTCCCACTGGACTTCGCACCGGAGCCGCTGCGGCTGCCACTGTTCGACGCCGAAGTGATCGACCGCCACCTGGACGCCCTCCCGGCGGCCCAGTCGGAGGAGGGCGGGTGGCATCCCAACTTCCTCATGTGGACGCCGGTAGTGGCCCACGAGTGGGGCGGCTACCTGACGGTAGGACGCCTCAAAACCCTACGCGCGTACGGCCGCCTACCGGGCTGAGCGTCACAGACGCCTGCGCCTGTAGTCGCGTGGAACGGCCAGGTGTCGCAGGTGCCGGCGTCTACGGTCGACGCCTGGCTCGGCGAAGTGTCACAGGCGCCGCCTAGCCTGGGGGCATGTATGCGGAGTGGGCGCCGGAGCGGGATCTGGCCGGGCGCGTCGCCTGCCTGTGGCGGCGGGTCGGTGAGCGGGAGGGCACCCTGCTCGTGGTGCCCGACGGCTGCGTCGACCTGATCTGGGGCCCCGACGGCCCCTTCGTCGCCGGCCCCGACACGGGTCCCGTGCCCAGCAGGGTCCGCCCGGGTGACGTGCTGTTCGGCATCCGCTTCCGGCCCGGCGCGGTGGGCGAGTTCTTCGGCGTACCCCTCCAGGACCTGCGCGACCAGCGTGTCCCCCTGACCGATCTGGGCACCGTGCCGTCCCTGGCCGGGGCGCTGGACGTACCGGACCTCGATCCGGAGGCGGCCGACCCGCTCGCTGCCGTGCGGGCCGCGGTGGTGGCCCGCCTGAGACAGATCCCCGCCCCGGACCCGGCGGCCCCCGCCATCCTCGCCGGGCTCCGCGCCGGCCGCGGTGTGCGGGAGGTGGCCTGGCAGCTGGGGCTCAGCGAGCGGCACCTGCACCGCAGGACCGTGGCGGGCTTCGGGTACGCGCCCAAGACGCTGCAGCGCGTCGCCCGGTTCCAGCGAGCCCTGCGACTGGCCCGCTCAGGCGTCGCGGCGGCGGACGTCGCGGTGGCGGCGGGCTACGCGGACCAGGCGCACCTGTCACACGACGTCAAGCGCCTGAGCGGCGTGACGCTACGCCACCTGCTGCACGGCGGTTAGGTCAGGGCGGCGGCGGCCTGTTCGAGACGAGCGCGGCGGCCCACTTCGCCGCCGGATCGCTGTCGATCAGGAGCGCCTTCGTGAGCAGGCTGAGGGGGATGGCGAGGACGGCGCCCAGCGGGCCGAGCACGAACGTCCAGACGATGAGCGAGATGAAGGTCATCGTGGTCGACAGGCCCACCGCGTCCCCCAGGAACTTGGGCAGGATGAAGGACTGGGTGACGACGTTGATGGCGGTGTAGGCGGCGATCACCAGGAGCATCTGCTTGACGCCTCCGTCCAGGAGGGCCAGGGCCGCCGGCGGCATCAGGCTGAGGACGAAGCCGATGTTGGGGATGTAGTTGGCGATCAGGGCGAGGACCCCCCACAGGAGCGGCAGCGGGACGCCGATGACCGTGAGGGCCAGGACGTTGAGGACCGCGTTGATCAGCCCGAAGACGGTGGAGACGATCAGATAGCGCCGGGTCTTGTGGGCGAAGATGTCCAACGCGGTCACCACCGCAGGCCTCCTGTCCTCGCTGGTGGACAGGATCCTGGCCGTGGCGGGCGCGTCCAGGCACATCGCCAGGAGCAGGACGACGATGAGGAACAATCCCGAGAAGACCCCGATGACACCGCCGAGCAGGCTCTGCGCGATGCCGATGATCCGCTGGGGATCGAAGCTCTCGATCGCCCGGTCGAGTTGCTCGTTGCTGACGCCTTTGGCGACGGCGAAGTTCTGGGCGTCGACGAGCAGCGCCTGGATCTCCCGGGTGTAGGAGGGGACGAGCGAGCCGAGCTGCACCGCCGAGATCGTCAGCACACCGGCCATCGCCAGCAGCACCATGACGAGAATCAGGAACGGCACCGCGACCTGCACCCAGATCGGCGCCCGCCGGGCCGCCAGCCAGGTGCGCACCGGGGACACGGCGATGACGAGCACCAGGGCGAGGACGAACGGCCCGACGATGGACGAAACCTCGCGGATGCCGAAGAGAAGGATCACCGCGCCGGCGATTCCCACCAGGATGATGAGGGCTCTCGGCACAGGTCGATGCTCCACGGAGGGTACGTACCCGTGGCTTAGAAGTGACACTGCCGCAGGCGGGTAAACCGTCGATTTGACGGTTCCCGGAGCCGTACATAGAGTTCACCAGTCCCACGAGGACGGCGGTGATCGTCGGCCTCACTCAGGACACCTCCCTAGCAACATCCGGTCCGTGGATTTTTTGTGTCCACGGGGAGTCGATTCGACAAGGATCCGACTTCGGAGTAAGTTAGAGGGGTTGTCCCGGAAGCGGGGCGGTGGTTATTCCTGCAGGTCGAGCGGGTCCGGTCAATTTGACAGGGACTTGAACGGCTGACAGGATTAAGACATAACAGAACACGAAATGAGCGCCTCCGCCGCTCGGCCCTGATCAAGGGTTTGTGCGGGGATGTACGCGTCCGTTTCTTGAGAACTCAACAGTGTGTTAAAAGCCAGTGCATGATGCACAACCCCGTCATTTATGACGGATTCCTTTGGTTGACATTTTTGCGAATGTTGGCCGGGTGAAACCATTCCAAGCATTTTTTGGAGAGTTTGATCCTGGCTCAGGACGAACGCTGGCGGCGTGCTTAACACATGCAAGTCGAGCGGAAAGGCCCTTCGGGGTACTCGAGCGGCGAACGGGTGAGTAACACGTGAGTAACCTGCCCCTGACTCTGGGATAAGCCCGGGAAACTGGGTCTAATACCGGATACGACCGCCCCAGGCATCTGGTGGTGGTGGAAAGTTTTTTCGGTTGGGGATGGACTCGCGGCCTATCAGCTTGTTGGTGGGGTAATGGCCTACCAAGGCGACGACGGGTAGCCGGCCTGAGAGGGCGACCGGCCACACTGGGACTGAGACACGGCCCAGACTCCTACGGGAGGCAGCAGTGGGGAATATTGCGCAATGGGCGAAAGCCTGACGCAGCGACGCCGCGTGGGGGATGACGGCCTTCGGGTTGTAAACCTCTTTCAGCAGGGACGAAGTTGACGTGTACCTGCAGAAGAAGCGCCGGCTAACTACGTGCCAGCAGCCGCGGTAATACGTAGGGCGCAAGCGTTGTCCGGAATTATTGGGCGTAAAGAGCTCGTAGGTGGCTGGTCGCGTCTGCCGTGAAAGCCCGCAGCTTAACTGCGGGTCTGCGGTGGATACGGGCCGGCTAGAGGTAGGTAGGGGCAAGTGGAATTCCTGGTGTAGCGGTGAAATGCGCAGATATCAGGAGGAACACCGGTGGCGAAGGCGGCTTGCTGGGCCTTACCTGACGCTGAGGAGCGAAAGCGTGGGGAGCGAACAGGATTAGATACCCTGGTAGTCCACGCTGTAAACGTTGGGCGCTAGGTGTGGGGTCTTCCACGATCTCCGTGCCGGAGCTAACGCATTAAGCGCCCCGCCTGGGGAGTACGGCCGCAAGGCTAAAACTCAAAGGAATTGACGGGGGCCCGCACAAGCGGCGGAGCATGTTGCTTAATTCGACGCAACGCGAAGAACCTTACCAAGGTTTGACATCACCCGGAAACGTGCAGAGATGTGCGCCTCTTCGGACTGGGTGACAGGTGGTGCATGGCTGTCGTCAGCTCGTGTCGTGAGATGTTGGGTTAAGTCCCGCAACGAGCGCAACCCTTGTTCCATGTTGCCAGCAACCTCTTCGGAGGGTTGGGGACTCATGGGAGACTGCCGGGGTCAACTCGGAGGAAGGTGGGGATGACGTCAAGTCATCATGCCCCTTATGTCTTGGGCTGCAAACATGCTACAATGGCCGGTACAGAGGGCTGCTAAGCCGTAAGGTGGAGCGAATCCCTAAAAGCCGGTCTCAGTTCGGATTGGGGTCTGCAACTCGACCCCATGAAGTCGGAGTCGCTAGTAATCGCAGATCAGCAACGCTGCGGTGAATACGTTCCCGGGCCTTGTACACACCGCCCGTCACGTCACGAAAGTCGGCAACACCCGAAGCCCGTGGCCCAACCAGCTTGCTGGGGGGAGCGGTCGAAGGTGGGGCTGGCGATTGGGACGAAGTCGTAACAAGGTAGCCGTACCGGAAGGTGCGGCTGGATCACCTCCTTTCTAAGGAGCATCGATCGGGGTCATACTCGATCTACGCCGGGGTCAGGGACGAATGTTTCCTGCTCGGCAGCTCATTAGTGGAGCACTGGCTACTCAATCGGTTCGGATTGCCGGATCGTTAGTACCGTCGCTGGTGACAGCGGAGGGGAACGCGGTTGCGGGGGTTCGGCTGGGTTGGACACACTGTTGGGTCCTGAGGGAACGGACCGGCGGGCCCGCTGAGGCGGGCTTGTTGTCTGTTACCACCTCATGCAGGGCCGACCTTCCGTCATACCGATTCAGCACATGTGTGTTGGGTGTCTGGTGGTGGGTGGGGTTGGTTGCTGTTTGTTGTTTGAGATTTGCATAGTGGACGCGAGCATCTTTGTGGCCAAGTTTTTTAGGGCACACGGTGGATGCCTAGGCATCAGGAGCCGATGAAGGACGTGGGAGGCTGCGTTAAGCCTCGGGGAGTCGCCAACCAGACGTTGATCCGGGGATGTCCGAATGGGGAAACCTAGCACCAGTCATGTGGTGTTGCCTCCGCCTGAATGTATAGGGCGGTTGGTGGTAACGCGGGGAAGTGAAACATCTCAGTACCCGTAGGAAGAGAAAACAACAGTGATTCCGTGAGTAGTGGTGAGCGAAAGCGGATGAGGCTAAACCGGGCGTGTGTGATAGCCGGCAGGCGTTGCACGTCCGGGGTCGTGGGACCTTCTTGAAGGAGCTGCCGTTTCTTCGGACAGTAAAAAATCGTCACGGTAGTCGAAGCCTCTGGGAAGGGGCGCCGTAGACCGTGAGAGTCGGGTAGACGAAACCTTGTCGACTGTCGGAGGGGATCCCAAGTAGCACGGGGCCCGAGAAATCCTGTGTGAATCTGCCAGGACCACCTGGTAAGCCTAAATACTCCCTGATGACCGATAGTGCACGAGTACCGTGAGGGAAAGGTGAAAAGTGCCCCGGTGAGGGGTTGTGAAATAGTACCTGAAACCGTGTGCCTACAAGCCGTAGGAGCTTACGAGAATTTCGGTTCTCGTGTGATGTGACTGCGTGCCTTTTGAAGAATGAGCCTGCGAGTTATGGTGTGTGGCGAGGTTAACCCGTGTGGGGGAGCCGTAGCGAAAGCGAGTCTGAATAGGGCGTTTGAGTCGCATGCTGTAGACCCGAAGCGGAGTGATCTACGCATGGGCAGGTTGAAGCTCAGGTAAGACTGGGTGGAGGACCGAACCCACCAGGGTTGAAAACCTGGGGGATGACCTGTGTGTAGGGGTGAAAGGCCAATCAAACTCCGTGATAGCTGGTTCTCCCCGAAATGCATTTAGGTGCAGCGTCACGTGTTTCTTGCCGGAGGTAGAGCACTGGATGGCTAATGGGCCCGACAAGGTTACTGACGTCAGCCAAACTCCGAATGCCGGTAAGTGAGAGCGTGGCAGTGAGACTGCGGGCGATAAGGTTCGTAGTCGAGAGGGAAACAGCCCAGATCACCGACTAAGGCCCCTAAGCGTGTGCTAAGTGGGAAAGGATGTGGAGTCGCAGAGACAACCAGGAGGTTGGCTTAGAAGCAGCCACCCTTGAAAGAGTGCGTAATAGCTCACTGGTCAAGTGATTCCGCGCCGACAATGTAGCGGGGCTCAAGTACACCGCCGAAGTCGTGGCACTGACAGGGTTATTCCTGTTGGTGGGTAGGGGAGCGTCGTGCAGCCGGTGAAGCGGCAGAGTGATCTAGTCGTGGAGGCTGTGCGAGTGAGAATGCAGGCATGAGTAGCGAATCGAGGGTGAGAAACCCTCGCGCCGGATGACCAAGGGTTCCTGGGCCAGGCTAATCCGCCCAGGGTAAGTCGGGACCTAAGGCGAGGCCGACAGGCGTAGTCGATGGACAACGGGTTGATATTCCCGTACCCGCTTTAACGCGCCCATACTGAACCTCGTGATGCTAAGAGTCCTTAACTCGCCTAAAGCCTTCGGGCTTGGGGTCAGAGTGAACGCTCGGTCCGATCGGGTAGTAGGTAAGCGATGGGGTGACGCAGGAAGGTAGTCCAGCCCAGGCGATGGTAGTCCTGGGGTAAGCATGTAGGGAGTGGGGTAGGCAAATCCGCCCCGCATTAATCCTGAGATGTGATGCCGAGCCGATTGTGGTGAAGTGGATGATCCTATGCTGCCGAGAAAAGCCTCTAGCGAGTGTTGTGGCGGCCCGTACCCTAAACCGACTCAGGTGGTCAGGTAGAGAATACCAAGGCGATCGGGTGAACTGTGGTTAAGGAACTCGGCAAATTGCCCCCGTAACTTCGGGAGAAGGGGGACCTCTGCTGGTGATCGGACTTGCTCTGTGAGCTGGTGGTGGTCGCAGTGGCCAGGGGGAAGCGACTGTTTACTAAAAACACAGGTCCGTGCGAAGTCGTAAGACGATGTATACGGACTGACGCCTGCCCGGTGCCGGAACGTTAAGGGGACCGCTTAGCTGTGGTAACACAGCGAAGGTGAGAACTTAAGCGCCGGTAAACGGCGGTGGTAACTATAACCATCCTAAGGTAGCGAAATTCCTTGTCGGGTAAGTTCCGACCTGCACGAATGGCGTAACGACTTCCCCGCTGTCTCAACCACAGACCCGGCGAAATTGCACTACGAGTAAAGATGCTCGTTACGCGCAGCAGGACGGAAAGACCCCGGGACCTTCACTACAGCTTGACATTGGCGTTTGGAACGTCTTGTGTAGGATAGGTGGGAGACTGGGAAGCTGTCACGCTAGTGATGGTGGAGTCATTGGTGAAATACCACTCTGGTCGTTTTGAACGTCTAACTCTGGTCCGTGATCCGGATCGGGGACAGTGTCTGGTGGGTAGTTTAACTGGGGCGGTTGCCTCCTAAAGAGTAACGGAGGCGCCCAAAGGTTCCCTCAGCCTGGTTGGCAATCAGGTGTTGAGTGTAAGTGCACAAGGGAGCTTGACTGTGAGACTGACGGGTCGAGCAGGAGCGAAAGCTGGGACTAGTGATCCGGCATCGGCATGTGGAAGCGGTGTCGCTCAACGGCTAAAAGGTACCCCGGGGATAACAGGCTGATCTTCCCCAAGAGTCCATATCGACGGGATGGTTTGGCACCTCGATGTCGGCTCGTCGCATCCTGGGGCTGGAGTAGGTCCCAAGGGTTGGGCTGTTCGCCCATTAAAGCGGTACGCGAGCTGGGTTTAGAACGTCGCGAGACAGTTCGGTCCCTATCCGCTGCGCGCGCAGGAGACTTGAAAGGAGCTGTCCCTAGTACGAGAGGACCGGGACGGACGAACCTCTGGTGTGCCAGTTGTACCGCCAGGTGCACGGCTGGTTGGCTACGTTCGGAAGGGATAACCGCTGAAAGCATCTAAGCGGGAAGCTCGCCTTGAGATGAGGTCTCCCACCATGAGAGTGGGTAAGGCTCCCGGTAGACGACCGGGTTGATAGGCCGGAGGTGGAAGCACGGTAACGTGTGGAGCTGACCGGTACTAATAGGCCGAGGACTTGACCACAAAGCTTTTGCTTCTTGTGAGTGTGTGCTGCGTTCTGTACTCTTCGCCGGGTCCGGAACAGCGCCGCACTGTGAGAAGGCATCTTGCTCGCGTCCACTACGCAATTCTGAGACAACAAGCAGGTATCGGTTCACCTAGCGTGCTGGGTGTGGCTGGTGTTGTTTGTGTGTTTCGCAGGGTTACGGCGGTTATGGCGGGAAGGAAACACCCGGTTACATTCCGAACCCGGAAGTTAAGCTTCTCTGCGCCGATGGTACTGCACTCGGGAGGGTGTGGGAGAGTAGGTCACCGCCGGACAATCTTTCAGGTAGGGCCCCGACATGTGTCGGGGCCTTATCTGCATTTCTAGGGCTTTTTGCGGTCGGTCAGTCGGCTTGCAAGGGGTTCCACGTCTCACGTGTGTGAGGGCTTGGAGGAGGGGGTTTTCACGCCTAGGACGGTGTGAGGGCCCCCTTTTTTGTTGGTGTGACAAAGCAAGGCCCCCGGAAGTGACGCACTTCCGGGGGCCTTTGGCTTCGGGCCGTCGCGGTGCGAGCTACTTGGGCAGCACCAGCAGCGCGTCACCCACGGGGCGTTCCCGGCCGTCGGAGGGGTGGTTGACGAGTTTCTTGCCGACCACCATGGCGGTGGAGCCGCCGCCGTCCAGGTTGATCGCCTGGGTGGCACCGAGCCAGCGCATGAACTGGGCCGCCTCGACGAAGTTGGCGCCCACCGTGACCCCCGGCTGGCGGCCGTCGATGGTGGCCAGGATGAGGCTGCCGTTGCGGGTGGTGCCGACCAGGGTGCGGGGGTGACGGCGGAGGATCATGTTCATGGAGTCGTGGCCGTCGAGCTTGGCGGTGATCTTGACCTGTCCGTTCCGCACCAGGCCGACGCCGCCGGCGATCACGTTCAGGTCGGGGGTGAGCTTGAGGGCCCTGTTGGTGCGCAGGTCCGTCAGCTTGGTGTCGACCTTGACCGTCCAGGCCTCCCAGGCGTGTTCGTTCAGCCAGTCGGAGGCCACGCCCGCGCCGTGCAGGACCCGCATGCCCTTGGGCACCGCGGCGCCGGAGGCGCGCAGGGTCACGACCTTGCCGTTGGCGTCGAGGACGACGTCGGAGCCGTCGTTGGCGGGGGTCTTGGCGCCGTATTCCTCGGTGTAGAGGATGAGCTCGTCGGTGCCGGCCATGCGGTTGACGCCGTTCACCGGGAGTCTGGCACCGTCCTGGGAGATCGCGGTGACGGTGGAGCCGAGCTCGGTGATGCGGGCCTTGCGGCCGTTCATGACCACGGCGGAGCGGCCGGGGACGGCCTCGCTGAGCAGTCTGCCGCTGACCACGGAGGCGCCGACGGGCTCGCCGCGCAGCTGCTTGGCGGTGTGGATGTTGAAGAAGCCGCCGTTGACGGCGGCGAGGGCGCCCCGCGCCTTGGCCATCGAGGAGACGGACTCGCGCTTGGCGACGCTGGTGCCGAGGGAGGCGGCGTAGCTGCCGCGGAACGTCCTGGAGTCGATCATCATGACCTTGACGTCCCAGGGGCCGGTGGTCTGGAGGCCGTCGTCGCCGAGGTAGTCGGTCTTCACCTTCAGGCCGGCCTCTTTGAGCTTCTTGGCCATCTTGTCGGCCTTGGCCTTGTCCTTGATCGTCCACAGGCCGACCCGCACCATGTACACCTCTTGGGCGGGCGCGTCGGCGACCTGGGGGCGCACCACCTTCTGCAGGCTGGCGACCTCCCCGGCCGCCTCCACCTCGGCGACCCTGGCTTGGGCGGTCTCCAGCTTGCCGTAGTCGCGCCCGCTCGGCATGAGCACGGTCACCGTGTAGCCGTCGGTGGAGGTGCCCGCCTTCACGTCGTACAGGTCGATGCCCTGGGCCACGGCGGTCACGGTCTTGGTCGGCGCGGGGCGCGCGCCGAGCGGGAACCTGGTCGACGGGAACTTGAGCGCCGTCTCCTCCTCGGCGGCGGCGCCTGGCACGGCGGTGGCCGTGAGCGTCGCGGCCATGGCCAGGCCGACGACTAGGGTGCGTCGAGACATGAAGACTCCAAGAGGGCGGCAGAGAACAGACCGGCCCTATCCTGACGAGATCAAGGTCGCTAACGCAGCGAAACACGCTAATCGGTCGGAGTGGTTACGAGATCGACACACGGTTGCGGTGGTGCCTTTGGGAATTGGCCGAGAAACGGCGTTCCGCACCTAGAATGGGATTCATGAAGCGCATGTGCATGTGGTGGTGGCCGAGAGACGGCCGCTGACTTTCACCTGCACGGGCCGTCCTCGGGGCGGCCACGCGCGTGGGTTCCTCAGGACGGGCATGACCTGAGGAGGGACTCGACATGCAGCACATCGTTCTCACCGGAGACCGCCCGACCGGGCCGCTCCATCTCGGCCACTATTTCGGCTCGCTGGCCAACCGGGTCGCGTTGCAGGACACGTACCCGATGTATGTCCTTATCGCTGACTATCAGGTGATAACGGATAGGGATCGGCCGGGGGACATTCAGCGGAACGTCACGGGGCTGCTCCTGGACTATCTGGCCGTCGGGCTCGACCCGGCTAAGGTGACGATCTTCCGGCACAGTGCGATCCCGGAGCTCAACCAGCTGATGCTGCCGTTCCTGAGCCTGGTGTCGGTGGCCGAGCTGAGCCGTAACCCGACCGTCAAGGACGAGATCACGCACAGCAGCCAGCGGGCGGTCAACGGGCTGATGTTCACCTATCCGGTGCACCAGGCGGCCGACATCCTGTTCTGCAAGGGCACGCTGGTGCCGGTCGGCAGGGACCAGCTCCCGCATGTGGAGATGACCCGGCTGGTGGCGCGGCGCTTCAACGAGCGCTACGGCGAGGTCTTCCCGGAGCCGGAGGCGATGTTGAGCGACGGCTCGCTGGTCAAGGGGCTCGACGGCGGCAAGATGAGCAAGAGCAGGGGCAACGCGATCCCGCTGTCGGCCGGCGAGGACGAGACGGCGGCCCTCATCCGCAAGGCGCGCACCGACTCCGAGCGCCTGATCACCTTTGACGAGCAGGCCCGCCCGGAGGTGGCCAATCTGCTCACGCTGGCGTCGCTGTGTCTCGGCCGCCCGCCGCGGGAGCTCGCCGACGAGATCGGGTACGGCGGGGCCGCGGCGCTGAAGCGGCTGGTCACGGATGCGGTCAACGACTTTCTGCGCCCGATCAGGCGGCGCCGGCGCGAGCGTACGGAGGAGGAGGTGCACGCGGCGCTGGCCGAGGGGAACCGGCGGGCTCGTGAGCGGGCGATCACGACGCTCGACGAGGTGCGGGCCGCCATGAAGTTCTAGCGGCTGCTCTCCCGGCGGAAGGACTCCAGGGCCAGCAGTGCCACGTGCAGCGACAGGCAGGACTCGACGTCGTCCAGATCGGTGTCGAGGATGCGTTCGAGGCGGCGCAGGCGGTCGTAGAAGGCGGGCCTCGACAGGTGCGCCTTCTGGGCCGCCACCGCCTTGTTGCGGCCGGCGTCCAGATAGATGCGCAGGATGCGGGTCAGGTCGCCGCCGCGCTGCGCGTCGTGCGCCAGCAGCGCGCCCAGCTCCCGCTCGGCGAAGGTCTGTAGCCTGGCGTCGTCGCGCAGCAGGTGCAGCAGCCCGCGCAGGCGCAGGTCGGGCAGGCGGTAGTAGGGTCTGCCGTCCGGCTGGCGGACCGCCACGTCGGCCACCTGCTCCGCCTCCAGGAAGCTGCGCCGTACGTCTCTGATGGACTCGACCATGGAGCCGGCGGCCAGCACGAACGCGGCGCCGGGCTTCCACAACGCGCGCAGGCGCTCGGAGAGCGCGGTCAGCGCCGGCTCGGGGCTGGTGCGGGGCGGCAGCGGCAGCAGGACGCCGACCCGGTCCTGGTCGAGCGCGCCCACCAGGGCGGGCAGCCGGGCGTCGCGGCAGGCGGCGGCGGTCGCCTCGGCCAGCTCGCCGAGCTCGGCCTGCCCGTCGAGCGCCTGGTCGAGGGGGTCGGTGGGGCGGATGACGACGCTGACCAGCTTGCGGCCGGTGAGCGGCACGCCGACCGCTCTGGCGCGGGCGGCGGCCTCGTCGGGGTCGGCGTAGGCGTGGGTGAGGATGCCGGTGATGATCGTGCCGTGTGCCTGGCGCTCCAGGGACTCCTGGTGCCGCTCCAGCAGGCGGCCGAGGGCGAGCGTGGTCGCGGCGCGCTCGGCCAGCACCAGGTCGCGGGGCGAGGGCTTGGCGTCGCAGAGCAGGATCAGCCTGCCCCAGTCCTGACCGCGGGCGCCGACGGTGGTGACCAGCCAGCCGGACGCGGCGTCGTAGGCGGTGCGCTCCGCCGGGGCCACCGCGCGCGACCTGCTCTCCCAGCCGGCCAGCAGCGTGCCGGTGTCGCGGCCGGCCGACTCGCAGGCCAGCACCTGGTGGGCGAGGTTCTCCAGCAGCACCGGGCGGCCGGACAGCCTGGACACCTGGGCCAGCACCTCCGCCGGTGACGCGCCCTCGACCGACAGCTCGGTGAACACCTCGTGCAGCTGCTCCGACGCGCGCAGCTCCTCAAGCTGGATGTCGATGATCCGGGCGTGCACGGCCTCGGTGATCTGCACGAACGGGGTCTCGCGGGTCAGCACGATCAGCGGCAGGCCGTGCTCCTCGGCGGATTTGACCACCTCGGCGGGCAGCTCGCGGACGAACCTGCGGCCCAGTTCGACGATCAGCCCGGAGGCGCCGACGGAGGAGAGCTCGGCGATGTAGTCGGTGAGCTTGCCCGGATCGGCGGGCAAGGCGACGCCCGTGGTGAGCACCAGCTCGCCGCCGCGCAGCAGCTGCGCGATGTCGGCGATCTCGCCGACGTGCACCCACCGCACCTTGGTGTCGAGCCGGTCCGCGCCCGCGACGACGCGCGGGTTACCCCGGCGAACGCTTTCCAAAACGAGGATGTCGGCGATGGTGGGCAGCACAGGGGCGAGCCTATCCGATCATTTTGTAAGAACGGGGCGAGGCCGACTGACAGAGTGCAAGCGGATCACTTCAAAAGGTCCTCCTCCCGGTACTCGCGCCCGGTCGGCTGGTCGCGGAGCTGCCCGCGCCGGATCTTGCCGGAGATCGTCTTGGGCAGCTCGCCGAACTCCAGCCTGCGCAGCCGCTTGAAGGGCGCCAGCTCGCGCCGGGAGTGCTCGAAGATCGACCGTGCCGTCGCCTCGCCGGGCTCGAACCCGGGCGCGAGCGTCACATACGCCTTGGGTACGGCCAGTCGCAGCGGATCGGGGTCGGGCACCACGGCCGCCTCCGCCACGGCCTCGTGCTCCAGCAGCACGCTCTCCAGCTCGAACGGCGAGATGCGATAGTCGGAGGCCTTGAAGACGTCGTCGGTCCGGCCCACATAGGTGATGTAGCCGTCGGCGTCCCGGGAGGCGACGTCTCCCGTGTGATAATGCCCGTCCCTCATCGCTTCACCCGATCCAGCGATATATCCGGACATGAGGCCCATGGGGCGGGGGTCGAGCGGCAGGCAGATCTCGCCGTCGTCACCAGGTTCGCCGGTCTCCACGTCCAGCAGCACCACCTCGTAGCCCGGCAGCGGCTTGCCCATCGAGCCGGGCCGGACCGGCTCGCCGGGCACGTTGCCGATCTGGGCGGTGGTCTCGGTCTGACCGTAGCCGTCCCTGATCGTGAGGCCCCACGCCTTGGCCACCTGGTCGATGATCTCCGGATTGAGCGGCTCGCCGGCGGCCACGGCGGTGCGCAGCGGCAGCTTCCAGGAGGCCAGGTCCTCTTGGATGAGCATCCGCCACACGGTCGGCGGCGCGCAGAAGGTCGTCACCCGCTCGTCGCGCAGCACCCGCAGCAGCTCGGTCGCCGAGAAGCGCTGGTAGTCGTGGATGAGCACGGTGGCGCCGGCGTTCCAGGGCGCGAAGACGTTGCTCCAGGCATGCTTGGCCCAGCCGGGGGAGGACACGTTGAGATGCACGTCGCCGGGCCGCAGGCCGATCCAGAACATGGTGGACAGGTGCCCCACCGGATAGGAGGCGTGGGTGTGCTCCACCAGCTTGGGCGCCGAGGTGGTGCCCGAGGTGAAGTAGAGCAGCAGCGTGTCGCCCGCCCGGGTGGGACCGTCGGGGACGAAGCGCTCGGCCGCGCGCGTGCTGTCGTGGTAGGACAGCCATCCGTAGGCGTCACCGACCGCGATGCGGGTGTACGGCCCGCCGCCGAACCTGCTCGCGTCCGCGGCGTTCGCGATCACATGGGAGACACCGCCGCGCTCGATCCGCTCGGTGATGTCCTTGGCCGTCAGCAGCGTCGTGGCCGGGATGATCACCGCGCCGAGTTTCATGGCGGCCAGCAGCGACTCCCACAGCTCGGCCTGGTTGCCCAGCATGAGCAGGACCCGGTCACCGCGCCTGACGCCCTGCTCGTGCAGCCAGTTGGCCACCCGGTTGGAGCGGACGGACAGCTCGGCGAAGGTGTAGGCGACCTTGCCGGGGATCTTGAGCGCGATCGCGTCGGGCGTCTCGGCGGCCAGCACCCCGTCGAACCAGTCGAGCGCCCAGTTGAACTCGGCCGGCTCGGGCCAGCGGAAGTCGCTGCGGGCGGTGTCGTAGTCGGCGTGGAGCAGGAAGTCGCGGGCCGCACGGAAATCGCTCATGCTCCGGATCCTGCTACGTCACCAGCCGAGCCTCAAGGCCATCGAGCACCGCGCCGAGCCCGAAACTGAAGGCCATCTCACGCACCTGGTCCGGATCGAGGTCCCAGGAATTGTGGATGCTCTCGGTCAGCTCGGGAATGCCGGCCGTGGCCTTGGTGACGGCCTCGCGCATGGTGTCGGGGTCGTAGCCGCCGTCGGCCTTCGACTTGTTCCAGGCGAGCTCCGGGATGGTCATGCCGAAGACGTAGGCGGTGAGGGTCGTGTTGGCGTAGTCGACCTCCAGGCCGGCGAATCCGGCGAGCTTGAAGGTCCTGCGCAGGACGGCGGCGAAGGCCAGGGCGTTGGGGCCGAGTGACGGCATGCGGCCGATGAGCTCGCCCGACCAGGGGTGGCGCAGGATCAGCCGGCGCATGCCGTGGGCGGCGGCCGCGACGGTCTGCCGCCAGGTCTGCGCGGTGGGCTCCGGGAGCGTGATCTCGCCCCAGAAGTCGTCGTAGGCCAGCTCCAGCAGCTCGTCCTTGTTGGCGACGTACCAGTAGATGCTGGTGGCGCCGGTGCCGAGGCGGGCGCCGAGTTTGCGCATGCTGAGCCCTTCGAGGCCCTCGGCGTCGAGCAGCTCGACGGCCGCCCTGACGATCTCGTCGCGGCTTCGGCCGGGGCTCTTGGCAGGGCGCGGGTCCCGCGTCCAGACGGAGGTGAACTGCTTGCCGGTCACCTCTCCAGGATAAAGGCAGTCGCACACCGTACGAGGTTTGTCGTACAGTGTGCGAGTGGAATCGAACACTGTACGAGATCCCCGTCGGTGGTGGATACTCGGCGTCCTGTGCCTCGCACTGCTGGTCCTGTCCGTGGACGGCACAGTGCTCAACCTGGCGATCCCCTCGCTGATCAGCGAACTGGGGGCGTCCTTCTCCGAGATCCAGTGGGTGCTGGACTCCTACGTGCTGGCCTTCGCCGGGCTGCTGCTCACGGCGGGCAGTCTGTCGGACCGCTACGGCCGCAGGCTCTTTCTCATCATCGGCCTGGTGCTGTTCGGTGGCGCGTCGCTGCTGGCGGTGTTTGTCACCGAGCCGTGGCAGCTCATCGGCGCCCGCGCGCTGATGGGCGTCGGCGGGGCGATCATGATGCCCTCGACGCTGTCCATCCTGATGACCGTTTTCGACGAGGAGGAACGCCGTAAGGCGATGGCCGTCTGGGGCGGGGTGGCGATGATCAGCGTGATCCTCGGGCCCACGCTGGGCGGCTTCCTGCTGGAGCACTACTGGTGGGGCTCGGTCTTCCTGCTGAACATCCCTATTGTGCTGATCGCGATCGTGGCCGCCGTGGTGCTGATGCCGGAGACGCGCAGCGCCGGGCGCCGGCTCGACCCGGTGGGCGTGGTGCTGTCCATCGTCGGGCTGACCGCCGCCGTCTATGTGATCATCGAGCGGGTTTTCGACCCGGTGATCATCGTGGTCGCGGTGGTGGCGCTCACCGCCTTCGTGCTCTGGGAGCGCCGGCAGGAGCATCCGATGCTGCCGCTCCAGCTCTTCAGGAACCGCAACTTCAGCGGGGCCTCGTTCGCCATCCTGCTGATGTCGTTCGGGGCCGGGGCCGTGATGCTCATGCTGACCCAGTATCTGCAGTTCGTCCTCGGGTACGGCGAGATGCGCGCCGGGCTGGCGCTGCTGCCGTACGCGGTGGCGGCGGCCATCTTCAACGGCCTCGGCGCCGGGCTGGGCCAGAAGATCAGCAACCGGACCCTGATCGCGGCGGGTCTGCTCGTCATGGCCGGCGGTTTCGCCGTCATGGCGACGACCACTGGTTACCTGTCGCTGCTCGTCGGCCTCGTGGTCATGGGCGTGGGCGGCGGGCTCGCCGGTCCCTCGGCCTACGCCTCGCTGATGAACGCGATCCCGCTGGAGTACGCGGGGGTCGGCTCGGCCATGAACGACACGGTGCAGCAGGTCGGGCTCGCCATGAGCATCGCCGTCCTGGGCAGCGTGCTGGCCGGGGTCTTCACCGCCTCCATGCCCGAGAGCGCTCCCGAGGCGGCCAGGGAGTCGATCGGCGTGGCGATCAACATGCCCGCCCTGGTGGCGCAGGCCAAGGCGGCCTTCACCGACGCGGTGCACCTCGGGGCCTGGGTGGGGGCCGGGTTCTGCGTGGCCGCGGCAGTGCTCGCGTTCGTCGTCATCCGGCCCGCCGCTCCTGCCGCCGCCACCACCCCTGAGCCCGTCGGCGTCTGACGGCACCGGCCGGTGAACGCGTGCCGGTGAACGCGGCCGGTGGATACGGGCTAGCGGACACGGGGCTCGCGCATAGTCTCCAGGCTGTCGAGCTTGTGCGTACGCTCGTCGTGGCCGATCTGCCGCAGCAGGTCGGCCACCGAGCGGTAGCGGCCGTACTCCGCGGCGTAGGTGCCGGGGTCGGGGACGAAGTCCAGGTCCGGGTTCTGCGCCACGAACGTCATGTACTCATGCTCGGCGTGGTCCTCGAACTCGGCGTTCAGCCGGTAGCTCCAGTCCGGCCGGACCAGGAACAGCACCCAGGACACGTGGTAGTAGAAGAACGCGATGAGCCAGGGCGCCGCCTGGTGCAGCAGCCACCCCTGCTTGTGGCCGGAGCGCTGGACCAGGTCCTGCATGATAAGCAGGTGCCACTGCTCGTTGTCCTGGTCGGCGCGGGCCTCCACGATCCGCTCGAAGACCCGGCGGGCCAGCGCGGAGCGGCCGGCGTGACGGTGCACGGCCCAGTAGCCCATCCGCTCCCATGCCTGGTAGGGCACCCGGGCGATGATCTCCAGCATGGCGAACTTGGTGTAGGAGCCCTGCTTGCCGTACAGGAGGTCGACGGGCTTGAACATCATCCTGGCCAGCAGGCTGTAGGCCATCCGCGGGGTGTCCATCGTGTCCTGCTGGGCGCGGCGGAGTTGGTAGCGGTCGAGCTTGGGCGGCCCGGACGGCGCCTCGGGGCGGCGATAGGCGGTGTGGTGAGCGGTGGTGATCGTCATGACCGGTCTCCTCAGGTCGTCTCGTTCGATGACCTGATGGTGCTCGACCGGACCCCTGCCGGTCGTCGGCCGCTGGAGTGCTTCTGGGGTGCCTCGCGCGGCGTAGGCCCGCCGGTGGTCGTACGTCTGAAGGTGGACGGGTGATCCCCTAGGGGTGTGGCGGATCCCCGCCCGGCCTGGCCGGTGCGGGGACCCCTTGGAACGTGCGCCTGACTTACGGGCGCGGCGGGCGATTGGTCATGTGCTCGGCCGTGCCGACATGGCTCTTCTGCTTGCGCATGCCCGCGAGGCCGAGCAGACCCAGCAAGCCGAGCAGACCCCACAGGCCGGCGTTGCCGCCGCCTTCCTCTCGGTACTGGTTGGGCTGAGGTGACGGGTTGACCTGGCTCTGGGTCGCCGGTACGGCCACCGTGTCCGCCGATGCGACGGCGGCGGGGGCGAGCGTCAGGAAGAAGGCCAGCCCCAGGCCCGTGAGCATCTTGCGCATTGGGTTCCCCCGATCTGGCGGCCTCACGACCGCGGAGACCGCCTGTCGCGTCTCCTGGAGTTCTCCAGGAGGCTTCCCCTAACGGGGCGATCTCCTACATATCTCCTGCTAAAGCCACCCATACCATCGCGAACTTGGCTCAAACCTCTTCTGTCCGGCCCGGGGATTTCTCCATATGTCAGGACATGTGGTCATCAGGGGTGGGTGGATGCGGGGCCTGCGACAGTGTGTAAGACATTTTCTGCCTATGCCGACAACTTGAGTTTGGGGTCGTCGGCCGATAACCGGGATACTCAAGACATGTCCGAGCTTCTCGCGCGCCACAGGGCAGTGATCCCCAACTGGGTGAGCCTCAACTACAACGAGCCCATCGAGATCGTCAGCGGCAAGGGCAACCATGTCGTCGACGCCGAGGGCAAGAGCTACCTCGACTTCTTCGCCGGCATCCTGACCAACATGATCGGCTACGACGTCCCCGAGGTGCGCGAGGCGGTCGAACGCCAGCTCGCCACCGGCGTCGTGCACACCAGCACGGTCTATCTCCTGCGCGGGCAGATCGAGCTCGCCGAGAAGATCGCCAGGCTCTCCGGCATCCCCGACGCCAAGGTGTTCTTCACCAACTCCGGCACCGAGGCCAACGAGACCGCGCTGCTGCTGGCCACCTACGCCCGCAAGAGCGACCAGGTGCTCGCCATGCGGCAGAGCTACCACGGGCGCAGCTTCGGCACCGTCGGCGTCACCTCCCACCGGTCCTGGAAGAACAACTCGCTTTCCCCGCTGAACGCGCACTTCCTGCACGGCACCGACCGGCACCTGACCCAGTTCAAGGGGCTGTCCGACGCCGACTACATCGCGGCCTGCGTCGATGACCTGCGTCACGTGCTCGCCACCGCCGTCGCCAATGACGTGGCCGCGCTGATCGCCGAGCCGATCCAGGGCGTGGGCGGGTTCACGATGGCGCCCGACGGGCTGTTCGCCGCCTACAAGGAGGTGCTGGACGAGCAGGGCATCCTGTTCATCTCCGACGAGGTGCAGACCGGCTGGGGCCGCACCGGCAGCGCGTTCTTCGGCATCCAGAACCACGGCGTGACGCCCGACATGATGACCTTCGCCAAGGGGCTGGGCAACGGCTTCGCCGTCGGCGGCATCGTGGCCCGCGGCGAGCTGCTGGACAGCCTGCCCGCCGTCGGCCTGTCCACCTTCGGCGGCAACCCGATCTCCATGGCCGCCGCCAACGCGACCCTCGACTACGTGCTCGACCACGATCTGCAGGCGAACGCCGCCAGGACCGGGAAGATCATCCTGGACGGGCTGCGCGCGGCCGCCACGCGGCTGCCGATCGTCCGCGACGTGCGCGGCAAGGGCCTGATGTTCGCCATCGAGCTCGACAGCCCCGCGCAGACCGCGCGGTTCATGGAGGAGACGAAGAAGGCGGGCCTGCTCGCGGGCAAGGGCGGCCTGTACGGCACGGCCATCCGCATGGCGCCGCCGCTCACCCTGTCGGTCGCCGAGGCCACCCAGGGGCTGGAGATCATCGTCAGCGCACTAGAGACCATCAACGCAGAGGCAGCTCAGTGAAGTCAGTCAACCACTGGATCAACGGCGCACGCGTCGACGGCGACGGCCGTACGAGCGAGCTCTTCAACCCGGCCACCGGCGAGGTCAGCGGCAGCGTCGCGCTGGCGTCGGTCGCGGACGTGGACGCGGCGGTCGCCGCGGCGAGCGCCGCGTTCCCCGGCTGGCGGGACACCTCGCTGGTCAGGCGGGCGCACGTGCTGTTCAGGTTCCGCGAGCTCGTGTACGCGCACCGCGACGAGATGGCCGCGCTGATCTCCGCCGAGCACGGCAAGGTGCACTCCGACGCGCTCGGCGAGGTCAGCCGGGGCATCGAGGTCGTGGAGTTCGCCTGCGGGATCCCGCACCTGCTCAAGGGCGGCTTCTCCGAAGGCGTCTCGACCCAGGTCGACTCCTACTCGATCCGGCAGCCGCTCGGCGTCGTGGCCGGCATCACGCCGTTCAACTTCCCGGCCATGGTGCCGATGTGGATGTACCCGATCGCGATCGCGTGCGGCAACACGTTCGTGCTCAAGCCCTCGGAGAAGGACCCGTCGGCGTCGCTGCTCATGGCGCGGCTCTGGCAGGAGGCCGGGCTGCCCGACGGCGTGTTCAACGTCGTGCAGGGCGACAAGGTCGCGGTCGACCGGCTGCTGGAGCACCCCGACGTGCGCGGCGTCTCCTTCGTCGGCTCCACCCCCATCGCCCGCTACGTCTACGAGACCGGCAGCGCGCACGGCAAGCGGGTGCAGGCGCTCGGCGGCGCCAAGAACCACATGCTGGTGCTGCCGGACGCGGACCTCGACCTGGTCGCCGACTCGGCCGTGTCAGCGGGCTTCGGCTCGGCCGGCGAGCGCTGCATGGCGATCTCGGTCGTGCTGGCCGTGGAGCCGGTGGCCGACGAGCTGGTACGCAAGATCGCCGAGCGGGTCGAGCAGCTGACCATCGGCCCCGGCGACGATCCCGACTCGCAGATGGGCCCGCTCGTCACCCGGGCGCACCGCGACAAGGTCGCCTCCTACCTCGACCTGGCCGTCGAGGAGGGCGCCAAGGTGGTGATCGACGGCCGCGAGACGGCCGTGCGCGGCGGCGGCACCGCGGCCGCGACGCCCGGCTTCTGGCTCGGCCCCACGCTGCTCGACCAGGTGCCCGCGGGTTCCCGGGTGCACGTGGAGGAGATCTTCGGGCCGGTGCTGTCGGTCGTGCGCGTCGGATCGTACGAAGAGGGACTGGAGCTCATCAACGGCAGTGAGTTCGGCAACGGCACGGCGATCTTCACCAACGACGGCGGCGCGGCCCGGCGCTTCCAGAACGAGGTCGAGGTCGGCATGATCGGCATCAACGTGCCGATCCCGGTGCCGATGGCGTTCTACAGCTTCGGCGGCTGGAAGTCCTCGCTCTTCGGCGACACGCACATGCACGGCACCGAGGGCGTCCACTTCTACACCCAGGGCAAGGTCGTCACCTCGCGCTGGCTCGACCCCTCCCACGGCGGCGTGAACCTCGGGTTCCCCACCAACAGGTGACCGGTGCGGCGCGGGGGAGGATCACCCCTCCGCGCCGTCGCCGGTAGGCTCGGGACGTGCATCGTCCTCGCATCTCCGCCGTGGCGCTCGCCGCCGCGGCCCTGGTCGCCGCGACGGGCGCGGCGGGGCCGTCACCCAAGCCGACCCCCACGGCCACTCCCACGGCCACCCCCAGCAGCACGCCGAGCAGCACTCCCAGTGCCAGCCCCACGCAGAGCGACGGCACGCTGCAGATCCTCACCTACCGCGGCTACGCCGAATACGGCGGCACCAGCCCGCGGGCCAACTGGGCGGGCCCCTTCGAGAAGGAGACCGGCTGCCGGGTCGCCCGCCTCGACACCGTGGGGACGCCCGAGGAGATGGCCGCGCGGCTGCGCGAGCGGAGCTACGACGTCATCTCGGCCGGGCCCGCGCTGGCCGCCGCCATGATCGCGGCCAAGCAGGTGCAGCCCATCGACACGGCCAAGATCGAGGACTACGACGACCTGGCCGAGCCGCTGCGCGAGCTGATGACCGACCCCAAGACCGACACCGTTCACGGGGTGCCGTTCCTGTGGGGCTCCCACGAGTTCCTCTACGACTCCCGCAGGGTCGGGGGCGGCGACCTGGCCCAGGTGCTCGGCGCGGCGCGGGTCATGCTCAAGGACAGCCCGCTGACCCTGGCCGACGCCGCGCTGGCCGACGACGCGGTGGAGCGGCCCTTCGAGCTGACCGCCGCCCAGCTCGACGAGGCGGCCGAGCGGCTGGCCGGGCACGATGACCGCACCTACTGGACCAACGGCCTCGACCTGGTCAAGGGCTTCGCCACCGGATCGGTCGACTACGCCCAGGCCACCCCTTACTACCGCCTGCTCCTGGGGAAGGCGAAGATCCCGGTCAAAGCGGTCAAGACCCGCAAGACCACCGGCTGGGTCGACTCGTGGATGCTCGCCGCGAACGTCACCGACACCAACTGCGCCTACCGCTGGCTCAGCCGGATGACCAAGTCCGGCTCCCAGCGCGACGCCGCCGCCTGGCTCGGCCTGGCCCCCGCCAACCCCCAGGCGTGCAAGGGACGAGCCCGGGAAGTGTGCACGGCGTACGGCGTGACGACCAAGTCATACCGGTTGGACCACATCGCCTTCGCCGTGCGTCCTCCTGGGGATTGCCTGCCTCCAGACGGGGAATGCACTGAATACAACGCTTGGACCGAAAGGTGGCGCGAACTTCTGAAGTGAGTGGGGACCGGTCATCCCCACCTGAAGTGCCGCGGGCGCACCCGTCCCCCGCTGGGTGCGACCTGCTGAGACGCCTCGGGCCTTCCCCCCGCCCCGAGGCGTCTCGCTCTTGTCGCCCGTTCGCGCACGGCTCAGCGTGCGGGGAAGGCGACCACGGTGGCCAGCGGCGCCGGCAGCAGCGCCTCGGCGCAGTCGGCGCAGGCCAGCGCCGTCATGTCGTCAGGAAAGCGGCCCACCCGGACCCGAGGCCGCGGCCACCTCTTGTGGCAGACGACGCAGGCGTCGCCCTGGCGCTGGGCGGCGCTCATGCCCTCAGGGTCGAACGTCAACATGTCCCGTGCCGTTCTGATCGGAGCCCAGTTCATCACGCTCCCCGCAGCGATCGTCCGTCCTCATACCGGATCCGTTATAACCCTGGCCGCATCCGTGATCGTCTAGCTGCGCGTCAAGTCAGAGTGAATTCTCTCCCCGGAGGGGGCGCGTTACAGCAACAAATCGGGCATCCAGCAACAAGCCGGATGCCCGATTCGACAGGGTTTCTTACAGACTGGCGATGGCCTTCTCCAGGATGCCCAAGCCCTCCTCCAGGAGGGGCGCACCGATCACGAGGGGCGGCAGGAAGCGCAGCACGTTGCCGTACGTGCCCGCCGTGAGCACCAGGAGGCCTTCCGCGTGGCAGCGCCTGACGATCTCCTGGACGGCGGCCGGGTTCGGCTCCTTCGAGCCGGGGACCACCAGCTCGATGGCGATCATCGCGCCGCGTCCCCGCACGTCGCCGATGATGTCGAAGCGCTCCCGCAGCGCGTGCAGCCTGGGCAGCATGATCTCGCCGATGCGCCGCGCCTTGGCGACCAGGTCCTGCTCGGCGATGGTCTCCAGCACGCCGAGCGCCGCTTCGCAGGCGAGCGGATTGCCGCCGTACGTGCCGCCGAGCCCGCCCACGTGCACCCGGTCCATCAGCTCCGCCCGGCCCGTGACCGCCGCCAGCGGCAGCCCGCCCGCGATGCCCTTGGCGGTGCAGATGAGGTCGGGCACCACGCCCTCGTCCTCGCACGCGAACAGGTCACCGGTACGGGCGAAGCCCGTCTGCACCTCGTCGGCGACGAACACGATCCCGTTGGCGCGGCAGAACTCGGCCATCCTCGGCAGGAACCCCTTGGCGGGCTCGATGAAGCCGCCCTCGCCGGCGATCGGCTCGATCACCACGGCGGCCACGTTCTCCGCGCCGATCTGCTTGGTGATCATGTCGATGGCCTGGGCCGCCGCCTCCTCGGCGCAGTTCTCCGGGCCGGTCGGCCAGCGGAACGGGTAGGCCAGCGGCACCCGGTAGACCTCGGGCGCGTACGGGCCAAAGCCCTGCTTGTACGGCATGTTCTTGGCCGTGAGCGTCATCGTGAGCAGGGTGCGGCCGTGGTAGCCGTGGTCGAACACGACGACCGCGGGCCGGCCGGTGGCGTGCCTGGCGATCTTGACCGCGTTCTCCACGGCCTCGGCGCCGCTGTTGAGGAGCACCGTCCGCTTCTCGTGGTCGCCGGGGGTGAGCTCGTTGAGCTTCTCGCACACCTCGACGTACGACTCGTACGGCGTGATCATGAAGCAGGTGTGGGTGAACTCGGCGACCTGCCGCTGGACCCGCTCCACCACCTTCGGCGCGGCGTTGCCCACGCTCGTCACGGCGATGCCGGAGCCGAAGTCGATCAGCGAGTTCCCGTCGACGTCCTGCACCACGCCGCCGCCGGCGCGGGTCACGAAGACCGGCAGCGTGACGCCGATGCCGGGCGGGACGGCCGCCTGTTTGCGGGCCAGCAGCTCCTGCGACTTCGGGCCGGGGATCGGGGTGACGAGGCGGCGCTCCTGCGGAATGCTCATGTGCTCGACGGTACGGTGGCCGCCTCTCAGCTCCGATATGTCGATATGTAAGACTATGGGTGGTTTTCTCTGCCGGAATGGACAAAAGTCGATGGCGCCTTCCTTGCGGGCCGTGGTGCGGCGGATGGGGCTGCGGCCGGTCGCCGGCGGGCTGGACACGGTCGTGCGGTGGGTGGCGGTCAGTGAGCTGGAAGATCCGGCCCCCTTTCTCGAAGGGGACGAGCTGCTGCTGACCACCGGTATCCGGCTGGGAGATGATTTTTCGGGATATGTCGCCCGGCTGGTGGCTCGTGGGGTGGCCGGGCTGGGCTTCGGTGTCGGGCTCTCCCACGAGGAGATCCCGGCCGCGCTCGTGGCCGCCGCCGAGCAGGCGGGGCTGCCGCTGCTGGAGGTGCCGCGCGAGACGCCGTTCATCGCGATCGGCAAGCTGGTCAGCGAACTGCTCGCCGCCGAGCAGTACGACGAGATCACCCGCGCCTTCGCCGCCCAGGGCCGGCTGACCCGCGCCGCCCTGCGCCCCGAGGGCACCCACGCGGTCATCGACCGGCTGGCCAAGGAGACCGGCGGCTGGGCGATCCTGCTGGACGAGTCCGGCCAGGTACGCCACACCACCCCCGGTGCCGACGCCGACGCGGTCACCGCCGAGATCACCCGGCTCCTCACCACGGGCCGGACGGCGTGGGGGGCGGCGTCGGGGAACCGGGGGAGTGGGCGGCGGTTCCCGGCCAGCCTGGCGCTGGCCGGGCCGGACGAGCACGTCGTGGTGCAGCCCCTGGGCGGTGGTTCGCGGCCGCGCGGGTTCTTCGCCGTCGGGGCGGCGCGGCCCTTCTCGCCGGTGGCCCACACCGTGGTCAACGCCGCCGGCTCGCTGCTCACCCTGGCTCTGGAGCAGGGCGGGGCCCACCTGGAGGCCGAACGGCGCCTTCGTGACGCCGTACTGCGTCTGCTGCTGTCCGGGGCGCCGGGTGCGGTGGAGGAGGCGCGGGCGGTGCTCGGCCCGCTCGGCGCGCGGCTGCCCGAGGAGCCGTTCGTGGTGCTGGCCGTCGGCGAGGAGGCGCTGGAGCAGGTGGAGGCGGTGGCCTTCGCCGCCCGCCTGGACCCGGCCGGGGAAGCCGTCCCGCCCGCCGACGGTCCATCGGGACCCCTGGCGGGCGAGAGGCAAGCGGGGGTGGCCGTGTTGGTGGCGGAGGGGGTGGGGATGGAGGTGGCGGAGACGGTCGGGGTGGCTGTCGGGGTCAGCTCGCCGTGCGACTACCGGACCCTGCGGGGTGGGGTCGAGCAGGCGTGCCGGGCGTACGGGGGGAGCCGGGGTGGGGTGGTGTTCTTCGGTGCGCTGGCCGGGCAGGGGCTGATGGCGCTGCTCGAACCGGCGGCGGCGCGGGCGTTCTCGGCGGCGCTGCTGGCCCCGCTCGTGGCCTACGGGACGCGGGCCGATCTGATGGCGTCGCTGCGGGCGTACCTGGACAGCAACGGGCACTGGGACGCCGCCGCACAGCGGCTCGGCGTGCACCGGCACACCCTGCGGTACCGGATGAAACGGGTGACCGAGCTGCTGGGGTGCGATCTCGACGATCCGGGCGTGCGGGCCGAGCTGTGGTTCGCGCTGGAGGCCGCGCGACGCTGACGGGCAGCGTCGCGCGGACGTCAGTTCTTGTCCACCAGGTAGCAGCAGATGGTCGCCGTGGTGACCGCCTCATAGGTGCGGCCGTCCCGCAGGTGTCCCGCCCGCTCCAGGCTGATCGCGCCCTGGGCCGCCGCCCACAGCGCGTCCGCGATCTTGCGGGGCTGGGTGGGGATGAGGTGTCCGGCGGAGATGCAGTCGGCGATCACCCGGTCGAAGATGTTGAGCGCCGCGCGAGCGAGGGTCCTGGCCCGCTCGCTGGGTTCGAAGCCGGGGATCGCCCGCTCGAACATCAGGCTGTAGTAACCGGGCTCGGCCAGGCACGCCTGGCGGTAGGCCGGGCAGAGCGCATTGAGGTGTTCGAGGGGATCCCTGCGCTGCGGTGCCGCTTCGAGAAAGCGGCGAAAGCGCTCAAATCCCTCCAGATAGAGAGCCTCCGCGAGGCCCTCCCTGTTGCCGAACATCGTGTAGATGACCGTCGTGGTGCAGCCGGCCTCGGTGGCGATCCTGCGCATGGTCAGACTGTCGGAGCCATCGCTGATCAGCAGGTTCACGGCGACGTCCAGCAGTTTGGAACGTAGCTCGTCATGGCCGGCCCGTTCGCCCAACAGGTAGGCGCCTTGAAGCCCAAGCGGCGCCGAGGAGGTCATGGGCCCACGCCTTTCTGTTCGTGGGCCCCGCCGCGCTGAGGGACCCGCATCCGTGACTTAGCCATGGCGGAGAAGCTTCAAACCGCTCCGCCTCGTAAACATCCCGAATTAGGCCTACTTCTGTTACATGGTGGGTATACAACCGGGCTTGTACTTAACGGAGGGACCAGAGGGCACTCTTGTGCACCCTGGTGTAAGTCCCCCTCCTTAGGCTTGGCATAACGTCATGGGTATGGACGTGCGTACCTTCTGGCTCGCCGGGCGCCCCGCCACCGGCGACGCCGAGCTCACCGTGACCAATCCCCACGACGGTCGAGTGGTCGGCCGGCATTCCGTGCCGACCGACGCGCAGGTGGAGGAGGCCATCGCCGCCGCTCAGGCGGTGACCGCGCAGGCGGCGGCGCTCCCCGTGCACGTACGGGCGGACGCGCTGGCCCACGTCTCGCGCAGGCTGGCCGAGCGGGCCGACGAGATCGCCCAGCTGATCACGGCCGAGAACGGCAAGCCGATCGTCTGGGCGCGCGGCGAGGTCGGCCGGGCCGTCGCCACCTTCCGCTTCGCCGCCGAGGAGACCCGCCGCTGGTCGGGTGACGTGCAGCGGCTCGACACCGAGCCCGCCGCCGCCGGCCGGCTGGCCTATGTCTCCCGGGTGCCCTACGGGACGGTGCTGGCGATCACCCCGTTCAACTTCCCGCTCAACCTGGTCGCGCACAAGGTCGCCCCGGCCATCGCGGTCGGCGCGCCCATCATCGTCAAGCCGGCTCCCGCCACCCCGCTGTCGGCGCTGGTGCTCGGCGAGATCCTGGCCGAGACGGACCTGCCCGCCGGGATGTTCTCGGTGCTGCCGATCCCCAACGACCGGGCCGGCGCGCTGGTGGCGGACCCGCGGCTGCCCGTGGTGTCGTTCACCGGCTCCGCCCCGGTCGGCTACGCCATCGCCGACCAGGTCCCGCGCAAGCACGTGACGCTGGAGCTGGGGGGCAACGCGGCGGCCGTGGTGCTGGCCGACGCCGACCTGGACTGGGCGGCCCGGCGCATCGCGCTGTACTCCAACTACCAGGCGGGGCAGAGCTGCATCGCCGTCCAACGGGTGATCGTGGAGGAGCCGGTCTACGACGCGTTCGTGGAGCGGCTGCTGCCGGCCGTCGACGGGCTCGTCACCGGCGACCCGGCCGACGAGAAGACCCAGGTCGGCCCGCTGGTCTCGGTGGCCGCCGCCGAGCGGGTGGAGCAGTGGGTGCGCGAGGCCGTCGACGCGGGCGCGCGGGTGCTCGCGGGCGGCACCCGGGAGGGCGCCACGTTCGCGCCCACGGTGCTCGCCGACGTCCCGGCCGACGCCAAGGTCCGCCGCGAGGAGGTCTTCGGGCCCGTCATGGTGCTGCAGAGCGCCGCCTCGATCGACGACGCCTACGCGATGGTCAACGACTCGAGGTACGGCCTGCAGGCCGGCGTGTTCACCCGGTCGCTGGACGCGGCCTTCCGGGCCAACCGGGAGTTGGAGGTCGGCGGCGTGATCATCGGTGACGTGCCCTCCTATCGGGCCGACCAGATGCCGTACGGCGGGGTCAAGGACTCCGGTATCGGGCGTGAGGGGCTGCGGTCGGCCATGGATGATCTAACTTACGAGAAGGTGATGGTGCTGACGGGAATTTCCCTCTGAGCAAAAAGCGCGCCTTATGCGACGATGAACGTCTATGGGAGATAAGTACCGATACGTCGATGCTGTGCGCTCCCTAGGGGGCACGGACCCGGTGCTCGACGCCCTGCAGAGCGCCGGGAATGCCGCACTGCCCATCGGCGGAGTGCTGGAGGCCCGGAACGAGCTGGTCAAAGTGGGCATCGACCTGCTCGCCGGCTGGCGCGAGTGGCGTCCCGGCAGCACCTGGCGCTCCCGTACGGACCGGTTCGAGGCCGCGCACGCGGTCCTCGTCATGACGGCCTACTTCGAAGCCCTCGGCACCCTGGACCTGCCCTTCGCACCGAGCGGGCTGGAGACGCCCCACGGGGACGGCGGGCACGTCTGGGACCTGGCCACGCCGCTCTGCCCGGCTCCGCACCGGCCGTTCGCCCAGGCCGTGGCCGCCGTCCGCGGCTACTACCGCGCGCTGAGCGGGCAACTGCTCGCCTTCGTGGCCGAGCTGGACCTGTGGGCGCGGCTCGACGAGCACGCCCGGCAGTGGACGGCCGCCGCCTACGGTGACGAACTGGTCGAGCGGGCCGTGCTCCGCTACGCCGACCGCTACCGCACCCTCGCCCAGGACGTGCCGGAGCTCGCCTACTGGGCGGGGATCGCCGACCACCAGCCGAGCCTGGCCGGGATGGCCGAGCTCGAACGGCTCATCTCCTTGGTGGCGTCCGGCGCGGCACTTCCCGAACGGCTCGCCACGCTCGACCGGTTGCACCAGGCGGCGCTGGTCCGGCCGATCGCCGAGACCGGCGACCTGCCGATCGGCTTACGACTGCCGACGCTCGCCCAGGCGTACGTGACCCCGCGGTTCAGGGCGGCGGAGATCGCCCCCGGCGACGACCCGAGCGTCGAGGAGTGGTGGGAGGGGCATGAGCTCCGCACCGACCTGCCCGTCTTCCTGTCGGGATTCCTCACGGCCTCGGCGGCCGGCGAGGTGCCGCTCATCGTGCTCGGCCAGCCGGGGTCGGGCAAGTCGGTGCTGAGCAAGGTGCTCGCCGCCCGCCTGCGCGACGCCCCCTTCCTGCCGATACGGGTCCCGCTGCGCGAGGTGTCGGCCACCGCCGGCATCCAGGAGCAGATCGAGCAGGCAGTCCACCACCTGAGCGGCGAGCGGCAGGACTGGCCCGCCATCGCCAGGTCGGCGAACGGCGCGCTGCCCGTCGTCATCCTCGACGGGTTCGACGAGTTACTGCAGGCCACAGGGGTGCGGCAGTCGGACTATCTGATGAAGGTGGCCCGCTTCCAGCACCGCGAGGCCGACGCCGGCCGGGCGGTCGCGGTCATCGTCACCTCACGCACCGCCGTCGCCAACCGGGCAGGGCTGCCCGAGGGCACGGTGGTGGCCCGGCTGGAGCCGTTCGGCACCACCGCCATGCGAACGTGGCTGGAGGTGTGGAACGCGGTCAACGCCGACTATTTCTCGGCGGCCGGGCTGGAGCCCTTCACCTTCGACGTGGCGCTGAGCCAGCGGCACCTGGCCAGGCAGCCGCTGCTGCTGCTCATGCTCGCCTTCTACGACGCCGACGGCAACGCGCTGCGCCGGGAGAACCGCACACTGGGCCAGGCGGAGCTGTACGAGCGGTTGATGACCAGGTACGCCGAGCGCGCGCTGGAGATGAGACACCCGCGTGAGCAGGTGGCGCGGCTGGTGGAGCGCGAGCTGCTGCGGCTGTCGTTCGTCGCCGCGTCCATGTTCAACCGGGGGCGGCAGTGGGCCACCACCGAGGAGGTCGACGCCGACCTGGACGTGCTGCTGCCCGAGCAGCGCAGGACACCCGGGCTCGCCACGCCGCACAGCGCCGGGCACGAGGCGCTGGCCCGGTCCTTCTTCGTGCACCGGGCCCAGGCGGTCCGCGATGACGAGGTGCTGCACACCTACGAGTTCCTGCACGCCACCTTCGGCGAGTTCCTCATCGCCAGGCTGCTCGCCTCGCTGATGCGCGAGCTGGTGGCGCAGGAGTCCAGCCTGGCGCTCACCGGGGTCCACGACGGGCTGCTGCGCACGCTGCTGTCCTGGGCCACGATCTCCTCGCGGCTGCCGGTGGTGGCGTTCCTGCAGGAGTTGGTGCACGACGCCGACCGGTGGCGGGCCGTGGTGCTGCGGCTGTTCCGGGAGCTGGACGCGCGGGAGGACTCCTCGATCGCCGCCTACCGGCCCTGGATCGCCGGCCCGCACCGCAGGTACGCCTACTATTCGGCCAATCTCATGGTGCTCGCCCTGTCGTGCGCCCCCGAGCTGCGGGCCAGCGAGTTCATGCCCGGGCACGAGGACGTGGTGACCGAGTGGCGCAGCTACGCGCTGCTCTGGCGCTCACAGTGCGCGCTGGCCGAGTGGCAGAGTCTGGTGGACCTGGTGGCGGTGCGTCCGGTGTGGTCCCAGGACGACGTACGCGAGCTGCACCTGAAGCTGTCGCCGCAGGAGCTGTGGGAGCCGGAGCCGTTCAGCTGGTCGTGGGCGGGCGTGGACAAGCTGCTCTCGATCGCCCAGCTTCGCCGGCAGGTCATGTTCTCCGCACTCGCGGATGAAGGCGCCCTGCTCGCTCTCTACATGGACGATCTACGTACCCACCAGCAGGCCCACCGCCGGCCCTGATCAGCGGCCCTGACCGGCGGCCCAGACGCGGCGGTCCTGATTTCAGGCTCTGATCTCACGCCTGTTCGGCGGTGAGGAAGAGCTTCTTGGCGGTGTCGCCGAAGTAGGGGCCGTACATCGTACGCTGGTCGTTGCTGTACTTGAAGCTGCTCAGCGAGGTGATCGTGCCCTTGCCGGTGGCGGCGTCGAAGGCCGACAGCCACGGCCCGCCGCTCGACCCCGCGGTCATGCCGCAGCCGAGGCCCTGGTCGCGGGTGTCGCCGTAGGGGTCGTCGCGCAGCCGGCCCGCGCAGTAGACCAGGTGCTCGCCGTCGTAGGGCGGATCGGCCGGATAGCCGAAGCCGTAGGTGTGCCCGCCGCGCGTGCCGTTGAAGGCGATCCGCTGGGTGCCGACCGCGTCGGCGATGTGCTTGCCGCCCGAGGCGTTCAGCGCCACCATGCCCACGTCGTAGCTGTCGTCGGCCGCGCGTGACCAGGGACCGGCGACGAACATCCGCCGCGCCGTCCACTGCCCGTACGGCTTGCCGCCGCCGGCGTCGTAACCGGGGACGAACGTCCAGTTCTCCGCCCATCCGCCCTTGCCGTCCTTGACGCAGTGGCCGGCGGTGACCAGCAGGTCGCGGTTGGCGCTGTCCACCGTGCTGGCCGAGCAGACGAAGTCGGCCCCGGCCATGGTCAGGAAGACGCGACCGGTGGTCTTGGCCACCGCGCCGCCGATCGGCCAGCGGGAGCCCGCCGTGGTGGCCAGCGGCCGGGCCGACTGGTGACGCGGCTGCCCGTTCCTCGCCGCGCCGCCGTCCCGGCGCCCTCCGGCCTGCGCGGCGCCCGCGAGCGGAACGCTGGAGACGGTGCCGTTGGACAGGTCGGGGGCGGCGCCCAGCCCGGTCTTGCCGGTCAGGCCGCTCAGCAGGCCGTCGCCCTTGGTCACGATGTCCAGCAGGCTGATCGGCAGGGCGGCGGCCATCCGCTGCGGGGTCCAGTAGTCGAGCACCCGCCGCTGGTCGGCGGCGGCGCGGGCGGCCACGTGCTCGACGACGTCGCCGTCCGCCGCGTCGCGGGCCGCCGTCCTGGGAACCGCCCTCTCGGGGGTGGCCACCTGGGAGGCCGGCCGGTGGGGGGTCGCAGCGGGGCCGAGGTGCTGCTCGGGGGTCGCACCGATGAGAGCGGGGCCCAGCAGACCCGCGACGAGTGGTACGGCCGCGATCAGGGGGGTGCTCAGGATCATGACCCCCGAGTGTGCACTACGTCGTGTGTTTATGTGGCTACTTTCGGTAAAAAACTCAGAGTGCGTCGGCACTCCGGGCGCCTTGATCGCAGACTGTCCCGGGCGGTGAGGTGGGGAGGGTGAGCGGAGCGAATCTGCGGAGCATTACCTGCCTCTCTGGGCCGTATCGGCGTTTGGAAGGTGGTGGCGCCAATATCGCGATTTCCCCTGATCAGCGCATTCGGATATGGCGATATTTGGGTATTTGTTTGCTGGATTATCTGGAGCTCCAAACGGTGCCGAGGCAGCCACCCGGTGCCCGGCCGCGCCTGGCAGCGGCGACAATGGAGGGGTGCGTCAACAGATCCCCCGTTCCGTCGTCGTGCTGGGCTCCACCGGCTCGATCGGTACGCAGGCCCTCGATGTCATCGCCGCCGAGCCCGCCAGGTTCAAGGTCGCCGGGCTCGCGGCCGGGGGCGGCAAGATCGAGCTGCTCGCCGAGCAGGCGGCGGCCACCGGCGCCGAGGCGGTCGCGGTGGCCGATCCCGCCGCCGTGCCCGCACTGAAGGAGGCGCTCGCCGCGCACGGCGTGAGCCCCGTGGTGCTCGCCGGGCCGGAAGGGGTCGCGGAGGTGGCCGCCTGGCCGTGCGACACCGTGCTCAACGGCATCACCGGCGCGCTCGGGCTGACCTCCACGCTGGTCGCGCTGGAGGCGGGGCGCACGCTCGCGCTGGCCAACAAGGAGTCACTGATCATCGGTGGGCCGCTGGTCAAGCGGCTGGCCAAGCCGGGCCAGATCCTGCCCGTCGACTCCGAGCACTCGGCGCTGCAGCAGTGCCTGTGGGCCTCGGGGCCGCAGGGCTACGACCCCGACGCCGTCAGGCGGCTGGTCGTCACCGCCAGCGGCGGCCCGTTCCGGGGCAGGAAGCGCGCGGAGCTGGCCGACGTCACGCCCGAGATGGCGCTGGCCCACCCCACCTGGTCGATGGGCCCGATGATCACCATCAACTCCGCCACCCTGGTCAACAAGGGGCTGGAGGTGATCGAGGCGCACCTGCTGTTCGACCTCGGCTTCGACCGGATCGAGGTCGTGGTGCATCCGCAGTCGATCATCCACTCCATGGTGGAATACGTCGACGGTTCGACCATCGCCCAGGCCAGTCCGCCCGACATGCGGCTGCCCATCGCGCTCGCGCTCGGCCATCCGGACCGGATCGCGGGGGCCGCCCGGCCCATCGACTGGACCACGGCCCACACCTGGACCTTCGAGCCGCTCGACGACACCGCCTTTCCCGCCGTCGCGCTGGCCAGGCAGGTCGGCAGCGAGGGCGGCACCGCCCCCGCCGTCTACAACGCGGCCAACGAGGCATGTCTGGAGGCGTTCATCCGGGGCGGGCTGCCGTTCCTGGCGATCGTCGACACGGTGGCCAAGGTCGTCGAGGAGCACCAGGTCACCGCCGCCGGATCGGTCGACGAGGTGCTCGCCGCGGACGCCTGGGCCCGCGCCCGTGCGGCCGAACTCACAGCGGGACAGTCCCGTTAGCTCCATAGACTGATTAGCGTCGTCGAACTCAAGGGTTGAAATGTCTTCTGTAGCACTCGGCATCCCGACGGTCCGCACCAAGCCGCTCGCCGAACGCCGCCACTCCCGCCGGATCATGGTCGGCAACGTGCCCGTGGGAGGCGACGCGCCCGTCTCCGTGCAGTCGATGACCACCACGGTCACCGCCGACGTCAACGCCACCCTCCAGCAGATCGCCGAGCTGACCGCCTCCGGCTGCCAGATCGTGCGCGTCGCGGTGCCGTCCCAGGACGACGCCGAGGCGCTGCCGATCATCGCCAGGAAGTCGCAGATCCCGGTGATCGCCGACATCCACTTCCAGCCGAAGTACGTCTTCGCCGCCATCGAGGCGGGCTGCGCGGCCGTGCGCGTCAACCCGGGAAACATCAAGAAATTCGATGACAAGGTGGGCGAGATCGCCAGGGCGGCGGCCGACCACGGGGTGCCGATCAGGATCGGCGTCAACGCGGGCTCCCTCGACCCGAGGCTGCTGCAGAAGTACGGCAAGGCCACCCCCGAGGCGCTGGTGGAGTCCGCGCTGTGGGAGTGCTCGCTGTTCGAGGAGCACGGCTTCCGCGACATCAAGATCTCGGTCAAGCACAACGACCCGGTCATCATGATCAACGCCTACCGGCTGCTGGCTGCCCGCTGTGACTACCCGCTCCACTTGGGCGTCACCGAGGCCGGTCCCGCCTTCCAGGGCACGATCAAGTCCGCGGTGGCGTTCGGCGCCCTGCTGGCCGAGGGCATCGGCGACACCATCCGGGTCTCGCTCTCGGCGCCTCCCGTCGAGGAGGTCAAGGTCGGCGCGGGCATCCTGGAGTCGCTCGGCCTGCGCGAGCGCGGCCTGGAGATCGTCTCCTGCCCGTCGTGCGGCCGCGCCCAGGTGGACGTCTACACCCTGGCGGAGCAGGTGCAGGCCGGCCTCGAAGGACTGAAGGTGCCGCTGCGGGTCGCGGTCATGGGCTGCGTCGTCAACGGTCCCGGCGAGGCCCGCGAGGCCGACCTGGGCGTGGCCTCGGGCAACGGCAAGGGCCAGATCTTCGTCAAGGGCGAGGTCATCAAGACCGTGCCGGAGTCGCAGATCGTGGAGACCCTGATCGAAGAGGCGCTGCGCCTGGCGGAGGAGATGGGCGTCGACGTCGACCTGGACGACGACGAGGCCCCGGGCGCACAGGTCACCGTCGGCTGACTCGACGACGACGAGCCCGCCGGGCGCGCGGTCACCGTCGCGACGATGAGGCCCCCGCGCAGGTCGCCGTCGCGACGAGGGCGCCCGGGCGTGCGGGTCGCCGTCGGCTGATCAGGGCTGCTGGTTCTCCGGGGGTTTCGTGGTCAGGAGTTTGGTGAGCAGGGCGCGGAGTTCTCGTTCGGCGTCGGCGCCGAGGACGGCGAGGACGTCGGCCTGCAGGCGGGCGGCGGCGTCGCGGACGACGGTGAGGCGCTGCCGGCCGACCTCGGTGAGCTCCAGCGCGTAGCGGCGGCGGTCGCTCGGATCCTGGCCCCTGGCCACCATCCCGAACCGCACCAGCTCGTCGACGAGCTGGGCGGCGGCGGGCTCGCTGATGCCGAGACGGCGGGCGAAGCGCTGCTGCGGGCAGGGCCCCAGCTCGGCGATGGCCGACAGCGAGCCGAAGTGCCGGGTGCGCAGGCCCACGTCGGCCAGGAGCGCGTCCCCCATCCGCCGCAGCCGGTAGTGGGCCTGGGCGACGAGGTAGGCGGTGGTCTGGAGCGGCTCGGGCTCCGGCAGGAGCAGGCTCAGCAGCTCGTTGAGCCGCTGCCGTTCGTCCGGGGTGAGGACGGCGGTGACCCGGGCGTCGCGTTCGGCGACCACCTGCCGCATGGCGTCTCTGGCCGCGCGGCCCTCCTCGGTGATCGACAGCATGTAGGAGCGCCGGTTGGCGGGGTTGCGGGTACGGGTGACGTACCCGGCCTCCTGCAGCCGGTCGATCAGCCGCACCATGATGGTCCTGTTGATGCCGAGCCGTTCGGCCAGCTCGTGCTGGGAGTCGGCGTCCTGGTCGGCGAGCGTGTCGAGCACCACGAAATCCCGGGCCTGCGGATCGCCGGTCAGCGCGTCGCCGGTGAAGCGCTCGTAGGCCCCGCGCAGCAGCCCTCCCACGGACGCGCGCAGCACCTCCGTGAGCGTCTGTCCTTCCACCGGCCCCACCTCCGGCGCGCAGCCTATCCAAGACGGTGACGGTTATGCGCATAGATAGTTGGCATGTTGACGATTATACAAGTAGACGGTTATGGTCCTTGACGTAAGATCACCCATGAGGACAAGGACTCCCCGCATGCCTGAGATCGACGTGCTCGACTCGACCATCCACTACGAAGACGCGGGCAGCGGCACGCCGCTCGTCTTCCTGCACGGCAACCCCACCTCCTCCCACCTGTGGCGCAACGTGCTCCCCGGGATCGGCGAGCCCGGCCGGCTCCTCGCCCCGGACCTCATCGGCATGGGCCGCTCCGGCAAGCCCGGCATCGCCTACCGCTACGACGACCACGCTCGCTACCTCGACGCCTGGTTCGATGCCCTGGAGCTTGACGACGTCGTGCTCGTGGGCCAGGACTGGGGCGCGTCGCTCGCCTTCGACTGGGCCGCGCGCAACCCCGGCCGCGTGCGCGGCGTGGCCTTCATGGAGACGATCGTCAAGCCGATGAGCTGGGCGGAGTTCCCGGCGGCCGCCAGATCCCGGTTCGAGGCGTTCCGCACTCCGGGCGTGGGCGAACAGCTCGTGCTCGACCAGAACGTCTTCCTGGAGCAGGCGTTCGGGGTCCCGGTGCTGCGGGAGCTGAGCGAGCAGGAGCTGGAGCCCTACCTCCGGCCGTACCCGACTCCTGAGAGCCGGCGTCCGGTGCTGCAGTGGGCGCGCTCGATGCCGCTCGACGGCGAGCCCGCGGACGTCGTCGGCCGCATCGAGAAGTACGACGCCTGGCTCGCCACCAGCCCCGAGGTGCCCAAGCTCCTGCTGACCTTCGACTCGTCGCCGACCCTGATGGTGGGGCCGGAGATGGCCGCCTGGTGCGCGGCCAACATCGCCGCTCTGGAGATCGAGCACTGCGGCCCGGCGGGCCACCACGCGCCGGAGGACCAGCCGGAGGCCATCGCGGCGGCCGTCGCGGGCTGGGCCGACCGGAACGGGCTCCGCGCTCCCGCCACGGGGTGATCTCGGAACGGCAAGATTTTCTTCATACGCACCGTCATCGAGCCGCTACTTACGGCAGTATCTCTTCGCCTAAGGAATTGGGGGAGGAGCCGGGTGAAACGGGTTGTCGGGTTGATTGCCGGGACGGCTGTGCTGGTCGTCGGGGTGGTGCCGATCGCGGTGGCGGAGGTGGCGCGGGGTCCCGCCGCGCAGTCGTACCTCGCCGAGAGTGTGCGGTGGGGGCCTTGCGCGCAGGAGAAGCAGGAGAAGGAGAGCAGGCTCACCGCCGTGCCGGTGGAGTGCGCCACCGTACGGGTGCCGCTCGACCATCGCGAGCCGATGGGGCACGCGATCAAACTGGCGATCAACCGGATCAAGGGCACGGCGTCCCGGGACGGCAACCACCTCGGCACCCTGCTGGTCAATCCAGGCGGACCGGGCGCGTCCGGGCGTACGCTGGCCCGCTACGTCGCCGCCGTGCTGCCGCCGGAGCTGAAGGCCCGCTACGACGTGGTCGGGTTCGACCCGCGCGGCGTCGGGGCGAGCCAGCCGGCGCTGCGGTGCGTGGACCCGGAGGTCTACTACCGGGCGCCGCGTCCCGACGCCGTCCCGCGTAGCCCGAGCGAGGAGAACGTCCTGCTCAGCAGGGCGGCCCACTACGCGAGCCAGTGCGGGAACATGTGGTCGTGGCTGCTGCCGCACATGACCACCGAGAACGTCGCCAGGGACCTGGACGTCATCCGCGCCGCGCTCGGCGAGCAGAAGATCAGCTACCTCGGCTACTCGTACGGCACCTACATCGGGTCGGTGTACGCCACGCTCTTCCCCGATCGGGTCAAGCGCCTCGTCCTGGACAGCTCCGTCAACCCCGACGAGGTCTGGTACGAGGCCAACCTCAAGCAGGACCGGGCGTTCGAGGGCAGGCACCGCGACTTCCTCGCCTGGACGGCCGGGCACCACAAGGTCTACGGGCTCGGCAACTCGACCAGGCAGGCCAGGTTCGCCTGGTACGCGATGCGCGCCAGGCTGCACGACCGGCCGGCGGGCGGGGTGGTGGGCGCCAGCGAGCTCGATGACGTCTTCACCGTGGCCGGCTACAGCGACCGGATCTGGCCCGAGCTCGCCGCCGCCTGGTCCGCCTACGTCAGGAAGGGCGACCCGAAACCGCTGATCGCCGCCTTCAACAAGCACGGCAAGAACGACGCGGAGGACGAGAACGGCTACGCCGTCTACCTCGCCACCCAGTGCCGCGACGCCGCCTGGCCGCGTGACTGGGCGAGGTGGCGGGCCGACATGACCAGGATGCACCGCCGGGCGCCGTTCCTGACCTGGCCGAACGCCTGGTTCAACGCGCCGTGCGCGTACTGGCAGGTGGGCGGTGGCACGCCGGTGGCGGTGCGGGGCTCCCAGCAGCTCCCGCCGATCCTGATGCTCCAGTCGCGCGCCGACGCGGCGACTCCCTACCTGGGGGCGGTGAACCTGCGCAAGCACTTCCCGACCGCGCGCATGGTCGTGGAGACCGGTGGCAACCACGGGGTGGCGCTCGGCGGCAACCGGTGCGTGGACCGTCACCTGTTCGCCTACCTCACCGACGGCACGATGCCGCCGCACGGCACGCGCTGTCAGGCGCTGCCGGCGCCCCGTCCGACGACGCACATGGTGTCAGGAAGGGTGGCAGGTCACGAAAGGCTCACCGAGGTGCTTACGAGATGAGCTAATCAGTTGTCGTTCGCGTAGTCTGACCATGTGATGCTGCGTACATCGGCGTCGCGTGTCCTCGACGACAGCGACCGGGACGAGGTGCTCGATCTTCTCGACACCGACCCGGTCGCGAACGTCTTCGTCTCCTCACGGGTGCAGAGCGTCGGTCTCAATCCGGCGCGGCTCGGCGGGCAGATGTGGGGTTTCGGGCCGCGCGGTGGCCTCACCGCGCTCTGCTACGCCGGGGCGAATTTGGTGCCGGTCAACGCCGGCCCCGAGGCGGTGTCCGCGTTCGCCGAGCGCGCGCGCCGGCAGGGCCGCCGCTGCTCGTCCATCGTCGGGCCGGTCGAGGCGGTCTCGCAGCTGTGGGAGCGGCTGGAGCCGCACTGGGGCCGGGCCCGCGCGATCCGCTGGGCGCAGCCGGTCATGGCCACCTCCCGCCCGGCGCCGGTGCCCGCCGATCCGCTGGTACGGCGGGTGCGGCCGGATGAGTTCGACGTCCTGATCCCGGCCTGCGTGGCGATGTTCACCGAGGAGGTCGGCGTCTCGCCCAACCTCGGCGACGGCGGCACCCTCTACCGGACGCGGGTGGCCGAGCTCATCCGCATCGGCAGGTCGTACGCGCGGATCGAGGACGGCCGGGTGGTGTTCAAGGCGGAGATCGGCGCCGTCACGGCGCACGCCTGCCAGGTCCAGGGCGTCTGGGTGCACCCCGAACTGCGCGGGCACGGCTACGCGGTGGCGGGCATGGCGGCGGTCGTGGAGGCCGCGCTGGCCTGCTTCGCCCCCGTGGTCACGCTGTACGTCAACGACTACAACACCTCGGCGCGGGCCGTCTACCGCAAGGTGGGCTTCGCCGAGGTCGGCACCTTCATGTCCGTGCTCTTCTAGAAGACCTATTCCAAGGGGTCAGTGATCGTAGGCGATCAGTGAGCGTAGGACGGTTTGTCCGGTCGCGTCGTTGTGCCAGATCGCGGCGATCAGCGCGAGGATGCGTTGCATGACGTGGGCTATGACCCCTCCGGGTGTGCGCCCTCGGTGCCGTTCGAGGTCAAGCTGTCCCTTGAAGGTCTCGTTGATCAATTGGATGGCCTGCCGCAGCGGCATGAACAGGGCTGCACCAGGCCGTTCCCGTTCACCTTTACGGGCCGGCCGTCCGTGGCGCTCTCGCAGAAGCTCGCGTTCGGCGGCCAGGAGGTCGAGGAGGGTCTCGCGTTCGTTGGCGGCCGTTCTCGTCTCCGCGGGCACCCCTTGGACCACAGCACCAGGAGGAATCAGTGTCATACCCGCAACTCACCCCCGAGGAGAAACTCGCCGACGCGAAGAAGCAGCTGAGCCTCCCGCGTATCGTCGTGATCTGCGGCTCCACCCGCTTCATGACCGAGATGACCGAGGCCGATCTGCGGGAGACAAAAGCCGGAAAGATTGTCGTAAAACCGGGCTGTGACATGAAGTCGCCGCACGAACTTTGGTCCGATCCTGTCGAGGCCGAGGCGCTGAAGGTTCGACTCGACGATCTGCACCAAGCGAAGATCCGGCTCGCTGATGAGGTGCTCGTAGTCGGCGGCTACATAGGAGACAGCACCCGAGCCGAAATCGCCTACGCCCGGTCGCTGAGCAAGCCCGTGCGGTTCACGCACCCCGAAGTCGACCCTGACGCCTGACCGCCCGCTGTCACCTTGACAACCAGGGTCGGCAGCCCGCCGCCTGACCGTCTCGCGGTGGCTTCGGCCGCCCCCCACACCCCCTGCAGGCATCCCTTAGAATTGATCATCTGGTTACGGGCGGACGAGACTCTTTCAGTCACAGGCGGACGAGCTTGCTGAACAGGTGGGTCAGCTCTGCCTCGGGGTCGGTGGTGAGCCCGACGTGGACCGGGCCGGCCTGGACGATCGTGCTGCGTGGCGCGGTCAGCCAGCGGAATCTGCCGCCCAGCGACTCCCCGGCCAGCGGCCCCGACTCCTCGCCGCAGGCCAGCTCGTAGGTGCCGAGCGCCTGTCGTACACAGTCGATGTCGGCGGTGGGGTCGAGGGCGTGCAGCCGGTGCGGGTCGAGCTCCACGCGGGCGCAGAGGTAGGCGCGCGGCTGGCAGTAGAGCAGCACGCCCGCGTTGATCAGCTCGCCGCGCTCCACCCTGGGCACCACGCGGATGGCCGCGTACTCGTAGACGTCCCTGCTCATGCGCGCTCTCCCCGCCAGAACGCGCCGACCGACCCCGGGCCGGGGCGCTGGGTCTTCGGCTCCGTGCGGGTCAGCCACGTGCGCGGCCCGCGCGCCCGCGCCAGGAGATGCTCGACGTACGCCGCCCGTACGGACTGCGCGGAGTCGAAGCCGGGCTCGTCGGCGAGCCACTCGTCCGGCACCAGGGCCGTCACGGTCTCCAGCAGCTCGGGGGTGATCCGCGCGAGCAGCTCGTCCCCGGCGGCCGTCAGGTCGGCGGCGAACGGCGCCAGCACGTGGTCGCTCGCGTCGAACGTGCGCTGCGGGTCGGCGGTCCGCCAGTTGTGGTGGAACCAGAGCGCGGCCCCGTGGTCGATCAGCCAGATGTCGCGATGCCAGAGCAGCAGGTTGGGGTTGCGCCAGCTCCGGTCGATGTTGTGGATCAGGCCGTCGAACCAGATGAGCCGGGCCGCGAACGCCGGATCGGGCGGCCAGGCGAGCGGTTCGAAGCCGAGCGCGCCGGGCAGGAAGTCGACGGCCAGGTTGTGGCCGGTGCTGGCCTTGAGCAGGTCCTGCACCTCTTCGTCCGGCTCGCGGATGCCGAGCTGGGGGTCGAGGTCGATGACCTTGAGCTCGGGGGTCATGAAGCCGAGGCGCCGGGCCAGCTCGCCGCAGATGATCTCCGCGACGAGGACGCGCCGCCCCTGACCGGCCTCCCGGAACTTCACCACGTAGGTGCCGAGATCGTCGGCCTCGACCACTCCGGGCAGCGATCCGCCCTCGCGTAGCGGCGTCACGTAACGCGTGGCCGCGATCTCTTCCAGCACGCCACGAGGCTACCGCCTACATCTTGGCGATGACCTCCTCGGCGAAGCGCTCCATGGTGGCGATCTTGAGGGCGAGGCTGCCCTTGCCGTGCTCGGCCTTCTCCTCGGGGGTGGCCAGCCACCAGGGGGCCGCCAGGGTGCCGGTGACGCCCTTGGCGGCGAAGTGGCGGTAGGTGTCGGCGTCGGGCATGACGGCCAGCGGTGCGATGATCTCGAACGGGCCGGTTCTGCCGTGCTCGTCCAGGTGTCCTCTGAGCGCGGTCAGGACGCCGTCGAGCTGCTCCTCGGTGTAGATCCGGTTGCCGATCCAGCCGTCACCCGCCCGTGCCGCCCTCTTCAGCGCCGCCTCGCTGTCCCCGCCGACCAGCACGGGGACGCGTTCGCGCGGGGTGGGGGAGATGGTCAGGGCGGGAAGGCCGTCGAGCGTGACCGCCTGGCCGGCCCACAGCTCGCGCAGCACCGGGAGCATCGCGTCCAGCCTGCGCCCCCGCGTGTGGAAGTCCTGTCCGGTGGCGGCGAACTCCTCCTCGCACCAGCCGACCCCCACGCCGAACGACACCCGGTCGTTCGACAGCACCGCCGCCGTGGACACCTGCTTGGCCACGGTGATCAGGTCGCGGGCCGGGGCGATGTAGACGTTCGGCGCGAAGCGCAACGTGCTCGTCACCGCCGACATCGCGCCGATCGTCACCCACACGTCGGGCCAGTGCGTCTCGGCGTTCCAGCGCGGCTTGCCGGAGGTGGAGTAGGGGTACTTCGAGCCGAATTCGGCGTAGAAGAGGTGGTCGGAGAGGGTGAGCGTGTCGAAGCCACAGCGCTCGGCGGCGCGGGCGAGCTCGGCGAACTGGTCGGTCGGCACGAAGGAGGCGCCCAGCCAGAATTTCATTGGAACTCCGGGATGACCTTGGTCGCGAACAGTTCGAGGTTGCGCTTGACCGTGTCGAGCGGGAGCACGCCCTGCTGGCCCTGCATGTAGAGGCCGAACCACTCCAGGTCGGGCATCCGGTCGAGCATCCGCTGGATGCCGCGTTTGACGTCGTCCGGCGTGCCGAACAGCGCCATCTCCACCTCCCGCATCCGCTTGGCATCGCCCTTCTCCGGCGAGATGGGCCGGTGCTTCTCGTCCTCCTTCTTGCGCAGCACCTCCAGATAGCCGAACGGGCCGAAGAAGGCGGCGAAGTCCTTGGGAATGTTGCGACCGTAGGTGGTGATCGCCTCCTCGGTGGTCTCCGCGATGCCGACGATCTTGAGGATGCCGGTGTGCTCGCCCAGCTTGTAGTCGCGGCCCTGCTTGGCCGACTCCTCCTGGTAGAGCTTGGCCTTGGCGGCGTGGTCGTCCGGGTCGGGGGTGAACAGCCACGGCAGGATGTTCTCCTGCGCGGCCCTGATGACCGACCGGTCGGAGATCGTGAAGGGCTGCCACAGCTCGGGGTGCGGGTTCTGGTACGGCCTCGGGCAGACGGAGACCGCCTGCACCTTGCCGTCGTCGGAGATCTCGCCGGGGGCGCCGAAGGTCTTGGTCCATTCGACGGCCGGCCAGCCTTCGATGCCGTCGTAGGGGTAGGGCACCTCGTAGTCCAGCACGTCGGACTTGTAGCGGAGGGTCTCCTGGGTCCACGCCATCTTCATGATCTTCAGGACCTCGCCGAACACGTCGAAGTTACGCGTGTCGGACGCCGAGCCGTCGGATCTGGCCGCCGCCGTGTGCCAGCGCTGGCCCAGGACGTTCATCCAGCGGTTCTGGTAGCCGCGGGCCACGCCGAGCCGTAACCGCCCCTTGCAGAACTGGTCGAGCAGGGCCACGTCCTCTGCCGCCCTGATCGGGTCCCAGGCGGGCAGCACCATGCCGAGTGGCGCGAGCAGGATCCGCTCGGTCCTGGCGGCCAGATCGGTGAGGAACATCAACGGGTTGACCGAGAACTCCATGCCTTCGGAGTGAAAATGGTGCTCGGTCATCATGAGGGCGTCGAACCCGATCTGGTCCGCGTGCACGGCGATCTCCCGCACTTCGTGCAGCAACTTCTGATACGACTCCGTGTCCCGCCCGATGGGCCGCCTGGCCTTGGCGTTCTCCTCGGCCGCGTAGCCGGAGCCGGGGATCTGCGGATTCAGGAAGATGGAAAACTTCACCTGGGAGACCTCTTTCCGCGGGGCGTATCTCTGTCGGCAAGCTACTCTAGAAATCTTTGCCGAGCAATCGCTTGGTTGAATGGGAGGTCTCATGCGGCTGGGTCTCACGATGTTCGCCACCGATCGGTCCATGCCCGTCCACGAGCTGGCCAGGGCGGCGGAGGAGCGCGGGTTCTCCTCCCTCTTCCTGCCCGAGCACACCCACATCCCCGTCTCCCGCCGCACGCCCCCGGCCAACGGGGACGCCGAGCTGGCCGAGGAGTACAAACGCACCCTCGATCCGCTGGTCGCCCTGTCCTTCGCCGCGGCCGTGACCGAGCGGCTCCGGCTCGGCACCGGCATCCTGCTCGCTGCCCAGCGGGAGCCGATCGTCACCGCCAAGGCCCTCGCCACCCTGGACCGCCTGTCCGGCGGCCGAGTCGTGGTCGGCGTCGGCTTCGGCTGGAACGTGGAGGAGATCGCCAACCACGGCGTGCCGTACCGCTCACGCCGGGAGGTGGCGCGGCGGAACGTGCTGGCGATGCAAGCGCTGTGGCGGGACGACGTGGCCGCCTTCGACGGCTTTGAGCCGTCCTGGTCGTGGCCCAAGCCGATCTCCGGCCCGCCCGTGTACGTCGGCGGCGCGGCGGGGCCGAAGCTGTTCGCGCACGTCGCCGAGTACGCCGAGGGCTGGATGCCGATCGGCGGCAAAGGGATCAGGACGGCGCTGCCCGCGCTGCGCGAGGCCTGCGAGAAGGCCGGGCGGCCGATGGCCCGGGTCGTCCCGTTCGGCACGCTGCCGACCCGGGAGAAGCTCGACTACCTCGCCGAGCTGGGCATCGAGGAGGCCGTGCTCGCCCTGGCCAGCGCCCCGACGGACGCGGCGCTCCGGCAGCTCGATGCTTATGCCCGCTTCGTGTGATAGCGGCATAATGGTGGCTTATGTCCGACCTCCGTGCCGCTGACCCGCGCCGCCTTGGCACGTACCGGCTCTCGGCACGGCTCGGCCAGGGCGGCCAGGGCGTCGTCTACCTGGGCCACACCGGCAACGGGGCCAAGGTCGCGATCAAGCTCCTGCACGCCGGCCTGTCCGACGATCAGGCGGTGCGCCGCAGGTTCCGGGCCGAGGTCGAGGCCGTACGCAGGGTCGCGCCGTTCTGCACCGCCCAACTGCTCGACGCCGACCTCGAAGGCGACCGGCCGTACCTGGTCAGCGAGTACGTGGACGGGATCTCGCTGACGGAGCACGTCATCGCCCAGGGTCCGCGCATCGGCGGCTCCCTGCACCGCCTGGCCATCGGCACCGCCACCGCGCTCGGCGCCATCCACCGCGCGGCGGTCGTGCACCGCGACTTCAAACCGGGCAACGTGCTGCTCAGCCTGGACGGCCCGCGCGTGATCGACTTCGGCATCTCCCGGCCGATGGACAGCACCGCCACCACCGGCCGGTTCCCCATCGGCACCCCCGCGTACCTGGCGCCCGAGCGGATCAAGGGCGAGCCCGCCGGACCACCCGCCGACCTGTACGCCTGGGCACTGACCGTCGCCTACACCGCCAACGGCCGGCACGCCTACACCGCCGAGACCCACCAGGAGGTCCTCGCCAGGATCCTGTACGGCAAGCCGGACCTGGGCACGTTGACCGGGCGGCTGCGTGAGCTCGTCGACGCCTGCCTGGCGGTCGAGCCGGGTGACCGGCCGGACGCCGAAGAGGTGCTCCGCCGACTGCTGAGCCACGACCTGACCGGCCGAGACGTCCTCTCCACCGGCGCCCTGGCCGCCCTCGACACCACCCCCGAGCCCGCCGCCTCCGGGCCGGTTGCCCTCGGCTCCGCCCCTGAGCCCGCCGCCCTCCGCGCCGCCGCCCCTGAGCCCGTCGCTCTCCGCGCTGCCGCCCCTCAGCCTGTGTTCGACGCGGCACCTCGGCCCGCGGTCGACGCGGCCGACTCCGGTGCCCCTGACACCGTCGACTGGCGGGTGCCCGGTTCTGGGGGTACGCGTACCACGGGAGCGCGGAGTGCGCTGGCGGCGCTTGTGGATCCGGACGCGCATGCGTCGTCGGAGCAGGCCGCGCCGCGGGCTGCTGTCACCGTCACGCGGCCGCAGCCCACGGTGCTGCCCGAGTCCGGACCGCGGTTGCCGGTGGCGAGGACGGCAAGGGGGCGGCCGGGTTCCTGGCGGCTCGCCGCGACGGCTGTGACGGTCGCCGTGCTGGTGATCGCCGCGGTGGCGCTCTGGACGCTGAGCGGCGGGCCGGGGGCGAACGGCGTCTGGACCGGCTCGGCCGAGCATCCGAGCGCCGATCGCGTGTTCCCGGTGGAGATCCGGCTGGACGGCGGGCCCACGTCCAGCATGCGATGGGGTGCCGACCTGCGATGCTCCGGGATGCTCAGCCCAGCCGGGGAAGCGCTGGTGTACGAACTCGGCGAGGTCGAGGGTGCGGAATGCTACCCGGGCACGCTGCGCATGCTGCCGACCGCCGAGGCGAACCAGATGGCCATATCGGTCATTCGCCGAGGTGAGCAGGAGGTCACCTACTCGGGCAAGGTCTCGCGCGTCTCCTGACCGCGAGTGTCACGGTCAGGCGGCGATGGCCCGGCCGCCGTTGACTCTCCGGCACCGGTTGCCTTCAGTGGAGGAGTAATGGGGTGGCGGCGAGGGGAGGCGCCCCGTGCCAGTGGCGCAGCCGCTCCGGACGGGGGACCCGCGGCGAATCGGCGGATATGAGCTGGGCGGGCGCCTGGGCGAGGGCGGACAGGGAGTGGTGTACCTCGGCACTCGGGACGAGGACACGTACGCGGTCAAGCTGCTGCATGGGCCGGTGGGGGACGAGCAGGACGCGTTCCTGCGCGAGGTGGAGCTGGCCAAGCATGTGGCCCGGTTCTGCACGGCTCAGGTGATGGACGCCGGGTTCGACGAGGACCGGGCGTACATCGTGAGTGAGTATGTCGACGGGCCGTCGCTGGCCCGTGAGGTCATGGTCGCCGGCCCGCGCCGTGGCGGCGCCCTCGAACGGCTGGCGGTCGGCACCGCCACCGCGATCACCGCGATCCACCGGGCCGGCATCGTGCACCGCGACCTCAAGCCGCAGAACGTGCTGCTCGGCCCCGACGGCCCCCGCGTGATCGACTTCGGCCTGGCCAAGGCGCTCGACGCGGCGGCGACGGTGAGCGGCAGGGGGGTCGGCACGCCCGCCTACATGGCGCCCGAGCAGATCACCGCGTCGGCCGTCACCGGGGCGGTGGACGTGTTCTCGTGGGGGGCCACGATCTGCTTCGCGGCCAACGGGAGCGCCCCCTTCGGGCAGGATTCGGTGGCGCCGGTGCTGCACCGCATCCTCACGGCGGAGCCCGAGCTCGGGCGGCTGGACGGGCAGCTCAGGGAGCTGGTCGTGGCGTGTCTGGACAAGGACGCGCGTAACCGGCCCACCAGCAGGGACCTGCTGCTCGCGCTGCTGGGGGAGTCGGGCGGGGCGCCGGCCGAGGTGCTGCGCTCCCCGCCGCCGCACATCCTGCGCGTCCCGCCGAGCGTGGCCGTACCCCCGCCCATGGCTGAGCCTCCGCCCGGGTCCGTACCCTCGCCCAGGATCGAGCCCCCGGCCGTACCTCCGCCCGGGGCCGAGCCCCCGGCCGTACCTCCGCCCGGGGCCGAGCCCCCGGCCGTACCTCCGCCCGGGGCCGAGCCCCCGGCCGTACCCCTGCCCAGGACCGAGCCCCCGCCCCTGGCCGAGCCCGAGGCGACCGGGGCGCCCGCCGGCTACCGGTTATCCGACGACCGGTCGCGGGTGGGCGGGGAGGTTCTCGGTTCGCGGGAGGCCTCCAGGCGGCGGGTTGGGCAGGCGATGGGGCGGGCGGGGGCGGCTGTCTTCGGGGCTCTGCTGGTGAGCGCGGCCGTACTGGTCACTCTGCTGGCGCCGGCCCTGAGGCAGGACGATCTGCCCGCGCAGGGAGGCGCGCAGCCGTCCGTCGCCGATGGCCGGCCGGTGGAGACCGTGTCGCCGGTGGACGGGTCCACCCCCATACGGACCAAGCAGAGCAGCCGGCCGCGCAAAGCTCCCGCGGACGACCCGCCGCCCACCCTCCTCCCGGTGAACGTCGCCGTGCCTCCGCTGGAGGGCCTGAGCCGGGCCGCCGCGCTCAAGGCGATCCGGCGGGCCGGCCTGGCCGCCGGCGCGGTGACCGAAGCCGACTCCGCGGAGAAGATCGGCCAGGTGCTGGGCAGCAGCCCCGGGACCGGTATCTCCGTGCCGAAAGGCACCATGGTCGCCCTGCGCGTGTCAGCGGGTCTGCCGGTCCCGGCCCTGGTCGGCCTGCAGCGTAAAGCGGCCGAAGCGGCCCTGACCAGCGCCGGGCTGGCGGTCGGCCCGATCAGCAGGACCTGCGCCACCGACCCGGACGGCCGGGTCCTGTCCAGTGCCCCCAAGTCGGGCAAACGGGTCTCGGGCGGCACCCAGGTGGCGCTCCACGTCGCCCGACACGGCGTGGCCGTGCCGTCGGTGGTCGGTCAGTCCCGGGCCGGCGCCCGCGGCGCCCTCCGTGCGGCCGGCTTCGCCGTGACCGTGCGCCGCCAGGTCGTGGAGGACCAGGCGCAGGTCGACCTGGCCATCGCCCAGTCCGTACCGCCGGGCGGCTGCGCCGGACCGGGCACCCCCGTCGTGATCACCGTGGGCACCCCCGCCGATTCGACGCAGGACCCGGACGATCCCTCCACGACCCCCACGTTCACCCCCGAGCCACCGGAAACCCCCTGAGCGCCGAAACCGGAACACCCGGTCCGGTTGACGTAAGGTGGGGAGCATGACCGCCCGGACTCCTCTGCTGGTACGTGACCCCGCCGAGCCGCAGGCGCTGAGAAGCGACGCGCTGATCAATCGCAACCGCATCCTCGAGGTCGCGCGTGAGACGTTCGCCGCGCGCGGGATCGACGTGACCATGCGGGAGATCGCCCGGCGGGCCGGTGTGGGGGTGGCGACGCTCTACCGTCGCTTCCCCACCAAGGAGTCGCTGGTCACCGCGGCCTTCGCCGACCAGATGGCGGCCTGCGCGTCGGTGGTGGACGACGCGCTGGCCGATCCCGACCCGTGGCGGGGGTTCTGCACCGCGGTCGAGAGGATCTGCGCCATGCAGGCCGTGGACAAAGGGTTCACGGCGGCGTTCGTCTCAGCGTTTCCTGACAGCATTGACTTCGAGGGCGTACGTGCCTGTGCCGAGGAGGGGTTCGCCGAGCTGACGGAGCGTGCCAAGGCCTCCGGGCAGCTGCGCGCCGACTTCGCGCAGGAGGACCTCACGCTGCTGATCATGGCCAACGGCGGCATCATCGCGGACACGACCGAGACGGCGGTGGCCGCCTCCCGCAGGCTCGCGGCGCTGCTGCTGCAGTCCTTCCGCGCCCACCCGGCCGACCCGCCCGCGCCCCTGCCGCCGGCCGCCCCCATCGGACTGCACAACGTGGTGGGCAACCTCCAAGGGCCTTCGCAGGCCGTGACCGCGGGGCAGGTCAGCGGCCGCTGCCCGCGATGAGGCCGGAGTAGGAGCCGAGCACCTTGACCTGTCCCGGCTTGGCGTCCTTGGCCGGGATGTGGGCCACCACCTGCACCAGCTCCGTGGTCTTCATGTTCGTGTAGTACTTCCCGGGCAGCAGCCCGCTGTTCTGCTGGAAGACGTAGAACCGCGGCGTTCTCTGCCGCACGTCGTAGCGCCGGTCGCGCTGGAAGGTGGTGAAGGCCAGGGCGCCGCCGTCGGCGGTGCGCACGGCGTACGACGGGTAGCGGGTGGCCCGGGTGACCTCGCTGACGCGCGCGAACTTGTTCATCTCCAGGCGCTTCGACGCGGCGTTCTTGGCGAGCAGGTCGGTGGCGAACCTGGTCCCGGCCGCCTTGCCGCCCTTGCCCGCCAGGTGGGCGGCGTAGTTCCTGGCGAAGTCGGCGGGTGACATGATCAGGCCGGTGTCGTCCTGGCCGACCTCGGTGGCCGCGCCCGAGGCGTCCTTCGCGATGGCGGGCAGCTCCTGGGGGGAGGTGCCGTCGAAGGTGTCGGGCGAGTAGACCTGCCGCCAGCCGTCGTCGCCCTCGCGGGTGAACAGCAGGTACGTGGCCTCCTTCGAGATGTCCTTCTTGCGCTGCCAGTGCGCCAGGGTCAGCAGCCAGGGCCGCTCCCCGCCGGTTCCCGGGTAGAAGGTCGGCGAGGTGTAGCCGAAGGGCTCGTGCTTGATCGTCTTGCGCAGCTTGCGGCTGGAGGCGTAGCCGGCCTTGTCGATGGCCAGGCTGGAGCCGCCTTCGTACGCCGCCAGCAGTTTGTCGCTTCTGGCCTTGTTGGCGAGGTTGTTCCGCTCGATGTAGTCCTTCATGATCGCGGTGGCCTCCTGGCCCGAGAGGACGCTGGGCGCTGTGGCGCTCGGCGGAGGTGTGCTCGGTGCCTGCGCCGCGTTCCTGTTCAGCCCTGGCAGGGCGGAGCACCCCACGACCAGGAACCCTGTCATCAGGCCGCCGATGAGCCCGCCGTATCGCCGCACCTCAGGATCCTCTCCGCAATAATGGGATTAAAGGGCACAAACGTAGCAGTAAAGGTGTCAAGACGTCCCGTGATCGCTATGTGAGGGCGCCTGCCGTGAGCCCCGCGACGATGCGCCGCTGGAAGAGCAGGACGAGCAGCATCGGCCCGCGGGCGTCGCCCCGTGCGGCGGGCTCGCTCTGGGGGGACGAGCCGCAGGCCATCAGGCTGACGCCGAGCGCCGTGGCGGCTGTGAGGTGTCCGGCCTTCAACCGGGGGGTTCTTCCAGCGTGACGGTCGCGCCTTCGAGCCGGGACCGCTCGGCGGCCCAGGCGATGAGATGGCTGTGCAGGCTGTCGGCGGGGGAGGAGAGGATCGGGGTGCGGTCTCCGCTGCTGACCGCGGTGAGGAACGCCTCGATCAGGCCCTCGTCGCCGCCCCCGTGTCCGCCCGCGGCCGTCGCGTCGCCCGTGGGCCGGGTGTCGATGGTCTGCGCCCGGCCGGTGACGAAGTCGTGCACGGTAAGGCGGTCACCGTCGCCGTCGATCGAGCCCCGGGTGCCGAAGATCCGGGTCTGGCGGTGCCCGGCGGGGGTGAAGGCGGTCATGGTGAACGCCGCGGTCGCGCCGCCCTCGAACTCCATGTTCACCACCTGGTGGTCCACCACGTCGTTGTCGCAGGCGTACACACATCTGCCGTACGGGCCGGTCCTGAGCGCCGCCACGATGCCCTGCTCGGTGACGTCGTCGGTGAGCACGGTGACGGGCCAGCGCTCCTGGCCGGCCAGCGGCAGGTAGACGCGCTTGGCGGAGTAGGGGCAGTCCGGCTCGACCGCGCAGTCCAGGCAGCGGTCCGCCGCGCCCTCCGGCCGGTTCTCGGCGCGGAAGTGCTTGAGCCCGCCGAACGACGAGACGCGGGTGACCTGCCGGCCCGTCAGGTGGACCAGCCAGTCGAGGTCGTGGCAGGACTTGGCGAGCAACATGAACGTCGACTCGTCCGTCCTGCGCCAGTTGCCGCGCACGTAGGAGTGCGCCTGGTGCCACCAGCCGACCGGCTCCAGGTGCTGGATGCTGACGATCTCGCCGATCCGGCCGGCGTCGAGCAGCGCCTTGAGCGCGCGGGTGTAAGGGGTGTAGCGGAGCACGTGGCAGACGGCGAAGACCGAGCCGGAGCGCTCGGCCGCGGCGACGATCCGGCGGCAGTCGTCCTCGGAGACCGCCATCGGCTTCTCCAGCAGGATGTCGTAGCCCAGCTCGGCGAAGCGCACGGCCGGCTCGACATGGTCCCGGTCCTGCGTCGCGATGATCACCGCGTCGGCCTGGCGGTCCAGCGCCGCGAGCTCACGCCAGTCCTGGTACGGCGCGGCGTCGGCGAACCTGGCCCGCCGGCTCGCGTCAGGATCGGCCACGGCGACGACCCGGGCCCGGCCGGACTCCACCGCGTGGCGGGCGTAACCGGTGCCTCGCGAGCCCGCGCCTACGACGGCCAGCGTCACCATGTCGAACCTCACTTATGTAACCAACTAACATATGTCGGCCGATGCTACTCGGCGGCGACCGGATCGTGGCCTCGCTCGCCGACCTCAGCGGGGGCCGCCACCTCGCGGACCTGTGCCTGAGCGCGCCCCAGGTGGTCACCTCGACCTTCGGCGACGAGAGCGTGTCGCTGGGGGCCGTCCGGTTCGCGCTCGACCACGTCGAACGCGACGTCCTCGGCCTCTGAGCCCGCCTTCCGGAGGCCCGGGAACGCCGGGTGCGGCAAGGGCTCAACTCGGCAAGGGCTCAGCTCGGCAAGGGCTCAGCTCGGCAAGGGCTCAGCTCGGCAAGCGCTCGGCTCGGCGCGGGCCCGGCAAAGCACGGGGCCTCGCAGGCTTGGGCCTAGCGAGGCGAAAGGTCTTCTATGGCCAGGGTCGTGCGTAGCAGTGACTCGCGTACCCGCTCTTCGGGCAGGTTCATGGTCTGGGCGGTGCCCCACTGCAGGGCGCCCAGTACGGCCCAGCCGCGCAGGCGGGTCTCGTCGTCCGGGTCGGGGCCGGTGAGCTTGGCGAGCAGCTCGTCGCGGAAGGCCCGGATGGCCTCGCCCGGCGAGCCCGGCGGGGCGTCGTCGGCGCTGCCGATGTCCTCCATGAGCAGGCGGTTCACCGCGCGGTGCCGGACCATGAAGGTGACCAGCGCCTCGACCGTGGCCCGCCGGTCACCGGCGAAGTCGGTGCCGAGCAGCGTCAGCAGATCCTCGGCGGCGGGCGCCAGCAGCTCGGCGGCCAGCCGGTCCTTCGGGTGGAAGTGGTAGGCGACGGCCGTCTTGGTCAGTCCCACCGCGGCGGCGATGTCGGCCAGCGAGGTGAGCGCGTAACCGCGCTCGGCGAACAGGGCCCGTGCGGCCGCCAGGATCCGGGTGCGGGTGTCGTCGGCTGTGGTCATCGTCTCATTTCCATGGGTGATACAGCCTCCCGATATATCTGGCTTTATCGTATTGCCTGAACGACCGTACAGGACGGGCGTGAACGGGGGACAACGGGCGATGTCGCGTTTTCTGGGACGGCTGGGCGGCTGGTGTGCCCGCCACGGCCGGCTCGTCCTGACCTTATGGGTGATCGCCGCGGCGGCCCTGATGGGCGGCAGCATCGTGCTGGGCAGCCCGGTCAGCAACGACGCCAGCATCCCCGGCACCGACGCGCAGCGCGCCCACGACCTGATGCGCGACGGCTTCGGCCCCGGCTATGACCAGGGCGGCACCGTACAGCTGGTGATCTACTCCCCGTACGGGCCGCTCACCGAGGATCGGCCCAAGCAGGCCGTGGAGCGGACCGTCGCGGACCTCCGCACCCTGCCGCACGTCGTCCAGGTCGACTCGCCCTACCGCAGGGGCGGCATCGCCTCCAACCTGCGGATCGGCCTGGTCACCGTACGGATGGAAGGGCACGACAGCACCAAGCTCGCCGAGAACACCCAGGTTCTGTCGGCGGCCGCCGAGCCGGCCAGGCAGGCGGGGCTGGAAGTCGTTCCCGCGGACAGCTCCACCCCGGCGGACAAGGAGATCAAGACCGGGCCGAGCGAGGTCATCGGCGTGGTGTGCGCCCTGTTGGTGCTGATCTTCGCGTTCGGCACGCTCACCGCCGCACTGGTGCCGATCTTCACCGCGCTCGTCAGCGTCGCCTCGGGGCTGGGTGTGATCGGCCTGCTCGGCCATGTCGTGGACGTGCCCAAGCAGGCGGGCATCATGGCCACGATGATCGGCCTCGGCGTCGGCATCGACTACGCGCTGTTCCTGCTGTCCAGGCACCGCAGGCTGCTCGCTTCCGGGCTGCCGGTCCAGGAGGCGGTGCGCCGGGCGGTGGCCAGCTCCGGCGGGGCGGTGGTGTTCGCCGGCGGCACCGTGATCATCGCGTTGAGCGCGCTCATGCTGGGCGGGTTCCCGCTGCTGCGCACACTGGGCTGGATCACCGGCATTTCGGTCGTGTCCGCCGTGCTCACCTCGGTCACGCTGGTGCCCGCGCAGCTCGGTTTGCTGGGCCACCGCGTCAACACGCTCAAGGTGCCCTTCCTCGGCCGCCGGCCCGAGTCGTCCGGCTGGGGCGGGCTCGGCTCCTGGGTGGCCAGGCGGCCGTGGACGGTCCTGGTCGGCAGCGCGCTCGTGCTGGCCACGCTCGCCGCGCCCGCCCTCGCGCTCCAGCTCGGCTCGCTCGACGAGGGGTACGGCGCGAAGGGCGAGCCCTCCCGGCGGGCGTACGAGCTGATGGCCTCCGGGTTCGGCCCCGGCATCAACGGGCCGTTGACCGTCGTGGCGAAGGTGACCGGCGCAGACGCCGCCGTCGACCGGCTGAGCAGCGCGATCGAGGCCGTGGACGGGGTCGCGAACGTGTCGGAGGCCAAGAAGAACGACTCCGGCGACGCCGTGATGATCCAGGTCGTGCCCGAGTACGCCCCCAGCGATGCCCGGGCGGCCGAGGTCGTCAGGGAGATCCGGCGGCTGGACGTCGACGGCGTGCAGGCGCATGTGGGCGGCGAGGTGGCCGGGCTCACCGACGCGGCCGACCGGATGGCCGAGCGCACCCCGCTCGTCATCGGGGTGGTGGTGCTGCTCAGCGCGCTGCTGCTGCTGTTCGCCTTCCGGGCGCCGATTGTCGCGATCAAGGCCGCGCTGATGAACCTCGTCTCCCTCGGCGCCGCCTTCGGCGCGCTGGCGCTGGTGTTCTCCATCGGGCTGGGCAGCGGCCTGGTCGGCATGGACGCGCCGGCGAACAGCTCGTACCTGCAGACGATCTTCTTTTCGGTGCCCATCGAGAGCTATGTGCCGCTGATGCTGTTCGCGGTGCTGTTCGGGCTGTCGATGGACTACGAGGTCTTCCTGCTCACGGCGGTACGGCAGGCGTACCTCAAGCATGGGGACAACGCGCGCTCGGTCGCCGAAGGGCTGGGCTCGACCGGCAGGGTGATCACCTCGGCGGCGCTCATCATGGTCGCGGTCTTCACCGCGTTCATCGCCTACCCGGATCCGATGGTGAAGACCTTCGGGGTGGGGCTGGCGGCGGCCATCGCGGTGGACGCCACCATCATCAGAGGCTTCCTGGTCCCGGCGACCATGGTGCTGCTGGGGCGGTGGAACTGGTGGTGCCCGCGCTGGCTGGACCGGCTGCTGCCGAACCTGTCGGTGGAAGGGCACGAGGACGAGGACGCCCCGGCCCGCCCGCCCGTCCCCGTCATGTCCGGGCAGAGCTGACCACCCGGCGGTTCTTCGCCCGTCCCGCCGCCCCGGATACATCTCACTTATTGCCGCCCCTTAAAGTGAGGAATGTAACGGTACGTGAACTGGGGGACTTCGGTGTTGCACGAGAAGCTGTCGTCGATCTATGACAACGTCCTTCGGCGCAATCCCGGGGAGATCGAGTTCCACCAGGCGGTGCGCGAGGTCCTGGAGAGCGTCGGGCCGGTCCTCGGCAAGCATCCTGAGTACGCCGAATCGAAGATCATCGAGCGCATCTGCGAGCCCGAGCGGCAGATCATCTTCCGGGTGCCGTGGGCGGACGACAGCGGCGAGGTGCACATCAACCGCGGCTTCCGGGTCGAGTTCAACAGCGCGCTGGGGCCGTACAAGGGTGGGCTGCGTTTTCACCCGTCGGTCTATCTGGGGATCGTCAAGTTCCTCGGGTTCGAGCAGATCTTCAAGAACAGCCTGACCGGCCTGCCCATCGGCGGCGGCAAGGGCGGCTCGGACTTCGACCCCAAGGGGCGCTCCGAGCGGGAGGTCATGCGGTTCTGCCAGAGCTTCATGACCGAGCTCTACCGCCACATCGGCGAGTACACCGACGTCCCCGCCGGTGACATCGGCGTCGGCGGGCGCGAGGTCGGCTTCCTGTTCGGCCAGTACAAGCGCATCACCAACCGCTTCGAGTCCGGCGTCATCACCGGCAAGGGGCTGTCGTACGGCGGCGCCCAGGTCCGCACCGAGGCCACCGGCTACGGGTGCGCGTTCTTCGTGGAGGAGATGCTCAGGGCGCGCGGCACCTCCTTCGACGGCAAGACGGTCGTGGTGTCCGGCTCCGGCAACGTGGCCGTCTACGCCATCGAGAAGGTCGAGCAGCTCGGCGGCAGGGTGGTGGCCTGCTCCGACTCTGCCGGCTACGTGGTCGACGACAAGGGCATCGACCTGGAGCTGCTCAAGCAGATCAAGCAGGTCGAGCGCGGCCGGCTGGAGACCTACGCCGCCCGCCGCGGCGATCACGTCGCCTTCGTGCCGGGGCGCAGCGTGTGGGAGGTGCCCTGCGAGGTGGCGATGCCGTCCGCCACGCAGAACGAGATCACCGGCCGCGACGCCGCGAAGATGGTGGAGACCGGCTGCGTGGCCGTCGGCGAGGGGGCGAACATGCCCACCACCCCTGAAGGCATCAAGATCTTCCTGGAGGCGGGCGTCGCCTTCGGCCCCGGCAAGGCCGCCAACGCCGGGGGCGTGGCCACCAGCGCGCTGGAGATGCAGCAGAACGCCAGCCGCGACTCGTGGACCTTCGAGGCCACCGAGCTCCGCCTGCGGGAGATCATGCGCGACATCCACGGCCGCTGCGTGGAGACCGCCGACGAGTACGGCATGCCGGGCAACTACGTGGCGGGCGCCAACATCGACGGCTTCCGCCGGGTCGCCGACGCGATGCTGTCCCTGGGCCTGATCTGACCCTGGGCCTGATCTGTCCCTCGGCCTGATCTGTCCCTCGGTCGGATCCGGCCCGAAGCCGGATCTAAGGCGATTCCTGGACGGCGCGCCCCGAACGGCGCCAGCCGGTGAGGCCACCGTCCAGGGGCCGCGCCCGGTAGCCGTGCGAGCGCAGCACCTCCACCGCACGAGGGGAGACCACGCAGTACGGCCCGCCGCAGTAAGCGATGATCTCCGCGTCGCCGGGCAGTTCGCCCAGCCGGTCCAGCAACTCCTTCAACGGCACCGACACCGCGCCGGGCACATGCCCCTCGGCGTAGGCCGCGGCCGAGCGCACGTCCACGACCACCGTGTCCGGCTCCCGCAGCCGTGCGGCCAGCTCGGCGGCCGTCACCGCCTCGAACGAGCCGAGCCGCTCCTCGACGGCGTCCCGCAGATCGGCGAGCCGTTCGTGGGCGAACCCCTGGAACTGGCCGAGAAAGCGCGACACCCGCTCGTCGGCCAGCCGGTAGTAGACCCGGGTGCCGTCCTTCCGGCTGGTCACCAGGTGCGCGGCGCGGAGCTGCTGGAGCTGGGCCGAGGTGTTCTTCAGCGCCACGCCCGCCTCCTCCGACAGCTCCTCGACCGTACGTTCGCGCTGGTCGAGCACGTCGAGCAGGCGCAGCCGGACCGGATTGGACAGCGCCTTGCCGATGCGGGCGAGCTGCTGGTAGATCGGCTCTTCCGGGAAGTCGGGCATCAGACCATGAACTGGTCGTGGCGTCGGAACAGCTCGGTCCACTCCTCGTCGCTGAGCTGCCGGTCGTTGGTTCTGATGTCGGCGAGCGCCTCGAAGTAGGCCTCGCGCGGCGCTCCCGGCGTGAACAGGATCAACATCGTCGCCGGCTGCCCGGACTCGTTGCTGAAGGCGTGGATGCCGCCCTCGGGCACGTACAGGAAGTCACCCGGTGTCCCGTCCGTCCACGTGACGCCGTTGTAGAGCCGGACGCTGCCGGACAGGACGTAGAAGGACTCGGTCATCCCCCGGTGGAAGTGCGGGCTCGCCCCGCCGGGCTTCGGGCCCATCTCCCACCGGTAGAGCCCGAACGCGCCGTTCGTGGAAGCTCCGGTGCTCAGGTAGTGCACCTGGGTGCCGCCGGGGCTCATCACCAGGTCGGGCTCCTGCACGGCCGGCCGGAGCACCCCGGTGCTCTCGCCGCTCTCACCCAGATAACGCGCGGGGGGATAGGACATACCGCCTCCTCTAATCTTCTAATGTTCTTTAGATTAGCGACTCACAGTCGATCCGTAAAGAGTAGGAAGATCTACGAGCAGGACCCGCGCGTCGGACCGGGCCGCAGCCGTCAGTTCCTCGTCGAAGCCCGCGCCGCCGTAGCAGGCGAGCACCGTCTCGCTCGTGTCGTAACCCTTGACCTCCAGGAGGTCACGCGCCTGGCGGAGCCTGTCCAGGTGCCGCAGTCCCATCACCTTCCCCCACTTCGCCTCGCCCAGGGAGCGCACCTTTCTCGGCTCGCCGGCGAAGGCGGGCGAGAGCACCGCGACGTCGATCTGGATCTTGCGCTCCTTCTTGTCGCGGCTGCCGGGATCCGTCACGGTGCCCGCGGCGACCTCGCCGACGGGCCCGAACAGGTCGTCGCCGTAACGGGAGGCGTACTCCCGGCAGAGTGTCTCGAAGTGCGGACCCATGATGGCGGAGGAGAAGCGCCCGCGAGCCCGCTCCCAGACCTGGGCGGCGTGCCCGGTGGTGAGGGCGGCCCACTCGGGGCGCATGATCGCCTGGTAGAAGGCGATGATCGGCTCCGCGATCCGGTAACAGGTGGCGTTGGACTGGAACGCGTCCCGCTCCTTGACCACCAGCCCGCAGTCTTCCAGCACCCGCAGCGGATGAGTGATGTCGGAGGACTTGTAGCCGATGTGCCCGGCGATGCGCCCCCAGGTGTGGTTGCCTTCCGCGATGGCGGCCAGCACCGAGTGGTAGAGGGCCGGGTCGCGAATGTCGGCCTCCTCGGCGAGGAGGTACCGGCCCTCGCGGAAGAGAGGGCGGCGCCGGTCGAGCACGGAGCGGACCACCCAGGCGTCGAAGTCCTCCAGCGACCGGGGTGTGTCCGACGCCACGAACTCATGCCGATAGGCAGGGGTGCCCCCGGCGATCGCGTGCACCATGGCCGCGAGCCGGGGATCTTCGAGCTCCCAGAACTCGTCGGCCGCGCGGAACGGCAGCGGCTGGACGACCAGCTCCAGCCGGGCGCGGCCGCGCAGCGGAGCCTGTCCGGACAGCACCTTGCCCATGACGGACAGGGCCGACCCGCAGATCAGCAGCCTGGCCTGGCTCGTGCCGCGATGCGTCCGGCCACGCAGGTCGATCTCCTGCTTGAGGATGGAGGGCAGAGCGGGATTGGCCTTCATCAGGTACGGGAACTCGTCGATGATCAACGGCATGGGCCGCTCACCGGGAAGCGAGAACATGAAGGTCAGCGCGTCCCGCCAGTCCGCGAAGGGCAGGCCCACGGGGGAGCCGGTGTGCTGTCCGAGGGTCATGCCGAAGAGCCGGAGCAGCTCGATGTCGGTGCCCTCGGTGGCCTCGAAGTAGAAGCCGCCGAGCTCCTCGGCCAGCGCGCGGAGCAGGAAGGTCTTTCCCTGCCGCCGTCGCCCGCTCACCACCCCGAAGGCCACCTCGGGCTGGGTCCCGGTGGCGAACTCCGTGAGTGCCTGCCACTCCCAGTCGCGATCGAAGATGTAGGCGGGCTTTACCATGGGCGACTCCGCATGCACTGAAGTACGTTCCAGCGAACTGTACTTCAGTGGATCGGCTCAGAAGACGATGACGGAGCGGGCGACCGTGCCCTGCTTGGTGTGGGTGATCGCGTCGTTGATCTGGTCCAGCGGGAGGCGTTCGGTGATCAGGCCGTTGAGGTCGAGGCGGCCGCGCCGGTACTGGTCGGCGAGCATCGGCAGGTCGCGGTGGGGGGCCGCGTCGCCGCCCTGGGTGCCCATGAGGCGGCGGGAGGCGAACAGCAGGGCGGGGTCGAGCTCGATCGGGCGGCCGGCCGGAGGGCTGCCGACCATGACGGTGGCGCCGCCCGACCGGGTGGCGGCGAAGGTACTGGCGAGCACGCCGGGCACGCCCGTGACGTCGAAGGCGTAGTCGACGCCGCCGTTGGCCAGTTCGCCCACCTGGGCGGGGAGGTCGGCGGGCGTGAGGGTGTGGGTGGCGCCGAAGCGCTCGGCCAGTTTGAGCTTCGGCTCCGCCACGTCGGCGGCGATGATCGTGGTGGCGCCGGCGAGGACGGCGCCCTGGATGACGTTCAGGCCGACGCCGCCGCAGCCGACGACCAGGACGGAGGAGCCGGGGGTGACCCGGGCGACGTTGAGCACCGCGCCGACGCCCGTGACGACGCCGCAGGCCAGCAGGCACATGGCGTCGAACGGGGCATCAGGGGCGATCTTCACGCACATGGCCTCGGCGACGACGGTGTACTCGGCGAACGAGCCGATGCCGATGAAGCGGCGGGCCTGCTCGCCGTCCAGGGTGGCGCGGGGCGGACCGCCCATGACGGCGGTCATCCTGGCCCGCCCCGAGCACAGGTGGAAGCGGCCCGCGCCGCAGCTCCGGCACTTCCCGCAGGGGCCGTTCATGGCGACGATCACGTGGTCGCCGGGAGCGACGCCGGTCACGCCGGGGCCGGTGCTCTCCACGATGCCGGCGCTCTCGTGGCCGAGGATGAACGGCAGGCGGGAGACGACCGGGCTCTTGCCGTCGATGGCCTTGAGGTCGGAGCCGCACACGCCGGACGCCTTGATCTGGACCCGGACCTCGCCGGGGCCCGGGTCGGCGATCTCGACGTCGCGGACCTCCAGCGGGGCGTCGAAGGCGGTCAGCACGGCCGCGCGCATCAGCATGCGCCCACGCTAGCCCGGCCGCCGGTCTCTAACAAGCGGTTGCTCGGTCGATTGACACCCCTGCGGGGCGAACTTACGCTGACCGCAAAACCAAGCGAGCGCTAGGCCAAAACCCGGAGGCTCACGTGCGGCATACGGTACGGCGAGGCGTGGCGGCGCTGGCGGCGGCCGGAATGCTGGCGGGCTGCGCGGCCGAGCAGAGCGGCGGCGGCGGGACCGGCGGCACCGGGACCGCGCCGGGGGTGACGGCCACCACGGTCAAGATCGGCGGCGTGCTCACCAAGACCAGCGCCAGCGGCTACTCCACCAAGGACGCCGAACTCGGCGCGAAGGCCAGGTTCGAGCGGGCCAACGCCGAAGGCGGCGTGCACGGGCGCACGATCGACTTCCTCGGCGCGGAGGACGACGGCCAGGACGCGGCCAAGGGCGACGCCGCCGCCAAGAAACTCGTGCAGAAGGACCAGGTGTTCGCCCTGGTGCCGGTGCACGCGCCGAACTTCGGCGGGGCCGCCTTCCTGGAGCGGGAGGGCGTGCCGTGGTTCGGCTGGGCGACCGGGCCGCAGTGGTGCGGCACGAAGACCGGCTTCGGCTACAACGGCTGCCTGGCCCCCAAGCCGGGCGCGGGCTCCCAGACGTGGTGGGGCAGGCAGCTGGCCGACCTGCTCGGCGGCTCCGAAGGCAAGAGCGTGTACGTACAGACCTCCGACTCCAGCGGCAGCAAGTACGGCGGGACCACGATCTCGCAGTCGTTCACCGCGGCCGGGTTCGAGCTCGCCGGGGTGAACTCCGCACTCCCCGGCGCCGCGCCCCCGCCCGACTGGCTCCCGTACGTGAACAAGATCATGACCTCGGACGACGGCGGCCCGCCCGACGTCGTGGTGTCGGTGATCGCCGGCACCAAGTTCAACGTCGGGCTCTACTCGGCGCTGAAGCGGGCCGGCTACAAGGGGGTGCTCACCGACGCCACCAGCTACGACGCCGCCGTCCTGAAGGACCCGGCGAGCGCGCAGGCGCTGGAGGGCGTGATCGCCGCGCCCATGTTCGAGCCGTTCGAGTCCGACGCCCCGGAGATCGCCCGGCTCAGGGCCGACGTCGAGAAGGTCGCGCCGGGCACCACCCTGACCCAGCACCTGGCCATCGGCTACTGGGCCGCCGACATCTTCCTCGACCTGCTGGCCAAGACCGGCAAGGAGCTGACCAGGGAGAAGTTCCTGGCCACCGCGAACGGCTCCTACGCCTACGACAATCCGGGCTTCGGCCGGATCCGCTACCCGAAGGACCACAGCGAGCCGAACGGCTGTGGCGCTTTGGTCAAGCTGGAGGGCGGCGCCTTCCAGGTGGCCAGGGGCATGAAGTGCTTCGACAACGTGCCACTTAAATGATCGTCGATTACGTCCTCAGCGGGCTGGTCACCGGCGCGATCTTCGCGATCATGGGCTCCGGCCTGACCCTGTCGTACGCGGCCACCGGCGTGTTCAACTTCGCCCACGGGGCCATCGGCTTCCTGACGGCCCTGGTGTTCTACCAGCTGAACGTGGCGCTGGGGCTGCCCGCCTGGCTGTCCGCGCTGATCGCCGTCGCCCTGTTCGCCCCTTCGCTCGGCTACCTGCTGCACCGGGCCATGTTCGCCGGGCTCGCCCAGGCGGGGGAGACCGCGCAGATCGTCGGCACCATCGGGCTCACGATCGCGCTGCCCGCGCTCGGCCTGCTCGTGGTGGACCTGCTCGGGCTGCCCAGCGCGGACGCCACCGCGCTGCCGCGCGGCATCGGCCCGCACCCGGCGGTGGGTCTCGAACCGCTCGGCGTGCGCCTGGACACCGACCAGCTCATCACCTTCGCCTTCTCGGTGGTCACCGCCGCCGGGCTGTGGGCGTTCATGCGGCACACTCCGTACGGCCTGCGCATGCGGGCCTCGGTCGACCGGCGGCGGCTGGCCACGCTGCGCGGCATCGATGTGGCCGCCACCTCGGCCCTGGCCTGGACGCTCGGCTCTGGCCTGGCCGGGCTCGCCGGGGTGCTGGCCGTCTCGGTGGTCGGACTCGACGCCACCGCGTACACCGTGCTGTTGTTCGCCTCGGCGACGGCGGCGGTGTTCGGGCGGCTGCGGTCGATCCCGTGGACGTTCGCCGCCGGGCTCGCGCTGGGCGTGGTGCAGAACCTGGTCGCCGGATACACCGACTTCCTCGAAGAGGTCACCGGGCTGCGGACGGCGGTGCCGGTCATCCTGCTGTTCGCCGGGCTGGTGCTGCTCAACCGGTCACGGGAGCGGGTCGCGGGCAGCGCCGCCGAGGACGCGCCGCCGCCCGACCACCTGGCCGGGGTGCCGCTGTGGCGGCGCAGGCTGCCGTGGGTGGTGGCGCTGGCCGCGCTGGTGGGGTTCACCTTCACCGGGCCTGATTACTACGTGGGCATCGCCGCCCAAGGGCTGGTGCTGGCGCTGATCTTCTGCTCGTTCGTGGTGGTGACCGGGATCGGCGGCATGGTGAACCTGGCCCAGGCGTCCTTCGCCGCGATGGCGGCGCTGACCTGCGGGTGGGCGTTCGCCTCCGGGCTGCCGTTCCTGGTGGCGATCCTGCTGGGGGTGCTGGCGGCGGGCGCGGTCGGGCTGCTGGTGGCGCTGCCCGCGCTCCGGCTCGGCGGGCGGGTGCTCACCCTGGCCACGCTCGCGCTGGCGCTCCTCGCGGACCAGGTGCTGTTCCAGGTGGACGCGTTCAGCAACGGCACGATCGGGTGGTCGCTGCCGGCGCTGGGGTTCGGGTTCGCGGACACGTCCGATGCGCGGGTGCGGGTGGTGTTGCTGCTCGTGCTGATCGGCGTTGTCGGACTTCTCGTGAAAAATCTCGAAAAATCGGCGTCTGGGAGGGCGATTCTGGCGGTTCGGTCGGCGCCGGCGGCCGCCGTCACCTCCGGGCTGTCCGCCCCGCGCACCAAGATCCTCCTCTTCGTGCTCGCCTCCGCGATCGCCGGGCTCGGCGGGGTGCTGTACGCGATCTCCAAGGGCTCGATCACGGCCACCGACCTGCCGGCCTCCGCCGGGTTCGTCTGGCTGGCCGTGGTCGTGCTGCAGGGCGTGCGGCGGATCGGCGGCGCCGTGCTCGGCGGGCTGATCGCCGTCGTCTTTCCCGAGCTGCTGGCCACCTGGGACGTGTCGGCGCACGTGGGGGCCATCCTGTTCGGGGCGGGCGGCATGATCCTCGCCAAGCACCCGGACGGCGTCCTGTCCCAACTCGCCGAATCCCGCCACCACCGCCGCACCCGCCGCACCCGCCGCGCGGAGCCGCCGGCCCAGGAGCGCCCGGTGGGTCCGGATCATCGGGAGCCTCCTGTGGGTCCGGTCAGTCCGGATCATCGGGAACCTCTCGTGGGCCCGGTGGGTCCGGAACATCGTGGCCCATCTGCGGGCATGGGGGACTCGGCGGATGCGGAGCATCCGGTAAGGCGCGATCTTCGGGTGGCTGTGGGTCGGTCCGGGGGCGGGGCCGCCGATCGGCTCGGTCCGGAGGCGTTCGGTGACGGGTCTCGGGAACTGTTCCGGCTGGAGAACGTCGTGGCCGGGTACGCCGACTGCACCGTACTGCGCGGTGTGGACCTGGTCGTCCGGCCGGGGGAGGCGGTCGCGTTGCTCGGCGCCAACGGCGCGGGCAAGTCCACCGCCTGTGCCGTCGCGGCCGGGGACCTGCCCGCGACCGCCGGGCGGGTGCTGCTCGACGGCGCCGACATCACCGCCTGGCCCGCGTACCGCCGAGCGCGGGCGGGCGTCCTGCTGGCTCCCGAGGGCCGTGGCGTGTTCCCCGGTCTCACCGTGGAGGAGAACCTGCGCACCTGGCTGCCCGACCCGGCTCAGGTGTACGAGCGGCTGCCACGGCTCGCCGAGCGCCGGGCCGTACCGGCGGGGGCGTTGTCGGGTGGCGAGCAGCAACTGCTCACCCTCGCCCCGGCGCTGGTCCGGCCGCCACGGGTGCTGATCGCCGACGAGCCGTCGCTCGGGCTCGCGCCGCTGGTCGTTCAGCAGGTCTTCGAGCTCTTCGCCGAGCTGCGCGAGCGCGGGGTGGCGCTGCTTCTGGTGGAGGAGAAGGCCACGGAGGCGCTGCGGATCGCCGACCGGGTGGCGTTCATGCGTCTCGGCCGCGTCACCTGGACGGGCCCGCGCGCCGAGGTCGACGGCGACCGCCTGACAGCCGCTTATCTGGGGGCGACGTGATGCTGGCCGTACAAGGGGTGTCGGTGGCCTTCGGTGGGGTCAGGGCGTTGTCGGAGGTGACCTTCGAGGTGCCCGACGGGCAGGTGTGCGGGGTGATCGGGCCCAACGGGGCGGGGAAGACGACGCTGTTCGACGTGGTGACGGGGTTGCGCCGGGCGGATGCGGGGCGGGTGCGGGTCGGGGGTGAGGACATGACCGGGCTCTCGGCGGTGCGCAGGGCTCGCGGAGGGGTGCGGCGGACGTTCCAGCGGCCGCAGGTGTTCGGGCGGCTGACCGTGGCCGACAACGTGCTGGCGGCGCTGGACTGGCGCGGTGGCGGCGGCGGGCTGCTCGCCGACCTGGCGGGATGGCCCGCCCGGCGGCGGCTCGAACGTGAGCGCAGGACACGGGTGGCGCAGGTGCTGGAGCTGTGCGGGCTGACCGAGGTGCGTGACGCCTACGCGGCCGCGCTGCCGGTGGGCCGGCGCAGGCTCGTCGAGCTGGCCCGTGCCCTCGCCGACCGGCCGCGCCTGCTGCTGCTTGACGAGCCCACCTCCGGGCTGGACGCCGACCAGACCGCCCGGCTGGCCGAGGTGGTGGCCGCCCTGGACACGACCGTGCTACTGGTCGAGCACGACATGGGTTTCGTCATGGGCGCCTGCGACCGGCTCGTGGTGCTCGACCTGGGCAGGGTGATCGCGTCGGGGCCACCGGAACGGGTCCGCGACGACCCCGCCGTACGGGCCGCGTATCTGGGGTGAGGTCCCCTGCGGCAATCGGCCAGAATCCCGCCGGTGCCCGGTGCCCGGTGCCCGGTGCCCGGTGCCCGGTGCCCGGTGCCCGGTGCCCGGTGCCCGGTGCCCGGTGCCCGGTGCCCGGTGCCCGGTGCCGTGCTCGGCTGTCCGGATGGTGTTTTGACCAAGCGTTTGTTAGGTTGGCAGGGTGAGATTCGGGGTGCCCCTGGGGCTCGTCCATCCGGCCGCGTGGAAGGACGTCGCGGTGGCCGCCGACGAGCTCGGGTATGAGTCCGTCTGGCTGCCAGAGCATCTCGTCTTCGCCGCCGACCTCTCGCTGGCCGCCTATCCCAGCTCCTCGCGACCCGCCATCAGGCCGTCCACGCCGCTGTACGACGCGCCCGCGTACCTGTGCTTCCTGGCCGGGGTCACCAGTCGCGTCCGGCTGGGCACGGCGGTGCAGTTGCTGGCGCTGCGGCACCCGTTCGTGTCGGCCCGCGCCTTCGCCACTCTCGACGCGGTCTCCTCCGGGCGGGCGATCTGCGGCGTGGGGGCCGGGTGGTATCGCGGCGAATGGGACGCGGCAGGGGTGCCCTTCGCATCGCGGGGGGCACGGCTCGACGAGGCCATCGAGGTGGTCAGGCGGCTGTGGAGCGAGCCGCTGGTCGCGCATTCGGGGGCCTTCTACGCTTTTCCTGAGGTGGCGTTCGAGCCCAAGCCCGTGCAGTCCCGGCTGCCCATCCTGGCCGGTGGCGAGTCGGGCGCCGCGCTGCGCAGGGCGGCGCGGTTGTGTGACGGGTGGATCAGCATGCCGCACACGCTGGAGACGATCATCCCCCAGTTGCGGCGGCTGGAAGCCCTCGGCGGGGCCGCGTCCATCACGGCCCACGCCTACGAGCTGTCCGCACCGGACGAGGTGGCGTCGTGGGCGGCCCTGGGGGTGGACCGGCTGATCGTCCGCCCCTGGACCCGCACCCGAGACGCGGTGACCGCCCTGACCACCTTCGCCGCCGACCACAACCTCTCGCCCGACCCCTCAGCCTGACCACCACGGGCGGCCTACTCGGCACGCGCCATCGGGGTACGGAAGCCATCGGGGTACGGGGGCCATCCGGCGAAGGTCCTGAATGGGTGCCGACGCGGCTGTGCCGGCCACGGTCTGGCCGCTAGGGGCGGTCAGGCGCGGTGGCGGCCTTGGCGGGAGCCTGGGCGGCGGGTGCCGTGGGTGGAGGTCTGGGGGTGCGGGGCCTGGGGGTGCGAGGGTTGGGAGGAGGCGTGGTTGGGGGTCGCGTCGTCGAACGGCGGGGACCAGTTCTCCGACAGCGATGCGCCTGCCATGGCCATGCTCGGGTCGGGGGAGTGGGTGGGCCTGGCGGCGGTGGGGGAGGTTGAGCGGTGGCGGCGGCCGCGCGGGGAGGCGATCACGGCGAAGCCGGTCAACTCCTCCGCCGGGTGCTCGCGACCGCGCCGCCGGCCGCAGTAGGCGCCGGAGGGATGCTCGCGGCGGGGGGTGGATCCGGTCGCGCCGCCGCGTGCGGACGCCGCGAAGGGGGTGAACGCGTCGAACTCGCTCGCCGCTCCCGGCGTACGGGAGAACGCCTCGAACCCGCTCGACGCGTGCCGGGTGCGCGGCGACGACTCGCCGCCGTTCGTGGCGTGCCGGTTGTGAGGGACCGACTCGCCGCCGTGCGTCGTGTGCCGGGGGCGGGAGAACGGCTCGAAGTCGCCGGTGCCGCGTCCGGTGCGGGAGAACGGCTCAAAACCGCCGATGCTGTGCCCGGTGTGGGGGAACGGCTCGGGGTTCCCGGTGCCGCGTCCGGCGCGGGGGAACGGCTCGAAGTCGCCGGCGCTGTGCCCGGTGTGGGGGAACGGCTCGAATCCGCTGGTGGTGTGGCCGGTGTGGGACTCGGGGCGGGCGGGTGTCCGGGGGGCGAGGGGGAAGGGCTCGAAGTGGCGGGTGCGGGGGGCGGCTCCGGTGGACGCCTGGGGGAGGTGGGTGAAGCGACCGATGGGGCCGGTGGATTCCAGCCTGCGGGGGAACGACGCGAGGTCCATGCCCTCCGACGTGGCGAGGGATCCCGCCATCGGCTGTGCGCGGGTGAACGCGTTGAACGCGCTCGTCGCCTCGGGAATGACGATCGTCTCGAACGCGGGGACGACGGTGTCCTTGAGCGACCTGAGTGCGCCGACGGGTTCGGCGGCGTCCAGGAGGGGCCGGTGCGGGCCGGTGAGCTCGACGGCGTTCCGGCGCGGCGGACGCTCGGTGGCGGCGCGCCTGGGCGTGGCCCCCTTGCGGCGGCGGCGATGGGCGGGAGCGGGCGCGGGGGCCGCGAGGGCCGGGCGCAGCCGCAGGCGCCTGGTCTTGGTGATCGCCAGCATCGCCAAGGTGGCGACCAGGGCGGAGGTGAGGATCGCGGGAGATCCGAGCGCGGCGGAGGGCGGTGTGGGGGCGGCGACGTCCGTGATCACGGGGATGGGGCCGGTGGTCACCGCGCTGGTGTCGGCCGCGGAGTGCTTGGCGTGCTTGCCGCTCTTGGGCACCGCCGGGGCGGAGATCGTGCCGGATGCCGGGGTGGAGATCTCGATCTTGGGCGAGGGTTCGGGCGCGGGCGCTTCGGCCTGGGCCTGCTCGCTCTTCTTCTTGGCGGTGTCCTTCGGCGCCGAGAGCAGCACCTTCGCGTCCTGCTCCGTCTCCAGGAACGGGATCTCCGGGCGGAGCTCGTCGGGCAGCTGGAGCGTGCCAGGCTTGGTGCTGCCGGGGTGGTCGGCCGAGTAATAGCCGTCGCGCATCGACTCCTTGGCGTCCAGCCGTTCCTTGATCTTCCACGGATAGCCGTAGCCGACGACCTTGCTGGTGTCGCGTTCCTTGCGCTTGGCGACTCCCCCGTCGATGTTTCCCTCGATGGTGAAGATCCGGCCGCCTTCGACCCGGGTCACGATGCCCACGTGGTCGATCCGGCTGATGCTGTCGGAGCCGCTCCAGTCGTAGAAGACGAAGGCGCCGGGCACGGGCTTGGTGCCCCAGGCGTCCTGCTTCTTGAACCACTTGGCGTGCGCGACGGTCCAGGCGAACTGGCCCATCCACTCCTCGTAGCCGAGCTTGTGCGCGGCCCAGGAGAGGAACATGTCGCACCAAGGAGCGTGCGTGTAGTCGGCGTCGAACTCCACGTTCTTGCCGTACCAGCTGCCGAACTTGGTGTACGCGCTGGCCTTCTCCGCGTAACCGAGTTCGCTCTCCAGCAGGTCGATGAACTTCTTCATCTCAGGGGTCAAAGTGTGAGGGCAACCCTTCGCACGAGTCCGGTTTCGTCCAAGCAGCCTGGGGTACCGGGGTGACCCGGGACACTTGTGACAAAACCGGAGACCTGTTGTCATCCGTGATGCGAGAGGCTACCGGCCCGTAAAGGCAGGTCAAGCATGCGCCAAGGGAAGCCCATGCCCGTCCCATGTCGGAAGCCGCAGGTCAGAAGTATTACGGAAATATCACGACAAAGGTGATTCAACGCAAAAAAGATCTACCAAATTTGGTGAACTACCTCGCTCCGCTGTCGGCTCTTCGCCGTACGTAACGGACGGGGCCGTATGTAGAACCTTGTTCTAAGATGCTGGGCATGACGATCGAGGCCACCATCAGTGAATCCCGGGTCGAGGCGCTGTGCGCCCTGGCCGAGCAGACCAGGGAGCTCATGGACGCCGTGGCCATGACCGGCGTCGGCGAGCAGGAGTTGGCCGCCGTCACCGCCGAGCTGCGGGCGCTGACCGAGCGGCTCGACGCGGCCGGCCGTACGTCCGCGCATCCTTTCGAGATCCGCCCCGACGGCACCGTCCGGACCCTGGGCAACGCGGTCATCGGCGCGGGCAACCCGTTCGCGTTCCCGCTGGTGATCGAGCAGGTCGGGGCGGGGAGCGTACGGGCGGAGGTGGCGTTCCGGCCGTTGCACGAGGGCCCGCCCGGCGGCGTGCACGGGGGGATCAGCGCCATGGTGCTCGACCACATGCTGGGCCAGGCGGCGGCCGTGGCCGGGTTCGCGGGCGTGACGGCCACGCTGACCATGTCCTACCGAGCGCCGGTGCCCTATGGCACGCCGGTGGTGGCGACGGCCGAGCACACCCGGGCCGAGGGCCGTAAGAGCTGGTCGGACGGGCGCATCTCGCTGCCCGACGGAACCGTGCTGGTGGAGGCGACCGGCCTGTTCGTCACACCGGCCGCCTGGCTCCGGGAAGGACCCCACGGCCGTCCCGGCGGCGGTGCCCGCCCAGGCCTCAGCACAGGTCAGTAGCCCGCGCCGGTGAGGAGTCCGCCGTCCACCGTGAACTCGCTGCCCGTGCAGTAACTCGACCGGTCCGAGGCCAGGAACGCCACTACGTGCGAGACCTCGACCGGCTTGGCGAACCGTTTGATGACCATCGACTTCACGAAGGTCTCCGCGTCCACCTCGGCCGCCAGGTCCGGGTCCAGCACCATGGGCGTGTTGATCGCCCCAGGATGCACCGAGTTGACGCGGATCTTGAACTTGGCCAGCTCCCTGGCCGCCGACTTGGTCACGCCGCGCACGCCGAACTTGGAGGCCGAGTAGGCGGACAGGCCCTCGGCGCCGATGAAGCCCTCGATGGAGGAGATGTTCACGATCGAGCCCTGGCCGGCCGCCTTCATGGGCTCGATCACCGACTTGATCCCCAGCCAAGTGCCCTTGAGGTTGACGCCGATGACCCGGTCGAAGTCCTCCAGCGACATATCGCTGATACGCCGAAATTTCAGGATCCCGGCGTTGTTGACCAGGATGTCGAGCGTGCCGTGCAGACCGACGGTCGTCGCCACCGCGTGCTCCCACTCCTGCGGGCTGGTGACGTCATGACGCACGTACGTCGCCCCGGTCTCCTGCGCCAGCGCCTTGCCCTCCTCGTCGAGCACGTCCCCGAAGACCACCCGCGCCCCCTCCCGCAGGAACAGCCGCACGTGCGCCTCGCCCATGCCGCGCGCCCCGCCGGTGACCAGCGCCACCTTCCCGTCAAGCAGTCCCACAACGCCCTCCCGCCGCCACGGCGACCGCCGCCGCCTCCATCGATCGGTACACGGGGATCCCCGCGGCCGTCATGATCGCCCCGATTTCGTCCTCGACTCCGGCAGGGGCGCACTCGCCGTTCCTGGTCACCAGCGTGATCCTGGTGGTGAGCTCGCGCTGCGCCTCGGCGAGCGCCCGCGCGTAGTCCAGCAGCGGCCCCGCCGCCGTCCCGTAGGTGAAGAAGCTCTGCACGTTCACATGCGCCACCACGTCGCGGTACGGCCGCCCGCGCACGGCGGCGCCGATCGTCTCCCGTACCAGCTCGGCCCGCCCCCGCGGCCCCACCGGGATCTCCAGCGGATTGCCCGAGGCCTGGATCCCGAGGCGCGGCAGCTCGCCGAGCACCGCGTCCGGCAGCGGGTCCAGCCGCACCCCGGCCCGCGCGAACGCGTCGGCGGCCAGCACCCCCGCCCCGCCGCTCGGCCCGATCACCAGCGTCCCGTCCCCCGCCGCCGTCCGCGAGCCGTGCGCCTGGAAGTACGCCAGGACGCCGATCAGCTCGTCCTGGCTGCTCACCAGCGCGACTCCGGCCTGCTCGGCGACCGCCTCCCAGATCCGCGACCGGCTCACCAGGCCGCCCGTGTGCGAGGCCGCGGCCCGCTGCCCCTGCTCGGTCCGGCCGCCGACCAGCAGCGCCACCGGCATCCCGGCTCCCGCGAGCGCCTCGTACAGGGCCCGGCCGTCACGGGGATCCTCCACGTACAGTCCCACGGCCCGTGTCTCCCGATCCTGGGACAGCCACCGCAGCAGCTCGGCCGGGGTGACGTCGATAGCGTTCCCCACGGTCGCCACCCGGCTGAAGGCGAGCCCGCGCCGCTCCCCGACCTTGATCACCTCTCCGGCCAGCCCGCCGCTCTGCGAGATCAGCGCGACCGTCCCCGCCGTCCCCGGCCCGCCGCCGACGAACGTCTGCCGGCCGCGCGGGCAGTAGACGCCCATGCAGTTCGGCCCGAGCAGCCGCGTCCCCGCCGCCCGCGCGGCGGCGAGCAATTCCCGCTCCAGCTCCGGCCGCCCCTCCTCGCCGAACCCGCCGCTCATCACCTGCACGTACGCCACCCCGCCGGCCTGCCGCACCACCTCGGCACACTTCTCCGCCGGTACGGCCACGAGCGCGTAGTCCACGCCGGCCTCGGTCAGCGACCGCACGGCGGGCACCCCGGCGACCTCACGCGCCCGCGGGTGCACCGCCACCAGGGGGACACCGGTCGCCTTGTAGAACTCCAGGAACATGTTGCCGAAGTTCGGCCTGGTAGTGGAGGCGCCGACCACGGCCACCGCCGCCGGCTCGAAGAGCCTCTCGAACCCGCCGTCGGCCGGAAGGCTCCGTGTCGCTTTCGTGGCCCACAGCCGGCCAGGTGAGCCATCCGTGTCCAACGGGGATGGGGGCGGGTTGGAAGACGTGCCAGGGGATGTGGGCGGGGTCGCGGGGGGTGTGGAGCCGGTGGGGTGGGCCGGGAGGTAGCGGGCGTCCACCGCTGTGGCGCCGGACGGGGTGGCGATGACCGGGTTCAGCTCGAACTCGCCGAGGTCCAGGCGCTCCCACAGCCCGCCGGGCCCGCCGACCGTCATGAGGAGCGCGACGACCGCCTCCAGATCCACCGGCGGCTCGCCCCGGTGGCCGGACAGCAGCGCCGCGCCGCGCAGGGACGCCAGCATCTGCCGCGCGTCCTTCTCCGACACCGGGCACAGCCGCAGCGCGGTGTCGCGCAGCACCTCCGCCAGCACCCCGCCCAGCCCTGCGAGCAGCACCGGACCGAACCCGGGATCGCGCACCAGCCCCACGATCAGCTCCACCCCCGCCTCCGCCTGCTCCTCCACCAGGAACCCGTCGGCGGTGAGGCCCTGCTCGTCCAGCCGCGCGGCCATCGCGGCGGCGGCCCCGGCCACCTGCTCCCGCCCGAGCCCGAGCACCACCGCGCCCGCGTCCGACTTGTGCGTCAGCCCGGGCCCGAACGCCTTGAGCACCAGCGGCTCCACCAGGTCCGCCACATCCTCGAACCTGAAAGCAGCGTCGAAGTCAGCACCGGACGCGGCCCTCAGCCGGGCCCCGGTCACCACGATCCCGCGGGGCACCCGTACCCCTGACTCCCGGAGCAGTGCCTTGACCTCGTGCTCGGCCACCGCCGCCGGGGCCACGGCGGGCAGGGGCCGCGTGAGCTCCCTCATCGAACCTCCTTCGAAGGCCGCGAACCTCAGGGCGAGCCGAGCAGGTGGCCGTACTGGTCGCGGATCTCCCGGCGGAGCAGCTTGCCGGGGCCGCCGGAGGCGTCCTCGAAGTGGGGGAGGGCGTCGGCGATCACGATGTGGTCGGGCTGCTGGTGCGGCGGGAGGGTGTCGGCCAGGGACAGGGCCACCTTGGCGGCGTCCAGGGTGTGCCCGGCGCGCGTCACGACCGCCAGCAGGATCCGCTGGTCCGCCGCCTCCTGCCCGTCGGCGTGCGCGGGCACGCCGACCGCGCCGGCCTCGGCGACGCCGTCCAGGGCGCTGACGGCGTCCTCGATCTGCGCCGGCTGCGTCCAGGCGCCGCCCTTGAGGATGGCGTCCTCGCGCCGCCCGAGCACCCGTAGCACCCCGTCCGCGGATAGGGTGCCGAGGTCGCCGCCGACGTACCAGTCGTCGCGCAGCACCTCCGCGGTCTTGTCCGGCAGTCCGTCGTAGCCGGTCATCCGGTGCGGGCCGGCGAGGTTGATCTCACCGGCCTCGCCGACGACCCGCTCGCCCGCCGGGTCCGTCACCCGGACCGCGTTGCCGGTGCGGGCCCGCCCGGACGAGCCGAGCGGGGTGGAGCCGTCGTCCACCCGCCCCATGCAGGTGTACGGGGCCTCGGTCTGGCCGTAGTAGGCGTAGACGGCCGCGTCGGGCAGGCGCCGCTTGATCCGCTCCAGCATGGTCGGCGTGAGCGGTTCGCCGCCCAGCATGATGACCCGGACGGACGACAGGTCCACGTTCTCGTGGTCGGGCGAGCCGAGCAGGGCCGCGTAGAACGAGGGGATCTGCGAGACGTGCGTGACCCGTTCCCTCGGCACCACCTTGAGGAAGTTGGCCGGACCCCAGTCCTGCTCCAGCACCAGCCGCATCCCGGCGTACAGGGCGGGTCCCACGATGGCGGGGAAGCCGATGCCCCAGATGATGGCGCCGGTGCCGAACACCGACTCGGCCGAGCGCGGCACGTCCAGCCAGATCTGGGCCGTCGCCAGGCACGAGGCGTGCGTGTGGACGACCGCCTTGGGCAGGCCGGTGGTGCCGGAGGTGTAGTACAGGGCGAGCGGGTCGTCGTGGAAGCCGCCCAGGGGCGGCTGCTCCGCCGAGGCCGTCGCCGTCAGGGCGTCCAGATCGACCGTGTCCGCGTCGGGGCCGCCCACCTTGATCCAGGTGGTCACGCCCGGCAGCGACGGCCTGATCTCGGCGACCAGCCGCTCCACCGTGGCGTCGTACACGAAGGCCGTGCACCGGGAGTGCTCGACCACGGCGCGCAGCGTGTCCGCCGGCCAGTACGGGTTCAGCGCCGCGGTGATCGCGCCGATCTTGGCCTGCGCCAGATAGACCTCGGCCACCAGCAGGGTCTCGTTCAGCAGGGCTGCGACCCGCTGACCGGGGGTGACGCCCGCGGAGAGCAGCGCGTGCGCGCGCCGGTTCACGACCCGGTCGAGCTCGCCGTAGGTGAAGCCGCGCTCGCCGCAGTAGGTGAGCGCCACCTGGTCGGGCGCGCGCATCGCGCCGGCGGTCAGGATCGCGTGCCCGTAGTTGCCGTACGGTGATCGCGCCATGGGGGCCTCCAGGTCAGAGGGGCGAATAGAGCACGAAGACGTTTCCTGAGGGGTCACGCAGCACGGCGCGCGTCTCATGCGGCCCGCTCTCGGGCGCGCGCACCACCTCGCCGCCACGCGCCTCCAGCTCCTGTACGGCCTGCGGCACGTCGTCCACCTTGTACGAGGGCGCGGCCGAGGCGGTGACGTGCTCGGCGGGCCCGGCCAGCGCCACCGTCACCCCGCCCCCGTCCAGCGCGGCGAACCGGTCGCCGTCACGGAACTTCACCGGCAGCCCGTAGAACGCGATGGCCTCGTCCAGGTCGGTGACGGGGATGAGCACGTTGCCGAGCCTCACAGGGGCCTCCAGTGCGGTAGGTCGTCCACGAACGTCACCCGTACCGGCATCCCGATCCGGACCTGCTCCGGCGGGCACCCCACGACATGCCCGAAGGCACGGACCCCCTCGGGCAGGTCCACCCACGCGGGCACGTACGGCTCGCGGCCCCGGTAGGCGGGCACGAAGGAGCGGTGCACGACGGTGAACGTGTGCACCACGCCCCGGCCGGACACCGGCTCGAAGACCAGCTCGTCGCCGTCGCACCAGGGGCAGCGCGGCTCCGGCAGGTGCACCCGGCGGGCGCAGGAGGTGCAGCGCTGGACGAGCAGCTCGCCGCGCGCGCAGGCGGCCCAGTAGGCCGAGATGTCACCGCTCATCGCTAGCCAAGCTAGCGCACGCTTGGTAGCCCGACAAGCTCCTCGGGGTCGGGGGAATCGTCCGGGCGGGCGGTCGCCGGGCCGAGGTTCGGGACGGGGGAGGGCGCGTAGGGGGTCTGGGTCTGGGTGGGGGTGGGCCGGTCGGTGGCGGTCGGGGTGGCGCAGGCCGGGCCGTCCAGGGTGACCTCGCTGATCTGGGGACCGTTGGCCGCCGCCGGTTCGGTCATCGCCACGATGGCCAGGTGCGCCCGCTCGCCGCACGCCACCGCGCCCAGGTCCCGCCGCACCTCGCTGGTGTAGTCGGTCCGGCCGGTGAGCGTACGGGTCTCGCTCGCCACCTCACGAGCCGGGCCGTCGCCGTCCCGCCGCATGTACGAGATGCGCAGGCGTACCTGGCCTGGACCGTCGGCGGTGACCCGCACCGAGCCCTCGGCGCCGCTCCAGGACACGATGCCCGCTGCTCGGACGGCCGGACGAGGCGCCGCCCCGGCACTCCGGGTACCGGTCGGCGTGGCGGTGGGCGTGGCGGTGGGTGGGGTGGCGGGGGCGGTCGTCGCCGGTGGTGGGGTGGCAGGGCCGGGGGTGCGGTGGGTTCCCGTGGGATCGGGCGGCCTTGGTGAGGCGTCGGCGGGGGTGTCACGGGAGGTGTCGGGTAAGGCGTCGGCGGGGGTGCCGCGCGGGGTGTCGGGCTCGGTGTCGGGCTCGGCGTCGGCCGCCGGGTCGGGCTCGGCGTCGGTGGGCTCCATCGGGCTCGAGGTCTCCGGCGGCGGCAGCAGCACCGTCGCGGGACCGGGTGGCAGCCGGCCGCCGGACATCAGCAGCGTGGCGGCCAGCGCGGCGACCGTGGCCCACGCGACCCACAGGTACGGCGGCCAACTCGGCACCCACCGCAGCAGGCGGGACACCCTGAGCGCCGCCGAGCCGGACCGGGCGGCCGAGGAGTCCGGCCTGGCCAGCGGGAAGCGCAGGGCGAGCAGGGTGGCGAGCTCGGCCAGGCTCCGCCGGCCGCGCTTCTCCCAGTCGGGCCCGTACCCCGTCTCGGCGTCCCGCTCCAGCTCGGCGGCGAACTGCCGGGCCGAGGCGTACCTGGCCGCCGGATCCTTGGCCAGCCCGCGCCTGAGCAGGCCGCGCAGCGGGTCCGGGACGATCTCCAGGGGCGCCGGCTCCACCAGGTGCCGGTCCCGCAGGGCGGGCACGTCGTCCGCCTGGTAGGGCGGCCGCCCCCGGACGGCCTCGAACAGCAGGCAGGCGGCCGCGTACAGGTCGGCGGGCGGTCCGGCGGCGCCGAGCGTCCACAGCTCGGGTGACATGTACGCCGGGCTGCCCGCGGGCACGTCCGGCTCCTCCACGTGCACCACGATCCCGAAGTCCGCGAGCTTGCCGGCGCCGTCCGCCTGGACGAACACGTTCTCCGGCCGGACGTCGCGGTGCGTCACGCCCCTCTCGTGGGCGGCGGCCAGGCCGTTCAGGACGGTCTTGAGCAGCGCGAGCGCCGCCTCGGGGGAGACCTGGCCGTGCTCGGCCAGGAGGATGCGCAGCGACACCCCGTCGACCAGCTCCATCACCACGGCCGCCCGCGCGGACGTCTCGACGTACTCGTGCACCTTGACCATGTCCGGCTCGTCGAGCTCGACCAGGGCGGCGGCGTCCGCGCGGTAGCGGCGCATGAACTCGGCGTCCCTGCGCAGGGTGGCGTTGAGGTACTTGACGGCCACATAGGCGCCGGTGGCCTGGTAGGTGGACAGGAACACACGGCCGGTGCGGCCCTCGCCGAGCTGGCGTACGTCGCGGTAACCAGGGACCAAGTCCAACCCCCCGTTGATGGCGCCTCTTGCATTCGACGGTCTCACCCGGGGTTCCGGTTGTCACGACTGTGGATATTTCGTACGAAGTAATCGGGATATAGCCGTACGGGATCCCCGCGCGTACGCTTTGCCAAGCAAGCGCTCGGCTAAGAAAGGGGTCTCGGGTGGGGAAGACCGCCGTGCTGGTGATGGAGATGCAGAGGGGCGTCGTCGGCGATCTCACGAAATTTCCGGATCTGGTGGAGGCGTGCCGCCGCCACGACGTGATCGCCAACACCGCGGCTCTGCTCCAGGCGGCCAGGGCGGCCGGGATGCCGGTGATCCACTGCACCGCAGCCTTCCGCCCCGACCGGGCCGGCTCCCACACGGGCAACTGCCCGTTCATCGTCGTCCTGCTCAAGGATCCCGCCCACATGCTCGACGGCACCCCGCCCGTGGCCGTACTGCCGGAGCTGTGGGAGGAGGGGGATCTGGAGAGCAGGCGCCATCACGGGTTCTCCCCGTTCACCGGCACCGCGCTCGACACCACCCTGCGCTCCCTCGGCGTCTCGGCCGTGGTGGCCACGGGCGTCTCCCTCAATCTCGGCATCCCCGGCCTGGCCCTGGAGGCGGTCAACCTCGGCTACCGGGTCACCGTGGTCACCGACGCGGTCGCGGGCATCCCGGAGGACTACGCGCAGGCCGTACTGAGGCACACGATCAGCTTGCTGGCCACCCGCACCACCACCGCGCCCCTCATCGAGGAGTGGAAAGCGGGAGCCGGCCGGTGACGGTCGAAAAGGGAGGACCGGACGCCACCGGCCGGATGGAGGCGGGTGTGACGGGGATGGGTGGGATGGGGCTGGGCGGGCGGGTGGCCGTGGTGACGGGGGGAGCGGGGGGTATCGGGTCGGCCATCGCCGCTGACCTGGCGTCGCTCGGCGCGCGGGTGATCGTCGCTGACGTGGACCTGACGGGCGCGGAGAAGGTGGCGGCCGGGCTCGCGAGCGCGTCGGCGCTGGCGCTGGACCTGGCCTCGCCTCCCTCGATCGAGGAGTTCGCCACCGCAGCAGAGCGGGTGGACATTCTCGTGCACAACGCCGGCGTCTCCATCGTGGAGCCGTTCGTCAGCAGCGACCCGGCCGGCTGGGACCTGATGTGGCAGGTGAACCTGCGCGGGCCGATGCTGCTCACCAAGCTTCTGCTGCCGGGCATGCTGGCGGCGGGTTGGGGGCGGCTGGTGTTCGTCTCCTCCGACGGCGCGAGGGCCGGCTCCGGCGGCGAGGCGGCCTACGCGGCGACCAAGTCAGGGCTGTTCGGCCTGGCCAAGACGCTCGCCCGGGAGGCCGCGCGGGCGAACGTCACCTCCAACGTGGTCTGCCCCGGCCCCACCGACACCCCCATGCTGCGCCGGATCAGCGCCGACCGGCCGGGCCTGGTCGAGAAGATCACCCGAGGCGTCCCACTGCGCCGCCTCGGCACTCCCGCCGACGTGGCCGGACTCGTCGCCTACCTGTGCACCGACCGCGCCGCCTACATCACCGGCCAGACCCTGTCGGTGAGCGGCGGCGTGACCATGCACTGACCACAGGCGTCGACCACGAGCGTCGACCACAGGCGTCGACCACAAGGATCACGAGCGTCGACCACAGGCGCTGCCCCCGGGCGCTGACCCCACAGGCGCTGACCGCAGGCGCCTACTACAGCGACTCGTAGACGGCCTGGATCAGGTGGTAGGCGCGCATGCTGCCGGAGAGGGCGTCGGCCATCTGGTTCATGACGTAGCCGGCGGCCAGGCCGTGCTCGGCGTCGCCCAGGCCGAGGAACCCGCCCGCGCCGCTGTGGCCGAACGCGCTCGGGGACGGCGCCAGGAACGTCATCGCCGGGCGCATGTAGCCCAGCCCGAACGAGCTGTCCACGCTCAGGATCCTGTCGGGGCCGGTCACCCGAGGGCGGATGGCATCGCTCAGCGTCTCCGGGCGCAGGAGCTCGCCGGCGACCAGCGCGCGGTAGAAGCCCGCGAGTCCGGCGGCGCTGGTGACCACGCCTGCGGCCGGCCAGCCCGCCCGCAGGATGACCGGGTTGTTGGCGCCACCGTCGAGCAGGCGCATGTCGGGATTGCCGAGCGCCCGGTTCATCAGGCTCTGCGGGTCGCGGGCGGCAGCAGCCATCCGAGTGAACACGGTCCCCCCAGCGGCGCCCCCCGCAGCATCCCCGCCAGCGCCCCCTGCAGCGCTCTCAGCGGCGCCTCCTGCGGCGTCCGGCGCGGTGCTCCCAGCGGCGCCCCCCGCAGCGCCCCCTGTGGCGTCCCTGGCGGCCTGTTCCGGTACGGCTGTGACCGGGTCGGAGCGGCGGCCGGGGCCCTTGATGCGGGCGGCGCGTTCGATCACGTCGTCCGGCGCCCCCACCCACAGATCCAGCCCCAGCGGACCGGCGATCTCCGCGGCCACCAGGTCGCCCACCGACTTACCGGTCACCCGCCGCACCACCTCACCCACGAGGAACCCGTACGTCAGCGCGTGATACCCGTGCGCGGACCCCGGCTCCCAGATCGGCGCCTGGCCCGCGAGCCTGGCCGCGATGGCCGGCTGGTCCTCGAACAACGCCACCGGCACCGGCTCCTCGAGCAGCGGCAGCCCGGCCTGGTGGGTGAGCAGGTGCTCGACGGTGATCGACGCCTTGCCCTCGGCGGCGAACTCCGGCCAGAGGTCCGCCACCGGCGCCGAGACGTCCACCAGCCCCCGCTCGGCGAGCTGCAGCAGGACGGTCGCGGTGACCGCCTTGGTGCACGAGTACGCGAACACCGGCGTGTCGTGCTCCCAGCGGCGCCCGGTGCGCCCGTCGGCGACCCCGTCCCACAGGTCCACGACGAGCTCCCCGTTCTGGTAGACCGCGAACGCGGCCCCCAGCTCCAGCCCTTCGGCGAACTGCCGGGCGAAGACCTCGCGCACGCGGGAGAAACGGGGATCGCAGTGCATGGAACCTCCGAGAGCTCATCGGCTGCCGAGCCTAACAATCACCGTCATATCAGCACAGGTTCTGGACTGTGAAGTGTGGCCCTTCAGGGTGTGATATGCGGCTTACGCTGGGTGTGGGCCTCGCTCGGGAGGGAGGTGTGATGACTCCAGGCTGCGGCAACTGCGACTGCGATGACGTGCTGTTCACCGCCAAACCACCGCGGATCGGAACGGTTCAGGTGCAGGACTAGGCGGCAACGCGCTCCTGATCGCCGCGACCGGCGATCAGGGGCCTTTGTCATGTTCGGGGCTGGTCGCCGGGTCCATCAGCTGCGAGAGTCGGATGATGATCAGCGGCGAGCCGAACAACTGGGGCCGTTTCGGCCCGGAGGACCAGCGCGGGACGCTGAACCTGCTCACCCCGCCGGTGGTGCTGGCGGCGCTGGCGAGCGCGACCGAGGGGCGGGTGCTCAGCCTCGCCATGCCGATCAGGGGCTCGACCTCGTCACCGGCCCCCGCGACCGTGCCGCACCTGCGCGGCCGGCCGCTGCCGCAGCACTTCATGTCGGTGGACGGTGGCGACTACGCGGCCGGGACCAAGCCGGTGGGCGCCGGCCTGCGGGTGGCCGACGACGCGCTGATCGTCACCCACCACGGCACGACCACGCACATGGACGCGCTGTGCCACATGTGGTCGGGCGACGAGCTCTACAACGCCCATCCGGCCGCCCGCGTGCGCTCCTACGGCGCGGGCCGGTGCGGCATCGAGCGGGTGGGCGGCGTGGTGGCCCGGGGCGTGCTCTTCGACGTGCCCCGCCACCTGGGGCTGGAACACCTGCCGGCCGACTTCCGCATTCCGGCGGAACTGCTCCGGGAGATGGGCCCCGAGCCGCAGCCGGGAGACGTGGCGATCGTCCGCACCGGATGGCCGAGCGTCTGGCGGCGTTCGCCGGAGGAATACTGGTCCGGCCAGCCGGGGCTGTCGCCGGACGCGGGCCGCTGGCTGGCCGCGCGCGACGTGGCCGTGGTGGCCTCCGACAACGCCGCGATCGGCGGCCTCGACGAGCGTCAGCTCGCCACCGAGGCGCTGGAGGACGACCTGCACCTCATCCTGCTGCACCGGCACGGCATCCACCTGATCGAGATGCTCTGGCTGGACGAGCTGAGCGCCTCGGGCCGCACCGACTTCGTGTTCATGGTCGCGCCGCTCGTAATCGAAGGCGGCACAGGCAGTCCGGTGAATCCGCTGGTCATCCTGTGACCCCCCTGCCGATTGTCACTATTTGCGTTGATAGCATCACATGCTGTGACTACTTCGAGACGCGTAGAAATCGGCTGGCCCGGCCTGGGCATGGCCGTCACCGCTGAGCTGGACGAGCGCAATGCCGCTCTCGCGCAGAGCCTGTGGGACGCACTGCCGTACCGCAGCCTGCAGGGCCACGCCCTCGTGGCGGGCCACCACCTCTACCACGTCGCTCCGATCCACGACCTCCTGCACGTGCCGGCCACCTACGCGGTGGACCGCCGCACGGTGCCCGACGGCACGATCTTCGCCTCGCGCCTGCAACACCTCGGCATCAAGTACGGCGAGCTGACCGAGCCCATGCCCGCCACCCCGATCGGCCAGATCGTCGAGGCGGACCTCGACGTGCTGGGCGAGGCGGGCCGCGCGGTCTGGGAGGCCGTCTACCGGACCAAGAAGCCCGTCATCGCCGAGGTCAGGCGCGCGGGCGAGGACGCCGGCCACCGCCTGCCCCGGCTCACGGTGGCCGACCCGGAGGTCGACGCCCTGATCGCCGACGTGCACGCCGAGACGGAGCGGATCTGGCTGGCGCCGCCCGAGGAGCTGGTCGACCTGCACGAAGGCCGCATCCCGTCCTGCGCGGGCAGCTACGAGACCGTCCTCACGACCCTGCTCTTCGTCAACGGCGAGACCCGTCCGCTCGGCTACGCCTGCTACGGCGGCCTGGTCAGAGCGGCCTACGAGGGCATGCCGATGGAGTCCCTGCGGCAGATGGCCCGCATCCTGGCCAAGACGCCGGCCGAGTTCCTCGGCTACTGCGGCCTGCAGACCCTGTGGGCCTTCACCGGCAGGCTGTTCGACTGCCTCGACCGGATCGACGACCGGGATGACTTCGTCGCGGTCATGGCGCACATGGGCCTCTACGTCAACTGCCTCGGCGGCTGGAACCTGCACCTGTTCCCGTGGCAGGTGGGTGACCACCTGCGGCGCGTCGGAGCGTTCGCGTGAACGGTCAGGGGCGGGCCGTGGTCGTCGGTGGCGGGGTGATCGGCCTGTCGATCGCCTTCCACCTGGCCGCGGCCGGCGTCGACACCGTCCTGCTCGAACGCGGCACGCTCGGTTCCGGAGCGTCGCGGGCCACGGCCGACGTGGTGCGCGCCTACTTCGCGGGCAACCCGGTGAGCTCGGCGCTGGCCGTCCGCAGCCTGCGGGCCTACCACGACTTCCCCGGGCTGCCACTGCGCCAGGTCGGCTACCTCGTGCTGTTCACCGAGCAGGAGCAGGTGACGGCGTTCGAGGCCGACCTGCCCGCGCAGCGCGCCGCCGGGGTGGAGGTCGAGCTCATCGACGCGGCGGAGGCCAGGCGGCTCAACCCGCTCATCGGCGGCGACCTGCCGCTGCTGGCCGCCGCCTGGTCGGCCCAGGCGTACGTCTCCGACACCGCCGCGATCGTCAACGGCTACGCGGAGGCGGCCAGGCGGGCCGGGGCGAAGCTGCGCACCGGCTGCCCGGTCACCGCCATCGACGCCGACCGGGGCCGGGTGGAGACCGCCTCCGGCGCGATCACGGCCGACGCCGTGGTCTGCGCCGCCGGTGCCTGGTCGGCGCCCCTGGCCCGCTCGGCCGGCGTGGAGCTGCCGCTCCCCGAGCCGATCATCCAGGAGTTGCTGCTCACCGACCCGTTGCCGCCCATGCCCGACATCCCGGTCACCCTGCATGCCGCCAGCGGCCTGCTGACGCGGCTGCGCGGTGACCGGATGCTGATCGGCATGGGCTATCCGGGTCCCGACCGGGACGCCTGGCGTACCGGGGTGGCCATCCAGTTCGCGGCCACGTACCCGAGTCTGGCGGGGGCGGGGCTGCACACGGCGTTCACCGGGGCGCGCGACGCCAGCCCCGATCGCACCGCCTTTATCGGCCACCGGCCGGGGCCGCCCGCGTTCCTGTACGCGGCCGGCTTCTCCGGGCACGGCCTGTGCAACGCGCCCGCGGCCGGCGAGCTGGTCCGCGACCTCTATCTGGGCCAGGACCCGTGGCTCGACATCGCCACGCTGGCCGCGACGCCGGAAAGGGTGGGATGACCATGGACTGCCGGCACGCCGAATTCACCCTCGACCCCGCCACTCCCGACGTGCACGCCGACAACGAACGGCTGCGCGAGCTCGGGCCGCTGGTCCCGGTGGAGATCGACGGGGTGCGCGCGTGGGCCGCCACCCGCCACGCCACGCTGGCGGCGGTGCTCGCTCATCCGGACCTGTCGAGGGACGTACGCCACTGGGACCCGGAGGGACGGGCCGCCGTCTCCATGGCCACCGCCGTCGGCAAGATCACCTCGGACACGTCCATGCTGAACTCCGAAGGCGAGGCGCACCGGCGGCTGCGTACCCCGCTGATCAGGGCGTTCACCGCGCGCCGGGTGCAGGAGCTGCGCCCGCGCGTCGCCGAGATGGCCGCCGACGTGGTCGACGCGCTCGCGAAACTGCCGTCGGGGCCGGTCGACCTGCGGCAGCACTTCGCCTACCCGCTGCCGCGCGACGTCATCTCCGAGCTCATGGGCATCCCGGAGGGCATGCGGGAGCAGCTGCACGAGCTCACCGACGTGGCCGCCCGCGTCGGCGACGGCCCCGACGACGTGAGCGGCCACCGGGCCGCCCTGTACGAGCTGCTCGACGAGGTCATCGAGGTGCGCCGCGGCACGCCCGGCCAGGACCTGATCACCGACCTGATCGAGGTCCGCGAACAGGACGGCGAGCGGCTCAGCAGATCCGAGCTGCTCGACACGATCGAGCTGCTGTTCATCGCCGGGCACGTGACCACCGTCAACCTGCTCACCAACGCCGCCCGCGCCATGCTGACGCGGCCCGACCAGCTCGCCCTCGTCCTGAGCGGCGAGCGGCCGTGGAGCGCGGTGGTCGAGGAGACGCTCCGCTGGGACTCGCCCGTCGCGCACTTCCCGATGCGCTACGCGGTGCGGGACCTGGAGATCGACGGGATCCGGCTGCGCAAGGGCGAGGCGGTCGTGGCCTGCTTCGCCTCGGCCGGCCGCGACCCGGACCGGTACGGCGAGCGGGCCGACCGCTTCGACGTGGCCGCCCCGCAGCCGGGGCACCTGTCGTTCGGGCACGGCACCCACTTCTGCCTGGGCGCGCCACTGGCCAGGCTGGAAGGCGAGGTGGCACTGGCCGCGCTGTTCGAGGCCTATCCCCGGACGGTGCTCGCCGGACCGGACAGCGGCACCCGCCCGCTCGGCACGGTGCTGGGCAACAGCACCAGAAGCCTGCCCGTACTGCTCGGTGAGAGGTCGGTATGAGCTTCGGCCAGGCGATCATCGACGGTCTGCGCGCCGCGGGCCCGCGCGAGGTTCTCGTGCGCGGCTCGCGGCGGCTGACCGGGCAGGACGTCCTGGCGATGGTGTCGGGAGCCGCACGCTCGCTGGAAGCCGGCGGCGTGCGGCCCGGCGACGCCATCGCCTTCCTGAACGGCAGAGGCCCCGAGTCGGTCATCGGCCGGCTCGTGGCCTTCGCCCTCGACTGCCCCGCCATCCAGGTGCTGCCCGGACTTCCCGTGGAGGTCGCGGCCGAGACCATGCGGGCGCTGCGCGCCACGGCGGTGCTGTACGAGCCCGACCGCAAGGAGGAGGCCGACCGGCTGCTCGCCGCCTGTCCGGTGCCCGTCCACCGCTCGTTCGACGACCTGCTCGACCACCCGGGCACCCGGCCGGTGACCCTGCCGGCGACCCGGCCGGAGGACCTGTCGTCGGTGACCTTCACCAACGGCACCACCGGCGACCGCAAGGCCGTCGCCTACAGCCACCGCGCCGAGGTCGCCCACCTCGACGCGGCCCGCGCCTTGTTCGGCGCCTGGCCGTGGCGGCTGCTGGTGTGGCCCGGCCACCACCTGCCCGGCCTGATGGCCCAGTGGACGCTCGCCGCCGCCGGCACCGCGCTGCTGGTGGACGAAGGGGAGATCGGCCGTGAGTGGGAGGTGATCGCCCGCGAGCGGGCGACGCACGTGCTCGCCGGCCCGCCGTTCCCCTTCTACACCTTCACCCGCCGCATCCCGGACGAGCCGGGCAGCGTGCCGCTCCTGCTGTACGGCGGCGCGGCGGCGGTCCCGGCGCGCACCTGGGAGGCGGCCCGGCGGCTCGGCCCCGCGCTCATGCAGACGTACGGGCTGAGCGAGGCCGGCTTCGTCACCGCGCTGCCGCCCGCCGACCACGCGAACCCCGGCCTGCTCACCTCCGTCGGCCGCGCCGTACCCGGCGTGGAGCTCCAGGTGCGCGACTCGGCCTCCGTGCCCGTCTCCGTCCCGGCCGGCGAGGTCGGCGAGGTGTGGGTCCGCTCGCCGCAGGTCATGACCGGGTACGTGAACGACCCCAGGCGCACCGCGGAGACCCTGCGGGGCGGCTGGGTCCGTACCGGAGACCTGGGGCGTCTCGACGGCGGCTACCTGTTCCTCGTCGACCGGGTGGAGAGCGGGTTGCCGCCCGGCGTGCACGCCTACCCGATCGAACACGCCCTGACCGGCCACCCGTCCGTCACGGACGCGGCCGTCATCGCCCTGCGCGGCCCGGACGGCCGAGCGGTCACCGCCGCGGTCGTCCAGGTGAACGGTCCGGACACCAGCGACCCTGGCGCGTCCGGCCCGGACACGCCATCTCCGCGCGTGGGCGCCGTGGACGCGCGGGAGCTGTGCGACCTGGTCCGCAGCTCGCTCGGCCCGGCCAGTGAGCCCGGACACCTGTGGGTGGTCGACGACCTTCCGCGCACGTCCGCCGGCAAACCGGACAAGGCAGCGCTGCTCGCCCGGTTCCAGCCTCTCGTGGACCAGCATGCGAAGGGCGCCGCCACCGTCGGTCCTGTCTGACCGTCGGTCCTGTCTGACCTTTGGTTCCGCCTGACCTTCGGTCCCGCTTGACCCGAGGGTCAGGCACCGGGGTAGTTGCCGCCGCCGTGGGCGGCGTCCAGGGCGTCGTAGTCGGGAGTGAAGCCGCGTTTGGGGATGGCCGCCACGAAGGCGACATGGGTGGGCTTCTTGTACGACGCCAGCTGGGACGCGACGTGGGACACGATGTCCTCGGCGGTGGCCGTGGCGTCCGGTGCGAGCGCCACCACGGCTTTGACCGCCTGGTGCCAGGTGGGGTCGGGGACGCCGATGACGGCGGCGTCGGCGACGGCGGGGTGGGTGCGGAGCGCGCGTTCGACCTCCGCCGGGTAGATGTTCTCGGCGCCGGACTTGATCATGCGCAGGCGGGGGCCGATGAAGGTGATGGTGCCGTCGGGTTCGCGGCGGCCGAGGTCGCCGGTGTGGTGCCAGCCGTACGCCGACTTAACCGCATTTAAGTCGGGCCGGGCGAAATATCCGGAGAAAAGGGTCTTGCCGCGGGCGCAGATCTCGCCCACCTCGCCCGGCGGGACCTCGGCGCCGTCCGGTCCCAGGATGCGGACCTGCGCCAAGGGGGAGGGGCGACCGGCGAAGCCCGCCGCGCCGGGAGCCAGGCCCAGGAAGGTGAGCATGCCGCCCACCTCGGTCTGGCCGTACCCGCCCATCTTGGAGCGGCACCACGGAGAGTCGTCCACGGTGATCATGTCGTCCCACTCCTGGGAATGGGAGACGAACCTCAGCGACGACAGGTCGTACTTGCCCTCCCGGTTCGCCGCCACCACAGCGTCGATCATCTGGCCGAACAGGAACGCCTGCGTGACCCGCTCGGCGTCGATCAACCGGCACACCTCCTCGGCGTCGAACGCCGGGGTGAACACGTTCGTGCCGCCGATCTGGAAGGTCGCCAGGCAGAACATCATCGTGCCGACGTGGAACAGCGGGCCGTTGTCGAGGAAGGTGAAGCCTGGCTCCATCTGACGGATGACCAGCAGTGACGTGCTGTGGGCCAGGAGCGCGGCGCTGCTGAGCAGGGCGGCGTTCGGCCGGCCCTCGAAGGCCGCGGTGTAGAGGGCCAGCGTCGGCTCGGTGTCCGCCACCTGTGGAAAGTCCCGCACCGCCCCGCCGGCCACCAGCGCCTCGTACTCCGCTCCCGCCCGGACCCAGACGGCCGTACCGGAGCCGGTGTGGAGAGGGGTGGTCGTTTCGGAGGGTTGCCAGATGACGGCGGCGGGGGTCAGGTCGTCGAGGATGAAGCGGAGCTCGTCCTCGGACTGGCGCCAGTTGGCGGGGCAGAAGACGGCGCCCAGGCGGGAGCAGGCCAGCAGGAGTTCGAGGACGGCGTGGGAGTTCTGGCCGAGCCACAGGACGCGGGCGCCGGGGGTGACGCCGCGGGCGGCCAGGGCGTCCGCGAGGCGGGTGACGCGGGCGTCGAGGTCGGGGTAGGTGAGCCGGACGTCGCCGTCCACGGCGGCCGTCACCTGGGGGCGGCTGCGGGCGTGCTCGGCGAGGACGTCCGAGAGGGACAGGCTGTGCAGCATCGCTCCTCCAGGAGGCTCAGGCGAACGCGGGCATGACCTCGGCGGCGAAGAACCGCATGACCTTCTTCATCTCCTCCACCGGCATCGGCCGGGTGCTGCCGAAGTCGCACAGCAGGTTGGCGAACCCGGCGTCGCGCAGCAGCGTGATCTGCTCGATGACCCGCGCCGGATCCCCGATGACCTCCAGTTGCTCCCAGCGGAAGTCCGCCGAGACGGTGCCCCCCTTGAGGTAGCGGTCCTGGTAGTACTCGAAGCCCTGCGCGGCCCGCCCGGTCGCGGGGTCGATGGGCGCGCTGCGCTCGTTGAAGATGCGCGAGCGGTCGAACGCCGCCTCGAACCTCGCCTGGTCCTGCCGCGCCTGCGCCACGGTCGGCGCCACGTACACGCTGCGCGCCACCACGAGCTCCGCGCCCGGCGGATGCCCCGCCCGCGCCGCCGTCTCCTGCCAGGTCCGCGCCGCCTGGACGACCTTACGGAACGTCGCCGCCGGGTCGGCGAGGATGGGCAGCCCGCGCTCGGCGTACAGGGTGACGGTCTCGGGGGAGACCGCGGCGACGTGGACGGGCGGATGCGGGTCCTGCACGGGCCGGGGCGCGAGCGACACCTCCGCGCCGGTCCGGTAGAACTTCCCCTCATGCTGGTACGTCTCCCGCGTCCAGAGCCCGAGGATGACCTCCAGGGCCTCGTTGCACCGGTCCCGGGCCTCGGCCAGGTCGATGCCGAACCCGTCGAACTCGAAGCTCTGGTATCCCCGCCCGATCCCCAGGTCGAGCCGCCCGCCGGAGAGCACGTCGACCAGCGCGGCCTCCTCGGCGACGTGGATCGGGTCGTGCAGGGGCAGCACCACGATGCCGGTGCCGAGGCGGATCCGGGAGGTGCGGGCGGCGGCGTGGGCGAGCATGGTGAACAGGTTGGGCACCACGCCGTAGTCACGGAAGTGGTGCTCGGCCAGCCGCACCCCGTCGAAGCCCAGCTCCTCCGCCAGCTCGATGAGCTCCAGATGGTAGTCATAGACGTCCTTGAAGCTCTGCCCGTCGAACCGGTGGAACAGGTGAAAGGTGGAGAACTTCATACGGCGGCCTCTCAGCGGGTAACCAAGCGCTCGCTTGGGACATTACCACGCGCTTCGCGACCTTTCCTAGGAGCGCCCGCTCCCGGGAACGCCCGGCCGGCGACGGCCGGGCGGCTCCCTACGGCGAGCTACGCCTGGACGCCCGCCTTCTTGGCGGCCAGCTCGATGGCCGCGAGCTCCTCGGCGGTGAAGTCGAGGCGGTCCACGGCGGCCACGTTCGACTCCAGCTGCTCAGGGCTGGAGGCGCCGACGAGCACCGAGGTGACGCGCGGGTCGCGCAGCGCCCAGGCCAGGGCGAGCTGGGCCACGGACTGGCCACGTGCCGTGGCGAGCGCGGAGAGCTCGCGCACGAAGGCCAGCACCTCCGGCGTGACCCCCTCGGGGGTGAGGAACCGCCCCTCCGCGGCGCGTGAGTCGGCGGGGATGCCGTTCAGGTACCGGTCGGTCAGCAGGCCCTGCGCCAGCGGCGAGTAGACCACGCAGCCCATGCCCTCCCGCTCCAGCACGTCCAGCAGGGCGTCCTCGATGTCACGCTTGAGCATGGAGTAGGAGGGCTGGTGGACCAGCAGCGGCGTGCCCAGGTCGCGCAGCAGCGCGGCGGCCTCGGCGGTGCGCTCGGGGGAGAAGTTCGACACGCCGACGTAGAGGGCACGGCCGGTGCGGACCATGTGGTCGAGCACGGCCACCTGCTCCTGCAGCGGTGTGTCCGGGTCGTCGCGGTGCAGGTAGAAGATGTCCACGAAGTCGAGCTGAAGCCGGGCCAGCGACCGGTCGAGCGTGGCCAGCAGGTGCTTGCGGGAGTTGCCCGTGCCGTAGGGGCCGTCCCACATGGGGTTGAAGCCCTTGGTGGTGATCACCGCCTCGTCACGCAGCGACTTGGGGAAGATCCGCCCGAAGGCGGCCTCGGCCGCGCCGATCGGCGGGCCGTAACGGTCGGCGAGGTCGAAGTGCGTGATGCCCAGGTCGAGTGCCTTGTGCACGATCGCGCGCTGGGTCTCAAGCGCCTTGCCCTCGCCGAAGTTGTGCCACAGGCCGAGCGAGACCGCCGGGAGCAGCAGACCACTACGGCCACACCTGCGGTACGGCTGGCGTTCGTATTTCAAGAAATGCCCCTTCACCGACTCGTTGTACTGGGTGACATACTGCCCCGTCGCCCAGCCCCGCCCGACGCCAGGGTTAGACGAGCGCCGAGATCAGCTCGATGGTCAGCGCCGTCCGCGCCGGGATGTGCTCGACCAGCGCGTGCTCGTGCCGCGCGTGCGCGCCGTCGCCCACCGCGCCCATCCCGTCGAGCACCGGCCGGCCCAGCGCCGAGACGAAGTTGCCGTCGCTGGCGCCGCCCACCGCCGTCTCCTCCAGCGTCCACCCGAGCCGGGCGGCGGCGGCCTGCGCCTCCTTGAACAGCTGCTGCGACAGCGGGTTGGGCGTCATGGGCGGCCGGTTCCAGTCGCCGCTGACGGTGACCGTCACGCGCGGGTCGGCGGGCCGCAGGCCGGCGAGCAGCTCGTCGATCCGGCCCATCTCGGCGAAGTCCGTGACCCGCACGTCGACGCCGCAGGTGGCGATGCCCGCCGCCACGTTGCGCCCGGTGCCGCCGCTGATCAGGCCCACGTTGACGGTGGTGCCGAGCTCGGGGGCGCCGGCGGCGGCGATGTGGGTGACCAGCTCGGCCAGCGCGTGGATGGCGCTGGCGCCCGCCTTCGGGTCGAGCCCGGCGTGCGCCTCGACGCCGGTGACGGTCACGTCGAAGATTCCCACGCCCTTGCGCGCGGTCTTCAGCGCGCCGTGGCCGGACGCCTCGAACACCAGGCAGGCCAGCGCGTCCGCGCAGGCGGCCTCGATGTACGGCCGGGAGACCAGGCTGCCGATCTCCTCGTCGCCGTTGAACAGGAAGCGCACCCCCGGATGCGGCAGCCCGAGCTCGCGCAGCCCGCGCAGCGCCCAGACGGACTGCACCAGGCCGGACTTCATGTCGAACGCGCCGGGCCCGGACACCTTGCCGTCCGCCACCGTGAACGGCCAGCCGGCGAGCGTGCCGACGGGCCAGACGGTGTCGTAGTGGCTCATCATCAGCACCGTGCCGGGCGCGGTCCCGTGGTAGGTGAGCTCCAGCACGTCACCGTACTGGCCGCCGTCGTGCACGACCTCGACGTCCGGCGCGCCGAGCCGCTCGGTGGCCAGCGCGCGCACCCCGCGCAGCCCCTGGACGAGGGCGGCCTTGTCGTAGCTGTGGGTCTCCAGCTCGACCAGGGCCTTGAGGTCGTCCAGCATGGCGGGCAGCGCCTGCCGGGTCCAGTCGGTGATTGACACGGGGATCCTTCCGGGGGCCGAGCGAAGTGCCGAGCCCCCAGGATACGAACCACGGTGGCCGGACCGACCGCGCAGGGTCGGGCGTCACGACGGAATCGAGCCGCCCCCCAGCCGGATCGGGCCCCGGCTCAGTCGGACGGCGCCGGGCCCACCGTGGACTCCCGCAGCGGGAGCCGTACCTCGAACCAGGTGTCGCCCGGGGTCGAGCGGACCTTCAGGTCGCCGCCGTGCCGGCCGGCCACGATCCGGTAGGAGATGTCCAGCCCGAGCCCGGTGCCCTGGCCGACGGTCTTGGTGGTGAAGAACGGCTCGAAGATCCGGTCCCTGATCCCCTCGGGCACGCCGGGGCCCGTGTCGCCGATCTCGATGATCGCCTCGTCCTCGTCGTGCGCGGTCCGGATGGTCAGCGTGCCCTCCTCGCCCATGGCGTCGAGCGCGTTGTGCATCAGGTTCGTCCAGACCTGGTTGAGCTCGCCGCCGTAGGCGGGGATCGGCGGCAGCGTCCGGTCGTAGTCGGTCACCACGCTGATCCCCGGCGGGATCTTGCCACGGAAGATCGCGACCGTGCTGTCGAGCAGCTCGTGCACGTCGAGCACCTGGAACGGCGCCCGGTCCATCTGGGAGTACTGCTTGGCCGAGCGGATCAGCGAGGTGATCCGCTCGGTCGCCTCGGTGACCTCGCCGAGCATCTGCGAGATCTCGACGGCCTCCGACAGCCAGCGCAGCGCGGCGGGCGCGTGCTCCTCGCCCACCTTCGTCCGCACCTTGGCCAGATGCTCCTTGCCGAACCCGGCGTTGACCAGCGCGGGCGCGAGGTCCCAGCCATCCTCCACACCCAGGTCCTCCAGCGCCTCACCGAGCTCGTCCTCGGCGTCGGAGATCTCCATCGGGGAGCGGGGGGCCAGCTTGCCGACCGCCTCCATGCACGCCTCCTGCATCTCCACCAGCGCGCGCAGCCGCTGCGGCGGGATGCCGTCCTCGGCGAGCTTCGCGAGCTCCACCCGCGAGGACCTGATCAGCGAGTGCAGCTCGCTCACCGCGCGCACGGCCGCCGCGGCCGGGTTGTTCAGCTCGTGGGTGAGCCCCGCGGTGATCGTGCCGAGCGCGGTCAGCCGCTGCCGCCTGTCGATGATCTCCCGCTGCATCCGCCCGCCGGACTGCAGGCCGTCGAGCAGGTGCATGGCCATCGGGAACCACTCGGTCACGATGTAGGCGAACTTGCGGGCGGGCAGGATGAACACCCGCGACGGCGCGGTGGCGCGCAGCGTGTGCTGATAGGTCTGGGGTCCCCGATCGCCGAGGTAGGCGGAGGTGGCCCCGCCGTACACCCCCGGCGTGGAGGCGCGCGGCATGGCCACGGTCCCGGCGGTGACGGTCTCGGAGACCATCTGCAGCTCGCCCTCCACCAGCACCGCGAAGCACTCGGCCGGCTCGCCCTGGCGGACGATCTCCTCGTCCTGCTCGAACTTCTTGATCTCCCCGCTGCTCGCCAGCTTGGTGAGCTGCTCGTCGGTCAGGCGCTCGAACAGGAACAGTTTGCGCAGCTCGTCGATGTCCACGTTCGTCATTGTTTCTCCAGATAGCGGTGCACGAGCGCGACGGCCATCGCGCCCTCTCCGACGGCGGAGGCCACTCTCTTGATCGACTCTGCCCGCACGTCCCCGGCGGCCAGCACCCCCGGCACATTGGTCTCCAGGAAGTACGGCTGGCGCCTGAGCGGCCAGTTACGCGGTCGCTGATCACCGTGTACGAGATCCGGGCCGGTCAGCAGGAACCCCTTGTCGTCCCGCTCGACGGTGTCGCCGAGCCAGGAGGTGTAGGGCTTGGCGCCGATGAACACGAACAGCCACTGGGTCTCGACCGTCCGCTCCTCGCCCTTGGTCGAGATCGACAGTCGCTGCAGGTGACCATCGCCCTGCCCGCCGGTGACCCGGGACTCCAGGTGCACCTCGATGTTGTCGACCGCCTGGATCTGCTCGATGAGGTAGTGAGACATGGACTTCTCCAAACCATCACCCCTCACCAACACATGCACGCGGCTGGCGAATCCCGCCAGGTAGACGGCCGCCTGCCCGGCCGAGTTGGCGGCGCCCACGATGTAGACCTCGCTGTCCTTGCAGGAGGGCGCCTCGGTCAGCGCGGCGCCGTAGAAGACGCCCCTGCCGACGAACTCGTCCAGGCCCGGCGCGTCCAGGCGGCGGTAGGTCACGCCGGTGGCCAGGATCACCGCGTGCGCGGCGATCTCCCGGCCGTCCTCGAACCCGATGACCCGCGCCTGCCCACGCGGCTCCAGGTGGGTGACGCTGCGCGCGGTCAGCAGCTCGGCGCCGAACTTGAGCGCCTGCCGGCGTGCCCGGTCGGCGAGCTGCTGGCCGGAGACGCCGTCGGGGAAGCCCAGGTAGTTCTCGATCCTGGAGCTCTGGCCCGCCTGCCCGCCGGAGGCGTGCGCCTCGACCAGCACGGTGTTGAGCCCTTCGGAGGCGCCGTAGACCGCCGCGCCCAGCCCCGCGGGCCCGCCGCCGACCACGATCAGGTCGTAGAAGTCCGTCGCGGGGGTGGTCGACAGGCCCACGGTGGAGGCCAGGGTGGACTGGTCGGGCGCCTGCAGCATCTCCCCCTCGGCGGTGACCACCAGCGGCAGGCGGCAGTCGTCGCCCGCCGCCGCCACGAGCTGCGCGCCGTCCGGGTCCTCGGTCAGCATCCACTGGTACGGGACGTGGTTGCGGGCCAGGAAGTCACGCACCTTGTAAGAGGGCGCGGACCACCGGTCGCCCACCACCCGCAGCTCCGCCACCGGCACCCGGTCGGTGCGCTGCCAGGCGTCGAGCTGGCCGTCGATCACCGGGTAGAACTTCTCCTCCGGCGGATCCCACGGCTTGAGCAGATAGTGGTCCAGATCCACCACGTTGATGGCCTGGATCGCGGCGTCGGTGTCGGCGTAGGCCGTCAGCAGCACCCGGCGCGCGAACGGATACATGTCCATCGCCGCCTCGAGGAACTGCACGCCGTTCATCTGCGGCATCCGGTAGTCGGCGAGGATGGCGGCCACCTCGTCACCGCGCAGCCGCATCTCCTTGACCGCCTCGATGCCCTGCGGCGCCGTCTCCGCCCGGACGATTCTGTACTGCTGGCCGTACCTCCGCCGGAGGTCGCGAGCGACCGCTCTCGACACGCCCGGATCGTCGTCGACCGTCACGATGACCGGCTTGTCCATGCCCCCGCCTTCCAATCGTTCCTCAATGCAAGAATGTCACGAGCATCCAAGTTGTAGGGATTCGTCCCCGGTCAGGCGATGACCCGGCTCTCGCCCCCGTCCACCAGGACCGAGACCCCGTTCATGTAGGACGCGCGCTCGCTCGCCAGGAACGCCACCACGTCGCCCACCTCCTCGGGCCGTCCGATCCGGCCCAGCGGCACGGAGCCGGCCCGCTCGGCCAGCGCTTCCTCGCTGCCCGCCAGGTCACGCAGCCGCTCGGTGTCGATCGAGCCCGGCATCACGTTGTTGACCAGCACCCCGTCGGCGCCGACCTCGCGGGCCAGGGTGCGCACCAGCCCGGCGACGGCCGAGCGGGTGGAGTTGGACAGGGCCAGCCCGTCCAGCGCCTCGCGGGCCGACCTGCTGGTGATCGTGACGATGCGGCCCCATCCCCGGGCGCGCATCTCCGGCAGCACCGCCCGCGCCAGCCGTACCGTGCCGAGCAGGTTGCGCTGGATCGCCAGCTCCCAGTCGGCCATGCTCGCGTCCACGAACCGGCCGGCCGGCGGCCCACCGGCGTTGGCCACCAGGATGTCGACCGGGCCGACCACGTCGCGCGTCTCCCGGACGACCCGCTCCGCGGCGTCCGGGTCCTCCACGTCGGCGAGCACCGCGTGCACCACGCCGCCGAACTCCTGCAGCTCCACCACCGCGTCGGCGAGCCGTTCGGGATTGCGGGCGCTCACGCAGACGTCGCATCCCTCCTTCGCGAGGCTCTTGGCGGCGGCGAGCCCGATGCCCGCGCTGCCACCCGTGACGAGTGCGACCTTGCCTTTGATGCCGAGATCCATGGGGGCGACTATAGATGTCACCGGGCGTGTCAGGAGGGTGGGCGCACCCGCTGAAGCTTGTCCGGATTGAGCACACTGTAGAGCCCCTGGATGCGGCCCTCGCGCACGTCGATCGCGACGAGCTGGAGGTTGCTCCCGACCCGCGTCCAGATCACCGGGTGCCCGTTGGCCTCGCTGAGCCCGGCCGCGCCGTAGGAGTAGCGGGCGTTCAGCCCGGCCAGGAACGCCACCACCTTGCGCCGGCCGTGGATCGGCCGCAGCGCGGCCCTGACCCGGCCGCCGCCGTCGCTCCAGGCCACGACGTCCTCGTGCAGCAGCTCGGTGAGCGCCGCCAGGTCGCCGCCGCCCGCCGCCTCGATGAACCTCGTCAGCAGCTCGGCGTGCTCGCCGGCCGACGGCCGGAACCTGTCCCGGCCCTCGCCCAACCGCACCGAGGCCCGGTGGTGGAGCTGCCTGGCGTTGGCCACCGAGGAGTCGACGATCTCCGCGATCCGGTCGTACGGCAGCTCGAAGGCCTCGCGCAGCACGAACACCGCCCGCTCCGGCGGCGAGAGCCGCTCCATCAGGTGCAGCGTCGCCAGTGACACCGTGTCGCGCAGCTCGGCAGTGTCCAGCGGGCCCGCCTCCGCCGTGGAGACCGGCTCGGGCAGCCAGGGGCCGGTGTACGCCTCCCGCTTGACCCTGGCCGAGCGGAGCTGGTCCAGCGCCAGCCGCGACACCACTGTCAGCAGGAACGCCCTGGGCTCCTTGACGTCACTCCGGTCCGCGCCCGACCAGCGCAGCCACGCCTCCTGCACCACGTCCTCGGCGTCCCACATGCTGCCGAGCAGCCGGTAGGCCAGCCCGATCAGTAGCGGCCGGTACGCCTCGAAATCCTCCACCTGCCTCACCCCTGGCAGCGTAGTCACCCCGCTCCTGAGCGCTTTGGCCGGCAGGACGGGCGGGCGCGGCCGGATGTGACCGCGTGTGGGTGGCAATCAGGCGGCAGGCGTGATGGGCTTGGCGGGTGGCACGCAACCTAGTCCTGTCCGGAGGCCCGTTCCACGACTTCGACGCCACGTCGGCGGCCCTCACCGAGGTGCTGGCCGAGGTGGGAGTCGAGTCCGAGATCACTGAAGACATCGTCGGCGCGCTGAGCGAGCCGTCGGAGGTCCAGCTCATCACCGTCAACGCGCTGCGCTGGCAGATGAACGCCGACCGCTTCGCCGACCTGCGCGACCGGTGGAGCTTCCGGCTGCCGGCCCAGGCCCGCACCACCCTGCTGGACCACCTCGACCGTGGCGGCGGCCTGCTGTGCATGCACTCGGCGTCGCTCTGCTTCGACGACTGGCAGGGCTGGTCGCGGGTGCTCGGCGCCTGCTGGGACTGGTCCAAGTCCTACCACCCGCCGCTCGGCTGGACCGGCGTGCGGGTGCACGGCGAGCACCCGGTGGTGGAGGGGCTGCGCGACTTCGACCTCGTGGACGAGGTCTACAGCGACCTCGACGTGCTGCCCGACGTCCGCCCGCTCGCCTCCGCGGCCGGCCAGCCGCTCATGTGGGCCCGTCCCGTACGGCGCGGCCGGGTCTTCTACGACGCACTCGGCCACGACACCCGCTCCTACGGCAACGAGATCCACCGCGCCCTGCTGCAACGGGCCGCGCTGTGGCTGCTGAAACGCCCGGTGACCATCACCGACTGACCGAACCCGACAGCGCCGCTCCCGCTCAGCCACGCGGAGCGGCGCACCCCGCGATGGCGGCGGCCAGGGCCTCGGGCGCCTCCTCGGCCAGGTGGTGGCCGCTGTCGACGGCGAGGCCGCGCACGTCGTCCGCCCATGACCGCCACACCTCCACCGGGTCACCGTAGAGCTCCTCCATGTCGTCCCGCGTCGCCCAGACGACCAGCGTGGGGCAGCCGATGGTACGGCCCGCGGCCCGGTCGGCGTCGTCGGCGGCGCGGTCCACGCCCAGGCCGGCCCGGTAGTCCTCGCACATCGCGTGCACGGTGTCCGGGTCGTGCACGGCCCGGCGGAAGTCCTGGTAGGCATCCTCGCCCATCTGCTCGGGGCCCGTCCGGTACCACGCGTCGGGGTCGGCGTTGATCACCCGTTCGGCGGGCTCGGCGGTCTGGCCCAGGAAGAACCAGTGCCACCAGAGAGCCGCGAACCGGGCGTCACAGCGGCTCAGCGCCTCGCCGATGGGCACCACGTCCATCACCGTCAGGTGCGTGACGGCCTCGGGATGGACGAGGGCCAGCCGCTGGGCGACGTACCCGCCCCGATCGTGCCCGGCGACGGCGAACCGGTCGTGACCGAGCGCGCGCATGAGGGCGAGCATGTCCCTGGCCATCGCCCGCTTGGAGTAGGGCTCGTGGTCGGGGGTCGAGGGCGGCTTCGACGAGCGGCCGTACCCCCTTAAGTCCGGGCAGACCACCGTGAAGTCGGCGGCGAGCAGCGGCGCGACCCGATGCCAGGTGGCGTGCGTCCTGGGATGCCCGTGCAGCAACAGCACCGGCGGACCGTCGCCCCCGTGCCTGACGAACACCTCCGCCTCGCCGACATCGACGCGGCTCTCCCTGAAATCTTCGAACATCAGGCCCGCGCTACCCCACCCGGTTCGTGACATGCGGGTCCGGACCTTGTCAGTCAGCCTCGCGGGCGAAGCGGCGGGCCGACTCCGATTCCTGGGCCAGGCGGCGTAGCGCGTCGAAGGCGCGGCCGTACAGGACCGTGCCCAGCACCAGGGCCTCCACGGCGGCGTCGCGCGGGCCGTCGTAGGGGATCGTGTTCAGCTCGACCTCGGTGACCAGCCGCTCGGCCGCCGCCGCGTACGGCGCCAGGTCGGCGGTCAGGCCGAGCTGGTGCATCCTGACCACCGTCTGCGCCAGCTCGTCCCTGGCCGGAGCCTCGGCGGTGACCTGCCAGTCCAGGCGGTCGAGCAGGGCGTCCACCTGGGCGCGGGCCGTCTCCCACTCGGGCGTCGGCTCGGGCTCGACGGCAGGGCTCAGGGCGTAGTGCGCGGTGCCGAGCAGCTCGTGGATCGGCAGGGACTCGTCCTGCACCGCCTCGACGACCTTCTTGATCGAGGCGACCGGGAGCCTGCCCACCTCCAGCAGCGCCCTGATCAGACGGAGCCGGTGCAGGTGCGCGTCGTCGTAGTCGGCCCGGGTGGCGGTGAGCTGCTCGCCCTGGTGGAGCAGGCCCTCACGCAGGTAGTACTTGATCGTGGGGATGGCCACGCCGGACTCGGTGCTCAGCTCGGACATGCGCATCTGCTGGATATTATCGCTATCCAGACCGGGCCAGGTGGCGGGCCGCGCTGAGCAGCTCGTGGACGTCCGCCTGACGGTTCCACAGAAGGACGACCTCGATGGGCGGCACCTCCTCGGCGATCGGCACGAACGTCAGCCGCTCCGGCACCGGAGTGCCGTCCCGCACGCAGAGGGTGTAGCCGGCTCCCTCGCTCACCATCGCGATGGCCAGGTCGTGGGTGGCGGCCGCCGGGCCGAGCCGGGGATGCAGGCGCTGCCGTACGAACGCCTCCAGGAACCGGCGGGCGCCCGCCACCGCCTCCGACTCGGGCATGATGAGCGGCTCACTCGCCAGCGCGGCGAGCGACAGCCGCTTGTTCGCGGCGAGCCGGTGGTCGCGCCTGAGCAGCGCGCGCACGGGGGAGCGGTGGACGAGCATCCGGGCCACGCCGCGCGGCAGGGAGCCGGGCGCGTACCCGAGCCCGGCCTGGATCGCGCCGTCCATGAGGGAGATGATCTGCTCGGCCGTGCCCATCGGCGCCACTCGCGGGCCGCAGTGCCGAACCTGCGACAGCAGCCGGGCCACCACGTCGCTCAGGCCGTCGGCCACCCCGAGCCGGGTCGTGCGCTCGTTGCCGCGGGCGGCGAGCATCGCCCGCTCGAAGGCGTCCACCGCGACGGTGGCCTGCGCGAGGAACACCTCGCCCGCCTCGGTGAGCCGCATGCCGCTGGAGGAACGGGTGAAGATCTCCACCCCGACCTCCTTCTCCAGCGCCTTCAGCTGCTCCGACAGGGTGGGCTGGGCGATCCGCAGAATGGCCGCGGCGCGCCGCAGACTGCCCGCGCGGGCGATCGTGATCGCGTAGCGGATGTGGCGTAGATCCATCGCTCACCTCGGGGTGAAGGTGATGGGCTCTTGATGATCGCACTTCATCTGACATATGTGCATAGCTGTAGTGAAGAGCGTCAGTTAATCGGGGGTGACGATACTCACTCATTATGTGGCCTGTCGGGATGATCTTACCGAGCAAGCGCTTGTCTTAGTGCCGGGTTCGGCGATACCGTGTCGGGCGTAAGGCGCCGCTGGCCGGGGCAGCCTCGCGCCCTGCTCCGGTCCGTGGTGGGAGCGGCCGCGCGCCGGCGTGCAGGAGGAGTGGCGCACGCGGCGGCGAGTGGTCGGCGCAGACGCGGTCCGGCGGGAGCTCGGAGCGGGAGCGGTCCGGTGGGAGGTGACCATGCAGCCCTTCGCCGGTAAGGCGGCCGTCGCCGGGATCGGGATGACGGCGCTGACGCGCGCCTCCGGCCGCACCGAGCTGGAGCTGGCCGTGGAGGCGTGCCGTGCGGCCTGCGACGACGCCGGGATCGAGGCCCGCGAGGTGGACGCGGTGCTCAGCTATCACCTGAACGACTCCGCCCCGGTCACGCAGGTCGCCCGGGCGCTGGGGATGGACCGGCTGGGCTGGCACAACGACCTGGCGGGCGGCGGCACCCAGGCGGCCTCCATCCTGGGCGACGCGGCCATGCTGGTGCACGCCGGTCTAGCTCGAAATATCCTCATTTATCGCGCTTTGAACGGTCGTTCCGGGAAGCGGATGAATGTCGTCTCGACCGGGCCTCAGGAGCGGTTCACGTACGGGATGGCCGGACCGATCCCGATGTTCGCCATGGCCGCGACCCGCTACCTGCACGAGACCGGGCTCGGCGAGCGGCACCTGCACGCCGTCGTCGCCCAGTCCAGGGCCAACGCCGCCACCAACCCGCGCGCCCTCAGACGCGAGCCGCTGCCGTACGAGGACTACCTGGCCAGGCCGTACGTCTGCACGCCGCTGCGTACGGTGGACTGCTGCCAGGAGACCGACGGCGCCTGCGCGCTGCTGATCAGCGGCGTGCTGGGCGGCCCGCGCGTCCAGGCGGTCGTCCGCGCGGGCGGTCCGGGCAGCTCCGCCATGGACCGCGCACCGGACGTCACGGCGATCTTCTCGGCGTACGTGGCGCCGATGCTGTGGCAGTCCTCGGGGATGCGGCCATCGGACGTGGACGCGGCGATGCTGTACGACGCGTACTCGTGGCTGGTGCCCCGGCAGTTGGAGGACTTCGGGGTCGTGGGCCGGTCCGAGCTCGGGCCGTACCTGATGGAACGGCGGCACGCCTGGGTGAACCCGCACGGCGGACTGCTGTCGGAGGGCTACGTGCACGGCCTGAACAACGTGGCCCAGGCCGTGCGGGAGCTGCGGGACGGGCGTGAGGTGGCGCTGGTGACGGGCTTCGGCGGCAGCTACGGAAGCGCGGCCCTGCTGGCGAGCTGACGCCGCACCACCCCGATGGTCGCGCCCCGCGGTCAGTGTCCGTCAGCGACCGGCGAGGGCGGGACGGCGGGAGCGGGCGTCGGGTTCTGCTTGCGGAAGGTCAGGAACAGCGCGGCTCCGACGACGACGGAGAGCACCCCGAGTGCGCCGATGCCGCCCTGCAGACCGCCGGTGAAGACCGCCAGCCCCGCCACGACGAGGGGGGAGAGGAACTGACCGACGTACGCGGTGCCCGTCCAGAGCCCGGTGCCGCGCCCACGCTGGGAGAACTCGACGTTGTCCAGCACCCAGGAGATGAGCGTGGGGAAGAGCAGGCCGCTCGCGAACCCGGTGATGACGGCGCCGACCATCACCACCGTGACATTCGACGAGGCGAAGACGATGACGAGGCCGAGACCCGAGGTCGCGAACTCGACGGGCAGGAGCACCCGCCTGCCCAGGCTCGCGAAGCGCCCGTAGAGCGCCGCGCCGACGGCGATGGCGATGGCGAGCACGCCGGTCAGCAGGCCGGTGGTCGCGGTGGACGTGATCCCGATCGAGGTCAGCACGGTCGACAGTTGGACGATGAGGATGTAGAAGACGACGCCGCCGAACAGCGTGACCCCGCACGGCGCGGCGAGCGCGCGCCACGGAACCCTGACCGAACGCGGATCCGCCGGCTCCGCCGACCGCTGGGGCGACCACAGGAGCCACGTCATCGGGACGACGAGCACCAGTGCGATCGCGTAGACCCAGAACGGTGCGCGCCAGCCCCCTACCCCCAGCGCGCCGCCGAGCGCGATGAAGACGACCCCGGCCAACGACGCCGTCGTCGCCTGGAGGCCGATGTAGCGGTCGCGCTTCTCCTTCCAGTAGTCGCCGATCAGCGTGATCGCCGCCGTCGCGATGCCGGCCTCGAACACGCCGACGAACACGCGGCTGGCGATGATCGCGCCGATGCCGTCGAGCCAGAGGGGCGCGGTGCCGGCGACCGCGTAGCCGACCATGCCGACCTGCAGCACCCGCAGCCGGCCGAGCCGGTCGACGAGCTGCCCGGCGAACGGGGCGGTCAGCCCGATGACGAGTGCGGGGATGGTCAGCACGATCGGCACCAGGATCTCGACGCCCGGCACGGAGCCGAAATGCTGGGCGATGAGGGGGAGCACGGGTGCGATCAGGACCGCTCCGAGCACGGGCATGGAACTGGCCGCCAAGAGCAGGATGAGCTGGGGCAGTCCGGGGGTTCGGGAGGCGTCGGTGTTCATGGGGACCTCACGGCGTTCGGGGGGTGGAACGGGTCGGATTCAGGGGCGCGTGCGAGGGCGGGGCCGGGCCTGCGCGATCGGGTGCGGCTCACGTCCGGCGACGACGGTGTTGCGGAGGGTGCCGAGGCCCTCGACCGTCATCGTGACCACGTCTCCGGGCCGCAGCGGGGGCAGATCGGTGCGGCCGCGGCCCCACAGTTCGGCGAGGCAGCCGCCGTTGCCGCAGGTGCCGGAGCCGAGGACGTCACCGGGACGGACCTCGGTCCCGCGGCTGGCGTAGGCGACGAGGTCCTCGAACGGCCAGCCCATGTTGGAGAGCAGGTCCCGGCCGATCTCGACGCCGTTGACCGCGACCGTCATGCCGAGCGCGAGGAAGCCGTCGGCGTCGCGGTAGGGCTCGAGTTCGTCGGCCGTGACCAGGACGGGCCCGAGCGTGGTGGCGAAGTCCTTGCCCTTGCAGGGCCCGAGGCGGACGGCCATCTCGCGGAACTGGAGGTCGCGCGCCGACCAGTCGTTGAAGATCGTGTAGCCGGCGATGTGCGCGGCCGCGTCTTCGGGGGCGATGTCGGCGCCACCCCGGCCGATGACGGCCGCGACCTCGCACTCGAAGTCCAGCCGGGAGCAGCCGGGCGGCACCGCCACCTCGTCGTGCGCGCCGACGAGCGCGTACGGGTTGGTGAAGTAGAACGTCGGAGCCTCGTACCACTCCGCTCCCACCCCGGCCCCGGACGCCATCCCCTCGACGTGCTCCTCGAACGCGACGAAGTCACGCACGGTGGGCGCCTCGACCGGTGGCAGCAGCCGCAGCCCGGCCAGCGGGACGGCGTCGCCGTCGGCCACGGCACGGGCTCCGGCGTCGCGGAGTCCATCGGTACGGAGCAGGTCGAGCACCGTGGTCCCGGCGGGGAGGCGCAGCAGCGTGTCGTCCCGCACCACTCCGCACCGCACCTGCCCGCCGGCCTCGGAGACCGTGGCGAAGCGCATCAGACGGGCGGGGCCATGAACAGGCCCTTGTCCGGGTCGTTGAACGACTTCTTCGCGACGAACTCGTCCATCCGGTTGGCGGTGCCCCACTGGTCGGCCACGTCGGGATCGGACAGGTCGTGCAGGCCGGGGTGCCAGGTGTCCTCGTCCAGGCGCTCCAGCTCGGTCGTGTACTCGATCGTGTTGCCCTGCGGGTCGAGGAAGTAGGAGAAGGTGTTGTTGCCGGCCTTGTGCCGGCCCGGCCCCCAGATCTTCTCGACGCCGGCCCGCAGGAGACGGCCGGTGCCGCGCATGTACTCGTCGATCCCGCGCATCTCGAAGCTCGCGTGGTGCAGGGACGGGTGCGGGCAGCGGGCGATCGCGAAGCTGTGGTGCCACGGGTTGCACCGCAGGAACCACATCATGTGACCGTTGCGTGGATGGGTGAGGATGTCCGAGAGCGCGAAGCCGAGGTGGCGCTCGTAGAACGCGACGGTGGCCTCGGGATCGGCGGAGTTGACCACCACGTGCGACAGGCGCACCGGGATCGACTCGCCCTCCTCGATCCTGCGGTGGGTCCGCTGGGCGACATCGGCGGAGATCTCGACGGTACGGCCCTCGTTGTCGAAGAACCGGAACCCGTAGCCGCCGCCGGGCGTCGCCAGCACTCCCGGCTCCGACACGAGCCGCACGCCGTCCCGCGCCAGCCGGCCGGCGAGGGTGTCGACGTCGGCCGGGGTCGCGGCGCCGAACGCGATGAGGTCGATGCGCTTGTCGGCGGACTGACGAAGGCGCATCACGTACTGCTCGGGCGAGCCCTCCGCGGCGAGGAAGGACAACCCGGAGTCCGTGGTGACTTCCGTGAGACCCCACTGGCCGGTGTAGAAGGCCTGCTGGGCGGCCAGGTCGGGCACGGCGAGGTCGACGTGCCGCAGGTGCGTGATCAGGCGTGGAGCCGCTGTGTCGGACATCAGGATTCCTTCCCGGGGACGAGCCCCAGCTGCTGTGCGGTGCCGCCGGCGATCGCGGCGCGGTCGCCCGCGTCCAGTCCGGCGGCGTCGAGGCGGCCGAGCGGATCGGGCACGCCCATGTCGAAGGGGTGGTCAGAGCCGAGCACCACCCGGTCGGCGCCGACGGCGGCGACCAGGGCGCGCAGCGCCTGCGGGGTGTGGACGAGCGAGTCGAACCAGATCCGGCGCAGGTACGCCGAGGGTGGTTCGGCGCACTGCCGGGCCTCGCTGCGCACCTGCCAGGCGTGGTCGGAGCGGCCGAGGTAGGTGGGCAGGTAGCCGCCGCCGTGCGCCGCGACCACCCGCAGGCCCGGGTGGCGGTCCAGGACCCCCGAGAAGATCAGATGCGAGAGGGCGACGGCGTTCTCGACCGGCTGCCCGACCGTGTTGGCCAGGTAGAACCGGTCGAGCCGCTCATCGAGCGAGCAGCCGAAGGGGTGCAGGAACACCACCGCGGCGGTCTCGGCGGCCCGCGCCCAGAACGGGTCGAGCCGGGCGTCCGACAGCTCGACGCCGGGGGCGAAGGAGGAGATCTCGACGCCCTTGAGGCCGAGACCGAGGGCGTCGTCGAGTGCGGCGACGCACAGATCGGGATGTTGCAGGGGGACCAGCCCGAATCCCACCAGCCGGTCGGGAGCCTGGTCGACGACGGCCGCCACGCCGCGGTTCGCCGCCCGGCACACCGCGGTCGCGAGCTCGGGGTGGGCCCAGTAGTGGTAGTGCGACGGGGACGGCGAGACGACCTGCACGTCCACGCCCGCCGCGTCCATGTCGGACAGACGCCGGTCCACGGTCGTCAGCGCGGGCAGGGCCGCCCGGACCATCTGCCCCGAGACCGCCATCGACTCCGCGCCGTGCCGCTGCACCTCCAGCGCGCGGAGCTCGGCGAGCCCCGGCTCGTCGGCGACCAGCGCCTCCACCTCGGCGACGAGGCAGTGCGCGTGCACGTCGATGACGAGGTCCCTTGACTCCACGGGCGCGTTCACGGCTGCTCCATGAGCAGGGAGTGCACGCGGCCCATCAGTCCTGGCAGGTCGCCCCGCTCGCCGGCCAGCAGCCACCGGCACATCTGCACCGAACTCTCGACCACCGTGCGCGCGCGATCGAGCCGGCGTGCGGTGAACGCCGACCACAGGTCCTCGTCCAGGGTGTCGCGGGTGGTGAGCAGCTCGGCCAGCACCAGCGCGTCCTCCAGCGCCTGAGCGGCGCCCTGCGCCATCGTCGGCGGGCAGCAGTGGGCGGCGTCACCGATCAGCACCGTGCGGCCACGGTGCCACGGCCCGTCCAGGAGGTGCCATTCGAACCACGTGTAGTTCACCCGGGACGGGTCGGTCAGGTTCGCGCGGATGTCGTCCCACGCGCCGTGGTAGTGCTCGGCGAGCCCGCGCATCGTGGCCAGCCGCTCGTCGGCGGAGAGCGCGCCGCGGTCCCGCGCGTCCTCGACGAGGTAGGCGTAGAGCGTGTCCTCACCGGTCGGGCAGTACCCGGCGATGTAGGCCGCGCCGCCGTAGCAGAGGTCGGTACGGGTCACCGACGGCGGCCGTTTCGCGAACGCGCGCCAGATCCCCATGCCCACCGGCTCCGTCCGCAACGGGACGCCGAGCGCGTCACGGGTCCACGACCGCACCCCGTCGGCGCCCACGACGAGGTCGTAGCGAGCGCGCGTGCCGTCGGAGCACCCGAGGTGGACCCCGTGCTCGTCCTGTTCGAGCGAGACGGGCCGGACCCCGGTCCGCACCCTCGCGCCCAGCCCGACGGCGCGCTCGACGAGCAGGCGGGCCAGGTCGGGGCGGTAGATCCCCACCGTGGCGGGAAGGTCCGGACCGCCTGTCCGGGCGTCGGGCAGCTCGGCCAGCAGCGCGCCGTCCGGCGTGCGCAGGGCGGCCGAGTCGAAGGCGTACCCCGCCCGCTCGACCCCTTCCCACACCCCGAGGCGACGCAGGACGCGCAGTGCGTTGCCCTGCAGCGTGACACCTGACCCGAGGGCGCCGACCTCCGCCGTGGTCTCGATGACGTCCACCGCCACGCCGGCTTCGGCGAGGAGGATGGCGACGCCCAGACCGGCCATTCCGGCGCCGATGACCCCGACGGACTCGACCGCGGTCATGGCGCGACCACCCGGGTGCGCTGAACGCCCAGCCCGGTGATCGTGCCGGTCATGACGTCGCCCGCGCGCAGCAGCCGGCCGTGGGCGATGCCGTTGCCCGCCGGGCTGCCGGTGAGCAGCAGGTCACCGGGGCGCAGCGGGGTCGTTCGCGACGCGGCCGCGACGATCGCGGCGACGTCGCAGATCATGTCCTTGGTGGACTCGTCCTGCATCACTTCTCCGTTGAGTTCCAGCCGGATCCGCGGGTGCTCGGGCACGAACTCGGCGGGCACCAGGTAGGGGCCGAGCGGGGTGAAGCCGGGGGCGTTCTTCGCGCGGTACCAGTCGGCGCCGATCGCCGGCATGTCGCGGCGGAACACCAGGTCACGCGTGGTCAGGTCGTTGGCGATCGTGTAGCAGGCGACGTGTTCGAGTGCGTGCTCGCGATCCACGCGGAACGCCTCCCGGCCGATCACGACGGCCAGTTCGAGCTCCCAGTCGTGCTGCTGGGAGTAGGCGGGGAGCACGACGTCGTCGTAAGGGCCGGTGACGGCCGAGGGCAGTCCGATGAACAGGTACGGCTCGCTGTCGGCGGTGCGGCGCTCCATCGCCGCCGCGGCCTCGGCCCGCACCTCGGACTCGGGCCGGTCACCGGGAGCGTGCTTGACCGCGAGCTCGATGACGTGCGTGCGATAGTTGGCGCCGGCCTGAAGGACCTGCCCCGGCACGAACGGCTGCCGGAGCTGCTCTTGCTCCAGCGGGCGGGTGGCCTGGCCGGTCAGCGTGCGCAGCGTCCGCAGCACCGAGTCCCAGTCCTGCAGGAGCGCGTGCACCGTCGGCCCGAGGTCGGAGAGGTCCCGCCAGGTGGGATCCCCGTCGAGATCGACGACCAGCGCGGGACGCTCCGCGGTGCCGTCGGCGACCGTGGCGAGGGCGAAAGGGGCAACCACAGTGGTCCTTCCATCCATGTGCTGTGATGGCCACCACTGTCCGCTCGACCAACCGCATCGGGGAAGCTGAAATAGCTGATGCCCCACATAAGGCAGACGAATGTCTTGCCAGTGGGCGGTGCTTCCACCGCGGTGGGCGGTACTTCCGCCGCGAACCCCTCAGGCCCGTCGGTCGAGGTGCCGCGTCGTCTCGGTGAGGACCGACCGCAGCCAGGCGTGATCCGGACTGCGGGTGTGCAGCGGATGCCACCAGAGCGTCTCCACCACCGGCACCACGTCCCAGGGACAGGCGAGCACCCGGAGCCGGCCGGTGGAGGCCAGCGCTTCCGCCAGATGACGCTGAACGAGTCCGAGCCGACGACTCCCGACGATGTAGAACGGCAGCACGAGGAAGCTCTCGACCACCACCTGGACCCTGGGCTCGATCCCCAGTTGCTCCAGCTGCCGCACGGCGGACAGGAAGCGGGTCGGTCCGTGGTAGGTGAGCACCCACGGCATCTCGGCGACGTCCGCCATGGTCAGGGCGTCACCGACGGCATCGTTGTCCTGGTCGGCCACGCACACCCACTCGTCGGTGAACAGGTCGATCGAGGGGAGGTTGAACACGAATCCGCGCGGCAGGATCATGCCGTCCACCCCACGAAGCCAGTCGGCCGGGTTGTCCGTCAGGGGGTTCGAATGACTCTCGAACCGCATCTTGACGCCCGGAGCCCGGTCCGCGAGCACCTGCGTGACCCGCGGACCGATCACGGCCATGGCGTAATCCGAGGCCTGCACGGTGAAGGTGCGCCTGGAGGTCGCCGGATCGAACACGGCCTCGCTGGCGAACACGCGCTCGACCTCGTTCAGCGCGTGCGAGGTGCGCAGCCGCAGGGTCTGGGCGAGCGGGCTCAACTCGGAGGTGTTGCCTGAACGGATGAGCAGCGGATCGTCGAAGTGCCGCCGCAACCGGGCGAGCGCGGCCGAGAGGGCGGGCTGGGACAGGCCCAGACGAGCGGCCGCACGCGTCACCGACCGCTCCTCCAGCAGGACGTCCAGCGACACCAGGAGGTTCAGGTCCAGGTTCGACAGCTTCACCGCGGCCTCCACATCGCGCTCCCTGATGTGGGCATCAGCGCATTCAGCCTAACCGATGACCGTGCCGCAGGTCATCAGTCCTACTGATGGCGGGTATACGCGAAATCAGCTTCCCGACAGGAGCAGGCGGGCACGAGGGTAGACGCATGAGTGACGATGCTCTTGGTGATCCGCGGATCGAGGACTTGGGTGGCGGCCTCTACGCCTACGTGCAGCCCGACGGCGGTTGGATGATCAACAACACCGGGATGCTCGTCGGGCGGTCCGGGACGGTCGCCGTCGACACCTGCTCGACGGAACGGCGCACCCGCGCGTTCGCCGCCGCCATGCGTACCGTGTCGCCGGGACCGGTGCACACCCTCATCAACACGCACAGCCATCCCGACCACACGGCCGGCAACGCCTGGCTGCCCGGAGCCACGATCGTCGCGCACGAGAACACCCGCTCGGAGATGCTGGCCATGGCCGCCGCGCCACCGCTCACCGGGATCTTCGAGCCGATCGACGAGGGCTCGCTGCCGCCGGCGCCACCGTTCCTGACCTACCGCGAGGGCGTGACGCTGTGGGTCGACGACCTGCGCTGCGAGGTCCGCCATGTGGGCACCCCGGCGCACACCACGAACGACTCGGTCATCTGGGTGCCGGAGCGCTCCGTCCTGTTCGCGGGCGACCTGCTGTTCGCGGGCGGAACGCCCTTCCTCCTGTCCGGTTCGGTCGCGGGCTCGATCGCGGTCCTCAAGGACGTGATCGCCGCGTTCGGCGCCACCACGATCGTGCCCGGCCACGGCCCGGTGTGCGGCCCCGAGGCCATCGACGACGCGCTGGGCTACCTGCGTTTCGTCCAGGAGGTCGCGAAGCAGGGCGTCGCGGCGGCGCTCTCGCCGCTCGACGCCGCCCGTCAGTGCGACCTCGGTCCGTACGCCGGATGGCTCGACAGCGAGCGCATCGTCGGCAACCTGCACCGCGCGTACGCCGAGGAGAACGGCGCCGCACCGGGCGTACGCCTCGACATCCCGGCCGCGTTCCGCGACATGGTCACCTACAACGCCGGCCGCCCCCTGACCTGCCGGGCTTGATGGGGACAGGCGGTCATCTCACGACCCGGAACCGCAGGTGCGTGACCGCGTCGGAGGCGATCACCTGCGTGCGCGTCAACTCGATGCGGCCAAGGTCTTCCAACAGCCGGCTTCCGGCGCCCAGCACGACCGGCACCAGGTTGATCAGCAACTCATCCAGCAGTCCGGCCTGGAGGAACTGCCGTCCCGTCTGGGCACCCATCACGATCACGTCCTTGTCGCCGGCGGCGTCCTGGGCGGCCTTCAAAGCAGCCTCGATACCGTCGGTGACAAAGGTGAACGTCGCGCTCTTCATGGCGAGCTCGTCGCGGGCCTGGTGGGTGAGCACGAAGGTCGGCACCGGGTAAGGGGTGTCCTGCCAGTGCGGCAGGCCGACGTCGAACGTACGCCTGCCGACCACGACCGCACCGGCCGAAGCGGACATCGCGGCGGTGACGTCCTTGTCGCGCGGGTCAGGCCGGTCCGTGAACATCCACTCGTGCAGCCGCATGCCACCCTTGCCCATGGGATGCTCCGCACCGATGTCCGGACCGGCGACGAAACCATCCAACGACATGCTCTTGTACAGCACCACCGTGCCCATAGAACCCTCCTGATCACTGCCCTCAGAAGGTGGACCACCAGACCCCCCGAAACTCATCGGCGCGCGGCCGCACGGCAAGCCCCGAATCCGCAACGCCTGGGGCCAGGAGCCGACGGTGAACCAGGAGCGGTGCGCGCATGGTTCATGGCGACCCGGGAGCAGTAGGGGAGCACGGTCACCACACCGGGACGGGCCTGCTGGACGAACGCTTACGGGACCGTACGAATACCGCAGGTGACGTGCACCCTGTCGTACGACGCCCGCTCCGGACACCCAGCCGCACTGTCACCCACGACCAGGTGGACGCCCGCCTGGGCCAGGTTCCTGGCGGCCTGCTTCGCCACCACGGGATCCACCTTGCTCACCCACGGCCGCCTCCCTCGCGTCGTCCAACCGCTGAGGGTGACCGTACGGTTGCGCAGTGGACTCGGCGAGGGGATCGCACGAAGAGGAAATGGGAATTACCGTTATTCTTGCGGCGGCAGCTCTTTTCGGTGATAGGTGCAAGTTCTCTGTTTGTTGCGGGTTTCATATCGTTTTGAGGCGCGCTGTGGCGGTTCGATCACTGATATAACCTTATTTCATGATCAAAGCCGAACTCGCTCCTGTGAGCGTCACGCATGACGGTCACGGGCGGTGGGTGGCGCGTGCTCCCAGGAGGGTGCTGATTCTGGAAATGCTGCGCCGGGTGGCCATGGTGGTGTCATGTTGCGCGCTCCTGGTCGCGTGCGGAGTCGTGGATCGGGATGACGAACCGCGACACCGGTATACGGACCTCCTCCGGTTCGGATACGTGCTCACCAATGCTTTCCGTGCGACCCATCCCGAATTCATGGTGATCAGCGGTGACATCCCCTGGAGCCGTGCGCCGGGTGAGATGGCCATCGAGCTGTGGGCAGACCAGAATCTTGATCATCAGACCAGGTCCGGCCCCTACCCTCCCCTGGCATTCGCCATACGCCAGGACAGAGATTCGGGACGTATTCACTACACCACCCCCCACGACCTTGTCTCTGTGCCTCTTCGGGATCTCCTCGGATCGCTTGGTGCGGAGCCGGCCGCCCTGTCGTGGGCCATTCGCCGCATCGGCCGGCACGACGCGGCGAACGTACCGCCGAAAAAGGCCATCGACGAGGAGTTGAAGAAGGCGGGCCGCACCAAGGAGGTGACGGCGGTCGTCGAACTGGAAGTGCCCCTGACGATGGGCGACATCCGGAAGCGAAAGTATCTGAGCGACAGCAACGCCATCTTCTCGCCCGCCACCGCGGACGGTCCGCCCATCTACTGGGACAGCCGCATCACCGAATTCTGCCGGTCCTGTGGCGGGAACAGCGACGGGATGACAGACGACTTCCGCTTCTGGGTGCACCTGCTGGAGCCGGTCGACGAGGCCGCACTGAACGAGTTCGGGTTGAGCCTCGCCCGGCTCAGGGAGGTCGCCCGCGCCGGGAAGGCCCACGGCTTCATCGCACACGACGCAAACCCCGCACTTCTCCGGAAGCTGCTGAAGCAGGACTACATCAGAACCATGCACTTCGTACGGACCCGGCAGCACTGCGATCCGGACCTCGACGAGTGCGTTCCCGGCTCGTGGCCCAAGGATGACGAGTTGTATGGGTGACGGATCCGGCAGCGAAATATTGATGGAGCCGCACGGCTCGGCACGGCAAGACGGCCTCTATTGCCTACTCGATTCGTACCGGGATGGAGAATCATGCGGATGAGGATAAAGCGGGCGGCCGCAGCACTGGTCGCCGTGTGCTTCATCAACTTCAGCACCGGTTGTGCGATGTGCGCAGTCTCACAGGGTCCGCCAGTTGTTCTGCCGAAGTCGGATGCCGCTGCGACGTGGTGGTCCGCGCATATCTTGCCGCCGTCCAGGCACGCGACTCTGATGCGGTCCGTGCTCTATCGGCGCCACGCTATTACGAGCGCTTCCACAGTTGGCCGGACGATCTGATCGATTCATGGGCGGACGTAAAGGTCTCCGAGGTCGGCGATCCAAGGCCCGACGTGTACGGCCTGGGCGGCTATCGGCAGGTCCGGAGAATTGACGTCGATATCGAGGTCCGCCGATGCAACGAGGAGCCTCCGAATGACGACCGGCATTATCCGTACACCTTTCTGACGGGACGGCAGTCGGACGGCGCCCCTTTGAAGATCATTGACTTCGGAGGGTTTGGACGAATCAGGCGGCCCCCAGTCGCTCTCGTAGAGTCATCTCTTCCGCACTGTCGGCCGCGCTCCAGCGAATCATCGAACCGATCTCTTGGGATATCATGGCAGCGAAAATGAGCAGGATCCGCCTAGGGATTGTGGCCGTCGTGGCATTGACGCTGACGGTGTCAATGACCTCGGTCGGTGTGATCCTGTTTCCTGTGGGGGATCGGATGTCCTCTCCGGGTATGTGGATGGATAAGTATCGGGCCGAGGACGTGTGGCGGGTTCTCGTGAACGGCTTCGCCTCGGCCAACCCCGACTACGGGGTGAGCTTCCTTGATTCGCGGCGGGATGAGCTGCCGGTGTCGAGTCAGGGTGGCGAGCTGCGACTGGTGTTGTCGCCCATGCCAGGGATCTTGGGAAACGACCTTCGGTTCGAGAGCTCGATAAAGCTGCTTGCGGACGGCTCGGTCGAGACGCCCAGACTGTGGAGCTCACGGATCTCGGCGGCTTACAGGCTGCTCGCGTTCAGAACCGCCCCTGTCGAAGACATGCTTGACGAGGTGCGTGGTCCGTTCTGGGCCACTGGTGTCGTCTGGTTCAAGCGCCCGATGACGATGGCGGAAGTGGCGGCGTTCTGGCCGCACGCGATACAGACGGTCTTCTTCCCGCCGTCGGCACGCGGGGCCGAGGCGCCCCCGATCACCTGGTCAGCGACCACTACCTGCACTATCGGGGGCATGAAGAAGTGCGAGGACAGCCTTTCAGCTGTCGCCCAGTTTCAGCGCTGGGCATCCAGCCTTACCGCACAGGACTATGGCCTGCTCGAACAGACGGGTATGGACGGCGAAGAGATCAAGGCGAGGGCTGCTTCCGGCCGCATCGCCGGAATGCTGGTGACGAGTGATCTCACCGGGATGCGGCAACTGGCCAGGAGCCCAGCTGTTGAAGGGGCTCAAGTCGTAGAAGTCACGCGCATGTGGGGGTAGCAGAAAAGTTAACGCGATGGAAAGGTCGGCCATGGATCAAAAAAGAAAAGTCAGAATCATAGCCGTGATAGTGGCGAACGTCATCTTATCAATTGAGATCTTCCATTTCCTCGCCGATGAACCTGAGCGTTTTCGCGAGGTGTACGCCGGAGCCGTTCAAATGGCACATCCAGAGCATCGGCTGATCGGCTCAGGCGCAAGCATCAGTCTGACCTCAACATCCCTTGAGGTCATGGCCGACGAGTATAGCGGATCGGAGATGGGATTTCTCTATGGCTCGGTGAGCATGACTGTTCCAAGATATCTTAGCAAATCGCTGCCCTCCGACACGAAAATGACGGGCATGCTCCAGTCATTCAATGGTGGGCACGGTGTAGATCATGGTGCGAAGACGCAAGCTCGCCACGAGCTGACAAATCTGGTGGAAAACACCTTCGCCACCGCAGTGATCGAACTGGCCGAACCTCTGGATGAGCAGCAGTTGGACGCGACATTCGCAGACCTGGTGCACACGAAGACGGACACCTCATTTCTGTTCTTGTCCGGCCTGGAAGCGGGAATGAAGAAGCCCATTTTCTGGCGACCTTGCGCTGTCTACCGCGCTGATGTGTGCGAGGGGACGTCCAGCCTGGAACTCTATCGCCAGTGGATGTCCCGGCTCTCCTGGCTGGACAGCATCGGCTTTGCTCAACTAGGCCTGAACGTCAACCGATTGCGAGAGGCCGCATGGGAAGGGCGTGCCTACGGATTGCTTGTCTCCGGGTATCCCCAACCCTGGCTGTTGGAAATTTTGAACATGCCGGCAGTTCGTACGATACGCATTGTTGAGACATGGACCATCGGTTGATCGGATCGCACCTGAGAATGGGATCAGTATGTTACGTCCACGCCCGTTGGAAGCGTTCCTCCTCGCGTGCCTTGTGTTGGCGGGCTGTACGACAGGCTCGCCGCCTGATGGAGTGGATCATAAAGCAGTTGTCTGGGTAAATGCACTCGCTGTGTCCAGTCCTGATTATCGGGTGGCATATGAAGAACATCTGCTCTCGAGGGTATGGCGCGAACATGGTGAAACCGTTCGCGTTATAGTAGAGCCGCGATGGCCGAGGGCGTCGTCCATGGACGTATTCGGCCGGCAGGACCTGGAGATGCAGCTCTCCTCCGACGGTTCTGTCAGTCGGCCACGCCTGAGACCCTGGAAGCTTACCGAGGCCATCGAGGCGCTTCACAACGAATCGGATCAGGCGAGGATGACTAAGGAGTCATTAGCACTGCTCGAAAAAATGGAACCAAAGGAAAACTTGAGGGTCACATTGGTGGTCGGCTTCAAGAAGCCGATAAATGAAAAGGAGGTGCGGCAGATCTGGTCTCCTATTCCTGACGTCGCCCTGCTCTCACCGCTTCGCGGTGACGGGGACATGCCCATATCATGGGACTATTCTGGTTACTGTAACGCTCGTGGATTCGATGACTGCAACCCCGACATCAGGGGGTCACTCACCGCAGGCTTCAGGCGCTGGGTAGGACTTCTGGAGCCGGACGACCAAGGCCACCTTGACTCGTTCGGACTCGACCTTTCCGAGTTGAAGGAGAGGGCCGCTGAAGGCGCCTGGTATGGAATGATCATCAGTGGGAGTCCGGACTCCGCAGAAGCTCGTGCCCTTGTCAAAGACCCGCGAATCAGTGTGGTTCTGGTCGGGCAATTAGCTCTCGGGTAGATCTACGAATCAGCTTCAGATTCGGTCAGGGCGCGGGGAAATGCCGCAACGGTTACACAGGTTGGATTCGTAGATTCCTGGGCTGATTAGTTGACGCCAATGCCAAGCTGTGCTCTTTAGACTTGGAGACATGACTATTCAGCGGATGGACAACGTCGCCATCGTCGTCGACGACCTGGACGCGGCTGTCGCGTTCTTCACCGAGCTCGGTATGGAGCTGGAAGGCAGGGCGCAGATCGAAGGCGTCTGGGCGGACCGCACCGTCGGATTCGACGGCGTCCGGAGCGAGATCGCGATGATGCGGACCCCGGACGGCCACAGCAAGCTGGAATTGACCAAATACCACGCCCCAGCGGCGTCCGCCGCCGAGCCGGCGAACCCGCCGCCCAACACGCTGGGCCTGCATCGCGTCATGTTCGCCGTCGACGACCTCGACGACACCATCGCCCGCCTGCGCGCCCACGGCGCCGAACTCCTCGGCGAGGTGGCGCAGTACGAGAGCATCTTCCGGCTCTGCTACCTCCGCGGCCCCGCGGGCATCATCGTCGCCCTGGCCGAACAGATCGGCTGACGCGGGTCCGCCGCGCGGGACGGGTCAGCGATGCGCGAAATAGGGGACTGAGCGGAAGAGCGCCATGCCGTCACCGCGGCGGAGGTTGCGCGACCACGAACGTGCCGCGACCTCTCACTGTCCGGAGTGCGCCCTGCTCATTGAGGGTGCGGATCGCCGCTCGCACAGTGTTGCGGCTGACGCCGAACTCCTCGCACATCTCAGCTTCCGATGGGACGGCACGGTTGGGCTCGTAGGTGCCGTCCTTGATCCGCTCCAGGATGACGACCGCGATCTGCTGGTAGATCGGGTCTGGTCCGAGCAGGTCAATCACCATGTAACCGACCCTAAGCGACCTAGGTGAATGCTAACCGTGTAGGTACAGGTGCTGACAGGTGGGCACGTGTAGGAATAACATTGCCCCTGCGACCATCGGTGGTCGACCAATTCGGGAGGCCACCGTCGGGTGCGCCTCGGTATCGGGGCCTGGAGAGGAGCTCGCGTGATGCATCTGTACGGCAGCCAGCTCGGCGAGGTGTCATTCAGCGGAGCGTGCGGCGGGAGTCCGCAGGAGGAGGACGTGGAGAGTTGCGTCCTGATCGCTGCGATTCGGGCGGGGAGCGGCTGAGCATGCATTGGCACGCGTATCAGTGGGTCGAGATGGGAGTCCACCGGAGCAACGAGGTCGTACGGCAACCGTTGCCGCCTCACGTCGTGACGTCGGTGCTGTCACCGAGGCAGGACAACAAGTGGCCGGGCGAGCAAGGGCCGCGGGCGGGGGCGACCTTTGGGGAGGTCTGGCTGGCGGTGGTCTGGCTGGCCGGTGCGTACGGCCGGATGCGTGCGGAGTTGCCGTTGCCGGAGGTGTTGCTGGAGGAGCGGTTGGAGGCCGCTCTCGACTTGCTGCCTCGTGGGGTGGACGTGCGGTGGAGGGAGTGGTTGTCCGGTGGGCGGTTCGTCACGATCGGCGTGGCGTGCTGTCCGAACTGGCAGGTTCCCCGGCCCTGCCCGATGCGCCGCTCCTCCTCCTCCGAGCGCGCGGCGGCCGTACCGGCGCTGACAGCAGGAGCGACCTGGGAGGTAGGGCCGTGATGGAGTTCCACAGCCGTCATCCGAAGCCCCTGTGGGAGGGTTTCGTCCCGATCGTTTGGTCGGAACCGGTGCCCAGAGGCGGCTCGACCAGGGTTCGGGCGCATACGTGTGAGTGCATGACGCCGTCGTACGAGCTGTGCTCGGCGGGCGGCCTGGTCCACATCCGCCGGACCGTGCAGTCGGCCGAGGGTGCCTGCGTCAGAGAGAGTCCTTGGCTGCGGGCCGCCGCAGCGCATCGGCTGTGGGAGAGCCTGCTCGACGGCCACGCCCGATGAACCGCGTGCGAGTCCGGTGTCGCCCCGTCGCCATTCAATCGCCCACTGTGACTGCACGGCTACGCAATAGTTCGAACGAGAGTCAAGGGTGCAAAGGGGAAATATCAATTACCGAATTGTCATAGATTCTTCCCTTCGGGGATCGGTGTCTCGTCTGCCCGTGTTACGGGTTTTTAGATCAAATTATTGTGATCTAGATCGTGTTGATCACTCGCGATCTTCGATGAATGATCAAGGCTGACAATTCGAACTAACTTTCACGGAAGGTGTCTGTGGACCAGTTAGGCAGCCGATCGATCTTCAGCAAGAGACCAAGACGGAGACTCGCGGTCGCAACGACGCTCACGGTGGCGGCATCGTTGCTGGTCGCGGTTCCCATCACGCAAGCCGTGGCCGACCCCGATGCACAGGCCGCGGCCAAGGGCCCGGCGGTGACCACGTTCCCGCGCCCAGAGGACCCGGACGCGGCTCTGCGCGCCGCAGTCGAAGAGGCGAAGAAGCAGAACAAGCCGGTCGCGGTGCAGGCCGCCTACACGGAGACATCACGTACGTGGGCATATCCGGACGGCCATCTGGCCACCGAGTCCTATGCCGGACCGGCGCAGCTCAGGCAGGGGGACGGTTCTTGGGCGTGGATCGACACCTCTCTGGTCGAGCAGAACGGCGTACTGAAGCCCAAGCTGGCCAAGGCCAACGTGCGACTGTCGGCAGGCGGATCCGACCCGTTCGCGACCATGACCCTCGGCAGGGAGAAGACATTCGGCCTCTCCTGGCCGACTGAGCTGCCTCGCCCGCAGATCAAGGGCAATGTGGCGACCTACCCGGGCGTCGCGGGACCGTCGGGCGACCTGGTCGTGACGGCGCTGCCGACCGGCTTCCGGCATGACATCGTGCTGCGCGAGCGCCCCACCGGCCCGGTGGAGTTCCGCATCCCGGTGCAGGCCAAGGGGGTCACACTCAAGAAGACCAAGGCGGGCGGGCTCTCCCTGACAACAGCCAAGAACAAGGAGGTGGCCTCCGCGCCCGCGCCGCTGATGTGGGACGCGGCGGCCGAGAAGCCGAGCCCTGATCGCCGGGGACGCCAGGCCAAGATCAAGACTACGGTGGAGGGCAAGGACGGGGCGACCGCCCTGCTGCTCAAGCCGGACGCCGACTGGCTGGCAGATCCCGCCACCCAGTATCCGGTCACGATCGATCCGACCACGACGCTCGGGGTGACCCAAGAGGTCTCCATCGAAGCACCGAACTCCCAGTTGTCACCGGGGCAGGTCGGCAAATACGCGGAGTGCATTTCGAGGTGCTCGTCGGGGGGCACCGCCGTCTACGAGATCCGGCCCACTCGTTCGCTGATGGCGTTCGACACGGCGCCGATCACCGGCAAGCAGGTGGTCAAGTCCACCCTGCAGCTGCGGCTCAAGGACGAGGTGTACGACTTCAACTGCGGCGAGTTCCAGGGGATCGCAGCGCAGCGGATCACCCAGCCGTGGGAGGCCGATGACACCTTCTGGGAAGACCAGCCGGAGAGTACGGAGGAAGGCCGGGCGTCGATCGACCCGTGCGCACTGCCCCCGACACCAGGGTCGGTGTGGAGCTGGAACCTCACCGACATGACCAGGCTGTGGGCGTCCGGCACGGCGAACCACGGTTTCGTCATGAGGCTGACGGACGAGGAGACGACCCCGCCCAACTACGACGAGTCGTACTCATTCTGGCCCGCCATGTTCGGCACCAGCGATGCGCCCAAGCTCAGCGTGGACTGGGTGCTGCCCCCGGAGATCCCCACCGTGACCGCCGAGTCCATCGACTCCATGGACGGCAACGACGCGATCGCCCGCAGCCAGAACGTCAAGGTGACGTACAAGTCGGCCGTGGCGGAGGCGACACCGCTCAACTACACGGTGACGGTCAACGACTCGACCATGGCCGCGCCGGCCGTCGAGTTGCCTGCGGGGGAGGCCGCGTACTGGAAGCTTGACGAGGCCTCAGGCGGCACTCTCACCGACTCCTCCGGCAATAACCGAGCCGCCACCCTGAGCGGCGCCCACACTCGCACGCCCGGCCAGCTCGGCCAGGCGGTGACGTTCACCGGCGGCCGTGCCAAGACCAGCGGCCCTGTCATCAACACCAACCAGAGCTTCACCACGGCCGCCTGGGTACGGCTGGACGACAGCACTACTGACCATAACGTCCTGTCGCAGATGGGCGTCTACTCGCCCGGCTTCAGCCTGTCCTATACGACGTCGAGCGCGCCCGAGTACGACCAGCGCTGGCTGTTCTCCATGATCACCCGGGATAACCCGGACACCATCAACGAACGTGTGATCCAATCCACCAACCTGGCCAAGGTAGGTGAGTGGACGCACCTGGCCGCTCAGTACGACAAGACGGCGGGCAAGCTCCGCCTGTACGTGGACGGCGTACTGTCCGGCGAAATCGACCACACCCCCAACTGGAACGCCCGAGGCGCCTTCGAGATCGGCAGCTCGGAATATCCCCCCGGCGACAACCTCAAGGGGGCCTTGGACGACGTTCACATCTACCAGCGGGCGCTGACCGCCAACGAGATCCGCACCCTGGTCGGCGTGCCCGGCACCACCACCCACAACAACATCCCGTCCGGCCAGGCGCTGGACAAGGTCTTCGCGCTGGACAACCCGGCCAGCTTCAAGTTCGTGGTCAAGGCCTGCCGAGCCGGCGTGACGCCGCCCTCGTGCAACGAAAGCCCGGCCTACCGCATCACGAGCGACGCCCCGGCGCTGCCCTCCGACAACGAGACCGGCATGGCCGACCCGACCCAGCCCATCCTCTCGGGCATGGTCAACCGCCCCTCCGGCGGCCCGGTCACCGCCAAGTACTACCTGTACGACAGCACCGGCGCACCTGTCGCATCCGCGCCGCTCGGCAGCCGTACCGTCAACGGTGGCGAACGCGCGTCCTTCCAGATCCCTGCCAACACCGTGCAGCCAGGAAGCACGTACAAGTGGCAGATGACAGCATGTGCCACCGGCCCGCAGGACGGCGGCACCGATCCCAACCCGGACCCGGATCCCGACCCCACCCCAACCCCGGACCCAGATCCCGATCCCGATCCGGACCCCGACCCTGATCCGGACCCGACGCTGCCTCCCGGCCTGGTGGCCGCCTATGCCATGGACGAGGGCACCGGCACGACCGTCACCGATGCGACCGGTACCAACAACGGCAGCGCCGACGGCACCTCCTGGGTCACCGGAAAGTACGGCAAGGGGCTGTCCTTCAACGGCTCGGACAGTTCGGTGATCATCAACGACTCCCCGTCGCTGCAGATGACCAACGCCTTGACGCTGTCAGCCTGGGTCAAGCCCAGCACCGTCGACGACTACCAGGCAGTCATCGCCAAGGACTACTTCACCAACTTCGACATGTCCTACGCTCTGTACGCGTCCGGCGAGGGCGGCGTCCCGATGGGCTGGTTCTCCACAGAGGACGGACCAGGCGGAGCGCTGGGTGAGAGCCCTCTGACACGCAACACATGGGCCCACCTCGCCCTCACCTATAACAGTGCCGGCGCCAGGCTCTACCGCAACGGCTCCTTGATCGGCGATTTCCCCTCCGCCGGCGCCATCGCCGATGACGGCGGTGCCCTTCACCTCGGCGGCGACACCCCCTACGGCGACTTCTTCAAGGGCGTCCTCGACGACGTCCGCATCTACAACCGCGCCCAAACCGCCGCCGAAATCACCACCGACATGAACACCGCCCTTGGTGGCGCATCCGCATCTTCGCGGACGATCAGCACTAGCGCCGACAGCGAGACCGACATTGAGGTCTGCACCTCCAAGACGGCGCCCGTTTCCTTCACCGTCCCGGGTACACCTTCGCCGGACCCCGAAGAGAATCTTCACGAGCTTATCCTGGGCAAGGATAGCTTCGTAATTAAGAACGCCGCTGGAGCCGCAGACGCCTGCGGCGGGAGCGCATGCACCTTTGCAGACAGTTCGATCATACGCGTGGGCGGAAATGGTGGTGACAACCAAGTCAGTGTCGTGTGGATTAAATTGGACGAGCTGCCGGATGGTGCCGTTCCAACCGAATCCATCCTCGATCTCGGTACGCCTGTCTGTTCTGGTGCGTCATGCGTTGAGAACTCGATGGTCTCAATTATACGACTAAACTCTGTGGTTACTGGGGAAACATCGACCGCCGATATCGTGGAAACCACGAACGGTGACTCAAGGTATTCCGTAGCTATTTCCCAGCCGAAGGCCGACATTGTCGGCGATCAGTATTCATGGCTTTTGCTACGGTCAGACAGTACGAAGACGATCTCATTCGGAGACCCGGCGGGAGTATCTCAGCCAAGTCTGAAATTGAAATACCGAGCGGCCGGCCCACCCAGCAAGGTACAAGACCTTACGGGACGATCCGGTGACGGTGGCGTTATCGCTTCTTGGGCTCTGCCGGCCAGCACTGGCTCTCTCTCATTGCTGGAGGGGTACGATGTAGAGGCGGTTTCGTCAGCTGGCGATACGGTAAAATCCATCCACACCGAAAATCCCTCCGTAACGATAAATGGTCTAACGAACGGAGAGATGTATACGATAAAAGTAGCTGCTAGGACGCGTTTTGGTCGTAGTGAATGGGAATCCATTTCACTGACGCCGGAAGCAGTTATTGTACCTGTAGCAGGCGACTGTCCGCCGGTCGGCCCTGAGCAACTCAAGGTGACGGTAAAAGAGTACTACCTGCGTCAAAGCGGAGTCATCGAAGGTAGCTATCCTGACGTTTGGTCCAGCACCATCGGTGGGGCAAGAGCCAAGGCCAATTCTGCTCTAGATCCACGAAACCCTGCGACCGCCAAGCTGTCTCTCACTAACGCTGTGCTCATCGCAGAGAAGGAGGGTCTGAGTAACAGTAATACGATTCGAACCGGTACCGCAGTCTCCCTTAGCAACACACTCGCCTATAACGCAGCTGACGGCACACCTACGCTTCGCGCCGACGTTGAGCGAAGTTGGACCGATGTTACGACCGACGAAAACGGCAACGAACTGTCGAAGCCGACGACCTTGAACGACACATTCGACTACTCGTTCGGCACATGCGGGCATGCCGGAGTCGTCTCCGTGGTTGTTGACGTCGACGTCAGCGATATGGACATGATCCTGGACGGGTCAGGTTCTAACGGCTGTGCGGGTGCGTCGGCCGTCGCAAAGAGTATCGCCGCTGCGGCGACGGCCACGTGCAGTGGATCAAAGAGGGGGGATATAGTCTCTGATTATCAGGTGCGCTGTGACTTCGGTCAGGATATCTGTGCAATCCTAACCTACGGCAAGCAGACCGTTCTGCCCGGAATGGTTCTCGAAGCCGGTGGAGCGCTTCGCTGGTCAGGTGTGCACAATTACGCCTTGGGTGGTCCGACGAGTGTACGCGTCGAAGAACTCCAAGGATGGGTTCATGTTACAACTACACCGGCTTTCAGGAAGGCAAATAAAAACCTAATGGCGAACTTGAAAATCAAGTTCTCCACAACTGCTAAGTTCTCGATGACAGTAGGAAGCGTGGCGATCGACTCGGGGGGTGTAGGGGGAGGCTTCGGGAAAACTTCGGACTCTGCTTTCTATGCGCTCGACGGCGAGCCCAAATCAACTAAAGAGCAGATACCGGTCCCCGGGAATGTCAGGCCATTCACCGTAGACTGCGATGGGCTCTTCGGCGTATGCTGGTTCGATAGCATCCGGCATGCGATGAATGTTCTGGTGCAGTTCCCCCTCGGAAAAGGAGGGCCAGGCACTGGTGATCCCATGTTGCTGCAGAGCGGATGGGTTAGGGCTTCTACAAAGTACTGGTAAAAATTAGTGGCAGGTGGGCCGACTAGCCCACCTGCCACTCGCTCGGGTGGAGGGAAATTTCATATGAAGAATTTGCCTCGTAGTCTGCATTTAGCTAGAATGTTCATGCTGATACAGGCGGTAATCTTCCTCGTCGGCCTCACTGTTAAAGTTCTCTTGATCGTCGGTGGTTTTGCGGTCGAGTGGGAGTTCGTTGTACTGCCGCCTGTTTCTATCTTCACTATTGCGGGTGTTATTTTTCCTGCCATTATGGCCGGAGCTATCAAGCGCGGTGGGCGGCATATTAGAGTGGCGACCGTTGCAGTAGAGAGCGTCATTGCTCTATATGCTTTGATCGCTACATTTCGAGGTGTAAATATCTGTTTGCAGGCGAATCTCGTGATAGCAGTAGCGGTTATTTTTGTATTGGTGCGCACCCGGTCGTCGACCTCGACGTGACCGCGGTGGGCGGTATCGACCTCAATGGCTCACGGGACGGCCGTCCCTCCTGATCGAGTTCGGCTGATGGAGGTTGCTGCCTGGTCGTCCTGTTCGCTGCGGACGCGTGGCATAGCAGCCTGCCCGGGATCGCTCGGGCGGGCTGCGATTCCACGGGCCGCGATGAGAGCGGGGCTCCTCCTCCTGGGGTCAGCGGGACGTGTTCGCGATGGTCAGGTGGGTGCCGGCAGGGCGCAGAGCCGCTGCCAGCAGGTCAGGAAGGCATGTTTCCACGGCCAGGTGGAACTGATCTTCACGATTCGCCGGCGGGCGGGGGTGACGAGCCGGGCTGGTAGGTGCGACAGGCAGTAGCGCAGGGTCTGGGGTTCGGCGTGGGCCAGTTCGGTATCGTCGTGAAGGCCGAGCAGGCGGGTCCAGGCATCGAGGTCGGCGGTGAGGTTGGCGGCCGGCACCCAGTCGACGTTCGCGTTCCAGGTCTTGGACGGCATGTTGCGCAGCCCCATCTCCTTGTTGCAGGGAACGCGGTCTTCGACTTCGGCGTGGTCGCGGTGGACGGCGTCGATGAAGGCGAGCTGATGGCTGCCCGGCCCGCTCGTTCAGGCCGGTCGGCTCGGCGACCCGGGCGTGCTCGTGTGCCTTGCCGTTTTGGCGTACGGTCGTCTGCCAGGCAGTCTCGGGCAGTTTGGCGATCGCCTTCTCATCGGCTTTAGCGAGGCACCTTCTTCAGTCATCGATCTTCAGTGCGAAATGCTGGCTGAGTAGCCGCGGCTGCCAACCGCTCCTTGACGGCCGCTGATTCTTCGGGCCGCTCGATGAGCTTGCCCTTGCGGAACTTCGCCTCGGCGCAGACCGGGGCGACGAGGTGGAGCGCGTTGACCGCGCGCCAGCAGGCCTGCGCCGACCCGATCTGCTGAAGGCCATCGCGAGCCCGGCATTGCGTGAACCCGACCCCTTGGTGACCTTGGTCCGGCGCCGGACGGTGGCGAAGGTGGACTCGATCGGGCTTGTGGTGCGCAGATACGGCCAGTGCCTCAGCGGATAGTCGTGGAGGGGCCGAGCAGTCATTGAGGCGTTAAGAATTATTGCCCAATACCCTTGACGGGGGCATTAGCTAGGCATAATTATCACCGCGTGGAACTACTTGGCCGGATCAGGACCGAGCGGCATGAGATGCCCGATGCCCTGCGCAAGGTTGCCGACGCGATCCTCGCCAGCCCAGGCGAGGCCGCCAGGCTGACGATCGTCGATCTCGCCGAGCGAAGCCGCACCTCGACGGCCACGATCACCAGGTTCTGCCGGGCGCTCGGCTTCGCGGGCTATGCCGAGTTGCGGGTGGCCGTGGCCACTGAGACCGGGCGGGTCGCTCAGCAGACCTGGCAGACCGACATCGGCCAGGAGATCCTCCCCGACGACAACCTAGAGAAGGTGCTCGGCGTGGTGTCGGGCAACGACATCCGGCTGATCCAGGAGACCGGCGATCAGCTCGACCTGGCCGTGGTCGCCAAGGTCGCGCAGGCCGTGGCGGGTGCGGGCCGGGTGCTGCTGTTCGGGGTGTCGAGCAGCGCGGCGGTGGCCAGTGAGATGGAGTATCGGCTGCAGCGGATGCGGGTGCCCACCTGGAGCAGGTCCGATGCCCACAGTGCGCTCACCGACGCGGCGTTGCTGGGGCAGGGCGATGTGGCCATCGGGATCTCGCACAGCGGCAGGACGCGGGAGGTGATCGAGGTGCTGGCCGAGGCCGGCAGCCATGGTGCGATCACGGTGGCGGTGACGTCGCATCCGCGGTCGCCGCTGGCCGAGGTGGCGGAGCTGGTGCTGACCACCTCCAGCAGGGAGACGACGTTCAGGGCCGACGGGTTCGCCGCGATCCACTCGCAGCTGCTCGTGCTGGACGTGGTGTACGTGTCGGTCGCGCAGCGTACGTACGAGCGGACCAGGCAGGCGTTCGATGTCACGGTCAGAGCCGTGCAGGGACATCGCCTGCCAGAAGGAGATATATGACGATAAATCCGGACGCATTCGCCGAGCACATCGCCCACCTCGTCCAGGAGATCCCGAAAGACCCGGCCATCCACCAGGCCGCCGACCTCTTCACCCAGGCGCTGACCAAGGGCGGCGTCATCCAGGCGTTCGGCTCCGGCCACTCCGAGGCCGTCGCCATGGAGATCGCCGGCCGCGCCGGCGGCCTCGTCCCGACGAACCGGCTCGCGCTCAGGGACATCGTCCTGTACGGCGGCGCCCCCAGATCCGAGCTGGACCGCTACGACCTCGAACGCGACCCGGCCGTGGCCCACACCATCCTGGACCACGCCCCCGTCCACGACCACGACCTCTTCGTGATCATCTCCAACTCCGGCGTGAACGGCGTCGTGGTCGAGCTCGCCACCCTGGTCAAGGAGCGCGGCCACCCCCTGATCGCCATCACCTCGCACGCGCACAGCGACGCGGTCCCCTCCCGCCACCCCTCGGGCCGCAAACTCACCGACCTGGCCGACGTCATCCTCGACAACCGCGCCCCGTACGGCGACGCCGTGCTCCCCCTGCCAGGCGGAGGCGCGACAGGTGCCGTCTCCACCATCACCTCAGCCCTCCTCGCCCAACTCGTCGTGGCCCAGACCGTGAGCAACCTCCTCAAAGCCGGACAGGTCCCCCCGATCTACCTCTCGGCCAACGTGCCGGAGGGCGACGCGCACAACCTCAAGCTCGAAGCCCTGTACGAGGGCCGCATCCGCCGAGGCGCCTGACCCCGCCCCCGGCCACGCCAGCCCGACCACCACTCCGGCGCACGAAGCGCACGAAGCGCACGAAGCGCACGACGACGCACGACGACGTACGAGAGCCGCACCAAGCCGCACGACAGCTCTGTTTGGCATGCCGCACATTCGGGGGCCGTTCAACCAAGGAGAACCCCACCCATGTCGCGAAATTTCCGAAAAATCCTGCTGTCCTTAGCCACCCCCCTGGCTCTGATCGCCACCCTGACCATCGCCAACCCCGCCAACGCCGCCCAGGCCATCCGCCTCCAGTACCGAACCAGCGCCCCCGGCGCCACCACCGCCCAAGCCGAGCCCTGGCTCCAGCTCTTCAACGACGGCACCACCACCATCCCCCTCAACCAGGTCAAGATCCGCTACTACCTCAAAGGCACCGAGACCTACCGCTTCGCCTGCTCCTGGGCAGTGATCTCCTGCTCAACGGTCACGGGCCACTTCGTCCCCCAATCAGCCGACGCCCAGTACCTAGAGATCGGCTTCACCGCAGGTCAACTGGCCCCCGGCGCCACCACCCGAGACCTCCAACTGCGCTTCTATCGAGCCGACTGGCAGAGCTTCACCCAGAGCGACGACCCCTCCTACGGCCCCCAGACCTCCTACGCCAACTGGAACAAGATCACCGTCTACGTGAACGGCGAGCTGGCCTGGGGCGACCCATCAGGCAGCGACCCCGACCCGGACCCCGACCCGACCGACCCACCCGGCCCTGGCGGCGTCCTGTTCGACGATTTCACGTACACGAACTCCAGCGACCCCAGGCTGGCGCAGCGCGGCTGGACCGTGCGCGGCAGCTCGGGCGGCCCCGGCGTGCCAGGCGCCACCTGGTCCCCGTCGGCGATCACCTTCCCCAGCGGCCTGCTCACCTTGGACTCCTCGACGAACGGCACCAACTCGGGCACCGTCCACACCGAGCTCTCCACCGCCAACCGCAAGTTCTTCGAGGGTACGTACGGCGCCCGCGTGCGCTTCGCCGACGCCCCGACCAGCGGCCCCGACGGCGAGCACGTCGTACAGACGTTCTTCACCATCACCCCGCTCCGCTTCAACCTGGACCCTGACTACGGCGAGCTCGACTTCGAGTATCTGCCGAACGGCGGCTGGGGCGAGCCGTCCAACATCCTCTACACCACGAGCTGGGAGACCTACCAGGCCGAGCCGTGGCAGGCGGTGAACACCCACACCGACGAGCGCGCCAGCTTCGCCGGCTGGCATGACCTGGTGATCCAGGTGTCCGGCGGCCACATCAAGTACTACGTCGACGGCCGGCTGTTCGCCGACCACAGCGGCATCTACTACCCCGAGACCCCCCAGTGGATCATGTTCAACCAGTGGTTCATCGACCTCCAGGCCGCCACCGGCACCCGCACCTACCGCCAGCAGGTCGACTGGGTCTACCACGCCAAGAACGAGGTCGTCTCGCCCCCCGGCGTGCTGACCCGGGTCAACGACCTCCGCGCCGAGGGCACCGCCTTCCGTGACACCGTCCCCAACCCGTAGCGAGAAGGCACCATGAAGCACCGACTCACCGCCGCGGTGGCGGCACTGGCCCTGGCCACGGCGGCGTGCGGCTCGGGCGCGAGCACAGGCGCCCCGGCGAGCAGCGGCCCGGTCAAGCTGGCCGTCTGGATCATGGACGGCAGCGTCACGCAGGACCTGCTGAAGACGTTCGAGACCCGCTACGAGACCGCCCATCCGAAAACAGACCTCGACCTGCAGATCCAGGCGTGGGACGGCATCGGCGAGCGGGTGACCGCCGCGCTGGCCAGCACCGACGCCCCCGACGTGATCGAGGTGGGCAACACCCAGGTGGCGCAGTACGCGGCCAGCGGCGGCGTCACCGACCTCACCGCCAAGGTCGCCGACCTCAAGGGCGAGGACTGGCTGCCCGGCCTGGCCCAGCCGGGCAACATCGACGGCAAGCAGTACGGCGTCCCGTGGTACGCGGCCAACCGGGTCGTCGTCTACAACAAGGACCTGTTCACCAAGGCCGGCATCGACGCCGCACCCAAAACAAGGGACGAATGGCTAAATATCACGGAAAAGCTGAACAAGGGCGGTAACCAGGGCATCTACCTCCCCGGCCAGACCTGGTACGCGCTCGCCGGGTTCGTCTGGGACGAGGGCGGCGACCTTGCCGTACAAGAAGGTGACACGTGGCGAGGCGCACTGGACACGCCCCAGGCGCTGGCCGGAATGGACTTCTACAAGCGCCTCCAGGCTCTCGGCAAGGGCCCCAAGGAGGCCGACGAGGCCAACCCGCCCCAGCATGAGGTGTTCGCCCAGGGCAAGACGGCGCAGATCATCGCCGTCCCCGGCATCGCCGCCCGCGTCCTGGAGGTCGAGCCGGAGCTCAAGGGCAAGCTGGGCGTCTTCCCGATCCCCGGCAAGACCGCCGACAAGCCAGGCGCCGTCTTCACCGGCGGCTCCGACCTCATCGTCCCGGCCGCCGCCCAGCACCAGGACGAGGCCTACGAAGTGATCAAGGAGCTGGCCGGCGAGCAGTTCCAGACCGAGCTGGCCAAGGCCATGAGCTTCGTGCCCAACCGCACGTCGCTGGCCTCGGTGCTGTCCGGGGACGAGGGCACCGCCGCGATGGCGGCCGGCGCCGCCGTCGGCCGGGCCACCCCGAACACCCCCAACTGGGCGGCCGTCGAGGCCACCTCGGTCATCAAGCAGTACATGACCGCGGTGCTCACCGGCGCCGACCCCGCCACCGAGGCCAAGAAGGTCTCCGACTCCATCACCACGACACTCAACAGCGGGTCCTGAGTTGCGGACCCGCTCCCTGTGGCCCTACCTGCTCATCGCGCCAACGGTGGCGGGTGGGGCCTTCCTCCTCCTTTACCCGCTGCTCAAGGCGGCCGTGATCTCGCTCCAGCACTTCCGGATGGGCGAGCTCATCAGGGGCGGCGCCGCGCTCGTCGGCCTGGAGAACTACCAGGAGCTGCTGGGCGGCGCCGAGTTCTGGCAGGTGCTGCTGCGCACGGTCGTCTGGACCGCGATCAACGTGGCGCTCATCGTGGTGCTGGCCACCGGCGTCGCGCTGATGCTCGTCCGGCTGCGGCGCGGCATGCGCCTGGCCCTGATGAGCGCGCTCGCCCTGGCCTGGGCCACGCCGGTGATCGCGGCCACCACGATCTTCCAGTGGCTGTTCCAGTCGGAGCTCGGCGTCGTCAACTGGCTGCTGACCACGCTCGGCCTCGGCTCCTTCGACGGCTACACCTGGTTCGCGAACGGCAATGCGACCTTCGCCGTCCTGGTCCTCCTGGTCGTCTGGCAGTCGGTGCCGTTCGCCGCGCTCACCCTCTACGCGGGTCTGACCACGATCCCGGCCGAGCTGTACGAGTCCGCCAGGATCGACGGCGGCACCGGCTGGCAGGTCTTCTGGAAGATCACCGTACCGATCCTCCGGCAGCTCTTCGCGCTGATCACCGCGCTGGAGGTGATCTGGGTGGCCAAGTGCTTCCCGCAGATCTGGGTGCTCAGCCAGGGCGGCCCCGGCGACGCCACCACCACCCTGCCGATCTACGCGTTCAAGGTGGCCCGGGTGCTGCACCGCTACGACCTGGGCTCGGCGGTCGCCCTGCTCACGGTCGGCATCCTCGCCGTGGCCCTGATCAGCAACCTGCGACGGATGGTCCGCTCATGAGAAGGCTCACGCTCAACGCCGCGGCGCTGGCCGTACTGCTGGTGACGATCTTCCCGGTCTATTGGATGTTCCTGACGGCGTTCAAGCCGACCCGGGACATCCAGTCGGAGACCCCGACGTTCTGGCCTGCGGCCCCCACGCTGGAGCATTTCGCGACCGCCGTGAGCGCGCCCGGGTTCTGGACCTTCTGGCGCAACAGCCTGCTGGTGACCGTGGTCGCCGTGCTGCTCGCGCTGGTCGTGGCGCTGCTGGCGGCGTTCGCGGTGGCCCGGATGCGGTGGCGGGGGAGGGGCGCGTTCGTGGTCATGGTGTTCGCCGCGCAGATGGCGCCGTGGGAGGCGCTGCTGGTGCCGGTGTTCATCATCGCCAGGGACACCGAGTTGCTCGACTCGCTGGCCATGCTGACCGGGGTCTACTTCATGATCACGCTGCCGTTCACGATCGTCGCCCTGCGCGGGTTCCTCGCCGCGATCCCGCCTGAGCTGGAGGAGGCGGCCCAGGTCGACGGGTGCAGCCGGCTCGTGGCGTTCCGCAGGGTGGTCTTCCCGCTGCTCGCGCCCGGGTTGATGGCGACGTCGCTGTTCGGGTTCATCACCGCCTGGAACGAGTTCGCCTTCGTCAACGTGCTGATCATCAAGGACCACGACAAACGGACGCTGCCCGTCTGGCTGTCGTCCTTCCGCGACGTCTTCGGCACCGACTGGGGCGCGACCATGGCCGCCGCCAGCCTCTTCGCGCTCCCGGCGCTGCTGCTCTTCCTCTTCCTGCAGCGCCGCGTGGGCACGGGCATGACAGCGGGGGCGATCAAGGGGTGAAACGGGCGTGCGCGGCCTTCCGCTCCTCCTCCGGCAGCAGGTCGCGGGTGGCCAGCCAGGCCGCCGCCCCCGCGATGTCCCGCGCCGTCGCCACCTCCTGGTCGGCCAGCGACTCCTGGACGCCCTGCCGTACCGGACCTTCGTTCGTCAGCACGCTCCCCGCGAGCACCACCGGACCGGAGACGTGCACCCGCCTGACCGTGGCGACCAGGTGATCGGCCGCCTCGCGGGCGATCCCGAGGGCCATCGGGTCGCCCGCCGAGGCGGCCCGGCTCACCAGGGTCGACAGCGCGGCCAGCCGCATGTGGTCCGCCTGCGCGAGCCGTACGAGACGATCGGCGGTGTCGCGCGGCGCGGAGCGGCGCTCGGCGCCGAGGAAGTGCTCCAGCACCAGCTCGGTGAGCAGGCCGGCGAAGGAGCCGCGGTCGAGGGACGCGGCGACGGCCTTGGCGGCGGCGCGGCCGATCCAGAAGCCGGAGCCCTCGTCGCCGAGCAGCCAGCCGAGCCCGTCGGCGATGGCCACCATCTCGTAACCGGCGATCCGGGCCGCCACCGCGCCCGTGCCCGACAGCAGCAGCGAGCCGTCCGGCTCGGGCGTGCCCGCCACGTACGCGATCGTCACGTCACCCGTGAGCCGGGGGCCGGTCGGGATGCGCAGGTCGGCCCAGACCTTGCCCAGCGCGGGCGCCATCGACTGGACGTGCCCGGCGACCCCGGCCAGGGACGCCACCACACGGGAGCCGTCCTGGCCGGTCAGCGCCTCGCGCAGGGTGTCGCCGATGGCGGTCACCGCCTTGGCCAGGCCGTGCGCGCTGGGGTTGCCGGCAGCCCCGGTGGCGTAGCCGACGCGGGTGCCGTCGAGGGTGTGCACCGCGACCCGGGTGGAGGTGGCGCCGGCGTCGACTCCGACTACGAGCGAATACGTCACGATCAGATTGTGGGTCTTGACATGACCGCTTTGCAAGAATAATTTTCGCCAGAAGACGCGATATCCGGAAGGAATATTCGTGACTTCAGGAGCACTGGGACGCATCGCCACCGAGCTGTCCGGCCTGCCCGAGGCGTTGCGCCGGGTCGGCGAGGTCATCCTCGCGGATCCGGCGGAGGCCGCCAGGTCGACCATCATCACCCTGGCCGAGCGCGCGGGCAGCTCGCCCGCGACCGTGACGCGGTTCTGCCGCTCCTTCGGCTTCACCGGCTACGCCGAGCTGCGGGTGGCGCTGGCCACCGAGACCGGCAGAGCCGCCCAGGCGGGCTGGGGCGCCGGCGTGGGGCACGAGATCGGCCCCGACGACCCGATCGACGCGGCCATCGAGGTGATGGCCGCCGCCGACACCCGGCTCATTCAGGACACCGCCGCCCTGCTCGACCCGGGCGTGGTGGCCAAGGTCGCCGACGACATCATCGCCGCCCGCAGGGTGCTCCTGGTCGGCGTCTCCACCAGCGGCAACGTCGCGACCATGCTGGAGGGCCGGCTGCGGCGCATCGGCATCCCGTGTTGGAGCGCGGGCGACGCGCACGTCGCCCTGTCGGAGGCGGCCCTGATGACCGCCGAGGACATCGCGATCGGCATCAGCCACCGCGGCCGCACCCGCGAGGTCATGGAGGCGCTGGCCGAGGCCGGCAGCCACGGCGCCAGGACGGTCGCCGTCACCTCCTTCGCCCGCTCCCCGCTGGCTGAGCTCGCCGACCTGGTGCTGACGACGGCCAGCAGGGAGACCACGTTCCGGCTCGGCGGGCTGGCCGCGGTCCACTCGCAGCTGTTCGTGCTCGACGCCGTCTACGTGGCGGTCGCCCAGCGCACCTACGAGCGCACCAACCAGGCGTTCGAGCTCACGATCAGCGCAGTGGAGAGCCACCGCGTGGAGAGAGGCTAGATGACGTACGCATCCATGGCCCTGGAGCTGGCCCGTCAGGTCGCCGGGACGCAGGAGGAGCCGGTGCGGCGCGCGGCGGCGGCCGTCGTGGCGTCGCTGCGGGCGGGCGGCGTGGTCAACGCGTTCGGGTCGGGGCACTCCGAGGCCATCGCCATGGAGATCGCGGGCCGGGCGGGCGGCCTGGTGCCGAGCAACCGGCTCACGCCCAAAGACCTGGTCCTGTACGGCGGCGAACCGGCCAGTGTGCTCACCCCCGAGCTCGAACGCGATCCGGCGGTCGCACACCGGATCTACGAGCTGGCGCCGGTCGCGCCGCAGGACGTGTTCGTGCTGGTTTCCAGCTCGGGCGTGAACGGCACGGTGGTCGAGCTGGCCTCGATCGTCAAGGAGCGCGGCCACCAGTTGATCGCGATCACTTCGGTCAAGCACAGCATCCAGATGACCTCCCGGCACCCGTCGGGCGGCAAGCTGCTGGACCTGGCCGACATCGTGCTGGACAACGGCGCGCCGTACGGCGACGCCCTCATGGAGTTGCCCGGCGGCGGCAGCTACGGCGCGGTCTCCACGATCACCTCGGCGCTGCTGGCCCAGATGGTCGTCACCGAGGCCGTGGACCTGCTGGTGGAGCTGGGTGAGACGCCTCCGGTCTACCTGTCGGTAAACGTTACCGGCGGCGACGAGCACAACAAGGCCTTAGAGAGCCGTTACGCGGGACGCATCAGACGTGGAGCTTGACCAGTCAGGAGTAGTTCACATGACCAACACCCCCCACAGCATCACCCGGCGCGCGCTCCTGCGTGCCGCCGCCATCGCCCCCGTGGCGGGCGCGCTCGCCGCGTGCGCCACCCCGCAGAGCCAGGCCCCCGCCTCGTCGGCGGCCCCGCTCGCGACCAGCGCCGCCAACCCGTTCGGCGTGGACGCCAAGAAGCCGCTGGAGGTGTGGATCTTCGACGGCGGTTTCGGCGACGCCTACGCCACCGACATCCACCAGCCGCTGTTCAAGACGAAGTATCCGGACGCGGCGATCAAGCACAACGCCACCAAGGAGATCACCAAGGTCCTGCAGCCGAGGTTCGCCGGCGGCAACCCGCCGGACGTCATCGACAACTCCGGCGCCAACGCCATGGACATGGGCGCGCTGGCCCAGGACGGCCAGTTGCAGGACCTCACCCCGATGCTGGACGCGCCGAGCTGGGACGACCCCGCCGTCAAGGTCAGGGACATCCTCGACCCGGCGGTGGTCGAGTTCGGCACCTACGACGGCAAGTTCAGCGTGCTGGGCTACGTCAACTACATCCACGGCATCTGGTACTCCCAGAAGGCCTTCCGGGACAACGGCTGGACGGCGCCGACGACCTGGGACGAGTTCCTCAAGCTGTGCGAGACGATCAAGAAGTCGGGCAAGATGGCGCCGTTCACCTACGCCGGCAAGCACCCGCAATATCTCTACGAGCCGCTGCTCACCATGGCCGCGAAGATCGGCGGCAACGAGGTCCTGGTCAACATCGACAACCTCGAGGACGGCGCCTGGTCCAGCGAGCCGATGAAGACGGCCGCCACCGCCTGGGCCGAGGTCGGCGCCAAGTATCTGATGGAGGGCACCGCCGGCCTGGACCACGTCCAGACCCAGACGGCGCAGAACAAATACCAGGTGGCCATGCTGCCGTCCGGGTCGTGGCTGGAGAACGAGCAGAAGACCACCACCCCCGACGACTTCGAGTACGGCATGTTCCCCATCCCCGACTTCACCGCCTCCGACAAGATGCCGCACGGCACCCTGCACACCCAGCCGGGCGAGTCGTTCATCGTCCCGTCGAAGGGCGCCAACCCGCAGGGCGGCATGGAGTACCTGCGGGCCATGCTGTCGAAGAAGGCGGCCGGCGACTTCAGCGAGCTGGTCCGTACCGTGTCGGTGGTCAAGGGCGCGGGGGAGGGGCGGGAGCTGTCGCCCGGCGCGAAGAGCGCCACGGCGGCGATCGCCGCCGCCGGCGCCAACACCGTCTACTACCGCTGGCGCACCTGGTACGCCCAGCTCCACGACGAGGCCGTCGCCGCCACCGGCCAGCTCATGAGCGGCGGAGTCACGCCCGAGGAGTACGTGCAGCGCCTGCAGAAGAAGGCGGATGAGATCAAGAACGACTCCTCGATCAAGAAATACAGGCGCTGATGTTCAACACCTATCGCCGGGGCCTGTTCATCACCGCGTTCCTGGCGGCCCCGGTGACGCTCTACCTGGTCTACGTCATCTCGCCGTACGCCCAGGCGTTCTACATCGCGATGACCGACTGGCGAGGCGTGACCGCCACCCCGAACTTCATCGGGCTGGACAACTTCGTCAGGCTCTTCTCCGACGGGGTCTTCTGGAAGGCGGTCACGCACAACGCGGCGCTCCTCGTGCTGCTGCCGCTGGTGACGATCGTCATCGCCCTGTTCTTCGCGTTCCTGCTCAACGTGGGCAGCGAAGGGCGGGGCGTGGGCGGGGTCGCCGGGTCGAAGTTCTACCGGGTGCTGTTCTTCTTCCCGCAGGTGCTGGCCGTGACCGTGGTCGCGGTGCTGTTCCAGCAGGTGTTCCGGCCCGACGGCAGCGGCATGCTGAACGGGCCGCTGATGGCGCTCGGGGCGGGGCCGGTGGGCTTCCTGTCCGATCCGGACGTCGCGTTCTGGTCGGTGCTCGGCGTCATGGTGTGGCAGGCGGTCGGCTTCTACGTGGTGCTCTTCTCGGCCGGGCTCGCCTCCATCCCGCGGGACATGTTCGAGGCGGCGCAGATCGACGGGGCCGGGCGGGTCAGCCTGTTCTTCCGGATCACGCTGCCGCTGCTCTGGGACACCGTGCAGGTGGCCTGGGTCTACCTCGGCATCCTGGCGATGGACGTGTTCGCGATCGTGTGGGTGATGACGGACCAGCACGGCGGCCCGGACTTCTCCACCACGGTCATGGCCACCGAGATCTACCGCAACGCCTTCCAGCACTTCCGCTTCGGCTACGCCTCGGCGCTGGGCGTCGTGATGTTCTTCTTCACCATCGGCTTCGCCATCCTGTCGCTGCGCCTGTCGCGTCGCGAAAGAATCGAGTACTAGAGATGACCTCGTGGACGGTCGCGAACTCCCGCAAGCTGGCCCGGCAGGAGACCCGGCGGCGGCTGGGGCCGATGGCGATGCTGTCGCACCTGGCGCTGCTGCTGTGGACCGTGCTGACGCTGGTGCCGATCCTGTGGACGTTCCTGGCCTCGGTCAAGAGCGAGGACGAGATCTTCGGCAACGCCTGGTCGCTGCCCGCCACCCTGCGGTGGGACAACTTCGCGCGGGCCTGGGAGCAGGCGCACATCGGCCAGTACATGCTCAACAGTGTCGTGGTGGTGACCTTCAGCACGTTCGGCACCATGCTGTGCGGCGCGATGGCCGCCTACGTGCTGGCCCGCTACTCCTTCCGCGGCAACCGAGCCGTCTACCTGCTGTTCGTCTCCGGCCTGGCCTTCCCGGTCTATCTGGCGCTGACGCCGCTGTTCTTCGTGGTGCAGAACATGGGCAACGTGCCGCTGGTCGGGCCGTTCATCGGGCTCAACACGCACGCGGGCCTGGTGCTGGTCTACATCGCCTACTCGATGCCGTTCACGGTGTTCTTCCTGGCGGCGTTCTTCCGTACGCTGCCCACGGCGGTGGGGGAGGCGGCCATGGTGGACGGCGCGTCGCACACCCGCGTCTTCTTCCAGATCATGCTGCCGATGGCCAGGCCGGGCCTGGTGAGCATCACCATCTTCAACATCCTGGGCCAGTGGAACCAGTACCAGCTCCCGCTGGTGCTGCTGCAAGAGCGGGACAAGTGGGTGCTCACGCAGGGCATCGCGGACATCTCCACGGCCGCCGGGTACGACTCCGACTGGGCCGCCCTGTTCGCCGCGCTGACGCTGGCCATCCTGCCGATGCTGGTCGTCTACACGATCTTCCAGCGGCAGATCCAGTCGGGCCTGACCATGGGGGCGCTCAAGTAGGGCGCATTCATGTGGGCCGGGTGACCAGCAGCGGGTCGTCCAGGATGGCCGCCGCCGCGAAACAGGTGGCGCCGTGCAGCGCGGCGTCGCGTCCATGGCCCGCGGCGCGCACCTCGAACGGCGGCGAGACCCGCAGCGTGTCCTGCGCGATCACCGGCCCGAGCCACTTCACCAGCCTGCCGAAGTGCCCGCCGAGGACGACCACCTGCGGGTTCAGCAGCATGCGAGCGTTCATGACGACCGAGTGGATCCGCTCGGCGGCCTCCCTCAGCGCCCGCAGGGTGGCGGGGTCTCCCCGCTCGGCCCGCTCGGCGATCTCCTCCACGCCCCGCTCGTGCTCGCCGATGCCGGTGCGCTCCAGCAGCGCCTGCAGCGACACGTAACGCTCCAGGCAGCCGCGCCGGCCGCAGGGGCAGGGGAGCCCGCCCGGCTCGACCTCCAGGTGACCGAGCTCGCCCGCCGCCCCGTGCGCCCCGTACACCAGGCGGCCGTCCACCACGACCCCGCCGCCGGCGCCGAGCCCGCCCGCCAGGTAGATCAGGTCGCGCACCCCGGTCAGGCGCAGCGACTGGTACTCGGCCCAGGTCTCCAGGTTGCCGTCGTTGACCAGGGCGACCGGCCCGATCCCGGGGAGGTGCTCGTGCAGGGCCGCCAGCAGCGGCGCGAGCCGCCACCCGAACGGCACGCTGGTCACGATGCCCCGGTCCGTCCACCCGGGCACGGCCACCACGACCGACACGGTCCGCGCGTGCCAGTCGCCCACCGCCAGCGTGACCCGCTCGGCCAGCGCCTTGGCCGCCTCGTCCACCGTCGGCGCGGTCAGCCCGTGCGGCGCCTGCTCCTGATAGCGCTCGCGCTCGGCCAGATCGGTGACCCGCACCGAGATGAACGTCGGATCGAGCCGGACGCCGACGGCCGCCACCGAGTTGTGCCCGAGCGTCAGCAGCCGCCGGGGCCGCCCGGCCGAGCCGGTGCCGCGCAGCCCCACCTCCTCGGCCAGCCCGTAGCCGATCAGCTCGCCGACCAGGCTGGTGACCGCGCCGGCGCCCAGCCCGGTGTCCCCGGACACCTCGATCCTGGAGCTCTGCCCGTGATCGCGCAGGTGGTGCAGAACAAGGGAGAGATTGTGGCGCCGCAGGCTGAGCACGTCCGCTGCCTCGGAGTCTTTCACAGCGGAATTGTACGTTTTATTGACAGAGGACGATGTTGTGGCGGTACGCCGGTATGACCACGGAGGCGTTCACCGAGCGCCACGGGCGGTGAGCTCGGCGCGCAGTTTGGCGGTCGCCGCCGCCACGTTGGCCAGTGCCGCCTCCACCTGCTCGTAGGTGCGGGTCTTCAGCCCGCAGTCCGGGTTGACCCAGACCCGCTCGGCGGGCAGCGTCGCCAGCGTCCTGCGCAGCAGCTCCTCGACCTCCGCGCCGGAGGGCACCCGGGGCGAGTGGATGTCGTACACGCCCGGCCCCAGCCCGCGGCCGAAGGAGCCGACCGCGTCCAGGATCCGCGCCCCGGACCGGGCCGACTCGATCGTCGTCACGTCGGCGTCCAGCCCGTCGATGGCGGCCAGGATCTCGCCGGCGTCGGAGTAGCACAGGTGCGTGTGGATCTGTGTGCTGTCACCCGCCCCCGAGGTGGCCCGGCGGTAGGCGGCCACCGCCCACTCCAGATAACCGGCCTGCCCGGCGCGGCGCAGCGGCAGCAGCTCGCGCAGCGCGGGCTCGTCCACCTGGATGATCGACAGCCCCGCCGCCTCCAGGTCGCGCACCTCCTCGCGCACCGCGTCCGCCACCTGGAAGGTCACCTCGCGCAGCGGCAGGTCGTCGCGGACGAACGACCAGGCCACGATCGTGACCGGCCCGGTGAGCATGCCCTTGACCGGCTTGCCGGTGAGCGATCGGGCGTGCCGGGCCCAGCGCACGGTGATCGGCTCGGGCCGGGCCACGTCGCCGTGCAGGATCGGCGGCTTGGTGCAGCGGGAGCCGTAGGACTGGACCCAGCCGTTCCTGGTGACGGCGAAGCCGTCGAGGTGCTCGGCGAAGTACTGCACCATGTCGTTGCGCTCCGGCTCACCGTGCACGAGCACGTCCAGCCCGAGCCGCTCCTGCAGCCGTACGACCCGCTCGATCTCGGCCTCCACCAGGCGCTCGTAGTCCCCGGCGGCCAGCGTGCCCGCCGCCAGGGCCGCGCGGGCCTGGCGCAGCTCGCCGGTCTGCGGGAACGACCCGATCGTGGTGATCGGCAGCACCGGCAGCCGCAGGTGCGCGGCCTGCGCCGCCGCCCGCACCTCGTACGGGCTGCGCCGCTCGACCGGCTCCGGCCGCGCGCTCGGCGCCGCGCGCTCGACCGGCTCCGGCCCGTCGAAGCCGGTGCGCGCCAGCTCGACGACCTCGGCCACCTTCTGCTCGGCGAACGCCAGCCGCGCGGTCAGCTCCGGGTCCAGGTCCGGCTCGTCGCGCAGGTCGTACGGTACGTGCAGGAGCGAGCAGGACGTGCTGACCACCACCTGCCCGGCATGCTGAGCCACGGTGCGCAGCGCGTGCGCGGCCCGCTCCGGAGCCGTCCGCCACACCTCGCGGCCCGACACCACGCCCGCGACCACCGTCTTGCCCGCCAGCGCCGCGAGCCCGTCCGGCGCGCCGTTCACCAGGTCGACCCCGATGGCTTCCACGGCGGTGGCGGCCAGCACCGGCAGCGCCTCGCCCAGGTGGCCGAAGTAGGAGGCGACGAACAGGGCGGGCCGCGCCGCCACGCCTGCGAGCCGCTCGTAGGCGGTACGCACGGCGGCCAGCTCGTCCGGGGTGCGGTCGGCCACCAGCGCCGGCTCGTCGAGCTGCACCCACGCCACGCCCTCGGCGGCCAGCGCGCCCAGCAGCTCCTCGTAGCAGGCCAGCACGTCGTCCAGGCGGTCCAGCGCCGCGGCCGGGTCCGCCGACAGCAGCAGGAACGTGACCGGCCCGATCACCACGGGCCGCGTCTCGAACCCCAGCTCGCGCGCCTGCCGCAGCTCGGCGAGCGGCTTGGCGGCGTCCAGCTTGAAGACCGTCTCCGGGCCGACCTCCGGCACGATGTAGTGATAGTTCGTGTCGAACCACTTGGTCATCCGCAGCGGCGCGAGCCCCTCGGTGCCGCGCGCCATGGCGAAGTAGGGGTCGGCGGCGTCCCGATAGCGCTCCGGCACCGCGCCGAGCAGCACAGCGGTGTCCAGCACCTGGTCATAGAGCGAGAAGGTGTTGGACGGCAGTGCCGCCAGACCCAGCTCGTCCAGTCTGCGCCAGGTGTCCGCCCTGAGGGCGGCGCCCACCCGGTCGAGCTCGGCACGGCCGGTGCGGCCGTCCCAGTAGGACTCCAGCGCCCGCTTCAGCTCCCTTCGCGGGCCGATCCTCGGATATCCGAGCACAGTGGACTGCGGGAAACGGGACATCGACGACTCCTCAAGTCATAGATCGAGACGGAGGCATCCTGCACAGTCGGCCGCTCGTCCTGCATCATGCATTGGTGATGGTTATGCTCAAGGAGATCCAGTGCTTCGCCAGGGTCGCCGCGCGGCTCAGCTTCTCGACGGCCGCCGCCGACCAGGGCATGTCCCAGCCGGCCATGAGCCAGGCCATCACCAGGCTGGAGCGAGCCGCCGGGGTCAGGCTCTTCGAGCGCTCCGCCCGCGAGGTCCGGCTGACGGCCGAAGGTCTGGCGCTGCTGCCCTATGCCGAGCAGGTGCTCGAATCCGCCGCCGCGTTCACCGCGGAAGCGGCCCGGCTGGCCCGGCCTACTATTCATCTTGCTTATCCTCCGCTCATCGGCGCGCTGGCCGCCCGGATCGTTCGGAGGATGGCGAGCCGCAGCCCGGCGATCGGGGTGGAGCTGCGCATGGCGGGGCGGGCGGCCGCCTCGGCGGCGCTGGAGTCCGGCGAGGTCTCGGCGGCGATCCTGGCCGTCCCGGCGCCGGTCAGGTTCGTCACGGCGGCGCGCTTCCACGTCACGGTGGACCATGTCGCAGTCCCCGCCGGGCACGTCCTGGCGGGCCGGTCCGCGCTGGTGCCCGCCGACCTGGCCGGGCACGCGCTGCTCACCCCGGAGGGCAGGCCCTGGGCCGGGCTGCCCGGCCACCGCCGGCTGCTGCCCGGCGACGACTTCGCCGCCGCGCTCGACCTGGTCGCCGCCGGCGCCGGACTGCTGCCGATCCCGCAGCTCCTGGTCAGGACCGTGCGGCGGGACGACGTCAGGTTCGTCCCGCTGGAGGCGCCCGATCTGCGCATCACCTACGCGCTGGCCTGGTCCAAGGAGCGCGTCACGGGTGAGCTGCTCGCCCTGGTGCAGGCCGTACAGGACGCGCTGTGGACTAGGTGACCGGCAGGTTCTTCAGCGCCTCGCGGCGGCTCAGTCCAGTGAGGCCCTTGACCCGCACGTAGCGGACCACCTCGCGCGGGTCGGTCCTGGCGTACTCGCGCAGCGCCCAGCCGATCGCCTTGCGGGCGAAGAAGTCGTTGTCCGACAGGCTCGGCTCGATGCAGGCGAACAGCAGCGCGGTGTCGGTGGCGGCCTTGAACCGGTTCTGGCACAGGATCGCGGTGCGCCGCTTCCACAGGTCGTCCTCGTGCGCCCACTGCAGCATCAGCGGCCGCATGGAGTCGGGGAACGCGGCGAGCAGGGCGCCGATCCGGTGCGTGGCCAGCTCGTCCACCAGATCCCACCAGGCGCCGCTGACGATCATCTCCTCGTACATCGGCACCGTGTAGAGGGTCTGGTAGTCGCGGTAGAGGTGATGGCCGGTGAGCTGGATCGCCGCGTAGAGCTCCTCGCGGTAGTCGGCCTCGCGCCAGAGCGCGAGCACCGCCCGCCGCCACTCGGGCGCGCTGTCGAGCCGATGGGCGGCGAACACCCGCTTGAGCGCGGCCCGCCGCGGCCCCGCCTGCACGCCGAGGAAGGGCATCTTGGACTTCATGTACGTCTGCATCGCGGCGGCCTTGACCGGATCCGCGACCTCCCGCAGTGCCAGCCGCACCGCCTCACCGAGGCTCATGCTCGCTGGGACGTCCGCTCACCGGTGGCCAGCCCGTCGAACAGCACGGTGATGTAGTGCTCGGCCAGCCCGGTCGTGTTGAGCCTGCCGCCGGGGCGGAACCAGCGCACCGCCACCCAGATGGTGTCGCGGATCATCCGGTAGGTCAGCTTGGCATCGACGTCGGGGCGGAAGAGCCCGACGCCCTGCCCCGCCTTGATCTGCGCGACCCACATCTGCTCCACCTCCTCCTCGGCCTTCACCAGGTAGTTGAACCGCTCGAACTGCTGGAGATAGTTCCAGTCGTTCTGCATCACGGTGATCGCGGCGCGGTGCGGCTCCAGCGTGCCGAAGCCGATGCGCACCATCTCCGACAGGACCGTGCGCGGGTCGCCGCCGGTCTCGAGGGCCGCGCGGTAGCGGGCGATGAGATCATCGAGGAAGGTGGCAAGCACCTCGTCGACGATCGTCTCCTTGGAGTCGAAGTGGTGATAGAGGCTGCCCGACAGGATGCCCGCCTCTTCGGCGATCTCCCGGACGGTCGTGGCCTGGAAGCCCTTGCGCGCGAAGAGCTCCGCCGCGAGCTTGACGAGATGGTCACGGCGCTCGGACGCGGCGCCCGAGGAGGTCGCTCGCTGGCGCTTCGCCGGGGTGGCGGTGCCCGCGGAGTTCTTTCGCGTTGTCACGTACCCATTATGGGCCCTCAGGCAATCGCTTGTTCACCTGTCCGGCCCAGCTCATCGCTGCGGCCAAGCGCTTGATAGGCTTCAGGGCCGCGCTGAGCACCGGAACGGAGTTCGTCCGGGGAGGACAGGGGCTGACGTTCGAAAATGCCTCTAGCAAATAAGAAACTTTCCTATTAGATTTCGAGTCATGTCCAAGAGCGGTGACCTCCTCGCCATGGCCGACGCCGTGCTCCTGCCGGGTTTCGCCGGCCACACCCCGCCGGACTGGGTGCGCAGAAGGCTCGGCGAGGGCCTGGCCGGGGTCGTGCTGTTCTCCCGCAACATCGCCGATCCGGCCCAGGTCGCCCGGCTGACGGCGGCGCTGCGCGCGGAGAACCCCGCCGCCCTGATCGGCACCGACGAGGAGACCGGCGAGGTGACCCGGCTCGAAGTCGGCACCGGCAGCACCCGTCCCGGCGGCTACGCGCTCGGCGTGGTGGACGACGTGGCGCTGACCGAGGCGCTCGCCGCGGACCTGGCCCGTGACCTGGCCGCCGCCGGCATCACCATCGACTTCGCGCCCTCCGCCGACGTGAACTCCAACCCGGACAACCCCGTCATCGGCCTGCGGGCCTTCGGCGCCGACCCCGACCTGGTCTCCCGCCACACCCGGGCCTTCGTCCGGGGCATGCAGTCGGTCGGCGTGGCCGCGTGCGCCAAGCACTTCCCCGGCCACGGCGACACCTCGGTGGACTCCCACCACGGCGTGCCCAGGGTGGCCTCCGGCGGGATCGAGGACGCCCTGCGGCCCTTTCGCGCGGCCATCGAGGAGGGAGTCCGGTCCATCATGACCGGCCACCTCCTGGTGCCCACCTACGATCCCGAGCTGCCCGCCACGCTCAGCCCCAAGGTGCTCACCGGGCTGCTCCGCGAGGAGCTCGGCTTCGACGGCATGATCGTCACCGACGGAATCGAGATGGCCGCCGTCTCCGGCGTGCACGGCATCGGCGGGGCCTCCGCCCGCGCCATCGCGGCCGGCGCCGACGCCATCTGCGTCGGCGGCGAGCGGGCCGATGAGGCGACCGCGATCGGGGTGCGCGACGCGATCGCCGCCGCCGTGACCGAAGGACTGCTGCCCGAGGAGCGCCTGGCGGACGCCGCCCGCAGGGTCCGCGAGCTGGCCGGCTGGACCGCCTCCTCGGGCAGCGCCCCCGGCGCGAACGGCCACCTGGGCCTGACCGCGGCCCGCCGCGCCGTCCGCGTCACCCGCAGGTCCAGCGCCGCCGTGCTGCCGCTCACCACCGCCCCGCACGTGCTGGAGCTGTCGCCGGAGATGAACCTGGCCATCGACAAGGGCACCCCGTGGGGGGTGGCGGGACCGCTGGCCGGGCTGCTGCCCGGCACCACCGTGACCAGGTTCGCCGCCGGTCAGGCCACCGGCGCGGCGATCGAGGACCTGCTCGCCGGCGCGGCCGGACGCCCGCTCGTGGTCGTGGTCCGCGACGTGCACCGCCACCCCTGGCAGGGCGAGGCGCTGCGCCACCTGCTGAGCGCCCGGCCGGACGCCGTCGTGGTGGAGATGGGCCTGCCCGAGCGCTCCGACCTGGGCGCGGTGCACATCGCCACGTACGGCTCCGCGATGGTCTGCGGCCGTGCCGCCGCCGAGGTGATCACCGGTAGCCTCTGACACCGTGAACTTCGACGGCGAGGATCTGTCCCGTAAGTCCCTGACGGACCGGCTCGCGCCGGACGAGACGCACGTCTTTCGCGGGTGCGACCTCACCGAGACGGATCTGTGGGGAGCCTCCCTGGCCGGGGCGCGGTTCGAGTCGTGCGTGCTGGAGCAGACCGACTTCCGCAAGGCCGACCTCGACGGGGCGGTCTTCACCGGCGGCGGCGGACTGCGCGTCAGGTTCAGCGACGCCGACCTCATCGACGTGACGTTCACCAGCGTCGACCTGTCCGCCGCGCAGTTCGGCGGCGCGCTGCTGACCGACGCCTCCTTCACCGGCTGCCGGCTGATCGGCGCCTCGCTCACCGGCTCGCGCGGCACCGGCTTCAGGGTCACCCGCTCCAACCTCACCCTGGCCAACCTCGGCGGCTGCTCGATGCGCGGCGACGTGATCGAGGGCGTCCGCTTCGACGAGGCCGACCTGTCCGGCTGCGACTTCACCGAGGCCACCTTCAGCGACTGCAGACTGCGCGGCGCCAAGCTGCTGAAGACCGTCTTCACCCGGTCCGACCTGCGCGGCGCCGACCTCGGGGAGATCGACGACGCCAGGCTGCACGCCTTCGCCGGCGCGACCATCAACAGGGCCCAGGCCGACGCGATCCTGGCCGCCCGAGGCATCAACGTGCTCTGAACGCCTCCCGGGGCATCAACGTGCTCTGAACGCCTCCCGGGGCATCAACGTGCTCTGAACGTTTCCTGGGGCATCAACCTGCTCTGAACGCCTCAGCGCAGGGCCGACCGAGCCGCCGGCGCGAGCCGCAGCCGCCGCGGCGCCGCGGTGAGGAACCCCTCCAGCGCCGGCACCTCCACCACACGCTCGTCCTCCGCCCGCTCGAACCGAGCGAACCACACGAAAACCTCCTCCCCTGTACGTACGGGCAGCGCCGGAAAGGTGTTGACCGCGTGCTCGCTCGCGAAGCAGGCGACCGGCGCCGCCCCGCCCTCGGCCAGCACCGGTGCCGCCCGCTCGGCGAAGAACTGGTGGAACGCCCCCGTGGCGTCCGGGTCGACCTGGCAGATCGTGGCCACGTACACCGAGGAGGGCAGTGCGGCGGTCCCCACGGGCGGTCGCGGCGACCGCCGGAAGCCGTAGCCGGCCGGGCGCAGGAGGAGGACGTCGTCGGAGTCGATCATGGTGGCGTTGGCCGCGTCCCGGTGCGCCTTCCAGACCGGCCCGCCGTAGAAGGCGGACAGGGCGGCCTTGCGGCTGTCCATGTCCGCGAACGCCCGTAGCCAGGGGAAGGTGTCGGGCGCGTCGAGGTCGCGGAAGTGGCCGACGACGTCCATCCCGGCGCTCTCCTGCGTCTCCACGAACTCGCGCTCGAACAATCCGATCAGCGTGTCCCGCTCGCCGGGGTGCAGCGTGTAGCGCCTCAACTCGTAGATCATGCGGTCGACGTTATGGCGCTACCACTGACATCCCTTGTCAGCGACTTTGCCAGAAGAATGTTCTGATTACCTAACGCTACCGATTCATGACTCACGGTTATATAGTCGCTGTGACCTTGATCCTCATGGGTCAAGACAGGTCAAGGGGGTTGTGGCACGCCTTCGGGCCCTGGCGTTCCGCCACCCCTCGAAGCCAACGGCGAAGGAGCTCAAGTGATCAGAAAGCTGTGCGTCACCGGTGCCGTGGTCGCGGCCACGGCGGGCGTCACGCTGCTGGCCGCCCCCGCGCACGCGGACAGCTGGGCCGGCAACTCAAGCCGCAACACCGAAGCGTCCCAGTCGGGGAACAACTTCGCGAACGTCGGCGCGGTCAACCGGGGCTGGGGCTGGTCGACCAATGTCAACAACATCAACGGCATCGCCACGACCGCGACGAACGACAGCATCGCCGTGACCTACATCTTCTACTGATCCGATCACGGTTTCCCGCCGGGGCCCACTGTCCCGGCGAGCCTCTGAACTCTCGACCTAACCTCTGTGGAAGGAAATCGACATGATCAAGAAGCTCAGCGTGACCGGGTTCGTCGTTGTCGCCGCCGCGGGCCTCACCCTCGTCTCCGCCCCGGCCTTCGCCGACACGGACAACCGCAACTCCAGCCGGAACGAGGAGACCTCGCAGTCGGGCAACAACTTCGCCAACATCGGCGCGGCCAACTTCGGCGGCCGGAGCTCGACCAACGTCAACAACATCAACGGCAACGCGGCTGTCGCGTCCGATGACAGCCGGGCGGCCTTCGGCGTCCGCGTCGACTAGCCGACCCCGGCACGCGCACCCGCGCTCGGCGCGGAGCGCGGGGGCGTGTGCCCACGCAGGCTCGTTTCTGGTTCGGCAGTACCATCGCCAGGATGACTACCTGCGCATATGTGACGTTCGATGACCCCGATGGCCATGACGACGAGCGGACGCCGGCTCTCGATGCCTGGCACGCGACCGGAATCAACGGCCGGCCCGAACGCTGGGACGATCCCGGCGTCGACTGGGCCGCCTATGACGCCGTCGTGGTCCGATCGGTCTGGGACTACGTGGACCGCAGGGCCGAGTTTCTCTCCTGGGCCCGGCGGGTGGAGTCCGTCACCCGGCTGCTGAATCCGGCCGCCGTCCTTGACGCCAACACCGACAAGACCTACCTGCGTGACCTCGGTGTGCCGATCGTGCCCACCCACTGGTCGGCGCGGGAGTTGCCGCTCTGGGACGACTACGTCGTCAAGCCCGCGATCTCCGCCGGCGCCCGCGACACGATCAGGACCGCCGACCGCGACCGCGCCCAGGCGCACGCCGCCGCCCTGGAGGCCGCCGGGCGCACGCCCATGGTCCAGCCCTACCTCGACATGGTCGAGTCCGAGGGCGAGACCTCGCTCCTCTATTTCAACCGCCGCTTCAGCCACGCCGTCCGCCGCACGCCGATGCTCGCTCCGGGCATGACCGCCGCGGACGGCGTACGGGCGCAGTCGCGCACCCCGGCCCCGGACCAGGTCGAACTCGCGGAGAAGGTGCTTGCCGCCATCCCTCAGGCCCTTCTGTACGCCAGGATCGACCTGGTCCGGCTTCATGACGGCAGCCCGGCGGTCATCGAGGTCGAGCTGACGGAGCCGTACCTCTATCTGCGGGCCGAGCCCGAGGCGGCGGCGCGCCTGGCCGTGGCCCTGCGCGAGCTGATCAGCAGGTGATGCCGCCGTCGACCGGGATGACGGTGCCGGTCAGGTAGGCGCCGGCGCGGGAGGCCAGGAAGATCGCCGCGCCGGCCATGTCGTCCGGGTGGCCGATGCGGCCCAGGGGGATGCTGGCGGCGATGGCCGCACGGGTCGCCGGGTCGTCGAGAGCGAAGGCCATCATCTTGGACTCGAACGGGCCGGGGGCCAGCGCGTTGACCGTGATGTGCTCGGCGGCCAGCTGCTTGGCGAGGTGCCTGGTCAGCATGTGGACGGCCGACTTGGTGGAGGAGTAGGCGAAGGTGTCCATCTCCGGCACTCTGATCCCGTCGATGGAGCCCACGTTGATCACCCGCGCCGGGTCCTCCGCGCCGGCCGCCTGGCGCAACTGGGGCAGGAAGCGCTGGGTCACGTAGAAGACACCCTTGACGTTGATGTTCCAGAGCTTGTCGAAGGCGTGCTCTGGATAGTCGGCCAGAGGTGCGCCCCAGGTGGCGCCCGCGTTGTTGACCAGCACGTGCACCGGCCCGTCGACGGCCGACACCAGCGCCTCCACCCCTTCAGGGGTGGACAGGTCCGCGACCACCGAGGAGCAGCCCAGCTCCGCGGCCGTCTTCTCCACCTCGGCGGCCTTGCGCGCGGAGATGTGCACGTGCGCGCCCGCCTGGACGAATCCGGCCGCGATCATGCGTCCGATACCGCGCGAACCGCCCGTGACGACGACGGTCTTGCCTTCCACCGAGAACAGAGTCATGTCTCGGAAGCTTGCCATACCGAACGGTCGGTTGCCAGTCAGACCCCGGGCAGCCGGCCGTTGCGGAACAGGTCGACGAACCGCTGGTGGTCCTCGCGGGCCTGCGCCCCGTAACGGTGCGCGAAGTCCACCAGCACCTCGGTGAAGCCGGCCCTGTCGTCGGCCACCACCGCCACGATCGCCTCCTCGGTGGAGAAGCTCACCAGGTCGTGGCTGGACTCGTCGTCGGCCACCGAGTGCATGCGCGCCACGGCCCGGCCCAGGTCCTGGACGATCGCCTCCAGCTCCGCCGGCTCGCTGACGTCGTCCCAGTCCAGATCCGCGGAGTAGGGCGACACCTCGGCCACGAGCTGCCCCACCCCGCCCAGCGTGGTGTGGCCGAGCCAGGGATCGGCGTAGGCCTGCAGCGCCCGCTGCGACTCGGCGGTCCGGTGCCCCTGGTGGCGGAAGTAGTGGGTCACCTTCTCATCGGTGATGTAGCGCGCCACCGCCGGCACCTGCGCCTGCTTCATGTAGAGGATGACGTCGTTCTCCAGCGCCTGTGACGTGCCCTCCAGCAGCAGGTTGTAGGAGGGCAGCCCGGCCGAGCCGATGCCCACGCCCTTGCGCAGCGCCACGTCCTTGATGACGTGCTCGACCGGGCTCGACGGCGTCGGCAGCGTCGTCAGGTAGTCCTCGAAGGCCGCCAGCACCTGCGCCCGGGTCCCGGCTTCGACGGGCTCGCGCCCTTCCATGAACGCGAAGCGCCGGTCGTACTCCTCGACCACCGTCTCCACCTCCAGCATCGCCACCCGCGTGCGCAGCCGGGCCGTCTGCAGCACCCGGTGCAGCACTCCGGAGGTGGTGTCGAGCGTGAGCGACCCGATGGCGTCGTCGCCGCCGCGCGCGATGGCGGCCAGCTCGGTCAGGTAGGCCCCCGCGAAGCCGCCGACGAGCCCGCCGATCACCTCGTCCGACAGCGCCTTGGCGTAGCCCAGCAGCGCCACGCTCGCGGCGAAGCGCTTGAGATCCCAGAGGTACGGGCCGACGTACGCCTCGTCGAAGTCGTTGACGTTGAACACCAGCACGCCCGAGGCGTTCATGTAGGTGCCGAAGTTCTCCGCGTGCAGGTCGCCGTGGATCCACACCCTGCTGGTGGCCGGGTCGAGATAGGAGTCGTCGGCGTACGGCCCTGCCAGGTCCGCGTAGAACAGGGACGCGCTGCCCCGGTAGAACGCGAAGGGGGAGGCCGCCATCTTCCGGAACTTCCTCCTGAAAGCGGGAGGATCACGCTTGATCGATTCGCCGAACTCCGCCATGAGGACATCGAGCAGGAACGAGGAGCGTGTGCCCATACCTTGGACAGTAGATCCCGCCGGCCTCTTCCGCCTAGCCTGGCGCGGTTCTGACCAGCACGGTTCACCTGGCGGTCGCCCGACCGCCGGCCACCCGGCCGGCGGTCCCTCACCCGGCGGTCGCCTGGCCGGTGGTCACTCGACGAAGCCGCCGTAGCCGCCGCGGTAGAACACCAGCGGGCCGCCGTCGGCGTGGGTGTCGAGTTGCTGCACCCGGGCCACCACGATCATGTGGTCGCCGGCCGGATGCTCGGCCTCCACCACGCAGTCGATCCAGGCCAGCGCGCCGTCGAGCACCGGGTTGCCGCCGGGGGAGCCGGTCCAGCGCAGCCCGGCGAACTTGTCGCCGCCCCTGGACGCCAGCTGGGCGCAGACGGCCTGCTGGTCCTCGGCCAGCACGTTCACGGTCAGCGCCTTCGCGCCCCGAACCCGCGGCCAGCTCGTGCTCGTGTGCGCCACGCAGAACGCCACCAGCGGCGGATCCAGCGACACCGAGGTGAAGGAGTTGGCCGCCAGGCCGTACGGCCGGCCGTCCACGGGGTCGAGGGCGGTGATCGCCACCACTCCGGTGGCGAACCGGCCGAGCACCGACCGGAACGTCTTGCTGTCGAGATGGCCGTCTTCTCGGCAACTGCCGCTGGAAGGGCCGGTCGGCATGGCGGCTCCGTTGCGAGTGCTGCGCTGGCGAGGCGTCAAGGCAGCGACCCGCCGATCCGGTGCGATCACCCCGGCCGGCGCGAGCGCGGTCGGTGGCGTGTGCGGCGCGATCGTTCCCGGTGCGATCAGACCGGCGGCGTGCGTGCCCATGGTCGCCTCCTCTTCACCCTGACGCGGTAATCATACCAAGCGCTTGCTTGGACGGTAGGCGCGCGGCCGAAGGACTGTCAAGCGGAATGCGCGACGCGTTGACATGTCGTGAATTTCCCGCCTAGCGTGACGATGTGGCCAAGCGCTTGCTTGAATTCAGGGATCGTACGGCCGTGGCCGGCGTGGGATACACGGCCTTCACCAGGGACTCCGGCGTCAGCACGCTCACCCTGGCCTGCCGCGCGATCATGGCCGCGCTCGACGACGCCGGACTCGGCCCCGGCGACGTGGACGGCCTGGCCACTCATCGGGTGGGGGACTCCGTGGCGCCCACCGTGGTCGGTCCCGCGCTGGGCGTGCACGATCCCACCTGGCACCTGGACCAGTTCGGCGGCGGCAGCGTCTCGCACGCCGTGGTCGGCCAGGCGGCGCTCGCGGTGGCGGCGGGCCTGGCCGAGACCGTGGTCTGCTACCGGGCCATCAACGCCCGCTCGGAGTTCCGGATGGGCGGCACCGGCCGGGGGCTGCCGGTCAGCCCGGAGATCCAGTTCCAGGCCCCGTACGGCTACGTCGCGCCACCCCAGCAGTACGCCATGTACGCCCGCGCCCACATGCTGAAATATGGCACTAAAGCCGAGCACTTCGGGCACATCGCCGTCACCCAGCGCGCGTCGGCCGCCAAGAACCCGCGCGCCCTCATGCGCACCCCCATCACCCTCGACGACTACCTGGCCGCCAGGTGGATCGCCGAGCCGTTCCGGCTCCTCGACTGCTGCCTGGAGACCGACGGCGCCTGCGCCCTGGTCATCACCACGGCCGAGCGCGCCCGTACCCTCCGCCGCCCGCCGGTGCTCATCTCCGCCGCCGCCTGGGGCGGCGGCGCCTCGCACCTCTCGGGCGGCGCCGCCGACCCCACCACCTCCGCCGCCGCCGCCCTCGCGCCCCGCCTGTACGCCCAGGCCGGGCTGGGCCCCTCGGACATCGACGTCGCGGAGCTCTACGACTGCTTCACCTACTCCGTGCTCGTCCAGCTGGAGGACTACGGCTTCTGCCCGAAAGGCGAGGGCGGCCCGTACGCGGTCTCCGCCGGCCGGCTCCCGGTCAACACGCACGGCGGCTTCCTGTCCGAGGGCTACGTGCACGGCATCAACCACATCGCCGAGGCCGTCTCCCAGCTCCGTGGCGACGCGGCCGACCGCCAGGTGCCCGGCGCCGAGGTGGCCCTGTCCACCGCCCAGCCCGGCTACATCCTGCCCGCCACCTCCGCCCTCATCCTGACCAAAGGCTGAGCGCGCCCTCCGGCAGAAAGGCCCGCCGTGCGTGAGAGACCAGCTCCGGTGCCGGATCGGGATTCGGCGGGGTGGTGGGAGTTGCTGGCCCGGGGCGAGTTCGCCGTCCAGCGCTGCGCGTCCTGCGACACCCTCCGCTTCCCGCCGAGGGCCTTCTGTCCCGCCTGTCACCGCGAGGGCGCGCACTGGGCGGCGATCGAGCCGGAGGGGACGGTGGAGAGCTGGATCGTCAACCATCAGGCGTTCACCCCCGGCGGCGCGGAGCCGTACCTCGTGGTGATGGTGCGACTGGCGGCGGTGCCGAGCTGCTTCGTCTACGGGAACTGGCGCGGTGCTCACGAGCCCCGGGGCGGGCAGGCGGTGCGGGGTGTGCACACCAGGGTGGGCGACGGGGTGGTGCTCCTGGACTGGCGGCCGGCCGGGCCGTGATCGGGGTGGGTAGGAGCGCGCGCCCTGGCGGGCGTGGGGGACCCGCCAGGACGCGCTTCCTGCCCCGTGTGCGGCGACGCCAGGACTCCGGCGAGGGATGGAGTCCTAGGCCGAGTGATCGCACACGGAGATGGTGGGGGAGTGACCCTCTTGCGAGGACTCCGGAGGTCGGCGAGCGGTGGAGTGCGCTCTGCCATGCCGGCCGGGTCGGACGTGCCGTACCCCATGCTCAGGTCGCCCGTTGCTCTGGTTGATGTGGGTGAATCCCATGCGACGCACCGCGTAACGCAGTAAACGTGTTGCTTCGCAAGGGCTCTCCCAGGGCAGGTACGGCGTACCCGCGCGGACCGGCACCACCGGCCCTCACCCCCTCACCGGCCTTTCGATGGATTTGTACCAACGAATGGATGATGCGGCCGACTATGCCGTCCGGTCAAGGGGTGATGGCCTGCTAGAACCAGATCGTCTAAATTGTTGGAACAAAAGGGGTGAAAGTGGCAAGGTCGGTGCTGTATCAGCAGGTGGCTTCGGAGCTACGAAGGGCCATCTACTCCGGCATACTCGGCCCCGGAGCGCAGCTGCCGACTGAGGCACAACTCATGGAAGACCATGGGGTGAGCAGGAACACCGTCAGGTTGGCCCTCGGTGAGCTGGTGAATGAGGGACTTGTCACACGCACGCCGCGACGCGGCACGGTGGTCAGGGACCGCCGGCCGCTGCTCATCTATCCCCAGCGGGAGCTGGAGCCACAACCCGCGGGGGAGCTGCGGGAGGCCTTCGCGTTCGCCGTCACGCAGGAGGGCCGCGCCTTCAGTCAGTACATCGAGGTGCTGACCGTCTCGCCGGTCGAGGAGATCGCCAGCCGGCTGGAGCTGGCCGACGGGCAGCTCGCGGTGGTGCGGCGCCGCCTGAGATTCGTGGACGGCCAGCCGTACAACACCAACGACTCCTACTTTCCCCGGGACCTGGTGGCCAACTCCGAGATCGCCCGTCCCGGCGACATCGAGCGGGGCGCCAATCGGGTGCTCGGGGAGCTGGGGCACGCGCAGGTGCGCGTGGTGGACGACATCTGGGCGCGCATGCCCAACCAGGAAGAGGCTGAGCGGCTCCAATTGGAGCTTGGTACACCAGTTGTGGTTTATGTCCGAGTCGGATACGACGAGGGTGACATACCGGTGCGCGTTGCGGTGTCGGTGCTACCTGCCGACAAACATCTGATCAGATACGAGCTCGACCGCCGCTGACCGAGCTCGGTTGGGGGTGATCCGCCCGGCCGCGGCGCAGCGAGCTTGCATTCTCGCTGGGCGCGGGGAGTCGTGCACGCTCCCCCAATGGCGATTTATCCGTATATATCGGGCTATTCGCCTAATTGGCGTCGCGTCCCATTGTGCCATTACTCACCGTATCCGATACAACGCACACAGCGACGAAAGGTGACCCATGTACGCCAACACCCTGCTCCAACCGCTGACACTCAGGAGGGCAGAGTCCGACGATCTCCGGGGGATTCTGGCCCTCCTGTCCGACACCGCCGAATGGCTGTATTCGCGGGGCGTCCGCCAGTGGCCCCGGGACGGCTTCGGCCCCGAGCGCATCGAGCCCCTCATCGAGGAGCGGGTGCTGTTCCTCCTGGAGGACGAACTCCGCTACTTCGGTCCCGGCGAGCCGGCCCCTCCGGTCGCCACGATCGCCCTCGACGGCCACGCGGACGCGGAGTTCTGGACCCCCCACGACGACCCCAGCGCGGCCCTGTACGTCCACAAGCTGGCCGTGGGGCGCCTCTGGGCGGGCGGCGGGCTGGGAGACGCCCTGCTGGACTGGGCGGGCCGCACCGCGTACGAGGCGGGGCTGCCGTGGCTGCGGCTCGACTGCGCCAAGGGCAACCCCGGACTGCAGGGCTACTACCGCAGCAGGGGCTTCCGCCACGTGCGGACGGTCGACCTGCCCCATCGGGCCTCCGGCGCGCTCTTCCAGCGCCCGGCGACGGACGTGGCGATCACGGAGTTCCGTGATCTCACCTTCGCAGAGCTGATCAGCGCCTGATCCTGATCCCTGTGCCTCCGAGCTCCGGGCCCGGATCGTGGCCCGCTCGGAGGATCTTCTCTGCCGTTTAGGACGAAAAGGTGCAGAGCGCCATATAACCTCGGCAGCATGACCGGATCCCTCCTCGAGGTGATCGCGCTGAACGTGCGCGACGCCGTCGCCGCGGAACAGGGCGGCGCCGACCGCGTCGAGGTCGTCACCGACATGGCGGCAGACGGGCTGACCCCGGCGCCGGAGACGGTCGCGGCGATCGCCGCGGAGTGCCCGCTGCCGCAGATGGTGATGTTGCGAAGCCGCGCCGGGTTCACCGCCGACGCCGACGAGCTGGACCGGCTGCGGCGCGACGCCCGGGCACTGGCGGAGGCGGGGGCGGCCGGGTTCGTGTTCGGCTTCCTCGACGAGGCCGGCGCGGTCGACCTGGCCGCCACCCAGGCGCTCATCCACGGGGTGTCGCCGCTGCCGTGGACGTTCCACCGCGCCGTCGACCACGCGGCCGACGTACAGGCGTCCTGGCGGGCCGTGCGCCTGCTGCCCAACCTGGCGACCGTCCTGACCTCCGGCTCGCCCAAGGGCGTCGCCGACGGCCTGGCGGTCCTGAAGCACCGCACGGACGCGGGCGACGGCTCCATCATCCTGGCGGGCGGCGGCCTCAAGCCCACCCACGTGCCCGACCTGCTCGACTACGGGGTCCGCGCCTTCCACGTCGGCTCCGCCGTCCGGCGGAGCTGGTCCGATCCGGTCGACGCGCGCCTGGTCCGCCGCTGGCGCGCCCTGATCGAACGCGACTGACCCGTACGCGCTGTGATCGTCAGCCGAGGACCGAGTCGGCCCTGCGGAGGGCCGCCGCGAGGGTTTTGATCGTCGCCGGCTCGTCCAGCACGCCGCCCCCGGCCGCCCGGCGCTCCTCCCAGGCGTGCACCCGGTCCCGGTAGGAGTCGTAGCGCGCCAGGTGGAAGGCGTAGACGGTGGCGAAGCGGCTCACCAGGTGCGAGGGGTGCATGTCCCAGCCCTGGTAGAAGCCGTGCGCGAGCGAGTGCCTGACCAGCTCGGCGTGCCGCCGCCACAGCGCCCGCACGTCCGCGGCCGAGCCGGAGGCGGGGGAGGCGGCGAGCGACCCGTCGGACAGCTCGACCCCGGTGCCCGCGAACGCCGTCTGCATCACGTGCCTGGCGTGGTCGCAGGCCGGATGGTCGAGCCGCTGCTCGTGCGGCGGCAGCCCGAGCGCCGCGGTGTAGTCGAACACGCCGAAGTGCGCCGCCGCCAGCCGTCCGCCGAGCGTCTCGGCCAGGTCCCCGCGCAGGAACAGCACCGTCTGCGGCGCCTCCACCTGGAGCTCGAACCGCAGCCGCCGCCCCAGCCCGAGCCCTTCCTCCAGCCGCCGCAGGAACGCGGCGAACTGGGTGAGGCCGGACTCCATGATGACCTTGGGAAACGTCACGGTGAATCCGGTGGGCAGCTCGCCGGCCCGCTCCACCATCCCGGTGACGAACCCGTCCAGGGTGCGCAGCGAGCGGGCCGGGTCGCCGTCGGCGAACGACTTCACCCGCAGCCCCCACCGGCGCGGCAGCGTCCCCGCCTCGCGCATCCCGGCCAGCGCCTCGACCGCCTGCTCGACGTGGCCGTCCTCCTCGTCCGGCCGTACGCCGTACCCGTCCTCGAAGTCCACCCTCAGGTCCTCGACCGGCTCGGTGGCGAGCTTGCGCAGCACTCTTTCGTGTACGGCGGTCGCGAGGACGGCGGGCAGCCCGAAGACCTCGGCGAGCTCACCCGGCCCGCTCAGGTGCGCCTTGGCCAGGGCCAGTGCCTCGTCGCCCCATGCGGCGACCGTGCCCGCGCCGAACCGGTCGGCCGGGACGTACACGGTGTGCACCGGCTGCCAGGCGGGCTCGGCCCCGGGGTAGCGGGCCCGCTGGACCGCGTGGACCTCCTCGAAACCGTCGACGTGGTGGCTCGTGGTGACGCGCATGGGTTCCCTTCGCGGATCAGGGGCGGCAGGCTCGCAGCATGGCTTCCAGGCCGACGAGCTTGACCCGCTCGCCACGGCCCAGCGTCTTGGCGAGCTCGGTCTCAGCGGCCTCGATGGCCTGCCACTCCGCGTACGTCACCGGCCGCACGCCCCGCTCGGCCAGCAGCGCGTCGACGGACGCGGGACCCGGCCGTTCCTCGCCCGCCGGGCCGTCCGAGCCCGACAGGGCGGACAGATCGGACAGCAGCGTGCGGACCGTCTCCGCGGCGTCGGACTTGTTGGTGCCGATCACGCCCGTGGGGCCGCGTTTGAGCCAGCCCGCGACGTATTCGCGCTCCCGCACCCGGCCGGCCTCGTTCGGCACCGTCATCGTCTCCGGCGAGAACGGCACCCCCGGCAGCGGGACGCTCTGGTAGCCGACCGAGCGCAGCACCATGCCGACGGGCAGCGTCTCGAACTCGCCGGTGCCCACCACCCGGCCCTCCGCAGACAGCCGGGTGCGTTCGAGCTTGAGCCCCTCCACCCGGTCGGTGCCCAGGATCTCCACCGGGCGCAGCCAGAAGCGCACGTCCAGGCGGCGGGGGCGGCCGACGGGCTGGTGGTCGGACCAGGAGCGCAGCACGTCGATGTTGCCGCGGATCTGCCGGGGGAAGTCGGCGCCCAGCACCACGGCCTCCTCCGGGCGCACGCAGACGTCGGCGTTCGTCAGCTCGCCGAGCTCGCGCAGCTCCTTGAGGGTGAACTTGGCGTGCTCGGGACCGCGGCGGCCGATCATGTGGATGGCCTTCACCTGGCTGTCCGCCAGGCGTTCGAGCACGTCGTGCGGCACGTCGGTGGAGCTCAGCTCATCGGCGGTCTTGGCCAGCACGCGGACCACGTCGACGGCGACGTTGCCGACGCCGATCACGGCCACCTCCAGGCTGTCCAGCGTGAACCGCGACGGGTCCACGTCCGGATGACCGCAGTACCAGTTGACGAAGTCGGTGGCGGCCACGCTGCCCGGCAGGTCCTCTCCCGGGATGCCGAGCCGGCGGTCGACCATCGCGCCGGTGGCGTAGACGACGGCGTCGTAGCAGCGCAGCAGGTCCTCGACCGACAGGTGCTCGCCCAGCGTCACGCCGCCGAGGAACCGCACCTCGGGCAGCTCCAGGACCCGGCGCAGGTAGTTGGCGATGGACTTGATCGACGTGTGGTCGGGCGCCACGCCATATCTGACCAGTCCGTACGGGGTAGGCAGGCGTTCGAGGACGTCCACCTCGACGGGCTCGGCCGACTGCTTGACCAGTGCTTCGGCCGTGTAGATCCCGGCGGGGCCCGATCCGATGACCGCCACGCGCAACGTCACGTCGCCTCCCTATGCCGGTCGTCGTCCATTTCGGGGCACGCGTTCCGCCAGGTGTAACGGGTCGGCGTGATCGATACATCCCCGATCGCGCGTCGGGATGAACCTATCTTCGTTGACTGCCGCCCGAGCATCATTTTCCCGACATATTCGCTTACGGGATCTGTACCGATACTCCCCCAGACCCGGCGGGCACTCAAGAAGGCTCAGCCCTCGTGGGCGAGCCGTTCGCGCAGCGCGAGCTTGTCGATCTTGCCGTTGACGTTCGTCGGGAGGGCGTCCACCACGATCATCCGCCTGGGGACCTTGTACCCGGACATGTTGGCCCGTGCCCAGGCGCGCAGTGCCTCCGGATCGGCCCTGGTCCCCGGCCTGGGCACCACGTAGGCGACGCCCGCCTCGCCGGAGACCGGATCGGGCACACCGACCACGGCGGCCTGGGCCAGCGAGCCTTCCAGTAACAGAAGTGCCTCCACCTCGGCAGGGGAGACATTGAACCCGTTGACGATATAGAGCTCCTTCTTCCGGTCAACAATCGCCAAATTTCCGGATTTATCAAGAATGCCGATGTCGCCGGTGTGCAGCCAGCCGTCCTTGTCCACGACCTCGGCGCTGCGCTCCGGATCGTCCCAGTAACCGCGCATCACCCCGTACCCCCGCTGCAGGATCTCGCCGCGCTTCCCGGCGGCCACCTCCAGGCCGCAGTCGTCCACGATCCGCACCTCGATGCCGGGCACCGGCCTGCCGGTGGTGGACGCGATCACCTCGACCGGGTCACCCGCCCTGGTCATGGAGACGACCGTGCCCTCCATCAGGCCGTACGCGTTGATCATGCGCTCCAGCCCGACCCGTTCCACCAGCCGGGTGATCAGCGCGGGAGGCACGGCGGCGGCGCCGCAGATGGCCACCCGCAGCGACGACACGTCCCACTCGCCCCGGTCCAGCTCGTCGAGCAGCCGGTAGAAGAGCGTGGGCGGCCCGGCCAGGACGCTCGCCCGGCCGGCGGAGATCAGCGACATCAGCGCGTCGGGCGTGAACACCCGGATCGGCATCATCGCCGCCCGCCGCAGCACGCAGGCGACCAGCCCCGCGTTCAGCCCGAACCCATGGCTGAACGGCGCGATCACCGGATAGCGGTCATGCTCGTCCAGCGTGACGATCTCCGACCAGTCCCAGTAGCCCCGCAGCACCTGCGCGTGATCCAGCATCACCCCCTTGGGCGTGCCGGTGGTGCCGGAGGTGGACATGATCTCGCACAGATCATCAGGCCGTACGCCCAGCGCCCGCTCCTCGGCGACCCGCTCCTCGACCTCGACCCCCCGCGCCCGCAACTCCGCGACCCCCAGCAGAGCCCGCCCCTCGGCCCGCGCTTCCGCGACCTCCCGCTGCTCCCGATCGGGTACGACCAGGTGCCGCAGGCCGGGGAGCGGCGGCAGCAGGCGGGCCAGTGGGGTGCCGTCGGGCCCGTCGCCGGTGATCAGGGTCCGCGCCCCGGTCTTCTCGATCGAGGCGGCGGCCTCGATCCCCTTGTACCGCGGCGAGAGCGGCACGAGCACCGCGCCCGCGTCCCAGACGGCGAAGGCGTGCACCGCCCAGGAGGGATCGTTCACCCCCCAGAGCGCCACCCGGTCCCCCGGCCGCACCCCGAGCGCGATGAGCCCGCGCGCGGTGACCGCGGCCGCCGCGCGCAGCTCCGCCATCGTCATCCGGGTGTCCCCGTCGACGATCACCGTGCTGAAGGGGTGGCGAGCGGCCTGGTCACGCAGCATCCGGGGGAGCGTCCCCCAGCCGGGCATCGTTCGCCCGGCCCCCGCCGATCCCGTTGATCCCGTGGATTCCACCGTCACGCCTCCGATCCGGTCCCACCGGGTCTCAGGTCAGCAGCGCCCGGTCGCGGCCGAGGTGCTGGCCGCGCAGATCGTTCACCAGGCCCGGCCGGGCCGCCTCGGCCGCCTCGGGGGCGATCTCCACGCCGATCGTGACGGGGGTCAGCGCCCGCAGCGCCTCCCGGATCCGGGCCTTCCACATGGGGTTCGCGACCAGGCTCTGACGGCCGAACGTCACGGTGAGCACCGCCGAGTCGAGCGTGCCCGCCCGGCTGACCGTCAGCTCCCACCCGGACACCCCGTCGATCTTGGACAGCGCCTTCTCCAGCCGGGGCAGCGCGACCCACACCCCTCGCACCAGCACGTGCTCACCCACCGTGTGCTCCGGTGCGGGCAGCCCGCCGTTCTCCGTACGGGCCACGTGCCCGGTCCGCAGCACGGTGTCGCCCAGCGTCGAGTGCCCCAGGGGCATGATCACCATCTCGGCCAGGCCGCCGTCCGCGTACGGCACGTCCTTGTCCAGCGAGGCCAGCCCCAGCACGCCGTCCGCCACGGGCGTCAGCGGGTCCTCCTCGGCCGTCCGCCAGGCCAGTGCGCCGCCGCTGAACGGACTGGAGTACGCCTCCGACACCGCCGCCCCGAACTCGCCGGCCAACTGCCGGATCGTGTGCCTGGAGGCGATCTCGCCGGTCAGCACGATGTGCCGCAGCCCCAGGTCGAGCGGGTCGAGCAGGAACTCCAGATGCAGCCTGGCCAGGAAGTCCATGACCCCGGTGGGGGTGGCGACGAGCGTGGTGGCCCTGAGCGTGGTCAGCGCGTGGTGCAGCCGCATCCGGCCCCGGGGTCCGACCGACGCGGCGGCCGCCGCCACGTCCGCCGCCGCCGACGTCCAGAGCGTGGCCGCCGGCTCGGCCAGCGCCACGACCACCCGATCGGCCGCGCCGACCCCGGTGGCCTGAAGCACCTCGCCGGTCATCCGTACGCAGGCCGTACGGTCGGCGGGGCCGAGCGGGAAGACGCTGGACAGATCCGGTGCGACGAGCAGGAGCCCGGTGGCGGCGCCGCCCGCCGCGCCGAGCTCGCCACGCGTCAGCCAGCGAGCCGTCATCAACGCATCACCTCGTCCATGAACAGGGTCATCGACGCGCACACCTGATCGTGCGCCAGCCCGCCCACCTGCGCCTGGAGGATCAGGTCGGTGACGCCGGCCTCGGCGAGGCGGGCCAGCGCCTTGCGCGAGCCCGCCACGTCGTCCACCACGACCATCAGGTGCTCGCGCAGCACGGCCATCGACTCCTCGGGCGGCATCCCGGCCGCGAGCTGGCCGAGCACCCGGTGGGTCGCGTGCCGGGCGTCGTAGTAGTCCGGCGGGGTGACGAGGTTGACCTGGCGGCGGATGTACCACAGGACCGCGTCGGCGGCCGTGGCGTTGGCCTGGTCGCGGGTGGGGGCGACGAACCAGGGGATCATCAGCGCCACCCGCCGGGTGCCGGGGTCGAAGCCGTGCTCGGCCAGCGCCTCCCGGTAGCGGGCGATGTCCTCGGTCACCTCGTCGACGCCCTTGAGCATGGTCATGCCGAGCAGGTTGTAGCCGTGCCTGGCGGCGGCCAGGTAGCCCTCCAGGGAGGTGGAGGCCACCCAGACCGGGGGATGCGGCCGTTGCGCGGGACGGGGATAGACCGCCACGTCCGGGATCTCGAAGAACTCGTTCGAGCGGCTGACCGGCTCCCCGTCGGCCTGCCAGATGGCCAGCGTCGCCTCCAGGCAGTCCTCCCAGATCTGCCGCGACTTCTCGAAGGGCCGCTGGAAGGCCTGGTACTCCAGCGGGGAGGCGCCCCGCCCGGTCCCGAACTCCACCCGCCCGCCGCTGAGCACGTCCAGCGTGGCGACCCGCTCGGCGGTGCGGATGGGCGACTGGAACGGCAGCAGCACCACGCCGAGCCCCAGGTGGATCTGCTCGGTGCGCTGGGAGATGGCGGCCAGCACCAGGTCCGGCGCGGAGGAGTGGGAGAACCCCCGGGTGAAGTGGTGCTCGACGAACCAGGCGGTGTCGAAGCCCAGCCGATCGCCCAGCACGACCTGGTCGATCACGTTCTGGAACGCCCGCTGCTCGACCTCGCGGGTGCGTCCGCGTACCTCCAGTTCGTAGCCCAGGCTGATCCGTAGGGCCGTCATCGCGCCTCCGCCGAAGTCTGTGAACCAAGCGCTCGCTTGGTTGAGCGTACCAGCAGCCACCACTTGCGGGAAGGGTGCCGTCGCGATCAAAGTGATCCTCGTGAGGCGAAAGCACGCGCTACGGCGGACGAAGGACGGGACGGACCCGAACGACCCCACGTTCGCCGGTGCTCGCCGCTACGAGGCGTTCGGCAGGGTCATGGCGGCGCTCGCCACCAAGGCGGAGTTCATCGAGTCGTGCCGCGACCTGACCTGGTGGCCGGGCCCCGACGAGAGCTGGCATCTCGAGTGGCGCGACGGCCCCTTCGCCTCCGAGGTGGCGGCGCTGCTCGCCGGGCACCCGCACGCCATCGGCCGTGTCGTGACCGCCGACGACGCCTCCGCCGTCCTGGAGGTGCTGGGCGTCCGCTTCGAGCTCCGCGCCGTCGACCCCATGGGCAGAGCCGGAACGCGGGCCCGCCCGCACTTCTGGCGCCTGGCCGAGGCCCTCGACACCACCCGCCGTACCACCGCCCGCCACCCCTGGGAAGAACTCCTCGGCGGCTGACTCTCCACAAGGTTGCCCCGAAATTTGCCTTTTTTGTACGGCTAAATACCCTGATAGCGGTCGTCTTTAGGCAGGGATGGCCTGGGGATGGACATGAGTAAAAGCGCAATGCAGTACGCGGACCTCGCCGAGTTCGATCGGCGGCAACGAGGCATCGAACGCCATATGCTGGCCGCGTTCCTGGGCGGACTGGTCGTCGGCCTCCTCGGCGTGCTCGCCGCGGGCCTGGGCCCCGGCTGGGTCGGCCACGTCTACGATCCGTACGCCTATCTGGCGCTGACGCTGGCCGTCGGGGCCAGCGCGTCCGGTTTCGGCTGGGCGCTGCTGACCACCTTCCTGGCCACGGTGGCCACCCTGGCCGCGGCGGTGAGCGGCGTCATCGGCGGCGACTCCCGCTTCGACGTGATCGGCGGCAGCGCCGCCGGGCTCAACTGGACGCTCGCGCTGCTGGTCGGCATCGGCCTGCTGGCCTACGTCACCCGCAGGAGCGACCGGTGGGGCGACTACGCGGCCGGCGTCATCGGCGCGGCCCTGCTCGCCGACGTCGTGGACCGGGCGACTCCCGGCTTCATCGGCGACGAGCGCTTCTTCTGGCCGCTGCCCGCTCTGCTGATCGGCGCGGTGGCCGTCGCGGTGGTGATCGCCCTGCGCGGGAGCATCGGGGGCCGGATCAGGGCGCTGGCGTGCACCGCGGTGCTGACCGGGCTGTTCGCCGCCGCGATCGGCGGCTGGAGCACCGTCGCCGGTTACTGGAGCGCCGTCGCCGGTTAAGCGCGCGCCGAGGGTGGCTCCGAGTCGATAGCCTGTAAGCCTTCACATCAGGCCCGAGCAAGGAGTAGCCGTGTTGCTGCGCATGTCGTCGTTGTTTCTTCGCACCCTGCGGGACGACCCGGCAGACGCGGAAGTGCCGAGCCACAAGCTCCTCGTTCGCGCCGGCTATGTCCGCCGCGTCGCGCCCGGCATCTACTCGTGGCTGCCCCTCGGCAAGCTGGTGCTGGAGAACGTCACCCGCGTCGTCCGCGAGGAGATGAACCGGATGGGCGGCCAGGAGGTGCTCTTCCCGGCCCTGCTGCCCCGCGAATACTACGAGGCCACCGGCCGCTGGACCGAGTACGGCGACACGCTGTTCCGGCTGCGTGACCGCAAGGGCGCCGACTACCTTCTCGGCCCCACGCACGAGGAGCTCTTCACCGACATGGTCAAGGGCGAATACTCCTCCTACAAGGACTATCCGGTCACGCTCTACCAGATCCAGACCAAATACCGCGACGAGGCGCGGCCCCGGGCGGGCATCCTGCGCGGGCGCGAGTTCCTGATGAAGGACTCCTACTCCTTCGACCTCGACGACGACGGCCTCAAGCGCTCCTACGAGGCGCACCGCGACACCTACATCAAGACGTTCGACCGGCTGGGCATCACCTACAAGATCGTTTTTGCCACGTCGGGCGCGATGGGCGGCTCCGCCTCGGAGGAGTTCCTGGCCCCCACGCCCACCGGCGAGGACACGTTCGTGGCCTGCCGCTCCTGCGGTTACGCCGCCAACGCCGAGGCCGTCACCACGCCCGCCCCCGCCGCCCGCGCCCTCGACGGCCTGCCGGAGCAGCGGGTCCTCGACACCCCCGGCACCCCGACGATCGACTCGCTGGTCTCCTACGTCAACGAGCACCACGGCCTGTCCGTGACCGCCGCCGACACGCTGAAGAACGTCGTCGTCAAGGTCGCCACCCCCGGCTCCAAGAAGGTCGAGACCCTGGTCATCGGCGTTCCCGGCGACCGCGAGGTCGACTTCAAGCGCCTGGAGGCCGCGCTGGCCCCCGGCGAGCCCGCCATCTTCGAAGCCGAGGACTTCGCCAAGCACCCCGGCCTCGTGCGCGGCTACATCGGCCCGCAGGTGCTGCGCGACCTCGGCATCCGCTACCTCGTCGACCCCCGCGTGGCCACCGGCACCGCCTGGGTGACGGGCGCCAACCAGCCCGGCAAGCACGCCGCGCACGTCGTCGCCGGCCGTGACTTCGAGCCCGACGGCACGATCGAGGCCGCCGAGGTGCGCGCCGGTGACTCCTGCCCCCGCTGCGGCGCGGAGCTGTCCATCGACCGCGGCATCGAGATCGGCCACATCTTCCAGCTCGGCCGCAAGTACGCCGACGTCGCCGGACTCGACGCGCTGGGCCCCGACGGCAAGCCGATCCGCATCACGATGGGCTCCTACGGCGTCGGCGTCTCCCGCGCCGTGGCGGTCATCGCCGAGCAGAGCCACGACGAGCTGGGCCTGGTGTGGCCGCGCGAGATCGCCCCCGCCGACGTCCACATCGTGGGCACCGGCAAGGACCGCCAGGTGGAGGTCGCCCTGGAGCTGGCCGCCGAGCTGGAGTCCCGTGGGCTGCGCGTCCTGGTGGACGACCGGCGTCAGGTCTCGCCGGGCGTCAAGTTCAAGGACGCCGAACTGCTCGGCCTGCCTACCGTCCTGGTCGTGGGCCGTGGGCTCAACCAGGGCGTGGTGGAGCTGCGCGACCGGGTGTCGGGAGACAAGGGCGAGATTCCGCTGGCCGAGGCCGTCGACCGGGTCGTCGCCGCCTGCTCGGGCTCCTGACCGCTGCGCGGGCGAGGGCCGTACCTCCGATTCACCTCCATACCGGGCATCAGGCAACGGCTGGTTTGACGGCGCGCTGAGGGGCTGTAAACCTCGGTGCGATGAAGCCACATGTCGAATTGAAAGACTTCTGGGAACGACGCCTGGAGTCCGACTGGACCGAGAGTGGTGTCGGATACAAGGCGCTCGGCCGGGCGTTCAATATCTGGATGTATCGGGTTCGCGCCGAGGGGTTCCGCCGTGAGGCGGCCACCCTCGGCTTGGACCTGCCGACGGCGCGGGTGCTCGACGTCGGCTCCGGCACCGGCTTCTACGTCCGGCTGTGGCGTGAGCTCGGCGCCGGCTCCGTCACCGGCAGCGACCTCACCCAGGCGGCGGTGGAGCGGCTGCGCGCCCGGTTCCCCAAGTCCTCCTTCCTCCAGCTCGACATCGCCGAGCCCGGCGACGCGCTGGAGCCCGGCTCGTTCGACGCCGTCTCGGCGATGGACATGCTCTTCCACATCACCGACGACGACCGCTACCGGGCGGCCCTGCGCACCATCGGCGAGGCGGTCAAGCCCGGCGGCGTCTTCGTCCTGTCGGAGAACTTCCTGCAAAGGCCTGAGGAGCGCTCCGACTACCAGGTCAACCGCACCCTGCCGTGGATCACCAAGGCCCTCGACGAGGCCGGGTTCGACGTGGTCCGCCGCGTCCCCATGCTGGTGCTGATGAACGCCCAGGTCGACGGCCAGCCGCTGTGGCGCAAGCTGTGGGGCGGGCTGCTGCGCGCGGTGACCCTGACCGAGGTGACCGGCTGGCTGGCCGGGGCCGCGCTCTACCCCGTGGAGCGCCGCCTGGTGCGCGTCCTGCGCGAGAGCCCCACCACGGAGTTCATGATCTGCCGCCGCCGCTGACAGGCCGGCCACCGGCGATCGGTGCCGCCCGTTCGGGCTGAAGGCCGGCCGCCGGGGATCGGGCTGCCTGTTCGGGCTGACAGGCCGGCCGTGGGGGGGCGGGCTGCCTGTTCGGGCTGAAGGCCGGCCGTGGGGGGCGGGGTCGCGCGTTCCGGCTGGTGGTCAGCCGCCTGGGGTCGGGGTCGTCTGCTTCGGTGGGGCGGGTGCCGGCATGCCGGGGAAGGCCGTGGTGATCGCCGGTCTGAAGGAGTAGGAGCGGGTGGCGGCCTCCTGCATCACCAGCGCCGCGTACGTACGCAGCTCGGCGGCGGTGGCGGCGACCAGCTCCAGGTAGGCGGCCACGATGCCGCTCTCCACGTGCGCCGCGAGCCGGGCGGCGGCCGTGGCGCTCGACGGCACGGACGGCAGCGCGTAGGAGGGCGCCGGCTCGGCGGGCTTGCCGCCGAGCGCCGTGATCAGCCCGCGCAGCTCGTCCCTGCGGTCCCGGTGGGCGTCGTAGGCACGGGTGATCCGGACCCGCATCGAGCCGGCGGTTCGCGCGCCGAGCAGGCCGTAGGCGAAGACCGCCGCGTGCTCGGCCGCCAGGGCCTTGCGCAGCTTGTCCACATCGCCGGGACGGGTGCCGCCCCGGGCCGGCCCGGGAGCCTTGACCGGGGCCAGCGCGTGCACGGCCTCGCAGGCGCCGATGCTGGCGACGAGCTGGGCGAGCGACGGCGAGATCCCGGCGAGCTGGCTCGGCCGCAGCGCCGCCGACTTGCGCTCAAGGCTGCGCAGGCGCGCCGTCGTCACCTTGGCGCTCGTCGTGGGGGTGGTGGCGGCCGTGGGCGAGCCGGTCGGCCCGGTCACCTGGGGAAAGCGCCTGCGCAGCTCCGCGAGGTGCGCCTGGTGCCGATCCCTGAAGGGGACGAGCCGGGCGCCGCCCTTGGCGATCAACGTGTCGTAGAGGGCGACGGTCTTGGCCTTCTCCGCGATCAGTGCGCGGGCGAACGCCTGCTCCGGGGAGTCCCGCGGGGGAGACGGCGGGACGTCCGCGCTGCATCCCGCGAGCGCCACCATCGCTCCGCCCGCCAGCACGGCTCGCCGGGAGAGGTGTGGCTGGCGCACGAGCAGGGACCTCCAGTGTCACGGACCGCAGATAGCATCGTACGGGCTCAGGCCCACCCTCGCTGTCAGGCGTGCCGTGGCACGCGGCAGCCGTCGGCCGAGGTGGCGTCAGCCGCCCCCTGGAGCCGAGGCTCGCCGTCCGGGGGTGCCGAGTGTCGCTCTCTGCGTGCCTTCCTACAGATAGGGTGTCAACTGTCGCCGCTGGCCGAGCAGCCATGCGACGGAGAGCCAGAGGCGAGGTCCGCCCGGCTGAGACATGACAATAGGGGAGGTCGATATGGGCAGCGCATCATCCCGCGACCACCTGATGAAGCTCCTTGGGCCTGTGGTCAGCGCGGAGGGCCTCGATCTGGAGGACGTCACCGTCACCCAGGCCGGCAAGAGGCGCTTGCTGCGCGTGATCGTCGACCGCGACGGCGGTGTGAGTCTCGACGACGTGGCCGACGTGAGCCAGGCCGTCTCGGCGGCCCTCGATGACGACGACGACGCGATGGGCCAAGCGGCCTACACCCTCGAGGTGTCCTCGCCGGGCATCGACCGGCCGCTGACCGAGCCCCGCCACTGGCGGCGGGCGGCCAAGCGGCTGGTGAAGGCCGAGCTGCGGGACGGCACGGTGATCGAGGGCAGGATCCTCACCGCCGACGACGACGGCGTCGATCTCGACGTCGAAGGAGCCGGCCGACGGCTCGACTATCAGGACCTGGCCCGTGGACGGGTGCAGGTGGAGTTCCGCCGCTTCGACGACGTCGACGGCGACGAAGGCTAAGGGGAAGCCTCGTGGACATCGACATGAGCGTCCTGCGCAGCCTTGAGCGGGAGAAGGACATCTCCTTCGACCTGGTCGTCAAGGCCATCGAAGACGCGTTGCTGATCGCCTACTTCCGCACGGACGGCGCCGGGACCAAGGCACGGGCCGAGCTCGACAAGTCCAGCGGGCACGTGACCATCTGGGCGGCCGAGCTCGACGAGGACGGCGAGATCGTCAGGGAGTACGACGACACGCCTGGAAACTTCAGCCGAATCGCCGCCACCACCGCCAAGCAGGTCATCCTGCAGCAGCTGCGTGACGCCGAGGACGAGATCAACTTCGGGGAGTTCGCCAGCCGCGAGGGTGAGCTGGTCTCCGGGGTCATCCAGCAGGGCAAGGACCCGCGGGTGGTGCTGGTCGACCTCGGCAAGATCGAGGCCGTGCTGCCGGCCCACGAGCAGGTGCCCGGCGAGGACTACGTGCACGGCGAGCGCCTGCGCGCCTACGTGGTGCAGGTGAAGAAGGGCCACAAGGGCCCCTCGGTCACACTCTCGCGCACGCACCCCGGCCTGGTGAAGAAGCTGTTCGCGCTGGAGGTGCCGGAGATCGCCGACGGCACCGTGGAGATCGCGGCGGTGGCGCGCGAGGCGGGCCACCGTACCAAGATCGCGGTCCGGTCGCGCCGGCCGGGCGTCAACGCCAAGGGCGCCTGCATCGGCCCGATGGGCTCGCGGGTGCGCAACGTGATGACCGAGCTGCACGGCGAGAAGATCGACATCATCGACTGGTCGGAGGACCCGGGCGACTTCGTGGGGAATGCCCTGTCGCCCGCACGTGTTTCGCACGTGGAGGTCCTCGATCTCGAAGGACGGGTGGCACGAGTGATCGTGCCCGACTACCAGCTCTCTCTGGCCATCGGCAAGGAAGGGCAGAATGCCCGGCTTGCCGCCCGGCTGACGGGCTGGCGCATCGACATCCGTCCGGATACTCAGGCCGAGGACGCCGCCGGTTCCGTAGATGCGTCGACACGGTAAGCTGGAATATGGTTGCCACGCGGCCCCACAGCGCACCTGTGTGGGCTGCAGGGTCCGCACGGCTAAGTCCGAGCTGCTCCGGTTGGTGCGGGTCGAGGACCAAGTGGTCCCTGACCTGCGAGGACAGCTTCCTGGCCGGGGTGCATCGCTGCATCCGACCGTGAGCTGTCTAGAGCTCGCCGAGCGTCGCCGAGCGTTCCTGCGCGCGTTTCGTGTGCCGGGACCGCTTGACGCCTCGCGAGTGCGAGCCCACCTAGAAGGAGAACCACGAAATGTCATGTAGGACGCCGAGTTGATGGGGCGGAGTCAGATTGCTATGAGCGCCTGATGAGCACGCGGCGATGAAGACGTCAACGTAACGACGGTCCGGACGGCACAGCCAGCCTCCCGGGCCGAGTAAGGGAGTGCAGTGGCGAAGGTCCGGGTATACGAGCTCGCTAAGGAGTTCGGCGTAGAGAGCAAGGTCGTCATGGCCAAGCTCCAGGAGATGGGGGAGTTCGTCCGTTCGGCGTCCTCGACCATCGAGGCGCCGGTCGTCCGCAGGCTCACCGAAGCTCTGGGCGCATCCAAGGGTGGGCCCTCCAGAGGCGGCGGTTCGTCGTCTCACAAGCCGCAGCCGCCAAGGGCTGCTCCTCGGCCGGCGGACAGCCAGGCCGGCAACGGCGTCCACGAGACGCCGACCTCATCCGTTCCGCGTCCGGGTCCGGGTCCCAAGCCCGGTCCGCGTCCGGGTCCCGCGCCGCGTCCGCCGGCGCCCGCGCCGCAGCCTGAGCCTCAGGCCGTCGCGCCGGAGCCCAAGCCGCAGGTGCAGCCTGAGGCTGCCCGTGGCGAGACGCCCGCGGCTCCGCAGGCCCGCTTCGACAGCGGCACGCGTCCGGCCGCGTCCGGTCCGCGTCCCGGTCCGGCGGCCCGTCCCGGCCCCAAGCCGGGTCCGGCGGCGCCCCGTCAGAGTGGTGGGCCCGCCGCGGGCGGTCCCGGCCAGGCCGGTCGTCCCGGCGCTCCTGCCGGTGGTGGCGCGTCCCGTCCGGGTGCCGGCCCCAAGCCGGGTCCGCGCGGCCCGCGTCCGGGCAACAACCCGTTCTCCTCCAACGCCAGCGGCATGGGCCAGTCCCGGCCGCCGCGTCCCGGAGGCAACCGTGAAGGCGGCCCGGCCGGTCCGCCGCGCGAGCGTCGTGACGGCCCGCCCCGTGAGGGCGCGGGACCGCGTCCGCCGCAGAGTCGCGCCGGCGGCGACGCGCGGCCGGGTGCTCCCGGTCCGCGTCCGGGTCCGCCCGGTGCCGCGGGTCCGCGTCCCGGCCCTGGTGCGGGCGGTCCCCGCCCCGGTGGTCCGCGTCCCAACCCGATGATGATGCCGCAGGGCCGTCCTGCCGGCCCCGGTGGTGGCGGCGGAGGCCGTCCCGGCGGTGGCGGCGGTGGCGGTGGCGGCGGTGGCGGTCGTCCCGGTGGCGGTGGCGGCGGAGGCCGTCCCGGCGGCGGTGGCGGTGGCGGTCGTCCCGGTGGCGGTGGCGGCGGTTTCGCCGGTCGCCCCGGTGGTGGCGCCGGCACGGGCCAGCGCCCCGGTGCTCCGGGTGGTTTCGCCGGTCGTCCCGGCGGCGGTGGCCGCGGTCGCGGCGGCGGCACGGCGGGTGCCTTCGGGCGTCCCGGTGGCCGTCCCACGCGTGGCCGCAAGTCCAAGCGTCAGAGGCGCCAGGAGTTCGACAACATGTCGGCCCCGGCGATCGGCGGTGTGCAGGTCTCGCGCGGTAACGGCGCGACGATCCGCCTGCCGCGCGGAGCCTCGCTGGCGGACTTCGCCGACAGGATCGGCGCCAACCCGGCCGCACTGGTGCAGATCATGCTGCACCTCGGCGAGATGGTGACCGCCACCCAGTCGGTCAACGAAGAGACGCTGCAGCTGCTCGGCGCCGAGCTGGACTACAACATCCAGGTCGTCAGCCCGGAGGAGGAGGACCGCGAGCTTCTCGAGGCCTTCGACATCGAGTTCGGCGAGGACGAGGGCGATGAGGCCGACCTGGCCGCGCGTCCGCCGGTCGTGACCGTCATGGGTCACGTCGACCACGGTAAGACCAAGCTGCTCGACGCCATCCGCAAGACCAACGTGGCGGCGCGCGAGGCCGGTGGCATCACCCAGCACATCGGTGCCTACCAGGTCGCGGCCGAGCACGAGGGCCAGGAGCGCAAGGTCACCTTCATCGACACCCCGGGTCACGAGGCGTTCACCGCCATGCGTGCCCGTGGTGCCAAGGCGACCGACATCGCGGTGCTGGTGGTCGCGGCCGACGACGGCGTCAAGCCGCAGACGATCGAGGCGCTCAACCACGCCCAGGCGGCCGACGTGCCGATCGTGGTCGCGGTCAACAAGGTCGACAAGGAGGGCGCCGACCCCAACAAGGTCAGGGCCCAGCTCACCGAGTACGGCCTGGTGGCCGAGGAGTTCGGTGGCTCGACGATGTTCGTCGACATCTCGGCCAAGAACGGCACCGGCATCGACAGCCTCCTCGAGGCGATCATCCTGACCGCCGATGCCGAGCTCGACCTGCGGGCCAACCCGACGATGGACGCGCAGGGCCTGGCGATCGAGGCACACCTCGACAAGGGCCGCGGCCCTGTCGCCACCGTCCTGGTCCAGCGCGGCACGCTCCGCGTCGGCGACTCCATCGTCTGTGGCGAGGCCTTCGGCCGCGTCCGGGCGATGCTCGACGACAACGGCGACGCGGTCGAAGAGGCCACGCCGTCCCGTCCGGTCCTGGTGATGGGTCTGACGGCCGTGCCGGGCGCCGGCGACAACTTCATCGTTGTCACCGACGACCGGATGGCTCGCCAGATCGCCCAGCAGCGCGCGGCGCGCAAGCGCAGCGCCGACATGGCGAAGTCGAGCCGTCGTCTCACCCTCGAGGAGCTGTTCAGCAACCTCGAGAAGGGGCGCGTCGACGAGCTCAAGCTCATCATCAAGGGCGACGTCTCCGGTTCGGTGGAGGCGCTGGAAGACGCACTGCTCAAGATCGACGTCGGCGACGAGGTCAGGCTCCGTGTCCTGCACCGCGCCGTCGGTGCGATCACCGAGTACGACGTCAACCTGGCCGTCGCCGACGACAACGCGGTCATCATCGGCTTCAACGTCCGCCCCGAGCCTCGGGCGCGCGACCTGGCCGAGCGCGAAGGCGTCGACATCCGCTACTACTCGGTCATCTACCAGGCGATCGAGGAAATCGAAGCGGCGCTCAAGGGCATGCTCAAGCCCGAGTTCGAAGAGGTCCAGATGGGCACGGCGGAGGTCCGCGAGGTCTTCAAGGTGCCGAAGATCGGCAACGTCGCCGGTTCGCTGGTCCGCTCCGGCGTGATCGTCCGCAACAGCAAGGCCAGGATCATCCGCGACGGCGTCGTCATCGCGGACAACCTGACCGTCTCGTCGCTGCGCCGGTTCAAGGAGGACGCGACCGAGGTGCGTGACGGCTTCGAGTGCGGTATCGGTGTCGGCTACAACGACATCAGGATCGACGACGTCATCGAGACGTTCGAGATGCGGGAGAAGCCGCGGGCCTGACCCGTGGCCGGGCGTCCGGCGGATCATCCGCCGGGCGCCCTCCGCACGCTCTGACCTGGTCGCCACCGCACCAGGACCGGCGTGCTTCCGATTCCCATGCAAGCGGTGGTTGCCAACCATGTATGTGGGTGCCCTTACTCTGGACATCCTGCTCGGCGATGTGCATTCGCTGAAGCAGAAGCGATCCGTCGTGCGTCCGCTGGTCGCCGAGTTGCTACGGCGCTTTCCGGCTGTCGCCGTGGCCGAGACCGGCCACCTCGACCTGCACCGCAGAACCGAGGTCAGCATCGCGGTCGTCTCCGCCTCAGCGGACAACTGCAACGAGGTGATGGACGCCTGCGAACGGCTGGTGGCCTTCCGCCCCGAGATCGAGCTGCTGTCGGCCAGGCATCGGATCTACAACGACGAAGACTGAACGACCGCACGACGGCCTGTCGTGCCTGAGGGGGGAAGCGAACATGGTGGATGCACCACGAGCGCGCAAGCTTGCCGATCGCATCCAGCAGATCGTCGCCGAGATGCTGGAGCGCCGGATCAAGGACCCGCGTCTGGGCTTCGTCACCGTGACCGACACGCGGATCACGCCTGATCTGCGCGAGGCCACGGTCTTCTACACGGTGTTCGGCTCCGACGCCGAGCGCGCCGACAGCGCGGCCGCGCTCGAGAGCGCCAAGGGTGTCATCCGGTCCGAGGTGGGCCGCCAGACCGGCGTGCGCTTCACCCCGACGCTGGCGTTCAAGCATGACCCGCTGCCCGACAGCGCCCGCCAGCTCGACGACCTGATCAACGCCGCCAAGGCGCGGGACGCCGAAGTGGCGCGGCGGGCCGCGGGCGCCGAATACGCCGGCGAGCCCGACCCTTACAAGAAGCCCGACGAGGAAGACGACGAGCAGGCGGGACACCCGGCGCCGTGACGCCCGACGTTCGCGACAGGCTCGACCGCCCGGCCCGCGTGACCCCGGGCGCGGCGCAGCCGACCGGCTCGCCCGTGCCCGAGGCGGCGTGGAGCCGGGCGCTCCAGCTGATCTCGCAGGCCGACGAGGTGGCGCTGGCCTGTCATGTGTCACCCGACGGGGACGCGCTCGGCTCGATGCTGGCCGTCGGCTTCACGCTGCGGTCGATGGGCAAGCGCGTCACCGCCTCCTTCGGCGACCGTGACTTCACCGTGCCGCGCCTGCTCCGCTTCCTGCCCGGCCAGGACATGCTGGTGCCGCCGGCCGACTATCCCGCGGCGCCCGACCTGATGATCACGTTCGACTCGCCGTCGATCGGCCGGCTGGGCGTGCTCGCCGACAGCGTCAGGCGCGCGCGCGAGCTCATCGTGGTCGACCACCACCCGTCCAACGACGGTTTCGGCACGCTCGACCTCATCGACCCGAGCTCGGCGGCCACCGCCATGCTGGCCGAGCAGCTGATCTACCGGCTCGGCGGCGCGCTCGACCGCGACATCGCCACCTGCCTGTACGCGGGCCTGGTGACCGACACCGGGTCGTTCAAGTACTCCTCCACCACACCCGCCGTGCACCAGATGGCGGCCCGCCTGGTCGCGACCGGCCTGCGTACCGAGGAGATCGCCCGGGAGCTGTGGGACCGTTCCCCGTTCGGCTACCTCAAGGTGCTGGGGGCGGCGCTGGAGCGGGTGCGGCTGGACGACGGCCTGGTGTGGACGTACGTCACCCGCGTCGACCGGGCCGCGCACGGCCTGCCGTACTCCGAGCTCGAAGGCATCATCGACATCGTGCGGCGCACCGACGAGGCCCGGGTGGCCGCGGTCCTCAAGGAGGACGACCAGGGCGCGTGGCAGGTGTCGACCAGGTCCAAGGGCCACGTCGACGTGGCGGCGATCTGCGCCGCGCTGGGCGGCGGCGGTCACCACAGCGCGGCCGGGTTCACCTCGCACGAAGGTGTCGAGGAGACCATGGCGAAGTTCCAGGAACTGCTGAGAGAGGCTTGATGGCCGAGAGCGGTTTGATCATCGTGGACAAGCCCGCGGAGTGGACGTCCCACGACGTGGTGGCCAAGCTGCGCCGCTTCGCGGGCACCCGCCGCGTCGGGCACGCCGGCACGCTCGACCCGATGGCGACGGGCGTGCTCGTGGTGGGCGTGGAGAAGGCGACCAGGCTCCTCGGTCACCTGGCGCTGACGGAGAAGGTGTACGACGCCACGATGCGGCTGGGCGTGACCACCAACACCGACGACGCCGAGGGGCAGGTCACCGCGCAGGCCTCGGCCGCGGACGTCACCGCCGAGCGGGTGCGCGACGGCGTGGCCGCGCTCACCGGCGAGATCATGCAGATCCCGCCGCAGGTCAGCGCGATCAAGGTGGACGGGCAGCGCGCCTACAAGCTGGCCCGCGCCGGCGAGAACGTGGAGCTGGCCGCCCGTCCGGTGACCATCCACGCCTTCGAGATCACCGGCATCCGGCACCAGGGCGAGGTCGTGGACGTGGACGCCACCGTCCGCTGCTCGTCCGGCACCTACATCCGGGCGCTTGCCCGTGACCTGGGCGCCGGTCTCGGCGTCGGCGGGCACCTGACGGCGCTGCGCCGTACCCGCGTCGGACCGTACGACCTGTCCAAGGCCAGCACCATCGACCAGCTCGCCGAGCGGTGCGCGGTGCTGCCGATCGGCGAGGCGGTCGCGGCGGCGTTCCCGCGCCGGGACATCAGCGACGAGGAGGCCCGCGTCGTCAGGCACGGCGGCCGGCTGCCCGCGGCGGGCCTCGGCAAAGGGCCGATCGGCATGTTCGGGCCCGACGGCGAGCTGCTCGCGCTCGTGGAGGAGCAGGGCCGGCTGGCCAAGCCGCTGGCCGTCTTCGTCTCCTAGGCGGGTTTCCTGGCCACCATGAGGTCGCGGACGATCGCCTGGTCGACCCAGTGCTCGAAGTCCGGGTAGGGGACCACGTCGAGGCCCGCCGCGGTGAGGATGCCGGCCAGCTCGTCGCGGCCGCCGCCGTAGGTGTTCCAGGAGATGCCGAGCGCGCCGCCGGGGCGTAGCAGCTCGGCCCAGGTCGGCGCGGCCTGGGCGATGAGCTCCAGCGGGCTGCGGGCCAGTCCGCCGCCGCCCTTGCTGCCGTGCTGCACGCCGTACGGGGCGTCGGTGGCGATCACGTGGAACGAGCGCGGCTTGAAGAAGTCGCGGCTGCGCACGGTGTCGGCGTTGACGACCGACACCTCCTGCGTCTCGCCCGCTTTGTACGCCTCCTTCGACAGCGCGAAGGTGACCGAGAGCCGCCGCCCGATCAGCGCCCGCTCCCGCCGCACCGGCACGGTCTCGGCGGTGTGCTTGAGCCGCTTGTTCTTCAGCCAGGTCCTGAGGAAGCCCGAGTAGGCGTCGAAGTCCTTGCCGTCGACGTCGAGCCCGTAGGCGTCGTAGCCGTACATCAGGGCCTGGTTGAGGGTCGTGCCGCGCCCGCACATCGGGTCGAACACCGACAATCGGCCGTCGAGAGGGAAGTCCGAGGCCAGCGCGGTGACGTTGAGCAGCAGTTTGGTGAAGTGCTCGTTGGTCTTGCCGGCGTACTTCTGGATCGTGAGCAGATCGCTGCTCAGCCGGTCGAGGGGGCTCATCGTGAGCGGTCGGAGGAGCTCGCCCGCGAGCTCGAACAGGGCGTAGACCGACGAGAGGTTGGACAGCAGCGCCACGTCCGGCTCGCCGAGCGGCCGCGCTGTCGCGAATGTCACGTACGGCAGGCCGCCGATCCGGCTCTCCTCGATGTCCGACACCGTGGCCGTCAGCGCTCTGTCGCTGAAGACGGCCAGCTCGGCGTGGGTGAGCCGGGCGGAGCTCTGGCCGTAGACGCGGTTGAAGGCGGGCAGGATCAAAAGAGCGTAACGAGGCATGGTGGCAACGATGGTACCGCCCTCGGTTTCAGCGAACGGGGACGAGCATGGCAGGCTTGTGGAGGGAGTGATCCGCCACAAGCGAATGGGGCCGGGCGTGCGGGATTCGGAGAGATCTGTCGTCACGATCGGCGTGTTCGACGGCGTGCACCTCGGCCACCGGAGGGTGGTCGAGCGGGCCGTCGCCGTCGCGCGCGAGCGAGGGCTGCGCGCCGTGGCGCTCACGTTCGAGCCGCATCCGGACGAGCTCGTGCGGCCCGGCCACCGCCCGGCACGCCTGACGAGGCCGCGGCGCAGGGCCGATCTGCTGAAGCAGCTGGGCGTGGACGAGGTCCGGGTGCTGGAGTTCACGCTGGAGATGTCGCGGCTCAGCCCGGCCGAGTTCGCCCAGCGGGTGCTCGCCGACGGGCTGCGCGCCGCTTGCGTCGTGGTGGGGGAGGACTTCACCTTCGGTCACCGAGCCGAGGGCGACACCGAGACGCTGCGGGCGCTGGGGGAGAAGTACGACTTCACGGTCGAGACCGTCATGCTGCTCGACGCGCTCTCCTCCACGGAGATCCGCGAGCGGCTGGTGTCGGGCGACGTCCGCGGGGCCGCCGCCGACCTGGGGCGGCCGCACCGGGTGGAGGGCGTGGTGGTCCGCGGTTATCAGCGCGGGCGTCAGCTCGGCTTCCCCACGGCCAACGTGGAGACGCCGCCGCAGACGGCCATCCCGGCGGACGGCGTCTACGCGGGCTGGCTGGAGTGCGTGCCGGTGGCCAACCTGCCCGCCCTCTACGAGGGCGAGCGGTGGCCGGCCGCCATCTCGGTCGGCACCAACCCCACGTTCGAGGGGGTGCCGCGCACGGTCGAGGCGTACGCGCTGGACCGCGACGACCTGGAGCTGTACGGCGTGCACGTGGCGGTCGAGTTCGCGGCGAGGCTTCGGGGCAACACCAAGTTCGACTCGATCGAGGGGCTCATCACCCAGATCCACGCCGACGTGGCCGAAGCACGCCGCCTGACCTCTTGACCTTACGGTCTGCGCAGGGATTCCAGCAGCCGTGACAGCGCCGCCAGGGTGTCGGCCAGGTCGTGTGGTCCCGGCGATTGGGCCAGCCACAGCACGGCCTCGTTCATCGCGCCCGACAGCAGGTGGGTGAGTGGGGCCACCGGCTGGGCGGCGATGACGCCGTCCTCGATGAGCCCGGCCAGCGCCTCGGCCAGGTGCCGGGCGGAGGTGGCCTCGTCGATCGCCCGCCACTCGTTCCAGCCCAGCACGGCCGGGCCGTCGATCAGCATGACGCGCTGCACCTCGGGGTCGGCGCCCGCGGTCACGAACGCCGCGCAGCCGGCCTTGAGCTGCGACCAGGGGTCGCCCGCGGTGTCGGCGGCGGCCGCCACCCGGGCCGCCACCTCCTGCTGCACCTCCACCAGCACCGCGCGGAACAGCTCCGCCTTGCCTTCGAAGTGGTGGTAGAGGGCGCCCTTGGTGACGCCGGACTCGCGCACGATCTCGGCCAGGCCGACCGCGCCGTACCCCTTGCTCGCGAAGAGCCGCCTGCTCACGGCGACCAGCGTGCGCCTGGTGTGCTCCCGCTGCTCGGCTCTGGTCCTCGGCACCGCGCCCCCTTTGACATACCGATGGTACGCCAACTAGCGTACCGCCACATACCGTTGGTATGCGAAGGAAGGAATCATGGAACTCACCGGCTTCTATCCAGTGATCTGCACCGACCAGGTGGCCGAGTCCCGGGACTTCTACGTCAAGCTGTTCGGCTTCGAGGTGACGTTCGAGGCGGACTGGTACGTGAGCCTGCGCCGTGGCTCCTACGAGCTGGCGCTGCTCGACCACACCCACCCGACGCTGCCCGAGGCCTCCCGCAGGCAGGTCGCCGGACTGCTGCTCAACTTCGAGGTGGCCGACGTCGACGCCGAGTGGGAGCGGCTGGTCGTGCGCGCGGGCCTGGCGCCCGAGCTGCCGTTGCGCAGCGAGGACTTCGGCCAGCGGCACTTCATCGTGGCCGACCCCAACGGCGTGCTCATCGACGTCATCACGCCCATCGCACCCTCCGAGGACTACGCCGAGCACTACGTCTGACGGCGAGCAGCCCGGGCACCCGGCCCACGGTGGTAACCTTGTATGTCGGCTCTGTGACGGCGGCGCTCCGCGCTGCCCTGAAGGCCTTCGCCGCGGCGACTGTAGGCACGCACGGTCGTTCGCATCAGGTTTCCATTCGCGCGTGCCCGTAGATGAAGGAGAGCCGTGTCCCTAGACACCGCTGCCAAGAAGTCCATCATTGAGGAATATGCGACGGCCGACGGTGACACAGGGTCGCCCGAGGTGCAGATCGCGCTGCTCAGCAAGCGCATCAGCGAGCTCACCGAGCACCTGAAGACGCACAAGCACGACCACCACAGCCGTCGTGGCCTGCTTCTGCTCGTCGGTCGCCGGCGCCGCCTGCTGAAGTACCTTCAGAAGGTCGACATCGCGCGTTACCGTGCGCTCATCGAGCGTCTCGGCCTGCGCCGATAGCATGAGAGGGAGCGGCGTGACACGCCGCTCCCTTCTCATATGGTCCGGCGAGTCGAACGGCTTCGCGCCGCGCGCCTGACGTACAACTGAATATCCGAGACACTTAGAGCCCCCGCGTCCGCTCAGCACCATGCGACCCGCGACGCCTGCGGGCCGGTCCTCGGTAGTGGCTTCCGGTAACCAAGACCGGGCGCTTCGATCGAAGACCGGCGCTGCACCTAACGAGGGTGCCGGTGTACAGGGCGCGGGAGACCGACTGACCAAGGAGGTCCCCCGTGGAGGGTGTCCACACAGCTGAAGCCGTCATAGACAACGGCTCTTTCGGAACGCGCACGATCCGGTTCGAGACCGGACGGCTCGCACAGCAGGCGGCAGGCAGTGCCGTCGCCTATCTCGACAGCGACACGATGGTCCTGTCGGCGACCACGGCGGGTAAGCACCCGCGAGAGAACCTCGACTTCTTCCCGCTCACGGTGGACGTCGAGGAGCGGATGTACGCCGCGGGCCGCATTCCCGGCTCGTTCTTCCGGCGTGAGGGCCGTCCTTCCGAGGACGCCATCCTCACCTGCCGGCTCATCGACCGGCCGCTGCGCCCCTCGTTCGTCAAGGGCCTGCGCAACGAGATCCAGGTCGTCGCCACCGTGATGGCGCTCAACCCGGATCACCTCTACGACGTGGTGGCCATCAACGCCGCCTCGCTGTCCACGCAGCTCGCCGGGCTGCCGTTCTCCGGCCCGATCGGCGGCGTCCGCGTCGCGCTGATCGACGGCCAGTGGGTGGCCTTCCCCACCCACCACGAGCTCGAGCGCGCCACGTTCGACATGGTCGTGGCGGGGCGGGTGCTCGCCGACGGCGACGTCGCGATCATGATGGTCGAGGCCGAGTCCACCAAGGACACGCTCAAGCTGGTCGCCGACGGCGCCGTGGCGCCCACCGAGGAGACCGTCGCCGAGGGCCTCGACGCCGCCAAGCCCTTCATCAAGGTGCTGTGCGAGGCGCAGTCGCGGATCGCGCAGGTCGCCGCCAAGGAGACCGCCGAATATCCGATCTTCCTGGACTACCAGGACGACGTCCTCGCCGCGGTCGAGGCCGGTGTGAAGACCGAGCTGAGCGCCGCGCTCACCATCGCCGGCAAGCAGGAGCGCGAGAACGAGCTCGACAAGGTCAAGGCGCTGGCGGCCGAGAAGCTGCTGCCGGAGTTCGAGGGCCGCGAGAAGGAGATCTCCGCCGCCTTCCGCTCGGTGATGAAGAAGCTCATGCGCGAGCGGGTCGTCAAGGAGGGCCTGCGCATCGACGGCCGCGGCACCAAGGACATCCGCGCCCTGTCGGCCGAGGTCCACGTGGTGCCCCGGGTGCACGGCTCGGCCCTGTTCGAGCGTGGCGAGACGCAGATCCTCGGCATCACGACGCTCAACATGCTGCGCATGGAGCAGGTCATCGACACGCTCAACCCCGACCGCACCAAGCGTTACATGCACAACTACAACTTCCCGCCCTACTCCACCGGTGAGACCGGCCGGGTGGGCTCGCCCAAGCGCCGCGAGATCGGTCACGGCGCGCTGGCCGAGCGGGCGCTGATCCCGGTGCTGCCGGCCCGCGAGGAGTTCCCGTACGCCATCCGCCAGGTCTCCGAGGCGCTCAGCTCCAACGGCTCGACCTCGATGGGCTCGGTCTGCGCCTCCACGATGGCACTGCTCGACGCCGGTGTGCCGCTCAAGGAGATGGTGGCCGGCATCGCGATGGGCCTCATCGGCGAGGGTGACGACTACGTCACGCTGACCGACATCCTCGGCGCCGAGGACGCCATGGGCGACATGGACTTCAAGGTCGCCGGCACCAAGGACGTCATCACCGCCCTGCAGCTCGACACCAAGCTCGACGGCATTCCCGCCTCGGTGCTGGCCGGCGCGCTCAAGCAGGCCAAGGGCGCCAGGCTGGCGATCCTCGACGTGATGCAGGAGGCCATCGACTCCCCGGCGGAGATGAACCCGACGGCGCCGCGCATCATCACCATCAAGGTCCCGGTGGACAAGATCGGCGAAGTCATCGGCCCCAAGGGCAAGATGATCAACCAGATCCAGGACGACACGGGCGCCGAGATCACCATCGAGGACGACGGCACCATCTACATCGGTGCCACCGACGGCCCCTCCGCGGAGGCGGCCCGTACGGCGATCAACGGCATCGCCAACCCGCACATGCCGGAGGTCGGCGAGCGCTACCTGGGCACGGTCGTCAAGATCGCCGCCTTCGGTGCGTTCATCTCGCTCATGCCGGGCAAGGACGGTCTGCTGCACGTCTCGCAGATCCGCAAGCTGCACGGCGGCAAGCGCATCGAGAACGTCGAAGACGTGATGGGCGTCGGCGAGAAGATCCAGGTGGAGATCGCCGAGATCGACCAGCGGGGCAAGCTCTCTCTCGTGCCCGTCGAGGTCATCGAGAAGGAGGCCGCCGAGAAGGAGGCCAAGGGCGACACCGACGAGGCTCAGCCCGAGGCGGCCGCTCCGGCCGGCGACGACAAGGCCCGCGACGACCGCCCGCGCCGTACCCGCACCCGGGTGCGCGCCCCGCGCAACGACAGCGACGGCGGCGACCGCAACTCGTGACGACCACCACGCTGCACCCCGGCCGGGACGGGGCCGGGGTCGTCAAGCGCACCGTCCTCCCCGGTGGGCTGCGCGTGGTGACCGAGACCATGCCGACCGTGCGCAGTGTCGCGGTCGGCATGTGGGTCGGCATCGGCTCGCGTGACGAGGCCCCCGAGCACACCGGGGCCACCCACTTCCTGGAGCACCTGCTCTTCAAGGGCACGCCCACCCGCGACGCCATGGAGATCTCGGCGTCCATCGAGGGCATCGGCGGTGAGATCAACGCCTTCACCGCCAAGGAGTACACCTGCTACTACGCGCGGGTCCTCGACGAGGACCTGCCGGTCGCGGTGGACGTGCTCGCCGACGTGGTGACCAGCTCACTGGTCACGGAAGACGACGTCGAGTCGGAGCGTGGCGTGATCCTGGAGGAGATCGCCATGCACGACGACGACCCGTCGGACGTGGTGCACGAGGCGTTCGCGGCCGCCATGTACGGCGACTCGCCGATAGGGCGGCCCATCCTGGGCACGGTCGAGTCGATCAATCTGCTCGCCCGCGACCGGATCGCGGAGTACTACCAGCGCTACTACCAGCCGCCGCGCACGGTCGTCTCGGTGGCGGGCAACATCCGCCACGAGGAGGTCGTCGAGCTGGTCGTCCGGGCCTACGAGCGGGCCGGCGCGCTGACCGGCCCCGCCGTCTACGCCCCGCCCCGCACCAGCGGGCCCGGCGCCCGGACCCGGTCGGTGGCCAAGGTCGTCGACCGGCCCACCGAGCAGGCCAACCTGGTGCTCGGCACCAGCGGCCTGTCCCGTACGGACGACCGCCGCTTCGCGCTCGGCGTGCTCAACGCCGCGCTCGGCGGCGGCATGTCGTCGCGCCTCTTCCAGGAGATCAGGGAGAAGCGCGGCCTGGCCTACTCCGCCTACAGCTACACCTCCGCCTACGCGGACACGGGCCAGTTCGGCATCTACGTCGGCTGCCTGCCGTCGAAGATCGACGACGTGCTCAAGATCTGCCGCGACGAGGTGGCCCGCGTGGTCTCCGACGGCCTGGCCGACGACGAGATCGCCCGTGGCAAGGGCCAGATGCGCGGCGGGCTCGTCCTCGGCCTGGAGGACACCGGCTCGCGCATGTCCCGCATCGGCAAGAACGAGCTCGTCTACGACGAGTTGCTCTCGGTGGACCAGGTCCTGGCCCGGATCGAGTCGGTCACCCCCGACGAGATCGCCGAGGTGGCCGTGGACGTGCTCAGCAGGCCGCTCACGCTCGCCGTGATCGGCCCGTACGGGGACAAGGACTTCTCCGACGCCATCTCCTGACCTCGGTATAGGGTTGACCGTGTGATCAAGGTAGGTGTGCTCGGTGCCCGCGGTCGGGTGGGCGTGGAAGTGTGCAAGGCGGTCGAGGCGGCCACCGACATGGAGTTGGTGGCCGCACTCGACAAGGACGACCCCATCGAAGGGCTCGAAGGCGCCGAGGCGGTGGTCGACTTCACCCATCCCGACGTCGTCATGGGCAACCTCGAATGGGCCATCGCGCATGGCATCCACCCCGTGGTCGGCACCACCGGCTTCGACGCGGAGCGGCTCGGCACCGTCCGCGGCTGGCTGGAGCGCTCACCCGGGACCAACTGCCTCATCGCCCCCAACTTCGGCATCGCCGCGGTGCTCATGATGCATTTCGCGCAGCAGGCCGCCCGCCACTTCGAGTCCGTCGAGATCATCGAGCTGCACCACCCGAACAAGGCCGACGCCCCGTCCGGCACCGCCAGGCGCACTGCCGAGCTGGTGTCCCAGGCACGCGCCAAGGCCGGCCTCGGCGCGATGCCCGACGCGACCAGCACCGAGCTCGACGGCGCCCGCGGCGCCGACGTCGGCGGCGTGCACGTCCACGCGGTACGGCTCGCCGGTCTGATCGCGCACCAGGAGGTGCTGCTCGGCGGCGACGGTGAGATCCTCACCATCAGGCACGACACCATGAACCGCGCCGCCTTCGCCCCCGGCGTCCTGCTCGGCGTCCGCCGGGTGGGCGAGCTGCCCGGCCTCACCCTGGGCCTGGAGCCACTGCTCGACCTGTAAAAACGCCGTGCCCACCACCTGGTCAGGTCGCGGGCACGGTGTGAGGAGAGGGTCCCGGCTCCGCACAGCCGAGCCTACGATCATCACACTAATATCCAGAGGCGGCCGTCACCGCGAACATGAGACCGTGTCGGCATGGTGCGATGGGCGGTAGCCGGTGACCTTGCCGGTCTGGTGGCGGTCGAAGTGGCGGCCGACGGGCTGTTCGAGCAGGTGGGGATCACTTTTCCGGCCGGCACGACCATGGTCGAGGAGGTCGACGACCCGGGCACGGTGCTGGTCGACGGGGAGCCGCCCGACGGGTTCGCGATGATCGGCTGGGTCGACGGCAACGTGCACCTGGAACAGCTCGCCGTCCACCCTGACCGGATGCGGCGGGGGATCGGCGGCCGCCTCGTGCGGGCGGTGCTGGACCACGCCCTGGCCGTGGGCGCTCCGGCTGTCACGTTGACCACTTATCGGGACGTGCCGTGGAACGCGCCGTGGTATGCGCGGCACGGGTTCGCGGTGCTGGGGGAGCAGGGGTGGGGGCCGGAACTGCGGGCGCTGGTCGAGCATGAGCGGGAGTTGGGCATCGAGGTGGCGCCGCGAGTGGTGATGCGCCGATTGGGCGGGGTGGACGGCTCACGGCCTTCAGCAGGTGCCTGAGAGACGGGCGACTCCAGGTGGGGGCTTCTGGGGACGGTCATCCTGACGCGCGGCGTGTCCAAGGTCCGGCCGAAGGGGTCAGCGTTCAGGGGTGCGTTCGTAGGGCTGAGCGGGCCGGTGTGAGGCGAACCAGTCGGTGGCGAAGTCCACTGCGGCGGCGAGCGGGAACAGGCGGGCTTCGGCCCGCCCCACCTTTGCGTGCCGCACCACGCCCGTCCGGTCGAAGTCCGCGCCCAGCGAGGCGAAGTCGCCGGCATCCAGGTCCACGTCCTCGAACTCGCACCACTCCCGTCCTCGTCCGTCGTCGACCACGGCTCGGTAGGTGCGGCGTGATGGTGTGCCGGTGTACCGGTACTCGGCCAGGTGGAAGGCGGTGCACCGGTCGTAGCCGACTCCCAGGAGCAGGACGAGGGCGTCCGCGTCGTAGAGCCTTGCCAGGGGGGAGCGCTCGCCGAGGAGGCAGTCACGCGCGTGGCCGTCGGTGATGAACTTCGCCTGCGGGCCGATGGCGGCGAACGATGTGTGCGGGTGGGCGCTGCGTACGGCTCCGGGTAGAGATCGGACGCGCTCGGCGATGCGGCCCATCCCATTCGAAGTGGTTTTTTCCGGGTCGTAAGCGGACATCGCTGCCCGGTGATGGGAGACTTCCTGCGCGCTCATGCCGGTTACAGCGGCGCGGTAGTCCGAGGAGGTGTCGGAGTTGGCCGAGGTGCCGGTAGGCACCACGAGTGTGCCGTCGTGCCCAAGCCGCTCTCGCAGCGCTACGACAACCGTCCGGTCCCCGCCGCCGACGTGGCCGATGCTGCTGAGCGAGGAGTGCAGGAGCAAGACCTGCCCGTCATTCACTCCCAGAGTCGAAAAATCATTATTTAGGCGGGCATAGTCTTCATGTGAAGTATCGCCTATAGAGTTCGAGAAGGCCGCTACCTGGTCCTTGTCGTCGTCCAGGCAGGTGGCAATCGCTGCCCGAAGGGCGGCGCTTTCTATCTCCTGTAGATCGCGGAGTGAAACAGCGGTTACGTCAATCAGTTGGCCCGCCCCGTACTCCTGGTCGCGCATAAGAACTCCGTCCATTTCGGCCACCCGATATTGCTTGTAGTGTAGCCTGCAGCCGTGCGGAGACGGTTGAGGTTGTGTCAGACGGGTCCTGCTGCTATGACGATTCTGTGATATGCGGGTCGACTAATCAAGCTCTACTATGATCGTGTGCCCACCAGCTAATCAAGCTTCACGATGAGGGTGCGCCCACCGACTCGGTTGCAGAGCGGAGGATCGACGTGGCGGAGAACTCTCCTTCCATGGGTGCCCAGGGGCCGGCGGTCTGGGAGAAGGTTCCGAAGCGGAATCCGAACTTCACCGGCCGCGCCGACCTGCTGGCGGCTCTCCGCCGGAGTATCAACACCGTGACCGCCGTTGTGGCGCAGCCTCAGGCCCTCCAGGGACTCGGGGGCGTTGGCAAGACACAACTCGCGATCGAGTACGCCTGGCAGTACCGTGCCCACTACGACCTGGTCTTCTGGATCTCTGCGGACCAGCCGATGCTGGTCCCGTCATCTCTGGCCGCCATGGGAGCCTTCCTCGGCCTTCCCACGGCGACGGGGACGGAGCAGGCGACCCAGCAGGTGCTGCGCGCGCTGGAGAACGGGGTTCCCTACCGAAGATGGCTGCTGGTCTTTGACAACGCCGAAGAGCCTGACGACATCAGGGATCTCATTCCCCGAGGGCCCGGCCATGTTCTCATCACCTCGCGTAACTCACGCTGGAGCGATCACGAGCCCACCATTCAGGTGGACGTGTTCAACCGCGAGGAAAGCGTGGAATTCCTGAGCAAACGCCTTGGGACGAGCATGACCACCGCCCAGGCAGACCAAGTGGCCGACAAGCTCGGCGACCTTCCGCTGGCCCTGGAGCAGGCGGCCGCCCTGCTCGCCAGGACGTTGATGCCGGTTGACGAGTATCTCCGGCTGCTGGACGAGCAGACAGGTCGGCTGCTCAGCCTGGAGAAGGCCCCGACGTACCCGCAGTCCATGACCGCAGCCTGGCAGATCTCCGTCTCACAGCTGGAAGATCGGGTTCCGGAGGCGGTCGAACTGCTGCGTTGCTGCGCGTTCTTCGGTCCTGAGCCCATCCCACGGGATGTCTTCCGCCGGGGCAACCTGTCGGCGGGAATGCGACTCGAGCGCATGCTGGCCGACCCGATCGGCCTGACCAACGCTCTGAGCAACTTGGAGCGATATGCGCTGGTTAAGGTCGAGCCGTCGACCCGGACACTTCAGGTCCACCGTCTCAACCAGGCGCTGCTTCGGGATGAGACGCCAGAGAAGGATCGTGGTTCGCTCCGTCACGAGGTACACCTGCTTCTCGCCGGTCCCAAGTCCATCGATCCGGACGACACCAGCAAGTGGCCGTACTTCGAGCTGCTGGCCGCTCATTTGGGCCCCTCTGGAGTGATCGGATGCGACGATCCGAAGGTGCGCGAGTTCTCTCTCAACATCGCGCGATTCCTCTATGTGCGAGGTAGCTATAGGCAGGCGCGGACATTGCTGGAGCAATACATCGAAAGCTGGACCGTACAGAGCGGTGAGCGTCATTTCGACGTGCTGGTAGCCCGTAACCATCTTGCCAATGTCTACCGGGCGCTCACCATGTATCCCGAGGCGTACGAGACTGTCTCGACCACCCTGGAGATGATGCGCGAATCCCTTGGTCACGAAGACTCCCAAACGCTGTGGACCTTGGGAGGTTACGCTGCGACCCTCCGAGCGCGCGGCGACTTCCTACGCGCGCGGGACATCGACTACGAATCTCTGGAGGCGCACGAGCGTCTTCTCGGTCCTGACGATGTGAGGACTCTGCGAACTCGCAACAACCTGGCTGTCGACCACTCTCTGACCAGCGAGTACGGTAAGGCTCAGGAACTCCTTCGCCAGGTCTACAACCAGGCGACCAATATGGACGCCGGTAAGCGTTTCCAGCTTCAGGCATGGAGTAACTTGAGCCGGGCGGTGCGGTTGGGCGGCCAATTCCAGGTGGCGGCCGATATGTCAGAGGATGCCTACACCATCGGCGTGACAGAGTTGGGCGCGGACCACCCCGACACCCTGGTGGCGGCCAAGGACTACGCGATCTCTCTCCGCATGAGCGGCCGACTGCTGGAGAGCCTGGAGCTCATGCGGGACACGCGGGCCCGTATGGAACGCTTGTATGGTGATGCCCACGCTCACACAATGGCCGCCGCCATGGGTCTGTCCAATGCGTTGCGCGCATCTGGCGAGCTCGACGAGGCCAGGGAGATGGCGGAGCGCGCCCTCGGGCACTATCCCGAGGTGTTCGGTGACAATCACCCGTTCACCCACGCGTGCAGGATAAACCTGGCCCTACTGACGCGGCTGGCAGGAGATCTCGGCACTGCTCGGGAGATGGACGACAGAACACTCGCCGGTCTGGGCGAGCGGGTCAGCCTGGAGCATGACTACGCGGTGACATGCGCCATCAACCTGCAGAACGATCTGGCGGCCCTCGATGAGTTCGAACAGGCACGGAGTCTGGGGGAGGAGAATTACCGGCGGATCCAGGTCTACTTCACCCCCGAGCATCCTCTCAGCCTCATCTGCGCGGCAAACCTGAGCCAGGACCTGCGTAAGACCGGTGCCGAAGAGGAGGCCGATCGATTGCACGGGGAGACGTTGAAGCGCTTCGAGGTGATCTTGGGTCGAGATCACCCTGACACCCTCGCGGTGCAGGCGGGGGAGCGGCTCAACTGTGACTTCGACCCGCCCCCCATCTGACCTGAGGTTTCGTCACACGTTGCTCCGGGCCCACTCCTCGCGGTGGCGCTCGGACTCCAGCCGGGCCCGGGCGACGGCGGCCGACGAGACCGGCTCGGCGCGCCAATGGCCGAGCGTGTCACGGAGCACGCCGACGAAGTCCACTCCGGCGGCTGTCAGCCCGCCGCTGTTCAAAAGTGTCCGGGTGACCTGGTAGGCGTCTTCACGCCAGCGGGCGAACTCGATCTGCGCGCGTACCCCGACGGCGGGGTCCTCGGTGTGCCGTCGCCAGAATCGTGCGACGCCGGCATGCGCGTAAGCGCCATGCAGCAGGCCGAAGAGCGGGCGTGGATCCGGGCGCCAGGGCGCGTAGTAACGGCGGCCGTCGTCGGGGCCGATCAGCTCGACCACCTCGGTCAACGCGTTCAGCTTGGCATGCTGCAGTTCGTGCGCCAGGGTGACGGCCAGGCCCAGCCCATCCAAGGGATCGGTGAGCGCGATCGTGCCAAAGGTGTCCCTGGCGCACGCGCTGTGCTGGCTCTGTGCAGGAGTGACCAATGGCGTGAGCACCGAGACCGCCGCCGTGACCTCTTTCGCCACCGTCTCGTGGTGGTCGTTGAGTATGCGCCATGCCTGGCGCACACACTCGACCCAGCGCCGCCGCCGCTCAGGCGAGAGGCGGCCGCCGACATCCTTGCCAGGCCATCGGTAAGGGTCTAGATCGTCGATCGTCAGCAATGCACCGGGCGTGCCGGTAACCTGCTGCAGAGCATGCCAGCCGGGTAGGTCATGCCCGAGCTCGATCCGGCTTACGAAGCGGTCGAAGCGCAGCTCGGCCCCGCCATCGTCCGGGGCCACGGTCACTTCCACCACTTCGGGGAGGTCTCCCGGCAGGGTCAACAGGCCCAGCGACGGCAGCATGAGGGTGCCACCGCGGGTTGATATTTCAAGGTGGGACGCAGCCCCCGCGCGAATGGCCGCGGCCAGCGCCACCGCCGCGAGCCGTCCGGGATCGCCGTTACCGGCAGGCATCGCCCGGCAGGTGCGCAGCGCCCAGGCGCCCACCGCCGGGTAGCGGAGACAGCGCCCGACCTCCCCGGGATAGCGGACCTCCAAGTCCGACAGCGACTCGTAGGCCCGGGCCACCAGGTCGGCGTCACTGTGCCCGGTTCGGCGGCTCTCGTCCGCGAGCAACCGCACCAGCAGGCGATTCTTGCTGGCCTGGGCGGCACACAACTCACCCACCGCCTTCGCGCTGCCACCACCTGCCGCGAGTTCTGAGAATGACCTACCGGAGATCCGGTGCCCACTCGGCTTCATTTTCCTCCTTGGAGGCGGGCGACGTCCCGCTCGCATCTCTGGCTGATGTGTGTGATCAAGCGGTACAAGTCAGGGCAGTAGACGGACGGCTCGGCGAAGCCGGTGGCCGGGCTGTAGCGGTGCGCGTAGAGTCCTCCACCGCAAATGGACACGATGTCGCAGCTACGGCAGGCAGATGAGAGGGCGTTTTCGCCGATCTGACGCGCGACGATCGACGGATGCAGGAGCGCTCGGTCCAACGAGTCCGTGAGCACGTGCAACCGGGTCTCTGTGGCGCCCTGGTAGGCACTCTTCAAGATGTCCGACTGCTCGATGCTTCCATCGGTCTCGATCACCACCATGCGCACGGGCGAGATGCCCACCGTCTCGGCTCGGGAAGGACTGCCGAGCAGCAAACGGATGATCTCCCGGAACAACCGGACGTCGGTCTGCAGGACGGGACTGTCATACCAACGGTCGAAGATCTGAATCAACCAGTCGGCGTACGGTGTGGTCGGCGAGCCGGTGTCACGGAAGGGTGGTGGCGCCGCCCAGTTGCCGTGTGGCAGGAGGAAATCGATCGCCGGCGGGTCGAACTCCAGCAGCGCTTCATAGGTCCGCAACGGGTCGTTGCGCACGTCTATCGTGCACAGGAGACCGTTGAACAAATGATGGTACGGCCCAGCGGCCAGCGCGCGTAGCGCCTGGCTGACCGGTGTGTGGCTGCCGCGCCCGTTGGCGAAGCGGCGATGCCTGTCCTGGGCCTCCTGGTCACCGTCGAGGCTCACTCCGATGCGGATCTCCAGCGAGTTGAACAGGCGCAGGAAGGTCTCGTCGAGTCGCACGCCGTTGGTCTGGATGGTGACGTTGACCCGTGTACCGGTGGCGACCCCGCCACGGATACCGCGTACCAGCCTGGAGATGAGATCTCGCCCGGCCAGCAGCGGCTCGCCGCCGTGCAGGATGACGTCGATCCCTGGGAGGTCATGGTCGTTGGCATGCTCGACGATGCGCTGAACGGTTCGGTCGGCGATGGCGTCCGACATTCTGCGTGGCTGGAGTCGCCAGCTCTGGTCGGCCATCTCGTAGACGTAGCAGTGGTGGCAGGCGAGATCACAGCGGCTGTGGATCTTCAGGATGAACTGCTGGAAGGCGAGCGGCTGCCAGCCACTCGCCAGTACCGCGTCGACGTCGAGGGTTTCCGGAAACCCCTGGGTGAGCAGCGGTTCCGAATCAGGGCTTCCTGGCAACGGCTACCCCTTATGCGATCGTGCGCCCATCGCGTAGTGCTGATTGGTCTTCCCCATGCGTGGGAGGAGCGTTACACAACGCCGTCTCTCAGCGGCGCGAGGACCTGTCAAGGATCACGCCGGTGGTGGTGATTTTTCTCCTGGTGGTACAGCACTTCCTCGAAGAACAGGTACAGATCGTCGATTTCGGCGATGACGGGAAGCCAGTCGTAAGTTCCGAATCCCCCTGGTTCGAGGGGCGACAGGAGACGGGCGGCCGCTCTGAGGTCGTTCGGCGGGAACTCGACGGGTGCCAGTTCAGCTGAGCCCTTCTGGAAGGCCCGCGCGAACGGGTGTTTCACTCCACGCACCCCCAGGGTCGCCAGCACGCTCTCGGCGGGACTCCTGGTGACCGCGCCGTCGGCCAGTTCCACCGCGCTGGGATTGGCGAGCGCGACGAGGACACGCAGGTCGGGTGGCAGGTCACGGAGGACCCGCGGCGGCCGGGCGGGGCCGGTGTGCCGCTGTTCGCGTGCCAGGAGCAGCAGTATCTCCGGAACACGCTCGCGAAGACCGTGGAGCACCTCCGTGACGCAGTCGGCCGGAGCCGCTTTCGCCATGGCCAGGCGATGCCCGATGGCCTGCCTGATGAAAGACATCGGCTCCACCAGCAAGGCGTCCACAAGCAGCTGATGGCTCTCGTCAGGGTTCTCCCGCAGCGCACTGGCGTAGCGGATGACCGGGTCGGGGGAGTCGACACCGCCTGAGTGGCGGAGCTCGCGGGCAAGCTGGTCGAGATCGCGCCTGGACGCCAGCTGCACGTTCGGCCGGCTCCGGGCTGCGCCGGTCAGCTTCACGGCGGTGCCGACGGCGGTGGCAAGGCCGGCGACGGCGGCCGCTGTGAGAAGCATCGACGCCGGCGAAACGGTCGTGAGGGCCTGCGTGGCGATGCTGACTCCGATGATCAGCAACGTGGCGCAGACAGCGGCCGCGAGCCTTCTGCGGTGCATCCTGTACTCCGCGACGACTTGGGCACGAGCCTTGCGAAACTCTTCCCAGTCGGCATGTGCGCGCGCGGCCCGCGCCTCCGCGATGCGGCCGGTCAGTGCGTTTCGCCGAACCTGCCATCCCGATGGCGGCCTGTCGCGTTCGTGCTGCTCGGCCGCCTCCCCGACGTCGCGGTCGAGCGTCGCGCCGCGAGGCTGGGAGGAGCTCAGGCCGTCCAGTCGTGAATTGAGCCGTCGCAGGGTCTCGTCGAGGCCGGCAGGAGCGTGCTCTGACAGCGCGGTAGCGACCTGCTCCACAAGCTCGTCCAATTGCCGGGAGAACGCGGGGGAGCGGTCGGCGATCAGGACTCGGTGCGCCGCGTTACCCAGAACGTCCAGCAGCGGTGGGCTGATGTATCCCGTGACCACAAGCGCGGTGAAGACACGATGCCTGTCGGGGCGAACTTCGTCGAGGAGCGGGGCTATCTCACTTTCGTGGAAAAGTGCCCCGTTCAGCATGACGACAGCGCGCGGCTCTTGCCGGTCGGATACCTGGAACACGACGGTCTGGCCCTCGGCCTCGACACGCTCGGTGGTCAGCCCTGCCGAGAGCAGCTTCTTCTCGACGAGCGTCCCGAGATCGCTCAGGGTCAGGTAGCGGCCTCGCCGGGCCGACGCGCTGGTCACCGAATCCGCGTCGATGACCGACCCGGGAACCGAGGCGTCGAAACTCACCCAGGCCAGTTGCAGCAGGAGGCGGATGTTGCCGCCGCACTGACGTAGCAGTTCGAGCAGGCCGGCTTCGGTGAAAGGCCTGATGCCCGCGTCAGGCCCCGGGCGGGTGGTGTTGATGTAGGTGCTGAGCACCATCCGGGCTTCATCAGGCGTGAGGGGCAGCATGTGAACCGCGCCTGTGCCGATGCGCTGGCGTAAATCGGGTGGCATGTGATTCCAGGCCGCCTCGCTGGACAGGAGGAGCAACATCCCCGAGGCTTTCGGGATCTGCTCGACCAAACCCTGCACGAGGCCGAAGTTGGCCCGCACCGGACGCCCGTCCTCCAGAAGGAACTTCTCGCATTGATCGAGAACCAGCACGAAGGGCCGCCCAGCTCGGGTCACCAGGGTAGTCAGCAGTTGCAGGCCGTAGCGGCATGTCAAGGGATCGTCGATCTGATTGCTCACCCCGAGGGCACGGGAGGAGTCGGCGCTGATCGGCCGGCCGCACAACCAGTCGTAGGCGGCGTCGGAGAACTCGGGGCGAAGCAGGAACGACAGCGCTCGCTGGAACACGGGCCCGTTCCCGGCCACAGCGGCGATCTCCTTGGCCTGCTCTTCCAGCACCTCCCCGGCATCGACCCGAACAGGTTCGATCAGGTCGATCATTCTGGCGGAGGGAGGCCTTTCATCGGCATCACCCGTGGATGCGCTGGTGATGCGTGCGGTGAGGTCTTTCGTGAGGGTGTCGCGATAGCGCTGGCTCAGGTCTTCGAGCAGGTGTTGCGGCAGTTGGGAGACCAGACGCCGGTATGCGGCGACGAAATCGTTCTCCTGAAATTTCAGGTAAAGCTGAACTGTCTGGGGATTCTCACCATGGAGGAAGGCCATCATGTGCCGAGCGGCGTGTGTCTTGCCCACCCCATGAGAGCCGTACAGGCATCCGAGGCTGCCGTCACGGCCTGGTTCGTGCTCGAAGCCTCGCATGTAGTCTTCGGCCAGGCGTTCCGTCTCCCGCACCGTGGACAGAGGCGCGGTCGGAGTGTGCTGCGCCCAATCATGCAGAAAGTCCGGCAGAGACGTCTCTTCCGCACTGGAGGTGCCTCGGGCGGGAAAAGGATTGCGGCCGGGGTAGTCAGCCATGGGAGCCTCCGCGCAGCCCATTCCACTTCTCCACCTGCCACATCTTGAGCTGTAGCCAGCTTTCCGACATACGCAGGTCTTCGATGGGCCACGGGGTGTCCCGCTCATATTCAACGAGCCGGCAGTCGAGCAGCACCTCGAGCAGGCGCATGGCCTGACCGATGGTGTACGGACGAGTGCTGAAGGCGCTCTCCACCCCTTTGCTGTCGAAAGGAGAGGGTGGCTGGCCGGTCCATCGTCCGTCTGCCAGCGCCGCGATCTGCCTCGGGGTGAGCGTGTTCAGGTCGACCACGACTCCATGTCTGGCGAACGCCCGCCTGTCCGCCTGGGTGAGCTGAACCGTGTCGGCATGTTCGTAGGTGTCCACGGTGAAGACCACGACGGTCGCCGCGGTCTCGAACACCTTCGTGGCCTGGGTGAGCAGCTTCTTGGTCGACACACTCTCGTACCGGACTCCGAAACCGGCGTCGCAACTGGCGAAAGCCAGTGCCGTGTCCTGTGCGATTGCTTGCAGGTCGTATTCATCCATGGCGTCGGCCGGCCCTCTCAGGCTCAGCGCGTCGAAGCGGTCGCTCAGCTCATCGGGGATCCTGATGTGGCGGCTTTTCATCTTGTTGCGTAGCGACAGCAGAGTGGAGCGCAGCAACCTGTACGCATCGTGTGTCATGTCGTCGCGCTCCACGCCGTGGACCACGAAGGGAAAACGTGATCGGTCCGCTGCGGCGGTCCGCTGGTACAGGTAGATGATGTGATTGGCGAGGGAAGTCCGCCCGCTTCTGCCCACGCCGGTGATCAGGAAGAAGGCTGGGCGCTTCTCTCTGATCGACCTCTCCACGGCGGCCTCCACGGCGGCCAGCCGGACGAAGCCTCTCAACTCGAGAAGGAGCTCTCGGTCGGTCTCGAAATCGAGGGCATTGAGCGGCTCGCTGCTATAAGGGTTGCCGGACAGCAAACCGTACAATTCATAGCGGACGTCCCCGATGTCCATCCCTCAGCCGCCGATCATCGTCAGATACGCGGGCAACTCCTCAGCGGACGCCTCGAATCCGGAGTTCGCGAAGAGTGGCATCAAAAAGTCGTGTTTCCCGTGATATACCCGCGTCAGCTTCTGCACCTGCTCCGCCCGCGCCTTGAATCGCGTCTGAAACCCTTGCAGCACGTCGGCCACCAGTCGCTCCTGGTAGACCAGCTCCAGCGCGACCAGCAGCTCCGGCTGCCGCACCACGTCCGCGAACAGCTCCGGCGCCTGCACCCGCAGCACGACGAGCCGTACGACCAGGTCGGTGCGCAGGTCGGCCAGTCCGGGGGTGCCGGCGATGATGGCCTCGGTCACCCGCAGCAGGTTGAGCACCCGTTTGATCTTCCGGGGGTTCGGGGCGACGCTCTTCTCCAGGGTCGCCGCGTGCCGCCTGGCCAGTTCGCCCGGCTGGGAGGCACGGATGAACGCGCCGACCTCGGTGGGGCCTAGCGGGTAGAGATGCAGCGGCAGCTGGATCATCTTGTCGAGGTAGTCGTCGCCGATCAGCGCGTGCTCGGCCGCAGGGAAGCCGAACGGCTGATACTTCACCGACACGCCCCGGTCGACCACGTCCTTGGCCAGGGCGATGAGCACGAAGACGTGTTTCAGGTCGAGGAAGAGCTTGATGGACTCCAGCACGTCGATGATCTGGTCCGGTTCGCACCGGTCGAGGTCGTCGACGAAGAAGACGAGCTTCTTGCCCTGGGCGGCCAGCAGGTCGGCCTCCCGCTGGAGCAGGCCCCGCAGGCGGCCGGTCTGGCTGTCCACCTGGCCGCGGATCTCCGCGTACTGGTGCGCGACTTTGACGATCTTCTCCACGCTCATGGTGCCCAGGCTGAGCCTTTTCAGCATCTCGTCGGCGGCGAGGTTCAGCATGATGGCGCTCAGCCGTTTGACGGTGTCCGCGAAGCGGCGCCTGGGGTCCTGATTGAGCTCGTCGTGCAGCGCGTTCAGCAGGGGGAGCAGCATCTCCGGCTCGCGCCGGTGCACCCAGGGGTTGAAGCGCACCCGGATGAAAGCGTCGCCGTGCCGGTCGAGCAGGCGTTCGTCCACCATTTCGAGCAGGGTCGATTTACCGCTTCCCCACGCGCCGTAAATGCCGATGGTGAAGGGCGTTTCCGTGCGGGGATTGGTAATGACCGAAACGAGGGGGTCGACGTACCTGCGGAAGCGAAGCAGGTCTCCACGCCAATTGACCGGAGTGTCCGAGAGCATCGCGATGTCGGGCATTCATCCTCCAAAAAGAGGATGCATCCGTCCCGACCATTAATACGCGACGTTATCGAACTGTGACGTCAAAGGGTGAGGGCCAGGCCGATCGCGAGCAGCAGGCCGTACGCCATCTGGAGTTTCCCCGTCTGCTGCAGCACGGTGATCAGCGCGGGTCCTGCCGCGCCGCGCAGCACCGTCCGCACCGGAGAGATCGCCAGCGGCGCCGCGAGCACGGCCAGCGCCGCCGCGGGCGCGGCCACGACCATGGCGAGCGCCACCGCGAACGGCACGATCAGGCAGGCCGCGTAGAGGGTACGGGTGCGCGGCGCGCCGAGCACGACCGCCAGCGTCCGCTTGCCCACTTCGCCGTCGGAGCCGACGTCGCGCAGGTTGTTGACCACCAGCATCGAGCAGGACAGCAGCCCGACCGGTACGGACGCCACCAGCGCGGCCCACGAGAGCGCCTCGGTCTGCACGAACGCGGTGCCGGTCACGGGCACCACGCCGAAGAACACGAAAACGGCCACCTCGCCCAGCGCGCGATATCCGTACGGACTGCTGCCGCCGGTGTAGAACCAGCCGGCGGCGATGGCCGCCGCGCCCACCAGCAGCACCCACCACGCCTGGGTGGCGATCACGAGGATCAGCCCGAGCACCGCGGCGGCGGCGAAGCTGCCCAGCGCCGCGCCGAGGACCTGTCGCGGGGTGGCCACCCGTGAGCCGACCAGGCGCATCGGGCCGACCCGCTGGTCGTCGGTGCCGCGGATGCCGTCGCTGTAGTCGTTGGCGTAGTTGACGCCGATCTGCAGCGACAGCGCCACGAGCAGCGCGAGAACCGCGCGCCATCCGTTGAAGCCGCCCTCGCCGATCGCCACCCCGGTGCCGACCATGACGGGGACGATCGCGTTCGGCAGGGTGCGCGGGCGTGCGCCGGCGAGCCACTGAGCAGGAGTCGCCATCAGCTGATGTCGGTGGTGAGCCTGACCATGCGGATCGGCCGGCCCATGTCGAGCACGCGCTCGGCCATGTCCTCACCCCACCCCGCCGACTCCAGGAAGCCGAGGACCGCGTAGTTGTCGGAGAACACCCAGGTGACGATCTGGCGGTAGCCGTCCTCGCGCAGGTGGTCGACGGTGGCGTTCAGCAGGCGGCTGGCGTGGCCGCGCCGGACGAAGTCGGGGTCCACGAGCAGCGTCAGCATCTCCGCCACGACGGTCGGGTCGAGATCGGGGTCCTCGGCGGGCGCGTGTGAGGCCAGCCCGACCACCCGTTCGCCGCCCCGCGGCGTCATCGGGGCGGCGCTGCCGCCGACGCCCAGTGCGGGAAAGCCCTCGGTGTCGAGGATCGTCTCCACCGCGACCAGCACCCGGTGCCGGGAGGTGGGCGGGGCGACGATCGCCTCATCCCACTGCCGTAGCCACATCTTCTCGGCAGCGGGGCCTGTCATCTGTTCGAGAGGACCCTCGGGCAGAAAGTCCCGGTAGCCGAGTCGCCAGGCACGGACCTGGACATTCGCCACCTGAAGCACATCCTCGCGCCGGGCCGCCCGGACGCCTACGTCTGCCATCTCGGCCCGCTCCTTCGCCTGCTCTTCGTGCCACAAGGCACGAGTTACACCGTATCGGTGTTTGCGCCTTGGGGATGACGCGAACCCTGCTTCCTCGCCCGGTAAGCGCGTGTTCTGGTGCGGTTACCGCAGACCCTCATGGAACACCACGATCGTGATCGATTGCTCGACCCGTCGATGAACGCCCACGGACACGTTTCCTCCGCGCACACCTTCAGCCGATCCCCCGAATCGCCCGTCATCGCCGCCGCGATGCACGCCAGGGCACCCGTGACCCCGCCCGCCACCGGCACCAGGCCGGGACGCGCCGATCGTCACCCGCAGCGGCAGCACCGGTGACTCGGGCGACCGCGCGCCGGCCTCGCGGACCAACTCCGTGCGCGCCGGCATGCGCCCACTGTACTGGCTCGTGATCATTCGCACGCGTCGAGGGCCTGGGCCAGCCTGCGCACGCCCTCGGCCAGCTCCGCGAGGTTCGCGGCCGCGATGTGGGTGACCCGGATGCGCGGTCCGGGCGGCTCCGACGGGTAGTAGATCCTGCCGGGGCTGACCAGGACGCCGTTGCGTTTGGCCGCCTCCACCAGGGCCCGCTCGTCGGTCTGCGGCGGCAGCCGCAGCCACAGGTGCATGCCGCCGTTCGGCAGCAGGTAGGGCTCCGCCTGCGGCATCCGCGCGGCCAGCGCCGTCGCGAGCGCGTCGCGCCTGGTGGCGATCTCGGCGTGGACGGCCGCCAGGTGCCGCTGCCAGGCCGGTGAGCCGACGAACTCCAGCGCCGTCTCCTGCAGCGGCCGGGCCACGAAGAACGAATCCACCAGCTGGCCGGCCCGCAGCCGGTGCGCCGCGGGCCCGCGCGCGATGACGGCCGCCAGCCGCATGCTCGGTGACAGGATCTTGGTGAGCGAGTGGATGTGGACCACGGTGCCGTGCGCGTCCATGGACAGCAGCGACGGCGGCGCCTGCTCGGTCAGGTGGTGGGCGTAGTCGTCCTCGATCACGAACGCCCCCGCCGCCCTGGCCACCTCCAGCACCTGCCGCCGGCGTTCGTGACCGAGCGTCACCCCGGTGGGGTTCTGCAACGTCGGCTGGCAGAAGAACACCCGCGCCCCCGAGACGGCGAACGCCTCCGCCAGCAGGTCAGGCCGTACGCCGTCCCTGTCGATGGGCACCGCCGTCGCGCGCAGCCCCGCCGCCTTGGCCGCCGCCAGCGCCCCCGGATACGTCGGCGTCTCCACCAGCACCTGGGTGCCGGGCGCGGCCAGCGCCCTGAAGGCGTGGGACAGCGCGGCCTGCCCGCCGCTCACGATCAGCGCGTCGTTGCCCGTCACCTCCCCGCCGGCTTGGGCGGCGAACCACCCGCGCAGCTCGCCCAGCCCGTTCAGCGGCGGCATCGCCCACGCCTCCGGCCTGCGCACCGCCCTGGCGCCGGCGGCCGCGAGCTGCCGGTCGGGCCGCAGGCCCATGGGCAGGTAGCCGCCGGTCAGCGGCACCGCGCCCTCGGGCGCCACGCGCAGCAGCGCCGCCACCGGCTCCTCGTCGATCACCCGATCGCCGAGCGCGACCGTCTGCCAGGAGAAGTCCGCGGCGTCCGCCGTCCACTCCCGCCGCGTCGCCACGAACGCCCCGCTGCCCGGCCTGGTGACCACCCGGCCCTCGGCGGCGAGTTGCCCGAGAGCCCGCGAGACGGTCACCGGGCTCACGCCATGGCGGCGCATGATCTCCCTGCTGGACGGGAGCCGGTCACCGGGCCGGAGCCGGGCGGCCTCTTCACGCAGAATCGCGGCGATCTGCGCGATACTGCTATCGTTGTCCATGAAGGATAACGATAGCGCTACTGTCGCTTTGCGAGTAGCGGTCCCCCTCCCCGAGGTGCGGCGGACCGGCACGGCCCTCGCCTTCCTGGGAGTGCTGGCCTTCTCCGGCTCCTTCCCAGCCACCGTCTACGCGATGCAGGGCTTCGATCCGTGGCTGGTGGCGATCGGCCGCGCCTTCCTCGCCGGGATCGTGGCCCTGGTCTGTCTCAAAGCGCTCCGCCTTCCCCTGATCCCGCCGAGACGGCACTGGCCCGCGTACGTCGTGATGTCCCTCGGCGTCGTGTTCGGGTTCCCCGTCTTCAGCGGCCTGGCCCTGCACCTGGGCGCCGACACCTCGCACGCCGCCGTGGTCATCGGCCTCCTGCCCGCCGCCACCGCGGCCTGCGCCGTCCTGCGCGCGGGCGAGCGCCCGCGCCCCCTGTTCTGGGCAGCCTGTACGGCAGGCGCCGCCGCCATCACGGCGTTCACCCTCGTCAGCGGCGAGACGGCCGCCACCTGGTCGGACCTGCTCCTGGTGGGCGCCCTCCTGTCGGCCGCCATCGCGTACACCGAGGGCGGCACGCTGTCCAGGACCACGCCCGGCTGGCAGGTCATCTCGTACACCGTCGTCCTGTCCCTCCCCCTCACGGCGCCGATCACCGCGGTCCTGGCCCTCACCACCCCCATGACCCCCACCCCGGCCTCCCTCGCCGGCCTCGCGTACGCGGGCCTGATCTCGATGTTCCTCGGCTTCTTCCCCTGGTACGCGGGCCTCGCCAGGGGCGGCATCGCCAGGGCGGGCCAGACCCAGCTCGTCCAGCCGCTGCTCACGCTGGTGTGGGCCTGGTTCCTGATGGGGGAGAGGTTCGGCGTGGCCACGGTGGTCGCGGCGCTGGCCGTACTCGCGTGTGTCGCCATCACCCAGCGGGCCCGTACGTGATGGGTACTTGAAAGGCATGACGGCGGGACGCAGGATAGGGGTTGGAGGTGTCACACATGGCGGACCTCACGATCCCGGAAGGCGGCTTCTGGCCTGCTCCGGAGATCCCGCAGCCCAACATCTATCCGATGGAGTGGCGGGTCGAGACCCAGAAACTCGCGGCCATCTACGAGAAGTCGAAACGCACCCTGTGGAATCCGGCCGACCTTCCGTGGGACGAGCTGAATCCCGAGGACTTCACTCGTGAGCAGCGGCTGGGCATCATGTACTGGTTCTCCGTGCTGGCCAATTTCGACGCCTCCGGCCCGGCCGTCTTCGCCCGCGCCACCATCCAGGCCTTCGAGAAACACGAGGAGGACCCGGTCAGGAAGTGCTTCTTCTCGATCACCCGTGACGAGATGAACCACGAAGAATGCTGCCAGCGGAGCATCGCCAAGATCTGGCCCGGCGGCCCCCTCGACTGGACCCCCACCGACGACCTGGAAAAGGCCGCGCACAACAACATCGGCTGGCTCTACCACAACGGCGGCCGCTACTGGACCGGCTACAACACGGCCGTGGGCAAATACTCGCTGCCCATCCTGTTCACCAGTTTCATGATGGGGGAGATGGCGGCCTCCACCCTCTTCAGGGGGATGGCCTCCGGCGCGCGGCATCCCGTCTTCGAGGAGATGTTCCAGCGCATCGGCCGCGACGAGTCCCGCCACCTCCAGATCTGCATGACGATCCTGGAGAACGAATGGCCCGGCCTCACCGACGAGACCCGCGTCCTGATCACCCGCCAGCTCCGCGCCGGTTTCGTCTTCCTGTCCATGATCCTCTGGGAGCCGCCCGAAGGCTTCTGGGAGCTGCCGCCCTACTTCCTGCCCAACCACCGCGTCCTGATGGACCACGCCCGCGACGCCGGCCTCGGCGTGCTCTCCTACGACGAGCAGGCCGAGAACTGGCGGGTCGCCATGGCCCGCGTCCGTGCCATCGTCGAACGCTGGGGCATCGCCTTCCCCGCCATCCCCGAGCTGGACCTGGACGGCGTCCCGGTCGAGTTCATCGATCCCGAGGAGATCATCCCGGTATTCTGACGGCCATGTGGGGACGGACGAACGGCCTGCGCGTTCTCGAGCTGGGCGCCCCTGGCGACATGCGCACCTGGCTGACCGACCTGGTGCTGACCGGCCGGAAAAAGGCCACGGCCGGTCTCCTGGAGCTCGACTACCACGCCGAGAACGAGGAGCTCGAACACGTGGGGGAGCACCTGGCCCTCATCGACGACTCCGGCACCCACGCGGCCACGGTCGAGGTGGTCGACGTCGTGCTGCTGCCCTTCGCGGAGGTGACCTGGGTCTTCGCCGAGTCGGAGGGCGAGGGCTACGACACGATCGACGACTGGCGCGAGGCGCACAGCCGCTACTGGCGGGACAAGGGGATCGCCGTGGACGACGCCACGACGGTGGTGTGCCTGTCGTTCCGCCTGGTGAGCCGGTGAACTGGGGCGGCCATCGTGCTCCCCCGATGATCGGCGCAGTGCGAGGAAACAGGCGATGGCCGCTCACCACAAGTCTGCGACGTGGTGCAGCAACCGCGCAGGCATTCGCTGGATAACTCGTCGTCGGCTTTTCAGCCGGTGGGCCATTGTTCCTCAGGGGAGACGTAACTGCCGCGTTGCGGCACCGTATAAATCCATCCTTGCTCCCGCATGAGCGCCATGGCTCGCCGGATGGTCTCGCGTGCCACGTCATACTGCTGGACCAGTGTTGTTTCGCTAGGGATCGGACGCCTTGGCTGGAATTCACCGGCGCTGATTTGCTTCGCGATCTCTTCGGCAATGTGCTGATATAGCGGCTTTTTCCGAGGGAGGCGCGGAGCTTCGGCATGGATGCCGACGAAGGTGCCCTCCCCGTGCACGGTATGGACGAGCCCTTCGTCGCGAAGCACTCGGATCGCTCTGCGCGCCGTGGTGCGTGCTACGCCGAACTCTCGCTGGATGTCCGCCTCGCTGGCCACGGGCTCGCCAGGAGAGCCGCCCTGGACGAGGCGCGACCGGATGACCTCGCTGATCTGCACATAGAGGTGAGTGTCACCATCAGGATCGAGCATTGCTCAAGGGTATATCGGGGAAAGGGAAATGATTACTGGCCCTTGTTCTCCGGCCACTTGTCCTTGGTTGTCACGTATGTTCCCCGATAGGGGACGGTGAAGACCCAGCCTTGCTTTCTGAGATAGTCCACGGCTTGACGCGCGGTCACCTTGGCGACGCCGTACTGTCGCATCATGGCCTTTTCGCCAGGAATGGCTCTATTTGGTGGGAAATCGCCTTGTCGTATCCGCCCGGCGATTTCTTCGGCGATTTGTTGGTAGCGCGGAAATCTGCTGAGTGTGTGTGGCGCGCCGGGCTGTCCGACAAAGGTTCCTTCGCCCTGAATCGTATAAGCCATGCCCTGCTCTCGCAGTTCCCGTGCCACCCGGCGAGCGGTTGTTCTGGCGATTTCGTAATCCTTTTCCAGTTTGGCCTCACTGGGTACGGGATCACCCGCCTTGAGCTCGCCGCGTTCGATCTGCTCGCGGATGAGGTCGGCGACCTGCTTGTAGATGGGCACTGGCCCCTCGCGGTCAAGCACAACAGGATTATAGACGAAAGCAGACATGCGCGTACAAAGCGGACGGTCATAGGTCTATGGATACAGGCATAGACCTCTGAATACGTATGGTCTATAGTGAGTCCATGTTCTGGGAATCGGGGGACTATCACGGGCACCACGTGAGGGCGCCGATCGGCGTGTCGATGCTGATCGATTGGCTGCCGGAGCAGCCCCGGATGGTCCGGGTGCGGGTGCGCGACTACACCTGCGATTGCCAGCCGACCTCCTACGAGTTGTGTCAGGCAGGCGGTGTGCGCTTCATCCGCCGGATCAGCAAGGAGCGTGGTGGGTTGCTCATTGCGGTGAGTCCGGACGCGGTCGCTCTGGCGATCAACGAACTGTGGGCCAAGCTGTTGAAGGGAGCGGCACGATGATCGCGCGACGCCGGCCGTCCGCGCTGGCGCGAGCCCTCCTCTTCCTGAGGGGATGGCCCCACTCAGCCTGCCGGAGACGATCCGGGAGGTGCGTGACCCGTTGAAGGCTCCCGGCAGGCGTCATCCCACGCACCACGCCTGCCGGGTCAACTCCCCCCGCGAGCTCCTGCCGCCTGCTCGCGGGGGGTCACCGGGGCACTCCGGCGGGCTTCCTGGTCGCTCAGGCCCGCCGGAGTCCTCCTTTCCGGCCGCCGGCCAGTCGGAGCGGTTGACCTCAGGCGTGGTTGAGGTCTTAGCGTCGGGGCTCTCTGAAAGGAGGACCTGGCATGACATTCCTCGTGACCGGAGCGACCGGGAAGGCCGGCCGCCACGTCGTCGACCACCTGCTCCAGGCCGGGCAGCAGGTCCGCGCACTGACCCGCGACCCGGCGAAGGCCGACCTGCCGCCGCAGGTGGAGGTGGTGGCCGGAGACCTCACGGTTCCGGAGACCCTCGTGCCCGCCTTCGACGGCGTGACCGGCGTACACCTGCTGACTGTGGGGGGAGACGACTACGCCACGCTGCGAACCGGCCCCGACATCGTCGCCCTGGCCCTGAAATCCGGCGTCCGCCGCGCCACCGTCCTGTGGAACGGGCAACTGGGCCCGGTGGAGGAGGCCGTAGAGACGAGCGAACTCGCATGGACCCGGCTCCAGCCCGTCGACTTCATGGGCAACACGCTCGGCTGGGCCGAGTCCATCCGCACCGAAGATTCGGTACGGGAACCGTTCGGTGATGTTCCGGCCGCGATGGTGCACGAGGCCGACGTCGGAGCGGTGGCGGCAACTGCGCTCGTCGAGCCGGGGCACGCGGGCAAGATCTATACGCTGACCGGGCCCGAGGCGCTGACCCCGCGTCGGCGGCTCGACATCATCGCCGCCGTGATCGATCGTGCGTTGCGGTTCGACGAGCTCACCGAGGAGCAGGCGCGGGCGCGATGGAAGCAGGCGGGTCACGCGGACGAGCTGATCGACCTGCTCGCCGCGTGGCAGAGCGATCCGCCTCCAGAGGCGTACACCGTGGTCCCGACTGTTGAGAACCTCACCGGCCGTCCTGCTCGTAGCTTCAGCGAGTGGGTCCACGGCCACGCCGCGCACTTCAGCTGAGTACGCTCGCCGCTCGCTCCTCGTCGGAGGCCGGTCACGTCCGTGAACGTGACCGGCTCCCGTGGACGCGAACCCGAGGAGCCTGGCGGGAGGTGTCCTCGGTGGTCGACTTGCCTGGATCACCGATGGTGTCGCTGTCCACGATCTCCGGTGAACCTGCCGTCGGATCGTTGTCCTCTTCATGATCGAAATCCGAGGATCGCCCAGCGGCGGGCTACGTGGTCCCGCCCCCTCCGGGAGGCGCGGGACCACGTATCACGAGCAATTGGCCGGTCATGAAATGGCCTGCCCGCAGGAACGAGGATGGCATGGCTTTCCATGGTGCCGCTGCCCTTCTGCGCTTTCATAGAGAACGCGCGTTTTCGGTGGTGGAGAGTGAAAGGCCCTACAGTTTTCTGCTTCATCTGCTTCATCTGCTTCATTACGCTGCATCCGATGAACGCGGCCTGTACGGCTTTGCGGTCTGGGCCGCCGTTGTGGTCAACCTTCGATGCGCCGCCACAGCGAGTCGGTGACGATGAGGTGGTCGAGGAACCGCAGGCCGACCGTCTCCGCGGCTTCCATGAGGCGGCTCGTGGCCATCAGGTCGGCGTCGCTGGGATGCAGTGAGCCGCTCGGGTGGTTGTGAGCGATGCCGAATGCGGCGCCCCCCGCTGTCAGCACCGTGGTGATGATCTCCCGGACCGGAACCGTCGTGTGATCCGCCCCGCCTTCCGTGAGCACCGTGCGCCGCAGCACCGCGCCGCGAACATCGCACACGACCACGACCAGCCGCTCGTGCGAGTGCCCGCGCAACAGCGGCGCGGTGACCAGGGCCAGGTCCGCCGTGCTGGTGACCCGCGCCGGCTCGGGCTCCGCCTCCGCGCGCCGGACAAGATGGAAGGCCGCAGCCACCCGCGCCGCCTTGGCGGGGCCCACTCCCGGCACGGCGAGCAGTCGGTGTGGCTCGGACCGGGCCAGCCCGTCGAGGTCGCCGCAGTGTGCGATGACCTGGGCCGCCAGATCCATCGCGCTGTGCCCACGAAACCCTGAGCCGAGCAGCACGGCCAGCAGCTCTCGATCCGCCAGTGCCGCGGCCCCGCTCTCCATCAACCGCTCTCGCGGCCGCTCCCGCCTCGGCAGGTCTTTCACTCGCATCCCCGCACCTCCAAAAAAGGTTCTATCAACGACCACCGACAACCTCTGGCCTGCGCATTCGCGCGATTCCGCGATGACCGATACGTGGGGTAGCGCGGCTCTTAATTTCGTTCATCGGGGCTTGGGCCGTATGGCCGCTGACAGAGTTTTTCCACGGATTATCGCGACATATCGGCCTATTGAGGTGCTGTCGCGGGCTTTGCGGCGACGCTACCTGGTGTGGTTCGTGGTGGATTTCTCTGTTCGGGGCGATCGCGTCGACCTGGTCGGCTTTCGCGCAGGAGGTGACTGCCGGAGTGCGTTCCTGCTTGAGGCGCGGTGTGGTCAATTGCTCCGTCGGTGAGCGGGGCATGACGATCGTGCTCGCCGGTGGGTGCTCACACGGCGCGAAGATCGCTCATCCGTCATGCTCGGTGGCGCGCCCCGGCCCCAACGTGTCTCATGTACGTGGACCAGTCCCAAGGGCACGCCCCGTGGCGCCGGGATCCTGCTTCACGGTGTTCCGTGGGCGAGGTTCGGCTCTGGATGGAGCGCTGCATGGCGATGCGATCCGGCCTTGGTGGCATGTTCCGCGGTGCCGTGATCTGGCGCCGCGGACCTTCTTGTCCAGCCGCATGTGGTCGCGCACTCGCCGCGTTGCGTGAACAAGGTACGGCTTCGCCGACGTATTCATATACGAAGTCGGATTCATATACGTAGTCGGACGTGAGCTCCGGCGGACGAAGCGGTCGCGGCGCGGAGCTCACGGTGGCGGGTGGTCAGACCGGCATGCTGTAGACCATACGGAACCGGTCGCCCGGGATGATGATGTCGCTGGTCTCCACGGGTCGGTCGCCGGCCCAGTGCGTGCGCTCGACATGCAGGACGTGTACGCCTGCCGGAAGGTTGAGGACGTCACTTTCGCTCGGGTCGGGGACGCGGCTTTGGACGCTCTCGACAACCTCGGTGATCTTTACGCCATGCGCGTACATCCTGGTGACCAGGCTGCGCCGCTCCTCCACGTTGTGGGCGGCGAACCCCAGCGGCTCGTAGGCGGTGGCCAGCTGCAGCGGCCGGCCGTCGCCGCGGAAGACATAGTGCGTCTTGGTCAGGGTCGCCGACTGATCGACTCGGAGTCGTCTTGCGAGGTCAGGGCCGGCCTCGGTGGGCTCGCTGTGCCAATCCCAGGTCACCCGCCTGCCCTGGGACTGCAGATCGGCGGCGAACGGGGTGGAATGATCAAGAAAGCGCCAGCGGTGCAAGGGCGCAAGATCGGGACGTTCCCTCACGTAATGGCCCGAGCCCACTCGGCCGATGATGAGCCCTTCACCCGCGAGGACGCGCAGAGCGTGGCGGGCGGCGGTCTCGCCGACTTGGTACTTACGGGTCAGCTGCGCCCGCGAGGGAATGGGCGAGCCGGGAGGAAGGGTGCCGTCGTTGATCTGTCGCCGAATGTCTTCGACGACACGCAGGTAGACCGGATCTGAGGTGGCCACTAGTCCATCCCTGGGGGTTCGTGTGAGGCGTTGCCCCATGTTGCCGTATTCGGCAGGTAACCGACCGTCATCGAGGACTGCTGGAGCCCCAACTTTGCAGTAGCGGAAAATTATCGGAGAAACTCTGTAACGCCGGTGTAAGGGCTGGCGATTCTCCGGTAGAGGTCGTCGATGTGTGTACCCCCGAGCACATATCGGCGACCTCTTCCCATGCCCCTCCCCAGTGCCCCCGCACCCCGCTGTGGGCCGCGCTCTGCTGTGGCCGCACCCCGCTGTGAGCCGCGCTCCAGCCCCCCACCTGGCCGGTCTGCAAACCAATATCGGCGCACCGCCACGCGCGACCACCGGTGGGGCCGGCTCTGGGCTGATCCGCGAAACGGCCTTGCGCTCCGCCCTGACCCGTCCTGGCTGACCTGCGTACCAGCAGTTCACGTTCCTGCGCGCGGCGCGCGGCGCGCGGCCCGCGACGCCGGAGCCGGCGACGACGCGCAGCGGCCCCGCGCTAACGCTGACCTGTAGTCCTCTGCTACTACCCCTGCGGTGGCGGTATCTGGACAGCCGAGAGCTTCTCGCATGCGAGGCTGCCATCGGTCCTCGCACCTGCTGGTACGAGTTATGGGTGGGCCTAGAAGTGGCTCGCCCGGCGGGGGATTGTCGTAGGCCGTGGAGATCGCTCATGACAGTCGTTTACTGGTGCGCTGGCATCCTCGCGCGGTTGTTCGTGGACGTGACCGTGTACTGAGTAGACGTGATCATGATCGGGTAAATGATCAGGGTGTCGCTCGTAGCGACTTTGCTGGTTCGCGATTTCGAGATGCCCAGCATGCGGGGTCGCTGATGAGAGCCGTCGACCGAAGCCCCCCATGCGGGTGGCTGATGAGATGCGTCGGCTGGAGGCGCTCCATACGCTGTGGCGGACTTCGGCTCCGGAGCAAAGGAGTCGATGGCTGCGGCCGGAGCTAGTGCCATGGAGTGGCGGCGAGCGCCATCTCACCTTGTCGGGTAGCTCAACGCCGATGCCGTGTCCCTCCGAAGCCATGGACTGTGTGAGAGGCCCTCCGCGACATCATCGCCAGCCGCCAGCCGCCAGCCGCCAGCCGCCAGCCGCCAGCCGCCAGCCGCCAGCCGCCAGCCGTGAGCCACTGTTCCGATGGACTGCGCGCTCTTGGCGCGAGCCTGGCGCACCCTCATGGCGAGTCGCCTACTCGGTACGTGGGCGGGGCTTGGTACTTCGAGGTGGACAGCATGGTCACGGGGCGCGTTTGCCTGCCGGGGGTGGGTATAGGCGCAGTGGGTCGGGAGCAGCGGCGGTGGGGGGAGAAAGCGGAGGGCGATCGATAGGCTGCGGACTGTAGTAGAATGTGCTAAGAGATGCCGGAGGACGGTGTGATAAAAAGCGGCGCCAGGCTGGCAAAGCGGGGTGGCGGCGTCCAACGGATTTGGGAATCCAGGTAGCGTTCGCACTATGGCATCGCCAACTGGAACCATCGATGCGCCTTTCGGCCGCATGTTGACCGCCATGGTCACGCCGTTCACTGATGATGGCGCGGTCGACTACAAGGCTGTGCGACGCCTCGCTACCTATCTGGTGGACGAGCAGCGTAACGACGGATTGATCGTCAGCGGTACGACCGGCGAATCCCCCACTACCTCCGACGACGAAAAAGCACGGATTCTCGCTGCTGTCCTGGAGGCGGTCGGCGATCGGGCGACCGTGGTGGCGGGTGCAGGCACCAACGACACCCGTCACAGCGTCGAGCTGGCAGAACGGGCCGCACGCGAGGGGGCCCATGGTCTCCTCGTGGTGACCCCGTACTACAGCAAGCCCCCGCAGGAAGGGCTGTATCGACATTTCAGCGCTGTCGCTGATGCGACGGACCTGCCTGTCATGCTGTATGACATTCCTGGGCGTAGCGGAGTGCCGATCAAGACCGAGACCTTGCTTCGGTTGGCCCAGCACGATCGCATCGTGGCCGTGAAGGACGCCAAGGGAGACTTGTTCGCCGGTAGTCAGATGATGTCGATGACCGACCTCGCTTTCTACTCCGGCGACGATCTGCTCAACCTGGCCTGGCTCTCGCTGGGCGCGGTTGGGTTCGTGAGCGTAGTAGGCCATGTGGTGGGCGCCGATCTCGCCCGCATGATCCAACTGCACCGCGGTGGTGATGTCGACCAGGCCCTGGTCATTCACCGCCAGGTGGCGCCCGTGGTCGACGGGATCATGCTGAGCGCGGGGGGCGCGATCATGGCCAAGGCGGCGCTGAGCATGGTGGGGGTGCCGGTCGGACCGGTGCGCCTGCCGCTCGTGTCCGCGACGGAGAAGCAAATCGCCGAGCTGCGTGCTTGCCTGGTAGCCGGCGGGGTGAAGTTGACAGACGCATAGAAACGGGGAGGAACCGGAAGCTTTGAGAACACGATTTGACATTGGGGGCCGGCCATGAGCCATCCGCATCCTGATCTTGGCCCCCCACCGCCGCTGCCCGACGGAGGGCTGCGCATCGTCGCACTGGGCGGGCTGGGTGAGATCGGCCGGAACATGGCCGTTTTCGAGTACGACGGCCGTCTGCTGATCGTTGACTGCGGGGTGCTGTTCCCCGAGCCTGATCAGCCGGGTGTCGACCTGATCCTGCCCGACTTCGAATACATCAGAGACCGCCTCGACCAGGTCGAGGCGGTAGTTCTGACGCACGCGCACGAGGACCACATCGGGGCTGTGCCGTATCTCCTGCGAGAGCGGCGTGACATCCCGCTGATCGGATCCCGGCTGACGCTTGCCTTGATCGAGGCCAAGCTCACCGAGCACAGGATCCAGCCGACCAAGCTCCAGGTGGTCGAGGGTGAACGTCACACCTTCGGGCCGTTCGACTGTGAGTTTCTGGCGGTCAACCACTCGATTCCGGACGCCTTGGCCGTGGCCATCAGGACGCCCGCCGGCATTGTGCTGCACACCGGCGACTTCCGGATGGACCAGTTGCCGAGTGACGGTCGACTTACTGACCTGGGCGGCTTCGCCAGGCTCGGTACCGAAGGCGTCGACCTGCTCATGTCCGACTCGACCAACGCCGAGGTGCCGGGGTTCGTCACCAGCGAGCGTGAGATCGGTCCGGTCATCGACGAGGTCATCCGTACCTCTGAACAGCGGGTCATCGTCGCGAGCTTCGCTTCGCACGTGCACCGTATCCAGCAGGTCATCGACGCGGCTGCCAAGCATGGCCGCAAGGTCGCGCTCGTCGGCAGGTCGATGGTGCGAAACATGGGGGTCGCTCGCGACCTCGGCTACCTGAAGGTGCCGCAGGGCGTCATCGTCGACTCCCGCGACATCGAGGAGTGGCCGCCAGAGGACGTGATGCTGGTCTGCACCGGCTCTCAAGGTGAGCCGATGGCGGCACTGTCGAGGATGGCCAATCGCGACCATCCCATCCGTATCGCCGCGGGGGACACGGTCCTGCTCGCCTCGTCCCTGGTGCCGGGGAACGAGACCGCGGTCAACAGGGTGATCAACGGGCTTACCCGCTGGGGTGCCCGTGTCGTGCACAAGGGCAACGCCAAGGTGCATGTCTCCGGGCACGCGGCCGCAGGCGAGCTGCTCTACGTGCTGAACCTCACCCGGCCGTCCAACTTCATGCCGGTACACGGCGAGTGGCGTCACCTGAGGGCCCACGCCAAGCTGGCCGCACTCACCGGAGTTCCGGACGATCACATCGTGATCGCCGAGGACGGTGTCGTGGTCGACCTTGTCGACGGCCGTGCCAAGGTCGTCGGTGCGGTCCATGCCGGGTACGTGTACGTGGACGGCTCGTCGGTCGGTGAGATCACAGACGTGTCGCTGAAGGATCGCAGGATCCTCGGTGATGAGGGGTTCATCTCCGTGGTCATCGCCGTGGACTCCACCACGGGCAAGATCACCGCGGGGCCGGAGATCCACGCGCGTGGCTCCGGCATCGATCCGGCACAGTTCGAGCAGTTCATCCCGCAGATCGAGAAGGCTCTGCAGGACAAGGCGGCTGATGGAGTGGTGGATATGCAGGAGATCCGCCGCGTGGTCCGCCGCACCGTCGGACGCTGGGTGAGCGACACTTATCGCCGCCGTCCGATGATCATCCCTGTGGTGGTCGAGGTCTGATTTCGTCGTGGGTACGGCATGCATGTGTGCCTGCCGTACCCGTGAACGGCCTTTCGGTTGTGCGAGAGGCGAACAGGCCTCCCACAAGATCACAGAAGTGAGCCGTACACCGTGTTCGTGGTCGTATCGCTGGTGATCTCATGCGGGAGAGCGCCGATCATCACTGATCCCAGCAGGTCACTCCAGTTGCCCGAGCGTGCGGTGACATCAGCTTCTCCTTGTGTGTTGTAGGCGTAGCCGTCTGCCCTCTGGAGGAGACGGACGTGACGGTGGTGAATGCCCTGCACGGTGCCGTGCCGGGCGGTGATGTTGAAGCTTCCGGTAGTGCGGACTGCGACGCGTCCGGTGTGGACCCCGGCCTTCTTGCCGCCCGGGACGTTCGCCTGGACGAGGTCCCCCGTGGCGAACCCCTTGACCTGCTTGGTCCGGGGCAGTCGCAGCCTCGGCAACCCGTAACGGTCAGGGCGGGTCCGGCAGTAGGTGCCACGACCGGTCGCCTTGACGATCAGGACCGTGGACGGCCAGCCGGTCACTCGCTCCAGCTCGCCGGCGTGCAGCGCGTCCAGCGTGTGGGACTTGGGAGCGCCGGTGCGGGACCGGTTCCACTTGGTCCGGCCGCCCGACGCTGTGTGCACCGGCAGCCCGGTGGAGGCCAGCGCCCGCCACAGCGCCCAGCGAGTCGCGTTGACGGCGGCTGCGTCCCGGAGCGGGGCCTCAGCCTGAGCGAGCACCTTGGCCAGGGTTCTCGGCCGGTCGGCCAGGAAAACCTCCACCGGGATGGCGTTCTTGGTCTGGTTGCAGGGAACGCAGGACAAGGCCAGATTGCTGATCCGGTCGGAGCCGCCCCGGGAGCGCGGGTGGATGTGGTCGATGTTCAGCGGGACGCCGGACGTGCCGCAGTAGGCGCACTTGCGCCCCCTCTTGGCCAAGAGATACTCGCGCACCTCGTAGCCGTGCAGGGTGCCCTGCTGGTATTCCACGCCCTCCAAGGGTTTCCCGGCGGACATGGCGTGGGTGTCGAACGCGACCCGCTCCACGTGGACGGCACGAACCGGGGTCCATCGGGAGAGACGGTCGACCCACGACATGGTCGTGTCGACGCGGTGCCGCAGAGAAGGCGCGAGCCAGCCCTCCGGCTTGGCCCGGTTGGAGAAGCGGGGCGCGCGATAGCGCAGGTTCCGTGACCTACGGCCCCGCCGGTAGGCGGCGCGAGCGGCCAGCTTGTCGCGGATCTTGCCGCCCCGATGGTTGAGCTGGATGCTGAACAGGCCAGTGCGGGCTCCGCCTTCAGCGCGGAAGATTGCGATGCCGGTGTGCTTGGAGCCGGGATCGATACCGGCCTCGACGCCCTGCACGGTGGAGTCGGCGGCCACGCGGTCGCGCAGCCGGATGACGAACGGAGTGTGCCGGACCACCACGGCCCGCCCGGAGGCCAGCAGGCAGCGAGCGCGGGCCGGATGGCACGGATCGAGCGGGCGGCCGTGCTTGTCCAGGACGAACACGACCGGATGAACCTCACGGTTCGCTCCCTCGGATGCCTGAGCATCCTCGGGGTGACGCCGCGCAGGCCGGGTGCCAGTCTGCGCGATCTCCCCTCGCCCATGTCCAGCGCCAGGCACGGCGAATTCGCCGTGTCCGTGAGCCGTTTCGTCCCGACCCGGGTTGTCTGCTCCCACGGATTCCAGAGCGTGCCGCTGAGGAAGCACGGCACGGTGGGTCTTCTGTCTTGCGTTGAACGTAGCCATCGAGGATGCACCTCCTGTTCGTGATGGCTGGGGCTGGTCAATACGGGCTCAAGGCATCTGACGACGCCTCAAGCCTCGGCCTTCAGGCCGAGGTCGTTGACGCATGGGCCTGTGCAATGAGGCGTAGCGCTTGCCGTTGACCAGCGCCGCGCCGGACGATGGCGCGTCGAGGCCGAGGACCAGTCGCATGGTGGTGGACTTGCCCGCGCCATTGGGGCCGAGGAATCCGGTCACGTGGCCCGGCCGCACGGTGAAGGAGAGGTCATCGACCGCGAGCGTGCGGCCGTAGCGTTTCGTCAGGTGTTGGAGATCGATCACGCCGTTAGGTTGCGGCACGGCGGGCCCTCCCCACATCGGACCACGGTCCGAACCTCAATCTCAGACCCCGGGTTGACGTGCGAGCCTCGGTTCACCGGCTACCTTCGTCGCGTGAACGCCTCGCAACCCCTCTTCGCCAGACGGCTGCCACGTGCCCAGCTGATCATGTTGGACATGGCGGCCGGCTTGGGCCTCTCGCTCGTCTTCTTGACGGCGGCTGTCAACGCGGGGGAGCTGCCACCATGGGTCCGGCTCGCCGTCCCTCTGGGCCTAGGGCTGCCGCTGGCCATGCGACGGGTGCTCCCTCTGCCGGTTTTCCTGTTCACGTTGGTGGTCGCCATCGTGGCCGTCTGGCTCGGTGCGGTGAGTTTCGCCTACCTATCGCCGGCGTACGCCCTCTATTTGGTGGCGGTGGCCCAGAGTCGCAGCACTTGGTTGCCCAGTTCCGCCATTGGAGTGGTCACGGCGGTCACAGGGCTTGGCTTGGTGGTGGCCGGAGGCGCGCCCAAGGCGGCCGCTCCGGAGTGGTTGTTGGGCGTCGACAAGATGCTCATCGGTGTCGCGGCGCTGGGCGGTGCCTGGACGGTCGGGCGGGCAGTGCGCGAAAGGAGGATTTATGCGGCCCATGACGCCGAGCGGATGGCGGCCCAGGCCGTGAGCGAGGAGCGGTTGCGCATTGCGCGTGAGCTCCACGATGTCGTGACCCACAATGTGGGGCTGATCGCGGTCAAGGCCGGCGTTGCCAACCATGTCCTGCCCACCCGGCCAGAAGAGGCATATGAGGCGCTGCGCGTGATCGAGACGGCCAGTCGAAGTGCGCTGGTTGAAATGCGTCACCTGCTCGGGGTTCTCCGCTCTGTTGACACGCCGACACTCGATCCGGCGCCGGGAATCAGCGGATTAGGTGCTTTGGTGGAACAGGCCCGGTTGGCTGGGGTGGGAGTCGACCTCGATGTTCGCGTCAGGAGCGGCGACGACGATCGTCAGGACCGCAACGGCGAGACGGGCACCACAGACGGTGATGTGAGGGAGTGTGGCGGGACCGGTCGTGGTGACGTGAGGGAGTCTGGCCGGAATGGTCGTGGTGATGTGCAGGAGTCTGGCGTGACCGGCCCCGGTGATGTGCGGGAGTTCGGTGGGACCGGCCCTAGTGATGTGCTGGAGGCGAGCCAAACGGGCCGTCGTAACCTGCGGAAGTCAGCGCAGGGGAGGTCCCCTTCAGAACCGAGTCCGGTTGATGATGTTGAGGTGGGCCTTAGGGCTGAGGGCAGCGCGGGCGGTGTCCGGCCCCGGACGGAGCGTGGGGGAGCAGGTGGAGCGAGAAGGCTGCCTGAAGGTGTGGAGCTGTCCGTCTACCGGATTGTGCAAGAGGCGCTGACAAATGTCGTGAAGCATGCGGCACCAGCTCGTTGCTGGGTGTCGGTGGTCGACGATGGACGGTCTGTTCGGATTGAGATCAGAGACGACGGGCCGGGGCACCGGACTGTGCCAGGCGAAGGGCTGGGGCATGGGCTGATCGGGATGCGAGAGCGGGTCATGATGTACGGCGGAGTCTTCGAAGCAGGAGGGCTTCCCCAGCGCGGGTTTCGGGTGTCGGCCGAGCTGCCCTATGGGAGGGCTTCGTGATCCGGGTGCTCGTCGCCGATGACCAGGCGTTGCTCAGAGGTAGCTTCAAGGTGCTGGTGGACTCAGAGCCTGATCTGGAGGTCGTCGGTGAGGCCGCTACGGGGGCGGAGGCTGTGGCGGTCACGCGGGAAACCCGTCCCGATGTCGTGCTGATGGACGTGCGCATGCCGGAGATGGACGGTATAGAGGCGACGAGGCGCATCGGGCACACCACACGGGTTCTGATCGTGACGATGTTCGATCTTGATGCGTATGTCTACGACGCGTTGCGCGCGGGGGCCAGTGGATTCCTGCTCAAGGACACTCCGCCAGCTGATTTGATCGCCGCCATTCGGGTGGTGGCGGCTGGGGATGCGTTGCTGGCCCCGGCTGTGACGCGTCGGCTGATCGAGGAGTTCGCGCGCACGCCGGCCTCACCTCGTGTTCAGGGGTTGGACGGCGTGACGGAGCGGGAGCGGGAGGTTCTCACGTTGATAGCCAGAGGTCTGTCCAACGCCGAGATCGTTCAGCACCTTCAGGTGACTCTGGCCACAGTGAAGACGCACATCAGTCATCTGCTCAACAAGCTCGACGCTCGCGATCGGGCGCAGCTTGTCATCGCGGCCTACGAGAGCGGGTTGGTTTCTGCGGCATGTTGACGACAGGGCAAGGACCATCCACCCACACAAGCAAGGCCACCCGCACAAGGAAGGCCGCCCGGCAAGGAAGGCCGCCCGGCAAGGAAGGCCACCCGGCAAGGAAGGCCACCAGCTAGGAAGGCCCGCCCGACAAGGAAGACCCGCCTGTTAAGGAAGGCCCGCCTGCCAAGCGAGGCCCACCCGCACATGCAAGGCGTACGACTCGGTTCGCGTGGGGTCAGACACCTCGTCTGGGCAGTGGATGCGGCTCGTGCGGGGGCTCTGGGCGTGAGGGAGGGACGCGTGACTGCCGGAAGGGTTCTGTGGATGGGTTGGCTGGTTACTGTGGTGGGCTGGTTGGTCAGCGGATGGATTGGCGCTCGGTCAGGGCGGCGTATCGGCCGCCGTGGCGCATCAGGCTGTCGTGGGTGCCGTGTTCGACGATGCGGCCCGTCTCGATGACGAGGATCTGGTCGGCGTCGCGTACGGTGCTCAGGCGGTGGGCGATCACGACGCGGGTCTGGGGCTGCCTTGCTAGGTTCTGCTCGATCGCTGCCTCGGTGGCAGTGTCCAGGTGGCTTGTCGCCTCGTCGAGCAGTAGGAGGCGGGGCTGGGGGAGCAGTGCGCGGGCGAGCGCGATCCGCTGCCGCTGGCCGCCGGACAGGCCGCTGCCTTCGGTGAGTATCGTCTCGTATCCCATCGGCATGGCCATGATGTCGTCGTGGACGCAGGCGAGGCCGGCCGCCGCCACGACCTGCTCCAGCGAGGCGTCGGGGACGGTCAGGCCGATGTTGTCCCTGATGGTTCCGGTGAACAGGTGCGGATCCTGGGTGACCACGCCGAAGCGGCTGCGCAGCCAGCGTACGTCGACGTCCCAGGCGGGTGTTCCGTCGTACCAGATCTCGCCCTCGACCGGCTGGTACAGGCCGAGCAGGATCCGTCCCAGTGTGCTCTTGCCCGACCCGGAACTCCCCACCAGGGCCACCTTCTGGCCGGGGCCCACCGCGAAGGACATGTTCCTGAGCGTCCATGGGGAGCGCGGGTCGAAGCGGAATCCGACGTTTCGCAGCACGACCTCCCCGCGCAGGTGTGGCTTCTTGCCGCCTTTCCGCTCTGGCTCTGCCTCGACGATGTCGGCCAGCCTTTCGAAGTGCGCCCCGGCTTCCTGGAGCTCTTGCAGGCTGGTCAGGAGGGAGGTCAGCGGGGTGAGTGTGGACACGGCCAGCGCGTTGAGCGCGAGCATCGTGCCCAGGCTCAGCTCACCGTTGAGCACCTGGGCCGCGCCAACGAGGAGCAGCAGTGCGGGACCGAGGATCCTGGTGCCCGAAAGGGCCGAGTCCAGGACGCCTCGGGTCAGGCCCAGGCGCATGTCGGTGTTCATCTGGGCGGTGAACATCCCGGACCACCGCTCGACGGCACGCCACTCGGCGTTGGATGCCTTGATCGTCTCGATGCCGCCGATGGACTCGATGAGTCTGCTCTGGGTCGTGGCGGCGGCGGTCAGGCCGCGTCCGGTGAGGTCTGTGACCCGCCTGCGGGTTGCCAGGAGCAACGCGACCTGGATGGCCGCCACGGCCGCCAGGCAGCCGCCGAGCAGAGGATCGCCCAGCAGGACCAGGGTCACGAGGACCACCGCGAGGGGGCCGTCGAGCAGGGTGGAGAGCACCTGGCCGGACAGCATGGCGCGCAGGCTGGCCGCGCTCTGCGTGCTCATGACCAGGTCGCTTGTGCCTCTGAGAGTGAAGTACCGGTAGGGGAGCGTGAACAGGTGTCCGACCACACCGGCCGTGAATTCGGTGTCCGCCCGTGCCCGCAGCATGAGCAGCACGGCCGTACGAAGGAAGGTGAGGATCGCCTGGGTGAGCACCACGAAGCCGAGGCCCACGAGCAGGATGTGCAGCAGGTAGCGGTTCTCGCTGGGAAGGATCTCGTCGACGACGAGCCCGGCCAGCAGCGGCAGGACGAGGGAGAGCGCTTGCAGCAGGAGGGAGGCGAGCACCGCCTGGAACAGCAGGAGGCGGTGGCGCATCAGGAGAGCGGTGACCAGTTCCCGGCGCCACGGGCGGCGCTTCGGGCCTTCGACGCTGAAATCGGGGCCCGGCTCGAAAGCCAGGACGACGCCCGTGAACCCGAGGTCGAATTCCTCCGCCGTGAGCCTGCGCCGACCGGAGGCGGGATCGACGACCTCGACGACGTCCGGCCGCCAGCGTTCGACGACGAGGAAGTGGTTGAACTCCCAGTGCACGATGAAGGGGCCGGGCACCGCGCCGAGTTGGCCGGGGGCGAGCGAGAACGCCCTGGCACGCAGGCCGTACGACTTGGCGGCCGCCGCGATCGCGGACGCGTTCAGTCCGTCCCGCGACACCTGGACGTGCTCGCTGACCTCGCGTACGGTCGCACGTCGTCCGTGGTGCCCGAGGACCATCGCCAGGCAGGCCGCGCCGCAGTCGGTCATCGTGCTCTGCCTGATGACCGGTATCCGCTTGCGCCTCATCGGCCCGCCCCGAGGGCAGGCAGGATGCCGATCAGGATCACGCCCGCCATGGACAGCGCGAGCAGTCCCACGTAGGTCCACAGGCCGATCAGGAGTTTCCTGGAGATTCGGTACGGCTGCTCGATGTGCCTTCGGGAGGTCGTGTGGTGGTGGACCGCCTTCTCCCGGTACGGAAGCTGGCTCACGTGCCGGTCCGCTCAGCCATGCCGATTCGCTCAGCTGTGTCGGTCCGCTCGGCCATGCCGGTCGAATTCGCGGCGCCGGAAGAGCCGTGGCCACCGGTCCGGTCGGCGGTGCCCCAGAACCACTCGATCTTGGCCGTGCTCCTGCGCCGCTCGATCCAGTCGGCGAAGATCTGCCGCTCGACAAGGTCGCGCACGGTGGCGTCGATAGCCGGGGCGTGGGAAGCAGCGGCGTCGTGCGCGGTGGTGCCCGAGGTAGCGGTGTTGTGCGCGGTGGTGCCCGAGGTAGCGGTGTTGTGCGCGGTGGTGCCCGAGGTAGCGGTGTTGTGCACGGTGGTGCCCGAAGTAGCGGTGGTGTCGGAAGCGGAGGTGTTGAGAGGGGTGGTGTGAGGAGCGCTGGTGCGCGCGGTGGCGTGGGGAGTGGTACCGCGCGCGGTGGTGTGGGGAGAGGTGGTGCGCACAGTGGTGTCGGGAATGGCGGTGTTGCGCGCGGTGGTGTCTGAAGTGGAGGTGTCGGGAGGGAGGGTGTTGGGAGCGGTGGGCTCTGGGGTGGGGGGAGTGGGAATGGCTGGTTCCACGGCTAGTACCTTGATCAGGAGGTGGCCGTGTTCTGTGGGGAAGGGGCCGACGACTGTTCCCGGTGCTGCTCCGAATACCTGGTCGGCCGTTTCTCTGTCCAGTTCGCCTCGGCGCAGGGTGGCGAATACCTCGCCCGGTCGGGCCGTGCCTTCGGCGAAGGCCTGTTCCGCAGCGGCGAGGAAACCGTCGGCGTCGAGTGCTCGTGGGCCGGCCTCGGTGGTGAACTCGACTCGCGCGACGCGAGCGAGGTCGAGTTCGTGGCCGTGCTCGGCCAGCCAGGGCTCGAGCTTTCCTGAGGCCACTCGCGAGCGGAGACGGGCTACGGAGGCTTCGACGGTGACCAGTTCCTCCAGTTCGGAATGGGAGATGTGGTGGCGATTCAGCCACGCCTGGACCGCGTCTGCGGTCAGCAGGCCGCGTGCTCGGCGGAACGCGTCCATCGCCGTCTGTAGCTCGGCGTCGGTCAGCGGTTCCGACTCCTCTTCCAGCACCTCGCGTACCAAGCTGTCGTTGATGAGGCGGTCGGCGGGGCGGGACTCGTCCCATATGAAGTCCAGGCAGGCGATGGCCCTGGCCACCGGTGTCTCGACCCCGTTCACCCGGAGCAGCAGATGCTCTGCGGCCCGGTGCACGCCGCGCAGTGGCCAAGGCAGCGCCTGGTCCTGACACCACGACAGGGAGATCGTGGCGCCGTCGCCGTTCTTGATGAGCAGGGCGTGGTGGAGCGACCCGTCGTACTCCTCGCGCTGCCTGACCAGCCGCACCCGGACGGACGGGTGCTCCGCCCGGAACGTGGCCAGGTCTCGCTCGGCCGTACCGGCGCTGAGCAGGTCGACCGCCTCGGCGAGCATGCGCCCGTCCGCCATCACTTGACTCCGCTCATGAGCAGCTCGCCGATGGCCGCGCTGATGGGCAGCGCGGCCGCGTCCTCGATCCAGAGGAACTGGCCGTTCGGGTTGATCTCCAGGAAGACGTGGCGGTCGTCCGGCGTGAGGATCAGGTCGATCGCGCCGTAGGTGAGCCCGAGGCGTTCGACCAGTTCGAGGCAGCGTCGGGAGATTTCTGCGGGCAGTTCGTGCGGCCGGATGGGCGTCGCGCCGGGGTCGTAGTGCCGCCAGTCGTACCTTGTGTGGTTGCTCACCTGGGAGTGGATCTCGGCGGCGAAGATCGCGCTCCCGACCACGGTCACCCGTAGCTCGACGCGCTTGGGCACGTACGCCTGGATGATGATCGGGCAGAGGCGCAGGGTGCCCGCGTACGTGATGTCCGTGGCGGTTACGGGGGCCGCGAACCGGCCGAAATCCGGCTCAGGTCGGTTGCCGTGTACGGGCTTGGTGATCACACGGCCTTCGTGCCGGTCGTAGAAGTCGAGAAAGCTCTCGGGGTCGTTCGTGATCAGCGTCGCGGGGAGCTCGAAGCCCAGCTGCCGGGCCAGTTCCAGCTGGTACGGCTTGCTTGCCGCGCGGTCGATGACCGGACGCGCGGCGGGGATCGTGAGGCAGTCGAGGCTGTCCCAGAGCCCTTCGGCCATGAGGCGGCACTCCTCCTGCACGTAGTCGCGTCCGGCGACCTGCGGATGGGCCACCGGATCACGCGGCCGGCGGTACCAGAGCGCGGTCAGCTCGTCGAGGGCGATGCGGCGGCCACCGTGGTCGAGCACCCGGCCGGTCGAACCGTCACCGGAATGGCCGATCTCAAGGGTGGCATCGGTGGGAAAGGAGGCGGGATCGAAGACGATGACGTCCGCACCGGCGGCCGTGACTGATTTCACGACCCGGTCGGCGTGCTCATCTCCGTCAGAGGTCAGGACGAGGATCATCAGCGTGGCTCCGGACGAGGGCGCGAAGGCGAGGGGTGCAAGGTGGGGGGCGCCAAGGCGACGGCGGAGCCCCGAAGGTGAGGGCCCGAAGGTGAGGGCCCGAAGGTGAGGGCCCGAAGGTGAGGGCCCGAAGGTGAGGGCCCGAAGGTGAGGGCCCGAAGGCGGGGGCGATGGTGGGCCCGAAGGCGGGGGCGATGGTGGGGGCGATGGTGGGCCCGAAGGCGGGGGCGATGGTGGGGGCGCGAGTTGGGTCGCGCCCCCGAGGGGGCTAGTTGCTGTCGCCCGAGGTGTGGCTGTGGTTGCCGTGGATCGTGATGACCTGGCTCTTGGCGCCGCCGCTCACCTGAAGAAGCTGCCCCTCATCGAGCTCCGGGCCGAGAGCCGCGATGTCGTCCAGCGTGGTACGCGTCTTGCTCATGTGGATGAGCCCTTCTTCCCGTACGGAACACCTGGTGTGCTCCGTTGCATGAGGAAAGTTAGGCGAGCGGCCCCCCGCCGGGCGTCCGTCAGCCGGGTGATCTCAGATCCTCCCTCCAGCGGACGCGGATGCGTGCGGCCTCCGCCGGGCGGGGTGACGGGCGCGGGACGTACGGGTAAGTTCCGTTCGTGGGAGATGTGAAGATTGTTTACCGCAAGTACGGCGGAGCGCTGCACTGGAACCATCTGGGCAAGTTGCTGGGGGAGGACGAGCACGGCGTGTGGGTGGCGGTGCCGAGCGGGACCGTCGCGCGCAAGGGGGAGGGGCCGCCGGTCACCTGGCAGACTGACTGCCTCATGCTGTTCCCGCGCGATGCCTGGTGGACGGCGACCTTCCACTCGCTGCCGCACACGTGTGAGATCTACGTCGACGTCACGACCGTGCCCGAGTGGCGTGACGGTGAGATGACCATGTTCGATCTGGATCTCGACGTGATCAGGATGCGGGACGGGCGGCTGTATCTGGATGACGAGGACGAGTTCGCCGAGCATCAGGTGCTGCTCGGCTACCCGCAGGACATGATCGTTCGGGCTGAGGAGACAGCGCGGTGGCTGCTCGCGGCGGTGGAGCGGCGGGAAGAACCGTTCGGTGGTGCGCACCTGCGCTGGATGGGGGAGGGTTAGCGGCCGGCGATCCGGAGGGCGTCTTTCATGGCCGCCCATCGCTGTGGGCTCGCCAAGCCCGCGTGGTAGAGGTGGATCTCCGACGCGCCCGCCTTGACGTACGTGCTGAGGAGCTCGGCGAGGGCCTCGGCGTCGGCGGGGCGGGGCGGCAGCGCCAGGACGTACGCGCCGACCCGCTGACCTGGGCCGCACAGCTCGCCGAGGCGGGACAGCCGGGCGGCGTCCTTGTCCGGGTCGCCCCAGCAGTTGCCCACCAGCACGTCGGCCGCCTGCTCGCCCTCGGGGAGTGCGGCGAACGGGCCGGTGGCCCAGGGGTCGGGGTCGGCGTGCAGGGCGATGGGCAGGTTCGGCGCCACCTGCCGGGCCGTAGAGGTCAGGCGTCGGCGCAGGGCCGCCGACAGTTCGACGCGTACGGCGCGCACCTCGTCGGCGAGCGGCCCGAGAGCGGTCTCCAGGACGCTGGAGCCGGTGCCACCGGGCGCGACCGGGCTGTCGATGGCCGCTCGTACCCGGTCCCCGGTGCCCGCTGGATACAGGTCCGCGCAGCGTGCGCAGAAGCAGAGTGACATCAGGCCGGCGTCGAAGTCCGCGCCCGCGGTCTTCTCGTGCACGCTCTGGTGCCCGAACCCCATCGGCCCGCATCCTTCGAGGATCAGCCCGTCCGGCTCCCCGGCCGTCAGCACCTCGCGCACCAGCCGCTCGCAGTAGTCGGCCACGTCCTCCCAGGCGGGACAGAGCGCGTACGGGTAGCGATCCCCGAAGGCGTTGCGCACCACCAGATCCGGATGTGCCTGCCCGAGGTGGGCGTTGTGCGTCAGCACGGTCCACGCGTACACCTTCAGCCCGGCCGCGCGCAGCGCGTCGCTCGCGAGCAGATAGGCGTCCGGCGTGGTCCAGGTGGGCGCGGCGGGCACCAGGCGGCCCCAGGCTTCGGCCCGCACCGGCAGGTAGAGCGCCGAGTGCGGCACGTCGAGGACGCGGTGCGCGGGGTGCAGCGGGGTGGCCGCGCGGGTGGAGTGGTAACTGGCGGCCAGGGCGACGGCGTCCACCCCGAGCGCGGCCAGGCGCTCGGGGGCGGCGGGGTCGCCGACGATGTCCCAGGGGTAGGCGTAGAGGAGGTTCACCAGCGGGGCCGCTCAGCGGTGAAGGCCGGCTCGAAACGGCGCAGGTACGTCGTGTCGTCGCGGGCGGTGACGCCGCACGTGAGGTACTGCTCGTGCATGACGGCGAGTGCGTCGCGGTCGAGTTCGACGCCGAGGCCGGGGCCGGCGGGCACGGGGACGGCGCCGTCGACGAAGCTGAGGGCGCCGGGCGCGACCACGTCCTGGCCGTTCTGCCAGGGGGTGTGGGTGTCGCAGGCGCTGGTGAGGTTGGGGGTGGCGGCGGCCAGGTGGGTCATGGCGGCGAGGCTGATGCCGAGGTGCGAGTTGGAGTGCATGGACAGCTCCAGGCCGAAGGTCTCGCACAGGGAGGCGACGTGCGCGGTGCGCACCAGGCCGCCCCAGTAGTGGTGGTCGAGCAGCAGCACGCCGATGGCGCGGGCGGCGATGGCGGGGGGCAGGTGCTCGGGGGTGACGACGCACATGTTGGTCGCCAGGGGCATGGAGACCTGGGCGGCGACGGCGGCCATGCCGGCGATGTCGGGGGTGGGGTCTTCGAGGTACTCCAGCACGCCGTCGAGTTCGCGGCCGACCCGGATGGAGGTGTCCACGCTCCAGACGGCGTTCGGGTCCAGGCGCAGCGGCACCCCGGGAAACGCCTCGTGCAGCGCCTGGGTGGCGGCGATCTCCTGGTCGGGCTCGAAGACGCCGCCCTTGAGCTTGATCGAGGTGAAGCCGTACTCCTTGATGAACAGCGACGCCTGCTCGACGACACCCTCGGGATCGAGCGCGGCGCCGAACCTGTCGGGCTCGGCGCCGGGGTGGCCCGCCCACTTGTAGAAGAGATAGGCGCTGTACGGCACGGCGTCACGGACCCGGCCGCCGAGCAGGTCGACCACGGGCACGCCGGCCGCCTTGCCGCGGATGTCCAGACTGGCCACCTCGAACGGGGAGAACACCCGGTCGACGCTCTTCTCCTTGGTGGCGGCGCCGGTCAGGCCGTGCAGGTCGCTCACCGCGTCGCCGACGGTGGCGGCGATCCTGGCGTACATCTGGTTCGTGGCGTGCACGTCGAGGCCGATCAGGACCTCGGCGCACTCCCGTACCTTGGTCAGGTGGCCCAGGTCGCCGTAGGTCTCGCCGAGCCCGGTCAGGCCCTCATCGGTGATCACCTCGACGATCGTGCGCAGGGCCCATGGTTCGTGGACCCCTGCGGCGTTGAGCAGAGGCGGGTCCTTGAATGCGACTGGCGTGACGTTGATCTGCGTAATGATCATGTGATCGCCGTTCATATATGTGAACAATGGTCAGATTTGTGGACAGAATGCGGCAACTGTAAGAATCGAGCTGAGACAGTGTCAAGACTCCGAAGGGCCATTCGATGATCTACGGATACGACCCCAGAACCGGCGAGACCGTGGGCGACGCCCTCCCCGAGACGGATCGCGACGGGGTCGACATGATCGTCTCCGCCGCGGCGGCCGCGGGCGAGGCGTGGCGCGCGACCCCCGCCGCCGAGCGGGCACAGGCGCTCGAAGCCGTCGCGGACGCGCTGGCCGCCGAGACCGACGAGCTGTGGCGGCTCGCCGACCGCGAGACCGCGCTCGGCGAGGTACGGCTGCGCGGCGAGGTGGCCAGGACGGCCGGGCAGTTCCGGCTCTTCGCCCAGGTGATCAGGGACGGGGGCTACCTGGAGGCGATCGTCGACCACGCCGATCCGGCCAGCGCCCCGCCCAGGCCGGACGTACGCCGGATGAAGCAGCCGCTGGCCGGGGTGGTGGCGGTGTTCGCGGCGAGCAACTTCCCGTTCGCCTTCTCGGTGGCCGGTGGCGACACCGCCTCCGCGCTCGCCGCGGGCTGCCCGGTGGTGGTCAAGGCGCATCCGGGCCATCCCCACACCTCCGCGCGGGTGGCCCAGATCGTCCGCCGCGCGCTGCCGTACCCCGACCTGCTCGGGCTGGTGCAGGGCATGCGGGCGGGGGCCGACCTGGTCCAGCACCCGAGGGTGGTGGCGGCCGGGTTCACCGGGTCCGTCGCGGGCGGCAAGGCGATCCAGGGTCTCATCGACGAGCGGGAGGTGCCGATCCCGTTCTTCGGCGAGCTGGGCAGCGTCAACCCGGTCGTGGTGCTGCCGTCGGCGCCCAAGGCCGCGGTGGCGAGCGGGTTCGCCACTTCGCTCACGATGGGCGTGGGGCAGTTCTGCACCAATCCCGGGCTGATGTTCGTGCCGGAGGACGACGAGCTCCGCACGGCGCTGGTCGAGGCCGTCGAGGGGACGACGGGCGGCCCGATGCTGGCCGAGCGGATCAGGGACGGCTATCTGGGCGGCGTGGGCCGCCTCGGTGAGCTGCGGCTGCTGGCCGAGGGCAAGCCGGGGGAGGGCGAGTGGGCGGTCACGCCCAAGGTGTTCACCACGGACGTGAAGACCTTCGCCGACAAGCTGCCGGGCATCGGTGAGGAGTGCTTCGGCCCGGCGTCGATCGTGGTGACCTACCGCGAGCTCGCCGAGCTGCGGCCCGTGCTGGAGCGGCTCGACGGATCGCTGACCGCCACCGTGCACGGCACCGACCCCGGCGAGGCCGCCGAGATCACCGAGGCGCTCGGCGCCCGGGCCGGGCGGCTCATCTGGAACGGCTGGCCCACGGGCGTGGCCGTCACCTGGGCCATGCACCACGGCGGACCCTGGCCCGCCGCGACGTCCACGACCACCTCGGTCGGCGCCACGGCCATCGACCGCTGGCTCGCGCCCAGGGCCTATCAGGACTGGCCGGAGCAGCTGCTGCCGGACGAGCTCAAGGACGACAACCCGCTGAACGTCCCGCGCCGGGTCGACGGCACCTTGACCCGCTGACGGCCCCGCCGGCCGGCACGGGCCGTGCGGACGCGCTCCGCACGGCCCCATCCGGTCAGGCTCCCACGATCTCGAGCCCGGCCGCGATGATCTTCTCCAGCTCCGCCACGTGCTCGGCCGACGCGTCGACCAGCGGCGGACGTACCCCTCCGACGTCCTGGCCGCGCAGCCTGAGCCCCGCCTTGACCAGCGAGACGGCGTAGCCGGGCACCAGGTCGCGGAGCTGGACCAGCGGCAGGTAGAAGCTGGTCAGCAGCCGCTGGGCCAGCGCGTCGTCGCCGCTCGTCACCGCCCGGTAGAAGGCCAGCGCGATCTCCGGCGCGAACGCGAACGCGGCGCTGGAGTAGAGGCTCACGCCCATCCCCCGGAAGGCCGCCACGGTCAGCTCCGCGGTCGGCAGTCCGTTGAAGAACGTGAACTCGCTGCCGGGAGCCTGCTGCCGCACCGTCAGGATGATGCGCTGCAGCAGGTCGAAGTCCCCCAGCCCGTCCTTCAGCCCGATCACGTCCGGCATCCGCGCGAGCGTCGCCGTCGAGTCGGGGGTGAACCGCGCGTTGCCCCGGTGGTAGACGATGACCGGCAGACCGGCCGCGTCCGCCACCTCGCGCACATACCGGATCAGCCCCTCAGGCGGGGCGGTGACCAGGTAGGGGGGCATCAGGAGCAGGCCGTCGGCCCCATGGGCGGCCGCGGCGCGCGCGACCGACTTGGCGAAGGGCAGCGAGCCCCCCGCCCCCGCGAAGACCGGGACGCGCCCGGCGGTCGCGGTGACGGAAGCCGCCACGACCCGGGTGTAGTCGTCCAGGTCGAGGGCGTTGAACTCGCCCGTGCCGCACGCGGTGAACACTCCTCCCGCCCCGGCTGACACTCCCTGGTCGACATGTTGGATCAGTGGCTGCTCGGCCACCTCGCCATCAGGTCCGAACGGAGTAACAGGAAAGAAGAGAACACCATCTAGCCGCATCAACGCCTCCTTCTAGCGGATGCCCTCCCGGCGGAGAGTGGCACCCAGCTTGTGGGTATGTCTGATCACCGCATCGGTCACCCGTTCCACGTCGGCGGGCGCCAGGCCCACCGGCATGGAGCAGCTGATCGCGTCGGTGGCCGGGATCCGGTAATCGACCGCGACCGCCACGCAGACCACGCCCGGCGTGCCCTGCTCGCGCTCGTAGGCCCATCCTCTGGCCCTGATCTTGTCGAGCTCGCCGGTCAGTTCGGCGAAGTCGGTGATCGTGTGATCGGTGATCGGGGCCAGAGGCTTCGGGATCAGGGCCGCGACCTCGTCGTCCGTGAGCTGCGCCAGCAGCACCTGGCCGAGGGCGGTGACATGGGCAGGTAAACGTCTGCCCACCCGGGGGATGATGTGGTGCGCTTCGCGCGAGTCCCTCGTGGCGAGATACAGCACGTGCGCCTCGTCCCGGCGAGCGAAGTGGACGGTGTGCCCGGTCTCCTCCCGCAGGTCCTCCAGCGCTTCCTGGGCGAACGGCAGCGCCATATCCTTGTCCAGATAGGCGGTGCCGGTCAGCAGCGCGTGCGGCCCGATGCCGAACGTCGACTTCGCGCCGTCCGTCTCCACCCAGTTCAGCTCCACCAGGGTGCGCATCAGCGCGTGCAGGCTGCTGCGCGGAAACCCGGTGCGCTGCTGCAGCTCCGAGAGCGTCAAGGTCTCGCGGGAGGCGGCCAGTGTCTCCAGGATGCGTACCGTCCGCTCGGCGGACTTGACCAGCTGCGGCTCCATGCTCATCCCATCTCCCCTGCGGATTAGATGTGTCAGCATATTGGATGCCGTCCAGATACATGGACACTCAGCCCTTAACCGCACCGCTGGTGAGGCCGCGCATGAACTGCTTCTGGAAGGCGAGGAAGGCGATGATCGACGGCAGCAGCGCCAGCAGCGTGGCCGCGAGCAGCACGCCGAGCCCGACCTCCTCGTCCCCGCGCAGCGAGCGCAGCGCGATGGGCAGCGTCCACATGTCCGACTCGGGGGCCACGATCAAGGGCAGCAGATACTGGTCCCAGATCATGGTGAAGCCGAAGACGCCGATCACGCCGAGGGCGGGGCGGCAGAGCGGCAGGATGATCGTGAAGAACGTCCGCAGCTCGCCCGCGCCGTCGAGGCGCGCGGACTCCTCCAGCTCGACCGGCACCTCCTTCATGAACTCCGTCATGACCAGGATGGAGAAGCCCCAGGCGCCCACCGGCAGGATCATGCCCGCGTAGGTGCCGATGAGGTTGACGTTCAGCAGCGGCATGTCGGCGAGGACGAGGGACAGCGGGATCGCGATGATCTCCTCGGGCAGCATCATGGTGGCGAGCATGATCAGCATGACGAGCGACATGCCCTTGAACTTCTTGCGTGCCAGTGAATAGGCGGCGAACACGCTCACCAGCACCTGCAGGAGCAGCCCGAACCCGACCACCACGAACGAGTTGAACAGGTAGAGGTAGACGTTCCTGTTGCCGGCCTGGACGAAGTTGTCCAGCGTGAACTCGTCCGGCCAGAAGGAGAAGGAGGTCGGGTCGAGCGTCTTGTTGAAGGCGCTGACCAGCAGCCCGAACAGGGGACCGGCGAAGATCAGCACCATGCCCGCATAGATCACGATCTTGAACAGGACGGCCAGCGGCCCGCGCCGCATCTCAAGCCCTAGGGCGCTGTCGAATTTCACGCCGCCTGCCTCCTGCGCATCAGCTGCACTCCCACGGTGAGCACCAGGGTGGCCGCGAACAGCACGATGCCGCCCGCCGAGGCGATCCCCAGCTCGCCCGACTGGAACCCGAGCTTGTAGATCAAGGTCATCAACACTTCGGAGGAGCCGTTCGGCCCGCCGTTGGTGAGCACGTACACCTCGACGAAGACCCGCAGGCCGCGGATGGCGGCGAGGGTGAACAGGATCCAGAACACCGGGCGCAACGCGGGCAGCGTGATGTGCCGCAACCGGCGCCAGACGGAGGCGCCGTCAACGGCGGACGCCTCGTAGAGGGTGCGGTCGATGCCGACCAGCCCGGCCAGGAAGACCATCATGTCGTACGGCGTGCCGCGCCAGATGCTCATCCCCATGATGGACAGCAGCGAGGTGTCCTCGCTGGCCAGGAAGGGCTGCGGGCCGAGGGCGACCCAGCCGAGGATGGTGTTGAGCAGGCCGGTGTCGCCGGGGTAGTACATGATCCGCCACACCTCGGCCACGGCCGCCATCGTGGTCACGACCGGCAGGAAGGCCGCGGTCCTGATGAACCAGAGGTACTTGGCCGGACCCTCGATGAGCAGCGCGAAACAGAAGCCGAGCAGCAGCGACCCCACGGTCGTGCCGATGGCCAGGACCGCGCTGTGCCAGATGGCCGTCAGGAAGGCGTCGTCGGAGAGGATCGCGGCGTAGTTGTCGAAACCCACCCAGGTGGTGTCGATGTACCGGATCTCCTGGAAGCTCATCACCAGACCGGTGATCATGGGGATGAACTTGAAGTAGAGGAACAGCACCAGAGCGGGCGCCAGAAAGGCCCAGGCCACGAGCGGCCCCCGCCAGCGCGCCATTCTGGGGCGCTGGCGGGAGGCCGCCGACCGGGACTTCGCCCGCGTGAGCGTCGGGGTCATGATGCCTTTTGGTTCTGCAGTTCCTGGGTCAGCTTGGTGTTGGCGGCTTCCATCTCGGTCTTGACGTCCTTGCCGCAGTCGGCCCAGACGGCGTTGAGCGCGTCGGCCGAGCTCTGGCGGATCGGCGCCCAGTTCGGCACGGGAGGCGCGTAGACCGCGTTGGCGTAGGCGTCCTGGAACACCTGCCAGCGGGGGTCCTGCCGCTCGGCGGCCAGGTCGACCTCGGTGTTGACCGGGAGGCGGACGATGGCGCCGTTGGCGTCCTTGTTCATGCCGATCCGCTGGCCCTCGGCGGAGATGGCGTACTCGGCGAACTTCTTCTGGCCGTCCTCGTTCTGGGAGCCGGCCATCAGGTAGACGTTCTCGCCCTCACCGAGGGTGCCGGGGCCGCCCGACGGGCCCTTGGGCACCGGGAAGACCTCGATCTTGTCGGTGCCGATGCTGCCGGCGAACCGGGCGAGCACGTACGGGCCGGTCAGGTAGAGACCGCCCTGGTTGTTCTCAAACACCTCGTGGGTGACGGCCGTGTCGTTGTTGACCGCGCCGGGGTTGACCGTCTTGGCGTCGCAGAACTGGTCCTGGAGCCACTGGACGGCCTCGACCGTCTTGGTGTCGTTCATGGTGGCGCCGAAGGTGCCGGTGCCGCTGGAGGTGACGAAGTCCCCGCCGTTGGCGTAGATGAGGGAGGAGGCGTACCACGAGGCGTAGCCACGCTTGGTGCTGGCCGGGATGAGCAGGCCGGCCGAGTCGGCCTTGCCGTTGCCGTCGGGGTCCTTCTCGGTGAAGGCCTTGGCCAGCGCGGCGAGGTCGTCCCAGGTCTTGGGCACCTCCAGGCCGAGCTTCTCCCGCCAGTCCTTGCGCGCGATGATGGCGAAGGCCTGGGAGGAGAACGGCGCGCCCCACGTCTTGCCGTCGCTCGCCGTGGCCGCCTTCCACGCGGTCTCCGACACCTTGTCGCTGCCGGCGAGCGAGGCCTTGTCCACCTCGCGCAGCCAGCCCTGCGTCTGCATGTTGCCGATCTGGGCGGTGTCGTTGATGACGATGTCCGGCAGATCTTTCTGAGCGGCCTGCTGCTGCAGCTTCGTCTCGAAGTCGTCGAGCAGAGCGACTACCTTGGTCTTGATGCCGCTGGCCTTGGTGAAGCCGTCGGCCAGCTTCTGCGCTGTCTTGTGGGAGTCGGAGTCAGGTGCCTGCCTGATCCAGATCTCCAGTGCATCGTCGGTAGCAGACTCTGAGCCCCCGAAGCCGCAGCCTGTCAGCGTTACGGTCAGGGCCGTCGCAATAGCGACCCCGAGCACACTACGTGACATCAGACCGCCTCCTGTTCACATATGTGACATCTGTCGCGGACGTGGAAGTTGTTCCTGGAACGTTAACGAGTGGCACACATCACGGTCAATATTCAAGAATGTGAATCTCATACAGATTTGTGTACAACAGATCCATGCGCATACTCATGACCGGCGCCGCCGGGAAGGTCGGCACTCTGCTCCGTCCCCTTCTCGCCCGCGAAGGCAGGACCCTGCGCCTGTCCGACCTTCAGCGGGTCGAGCTCGGGGCAGGCGAGGAGCAGGTGGTCGCGGACCTCGCCGACGAGGCCGCCATGGCGACGGCGATGAAGGACGTCGACGCCGTGATCCATCTGGGCGGGCAGAGCCGCGAGCATCCGTGGGACGACATCGTCAAGGCCAACATCGACGGCACGCACGTGCTGCTGGAGGCCGCCAGGAAGGCGGGGGTCGAGCACCTGGTGCTCATGGGCAGCCATCACGCGGTCGGCTTCCACACCCGGCCGCCGGCCGGCGAGGAGCTGCCGGCCCACGCCTTTCCCCGGCCCGACACCTTCTATGGGGTGAGCAAGGTCGTCATGGAAGGGCTGGCCAGCCTCTACCACGACAGGTTCGGCATGAACGTGACCGTGATCAGGCTCGGCACCTGCAACGACGGCCCGTACGACACCCGCGGCCTGGCCACCTGGATCTCCCCGGCCGACCTCACCCGGCTGGTGGAGGCCGCGCTGACCGCGCCCGGCTTCCACGTCGTCTGGGGGGTCTCCGACAACGCGCGCCGCTGGTGGTCGCTGCGGGAGGCCGAAGCCATCGGGTACGTCTCCCAGGACGACTCCGAGTCCCGCGCCGCGGCGCTCATCGCTGAGCACGGGGAGCCGGATCTGGCCGACCCGCTGCACGACCGGGTCGGCGGCATCTTCACGCAGAAGGAGCTCGGCGGCTCCTGGTGAGCGTTCCTGCTCGGTAGCCGCCCTGATCGCGCAGATCGGGGCGGCTTTTCCGTTGCCCGGATCTTGTACTTGAAGATGCAACCGGTTGTAGAGGTGGGTGGGGTTACTCAAAATGTTAAGAACATGTGACAAACCGTAAAGACGCTGTGACCTGCGGAAACGAGGATGACGATATATCGGTAACGGGTTTGTAACGCCTGCAAAGGGTTGACGGAATATTTGTATCCCTTATAGGAATGCGCTATCCCATCCCGTCGTGCCCGGCTGGACCTGGAAGAGGGATGCATGTCCGAATCGATCACATCGTCCGCCTCACCCCCCGGAGGCCGCCCCCGATGTCCTATGTGAACGTTCACAAACGGCGGGAGGCCCGTGCGGCCTACGTGTTCCTCGCGCCGTGGTTCATCGGCCTCCTCCTGGTCACCGTGGGGCCGATCCTGGCCTCGCTGTACCTGTCGTTCACCGACTACAGCCTGCTGGAAGAGGCTCAGTGGGTCGGGCTCGGCAACTACCGGGAGATGTTCCTCGAAGACACCCGGTTCATCGCCTCGCTCCGCGTGACGACGATCTACGTGATCGTGTCCGTACCGCTGCAGCTGATCTTCGCCCTGATCCTGGCCCTGGCGCTGGACCGGGGGCTGCGCGGGCTGTCGTTCTACAGGTCCGTCTACTACCTGCCCTCGCTGCTCGGCGGCAGCGTCGCCATCGCCATCCTGTGGCGCAAGATCTTCGGCTCGGACGGCCTCGTCAACGGGGTGCTCGCCCTGTTCGGCATCGAGGGGCCGGGCTGGGTCTCCGACCCCGACACCGCGCTCGGCACGCTGATCCTCCTGCACGTGTGGACGTTCGGCGCGCCCATGGTGATCTTCCTGGCCGGGTTACGGCAGATCCCGCAGAGCTTCTACGAGGCCGCGTCGGTCGACGGGGCCGGCACGCTGCGCCAGTTCCGCTCGATCACGCTGCCGCTGCTGACGCCGATCATCTTCTTCAACCTGGTCCTCGAAGTGATCAAGTCGTTCCAGTCGTTCACCCAGTCGTTCATCGTCAGCGGCGGCAGCGGAGGACCGGCCGACTCCACCCTCTTCTACACGCTCTACCTCTACCTGAAGGGCTTCAAGAGTTACGAGATGGGCTACGCGGCCGCGATGGCGTGGGTCCTGCTGCTCCTCATCGCCGGACTGACCGGCGTGAGCTTCCTCACGTCGAAGTATTGGGTCTTCTATGGCGACACGAAGTAAGCCGATCCCGTTCCTGTTCCGGCCCCTGCCGCGCGGGAACCGCCTGCTCAAGCATCTGCTGCTGATCGGCTTCGGCCTGGTCATGCTCTATCCGCTGCTGTGGATGATCTCCAGCTCGCTCAAGCCGGAAGAGCTCATCTTCCGCGAGCCGGGGCTGTGGCCGAGCTCGGTGACGCTGGACAACTACAGCGAGGGCTGGACGGCGCTCAAGCACTCCTTCGGCTATTACCTGTGGAACTCCGCCGTCATCACCGGCCTGTCCGTCCTGGCGAACCTGGTGGCCTGCTCGCTGGCCGCCTACGCCTTCGCCCGGCTGGACTTCCCGCTGAAGAAGATCTGGTTCGCCGTCATGCTGGGCTCGATCATGCTGCCGCACCACGTCACGGTCGTGCCGCAGTACATCGTGTTCGCCGAACTCGACTGGATCAACACGATCTGGCCGCTGATCGTGCCCAAGTTCCTGGCCACGGACGCGTTCTTCATCTTCCTGATGGTGCAGTTCATCCGGACGCTGCCCAGGGAGCTGGACGAGGCGGCCGCCATCGACGGCGCGGGCTACTGGCGGGTGTTCCTCCAGGTCATCCTGCCGCTGTGCATGCCGGCGCTGGCCACGACCGGCATCTTCACCTTCATCTGGACCTGGAACGACTTCTTCAGCCAGAACCTCTACCTGACCAACTCCGACAACCTCACGGTGGCCGTCGCGCTGCGCCAGTTCCTCGACTCCAGCGGCGAGTCCTCCTGGGGCCCGATGTTCGCGATGTCGATCGTCTCGTTGGGCCCGATCTTCGGGTTCTTCCTGGCGGGACAGAAATACCTGATCAGAGGCCTGGCGACCACAGGCTTGAAGTAGTTCCTCCGCACCCCCCGGCAACTCTTCCAAGAGGAGGTAGAGCTGTGAAGTTCAGCTCTCGCACGACCACGTGGACGGTCGCCCTGCTGTCGGTGGTCGTGATGACCACGGCCAGCGCCTGTGGCGGCGGCAGCGGCGGCGACCCGGCCGGAAACGGCAAGGTGTCGATCGTCTTCGCCTACTGGGGCAGCGACGCCCGGCAGAAGCTGACCGAGGAGGTCATCAAGAAGTTCGAGGCGAAGAACCCGACGATCGATGTCGAAGGCGACTTCTCCTCCTGGGACAGCTACTACGAGAAGATCGCCACCAAGGTCGCCGCCAACGACGCCCCCGACGTGATGAGCATCGAGATCCGCGGGCTCAGCGAGTACGCCGGCCGCGGCGCGCTCGCCGACCTCTCCGGCAAGGTGCCCGCCGCCGACCTCGACCAGCAGGTGCTGGCCAGCGGCCAGATCGAGGGCAAGCAGTACGCCGTCCCGACCGGCGTCAACGCCTTCTCCATGATCGCCAACCCGGCGGCGCTGGAGAAGGCCAAGAAGGAACTGCCCGAGGACACCTCCTGGACCTGGGACCAGTGGGCCGGCCTGGCCAAGGAGATCTCGGCCACCGGCAGCGGCGTCACCGGCGCCGAGTACAACTTCAACCCCGCCTTCCTGCAGATCTACGCCGCCCAGCGCGGCGAGAAGTTCTACGACGGCAACAAGATCGGCATGTCGGCCGAGACCGTCAAGTCCTGGTGGGCCATCCACCAGAAGCTGATCGAGACCAAGGGCTCGCCGGACGCCGCCAAGAGCGCGGAGATCGGCTCCACCGGCCCCGAGCAGTCGCTCCTCGGCACCAACGCCGGCGCCATGGGCATGTGGTGGAGCAACCAGCTCAACGCCCTGACCAAGTCGTCCGGCCAGGAGATGACCCTGCTGCGGATGCCCAAGGCGGAGGGGGCCACCACCGGCGGGATGTTCCTGCAGCCCGCCATGTTCTACACCGCCTCGGCCAAGTCCGAGCACCCCGCCGAGGCGGCCAAGCTGATCGACTTCCTGGTCAACGACCCCGACGCGGCCGCCACCCTGCTGAGCGACCGCGGCCTGCCCACCAACACCAAGGTGCTCGCCGCGGTCAAGGACAAGCTGCCGGCCGTCGACCAGAAGACGCTGACCTTCATCGAGGAGGTCAAGAGCGAGCTGAGCCCGATCCAGGCCCCGCCGAAGGGCGCGCTGGAGATGGAGGACATCCTCCAGCGCAACTCCGAGGAGGTCCTGTTCGGCAAGGCGACACCGGACGCCGCCGCCCAGAAGTTCCTGTCGGAGGCGAACGCCGCCATCGCGGGCTGAACCGTCACCATGGCCGGGGGCCCGCGCGGGCCCCCGGCACCACCTCTATCGGGGAGAAACCGTTGAGCAAGAGATACGCCCTCGTCGGCCTGGGCCACCGGGCGCAGATGTACGTCGACGCCCTGCTGGGCGACTGGCGGGACACCGGCACGATCGTCGCGTTGTGCGACACCAACCAGACCCGGATGAGCTACTACGCCGAGCTCATCGGCGGCGAGGTGCCGTGCTTCGACCCCGCTGAGTACGGCAAGGTGCTGGAGCTGGCCGATGCCGTGGTGGTCTGCACGGTGGACGCCACCCACGCCCGCTATGTGGTCGCCGCCCTGGACGCCGGGCTCGACGTGGTCGTGGAGAAGCCGCTCACCATTGACGCCGAGAGCTGCCAGGCCATCGCCGAGGCGGCCGAGCGCGGCACGGGCGAGCTGGTGGTGACGTTCAACTACCGCTACTCACCGCGCAACTCGGCCGTCAAGCGGCTGATCAGCGAGGGGGCGATCGGCGACGTCACCTCCGTGCACTTCGAGTGGACCCTCGACACCATCCACGGCGCCGACTACTTCCGCCGCTGGCACCGCGACCGCGCCCACTCCGGCGGCCTGCTGGTGCACAAGTCCACCCACCACTTCGACCTGGTCAACTGGTGGCTGGGCGCGGCCCCCGAGCTCGTCTTCGCCCAGACGGACCTGCGCTTCTACGGCGAGGCGCTGCCCCGGGGCGAGCGCCCGGCACGCGGCCAGGGCGCCCCTGGGCTGGGCAGCGACCCGTTCATCCTGGACATCTCCACCGACGAGCGGCTCAAGCGCCTTTACCTGGACGCCGAGCACGAGGACGGCTACATCCGCGACCAGGACGTCTTCGCCCCCGGCGTGAACATCGACGACAACATGTCGGTCCTGGTCCGCTACGCCAACCGGGCCACGCTCACCTACTCGCTCACCGCGCACGCCCCGTCCGAGGGCTACCGGGTGGCCTTCAACGGCACCGAGGGCCGGATCGAGCTGGAGGTCTGCGAGCGGTCCTGGACCCCGCCGCACGCCGCGATCGACCCGAGCGCCGCCAGCAAGGAGCACGCGGCCGAGTCCTGGGAGCGGCTCACCCTGCACCGGCACTGGCAGGAGCGCGAGGAGGTGCCGATCGAGCAGGGCGCCGGCGGCCACGGCGGCGGCGACCGGCTGCTGCTCAACGACGTCTTCCGCGGCCCCGCCGACGACCCGCTCGGCCGCCCCGCCGGCTACCGCGACGGCATCCGCAGCGTGCTCGTCGGCGTCGCGGCCAACCGCTCCGCCGCGACCGGCCTGCCCGTCCACCTGGCGGCCGACGGCACCCGGCTGGCCGATGCGTAGGCCGTACCGGACGATCTGACCGGTCAGCGGCCCGCCGCCACAGCGGCGGCCTCTGACCGGGACAGCCGGCCGTCGGTCACCACGACGGTGACGCGGCGGGTCAGCTCCTCGGCGAACTCCAGCGGCGCGTCCCAGGCCAGCGCCGTGCCCACCCCCGGATACTCGGCGACCCTGACGAACCACGGATCGTCGTCCTGCGCGAACAGCAGCGTCCAGTCGTCGGCCGCCAGCGCCAGCCACGGCGCACGTGAGCCGTGCACCCGCTCCTCGCCCTCGGCGACCGCGGTGAACACCCGCAGCCCGGCCGAGCCCGCGGGAGCCCGCCAGAAGAACCCGCCGTACCCCGCCCCCACCCGCCCCTTGGTGGCCGAGCTGCGCACGCTCAGCGGGCCGCCGGTGAGGTTGCGCAGGGTGAACGCGAAGTCCAGCGCCCACCCTCGCGCGGCGGGCGCCGCCCGCACGGTCCGCTCCTCACGCACCAGCGGCTCCTCGCCCGGCCGCTCCCACAGCAGCGTCTCGGTGAACCCCGAGGCGTCGCGGGCGGTGAACGACACGTGCCGCTGGACGCCGTGGTCGTCGAGCCAGGCCGGGCCCTGGTCGCGGACGTAGGTGCGGCCGCCCCAGAAGTTGCGCCCGCCCAGGTCGGTCACGGCCACGCCGGCGCCCAGGTGGTGCGGGTGGTCGTCCGGCCGCGTCTCGGTGACGACGACGCCGCCGAGTGTCCGTACCGGGTGGAGGTAGGGCCTGGGGGCGGCGGTGAGGGGCAGGTCGGGGGCGGTGGTGTAGTCCGCGACCACGGTGGTCCCTGCCGTGTTCCGCACGGTGAGCGGGACGGCCCAGCTCAGGCCCAGCTCCGAGAAGAGCGTCAGCCGGTCCGCGCAGGTGTCCACCACCCGCGCGATGCCCGGCAGCACCCGCCCCTCGCCGGCCCGGTCCTGGTGGTCGGCGGCGATCGGCAGCGGGTCGGGCGCGACCCTGATGGCCTCCATGACCTCCATGAACGCGCCCGTCCGATGGATCGGGACGAGCAGGCCGGCGCCGGACCGCAGGTGTTCGACGAGGTTCTCCAGCAGGTCCGTCCGGCCGAAGCGGCGCACCGGCCCGTCGTTCACCTGGACCTCGTCCAGGGTGTAGGTGAGCCGGATGCGCCCCCGATCGCCGTGCACCACCACGTAGGGCTCGTCCCGCTCGGCCGCGCACAGGGTCACGGCCGCCACGATCGGCGGGCCGTCCTTCAGATGGACGCGGATGGCGGAGGTGTCGTCGGATTCGATGTCGTTGGCGTGGAAGAGCTCCGTCTCCACCGCGGCCACGGCGCCCCGCTCCTCGGCTCCCGCGACGGCCAGCGCGGTGGCCAGCGCGTGCGCGAACGGGTTGGTGAGCGCCCCGTCGACCACGTCCACGCCGTCGAGCACTCTCTTGCCCGCCCAGGCGCTGCGGGTGAAGTAGGAGGCGGGCCGCGGCCACGCCCCCGCGACGCCGATGCCGGTGACGCGGCCGATCGCGCCGCCCGCGATCAGCTCGCGCACGGCCGGCACCGCCGCCGAACCCAGGCTCTGGAACCCCACCTGGCAGGCCAGGCCCGCCTCGGCGGCGGCCCGCGCCATCCGGTCGAAGCCGGCCAGCGTGGCCGCCGTCGGCTTCTCGACCAGTACGTGCGCGCCCGCCTTGAGCGCGGCCACGGCCAGGTCGGCGTGCGTGGGGATGGGCGTGGCCAGGATCGCGATCTGGGCGCCGGTCCGCTCGATCAGCGCGGGCAGGTCGGCGGAGAGGTCAGGGGAGCCGAGCCCGGCCAGGCTCTCCTCCTCGACCGGCCGCACGTCGCAGACGCCCACCAGCCGCACCAGACGGGTCAGGCGCCGCAGCCGGTCCAGGTGATGGGAGCCGAAGCCGTGAGCTCCGGCCAGCACGACGCGCATGGCTCACCTCCAGCGGAGGCCGAGGCCCCGGTGCTCGCCGACGCGCAGCGTCGCGCCGTCCACGTCGACAGGGTACGGCTCGGCGAGCAGCCCGAGCGCGGCGAACGAGGCGTCCTCGACGTCCTCGGCCATGCACGGCAGCGGCAACGTGAGCGCCAGCTGCCCCGACAGGTCGGGCAGCAGATGCGGGTAGACCGGCACGTCGTAAGTCCGGGCCAGCTCGACAATGCGCAGGAAAGGGGTGATTCCCCCCACCCTGACCACGTTGGGCTGCGCGACGTCGCAGGCGCCCGCCGCCAGCAGGTCCCGGAAGCCGTAGACGGTGTAGACGTTCTCGCCGACCGCGATCGGCACGTCCACGGACCGCCGCAGCTCCACATGCGCAGGCACGTCGTCGGCGGGCAGCGGCTCCTCCAGCCAGTGCAGCCCGTACGGGGCGAGCGCGGCCACGGCGCGGCGGGCCCGGTGCAGATCCCATCGCTGGTTGGCGTCGATCATGAGCAGCGTGTCCTGGCCGATCACCTCGCGGACCGCGGCCACCCGCTCGACGTCCTCGCGCAGGTCCGGCCTGCCCACCTTGATCTTCACGCCCGCACAGCCCGCCGACTTCCACCGGCCGGCCTGCGCGACGAGCTCCTCCAGCGAGTAGTGCAGGTTCACGCCGCTGCCGTACACCGGGACGCTGTCCCTGCGCCGGCCCAGCACGTCGACCAGGCCGAGCTCGCCGCAGCGCAGGTCCCACAGCGCCAGATCGACCCCCGCCAGCGCCACCGTGGTGATCCCGCCGGGCCCCGCCTCGCGCAGGTGCCGCCAGAGCCGGTCCCACACCACCTCCGGGTGCGGGTCCAGGCCGATCACCGCGTCCCGGATGTCATGCTCCAGCAGCGCCCGCACCGCCCGCGCGCCGATCTGCGGCGTCCAGGAGAACCCGGTGCCGGTACGGCCGTCGTCCAGGGTGATCTCCACGACGAGCACGTGGTTGACCGGCACGTCCGGCCCCCACGGCCGGGGCAGCCGGGCTGTGCGCGGGGTGACCTTGAGGTCGCGGATCATGATGTGCCGACCACCGATCGCCCGTGCTTGATCAGCGCCTCCAGCTCGGCCACGTCCTCCGGGGAGGCGTCGACCAGCGGAGCGCGCACCGGTCCCGCCGCCAGGCCGCCGAGTCGTACGCCCGCCTTGACCAGGGCGACGGCGTAGCCGGGCACCTTGGCGCGCAGCCGGACGAGCGGCTCGTAGAACTCGGTGAGCAGGTGGTGGGCGCCGTTCAGGTAGGCGGTGGCGAGGTCCGGCGCGAAGGCGAAGGCGGCGGAGGAGTAGAGCTCGATGCCGAGCCCGCGGTAGGCGCCCATGGTGAGCTCGGCCGTCGGCAGCCCGTTGAAGAAGGTGAAGTCGTCGCCGACCTCCCTGCGCACCGCGAGCACGATGCGCTGCATGAGGTCGATGTCGCCCAGGCCGTCCTTCAGCCCGATCACGCCGGGCACCCGGGCCAGCTCCACCACCTGGGCGGGGGTGAGCACCACGTTGTCACGCTGGTAGACGATGACCGGCAGGATCGCGGCCACCGCACGCACATAGGCCACGAAGCCCTCGTGCGTGCCCTTGGACAGATAGGGAGGCATGAGCAGCAGGCCGTCGGCGCCCGCGTCCCGAGCCGCCGCGGCCTGGTTGAGCGCGGCGCCGAGCGGTCCGCCGGCCCCCGCGAAGACGGGCGCCCTGCCGCGCGCGGTCTCGGTGGCGACCCGGACGACGGTCGCGTGCTCGGCCTCGGACAGGGCGGCGAACTCACCGGTGCCGCACGCCGCGAACACCGCGCCGGGGCCGTGCTCCAGGCCGCGCCCGATGTGCTCGGCCAGCACGTCCACGGCCGGCTCGCCGGACGGGGCGAACGGGGTGACGGGGAAGAAGAGAACTCCGCTGAGGTTCATCGAATCTCCAGTTCGGTACGCCAGCTGCGCTTGGCGATCCAGCCGAGCATCCGCTCGGCCTTGGCCGAGGTGAAGGCGGGGGACGTGCCGGTCAGTGGGGAGGCGATGGCCTCGATGGACGCCTCGACGGGAGCCTCGCCGGAGGCCCCGATGGACACCTCGGCAGGGGTCTCGGTGGCGGGCATGACCTGGGGCAGGAGCTCGGCCAGTGGCCGCCGGGCCAGCGCGTCGGCGGCGCCCGCGAAGAACACCTCGCCGTTGGGCAGGCCGGGGAGCCGCTCTATGAGCACCGAGATCATGTCCGAGGCGTCCCTGGCGTCGATGTAGTTGAACAGCGAGACGCCGGCGAGCTCCGGCCGGTCCAGGCGGTCGGCGATGGTGTGACCCGACTGGGTGGGCGCCCCCGCCCACTCCTCGGGAGCCACCACGAAACACGGGCGCACGGCCGCGAACTTCGTCTCCGAGTCGCGGGCGAAGGACCTCATGGTCTGCTCCGCCACGAGCTTGGACAGGCTGTAGGAGTTCCACGGTTCGGTGGGATGCTCCTCGTCGATCGGCAGGTAGTTCGGCGTCCAGCCGGAGGGCGCGCCGTAGCCGATGACCGTGGGGCTGCTGGCCACGATGACGCGGCCGACGCCGAGACTGCTGGCCGCCTGGCACACGTTGAAGGCGAGCTGGGTGTTGGTGCGGAAGGTCAGCCCGTCGGTCCGGCTGAACGGCGTCGCGATCGCGGCCAGGTGCACGACGACGTCGGGCCGGAAGCGCGCCATGACGTCATAGGCCTCGCCCAGGTCCGTCAGGTCGGCCGGCAACGTGGCCGCGGCCTCGCCCGGAGTGCCGGCGGTGACATCGACGCCGATCACCTCGTGACCGGCTTGCGCCAGTGTGGTGACCAGGCTGCGCCCGAGCCGTCCGGCACTGCCCGTCACCAGTGTTCGTGTCATCCTTGGCTCACCCTCCTGTAAGGGTTCGTGTTACCGCAACCGGTTGCAAAAGTATCGAGGCGGTGTTGGGAGGACGTCAAGCCGTACTACTCCCGCCTGCGTGGTGACCCGGACCTCAGCGAATCGATAAGGTGGCCTTCGGCGGCAGGCAAGGCGTTATCACGGTCCATTGACAGTGATACAAGCGCTTGCATTAATGTACAGGGCATGGTCGGAGGCCTAGCGTGGCGGTGACGATTCGTGACGTGGCGGAGGCGTCAGGAGTGCATGTCTCCACGGTGTCACGCGCATTCTCCGCGCCCCATCTGGTCAACACCGTCACGCGGACCAGGGTGCTCGCCATCGCCGAGGACCTCGGCTACCGGCCCAACCGGGCCGCGCGGGCGCTGACCACCGGGCGCACCCACAACATCGGCCTCATCGTCGCCGACATCGCCAACCCCTTCTTCCCGCCCCTCATCAAGGCCGCCCAGGCGCAGGCCAGGATGCGTGACTACCACGTGTTCGTGGCCGACACCGACGAGGACCCGCAGGTCGAGGAGGAGCTGATCCAGACCCTCACCAAGCAGGTCGACGGTGTGCTCCTGTGCAGCCCCCGGCTGACCAACAGGACCATCGAGCGCCTGCGCGAGGAGATCCCGTTCGTCGTGGTCAACCGCAGGGTCAAGGGCATGCCCACGGTCCTGATGGACGTGGGGCGTGGCGTCAGGCTCGCCGTCGAGCACCTCACCCGCCTCGGGCACCGCAGGCTCGCCCTGGTCACCGGCCCCAGCGGCTCGTGGACCAGCAAGGAGATGCAGGCCGCCGCCGCCGCGATGGTCGAGGCCGACGTCACCTTCCTCGGCCCCAACCCGCCGACCGAGCTCGGCGGCCTGGCCGCGGTCACCGACGTGCTCGCCTCCGGCGCGACCGCGGTGCTCGCCTACAACGACCTGGTCGCCATCGGGCTCATCGAAGGGCTGGCCGCGCGCGGCGTGGACGTGCCCGGCGAGATCAGCGTGATAGGCGTGGACGACATCGTCCCCGGCCGGCTGAGCCGTCCCAAGCTGACCACCATCGCCATGCCCACGGCCGCGGCCGGGCGCATCGCCGTGGACCTGCTGCTCCAGTCCGTCGACTCGGAGTCGACCGGCGGCGTCACGGTGCTGGAGACGAGTTTGATCGTCCGCGACTCAACGGGGGAAAACCGCAAATGATCTTCGGAACGCTGCCGTCGGGGGAGACCGTCGAGCGTCATGTCCTGTCGGCCGGGCGGCTGCGCGCCTCGGTCCTCAGCTATGGCGCGATCCTGCAGACTCTCGAGGTGTCGGGCGTCAACGTGGTGCTCGGCCTGCCGACGCTGGAGGACTACCTCACCCGCAGCCGCTACTTCGGCGCGGTGGTCGGCAGATACGGCAACCGCATCGCGGACGGGCGCTTCACCCTCGACGGCGTCGAATACCGGCTGCCCGTCAACAACGGGCCCAACAGCCTGCACGGCGGCACCGACGGCTTCGACCGGAGGGTCTGGGCGGTCTCCGACGCCACCGACTCCTCGATGACGCTCACCCTGACCAGCCCCGACGGCGACCAGGGCTACCCCGGCACGCTGACCGCCTCGGTCACCTACACGCTGACCGGCGACGCCCTCCGCCTCGACTACACCGCCGAGACCGACGCCCCGACCGTGCTCAACCTCACCAACCACTCCTACTTCAACCTGGCGGGCGGCGGCGACGTGCTCGGCCACGTCGTACGGATCGGCGCCGAGCACTACCTCCCGGTGGACGACGACAAGATCCCCACCGGTGAGCTCGCCCCGGTCAAGGGCACCCCGTTCGACTTCACCGTCCCGCACGCGGTGGGGGCCAGGTTCGACGGCGCCTACGACCACTGCTTCGTCCTGGACGGCGACATCACCGTGGTGGAGCCGGTCAGCGGCCGCACCATGGAGGTGACCACCACCGAGCCGGGCGTGCAGTTCTACGCGGGCGGCATGCTCGACGCCGACGCCACTCCCTACGGCCCGTTCGCCGCGCTCTGCCTGGAGACCCAGCACTTCCCCGACTCGCCCAACCAGCCGCAATTCCCCTCCACCGTGCTGCGGCCGGGGGAGCGCTACACCTCCTCCACCACCTACGCCTTCACGGGCTGATCAGCCGGGCCGGCATGGCCCTGAGCACCAGCACCGCCACATCGTCCGTGGACGGCCGGGCGGCGAAGGAGTCGACCGCCCGCCGCACCCGTTCGGCGACGGCGTCGGCGCTCAGGCCCGCGCATTCGGACAGCAGGCGTGCCAGACCGTCGTCGTCATCGAGAAACCGTTTGCCGTCGCGGCGCTCGGTGACGCCGTCGGTCACGCAGAGCAGCACCTCCTCGGGCGCCAGCTCGAACGTCTCGACGAAGAAGCGGGCGTCGGCCTCGATGCCCAGCAGCAGCTGAGGCGTCGCCACCACCTCCACCTTGCCGCCGGCCCGCAGCAGCAGCGGCGGCACGTGACCGGCGGAGGCGATCGTGCACAGCGCGCCGCCCTGCGGCAGCGGGGTCAGCTCGCCGCAGAGCAGGCTGAGGAAGCGTCCCTCGTCGCCCTCCTCCAGCAGCCGCTGGTTGAGCCGGTCCAGGATGTCGGCCACGGTGTAGTTCTCCTTGGCGAGCAGCCGGACGGCGTGCCTGGCCAGCCCGGTGACCGCGGCCGCCTCCGGCCCGCTGCCGCACACGTCGCCCAGCGCGAAGCACCAGTGGTCGCCCACCGTGAACAGGTCGTAGAAGTCGCCGCCGACGTCCGCGCCCTCCTCGCCGGGCCGGTAGATGACCGCGGACTCCAGGCCCGGCATCGGCGCCGCCCGCATCGGCAGCAGGCTGCGCTGCAGCACCCGCGAGGTGGTCGCCTGGCGGGCGTACAGCATGGCCGTGTGCACGTTGAGCGCGACCAGCCGGCACAGGTCGGCCAGCAGGTCGGCCAGCTCCAGCGGGAGCGTGGGCTCGCTGCGCCCGATCACCAGCGCGCCGTGGGACCGGCCCTGCGTCCGCAGCGGGAACGACAGGACCGTCTCCTCGCCGACCGGCCAGGTCACCTCGCTCAGCGGCGAGCGCGGGATGGCCGGCAACGACCTGCGCAGCTCGGCGTTGTGCTCTTCCTCGCTGTGCCACACGCGGGCGAGCCTGGTCATGCCCGTCAGGTCGGTCAGGTAGACCGCGGCCCAGGTGGCGATCTTCGGCACCACGAGCTGCGCGGCCAGGGCCGCGAGCAGTTCCTCGTCGTGCACGCCCGCGAGCAGCTCGCCCGCCTCGGCGAGGAAGGAGAGCCTGCCCCGATGCGCGCGCTCCTGCTCGGCCAGCCGCTCGCGCTGCACGGTGGCGGCCACCTGGTCGGCGATGTGCAGCAGGCTGACCGTGAGGTCCTGCTCGAACCGGCCGGGCTGGGCGGCGGTCACCGCGAGATGGCCCACGACCTCGCCCGCGACCATGAGCGGGGCGCACGCCAGCGACCTGGCCTCCAGCCGCTGGGCCAGCTCGACGTCCACCGAGAGCAGGTCGTCGACCAGCACCGGGGTCTCGCACTGAAGATTGAACGCGCAGGAGGACAGCACGCCCACCAGCCCGGCGGTGGCGCCCGCGCCCGCCGCCACGCCGAACCGGTTGCAGCCGTCGGCCCGCAGCAGCACGTAGGCCGCGTCGCCGCCGCTGGACAGCTGGACGATCCGCGCGATGGTGTCGAGCAGCTCGGCCAGCGGCCGGTCCTGGTCGAGCAGGTCCTTGATCCGCCGGCCCGCCTCCCGCCTGAGCGGCGCGGGCGGCGAGGCGAGGACGAAGCCGTGCTCGCTGTCGGCCACCATCCAGATCGACCGGCGGTCCTCGGCCGGCCCGTCGGTGCGCAGGTGGGAGATGTAGACGGGGACCGACCTGCCGTCCCGGTGCCGCATCCGGGTCTCGCCGCGCCAGCGTCCCAGGCCGAGCGTCTCGGCCAGCGACAAGGCGTACGGCCCGTGCCCGCGCCAGACGACCAGCTCCTCCAGAGGGCTGCCGGCGACCTGCTCCGCCGTCCAGCCGAGCAGGGACTCGGCGTCGGAGTTCCACGAGACGACGCGGCCCTCGGCGTCGGCGACCACCACCGCGACCTGCAACCTGTCGATGGGCCGGCGGGGCGCGGGCAGGCACGCGGCCGGCGACTCCGGGACGTCGGCGAACTCCATGCGCACCCAGACCCGTTTGGCGGTCCTGGTGTAGGTGACGCCCCAGGCGTCGGCCAGCATGCCGGCCAGCGCCAGCCCGCGTCCGGAGGTGGGCAGCGGATCGACGAGCGGCGGCGTGCCGCCGAGCACCTGCCGCTCCGGTTGGTGGTCGTCGACCTCGATCTCGAGTTTGGGCGGGGTGGCGTCCGCGTCCAGGCGACAGGTCAGCTCGATGCCGGTGCCCGCGTGCACGACCGCGTTGGTGACGAGCTCACTGGTCAGCAGCACGGCGTCCTCGGCCAGATGGCTCAGACGCCACTCGCCGAGCACCTGGCGGACGAATCGGCGTGCCGCGGCGGGGGCATGGGGAGTGCCGTCGAAGGCGGTGCTCGACTCCCGGGTCGTATCCACTGTGCGTCCTAGAACATCACTCGATGTGGCAGTTCGGTCACTCTCAGGGTGGCAGACCGAGAGCCTCTCATACCTTGGGTTGCGAAGAAGGCCGCTCTTCGACGAACGCCCGGCGCGCCCCTGTGCTTTCTCGGGGGTCTCCGACGTACCTTTGGCATCATGGCCACCCGTACGCCGAAAAGCGCATCGAAGGGGCCGGCGAAGCGGTCGCCCTCGTCCCGCTCGACCCCCGCCAAGCGGGGAGCCACGTCGGCGGGGCGGCCCAGGGCGAAGGGCGCCTCGTCGGCACGTAAGCCGTCGATGACCCACCAGGACCCGATCAGCTGGGTCTTCACCATGATCGGCAAGCTGATCGTCGGGCTGTGGATGCTGCTCGCCAACGGCATCGGCAGCGCGGCGCGGGCGCTCGGCGCCAATGCGCGCGAGCTCGACCCCGCGCACCGGCGCGACGGGGTGGGCCTGGCCGTGCTCGCCGGCGCGATCGTCCTGGCCGCGATGACCTGGCGGGACACCGGGACCGGCGTCTCCGCCGCCGTCAACACCGTCGTGCACGCCGTGTTCGGCTCGCTGACCTGGGCGTTGCCGCTGATGTTCAGCCTGCTGGCCTGGCGCTACCTGCGCCACCCCGACCAGAACGCCGACACCGGCCGGATGGGGATCGGCTGGAGCGCGCTGCTCATCGGCGTCCTCGGCGTCATCCACGTCGCCAACGGCACCCCCTATCCGGCCGGCGACGCCGGCAACACGATGGAGCGGGTGTCGCAGGCGGGCGGTCTCGTCGGGTTCATCGTGTCCGCGCCGCCGATGAGCATCCTGCCGTCGTGGATCACGATCCCGCTGCTGCTGCTCCTGTCGGGGTTCGGCGTGCTGGTGATCACCGCCACGCCCGTGCACCGCATCCCCGAGCGGCTGAGCGAGCTGCGGCACATGCTGTTCGAACGGCACGCCCCCGACGCCCCCCAGCAGCCCAGAAAGCGCCCCAAGCCCAAGAAGGCCGCGCCGGAGCCGAGCGAGCTGGTCAAGCCGTACGACACCCCGGTGCTGGCCGAGGACGACCCCAAGGGCGGCAAGCGGGACGGCCACTCGCCGGAGATCGTGCCGGGACTGGTGGACGAGGAGGAGGCGGCGGCTCCGGTCAAGAAGGACCCGCCGCACCCCACCCCCGCGCCGCGCAAGGTCGAGCAACTGGTGCTCTCTCCGCAGACGGGCCCGTACCTGCTGCCTGATCTGCAGTTCCTCAAGCCGGGGAGTCTGCCTAAGCCGCAGACCAAGGCCAACACGACCGTGGTCAACGCGCTGACCAGCGTGCTGGAGCAGTTCACCATCGACGCCCAGGTGATCGGCTTCACCCGGGGGCCGACCGTGACGCGCTACGAGATCGAGCTGGGACCGGCGGTGAAGGTGGAGAAGGTCACCGCCCTCACCAAGAACATCGCGTACGCCGTTAAATCCGCAGATGTTCGGATTTTGTCCCCGATTCCTGGCAAGTCGGCGATCGGGGTGGAGATCCCGAACGCGGACAAGGACCTGGTCTCCCTCGGCGACGTGCTGCGCGCCCAGGTCGCGCAGGCCGACCACCACCCGATGATCGTCGGACTGGGCAAGGACGTCGAGGGCCGCACCATCGTCGCCAACCTCGCCAAGATGCCCCACCTGCTGATCGCGGGCGCCACCGGCGCGGGCAAGTCCGTCTGCGTCAACGGGCTCATCACCTCGATCCTCATGCGGGCCACGCCCGACGAGGTGCGCATGGTGCTGGTCGACCCCAAGCGGGTGGAGCTCTCGGTGTACGAGGGCATCCCCCACCTGATCACCCCGATCATCACCAACCCGAAGAAGGCCGCCGAGGCCCTCGAATGGGTGGTGGGGGAGATGGACCGGCGCTACGACGACCTGGCCGCCAGCGGGTTCAGGCACGTCGACGAGTTCAACGCGGCGGTCAAGGCGGGCAAGCTGGTGGCGCCGCCCGGCAGCGAACGCGTCTACCAGCCCTACCCCTACCTCTTGGTGATCGTGGACGAGCTGGCCGACCTCATGATGGTCGCCCCGCGCGACGTCGAGGACTCCATCGTCCGCATCACCCAGCTCGCCCGCGCCGCCGGCATCCACCTCGTCATCGCCACCCAGCGGCCCTCCGTGGACGTCGTCACCGGCCTGATCAAGGCCAACGTGCCGTCCCGGCTGGCGTTCGCGGTCTCCTCGCTCACCGACTCGCGCGTCATCCTCGACCAGCCGGGCGCCGACAAGCTGGTCGGTCAGGGTGACGCCCTGTTCCTCCCGATGGGGGCCAGCAAGCCGATCCGGATCCAGAACGCGTTCGTCTCGGAGAAGGAGACCGCCGAGATCGTCGCGCACTGCAAGACGCAGATGCAGGCCGAATACCGCGACGACGTGTCCGCGGCGCCGGTCAAGCGGGAGATCGACGAGGACATCGGCGACGACCTCGACCTGGTGATCCAGGCGGCGGAGCTGATCGTGAGCACCCAGTTCGGCTCCACCTCGATGCTGCAGCGCAAGCTGCGCGTCGGCTTCGCCAAGGCGGGGCGGCTGATGGACCTGCTCGAAAGCCGCAACGTGGTCGGCCCCAGCGAGGGTTCGAAGGCGCGCGAGGTGCTGGTGAAGCCGGATGATCTGCCGGGTTTGCTGGCCGACCTGCGTGGCGAATGACCCCAATGCAGACTTCCCCGGTGCTAACTGGTTGAATATAAGCCACTACGCTACGTCGTGGTGGGGGAGGCGTTTGCTGTGCAGGAGCAGAGCACAGGGGCAATGCTGGCGGCCGCCAGGCAGTCGGCGGGGCTGACGGTCGCGCAGCTCAGCGCGATCACGCGCATCCGGGAGGCGATCATCCTTGCGATCGAGCGCGATGACCTCTCGAAGTTCGAGGGCGACTTCTACATCAGGGGGCACGTCAGGGCACTGGCCAAGGCGGTGGGGCTCGATCCGGACGAGGTGGTGCACCTCTACGACCAGCAGCACGGGGGCGCGCCGCCGCCCGTCCGCGCCGCAGCGGTGTTCCAGGCCGACCGTACGACCAATCTCGGCGAGCGGCGCGGCCCGAGCTGGACGATGGCGCTGGGCGTCGCGGTGGCCGTGGTGGTGGTGTTCGGGGTGGTGCGGGTCATGGGCGGCGAGTCCGACCACGTGCGCACGGCCGGCGGGAACAACCCGGCGGGGTCCAGCGTGCCGCCCAACTCGCCGTTCACCGAGGAGCCGCGCCGCTCACCGGCCAAGTCCAAGGCCAAGGCGATCGCCAAGGAGGACCTGGTCGTGGTCAAGGTCAAGGCCAAGCGCGCCTCCTATCTGAACGTCAACGACGCCAAGGGCAAGAAGATGTTCGCCGGCACGCTGCAGGCGGGCCGATCCTCGACCTGGCGCACAGCGACCCGGATGAATCTCGTCATCGCCGACGGGGGCGCGGTTTCGCTGCAGGTCAACGGCAAGAATCTGGGGCCGGCGGGCCCCAGCGGGGAGATGGTGAAGCGCTCGTTCGGCCCCGCCAAACCACGAGCGCGGTAGCCCGTGCATCGGGTGGTGGCCAACTCCCGATACCGTAGTGTTCACCATGTCATCCCGCCGAACCGCATCGCTGATCACCCTGGGCTGCGCGCGCAACGAGGTCGACTCCGAGGAGCTGGCCGCGCGACTTGAGGCTGCCGGTTGGCAGCTGGGCGACGACGACCCAGACGTCGTCGTCGTCAACACGTGTGGCTTCATCGACTCGGCGAAGAAGGATTCCATCGACACGCTGCTGGCCGCCGCCGACTCCGGGGCCAAAGTGGTCGCCGCGGGTTGCATGGCCGAGCGCTACGGCAACGAGCTCGCCGACGCGCTGCCAGAGGCCAGTGCGGTCATCTCCTTCGACGACTACGCCGACATCGGCGGCCGGCTCGACGACGTCGTCGCCGGCCGCTCGCTCAAGCCGCACACCCCACGTGATCGCCGCACCCTGCTGCCCATCTCACCTGTGGAGCGCGCCGCCGCGCCCAGGTCCCACATCCCCGGCCACGGGGACCTCCCCGACGGGGTCGCCCCCGTCAGTGGCCCTCGCGTGCTGCGCAAGCGGCTCGACGAGAGCCCGGTGGCCTCACTCAAGCTGGCCTCCGGCTGTGACCGGCGCTGCACGTTCTGCGCCATCCCGGCCTTCCGCGGGGCCTACGTCTCCCGAGATCCCGACGATCTGGTGGCCGAGGCCGACTGGCTGGCCCACCGCGGCGTCCGAGAGCTCGTCCTGGTCAGCGAGAACTCCACGTCCTACGGCAAGGACCTGGGCGACCTCAGAGCCCTGGAGAAGCTGCTGCCGAGGCTGGCGGCCGTCGAGGGCATCGACCGGGTGCGGGCGAGCTACCTGCAGCCCGCCGAGCTGCGGCCGGGCCTCATCGACGTGCTGAGCTCCACCGAGGGCATCGCCCCCTACTTCGACCTGTCCTTCCAGCACGCCAGCGGCACCGTGCTGCGCCGGATGCGGCGCTTCGGCGATCCGGAGCGCTTCCTGTCCCTGCTGGACGCCGTGCGCGAGCACGCCCCGGAGGCGGGCGTGCGCTCCAACTTCATCGTGGGCTTCCCCGGCGAGACCGAGGAGGAGTTCGGTGAGCTGGTCGGCTTCCTGGAGCGGGCCAGGCTGGACGTGATCGGTGTGTTCGGCTACTCCGACGAGGACGGCACCGAGGCGGCCGGCTTCGACGGCAAGCTCGACCAGGAGATCGTCGACGAGCGCGTGCGCGTGCTCACCGAGCTGGCCGAGGAGCTCACCGCGCAGCGCGCGGAGGAGCGGATCGGCACCGAGGTCGACGTGCTCATCGACGACGACCTGGGCGACGGCGGCTACGAGGGCCGGGCCGCCCACCAGGGACCGGAGGTCGACGGATCCTGCACGGTGCAGGGCATCGGGCTGGTCCGGGGCCAGATCGTGCGGGCGGTCGTGGTCGACGCCGAGGGGGTTGACCTGATCGCACGAATCAAGGCCGGTCCATGACCAAGGACGAGCGCCGGGTGGTGAGCCCGTGGAACATCGCCAACGTCCTCACGGTCCTCAGGTTGGCGCTCGTCCCTTTCTTTGTCTTCTGTCTTCTCATGCCGGGCACCGGGTGGCGGCTGGCCGCGCTGGCGGTCTTCGGTGTGGCGTCCTTCACCGACCACCTCGACGGTGAGCTGGCCCGGCGCTACGGGCTCATCACCGACTTCGGCAAGATCGCCGATCCGATCGCCGACAAGGCGCTCACGGGCGCGGCGCTGGTGTGCCTGTCGGTGCTCAACGAGCTGCCGTGGTGGGTCACCATCGTGATCCTCGGCCGGGAGATCGGCATCACGCTGCTCAGGCTGGTGCTCATCCGGCGCGCGGTCATCCCGGCCAGCTATGGCGGCAAGGTCAAGACGGTCCTGCAGATCGCCGCGATCGTGCTCTACATCCTGCCCGGCGTGCCGGATCCGCTGCGCTGGGTGACGATGGGCGCGGCCGTGGTGGTGACCGTGGCGACGGGGGTCGACTATGTCGTACGAGCGTTCCAGCTGCGCAAGGTGGCCAGGCGAGCACGCGGGGAGTGAGCATGACGCAGGTGGCTGAGGTCCTGGCGGCGCTGGTGCGCCGGCGGGCCACGCTGGCCGTGGCCGAGTCGCTGACCGGCGGCCTCATCGGCGCCACGATCACCACCGTCCCGGGGGCGTCCCAGGCGTTCAGGGGCGGGGTCATCTCGTACGCCACCGATCTCAAGCAGGCCCTGCTGGGCGTGCCCGAGGACCTGCTGCGGCGCGAGGGGGCGGTGCACCCCGAGGTGGCGGCGGCGATGGCGGCCGGTGTCGCGCGGCTCTGCGCGGCGTCGTACGGCCTGGCCGTGACGGGGGTCGCGGGGCCGGAGCCGCAGGACGGCCGGCCGGTCGGGACGGTCTACGTGGCGGTGAGCGGTCCGGATGATGAGATACATCAGCGACAGCTGAGCCTGAAAGGGTCTCGCGAACGTATCAGGATAGAGACGATGGATCAGGCGATTGATCTCCTAGCAAGTGTGGTGAAGGCTAACGAAGGGGAACATTCCGGATGATTACCGTGTTACGTCCCGAGCGAACAAGCCAAGCACGGTCTGACGCGGTGTCGGTCGATACGGGTACGGTGGATGTGTGAGTGAGGTCCGTGAGCCAACTGCAAGCAGCAAGCGCCCGGCAGGCGGGCCTGATGAGTCACGCGATGAGCCACGTGCGACGGGCCAGGGGCGGAGACGTCCGATGATGACGGCGAGGAGCATGTACGAAGCGAAGAAGAACAATGGGCGGCACGATCCGATCGCGCGGGGCGTGGTGAAGACATCCACGCCGGGGAGGGAGCGACAGATGATTCTGCTGCGTCAGCTGCTCGGCGATGTGCTGAGACGGCTGCGGGTGCGGCAGGGACGTACACTTCGCGAGGTGTCCACGCTGGCGCGTGTCTCGCTGGGCTACCTGTCCGAAGTCGAACGCGGCCAGAAGGAAGCGTCATCCGAGCTGCTCGCATCGATCTGTGGCGCACTCGGAGTGCCGCTGTCGCAGGTGCTGCGTGAGGTGTCCGACCAGTTCGCACTGGCAGAGCTCCAGGCTGCCCCGGTGCTGGCCGAAGCGCCCGAGCACGAGCGTCTTCCCCTTGCCGAGTCGGTGCCCGGAGCCATTTCCGACACTGTGTTCCCCGAAGTCAAGGACATGGTGGCTGCCTAACGAGGCTGGCAGCCGCCGCACCACAGGACCAGCCGCTCCTGTGCGTGTGCTCCCATCTCGCCGCGGCTGATGCGGGTGCCGCATCGGCGACAGGGCCTGCCCGCCCTGCCGTAGACCCAGGTCTGGTTCGCCGGACGGCGGTCGCCCGTGGTGACCGTGCCCGCATGGTGCTTGTTGGCGTCCAGCAGTCGCTGGGCGAGTGTGACCAGCCCGTCCAGATCCTTGATGTCCCCAACCCTCCGCCACGGCCAGATCCCGCGTAGAAACAGCGTCTCAGCGCGGTAGATGGTGCCGATACCGGCCAGGTTGCGCTGGTCGAGCAGCGCCTCCCCGATCGTCGTGTCCGGATCCCGGCGCAGCCGACGCACGGCTTCGACCGGGTCCCAGTCGAGCCCCAGGAGATCCGGCCCGAGATGGCCGACGACCTGGCCCTCCTCGGCCGTCTTCAGCAGGTCCACCATCCCCAGTCGGATGCCCACGGCCTGGTATTGCGCGTTGGCGAGGATGAGCCGCACCCTGTCTCCCCCCACGACCCGCCGGCCCGGGGCTGTCACCTGCCAGCTTCCGTCCATGCGCAGATGCGTGTGCACGGTCAGGCCGCCCTCCACCCGGGTCAGCAGATGCTTGCCACGGGAGACCGTCTCCAGCACCGTGCGCCCGGTGAGATCGGCTGTGGCGTGCCGCGGCACCCGGAACTCCGACCGGGTGAGCACCTGGCCGTCCAGCGCCTTGCGCAGGCGCGCGGCCGTGCGGTAGACGGCATCTCCTTCGGGCATGCCTCCAGTCTAGAAATCAGACGGGGCCGCCCGCGTACCGGCACGGATCGACCGCCGCAGCCTCCTGGCACCCCGCACTTCAGGGTCCGCGTGACCGGCGGGCGTGTGGTGCCGTTCGCTGTGAGCGCTGTTTCGGAGGTGGGGTCGGGGGGCCGGTCGTTGTCAGGTGGGGGTGGCTCTTCACTGGGCCGGTGTGCTGTGAAGCGGTGGGGTGGGGGTCAGTCCCAGGCGGCGGGGTCGGCGGCGAGTTGGCGGACGCGGTCAGGGAGAGCGCCGCTGGCGACCTGCTCCAGGGTGACCTCCTCCAGGATAGCCCGCTCGGTGGCCCGCAGGGCGATCCACACCTGCTGCAGGGACATCGCGGGGCCGCGGTAGCCGACGTGCTCGGGGCGCTCGCCCCGGACGTTGGCCAGGGGGCCGTCGACGGCTCTGATGACGTCGGCGAGCGAGATCTCCGCAGGAGGCCGGGCCAGGACATAGCCGCCTTCGGGGCCACGCTGGCCGCGGACCAGACCGGCCCTGCGCATCTGCAAAAGGATGTTTTCCAGGTATTTAGGGGGCATGTCCTGCTCTTTGGCGAGCTCACCCACGGTGGTCGGACCGGCACCGGCCGCGGCAAGTTCGGCGGCGGCGCGGAGGGCGTAGTCGACACGAGCGGAAAGGCGCATGTTCTCGATTATCCCTCCTGGTCAACACTGGTTAGTCGCAAGGTCGTCAGAACGGGCAGATGATCGGAGTACGCGATCATCGGCGCCTGGGCGGATATCGCGGTCAGACCCTTGCTGATCAGCACGTGGTCGATCCGCTCGGTGGGCGCGTCGGCGGGCGAGGTGGGCGGATCGCCGAGCGCTGTCAGCGGGTCGGAGAGACCTGCCGCCTCCAGCACCGCCATGGCCGGATCGCCGGGCCGGGTGTTCAGGTCACCGGCGAGGACCACCGGCCTGACGACGCCTGCGGACGTGGCGCTCACCGGGGTCTGCGCGGGCCCGCCGGGGGCGGTGGGGGTCGGGCGGGCCCGCGCCGCGTCCTCGCCGGCTGCCAGGGCGCGAACGATGGCGGCCACCTCGGGCGCCTGCCCGTCCGGGGCCTGGAGGTGGGTGTTGACGATGCCCAGCTCCCTGCCGCCCACCTCCAGCACGATGGCCTGCGCCTGGGCGCCGGTCGGGTAGTCGTGGCGGCCGAGCGGGTGCGAGTGCACCTGGCGGACCGGCAGATGGGTGAGCAGCGCGTCGCCCCAGACGTTGTCGGCGGCCGGGGCGAAGTGGTAGCGCATGCCCAGCCCGCGGGCGATCCTGGCCAGGTCGTCGTGGCCGCCGTTGAGCAACCAGCCGCGGTCCACCTCGCTGAGCAGCACCACATCGGGCCGCTGGGCGGCGGCCCAGGCCGCTATGTCGTCGAGCGAGAGCCGCCCGTCCAGGCCGAACCCCATCCGGATGTTGTAGGCGATCAGCTTGATGGTGTCCCCCTGAGTGGCCCGCACCGGCGGCGCGGGCCGCCAGGTGGCCGCCACCACGAGCGGTACGAGCAGCACCGCGGCCCCCAGCACGACCCGGCCACGCCGCCTGCCGCCTTCTCCGAAGCCGGTGGGAGGCAGGTCGCCCTCTACGAGGGTGGCGCTGGTGGAAAGCTGGCTGCTTTCTCCAGGCGCGGTGCTGGTGGGAGGTTGGCTGTCTTCTGCGGGGGTGGCGTTGGTGGGGCGCTGGTCGTCTGTCCGGGGCGATGGCCGGGGGAGGAACGCGACGGCTGCGACGAGTACTGCTGTCGCGATGGGTACGAACTGCTGTGGGAAGCCGAGGTCCATGTCGTACGCCGCGTAGTAGGCGAAGGCGGCGATCAGGAAGACCAGTCCGCCGCCGAGCGCGCCGAGCCCTTGCCGTCCGGGGCGTGCCGGGGTTCGGCCGGCGGCGGCGAGCGTGGGCCCGAGGCAAAGGATCGCCAGGGCACCGGCGGCCGCCTGGGCGCTGCCGCCGAGTGCGGGGCTGACGGACGGCAGGAGTAAGACGGTGGTGCAGCACACGAGCAGGACACCGGCGAGGGTGCCCAGGACCCGTGGCAGCGGCGGCCGGAAGGCCTGCCAGGTGGCTGCGACGAGGGCGAGCAGCAGCAGGGCGGCTGTCCCGGTGACCCAGATCAGCGGCTCCGGCCCCTGCGCCGCCTTGGCCCAGGACGTGGTGGCCATCCCCGTCAGCAGCAAGGTGGGGCCGAACAGGAACCAGACGCGGGCGGGCGCCAGATCATCCGCGGGCGGTACGCGTACCTGGGGAGAAGCAGGCGGCACGTGCACTTGGGGAGAAGCGGGCGGCATGAGGGCTTGGGGAGGAGCGGGCGGCTGGCGGACCAGGAGCAGGAGGGAGGTGCAGAGGGTCAGGGTGGCGAGCCAGGGGAGGAGGCCGGGCCGCCAGATGAGGTCCACTCCGTTGAGCAGCAGGTGTGCGAGCGTCGAGAATGCCAGGCCGCTCATGATTCCGCCGGGGACCGCGGCTCGGGGCAGCGTTCGTGCGCAGCCGTGGAGGAAGACCAGGCCGGCCGTCACGCCCGCCGAGGCGACGTACAGCTGCTCGACTCCCGCCTGGAGGAGGAGTCGCGCCACCACCAGGGCCACCGCCCCGCCCAGCAGCGCCCAGCGCGGCCTGAGGAGTACGGACAGGAACGGCAGCGCGAACCAGGCGGCGGCGTACAGGCCCATCAGCTCGGCGGGGGTGGACCCGGCGCGCCCGAACAGGGTGATCAGCGACGGCAGGAAGACGCGCAGCACGTCGAAGAGGATCATGATGCCGAGCGCCAGCAGCACGGCCTGGTGGCGGGGGGAGGTCATGAGTCATCCTCGCCTTCTCTGCGCTGGTCAGCAAGGCGGGGAGCGCTAAACTTCCAGCAAGCCTTTTCGATAAGACGGTGGGATTCAGCGTGGAGCGACGCCCTGGTGTGCCCAGACTGCTAAGGGAGATCAATGACCGGGCCGCACTGGATCTGTTGCTGGCCACCGGACCCATGACGCGCGGCCAGATCGGGGAGCTGACCGGGCTGTCCAAGGTGACCGCGTCACAGACGCTGGCCAGGCTCGAAGAGCGCGGGCTGGTCGAGGTCGTCGGCGCGCAGGCGGGCGGGCGCGGGCCCAACGCGGCCCTCTACTCCGTCATCGCCTCCAGCGCGTACGTGGCCGGACTCGAGGTCGGGCCCAACCTGATCTCCACCGCGATCGCCGACATCAACGGCCGCACGGTGGCCGAGGTCGCCGTCGATCCCACCGGGCACGACGACCCGGTGCCCGTCGTACACGACGCGATCATGAAGGCTTGCCGCACCGCCAAGGTGAGCGCGGCCAAGTTGCGCGGCGTGGTCATCGGCACCCCGGGCGTGGTCGATCCGCGCAGCGGCGACGTGCGGTTCTCCTTCGACCTGCCTGGCTGGCACGAGGGCATCCGCGAGGCGCTGGCGGGTGACCTCAAGCGCGAGGTGATGATCGAGAACGACGTCAATCTCGCCGCCATCGCCGAGCAGGCCGACGGGGCCGCCCAGGGGCGTGGCGACTTCGTGCTGCTCTGGTCCGACCGGGGCCTGGGCATGGCGGTCATGCTGGGGGGCAAGCTGCACCGGGGCCGCTCGGGCAGCGCGGGTGAGATCGGCTACCTGCCCGTGCCCGGCGTGCCGCTGCCGGAGGACATCCGCACCTCGCCCGGCCGGCTGCCTTCGCTGGCGGGCGGCCTGCAGTCGCTGGTGAGCGCCGAGGCGGTGGCCGAGCTCGCGCGGAGCCACGGGTTCGAGGTGGACAACGCCGGTCAGAGCGTCCAGGTCGCGGTGGCGGCCGGGGCCGAGGGGGAGCCGCTGCTCGACGAGATCGCCCACCGGCTGGCCCTGGGCGTGGCCGCGGTCTGCGTGATCCTGGACCCGGGCCTGGTGGTGCTCGCCGGGGAGGTGGGGCACGCCGGGGGCGAGGCGCTCACCTCCCGGGTCGAGGAGGCCGTGGCCCGGATCTGCCCGGTGCGCCCCCAGGTGGTCACCACCGCGGTGACCGACCCCCACCCGGTGTTGCGCGGCGCCGTACTGGCCGCGCTCGACCGGGCCCGGGGGGAGCTGCTCACCTCCTGAGCGGCTCGACGGCCACATGGGCGTTCGGCTGGGAGCTGCTCACCTCATGAGCAGTTCGACGGCCACATGGGCGTTCGGCTGGGAGCTGCTCACCTCATGAGCAGTTCGACGGCCGCCTGCGCGTTCGGCCGGGCCGCGCCGTACGTGGCGAGGTAGGTGACGTCGGCCGGTCGCCAGATCGGCAGTCCCATCTCGATCACCGTCAGGTCGGGGCGGGCCGCCACCAGAGCCGAGACCAGCTCGCGGCTGGCTGCGTTGCGGTGCGCGTCCTTGACGACCACCACCAGCGACCGGCCCGTGGCCTTGGCCAGCAGGCCGGGCACGTCGCCGGTGGCCGGTTCTACGCGCAGGATCTCGGCCTCGGGCAGCCACGGTCCCACGCCCCACGGCACGTCGCCCACGGCGATCGTCGGCGGCGTGTCCACCTCGATCACCAGCGGCTCCACCAGGGGCGCGGGCGTGCCGGTGAGCTGGACCGCGCGGCGGGCGGCGTGCAGGCCGATCCCGTTCTGCTCGGCGAGCTCGTGGGTCCGCGAGCCGAACCACGCGCGCAGCGCGTCCACCCGGTCGGCGGCCTGCTCCAGCCGTGACAGCGGCAGCGAGCCGTCGTCCACCGCGGCCACGATGCCGTCGATGACCTGCCGTACGTCGTCGTAGGTGGGCAGGGGGCCCAGGCAGAGCAGGTCGGTCCCGGCGGCCAGGGACAGTGCGGAGCCGCCGGCCAGGCCGACGCTGTCCACGATCGCCTGCATGTCCAGCGCGTCGGACACCACCACGCCGTCGTAGCCGAGCTCGCCCCTGAGCAGCTCGGTGAGCGCGGCCGGGGACAGCGTCGCGGGCGCGTCACCGGTCAGGAACGGCACCGCCACGTGCGCGGTCATGATCGACTTGGTGCCGGCCTCGATCGCGGCCCTGAACGGCGCCAGCTCCCGCGCGCGCAGCAGCTCCGGCGTGACGTCCACGACCGGTACGGACAGGTGCGAGTCGACGCGGGTGGCGCCGTGGCCGGGGAAATGCTTGACACAGGCGGCCACCCGTACCGACTGCAGGCCCTGGACGGCCGCCACGGTGTGCCGCGAGACCAGCGTGGCCTCGTTGCCGAACGCCCGGGTGCCGATCACCGGGTTGTCGGCCTCGGAGTTGACGTCGGCGTCCGGCGCCATGTCCAGGTTGATGCCGCAGGCGGCCAGCTCCGAGCCGATCGCCCGGTAGACCTGGCGGGTGAGCTCCACGTCGTCCACGGCGCCGAGCGCCGCGTTTCCCGGGTACGGGCTGCCGACGTGGTAGGCCAGGCGGGTGACGTCGCCGCCCTCCTCGTCCAGCGAGATGACGGGCTCCCCGGCCGCCCCTCGCAGTTCGGCGGTGAGCGTCTTCAGCTGCTCGGCGTCGGCGACGTTGAAGCCGAACAGCGTCACGCCGCCCAGGCCGAGCTCAAGCTCTCGCAGCACCCAGGCGGGCGCGGTGGTTCCTGGGAAGGCGACGAGCAACGTGCCGGCCGCGAGACGGCGCAGCCCCCGATCACTTCGACTCATGGCTCCTCTTCGGAAAGGGGAGAGCCGGGGTACGGCCCTCATCGGTAAAACGGCAGGGTCGGGTACGGCACGCCGGTGGCGGGCCGTACGAGGACCGGGTGGGTCAGCCCTTCACGGCGCCGGCCATCAGACCGGTCACCATGCGGCGCTGCACTATCAGGAAGAAGACGACGACCGGGATGGTCATCATCGTGGAGCTGGCCATGATGGCGCCCCAGTCGGTGCCCTTCTGGCCGAAGAAGAACTGCAGGGCCACCGGCATGGTGTAGCCGGACGACTCGCTCATCAGCACCAGCGCGAAGATCAGCTCGTTCCAGGCGGTGATGAAGGAGAAGATGCTCGTCGCCACCAGGCCGGGGGCGACCAGCGGGAAGAGCACCCGCCAGAACGTGGTGAGCCGCGAGGCGCCGTCGATCCAGGCCGCCTCCTCCAGCGACTTGGGCACCGCGGCGACGAAGGTGCGCAGCATCCAGATGCCGAACGGCAGCGTCAGGCCGACGTTGACCAGGATCAGCCCGGCCAGCTGGTCGACGAGGCCGAGGTCGATGACCCGTAGGTACAGCGGGATGAGCAGCGCCTCGGCCGGGATCATCTGCGCGACCAGCAGCACGATCAGGAACGTGCTGCGCCCCTTGAAGTTGAACCGGGCCACCGCCGTCGCCGCCAGCAGCGAGAACACCGCCCCGACGAGCACGGTGCCCAGCGCCACGATCGCGCTGTTGCCCATGTAGACCCAGATCGAGTTGCCCGCCACCCCTTCGGTCAGCACCCGGTGCACATGCTCGAAGGTGAAGGACGTGGGGAACGGGATGAACTCGGTGGTGAAGATCTGGTCGTTGGTCTTGAACGCGGTCGACACCATCCAATAGACGGGGAAGATCGCGAACACGAACACCAGCAGGCCGGTCGCGTTGAGCGCGATCTTGCCCAGGCGCTTGCGGGCGAGCGGACTCATGTCATGTCCTCCTGCTTGACCAGCTGCCTGACGTACACGGCCGTGACGACGAGCAGGATCACGGTCAGCACCAGGGCGATGGCCGCGCCGGACCCCATCTTGGGCGGCGACCTGAACGCCTCGGCGTAGGAGTACATCGACAGGTTGAACGCCTCACGGTTGGTCGGCCCGCCCATGAGGACGTACAGCTGGCTGAAGACCTTGAAGTCCCAGATGATCGACAGCACCGTGAGCACCGCGAAGACCGGCCTGAGCAGCGGGAAGGTGATCTTCCTGAACGTCCGCCAGGCGGACGCGCCGTCGACGCGGGCGGCCTCGTACAGCTCGGCGGGGATGCCCTTGAGGCCGGCCAGCACCGACACCGCGATGAACGGGAAGCTCGCCCACACCACCGTGATGATCAGCACCATGTAGATCGACCAGGCGTCGTTGAGCCAGGGTTCGCCGGTCCAGTCCGACCGGCCGAACACCAGGGTGGACAGCCAGTCGGGCAGCAGGTTCAACGCCCAGTTGATGATGCCGGCCTCGGCGTCGAACAGCCACTTCCAGATGATGCCCTGGGCGACCGGCGGCACGGCCCAGGCGAACATGATGCCGACGATCACCAGGGTGGACATCTTCTTGCCGAGCTTGTTGAGCAGCACCCCCACGGCGGTGCCCACGACCAGCGTCAGCGTCACCGCCAGGACGGCGAAGACGAGGGTGTTCCGCAGCGCGCTCCAGAAGATCTCGTTGTCGAAGATCTGGCTGAAGTTGTCGGTGCCGACCCACTCAGGGGGACGCTTGTTGACGGGCCTGATCTGCGGGAGGCCCACCTTCTGGAAGGCCATGATCGCGACCTGGACCATCGGGTAGAGCAGCAACGCCCCGATGACGAGCAGACCGGGGATCAGCAGCAGGTACGGGATGGACCAGACCGGCAGGCCGCTGGCCTTGGCCGGGCGCCCGGGGCGGCGCCGCCCCGAGGGGGAGGGGTTGCCTCCGCCCCGGGTGCGCGTTGACGTGTCGGTCATGAGTCGTCAGGACTGGTTGAGGATGTTCTCGAGCTCGGTGTTGGCCTTGCCGAGTGCCTCGTCGGCCGTGGCCTTGCCCTCGATGACCTGGCGTGCCGCGTTCTGCAGCACGGCTTTGGTCTCGTTGGCCTCGGTCCAGTTCGGGTCGGCGGGGAAGGCCTTGGCCTTGGCGAAGGCGGCGGCGAACGGCGCCTGCGCCGGGTCCTCGGCCAGCTTGGCCAGCGCCTCCGGGTAGACCGGGAGCAGACCGCCGTCGGTGGCGTACTTGACGCCCCACTCCTTGCCGGAGGCCAGCTTCACGAAGTCCTTGGCCGCGTCCATCTCCTTGGCGGTGCCCCACACGGCGATGTCGTTGCCGCCGAGGAAGGACTGGGCCTCGCCGCCGTCCTTGGCCGGGAGCGGGAAGAAGGCGAGCTTGTCACCCTTGAGCTTGCCCTTGCTGTCCTCGTCGATCCCCGGCAGGTCCCAGGAGGCGGTGAGGTACATGCCCACTTTGTTGTTGGCGAAGCGGGTGCGGATCTCCGTGGTGTTCTGGCCGAGCCGGGACTTGCTGGACAGGCCGTCGGTGACCAGCCCGGTGTACTGCTCGAAGCCGGCCTTGAAGTTCGGGTCGGTCAGCTTGCCGACCCACTTGTCGCCTTCCTTGACGGCGTACTCGCCGCCGGCGGTCCAGGCCAGGGAGCCCAGCAGGTGGTTGGCGTCGGAGCCGCCGTTGAAGGCGAACCCGTCGACGTCCTTGCCCTTCTTCTCCTGGATCTTCTTGGCCGCGGCGACGAGCTCGTCCCAGGTCTTCGGAATCTCGATCTTGAGGTCCTTGAACCAGTCCGCCCGGTAGAGGACGGCGCGGCTGCCGCCACCCCACGGCACGGCGTACGTCTCGCCGTCGATCGTCTCCAGGCCCAGCAGGTTCTTGGGGATCTCGGCCTGGTCGCCGGCGGCCACGATGTCGCTGATCGGCGCCAGGGCCTCCTGGCTCTGCCAGAGCGGGACCTGGTCGTTGCCGATCTCGGTCACGTCAGGGCCGGTGCCGCCCGCGGCGGCGGCGGTGAACTTGTCGTTCACCTGCGGCCACGGGATCCACTCGACCTTCACCTTGGCGCCGGTCTGCTGCTCGAAGGCGGCCACCAGCTCGTCGGTGTACTTCTGGGCGGCGGGGTTGCTGTCGCCGAGCCGCCAGAAGGTGAGCTCCTTACCGGAGTACTTGGGGCCGCTCGCCGAGGCGCTGGCGGCCGCGCTGGGCTCAGCGGGTGCCTCGGCGCCGCCACAGGCGGCCAGGCCCAGGGCCAGGGCGGCCGTGGTGACCGTAGTGGCTGTGATCTTGGCGATCCTCACAGGGTTCTCCCTTCCCGGGTGCCGGCCTAGGGTCCGCACCAGGCTGATCGTTCAATGCCTTACGAGTGGTGTTAAACTAACAAGAAACTTTCTTAAAAGAAACGTCCGTTAGCTGATCGTGACGAGAGGGACGCGCCGATGAGCCGGAGCCCGGGAACCCCGCGACTGCTGCGGCGACTGAACGACCGCGCCGCACTGGAGCTCCTGCTCGCCGACGGCCCGCTCACGCGAGCGGAGTTGGGTGAGCGTACCGGGCTTTCCAAGGTCACGGCAGGTCAGCTGCTGTCCAGGCTTGAGGACCGGGGGCTGGTCGAGGTCGCGGGGGAGCGCGCGGGGGGCAGGGGGCCGCACGCCGCTCTCTACGGTGTGGTCCCCTCCAGCGCGTACGTCGCCGGGCTCGAGGTGCTGCCCGACAGCCTCACCGTAGGTGTGGCCGACATCACAGGCAAGACGGTGGTCGAGGTCACCGTGAACCCGGCCGACGCCCGCGACCCGGTCAAGACCGTGCAGGACGCGGTCCGGCGGGCGTGCGACTCGGCCCGGGTGAGCCTGTCGCAGCTGCGCGCGTTCGTGATCGGCACCAGGGGCGTGGTCGACCCGCGTACCGGCGACGTGCGCTTCTCCCTCGACCTGCCCTCCTGGCACGTCGGCGTGCTGGCCAGCCTCCGCCAGACGCTCGGCGCCTCGGTCACCATCGAGAACGACGTCAACCTGGTGGCCCTCGCCGAGCACCGCTACGGCGCGGCGGCCGGCATCGATGACTTCGTGATCATGTGGGCCGGTGTCGGCCAGGGGCTCGGCGTGATGCTCGGCGGCAGGCTCTACCGCGGCATCACCGGCGGCGCCGGCGAGATCGGCTGGCTGCCGGTGCCGGGCGAGCCGCTGCCCGACGACGTCAACCACCCCAACTCCGGCTCCTTCCAGCGGCTGGTCAACCACGACGCGCTCAGCGGCCTGGCCGTCCGGTACGGCGTGACCGGCGCCACCGTGCCCGATCTGATCCGCAACGGCCACGAGGAATACCTGGACGCGGTGGCCGCCAGGCTGGCGGTGGGCGTGGCGGCGGTGGCCGTCGTGCTCGACCCGGGGCTGATCGTGCTCAGCGGTGACATCGGCCGGGCGGGCGGCGCGCGGCTGGCCGCCAAGGTGCAGGACGCCGTGGCGCGCGTGTGCCCCACCCGGCCCGCCGTGCTCACCAGCGGGGTGGCGGGCAACCCGGTGCTGAGAGGCGCCCTGGTGGCGGCTCTGGAGCAGGCCCGGGAACAGGTCTTCTCCGACACTGTGTGAGAATTTACGCTCATGTGGCAGCCTCCGAGCGACATCGTGCTCATCTCCGACCCCCGGGTGGCGGCGATCCCGGTGCGGGAGAACCACGACCCGCTGGCCGACGTGCGCGGCCGGCTGCGGGTGGACAAGCGGCTGGCCGACCCGGCGGGGGCGTACGCGCACCTGCGGTCGGGCCTGCTGGCGCGGCTGGAGCGGGCCGCGCGGCTGCTGCCCGACGGCTACGAGCTGCTGATCGTCGAGGGCTATCGGCCGATCGGCACGCAGCGCCGCTACTTCGAGGAGTACAGGGACCAGCTCCAGGCCACCTTCCCGGAAATGTCTCCCGACGAGGCACATGTCGCGGCAAGTCGGTATGTGTCCCCTGTGGAGGTGGCTCCGCACACCGCGGGCGCGGCCGTCGACCTGACCCTGTGCGCCCCCGACGGCACCGAGTACGACATGGGCACCCAGGTCAACGACAACCCGGAGGACAGCGACGGCGCCTGCTACACCGCCGCCCCGCACATCTCCGCTGACGCCCGCGCGCACCGCAAGATCCTCGCCGCCGCCCTGGAGCCGGCCGGCCTGGTCAACTACCCCACCGAGTGGTGGCACTGGTCCTACGGCGACCGCTACTGGGCCCTCGTCTCGGGCGAGCCCGCCGCCTGTTACGGACCAGTACCGATCTAGCGGTTCCCGAGGGCGGCCAAGGGGCACAAAAGGTACGGAGGCTCCTGGACTCACTCGCGAGGTGTGGGCATGGTTCCGTTGATCGGGGTCGAAGAGGAGTACCTCATCGTCGATCCACGCACCCGCCACGTCGCCCCCCGGGCCGCCGAGGTGCTGGCCGCCGCGACGGACGTGCTGGACGTGGCGCACGAGATCACCCGTTTCCAGGTGGAGGCCAGGACAGCGCCGTCCGCGGACCTCACCGAGCTCGGGACCCAGTTACGCGCCGCGCGCAAGGAGGTGGCGGCCGCGGCCCGCTCGTGCGGGCTCGCCGTCGTCGCCAGCGGCATCCCCGTGCTCGGCAACGTCATCCCGCCGCCGCTCAGCGACGACATCCGCTACGAGCAGGGCCGCGTGCTGTACCGGGCGCTGCAGGACGAGATCAGCATCTGCGCCCTGCACGTGCACGTGGACGTGCCCGACGAGGAGGCCGCCGTCTACGTGGGCAACCACCTGCGCCCGTGGCTGCCCACGCTGATCGCGCTGGCCGCGAACTCGCCGTTCTTCGTCGGCCGCGACACCGGCTACGTCTCCTGGCGGGTGATCAGCTGGGGCCGCTGGCCCGTCTCCGGCGCGCCGCCGTACTTCCCGACCTTCGCCGACTACGAGCTGGCGCTGCGCGCCCTGGCGGAGTCCGGCGCGCTGATGGACCCTAAAACGGTCTTCTGGGACACCCGCCCGTCGCCCAAGCTGCCCACCGTCGAGGTGCGGGTGGCCGACGTGCCGCTCGACGTGAACGACAGCCTCACCATCGTCGGGCTGGTCCGCGGCCTGATCGTCACGGCCCTGGCCGACGTGGCGCGCGGCGACCGGGGGCTGCCCTTCCCGTCGGAGGTGCTGCGCGCCGCCTACTGGCGCGCCGCCCGCGACGGGCTGACGGGCGACAGCCTGGACGTACGGCACGGCGCGCTGGTCCCCGCCCCCGTGCTGGCCCGCCGCCTGCTGGCGCATGTACGGCCGGCCCTGGAGCAGTCCGGTGACCTGACGTTCGTCGAGGAAGGGCTGGACCGGCTGCTCCGGCAGGGGTCGGGCGCCGCCCGGCAGCGCCGGGTCCTGGCCGGCTCGGGCCACCTGGCGGCGGTGGTCGACGACCTCATCGAGGCCACCGTCGCCTGACCCGTGAGGTGGACGTCCAGCCAGGTGTGTCAGCCGTCGCCTGGCGTGGACGTACAGCCGGGTGTGTCGGCCGTCGCCTGGCGTGGACGTACAGCCGGGTGTGTCGGCCGTCAGAGGCCTTGTCGGCCGTCAGTGGCCTGACGGGGTCAGCGGCCCGCCGCGTAGCCCTGCGCGCCGCGCGGATTGGCGGCGGCCTTCAGGAAGTCGCCGTCCCGGGCGACCGCGCTGAGCCTGCCGAGCGTCCACGAGCCCTGCGACTCCACCTCGTGCCCCCGCCGCCGCAACTCGGCCTGTATGGCCGGGTCCAGCCGGTCCTCCACCTGCACGACGCCTGGCCGGGAGCCGCGCGGGAAGAACGAGCTGGGGAAGTGCTCGGAGTGGAACATCGGCGCGTCGATGGCCTCCTGAAGGTTCACCCCGCCGTGCACCAGCGCCAGGAAGAAGTTCAGGCTCCACTGGTCCTGCTGGTCGCCGCCCGGCGTGCCGAACGCCAGCCACGGCCGGCCGTCACGCAGCGCGAACGAGGGCGACAGCGTGGTGCGCGGGCGCGTGCCCGGCCGCAGCGAGGCGGGCAGCCCCTCCTGCAGCCAGAACATCTGCGCCCTGGTGCCCAGGCAGAAGCCCAGCTCGGCGATGACGGGGGAGCTCTGCAACCAGCCGCCGCTGGGCGTGGCGGAGACCATGTTGCCGTGCCGGTCGACCACGTCCAGATGACAGGTGTCGCCGCGCACGCCGCCGTCCGAGGACACCACCTGCTCGCCGGGCACCGGCCTGCTCACCGTGGGCTCGCCGACGCCGGAGACACTGGTCGCCGCGCCCTCGGGGAACACCGGCAGGCGAGGCGAGCGCCCGCCCGGGGCGCCCGGCCGCAGCTCCAAGCTCGCGGCGTCCGTGATGAGCGCCCGCCGGGCGGCGTTGTAGGGCTCGCTCAGCAGGTCGTCCATCGGCACGTCCGCGTCGCCGTACCAGGCCTCGCGGTCGGCGAAGGCCAGCTTGGCGGCCTCGGTCACCGTGTGCACGTAATCGGCGCCGAGCCAGCCCATGCCGTCCAGGTCGAACCCGGACAGCAGCGCGAGCTGCTGCAGGAAGACCGGCCCCTGGCCCCACGGACCCGTCTTGCACACCGTGTACCCGTGATAGTCGAAGGTGGCCGGCTCCTCCACCGTCGCCGACCAGCGCGCCAGGTCGTCACCGGTGAGCAGCCCCCCGTGCTTGCGGCCCGAGCTGTCCAGCCAGGCGGTGCCGGCGCAGAAATCGGCCACGGCCTCGGCCACGAAGCCTTCGTACCAGGCGCGGCGGGCGGCTTCCAGCTGTCCCGTACGGGTGCTCGACGCGGCCTCCGCCTCGGCGATCACCCGCCGGTAGGTGGCGGCCAGCGCCGGGTTGGCCAGCTTGGCGCCCGGCGCCGGCACCTTGCCGTCCGGCAGCCAGATGGCCGCGGACGTGGTCCACTCGTCGGTGAAGAGCCGCTCGACCGACTCGATCGTGGCCGCGATCCGCTCCAGGACCGGCACGCCGTGCTCGGCGTAATGGATGGCCGGCGCCAGCACGTCGGCGAGCGACCAGGTGCCCCACCGCTCCAGCATGAGCATCCAGCCGCCGAACGCGCCGGGCACGGTCGCCGCGAGCGGCCCGGTGCCGGGCACCAGGTCCAGCCCGAGCTCGGCGAAGCGCTCGATGGTCGCGGCGGCCGGGGCGACGCCCTGCCCGCACACGGTCGACACCCGCTGGTCGGCCTCGCTCCACAGCAGGATCGGCACCTCGCCGGCGGGGCCGTTCAGATGCGGCTCGGCCACCTGCAGCACGAATCCGGCGGCCACTGCCGCGTCGAAGGCGTTGCCGCCACGCTCCAGCACGCTCATGCCGGTGGCCGAGGCCAGCCAATGCGTGCTGGCCACCATGCCGAAGTCGCCCGACAGCTCAGGCCTGGTCGTGAACACATTCCGGGGGGAAGTCATGCAACCTTCCTATACCTTGCGGGGATCCACAGCCCCAGCCCGTACATCGTCAGCCCCAGCAGGATCATGAAGATGGCCGTCGGCCAGCGCAGCCCCGGCGACATGTAGGTGGCCAGGAACCACGAATGCTCCAGCTGCCCGTTGGTCAGGAAGACCGCCGCCAGGATGCCCTGCGGGAACAGCGGGATCGCGCCCAGCGTCCAGCACGTCATCGTGACGATACGCGCGGTCTTCGGCATCTCCGGCAGCTTGAACGTCATGCTGGAGGAGGCCGGTCGGCGGCCGGTGCGCATCATGTCGAGCAGTTCGGGCCCGCGCGCCGCCAGCCTCCGCTCGGTGCGCACCCCCAGACCCCAGAAGCACAGCGCCCCGGTCAGCACCCCGACCGCCACCCCCGGCCAGCCGAACAGCGCCGCCACCACGCCGGCGGGCACCGCGGTCGCCGCCACCAGCACCATCATCAGGTACGCCAGACCGGTGAGAGCGCCGTCGTCCTCGCTCGTCCGCAACGGGTTGCCGCCGCGCCGCTGCGGATCGATCCCCGGAACCAGCGCGTACACCGAGATCAACGGCACCATCCCGGCGCCTCCACCGAGCAGCGCGGCCGTGACCGCGATGATCATCGGCCACGGTCCGCCGTTGACCGCGGTGAACGTCACCGCCAGCACCACCGCCACCGGCGCCACGGTCACCAGCCAGGCGAGCTGCCTGCCGCGCACGTCAGAGGCGCCCGGCGTCATCAGCGTCAGCCAGTGCGCGGTGCCATCGAGCCCATAGAGGTTCGAGGTCATCGAGGCGGCCATCACGATGAAGATCGGCCCCGCCCACGGCAGCATCCCGGTCCAGCCGAGTACCAGCGGCGCGGCCGCGAAGAACACGCCGTAGGCCAGCGCGAACGTGAGCTGGTGCGTGCGCACCAGATCGCGCGTCCACGTGCGCAGCTCCTTGGCCAGGACCGCCTCCCGCGCCGACGCGGCCCGCATCGGCCTGCGCCCTCGCGCGGACGGGCGGCTCGCCCCCGCCCTCCTGCTCAGCAGCGCCGCCCACGCGCCCAGCAGCAGCGCGATCAGCACCACCATCGCGGCGAGCGCCGCGTAGTCACCTTGTACGGCGAGCACCCCCCAGCCGGAGGGCAGGTAGCGCACGACCGGCGGGATCTGCCCGCCCTGCCCGAAGGCGAAGGCGAACACCCAACCCTGCCCCAGGAAGGCCAGGACGGCACCGTTGATCAACCCGGCGCCGATCGCCCCCACCCGGGAGCGCAGCGCGATGCCGAGCACCGCCACGGCCACCTTCGACAGCAACACGAACACGGCCAGCTGCAACACCATGGCCGGCAGCGCGACCAGCGCCGCCAGGCCGCCCTGCCGTACGCCGAGCACGGTCAGGCCGGACAGGGCGAGCAGGCTGATCGCCGGAGCCACCCCGACGAACGCCGCCACCAGCAGGCCCGTCGCCAGCCGACGCAGCGGCAGCCCGAGCGGCGCGAAGTACTCCGGCCGCAGCGTCTCGTCACCGCCGCCCGAGAAGACCGGGCCGATGATCCAGCCGAGCATCCACACGGCGTACGCGGCGGCGAGCCAGTCGCCGTCCAGCGTCGCCAGATAGATCGTGCCCGCGGCGAGCACCACCCCGAGCGTCCCCGCGATCGCGACCATCCCGCCCCGCTGGCCGGTCATCGAGTGGCGCAGGATCGCCACCTTCATCCGCGCCATGGTCACCGCTACAGCCATGACAGCCCCTTGGTCCCGCTGGACACCGAACCGACCAGGTCCACGAACCGATCCTCGAGCGTCGCGTCCCCGCGCACCTCGCCCAGCGGTCCCGCGGCCGCCACCCGGCCCTTGTCGATCACCGCCACGTGGTCGCAGAGCTGCTCCACCAGCGCCATCACATGGCTGGAGAGCACGATCGAGCCGCCGCCGGCCACGAACCCGCGCAGAATCGTCTTGATCGTCGCCGCCGACACCGGATCCACCGCCTCGAACGGCTCGTCCAGCACCAGCAGCCGCGGCGCGTGCAGCAGCGCCGTGGCCAAGCCGATCTTCTTGCGCATGCCCGTCGAGTATTCGATGACGAGCGTCTTCTCCGCCCCGTCGAGCTCCAGCACCGACAGCAACTCCTCGGCGCGCGCGGCGACCAGGTCCTTGCTCAGCCCGCGCAGCAGCCCCAGATAGGTGAGCACCTCCCGCCCCGTCAGCCGCTCCGGCATGGCCATCCCGTCCGGCAGCACCCCGACCAGCCCCTTGGCGGTGGCCGGGTCCGTCCACACGTCCGCACCGAAGATGCGCGCCGTGCCGCTGTCCGGCCTGAGCAGCCCGACCGCCATGGACAGGGTGGTGGTCTTACCGGCCCCGTTCTGGCCGACCAGACCGTAGAACGATCCCTGGGGGACCGTCAGATCGACATGGTCGACGGCGACGTGCTCGTCGAACGTCTTCGCTAAACCGGCGATGTCCAGTGCCGCGGTCATGGCTGCCTCCTGGTGGCGAGGGTGAAAAGGGCGACGAACTCCTGGGCGAGCAGGTCGAGATCCAGCTCCGGGTCCTGGACGAGGCGGGCGGGCACCGCGTCCACCACGCCGCGTATGGCGATCGCCATGCTCCGCGGATCGAAGTCGCGGAACTCTCCCGTCCGGTGGCCCCAGTCAAGGAGCCGCATGACGTCGTTGATGGCGGTGTCGTGCTGCAGTGCGTACGGACCTGGGCCGCCGGAGTCGCGGGTGTAGGTGATGATCTCCACCATGGCCAGCAACGGCCCGCGGTGGACGCGCATGAACTCCAGGTTGCTCTCGAAGTAGGCGCGCAGTCCCTCGGTCGCGGTGGGCTGGGCGAGGATGCGCGGCAGCATCATCTCGGTGGCCATCCTGGCCACCTCGCCGATCACCGCCTCCAGCAGCTGCCGCTTGCCACCGAAGTGGTACGAGATCACGCCGGTGCTGATCTTCGCCTGCTTGGCGATCCTGGCCATGGAGGCCCGGGCGTAGCCCTCGGTGGCGAGGACGTCGATGGCGCACTGGATGATCTGGGCGCGACGCGCTTCTTCGATGAACGTACGGCTTTCTGGCGGCACGTTCAAAACTTTAAACAGCCGTTCAAATCTTTGGAAGCCCTTTGGTGACCCTTCGTTTCGTGGGCCTTGACGATCGTCGGGTCAGGCGCGCAGGCGCAGGCCCCGGGGGGTCGGATGGAAACCGGCCGACTCCAGTGCCGCCGCCAGGGGCGAGTCCACGATCGAGCCGCCGTCGGCCCGCTCGACCGTCAGTTTCCCGAGGGCGCCATCGCGAACCGCCAGCGCCAGCGCGTCCACGGCGGGCTGCAACCGGTCGCCGTCGGCGAACGACAGCAGCGTCTTGCCACCGCGCTCCACATAGAGCACCAGGTAGCCGTCGACCAGCACGACCAGCGACCCCGCCTTCCGGCCGGGCTTGTGCCCGACCTCGCCCGGGTGCTGCGGCCACGGCAGCGCGGCCCCGTACGGGTTGGCGGGGTCGGCGGCGGCCAGCACCACCGCCCTGAGCACGGTGTCCCGCCGACCGGCCCGCGCGAACGCCGCATCCGTGGGCGTCCCTGCGAAGGCGCCCGAGCCGAAGGAAGGTGTCGTACCGAATGAGTCTGTGTCGGAGGGTGCTGGGGCAGATGGGTCTGTGCCGGAAGGTGCCGGACTGAATGGGGCTGTAGTGGAGGGCGGCGTCCCGAAGGGGGTGCTCTCCAGGCGCATCCCTCCCGTCGGTGCGACGCTGGGGGCCATCGCGCGCATCCGGTCGACCGCCCCGGGCAGGGCGAACTGGGCCCCGCCGAGACCCTCGACGAAGTAGCCGCGGCGGCATCGCCCACTCTCCTCGTAGGCCCGCAGCACCTGGTAGACAGGCGTGAACCCGCCCGGCAGCCGCTCGGCCGTCACCGCCCCCCGCGTCACCACCCCGTGCCGCTCCAGCAGCACCTCGGCCTGAGCGTTGGCGCGCTGGGTGACGTCCCCGGCGGGCTCGGGCAGCAGCCACCATCGTCCGCCCACCGTCGGTGGCCCGCTCCTGCTCGGCAGCACCGCCCGCCGCCGCTTCGTCGCCGGCCGGTGCGCCGGCCGCCCGGAGCCGAGGGTGGCGCGCAGCGGCGCCAGCGTGTCGCCGGACACCCTCCCGGCCCACACCAGATCCCACAGCGCGGTGGCCAGCGCCTGGTCGTCCAGCAGGCCGAGCTTGTCGGACAATCCGCGGAAGAACAGCGCCCCACCGCCGCCGAGCGCCTCCAGCACCTGGTCGTGCACCGGCGTCATGGTGATCTCGGCCGGCTCCGCGAGCAGCAGGGGCGCGGTGTCGGCGAAGTAGAGCGACACCCACCCGTCGCTGCCGGGCAACGACCCCTGCCCCGCCCACATCACCTCACCGGAGGAGGTCAGCTCATCGAGCAGGGCCGGATGGTAGCCGGGCACACGCGACGGCAGCACCAGCGTCTCCAACGCGGAGGCGGGCACCGCCGCCCCCTGGAGCAGCTCGACGGCCCGCACCAGCCCGTCCATCGCCCGCGCGGCGTACGCGCCCCCGCCGACAGCCGCCCCTCGCGCGCCCCCGCCCCCCAGGCTCCCGCCCCCCGGACCTCCGCTCGCCAGGCTCCCGCCCCCCGGGCCACCACGCCCCGGGCTCCCGCTCCCCGGGCCACCGCTCCCCGGACCTCCGCTCGCCATGCCTCCGTCTCCCGGGCCTACGGCGGACCCGGTGATGCCATGCCAGGCGGGCAGGAACAGCGCCAGCGTCTCCGCCGCCACAGGCTCGACTTCCTTGCGCAGCCTGGCCAGCGACCTGCGGCGCAGCATCCGCAGCACGCCCGCGTCGCACCACTCCTCGCCCCGCCCTCCAGGCCGGAACTCGCCGTTGACCACCCGCCCCGTGGCCGCCAGCCTGCGCAGCGCGTCACCGACCACCGCCACGCCCAGACCGAACCTGGCCGCCGCCGTGCTCGCCTGGAACGGCCCCCGTGTCCGGGCATGCCGTGCCACCAGGTCGGCCAGCGGGTCGGCGACCGGCTCAAGGAAGACATGCGGGATCCCGACCGGCAGCGGCACTCCCAGCGCGTCACGCATCCGGGCCGAGTCCTCGATCGCGGCCCACTGCGTCTCGCCCGCGAGCCGTACCCTGATCACCCGGCGCGCCCGCTCCAACTCCTCGAGCCAGGCCGGATCCCCGCCTCGCACGCTCACGTCGGGCGCCAGCAGCGGCCCGTGCGAGCGCAGCAGGTCGGACAGGTCCTCCAGATCCCGCAGCGGCCGGTCGAGCCTGGCCAGCTCGCGCTCGGTGTCGGCGATCACGTCGGGGTCGAGCAGCTCGCGCAGATCGGCCTGGCCCAGCAGCTCGGCGAGCAGCGTCGTGTCCAGGGCGAGCGCCTGTGCCCGCCGCTCGGCCAGCGGCGCGTCGCCTTCGTACATGAACGCGCCGACGTAGTGGAACAGCAGGGACGCCGCGAACGGCGACGCCTGCGAGGTCTCCACCTCCACCAGCCGCACCCGCCGCGCGGCCAGGTCGCGCATCAGCCGCACCAGTCCCGGCACGTCGAAGACGTCCTGCAGGCACTCCCGCATCGTCTCCAGCACGATCGGGAACGACCCGTACTGGGAGGCCACCCCGAGCAGGTGCGCCGCCCGCTGACGCTGCTGCCACAGCGGGCTCCGCCGGCCCGGCGTGCGGCGCGGCAGCAGCAGCGCCCGCCCCGCGCACTCCCTGAACCGGGAGGCGAACAGCGCGGAACCGCCCAGCTCCTCGGTGACGATCGCCTCGATCTCGTCGGCGTCGAATGCCGCCACATCGGTGGGCGGCTCGGCCAGCGTGTCCGGGATGCGCAGCACGATGCCGTCGTCGGAGTGGACGGCCTGCACGTCCAGGCCGTAGCGCTCGCGCAGCCGCCGGTTGATCGCCAGTGCCCAGGGCGCGTGCACCCGCGCGCCGTAGGGGGAGTGGATGACGACCCGCCAGTCGCCCAGCTCGTCATGGAAACGCTCCACCAGCAGGGTCCGGTCGTCCGGCACGTAGCCGGTCGCCTCGCGCTGCTCGCGCAGGTAGGACACCAGGTTGTCGGCGGCGTAGGTGTCCAGCCCGGCCTCGCGCAGCCGTTCGGTGGACTCCTGCTTGGCCTGCTCGCGCAGGAAGGCGCCGATGGCCGCGCCCAGCTCGGCGGGCCGACCGGCCGTGTCACCGTGCCAGAACGGCAGCTTGCCCGGCTGACCCGGCGCGGGGGAGACCAGCACCCGGTCGGCCGTGATGTCCTCGATCCGCCACGACGTCGCGCCCAGCACGAACACGTCGCCGACGCGGGACTCGTACACCATCTCCTCGTCGAGCTCGCCGACCCGGGAGGCCTTCTCACCGACCAGGAACACCCCGAACAGCCCGCGGTCGGGGATCGTGCCGCCGTTGGTCACCGCCAGCCGCTGGGCGCCCGGCCGCCCCTGCAGGGTGCCCGTCACCCGGTCCCACACCACGCGCGGCCGCAGCTCGGCGAACTCCTCGCTCGGATAGCGGCCGGCCAGCATGTCGAGCGTCGCCTCCAGCGCGCTCCTGGGCAGCGTGGCGTAGGGGGCGGCGCGCTTGACCACGGTCTCCAGCTCGTCGACCGTCCACTCCTCCAGCGCGGTCATCGCCACGATCTGCTGGGCCAGCACGTCGAGCGGGTTACGCGGATAGCGCAGCTCCTCGATCAGGCCGCTCTTCATCCGCTCGGCCACCACGGCCGTCTGCACCAGGTCGCCCCGGTATTTAGGAAAGATCACGCCCTTGGACACCGCGCCCACCTGGTGGCCCGCCCGGCCGATGCGCTGCAGCCCGCTCGCCACGCTCGGCGGCGCCTCCACACAGGCGACCAGATCCACCGCGCCCATGTCGATGCCCAGCTCCAAGCTGGACGTGGCGACCACGGCCGGCAGCCGGCCCGACTTGAGCGCCTCCTCGATCTGCGCCCGCTCCTGCTTGGACACCGAGCCGTGATGGGCGCGCACGATCTCCGTCAGCACGCCCTTGCTCGCCCCCGCCTGCGCCATCACCTGCGCGGGCATGCCGGACGCGCCGTCGCCCGGCGTCTCCCAGAGCGACAGGTCCACCGTCTCGGTGCCCTGCCGGCGGTCGTAGGCCAGCTCGTTGAGCCTCGTGCAGAGCCGCTCGGCGAGCCGCCGCGAATTGGCGAACACGATCGTCGAGCTGTGCGCCTCGATCAGGTCGAACAGCCGCTCCTCCACATGCGGCCAGATCGACCGGTTGGTCGGCTCGGGCGCGAAGTCGTCGGCGCCCGCCTCCCTCGGCCTGGCCTCCATCTCGGTCATGTCCTCGACCGGGACGACCACCTCGACCTCGATGCGCTTGTCCGACGGCGGCTGCACCACCGCCGCCGGGCGGGCGCCGCCGAGGAAGGTGGCCACCTCGCTGACCGGCCGCACGGTCGCCGACAGCCCGATGCGCTGCGCGGGCCGCTCCAGCAGGGCGTCCAGCCGCTCCAGGGTGAGAGCCAGATGGGCGCCGCGCTTGGTCGCCGCCACCGCGTGCACCTCGTCCACGATCACCGTCCGCACCCCGCGCAGCGCGTCCCGCGCCTTGCTGGTGAGCAGCAGGAACAGCGACTCCGGGGTCGTGATGAGGATGTCGGCGGGCCGGGCGGCGAACCGCCGGCGATCCTGGGCGGGCGTGTCGCCGGACCGGATCGCCACCGAGATCTCCGGCACCGGCAGCCCCAGCCGCCGCGCCGTCTGCTTGAGCCCGGCCAGCGGCGCGCGCAGGTTGCGCTCCACGTCCACGGCCAGCGCCTTCAGCGGCGAGACGTAGACCACCTTGGTGCCCGGCTCCTCGGCGGGCTCGGCGGCCAGCCTGTCCAGCGACCACAGGAACGCCGCCAACGTCTTGCCCGAACCCGTCGGAGCCACCACCAGGGTGCTGTCACCGCGCGCGATGGACTCCCACGCGCCCTCCTGCGCGGCGGTCGGCGCGGCGAAGGCTCCGGTGAACCATTGCCTGGTCACCTGGCTGAAGTGGTCGAGCGAGCTCACCCGCACATACTGCCTCGCCGCACCGACAGAAAACGCATTGGCACGAGCCCGGGAGATTGAGCGGCGGCATGGCGGACATAGACCGACGGTGACCACCGACCACGCAGCCATCGAGGCTCGCCGCGAGGAGATCAGAGACAGGTACGTGTTAGCGCACCGTCCGCCGAGCAGCGCGCGCGGCCTGCACCACATGGCCCTTGTCTCGTCCGACGTGGAGCGTACCGTCAAGTTCTACCAGGAGCTGCTGGAGTTCCCGCTGACGGAGATCTTCGAGAACCGCGACTACAAGGGTTCCAGCCACTTCTTCTTCGACGTCGGCAACGGCAACCTGCTGGCCTTCTTCGACTTCCCCGGACTCGACCTCGGTCCTTACCAGGAAGTGCTCGGCGGGCTGCACCACATCGCGATCTCCGTCGACCCCGCCACGTGGGAGCGGCTGCGCGGCAAGCTGGAGATGGCCGGCGTGCCGCACCAGGTCGAGAGCGGCGCCTCCATCTACTTCAAGGACCCCGACGGCGCCCGGCTGGAGCTGCTCGCCGACCATCTCGGGGAGATGTACGGCGCTCGCGTGCTGTGATCTACCGCCACGACGCCTTGCGCTTGCGCGGCGTACCGGCGCGTGGTTCCTGACCGACGCCCGCGCGCCTCTCGGAACGCTCGGCCTTCTCCTGCTGGATCGCCGTTCGCCGCGCTGATCGCAGCCGTCGGCGGCGGGCCTTGTTCGTCTTGGCCAGGGTCGATCTGGGGGGTGAGGACTTGGAAGACTTGGGGGTCTTTGCCATGGGGTGGTCCTACCCATCCTCTGACACCTTCCATACTTGTGGCATGCGCCTGACCGAATTCTGGAGACGTATGCGCGAGCACTTCGGTGACCCGTACGCCGAGTCCTGGGCGCGCGACTACGTGCTCGCCCCGCTCGGCGGCCGCACCGTCACCCAAGCGCTCGCCGACGGCGAGAGCGCCAAGTCCGTCTGGCGCGCGGTCTGCCAGGTGGAGGAGGTCTCACCCCGGCTCCGCTGACTCCAGCGCCGCCTGCAGCGCCTGGGCCGCCCGGTCCAGGTCGTCGGCGCGGCACTGACCGCCGGGCGACCACAGGAACAACCAGCCGCGATGCGCGGGGGTCGCGAAGACGAGCGTCTGCCGGCCGCTCTGCGGCTGCCACACCCACAGCACCGCGTGGTCGTCACCGACCATGCGGCTCACCAGCCCGTAGGCGGGCAGCTGCTCGGCGAGCGCCTGCAGATGGCCGCGCCGTTCCCCGATGTACGCGCTCGTCACGTAGCCACCTCCCGCCTTTCCTGTGAGTCTCCCCAGCTCACGGCGCATGACAACACAAACGGCACAACAGGGATGAATGTACGGGTCTCGGCCGACCGTGGTACGCGTGTTCAGGATGTGATCGAACAGTCGTTCGGCTAAGATGGGCCCGTGGCTTCGCCAGAAAATGTCGGTGGCAGGCCGTAGCTTTCACTCGACTGTTCGGACCACGACTCTCCAGGGGGAGTTTCCCATGGCAATCAACGACCGCGAGAAGGCCCTCGAAACGGCTCTAGCTCAAATCGAGCGGCAGTTCGGCAAGGGGTCTGTGATGCGCCTGGGCGATGACGCCCGAGCCCCCATCGAGGTGATCCCGACCGGCTCGATCTCGCTGGACGTGGCGCTCGGCATCGGCGGCCTGCCGCGCGGCAGGATCGTGGAGGTCTACGGCCCCGAGTCCTCGGGTAAGACCACGGTCGCCCTGCACGCGGTGGCCAATGCCCAGCGCGCGGGCGGCATCGCGGCCTTCATCGACGCGGAGCACGCCCTCGACCCCGAATACGCGAAGAAGCTCGGCGTCGACACCGACGCGCTGCTCGTCTCCCAGCCCGACACGGGTGAGCAGGCGCTGGAGATCGCCGACATGCTGATCAGGTCCGGCGCCGTCGACATCATCGTCATCGACTCGGTGGCCGCGCTGGTGCCCAAGGCCGAGATCGAGGGCGAGATGGGCGACAGCCATGTCGGCCTCCAGGCCCGCCTGATGTCCCAGGCCCTGCGCAAGGTCGCCGGCGCCCTCAGCAACACCGGCACCACCGCCATCTTCATCAACCAGCTCCGCGAGAAGATCGGCGTCATGTTCGGGTCTCCCGAGACCACGACGGGTGGCAAGGCGCTCAAGTTCTACGCCTCGGTCCGCCTGGACATCCGCCGCATCGAGACCCTCAAGGACGGCACCGAGGCGGTCGGCAACCGCACCAGGGTCAAGGTCGTCAAGAACAAGATGGCCCCGCCCTTCCGCGTCGCGGACTTCGACATCCTCTACGGCGTCGGCATCTCCCGCGAGGGCGGCCTCATCGACATGGGCGTCGAGCACGGCTTCGTCCGCAAGTCCGGAGCTTGGTACACCTACGAGGGCGACCAGCTCGGCCAGGGCAAGGAAAACGCCCGTAACTTCCTGAAGAGCCACCCCGACATGGCCAACGAGATCGAAAAGAAGATCAAGGACAAGCTGGGCGTCGGCCCCCGCCTCGACGTCCCGGCCGAGGCCCCGGCCGCCGCCGCTCCCGCCGCCCCGGCCCCTTCCGGCCGAGGTGCGAAGTCCACCCCGAAGCCCGGTGACGTCTGAGCGGTCGCCACATGAGTGACACGGACCCGGACCAGGCGCCCCACTCCCGAGACTGGGGCGCCTGGCCAGACGTCCCCCCTTCCCCCCGCCGCCCTCGCCGTAAGGGACAACGCCCAGGCAAGGCGGAAGGAAGGGACACCCCCGACTCAGGCTCGGGGACAGGCGGGGCAGGCGCCCCGTGGCCAGGCGTCCCTGAGACGGGTCTTTCCGGGGGTGCCTCCGGGACGGGTGCCTCTGGGACGCAGTCGAGAGGCGCTTCCGTCCGATCATCTGAGGCATCCCAACCCACGGGCGGCAACGGCTGGCCTTCACTCAGTGAACTGCGCGCGCTCCGCCGGCCGTCATCGGACGGATCCCCGCCGTCCGATACGCCGTCCGACACCCAGTCATCTCCCCGGTCTGCCGACCCCGAGGCGGGCTCACCGGCCAGCGAGCCACCGGCTCCCGCAAATCGACAGCCGTCACCAGCCACCGAGCCCACCAGGCCAGAGGGCGAGTCGTCCGCGGGCAGTCAACCGAACTTCGGCCAAGCGGCGGGCGACGGTTCCGATAGTCGCCTAACGGGTGGTGATCCGTACGATGCCGGCCTGGCGGGTGGTGATCCGTACGAAGCGGGTCGTACGGGCGGTGACTCGTATGGCGGTGGGCGTGCGGGTGATGGCCGGTCGGAGGGTGGCATTGCGGGTGGTGACCGACATGACGGTGAGTTCGGGGGCGGTGACGACTCGTTCGACGGTGGGTGGCCGAAGGATCGGGGGGCCGGTAAGGGGCGTCGGTCCGCCGGTGGTAAAGGTCGCGGTCGTCAGAGTGGGGGCGGGCGAGCCGGTAAGGGGAGGCGGTCTGCGGGTGGGGCGGGAAGTGGGTGGTTGCCCGATGGGCCCGATCCCGACACGCCTGCGGGTGCCACGCCGCATGCCAATCCCGAGTCGGTCGCGCGTGGCGTCGTTCTTCGCCTGCTCACCATGTCGCCCAAGACTCGTGCCCAGCTGTCCGAAGCCCTACGCAAGCGGGACGTGCCGGACGAGGCGGCGGAGAAGGTGCTCGATCGGTTCTCCGAGCTGGGGCTCATCAACGATGAGGCGTTCGCCGAAGCCTGGGTCGACTCCCGGCATCACGGGCGTGGGCTGGCCAAGCGTGCCCTCGCCGCCGAGCTCCGCCACCGGGGCGTCGACTCCGAGACGGTCAACGAAGCCGTCGAGCGCCTCGACCCTGACCAGGAGCTCGAAACGGCCCGGCGGCTCGTAGAGCGCAAACTCCGCTCCACCCGGTCCCTGGACTCCAAGGCCCGCACCCGTCGCCTGGCGGGCATGCTCGCCAGAAAGGGGTACGCCCCCGGCCTGGCGTTCCGCGTGGTCCGGGAGGCTCTGGAGCAGGAGGGCATCGAGGTCGAGGAGGACTATCCCTGACCTCCACAACCCCCGCCCCCCGGTGACCTACACCCGCACGCCAGCACGAGGCCGTCGAGTGACCTGCACCCGCAGGCCGGCCTGAGGGCGTCGAGTGGCGTGTGTGGCGCGGCTCTCCGGGGATGCGTCGTCGCGACGCCCGCCTCCCGGTGACCTGCACCCGGACGCCGGCCTGAGGTGTCGGGTGACCTGCACCCGCAGGCCGGCCTGAGGCTGTCGTGTCCCGTGCGTGGCGCGGCTCTCCGGGGATGCGTCGTGTCCAGGGGTGTCCGCGTTTCTTGCGGCTGTTTGGGCTGCTGTGGTGGGCGACGGGTTCTTGCGGCTGTTCGGGGCTGCTGTGGTGGGCGGCGGCGGATCTGGGCCTGTGCCCGAATGCCGAGGGGGCAGGGTGCGTTGATTGGGTGGGATGTCGGGGATGGGCGACTGGTGGCGTATGGGCTGACTGGGGAGTATGTGATCATCGATCTTACGAAGATCCAGTAGATGGGCAGGCGCGATCACTCGTATGACACGCTTGATGACGCGTTTGCTTGCTCGTGACCTGTTCGACGCATAACCTCGACGGCAGTGAGGAGTTACTCCGCGCAGTGCGGATTGCCATACCGGTGAACGACGGACGAGCGAGAGACGGGCGAGGTGTCGGCTGTGACAGTCGGCGCCCGGTCAGTCCTGGCTTGATATCGGTCCGAGGACTGACGCCGATCGGGCTTTCCGCGCCGCGCCCGTGACCCTCCATGGCGAGGGCCGCGTTTGTGGGTGTTGACGACGCGAGGAGGGCGGGGCGTACATGGGGCCGCTTGTCGTAGTGCTGTCGGTGGCGGTGCTCGTCCTGACCTGCGGGATGATGGCGGCTCTCTACATCGTCGTCCGGCGCACCTCGGGCAGTGTCCCCAAGGCCGCCAAGCCCACCGCGGAGCAGGTCGAGGCCGTTCACGAGGAGCTTGAGCAGGCGCGCGAGGAGGCCGGGAAGATCCGCGACAAGGCCGAGTCCGACGCGGAGGAGATGCTGCGCCGGTCGGAGTCGGCGGCGGAGTCGGCGGCGCGGATGCGCAGCGAGGTCGAGGAGGAGAGCCGGCTGCTCAAGTCCGAGCTCAAGGAGCTGCGTGCCGACCTGGAGCGCAGGGAGGGCCGGCTGGCCGAGCGGGAGCAGCGGCTGGACGAGGAGGCCAGGCGGCAGACCGAGCGGGACCGGAAGCTGGCCGAGACCGAGGTGGAGCTGGCCGATCGGCGCGCTGAGCTGATGCGGGTCGAGGAGGACCGGCGGGTCATCCTGGAGCGGGTCTCCGGGTTCACCTCGGAGCAGGCCAAGGCCGAGCTGGTCAAGGAGATCGAGAACCAGGCCAAGCGTGAGGCCGCGCTGCTCATCCGGGAGATCGAGGGGGACGCCCGCAAGGAGGGCGAGAAGCGGGCCACCAAGATCGTGACGCTGGCGGTGCAGCGAGTGGCGGCGGAGCAGACGGCGGAGTCGGTGGTCAGCGTCCTGCATCTGCCGGGTGACGAGATGAAGGGCCGGATCATCGGCCGCGAGGGGCGCAACATCCGGGCGTTCGAGTCCACGACGGGCGTCAACCTGATCATCGACGACACGCCCGAGGCGGTGCTGCTGTCCTGCTTCGACCCGGTGCGCAGGGAGACCGCCCGGCTCACCTTGGAGAAGCTCGTGCTGGACGGGCGCATTCATCCGCAGCGGATCGAGGAGGCGCACGAGCGCAGCCGCGCGGAGGTGCAGGACCTGTGCGCCCGCGCCGGTGAGGACGCCCTGGTCGAGCTGGGCATCACCGACATGCATCCGGAGCTGACGCTGCTGCTCGGCCAGCTCAGATACCGCACCAGCTACGGGCAGAACGTCCTCAAGCACCTCATCGAGTCCGCGCACATCGCCGGGATCATGGCCGCGGAGCTCAAGCTGGACCAGCCGCTGATGAAGCGCTGCGCCCTCCTGCACGACATCGGCAAGGCGCTCACGCACGAGGTCGAGGGAAGTCACGCGCTGATCGGGGCGGAGATCGCGCGCCGCTACGGCGAGCAGGAGGACGTGGTGCACGCCATCGAGGCGCACCACAACGAGGTGGAGGTACGCACGGTCGAGGCGGTGCTGACGCAGGCGGCCGACGCCATCAGCGGCAGCCGCCCCGGCGCCCGGCGCGAGTCGCTGGAAGCGTACGTCAAGCGGCTGGAGCGGCTGGAGGAGATCGCGCAGTCCTACGACGGGGTGGAGAAGGTCTTCGCGATGCAGGCCGGGCGCGAGATCCGGGTGATGGTCAAGCCGGACGCGATCGATGACATCCAGGCCCAGGTGATCGCCCGTGACGTGGCCAAGCAGGTGGAGGAGGAGCTCACCTATCCGGGGCAGATCCGGATCACGGTGGTGCGGGAGTCACGGGCGACGGAGTTCGCCCGCTGACGCCTCCAGGTCCGCACCGGCTCGCGGTCGAACGCATGCACCTGCTGGCGGACGCCTCAGCCAGGTCCGCACCGGCTCGCGGTCGAACGCATGCACCCGCTGCCGCCTCAGATGAAGAGCTGCTGGTAGAAGGCGTATTCGGCGGCGAGCGCGGCGGAGCGGGTCTCGGCGCGGCGAAAGCCGTGTGACTCGCCCTCGAAAGCGAGGTAGGTGCAGGGGATGCCGCGCTCGGACAGGGCGTCGGCGAAGGCGGCCGACTGCTCGGGCGGCACGACGGGGTCGTCGAGCCCCTGCAGGAGCAGCATCGGGCAGGACACGCCGCCGACCAGGGCGAGCGGCTCCCGCTGCGCGTAGAGGTGCGGGTCGTCCGGGCCGACGAGCCACTCCGCGTAGCGGGATTCGAAGTCGTGCGTATGGGCGTTCAGCGGGGCCAGGGCGCTGACGCCGTAGTAGGAGACGCCGCCGGCGAACACGTCGGACCGGCAGCAGGCGGCCATCACGGTCCAGCCGCCGGCGCTGCCGCCGCGGATGGCGATGCGGTCCGGGTCGGCCAGCCCTTCGGCGGCGAGCCAGCGGGCGGCCGCGACGGTGTCGGCGACGTCGACCAGTCCCCACTGCCCTTTCAGCCGCTCCCGGTAGGCCCGGCCGTAGCCGGTGGAGCCGCCGTAGTTGACGTCGAGCACGCCGATGCCGCGCGAGGTGAGGAACGCCTTCTCCAGGTCGAGTGCGGTGCCGGCCTGCCCGGTCGGACCACCGTGCACGAAGACCACGTAGGGGGCCGGTCCTTCGACGACCTCGGCCGGGTTCGTCGGCGGGTAGAGGAAGGCGTGCACAAGGCCGTCCTCGCCGGGCAGCTCGACCGCCCGGGGCGACGGGAGGTAGGCGGGGTCGGGTGGCGTCGCGCCGCCGCCGAGCGCCGCGGCCCGCCCGGTCCCCGTGTCGAGCCGGACGACGGACCTGTCGGTGGCGGCGCCGTACGCCACGCCGAGCAGGGACGTGCCGTCGGCGGCTAGCGCCGGCTCCCAGCCGTCGTAGCCGGTGTCGAGGTCGGTGAGGACCCGCGTGCGCGGGTCCAGCAGGCCCAGCCGCAGGTCACCGCGCCCGTGCAGGACCGCGAGCCGGCCGTCGCCGAGGATCGTGTACGGCAGCCCGCCGAGATACCACAGCGGCCAGGCGAACTCCTCCTCCATCGGGCACAACGGCTCCGGTGGGCCGCCCTGAAGGCCGAGCTCGTAGAGGTTCCACCAGCCGGACAGGTCGGAGATCAGGTAGAGGGTCTCGTGGTCCTTCCACCGGGGTGCCAGGACCGACTCCGACGGGCCGCCCTGGATCGGCCAGGACAGGCCGTCGGACAGGCGGGTGAGGCGCAGCTCGGTGCCGTTCCACGGCATGCGCGGGTGGTCCCAGCAGATGTAAGCGAGATGCCGGCCGTCGGGGGAGATGGTGGGGAAGGCGTAGAAGTCGTGGCCGGTGACGTGTTCGCGGGCGGGGCCGCCGCTCAGCGGGATGGAGACGATGGCCCGCGAGATCTTGCCGTCGCCGGTGTGCCGCTCGCGTACGCACCAGACGTGCCCGTCGTGGACGAGGAGGTCGGCGTAGCGGGCGTTCTCGCCCTCGGGGGTGAGCGCGCTGATGGTGCCGTCGAGCAGGTAGAGGCGCTGGTCGGCGAGGTTGGCGAAGATGACCTGGCCGTCGGGGGTCACGGTGTAGGGGCGGCCGCCGTACTCGTGCACGCGGGTGCGGGCGCACCAGGGGGCGGGCAGCAGCTCGCGGCGGGTGCCGTCGGCGGCGCGATGGACGATGGTGGTCCGGCCGCCCTCCTCGGGACGGTCCTCCGTCCACCACGCCTGCCCGTCGAGCGCGCTGGGCCAGCCCGCGCGCACTCCCGCGCGGGCGACCTGGGTGGTTGAGATGGGCGAGAGCCACGAAGCGGCGGGCATAACCGAATCCTGCCGGAAATCCCCGCCGCCCGTGTGCCGGTTGATCCACACCGCTTTTAGTCGGTGCTGTCCAGTCCGCCGCCGGACCGCAGGCCGATGGCCTCCGCGCCGGGAGGTGCGACCGGCTTCGCCGTTGTCTTGCGGCTGCGCCTGCTGCGCCGTTCGAGCACGTTGGCCACATAGCTCAGCGCCAGGTTCAGCGTCACGTAGATGATGCCGATGACGATCGCCGCCGGGATCAGCGAGCCGAAGTGGACCGCCGGCAGGATCTTGAAGCCGGTGTTGAGCAGGTCCACGTAGGCGATGATGTAGCCGAGCGCGGTGTCCTTCAGCAGCACCACGAGCTGGCTGACGATCGCCGGCATCATCACGGTGATGGCCTGGGGCAGCAGCACCATGCGCATCACCTGGCCCTTGCGCATGCCGATGGCGTAGGCCGCTTCGGACTGCCCCCTCGGCACCGCCTGCACGCCCGCCCTGACGACCTCGGCCAGCACCGAGCCGTTGTAGAGGGTCAGGCCGAGCACCACGGCGATGAAGGCGTAGTCGCCGCCGCCGAACATGCTCGGCGCCAGGTAGAAGATGAAGAAGATCAGCAGCAGCAGGGGGATGGCCCTGAAGACCTCCACCACCAGGCCCGCCGGAACGCGGATCCAGGCGTGGTCGGACAGCCGGGCCAGGCCGAAGATCGCGCCGAACGCCACCGCGAGCACCGCGGCCAGCGCGGCGGCCCGCAGCGTGCCGATCAGGCCCGGGATGATGTAGAACTCCCAGGTGTCAGCCTCCAGGAAAGGCTGCCAGATCTTGCCTTCCCACTGCCCCTTGGCGTCGAAGCCGCGGTAGACCCAGAACAGGGCGGCCACCACTGCCACCGCACTGATCACCGTGAGCAGGTGGTTGCGCACCCGCCCGCGCGGTCCGGGTGTGTCGAACAGAACGGAGGTCATCGGGCCACCGCCAGGCGTCGGGCCAACCAGCCGGTGAAGTAGCCGATGGGCATGGTCAGGGCCATGAAGGCCAGGATGAGCCCGATGAAGATCGGGATCGACGCGCCGGTGGTGTCAAAGGTGATCTTCATGACGGCCGCGGCGTCGGCGAGGTAACCGCCGGCGGTCGCCACGGTGGTGTTCTTGATCATGGCGATCATCACGCTGCCGAGCGGCGCGATGACGGCACGGAACGCCTGCGGCAGGATGATCAGGGTCAAGGACTGGATGAACGTCAGCCCGATGGCCCTGGCCGCCTCCGCCTGCCCGAGGGGAACGGTGTTGATGCCCGCCCGCAACCCCTCGCACACGAAGGACGCCGTGTAGAGCGACAGGCCCATCGCGACGATCCAGAAGGAGTTGGTCCTGGGCGTGTCGGAGAAGACCAGGCCGAGTTGGTCACTGAGGCCGAGTGCGGAGAAGGCCAGCACCAGCGTCAGCGGGGTGTTGCGCACCACGTTGACGTAGAAGGTGGCCGCCGCGCGCAGCACCGGGGTGGGGGAGACCCTCATCGCGACCAGGATCGTGCCGAGAATGAGGGAGGCGACCGCGGCCACGAGGGAGAGCTTGACGTTCTCCAGAAAGCCTTCCGCGAGGTCGGGCGCGTACTTGATCAGTTCGTCCATCGTGCTCCACCGCATAGGACGGCGGCGGCCGGATCCCGGCCGCCGCCTCTGATGTTGACTAGCTGCAGCCCTCCGCGGGCGGCGCTGCCTCGGACACCTTCAGTCCTTCGATGCCGCCGAACCACTTGTCCAGCAGGGTCTTCATGGTGCCGTTGTCCCACAGCTTCTTCACCGCGGTGTTGACGGCCTCACACGTCTTGGTGTCGCCCTTCTTCAGGCCGATGCCGTACTTCTCGTCCGTGAAGCCCTGGCCCAGCACCTTGAAGTTGCCGCCGGCCTGCTTGGCGAAGCCCGCCAGGATCAGGTCGTCGGTGGTGACCGCGTCGAGGTTGCTGCCGCCCAGCTTCTGGATGCACTCGGAGTAGTTGGCGGCGTCGACGGTGGTGGCGTCGAGGTCGAGCTCGCCGTCCGGGGGCGGGTCGGTGATCCGCTTGTAGGAGTTGGAGCCGGAGGCCTTGCAGATCTTCTTGCCCGTGAGGTCCTTCGGGGCGGCGATCGAGGTGTCGTCCTTGCGGACCATCACGTCCTGGTGCGCGATCACGTAAGGGCCGCCGAAGGTGACCTTCTGCTTGCGCTCCTCGGTGATGGAGTAGGTGGCGAAGACGATGTCCACCGTGCCGTTCTCCAGGAACGGCTCACGGTTGGACGAGGCCGACTCCTTCCACTCAACCGGCACGTCCTTGCCGCCGTTCATCTCCTTCAGCACGGCCGTGGCCACGTCGACGTCGAAGCCCTCCGGGTTCGCGCCCTTTTTGAGGCCCAAACTCGGCTGGTCCCACTTGGTGCCGACGACGACGGTGCCGCCACCAGTGATCTTGTCGGCCACGGTGGCGTAGGTCTCGCCGCCGCCACCACAGGCGCTCAACCCGGCGGCGAGGGCCGCCACGGAGAACACCGCTCCCACTCGACGCATGTGCATGTATACCTGCCTCTTTATGTCAGTGCGTGAGGATCTTCGAAAGGAAATCACGCGCCCGCTCGGTCTGCGCGTTGGTGAAGAACTCGTCGGGCGTGTTCTCTTCGACGATCTGCCCGTCGGCCATGAACACCACCCGGTTGGCGGCTCTACGGGCGAAGCCCATCTCATGCGTGACGACCATCATGGTCATCCCGTCACGAGCCAGCCCGATCATGACATCGAGCACCTCCTGCACCATCTCAGGGTCCAGTGCCGAGGTCGGCTCGTCGAAAAGGATCATCTTCGGGTCCATGGCCAGCGCCCGGGCGATCGCCACCCGCTGCTGCTGACCGCCGGAGAGCTGGGCGGGATACTTGTCCGCCTGCGCCGCGATGCCGACCCGCTCGAGCAACTCCATCGCCCGAGTGTCCGCCGCGGCCCTGGCCTGACGTCGCACCTTGGTGGGACCGAGTGTGACGTTCTCCCGGATCGTCTTGTGCGCGAACAGGTTGAACGACTGGAACACCATGCCGACCTCGGACCGAAGCCTGGCCAGCCCCTTGCCCTCCTCGGGCAGCACCTGCCCGTCGAAGACGATCTTTCCGCCGTCGATCGTCTCCAGCCGGTTGATCGTCCGGCAGAGCGTGGACTTTCCGCCGCCGGAAGGACCGATGACGACCAGGACCTCGCCACGTGAGACGGTCAAGTTGATGTCCTTCAGGACGTGCAATGCCCCGAAGTGCTTGTTGACGTTCTCCATCTGCACGAGTGGAGTTACGTCACCGTTCTCCGTCATGGACCCAAACGGTAGAGGTAGGAAGGACGCTGGTCACTAACTGAGTGGTACCGATCCGATCACATCGTGCCGTCAAGCTGGACTTTTAGCGTCCCACGGCAGCCACGAGCCGTAAACCGACTACCCTTGAACGTGCCATGACTTTGACCCAGGAGAGCGCCCGCACATACGAAGTGCGCACATACGGGTGCCAGATGAACGTCCACGACTCCGAGCGGCTGTCGGGCCTGCTGGAGGACGCCGGTTACCTGCCCGCGGCCGACGGCGCGGACGCCGACGTGGTCGTGTTCAACACCTGCGCCGTCCGGGAGAACGCGGACAACCGCCTCTACGGCAACCTCGGCCACCTGCGGCCCGCCAAGATGAGCAATCCGCGCATGCAGATCGCCGTGGGCGGCTGCCTGGCCCAGAAGGACCAGGGCGAGATCGTCCGCAAGGCGCCGTGGGTGGACGTGGTCTTCGGCACCCACAACATCGGCTCGCTGCCCGTGCTGCTGGAGCGCGCCCGCATCGAGGGCGAGGCGCAGGTCGAGCTGAAGGAGTCGCTCGAGGTCTTCCCCTCGACGCTGCCCACCAAGCGCGAGTCCGCCTACGCCGCCTGGGTGGCGATCTCCGTCGGCTGCAACAACACCTGCACCTTCTGCATCGTGCCGTCGCTGCGCGGCAAGGAGAAGGACCGGCGTCCCGGCGAGGTCCTGGCCGAGGTCGAGACCCTCGTCGGCCAGGGCGTCCTCGAAGTCACCCTGCTCGGCCAGAACGTCAACACCTACGGCGTCGAGTTCGGCGACCGGCTGGCGTTCGGCAAGCTGCTGCGCGCCTGTGGCTCGGTCGAGGGCCTGGAGCGGGTCCGCTTCACCTCCCCGCACCCCGCCGCCTTCACCGACGACGTCATCGCCGCCATGGCCGAGACGCCCAACGTCATGCACCAGTTGCACATGCCGCTGCAGTCGGGCTCGGACCGGGTGCTCAAGGCGATGCGCCGCTCCTACCGCGCCGAGCGCTACCTCGGCATCATCGAGCGCGTCCGCGCGGCCATGCCCGACGCGGCCATCTCCACCGACATCATCGTCGGCTTCCCCGGCGAGACCGAGGAGGACTTCCAGGAGACCCTGGAGGTCGTACGGCGCAGCCGCTTCGCCAACGCCTTCACCTTCCAATACTCCATCCGCCAGGGCACCCCGGCCGCGACCATGGCGGACCAGGTGCCCAAGAAGGTCGTCCAGGAGCGTTATGAGCGCCTGGTCGCCCTCCAGGAGGAGATCTCCTGGGAGGAGAACAAGAAGCAGGTCGGCCGGACCCTGGAGGTGCTGGTCGCGGAGGGTGAGGGTCGCAAGGACGACGCCACCCGCCGCCTGTCGGGCCGTGCCGCCGACAACCGGCTGGTGCACTTCGCCGTGGGCGACGAGATCCCGCGGCCCGGCGACATGGTGACGGTCGCGGTGACGTACGCGGCCCCGCACCACCTGGTGGCGGACGGGCCGGTGCGGGTGCGCCGCACCCGGGCCGGGGACGCGTGGGAGTCCCGGCAGGGCGCGCCCGCCGCGGCGCCCGGCGTCCTGCTGGGCATGCCCACCATCGGCCGCCCCGCGCCGCTGCCGGCCGCGGACGGCTGCTCGGCACACTGACCGCGCATCTCGTACGGATCTTGTACGGCTATCGGCTGAGGCCGTCGAGGAGCCGGTAGCAGTAGTCCTGCCGCAGGTCCTGGAACGTGGCGCACGGGTTCGGCCCTACCCGGACGGTGGTGCGGGGTTCTGGGGCCTGGGGTTCGGTGTCGCGGGGTTCGGTGGCGCGGTTCTCAGGGGCGGGGGCTTCGGGGGCCGGGGTGACCGCCGGGGAGGTTCGCGTGGCCGGAGTGGCCGCCCGCGCCGTTGGAGACCTGCTGGGCCGCGGGGAGGCGGCCTTACGGGTGGGGGCCGGGAGTACGCGGACCCAGCCGGGGGTGGTGGTCCTGCTGGGGGCAGGTCTGCTCAGGGCGGGTGTGCTTTCGGGGGCCTTCGGGACGTTCGGGCCAGGAGTGCTCGGGAGGTTCGGGTCGGGAGTGCTCGGGGTGATCAGGTCAAGGAAGCCGTCGGCGGGACTCGTTCGCGTGGGCGTGGGGGATGGGCTCGAAACCGGCGCTGGCCAAGGAGAATGCGACGGCGTTCTTGATCCATCGAAAAGCGCGTTTTCCTGATCGAATTCGGGAGCGCTTTTCCGTAGCGGGTTTCGAGGGCCGGTGAACGCCAGGAGAATTCCGAGACCCGCGATGGCGAGCACCGTCGCGACGCCCGCCGCAGGTGCGAGCCGGTTGCGGCTACCTGGGCGAATAGCTCGAAGGGGGGACAAGTCGTGATTCCTTCGTGATTGGTGCGCAAGCAATACGCTGTTGCGGCTAGTGTGGTCCATCGCCCGCGGAAGCCGGAGAGCTTTCCCGATACGACCGCAGGAGCTGAAGGCCATGCAAGATCCGACCGAGCCGGATCGTCAGGACATCCTCGACGGACCGGGCGACCATCAAAGGTCCGGCAGAAGCCAGAAAAAGATCATCGCCATCGCGGCGTCCGTCCTCGTGGCCCTGCTGGCCGTGGGGGGCGTCGGTTACGTGATGACCAGCGGCGGCGACACCCCCGTCCAGATGAGCCAGCAAGCGCCTCCCGGCGACCAGGCGCCTCCCGCCGAGGAGCAGGCCCCGGACGAGCAGGCCCCGAAGGACGACGACACGCCGTCCGAGGACACCGCCGACGACGGGGTCGGCGACACGGGCGACAACACCGGCGACAACACCGGCGACACGGCTGACACCGCTGACACCGGCACCGCTGACACCGCCGACACCGGTGACAGGGCGTCGACCGGCACGGGCCCGGCCGGCACCGGCGCGCGCGACAAGAACGAGGCGGACTCCGCCGACAAGCCGGCCAAGAAGCCCACGACGAAGCCGTCGAAGCCGGCACCGGAGGACACCGCCGACACCCCGGCGGACGGTCCGGAGGGCTCCGTCGCCGGCCAGTGCGCCAAGAGCGGCTGCTGACCCACCCCGGCAGCGCGGAACGCGATCCCTCCGGGCCCGAGCCGCGCACTATCAGGCGGAACGCGATCCTTCCAGACCACGAGCCGCGCCACCCTCAGGCGGAACGCGATCCTTCCGGGCCGCGGGCCGCGCCACCCTCAGGCCGTGTGAGTCACATCGCAGGCACCCTCAAGCCACGGTGACTCACAGCGGCCGGCAAGTCCCCTCAGGCCGCGCGATCCACCGGGTCCGCCACCCTCCGGCACCCGGTACCGCGTGATCAACGCGACCGTCGCTCTCCGGCTCCGCGGACCGCGTGACCTGAAGTGGTCTGGTGTTATTCGCCGCTACTGGACCTGTGGTGCCAGGCCACCCTGTTCCTAAGATCAGCGGTATGACCACTGACTCAGCCGCCGTGCTGCGTGCGCTGCACGTGCCCGGCAAGCCCTTGATCCTGCCCAACGCCTGGGACGCCGCCTCTGCGGTGGCCGTACAGGAGGCGGGGTTTCCGGCGGTCGCCACCGGGAGCGCGGCCGTCGCGCAGGTGCTCGGCTACGAGGACCACGAGGTCACCCCGGCGGCCGAGATGCTGGCCGCCGTCGCGCGCGTCGTCAGAGTCGTCGACGTGCCGGTGACCGCCGACATGGAACGCGGCTACGGCCTCGAACCCGCCGAGCTGGTCGAGCGGCTGCTCGCCACAGGAGCGGTGGGATGCAATCTGGAGGACTCCGACCCCAGCTCGGGCGAGCTCATCGAGGCCGGGCGTCAGGCCGACTTCCTGGCCGAGGTACGGGCCGCGGCCGGGCAGGCGCTGGTGATCAACGCCAGGGTCGACGCCTACATCAGAGGCGAGCCCGGCGAGGCCGTACACCGGGCGCGGCGCTACCTGGAGGCCGGAGCCGACTGCGTGTACCCGATCGGGCTCGCGGCCGAGGCAGGCATCGAGGCCCTGGTCGCCGAGGTGGGAGGACCGGTCAACATCCTCTTCCGCCCCGGCGCGCCGACCCTGGAACGGCTGGCCGAGCTCGGGGTCGCCCGAGTGAGCTACGGACACGGCCTGCACGAGGCGGCGCACGCGTACGCGGTCAGGATGATCCAGGCCGTCGCCGAGGGACGCGACCCCTACCAGCTCCGCTGACCGATCCCGGCGGGTGCCCGATCGGCCGGTGACGGGACGGTCGCTGCTGGAAGGGGCGCCACTACGCTGTCGGCTGTGCTTGTCGCCGCGGCCGTCTGCCCGCACACCCCGTTGCTCGTCCCCGCCCTGGCCGGCGCCGCCCAGGGCGAGCTGTACGAGCTCCGCTCCGCCTGTCACACCGCGGTCGCCGCGCTCCGCGACACCCGCCCCGACCTGCTGGTCGTCGTGGGCGGCGCGGACCGCACCCGAGGGTACGGCGCGCAGGCGGCGGGCTCGCTGCACCCGTGGGGCGTGGACATCAGGGTCGGCCGGGGCGAGCCGGTGCTGCCCCTGTCGCTGACGGTCGGTCGCTGGCTGCTGGAGAGCGGCTCGTACGACATCGACCCGGTGGCCTTCCAGGCGGTGGACTCGGCCGCCGGCCCCGAGGACTGCCTGGCGCTCGGCGCGAAGCTGGCCGGTGACGGCAGGGTGGCACTGCTGGTGATGGCCGACGGGTCGGCCTGCTTGACCCCGCGTGCCCCGGGACACCACGACCCGGCGGCTCGGCCGTACCACGATCTGCTCGTGCGCGCGCTCGCCGGCGCGGACGGCGAGGCGCTCGCGGACCTCGACCCGGCGGTGGCCGACCGGCTCTGGGTCGGCGGGCGGGCGGCGCTCCAGGTGCTGGCGGGCGCGGCGAGCGGCGCACGGTTCACCGGCCGCGTGCTCGCCGAGGCGGCACCCTACGGGGTGGGCTACTTCGCCGGCCTCTGGGAGCAGCGGCCGTTGTAGCGTGGGGGCGGAGAGCAGGTGTCCACGCTGGGAGCACGTCGTATGCGCTGGCAGGTCCACTCTGAGCAAGCCCTCTATACCGACCGCTGGCTGGACGTCCGGGTGGCCGATGTGGAGTTGCCCGACGGTACGCGGCTGGATCATCGCCTGATCCGGACCGCGCCGGGAGCCGGGGCGGTGGTCACCGATGACCGCGGCCGGGTGCTGCTGCTCTGGCGGCACCGCTTCATCACCGACTCGTGGGGCTGGGAGATCCCCATCGGCAAGATCGAAGAGGGGGAGGAGCCGGTGGCCGCCGCGGCTCGGGAGACCGAGGAGGAGACCGGCTGGCGGCCGGGGCCGTTGCGCCCGCTGCTGTACACCCAGCCGACCAACGGCCTGTCGGACTCGGCGCACCACATCTTCCACGCCGACAGCGCCACCCACCTCGGCCCGCCCACCGACACCTGGGAGGCCGAACGGGTCGAGTGGGTGCCGCTCGCGGACCTCCACCGGCTCATCGACCGGCGCGACCTCGTCTGCGGCACCAGCATGGCCGCCCTGCTCTACCTCGTGGTCAGCGGCGGCGGCGGGGGACCGGCACGGTCATGAGGTCCCTGGCCAGGGTGACGTCGCCGTCGTAGGTGCGCCGGACCTCTTCCAGGAAGGCCGGTTCGTGGGCGAAGCCGTACCTTTCGGAGAAGTGGGTCAGGACGAGGTGGCGCGCGCCGGCGTCGGCGGCGACGAGGCCCGCCTCGAACGCCGTCAGGTGGCCGTACTCCTTGGCCAGCGGGCCCTCCGAGGACAGGAACGTGGCCTCGATGATCAGCAGGTCGACGCCGGAGGCGAGCTCGAAGGCGGTGTCGCACAGGCGGGTGTCCATGATGAAGGCGGCGGACTGGCCGGGCCGGGGGACGCTGCACTGGGCGAGCGTGACGCCGCGTACGGAGCCGGTGCGCTGGAGCTCGCCGACCTCGGGGCCGCGGATGCCGTGGGCCGTGAGCCTCTCGGGGAGCATGCGGGTGCCGGCGGGCTCCTGGATGCGGTAGCCGTACGACTCGACGGGGTGGGACAGGCGGCGGGCGGTGAGCGAGCCGACGGCGGCGAGGGGGCCGGTGACGGGGTGTTCCTCGATGACGTCGGTGTCGGCGAAGGGGGCGGCGTGCCGGAGCCTGCGCCAGTAGGTCTCGCCTGAGGCGGGGTAGACGGCTCGGACCGGGTGCCGGACCCGGTCGCGGGCGATGCGCTGGACCAGGCCGGGGACGCCGAGGCAGTGGTCGCCGTGGAAGTGGGTCACGCAGATCCAGTGCACGTCGTTGGCGCTCACTCCGGCGTGCAGCATCTGCCGCTGGGTGCCTTCGCCGGGGTCGAACAGGTAGCCCTGGCCGTCCCAGCGGAGAAGGTAGCCGTTGTGGTTGCGGTGCCGGGTGGGCACGGCGCTGGCGGTGCCGAGCACGACGAGTTCACGGGACACGAGCCAGATGCTAGACGTTCGGGACGGATACCGCCGTTTCCTGACACGGATGCACGCCGGGGCGGTCGGACTGCGCCGTACGATGGGATTTTCCACGAAAAACCAGGTGAGGATCTGATGACCACGGTCGCGTTCGCCGAGGTGCCGACCCCCGTCGGCCCGTTCGTGCTGGCCGTCACCGAGGACGGCCTGGTCGCCTCCGGCTGGGGCTCCCCGGCGCCCCTGCGCGAGCGCCTCGGCTTCCCCGAGGCCGCCGACCCGGGCCGGACGGCGTCCGTGGTCGCGCAGCTGAACGCCTATTTCGCGGGTGAGTCCCGGAGTTTCGCGACGCCGATCGACTGGCGGCTCACCGCCGGCTCGCGCCGCAAGGTCCTGCAGGCCCTGTACGAGATTCCGTACGGCAAGGTCGTCACCTACGGGGAGCTGGCGGCCCGCAGCGGCACCGGCGTGCCGGCGCGGGGCATCGGCTCGATCATGGGCGGCAACCCGCTGCCCATCGTGGTGCCCTGCCATCGGGTGGTGGCGGGCAACGGGCTCGGCGGGTTCAGCGGCGGGGTGGGCGTGGAGACCAAGCGCTGGCTGCTGACCCACGAGGGTTACCTGCAGCCGACGCTGCTCGATCTCTGACCGGCTCGGGCACCCGCGGACCGTTGACACACTGGTCCATGTGCGCCAGTCAGTGATCGCCGTCGTAGGACCCACCGCGGCAGGGAAGTCGGACCTCGCCGTGGACCTCGCCCTCCGGTTGGGGGGCGAATGCGTCAACGCCGACTCCATGCAGCTCTACCGCGGCATGGACATCGGCACCGCCAAGCTCACGCCCGCCGAGCGGCGCGGCGTCCCGCACCACCTGCTGGACGTCTGGGACATGACGGTGACGGCCAGTGTGGCGGAGTACCAACGGCTGGCCAGGTCCGTCATCGACGCCGTCGACGTGCCGGTGCTGGTCGGCGGCAGCGGACTCTACGTACGGGCGGCGATCGACGACCTGGAGTTTCCCGGCACCGACCCGGAGATCAGGGCCAGGCTGGAGAAGGAGCTCGACGAGCGCGGGGCCGCGCCCCTGTACGCGAGGCTGCGCGAGCTGGACCCGCCGGCGGCGGCGGCCATTCTGCCGAGCAACGGGCGCCGCATCGTGCGGGCGCTGGAGGTCATCGAGCACTCCGGCCGGCCGTTCTCGGCGACGATGCCGTCCTATGAGGCGCTCTACCCGAGCGTGCAGATCGGGCTGGAGGTGCCGAGGCCCGAGCTCGACCGGCGGATCGAGGTCAGGGTCGAGCGCATGTGGGCGGCCGGGCTGGTGGCGGAGGTGCGCGGCCTGCTCGGGCAGGGCCTGGCGGAGGGCCGCACCGCGAGCCGCGCGCTGGGTTACGCCCAGGTGATTCGTTTTCTGAACGGGGAGTGGACCGAGGAGCAGGCTTTCGCCGAGACGGTCAGGCTGACCAGGCGGTTCGCCCGGCGTCAGGAGTCGTGGTTCCGGCGCGACCCGCGCGTGTGCTGGCTCCCGTACGACGCCCCGGATCTGCTTGAGCGGTCCCTGGCGCGGATAGCGGGGGGTGGGTCGGCATAAAATCGTGACATGCGCTTTCTCAAGGGGCACGGCACCGAGAACGACTTCGTCATCCTTCCTGATCCCGACGGCGAGCTGGATCTGCCGACGTCGCTGATCGCGAAGATCTGCGACAGGAGAGCCGGGCTCGGCGCGGACGGGCTGCTCCGCGTGGTGCGCACCAAGCAGGTGCCGGAGGTGGCGGACCAGGCGGGCGACGCCGAGTGGTTCATGGACTACCGCAACTCCGACGGCGGCATGGCCGAGATGTGCGGCAACGGCTCGCGGGTCTTCGCCCGCTATCTGGTCGAGGCGGGCCTGGTGGCCTCCGGCGAGTTCGCCGTGGCCACCCGGGGCGGCACCAGGAAGGTGAAGATCGAGGACACCGGCGAGATCACCGTCGACATGGGCCCCGCGGTGGTGCGGGGCGAGAGTGTCACGAGCGTCGGCGGCCAGGAATACCAGGGTTTGCACATCGACGTCGGCAACCCGCACCTGGCTTGCGCGATCGGCGACCCGGTCACCCAGCTCGACCTCGCCCACCAGCCGAGCTTCGACCCGGGCGTCTTCCCCTCGGGCGTCAACATCGAGCTGTTCAACGCGGTCGGCACCAGCCGGGCGGTGATGCGCGTCTTCGAGCGGGGCTCGGGCGAGACCCGCTCCTGCGGCACCGGCGCGGTCGCCACGGCCGTCGCCGCGGCGGCACTGTCGGGCGACACCACGGGCACCTGGACGGTGGAGGTGCCCGGCGGCTCGCTCACCGTGATCCTCGATCACGACACCAGCTATCTGCGCGGCCCCGCGGTCATCATCGCGGCCGGCGATCTGATGCTTGCAGAATGATGTTCTGATAGGGGATGCTGGGTCCGCTTCCTGAACCGAGAGAGGTGGACATGGCGGACCCACGGACCACGGCCGTCCGGGTCAAGACCCCGATAGGGCAGTACGGCGGCGGTTTCATGATCTCCCGCGAGGCCAAGGCGCTCTGCGAGGAGCATGGCCTCGGCCCGCGCGAGCTCTACTTCCGCGGCCGCTGCGGCGTGCTCGGCGAGTGCGGGGCCGACGTCGTCACCTCGGTGGCGGTCTTCTTCCCGCACGAGCACGTCGAGAAGAACTGGAACGGCGGTCGCAAGATGCCCGTCGAGCGGGCGGTCGAGCTCTACGCCGAGGCCTGCGCGGCGTGGGGACGGCGCAGGCTCGGCGACTACGCCGGCGCCGCCAGGATCGCTGAACTGCTCGAACCGGTCGTACGGCAGGCGTCGCCGGCCGGCGCTCCGCTGTTCGCCGGGTGGCGGGCCGTACCCCTGCCCGACGACCCGCCCGCGCGTGCCACGCAGCTCATGCACGTCGTCCGCGAGCTGCGCGGCGGCCTGCACGCCAACGCGGTGATCGCCGCCGGCCTGCACCCCCTCCAGGCGACGCTCGCGGCCGACCATGACGCTACGCCGATCAAGGCGGCGTCAGGCGAGATCGCCGCCAGGTTCTTCGAGTGGCCGGAGCCCTATGCGAAGCCGGACCCTGACGTGATCGCACGCCGGGTGGCGGCCGAGGAGGCCACCGATGATCTGATGGCATCGGTATTTTCTCCCCTCAACAATGACGAATCGGACGAGCTCATCGAGCTTCTGCGTTTTGGGCACGCTCATTGACCTGGCAGACTGACGTTCCATGGACGTGGACATCTGGGCCTGGGTCGGCGAAACCCAGCAGCAGCTTTCTGAAGCGGGCAACGTTGGCCTCGCCATGGCGCTGGGAGACCTCCCCGCACAGGCCTACGAAGGGCGTTTCCCGCAGCTCGACGTGATGGCTCCGGCCATCTCGCAGCAGGCGGATGCCCTGGAGCAGCCGTGGCTGGAGTTCTACGCTCGCTACTGGCACCTGCTCGGCCGCATCGGCGACCGCGCGCAGGGCGCGGTCGCCGTCGGGGACGCCGAGCAGCTGCTCGCGTTCGCTCAGCGCGAAGAGGTGCGCTCCTGCCCGGCCGCGCCGGCCGCGGTGGAGGCGCTCGCGCTCGTCTGGGCCAACACCGACGGCCCTGGTTACGCCGGGGAGCGGCTGGAGACCGTCGGCGCCGCCATCGAAGGGCTGGAGCCGACCGACCCCGCCTACACCGGGCTGGCGACGCAGTATGTCGCGGCCCTGGTCGACGCCGGCCGCGCGGGCGAGGCCGTCACCTACGCCGAGACCGCCGTCGAGCGCCTGCGCGCCGTCGGCCGCGAGGCCAGCTGGGAGCTGGGCGCCGAGAGCGCCCGCGCGCTGCTCGCCGCCGGTCGCGCCGAGGACGCGCTGACCGCGCTGCAGGCCGCCGGCGGCTTCCAGGCCGACGACCCGGTGGCCAAGGAGCACCGCGACGGCGTCCGCCGCGCGCTCATCCTGGCCACGCTCGGCCGCGTCGCCGAGGCCGTCGACGCGCTGCCCGACCTCGACGTGGTCGGCGAGCACCCGAGGGTGTTCGTCGAGTGGGCGCACGCCGTCAGCAAGCTCGCCGACTCCTCGCAGATCACCAACACCTGGCAGCTCGGCCGCGTGCTGCGCCAGTGGGTCGACTACTTCGGCATGATGGGCGGCTACCGCTCCCGTGTCGAGCTCTCGCTGATCGCGGGCGAGCTGGCCATCGCCCGGCAGGGCGTGTGGCAGGCCAGGCTGCTGGCCGATCTGGCCGAGTCCGCCGCCGGTGAGCTGCGGGACGCCACGGGCGTCGCGGAGCGGATCGCCGAGCTGCGCGCCGCCGCCGACGCGGCCACCGAGCCCCCGGCGCCCGGCCCCGTCGCCGAGCGGGTCGCCTACTTCGACGCCGCCGACGGCTACAACGCCGACCCCGAGCGCTGGGTCGGCTGGCTGGCCCCGCTGTCGGGCAAGGACATCGAGGCCACCCGCCGCCACACCACCACGATCGGCTTCCTCGGCTACCCCTCGACCGGCGCCGACATCTACTGGAAGATGCTCGTCGACACCGGCGACATCGCCGGCGCCGACGCCGACGACATCGCCTACCTCACCACGCTGCTCATCGAGGCGCGTCAGGACGAGCGGCTGGAGCAGATGGCCGCGACGCTGCCGCACGCCGCCAAGCACCTGGCGCTGGCCCGCCTGCACAGCGCCCGCGAGCGCTGGCCGGAGGCGCTCGACGAGGCCCAGCACGCGGTGGCCGCCGGAGCCGGGGTGGAGGCCCGCCGCCTCGTCGCGGGCGCCGCCCAGCAGGTCGACGAGAACGCCAGAGGCGCCGCGGCGCTGCTGGAGGTGCTCGACGAGCTCACCGACGAAGACGTCTGGCGCATGATCGTCATGGCCACCGCCGCCGAGGACTGGGTGACCGTCCGCAAGGGCGCCGCCAAGCTCGGCATGCCGATCAAGTCCACCGAAGGGCCGATCGAGGAGGAGATGGGGCTCATCAGGCTCATCCTCCCCGCGCCCGACGGCGGTCAGCGGCAGGTGCTGTCCATCCGCACCGGCCCGGCCACCGCCAGGCTGGCGCTGCCGCAGCCGCGCGGCATGGACTACAACGCGGGCGACCTGGTCGTGTTCGACCCGCAGCTGCTGGAGCCGCTGCCCGAGGACCCCGAAGAGCAGCAGAACTTCGTGCCGCCCTTCGCCGCGGTGAGCATCCTGCGTCCCGGTGGCTACACCAGCTACTTCTTCGACGGCGCCGCGCCGAGCGATGCGGACTGGACCGAGTTCACCGAGGTCATGGCCGAGCGGGGCTGGCCGATGTGGGTCTACAGCGATGACAACTATCAGGTGACCCACCCGACGAGCGGCGAGCAGATCTCCGGTGTGTTCGGCTGGGTCGCGGTGCCGCCCGACGTCTCCGCCGTCGAGGTCGACGCGCTGCTCGACGACGCCACCGAGCGCTGGTCGCACCCGCTGGCCTGGCTCGACCTGGCGCGCGAGGTCGACGTGGAGGTCGAGCGGCACGAGCGGATCGTGAAGGAGTACGGGCTCTAGAAGCCTCCCGCCGTGCCCGGCCTTCGACGCCGGGCACGGCACTCCCGGTAGGGGCGGCCACGCCGCCTGATACCTTTTGGCGCGATATTTCGGGACCTGGAGGCAGAGTGCAGGACATCGACAAGTTGGCCGCCGTGATCCGTGACGAGCGCCCGTGGGGTGCCTTCGAGCGCTTCACCCTCAACGAAGTGTCCACGGTCAAGATCATCAGTGTGGCGGCGGGGCAGACGCTCAGCCTGCAGCGTCACGAGCACCGTGACGAGCTCTGGGTGGCCCTCGATCCCGGTTGCGTCTTCGAGGTCAACGGTGAGCGCCTGGAGCCGGCCGTGGGTGACCGGGTGCTGATCCGCGCCGGCCAGACCCACCGCCTCAGCTCCTCCGGCCCCGCCACCCGCATCCTCGAGGTCGCCTTCGGCCACTTCGACGAGGACGACATCGAGCGCCTCGAAGACTCCTACGGGCGTTCCTGACCGAGCCTGCGCCGATCGGTGCCGGGTGAACGCGTCCGGGTGACGCGTGCCCGCGTACAAGCCGTCGGTTCGTCGCGGGTAAGCGTTTGTGTGGCGCGCCTGCGTACAAGCCGTCGGTTTGTCATGGGTAAGCGTTTGTGTGGCGCGCCTGCGTACAGGCCGTCGGTTCGTCGTGGTCAGTAGGGCTGCGGCGATGGTCATGATCAGGGCGGCCGGGGGCGAGCAGGCCGCCGGCCAGGAGCGTGGTCGCCTTGCCGACCTGGTGAGGACGTACGGCAGGCCGCTCGCCATCCCGGGGATGCCCCCAACCGGCCGCCGACGGGAAGGGTCGGCCGCGGCGTGGAGCACGCCGTCGCGGCTCCCGGGAGCCGGTGAAAGACAGACCTTGTTCGGAGGTCCGCGGAGCCTTATGTTCGTTGCGTAGTCCGGTGCGTGTTGCGTAATAAGGAACAACCGGAGGGCCCCATGACAAGCCGGCCTCGTTTAGTGATCATCGGAGCCGGCATCGTCGGCTGTGCCCTGGCGGACGAGCTCACCGTCCGGGGATGGACGGACGTCACCGTCGTCGACCGAGGGCCGCTCTTCGCGACCGGCGGATCTAGCTCGCACGCCCCCGGCCTGGTGTTCCAGACGAACCCGTCGAAGACCATGACCGAGTTCGCCTCCTACACCGCGCGCAAGTACACCGGGCTCGGCTGCTTCGAGCAGGTGGGCGGCCTGGAGGTCGCCACCACCGAGGAGCGCTGGCAGGACCTGCACCGCAAGCACGGCTGGGCCGAGTCCTGGGGCGTCGAGGGCGAGCTGGTGGACGCCGCGCGGTGCGCCGAGCTGTGGCCGCTGCTCGACCGAAGCCAGGTGCTCGGCGGGTTCCACGTGCCCACCGACGGGCTCGCGGCGGCCGTGAGCTGCTGCGAGAAGCAGGCCGGGCGGGCCATCGAGCGGGGCGCCAGGTTCCTGGCCGGGCACACGGTGGTGAACGTCCTGCACAAGGGCGGCAGGGTCACCGGCGTGGCCGTGGAGACCGCCGCCGGCTACCGCGTCATCGAGGCGGACGTGGTCGTGTGCGCCGCCGGATTCTGGGGACCGGCGATCGGCGCGATGGCAGGGCTGACCGTCCCGTTGCAGCCACTGGCCCACCAGTACGCCAAGTCAGGGCCGCTGGCCGGGCCGGGAAGTGGCCCCATCCTGCGCCACCAGGACCGCGACCTCTACTTCCGCCACCACGGCGACCGCGTCGGGGTGGGCTCCTACGCGCACCGGCCGATGCCGGTCGCCCAGCACGAGATCGGCCCCAAGGGCACCACGATGCCGTCGGTGCAGAAGTTCACCGAGGAGGACTTCGACCCCGCCTGGTGGGACGCCGGCGAGCTGCTGCCCGCGCTGCGGACGTCCAGGTACGAGGACGGCATCAACGGGATCTTCTCCTTCACCTCCGACGGGTTCCCGCTGATCGGGGAGGCGCCGGAGCTCGACGGGTTCTGGGTGGCCGAGGCGGTCTGGGTCACCCACTCGGCCGGCGTCGCCAAGGCGGTGGCCGAGCTGCTGGTCGACGGGCACAGTGGCGTCGACCTGCACGAGTGCGAGCTCAACCGGTTCGAGCCGGTCCAGCTCGCCCCCGCCTTCGTCACCGAGCGCGGCAAGCAGAACTTCGTCGAGGTCTACGACGTCATCCATCCGCTGCAGCCGATGGAGTCGCCGCGGCCGATGCGTACCAGCCCCTTCTACGTGCGCCAGCTGGAGCTGGGCGGTCACTTCCTGGAGGCTTCCGGGTGGGAGCGGCCGCACTGGTTCGAGGCGAACGCGCCGCTGCTGGAGGATCTCGTACGGGAGCACGGCGAGGAGTCCGAGCCGATGCTGGGCACGGCCCAGCGTCAGGAGTGGGCCGCCCGCTACTGGTCGCCGATCGCCGCCGCGGAGTCGTACGCCACCCGGGAGAGCGTGGCGCTCTACGACATGACCCCGCTCAAGCGGATCGAGGTCGGCGGGGCGCGGGCGGCGGCGTTCCTGCAGCGGCTGACCACCAACAACGTGGACAAGAAGCCCGGCTCGGTCACCTACTCGCTGCTGCTCGACGCCAAGGGCGGCATCCGGTCGGACCTCACGGTGGCGCGGCTGGCGGAGGACCGGTTCCAGATCGGCGCCAACGGCAACCTGGACCTCGACTGGATCACCCGGCACGCGCCGGGCGGCGTCTACGTGCGCGACATCACGCCGGGCACCTGCTGCGTGGGCGTGTGGGGGCCGCGGGCCAGGGAGCTGGTCCAGCCGCTGACCGACCTGGACCTGTCGCACGAAGGCTTCCCCTACTTCACCTGTAAGAGCGGATATATCGGCCATGTGCCGGTGACGGCGATGCGTGTCTCGTACGTCGGTGAGCTGGGCTGGGAGCTCTACACCACGGCCGACCTGGGCCTGAAGCTGTGGGACACGCTCTGGGGGACCGGGCTGCCGATCGCGGGCGGCCGGGCCGCGTTCACCAGCCTCCGGGTGGAGAAGGGATATCGGCTCTGGGGCGTCGACATGACGCCCGAGCACAACCCGTACGAGGCCGGGCTGGGCTTCGCGGTCAGGAAGGACAAGGACTTCGTCGGCCGCGACGCCCTGTCGGCGGACGTCACCCGCAAGCTGACGCCGCTGCTCAGCGCCGAGGTGGTCATGGGCAAGGAGCCGGTACGGCACCAGGGTCGCACCGTCGGCTACGTCACCAGCGCCGCCTACGGGCACACCATCCGGCGTCCCATCGCGTACGCCTGGCTGCCGATCGACCTGGCCACCCCCGGGACACAGCTGGATATTTCCTATTTCGGGCGGCGGGTTCCCGCCGAGGTCGCCGCCGAGCCGCTGTACGACCCCCAGATGGAGAAGATCCGCCGGTGACCCACCCCGACTTCCTCTGGCGCAATCCCGACCCCAAGCCCGCCTACGACGTGGTCATCGTCGGCGCCGGCGGGCACGGCCTGGCCACCGGCTACTACCTGGCGCGCAACCACGGCATCACCAACGTGGCCGTCCTGGAGAAAGGCTGGCTGGCCGGCGGGAACATGGCCCGCAACACCACCGTCATCCGCTCCAACTACCTGTGGGACGAGAGCGCCGCGATCTACGAGCACTCGCTGAAACTGTGGGAGGGGCTCAGCGAGGAGCTCGACTACGACCTGCAGTTCAGCCAGCGCGGCGTGCTCAACCTCGCGCACAGCCTCGCCGACGTGCGCGAGGCCAGGCGGCGGGTCAACGCCAACCGGCTCAACGGCGTCGACGCCGAATGGCTCGACCCCGACGAGGTCAAGAAGTTCTGCCCGATCATCAACGTCTCCGAGCGGGCCCGCTACCCGGTCATGGGCGCCACCCTGCAGCGGCGCGGGGGCATCGCCAAGCACGACCACGTGGCCTGGGCGCTGGCCCGCAAGGCCGACGCCTACGGCATCGACCTGATCCAGGGCTGCGAGGTGACCGGCTTCGAGATCAGCGGCGGCCGGGTGCTGGCGGTGCAGACCTCGCGCGGCAGGATCGCGGCGGGCAAGGTCGCGCTCGCCTCCGCCGGGCACACCTCCGTGCTGGCCGACCAGGCCGGGATCCGGCTGCCGCTGCAGTCACACCCGCTGCAGGCGCTGGTGTCGGAGCTGCTGGAGCCGGTGCTCGACTGCGTGGTCATGTCGAACGCCGTGCACGTCTACGTCAGCCAGGCGCACAAGGGGGAGCTGGTGATGGGCGCGGGCATCGACTCCTACAACTCCTACGGCCAGCGCGGCGCCTTCCACGTCATCGAGGCGCAGATGGCGGCGGCGCTGGAGCTGTTCCCGCTGTTCAGCCGGGTACGGGTGCTCCGCACCTGGGCGGGCATCGTGGACGTGTCCCCCGACGCCTCGCCGATCATCGGCACGACCCCGGTGGACGGCCTGTACGTCAACGCGGGCTGGGGCACCGGCGGGTTCAAGGCCACGCCGGGCGCGGGCTGGGTGTACGCCCACACGATCGCGCACGGCGAGCCGCATCCCCTCGCGGAACCGTTCGCCCTGGACAGGTTCACCACGGGGGCGCTCATCGACGAGCACGGCGCGGCGGCGGTGGCGCACTGATGCTGCTCATCGACTGCCCGCACTGCGGCCCGCGCGACGAGATCGAGTTCCGGTACGGCGGACAGGCCGGCATCGCCTACCCCGACACGCCGGGGGAGCTGACGGACGCCGAGTGGGCCGCGTACGTGTTCCTGCGCGACAACCCCAAGGGCTGGTTCCGGGAGCGTTGGTTCCACGTGCACGGCTGCCGGACGTGGTTCACCGTGGACCGCCACACGGTCACCCACGAATTCCGGCAATCCCCCTGACCTCCCCAAGCCGCCCCGTTGCAGGAGATGCGATGACCCGTCTGCCTTCGGGCGGTCTGATCGACCGCTCGGTCACGCTCCCGTTCCACTTCGACGGCCGCCCGCTGCACGGGCATCCGGGTGACACGCTCGCCTCGGCCCTGCTGGCCGGCGGCGTGCGGGTGGTGGGGCACAGCGTGGACCTGGGCCGCCCGCGCGGCATCTTCTCCGCCGGGCCCGAGGAGCCGAACGCGCTGGTCCGCGTCGACGCCGACCCGATGCTCGCCGCCACCACCGTGGAACTGCGCGCCGGGCTCCAGGCGTGGAGTCTGCGCGGCAAGGGCCGGGTGGACCCGGACGCCGTGGACGAACGCCGCGCCGACAAGGGCTACCTGCACTGCGACGTGCTGGTGGTCGGCGGCGGACCGGCCGGGCTGGCGGCCGCGCTGGCCGCCGGGGAGACGGGCGCGCGGGTGATCCTGCTGGACGACCAGCCGAGGCTCGGCGGCGACCTGCTGAGCAGCCGCGTCCTGCTGGACGGCGCGCCCGCCCTGGACTGGGTCACCGCGACCGAGAGCCGCCTGGCCGCGCTCCCGGAGGTCCGCGTCCTGGTCAGGACCACCGCGATCGGCTACTACGACCACAACTACCTGGTCGCCGTCGAGCGCCGCCCCGCTGGTGAGCGCCTGTGGCACCTGCGGGCCCGCCGCGTCGTGCTCGCCACCGGCGCCCACGAGCGGTCGCTGCCCTTCCCGGGCAACGACCGGCCCGGCGTCATGCTCGCCTCCGCCGCCCGCGCCTACGTCAACAGGTACGCCGTACGGCCGGGCAGCCGGGCCGTCGTCTACGCCTGCGCCGACTCCGGGTACGAGGCCGCCCGCGACCTTGAGGCGGCCGGCGTGGAGATCGCCGCCATCGTCGACCCGCGCCCCCAGGGCCTGGCCGGAGCCCTGTCCGGCCGTACCGTCACCGGCACCACCGCCGACGCCGAGGGCCTGCTCACCGGCGTCCGGATCGGCGACCGGCACGTGGCGGCCGACCTGCTCGCGGTGGCCGGCGGCTGGAACCCCGCCGTTCACCTCTTCAGCCAGTCCCAGGGCAGGGTCGTCTTCGACGACACCCTCCAGGCGTTCATCCCCGGCCCGTCGGCCCAGGCCGAGCGCTCGGCAGGCGCGTGCAGAGGCCTGTACGGCACCCGCGAGGCCATCGAGGACGGCCATAAAGCAGGCACCACCGCAGCCCGCCACGCGACCCGCGACGCAGCCCATCACGCGACCCGCGACGCAGCCCATCACGCGACCCGCGACGCAGCGCACGACGTGCCTTCCCCCACAGCCCGCAGCGGACCCGGCCCGGCGGGGCATGAGGCTCCTCAAGCGCTGTCGAGCGATGAGCCCGGTCTGCGTCCGCCCGCCGTGCACTGGGGTGAGCTCGCGCCGGACCCCACGGCGTTCGTCGACCTGCAGCGGGATGTCACGGTCGCCGACCTGGCCAGGGCCGTGGGCACCGGGATGCGCTCGGTCGAGCACGTCAAGCGCTTCACCACCGCCGGCACCGGCGCCGACCAGGGCAAGACCTCGGGTGCGCTGGTGGCGGGGGTGATGTCCCAGCTGCTGGGAGCCGCCCCAGGACAGACGGGTACGACCACCTTTCGCCCGCCGTACCTGCCGGTGGCCTTCGGCACGCTGGCGGGCCGTGACCGTGGGGAGCTGTCCGACCCGGTCAGGACGACGGCGCTGCACGGCGCGCATGTCGACAGGGGAGCGGTGTTCGAGGACGTCGGCCAGTGGAAGCGGCCGTGGTACTTCCCGCTGGACGGCGAGACGATGGACGAGGCCGTGTCCCGGGAGTGCCGCGCGGCCCGCACCGGGGTGGCCGCGATGGACGCCTCCACCCTGGGGAAGATCGACATTCAAGGTCGTGACGCGGGCGCTTTTCTCGACCGGATCTACACCAACATGTACTCCACGCTCGCCGTCGGCGCCTGCCGCTACGGCCTGATGTGCACCGCCGACGGGATGGTCTTCGACGACGGCACCACCGCCAGGCTCGGCGAGCACCACTACCTCATGACCACCACCACCGGCAACGCGGCGGCGGTGCTCGACTGGCTGGAGGAGTGGCGGCAGACCGAATGGCCGGAGCTCGACGTCCACTTCACGTCCGTCACCGACCACTGGGCCACGGTGGCGATCGTCGGCCCCCGAGCCCGTGCCGTACTCGCCGCCGTCGCACCGGGGGCACTGGAGCTCGCGTTCATGAGATGCGCGGAGACCGAGGTGCTCGGCGTGCCGGGACGGGTGTTCCGGATCAGTTTCTCCGGTGAGCTGGCCTACGAGGTGAACGTGCCCTGGCAGTACGGCAGGTCTCTCTGGGAGAGCGTGCTGGCCCTGGGCGCGGTGCCGTACGGGACGGAGAGCATGCACGTGCTGCGCGCCGAGAAGGGCTTCCCCATCGTCGGCCAGGAAACCGACGGCACCGTCACCCCGCAGGACCTCGGCATGTCGTGGATCGTCTCCAACCGCAAGCCCGACTATGTCGGCAAGCGCTCACACGCCCGCCCCGACACCGCCCGCGCCGGCCGCAAGACCCTGATCGGCCTCCTCCCCGACGACCCCACGGCCCCCCTCGTGGAGGGCGCCCAACTCATCCCTGCTACGACTCCGGCGGCCCCCGAGCCGCAGCCTGTGCCAGAGGCCGGACCGGGGGAAGGTGCGGCGCGCATGCTCGGCCACGTGACCAGCGGCTACGCTAGCGCCACACTGGGCCGTACGTTCGGCCTCGCCCTGGCACGGGACGTCACCCCGGGCGACCGGCTCACCGCCGTGTCCGGATCCTCCGCCACCGCCGTGACAGTCGTCGAGCCGGTCTTCTACGACCCGGAGAACACCCGCCGCGACGGCGACCCCGCCTCCCTGGACGGCGACGCCGGCGTGCCGGGGGTCGTTCCAGGGGTCTGCCGCGCCGAGAGCCCGGCCGCTCACGTCGCCGCTCGCTTCGCGGCGGCGAGTTCCGAGGCCGTACGGCTTCGCGAGCTGCCCTCGATGCCCATGTGGGAGGTCCGAGGCGACGACCCCGGTGCCGGGCTGCGACTCGGCCCCGACTGGTGGCTGGTGACCGGCGACGCAAGCCGGGAGGGGTGGGTGGAGGTGTCGGGGCAGCGGACGGTGCTGGAGTTGGCGGGGCCGGGTGCTCTGGAGGTGCTGATCACCGGGTGTCCCCTCGACCTGCACCCCTCGGTGTTCACCGGTCATGCCCAGACGCTCCTGGCGAAGACGCCGGTGATCCTGGAGCGCGACGGCGACGCGTTCCGGATCTACGTCCGCTCCTCGTACACCCGTTACCTAGCCAAATGGCTACTTGAGGCTCTTGGGCGGTAAATGGTCAACAGAACGGAGATTGATATACCTAGACTTTGCAATCACGAGTCTGGGAGCTTACGTGCGCGTACGTGCAGTTTTAGCCGGTTTGGTCACAGCGGTGGTGCTCACAGGCTGTGGTGACCTGGAAGCGACCCTGCTTCCCGACCAGGACGCGGGGTCCGGCAAGGCGGCCTCCGCCGACGTCAAGGAGGCGCGCAAGAAGCTCGGCGACCTCCCCGTGAAGGGCCGGGCGCCGAAGACCGGCTACGACCGGGACGAGTTCGGTCCCGCTTGGGCGGATGTGGATCACAACGGCTGTGACACCCGCAACGACATCCTCAAGCGGGACCTCACCGACGAGACCTTCAAGCCCGGCTCGAAGGACTGCATCGTGCTCACCGGCGTCCTCGCCGATCCCTTCACCGGCAAGACGATCAAGTTCGAGCGTGGGCAGACCACCAGCAGCAAGGTCCAGATCGACCACGTGATCCCACTGTCGGACGCCTGGCAGAAAGGCGCCCAGCAGTGGACGAAGACCAAGCGCAAGGAGTTCGCCAACGACCCGCTGAACCTGATGGCCGTCGACGGACCGCTCAACGGTCAGAAGAGCGACTCCGACGCCGCCACCTGGCTCCCACCGCGCAAGGCCTACAGGTGTGAGTACATCGCGCGGCAGATCGACGTGAAGGTCAAGTACGACCTGTGGGTCACCTCAGGGGAAAAGGAGGCCATGTCGGGCGTCCTGTCCTCCTGCTGATCAGTCGTCGTCCCGGGAGTCGTCCGAGTCGTCGGAGTTCTGGGTGCTCTGGGAGTTCTGTCCGGCCGCCGTGTCGTCGTCGTCGCTGTCCACGCGCTCGCTCTCCTTCTTCAGCAGCTTGCCCGTGGCGGCGTCGATGTCCAGCTCGTGCTCGATGTCGCCCTTGATCAGCTCGACCTCCCACACGTCCGGCCGGGTGCCGCGCTTGTCGAAGCCGACCTCGCGCACCCACGCGCCGGGCACCTCCTTCTGGGCGATCTGGACGGCCTGCTCGACGGCGACCTTGGGGGCGGGCTGGTCGGCGGCGGCGAGGGCAGCGGATCCGCCGGCCACGAGGGCCATGACACCCGCACTGGCAACGATGATTTTCGTGGTGATGTGCATGCCCCTACGAAACCGCGATCGGCGGTAACCGCGCGCTAAGGCCGAGTTAACACCACTTCCACGATGGCGCCGCCCGACGACGACACCGTCAGGTGGCCTCCGGAGGACTCGGCGGTGCGGCGGGCGATGTCCAGGCCGAGCCCGGTCGAGCCGCCGGCGCTGTTCCCCCGCTCCAGCAGGGCGGGGTCGAAGCCGTCTCCCGTGTCGCTGACCACCAGCACGGCCCCCGAGGGATGCGGCGCGAGCCGTACGGAGAACGACACCCCCTCAGCGGTGTGCGCGAAGACGTTGCCGAGCAGCGCGTCCACGCAGGCGCTGAGCGCCTCGGCGCTGACCGCGACGCTCAGCTCCTCCTCCGGCAGGGTGACCGTGACCGCGCGCCCCTGGTCGTCGGCGAGCACCGACCAGAAGCGCACCCGTTCCCCCACCACGGCCGTCGCGTCGCAGCTGCCGCGCTCGGCCGAGCGCTGCCGGGCGTCGGTGATGACGGCGCTGACCGCCCGCTCCAGCGCGTCCACCCGGGCGCCGACCCGCGCCGCCTCCTCGGGGTCGCGCAGGGACTCGACGTCCAGCCTCAGACCCGTCAACGGGGTACGGAGGCGGTGCGACAGGTCCGCCACCGACTCCCGTTCGGCCGCCAGCAGGTCGCCGATCCGCCCGGCCAGATGATTGAGCGCCAGCGCCACCGAGCGCACCTCCGGCGGCCCGCCGGGCTCGGCGCGCGCCTCCAGATCGCCGCCCGCCAGCCGGTGCGAGACCCGGGCCAGGCCGTCGACCGGCCTGGTGACCGCCAGCGCCAGCCGGTCGGCCAGCACGATGCCGAGCACCACCAGCGCCAGCCCGAGGACCAGCAGCGCCGCCCAGGCCGCGGGCACGCCGCGCAGCAGCTCGTCCTCGCCGACGAACACCCTGATCACCACCGTGCCCTGCGGCGACTGCACGGCGGCCAGCACCTCCCTGCCGTCGCCCACCTCGGCGGTGACGCTGCGGCCCGTCGCGGCCAGCCGTACCGCCTCGGAGCGCGCGGCCGGGACGCCCAGCGTCCGCCCGTCAGGCAGGAACACCGTCACGGGACGCGCCACCCGCTCCACGGCGAGCGGCAGCTCGGCGGTGCCGACCGTCAGCGCGACCGACTCGGCGGCGGTGGTGGCGCGGTTCATCGCGCCGTTCTCCGCCACGGCGCGGATCAGCAGCGCCATCGGCACCAGCAGCGCGATCAGCACGAGCGAGGTGGTGGCGGCCACCAGCAGCGCCAGCCAGCGCCTCACGAGGGCCCGACCAGCTTCACCCCGACGCCCCTGACGGTGTGCAGATAGCGGGGGTCCGAGGCGGTCTCGCCCAGCTTCCTGCGCAGCCACGACAGGTGCACGTCCACGGTCTTGTCAGCTCCGCCGTACGGGAGCTGCCACACCTCGGTCAGCAGCTCGCGCTTGGTGATGACCTCGCCCGAGCGGGCGGCGAGATAGTGCAGCACGTCGAACTCGCGCGGCGTCAGCTCCAGCTCCACCCCGTCGAGCTCGGCCAGTCGCGCGCGCGGGTCCACACGCAGCCCGCCCACCTGGAGCGGCTCCGGCGCGCTCTCGCCCGCCCGCCGCAGCACCGCCCTGATCCGCGCGTCCAACTGGGCGGCGCTGTACGGCTTGACCACATAGTCGTCGGCGCCCGCGTCCAGCACCGGCACCATCTCGGCGTCGCCGTCGCGGGCGGTCGCCACGATCACCGGCACCTTGCTCACCGCGCGCAGCATCCGCAGCAGCTCGCCGCCGTCGAGGTCCGGCAGCCCCAGGTCGAGCACGATCAGATCAGGACGATCCTGTACGGCCAGCCGCAGCCCGTCGAGCGCCGTGGGGGAGGAGGACACGGCGTGGCCCAGCTCCCGCAGCCCTCGGCTCAGCGCCGTGCGGATCGTCACGTCGTCCTCGATGAGCAGGATGTCAGCCATATGAGCAAACCGTAGACGTTGCCGGGGCATGCTCTGCGCCTCGTTATCGTCGCCTTAACCTGGCCTTAGCCGTATGTGGGGGAAGGTGGCAAGGTGAACCGACCAGTCCTGGCCCAGGTAAACCGACCCGTTCCGTCCTGGGCGGCCACCGAGGTGACGGAATGATGATGGCTTGGGCACGGAGGTGAGGGGATGAAGCGATTCGTTGTGGCCTGGGTGGCCACCGCGATCGCCGCGACCGGTGCCGCCGTGGCGGCGCTCGGCCTGGTCAGCGGTGCGCTGACCGGCACGTCGGGCCAGGTGATGAGCCAGGACGAGGCCCGCGCCGCGCTCGCCACCCGGACGCACGCTGCCCCGCCGTCCGGGACACCCGCCGTGCCCCGTACGCCGACCCCGCCGCAGACGGCCACGGCGACGCCGGGCCCGCCCGAGGGCGAGCTCATCCGCACGCCGGGCGGCACGGTGATCGCCTCCTGCTCCGGCGGCCTGGTGACGCTGCGCTCGTGGAGCCCCGCCCAGGGCTACTCCGTGGACGGCGTCGAGCCGGGCCCCGGCCGTGAGGCCGAGTTGGAGTTCGAGGCGGGCGAGGGTGAGGACGTGGAGCTCAAGCTCGGCTGCTCCGGTGACCGCCCCATCAGGCTCCCGACCTCCTGACCCGCGACCGGGCCCCGCGAACCGCCCGACCTGGAACAGGGCGCCGCCGAACCGCGTGATCCGCGACCGGTGTCAGTGGGCGCCGCGCACCTGCAAGGCGGCCAGCAGCTCTTCGGACGCCTTGGTGATGGTCTCCACGGCCCGGTCGAACGCCTCGGCGTTGTGCGCGGCGGGCGCCCGGAAGCCGGAGATCTTCCGGACATACTGCAGGGCCGCGGCTCGTACATCGTCCTCGGTCACGTCTTCGGTGTAGGGCGGGCGCAGGGTCTTGATGCTTCGGCACATGCCCTCAACGGTAATAGCCGATGCGCTGGCTTATCTCCAGCGCGCCCTGGGCCATGATCTCGCCCACCTCGGGCAGCCGCTGCGGGGTGAGCCGGTAGGAGGGGCCGGAGGCGCTGACCGCCGCCACCACCGAGCCGTCGCTGCCCATGATGGGCGCGGCCACCGCGTTCAGGCCCAGCTCCAGCTCCTCCACGGTGAAGGCCCAGCCGCGCCGCCTGATCTCCGCCAGCCCCAGCAGCCGTACGTCGGTGATCGTCATGGGGGTGAATCGTTCCAGCTCGTCGGGCAGCAGCAACGCGTCGTGGGCCAGCAGCACCTTGCCGCTGGAGGTGGCGTGCGAGGGGGTGCGCTGGCCGACCCAGTTGTGCCCGCTGATCGCCGACGGGCCGCGCGCCTGGCTGATGTTGACCGCGTAACCGTCCTGGGGCACCGCGACGTTGACGGTCTCGCCCACCTGCTCGGCCAGCCGCCGGCAGACGCGCCTGCTCTCCTTGGCCAGGTCGAGCTGGGCCGTGGCGGCGCCCGCCAGCCGCACCACACCGAATCCGAGCCGGTAGCGCCCCCGGTCACCGCTCTGCTCGACGAGCCCGCCCTGCTCCAGAGCGGTCAGCAGCCGGAACGCCGTGGACTTGTGCACGTCCAGCGCGTTGGCCAGATCCGTCACCCGGGTCGCGCCCTCCCGGGCGAGGATCTCCAGAATCGCGATGGCCCTGTCGACTGATTGCACTGAGCTGTTGCTCATAGCGCAACACCATAGCTGGCGAGCGCCGTTTTCTCAGCCTTCGCCGATCACCGGCCTGAGTTCCGCGCCGAACGCGTGCGCGATGCCACGCATGCTCTCGGCCAGTTCCTCGCGGTCCAGCGCGTCGATCCGCTCGGCCGGGCCGGACACCGACATGGCCGCCACCACCCGGTCCCCGTCCCGGACAGGTACGGCCATGCAGTGCACGCCGAGCTCCTCCTCGCCCAGGTCCATGGCGTAACCGCGGGCCCGCACGAGCTCCAGCTCGGCCATCATGGCCGGGCCGTCGGTGATCGTGTTGGGCGTGCGCCGGGGCATCCCGGTCCGCTCGAACACCGGCAGCGCCTCCCCGGCCGCCCGGCCGGCCAGCAGCACCTTGCCCACGGCCGTGCTGTGCGGCAGCACCCGCCGGCCGACCTCGGCGAACATGCGCAGCCTGCGCGGTGAGGGCACCTGCGCCACGTAGACGACGAAGTCGCCTTCGAGCACCGCCAGGTTCGCCGTCTCACCGGACAGCTCCACCATCCGGGTCAGGTAAGGCTGCGCCCACACGGCCACCATGCTCTCGGCGACGCCGCCGAGCCGTACCAGGCCGCCGCCCAGCGCGTAGCGCCGGTCGGACTCCTGACGCACGTAGCCGCGCGCCAGCAGGGTCCGCAGCAGCCGGTGGATCGTCCCGTACGGCAGCCCGGTCCTGGCGGCGATCTCCGACAGCCCCGCCTCGCCACCGTGCTCGGCCAGCGCTTCGAGCACGTCGAGCGCCCGCTCGACCGACTGCACGCTCACAAACTCACCCCGCGCAGCGAGGCGTCCAGCACTTCGGCGGTGTGCGCCACCCTGATGTCGGCGCCGCCGCGCCGCATCGCCGCGACGATCTGCATCGTGCAGCCCGGATTGGCCGACACCAGCAGCTCGGCGCCGGTCGAACCGACCGACCTGGCCTTCCTGTCGCCCAGCTCGCGGGCCGCCTCCGGCTGGAAGATGTTGTAGGTGCCGGCCGAGCCGCAGCAGATCGCCGCGTCGGGCACCTCACGCAGCTCCAGCCCTGGGATGCCGCGCAGCAGCTCGCGCGGCTGGGCCCGGACGCCCTGCGCGTGGGCCAGGTGGCAGGCGTCGTGGTAGGCGACGGTGAGCGGCAGCGGGTGCCGCTCGGCCACCGGTCCCAGCTCGGCCAGGAACTCCGACAGGTCCAGGACCCGGAAGCCGGGCTCCTCGCCGAGCAGCTCGCCGTACTCCTTCATCGACGAGCCGCAGCCGGCCGCGTTCACCACGACCGTGTCGACGCCCGCCCTGCGGAAGGTCCTGACCGTGCGGCGGGCCAGCCGCCTGGCCTGGTCCGCGCGCCCGGAATGGACGCTCAGCGCCCCGCAGCAGCCCTGCCCCGGGGGGATCACCACGTCGCAGCCCTCCAGCGCGAGCACCCGTGCCGTGGCCGCGTTGACCTGCGGGAAGAACTCGCCCTGCACGCACCCGGTGAGCATGCCGACCACAGCCCGGCGCGCGCCCCTGGCCCGCACCACCCGTGGCATCCGCTGCCGCCGTGGCGCCGGCGGCGCCAGCCCGGCCATCGCGCCCAGGCTCGGATGGACCCGCTCCAGGAACGGCGCCAGCCGCTCGGCCAGCCGCATCCCCGGCCGCAGCAGCCGCAGCCTGCGCGGGTAGGGGAACAGGCTGAACACCAGGCCGCGCACCGCCCGCTCGCGGGGGTCGCGTTCGTGCTCCCGCTCCACCACCGCCCGGGTCTGCTCGGTCAGCCGGTCGTAGCGCACCCCGGACGGGCAGGCGGTCACGCACGCCATGCAGCCGAGGCAGGCGTCGAAGTGGCCCGCCATCTCCGGCGTCACCGGCGTGCCCTCGACGTGCTGGTCCATCAGGTGGATGCGGCCGCGCGGGGAGTCCATCTCCTCGCCCCACAGCACGTACGTCGGGCACGTGGGCAGGCAGAACCCGCAGTGCACGCAGTCGTTGATCAGCTCCGGGTCCACGTCAGATCCCTCCCACGAACCGGCCGGGGGACATCCTGCGCCCGGGATCGAACCGTTCCTTCACCCGCCGCATCAGCGGCAGCGACCCGACGGCCCCCCACCGTTCCACGCCTTCGTACGGCGTGGCCAGCACGGTCAGGCGGGCGCCGAGGTCGTCCAGCCGGGCGCGCAGCGCGGCCACCGCGTCGATGGTCTTGTCCGCGCCGTGGTCGCCCCACAGCTCCAGCCAGACCCGGCCCGCCACGGCGGAGCCGCGCAGCGAGAACCCGCTGTAGTGCACCGCGTCCAGCACCCGGGTCAGCTCGGCCGGCTCGAAGCGCACCTCGGCCAGGACGTCGTCGTTGAGGATCAGCCCCCAGTTCGGTGGCGGCTCGTCCCTGACGTCCTTGACCACGCCGCCCATCCGGGCGCGCAGCACCCGCGCCCGCTCGTGCGCGGCGGTCCCCTCGACCAGCACGGTCATCCAGATGGGCCCCTGCCCGTGCGGCCAGTCGAGCTCCACGGCGCTGGGCTCCTGCTGCGCGGCGGCCAGCATCGCGGCCAGCTCCCCGGCCTGGCACGGCTCGGCCGGGGAGACCCGCGGCGGATCCACCACGGCGACGATCCAGCGGCGCTCCACGGGCAGCGGATGCAGCCGGAACGTGGCCTCGGCGATCACCCCGAGCGTGCCGAAGGAGCCGGTGAACAGCTTGCCCAGGTCGTAGCCCGCGACGTTCTTGACCACCTTGCCGCCCGACTTGGCGATCGTCCCGTCGGGCAGCACGACCGTGATGCCGATGAGCAGGTCGCGGGCGGTGCCGTACCGGAAGGCGCGCGGGCCGGCCACGGCGGCGGCGAGCGTGCCGCCGACCGTGCTGCCCTCGGCGAACGGCGGGTCCAGCGCCAGCTCCTGCCCCCGCTCCGCGAGCGCCGCCGACAGCGCCTCCATCGTCACCCCGGCCTGCGCGCGCACGACCAGGTCGCCCGCCGCGTGCTCGACGATCTCGTTCATGCAGCACAGGTCGAGCAGCACGTCGCACCGCTCCGGCGCGGGACCCCAGTGCAGCTTGGTGCCGCCGCCGGTGGGCACGACCGCCAGATCGTGCTCGGCGCAGGCCCGCAGCACCGCCGACACCTCCTCGGTCGTCTCCGGCAGGGCCACCCACGTGGGGGTCACCCCGCACACGGCGTCGCCGGGGCCGGCGTCCCTGAGCGTCACGCCGGTCCCGGCCAGCTCCTGCGACGGCATCAGAACTGCTCCGCCCGGCCGGACTCCACCAGCGGATGCACGCCCTTGCGCACGCCCGGCACCTCGCCGCAGAGCCGCGGCGTGGGGAAGACCTTGCCCGGGTTGGACAGGCCCCGGGGGTCGAAGGCACACCGGACGAGCTGCATGGTGTCGAGATCCGCCTCGGAGAACATCTTCGGCATGTACTTCGCCTTGTCCACACCCACCCCGTGCTCTCCGGTGATCGAGCCGCCGTGCTCGATGCACAGGTCCAGGATCGCGCCCGAGACCGCCTCGGCCCGCTCGCCGGCCCCGGGCTCGGCGTCGTCGAACAGCACCAAGGGGTGCAGGTTGCCGTCACCGGCGTGGAAGACGTTGGCCACCCTGATGTCGTACGCGGCCGAGAGCCGGTCGATCTCGGCCAGCACCCGGGGCAGCGAGGTGCGCGGCACCACGCCGTCCTGCACGATGTAGGCAGGGCTGATCCGCCCGACGGCGGCGAACGCCGACTTGCGGCCCTTCCAGATCGCCGCCCGTTCCGCCGGATCCGCCGCCACCCGCAGCTCGAACGCGTCGGAGCAGATCTCCCGCAGCCGCTCGAACTGCCGCTCGACCTCGACGGCGGGCCCGTCCAGCTCCACGATCAGCACCGCGCCGGCGCCGGCCGGGTAGGCGCAGGCCACCGCCGCCTCGGCCGCCTCGATGGCCAGGGCGTCCATCATCTCGATCGCGGCGGGCACGATGCCCGCGCCGATGATCGCCGAGACGGCCTTGCCGCCCTGCTCGATGCTCTCGAAGGCGGCCAGCACCGTGGTGACCGCCTGGGGCGCGCGGCTCAGCCGTACAGTGATCTTGGTCGCGATGCCCAGCGTGCCCTCGGAGCCGACGAACGCGCCGAGCAGGTCGTAGCCGGGGTCCATCCGGTCGAGCGTCACCAGGTCGCCGTCGGGGGTGACGATCTCGCAGGCCTCGATGTGGTTGACGGTGAAGCCGTACTTCAGGCAGTGGGCGCCGCCGGAGTTCTCCGCCACGTTGCCGCCGATGGAGCAGATCTGCTGGCTGGAGGGGTCGGGCGCGTAGTAGTAGCCCTGGTCGCGCACCGCCTCGGTGATTGCCAGGTTGGTGACGCCCGGCTCCACCACCGCCCGGCGGTTGGGCAGGTCCACCTCCAGGATGCGGCGCATCCTGGAGGTGACGATCAGCACGCCGTCCTCGCGCGGCAGCGCGCCACCGGACAGGCCGGTGCCGGACCCCCGGGCCACGAACGGCACCGCGAACTCGCCGCAGAGCCTGACAACCCGCGCGACCTGCTCCGCCGTCTCCGGCAGCACGACCACGCCGGGCGTGGCCCGATGGTAGGTGAGTCCGTCACATTCGTAGGTACGCAGCCGCACCGGGTCGGTGATCACCCACTCGGCGGGCAGCACGCCACGCAGCTCCTCGATCAGCGTGTCCAGCATGACGCCTCCCGCATGCTCGCCCTATATCCGTAAATATATGGCGACACCTACGGCATGCGGGCGTAGGCGGGAAGCGTCAGGAAGTCGGCGAAGTCGTCGTCCAGCGCCACCTCCGTGAACAGCGCCGTCGCCTGGCCGTACAGCTCCTCGTCGTAACCCGGCTGGGCCGCGATCTTCGCCAGCTCCTCCGCGATGATCCGCTCGACCAGCTCCTTGGTCACCGGCGCGCCGGTGTCGGCGAGGGTGATGTCGTTGTGGATCCACTGCCAGATCTGCGACCGGGAGATCTCCGCCGTGGCCGCGTCCTCCATGAGGTTGTGGATCGCCACCGCGCCGAGCCCGCCCATCCAGGCGGCCAGATAGCGCAGCGCCACGTCCACGTTGTTGCGCAGCCCGGTCTCGGTGATGTCGCCCGGCGTCTCCGAGACGGACAGCAGGTCGGCGGCCGAGACGCTGACGTCCTCGCGCAGCCGGTCGAGCTGGTTGGGCGCGGAGCCGAGCACGCCGTCGAACACCTCCCGGCAGACCGGGACCAGGTCGGGGTGGGCCACCCAGGAGCCGTCGAAGCCGTCACCGGACTCGCGCGTCTTGTCCCCGCGCACCTTCTCCAGCGCCGTCGCGTTCACCTCGGGGTCGCGGCGCGACGGGATGAACGCCGCCATCCCGCCGATCGCGTGCGCGCCGCGCTTGTGACACGTACGCACGAGCAGCTCGGTGTAGGCGCGCATGAACGGCGCCGTCATCGTCACCGCGTTGCGCTCCGGCAGCAGGAACTCGCGGCCCCGGGTGCGGAACTTCTTGATCACGCTGAACAGATAGTCCCAGCGCCCCGCGTTCAGCCCCGCCGAGTGGTCGCGCAGCTCGTAGAGGATCTCCTCCATCTCGAACGCCGCCGGGTAGGTCTCGATGAGCACGGTCGCCCTGATCGTGCCCTGCGGGATCCCCAGCAGCTCCTGCGCGCGGACGAACACCTCGTTCCACAGCCGCGCCTCCAGGTGCGACTCCAGCTTCGGCAGGTAGAAGTAAGGTCCCCGCCCCTTGTCGAGCTGCCGCTGGGCGCAGTGGAAGAAATAGAGGGCGAAGTCGAACAGGGAGGCCGCCACCGGCCGCCCGTCGACCAGGGCGTGCTTCTCGTCCAGGTGCCAGCCGCGCGGCCGGACCACGACCGTGGCCAGCTCGGCGTCCGGCTTGAGCGCGTAGGTCTTGCCGCCGCTCTCGAAGTCGATCGTCCGGTCGAGAGCGTCCCGCAGGTTGAGGTGGCCGCTGACGCAGTTGGCCCACAGGGGGGAGTTGGCGTCCTCGAAGTCGGCCAGCCACACCTTGGCGCCGGAGTTGAGCGCGTTGATGGTCATCTTGCGGTCCACCGGGCCGGTGATCTCCACGCGGCGGTCCTCCAGGCCGGGAGCCGGCGGCGCGACCCGCCACTCGCCCTCCCTGACCGCCTTGGTCTCCGGCAGGAAGTCCAGCGTGCCGCCCGCCGACAGCTCCGCCTGCTTCGCCTGGCGGGCGTCGAGCAGCTCCAGGCGCCTGGCGCCGAACTCTCGCTGCAGAGCCGCCACGAAGTCCAGCGCCTGCGGCGTCAGGATCTCGTCGAACCGGTCGAGCATCGGGCCGGTGATCTCCATGGGTCCTCTTTTCCACTCTGTGGAAACCAAGTTTTGTATTATGGAAGGGAAGCTACGCCATAGGGGTTCCACGGGTCAAAGGCGGGGGTTACCCCGGGTGGTGTTCCGGGGCATCCCCGATGTGTGCGGGACCGAACACGGGCGATCATTCAAGGCATGAAGACGATCGCGATCGCGGGTGGACTCCTCGCCTCCGCCGCACTGCTGTCGGGCTGCGGCCTCGCTGGCCTCGGCGGCCCGGCCAACCAGGACACCGTCAGCTACGAGGTGACGGACAAGGTGACCAGGCTCCACGTCAAGAGCGGGTCCGGCGACACCGTGATCACCGAGACCGACGGCAACGCCATCCGCGTGGTCGAGACGCTCCAGTGGCGCGACAGCAAGCCCGACGCCCAGCACTCGGTCGACGGCGACACCCTGTTCATCAGGTACGACTGCGCGCAGAGCTGGGGCAACTGCAGCGTCAACTACAAGATCGAGATCCCCAAGGGGCTGCAGGTGGACGCCGACGCCGGCTCGGGCGACATCACGCTCAGGTCCCTGACCGGCCCGCTCAACCTCACCGCGGGCTCCGGCGACGTGGACGCCTCCGGCCTGGCCGGCAAGAAGGTCGTCGCCGAGGCGGGATCGGGCAACATCGAGCTGAAGTACACCACCGCCCCCGACAGCGCGGAGCTGGAGGCCGGCTCCGGTGACGTGACCCTGCACGTGCCCGGCGGCGCCTACGACGTCAAGACCGACGTGGGCTCCGGCGAGGAGAACGTGGCGGTCGACAAGGACCCGAACTCCCCGCGCAAGCTGCGGCTCACCGTCGGCTCCGGGGACGTCAACGTGCTCGCGGGATAACCAGGTGATTACTTCTGGGATGTCGTGTCACCATCGGGGAAGACACTGAGGTGTCCAGACGTTGCCTATTAGAGATGACACGAATGCACGAATACTCCGCGCTCGACGAGTTCGAGAACGGCGACATGGACCTCGAGGAGCGCCAGGCGCTGCGCCGCGTGGCGGGCCTCTCCACCGAACTCCAGGATGTCTCCGAGGTCGAATACCGCCAGCTGCGGCTCGAGCGAGTCGTCCTGGTGGGCGTCTGGACCTCCGGGACCAGCACCGATGCCGAGAACTCGCTCCAGGAGCTGCGGCTCCTGGCCGAGACCGCCGGCTCCCTGGTGCTCGAAGGGCTCATCCAGCGTCGCCAGTTCCCGGACCCCGCCACCTATATCGGCTCCGGCAAGGCACTGGAGCTGCGTGACGTGGTCGAGGCGACCGGCGCCGACACGGTGATCTGCGACGGCGAGCTGAGCCCCGGCCAGCTCCGCCAGCTCGAGGAGACGGTGAAGGTGAAGGTCATCGACCGCACCGCCCTGATTCTCGACATCTTCGCCCAGCACGCCAAGAGCCGCGAGGGCAAGGCCCAGGTCGAGCTGGCCCAGCTGCAATACCTCATGCCGCGCCTGCGTGGCTGGGGTGGCAACCTGTCGCGCCAGGTCGGCGGTCGCGCCGCGGGCGGCGTCGGCATCGGCGGCCGTGGCCCCGGTGAGACCAAGATCGAGCTGGACCGCCGGCGCATCCGCGAGCGGATGGCCAAGCTGCGCCGCCAGATCAAGGACATGTCCACCTCCCGCGACACCATGCGGGGCCGGCGCCAGCGGCGCGAGGTGCCCGCCGTGGTCATCGCCGGCTACACCAACGCGGGCAAGTCCTCGCTGCTCAACCGGATCACCGGTGCGGGCGTGCTGGTGGAGGACGCGCTGTTCGCCACCCTCGACCCGACCGTACGCCGCGCGCGCACGCCCGAAGGCAGGGTGTTCACGATCGCCGACACGGTCGGCTTCGTGCGCCACCTGCCCACGCAGCTCGTGGAGGCGTTCCGGTCCACGCTGGAGGAGGTCGCCGACGCCGACCTGATCCTGCACGTGGTCGACGGCTCGCACCCCGACCCCGAGGGCCAGCTCGCCGCCGTGCGCGAGGTCTTCGCCACCATCGAAGGCGCGAGCGACGTGCCCGAGATCGTGGTGATCAACAAGGCCGACGCCGCCGACCAGGAGGTGCTCGACCGGATCGCCAGGCGCGAACGGGACAGCATCGTGGTCTCCGCCCGCACGGGCACCGGGATCGGCGAGCTGATGGAGCTCATCGAGCGCCGGATGCCCCAGCTGGACCACGAGATCTCGCTGCTGATCCCGTACGACAGGAGTGACCTGATCTCGCGCGCTCACAAGGAGGGCGAAGTGATCTCGGTCGACCACGTCGCCGACGGCACGATCCTGCACGCCCGCGTGCTGCCCAGCCTCCACCAGGAGCTGGCGCGGGTCGGCAAGCCGGTCGAACGCGTCGCTTAGAGGGACGCCTGGGCAGCTCTCGCTCGAAAGGGCGCAGGGCTGCCCAAATGCCGTAGTGGTCCCGCAACGCTGGGATTGCTAGGATTAGCGCAGCCTTACCGATCTAAGGCACAGGTTTCGGATGATGACTTCTGCGATCCAGGAAACACGCGGGAGTCCGTGGGCGAAGGTGTGGCAGGGTGACGGTTGGGATCAGTGAGCTTTCTTCCGAATAACCCTGTACAGCGAGCGCACCTGTGAAATAACGTAACTGAACTGAAATCGCCGGATCATGAGTCCAGCGATACGGTCACCGCAGGTTTTTCGCGGATGAGAGCAGGAGACCCCCCATGTCGTCCGGACCCGGAGCGGACTCAGTGGGCGCGGCGCAGGCAGCCGTGCGCTGTGTGCTGCTCAAGCGTGGGGCGGTGATGCGGTGACCGTTCGGCTTCTGACCAACATCGGCCGCCTCTGGACCGGCAACGAAGTCCTCAGCAACGCGGCCATCCTCGTGCACAACGATCGCATCGCGTGGGTCGGGCGGGCGCCCGACCTGCCGCAGAGCGTGCCTGGTGTCGTCGACGACATCGTGGACGTCGATCATGTCGAAAACCTGGGCGGCGCGCTCGTCACGCCCGGCCTCATCGACGCCCATACCCACCCGGTCTACGCCGGCAACCGCTACGCCGAGCTGGCCATCCGCACCGGCGGCTCCACCTCCGCGTCGATCGCCGCCGCTGGTGGCGGCGTGGGCTCCACCGTCACCGTGACCCGCGGCACCGACCCCTGGACGCTCTGCAACGGCGTACGCGAACGCCTGCGTGACTGGCTGCTGGCCGGCACCACGACCGTCGAGGCCAAGACCGGCTACCACCTCACCCGCGACGGCGAGCTCGCCGACGTGCGGCTCCTGCGCGAGCTGGAGAAGGAGCCGATGATGCCGCGGGTGCACGTCACCTTCCTCGCGGCGCACGTGGTCCCGCCGGAATACTTCGGCCGCCAGCGTGAATACGTCGAGGCCGTGGGCGCCTGGTGCGCCGACGCGGCGGCGGCCGGCGCCGACAGCGTGGACGTCTACTGCGACGAGGGCCACTTCACCACCGAGGAGTCCCGCTGGGTGCTCGCCTCGGGCCGCAACGTCGGCCTGCTGCCGCGCATCCACGGGGGCCAGTTCAGCCGGCGCGGCGCCGTTCAGCTCGCCGCCGAGCTCGGCTGCGCCTCCGCCGACGGGCTGCACCACATGTCCGACGAGGACATCGCCATCATGTCCCGCTACGGCGTGCCCGCCGTGGTCTGCCCGGCCACCGCGCTCCAGAGCGGCAACCTCCCGCCCGTCCGCCAGATGATGAAGCACGGCGTGCAGATCGCGCTCGGCAGCGACCACAACCCGGGACACTGCGGCATCACCTCGATGTCGCTGGTCATCGCGATGGCCGTGTCGGCGTTCGGGATGAGCGTCAACGACGCGCTGCGCGCCGCCACGCTCGGTGGCGCCAACGTGCTCGGCGCTCCCGACCGCGGCGTCCTGGCGCCGGGCCGCCTGGCGGACATCGTCCAGTGGGACGCCGACCACGAGGGCGCCTTCGCCTGGTCCTTCGGACTCAAGCCGCGCCGGGTCTGGCGGGGTGGGACTCCGGTCCAGTAGTTAACCTCGGTTCATGTCGCCAGCCGTCGCCGTAGTCACCGATTCCACCGCATATCTGGCCGACCTTCCGGGCATCAGAGCTGTCCCCGTACAAGTGATCTGCGAGGACAAGTCCTGCGATGAGTGGGATTTTTCCGGAGATTTGGCGTTAGCGACCACTTCGCGGCCTGCACCCGCGCGCTTCGCGCAGTGCTACGAGGAGCTCGCCGCGGCCGGTGCGACGGGCGTCGTCTCCATTCACCTGTCGGGAGAGCTCTCCGGTACGGTCCACTCCGCCTTCGCGGCGGCCGCGGACGCCCCCGTGCCGGTCGAGGTGATCGACAGCCGCTCCATCGCGATGGGCCTCGGCTACCCGGTCCTGGCGGCGGCCCGCGCCGCGGCGGCCGGCGACCCCCTGGAGTCGGTGGCGGAGGCCGCCCGGCGGTGCGCCGAGCGGACCCGCTCGTTCTTCTACGTCGACACCCTGGAGTACATCCGCAGGGGCGGCCGCATCGGGGCCGCGGCGTCGCTGGTGGGCTCGGCCCTCATGATCAAACCGCTGCTGCATCTGGTGGACGGGCGCATCTCGCTGCTGGAGAAGGTACGCACCTCCAGCCGGGCCATCTCCCGGCTGGAGGACCTGGCGGTGCGGGCGGCGGGGGAGGGGGCCGTGGAGATCGCGGTCCAGCACCTGGCGGCCCCGGACCGCGCCGCCTCCCTGGCCGAACGGCTGAGCAAACGGCTGCCTGGGCTGGTGAGGTCACAGGTGGTGGAGATGGGAGCGGTGGTCGGAGTCCACGTGGGACCGGGCATGCTGGGACTGACGGTCACCTCGACTTGACCGTGCCGCCGTCTATAAGTGGTCGGTTTCCGAACTGATCATTCTTGTCTCTCGTTGTCCCCAAGGCGGCTGGCGGCTGTGCCGGTTGTCCACAGAACGCTGTTCGGCTGGATGCGTAGGGTGAGCTGCCACGTAGGTTCTCCGCCGTGCGCACTTCAGATCCCACCGCGGAGCGGGCCATAGCCGAGTCCCGGCTGCGATCCATCACCGATCCTGAGCGCGCTCCCCTTCTCGCCCAGGTGCCGGCCACCTTCCAGGCGTTCCGCGCGGCCGTGAGCACCTCGGCGCTGGACCCAGGCAGGCCGGGGCTGCGAGCTCTGCTGGCTTTGGCCGCCGTCGCCGTGCTCGTCGCGGGCTTCTTCCTCTGGCGCTCCCAGCCCACCCCGGAGCCACTGGCCGCCCCCACGCCCATCTCCAGCCCTCAGCCCGCCGCCTCACCCGCCGCCTCACCCGCCGCCTCACCCCGATCCTCCCCGACGGCTCAGGTGACGGTCCACGTCACCGGCAAGGTGCGCAGACCAGGCGTCTACTCGCTCCCCATGGGCGCCCGAGTGACCGACGCGGTCACGGCCGCCGGAGGCGTGCGCAAAGGAGCGCCCCTCGGCTCGGTCAACCTGGCCAGACGCCTGACGGACGGTGAGCAGATCCTGGTGGGCGCCACCGCCCCGGCTGCGGTTGCCGGCGTCACCCCACCAGAAGCAGCCGTCCTGGACCTGAACGCCGCCACCCCCGACCAGTTGGAGCAGTTGCCGGGCGTGGGAGAGGTCCTGGCCGCCCGCATCATCGACTACCGCACCACCCACGGCGCCTTCACCAAGGTCGACCAACTCCGCGACGTAAGCGGCATAGGAGCAAAGAAATACGAGGAGATCAAGCCGAAGGTACGCGTCTGACATGCCTCCACCCGTCGACCGCGCACGTGCCGGGATGAACGCACCTTCGGCTGCCGCCTGGGTTGCGTCGACTGCGCCCTGCGACTCATCGCGCCCGAAGACCGGAGCCGGCCCTCCGGCTGCCGATCCTCCCGACGGGGAGCTGAGCGACGTCGTCGTCTCCGGTCGCTTCTGGCCGCTCATCCTTCCCGCACTGGCGGCCTGGGCCGGCGCTCTCGTTCTCCTCGGCTGCCCAGCAGCGGTCGGCGCGACGGTGGCGGCCCTGGCCACAGCCGGTGCCGGGTCCGCCGCCTGGCTGGCCCGCCCATCCTCCGGCCGCAACGTGACCATCGCCGTCCTGATCTGTGTAGCGGCCACCGCCGCCTCGATCGCCCTGCGCGTCCACGCGGTCACCACGGGCCCGACGGCCGCGCTGGCGGTCAGGAGCGCGACCGTGACCGCCGAGATAACCCTGACGAACGACCCCAAGATCAGACGCTCCACGACCGCCTACTTCACCCGGGACAGCGTCATAGCCGAGGCCACCCTGGAATCACTCCGAACCGGACGCCAACGCATGGCCGTCCACACCCCGATCGTCGTGTTCGCCAACGGCGCCGAGTGGCGTGACCTCCTGCCCAGTCAACGCCTGCGCGTATCGGGCCGCCTCGCCGCACCCACCTCGGGCACCCTGACGGCCGCCGTTCTCCTGGTTCGAGAGCCACCCCAGATCCTCACGCCCCCTTCGCCGATCCAGACCGTAGCGGGCGCTTTCCGGCAAGGCCTCCGCACGGCCGCCGACATCCTTCCGCCGGATCAGCGCGGCCTCCTCCCCGCCCTGGTGGTAGGCGACGTCTCCCGTATGGACCGGCAGGTGAACTCGGACCTCCAAGAAGCAGGACTAAGCCACCTAAATGCCGTAAGCGGCGCAAATCTTGCCATCGTCGCGGGTGCCGCCCTGGCCCTTTCCCGCCTGGCGGGCCTGCCCCTGGCCCCGCGAGCCGCCTTCGCGGCCCTCGCCATGCTCGCCTTCGCCATAGTGGCCCGACCATCGCCCAGCGTCCTGCGAGCGCTCCTCATGGGCTTGGTAGCAGCCGCCGCCCTCGGCACAGGCCGCGCCAAGGACGGCATGGCCGCGCTCTCGGCCACCGTCCTCCTGCTGATCCTGTTCGCCCCCGAACTGGCCCACTCCTACGGCTTCGCCCTGTCAGTCACCGCCACCGCGGGCATCCTCCTCCTGGCCGCCCGCTGGCGCACTCGCCTGACCGACCCTCACCCCACAACCTCAGACAGGAACTCCTCCACCCCAGCAACTTCCACCGCAGACGACGGCATCGGGGGCAATGGCATCCGCACCACGGTGAGCACGCCCGAGAAGATGCGCGTGACGGCATCGGAGCAGCCCATTGGTTCGGAGCAGCCCATTGGTGAGGTGAGGAGACGCCGGCCTCGGTTGCCTCGGTGGGTGGCGGAGGCTGTTGCGGTGTCCGCGGCGGCGCAGGCTGCCGTCACGCCTGTGCTGGTGCTCATGGCGGGGCAGGTGAGCCTCATAGCCGTGCCGGCCAACCTGCTCGCCGGAGTGGCGGTGGCGCCCGCGACCCTACTCGGGTTCGTCGCCGCTCTGATCGCACCCTTCTGGCCCGAGGCCGCCCAGTTGCTGGTGATCCCGGCGGGATACGCGGTGGGCTGGATCATCATGGTGGCGCGGTGGGCCGCGAACGTGCCCATGGCCAACCTCCCGTGGCCGGCAGGCTTGGCAGGGCTGGTCCTGCTGGCGGTCGTCGTAGCCGTGGCGGTGCCGGTGATGAGGCGGCGCGCGTGGCGGACGGTCACCCTGACGGTGGTCGGAGCGGCTCTGGTCGCGATGCTCGTCCTACGGCCGATCGTCGCCCCCTGGCCGCCTCCGGGGTGGCTGATGGTGATGTGTGACGTCGGCCAGGGCGACGGTCTGGTGATCGCGGCAGGTCCACAGCAGGCGGTGGTCGTCGACGCCGGCCCGGACCCCTCCGTGATGGACGGCTGCCTACGCAGAATCGGCATCCGCGACGTGCCGCTGGTGATCCTCACACACCCACATGCCGATCACGTGAACGGCCTCACGGGCGTGCTCCGGCACAGGCGCGTAGGGGCCGTCCTGACCAGCCCGTACCGCGACCCTTCACCACAGGGCGCCCATCTCACCGCGGACCTCGCCCGCCGCCGCATCCCGACATGGACCGCGCAGCCCGGCACGAGATGGCGATTCGGCCCTTCCGAGTTGACCGTCCTCGCCCCCGACCCGGCGAACGCCCGAACGGACGGGCAGGGAGAGGGCAGCGCCGCCAACAACTCCAGTGTCGTGATCCACGTACGCTGGCCCACGGGCTCGGCCCTCCTCAGCGGCGACATCGAGTCCGAGGCCCAGGAAGACCTGCTCCGCGGCCCACTACCGCAGGCCGACATCCTGAAAGTGCCCCATCACGGCTCGCCGCGCCAGGTCCCCGCCTTCTTCCACGCGGTCAAGCCGCGCGCCGCGCTGGTCAGCGTCGGGAAGGACAACGGCTACGGCCACCCCGCCCCCAAGACGCTGGCCGCGCTGCGCCACCTCGGGGCCCGTACCTACCGCACCGACGAATCCGGCGACCTCGCCATCGTCACCTCCGGCACCGGCCTGGCGGTGGTGGCTCGGGGCACCGAGATGCGGTGAGGTCCGGGGACGGCGCGTCACCTCGTGCTGATCAGCCGTTGTCGACGCGCTCCACGAAGTTCAGGATGGCGGCGGCGAGGGCTTCGGGGGCTTCCTGTGCCACGAGATGGCCGACTCCCTCAAGCCGTACCGAGGTGACGTCGCCCGCGGCCACCTGGCGGAAGGTCCGCTCGGTGAAGGGGGCGCCGGCCGCGTCGACGGTGAGGACCGGCACGGTCAGGGGATGCGTCTCGGTCAAGGCCTTGGTCCTGCCCGCGTCGGAGAAGAAGGCGGACTGGTAGAGGCCGGCCGTGCCGCGCCACCCGCCGGGGCGCGCGTACGACCGGGTGAACTCGTCGATGTCGGCGTCGGTGACGGCGTCCTTTGCCGCGGTCATCATGGGGTAGGCCCAGTCGGCGAGCAGTTGCCGTTCGTGGCCGGGCAGGAGCATTTCCGGGATGCCCGGGGCGCCGAGGAACCCGACGTGCCACGAGCCGCCGTGGTTGACGTCGGCGAGGCTCTCGAGCCCGTACCCGGCCAGGGTCGTCTCGATCGCGGTGAGACTCAGCACCTCGTCAGGATGCGCGGAGGCGAAGCGGAAGCCCGGACCCCCGCTGATGTCCTGGCACAGGGCGTGGACCGGGCCGGAGCCCAGATGCCCGACCAGGTGGTGCAGGTCCTCGGCCAAGGTGGCCTCGTCGTAGCCACCGTCGGTGTTGCTCGAGTCGCCGAACCCGCGAAGATCGACGGCGAAGACCCGGTGCGTCGAGGCCAGCAGCGGGATCAGCTTGTGGAAAGCCCACCACGTCTCCGGCCATCCGTGCACGAGCAAGATCGGAGAGCCGGTGGTTCCGGCCGCGACATAGTGCAGCCGGGTGCCGTTGACGTCGGCCAGATGGTGGGTGACGCCGGGGATGGTAGCGCCGGCAGGCGTGATGGTGGACATGCGTAACTCCTCAGGTCGACCCAGGTCGACAGCTTGGCTGTCGATGACAGTAGACAGCCAAGCTGTCTTTGTCAAAGGCTCTATAGGCTGACCCCATGTCCCGATCCGGAGCCGACCTCGCCCTGCTCCTGCTCGGCGGGTTCCGCGCCCTCGCCGACCGCGCGACCGCGGAACTCGCCGCGCGCGGGTACGAAGACGTCCGGCCGGTGCACGACTTCGCTCTGCGGGCGATCCTGTCCGGCGCTGACAATGCCTCCGAGCTCGGCCGGCGGATGTCCATCGCCAAGCAGTCGGCGGCGAAGACGATCGCCGGGCTGGAGGAACGCGGCTTCGTGCGGCGCGAGCCGGATCCGACCGACAGGCGGCGGATCCGCCTCCACGTCACCGAGCACGGACTCGCGATGTTGCGCGAGGGTGAAGCGATCTTCGACGAACTGCGCGAGCAGTGGGAGCAGCAGGTGAGTGCGGACGCCATCAAGGGCCTCGAGGACACGCTTCGCCGGCTCCTCGGAAACAACACAGGCCGGCTCGATACGCCCGGGTGGCTCATGCAGGACCTGGGCGGCGACGCCTGACGCGGATGGACCGTAGCCACGATGCTCTGTCGGGCGGGGCCCGGTAACGCCTCTGTCGGGCGGGGCCGGGAAGGCTTCTGTCGGCCGGGGCCGGTAACGGTTCTGTCGGGCGGTGCCTGGTGGCGCTCATCGATCAGGTGTTGTTGGTCGGGCGTCGGCTTCGGCATGGGTCTGCAGGATGCGGTGAGTTCCAGGTTGTCGGTCGGGCGTGGCATGCTGCTGGACATGGCGGGAACCGATCCAGCACCTGTGACCTTGGTGGTTGGCGATGAGGAGTTGCTGGCCGAGCGGGCGGTGGCGGCCGTTGTCACGGCGGCGCGGGCCGGCGGGGCCGGGGCGGAGGTGCATGATCTGGCCGGATCCAAGGTGGCGACCGGTGAGCTGACGCAGTTGACGTCGCCTTCCCTGTTCGGGGATCAGATCGTGGTGGTGATTCGGTCGGCGCAGGATCTGGTGAAGGATGTCATCGCCGAGGTCGTGGCCTATGCCAAGCGGCCCTCCGACGACGTGGTGCTCGTGCTGGCGCATCCGGGCGGGGTCAAGGGGAAGGCGCTGGTCGACGGGGTCAAGAAGGCCGGGGCCAAGGTCGTCACCATCAGCAAGGTGACCAAGGCCGGAGATCGGCTCGACTTCGTCAAGAGCGAGGTCAAGAGGGCGGGGCGCAACATCTCGCCGGATGCGGCTCAGGCGCTGCTCGACGCGGTGGGCAATGATCTGCGGGAGCTCGCGGCGGCCTGTGGTCAGCTGACGTTCGACACGCAGGACAAGACCATCAACCTCAATGCGGTGGCCCGCTATCACAAGGGGCGGGCCGAGGTCACCGGGTTCAATGTGGCGGACTCGGCGGTCGAGGGGCGGCTGGGGGAGGCGCTGGAGCAGTTGCGGTGGGCGCTCGGCACCGGGGTCGCCCCCGTCCTGCTGGTGAGCGCGCTGGCCGGCGGGTTGCGGTCCATCGCCAAGGTGGGCGGCGCACCTCGAAACCTGCGCGGGGGGCAGTTGGCCAGCCATCTGGGGATGCCGCCGTGGAAGATCGACCGGGTCAAGCGGCAGCTCAACGGCTGGGGCCCCGAGGGGCTCTCCGACGCCATGCAGGCGGTGGCCGACGCTGACGAGCAGGTCAAGGGCGGCGGCGCCGACCCGGCCTACGCACTCGAACACACCGTCCAGGTCATCGTGGCGAGCCGCACCGGCCGCTGACCGCCGCACCTCTGAGCCGCTTGCTCCGGGCTCGCGCTGCCCGACCTCATGGACCGGAGGCCGCACACTCGTCCGATCCCGTAGAACGGTGCTGGTCCTGGCCTGCGATAGGTCGTACAGGATCGGGGAGCTCGGTACGAGGGCGAAGGCTCGTACAGGGTGGGAGGGCTCGTACAGGGTGGGAGGGGTTGGGGGCTGATCTGTAGGGGCTAGGTCTTTTGGAGGGTGGGCTCGTGGAGGGTGCCGTCGGTGAGCTCCAGGACTCGGTCCGCGAGGGTGATGAGGTTGGGGTCGTGGGTGGCGACCAGGGCGGTGACGCCCTCGCTGTGGACCAGGGCGCGCAGCAGTTGCATGATCTGGCGACCGGTCTGTGAGTCGAGTTGCCCGGTCGGCTCGTCGGCGATGAGCAGGCGGGGGCGGTTGGCGAGCGCGCGGGCGATGGCGACGCGCTGCCGCTGGCCGCCGGACAGCTCGTAGGGACGCTGGTTCACGTGCTGCTCCAGGCCGACGAGGGAGAGGAGCATGCGCACGCGTTCGTCTCGTTCCCGTGCGGGTGTGCGCGCCAGTCGCATGGGGACGCCGACGTTCTCGGCCGCCGACAGTACCGGGATGAGCCCGAACGACTGGAACACGAACCCCACCACGTCGCGCCGCAGCGCCAGCAGGTCGTTCTCCGCCAGCGCGGTCACCTCGTGCCCGGCCACGAGCACACGCCCCGCGTCGGGCCGGTCCAGGCCGCCGATCTGGTTGAGCAGGGTGGTCTTGCCCGAGCCGGACCGTCCCCGGATGGCGATCAGCTCTCCGGGGAACGCCTCGAAGGACACTTCCCGCAGGGCGAGGACCTTTTTGGGGCCGCTGCGGTAGACCTTGCGCAGCCCTTCGGCGACGACCAAGGGCTCACTGCTCATCGGAGGGCTCCTCTCGGGCCGGCCATACGCCGATATGGTCGGATTCCAGCTCAAGGCGTACGCGGCGTTCCATGGTGAGCGCGTTCATGAAGTCGCGGGGGAGCTGGAGCCGGCCGACGCGGTCGAGGACGGCGTACTCCTCGGCGACGATCTGCCCCGCCGCGTCCTCGTGCCTGAGCGTCTCGCTGCTGGTCCGCCCGTCACGGATGCCGACCGTGCGGTCGACCCGCTCCGAGACCAGCGGGTCGTGGGTGACGACGACGACGGTCACGCCCAGCTCCCGGTTGGCCTTGCGCAGCGCGTCGAACACCTCCTCCGACGTCTCGCTGTCGAGCTCGCCGGTCGGCTCGTCGGCGAGGATGAGCTGCGGCGCGTTCGCCAGCGCCACCGCGATGGCGACGCGCTGCTGTTCGCCGCCGGACATCTCGGGCGCTTTGCGGCCGGCGCAGTAGCCGACGCCGAGCAGCTCCAGCAGCTCCGCCGCCCGGCCCCGGCGGGCTCGACCGGCCAGTCTCATCGGCAGTTCGACGTTCTCCCGCGCCGACAGGTAGGGCAGCAGGTTGCGCGCGGTCTGCTGCCAGATGAAGCCGACCACCTCGCGCCGATACCGCAGCCGGTCCTTGGCGGTCATCGCGAGCAGGTCCATGCCTCCGACCTTGGCCAGCCCGGCGGTGGGGACGTCGAGCCCGGACAGCACGTTCAGCAGCGTCGACTTGCCCGAGCCGGACGCGCCGACGATGGCGAGCAGCTCACCCTTCTGGATGAGCAGGTCGAGGCCTTGCAAGGCGACCACTTCGACGCCCTCGGTCTTGTAGATGCGCACCAGGTTGTCGCAGACGATGTGCGCGTCGCCGCCGAAGGCGGCCTTGCGCTCACCGGCCCGCGCCTCCAGTTCGGACAGGGTCGGGTTCATGTGAGGTCCCCCACTCTGAGTACGGCGCCGAGGCTGCGGCGGCGGCTGATGGCGGTGTGCGCGTAGGCGCCGAGCACGGCGACGACCGCGAGCCCTCCGGCCAGCGCGGTAGGGGTGATCAGGTCGAGCTCGTAGTCGCCGACGGGCAGGCCGCCCGCGTAGGCGGACAGGTCGACGCCGGGTCCGAGCGCGGCCGGCAGGCCCAGGCCGAGCGCGAGGCCGGCCAGCGTGGTGACGAGGATCATCGGCAGGATCTCCAGTACGGTCAATCGCTCGGCCTGCCGGTCCGACAGGCCGAGCGTGCGCAGGAACGACAGCGCCCTGGCCCGGTCGGCGGCCCCGATCACCAGCGTGATGACGACCGCGATCAGCGCGTAGCCGGTCAGCGCGACCGTCACCACGAGCAGGGTGCCGCTCACCGTGCTGGTCAGCGGGTCGTGCTGGATGGCGGCCAGCACGCCGGCCCGGGACTCGACCCTGGCCTGCGGGACCGCCCGCGCCAGCGCAGCCTCCTGAGCGTCACCGCTGATCAGCAGTGTGTTGACCACCGGGCGCCGATCGACGTCGAACGGCACGACGATGAACTTGCCCTCGGTGAAGAAGCCCGGCAGCGTGGCGATCACCCCCTGCGTGGTGATCCGCAGCCGGGACCGCCAGCCGATCTCGAACGTGCCGCGCCCGCGGAGCTCCGGCGAGACCAGCGCCGGAATGCCGGCGGAGGCGGCGGGCACGGCGGGTACGGCGGGGGTGGCGGAGGCGGCGGGCGTGGCGGGCAGGACGATCGGCGTGCCGGCGAGCAGCTCCCGCCACCGCGCCAGGTCGACCGCGATGATCTGAGCCCGTTCGGGCGTGTGGCCGACCTGCACCGTGGCGGTCTGCGCGGGCACCACCCGGGTCACGCCGGGCACCTGCCGGACGCGCTCGACCGCGTCGGCGGGCAGCTCACGCTCCGATGTGATCTTGATGGGCGCTCCCACGCGCTGCCACGCCGCCAGCCGCTGGGTGCTGGAGACGCCGCTGGAGATCACCGACGCGAACACCGACACGGCCAGCGCCGGCAGCAGGATCAGCACCGGCAGCACGCTGAACGAGCGCGCCCTGGCGGCCCGGCTCAGCCCCAGGAAGGGGACGGCCGGTCGCATGCGCGCCGCCAGCCGTACGAAAAGACGAAGAGGGTACGGATAGCAGCGCATGGTGATCAGCGCGGCGGCGAGCGTGAGCGCGAGCGGCACCAGCAGCAGGAACGGGTCCTGCCCCTCCTGCGCCACCTGGGTGGTGAGCCCGCGCGTGCGCAGCAGGTACGCCCCGGCCAGCGCGAGGGCGATGACCAGCGCCTCCAGGGTGATCCGCCGGGCGGAGGGGCGGGCCGCCGCCACGTCGTCGCGCCGCTCGTGCAGCGGGGCCCGGTGGGTGACGGCGACCAGCGCGGCGGCGTACGCGACCGCGGTGCCGAGCACGACGACCGGCCCCAGGTGCACGATCGGCAGCGTTGGACCGGGGAAGAGGTGGGACAGCGCGTATCCGGCCAGCGCGCCGGACCCGGCCGCGAGTCCGGTCAGCCCGGCGGCGACCCCCACGACCTGCGGCAACGACCCGCCGCGCGCTCGGGTCATGGTGAGCCCGTGCTCCATCCGTTCGATCAGGAGCCGTACGGCCAGCACGATCACGCCGAGCGCGACCACCAGCAGCCCGCCGAGCACCAGGAACATGATGGTCTGCGCGGTGGCGAGCGCGGTCAGGAACCCGCCGAGCAGCGTCGGCAGCCCGGTCGCCAGCGTGCTCGCCTGGTAGATGCCGGGCTGCAGCCGCATCAGCCGCTCGAACTCGTCCACCGCGACGCTCAGTCCGGGTACGTCCAGCGCGTCGGCCGAGCGGTGGTCGATCGGCAGGACCCACTGGTAGGAGAGGTTGCGATCGTCGCCGGAGAGCCTGGTCAGGGCCGCATCGGGGATCAGCGCGGTGGTGTAGCGCTCCAGGTCGAGTTTGCCCGTCGGCTGCACCTGGCGGACGTTCAGGACGTCGCCGTGGTGGCTCCAGAAGCGGTCGGTGGCGTCCTTGGCACGGAAAATGCCGACGATCTTGACGGCGGCGAAGTCGCTCTCACCGAGGATCCTCGTCTCGCCGAGGCCGAGCCCCATCCTGTCCCGGGCCTCGCCCACGACGCCGACCTCGAAGAGCGGGATGGTCGTCCCGCGCCAGCGCGTCTGGCTCACCCCGCGCGGCGCCCTGCCCTCGACCCAGGTGACGCGCCGGTCGCCGTCGGACAGCCAGCCGAGGTTGACGAACATCAGCCCGCCCGAGTCGTACACCGGGGTGTCGTAGGTCTTGGCGCTGGCGTGGCCGGTCGGTGCGAGCAGGCCGTCGAGCGGGGCGGGCACGAGCGTGCGCAGCCGCCTGCCCTGGGCCTCGAAAAGGGCCGGCTCGCGCAGGTCCTGGTCGCCGCCGTTCGACCTCAAGGCCACGGTCAGGTCCGTGCGTTGTGCGGGGGCGCCGGCCAGTGACTCGCGGAGTGCCTGGTCGAAGGCCGCTTGCATGACTCTGGGCAGGCCCGACACGAGCAGGCATGCGCTCAGCGTGAGCAGGAGCAGGACGGCCACCGCGCCGAGATGCACCCGGGCGAGCAACAGAAGCCTCACGGGGCCGCTCCCTTCCGCGGCCCCTGTCCGCGCAGGCTGCGCGCCAGCCCCGCGACGATGCCGAACAGCACGGCGGTGACCAGCGCCAGCATGGCCGCCGTCGCCGGCCACGGGATGTCGAGCAGCACGCCGGGGGTGACGGCCGACGCCTGCCCGGTCAGCACGATGTGCGGGACCACGAGGGCGCCCACGACGGCGGCGAGCGCGGTGCCCGCGACCAGGGACAGGCCGATGACGAACGCCTGCTCGATCGCGAGCAGCCCGAACATCTGCCCGAAGCCGACGCCGAGCGCGCGCAGCAGCGTGAACTCGGCCATCCGCTCGCGGGCCGCCACGGCGGCGTTGACGAGGAAGCCGAGGACGGCGAAGAACAGCGCGGCCGCGAAGCCGAGGATGAGCGCGCCCTGCAGGCCGCTCGCCAGCGGGTCGTCGCGCAGCTCGGTGGCGAGCCGGCGCTGGTCGACCGTGGTGACGTCCCATTCCGGACTGCGCTTGAGCGCCTCCTGGGCCGGGCCGGTGTCGCCGCCGTCGGCGGCGAGCCACCATTCGGTGGCGTGCCTGGGCGACTGGCCCGCCACCTGCCCGTGGGCCTGCAGCGTGGCCCAGTCGACGAGGACGGCGGGCCGGCCGGGCTCCGTGGTGGGCAACTGCTCGACGACCCCGGCCACCTTGACGTCGATCACCCGGCGGTCGAGGCTGAGCTGCCCGGTCTGACCGGCCGCGAGCTTGTTCGCGGCGGCGAGGTCCGCGGTCAGCACCACCGGCAGGGGACCGGGCTCAGGGAGCGGGGCGAAGGCGGCCACCACCGGATGGGCGCCCTGCGCCCGGATCGTCACCTCGGGAGCGCCGAGGTCACGGCCGTCGGCGCTCAGGCGCGTCAGCCGTACGCTCGCCGTCCCTTCCTCCGGCGGGGTCGCGACGAAGCCGCGAACCGACAGCGGGTAGGTGATCTTCCCGCTCCGGCCCGCCAGCGCCCTGAGGTCCACGCCGAGCCGGTCCTGATCGGCCACGGTCAGCGGCAGCTCGCGCCAGACGCCGAGCGCGTCGGAGAGCTGCACGCGCAGCGGCAGCTCACGGTCCGCGTGCGCCTCCACCGTGAGCAGGGCGGGCTCGCCGGGCAGCGTCAGCGCGCCGGTGTCGGTACGGCCCGCGCCGAGCTCGCGGGCCATCTCGCCCACGGACCGCGCCGACAGGTCGGGGCGGAGCTGGAGGAGCCGCGTCAGCCGGTCGGCGTCCAGGCTGAGCAGGGTGGCGGTCTCGCCGCCGACGTCGGCCTGCCCCCGGAAGGCGGGCGAGGCGGTCGTGACGCCCGGCAGCGCGGCGAAGGCGCTGCCCCGGCCGAACGTGCCCAGCTCCGGCCCATCAGGTGGACCGGACAGCCGCAGGTCCGCGCCCGCCTGATGGCGGGCCTGGTCGAGCTGGGAGGTGCGCCAGGTGGCGGCCGTCGCCATGGACACGATGCCGATCGCGATCGCCATGGTCAGCAGCAGCGCGGGACCGGCGTACCTGAGCGGGCGCCTGCTCACCTGCCACGCGCCGAGCGCGGGGGCCAGGCTCGGCCGCCTGGCGGTGAGCCGCTCGGCCAGCCTGGCGGCGCGCGGGACCAGCCGCAGGCCCAGCATGCCGCCGGTGAGCAGCGCCAGCGCGGGGCCGGAGACGATGAGCGGGTCGATGCCGAGGGTGCCGCCCGCGGTGCCGGTGACGGGCGCCCCGTAGTGCTGCAGCTGCCAGATGGCCAGCGCCGCCACCACCAGCAGCGCCAGGTCCGCGCCCGCCCGCTCCATCAGGCCGCGCCCGCCGCCGCGCCCGCGCGAGGTCTGCTCCTCGACATAGGTACGGCGCGCACCGGCCAGGGCGGGAAGCACGAGCAGCACGGCCGCGGCCAGCGCCACCGCGACCGAGACCAGGAACGTGCCCAGATCCGCCGCCGGCGCGAGCCGTACCCCGGCGGCCTCGATCCACGGCAGCGCGTTGACCAGGCCGAGCAGCGGCGGCGCGAGCAACGGCGCGGCGAGCGCGCACGGGACGGCCACCAGCAGCGCCTCACCGCCCGCCAGCGTGGCCAGCCGCAGTGTGCCCGCGCCGCGCGAGCGCAGCAGCGCGACCTCCATCCGCCGGTGGTCGGCGAGCAGCCGGGCGGTGAGCATGAGCGCGTACGTCGCCAGCAGCAGAAGCTGCAGCACCGGGATCAGCATGGTCGAGCGGGCCACCAGGGAGGCGGTGTCGAGCTGGGTGAGCATGTCCGGCAGCCGGGTGACGGCGGTGCAGGTGGGGCAGCCGTTCGCCTTGAGCGTCCCGGGCAGCTCGGCGACCCTGGCGGCCAGCGGGCGCAGCCCTTCGGGCGTCAGCGTCCGCAGATCGGGCACGGCGGTCCAGGTGGTGCTGACGTTGGTGGCGAAGCGGGCCAGGAACGTCTCCCGCGCCACCGTGAGCGGGCCGTACGTGGTGAACTCGCCTGTTTCGACGCCCCGGCTGAGCAGCGGCTCGCCGGCCCACCGGTCGCCGAACGGGTCGTCGAGCTGGAAGACGCCGGTGATGCGGACCTTGACCGGCTCGCTGTCGAGGCGGCTTTCGACGGTGAGCTCCCGGCCGGCCTCGAACCCGGCCGCCGACGCCGCCGACAGGGAGATCGCGGCCTCGACCGTGCCGTCCTGGCCCGTGGTGGGGCGCGGCCAGGCGCCGGAGACCAGCTTGGCGTGCTCGGCGAGGCCGTCGTGGCCGGCGAACCTGAGCAGCTCGGGCACCTTGCGGCGCTCCTGGCCGGGCATCACGTAGGAGTCGGAGCGGAAGCTCGTGGAGATGTCGGCGGTGGCGCCGGTGAAGGCCGCGGCCACTTGGGATCGTACGGCCCGGTCGCGTTCCTGGAAGGTCTCGGCGGTCACCGGCGCGCCGATGGTGACGGCCACCTGGCGCAGCGGCGCGGTCTCCATCGTCCGGCGGACCCCGGCCTCGGCGATGGAGGAGGCGTACATCGTCAGCGCGACGAGGGTGGTGGTGGCGAGCAGGATCGAGCCGAGCGCCGCCAGCAGGAGCAACGGCTCGCTGAACGCCCGCTTGACGACCAACGGCCCCCGCATGCGATCCCCTTCACCCCGATAGGGGAACCCTCAGGGAGGGAGGCCGGGGAGGGCAAGGAGATCGTTCAACGGTGACGCAGCCGATACGCTGCGGCGATGCGCATGTGATATCGAAACTGTGACAAAGTTACGAAGTCCGGACAACAGAAAACGCCGCACCCCGGATGGGGAGTGCGGCGCTCCGATGAGCGGGCCTACTTGGCGGCGAGCGCCGAGGCCTGCTTGGCGATCGCCGACTTGCGGTTGGCGGCCTGGTTCTTGTGGATGACGCCCTTGCTGACGGCCTTGTCGAGCTCACGGGAAGCGACGCGCTGCAGCGTCACGGCCTGCTCAAGGTCGCCCTGCTCGGCAGCCTCGCGGAACTTGCGGACAGCGGTCTTCAGCGAAGACTTGACATGCTTGTTGCGCAGACGGGCCTTCTCGTTCTGCCTGTTGCGCTTGATCTGGGACTTGATGTTCGCCACGAAGAAGCCTCGGTGAAAGTCTGGGTGATGGATGGGCGCGCGGGCTCGATGAGAGGGCGCGCCACACGCAAGTGAACAGAGTACCAATAACCCAGGAGGCTGCTCAAATCAACGCCCGGGGTCGTGGCCTTTCAGGATAGCCACTGCGCCGAGTATTCCTGCCAATCCTGCTCGGTCGCGGCGAAGTCCACATAGAGCGCCAGGCCGAACCGCTCGCGCCTGCCGTGGTCCGACAGGGCCAGCTTGGCGCCCTGCGCGGCCAGGGCGACGCTCTCGGCGGCGTCGCTCCAGGAGATGCCGTGGTCATGGTAGGCCGGGGCGCCGATGAAGACGCTCTTGGTCTCCGGGACCAGGTCGAGGGCCAGTGCCGCCTGCCGTACGACGTGGCCGCCGTACAGGCTCTGCAGGGGCATGCCGGAGTCGTAGGACATGACGGCCACCTGGTCGACGCGGTCGACGACCTGCTTGAAGTAGCCCTGGGACCAGTATTTGTCGTGGTCGAGCGTGGCTCTGGCGGCCACGCGCATCAGGAGGTACGGCTCGATCTGCGGGGTCGAGGTGGACAGCAGCCTCGTGTGCTGCCTGGTCCGGTCGAGCAGGTCGAGGAAGTCGGTGTCGCCGTCGTCCAGGGGCTCGAAGTTGTAGTGGATGCCGTCGTAGCCGGTCTTCATGATGGCGGCCACGCCGTTCAGGATGTTCTGGCGGGCTTTCGGGTCGGCCATGTTCAGGCGTCCCTGGTCCACTTTCTGGCCGAGCCAGGCGGAGACGCGGATGCCGGGTAGTTGTTTCTTCACCCATTGGACGAAATTTCCGGCGTTGGGGTATTTAGCCGGATCTAGGCGGCCGTCCATGGCGAACGGGCCGGAGTGGACGTACAGGTCCTTGATGCCGGTGGCGCGGAGCCGGGTCGCGAGGCGTGCCACATCCTGCTCGGTGCGGCGGCCGTCGACCCACATGTGACCCAGCCACAGGGCGTCATTGCCGGTGCTCTTCGCCCAGCCCTCCGGCGCGCCGGTAAACTGAAGGCGGAACGCGCCGGCGATGACGACGACCAGCGCGACCAGGACGGCCAAGGCAAGCGCGAGCACGCGCAGGCCACGGCGGATGACGGTTCGGGCAATCACCCGGGCATGTCACCATGAAAGACTGCTCGACCTCAACCCTGTCGAAATGGACTTCGGTGCGCACTCAGCCTGGCCAGACCGACCCCGCGTTGATCCGCAACTTCTGCATCATCGCGCACATCGACCACGGCAAGTCGACCCTTGCCGACCGGATGCTGCAGATCACCGGGGTGGTGGACGACCGCTCCATGCGCGCCCAGTATCTCGACAGGATGGACATCGAGCGCGAGCGCGGCATCACGATCAAGTCGCAGGCCGTGCGGCTGCCCTGGGACGGGCACGTGCTCAACATGATCGACACTCCGGGCCACGTCGACTTCACCTACGAGGTGTCCCGCTCGCTGCAGGCGTGCGAGGGCGCGATCCTGCTGGTCGACGCGGCCCAGGGCATCGAGGCGCAGACGCTGGCCAACCTCTACCTGGCGATGAACAACGACCTGCACATCATCCCGGTGCTCAACAAGATCGACCTGCCGGCGGCGCAGCCGGAGAAGTTCGCCGAGGAGCTGGCCGGCCTGATCGGCTGCGACCCCTCCGACGTGCTGCGGGTGTCGGGCAAGACCGGCGTGGGGGTGCGGGAGCTGCTCGACCACGTGGTCCAGACGGTCCCCTCGCCCGTCGGCGACGCCGACGCGCCCGCCCGCGCGCTGATCTTCGACTCCGTGTACGACACCTACCGGGGCGTGGTGACCTACCTGCGGGTGATCGACGGCCATCTGGGCAAGCGCGAGCGCATCCTCATGATGTCCACCAAGGCCGCCCACGAGACGCTCGAGATCGGCGTCATCTCGCCCGAGCCCAAGCCGTCCGACCTGGGACTGGGCGTCGGCGAGGTCGGCTACCTGATCAGCGGCGTCAAGGACGTGCGCCAGTCGCGGGTCGGTGACACCGTGACCACGGTCGTCAAGCCCGCCGAGGAGATGCTGGCCGGCTACGACCACCCCCGCCCCATGGTGTTCTCCGGCCTCTATCCGATCGACGGCGACCAGTATCCCGAGCTGCGCGAGGCGCTCGACAAGCTCCAGCTCAACGACGCCTCCCTCATCTACGAGCCGGAGACCTCGGCGGCGCTCGGGTTCGGCTTCCGCGTCGGCTTCCTGGGCCTGCTGCACATGGAGATCATCCGTGAGCGGCTGGAGCGGGAGTTCGGCCTGACGCTGATCTCCACCGCGCCCAACGTCGTCTACCGGGTGATCATGGAGGACGGCAGCGAGCTGACCGTCACCAACCCGTCGGAGTTCCCCACCGGCGGCAAGATCGCGCAGGTCTTCGAGCCGGTCACCAAGTCGACGATCCTGGCTCCGGCCGAGTTCATCGGCGTGATCATGGAGATCTGCCAGGGGCGGCGCGGCCAGCTCCTCGGCATGGACTACCTGTCGGAGGACCGCGTCGAGATCCGCTACACGCTGCCCCTCGGCGAGATCATCTTCGATTTCTTCGACCAGCTCAAGTCCCGCACCCGCGGCTACGCCTCGCTGGACTACGAGCCGGCCGGGGAGCAGGAGTCCGAGCTGGTCAAGGTGGACATCCTGCTGCAGGGCGAGGCGGTCGACGCCTTCAGCGCCATCGTGCACAAGGACAAGGCCTACGCCTATGGCGTGGACATGGCCAAGAAGCTGCGCGAGCTGATCCCCAGGCAGCAGTTCGAGGTGCCGATCCAGGCCGCGATCGGCGCCCGCGTCATCGCCCGTGAGAACATCCGCGCCATCCGCAAGGACGTCCTGGCCAAGTGCTACGGCGGTGACATCTCCCGTAAGCGCAAGCTGCTGGAGAAGCAGAAGGAAGGCAAGAAGCGGATGAAGATGGTCGGCCGCGTCGAGGTGCCCCAGGAGGCCTTCGTCGCCGCCCTGTCGACCGACTCCAGCGCCGACAAGTCCAAGAAGTAGCCGCCCAGGACCGCGGTCCCCGCTCAGGACCGCGAGCGGGGACCGCGGGAGCCGCTCAGGACTGCGAGCGGGCGGGTCTTCCTACCTGGCCCTGGGTGGCCGGGCGCGCAGCACGTAGGCGATGAGCACGGCGGCTCCTGTGAGCGCCTGGGCGGCCAGCAGGGCGGTGAGGTCGGCAGGTGGCGCCGTCAGGGCCACGAAGGCGGGCAGGCAGCCGAGCAGCGCCAGATCGACCCCGGTGAACGCCCAGAGCATCGGCCCGGTCGGGATGGCGCCGCCCGGCGTGTCGATGACCGGCATCGAATGGTCGACCGGCGCCCTCCTGGCCATCCGCAGGGCCGCCACCGCCAGCGCGGGCGCCACCAACGGCCCGAACAGCCACAACGCGCCCACACCGCCAGGTTCGGTGGCCGTCAGCGCAGCCGCAGTCCACCCACTGTCGGGTTCGGTGGCTGCCAGTGCCGCCGTGATCCACCCTCCGGGGTCGGCGGCTGTCAGCGCCGCGGCGATCCACCCGCCGCTGAGCAGCGCGGGCAGTAGGGCCCGTGCCAGCAGGGCCTGTCGCGTTCCCACACCGAGCAGCCGGGCCAGCGCTGGGTTGTCCTGGTCCCTGCGGGCTCCGGAAACGCCGGTGGCGGCCACGGCCAGCCCGCCGGCCAGCACGCTCACTCCCACCAGCGCGCCGCCCCCGCCCGCCTGCGCGAGCACGGCGGGCAGCGCGGCCGAGGCCGCCACCACCGCCAGCCGCCCCGGGCGGCGCACGAGCCGGAGCCAGTCCGGCCACGCCATGGCGAGCGGCGCGGGCATCGACGGCCAGCGCGCCGAGCGCAGCTTGCGGCCCCGCCAGTGGTTGTCCTCGGCGATCCAGGCCAGCGCGCCGGGATCCAGTACCACCGCCGCCGTCGCCACCTGCCCGGCCCTCGTGGAGGCGGCCAGCAGGGGCCCGGCGGGCATCCGGCCGAGCATCACCCACGCACGCCGTACCAGAAGAGCAGCGAACAGCGCGGCGCCCGCGGCGGCGGCGGCCACCGCCGTCACAGGCGCGCCCGCCATGGCGGCGAGCGGCGCCCGCACCGGCCCGAACGCCGCGACCACGGCCACGACCAGCAGCACCGCCAGCGCCACCGACAGCCACGCGTGCCAGGTCTGGGACGCCTGGCCGAGCACGGCCAGCGCCATCCCTCCCGCACTCGCGGACAACCCCAGCACCATCGCGCCGACGAGCCGCCAGACGAGCTGGTCGGGCGCACCCAGTACGGCGATCAGGCCCAGCCCCAGCAGGCCCCCCGCCACCAGCGCGACCATCGCCAGCGCCCGCGCGGAGCGGCTCAGCACGGCTCGCCGATCCAGCGGCGTCAGCACCAGCCACGCCGCGTCGGCCGCGGGCAGCGTCACTGGCCCCAAGGCCCGCGCCGCGGCCAGGCCCACCGTCAGCGACAGCGCCAGCAGAGCCAGCCCTGGCCCCAGCCGGGCAAGGTCCGCCTGCCCGGCCAGCCCCTCCACCGCCTCCCCAACAGGCCGGCCCAGCACCGCCACCAGCAGAGCCAGCATGAACCCGGAGGTGTAGCGGTCGCTCAGGCGGGCGGAAGTACGACGCCGCGACCGTACGAACGCCCGCACCTCCCGCACGGAGCCGGGAGCGTCGGCGCTCACGTGAATCCCTTCACGGTGCCCGGGGTGTCGGCGTTCACCTGGATCCCTTCGCGTGGTGCTGGGAGTGTTGGCGTCCACGTGGTTCCTTCGCGGTGCCGGGGGTGTCGGCTTTACGTGGTTTCTTTCGCGGTGCGGGGGGTGTTGGCGTCACGTGGTTTCTTTCGTGGTGCTGCGAGTTTCGGTGCTCAGGTGGTTTCCTTCGTGAGTGCCGGGGGTTGTGCGTGCTGTCATGCGGTCACCTGGCCGCTGGTCGGGGAGACCTGGCGGCCGCGCGCGGCGAGTGCCGGGTCGTGGGTGGCCATGACGACGGTGCCGCCCTCGGCGGTGTACTCATCCAGCAGTACGGCCAGTCGCTCACGGAAGCCGGAGTCCAGGCCGCGTTCCGGCTCGTCGAGCAGCAGGAGCTCGCTGGGCCGCAGCAGCGCGGCGGCCAGGAGGAGACGCTGGCGCTGGCCCGTGGACAGGTTCAGTGGCGGCGCGTCGGCGCGTACGGCCAGGTCGAACAGCTCCAGCGCGGCGTCCACGGTGAGGCGGGGGCCGGCGTGCACCGTGTGCGTCAGCTCCAGGTGCTCGCGGGTCGTGAGCCCCGGGTACCAGGCCGGCTCCTCACCTACCAGCGTCGTCCGCCGCCAGAAGGCCGGTTCGTCGACCGGCGGCGCGCCGAACACCTCCACCGTGCCGCCGGTGGCGGGCAGGAGCCCGGCCAGGCAGCGGAGGAGGGTCGACTTGCCGGATCCGTTGGGGCCGACGACGGCGACCAGCTCCGCGGGGGCGACGGTCAGGTCCATGTCGCGCAGCACCGGGTTGCCGCCGAGCTCCACGGACAGGCCGCTGACCCGGATGGTCATCTCGCACATGTCCCGAGCCTAGCCACCTCTCCGGGGCGACCGGGATCGCCGCCTGCGTCGGGGATTCTGTCGGTGGCGGCGGCTAGCTTTGTACCCGAACACCTGTGCGACTGGAGGGTGACATGATTGCTGCTGAGCGGTTCGAGCGTGCTGCTGTTCTGGGTGTCGCCGTGGCGGAGGAGGCGCGGCGGCTGATCCGGCTGCATCTGATGCCCGCCGAGGTGGGGGAGGACGGCAAGGTCGTGGTGGACGTCCCGATGCCCGACGCCGCCGTGGTGACGGCCCTGCTCGACGTGGCGGCGGACTGTTTCGGCGAGCGGGGAGAGTCGGTCGAGGAGATGCGCCAGGCGGCCCTGGAGACGCTGTTACAACTGGCCGACTTCGACACCGACTCCCGGCTCAACGCCACGCCCCCGTAGGGGCTGTGGCCGGGCCTCACGCGGACACGAGCGCGTACGTGTCCGCGCGAAGCAGCCTCCGGCTCTCAGTGCGAGTGGTTCATCCCAGGATCGGGTGGCTCTCGGTGGGAGTGGCTCGACCCCGAGGTCGGGTGGTTCGCCGCGGAGGTCCGGCTCATCTCAGGATCGAGTGGAGGGCCGAGGTCAGGGAGGCTCGGGAGTCGTCCTGGTCGATGGACCACATCATGGCGCCGCCCAAGCCCTTGAGCCGGATGTACGCCGCCTTCTGCACCAGCACCGCCGGGTCGTCATAGGACCAGAACTCGTTGCCGTCGTACAACCACAGGGTGCCGGTGCGCAGGTCGCGGTGGCGCTTGCCGGGCTTGGTCACCAGGTCCTTGTAGTCCTCGGTGCCCGCTGCCCACTTGCCGGGGGCGGGGCCGGTGGCCGGCTTGTACAGGCCGTTGCCGCCGCCCGTGACGCCGGTCCAGCCCTGCCCGTACGCCGGGACGCCGATGACGAGTTTGCGGGCCGGCGCGCCGCGCTCGCGGTAGTCGCGGACGGTCTGGTCGACGCTGTAGCGGACCTCGTTGGGGTCGTGGCGGTCGGTGAGCAGGTTGCCGTTGTGCCCGGTCCGGGTCTCCCAGCTGCCTCGCAGGTCGTAGCCCTGGATGGTGGCGAAGTCGAGCTGCTGGAAGACGCGCCGCACCTCGAAGCCAGAGTCGATCTTGGCAGCGGCGGCGGGGAGGAAGGCGGTGAGCTCAGCCCGGGAGGAGAACGCCTTGAGCTGTGCGCGGAGTTCTTCGACGAAGAGGGTGAAGTTCCGCTTGTCCTCCGGCCGGATGATGTTGCCGTCGGCGCCGGCCGAGCCTGGCCACTCCCAGTCCAGGTCGATGCCGTCGAACACGCCCGCGCCCGCGCCGGGTGCGAGGCCCGGGAGGTTGCCGCGCAGCCACAGGTCGACGCAGGACCGGGCGAGTTCGGCGCGGGATGCGGGGGTGAGCACGGCGTCGGAGAAGTACTTCGAGCCGGTCCAGCCGCCGAGCGAGATGAGGGTCCTGAGGCCGGGGTGCTTGGCCTTGAGCTTGCGCAGCTGGTTGAGGTTGCCGTTGAGCGCCTGGCCGGGCTCGTCGGCCACGCCGTCCACGCTCTGCTCGGCCGGGACGGGCCGCTGCCAGTCGGCCCACGGGTCGGCCGAGTAGCAGGCGCCTTCCGGGTTGACGAAGCCGAAGGCGTAGTTGACGTGGGTGAGCTTGGCGGCGGCGCCGCTGGTGTCCATGTCCTTGACGTGGTAGTCGCGCCCGTAGACGCCCCACTGGATGAAGTAGGCGACCCGCTTGAAGCGGTCGTGCGTGCCTGTCTCCGCCTGGACGGGCAGCGGGACCGCCGTGAGGCCGAGTAACAGGGAGAGGGCGATGAGGATCTTCTTCACGGGGGGCGCCTCCCGGAGCGTGCACTTATAGGAAACTTTCCTATAAGTTGCCCCGGATCGTAGAGCCACGGGATCGGGCAGTCAATGGCAGCGGGCACACTGGTAGACGTGCCCTCCACGTTGCCTGACGGCGATCCCGCGCCCGCCTCCGGCGAGCTGCCCGACAGCGCCCTGCCCGGACTCGGTGAGCGGCCGTTCGGCTTCTACGTGCACGTCCCGTTCTGCGTGACACGCTGCGGCTACTGCGACTTCAACACCTACACCGCCACCGAGCTCGGCCCCGGCGCCTCCCAGCGCGACTACGCCGACACCGCCATCGAGGAGGTACGGCTGGCCCGCCGGGTCCTCGGCGAGGTGGATCTTCCGGTCGAGACGGTGTTCTTCGGTGGCGGCACCCCCACGCTGCTGCCGGCCGAGGACCTGTCCAGAATTCTGGCGGCCATCGACGCGGAGTTCGGGCTCAAGGCCGGCGCGGAGGTGACGACGGAGGCGAACCCCGAGTCCGTCGACCAGCGCTACCTGGACGAACTCCGCGAGGGCGGCTTCAACCGGGTCAGCTTCGGCATGCAGAGCGCCCGCGAGCACGTGCTCAAGGTGCTCGACCGGCAGCACACGCCGGGCCGGGCCGGGCAGGCCGTGCTGGAGGCACGCAAGGCCGGGTTCGAGCACGTCAACCTGGACCTGATCTACAGCACGCCGGGGGAGTCCGACGACGACTGGCGCGCCTCGCTGGCGGCCGCCGTCGCCGCCGAGCCCGACCACGTCTCGGCCTACTCGCTGATCGTCGAGGAGGGCACCCGGCTGTCGGCCAGGATCCGCCGGGGCGAGCTGCCGATGCCCGACGACGACGTGGCCGCCGACCGCTACCTGATCGCCGACACGATGCTGGCCGAGGCCGGATTCCGCTGGTACGAAGTGTCCAACTGGGCCACCTCGGACGCCGCGCGGTGCCGCCACAACCTGCTCTACTGGACCGGCGGCGACTGGTGGGCCGTCGGCCCCGGCGCGCACAGCCACGTCGGCGGCACCCGCTGGTGGAACGTCAAACACCCCGCCCCGTACGCTCAGCGCCTGGCCGAGGGCGTCTCACCCGCCCACGCGCGCGAGGAGCTGACCGGGGAGGACCGCGCCACCGAGCGGCTGATGCTGGAGCTCAGGCTCGACACCGGCTACCCGCTCGCCGAGGTCGAGCCCCGAGCCCGGCCGCGCGTCGCCTCGGCCCTGGCGGACGGGCTGCTGGAGGTCGAGGCGTTCAAGGCGGGCCGGATGGTGCTCACCCTGCGCGGCCGGCTGCTGGCCGACGCGCTGGTGCGTGACCTGCTCAGCTGATCAGGCGGATGCTGAAGGGGTAGCGGAAGTTCTCGCCCCGGTTGGCGGAGACGGCGGCCTGAATCTGGAAGATCAGCGCTCCGATCCAGACGATCGGGAGCAGCACGATGCCGATGACCACGATCGTCAGGATGCCGCTGATCATGAGGGCGGCGAACACGGTGATCTGGAAGTTGAGCGCCTCGGCGGCCTGATCCCTGACGTAGGGGGACTCGTCCTTTTTGATGAGGTAGAGGATCAGCGGGCCGACCCACGAGACCAGCAGACCGAGCAGGTGGGCCAGCATGGCCATCGAGCTGTCGTCGCTGCCGGGACGGGGACCGTACCTTCCCGGCACGTACGGCTCCTGCCGCCCCTGCGCCGCGTAGCCGTACGGTGGATGCTGCTGTCCGGGCGGAGGCTGCTGCCCGTAGCCGTACGGCGGGGGCTGCTGCCCGAACCCGTACGACGGGGGCTGCTGTCCGTAGGGCGGGGGCGGCTGACCATAGCCGGATTGGGGTCCTTGGCCAGGCTGCGAGCCAGGTTGTACGCCATACGGCAGGCCGGACGGAGGAGGAGGGTACTGCGGCCCTGACGGTGATCCGAGCTCGGGGCCTTGCCCAGGCTGGGAGCCGTACTGCGGGCCGGACGGAGGAGGGAACTGCGGCCCTGACGGTGATCCGGGCTCGGAGCCGTACTGCGGGCCGGACTGGGGGCGGAACTGTGGCCCCGACGGCGGTCCGGACCGGGAGCCGTCCGGCTGCGGGTCACGTGACCGGGGTCCGGACTGGGTGCCCGAGTCGGGCTGTGGGTCCGGTGGCTGGGCGCCGTGGACGTCGGCGGCGGAGACGCGGCGGGTCGCGTCGTCGTCCGGCGGTGGCTGCGGATCGTGGCTCATGGTGCCTCCGTAACGAAGTCGATCAGTTCCTCCACCCGGCCGAGCAGCTCGGGCTCCAGGTCGGCGAAGCTCGACACCGAGCCCAGTATGCGCCGCCACGCGTCGGCCGGCGCCATGCGCCAGCCCAGCGCGGCGATCACGCCTTCCTTCCACGGGACCCCGCGCGGCACGTCCGGCCAGGCCGGGATGCCGACAGAGGAAGGCTTGACCGCCTGCCAGATGTCGATGAACGGGTGACCGACCACGAGCACGTCCGGGGAGGTCACCCGGGCGGCGATACGGCTCTCCTTGGAGCCGGGCACCAGATGGTCGACCAGCACGCCGAGCCTGCGGCCCGGCTCGGGCGCGAACTCCTCGACGATCTCCGGCAGATCGTCCACGCCCTCCAGGTATTCGACCACGACGCCCTCCACCCGCAGGTCGTGGCCCCAGATCCGCTCCACCAGCGCGGCGTCGTGCACGCCTTCGACGTAGATGCGGCTCTGCCTGGCCACCCTGGCCCGCAGTCCCTCCACGGCGATCGAGCCGGAGGCGCTGCGCCGGTGGGTCTCCGCGGTGGCGGCCGCCGGCCGTACCAGCGTCACGATCTTGCCGTCCAGCAGGAACGCGGCCGGATCGAGCGGGAACAGGCGCCGCTTGCCGAAGCGGTCCTCCAGCGTGACCGCTTCCTTGTCGCAGGCGACCACCGCGCCGCAGAAGCCGCTGTCGGCGTCCTCCACGACCAGATCGCGCTCGGCCGGCACCTTCGGAATCTTGCCCCGGCCCGGACGCCGCCAATTTCCCCCGAGAACATCACCCTCGTACACACGGGGACCGTAGCAAATCAGTCGCGGACCGCGAGGCGCTTACGCTGGCGGCTGCGGCGCACCAAGACCACGATCGTCACGATGATCGCGGCCAGTACGCCCACCCCCGGGACGGCCACCAGCAGGGCCACCCCGCCCAGGACGCCGCCCACGGCGGTGGAGATGTCCCGGCCGACGCCGAACCGCGCGGTCGCGCCCTCCGTGACGGTGCACGTGATCGGGTAATTGCCCGCAGAGGGTGCGGCGATCCGCAGGATCTGCTGCCACTGCGTGCCGTTCACCGTGAGGTTCTGGGTGCCGGAGACGGGCAGGAGCCTCGCCCCGTTGGCGATCTGGCACTCGTAGCGCACCCGGGTGCGGCTGGCGAGGTAGAGCACGGGGCTCTGGGCCGGGTCGAGGGCCACGGTGACCTGCTCGCCGGCGGCGAACGTCCTGGTCGGCGCGACGTTGTCGACGCTGCTGAGCAAGCCGCTGACGAAGAGGACCACGCCTGCGACGACGCACAGGACGGCGACGCCCCAGGCGACGGCGATCCACCGCAGGTGCGGCCTGAGGTTCTTCGAGCCGTCGGGCGGCCTGGACCCCGGCGGGTACTGACCGAACTGCGGTTGCTGGCCGTACGGGGCGTAGGGAGACTGCTGGCCGTACTGCGGGGGCGGGCCTTGCGGGTAGGGCGGAGGCTGGGGCTGGCCGTACTGCGGCTGTCCTTGCTGAGGTCCCTGCTGGCCGTAGGGAGGCGCCTGGCCGTACTGCGGCGGCGGGTACTGCTGGGGCGGGCCGTTCGGGAAGGATTGTGGTGTCTCACCTGGGGAATGCCCGCCCTCTGACGGGGGACCGTAGGGAGGATATGGATTGTCCGTCATGTGACAAGTGTGACGGGTGTGATGATGGTGCGCCAGCAGGCCAGGGCCCGCCGCGTGCCTCTGACGTGCGCCGAGTGGCCGGCGGCCCACCGTGTTATCGCACCTTGTGAGTGAGAGCCGTACACTTGGCACTCGGGAACACAGAGTGCTAGACCTGTCGTTTCCCGGAAGGCAGCGGTAGGAGGTGCTCACGTGCTCGACGATCGTAAACTCGCGGTGCTCCGCGCCATTGTCGAAGACTACGTGTCGACCAACGAACCGGTGGGCTCCAAAGCGCTGGCGGAGCGCCACAACCTGAAGGTCTCCCCGGCGACGGTCAGGAACGACATGGCCGCACTGGAGGAGGAGGGCTACATCACCCAGCCGCACACCAGCGCCGGCCGGGTGCCGACGGACAAGGGATACCGCCTGTTCGTCGACAGGCTCTCGCAGATCAAGCCGTTGTCCGGAGCCGAGCGCAGGGCCATCGAGACCTTTCTGGCCGGCGCGGTGGACCTGGACGACGTGGTGACCCGCACGGTGCGGCTGCTCGCGCAGCTCACCAGGCAGGTCGCGGTGGTGCAGTATCCGACGCTGACCCGCTCCACGGTGCGGCATGTCGAGCTGGTCCAGCTCGCCGAGCGACGCGTCATGCTCGTGCTGATCACCAACACCGGCCGCGTCGAGCAGCGCGTGATCGAGCTGCCCGAAGTGGTGGAGGACCACCGCATCGCGCACCTGCGCGCGGTGCTCAACAGTTGCCTGGACGGCTGCGGGCTGGGCAATGTGCCCGACCTGGTGGCCGACCTGCCCGAGCGGCTGCCGGCCGAGGATCGGCCCGTCGTGGCCACGATCCTGTCCGTCCTGCTCGAAACGCTCGTCGAACGCCACGACGAGAAGATCGTCTTCGCCGGTGCCGCCAACCTCGCGGGGGCCGGCTTCAGTGTCGGGCTGCGCGACGTGCTCGAGGCACTGGAGGAGCAGGTCGTGCTCATGCGCCTGCTCGGCGAGACTTCCACAGACACACCGTCCGCTCTCACCGTGCGCATCGGATCAGAGAACGCCTATACCGGGCTCGTGGGCACGTCCATCGTCGCCACCGGATACGGTTCAGGCGACAACCAACTGGCTCGGCTCGGCGTGCTGGGCCCCACGAGGATGGACTACCCCGTGACGATGGGCGCCGTGCGCGCGGTGGCACGCTACGTCAGCCAGATCCTGGCTGCATCTTAAGAGGTCGATAAGTGGCAAACACCGACTACTACGCCACCCTCGGGGTGCGCCGTGACGCCAGTCAGGAAGAGATCAAGAAGGCTTACCGCCGGCTGGCTCGCGAGCTGCACCCTGACGTGAATCCCGATCCCGCCACCCAGGAGCGGTTCAAGGAGATCACGCAGGCCTACGAGGTGCTGTCGGACGCGAGCAAGCGCCAGATGTACGACCTGGGCGGCGATCCGTTCGGTGGCGCCGGCGCGGCGGCCGGCGCCGGCGGGTTCGGCGCGGGGTTCCCGTTCAGCGACATCATGGACGCCTTCTTCGGCAGTGCGGGCGGCGCACGCGGGCCGCGCTCGCGCGCTCGCCGGGGCCGCAACGCGACCATCCGGGTCGAGCTCGACCTGCGCGAGACCGCCTTCGGCACCACCCGCGAGCTGGTCGTCGACACGGCCGTGCTGTGCGAGGTGTGCCAGGGCGCGGGCGCGTCCCCGGGCACCCACCCCGACACCTGCGACATGTGCAACGGGCGCGGCGAGATCAGCCAGGTGACCCGGTCGTTCCTGGGTCAGGTCATGACCTCGCGGCCATGCCCGCAGTGCGGCGGTTTCGGCAGCATCATCCGCAATCCCTGCCAGGAGTGCTCCGGCGACGGCCGGGTGCGCACCCGCCGTACGATCAAGGTGCGCATCCCCGCGGGCGTCGAGGACGGCACCCACATCCAGCTCGCCGGCGAGGGCGAGGTCGGCCCCGGCGGCGGCCCGCCCGGAGACCTCTTCCTGGAGATCGTCGAGCGCCCGCACGAGATCTACGAACGGCGCGGCGACGACCTCCACTGCACCGTCCAGATCCCGATGACGGCCGCCGCCCTCGGCACCATCCTCACCGTCGAGACGCTCGACGGCGCCGAGGAGATCGACGTCCGGCCGGGCACCCAGTCAGGCCAGGTCATCACCATGTACGGCCGCGGCGTGCAGCGGCTCAACGAGACGGGCCGCGGCGACCTGCTCATCCACGTGAACGTCGAGACGCCGCACCGCCTCGACACCGCTCAGGAGGAGTTGCTGCGCGAGCTGGCCAAGCTGCGCGGCGAGGAGCGCCCGCCGGGCAAGTTCGCCCCGGGCCAGCAGGGCTTCTTCTCGCGACTGCGCGACGCCTTCAACGGGCGCTGACGCCGCGAGCGGCTCTGGCGGTTTCTACGGGCGCTGACCCCGCGAGCGGCTCTGGCGGTTTCAACGGGCGCTGACGCCGCCGAGCAGCTCTGGCGGTTGCTCCGGCCGTGACGGCACCGCCAGCAGCTCCTCAGGCAGCGCCACCCGCGCGGTGACGCCGCGGGGCAGCGACTCGTGCAGCCACACCCTGACACCGAGCCGGTCGGCCAGCCTGCCCACCACGTGGTGGCCCAGGCAGCGGGTGGGGGCCACCAGGAAGCTTTCCTCGCCGCGCAGCCGCGCGTTGGCCGCGGCCAGCTCCTCGGCGGTCATGCCGATGCCGTGGTCGGTGATGGTGATGCGGCACTCGCCCTCGTCCGCCCGCGCCCACACCTCCACCTCCGCATCGGGTGGCGAGTAGGTCAGCGCGTTCTCCACCAGCTCGGCCAGCAGGTGGGCGACCTCCGCCACCACCGCGCCCCGGACCGGCGCGCCGTCCACCACGCGCAGCGTGACCCGGTGATGGTCCTCGACCTCGGTCAGGGCCAGCCGCAGCACGTCCGCCACCGGTACGGGCTCCGATGAGCGACGTGCTCCCCGCTTGCCGGTCAGGACCAGCAGGCTCTCGGCGTTGCGGCGCAGCCGGCTCGTCAGGCGGTCCAGCTCGCAGAGCCGGGCCAAGGCGGCGGGGTCGGACTCCTCGCGCTGCAGCATGCCGATGAAGCTCAGCTGGCGGTGCGCCAGGTTTCGGTGCCGTACGCCGAGGTCCACCAGCGACTCGGTGGCGACGCGCCGCAAGGCCGTGTGCTCGGCCGCCAGCCGTACGGCGCTGCGGTGCAGGTCACCGAGCGCGCCGGCCACCCCCGCGAACTCGCCGTCCCGCCGGCCCGCCCTCGGATCCCGCGAGCGCTGCGCGAGTACGTCCTGACTCTGCCCGCCTTGAGCGAGCCGGGAGACATGCTCGGCCAGCGCGTCGGCCTGGTCGGAGAGCCGCCGCAGAGGACGCAGCGCCGAACGGGAGGCGAGCACGCCGAGCACCGGCATGCCCAGCACGAGCACCGCGCCCAGCGCGCCCAGCAGGGCCAGGTGCAGAGTGGCCCGCTCCGCGGCGGCCAGCGCCGGTGCGCGCACCTCTTCGGCCACCGACCGCTGCACGCTCCGCAGGGCCTCGTCGTAGCCGATGGCCGCGTGGTGCCAGGCGCGCGGGCTCGCCGACAACGGGGTGCCCGCGACGGCCTGTCTCTCCATGGCGGCGAGCCTGGGCGGATGGCCACTCTGCTGGGCCCGGGCCAGCGCCGCCCGGCCCGTCGCCGTCGCCACGCGCTCGAACCTGGCGAACGCGTCCGCCTTGATCGCCCGTACCTGGAGCAGGTCGAGATGCCCCGCCGAGGTGAACGAGCCGGTCGCGAACGCCGCGGTCACCAGGGCGCGCTCCTGACAGGCCGCCTCCTTGGCCCTGCTGATGGCCTCCAGCGCCTCCAGCGACTGCAGCCCGCCCGGCCGGGCGGCGAAGGAGGCGTCCAGGAGAGCCGAGATCGCGCCGGTGTAGGCGGAGAAGGCCTCCTGCGCGGTGGCGGTGCCGGACCGGGCCTCCCGGAGGCCGGTGAGCGCCGCACGCAGGCCCGGCGTCGCGGTGTCGAGCCGGGCTCTGGCCCGATCGGTGACACGGCGTTCGGCGTCCAGATCGGCCACGAACCTGTCGTCGCCGGCGAGCACCCCCAGCGCCAGGCCGCGCTCGCGCTGGAGCGGGTGGATCAGCTCCTGCGCGGTGAGCACCCCGCCGACGTGACCGACGGTCCCGGCGGCGTCGGCCCTGGCCCTCAGCCGGTCCGCGGCGCCCGCTCCCAGGCCCGCGACCAGCAGGAGCGTCGAGACGGCCAGCGGCAGCGCGACGCGCGCCCTGACGGGCGGCGGCCAGGGGAGCCGGCGGGAGACTGTCATCGCGCTGACCCCTCGTAAAGTGACTCAGGAAGGTGCGACTGCACGTGACACGATATTGCGCTACGTGATCGCTTGGCTGCATAACGTTAAGAATCTGGGGTGCCTGGGGTGACGGTTCCGGTGTTCCTCGCGGCGGATCTGAGCGGGTCCGAGCTGGTGCTCGACGGTCCTGAAGGGCGTCACGCCGCCGCGGTCCGGCGGCTGCGGGAAGGGGAGCGGGTCGACCTGACCGACGGGGCGGGCGCGGTGGCCGAGTGCGTCGTGCGCGAGGTGCGCAAGGACGCGCTCAGGCTGGAGGTGCTGGCCCGGCACGAGGTGCCGGCGCCGCGGCCCCGGCTGGTGGTCGTCCAGGGCCTGCCGAAGGGCGACAGAGGCGAACTGGCCGTCGAGATGATGACCGAGGCGGGCGTGGACGTGATCGTGCCCTGGGCGGCCTCGCGCAGCATCACCCAGTGGAAGGGCGAGCGGGCGGCCAAGGCGCTGCACCGGTGGCGGTCGACGGCGCGCGAGGCGGGCAAGCAGGCCCGCCGGTTCCATCTGCCCGAGGTGACGGAGCCGGCCTCGACGGCCCAGGTCGAGGCGCTGCTGGCGGACGCGGCTCTGGGGCTGGTGCTGCACGAGGAGGCGGCCGAGCCGCTGTCGCGGGTGGCGCTGCCGGCGGGCGGCGACATCATCATGGTGGTGGGGCCCGAGGGCGGCGTCTCGGAGAAGGAGTTGGCCGCCTTCCAGGCGGCGAAGGCGCTGCCGGTCCTGCTCGGGCCGACGGTGCTGCGCACCTCGACGGCGGGGGTGGCGGCGGCAGCGGTGCTGCTCACCCGAACCGGCCGCTGGTGACACCCGTGCGGGCTACGGGGCGCCAGACGTGACGACAGAGGGCTGGGGACGTCCGTACGGGGCGCCAGGCGTGACGAACAGGTTCGTGCAGGGCGAGGGTGTCTACGGGGCGCCGGGCGTGACGAACAGGGGGCTGGGGACGTCCGTCGGGGTGGGGGCCAGGTCGCCCGGTGGGCACTCCTCCGCCGGGCACGACGCGTCCGGCAACACCGTCTCGGACAACGTCGGGGTCGGCGTCGGGGTGGGCGTCGGCGAGATCGTCGGGCAGTCCGACGGCAGCTCCTCCTGCAACTCCACGGTCGACGGGCAGGGCGTCGGAGTGGGCGTAGGCGTCGGGGTGGGGGTCGCCTTGCTGGTCGACCTGGCCGTCTCCGACGCGGGCTGCGGCGGCGGTGACGTGACCGGCTCGGAGACGATCCCCGGCGGCGGCACGTCCTCGCGGACGGTCGACTTGGGGGAGGGCGGCCGGCTGGTCGAGGACTTGGCCGGCGGCGTGCTGCTGGTAGTGCTCCGGACCTCCTGGTAGGGCTGCTCGATCACGCGCTGGCGCAGCTCCGGGACCACCATCACGATGGTGCCCGCCACCAGCATCGCGCTGGCGGCGGCGGCGCCCGCGCGCCACCAGAACAGGTTGCGCATGCCACGCCGCTCGATGCGGGCGCGGATGATCTCCAGTCCTTCCGGCGAGGGTACGACCGCGTCCGCCTCCGCGCGGAGCGCACGGCGAAGGATCTCGCCGTGCTCGTCGGGGGGCTGGGTCATGACATTTTCTCCAGGACGGATCGCAAGGCGGCCATGCCACGTGCGGTGTGGCTCTTGACCGCGCCCTTGCTGATGCCCATGGCGTGGGCGATCTCAGCCTCGGACAGATCACCGTAGTAACGAAGGACCAGTGCCTCTCTCTGACGTGTCGGCAGGGACCTCAGAGCCTCGATGACGGCGGAGCGTTCGAGCTCGCCGATCGCGCCGTTCTCGGCGCTGGGCGCATCGGGCAGTCCCTTGGGCGCGTACTTCTCCACCACCGCGCGGTGCCGCAGCACTGAACGGGATCGATTGACGACGGACTGACGCAGGTAGGCGAGTGCTTTGTCGGGGTCACGCAGTCTGCGCCAGGCGCCATGGATGGCGACGAACGCGTCCTGCACGACTTCCTCCGCGGTTGCCATGTCGCGCACCAGCAACACAGCGAGACGCACTAATGACCGAAAGTGCGCACTGTAAAGCGCGGTCACGGCCATGTCGGCATCCCACCCGACCGGCACCGCCCCCATGGACCTGTCGGCCAGGAGGGTTTCGGTGGTCACATCAGTGGGACGCGCGGCCTTGCCTGAGGGTTTACGCTCTTCCGGTTCCTTAGGGGGCATGACCCAGTCGTGTCCTCGCCAGGTGGCCTCGCCCGACCCTGAATCGTCTTTTTTCTTGAGTGTCGCACACACACCCTAACCGCGCTGATCTTAAGACGCCACGACGGATCGGGTCACCTCTTCGCAACGCCGATCAGGGGGCGGACGCCGGACCAGGCAGCGGAGGCGGGCCTGTCGGTAGGGTGCTCAGATGACCGACTGCATCTTCTGCAAGATCGCGGCCAAGGAGATCCCGGCCGAGATCGTCCTGGAGACCGACAGAACGCTGGCGTTCCGCGACACCAACCCGCAGGCGCCCACCCACGTGCTGGTCATCCCGAAGGAGCATCATGCCGACGCCGCCGCGCTGGCGCGGGCCGACGCCGGGCTCGCCGACGAGGTGCTCAAGGCCGCGCACACGGTGGCCGAGAACGAGGGGGTGGCCGGCGCCGGTTACCGAATCGTGTTGAACACCGGGCCCGCCGCCGGGCAGACCGTCTTCCACGTGCACGCCCACATGCTGGGCGGACGTGACCTGACCTGGCCGCCCGGGTGACGCTGGCCGGGTGATTTTGGCCCGGATATATTGGCGCGAGTAATTCTGCTGCTCCCGGCTACGATGTGGGGAGAAGAACAGCCGAACAGACCGGGAGGCATCAGGCCGCTGGCCTGCCCATGTCCGAACTACACGAATCCCGACGCACGGCACCTCCATCGCGCACACAGGCCAAGGTGCTGATTCCGGACGAATACCCGATGGTCAGCCTCCTGGGCTCCCGTGACGAGCTGCTTCGCGTCATCGAGGGCGCTTTCAAGGCCGACGTCCATGTGCGCGGCAACGAGATCACCGTCACCGGCAGCCCCGACGAGAGCGGCACCGTGGTGCGGCTGTTCGAGGAGCTGGTGGAGGTCCTGCGCAGCGGCGGCGAGCTGACCCCCGACGCGGTCGAGCGGAGCATCGCCATGCTCCGGATGACCTCCGACCGCCCGGCGGAGGTGCTGTCCCTGGACATCCTCTCCTCCCGCGGCCGCACGATCAGGCCCAAGACCGTCAACCAGAAGCGCTACGTCGACGCGATCGACAAGCACACCGTCGTCTTCGGCATCGGCCCCGCCGGCACCGGCAAGACCTACCTGGCCATGGCCAAGGCGGTGCGGGCGCTGCAGGAGAAGCAGGTCAACCGGATCATCCTGACCCGGCCCGCGGTCGAGGCGGGCGAACGGCTGGGCTTCCTGCCGGGCACCCTCTACGAGAAGATCGACCCCTACCTGCGCCCGCTGTACGACGCGCTGCACGACATGGTCGACCCCGACTCGATCCCCAAGCTGATGGCCGCGGGCACGATCGAAGTCGCCCCCCTCGCATATATGCGCGGCCGGACGCTGAACGATGCCTTCATCATTCTCGACGAGGCGCAGAACTCCTCGGCCGAGCAGATGAAGATGTTCCTGACCAGGCTCGGGTTCAACTCGAAGATCGTGGTGACGGGAGACGTCACCCAGGTCGACCTGCCTTCGGGCACGACCAGCGGCCTGCGGGTGGTGCAGGAGATCCTCGACGGCATCCCCGACATCCACTTCGCGCTCCTGTCCAGCGCCGACGTGGTCCGGCACAAGCTGGTGAGCGAGATCGTCGACGCCTACGGCCGTTACGACGCGTTGCAGGATCCCAAGCCTCTCCAGCAGCGGGGGAAGCGTCGATGAGCATCGAGATCAACAATGAGACGGGCGCGGAGGTCGGCGAGGAGCTCCTGGTCTCGCTGGCCACCCACGTCCTCGGCGAGATGGGCATCAACCCGCTCGCCGAGCTGTCGATCGTGATCGTGGACGAGGACGTCATGTCCGAGTTGCACGAGAAGTGGATGGGCGAGGCGGGCCCGACCGACGTGCTCGCCTTCCCCATGGACGAGCTGCGACCGGGCGGCGGGGCGCGCGGAGACGCCGACGTCCCGGCCGATCCGGCCCTGCTCGGCGACGTGGTGCTCTGTCCCGAGGTGGCGGCCAGACAGGCGGCCGAGGCGGGGCACAGCGCCCAGGAGGAGCTGGAGTTGCTGTGCACGCACGGCATCCTGCACCTGATGGGCTATGACCACGCCGAGCCCGAGGAGCACAAGGAGATGTTCGACCTGCAGGCTCAACTGCTCCAAGGATGGCGGGAGGTGCGCAGCTCCCGGTGAACGCCTGGTTGCCGTTGGCCGTCGTCCTCGTCATGGTCGGCGGCCTGATCGCCAGCGCCGAGACTGCGCTGACGCGCATCTCCAGGGTGCGCGCCGAAGCGGCCGTGCGTGACGGGAAGCGCGGGGCCCAGCGGCTGCACGCCATCGTCGCCGACGCGCCGCGCTACCTCAACCTCCTGCTGCTGCTCCGGCTGAGCTGCGAGATGGTCGCGACGGTGATCGCGACACTGCTGTTCATCGACCTTTTGGACGATCAGGGCTGGGCGTACGTCTCCGCCGCGGCGGTGATGATCGTGGTCAGTTATGTGATCGTCGGGGTGATGCCGCGGACCCTGGGCCGTCAGCACGCCGAGCCGATCGCGCTGGCCAGCGCGCCCATCGTCTACGGGCTGACCAAGATTTTCGGTCCGCTGCCCAAGCTGCTCATCCTGCTCGGCAACGCGCTGACTCCCGGCAGGGGGTTCCGTGACGGCCCGTTCACCTCGGAGGCCGAGCTGCGTGACCTGGTCGACCTGGCCGAGGAGCGCAGGGTCATCGAGCCGGACGAGCGCGAGATGATCCACTCGGTCTTCGAGCTGGGTGACACGCTGGTGCGCGAGGTGATGGTGCCGCGCACCGACATGGTCTACATCGAGCGTGGCAAGACGCTCAGCCAGGCGCTGTCGCTCGCGTTGCGCAGCGGCTTCTCCCGCGTCCCCGTCGTCGGCGAGAACGAGGACGACGTCATCGGCATCGCCTACCTCAAGGACATCACCCGCCGGGTGCACGAGTCCGGCGAGGACGGCGGGGAGGAGCGGATCGAGTCGATCATGCGCCCGGCCACCTACGTGCCCGAGAGCAAGCCGATCGACCAGTTGCTGCGCGAGATGCAGGCCAAGCAGACCCACCTGGCGATCGTCATCGACGAGTACGGCGGGACGGCCGGGCTCGTCACCATCGAGGACGTGCTGGAGGAGATCGTCGGCGAGATCACCGACGAGTACGACCAGGAGGCGCCCCGCGTCGAGACCATGCCCGACGGTGCGCTGCGGGTGACGGCCCGGATGCCGGTGGACGAGCTGGCCGAGCTGTTCGACACCGAGATCGAGGTCGACGACGTGGAGACGGTGGGCGGGCTGCTCGCGCACGCGCTCGGCCGGGTGCCGATAGCGGGGTCGCAGGCGGAGGTGGCCGGGCTCCAGCTGACCGCTGAAAGCCTGGCCGGCCGGCGCAACCGGATCAGCACCGTGGTGGCGCGCCGGGTCGCGCCGGCGGAGGGTGACGTCGTCCCGGCGGCCGCCGAGCACGACTGAGCGGAGGCCGTCAGGCTCGGGCCGGACATGGCTGGGCGGTCGTCCGGGTCGTGGCCGGGGACGGCTGAGCAGCGGCGCAAGCCTTCTACAAGCGTTCTGCAAGTGGGGTGGAGGAGTCTCTTCATCGACGCCCTGTGCGGTGGGTGTCACAGGGGGATGTGTCCGAAGCGCCGGGTGGGGTTCGCGGCGCAAGGACACTCCCTGGGGGGACGGCAACGTCACGGTCTGCTAGTCGGCCGAGGCGTTGGTCGGCGTAAAGGGTGCTCTCGTCCGGATTACCGGGCGAGGGCACCCTTTTAGCGTTTGATCGTTTATTGGCAACTCTGGTGGATTGCCGTATTAGTCGCCCGGGGAGATTGCGACTCGGGGGGAATCATGAAACGCGTACTGCGGATCATCGCCTGCGGGCTCCTGGCCGGTGCCCTGGCGGGATGCGGCGGCGGGGGTATCGCCGAGGTCGACGGGGTCGACATGAAGGCCCTGGCGCACATGAAGGAAATCTTGGCCAAGGAGCCCAGGCTGCCGGACGGCTTCTCGCCGCGGCCCGGTCAAGCGTGGCAGGCGCCGTTCACGCCGGCGGATCGCAACTGCCGCGCCGTACTGGACGCGGCGGCTGGACGGGCGCCCGAGCGGGCGCTGACCGCGCAGGCGGCGGCCAGCTATCAGGGCGACGAGCTGGGCGAACAGGTCGGGGTGGGGCTGGCTCAGTACATGGGCTCCGAGGCCGAAGGGCACATCGCCGAGCTGGCCAGGGCGCTGGAGTCCTGCCGGGCGGTCCGCGCGGGCAGCGGCACCCTTCTGCGCACGACCATCCTGCCGCTCGGGGACGTGGCCGATGAGGCGGTGGGCGGCGAGCTGCGCGGAAAGCTGAACGGCTACCCGTACACGCTGGACGTGGTGCTGGCCCGATCGGGTGACACGCTCGTCTCTCTGGTGCACACGAGCATGGCCGAGATGGAGCCGCAGCGGACGCGGCAGCTCCTCGACGCGGTGATCAGGATGGCCACCGCCTAATCTGGTCCTCGTGACTCTCGATCCCGAAGACAGCAAGATCATTACGTTGGCGCGTGCCGCCAGGGCGCGCAACGGCTCGGCCGAAGGCGCCGCCGTGCGTGACGAGACGGGCCGCACCTACTCGGCCACCGACGTCGCGCTCACCTCGCTCACGCTGTCCGCCGTGCAGGTGGCGGTGGCGGTGGCCGTGTCCAGTGGCGCGCGGTCGCTGGAGGCGGTCGCGCTGGTGACCGCCGGCGAGCCGAGCGCCGCGGACGAGGCCGTGGCGGCGGAGCTGGGCGTCAAGGGCCTGCTCGTGGCCGATCCCGACGGCACGCCGCGCGCTGCGGGCGGCGGGCGCTGAGATGCCGATGTCGCCGTTCCTGGCCGCGCTGCGGGCCAAGGTCGGATCCGACCTGTTGGTGTTGCCCTCGGCGAGCGGCTGCGTGTTCGACCGCTCCGGGAGGCTGCTGGTGGCCCGGCACGGGGACGTGGGGCTGTGGGCGGTGCCCGGTGGTGGCATCGACCCCGACGAGCGGCCGCAGGACGCCGTGGTGCGGGAGCTGCGCGAGGAGCTCGGCATCGAGGTGGAGGCGCGCGGCCTGATCGGCGTCTACGGCGGGCCGGAGTTCCGGACCCTCTACCCCAACGGGCACGAGGTCTCCTACGTCATCGCCGTCTACGGGTGCGCTCTGGTCTCGGGCACGCCCACCCCGGACGGCGACGAGATCAACGACGCCCGATGGGTCACCGAGCAGGAGCTGGACGGGCTCACGATGACCGGATGGTCGCCGGGGGTGCTCCCTGACGCGTTCGCCTGGTGGCGTGACCAGCCCCGTTGATGGGCCAGAATGCACATGTGACTTCGCCAGACAGCCATCGCGCCGGATTCGCCTGCTTCGTGGGGAGGCCGAACGTCGGCAAGTCCACGTTGATGAACGCCCTGGTCGGCACCAAGGTGGCGATCACCTCGTCCAAACCGCAGACGACCAGGCGGGTCATCAGGGGCATCGTGCACCGCCCCGACGCGCAGATCGTCATCGTGGACACGCCGGGTCTGCACCGGCCGCGCACGCTGCTCGGTGAGCGGCTCGACAGTCTCGTGCTGTCGACGCTCACCGAGGTGGACGTGATCGGCTTCTGCGTCCCGGCCAACGAGCCGATCGGCAAGGGCGACCGGTTCATCGCCGAGAAGCTCACCGCGGTGAAGAACACCCCGGTGGTCGCCGTGGTGACCAAGTGCGACCTGGCCACGAGGGAGCAGATCGCGGCGCAGCTCCTGGCGGTGTCGCAGATCGCGGAGTTCGCGGCCATCGTCCCCGTCTCCGCGCAGTCGGGGGAGCAGCTCGACGTGCTGGGTGACGTGCTCATCGAGCACCTGCCCGAGTCGCCGCCGCTCTACCCGGGCGGGCAGCTCACCGACGAGCCCGAGCAGGTGCTGGTCGGCGAGCTCATCCGGGAGGCGGTGCTGGAGGGCGTCCGCGACGAGCTGCCGCACTCGATCGCCGTGGTGGTCGACGAGATGATGGCGCGCGAGGGGCGGGACGACCTGCTCGACGTCTACGCGCACATGTTCGTCGAACGGCCCTCGCAGAAGGCCATCGTCATCGGCCACAAGGGCGAGCGGCTGCGGGACGTGGGCACCAGGGCGCGCAAGCAGATCGAGGCGCTGCTCGGCACCAAGGTCTATCTGGACCTGCGGATCAGCGTCGCCAAGGACTGGCAGCGCGACCCCAAGCAGCTGCGCCGCCTGGGCTTCTACGACTGACGGCCGTGCCGGCTGACCTGCTACGGCTGACGGTCGTCGTGCCTGCCGACCTGCTACGGCTGCCGCCGCTGCGTCGGCCGGCCTGCTACGGCTGACGGCGTACCAGTGTCGCGACCGCGAGGACGATCACCGCGAGTGCGGACGCCAGTGCGGCGAACCAGCCGAATCTGATCACCGGCTCGACCGACAGCAGGCGGCCCAGGTCGATCGAGACCCGGTCCTGGATGCCGGCCGAGTCGGTCACGAAGAGCACCAGCACCAGCGCGGCCAGCGCCCCCGGCAGCGCCGCCAGCGCCGCGACCCGCGGCCGGCTGAGCAGCCCCGCCACCCCGAAGCCGAGCGCGGCCAGCCCCGCGAGGAGCGTCAGGACGCCGAAGGTGTCGTCGACGCCGCGGATGTCGTTGGACACCCCGCCGCCGATCAGCTCACTCCTGGCCTCGACGCCCGCCCACGGCAGGATCGCGCAGAACACCAGCGACGCCCCGGCCACCATGACGGCGAACGCGTAACCACGGCGGGTGCCCTGCTCGGCAGAAAGATGGTCGGCCACCCGATCACGATAAGCCGGGCCGCGCCGCGCCGCCTACTGTCCACGCGTCCTGAATGCCGAGACCACCCCGCCGGACGACCACGATCGGGTAGGGCTACACCGGGCCTGCCGGCCGGCCGCGCGAAGCCGTGGATTCGCCCCATTCGAGCCTGGTCCGGAGGGCGACGGCGTCGAGGGCCAGGGCGGAGACCAGGGTGGCGGGGCCTGCCAGGGGGAGCACGGCGACGCCGTCGGCGACGACGGCCTCCGCCAGGGGAACGGGGCCCGCGATCAGGGTGGTGCCCACGCAGCGGGCGTCGCCGTACACGGCGGGGGAGGTGTCGAGAGCCGGGGCGCCGACCGTGAACTCCTGCCTGAGCAGGGGGCGGCCGTCGAGGGTGGCGTCGAAGCGGGCATGGCAGCGTCCCGGTTGCTCGCCGTACCGGCCGAAGACGATCTCCTCGCGCCACAGCACCCGGGCGTCCGAGGCGAGCGTCAGGCCTACCTCGATGCGGTGGGCGCAGCCGGCGGCGAGCACCGTCGGCTCGGGCGTGAACCGGAGGGTCGCTCCCGCGCCGACGCGGGCGGTGATCAGCGTCCGGGACTCGCCCGGACCGGGCAGGACCAGGGTGCTCGCCACCGAGCCGAGCTCCAAGGTGGCGCCCGGGGCGACGTCCAGGTCGAGTTCGAGGCGGTCGCCGCCGAGCGGGCCCGCCGCCGTGGAGATGAGGTGGACGGAGTGCGGTCCCGTCTGGCGGAGCGTCAGCGGGGGCGCGGACCTCAGCACCGGGATGCTGGTGCGGCCCGCCACCAGCGCGGTGGCGAGAGCGGCCCGCGCGTGCATCGCACGTCGTCCCACGCCAGGTGGGACGGTCGGCGTCCGGGCCTGGTCGAGTGATGGTGGCGGTGGGGAGGGTGCCCCGGAAGGCTTGGCGTGCGGTGGGGTGGGCGTCCCGGAGGGTTCAGGGCGTCGTGGGGTTCGGGTTTCCGGAGCGGGTGGGGTCGGCATGTCAGTGGTGTTGGTGGAGCCAGGACTGGACCTGGTCGCGTACCCAGGCGGCCACCGCGGCGGCGGTGGGGTCCTGTCTGATGGAGGTGAACAGGACAGGTCGGTCGCCGCGTACGGCCGCCGAGTCCTTGGCCATGACGTCGAGGTCGGCGCCCACCAGGGGGGCCAGGTCTGTCTTGTTGATGACCAGGAGGTCGGCGGTGGTGACGCCGGGGCCGCCCTTGCGGGGGACCTTGTCGCCGCCCGACACGTCCAGGACGAAGATCTGCTTGTCCGCCAGACCTCGGCTGAACGTCGCCGTCAGGTTGTCGCCGCCGCTCTCCACGATGACCAGGTGCAGCGGCCCGAAGCGGTGCTCCAGGGTCTCCACGGCGTCCAGGTTGGCGGCGATGTCGTCGCGGATGGCGGTGTGCGGGCAGCAGCCGGTCTCCACGGCGAGGATGCGATCCTCGTCGAGCACGCCGGCCTTACGCAGGAAGTCGGCGTCCTCGGTGGTGTAGATGTCGTTGGTGACGACGCCGAGCTGGAGCGTGGGGCCGAGCGTCCGGCACAGGGCGGCGACCAGGGCCGTCTTGCCGCTGCCGACCGGGCCGCCGACGCCCAGGCGCAGCGCGCGGCCGTGGCCGTCGGGGGCGTGGTGGTGGTCGTCATGGTCGGCGCTCATGAGGGATCCTTCCTAGGAGACGAACAATCTGACCTGAGCCAGCGCATGCCGCTCGGCCAGCACATCCAGAGCCGGGGCCGAGTGGGCCGGTAGATCCGCCCAGGGGGCGGCCGAGGGTGGGCAATCGCGCTCGCCGGGTGCCGTCGGAAGCTCGCGGGACAGGTCCGCGAGCAGCCGGTGGACGGCCACCGGGTCGAGCCCCAGCAGCCGGACCGCCGCCGTGGCCGGGCCGCTGATCGCGTGGTAGGCCGCCGCCAGCGCGGCGTCCTCGGGTGCGGCGCCCGCCGCGTGCGCCGCCGCGCCGAGCGCGAGCGGATGATGCGGGCTCGGTACGGCCCCCGCCAGCTCCTCCAGCACCGGGGACGGCCACAGGCGGCGCGCCACCCGGAGCAGCAGCCTGCCCTGCACCCGCGACGCCGCCCGCTGGGCAGGGGACGCCGTCCGGGCATCGACCTCGGCGTCCAGGCCGTCCCAGGCCCAGGGGCCGTCGGCCGTACCGGAGGCGAAGGCGCAGGACGCCGCTGCGAAGGCGGCGGCGACCGCGCCCGCGGTGTGCAGGCGGCCCCTGAGGAAGGACCCCAGGGAGGGCACGTCGTGTACGGCGCCGGACGTGACCGCCTGCTCGACGCCGCCCGAGTGGGCGTGGCCGCCGGCGGGGAGGCGGGAATCGGTGAGAAGCAGGATGGCGGCGTTCATCGGACGGCGTTCATCAGAAGAGGAAGTAGCGCTGCGCCAGCGGCAGCGTCTGGGCGGGGGCGGGCTCGATCAGGTCGCCGTCGATCCGGACCTCGAACGTGTCCGGCGCCACCTCGATCCTCGGCAGCGCGTCGTTCAGCGGCATCGACGCCTTGCCGCGCCCCCGTACATCCGTCACGGGTGTCAGGCGGCGGCGGACGGCGAGGCGGTCGGTGAGGCCGGAGTCCAGCGCGTGCGGCGAGACGAAGTGCAGTGAGGCGGCGGCGGCCGTCGCGGGGGCGGCGCCGAACATGGGGCGGGGCAGCACCGGCTGGGGCGTGGGGATGGAGGCGTTGGCGTCGCCCATCTGGGCCCAGGCGACGACGCCGCCCTTGAGGACGAGCGTGGGCTTGACACCGAAGAAGGCGGGATCCCACAGGACGAGGTCGGCGAGCTTCCCCGTCTCGACGGAGCCGACCTCGGCGTCCAGCCCGTGGGCGATGGCGGGGCAGATGGTGTATTTGGCGACGTAGCGGCGGGCGCGGAGGTTGTCGGCGGGGCCGCCGAGCGAGCCGCGGCGGGCCTTCATGACGTGCGCCGTCTGCCAGGTGCGGATGATCGTCTCGCCGACGCGGCCCATGGCCTGCGAGTCGGAGCCGATCATCGAGATGGCGCCCAGGTCGTGCAGCACGTCCTCGGCCGCCATGGTCGTCGGCCTGATCCTGGACTCGGCGAAGGCCAGGTCCTCGGGGATGGACGGGTTCAGGTGGTGGCAGACCATGAGCATGTCGAGGTGCTCGTCGAGGGTGTTGACGGTGTGCGGCCTGGTCGGGTTGGTGGAGGAGGGCAGCACGTTGCCGTAGGAGGCGACGCGGATGATGTCGGGCGCGTGCCCGCCTCCGGCGCCTTCGGTGTGGTAGGCGTGGATCGTCCGGTCACCGATGGCCGCCAGCGTGGATTCGACGAACCCGGCCTCGTTCAGCGTGTCGGTGTGGATGGCGACCTGCACGCCGCTCGCGTCGGCGACCTTCAGGCAGGCGTCGATCGCGGCGGGGGTGGTGCCCCAGTCCTCGTGCAGCTTGAACCCGGACGCGCCGGCCGCGAGCTGCTCCCACAGCCCTTCGGCGGAGACCGTGTTGCCCTTGCCGAGCAGCGCGAAGTTGAGCGGGTAGGAGTCGAGGGACTCCAGCATCCTGCCGAGGTACCAGGCGCCGGTGACGGTGGTGGCCTTGGTGCCCTCGACGGGTCCGGTGCCGCCGCCGATGATCGTGGTGACGCCGGAGCCGATCGCCTCGTCGAGGACCTGCGGGCAGATGAGGTGCACGTGGGAGTCGATGGCGCCGGCGGTGAGGATCTTGCCGTTGCCGGCCAGGATCTCCGTGGACGGGCCGATGACGATGTCGACGCCGTCCATCGTGTCGGGGTTGCCGGCCTTGCCGATGGCGGCGATCCGGCCGTCGATGACGCTCACGTCGGCCTTGACCACGCCCCAGTGGTCGAGGATCACCGCGCCGGTGATCACCAGGTCGGCGGCGCCCTCCGCGCGGGTGGTGCGGGCCTGGCCCATCGACTCGCGGATCACCTTGCCGCCGCCGAACACCGCCTCGTCGCCCGCCCCGGCGGGCCCCATGGACAGGTCTTCGGTGACCTCGACGAACAGGTCGGTGTCGGCGAGCCGGATCCGGTCGCCGGTGGTGGGGCCGTAGAGGGCGGCGTATCGGGCGCGGGAGATTTCAGGCATCGAGCGCTCCCGCCTGCTCGGCGCGCAGCCCCGGTACGATCCGGTGGCCCGCGAGGGGCACCAGGCTCACGTCTCGCTCGACGCCCGGCTCGAAGCGGATCGCGGTGCCGGCGGGCACGTCCAGGCGCAGGCCCCAGGCGGCCTGCCGGTCGAAGTCCAGCGCGGGGTTGCAGGCGGCGAAGTGGTAGTGCGAGCCGACCTGCACCGGCCGGTCGGCCGTGTTGACGACCCGCACGGTCACCCGCTCACGGCCCGGGTTCAGCGGGATCGTCCCCTCGGGGTGGATGTACTCGCCGGGGATCACGGGATCGGCCTGTGCACGGTGACGAGCTTGGTGCCGTCGGGGAAGGTGGCCTCGATCTGCACGGTGTCCAGCATCTCCGGCACCCCCTCCATGACGTCCTGCCGGCCGAGCACGGCGCGTCCGGCCGTCATCAACTCCGCCACCGTCCGGCCGTCCCTGGCTCCCTCCATCAGGAACGACGCGATGATCGCGGTGGCCTCGGGATGGTTGAGGCGCAGGCCTCTGGCTTGACGGTCGCGAGCCACCCCGGCCGCGACGTGGATGAGCAGCCGTTCCTGCTCGTGTGGGGTCAACCGCATGGGCCGGACCCTAGGAACCGGCCGTTTCCACGGTGTTGCCGGGGCGTGTCGTGCCGGTTTCCTCTAGATCGCGACGCCGCGGAATCCCTGTGAGGCACGGGCAATCGGCTCTTAACGTACGGGATCTCACGCCGACATCAGGCCGGGTCACTTTACTCGCAGAGCAAGTCTGCAGGAAGGAACGGCAGTGCGTATTCCTCACGCGATTCTCTCAGGGGTTCTCGTCATGTCCGTCGCGGCGTGCTCCGGCACGCAGTCCGGCACCGCGCCCAGTGAGGCGGCCGGAGGGAGCGAGATCAAGGTCGGTCTCCTCCACTCGCTCAGCGGCACGATGGCGATCAGCGAGGTGACCGTGCGGGACGCGGAGCTGCTCGCGATCGAGGAGATCAACAAGGCCGGTGGGGTGCTCGGCAAGAAGCTGGTGCCCGTGGTGGAGGACGGCGCCTCCGACTGGCCGACGTTCGCCGAGAAGGCCACCAAGCTCATCCGGCAGGACAAGGTCGCCACCGTGTTCGGCGGCTGGACCTCGGCGAGCAGGAAGGCGATGCTGCCGGTCTTCGAACGCTACAAGGCGCTGCTGTGGTATCCGGTGCAGTACGAGGGGCTGGAGAGCTCGCCGTACATCTTCTACACCGGCGCCACCACCAACCAGCAGATCATCCCCGGCCTCGACTACCTCAAGGAGCAGGGCAAGAAGAAGATCTTCCTGGTGGGCAGCGACTACGTCTTCCCGCGCACCGCCAACAAAATCATCAAGGCGTACGCCGCCGCGAACGGCATGGAGATCCTGGGCGAGGAGTACACCCCGCTCGGCCACACCGAATACTCCACGCTGGTCAACAAGGTGACCCAGGCCAAGCCCGAAGCCGTCTTCAACACGCTCAACGGCGATTCGAACGTCGCCTTCTTCAAGCAGCTCAAGAGCGCCGGCGCCACCGCCGAGAGCATGCCGGTGCTGTCGGTGAGCATCGCCGAGGAGGAGGTCAAGGGCATCGGCGTGGACAACATCGCCGGCCAGCCGGTCGCCTGGAACTACTACCAGACCACCGACACCCCGGCCAACACCGCCTTCGTCAAGGCCTTCAAGGACACCTACGGCCAGGACAAGGTCACCAGCGACCCGATGGAGGCCGGCTACAACGCCGTCTACCTGTGGGCCGAGGCCGCCAAGAAGGCCGGCACGGTCGAGGTCGAGGCGGTCAAGAAGGCGGCCGGCGGCATCGCGCTGGAGCGTCCCGAAGGGCTGGTGACCATCGACGGTGAGACCCAGCACATGTACAAGACGGCCCGCATCGGCGTCGTCCAGCCCGACGGCCTGATCAAGCAGGTCTGGGACTCCGGCAAGCCGATCAAGCCCGACCCGTACCTCAAGGGCTACCCCTGGGCGAGCGGGCTGGCGCAGGGCTGATGGAGGCCCTGGTCAACCAGCTACCCATCGGGCTCTCGATCGGCGCGGTGCTGCTGCTCGTCGCGCTCGGCCTGACGTTCACGTTCGGCCAGATGGGCGTGATCAACATGGCGCACGGGGAGTTCATCATGGCGGGCGCCTACACCGCCTTCCTGCTCCAGGACCTGCTGCTCGCGCTGCCCGCGGCCTTCCTGGTCGCCGGGCTGATGGGACTGATCCTGGAGCGGGCCGCCATCCGGCACTTCTACGGCCGGCCGCTGGACACGCTGCTGCTCACCTGGGGGGTCAGCCTGGTGCTGCAGCAGCTCGCCCGCGACCTGTTCGGCGCGCCGAACGTGCAGGTGGCGGCGCCGCCCTGGCTGACGGGAGCGATCGGGATCCTGCCGTACAACAGGCTGTTCATCCTGGCGCTCGCCGTCGCCGGCGTGGTCGCCGTGTGGGCGTACCTCTCTCACACCCGGCAGGGCCGCAGGACGCAGGCGGTCGTGCAGAACAGGCAGCTCGCGGCGACCAGCGGCATCGACACCGGCCGGGTGGACATGCTCACGTTCTTCATCGGGTCGGGGCTGGCCGGCGTGGCGGGGGTCGCGCTGACGCTGATCGGGCCGGTCGGGCCCGCGCTCGGCACGTACTACATCGTCGACGCGTTCCTCGTGGTGGTCGCGGGCGGGCTCGGGCAGCTGCGCGGGGCGGTGCTCGCCGCCGCCGGGCTCGGGCTGCTCAACTCCTACGCCGAGTTCTGGTCCGACGCGAGCCTGGCCAAGGTGATCGTGTTCGCGGCCGTCATCGCGTTCCTTCAGGTACGGCCCCAGGGGATGTTCGTGCTCAGGTCGAGGGCGCTCACATGATCAGAAAACATCTGCCCTTCGCCACGATCGCTGTGCTGGCCCTGGTCGCGGCCCCGCTGCTGCTCGAACCCTTCCGGCTGAGCCTGCTGGCCAAGTATCTCTGCTACGCCATCGTCGCCCTCGGCATCGGGCTGGCCTGGGGGCAGGGCGGCATGCTCACCCTCGGCCAGGGCGTCTTCTTCGGGCTCGGCGGCTACTCCATGGCCATGTACCTCAAACTCGCCGAAGGCGGCGGCCTGCCCGACTTCATGGTGTGGAGCGGCGTGGAGGAGCTGCCCGCGCTGTGGACGCCGTTCGCCAACCCGGTGTTCGCCCTCGGCATGGCGGTGCTCGGCCCGGTGGCGATCGCGGTGGTCCTCGGCACGCTCGTCTTCCGGCAGCGGGTACGCGGCGCCTACTTCGCCATCCTCACCCAGGCGCTGGCCGCCGCCATGGTGATCCTCCTGGTCGGGCAGCAGGGCCTGACCGGCGGCACCAACGGCATGACCAACTTCTTCGACCTGTTCGGCGCGGACCTGGCCGCCGACTCCACCCAGCGAGGGCTCTACCTGGTGGTCGCCGGCGTGCTCGGCGTGCTCTACCTCGCCACCCGCCAGCTCGTGCACAGCAGGTTCGGCAGGCTGCTGGTGGCCGTCAGGGACGGCGAGGACCGGGTCCGGTTCCTCGGCTACAACCCGGCGACGGTCAAGACGGTGACCTTCGCCGCCTCCGCGGGCATGGCGGGACTGGCGGGCGCCCTGTTCGTCCCGGTGGTGGGCATCATCTCGCCCGCGCTGCTCGGCGTGGTGCCCTCGCTGGAGCTCGTCGTCGCGGTGGCCGTCGGCGGGCGGCACGCGCTGGCCGGGGCGGTGCTCGGCGCGGTCCTCATGGGATACGCCAAGACGGCCTTCAGCGAGCAGTTCGCCGACGGCTGGCTCTACCTGCAGGGCGCGCTGTTCATCCTGGTCATGACGCTGGCCCCGAAGGGCATCGCCGGCATCCTGGGAAGGTGGCGAAGTGCTCGAACTACGTGACGTACGGGTGGTGTTCGACGGCTTCCACGCCCTCGACGGCGTCGACCTGACGGTGCCGGAAGGGGAGCTGCGCTTCCTGATCGGCCCCAACGGCGCTGGCAAGACCACCCTCATCGACGTCATCACCGGCCTCACCCGGCCGGCCGCCGGAACGGTCACCTTCGACGGGCACGACCTGGTGGGCCGCAAGGAGCACCGGATCGTCCGGCTCGGCGTCGGCCGTACCTTCCAGACCTCGGTCGTCTTCGAGGAGCTGAGCGTCGTCGAGAACCTCGACCTGGCGGCCTGCTTCCGCAGGCCGCTGTGGTCGCTGGCCCGCCGCCGCAAGGGGGTGTCGCAGGCCGTCGAGGAGGCGCTGGCCAGGACCGGTCTCGAAGAGCTCGCCGACCGTTCAGCCGGCGTTCTCTCCCACGGCCAGCGCCAGTGGCTGGAGCTCGGCATGCTGCTGGCACAGCGCCCCAGGCTGCTGCTCCTGGACGAACCCGTGGCCGGCATGTCGCGGGAGGAGCGCGAGCGGACGGGCGAGCTGCTCACCCAGATCGCCGACGACCACACGGTGATCGTGGTGGAGCACGACATGGAGTTCCTGCGCCGTCACGCCTCGAAGGTGACGGTGCTGCACGAGGGCAAGGTGCTCGTGGAGGGTTCGGTGGAGCAGGTCAGCGCCGATCCGCGGGTGCAGGAGGTCTATCTGGGGAGGAAGCCCAGCGATGCTGTCGGTAAGTGACCTCGAATCCGGCTACGGCAGGGCACGGGTGCTGTTCGGCGTCTCGCTCGACGTCGAACCCGGCCAGCTCGTCTGCGTCATGGGACGCAACGGGGTCGGCAAGACCACGCTGCTCAACACCGTCATGGGCGTCCTGCCCGCGACCGCGGGCGCCGTCACGTTCGACGGCCGCGACGTCACCAAGCTCAAACCGCACGAGCGGGTACGGCTTGGCATGGGGTACGTCCCGCAGGGCCACCAGTGTTTCCCGCAGCTGTCGGTGCTCGGCAACCTGCTGGTGACCGCCGAGGCGGCCAAGGCCCCCAAAGGCGCCATCGACGAGGCACTGGAGATCTTCCCCCGGCTGAAGCCGCTGCTCAAACGCAGGGCCGGGCACCTGTCCGGCGGCCAGCAGCAGCAACTCGCCATCGCCCGCGTCCTGGTGACCGGGCCCAGGATGCTGATCCTCGACGAGCCGACCGAGGGCATCCAGCCGTCGATCATCCAGGAGATCGAGGAGGCCATCGAGCGGTTGCACGCCTCCGGGCTCGCCGTGCTCCTTGTCGAACAGTACCTGGACATCGCGCTACGGCTGGCCGACCGGTTCGTCATCCTCGACGGCGGGCACGTCGTACGCACGGGGGCCGCCGAGGAGCTGAACGGGGCGGACGTGCACCGGCTGCTGGCCGTCTGACCAGGTCACCCGGCTGTCCGCAGGCGGGCTTGAGCGGAGGTCAACCGGCGGCCCACAGGCGGGCTGAGCGGACGATCTCCTCCAGGTCGTTGCTGTGCGCGCCGTGCCAGTAGATCTGGCCGCACACCCGGCACCGGCCGTAGGCGTCGTAGGCCTTACGGGTGCCGGCCCGCAGCATCGGCTCCACGTCCCGCTTGGCCACCGGGACCAGCTCGCCGTTGCAGGCCGTACACCTCGTCCATGGGCGCAGCGGCGGGGAGAAGCGTTCGAGCAGGTCGCGGAGCTGGTCAGGGGCCCGCGAGCCGCGCACGTACGCGCCCAGCCACAGGGCGCGGCGGCGCAGCAGACCGCGGTCCTGGGTGAGCAGCACCCGCCGCTCCTCGTTGGCCTGCACCACCAGCGACGGGTCGTCCATGTCGTTGTGGTACGCCGTGTCGATGCCGAGCAGCCGCAGCCGCCTGGCCAGCGTGCCCAGGTGGACGTCGAGCAGGAAACGCGGCTCCGCGGGCAGCGGCTGCGGCCTCGGCACCGCCCGCACGTCCACCACGTCGCCGGGCCGGAGCTGGTAGGACGGCGGCACACCCCGGTCGCCGACCGTCATCGGTCCGACCTCCGTCAGCGGGACGCCCGCCGACTCCACGTGGTGCCCCAGCGTGGAGGAGCCGTCGATGGCGATCCGCCGCGTGCTGGTGCGGCGGCTCGCGGGCAGGAACATCATCAGCTCCGGCGCGATGCGAAGAAGCGCGTCCCGTTCCGTCACAACGCCCATTCTGCGCTCACCGTCCTGGCCCCGTTCGCGGAGACCCGCGTGGAGGCGGTGGATCCGCATGAGCTCACACAGTCGATGGGGTGGATCCGCATGAGCTCACACAAGCGCACCCGGCGCCGGGTGCGCGAGCCATTTACCGCCGGAATTTCTCCGCCTGTTACTGGCGGTAGTTCTCCACTTGATCGGCGGGACGGGCGGCGGCGCCGTCCGGGTCCTCGCCGGCCCCGCGCCGCGCCCGGCGCTGCCGGAGCAGGTCCCAGCACTGGTCGAGGGCCACTTCCAGCTGCTTGACCCGCTCGTGCTCCTCGTCGCCGGCGAGTTCGCCGTTGCGCAGTTTGCTGCGCAGTTCGTGCTCCTCGTCGACCAGAGCGCTGATCGTGGAGAGAATCTCGTTGTCCCGCATGACCGAGACTCTACCGACAACGTGATAGAAAACGCCCTATGTCCGGTATCGCGCTGGTAAGAATGCCTGGTCCTCGAATCGCCGAGGGGATCGTCACCCATGTCCCGCGAGAGGTCGTGGATCGCGAGCTGGCCGTTGAGCAGCACGCCCGCTATGTGGCCGCGCTCACCGCGAACGGGTGGCGGGTGGTGTACGCCGAGCCCGCCGACGAACTGCCCGACGCGCCGTTCGTGGAGGACACGGTCGTGGTGGCCGGGCAGTTGGCCGTACTGACCAGGCCGGGTGCGCCGGAGCGGCGGCCGGAGAGTGAGTCCGTGGGGGCGGTGCTGCGGCAGATCGGGGTGAAAGCGGTGCGCATCGCCGCGCCCGGGACGCTCGACGGCGGGGACGTGCTGCAGGTCGACAACACCGTCTACGTCGGCAGGTCCGCGCGGACCAACGACCAGGGGATCAGGCAGCTCATCGCGCTGCTGCCGGAGCGGCACGTCGTCCCCGTACGGCTGAGCGGGGTGCTGCATCTGAAGTCGGCGGTCACCGCGCTGCCGGACGGCACGCTCATCGGCCTTCCGGCGTACGTGGATCTGCCTGATCTGCTGGTGCCGCCGGAGGAGTCGGGCGCGCACGTGGTGCCGCTGGGCGGTGACCGGGTCCTGATGGCCGCCTCCGCGCCCCAGACCGCCGCCATGCTCGAAAAGCGCGGATTTAGTGTGACGGTGGTGGATATTTCGGAGTTTGAGAAGTTGGAGGGGTGTGTCACCTGCCTCAGCGTTCTCATCTCCTCCTGACTTCTTACGATTGACTTCTCACGATGTGGAACTGGGCGGGGGCACGGTGAGACGTCTGATAGCGTGAAAGCCATGCTGCGCGGACTGCTTCTTAGCTGCCGCGGCGGGGGCCTCTAGGCCGGCTCCCTCGCCGCGGAGCCTGTCATGCGCGTCGGCCGTTTCCGTTCGACCGACGAGGAGCACACGACATGACTGCTCAGCAGCCCAGCCCGATGCCGTTCCAGCGCTATCAGCCCTTCGAACCCATCCGGCTGACCGACCGCACCTGGCCCGACAAGGTCATCACCGAGGCGCCCCGCTGGTGCGCCGTCGACCTGCGGGACGGCAACCAGGCACTGATCGACCCGATGGACGCCCATCGCAAGCTGCAGATGTTCGAGCTGCTGGTCAAGCTGGGCTACAAGGAGATCGAGGTCGGCTTCCCGGCCGCCTCACAGACCGACTTCGACTTCGTACGCCAGATCATCGAAGAGGACCGGATCCCCGATGACGTGGTGATCCAGGTGCTGACCCAGGCCAGGCCCGAGCTCATCGAGCGCACCTACGAGTCCATCGAGGGCGCCAAGCAGGCCATCGTCCACCTGTACAACTCCACCTCCACCCTGCAGCGCCGGGTCGTCTTCGGCATGGACCGCGAGGGCATCACCGCGATCGCCGTCGAAGGCGCCAAGCTGGTCAAGAAGCTCGCCGACGCCAGCGACGTGGACGTACGCTTCCAATACTCGCCCGAGTCGTTCACCGGCACCGAGCTGGAGTACGCGGTGGAGGTGTGCGACGCCGTCAACGAGGTATGGCAGCCCACCCCCGATCGCAAGGTCATCCTCAACCTGCCCGCCACCGTCGAGATGGCCACCCCCAACATCTACGCCGACCAGATCGAGTGGATGCACCGCAACCTGGCCTACCGCGACTCGATCATCCTGTCGCTGCACCCGCACAACGACCGCGGCAGCGCCGTGGCCGCCGCCGAGCTGGGCTATATGGCCGGCGCCGACCGCATCGAAGGCTGCCTGTTCGGCAACGGCGAGCGCACCGGCAACGTCTGCCTGGTCACGCTGGGGATGAACCTGTTCTCCCAGGGCGTCGACCCGCAGATCGACTTCAGTGACATCGACGAGGTCCGGCGCATCACCGAATACTGCAACCAGCTGCCCGTGCATCCTCGGCACCCGTGGGGCGGGGAGCTGGTCTACACGGCCTTCTCCGGCTCACACCAGGACGCCATCAAGAAGGGGTTCGAGCACCTGGAGCGGGACGCCGCCGCTGCCGGGGTGCCGGTGGACTCGTTCACTTGGGCGGTGCCTTACCTGCCCATCGACCCCAAGGACATCGGGCGGACCTACGAGGCGGTCATCCGGGTCAACAGCCAGTCGGGTAAGGGCGGGGTCGCCTACATCATGAAGGCGGACCACCAGCTGGACCTGCCTCGTAAGCTGCAGATCGAGTTCTCCAAGGTCGTACAGGCGCGCACCGACGCCGAGGGCGGGGAGATCAGTCCTGCCGCCATGTACTCGATTTTCCAGGATGAGTATCTGCCCACTCCGGACAACCGGTGGGGGCGGCTGGGGCTGATGGCGCACCGACACGAGTCGACGGTTGACGACAAGGACCGGATCAGTGCTGATGTGCGCGTTGAGGGGGAGATCCGAGAGATCTCGGGGGCCGGCAACGGGCCTATCTCGGCGTTCGTCGATGCCATTGCTGGGGTGGGGGTCAAGGTGCGGGTGCTCGATTATGTCGAGCACGCCATGAGCGCTGGGGCCGACGCCAAGGCCGCCTCGTACCTGGAGTGTGATGTGGACGGGCAGGTGTTGTGGGGGGTCGGAATCGACGCCAACACCACTACGGCATCGCTCAAGGCAGTCATCTCAGCGGTAAACCGCGCGGCTCGCTGATCTTTCTGTTTTGAAACCGGCCCCTGTACGACCTACGGGGGCGGTGGTTGGCGTGAGCCCATAAGGCTATGTGCCGATCATTCGACCGCGTCTTTCCGTGACTATCGGGGCGCGGTCGAGCTATTTCTGGTGGAGATGGTATAGCGTTCTATTTTCCGGGAGCGCAATCGTAAACCTCGCCGTAGCGTTTTTGGGCGATGCGCATGAGTTCTGTGAGATCTTTGAATGCGTCTCTTCCCTTGGCGACCTGGGTTAGATGGATGTCGATCATTCGCTCTTTGCTATCGCAGCGAAACTTCGCGCTTACTTGGTACGGTTCCGTAGCCAATAGGCCATTCGTCAGATAGGCGGCCATGCCGTCACCGAGTTCGGTAGGAAGGTCTACTCCGCCGTGGCTTGTGTAAATATTACGCCTGCCGTCCAGCAAGGACTCTAGGTGCCGCAGGGGCATTCCGGGGCCCTCCTGCATCCACCACACCGTCAGATGCCGAGGGGACGTACCAGGAGCTTTGCAGCTGCCGACCTTCTCGTCGCCATCGGTTTTCTCGACGAGAGGTTCTGTCACGCCGCTTACCAGGCGAAAAGCCTGCTCAGGTATGAGCACACAAAGGTATGGTGCAGAATCCGTCACTGGCCTAGGGAGGGAAGCGGGTGCGGAGACTGTCTCGTTCCCTGGATTGCATGCTGCGGCAAACAACATGAGAACTGCTAGCGCGACAGGTGGACGAGACTTCCTCATTCGTCACCTCTGGAGGTCTGGATCCCTAGGCCGAGATAGGAGGAAACCTGTTTGGTGCTTTGGAAGGTGGTGTTGAAGCGATTGAGTATGTCGCTACTTCCTCCGATTGCGCGATTCCACTCGAGGAAGTTGCTGTATTCCTGTGATGTCATCTCGGGGAAGGGCTTGAGTCTCGGCGGAGTTCCGATCGCAAAGGTCTGATCTTCCAGGCGAAGTCCATCCAACATGCCCTTGTTTAGCATAGCTGTCGCGACCATCTGCTCTGCCAGCCTCTCCACCGCCAGATAGTTGTCTGCTGACGTCTTATGCCCTTCGTCCAGGCTTCGGCCCTGTTCAGACATCCGGTGAGCCACCTGTCGGGACAGCTCGTCATACGCGACTCCAGAGAGCTTTTCGTATCCCTTGCTGGCCATCTCTCCGAAGGCTCCTGTCGCCAGTACACCTATTTGCTTTGCGCCAGGTACTGGGAGCAGCCCTATAGCGTTTGCCACCATGGCTTTCAGCGACTCATCCGCCTTCTTGTTATCCAGCCCTTGAGCGATCAGGGCCTGCCGACGGGTTTCCACCATATGGTTGAAAGGGACTGCCTCCTCGACAGTACGGTCAATCAGGAATTGTGTGGTGTCGGCCGCGTCGACTCGCCCATTTCCGTTGCGGTCGAAGCCCTTTACTTCGGCCACGGTGAAGCCGAGTCGTTCGGCGTTGGAGACGTTCAGACCGACTGGAGGCACGGTGTCGAGCGCCGCTCGCATGTGCTCGGTCTGTGCTCTCACTAGTGCCTCGAACCCGGTGTCGTGTGAGGTGGCCAGCACGAGAGCGTAAGACATGTCCTGAGGCGCGACCTTGAAGAAGGTCTTATGGTTCAGGTAGAGCCGTGAGAGCTGGTCAATGTTTGCCGCAATGGCGCGGGCCAAAGGGTAGCTCAGGGGTGCCAGGCGATCGAAGGTTTCTCTGTTTCGTATCTCCAGGTTGCCGTCGGCGGCTTGGCCGAAAGCTTCGCTCATCTCGCTAGCGATGATCTTTGTCATCTCAGCGGCCAACTTCTGAGAGGTGGCGTCCTGGCCTGTCGTCGCGGTTATTAGTACGTCGTTCAATGGCGCATAGTCGCCCAAGTAGTGGGAGGCCCCCCACCGGCTCGTGAGCAGGTAGTCCAGCACGGACTCCTCCCACCCGGCCGGAGTATGGTCCAGCAGAGCGTGGGACGCCTCCCGGCTGAACTTCGCCGCGTGGAACAGGTCGTCCACCACCGATGAAATGCCCTTCGCGCCTGGAGCAGCGGCCTGTGTCCCCGGTCTCAGCAGGGTACCGAGGCCGAGGGCGCCGGCCAGGTCGACGATGGGAATCTGGGGACTGCCGAACGCTCGGCCCAGCCAGTCCTTGCTCGCCGCCCACTCGTTCTTGCGCTGCTCCTGTTCGTAGACGATCACGTCGCGTCCGACGATCTCCATGAACTCCTTCGAGTACGGTGGCTCCCCGTCGTGAGCACGCCAGATGAGCGCCTGGGCCTGGTAGCCCGAATACTTCATGTCACCGGACTTGTGCTCGGCCCGCCCTTGTTTCGCCAGATCCTTGGTGAAGCCCGCACCCAGGTACGCGGGGTTCCTCGGATCGGTCGCCCTGGCCAGCGTTCTGCTGAGCATGCCCAGTGCCCTCTGGCCCTGGGCTGCGAGCGAGGACACGCGCGCCGGATCGCCGTGGTTCGAGGCGGTGCGCAACTGTTCGGCGATCGAGCCGGGTAGCCGCGTCGCTCCTCCGGCTCCCAGGATGCCAAGGAATACCTTGACGAACTCCGTGTCCTCGGTTCGAGGCGCGTACTTCTCCAGCTCGGCCAGCGCCTTGGCGTCCCCGCGCGAGGCGTTCAGTGCGGCACGTCCTGCCAGCGTCCCGTCGAGCAGTCCTTTGGCGGCGTTCAGGCCATCCGGTATCTCCAGGAAACTCCCCGCCGGAGTGCTCGTCCCTATGCTGACCTTCTGCCGCTGCAGCTCATGGACCAGTTGCTGCCGTCGCCGCAGGTCCTCGGCCTGCGTGGTGACCCGTCCGGCCAGCTCACGAAGGCGTGCCGCGAGTGAGGTGTCGAGTCCCGCACCCTGCAACTCGCGGTGCAGGGATTGCGCCAGCTCCGCCAGTCGCCCGGCCGCCTGGGTGTGCTTGCCCGCCATCGTGTCGAAATCGGGCTGCTTGACTCCGCTGAAGTCCGTCATGGCTTGTCCGGAAGTGACGCCAGCTTCTGATGCGCACTATTAATGGCCTGCTTGAGCAGAGCCCACAGCTCTCGCTGGTCGGCGTGGATCTGGGTGCCGAACCGGCTGCCTGCCGGCCCCACCCACGTGTCGTTCTCCATCAGGCGGCAGGAGGGATCGAGCGCCCACCAGTGCTCATCCGACAGCCGCTGGATCCGCTCCGCGACAGCCTGCATCGCCTGGCGATCGAGGTCGGCCAAGATGTTCCCCTTGTACGGCTCGCAGCACCAGAACAGGTCAGGAGGCGGCTTCTCCCACGTCTTTCCCACCGTAATCAACATCACATCAACAAAACAAGCAGAACCTCGATGAAAGGCATAGCGAGTACGAGTTTCGTTCGAGAATCGGATGTTTTGCCTGGTTGGGGGACAGCTCCAGTCGTCTTCAAGGAAGAGAACGTGTGGAGCCAACCTCCGGTAGAAAAGCGATCTTCCGGCCATTTCATCGAGCAAGGAACGCGCGGTAAGCCATCCAGGGAGGATGAAACCCGATGGGTACTCGCTGAGCATCGGTTGAAACTCAGGAATGGGACCGGGGTCGGATGGGTGACGAGTGCATCGACACGAATGGGGAGATCGTGGTCGACTGTGCCGAGCCGGGGGAGAGTCCACGTGCGTCGGCCATGCACTCGAATGCCGTCTGGTCTTCACGGCACGGCGGCGAGGTCGGCGAGGTCAGCGCACGTTCATCAGCGTTGGCGACGGCATCGAACATGCCGAGAGAATCGCCTGGAAGCGCCAGGTGCCCTGTGCCTATGCGGTGAACCGGCGCAAAGGGTGGAAGAGGAGCGCCCATGATACGGGCCTGTGGGGCTAGTGGTGCCTAGCCGAACTCGCCATTCTTCACGCCCCTGATGAAGGCGTCCCATTCACCGGCGGTAAAAATCAATGCTGGACCAGCGGGGTTTTTGCTGTCGCGGACGCCTCGGCGTCGGCCGGAGAGTTCGGCGGCCTCGACGCAGTTGCCGCCGTTGGACCATGATCGAGTGGACTTGCGCCAGGTGGCTGTTTGGAGTTCTCGAGTCAGTTCGTTCATCGCTGCAGCGCCTCCTTGATCAGTTTCAGGGACTCGCGCTGGGACAGTGCTTCGGAGTGAATCTCCTCCTATCTGCATGTTAGGACGCTGATGTCGGCCTGTCGTTCTATTGCTCTGTGTATGACTTCAGGCTGGGCGGCGACCTCTGGTAGGCCAAGCCACGTTGTGTGGTCATACGGAGGGAAACGCCTGTGAAGAGTGAGGCAGAGGACCTTATCGGGGTGAATCTAGGGGAAGGTCCTCTGCGGGTTCCTCTTTGTGAAGTGAAACTAGTGGCGTCTAGCCGAATTCGCCGTCCTTGACGCCTCCGATGAAGGCATCCCATTCCCCTGGGGTGAAGACGAGCGCAGGGCCGGTGGGGTTTTTGCTGTCGCGGACGCCTCGGCGTCCGCCGGAGAGTTCAGCGACTTCAACGCAGTTGCCGCCGTCGGGTCCTGATCGGGTGGACTTGCGCCAGGTGGCTGTTTCGAGCTCTCGGGTCAGGTGATCCATCGCGGCAGCGTCTCCTTGATCAGCTCTAGGGACTCGCGCTGGGACAGTGCTTCGGAGCGAATCCCTTCGTATCTGTATGTTAGAACGCTTACGTCCTCTGGTCTCTCTGTCACTCGACTCATGACTCCAGCGGATTCGACATAAGCAGTATCGAAAACTCCGTGTGCCTGCGCGATGGCGAACCCTCCGGCGAGACCGGTCGTGGAGTAGGCGTTGAGCGGGAGAACCTGAATGGTGATCCGGGGCGCCAGACTTGCCTCGAGCAGGTAAGTGAGCTGCGCCGACATTACAGCCGGGCAGCCGATCGGCCGATGTAGGACCGCCTCGTCGATGACGATCCATAGCAAAGGGGGCTTGGGGCGTCTAAGGATCGACTGACGTTCCATGCGAGCGATCACGTGCTTCTCGATCTGCTCGGGTGCCAAACCGACATCACCGCTGAGAACGGCTCTGGCGTAGTCCTCGGTCTGGAGGAGGCCGGGCACCACCAGCGGTTCCCAGGTGCGGATAGCCTCCGCCGTGGCCTCCACGTCGAGCCAGGGCCGGAACCATGGCGGGGCCGATGCGTGGCTGACCATCGGCCAGAGCCGCATCAGCGCCCCTTCCGCCTCCAGCGCTTCGTCGCAGCGGCGGGCGAAGTCCTCCGTCGGTGATCGCCTGGCTGTCTCGATCATGCTGATCGTGCCGATGGAGTAGGACACCGCCTTCGACAGACGAATCTGGGACCAGCTTCGCGCCTTGCGGTATCGCCGCAGCTCGAAGCCGAAGAGCGCGGTCGGCGAATCGGCGGGGCACAGCTCGCTTTCCTTTGGCATCTGACCTCCCGGGGGGCAGCCACCCGTTTCAACGAAACTTTCACCGAAACAGTTGATGGCATAGCGAAGTCAATCGACTACTAACTGTAGTCAAGGCTTGGGATGGTGGGAAGCCCGATCGAGGCCCACTTCTTTGAGTAGGTGAAGCCATGAAAACAGCGAGCGCGGCGCCGAGGATCATCGGTTCGATTCAGCTGGTGGGCATTCGCGAGTCCGTCGCGCACGCCCGCTCCGAAGTGCGCAGATGGCTCGGGAACGATCATCCCGCGGTCGATGACGCCGTGTTGGCGACCTCCGAGCTGGTGACGAACGCGTTCCGGCACTCCGACGCCAGGCCGTACGACTTCATCGGCCTCACCCTCACCGAGGCGGAGGAAATGATCTATGTGGAGGTGCGTGACCCCGGTTCCGCGTTCTCCGGGCCGTACGTCCGGCAGGAGCCCGAGGCGGAGGACGGTCGTGGGCTGCTGATCGTCCGCGAGATCTCCCAGGGCTGGGGGATTCGCGAGCACGGTCGCGGGCTGGGCCGTACCGTCTGGTGCGCTATCCGGGCCGTCCCTCCTTCCGCTGACTCGTCCGCTCCAGAACCGGTCTCCGGATCGGTCGGCGGACGCGGCACTGGCTGAGCAGGGCAGTCGGTCGGGGCCAGGCGGCTCCGCCTTCTCATGGGGGGCCGCCATCACAACGTCCGGCCAGGACCTTCCCCCGTAGTTCCTGGGCCGGGCACGGCCCCCGATGAGAGCACGCCCATCCCACCTCATCGGGGGCCATCTCCAAAGGAGGAGTCGTGAGCGGTCACGGCAAGTGGCAGAGCACTCGGCGCCGGAAACGCATAGGGGATGCGGAGTATGCGGGCCTCTACGCCGAGGCTGAGGCTGAGGCTGAGGCTGGGGCTGGGGCAGTTGGTGTATGACCGTCGCGTCGCTCTTGGCTTGTCTCAGACTGAGTTGGCCGAGCGCGCGGGGATGACGCAGTCGCAAGTGTCCCGTCTGGAGACTGCGGGCGGAAACACCCCGGGGGACAACCCGCCTATCACACCTCACACGGCTCGAACTGGAGCTGACCGCGTAAACGGAATGGGGCAACGGAGTCCTTCAGGGTGGGGGGACGCGCGGAACGGTCTCCAGGCGGGGACGCTGTACCCGTTCGGCCGGGCAAAGCCGGGTGACCAGGCGTATTCCCGGTGTATTCCACGGTGCTACCGGCGCGTGCAAAGATCGCTCCAGTGGGGCCTGGCCGCCTGGAGGGCGTTTCTCTGGGCGGTGAAGTCTTGGCTGTTCAGCGGGCCGGAGGCTGAGGACCTGCTTGGGGTGGGGATGCCGAGCCTGGTGAGCAGGGCTTGGTGGGGCCGGTGGCCTGCTCAAACGTGGTCGAGGTCCCGGTTGCCGCCGACGCGGCGCTACGTCATCCACGGACCGCGAGAAACATCCCACTTCCTGAAGCACGTTTTGCGTACGGGAGGCGTGGCCACGGTTGGCCGGGTCTCCATGAAAGGATCATCATGTTTCGTATTGTTCGGCGTTCTGCCCTGGTGAGCGCGCTCGCGATGGGCGTCGCCCTGGCCGCCATCGGGTTCACGCCCGCCTCGGCCGCGGCGACACCGCCGTATGCGCTCGTCAAGCTGGTCTTCAGGTGTACGCACGTGGGCCCGGTGTCGGTCACCGTCCAGGGTCCGGGCGTCGCGGCCAGCGCTCGCCGCAACACGGGCACGAGCTACTTCCGGGGCCGGCCCGGCGTCTACAAGATCAAGCGCCTTGCGAACGGCCGGATCGCACCGAGGAGCAGGTCCATCGCGATCAAGAAGTTCTCGACCCGCACCATCAACGTCTGCTCCCTGAAGTGGTGATCACGGGTCCGGGGGAATCCGGGCCCGCATGATTCCGGGGCCGCCTTTCTTGGTCTTGTCCCCGGTCGGCCACCGCCTTGACGGCTCTGGCCTCTTCGATCGGAGCGTGGTCTCCCGCTCGACGTTCTGCTCCGGCACCCACCGGTGAACCCCCTGGGGATGTCGCCCAGGACGCCATACCTGCACGCGATGGCCGCGAACCTGTGAAAAACACCTAAATGCGCGCTTTGCGTACAAGGACCGGGCTAGGGTGGCCCGGTTTGCCATGAAAGGATCATTATGTTTCGTATTGTCCGGCGTTCTGTCTTTGCGGGTGCGCTCGCGATGGGCCTCGTCATGGCCGCTCTTGGGTCCGCACCCGCCGCGGCTGCGCCGTCGTACGCACGTGTCAAGTTGGTCTTCAGTTGTAAGAGCGTGGGTCCGGTGACGGTCACCGTCCAGGGTCCGGGCGTCGCGGCCAGCGCCCGCGACGACATCGGCACGTACTACTTCCGGGGTCGGCCCGGCGTCTACAAGATCAAGCGTCTCTCGAACGGCCGGATCGCCTCGAAGAGCAAGTCCATCAAGATCAAGAAATCCTCGACCCGCACCATCAAGGTCTGCTCCAAGAAGTGGTGATCGCGGGTCCGGGAGAGTCCGTTCCTACGTGATCCCCGGGCCGCCCTTCGCCGGTCGTGGTCGCATCCGCTGGTGAGCTCCGAGAGCTCCCGCCCAAGAAACCTATGCCCCGCTCTCGTACCCGAGGGCGGGGCATAGGTGTCTTGGAGGCTGGAGATCCGCGTCGGTTAGTGAACGTTGCGTTTCTTAAGGGTGGCGTCTACTCTGGTTAGAGAACGACTCGTTCTCTAAGGAGTGGTCGCTGTGGGGCTTGTGCTGTCAGGGCTGGTGCTCGCCATGCTGCTGGGCGCCCTCGATCAGACGATCATGACTCCCGCCCTCCCCGCCGTGGCGGGCAGTCTGGGCGGGCTCGACCAGATGCCCGCCGTCATCACCGCCTACCTGGTCGCCGCGACCGTCGTCATGCCCCTGTACGGCAAACTCGGCGACCGGTTCGGCCGAAAGCCGCTCATGCAGGTGGCGATCGTGGTGTTCGTCGTCGGCGCGGTGCTCTGCTCGGTGGCCACGTCGATGCCGCAGTTCATCGCCTTCCGGGCGATCCAGGGCGTCGGCGGCGGCGGGTTGATGATCGGGGCGCAGGCCATCATCGGGGAGATCGTCAGCCCCCGCGAGCGTGGCCGCTACCTGGGGCTGATCGGGGCGGCGTACGTCGTGGCCGCTGTCGGCGGGCCGCTGGTCGGTGGGTTCTTCATCGACAGCGTGGGCTGGCGGTGGATCTTCGCCATCTATCCGCCGCTCGGGCTGCTGGCGTTCGCCGTGCTGACCGCCACACTCAAGCTGCCCAAGCCGGTCTCCCGGGCGCCGATCGACATCGCGGGGGCGGTCACGCTGGCCGTCGCCGTGGTGGGGGTGGTCATGCTGGGGCAGACCCGCGAGCCGGTGTTCCTGGCCGTGGCGCTGGTAGGGGTGGCGGCGTGGCTGGTGAGCGCGCGGCTGGCGACCGATCCGATCCTGCCGCTGCGGCTGTTCAGGGACCGGGCGTTCGCCGTACCCGTACTGATCAGTCTGCTCATCGGGTTCGCGCTGTTCGGGACCATTTCCTATATCCCCGCCTACCTGCAGATCGCGCTCGGCTCGTCGGCCACCCAGGCGGGGCTGCTGGTGACCGCGTTGATGGGCGGCGTGCTGACCACCACGATCGTCTCCGGCCGGCTGATCAGCCGGACCGGCCGCTACCGGGGTTACCCGGTGGCCGGGACGGCGCTGGCGGGGGTGGGGTTGGCGCTGCTGCCGGCAGCGGCCGGCCAGGCGGCCACGCTCGCCGGGGTACTGCTGCTCGTCGGGCTCGGGGTCGGGCTGGTCATGCAGGTCATGGTCCTGGCCGCGCAGAACTCCGTGGAATATGCCGATCTGGGCACCGCCACCTCGTCGGTGACGTTCCTGCGCCAGACCGGCGCCTCCGCCGGGGTGGCCCTGGTGGGGGCCCTCATCACCTGGAGAACCACCGGAAGCCAGCTGCCCGCCGCCTTCGCCGAGGCCGCGCTGCCCGTGTTCGCGGCGATGGCGCCGCTGCTCGGGGTGGCTTTCCTGCTCGCGCTGGCGCTGCCGGCGCGTCCCCTTCGCACCACCGCGTATGCCGAGGAGAAATCATGAAACTCGTCGCACCCCTGCGGTCCTTCGGCCGTGGCGACCTCGCCCTGGCGGGCGGCAAGGGGGCCAACCTGGGGGAGCTGATCAGCCACGGCTTCCCCGTGCCGGACGGCTTCGTCGTCACCACCGACGCCTACGCGCAGGTCGCGGCCGGGCTGAGCACCCGCGACAGCGTCCAGCGGGCCGCGGTGCCCGACGAGCTGCGCCGGGAGATCATCAGAGCGTACGCCGAGCTCGGTGTGGGCGGCGCGCCGGTGGCGGTGCGTTCCAGCGCCACCGCCGAGGACCTGCCGGGCGCGGCGTTCGCCGGTCAGCAGGACACCTACCTCAACGTCGTCGGCGAGGACGCGCTCATCGACGCGGTACGCCGATGCTGGGCCTCGCTGTGGACGGACCGTGCCGTCGCCTACCGCGACCGGCTCGCGATCGACCACGCCGCCGTGCGCATCGCCGTGGTCGTGCAGCGGATGGTGGAGGCGGAGAGCGCGGGCGTGATGTTCACCGCGAACCCCGTCACGGGGCATCGCGGCCAGCTCGTGGTCGACGCCAGCAGCGGACTGGGCGAGGCCGTCGTCTCCGGCCTCGTCACCCCCGACCACTACGTGCTCGAACCCTCCGGCGAGGTCACCGCGTACACGCCCGGCCGCCGCGAGGTGATCATCCGAAGTACGGCGGGCGGCGGCGTCATCCACGACGAGACGGGTGCCCCCGCCGAGCGGCTGCCCGATCAGGTCCTGCGTGAGCTGGCCAGGCTCGGCACCGAGGTCGCCGCCCACTTCGGCCGTCCGCAGGACATCGAGTGGACCTACGCGGGCGGCGAGGTGAGCCTGGTCCAGGCCCGCCCGATGACCGCGCTCCCGCCGCCGCCGCTCAAGCGGCTCAACCCGATCCAGCGCAGGCTCGGCTCGATCCTGATCGAGTACGTCCCCGTCCGGCCCTACCCGATCGACATGTCGACCTGGCTTCCGTACGGCCCGGCGGGGTTAATGAGAAAGGTAACGGGCTACTTCGGCGTGCACGGGGCGTTCGACAGCTTCCTGGAGGAGCAGGACGGGGTCGTCTACCGGCTGGTGCCGCCGACCCCGCATCCCACCCCGCGCGTGCTGACCACCCCGTTCCGCCTCGCGGCCAAGGCCAGGCGGTACGACCCGGCCCGGTGGCTGGACGACCCGCGCATGCGCACGTTCCTGGAGACGAATCGCGAGCTGACCGCCCTCGACCTGCCCGCGCTGCCCTGGCCGGAGCTGCTCCGGGTGCCCAGGAGGGCGCTGGACACGGTACAGCCGGTGGCGGACCTGCGCATCGACTATCTGCCCGGCACCGGCCGTGCGCTGCTGCGACTGCTGCTGGTGGTCAAGCTGCTCGGCCGGGGCGCCCTGTTCAGCGGCCTGATCGCCGGCGGGCGCACCCGCACCGCGGACGCCAACGAGGCCCTGGAGGAGCTGGCCGAGGAGGCCAGGCGCACCGGCTCACTCGACGGCGTCGCCTTCAAGGCGAAGCTCAAGGCGTTCCTGGCCGAGTACGGCCACCGCGAGACCGCCACCCCGCTGCTGGTCACCCCGCCCACCTGGGCGGACGCCCCGGAGACGGTGCTCGACCTGGTCAGGCTGCTGGCGGCCAAGCCACCCACGCCCGCCACCCCCGGCGACGAGGCGCTCGACAAGCTGCTCGCACACCCGCTCCTGCGCCGTAGCAAAGAAAAAGAAAGGGTGACGCGCTGGGTGCGGGCGGCCCGCGCCGGCGTCGCCTTCCGGGAGGACAGCCACTTCTACTTCACGATGCCGCTGCCGGTCCTGCGCGGGTCGCTGCTGGAGATGGGCCGCCGGCTGCGGGACGCGGGGACGCTCGACGCCCCGGAGGACGTCTTCCACCTGCGGCTGGAGGAGCTGGAACGGCTCGCGGACAGCGACGCCGGGGCGCACCTGCGCGCGCTGGCGACCGCCAGGGCAGCCAAGCGTGAGGAGCTCGCGGGCGTGCGGCTCATCGACCCCAGGTCCGTCTTCCCCGTCAAGGAGCTGGGTGACGCCCTCGTCGTGGGCGCGCCCGCCAGCGCGGGCATCGCGACGGGGCCGGTGCGGATCGTCCGCGACCCGTCGGAGTTCGGCAAGCTCGGCGGCGGCGACGTGCTCGTCTGCCCGTACACCAATCCGTCGTGGACGCCGCTGTTCCAGCGGGCGGCCGCCGTGGTGGTCGACGCGGGCGGCAGCGCCTCGCACGCGGCGATCGTGGCCAGGGAGTACGGCATCCCCGCGGTGATGGGCACCGGCGAGGCGACCGCCACGCTGACCGATGGCCAGGTGGTGACCGTGGACGGCGATGCCGGACGGGTCACGGCGGCGGCTCCGTAGGATTCCTGTCATGGTCACCGACCACCGCAAGCTTCCCCGGCGCCGTGGCGAGGCGCTCAACTCCGCCATCTTCCAGGCGACCCTGGACGAGCTCGCCGAGGGAGGATATGCCCAGCTCACCATGGAGCGGGTCGCCGAACGGGCCAGGGCGAGCAAGGCGTCGCTGTATCGCCGCTGGCCCACCCGTATCGCGCTGGTCATGGCGGCCGTTTATCACACGCTGCCCGACCTGGCCTCCGTGCCCGACACCGGCAGCCTGCGCGAGGACCTGCTCGTGGTGCTGCGGCGGTCGTCGGCGGCGCTGGCGGGGCCGGCGGGTGAGGCGATGCGCGGGCTGCTCAGCGAGGCGCTGGGGGACGAGTCCGTCGCCCGGACGTTCCGGGAGAACTCGCAGGGCGCCAGCCGGAAGTTGCTGGCCGAGGTCGCCCGGCGGGCCGTCGAGCGGGGTGAGATCGACCCGGCCGCCATCACGCCGCGTCGCCTGGACAGCGGTCAGGCCCTGATCAGGCAGTATTTCCTCTTCAACGGCCCGCCCATCCCCGACCGGCTCATCGTGGACGTGGTCGACGAGGTCATGGTCCCGCTGCTGGTCAGCGCAGGCCCAGTGTCGCGCCCATGATGCGCATGGAGCGCTCGAAGGCCGTACGCCGATCGAAGATGGTCTTCTCCAGCTGACCGAACAGCTCGAAGCTGACCCAGCCGTACAGCGCGGTCCACGCCGAGAACGCCCGCAGGGCCAGGTCGTCCGGGACGTCCGGCATGACGGTCCGCAGGTTCTCCGCGTCGGCGTGCAGCGCCTGCGGGGGAGGGCCGGCCAGGGCGGGCGGGTCGAGCGCGCCGGCCGCGTAGGCCTGTGAGACCAGCCGCCCCATGACGATCACGTCGCGCAGCCGGGGCGGGATGGTGTCCTCGGGTGCCTCGTAACCGGGCACCGGCGAGCCGAAGAGCAGCGCGTACTCGTGCGGATTCGCCAGTGCCCAGTCCCGCACGCCGTGGCAGATGGCCAGCCAGCGGCCGGTGTGGTCGTCGCCGGGGCAGGCGGCGTCGGCCTGCTCGACCGCCTCGCCCAGTGCGTTGTAGCCGTCGATGATCAGCGTGGTGAGCAGGTCATCGCGGCTGGGGAAATAGCGGTAGATCGCCGACGACACCATGCCCATCTCGCGCGCCACCGCGCGCAGCGACAGCCCGCCCGCGCCCTCCGTGGCGAGCCGGCGGCGCGCGATGTCGGTGATCTCCTTGGTGAGTTCGGCTCTGACCCGTTCTCTCGCGGTACGGCTCGCTGTCATGCCCCGCACGCTACCAGAGCGCTAGCAGTAAACGAGAGCACCGCTCTTGACGACTGCCGCTCTTGTGCGAGAGCATTGCTCTTGTACGAGAACGATGGTCTTCGGAGGAAGCGATGCTCGCCTTGGTGAAGGGCGCCAACCTGGCCCTGATGTTCCTGCTGGAGCTCGGTGTGCTCCCCGCCACCGGCTACTGGGGCTTCACCGCCAGCCCGCACTGGGGCGTGAAGCTGCTCGCCGGGATCGGCGTACCCGCCCTGTTCATCGCCGCCTGGGCGCTGCTCGGCGCGGGCGGCGGCGCGAACGCCGTCTTCCCGGCCACCGGCGCGGCCCGCGCCGTTCTCGAGATCGTCTGGTTCGGCGGCGGCGCCCTGGCGCTCTACGCGGCGGGGGCCGTGACCCCGGCCGCCGTCTTCGCCGTCCTCTTCATCCTCAACGCGGTTTTCCGCATCGTCTGGAAGCAGGTCTGATCATGGGCAAGCACATCGTGGTGGGTTCCGGCCAGGTCGGCACGCATCTGGCCACCAAGCTCCTCGCCCGGGGACACGACGTCACCGTGGTGAGCCGCTCGGGCCGCGGCCCGGACGGCACCCTCAAGGTGGCCGCCGACGTGGCCGACCAGGCCCGGCTGATCGAGGTCAGCAAGGGCGCGGACGTCCTCTACAACTGCGTGAACCCGCAGTATCACCGCTGGCTCACCGACTGGCCGCCGATGGCCGCCTCCTTCCTGGCCGCCGCCGAGGCGACCGGCGCCGTGCTGGCGATCCTCGGCAACCTCTACCCGTACGGTCCGGTCACCGGCCCGATGACCGAGGACCTGCCGCTGGCCTCCACCAACCCCAAGGCGAGGGTCCGGGCGAAGATGTGGGACGACGCCCTGGCCGCGCACCGGGCGGGCCGGATCCGGGTGACCGAGGTGCGCGGCTCCGACTACTTCGGCCCCGGCGCCACCGACCAGTCCCACCTGGGGGAGCGGTTCCTGCCCGCGCTCAGGGCGGGCAGGACCATCTCGCTCGTCTGGCCGGCCGACATCCCGCACAGCTGGACGTACCTGCCTGACGTGGCGGAGGCGCTGATCGTCGCGGGCGGCGACGAGCGCGCCTGGGGCCGGCCCTGGCACGTGCCCACCGACGCGCCGATGACCTTCCGTCAGGTCGGCGAGCGGATGGCCGCGCTGCTCGGCCTGCCGGCGCCCCGGATGCGGACGCTGCCCTGGCCGCTGGTGCGGGGCCTGGGGCTGGTCTCGCCCATGATCGGCGAGCTCAGGCACGTCCGCTATCAGTTCGTCGCGCCGTACGTGCTCGACTCCTCCGCCTTCCAGCGGACCTTCGGTGTGGCGCCCACGCCCATGGACGCGGCGCTGAAGGCTACGCTCGGCGCATGAGGATCGGCATGATCGGCCTGGGTGACATCGCGGAGAAGGCCTACCTCCCCGTGCTGGCCGCCCAGCCAGGCATCGACCTGCACCTGTGCACCCGCGACGGCGGCACGCTGGACCGGCTCGGCGAGAGCTACCGGGTGGCCGGCCGTGCCACGTCCGTGGCCGAGGTGATCAAGGCCGACCTGGACGCGGCGTTCGTGCACGCCGCCACGGTGGCCCACCCCGAGATCGTCGAGGCGCTGCTCAGCGCCGGCGTGCACGTCTACGTCGACAAGCCGATCGCCGACAACCTGGCGGACTGCGAGCGGCTGGCGCGGATGGCCCGCGAGGAGCGCAGATCGCTGATGGTCGGCTTCAACCGCCGCCACGCCCCCGGCTACGCGGAGCTCGCCCGGCTGCCCCGCCACCTCGTGCTCATGGAGAAGAACCGCCGGGAGAACCCCGACATCGCCCGCCGGGTGGTGTTCGACGACTTCATCCACGTGGTGGACACGCTCAGGTTCCTGGCGCCGGGACCGGTCACCGGCACCCGGTTCCGCACCCGCACCGGCGACGGGCTGCTGGAGCACATCGTGCTGGAGCTGTCCGGCGACGGCTTCACCGCCATCGGCGTGATGAACCGGGCGAGCGGGGCGAGCGAGGAGAGCTGCGAGGTCATGGGCGGGGGCGTCAAGCGCCGCGTGGTCAACCTGGGCGACGTGATCGACTACGCCGGCGGCGAGGTCGTCACCCGGCGCCCCGACTGGGTGCCGGTCGCCCGGCAGCGCGGCATCGAGCAGATCTGCCTGGAGTTCCTCGCCGCGGTCCGCGACGGCCGCCTGATCGGCGCCGACGACGCGCTGGTCAGCCACGCCATCTGCGAGGAGATCGTCAGGGCGAGCTCGCCTGCCTGAGCCGCATGGCCCGGTCGGCCTCGTGGTACATCCGGGTGAAGGACTTGCCGCCGAGCCGGGTGACCACGGTGAAGCCCTTGGCGTCCTTCAGCGGGCTGGAGGAGGAGACCACCCCCGCCACCTCCTGACCGTAGACGGCCGGGCCGCCGCTGCCGCCCGCCGCGGCGTGGCAGTTACGGGTGACGAGCACCCCCGGGCCGCGCACGGTGCCCTCCACCGCGTCGCCCACACAGCGATACATCCGGGTGCCCGGATACTGCTTCCCCTTGGGATAACCGAGCAGCTCCAGCCCCCGCAGCGCGGTGCCCTTACCGGTGGCCAGCGGGCGCAGGCCCGGCCCCGTCACGTCCTCCAGCGACCGCCGCGCCGCGGTCGCCACCCCGACCAGCCCCACGTCGTACGGCAACAACTCGGCGGAGTACGACCGGCCGCGCCAGCGGGCCGGCGCCCACGTCCGCACGGCCGGCCAGACGCCCAGCGGCGGGCTGCCCCGGTCGTAGGCCGGCAGGAAGGCGAGCTGCCGCAGCAGCCTGCCCTCGTGGTAGAGGCAGTGCGCGGCCGTCAGCACCAGGCTGCGGCTGCGTGAGCCGAGCACCGTGCCGCCGCACATCAGATGCGTGCCGGTGACCGGGTCACGCCCGACCAGCACCCCGGTCAGCCGCCGCGCGCCGGTGAAGGGGCGGGACACGGGGGCGTAGCCGAGCCGGTCGCCGTCCGGGGTGAGCACCTTGTCCGACGGGATGTTGCGATGCGAGACCTCCGTGACGGCGGTCGGGTCGAGCAGGGCCAGAACGAGCACCAACCTGAACACCTACCCATTTCTAGCAGGGAACGATCACCTCTTTGACCTGCGACATCAGTATTTACCGAAAGCCCGTAGAAAGCCCTGGCGTTCAGGCCGGTGATGGATGCGGTTCCCGTCAGGGGATGGCCCGCCGGTAGGCGGGGCGGTCAGGAGCGCGGGGCGCGGGCTACGGATGGTCATGTTGGTCGGCGTTGTCGGTTGCTGTATGCCGTGTCGGTATGCGTCTGGCGTGGCCATGAGGGTGGCCGTTAGTATGTTCGAATTCGCGGAACGTGTGCGATCCATTGCACACTGTTAGTGGTTACGTTCGTGTAGTCAGGGAGAGGGGTGGTGTTCGGTGAAGTTGCGCTACAACTACCGGTTGTATCCGGACACGCCCCAGCAGGCAGCTTTGGCTCGGTTGTTCGGGTGTGTCCGGGCGGTGTGGAACGACGGGCTGGCCCGGCGTAAGGCCGCGTGGAAGGCCGACCGGGCGCGGATCGGCGGCACGGAGTTGCAGAAACTGTGCATCACCGCCGCGAAGCGGACCGCTGAGCGGGAGTGGCTGGGGCAGGTGTCGGCGGTGCCGTTGCAGCAGTCGCTGCGGGATCTGGACGTGGCCTACGGCAACTTCTTCGCCTCGGTGTCGGGCAAGCGCAAAGGCCCGAAGGTGGGGTTGCCGGTGTTCAAGTCGCGGCGTGATCGTCGGCAGTCGGCCCGGTTCACCAGCACCGCGTTCAGGCTCCGCCCCGGAGGTGCTGGGGATGCGTTGTATCTGGCGAAGATCGGTGAGATCGAGGTGCGGTGGTCGCGTGAGCTGCCCGCTCCGCCGTCCAGCGTGACGGTCGTCAAGGACGCGGCGGGCCGGTATTTCGCTTCCTTTGTCGTTGACGTGCCGGACGACGGCCAGACCTTTCCCCGCTGTGATGCGCAGGTCGATGCGGTGACGGGGATCGATCTCGGGCTGGCCCACTACGCGGTCACCTCCGACGGTGAAAAGATCGCGAACCCCAAATGGTTGCGCCGTCGGGAGCGCAAGCTGAAGAAGCACCAGCGCGCCCTGGCGCGTAAGAAGAAGGGCAGCGCCAGCCGGGCCAAGGCCCGCATCAGGCTCGCCCGTCAGCATGCGAAGGTCGGCGACGCGCGCCGGGATTTCCTGCATCAGGTCAGCACCATGATCGTCCGTGAGAATCAAGCGGTGGCGGTCGAGGGTCTGGCGGTGCGGGGCCTGGCGCGGGGCAGGCTGGCCAAGAGCGTCCACGACGCCTCCTGGGGCACCTTCCTGCGGCTACTGGAAGGCAAAGCCGCCCGCTACGGCCGCGCCTTCATCTCCATCGACCGCTGGTATCCCTCCTCCCAACTGTGCCCCTGCTGCGGCCACCGGATCGGGAAACTCGCCCTGGACGTCCGCGCGTGGGACTGCCCCTCCTGCGGCGAACACCATGATCGTGACATCGCCGCCGCGCTCAACATCCTGGCCGAAGGCATCCGCCTGAAGGCCCAGAAGACCCTGAACGGCCTGAACGATTCGAACGGCCTGAACGACGTGGGGTCGGTGAAGGATGTGGCCGCCGGGCTGGCGGACACCCGAAACGACTGTGAAGGGCAGGTAAGACCAGGCAAGGCGATCCCGAACCTGGCCCCGCCCGAAACCTCCACCGCGCACGCGGCGTAGAAGCAGCAGTAAACACCCCGCCGTGAGACGGGAGAATCCCCGTCATTCATGGCGGGGAGAAGTCAAGAGCAGAGGGCGCGCGTCTGGTGGGCTTCCGCGACGCGGCCGACGGCGATGACGTGAGCCGCCTGGCGCAGTGTCAGGCCGCGCCGTGCGGCCAGGGCGGCGACCTCGGCGTAGGTGCTCTCCATCAGGTGCCGCATGCGCTGCTCGGCCTGCTCCTCGCTCCAGGAGGAGGCCTGCATGATCTGCACCCACTCCAGGTAGGACACGATCACGCCGCCGGCGTTGGCCAGGATGTCGGGCACGACGGTCGTGCCGTTGGCCGTGAGGATCTCATCCGCCTCGGGCGTGGTGGGGCCGTTGGCGGCCTCCACGACGAGGCGGGCGCGCACGTGCGGCGCGTTCGCCTCGGTGATCGCGCTTCCGAGAGCCGCCGGCACCAGCACGTCGACGTTCAGCTCGAACAACTCGTCGCGGCCGAGGGCGTCGGCGTGCCGGTAACCGAGGACGTGGCCCGACTCGGCCACCCAGGCGCGCAGGCCGGCGAGGTCGAGCCCGGCGGGCGCGTACACGCCGCCCGAGGCGTCGGAGACGGCGACGACCTTGCAGCCGGCGTCGGCGAGGTACTGGGCGGTGAGCGCGCCGACCTTGCCGAAGCCCTGCACCGCCACCGTCACGCCGTCCGGCGAGCGGCCCAGCGCGGCCAGGGCCGCGATCTGGACGCCGCGCGAGGTCGCGCCGGCCTGGCCGGGCGAGCCGCCCGGCGGCACCGGCTTGCTGGGCAGCGTGTGGCCGGCCTTGCAGCTGTAGGCGTCCATGATCCAGGCCATGGTCTGTTCGTCGGTGCCGACGTCCGGGGCCGGGATGTCGTTGTCCGGGCCCATCATCGGCAGGATCTCGTTGACGTAGCGGCGGGTCAGCCGTTCCAGCTCGCGGCTGTCGAGCGTGGCCGGATCCACGGCCACGCCGCCTTTGGCGCCGCCGTACGGGATGTCGGCCAGGGCGCACTTCCACGTCATCCACATGGCCAGCGCGGTCACTTCGTGGATGTCGGTGCCGGGATGAAACCGCAGGCCGCCCTTGGCGGGGCCGCGTGAGACGTTGTGCTGGACCCGGTAGCCCTGGACGATGTCCATGCGGCCGTCCTCGCGGCGGACCGGGACCGAGACGGTCAGCGAGCGGCGGGGCGTGCTGAGCATCGTACGGAGCCCGTCGCCGAGTCCGAGATGGTCGGCCGCCTGGCCGAGTTGGTGGAGAGTGGAGTCCAGGGCCTGGCGGCCGGGTGTGATCTGGGCCGGCGTCGTTGACGGCACCATGACGCTCATGAAGAGGTCCTCCTGTAATGGACGCCCTATATTTGGGTAAGGCGCCTTTGCCTAAGACCCATTTGGGCGTACTTGTCGTGATCAGACTAGAACGGGGTGTTGGTGTTGCCTAGGGGGCTCTTGCCGTCGATGAGGCGATATGCGGTCATTGGAAGTCAAGCCACCGATCTAGGTGTCCTGAACGCGACACTCTGGCAAGCTTGTGGCCCCATGGGTGCCGAACTGTCAAACCGGGGGGTGTAATGCCCGCACTGGTGATCGGGCCGATGTTGCGCTATGTGGATTCTGCCAGCGCCTCGATCTTTGTGGAGACCGAAGAGCCCTGCGAGGTCACCGTGGAGGCCGACGGCAGGCCGTACAAGTCGCCTACCTTTACCGTCCACGGTCACCACTATGCGATCGTCGACATCACAGACCTTTCCCAGGATGCGACCCCCTATGCCGTGAAGCTGGACGGCGAGGAGGTGTGGCCGCTCGAAGGGCGGCCACCCAGCCGGATCCGGCTGGTCCCCCCGGAGGGGCCGGGCCGGATCGCGTTCGGGTCCTGCCGGACCAGCGCGCCGCACGACACACCGCATGAGATCATCCACGGGTACGACATGCTGCGCTCCCTCGGCTGCCATCTGTCGCAGGGCGACGGCGAGCTGGGGCCGGATCTCCTGCTGCTCCTCGGCGACCAGGTCTACGCCGACAACCCCTCGCCCGAGATGCTGAAGTTCATCCACGCCCGGCGCGACAGCGAGCCGAAGAACGAGATCGCCGACTTCGAGGAGTACGCCGAGCTCTACCGGCAGGCGTGGACCGACCCCGACATCCGCTGGCTGCTCTCCACCGTCCCCACGGCGATGATCTTCGACGATCACGACCTGCGCGACGACTGGAACACGTCCATGACCTGGCGTGAGCAGATGGCCGAGACGAGCTGGTGGCAGCGCCGGGTGGTCGCCGGACTCGGCGCGTACTGGATCTACCAGCACCTCGGCAACCTCTCGCCGGCCGAGCGGGCGGAGGAGCCGTTGCTGCGCGCGTTGCTGGACGGCGGCGGCGACGGCGCCGACGCTCTCGACGCCTTCGCGGCGCGGGCCGACGCCGACACGACCAGCAACCGGTGGAGCTACTCCCGCGACCTCGGCCACAGCCGGCTCATCATGATCGACACCAGGTGCGCCAGGCAGCTCACGCCGGGCGACCGCCGGATGCTCGACCCGCTGGAGTGGGCCTGGCTCGAAGAGGAGGTCGCCAAGCCCGCCGACCGGCTGATCATCGGCTCGTCGATCCCGTTCCTGCTGCCCGAGGGCGTGCACGGGGTGCAGAACTGGAACGAGGCGCTCTGCGACGGCGCGTGGGGCCGCCCGGTGGCGCGACTGTCGGAGAAGCTCAGGCAGGCCGTGGACCTGGAGCACTGGGCGGCCTTCAGGCGGTCGTTCGAGGAGCTGTCCAGGATGCTGATCAGGCTGGGCAAGCCGGTGCTGATCCTGTCCGGCGACGTGCACTACTCCTACGTCTCCAAGGCCCGCACCGGGCCGGTCTACCAGGTCGTCTGCTCGCCGATCCGCAACCCGCTCAGCCGGACGCTGCGCTGGGCCAACGTGCTGACCCAGTTCGGCGTCGCCACGCTGATCGGCGGACTGCTGGCGCGCTCGGCCAAGCTGCCGAAGCCGCCGTTCAGATGGCGGGTGATCAAGGGCCCGTGGTTCCAGAACGCGGTCGCGATGCTCACCTTCCCCGGCGCGGAGGCCACCTGGTACGACTCCACCGGCGACGACATTCGCGAAGTCGGCTCGGTGAAACTGGAGTGAAATAGTCGGAACCGGATCCTGCCGTGCGGTCAAGAACAGGGTGACCGCATGAGAGAGGACCGACGACGTGGTGGCTGTTCACGAAGTGTCCGATACGGACGACTCAACGCTCATCGGGCGTTCGTTGGACGATCCGGAGAGCTTCGCCGCGCTGTTCGACCGGCACGCCGACGAGATCCACCGCTACGCCGCCAGACGCCTCGGCCCGGAGACCGCCGAGGACGTCACCGGCGAGGTGTTCCTGGTCGCCTTCCGGCGCCGTGCCCGCTACGACCGGACCTGGCCCGACGCCAGGCCCTGGTTGTACGGCATCGCCACCAAGGTCGTCGCCCAGCACCGCAGGACCGAGCGGCGGCGCAACCACGCGATGGCCAGGATGGCCGGCGCGGAGCGGCCGGGCTCGTTCGACGAGCGCAGCGTGGAACGGGTCACCGCCGAGCAGCTCCAGCCCAGGCTGGCCCGGGCACTGACCCTGCTCAACGCGGCCGAGCGGGACCTGCTGCTGCTCGTGGCCTGGACCGACCTCACCTACGAGGAGGCGGGGATCGCCCTCGGCGTGCCGGTCGGCACGGTGCGGTCCCGACTGCACAGGCTCCGCGTGAAAGTGCGCAGGGCACTCGGCGGTAACCACCCCTTCGCAGAGGAGCCCCAGGATGGATGACGAGTTCAAGGACTTCGTGGACGGCCGCCCCGCCGTGCCGCCGTACCGGCCGGAAGCCCGCGCGCAGGCGCGGGAGCGGCTGCTGCGCGAGGCCCACCGCGGGTTTCGCCTTCCCCGGCTGGGCTGGCAGGCCGTGGCCACCTTCGGGGTGACCATCACCCTCGTCGGCGGCGTGGCGGTGGCCCTGGCGGGCCAGGGCGGCGGACCGGAGGGAACCTCGACCGCCGGTACGGTCAACCGCACCGCGGCGCAGTACTTCCCCGAGCTCCACCCCAAGCCGGGCCAATTCATCCTCATCGAGTCCGACACCATGTACGGCGCGACCGTCGGAAGGGCGGACGGGGAGCCGACCCGTCATCTGTACCGGACGCACCGGAAGATCTACCAGTCGGCCGACGGGCAGGCCCCCGGGCTGCTGCTGATCGATGGCCTGGAGCCGAAGCCGTGGCCGGGGGAGGAACTGCCGGCGGACGCGCGCCGGTCGGAGCCGTCCTTCCGGTCATGGGTCGCGCCCTGTCCCGGCCGGCGGGACGACTACTCCTACCTGAGCACGCTGCCCGCCGACCCGAAGCGGATGCGGGAGCGGTTCTACCAGGATGATCCGGGCGATCGCAACGCGGACGAGATGGCCTTCGACGCGGCGGGTGAGCTGGTCAGGGAGACGTACCTGCCCAAGGCGCAGCGGGAGGCGGTGTTCGAGGCCATCAAGGCCATCCCCGGGGTCGAGGAGGCCCAGGGGGTCCAGGACTCGGCCGGGCGCTCGGGCGTCGCGCTCGGGCGGCCGATGAGCGGAACGCTCCACCAGCTCATCTTCGACCCGGAGACCCGCACGCTGCTGGGGGAGCGGGGCACGGTCGTGGACGCGAAGGCGGCCGGCGCGCCCGTGGGGAGCCTCGTCGCGCACACCGCCGAGCTCAGCGTCACGGTCGTGGACAAGCTGCCGGAGGTCAGCGGTGTCGACGGCGACGGCAGCTGCGCACCGGAGCCGGTTCCCGCCGAGCCCACCTCGTCGCCGACCGCGACGATGCGCCCCCAGCCGGACGACGAGCCCGTCGACGAGCCGTCGACGGCCGCGACGATGCGCCCCCAGCCGGACGACGAGCCCGTCGACGAGCCGTCGACGGCCGCGACGATGCGCCCCCAGCCGGATGACGGGCCCGTCGACGAGCCGTCGGGGGCCCGTTCCACCCAGGTGCCCGCCGGCTGGCCCGTCGATTCTCCTTCCGGCTGACCGCGCCGCGTACCGCGACAGGCCAAGGCCCGCGTCCAGGGGGACGCGGGCCCTACCCCGGGGGCGGGAACGGCCCGCGTCCGTGCCGTGTCAGGGCGCGGGCCGTTACCCGATGGGTCAGCGGAAGGAGTCGATCGCGTCGGCGAGCCGGTCGACCGCCCAGAGGAGGTCCTCCTCGGAGATCACGATCGGCGGCGCGAGCCGGATCGTGGACCCGTGCGTGTCCTTGGCCAGCACGCCGCGCGCCATCAGCGCCTTGGAGATCTCGCGGCCGGTGGCCAGGGAGGAGTCGATGTCGACGCCCGCCCACAGCCCGCGCCCGCGCACCGTCACCACGCCGTGGCCGATCAGCTCGCGCAGCCGGGCGTGCAGCACCTCGCCGAGCTTGGTGGCCCGGTCCTGGTACTCGCCGGTGTTGAGCAGGTCGATCACGGCGTTGCCGACGGCGCACGCGAGCGGGTTGCCGCCGAAGGTGGAGCCGTGCTGACCCGGCTTGATCACGCCGAGCACGTCCTCGTTCGCGGCGATGGCCGAGACCGGGACGACGCCGCCGCCCAGGGCCTTGCCCAGGACGTAGATGTCCGGCACGACGCCCTCGTGGTCGCAGGCGAACGTCCTGCCGGTACGGCCGAGGCCGGACTGGATCTCGTCGGCGATCATGAGCACGTTCTGCTCGGTGCACAGCTCGCGCACCTCGGTGAGGTAGCCGTCCGGCGGCACCAGCACCCCGGCCTCGCCCTGGATCGGCTCGATCAGCACCGCGACGGTGTTGGCGTCGATGGCCTCCCTGATCGCCTCCGTGGAGCCGTACTTCACGACCGTGAAGCCCGGCGTGTACGGCCCGAAGTCGGCGCGGGCGTCCTCGTCGGTGGAGAAGCTGACGATCGTCGTGGTACGGCCGTGGAAGTTGTCCTCCATCACGATGATGGTGGCCTTGTCCCGTTCGACCCCCTTGACCAGGTAGCCCCACTTGCGGGCGACCTTGATCGCGGTCTCCACGGCCTCGGCGCCGGTGTTCATCGGCAGGATCATGTCCTTGCCGGTGAGGTCCCCGAGTCCGGCGCAGAACCTGGCGAACTGGTCGTGGTAGAAGGCGCGGCTGGTCAGCGTCAGGTGCTTGAGCTGCTCCTGCGCCGCCTCGATGATCTTCTGGTTGCCGTGGCCGAAGTTCAGTGACGAGTAGCCGGACAGGAAGTCCAGGTAGCGCTTGCCCTCGACGTCGGTGACCCAGGAGCCGTCCGCCTCGTGGATCACCACGGGCAGCGGGTGGTAGTTGTGCGCGCTGCGGCGCTCACTGACCTCTATGAGTTCTGCGCTGGTGGTCATTCAGTTCTCCCCCCTGATCTCCAGTGTGCAGCACTTGGGGCCGCCACCTGCTTTGCGAAGCTCCGACAGCTCGACGGGGATCACCTCGTAGCCGCGCCGCTTCAGCTCCAGCTGAAGGTCGCCGGCCTCGGAGTTGATCACCACGTGGCTGCCGTCGCTGACCGCGTTGAGGCCGAGCACCTCGGCGTCGAGCGCCGTCGCGAGCACGGCGTCCGGGAACAGCCGGCGCAGCACCTCACGGCTGCCTGCGGAGAAGGCGCCGGGGTAGTAGGCGACGTTGCGGCCGTCGAGCGGGAACAGGGCCGTGTCCAGGTGGTAGAAACGCGGATCCACCAGTGACAACGAGACTACCGGACGGCCGAGGAACTCCTGTGCCTCGTGGTGCGCGGCGCGGTCGGTGCGAAAGCCCGTGCCCGCGAGGATGACGTCGTCGAGCGCGAGGAAGTCGCCCTCTCCCTCGTTGACGTGCGTGGCCTGCAGCGTCTCGAACCCGCGCTCGGCGAACCAGCGCAGGTAGGCGGGCCCCTCGGGGACCCGCTGGGGGAAGGCGAAGCTGGCGCCGTAGACCCGGGCGCCGACGACGAGCGCGCCGTTGGCGGCGAAGACCATGTCCGGCAGGCCCTCGATCGGGTCGATCAGGCTCACCTGGTGCCCGAGGCTCTCGTACACGGCCTTGAGACCTTCCCACTGGCGGAGGGCGAGGTCGCGATCGGAGCCGGCTTCGGGATGCATCCACGGGTTGATCGCATACTCGACCGTGAAGTGGTCGGGGCGACACATCAGGAAGTGTCTGGGCATGCAGGGCTCCGGAGTTGTGCGTAGTGAAAGGTCCTCACAGCAGGGGACGGATACAGCCTAAGAAGCGGCGTTGTCGCAGGTAAGAGGGCGGTATTGCGTGTATGCGAGGTTCTGTTGCGAGTCTCAGCCGGGGACCGGCGATCCGTTGCGCGGCTCCGCCACCGCGCTCCCGGGAGGGCTGTCGACCAGCCTGGACAGCACGATCGAACTCTTCGTCCGCACCACGAACGCCTCCGCCGCGATCCGCTCGATCACCCGCTCCACATGGCGTACGTCGGTCGCCCGGATGTGCAGCAGCGCGTCCGCCTCGCCGGTGATCGTGGCCGCGCCGACCACCTCCGGATAGCGGGCCACGGCCAGCGCGATGTCGGACGGCTTGGTCTTGCCCTGGCAGAACAGCTCGACGTAGGCCTCGGTCGTCCAGCCGAGCGCCTGCGGCGCCACCCTGGCGCTGAAACCGGTGATCGCGCCGGTCACCCGCAGCCGATCCACCCGCCGCTTGACCGCCGACGCACTCAACCCCACCTGCTGGCCGATCTCGGCGTAGGTCGCGCGGGCGTCCTCGACGAGCGCGGCGATGATGTCACGGTCCAACCGATCCAGTTCCACGCGCCCTGTATACAGCCTCGCCCGTGTGGCGCGCGACGATCTGAGCACGCGAGACTGGGCGCTACGCACACCGGCCGGAAGGTTCCCGAAGAGATGAGCAGAACGAAGTTCCCTGAAGACTTCGTGTGGGGCACGTCCACGTCCGCCTACCAGGTCGAAGGCGCCAACGGGGAGGACGGCAGGGGCCCTTCCATCTGGGACTCCTTCTCCGACTCCGGGGCCGCCTGCGACCACTACCACCGCTATCCCGACGACGTGCGGCTGATGAAGGACCTGGGCGTGGGCGCCTACCGGTTCTCGGTGAGCTGGCCCAGGGTGCTGCCCGAGGGGGCCGGCCGGGTGAACCCGGCGGGGCTGGACTTCTACGACAAGCTGGTCGACGAGCTGCTGGGTGTGGGGATCAAGCCGTACGTCACCCTCTACCACTGGGACCTGCCGCAGGCGCTGGAGGAGCGCGGCGGCTGGCCGGAGCGGGACACGGCCTACCGGTTCGCCGACTACGCGCAGGTGGTGCACGACCGGCTGGGCGACCGGGTGGGCACCTGGCTGACGCTGAACGAGCCGTGGGTGGCGGCGTTCATCGGCCACGCCGCAGGCATCCACGCGCCCGGCAGGAAGTCGGCCGCCGACGCGTTCACCGCCGCGCACCACATGCTGCTCGGGCACGGGCTGGCGGCCCGCGTGCTCCGCTCGGCGGGCGCCGCCGAGGTCGGCGTGGCGCTCAACTTCGCCCCCGTGCTGACCCCCGGCCAGGTGACCGACCCCGGCAGGAAGCTGTCGGAGGAGGACGCCGAGGCGGTGGACCGGATCGACCGGCTCATGCACGGCCAGTTCCTGGAGCCGATGCTGCGCGGCCGCTATCCGGACCGCCTCCTGGAGATCGTGGACAGGACCACCGGGCTCGGCCATGTCCGCGACGGGGACCTGGAGATCATCTCCCAGCCCATCGACCTGCTCGGCGTCAACTACTACGCGCCCTGCGTGGTCCAGGCCCAGCCCGGTGAGCCGGCCGACCCCGCCTATCCGGGCAGCGAGAACATCCTGTTCACCACCGTGCCGACCGCCGTGACCGCCATGGGCTGGGCCATCGTGCCGAGCGCGCTCACGCTGCTGCTGGGCCGTCTGTCGCGGGAGTACCCGGACCTGAACCTCATGATCACCGAGAACGGGGCCGACTTCGCCGACACCGTGACCGGCGACGGCGTCCACGACACCGACCGCGTCAGCTTCATCGAGGAGCACCTGCGCGCCCTGCTGGCCGCCGTCGAGGAGGGCGCCAAGGTGCGCGGCTACCTCGTCTGGTCGCTGCTCGACTGCCACGAATGGGCCGACGGCTACCAGCGCAGGTTCGGACTCGTCCACGTGGACTTCGCCACCCAGCGGCGGATCATGAAGGACAGCGCCCTGTGGTACCGCGACGTCATCAAGCGCGGCGGGCTCGGCGACGACCGCCTCAGACGTCCCACGCTGGAGACCGTGGCCGCGCGCGCCCACGTCTCCCGGGCCACCGTCTCCCGCGTGATCAACGGCGAGCTGTCGGTCAGCGCGGACGCGCGCGCGAAGGTACTGCTGGCCGTCAAGGAGCTCGGCTACGTGCCCAACGCGGCGGCCAGGAGCCTGGTCACCCGCCGCACCGACACCATCGCGCTGGTCCTGTCCGCCCCTGGGCAGCGCGGCGACGCCCTCACCGCCGCCGTCGTGCACTACGTCACCAGCGTGCTCGAAAGCGCGGGCAAGCGGATCACGCTCATGCTCTCCGACACCGCCGAGAGCCACCGGCGCATCGTCCAGCACGTGGAGGCCGGGCTGGTGGACGGGGTGATCCTGCTGCCGGCGGACGACACCGACCCGCTGACCGAGCGGCTGGCCCGCACCGACGCGCCCCTCGTGCTGCTCGGCAAGCCCGCCGTCACCTCACTCGTCCCGTACGTGGACGTGGACAACGTGGCGGGGGCCGCCGCCGCGACCGAGCACCTGCTGCGCCAGGGGCGCCGGCACATCGGCATGGTCTGCGGTCCCACCCAGCTCGTCGCCGTCCAGGACCGGCTCACCGGCCATCGCGAGGCCCTCCAGCGGGAGGGCCTGCGGCCGCACGTGGCGCTCGCCGGCCTCGACGGGGAGTCGGCGGTGGCGGCGACCGCGCGGCTCCTGCACGACGCGGGCCGCCTGGACGCGATCTTCGCCAGCAGCGACGAGCTGGCCGCCGGCGTCCTGCGGGCGGTCGAGGGGATGGGCCTGCGGGTGCCGGCGGACCTCGCGGTCGTGGGCTTCGGCGACGTGGCCGCCGCCTCCTGGACCAGCCCCGCGCTGACCACCGTACGCGTCCCCGTCGCGGGGCAGGCCAAGGCGCTGGCCAGGCTGCTGCTGTCCAGGCTGGAAGGCAGGCCGACCACCTCGGTCGTGCTGCCTGCGAGCCTGGTGGTCCGCGACAGCGGCTGAGCGGACCCTCGCGGCGGGCGGCCCGGCGGTTAGCATCGAAGGACAGCCCTTCGCTGGAGGCCAGATGCCCCTCTTCCGCCGGCACAAGGACGAACCCATCGACCCCGGACAGGTCGCCCGGATCACGCCCGCCGTGGCGTACGACGGCGACCTCTACCACCTGCCCGACTGGGCGGCCCGCCGGCGCGAGGAGCGTGAGCTGGGCCGCGGGCACGCCACCGACGGCCAGATCGACACGCTGACGCTGCAGACCGGCAGCGTGCCGCGCTTCCAGGAGCTGGAGGACGAGCGGCTGGGCGAGCTGGCCGAGATCGAGAACCTCACCGAGCGGGAGATCCAGCAGGCGCGCGCCGCCTTCGAGACCCAGAAGATCAAGCTGGCCGAGTCGCAGCGCGCCTTCACCGACGCCCGCGCGGCCCTGGACGACACCCAGCCGCGGGTCGCCGAACTGGAGCAGCCCAGCAGGCGCGCCGGCGACGGCCGGCCCAGCTCGATCGCCCTGTCCGGCAGTCGCTGGCCCACCGTGCGCCGCTGGCTGCCCGCCGCCCTGCTGCTGCTCCTGCTGCTGATCGTCGAGGTGCCGATCCTCTATCAGGTGATCCTCAGCTGGGGCGACAGCGTCGCGATGACCGCGCTGCTCGCCGCCGGCACGGCCCTGATCATGCTGGTCGCGCCGCACATGTACGGCAGGGCGTTCCGGTCCTGGCAGGAGCACGGCGGCTCGGCGCGAGGGCGCTGGCTGCTGACCGTCGTGGCGCTGGTCTGGCTCGGGCTCATCGTGGCCGTCGCGGTGCTGCGCAGGGACGCCCTGGTCAAGCCGCTGATCGTGGACGGGCAGGCGATCGGGCCCACCTCCGAGGGAGTCGGCCAGTTGCCGACGATGATCCTCCTGCTGGCCCTGCTCATCGCCACCGCGCTGATCGCGGCGGACCTCGGCCGCCGGATGCACAATCCCAACGACGTCCGGCTGCGTGAGCTGCGCGCCAAGCGGGACGCCGAGGCGCGGGCCCTCGCCGCCGCCCAGGCCGTCTATCAGCAGGACGCCGGCCACGCCGAGAGCATCGCCCAATACCTGCAGTCCGCCGACCGGCGCGGGGCGGGCCGGCTGCGGCAGCTCGACAGCGGCTTCGACAGCCTGGCCACGGCCTACCTCGGCGGGGTGGTGGAGGGGCTGCGCGATCCGGAGGCCGCGAGCTGGGCCGAGCGGATCGTGGTCAGGCGCCGCGACGCGGGTGCGCGCGGCGCCTGACTCGTTCGCTGAAGCCGGTGAAGCCGGTGAAGCCGGTGAAGCCTGAGCCGGTGGCCCCTGCCAGTGGGGCCTGCCGGTGGAGCCTCAGCCGGTGGGGCCTCAGCCGGTGGGGCCTCAGCCGGTGGGGCCTCAGCCGGTGGGGCCTCAGTTGGTGGAGAAGGTGAACCAGTTGACGTTGACGAAGTCGGCCGGCTGGCCGCTGCTGAACGTCAGGTAGACCGTGTGCGTGCCGGTCACCGGCGACATGTTCGCCGGTACCGTCCGCCAGCTCTGCCAGCCACCCGTGTTGGCCAGCGCGAACTCGGCGACCGGCGAGGCGGTCGGGCTGCCGAGCCGCACCTGTACGAGCCCGCTCACCCCGGCGCCCGCGCCGGACGCCACCCTGGCCTTGAACTGCGTGGCGGCCTGGCTGCCGAAGTTCACGCCGTCGAAGCGGAGCCAGTCGCCGTTGGCGATGGCGCCGACGTTCCGGCCGCCGTCGGTGTCGGTGGTGTTCTCCGTGAAGGTGCCCTGCTGGGCTTGGTGGTTCTCGGCCTGGATCCGGGATCGGGCGTCCACGTTGCCGGGCTCGGGGTCGGGATCGGGGTCAGGGTCGGGATTGCCGGTGCCGCTCTGCCACACGGCCACGTAGTCGACGACCATCGGGTTCCCCGGCACGGTGGCCGCGGTCGGCGTGGCGCTGCCGGCCACGCCGTTCGGGAACGCGCCGCCCATGGCCACGTTGAGCAGCAGGAAGTAGCCGGCGTGGCCGGTCATGTTGTTCCAGGTGGCCGCGTCGAACCGGGACTGGCTCAGGCTGTGGAACAACTGGCCGTCCACGTACCAGCGCAGTTGGTTGGGACTGACGCTGCGGTCCCACTCGAAGCGGTAGTTGTGGAAGGCGGACTGGCAGGTCGAGCCGGGGCAGGCGCGGCTGGCACCGAGGCCGTTGAACTCGTCGCACGGGCCGGCCGGGGCGACGCCGCAGTGCAGCACGGCCCACACGGAGTTGAGGCCGTTGACGTTCTCCATGATGTCGAACTCGCCGATGCCGGGCCAGTTCCAGTAGCTGCCCCGGTAGGGGGAGCCGAGGGCCCAGAACGCCGGCCAGTAGCCGGCGGCGGCGGCGCCGGTGACGTTCGGCATCTGGATGCGGCCCTCGATGCGCAGGATCCGGCCGTCGGCGGGCTTGAAGTCGCTCCGCCTGGTCTCGATGCGCGCGGACGTCCACTCGCCCGAGGAGCTGCGGCGCGGGGTGATGCGCAGATTGCCGGAGCCGTCGAGGCCCAGGTTGGTGGAGTTGGCGGTGTAGTTCTGGATCTCACCGGTGCCCCAGTTGTCCGGGCCGCCGGGGTAGTTGTGGCCGGTGTCGACGATCCAGTTGGCCGACGACGGGGGCGAGTTCGCCGGGCCGTTGAAGTCGTCGGCCCAGACCTGGGACCAGCCTGAGGGGGTGGCCGGGACGTCGGCGGAGGCGCTCACGGCGCCGTGGACGAGAAGGCCGCTGAGGGTGATCACCGCCGCTGCCATCGCCGCGAGCCGCCTGCGGCCCGCCGTTCCTAAGGGTCGTAATGTCATCGCTGCTCCTGGGGGATGCGGAGGCGGACGAGCAAGAGAGCGCTCTCTCACGAACGTAAACACATCAGTTAACGCGTTGTCAACGATCCGCACGGCGCTGTCGACCGTGGCGTGAAGGTCGCGCGGCGCGGCTGGGAGAGCGCTCTCAGTTGCCTACAGCAGGTCCACCGAGGTCGCCCCGGCGTCCTGCAGCGCCTGCTTCCAGAACGCCTCCAGCAGCGGGAAGCGGTCCGGCCCCGAGGTCTTCTCCCGCAGGAACCCGTGCACCGTCACGGCATAGCCGCTCAGATCGGGCAGCAGCCGGGCGTCCAGCAACTCCTTGATCTTCCGCTGCCTGGCCGCCTCACTGAGGTCCAGCTTGCCCAGGTCCAGCTCGCCCCGGTTGTTGATCAGATCGCTGAACACGATGATCTGGTGCGCCCGGTCCGGCTGCCGTCGCGCGTCGGCCTGCTTCACGACATACCGCAGCGCGCCCAGCACATCCGACCCCTGGCCCTCGGCCGGGCAGTCGAACAGCTTGACCGCCCGCGGCAGCACCTCGGTGCCCCGGTGCTGACGGATCCGCTCCTCGACGACCGGATTCGCGTTCGGGTTCTCGGCCGAGGTGGCGGCGAGGGCCACCGGATCCTGGCGGCACGAACTGCTCTCCGAACTGCCCGTCACGGCCGCGAAGGCGACCCAGTCGCACCCCTCGGCGAACGCGGGCAGCTTCGAGGTCACGTCCTTCCTTGAGGTGTCCGGATCGGCGTAGGAGGTGGAGTCCACCACCACCCCGCACACCGCCCTCGCCTCCGTCCCGCACCCGGCCACCCCCGCCGCGACCAGCACCACCACGCCACCCGCCGCCACCCCACGCCACCTACGCACGCCCATCGCCCTTCCCGCCGCCGTCGTGATCCTTCGGGGGAGACCCGCTGCCGCTGTGGTCCTTCGCGGCCCCTTGATCCCTTTCTCCGCCCTTTTCAGACTCTTCCGGTACGTCCTGCTCGATCGCCGGCACCGGCGTGGCCGACAGCCGTTGTGGGGCGAGGGAGAGGCGCGGGCCGGACCGTACGGTCGGCAGGACCTCGGCGTGCCACACCTCGATGCGCTCCTCCACCTCGTGCAGGATGCGGCCCATCTCCTCCCGGCCGGAGACGCCCGCCGGGGTGTCGCCGGCGGCGTTCATCGCGATGACCTCGCCCTTCCACAGCGACGGGATCTCCTCCCGGCGCGGATGCGCGCGCAGCACACCGCTTCGGTAGGCGGCGATGAGCTGCTCGGCCCTGGCGTGCAGCGCCTCCACGGCGTGCTCGCGCTCGATCAGGGCGCTCTCCCACTCCTGGCCGAGCTGCGCCAACCGCGCGCGGGCCTGCCGTACGGTCTCCCCGGCCGCCGTCAGCTCCCGCCGCCGCCGCGCCTCCGCCCGCCGCCACCGGGCCTCGGCGATGGAGATGAACGGATCATCCTCGCCCCCGGCGTGAGCCGCCTGCGTCTCAGCGGCCGAGTCGGACCCGTGGTGGGGGAGGCGTGCCTGCGTCTCGGCGGCCGAGTCGGACCCGTGGTGGGGAAGGTGCGCCGCCGGCTCGGCGGCGGGCCGTAGGTGGCCGTTGGTGGGTGAGGAAGGGCGTAAGTCGTGTCGGCTCAGCTCGCGCATGATCGTCTGCTGGGCACCCAGCGCCCGCTCCAGCAGCGCGGTGCGCCTGACCGCCAGTTCCCTGTCGACCTCGGTGATCTGCTCGCGAGCCCGGGCGCGCACCTCGGTGACGTAGGCGGGCTGACGGTCCGGGTCGGTGAACTCGTTCAGCGGGTGCCGGCGCGCGTCCCGCATGCCCTGCCTGCGTGCTTCCTCCCGCTCTGCCAGTGGATCGCTCCGCCTGAACAGCCGTGACAAGAACGCCATCCGCGTCTCCCGGCTCCCGGGTGCCCTGAATCCCCAGACTAATCGGTCACATCCGGCCCCAAGCGGCTGTCGCCGCCCGGAAAACGCACGAAGCCGGCCGCCCCGGAGGGCGGCCGGCCACGTGCGTGAAGGGGAAGTCGGCGGAGCTAGGCCTTCTCGGCCTCGCCGGTGGCCTGCTCCATGACCTCTTCGGGAGAGGCCTCCAGGTCCTGCTCGGCGTCCGCGCCGGCCTGGGCGGACGCCTTGTCCAGGCGCACCCAGCTCGTCACGCTCTCCACCGCGAACAGCACGAACAGGTAAGCCGTCAGCACCGCGAGCACCGGCGTGACCCAGCCCAGCGCGGCGCCCAGGCCGATGATGAGCAGCCGGAGCTCCCAGCCGAGCCCGGCGTGGAACACCCAGGCCGGCGGCCAGATGCTCTGCCGGGTGCGGTAGACGGTGTCGTAGGTGTGGTAGCCGACGACGTACACCAGCACGAACAGCAGCCACTTGGGCGCGTCGGCCGCCAGGCCGATCACGATGATGGTGAGGAACTCGGTGCCGCGCAGCAGCGGCGGGGTGAGCCAGTCGAGCCGGCCGAGGTGGTCGCGCGGCGCGGTCGGCAGCACCAGCAGCACCACGATCAGCGGCGGGACGAGCAGCATCGGGCCGGGCTGGAGCAGCCCGGTGGCGCTGACCGCGATGACGGCCAGCAGGGCCGCCAGGGCGGCGGGGACGGGGGGAAGGCCTTTGCCGAGCTTGTCGGCCACCGCGTGGACGAGCGGGCCGTCGTCGCGGTAGGCGAGCAGGCGGGCGGTCTGGATGCGCCGGCGCTCCTCGTCGGGGTCCGGCGTGGGGCCTGCGGCGGCCTGCGGTTGGGTGATCATGCGAGCGACCTCATGAGGCGTCCGGTCAGGGTGTATGTGGCGGCGACGGTGCCCCAGATCACCAGCGTGAGGAAGGTAATGCGGGCGTCGAAGAGGGCGGCGGTGATCGCGATGGCCGCGAACCGCTCGCCGATGGGGAACACGATCATCTTACGGGCCCAGTGGACGGCGCGGTACTTGCCGGCCTTGGACCACATTTTCAGCAGACCGCGGATGCCCTGCTTGCGCTCTTCCTTGCGGGCCACCAGGGCCTTGCGCAGGGCCCGGTCGTCGGCCGCGGTGAGCGGCAGCGTCGGCAACTGAGCGGGGGCCTTGCTGCGGCGGTTGGAGATGCCGAAGGAGAAGTCGAGCAGGTGGCGTACGGACTGCAGGCCGATGGCCGCCAGCGCGAGGATCCAGATGTCGTCGCTGTTGCCCGAGACCACCCAGCCGATGGACAGTCCGGCGAAGACGACGTACTCCTTGAACCGGTCGAACGTGGCGTCCAGCCACGCGCCCAGCACCCCGAACTTGCGGGCGTAACGGGCGACCTGGCCGTCGACGCAGTCGAAGACGAAGGCGAAGTAGATCAGCACCCCGCCCGCGATCATCCCGGGCCGGTCGCCGGTGGCGAAGCAGGCGGCGGCGGCGATGCCGAGCGCGATCGAGATCAACGTCACCTGGTTGGGCGTCAGGCCGCGCCTGGCCGCCCAGCGGGCGATGAAACGGGAGTAGGTGGAGACGAAGTAGGTGGTGAAGAAGCCGTCGGCGCCCTTGACCGCGTGGTTGAGCCGGGCGCGGTCCTCGTTCATGCCGGACATCTCGGTGCCGGCCTCGTTGGCCTCCTCCTGGGTGGAGACCCGGCGGAAGAACAGGTCGCGGCGGCCCCGGATGCCGACCGACACGCCCCTGCGGACCAGGCCGAAGGCGATGAGCTGCACCAGGTCGTCGCTCTCGCCGAACGTGTCGGCCATGTCGGCCAGCTCGCGGCAGGTCTCGGCCAGCACGGGGGCGTTGCGGGTGCTGATCTGCATCGGCCCGAGCAGCGCGGCGTTGGGCCTGGTCACCTTGTGGGTGGCGGTGCCGACGGACACCACCCGGGACTTGCCGATGCGGACGCGGACGGGCAGCCCTTCGACCCGGCTCATGCCGATCTCGGGGTCGGCCTCGTCGATGGGGACGGTCTCGGTGAGCTCTTGCTCTCCGGTCATCTGGCCGGCCGCCTCGTCGGCCGCCTCCTGACGTGGCTCCTTGGCGACGAGCACCAGCGCACCGCGCTTGGTCCTGTTGATCTGGTAGATCAGCTCGTCGTGGATGACCGAGTTCTCAGGAATGATGAACAGGTTCTCCGTCGCGGCATCCGCGACTTCGGCCAGGGCGCGCAGTGCGGCGGCCACGTCGCCGGTTTCGATCGTGGCGGGCCGCGGGTCCATCGTGAGGACCTGGCTGCGCAGTCGCTCGACGACGGTGGGATTGCCGGGAAGTGCGGCGAGCCTCAAGCCGGTCGGAGCGGTGTCGGGGCCGGGCGAAGAGCCCAGCAGGACCACGCGGGTCATGACTCCCTTTCGAGGCGGTAACGGGGGGTTGAACAACGGGCAATGGGGGACAGGCGTCAAAGTCTAGTGAGCGTTGCGGAAAGTCGCGTCACACCACAAGGGGTGTTGCACGAACTTTCTCCACTTTGGTACGGCCGTAGGATGGCCTGGTGAGTCTCTACCGGGATGAGGGCGTGGTCCTGCGCACCCAGAAACTCGGCGAGGCCGATCGCATCATCACCGTCCTGGCCAAGCGCACGGGCAAGGTGCGGGCCGTCGCCAAGGGAGTGCGCCGCACCACCTCGCGCTTCGGCGCCCGGCTGGAGCCGTTCACCCATGTGGACCTGCAGTTCCACACCGGCCGCTCACTCGACATCGTGACCCAGGCCGAGACGATCAGGCCCTATGGCGAGGCGCTGGCGATCGACTATCCCCGCTACACCGCGGGCACCGCGATGCTGGAGACCGCGGACCGGCTCACCCATGGCGAGAAGGAGCCCGCGCTGCGGCAGTTCCTGCTGCTGGTGGGTGGATTGCGCACCCTGGCCGACGGAGTGCACGAGTCCCGATTGGTGCTCGACGCCTATTTCCTGCGCTCGCTGGCCGTCGCCGGTTATGCTCCCGCGCTGGAGGCCTGCGCCAGATGCCAGGCCCCGGCGATCAGGGCCTTCGCCATCGTGGCGGGCGGTGTGGTGTGCGGCGCGTGCAAGCCGGCCGGCTCGGCCGTGCCGGCGGGGGAGACGATCGGGCTCATGACGGCGCTGCTGCGCGGCGACTGGGTCGCCGCCGACGCCTCGCAGCCGCGCCACCGCAGCGAGTGCAGCGGCCTGGTGGCGGCCTACCTGCAGTGGCATCTGGAGCATGGCATTCGCTCACTTCGACACGTGGAAAGAGAGCCGGTTTGAACGTCCGCCCGCCGTCACCCCACCCCTCGGGTGCGACGCCGCCGCCGATCCCGCGCGACCTGGTGCCGCGGCACGTGGCCATCGTCATGGACGGCAACGGCCGCTGGGCCAAGGCCCGCGGGCTGCCGCGCACCGAGGGCCATAAAGCGGGCGAGGCGTCGCTGTTCGACGTCATCGAGGGCGCGCTGGAGCTGGGCGTCCCCTACCTGAGCGCGTACGCCTTCTCGACGGAGAACTGGAAGCGCTCGCCCGACGAGGTCCGCTTCCTGATGGGCTTCAACCGTGACGTGATCCGGCGCCGCCGCGACGACCTGCACGCCATGGGCGTGCGGGTGCGCTGGGCGGGCAAGCCGGGGCGGCTGTGGAAGAGCGTCATCTCCGAGCTGCAGACGGCCGAGGAGATGACCGAGAAGAACCACAAGCTGACGCTGCAGTTCTGCGTCAACTACGGCGGCCAGGCGGAGATCGTCCAGGCGGCGGTCAAGCTGGCGGAGGACATCGCGGCCGGCCGCGTCAGGCCGTCGAAGGTGAACGAGAAGGTCTTCGCCCGCTACCTCGACGAGCCGGACATCCCGGAGGTGGACCTGTTCGTCCGGTCCTCCGGCGAGCAGCGCTTCTCCAACTTCCTGCTGTGGCAGTCGGCCTACGCCGAGATGGTGTTCCTGGACCGGCTCTGGCCCGACTTCGACCGGCGGGACCTGTGGGAGGCGTGCGAGACCTACGCCAAGCGCGACCGCCGCTACGGCGGGGCTCTGCCCAACCAGGTCCAGGGCCCCGGCCCCCTATAGGATCTTCGGATGGCGCTGACCGACATCCCCTTCGGGATCACCGACTGGTCGCAGGTTCCCACCACTGAGCACACGGGAGACACGGGGGTCGCCACCTGGCGGACCCGCGAGTTCGGTTCGGTACGCGTCCGGATGGTGGAGTACAGCCCCGGCTATGTGGCCGACCACTGGTGCAGCCGGGGTCACATCCTGCTGGTGCTGGAGGGCACGCTCACCACCGAGCTGGCCGACGGCGAGATCCTCACGATGGAGGCGGGCAGCAGCTACCAGGTCGGGGATGACGTGCGGCCACATCGCTCCAGCACCGAGGTGGGCGCCCGGCTGTTCATCGTCGACTGACGCGTCGCGCTCAGGCGCGGCGGCGGGCTCGGTAGGCGGCCACGTGCATGCGGTTGCCGCAGGTGCGGCTGTCGCAGTAGACGCGCGAGCGGTTGCGGGACTCGTCGACGAAGACGCTCTCGCAGTCGGGGGCCGCGCAGGTGCGCAGCCGCTGCCACTCGTCCTCGACCAGCAGCTGCGCCAGCGCCACCCCGCAGTCGGCCGCCAGGTGCTCGGCGAGGGTGGCGTCGGCGGCGAAGTAGTGGATGTGCAGAGGATGGCCGTCGTGCTCGGTCAGCCGGGGGGTGATCCGGGTCTCCGACAGCAGCGAGTTGAGGACGCGCACGGCGGTGGCTTGGTCGGGGGCGGTGAAGACCCGGTGGAACGCTTCGCGTACCATCCGAACCTGACCGAGGTCGCGGGCAGTCAGTGTGGTGATGCCGCTGATCTGCCGCGATTCGACGAAGGACTGTAGTTCGGCCAGGCTCACCAGGTCGTCGTCACCGCCGGTGGACGGCGAGGTGTTGATGAGCTCGACGACGTCGGCGAGTGCATGCACCATGTCATGGCCAAACGCCATATTGACTCCTGTCGGGGCTGGTTCTAGCGTGGTCAAGCGTATCTCTCCCACGGGGGAGCGGGGGATTCCGTGAGTGCACATCGCCGTATCGTGCTGGTCGCGATCGCCGGTGCTCTGATCATTTCCACCTCCGCGCCCCTGGTCCGGATGGCGGAGGTGTCGCCCGCCACCTCGGCGCTGTTCAGGTGCGCCTACGCGGTGCCGCCGATGCTGGTGCTGGCCTGGCTGGAGCGGCGCAGGCTCGGGCCGCTGCCCGGCAGGGCGCGCAACCTGGCCTGGCTGGCCGGTCTGCTGTTCGCGCTCGACCTGCTGTTCTGGCACCACTCGATCGATTACGTGGGCGCGGGCCTGGCCACCGTGCTGGGCAACCTTCAGGTGTTCATCGTGGCGTTCGCCGCCTGGGCGGTGTTCCGCGAGCGGCCGTCGAACCGGCTGATGCTCGCCACCCCGGTGGTGTTCGTCGGCGTGGTGCTGATCTCCGGGGTCTTCGACAGCGCGGCGTACGGTGCGAATCCGGCGCTCGGCGTGCTCACCGGCATCGCCACCTCGATCGCCTACGCCGGGTTCATGCTGCTGCTGAAGGCCGGGGCGGGGCGCGCGGTGGGGCCGATCGCGCACGCCACCGCGGTCGCCACGCTGGCGATCGCGGCGCTCAGCCCGTTGTTCGGCGGGGCGGACTTCGCCCCGGCCTGGCCCGCGCACGGCTGGCTGCTGCTGCTCGCGCTCGGGCCGCAACTGCTCGGCTGGTCGCTGATCGCCTACACGCTGCCCCGGCAGCCCGCGGCGCTGACCGCCCTGCTCCTGCTCATCCAGCCGATGACGACGGTGGCCCTGTCGGCCGCGCTGCTCGGCGAGCGCCCCTCGGCGGCGCAACTCGCCGGCTGCGCGGTGATCGTCGCGGGCGTGCTGTGGGGCTCGCGGCGGCCTCAACCGGCCAGGGACGACTCGGAGCAGGACGAGCAGGTGCCGAAGACCTCGACCGTGTGAGTGATCTCGGTGAAGCCGTGCTCGGTGCCGACCAGCTCGGCCCAGCGCTCGACGGCCGGACCCTCCACCTCGACGGTCCGGCCGCAGCGGCGGCAGACGAGGTGGTGGTGGTGCTCGCCGGTGGCGCAGGCTCGGTAGACCGACTCGCCGTCGTCGGTGCGCAGCACGTCGACATGGCCGCCGTCGGCCAGCGCCTGGAGCGCGCGATAGACGGTGGTCAGGCCGATCTTGGCGCCGTGCTGGCGCATCTCGGCATAGACGTCCTGAGCGCTGCGGAAGCCCGCGCTCTGCCGAAGGGTGTCGTGGACGGCGTCACGTCTGGTGCTCACGCGACCTCCTTGACGCTCGTGCCGCGTCGCTGGCTCACTGTGGTCTCCTGGGATCTGCCTCGACGTACGAACTTACCGACACCGAGGGCCAGGACGAAGCCGAGCAGAGCAAGAAGCACGATGGCGGCGCCCGGCGCCACCTTGGCCGACTGGGACGACACGAGCAGCCCGCCCACGGCGGCGAGCACGCCGAACAGCATGGCCAGCACCATCGTCGAGCGAAAACCCCTGGTCAGCTGCTGGCTGGTGGCCACCGGGATGACCATCAGCGCGCTGACGAGAAGCAATCCGACCACGCGCATGGCGATGACCACGGTGAGCGCGGCCGTGACGGCGATGAGCAGGCTGAGGAAACGCACCGGCAGGCCGCTGGCCTTGGCCATCTCCTCGTCCTGGCAGAGCACGAACAGCTCCCTGCCGAAGATCCCGACCACCAGGAGCACCGCGACGGCGAGTCCGCCGATGATCCAGATGTCCAGCCTGGTGACGCTCGCGATGGCGCCGAACAGGTAGGCGTTGAGCTTGGCGTTGCTGCCGCCGGGCGCGATGCCCATGAGCATGACGCCGCCCGCGATGCCGCCGTAGAACAGCAGTGCCAGCGCGACGTCACCGCTGGTGCGGCCGCGCGCCCTGACCACCTCGATGGCGACGGCGCCGGCGATGGCGACCGCGACGGCGGTGAGCACGGGGGCCGTGCCGGTCAGGAAGCCGAGCGCGACGCCGGTCAGCGCCACGTGCCCGATGCCGTCGCCGAGCAGGGCCAGCCGGCGCTGCACGATGAAGGTCCCCACGGCGGGTGCGCAGAGCCCCACCAGCAGCGCCGCGATCAGCGCGAGCTGGAAGAATTCCCTGCCGAGCAAGTCGATCATGCTTCTCCCTGCCAGCCCTGCAGCGGCCCGGCGGCGGCGGTGACCTCGGGGGCGTGCGGGTGCACGTGCTCGTGTCCCGGTCTGGCGCACTCGCCCTCGGGCTGCGGCGGCGGTCCGTCGTGCGCGATGAGGCCCTCCCGGACCACGACGCCGCGGGTGATGAGCGGCTCCAGCGGGCCGAGCTCGTGCGCGACGAGCACGATGGTCTTGCCGTCGGCCACCAGCGTGGCCAGGGTGTCGGCGAGCAACTGCTGGGTGGCGGCGTCGACGCCCGCCGTGGGCTCGTCCATCACGTAGGTGTCGGGCCGGCCGGCCAGCGCGCGGGCGATCAGCACCCGCTGCTGCTGGCCGCCGGACAGCGACTGCACCGGATCGGCCGCCCGGTCGGCCAGGCCGACGGCCTCCAGCGCGTCCGCCACCGCCTCGCGGTCGGCGGCGGTGGTGAAGCGGAGCCTGCGCTGCCGGGCGATGCGGCCGGAGGTGACGACCTCGCCGACGGTGGCGGGCACGCCGCCGCCGACCGCCAGGCGCTGCGGCACATAGCCGATGCGCCACCAGTCACGGAACTTCGCGGGTGGGGCGCCGTACAGGAGGGTCTGGCCGCCGGACAGGGGCGTGAGGCCGAGCAGGGCGCGGATCAGGGTGGACTTGCCCGAGCCGTTGGCGCCCATGATGGCGACGACCTCGCCCGGACGGACGGTCAGGTCGACGCCACGCAAGATGGACCGCCGGTCGAGGGTCACTCGTCCGGCGGTCATCGCGAAAGCGCGTTCGCTCATGGAGTGCATCCCAAAGAAGTCCGCAATGTCTGAAGATTGTCGCGCATGGCCGAAAGGTAGTCGCCTGCGGGCTTGCTTTCCAAAGGATCGAGCACCGCCGTCTTCGCGCCCGCCTCGGCGGCGAGCACTTCGGCGACCTTGGGGCTGACCAGGGCCTCGGTGAAGACGGTGGTCACCTTCTCGGCCTTGGCCAGCTCGGCGACCTCGGCGATGCGGGCGGGGGAGGGCTCGGTCTCCGGGTCGAGCGTGATGCCGACCTGCTTGAGCCGGTATCGGTCGGCCAGGTAGCCGAACGCCTCGTGCGCGGTGATCATGGTCTTGGTGGCGCAGGTGCTCAGGGCCTTGGTGAACTCCTGGTCCAGGGTGGACAGGGCGGCCGCGGTCGTGGCGGCGCGGTCCTTGAAGCCCTGCGCGTGCGCCGGGTCGGCGGCGGCCAGGCGCTCGCCGAGCTTGGTGGCGACGGTGGCGAAGCGGGCCGGGTCCAGCCACAGGTGCGGGTCGTAGGGGACCTCGTGCTCGTGGTCGACCTCGCCTTCGGCGTGCTCCTCGTGCTCGCCGGCGGGGATCGTGGTGACGGCGGTGGCGGCGTCGAAGGCGCGGTCCGCGGTGACCGCCTCGTCCACGGCGGGCTGCACGCCCTTGATGTAGACGGTCAGCGTGGCGTCCTCGAGGTCGGCGATCTGCTGCGCGCCGAGCTCCAGGTCGTGCGGCTCGACGCCGGCGGCGGTCAGGCTCCGCACGGTGATGTCGGGGCCGCCGACCTGCTCGGTCACCCACTGCAGCGGGTAGAAGGCGGCGAGCACCGCCGGCTTGCCCGCGGGTGCGGCGGCCGTGCTCGTGGAGCCGCAGGCGGTGGCGGTGAACGCCATGGCGCCCGCGAGCATACCGGCCACGCGCAGACGGGAATGTCCTGACATCATGGGAGTCAGTATGCCGCAGAATGAAAATGGTTGTCAAAGTCGTGATGGGTGGGGATGCCGGACGGCGGCGCTGGGGGCCCGGCCTACGCCGTACGGCATCCCGCCATCACCCCGGTGGGTCGAGCAGCGCACCGGCTGAGCCGTTGCCGGTGCCCGGGGTGACGTTCTCGGCCAGCAGATCGCTCACCGCGTGGATCGCACGCAGTGTCGGGACTTCGGCGCCGGTCAGGTCGGCCAGCTCGACCACCGCCGCGAGGAGCACGTCGAGCTCCAGCGGCTTGCCCTTCTCCAGGTCCTGGAGCGTGGAGGTCTTGTGCTCGCCGGCCTTCTCGGCGCCGCGCAGCCGGCGTTCGATGGAGATGCCGGGATCGCAGCCGACCCGGCGGGCCACCTCCACGGTCTCCGCCATCATGGCCCGGACCAGCTCCCTGGTGCCGTCGTGCCGGCAGATCCCGGCCATGGTGGCCCGGGCCAGCGCGCTGATCGGGTTGAAGGCGATGTTGCCCATGAGTTTGATCCAGATGTCGCGGCGCAGGTCGCGCTCCACCGGGCACTTCAGTCCGCCGGCCACCGCCGCCTGACTGAAGCTCCGGCACCGCTCGGTGGACTCGCCGCTGGGCTCGCCGATGGAGAAGCGGGTGCCCTCCAGGTGGCGGACGACGCCCGGCGCCTCGATCTCGGTGGCGGCGTAGACGACGCAGCCGACGGCGCGGTCCAGCGGCAGCGCGGTGGTGACCGCTCCCGCCGGGTCGACGCTCTCGATGCGGTAGCCCTCGTAGGGGCCCTTGAGCCCGTGGAAGTACCACCACGGGATGCCGTTCTGCGCGGCGATGATGCTCGTGGCCTCGTGCAGCAGCGGCGCGATCATAGGGCCCGCGGCGGCGTAGCTGTTCGCCTTGAGGCCCAGGAAGACGTGGTCCACCGGGCCGACCTGGTGGGGGTCGTCGGTGGCGTGGGGGTGGGCGACGAAATCGCCCCTGGGAGTGAGCACCCGCACACCGGATCTGCGTATGGCCTGGAGGTGCTCCCCTCTCGCGATGAGGTGCACCTCCACTCCCGCCCTGTGGAGTGCGGCCCCTACATACGCGCCGATGGCGCCGGCGCCAAGAACAGCGACCTTCACGCTTTCGCTCCGTTCTCGCGTCGGATCGTGCATTCGGTATACAGTATGGAAAATTTCGGGTCAAGGAGTCGCCGCGTGACCGTCGTACGACATGGACCTGTGGTGGAGGCGCTGTCCTGGGCCGCCGCCCGGCGGCGAGCGGCCGGGGCCTCGGGCGGTCGGGAGAGTCCGTGGAGCTCATCGAGTTGCCCGCAGGGGGCTAGACAGGCCGGTGACTAGAGGGTAACCATTGCGTTCATACGGTATGCAGTATGCGGGAGACACGAAGAAGGGTGCACGATGTCGGAAACGATCTCCGGTGGTCATCTGGTAGCCAAGGCGCTCAAGGCCGAGGGCGTGGACGTGATCTACACGCTCTGCGGCGGCCACATCATCGACATCTACGACGGCTGTGTCGATGAGGGCATCGAGGTCATCGACGTGCGCCACGAGCAGGTGGCGGCGCACGCGGCTGACGGCTACGCGCGCATCACCGGCAAGCCGGGTTGCGCGGTCGTCACCGCCGGGCCGGGCACGACGGACGCGGTCACCGGGGTGGCCAACGCTTTCCGGGCCGAGAGCCCGATGTTGCTCATCGGCGGTCAGGGGGCGCTCAGCCAGCACAAGATGGGCTCACTCCAGGACCTGCCGCACGTCGACATGATGACCCCGATCACCAAGTTCGCCGCCACGGTGCCGAGCACGGAGCGGGTGGCCGACATCGTGTCGATGGCCTTCCGCGAGTGCTTCCACGGCGCGCCGGGCCCGTCCTTCTTGGAGATCCCGCGCGACGTGCTGGACGCGAAGATCCCGGTGGAGAAGGCGCGGATCCCGAAGAACTACCGGGCCTCCACCCGGCAGGCCGGCGACCCGGAGGCGATCGAGCGGCTGGCGGACCTGCTGGCGCACGCGGAGAAGCCGTGCGTCCTGCTGGGCAGCCAGGTCTGGACGTGCCGGGCGACGGACTCGGCGATCGACTTCGTCCGGTCGCTGAACGTACCGGCTTATATGAACGGCTCGGCGCGCGGCACGCTGCCGCCCGGGGACCCGCACCACTTCCAGCTCAGCCGCAGGTACGCCTTTACCGAGGCGGACCTGATCATCATCGTCGGCACCCCGTTCGACTTCAGGATGGGCTACGGCAAGCGGCTGTCGCCGACCGCCAAGGTGGTCCAGATCGACCTCGACTACCGCACTGTCGGGAAAAATCGGGACATCGATCTGGGGATCGTCGGCGACGCCGGCCTCATCCTGTCGGCGGCGGCCCAGGCGGCGAGCGGCCGCATCGACAACGCCGCGGCCCGGCGCAAGGAGTGGCTGGAGGAGCTGCGCGCCGTCGAGATCCAGGCCTACGACAAGCGCCTGCCCCGCCAGCTCTCCGACGCCAGTCCCATCGACCCCTACCGCCTGGTCCACGAGATCAACGAGTTCCTCACCGAGGACAGCATCTACATCGGCGACGGCGGCGACATCGTCACCTTCTCCGGCCAGGTCGTGCAGCCCAAGTCGCCCGGCCACTGGATGGACCCCGGACCACTCGGCACGCTCGGCGTCGGCATGGCCTTCGCGATGGCCGCCAAGCAGGCCCGCCGCGACAAGGAGGTGCTCTGCCTGTTCGGCGACGGCGCCTTCAGCCTCACCGGCTGGGACTTCGAGACCATGGTCCGCTTCGACCTGCCGTTCATCGGCGTCATCGGCAACAACTCCTCCATGAACCAGATCAGGTACGGCCAGGCCGCCAAGTACGGCGAGGAGCGGGCCCGCGTCGGCAACACCCTGGGCGACATCCGCTACGGCGACTTCGCCAAGCTCCTGGGCGGCCACGGCGAGGAGGTCCGCGACCCGGCCGAGATCCGCCCGGCGCTGGAGCGGGCCAGGCAGTCCGGCAAGCCGTCGCTGATCAACGTATGGGTCGATCCCGACGTCTACGCCCCGGGCACCATGAACCAGACCATGTACAAGTAGGCAGGTCACTGACATGAAGGCACTCGAAGGTGTCCGCGTCCTCGACATGACCCACGTCCAGTCCGGCCCGTCCTGCACGCAGCTCCTCGGCTGGCTCGGCGCCGACGTGGTCAAGCTGGAGTCCCCGACAGGCGACATCACCCGGCAGCAACTGCGCGACGTGCCGGGCGTCGACAGCCTCTACTTCACGATGCTCAACTGCAACAAGCGCAGCATCACCCTCAACATGAAGAGTGAGCGCGGCAAGGAGCTGTTCACCGAGCTGGTGAAGGACGCCGACATCCTGGTGGAGAACTTCGGCCCCGGCGCGGTCGACCGCATGGGCTTCACCTGGGACCGCCTCCAGGAGCTCAACCCCCGCCTGATCTACGCCTCGATCAAGGGCTTCGGCACCGGCCGCTACGCCAAGTTCAAGGCCTACGAGGTGATCGCCCAGGCGATGGGCGGCTCGATGTCCACCACCGGCTTCGAGGAGGGCCCGCCGCTGGCCACCGGCGCGCAGATCGGCGACTCCGGCACCGGCATCCACGTGGTCGCCGGCATCCTGGCCGCTCTCTACCAGCGCGAGCAGACCCAGCGCGGCCAGCGGGTGCAGGTGGCCATGCAGCACGCCGTGCTGAACCTGTGCCGGGTCAAGCTCCGCGACCAGCAGCGGCTCGCGCACGGCCCGCTGCGCGAGTACCCGAACCGGACCTTCGGCGACGAGGTGCCCCGCTCCGGCAACGCCAGCGGCGGCGGCCAGCCCGGCTGGGCGGTGCGCTGCGCGCCCGGCGGCCCGAACGACTACATCTACGTCATCGTCCAGCCGGTGGGCTGGAAGCCGCTGTCGGGCATCATCGGCCGGCCCGAGCTGGCCGACGACCCCGAGTGGGCGAGCCCCGAGGCCCGGCTGTCCAAGCTGGACAAGATGTTCCAGCTCATCGAGGAGTGGACGAGCCGCCACGACAAGTGGACGGTCCTCGATCGGCTCAACGCCGCGAACATCCCGTGCGGGCCGATCCTGTCGACCAAGGAGCTGGTCGAGGACGAGAGCCTGCGCGAGGAGGGCATCGTCGTCACGGTCGGCCATCCGGAGCGCGGCGAGTTCACCACCGTCGGCAGCCCGTTGCAGCTGTCGGACTCACCGGTCGACGTCACCACCCCGCCCCTGCTCGGCGAGCACAACCAGGAGATCTACGGCCTGCTCGGCGTGAGCGCCGAGGAGCTGGCCGAGTTGAAGACGAACGGAGTCATTTGATGGAGCAGGTCAGGGAGATCCTGGACAAGGCGCTCGCCGAGGGCCGCACCGGCCTGACCGCACCTGAGGGGCGCGCGATCTGCCAGGCGTACGGCATCGCCACGCCGGGCGAGGGGGTGGCCGGATCGGCGACGGAGGCAGCCGAGCTGGCCGCGGAGCTCGGCTTCCCGGTGGTGCTGAAGATCGTCTCGCCGGACATCCTGCACAAGACCGATGCGGGCGGCGTGCTGGTCGGGCTGAAGACCGAGGACGAGGTACGGGACGGCTTCGAGCGCATCCTGGCCAGTGCCCGCGCCTACGACCCCGGCGCCCGCATCGACGGCGTCCAGGTGCAGCAGCTGGTCGGCGGCGGCCACGAGGTCATCATCGGCGCGGTGACCGACCCCACCTTCGGCAAGCTGGTCGCCTTCGGCCTGGGCGGCGTCCTGGTCGAGGTCCTCAAGGACGTGACCTTCAGACTCGCCCCGGTTTCGGACGAAGACGCACTGGGGATGCTGGACGACATCAAAGCGGCACAAGTGCTGCGCGGTGCCCGTGGTGCCGAGCCCGCGGACCGGGGCGCGCTCGCGGCGCTGATCGCGCGCGTCGGCAGACTGGTCAGCGACTTCCCCGAGATCGTCGAGGTGGACCTCAACCCGGTCTTCGCCGACGCGAACGGCGCCGTCGCCGCCGACGTGCGGATCATCGTCGGCGAGCCGCCCGCGCAGGTCACCAGGCTCTCGCGGGAGGTGATCCTGGGCCAGATGAACCGGATCTTCAAGCCGCGCTCCGTCGCCGTCATCGGCGCCTCGGGCGAGACCGGCAAGATCGGCAACTCGGTGATGCGCAACCTCATCAACGGCGGCTACCAGGGCCAGATCTTCCCCATCAACCCCAAGGCCCCCGACATCCTTGGGCTGCCCGCGTACAAGAGCATCGCCGACGTCCCGCACGACGTGGACGTGGCGGTCTTCGCCATCCCGGCCAAGTTCGTCCCCGCGGCCCTGGAGGAGGCCGGGCGGAAGGGCGTCGCGGGCGCGATCATGATCCCGTCCGGCTTCGCCGAGACCGGCAACGTGGCGGGTCAGCAGGAGATCGTCGAGATCGCCCGGCGGCACGGCGTGCGCATGCTCGGGCCCAACATCTACGGCTACTACTACACGCCGGAGAACCTCTGCGCGACGTTCTGCACGCCGTACGACGTCAAGGGCAGTGTGGCGCTGACCTCGCAGAGCGGCGGCATCGGGATGGCCATCCTGGGCTTCAGCCGGACGACCAAGATGGGCGTCTCGGCGATCGTCGGCGTCGGCAACAAGGCCGACGTGGACGAGGACGACCTGCTGACCTTCTTCGAGCAGGACGACAACACCCAGGCCGTGGCCATGCACCTGGAGGACCTCAAGGACGGGCGCGGCTTCGTCGAGGCGGCCCGCCGGGTCGTCAAGCAGAAGCCGGTCATCGTGCTGAAGGCCGGGCGCACCGCGATGGGCGCGCGGGCCGCCGGATCCCACACCGGGGCGCTGGCCGGCGACGACAAGGTCTACGACGACATCCTGCGGCAGGCCGGCGTGGTCCGCGCGCCGGGCCTCAACGACCTGCTCGACTACGCCCGCGCGCTGCCCGTGCTGCCCGCGCCCAAGGGCGAGAACGTCGTCATCATCACCGGCGCGGGAGGATCCGGCGTGCTGCTGTCGGACGCCTGCGTGGACGCCGGGCTGACGCTCATGGACATCCCACCCGATCTGGACGAGGCGTTCCGCGCCTTCATCCCGCCGTTCGGCGCGGCCGGCAACCCGGTCGACATCACCGGCGGCGAACCCCCCTCGACGTACGCGAACACGGTCCGGCTCGGGCTCACCGACGACCGGATCCACGCGCTCGTCCTGGGCTACTGGCACACCATCGTGACCCCGCCGATGGTCTTCGCCGAGCTGATCGCCGAGGTCGTGGCGGAGGAGCGGGCGAAAGGAAACGTCAAACCGGTCGTCGTGTCGCTGGCCGGTGACACCGAAGTGGAGGAGGCCAGCGAGTACCTGTACGAACACGGCGTGGTCGCGTACCCGTACACGACCGAAAAGCCCGTAGCGGTGCTCGGCGCGAAGTACCGCTGGGCACGGGCTGCCGGACTGCTCCGCTAAGAGCCGAGCTGGAGCAGGGCGAGGGGGCGCATCGGGGCCGCGCAGTAAGAAAAACAACCCCCCAGGAGGTCCGTACGTGGACACATCGAACACACCGGCGGCGTCAGCGCCACCGGTCGAGGATGAACGAGTATGGAAAGCGGGCCGGCTTGAGCCGATGCCCATCCGAAAACTTCCCGAAGCGCCTCCCTCGGTGCACATCCTGGGGCCCACCGTCTTCCTCGTGGCCCTGGGCGTCGGGATGGGCGAGTCCTACATGTGGCCTCGGCTGGTCCTGCTGTTCGGGCCGGAGATCAGGTGGCTGTTCCTGATCGGCGTGACCCTGCAGGCCGTCGTCATGCTGGAGATGGCGCGCTACGCCATGGCCACCGGGGAGAGCATCTTCTCCGGGGCGGCCCGGGTGTTCAAGCCGCTCATGTGGTTCTTCTTCATCGTCGCGATGGCCGTCTACATCTGGCCGGGACACCTGTCCGCGGGCGCGGCGGCACTGGAGGAGATCTCCGGGATCCCCTGGATGGTGACCGCCATCGCGGGACTCATCCTGGTCGGCGTGGTCTTCAGCTTCGCCAAGGTGATCTACAACCTGCTGGAGAGCGTGCTGTCGCTGCTCATCGGCACGCTCGTGATCGGCACCGCGGTGGTCGCCGCCATGGTCGGCACCTGGAGCGACGTGGTCACCACGATCACCGGCATGTTCTCCTTCGGCTACCTGCCGGCCGAGGCCATGACGGCGGCGTGGTTCCCGGTCATCGTCGGGGCGTGCGCGTTCGCCGGCCCGTCCGGCATGCAGCAGATGTGGTACACGCTGCACCTGCGGGCCGCCGGCGCCGGCATGGGCGCGCACATCCCGAAGGTGCGCGGCCTGCGGCACGCGGGCGAGGAAGAGGCCATGCCCTCGCGGGGCTTCATGTTCGACACCGACGACCCCGCGGAGATGGCCAAGTGGAAGGGCTGGCGGCGCTGGGTCACCTTCGACGCCTTACTCCTGTTCTGGGGCATCACCATGCTGGTCACGATCTCCTTCACGGTGATCGCCCAGGCGGCGGTGCGGCAGAACCCCGCGGTCCGTACGGCCATCCAGGGTGACGACCGGGAGGTGGCGCTCACCGCCATGGCCGACGCCGTCTCCTCGGCCGGCAGCTCGGCCCTCGGCGTGATCTTCCTCGGGTTCATCGCGCTGATCGGCCTGAACGCCACGCTCGGGCTGTTCGACTCCTTCTCACGCGGCCAGGCCGACATGACGTACAACTTCGTGAAGGGCGCGAAGAAGCTGCGCATGTCCCACCTGTACGCGGGCTTCCTGTGGGGAGTCATCATCTTCGGCATCCTGATCCTGCTGTTCGGCCCGGCCGACGGGCCCAGCGGGATCCTGGACACGCTGGCGTTCCTGTCGACCTTCGCGATGGGCGCGTACTGCGTGACGCTGCTGCTGGTGAACAACCGCATGCTGCCCAAACCGATCAGACCGAAATGGTGGACGAACCTGATCATCGGATTTGGCGCGTTCTTCTACCTCGGCATGCTGTTCTACAGCCTGTTCGCCTTCGGTGTGGTCGTGGGCTGATGATCCAACGGCAAAGCCTCGAACTCGCCCTGCCCGGGGCGTCGATCGGAGCCGGAGCCGGCGCCATCGCCGGTGGGCTGACCCTCCTCGCAGGGCAGCCCGCCGGCCTGGCGGCGCAGTCGGCCCTGACGCTCGCCGTCCCCCTCGCCCTCTTCGGCGGTCTGTACGGCATCCTGCTCGGTCGCGGGATCTTCCGGCCGGGGACCTTCGGGCCCGTCGGCCTCTACTGGATGGCGGGCTTCCCGCTGTCCCGGCTGGTGCAGGAGAGCCTGACCGGGGTCGGCCTGGCCGACGGCGTGCTCCCCTTCCTCGCCTACCAGCTGATGGTGAGCCTCGGCTTCGCGATCGGCTTCCTGTGGTTGCACGAGCGGATGATGCCGCACTGGCTGCTGCGGCACGCCGAGGGCAACCCCCGGGCCGAGGCGCTGCTCGGCCTGTACATCCGTCAAGCCCAGGCCTCGCAACCGAGGTCGGGGAAGGGAGCGCGCCGATGAATGTGCCCGCCTGGATCTGGCTCGCCACGATCGGCGGGTTCGGCCTCGTGCTGGCCCTGGACTTCTACCTGGTGGCCCGCAACCCGCGCGAGCCCTCCTTCAGGGAGTGCGTGGGCTGGGTGTCGCTGTACGTCGCCCTGGCGGGGGTCTTCGGGATCGGGCTGCTGGTCGTGTCGGGCGCGCAGCACGGTGGCGAGTTCTTCGCCGGCTGGATCACCGAGTATTCCCTCAGCGTGGACAACCTCTTCGTCTTCCTGCTGATCATGAGCCGTTTCCGGGTGCCCCGCGAGCATCGCCAGAAGGTGCTGCTCATCGGCATCATCCTGGCGCTGGCCATGCGGGGCGCCTTCATCGCCGCCGGCTCCGAGGCGGTGACCAGGTTCGACTGGCTCTTCTACGTCTTCGGCGCCTTCCTGATCTACACGGCGTGGAAGCTGATCGGGCACGAAGAGGAGGAGGCGGAGTTCTCCGAGAACATCGCCCTGCGCACCGTGCGCCGGGTGCTGCCCACCACCGACACCTACCACGGCGGCCGGCTCACCGTGCATCTCGGGCGCAGGATGGTGACGCCGATGCTGATCGTGATGGTCGCCATCGGCACCACCGACCTGCTGTTCGCGCTCGATTCGATCCCGGCGATCTTCGGACTCACCAAGGAGCCCTACCTGGTCTTCACCGCCAACGCCTTCGCCCTCATGGGGCTGCGCCAGCTGTTCTTCCTCATCGGCGGCCTGCTCGACCGGCTGGTCTACCTGAGCAAGGGCCTGTCGGTGGTGCTGGCCTTCATCGGGGTGAAGCTCATTCTCGAAGCCCTGCACCACGACGGCGTCTCCTGGGCGCCGCAGATCCCGATCCTGGCGTCTCTCGGCGTCATCGTCGGCACCCTCGCGGTGACCACGGTGCTGAGCCTGCTCAAATCGGCTCGGGACGCCAAGGCCGCCGAGGTCACGCAGGCGGCGGAGCCGGAGAGATCGGATTCGGTGGAGCGCTGAATCTGCCGCGCGCGGGGAGCGACCACCCCTGTGCGCGGCATCTCGGTCAGTCGCGCGTGCTCTTGTGCATGTCACGCTCCGCGACCCACTGGGTCATGTAGTGCTCCGCCTGCTCGGCGGAGTGCTGCTTGCGCAGCGCGGTGGCCAGGCCGATGCCGATCCTCCGGCCGTCGGCGGAATGTCCGGGGGTATCTCCAAGGAGAAAGCGGACAAGCGCGCTCTTCATCGTCGCACCTCCTTTCTGTTCCGATCCTCTGCCCGTGGTGTTACGGGACAAGCGTCCTTACGTGAACGCCGAGTCAATCCGCAGGCTCAAGCCGCGGGCTCAATCTGCGGGCTCAATCCGTGGGCTCAATCTGTCGGCGACGTGCGGGGTCGCCGCCGCCGCACGGGCTTGGGCGCGGGCTCGACCGGCTGACTGCCGCGCTGCTCCATGTAGGAGGCGCGGGTGTGCTCGGTGTGCTCGCGCATGATCTGGGCCGCACGGTCCTCGTCGCCCGCCTCGATGGCGTCGATCAGGGCCGTGTGCTCCTGCCAGGAGTCCATGCCGCGCCGCCGGGCCACGGGCGTGTGATACCACCGCACCCGGCGGGCCACCTGGCTGGCCAGCTCGGCCAGCACCTGGTTGCCCGACAGCGCGGTGACCACGGCGTGCAGCTCCGAGTTGGTGGCGACGGCGGCCTCGACGTCGTCGGACTCCACCGCCGCGATGCCCCGCGCGCACAGCGCGCGCAGCCGGCGCACGCCGTCCTCTCCCGCGTGCAGCGCGGCGAGCCGGGCGGACTCGGTCTCCAGCAGCGCGCGTACGGCGAGCAACTGGTCGGCCTCCTCCACCGTCGGCACATGCACGAAAGCGCCCTGGCCGGGGTGCAGATCGACCCAGCCCTCACCGCTGAGCTGCTGCAGCGCCTCGCGCACAGGCTGCCGGGAGACCCCGAGCAGCTCGGCCAGCTCGCTCTCCACGAGGTGCTGGCCGGGCTTGAGCTGGCCGGAGACGATGAGCTCCTGAATCGCCTCGATCACGCTCTCACGGAGCGTGGCGGGACGGGGAATCTTGGTGGCCGCCGTCTGACCGGCCTGATCCGACAGCAACATGACAGACTCCAGGACTAAGCGCATTGCATTGGTTTTGGTCGACTGCCTACAGCATACCGCTCAGTGCGCCACATCCTGGGGTGAGCCTCCTCACAGAGAGCTACCTCACAGGCTGCGATCCTCGGTGCGGGCGGGACGCATGGAGAGGGTGGCCGGCCGGCTGGGGGCGGACAGGTCTCACGGAGATGCCGGCCGGCCGGCTGGCTGGCTGGGGGCGGGCAGAGGTCACACGGGGATGGTGGCCGGCAGGCCGGGGGCGCGCAGGCGCAGGGTGGCCAGCGCGGGCAGCGCCGCCAGTGCGGCGGCGACCAGCAGCGCCGTGGCGGGCGCGGTCAGCGACAGCAGGGCCAGGGCGACGGCCGCCACGCCGGCCACCGCCTTCGCGCTGTGGACCACGGCGTGGATCTCGCCGACGCGCTCGACGCCGAAGAACTCCCGCACCAGGCTGGCGACGAGCGGGTAGAACGCGCCCCCGCCCAGTCCGGCGGCGATGACGCCGAGCCACAGCAGCGGCTGACCCGCCTGCAGGGCGGCCAGCAGGAGGACCTGGCCGGCGGCGAGGACGGTCAGCACGGTGGCGAGCACCCGCCTGCGGCCGAACAGCTCCGAGCAGCGCACGGCCAGCGACCGGCCCGCGCCGTTGAGCGCCACCATGACGGCGAGCGCGGCCCACGAGCCGGTGGCCGCCACCGCGATCACGTCGAACAGCGACACGGCTCCCGCGCAGGCCAGGATCACCGCGAGCGCGGGCAGCGCGCGCGTGCGCAGGGCCTGGGACAGGCCGAACTGCTTGACCGCCACCGGGTTCCTGCGCAGGATCGCCGCGTCCAGCGCGTGCGAGCGCGGCTCCACGGTGTCCGGCCACCACCGGTACGGGGCCAGCCGCAGCGCCCTGGCCGCCGCCCCGATGGCGGCCACGGCGAACACCGCGGCCACGAGGAAGGCGGTGGGCGTCGCACCCGGCGCCGGCCCAGCCCACACCAGCATGGGCACCGCGCCGTAGCCGAAGGCGCCGGTCACCAGGCTGACCTGGGCGGCCGGCCGTTCGGGATACCAGGAGGAGACGACCTCGCTGCAGACCCCGTACACGATCCCCGCCCCGAGCCCGCCGAGCACGGCGTACCCGAGCAGGAGGGCGGGCCCCGCGCCGATCAAACCGTCAGGCCAAGCACTGGCCGCAGCGGCGGTCGGGCCGCCGGTCAGGGCGCCAGGCCAAGCACTGGCCGCGGCGCCGCCGGCGGCGCCGGTCGGGCCGCTGGTCAGGGCGATGGTCAGGAGGCCGATGGTGCTCAGGGCGGCGCCGATGGTCAGGGTGGCGCGGACCGAGAGCCGGCCGCGGCGTACGAGCTGGATGGCCGGCAGGGCGCCGGCGGCCTGGCAGAGCAGGCAGGCGGCCAGCAGGAACAGGCCGGGGGCGTCGCCGGCCAGCAGTGCGGCGAAGCCGTACTGGAGAGGGCTGATGGCGGCCATGGCCGCCAGCGCGAGCCAGAGCATCCGGGTGCGGTCGCGGGGGACAGGACCGACGAGGTAGGAACGCCCGCGCCAGTCCCTGACTACTTCTGCATTCTCCATACTGTATGGAATATACAGAAACCAGCCCACTGTCGAGACCCTAGACGAAGGATATTCCATACGGTATACCGTCTACAAAGGAGGCTCAAATGGACCTGTACGAATATCAGGCGAAGGAGCTCTTCGGCCGCCACGGGATCCCGATCCCGCCGGGCAGAGTCGCGGCCACCCCGGAGGAGGCCAAGGCGGTCGCGGCCGAGCTGGGCATGCCCGTCGTGATCAAAGCCCAGGTGAAGACCGGTGGCCGGGGCAAGGCGGGCGGGATCAAGGCGGCGGCCGGACCGGCGAGCGCCGAGGAGGAGGCCGCCGGCGTGCTGGGGATGGACATCAAGGGACACCTGGTGCGCACGGTGCTGGTCGAGGCGGCGACCGTGCCCTTCGAGGAGTACTACGCGGCCTTCCTGGTGGATCGCGCGCAGGGCGGCTTCCTGGCCATGGTGTCCGCCCAGGGCGGCATGGAGATCGAGGAGCTGGCGGAGACCGACCCCGACGCCATCGTGCGGCTGCCGATCGACCCGGTGACGGGCGTGGACGCCGACACCGCGCGCCTGCTCGCGGCCAAGGCGGGCCTGCCGGACGCGGCGGCGCCGGTCCTGGAGCGGCTCTGGCAGGTGATGATCGAGGAAGACGCCCTGCTCGTCGAGGTGAACCCGCTGATTTGCACCACCGACCAGCGGATCGTGGCCCTCGACGGCAAGGTCACCCTCGACGACGCCGCCGCCTTCCGGCACTCCTGGGCCTACACGGAGGCGTCCGCCGGTCTGGAGGAGCGGGCCAGGGCCAAGGGCCTCAACTATGTGAAGCTCGACGGCCGGGTCGGCGTCATCGGCAACGGCGCCGGGCTGGTCATGAGCACGCTGGACGTGGTCGCCGGCGCGGGCGCGGCCCCGGCGAACTTCCTGGACATCGGCGGCGGCGCGTCGGCCCGGGTCATGGCAGACGGACTGGAGATCATCCTGGCCGACCCGGACGTGCGCTCGGTGCTGGTCAACGTCTTCGGCGGCATCACGACCTGCGACGCGGTGGCCAACGGCATCGTCACCGCACTCGAACTGCTCGGCGAGCGCGGCCTGGCCAGGCCCATCGTCGTACGGCTGGACGGCAACAACGCCGAGGTCGGGCGGCGCATCCTCAGCGACGCCAGGCACCCGGTGGTCCGCCAGGTCTCCACCATGGACGGCGCCGCCGAGACGGCGGCCAGACTCGCGGCAGGTGTGTGATGGCGATCTTCCTGACCAAGGACAGCCGGGTGCTCGTCCAGGGCATGACGGGCGCGGAGGGCAGCCGGCACACCGCCCGGATGCTCGCGGCCGGCACCGAGGTGGTGGCCGGGGTGACGCCGGGCAAGGGCGGGCGCTCGGTCGACTTCGGCGAGCGCGCGGTGCCCGTGTTCGGCTCGGTGGCCGAGGCGATGGCCGAGACCGGGGCCGACGTGTCGGTGGTGTTCGTGCCGCCGCGTTTCACCGGCTCCGCCGTCGAGGAGGCCGTCACGGCGGGCATCCCGCTGTGCGTGGTCATCACCGAGGGCGTGCCCGTGCACGACGCGGTCCGCTTCCGCGCGCTCGCCGCCGGACGTACCCGGATCATCGGCCCGAACTGCCCCGGACTGATCAGCCCCGGCCAGTCGTCGGCCGGCATCATCCCCGCCGACATCACCGCCGCGGGGCGCATCGGGCTGGTCTCCAAGTCCGGCACGCTGACGTACCAGCTCATGTACGAGCTGCGCGACGTGGGCTTCTCCACGGCCGTCGGGATCGGCGGCGACCCCGTCATCGGCACCACGCACATCGACTGCCTCCAGGCCTTCCAGGAGGACCCCGGGACGGACGCGATCGTGATGATCGGCGAGATCGGCGGCGACGCCGAGGAGCGGGCCGCCGCCTACATCGAGCGGCACGTCACCAAGCCGGTCGTCGCCTATGTGGCCGGGTTCACCGCGCCGGAGGGCAAGACGATGGGCCACGCGGGCGCGATCGTGTCCGGCTCGTCCGGCACCGCCCAGGCCAAGAAGGAGGCGCTGGAGGCGGTCGGCGTCCGGGTCGGGCGGACCCCTTCGGAGACGGCCCGGCTGATGCGCTCGGCTCTGGACCGGGCGGCGGCATGAGATTCGACGTCAACCTCTCGATCCTGTTCACCGACCTGCCCCTGCTGGAGCGGCCGGCCGCCGCCGCCAAGGCCGGGTTCGACGCGGTGGAGTTGTGGTGGCCGTTCGACACGCCGGAGCCCGACGAGGCCGAGCTGCGCGCGTTCGTCACCGCCGTGCGGGACGCCGGGGTCGCCCTCGTCGGGCTGAACTTCTACGCCGGCGACATGCCCGCGGGTGATCGCGGGCTGCTGGCCAGGCCGGACGGCTCGGCCAGGTTCCAGGCCAACATCGACGTCGCGGTGGCCCTGGCGGGCGAGCTGGGCTGCACGGTGCTCAACGCGCTGTACGGCAACGGCCCGGAGGTGGACAGGGACCTGGCCGTGGCGAACCTGAGGCGGGCGGCGGACGCGGCGGCCGGGATCGGCGCGACCGTGGTCGTCGAGGCCGTCAACTCCCACGACAACCCGCACTATCCCATCACCTCCTCCGGCGCGGCCTTCGCCCTGATCGACGAGGTGGACCGGGCGAACGTCGGCTTCCTGGCCGACCTCTACCACCTGCACCGGATGGGCGAGGACGTGCTCGCCCTCATCGACGCGTACGCCGCCCGGTTCGCCCACGTGCAGATCGCCGACGACCCCGGCCGGGGCCGGCCCGGCAGCGGGCGGATGCCGTACCAGGAGATCTTCTCGCGGCTGGCGGCCGCGGGCTATCGAGGGCACGTCGGGCTGGAGTACCGGCACGAGGGGTCGGGCGCGTTCGCTTGGAGGCAGTTATGAGCATCTGTTTCGTCGGCTTGGGGATCATGGGCAGCCCGATGGCGGCCAACCTCGTCAAGGCCGGGTACGAGGTCACCGGTTACGACGTGAGCGCCGAGCGGGTCGCGCAGCTCGCGTCCATCGGCGGCAAGGGCGCCGCCGGCGTGGCCGAGGCGGTCGCCGGCGCGGACGTGGTGATCACCATGCTGCCCGACTCGCCGCAGGTCGAGCAGGTCGCCCCCGACATCGTCGAGCACGGCCGCCCCGGCCTGCTCTACCTGGACATGAGCACGATCAGGCCGGAGACCTCACGCTGGGCCGCGCGGCTGGCGGCCGGGCAGGGCATCCGCGCGCTGGACGCCCCGGTCAGCGGCGGGGAGCGCGGCGCGATCGACCGGACCCTGTCGATCATGGTCGGCGGGGCGGCCGAGGACGTCGAGGCGGCCAGGCCGGTGCTCGAAGCGCTCGGCAGCACGATCGTGCACGTCGGCCCCTCGGGCGCGGGGCAGACCGTGAAGGCGGCCAACCAGCTCGTCGTCGGCGGCATCTACGGCCTGGTGGCCGAGGCGATCGTGCTGCTGGAGGCCTCGGGCGTGGACCCGGTGGCCGGCCTGGACGTGCTCGCGGGCGGCCTGGCGGGCTCCAGGATCCTCGACCTCAAACGGCACACCATGATCGCCCGCGAGTTCGCCCCCGGCTTCCGCATCGACCTGCACCACAAGGACATGGGCATCGCCGTCGCCGCCGCCCGCGAGGCCGGCGTCGCGCTGCCGCTCACCGGCCAGGTCGCCCAGCTCGTCGCGGCGGCCAGAGCCCAGGGCCACGGCTCGCTCGACCACTCCGCACTGCTCAAGGTGATCGAAAGGCTGAACGCATGAAACGTGTTCCGTGCATGGAGGCCGTGGTCGCGGTGCTGGAGTCGGAGGGGGTGGACACCGTCTTCGGCATCCCCGGGGCCGCCATCCTGCCGTTCTACGCGGCGCTCCAGCACAGCTCGATCCGGCACATCACGGTCCGCCACGAAGAGGGCGGCACGCACGCGGCCGACGGCTGGTCCCGGGTGACCGGCAACGTCGGCGTCTGCGTCGGCACCTCAGGACCGGCCGGCACCAACATGATCACCGGCCTCTACACCGCGCTGGCCGACTCGATCCCGATGATCTGCGTCACCGGGCAGGCCGTCACGACCAAGCTGCACCAGGAGGCGTTCCAGGCGGTCGACATCGTGGAGATCGCCAAGCCGGTGACCAAGTGGGCGGTGCAGCTCAAGGAGCCCGCCCAGGCGCCCTGGGTGTTCCGCGAGGCGTTCCGGGTGGCGCGCTCGGGCCGGCCGGGGCCGGTGCTCATCGACCTGCCGATCGACGTGCAGCGAGGCACCTGCCTGTACGACCCCGAGCTGGACGCGCCGCTGCCCGTCGAGGTACGCCGGCCGCTGCCCCAGGTGGTGAGCCGGGCCGTGGACCTGCTCACCGCGGCGAAACGGCCGATCATCCTGGCCGGCGGCGGGGTGATCATCGCCGAGGCCACCGAGGAGCTGCGCGAGCTGGCCGAGCACCTCCAGGTGCCCGTGCAGGTGACGCTCATGGGCAAGGGCGCCTTCCCCGAGGATCATCCGCTGTTCGCCGGGATGGCCGGGATCCAGACCCAGACCCGGTGGGGCAACGCCGCGTTCCTGGACAGCGACCTCGTCCTGGCCGTGGGCGCCCGCTTCGGCGACCGGCACACCGGCGACCTCGACGTCTACCGCAGGGGCCGCCGCTTCATCCACGTGGACGTCGAGCCGACCCAGATCGGCCGGGTCTTCGAGCCGGACCTGGGCGTCGTCGGGCACGCCAAGCCGGTGCTGGCGGAGCTGGCCCAGGAGGCCCGCGACCGCAAGCCGGCCGGCGCACCCGGCAAGTGGGTGCGCAAGGTCGGGGAGCTGCGCCGCACGATGGCGCGCCGGGACGACTTCGACGACGTGCCGATCAAGCCGCCGAGGGTGTTCAAGGAGATCAACGAACACTTCGGCAGGGACACCACGTTCGTCACCGCGATCGGCCTCTACCAGATCTGGTCCGGCCAGTTCCAGACGACCTACCTGCCGCGGCGCTACCTGGTCTGCGGCCAGGCCGGGCCGCTCGGCTGGGAGATCCCCGCCGCGCTGGGCGTCAAGTGCGCCTATCCCGAGCGGGACGTCGTGGTGGTGGTGGGCGACTACTCCTTCCAGTTCCTGATGGAGGAGATCGCGGTGGCCGCCCAGTACCGCATCCCGTTCGTCATCGTGATGATCAACAACGAGTATCTGGGGCTGATCAGACAGGCCGAGCTTCCGTACGAGATGAACTTCGCGGTGGACCTGCACTACGGAGAGGGCGGGATCGATCATGTCAAGGCGATGGAGGCGTTCGGCTGCCCGGCGCGCCGGGTGGAGGTGCCCGGTGACCTCGCCGACGCGCTGGCCTGGGCGTCGGCCGAGGCCGAACGCGAGCGACTGCCGGTGCTCGTCGAGGTGATGGTGGAGCGCGAGGCCAACGCCGCCATGGGGCCCTCGCTGGAGGCGATCAAGGAGTTCGAGCCGCTGCCCGAGCTCATCAGCGTCGACTGGTCCGACTGAGGAGATCACATGCGACTCAAACCTGGAACTGCCTGGCAGGACGCCTACGCGGGATGCCGTGCGGCGGCGCCCGAGGCGTTCCACGACGACCGGGTGCTCAACCACTGGGGTGGGTTCTGGCAGCGGGACGGGCGGCCCGCGCCGGTCTTCTCGCCGCTGGACGGCACCGCCATCGCCGGGCCGCCCCGGCTGGACCGGGCCGGCGCGGGCCGGGCCGTGGCGGGCGCGGTCGAGGAGCACCGGCAGTGGCGGCACCTGCCCCTGGCCGAACGCAAGGCGCGGGTCGCCGCGGCGGTGGAGTCCATGGCCGCCCACCGCGACCTGCTGGCCCTGCTGCTGGTCTGGGAGATCGGCAAACCGTGGCGGACCGCCTGCGCCGACGTCGACCGCTGCCTGGACGGCGTGCGCTGGTATCTCACCGAGATCGACCGCATGGTCGAGGGCCGCACGCCGCTGCCTGGGCCGGTCAGCAACATCGCCAGCTGGAACTATCCGATGAGCGTCCTCATGCACGCCATGCTCGTGCAGGCGCTGGCCGGCAACGCGGTCATCGCCAAGACGCCCACCGACGGCGGACTGTGCTGCCTGACGCTCGCCACCGCGCTGGCCGTACGGGAGGGGCTGCCCTTCACGCTGGTCAGCGGGGGAGGGGCCGAGCTGTCGCCGGTCCTGGTGGCGGGGCGGGCGCTGGGCTGCGTGTCGTTCGTGGGCGGCAGGGACGCGGGCGCGAACGTCGCGACCTCGCTGGCCGACCTGGAGCGCAGGCACGTCCTGGAGCAGGAGGGGCTGAACGCGTGGGGGGTGTGGGAATACTCCGGCTGGCAGACGCTCGGCCGGCAGATCCGGGCCTCCTTCGACTACGGCAAGCAGCGCTGCACCGCCTATCCGCGGTTCGTGGTGCAGCGGTCGCTGTTCCACGAGTTCCTCGGGGCCTATCTGGCGGCGGTCGGGTCGTTGCGCTTCGGGCATCCGCTGGCGGTCGCGCGGCCCGACGATCCGCTGCCTGAGCTGGACTTCGGGCCGCTGATCAACGCGTCCAAGGCCAAGGAGCTGGCCGACCAGGTGGACGAGGCGGTGGCGAGGGGCGGGGTGCCGGTCCACCGAGCGTCCTTGGCTGACGGACATTTCCTGCCGGGTCAGGATATTTCGGCGTATGTTCCGCCGGTGGCGGTGCTCAACCCGCCCCGATCCTCACCGCTGTTCCACGCCGAGCCGTTCGGCCCGGTCGACACGATCGTGCTCGTGGACACCGAGGCGGAGCTGCTGGCCGCGATGAACGCCAGCAACGGCGCGCTGGTAGCCACCCTGTCCTGCGACGAGGAGGAGACGTTCGGCCGGCTCGCCCCCGAGGTGCGGGCGTTCAAGGTGGGGCACAACCGGCCGCGCTCCAGGGGCGACCGGGAGGAGCTGTTCGGCGGGCTCGGCGCCTCGTGGCGCGGCGCGTTCGTCGGCGGCGAACTGCTCGTGCGGGCCGCCACCCAGGGCCCCGGCGGCGAGCGCCTGCCGGGCAACTTCCCGCACTACACGCTGCTGCCCGAAAGCCCACTCGGCTAGCCCTCGTCTCAGCCAGCCCTGCCCTGTCTAGGCCGGCTCTGTCTAGGCCGGCCCTGCCTTGGCCGGCTCTGTCAGAACAACCCGAACCGGGTCGCCACCACCAACACCAGGAAGGTCGACATGGCGACCCGCAGCAGCTTGCCGCTGACCTTGAGCGACGGCCACGACAGGTAGGCCAGCCAGACGATGAACGCCAGCACCGGCAGCACGGCCACGCCGCCCAGCCAGTTGGTGACCACGAACCCGGTCAGCAGCAGGGCCACCATCACCGCAGGCGGCACCCACTTGGGCACCTGCGTGAACAGGAACGCCAGCGGCGTGGCGCTGCGCTGCTCCACGGCCTTGCGCATCCCCGTCGCCCCGGGCGTGAAGAACTGCTCGCCCGGCGGCAGCGGGCGTTTCGGCTTGCCGCCCTGCCTGCCGGCCTGTTTGCCGCTCTCGGCCGGTCGCGGCTGGGCGAGCGGATGCTTGCGGCGGTCGTCGTTGGTGGCCACGAGGCCGAGCCTAGCGGCCGAACGAATCGCCCCGTCGGTGTGGATCCGTCTGACATCCTGTGAACGTGCTCGCCGTGATCCGTTACACCGTTCCAGAGTCCCAGTCCCAAGATTTCGCCAAGCAGGGCCACACCATCCTCGACACCCTCGCCGCCCAGCCCGGTTACCTGCGTGGCAGGCTCGCCAGGTCGGTCGACGAGCCCAATCTCTGGGCGCTCGTCAGCGAGTGGGAGGGCGCCGGCTTCTACCGCCGGGCCCTGTCCGCCGCCCGGATGGAGCTGTATCCCCTGATGATCCTTATGGTCAACGAACCCAGCGCCTTCGAGGACGTCTACCTGCGCGACCGGGCGTAGCGACTCTCGCGCGCGGAGGCGCGCGAGAGTCCCCTAAGCTGGGAGCTTCATCGAATGTTCCTCGCCGACCTCCAGCCGGAAAGAGATCCACCAACATGGCACGACGCACAGACGTCATGGACACCATCGTCAGCCTCGCCAAGCGCCGCGGGCTCGTTTACCCGTCGAGCGAGATCTACGGCGGACTGCGCGCGTCGTGGGACTACGGACCACTGGGCGTCGAGCTGAAGAACAACGTCAAGCGGCAGTGGTGGCTGTCGATGGTCCAGGCCCGCGAGGACGTGGTGGGCCTCGACTCCTGCGTCATCCTGGCGCCTGAGGTGTGGAAGGCCAGCGGCCACGTCGAGACCTTCTCCGACCCGCTGACCGAGTGCCAGTCCTGCCACAAGCGCTTCCGCGCCGACCACCTCATCGAGCACTACGAGGAGAAGAACGGCAAGCAGCCGGAGCACGGCCTGGCCGACATCACCTGCCCCAACTGCGGCAACAAGGGCACCTTCACCGAGCCCAGGCAGTTCAGCGGCCTGCTCAAGACCTACCTCGGCCCGGTCGAGGACGAGTCCGGCCTGGCCTACCTGCGCCCCGAGACCGCGCAGGGCATCTTCATCAACTACCTCAACGTGCAGCAGTCGGCGCGCAAGAAGGTCCCGTTCGGCATCGGCCAGGTCGGCAAGTCCTTCCGCAACGAGATCACGCCGGGCAACTTCATCTTCCGCACCCGCGAGTTCGAGCAGATGGAGATGGAGTTCTTCGTCAAGCCCGGCACCGACGAGGAGTGGCACCAGTATTGGATCGACGAGCGCTTCCGCTGGTACTCCGACCTGGGCATCAACAAGGACAACCTGCGCCTGTACGAGCACCCGCAGGAGAAGCTGTCGCACTACTCCAAGCGCACGGTCGACGTCGAATACCGCTTCAACTTCACCGGCTCGGAGTGGGGTGAGCTCGAAGGCATCGCCAACCGCACCGACTTCGACCTGATCGCCCACTCCAAGGCGTCGGGCGTCGACCTCAGCTTCTTCGAGCAGGACACCGGCGAGCGTTACGTCCCGTTCGTCATCGAGCCCGCCGCCGGCGTCGACCGCGCCACGCTCACCTTCCTGCTCGACGCCTACACCGAGGACGAGGCGCCCAACGCCAAGGGCGTCATGGAGAAGCGCACGGTCATGCGGCTCGACCACCGGCTCGCCCCGGTCAAGGCCGCCGTGCTGCCGCTGTCGCGCAACGCCGACCTGTCGCCCAAGGCCCGCGACCTGGCCGCCCAGCTGCGCAGGCGCTGGAACGTCGAGTTCGACGACGCGGGCGCGATCGGCCGCCGCTACCGTCGCCAGGACGAGATCGGCACGCCGTTCTGCATCACGGTGGACTTCGACACCCTGGAGGACCAGGCGGTGACGGTCCGCGAGCGCGACACGATGAGCCAGCAGCGCATCGCCCTCGACCAGGTGGACTCCTACCTGCGTCAGCACCTGAACGACTAGGTTCCCGGCGGACCTCGCCGCCCGCCCTCGACGCCGCCCGCCGCTCGCGACGGGCGGCGTCGCTGCGTGTCGGCCGCCCTGCCGGCGGCGCGGTTCAGGCCGGTGCGCTCACTTCAGGTACGTGCCGAACCAGTCGAGCATCTGACTCGGGTCCTTCTGGAAGTAGGTGTAGCCGTCCCACCGCCGCGTCGATCCCTCGATCCAGAAGAGTTTCTTCTCGGCGACCGGGATGTTGTCGTACATCGCCTGGACGTCATCCGGCCTGGTCAGCACGTCATCGCGCACTTGGTACAGCAGCGTCGGGATCATGACGTTCTTGGCCCAGGGGACCGGTGACATGTCGTCCAGCCTGAGGCTGTTGTGCATTCTGATGCGTGCTTCCAGGTCGTCGATACGGTCGGCCGGCAGGCCGGCGAGCGCCAGGGTCCGTTCGAGCGTGACCCGGACGGACAGCGGCTGTGGCGTGACCAGGCAGCGGACACCGTCGAACGCCTCGGGATGGGTGGTCATGGCGCGCATGGTGGCGTTGCCGCCCATGCACCGGCTGAACAGGCCGATCGCCATCTCACGCAGGTCTTCCCGGCCGCGCACGTAGGCCAGCGAGCCGATGACGTCTCGGGCTTCGAAGACGCCGGCGGTGATGACACCGCCGTTGGCCGCGCCGCTGTGGCCGAAGTTGCGCAGGTCGTAGGCCAGCACGTGGTAGCCGGCGTCGTGCAGGATCTTGTAGTCCGGCACGAGGTCGACCTCGAAGTCGTTGCCGGTGGCCGCCCAGGCCGACTTCCACGGCTCAAGGTGGGCGGGCAGTCCGGATCGGCTGAACCACAGGGGGTGGTTGCAGATGATGATCTTGTTAGATCCGGGCGCCGGGATGAACCAGCCTTCCAGCGGCACGCCGTCCTGGGACGGGAAGGTCACCTCCTCGTAGTCCAGGCCGTGCTCCGCCGGCGAGTGCATGATCGGCGAGCGTGCGGCCACGCCGAAGCCGTAGGCGATGGTCCGCAGCACCTCATCGATCTGTGTTTCCGTCATGGTGACCTCCTGGGCGAGAGTGTTGTTGTCCGCTCCCGGCTGAGACATGGGCCTACTCCTTGACCTTCATGGGGTGGGTGGCCTCGCGGCATCCGGTCCGGGTGATCGGGTGTCGTCATCGAGGTGATGGGCGGCGATGCCGCTCCGGTCCTTCCGTGGGGGCGGCGGTGGCGAGTTCGTCGAGCCAGTCGCGCAGCAGGGCGGTCTCCGAGGCTCGGAGCGTGGCCACCGGGCCGTGGGGCAGCGCGTCGCGCACCTGCGCGGCGGTGGCCGCGAGGTGCGGCGACGCCGGGGTGTCCGTGTAGGTGCGGGACGGTCCGATGACGGCGGCGATGACGGCATCGCGCACGATCGCCGCCGCGGGATCGTCCCTGGTGCCGTCCGTGCGGATCAGGTGGAGCGTCACCCCCACCGCCGCCGTCTCCACGGCGTCGGCGGCCACCTCGACCGGGAGCCGCAGCCGGCCCGCGTCGTCCAGCGTGCGCATCGTCGCCACCAGGTCGGTGCGGGCCACAGCCGCCGCCGGAACGTCCTGGCGGGCCATGGGCCGGCCGTACATGACGTTGTAGAGCGCGGGATGGGTCACCCCGAACTCGACGTGCATGTCCCAGCCACGCCGGAAGTCCGTGACGACGTCACCGGTCGTGCCCACGGCCCGCTTACGGGCCAGGTAACGCTCGAAGCCGTCGGCGACCACGGCGTGCAGCAGGCCGTCCTTGTCGCCGAAGTGGTGATACAGCGTCGGCGGCTTGACCCCTGCGGCGGCACAGACCTCGCGCGTGGAGATCTGCCCGGTCGAGGAGGCCGTCAGCAGCTCGGCGGCGACTTCGATGATCCGCGCACGGGTCTGTTTCTGGTGCGAGCTCTCAGAAGTCATATATCGACAGTACACCAAGAGGCGCCAAGCCTATAGCGCCGATACACTCAGGGCGGACGAGAGACGGCGGGCCGGGGGTGGGATCCGGGTGATCCGGTGCGCGAGGTATTTCAAGGTGGTCGTGGAAGTTGACCACATGTGGACGGGGCGATTGACAAGTCTCCGCAGCACACGGACATTACCGACATTCCTATCGGGAGTCGGGGGCTGATCGTTGCGGAGGCGCGATGAAGCGCGTGAGATTAGCCATGCTCGCGGCCGTGATCCTGTTACTCGGCCTGATCGTGGCGCCACCGGCGGGAGCGGTGCCGCCGCCGGCGGCGGGGCCGGACGGGGTGCACGTCTACGCGGGCGCGCTCACCGCCGGGCAACTCGCCGCGCTGGTGGCCGCCGGGGTGGACCGTGAGGAGATGCGGCTGGTCAAGCGGGCGGACGGCAAGATCTCCGTCGAGGTCATCCTGTCGTCCACCCTCGCCGACCGGCTCGCCCGCCAGGGGATCACGCTGACGGCCCAGAGCGTCGCGGCCAGGTCGCGGACGGCCGCCAAGGGGGACGGCGTCTTCAAGAGGTACGCGGGCGCGGGCGGCCTGCGCCAGGACATCGTGAACGCGGCGAACGCCAAGCCCAGCATCGCCAAGGTGGTCGACCTGGGCAATACGCTCAACGGCACGCCGCTCACCGCGATCAAGGTCACCAAGGACGCCAGGAAGCTGGCCGACGGCAAACGCAAGGCCGTGATGTACATGGCGGCCCAGCACGCCCGAGAGTGGATCACGCCGGAGATGGTGCGCCGCCTGCTGCACCGTTTCCTCGACGGCTACGGCAGCGACCCCGAGCTGACCAAACTGGTGAACACCACCGAGCTGTGGTTCCTGCCGGTGGCCAACCCCGACGGCTACGACCACACCTTCACGCCGGACAACCGGCTGTGGCGCAAGAACCTGCGGGACAACGACGGCGACGGCCAGGTCACCGGCAACGACGGCGTAGACCTCAACCGCAACTTCACCTACAAGTGGCGCTACGACGACGAAGGCTCCTCCAGCACCCTGTCCAGCCAGACCTACCGGGGCGCGGCGGCGCAGTCGGAGCCGGAGACGCGGGCGATCGACAACCTGGCCAAGCGGGTGCGGTTCACGTACCTGGTCAACTACCACTCGGCGGCCCAGCTCCTGCTCTACGGCGTCGGCTGGCAGCAGGCCACGCCCGCGCCCGACGACCTGATCTTCGAGGCGATGCTGGGCGACGACGCGCACCCGGCCGTGCCCGGCTACGACCCGGACATCGGCGCCGAGCTCTACACCACCAACGGCGAGACCGACGGCCACATGACGAACCTGCGCGGGGCCATGTCGATCACACCGGAGATGACCACCTGCGAGGTGGCGGTCGAGAGCGATCCGGCCGACGAGTGGACGCTGGAGGACTGCGCCGGCGGGCTCGGGTTCACCTTCCCCGACAGCGAGGCGCTGATCCAGGCGGAGTACGCCAAGAACATCCCGCTGGCGCTGGCCGCGGCCAAGACCGCGCACACCCCTGACCAGCCGGTCTCGGTGGTCGGGCGGACCGTGCCGGACTTCAGGCCGGACTCCTTCGCCGTCTCCTACGGCGACCCGCAGCCGGTGGCCGTCATCGCCCGTCGGTCGCTGACCGGCAAGGTGGTGCGCTACCGCGTCAACGGCGGGCCCACGCAGACCCGCCCGCTGAGCGAGTGGCAGGGCGGTGAGCGGTACGGCGACGAGAACGACCTGTACTTCGCCGAATACCGCGCCACCGTGAGCGGGGCCCGGCCGGGCGACAAGGTCCAGGTCTGGTTCGAGGGCGTCAAGGCGGGCGCCGGCCGGGTCTCCAGCGAGCGCTTCACCTACAAGCTGGCCAAGGACTCCCGGGCCAAGGTGCTGGTGCTCGCCAACGAGGACTACACCGGCTTCAACCCCGACTATCCGCCCACGGTGACGGCGCCGAAGTACGCGGCCACGTACACCAAGGCGCTGAAGGACGCCGGTTACGCCGCGGAGACGTGGGACGTGGACGCCCAGGGCGTGCCGCACCACCTGGGCGTGCTGTCGCACTTCAAGGCGGTGGCCTGGTATCTGGGGGACAACCGGCTGTCGATGGACGCCCAGGACGTGGCCACGGACACGCCGTTCGGGCCGCTGCCCGACATGGACGTCAAGCGGTCGCAGCAGGACCTCACCATCTCCGTCCGCGACTACCTCAACGAGGGCGGCAAGCTGCTGCACGCCGGCGAGACCGCCTCCTACTACGGCTTCTTCGGCACCGCGCTCGGCGGCATCTTCTACGGCCTGGACGGCGCGCCGGACGCCGACTGCGTGGTCACCACCGTCGAGGGGTTCTTCGAGGAGTGCCTGCTGCTGGCCGACGACTTCAGCCAGTACTACCTCGGCGTCGGCGGCCGGATCCCGCGCGAGAACCCGGCCGAGTACACCGGCACCGGCCCCCTGTCCGGGGTGACCGGCACCTTCGGCGGGCCCGCCGTGGCGGACAACCCGCTGGACGAGGCCGGGGTGCTGCAGCCGATGGGCACGGACTTCCCGCGCTTCACCGGCACGCCCGCGGCCCAGTACTCCGGCGCCGGAGGGCCGTTCGACCCGGTCGAGGGTGACTGGATGGTGGCGGGACCGCACGTGGACGATTCCTACATGCGGCTCACCCGTACGGTGAATCTGGACGCGGTGACGGCGGCGCAGCAGCCGAAGCTCGCGTTCCAGCTGTCCTTCGACACCGAGCAGGGCTACGACAACGTCATCGTCGAGGCGCACACGGTCGGGCAGGACGACTGGACCACGCTGCCGGATCTCAACGGCGGCACCGACAGCGTCGTCCCGAGCGAGTGCGAGGCCGGATTCCTGCTGGCCGCGCACCCGTGGCTGCTGCACTACCTGACGCCGGGCAACCCGTGCGCGGCGACCGGGACCAGCGGCTCGTGGAACCGGTTCACCGGCAACTCGGGCGGCTGGCAGCCGGTGGCGTTCGACCTGTCCGCGTACGCGGGCCGGCAGGTCGAGGTGTCGGTCAGCTACGTGACCGACCCGGGCTCCGGCGGCGTCGGCGCCTTCGTCGACGACACCGAGGTCACCACCACCGGTGGCACCGTGGACGCCGAGGGCTTCGAGTCCGGTCTCGGCGTCTGGGCGACCCCGGGCCCGCCCGAGGGCAGCCCGGCCGTCGGCGACTTCGCCAGGGCACAGGCGGAGAGCACCGCGGCCGTGGCCACCAAGGACACGGTGCTGGTCGGCTTCGGGCTGGAGCAGCTCGCGACCGGCGCGGAGCGGGCCGCCGCGATCAAGAAGATCATGAAGCGGCTGATCGGCTGACGTCATGACCCGGGCGGCCCCTGGGGTTCGGGGGCCGCCCAACCCTGCCGACCCGCCACGGTGGTGGGCGGCACCTTCGCGCGCATCCAGTTCATCCCCGACCTGGTGCCGTCCGACCTCGTCGGCACCCGGATCTACCGCCCCTCGACCGAGACCTTCGACATCGAGCTCGGCCCCGGTCATGGCGGCCGGCCGCGCGCCGGCCCTGATGCGGGGGCGCGACTACGTGCTGCCCGAGGACATCCGCGACCTGGCGCACCGGCTGGAGGAAGCGTTCAGGGCGCAGCGGCAGCGTTCTCCGAGATCGGCCACGGGTCCACGTTCGTCCTCTGGCTGCCGGCCCGCGACGCCGCCGGCGGCCCGGCGGCCGGCCACAATCCGCTCACCCGGCGGTCTATTTGACGGCGGCGGCGATGTGCTCGACATCACAATGCCGGATGCCAAGGCCCGGAAAATTGGTTTGAACCATTGGTATAAACCAATCTGGTAAGAGACCGAATAAAGATTGGATTAGACCTGTCTAGGCGGTCCTAGCTGGGGAAACAGTGACTTAACCAATGAGTGCAGTTTCATCATCAATTCCGCCGGTAGAGTCCGGAACAGGAGCGTTGATTGGAGCTGTGGTGGCCAAGTACGTTTACGACTTCACCGAGGGCAACAGAAATCTCAAAGACCTGCTCGGCGGCAAGGGAGCCAACCTCGCCGAGATGACGAACCTTGGGCTGCCCGTTCCTCCCGGGTTCACGATCACTTCGGAGGCGTGCCGGCACTACCTGGCCGAGGGCGCCACGCCCGACGCCCTGGAGCAGGAGGTCGCCGAGCACCTCGGCGCGCTCGAGGAGCGCATGGGCAGGCGGCTCGGCCAGGCCGACGACCCGCTGCTGGTCAGCGTCCGCTCCGGCGCCAAGTTCTCCATGCCGGGGATGATGGAGACCGTGCTCAACATCGGTCTCAACGACGAGTCCGTGCACGGCCTCGCCAAGCAGTCCGGCGGCAACGACCGCTTCGCCTGGGACTCCTACCGCCGGCTCATCCAGATGTTCGGCAAGACCGTGCTCGGCATCGACGGCGAGCTGTTCGAGCACGCGCTGGAAACGGTCAAGGGCGACCGCCAGGACACCGACCTCGGCGCCGGGGAGCTGCAGGCGCTGGTCGAGACGTTCAAGGGCATCGTCCGCGAGCAGACCGGCAAGGACTTCCCCGCCGACCCGCGCGAGCAGATGCGCCTGGCCGTCATGGCCGTCTTCGACTCCTGGAACGCTCCGCGCGCCATCCTCTACCGCCGCCAGGAGCGCATCCCCGCCGACCTCGGCACCGCCGTCAACATCGTGGCCATGGTCTTCGGCAACTGCGGCAACGACTCCGGCACCGGCGTCGCCTTCACCCGCGACCCCGGCACCGGCCGGCAGGGCGTCTACGGCGACTACCTGCAGAACGCCCAGGGTGAGGACGTGGTCGCGGGCATCCGCAACACGATCCCGCTGCAGGAGCTCGAACGCCTCGACAAGCGCTCGTACGACGAGCTGATGACGATCATGGAGACCCTGGAGAACCACTACCGGGACCTGTGCGACATCGAGTTCACCATCGAGCGCGGCAAGCTGTGGATGCTGCAGACCAGGGTCGGCAAGCGCACCGCCGCCGCCGCGTTCTGCATCGCCGTCCAGCTCGTCGACCAGGGCCTCATCAGCATGGACGAGGCCGTCACGCGGGTCACCGGCGACCAGCTCGCCATGCTCATGTTCCCGCGCTTCAACGGCGGCGCCGGCAAGCGGCGCATCGCCAAGGGCATGAACGCCTCACCCGGCGCCGCCGTGGGCAAGGCGGTCTTCTCCTCCGAGCGCGCCGTCGAGCTCGCCGGGCAGGGCGAGAACGTCATCCTGGTGCGCCGCGAGACCAACCCGGACGACCTGGTCGGCATGATCGCCGCCCAGGGCGTCCTGACCAGCCGCGGCGGCAAGACCTCGCACGCCGCCGTGGTCGCCCGCGGCATGGGCAAGACCTGCGTGTGCGGCGCCGAGGAGCTGGAGGTGTCGGTGTCGGAGCGCAGGTTCACCGCGCCCGGCGGCGTGGTGGTCACCGAGGGCGAGGTGATCTCCATCGACGGCACCAGCGGCGTGGTCTACCTCGGCGAGGTGCCGGTGGTCGACTCCTCCGTGGTCGAATACTTCGAGGGCGCCGAGCCCGACGAGGACCTGGTCAAGGCGGTGGACCGGATCATGCGCCACGCCGACGCGGCGCGCCGGCTGGGCGTGCGGGCCAACGCCGACACCCCCGAGGACGCGGCCAGGGCCCGCCGGTTCGGCGCGGAGGGCATCGGGCTGTGCCGGACCGAGCACATGTTCCTGGGCGCGCGCAGGCAGCTCGTGGAGGACCTGGTGCTGGCCACCGGCGCCGAGGAGCGGCAGGCGGCGCTGGACGCGCTGGAGCCGCACCAGAAGGAGGACTTCGTCGGCATCTTCCAGGCGATGGACGGCCGGCCGGTGACGGTGCGGCTCATCGACCCGCCGCTGCACGAGTTCCTGCCCGACCTCGTCGACCTGTCGGTCAAGGTCGCCACCGGCGCGGCCACGGACAAGGACCGCGCCCTGCTGGCCGCCGTCAGGAGACTGCACGAGCAGAACCCCATGCTCGGCCTGCGCGGGGTACGGCTCGGCCTGGTCATCCCCGGCCTGTTCGCCATGCAGGTACGCGCCATCGCCCAGGCCGCCCGTGAGGTGCCCGGCGCCAGGCCGGAGATCATGATCCCGCTCGTCGCCGCCGTGCAGGAGCTGGAGGCGGTCCGCGAGGAGGCCGTCGCCATCCTGGCGGAGGCGGGCGTGGACGCCCTCGTCGGCACCATGATCGAGACGCCGCGCGCCGCGCTCACCGCCGGCCAGATCGCCGAGGCGGCCGAGTTCTTCTCCTTCGGCACCAACGACCTGACCCAGATGGTGTGGGGCTTCTCCCGCGACGACGTGGAGGCGTCGTTCTTCTCGCGCTACCTGGAGCTCGGCATCTTCGGCGTCTCCCCGTTCGAGACCCTCGACCGGGACGGCGTCGGCCGCCTGGTCGCCCTCGCCGTGGCGGACGGCCGCAGATCCCGGCCGGACCTCAAGATCGGCATCTGCGGCGAGCACGGCGGCGACCCCGACTCGGTGCACTTCTGCCACGACACGGGGCTCGACTACGTCTCCTGCTCGCCGTTCCGCATCCCGGTGGCCCGGCTGGAGGCGGGTCGCGCCGCGCTGAGCGACAGCGACTCCGACACCCGCTGAGCTAGACGGCCGCCTGCTGCTGTGCCGGCTCGGCCTCGGCCGGCACGTAGTCATGGCGTACGCCCAGGTCGCCCAGCCACTCCCGGAGGCCGGCGACGGCGGCCGGGCCGGTCGCGACCTGGACCGCGTACTCCGCCAGCGCGACCTCCTCGCCGTCGTCGTACACCAGCCGGGCCGGGCCCGACCAGGACAGCTGCCACCGGGCCTGGCCATGCTTGATCAGCACGGCCTCCAGCGCCTGCCCCAGCACCTTGGCCAGGACCGGCTCGGTGGCGGGGCCCCAGCCCAGCTCCCTGAGCCGCTGCTCCAGCTCGCCCTGCGCGCCCCTGGCGATGGCCTCGAACGCCGCGTCCAGGTAGGGCTTGGTCGCCCCCATCACCCGCTGGCCCGCCACCGCCAGGTCGCGCAGCGCATGGGCGTTGCGGACGCTGTAGACGCCCTCCGCGACGAGCTCCTCCCAGGAGGCCGGGCGCAGCGACATCAGCGCCTGGGGCGTCCACATCGACTCCTCGACCGCCTGCGCGGCCACGTTGGCGTCCTGCAGCAGCGTCAGCGCCGAGCGCGGGTCGGGGACGTGCTCGGGCTCGGGCAGCAGCTCGATCGCCGCCAGCCGGTCGGCCAGGCTCGGATGCGAGTCGTACGGCGAGGTCTCCTCCGGCCGCTCACCCAGCCGCACCAGCTCCTCCTGCCGGGCCGTGTCGTTCAGCATCGAGTGGAAGCCGCCGAACACCGTCGAGGGACGGTAGCCGCCCGCGCCGGTCATCGACAGGTACGCCTCGGTGTAGAGGTCCCAGGCCGTCGCCGTGTAGTGGATCTTGCGCAGCGCCTGGGCCATGGCCTGACGGCCGCCGATCTGCACCGCGAACTCGTCGGCCTCCAGCTCCTGCTTGCGCGAGACGGCCTGCGAGATCCGCAGGTAGAGCTTGGCGTACAGGGCGAAGATCCGCTGGATGAACGGGTGCTTGCCCAGGTTCTGGACGGTCGCGATGAGCGAGACCCGGCCCCGGTAGACCGGCGCGCCCATGCGGGTGTGCGCGCCGCTGTAGTGGCCCAGCTCGTGCCCGAGCACCGCCCGCATCTCGTCCACGGTCAGCGTCTGCAGCAGCGGCAGCCCGATGTACATCCGCCGCCTGGTCGCCACCAGGCCCAGCAGGCGGGTGTCCTCCCCGACGGCCGCGTTCACCTCCGGCACCAGCCGGATCTCGTCCGGCGCGGCCGTACGCACCCGCCGGGCCAGATCCTCCACCGTCTGCCAGAGCACCGGCTCGTGCTCGCGGCCGACCACCACCCCCGGCTGCTCGCCGCCGCGACGGCGGCTCACCATCCACAGGGCCTGGGCGAGCGCCGCCGCGGCGAGGGTGAGCACGATCGCCCCCCGCAGCAGGTTGGCGTGGAAGTCGATGATCAGCAGCACGTCGAGGACGACGGCCGTCGCCACGACGGCGCCGACCAGCACGTAGAAGCCGGCGAGCAGGGCGAAGGCCAGCAGGGCCCGCAAAGCTGTGGTCATGAAGGAGGGCTCCCGGGGAAGGGGTTCTCGCGAGGCTCGACACTAGCGGAGACCGGAAACCGGATAAAATCGCTGCACTTATGATCGGCTACGACGAGCACGACCAGGAGCGGTGGGTTCCTGAGCCCCCCGGCAATCCGGAGCGCAGCGCCTTCGAGCGCGACCGCGCCCGCGTCCTGCACAGCGCCGCGCTGCGCAGGCTGGCGGCCAAGACTCAGGTGGTGGGGCCGGGCGAGACGCCCGGCGGCGGCCAGCACATCCCGCGCACCCGGCTGACGCACTCGCTGGAGTGCGGCCAGGTCGGCAGGGAGATGGGCGCCACGCTCGGCGTCGATCCGGACCTGGTGGAGACTGCCTGCCTGGCGCACGACCTCGGCCATCCGCCGTTCGGGCACAACGGCGAGGTGGCGCTCAACGCCCTGTCGGCCTCCTGCGGCGGGTTCGAGGGCAACGCGCAGAGCCTGCGGCTGCTCACCAGGCTGGAGGCCAAGGTGCTCACCGGCGACGGCCGCAGCGCGGGGCTCAACCTGACGCGGGCCGCCCTGGACGCCTCCATCAAATACCCCTGGACCTGCGAGAAGTCGGCGAAGTTCGGCGTCTACGACGATGATCTGCCGGTCTTCGCCTGGATCAGGGAGGGCGCGCCCGCCGGCCGGGTCAGCTTCGAGGCGCAGATCATGGACTGGGCCGACGACGTCGCCTACTCCGTGCACGACCTGGAGGACGCGCTGCACTCCGGCCACGTCACCCCGCAGGCGCTGCGCTCACCCGTCGAGCGGGCCCAGGTCTGCCGGATCGCCCGCACCTGGTACGCGCCACAGGCCGACCCGGCGGAGCTGGAGGAGGTCTTCGCCAAGCTGGTCGCCGACCCGCTCTGGCCGCGCCGCTTCGACGCCACCCTCGCCGACCTGGCCGGGCTCAAGGCCCTCACCAGCGGTCTGATCGGCCGCTTCTGCCGCGCCGCCCAGACCGCCACCCTGGACGCCTACGGCCCGCGCCACCGCGTCGACCTGCTGGTGCCCAACGCCACGCTGCTGGAGTGCGCGCTGCTCAAGGGCGTCACCGCCCACTACGTGATGACCACCGAGGACCATCACGCCAAGCAGGCCAGGCAGCGCGAGCTCATCACCGAGCTGGCCTCGCTCATCACCCTGGGCGCGCCGGACACGCTGGAGCCCGCCTTCCGCCCGGACTTCCTGGCGGCGCCCGACGACGCCGCCCGGGTCCGGGTCGTCATCGACCAGATCGCCTCACTCACCGACACCTCCGCCCTGGCCTGGCACCAGCGCCTGTCCCGGTGACGGGGGCAGGGGCGGGGGCAGGGGCAGGGGTCAGGGCGTGTCGGTCGGGTTGAGCGTGAAGGGCTCGTCCTTGCGGTCCGCCTGCTTGGTCTTGCGCGGGGTCGGGGCCTTCTTCGACGCGCACAGGACGGTGCAGGGCGGCGTCTCGCCGACCCTGCCGCGCAGCGCCAGCGTCTCCTGCCGGGGCGAGAGCGTCGGGTTGCCCGACAGCCAGGCGTCCAGATAGTCCCAGGGCTTGACCATGCCCCGGCGCACCCACCACAGGGCCGGGCCGGTCTTCCAGGAGATCGCGAAGTAGAGGTTGGGCGCGGTGCCGCGGGCGTTGCCGGTGTTGCCGATCCGCCCCAGCTGCCGCCCGGCCTCCACCCGCACGCCCGGCCGGATCCCGTTGGCGACGCTGTCGAGGTGGCCGCCGAGGTAGCGGACGCCGTCGTCGCCGATGACGGTGACGAACCGGCCCTCGCGGTGCGCGCCGGCGTCGGTGGCCGGCGTCCACCGGTTCTGGATGTTGACCTCGTCGACGACGCCGCCGACCGGCGCCACGAACGAGCACCCCTTGGCCGCCCAGATGGTCGTCTTCGGCAGCACCAGCAGCTGGCGCTGGTAGGTGACCTTGCAGCCGTCGACGGGGAAGGCGTAGGTGTACTTCGACAGCTTGGGCGGCGGCACCCGGACCGGGTCGTCACCCTCGGGCGCCCGGACGGCCGCCCGGGTGGCCGCCTGGGTGGACGGGGGCGGCCCGGGGATGGTCGCGGTCACGGCGGGAGTGGCCGTGACGGACACAGGCTCCGACGTCGGTGACTGCGCCCTGACCCCGGCGATGCCGGTCGCCGTGCTGCAGGAGGCCGTCAGCAGCACGGCGCCTGTCACCGCCGCCCATCGCACGCTCAGCCCCGCTCGCATGATCTCCACCCGCGTCACCGTATCCGAGGACAACCTTTACCTTTGTAGCCGACAGGGACCGTTCCCATAACAGGTTTCCCCCTATCGGCGCCATGGGGTCGCCCCAGGAGCCCGGACCGTCACGCGGGCCACATCGGTCGCTCACCGGTGGTGAGTCTGTCGGAGGCGGGCAATAGACTCACCGGCGTGGCCGGCCGGATCCGTGATGTCGACATCGCGCTCGTACGCGAGCGTTCCCCCATCGCCGACGTGATCGGCGAGCACATTCAGTTGCGCAACGCGGGCGGTGGCAACCTCAAGGGGTTGTGCCCGTTCCACGACGAGAAGAGCCCGTCGTTCAACGTCACCCCCGAGCGGGGGATGTACTTCTGCTTCGGCTGCTCCGAGGGTGGCGACGTCATCACCTTCGTCGAGAAGATCGAGCACCTGCCGTTCAGCGAGGCCGTCGAGCGGCTGGCCCAGCGGGCCGGCATCCAGTTGCAGTTCGAGCAGGGCGGCTATGCCCCCCGGCGCGACCACGGCGAGCGGGCCCGGCTGATCGAGGCGCACCGGGTCGCCGCCGAGTTCTACGCCGACAAGCTGCTCGGCCCCGACGCCGCGCCCGGCCGGCGGTTCCTGTCGGAGCGCGGCTTCGAGCGGGCCGACGCCGAGACGTTCGGCGTCGGCTACGCGCCCAACGAATGGGAGGCGCTGGCCCGCCATCTGATGGGGCGCGGGTTCACCGCCGACGAGATCGTCAAGGGCGGGCTGGCCAAGCAGGGGCGGCGCGGGCCGATCGACCGCTTCCGCGGCCGGCTCATCTGGCCGATCAGGGACGCGACCGGAGACGTGATCGGGTTCGGCGCCCGCAAGCTGCTCGACTCCGACGACGGCCCCAAATACCTCAACACCCCCGACTCGCCGCTCTACAAGAAGAGCCAGGTTCTCTACGGCATCGACCTGGCCAAGCGGGAGATCTCCAAGCGCGCCCAGGCGGTCATCGTCGAGGGCTACACCGACGTGATGGCCTGCCACCTGGCCGGGATCCCCACCGCGGTCGCCACCTGCGGCACCTCCTTCGGCGAGGAGCACATCAAGATCCTGCGCCGCTTCCTGCTCGACCAGGCCGAGTTCCGGGGCGAGGTGGTCTTCACCTTCGACGGCGACGCGGCCGGGCAGAAGGCGGCGCTGCGCGCCTTCGCCGACGAGCAGAAGTTCGTCACCCAGACCTACGTCGCCATCCAGGCCGACGGGCTCGACCCGTGCGACCTGCGCGTCAAGCAGGGCGACGCCGCGGTCCGCGACCTCATCGCCAGCCGCGAGCCGCTGTTCCAGTTCGCCATCCGCAGCACCATCGCCCGCTACGACCTGCGCAGCAACGAAGGCAAGATCGCCGCCCTGGACGCCGCCGCGCCCATCGTGGCCGCCATCAAGGACGCCGGCCTGCGCAAGCGCTACGCCATCGACCTCGATCGGTGGCTCGGCTTCATGGACGAGCGGTTCGTCATCCAGCGCATCGGCGACGCCGCCCGCGCCCAGCAGGGCCGCCCCCAGCGCGCCCCCAAGGCGGCCCCGCTCGACCCGAGCGTGCGCGTCGAAGGTGAGCTGCTCAAGCTGGCCCTGCAGCGTCCGGCGCTACTTGGGCCCCGCTTCGACGCGCTCGCTCCAGAGACGTTCACGGCTGCCAACCACGTGATACTGCACAAGGTCATCGTTGAGGCCGGCGGTGTGGCTCAGGCAGGAGCCGGTGGGCGGGAGTGGCTGGAGCGGTTGATGGCGCACGCGCACGAAGAGGGCGCGCGGGCCCTGGTGACGCGTTTCGCGGTGGAGGCCATCCACATCGAGGCGCATGCCGAGGAGAGGTACGCCCGCGACATGCTGATCGCCGCTGAGCTGATGCCACTGGACCGGGCGATCGCGCAGCTCAAGTCGCGACTTGAGCGGCTCAACCCGGTGGAGCGGCAACAGGACTACAACAAGCTGTTCGGCGAGCTGGTGGCGCTGGAGGGGCAGCGCCGCGTGCTCCGCGACGGCGCCGCCGGAAGCTGACCCCGGCCTTACCGAATGAATGTGCGTCCCGGCGCGCCGAAGATCGGGGAAAAGTCCACTCAGCCCTCAGGAAGCGGACGGAGTGGGCTAACTCCTCGGCAATTCCGGAGCCGCGAACGCCCTGATGGGACGGCCTGCGGGCAGCAGCGCACTGGCGTCCGGCGGAGGACCTCAATCCAGAGCGCGTAATTTGCTTTACTTTCCTGATCAAACTCCGGCTAAACATTGACGGGATCTCAATTCGGTAAGGGTGGTCGCCTTACCTTCTGTACCAAAAATGGGTCTGCCATTTTATGGAACCAATACTGCAGACTGTGTCCCGTGGGTGCATCGGTGCTGCCAAGTGGACCGCCATCCGTTGATCAGGTGGCGGACCTCGTCGCAAAAGGAAGGGAGCGCGGAAGCGTAACCGTCGATGACGTCGCAGCCGCGCTCGACCGATCCGAGTTGCCGTCCGACGCGCTGGAGCGCGTCGTGCGGATGCTCGCCGAGAACGGCGTGGAGGTGCTCGAGCCTCAGGGCGACGAGGAGCCTGCCCGCGCCGATGAGGAAGACGTAGGCAAGCGGGCGCCGACCAGTGATCTGGTCCGGATCTACCTTCGGGAGATCGGCCGCGTGCCGCTGCTGACAGCCGAAGAGGAGGTGGAGCTCGCCAAGTCGATCGAAGCCGGCCTGTTCGCCGAGGACAAGCTCGGCAACGGAGTCTCCCGGCTGGCCTTTCCGGAGTTCAGGGAGCTCGTCTGGCAGGGCACCCGGGCCAAGCAGCGCCTCATCGAGGCGAACCTGAGGCTCGTGGTGTCGATCGCCAAACGGTACGTAGGCCGCGGCATGCTGTTCCTGGACCTGATCCAGGAGGGCAATCTCGGCCTGATCCGCGCGGTGGAGAAGTTCGACTACACCAAGGGCTACAAGTTCTCCACCTACGCCACCTGGTGGATCCGCCAGGCGATCACCCGGGCGATCGCCGACCAGGCGCGGACCATCCGCATCCCGGTGCACATGGTGGAGACCATCAACAAGCTCGTCAGGGTGCAGCGGCAGCTCCACCAGGATCTCGGCCGCGAGCCGATCCCGGAGGAGATCGCCAAGGAGATGGACCTTCCCGTCGATCGGGTGGTGGAGATCCAGCGCATCGCGCAGGAGCCGGTGTCGCTGCAGTCTCCGATCGGTGAGGAGGACTCCGACCTCGGTGACTTCATCGAGGACGCCGACGCTGTCGTGCCCATGGAGGCGGCCGCCTTCATCATGCTGCAGGATCAGCTCGACGACATCCTGGCGACCCTGTCGGACCGCGAGCAGCGCATCATCCAGCTCCGCTTCGGCCTGGCCGACGGCCATCCGCGCACGCTGGAGGAGGTGGGCAGGGAGTTCGGCGTCACCAGAGAGCGCATCCGGCAGATCGAGTCGAAGACCCTGGCCAAGCTCCGCCACCCGACCAGGGCCCAGATGTTGCGGGACTATCTGGACTGAGCACGGTCACGACGGCGGGCCGGGGCATCGCGCCCCGGCCCGCCGTCGTTCCGGACAGCTCTCAGACACAGCCTTCGAACTGCGGTACGGCCACCGTGCCGATCCGCAGCCCGGTGTCGCCGAACCACTTCTTCAGCAGCTTGGCCGCCGTGCCGTCCTGGTACATGCCGGTGATCACCCGGTTGACCTCCTCGCAGCCCGCCACGTCCCCCTTGCGCAGGCCGACGCCGGTGCGCTGCTCGTTGAACTGGGCGTTGACCAGCCGCATGCCACCCCCGTCCTGCGCGGCCAGACCGGCCAGGATGATGTCGTTGGTGGTGATGGCGTCCACCTGGTCCGCCTTCAGCGCCGCCAGGCAGGCCTTGTAGTCCGCGAACGGCAGCACCCGCGCGGCGACCTTGCGCTCCTCCAGCACCCGTGAGGCCGCGTTGGACCCCTGCACCTCACAGATGCGCCGATCTTTCAGATCGCGCACGTTGCGGATGCTCGTCTCTCCCGGCCGCACCAGAATGTCCTGGTAGGAGATGTGGTACGGCCCCGCGAACAGCACCCGCGCCTTCCGGTCCTGGCTGATCGTGTACGTCGCCACGACGAGGTCGGCCTGGCCCTCGACGAGGACGCGTTCCCGGTCGGAGGCCAGGACCGGAATGAAGTCGGCCTCCTTGCCGAGCTTGCCGGCGATGTAGCCGGCGACGTCGACGTCGAAGCCCTCGAAGTCGCCGGCGGCGGTGCGGAAACCCACCGACGGCAGGTCGGGGCGGACGCCGATGACGATGCGGTCCTTGTCCACGACGGACTCGGGGGCGCCGGCGCCGCAGGAGGTGGCGAGCAGCGCGATCAGGGCCAGCGCCGCCGTCAGCAGCCGCTTCATCTGTACTCCCTCAGTCGAGGCCACACCCCGGCGACGAGCAGCAGGCCGAGGCCGCCCATCGCGTACGGCAGCAGCCGCCACAACTCGTCGAGCGCGGCCTCGCCCTGGCCGACGGCTCGCTCGAAGACCGCCTGGTGCCGGTCGGCGAGCGCCGTCAGCTCCTTGTCGTAGGCGTCGAACGCCTCCCGCACCGGCCCCAGCCGGGCGGTGACCGCCTCGCCGGTGTCGCCGGCGGCCACCAGGTCGCGGAAGGTCGCGTCGGCCGCCTGGAAGCGGGTGTAGGCGTCCAGCGCGGGCCGGCCGGTGGCGACGCTGAGCCGCAGGCCGAGCATGCCGAGGTAGTCGTCGGAGCCCCGTGCCACCTGGGTGTGATAGGCGTCCAGGTTGCCCGCCTCGCGGTAGAGCACCCGCTGCGACTTGTCGAGGTAGGTGTGCTCGTAGGTGTCGGCCCGCTGCTTGTCCAGCAGGAAGCGGCTCTGGTCGCCCTGCATGCTGTTGCCGATGGCGCGGGCCTTGGCCAGCGTGACGATGGCGTCGAACCCGTCGGACTTGGCGGTCTCCAGATGGCCGAGATCCCGCCCGAGCACGTTCCCGCCGACGACGAGCGTCACCAGGGTCAGCACGGTGGCGGCCACCAGCGCGGGCCCGAACACGCGGCGGAAGTGCCGGGTCAGATAGACCTGCAGGCGCAGCAGGCAGACCAGCGCCAGCAGCCCCGCCACCACCACGGCCCAGCGCAGCGCGGGCAGCATCACGGTCTTGTCGTCGTAGGTGCGGCGCACGATCGTGCCGCTCTCCAGCGTCAGGTTGTACGCCTGCGGCAGCAGCACCAGCCGCATCAGGTCGGTGGCCTCGCGGTAGACCCGCACCACCTCGGTGGGCGGCGGACCGGCGGGATGGCCGGACTGGGCGTCGAGCAACAGGGCCCGCGCCGCCAGTTGCTCGTAGCGGCCGAGCCCGTCGAGCACCGACTCGATGGTGCGGCGCTCCGCCTGGTCGCTGCCGGCCAGCTCGAACGCCTTCAGCAGCGCCCGGTTGGCCATCGCGCGCTGCTGCTCGTACCGGGTGAGGGCGGCCTGGCGGCGGGAGTCGTTCCCCTGGCCCATCACGAGGACGTCGGCGAGCTGGGAGTCCATGTCGCTCAGCCCGAAGTAGAGCCCGGCGGTGGCGACGACCTGCGGACCGGCGTCGCGGCCGATGACCCGCATGCCGTCGCCCGCGACGGCGGCGCCGGCCGCGATGGCGGCGAAGAGCAGCGCCAGCGCGGCCGCCGCGACGCCGGTGAGCACCCTGATCCGGCCGGGCACGCCGCTGCGGGCGGGCAGCGCCTGCGCGGGCGGCGGCTGCCGCGCGGGTGGCGCGGCCGGCCGCACCTGTGTCACGGTCAAGGCGTCCCCTCCCTGATGGTGATGACCGTCCAGGCGCCCACGTGAATGCGGTCGCCGACGCCGACGGTGACGGGCGTGTTGACGGTGACCGGCCGACCGTTGACCCGGGTGCCGTTGGAGGATCCCGGGTCGACGAGCGTCCAGGAGCCGCCCGGCTGCGCGATCAGCACCGCGTGCAGGTGCGACACGCCCGGGTCCGACGGCGGCCCGGACAGGTCGATGTCCGGCTGGAGGTCACGGCCCCGGCTGCGCCGCCCGATGCGCACCTGCTCGGCCTCCAGCGGGAAGGAGCGCTCCGGGCAGTACGGCGGGAAGGCGATGGTCTCGGCGTCCGGACCGCCCTCGGCGATGACCTGCTCGTAGTAGCCGCGGTCGGCGGCGGTGACCGCCTCCCAGCGGGCGCTGGTCGTCGTCGGCGGCTGCGCCGGACCGGCCGAGCCGTCGAAGGCGTGGCCGCACACCTCGCAGAACTGCCCGGCCCGCGGCGTCTGGCAGATGGGGCAGCTCTCCGCGCCCGCCGGCTGCGGCGGCGCCGCCGCGGGGGCGGCGGCCCCGCCGATCTGCGCGCCGCACACGTCGCAGTAGTCGTCGCTGCCCGACGTGTGGCCCTGCGGGCAGGTCGCCATCAGCTGCCCTCCTCGCTCTTACGCAGCCTGCTGGTACGGACCGAGCCGGTGTCGAGCTCGATCTCGTCGGCCTTGTCCACCTGGCCGCGCAGCCGGGCGGTGCCGCTGGCCGGGTCCACCTCGACGACCTTGTCCAGGAGCCGGACGGTGTCCTCGCGGCCTGAGTCGGCCGCGATCTGCCTGGCCTTGGCCAGCCGGGCGGTGGCCGTCCGCTCGTCGCCGGCCGTGCGCGCGCCGAGCCCCTCCTGGATCAGCTCGTGCAGCTCGGCCTGGCCGGAGAAGTGGATGACCTTGCCGTTCATCTGGGTGGACAGGGCCAGGTCGTCGGTCCACTGGGCCAGCACGTTGCCGCTGGCGTAGACGTCCTGGGTGTCGGGCCGTACCAGCTTCACCCAGGACGCGCGGATCTCCTGGCCGAGCTGGCCGGGCGGGACCTCCACGCACAGCTGGTACTCCCGCTCCTCGGCACCCCACGAGCCGGTGGGGTAGTCGCCGGTCAGCGGGTTGACGTCGGTCCGCTTGCCGGTCAGGTCGAGCAGTGTGGGGGAGACCTGCTTGACGAACTTGAGCGTGGCCGCCTGCGGCACCCACACGCGCAGGGACAGCTCGGCCACGGTCTTGCTCATCGAGTTCTGGGTGATCCGGCGGAAGAACTCGGCCAGCTCGTTCTGGTTGCGGACGTACTCGAAGGTGCCGAGCAGCGCGTCGGACACCTTGCGGAGCTGGGCGGGCGCCCAGTCGGCGCCGACGCCGAGGCTGTCGCAGACGAACTTGCCGCTCCAGGCGGCCAGCACGGCGTCGAACACCTCCTCGCGCTCGTTGTTCTGGCCGTCGGTCATCAACAGGGTGTGCCGGATCGCCTCCGGGTGCGCCGACAGCAGGTGCCCGGCGAGCTTGAGCCATTCGCCCATCGCGGTGCCGCCGTGCGCGTTCAGTTTGGCGACGGCCCGCTGCGCCTCCGCCCGGGTGGCCGGGGTGGCCCGGACGAGCCGGCCGTCGCGCGGGTAGACGACCTTGGCCACGCTGGTCCCGGCGATCACCGCGAAGAAGACGCCGTCCCGCAGAGTGTCCACGGCCGTGGCGGCGGCCAGCCGGGCGTCACGGATCTTGCTGCCGCTCATCGAGCCGGACGTGTCGACGATGATCACTTCGGCGGCCTCGGCGGGGACCGAGGCCGCCGGGGCGCCGCCGGTGGAGGAGACCGTGAGCACGGCGTGCACCTCCCGGCCGCCCGTGGGGAGGTACTTGTTCTGGTCGATCTGCAGCGTGAAGGTGGGCTGGTCACCCATGCGGGCCTCCTAGGGGGATCACGACGATGGTCACGTTGTCCTGGCCGCCGGAGTCGAGCGCGTGGCGCAGCATCTGGCGGGCCTGTTCGAGCGGGGTGCCGTCGGTGGGGAAGCGGTAGCCGTCCAGATAGCGCCACAGGCCGTCGCTGCAGATCAGCAGCGACCCCGGCGCGGACGGGACGAAGGTGCGCACGCGCGGGACCACCTCGGCGTAGTCGGCGCCGAGCCAGGCGGTGATCTCACCGGTGGGAGCGGCGTCGTCCTCAGTCAGCGGGGTGCCGCCGGTCAGTGGCGTGCTGCCGGTCGGTGGCGTGCTGCCGGTCGGCGGTGTGCTGCCGGGCAGCGGGGTTCCACCGGGCAGCCAGTAGGCGCGGCTGTCACCGGCCCAGCAGAGCGTCACCCGTCCCGGCTCGGCCACCGCGGCCACATAGGTGCTGGCCGGCGCGTCGTCCTCGGACGCGGCCAGCTTGACCACGGCCTGCTTCGCCAGCGCGAACGCCTCCTCGTGCGGCAGGCCGCGGGCCAGCGCGGCGGCGGCCGTCTCCACCGCCACGGCGGACGCCTCGTCGGCCCGCGGCGAGCTCCCCACCCCGTCACAGACGACCGCCACGACCGCCCCACTGGGAAGCACCCGCGCCGTCGCCGTCGCCGGCTCGGTCGCTTCGCCGGTGGGCTCGGCCTCGGGCGCGTCGGCCGGTGGATGCCGCTCGGCGGCGGGGAGCAGGGCCATCGCGTCCTCGTTGCGGGCGCGGCGCAGGCCCTTGTCGGTCACGCCCGCCGCGCCGCCGGGCAACTCCAGCTCCGCGTGGTCCCTGCCGGTGGGCTGGCGCAGGCCGCAGCGCTCGCAGTAGCCCTCGGCGTCCACGGCGGGCGCGCCGCAGGACGTACAGGAGGGAGCGGAGAGCCGGTGGCCGCACGCCTCGCAGAAGGCGTCGCCGGCCATCGTCTGGGTGTCGCAGACGGGGCAGTTCACAGCCACGTCCGGGGACGTACCTGGTTGGCCTGGTCGACCAGGGTGTGGCGCTCCTGGCGGGAGGGTGCGGCGGCGGCCAGCCCGCGGTAGATCTCCTCCAGTTTGCGGCGCACGCCCCGCTCGGTGAACGGGGCGCCCGCCAGGCGCAGCCCGGCGGGCGGCGCGCTGGTGTCGAGCAGCGCGAGGGCGGCGCGCAGGACCTCGGCGGTGAGGTGCTCGCGGCGGCGCGGGTCGAGGTCGGCGAGCTGCTCCAGCCTGGTCACGGCGGCTGCCAGGTCGCCGTGACCGAGCCGGGTGGGGTCGGGCCCCCTGGAGGTGGCGGCGACGCGCGCGATCTGGGCCGCCACCCGGTGGCTGGAGGTGACGGGCACCTCGTCGAGCACCTCCGTCAGGCCGTGCCGGGCCAGGCCGAAGGCGGCGCTGACGTAGCCGTGGTCGGTCCGCCACACGCTCTCGTACCAGCGCACGGGGTTCTGACCGGCGCATTCGAGGGCGAAGGCGAGGCCCAGCCGGGGCGCGATCTCGCCGGGCATCAGCGACACGCAGGCGTCGAACAGCCGCACGGCCTGCGCCGGGTCGCCCAGGCCGAGCGCGGCCGCCGCGCGGTACCACGTGACGCGCCAGTCGCGGGGCAGCAGCCGGTCCAGCTCGTCCAGCACCTGCCACGCCTCGGGCGAGCCCTCCTCGATGAGCAGCCTGGCCAGCGTGAGCCGGGTCTCCGGGGTCGGGGTCATGGCCCGTACCTCGGTCAGCAGCTCGCTGGGATGACGGCCCGCGAGGCCGGCCAGCTGACCGGCGGCGGGGTCCTCCGGGTGGGCCAGGGGCACGGGCAGCGCGGCCACCGCGTCCAGCGGGCGGAGGTCGTCGAACACCCGGTCGTCGGCGTCGGCCAGTCTCGTCCCCACCGGCGCCCGCTCCGGCCCGAACAGCGTGGACGCGGCCGGGTACGGCACGCCGTCGGCGGCGGCGCTGATCTCGCGCAGCACGCCGACGAGCTGCTCCTCCATCTCCCTGGCGTCGGCGAACCTGTCGGCGGGGTCCGGCGCGGTGGCCCGGTGCAGCAGCCGGGCGAAGGACTCGTGGCCGCAGTCGGCGGGCAGCGGGGAGGCCACGCCACCCCTGGCCGGACTGAAGGACGGGATGGTCAGCACCGCGAGCGTCCTGGCCACCGTGTAGAGGTCGGAGCTGATGGACGAGGGCTGGGTGTCCAGCTCGGGGGCGTGGTAGCCGAGCGTGACCCAGGAGGTGCCGGGCGGCGAGCCGATGCGCTGGACGGCGCCGAGGTCGATGAGCATGAGCCGCTTGCCGACCCGGATCACGTTGGCCGGTTTGAGGTCGCAGTAGACCAGGCCCTGCTCGTGCAGGTAGGCCAGCGCGCGCAGGATCTCGCGCCCGTACATCAGGGTCTCGCGCAGCGGTAAGGGGCCCTGGCGGCGCAGCTCGTGCAGGGACTGGCCGCCGACGTACTCCATGACGATGTAGCCGAGGCCGGCCGAGCGCTGGAAGTTGAAGATCTTGACGATGTTGTGGTGGTCGACCGTCGTCAGGAACTTTCGCTCCGCCTCGGCGGCGGCCAGCGCTTCGGGGTCGGCGGTGTTGAGCAGGCCCTTGAGGACCACCCAGCGGCCGTCGAGGTTCTCGTCGGCGGCCAGGTAGATCCAGCCGAGCCCGCCGTGCGCCAGGCAGCCCAGCACTCGATACTGGCCCGCCACCAGGTCGCCCTTGGCGAGTTTGGGGGTGAAGGAGAAAGGGGTGCGGCAGTGCGGGCAGAACCCGTCGGCGCGGCCCGGCTGCCCGTCCCGCGAGCGCCCGACGGGCTTGCCGCAGGACAGGTTGGCGCAGAACCGCTTCTCCTCGGCCACCCGCGGGTCGGACAGCACCGCGTCGGCCGGATTCCGGTAGGGCACCGACGGCAGGTCGGCGAGCTCGGCGAGCATGCCGGCCCGCGACCGGCCGCTGCTCAACGGCGAGGTCACGCCCCGGCTCGCCGGCCCGCTGACCAGCGCCCCGCTCGCCTGCCCGCCGGCCGGCACGGTAGGCGGGGCCGGGGACGGCTGGGCGCCGGGGGAGCCGGCCGCGTGCCCGCACCGATCGCAGTAACCATCTTCGATCATGCCCGAGCAGCCGGGTTGCGCGCAGGTCGTCAGTGCCGGGCCGGCCGCGTGCCCGCACTGGTCGCAGTACCCTTCCTCGATCGTGCCCGTACAGCCGGGCTGCGAGCAGGTCGTCATCGCCCACCTCCGTTGATCGCGCGCTTGTACAGGTCGACGGTCGAGGCCGCCTTGGTGAGGTCGCAGGGGGCGGTCCACAGCAGCGCCCGCGCCTGCGCGTAGAGCCGGACGGCCTCGGGGTCCTCGGCCATGCCGGTGCGCGCCGCCTTGGCCTGGGAGGCGATCAGCAGCCCGCGCAGCTCGTCACGCCTGCCGACCAGGCCGAACAGCGCCTTGGCGGTGGTCCGGGCCCGCTGGGCGGCCTCCTCGGCGCGCTGTTCGAGGGCGGCGAGCCGTTTGGCCCGCGCCGACCAGGAGTCGGCCGCGGCGTCCAGCGCGTCGAGCTCGGCGGCCAGCTCGGCCACCCGGCTGCGCGGCTGTGCCTGCGGCGGCAGGGCGATCTTCGCCACGACCGCGCCGTGCGCCAGCCGGGCCTCGCTCTCGGCCGCGCGCACCCGGTCGAGGGCGGCGCCGAGGTCCTCGCGCCGCCTGCCGTACTCGTCCCTGACGGCCAGGGCCTGCTCCAGCTCGGCCTGCGTGTCGGCGAGGAAGCGGGCGATCGGGTCGAGCTCCTGCTTGGCGGAGCCCGCGTCGAGCGGGTCTTCGAGTACGGCGGCGCGCAGGCGGGCCAGGTCGGATCGGGTCCGGGCCAGGTCGGCGGTCTCGCCCAGGCGGGTCAGGAGGGCGTCCACCTCGCGCAGGGCGCTGTCGGCCGCGTCGAGCCGGGGGAGCAGGGCGGTCCAGGTGGAGTCGATCTCCGTGAGCGCGTCCGTGGCGGCCTGGAAGGCGGTGTCCATCCGCATGACGGTCTCGTCCAGGGTGAGCCGCTCGTCCGGCTGGGGTAACAGCGAGCGCTGCTCGACCGGCCTGGGCGGGGCCTTGACCACGACGGAGGGCCCGGCCAGCAGCTCGGTGAGCGCGGCGAGCTGGTCGCCGCCGAGCCGGGCGCGTTCGGCCCTGATCCGCTCGGCCTGGCGCAGCACCTCGCGGTAGGCGTCGTTGAGCGACCACATGGTGGCCAGCGCGGCCTGCGCCTGCTCCCAGCGCTGCCGCGTCCGGCCGCGTAAGTGCGCGTCCTTGAGCAAGCGGTAGGTGGTGTGCGATTCGAGGTCGAGCAGGTCGCCGGAGATACGGTCCCGCTCAACGGCTCTGGCGCCCAGCGCGAACTCGGCGGCTTCCCTGCTCATGGGTGGTCCCAGAGTGATCACGCTCCCCATGCAGCAGTCCCCCGATGTCCGGATCAACGGGAGGACTGACCGGTTGGTTCCAAAGAGTAGGGGTATCCCTGACTTGTCCCTGATTGAACCCCGTCTTACCTGCAAAACACTTAAACGATCTCGTACGGTCGCAGGCATGGGACGCATTCTTCTGATCATCGCAGCGGTCATCGCCGCCCTCTTCCTCCTCGGCCCCCTCCTGGGCTTCGTCTTCTCTCTACTCAAGTGGATCCTCATCATCGGCGCCATCTTCGGCGTCGTGGTGCTCGGTGTGACGTTCCTGTCGACACGGGCTAAAAGGACATAGCGTCCCGGTGCATCCCGGCGCATAGTGGGTTGATGGAGGCGCGGCCAGCGGTCGACGACGCTGCCCTCGGGCGCGAGGCGCTGTCCGTGCTCGAGGCGAACTGGACGGGATGCGCCACCGTGCCCGCGCCCGGCCTCTATCCCCACCAGTGGAGCTGGGACTCCGCGTTCGTGGTGATCGGGCTGGCCCGGCACCGCCCCGACCGGGCCCGCGCCGAGCTCCTCGGCCTCCTCCAGGGGCAGTGGGCGACCGGGATGCTGCCGCACATCGTCTTCCACACCCCCGAGGCCTACTTCCCCGGCCCGTCCGTCTGGCGCTCACAGGACCACGAGTCCGCGCCGCCGGTGCTGACCTCAGGACTCACCGCGCCGCCGCTGCACGGGCTGGCCCTGTGGTGGCTCTACCGGCACACCGGCGACGTCGCCTTCGTCCGGCGGGTCTTCCCGGCCATCGCCGCCCAGCACGCCTACCTCGCCGCCGCCCGCGACCTCGGCGGCGGCGGCCTGGCCGCCATCGTGCACCCCTGGGAGTCCGGCATGGACGACAGCCCCTCCTGGGACGAGCCGCTCGCCGCGCTCCCGGAGATCAGGTACGGCTACCGCAAGCTCGAACCGGCCGAACGGCACCCGGACAGCGACCACGACCGCTACGTCTGGCTCGCCCTGCGCTACCGCGACGCCGGCTACCGCGCCGAGTACCTGCGCGACGAACACCCGTTCGCGATCGAGGACCCGATGTTCAACGGGATCTGGCTCGCCTCCTGCCTGGCCATGGCCGAGCTCGCGCCGCTGACCGGCGCCGACGGCAAACCGCACGCCGAGCAGGCCGAGCGCATCAGGCACGCGCTGCTCGAACGGCTGTGGGACGGCTTCTTCTACGCGCGCGACCTGCGTACCGACAGACTGATCAAGGTCTGTACGGTCGGGGCGTTCGGCCCGCTGCTCGACCCCGGACTGCCCAGCGAGCACGTCAGCACCGCCGTCGACCTGCTCGAATCGGCCAGGTTCATGGGCGCGACCGGCTACCCCGTGCCCAGCTGCGAGATCCGCGCGGCCACGTTCGACCGGACCCGCTACTGGCGCGGCCCCTCCTGGGTCAACACCAACTGGCTGCTGCGCCACGCGGCCACCGTGCACGCGCTCGAACCCCTGGGCCGGCAGCTCGCCAACGGCACGCTGCGGCTGGTGCGGCAGGCCGGGTTCCGCGAGTGCTTCGACCCGTTCGACGGCAGCGGCCGGGGCTGCCGGGACTTCTCCTGGAGTGCGGCGCTCACCCTCGACCTGCTCGCCGATACCGTGGAGCTATGAAAGCCTTCCGCCGCCTGCCCGCCGACGTCCGCAAGTCTCTGGTCATGGTGCCGGGGGAGCGGGTGCTGACGTTCAGCCCGGCCGGGGACGACGGTTACGTGGTGGCCACGGACCAGGCGCTGTTCCTCGCGGACGGCACGCGGGTGCCGTACGAGACGATCGACAAGGCGTCCTGGGACGAAGAGGGACTGCGCCTGCTCACCACCGACGGCCAGAGCCACCGGGCGCTCGTGCCGGAGCCGCGGCTGCTGCCCGAGACCGTGCGCGAGCGGGTCAACGCCACCATCGTGGTGAACAAGCACGTGGACCTGCCCGGGCGTGGCGGGGTGCGGCTGGTGGCCAGACGCCGCCCTTCGGGCGAGATGGTGGGCTGGACACTCGTCTTCGACGACGGCCTCGACCCCGACGACCCGGGCCTGCGCGCCCTGGCCGAGCAGGCGCTTGAGGGGTTGCGGCGCAGCATGGGCGTGTGAGGCTGGAAGGGCTGCGGCGCGGCATGGGCGTGTGAGAGACGACACGCCCATGCGCGCCGATCAGTAAGGCATCTTGCTCTGCTGGGCGGTCTTCGGTTGGTCCGCCGTCTCCTCGGGCCAGCCCGTGCCGGCCTCCCCGTCGTGGCGGTGCCGGTTCCTGAACGGCATCCGCTCCTGGAGCGGGCCCACCTTGGACCGCGCCGTCTCCCCGGCCTTCGACATCTGCGCGCCGACCACCCCCGCGGCCTCCTGCACCCTCGGGTTGTCGGCAACACGCTGTGCCGTCCGCTTGATCTGCTCGTATCGCTCACGGCCTGCCCGGCTGCCGAGCACATAGCCGACAGCCAGTCCCATGACGAATGGCATTCGATATCGCATGTTGCACCTCCGCTCCCACGGCACTACCCGGATCACGATGCGACACGCACTCCGCGAGTGCGCTAATCTATTCCTGCGCACGACGGACGGGGCCAAACCCCCGCCGATCAGCGCCATCGTACGATCCCGCGTAGCTCAACGGCAGAGCAGCCGGCTGTTAACCGGCAGGTTAGAGGTTCGAGTCCTCTCGCGGGAGCCATTACAGAAGGCCCTCTCCTGATTACGGGAGAGGGCCTTCGTGCTGTCCGGGGTGCTGTCGCCCAGCACCCCTGTCGGCGCTTCGTCGCCCACCGGCCCCCTGGCCGTCCCGCCAGCCGTTGCCGCCCGTGCCGGCCAGGGGAACAGCCCGGGGCGGCTGGTCAATCCACGCACCCTGGCTCGGCCTGACGTACCACCGGCGCTGGGCGAACCCATTCCTGGCAGGAATATGTGCCGTGCCAAATAGGTATTTGGGGCACGGATCGGACTGCTGTTAGCGTCGTGCCAACGGTCCGTACGGCGCTCTCACGGATCACCGACCGCTCTGCGAGATCAGGCGGCGTTCCCATGAATCCGTCGAATCCTGGTCATATCAGCGTGCACTGCCCACGGCTGTCGCTGACATCCTCACTGGAGGTAATTACCATGCGCGTGTTCGTCACCGGTGCGTCGGGATGGGTCGGCTCCGCGGTCGTCCCCGAGCTCATCGGAGCGGGGCACGAGGTCACCGGGCTTGCCCGGTCCGACGCGTCGGCCGCCGCCGTCGAGGCGCAGGGCGCCACGGTCGTCCGCGGGTCGATCGAGGACCTCGACGTGCTGCGCGAGGCGGCTGCGGCGGCCGACGCCGTCGTTCACCTCGCCTTCCGGCACGACATCGCCTTCGCCGGGCGCTTCGACGAGGCCGTCGCGTCGGACGTCGCCGCGATCGAGGCCCTGGGGTCGGGGCTGCCGTCCGGCGGGGCGATCACCATCGCCGCGGGCATCCTCGGGCTCGCGCAGGACGGGGTGGCCCGCGCCACCGAGCGTGCCCTGCCCGCCCCGGGCGGAGTGAGCGAAGCGCGCAATCCTCCGAACGACGCCGTCTTCGCTCTCGCCGAGCACGGGCTGCGGCCGTCGGTCGTGCGTCTGTCGCCGACCGTCCACGGCGAGGGCGACGGCGGGTTCGTTTCCAGCCTCATCGACATCGCCCGCAAGCAGGGGGTCTCCGGCTACCCGGGCGACGGGGCATCGCGCTGGCCGACGGTGCACGTCCGCGACGCCGCGCGCCTGTTCCGGCTGGCGATCGAGGCGGCACCGGCGGGATCCATGCTGCACGCCGTGGCCGACGAGGGCATCCCGGTGCGTGACATCGCCGAGGCCATCGGACGCCACCTCGACGTCCCGGTGCGCTCGATCCCGGCCGAGCAGGTCGACGAGCACTTCGGTTTCCTCGCGATGTTCCTTCGCATCGACGGCCCGACCTCGAGCGCCCTCACCCGCGAGCTGACGGGCTGGGCGCCGCGCGAGCCGGGCCTGCTCGAGGACCTGGACCAGGGCCACTACTTCGCGCCCGGCCCGGGCGGCAAGTGGGGGTGATCCCGACGCCGCCGGGGACCCGTGCGTGACGCAGCGCGATGGAGATCGTGCCCGCCGGCGATGCGAGCTGACCGAAACCCGATCGAACGGAGGCACGGACATGACCGGATTCCAGACCATTCTGGGTGAGCGGTCCTTCCTCGCGGGAGCACGCTGGCGAGGGGAACGGGTGTGGGTCACCGACTGCTACGCCTACGAAGTCGTCAGCGCCCTCGAGGACGGCTCCGACCAGCGTGTCGAGGCCACCGTCGAGGGCCAGCCGTCGGGCCTGGGGTTTCTGCCCGACGGGCGGCTGCTGGTCGTCTCGATGCTCGACAACCGCATCCTGCGCAAGGAGGCTGACGGCACCCTGGTCACCCACGCCGACCTCAACGGTCTGGCCGCGGGCGAGATCAACGACATGGCGGTCGACGCCCAGGGCCGCTGCTGGGTCGGCTGTTTCGGGTTCGACCTGACCAACGGGGCGCAGTACGCGCCGGCACCCCTGATTCGGGTCGGCACCGACGGCACGGCGACGGTTGTGGCCGAGGGGCTGGCCTTTCCGAACGGCGCGATCTGCGACGGGGAGACCCTGGTCGTCGCCGAGACCTTCGCAAGCCGGATCGCGGCGTTCGACGTCACGAGCGACGGTTCCCTGGTCAACCGGCGGCTGTGGGCGAAGTTCGGGGAGGAGCCCGACGGCGACGGGCTCACCCGGCTGAGGGCGGCGGACGTTGCCGCCGACGGTCTGACCGAGCGCGACGAGGAGAGGGCGATCTGGGTCGCCGACCCCACCCACCGCCGGGCGCTGCGCGTTGCCGAGGGCGGCGAGGTGCTCGACGAGGTGGTGGTCGACGGTCTCGGCGTCTACGCCGTCGCGCTCGGCGGAGTCGACGGTCGCACCCTGTTCCTGACGGTGTCGCCGAACCAGCTCAAGCATGAACGGGCGCACACCCGCGACTCGATGCTGATCTCGCGGCGCGTGGACGTGCCGCTGGCATCGAGTTCGTTGCAGCCCGCCGGGCGACCCCGAGCGACGCCGACGTCGAAGGCTAGGCGCCTGGCGCTCGGCCCGCACATCGTGGAATCGAGGTTCGATGAGCGCTGAGGAGAATGCGCGACCGGATCCGTCCGCCGAGCGCCGTCTCGAGGCCCTCCTTGAGCGGCACGCCGCCCGGGGTCCGGCGGAGCCGACGCCCCAGCGGATTCTCCTGCGAGGGGGATCGGTGCTGTCGATGGACAGTGACGTGGGCGACTTCGCCGTCGGCGACGTGCTGATCGTCGGGGACCGTATCGCCGAGGTAGGGGCCTCGATCTCCGCGCCGGAGGCGGTCGTCATCGACGCGCGTGACCACATCGTCATGCCGGGCTTCTGTGACCCGCACATCCACTGCTGGGAGGGGTCACTCGGCCGGATCATCCCGGAGAACATCCCCCAGACGACCGAAGACGCCATCGGTGGGGCCCCGGTCTCGGGCCGCAGCTACATGTACGCCGCCCATCGGGCATTCGCTCCGGCGTGCCGGCCTGAGGACATCTACGCGGGCACGCTGAACACCCTGCTGGCCGCACTCAACGGGGGGATCACCACGGTCGTCGACAACATGCACAACGCCCGCTCGCCCGAGCACTCGGATGCCGGGGTCGAGGCGCTCCTCGCGTCCGGGATCCGGGGTGTGCACGCCATCGGACGCCCCCGCGCGGGCGCCTGGGCCGGCACGTTCCCGGGAGATGCCCGGCGGCTGCGGGACCGGTACTTCCGTGGCGACGACGACCTGTGCTCGATGCGTCTGTTCGCGACCGGTTTCGACGACCTCACCGATCTCCTGCCTGTCCGCAAAGACCTCGATCTATGGTTCTCCTTCGACAGCGGAATCGAGAAGCAGGACCTCGCGCAGTTGTACGCGAAGGGATCCCTCGATGGCCGGGAGGCGATCAATCACGCCAATTTCCTCTCCCCTGAGCAACGCCAGATCGTGATCGACAACGGGGCGCAGGTCAATGTGTGCCCCCGTATCGAGTCCCAGTTCCGATACGGCCGGATTCCGTACAACGAATGGGTCGAGCAGGGGCTACGGCCGGGCCTGAGCAATGACAATCCGATGACCTACGCGATCGACATGTTCGCCGAGATGCGCGCGCTCTACCTGATGCAGCGAGTCGACCAGCACCGTTCCGGGAGCGTTTCGGCGACGCTGCGGGAGATCCTGCAGTCCGCCACGCAGCAGGGCGCGGACAACTGCGGGGTGGGGGACGTCGCGGGCTCCCTGACCCCGGGCAAGAAGGCCGACGTCATCCTCGTCGACACGTCGGCGCCGCATCTTTTCCCCCGGAACAACGTGCCGGCCTCGATCGTGCAGGGCGCCGGGGTCGAGTCCGTCACCGCCGTGCTGGTGAACGGCCGTGTCGTCAAGTGGGACGGCCGCCTGATCGGCGTCGACCTGGGCGAGGTCCGGCGCCGGGTGCAGGAGTCCCACGACTACCTGATCAACGCAGTGAACTGGCCCCACGCCGCCGTCGACTTCGACGACTAGCGAAGCAGGCTGAATCCGCTCCATCGTCTCGTGCGCTGCGGTGTGTCCCATCGCCACGAGCTCACCAAGGATGCCTTCATCATGAGCCAATCATCGTCGGCCGAGGCCGAACGGAGGGCCAGGCGGAACATCCGCCTGGGGTCGCTGGGCGCCGCGCTCGAATACTACGACTTCGTCGTCTACCTCTATCTGACGACCTTGATCGGCCAGGCTTTCTTCCCGGCGGGCATGTCGCCGACGATGAGGCTGGTCCAGACCCTCGCCATCTACTCGACCGGTCTCCTGATCAGGCCGATCGCCGGGATCCTCATCGCCAGGGTCGCCGACCGGGTCGGACGGAAGCGGCTGTTCATCCTGACCGTGGTCGTCATGTCTGTTTCCACGCTGCTCATCGGGCTGCTGCCGACCTACGACCAGATCGGCTGGCCCGCGCCGGTGCTGCTGTTGCTGCTGCGGGTCGCCCAAGGCTGTGCGGTGGGTGGGGAACTCCCCGCGGCCGCGGTCTTCGTCACCGAGCACGCCCGGCCGAACGGCGTCGCGCGGGCGGGCGCGTTCCAGCAGATGACGGCGTACAGCGGATTCCTGCTCGGCGCGGGTGCGGCATTCGCGGCCGGCCTCGTGGCGACGCAGCTGACGCCGGACCTGCCCTCGCTCGCGTGGCGCCTTCCGTTCATCGCCGGCGGCCTGCTCGGCGTCGTGTCGATCTACCTGCGACGCAGGATCGACGAGACGCCCGCGTTCGTGCGCGAGACCCTGGAAGAGGGCAGGCGTCCGGCCGCTCCGGTCCGTGAGGTGCTCAGCACGCATCGCCGCGCGGTCCTGTACGCAGGACTCCTCGCCGTCGCCCTGACGCTGGTGAACGTCACCTACTTCAACTACTGGCCGACCTACCTGCAGACGGTCCTCGGCTACTCCTCGACGACGTCGCTGGTCATCAGCCTGGTCTCGATCGCGGGTGCGATGGCGTCCATGCCCGCCTGGGGTTACGTCGCCGACCGGTACGGCTGGAGCCGGATGCTGCTCTGGGCCGGACTGTCGACCGCGGCGACTGCGGTGCTGCTGCTGGTGGTCCTTCCCACTCTGCCTCCGGATTCCGGACTCGCCGTGTGGATCCACCTGCCCGCGGCGCTGACGGCCGGCGGGATCCCGGCCTCCGTCCCGGGCATGGTCTCGGTGATCTTCCCCACCGAGGTGCGGCAGACCGGCTACTCGGTGCCGTACAACATCGTCATCGCGGTGCTCGGCGGCTTCCTCAACCTCATCCTGGTGTGGCTGGTGGCGAGCGTCGGTCACGGGGCGCCGATGTACGTCGTGCTGGTCGCGTGCGGCCTGACGATCGTCGCCGCCTTCGTCGTCCTGCGGGTCCGCATCTACCTCGGCCGAGGAGCCCGCCCGACCCAGGGCTTCTCGAAGGCCGGTGCCCCCGCGGCCATCGGCGTCGCGGCGGAGACCGGATGAGCGGGCGGTCCCGGCGTGCGGAGCTCGGATTCGAGGGAGAGATGTCATGAAGTGGGTTACCTACGAGGCAGGCGACGGCGTCCGCACCGGCGTGCTCGACGGCGGATCCGTCCGAGGGCTCGCCGCGGGCACGACCCTGGAAGGGCTGCTGGCGAGCGGCGGTCTCACCGAGGCGGGAGAGGACGCGTGGCGCGCGCCTGCGGAGGTCCGCGAGCTGGCCGAGGTCCGGCTGCTCGCCCCGCTCCGTCGTCCGCCGTCGGTACGGGACGGGCTGTGCTTCCTCGACCACCTTCGCGGGTGCTACCGGGCACTCGGCCGGGACGTCGAGCTGGCCGAGGTGTGGTCGCGGAGCCCGGCCTTCTACTTCGCCAACGCGGACGCGATCGTCGGGCCGTACGATGACGTCCCGATCTCGCCGGGTTCCACGATGTTCGACCTCGAGCTGGAGCTGGGCGCCGTGATCGGGCGGGGTGGCCGCGACCTGCACCCGGACCGGGCCGAGGAGCACATCGCCGGCTTCACCCTCTACAACGACTGGACCGCGCGCGACCACCAGGTCGTGGACATGGCCCAGGGCATCGGGATGGCCAAGAGCAAGGACAGCGCCATCACGCTGGGGCCGGCGCTGGTCACCGTCGACGAGCTCGAGCCGTACCGCCGCGACGGACGTCTGATGCTCGAGCTGTCCGCGACGGTCAACGGCGAGGAGCTGACCCGCGGCACCCTCGCCCAGATGGACTGGACCTTCGGCGAACTCCTCGCCTACATCTCGCGGGGGACCGACCTCACGCCCGGGGCGGTGATCGGGTCCGGCACGGTTCCCGGCGGCTGCCTGCTCGAACACGTCGACACCCCCGGGCTGGCGGATTTCAAGCGCTGGCTGCGGGCGGGAGACGTGGTGAGCCTCAGTGGGGTGGGGCTGGGCGAGACCCGGCAGACCGTGACGCAGGGGATCGACGTGATCCCGCTGCGAGCCGACGGCTGACCATGCCGATCAGGAAGGACACCTAGGTGGGTTTCACATTCCGGCGGGTCGTGACCGGCCACTCCGTGGACGGGAAGGCCGTCGTCAGGTCGGACGAGATCGTCGGCTCGACACCGCGCCTGCCCGGGTACGAGGCGCGGGTCGTGTGGTGCACGGGGCAACTCCCCGCCAGCAACGACGAGGACCGGTTCGACGACGGAGCCCCGGGTCCCAAGGGCTCTCGCGTGCTCTTCCGCGTCGCGGAGTTCGACCCGGCGGAGGCCGAGCACACGAACATGCATCGCACCGAGACACAGGACGTCGCCCTGGTGCTCTCGGGCCGGCTCGACATGGTCCTCGACAGCGGTGAGGTCGTCGAACGGCTGACCGCGGGCGACTTCCTGATCCAGCGGGGCACCATGCACTCCTGGGTCGCGCGGGGCGACGAGCCGGTACGGGTGCTGTTCGTGCTGATCGACGCGCTGCCCGTCCATGTCGGGGGCGTCACCCTTGGCGAGGACCTGTCAGCGTTGGGCGGACGGGTGTCGCCCATGCCGCAGGGCGGCGGCGATCCCGAATGACGCCAAGCCCGGTCGGCGTCCTGCACCACCCCACTGGAGGAGGAGTCCATGTCGGACATCGATGACACCGTCGAGCGCTGGCTGAGCCGGTACGCCTCGCCCGAAGCGAACGTCGCGATCCTGCTGTGCGACCGCCACGACCCGGACGCCGTCGCGTTCCGGTTCGTGGACGAGGACCTGTACGGGTCGGCGATGACCTACGGTGAACTCGCCGACCGGTCCCGGCGCCTCGCGACGGCCCTCGCGGACCGGGGGGTGCAGCGCGAGGACCGGGTGGCGGTCCTGATGTCCAAGCGGCCCGAACTCGTCGTCGCGCTGCTGGCGCTCTGGCGGCTGGGTGCGGTGTACGTGCCGCTGTTCACGGCCTTCGCGGACGGCGCGATCCGCCTGCGGGTCGAGAGCGCGAGCGCGAGCCTGATCATCACCGAGCCCGGGCAGCGGGCGAAGCTGGACTCCCTCAAGGGCGTCGACGTGCTCGAGACCGGCGCGGACTTCGACCGGCTCGTCACCGACAGCGCCCCGTCGACCACGTCCGAGACCGTCGGCGGCGACGGGGCCTTCCTGCAGCTCTACACCAGCGGCACGACCGGGAGCCCGAAAGGGGTCGTCGTCCCCGTGCGGGCGCTCACCGCCTTCCACAGCTACCTGCACTACGGGCTCGACGTGCGGGCGGAGGACGTCTATTGGAACGCGGCGGATCCGGGCTGGGCCTACGGGCTCTACTACGGCATCGTCGCGTCGATGGCAGGCGGGCGGGCCAGCCTGTTGTTCCGCGGGGCGTTCACCCCGGAATCGACGGCAGCGGTGATGCGGCGGTTCGGCGTCACCAACTTCGCCGGTGCCCCGACCGTGTACCGGGCGATGATGAAGGCGGCGACGGCCGGGCGGATCCCGCTGCGGCGGGCCTCGTCGGCCGGAGAGCCGCTCACCCCGGACGTGGTGGGGTGGGGTGAGACGACGTTCGGAGTCCCGATCGGGGACCACTACGGCCAGACCGAGTTGGGCATGGCGATCGGCAACCACTGGCATGACGACGTCGTGCGGCCGATCCGGGCGGGCTCGATGGGACATCCCCTGCCCGGCGTCGTCGCCGGGATCGTCGACGGTCAGATCGCCGTCGACGCGCCCGCGAGTCCGCTGTTCTGGTTCGGCGGCTACCAGGACGCGCCGGAGAGCACGGCCGATCGCTTCACCGGGGCCGGACGGTGGTACCTGACCGGCGACACCGGCCGCGTGGACGAGGACGGGTACTTCTTCTTCAGTGCCCGCGACGACGACGTCATCCTTGCCTCGGGATACCGCATCGGTCCCTTCGACGTCGAGAGCGTGTTGATCACCCACCCCGCGGTCACCGACGTCGCCGTGGTCGGCGGGCCGGACCCGGAGGGCATCCGCGGGGAGGTCGTCGAGGCGTTCGTCGTCACGAGCGCCTCGCCGGAAACGCGCGACGCGCTGGCCAGGGAACTCCAGTCCCTCGTCCGGGACACGTATTCGCGGCACGCCTACCCTCGTGTCATCCACTTCGTCGAGGCGCTGCCGAAGACGCCGAGCGGCAAGATCCAGCGCTTCCTACTGCGGCGCAGGTGAGCGCCGTGCCGCGCCACTGACCCGCCCGAACCGTCGGTCGTTCCATCGCGTCCCGGGTCTGCCGGGCCCCAGCGGCATTCCCTGAGGGAATACGTCTGTTATACGGTCTGAGGTGCGATCGTGCGACGCTCCTGCCGGGAACGTCGGCGCGGCCGATCGGTCGGGTACGGGGTGATGCGATGGACATCCGGCAGATCCAGCACTTCTCGACGATCGTCCGCGAGGGAAGTTTCAGTCGCGCGGCCCGCAAGCTGCACATCGGCCAGCCCGCTCTCAGCAAGCAGATCCAGGCGCTCGAGCGTGAGCTGGGCGTCGAGCTACTCGTGCGGCTTCCCGATGGCGTCCGTCCGACGTTCGCGGGCGCCCGCCTGGATGAGATGGCCCAGACCCTCCTCACCTACGTGGACGACATCAGGTCGGCGGTTCGGGAGGCGGCCGCGTCGCTGGTGGGAACCGTGCGGCTCGGCCTGTCGCCGTCGCTCGTCTCCGGGCTGGCGGGCTACCTGCAGGGGAGGTTCGCCGAGGAGCATCCGCAGGCCCGCGTCGAGATCGTCGAGGGCTTGCCGATGTTCCTCACGGAATGGGTCGAGGAAGGGCGCTTGGACCTCGGCATCTTCACTCATCAGCCGGGTCACGCGAACCCGCATCTGTCCTTCACCGAAGTCGGTCTCGACGAGATGCTGCTCGTCGCGAAGCAGGGCACGCTCTCCGGCATCGGAGACCACGTCACCCCGAGTGTGCTGCAGTCCCTTCGGCTGGTCCTGACCCCGGGCTTCCGCGATCTCCTGCGCGCGAGCGTGGAGCTGGGGCAGGCCTCGGATGACATCGGTTCTCGAACCGACTCCATCCACATGGTCAGGGATCTCGTGGCGCGGGGTGAGTACTGCTCCGTCCTGCCGTACACCTTCGTCCGGAACGACCTGGACGCGGGCATCCTCACTGCCGTGGCGTTCGCGCCTGTGCTGGAGCGGCGGCTCGTGGCGGTGACCCGCGCGGGACGTCAGCCCTCGCCCGCCGTGCGGGCCGTCATCGAGATGGCCCGGCTTCGACTCGGCGAGCTCACCGAACTCCGTACATCGACCGGGCCCGATCGGCGAGCGCACCCGCCGGTGGATCGGTGAAGCCCATGTCTTTGGGTGGGACATCTCCACCGACAAGATCGTTCATGGCATCCCCTGGGCATGGGCAGCTTGCCGCCTGGCGTGGGTTTCACTCCATGTAGTCACAAGGTCACACACTTTGATGTTTCGCCGGACAAGCGGGGCTTCGAGGGTTAAGGATGGGGGTCGCCGCGTCGGTCAGCCCCATGGCCGGCGCGGCAGCCGCGGACAAGCTGACGAGGTGGCGTGGAGAGGGCGCCGCCGACAGGAGGATGTCGCCGACCCGGAATCGGCGGGGTGCTCCGTGAAGCGAAAAGTGCTGGTTGCTGCGTGCCTACCTGGATCAGATCCCTGCGTCCCTTCGATGCCCTGGCTCTGCCCGGCGTCATCGAGCGTACGACCGACCTTCGTGAGGCGGAGCGCTTCATCAGGCTCTTCCACGGCGAGCATCCGTCCGAGGGCGGGATGCACGCGCGCCTGCGTGATGTGGGCAGGGACATCGCCCGCCACGGAACCTACGTGCACACCTTCGAGGAGTTGCAGTTCGGCGCCCGGGTGGCCTGGCGGAACAGCAATCGCTGCATCGGCCGTCTCTACTGGAAGTCGCTGCGGGTGCGCGATCGGCGGGACGTCGCCGGTGCGGAGGGGGTGGCTCTGGAGTGCGTCGCGCATCTGCGGGAGGCCACCGGTGACGGCAAGATCAGGCCGACGATCACTGTCTTTCCGCCCGACGTGCCCGGTCGGCGGGCGCCGCGGGTGCTGAACGAGCAGCTCATCCGCTATGCCGGGCATCGGACCAGAGGTGGTTCGGTCATCGGCGACCCTCGTCAGGCCGAGCTGACCGCGCTGGCCCGGGAGTTGGGGTGGCGGGGCGGGCTGGGGCGGTTCGACGTGTTGCCGCTGATCATCGATCCCGGTTTGGGCGGGCCGCTGCTGTGCAATCTGCCGGGTGACGCGGTGCTGGAGGTGCCGATCGTGCATCCGGTGTATCCGTGGTTCGCCGAGCTCGGGCTGCGCTGGCACGCGGTGCCCGCGATCTCCGGCATGTGCCTGGAGATCGGCGGCGTCTGTTATCCGTGCGCGCCGTTCAACGGCTGGTACATGGGGGCCGAGATCGGCGCGCGCAACCTCGCGGACACCGACCGCTATGACCAGCTTCCCGTGGTCGCCGAGCGGCTCGGCCTGGACACCTCCACCGAGCGCTCGCTCTGGCGCGACCACGCGCTGGTGGAGCTGAACGTGGCGGTGCTGCACTCGTTCGAGGCGGCGGGGGTGACGATGACGGACCACCACACGGAGTCCGGCCGGTTCCTGACCCACCTGGAGCGCGAGGAGAAGGCGGGCCGTACCTGCCCGGCGGAGTGGTCGTGGATCGTCCCGCCCATCTCGGGCGGCGCGACCCCCGTCTTCCACCGCTCCTACGACAACCCCACCCTCACCCCCAACTTCGTGCCGGGTCACTGAGCTTGCGTGTCCCTCCTAGAACATGGTTCTGTTGCCCCATGGCCGAACTCGTACTCTCCTCGCTCGACCGAGGCGTGCTGACCCTCACCTTCAACCGCCCGGACCGGCTCAACGCCTGGACCGACGCCATGGGGCGCAGATACTTCGACCTTCTGACCGAGGCGGAGCGCGATCCCGAGGTGCGAGCCGTCGTGGTGACCGGGGCGGGCAAGGGCTTCTGCGCCGGCGCGGACTTCGAGGCGCTGACCTCGATCCAGGCGGGGACCTACGCCGAGCCGCCGGACCCCCGGCCCGCCACCTTCCCCACCACGATCGGCAAGCCGATCATCGCCGCCGTCAACGGCGCGTGCGCCGGGCTCGGCATGGTGCACGCCCTGGTCTGCGACCTTGTCTTCACCTCCGAAGAGGCCAAGTGGACCACCGCCTTCGCCCGGCGCGGGCTCATCGCGGAGTACGGCCTGTCGTGGGTCCTGCCGCGCGTCATGGGTCAGCAGAAGGCCATGGACCTGCTGCTGTCGGGCCGGACCTTCACCGGGAAGGAGGCCGTGGAGCTGTCCCTCGCCAACCGGGCCGTGCCGGCCGGCGAACTTCTGGAGGCCGCCCGGTCCTACGCCGGGGAGCTGGCCCAGTACAGCTCGCCGACGTCGATGTCCATCATCAAGCGCCAGGTGTGGTCCGACTGGACGACGACCCTTGAGGAGTCGGCCAAGGCCGCCACCCAGGAGATGCTCGCGTCCTTCCAGCGCCCCGACTTCGCCGAGGGCGTGGCGAGCTTCCTGGAGCGCCGCGACCCCGACTTCCCGCCGCTCTGAGCCGACCGGTCGGCGGGGGCGTGCCCTTCGTCGCGGTGAGAGGTCAGGACAGGCGGTGGGCGCCCTTGGCCGGGGTGGCGGGCAGGAAGCGGGGCGGCGTCCAGGAGCGTTCGGCGTAGGCGGCGGCGACGGACTCGCGCACGCTGTCCAGCCGGTCCTCGTCGACCAGGGCGATCGCGGACCCGCCGAAGCCGCCGCCCGTCATCCGGGCGCCCCGCGCGCCGCCGCGCACGGCCGCCTCCACGGCCACGTCCAGCTCCGGCGAGGACACCTCGTACTGGTCGCGCAGCGACAGGTGCGAGGCGTTCAGCAGCGCGCCGATCTCGCGCGTGGCGCCCGCGCGCAGCAGCCCGACCAGGGCCTCCACCCGGTGGCTCTCCGTCACCACGTGCATGACCCGCTTACGCTCGTCGCCCTGCAGCCGCTCCAGCGCGCCCGCCAGGTCGGTGACGTCGCGCAGCGCGTCGACGCCCAGCTTGCGGGCCGCCGACTCGCACTCCGCCCGGCGCTTGGCGTACTCGCCGCCGGCGTGCTCGTGGTGCACCTGCGTGTCGATGATGAGGATGCGCAGATCGTGCGCGGCCAGGTCGAGCGGGATGGAGCGGGAGCCCAGAGTGCGGCAGTCGAGGAACAGCGCGTGGCCCTCCTCGCACAGCGCCGAGGCGGCCTGGTCCATGATGCCGCAGGGCATGCCGACGAAGTCGTTCTCGGCGCGCTGGCTGAGCAGCGCGATCTCCATGGGGGTCAGGCCGAGGTCGTGCAGCTCGTTGAGCGCCGAGGCGACGGACACCTCCAGGGCGGCGCTGGAGCTGAGGCCGGCGCCCTGCGGCACGTCGCCGTCGAGGGCGATGTCGGCCCCGCGCACCCGGTGGCCGAGCATGGCCAGCACGCCGACCGCATAGCGGGTCCAGCCCGTGGCCTCCTCGCGGGTGGCCAGGGTGATGGGCTCGGTGGTGGAGCCCTGGAGGGACAGCAGGCGGATCGTCTGGTCCGGGCGCGGGCTGACGGCGGCCGTGACACCCCACGGGACCGCGAACGGCAGCACGAAGCCGTCGTTGTAGTCGGTGTGCTCGCCGATCAGGTTCACCCGGCCGGGAGCGCGCCAGACGGTCTCGGGGTCGGCGCCGAACGCGGCACGAAAAGCTTCAACAACGCGCATAACCCAACACTCCTCAACAAGGGCCCGACCGTAGACTAGCGCCAACAGGCGGTGCGACGGCACGAGGAGGACTGTGGAGGAGCTGCTGGATCCCGCGCTCGGCTCTGTACGGGTCTTCCTGGTGCATGACGACAACAAGGCGCGCAAACTCCGCTACAACCTCGGCCCCGCCCGGATCCTCACCTTCGGCGGCGCCTACTCCGGCCACATCAGGGCCGTGGCGGCGGCGGGCCTGCGGCACGGGTTCGAGACCATCGGGGTGATCCGCGGCGAGGAGCACCTGCCGCTGAACCCGTCGCTGGCCCACGCCGTGGCCTGCGGGATGCGGCTCGACTATCTGGATCGGGCGGCGTACCGGCTCAAGCACACGCCCGAGACGCAGGCGCGGCTGCGGGAGCGGTGGGGGGACGTGACGATCCTGCCCGAGGGCGGGAGCAACGCGGCGGCCGTGCGCGGGTGCGCCGAGCTGCCGGGGGAGCTCGGCGGGGACTACGACGTGATCTGCTGTCCGGTGGGCACCGGGGGGACGCTGGCCGGGATCGCGGCGGGGCTGCCCGAGGGGAGGCGGGCGCTCGGGTTCGCGGTGCTGAAGGGGGCCGGGTTCCTGGCGGGGGAGGTGGCCAGGTTGCAGCGGGAGGCGTACGGGCGGGTCTGGTCGAACTGGTCGATCAACCTCGACTACCACTTCGGCGGCTACGCCCGCACAACACCCGCTTTGCAGCGATTTATCGCGAAATATCAGGTGGAGGGGGTGTATGTGGCGAAGATGCTGTACGGCATTCTCGACCTCGTACGGCAGGGCGCCTTCCCCGGCGGCACCCGGATCGTCGCCGTCGTCACCGGTCAGCCGCTGACGTCCGTCGCCGAGTGCGGCGCCCCCACCGGCTTGGACTCGGGCGAGCCGCGCTGGCGCAGATAGATGGAGAGCACCACCATCGACAGCACCGCCAGCAGCTCCGACTGCCAGTTCTGCAGGCTTCTGTCCCAGAATTCCGGCGAAGTGACGTACGCACTCCAGCCGATGGGGTCGCGCAGGTCGGCGAGCCGCTCGGAGTTGTACGCCGCCTGCCCCGCGACCGACTGCGCCAGCCACGACAGCAGGAATACGGTCCCCATGGCCAGCCCCAGCGAGTTGCTGTAGAGCCTGAGCCGCCAGCCCTTCACCCTGGCCCACGCGGGCGAGTCGGCCTCGGCGTAAGGGCCGATCCGCTGCTCCTCGTCGGACTCGGCCCCTTCCCTGCCAGGCTCCTTCGACTCCGGCGAGCCTCGCTGCACCATCCAGATGGTGAGCATGATGAACAGCAGGAACTGCAGATACTCCGACTGCCAGTTCTCCGCCACGTCCACGGCGAAGGAGGACGAGGTCACGTACGTGAGAAAGGAGACCGCTTCCCCGCCTTCGACAAGCTGCTGCTCGTTGTAGTGCAGCATCCCCGCCAGCGCCTGACCCGCCAAGGAGAGCAGGAACAGCACCAGGAAGGTCAACGAGAGCGCGTTGTCCTTGATCCGGCTCATAGCCGCGAAAGTCCGATCACGAAGACGAAGACCAGGCCGGACACGATCACGAGCACGGTCAGCGCGAACATCACCCGCATCAGCTCTCCACCTCACAGTCGTAGGGCAGATCGCGCACCGGACGGCAACCGGCGGCCTTGACCCGCCAGCCGTCGCGGTAGTGATGCAGGAACAGGGTGTCGCCCGCGAGTCGCACCTGGGCCTCGTCGCCCCAGACGCTCACCTCGGAGACGCCGCCGCCGGCGCCCAGATCGAGCTCACGCAGCGCCTCGGCGCAGCTCTGGCCGGGATCGGGCAGCTTGTCGGCGGTCCGCTTCGCGAGCAGGGCGCAGGCGGCGTCCGGCCGCTGGGCGGCGAGGGCGGCGTGGAACCGCTCCGCGGCGCGTGCCGGGCCCGCCGTGTCGACCGAGCAGCCGGCGACCAGGACGGTGGCGAGCGCGACAGCGAAAGAGAGCCGCATGCGATTCTGCTACCCATTCGGTGATCGGGCATGCTGGTGCGGTGAAGAGGACCGACACGCCGACCTCCTGGGACGAGCGCACCACACTGGCCACATTCCACGACTACGTCCGCGCGACGGTGCTCGCCAAATGCGAGGGGCTGAGCAGCGAGGACGCTCGACGGGCGCCGCTGGACACCTCGCCGCTGATGACGGTGGCCGGCATCGTCAACCACCTGCGCTGGAACGAGCACTGGTGGTTCGAGGTGATGTTCCTGGGGGACGAGGACCGGGGGCCGTGGACCGACGAGGACCCCGACGCCGAGTTCAAGGTCGCGCTGACGATGCCGCTGGGACGCCTCCTGGTGGAGTACGAGGCGCAGTGCGAGCGGGTCCGGGAGCGCATCGCCGGCATTGACCTGGACACCCTGTCGAAGGGCAAGGACAGCAAGGGCGGCCATCTCACCCTGCGCTGGGTGATCGGCCACATGACCGAGGAGACCGCCCGCCACAACGGCCACCTTGACATCTTGCGCGAACTGATCGACGGCACCACAGGCGCCTAGCCGCCGTCGCCCTTGACCATGGTCTGGGTGTGGATACGTGCCCAGACCTTGTGGCCGATGGTGTCGTTGCCCTCGTGGCCGGTCTGGTCGGCGATGGCGGCGACGATGGCCAGGCCCCGCCCGTGCTCCGCGTTCGTGCGGCAGCGTCTGGCGAAGCGCGGGGTGGGGCCCCAGCCGCAGTCGTAGACGGCCAGGGTGATGGCGGCGATGGTGCGGGTGATCTCGACGACGAAGGTGCCGTGCGGGCCTCCGCTGCTGCTGTGCTGGAGGGCGTTGGTGGCGAGCTCGGCGACGATGAGCTCGGCGTCGTCCCGGTGGGGGGAGTCGGCCAGGAGGTAGCGGGCGAAGTACCGGGCGTGCGGGATCTGGTCGGGAGCGCCGGGGAAGGTGCGCCGCCAGCGGAGGCCGCCGGGGTACAGGGCGATCATCGCGTCGACGTGTTCGGGTTTGATCGGGCTCTGAGCGCGTTGCCGGGGGACGAGCGCGTGCACGTTGTCGGTCGAGGTCATGGGGGATCGGGCTCCGTTTCGTCGGTGTGGCCGTAGGAGAAGGAAACGGTGGCGGGGTGGGTGCTGGCAGACCTTCGCGTCGGCGTTCGTCCGGTCGTGCCGGGTCGGCCGGGTCGCTGGTCGTCTTCTGGTCGTTCTGGCTTGTGGTGGGCCTGGTCGGGGCTCGATCATCGACAATGAGTGTTCGTACGGTTGCTCAACGTTGGGTGGTGGGGTTGTGGGGCGGCCTGAGTTGGTACGGGCGCGTAAGCGGCTGGGGATGAGCCAGGAGGAGGCCGCCGAGGCGTTGCTGGTGACGCCGACGACGTTGAGCCGGTGGGAGCGGGGCGCGCAGGATGTGCGGCCGGTGTATCGGGCGCGGATCGCCCAGGTGTTCGGCGTGGGTGGGGCCGAGGTGGAGCGGTGGCTGCAATGTTCGGACCCGGTCGGCACCGAGGTATGGCCGTTGCCGGACTTCAGCGACATGACCATCGCGGCTACGGTGAAATCCGCCGCGAAGCTGTGGAGGGGCGAATTGGACCTCGAACGACGCCATCTGCTGGCCACCCTGCCCTTCGTCCCCGCCGCGCTCGACGGCTGGTTGTCCGAATGGAGTTACGGTCCGGCGGTCGGGTCGGCGGCAGGCCAAGGGGCGGGTCGTGCGGTGGGGCTGTCGGACGTCAGGCGGATCAACGAGAGCTGGCGCATGTTCAGCCAGATCGATCACCTTTATGGCAGCCGGGTGGCCCGGCCCGCCGTGGTGGACTACTTGAACACCACCGTCGCGCCGCTGCTGCGCGGCACCTACGACCACGCGGTCGGAGCCGAGCTGCTGGCCGCCGCCGCTGGGATGATCTCGTTCGTCGGCTGGACGTCGTTCGACGCGGGTCACCACGGGCAGGCGCAGCATTACTACGGGCAGGCGCTCAAGCTGGCGAAGATCGCCGATGATCCGCTGGCGGGAGCGCGGGTGCTGACGGCGATGACCCGCCAGGCGATTCACCTCGGGCAGCCTCAGTACGCCGCCATGCTCGGCCGCGCGACGGTCGAGAGCGCACGAAAGGGCGGGGCGTCACCCCGGGTCATGGCGCTGATGCTGATCAGGGAGGCCTGGAGCGCAGCGCTACGAGCCCGCCCGGCCCAGACCGGCGACACCTATGCCGCCGAGCGGATCAAGCGGCTGATCGGCGAGGCCGAGGACGCGTACGCGCACGGCAGGACCGATCGTGATCCGCATTGGATCACCAAGTATGAGGAGCCTGAGCTGCGTGCGGAGGTGGGGGCCACCTGGCACCTTCTCGGAGCGCACGACCGGGCGGCGGACTGCGCGGAGGGCGTAACCCGGGACTTCGCCGTCTCCCGTCCCCGCTCGGCGCAGCTCAACCAGCTCGCCGCCGCCAACGCCTACCTGGGGAAAGGCGAGATGGAGCAGGCCGTTGACCGCGTCCGAGCCGCCGTCCCCATAGCCGGTTCCTTTGCTTCGACACGTCTTGTCGAGAGCATCCGGCAGTTCGACAAGCGGCTGAAGCCGTACGAGAGCACCGTTCAGGTGCGGGAGTTCCGCGCCTACCTCGACCGGCAGTTGGCCTCCTGAATCCACGTCAACTCGGGTGCTATTCCTCCAGGAGGAGGTGAGTCGCCTCCGCACGGTGTACGGAGAAATGTTGCATCTCTTCGGTGAGGTCGTCGATGCCGCCCGGTTCGTCGTCGGGCAGCGGATTGTGCTCGGCCCACTGACGTAGGCGGGTCAGGCCGGAGATCAAATCTGTCACGACGTCCTGCTTTCCCAGGGTTCGGAGCGTTTGGATCGACGTTCATCCGGCCGGGCCGCCGTGACCGCCGGAAAGAGGTGTCCTAGCCGAGTTGGTCGAGCACAGGGGTGACCAGGTCGTTCAGCTCGCGTACCAGGACTGTGACCGCTCGTTCGGCGCTCTGCTCCACCTGGTCGTGCGGGCCTTCCGGCTCCGGGGGGAGGTCGCCGAGGGGCACCGGGACGTCGATGAGGAGGCTGGCTCGTACGAACGGGTGCCGGGCCAGGTCCTGCTGGGTGGGCTCGACGTACTGGCCGAAGACCTCCTGCCAGCCGAGCCAGCCGCGGTCCCGCCACCACGTCCGGGAGTCGGTGAGCGGCGCGGGCAGTGGGGAGGCGACCCGGATGCGCGCGTTGAGCGTGCCGTCCCAGGTGTTGCGGACGCAGGTGGCCTCCAGGACCCGCCGGTCCCAGCGCACATAGCCGGGTGACAGCGACGGCGGCGTGGCGAGCCGCCACGCCGCGCAGGCGAACCTGACGGGCGCGATGTCGCCCCACTCGAACTCGTCGAGATTCTTGCGTACGTGTACGGAGAAGCGCCCGTCACGGTCCCTGTCGAACTCCTGGTCGATCCAGAACGCTTTGGCCATGAGGTCTACGCTACGGCGCGGCCCGCTCCTCGCGCCGGGGCACCCGCGATCAAGCAGTATCCGGATTGCTCTGTGATCGAAGTATCCATATGTGTAGTTTTTTCACTTCAGCTATACGAGGAGTGGCACATGTCGTCAGAGCGGCTCGGGCCGGCCATGCTGAGTTGGGAAGCGGGAGATCTCGACGGGGCCGCCGCGCTGTTCCGGGAGATCGCGGCCACCGGGGACCCCGAGGCGTCACACCTGCTGGCCTGTCTGCTGCAGGACATGGGCGACCTGGACGGGGCCGAGGCCGCGCACCGGTCGGTGATCCAGTCCGACGACCCGGTGTTCGCGCAGCGTTCGGCCATCGCGATGGCGTTGATGCTGGTCAGCGCCTGTGAATGGCCCGCGGCGCACCGGGTGCTGAGCATCGCGGCCGATGGCGCGGACTTCGAGGTGGCGGCGCTGGCCGACACGGCGATGGTGCTGGTCTGCACGGAGCTGGGCGACGCGGCGGGCGCCGAGGCGGCGCTGAGACGGGCGCGCCGCTGTGCCAGCCCCGCCGTCGCGGAGCTGGCCGCCCAGCTGGAGCTGCCGGACTTCGCCTTCCTCACCGCCGCCACGGCGGCCGAACTGTACGAGGTGGCCGAGGACGAGGAGGACTACCGGCGGCTGCTCACCTGCGGCGACCCCGAGGTGGTGTCGCAGTCGGCGTTCCAGCTCTACCGGTTGTACGCCGAGGAGGAGGACTACGAGGCGGCCCGCCAGGTGTGCGAGCACGCGGTCGCCGTGGGGCACCCCGACCACCTGGCCATGGCGTACAAGCTGCTCGGCGCCGTGCTGGTGAACCTGGGCGAGTACGCCGAGGCGGCCGACGCCTACGCCAGGGCGGCCGAGGACCCGCGGCCCGAGCTGCGCCTGCCCGCGCTCCTGGAGCAGGCCAAGGTGCACGCCCAGCTCGGCGACGAGGAGACGACCAGGGCGATCTTCCACCGGGTGATCGCCAGCGGCCAGCGCGAGTACGCCGTCGAGGCGCACGCCTGCCTGGCCCAGCTGCACACCGAGGCGGGCGAGGCGGCCCAGGCCCTGACCGCGTTGCGCGCCGTACTGGAGGCGGGGGAGTCGCCGTGGGCGTCGCCCTGCGTCACCCTCCTGGCGCTGCTGCTGGACCAGCACCCCTCGTCGTACGAGCCCGCGATGGAGCTGGTCAGGGCGGCGGCCGCGCACCCCGACCCCGACACCGCGTACAAGGCGGCGCTGCTGCTCGACCAGGACGCGCGCCGGCAGCCGCTGGCCGACCCCGTGGAGGAGCAGGCGCTTCAGGACGCCGACAGCGGGCTGGCGCGCCTGCGGGCCGGGGAGGTGGCGGAGGCCAGGCGGTTACTGCGCCGGGCCGTCGACTCCGGCGCGCACGCCCAGTCGATCAGGGCCACGGTGGCGCTGGCCGAGCTGGAGATCGGCGAGGGGGACCGGGAGCAGGCCGACGAGCTGCTCTCCTACGTCGCGCAGGGCGACGACGTGGCCCAGGGCTTCACCGCCGCCTTCCTCCTGCACCTGCTGCGCACCTCCGAGGGGCATCCGGTGCTGCGGGCGATCGTCGATCACCAGCGGCTGGGCCGGCAGGAGGGGCTGATCCGCCACCGCGCCGCGATGGACCACGACCCGGCCACGGGCGCCGCCGTCCTCGCCCAGCTGCTGGCGGCGGCCGGGTACGACCTGGCGGAGGCGGCCCGGCTCTTCGAGTCGGCCGCCGACTCCGGCGACCCGCTGGCCCTGTCCTACGCGGCGGTGTCGTACAAGGAACTCCTTCTCGGCCACGGCCGGCGCGACGAGGCGATCGGGCTGCTGCGCCGGGCGCGCGCCGACGGCCACCCGGTGCTCGCGCCATGGGTGGCGTACGAGCTGGCGGAGCTGGTCGGCGGCGGCGACCCCACCGAGGCGCAAGCCACCGACGGCGAGGCGCGGGCCGCCTACGGTGAGGCGCTGAACACTGAGCATGAGGGGCTGCGCAGGGCGGCGGTGGCCGGCCTGGTGCGGGTGCTGGAGCGGCAGGGTGACCTGCTGGCGATCGGGCGGCTGCACGAGCGGCTCGTCGCCGAGGGTGACACCGCGGGCGGCGACTGGCTCTTCGGCCTCACCCGGGTCCGGCTCGACGAGGTCGAGGAGGCGCGGGCGGCGTTCGACCTGCTGCCCGGCGACGATCCCGAGCACGGGACGGCGGGGCAGGCGCGGATCGGGCTGGGGGAGCAGCTCGTCGATCAGGGCGAGCACTCCAGGGCCGAGCTGTGTCTGCTGCCCGCCACGCGCGAGGCGGAGAGCGCCGAGTCGGCCTGGCGCGGGATCGGGGTGGCGCGCAGGCTCCGGGGCGACCTGGATGGGGCGGTGGAGGCGCTGGAAGCCGCGATGCCGGCCGCCGCCGTGGACCTCGCCGAGGTGCTGGAGGAGCGCGGCGACGTGGCGGCGGCGCGGCGGGCGCTGGAGTCCGGGGTGGCGGCGGAGGATCTGGAGAGTTTGCGCCACCTGCTCGTCCATCTGGTACGGCACGAGGCGCACGAAGCCGTCCCCGGCTGGGCCGGGCAGGCCGTCGGCAGCGGCGACCCGGAGACCGTGGCCATGGGGCACTGGTCGTGGGGCGAGGCGTGCCGGGCCGCCGGCGACCTGGACGGCGCGGTGCTGAGGTTCCGCGAGGCGCTCGCGGCCGGTTACGCCGACGCCGTGCCGTCCATCCGCGGCGACCTGGCCCTGGCGCTGCGCGATACGGGGGACGCCGCGGCCGCGGCCGAGCAGGCGAGGCTGGTGATGGCCGAAGACGATCCGGACGCCGCCGCCCGGTCGGCCCTCGACCTGGGCTGCTGGCTGCACGAGGACGGTGACCCGCTGGGGGCGGCGGAGGCGTTCGCGGCGGCGGTGCGGGCGCGGCCGGAGTCGGAGGAGGCGGGGACGGCCGCCGCCAACCTGGTGATCCTCGCCGGGCACGCCTGCGAAGGCGGCGAGCACGCACTCGCCGTGCGGATCCTGTCCCACCTGGGCGCCGACGCCGCCGAACCGGCCCGCCGGCTCGGCGGGCTCTGCACCGACCCGGCCGCCGTGCCCCTCTACTTCGGGCTCGCCGGCGCGGATCCGTACATCGAGCTGGAGGCCGCCGGGCGGCTGGCCGAGCTGGGGGAGACCGGCGAGGCCAGGGCGGTGTACGAGCGGCTGAACGAGCACGAGGACCCCGACGTGCGGTTCGTCGCCGCGGGCAGGCTGCTGGAGCTGCTGGACGAGCAGGGCGAGACGGCGGCGTTCTACAGCGTGGCCGAGCAGCGGGCAGGTGACGACGGCGTGTTCGGCAGCCTGCTCGGCCTGCTGCAGGAGGAGCGGGGCGACACGGAGGCGTCGCTGCGCACCCTGCGCGCGGCGGCCGCGGGCGGCGAGCCGACCGCGCTCACCGTGCTGGCGCAGGCGCTGGCCGGCGACGGCCAGGTGGAGGAGGCCCGGCAGGTGTACGAGCAGGTGCTGGAGGCGGGCGACGCCGACCTGGCGGCCAGGGCGATGGTGGGGCTCGGCAACACCTTCCACGAGGAGGACGGGCTGCGCGCCCGCGTCTGGTACCTCAGGGCGGTGACGGCGGCCGAGGGGCACGTCGCGGCGGTGGCGGCCATGCACCTGGGCGCGCTGGCCAAGGGCGAGCGGGACTTCCCCGAGGCGCTCGGCTGGTACCAGCGGGTCATCGACGCGGGCGATCCGGAGTCGGCCATGGCGGCGGCGCACCTCGGCGAGTTGTGTTACTGGCTGGGCGACCGGGACGGGGCGCTGCGCTTCTACGAGCTGACGCTGAACCTGACGGGCCGGCCGGAGCTCGTCGCCGAGGCCGCCTGCCGGCTGGGGGAGATCCGCTACGAGCACGGCGACCTCCCGGCCGCCCGCCACCTGCTGGAGCAGGCGGTCGCGACCGGCGACGACCTGTACGCCGCCGAGGCGGAGGCCCTCCTGACCAAGCTGTGATGTACATTAAATGACCATATACGCTCATCCAGTCAGAAAATGTGGAGGCGAGCGATGGTCAAGGCCGGCCGACCGCCGCAGGATCCGGCCCGCCAGTTGGCGCGGGCGCACCAGATCCTGGACGCCGCCGCGGAGCTGATCCTTCGCTGGGGCTACGACAAGACCACCGTCGACGACGTGGCCACGCAGGCGGACGTCGCGAAGGGCACGATCTACCTGCACTGGAAGACCCGCGACGCGCTCTTCGCCGCGCTGCTCCGCCGGGAGCGGGTGCTCATGCTGGAGGAGGTCCGCGCCGCGGCTCCTGGGACGCTGCGCGAGGTGCTGCGCGGGCTGGCCGGGGCGCTGCTCCGGCGGCCCTTGATGCGGGCGCTGCTGCTCGGCGACAACGAGGTGCTCGGCAGGCTGGGCAGGCAGAAGCGGGAGAGTGTGACGACCCCCGTGCTGACCAGCGCGTTCGAGACCTACCTTGGCGCGCTGGCCGAGCTGGGCGTGGTCCGCGCGGACCGGACGCCCGCCGAGCAGCTCGTCGTCGTCTCCTCGGTGCTGTACGGATTCCTGGTCACGCAGGGCCTGCTGCCCGAGTCGGCGCGGGTGCCGGACGACCGGCTGCCGGAGCTGATCGCCGACACCGCCGACCGGGCGCTCAGCGCGGACCCACCGGCGAACGGAGTCGCCGCCGACGCGGTGCCGGGTGGTTCGGCGGGCCGTGCCGACGCGGTGGCGGGTGCGACTCGGGTCTATCTGGACACGGTCGAGGACGTCGCCCGGCGCAAACTGGCGCTCAGCCTCGGCGTCGAGGAGAGTGCCACGTGAAGACCGTGCTGCCTCTCGGCGACGCCGCCGCCGACCTCGCCACGGCGGGCGGCAAGGGCGCGTCCCTGGCCAGGCTGAGCAGGGCGGGACTGCCCGTTCCCGGCGGTTTCGTCATCACCACCGACGCCTACCGGGCGTTCGTCGCCGACTTCCGCGACGAGCTGCGCCAAGCCGACGCCGGGGGCAAGGCGGACCTGTTCGCCGCGCGGGACCTCCCCGCCGGCCTCGCCGCCGAGATCCGCTCGGCCTACGAGGCGATGGGCGACGACGTGCCGGTGGCCGTCCGCTCCTCCGCGACGGCCGAGGACCTGCCGGACCTGTCGTTCGCCGGCCAGCAGGACACCTACCTCAACATCCGCGGCCCGGCGCTGCTCGACGCCGTCCGGCGCTGCTGGGCCTCGCTGTGGAACCCGCGCGCCATCGCCTACCGCGACCAGAACGGCGTGCCGCACGACGACGTCGCGCTGGCTGTCGTGGTCCAGGCGCTGGTCGACGCCGACGCGGCGGGCGTCATGTTCACCGCGAACCCCGTCACCGGCGACCGCGGCGAGACCGTGATCAACGCCTCCTGGGGGCTCGGCGAGGCGGTCGTCGGCGGCCAGGTCACGCCCGACACGATCGTGGTGTCCGAAGGCCGGATCACCGAGACGCGTACCGGGGACAAGGCCGTGATGACCGTACGGACCGCCGGCGGCACGCACGAGCGGCCGACGCCAGAGGAGCTGCGCCGCGCGCCCGTGCTCACCGAGCCGCAGGCCCTGGAGCTCGCCGCGCTGGGCGCGCGCGTCGAGGAGCTGTACGGCGTGCCGATGGACGTCGAGTGGGCCAGGAGCGGTGCCACGTTCGCCATCGTCCAAGCCCGTCCGATCACCGCACTCGGGCAGCGGACCGAGGAGTGGAACGACACGCTCAAGGGCGACCACCTGTGGACCGCGGGCAACCTCGGCGAGGCCATCCCCGACGTGATGACGCCCGCCACCTGGTCGTACGTCCAGTTGTTCATCCGCGAGGCGATGTCCGTCTCGGCCATGCCCGGCTTCGACCTGATCGGCAACATCGGCGGCCGCTTCTACATGAACCTGAGCGCCTCCTATTCCGTCGCCGCGGCCCTGGGCATGCGCGGCCGGCTGAGCGCCATGGAGGAGGTGTTCGGCAAGGTGCCGCCCGGCCTGGACGTGCCCCTGCTGACGGCCTCCCGCTGGGAGATCGTCAAGGCCGTCCTTCCGGTGGCCGTACGGGTGCGCCGGCGGGTGCGCGCCAACCTCAGGAGCCTGCGTCCGTTCCTGGCCACCGCCGCGCGCCGGTGCGATGAGCTCCGCGCCGCCATCGCGGACGTCCGGACCGGCCCCGAGCTGGCCGAGCTGTGGGCCCGCGAGATCGAGCCGCACCTGGTCACGGCCTGCCGCATGCTGGAGGCCGCGGGCCGGCAGGGCGGCGCCACGCTCGTCCTCACCCGCCGCAAGCTGCGCCGGCTGGTGGGCGACCTCGACGCCGAGGCCATGCTCACCGGCGTCAACGCGGACGGCGAGCTGGCCAGCCTCGGCCTGCTGACCGGGCTCGGCAGGCTGGCCAGGGGCGAGATCACCCGGGCGGAGTTCGCCCGAGCGTACGGGCATCGCGGACCGCACGAGTTCGAGATCTCCCTGCCGCGCCCCGGTGAGGACCCGGCCTGGACCGACGCGCAGCTCGCCGGGCTGCGCGAGGCCGGCGCCGGCACCGAGGCGCTGCTGGCCCGCCAGGAGCGGGCCCGCGAGGAGGCGTGGACCCGGTTCGCCCGGCGCTACCCGCGCGGGCACGCCACGATGCGGGCCAAGGTGCGGCGCTGGAACGGCGTGGTGCGCGACCGTGAGTCCACCCGGTCGGAGGTGGTGCGCGCCTTCTGGGTCGTGCGCGCGTTCGTGGTCCGCGCCGGGGAGCTCACCGGTCAGGGCGACGCGCTGTTCTTCCTGTCCCGGGAGGAGATCCTCGCCGTGCTCCGCGGCGAGGAGACCTCGCTGGAGCAGGTGCCGGTACGGCGGGCGACCTACGACCGCTACGCCGCGCTGCCGCCGTACCCCGCCCTGATCGTCGGCCGCTTCGACCCGGTCCGCTGGGCCGCCGACCCGGACCGGCGCGGCGACCTCTACGACGCGCGCGGCGGCGGCGCGCCCGTCAGCGACACCGTGACCGGCTTCCCCGGCGCGCCGGGCGTGGTCGAGGGCGTCGCCCGGGTCATCGCCGGGCCCGAGGACGGCGACCGGCTCAAGCCGGGCGAGATCCTGGTGACGACGCTCACGAACGTCGGCTGGACGCCGATGTTCCCGAGGGCGGCGGCCGTGGTGACCGACTTGGGCGCGCCTCTTTCGCACGCCTCCATCGTCGCCCGCGAGCTGGGCATCCCCGCCGTCGTCGGCACCGGCAACGCCACCATGAGACTGCGCGACGGCGACCGCGTCCGGGTGGACGGCGAACGCGGCACGGTCGAACTGCTCACCTGAGGCGGATCGGGCGCGGGCCCGATCCGCCGTCGTGGGTCAGGACGCGGCGGTGGTGACCTGGTCGGTGGCGGGCAGCGCGTTGGCCGCGACCACGTCGCGGTACCAGTACGCGCTGTCCTTCCAGGTGCGCACCTGCGTGTCATGGTCGACGCGCACGATGCCGAAGCGCTTGGCGTAGCCGTGCGCCCACTCGAAGTTGTCCATCAGCGACCACAGGAAGTAGCCCCGGACGTCCGCGCCGCCTTCGATGGCCTCGGTGACGGCCGTCAGGTGCCGGTGCAGGTAGTCCACGCGCTGCTCGTCGTGGATGTGGCCGTCGTCGGAGACGACGTCGGGGAAGGCCGCGCCGTTCTCGGTGATCATCAGGGGCAGGTCGGGGTAGTCGCGGTGCAGCCGCAGCAGCAGCTCCGTCAGGCCGGTCTCGTCGATGTTCCAGCCCATCTCGGTGTACGGGCCGGGCTGGCGGACGAAGTCGATGTCGTCGCAGGCGATCCACGGTGAGGCGGCGCCGTTGGCGTGGCCGTCGGCCTGGTCGCGCTCGCTCGTGCCGTCCCACAGGCGGACCTGGACGGGGTTGTAGTAGTTGACGCCGAGCAGGTCCAGCGGCGCGGCGGCGGTCGCCTCGTCGCCGTCCTGGACGAAGGACCAGTCGGTGACGGAGGCGGTGTCGTCGATGAGGTCGCGCGGGTAGGCGCCGTCGAGCATCGGGCCGAGGAAGGTCCGGTTGGCCAGCGCGTCGGTGCGGCGCACGGCCTCGGCGTCCTTGTCGGACTCGCCCCGGACGTGGTGCAGGTTGAGGGTGACGGAGATCTTCGCGGCCGGGTCGATCACCTCGCGCAGCGCCCTGGCGGCCAGGCCGTGGCCCAGGTTGAGGTGGTGCACGGCGGCGAGCGCGGCCGCGGCGTCGGTGCGGGCCGGGGCGTGCACGCCGGAGGCGTAGCCCAGGTAGGCCGAGCACCACGGCTCGTTCAAAGTGATCCAGGTGTGCACCCGGTCGCCGAGCGCCTCGCCCATGAGCCGGGCGTAGTCGCCGAAGCGCAGCGCGGTCTCACGGTTGGGCCAGCCGCCGGCGTCCTCCAGCTCCTGGGGCAGGTCCCAGTGGTAGAGGGTCGCCACCGGGGCGATGTCGCGGGCGCGCAGCCCGTCGACGAGCCGGTTGTAGAAGTCCAGGCCCGGCTGGTTGATCCGGTCACCGGCGCCCGGCAGCACCCGGGGCCAGGAGATGGAGAAGCGATAGGCGCCCACGCCCAGGCCGGCGAGGATGTCCAGGTCCTCCTCCAGCCGGTGGTAGTGGTCGCAGGCGACGTCACCGGTGTCGCCGTTGGTCACCAGGCCGGGGGTGTGCGAGAAGGTGTCCCAGATCGACGGTCCGCGACCGTCCTCGAAGGCGGCGCCTTCGACCTGGTAGGCGGCGGTGGCGGTGCCCCACAGGAAGTTTTCGGGAAAAGTGGGCATGGGGAGTCACTCCTATGACTTCAGGACGATCTCGATGTGCTCAGTGTCGCCGTTCGCGGCGACTCGTACACCGGCGGGGGTGGTCTCGAGGGTGCCGCCGGTGGCGCCGGCGGCTTCGGCGACGCCCGCCAGCGACAGGTTCCAGCGGGCGGGGACACCGTCGGTCCGGCGGGCGTGGACGCGGTCTCCCACGCGGGAGACCTCGAACACGGCCGCCGCGTCGCCGCTGGTGTCCGGTACGGTCACCGTCCGCCGATCGCCGTCGGCCAGGCGGTACGCCGTCAGGGTGACGCCGTCGGCGTAATCGTAGTCGGGCCGGTCGCAGTGGGCGCCGGTCGCCAGCACCGCGCCCGGCCGCACCAGCAGCGGCAGGCTGTCGAAGCCGTGCCGCTCGGTGTGCCAGCCGGGCCCGGTCACGGTGTCGCCGCCGCCGCCGTCCAGCAGCCGGGTCCAGACGCCGGCCGGGACGTAGTACGACACCTCGCCGCCGGCCGACAGCACGGGCGCCACCAGCAGGTCGGGGCCGAGCATGTACTGGGCGTCGAGGTACTCGCAGCCGCGGTCGCCGGGGAATTCGAGCTGCATCGCCCGCATCACCGGCATGCCCTCCTGGCTGGCCCGTACCGCCGCGCCGTACAGGTAGGGCATCAGGCGGGCCTTGAGCCGGGTGAAGGAGCGCAGCACGTCGACCGACTCCTCGTCGAACAGCCACGGCACCCGGTAGGACTGGCTGCCGTGCAGCCGGCTGTGCGACGACAGCAGGCCGAAGGCGACCCAGCGCTTGAAGACCGCCGGATCGGGCCGCCCCTCGAAGCCGCCGATGTCGTGGCTCCAGAACCCGAAGCCGGCCATGCCGAGGGACAGCCCGCCGCGCAGGCTCTCCGCCATCGCCTCGAAGGTCGACTCGCAGTCGCCGCCCCAGTGCACCGGCAGCCGCTGCCCGCCGACGGTGGCCGAGCGGGCGAACAGCACCGCCTCGCCGGGCCCGCGGCGCTCGGTCAGCACCTCGTGCACGGTCTCGTTGTAGAGCAGGCTGTAGTAGTTGTGCATCCGCTCGGGGTCGGCGCCGTCGGCGTAGACCACGTCGGTGGGCACCCGCTCGCCGAAGTCGGTCTTGAACGAGTCCACGCCCATGTCCAGCAGCCCGCGCAGCTTGCTCGCGTACCACTCACGGGCGGCCGGCGAGGTGAAGTCCACCAGTGCCCGGCCCGCCTGCCAGTGATCGTCCTGCCAGACGGTCCCGTCCGGGCGGCGCAGCAGGTGACCGGCTGCCATGCCCTCCTCGAACAGCGCGGACGCCTGCCCGATGTACGGGTTGATCCACAGGCAGATCTTCAGCCCGCGATCCTTGAGCCGCTTGAGCATGCCCTCGGGGTCGGGGAACACCTCGGGGTCCCACTCGAAGTCGCACCAGCGGAACTGGCGCATCCAGAAGCAGTCGAAGTGGAACACGCTCAGCGGCAGGTCCCGCTCGGCCATGCCGTCCACGAACGAGGTCACGGTCGCCTCGTCGTAGTCGGTGGTGAAGGACGTGGACAGCCACAGCCCGAACGACCAGGCGGGTGGCAGGGCCGGGCGGCCGGTCAGCGCCGTGTAGCGGCGCAGGATCTCGGCCGGCGTCGGGCCGTGGATGATCAGATACTCCAGGTCGTGCCCCTCGGCGCTGAACTGCACCCGCGACACCGTCTCCGAGCCCACCTCGAACGACACCCGGCCCGGGTGGTTGACGAACACGCCGTAGCCGCGGTTGGTCAGGTAGAACGGGACGTTCTTGTACGCCATCTCGCTGCTGGTGCCGCCGTCGTCGTTCCAGATGTCGATCGCCTGGCCGTTGCGCACCAGCGCGCCGAACCGCTCGCCGAGGCCGTACACCAGCTCCCCGGCGCTCAGGTGGAGCTGCTCCATCATGAAGTGCCGGTCGGCGGGGTCGGTCATGACGCCCAGGCACTTCTCGCCGCTGCGCGTCAGCTCCCGCCCGCCGGCGCTGAAGGTCATCTCCCAGGGCGCGTCCCTGCGCACGCTGACCCGCAGCGAGCCGCTGGTCAGCGTGGCCGTCCCGGCGTCCAGGCCGACCTGGACCGCCGGGTGCTCCTCCCGTACCTCGAACGCGGGCGCGGCGGGCACCGACCCGGCGAGGTGCACCGCGCGGACCCGGATCACCTCGGCCATCGGCGAGGAGACGTCCACGCGCAGCACGGGCCCGTCGATGGTGTTGCCACGACGGGTGATCGGCCTGGTCGGCGCCAGGATGCGCAGGGAGTCGGCGGCCGCGGTCACGTCGAAGGCCGCGTTGGCGTACGCGCCCCGCGTGCCGGGGCGCATCCGCCAGTAGCCGTCTTTGAACTTCATGTCATCCGTTCTCTGATGAGGGGAGTGCGGGTCAGCCCTTGACGCTGCCCGCGACCAGGTCCAGCCGCCAGAAGCGCTGCAGGAAGAGGAACAGCGCGATGATCGGGATGATCGACAGCAGCGAGCCGGTGATCACCAGGGTGTAGAGGGCGGGCTGCGAGGCGCCCCGGTTGAGCAGGGAGTAGAGCCCCACGGTGAGCGGGAACAGGCTGTCGTCGGCGAGCATGATGTACGGCAGCAGGAAGTTGTTCCAGATGGCGATGAACTGCAGCAGGAACACGGTGACCAGGCCCGGCGTCATGACGGGCGCGGCCACCGACCACAGCAGCCTGAACTCGCCGGCCCCGTCGATCCGCCCGGCCTCCAGGATGTCGTCCGGCACGGCGGCGCCGGCGTAGATCCGGCACAGGTAGATGCTGTACGGGCTGATGATGCTGGGCAGGATGACCGACCAGTAGGTGCCCACCAGGCCCATCTCCGACAGCATCAGGTACTGCGGGATGGCCAGCGTGATCTGCGGCACCAGCACGCCGGCCAGCAGCGCCCCGAAGATCAGCCGCTGCCCGGTGAAGCGGTACTTGGCCAGCGCGTACCCGGCCGCGGTGGAGACCACGACGGTCAGGAAGGCGCCGCCGCCCGCGTAGATGAGGCTGTTGAGCATCCACAGCCAGAACCGGCCGTCGCCGTAGTCGTTGAGCGCGCTGAGGTTACCGGTGAAGCCGCCGTTGAAGCTCGGCCACCCGGAGAAGGTGGTGAACAGCTCCTCGGAGCTCTTCGTGGCCGCGAACACCACCCAGAGCAGCGGCAGGACGGCATAGAGCCCGCCCAGCGCCAGCACGATCGTGGGCACGATCTTCATGCGGGTGCCGCGGTCTCGCGGGACGCTCATCGCTCGCTCCTGTTGGTCCGGATCCGGAAGACGCCGATCGCGCCGAGCGACAGCAGCACGGTCGCGGCCGCCAGCAGGACCGAGGTGGCGGCGCCGAGGTAGACGTCGTTCTCCACGAACGCCTGCTGGTAGACCCGCATCAGGGGCACCCAGTCCTGCGTGATGGCGTTGGTCATCGGCCGCAGCGTGGCCGGCTCGCTGAACACCTGCAGCATGCCGATCAGGGTGAAGACCGAGGTCATGACGAGGGCCGGGCGCAGCAGCGGGATCTTGATCCGGAGCGCGATCTGCCACTCGGCGCATCCGTCCAGCCGCGCGGCCTCGTACAACTCCTTGGGGATGGCCCGCAGGGTGGTGTAGAGCACCACCATGTTGAAGCCGATCGAACCCCAGACCGCGATGTTGGCGATCGAGAAGAAGATCGACGTGTCACCGAAGAAGTCGGCCGCCGGCAGCCCGACCGCCTCCAGGGCGGCGCTGATCGGGCTGACCGCGGGCAGGTAGATGAACCCCCACAGCAGGCTCGCGATGACCCCCGGGACCGCGTACGGCAGGAAGATGGTGATCCGCGAGTAGCGCTTGCCGCCGACCCGCGGCGCGTCCAGCAGCAGGGCGAACAGCAGCGCCAGGCCCATGGTGGCGGGCACCATGATCAGGCCGTAGACCAGCATGTTCCCCAGCGCCTCCACCAGCGCCGAGTCCCGGAACGCGTCGAGGTAGTTCTCCAGGCCGATGAACACCTCGGTACGGATGCCGAACCCGGCGCCGCGCACCCGCATGGCGTGCAGGCTGAGCCAGATCGCGTACCCGATCGGCACCAGGATGAAGACGACGAAGAGCGCCACGGCGGGCGCCGTCATGAGGTAGGGCGCCGACGCCGTACCGCGCCGCCCGGGGGCGGCCTTGTTGACAGTCATGGTCATATCCGTTCTGCGAGCTGGAACGCTCCAAGGGGGCGTCTCAGCCGCCGGAGACCTCGTAACCCTGCTTCTTGAGGTCGGCCAGGCTCATCTCCTGGACCTTGGTGGCCACGGCCGCGAAGTCGGCCTTCTCCTTCACCGCGGTCGGCATCAGGTCCTCCAGGGCGCCGTAGGTGACGTTGGTGTTCGGGCCCCAGCTGCTGAAGCCGCGGGCGGTCTGCGCGATCGCCGCGGCGGACTCGTAGTAGTCGGTCTGACTCTTCATGTAGTCGGGCGCCGCGCCGAGCCCGCCGGAGGTCTGGCCGGCTGTGGCCGAGGGGTAGAGGCCGATCTCGACGAGCACCTTCAGCGCCTCGGGGTCGGTGTTCATCCACTTGGCGAACTTGGCGGCCTGGGCCTGCTGCTTGGAGGAGGCGGCGACGGCGGTGGAGGAGCCGCCCCAGAAGCCGGTGAACCGCTCGTCCGCGCTCCACTGCGGCAGCGGGGCCATCTTCCACTTGCCCTTGCTGGACGGGGCGACGCCCGCCAGCACGCCGGCTCCCCAGACGGCGCTCGGCCAGGCGATGATGGTGCCGTCGTTCATCTGGCTGTTCCACTGCGGCGTGTACATCGGGTCGCCGAGCAGCGTGCCGGAGTTGACCAGCTCGCCCCAGAAACTGAGCATCTTCTTGGTCGCCGGGTCGTCGATGGAGACCTTCCAGGCGCCGCCCTCGTTCGTCCACCAGTTGGCCCCGGCCTGCTGGGCGAAGCCCGACAGCCAGCCCGCGTCGCCGGGGGAGAACGTGGTCAGGTAGCGCTTGTCGTCCTTCTTCCGCACGGTCTCGGCCAGCGCGCCGAACTCCTCCCAGGTGGCGGGCACCTTCAGGCCCATGTCCTCGAAGATGTCGGCGCGGTAGAAGAGCATCATCGGGCCGACGTCCTGCGGCACGCCGTAGGTGGCGCCGCCGAAGGAGGTCAGGTTCCAGGTGCCGTCCGGGAAGGCGGACTTCACGTCGCCGATCACGGGGGTCAGGTCCTGCAGGGCGTTGTTGGTGATGAGGGTCGGCAGCGACTGATACTCCACCTGGAGGATGTCGGGCGCGTTGCCCGCCTTGACCGCGGTGAGGAACTTGGCGATCAGCTCGTCGCTGGCGGCCTGGCCGCTGAGGGTGACCTTCTGCGTGGGGTTCTTGGAGTTCCACAGGTCGACGACCCGCTGGATGTTCTCCGCCCAGGCCCAGAAGGTGAGCGTCGCGGCGGCGTTCTCGTCGCCCCCGATGGGGGAGGCGGCGGGGGCGGCGTCGTCCGCGCCACCGGAGCCGCAGGCGGACAGGAACAGCATCGCCGCGGAGGAGGCCAGGAAGGTTCTTCTGCTGTGCATGGGGATCTTTCTCCTAGGGGGTGTCGAGCGGGCGCAGGACGGCGACCGCCCTGGGGGCCAGGGTGATGCGGCCCTCCGCCGTGGTTCCGGTGAGCAGGTCTTCGGCGCGGTGCGGGATCGGCACGTCGGCGGCGTCGTCGCCGTGGTTGAGCAGGAACAGCGCGGGGCCGCGGCGGACCGCCTCCACGCCGGGCGGCACGTCGGGCAGGACGCCGGTGACGCCGGCGTCGGCCAGCGCCCTGGCGGTCAGCTCGGCGAGCGCGTCCTGCTCCGGCAGCGTCGCGACGTACCACGCGACGCCCCGGCCGCTGCGGTGCCGCAGCACCGCCGGGTGACCGGCCGGCTCGCCCTCGGTGAAGGCGGCCACCGGCTCGGCGCCGTCCGAGCGCACCAGCTCGGTCCAGGTGCGCGCGGCGAACGCGGCGCCGTCCGACCAGCGGCAGGGCACCGGCCGATCCTCCGGCACGGGCCGCCACTCCTCGCCCGAGGCGCCCAGCACCTCGCGCAGCGGGGCGGGGAACCGGCCCGTGCGGACGTGCGCGCGAGGGTCCACGACGCCGGAGTAGGGGCCGACCACGAGCACGCCGCCGGCGCGCACGTACGCGGTCAGTGACGCGGCGTCGGCGTCGCTGATCAGGTAGAGGTTCGGCACCACGACCAGCGCGTACGCCGACAGCTCGGCCGAGGGCGGCACCACGTCCACGGCCACCCCGCGCTCCCACAGCGGCCGGTAGTAGCTGAGCAGCTGGTCGGTGGGGTCGAGCCGGTCGCTCGGTTGCCCGCGCTCGTCCAGCGCCCACCAGCTCGCCCAGTCGTGCACCAGCGCCACCCGGGCGGGGACGGTCGTGCCCGCGATCGGGGCCAGGCGGCGCAGCTCGGCGCCGTGCGCGCGCACATCGGCGTGCAGCCGGGTGTCGGGCCCGGCGTGCGGCAGCATCGCGGCGTGGAAGCGCTCCGCGCCGAACCGGGAGGCCCGCCACTGGAAGTAGCACAGCCCGTCCGCGCCGCGAGCCACCGCCTGCAGCGACTCCAGGCGCATCTGCCCGGACGGCTTGGGCAGGTTGTGCGGGCGCCAGTTGACCGCCGCGGTGGCCTGCTCCATCAGCATCCACGGCCGCCCGCCGCCGAGGCCGCGCATCAGGTCGTGGACGAGCGCCGTACGGGCCGGCGCCAGCGGGTCGGCCGGGTCAGGGTAGTGGTCGTTGGAGACCAGGTCCTCCTCCGGCGCCCACGACCAGTAGTCGATCGGCTTGAACAGGCCCATGAAGTTCGTCGTGACGGGCGTGTCCGGGGTGCGGGCGCGCAGCAGGTCACGCTCGGCGCGGTAGTGCGCGAGCAGCGCGTCCGAGCTGAACCGCCGGAAGTCCAGCAGCTGCGTGGGGTTGATCAGGTACGGCGCGCGGCGCGGCGTGATGACCTCGGCCCAGTCGCTGTAGCGCTGACTCCAGAAGGTCGTGCCCCACGCCTCGTTGAGCCCGTCCAGGTCGCCGTAGCGGTCCTGGAGCCAGGCCCGGAAGGCCGCCGCCGAGTCGTCGCAGTGGCAGATCTGGCCGTACTCGTTGCCGACGTGCCACAGCGCCAGCGCCGGATGACCGGCGTAGCGGTCGGCCAGGTCGGCCACCAGGGCCAGGGCCCGCTCCCGGTAGACCGGCGAGCTCGGGCAGAACTGGTTGCGGGCGCCGTACCAGAGCCGGTGTCCCGATTCGTCGACCGGCAGCGTCTCCGGCCAGCGGTGGCCCAGCCACGGCGGCGGTGAGGCGGTCGGGGTGGCCAGGTCGACCGCGATCCCGGCGTCGCCGAGCAGGCCGAGCACCCGGTCCAGCCAGCCGAAGTCCCTGGCGCCCGGCTCCGGCTCCAGCCGCGCCCAGCTGAACACGCCGACGGTGACCAGGTTGACCCCGGCCGCCCGCATCAGCTCGACGTCCTCGGTCCAGACGCTCTCCGGCCACTGCTCGGGGTTGTAGTCACCGCCGAAGAGCAGGCCACGGCCGGCCGTGAGGGTGTGCATGCCCAGACGCGGCGTCATCGCCGTCCCCCTGTCCCGTCGGCCGGCGGGGGTGCGGAGCTGTCGCCTGGCACCAGGCGGCAGGCCACCAGGCGCTGCCGGGGTGGCCCGTCGCCGTCGCCGGTCAGCCGGTCGATGAGCATGCCGGCGCCGAGCCGGCCCAGCTCGGCACTGGGCGGCTCCAGCGTGGTCAGCCGCGGGTGGAACATCTCGGCGACCCGGGCCGAGGACAGCACCAGCATCAGGGTCAGGTCCCGGGGGATCTGCCAGCCGTGCTCGGCCACCGCGGCGATCACCCCGACCGCCGCGTGGTCGTTCATCACGGCCAGCGCGGTCACTTCGGGGTGCTCGGCGACGAGCCGTTCGAACGCCTGCCGCCCCTGCTCGGCCGAGTCGGCGCGGAAGTCGCCGACGTAGCCCAGGCCGGCCTCGCGGGCGGCGGCCTCGAACTCCACGCCGGCGCGGATGGCCGGGCCGTACTGCGCGGAGTAGCCGTCGGTGGAGTGGTTGAAGAAGGCGAACGCGCGATGGCCGAGCCCGGCCAGGTGCGCGACCGCGTCCCCGGCCATCCGGGCGAAGTCGATGTCGGCGTAGTCGATCGAGCCCGGTTCGCGGGTCCTGCCTATCATGCTGAACGGGAAACCGGCCTCCGCCAGCCACCGCGTCCGCTCGTCGTCGAGCCGCACCTCCATCAGCAGCACGCCGTCGACCAGGCCCAGCCCGGTCAGGTGGCGCAGCTCTTCGATCGGGTCGGCGTTCTCCGGCGACAGCAGTAGGTGATAGCCCCGCTCACTGGCGGCCTCGGCCGCACCGGTGGCGAACTGCATCTCGGTCAGGCCGAATCCACTGCGCGGCGCGGGGAACAGCAGCGCCAGGATCCGGGTGCGCTTGCTCACCAGCCCGCGCGCCAGCACGTTGGGGCGGTAGCCGAGCTCGGCCGCGGCCTGCTCGATCCGCTCCTTGGTCGCCGCCGCCACCGGGCGGGTGCCGTTCAGCGCCGCGGAGACCGTGCTGACCGCGACCTGTGCGCGCTCGGCCACATCCCGCAATGAGGACATCCGGTTCTGGCCCCCTTCGGCCCATGAGAAGCTTGTCGAAACGTTTCGCAAAGCTAAGGGCCGATTTATGCAGATGTCAATGGGGGGTTATGGGATGTCCTAAACGACCTCGCTACGGCTCGACCAGGCCCGCCCGGATGGCGTAGCGGGTCAGCTCCAGGCGGTCCCGCATGCCGAGCTTGCTCAGCACGTTGGCCCGGTGCCGCTCGACGGTCTTGATGCTGATGACCAGCAGGTCGGCGATCTCTTTGGACGAGTGCCCCTCGGCGATGAGCTTGACGATCTCCTCCTCGCGCGGCGTCAGGATGCTGGCCGGCAGCCCTTCGCCCTGATCGTCGCGCTGCAGGTAGTCGCGGATCAGCGCGGTGACGGCCCCCGGGTAGAGAAACGGCTCGCCGCGCATCGCCGCCCGGCACGCCTCCAGCAGGTCCCGGTCGGCGACCGACTTGAGCACGTAGCCGCTGGCTCCCGCCTTCAGCGACTCGAACAGGTACTGCTCGTTGTCGTACATCGACAGCATGAGCAGGCGGACCTCCGGCGCGCGGCGGGAGATCTCGCGGGCGGCCTGGATGCCGGTCATGCGCGGCATGGCGATGTCCAGAATGGCCAGGTCCACGCCCTGGTCGGCCAGCTCGACGGCTTCGGCGCCGTTGCCCGCCTCGGCCACCACCGTCAGGTCCGGCTCGGCGTCCAGGATCAGCCGGAGCCCGCGGCGCACCAGGGCGTGGTCGTCGGCGAGCAGGATGCGGGTAGGTTCCAACCTGATCATTTCCCTTCGGCCCGGACCGGAACGGCCAGGCGCACCGCGGTCCCGCCCTCAGGCGGGTGTTCGATGGACAGGCGGGCGCCGATGAGCAGGGCGCGTTCGCGCATGCCCCGGATGCCGGCGCCTTCGTGGATCGGACCGCCCCGCCCGTCGTCGACGATGGACAGCAGCACGCCGCCCGGCTGCCCGCACAGGGTCAGCTCCGCGCGGGAGGCGTGGGCGTGGCGGCCGATGTTGGTCAGGCCCTCCTGCGCGATGCGATAGAGCACCAGCTCGGCCTCGCTGCCCAGCGGCGGCAGCCCGGGGTCCAGGCGGCGGACCACCTGCACGCCGCTCATCGAGGCGACCTCGGCGGCCAGCGCGTTCAGCGCGCTGATCAGGCCCAGATCCTCCAGCACGCCCGGCCGCAGCCGCCGGGCGACCTGCCGGACCTCGTCCAGGCTGGAGCGGACCGTCTCCTGGATGGTGCGCAGCTCCTCGCGCAGCTCGCCCGGCGCCCGGTCGGCGGCCCGCTTCAGGCCGAGCAGCACCACCGTGAGGCTCTGGCCGATCTCGTCGTGCAGCTCGCGGGCGATGCGCTGCCGCTCACCCTCCTGCGCGGCCAGGGCGTGCGCGCTGGCCGTGGTCCGTTCGGCCTCCAGGCGGTCGAGCATCGCGTTGAACGCGCCGATCACGTCGGTGAGGTCGCCGTTGCCCTTGTCGGTCAGCCGGTCGCTGGGCCGCAGCACGTCCACCCGCCGCATGAGCGCGGTGAGCGCCTCCAGCGGGGCCAGGCTCCTGCGCAGCAGCAGCGTGTTGGCGCCCAGCATCAGCGCCAGCCCGATCGACAGCACCGGGACCTCGGTGAGCAGCACCGGCGAGGACACCGTCGCGGGTGAGAGCGCCAGCACGAGCGTCCCGATGGTGAACACCAGGCCGTTGATCACGATGACGCGCCTGAACAGGGCCTGCACCGGTGTTCGCTGCCGCTCGTCGGTCATGCCTCCACCCTGCCCCCGCACAGGGGCCGGCGTCCATCCGGGCCGGCCACCATCCGCGCGGCGTCCGTGCGCGCTCATCGGGCGCGACCTACATAGTCCGCGCGGGGAGAGATGGGTGTCAGACCCGATGGTGGTCAAGTGTCCTGATTGTCGAGGATTGAGGGGCCTGACGTTTCACAAATAAAGGACTTTGACATGAGCACACTCTTGATACCACCGCGGCATGTCACATGCGCCACTCGTGCCCAGATCCGGACGGGGCCACCAGGGCGCGACCGATGAGCGGTGTCCTCGCCCTGACCGTCTTCGTGGTGGCTTTCTTCTTCATCGCCACCGAGAAGGTGAACAAGGTCAAGGTGGTGCTCGTCGCCGCCGGAGTGATGGCGGTGTTCGGGCTGATCCCCGGCGCGGAGGTGTTCTTCTCCGAGCACGAGGGGATCGACTGGAACGTCATCTTCCTGCTGTTCGGCATGATGGTCATCGTCGGGATCATCAAACAGACGGGCGTCTTCGACTATCTGGCCATCTGGGCCGCCAAGAAATCGCAGGGCCGGCCGTACCGGCTGATGGTGATGCTGATGGCCATCACCGGCATCGCCTCGCCCTTCCTGGACAACGTCACCACCATCATGCTGGTCGCGCCCGTCACCATCATGGTCTGCGCCAGGCTGGCGATTCCCGCCGCGCCCTATCTCATCGCCGAGGTCCTCGCCTCCAACATCGGCGGCGCGGCCACCCTCATCGGCGACCCGCCCAACATCATCATCGGCAGCCGCGCAGGGCTGACGTTCAACGACTTCCTCGTGCACATGGCGCCGATCGTCGTGGTGGTGTTCGTGGCCTTCGTGCTGATGACGCGGGTGATGTTCCGCCGCTCGTTCCACTACAACCCGGACCGGGTGGCCGAGGTGATGGCCCTGCAGGAGCGGCGCGCCATCACCGACCCGAAGCTGCTGATCCGCTGCCTGGTCGTGCTCGCCCTGGTCGTCGTCGGGTTCGGGCTGCACGCCATCGTGCACGTGGAGCCGTCGATCGTGGCGCTGCTCGGCGCGGGCGTGATGCTGCTGGTGGCCCGCGCGGACGTCAGCGAGACGCTGCGCGAGGTCGAGTGGCCGACGCTGGTGTTCTTCATGGGCCTGTTCGTGATGGTGGCGGGGCTGGTGCACACCGGCGTCATCGCCACCATCGGCACCTGGGCGGTCGGCGCCGTGGGCGACAACTTCTTCGGCGCGGCCACCGCACTGCTGTTCGGCTCCGCCGTGCTCGGCGCCTTCTTCGACAACATCCCGTACGTCGCCACCATGGCACCCATCGTCGAAGGGCTGGTCGCGCAGGCGCCGGACGCCGGCACCGGGCAGGCGCTGTGGTGGGCCTTCGCCCTCGGCGCCGACTTCGGCGGCAACGGCACCGCCGTCGCGGCCAGCGCCAACGTGGTGGCCATCGGGATCGCCGCCAGGTCGGGACACCCCATCTCGTTCTGGCAGTTCACCAAGTACGGGATCCTCGTCACGGTCGTCAGCTCCGTCATGGCCTGGGTCTACGTATGGCTGCGTTACTTTGCGTGAGCGCGGGGAGGGGTGGTGACGATGACGTTGCCGCAGCTGTACGTGATCCTGCTCGCGGGAGGGCTGGTGCTACTGGCCAGCATCGCCGCCGCACGTACCGCCAGCAGGCTGGGTCTGCCCAGCCTGCTGCTGTTCCTCGCTGTCGGCATGCTGATCGGCGAGGACGTGCTGGGCCTCGACTTCGACGACGCCCAGCTCGCCCAGACGCTCGGCACCTGCGCGCTGGCCCTCATCCTGATCGAGGGCGGGCTCAGCACCCGCTGGAGTGACCTGCGCAGACTGCTGGCCCCCTCGGCGCTGCTGGCCACCGCCGGGGTGGCGGTCAGCGTCCTGGTCACCGCCGCCGGCGCGCACCTGCTGCTCGGCATGGACTGGCAGCTCGCCCTGCTCCTCGGGGCGATCGTGTCCTCCACCGACGCGGCCGCGGTCTTCGCGGTCCTGCGCTCGTTGCCGTTGCCCCGGAAACTGGCCGGGATGGTGGAGGCCGAGTCCGGGTTCAACGACGCGCCCACCGTCATCCTGGTGCTGGTCTTCAGCAGTGTCGGCGGTGTTCCCGACCTGCCCACGATCGGTGGGCAGGTGATCTACCAGGTCGTCGTCGGCGCGGCCGTCGGCCTGCTGGTGGGATGGGCGGGGGTGGCCGCGCTGCGCTACGTCGCGCTGCCCGCCAGCGGTCTGTACCCGCTGGCCACGCTCGGCCTGGGCGTCATCGCGTTCGCCGCGGCCGGGGCGGCGAACGCCTCCGGATTCATGGCCGCCTACCTGTCCGGGATCATCCTCGGCAACGCGGTGCTGCCGCACCGCGCGGCCACCAGGTCCTTCGCCGAGGGCGCCGGCTGGCTGGCGCAGATCGGCCTGTTCGTCATGCTCGGCCTGCTCGTCGACCCCAGCGAGCTGCCCGGCGCGCTGCTGCCCGCGCTGCTCATCGGCGCGGTCCTGCTGCTCCTGGCCCGGCCCGCCTCGGTGCTCGCCTGTCTGGTCCCGTTCCGCGTCCCCTGGCGGCACCAGGCGTTCATCTCCTGGGCCGGGCTGCGCGGCGCGGTGCCGATCGTATTGGCGACCTTCCCGATCGTGGCGGGCGTGCCGGGCAGCGACCACCTGCTGAACATCGTGTTCGTCCTGGTCGTCGTCTTCACCCTGATCCAGGGACCGCTCCTGCCGCCGATCTCCCGCGCGCTCGGCGTCATCCAGCCCGACCAGGCCCGGGAGGTGGACATCGAGTCCGCGCCGCTGGACGTGCTGGACGCCGAGCTGCTCACCCTGACCATCCCGGCCGGCTCCCGCCTGCACGGGGTGGAGGTGGCCGAGCTGCGGCTGCCCGCGCCCGCCGTGATCAGCCTGGTCATCCGCGACCGGGCCACGTTCGTGCCCACCCTGGAGACCGGGCTGCGGGAGGGGGACACTCTGCTGATCGTGGCCACCGGCGCCACCCGCGAGGCGGCCGAGCGCCGCCTGCGGGCGGTGGGCCGCCGGGGCCGCCTGGCCCGCTGGTACGGCGAGCAGGGCGGCCCCGACCCCGCCCCCGAACGCCTATCCGGCCGTGCCGAGCTCGCCGACCTGCCGGCCACGGCCCAGCAGCAGGGTGCCCAGCCAGAGCAGCGCCATCCCGACCGCCACCAGCACCGAGCTCCGCCCGTCGGTGAGCGTCGCCCCCGCCAGCAGCACTACGCCGGACACCGCGACGGCGGCGCTCACTGGGGTGACCCGGCGCAGCACGGCTAGGGTGACGGCCAGCACCGGCAGCGCGAGGAAGAACAACTGCGCGCCGGCCCCGTAGACCAGCGGGTCCACCCCCGGGTAGGCCCGCACCTGGTCGAACAGCGCCCGCATGGCCGCGGCGTCGGCCGAGGTGAACCCAGCGACCAGGTCGATCACCAGCTGGGCGACGTTGGCCGCCACGCTGACCAGCGCCACCCCGGACGCGATCTCCACCAGCGTCCGCCGCCCCCCGGTCACCGGGGCGGCCATCCGCCGCAGCGCCAGCGTCATGACCGCGAAGAACAGGAAGCCGGTCAGCCAGACCGCGTGCGCGGCCGTCCACCACGGGCCGGGCGCCGCGGCACCGCCGAGGGGAAGCATGAGGAGCCACCCGCCCAGGAACGCGGCCGGCCCAGCAGTGAAAGAGACGCGCGCCAGGCGGCTTTCAGGATTCATACCGCCACCCTGCCCGTCCGCCCGGCCAGGTCGTATCGGTGATCGCCCTGAGCTTTCCCCGATCCACCCGCAGGAGGCGTCAGAGCTCGGCGCCGGTGGGCCTGGGCAACCGCCCCAGGCCGGCGGAGAGCTCGCGCGCCGTCTCGGCGATCACCCGGCCCATCGCGTGCGCGTGGGTCACGTCCGCCAGGCGGGTGATCGAGACACTGATCGCCCCCGCGATCAGCCCCCGGTGGTCCCAGACCGGCGCCGACACCGCCGCCGGGCTGTCGTCCAGCTCGACGTCGCTGACCACGTACCCGAAGGAGCGCGCGTGGCCGAGATCGGTCATCCACCGCTCCTCGTCGCTGACGGCGGAGTCCAGCCCGGCGGGCAGGGGCGCCCGCAGCAGCTCGCGCACCTGCTCCGGCGCCCAGTCCGCGAGCAGCGACCGGCCCGCCGCCGCCATGGTCACCGGCACCGAGATGCCCTCCCAGATGCGGTGGTAGGCGCGCGAGGAGGGGATCGACACCAGGGTGAGCACCTGGTCGCCGCGGAGCACGCACAGGTGGGCGTCCTCGTTGAAGGTGGCGGCCAGCCGGCGCAGGAACGGCGCGGACACCTGGACGAGCCTGGCCTGCTGGGTCCGGGATGCCAGCGCGAACAGCCGCCAGCCCAGGTGGTAGCGCCGGGTCAGCGGATCGCGCTCCACCATGCCCTCGGCCTCCAGCGCGCGCAGCGCCCTGGACACCTGGCTCTTCTCCCTGCCCAGTCGCTGGGCGATCCAGCTCACGCCGAACCCGTCGGTGTCGAGGCCATCGCCGTGACCTGCGAGGACTTCGAGGATTTCCAGGTCCCGGCGGAGGCCGGCGGAGGACACCGCAAGCTTCTCGTCCATTCACATCCGTTCATAACAAGTGCGTTGCGCTAGTTGCAACAGATTTTGCAATGACCGCAACAAGTCATACGTTTACAAGCCCATGCAAGCGTAAGCGAAGGCGGTAACTGTATGACTTTCGGCGAGTACGTGGTCTCCCGTTGGGACACCCTCTCGCTGGCCGCCGTCGAACACGCCCTTGTGGTCGCCCTCGCGATCGCCATCGCCACGGCCGTCGGCGTGGGGATCGGACTCCTCACCTACGAGCGGCCCAAGGCGCGGGGCGCCTCCCTGACAGTGTCGGCCGGCATCCTCACCATCCCCTCCCTGGCTCTGCTCACCCTGCTCATCCCGATCACCGGGCTCGGCTGGGGGTCCACCCTGCTAGCGCTCACCGTGTACGCGTTCCTGCCGATCATCAGGAACACCGTCACCGGGCTGAGCGGCGTGGACGCCGCCACCGTGGAGGCCGGGCGCGGGATGGGCATGGGCGCCCTCCGCCTGCTGCTGCGGCTGAGACTGCCGCTGGCCTGGCCACTGATCCTGGCGGGCGTGCGCATCTCCGCGCAGATGCTGATCGGCATCGCGGCCATCGCCGCCTACGTCGACGGGCCCGGCCTCGGCGGCCAGATCTTCGAGGGGCTCTCCCGGCTCGGCTCCGTCAACTCGCTCAACGCCACGCTCGCGGGCACGCTCGGCATCGTGATCATCGCGGTGCTGTTCGACGCGTTCTTCTCCGCCGTCCGCCATCTGACCACGCCAAGGGGGCTTCGTGTTCGACCGTGATCCAGAAGGCGTCCGCATCGAGTTGCGGGCACTGACCAAGCACTACCCGGGGCAGCCCGCCCCAGCGGTCGACAACGTCAACCTCGTCATCCCCGCCGGCGAGCTCGTCGTCTTCGTCGGCCCGTCGGGCTGCGGCAAGACCACCACGATGAAGATGATCAACCGCCTCGTGGAGCCCACGTCGGGCGAGATCCGCATCGGCGGCCAGGACGTCCTCAGCCTGCACCCCGACGAGCTGCGCAGGCACATCGGCTACGCCATCCAGCAGGTCGGCCTGTTCCCGCACCAGACCGTGGGGCAGAACATCGCGCTCGTCCCCAAGCTGCTCGGCTGGCCGGCCGACCGGATCGCCGCGCGGGTGGAAGAGCTGCTCGCGCTGGTGCACCTGGACCCGGCGACGTTCCGGGACCGCTACCCACGCCAGCTCTCCGGCGGCCAGCAGCAGCGGGTGGGCGTCGCCAGAGCGCTCGCCGCCGACCCGCCGGTGATGCTGATGGACGAGCCGTTCGGCGCCACCGACCCCATCACCCGCGAGCACCTGCAGAACGAGTTCGTCAAGCTGCAGAAACAGCTGCGCAAGACGATCATCTTCGTCACGCACGACTTCGAGGAGGCCATCAAGCTCGGCGACCGCATCGCCGTGCTGAAGGACCGCTCGCACATCGCGCAGTACGACACGCCCGCGAACATCCTGGCCAATCCGGCCGACGACTACGTGGCCGGCTTCATCGGCCAGGACGCCACCCTCAAGCGGCTCGCGCTGCTCCGGGTGGCGGACGTACCCCAGGAGGAGACGCGGCCCGGCCGCGAGCTGCCGCGGATCGCGGCGGACGCCACCCTGCGTGAGGCGCTGGACCTGATGGTCGCGCACGGCACCGACCGGTGCGGCACGCCGTCCGGCGTGCTCACCTACGCCACGCTCTGCGCCGCCGTGGGATCCTCAGCCGTCGCGCGGGAGGAAGTGGTCGCCGGTGACCGCTGAAACCCTCACTGTCGGCAAGCCGCGCAACCCCGTCCGCGCCTCGGGCCTGCGTCACCTGATCACCCCGGCGGCCATCCTGATCGCGCTGACCGCCCTGTACGCCTGGGTCGGCACACTGGAGCTCGACTCCATCGAACAGCGCAGCCTCAACGCGGCGGTGATCCTCGCCAAGACCGTCGAGCACCTCCGGATGACGGTCCTCGCGACCGCCCTCGTGGTGATCATCGCGATCCCGCTCGGCATCGTCGCCTCGCGCGCCAAGAACCGGCTCGTCACCCCGCTCATCCTCACCGCGGGCAACCTGGGCCAGGCCGTGCCCTGCATCGGGCTGCTCGTGCTGGCCACGTTCGTGCTGGGCGTGGGCTTCCAGACCGCCCTGGTGGGCCTGGTCGCCTACGCGGTGCTGCCGGTGCTGCGCAACACCATGGTCGGGCTGCAGCAGATCGACCCCGCGCTCATCGAGGCCGCCCGCGGCATGGGCATGACCAAGGGGCAGATCCTGCGCCGGGTCGAGCTCAAGCTCGCCGTGCCCGCCATCCTCGCCGGGCTGCGCACCGCCCTGGTGCTGACCGTCGGCGTCGCCACGCTCGGCGCCTTCGTGGCCGCCGGCGGACTGGGCGAGCTGATCATCAATGGGCTCAAGCTGAACCGTCTGCCCGTGACCATCGTCGGCGGCGTGCTGACCGCGTGCATCGCCTTCTTCATCGACTGGCTGGGCGGGCTCGCCGAGAACCTGCTCAAGCCCCGCGGCATGTGACCTGTCCTTCCCGCAATCCCGAACCAAGAGGTGTTTTTCGCATGCAAGCCCGACCCCTTCGCCGTACGCTCGCGCTGCTCGCCGCGGCCGCGTTGACCATGTCCGTGAGCGCCTGCGGCGGTGGTGACACCGTCGCCACCGCCAGCGCCGGCGGCGAGCTCGAAGGCGCGTCGTTCGTCGTCGGCTCCAAGGACTTCACCGAGAACATCATGCTCGGCCAGATCGCGGTGCACCTGCTGAAGGCGCACGGCGCCGAGGTGGAGGACAAGACCAACCTGGGCGGCACGGTGACCAACCGCAAGGCGCTGCTCAGCGGCGAGATCGACCTCTACTGGGAGTACTCCGGCACCGGGTGGATCGAGCACCTGAAGAACACCGAGCCGATCGCCGACTCGGCCGAGCAGTTCAAGGCCACCTCGGAGGCCGACAAGAAGCAGAACAAGATCCACTGGATCGGCCCGACCCCGCTGAACAACACCTACGCCCTGGCGATCCGCGCGGAGAAGGCCACAGAGCTCGGCGTCAAGACGGTCTCGGACGTGGCGAAGCTCGCCGAGACCAAGCCGGAGGAGGTCTCCATCTGCATCGAGACCGAGTTCTCCACCCGCGACGACGGGCTGCCCGGCCTCACCAAGGCGTACGACTTCAAGATCCCCAAGGACCGGATCGCGCTGCTCGACACCGGCGTCGTCTACACCGAGACGGACAAGGGCGAGACCTGCAACTTCGGCGAGGTGTTCACCACCGACGGGCGCATCGCCGCGCTCGGGCTGACGGTGCTGGAGGACGACAAGAAGTTCTTCCCCGTCTACAACGCCGCGGTGACCGTACGGGATGAGATTTTCACCAAGCACCCCGAACTGGCGGACGTGTTCAACCCGGTGATCGCCAAGCTGGACGACGCCACCATGCAGAAGCTCAACGCCAAGGTCGACGTCGAGGGCATGGAGCCGGCCAAGGTCTCGGCCGACTGGCTGCGGGAGTCCGGCTTCCTGGGCGCCTGACCCAGGCAGCGGCCGCTCGCCGGCCGCTGGCCGGGCGCTTGCCTGGCGCTTGCCTGGGCCCGAAACTTTCGGCGTCTCGGACAGGGCTACCATGCAGTACGCCCCGACGATGTCGTGGAGAGGACCTTGGATGCCCCGTGCGGCGAGACGGACGGTCACGCTGCACGACGTGGCGGCGGCGGCCGGCGTCTCGGTGGCGACCGCCTCCCGCGTCCTGGGCGGCAGCTCGCGGACCGTGGCGCCGGAGTACGAACAGCGCGTCCTCGCCGCGGCCGCCGCCCTGCGCTACACCGCGGACGCCTCGGCCAGGGCGATGCGGCGCGCCGGCGATGCCATCACCCTCGTCGCCGACGACCTGACCACCCCCGCCATGGGGATCATGGTGGCCGAGATGGAGCGGCAGGCGCGGATGTCCGGCGTCTTCGTCACCGTCTGCTCGACGCAGGCCGCCCCCGACCGGCAGCTCGACGCCGTCCGCCTGCTGCGCTCCCTGCGCCCGCGCGCGCTCGTACTCGCCTCCAGCAGGTTCGGGGCCGGTGAGCTCGACAGCCGCCTGCTGGCCGAGCTGCACGCCTACGAGCGCGACGGCGGGCGGGTGGTGGTCGTGGGCGTGACCCACGGCTCGTTCGACTCGATCGCCTTCGACAATCACGGCGCGGGCCGCCTGGTGGGCGAGCACATCGCCGGGACCGGGCACCGGCGGGTGACGATCCTGGCCGGGCCCGCCGAGCGGGTCAACTTCTCCGGCCGCGTCGCCGGCATGGTCGAAGGGCTGCGGGCGGGTGGCGTCCAGCCGAGGCACATCAGGATCGCGTACGGCGAGGCCAGTCGCCAGGGCGGCTTCGACGCCGCGCGCGAGCTGCCCGCCGGGCACCGCGACGCGGTGCTCGCCGTCAACGACGTCATCGCGATCGGCGCGCTGTCGGCCCTCCGCGCGGCCGGGGTCGCCGTTCCCGGCGACGTGTCGGTGACCGGCATCGACGACATCCAGCTCGCCGTGGACGTGACGCCACGGCTGACCACCGTGGGGCTTCCCCTGGCCCACGTGGGCGCCGAGTCCATCCGCCTGGCGCTGCGCGAGAGGACCGAGCCCGAACACCTCACCGTACGGGGCCGCCTGGTCATCAGGGACAGCACCCGGCCCTGAGCGCCCTGATGCGGCGCTCGGACGTGCGCGCCTCGACGGTGGCGTCGCCGGCTCAGCCTCCGGGCGTGCGCACCTTGACGGTGGCGTCGTCAGGGGACGGGATCTGAGGGTGAGCGCCTTGACGGTGGCGCGAGGTGGCGGGCAAACTGCGGAATACGTTTTCCCGGCGTTTGAAGGATCTTATGTCTCAACCCCGCTACCGGACCGCGATCGTCGGCACCGGTGGGATCGCCACCGCACACGCACAGGCCCTGGCCCGCTCCGACGGGCGGGCCGACCTCGTCGCCGCGGTCGACGTGGACCCCGGCCGAGCCCGGACCTTCGCCGCCACGTGGAACGTGCCGCGCACCTACGCCGGCCTGACCGAGCTGCTCCGGGAGGAGGAGGTGGACCTGGTCCACCTGTGCACCCCGCCCCTGCTGCACGCGCCACAGGCCCTGGAGTGCCTGGAGGCCGGCGTCACCGTGCTGATGGAGAAGCCGCCCACGCTCTCCCTCGCCGAGCTCGACACCCTGATCGAGGCCGAGCGCCGCTCCACCGGCCACGTCGCCACCGTCTTCCAGCACCGGTTCGGCGCCGGCGCCGCCCGGCTGCGCGGGCTGCTGGACTCCGGCGAGCTCGGCCGCCCCCTGCTGGCCACCTGCCTCACCCAGTGGTACCGCGACGAGGCCTACTTCGCCGTCCCCTGGCGCGGCACCTGGGAGTCCGAAGGCGGCGGGCCCACCATGGGCCACGGCATCCACCAGTTCGACCTGCTCTTCTCCGTGCTCGGCCCCTGGCAGGAGGTGAGCGCGATGGCCGCCCGCCAGGCCCGCGACACCGAGACCGAGGACGTGTCGATGGCCCTGGTGACCTTCGACAACGGCGCCATGGCCACGGTGGTCAACTCGGTGGTGTCACCGAGGGAGACCTCCGTGCTCCGCTTCGACTTCGAGCGCGCCACCGTCGAGGTCGAGCACCTGTACGGCTACAGCGACGACGACTGGACCATCACCCCCGCCCCGGGGCACGAGAAGGTGGCCGAGCTCTGGCAGCCCGACCCCGACGCCGCGCGGAGCAACCACGACGGCCAGTTCGCCGCGGTCCTGGACGCGCTCGACCGGGGCGAGGCGCCGCCCGTCACGCTGGAGGAGGCCCGGCGGACGATGGAGTTCGTCGCCGCCGTCTACGCCTCCTCCTTCACCGGCAGGCGCGTCCGCAGCGGGGAGCTCGGCCCCGGCAGCCCCTTCACCGAGCGGATGGACGGGACGGGCGCCCCATGGAGAACCCCTTCGAGCGAAGCGAGCCAGTGATGACCCCCACCCTGCAGGCCACCCACGCGCTCGGCCGGTCCGTCGCCGTCACCGCCGGCGACGTCGAGCTCTTCACCTACACCTACCGGCCCGACACCCCCGTGCTGGAGTCGCCGAAGCCCTACCTGCACCCGATCCGCACCCTGACCGGCGACACGGTCTCGCTGTTCCGGCCGCACGACCACGTCTGGCACAAGGGCATCGCCTGGTCGCTGCCGCACGTGGGCGAGCACAACTTCTGGGGCGGGCCAACGTACGTCCAGGGTGAGTACGTACAGCTCGACAACAACGGCAGCGCGGTCCACCGCGAGATGGCCGAGCTGTCGGCCACCGGCGACCGGGTCCGGATCGCGCACCACCTCGACTGGATCTCCCAGGCCGGCCGGCCCGTCATCGAGGAGCGGCGGGCGCTGACGGCCACCGTGGTGGACGCGACAACCTGGGCGCTGGTGTTCGAGACGGCCATGACGAACGTGTCCGGCGGCACGCTCGACTTCGGTTCCCCGACGACCAAGGGGCGCGAGAACGCCGGCTACGGCGGCCTGTTCTGGCGCGGCCCGCGGTCGTTCACCGACGGCATCATCCAGTCGCCGACCGGCGCGGGCGGCGACGAGCTGCGGGGTCAGCGGGCGGAGTGGTTCGGCTTCCGTGGCCGCCACGACGGGACCGGGGACTGGTCGACGATCGTCATGGTCGACGACACCGCCAACCCGCAGCATCCGCCGCAGTGGTTCGCCCGCAGTGAGCAGTTCGCCTGCCTCAGCCCGGCGCCGTTCTTCAGCGAGGAGGTCCCGCTGGCCGACGGCGAGACGATGAGCTTCCGGTACGCGGTCGTCGTGGCCGACGGGGACCGGGGCGAGGACGGCTCGGCCCTCCTCGCCAAGCAGGGCCGCGCCGCCCTCGCCGCCGGCCGAGACGCGACATGACCCCCACGTCGGCGTTTCCCGGGGGTACGTCTGTCAGCAGGCTGGCGGTTTACACGGGTGCCTGTGCCGACGGTCTGGAGGGCGGTACGCCGCACCTGCACACGGCCTCCACCGAGGCGTACGTCGTCATCGCCGGTCGTGGCGCCCTGCAGACGCTCGACATGAGCGGCTTCCGGGAGACCGAGCTGAGCAGCGGCTCGACCGTGTGGTTCACGCCCGGCACCATCCACCGGGCGATCAACCGGGGCGGCCTGGAAGTGGTCGTCGTCATGCAGAACGCCGGACTGCCCGAGGCCGGCGACGCGGTCATGACCTTCCCCCCGGAGATCGTCGGCGACCCCGCCCGCTACCGGGAGGCCGCCACCCTCCCGTCCGGCGACCCCGACACGGTGGAGGCGGCGGTCCGGCGGCGGCGCGAGCTCGCGGTGGAGGGGTTCCTGCGCCTCGCCGACGCCGCCCGCGAGGGCGACCTCCAACCCCTGCACAGCCTGTACGCGAGCGCGGTCGCGCTGGTCCGGCCCTCGGTCGCACGCTGGCGCGAGATCTGGCAGGCCACGGTCGTCCGGGAGACCCGCGAGACGGCGGCGGTCCTCGACGCGCTCGACCGCGGCGACGGCGACCACCTCCTGCGCTCCTCGCTCCTCGAAGCCCCGCCCGAGCCCCGATGGGGAATGTGCGGCCACCTCCACGCCCACGACGTCGCCCACCCCGTCGTACACGCCCCGGACCCCGCGCGATGACCTCACGGCCGAAACACCATGGATGAAGCTCCGCCGGCGCCGGCGCCAGGTCTGGACCCGGGTCTGGCGCTAGAGCCAGGTCCGGCGCCGGCGCCGGCCGCTGACGTTCGCGGGTCGGTGACGTTGCACGATGTGGCCCGTGAGGCGGGAGTCTCCATCGCCACCGCCTCGCGGGCGCTCAACGGCAGCGCCCGCAACGTGCGCACGGAGAACGCCTCCCGGGTGCGCGCGGCGGCGGCCAAGCTCAACTACCGGCCGCATCCGTCGGCGCAGGCCGTCGCGAGAGGTTCGACGCCGACCGTGGCGCTGGTGGTGGGCGACGTGGCCGACCCCTACTTCTCGGCCATCGCGGCCGGGGTCACCCAGGCGGCGGAGGCGGCCGGGCTCGTCGTCACCATGGCGGTCGCGGGCCGCTCCCCGCAGCGCGAACTCGAACTCGTCAGGACGCTGCGGGGCCAGCGCCCGCGCGTCATCGTGCTCGCCGGCACTCGCATCGACGGCACCACCGCCTCCGCTGCGCCGAAGGACGGGAGGGCGGTCGACGGCGCTGCCGCCTCTGCTGCGCCGGGGGACGGAAAGGTGGTCGGCGGTACGGATACGCGTGGCGCGCTTGTCGGTGAGTTGGAGGAGTATCAGGCGGCCGGTGGCCGGGTTGTCATGGTCAGCCAGCGGGATCTGCCGTTCGACACCGTCACCATCGACAACGCCGGCGGTGCTCACCGGCTCGCCCGTGCCCTGGCCGGTGCCGGATACCGGCGCTTCGCCGTCTTCCGGGCGCCGGAATCCGTCCGTACGTCCCGTGATCGGGTCGCGGGCTTCACGGCGGGACTGCGTGCCGCGGGGATCACCCTCGATGATCGGTTCGTGATCGAGACCGAGTTCACCCGTGGCGGCGGCTACGAGGCGGCCAGGAAGCTCGCCGAGCGGGGAGCCGACGAGGTGGAGATCGTCTTCGCGGTCAGCGACGTGATGGCCATCGGCGCGATGACGGCCTTCCGCGACGCGGGCCTCGTCCCCGGCGAGGACATCGCGGTCGCCGGCTTCGACGACATCGACTCGGCGATCGACGTCACCCCGGCGCTCACCTCCGTCGCCGTGCCCCTGCGGGAGGTCGGCCAGGAGGCCATGCGGCTCGCGCTCGGCGGCGGTCCCGCCCCGGACGCCGTACAGATCTCCACGCGTGTGGTCCTGCGGGAGAGCACGCCCGCACGGCGATGACCGGCTCACCGGCCGTGGCGTACCTTGTCTCCACCCTCGCCGGCGGTGGCTGGGACGCCGGTTCGGCCGTTGTGGATCTTGGCCGGGGTGGTTTGTGGCATGGTGGCGGGACGACGAGGAAGAGGAAGATATGCGGAAATATGTGATCATGGGAGTGCAGGGCAGCGGTAAAGGCACCCAGAGCACGTTGCTGGCCGACGACCTCGACCTGGCCCACATCAGCGTCGGCAACATCTTCCGCTGGCACGTCAAGAACCACACCAAGCTCGGCGCCCAGGTCCGCCGCCTGGTGGCCGCCGGTGAGCTGGTGGGGGACGACCTCGTCGAGGACGTGGTCAAGGAGCGGCTGCAGCAGCACGACTGGAACTACGGTTTCATCGTCGACGGCTTCCCGCGCAACCGGCGCCAGGCGGAGTTCTTCCTGGAGAGCTACGACATCGACGGCGTGATCCTGCTCGACCTGCCCGACGACGAGGTGCGGCGGCGCGTCCTGGCCCGGCGGCTGTGCTCGCGGTGCGGCATGGACTACAACCTCATCGCGCACCGCCCCGAGGCCGAGGGCAGGTGCGACGTCTGCGGCGGCGAGCTCGTCACCCGCGCGGACGACACCCCGGACGCCCTGGCCAGGCGGCTGCGCGACTACCACGACAAGACCGACCCGGTGGTGGAGCTGTTCCGCCGCAAGGAGTACGTGATGGCGATCGACGCCAGAGCCGACAAGATCGCGGTCCAGCAGGAGATCCGCGCCCGATTCGCCCTCCCGCCCTACCGCCCGGCGGACGCCCGCGCCTGACCGCCCCGCGGCCTCAGGGGGCTGTCTCGTGGCCGGGCAGGCCGGGGGAGCGTCGCTTCTGCTTGAGCTCCGCCTCGTACAGGTGCGGCCGCCCGCCGGCCAGCCGCTCGCGCGCGTCCGCCTCCAGAGCCTGGAACGTCGCGTAGTACAACGCGTCGTACTCCTCGCACACCTGGAACGTCCACCGCCCCTGGATGACGTTCAGCCCGATCAGCTCCCGTTCGATCCGATCGGCGATCTCCTGGTGCCCGGCGCTGCGCAGCAGCTCGACGGCCCGGTCCAGGCCGGCGTCCGCGCTGCCGGTGAGCTGGTGCCAGGAGTAGAGGTGGCCGCGTGCCCGGTGGGTCCGCTCCAGCGCCTCGCTGAGCACGCCCAGCGCCTCGACGGTCTCGTCGCTCACCCCCTCGGGGCGGCGGTGGTCGGAATCGGGCTCGTGCGCGCGTTCGGCTGACATGGTCGAACGGCTACCCACGAACCCGCCCATCGTCACCACCCGCGATCAGGGGACGGCCTGACCACGTTCACAACTCGCTGAACACGTCCGGTCGGTTGGTGATGATGCCGTCCACCCCGTAGGAGATCAGCCGGCGCATGGTCGCCGCGTCGTCCACGGTCCAGGCGAGGACCTCCATGTCCAGGTCGTGCACGCGTCGTACGTAGTCGCGGGTGACGTCGCCGTGGGGCGGGTTGATCTGGTCGGCGAACTCCGCCAGCGCGGGAAGTTCGCCGGTCGAGGGCGTCCCGAGCAGGCCGATGGGCGCCTCGGGCATCGTCCTGGCGAAGCGGCGCATCGCGCCCCAGTCGAACGACTGCACGGCGAACTCACCGTCCCACCAGCGGCGCAGTTCGCCGGCGATCCGGGCCTCGATCCCCGGGTAGAGCGCGGGGGACTTGATCTCCAGCAGCAGGCCGAGCCCGCTTCCGCGCATCGCGGTCAGCGCTTCGCGCAGGGTGGGCACCGGCTCGGACTCGCCGCCGAACCACGAGCCCGCGTCCAGTTCGCGGAGCTCCGCCAGGGTGAAGTCGGCCACCCGCCACGGCGCCCGGTCAGGGAAGACCTGCTCCACGTCGGTGGTGCGGGCCAGGGTGGTGTCGTGCATGAGCACGAGCCGGTGGTCGCCGGTCTCCTGGACGTCGAGCTCGAACACGTCCGCGCCCTGCCGCGCGGCCAGCATGAAGGCCGTGACGGTGTTCTCGGGCGCGTACGCCGACGCGCCGCGATGCGCCACGTTGACGATCGGGGGACCGGCGGTGGCGGGGGAGGCGAGCGCCGCCACAGCCGCCAGGACGGCGATGAAGATCAAGCCTGTACGTCGGATCATGGGTCTCCTCGTTACTCGGGAGGGGCCGAGGATCCGAACATGACCGGCGGGCATGACCAACTGTTGAGAGGAGCGTGGACAGCCGATGAGCTTCGGACGTCCCTTACGGGGCGGCCGGCAGCACCGGGGCGACCACGTACCTGGTGGTGGACCACACCACGAACAGCAGAGGCGCGGTGGCCAGCAGCACGCCGAGCACCGGCTGGACCAGGATGACGGCCACGGCCAGGCCGAGCACGGCCACGACGGGGGCGCTCAGGTACCAGCGCCGCGCCACCAGATACAGGCACGGCAGCACCAGCCCGCGCAGCCGTACGGCACGCGGCGTCTCGGCGATCACCACGAGCAGCGCCACGGCGAGGGCCACGGCCAGCGCGGTCGCGGTGGCGAAGAACGGCACCAGCATCGGCCCCCACGAGGTGGGCGCGACCACGACGGCGTCCAGCACCAGCACGCACACCAGCACCGTCGCGGCCGCCCAGACTGCCAGCGCCCGGCCGGCGGCCTGACGGTAGCCGCCCCAGAACGCGCGGAGCACGCCCGTCGATCCCTCGTTCAAGAGGGCGAAGCACCGGAACGCCCCGGCCAGCGCCGGTGCGCACAGCGCGGACAGCACGGCGAAGAACGGCCACGACGCCACCGGATCCCGCACGATCGCCAGCGCGAACAGCAGCGGCGCGCACGCGAGAGCGAGGAACAGGTTCGTCATCAGGCCGACGTACACGGTGTTGAACACCCGCTCGTACGTCGTCTGCTGGGCCGGGCGCAGCAGGCCGCGCACCGCGCTCACCCCTTGAGCCCGCTCGTCGCGATGCCCTGGATGAAGTAACGCTGCCCGAACAGGAAGATGACCAGGATCGGCAGCACCGACAGCACCGCCCCGGTCATCATCATGGCGTACTCCGCGCTGTACATGCCGACGAAGGAGCGCAAACCGAGCTGGATCGTCCACAGCTCGTTGCTCGTCAGATAGATGAACGGCCCCATGTAGTCGTTCCAGGTGTTCACGAACGTCAGCAGGGCCAGGCTCGCCAGCGCCGGCTTCGACAGCGGCAGCATGATCCGCCACCATATGCCGTACTCACTGAGCCCGTCGATGCGCGCGGCCTCGCACAGCTCGTCGGGGATCGACATGTAGTACTGCCGCATGAGGAAGACGCCGAACGCGCTGAACGCCTGCAGCAGGATGATCGACAGATGTGTGTTCGTCAGGCCGGCCTGATGCATCATGATGTACTGCGGCACCATGTACGCCTGCCACGGCACCGCGATGGTGGCGATGTAGAGCATGAAGAGCAGATCCCGGCCGGGGAAGCGCACCTTGGCGAAGCCGTAGGCGGCGAAGCTGCCGGTGAGCAGCTGCAGGAACGTGATCACGACCGACAGGTAGGCCGAGTTGCCGAGATAGGTCGACAGCGGGATCTGCGTCCAGATGTCGACGAAGTTCGTCCAGCGGAACTCCTCGGGGATCCACTGGATGGGGATGGAGAAGACCTGGTTGTTGCGCTTCAGCGAGGACGACACCATCCACGCGAACGGCAGCAGCACCACCACCGCCGCCGCGACCAGGGCGGCGTACGCCAGCACCGTGCGGACCAGGCGCCGCCCCTGCTGGGGAGGATCGGCGGGCGCCGCCCCGCGCTTCATGGCCGGGGGAGCCTCATGCAGCGCGGTCATGTGGCACTCCTCCGCTCGTTGATACGGAACTGGGCGACGGTCACGGTGAGCACGATCACGAACAGCACCAGGGCGATGGCCGAGGAGTAGCCGAACTGCCCCTCCCTGATGCCCTCCCGGTAGATGAGCAGCGACAGGACCAGCGTGCTCCGGCCGGGCCCGCCGTCGGTCATGACCTGGATCAGGTCAAGGATCTTGAAGCTCTGGATCGTCAGCAGGACCAGCACGAAGAACGTCGTCGGCCGCAGGCACGGCAGCGTGATGCTCCAGAAGCGCTGCCAGGCGTTGGCCCCGTCGACCTTGGCCGCCTCGTAGTACTCCCGGGGGATCGTCTGCAACCCGGCCAGGAAGAGCACCATGTAGTAGCCCATGTCCCGCCACACGCTGGTCACGATCACCGTCGGCATCACCCAGTCGGTGCTCGCCACCCACCGGGGCGGATCCGCGACGCCCAGCGCTCCGAGCAACTGGTTGACCGGCCCCGCCGTCGGGTTGAACAGCATGTTGAACACCACGGCCACCGCGACGAGCGAGGTGATGTACGGGAAGAAGGCGGCGGTGCGGAAGAACCCCACGCCGCGCAGCTTCCTGTTGAGCACCAGCGCCAGGCAGAGCGCGGCGACCAGCGTCAGCGGGATGTGGCCGGCCGCGTAGTACAGGGTGTTGAAGAGCGCGACCCGGAAGTTCTCGTCGCCGACCATCTTCTGGAAGTTCTCCAGGCCCACCCATTCCGGCGTGCTGTAGGAGTCCCACTCCATGAAGGCCAGGGCGAACGCCGCGCTCATGGGGACGAGCGTGAACAGGGCGAAGCCGATGAAGTTCGGCAGGATGAAGCTCCACCCGATCAGGGTGTCGCGCCAGACGCGGGGCCGGCGGGGGGCGCTGGGCGACGGGTCGGCCGTCGGCGCCTGTTGCGTCATTACATGGGCCATGGTGGTCCTTCGTGACTCCCTATGCTGCGCTCAGCAGAGGGGGCGGGCGCCGACGGGGCGCCCGCCGCCCTTCACTCAGCTGAGAACGTCGCTCTTGACGCGGTCGTTCATCGACTTGATGCCTTCGGCGGGAGACTTGTCGCCGACCATGATGAGCTGGTGCTCCTCATTGAGGATCGTGTCGATGTCGGAGGCCTTCTCGCTGACGGGCATCTCCAGCACGACCTTGTCCGGCGTGAACGCCTTCTTGGACAACTCGTCGGCCGGCATGCCCTTGAGCTTGAAGTAGGCCTCGGTGATCTCCGGGGTCTGCAGCGCCGGCACCACGCCCACCTTGGTGATGGCCTCGGCGCCGGCCTTGCTCGCGGCGAACTCCACGAACTTCTTCGCCATGTCGGCGTCGTCGGCGTTCTTGTTGACGGCGAAGGCGGTCGGCGAGCCGAACGTCGTCACCCCGGTGCTGCCCGGACGCTGCGGCATCGGCGCCAGGGCCCAGTCGACCTGCGACTCGCCCTTCTCCTTGGCCTCGAGGATGCCGGAGATGTACCAGGTGCCCATGGGCAGCATGGCCGTCGCGCCGGTCTCGAACATGGTGCGGTAGTCGGCCTGCTGCGCGGTCGCGGTGCCGAAGTCCAGCGTGCTGCCGGCCTTCTGCAGGCCGAGCGCCACGTTGTACTGGTCGGTGAAGAAGGTGTAGTCACCGCTGAGCTGGTCGCCGCCGGTCTGGGCGGCCGAGATGGCCTGGGTCACGGACCGCCACGTGTGGTGGTAGGTGCCGTACACCTTCTTGGCGCCGTCGCCCTGGGTGAGCTGCTGCGCGTACTTGGCGTACTCGTCCCAGGTGACGCCGTCGCTGAACTTCACGCCGGCCTTGTCGGTGAGGCCCTTGTTGTAGTACAGCAGCCAGAAGTCCTGGCGGTACGGCATCGCGAAGTAGGTGTTGTTGACGTTGAAGGAGTCCAGGCCGGCCAGCTTGGAGGTGTCGTTCTTCTTCACGACGTCGGTGATGTCGGTCAACTGGCCCCGGCTGGAGTAGCGGGAATAGTCGATGACGTTCTTCATGGTGATGACGTCGGTCTTGTCGCCGCCGGCCAGCATCGTGGTGATCTTGTCCGAGTAGTCGTCGGCGAGGAGGTCGACCGGTTGCACCTTGACGCCCGGGTTCGCCGCCTCGAAGGCGTCGAACAGAGCCTTGAACTCAGGGGTCTTGGCGAGGTTCCACACCGTGACGGACAGCGTGACGTTGCCGCCGTCACCTCCTGCGGCGGGTTCGCTCGAGCCGCAGGCCGTGACGGCGAGGGCTAATGCGGCCGCGGCCGCCGCGCACTTCACAAACTGGCGTCGCATTCCGCGACCTCCTGGCGTGTTCGAAGCGTTCATTGATCCGGTCTCCTTTCCATGAGCCGGTCTCAGAGCTCAGGCGCTCACGACGAACTCGTCCCGGGTGATCGCCGCACGGGGCGGCCTGCCGGACAGGTAGCGTTCGAGCTCGTCCAGCGCACTCTCACTCATCCGCTGGGTCTCAGCCCCGAGAGACCCGGCGATATGGGGGGTGATCATGACGTTGGGCAGGTCGTAGAGTAGCGAACTTGCGGGCAAAGGCTCAGGTTCTGTGACATCCAGGATGGCGTCGATCCGGCCCGAGGCGCACTCGCTCTCCAGCGCGGCGGTGTCCAGGACGGCGCCGCGCGCGGTGTTGATGACGGTCGCACCGTCCCTGAGCAGGGCGAGTTCCGCTGCTCCGATGAGATTACGGGTGGCGGGCAGCGCGGGGACGTGCAGGGTGAGCACGTCGCAGCGGCGCAGCAACTCGGGCAGCGGGACCAGGCTGCCGCCCGCCGCGCTCACCTCCGCCGGATCGGCGTAGGGGTCGGCCACCAGGACATCCAGCTCCAGACCGCGCAGGCGTTCGGTGACCCGGCGTCCCGTCCGGGAGAACCCGACGACGCCGATCGTGCGCCCCCGGTTGGACAGCTCACCGCGTGAGGTGGCGTAGGAGGACCAGTCGTCGCGATGTCGGCGCGCGTCCTGGGCGAGAAAAGGGGCCTTCTTACCGGCGAAGATGATCGCTGCGAGGGTGAACTCGGCGACCGGGATCGCGTTCTCGTCCGCGGCGGTGGTCACGAGGATCTCCCGGCGCCACACCTCGTCGGTGACGAACGAGCGGACCGTGCCCGCGCAGTGAAAGATCGCCTTGAGCTTGGGCGCGTCGGCGAGCACCTCGGCGGTCAGCCGCGGGCAGCCCCACGAGGTCACCAGCACCTCTACCTCACCCAGCCGGCGGCGCACGTCCGGATCGTCCAGATCGGTGCTGGGGAACGGCTCCGCGAGCTGAGTCAGCGCACGCAACCGGCTGAGCTGCGGCTCAGGGAACTGCACGCTGAAGTGCGCGGGGTCCATGAGCAGCAGAGCTTGAGGTCGGCGTACGGCTCTCACACGGGTCCTTTCAGCGGGCAAGCGCTTTCCAATGCCGCTGATCATGTCCGATCGTTTCAATCACGTCAATACTTTGTTAATCAATAACGATCAGTTCATCCGATCGTTATTGATCGATTGACGTGCTGTGCCCCTTTCCTGCGGGAGATCGGTGGTGCCGATGCAACACGGCGAGCAAGTGATGCTGCCATCGGCCCCTTCTGGGCGTCAAGGGCGGTGCGCGGAGGCGATCGAAGTGAGCGTTTCTGATCGTAAACGAGCACAGTTGTCTTGACGCCCTGCGGTCGCGATGCCAGCATCACGTCCCGTCGCCCTCCTGCTGCCAGCAGGAGCTCCCGCCACGACCGGCCCACCGCTCAAGCGTCTCGGCCGGCGGGCCCCGCCACTATCTTCGACACCAGTTCGACACCAGGAGGACCCATGCGCACGCTGCGAGAGTTCGATGACCGGCTGCTCTCGCCGTACACCGGATGGACCAGGAATCACTGGGCGGCACTCGCCGACCACCTGCTGCTGTCCGCGCGGCGCTACGCCTCCGACACCCACGCGCGCATCTCCTTCCCCGGCCCGGCCGGCGGCTACGGCTCCGACGTGGACGGGCTCGAAGGCTTCGCGCGCACCTTCCTGGCCGCCGGGTTCCGGGTGGCGGGGGAGAGCGGGCGCGACCCGCACGGGCTGATGGACTGGTACGCCCAGGGCCTGGCCGCGGGCACCGACCCGCACTCGCCGGAGCGCTGGGTACGCCTTGACGAGCACGGCCAGCCCAAGGTCGAGGCCGCCTCCCTCGCCCTGGTGCTCCACCTGACCAGGCCCTGGCTGTGGGACCGGCTCGACCCGCGCGTACAGGAACAGGTGGTCGACTACCTGACGCCCGCGATCGGGTCCGACTACCCGCCGATCAACTGGATCTGGTTCCAGATCGTGGTGGAGCAGTTCCTCCTGTCCGTCGGCGGCCCGGCCCGGCCCGGGGACGTACAGGAAGGTGCGCGGGGAGAAGGGCGCGCGGGTCCGAGTGCGGGCCTGCGGGCGGACATGCGGCGGGACATCGACGCCGGGCTGGCGTTCACGGACGGGTTCGCGCGGGAGAACGGCTGGTACGCCGACGGCGCCGAACGGGCCTACGACCACTACTCCGGATGGGCGTTGCAGTTCTACCCGGTCATCTGGACGGAGATGGCGGCCGGCGACCCGGCGGCCGACTCACGGCGGGCCGTCTATCTGGAGCGGCTGGAGCGCTACCTGCGGGACGCGGTCCACCTCGTCGGCGCCGACGGATCCCCCCTCATCCAGGGGCGCAGCCTCACCTACCGGTTCGCCGCCGCCACCCCGTTCTGGACGGGTGCCTATGCCGGTCTCACCACCCCCGCCCCCGGCCTCCTGCGCCGCGCCGCCTCCGGCATCGTCCGCCACTTCGCCGAGCACGGCGCCCCCGACGACGACGGCGTCCTCACCCTCGGCTGGCACCACCCCTGGCGGCCCATCGCCCAGACGTACTCCGGCCCCGGCTCCCCCTACTGGGCGGCCAAGGGGATGTTCGGCCTGGCGCTGCCCGCCGACCACCCGGTGTGGACCGCCGTCGAGGAGCCGCTCCCCGCCGAGACCGGCGACTTCCGGCTCGCCCTCCCCGCCCCCGGCTGGCTGGTCAGCGGCACCCGCGCCGACGGCATCGTCCGCGTGCTCAACCACGGCACCGACCACTCACATCCGGGCACGAACCTGACCGACTCACCGCTGTACGCGCGCCTCGGCTACTCCACCGCCACCTCTCCAGTCCTCGCGGGCGAGCACGCCGCCGAGCCCTTGGACCAGTCGGCCGCCATCCTCGACGAGCACGGCCTGCCCAGCCACCGCACCGGCTTCGACACCCTCCTGGTCGACCGCCTCCCCACCGGAACCCTCCTCGGCGCCTCCCGCTGGCAGGCCCACTGGGTCACTCCCGACCCCACCACCCTCGACCACGGCTCCGGCCGCTCAGGAGAGGTCCGCCTCGGCCCCCACCTCACCGTCCTGTCCGCCGTACGCGGCCCCTGGGAGCTACGCCTGATCCGCCTCACCCCAGCCGGCCCCATAACCGGCCCCCTACGCATCGGCGGCTGGCCCCTCCCCGCCCAAGCCCCCTCCACCGACGACCTCTCCCTCTCCGCGCAGCCCCCCTACTCCAGCGGCGCCTCGAACGGCGCCCTCCACTCACTCGTCATCCCCGGCCCGGGCCTGGACCTGTCCGAAGTGACCGCCGCCGAAGACTCCGCACCCCTCGCCCCCTGGACCCTGATCCCCTGGTGCGCCACAAGCACGCCCGCCCAGCCGGAGAAGTGGTACGAGGCCGCCATCTACCTCGGTGGTCAACTGCCGGAGCAGCCCCCGACAATCACCTGGAACGGCCCGACAGCCCACCTCACCTGGCCGGACGACACCACCGACACCGTGGACACGTCCCCCTTCAGTTGACCGCCACCCGAACAGGCCCGTACACGTGTCTCCTCATGACTCGTGTACGGACCTTCAGGAGTCCTGGCACACGGGCGGCACCACTCCGTCAGCCTGGTTCGTTGAACAGGTCTTCGAGGGTCTGAGCGGTGGCGGCGCGGGTGAGCCAGCGTTCGAGTTGGTCGAGGTCGGTGCAGGCGGTGATCCGGTTGCGGGTGTCATCGGGGACGGTGAAACCGCGGGCGGCCAGCACGAGCAGCAGCGACCTCGCCTCCCCCTTCGCTTCCCCCTTCGCTTCCCCGACTTCGAGGCCGCGGCCGTAGTGCTCGCGTGCGAAGGGAGTGAAGACTGGCCAGTCGGTGGACTTCATGATCTCCTCCATGACGATACGGATCTCAGGCCCGGACATGTCGGTCGTTCGTCGGAGGGGCGGGTGTTGAAAGTGTTCGACTCCACCCGGACCAGGGGAGTGGCGGGAAGATCCACCTCCTTGAGGTCCCGCAGGATTTCCACCGCCAGTTGAGGCCGGTCGTAGAACAGTTGGACAAGGGTGTCGTGTGCGATCAGCGGCATGTCACTTATTGTTTCATATCAATCACATGTAGTGATGACAAATGACGTGGCCTCTCTTTACCGGAGAGGGCCTGGAATCTACTCCCTGATGAGCCGCTGATCCCCTACGCCGAGGAGGAGCGGACGATCAGGCGGGGTTCGATGACGGTTCGGTGGGCGGGGCGTTGGGGGTCGGGGTCGGCGAGGCGGGCGGTGAGCATGGCGAAGGCTGCTCGGCCGATGGCCGATTTGGGCGGGCGGACGGCTGTCAGGGGCGGGTCGCACAGTTCGGCGACCTCGTCGTCGTAGGTGACCACGGTGAGGTCGCCGGGCATCCGGATGCCGCGTTCCTGGCAGCGTTCGACCAGGCTGATCGCCTCCGGGTCGGAGTGCACCAGCAGCGCGGTCGCGCCTGAGGACAGGCACTTGTCGAGCACCTCGTCGAGCTGCTTGGGCCACTCGGGGTGCCGCTGGTCGACCGTGGTGACGTCGAGCGCGCCGTCCAGCCGGAGGCCGAGCTCCTCGCACGCCTGCCGCCAGCCGCGCCGTACGTGCGGAGCCGTCGGACTCTGCAAAGTCGTGACCACCCCGACGTTCCGGTGGCCGAGCGCGGCGAGGTGCCGTACGGCCATCGTGGCGCCGAGCGCGTGGTCGCTGACCACCGATTCCATCGCCTCCTGGTAGGGCCCGACGGTGGCGGTGCGTTCGATGAGGACCACCGGCACGTCGGTGTGCTGCAGCCAGCGCACCAGCGCCTCCCCGTCGGCGCCGGTGGTGGTGGGCGCGACCAGCAGCCCGTCCACCCCCAGCGACTCCACCAGCCAGGAGAGCTGGCGGCGCTCGTCGGCCGCCTGGTAGGTGGCCCCGCGCAGCACGATCCGGGCGCCGGACGCCGCGGCGGCCTCGCGAACGCCGCGGATCACGTCGGGCCAGTAGTAGTCGAGCGACGGTACGACGACCCCGATGGTGAGCTGTCCCGCGCGGGCGGCCACCGGATGCGGCGCCGCCTGCGGGGGCGGCGCCCCCTCCGGGTCCTTGACGGCGAGCGTGTCCGCGAGCGCGCCGCCATGGAGTACGGCCCCGCCGCGCACCCGGCGGATGATCCCCTGAGAGGCGAGCAGCGCGATGTCGCGCCGCACGGTGATCGCGGAGACGTCGAGCTCCGTGGCAAGATCATTGACGCGTACGACCCCGCGCCGGCGCAGCAGCTCGACCACCTGGGCGCGCCGCTCGTCAGGCAACGGCGTAGGGGCTTCGGGAACGGTCATGCGCCCACCTCCACAGGCAGCGACGTGCGAAAGCGGGAGACAGGCGGCGACGTGGGCTCGGTCACGCGCGCACCTCCACCTGGACCTGGAGCGCGCCGCGTGCCGTGTCGGGCAGGCGTAGCTCCAGCCGGGTCAGTCGCTCGCCCCACACCGAGGAGAGCATCGGATCGTCCAGCTCACGGACGGTGAGCGAGCCCGTGGCCAGCTCCGGGTCCCAGCTGACGAGCACGTCGCGGGCACCCTCCAACGGCCGCACCACCACCTGCCCGGAGGCCGGCTCCACCCGCCCGGCCAGCAGGAAGTGCAGAAAGCTAGGTGAGGAGCCGTCGCCGTCGAAGCTCCAGGCGTCCTCGATCGTGACGAGCGACGCGGCCCGGTCGAGCCGGGCCGTCCGCCGCCACTGCCGCAGCCCTTCCACCGGGTACGCCGCCGCCAGATCCATCTGGGCCGCGAAGACCCCGGACTCGTCCGTCACCTCGACGTCGCGCGCCAGGAACCGGCGGCCCTGCCCCTGCGCCGTGCCCCGTACCTGAGGAACGCTGTGCCAGTCGCTCCGCATCGTCCAGATCGCGTACCGGTCCGGACTGAACGTCTGCGCGGTGTACGTGGGCCGCCCGGCGTCGACGATGACCGGCACCCCGTCCACGGCGACGACGACGGTGCCGACGTCGTTGTGGTTGTGGTTCTCGTCGTTGTGCCCGCCCTTGATCGCGAGCGTGAGGCCGAGCGATGTCCCGGCGGCGGTTCGCGCGAGGCCCACCTGGGTGCCGGGCAGCCAGACGCCGGGGACCAGGGGCGGCTCGCCCGGCACGGCCCGCCGCCACTCGGCGTCGGCCAGCTCGATCAGCGCCCGCCCGAGCTCGGCCGAGACGGAGACCGCGCCTCGATGGGCGGCGGCGTGCCGGGCCACGTCCTGCTCGCCCAGCCGGCGACCCCACCGGTACGGCACCTGCCAGGGCACCTCGCCGGACGGCCGGGCCCGCGCGTCGGCGAAGTTGAGGTACCACGGCCCGCCCAGCTGCATGCGGTGCGGGAATCGTACGGTCTCCCGCACGACCGGCACCCGCGCGGCGCTCAGCGTCCCCGAGGTGGCGTGCTCCAGCACGTCGAGGGCCTCCAGCGCGCGGCAGGCGCCGTTCCACCAGTATTCGTAGCCCTCGTCGATCGAGCCGTCGTCCGGCAGCGCCGCGAGGTAGCGGTCGATGCCCTCCACGGCGAGCGCCACCTGCCGCGCCCGCTCGTCGCCCGGCTCGCTCAGGCGCAGGCCGGCCACGAGGATGTTGCCGCAGATCCACGGGCACCAGTTGTGCACGTGGCCGTCGAGCCCGAGCCAGTGCCAGTCGCGCCGCCGGGTGAACGGCTCCAGCACCCGCACCCGCACCTCCGCCCGCACCCGCGCCCGCAGCCCGGGAAAGCGCGCGTCGAGCCGCGCCCCGAGCGCGTGGTCGGCCCAGGCCAGCTGGGCGGCCACGTCGGCGGCGCCCAGGTCGAGGCACGGCTCGCCCAGGTCGGGCAGGACCGTCCCGTTGGGCCGGCACGACTCCTCATGGGCCGGCCAGCACCACGAGCTCTGCTCGCACAGCAGCACCATCCCGTCGGCGGCCTCGTCCAGCCACCGCTCCGCCCCGCTGACCACCGCCATCAGCACGGCCCGGGTCAGCCGGTCCTGACGCTCGAACACCTGACTCTCATAGTCGGTACGGTTTCCGTCCCCGGCGCGGAAGTAGCGCGCGTACTGCGAGGCCAGCGGCTGCGGCCACGGCGTCCCCCGCTCAGCCTCGGCTCGCTCCCGCACCGCGCCCAGCGGATCCCCGTCACCGCCGGCGGCGGGAGGCGCCGGGAGCGCGGTGTCCGGCGGCAGCAGGCTGTGCGCCAGGCGCTCCCAGGAGGCCGCGGCTCCCCAGGCGGTGAGCAGCGGACCGGGGTCCGTGGTGTCCGGGCGGCGGATCGGGGAGCCGGTTGCGGTGTTCGTCATAGTCCTCCTCGCGGGGACCCATAGTACCGATCGGATTTGATCGAAGATGAATCAACAGAGCACTCCACCGGACCAAGCGATCGGGTGCAGTCGCCAACATGCGTCCCACCCGAGGCCGTCGGCCGGGTTCCCGGTGTGCTAACTGCTTTCGAAGGCGATGACTTCTTCCAAGGCGCGCCGCAGCGTGGCGACCTGGTCCCCGCCGAGATGCCGCGACCACCGCTGCTCGACGTCCGCGAGGATCCGGGCCGCTGCGACCTGCGCCATCCTGCCCTGGCCGGTCAGCCGGATGATCTTCGCGCGTCGGTCGCCCGCATCGGCCACCCGTTCGACGTAACCGTGATCCTCCAACTCGCCGACCAGTTCGCCGATCGCCTGCTTGGTCAGTCCGGAGCGTTCGGCGAGGGTGGTCAGTCGCGAGCCTTCGGCGTCGATGAATCGGAAGACGGAGCCGTGCACGTACCGGATTCCCTCGAACCCTTCATCGGCCAGCCGCTGGTGAAGTCGCCCGAGTGCGATGTCCTTGGCCTGTGTGAGCAGGGTGGGGAGCGGCACTCTGGGCTCGTCTTCTCGTCCGGATCGCGTCGTCATCAGCGTGCGCGGTGCCCTTCCTCCAAGCGATTTCGTCAGGCAGCTTGACGGTATCAGCACGCATGGTAAAGTCGCCTGACTGTCAGGTAGCTTGACTAATTCCGAAGGACTGAAAATGCGAAACCCTGCCGAACAGCGCGAGCAATTCGCGGCCATGCTCACCAGGCCCATACCCGCGGATGTCCACTCCTCGGCGACGACACTCGGCGGGCGGCCGGCGCTGGAGCTGCGGATCGAGGCGCCCGGCACGACCGGCGAGGACGTGCTGCTGTACTTCCACGGCGGCGGTTTCGTGGTCGGGTCGGCTCGTGTCACCGCCCACCTCACCCTCGCGCTGCTGCGGCACCTCGACGGCCGGGCGGTCTCGCTCGACTACCGGCTGGCGCCGGAGCATCCGTTCCCGGCCGCGCCCGACGACTGCCTGGCGGCCTACCGCGAGCTGCTGGACTCCGGCGCCGACCCCCGGCGGCTGGTGATCGCGGGTGACTCGGCCGGGGCAGCCCTGGCCGTCGTCACCATGATGCGCGCCCGAGACGCGGGCCTGCCGATGCCGGCGGGGGCGGTCCTGTTCTCGCCGGCGGTCGATCTCACCCTCAGCGGCCCGAGCATGCGGTCCAAGAACGGGGTCGACCCGATCTTCACTCCGGCCGATCTCGAGTGGTACTTCGATCAGTACATCGCCGGCGGTGACAGATCGGGGCCTGAGGCGAGCCCGGTCTTCGCCGACCTCGCCGGGCTGCCGCCCCTGCTGATCCAGGTCGGCTCGAGCGAGGTGCTGCTGGACGACGCCGTACGGCTGGCCGGGCACGCCGGGGCCGCCGAGGTCGCGGTGACGCTGGAGGTGGCTCCGGGTAAACCGCACGTGTTCCAGCACGACGGATCAGCCGAGGCGGAAGCGGCGCTGGAGCGGGCCGGTCAGTTCCTGGCGCTCCGGCTTCGTGGTGATCTTTAAAATACGATGATCGCGGAGCTCTCGGATACCCGAGGCGGACCGGTGGAGGGAAGTGCGTAGGCGTGTCCGAGCAGGGCGGAGCCGGGGTGGGCAGGAAGAGATGGTCCCGGTCGCGGAAGTGGTCGTCGATCACGCTGGTGGTCGCCGTACTGCTGGCGTCCAGTGCCGTGGGGCTCTACCGGCTCATGAACGCGCGAACGTTCCAGCTCGCCGGGGAGCTCGTGCACCGGGTCGAGACGGACGAGAAGGTCGTGGCCCTGACCTTTGACGACGGGCCCGACGAGCATGCCGAGGAGATTCTCGACGTGCTGGCGGAGGAGAAGGTGAAGGCCACCTTCTTCGTGGTGGGCGCGCAGATCCAGAGCGATCCCGGGCGCGCGGCGGCGCTCGTCAAGGCGGGGCACCAGCTCGGCAACCACACCTACAACCACCGCCGGATGGTCTTCGTCTCCTCCGGCACCGTCGCGGCCGAGGTCGAGCCCACCGACGCGCTGATCCGGCAGGCGGGCGAGCGGAGCGAGATCCCGTTCCGGCCGCCGACCGGTAAGAAGCTGCTGTCGCTGCCGCTCTACCTGGCCGAGCACGGGCGGCGGACGGTCATGTGGGACGTGGAGCCCGAATCGGCCGGCGACCCGACGGCTGCCCAGCTCGTCGCCACGGTGCGCGAGCAGGTTCGGCCCGGCTCGATCGTCCTGCTCCACCCCTGGTACGACAGCGGGCAGCGGACGCGGGACGCTCTGCGGGGCGTCATCACGGGCCTGCGCGCCGACGGCTACCGCTTCGTCACGATCGCCGAGCTGCTCGCGCGCTGACCGGAAGGGGCAGCGCCGGGCCTGGGGCGTGAAGTGCCCGGGGCAGGGGCAGGGGAGGGCTTCGCACGGGGAGGCGGGACGCCTTTCGCGCCGGGAGAGGGGACCGATGGCGGAGAAGAGCGAGGACAGGTGCGAGCGGGTGGCTCGCGAAGTCCTGGGCCTGGAGGTGCTGCGGCCCGGTCAGCTGGAGGCGATGGCGGCGCTGGCCGACGGGCGCGACACGCTGGCGGTGATGCCGACCGGGGCCGGGAAGTCGGCGATCTACCAGGTGCCCGCGCTGCTCCTGAAGGGACCCACGCTCGTGGTGTCGCCGCTGATCGCGCTGCAACGTGACCAGGTGGAGGCGCTGCGCGAGCGGGACGAGGAGGCGGTCAGCCTGGACGCGACGACGTCGGCGGGGAAACGGGCCTCGTCGTTCGAGTCGTTGCGGACGGGCGAGACGGAGTTCCTGTTCTGCGCGCCCGAGCAGCTCGCCCGGCAGGACGTGGTACGCGAGCTGGCCGCCGCGAAACCGTCGCTGCTGGTGGTGGACGAGGCCCACTGCGTGTCCGCGTGGGGGCACGACTTCCGCCCGGACTACCTGCGGCTCGGCGCCGTCGCCGAGGCGCTGGGCCACCCGGTGATCGCGGCCCTGACCGCGACGGCGGCGCCGCCGGTGCGGGCGGAGATCGTCGAGGGGCTCGGCATGCGCGATCCGCTGCAGGTCGTGCGGGGGTTCGACCGGGCCAACATCCGGCTGGAGGTACGCAGATCCGACGGCGACGGCGTCGAGCAGGTGGCCGAGGCGGTCGGGGAGCTGGACGTACCCGGTCTGATCTATGCCGGCACCCGCAGGCGGACCGGTGAGCTGGCGGGGCGGCTCGTGGCCGGCGGCGTCAGGGCGGCGGCCTATCACGCGGGCCTGCGCCGGGCCGAGCGTGACGAGGTGCAGGAGGCGTTCATGGCGGGGGAGGTGGACGTCGTGGTGGCCACCAGCGCCTTCGGGATGGGGATCGACAAGCCGGATGTCCGGTTCGTCGTGCATGCGCAGGTGCCCGGATCGCTGGACTCGTACTACCAGGAGATCGGCCGGGCGGGCCGGGACGGGGAGCCGGCCGCCGGCGTGCTGTTCTACCGCGAGGAGGACCTGGGGCTGCAGCGGTTCTTCACCGGCGCGCTGCCGGACGAGCAGACGCTCGCCCGCGTCGCGGAGGCGGTGCGGGACGATGGGCGGGCGGACCGCAAACGGCTGCGCGAGCGGCTGGACCTCACGGCGCGGCGGCTGACCTCGCTGCTGAACCTGCTGGAGAAGGCGGGCGCGGTCAGGCTCGGCACCCGTACGGTCACATGGTCGGGACAGGAGCCGGCCGAGGCGGCGCGGGCCGCACGGGCGGTGGCCGAGCGGCACCGCGACATCGAGCGGACCCGCCTGGAGATGATGCGCCGCTACGCCGAGCAGCGGGACTGCCGCCGGGTGTTCCTGCTCGGCTACTTCGGCGAGCAGCTCGCCGAACCGTGCGGCAACTGCGACACCTGCCGGGCCGGGACGGCGGCCGAGCGGAACGGCGTCGAGGAGGGGCCCTTCCCGATGCACGCCCGCGTCGAGCACACCGTGTGGGGGCCGGGAGAGGTCATCCGCCGGGACCAGGACCGGCTCACGGTGCTCTTCCGCGACGGCGGCTACCGCGAGCTTCTGCTGTCCGCCGTGCTGGAAGAGGGGCTCATGCGTGAGCTGCGATCCGATGCCCCCGATCGGGTGTGAAGCACCGTTTTGGCGGGCACCTGGAGATGACGGCCGATATGAGGAAGATAAGGAGCTCTGACATGCAGCTTCGTGAGAAGCTCCGCACCGAGCAGAGGCCGGAACGCGCGCTGGTCGCCCACACGGTACGCATGCTGTTCGACTGCGCGCAGGCCTGCACGGCGTGCGCGAGCGCCTGCCTCAGCGAGGAGCGGATCACCGCCCTGCGCAAGTCCATCAAGAACAGCCTGGACTGCGCCGATCTCTGCGAGGCGACGGCCCGCATGCTGTCCCGGGGCGGCGCCTACGACGTCGACCTCATCCGTGCCCAGATCCGCACCTGCACGGAGGTCTGCGTCCGCTCGGCCGAGGAGTGCGAACGGCGGGGCCGCGGCCCCGCCTGCGTCGAGGCCGCCCACCGGTGCGTCGAGAGCTGCCAAGCCCTCCTGGCCGAACTCGGCTGAGTCCGGGGCTGATGGCACCATGAAGGGGTGAGTGAGAGCGCGAGAAGGCTGCTGGCCGAGTTGGTGGCCGGTGGCGGGGTGTCGGTGCTCAGCGGGGCGGGCCTGTCGACCGAGTCGGGCATCCCGGACTACCGGGGACCGACGGGCCGGGCCCGTAAGGCCGAGCCGATGACTTACCAGCGATTCGTCGGAAGTGCGCGGGCGCGGCAGCGCTACTGGGCGCGCAGCCACGTCGGGTGGCGGCAGATCGGCTCCGCCCGGCCGAACGACGGGCACCGGGCGGTGGCCGAGCTGGAGCGGCTGGGGCTGATCGCCGGGATCGTCACCCAGAACGTCGACGGCCTGCACCAGGCGGCCGGCGCGCGGCGGGTCATCGAGCTGCACGGCGGCCTCGACCGGGTGGTCTGCCTGTCGTGCCGGGAGCGCACCCCGCGCACCGAGCTGGAGCGCCGCCTGCGGATGGCCAACGCGGACTGGGACGCCAGCGGGCGGATCAACCCCGACGGCGACGCCGTGCTCGACGACGAGCAGGTCGAGGGCTTCCGGGTGGTGGACTGCGAGAGCTGCGGCGGCCTGCTCAAACCGGACGTGATCTTCTTCGGCGAGAACGTGCCGCGCCCGCGCGTGGACGAGTGCTTCGCGCTGGTGGCGGGCGCGCGGGCGCTGCTCGTCCTCGGCTCCTCGCTGACGGTACGATCCGGCCTGCGGTTCGTGGACAAGGCGGCCGCCCTCGGCATCCCGATCGCCATCGTCAACCAGGGCCCCACCCGCGGCGACGCCGACGCCGCCCTCACCCTGGACGCCCCCCTCGGCCCGACCCTCACCGAACTCACCACCCTCCTACAGCACCCCAGCCCAGCAAGCGCCTGACCCACGGCCCGAGGGGAACCGGGCACAATGGGAGGCATGCCCGCTGCTCCCGCCTCATGCCCCTGCGGCCTGCCCGCCTCCTACCAGGACTGCTGCGGCCGCTTCCACCGGGGCGAGGCGTTCGCCCCCACGGCCGAGCTGCTCATGCGCTCCCGCTTCGCCGCCTTCGCCACCGGCGACACGGCCTACCTGCTGCGCACTTGGCACCCCACCGACCGCCCGGCCCACCTGGACCCGGACCGCCGCCTCCGCTGGACCCGGCTGGAGATTCTGAGCAGCACAGGCGGCAGCGTGATCCACACCGAGGGCACCGTACGCTTCCGCGCCCACTACACCGAACGCGGCCGCCCAGGCGAAGTGGAGGAACACAGCCGCTTCAACCGCCTGGACGGCCAGTGGGTCTACGCGGGCGTCGTCCAGTAACCCGTCTACCTCCTGGCCCGCACCCGGGACGGGAGGCGGCGGGTGAGGGCGGGGAGCAGGCCCTGGGGGAGGAAGAGGACGACGAGGATGAGGACGAGGGCGTAGACGGCGTAGGACAGCACGCTGGGGGCGTAGGTGGGCATGCCGGGCAGGGCGCCGACGATGTTGAGTCCCTGGACGAGCAGGGTGATCGCGGTGGCTCCGACGACGGCGCCCCAGATGGTGCCGAGCCCGCCGACGACGGCCATGACGATGTACTGGATCGAGATCAGCACCGGGAACGAGCCGGGCGCCACATACCCGGTGTAGAAGCAGTAGATGCCGCCCGCCAGCCCGGCGAAGGCGGCCGACAGGGCGAAGACGGCGAGCTTGTAGCGGCCGACGGGGATGCCGGAGGAGGCGGCGGCGGTCTCGCTGGTGGCCAGCGCGCGCAGCGCCCGGCCGGGTCGCGAGGTGCTGACGTTGTACGTCACCAGCATCACCAGAGCCACCCCCGCCCAGGTCAGATAGGCGTACGCGGCGGCGCTGCTCATCTCCCACGACCCGATGCCGAACTGCGGGATGGCCTGCAGCCCGATGTCGCCACCGGTGAACTCCATCTGCCCGGCCACCGACAGCAGGATGAGCTGCATGGCCAGGGTCGCGAAGGCCAGATGGTGGCCGCGCAGCCGGAGCAGCGGCGTACCGATGACCAGCGCGGACGCGGCGGCGACCAGCGGGGCGGCGATCAGCCCGGCGAGCGGGGGCACGCCGCCCAGGGCGAGCAGGGCGGCGGTGTAGGCGCCGATGGCGTAGAAGGCGCCCTGGCCGAGCGAGACCTGCCCGGCGTAGCCCATGAGCAGGGAGACCCCGACGGTGACCATGGCGGCCAGGCCGAGCAGGATGTAGACGGCCAGCGCGCTGTCGTCGAGCACGGCGGGCAGCGCGAGTGTGGCGGCGGCGACGAGGAGCCCGCCCGCGAGTCTTCTCACACCGTCTCCTCGTGGATGGTGGAGCGGCGGCTCGCCTGGACGATCATGACGAGGATCATGAGCCCGAGTGCGACCTCCAGCTGATGGGAGCCGTAGCCGTAGCCCGCCGCCATGGTCTCGGCCACGCCGAGCAGCAGCGCGCCGATGAGCGTGATGACCGGGCGGGTGAGCGCGCCGAAGACGGCGGCGGCGAAGCCGTTGACGATGAGGGTGACGTCGGTGTCGAAGGAGATCGGCCGCAGGGGCGTGATGAGCACTCCGGCGAGCCCGCCGAGCAGGCCGCCGATCGCGAAGGCGAGCAGCCCCATCCGCCGCGTGTCGATGCCGACCACCCGGGCGGCGTACGGGTTGGAGGCGCACGCGGTCAGCGCCTTGCCCAGGTAGGTGCGGCCGAAGAAGAGCGCGATCAGCACGAACGTCGCCGCTGTCACGCAGATGACCAGCAGGTGCTGGGTCTGGATCCGGGCCCCCGCGATGGTCACCGAGCCGGCCAGGCCGGGGGCGGAGCGCGGCTGGTCCCCCCACAGGACGATCTCGACGGCGTAGGCCAGCACGCCCACGCCGAGCGTGACGATGAGCGCCGACAGCGGGCTGGTGCCCCGCCTGCCGATGGCGGCCAGGCCGGTGAGCAGGCCCGCCACCGCGCCGGCCAGGGCGGCGGCGACCTCGCTGAGGCCGTGCGGCAGTCCCATCCCGAGCAGCGAGGAGGCGCACAGCCCGGCGACCACGGCGAACGTCCCCTGGGCGAAGTTCACCACGCCGGTGACCCGGTGGATGACGACCAGGCCGCTGGCGATGAGCGCGATGGCGCAGCCGACGGCCAGGCCGTTGAGCAGGTAGGTCAGGAACGCGCTCATGTGATCGCCCCACCCAGGTAGGCGCTGGCCACCCGTGGGTCCTCGGCCAGCTCGGCGCTTTCTCCCTCGGCCACCAGCCGCCCGGACTCCAGCACGTAGGCCCGGTGGCACAGCTCGAAGGCCAGGCGCGCGTTCTGCTCGATGAGCAGCACGGTCAGGCCGTGCTCCCGGTTGAGCTCGGCCAGGTGCGCGGCCAGGTCGGCGGTGACGGTGGGGGCCAGCCCGAGCGACAGCTCGTCGACGACGAGCGCCTCCGGGCGCGCCATCATGGCCCGGCCGAAGGCCACCATCTGCTGCTCCCCGCCGGACAGCACGCCCGCCCGCCGGCCGGCCAGCTCGGCCAGGCGGGGCAGCAGCTCGTAGACGGCGGAGGGGTCGCGCTGCCCGGAGCGCCAGCCGCCCAGGGCCAGGTTGTCGGCGACCGTCATGTCGGGGAAGAGCTGGCGGCCCTCGGGGATCAACGCCAGCCGGCCGCCGATGCGGACGGTCCCCGAGACCGGGGCGAGAATGCCGGCCAGCGTGTTGGCCAGCGTGGACTTTCCCGCCCCGTTCGGCCCGAGCAACGCCACCATCTCGCCCTGCCGTACCGAGAGGGTGACGTGATCGAGGGCGGTGGCCGTACCGTACGAGACGACCAGGTCGGTGACGTCGATCATGAGGCCTGTCCGAGGTAGGCCGCGAGCACGAGCGGGTCCGCACGGACCTCGGCGGGGGAGCCGTCGGCGATCACCTGCCCGAGGTCCAGGACGACGACGCGGTCGGCGAGTCGCGTCACGAAGGCGACGTCGTGCTCGATGAGCAGGATGGTCAGCCCGTCCGCGCGTAGCTCCTCCACCAGCGCGGCGAGGTGCTCACGCTCGCCGGCGCGCAGCCCGGAGGCGGGCTCGTCGAGCAGCAGCAGCCGGGGTCGCGCGCACAGGGCGCGGGCGAGCTGCAGGGCGCGCTGCTGCCCGATGGGCAGCAGGTCAGCGGGTCGGTCCGCCCACTCGGCCAGCCCGACCCTGGTCAGGGCCGTGTCCGCGGCCCGTGCGATCTCGCGCTCGTCGTGGTGATGGCGCGGCAGTCGCAGCGCCGCCGACACGAAGCCGGCGCGGGTACGGCCGTGCATGCCGACCATGACGTTCTCCCGGACCGTCATGCCGCGGAAGACCCTGGCCGCCTGGAAGACGATGGACATGCCGAGCCGGGCGCGCCGGTGCGGCGCGAGCCGTTCGACGCGGCGGCCGAGGAAGGAGATCTCGCCCCGGTCGGCCGTCAGATGGCCGGTGATGAGGTTGAACAGCGTGGACTTGCCGGCTCCGTTGGGCCCGATGACGCCGCAGACCTCGCCTTCGGCGACACCGAGCGTGACGTCGTGGACGGCGTAGACGCCGCCGAACGAGCGTGAGACCCCGGTGACCGTCAGCACCCGCTACTCCGCCGTGACGGTCTTGGCGAGCTGCTCCTTGGCCCAGTCGGTGGGCACGAACTGGCCGTCCTTCACCGTGTTGACCGAGATGAACTCGGGGGACAGCCCGGAGTGGTCGGTGGGGGAGTATCGGAAGCGGCCGTTCGGCGTGATCAGGTCCATGCTCTCCAACGCCTGCTGGATCTTGGTCTTGTCGGTGCTGCCGGCCTTCCTGATCGCCTCGAACAGCAGCAGGCTCGCGCTGTAGCCGTCCTGGGCGAACTGCGGCGGGCCGTAGCCGTGCTTCTGCTTGTACGGGGTGGCCATCTGCTCGATGATCTTCTTCTGCTCGCCGTCGGGCAGGTGCTCGCCGACCACCCCGATGGCGCTCTGCACGGTCATGCCCTCGGCGGCCGCGCCCATCGGCTCCAGCCACAGCTTGCTCGCCTGGGAGGCGGTCAGGAACAGCGGCGTCTTGAGCCCGGAGGCGGCGTACTGCTTGGCGGCGGTGACGCCGGGCGCGCCGGAGCCCCAGAAGACCAGCGCCTCGGCCGCCGACTCGCGGACGTGGGTGAACAGCGGGCTGAAGTCCGAGGTGCTGGTCTCGTACGCCTCGTCCACGGCGATCGTCACGCCGTACTTGGGCGCCAGCTTGACCATGGCCGCGTGCCCGGACACCGAGTAGGCGCTCTTGGAGTCCCAGGCGACGGCCACCGTCTTGATGCCCTCGGCCTGGATGTACTGCAGGTAGCGCTCGGCGTACATGCTGGACAGCGCCGGGGTGACGAAGACGTAGGACTTGATCGGCTCGACCTGCTCCTGGGCGGGGGCGAGCGACAGGTAGGGCATCTTGTCGCGCTGGGAGAGGGGCTCGATGGCCAGCGCGGAGTTGGAGAAGACCGGGCCGATGAGCGCGTCGATCTCGCCCTTGATCTGGTTGTAGGCCACGATGCCCTGGTCGGGGGCGGTCTTGTCGTCGCGGGTGACCAGCTCCACCTTGCGGCCGAGTAACCCGCCCTGGCCGTTGACCTGCTCGACGGCGAGCTCCACGGCCTTCTTGTCCTCGCTGCCCAGCGGGGTGTAGTTGCCGGTGAGCGAGACGATGAGGCCGACTTTGATCGTGTCGTCGGCGCCGGCGCCCGAGCCCGCACCGCCGTTGCCGCCGCAGGCCGCCAGGGCCAGTACGAGGCACGCCATGGATGGAAGAAGCCTGCGCATCTGGACCTCCCGGACCCGCGATGTGGCCCTGAACATAGGCAGGTAGATTACGGCTGTCAAGACAATGCCCAACATGTGTCGGAAGCGGGCTGTGATGGCACAGGGACGGGAGGGCGGGTTGCGTCCCCAGTCGGTGATCCTGACGTTCCTCGGCGACCACGTGTTCGGCCGGGGGATCTGCGTGTCCTCCGGCAGTTTCATCGAGGCGTTCGCCCGGGTCGGGATCTCCGAGGAGGCGACCCGCTCCACGCTGACCCGGATGGTCAACCGCGGGCTGCTGCGCCGTCAGCGGGCCGGGCGGCGGATGTACTTCGGGCTCACCCCGTTGAGCACCGAGGTGCTCAAGGACGGCGAGCGGCGCATCTGGCACAGCGGGGTCGTCAACGACGCCGGCGAGGACCGGTGGACGCTCGTCGGGTTCTCGCTGCCGGAGTCGTGGCAGCGGCAGCGGCACGAGTTGCGCTCCCGGCTGATCTGGGCCGGGTTCGGGCCGTTGCAGAACGGGCTGTGGATCGCGCCGGGCGACGTCGACCCGGCCCGGGTGATCGACGGGATCGGCGCCGGGGTCAAGGTGTTCTCGGCCGAGCCTAGGCACCCCACCGACATGCACGCGCTGATCGGCGACGCCTACGACCTGGCCGGGCTGGGGCGGCGTTACGAGGCGTTCCTGCGGCGGTGGGACCGGGCCGATCCCGAGGTCGCCGCGCCGGACGACCTGGCCCGCTCGCTGACGCTGCTCACCGAGTGGCTGCAGATCATCAGGGCCGATCCCCGGCTGCCGCTGCGTTACCTGCCGCACGACTGGCCGGCCGAGAAGGCGCAGCGGGTCTGCCATGTGCTGCACGAGCGGTTCCAGCCGGAGGCGGTGGAGATCACCGCCCGCATCCTGGACACCGTTCCGGACGTATGCCAGCAAAGTTAGGCAGAACGGTGACAGCCGTAGCGAAGTGGCCTAGCTTGTTGGCGGAGACCGTGGAGGAGTGCGGATGCGGAATCAAGGGCTGGGCTCGTGGCCGGCCCGCAGGACGCGGATGTCGCCGGACAAGGTGGCGCTGACGCACTGCGGCCTGCACCGGACCTACCGCGACCTGCACATCAGGACCAACCGGCTGGCCCACGCCCTCGCGGAGCTCGGCGTGCGGCGCGGCGACCGGGTCGCCTACCTGGGAGCCAACCATCCGGCGCTGGTGGAGACGTTCTTCGCCGCCGGAGCGCTGGGGGCGATCTTCGTCCCGCTGAACACCCGCCTGACCGCACCCGAACTGCGCCACATCGTCGAGGACGCCGGCGCGGAGGTCATCCTGCTGGGGGACGGGCACGACGGCGCCGGACTGCCGGGCCGCCACGTGCTCGCGACCGCGTACGAGGACCTGCTCGCCTCCGGCGACCCGGAGCCGATCGACGAGCCGGTGACCCACGACGACCCCTGCCTGATCATGTACACCTCGGGCACCACGGGCCGGCCCAAAGGCGCCGTGCTCACCCACGGCAACCTGCTCTGGAACACCTTCAACCTGCTGGTCGACGTCCCCCTCGCGCACGACGAGGTGACGCTGGTCAGCGCGCCGCTGTTCCACATCGCGGCGCTGGCCCAGACGCTGATCCCGACCGTGCTCAAGGGCGGCAGGGCCATCCTGGAGGAGTCCTTCGACGTGGCCGCCACCTTCGACCTGATCGAGGCCGAACGGGTCACCGTGATGTTCGGGGTGCCCGCCATGTTCACCTTCCTCGCCCAGTCGCCGCGCTGGCCGGACGCCGATCTGTCCAGCCTGCGCCACCTGCTGTGCGGCGGCGCGCCGGTCCCCGAGCCGCTGATCCGGACCTACCAGGAGCGCGGGCTGACGTTCCTGCAGGGGTACGGCCTGACCGAGACGGCGCCGGGCGCCCTGTTCCTGGGCGCGGAGCACTCGGTGGCCAAGGCCGGTTCAGCCGGTGTGCCGTGCTTCTTCTCCGATGTCAGGCTGGTCGCCACGGACGGCTCGGCCGCGGCTCCCGGCGAGCCGGGCGAGGTCCACGTACAGGGGCCGAACGTGACGCCGGGCTACTGGCGGCGGCCCGAGGAGACGAGCAAGGTGCTGTCGGACGACGGGTGGCTGCGCTCCGGTGACGTCGGCGTCGCCGACGAGGAGGGCTACGTGCGTATCTCCGACCGGATCAACGACATGATCATCTCCGGCGGGGAGAACATCTACCCGGCCGAGGTGGAGAGCGCCCTGTACGGCCATCCCGCGGTGGCCGAGTGCGCCGTGATCGGCGTCCCCGACGACCGGTGGGGCGAGGTCGGCAAGGCCCTCATCGTGCTGCGGCCGGGCCGGACCGAACAGCCCGGCGACCTGGTCGCCCATCTGGACGGCCGGCTCGCCCGTTACAAGATCCCCAAGCACGTGGAACTCGTCCCCGAGTTACCCAGGAACGCGGCGGGCAAGCTGCTCAAGGCCCAGATCAGGGCACGATACGGCACGTCCTAGGACCCTGTGGCCAGGCCGGTCCCGCCGCTCTACTTTTGACAGTGACGTCCCCCTCAAGGAGATTCGCATGCGCACCACACCCCCGTTCCGCGCGGACCACGTCGGCAGCCTGCTGCGCCCGGCGACCTTGCTGGAGGCCAGGCAGACCCTCACCGGCCAGGAGCTGCGCGAGGTCGAGAACGACGCCGTCCGCGAGGTCGTGCGCAGGCAGGAGGAGATCGGCCTGCAGTCGGCCACCGACGGCGAGTTCCGCCGGAACTCCTGGCACATGGACTTCATCCACCGGCTGAGCGGCATCGGCACCGCGTCGGACGAGAACATCACGGTCCGGTTCCACAACGAGCAGGGCGACATCGAGTTCACCCCCGCCGCGCTGCGCGTGCACGACAAGATCAGGGTCACCGAGCCGATCTTCGGCGACGACTTCACGTTCCTGCGGGACACCGTCACCACGGCCGTGCCCAAGCTGACCATCCCCTCGCCCAGCATGGTCCACTACCGGGGCGGCCCCGCCGCCATCGACCCGGCCGTCTACCCGGACGTCGAGGAGTTCTGGGCCGACCTCAGCGCCGCCTACGCCGAGCAGGTGCGCAGGATCGGCGCGCTGGGCTGCACCTACCTGCAGTTCGACGACACCAGTCTGGCCTACCTCAACGACCCCTCCCAGCGGGCCGAGCTCACCGAGCGCGGTGACGACGCCGAGCACATGCACCTGCGCTACATCAAGCAGATCAACGCCGCGCTCGCCACCAAGCCCGAGGGCATGACGATCACCACCCACATGTGCCGGGGCAACTTCCGCTCCTCCTGGGCGGCCTCGGGCGGCTACGACTTCGTCGCCGAGGCGCTGTTCGGCGAGCTCGCGGTGGACGGCTTCTTCCTGGAGTTCGACGACGAGCGCTCCGGCGGCTTCGAGCCGCTGCGCTACGTGCCCGAGGGCAAGATGGTGGTGCTCGGCCTGGTCACCACCAAGCACGGCGAGCTGGAGTCGAAGGACGCGCTCAAGCGCCGCATCGACGAGGCCGCCAAGTACGTCGACCTGGACCAGCTCTGCCTGTCGCCGCAATGCGGCTTCTCCTCCACCGTCGAGGGCAACGAGCTCACCGCCGACCAGCAGTTCGCCAAGCTGGCCCTGATCGTGGAGACCGCCCGCGAGGTGTGGGGCTAGCTCATCCGGCCGGGCGTCGTCCCGGCCGGAGCCGGCGGCCGAGCGCGGCGAACAGCCGCCTCGGCACCGCCAGGGCCAGCACGGCCAGGACCACGTGCACCGCGATGAAGGCGTACGCCTCGTTCCGCGTCGCCACGTGCCCCAGCCGGACCGTGATGTGGTGCGCCCAGTCCCAGACCTCCGGAATCCCGTCCAGCCTGCTGTTCAGCATCACCGCCACCAGGTCCTCCAGGCCGGACAGCTGCAGGATCGTCATGGCCGCGCCGACCCGTAGCACGCCTTCGCGCGAGCCGCCGCCGACCCGGTAGGCCAGCGCGAGCGCGATCATGATGAACGGCACGAACACCACGACGTGCAGATACAGGTCCTCGAACTCGGCCGTGCCGTCGACCATGTCGAGCGCGGTCATGAACGTCGCGGGCACGAAGTAGCAGAGGAAGCCCAGGAAGATCGCGGGCAGCGCCACCAGATGCAGCCGCAGCCGCCGGGCCCACGCCACGTCCAGCCAGGCGACGCAGGCGAGCGCGGCGAGCTGCGGGGTCACCTTGACCAGCAGCATCCAGACCGAGGAGATCTCCCGCTCGTACGGGATGACGAACCTGACCAGGGCGGCCAGCGCCACCGCCAGGGCGCCCAGCGGCAGTGCGACGCGGTTGTCCCGCCAGAACGAGGACGAAGTGGACAGCATGCGGATCCCAGTCAGTGTGTGGAGAGAATCGGGGTGCCGTGCTCGGGGCAGCCGGCCGTGATCAGTGTGTCCAGTGCTTCGGCGCCGTCCGGGACGACGCCGACCAGCACAGGTCTTCGCCGGCGCAGTGCCGTGACGGCCACCGCCCGCCCTGCCGGCCGAGCGTGAAAACGCCGCCACAGCAGGTGAATCCGGCCGCACGCGGGATGGACCCCGGCGAAATAACCAAGATGCGGATCATGAACGACTACGGCCCGAACACCCCGCGCGTCCCCGCGCCGAGCATCCTGTACGTCTCCGCGCCGAGCATCTTGTACGTCCCCGCGCCGAGCATCCTGTACGTCCCCGCGCCGAGCATCCTGTACGTCCCCGCGCCGGGCATCTTGTACGTCTCCAGGCCGGGCACCCGGCGCGTCCCCGAGACGAGCATCCCGTACGGCGAGTGCCACGGTCATGCGCTCGACGGTGTGCACCTGGACTCCGTCGAGCTCCGGCAGGATCGCGTCGAGGGCGGACCGTTCGCCCACCACGATCGCCCGCCCGGCCCGCGACGCGAGCTCGTGCGCGGCGGCGTTCAGCGCGTGGCGCCGGTCCTCGTCGACGACCCGGGCGTCCGGGGCCAGCAGCACCCCGTACCGGGGACCGGCCGGGGTGAGAGTCCGCCGGTCGAGCACGGCGGGACGCACCTCCAGCACCGGGGTCCGGCGGGGCGCGCCCGTCAGGGCGAGCACGTCCCGCAGCTCCCGCCCGTCGCCGATCCACAGCGACGGCTCCTGGGAGGCGTCGAAGGGCAGCGCGAACGGGCACAGCCGGTGCAGCTGACCGGCCAGCGCGGCGGAGGGGGTGGCCTCGGGCTCGTCGAGCGCCCGCCCCGCCGCCGCCCACTGGTCACGGTAGAACGGCACCCTGCCGAAAGCCGTCCGGACGACCCTGCGGTAAGCCCGCTCCCACCGGGCCGCGGAGAACCTACCCGGCATCGACGCCGACCGTGACCAGCTCCTCGACCTGGGCCAGTACGCTCGCGACCGCGTCGGCCGAGGCGCCCGAGGCGAGCACGTACCCGAGCTTGGCCCGGCACTCGGTGTAGGGCATGACCCGATCGCCCGGCGAGGCGGTGACCAGCACGTCGGCCACGCCGGGCAGGGCCAGCGCTGCCGGCAGGCCGTCCAAGGACACCAGCGTGCCGGCGTGCCCGGCGCGCAGCATGCGGACGGAGGCGTGCCTGTTCCAGCGGGGGGTGAGGTCGGGGCGCCGGCCGGTGGCGAGCTGGACGGCGGCGGCCACGGTGTCGACGCCGTACATCAGGCCGAGCGCCTCCCCCATGCCGTTGCCGCCGATCCGCGCGCCCATCTCGATCAGCACGACGCCGTCGCCGGTGACGAACAGGTCCAGGTTCAGCGGGCCGTCGGTATAGCCGACCTCGGCGCAGACGAGTTCGAGCTGCCGGGTGACCTCCTTGACCAGCGCCGGGTCGCGGGGGGCCATGTCGTGGCCGACGGCGACGACCTGGGGGGCCTCGACCACCCGGTCACTGAGCCCGAGCAGGGCCACCTCGCCGTCCTGGAGGAACGCCTCGCCGCACAGGTCCTGGCCGGTCACCAGCTCCTCGGCGATCACCGTGGCCGAGGGTGAGGCGGCCGCGGCGGCCGCCACGGCGGGGCCGAGCGCACCGGCGGCGGCGCACACGGTGATGCCCCTGGAGCTGCCGGAGTCCACCGGTTTGACGATGACCGGGAAGCTCAGCCGTACGGCCTCGCGCAGGACCTGGGCGGCGGAGCCGCTGACGTGGCGCGGCCCGCCGAGGCCGAGCCGGTCGCAGACCTCGCGGAAGTACGCCTTGTCCACCGAGGCCCGCAGCGCGTCCGGGGACAGCCCGCAGGGCAGCCCGAGCCGCCCCGCCAGCTCCACCAGGGACGGCAGGTTGATGTCGCTGCCCGGGGCGAGCAGTCCCACCAGGTCGGCACGGCCCGCCAGGGCCGCGCTCACCGCGTCCACGTCGCGGGTGCTCAGGTGCAGGAACTCGTCCGCCTCGGCGACACCGGGGGCGTCGGCGCGCAGGTCGACGCAGACGGTGCCGAACCCGAGCCGCCGGGCGGCCCGGAAGGAGCTGATCGTGCCGTCCGACCCGCCCAGGATGACCAGTCGCCTCACGCGGTCGTCACCGGGGTGTTCCAGTGAACGCCGCGGGTCTCGATGAACCAGTCCACCGTCTTGGCCATGCCGTCCTCGAGCGAGACCAGCGAGCTCGGCTCGATGCCCACCGACAGCAGGGTCTCGGTGTTCGCGGTGACGGCGGTGTCGGGCGTCTCGCCGGGGCGCATCGGCAGGTCGGCGATGGGCACCCGGGGATAGCCGCGGGCCACGCAGATGTCGATGACGAGCTCGGCGACCTCCCGGATGGTGGCGGAGGTCGTGGGGCCGACCTCGACGACGTGGTCGAGGACCGTTCCCGCCGCCGCCGTCTCCAGCGAGGCCACGAGGGTGCGGGCCACGTCGGCGACCCAGACCATGTCCGAGACCTGCGTGCCGCCGCCGTACAGCTCGACCGGCATGCCGCTCAGCGCGCGGCAGATCACCGCCGGGGTGATCTTGCGCACCTTGCCGGAGGCGAACGGCGGCGCGGCCTGCTGGCGCGGGCCGTAAGCGTTTACAACGCGAACGTTGTTCACTTTGGTGCCACGGTGGGCGTTGAACATGCGGACGAAACGTTCCACGGCCGTCTTGGAGATGGAGTAGCTGTTGTCCATCCAGTGGTTGCCGACGCAGATGTAGACGCCGGGCAGGTCGTACTGGGCGACGGCCTCCAGGAAGTTGAGGCCGCCGATGAGGTTGGTCTCGGCGGCCGGCCGTGGGTTGGTGATGGTCTCCTGCGTGCCGAGCACGGCCGCCAGGTGGATGATCGCGTCACAGTGGGCCGCGAGCTCCGTCATGGCGGTGGCGTCGCGGATGTCACCGCGCATGAGTTCCCAGGGCAGGTCGCTGCCCGCGCGTCCCCGGTGATCGAACACGAGCGGAATGTGGCCCCTGGTGACGAGTTCTTCGCACACGTATCGGCCAATAAATCCGTTTCCGCCGGTCACTCCGACCTTCATTGCCACCTCTTGACGGTTGTTGTGTTCAAGGTGCTGAACGCCATGGTCAGGCGCCACGGTTGATCACAGCATGAGTCATCTGGGAAGATCCTCACTCAATGAGAGTCTGTGTCCATGTTGTGATGATTTCGCCATCGAGGGTTACCGCGTGAAAGTGAGCCTTCTGGACCCCTGCCGAGACCCCGAGCCACCTGGCTGGGAGGAGTTCCGGCAGGCCGAGGGCCTGTCCGCCATCTGGGCGTACGACGTGATCGCGGCGTCGTCCGAGGACTCGTGGGCCCGCCCGCTGCTGGCCCTGTGCCACGACGACGGGCGAGTGGTGGGGATGGTCGGCGCGGTCTACATCGGGCTGAGACGGCCGCACTCCAGCCGCGCGCCGCGCCCGCGCCGGGAGCCGATCGTCCTCGACGTCCGCCTGCCCGGTCATTCGAACGGTCCGACCTGGCACTTCGGCGCGGACGTGCCGGCCGAGACGCGCCGGAGCCTGCTGGCGCGGTTCGAGCGGGCGGCGGCCCGTCTGCTCGGCTGGGGTCTGGCCGGAGTGCTCTATCGCATGGTGGACGTGCCTCAGCTGTCCCTGGTCGCCCGCCGTGGCGCGATCACGCGAGACTCTCCCGGCAGCACCTTCCTGCGGCTGACCTGGCCCACGACAGAGGGCTGGATCAGCTCGCTCAGCAAGAACCGCAGAAAGACGCTGCGCCGCCAGATCACCGCCATCGCCCAGGCGGGCGACCTGGAGGTGCGCGAGGGAAGCAAGCGCGACGACCTCGACCCGGCGGAGATGGCCGAGCTGAACCGGGTGCACACCGCCCGGCTGGCCGCCCGCTTCGACCCCCGGCCCCCGCTGCCTCCCGCGTACTTCGGCAGCCTGCTCCCGCGCGACGACGTCTCCGTCATCTCCTACCACTCGGCGCAGCGGTTACTGGCCTTCGGGATCGTGTACGAGCACCCGACCGCACCGGTCAGCGGGCCGTGGGCGGCGCTGCGACCGGAGGAGGGCGGCCGCAAGGACCTCTACTTCGACGTGCACGCCCGCATCGTCCGCCGGGCGATCGACGCGGGCGGCCAGCGGGTGCTCTTCGGCAGAGGCAGGGTGGAGATCAAGACCTCACTGGGCTTCGAGTACGTCCCGCTGAAGCTCGTCGCCGTGCCCCGGTGGGCGATGGGATGAGCCTCACCCTGCAGATCCTCGACCCCCGCCACGACCCCGAGCCCGCCGACTGGGAAGAGCTGCGCGGCGCCGCCCGCCAGTGCGTGACCTGGCGGTACGACCTGCTGCGCGCCTACGCCTGGGCCGCCCAGGCGCCGCTGCTGCTCACCGTGCTGAGACAGGCGGGCACCGCGATCGGCGCGGTGTCGGTGTCCCTGCGCGGCATCAGGCCGCACCGGGGCGCTTACGCGGGTCGCCGCGATGTCGCGGGCATCTTGGACGTCCACGCGCCGGCGAACCGCTCCCAGAAAGGCTGGTGGTTCGCCGGCGACCCGGCCCCCGAACAGCGGCGGGAGCTGCTGCGCGGGTGCCTGCGCGGCCTGCGCCGCGAGCTGGGCGCGGGCTGGCGCGGCACCGTGTGGCGGGAGGTGTCGCCCGGCGAGCCCGAGCTGCTGCCCGGCCGGGTCCGGGTCACCCTCCCCACCGCGCCGCTGGCCCGGCTCGCGACCCCGTGGAGCGGCGTAGGGGACTGGTACGCCCTGCTCGACCGCGCCCGCCGGGAGTCCCTGCGGCGGCGGGCCAAGAAGTTCGCCGCCGATCCCAGCCTGTCCATCCAGGTCGGACCGGCCCGCGACCTGGTGAGCGGAGCCGAGGCCGCCGAGCTGCGCGCCGAGAACGACCTCAAGCACCGCAGCCGGCTCTTCCCGCTCGCCCCGCTGCCGCTGCCCTACCTCGATGCCCTCGTCGGCGGCGACGAGGTCGTGGCCATCAGCTACCGCGACGACGGGCGGCTGATCGGGCTCTCCCTGATCCTCGACCACCCTGACTGGCCCATCTGCCTGAGCTGGGGGGCCCGGCTGCCCGAGGACGGTGGCCGTAAGCACCTCTATTTCGACGGCTATGTCCGCATGGTGGAATGGGCGACGGCGTCCGGCAAGACCGGACTCGTCCTCGGCAAGGGGCAGGCCGAGGCCAAGAGCGCCCTCGGCGCCGACCTCGTCCCCTCCGCCGCGCTGGCCGTGCCCCTGTGACCCCCGTGACCGCCGCTGTGATCCCCGTGGACGAGCCCATGACCTGCGTGCAATGCGGGCACCCGCACCCCGCCCTGATCGCCCGGCGGCTGCGCCCGATCCGCTACTCCTGCCGCTCCTGCGGCGCCGTCTTCCGCCCCGCCCCACCTCCCGCCCCCGGCTCGCTTCGCGCGTCCGGCCTGCCTTCCCCGCCCGGCTTGTCTCGCGCGCCCGGGTCGTCTTCCGCGCCCGGCTCGTCTCGCGCGTCCGGCCTGTCTTCCGGGCCCGGGTCGTCTCTCTCGCCTGGCTCGCCTTCCGCGCCCGGTTCGCGTCGGCTTGCGTCCGTGGACGGCGACCCGCTCGCGGCCTACATGTCGGCTCCCATGGTCCGGTGGGTGCGCGAGAGCGCCGGGGAGAGTCCGGACGCACCGGACCGGGCCACGCTCGCCCGCTGGTACAAGGGGTTCGACGCGCTCGTCGCGGGCGCCGCCACCTCGGCCGAGTCGCGGGCCGCCGTCGAACGGGTCAGCGACGTCCCCCTCGCCGTGCCGCCCGCGTTCTCCCAGGTGTGCGCCGCCCTGCACGCCACCTGCTACGACCCCGGCCTCGCCCTGGCCAGGCTGGGGCGTACCGAGCCCTTCGTGGTCGAACGCGTCGGCCACCTGCGACGCTGGCTCGCCACCGCGGGCCGGCCCACCACCTGGCTCGCGGCGCCCGAGGCGCCGCCGCCCGCCAGACAGGCGGTCGAGAGCCTGCTCACGCTGCCGGAGTCGTTCACCACCGACCAGGTCAGAGCCCTGTTCTGCGCGCTGTTCGGGGTGGACAAGGGGCCGTCCCTGCCGGGGGTACGCGCCCGGTTCGGCGACGAGCGCATCCACCAGGCCCTGCTCACCTACCTGGAGACCGGCGACCGCCCCCTGCGCCACGTCGTGGCAGCCGACCTGGACACGGAATGACCGCCGTCGCCGCGCACCGGATCGGGGTGCGCCGGCTGCTCACGTTGCTGGGTGGCCGGGCCACCTTCCGGCTGCTGCTGTACGGGTCCTCGGGCGTTCTGGTCGCGGCCTGGAGCCGGGAGGACTTCAACGCCTACGCGGCCGCCGTCGGCGCCGTGGGCTGGCTGTGCATGGTGGTGCAGTCGGGTCCGGAGAAGGCGGCGCTCACCCTCATCCCGCGCGCCTCCCGTACCCGTGAGCAGCTCGCGGGCCTGCTCCGCGCGGTCGTCGCGTACGTGCCGCTGCCCTTCACCGTGGCCGCCGCCGCCGGGCTCGTCCTCGCGCCCGGCTCCACCGTCACGATCTACCTGCTGGCCATCGCCTACTACATCGGCCTCGGCTGCGGCTCGCTGGGCGTGGCGGTGCACCGCGCCCTCGGCCGCTACACCTACGACACCGTCCACTTCTCGCTCCTCGGCCTGGGCATGATCGCCCTGGCCGGGCTGGCGTTCACCGCGCACCTGCGGCCGACCGGCTACCTGGCCGGGCTGCTGGCCCTGGTCACCGTGCTCAACCTTGTCCTGCTGCGCGGGCTGCCGCGAGCCGCCGGCTCCCGCCGGGCGCTGCGCGGCCTGCTGGCCGGCACGGTGCTGCTGATGGGCGCCGCCGACGTGATGAGCAACGCCATCGTCGGGACGCTCTTCGTGGAGCTGTCGCTCTCCGCCCACGCCGGGCAGAGCGGCGACCTCTACCTGATGATCCTCGGCTGGGGCTTCGCCGCGTCCGTCGTCTACACCGTGCAGCGGATCTACCAGCCCCGGCTGGCGCTGTGGATGACCTCGGGCGGCTCCGCGCGGGCGCGGACGTTCGGCAGGCGCGTCGCGGACCTGGCCATCGTGACCAGTGCCCTCTGGCTGGTCCTCGCGGGGGCGGCGCTGGCCGCGGGCGTGGCCGGGACCCGCTCGCTGCTCGCCCTGGCCGTGCTGCTGGCGTCGCTGCTGCCCGCCAACACGCTGGCGAGCTTCGGCGTATTCGTGCTGGAGAACTCCGGCAAGAGCGGCCTGCGCCACAGCGCCAGGGCCGCCGTCCTCGCCTGGGCGGCGGTGGCCGCGCTGGGCGCGCTCACCGTCCCGCTCGCCGGGGCCGCCGGCGCGGTGTACGCGCTGGGCGCGCAGGGATTCGTGCTGGGACTCGCGCTGAGGAGACGCATGTGACGACCGAGCCGTCGGGGCTGACCGTGCTGGTGCCCTGCTTCAACGAGGGAGCGCAGGTCGAGGCCGCCCACCGTGAGCTCGTCGAGGCGCTGAAGGAGGTCGGCGAGCTGGAGATCCTCTTCGTCGACGACGGCAGCACCGACGATTCCCTCGACCGGCTCCGCCGCCTGGCCGAGACCGACCCGAGGGTGCGCTACCTGTCCTTCACCCGCAACTTCGGCATCGACGCCGTGATGGCCGCCGGATTCAGCTACGCGGGCCGGCCCTGGACGGTCCAGTGCGACGCGGACCTTCAGGTGCCGCCGGAGGAGATCTGGACCCTGCTCGACAAGGCCGCGCAGGGCTACGACGTGGTGTTCGGCGAGCGGCGTGGCCGGCGCGATCCGCTGGTCCGCAGGGGCGGCTCGGCCGGGCTGCACTGGACGGCCCGGCGGCTGTTCGGCATCGACATGCCGCGCGGCGCCTCCACGTTCAGGCTGGTCCGCACCGGCCTGGCCCAGACGATCACGGAGCTGCGGCTGCCCTGGTTCATCCCGGCGGTGCCCCTGGTCGGCGCCCGGTACGCGGTCACGCCGGTCACGCACCGCCCCCGGACGGCGGGCCGGTCCAAACTGCGCGTGGCCAGGCTGGCGGCGCACTCCTTCGAGCTGTTCTTCGGCTTCTCCTGGCGTCCGCTGGCCGCCGTCTACGCGGCGGGGGCGCTGGGCGGCTGCCTGGCGCTGGTGCTCGCGGCCCTCGGCTATGCCGGGGTGGCGGGCGGCAGCGCGCTCGCGGCGACCCAGGTGCTGCTCACCGGGCTCACGGTGGCGGCGGTGGCGCTGCTCGGGCGCTATCTCCACCGGCTGCTGCGCGAGTCGTCGCGGCTGCGTACCTACTACATCAAGGAGGCGAACGTGCCGCTGCGCCCGGAGGACACGCTCACCGGCGGCCGGCCCGGCCCGCCGCCCCCGGCACGTGCCTGACCGGATCCCACCGGGATCCGGTCGGCGTCGTACGGCGGGGTGTCAGGCGGGGCAGACCATGCCGATGCCGCAGATGACCACGAGCCGGCCGGGGGTGACCCAGCCGGGGTGGGGCGCATTTCCGGTGGGCAGCGTGAAAAGGGCGAGTGGCAGGTTGTTCGGCAGACATCCGCACAAGTCCTTTATCGATTTAAATCCAGTCATGGTGGAAATTTCACTGCAGCCGTCGATCAGCAGCCAGCCCAGCGGCACGAGGGCGCCGTTGGAATCTCCCGCCGTTCTGATGAGTGCGGGGTCCGAAGGCGCGTGCGCGGCCGGCTTGGTGGCGCCCTTCCGCGAGGGCTTGCGCGCCGGCGCCTCGGCGCCGAACCTGACCAGGCCGAGGCTGGTCAGCAGGAAGGTGACGCCGGCGATGACGCTGGACACCTCGTCCGCCGACCCGGCGCCCTGGGTGATGAACGTGGCGATGAGATAACCGAGCGCGATGAGGGCGAGACCGCGGGACAGTGCCTTTTTCGTACCGGCGTACTTCCTTTTGATGGACATTTTCCTGGACATTGTGTGGAGCCTCGGCTTCTCTCGTTCCGGCCGCTCTTCAGAGCTTTTCTGTCTGATGTGACGCGGCCGTTACGAGGTACGCCGACAGCATGGCTGTCACGATTCAGCAACGTTGAAAACTTTACGATCCACGCTTCTCTGTATTTCGGGATATATCCCGAATTAAACGGTGAGGTGGCGTCAGCGGCCGGGCCGGAGCGGGCGTCAGGTGGGCCAGTCGATGCGGAGGCGGTCGTGGCGGGCCGGGTCGACCCTGACCGGTAGGACGGCCCCGGGCGCCACCCTGTCCGGCGGGATGCGCGGCACGGACTGGCGGTGGGAGAGGGGGTAGGGCGGCGTGCCGGGGACGCTCACGGTGAGGTCGAAGGTGACGACCGGCCGGCCGTTGACGGTCAGGCCGGTGTCGCTCATCGTCTCGACCACCGCCTGCGCCGGCAGGCCGGTGGCCAGCAGGCGTCGCGCGTCACGTGACCTGATCAGGAACGGGAGTCCGACGCCCGCCAGGATCAGCGCCGTGCCGCCGGTGATCAGCAATGCCATCAGCATGCCCTGCCCCACACTCACCGATGCTCCCGCTCTCCGGCTCGACAGATCTCCGCCGAACGTAGCGACCGGTCATTGCACGCCGCTTGATCGCTGATTGCACGATGTGTCAGGGGACGGCGACGGCGGGCAGGGTGACCGGGCCGGGGATGGGGTCCAGGACAACGAAACGGCCGGCCGCTCGCGCGCGGCCGGCCGTCCCCCTCGTCGGAGGTCACGCCATCGTGAAGCTGCGGTCCAGCCCGGTCATGCGCAGCAGTCCCGACATGTACGGACGTGGCGCGGCCAGGACGACGGTGATGCCCTGCGACCTGGCCCGGCTCTGGATGCCGATCAGCACGCCGAGCCCGGCGGTGTCACAGAACACCAGGCTGGACAGGTCCAGGACCAGCCGGTCCGTGCTGTGCTGCAGGGTGCGCAGGAGCCGTCGGCGCAGGGCGTGACTGGTGAAGATGTCGATCTCGCCGGAAAGGTGGACCGTGGTCGGGAGAGCCGAGTCGGGAGTGAGAGTCAGTATCGTGATCGCCGGCCTGTCGAGGCTCACGGGAACCGGAGCCAGAGCGTCTATCGCCGGGGGCGACGCCGACCGAATGCCGGCGCACAAGAGATCCTCGGTACTTCGACTCTACCTCAGCCAGCATTATCAAAAGCATGACGTAATCGAGAGGTCACTCCGGGTATCGATCACTCTGCACGACATGATCGACATCCAGCAGGAGAATGCCATGTTCAAACACGCCATCGGCGCATTCGCCATCGCCGCCACCACTGTGCTGCTGTCGGCCGGGCCCGTGGCCGCCGACCCGTGGTGGGACGACGACTGGTCGGAGGAGTGCGCCACGTACACGGTCAGGCCGGGCTGGCTGCCGGACTGGCCGCTGTTCGACGCCCTCGGCGTCAGGCGGATCGTCCAGAACACGTCCGGCAGCGCCCGGGTGTGCCTGGACCGCGACGGCCGGCCGGTGGTCGAGCGCCTCCGCTTCAGGGAGCTGCCCATCCGCTGAGAGCGTGGCCGTCGGAGGCGAGCCCGCCCGTGATCCCTGATAGACGCCCGCTCTCACGGGCAGGGCTCAGCCCATGAACCCCATGAACAAGACGCTGATCGCCACCGCCCTCGCCACCGCCACCACGGCCGCCGTGGGCGCGCTGGCGACCCGCTCGGGCTCGCGTTGGTACCGGCGGCTGAGCAAGCCCTCGTGGCAGCCGCCGGCGCAGGTGTTCCCCCTGGTGTGGAACCCGCTGTACGCCCTCATCGCCTACGGCGGAGCCCGCGCCCTGACCAGCGCGGAAGGCGCCGAGCGAGACGCGCTGACCCGCACCCTGGCCGCCAATCTGGCGCTGAACGCCGCTTGGCCGGCGCTGTTCTTCAGGGCCAGGTCCCCGCGGCTCGCCCTCGCCGAGATCATCGTGCTCAACGCCTCCAACCTGATGCTGGTCCGGCAGGCCGCCCGCGCCGACCGCACCGCGGGCCTGCTGCTCGTGCCCTACGCGGCGTGGACGGGGTTCGCCACCGCGCTGAACGCCTCCATCGCCCGCAAGAACAGTTAGAGCCGCGCGATCCAGGGCACCTGGCGGCCATGACTCCTCCCGCTGAACCACGCAGGCTCCTGGTGATCGGCAACCCGGCGGCGGGCGGCGTCGACGGGCAGACCTGCGAAAAGGTCCTGGCCACGCTGGCCGACGACGCCGACGTGCTGGCGTGTGACGTGGCGGAGCCCGGCGACCTCGGCCGGATCCTCGGCGAGCACCCCGGCCGGATCCCGGTCGTCCTCGGCGGCGACGGCACCGTGCACGCCGTGGTGGCGGCCCTGCTGGCCAGGGACGAGCTCGCCACCCGCCCGATCGGGCTGGTGCCGCTGGGCACCGGCAACGACCTGGCGCGCGCCCTCGGCATCCCGCTCGACCCCCGCGCGGCGGCCCAGGCCGTCGCCCGAGGGCGGGAGCGGGCGCTGGACCTGCTCGTGGACGGCGAGGGCGGGATCGTCGTCAACGCCGTGCACGTCGGCGTCGGGGCCCGGGCCTCGGAGCAGGCCGCCGCGCTCAAGCCGGTGCTGCGCCGGGCCGCGTACGCGGTGGGCGCTCTGCTCGCCGGGGCGCGTACCCGAGGCTGGCGGCTGCGCGTGCGGGTGGACGACGAGCTCGTCAGCGACGGCCGCAGGCGCGTCCTCATGGTGGGCGTCGGCAACGGCGTCTCCATCGGCGGCGGCACCCCGCTGGCCCCGCACGCCCGCCCCGACGACGGCCTCGCCGACGTCTTCGTCTCCTACGCGGTGTCCCCGCTGGCGCGGCTGGCGTTCGGGGCGCTGCTGCGGCGCGGCAAGCACCCCGAACGCGGCGACGTGCTCACCGTCAGGGGCACCACGATCACCGTCGAGGGCGAGCCGGTCCCGGCCAACGCCGACGGCGAGCTCTCCCCACCCGCACCCCGCCGCACCTGGACCCTGCACCCGGCGGCCTGGCGCGTCATCGTGCCCGCCGAAGAGCCGACCGGCTGACGGTGGTGCGGGGCCGGGCGGTGCACACCGTTTAATGCCGCCGCAATCACTTCGATCTCCTTCCGGTAACAGTGCGTAGCCAAACTGGTCTCATGAGCGATGCACACAGGACGGTTCACGTACGTACCGGCGGGCACCACCTCCAGCATCACGCGCGTTCCTGGCGACGGGAGATCCTGGAGCTGGCCGCGCTGTTCTTCGCGGTGGGCGTGGCGCATCTCCTGGCCACGCTGCTCGGGCACGAGCAGCCGGGCCCGCTCGTGCTCGTCGGGCTCGGGGTGGCCCTGATCACCGGCACCGCGATCCACAAGCGGCTCGGCCTGCCCGGCAGGAAGCCCCGGCAAGGGCCGACCCTTCCGGTGGCGGACGACGCGGGGTCCGCGATGGCCCTGTGGCGCGTCCGCATGCGGGTGGTGGAGCGTCCGGGCCGCCTGGCCGCGGTCGCGGCCGCGTTCGGCCGGCTGCGCTGCGACATCCTGGCGCTGCACATCGCGCCGACCGGCAGCAGCGCCATCACCCCGGCCGGCTGCGACGCCCTGGACGAGTTCGTCGTCGAGGCGCCCCGGGACCTGGCGCCCGGCGTGCTCAGCGCCGCGCTGTCCGAGGCGGGCGGGCATGACGTCATCATCGTGCCGGCGCAGGTCAAGGATCTGACCGACCCGGCGGTGCAGGCGCTGGTGCTGGCGCAGCGGGTGGGCGCGGATCCCGACCGGCTGCCCGAGGCCATCGCCGAGCTGCTGCGCGTCTCCGAGGTCGAGTGGCGGCGTCCCGGCGACACCGTGGACGAGGGCGCCGAGCTCAACACCACCATGGTGATCTCCGTCAACCCTGACCGGGCGCTGCTGATCAGGCGGCCGGGACTGCCCTTCACGCCGACCGAGGCCGCCAGGGCGACGGCGCTGACCGCCGCCGCCCGGCACGCTCGGTACAGCACCGGCTGAAAAGGATCACTGCCCCCCTGGCGGCCCGCCGGTCCATGGTCGACAGTAGAGACCGGAACACGAAGCCATCCAGGGGGTCACGTGAGCGAGTCATCGACGTTCCCGATCTACATGCGCAGGGACGGGTTCGATCCGGTTCCCGAACTGGCGGCCATGCGGGACGAGGAGCGCATCGGCCGCATCAGCACGCCGTTCGGGATCGACGCGTGGCTGGTCACCCGGCACGCCGACGTGCGCGCGGTGCTGAGCGACGCCGAACGGTTCAAGATCGCCAAGCGGGGCATCGGGGAGCTTCCCGGGGCGCCGAAGATGACCGAGGAGGAGCTCGCCGTCATGCGGGCGGGCAACCTGCTCACCACCGACCCGCCCGAGCACACCCGGCTGCGCCGGCTGTTGACGCCCGAGTTCACGATCCGCCGGATGCGCCGGCTGGAGCCCCGGATCAGGGACATCGTGAACGATCACCTGGACGCGATGGAGCGCGCCGGCTCGCCCGCGGACCTGGTGAGCTCCTTCGCGCTGCCGATCCCGTCGCTGGTCATCTGCGAGCTGCTGGGCGTGCCGTACGAGGACCGGGCCGGCTTCCAGCACCGCACCTCCCGCACGATCGACATGTCGGTGCCGATCGAGGAGCGCGTACAGGCGCAGCTGGAGTCGCGCGCCTACATGGGCGAGCTCGTCGCCCGCCAGCTGGCCGAGCCCGGCGACGACCTGCTCGGCATGCTGGTACGCGAGCATCGCGACGACGTGTCGGCCGACGAGCTCATCGGCATCGGCAGCCTGCTGCTGCTCGCCGGGCACGAGACCACCTCCAACATGCTCTCGCTGGGCACGCTGGCGCTGCTGCGCCACCCCGAGCAGCTGGATCTGCTCAGGAAGGAGCCCGAGCGGATCGATGCCACGGTGGAGGAGCTGCTGCGCTGGCTCAGCATCGTCCACTCCGGCACCTTCAAGGTGACCACCACCGAGGTGGAGATCGGCGGCAGGAAGCTGGCGGCCGGCGAGCTGGTGGCCTGCGCGCTGCCCGCCGCCAACCGGGACCCGGCGCTGCTGCCCGACCCGGACCGGCTGGACATCAGCCGGGGCGAGCCCGGTCACGTGGCCTTCGGGCACGGCGTGCACCACTGCCTGGGCGCGCCGCTGGCCCGGATGGAGATGCGCATCGCCTTCCCCGCCCTGCTCGACCGCTTCCCCGGCCTGCGCGTGACCGACACCGAGCCGGAGTTCCGCTCGTTCAGCATCGTGTACGGCCTGTCGTCGCTGGAGGTCGCCTGGTGATAGTCGGCCGGTCCGCTCGTGGTGAGAGTCGGCCGGTCCGCTCGCGGTGAGGGCGGCCGGCCGGCCGGCTCGTGGTGAGGGAGGTCAGCCGGTCAGTTCGCGGCGTTCGACGGTCCACTGGGCGGCCTGCTCACTCAGCGTGAAGCCGAGGCCGGGCCGGTCCGGCACCAGCATCCGGCCGTCGCGGATCTCCAGCCGTTCCTGGAACAGCGGCTCCAGCCACTCGAAGTGCTCCACCCAGGGCTCCAGCCCGTACGCCGCCGCCAGATGCAGGTGGATCTCCATGGCGAAATGCGGGGCGAGCTGCAACCGGTGATGCTCGGCCAGCGCCGCCAGCCGCAGGAACGGCGTGATGCCGCCGATCCGGGGCGCGTCCGGCTGGATGATGTCCGCGCCGCCCGCCCGGATCAGCTCGGCGTGCTCGGCCACGCTGGTCAGCATCTCGCCGGTGGCCACCGGCGTGTCCAGGGCGGCGGCCAGCGCGGCGTGCCCGGCGCTGTCGTAGGCGTCCAGCGGCTCCTCGATCCAGGTCAGCCCGTACTCCTCCAGAGCCCGGCCCATCCGCGCGGCGGTGGGCCGGTCCCACTGCTGGTTGGCGTCCACCATCAGCGGCACCCCGTCGCCCAGGTGCTCGCGCACCGCCCGGACGCGGGCCAGATCCGCCCGCGTGTCCGGCTGCCCCACCTTGATCTTGATGCCGCCGATGCCCCGCTCCAGCGCCGCCGAGGCGTTCTCCAGCACCTCACCGACCGGCGCGTGCAAGAACCCGCCCGAGGTGTTGTAGCAGCGCACCGAGTCGCGGTGCGCGCCCAGCAGTTTGGCCAGCGGCAGCCCCGCCCGTTTGGCCTTCAGATCCCACAGCGCCGTGTCGAAGGCGGCGATGGCCTGGACGGCCAGCCCGCTGCGGCCGACGGAGGCGCCCGCCCAGACCAGCTTCTCCCACAGCCGGGGGATGTCGTTGACGTCCTCGCCGATCAGCTCGCGGGCGATCTCGCAGGCGTGCGCGTACTGACCGGGACCGCCGGCCCGCTTGGAGTAGGCGAAGCCGATGCCCTCCAGGCCGCCCTCGGTGCCGATCTCGGCGAACAGGAACGCGATCTCGGTCATCGGCCGCTGCCGCCCGGTGAGCACCTTCGCGTCGCTGACGGGAGTGCTCAGCGGCAGACGTACGGAGGACAGCCGAATTACGGCAATACGGTCAAGAGGCTTGGTCATGGGAGCCATCATCCGAAATCGCTTGTTGTCCTACAACTGGGCTGATCGGGAAGTTGTGCCGGAAGACGTTGCCCGGGTCGTACACGCCCTTGATCCGCCGCAGCCGATCCAGCGTGCGCGGCGGGAAGGCCTTGGCCAGCAGCGCGTCGTCCGGGTAGGACTCGAAGCTCAGGTAGATGGCTGCCACGTCGAGCCGCTGCCACGTCCGCTCGGCGGCGGCCCGGCGGGAGGTGCTCAGCACCACGTTCAGGGAGAAGTTCTGGGTGCGGTGGGCGTAGGCGGTGGCGTCGGGGGCGGTGTCGTTGACCGCGCCGCCGACCGAGCGCACCTGGAACATGGTGACCTCGCCGTCGGCGAACATGCCGGCCACCAGCGTCGTGATGGCGCTGTCGAGGTGCTCGACCAGCGCGGAGTGGCCGTACAGGCGGGGCTGGCCGCGATGCCGGTTGTGGTGCGGGGCGACGAGCGCCGCGTAGGGGGCGAGCTGGGCCTGCTGCTGCAGCACCGGGCCCAGCTCCAGGAACGGCTCCAGCGCCGTCACCGCGGCGTCGGTGTCGTCGCCGGCCCAGGTGACGATCGTCTGCGCCAGGACCGTGGCGTCCGCCTGGCCGGGGAAGACCGTCAGGAAGGCCGTCAGCTTCCGCGGGCTCGCCTCGACCAGGCGTCCCCACTTCTCCAGGAACGCGGCGGTGTCCGTGGCGTCGTGCACGAAGACGGCGAACACCACGTCGCCCACCTCGGCGGCCTCGATCTCGAAGGAGGTGACGACGCCCATGTTGCCGCCCGCGCCGCGCAGCGCCCAGAACAGGTCCGGATGCTCGTCGGCGTCGGCGCGCACGATCCGGCCGTCGGCCAGGACCACCTCGGCGGCCCGTACATGATCGAGGGTCAGCCCGTAGGAGCGGGCCAGGAAGCCCTGGCCGCCCGCGGTCGCCAGGCCGCCGACCCCCACGTCGCCGTAGTCGCCGGAGCTGATCGCCAGCCCGTGCGGCGCGAGCGCCTGCGCGACGTCGCCCCAGCGGGCGCCCGCGCCGACGCGCACCAGCCGCCGCGCACGGTCGATCACCTCGACGCCGTCGATCGCGCCGACGTCGATGACGATCCCGCCGTCGTTGGTGGAGCGCCCGCTGATACCGTGCCCGCCGCTGCGCACCGCCAGCGGCACGTCCTGCTCGCACGCGAACGTCACGGCCTCGGCCACCTGCTGCGGCGTGGTGGCGCGCAGCACGAGCCCGGGGGAACCGGCCCAGACGTACGACGAGCGCACACTGTCGTACGCCCGGTCGCCGGGCTCGACCGCGACGCCGGCCAGCGACGCGGGCAGCGCGTCGTAGTCGATGCCGGGCCGGCGCGCCGCCAGCGCACGAGGCGAACGCACCGCACCGGCAGCGGCGCCGATATCCGTGCTGGTCGGAGTGCCGGGGGGAGTGCTGGTGGTGCCGCGTTCGGCGGCGACGGAAGCGCGCAGGGCCGGGGCGACCTCCTGGGCGAAGGTCTGGATGGCGCGCGGGTCGTCCGAGGCGATGATGAACGTGGAGACGCCGTCCTCCAGCGCCAGCGGCAGCAGTTGCTCCGCCCAGCCGGCGACCGGGCCCCGCAGGGCGGAGCCCATGACGTTGAGCAGCCGGCGGATCTCGCGCGGATCGCGCCCCGCCTCCACGGCCGCCTCGTCGATGACCTTGTTGCCCGCGCCGATGTCCGCCGGCTGGGCATAGCCGAGGCTGGGCAGCCAGCCGTCGGCCTTCGTGCCGATCAGGCGCAGCATGCGCGGCTTGTAGGCGCCGAGCCAGATGGGCACGTCGTGCGCGGGGGAGGGGCCGCGCTTGGCGCCATGGACGGAGTAGTAGGTCCCGTCCAGCTTCAGCACGCCGCGCTCGCCGGCGTCCCACACCCCGCGAATCACGTCCATGGCCTCGCTGAGCGCCTCGACGGCCTGGCCGGGGGCGAGCCGCCGACCGCCCATCGCCTCGACCGCGTCCCAGAACGCGCCCGCCCCCAGGCCGAGCTCGATCCGCCCACCCGACAGCAGGTCCAGGCTGGCCACCGACCGAGCCAGCACGGCGGGAAGACGCAACGGCAGATTGATCACATTGCCGGACAGATGCACCCGCTCGGTCCTGGCCGCCACCCAGCTCAGCAGCGTCCAGGTGTCCAGATAGCCGGGTTGGTACGGATGGTCCTGGAAGGTAACAAGATCCAGACCGGCCTGCTCGCTCAGGACGGCGAGCTCGACGGCCAGCTCGGGCTGTTGGTTCTGCGGGGTGATGAACGACCCGAACCGTAGATCGTGGCCATAGTCAGGCATGAGGGGACCTCCCGGACAACTGGTAGACATGTCAACCATAACCATATTGGATGACATGTCAACCGACTGGGTGACGTATCAACCTTTCGTGACGTACGCTGCCCCTATGACCGAGCAGCGACTGGCGAGCCCGAGCCCCACGGAGCCGGACGCGTGCCGACGCCAACCCGAGGTGGCCGCGTGGCTCCGCCACACCACCGCCCACGGACAGCTCGCCGCCCACCTCGCCCGCGAGCTCACCCGCGCCACCGGCCTGTCCGAGGCCGACCACCAGGTCCTGGACGCGCTCCTGGACGCGCCCGGCACCCGCCTGCGCGCGCTGGAGCTGCGCTACGCCCTGCAATGGGAGAAAAGCCGGCTGTCCCATCAGGTGGCCCGGATGAGCGCGCGCGGGCTGATCGAACGGGTGGCCTGCACCGAGGACGCGCGCGGCTGGGACCTCTCACTCACCGCCACCGGCCGCGAGGCCGCCACCCGGGCACGGGCGGTCCGCGAGGAGTCCGTACGCCGCCTCGTCGTCACGACCCTGGGTCCGGAGCGCCTGGCCCTGCTCGCCGAAGCCGCCGACCTCCTGACCGAGCGTCTGGAGCGCGCGGCGCAGGAGGACCCGGACTGCCGGGCGGCTCGTTCGGAGATCTACGGCGAGGAGAAGTAGGGCTCAGCCGTTGCGGGACGTGCGCAGGAGGAGCATCGCGATGTCGTCGGTGCGGTGGTGGACGGCGGCCGAGGGGGCGATGAGGGTCTCGGCCACGGACTGCAGCGGCTGGTCCGCAAGCCGGCTGAGCTCGGCGGCGAGGCCGAGGATGGCGTCACCGAGATCGATGCCCGGGCTCTCGATGAGCCCGTCCGTGTAGAGGGCCAGGACGGCGCCGGGCGGCAGTTCGAACTCCGTGGTCGGGTATTCGGCGTCGGCGTCGATGCCGAGCAGCAGGCCCGGCGGCGACTCGAGGACGCCGACGGGTGCGCCCGGCGAGTGGAGCAGCGGTGGGAGGTGGCCGGCGCTGGCCATGCAGGCGAGGCCCCGGCTCAGGTCCAGGCTGACGTACAGGCAGCTGGTGAAGCGGTTCGGGGACAGCTCGGTGAGCAGCCGGTTGGTGTGGCGCAGGACGTCACCGGGTGACGAGCCCGCCCTGGCGTAGGCGTGGATGGCCGAGCGGACCTGCCCCATGAGGGCGGCGGCGGTCGTGTCGTGCCCCTGGACGTCGCCGATGACGGCCGCGGCCATGTGGTCGCCCAGGTCGATGAGGTCGTAGAAGTCGCCGCCGATGTCCATGCCGCGCGTGGCGGGCAGATAGCGGGCGGCCACGTCCAGGCCGGGCAGCTCGGGCAGCCGGCGAGGCAGCAGACTGCTCTGCAGGGCCTGCGCGAGCTGGTGCTTGGCGTCGTACAGGCGGGCGCGTTCGAGCGCCTGGGCGAGCAGCCCGGCGATTCCGGTGAGGTGGGCGCGCTCGTCGGTGGTGAAGTGGTGGGGATGGTCGAAGGCGAGCACCCAGGCGCCCACGGGCCGGCCGGAGGCGATCAGCGGCAGGAAGGCCCAGGCGGACATGTCGTCGTAGCGGATGGTCTCGGGATAAACCTGCGCAAGCTCGCGCCAGGTGGAGAAGAACAACGGCATGCCGGATACGAGGGCGTGCGCGCTGGGTGTCGGTGAGGTCACCGGCCGGCCGTCGAAGTCCTCGATGGTCTCCTGGGCGTAGTTGCGCGAGCCGATGATCCGCATCCGCCCGCTCTCGGCCCGCAGGACCGCCGTCGCCTGGACGTCGAAGACGGGCAGCACATGGTCGGCGACGAGGTCGACCACGTCCTGGACGGTGGTGGCCTGGCTCAGGGCGGTGGTGAGATGCAGCATGTCGTAGAGCGCGGGCCCGGTCGCCCGTTTGTTCGCGCTCGCCGGGACATCGGGCAGCAGGTGGTCCACGTCCCTGGCCATGGTGCTGGGGATGACGCGGACGCTGACCCCGAATGGGGCGGGATAGAGCTGGAAGGCCAGCCACTGCCCGTCGGGGCGCTCCGCCATGAAGGAGGTGGTCTCGTGGCTGATGACCGCGGCGCGGTAGCGGTCCTCGCAGTGTGGCTTGTTCAGCCAGGGCAGCCATTCCCAGGGGCGCTTGCCCAGCAGCTCGGACGCCTCGTCGCCCAGGAGTTCGGCGGCCGGCGGGGTGAGGAAGGTGATGCGCCCGTCGATGTCCATCGCGAAGTAGCCCTCGGGCAGGCCGTTGAGGCAGTCCAGTGCGGCCAGGCCGGAGTCGAAGTCCGCCTGTGCGGCGCGATAGGGCGACAGGATGCGGGGGCGGTGCCGGGGTGTCATCGATCTTCCTTCCCTGGCCGCCTCCCCCAGGACGTGGCTCATCTGGCGACAGGTTCGCTGAATGGTGTCGAGCTTGTGCTGGGTGAGCTCGGCGGTCTCCGCGGGGGGCCACAGCAACAGCAGCGCTCCCCAGTCGGCGGCGCCGCTGTGGATCGGGGCCGCCGCGATGGAGAAATGGTACGGCAGGGCCAGCGCGGCACCGGGGAACGTGCGTGCCAGCTCCTCCTGATTGGCCAGCCACACCAGGCGCCGCTCACGCACCGCGACGGCCACCGGGACCGAGCTGGTCAGCCTGATCCTGGCCCACGCTCGGGCGATCATGGTCGGGAAGCCCAGCGAGGCGTCCATCCGGAGAACCTGGTCGTCCTCGTCGAACAGGTAGAGGGCGCCGATGTGCGCCCCGGAGTCATTGATGGCCTCGATGAGCATGGTGTGCAGGTCGTCTGCGACGTCGCGCCGTGGATCCGTGGCGGCGACGGTATCGCGCCGCACGCTCTAGATCTCCTCGCTTCTGGCATCGGACCGGGGTGAATGTCCAAAAATACCCATAAGGGAAGAATACGCATAGATATTAATAGAATGGCATTCTCAAGGCTATAGCGGACTCAAGGACATGTACGGGGCCGGATGCGGGCGCGAGAACAGCCGCCCTGCCCGCGGATGCGCGGGCAGGGCGGCTGCGTGGGCGGCTACCGGGAGGTCATCCCAGGCCGTTCTTCATCGCGGTGATCAGCTCCCCGTTCGAGGTGTCACCGCTGAGCTCCCAGAAGAACGCGCCGCCGAGGCCCTGGTTCTTCGAGTAGCTCATCTTGCCGCCGATCGTGCTCGGCGTGTCATAGCTCCACCACTGGTTGCCGCAGTACGCGTACGCGGTGCCCGCGACGGTGCCGGTGGCGGGGCAGCGGGTCTTGAGGACCTTGTAGTCCTCGATGCCCGCTTCATAGGTGCCGGGCGCCGCCCCCGACGCGGTGCCGCCCGGGGCGGACTGGTTCACGCCGGTCCAGCCGCGTCCGTAGAAGCCGATGCCCAGCAGCAGCTTGCTCGCCGGGACGCCCTTGCTCTTGAGCTTCTGGATGGCGTTGTCGGAGTAGAAACCCGGCGTCGGGATGCCGCTGTAGGAGGTGAGCGGCGAGTGCGGGGCGGTGGGGCCCTGCGCCGCGAAGGCGCCGAAGTAGTCGTAGGTCATGACGTTGTACCAGTTGAGATACTGCGCGGCGCCGCCGTAGTCGGCCGCGTCGATCTTGCCGCCGTTGGTGCCGTCGGCGGTGATGGCCGCGGTGACCAGGTTGCCGGAGCCGAACCGGGTCCGCAGCGCCGACATCAGGTTCCTGAACGCGGCGGGGCCGCTGCTGTCACAGCTCAGGCCGCAGGCGTTGGGATACTCCCAGTCGATGTCGATGCCGTCGAAGACGTCCGCCCAGCGCGGGTCCTCCACCAGGCGGTAGCAGGACTCGGCGAAGGCGGCCGGGTTCTGCGCTGCCTGGCCGAAGCCGCCGGACCAGGTCCAGCCGCCGAAGGAGAACAGCACCTTGATGTGCGGGTGCTTCTGCTTGAGCTTGCGGAGCTGGTTGAAGGTGCCGCGCAGCGCGCCGGCGTCCCAGGTGTCGGCGACGCCGTCCACGCTCTCGGCCGCGCTGTAGAAGCGGTCGTAGTCGGCGTAGCTGTCGCCGATCGTGCACTGGCCGTTCTGCACGTTGCCGAAGGCGTAGTTGATGTGGGTCAGCTTGGCCGCCGAGCCGCTGGTGTCGATGTTCTTGACGTGGTAGTTGCGCCCGTAGACGCCCCACTGGACGAAGTAGCCCAGAACCTTGTCACCGCCGCCACCGCCGCCACTCGTGGTGGTGGCGCTGACCTGGGCGCTGTTGGCGGAGCGGTTGCCGGCGGCGTCGCGGGCGCGGACCGTGTAGGTGTAGGCCGTGTTCGCGTTCAGGCCGGTGTCGGTGTGGGTGGTGCCGGTGACCGTGTCGATGAGGGTGCCGCCGCGGTAGACCTCGTAGCCGGTGACGCCGATGTTGTCGGTGGAGGCGTTCCAGGCCAGCGAGACGCTGCTGGAGGTGACGCCGGTCGAGCGCAGGTTGCCCGGCACCGACGGCGCGGTGGTGTCGTTCCCGCCGCCGCCCGAGGTGGTGGCGCTGACCTGGGCGCTGTTGGCGGAGCGGTTGCCGGCGGCGTCACGGGCGCGGACCGTGTAGGTGTAGGCCGTGCTCGCGTTCAGGCCGGTGTCGGTGTGGCTGGTGCCGGTGACCGTGGTGACGAGGGTGCCGCCGCGGTAGACCTCGTAGCCGGTGACGCCGACGTTGTCGGTGGAGGCGTTCCAGGCCAGCGAGACGCTGCCGGAGGTGACGCCGGTCGAGCGCAGGTTGCCCGGCACCGACGGCGCGGTCGTGTCACCGCCGCCGCCGCTCGTGGGCAGCCAGAGCGCCAGGACGTTCGGCGGCTCCCAGCCGGGCTGCGAGGTGTGGCTCTGGCGGCACTCGTACTCCACGCCCTCGTAGGTGACGCGGGTGCCCGCCGTGTAGGCGGTCCACGGCGCCCAGGCGGCGAAGGCCGCGACGGTGCCGCCGGTGGAGGTGGTGGCGCCGTACGCGCCTGGAGGGGCGGCGACCGCCGCGGTGAGGGGCAGCAGTAACGCCGCCAGGCCGGCGAGGACCTTGCTCAGGATGGTGTGTCTCATGGCTGCTCCGGCATCCGGTGGGAGTGGGGGGCGGGATGGGAGACGTGCGGTCAACTCTTAGGAAAGTTTCCTTATAGTTGTACGTTGACCGTAACCCCTTACCGGCGTCAGCGTCAATGACGGTAAACGCGATCCGATTAGGGCAAGGTGCCGTCAAGTGGGCGTGTCCGGTTCCAGGCCCGCGAACCCCCCGATAGAAGGTGGATCCCGGAGGTAGCGGTGCGGGGGAGCAGGCGGCGCGAACGCAGGCGGGTCACTCTGCCGACCTGGCTGTTCGCCGTCACCCTCGTCGTCGTCACCGCGGTCGTGGTCGGGCTCGACACCGTGTTCGGCACGGCGGTGGGGCTCGTGCCCCTGCTGATCTTCCTGCCGGCGATCGTCGCGGCGCTGGGCACCATAGGGCAGACCGCCGTCGCCTCCGTCTGGGTGTTCCTGGCGGTGTTCCTCGCCGCCTTCCAGCTCGGCGGCGGCCTCGTCGAGAACCTGGGCGCGATCGGCTTCACCGCCGCGTTCGGCGTGCTGAGCGTCCTCGGCTGCCGCTATCGGATCCGCCGGGAAGAGGAGGTCCACCGGCTGCGCTCGGCCGCCGCGGCCCTGCAACGCGCGATCATGAGCCCGCTGCCGCTGCGCACCGGGCAGGTTATCGTGGACGGCCTCTACCACCCGGTGGAGGAGGACAGCATGGTCGGCGGCGACATGTACGAGGTGGCCCCCTCGCCGTACGGAACCAGGGTGCTCATCGCCGACGTGCAGGGCAAGGGGTTGCCGGCCATCGGGGAGGCCCTGGCCGTCGTGGGCGCGTTCAGGGAGGCGGCCTACCGGGAGAAGACGCTCATCGGCGTCGTGGACGCGCTGGAGAGCGCCGTGGTCAGGCACAACACCTACGCCCGGCCCACCGACGAGCCCGAGCGCTTCGTCACTGCGCTCGTGCTGCACATCGGACAGGGGCAGGGCGTCCAGGCGGTCAACTGCGGGCACATCGAGCCGTATCTGATCTACGACGGCCACGCCGGACAGGTGAGCCTCGGCGAGCCCGGAGTGCCGCTGGGCCTGGGCCGGCTGACCGCCGAGCCGCGCACCAGCGCGTGGTTCGCCTTCCCGCCGACGGCGACGCTGCTGCTGTGCACCGACGGCGTCACCGAGGCCCGTGGGCCGGGCAGATCCTTCTATCCGCTGGACGAGCGGCTGCGCGAGTGGGCGGATGTCTCGCCCGGCAGGCTCGTGGACACGCTCCGCGCCGACCTGAGCGCGTTCATCGGAGCGGCCCCGCCGGACGACATCGCCGTCCTCATCCTGCACAGGGCTGACCCCGTGGCCGCTCCGGCGCGCACGCTCAAGCTCCCGGTGCCGTGACAGGACCCGGGACCGTGAGGCGTCGGACGAGCTCCTGACGGAAGCTCGTCGTCACGCCCGCGTACGCGCCCGTCGAGGTCTCGCCGCCCAGGGCCGCGAGACCTTCAAAGCTTGAACAGCCTGGGGTACGGCGCGATGATGCGATGGATCTCGGTGCCGAAGTCGACGAGCACCGCGATGTCCTCCTCGACACCTACGACATGGCCGAGACCGTACTTGTCGTGGCTGACCTTGTCCTGAACGACGAAATGGGGCAATGGTGGGGGTGGCACCTCGGGAACGTTGAAGGGACTTCCGGGCAGGGGACGCCGGGCCGCGGCTTTTCTGGGTTTCACTCCTTCTAGTATGCTCCCCATTTGCCACAGGTCTTGCCTAAGGGGCTCATGACGAGGCCGCGTTCTTGTCACTGTCCTGGGTAGGGGCCCCACATGACCAAGCTCATGGATCGGGTGCGCGCCTACATGCGCAGCCCTGAAGGCAAGCAAACGGTCGACAAGGCCAAGCGGATGGCCAACGACCCGAACAACCAGCAGAAGGCCAGGCGCTTCATGGACAAGTTCCGCCGTCACCACTGAATCAACGCGACGTCCGTCACATCGGTCGCACGCCATCGGCGCCCGCGCCGTGAAGGGCGGGCGCCGGTGCGTGAGCTAGTTGAGGGACTCGGCGGGCCCGTGCCGGTGCGGGGCCGTGGTGCGGGCGGCGCCGGCCGGGGCAGGAGCCCCGGTGCCGATCGTGCCGGTGTCGAAGGCGTACGTCGCCACCAGGGTCGCGATCGCGTCGGCGTTCACGTCCAGCGCCTTGGCGCTGATGTTCTTGATGGTGTCGCAGGCGCTGTGGTAGCAGGGGTCGAGGGGAATGCCCGCGGTGCCGCCGAAGATCGCGGCCTCCTCCTCGGTCTTGAGCACCTCGGCGCCGGTGAACAGGCCACCCGCCGGGATGCCGGCGGCGATGAACGCCCCGTAGTCCGAGCGGCCGGTGAACGCGGTCGCCGTGAACGGCAGGCGGCGGCCGGTGTAGAACTTCTCGAAGTCCTCCTCGATCTGCGCCGAACCCTCCGGGCCGGCCGTGCCGAAGGCGTCACCGTCGCCGTCGTAGATGCCGAAGGTGTAGTTCGGCGAGCCGATCATGTCGAAGTTGAGGTAGAGGGTGATCTTCTCCCGCTCCTCCGGCGTCAGCGCGTCCACGTAGTGCTGCGAGCCCAGCAGGCCGAACTCCTCGGCCCCCCAGAAGGCGAAGCGCACCTTGTTCTTCGGCTTGGTCTTGGCGAACTGGAGCGCGACCTCCAGGATGCCGGCGCTGCCCGAGCCGTTGTCGTTGATGCCCGGCCCCTCCTGGACGCTGTCCAGGTGCGCGCCGGCCATGACGACGTTGTTCGGGTCGCCCTTCTTGGTCTCGGCGATCACGTTGTACGTGGTCCTGGTCTCGGAGATCGGGTCCCAGTTCATCGTGACCGAGGTGCCGGCCGTGGCGGCGAGCTCCGCGCCGACGGCGAAGCTGGTGAAGAACGACGGGATCGTCACGCCGGGGCCGCCGAGCACCGGGTTCAGGTCGATCTCGGTGCGGCCTTCCTGGCCCTCGTTGAACACGATGGCGCCGGAGGCGCCCGCCGCCATGGCGTTGTCCACCTTGACGCGGAAGTTGCAGGTGCCGCGCTGCATGAGGGCGATGCGGCCGGCGACGAAGCCGTCGAAGTCGCTCGCCTCACAGCCGGAGGAGGAGCTGTTGGCCGCCTCACCGGGCGGCAGCACCAGGTCCACGGCCTGCGTCTGGCCGCTCACCGAGCCGGCCGGCGAGTCGCCCATGGCCACGTAGTCGCTGAAGAACCCGTAGGTGTACGTCTTCGGATCCGGGCTGGTGCGCTGCAGCACCGGCGGGGTCCGGTAGCCCTCGAACAGGAACTCGAACGGCTGCACGGTCACCTGGTAACCGGCCGCCCGCAGCCTTCCGGCGACGTAGTCGCGGGAGAGGTCGAAGCCCCGGGTGCCGGACACCCGGGTATTGGTGTTGACCTTCGCGATCGCCTGCAACACCTGGAGGTGCTTGGTGACGTTCTTGCCCGAGACGGCCTTGACCAGGTCGCGGACGGGGTCCTTGTGGGGGCGTGGATGGGCGTTGGCCGTGCCGGGCAAGGCGACGCAGGACAGCGTCATGGCGGCGACGACCACGCCGAGCACGCCCTTGCGGAAGCGGGAACGCATGATTGCTCCTCGGAACATCGGGGGGTGACCCGGGTCAAAGTGCGCGCGTTCCATGAACGTACGGATAAATCAGGAAATGCAGGAGAGGGCGGGATGTCTCTGTTGCATCACGGAGTCCGAACGTGCCGCTCAGGCCTTCGGCGCGGTCTCGTGGGTCCACGAGCCGAGCACCAGCAGCGTCTTGGTCCCGGTGACGTCCCCGGCGCGGCGCAGCCGGTCGATGACCTGCTGCAGATGGCTGAGGTCGCGCGCCCGTACGTGGATCATCGCGTCCGGGTCGCCCGCGATGGTGAACACCTCCTGCACCTCCGGCACGTCGACCGTGGTGCGGACGATGTCGGCGACCGGGGTGGTGCCGGGATAGCGCAGCTCGGTGAAGGCCTCGATGCCCCAGCCGAGCCTGGCGTAGTCGATCTGGACGGTGAAGCCGGTGATCACGCCGATGTCGCGCAGCCGGTCCACCCGCCGTTTGACGGCGGCCACGGACAGTCCCACCTTGTCCGCCATCTCGGAGAACGTCCGGCGCCCGTCCTCGCGCAGCAGACGCAGCACATGATGATCGATCTCGTCCACCTCGGGCATGTCAGAACCGTCCCATCAGACGCAAACAAAGCAGGCCATTACCAGTAGGAACTATAACTTTTTGCGTCTTTGTCCGATCCGGTCGTCGGATACTTGCGCAGGCTCGTCAGCGTTGCTGTGCTATGGCTCACACCACGAAGCCCAGGAGGTTCCGGCGTGAGCACGACACCCGTGTCGCTGGACGACAGGTACACCGCCACCGGCGGCCGCGTGCTGATGTCCGGCATCCAGGCCCTGGTCCGCCTGACCTTGGAACAGCGCCGCCTCGACGAGCGACGCGGACTCGACACCCGCGTCCTCGTCACCGGCTACCAGGGCTCCCCGCTGGGCGGGGTCGACATGGAGATGGGCCGGGCCGCGCGCTTCCTCGACCCGGCGGGAGTGGTCTTCCGCGCCGGCCTGAACGAGGAGCTCGCCGCCACCGCCGTGGCCGGCACCCAGCTGCTCGGCCGACTCCCCGGCAAACGCCACCAGGGCGTGACCGGCTTCTGGTACGGCAAGAACCCGGGCCTCGACCGGGCCGCCGACGCCATCCGGCACGGCAACGTGGCCGGCACCGCCGCGCTCGGCGGCGCCGTGGCCTGGATCGGCGACGACCCCGGCAGCAAGTCCTCCACCGTGCCGAGCTCCTGCGAGCCGATGGTGCAGAGCCTGTCCATGCCGCTGCTCGCGCCCGGCTCGATCACGGAGATCATCGAGTACGGGCTGCACGCCGTCGCCCTGTCCCGCGCCACCGGCCTGTGGACCGCTCTGAAGATCGTCGCGGACATCGCCGACGCGTCCGCCACCGTGGACCTCGGCCGGCTGTCCGACGGCGTCCCGGCCCCCGATCATGCCGACCGGGGCACCGCTCCCGCCCTGGTCGGCCCGGCCTCACTGGACGCCGAGCACGACATGCTCACCCGCAGGCTCGACCTGGCCCGCGCCTACGCCCGCGCGCACGGGCTCAACCGGGTGGTCTCCACCGCGCCGGACGCCACCCTGGGCATCCTCGCCTCCGGCACCGGCTTCGCCGTGGTCCAGCGGGCGCTGGCCGACCTCGGCGTGGACGAGGCCGCGATGGACGCGCTCGGGCTACGGCTGATCAAACTCGCCATGCCGTTCCCGCTCGACCCCGCCGAGCTGGCCGCCATGACCGGCGACCTCGACCGGGTGCTCGTCGTCGAGGACAAGGTGCCGTTCCTGGAAGGGCAGCTCAAGCAGGCGCTGTACGGCCGCGCGCACACCCCCGCCGTGACCGGCCGCGAGCTGCTCACCGCCCGCGGCACCCTCGGCGCCGAGGACGTGGCCAAGGCACTGGCCACCTGCGTCGGCGCCGACCGCCTGCCCCGCCAGGCCGTCCACCTGGCACCCGCCGAGTCACCTGTCAGGCCGGCCCGCCGCATGCTGCCCATGGTCGCGGCGCGGACCCCGTACTTCTGCTCCGGCTGCCCGCACAACGCCTCCACCCGAGCCGACGACAGCACGCTGGTCGGCGTCGGGATCGGCTGCCACGCGATGATCGCGCTGGACGGCGGCGGGCGCGGCAACCAGATCGGCATCACCCAGATGGGCGGCGAGGGCGCCCAGTGGATCGGCCTGGCGGACTTCACCGACGACCGCCACTTCGTGCAGAACCTCGGCGACGGCACCTTCCACCACTCCGGCTCCCTCGCCATCCGGGCCGCCGTCGCCGCCGGCGTGCGGATCACGTACAAACTGCTCTACAACGACGCGGTCGCCATGACCGGCGGACAGCGCGCCGAGGGCCGCCTGGACGTGCCCGCGCTCACGCGGGCCCTGGAGGTCGAGGGCGTACGGCGCATCGTCGTCACCAGTCCCGAGCCCGAGACGTACCGGGGGGTCCGGCTCGCGGGGATCGCCACCGTGCGGCACCGCGACGACCTCGCCGAGGTCGAGCGGGACCTCGCCGCGCTGGACGGCGTCACCGTGCTCATCCACGACGACCGGTGCGCCGCCGAGGAGCGGCGGCTGCGCAAGCGCGGCAAACTGCCCACGCCGGTGGCCAAGGTCGTGGTGAACGAGCGCGTCTGCGAGGGTTGCGGCGACTGCGGGGAGAAGTCCACGTGCCTGTCGGTGCAGCCGGTGGAGACCGAGTTCGGGCGTAAGACCCGCATCCACCAGGCGTCCTGCAACACCGACCTGAGCTGCCTCAAGGGCGACTGCCCGTCGTTCCTGCTCGTCGAGCCCGGCACCCGCCAGGCGCGCCCGGTGCCCGAGCTGACCGTGGCGCTGCCCGAGCCGGTCGGCCGGGTCGGCGGCGAGTCGGTGCTCATCAGGATGCCCGGCATCGGCGGCACCGGCGTCGTCACCGTCTCGCAGATCCTGCAGATGGCCGCCCACCTCGACGGCCTGTACGCGGCCGGGCTGGAGCAGACCGGGCTCGCGCAGAAGGGCGGGCCGGTGGTCAGCGACGTGCGGGTCTCGCGGCGGCCCGTCGAGGGCTCGGTGCGGGCCTCGCGGGGCACCGCCGACGTGCTCATCGGGTTCGACGTGCTGGGCGTCGCCGCTGACGGGAACCTGGCCGTCGCCTCGCCCGGCCGTACCGTCGCCGTGGTCAACACCTCGATCGTGCCCACCGCCGCGATGGTGACCGGCCGCGCCACCCTGCCCGGCTCGCCCGCCGACGCGATCGTCCGGGTCGAGTCCGCCACCCGGTCCGGCGAGAACCTCTACCTCGACGCCCACGGCCTGTCCGAGGCGCTGTTCGCCGACCACATGCCCGCCAACATGCTGCTCCTCGGGGCCGCCTACCAGCACGGCTGCCTGCCGGTCTCGGCCGACGCCATCGAGCGGGCGATCCGGCTCAACCAGGCCGCCGTCGAACGGAACCTCGCCGCCTTCCGCTGGGGCCGCGCCGCCGTGGTGGACCTCGCGGCCGTGCTCGCCGCCGTAACCCCGGAGCCCGCCTTCACCGAACCGGCCGGGCTGGCGGAGGCAGTGGCTCTCCGGGTCGCCGACCTGACCGGCTATCAGAACGCCGCCTACGCGCGTACGTACGCCGAGGAAGTGAGCCACGTGACGGCGCTCGCCACCGCGCGCGCCGGACAGGAGGACGGGGAGCGGATCGCGCTCGCCCACGCCAGGAGCCTGCACCGGCTGATGGCGTACAAGGACGAGTACGAAGTCGCGCGGCTGCACCTGGACCCGCAGGAGAAGGCCGCGCGGGAGCGGGACTTCGGCGCGGACGCCGTGGTGTCGGTGCTGCTGCACCCGCCGGCGCTGCGGGCGCTGGGGATGAAGCGCAAGATCAAGCTGCGGCGGTCGGCCGGGGTGCTGTTCCGGGGCTTGCGCGCGGCTCGGGTGTTGCGCGGCACCGCGCTCGATGTGTTCGGGTATGCCGGGGTACGGCGGGTCGAACGTGCGCTGATCACCGAATATCGTGAAGTGATGCGCGACGCACTCAGCCGGCTCACGCCCGGCACCGCCGAGGCGGTCGCCTCGCTCGCCGCGCTGCCGGAGATGATCCGCGGGTACGAGGACATCAAGCTCGCCCGCGTCGCCGAGTGGCGTGAGCAGTGCCGGGCCGAGCTGGCCCGGCTGGACGAGCCCGCCGCGCACCCCGCCCTGTGAGGAGTGACCGTGACCGTTGACCGCCTGCTGCCCGGCCAGGACGCCGCAGACCTGATCGAGCTGACCCGTGAGATCGCCGACAAGGAGCTCGGGCGGCGGGTCGACGAGCATGAGAAGGCTGAGACCTACCCCGAAGGGTTGTTCGCGACCTTGGGGGAGGCTGGGCTGCTCGGGCTGCCCTATCCGGAGGAGTTCGGTGGGGGTGGGCAGCCGTACGAGGTGTATCTGCAGGTGATCGAGGAGCTGGCGGCGCGGTGGGCGGCTGTGGCGGTGGCCACCAGTGTGCATACGCTGGCCTGTTTTCCGGTGGCCACGTATGGGAGTGCTTCGCAGCGGGAGCGGTGGCTGCCTCGGATGCTGGCGGGGGAGCTGGTCGGGGGGTACAGCTTGTCGGAGCCGCAGGCCGGGTCCGACGCGGCGGCGCTGACCTGCAAGGCTTCTAAGGTCGAGGGCGGGTATCGGGTCACGGGGAACAAGGCGTGGATCACCCATGGGGGTAAGGCTGACTTCTATGCGCTGTTCGTCCGGACTGGGGAGGGGAATCGGGGGATCTCCTGTTTTCTGGGGCCTGGGGCGGCTGACGGGCTGACCTTCGGGCGGCCTGAGGAGAAGATGGGGCTGCATGGGGTGCCCACCACCTCAGCCCATTACGACGGGGTGATGCTGGAGGACGACCGGCTGCTCGGATCGGAGGGGCAGGGGCTGCAGATCGCGTTCAGCGCCTTGGACTCCGGGCGGTTGGGGATCGCTGCCTGTGCTACCGGGTTGGCTCAGGCTGCTCTGGACGAGGCCGTTGCCTATGCCAAGGAGCGGCAGACGTTCGGGAAGAGGATCATCGACCATCAGGGGCTGGGGTTCCTGCTGGCTGACATGGCGGCTGGGGTAGACAGCGCTCGGGCCACTTACCTGGACGCGGCTCGTCGGCGGGATGCGGGGTTGCCGTACAGCCGGCAGGCCAGCGTCGCGAAGCTGGTGGCGACGGACACGGCGATGAAGGTGACGACGGACGCGGTGCAGGTCTTCGGGGGGTACGGGTACACGCGGGAGTTCCGGGTCGAGCGGTACATGCGCGAGGCGAAGATCATGCAAATCTTCGAAGGCACCAACCAGATCCAACGCCTGGTCATCAGCAGACACCTGGCCCGCTGACCCATTTGCACCCACCCGCTGACCATCTGAGGGGTGGGCCGTCTGCTGCCCACCCTGCTTTCAAAGGGCCTCGCTACGCTCGGGCTGTCTTCCTGGGGCGCGCCTGGCGGCGCGCGACGGTCTTGGCGGGCGGGTTCCGCTAAGGACTCATCTCTACCCAGGTTGTTCCTCCTCCTTGTTGTCCTGGTCGTACCGCTGGTGTGACCAGGACAACGAGGAGGAAGCGCTTACAGCTGTGGCCGGAGTGTTTCTACCTCGTCTCTCCTCGCATGATCTGGCTCCACAGTTCTTGGGCGCGGTGGTCGATGAGGCGCTCGCTCTCCATGACGGATGTCGGGTAGGTGGACCAGTCGGAGCGGCGTACGTAGGTGAGTCCGTTGGCGACGCAGAGTTCGTAGACGACGGGGGAGCAGTCGCAGGTGTGGGCTCGTACGCGGAATCTGGGGCTGTTCGTCCGGCAGGGAGACCAGTCCACGAGCAAGGCGTTCGGCTTGGGAAGGCCGGGTGGAGGTCGTGAAAGTCGTCGAAGTCGATCATGGGCTCGCATCATGGCAGCGAAGGCAAGGAATGCGCTCATCCTGTACCGATCGCTGCGAGACGCCCAAGGCGTCGAGATCCGCCTACACCGGACCGTGCTGTACAACTCCATCTACCGCGCCGACGATCAGCTGCTCGTTAACACCCACGCCTACGGCACACCAGCAGCCAACGCCCCCTTCATGCACCTCACCCACACCGACGACCAAGGACCGGCAGACGCTTACACCACCAGCTTCGAGCGCGTATGGGACACCACTCAGCCCATTCACCAGGGACCGGCCTGACTGACGTGGGGGGTATCGAACCGGTACCGCTGGGCAAGAGAGCGGCGGCTACCCTTCCATCGCGAACCGGTAGACCGTGGACTCCCTGACCCGGAAGCCAAGACGTTCGTACAGCCGGTTCGCCGCCTCACGATCCGGGCGCGAGGTGAGATCGACGGTTCGTGCCCCCGCATCCTGAGCCAGCCGTAGAGCGTGCTGGGTGAGCTTCACTGCGACTCCCCGACCACGCGCCGCGGTGTCGACCACCACATCCTCGATCCGGGCACGCAGCCCGGAGGGGATGGAGAACAGCAGCAAGGTCAATGTCCCGACGATCTCACCGTCCGCACGAGCGACCACGATCGTGTTGCCGTCACCTCTCACGATGCGTTCAACCGCTTCAAAGTCCAGCGGCTTAGCCGACGAGGACAGTTGCGGCAAGAGTCGGCCGAAGGCCACCACGAGTTCCTGACTCGCCTCCTGGATGACCTCAATTTCAACATCCATGCAGCGAGCCTACGACGACGCATCGGAAGACCGGGCCGGGACACCAATCAAGATTGTCGCGTCTGGGTGTGTCAACTTAACGGCTGATCTTGGTTGTTGAGTGGTCAGCTGTTGGTCGGGGTGAGGCGGCCCTCGAAGGCGATCTGGAAGGCGTTCAGTGGTGCCTTCCAGCGCATGGTCCACCTCTTGCGGCCCTTGCCGGTCGGGTCGAGGCTCATCAGTGCCATGTAGATGCACTTCAGGGCGGCGGCCTCGTTGGGGAAGTGCCCGCGGGCGCGGACGGCCTTGCGGATGCGGGCGTTGACGCTCTCGATCGCGTTGGTCGAGCAGATGACCTTGCGGATCTCAACGTCGAAGGAGAGGAAGGGGACGAACTCGGCCCAGGCGTCCGACCACAGCTTCACGATCGCCGGGTACTTCTTTCCCCAGGCTTCTTGGAACTCCAGGAACCGTTCCATCGCGGCGTCCTCGCTGGGGGCCGTGTAGACGGGCTTGAGCGCCTTGGCGATCTTGTCCCAGTCCTGGCGGGCCGCGTAACGAAAACTGTTGCGCAGGAGGTGAACCACACAGGTCTGAACAATCGTGCGAGGCCAGACCGCTTCGACCGCGTCGGGCAGGCCCTTCAGACCATCGCAGACCAGCATCAGCACGTCCTCCAGGCCGCGGTTCTTCAGCTCGGTGAACACGTGCAGCCAGTACTTGGCGCCCTCACCGCCGTCGCCGGCCCAGATGCCGAGGATGTCGCGGGTGCCGTCCACGGTCACGGCCATCACCACGTAGACGGGCCGGTTCGCCACCTGCCCATCTCGGATCTTGACGTTGATGGCGTCCACGAACAGGACCGGGTACACGCGGTCGAGCGGCCGGTTCTGCCATTCGGCCATACCGTCCATCACCTTGTCGGTGATCGTGGAGATGGTCTGCTTCGACACCTCCGCCCCATAGACCTCGGCCAGATGCGCGGAGATCTCCCCGTGCGTCAACCCCTTCGCCGACAGGGACAAGACCATCTCGTCCACGCCGGCCAGCCTGCGCTGCCGCTTCTTGACGATCTGCGGCTCGAAGGTGCCGGCCACATCGCGGGGCACCTTCACCTCGACCGGACCGACGTCCGTGAGCACGGTCTTGGCACGGGTGCCGTTACGACTGTTGCCGCTGTTCTTCCCCACCGCCTCGTGCTTGTCATAGCCGAGGTGATCGGTGATCTCGCCCTCCAGGGCCGACTCCAGCACCTGCTTGGTAAGCTGCTGCAACAGCCCGCCTTCACCGGTCAGTTGCAGGCCCTCGCTCCGGGCCCGGTCGACCAGCATGGCGATCAACTGCTCGTCCGACGTGGCCTTGCCGACCGGCTCCTCCACGGACTCGCGCTCGGTCGTCGTCTCGCTCACTTGGCGTCTCTCCTTGATCAGCAGATCCGCCGTTCATTAGACACTCCCTCGCGTCTCACTTGATGCTTGACGCTTTGGCGTCGGATGATGCTTGACACTCCTAGCTGGTCTTTCGCTGTTTAGTATGCGCCTTCGACTTGTACCTGGTGATCTCCTGGGTGGTGGTTCGGGGCAGCACGATGCGGATCGGTTCGCCGTTGTCGTGGACGGTGATGTGGGTGTCATCGATAGTCACGTCCAGGATCTTGCGGGCGTGGACGCGGCCGACCTGGATCTTCTGGCCGACGACCTGGAAGCCACCGCGGGTGGAGACCACGCGGTGCAGGGTGACCGGCGTGGTGGATGGTGTGGGTGGCGGGCCGGCGGGGCGGGCGCCTCGCAGCCGTCCGCAGGCGGTGATCGGCAGCGGGCAGCGCAGCGTGCGCAGCAGGGTGCGTTCGCCGTCCGTGACCTGGGCGGTGACGCCGTCCAGGCGCAGGGTGACGCGCTGGCCGGCCAGGTGCGAGCCGACACACAGGCCGCGGCTGGCCAGGCTGACGATGCCGATGGTGCTGACGATCCGGTCGATCTCGACCGCCGGATGGCCCTCGGCCAGGACCTGCACCAGGGCGGAGCCGGCCGGGCGGGCATCGCCGCGTTCCAGCATCACAGCCAGGTCTTTGCTGGTCAGGCGTGAGGCGACGGTCTTGAGGCGGCCGCCGCCGGTGGTGAGCACGTGCAGGTGCGCGGTGCTGATCCACAAGGTGATGGGCAGCCCGGCGCGGTCGGGGCCGAGCCAGACCTGCTGGTCGGCGATCTGCAGGTTGCCCGAGGCGGGCACTATTCGGTCGACCTCAATGGCCTGCACCTGCCGCGGCTCGGTCACTGGCACCGCATCGTCACAGACCGGCGTGGACGGCTGCGCAACCGCCGTTGCCGCGCCTGGTAGCACCGCGCTGGCCGTCACGAGCTCCCGTGCGGGAGGCACTGTTTCGGGCACGACCGCAGTCAGGCCGGCGGGTAGCTGCAGCGGTAGTTCCCGTTCGGCCCGGCGCTGGTCGTCGCTGCGCTCGGCGAAGAACCGGTCGGTGGGGAAGGCCATGTCCAGCGCCTGATGCGGGCGGGCGGTGTTGTAATGCTCGACAAACGAGTCCGTCTCGGCCTGGGCGGCCTCGATCGAGTCGAACGGCAACGCCTGATCCAGCCACTCGCGGCGCACGCTCTGATGAAACCGCTCGATCTTGCCGGTCGTGGTCGGGGTGCGGGGGGCGGTATGCCGCAGCCTGATGCCGTTCTCCCGGCAGACCCGCTCGAACAGCACCTCACCCGCCTTCGGCCCGCCGAATCGGCCGGTGAACTGCTTGCCGTTGTCCGTCAGCACCTCCAGCGGCACCCCATAGCCGCGCATTGCCTCGGCGAACGCCGCACAGACCATCCGCCCCGTCGGCCGGGCCACCACCGAGGCGATCACACAGAACCGGGAATGATCGTCCACCCCGGTGATCAGCTTGGCCTCGCTGCCATCGACGAGCATGAGCCCGCCCATGATGTCCATCTGCCACAACTGCATCGGCCCCGGCCGCTCCCAGCGCCGGTAGTCGCCGCGCTTGCGGCGGCGCGCCATCGGGTCGATCAGGCCGTTGCGCACCAGCGCCCGGTAGATGCTCGCCCGCGACGGCAGCGGCTCCACTCCGCGCCGGCCCAGTTCCCACAACAGGGTGCGCGGCCCCCACCGCGGATGGGCGCGTCGCAGCTCACAGATCAGCGCCTCCACCGCCGCCGGCGTCTGCATCGGATGCGCCTTGGGAGCATGCGAACGATCCGCCAGCCCCGCCAGGCCGCCATCCTCATAGCGACGCACCCAGGTATGCACCGACTGCCGCGACACCCCATACCGGCCGGCCACATCAGTGACCTTCGCCCCCGACAACACCTCGATCACCGCGTGATAGCGCTGCTCCACGACACTCAACTCCACCAATGCCACCTGGGCCTCGAAGCGTCGATAACGCCACGAGCAGTCACAGAAGACGATCGAGCAGTCACAGAAGACGATCAAGGTGTCAAGCATCAAGCGAGGCCAGAGTGTCAACCATCAAGCGAGACAGGACAGGACTAACTCGCGAATCTTGCCGAATTGTTCTCATTGGTATCAAGGGCGGCGCTCCCCGCCGCCACGCGGCCCGAGCTTGCGGGCCGCACGCTGCGCGTGCGGCCGGGAGGCCGTTCTCGCGCGCGGCCCGCCACTCGGGTCGCGTGATGCGTTCAAAGTTCAACCCATGAATCTCATGGCAATTGGCTACGGAATCCCAGCGAGGACTTTGATCGACACACCCCAGACGAGCCCTGCAACGGCGAGCAGCAGGAACTGAAGAGCTAGCCGCTTGCCGAAGTGGCCCCGCCGGCCAACGGCACAGCCGATAACGGGCACGGCCACAATCAAGGGAACCAGCATGGATACAGGCCACAGGATCATCCACGCCATCTCTTGCCAACCGCGGACGCTGTCATCAACTCCAACCTCTCCACCCCGTGACGAGGCCGAAGAATGCGGCGACCAGCAGTCCAAGTGCACCCAGCGTCGCCACCAGAACAAGCCCGATGCGCTGTCGAGGGTGCATCAGGGGGACCAAACCCGAGGTGACGTCATCCATGAACAGTTAGTGTGGACCTCTTCACCAAGATCGACAACCCGACCGTCCCTCATCGAGGCTGGCGGTTCCAGCGACGGCGAGATCGCTTCACGGCAAGTTGATCGCCCACTCCGCCATTTCACTGGCTCATGCCTCATTTTACCTCCACAATGTGCGAGACCCACGGCCACGAAACCGCTCGTAGATGGCTGAGCCTTTGGCGGGCCATCACACTGATACAGGTTGACGATCGCGCCGTGGCCGGTCGCCGTTCGGGGTTGAGGGCGATCGAAGGTCCAGGGCTTCGTTCCTCAGCCCTGCCCCACCGGCCACCGCAGCGGACGTGCCCGTTGCGTGCCCGATGGAGTGGGAGACAAGGGGGAACAGCGGGGAGTTGGGGAACGTGATTAGCGGGCTGAGCTGTGTTTGCGCTGATGAAGCAAGATCGGCATGCGTCTTTGCAAGCAGGAAGTCAGGAGTTCGAATCTCCTAGGCTCCACCAGGTAGAACACCCCACCATGAGAGATCCTGGACAACCGCTCCTACCGGAGCACGACCGGTGTGGACTCGCGTGTGGCTGCGGCCGAACTACGGGATCTGGTAGCACGTGAACTAGTGACTCAGACCGGGAGCAGGCGATGGGCGCAGTACGAGTTGTCCCAGCGGGAGCACCGCCCTCCCCCAGGGGAAGCACTTGCATCGACACGCGCCGATCGACGCCCTCAACTACTGGACGCGCTTGGTGACGAGACCCTCTCGCGTGCCGAGATGGCCCGGCGTACCGGCCTGACCGATCAGACTGTACGGCGCTGGCTCTCGATCATGCGTGACGAAGGCACGGTGGAATTGATTGGAAGCTCACCGAGAAGCTCAACCGCCCGGTACCGCCGGACACGACAGGGTTCCCTTTTCTCGCCGGCTGGGCCCGGGTAACGGCTGTACAGCAGAGAGATACGGTCACGCCGCCTCACGCGATCACACTCCACCGATCTTCGTCTGCCACCTGACCAGGGCCAGGAGCCTTTCATGTCATAACTGGCTCCCGTTTGCAAGCAGAATGTCCGCGGTTCGAATCCGCTACGCTCCACCTGCGAAAACGCCCCGTTCTGGATCTTGAGGCGGGGCTTTTGTGCCATAACGTGCCATTAGCCTCATCACCATCGCCGACCCTACGGCGCCGTCCCGTGCCGCCATGTCTCGGCGAGCAGGGCGTACGTGTAGCCGTCCACCCAGCCCAGCTCGGCGTGCCAGGAGTCGCCGACGCTGTGCTGCTCACGACGCATGCCGACCTTCTCGAGGATCCGCACCGAGGCGAGGTTGTCCGCGAAGCAGCCAGCGGTGATCCTTCGAACGCCCAGCCGGTCGAACGCGTGCGCCACCATCGCGGTGACAGCCTCAGTCGCGTAGCCCTGGCCGCCGTACGCCGGGTCGAAGATGTAGCCGAGTTGGGCCTCCGTCCGCGGCGGCATGCCGGGCTGACCCATACCGTCGACCACGTCGAGCGAGACGGTCCCGATCACCACGCTGTCAAGAGCCACCGCCACGCTGTGGTCATCGGGGTTCTCCGCCACGCGCCGCCACACCTCGCGGAGAGACGCAGGGTCGACCTCCGTGCGCAGTAGCCAGCGAGTGACCTCCGGCAGGTTGCGGTACTCCAGGATCCGGTCGACATCCTCGTCACGCACCGGGCGAAGCTCGAGGCGTTCGGTGCGTAGGTTGGTGCTCTCCATGAGGTGGGACATTAGCGGACATACCACGGCTACACATCCGGTTATTCTGCCGCCCAGCCGGACAAAGCTTACCTAGCAGGGTGGCTGCGCCCGCGTGCGCCGACAGCACCGGACGCACTGTCATGCCGCGAGTCGCATCCTCGGCACGGCCCTGGATCGATCATGCCAACCATCAACCGAAGCGCCGCCGCGTCAGGCATCAACCGAGCATCCTGTTGGTCGCGGGTGATAAGGCCGCCCTCCTGCCATACCAGGATGGAACCGAGCCTCACGGGCCCTCCTGCATGACGGGCCGGATCTGGAGACGGTGGAACGTCTCGGTGATCACGGTGTTGGCGTGGCCGACCAGTCGAGCCACTCGGGTCGCGGACCGCCTGCTGCGCCGAGGAGGACGCGTCTGATGGCGGCTCAGGACCGCTCGATCCGGACGGCGACGCCGTCGAGGATCAGCTCCAGCCCGAGCGAGAAGTCCGTGTCGGCGATCGTCGCGTCGGGGGTGTCCGACGGCAGCGCCTCGAACAGCGCCGAGGAGAACAGCCGGGCCGTCTCGGGGAAGTGCTCGGGCTCGACAAGCCGGACCAGCGCGCGACCGTAGTCGCGCTCGGAGTCGGCCTGCCCCTGGCCTCCGGCCCTGCCCTCGGCGAGCTCGCTGTACTGCCGTACCGACTGGACTACGTAGCCGTTGATCAGCATCAGGATGCCGACCTTGTGCGCCCAGTCGAGGCGGGCGCGGGACATGATTGCGAGCGCGGCCTCCATCCAGGCGATCTGGTTCGGACCGGAGGGCGGTCCGGAGGCGGGCACGCGCGTCAGCCACGGCCGACGCCGGAACACCGCGCGCTGCGCGAAGGCCCAGTTGCGCAGCCCTTCGCGCCAGTCGTCGGTGTCCAGGTCCGGCGGCGTGCCCATGGCGGCGTCGGCCATGAGCGTGAGCAACTCGTCCTTGGATCCGACGTGCCGGTAGAGCGACATCCCCGTGAAGCCGAGGCTCTTTGCGACCTTGGGAATCGTTACGCCGCCGAGCCCGTCACGGTCGGCGATCTCCACCGCCGCGGCGACGACCAGGTCGACGTCGAGGGCCGCGGGCCGCCCGAGACGCGGGGACTCCGGCATCCGCCACAGCCGGCGCAGCGCCGCCGGAACGAAGTCCTCGCTGGTCATGGCTCCCTCGTTCGCCCCCGGAAAGTTAGGCCCCATCATGCCAGACATCATTAGTATATATATGATACTTTCTCTCGAAAACTAAATCTCGGGAGAAGGACTACATGAGCATTGATGCCGCACCGCGGACACCGAGAGGGCCGGTGCGGCGCGCCGAACGCGCCCTCGCACCGGATCTGGCCCGGGGAGCGATGCTGCTGATCATCGCGGTGGCCAACGTCGCCGGAGTCGTCTTCGCCGGCCAGCCCGGCCTCGACGCCACGCCGGAAGGCGTCGACCGCGGCCTCAACTTCCTGCTCTTCGAACTCGTCCACGCCCGCGGGTACCCGGTCTTCGCCGTGATGTTCGGCTACGGACTCGTCCAGCTCGCCCGCCGCCAGGACGCCTCCGGCGCCACACCGAAGCGGGTCCGCGCGGTGCTGTTGCGCCGCCACCTTTGGCTCGTCGTCTTCGGGTTCGCGCACGCCGCCTTGCTGTACTACGGCGACTTCCTCGGCGCCTACGGGATCGTCGGGATCGTGATGACCCTGGTGCTGCTGCGCCGCGGCGACAAGTTCCACCGGATCGCGCTGGTGATCTGGGCGGTGGCGGCGGTCCAGGTCCTGGTCATGGGCGCCATCGTGGTGAGCGGCATCATCGGGGGTTCGGGCGGGTCGGCCCCGCTGCTGGCGATCCACGTCAACTCCCTCGCCGCGCCCGGGTACCTGGAGTCCATGCTGGATCGTCTCGGCGAATGGCCGATGCACACACTGACCGTCCTGCCCTTCATCCTCATCGCCTGGCTGGGCATGTGGGCCGCCCGCAGCCGCGTCCTCGAAGAGCCGGCCCGCCACAAGACCCTGCTCAAGTGGACCGCCGTCCTCGGACTCGGCGTCGCCATCGCCGGAGGTCTCCCGGCCGCTCTGGTCAGTGCCGGATGGCTGCACGTCAACGAGTCGGCCGCCGGTCTGATGCTGACGCTCCACGGCGCTAGCGGCATGTTCGCCGGCCCGGGTTACGTGGCCGTCTTCGGCCTGATCGCCATGCGGGTCACCCGGCCCGGCCCCGTCGTCGGCGCCCTCTCGGCCTTGGGTCGGCGCTCCCTGTCCGGATACCTGTTCCAGTCGGTGGCCTGGCTCATCCTCCTGGCACCTTTCACGCTCGCCCTCGGCGGCCGTTTCGGCAGCCCCACAGTGACCGGCCTGATCATCGCGGTGGCCGTCTGGCTCGCGACCGTTCTGATCGCCCGCCTCCTCGACAAGCGCGAGCAGGCCGGTCCCGCCGAGATCGTCCTGCGCCGCCTGACCTACGGGCCTCGGGGACGGGCCGCAATGCCGTCGCATCGGCTTGACGATAACGGCCAGTCTTAGAACGCAACGTCTCCCGTACAGCAGCGGAGTACAGCAACACCGCCTCGCGCCACCATCCGCCGTCGGCCCGCATCTGCCTCTTGAGCAGGACAAGAAGCCCACGACCTTGTGACTGGCTCCCGTTTGCAAGCAGGCTCTCAAGGCAGCAACGGTTCCGCCGGCAGTTCGAGATCGCTACGCGTGGAGGTGCTGGACATCAACGGCCGCTGCCTGAGCAAAGTCGAGAAGGGCTCGGCGGGCCTTCCGACCTCGGTCAGTTCGATCTTGTTCGTCTGTAGCGTCGTGGATGTCCTCGGTCAGCCTTAATGCCAACGATGCCAGGCCATCGAGTTCATGGTTCGCTGTGACCAGCCGCAGCCTGAAGAGAGCGGCCGTCGCGTTGGCGCGTTGGCGGTAGGACTCATCTCGTGCAGTAGCGTACGCAGCGCTCTGGGAGTCTTCCTGTTCCCTGTGCCATCGGCGTTCTGGCTCTTCCGGAAGTCCGTAAGCGCGCCGGCGAAGGTGCTGTACGCCGCCAGACGTTCTTGCCACAGTCGTTCTTCCGTCGCAGACTGGCGCGCCTGTTTAGCAGTCCTTATCTGGAAGGCATAAGTGGTGGTGGCTCCCAACAGCGTCCCCAAGATCGCTACAAGACTCGTTACCACGCTCTCCATCTGACCAGTGGATCACGCGCACGTGCCGCCCGTCATGCGCTATCGCGTTCCGGTACTACCAGCACATGTCGTGATCTTGCTAACGCGGCTGCTAACAACGACCTTGGACTGTCCTGGACAACTGTGGGCTTCCCGTTCGCGCCATGAGCTGGACCTTTGACTGCTCGTGTACGGGCGTGGACGCTGTCGACCTTGCTACGGATCAGAAGGCGGCACGGTGGCTGAGGCCGTGACGATCGCGGGCTTGGGTGCCGGTTGTGGAGACTTGAGCGATCACCGCCGAGGTTTCCTCCGTCGGGCTCGCCATCGGACACGGTGGCTGTACGGCGGCGCCGGTGGGCTGGCCGGCCCTCTACCTACCGGCTGAGCTTTAGTGGCCTATCTACCCAAGTGTCATATGATCGGTTCATGTCACGAGGGCGACATCGCCTACCAGCTCGCGGAGGCCTTCATCTTACGAGGGAGCAGCTTTCCGCGATCGCTTTTGGGGCCCCTGCTTATCGCCGCGGTCTCGATGGTTACCGATGTACTCGGAATTTTCGAAGGTAATCCGGTCTTACCTAATGTTGCCGTTACCGCTAAAGGCGACGCTGCGGAGACAACACTCAGCAACGATCGAGGAGATGCGCGCGATTGGGCAGAAACTGCCCGGAAATTATGTACCGCGACTTTTTCTGACAGCTTTGACGATTGGCTGATGTGCTACGACCAGATTACCCGCCGCGCTGAGCTATCAGCGGCAGATAGGCCTCTTCGTCAAATTAAGGTGTCACAGTAGGATAAGCCGGCGCTCATAGGGATGGCTTCCGATCCTTAGCCTATCCCGCTGGCAACGCTGCACGGATTGAGGCTGTGGTCTTGGTTCAGCGGAAGGGAGTTGTTAGACGAGCACTAGACTGGCGCATTAACTGGGACGGATGATTGAGGATGACTCAGCGTGGTTGAGGTGACAGCAGCGCTGACAGCAGCCAACGTCCCCATACGTCGATCCGTCCTCGCCACCGTCGACATGGGCCCAACCACGATCTCGATCATCCGAGCAGAGCGGTTGCGCCGCCTGGAGAGCGGAAGGTCGGCCCCTCGGCCCCAGGCCCCATTGCCAAACCACCTGGTCGCGGACTTCGGTGTCCATCGGAAGGGCTGGGGCGATCGCCGTCAAGGCCCTCTTTCGTCAGGCCTCGACACCGGTTATGGCCGGTGCTGTGTCGGCAACGCTGACGGTCGCTCAGCCTCCCGGCCCTGTTCCGTCATTGTTCCGTGGGAGCGCCGAAACCGGCGAGAAGCGATGAGAGACACCCGGAGACCTACTCCCTGCTCAGCACCATGATCGCCGTATCGCCGCAGAGTGCCGGATCGGGCATCGGAGATCATGCAAATCTTGGAGGGGGCGAACCAGATCCAGAGCCTGGTGATCAGTAGACATCTGGCCCGCTGACCTTCCTCATTTCGCACCCACCCCTTGACCGTCTGAGGGGTGAGCCGTCTGCTGCCCACCCCGCTTTCAGAGGTATTCGGCGGCCAGGCTGGGGTCGGCGCGATGGATGTGGGTCGCGGCGGCTCATGTGCAACGGAGTCAACCTCCAGTAGCAGGATCGACACAGGTCACAGCCCTCTGTCGGCTTCGATCGAAGCTACATCTCCTTGTGCGCAGGCGTTTCTGTCAGTTACTGCCTGTACATTCGGATGCCAGCGATGGCGCTGCGGTGAGGGTAGAGAGGTGCCCGTGGAGGAACGGTCCAAGGCTAAGTGGCAGTGGTACACCACCTCCTCCGGCGCCGAAGTCGTCAGCAAAGAGATCCATGAGGTCCTACAAGGCAAGCCCCCTCTCATCGAGTTGGGCCACTTGATGTGGCGGATCGAGCACGACAGCGTGATGGATCGCGATGTGAAGTTCCTGGGTAAGGGCCTCAGCGAGGCTCGCCTCAGCTACGGGGGCAGCGAGTACCGCCTGTACTACGCCGTGCTCACAGATGGCGAGCACCTGCTGCTCGGCCTCAAGTTTCACAAGAAGGGCGGCAACGGCGCCCAGCAACGGGCCATCGAGACGGCTCGGGATCGGCTAGCCGAATGGCGAAGCAGAATATAAGGTAGACCCGATAAGGGGAGGTAGGCGTGGACCGCGACATCGCCGCACTGCTCGGCATTGACCCAGACGATCCCGAGGTTCAGCGTGAAAGCGCAGCTGTCGAGCGGGACATGCGTCTCATCGAGGCCCTGGTTGGTGTGCGCAAGCAACTCGGTCTGACGCAGGCTGACGTGGCGGAGAAGATGGGGCGCAGCCAGCCCGCCGTGTCAGACTTCGAACGGGTTGGCGGGGATCCCCGCTTGTCCACAATCCGCCGCTACGCGTTCGCGATCGGCGCCGAAGTGTGTCACGTCGTAAAGACGCCCGACGTAGTCCCTGGCACCACAGCGGCCGCTGCGCGCGTCGTTATGCATGGACCCGCAGGGACAGGCGGTGGGGCCCCCACCCGTGGGGCGGGAGCGCTGGAGTTGAAGAGGGCTGTCTTGTGATAGAAGGCTTTCTTGTCCTGAGTGACGCCGCGAGCACTGATGTGGCGACCGGGAAGATCAACGTGCTCGGAGCGGGTTGGTCGGTAACAGGGCCTGCCGTGTCGATGGCAGCTGTTACCGGCTTTTTGCGGATTCCATGGGAGGAAGTGGAGCAGAAAATCTGCTTCGTCGTCCGCCTTCAAGACGAGGAGGGACAGCCCGTCCGCCCCTTCGCCGAGGAAGATAGCACCCTGTCCTTCAGCGGAGAGTTCGCGCCTAACATCGATCAGGCGGAACCGATGGCGAGGCGAGTCCCGTTGAATGTCAGTTTCGCCATCCCCATCCCACCATTGCCTCTAACCGCTGGCCATGTCTATGAGTGGATCCTGGCGGCAAACGATGTCGAGGTCGCTTCCGTGAGCTTCGTCGTCAGAGCCGAAGCACCCACAACTGGTGCACGGGGGGAAAAGACAGCAGAGGCTTGCCGCTCAAGTTCAATCGTCGAGTAACAGGCGGGTCCTGCCGCTGCTGTCAAACCGAATGATACATCAGGCTACTTATGTGGTTTGTGGTGAAGTGTCGGTGCGAAGGGTCTTGGGTGACCTGTTGATCCACACCTGGTGGGTGCGCTTCTTGCGGTCCGGGCCGATGCGGTTGGTGTAGTAGTCGGCTCTCAGGCCGATGAAGTGGGTGCCGGCGTCCGACTCAGCCCGGAACGGGCATCCCGCCAGGGATATCGAGAACTAACAACGGTTCTGGACGATCATGGATGGTCGCGGATCGGCGGCACTTCTTCCCATCGCCGGAGCAGGCATCCAAGAGCGTGGTGGACGGCTGTGGACGATCAAGCTTTCACTCGTAATGAAGGGTCGCGGGTTCAAATCCCGAAGGCGGCTCCCAGGTCAAAGGCCCTTCCAGACGATCCGGGAGAGCCTTTTTCCATCTCGTACAGCAACTGCCTCTAACGATCGAGGCTCTCGTTGAGCTGGTCGTGCGCCTTACGGGTCTCCGGGCTGGCGATCTGGGTGGGTGTTGTGGAGGCGGATGGACGGGACACCGGCGGCCTTGCCACGCAATAGGCGACAGACAGTCTCAGAGGTGATGTGGACGTTCGGATCCTGCTGAAGGCGAAATACTTGCCGCAGCATGAGACCTGAGGTCAGAGCGCTCCGGGGGGCCCGGGGAGGACGATGCTGAAGAAGTTCTGCGCCGTGTACGTGGCGAGCTTCCTGGCCTTTCCGGTCCTGACGTTCAGTGCGTAGGCGGTCATGGCCTGGTACGGCGGGTCGACCACCGCGGGCTCGTCGTCCGGCACCTCGGAGATCGGTCTGCACCGCACGGATGTGGTGAGAGCGGTGACCTCGTCGCCGCTGAGCCAGGTGCGCAGCGAGATCTGGGAGACGTCGGGGGGCAGGCCGCTGATGGCGGTCGCCTTCCGCTTCTTGCCGGTGAGAGTGTCCATGAGGGCGAGGTCGCCATAGCGGCAGGGCTTCTCGGCGGTGCTGCGGTCGTCGATCACCGCGACGGTCTTCCCGTCAGGGGCGAGCGGGCTGAAGTCGTAGCTCTTCGGCAGGATGATCGACGTGGAGTTGCCCGCTGAGGAGGACGGCCACAGGTTCGTGATCGTTCGCAGCTGCGAATTGGGCGAGTATTGCGCGAGCGTGATGGTGGCGCCGTCCTGTGACAGGCCGATGGGGGCCCAACGGTTCGGCAACTCGCGGACGACTCTGGCGCGCATGTCGATGAGCAGAGCGGGGTCCTTGAAGTCCGGGACCTTGCTGAAAGCCACGAACCGGCCGTCGTCCGACAGCATCAGACGCGAGACACTGCCCAGCCAGCCCTCCGGCACCTTGTCGGCGGCCGTCGTCTTCTCGCCCGAGGCCAGGTCGCGGACCTGGAAGGTCCTTTCCTTGGCACTGTAGTAGGCGATCTTCCGGCCGTCCCGGCTGATCGCCAGTGGGCTGTCCCGCAGTCCGCTACGCCCGGGGCTGAGGCTGGGCAGCGCCTCGGTGACGTAGTAGGCCTTCCCGCTCCGCGTGACCACCCGCCAGCGTCCGTCTCGGCAGCCTGACGGCGCCTTCGCCTTCCCCTTCTTCGGCTTGCAGAAGATCTTGTACGCGTGGCTCAGCGGCTCCACCCCGCGTGCCGGTAGGTCGCCCTGGGCAGCGGCCTCCCGCGGCTCGTCCGGCAGCAGTCGGACGGCGGCCGTCACACCAAGAGCGATGACCACGATCATGGCCGCTGCGAGGTGCGACATCACGGTACGCCGCCTGCGGTCATGCGCCGCGATCGTGCGTTCGGCCAGGTCCACCTGTGGAGAGTCGTCGGCCAGGTCGACGAGTACGTCCCGTAGCCAGGTCATCGGTAGGTCTCCTCGGCTTCCATGTCGGCGAGCTTCGGCGCCAGTTCGGGTGCCAGTTCGCGTAAACGGGCCAGCGCGTAGTGGGCCTGGCTCTTCACCGTTCCGATCGAGCAGTTCAGCAGCTCAGCCGTCTCACGTTCGGTCTGGTCCTCGTAGTAGCGCAGAACGATCACCGCCCGCTGCCGGGGCGGCAATAGCATGAGAGCCCGGCGCATGACGAGCCGCACGATCGTGGGGTCCTCGCTCGAGTACGGCCGGTCGGGCGGGTCGGCGGTCGGGAGCTCGATCCTGCCCCGGCGCCGCCGCCACGAGATGTGCTGATTCAGCAGCGCCTTGCGCACGTATGCCTCGGGGTGCTCGACGAGCGACAGCCTGGACCAGCGTCTGAGCACCTTGAGCAGGACGCTCTGCAGCAGGTCCTCAGCTTGGTGGGCGTCTCCCGTGAGCAGGTACGCGGTGCGCATCAGCGCCTGCTGATGGCCGGCGACGAACTCGCGAAAGCTGTCATTGCGATCCAAGGCGACTCCTCTCGACCGTTACCGACTCCGGTGACGTGTCGAAAGGTTCGGTCCACCCGGCCAGGACTTCGTGTCGCGTTCTTGCACACCGCGGCAGCACCGCCGGCACAGCCCGATATAAGGGGTATCAGCGTGGGTATCGCAGTCTCAGCTCGTCCATTGCGAGGTCCCAGAAGGACCTGTAACGCTTGGCGCCAGCCAGCCATGGCGCGAGATACCAGGCTTCCCACTCACCTTCAGCGGTTCTGACGTGGGGATTGAGGAGCGCCACTCCGTCATCCCAATACCCGGCCAGAAGGGTGTCGGGCACATACTCCCCTCGGTAATGGATGGAGTCCTGCTCCTGTCCGTACATGAAGTAGAGCTCGTCGGGCACGCTCCATGAGTTCTCCGGCTTGGGTGCTGACCAGCTCTCGGCCACCGGAGGATCGACATCACGGAGCCAGCCGACCTCCATGACGCGCAGCAGGCAGCAGTCATCGTCGCTGCCCCATCCGTTGCCGAACAGGAGAAACTGCCGGTAACTCGGCGGCAGCTCCATGCCCAGCCGCTCTTCAAGCTCGCGGACCTCTGCATCGGTAGCCGGAGAATACAGATCGCCGAGTGGACTGACCGCCAGGCGATGAGAACCTTCGGTCACCGGATGCCTTGCAGGGAAGCGTTCAGACCATGCGTACTGGGCGCTCATCGTGAAGAAGATATCCCCGTTTCGAGTGGCTGCTGCGCCGTTCTCCGAATCCGGGTGTCGGTGGGCTGAGGCCGTGACGATCGCCTACTTCGGCGCCCGCCGCACGGGTCGGGGCGATCGGCTCATTAAGAGATCCTGGGTAGGCAGCCCTCCTTCGGGGGGCCTTACCGTCGAGCGCGAAGGTACAAGATCGAATTCTCCCGCGCGCGTACGGCTTCGACACCCCGACCAGTCGGTGCCTTCGATCATGCCGCACAGCCACCGAGTAAGCCAGAACCGTACTATCCCGCCTAAAGATCCCTGCTCTGACATGGAAGGTACGTGAAATCGTGGGACTAACCTGGAATTCAGCCTCCCGCTACATTGAACTTGCGCGCCAACCTATCGAGGAAGAAATCTATGTGGGTCCTTTGTTGTTCGCGATCGCCAGCAGCAAGGGTCGACCCGCCGGCGACGTTGCCACCCATCTCGTGATCGAATCCTTGAAGAAGTACGATCGGTGGGATGACGATATCGGCCCGTCAGATCTGACAACCGTTCTCGAGCGCGCGATCCACTCGGCGAACGAGTCCATTCAGCGAAAGATCGAGGCTCAACCCGAGCCGGCGGGCATGGGCGCCGACCTGGTGGCCTTGCTGTGGTCTGGGACCTTGGGGGTCTTTGCGAACATAGGCGATACACAGGCGTATGTCGTACGACAAACAGAGAGCGGGGCCGCTGAGCTCATCTGGACGACCGAGAGTCATGCCCACGGTATGGCTGCGACCGCCAGCGTGCCGGAGTCACCGGAACGGATCCCGAGCTTCCTCGACGGACAGTCCGAGGGTCATGTCCCTGACCTGGTAACCCTCAGCCTGTGCGCTGATGACCGGATCTTGCTGTGCACGAGTGGACTCAGCGCGGTGGTTCCTCACACGCTCCTGATGGAGATTTTGAGCGGACCCGGCGGATCGGCAGAAGCGGCCGATCGTCTCGAAGCCCTTGCCGTGGAGCACGGTGGTCCAGATAACATCGCCCTGGTCGTCATCGAATTCGTCGATTTCGAGTTGCATCGGGAGGAATACACGTTCATTGATTAGCCCCGTCGCATTAATCGTTGAAACGCGATGTTCGAGTTGCGCCAGCTCTTGAGTCGGGCGTTCGCACGACCGGCCGCACAAACCCTCGACCATACTCGTGCCGTTGACTCGTAATGAAGGGGTCCGAGCCAAGAAGAAGCGGGGCGGGACCTCTTGCTACTTCGTGCGTACGGTCACCTCTGCTCGTCGGGCTTGAAAGGCCAGGTGCAGTGTGAAGGTGCCCAAGGTGAACACGAATGACATGAGGACATGGTCCTACAGGCGAGAACGGCCGCAGCGGGCCTCAAGCGGGGGCAGCAGGGCCGGCAGTGGTATCCCTTCACCACCAGAACGGGAGGTTGGATCGGCGGCTCCACACGTCGTCGTACATCGCACGTAGCCATGGCTGACGAACCTCCGGCAGCCGTGGGCACCGTACTGCTGATGGGCGTGAGCGGGGAGCGCGACCTGCGACACGGGTAGCGTCAGCGAGGTGGCGCAGCCCGCACACGTGAACACGATCATGCGTCCCCCCACTGGATCATCTTGGCTCAGAGCCGACGCTGAGAGAGCCGCTCAACGCCGATTCAGCGAAAGGCCACGCCGCATCTCACGAGGGATGAGGAGTGTCGTACAGCAGCCGGTACGGCAACACCGCTCTACAGGATCACCCTTCACCGATCCGCCGGGATCACGCGTTCGCGTGGCCCGGTCTGACCAGGCCCGTTTCGTAGGCGAAGACGGCGACCTGGGTGCGGTCGCGTAGCTGGAGTTTGTTCAGGATGCGGCCCACGTGGGTCTTGACCGTCTGCTCCGCCAGGACGAGCCGGTCCGCGATCTCCGCGTTCGACAGGCCGTGGGCGATGAGGGCGACCACCTCGGTCTCGCGTTCGGTGAGGTCGCCGGCGCGGGCCTGGGCCGGGGGCCGGGGGGTGCCGCCCAGGCGGGAGAACTCCGCGATGAGCCGCCTGGTGATGGTCGGGGCGAGCAGGGCCTCGCCCGCGGCCACGACGCGTACGGCCTCGGCGAGCTGGACACCCGAGGCGTCCTTGAGCAGGAATCCGCTGGCGCCCGCCCGCAGCGCCTCGTACACGTATTCGTCGAGGTCGAAGGTGGTCAGGATGAGGACCTTGGCGGCGAGGCCGGGATCGGCGGTAATGCGGCGGGCGGCCTCGATGCCGTTCAGGCCGGGCATCCGGATGTCCATCACGATCACGTCGGGGTGCAGGTCGGCAGCCTGGGCGACGGCGTCGGCGCCGTCCTCGGCCAGGCCCACGACCTGGATGCCGGGCTGGGCGTTGAGGAGGACGGAGAAACCCTCGCGGACCATGGCCTGGTCATCGGCGATGAGCACGCGGATCGTCACGGGTGGCCTTCCTTCGCGGGCGTGGCGGTGTCCACGGGCACCGGGAGCAGGACGGAGACTACGTAGCCACCGTCGGGCGTGGGACCGGCGGTCAGTTCGCCGCCGAGCATCGCGGCACGTTCACGCATGCCCATGCTGCCGTGACCGGTGCCGGGGGAGGGCTCGGTCCTGTCACGCGCGGGGCCGTTGTGCACCCGCAGGCGCAGGGTGGAGGGGCCGTACGCGATCTCGACGCGGACCGTGGAGCCAGGGGCGTGGCGCAGTGCGTTGCTCAGAGCCTCCTGGACGATGCGAAAGCCCGACAGCTCCACACTCGGTGGCAGCGGGCGGGCCGTACCCGAGACGTCCAGCTCGACGCGCAGGCCGGCGGAGCGCACGTTGGCGACGACGTTGGTGAGCTGGTCCAGGGTGGGCTGGGGGGCGCCGGGCGCCGGGGAGTCATCGGTGGTCTCCGCGCGCAGGACCCCTAAGACGTGGCGCAGCTCGGTGAGGGCTTCGAGGGCGTTCTGGCGGATGACGGCGAAGGCGGTGACCAGTTCTTCGGGTGGGTCCTCGACGCGGTAGGGCGCGGCGTCGGCCTGGATGGAGATCACGGACATGTGGTGGGCGACCACGTCATGCAGTTCGCGCGCGATCCGGGCCCGCTCCTCCAGCAGAGCCCGGCGTCCCCTCTCCGCGATGACGGCCGCCTGCTGCTCCTGGAGCCGTTCGCGGGTCTCCCGGAGGCTGCGTGCCGAGGTGCCGAGGAACACGGCGACCGTGAAGATCACCACGGGAGTCAGCGGCTTCTCCCAGAGCAGACCTTCACCCGGCCCTTGCATGCCGCCGGCCAGCAGGCTGCTGAGCAGCAGCGTCTCGACGGCGACCCGGGGCCGGTTGCGCAGCGCCACCAGGAACAGCACTCCGGCATGGATGAACCACGGCCACGGCTGGCCGATGAGCGCGGGCGAGTAGCCCGCCACGGCGGTGCCGGCCAGGAACGCCATCGACAGCCACCACGCCGGCACCGGCCGGCGCAGTGCCGACACCAGGATCACCGCGTGGACGATCGCCAACGGCGCGCCCGCGCTGCCCTCGGTTGCCGCGGCGAGGAGCACGGCGACCAGCACGATCAGCACGTGCGGCAGCCATTTCAGCGGCCGCAGCCCGGCCATGGGCGGCAGCGGCTGCCGAGCCGACGTCAACAGATCCGCTCGTACGCCCCGCAGCACGGCGCCCATCGTGTCGGCCCTGTCCACATGGACGATCCTAGGCATGGGGCGGTTCATCGCGGGCGCTTCGCGCTCCGCTCTTCGACGGATGGACGGATGGACGGATGGACGGATGGACGGATGGACGGATGGACGGGTGGACGGCCCGGCCGCGCCCGGCCGCGCCGAACGCGGCCTGGCAGACGGCCAGCGCGATCGCGAAGACCGGCAGCCAGCCGAGCCGGGCCACGACCCAGCCGAGATCGTCCGGGCTGGTGTGCAGGCCCGGCAGCGGGCCGGACAGCAGCCCCACGGCGGTGACCGCGAGCATCGCCGTCTGATGCCAGAGGAAGATCGTCATGGCGGACAGGTTGGCCGCGGCCACGGCCGCCCAGATCATCGGCCGGGCCGTCATCCGGCGCAACGGCTCGCGCAGCAGCAGAGCCAGTCCGCACTGGGCCAGGCCGAAGGCGACAGCCGCCAGGGTGGGCGGGTTGAGATTGGAGACCGGCGCGCCCGGCACTCCGACCATGGACGCCGGGTATCCGCCCCAGACGACGAGGCCCGCGGCGGCGACCCCGCCGATGATCAGCAGCGGACCTGAGCGGCGGGTGTCGAACCGGCCCCGCGCCCACGCCGCGCCCAGCGCGTACGGCACCAGCCAGCCGGCCACCACGTTCACCCAGCCGAGCCAGGCCGGCCCGCCGAGACCGAAGCGGACCAGGTCGACAGCGGCGACCACGGCGAGCGGCCACAGCGGGCCGACCCGTAAGACCATCGGGGTCAGCGCCGTGAGCGACGCGAACACCAGCAGGAACCACAGGGGCGACACGACCAGGGTCACCAGCGTGCGCACCGTGTCCAGGGATGTGCCGGACAGGAGCATGACGACGGCCGTCACCGCCCACACACCGAGGATCACGACGACAGGCCGGAACAGGCGGGCCAGCCGCCCGCCGAGCCACCGGCCGTACCCCACACCGCGCCGACGGGCGGCCTGGTGGCCCTTCGCGGCGACGTACCCGCCGACCAGGAAGAACACGGCGAGGGTCTGGAAGATCCAGGAGAGGGGGGCGAGCCAGGGCATGTACTGCAGCGGGCTCGCCCCGCGCAGCGAACCCCGGCCGGTCTCGACCACGGCGCTGACCAGCCAGTGGCCGAGTATCACGCCGAGGATCGCCAGGGCTCGCAGAGCATCGACGGCCCGGTCGCGATCGGGTGGGGTCCGGGCGTCGACGCGCCGCGCCAGTTCCCGCAGCCCCGGCGTCGGGCGGTGACCGGCTCGATACGACCGGGCGGTCACCGGGTCACCTCCCGGTCGTGCCCCAGGGCGATCCGCGCCAGGTTCGCCACCGATGCCGAGCCGGGCGCGAGATAGTCGCCGTGGCCGCCGTGGCCGCCGTGGCCGCCGTGGCCGCCGTGGCCGCCGTCGCCGGCGGCGAACGGCCGGGCGCCGAACCCGCCCGAGACCGGATCGGCGCCCAAGCCGATGGTCGTGCCGAGAACGGGCAGGCTCAGGTGCGGCACGCCGCCGATCCAGTCCCGCGCTCCTCGTCCCGCCCACACCCGCGCGGCGGTGCCCAATCCCGCCGCCGTTTCCACACCGGCGCCGGGGCTGCCGAACATGGCGATGTCGGCGACGGCCAGGCCGGCGGCGGCGCGGCCGCACACCACCGAGCCGTAGGAGTGGCACAGCAGCGAGACCTGCGCGGCCGCATTCGCCCGGCGCACCGAGGCGACGAACGCGCGCAGCGCACGCGCGCCGTCCTCGGCCCGGCCCGTCGTGACCGCGTCGGTGCTGGTCAGCCGGGGTGGTGCGTAGCCGAGCCAGGCCACGACGGCGACCTTGGCGGCCGGGTCCAGGCGGCGGATCTGCTCCTTCAGCGAGCGGGCCGCCCAGCCGAGCCTGGCGTGCGGCTTCGGGGTATGGGCGTCGTAGGTGTCCAGGGTGGTGTCCGAGCCGGGCACCAGGACCGAGATCCGCCGGGCGGTCGCCAGGTCGCCCAGGACCTCGACGGCCCGGCCCTCGCCGCGGGCGTCGAAGGACAGGAACGTCCGGGTGGAGCCGGCCATGGCTCGCAGGGCCGCCGCCCGCCGGTGGTATCCGCCCTTGTCGGCCATACGCGCGGCCTGGAGGATATTGGCCCGGTTGGCGGCGTACCGGGTCTTGAGGGTGCTGGTCGACAGGACGGGCAGCATCGCGGGGGCGGGGGCCGGAACGGCCTGCCGAGCCGCGGCCGAAACCGGTGCGGACAGCGCGGCGATCACCAGCCCGGCCAGCGCACCGCGCCACAGCCGGGTACCGCGGCCTGGGGTCCACATGTCGCACTTTCCTTTCCAGGGGTTGTGACCTGGTCAGGAAGGTACGAAGAGGCGTAGGTGGTCGGCGTCCCGCTGGGGAGCCCACTTCGGACGTGGCTCTCAGGTAGTGCGGGTATCGGTCATAGGGCGTCGATGCGTACGGCGCGCGGTGGACGGCCATCGAGGGGATCACCTGGGCGAGGACCGCGATGTCGCCGGGGTCGGGTGATTCTGTCGAACCTCACCAGGTGGTGTACGACGCTAGCCGTACGTCCGCTCTGCCGCCTCCCGGCCTTGGAGGAGCTTTTCGCTCTCCTCCAGCCACTGCCGGCCGTCATACCGGTTGAGTGCTGCTGAGTCGTACTCCTTGCGATAGTTGATCTCGGAGCGGAGCCGTGTGAGATCCTCGTCGACCACCATCAGGCCCGGCAGGTTCTCCGTGATGGGCGGGGGGATCATGTCAAGAACCTCGAGGAACAGGGGGTTCGCCGTCCGGAGAAAAGTCCTGGTCCGGCTGTCCGCCGTGGTGCCGAGATCAAGGAGCTCATCCCAGTAGGGGCGATGCGGGTCCACCACCTCGTAGAAGTTCTTGGTGTACCAGTCGACGACTTCCAGGAACCTCTTGCACGCGGTATCCAGGGTGTCGGCCCAGGTGGCCAGGTAGATCATGTTGTCGTAGACCTGCCGCAGCGCGCGCTGCGGCAGCGCGGCGGCCTCACCGCGCCATGGAGCGTCGTGCAGGTCCTGCGCCCGCAGCGGCAGGGTATTCGCCAATTCGACCAGCGAGCCGACCAGCAGGTCGAGGAACGTCGGGATGCCTTCCTCCCGCTCGGCGGAGGGCCGGAGGAGGCTCGTCACCGCCGTTTCCGCGGACTGCCATTCGACGCCGTCATCGACCACCGACGGCAGCGGGTCGGTGCCGTTGGGGTAGAAGCCGCTCGGACCATTCCAGAGAATGGTGGGCCGCTCTCCGAGCCGGTCTGGTGGCCGCACCCCTCCGGAGCCCGCCTCCATGAAGGGCATGTCGCCGAGCAGGGGATTATCTGCAAGGTCATATCTGGTGCAGGCTCGTTCGATCAGGACTCCGGCCGTACCGATCTCCGCGTTCAGGTCGTTCCAGAAAACGGAGGCCGACAGGCCGGCGCTGTAGAGACACCTGGCGAGTTCGTGAGGAAACTTCCAGGGGAAGCCCACCGTGAGTCGAGCGTGCGTGTGCAGGGGTGTGTCGAGTCCGTCGTTCGCCAGCTCGATGAGCTTGCCGGAGACGGCCCGCACACCCCTTCGGTCGATCTCGAACCCTTCGTTTCCGGATCCGTTCGCCCCCGCCGTGTAATCAGGCCCCGGCCAAGGTCCGATCTCGGGACTCATTTCTCACTCGGGCCACTGGTCGGTACGCGTCGCTCCGGCTCGTCCATCGAGACTCCGATCATCGGTGAGAAGGCTCACCCTACGAAGATCCCTCACAGCGCGCAACGCTGGGTGTACGCCCCGGCGCGTGCACTACGCGGCACCGGCCCGCACGGCCGTCGACGTACCGCCTAAATTGCATTGACCGGTAGCAGACGTGCGTCTACATTCATGTTCAACAGTAGGTTCATGCGAGGCAACCCCAAAAAAGCTACCTTCGTTATCCTGAACGAAGGTGAACCAGCCGAGGAGACCGCGTGCAAGAACGCTTCGGAAGCAAGTCGGCGATCGTCGCACTGACCGCCCTGACCCTGGCCGTGTTCATCTACGTGACCACCGAGTCGCTGCCCATCGGCCTGCTCCCCCAGATCGCCCAGGATCTCGGCACCAGCCCGTCGGCGGTCGGACTCCTGGTCACCGGGTACGGCCTGATCATCGTGCTGGTGTCCCTGCCGCTCACGCGACTGACTCGCCGACTGCCCCGGCGGCGGCTGCTGTGCGTCCTGTTAGGCATCTTCGTCGTGGCGACCTGCCTGTCGGCCATGGCGGGAAACTACTGGCTGCTCATGGGCGCCCGGATGGTAACCGCGCTGAGCCAGGCGCTGTTCTGGGCCATCGTGACGCCGGCCGCCGCCGGCCTCTTCCGGGCCGAGGTGCGCGGCCGGGCCCTGTCCATCCTGTACGCCGGCGCCTCCAGCGCCGCGCTGACCGGCATCCCGGCCGGCACGTGGCTCGGCCAGCAGACCAACTGGCGGGTGGCGTTCCTCGCGCTCAGCGGCCTGGCCCTGCTCGTCCTCGCCACGATCGCGGCCGTCCTGCCCGACACGCCCGCCGGGCAGGGCGCGGCGGACCGGGGCAGCGCGCCCGACCGCGGCAGGTACCTGTCGATCGTGGCCACCACGGCGGTCGCGATCACCGGCGCGTTCACGGCGTTCACCTACATCAGCCCGTTCCTGAGCGACGTCAGCGGCTTCACCGAGTCATCGATCGGCCCGCTTCTGCTGGCACGCGGGATCGCGGGCCTGGCCGGCGTGTTCGTGGTGGGCTACCTCGTCGACCGCCACGGCTGGATCACCATGACGGGGCTCATCGGCCTGCAGACGGTGGCGCTCGTCGGGCAGTACGCGTTCGGCGCCTCCCCGGTCGGGGCCGTCATCGCGATCTCCCTGTCCGGCTTCACGCTCGCGGGCCTGACCGCCGTACTGGGGTCGCGGGTGCTCGTGTACGCGCCGGGCGAGTCGGTCATGGCGAGCGCCGCTACCTCCATGGCGTTCAATGTGGGCATCACCGCGGGCGCGTTCCTCGGCAGCGTGCTCCTGCCCGGTCCGGGCGTGCGCAGCACGGCACTGGCCGGGGCGCTGCTCAGCCTGGCGGCGTTCGCCATCGTGCTGGCCGAGCCGGTCCTGTCCAGCCGGCGGAAGATCGCGCGGGCCACGGCCGGCGACCCCCTGCCCGAGAGCGCCCCGGTCAGGTGATCCGATGCTCAACGCACCGAAACGTGCAACCTCCTTGGCCGCCTTGAGTGGTAGCCTCAAGGGCATGTCACTCGACGTGGGACAACTTCCCCTGGTCGGCGGGCACCCCGCGCTCGATCTGGTCAACACGCTCGAACGAGGGGTGCCGCTCGACGGCGGGCCGCCCCACGACTCCCTGTCCGACGCCTCCGCATTGCTGCGCTGGGCGGCCAGGGCAGACCTGATCAGCGACGCGGAGCGCGATCGGGCCGGCCGGGTGTGGCGCGACGATCCCGCGTCGGCGCAGGCGGGGCTGGCCGCCGTACGGGACATCCGGGAAGGGCTGCACGTCGTGGTGCTCGCCACGATCCGGCCCGCCGACGGCGGGCCGGCGGGCGACGCGGGCGGCCCGGCCGAAGGGGATCCGATCGTGGCCGGGGCCGCGCTGGTCGCGCTGCACGAGCGATGGGCCGGGGCAGCCGCCAGAGCCGCGCTGGTGCTCGACAGAGGCGACCCGCCGCAGGTGCGGCTCACCTACGGCGCGATACCCGCCATGCTGATACCCGACCGGGTCGCGGAGGCCGCACTCGACGTCCTGCGGACGGCCGACCTGACCCGGATACGCCGCTGCCCCCTACGCGAGGGCGGCTGCGGGTGGCTGTTCCTCGACCAGAGCCGCAACGGCTCCCGCCGCTGGTGCCGCATGGCCGACTGCGGCAACACGGCCAAGGCCCGGCGGCTCACCGAGCGCCGCCGCGCCGCCCGGGGCGACACCCCGTAGGACTCGTACGCGATCAACGGTCGACGCCGCACCCGGGCAGCATGGGTCGGCCGGACGGCGCTGAAGTGGCGTCGGTCGATGGTGAGAACCTCGGTGATCTTCAGGCGTCCGGCCAGGGCCGCCACAGCGGCGTCCGAGCCGATCCGGCTCAGGGCGTTGTGCTGTCCGGGGTGCGTACGAATGGCTCGAGCAGGGCTCGGGCGGATTCCCAGACGGTTTCGAGGTCGGTGCCGGATTCGATCAGGCGGGATCCGGTGAACACGATGGCGTTGATCATTTCTGCTGTCTCCGGCACCGTGGGAACGCCGAGCCGGCGCAGCGTCTCGACGAGCGGCTCCAGGAGCTGCTGGTGCATGGCACGGCTCTGCTCGGCGACCTTTTCGCCCGGCGCGACCTCCGCGAGGACGGTGGCCAGCGCGTGCTCGCCCTCGGTGATGAGTTCGAAGTTGGTCAGCACGTAGGCGAGCACGCGGTCGGCGGGGGTCGGGGCGGCGTCCATCGCGGCGGCGACCCGGGCCGACCAGCGGGGGAAGACGTCCTCCACCACCGCGTTGAGTAGGTCATCCGCCGATCGGAAGTACTGGTAGAGGCTGGGCCGGGCCAGCCCGGCGCGGGCCGCGACCCGGGCCAGCGTCGGTGGCCGGCCGGTCTCGGCGAGGATCTGCCTGGCCGCGTCGACCAGCGCCCGGTGCTGGGCGGCCCGATGCTCGGCCACGGTCGGCGCCTGGATGCGTGGCACCCGCCCTCCTCCACCCTGATCGGTCTACTGCGACAGTCTCCCATCCACCATCGACAGGACGCGGTCGCAGTGGCCGAGCACGTCGTGATCGTGGGTGACCATGATCGTCGCGACGGCGGACTCGTGCGTCTCCTGCGCGAGCAAGGTGACGATGTCGTCGCTGCGGGCGCGGTCGAGCGCGGCGGTCGGCTCGTCGACCAGCAGTACGGCCGGGCGGGTGACGAGCGCGCGGGCGATGCCCACGCGCTGCCGTTCGCCGCCGGACAACTGGTGGGGGCGGTGCCCGGCGCGGTGCCCCATGCCGACCCGGTCGAGCAGCTCTCGCGGATCGTGACCGTCACCCGCGCGGGTGCCCGCCACGTCGAGCGCGAAGCGGAGCTGGTCGAGCGCGGTGAGGGCCGGGATGAGGTTGCCGGACTGGAAGACGAACCCGATCCTCTCGCGGCGGTGGCGGGCCTTCTGGCGGGCGCTGGCCCGGGAGATGTCGACGCCGTCGAGCAGGACCTGGCCGGTGTCGGGCGTGGTGAGCGCGCCGGCGACGGCGAGCAGGCTCGACTTGCCGGAGCCGGACGGCCCGACGACGGCGACGAACTCGCCGGGCGCCACGTCGAGGTGGACGTCGTCGAGCGCGGTGACCGTGGCGTCGCCGTCGCCGAGGGACAGGGTGACGCCCTCCACCAGCAGGCCGCCGCGTTCTTCGGCGCCGGCCCGGCGGGAGTCCGGGTGCGGGGACGTGGAGCTGGTGGTCATCTGTGCCCTCCGAGGGCTGCGAGCGGGTCGACGCGGACGATGCGGCCCACGGCCGCCGCGGCGCCGGCGAGGCCGAGGCCGATGAGGAGCAGGGCGGCGAAGACGAGCGGGCCCGCCTCCAGGGCGAACGGCATGGGGGTGGTGGTGAGCAGCGTGCCGCCGCCCACTCCCATCAGGAAGCCCACGGCGGTGGACACGGTCAGGATGACGGTCGCCTGGATCATCGTGTCCCGCATGAGGTAGCCGGTCGAGGCGCCCATGGCCCGTACGACGGCGAGTTCGTGCTTGCGCTGGATCGTCCACACGGTGAAGAACGTGCCGACGACGAGCGCGGAGATGGCGTACAGGAAGACCTGGATGAGCGTGAGCGTGGAGGTCTCGGCGGAGTAGCCGGGGGAGGCGCTGAAGGACTCTTCGAGGGTCATGCTCGTGGTGCCCGCCGCGGTGTCGCCGCCGGACAGGTCGATCTGGGTTCCGTCCCGGGCGCGCAGGGCGATGGCCGTGGCCTCCTCGTACGCCCCGTCACGCGCCTCGTCGCCCGGTCCGGCGCCGGCGTGCACCTGCTGCCAGGTGCGCAACGGCAGGTACGCCACGTCGACGTGCCCGAAGGTGCGCTGGTCGCCCGTGGTGCCGATGACCTTGAGCCGGGTGCCCAGGCGGTCGATGACGACGGTGTCGCCGATGGCCACGCCTTCGTCCAGGACGGTCTGACTGACCACGATTCCGTCGGGGTCGGCGAGCTTGGCGCCGTCGGAGACGGCGGGTGCGAGGAACGAGCCGGGGTCGACGCCGAACAGGGCCAGGTCGATCGGCAGCTGGGCGCCGGCGGCGGTGGTGGCCTTGGCGTTGATCAGCATGTTGCCGAACGGCGTGGCGTCGGCACGGTCCTTCCACGCCTCGGCCTGGCTCACGTTGACGGTGCTGCGGGAGAACGCGGAGTCGGTCTTGGTGCCTTCGGCGAAGGCGAACGCGGTGACGGGCAGGCGCTGGAGCCCGGAGACGCCGTCGTTGACGAGCCCGGAGGAGAGGCCGGACAGCAGGACGACGAGGATCGCGATGAGGGCGACGACGCCGCCCATCAGGCCGAAACGTGCGCGGGCGAAGACCAGCTCGCGCCAGGCCAGGAACATGGCACTCCTTCACAGGAGGGGAATCACGGGGACGGACGAGCGCCCCGACTTACCGACGCGCCGTTGGCAACATACCAACATTGCGTCGGAAAGATGGAATCGCGGAGAGCGCGGTCCGGTAGACCGCGACCGTCTCCGTCGCGGCCCTCGCCCAGCTCAGCCGCTCCCTGACGAACCGTTCCCCGCTCTGCGCGAGAGCGTGGCGGGCCGGCGGATCCTCGATGAGGTCGATCACGGCGTCGGCGATGGAGCCGGGGTCGGCGCTGCGCGCGAACCGTACGGCGGGGTCGGCGGGATCGCCGAGGAAGATCTGGGAGAACCCGTCGCCGAGGATCGTCGGCCTGGTCAGGGCCATGGCCTCGGTCGCCACCAGGCCGAACGGCTCGAAGAGTGAGGGGAAGACGCAGAGGTCGGCCAGCTCGTAGTACTCCAGCAGCGCCGCGCCGTCGACGAACCCGCCGGAGGTGCGGACGCGCCCGTCCAGCCCGGCGTCCGCGACGATCCGCGCGACCCCGGCCTCGTCCCCTTCGCCGACGATCACCAGCCGGAGCCGGGGGAGTGCGACGGTGATCTTCCCCATTGCTTCCAGCAGCTGGTAGATGCCCTTCTGGCGTTCGATGCGGCCGACGAAGAGCAGCACCGGGTCGCCGTCCGCGATGCCGAGACGGGCGCGCAGCGCGGTGGCGCCGGAGCGGAGGGCGGCCCGGTCGACACCGGGAAGCCGCCGCTCGAACGTGCCGCCCAGGCAGACCACGTCGATCGTCTCCCGGTTCCACCCGGCGGCGGTGAGCTGCTCGCGCACCTCCGGGGTGGCGACCACGACCCGGCGGGCGATCCGGGCCAGCCACCGCTCGACGGCCGCGAACACGTTGAGCGGGTCGGTGATGCTGCGCTGCGGGGCGACTCCGTACTCGGTGGTGTGCACGTGGAAGACGACCGGCAGCCGCAGCACGTAGTGGCACAGCAGGGCGGCCAGGAAGTTCGTCGAGTCGTGCACGGCGACCAGGTCGGGCCGCTCGCCGGGGGTCAGCCGCCGCAGCCGCAGGACGTAGCGCCAGTTGCTCACCACGACGTTCACCGCCAGCAGGACGAACTCGGCCCGGCGCGTCCGGTTGAGCTTGCGGCGGCGGCCGATCGCGCCGAGCAGGCGGCCCAGGGGCCGGTAGACGGTGACGCCGTCGCGCCGCTCGTGCACCGGCAGGCGCCCGTCGTTCAGCGTGAACACGGCCATCCGCAGGTCGCCGGTCAGGTGCGGGGTGATCTCCTCGATGTAGCGGCCGAGCCCCGCGGTGATGTTGGGCGGGAACTGGTTGATGATGTGGACGACTTTCACCGTTCGACCTCCGAAGGACGCGCTCGGTACACCCGGGCCGCGGTGGCGGCCACGACGGCGACCAGGACGAGATTGGTCAGCGCGAACGCCACCAGGCCCCCGGTCAGGCCCTGCCAGGAGATGAGCACCGCCTGGCAGGCGAGCGCGGCGGGCGACCCGATGGCGAGGCAGGCGATGAGCACCTTCGCGCCCCGCACCCCGTCCATCGACAGGGCGAAGAGGTAAAGGTTGAACACCGTGTGGACGCCGATCCCCACCGCCGACAACGCCATCAGTCCGGGCGCGTACGGATACTCCGCGCGCAGCACCAGGAAGAACAGCGCGCTCGCGGCGAAGGAGAAGACCGCCGTGGCCACCGCGATGGCCGGCGCGAGGCGGCCGATCCGCCGCAGCGCCGTGACCTTGTCGGCCGTCGCCAGCACGGGCAGCAGCACCAGCCCGATCCCCTCGGTGAACACCACGCCGAGCAGCCGCTTCGGGAAGCCGTTGTAGACCGAGTACACGCCGACGTCGCCGCCGGAGGCCCAGTGGTTGAGGAAGATCACGTCCACCCCGAACAGCACGGCGGTGAAGGCGGCGATGACGCTCATGTAGGCGCCGTGCCTGAGCAGCGAGCGGGCCAGGGACGCCGACCAGGAGCGCGGGACGACGTCGAAGCCGGCCACGGCCACGAGGGCGAAGACGACGTTCGTGACGATCAGCGCGACCAGGTAGACCTCGGCGTCCCGGATGCCCGCGACCAGCAGGCAGTAGGCGGCCGTGGCCAGGTAGACGACGGCGACGACGAGCTTGAGCCCCGCCACGAACGCGAACTTCTTCAACCCGCGCAGGAAGCTCTCGGTCAGCTGGTTCACCGTCAGCGACAGGGCCAGCGCCAGCGCGAAGCAGAGCGTACGGATGTCGACGCCGAGCAGGCGGGTCAGCAGCGGGGCGGCCGGCAGCACGACGGCGATCAGCCCGCCGCCCAGCGCCAGCGTGGTGAACAACGCCGTCGTCACCAGGGCGGGCCGGTCCGGCGGCGCCGCCCTCGGCAGCTCCTGGAACATGACGTAGTTCAGGTTCAGCAGCATGCCGACGGTGACGATCAGCGCGATCGTCAGCACGAGGGTGAACCGGCCGAACGCCGCCGCGCCGATCCCCCAGGCGATGACGAGCGTGGTCGCCGCGGCCGTGCCGCTGGCGGCGATGCTCACCAGCGTGGGCCAGACGGCCCAGCCACGGCCGCCGAGCAGCCGCGCCATCCGGTCGCGGAGCGCGGAGGTCACCGGGCCACCTCCGCGTACGCCGCGAGCGTGGTCTCGGCCGTGCGCGCCCACGAGTAGCGCGCGCGGACGTGCTCGGCGCCGCGCCGGGCGAGCCCCGCCGCGTGCTCCGGGTCGTCCAGGCAGCGTGCCAGGGCCGCGGCCAGCTCCTCGGGCTCTCCGGTACGGCAGCGGACCGCGCCGTCGCCGACCACCTCCGGCGAGTAACCCGGCCCGACCACGACCGGCCGCCCCAGCGCCATCGCCTCGACCGCGACCAGCCCGAACGGCTCGTACGACGAGGGGAAGGCGCACACGTCGGCGGCCAGGAAGTGCGCGAACACCTCGGGCGGGTCCAGGAACCGGTAGCCGGCGACCACGTGCTCGCCGACGCCTTCCCGCTCGATCAGCCGGGCCACCTCCGCGTCGTCGCCGCTGCCGACGAGCACCACCCGCAGGTCGCCGCGCTCGCGGAGCAGCGCCGGCACCGCCTTGATCAGCGTGTGCACGCCCTTGTGCGACGACAGGCGCCCGGCGAAGACGACCAGCCTTCCGGCGCCGCCCGGCAGGTAGCCGGCCCTGACCTTCGCGCGGAGCCGGTCGAGCTCGGCGCCGGACAGCCCGGCCAGCCGTACCAGCTCGGGATCCTCGAAGCCGTGCGGCACGACCCGCAGGCGCCCCGGCGGCCAGCCGCGCGCCACGAGCTCGTCCCGCATGCCCGCGCTCGGCACCACGATCAGGCTCGCCAGCCGGGCCATCGCGTTCTCCAGCGCGGTGAGGCCGGCGGTCACGGCGGTGCGGCGCGCTCCCGGGGCGGTGTTGTGCTCGCAGGTGTGCACGTGGAACACCACCGGCATCCGCCCGGCCAACCGGCACAGGATCCCGGCGATGCACCCCATCCAGTCATGCACCGCCACGACCGCCCCGGAACGTCCGCCGGCGCGCAGGATCCGCGCCGCGACCCGCACATTGAAGGTGATCAACCCGGCGATCCTCCGCAACGGGCGATCGGCCTGCCGAGGGCGGCCGGTCACGCCGTACACCTCGATGGGGACGCCGGAGTCACGCAGGGCGGGAAGGATCCGCTCGGCGTAGCGTCCCAGACCGCCGACGACGTGCGGCGGGACCTCGGTGCAGACGACGTGGCAGCGGCGCGGCCGGGTCAGTCCGGGCACCGCTGGTACGCCTGCCGGGCGAAGTCGAGGTCGTCCGGGGTGTTGACGCCACGAGCCTCGGCGGGGTCGCCGACCGGCACCACGGTCACCGGCCGGTCGCAGACCTGCGACAGGTACGGCAGGAACGGCAGGAAGTTGACCTCACCGGTGGCCGTACCCGGGGCGGCGTCGAGCAGGTAGCCCGCCCACGCCTCCGGCAGCCCGTCCGTGCTGAGGCCGAACACGCCGACGTCGCTGAGCCCGCCGGGCCGGCAGTCGTCCCCCTCGCGGGACATCCGCACCCTGACCAGGGCCGATCCGTCCAGCTCGTACTCGACGTACGGCTCGGGCATCGGCACCAGCGGGAGAGTGAGGCCGTCATGGCCGGCCTGCACCACCTGCCGTACGGTCGCCGCGGACAGGTTCACCTGGTCGCCCCAGACCACCAGGATCCGGTCGTACCCCTCCCAGTGCGCGGCGGCGCCGAAGATCGCGTCGCCCATGCCCGTCGGCCGCGCCTGGACGCTCACCGAGACGGCGCCGCGCTCGATCTCCTCGGCGGCGAGGCGGCGGAACGGGATCTCACCCGCCGGGGAGACCACCACGTGGACGTGCTCCACCCAGGGGCCCAGCCGCCGGTGCAGCAGGTGCCACACGGTGACGCCGTCGGCGACCTCCAGCATGATCTTCGGGATGCCGAGGCCGAGCCTGGTCCCGCTCCCGGCCGCCGGGATCACCGCGCAGACGCGCTGGTCACTCACTACCATTCACTCCCTGGTCGAGGACGTCCGCGATCTCGTCCAGATCCCGTACCTGGGCCGCTCCCGCGGCCGGTTTCACCGCGTTGACCTGCAACGTCACCAGTCCGGCGCCGACGGCGGAGGCGACGCCGTGCGCGGAGTCCTCCAGGGCCACGGCGTCGTCCGGGTCGACGGACCAGAGCGCGCAGGCGTGCCGGTAGAACGCCGGGTCCGGCTTGCCCGACGGGACGTCGTCCCCGGTGAGTACGCCGCTGAAGTAGCCGCCCAGCGAGCACGCCGCAAGGACCCGCTCGACCGACCCCCTGCTGCCGCTGGTGACCAGGTAGGCCGTGCGGCCGCCGCTGGTCAGGCGGTCGAGCAGCCGCCGCGCGCCGGGGAACACCGGCACCCTGCCCGCCGCCACGTACTCCCGGTACAGCCGCTGCTTGCGCCGGACCAGCCGGTCGGCCACGTCCCCGCCGACGCCCAGCCCGGCCACCACGTCCCGGGTGGTCGTCCCCGCGTGCGCGTCGTACCGGAAGGAGCCGAGCGCGGACGGCGCCAGTTCCCCGATCGCGGCCCGGAACGCGGCCGCGTGCACGGGCGCGGAGTCGACGAGCGTGCCGTCCAGGTCACAGAGCCAGACCCGCCGCCCGGCGACGAGCGCCGCCGGGCTCATCGGACGCCCGCCGACGCGGCCTCGTCGGCGATCTCGGTCAGTGCGCGTACGGTGCGGGGGCCGCAGTGGACGCCGGGTCGTTCGGCGTCCTCCAGGTCGGCGGTGACCCATCGGGCGCCCGCCCAGACGCCGCCGGCGACGACGTCGGACGGCACCCCCGGCGCCTCGGGTGCGCGGTGGCTGAGGACGTGCGTGACGGTGCCGCGCTCGTTGCCCGGGTCGCCCAGGTAGGACAGGGTACGGCCGACCAGCTCGGGCGCGCTCAACCCTTGGACGTCGTGGTCGTCGCGGGTGTTGACGACGAACACCTTGGCCGCGGCCCGGCTCTCGGCGATCGCGTCCGCGACCCCCGGCGTCAGGTAACTGGGCAGCAGTGACGAGTGCGGCGTGCCGGGCCCGTACAGGAGAAGATCGGCGTCCCTGATCGCGTCCCCGGCCTCCGGGCTCAGCGAGACCGGAGCGCGCAGGCCCGCCAGGATCCGCCGCACCTCCTCGACGGGTCGCGCCGCCAGCTCGGCCCGGCGCTCGGCGGCGACCGGCTCGCGGAGCAGGAACAGCTCGGTGATCGCGGCGGCGTCCTGCGGCGCGACGATGTCGGCCTCGTCGGCCAGGAGCCGGCCGTCCTGCTTGAGCGCGACCAGGAACGCGTTCTCGCCGCTGGTCACGTTCACCAGGCCGAGCGGTGACTCGAACGTCCGGGCGCACGCGCGTACCGCCGCGTTGAAGTCCTCGCCCAGCCGGAGGTACGCGCCGGCGAACACGAGGTTGCCGAGGGCGCAGTCGGTCAGGTCGAGCCCGTCGGGGTGGCTGTCGAGCCTGCGCACGAACGCGGCCAGGTCCCGCGTGATCGCGGTGCGGGCCTCGGCCGGGAGGGCGGGGAACGCCGGTTCTGCGACCAGTTCGCCGAGCTCCTCCCGCGTGGTCCCGGCCACGAGCCGGTGCTCCAGCACCGAGCGGAGCGCGGCCTGCCGCGGGTCGCGGTCGTCGAGATGGACCAGGAGGTTCTTGCGGAAGTCCGACGGGCCGAGCATCCCGGGCAGGTAGCGCCGCAGCGCCCCGGTGGACCGCCCGTTGTCGTAGCCGTTGATCACCAGGGTGAGGTCGATCCCCGGCGTGCGCAGCAGGCCGCGCGCGATGCTGGCCCCGCCGCGCCCGCCGCTGAAGAGGGTGACGGCGGTGCGGTCGCTCATCGGGGCCGCTCCGTCAGATCGCGTGCCGGTTCCCGCGGCGCCTCCGGGAGGCGGAGCACACCCCGGCGTAACAGCCACCGGCGGTAGCCGAGATAGCCCACGAACAGGGCACGGTCCCGCGCGCCGCGCCAGAACCGCCACCCGCGGGCGCCGCCGCCGCGCTCCCGGTGCTCGATCGGGATCTCCACCCAGGTACGGCCGAGCTCCGTGACCCTGGCGGTGATCTCGGTCGAGGAGTTCATCCCGCTCGACTCCAGAGCCAGGGCGCGCAGCAGCGGGCCGCGTACCACCTTGAAGATCGAGTTGTAGTCGCGGTACCGGGTGCCGTGCAGGAGGTTGCTGACCGCGCCGCTGGCCGCCGAGCCCCACCGGTACGCGATGCCGTCGGCCTTCCTGATGCGGGCGCCGGAGAAGGCGTCCGCCTCGCTGGTCCGTACCCGGTCGAGGAACGCGTCCAGGTTGGCGATCGGGAACTGCCCGTCGGAGTCGAGCAGGACGACCCAGTCCAGCCGGGTGTGCGCGATGGCGGCGGCGATGGCCGCCCCGGCGCCCCGGTTCGCGGCGAAGTCGACGACGACCAGCTCGGGGCAGCTCTTGTGCAGGTCCGCGAGGATCTCGCCGGTCGCGTCGATGCTGCCGTCGTTGCAGACGACGATCTCCCAGGCGCCGATCGCCGGGTGCCCGGCCAGATACTCCCGCCATTCGGTCACCGCCGCCGCGATGTTCGCCGCCTCGTTGTAGGCGGGCGCCGCCACCGAGATGTCGACGGTCGGCGGTACGTCGTAGGTGTCCAGCTTCGCCTCCTCGTGGTGTGTCAGCGGCGGCCCGCCGGCGTGGGCGTCCCGTTCCCCATCAGGCGGGCGATCCAGCGGTCCAGCGGGAGCAGGTTGATCCCGACGACGATCGGCACGTGCGCCAGCGTGAACAGCACGGCCCCGCCGAACGAGATCGGCCCGCCGGTGATCACGTTGATGTGCGGCGCGTCGATGACGGCGGGGATGTCGACCGGGTTGACGAGCTGCCACATGACGTCGAGGAGCCCCGAGAACACGATGACGATGCCGCTGATCGCGATCTTCAGGCAGCGCCCGGGGCTGCCGCCGCCGATGCGGAAGGCGGCGGCCACGGTGAGCACGATCCCGGGATAGAGCAGCAGGTAAAGGTGGGTGTAGAAGCTGTCACCCTCGATACGCGCGGTGTCGCCGTAGTAGAAATAACTCACCCTCGGGATGACGTACGCGGTGAAGAACACGAACGGGACGTACAACAGCCAGTGCAGCCGCTCCGACACCCACGGGAAGAACGCGATCGCGCAGCACAGGAAGGCGAAGGCGACCAGTTTGACGCCGAGCTCCCAGGCGGCGCCGATCTCCCGGCCGTGCGGGGTGGCCAGCCAGACGAACCCGAAACCGAGCGCCCCCACGAGGAGGGCGATCCACCACAGGTGCGGGGCCCATCGGGAGGTGCCGGGGTTCTCCGTGTCCGCAGGGGGTGACGGAGACTGCGGTGCGTCGCCACGGACCGTCATGAAGCTCCGCGTCTCCCATCTGACGTTGCCACTCAAAAGCTGGCGATCTGGATAAATGCATCGAATCCGGATTTATGCCGAGATACCCGGCATTACGCCTTCCCCCGAAGTCCACACATTCCCCGCCAACATTCCGAAATGGGACCCTATACGTTCCTCTGCATAGATGGCGAGAGGTCTGTGGATCTCCACCCGGGAGACCCCCGAGGATCGGCTCCCAGCGCCGATCGCTCGTTCGATCATGGGGCGGCCGCGTAGAGAGCCGGCGCGCCCGCCCGGACGGCTTGGTCAGCCCCAGTATGACGGATTGCGTCGAAGTAGACTTAGACGTAATTCGCTCCAGTGGATATGGGGGAGACCTGATGAAGACGAGTCTGCTTGCCAAGCCGGACGACGTGGTCGACCGCGACCGGGAGTGGGGTCTGCTCGCGGAGTTCCTCACTGACCCGGATCCCGCGATGCGGCTCGGGATCGTGTCCGGGCGTCGGCGGCACGGGAAGTCGTACCTTCTCCAGGCTCTGTCCGAGCAGGTCGGCGGCCTGTACGTGACCGCGGTCCGGGAGGAGGGGCGGCTGCCCGCGATTCGGCGGTTCAGTGACGCGGTCGCGGCGCATGCCGGTCTGCGGCCGGGGAGTCTGCGCCTGACGGACTGGCGTGACGTCCTGTCCAACGCCCTTGAGGTGGTCGCCCGTTCGCCTCACCCGCTCCTGGTGATCGACGAGTTGCCGTACCTGCTCCAGCACTCGCCTGAGATCCCAGGACTGCTCCAGCAGCTCTACGACGAGCGCCAGCGCGGGACCGGCGCTGGGCCGGGTCCGCGGCTGATCCTGTGCGGCTCCGCGATGAGTGTCATGCACGAACTGCTCTCGGGGACCAAGCCGCTGCGGGGCCGTGCCGTGGTCGATCTACGGCTCGGGCCCTTCGACTACCGGGACAGCCGGACCTTCTGGCAGATCAGCGATCCGCTGACCGCGCTGAAGGTGCACGCGGTGCTCGGCGGGGCGCCCGGCTACCGGCCGGTGGCCGGGCGGCCGCATCCGGACGACGGCTTCGACGCCTGGCTCACCCGGACGCTGCTCGACCCGGGCAGGGCGGTCTACTCGCGTACCGAGACCGAGTATCTGCTGCGCGAGGACCCGAGGATCACGCAGCACACGCTCTATTACGACATCCTCACCACGATCGCGCAGGGCGCCGGCACGCCCAGCAAGATCGGCGCCGCTCTGGAACGCCCGCGCAACGCCGTCGCCCATCCGCTGGGTGTGCTGGAGTCGACCGGTTACGTCCGGCGAGAGCAGGACATCCTGCGCGCCCGGCATCCGGTCATCACTCTCGCCGACCCGGTCATCCGCTTCAACCAGCTCATCACCCTCCCGCAGGCCACCGCCGTGGAGCAGGGCTTCGCCGAGCAGGTGTGGCGGCAGGCCGCCCCGACCTTCAACTCCAAGATCCTCGGGCCGCACTTCGAGGACCTGGCCCGCGACTTCACCCGCCGTTACGCCCATGCCTTGCTGCCCGGTGGACTGCCCGGCCCGGTCGGCACCACCGAGGTCGCCGACCCGGTCGCTCGGACGAAGCACGAGGTCGACGTCATCGCCCTGGCCGCGGGCGAGCGCCCGCAGGCCCCCCGCGCGAGGATCGCGCTCCTGGGGGAGGCCAAGGCGACCGTCGCCCGCCGGGGGACCGGTGACCTGGAACGCCTGGAGCGCATCCGCGACCTGCTCACCGATCAGGGGTACGACACTGCCGCCACGACCCTGGCCCTGTACTCCCTGCACGGCTTCTACCCAAACCTGGTGGAGCTGGCCGACCGGCGCGACGACCTCCTCCTGATCGACCTGCCCGCCCTCTACGGAAGTTGACGGTGAACTTGGGACCCCGGGCAGGATACCGACTTCGCGTTGGTATCATCCCGACAGGGCGTCGGGAAATGGGCCATGGCGCTACGGAGAAAGGGTGTTCCATGCACATGATCATGAACCGCATCGACGTTCCCGCCGAGGACGCCAAGGCGTTCGAGGCCACCTTCATGGAGAGCATGCGCGCCACGCTCGACGGCGTGCCCGGCCTGCGGCGCAGTTCCCTCCTGCGTCCCACTGAAGAGGGACAGCCCTACGTGTCCACGATGGAGTTCGACTCCCGTGCGGACTTCGTCGCCTGGCTGCGCTCCGACTCGTTCAAGGCCGCCCACTCCGACCGGGAGGCGCCCGGCATGGACACCTCTTCCGCCATCGAGCAGTACGAGGAGATCGGGACGATCGCGAGCTGACGGCGACCCACGCTTCTAAGCCGATCCGGCTCAGGGCGTTGTGCTGTCCGAGGTGCGTACGAATGGCTCGAGCAGGGCTCGGGCGGATTCCCAGACGGTTTCGAGGTCGGTGCCGGATTCGATCAGGCGGGATCCGGTGAACACGATGGCGTTGATCATTTCTGCTGTCTCGGGCACGGTGGGGATGCCGAGGTGGCGTAGTGTGTCGGCGAGTGGTTCCAGGAGTTGCTGGTGCATGGTGCGGCTCTGTTCGGCGACGGTGTCGCCGGGTGCGACCTCCGCGAGGACGGTGGCCAGCGCGTGCTCGCCCTCGGTGATGAGTTCGAAGTTGGTCAGTACGTAGGCGAGCACGCGGTCGGCGGGGGTCGGGGCGGCGTCCATCGCGGCGGTGACTCGGGCTGACCAGCGGGGGAAGACGTCCTCCACCACCGCGTTGAGCAGGTCCTCCGCCGACCGGAAGTACTGGTAGAGGCTGGGCCGGGCCAGCCCCGCGCGGGCGGCGACCCGGGCCAGCGTCGGTGGCCGGCCGGTCTCGGCGAGGATCTGCCTGGCCGCGTCGAGCAGTGCGCGCTGCTGGGCGGCCCGATGCTCGGCCACGGTCGGCGCCTGGATGCGTGGCACCTGCCCTCCTCCACCCTGGTCGGTCTACTGCGACAGTCTCCCATCCACCATCGACAGGACGCGGTCGCAGTGGCCGAGCACGTCGTGCTCAGACGAGCTCTGTCTTGTAGAAGATGCTGGCCAAGCGGGCTCCCGAGAGGCCCGAGGCCAGGCCGAGGCAGAGGCGAGGGGCGCCGGAGACGATCTGGATGGCCATGCCCTCCGGCTCGCGGTAGTCCAGGGACTTGCCGGCCACGCTGCGCGCGCGCTGGATCTGCTGCCCGGTGCGCAGGTCGAGACTGGTGATGTAGGTGTTCCCCGGCGCTGGGTTCGCGTCGCTGTAGGCGTTGCCGGTCAGGATGTAGGCGAAGTCGCCGTAGGCCGCGTACCCCTGGAAGGTGCCCAGTCCGGACGGCTGGGCCACGTCGTGCAGGGGCTCGGGCGTGCCCGACGTCACCGCTGACAGCGCGTACACCGCGAAGCGGAACGAGCTCCCGTCCCAGTAACGCATGATCAGGCGGTCGGTCGAGGGATCGATCGCACAGGTGGTGTTGGTTGCGCCGGCGATGAGCGTGTACTTGGTGAGCGCCGTTGACGACGTCGTCAACGTCTGGCCGTTGACGAACTTGAACCTTGCCAGCCTGGTGCCCCGGGAGCTGCCGTCGTCGCTCACCCCGTCGGTCTCCGTCCACAGGTAGGCGGCGGCCCCTGACGGCTCGACGCCGATCTGGACGCCGTGGCCGAAGCCCTGGAGGTACATGTGGCCGAGAATCGCACCGGTCAAGCTCATCTTGGTCAGGCACAGGTGGCCGGCGGCATTCGAGCCGCTGCCGTTCCGGACCTGGACCGTGTAGATGTGTCCATGGACGTTGTCGATGGTGAACGACTGCATGACGGTCTCGTCGTACAGGGCCTTCTTCCAGATCAGCGAGGTCGAAGGGGCGGTCAGGTCGAACCTGGCCGCCGCACCGGCGGCGGTCGCGGCCGCCGGCGTCAGCGCGGCCGTCGCGGCGACCCCGGCGCCGAGCTTGAGGAGTCCTCTGCGGGTAACGGGCCCATGAAGTGTCATCTCGACGTCCGTTCGCTCAGCGAGCTTTCGTGATCACCTTTACTTTAGGTCGAACATGATCGAACGCCAGATAGTAAATGGCCGATGAGTGCTTATGGCCCGACGGTCGGCCCTCGGGTTGTCTTCGAACGGCCCTATCGGGAGCTGGGTGAAGGCGCAGAGCGGCTGACCGTTCAGCGCAGGGGGCGGAAGAAGGTGCGGATGTCGGTGACCAGGAGGTCGGGGGCCTCCATGGCGGCGAAGTGGCCGCCGCGGTCGAACTCCGACCAGTGCACGACGTTGTCGTTCTGTTCGGCGACGCGGCGGATGCCGGCGTCGCCCGGGAAGACCGCCACCCCCGTCGGGACGCGCGAGGGGCCCAGCGGCTGCGACCAGTCCATCGCGCCGTCCTTGTACAGGCGGGCGGCGGAACCGGCCGTGCCGGTGAGCCAGTAGACGGTGACATTGGTGAGCAGTTGGTCGCGGTCGACGGCGTCCTCGGGGAGTTCGGCGGCCGGGTCGGTCCATTCCTTGAACTTCTCGACGATCCAGGCCAGTTGCCCGGCCGGGGAGTCGTGCAGGCCGTAGGCCAGGGTCTGCGGACGGGTGGACTGGATGGCCGAGTATCCGGAGCGGTCGCCGGTGTCGGTGTAGAGCCGCAGCCGCGCCTGTTCGGTCTCGGTGAGATGCGGGTACGCGGCCGGGTCGCCGGTGGGGAAGCCCAGCGCTCCGTTGACGTGGACGCCCACGACCTGATCGGGTGCGATCCGGCCCAGGACGGGCGAGATCAGCGAGCCGGTGTCGCCGCCCTGTGCCCCGTAACGGGTGTAGCCGAGCCGGTGCATCCACTGCGCCCACGCCCGTGCGATCCGCTCCAGATTCCACCCGGTGCTACGTGCAGGGCCCGAGAACGCGAACCCGGGCAGGGACGGCGCCACCACGTGGAAGGCGTCGGCGGGATCGGCATCGTGCGCGCGTGGATCGGTGAGCGGGCCGATGACCTTCATGAACTCCACGATCGAGCCCGGCCAGCCGTGGCTGAGGATCAGCGGGAGGGCGTCAGGCTCGGGGGAACGCACGTGCAGCGCGTGCAGCCGCTCCCCGTCGATCACGGTTGTCACCTGGGGGAACCGGTTCAGCTCCGCCTCGTGGACGCGCCAGTCGTACGCGGTCATCCAGTGGTCGGCGAGGTTCCTCAGGTAACCGACGGGCACGCCGTACGACCACGCGGGGGCCGGTGCGTCGTCGGGCCAGCGGGTGCGGGCCAGTCTCGCGCGCAAATCGTCCAGATCGGCCTGCGGTATCGCGATGTGAAACGGCCGCAGCGCGGTGTCTCCTGGCATGCGGTGCTCCTTGCGCTCCGGTGTCGGTGACGTACGGTCGCGATCACCCAGCCGCCGAGACCCCTGGCGCCGGCGCGGGAGGCTCCTGCTCCCGGGGCTCTGCCGACGCTACGGTACGGCCGAGGCCGACGAGCTTGGTCAGGTAGCGATCGACCTGCTCCTCCAGCGGCGGCCAGGGCAGGTCGGGCTGATTGACCCGCATCGACACGGCCCCGTGCACCGCCGCCCTCAGGTCCAGCGAGACCGTCGCGGCGTCGTCGGCCGGGGCGAGTCCGGCGTCGATGCACTGCTGCACCGCGGCGGTGGTGCGCTCGGCCAGCTCCTGTTTGAACGACATGGCCGCCCGCTGGTTGAGCGTGCTCTCATGCAGGACTTTGTACAGGCCGGGGTGGCGTTGGACCCAGCTGCCCAGCAGCAGGACGCGGGCCCGTAGCCGCCCTGCCGGATCGGCGGCGCCGGTCTCGGCCCGGTCGACGGCCTCCAGCAGGTCGCGGTGGAACCGCTCCAGGGCGGTCAGGACGAGCGCGTCCCGGTCGGCGAAGTGAATGTAGACGGACGTCGCCGCGACGCCGACCTCCCGGGCCACCGCGCGCATGGACACGGCCTGGTCGTCGCCGTGTTCGTCCAGCAGTCGCAGGGCCGCGCCGACGATGTCCTCGCGCAGCCGCTCGCCCTGTCCGCGCGGGTTGCGGCCCCGCCTGCCACCGGAAGAGGAGGTGGTCATGTCCATGGTGGTCATTGTAGGCGAACAATTGTTGCCCTACAGTCGTAGCGCTACAGTCGTCCACATAGGGAGATGTCCATGGAGAACCAGGTGAAGGCATTGGACCCGGTGTTCGCCGAGATGAGCGCCGCCACCGACCGTCTGCTCTGGGACGAGTGCCCGGAGCTGACCACGCGCGAGAAGGTTCTGCTGTGCCTCACGGCCGACGTCTGCCAGCAGACCCTCGGCCTGCCCTTTCAGCGGCACGTGACGATGGCGGCGGACTGCGGCCTGTCGGCCGACGACCTGCGCGAAATGCTCCGTTTCGTCGCCTACGACAGCGGCTACCCCGCCGCACTGGCGGCGCTCTCCCGCCTGACCGACCTGGAACGGGAGCACAACCTGCCCGCCCCCACCGGCCAGAGCCACGAGGTGAACGCCCACGGCACGGGCAGCCCGATCCCCGAGCCGATGCGGCAGGCCGTGGCCGCCCTCGACGCGCCGTTCGGGATCTACATGGACCTGCAGTCGCGGATGCGCGCCGACATGCGGTTGCTGTCGGTCCGGGAGCGCGCGTTCATCACGATGACCGTCGACGTGCTCTTCCAGACCTTGCAGGAGAGCTTCCGCGCCCACACGATGCGCGCTCTCGGCTCCGGCGCCACGCCGGAGGAGGCCCGTGCCGTCGTACGGTTCTCCGCGCAGTTCGGCATGACCAAGGCGTGGCGCGCCATGCACGTGCTCGACGCCCTGCTCACCGAACATGCCGCACGTTGACGGCGAAAGCCGCGGCGCCAGGACGGCCCGACCGGCCGCCGAAGCGTCACAGAGGCAGGCCCGCTCTGTCGGCTTCGGTGAACAGGAGGGTGGGTTCGGCGAGGATGTCGCGGCCCGTCTCGCTCTTGTAGATCGCGTCGACGCTGCCGAACCTCGCCTCGGCGTAGTCGAACCCGAGGAGCGACGCGCCCCGGCGGACCGTCGCCTCGTCCGGGCCCTCGATCTCGACGAAGGTGGGCAGGCCGGGCCAGGTGTCGATGTCGAAGACGAGGTCGTCGAGGCGCCACTCCTCGCGGTAGTTCTCCTGGTAGCGGACCTCGCGCAGGCCGAGACCCCGGAGGATGCCGGCCATGGCGAGGGGATCGGCGACCTCGGTCTCGATCTCGGTGGTGCCGTCGATGACGGTGGCGTCCGTGACGTGCTTGAGCGTGAGCGTGGCGCGGGTCCCTTCGTCGCGCAGCCGGAGCCACTGGCCGCTGCCGAGGGCGTCGTTCTCGAAGATCCGCCGGGTGAGGAGGGTGCGGGGGAACGCCTGGACGGCGCCCAGAGCGGTCAGCTCAGCCCGGAGATCGGCGACGTCGACGGACAGGAACGTGGCCTCGTACTCGTGCTTCATGGATCTCCTCGTTCGGAACCTGGGTGACGGCGGCGGCCCATTCTCCCGGGCAGGTACGGCCGGAGCGCGTCCGCCGGAATAGGCCAGCCGAAACCGGGCATGAGACGCACCATGTCAGGAAGGGGCTGGTTGGCCCGCTGGCCGGTGATTCGCCAGCTCAGGGGCCAGGACGGCAGGAGCGACGCCGCACGGTCGCCCCGTACCGACGCGCTGCGCCCGCGCACCGAGGACGCCGCCACGGTGGCGCGCTCCATCTGCCCCTACTGCGCGGTCGGCTGCGGCCAGCTCGTCTACGTCGAGGACGGCGAGGTCACCCAGATCGAGGGCGATCCCGACTCGCCGATCTCCCGGGGGCGGCTGTGCCCCAAGGGGTCGGCCAGCAAGCAGCTCGTCACCCATCCGGGCCGCCAGACCCAGGTGCTCTACCGCAGACCGTACGGCACCGGCTGGGAGCGGCTCGACCTGGACACCGCGATGGAGATGATCGCCGACAGGGTGGTGCGCACCCGGCGGGAGACCTGGGAGGAGACCCACGAGGGCAAGGTCGTGCGGCGCACGATGGGCATCGCCAGTCTGGGCGGGGCGACGCTCGACGACGAAGAGAACTACCTGATGAAGAAGCTCTACACCGCACTCGGCGCCGTCCAGGTGGAGAACCAGGCCCGTATTTGACACTCCTCCACCGTCCCCGGTCTGGGGACCAGCTTCGGGCGTGGCGGCGCGACGACCTTCCAGCAGGATCTGGCGGAGGCGGACTGCATCGTCATCCAGGGCTCCAACATGGCCGAATGCCACCCCGTGGGGTTCCAGTGGGTGGTGGAGGCCAAGGCGCGGGGGGCCAGGGTGTTCCACGTGGACCCGCGGTTCACCCGGACCAGCGCGCTGGCCGACCGGCACCTGCCGATCCGCGCGGGCAGTGACATCGTGCTGCTCGGCGCGCTGATCAACCACGTGCTGGCGAACGAGCTGGACTTCCGCGAGTACGTGCTGGCGTACACGAACGCCGCCACCCTCGTGTCCGAGGACTTCCGTGACACCGAGGACCTCGACGGCCTGTTCTCCGGCTGGGATCCGGAGACGGGCACCTACGATCCGAGGAGCTGGGCGTACGAGTCCACGGGTGAGCAGCCGTCGGCCGAGCAGGCGGAGGGCGGCCGCCGGCACGCCGAGGCGGCCGGGGCGGACACGTACGGGGCGGGCGGGCCGGCCGCGCACCCGAGCCCGCGCACGGACCCGACGCTGACCCACCCGCGCTGCGTCTACCAGATCCTGAAGCGGCACTTCGCCCGCTACACCCCGGAGCTGGTCGAGCAGCTGTGCGGCATCCCGCGCGACGGCTTCGCCGAGCTGGCCGAGGCCGTCGCCGCGAACTCCGGCCGCGAGCGCACCACCGCTTGGGTCTACTCCGTCGGCTGGACCCAGCACACCGTCGGCGCGCAGTACATCCGCACCGCCTCGATCCTGCAGCTCCTCCTCGGCAACATGGGCCGGCCCGGCGGCGGCATCCTGGCGCTGCGCGGGCACGCCAGCATCCAGGGCTCGACCGACATCCCGACGCTGTTCAACGTCCTGCCGGGCTATCTGGACATGCCGAACGCCCACCGGCACGGCGGCCTGGACCACTACCTGGAGCTGGAGGGCGGCACGACGGGCTTCTGGGGCAACCGGCGCGCCTACCTGGTGAGCCTGCTCAAGGCGTGGTGGGGCGAGGCCGCCACCGAGGCGAACGACTTCTGCTTCGGCCACCTGCCGCGCATCACCGGCGACCACGGCCACTACACCACCGTGATGGGCCAGATCGACGGCACCGTGAAGGGCTACTTCGTGGTGGGGGAGAACCCCGCCGTGGGCTCCTCCGGCGGCCGGGCGCAGCGCCTCGGCCTGGCGAACCTCGACTGGCTCGTCGTCCGGGACCTGACCCTGGTGGAGACGGCCACGTTCTGGCTGGACGGGCCGGAGCTGGAGACGGGCGAGCTGCGCACCGAGGACATCGGCACCGAGGTGTTCTTCCTGCCCGCCGCGAGTCACGTGGAGAAGGAGGGCACGTTCACCAACACCCAGCGGCTGCTCCAATGGCGGGAGAAGGCGCTCGACCCGGTCGGCGACCGCCGCAGCGAGCTGTGGTTCTACTACCACCTCGGCAAGCTGATCAGGCAGCGGCTGACCGACGACGAGATCGACCGGCCGGTGCGCGAGCTGACTTGGGACTACCCGGAGCACGGCGTGCACCGGGAGCCCTCGGCCGAGGCCGTGCTCCGGGAGATCAACGGGGTCGGCCCCGACGGGCGGGCCCTGTCGGCCTACACCCAGCTCCAGGCCGACGGCTCCACCACCTGCGGCTGCTGGATCTACTGCGGGGTGTACGCCGACGAGGTCAACCAGGCCGCCCGCCGCCGCCCCGGCCGGGAGCAGAGCGCCGTGGCGCCCGAATGGGGCTGGGCGTGGCCGGCCAACCGCCGCATCCTGTACAACCGGGCCTCCGCCGACCCCGAGGGCCGCCCGTGGAGCGAACGTAAGGCGTACGTGTGGTGGGACGCCGAACGCGGCGAGTGGACCGGGCACGACGTGCCCGACTGCGAGATCGGCAAGCCGCCCGGCTACGTGCCGCCCGAGGGCGCCTTCGCCCAGGCCTCGCTCGCCGGGACCGACCCGTTCATCATGCAGTCCGACGGCAAGGGCTGGCTGTACGTCCCGACCGGGCTCGTCGACGGCCCGCTGCCCGCCCACTACGAGCCGCATGAGTCCCCGGTCGGCAATCCGCTCTACAGCCAGCAGGCCAACCCGGCCAGGCACACCTACCACCGGCCCGAGAGCCCGTACAACGCGCCGGGGGGTCGCTTCCCTTACGTGCTGACGACGTACAGGCTGACCGAGCATCACACGGCGGGCGCGATGAGCCGGCCGCTCGCCTACCTCGCCGAGCTGCAGCCCGAGCTGTTCTGCGAGGTGTCGCCGCGGCTCGCGGAGGAGCTGGGGCTGGTCAACGGCGGCTGGGCGACCATCGTGACCAGCCGCGCCGTCGTGGAGGCCAGGGTGCTGGTCACCGGGCGGGTGCGGCCGCTGCGCGTCGGGGGCAGGGTCGTCCACCAGGTGGGCCTGCCGTACCACTGGGGATGGGGCGGCGGCGGGCTGGTCACCGGCGACGTCGCCAACGACCTGATGCCGCTGGTGCTCGACCCGAACGTCTACATCCAGGAGAGCAAGGCCATGACCTGTGACGTGCTGCCGGGCCGCCGGCCGAGGGGCCCGGCGATGCTCGACCTGCTGGAGAGGTACCGCGATGGCTGAGCGGATGGGGTTCTTCACCGACACGAGCATCTGCATCGGGTGCAAGGCGTGCGAGGTGGCCTGCAAGGAGTGGAACCAGCTCCCCGACGACGGCTTCGTCTTCGAGGCGACCTCCTACGACAACACCGGCATGCTGGGCGCGAGCACCTGGCGGCACGTCGCGTTCATCGAGCAGTCGCGGCCGGTGGCCGCCGGCGGTGACGACGGCGTGGATCGGTGGCTGATGTCCTCCGACGTGTGCAAGCACTGTACGCACGCCGCCTGCCTGGACGTCTGCCCGACCGGGGCGCTGTTCCGGACCGAGTTCGACACGGTGGTGGTGCAGCCCGACGTCTGCAACGGGTGCGGCTATTGCGTGCCCGCCTGCCCGTACGGCGTGATCGACCGGCGAAAGGACGACGGGCGGGCCTGGAAGTGCACGATGTGCTACGACCGGCAGCTCGGTGGCCTGGAACCGGCCTGCGCCAAGGCGTGCCCCACCGACTCGATCCAGTTCGGGCCGCTCGACGAGCTCCGGGCGCGCGCCGAGGAGCGGGTGACCCGCCTGCGCGCCGACGGCAACACCGAGGCCCGCCTGTACGGCGAGAGCCCCGACGACGGGGTGGGCGGGGCGGGGGCGTTCTTCCTGCTGCTGGACGAGCCCGAGGTGTACGGCCTGCCGCCGGATCCGGTGGTGACCACGCGTGACCTGCCCGCCATGTGGGGCTGGGCGGGCGCGGCGGCGCTGTCGGCGGTGGGCGCCGTGGCCCTCGCCTTTCTGGGTACGGGAGAGCGGCGGTGACGCGCGAGCGGGCCATGGTGCCCGAGGCGGAGTTCCGGTCCTACTACGGCCGCCCGGTGATCAAGGCGCCCATCTGGCACGAACCCCACATGCCGACATATCTGTATTTGGGGGGTTTGTCGGGAGTTTCGTCCTCGATGGCCGTCATGGCCCGGCTGACCGGCCACCCCCGCCTGGCCCGCACCGCCCGCGTCGCGGCGGCGGCCGGGGCGGCCCTCGGCGCCGGGCTGCTCGCCGCCGAGCTGGGCAGGCCCGCACGGTTCCTCAACATGCTGCGGGTCTTCAAGCCCACCTCACCGATGAGCGTCGGCTCATGGATCCTCGCCGCCCAGGGCGGACTGTCAGCCATCGCCGTGGCCGGCGACCTGGCCGGCGACCTGCCGAAGACCGGTGGCCGGGCGGGCCGTCTGCCGGGCGCCGGTGGTCCGGCGGGCCGTCTGCCGGTGGCCGCTGGTTTGGCGGGCTTCCTGTCGGGTGCCGGTGGTCCGGCGGGCCGTCTGCCGGGGGCTGGTGGCTTGGTGGGTCTCCTGCCGGTGGCCGGTGATGCGGCGCTCCTGGCGACCGGGGTGACCGGGCCGCTGACCGCCACCTACACCGCCGTCCTGATCGCCGACACCGCCGTGCCCGCCTGGCACGAGGCGTACCGGGAGCTGCCGTTCCTGTTCGCGGGCAGCGCGATGGCCGCCGCCGGGGCGGCCTGCATGCTCGGCACGCCCCCGGCCCAGGCCGGTCCGGCCCGCGCCGTGGCCGCGCTCGGGGCGGCCGTGGAGACGGTCGCCGGGCAGGTGCTGGAACGCCGGCTCGGGTTCATCGGCGAGCCGTACCGAACAGGGCGGGCCGGTCGGCTCATGCGGGCCGCGCGCGTCCTGACGGTCGGCGGCGGGCTGCTCGCCGTGGTCGCCGGCCGCGGCCGCGCCCTCACCGCCCTGTCCGGGCTCGCCCTGACGGCGGGCTCCCTCTACACCCGCTTCGGCATCCTCGAAGCAGGCCGCGCCTCGGCCGCCGACCCCAAATACACCGTCGTCCCCCAACGCCACCGCCTCGACGCACAGTCCTCGCCCGACCATGGCTCGGCCGCGGGGGCGGAGCAGCCGGCGAGCTGACGGTCAGTTCGGGCCGTGTCCCGTCGGGTCAGCGTCCAGTTCGGGCTGTGTTCTGTCCGGTCAGCGTGCTGCTCGTTCAGCGTAGGCGTAGGTGGGGGCCGGACAAGGGGATCAGCTCGCCGATGATCGGTGCGCCCGGGAGCTCGCCGGCGATCAGGAGACCGCCCGAGGTCTGGGCGTCGGCGAGGAGCAGCAGCTCGTCCCCGCCGAAGCCGCCCGGGTCGAGCCAGGGCCGTACCCAGTCGAGGTTGCGGCGGGTGCCGCCGCTCACGTAGCCGTCGCGCAGCGCCTCCCGGGCACCCTCCAGGTACGGCACCGCCGCCACGTCCACCACCGCCGTCACCCCACTGGCCCGGGCCAGCTTGTACAGGTGCCCGAGCAGGCCGAACCCGGTCACGTCCGTGGCGCACTCCACCCCGGCGGCCAGCGCGGCGCGGGCGGCGTCGCGGTTCAGCGTGGTCATCGCGGTCACCGCCTGCGGGAACACCTCGCCCGTCGCCTTGTGCCGCGAGTTCAGCACCCCGATGCCGAGCGGCTTGGTCAGCGAGATCGGCAGGCCGGGCCGGGCGGCCCCGATACGCAGCAGCCGTGCCGGGTCGGCCAGGCCGGTGACCGCCATGCCGTACTTCGGCTCCGGGTCGTCCACGCTGTGGCCGCCGGAGACGTGGCAGCCCGCCTCCCGCGCCACGTCCAGGCCACCGCGCAGCACCTGTCTCGCCAGTTCGAGCGGCAGCCGCTCGCGAGGCCACCCGAGCAGGTTCACCGCCACCAGCGGCTCCCCGCCGACCGCGTACACATCGGACAGGGCATTGGCCGCCGCGACCCGCCCCCAGTCGTACGGATCGTCCACCACGGGCGTGAAGAAGTCGGCGGTGAGCACGACCGCCCGGCCTCCCTCGATCCGCACCACGGCGGCATCGTCCCCGTCATCCAGACCGATGACCAACTCTCCGACGCCGGTCGCGGGGGGAGGTGGGGAGTCGGCGTCGGCACGGGTGGGAGGCCGGGAACCAGACCTGGCATCGGCGCGGATGGCGGGGGGAAGTGGGGTGATGAGGTCGGCGACGATGGATTCGAGTTCGCCGGGTGGGATCTTGCAGGCGCAGCCGCCGCCGTGGGCGTACTGCGTCAGACGGGTCGGATTCGCGGGTGTCGTGGCCCTCATCACGCAGCGTTACTTACCCAGCCGTGGGTAGGTTTTCCCGTGGAGGTGTCTGGGCGCCTGGTGGCCCCCGCGGTCTTCAAAACCGACGAGGTCGAGGTCCTCGGCCTGGCGGGTTCGATTCCCGTCCGCCTCCGCTTATGTTCGGAATATGAAGGACCGACGCAGGCTGGTGCCGCGCACCGACGCCGTGCTCGCCGTGCTCGCCGATGCGCGGCTGGTGGAGGCGGGTGGGCGGCTGGGCCGGTCGGTGGTCAAGGCGGCGGTGGCAGCGGCCCAGGAGCGGGCGCTGCCGGCGCTCGCGGAGGTGCCGGGCTGATGCACGTCGTGGCCACCGCGGGTCACGTCGACCACGGCAAGTCCACCCTGGTACGGGCCCTCACCGGCATGGAGCCGGACCGCCTGGACGAGGAACGCCGGCGCGGCCTCACCATCGAACTCGGCTACGCGTGGACCGGCCTGCCGTCGGGGGAACGGCTCGCGTTCGTGGACGTACCAGGTCATGAGCGGTTTCTCGGCACGATGCTCGCGGGGGTGGGGCCGGTGCCGGCCGTCATGTTCGTGGTGGCGGCCGACGAGGGGTGGATGCCGCAGTCGGAGGAGCACCTGGTCGCCCTGGAGGCCCTCGGCCTACGCCACTGCCTGCTGGTGGTGACCCGATCAGACCTCGCCGACCCGACCCCGGCGCTCGACGAGTCCCGCACCCGCCTGAACGCGGCCCTCGGCCCGCGCTTGGACGCGGCGCCGGTTGAGCCGGTCGGCTCCCGGGCGGGACTCGGTGAGCCGGTTGGTGGGGTGGGAGCGGTTGTGGTGAGTGGGCGTACGGGTGAGGGGTTGCCTGAGTTGCGGCGGGCGTTGGATCGGTTGGTGGGTGGGCTGCCCAGGCCTGATCCGGGGGCGGAGGTTCGGCTGTGGATCGATCGGGCGTTCAGTGTGACCGGCAGCGGGACGGTGGTGACCGGGACGCTGCCTGCCGGGACGGTTTCGGTGGGTGATGAGCTGCTGCTCGCCGGGGAGCCGGTGCGGGTCAGGGGGCTGGAGTCGCTGAAGAAGGCGCGGGACACGGTGCCGGGGGTGGCCCGGGTGGCGGTCAACCTGCGTGGTCACCACCTCCCCGACCGGGGGCAGGCGCTCGTCACGCCGGGCGGGTGGACGTACACGGACCTGGTGGATGTACGTGTCGCGCCCGTCGGGGGGCAGCGGCAGGAGGCCGCCGGGTTGCCTCGGCGGTTGACCGTCCACGTGGGGTCGGCGGCGGTGACGGCCGAGGTACGGCCGCTCGGCGGGCGCGTCGTACGACTGCGCCTGGCCCGGCCGGTGCCGTTGCATCTCGGCGACGTGCTGCTGCTGCGCGACCCCGGACGTGACCGGTCCGAGGTGCGGGTGCTCGCCGGGGCGAGTGTCCTCGACGTGCGCCCGCCGTCCCTCCGCCGCCGTGGCGCCCCCAGGGAGCGAGCGGCACTCCTGGAAGCAGCCCTGCCCAAGCCCGCCGAGCCGGACGGGGGCAGTGGGTTCGGTGTGGCGTTCGCGTTGCGTACGCATCGGCTGTTGCGTGCCGGTGACCTGCGGGCCATGGGGGTCGTGCCTGAGGCTCCCGGCACGGTGGGGGAGTGGTACGTCGATCCCGAGCACTGGGCGGAGCTGGGCGGGCGGCTGGTGGCGGCGGTGGGGCGGTATGGGGAGGGGCATCCGCTGGAGCCCGCCATGCCGGTCGAGGCGGCTCGGCACGCGCTGGGGCTGCCCGATCGGCGGCTGGTCGTGGCGCTGGTACGGCCGCCGCTCACGCTGGTCGCAGGGCGGATCGCGGCGGGGCGGGCGGGGTTGCCGGCGCCGGTGGCGAGGGCGGTGGCGGGGGTGCGGCGGGAGCTGGCGGAGCGGCCGTTCCAGGCGCCGGAGGCGAAGCGGCTGGCCGAGCTCGGGCTGGGGACCAGGGAGCTGGCCGCGGCCGTACGGGCCGGGAGCCTGCTGCGGGTGACCGACGGGATCGTGCTGCTGCCGGGAGCCGACGCGCGGGCGGCCGAGCTGCTGAGCCGGTTGCCGCAACCGTTCACGGTCAGCCAGGCCGGACGCGCGCTCGACACCACCCGCCGGGTCGCCGTACCGCTGCTCGAACACCTCGACCGGGCCGGTCTCACCGAGCGGCTGGACGACGTTCATCGGCGCTGCACCTGACCTGCTTAGCGGCCAGATCCGGGGTAGGTATCAGGAAACAGGGGGATTCGGAACCATCGTCATCGGGGGTTTGCGATGGTCGGACACCTTCCGCGGCGGCTCGTCGCGGAAGCCATCGGGACAATGTTGCTGGTGATCTTCGGCGCCGGCTCCGTGGTGGCCGCGTTGCTCATGGGCGCCGGTGAGATCACCTACGCCGCGCTCGGATTCATCTCGCTGTCGTTCGCTCTGGTCGTCACGATCGTCATCTACGCCTTCGGCACCACCTCGGGCGCGCACATCAACCCGGCCGTCACCATCGCGCTGGCGGTGAGCCGCAGGTTCCCGTGGTCGGAGGTGGTGCCGTACATCGTGGCGCAGCTCGTCGGCGCGTTCGCCGGTGGACTGCTCATCGTGGCCGGCTTCGGCCGCCGGGCGGCGGACCTGGGCACCGGGCTCACCGCTCTCGCGAAGGGTGTGAGCTACGGGCAGGGCATCCTGCTGGAGGTGATGGGCACGTTCCTGCTGATGCTCACGATCATGGCGATGGCCGTGGACCGCCGGGCGCCGTCCGGCTGGGCGGGATGGATCATCGGCATGGCCGTCGCGGGTGAGATCTTCGTGATCGGCCCGATGACGGGCGGCGCGGTCAACCCGGCCCGCACCTTCGGCCCGTACTTGACGACGAGTCTGTTCGGCGGGGACACGCCGTGGTCGGAGTTCGGCGTCTACATCATCGGTCCCATCGTCGGCGCCGTGCTCGCCGTGCTCGTGTACGACCAGGTGGCGCGCCCGGTGCGCGAGGTGCCGGAGGAGGGCGAGCAGGGCACCGCCGGCGAGATCTCCGGCACCCGCGAGCCGCGCGGCGAGGCAGCCGCGGACGGGGAGCCCGCGGACGGGGAGAGCCGAGCGGTCCGGCGGCCGCGCGACGACCGGTTACAGCGCGGTGTCCGCCGTCTTCGCCCAGAACCCGGGAGGTGATCGATGACCACGTGACGACCGATCGACAGCATCGCGCACAAGGAGGAGAGCACCGTCATGCCCGGTAATAGAGGAGTCTCCTACGAGGGGACCGGCAGGGTCGAGGTCCGCGAGACCGACTATCCCGACTACGAGCTCAAGGACGGCCCAGGCGTCAACCCCGCCAACGTGGGCCGCAAGGTGCCCCATGCGGCGATCCTCAAATCGGTCGCGACCAACATCTGCGGCAGCGACCAGCACATGGTCCGCGGCCGCACCACGGCCCCGACGGGCTTGATCCTCGGTCACGAGATCACCGGCGAGGTCGTCGACACCGGTCCCGACGTGGAGTTCATCAAGACCGGCGACCTCGTGTCCGTGCCGTTCAACATCTCCTGCGGCCGCTGCCGCAACTGTAAGGAGCGCAAGACCGGCATCTGCGAGAACGTCAACCCGGACCGGCCCGGCTCGGCCTACGGCTACGTCGACATGGGCGGCTGGGTAGGCGGCCAGGCCGAGTACGTCCTGGTGCCGTACGCCGACTGGAACCTGCTGAAGTTCCCGGACAAGGACCAGGCGATGGAGAAGATCCTCGACCTGGCCATGCTCTCGGACATCTTCCCGACAGGGTTCCACGGCTGTGTGAGCGCCGGGGTGCAGCCGGGCTCGACCGTCTACATCGCCGGAGCCGGCCCGGTCGGGCTCGCCGCGGCGAGTTCGGCGTTCCTGCTCGGCGCCGCCGTCGTCATCGTCGGCGACCTGAACAAGGATCGCCTGGAGCAGGCCCGCAGCTTCGGCTGCGAGACCGTCAACGTGGCCGAGGGCGAGCCGAAGGACCAGATCGAGCAGATCCTCGGCGAGCCCGAGGTGGACTGCGCGGTGGACGCCGTCGGCTTCGAGGCCCGCGGTCACGGCAAGGACTCGGAGACAGAGCGGCCCGCGACCGTGCTCAACACGGTGATGGACGTCACCCGGGCGGGTGGCGCGCTCGGCATCCCGGGACTGTACGTGACCGGCGACCCCGGCGCGGCGGACGAGTCGGCCCAGCGCGGCTCGCTGTCGATCCAGATCGGGCTCGGCTGGGCCAAGTCGCTCAGCTTCGTCACCGGCCAGTGCCCCGTCATGCGGTACAACCGCCAGCTCATGCAGGCGATCCTGCATGACCGGGTGCAGATCGCCAAGGCGGTCAACGCCACGCCGATCTCGCTGGACGACGCGCCGCGCGGCTACCACGAGTTCGACGAGGGCGCGGCGCGCAAGTACGTGCTCGACCCGCACGGCCTGCTCGCGTCCAGGTGAGCGTGCGCTGCGAGCGGTGTGAGTCGCCGCTCGCAGCGTGCACGCTCAGTCCGTCGGGGGGAGTTCGGGACGTATGCCGGGCAGGAGCTTCGGCAGGTGCCGGGCGCCGTCGAAGGTGTTGCCGGTCTTCTGGCTCTGGATGAAGTCGCGCATCCTGCGCCGCAGACGGGCGCGTTCGTTGGCGAGCCACTCTCTGCCCTCGGCGGACACCGCCTCCAAGATCCTGAGGGCTCCGGTCACGCCCGAGACGTCGAGTGCGAGCGCGTACAGGTAGTTGATGTCCTCCTGCATGCGGTCGAGCAGGCCCTCCTGGTAGTTGTCCACGATGACGTCGATGGGTTGGGCGTTGACGAGCGAGAGCCGGAAGGTCCTGCTGAGGACCAGGTTCGGCTGTTCGTAGAAGCGGATCTCGTCGCCGGTCGTCACCTTCCGGCGGCCGTTCTCGAAGCGCACGCTCGCCTCCGCCACCTTCGCCGAGGCGATCACCTCGTACCTGAACGTGGTCCGTTCCTCGTTGTGCGTGTTGGCCGTGGCGAAGTTGAGCCTGACGGTAACCTGTCGGACGCCGCCGTCGGTGAGCAGGAAGAGCAGCACCTTATAGGCCGAGTAACGCCACGGGCCGTACAGGACACGGGCGCGCTGGCAGGGGACGTCAGCCTCGGTGAGCGTGAGGTGCGCGACGACGTCGCGGTTGCTCAGGCCGTAGTCCTTCAGCGCCTGCGACTTGATCGCCATCTTGTCGTAGTCCAGCCACATGGCCATCTCAAGGTCGGTGGGCCGGTCGGCGAGCACGCCGGACCAGCGTTCGTGCTCCTGCTGCTCGGCGACGAACCGCCGGTGGGTCTCCGCGGAGGCGCGCGGATGGTCGATGACCGCGGCGAGATAGTCGAGCGTGTCGGACCAGGCGATGGCCGCACCCAGACCCAGCATGATTGCGGAGCCGAGCATGCCGATGAAGCTGACGCTCGCCGTGCCGACCAGCGCGATCAGCCCGGCGAGCACCAGGGCGGCGGTGCCCGCAACGACCGCGACCGGCGGGCCGCTGGGAGTGAGCTGGACGCCGGCGCTGAACTGCCCAGCGGTGTTCTTGGCGTGCCACATGATGAGCCACTTGATCGAGCTCGCTGATCGCTGGTCGCCGCCGTACAGGTGGATCAGTTCGGCCTTCAGCCTCGCTCGCGTCGGTGCGCTGGCCCACTGCCACTGCCGGGCCGCGACAGGATCGGACGGCCCCGCCCTGTCGAACAAGCGCTCGACGGAGAGCGAGACTGACACCCCGAACTCCGTGGGCCACCCCGCCGGCGACGATTTCCGAGTCTCGAGGCGCTGTGGCAGGCCGAATTTGAAGACGGCGACCGCCCAGGCGCAGACCAGGGTGAGCACGGCGGACAGGGCGAGCGGGCTGCCCGAGACCATGAGGCCGAACATCCCGAGAGCTCCCAGCCCGCTGAGCACGGCGCCGGTGATGACCGTGAACCGTTTGCCGGGGTCCAGCACAGGCCTGGGCGGCAGGATCCTCCGGGGCGGCTCAGGGTCGGGCTCGAAGAACTTCCAGACGCGGTCCCGGCGATGACCGCTGATGCGCATCTCCTTCACATGGTCTCTCTCCAGCTCCTCGAGCTGGTCCTGGAGCCAGCCGCCCATGATCATTTCGAGATGACGTCGGATCTCGTCCTGCCGCTGTCTCGGCAGCGCCTGGTAGGCGGTGAGCGCGGCGGACATGCGCTTGTCGTCGAGCGAGCCGGGTTCTTCCTCGCTAATGCAGTTGATGAGCTCGATCACCACGTCGAACGCCTGCCGCCATGGGTCGCTCGGGAACTCCGCAACCATGGCGCGGGCGGACGTAAGGTGGGCGAACTCGTCCTGGCCGAGATGATCGAGCGTGCGATCGCTCAGCGTCGCCAGGACCCAGTAATAGGCCACCTCGTTGGACCGGTAGCGGCCGTGCATCGCTGCTTCCTCGATCAGCTGCTCAGCGCGCCGGGGCATGTCGCCATTGAGGTAGTACATCCCCACCCGATATTTGTGCTGCGGAGGATCGTTCGAGCTCACCGAATATATGGTGACATTTCCGTGCACGTTGCCTATTTGCGTCTCGACGTGCGCGTCGTCCATCGCGACGTTGGCGTGCCAGCTCTGATTCATCAGCTCAGCCCTTGGCCGATGGTGAGGGCGACGGCGGCGATCGACGCGACATCGGCGACGTCGCCGAGCAGGCCACGCACCTTCTTCAGCGCAAGCACCATTTTCCCGCGCTGCTTCTCGTCGCCGTGCTTGAGATAGGCGTCGACCTCGGTTAACTCGGCCTCCGCTGCCTTACGGATCTCCGCCTCGAGCGTTCCCGTCTCGACCGCCCGGCGCATCGCCGAGCGGAGCTCGGCCACCTGGGTCCGGAGACCGTCTTCATGGAATTGGGGGGATCCGACGGTGACATTCCCATCGACTTTGCCGATCTGCGCGCCGACGCGAGCGTCGCCCCCGGCGATATTCGTATACCACTCCGACATCGGCTGCCTCCCGGCCTCGTTCGTCGACTTAGTATGTCGACGAATCTATTGAGATTGGTGCGATGTATCCCGATTCACTTATTGATTGCTTCCACTGCTCATAAGACGCTTTACAGCGCGGCGATGACGTACGACACGCGCGCCGCCAGATCGGTCACGTCCGCAAGCAGGCCGCGCAGCTTCCTGAGCGCGATCATCGCCGTGCGCCGGCCGTGTCCGGTGCCCTGCGACAGGGACTCGGCGGCGACGGCGATCTCCTCCTCCGCCGCGGCGAAGGTGGCCTCGTCCACCTCCTGGTTCTTCAGCGCCCTGCTGAGCCTGTCGCGGAGCTCCGTGAGCTGCGCCGCAAGATCGAGAGCCGCCCCGGCCGGTTGGGTGATCGTGATATCGCCGTAGATGTTTCCCGCCTGCATGCCCACGTGCGCGTGGTCGCGGGCGATGATCCGCACGCCTTCGGTTATCCCCTTTCCCGCCGCGCCGGCGGGTCGTCCGTAGTGCGGCTCCAGAGCGAGCTCCTGAGCGAGGGCGGTGGCGAACGCGGCCGCGTTCGCCACCGCCCTCGCCTGCCAGTCGGCGCCGTCGCTGGTCACCTTGGTGCCGTCCGCCCGATCGCTGATGCCGCGCACCACGATGGTCGGCAACGACCTGTTGAGATGGCCGGCCTGTGACACACCGGCGGCTTCCATCTCAATGGCGAGCGCGTCGTTGTAGGTCTGGCGGATCCACTGGGCGTGCGCGGAGATCCTGGAGTCCTGCACGACCTCGCCGGCCGCGATCGGCCCGAAGCGCACCTTCGGTACGGCTGCTCCTTCGGGCAGGCGGCGAGCCCAGGATCCGCTCCTGTAGAGGTGACGGGCGATCTGGTCCGGCTCGTGCGAGATCTCCCAGACGCGCGGACGCGCCTTGAACCCGTCGTCCTCGCTGGTGCCGCCGTGATAGGCGTACACATGTGTGGCGACCACCACGTCGCCGAGGTTGATGTCGGGCCAGAGAGCGCCGGCCACCCCCACGAACAGCAGGGCGAACGGGGCGAACTCGGTGATAGCCCGCTCGGTGAGCACCGCGGCGGGGTGGGTTCCTTTGCCGACCAGCCCCAGGGCCACCGGACATCCGCCGTTCGTGAGCCTGCCGACCTCGAACCGTGTGCCGGCGGCGTGGCGATGTGACCGCAGATCGGCCACATGCTTGCGGACGGCCTGATACTCCAGGTCCAGTGCAGTGAGGATGACGATGGGACGCTCGTTCATGACTGTCGGACTCCTTCGGCCGCGGTCTGAGCCGCCGGTCCGTCCTGTGGCGTGACGTGGGCCGACCGGACCATGGGGGGATTCAGCGCCTGGACCGGGCCCGCTCTGAAGAGCCTGGCGGGGCGGCCGTTCGCCGTCCGCCGCATCGGGCCGGCCGCGACGATGAAGCCGCGCGAGCCCTGAACCTTGCGGTAGAAGTTCCGAGGGTCCAGCTGGATGCCCCACACTGCTTCGTACACCTGCTGGAGCTCGGAGATGGTGAAGGTCTCGCCGCAGAACGCGGTGGCGAGCGCGGTGTACTCGAGCTTGGTGCGTGCGCGTTCGACGCCGTCGGCGATGATCCGCGCGTGATCGAACGCCAACTCCACGCCGGAGGACAGGGCGTCCTCCACCGGGATCCAGCAGGCGTCGGCCGCGTCGGTCCCTGCGGTGGGCTCCGGCAGGCGCGGTGCGATGGCCAGGTGGGCGACGGACACGACGCGGCCGCGGGGGTCGCGCCCTGGCTCGCCGTACACACCCAGTGTCTCCAGGTGCACGTCGACCAGGCCGGCCTCCTCCGACAGCTCCCGCCGCGCCGCCCCCTCGATGTCCTCGTGCTCGTCACGGAGGAACCCTCCAGGCAGCGCGAGTGCGCCCTGGTAGGGGTCGATCCCGCGGTGGACGAGCAGCACGTGCAGGCGTGCGCCGCGCAGAGTCAAGATCACCAGATCGGCCGCGAGCAGGACGGCCGGTGGTTCCCATGGGTCAGCGTGCATGAGGACAGCGTAGCTTTTTGTCAGATCGACAGAAAGTCTTTGGCCGAACTGATTTGCACTCAATGTCACACGTAGATCACTGGCGGCGTGAGAGTGTGTGGGCCGCGCGGGGGTGGGTCAGATGAGGGACAGGTCCTTGCGGGCCTGTTCCAGGTCGGTGATCCAGATCCACAGCCGCTGCGGCGGCGGCACCTGGTGGTAGCCGAACGGGCCGACCTCGGTCAAAGAGCGCAGGTCGACGCAGACCCGCTGGTAGGCGGCCGCGATGGCGTCCGCGGGGTCGCTCATCTTCGCGGCGCCGAGCCTGAGGCAGGCCCGGTACTCGTAGCCGAGCAGCAGGTCGGAGCCGAACTGCCGCCAGGCGCCGCGCTGCTCCTGCCACGCCGTCCCGGCCTCCTCGATGAGCAGGTTCAGGTCCGAGGCGCGCGGGATGGAGGGGTAGATGACGAAGGTGGCGGCCCAGCCGAGGGCGACCATGTCGAGGTTGAACGTCCTGCGGTCGGGGTGGTGGCGCGGCGGCAGCGGGTCGGTGGCCGAGCCGGAGAACCAGGGGGCGGTGTAGGCGAGCAGCCGGCCGTTCCGCTCGACCAACTCGCCGGTGGCGATGACCGCCAGCTTGCGCTGCGAGCCGTCCGGGCGGGTGAGCCGGGTGCTCGTCATGGTCTTGTGGGCTTCGGCTGCCAGCTTGCCGGCGGTCAGGTGCCGCTGCGCGGCGTCGGGGGTGAGGCGGGCGATGAGATGGTCGCGCAGGTCCTGCGGCAGCGCGTCGTACGTGCCGTCGCTCAGGCGGGTCCTGGCCCGGTCGAGGGTGGCCTGGGCGCTGGCCGGGCTGCCGCCGAGCTGGCTTTCCGGGGTGTCGATGGACACCATGCGGACCGACATCTCGATCACGGGGGTGTCGCCGTCGGTCACCCTGACGAAGCGGTAGTCCTGGGCCGGCCGACTGGGACCGACGAATCCGAGATCCACCATGCTGCGCTCCTGACCTGCTGAAAGGTGATTGCCTGCCAGCGGCAAGGTCGCAGCCGGTCAGCCGTCCGGCGTGGTGCACACACGGTTCTTGGCAGGCGCGGGGGAAGACCCTCGCCGTGCGCCGACACTCCCGTTACGGTTTTGTGACCTGTTAGAGGTTCGTTGGCGGTTCTGTGGGGAAAGTTTGAACACGAAGTCCAGCAGAGGGCTTCTCGCCTCACGTGTTACGTGGCGTGCCTCTGCCTGGGCTTTTTTCCATGGCGGGCCGCCAGCGAATATTTGGAGCATCACATGGCCGTCCTGGATATCGCACTCGAGCAGATGAACGCCGAAGAGCTTCTGGCCGAGATGGTCAAGCCGCAGACCTCCGAGCTGCTGAAGGCACGGATCCGTGAACGCCTGGTGGAGCTGTACGACGGGCTCGTGTCCGACGTCACCCGCCGCTACCGCTATCGCGGCGAGCCCGTCGAGGACCTGCGCCAGGCCGCGTACGTCGGGCTGATGAAGGCCGTCAACGGCTACGACGCCGAGCTCGGCCACGAGTTCCGCGGCTACGCGATGATCACCATGATCGGCGAGGTCAAGCGTCACTTCCGGGACCGTACGTGGGCCATCAGGGTGCCGCGGGTCTACCAGGAGCGGCGGATCGAGCTCAACAAGGCCACCTCGGAGCTGACCCAGACGCTCGGCCACTCGCCGACCGTCGCCGAGCTGTCGGCCAAGATGGGCATCTCGGAGGAGGAGGTGCTGCTCACGCTCGAAGCGTCCACCGCCTACAGCGCGCTGTCGCTGGACGCGCCCGTCGGTGACGGCGAGGACGCGGCCGAGCTGGGTGACTTCCTGCCGGCCCAGGACGGGTCGCTGGACATGCTGCTCGACAAGCACTCCGTCAAGCCGCTCATCGACGCCCTGCCGACCCGGGAGAAGAACATCCTGCTGATGCGCTTCTACGGCAACATGACCCAGGCCGAGATCGCCGCCGAGTTCGGCATCTCGCAGATGCACGTGTCGCGGATCCTGCGCGCCGTGCTCACCAAGCTGCGCGACGGCCTGACCGACTGACGGGCGGCGACCGGCGGATAGGCTCGCGAGTGTGCCCCCCTGTCGGGGAGCGCTTCTCTATCCGAGAGTGACAGGCGACATGAGCGGTGTCCGCAACAACGACGGCGTACGCGTCGGGCACGGGGTGAACGCGCAGTGGCTCAAGGACAATCCCTCGGCCCTGCCCCAGGTGGGGCCGGGCCGCTGGGCGGTGTACGACCGGACCGGCCACCTGTGCGGCCACATCACGGGTGACGGTCCGACCCGCGAGACCCGTTTCAAGGCGGTGACGGCCGAAGGCGAGCCGGTCGCCGAGGACAGCTTCGGCATCACCCTGCCCGACGCGGGGGCGTACCTCCTGGATGTCGCCGGGCACGGCGAGCAGGGGGAGGCCGCCGACGGCGGCGAGCAGGAGCGGGCCACCGACAAGTAGTTCCGGCCACCGGGATTTCCGGTAATGTCCATAGGCATTACATGGAATCCTAAAAGGAAGGCGACCAGGCATGCCTGGCTCCCGGTTGTGGCCTAATCTCACGTCCATGTCGATCAATGAGGACGTTCTCGGCGGCCTGCTGCCCGATCCGGACCGTGCGGCCGTCGCGGTCCTGCCCCCGGTCACCGGGGAGGGGCACTGGGCGGGCGCGCCCAGTGCCGTCGCCGGGGGCGAGTGGATCCATCTCGCCTACCGGTTGCGCCGCCCGGTGGGGGAGGGGCGGGGCTACGCGGTGGTGATCGCCCGCTCCCGCGACGGCGAGCGGTTCGAGACGCTGGCCACGATCACCCGTGAGGAGATGGACGCCGAGTCCCTGGAGCGCCCGGCGCTGGTGCGCCTGCCGCAGGGACGCTGGCGGCTCTACCTCAGCTGCGCCACCCCCGGCACCAAGCACTGGCGGGTGGAGGTGCTGGAGGCGGACGACCCCGCCGCCTTCGATCCGGGCGCGCGCCGGATCGTCCTGCCCGGCGCCCCGAAGACGGGGGTGAAGGACCCGGTGATCGTACGGCGCGGCGGGGTCTGGCATCTGTGGGCCTCTTGCCATCCGCTGGACGACCCCGACGAAGCCGACCAGATGGTCACCGACTACGCCACCAGCGCCGACGGCCTGGAGTGGACCTGGCAGGGCACGGCGCTGAGCGGCCGCCCCGGACAGTGGGACGCGCGCGGCACCCGGATCAGCTCGGTCCGGTTCGACGGGGACCGCGTGCTGGCGTTCTACGACGGACGGGCCAGCGCGGCGGAGAACTACGAGGAGCGCACCGGCGTCGCGATGGGCGCCGAGCCCGGCGCGCTGACCCCGTACGGCGACGCCCCGGCGGCGGCGTCGCCGCATCGGGGCGGTGGCCTGCGCTATCTCGACCTCGTCGACCTACCGGCGGGCGGCACCCGGCTCTACTACGAGTACACCCGCGCCGACGGGACGCACGAACTCCGCACCGAGCTGCGCTGATCGGGACCGCCCTGATCGCGACCGCCCTGATCGCGACCGTCCTGATCGGGACTGTCCTGATCAGGGCCGTCCTCGTCAGGACTGTCCTCGTCAGGACTGTGCTGATCCGGGCTGGGCTGATCCGGGCGACGTCGCCCGGCCGTTCCTGGACTGGCGCTGGCTCGGCGGCCGGATGCCCACCAGCCCGCCCGAGCGGGACCGGGGCCCGAGCCAGTCGCTGAAGTCCTCGCCGGTGACCTCCCCCAGCAGGGCGATGTCGTCGGCGAAGTAGGGCAGCAGCCCGCTGCGCTGCTCCCAGGTCAGCGGCCGGCGCGACTCGCCCCGGTGCTGGAGCAGCGTCTCGATGGGCTCGGCCAGCGTGGCGGGCAGGCGTCGCCGGAACGACGACAGCAGCGTGTGGCGCGGGCTCGCGTCCGGGTGGGCCGTGACGTTCTCCCTCGGCACCTGGGTGACCAGGCCCTGCCGTACGCCGAGGAAGGCGCAGATCCGGTCCAGCGTCTCGGCCGGCCGGTCCACCAGGTCCCGGTAGCGGAAGATCAGCACCTGCTCCCGGGGGAACAGCGTGAACAGGTGGGCGAGCTGCTCGCCGTAGCGGCCGAGGCTCGTGTAGTGCCAGAAGTGCGCCCAGCCGGCGGCGATCCGCCTGCCCTCCTCGGCGCAGGCCCGCACCACGTCGTCGATCGGGTCCAGCCCGGCCGACCACAGGTGGGTCCAGTTCGAGTGGGCTCGCTCGACCGGGTCACGCAGGATCGCGATGATCCTGACGTTCGGTACGGCCGCCTGGATACGGCGTTGCGCGTTGAGGTCGTACAGGTAGAAGGGGGTGGCTTCGCCTTTCAGGGTGCCTGGGGGTGCGGCGGCGAACAGCGCCTCGTAGTCCTCGCGCCGCCAGACGTGCTCGCGGTAGGTTCGGGCGTCGCCCGGCCCGCCCCTGGCCGGCGGCGGGCCGTCGGTGAGGAAGAACTTGGGCTCCTTGACCGGTGACATGAACAGCTGCGGATGGTGCTGCAGAGCGGCGTGCAGGGCCGTCGTCCCGGCTTTGGGCGCACCGGCGATGAGGAGGTCCGGCAGGGGCACGATCATCCCTCCTAAGGACTGAAAAGTATCACCTCATTACCTACCAACTATGTGGGATGCTTCAAGCATGGGTTTGGACAGAACCCGCTCACCGAGCGACCACGTCGAGACACCGATGACCGCCGCGATCATGGCCGGGCGCTGGATTCGCTCCGCCGCGGTCGACGACGAACGCGGGCGGCACTGGCGAGCCAACCCCGACCCCCGGGGGCGAGCGGCCGTCGACACCGAGCCCGCCTCCCTCTACACCGGGGCGGCCGGCATCGTGCTCTTCTTCCTCGACCTCGCCGCCGCGACCGGCCACGAGGCCTACCTGGAAGACGCCCGCGCCGGGGCCCGCTATCTCGCCGCCACCTGGCAGGACCAGGCTGACCTGTCTCTTTACCATGGTCTCACCGGCATCGTCGTCGCGCTCACCGAGGCCGGCTGGGTGCTCGGCGAGGAGCGGTTCGAGGAGGCGGCGGTCGCCGCCGCGGACCGGATCGTCCAGGCGGCGCGCCCGTTCGGCGGCGGTCTCGGCTGGACCGGCGACCCCGCCCAGAGTGGCGACGGCGGGATCGTGCTCGGCCTCCTGCGGGCCGCCACGGTGCTCGGCGTGTCCGCCTACGAGGAGACCGCGCTCTCGGCGGGGGAGCGGATCGCCGAGCTGGCCGTGCCCGGCCACCGCTTCGGCGACTGCCCCGGGCTGCCCGAGGACGCCGTCACGCCCGGCTTCCTGTCCGGCACGGCGGGCACCGCCTTCCTGCTGGCCCGCCTGTACGCCCGCACCGGCGAGGGGCGTTTCCTGGAGGGCGCACTGCGGGGAGCGGGCTTCGTGCGCGAGGTCAGCGTGGTGGCCGGCCGGTGCGCCGTGGTCCCGCACCACGTGCCGCAGGGCAGGCAACTGCACTATCTGGGGTTCTGTTCCGGCTCCGCGGGCGTGGCCCGGATGTTCTACGAGCTGCACCGGGCGACCGGCGACCCCGGCCACCTCGACTGGGTGGAGCGGCTGGCGCGGGGCATCATGGAGAGCGGCGCCCCGCACCGGCAGACGGCCGGGTTCTGGAACGTGGCCTGCCAGTGCTGCGGCGCCGCGGGCCTGCTGGAGCTGTTCGTCGGGCTGTGGGCGGCGACCGGGCGCACGCTGTACGCGACCTACGCCGAGACCCTCGCCACCCACCTCATCGGCCGCGCCACCGGCTATGACGGGCTGGGTATGCGGTGGTACCAGGCTTATCGGCGGCTGCGGCCCGGCGAGGTGTCGGCGGACACCGGTTACCTGGTCGGCGCCGCCGGGATCGGCGCGGCCCTGCTCCACTTCGACGCCGCGATGAAGCCGGAGCAGGCGCGCAGGGGCATCCTGCTGCCCGACAACCCCTTCCCCGCCATCCCGGTGCCCGCCGCCCAGTCGTGAGCTTTTCATGTAAAGCTAGTAGGGAATGTTGACTTTGTCCGGAGTGAAGCGTACGTTCCAGGTATGAGCCAGGGCATCAACCTGACCAAGCGCGCGCACGTGGACTTCGGCCACGTCATCAGCGCGCAGTGTCGTTGATCACGAAGACGTTCCTTCCCTCCGACTTCTCCTGGCGTGGCCGACGGCGCTCACGCCCTCACCGACGTCCTGCCTCCCGCGTGCGCTTACCGCGGGCGAGGCGTCTCTCCCGTGAGGACCCATCTCGTGATCATGACCTCTGACCGATTCCCCGCCGCAACGCCCCTGTACGACGACGCCGCCGAGCCGAAGGTGGCGCAGTCATGACGGACACGCTCCCTGACCGCACGGTGGACGCCGACGGCTTCCGGCGGGCGCTGGCCGTCCATCCCGCCGGCGTGGTGGTGATCACCGCGCTCAGCGAAGGGCTCCCCGTGGGGCTGACCGCGACGTCGTTCTGCTCCGTCAGCCTGGAGCCGCCGCTGGTCTCCTTCTACGTGGACCGTTCCTCGAGCACCTGGCCGTCGCTGCGGACGGCCGACCATTTCGCGGTCAACATGCTGGCCGGCGACCAGGCCGACGTGGCGGCGCGGTTCGCCCGCAAGGGGATCGACCGCTTCGCCGAGCCCACCCGGTGGCGGCCGGGCCCGCTGGGCGCGCCGCTGCTGCAGGACGTGTCGGCGCACCTGATCTGCCTGCCGTACGAGACCCGCGAGGTGGGCGACCACATCCTGGTGGTGGGGCTGGTCGCCGAGGCGAACGTGCGCGGTCCGGCCCGCCCTCTCCTCTACCACAGCGGCCGCTTCGGCCGGTTCGTCGCCCAAGCCTGACGTCTCTCCGCTGACCCTGACGTTTCTCCGCCTTGTCCTAGGGAGCTTTGGTGCCCCGCTTATTTCGGCATGCCCGTTTTGACCTGTCCATTCGATCAACGACCCGGTGGTCCCGATGACCCGGCCACGTAAGCGCGTCCACCTGGCCGCGCACTTCCCCGGGGTGAACAACACCACGGTCTGGGCCGATCCGCGCTCCGGCAGCCAGATCGACTTCGCCTCCTTCGTCCATCTCGCCAGAACGGCCGAGCGCGGCACGTTCGACTTCTTCTTCCTGGCCGAAGGGCTGCGGCTGCGCGAGCTGAAGGGGCGCATCCACGATCTCGACGTGGTGGGCAGGCCGGAGGCCCTCACCGTGCTGAGCGCGCTGGCCGCCGTCACCGACCGGCTCGGCCTAGCGGGCACGGTCAACGCCACCTTCAACGAGCCGTACGAGCTGGCCAGGCGGCTGTCCACGCTCGACCACCTGAGCGAGGGGCGGGCCGCCTGGAACGTGGTCACCAGCTCCGACGCCTTCACCGGCGAGAACTTCCGCCGGGGCGGCTACCTCGACCGCGCCGACCGCTACCGCCGCGCCGGCGAGTTCGTCGAGCTCTCGCGGAAGCTGTGGGACTCCTGGCAGCAGGACGCGCTGGTCGCCGACCAGGACTCCGGCCGGTTCGTCCGGACGGGCGACGTCGGGGCGTTCCAGCACCAGGGCGAGCAGTTCACCGTCGAAGGCCGGTTCACCCTGCCCCGCAGCCCGCAGCGCCATCCGGTGATCATCCAGGCCGGGGACTCCGGCGAGGGCAGGGAGTTCGCCGCCTCCGCCGCGGACGTGATCTTCAGCCGGCACGGCACCCTGGAGGACGGCAGGGCCTTCTACGCAGACGTCAAGCGCCGCCTGGCCAGGTACGGCCGCGAACCGGCCACGCTGAAGATCATGCCGGCGGCCACGTACGCGCTGGGCGACACCGAGGAGGAGGCCGCCGAGCGGGCGGCGGAGATCCGCCGGCTGCAGGTCGGGCCGCAGACCGCGATCGCCTTCCTGGAGCAGGTGTGGGGCCGCGACATGTCTGCCGTCGATCCGGACGGCCCGCTGCCGGACATCGAGCCGAACCTGGCGGACGGGGTCTCGCAGGGGCGGGCCGCGCACGGCGACCGGGCGTCCCTGGCCGCGAAGTGGCGGGCCATCGCCGACGAGAAGCGACTGACCGTCCGCGAGCTGGTGATCGAGGTGACCGGGCGGCAGACGTTCATCGGGACCCCCGAGAGCGTGGCGCGGCAGATCGACGAGCACGTGCAGGCGGACGCCGCGGACGGCTTCATCCTGGTGCCGCATCTGACCCCCGGCGGCTTGGACGAGTTCGTCGACCGGGTGGTGCCGCTGCTGCGGGAGCGCGGCGTCTTCCGCACCGAGTACACCGGCGGCACGCTGCGCGACCACCTGGAGCTGACATGACCGACCACCCGACACAGCCTCCGGCCCAGCGCCCCGCACAGCCTCCGGCACAACATCCGGCCCAGCCTTCGGCGCTGCACCTGGCTGTCGCGCTGGACGGGGCCGGATGGCATCCGGCGGCGTGGCGGGAGTCGCCCGCGCGGCCGTCGCAGCTCTTCAGCGCCCGCTACTGGGCGGGGCTGGTGGCCGAGGCCGAGCGCGGCCTGCTCGACTTCGTCACCATCGAGGACGCGCTGGGCCTGCAGTCCGCGGGGTTCGACGGGCCGGACGAGCGGGTCGACCAGGTGCGCGGCCGGTTCGACGCGGTCCTGCTGGCGGCGCGGCTCGCGCCGCTCACCACCTCGATCGGGCTGGTGCCGACCGCCACCGTCACGCACACCGAGCCGTTCCACGTGGCGATCGGCATCGCCACGCTCGACCACATCAGCGGCGGCCGGGCCGGCTGGCGGCCCCAGATCTCGGGCCGGGCCGCCGAGGCGCGGCACTTCGGACGCCGGCGGTTCCCGCCCCTGGACCCCCGCGACGACGAGCGGATCCGGCCGCTGTTCGAGGAGGCCGCCGACGCGGTCGAGGTGGCCCGGCGGCTCTGGGACAGCTGGGACGACGACGCGGAGATCCGCGACGTGCCCACCGGCCGGTTCGTCGACCGGGACAGACTCCACTACATCGACTTCGCCGGGCGCTTCTTCTCGGTGAAGGGGCCGTCGATCACCCCGCGCTCGCCGCAGGGCCAGCCGGTGGTCACGGCGCTCGCGCACGCCCGGATCCCGTACGAGTTCGCGGCGGGCGCCGCCGACGTGGTCTACGTCACGCCGCACTCGGCCGAGGAGGCCGCCGGCATCGTGGCCGAGATCCGGGAGCTGTCCGGCGAGGTGCGGATCTTCGCCGACCTGCTCGTCCTCCTGGGCGAGGACGCGGCGGCGCGCAAGGCCCGGCTCGACGACCTGGACGGCGCCGCACTGGACTCCGACGCGGCGATCTTCACCGGGACCGTGGCGGAGCTGGCCGACCTGCTGATCGTGTGGCAGCGGGCGGGCATCCAGGGCTACCGGCTGCGACCGGGCGCGGTGCCGTACGACCTGAAGCAGATCACCCGAGGGCTGACCGCCGAGCTGCGCGGGCGCGGCGTGTTCAGACGTGAGTACGAGTCCCGCACGCTGCGCGGACTGCTCGGCCTGCCGCGCCCGGCCGGTCGGTATGCGGAGGTTCGATGAAATTTCTGGCCATCACCCTGATCGCGCACCACGACGAGAGATCGCACGCCGAGCGCCTGCGCGAGGTCGTCGACAACGCGGTCCTGGCCGAGGAGCTGGGCTTCGACGGGTTCGGGGTGGGGGAGCGGCACGAGCGGCCGTTCCTGTCCTCCTCGCCGCCGGTGGTGCTCAGCCACATCGCGGCCAGGACGTCCACGATCCGCCTGTTCACCGCCGTCACCACGCTGAGCCTGCTCGACCCGGTGCGCGCGTTCGAGGACTACGCGACGCTCGACAACCTCTCCGGCGGCAGGCTGGAGCTGATCATCGGCAAGGGCAACGGGGCCGCGCAGGCGCAGCTCTTCCACGTCACCGCCGAGGACCAGTGGGAGCGCAACCGCGAGGGGTACGAGCTGTTCCGGCGCCTGTGGCGGGAGGACAAGGTCACCTGGGAGGGCCGGTTCCGGCCGTCGCTGACCGAGGCCGAGACCTGGCCGCGGCCGCTGCAGCGGCCGATCAGGATCTGGCACGGCAGCGCCACCAGCAAGGAGTCGGTGGAGCTGGCCGCCAAGTACGGTGACCCGCTGTTCTCGGCCAACGTCAGCAACCCCATCGAGCCGTACGCCGAGCTGATCGAGCACTACCGCGAGCGGTGGGCGCACTACGGCCACGATCCCGCCGAGGCGCTGGTCGGCGCCGGCAGCGCCGGTTACTACGCCACCCGCAGCTCGCAGGAGGCGATCGAGACCTACCGCCCGATCTACGAGGCCCGCCTGGCGCTGTTCGCCCGGCTCGGCGTGCGGCCGGAGTTCCCCACCCTGGAGGACGCCATCGAGCGCAGCTCCATCCTGGTCGGCAGTCCGCAGCAGATCATCGACAAGGTGCTGCGCTACCACAAGCGGTTCGGTCACGAGGCGATGCACCTGCACGCCGACGCCGACGGGCTCACTCCCGAGCAGCACCGGGGCGCGCTGGAGCTGTTCCAGGCCGAGATCGCGCCCGTGCTGCGCGCGGAGATCCCCAGCAGGCCGTTCCCCGGAGGAACCTCATGACACTGTCCATTCTCGACCTCGCCCCCATCACCTCCGGAGGCACCGCGGCCGACGCCCTCCGCAACACGATCGACCTCGCCCAACGGGCCGAGGAGTACGGCTACCGCCGCTACTGGCTGGCCGAGCACCACTTCACCCCCGGCGTGGCGAGCTCGGCCCCCGCCGTGCTGATCGCGCTCGTGGCGGCGGCCACCGGCTCGATCCGGGTCGGCTCGGGCGCCGTGCAGCTCGGGCACCAGACACCGGTGTCGGTGGTCGAGCAGTTCGGGCTCATCGACGCGCTCTATCCGGGGCGGCTGGACCTGGGCGTCGGCCGCTCGGGGCAGCGCAGGAACGAGCTCGCCCAGCAGGGCGCCCCACCGCCCGCCCCGCCGCCGCGCATCGTGGACGGCCTGCTCATCCCCCAGGCGTTCGACTGGTCGCAGCTCTTCAAGAGCCCCCACCTGGCCTACCAGGCCGGCCTGCTCCAGCAGCCGGGGGCGCGGACGCCGGACTTCGCCGAGCAGATCGACGAGGTCCTCGCCTTCCTGCGCGGCACCCACCAGGCGCACGCCGTGCCCGGCGAGGGAGCCGACGTGGCCGTGTGGATCCTCGGCAGCAGCGGCGGGCAGAGCGCCCGGGTCGCGGGCGAGCGCGGGCTGCCCTTCGCGGCCAACTACCACGTCAGCCCGTCCAGCGTGCTGGAGGCGGTCGAGGCCTACCGCCAGGCGTTCAAGCCCTCCGACGTGCTGGCGGAGCCGTACGTGATCGTGTCGGCGGACGCGGTGGTGGCCGAGGACGAGGCGACGGCCCGTGAGCTGGCCAAGCCGTACGGGCTGTGGGTGCGCGGGATCAGGACCGGCGTGGGCGCCCCGCCGTACCCCAGCCCGGCCGAGGCCGACGCGCACGTCTGGAGCGAGGAGGACCTGGAGCTGGTGAAGGACCGGACCGACACGCAGTTCGTCGGCTCGCCGGAGGACGTGGCCGAGCGGCTCGGGGTGCTGCGCCGGGTGACCGGCGCCGACGAGCTGCTGATCACCACCATCACGCACGGCCACGCGGACCGGGTGCGCTCCTACGAGCTGCTGGCCAAGGCCTGGGACGGCCGGCGATGAGACGTCTGGTCGTGCTCGCCCTGCTGCTCACCGCCTGCGGGGCACAACCCGTCCAGCAGGCCGCGAGCACCTCGCTCACCTGGGCGATCGAAACCCAGCCGATCACGCTGAACCCGCACCTGTGGGCGCAGAACAAGGCCAGGCTGCTGGTCTTCAACCAGTTCGACGCGCTGGTGTCGCGCGCCGAGGACGGCTCGTTCCAGCCCTGGCTCGCCACCTCCTGGAAGGTCTCGGACGACGAGCTCACCTACACCTTCGAGTTACGCGACGACGTGACGTTCCACGACGGCACGACGTTCGACGCGGCGGCGGTCAAGGCCAACCTCGACCAGTTCCGCGAGTCCGGCTACAACCCGGCCGTGGCCGCGATCCAGCTCAGGGCGTTCGACAAGGCCGAGGTGGTGTCGCCCACCACGGTGAAGATCACGCTGAAGGAGCCGGACGGGCTGTTCCTCGACTTCCTCGCCTCACCCCTCGCCGGGCAGGTGTCGCCGAAGTCGCTGCGCGAGGCCAAGGACGTCCGGTTCGGCGGCCCCGACCTGGTCGGCACCGGGCCGTTCATCCTCGACCGGTACGTACAGGGCCAGGAGATCCACTACCGCCGTAACCCCGCCTACACGTGGCCGCCCGCCGGCGCCGGTCACCAGGGTCCGGCGCACCTGTCCGAGATCACCTACCGCTTCCTGCCCGAGGCCGCGGTCCGCGTCGGCGCGCTCACCTCCGGCCAGGTGCAGGTCATCGAGGGCGTCCCGGCCACCGAGGTCACCCTGATCGAGCAGGACCCCGGCCTGACCCTGACCACCGCGCTCAACTCCGGCACCGCCTTCTCCTATTACTTCAACACCGACCACGCCCCCTTCGACGACCAGCGGGTACGGCAGGCGTTCCGGGAGGCCGTGGACCTGGACGCGGTGCTCAAGGCCGTGTACCAGGGCACCGCCACCAGGGCGTGGAGCGTGGTCGGCAAGGCGAGCCCGTTCTACGACGCCTCCCTGGAGAAGACCTTCGGCGGCGACGCGGCCAAGGCCAACGCCCTGCTCGACGCGGCCGGCTGGAGACAGCGTGACGCCGAGGGCTTCCGGGTCAAGGCCGGCAAGCGGCTCACCGTGCGCAGCGTCTCCGCCGCGCCCTACGTCAGGGACCGCAGGGACGTCCTCGCCCAGGCCATCCAGGCCCAGGTCAAGCAGAGCGCCGGGATCGACTTCCAGGTCAAGATCGTGGACCAGGGAACGGCGCAGAAGGCCGTGGACGACAACGCGTACGAGATCTTCGAGAACTCGCGCGGCGACTCCGACGTGGGGGCGGCGCTCAACCTCATCCTGCCGCGCGACGGCGCGATCAACCGCACCCGCTTCACCGACCTCCAGGTGGAGAAGTGGCTCGGGCAGGCGTCCGCCACCTCCGACCAGGCCAAGCGGAAGGAGCTCTACACCAAGGTCCAGCGGGCGGTGGTGACCGAGAAGGCGATCGTGTTCCCGATCTACGTCCCCGCCGACCAGATCGCCGCCCAGAAGAGCGTCCAGGGGCTCGGCTTCGACCGCGGCTCCGGCACCCCGGCGAGCGCCTACGACGTCCGGATCGGCACGTGATCAAGAGACTGGGCACGGGGCTGGCCGTCATGTGGGCGGCGGCCACCGCGTCCTACCTGGCGCTGCTGCTGGCTCCCGGCGACACCGTGGACATCCTGGTCGGCGACGGCGCCGACACCCCGGAGATCCGGGCGGAGATCATCGCCGAGTGGGGGCTCGACCGGCCGGAGGCGGTCCAGTACCTGGACTACCTGTGGCGGCTGCTGCACGGCGATCTCGGCCGCTCCTACCAGCTCGACCGCGGGGTGGGCGAGATCCTGGCCTCCCAGGCCGGGCCGACCGCCCAGCTCACGCTCGCGGCGGCGGCCATCGGGGTCACGCTGGCCGGGGTCATCGCGGTGGCCACGGCGGGCAGGGGGCGGTGGCTGCGCGGCGCCGCCTCGGCGGCCGAGCTGGTGTCGGTGTCGGTGCCGCCCTTCCTCATCGGGATCCTGCTGCTGTCGGTGTTCTCCTTCACGCTCGGCTGGTTCCCGGTCTCCGGCGCGGCGGGGCCGCAGGCGCTCGTGCTGCCCGCGCTCGCGCTCGGCCTGCCCATCGCCGGCGTGCTCGGCCAGGTGCTGCGCGGCGGGCTGGAACGGGCGCTGGAGCAGCCGTTCGCCGTCACCGCCAGGGCGCGCGGGCTGACCGAGCGGGCGCTGGTCGCCCGGCACGCGCTCCGGCACGCCCTGCTCCCCGCCGTGACCCTGGCGGGCTGGTTCACCGGCGCGCTGCTCGGCGGCGCGGTGATCACCGAGGTGCTGTTCGGCCGCCCCGGCCTCGGGCAGATCGCGATGCAGGCCGTGACCGGCAGGGACATGCCAGTGGTGATGGCCGTCGTGCTGCTGTCGGCGGCCGTGTACGTGACGATCAGCACGCTGCTCGACCTCTCCTACCGCGCCATCGACCCGCGGATCGGGGGCTGACGTGCGGATCTTCGTCCCCGCGACGTTCCTGGTGCTGCTCGCGCTGGCCGTCGCCGCGCCCGGCCTGATCACCGGTGTGGACCCGCTGGCGGCCGATCCGCTGCGCGCGCTCGCGCCGCCGGGCGCGGACCACTGGTTCGGCAGCGACCATCTCGGCCGGGACGTGCTGTCCAGGGTGGTGTACGGCGCACGACACTCGCTCACCATCGGCGTCACCGCCACCGTGCTCGCCGTGACCGCGGGCGTGCTGCTCGGCCTGGCCGCCGGGCTGTCGCCCACGTGGCTGGACGAGACGCTGGCCCGCTCGTTCGACGTGCTGTCCACGCTGCCGGAGCTGCTGCTCGCGCTGCTGGTCATCGCCATCACCGGGCCGGGCACGGTCAACGTCATCGTGGCCATCGCCGTCGCGCAGATCCCGAACTACGCCCGGGTGATCCGCGCCCAGACCTTCGTGGTCCGCCGCGCCGCCTACGTCGAGCAGGCCGTCACGTTCGGCCGCTCCCGGCTCGCGATCACCGCCGGGCACGTGCTGCCCAACGTGCTCGGGCCGATCCCGGTGCTGGCCACGATCGGGCTCGGCACGGCCGTCATCGCCGCCTCCGGGCTCAGCTTCCTCGGCATGGGGCCGCAGCCGCCGGCCGCCGAATGGGGCGCGATGCTCTCCGAGGCCCGCAACTACCTGCGGGTCGCCTGGTGGGAGGCGCTGTTCCCGGGGATCGCGATCACCCTGACCGTCGTCTGCCTGACCGTGGTCGGGCGGCGCCTGCAGCGCCGTTTCGAAGGGAGAACGCCATGACCGTGCACGCCGCGCCACCCGCTGTCAGGACGCTGCTGGCCGCCGAGGACCTGCGGGTGAGCTTCGGCGGGACCGAGGTGGTGCGCGGCATCTCGCTGTCGGTCGCCCCCGGGGAGTGCGTGGCGATCGTGGGGGAGTCCGGGTCGGGCAAGAGCGTCACCGCCCGGTCGCTGCTCGGCCTCGCCGGTCCGGGCTCGGTCGTACGGGCCGGGGCGTTCCGGATCGCCGGGCGGGACGCGCTCGGGTTCGGACCGGGGGACTGGCGGCGGCTGCGGGGCCGGTTCGCCGGGCTGGTGCTGCAGGACGCGCTGGTCTCGCTCGATCCGCTGCGGACCGTGGGCGCCGAGATCGGGGAGGTGCTCGCGGTGCACGACGTGGTGCCGCGGGCCCGCCGTACGGAACGGACGCTGGAACTGCTCGCCTCGGTGGGCGTGCCCGATCCGGCGGCTCGCGCGCGGCAGTATCCGCACCAGTTGTCCGGCGGGCTGCGGCAGCGGGTGCTGATCGCCTCGGCCATCGCGGCCGAGCCCGAGCTGATCATCGCCGACGAGCCCACCACGGCGCTGGACGTGACCGTACAGGCGCAGATCCTGCGGCTGCTCGCCGAGCGCAAGGCCGGCGGGACCGCGCTGCTGCTGATCAGCCACGACCTCGCGGTGGTGGCCTCGATCGCGGACCGCGTCCTGGTCATGAAGGACGGCCGGACCGTCGAGGAGGGGCCCACCGGCCAGGTGCTGTCGGCGCCCGAGCACCCGTACACCCGCTCGCTGCTGGCCGCCGTGCCCTCGGCCGCCTCCCGTGGCACCCCCCTGTCGACCGCCCCACCCCTGGTGGGAGCCGGCGCGCGCACGGCGGCTGAACTTCCCCTGGTCGGGGGTGGCGTTCGTGCGGTGGGGGAGCCGCCGGGGATGGGGCGTGCGGTGGGGCGGGGCCGGCCGGTGCTCGCCGGGGTCGGGTTGTCGAAGTCGTACGGGGCGCGCACGGTGGTGGACGAGGTCTCCTTCGTGCTGCACGAGGGGGAGACGCTCGGCATCGTCGGTGAGTCCGGGTCGGGCAAGACCACGCTCGCCAGGCTGGCCCTGGGGCTGCTCGAACCGGATGCCGGGCGGGTCAGCCTGCACCAGCGCCCGTGGAGCGGCGTGCCGGAGCGCGGGCGGCGGCCGCTGCGGCCCAGGATCCAGCTCATCTCGCAGAACCCGCTCGACTCCTTCGACCCCCGCCACACCGTCGGCCGCCTGATCGCCGAGCCGCTGTCACTGTCGGTGCCAGCGTCGTTGTCGGCGTCGGCGTCGCGGTCGCGGTCGCTGTCGCGGGGCGAGCGGCGGGACCGGGTGCTCGACCTGCTGGCCCGCGTCGGGCTCGGCCCCGAGGTGGCCGGCCGGCACCCCAGGGAGCTGTCCGGCGGGCAGCGGCAGCGCGTCGCCATCGCCCGGGCCCTCGGCCCCCGCCCGGACGTGCTCGTCTGCGACGAGCCCGTCTCCGCGCTCGACGTCTCCATCCAGGCTCAGGTGCTCGACCTGCTCGCCGAGATCCAGGCCGAGTACGGCACCGCCATGCTGTTCATCTCCCACGACCTGGGTGTCGTGCATCACGTCAGCGACCGGGTGCTGGTCATGAAGGACGGCCAGGTGGTCGAGGAAGGCGACGTGGAGCAGGTGTTCACCCGCCCGCGGCATGCCTACGCGCGGGCGCTGGTGGCCGCCGTGCCCCGGCTGCCCGGGGCGCGAGACGTAAACGTGACTTGACGGTGCGTGAATAACCATTAGATTCCTACTTGTACAGTAGGAATCATAGGAAAGGGGAGGTCGTGCGAGCGCTCATTCTGCTCGGGCTGGTCGGCTTCGTGGCCCAGCTCGTCGACGGCAGCCTAGGCATGGCCTACGGCGTCACCTCGACCACGCTGCTGCTGGCCGTCGGCACCAACGCCGCGGCCGCGTCGGCCACCGTCCACCTGGCCGAGATCGGCACCACGCTGGCTTCGGGCATCTCACACTGGCGCTTCGGCAACATCGACTGGAAGGTGGTCGCCCGGATCGGCGTCCCCGGCGGGATCGGCGCCTTCGCCGGCGCGACCTTCCTGTCCAACCTGTCGACCGAGGTCGCCGCCCCGGTCATGTCGATCATCCTGCTGTCTCTGGGTGTCTACATCCTCATCCGCTTCACCGCCTTCGGCCTGCCGCGCGACAACCTGGGCAAGCCGCTGCGCCGCCGCTTCCTCGGCCCGCTGGGCCTGGTGGCCGGCTTCGTCGACGCCACCGGCGGTGGCGGCTGGGGCCCGGTCGGCACCCCCGCCATCCTGGCCAGCGGCCGCCTGGCCCCGCGCAAGGTGATCGGCTCCATCGACGCCAGCGAGTTCATCGTCGCCATCGCGGCCAGCGTCGGCTTCTTCATCGGCATCGGCTCGGAGAACATCAACTTCTCCTGGGTCGCCGTGCTGCTGATCGGCGGCGTCATCGCCGCGCCGATCGCCGCCTGGCTGGTCCGCCACATCCCGCCGCGCATCCTCGGCTCGGCCGTGGGCGGTCTCATCATCCTGACCAACGTCCGCACCCTGCTGCGCAGCGACTGGATCGACGCCCCCGGCAACGTCCAGACCGTGGCCTACCTCACCATCGCCGTCCTGTGGGCCGCCGCCCTGGCCTACTCGGTGCGGGAGTACCGCCGCCACAAGGCCGAGGAGACCGTGGAGGCGATCGAGGCCGATCTCCGCAAGTCCGAGGAGGAAACGACCTCCGCCTGACACCGGTGAGAATCTCCGCACGCACCCAGTACGCGCTGGGAGCCATGTTGGCCCTGGCGGAGGCAGGCGGCCCAGTCCACGCGGAATGGGTCGCCACCTCGCAGGACATCCCACGCCGTTTCTGCGACAACATCCTGCTCCAACTCCGCCGGGCCGGGCTCATCCACAGCCAGCGCGGCCCCGACGGCGGCTACTGGCTCGCCCGCTCGCCCGGGGAGATCTCCCTGGCCGACGTCATCCGCGTCACCGAGGGCGTCGAGCAGGCCGCCAAGCCGTTCCCCAAGGCAGCCGCGCCCCTCGAAGAGATCTGGGCGCGGCTGCACGACCATGAGCACACCCTGCTCCGCGAGATCACCCTCGCCGACATCATGACCTCCGGCGGCCCGCCGCCGTGACCGATCCGCCGGAAGGGCTCGGAAGGGCTCGTCAGCAGGACAGGTTGTCGCCCGGAGTGGTGCCGAGGATCTGCACGAACCGCTGGTAGGCGGTGATGCGGCTCTGCACCTGGGCGGGGTTCCTGCCGCCGCACTCGAGGCCGCCGTTGATGCTGCGGATGGTCTCGCCGAAGCCGGGGCCGTTGACCATGGCGTTGTGCGGGGTCATGGTGCCGGGGCCGTTCTGGGTGTTCCAGTACCACAGCGCGGTCTTCCAGGCCACGGCGGAGTCGGTCTGCACCAGATAGGGGTTGCCCAGCAGGTCGATGCCGAGGGCGTCGCCGGCGGCCTTGTAGTTGTAGTTCCAGCTGAGCTGCATCGGCCCGCGACCGTAGTAGGCGGACGTGCCGGCGGGGCAGCCGAAGGGCTGGCCGGGGTCGCAGTAGTGCGAGTAGTTGGCGGTGTTCTGCTCCACGATGTGCACCAGGCCGCCGGTCTCGTGGCCGACGTTGGCGAGGAACGCCGCGGCCTCCCGCTTGCGTACGGTGTCGCTGCCGGTCTTGGTGAAGCCGGGGTAGGCGCTGAGGGCGCTGGTCAGCCCGTTGTAGGTGTAGAAGGAGTTCCTGCCCGGGAACATCTGGTTGAACTGCGCCTGGCTCACCACGAACCCGGACGGGTCCGGCGGGTCGGTGGGGTCGGTGCCGCCACCGCAGGTGTACGGGTCCCAGTACCACGTGCTGATCGTCGGGTCGTAGCCCGGGTTGTCGTGCTCGGCCCGGTAGTACCGGCCGTCGGTGAACCGGACGATGGAGCCGGCGGGGTACCACGTGCCCGCCGCCCAGTTCGGGTGGTTGCAACCGGGGGTGGTCGAGCCGCCGCTGCAGCCGCCTTTGTCCGCCCAGACCGCCGCGCCGCCGGGGGTCTCGCCCTGCGTCCACCACAGGGCCGAGTAGTTGCGGCCGTTGTGGGAGACGGAGGCGCCACCGGTGTAGACGGCGCCGGAGTTCCACGCGGCGGCGCACGCCTCGGCGGAGGCGCTGGACATCGGCAGCGCGAAGGTCAGCGCGCCCGCCACCGCCGTAGCCGACATGGCGGCAAAAATGCGTTGTTTGTACACCCAATCACCCTCTCAGAATCTCTTAGGAAAGTTTCCTAAGAGATTGGTGCCTGACAATAGCCATGACTCATCGCCACAACAAGGCCCAAAAAAGCGGAGTCAGCCGGTGCTGTAGTGCACGGTCCACGCCGTGCCATCGGTGAACTCGGCGAGCACGCGCACCGGCCTGCCGGTGAGGTCGATGGCCTGGGTCCGGGGCGGGACGCTCTTCTCGGTGTAGACGGCCAGGTGGTCCGTGCCGTACCAGAACCAGATCTTCCCGCCCGCGGGCAGCGGCAGGGTGGACAGTCGCCGTCCGGTGGCGACGTCGATGACGCACGCGGTGTCGGTCAGGCCGGGGCACCCGGCGGCGAGCCGGCCCGCCGAGAAGTGCGGGGTCTCGCCGTCCGTCAGCGCGGCCTGCTCGATGGTACGGCGCACGCTGCCGTCCAGGGCGTGGATGCTGACCCGGTCGGCGCCGGCGGCGCGGGCGACCGTCCCCTCGTCCGGCCCCCACACGTAGTTCGCCTTGCCGGACTCCGGCGCGCCCTGCCGGGTCACGGTCGCGGTGCGCCCGGCGACGTCCACCAGGGCGAAGCCCACGGTACGGTTCTCGGCCGCGGTGTCGAAGACGGTCACCAGCAGCCGATCGCCCTCCTCGCTCCAGTTCGCGTTCCGCAGGGCGAGCGGCGGGTCGACCACGTGCACCCAGAACTCGCCGCCGAGGTCACGGTCGGTGAACCGGACCCCGCCCGCGTTCTCCGCGGCCAGTTGGGGGGACTCGTGGACGGCGGCGGTCCGGTCGCCGCCGGGGGAGATCAGCGGCAGCATGCGGCTGGTCGAGGGCAGGAAGGTGTCGCCGTCGACGGCACGCAGACCGGCGCTGAAGGCCAGCCCCTCACTCAGCTGCGTGCTGCCGTGCAGGAAGGAGGTCATCCGCATGGGGTCGGAGGGATGCTCGTGCAGCGTGGCGCCCAGCCCGGGGACCTTGACCGCGCGGGTGTCGGTGGCCAGCGGCCCGCTCGTGGCGCGGGTGACCGCCCCCGGCCTGAGCACGGCGAGGGTGACGGATCCCGCGACGAGCACGGTCGCCAGGGCGGCGGCCATGATCACCAGGCGCCGCCGGCGCGGGCCCGGTTCGCGGAACGGCACGGGAAGGGACGGCCACCTGTCCGGCTGGGTGACGGCGGCCCTGGTGGCTCCGGCGGTCAGCTCCTGCGGGGAGGTGGCGCCGGTGGCGGTCTCGGCCGGGCGGCCGAGCAGGTGCAGGAGCACCTGCCGGGCGGCGGGCCGGTCGGCCGGGTCCTTGGCCAGGCAGGCGGCGACCGCCTCGCGCAGGTCGGCGTCGAGGGGGCCGAGGTCGGGCTCGGCGTGCATGATCAGGTTGATGGTCGCGGGCAGCGCGCCGGTGCCGAACGGGGGCGTCCCCGTGGCGGCGAACACCATGGTGGAGGCCCACGCGAACAGGTCGGCGGCCGGCCCGCCCACACCGAGGCTGAACTGCTCGGGCGCCATGTAGGGCGGGGTGCCCATCAGGTCCTCGCCCGGGACGTCGGCCACGCCGGCGGGGCGGGCGATGCCGAAGTCGATGACGCGCGGCCCTTCCGGGCTGAGCAGCACATTGCCCGGCTTGAAGTCGCGGTGCACGACTCCGGCGCGGTGGATGGCGGCGAGCGCGGTGATGGTGCCCACGGCCAGCCGGTGCAGCTCGCGCCCGCGCAGCGGTCCACGGGCGGCCACCGCCTGCTGCAGAGTGGGGCCCTCGACGTACTCGCTGACCACGTAGGGCGCGCCGTCGGCCGTACCGACCTCGAGGACCTGCGCCGTGCAGAAGGCGGCGATCCTCGGCAGGATCTCGGCCTCGCGGCGCAGCAGCGCCGCGGCCTCCTCGTCGGGCGCACGCAGCACCTTGACGGCCACCGGGCGACCGGCCGGCGACTCGGCCAGGTAGACCACGCCCTGCCCGCCGGCGCCGAGCCTGCCGCGCACCCGATAGTCGCCGATCTTGACAGGGTCGTCGGGCAGCGACACGGCCGCTACCCCCTGGTGTAACGCATGTCGACCACCACGTCGTCGGACGCGTTGATCATGGCCAGCACCCGGACGGGCTTGCCCGACATTTCCGTCACAAAGATGCCGCGCTGCCCCTTTTTCACGGAGGCGGCCACGATCAGGTGGTTCTCGTCGTACCAGCCGTAGAAGCCCGCGCCCTTGAGGAGCGGCACGTTGTGCAGGCGGGAGGCGTCGGCCGTCTTCCAGACGCAGGCGGAAAGGACCTTGGCGCAGCCGCCGGTGACGAACTTCTCGCCCGAGGGGGAGAACCAGTCGGCCATGCCCTGGACCTCCCCGGTCCAGTGCATCATGCGGGTCGCCCGGCCGGAGTCCGCGTCGCGGATGCGCACCCCCTGTCCCCACTCGGCGGTCAGGAAACTCGAGATCACCGAGCGCCCGTCCGGTGTCCACCGGTACTCCGCGTGGTGCTCGATGGGCTTCACCCGGCCGTCCGACGCCTTGGCCGCCTGTTTCACCTCGCCGCCGTCGCCGGTCGGGACGAACCGCGCGGTCCGGGCCGCCACGTCCACGATCACGTACCCGGCCGTCAGGGGCACGTCCTCGCCGTTCATCGGCTCGATCCGCTGCGCCGTCAGCAGCACCCGCCTGCTGTCCCGGGACCAGGACAGCGTCAGGCTCTGATAGGGCGGACCCAGGGCCGGCACGCTGAAGCGGGCACCGGTCAGGCGGTCGACGAAGGACACGGCCAGATGGTCGTCGGTCGCCGCGTACAGGGAGTTGAAGGAGGCCAGCCAGCGGCCGTCGGGGGACTGCTCGGCCGCCACGGTGTGCGGGCCGACGTCGTTGAACGCGCCGGTCCGCGGATCGCGTACGTAGCGGCGGCTCTCGTCCACCCGGAACGAGGTCAGCCGGACCGGGTCGGCGGGGTTCTCGTAGGCGGTGCCGAGCCCGCCGGGCAGCGTCAGCTCGGTGCCGTTGGCCGGCGGGGTGGGCAGGGGGGAGACCGAGCGGGCCGACCACGAGGCCGTGGGGGCGGCGACCGTGGGCTTGGGGGTGGGTTCGGGCGCCGCCGCCAGCGTCAACGCGGCGGACGTGCCGCCGGCGACCAGGGCGATCGTCACTCCCGCGGCGGTGATCAGCAGGGCGCGGCCGGGCCGCCTGGGCGGCTTCGGGGGAGTGGCGAGGTCCGGCGGGGCGGCCAGGCCGGTCTCCTCGACCAGCCGCAGCAGCGCCTCCTCGGCGGTCGGGCGGGCGGCGGGGGCGTCCGCCAGGCAGTCGGCCAGCAGGTCGCGCACCCCGCCTTGGGGCACTGCGGCCAGACTGGCGGCGCCCTCCGCCATCCGCGCCAGCCGTTGCGCTTCGCTGTCGGCGGCGAACGGATCGCGGCCGGCCGCGGCGTAGGCGATCGTGGCGGCCCAGCAGTACACGTCGACGGCCATGACCGCACGGTCGGCGGCCTCGGCCTCGGCTTCGGCTTCGGCTTGGGCGGCTTCGGCTTGGTCGTTGGTCCGGAGTCGGGCGGTAGTTCGGGCGGTGCCGGAGGGGTGGGTCGGGCCGGTGGCTCGGGCTCGGCGGGCCGGTCGGTGGGGGTCCAGGTCCGCGTCGGTGCCGGTGCGTAACTGCTCGGGGGCCGGCCAGGCCGGCTGGTCCAGCCGGATCGGCGAGGTGTCGTGCGACCCGCCGACCTGATCGTGGATCTCCGGTACGGCGCACAGCAACCGGGGGCCGTCCGGTCCCAGCAGGACCCGGCTCGGCCGGATCCCGGCGGGCGCCAGTCCGGCGCGGTGCACGGCGGCCAGGGCCGTGACGGTGCCGATCGCCAGGCGGCGCAGCGCCGACTCGCCCGGTGGTTCCGCCGCGGACTGGCCGGCCAGCGAGCCGCCCTCGATGTGTTCGGTGACCACGAAGTCGGCACCCGAGTCGAGCACGGCGACCGTGCCGACGGGGGCCGCCTGCCGCATCCGCTCGGCCCATCCGGGGGCGGCGGGCCGCCGATCGGCCGGCCTGCCGTAGCGGCGCAGCACCACCGTCCTGCCGGAGGGCGCCACCGCCAGGTAATCCACCACGTCACAGCAGCTCACATGCAGCCTGCCGGTCAGCCGATAACCAGCCACCCGCTCCGGATCACCCGACCGCAGACCCCCGGCCCCCTGCCCACCGGCCGCCCCGTCCAGGGCCTCCGCCGATCTGACGTTGACGGTCTCCGGCTCGGTGGTGGTCCCGTTCGGGGGATCTGGGGTCACCGATCTGACGTTGACGGTCTCCGGCTCGGTGGTCCCGTCAGGGGGTTCCGGGGTCGCCGATCTGACGTTGACGGTCTCCGGCTCGGGGGGCTCGTTGTTCTGGGGGGTCGGGGGTTCGAGGTTCACGGTTTCCGGGTCCGGGCGTGGGGGGTTCATCGGGCCGCCCGGGCCAGGCGCAGGCCGGCGGTGTTGTCCTCGGTCGTCAGAGTGGCCAGGAGGCGGCGGTTGCCGTCGCGGAAGTCCATGGCGAGGAACTCGACCGGTTTCTTGTTCGGGTCAAGGATGATCAGGTGGTCGTCGTCGTACCAGCCCCAGTTCTCCGCGCTCTTGATCGTGTTCACGTACGTGGCGACCCGCGCGCCCGTCGCGGGGTCCCACGCGCACTGGGAGCCGCCGCTGGGGCAGTCCGTCATCAGCAGCCGGCCCGACGGCGAGGTCAGCGCCCGGCCGATGCTCGCCCCGGTCCACGACATCGTCCGCACCTGTCGTCCTTCCAGATCACGAATGCGCAGGCCGGTGTCGGAGCCGCCGGTGTAGGTGACGGCCACCTGGTCGCCGGAAGGCATCCAGCCGAACGCGCCGGAGCCCTTGTGCCGCCGCTCGTCGGTGTCCACCGTACGGACCGCGCGGGTGGCCGCGTCCACCACCGCGAACCCGGTCGGCGGCCGGTCCTTGCCCTTCGCGGTCAGCGTGAGCAGCAGCCGCGACGACCCGCGATCCCACACCGGTGAGATGGATCGCTTCGGCACCCGGACGGTGAACCGCTCGCCGCTCACCCGGGCGATCAGCGTGAGCTCGGTCTTGGCCAGCAGTGCGTACCAGGAGCCGTTGGGCGCGGCGGCCACGTCATCGGCTCGCACACCCGCGTCGACGAACTCGCCGTTCTTGCCGGAGCGCAGCCAGGTGCCGCGCTCGTTGCGGTAGGCCACGATCCGCTGCAGGTCGTCGGGGTGTTCGTGGAGGGTCAGGCCGATGCCGTTCGCCCGCGTCGTGGTGGCCGGCGACGGCAGGGTGGCGGGGCCGCTCGCGGTCGCCGACAGGTCGGGCAGCGAGACCGTCGGCACCACCGCGGCGGCGGGCGTCGTGACCACCCGCTCGGCGACCACGTGACCCGTGACGGCGGCGGCCACCGCCACCGCCACGCCGCCGGCGGCCAGGGTGGCCAGGGCTGCCGGCACGGGCCAGGGTGTCCGGCGGGGCGCGGCCGGCGCCTGGTCGCCCATGACCGTCCGGGTCGAGTGCCCGACCAGCCGCAGCAGCACCTCGCCGGCCTCGGGCCGCTGGGCGGGATCCTTGGCCAGGCACGCCGCCACGATCGGGCGCAGGTGTTCTTCGAGCGCCTCCAGTCCGGGCTGGTGCTGGGCGACGCGGTTGACGGTGGCGGCCATCGACTCGCCCTCGAAGGCGTGCGCGCCGGTGGCGGCGAACAGCAGGGTGGCGGCCCAGGCGAACACGTCCCCCGCCGGCCCCGCGATCCCTCCGGTGACCTGCTCGGGAGCCGTGTAGGCGAGATGGCCGAGCGCCCGCGTCGCCACCTCGGCCGAGTCGGCCGTACCGAGACCGGACAGGCCGTAGCCGGTCACGGTGATCCCGTCCGCGTCCACGAGCACCGTGCCGGGGCGCAGGTCGCCGTGCGTGACGCCGCGCTGGTGCAGTCCCACCAGGGCCGAGGCCATCGCGATGCCCAGCCGGTGCAGCGCCGGCCCGGGCCACGGGCCGGCCCGAGCCACGACCTCCTGCAGCGGCGAGCCCGTGACGTGCTCACTCACCAGGTACGGCCGGTCCGCCAGCACCCCGGTGGCGATCACCCGGGCCAGCGAGGGGGCGCTGACGTCGGTCAGCGAGGCGGCGATCGTCTCGAAGCCGGCCGATCCGGCCTGCATCCAGGCGATCTCCACCTGGGCGTCGTCAACGGCCCGAGCCAGGAACACCAGGGCGAGGTCGTCCTCCCGCAGCCGCCCCAGCAGCGAGAACCCGCCGATCTCCGTCGGATCGGCTGGCTGAAGAGAACCGATAGTGGTCATTGCCTCGGCGATTTCTTCGACAGTTGACGGCCCTGATTATCGGCTACCGGCCTCGAAGGACGAAAGATCCACCATGTAACTTTTCCAGTGTAATGCGGTGGTGTCACCCAGTGGCCAAGGATTTCATGCAAAGCTAGTAGGAAAAGTTGACTTTGTGAGCCCTCGCGCGATAGGTTCTCGGCATGAGTCAGGGTCTCAACCTCATCAGACGCGCGCACGTGGACTTCGGTCGCGTCGCCAGCGCGCGATGTCGTTGATCAGGAAGGCGCCCCACCCGGCGTGACCGATGCCGCTCACGCTCTCCCCGACCTCCGCTGCCCGCGCATGTCGCTGATCCGTGAGGACCACCCCGTGACCGCTCTCCGGCACGTTCCGCCCGCCGGCCCGCCCGTGCGCGCCGCCTCGCAAGCGGATCCGTACCCAGGTGACACCCACTGGTACGACCTGCCCGACGATGACGCCGAGCCGGAGGAGCGGACGGCCGAGGTCGTCTCCCGGTGGCGCTTCTGGCGGACCGTCCGCGACTGACCCCCACCTTTTAGGTAGACGTGCCGGATAAATCCGGTACGTCCCCCACTCATGCAAGAAGGGCCATTCCTCATGTCATCATCCACACCGCGGTCGACGATCGCGGCCGGCGTCGCCATGCTCACCGTCGTGGGGCTCCTCGGCGCCTGCGGTGGCGGTGGAGGTCCAGTTCAGCAGGCGAGCACCGACGGCAAGCCCGTGTACGGCGGCACCCTGACCTACCTGGAGCACCAGCCCCCGACCTGCCTCTACCTGCCGGCCGCGGGCTTCTATCCCAACGGCGGCATCCTCAACCAGATCACCGACAAGCTCACCTGGCAGAACCCGAAGACGCTGGAGATCGAGCCCTGGATCGCCACCAAGTGGGAGGTCGGCAAGGACGCCACCGAGTACACCTTCCACCTGCGTGACGGCGTGACCTTCAGCGACGGCACCCCGCTCGACGCCGAGGCCGTCGCGGCCAACTTCGACGTGTACGGCCTCGGTGACGACAAGCTGAAGCTGCCTGTCGCCGAGTTCGTCAACAACTACAAGCGCAGCGAGGTCGTCGACCGCCTGACCGTGAAGTTCTTCTTCGACAAGCCCTCGCCCGGCTTCCTCCAGGGCACGTCGGTCATCGGCGCGGGCCTGGTCTCGAAGAAGACGATCTCGCTGCCGTACGAAGAGCAGTGCCAGTTGAAGAACATCGCCGGGTCCGGACCGTTCACGGTCAAGAACCAGGTCATCGACAAGCAGATCGACCTGACCGCCCGCAAGGACTACAACTGGGCGCCGAAGTCGTCGCAGCACCAGGGGCGCGCCTACCTCGACGAGATCAAGGTCATCGTGACGCCCGAGGACAACGTGCGCGTCGGCGCGCTGACCTCCGGCCAGGCGGACTTCGTCCGCTACGTGCAGGCCTACGACGAGGAGACGGTCAAGAGCGCCGGCCACACCATCTACGCCGAGCCGACCAGGGGCGTCAACAACGGCCTGTACCTGCGGCCGGGCAACAGCATTTTGAAGGACCTCGACGTCCGCAAGGCGCTGCAGGCCGGGACCGACGCCAAGGAGGTCGTCGACACCCTGTTCACGCCCAGCTATCCGCTCGCCACCTCGGTGCTCAGCCATCTCGCCCAGGGCTACGTGGATCTGTCCAAGGAGCTCGCCTACGACCCGGCCAAGGCCAACGCCCTGCTCGACAAGGCCGGCTGGGTGCGCGGCGCCGACGGCATCCGCGCCAAGGACGGCGTGAAACTGCAGCTCGGCGTGTTCGTCGCGGGCCCGCAGCCGCTGTCGAAGCAGACCCTGGAGCTGATCGGCCAGCAGTGGGCCAAGCTCGGCGTGAAGCTGGAGATCCGTCCCGCCGACGCCGGCACCCAGGCCGTGGACATCAAGGACGCCGAGAAGACCGCGCTCGCGCACACCATGGTCGGACGTGCCGACCAGGACGTGATCAAGAGTCAGTTCCACAGCGAGAACCGCGACGTCATCCTCTCCCAGGACGAGAAGCTGGACCGGCTGCTGGAGCAGGAGTCGGCCGAGCCCGACACCACCGCGCGCAACGCCAAGGTCGCCGAGATCCAGCGCTACGTGATCGAGCAGGGCTACACGATCCCGCTGTTCGAGGAGCCGCAGGTGTACGGCGGGGCGCCGCACGTGCACGGGGTCGCGTTCGAGGCGGTCGCCAGGCCGGCGTTCTACTCGGCCTGGAAGTCGAACCAGGACTAGAGATGACCAGATATCTCCTGTCCAGGGTCGGGCAGGCGGCGCTCGTCCTGTGGGCCGCCTTCACGGTCGGCTACATCCTGCTGCAGTTGCTGCCGGGCGACTCGGTCCTGATCAAGTTCCAGAATCCGGAGCTCGGGCTGTCGCCGGAGCAGATCGCGGAGATCCGCGCGTACTACTCGGGCGGGAACCCGCCCCTCGTGGACTACCTGCACACTCTGCTCGGCTTCGCCCGCGGCAGCTTCGGCTACTCGATCGACACCGGCACCCCCGTGGTCGAACGGCTGGCCGAGGCGCTGCCGGAGACGGCCAAGCTGGCCTCGGCCGGATTCCTGCTGGCGGTGCTGATCGCCCTGGTGATCGCGTTCGCGGCCGGCTACAGCAGGACCTCGTGGATCAGGGGCGCGCTGCTGTCCATGCCGTCGCTGTTCGTGTCGGTCCCGGTGTTCTGGCTGGGCATCGTGCTGATCCAGGTGTTCTCGTTCCGGCTCGGCCTGGTGCCCGTCATCGGGGGCAGCCCGGCGCAGCAGCTCATCCTGCCGGTGCTGACGCTGGCGGTGCCCATCTCGGCGCCGATCGCCCAGGTGCTCGCCCGCAGCATCGACCAGGTCTACACCCAGCCGTTCGTGCCGGTGGTCGTGGCCAAGGGCGCGTCCCGGTGGTGGATCCTGTGGCGGCATGTCGCCAGGAACGCGGTGCTGCCGACGCTGACCATGGCGGGGCTGACGATCGGCGAGCTGATCGCGGGCTCGGTCGTGACCGAGACGGTGTTCGGCCGCAACGGCATCGGCCGGCTGACCGAGCAGGCCGTCAACGCGCAGGACACGCCGGTGATGCTCGCCATCGTGGTGCTCGCCGCGACCGTGTTCGTGCTGGTCAACCTGGTCGTCGACCTGCTGTTCCCGGTGCTCGACCCACGACTTGAGGTGGCGGCGTGAACAGGCCGAAGATCGGACTGGTCCTCGCGTGGCTGGTGATCGGCGTCGCGCTGCTCTGGGCCGTCGTGCCGGGCGTGTTCACCGGCCACGACCCGATCGCCGGCGTGCCGGCCGAGAAGCTCCAGGCGCCGAGCGGGCAGCACCTGTTCGGCACCGACGCCGTGGGCCGCGACCTGTTCGCCCGGGTGGTGCACGGGGCCGTGCACTCCCTGTCGGGGGCGTTCGTGGCGGTCGGCGTGGGCCTGCTCCTCGGCACCCTGCTGGGGCTGCTGGCCGGGTCGGCCGGCGGCCTGCTCGACGACGCGATCATGCGGTTCGTCGACGTGCTGCTGTCGGTCCCCGGACTGCTCCTGGCGCTGACGGTGATCATTCTGCTCGGTCCCGGCACGGTCAACGTGGCCATCGCGGTCGGGATCGGCTCGGTCGCGGCGTTCGCCAGGCTGTCCCGCGCCGAGGTGGTGCGGGTGCGGCGCACCGACTACGTCGAGGCCGCGTTCGGCAGCGGCGGCCGGTACACGACCGTGCTGCGCCGGCACGTGCTGCCGAACTCCCTGGGCCCCGTCATCGCGCTCGCCGCCCTGCAGTTCGGGCTGGCGATCCTGGCCATCTCGACGCTCGGCTTCCTCGGGTACGGCGCGGAGCCGCCCACCCCGGAATGGGGGCTGCTCATCTCCGAAGGGCGCAACTATCTGGCCACGTCCTGGTGGCTGACCTCGCTGCCGGGCGCCGTGGTGGTCTCGGTGGTGCTCGCCGCCGGCCGCATCAGCCGCTCGCTCGGGGCCGACCTCGGAAAGGACCGGGCATGAGCCTGCTCGACGTACGCGATCTCGCGGTCTCCTACAACGGCAGGCGCGCGGTCGAGGGAATCTCCTTCACCGTGGAGCCGGGCGAGACCGTCGCCGTCGTCGGCGAGTCGGGCTCCGGCAAGTCGACCACGGCGCACGCCATCATCGGGCTGCTGCCCGGGAACGCCACCGTGGACCAGGGCCAGATCCTGCTCGGCGACACCGACCTGGCCACCTGGTCCGCGCGGCGGATGGAGTCGGTGCGCGGCGTGCGGATCGGCCTGGTCCCGCAGGACCCGGCCAACTCGCTGGACCCGGTCAAGACCATCGGCGCCCAGGTCGGCGAGGTGCTGCGCATCCACCGGCGCGGCGACCGCCGGACGATCGCCCGCCGGGTCGTCGACCTGCTCACCCGCGTCGGCCTGCCGGAGGCGGAGGCGCTGGCCCGCAGATACCCGCACGAGCTGTCGGGCGGGATGCGTCAGCGGGTGCTCATCGCCATCGCGATCGCCCTGGAGCCCAGCCTCATCATCGCCGACGAGCCCACCAGCGCCCTGGACGTCACCGTGCAGCGGCGCATCCTGGACCTCATCGACGATCTGCGCACCGAGTTCGGCACGGCCGTGCTGCTGGTGACCCACGACCTGGGCGTGGCCGCCGACCGCTCGGACCGGCTGGTTGTCATGAAGGACGGCCGGATCGAGGAGCAGGGGCCGAGCGCGGCCGTGCTGGCCGATCCGCGGGCCGCCTACACCAAGCAGTTGCTGCACGACGCGCCCGCCCTGTCGGTGCGCGAGTTCAGGACGGCCGAGCCGCCTGTCCGCGAGCCCGCCATCGTGGTCCGGGACCTGGTCAAGGAGTTCCCGGCCAGGCCCAGTGCCGTCTCCCGTGCCGGGTCCCGCGCCGTCTCCCGCGCGGTCGACGGGGTCTCCTTCGAGGTCGCGCACGGCACCACGCACGCGCTGGTGGGCGAGTCCGGATCGGGTAAGACCACCACGGCGCGGATGGTGGTGCGCCTGACCCGGCCCACGTCGGGGACGGTGGAGATCGCCGGCGCCGGTCCGGGCCGGCTCTTCCGCCGCCATGTGCAACTCGTCTACCAGAACCCGTACGGCTCGCTGGATCCCCGGCAGTCCGTCGCGGAGATCGTGGAGGAACCGCTGCGTAATTTCCGGCTCGGCGACCGCGCCGCGCGCCGCGCGCGCGTCGGCGACCTGCTGGAGCGGGTCGCGCTGCCCAAGGACCTGCTCACGCGCAAGCCGCGCGAGCTGTCCGGCGGGCAGCGGCAGCGGGTGGCCATCGCCCGCGCCCTGGCCGTCGAACCGGAGGTGGTGGTGCTCGACGAGGCGGTCTCCGCCCTCGACGTCACCGTACAGGCGCAGATCCTCGACCTGCTCGAACAGCTCCAGCGCGAGCTGGGGCTGACCTACCTGTTCATCTCGCACGACCTGGCGGTGGTCCGCCAGATCTCGCACACCGTCTCCGTCATGAACCAAGGAAGAATCGTGGAATCCGGAAGCACATCACAGGTCTTCACCGACCCAGTACATGAGTACACCCGCGAGCTGCTGGCGGCGATCCCGGAGCCGGTGCGATGAGGCTGGGCTTCTTCAGCCGGCTGCTCGACGACGTGCCGCCGGGGGAGCGCTACCGGCTGGCCGCCGAGCAGATCCGGCACGCCGAGGCCGCCGGGTTCGACTCGGCGTGGGTCGCGCAGCACCACTTCGACGGCACCGAGGGCGGCCTGCCCGCGCCCCTGGTGTTCCTCGCCCACGTCGCGGCCGTGACCAGCCGCATCCGGCTCGGCACGGGCATCATCACGCTGCCCCTCGAACACCCGGTCCGGGTGGCCGAGGACGCCGCGGTGCTCGACCTGCTGACCGGGGGCCGGCTGGAGGTGGGCGTCGGCAGCGGCGGCACGCCGTCGTCGTTCACCCCCTTCGGCCACGACAGCGCGAACCGCTCGGCCGTCTACGCCGAGCACCTGGCCGTGCTGGTCAACGCCTGGTCCGGGGCGGACCTGGGCGCGGGCAACCGGCTCTACCCGCCGGCGCCCCGGCTGCTCGGCGCCATCTGGGAGGCGACGTTCTCGGTCGGCGGCGGCGCCCGCGCGGGCCGGGCGGGCAACGGGCTGATGCTGTCGCGCACCCAGCCGCGCCCCGTGGACGATCCGCAGGCGACGCTGGCGCGGATCCAGCGGCCCATCGTGGACGCCTACTACGAGAACCTGCCGCCGGGCGTCGCCCCGCGGATCATGGCCTCGCGGACCGCGTTCGTGGCCGACAGCCGGGCCGAGGCGCTGCGCTACGCCGAGCTCGGCCTGGGCCGGGGCAGGTTGCCGTTCGAACTGCCGGACAGCGACCTCGACCAGCGGATCGCCGCGTTCGACGTGCACGTCGGCACGCCGCAGGACGTCATCGACAGCCTGCGGGCCGACCCGACGCTGGAGCGGGTGACCGACCTGGTCTTCCAGGTGCACTCGGTCGACCCGCCGCACCCGCTCATCCTCCGCTCGATCGAACTGCTGGCGACCGAGGTCGCGCCCGCGCTCGGCTGGACGCCACGGCCCGCCGCCACCGAATGGAGCACGACATGATCATCGATGTCATCGACCACCTGGCGGGCGTCGCGCCGAACTCGCCCCTGGACCGGCTGCGCGACCGGCGGCCCGACGCCCGCGAACACGCTCAGCGCAGCTACGACGCGCTCTTCTCCCCGGACTCCGAGGACGAGGTCACCCTCGTCGAGCGCGACGCGGTCGCGGCCTTCGTCGCCGGGCTGCACGGGGACGAACCGGTCGCCGCCTTCTACGCCGAACGGCTGGCCCAGCTCGCGCCGCACCTGGCCGAGCCGGTCCAGGCCGAGATCGCCGCCGGCCGCACCACCGGGCCGTACGGGGTCTACCCGGACGCGGCGCCGGCCGGCGAGAGCGACGAAGGGCTGCGCTACCAGGCGCGGCACGCCGACCTGCTGGGCGTACGGCTGGCCGCCGCGTTCGAGCACGCGCACCTGCTCGTGTTCCGGCCGCGCGAGGCGCACCGCAAGGCGCTGACCGCGCTGGCCGACGCGGGCTGGAGCACCACCGGGATCGTGACGCTCTCGCAGCTCGTCGCCTTCCTCAGCTTCCAGGTACGACTCGTCGCCGGCCTCCGGGTGCTCGGCGCCTCCCCGAAGGGATCCACGGCATGAGCGGCTTCACCCAGGACCGGATCGGCTGGCGGCCGTGGCTGACGCCGCTGGCCGAGCGGGAGCTGACCGACGAGCACTACGAGGCGCTGGTCGACAAGGCCCGCGCCGCCTCGCCGTACTTCCTGCTGCTGGCCCGTGACCCGCGGATCCTGCACGCGCGGACGCAGACCGACAACGACATCTTCTACAACACCGACGGCGGGCTGCCGCGCGCGGAGCGTGAGCTGGCCGCGACCGCCACCTCGCGGCGCAACGGGTGCGTGTTCTGCGCCTCGGTGCACGCGCGCTTCGCCAGTCACTACTCCAAGCGGCCGGACGACGTGCAACGCCTGCTCGACGAGGGCGTCGACGCGCCGCAGGACGGCAGGTGGCGGGCGATCATCGACGCCTCGCAGGCGCTCACCGCGACCCCCGCCGAGTTCGGCGCCGAGCACGTCGCCGCGCTGCGCGCCGCCGGGCTGGACGACCTGGCCATCAGCGACACCATCCACGCCGCCGCCTTCTTCAACTGGGCCAACCGGCTCATGCTCTCCCTCGGCGAGCCCGACACCGAGGAAACCGGATGACGACCGACCGCGATCCCGGCACGGGGGAGACACGATGACGACCGACCGCAAGCCCGACACGGGGGAAGCCCGATGACCGACGCGCACCTTGACCACCTCGTCTACGCGGTCCCCGATCTCGCGGCGGGCGTCGCCGCGTTCGCCGAGCGCACCGGGGTCACGCCGGTCGCCGGTGGCAGCCATCCCGGCGGTACGGCCAACTACCTGGTGAGATTCGGCCCCGCCACCTACCTGGAGATCATCGGGCCGGACCCGGCGGCGGAGCCGGGCACCCGGCCGCGCGCCTTCGGCCTGGAGACGCTCGACACGCCCAGGCTGGCCGCGTGGGCGATCCGCCCGGACGACCTCGACCAGTCCGTACGCAAGGCCCGCGAGCAGGGCTACGACCCCGGTGACGTACAGCCGCTGTCGCGGCGCACCCCCGCGGGCACGCTGCTGGAATGGCGGCTCACCCGGCGGGAGGACCCGGCGGCGGTCCGGCCGGTGCCGTTCCTCATCGACTGGGGCGCCACGTCCCACCCCGCCGCCTCGGAGCTGCCGCAGGTGGGCCTGACCTCCTTCACCGCCGTCCATCCGGAGCCGGCGGCGCTGCGCCGGGATCTGGCCGCGCTCGGCGTCCTGCTCGACGTCGTCGAAGGGCCCGAGGTGGCCCTGCGGGCCGTCCTCGACACCCCGCGCGGCCCCGTCACCCTGTAACGAGAGAGAGACCATGAGCACTCTTCGCGAGTATCTGTCCCACAAGCGCGCCGCCCTGCTGGCCCGCCGCGCGGCGCCGGACAAGGGCCTGGTGCCGCTGCACGCGCATGTCACCGCCGAGGGGCGCAGCGGCGTCCGGCGCATCAGGATCCGGGACTTCCAGATCCTCAGCGACAGCGGCCCCGACTTCGCCGGCTACGACCTGGGGCCCGGCTCGCCGGAGCTCCAGGCGGGCGTGCTGGGCAGTTGCGTCACGCACATCTTCCTGATCAAGGCGGCCGAGCTGGAGGTGCCGATCGACTCGCTGGAGGTGGACGTACGCGCCGAGTACGACCCGGCGGCCCAGAAGCCGGGCAGCACCGGCATCCCGGTGCATCCGCAGAACTTCAGGTATGAGGTGCTGCTGGACTCGCCCGCCTCGGACGAGAAGCTGGCCGAGCTGCACGCCGAGGTGGAGCGGGTCTGCCCGATCCTCAACCTGATCCGCAACCCGCAGCAGATCAGCGGCTCGCTGGTACGCGTGTCGTCCTCTCGCGCCTGACAACCCACTTTCATGCACGCCGCCGCGAGCGACACGGGGGCCATCAGGCTGTACGAGTCCCTCGGTTTCCGGCTGCGGCGTACGGCGACGTTCCTCGCGGTACAGGTGCCCGAACCCCCCAAGGGCGTCGTTGACGATTTTTTTCCGGACATAACTAATTTCCGATGAAATTTGCCAATGGATCTAGACGGACCGCATGACCTGGGTGACAATCCGAGCGTCAACTGAAGATCGAGGAGACGTCGTACGAGGTCGCATGGTGTCTCCGGCTTGAACCTGGCGAGGGTGGATGCGCGGAGCTCGTGGGCTGTTCGTAGTGACGTTGGTGGCCGTGCTCGCGGCGACACCCTTGACCCGACCGGACGCCGTCGCCCAAGCACGACAGAGTTACGAACCCACCGAAGCACGGCAGACCGACGAGACCGCCGGACTGCGTCAGAGTGATAGAGCCGCCGGGGACCGAGGCGTGGGCGGCGAGCCCGAGGAGTCGGCTCTCGCGCTCGCCCGCCGCACCAAGCAGCCGGTCGAGGTGACGGCCCTGCGCTCCGAGACGCGCCAGGTCTTCGCCGAACCGGACGGCACCCTCGTCCTGGAGCAGCACCCGCGCCCGGTCCGGGTGCGCAAGCAGGGCCGGTGGCAGGACGTGGACACCACGCTGACGACGCGGCCCGACGGTTCGGTCGCGCCCGTGGCGACGGCTGTGGACCTGAGCTTCTCCGGCGGCGGCACCTCACCGCTGGCCCGCATGGCACGCGGCGCCAAGGCGCTGGAGCTGGGCTGGCAGGGCGCGTTGCCCACCCCGGTGCTCGACGGCGACACGGCGACGTACCCCGAGGTGCTGCCCGGCGTGGACCTGCAGGTGAAGGCGGACGTCGACGGCTTCTCGCACCTGCTGGTCGTCAAGACCCGCGAGGCGGCCGCGAACAAGGCCCTGACCGAGCTGGACTACCCGCTGTCCACCAGCGGCCTGTCGATGAAGTCCACCGAGGGCGGCAACCTGGAGGCGGTCGACGGGGCCGGCGGGACGATCTTCACCGCGTCGCCGCCGCTGATGTGGGACTCCTCGGGCGCCCCGGCGACCCGCACGCTCGCGGCCGAGAAGGTCGCCCCGCCGGACGCCCGCAGCGAGATCATGGGCGTCGAGCTCACCGGCAAGCGGCTCAAGCTCAGGCCGCACCGTGCCATGCTGACCGATCCGCGCACCCGCTTCCCGGTCTACCTCGACCCGTACTTCTCCGCCTCGCGCGGCGCCTGGACGGCCGTCTGGAACATCCACCCCACCTCCAGTTTCTTCAACGCCAGCGACGTGGCCAGGGTGGGGAAGGTCGACAGCCAGAAGAACCGCTCGTTCTTCCAGATGAACACCGGCTCGACCATCCACGGCAAGCAGATCGTCAACGCGACCCTGCGCACGTACGAGACCTGGTCCTACTCGTGCACCAAGCGCAACGTGGAGGCGTGGGCGACCAACACGATCAGCAAGGCCACCACCTGGAACAAGCAGCCCACCTGGGTCACGAAGCTCGACACCGTGAACGCGGCCAAGGGCTGGAGCGCCTCCTGCATGCCGGGCGGGGTCGAATTCGACGTCACCGCCCAGGTCAAGGACGCTGCCGCGAAGAACTGGCCGAACATCACGATCGGGCTGCGGGCCTCCAGTGAGACGGACAACTACGGCTGGAAGAAGTTCCGCAACAACCCCAAGCTGGTGATCGAGTACAACTCGATCCCGTCCGCCCCCGTCGCGGCCGACACCTGGTCGGACCCCGGCGGCGACTGCGTCTCCGGCGCCGGGCGGCCCATCGTCAGCAAGGCCACGCCCACCCTCTGGGCCAAGCTGCGGGACGCGGACAACTCGGTCAAGGGCCGGTTCGAGTGGTGGGACGCCGCCGGTGTGAAGGTCGGCGAGCGGCTCACCGGCGTGGGCTCGACCGGCAGCGCCTTCAACGCGCTCGTGCCGGCCGGGGCCTTCGCCGACGGCTCGCTGATCCGCTGGCGGGTCCGCGCTGAGGACGGCCTGGCCAACAGCGCGTGGAGCCCGTGGTGCGAGGCGACCGTGGATGCCTCCGCCCCCGGCACGGAGCCGGGCGTGACCTCCCCCGACTACGTCGAGGGCGGCTGGAGCGGCGGCGTCGGCAGGGCGGGCTCGTTCACCTTCACCCCCAACGGCGTCACCGACGTCTCCGGCTACCTCTACGGCCTGGACACCGCGCCGAAGAACGAGGTGGCGGCCGGGAGCACGGACGGGTCGGCGACGATCCGGCTCACCCCGCGCCATGACGGCCCCAACGTGCTGTCGGTGCGCGCCAAGGACCGCGCCGGTCACCAGGGCCCGATCCGCTCCTACCTGTTCAACGTCAACGGGGCCACCGCCCCTGACGCGCACTGGCCGCTGGACGACGGGGACGGCATGGTGGCCACCGACCGGGCGGGCACCCGCCACGCCGCGCTGCAGGGCACCGCCACCTGGGCCACCGGCCGGACCGGCCTGGGGCTGCGGCTGGCCGGCGGCGGCCACGCGCAGACCAGCGGGCCGGCCGTCTCCACGCTGAGCAACTTCACGGTCGCCGCCTGGGTCCGCCTGAACAGCGCGACCGCCACCGCGACGGCCGTCGGCCAGGACGGCGGCCGGGCGGCCGGCTTCGCCCTGCAGTACTCCAAGGCCGACGACCGCTGGGCGCTGACCCGGTCCGGCACGGACACGGACGGCGCGCCGGCCGTGCGCGCACTGTCGGCGGCCGCGCCGCGGCTCGGCGAATGGACCCACCTCACCGGCGTGTACGACGCGGCGGCGCGGGAGCTGACCCTGTACGTCAACGGCCGGCTGGAGTCGTCGGTCCCGTTCACCCAGCCGTGGGAGGCGGCCGGGCCCCTGTCCATCGGCAGAGGAAAGGCGAGCGGAGCGGCGGCCGAGTTCTGGCCCGGTGACGTCGACGACGTCCGCGCGTACGGCCGGGCGATGTTCGGTGACGAGGTCGCCGACCTGGTGAACAGCGCAGCGACGCTGGTCGGGCACTGGACGCTCGACGAGGAGACCGGAGTGAGCGCGGCCGACTCCTCGGGCCGGGCCACCGCGGCCACCGTCGGCGGCGGCGCGACCTGGACCGAAGGGTGGCTGGACGGCGGGCTCGGGCTCGACGGCGTCGACGGCCACGCCCAGACCTCGGCCCCCGCCGTCGACACCAGGGCGGGCTTCACCGTCTCGGCCTGGACGCAGCTCGACTACCTGCCCACCCGTGACACCGCGATCGTCTCCCAGGTGGGCAGCAGAGCCGGCGGCTTCCAACTCGGCTACGACAAGGAGAAGGGGCGGTGGACCCTCGCCATGGCCGCCGCCGACACCGACAGCGCCGCGCTGGTGCGCACGCGTTCCGACGCCGTTCCCACCCCGCTGGAGTGGACCCATGTGGCGGGGGTCTACGACCCGCTGGTGGGCGAGCTGCGCGTGTACGTCAACGGCCGCCTGTCGGAGAGCACCATCACCGGCCACGTGAGCGCGTGGAAGGCCCTCGGCCCGCTGCAACTGGGCCGGACCAAGACCGCGGGCGTCTTCACCGGCTACTGGCCGGGCACCGTCGACGACGTCCGCACCTATGACGGCGTGCTGAGCACCGAGCGCATCGCCCAGCTGGCCGCCCAGTAGTAAATCCCCACCCCCCTCACTGGGAGATCCCCATGGATGCACCAGAGTCAGATCCTCCGGAGTCCTACTGGAATCGTTTTCAGGGAGCTGTGCGCGAGTCGCCGTGGACCCGGCGACTGGCCACGATGCTCTCCGTCATCCTCGTGGTGCCGCTGGTCTACGCGATGCCGGCCACCGCCGCGCCCCGCGAGGCCCCCGATGTGGAGCTGGAGAAACCGGTCCACGGCAAGCCGGTGAAGGTGCTGCCCCAGCGGGCCGATCCGGTGGCGAAACAGGCCTGGAAGGCGCCACCGGGCGTCTCCTGGCCCAAACCGCAGACGGTCGAGCTGGGCGGCGACGCGACGGCCAGGACCATGGACGCCGGCTTCCCCGTACGCCTGGCCGAGGGGAAGGGCGCGCGCACGGCCGCCCAGCCCGGCCCCGTCCAGGTCGAACTGCTCGACACCGAACCCACCGGCCTGCTCGGCCTGGCGATGCGGGTGTCGCCGGGCAAGGGCGCGGCGGTCGCCAAGGGCGGGAGCGGGAAGACCCGCCTGGAGATCGACTACTCCGGCTTCCGGCACGCCTTCGGCGGCGACTACGGCGCCCGCCTGCGGATGGTGCGCCTCCAGGAGTGCGCGCTGACGGCCGCCACGGCGTGCCCGCGGCCGGAGCCCGTCCCCTCCGACAACGACGCGACGGCGGGCACGCTCACCGCCGACGTCGAGACATCCGGCCTGTACGCCCTGGCCGCCGCGCCTTCGGGCCCCTCGGGGGACCACGCGGCGACCTCGCTGGCCGCCTCCGCGGACTGGAGTGTCGGCGCCCAGTCCGGCGACTTCACCTGGAGCTATGACATGCGGGTGCCGCCCGCGCTGGGCGGTGACGAGCCGGAGGTGTCACTCGGCTACTCCTCGCAGAGCGTGGACGGCCGGACCGCCTCGACGAACAACCAGCCGTCCTGGGCGGGCGAGGGCTTCGAACTGAGCCCCGGCGGCTACATCGAGCGCCGCTACAAGCCCTGCATCCTGGACGGCGCCAAGACCGGGGACCTGTGCTGGGACCACGAGAACGCCACCCTGTCCCTCGACGGCTCGGCCGTCGAGCTGATCAAGGACGCCACGACCAAGCAGTGGCGGCCCAAGCGCGACGACGGCACCCGGGTGGAGGCGCTCAAGGGCGCCGTCAACGGCGACAACGACGGTGAGTACTGGCGGGTCACCTCCAACGACGGCACCCAGTACACCTTCGGCCTGAACCGGCTGCCCGGCTGGGCCTCCGGCAAGGCCGAGACCAAGTCCGCGTGGACCGTCCCGGTCTTCGGCAACAACAGCGGCGAGCCCTGCTACAAGAGCGACAAGTCGGCCGCCTGGTGCCAGCAGGCCTACCGGTGGAACCTCGACCTGTCCGTCGACCCGCACGGCAACGCCATCACCTACTGGTACACCACCGAGCAGAACCACTACGGCCGCACCAACAAGCCCGAGCTGGGCACGCCGTACGTGCGCGGCGGCAACCTCGCCCGCATCGACTACGGCTACCTGAGCGGCGAGCTGTTCACCAGGTCGCCCGCCGCCCGGGTGCTCTTCGACCTGGCCGAGCGCTGCCTGCCCTCCGGAGCGGTCACCTGCGCCGCCGACCAGCTCAAGAAGGACACGGCCACGCACTGGCCCGATGTCCCGTTCGACCAGATCTGTGATGCGGGGGTGAAGTGCACCGACCGCCTGGCGCCGACGTTCTTCACCCGCAAGCGGCTGGCCAAGGTCACCACCCAGATCGTGAACACCGACCCGGCCAAGTGCTCCGGCCAGGCGTACTGCCCGGTGGACTCCTGGACGCTGGCGCACCAGTTCCCGGCGACGGGCGACGGCCTGAGCCCCGCGCTCTGGCTGGCCTCCCTCCAGCAGAGCGGCCACGTGGGCGGCACCATCACCTTGCCCAAGGTCACCTTCATGGGCCTTCAACTGCCCAACCGGGTGGACGCCAAGGAAGGCCGCCCGCCGCTCGTCAAGTGGCGGGTCCAGGCGGTGCACAACGAGACCGGCGGCGAGCTCAGGGTCAACTACGCCCCGGCCGACTGCACGCCGGGCGACCTGCCGGCCGCCGACCAGAACACCCGGCGGTGCTTCCCGCAGCGGTGGGCGCCACCGGACGAGGGCGAGGTCACCGACTGGTTCCACAAGTACGTGGTCAAGCAGACGGTGGAGGTCGACCGGGTGGCCGCCTCCGCCCCGGTGGTCACCGACTACGAGTATCTGGACGGCGCGGCCTGGCGCTACGCCGAGAACGTGCTGGTCAAGCCCGCGCACCGCACCTGGTCCGACTGGCGCGGCTTCGGCCGGGTCCGGGTCCGCGAAGGCGACGGGCAGGACACCAAGCGCACGCTCACCGAGTTCCGTTTCTTCCGCGGCATGAACGGCGACCGCCTGGCCAACGGCTCGAAGCGCACCGCGAAGGTCAAGGACAGCGAGGGCAACGAGCTGACCGACCACGACCAGTTCGCCGGGTTCGAGCGTGAGGAGATCCTCTACAACGGCGACGGCGGCGCCATCGTGGCCGCCACGACCGAGGAGCCGTGGGCGCTCAAGACCGCCGAGTCCACCCAGGACGGCATCACCAAGATCGCCCACATCGTGCAGGCCAAGACCATGCGCACCCGTACCGCCATGGACGGCGGCGCCTGGCGGCGCACCGGAGAGGAGCGCGACCACGACGAGCACGGCTTCGTCACCCAGGTCCACGACCAGGGCGACCTGACGGTCGACGACGACGACCAGTGCACCCGCTACACCTACGCCCGCGACGCGGCCGCCTGGATGCTGGACTACCCCAGCAGGATCCAGAAGGTCGCCGCGAGCTGCACCACCGGCGTGTCCACGCTCGCCACCGAGGAGCTCATCTCCGACGAGCGGGTGCAGTACGACGGCAAGGCGTACGGCCAGGCGCCCGTCAAGGGCGACGTCACCACGGTCCGCGAGCTGGTCTCCGGCGACGGGGCGACCGTCACCGACGCGATCCGGACCTACGACGCCTACGGGCGGGAGCTCACCGAGACCGACGCGGTGGGCACCCAGGTCACCACCGCCTACCTGCCGGCCACGGGCGCTCCGGCGACCGAGGTCAGGGAGACCAACGCCCTTGGCTACGTGGACCGTACGTTCCTGGAACCGGCCTGGGGCGAGCCCGTGGCCGAGATCGACGCCAACAACCGGCGCACCGACATGGAGCACGACGCGCTCGGCCGCCTCGTCAAGGTGTGGCAGAGCGACCGCAGCAAGGCGGCCGGCCAGTCGCCGAGCACGGAGTACTCCTACCTGACGCGCAACGACGGCCCCAACGTCGTCACCTCCAGGACACTGCGCGGCGACGGCGGCTACACCGTCAGCCACGAGCTGTACGACGGCCTGTCCCGGCCCCGCCAGACCCAGGAGCCGGCCCCCCGCAACGAGCAGGCCGAGGACCCGGCGCTGCGCGACGGACGCACCATCACCGACACCTTCTACAACTCACTCGGCCAGGTGGCCAAGAAGAACACCGGCTACTTCAGTCCCGGCGAGCCGTCCACCGCGCTGCTGGGCGTGGCCGACACCGACGTCCCCAACCAGGTCGCCTCCGTCTACGACGGGACCGGTGAGGCGACCGCCCAGATCCTCGTGGTCAAGGGCGCCGAGAAGTGGCGCGTCAGCGCCACGACCAAGGGCGACCGGGTGGACATCACGGCTCCGCCCGGCGGCACGGCGACCACCCGCATCGGCGACGCCGAGGACCGGCTCATCGAGCTGCGGCAGTACAAGGGCGCCACGCCGACCGGCGACTACGAGGCCACGAAGTACACCTACGACCCCGCGGGCCGGATGAACAGCGTGACCGACCCCGCCGGCAACGTGTGGCGCTACACCTTCGACATGCGCGGCCGGGAGACCAGGACCGAGGACCCGGACAAGGGCGTCACCACCTTCACCTACAACGACGCCGACGAACTCGCCACCACCACCGACGCGCGCGGCAAGACCCTGGCCTATGTCTACGACCGCCTGGGCCGCAAGGTGGCCACCCACGAGGGGTCGCCCGACGGCCCCAAGCTCGCCGAGTGGCAGTACGACAAGCTGGCCAAGGGACACCTGAACGCCAGCATCCGCTACGTGGACGGCCAGGCGTACAAGGCGGAGATCAACGCGATCGACGCCGATGACCGCACCCTGCGCCAGACCGTCACCATCCCCGCCCGCGAGGGCAAGCTGGCCGGGTCCTACCTCCTCAACACCCGCTACACCCTCGACGACCAGGTCCAGTCCGTGAGCTTCCCGGCCGTGGGCGGGCTGGCGGAGGAGTCGGTCGTCTACTCCTATGACGAGCTCGGCCAGCCGACCACGGTGACCGGCCTGTCGTCGTACGTCACCGCGACCCGCTACTCGAAGATGGGGGAGACCCTCCAGTACGAGCTGAGCACGGGTGGCGCCAAGTCCTGGCTCACCTACACCCACGACGAGACCACCCGCCGGCTGACCCGCAGCAGGCTGGACCGGGACGGCGCGGCCACGCCCGACCTGGATCTCAACTACACCTACGACCCGGCCGGCAACATCACCAAGATCGCCGACCTGGGCGGCGGCCAGGCGCTGGACACCCAGTGCTTCACCTATGACCATCTGCGCCGGCTGACCTCGGCGTGGACGGCCACCGACGACTGCGCGAGCGGCGCCCCGCGGTCGGACAAGATCGGCGGCGTGGCTCCGTACGCGACGAGCTACACCTACGACCTCACCGGCAACCGGACGAAGGAGACCCAGCACGCGTGGGGCGGGCGGGCGGAGTCCGTACGCGCCTCCACCTACCCCAAGGCCGGCGCCAAGCAGCCGCACGCCGCCCTGACCGCCGGGACGGACGTGTTCGCCTACGACGAGACGGGCAACACCACCCGGCGCAAGGTCGGCACCACCGACCAGACGCTGGTCTGGGACGTGGAGGGCAACCTCGAGTCGGTGACCGAGGCGGGCAAGACGACGTCGTTCGTGTACGACGCCGACGGCGACCGGCTGATCCGCAAGACGCCGACGGACTCGACGCTCTACATCGACGACATGGAGCTGCGGCTCGACCACGCCAAGAACGTGGTCGAGTGCACCCGCTACTACACCATCGGCGGCGAGCCGGTGGCGGTGCGCACCCCCGACAACGAGGTGTACTTCCTGGCCGCCGACCACCAGGGCACCGCGCAGGCCGCGGTCAAGGCCAGCACCGGCGAGGTGGCCGTACGCAGGTCGACGCCGTTCGGCCAGGACCGGGGCACGCCACCGCAGTGGTGGCCCGGCCAGCGCGGCTTCGTCGGCGGCACGCAGGACGTCTCCACCGGCCTCGTGCATCTCGGCGCCCGCGAGTACGACGCCAGGAACGGGCGGTTCCTGTCCGTCGACCCGATCATCGACGAGGCCGATCCGCAGCAGCTCAACGGCTACGCCTACGCCAACAACAGCCCGGTGACCATGAGCGACCCCGACGGGCAGCTCTTCTGGGTCGTGGCCATCGCCGCGGTCAGGATCGCGGCGCACATCGCGGCCAGGCGGGCCCTCGCGGCGGCGGCCAGGCGGGCGGCCATCGCGGCGGCCAGGAGGCGGGCCGCCATCGCCGCGGCCAAGAGGAAGGCGGCCCAGGAGCTGGCCAAGCGCCGGGCCATCGCCAAGGCCAAGAAGAAGGCCGCCGAGCTGGCCAAGAAGAAGAAGGCCGAGCTGGCCAAGCGGAAGAAGGCGGAGGAGGCCAAGAAGAAGGCGGAGGAGAAGCTCAAGAAGGCCCGCGAGCAGGCGCGCCAGCGCCGGGCCGCCAAGCGCGCCCGTCAGGCGAAGGCGGCCGCGAGGCGGAACAAGGCGCACGCGAAGCGGGCACAGAGCAGGCGCGCGGCCGGCAAACCGCCGAAGGCGTCCCAGCGGTCACGGCCCGCGCACCGCCCGACCAGCCACAAGGCGGCCCAACGGCAGTCGCCGCCCAAGGTCGGCCGGGCACCCGTACGGCGCGGACAGGTCTACAACAACAGCGGCCAGGCGCAGCCGACCAGATCGGTCACCGTCTACCGCAACGGGAAGATGTACCCGGACGGGCACCCGCCGGGCTCCATCCCTCGCGGCAACGGCTCCGGCCAGGGCCAAGGGCAGAACTACAAGTTCGAGGAGATCGAGCTCGAAGGGAGGAAGACGGGCACGATAGCCACCACTGGGGCCAACGTCGTCCGCTGGTTCGACAAGAGCGGGCTCGACGACGCTTTCGGCTTCTTCTTCTGACCCACCGCACATAGCCCACCGCATGTTCCGGCGCGGCGCCACCCGGCGCCGCGCCGGTTCGGTCTTTTGACCCGGGTTCTTGCCTGATCCGTCAAGTCGGCTTTCAATGATCTCCATACCGGTGCCCTAGGAGGAGCCGATGCGAGGCTTTCGTGCGGGTGTAGTGGTCCTGACGCTGATTCTCACGACATTCCTGATGGCAGAGCCGTCCATCCCCGAATCCCCCGGACCGGCCGATCCCGAGCCGGCCTCCCTGGTCACGCTCTCCGTGCCTGATCAGGCCGCGCTGCGACGCCTGGTGGCCGCCGGCGCCGACCTCACCGAGCGGGTCCGGGCACAGCCGGACGGGAGCATCCAGGTCGACGCGGTCGTCACCCCCAGCCAGCTCGCCGCGCTCCGGCCGCTGGGCGCGACCCTGGCCGCCGAGACGCCACGGCAGCGGCAGATCCCCCGGGCCACCACCGCGAAGGACCGGATCGTCGTCGAGCGGGCCGTCTGGTTCAAGAAGCGCGAGGGCTACTTCCTGTCCGTCGAGGCGACCAGCAGCGCCGGCGAGACGGCAGCGCTCACCGTGACCTGGAAGGGCGCTCCCGGCTCCACCGGCCAGGTGCCGATGGTGCCGTACGTCGACGCGGGGGCGTACCTGGGCCATCAGCTCAGCACCCCGGTGCCGGCGGAGAGCCGGCCGCGCTGGGTCACCATCACCTCGGCCGGCGGCGGCAAGGCCGTGGCGCGCGTCCGGGAGTGGCCCGACGGCGAGCGGCCCGACCATGAGAGCCTCGGCTACCAGAAGGACTTCGTCAGCCAGTACATGCCCCCGGCGCAGCTCAACGAGCGCGTCAGGGCCCTGCACCGGCGCTTCCCCACCCTCACCGACCTCATCGAGCTGCCGCACCTCACCAACGGCTACCGGCGGCACGCCCAGGCCCTCCTCGGCACCCCACCCGGCGCCGCCGTCGTCGTCACCTCCACCGCCTACGGCTCCGAAGGCGGCAACGACCTGGCCGTCGAGCTCGTCACCCCGGGCGCGCCCGGCCGGGCGCTGCAGGTGACGGTGGACGGCAAGCAGATCACCGTCAGCCTGGCCACCGACGCCTCCGGCGCCCCGGTCAGCACCGCCGCCCAGGTCGTCGCCGCGATCAACGCGACCGCGGGGACCGGCCTCACGGCCGCCACCTACCGGACCGACGCGGGAGCGGGCGTCCTGGCGCCCGCGCCCCTCACCCAGCTCAGCGACTTCCTCACCGCGCCGGCCGACGTCTCCCGCACGCCCATGCGGGTGCTGGCCCTGCGCGTCGGCGTGCACCGCGACGGCTCGCGCACCGGCGTGCTCGCCTACGCCCAGGAGCACGCCAGGGAGTGGGTGACGCCGCTGGTCACCATCGAGGCGGCCGAGCGGCTGCTGCGCAACTACCGGCATGACCCGGCGACGCGCCGGCTGCTGCAGCGCACCGACATCTTCATCGTGCCGACCGTCAACCCCGACGGCGCCAACTACAGCTTCTACGACTTCAACGCCCAGCGTAAGAACATGACCAACCACTGCCCCGCCCAGCAGGCCGACCCGGCGCAGCGCAACACCTGGGGCGTGGACGTCAACCGCAACTACGCCGTCGGCTCGCTGCACGACGGCTACTTCGGCGCCTCCGCCAACTGCCAGAGCGGCACGTACGCCGGCCCCGCCGAGCACTCCGAACCCGAGAGCCGCAACGTCATCTGGCTGGCCCAGACCCACCGCAACATCAAGTTCGCGATGAACGTGCACAGCTACGGCGGCTACTTCATGTGGCCTCCCGGCGCCTACAAGCTCGACGGCCGGGCCGCCCTGCCCCGCCCCACGGCCCAGCAGGAGGCGTACTTCCTGAGCGCGGCCCGCACCATCGAGGAGGCCATCGCCGCCGAGCGCGGCACCGTCACCTGGCCGCAGCAGACGGGCCCGGTGACCGACGTCCTCTACTCGGCCGCGGGCAACTCCGCCGACGAGCTCTGGTACGACTTCGGCGTCTTCGGCTGGGACTTCGAGGTCGGCGGCGACCTGTGGAACCCGCAGACGCGGGCGTGGGAGGGGGTGGGCTTCCAGCCGCCGTTCACCGAGGGCCACGAGGAGGCGATGGAGTACGCCTCCGGCCTCATCTCACTGATCGGCGTCGCCGCCGACTACCGCGACCGCTGACCGGCCGGTGCGCTCAGGTGCTCGGTGATCGCGCCGGTCATCGGGATGACCGTGGGCAGCGGCGGCGTGTCGTAATAGCCCGGCTTGTGGGTGCGCAGCAGCAGCTCGCCGCTGCGCTCCCACCGGAAGCCCTTCCGGTTGAGCAGCCCCGCGAAGACCGCGTCGGCGGTGCCGGGATGCCGCGCGGCCAGCCGCTGGATCGGCACGGGGGAGACCGCGTCGCCCCGCAGGTAGGTGGACAGCAGCTCGCGGTAGTCCTGCCTGACGATCAGCCGCGGCTCGGCGAACAGCTCCTCCAGCTTGCCGAAGTCGGCGTAGAAGCCGAGCCCGCCCACCTCGTCGAAGATCAGCGCCACCGTCTCCGCCGCCGTCATCGTCTCCGGCGGCTCCAGCGCCTCGCCCGCCGGCGGGCCGCCGAGCCGGGCCGCCTGGTGGGTCAGGTAGCCGCGCATCGCCAGGGCGACGTCCTCGCCCATCAGGACGGCCAGATCGGCGCCGAAGTAGCCGATGAAGCAGCGCCGCTGCTCCCGCTGCAGCGCCCTGGCCTCCTCCAGCAGCACGGGGTTGCGGAACACCCAGGCCGGATGTTCCAGCGCGACCTGCGCGGCCACCGGCACCAGCGTGTCGCGCGCCTCGGCGGGATGCACCGCGGGGGTGCCGCTGATCAGCCAGTCCGCGCCGAGCGGGATCAACCGGCCCACGACGTACGTGCCGGGCGCGAGCGTGTCGAAGGCCCGGTCGCCGAGGTTGGAGAACACCCGGTAGACCAGCTCGTCGACGAGGTTGAACAGCAGCACCGCCGCGCCGTCGACCGCCCGCACCTCGAAGACGCCCTCCACCACGGTCTTCCAGCTCAGCAGCAGCTCGATGTCCGCCCGGTCCAGCCCTTCCCGCTCGGCCACGAACCGGTCCACGACCGTCTCGCCCGAGGGGAGCCGATGCTGGTGGGCGAAGTAGTCGACCGGCAGGAACGCGGCGGCCTCGTCGGCCGGATGGCCGTCGGCGTAGAACCGGTCCAGCACCGTGGCCAGCTCGGCGCCGAACCGGCCCGACGTGGCGAAGTGGACCAGCTCCGTCTTGAGCTCCACGGCCCGCGCAAGCTTGCTCATAATCACTCCTCGTGTCCGGAGTGACACTATCCGTCCGTGCTCGCCTCGTGCAGCGGTTCGGCCGAGGTCACCGGTTGAGCAGCGAGCGGTGGCGGCTGTAGGCGAAGTAGATGATCAGCCCCAGGACGAACCAGACGGCGAAGCGCAGCCAGGTGTGCGGGGACAGGAAGGAGATCAGCCAGAGCGAGAACAGCACCCCGACGGCCGGCACGAACGGCATCCCCGGCGTACGGAACTGCCGGGGGAGGTCCGGCTGACGGTAGCGGAGCACGATCACGGCGATGCACACCACCACGAAGGCCAGCAGGATCCCGATGTTGGTCAGCTCGGCGGCCTCCCGGATGGGCAGGAACCCGGCGATCACCGCCGAGGCGACGCCGACGATCCAGGTGACGCGGGTGGGCACCCGCCGTACCGGGTGCAGCTTGGCGAACCACTGCGGCAGCAGCCCGTCCCGGCTCATGGCGAACCAGACCCGGGTCACCCCGAGCATGAACGTGAACATCACGGTCAGGATGCCGATGATGGCGCCCACCGCGATCACCGAGGCCAGCCCCGACAGCCCGACCGACGCGAAGGCCGAGGAGAAGCCGCTCTCGGGGTCGATCTCCCGGTAGTTCTGCATGCCGGTGAGCACCAGCGTGGCGAGCACGTACAGGATCATCGAGATGATCAGGGAGTAGATGATCGCCCTGGGCATGTGCCGCATGGCGTCCTTGGACTCCTCCGCGGCGGTGCTCATCGCGTCGTAGCCGAAGACGGCGAAGAACACCGTGGCCGCGCCGGTGATCGCGCCGCCGATGCCGAAGGGGAAGAACGGCGTGTAGTTGGCCGTGTTGATGTGGAAGAACCCGACCACGATGACCAGGAGCACCACCGCGACCTTGACGGCGACCACGATGGTCTCGAACCTGGCCGCCGTCCGGATGCCCTGGTTCAGCAGGAAGGCGATCAGCAGGCACAACAGCACCGCGAACAGGTCCACCACCCGCCCCGGGCCGGTGCCCGGCGCGCCGAGCATCCAGGCGGGCAGCGCGAAACCCAGCTCCTGGACGAGGAAGCCGAAGTAGCCGGAGATGCCGATGGCCACGACCGCGACGATGGCGGTGTACTCCAGCAGGAGGTCCCAGCCGATGAACCAGCCCACGATCTCCCCGAGGACCGCGTAGCCGTAGGTGTAGGCGGACCCGGCCTTCGGGATCATGCCGGCGAACTCGGCGTACGACATGGCCGCCGCGGCGCTCGCCACCCCCGCGATGAGGAACGACACCAGCACGGCCGGCCCCGCCGTCTCGTTGGCCACCGCGCCCGCCAGGGCGAAGATGCCCGCGCCGATGATGCCGCCGACGCCGATCGCGGTGAGCTGCCACAGCCCCAGGGTCCGCTCCAGCTCGCCCTCGTGCTCTGCCGCGATCTGCTCCACCGGCTTACGGCGGAACACGCCCCGAGTCGAAGCCACCACAGCCCCCGATCACCCCGTTCGAGCCCCAGACCAGGCACTTTCCCATCTGCGCAGGTCCTAAGCGGCGGCCCGCCGGGGGAGCGGGACCCATGACCGAACCCGGGCTCCGGCGGGGGCCGCACGTGTGAAACCCGCCAGCGGTGGTAGCCGTCAGCGAGAACGGCGACACCGAGACGCGACACCGACACTGGGGGAGGGGGACGCCATGGCCGAGCTGCTGACCGACAACGAGATCGACACCGCGCTGGTGGCCCTGGAGGGCTGGCACCGAGACGGCGACACCCTGCGCAGAGACATCCCGATCATCCCGGCCAACTTCGACTGGCTGAGCAAGGCGGTGCTGAACGAGGCGAAGGCCCTGGACCACCATCCCGACATCGAGCGCACCGAGCAGGGCATCCGCTTCCGGCTGTCCACGCACAGCGCGGGCGGGGTGACGGCCAAGGACGTCGAACTGGCCGCACACATCGACCAGGTCGTCGACGGAGCCGTACGGGACCGAGGCTGACCGGACGCCCGGCTTCCGGTCGGTGGCGGCGCCGATCAGGCCGGCTTCCTGGCAACGGAATCTTCGTTCAGGCCCGCTTCCCGGCGACCTCGGCCAGGCCCGCTTCCCGGCGACTTCGGCTAGGCCAGCATCCGGACGATGGAGGTGAACAAGCGGGGGAGGGCGCGGGCCGCGGGGACCACCAGGCGGGCCGTGCCGGGACGGCGGGCGGCCTGTACCAGTGCGCCCGTGAGCAGCCGGTGGGTCCGCGACAGTCGCAGCCAGGCGCCCTCGTAGTCCTGCGGCCGATCCTCGCGCAGGCACCGGGTCAGGATCTCCGCCGAACGCACCGCGAGCGAGATCCCCTCGCCGGTGAGCGCGTCGACGTACCCGGCGGCGTCCCCCACCAGCAGGACCCGCCCCGAGCGGCGGGCCCGGACGTGCTGGCGCAGCGGACCGGCGCCCCGCACGGGGGTGACGGCCGGGCCGCGCAGCCGCTCGACCAGGCCGGGGAACGCGCTCAGGTGCTCCTCGAAACCGCGCCGCCCCGAGCTCAGGATCGCCACCCCGACCAGGTCATGGCCCACCGGCGTGACGTACGCCTCGCCGCCGCCCGACCAGTGCACCTCGACGAAGTCGGTCCACGGCGTCATCCGATAGTGCCGGCGCTGGCCGTACCGGCGCACGCCGCGCGCGGGCAGGTCGAGCCCGAGTGAGCGGCGCAGCGGCGAGTGCAGGCCGTCGGCGGCGACCAGCCAGCGCGCCCGCAGCCCGGCGGCCCGCACGCCGTCGCCGTCCTGGGCCACCTCGGTGATCCGGCCGGTGATCGTCTTGACGCCGAGCTCGGCGGCGCGCTGGGCGAGCGCGGCGTGCAGGAGCGTGCGCCGTACGCCCAGGCCGGTGGCGCGGTGGAAGGTGGCCCGCGCCTCGCGCCTGGCGTCGAGATAGTGGATGCCGCGCAGCGGGTGGCCCGGCACCGTCACCCCCATCGCCGCCAGCGCCGCGACGCCGCCGGGCATGACCCCTTCGCCGCACGCCTTGTCCACGGGGGTGGCGCGCGGCTCGACGACGACCGCCTCCATCCCGGCCAGTGCCGCGTGGATGGCGGTCGCCAGACCGGCGGGCCCGCCTCCCGCGACGAGCACGTCGATCACGTGGTCGACGGCCGTTCCGCCGCCAGGGTGAGCGCGTCGTTCTCGCAGCGGATCCGTACGACCATCAGCGCGGCGTTCAGCACCGTGAACGCCAGCGCGGTGACCCAGGCCGTGTGGACCAGCGGCAGCGCCAGCCCCTCCACAGCCACCGCCACGTAGTTGGGGTGGCGCAGCCAGGTCAGCCGGTAGGGGCCGCCGGTCACCAGCGGCAGGCCGGGCACCACGATCACCTGGGTGTTCCACTGCGGCCCGAGCGTGGTGATGCACCACCAGCGCAGCGCCTGGGCGGCGACCACCAGGGCGAGCATCGGCCAGCCGAGCACGGGCAGGAACGGCCGGTCGGCGAGTGCGACCTCCAGCGGCGCGCAGACGAGCAGGCCGGTGTGCAGCGCCACCATCCAGGGATAGTGGCCCTGGCCGGTCAGTATGCCGCCGCGCGCCAGGCTCCACGCGGCGTTGCGGCGGGCGACGACGAGCTCGGCCAGGCGTTCGAGGCCGACGAGCAGGATGAGGACGAGATACCAGGTCATCAGGCGGTCACCAGCGCAGGAGGACGAGTTCGGAGCAGAAACCGGGGCCCATCGCGATGAGCAGCCCCCAGGTGCTGGGTTCGGGCCTGCGCGTGGCCAGCGTCTCGCTCAGCACGTGCAGGACGGACGACGAGGACAGGTTGCCGTGGGCGGCGAGCGAGCGCCAGGTCACGTCCAACGCTCCCGCCGGCAGGTCGAGCACCTCCGACACGGCTTCGAGGACCTTCGGGCCGCCGGGATGGCACACCCATGCCGATATCTCCTCCTTCGTCACGCCGTGGTCGGTCAGGAAGTCGTGCACGTCCTGAGCGAGATACTGTCGCACGACCGCGGGGACGCTCGCGTCCAGCAGCACCCGGAATCCGCCGTCCCCGACCTGCCAGCCCATGACGTGTTCGGAGCCGGGATAGAGATGGCTGCGGGTGGCCACCACCGCCGGGCCCGCCGGGCTCGCCGGGCCCGCCGGGCTCGCCGGGCTCGCCGGGCCGCGGTCGTCGCCGGCGAACACCACGGCCGCGGAGCCGTCGCCGAACAGCGCGCTGGCGACCAGACCGGCCGGTGAGGAGTCGCCGCGCTGCACGGTCAGCGAGCACAGCTCCACCGACAGCAGCACCGCCACATGATCGGGCCAGCCCCGTAGATAGTCGTGCATCCTGGCGATCCCCGCCGCGCCCGCCACACAGCCCAGGCCGAAGATCGGCAGCCGTTTGACGTCCGGCCGCAGGCCCAGCTCCGCGACCAGCCGGGCGTCGATCGACGGCGCGGCGATGCCCGTCACCGAGGTGAACATGATCAGGTCGACGTCCCCGGGCGTCAGCCTGGCGGCCTTCAGCGCGGCACTGACACTCTCGCGGCCCAGCTCGACCGCGGTGGAGACGAAGGCGTCGTTGGCCGCGCCGAAGCCGGTCAGCTTCTCGTACTCCTCGATCGGCAGGGCGAGGTTGCGGAAGTCCACGCGGGCGCTGCCGTGCAGGCGGTCCAGCAGTCGCCGGTCGGCGTTCTCCGGTAGGCACACGCGCGCAGCCATGTCGGTGAGCTCGGACTGCGCGTATCTATGAGGAGGGAACGCGCAGCGGACTGCGGCGATGTGGGTCATGGAGGCTCCCGGTGCAGTTAGCCGATAACTCTCACTCCCCGCACGCTTCCCACCGGCAAGGTCCGTTAAGCCACGGCGGCCAGGTGAGTAATTCTCGCGAACCCCTGTCCCGCCTACGATCGAGCCTGTGACCGACACCGGACAGCCGCCCGCCACGTGGGCCCGCACCCTGAGCGGGCTGGCGCGCGCCTGCCATCCCGGCCCGACCGTGGCCGTCACCGCCCTGGTCACCGCGCTGGCCGTGGTCGCCGGGCGGGACGCCGCCGGCTGCGTCCTGGTGGCCGCCGCCGTCCTGGCCGGCCAGTTGTCGATCGGCTGGTGCAACGACGCCGTCGACGCCCGCCGCGACGCCACGGCGGGCCGCGCCGGCAAGCCGATCGTGGACGGCACGGTGAGCGCGCGCGCCGTCTGGATCGCCGCGGTGGTCGCGCTGGCGTGCTGCGTGCCGCTGTCCCTCGCCTCCGGCCCGCGGGCGGGCGCCGTCCACCTCGCGGGGGTGCTGGCGGCCTGGGCGTACGACTTCGGGCTGAAGGGCACCGTGCTGTCGTGGGCGCCGTACGCGATCGGGTTCGGCAGCCTGCCTCCCTTCGTGACGCTGGGGCTGCCGGGCGCGCCGTGGCCCGCGTGGTGGGCGGTCCTGGCCGCGGCGCTGCTGGGCGTCGGCGCGCATCTGGCCAACGTGCTGCCCGACATCGAGGGGGATCTGGCCACCGGCGTGCGCGGGCTGCCGCAGCGGCTCGGCGCGGCCACCGTACGCGCGCTGATCCCCGTGCCCCTGCTGGCCGCGACCTGCCTGCTCGTCTTCGGCCACGCGCCGCCGGGGTGGGCGGGCTGGACCGCGCTGGCCGCCGCCTGCGCCCTCACGGCCACGGGCCTGCTCGCGGGCGGGTCTTCCCGCCTTCCCTTCGGTACGGCCATCGCCGTGGCGGGCGTGGACGTCACCCTCCTCCTGGCCAACGGCGCCTCACTCACCGCCTGACCCGGCTTGCGTACGGGCCTCTCGTTCTACTGATGACGCGGCTCGCGTACGGGCCTCTCGTTCACCGACGACGCAGCCCGCGTACAGTCCCTCGTTCACCGATGAGGCGGCTTTCAGCGTCCTTTGCCGCCCAGGGTGTCGCGCAGCCAGCGCGCGCCCACCGCGAGGGCCAGCGGCGGCGGCACCGTACCGGAGCCCAGTCCCACCTCCACCAGCAGGTCGAAAACCTCCTTGCGGTGTACGGCGGTGCCGATCGCGGCGTCGATGAAGCCGGTCGACTGCGCCAGCCGGGCGAGCACGTCGGTGGTGCGCAGGTGCCGGCCGAGCGCCCGCCGGAGCTTGCGCCGGTAGAGCGGGAGGGGGTCGCCCGGCGCTTCGACGGCGGACTCCCCGGCGAGCCGCCCCGAAAGCAGCGCGTAGTAGATGCCCTCGCCGGTCAGCGGGTTGATCAGGCTCGCCGCGTCCCCCGCGAGCATCACCCGCCCCGCCCCGGGACTCGGCCGGCCGGTGGACAGCGGCAGGTGGTGGGCGCGCAGGTCGCGGGCGGGCCGGTCGGGCAGCAGCTCGGCGAGCCTGCCGTGCAGCACCTGCCGTCCGGGGGCGCCGGTGGCGTGCAGCCGGGGCAGCAGCATCCCGAAGCCGACGTTGGCGGTGCCGTCGCCGATCGGGAACGACCACGCGTAAGCCGGCCAGCCGGCCTTCTGCATGGCGATCAACTGGACGTCGTCGTCCGCCGGCACGTCGGCGTAGCCCCGGACGGCGATGGCGGTGTGCCGGGAGGCGGTGACCGGCAGTCCGATCAGCCGTCGTACGGCGGAGTTCGCGCCGTCGGCGGCGACCACGGCGCGGGCCCGGTACCGGCCGTCGATGACGACCACCGGCCCGCCGAGGTCGAGCGTCCTGACGCGGTGGCGGCGCACCCGCACGCCGGCGGCCCGCGCGGCCTCCACCAGCCGGGCGTCGAACACCATCCGGGGCACCACGTGGTTGGGCCGCGCGACGTCGGCCGAGACCCGGACTCCGCTGGGGGAGACGACCGACAGGCGGGGCGTGGGCCGGTAGTCGTCGATCAGATCGGGGACGCCCAGCTTGGCCAGCTCGTCACGCCCGTGCGCGGCGATGCCGTCGCCGCAGGCCTTGTCACGCGGGAAGTCCGCCTTGTCCAGCAGCAGCACGCGCAGGCCGGGCCGCATCCGCACCGCGCCGAGCGCCGCCGCCGCCCCCGCCGGCCCGCCCCCCACGACCACCAGATCCCATACGTCCTGCTCCCGAAGGTCCTGTTCCTGAACGCCTGAGTCCCGATCGCCGCCGTCACCCCTGGAGTCATCCATGGCAAGAAATGTGCCACCGCCGGTGTCGGGGAAACGCTTTCTCGCTGTGTGGAGTAGTGCACGTCCGGTGTGTGGACTAGTGCGCAGATCGCCAGGTCGAACGCTCGTAATCTCCGTGGTGTCGGACAAACCGGCAGCACCTACTGGGGGAGGAACCCGAAATGCGTAAGACCCTCGCGATCGCGGCTCTGGCCGGTTCGATGGCCGTCACCGGTCTCGCCGTGGCTCCGGCGGCTCAGGCCGCCACGCAGACCGCCACCACCACGACCGCCTCCACCGCCACCATCGTCAAGTGGGGCAAGTTCTTCTCCAGCGACCGCAAGGCGTACACCTACGGCAAGACCTGGGAGAGCTACGGCAAGGTGTTCACGAAGTGGTACGGGGTGGACAAGTTCGGTGGCAAGAAGGGCTGGGTGTGGTTCGAGGTCTACCAGGACGGCCACTGGCGCAAGTTCAACCACGCCTGGGACGGCAAGAAGACCGGCGCCTGGAGCGGCCACGGGATCGGCAAGGTCTACACCTACACCTGCTGGGCCGGCAAGTTCGACAACTGCGGCAAGAAGTACCGCATCTACTAGACACAGATGTCACCAGCGGCGGTTGCTCCAGGGCAGCCGCCGCTGCTGTGTACTATCATCCGTTTCCTGGCGGTTGTTCTCCCGCCTAACCTCCAGAGCGGGTCCCCACGCGACCCGCCGCACGCGGAGGCAAAGGGGACGTATGAGCCTCGAGCGCAGGAGTTCCGCACGTCGGCGATCTCACGTGGCCGCCGAGGACCGCGGGCGTGGGCCGGGCCCTGGGCGATGGCCGCGAGGAGAGTCGCATGACCGGCAAGAAGCAGCTCAAGGTCCGCATCCGTGAGCGGATGGCCAAGACGGGCGAAAGCTACACCACGGCCCGTCACCACATCGCCGGCCCGGCCGAGGCGCGGTCGGACGCCGGCTGGCGTTTCACCGGGGGCCGCTGTCCCGCCAGCGCCGCCATCACCGCCATCCTCGTCAACCAGGGCGCGGACGTCAGCGAGCCGCTGGTGTTCCTGGCGGGCGGCGGCATCGGCGCCGGCTACATCCTCTGGGAGTTCAAGCACGATCAGAGCCGGCACGTGGTCATGGGGTTCCGCAACCAGTGGCAGTATCACCACCGCTCCATGGACAAGACCCTCACCCGCCTCGGCGTGCCGTTCGAGCAGCACACCACGGGCGGGGTCCGGGCCGCGAGCGCCAAGCTCGCCGGGGAGCTGGACGCGGGGCGGCCGTGCGTGATTCTGCCGGACCGCCACCACCTCGGCTACTGGGGGCTGCCCGCCACCCTGGACGGGCACGGCGGTCATCCCGTGGTGGCCTACCGGCGCGACGAGGGCGGGGTCTACCTCGACGACCGTGGACACGCGACGATCCGCGTCCCGCAGGACCGGCTCGACGCGGCGCGGGCGCGGGTCGGAACGTACAAGAACGTGACGCATGTGCTGGGTGAGGCCGTGCTGGGGGAGGCGGCGCTCGCGAGCGCCGCGCGGGAAGGGCTGCGCGACTGCGCGGAGCACCTGTCGTCGGCGTCGGAGTCGTTCTCCTTGCCGGCGTGGCGCAAGTGGGCCCGGATGCTCACCGACACCCGCCACGCCAAGGGGTGGCCGAACGTCTTCTCCGACGGGCGGAGCCTGGCCGGCGCCCTGCTGTCCATCTGGGAGGGCGCCGAGCCGGTGGGCATGGAAGGGGGCAACCAGCGCGATCTGTTCGCCGACGGGCTGGACGAGGCCGCCGTCCTGCTGGCCGAGCCGGGCCTGGCGGCGGTGGCCGGGGAGTTCCGGCAGGTCCACGCGCTCTGGCACGACCTGGCCGAGGCGGCGCTGCCCGCGGACGTCCCGGAGTTCGCCCGGATCCGCGACCTGACGGCGGCGATCAAACAGAGCGTCATGGAGGAGGGCAGCGCGGGCGTCGAGCAGTCGGCGCGGACCGCCGCCACGCTGTGGCAGGTACGCGCCGCCGCGGACGAGTCCTTCCCCGGCGGCGACGCGACCGCGCTCCTGACCGACCTGGGCAAGCGGGTGAACGCCATCTACGAAGCCGAGCGCTCCGCCATCGCAAGACTCGCGACCCTGACCGGTTGACCGGCGAGGCTCGTGAAGCTGACCGGATGACCGGCTTCAGGACGCTGACCGGATAGCCGGCTTCAGAGGAGCGTGGAGCGTACGGCTTCTTCGCTGCGTCCGATCACCGCGCTCCCGTCGTCGGCCGTGATGATCGGCCGCTGGATCAGCACCGGGTTGGCCGCCAGTGCCTCGATCCAGCGGTCGCGGTCGTCGCGCGGCCAGGTGCCGATGCCGAGCTCGGCGGCTCTGGGCTCGCCGGTCCGGGTGATGTCCCACGGTTCGAGGCCGAGCCGGGCGAGGACCTCGCGGATCTCGCTCGCGGCCGGCGGGTCGTCCAGGTAGCGGCGCACGGTGTAGTCGGCGGCCTCGGCGTCGAGAATCGACAGGGCGGAGCGGCATTTCGAGCAGTCCGGGTTGATCCAGATCTCCATGGACCCCATGCTTCCTCACATCCCGCCGAGGGTCGTCGACGGCACCTTATTCCGCTAACAAGTTTTAGTTAAACCAGAGGAGCCCGTCAATGGTCAAGGGGTGAAAGCCCGTTCGGCCCATGACAATGGGTGTTAACCTCGATGGTATGGCCCAGGATGACGTCTCTCCCATCGAAGCCGTCGCGGCGCTCAGCGACGACCTGCGCCGCCGCATGTACGACTTCATCCGGCGCTCGGGCCGGCCGGTGACGCGGGACGAGGCGGCGCAGAGCGTCGGCATCTCCCGCAAGCTCGCCGCCTTCCACCTCGACAAGCTCGTCGACGTGGGCCTGCTGTCAGCGGGTTATGCCCAGCCGGCCGGGCTGCGCCGGGTGGGGCGCGCCCCCAAGGTGTACGAACCCACCGATCTCCATGTCCAGGTCAGCATCCCGCCGCGCGAGCACGGCCTGCTCGCCGACATCCTGCTGCAGGCCGTACGCGCGCAGAGTCCGGCGGAGAGCGCCCGGGACGCCGCGCTGCGGGTGGCCGCCGAGCGTGGCCGCGACCTCGGCCGGGCCGAGCGTGACCAGCTCAAGCCCGGACGGCTCGGCGCGGAGCGGGCGCTGACCTGCGCCGGGCAACTGCTCGAACGGCACGGCTTCGAGCCCGAGCGCGCCACCTCGACCCTGATGCGGCTGCAGAACTGCCCGTTCCATCCGATGGCGGCCAGGGACCCCGGCCTGGTCTGCGCGATCAACCAGGCCTTCCTGGCCGGAGTCCTCGACGGCCTGGGCGCCACCACCCTCGACGCCACCCTCGCACCGAGGCCGGGCGCGTGCTGCGTCGAACTCGGCACAGCCGGCCCCCAACCGGCCGAGCACCCCGGCGGCGCCCAGGAGAGCTCCACCGCCTGAGTCACCGGCCCGGCCCGGCCCGGCGCGGTCCTGGCCGGCTCCGGCAGGGTCACCGGCTCGGCGTGGTCCCGAAGAACTCCCGCAGTGTCGTCGGGGCCCGGCCGCCGAGGCGTTCGATGCTTTCGGTGACCCCGTAGAGCGGGTGGTGGCCGGTGCCGATGAGGCGGAAGATCGCCCACAGGTGGGTCAGGTGCTCCACGGTGTACGGGTTCCGGTAGATCTCCATCGCCCGCGCCTCCCACTCAGCCGGTGGCAGATCGACGTATTTCACCCCCATGGCGTCGGCCGCCTCGCCGACGCTCGCCATCTGCCCGGTCACCAGGCACACCGGGTCGGCGGGCCCGGGGTCCAGCAGCAGCCCGGCCGCCACCCTGGCGACGTCGCCCGCCGAGACGAGCGGGATCAGCGTGTCCCCGGAGCCCAGCGGCAGGGCCAGCTCACGGCGGTCTCCCGCGGCGGCCGCCACGACGGCCAGGTTCTCGAAGAACACCGCTGCCCGCAGGTGCACCGCGCCCACCCCGGCCCGGTCGAAGACCTGCTCGGCCACCCAGTGCCGGCGCATCCGCGGGGTGAGCGCGTCGGGGGAGGCGTCCAGCTGGGACACCTCGACCACGCGCGTCAGCCCTTCCTCCCGCGCCGCCGCCGCGAAGGCCCCCGTGGCGTCCAGCAGGCCGGCCGTCACCGGATAGGTGAAGAAGGCCCGGCTCACCCCGCGCACGGCCGGTCGTACGGAGGAGATCTCGCGCAGGTCGCCCACGACCACCTCGGCCCCGAGCCCGCGCAGCTCGTCGGCCCGGTGGTCGTCGGTGCGTACGAAGGCCCGCACGGCCTCGCCGCGTTCCAGCAGGTGGCCCGCGACCGAGCGGCCGGTCGAGCCTTGAGCCCCGCCGGCCGCGCCCGCGACCGCGCGGCCGGTAGAGCCCTGCGGCCCGCCGGCCGCGCCCGTGACCAGGATCATCGCGCCGTCCCTCGCGGGAGGCTGAGGGTGAAGAGCCCGAGCTGTTCAAGCTCGCGCAGGTACGGCTCGGCGGGGAAGGCCTCGGCCGGGCTGAAGACGCCGCCTCCTTCGGGCCCCCGGCCGTCGGCCAGCCGGACGGCGGCCGCCACGGAGGCCACGGCGCTGGCCCGCCAGAGGTCGCGCCCACTGGCCTGCCCGGCGCGGCCCCCGTCCGCGGTGATCGCCTGGACGGCGACGGTGAACTCGGACCCGGCCCGGGTGGCGGCGTCGACGTGCTCGCTGGTGAACGCCTGCTCCTCCTCGAAGGTACGCGCGGTGAGCTGGGCCTCCACCTCGCGGACGGCCACGTGCCGGGGGATGGTCACCACGTCGGAGGAGGGGAGGGGGGCGATCATGGTGCGCGGGCCGAGGGGCGGCGGGAAGGGGAAGACGACGTTGCGCGGCTCGACGTATCCGACCTGGAAGGCGCCCTCGGTGTAAGAGATCCGGCGGGTGTCGGCGAACAGCAGCTCCGCGGTCTTCCTGGCGCCGGTGGTCAGCCGCCACCCGGTCACCGCGTAGGCGACCACCAGCCGGTCGACGCCGGTCAGGCCGCCGGCCACGGCGGAGGCGAGCAGGTCGCCCAGCCCGCCGTAGAAGCTCATCGCGGTGATCATGGCGATGCCCGCGCGCTCGGCCGGCTCGCGCATGGCGTCGAACATCCAGGCGGTGTGGTGCTGCTCCAGGCCGTGGTCGACGTAGTGGCAGCCGGCCTCGGCGGCGGCTCGGGCGACGGGCCGGCCCGTCTCGGTGAAGGGGCCGGCGCAGTGGACCAGCACGGCCGCCCGCGCCGCCAGCGCCCGCAGCGCCTCCGGGTCGTCCAGGGCGGCCTGGTGGACCGGGAGGCCACCGAGCTCGTCGGCCAGCGCCTTGAGCGCTTCGCCGTCACGACCGGCCAGGACGATCTCCCGGCCACGGGCGCGCAGCTCGGCGGCGACCAGGCGCCCGGTGTGGCCGGTGGCTCCGTAGACGGCGATGGGTGGTGATGACACGGCTCACCTCAAGGTTTCATACTGACGGTATGTAACTTCCCTTCGAAGTTACATACCGCGAGTATGTAAGTCAATGGGGGATCGATGACCCGCCGTACCCAGGCCGAGCGCTCCGACGCGACCACGGCCCTGCTGATCACCACCGCGCAGCGGCTGTTCGGCGCCCACGGCTACGCCGCCACCTCGATCGACGCGGTCGCCGCGGCGGCCGGCGTGACCAAGGGAGCCGTCTACCACCACTTCGGCGGCAAGACGGCGTTGTTCCGGGCGGCGTTCGTCCGGGAGCAGGAGGAGATCGCCGCCACCCTGGAACGGGTCGCCTTCGAGCAGAGCGACGGCTGGGCCGCCCTGCGCCGTGGCTGCCGCACCTTCCTGGAGCACTGCCTGGACCCCGGCTTCCGGCAGATCGTGATCCTGGACGGGCCGTCCGTGCTGGGCTGGGAGACGGTCCGGGAGATCGAGTACGGTCACGCGCTGCGCGTCCTGCTCGACGGCATGCGGCTGGCACAGGCGGAAGGGCTGTTCGCCGAGGGAGACCTGCCGGCCCGCGCCCAGCTCGTCTTCGGCGCCCTGTGCGAAGGCGGAATGCTCCTGGCCCGTGCCGCCGACCCGGTGGCCGCCCTGCCCGGCCTCGCGGCGGAGGCGGACCGCCTGCTGGAGGCGTTCAAGGTCTGAGATGGACCGCCTGCTGGAGGCGTTCAAGGTCGGAGAGCCCGGCCCGTCGGGGACGCCCCGGCGCCGAGGGCGGCGAAGCGGCGCCTGGGGGCGTTCTCAGTCGCCGGAGGCGCGGAAGGTGCGGCGGTAGGTGTGCGGGCTGACGCCGGTGGTGCGTTTGAAGTGGTCGCGGAAGGTGGTGAGCGAGCCGAAGCCCACCTGGGCGCCGATGCGTTCCACCGAGTGCCGGGTGGTCTCCAGCAGGTGCTGGGCCTGCCGGACACGGGCCAGGTGCAGCCAGCGCAGCGGCGTCGTCCCGGTCTGCTCCCGGAAGTGCCGGATGAGGGTGCGGGTGCTGGTGCCCGCGTACGCGGCGAGATCGGCCAGGGTGAGGTCACGCGACAGGTTGTCCCGCATCCAGGTGAGCAGCGGTTCGAGCGCGGCGCCCCGGGGAGTGGGCGGGTGCCGCTGGACGATGAACTGGGCCTGGCCGCCCTCGCGCTCCAGCGGCATGACCGACAGGCGGGCCGCGTCGGCGGCGACGGCCGAGCCGTAGTCGCGGCGGATCAGGTGCAGGCACAGGTCCAGCCCGGCCGCGGCGCCGGCGGAGGTGAGGAACTGCCCGTTGTCCACGTACAGCACGTCGGGGTCGACGTCGAGGTCGGGATAGGCGGCGGCGAGCCGGGCGGCGGCGATCCAGTGGGTGGTGGCGCGCCGGCCGGCGAGCAGCCCGGTGGCGGCCAGAGCGAACGTGCCCGTGCAGATCGAGGCGATCCGGGTGCCGTGCGCGGCCGCCGCCCTGAGCGCGTCGCCGACGGCGGGCGGCAGGGGGGACTCGGGGGTGGCCGTCCCCGGCACGATGATCGTGTCGGCGTCCCTGAGGCCGTCCAGGCTCCAGTGCGCGCGCAGGGTGAACGTCCCGGCGTCGACCTCCGGCGTCTCGGCGCAGACGCGGACCTGGTAGCCGGGGCGGCCGTCGGGGAGGCGGGTGCGGCTGAAGGCCTCGATGGGGGTGGCCAGGTCGAACGGGGTCACCTGGTCCAACGCCAGGACGGCGACGGTGTGCATGGCGGAAACCTACCGCGCCACCGGGTTCGCGCCGCCCCGCTGAGGTCGTACGAGCGAGGTCTTCTGCCTGTTCGGAGCCGTTGGCGTGATCCCGGGGGAAGTTGTCATCACTGCCACTAGGAGTGTGGGGCCGCGCTGGCTAGCCTCCGGAAAGGCCGCTTTCCGTACGACTCCTCAAGGACGAACGATGACCGTCATCGCGCCGATTCTGATCGGCCTCGCCTACGTGTTCCTGATGTCCCTCATCCGTGAACCGCACCGGCGCCCCTTCAACGCGATCATGCTGGCCGGAGCCGGCGCGGCCTACCTCAGCAGCGGCGGCGGTTTCGGTCCCTGGGAGTTCGCTCTCACGGCCGCCGTCACCTACTGCGCCTACCGCGGCCTGCGGTCGTGGACGTTCATCGGGATCGGCTGGCTGCTGCACACCGGCTGGGACATCCTGCACCACCTGAACGGCAGCCCGCTCATCCCCTTCGCGGCGGACTCCTCCTTCGGCTGCGCGATCTGCGACCCGGTGATCGCCCTGTGGTGCCTCACCGGCGGCGTCTCGGTCACCGACCACCTCCGCGCGCGCCTGGCTCGCGCCCGCTCGGACCGGGCGGCCTCCTAGGGGCCGCTCGTTGTCTCATACCCCCTGCGGGTATAAGTTGAGGGCTTGGTACGAGAGGAGTGCGCTATGTCCGAGCACCATGGAGGCCATGTCCAGCACCACCCGCCCGCCAAGGCGACCTGGGGGATGGCGTCCTCGGCGACCCTGCACTGCCTCACCGGGTGCGCCATCGGCGAGGTCCTCGGCCTGGTGATCGCGACGGCCCTGGGCTGGTCCGTCGCACCCTCGATCGCCCTGGCCGTCGTCCTGGCCTTCCTGTTCGGCTATCTGCTCACGCTGATCCCGCTGCGCCGGGCCGGAGTCGGCTGGGGCTCGGCGGTCAAGCTGGCCCTGGCCGCCGACACGGTGTCGATCATCGTGATGGAGATCGTGGACAACGGCGTGATGCTGGTCATCCCGGGCGCGATGACGGCCGGGCTGACCTCGGCGCTGTTCTGGGGGGCGCTGGCCGTCTCCTTCGCGGTGGCCTTCGTGGTCACCACCCCGGTCAACAAGTGGATCATCGGCCGGGGCAAGGGTCACGCCGTCATCCACGCCTACCATCACTGACACCGATGAGCCGGCACCGGCCGGACCGGCACAGGCGGGCGGGCCGGCTGGCAGGCTGGGGGGATGGGATTCGGGGTGCGCCAGTTCGAGCTGGCCTTGATGCATCGGATGCGCGACCTCAACGCCGAAAGGGTGGAGGCCGCGATCGAGGCCATCGGCGCCTCCCGGGCCGAGTTGCGCGCCGCGCACACCCAGTGGACGAGGATCCTGCACGTCCGCAAGGGGCCGGCCCCGCTGCGCGCCGCCCTCGGCCCGCCGTCCCACCGGGGGCCGCAGTCGTTCGGGAGCCTGACCTGCGAGGTGCTTCGCTGGGCGCTGCCGTCCTGGCCGGAGTTGGCGTACGAGGTCCTGCTCGGCCCCGGCGGCCAGGTGTGGAACCAGTGGCTCGTCCGCCCCGGCGGCCCGGTGACCCTGACCTTCGAGGAGCTGACCCCCTGGCGGTGCGTCGTCGCCGACGTCCAGGCGAGTTTCCCCGGAGCCGCGCACAGCGAGGGCCAGGCCCCGCACCACTGGGCGGTCGACTTCACCCACCAGGACACCACCTACCGCGCCCGTTTCGTGTACGGCCTGTACCAGCGGCTCGACGTGCTCAGACGGTGACGAAGTCCGCGATGATCACCGTGGCGTCGTCCTTCGGCTCGACGGCCGCCATCTCGTCGTACACCCTGTCCAGGCAGACGGCGGGGGAGGCCCCCTCGGCGATCAGCGCCGTCAGCCGCGCGACGCCGAGGGCCTGGAGCACGCCGTCGGTGACGATGACGAGGCGGTCACCCGGGCGCAGCGGCACGGTGCCGACCTGGGGCCTGGGGCCGGACGCCTGGCCGATCCCGCACGCGCGCGAGCCCTCGCCGTGCGACGTGGTGAGCAGCCGGGGCGCCGCGGACTTCGCACAGTGCCAGATGGCGCCGCCGCCGACGTGCGCGTAGCGCACGCACGGGCGCTCACCCGGGTCGAGGATGATCAGATCCAGGGTGCTGGACAGGCCGGACATGGTCGGCGTGCTCATCGAGGCGGTGCGGACGGCGTGGTGCGCCACCTGGGCGCATTCGGTCATGTCCTCCTCCCGCCTGCCCGGGTGCTGCGGCCGGGCGGCGACCACGGCCCCCAGGGCCAGGGCCGCGGCGCTCTGGCAGAGCTCCGCACCGCCGCCGCCGTCGGCCGCCGCGATCAGCCGCTCCTGGATGACGTACGCGTCGGAAGGGTGGCCGTGCGAGCCCTCGTACGTGCCGCCCATCGCCACCAGGCGCGGCCGCGTGGTCGGCAGGCCGGGTGGCCAGTTCCGGCGTCGGCCGTGCACCGCCATCGCGGACAGGCAACTGGCCAGGATCGTGACCACGATGAAGGTCATGAAGTCCCCTTTGTCGCGACAGCGGGTGTCGCGTCCGCGCGACACGCGTCCAGTGAACGCGACCGCACGGGGATGTGACTGACGGCCGATCGACCGTCATGCCGGGCGGCCGTCGCGGCGGACAGGGTGTGAAATGCGGCGGATGCCGTGTGAAGGACGGTCCAAGGGATGCAGCCATGACCCCATCCGCTTACTCGACCGGAGATTTCCACCGGCTCACACACATAAGGTGCGCTATCGTGATGCCCTTCCTGTGCTCTCATCACGGGCGGGCGGCACGTGACGCACCTCGGATCCACCCGATACGACTCGGCGACCAGGCAGGTGGAGTCGGCCATCACGCGCACCGCCGCGGGCGTGCGCGGGGTGACGGGCCTGGTGGTGGTGGTCGCCGCGACGCTGGGCGCGGCCGCGCCGGTCTCCGCGCTGTGGCTGGTGCCCATGCTGGCGCTCGAGCTCGGGTGGACCATCCTGTACCTGCGCCTGGCGTGGCGGCGGCTGCCGCTGCGCGGCCGGTTGGTGGCCGGTGACGTGGCCACCACCGTCGTGCTCTGCCTCGCCCAGCGCCACCTGGTGGCGACGGAGGCGCTCGAAGGCGGGGCGAGCTGGATCGCGGGGCTGGTCACGGTGAGCATCGTCGTGGCCGGGGTCTCCTGGACGCCCAAGGTGGCGATCCCCGCCGCGGTGACGGTGGCCGGGGCGTACCTCGTGGGGATGCGGCTCGCCGCTCCCGCGCAGGACGTCTACGGCACCCTGGTGATCCATCTCGTCCAGATCGCCTCGGTCGTGCTGCTGATGACGCTGCTGCGCCGCTCGGCCGCGTCGGCCGACGCTTTCCTCGGCAGGAGCGCGCGCGTCCAGATCGAGCTCATGGTCGAACGGCTGCGGCGCGAGGACGAGCTGAGGCAGGTCAGCAGCGTCCACGAGACCTCGCTGCACACGCTGACGATGGTCGGTCTGGGCACCTATGACGGGCCGTCGGCCACCCTGCGCGCCCAGGTGGCCACGGACCTGTCGGCGCTGGAGCGGCTGCGTGACCGGCCGCGCGCCGACTCCGCCCCCATCGCCCTGGACGCCCTGCTGGAGGAGGTGGCCGGGCGCGCGAAGGGCCTGGAGGTCCGCAGGAGCCTGATCCCGGCGACGGTGCCCGGCGAGGTGGCCGAGCGCTTCGCCCGCGCCGTCACCGAGGCGCTGGCGAACATCGCCCGGCACGCCGGCGTGCGCGAGGCCGAGCTGGTCTCGTGCCGGCGCGCCGGTGAGATCCGGGTGGAGGTCGCCGACGAGGGCGGCGGGTTCGACCAGGACCGGTTGCCGGCCGATCGGTTCGGCGTACGCGGCTCCATCCTCGACACGATGCGCTCCCTGCCCAACGGCGGCGCGGAGATCTCCTCCGGGTGCCGGGGCACCCGGGTGAGCCTGTGGTGGCGGCCATGACCGACGACATCGAGCAGGTGGCGCGGCGCTACATCCGCTACACCGCGATCGGCGCCCTGGTGATCACCGTGGCCTGGCACCTGGGCTATGACCTCACGATGACGGTCACCGGCTGGCCGGTCTTCCGCTGGCCGGAGCTGGCGGCCGTCGCCTGGCTCGTGCACACCGCGATCGCGGTGATCGCCGCGCTCGCGCTGACCCGCGACTCCCGAGGCCCGGCCAGGGTACGCGAGCTCGTCGTCGCGGCGCTGGCCGTGAACGTCGCGGTCATCCTGGCCTGCCACCCCGAGGACCTGCTCGGCCCGATCGACTGGGGCTGGGGATCGGTGGGCTGGCTCGGCGTCGTGCTGCTGTGGAACCGGCCGCGCTGGCGGGCCGAGGCGATCGCGTTCCTGTGCGCGAACGCGGGCATCATGCTGGCGGCGATGGCCGTGACCGGGACGCTCGACCGCGTCTCCGTCGCCAAGTATCTGGTGGTCATGGCCGGCAGCGCCACCCTGCAGCTCGGCTACATGGCGGGCTGCCACACCCTGCGCTCCCGCGCGGAGGACGCCGTGCTGCTGGCCCGCAGTCTCGCCGCCGACGACGCCTGGCGCACGTCGGCCCGGACCATCCACGCCGACCGGCTGCGCCGCTACGCCGCCATCCGCGAGGTCGCGGAGTCGCTGCTGGAGCAGCTCGCCGACGGCGCCGATCCCGGCGATCCCGGCGTCCGCGAGGACTGCACGGCCGGTGCCATGCGCCTGCGCCGCCTCATCACCGAGCGGGAGGATCTGCCCGACGAGCTGGTCTCGACGCTGCGCAGGCGGATCGACGCGGCCGAACGGCGCAAGGTCCTGGTGACGGCGCCGCCGTTCGGCGCGAACCTGCCGGCCCTGCCCCAGGGCGTACGGGAAGATCTGCTCAGAGCGCCGATCCAGGCGCTGGACGGCGCCAGGTCGCGGGCCCGGGTCACTGTGTCCGCGATGTCCGCCATGGTGAGCGTGGCCGTCGTCGCCGACAGCGACGACCTGCCCATCAGCACCAGCCCCGTGCACGAGTCCAGCGGGGTCGTCGTCACCTATCAGCGGCAGGAAGGGGAGGTATGGGTCAACAGCATCTGGCAGGGCGGGTGACGGTCGCCCTGGTGGAGGACCACCAGGTCGTGGTGGACGGCGTCAGGTCGTGGTTCCGGCCGCCGGGCCCGGTGGAGCTGGTCGCGCACGGGCCCACCATCGAGTCCGTCCAGGGGGTGGACGCCGACGTGCTGCTGCTCGACCTCAACCTGAACGGCACCATGATCATCGACCGGATCGCCGAGCTGTGCGGGGGCGGGCAGCGGGTGGTCGTCTTCTCCGAGCACGAGGAGCCGGAGACGGTGCGGGTGGTGCTGGACGCGGGGGCTTCGGCGTTCATCGGCAAGGGGCGGGCCACGCGGGAGTCCTGCCTGGAGACCCTGCTGGAGGTGGCGGCCGACCGGCCGAGCGTGACGCCGCCGATGGCGCAGGCGATCGCGACGGACGAGAGCCCGCACCGGCCGCAGCTGTCGGACAAGGAGCGGGCGGCGCTGCTGTTCTGGTTCCAGTCGATGTCGAAGGCATCGGTGGCGGCCCGGATGGGCATCAAGGAGCGGACCGTGCGCCAGTACATCGACCGGGCCCGGATCAAGTACGCGGCGGCCGGCCGGCCCGCGCCCACCAAGGAGAAGCTGCTCATCTGCGCCATCCAGGACGGGCTCATCAGCCCCGACGAGGTGACCGTCTACACGTCCCTGGCCGCGGAGCCAGGCACCGGGACCTAGCTCTGCGCGGACCTGGCTCTGCGCGGACCTAGCTCTGCGGGGGCAGGTGCTCTTCGGCCCAGGCCGAGAGCTGGTGCAGCGCAGGGAGGAGGGCCCGGCCGGCCTCGGTCAGCTCGTAGGAGACCGCGACCGGCGGCCCTTCGTCCACGGTCCGCGCGATCAGGCCTGCTCTCGTCAGCTCCGACAGGCGGTCCGACAGCACCGAGTCGCTGACACCGCCGACCGCCCGGGACAGCTCGCGGAACCCGGCGGGCCCGGACCCGAAACTGCCCAGCACGACGCCGCTCCAGCGCTTGCCGAGCAGGGAGAAGGCGCGCGTCAGCCCTTCCTCGGCGCTTACGCAAGCGTTCGTCTCGATCTGCTTGGGCGTGGCCATGTTTCCATGCTAGCCGCAGGATCGCCACTTTGTTTTTCCTAGTAGATAGTATTAGCCTGGCGACGCGTTAATTCCTAGCGAGGAGAACTGATGGCGAAGCATGCTGGACACCGGCCGACCGTCGTGGTGCTGGGTGGCGGATACGGCGGCCTCAAGCTGGCCAAGGGGCTCGACGACGTCGCCGACGTGACGCTCGTCGACCCCACCGAGGCCTTCATGCACAACGTCGCGGCGCTGCGTGCCCTGGTGGAGCCCGAGTGGCTCGATCGGATCTTCATGCCCTACGACCGGCTGCTGACCCAAGGGCGCTTCCTGCGCGATCGGGCCGTGGCGGTCGACGGGCTGAAGGTCACCCTGGCCTCGGGCCGTGAGCTGGAGCCCGACTACCTGATCCTGGCCACCGGGTCGTTCTATCCCTTCCCCGCCAAGACCGACGCCCCGGACACCAGGACGGCCCAGGCCAAGTTCCGGGACGCGCACCAGAGCATCGTGGACGCCCAGCGGGTGCTGCTGGTCGGCGCGGGCCCGGTCGGACTCGAACTCGCCGGTGAGATCAAGGCGTCCTTCCCCGGCAAGCACGTCACCATCGCCGACATGGCGCCCGACATCCTGCCCGGCCCGTACGACCAGGCCCTGCGGGACGAGCTGCGCCGTCAGCTCGACGAGCTCGGCGTCGAGCTCAAGCTCGGCAGCGCGCTGCGCGAGCTGCCGAGCGCGCCGCCGGCCACCGCCGCGCCGATCGCGATCGCCACCGAGGCGGGTGACAAACTGACCGCCGACGTCTGGTTCCGCTGCTTCGGCGTCAAGCCGTACACCGACTACCTGCGCGGCTCGCTCGCCGAGGCCCGCGACCCGCAGGGCTACGTCCAGGTCGACGAGCACCTGCGCGTCCGGGGCCAGGAGCGGGTGTACGCCATCGGCGACATCGCCGACGCCGACCGCAACATGGCGGCCTTCGCCGGCGCGCAGGCCGAACTCGTCGCCGCGAACCTGCGTGCGCTGATCACCGGCGAGGGCGGGCCTGCCGCCTACGAGCCGTGGCCCACCCTGCTCGTCGTCCCGCTCGGCCCCGAGGGCGGCGCCGGCCAGTTCCCCGGCCAGGACGACATCGTCGGCCCGAACGTGGTGGCCGACGTCAAGGGCCGCGCCATGCTGGTCGAGGCCAGCGCCGCGCTGTTCGACGCCCCCGCGAAAGGCTGACCGACCGGTCAGAGGAGCTGGTCGACCGCGCCGCCCCCGGCAGGCGCACCTGTCTCCGGGGGAGCGGCTTGCCGACGTGCCCTAATAAGAGCGTCCGCCAGTAGGTCATCGGATGCGTGGTGTGCGGGGTCGTGTGTCCCATCGGTAGTGGGTCCAGGCGCGTCGGATCAGGCAATTTGTGCGCTCGACCACCCACCGTCCGCCGGTCTGGATCGGGACTTTCGCCCCACGTGGGACGATGCATGCGTCGATGTTCCTGTCGGCCAGGCCGTCGTGGACAACGCGGTAGTCATAGGCGGCCAGGACCAGTAGCCGGAGATGCTCCATCACGCCCAGTGAGATCCACTCGTCCCTCCTGCGGCGCAGGGTCGTGGCCGAGCAGTGCGCGTCCGCGACGCGCTCGTATTCTCAGCCGAAGACCAGCACCTGGACCAGCCGGTCGAAAACCACTGTGCCTGCGATCCGTGGGTTGTGGCAGCCCAGCGGATGCCGGTCTTCCCGCACGGGCAGCAGCGCGAGGAACTGGTCCCGGACGGGGCCGAGAATGCATGACGGAACGGCAGGCACGGATCCCCAATGATCACGAAGCGTGGACAACTCCATGATCGGGGACCGCGCCTGCACCACTACAACCACCTACTGACAGACACTCTCAACGACCGTGTCACGAGCTCTCAGCACACGTGCCCCGTCATGGTCGTATCCCAGCGCATACCAGCGACCATGTGCTCCAGGTAGCCCGCGTCGCTGACCGTCACCACGATCTCTGCGTAAGGGATCTCAGCGAAGGAGTAGTCCTCTCCCAGCTCCAGCCCATCCCACACGTCCAGCTCCCCCGGATTCTCCAGTGTGGCCTCGCTCAGGTGCGGGACGTTCCGGTAGGGGCTGATGTCGTAGGAGACCACGATGTCGGCGGCGCAATGTGAGAACTCCTCGGCGTTGCCGGATGTCATCACGTAATGCGAAATGCCGTCGTATCCGTTGCCCCCGTCCAGTTCGTACACGTCTTTCGCTTTGCGCCTGGGTTCGAGCACGGTCTTGCCGTCGTCCGCGAGCAGGTACCCGTCTTTGGTAACCCGTATCCTCTTGCCGAGGATGAGTTCGTAAAGCTTCCAGAACTCGTCCTTCAGCCGCATGCCCGCCGTGATGGCCTTGCCCTGCTCCTCGGTGAAGGGGTACCGCTCTCCGCCGCCTCCCTCACTACTGTCTTCGTTGTGCAGAAACCCGTTATCCAGGTGCCACCAGGCGTCCACCAGGAGAGACAGGGGAAAGCCGGCCTCCTGCGGTACTGATGGGACGTCGGGGTTGATAACGTGCACCCTCCCACGGAGGGTCGAGCCTTCGACCGAGTCGACGGACACGGTGAAGATACTGGTCATGCTGGGGCGCCCCTTCAGCCGGAAGTGCTGGTCACGCTTGATCACCAGCCAATCCGGATAGTAGGCGGCCCTACTGACACTCGCTCCCGGCGTCATACGCGCCCACGCATCCGACGCCTACTGGCGGACGCTCTTAGCCGAATAGGAAGGCGAGGGTCAGGAAATTTCGTTCTTTTCCTGATATGTCATCCCTCGCCCTCCTGCGCACCTCGTCACAGATCGGTGGCGATGATCTTCTCGATGTTGCGTTCGGCGAGTGCCGTGATGGTGACGAACGGGTTGACGGTGGTGTTGCCGGGGATCAGCGCGCCGTCGATGACGTACAGGCCGGGATAGCCGGCCAGCCGGCCGTAGTTGTCGGTGGCCTTGTTCAGCACCGCGCCGCCGAGCGGGTGGTACGTGAGGTGGTCGCCCCAGATCTTGTAGATGCCGAACAGGTCGGTCCGGTAGATCGTCCCCTCCTTGGCGTTGATCTTGTCGAAGATCGTCTTGGCCATGTCGATGGACGGCTGCTTCCAGGCGAGTTGCCAGTTCAGGTCGACCTTGCCCGTCGAGGCGTTCCAGGAGAACTGGGCCCGGTGCGTGTTGTTGGTGATCGACAGGTAGAACGAGGCCCAGGTCTCGATGCCGGTGGGCAGCGGCGCCACCTCGGCGAACGCGCCGCCGGCCGCCCAGTTGTCGATGCCGGAGCAGGGGATGGTCGACTGGAGGCTGCCGGTCGGGTCCCACAGGTGGTTGGCGCGGCCGCACATGACGTTGCCGTTGTCGCCCCAGCCCTTGCCGACCTCGCCGTTCAGGGCCGGCAGCGCGCCGGTGGCCCGCAGCTTGACCAGCAGCTTGCTGGTGCCGACGCTGCCGGCGGCGAAGAACACCCGGTCCGCGGTCACGGTCTTGGTGGCCGTGGTGTCGCCGGTGGTGTTCAGCTGGTTGATGACGACCGTGTAGCGGCCACCGCCCGCCGGGGCGACCGAGGTCACCTGGTGCAGCGCCGAGATGGTCACCCTGCCGGTGGCCCTGGCCTGGGCGAGGTACGTCCGCTGCAGGGACTTCTTGCCGTGGTTGTTGCCGTAGAGGATCTCGCCGGCCAGCGCCGACTTGGTGACGGTCCCGGCCGCCTCCTGCTTCATGTAGTCCCAGTCGTACACGTCGGGCACGAAGACGAACGGGAAGCCGGACCGCTGGGCGTGCTTACGGCCGACCCGCGAGTACTGGTAGCAGGCGGTGCTGTCGAACCACGCCGGGTCGATGGTGCCGACGCCCAGCCCGGCGTTGGCCCGCGGGTAGTAGGTGGCGTACATCTCATCGGCGTTGACCGACGGCAGGACGGAGGCGAAATTCTCCCGCTTGGGGGTGACCGCCATGCCGCCGTTGACCAGCGAGCCGCCGCCGACGCCCCGGCCCTGGTAGACCGTGATGCCGCTGAAGTCCTCGGCATCCAGGATGCCGGTGTAGCGCGGGATGTCCCTGTCGATGGGGAAGCCGAGGAAGTAGTTGAGCGGCGCCTTGGTCCTGGTGCGCAGCCAGTAGGACCGGTAGTCCGGCTCGCGCGTGTTGCAGAAGATCTTGCCGTCGGAGCCGGGCGTGTCCCAGGCCATGCCCATTTCGATCATGTGCACGTCCACGCCCGCCTGGGCGAGGCGCAGAGCGGCGACGGAGCCGCCGTAACCGGTGCCGATCACCAGCGCGGGGACGTGCGCCCCGTTGGCGATCGGCGGGGCCGCCGCGACCCTCCTGGCCTGGGCGGCGGCGGGACCCGCGAGGGCCGCCATGCCCAGGATGGAGCCGGTTCCGGCGATGAACCCACGGCGCGAGACGGCGTTGGAGACGGGGGGATGGTCTCTCATCGGTGTTCCTCACTCTCGACGAAAGGAGAACGGGTCGTGCCTGGTGCTCGCGCCTGGGTGAAGTGGTGAAGTGTCGAGCGCCCGCCCATGAGGCGGGCAGGTGCTATCGGTTGACGCCGCTGGGCAGCCTGCACACCGTGTCGAGGCCCAGGACGTGGTTGAGCCGGCCGAAGGCCAGCCAGGAGCCGAGGCTCATGCTCAGTTCGACGATCTCGCGCTGGGTGTAGTGAGTGGTCATCCGGGTCCAGAACTCGTCGTCCAGGCCGTGGTGGTCGAGGGCGTACCGCTCGGCGTACTCGGCGGCCAGCCGGGTGCGGTCGTCGAAGGCGTCGGTGGTGCGCCAGTGCGTCACCGCGTCGGCGAACCCCTCCTCGACCTTCTTTCCGTCCCGTTCGGTCCGCCAGTCGAGGCAGAACTCGCATCCGTTGATCTGCGCGATCCGCAGCCGCGCCGCCTCGAACTCGCGCAGCCCGAGGGTCGTGTGGGCGTACACCGACATGGAGAATTTCGAGGCGGCGATCCCGATGCCGGGGATCATCTCGCCCCATACGTATTCGATCGCGTCCTTGCCCTCGGGGATGTCGATGTTCACGCGGGTCTCCTTCCGAGCCTGCCGGGGCGCAGGGGGACGTCGAGCGCGTCGTACAGGCCAGGCTCGGCGGCCATCAGCCAGTCGATGGCGCTCACCAGGCGGGCGACGGCGGTGGCGTTCCCGCCCGCGGACCGGTTCCCGGCCTCGTCGACCGCCTCGATCGTGACCTCGATGCGCGGGCTGCCCTCGATGATCACCCGGTGCGCGCCCGCGCCGTCCGGCGGCGTCGGCCAGTCCGGTGCGCAGGAGGGGTGGATGCGGGTGACGTGCTCGATGACGATCCGGGGCTCGCCCTCGACGATGCCCTGCACCTCGAACCGCAGCGCGCCCTGGGTGCCCGCCTCGAACTCGCCCATCGACACCGTGCTCACCGTGGCGTCGAGCGGGCGCCGGGCCACGCTCTCGCGGATCTCCTCCACCTCCACGCCGAGGCCCCTGGCGATCAGCCGTACCTGCCCGCCCCACACCATGGTCGGGACCGTCGGCGCGATCATCGGCGGCTCGTAGTCCATCGGCTGGCCCATGCCGACCAGGTAGCGAACGGAGTCCGGCTGGTCGTAGGTGGTGTAGTCGAAGATCTCCTGGCAGCGGATCGCGTCCACGGTGGTGCCGAGCCCGCTGACCAGCAGGGGCAGCACGTCGTTGCCCCAGCCGGGGTCGACGCCGGAGACGAACAGCGAGCCGCCGCCGTCCCCGACGGCGGCCAGCACCGCCTCCCGCGTCTCCGGCGGGGCGTTGCGCTGGTCGTACAGCGCGTACAGGGAAGGGGTGACGACCACGGCGCCGGCCCGGATCGCCCGGAGGATGTCGGCGAGCGCGTCGTCGGGGCGGATGTCGCCGGACGCGGCGTACACGACGGCGCCCGGACGGGTGGCCAGCACCGCGTCCACGTCGCCGGTGGCCGCGATGCCCAGATCACGGCCGAGCCCACCGAGGTCGCCCGCGTCGCGGCCGAGCTTGAGGGGGTCGTGGACGAGCACAGCGGAGAGTTTCAGCGCCGGGTGGGCATCGACGGCACGGATGGCCGCGCGGCCGATGTTGCCGGTGCCCCAGACAACCGTGGACGTCATGGGCGGAGCGTAGCAAGCGCTTGGTTAAGTGTATAGGGCCCTCACAGCCCGATATCGCCACCTATGAGAATCGACGGCCGGCAACGCCGATAGCCTGATGGATGATGCTCACGACTTGGCCGGTGCTGGCGGCCGTCTCCGCCGGTGGCGTGCTCGGCGCGCTGGCCCGGCACGCGATCGCGACCGCGCTGCCGCACCCGCCCGGCGCGTTCGCCTGGTCGATCCTCTTGGTCAACGTGTCGGGATGCCTGCTGATCGGCGTGCTCATGGTGCTGGTCGTCGAGGTGTGGACCGATCGGCCGCTGGTGCGCCCGTTCCTGGGCGTGGGCGTGCTCGGCGGCTACACCACCTTCTCCACCTACGCGGTGGAGGTGCACCAGGCGATGGCCGCCGGCCGGCCCGCGACCGCGCTGCTCTACCTGGCGATCACCCCGGCCGCCGCCGTGCTCGCCGCGTGGGCGGGGGCCGCGCTCACCGGCCGGGCCGTGCGGGCGTTCAGGAGAGGGGACGGCGGATGACGCTGCTGCTCGTCGCGCTGGGCGCCGCGGTCGGCGCGCCGCTGCGCTATCTGACCGACCGGCTCATCCGCGCCCGCCACGACTCGGTGTTCCCGTGGGGGACACTGGCGGTGAACGTGGCCGGGTCGCTGCTACTGGGGTTCGTGATCGGCCTGCCCGCCGGACCCGCGCTGACCGCCCTGCTGGGCACGGGCCTGTGCGGGGCGCTCACCACCTACTCCACCTTCAGCTACGAGACCCTGCGCCTGGCCCAGGACGGCGCCCGCTTCCTCGCCGTCGTCAACGTCGCCGCCAGCCTCGCGGCCGGCCTCACCGCCGCCATGATCGGCCTGCTGCTGGCTCAGATCTTCACCGCCTGACCCAGGACCGCGCCGGGCCGTACCGAAAATAGAATCGCCGACGGGATCCTGCCGCCACTGGGCGGGCGGGAACCCAGCGGCGGAAGAGGCACCATGGCAGCGGAATTCGAGCATGACGACCACATCCTCGTGCAGGACGGCAGGACGCTGGAGATCTTTCACCGTGACGTGGCGGGGAGCAGCCGCTTTCACGTGGCGTTTCTCGGGGTGCACGCGACGCCGCACCGGGACGGGTTCAAGGTCCGCGTCGGCCGCAGGCACGGCGAGGACGCGATCGTCGACGGGGTGCGGCTGACCATGAGCCAGGAACGGTTCGCGGAGTTCCAGAAGTTCATCGCCCTGGCCATCGCGGCTCGTGACCGAACCGCCTGACCCCCCCGGCGGACCGGCCGACGAGCTTGTCGGACGGACTCGGCGCGGCGGCAATGGCAGGAATGCGGTGAAACATGGCAGCCCTGCGTCTCATGGCCGGCCGGCAGGCCATGTCACGCTTGTTCTGCATTAACGGGGATAAAAATGGAGGAACAATGCGACGTTTTGCTGTGGTGCTGTTGACGGCCGGCGTGCTGAGCGCCGGGTTCGCCTCGGTCTTCGCCGGCGCCGCTGCCGCTGACCAGCCGGGACCGGACACGTCCGACAGCGTGCGAATCACCAACCGCGACATGTGACACCTTTCCCGGGCGGGCGGCCAACGCGATGGCCGCCCGCCCGAGACCGCCCCATTGGCGATAAATACGCTTATGCGATATTTCGTGTCGTACGGCTAATGATCAGAACAGCCGCCGGCCGTCTACCCATGCGCTCGGTAGGCAGCCTCCACCAGGCGGCGGACCCGGTCGCCGCCTCCTTCGATCAGCTCGGCCATCCGGTTGGGCACGTACGCGAAGGCGAGGTCGCCGTCGGCGAAGGCGAAGGCCCCGGTGACGCCGGCGTGGCCGAAGGCGGCGGGGGAGTCCGCGCCGGGCCACATCGGACCGCCGGGCAGCATGAACCCGGAGCTGTAGGCGGTGTGGCAGCCGAGCACGAGATCCATCCCGCCGGCCTCGGGCGTGCGCGCGGCGGCCGTGCTCTCGGGGCGCAGCAGCCGGACGCCGTCGACCTCGCCGGCGAGCGCGGCGTACAGGCGGGCGAGCGCGGCCGCGTTGCCCGCCCCGCCACAGGAGGGAATCTCCACCTGGCAGGTGCCGGCGCTGCTCAGCAGCTCCGCGGTGACGGCCACGCTGCCGAAGGTGGAGCGGTGGAAGAGGGAGGTGGGATCGCCGATGGCCCGGTTCAGCGCCTCCAGCTGCGGGTGGCCACGCCCCCGCAGGAGCTGACGTTCGGTGGGCGGTACGAGTCCCGCCAGCCGCCCGTTCGTGCCGGGCGGCAGGGTGATGTGCAGGTCGAGCCCGAGCGGCCCGGCGATCTCCTCGGCGAAGAACTCCCCGACGGTCCGGCCGGTGACACGCCGGACCACCTCGCAGACCAGCCAGCCCATGGTCAGGCAGTGATATCCGTGGCCCTGCCCCGGCTGCCAGGCCGGCCGCGCGGCGGCCAGGGCGTCCCGTACCGGGGTGCGGAGCCGGATGTCGGCCAGGGTCAGCGGCGGGTCGACGGCCACCACGCCGGACCGGTGCCCGAGCACCCAGCGCAGCGGGATCTCGCTCTTCCCCTCGGCCGCGAACTCCGGCCAGTACGCCGCGACCGGCGTGTCCAGGTTGAGCAGCCCCCGGTCGACCAGCACCAGCGCGGCGGCGGCGACCAGCCCTTTGGTGGCCGAGGCGAGGAAGGCGATGGTGTCACGCCGCCAGGCGCCGTCGCCCGCCAGGCCGCCCCACAGCTCCACGACCGGCCGTCCCGCCTGGCAGACGGCCACCGACGCGCCCAGCTCCCGGCCGTCGGCGAAGTTGCGCGCGAAGGCGTCGCGAACGCCGCCGAAACAGGGCTCGCACCACCCATGGACCTCGCCCACAGCCTCTCCCCATGCCCGGCGGGGCCGGCTTGAGGGGCGAACCGGCTGCTTTCCCTCCGGCTACCCGGTGACCATGCCGAGAAACAGAGCCATGGATCCACGAGCGGGCGAGCTCCTCAGAAAGCTCAGCCGAGGCGGGCGAGCTCCTCCGGGGTGAGCTCCAGGGTGGCGGCGCCGACGGAGTCGAGGATGGTCTCCGGGCGGCTGGCGCCGGGGATGGGGATGACCACAGGGCTGCGGGCGAGCTCCCAGGCGAGGCAGACCTGCTGCGGGGACACGCCGCGCGCCGCGGCGATCTCGGTGAAGGCCGCCCGCTCGTTCAGCTCCCCGCCACGGGTGATGCCGCCGAGCGGGGACCAGGGGAGGAAGGCCAGGCCGAGCTCGGCGCAGACGTCGACCTCGGGCTCGCTGGACCGGAACCGGGGAGAGTACTGGTTCTGGACGCTCACCAGCCGGTCGCCGAGGATGTCGTGGGCGAGCCGTATCTGCGCCGGGTCGGCGTTCGAGATGCCCGCCATCTCGATCTTGCCGGCGTCGTACAGGTCCTTGAGTGCCCCGATGGTCTCCTCGTAGGGCACCTTCGGGTCGGGGCGGTGGTGCTGGTAGAGGCCGATGCGCTCCACGCCCAGAGCCTTCAGCGACCGGTCGCACGCCTGCTTGAGGTAGGACGGGCGGCCGTCGACCTCCCAGCCGCCGCCCGGCGTGCGGGTGTGCCCGCCCTTGGTCGCCACGAGCACGGTGGCGGCGTCGCCGTCCCACCGGGCCAGCGCCCGGGCGACCAGGCGTTCGTTGTGGCCGACGTCGTCATGCGAGGGCGTGTAGGCGTCAGCGGTGTCTATCAGGGTCACGCCGGCGTCCAGCGCCGCGAGGATGGTGCGGATCGACTGGTCCTCATCGGGCATGTGCCCGGCCACGGACATGGGCATGGCGCCGAGCCCGATGACGGACACGGAGCGGTTTCCGATGGCGCGTGTTGTCATGGCGTTGTGCATGAGGACACCCTCCCCGCTGGAGCCCACTCCAGGTCAAGTCGCCCTAAAAACCTGTGAAAACTCCGCGCAGATCGTCCAGGGTGAGCTTGCCGCCCGTGAGCGTCACCGTGGCCGGCGTGTGCTCGGCGGCGTGGCGCCCGGAGGCGAGCCGCAGCCACCACTCGGCCGGGGCGCTGAGCACCGCGTCGGGCTGGGCGGGCTCGTCGGTGAGGGCGACCGCGTCGGCCACGCTCAGCCCGAAGGAACGATCGGGGGAGGTGACGCGGACGGCGATGGCGACCGGGCGGTCGTTCAGAGCCTCGGCCTTGGTGATGAAGCCGAGGAACATGCTCACCTGGTCGAGAAGCGGCTCCGTCGCGGCCGGGGCCAGGGTCGCCGCCGGGTCGAAGGCGACCTCGACGTCCCAGGTGTGGAGAGCGAACTCGTTGAGCCGCATGCGCGCCGCGGTCGTGACGTCCACGGGCGCGGGGAGGAAGCCGAAAACGATCCTCAGCTCCTTCCGCGTCCGCGCGTCGAGCCCTTCGTACCGCGCGACCAGCGCCTCGCTGGCGGTCAGGAAGCCCGCGGCCCGCTCGGCCGGGGACATCGCGTCCCAGCGTGCCCAGACCTCCTTGTTGAAGTCTTCGCCCGGCACGGCGGCGCCGTCCAGCGAGGCCTCCAGGGTGGCCAGCGCGATCTCCGCACCGCTGCCGAGGTGACTGAGCACCTGCGACACGTCCCAGTCCGCCGCTCCGGACCGCCGGGTGAGGTCGTCGGCCGGCAGGCCGCGCACCAGGGCCGCCAGGTGGTCGTGGCCGCTGCGCAGAGCGTCGATGATCTGGTCGGCATCGGTCATGTTCGTCTCCCGAGGGGTGGGTCCGGCCTGATGACAGCTTTCGCTTTCCGGCATGCGGGAAGCGACATTCCGCCGTACGGGTGACCGAGGTCACCATCGAAGACGCGGGGACTGTCAGGAGATACGAAGGAGTTGCCTGTGTCGTCTATTCCCACCGACCAGTGGTACGTCGCGGCGTACGGACGTGAGATCGGCCAGGAGCTGTTCAGCCGCACCATCTGCGGCGAGTCGATCCTGTTCTGGCGCACCGGCGCGGGAGAGGTCACCGCCATGTCGGACCGCTGCGTGCACCGCCGCTTCCCGCTGTCCGAGGCGCCGAGCAGGCTGGTCGACGACCAGGTGGTGTGCGGCTACCACGGTTTCACCTACGGCGCCGACGGCCGCTGCGTCGCCGTCCCCGGCCAGACCCGGGTGCCGCGCACCGCCCGGCTGAAGAGCTACCCGACCGTGGAGCGGGATTCGTTCGTCTGGGTGTGGATCGGGGACCCCGCCAAGGCCGACCCGGCCGCCGTGCCCAGGGCGCCCTGGCTGGCCTCGCCCGACTACACCACCGTGTCCGGCATGGAGCCGCTCAAGGCGCGCTTCGAGCTGCTGGTGGACAACCTGCTCGACCTGTCGCACGAGACGTACCTGCACGGCGGCTACATCGGCACCCCGGAGGTGGCCGCCACCCCGACGACCACCGAGGTCGACGACGAGGCCGGCATCGTCTACGTCAGCAGGCACATGGACGATGCCGAATGCCCGCCCTTCTACGCCAAGTCCACCGGCCTGACCGGCCGCATCATGCGCTGGCAGGACATCGAGTACAGCCCGCCGTGCCTGTACAAGCTGCACTCGCGGATCGCGCCGGTCGGCGTGCTGCCCCGCCCCGACGGCAGCGACCCGGACGCCTTCCACGTCGAGGTCGTTTACGCCATCACCCCCGAGACCGAGCACTCCACCCACGACTTCTGGGCCGTCGCCCGCGACTTCGCCCTCGACGACCAGGGCGTCTCGGACTTCCTCGCCGAGCAGAACCGTACGGTCGTGCTGCAGGACGTCGCCGCGCTCGACGTGCTGGAGCGGGTGATCGCGAGCGAGCCCCCGGGCTACCAGGAGCTGTCGATCAACATCGACACCGGCGGGCTGGCCGCCCGGCGGATGCTGGCCAAGCTGGTCGAGCCGAGCGCGGCCCCGGCCCGGACGGCCTGATGAACGTCGAACCCACCCGCATGCTCACCGGCCCCGGGGTGCTGCGCGTGGTGTGGCTGCCGGGCAGCGACCTGCTGCGCGGCACCTGCCACTGCGGCGCGGCCTACCTCGCGGAAGGCCCCGTCGAGGTGTGGGACTGGCTGCTCGGCCACCCGGTCGGACACGACGTCGCCGCCGTGGACGGCGCGGCGGTGCTGTCGGCGGCCCGGCGATGAGCTTCGAACTCGTCGTGCACTCCCGCGCCCGGGCGGCCGAGGGGGTCGTGGTCCTCGACCTGCGCGACCCGTCCGGCGCCGCGCTGCCCGCCTGGGCGCCTGGCGCGCACATCGACCTCGTGCTGCCCGGCGACCTGGTCCGCCAGTATTCGCTGTGCGGCGATCCGGCCGACCGCCTGACCTGGCGGATCGCCGTCCTGCGCGAGCCCGCGGGCCGGGGCGGCTCGGCGCTGGCGCACGAGCTCCTCCCGGGCGCGACGGTCGAGGTCCGCGGGCCGCGCAACCACTTTCCCCTCCAGCCCGCGGCCCGCTATCTGTTCGTCGCGGGCGGCATCGGGATCACGCCCATCCTGCCGATGATCGCCGCCGCCGACGCGGCCGGCGCCGAGTGGCGACTGCTGTACGGAGGTCGTACGGCGGCGTCGATGGCCTTCGCCCGCGAGCTGCGCGCCGCCCACGGCGACCGGGTGGACCTGCGCCCCCAGGACGAGCACGGCCTGCTCGACCTGGAGAGCCTCCTGGCGCGGGGGACGCCGGACACCCTCGTCTACTGCTGCGGGCCCGCCCCGCTGCTGGACGCCGTCGAGAAGCACTGTGCCGAGCGCCCCCCGGGCACGCTGCACGTGGAGCGGTTCACCCCCAAGGACGCCGGCGAACCCCTGCTGGCGGGGTCCTTCGAGGTCGAACTCGCCGTTACCGGGATCACCTGCACCGTGCCACCCGGGCGGTCGATCCTCGACGTCCTCGAAGCGGCGGGCGTACAGGTCCTCACCTCCTGCCGCGAGGGCACCTGCGGCACCTGCGAGACGGACGTACTCGCGGGTACCGTGGACCATCGGGACTCCCTCCTCACCCCCGAGGAGCAGGCGGCGGGCGACACCATGCTCATCTGCGTCTCCCGCGCCGCCTGCCCGAAGCTGGTTCTCGACCTCTGACCCCCGCCGCCCCAGGAGCCGCCCATGCAGGTGCCCGCGCACCGGCGGCCGGCCGAGCGCACCGGCCCGGTCGTGGCCCGCGCGCTGCAGATCCTCGGCGCGTTCACGCCCGACCGGCGCTCGCTCACCCTCAGCGAGCTGGCCCGGCACTCCCACCTGCCCGTCTCCACCGCGCACCGGCTGGCCTCCGAGCTGGTCGCCTGGGGCGCGCTCGAACGTGACGTCTCCGGCTGCTACCGCATCGGCCTGCGCCTGTGGGAGATCGGCTCGCTCGCCCCGCGCGGCCAGGGCCTGCGCGAATGCGCCCTGCCCTTCCTGGAGGACCTGTCGCAGGTGACCCGCGAGAACGTGCAACTGGCCGTACGGGAAGGCCCCGAGGTCGTCTTCGTCGAACGCATCGCGGGCAGCAAGGCCGTGCCGGTGCTCACCCGGGTCGGCGGCCGCTTCGCGCTCACCGCCACCGGCGTCGGGCTCGTCCTGCTCGCCCACGCCCCCGCCGACGTGCTGGAAGAGGTCCTGGCCAGGCCCATCAAACGCTACACGGACCGTACGCTGACCACGCCGCACCAGCTACGCGCCACGCTCGCCGACACCCGCGCCCGCGGTTACGCGATCAGCGACCGGCAGGTCACCATGGACGCCCTGTCGGTGGCCGCGCCCATCCAGGACGCCGAGGGCGACGTGGTCGCCGCGGTGTCCCTCGTCGTGCACTACGGCAGCGCCTCACCGCACGCGCTCGCCCCGCTCGTGCTCACCAACGCCCGCGCCATCTCCCGCGCGCTGCCACTGTTCGGCTGACCCCTCGCCTTCTCGTTTACTTACCGTAATAATAGGAACGCTTTCCGTTATCACTACACGAGGAGCGTGACCTTCTGGACGAGAACCGGGCAATGCCGACCTCCCTCGGCACAGGGGTGCCCAAGCCGCACCACGACCTGCGGGTGCCGGCGGACCTGATCGCGACGGCCGAGCGCGGGCTCGGCGCCGGCGGCCGGCCGCGCAAACGCGTGCTGATCATCGGCGCCGGCATGGCCGGCCTGGTCGCCGCCTACGAGCTCATGCGCCAGGGCCACGAGCCCGTCGTCCTGGAGGCCCAGCAGCGGGTCGGCGGACGGGTGCTCACCCTGCGCGACTTCGCCCCCGGCCTGTACGCCGAAGCCGGCGCCATGCGCATCCCCCGCGTGCACGACCTCACCCTCGCCTACTGCGCCCGCTTCGGGCTCAAGCTGCGCCCGTTCGTCATGGGCAATCCCAAGGCGCTGGCCTACATCCAGGGCGTCCGCACCACGATCGGCAAGCTCGACGCCGACCCGCAGATCATCGACTTCGAGCTGGCCGAGCACGAACGCGGCCGCTCCTACGAAGACCTGTGGCGCACCGCCACCCAGGAGATCCACGACCTCTACGCCCAGGAGGGCGAGAACGCGCTCGACCGCATCTGCGCCGAGTACGACCGCTACTCCATCCGCAGCTTCCTGCGTGAGCGCGGCTTCTCCGAAGGGGCCATCGAGCTCTACGGCGTCATGAGCTTCCGGGAGTCCAACCTCAACGCCGCGATCATCGAGCAGTTCCGCGAGATCATCGGGCGGGCGTTCGAGGACATGCAGGAGATCGAGGGCGGCTCCGACCGGCTGCCGACCGCCTTCTACCATGAGCTCAGGCAGCACATCCGGTTCGGCCACGAGGTCACGGCCATCGAGCAGGGCGACCACACGGTCAGCCTGCACGTCAGAACGGGCTCCGGCAGGACCACGATCACCGGCGACTACGCCATCTGCACCATCCCGTTCTCGGTGCTGCGCGACGTCGAGACCACCCCCGCCTTCTCCCGGCGCAAACAGCGCGCCATCCGCGAGCTCAACTACAACGCCTCCACGAAGATCCTGCTGCAGGTACGGCGGGCGTTCTGGGAGCGCACCGACGGCATCGTCGGCGGCACCACCGTCACCGACCTGCCGATCCGGCGGATCTGCTATCCCTCGCACACGGCCCCCGGCGACGAGCGCTCGATCCTGCTGGCCAGCTACACCTGGGGGCAGGACGCGCTGCGCTGGGGCGCGATGTCCCCGCAGAAGCGGGTCGAGCAGGCCCTGGAGGACGTCGCCAAGATCCACCCGGAGATCCACGACCACGTCGAGTTCGGCGTCACCCACGCCTGGTACAACGACCCCTACGCGGCCGGGGCCTTCGCCCTGTTCGAGCCACACCAGCAGAGCAACCTGCACGACGCGATCATCGCCCCGGAGGGCCGCGTGCACTTCGCCGGCGAACACTGCTCCCTGTGGCATGCCTGGATCGAGGGCGCTTTGGAATCAGGCCTGAGCGCGGCTCGAGCCGTCCACGAGGCAGCCTGATCTCACCCCGCACAGCCCGAGCCGTTCACCAGGCAGCCTGATCTCACCCCCGCACAGCCCCGAAACCTATGGTGCTGTGCGGGGGTCAGGGGTGGGTCGTCGCGTTGCTGTAGTGGTGCAGGCGGGCTGCTGCCGTGTTCAGGTCGGTGGCGGCTTGCAGGCAGGCGGTGCGGTGGGCGTTCACCGAGGCGCGGAGCCAGGACGGGGCGATGCCGCTGGCCGCGAGGCCGGCTTCGATCTCCCGGAGGCGTTCGGCGCAGGCGGTGAGGGCCTGGGCGTCCGCGCGCAGGACTTCGGCGTGGGCGGCGATCGCCGCGAGGTCGGCTGACATCGCTCCTCCGGTCAGGTGGCGGAGATGGGGACGGCGGCGTCGCGGAGCGCCTGACGACGGGTGGACGCCAGGCACAGCAGGGGCCGGGCGCCGTCGAGCCCCAGCTCCCGCAGCCGGTCGGCCAGCGGGTGCGCGGCCTCGGGGGCGACGCTCAGCCGCAGCAGCGGCAGGGGGTGCAGCCGGGCCGGTCCGCGGGTCCGCACACACGAGCGCAGCGTGGTGCCGCCCCCGCCCGCGTAGCCGACCAGGTCGCGGTCGAGCGTCGGCAGCCAGGGACCGAGCCGCCCCCGCAGGGTGAGAATCTCGTCGCCGGGACTGCCGACGGTGACACGGGCGCACCGCCGGGTGAGCCGGAACTCCAGCGGCGTCCGATGCGGCTCGCCGCCCCACAACCGGGGCGCGACGGCGAAGCTGGCGGCGGTGTCGACCACGGAGCCGACCAGGTAACTGCCCGAGCGCCGCCGCGCCGCGCCGCGCAGCAGATCGGGCCAGGCCAGGAATGACCGCCGCCGCCCGCCGCCGTCCGGCCCCGGCACGACGACGCCGAGGTGCAGCTCGCGGTAGCCGCCCGCGCTGGTGCGCCGGTTCCAGGCGGCGTGCACGCAGACCAGGGCCCGGCCGCCGACCCGCAGGGCGGGACCCGTCCCGGTGCCCTCCAGCAGCCGGGCCGCCGCCGACGGATCCACGGTGAAGTACGCCGTGAGCGCGCTGCCGTCCCGGCACCTGATCGGCAGCTCGACCGCTCCCGCCGGGCCGTCCACCGAGTAGGTCGGCACGGTCAGGAAGGGGAAGTCCGTCAGGTCGGGGACGTGGTCGAACAGCTGGTAGGCCTGTGAGCGTACGACGGGCCCGGCGAAGGGCGCGAGCCGCTCGTCGAGGTGCGCGCGGGCCTCGGGCAGGTCGTCGGCGAGGTTGGCCAGATAGTGCTCGATGCTGTGGCAGAGCGGGAACAGGTGGGTGGAGTCGAAGTAGTCGACCACGTACCAGTCGGGATGCAGGTCGAAGCAGCCGCCCGCGCCCTGCCCGTCGAGGGTGGGGATGATGTCGTGCTGGTTGGTGACGCTGGCGACGAAGGTGCGCGGGTCGGCGGGCCGCTTGAAGTCGACGGGCGAGCCGATCGCGATGACGTGGGTGACCGTGTAGCGGGCGCAGAACTCGGCGTCCTGCGCCAGGTTCATGATCGCCGCTCCGCCCGCGCTGTGCCCCACGAGCGCCAGCTCGGCGCCCTCCGCCAGGCCGTAGTCGGCGACGGCCCTGGCCAGCGCGCGACTGAAGGGGCTGCTGTCCAGCACGGCACTGCTGAACGCGCCGAGCAGATCCTGGGGCGAGTCGCCGCTGGGCCGTCCGGCTCGCATGCCCGGCGCCTGGAGAACGTGACGGACCACGCCGTCGGGACCCTCGACGCTCTGAATGAGGATCCGCCCTGTGGTGCCGACTGTGCTGATGTCGCGCAGGAATCCGAGCAGCGACCCACGCCGGCTCAGCCGGGCGGCTTCGGCGCCGGTCAGCTCGGTCCGGCGTGCGACGCCCTCGCCCGTGTCGAGGGCGGCCACGGCCCTGTTGCTCAGGCCGGTGAGCGGGTCGGCGGTGACGTAGCCCTTGCCGGTCGCGATGAGCCAGGCGGCGGCGTCGTTGAGCGGGTTCTCGTCCAGCAGCGCGCGCAGGGCGAGAACTTCGCCGAAGACCGGGGCGAGCTGGCTGAGCGCGTGCACCGCGCCACGGTCCTTGAGCAGGGCGCGCAGCGCCCGGACAGCCTCCAGGTCACGGTCGGCGGCGGCCGCGTCGATGAGCCGGGCCAGCATGGGGTCGTCGGTCAGCTCGGGATGGTCGACCGCGACGGCGGCGATGCGCAGCCGCAGCGAGGTGGCCAGCACGTGCACGGCCAGGCTCTCCGCCCCCGCCATGGCGCCGACCTTGGCGGCCGCGGTGGCCAGCCGGCCACCGGTGAGCGCGCAGCCGAGGCCCTGGCCGTTGGTGGTCGCCCGCAGCAGCGCGCGGTAGGCCGGACGAGCCGCCGCCGGCCTGCGCGGCAGGGCCCGCAGCAGCGCGCCGTCGGTGAGCGCGGCCGTCGCGTGGGACGCCGTTTCCTGGATCGTGACCGCGACCTCGACCAACTCGCGCGCTGCCCCCCGCAACGCCCCAGCAGCCGAATCGCCGATCCCGCCCGGCTTTCCGGTGGCCGAATCGCCGTTCCCGCTCGCGTGTCCGTCAGCTGGATGGCTTTTCCCGCTCACGTTTCCGGCGGCCGGGGCGGCTTTCGCGTGCTCGGGCGCCGGATCGTCGTTCCCGTTCACCTGTCCGACCGCCGGGACATGCTGACGAAGCGGGGGCTGGGATCCTCCGGCGTGTTGCGGTGCAGCACGTCCGAGAGCGTGTGGGTGGTCGCGATGATCCGCATGCCGTACGGGGAGAAGGTGGCGGCGTTGAACACCCGCGGCGCGAGCAGCGGGTTGGTGAGCGCCTGGGAGAAGGCGTCGATAGCGATGATCTTGGTCAGCAGCGGGGGCAGGATGGCGTCGGGGGATCCGGGCTCCTCGGCGAACAGCCCGACGTACAGGTCGAGGTCGTCGACGCCGTGGTAGAGCTCGCGCAGCGCGCCGGTGACCCGCTGGTCGCCGGAGATCTGCTCGAACGTGCGCACCCGGGGGAAGCGGCAGTGCTCGCGGTAGCTGTTGTACGGGGCCAGGTCGAGCGTGCGGGAGTCGGCGATGCTGGCCACGTCGACCTCCCGCAGCAGGGGATCGGTGTTGAACAGGCCGAGGCGACCGGCCCGCTGGAGCGAGGCGTCCTCGAAGAGGCGGCCGAGGCCGGGACCGGGGATCAGCGAGCCGCCGAGCAGGGTCTGCGCCATCGGCAGCTCGCCCCCGCCCACCGACAGGCGCGACGGGATCAGGCTGTGCCAGCGGTAGACGAGGTTGAACTCCACCGAGGCCCAGTTCTGCCGGTGCCAGGGTGCGCCGGTCAGCATCGCCGACAGCCGCCGGTCCAGGGTGAACCGGAAGTGGTAGGGGGTGATGTGGTTGATGTACTCCTCGACGACCAGCTTGATCAGCAGCACGATGAGGATGTTGCGCGTCGTCTGGAACAGCCGCTCGTCGTCCCAGCCCGGGTAGTGCCGGGCGAGCAGCCGGGCGACCCTGTTGTGCTCGCGCAGGAACAGCACGGTGAGCATGGTGAACCCGAGCTGGATGTTGCCCCGGTCGCTCCCGGTGGCGAACAGCGTGTCGCGCTGCGCGTCGGTGAGCTCGTCGAAGCGGATGACGCGCAACGCGTCGAACTCCGGCTTGATCTTGCCGTTCTCGCACAGGTAGGGCGGGAACTCCCCGCCGTTGACCACCTGGCTCTTCAGCAGCCCGCCGTCGAAGGCGCGCAGCGCCGCCGTCACCGCCGGGTTGAGGCCGTACAGCTGATTGAGGTCGATGTGGTGGTTGGAGCTGTTCTTGCGGGGGTCGCGCGGGACGGTGGTGTCGCCGCGCAGGAAACCGTCGGTGAACCACTGGGCGAAGTAGGCGAACAGCACCGTGGAGCGCGGGCAGGGGATCATCTCGCCGCGGGTGAACAGGTCGGCGGCGCGCTCGGGCGTGGGCCGGCTGCCCTCGGGGGCCGGCATCGGGGGCAGGTGCCTGCCGCTGTAGGTGCGGTCGGTCAGCGAGGCCCACGAGGTGTAGCCGGCCATCGTGCTCAGCGGCTCGGGGCGCGGCGGCATCTCGCGGATCGCGTGGTCGATCAGGGAGGCGTTGACCCGGCGCCGGACCGGCTGGATCGACTGCACGAGATCCCACACCGGCCGGCCGTTGGTCAGGGCCAGGAACCTGAGCCGGTTGACGAGGCCGTCCGTGGCGATGCCGCGCGCTGTGCTCGCCGCCATCGTCAGCTCTCCTGCCCTTCGGCGCCGAGCCCGAGGACGAACCGGTCGGGGAAGATCCCCGCGGCGCGCTCGATCCGCCCCTCGGGCGGCGGGAGCAGGCGCACCCCTGGACGCAGCAGCAGACGGCGTACGGTCTCGGCGACCACCACCCTGGCCGGATGCACGCCGAGGCAGGCGTGGTGGCCGTAACCGAAGAACAGCTGGTGGTGGCCCGGCCGGTCGAGCCGGAACGCGTCGGGCTCCGGCACCACGTCCGCGTCGAACATGGCCGACGCGGGCGACGCCAGCACGAACGTGCCCGCCGGGATCACCGTGGCGCGCGGGGTGCCGGCGGCCAGGACGTGGTCGCGCTCGCACAGCCGGGGGAGCAGCTTGAAGAGCGGGTTGAACCGCAGCGCCTCCCAGACGTAGCGGTCGAAGAGCTCGGGGTCGCCGGCGGCCGCGGTGGCCTCGGCCAGCCTCTCGGGGCGCAGCAGCAGCTGCTCGACGGCCTCGACCATGGCCCCGGGCGCGCTCTCCACGAAGCCCAGGGGCAGGCCCGCCATGTTGATCACGATGCGGTCGTCGGGCAGGTCGGAGCGGGCCAGCCGGGCGAAGACGTCGTCGGGCAGGCCGTCCCGCCCCGCCCGGTATGCGGCGAGCCGGTCACGCAGGTAGCCGATCATCTCCCCGCCCGCTTGGACGGACGAGGCCTGGATGTCCGGATCGCCCAGGAAGTTGGCGAAGCCGTCGGTGACGACGGCCCGCGTCCAGCGCGACAGCGTCTGCTGGTCGGGGCCGGGAAAGCCGAAGTAGCGCGCGCACACGCCCAGGGCGACGGGCCGGAACAGCGCGTGGACCGCCTCCACCCGCCCGTCGGGCCAGGCGGCGTCCAGCAGCTCGTCGGCGATGCTCCCGGCCAGCTCCCGCACGTCGGCCACGTCACGCGGGTCGAGCATGACCTGCATCAGGCCCTTCTCCCGCCAGTTCATGGCGGTGGCGTCCCGGCCCAGCATGAAAGGGCCGCCCAGCGCGGCGTCCAGCCGCGGACCGAAGGCGCGCACCGAGAAGACCTCCTCGCGGGAGAGCACCTCGGTGACGTCGGCGTAGCGGGTCACGACCGTGAAGGCGGGGGTGACGAAGATGGGCCGCCGCTCCCGGAGCTCGGCGAACAGGGCCTGCCACTCGGTGCGCATCCACTCCCGGACCAGGCCGAACGCGGCCAGCGGGTCCCGGGCGAGGGCCTCCTCGTATCTCTCCAGATGGCCACCCGTGGTCGCCTGATCGACAGCACCCATGTCGTGGCACCCTTCCGCCTGATTTCGGAGCGAACAGCGATGATCACGCTGTGCAACCACAATCTAGGGACGTGTCAGGTATTTCTTCATGGCTACGGAGCGCATTGTTTTGCTTCCGTTACGTGACGAGGTCGTCACTGTCAGGCCATAGCCGCATGGCGGGGATCCGGCCTTTGAATAGGTGCCCCATCGTCTGGCTCAGGAGGAGGCAGTGTGACCTCGTCATCCACGCCACGGCCGGGATCGGGCCCGGTGGAGACGGTGGCGGTCACCGCCGGCCGCCGCGCCGTCTACCTGGTCGTCCTGGTCGTGCTGCCCGTCCTGCTCCTGGCCCTGGCGGTGCCGGCCGCCTGGGGGTGGGGCGTCGGCCCGCGCGACCTGGTCATCGCGCTCGTGATGTACCTGGTCAGCATCTTCGGGATCGCCATCGGCTACCACCGGCTCTTCACGCACCGGGCCTTCAGATGCGGTCGAGGGCTGCGGATCGCGCTCATGCTGGCCGGCGGCATGGCGGTCGAGGGGCCCGTCATGCTGTGGTCCGCCGAGCACCGCAGGCACCACAAGTACGCCGACCGCGAAGGCGACCCGCACTCCCCGTGGCGCTACGGCGACAGCGGCCTGGCGTTGCTGCGCGGCATGCTGCACGCCCACATCGGCTGGTTCTACACCGCCCGTCGCCGCTCCAACGCCCAGCACTGGGTGCCCGACCTGCTGGCCGATCCGGACGTACGCCGTTTCGACGCCGCCTATCCGGCCGTCGTGATCGCGTCGTTCGCGCTGCCCGCGGCCGCCGGCGGGCTGTGGTCGATGTCGTGGGCGGGGGCGTGGAGCGCGCTCTTCTGGGCCGGCCTGGTCCGCTATGCCGTGGTCCACCACGTCACCTGGTCGGTCAACTCCGTCGCGCACACCTTCGGCGACCGGCCGTTCCGCACCCGGGACCGCTCCTCGAACGTGTGGTGGGTGGCGATGCTGACGCTCGGCGAGGGCTGGCACAATTGGCACCACGTCGAGCCGACCTGCGCCCGCCACGGCGTGCTCAAGGGCCAGTTCGACCCCAGCGCCCGGCTGATCCGCTGGTTCGAGCAGGCGGGCTGGGCCTACGCGGTGCGCTGGCCGATCCCGTCCCGCCTCGCCGCCCACCGGCACGATCGCCCAGGGTGAGGCCGGTCCGACCGCCTGCCGGGACCCGGTGTGGACGCTCTTGCATGGTCATGCAGTCCTGTGTATATACTTCTGATCGTGTCCAAGGTACTTACCTCTCTGCCTGTCGGCGAGCGTGTCGGGATCGCCTTCTCCGGCGGCCTCGACACCTCCGTAGCGGTCGCGTGGATGCGCGAGAAGGGCGCGGTTCCGTGCACCTACACCGCTGACATCGGCCAGTACGACGAGCCCGACATCGCCTCGGTCCCCGGCCGGGCCACCGCCTACGGCGCGGAGGTCGCCCGGCTGGTCGACTGCCGGGCGGCCCTGGTGGAGGAGGGGCTCGCGGCGCTGGCCTGCGGAGCCTTCCACATCCGTTCCGGCGGCCGCACCTACTTCAACACCACCCCGCTCGGCCGGGCCGTCACCGGCACCCTGCTGGTGCGCGCCATGCTCGAGGACGGCGTGCAGATCTGGGGAGACGGCTCCACCTTCAAGGGCAACGACATCGAGCGGTTCTACCGTTACGGCCTGCTCGCCAACCCCTCCCTGCGGATCTACAAGCCGTGGCTCGACGCCGACTTCGTCACCGAGCTCGGTGGCCGTCGGGAGATGTCGGAGTGGCTGCTCGAGCGTGACCTGCCCTACCGCGACAGCACCGAGAAGGCCTACTCCACCGACGCCAACATCTGGGGCGCCACCCATGAGGCCAAGGCCCTGGAGCACCTGGACGCCGGCATCGAGATCGTCAACCCCATCATGGGCGTGCGGTTCTGGGACCCGGACGTCGAGATCGCCGCCGAGGACGTCACCGTCGGCTTCGAGCAGGGCCGGCCGGTGACCATCAACGGCAAGGAGTTCGCCTCCGACGTCGACCTGGTGCTGGAGGCCAACGCCATCGGCGGCCGGCACGGCATGGGCATGTCCGACCAGATCGAGAACCGCATCATCGAGGCCAAGAGCCGGGGCATCTACGAGGCGCCGGGCATGGCACTGCTGCACGCCGCCTACGAGCGGCTGGTCAACGCGATCCACAACGAGGACACCCTCGCCGGCTACCACAACGACGGGCGGCGGCTGGGCCGGCTGCTCTACGAAGGCCGCTGGCTGGACCCGCAGGCGCTGATGGTCCGCGAGGCGCTGCAGCGCTGGGTCGGGACGGCGATCACCGGTGAGGTGACGTTGCGGCTGCGGCGCGGCGAGGACTACTCCATCCTGGAGACCTCCGGCACGGCGTTCAGCTACCACCCGGACAAGCTGTCCATGGAGCGCACCGAGGACTCCGCCTTCGGGCCGGTGGACCGCATCGGCCAGCTGACCATGCGCAACCTGGACATCGCCGACTCCCGCTCCAGGCTGGAGCAGTACGCGAGACTGGGCCTGGTCGGCAGCGCGCACCCGGCGTTGCTCGGTGCCGCGCAGCCCGCCCCGACCGAGCTGATCGGCGAGATGCCCGAGGGCGGCGCCGAGGCGATCGCCTCGCGCGGCGAGGTCCCCGAGGACGAGGTGCTGCTCGACCTCGCGGCGATGGAGTCCGGCACCGACTAGCCGAGCGGGCGGGGGCGGCGTCCTTCGGCCGCGCCCGCCATGGCGAGGTACGGGGACCGGCAGTGAGTGCGTATTTATCCACAATCGAATAGTTGAACCCCTGGCGGTAGGGAGCCGTACCACGGCGAGAGAGAACCGAAGGGGTAATGATGAACATGCGCACCCTCACCGTCCCTGGCCTGGCCGCCGCCGCAGCACTGCTCGCCACCTCGCTCAGCCCGATCTCGGTGCAGGCCAGCACGCCCATCTACCTGGCCGCACAACTCAACGGCGAGAACGAGATATCCCCCCAAGGAGCCAAGGCGGGCGATCTGGACGGCAGCGCGCTGGCCGTGTTCCGCATCCATGGTCACCGGGTGGACTACGCCGTCCGGTGGGCCAAGGTCGCCGCGCCCAGCGGGTTCCACATCCACCGGGGCCGATCGAACGAGAACGGCGACGTCAAGGTCCCGTTCTTCGGCGAGGAGTTGCCCAACTCGCTGCACGCCGTCAAGGGCACCGTCCTGGTCAAGGACCTCGGCCTGCTCCGCCGGATCGTCACCAACCCCGGCAACTGGTACGCCAACCTGCACAACGCCGAGCACGTCCCCGGCGCCGTACGGGCCCAGCTGCACCGGGTCCGTCCGGTGGACCTGAACTCGGTGCTGTCCCACGGCTTCGGCACCACCCTCACCACCCAGGCCGACGGGCGGCAGGAAGTGCCCGCGCCCGGTATGAAGGTCGGCGACCACAACGGCCGCGCCGCCTGGCTGGTGCAGCCGGAGGGCGGCCGGATGTGGTTCGCCACCGCCTGGAAGGGCGTCAGCCGGCCAGTCGCCGCGCACATCCACCGGGCCCGCAAGGGCAAGAACGGACCGGTCGTGGTGCCCTTCTTCACCGCGAAGAAGGGCCTGCCGCCCAGCGTCAACGGCCTGGCCGGCAGCGTGGTCACCCCAGACCCGGTGGCCCGCCGCATCTGGAACAACCCGAAGAACTGGTACGTGAACCTGCACACCGCCCAGTTCCCTGGCGGCGCGGTCCGCGGCCAGCTCTACAAGGGCGACTGGTAAGGCCGCCCGCCGACCCGGGCAACGCGCCGTACGAACCCGCGCTCGTACGGCGCGTCTCTGCACAGGTACGTGACCGGCGGCTTCGCAGGCGCGTGACCGGCGGCTCGCCCGCCTCCAGGTACGTGACCAGCCGGTAGGGCGGGGTCCAGGCGTCGCCGGTGGGCAGCGTCCAGAAGCCGGTGGGCCGGGCGGCGGCGGGCCGGTCGGCGGGCGCCGGCAGGAGGTGCCCGCTCCAGCCGTGCAGCACTCTGCCCGCCTTGACCAGCTCGGCCACGGGACGGAACCCGTTTCGCAGACCGAGCGCTTCGGCTGGCCACCGGCGCACCGTCCCCAGTAGGGCGCCGCCACCGCCACCGCCACCGCCACCGCCACCGCCACCGCCACCGCCACCGCCACCGCCACCGCCACGAGCGTCTCGGCGAGCTGTGGCGCGTCCGCGCTGTCGGCGTCGGCGGTGAGCAGCCAGCCCATGACCCGCCCGGACGTGCGGCTCAGGCCGAGCCGCTCGTAGAAGAGCTCGGCGTCCTCCCGACGAAGCGATCGATGCTCATACGGCGAAGCTCTCCCACCGTTCGGATTGATCCGAACGAATGAATAGCGCACATCTCTTATTTCAGCTAGGTACGGTAAGAGTATGGCGGGTCTCGAACGCATAACGCAGCCCACGCTGGACGTGCTCGAGGTGTTGGTGTGTGCCTTCGAGGAGGAGGCGCGGGTGCACGGCTGGGCGATCATGAAACTGACGGGGCGGGCCGGGCCGACCGTCTACAAGGTGCTCGACCGGCTGGAGAAGGCCGGGTGGATCACCGGCGAGTGGGAGCAGCTCGCCCCCACACAGGCCGGGCCCCGGCGCCGCTTCTACCGGCTGACCGGTGAGGGTGCTCCGGCGGCTCAGGCCCTTCTGGCGCAACGCCGGCCCGCCGCGGTCAAGGCGCGCCCCGCACTCGGCTTCGGCCGGTTGCCGCGTGAGGCCCGATGAACGGCTGGGAGATCGTCCTCGGCGTCGTCGCGGGCCTGGTCGTCAATGAGATGACCGAGATGTCTCCCTGGCTGGCCCGCAGGCTCGTCACCTGGTCCGCGCATCACCAGTACGAGGACCCGGAGCGAGCGGCCCTGCGCGCCGAGGAGCTCACCGCGCTGATCGACCACCGGCCCGGCAAGCTCTTCAAGCTGGTCACCGGCATGTCCTTCGCGGCCTCGGCCGTCGTCGCGGTGGCCGCTCGGCGTACGAACCGGTCGGCCGCGCCGACGATGCCGTGGCAGGCCGGGCTCTACCTGGCCGCCGTCCTGGTGAGCTCCGGCGTGCTCGTCGGCCACATCGTGCTGTCCGGTCTCGCGTTCGTGACCGGCAGCTGGGGCCTGCTGCTGGTCCTCGGACTGCTCTTCGTCGTGTGCGACTCGATCCCGACCTGGTTCAGGACGCGGGAGTTCCTGGCCTCCCTGAGCTTCCTGGCCGTGCTGATCACCGTGACCCTCATGGGTCCCGAGGGCGCCGCCCTGGTCGGACTGGCCGGCGCGCTGAAGGTCCGGCACGGCCACCCGCTGCGGAAACGCCTGTTCAACGGGGCCCAGTTCGCCATCGGGGGCTATGCGGCGGGCTGGGCGTATCGAGCGCTCGGCGGCGGCGCCGGTATGCCACGGCTCAATGATCTGTACGGCTTCGTCACGCCTTACGCCGTGGCCACAGCGGTCTTCGTCGGGGTCAACCTGATGCTCACCCTGGCGATGATCAGGCTGGCCTCCGGGCCGGGCGTGCTGACCACGGCACAGCTCGGCGGCCTGTCCCGGTTCGCCGTCGCCTACCTGGGCTCCGGAGTCCTCGGGCTGGTCACCGCCGGCCTGTGGGCGACCTTCGGTCCCTACTGTCTGGTGCTGCTCCTGGCACCGGCCATGGTGGTCCCTCTCGTCCATCGGCCGGCCCGGCGCGTCGGCTCCGAGGGCTGAGGGGGGCGGCCGCGAAACTGCCCCAAACGCGGGTTGCGCTTGAACGGGGCATTACGTCATCCCGGGTAACAAGACAGCAGGTCAGCGCCAGCCGGAAACTGACGGCGGTGACCGGGGCGACCGCTCGCTTATCGGGGGGTTGGCGAGCGGGCGCCAGATGTTGATGGCGGGCCGGGTGGCATGAGGCCGCCCGGCCCTACGGGTGTCCGGGCCTGAGTCAGCGCTCCGCGGGCGGCATGCGCAGCACGAAACGCGCGCCGCGGTCGGAGGGCTCGATGGTGAGCGTGCCGCCGTGGCTCTCCGCGATCTCGCGGGCGATGGTGAGGCCGAGCCCGGTGCCCCCGGCGTCGATGTTGCGTGAGGCGTCCAGGCGGGTGAAGCGCTGGAACACCGTTTCCCACTGGTCGGGCGCGATGCCGGCGCCGTCGTCGAGAACCTCCAGCACCGCCCGGTCATCCTGCTGCCGCACGGTCACCGTGATCTGCGACTCGGCGTGCCGCTCGGCGTTGTCCAACAGGTTCGTCACGAGCCTGGCCAGGCGTAGCCGGTCGCCCGTGACGATCACCCCTATCTGCACCCTGGTGACGATGCGCTTCGTGCTGGGCCGGCGGGTCTCGGTGGCGACCAGCTCACCCAGGTTCACGGGCTCATGGACGGCCGGGGCCCCCATGTCCAGTTTGGTCAGCGTGAGCAGGTCGGTGACGATGGCCTGGAGCCGGTCCAGGCTGGCCATCAGCGCGGCGGCGGTCGCCGGCCAGTCGGCCTGCTCGGGGTGGAGCATGGCCTCCTCGACCTGGGTGCGCATCGCCGTGATGGGGCTGCGCAGGTCGTGCGAGGCGTCCCCGGCGAACCTGCGCTGCTGCTCCATCGCCGCATCCTGCTTCGCCATCGCGGTTTCCAGCCGCTCCAGCGTCTGGTTGGCGGTCTCGGCCAGGGTCCTGATCTCGTCGTCCAGGTCCTCCGGCACGGCCATGCGCATCCCGCCGCCGTCCGCGGTGATCTCGGCCAGGTGCCTGGTGATGCTGTTGACGGGCGCGAGGGTCTGGGCCACCACACGCGAGACCCCGAACCAGGTCAGCATGATCAGAGCCGTCGTCGTGCCGAGCAGGAACGCCAGCACCTCGGGGCTGACGTACCAGGGCACGTTCTGGGCGAGGGCGTAGATGAGCCAGGTGCCGTCGGGCTGGTACACGCTCATGACGATCACGACGTGGCACTCGGGCAGCCCCGGCAGATCGCAGAGCTCGGCGACGCCGTTGGCCTGGCCAGGAAGGGGGATCGCCGTGGTCAGCCGGGGGAGGCCGCTGAGGTTGGGCGTCGCGGCGGTCACCCGCCCGGCCGGGTCCACCACCTGGACGCCGTCGAGGTCGCGAACGTCCAGCTCTTCGGTCAACTGGCCGCGCCTGATCGTGAGGAGCACCGGCACGGCTTTGCCGAACACCTCGTGAGCCCGGGCGTCGATGGCCTGGTCGCGCAGGCTGATCAGCGCGATGGTGTTGACCACGAGGGCCAGCAGAAGCATGGCGATGCTGGCGAACAGTGCCAGCCGCACCCGCAGCGACCGGCCCACCCGTCTGTTCATGCACACCCCGGAGTTCAGAAGATCACGCCGGGATGCGTTCACCATAATTACGGGAGGTTCCCGTCCGAATCGTCCTATGGCCGGGTTGTGGCGCGGTGGCCGGGCCGCCGCGCCACGGGGTTCGCGGAGGTCAGCCCGCGCTGCAGGAGACCGTCGGCCAGGTCCAGTTGCCGTTGTGCTCGATCGTCACGCCCCAGTTGTTGCCGCTGCCGTTGGGTCTGGCGGTCAGCACCTGGGCGCTGGGGTAACTGGCGCTGATGTTCCACGTGGACAGGATGCGTGCCGGGGACGGCACGTTCATCGTCACGGTCCAGTTGCTCGAACCGCTGACCGCGACGTTCAGGTTGTACCGGTCGCTCCACTGCGACCCTGCGGACAGCGAGGCGCTGCAGCCGCCGCCGGGGTTGCCGGGGTTGCCGGGGTTGCCGCCGGAGGAGCCGCCCAGCGTGATGTTGGAGTTTCCGCTGCTCTGGTAGCCCTCGGTGGCGAGGATCATGTAGTCATGGTTGCCCAGATTCATGCCGTTTCTGGCCCAGGCGTCGAAGTGGTTGCCGGAGGTGATCGTTCCGCCCGTTTTCTTTGACTGACGGACGCTCCAGAACTGGGGGAAGGTCCGGGTGCCCTCGATGGAGGGGGCGTTGTAGCGCATCGTCTGGTAGATGTCGTACGTCCCGCCGTCGCTGGTCACCGTGCCCTTGTACGTCCCGGTCGGTCGAAAGGTGCCCCAGTTGTCGACGATGTAGTACTCCACCAGCGGGTTTCGCGTCCACCCATAGAGGGTCAGGTACGCGTTGCCGGACGGGTTGAAGCTGCCCGAATAGCTCACCGACCTGCGCCCGCCGGTGCTCCAGCCTTTTCCGGCGACGAAGTTCCCGGTGTTGCTCCATGAGGTGCTGTAGTTGCCGCCGGAGCCCAGCTCCATGGAGACCGTGCCCTGGCTGTCGGTCCAGAAGGAATAGAAGTAGCCGTTGTTGGTGCCGGTCTGGTTGGTGGTGATGGCCGCGTGGGCGATGCCGGGCAGCATCGCGATGGCCACGGCCAGCACCACGGCGCAGGCACGGGCGATGAACAGCCTCGTGCGGCCGCGTCTGCGGCTTCTCGGGTGGGCGGGGTTCATGTGCGTGCTTCCTCCTTGTTGAAGGCTGGCGGGCCAGGAAGCGTGATACGACCCGGATCGACAGTGGTGGGGCTGCCGATGGCGTCAGTGTTCGTCCGGCTTGACAGGCTGTCAACGACGTCGGCGCCCACACGAAGATCTTCTGTTTCACGGACTTTCGAAGACATCATTCTTCCTGGTCAGTGCCGTTTCGCAGTCGATCTAGCCAGGGTCTGCAAGTGAAACTTTCAGGTGTTATCCGAAACATTCGATGATCGCCGTACGGGCGTCGGCTTGTGCTGTGTTGACATTATGCAGGTGAATACCTGCATGATGTGGTTGTGGCCACAGATACGGACAAGGTCTTCAAGGCGCTGGCCGACCAGACCCGGCGCTATCTCCTGGACCGGTTGCACGAGCGGAACGGGCAGACGCTGGGTGAGCTGTGCGCGCATCTGGACATGGCGCGTCAGTCGGTGACCCAGCATGTGGCCGTCCTGGAGGCCGCCAACCTGATCAGCTCGGTCCGGCGGGGACGGGAGAAGCTGCACTACCTCAACCCCGTCCCCCTTCACGAGATCCAGGAACGCTGGATCGACAAGTTCGAGACCCCGCGCCTCCGGGCGCTGAGCGACCTGAAGCGACGAGCAGAGGAGCCCGACATGGCCGACAGGCCGACTTTCGTGTACGTCACCTACATCGAGAGCACGCCGGAGAAGGTCTGGCACGCGCTGACCGACGCCGACCTCTCCGCCGAGTATTGGGGCCACAGCAACGTCTCGGACTGGCAGACCGGCTCCACCTGGGAGCACCGGCGTACCGACGGCTCGGGGGTCGCCGACGTCGTCGGCACGGTCCTGGAGACCGTGCCGCCCAAGCGCCTGGTGATCACCTTCGGCGAGCCGTCCCAGGTCACCTTCGACATCGAGCCCTACGGCCAGATCGTCCGGCTGACCGTCACCCACGAGAACCTCGCCACCCAGGCCGACTACGACGCGATCTCCGCTGGATGGCCGGCCGTCCTGGCCAACCTCAAGTCCCTCCTGGAGACCGGCCACGTCCTCCCGCAGGCGCCGTGGGAGATGCACGAGGAGCTCCGGACCGCCCAGATGGCGGCCAACGACCCTCGGTGATCTCCTAGCCGTACGCGATGCCGGTTGAACGCCGTCGGCGAGCTGGTCGGCGAGGGCGACTTGACCAGGGGTGGCGCTTTCCGCGCCACCCCTTCGGCGGCTCCGGTCGCTCAGGCGAAGGAGATCCGGCCGGATCCGGTCAGCTGGGTGAAGCCGGAGGGCTCGGTGCACTGCCGCAGGTCGGACGTCATGGTCCCGGTCCCCTCGAAGTGACGGCCGTTGAGCCGGCCGGAGACGACGTCGCCCTGCAGCAGGTTGTCGGCCGGGGTGGCGCTGCCCGGGTGCTTGGCGGAGAGTTTGGAGGTGCCGGTCACCTTGCCCTGTGCGTCGCGCCAGGTGACGGTGCCGCTGCCGCTCAGGTCGGCGACGCCCCGGCAGCTGGCCACGGCCGTGCCGCTGACCTCCATCCGGCCCGAGGCGATGTCGGTGATGGCCCCGCTCGGCGAGGTGCAGTTCTCGAAAAGGATGACTCCCTGTCCCTTGGTCGGCTGCGGGGCCGCGTCGCGCAGCGGCGGGGTGAAGGTGATGGGGTAGTTGGGCGCGGTGCGCGCGGCGCAGGTCAACCTGGCCGGCGCCAGGGCCGACGCCGGCGCGTGAGCCGAAGCCGGCGCGTGAGCCGAAGCCGGCGCGTGAGCCGAAGCCGGAGCAGAGGCCGGGGGCAGGGCTGAGGCGGAGGTCGGGGCCAGGGCTGAGGCGGTGAACGCCGTCGTGGCCGGCGTGGCCTGGGCGGAGCCCGTGGTGGCCAGGAACGGCACCGCGAGGGCGGCGGTCGCGGCGGCGAAGGCGATCCCACGGGTGCGGCTGAGGCAGGACTGGCGAATCATGGAGCCCTCCGAATGATGGTTACGATGGGTCATCGTTTAGCGACTCTTTGTAACACGATTGCCTGACCCTTGAATAGGAGGCGGACGCAGTGACGCTGTCCCCGCGCACGTCGACCGGCGAGCTGCGGCCACTTCCCGGCGGGGGTCGCCGCTCCCTCTGGCGGCGCCTCGGCGACCTGGCCGCGCGCCGTCATCGGGCGGTCCTCGCCGCGTGGCTGGCGGTGGCGGCCCTGTCGGCCATCCTGATCCCCGGCCTGGTCGAGCGCGCCATCGCGCCCGTCGTACGGGTCGAGGGGTCCACCTCACTCGCGGGGGCGCGGCTGGTGGAGCGGGGGTTCCCGCAGCTGGGCGCCGAGCAGCTGATGATGATCTTCGCGTCGGCGACGCTCTCCGACGCCGACGAGCCCTACCAGCGCGCACTCCACGACGCCGTACGGGCCGCGACCGCCCTGCCCCAGGTGGGCGGCGTGCAGCTGCTGCCCGTCCTGCCGGGACAGGACCGGCGGCACGCGTACGCGATCGTGGGGGTCAACGGCGACCAGCGGGCCCGCCAGGCGGCGCTGCCGGTGCTGCTCAGCGCGACCAAGCAGGCCGCGGGCCGGGCGTCAGGCTCGCGCGTGGACGTTCACCTGGTCGGTGAGAGCGCCCTGCTGGCCGAGGAGAAGCGCACCGATCTGGCCGACCTGCGCCGCGCCGAGCTGCTGGCCGTCCCCCTGTCCCTGCTGGTGCTGCTGGTCGGGCTCAGGTCGGTGGGCGCCGCCCTGGCCGTCATGGGCGTGGCCGGGGTCGTCACCGTGACCACCCTCGGTGTGCTGGGGCTGGCGAGCCTGCTCGGTACGTCGGCCGACACGTTCATGCTGGCCGTGGCGGCCACCGTCGGGCTGGCGCTCGGCCTGGACTACGCCCTGCTGACCCTCTTCCGCTACCGCCACTCCCGGACCGCCGGGCATGCTCCGCACCAGGCCGCCGCCATCGCCGTGAGCACGGCCGGACGCACCGCGACCTGGTGCGCCGTGGGCGTCGCGTTGACGGCGACGACCCTGCTGGTGGTGCGTACCCCCATGATCCGCGCCATGGGGGCGGCGGCGAGCCTGTCGGCCGTGGTCGCCGCGGCGGCAGCCGTCACGCTGCTCCCCGCCGTCCTCGTGGCCGCCGACCGCTGGCTCCTTCACCGCGGCTCCCACACCCGGGCCCGGCGCGCCGGCGGGGCCGGGTCGGAATCGCGCGCACAACGGAGGGCTCGGCGCGCCGGCGGGGCCGGGTCGGGGTCCTGCATACGACGGTGGGTTCGGATCGTCGGCTGGGGTCGGGGCTCTCGCGGGCGACGGCGGGGTCGGCGGGATGGGTGGGGGTGGTGGGCGCGGCATCTCATGCGCCATCCCGTGGCCTACACGCTGGCCTGTGCCGGGGTGTTGCTCGTCGCGGCCGCGCCGGTGACCGAGTTGCGGCTGGGCTTCGATCTGGACCGTGACTCGATCGCCGGGGCCGACTTCGGGCGCGGGCTGGCGTACATGGAGGCGGACCAGATCTCCTCGGCCCTGGGCGTGGTGCTGCCGCATCCGGCGGGCACGCCGCCGGTCGACACCGCCGCCCTGGTCGCCACCCTCGAACGGGACGCCAAGGTGGCTTTCACGACCTCGGTCGACAACGGCAGGGATCTGACCATCGTCGTCGTCATCATCCGTACGCACCTCGACGAACCCACCACCACCGCGCTGGCCAGGCAGATCACCCGGCAGTTCGTTCCCGCCACGCTGCCCCCGGGCCAGGAGGCCCTGGTGACCGGGCCGAACGTGATCTTCTCCGACCTCATGGACGAGACCACCACCCAGCTGAGCACGGTGGTCCTGCTGGTGCTGGGCTGCTCGATGGTCTTCCTCCTGGTGACCTTCCGCAGCATCCTGCTGCCGATCAAGGCCGTGCTGATGAACCTGCTGGCCGTCACCGCCGCGTTCGGCCTGCTGACCCTGGCCACCCGTCACCTGCCGCACCTGGTCGGCAGCCAGGTCAACACCCTCATCCCGCTCTTGGCCTTCACTCTGGTGTTCGGCCTGTCGATCGACTACGAGATCTTCCTCATCCACCGCATCGGCGAGCACTACCACGCCATCGGGGACAACACCGCCGCCGTCGTCCACGGCCTGCGGCACACCGCCCGCCCCATCACCATGGCCGCCGCCGTCATGGTCGTCACCTTCGCCGCATTGCTCACCGCGCACCGCTATCACCTGGTCCAGCTCGGCCTCGCCGTCGCCGTCGCGATCACCCTGGACGCGACGGTCATCAGACTGGCTCTCGTCCCGGCCCTGATGCGCATCCTCGGCACCCGCAACTGGTGGCTCCCCACACCTCTGGCCCGCCTGCTGAAGGGTCATCCGTCCAGCCGGCGTCAGGCGGTGTAGAGACCGAAGGCACGGCAGCCCACAGCTGGGCGCGCAGCGGGAACGGGCCGTCGCGTGCTGCCCGGACCCGGCGCGCGCCCATGGCCGTGCTCTTCGACGTACGCCTATGCCGAGCTATCGGTCAGCGTTCGACCTCGACGTGGTAGCGGCCGTCGGCGTCGCGGTGGGCGCCGTGGATGTCGGTGGCCAGGTCGGGGAAGGAGCGGTCGAAGTCCTCCAGCGCGTGCAGGTACGCCATCAGCGGGCCGTCGGCGGGACCCGTCGCCTCGCCCGGCATCAGCATGGGGATGCCCGGCGGGGTGACGACGACGGTGGCGGCGGAGACGCGGCCGGGCAGGTCACAGAGCGGGACGCGTTCGGTGCGGGAGCGGATCAGGGCCTGGTAGGTGTCGGCGGGGGTGCGTACGGGCTGGGGCAGCGTGGTGAAGATCTCGTCGAGGAGCGCGCCGAGGCCGAGGGCGTGCAGCTTGTCGTGCACGTCGGTGCAGAAGCGGCGCAGGGTGGTGGCCGGCGGCCCGAAGCCCGGCAGCACCTCGGCCAGGGGCAGGTCGTCGTCGTAGGCACGCTTGAAGTCGGTGAGCGCGTCGATCAGCGTGCCCCACTTGCCCTTGGTGATGCCCATGGAGAACAGCACCAGCAGCGTGTGGTCGCCGGTCTTCTCCACGGCGATGCCGCGCTGCCGCAGGTAGGTGGCGACGACCCGGGCGGGGATGCCCCAGTCGAGCGTGCCCGTGGCGGCGTCGGCGCCGGGGCAGGTGATCGTCACCTTGATGGGGTCGAGCAGGCAGTAGCCGTCGGTCAGGCCCTGGAAGCCGTGCCAGGCGGCGCCGGGCTCCAGCGTCCAGCAGGCCGGGTCGGTGCTCAGGAGCTCGGGGTCGGCGTCGGCGAAGGTGACGGGCAGGCCGGTGGCGGGGTCCGTGACGTGCGTGGGCTGCCAGACGCCGAAGTACCAGTCCGGCCGCCGGTCGTCCTCCCGGATGCGGGCGGCCAGCCTGACCATGGCCTGGCGGAAGCGTACGGCCTCGATGATGGCCTCGCCCGTGAGGTACGGCCCGGACGGGCCGTCCATCATCCCGGCCGCCACGTCGAGCGAGGCGATCATCGGGTAGAGCGGCGAGGTGGAGCAGTGCATCAGGTAGGTCTCGTTGAGCCGCTCGTAGTCCACCGGGGCGCGCTCGGCCGGCCGGACGTGCAGCATCGCCGACTGCGACAACGCCGCCAGGAGCTTGTGCGTGGACTGGGTGGTGAACACGGTGGGACGCTGCGGCCCCGGCAGCGTCCGCTCGTCCACGGCCATGCCGTAGCGGCGGGTGTAGAGCGGGTTGAAGCGGGCGTAGGCGAACCACGCCTCGTCGAAGTGCACCCGGGGGACGCTCTCGCTCAGCAGCTCGGCGACGCGTACGGCGTCGTAGCAGAGTCCGTCGTAGGTGGAGTTGGTGATCACGGCGTAGGCCGGGCCGGTCCGCGCGAGAGGGTGGCCGGACAGGCGGTCGCGCAGGGTGTCGGCCCGTAGCGCCGCGGGTGGGATGGGGCCGGCCAGGCCGAGGCCGTTGCGTTCGGGCACCAGGTAGACGGGGCGTGCGCCGCTGATGGTCAGCGCGTGCTGGAGCGACTTGTGGCAGTTGCGATCCACCAGGGCGGTCTCGTCGCGGGCGATCGCGTGGTGGCCGACGATGCGGTTGGCGGTGGCGTTGCCGTTCATCACGAAGAAGGTGCGGTCGGCGCCGAAGACGCGCGCGGCGTTGCGCTCGGCCTCGCCGATCGGGCCGGTGTGGTCCAGGGGCGAGCCCAGCTCGGGGACGGAGATGGACAGGTCGGTGCGGAGCAGGCGCTCGCCGTAGAAGTCGAAGAACGCCCGCCCGACCGGCGACTTCAGGAACGCGACGCCGCCGGCGTGCGCGGGGGTGTGCCAGGAGTATTGGTGGTGGTCCTGCAGCTTGCGCAGCGCGCGGAAGAACGGCGGCAGGATGCGCTCGGTGTATTCCTCGGTGGCGTGCGCGATGCGGCCGGCGATGAAGTCAGGGGTGTCCTCCAGGGGGAACACATAGCCCTGGATGACTTCGTACACCCACAGGGGGAGCTCCTGCTCGGTGGTCATGAGGAAGACCGGCAGGCCGCGGAAGCGCCGCGTGACGGCCCTCAGCACCTGCTCGGCACCCGGCGCGTCCCAGTCGGCCAGCATCCCGGCCAGTGAGGCGTCCGAGCCGATCACCGCCAGCGCGTCCTGCGTGCGGTGCGTCCAGCGCAGCTGGACGTCGAGGTCGTCCATGGCCGCGCGGACCCGGCGGACCTGCTCGGCGAGCGCCGTGTCGGCGTCGGGGCGTTCCGCGATCGCGGCGAGAACCGTTCGTTCCATGCGAACTCCATGACCGGGGGATTGATATTCTTTACCTTACCCTCAGTCATTGAACAGTCGCGGAAAGTGTTCGACTCAGCTGTTGGGCGGTGCCGTGCTGGCGCGGGTCACCAGGCGGGTGGGGACCAGGTCGGTGCCGGGGGCGCCGGAGCCGCCCTCGCGGATCTGCCGGAGCGCGCCCTCGACGCAGCGGCGGCCGACCTCGGCGAAGTCCTGGTGGACGGTCGTCAGCGGGGGGACGAAGCAGGCGGCGTCGGGGATGTCGTCGAAGCCGACGACGCTGATCTCGGCCGGCACCGCTCGGCCCCGCTCGTGGAAGGCGCGGAGCAGGCCGAGGGCCATCTGGTCGTTGGCGGCGAACACCGCGGTGCAGTCGGGCCGGTCGGCGAGGGCCAGCCCGGCGGCGTAGCCCGACTCGGCGGACCAGTCGCCGTGCAGCGGCGGGGGGACCGGCCGGCCGTCCCGCTCCAGCTCCAGGCGCCAGGCCTGGGCGCGGCGCTGACTGGCGAAGGAGGTGCGCGGCCCGGTGACGTGCCAGACGGTGCGGTGGCCCAGGTCGAGCAGGTGGCGGACGGCCAGGCGGGTGCCCTCGGCCTGGTCGGTGTCGACGACGCTGTAGCGATCCCCGGCGTCGGAGTCCACCACGACGACGTGGACCCCGGGCGGCAGCGTCACCGTGCCGGCGTCCAGGAGGTGGACCTCCAGGATGACGATGACGGCGTCGACGGCCAGCTCGCCCATCCGGGTGAAGGCGCCCAGCACGTTGTCCTGGGTGGGCACGTCGAGGGGGATCAGGGTGATCGCGTAGCCCTCGGCCGCCGCGTGGGTGGCGATGGCCTCCACGGTGCGGCTGTTGCCGGTCGAGGCCAGGCTGAAGAGGATCACGCCGATGGTGTTGAACCGGCCGTACCGCAGGGCCCGCGCGGCGCTGTTGGGCCGGTAGCCCAGCTCGCGCATGGCGGCGAGCACCTGCTCGCGGGTGGTGCCGATGACGCCGGCATGGCCGTTGGCGACCCTGGAGACCGTCTGGGAGGAGACGCCCGCGAGCTTGGCCACGTCGGCCATGGAGACGCGCTGCTTGCGGCGCCCGCCCGGGATGTCCGAGCCGCCCCGTCGCGCGCCGCCGGTCGACGCCGGGCGGTCCAGATCCATCGTGGTGTCGCTCCTGCCTGCTTCGTTCCCTGTCGTCGCGAATCTTGCGCTGAGCCGTCATCGGCTGTCAACGTGGCGGGCCTCTTGACCTCGGGGTATGACGACTGCCACCATCCGCAGCAGAAGTTTACGTAAACATCCCCGAAATGTTCACGTAAACATTTCGTCGGGATGAGACGGGACGAGAGGAGTGGCCCGGTGGTCGCGGGAAGTCATGCGCATGGGCGGGGCATCAGGGGCCGCTCCTGGCTCGGCTGGCAGTTCGTCGGGCCGTTCATGGTGGTGTTCGCGCTCGTCTTTCTGGCGCCGATCGCCTACTCGATCTACCTGAGCCTCTACCGCACCCGCCTGATCGGCGGGACCGCCTTCGTCGGCATCGAGAACTACACGAAGGTGCTCCAGGACCCGCAGTTCTGGGCCGCGTTCGGCCGGGTGGCGGCCTTCCTCGCCGTCCAGGTGCCGATCATGCTGTTCCTCGCGCTGCTGGTCGCGCTCGCCATCGACAGCGGGCGGCTGTACGGGGCGGCGTTCTTCCGGATCTCGGTGTTCCTGCCCTACGCGGTGCCCGCCGTCGTCGCGACGCTGATGTGGGGCTTCATGTACGGGACGCAGTTCGGTCTCGTCGGCAACATCAACGAGGCGTTCGGCGCCTCGCTGCCCGACCCGCTGTCGCCCGACCTCATCCTCGCCTCCATCGGCAACATCGTGACCTGGGAGTTCGTGGGCTACAACATGCTGATCATCTACTCGGCGCTGCGGGTGGTGAACCCCTCGCTGTACGAGGCCGCCGAGATCGACGGAGCCGGCCAGCTGCGGATCATCTGGGCGATCAAGCTCCCCGCCCTGCGCGGGGCCCTGGTCATCGCCACGATCTTCTCGATCATCGGCAGCTTCCAGCTGTTCAACGAGCCGAGCATCCTCAAGACGGTGGCGCCGAACGCGATCACCACCTACTTCACCCCGAACGTGTACGCCTACTCGCTGTCCTTCGAGGGCCAGCAGTACAACTACTCCGCGACCGTCGCCATCGTCATGGGCGTCATCACGATGGTCATCGCCTACGCGGTCCAGCTGCGCGGCATGCGGAAGGGGAGCTGACCGATGGCCACCCGCCCTCTGGTGATCAAGCACCGCCCGGCGCGCACCCGGCGCAGCGCGACGCTGACCGTCCTGACCGCGCTCATGCTGGTCTACACCCTGCTGCCGCTGGCCTGGCTGGTGATCAACGCCACCAAGACGCAGGAGGGGCTGCTGAACTCCTTCGGCCTGTGGTTCACGGGTGACTTCGCGCTGTTCGACAACATCGCCACGACCTTCGCGTACCAGGACGGGGCCTTCACCCGCTGGCTGCTGAACACCCTGCTGTACGTGGTCGTGGGCGCGGGCGGCGCGACCCTGCTGGCGACGCTCGGCGGGTACGGGCTGGCGAAGTTCGACTTCCCCGGCAAGAAGGCGGTGTTCGCCACCGTGATCGGCGCGGTGGCGGTGCCCGGCACCGCGCTGGCCGTACCGACCTTCCTGATGTTCGCCAGTATGGGGCTGACCAACACCCCGTGGGCGATCATCATCCCCTCGCTGGTCTCCCCGTTCGGGCTCTACCTGATGTGGACCTACTCCGCCGACGCGGTCCCGCAGGAGATCCTGGAGTCGGCGCGGGTGGACGGGTCGGGCGAGTTCCGCACCTTCTTCCGGATCAGCCTGCCCCTGCTCGCGCCCGGCTTCGTCACGGTCCTGCTGTTCAACGTGGTCGCGACCTGGAACAACTTCTTCCTGCCGCTGATCATGCTGAAGAACCCCGACTGGTATCCGCTCACCCTCGGCCTCTACACCTGGAACGAGCAGGCGGCCACCACGGGCGGCGAGGCCGTCTTCAATCTCGTGATCACCGGCTCGCTGCTCACGATCGTCCCGCTCGTCGCGGCGTTCCTGCTGCTCCAGCGTTACTGGCAGTCGGGCCTGGCCGCCGGAAGCGTCAAGGAATGACCCTCCCCGCACAGATCAGACCCGCAAAGATCAGAAAGGCCGTCCCCATGACGATGACCCGTCGTCGCGCCCTCCTGCTGGGCGCAGCCCTGTCCGTGTCGCTCGTGGCCGCCGGCTGCGGCTCGCCCGGCGGTCCCGTCCCCGCCGGCGAATCGGCCGCGCCCACGTCCGCGGGCGTCTCCGACGCCGACCTGAGCAAGGCCCTGGAGGCCGGCGGCAGCATCACCGTCTGGGCCTGGGAGCCGACCCTCAAGCAGGTCGCCGCCGACTTCCAGGCGAAGTACCCCAAGGTCAAGGTCAACCTGGTCAACGCCGGCACCGGCAACGACCAGTACACCGCGCTGCAGAACGCGATCAAGGCGGGCTCCGGCGTCCCGGACGTCGCCCAGGTGGAGTATTACGCGCTGCCGCAGTTCGCCCTCGCCAAGTCCATGACCGACCTGACCCCCTTCGGCGCCGGAAAGCTGGAGGGCACCTTCACCCCCGGCCCGTGGAACTCCGTCCACGCCGGTCAGGCCATCTACGGACTGCCCATGGACTCCGGGCCGATGGCGCTGTTCTACAACAAGGAAGTCTTCGACAAGTACGACCTCAAGGTCCCGGCCACCTGGGAGGAGTACATCGCCAGCGCGGAGAAACTGCACAAGGCCGACCCGAAGGCGTACATCACCAACGACGTCGGCGACGCCGGCTTCGCCACCAGCATGATCTGGCAGGCGGGCGGCAAGCCCTACACGGTCGACGGCACCACCGTCGGGGTGAACTTCGCAGACCCGGGCACCCAGAAGTTCACCGCCGCCTGGCAGAAGCTCATCGACGGCAAGCTGCTGGCGCCCGTCGGGAGCTGGAGCGACGCCTGGTACAAGGGCCTGGGCGACGGCACCATCGCGACCCTGGTCATCGGCGCGTGGATGCCCGCCAACCTCGAATCCGGCGTCAAGGCGGGCGCCGGCAAGTGGCAGGTCGCCCCCATGCCGCAGTGGGAGGCCGGCGGCAAGGCGACCGCCGAGAACGGCGGCAGCTCCCTGGCGATCCCCGAGGCCGCCGCCGCGAAGGACCTCGCCTACGCCTTCCTCAAGTACGCCAACGTCGACGCCGGGGTGCAGACCCGCGTCGACGCCGGCGCCTTCCCCGCCACCACCGCCCAGCTCCAGGACTCCGCGTTCCTGGACAAGGAGTTCCCCTACTTCGGCGGCCAGAAGGCCAACCAGGTGCTCGCCGAGTCCGCCGCCCAGGTCGTCGGCGGCTGGACGTACCTGCCCTTCCAGGTGTACGCCAACAGCGTCTTCAACGACACCGTCGGCAAGGCGTACACCTCCGCCATGCCGCTGCAGGACGGGCTGAAGGCCTGGCAGGACGTCTCCGTCAAGTACGGCCAGGAGCAGGGCTTCACCATCAAGTAGCGGTCCGGACGCCCCCGCCCTCGGGGAGGGCGGGGGCGACGTCGAGAGCAGGAGTCACAGTGGAAGTTGAGCACGGTCGCCGATGGCTGCGCTGGCCGTCCGAGCCGGAGCGGGCGCGGCTGGCGTTCGGCGCCGACTACAACCCCGAGCAGTGGCCCCGCGAGGTCTGGGCCGAGGACGTGCGCGCGATGCGGACGGCCGGGGTCAACATCGTCGCGCTGGCGATCTTCTCCTGGGCGCGGATCCAGCCCGGCGAGGACACCTGGGACTTCGACTGGCTCGACGAGGTGATGGACCTGCTGCACGCCAACGGCGTCGCGGTCAACCTGGCCACCGCCACCGCCTCGCCCCCGCCCTGGCTGACGACCCGGTACCCAGAGATCCTGCCCGTCGGCGCGGACGGCCGCACGCTCTGGCCCGGCGCGCGGCAGCACTGGCGGCCGACCTCGCCGGTCTTCCGCTCGTACGCGCTGCGCCTGACCCGGGCGCTCGCGGAGCGCTACGGCCGCCACCCCGCCCTGGCCGCCTGGCACGTCTCCAACGAGCTCGGCTGCCACAACGTCTACGACTACTCCGACGACGCGGCCGCCGCCTTCCGGGAGTGGCTGCGCTCGCGCTACGGCACCGTGGCGGAGCTGAACCGCGCCTGGGCGACGACGTTCTGGTCCCAGGGGTACGGCGACTGGGACGAGATCCTGCCGCCGCGCCTGGCGGCGTCCTACCCCAACCCGACCCAGCAGCTGGACTTCAAACGGTTCTCCTCCGACGCGCTCAAGGACCATCTGCGCGCCGAGAGCGCCGTGCTGCGCGAGCTGACCCCCGCCATCCCCGTCACCACGAACTTCATGGTCATGGGGGAGACCAAGGGCATGAACTACGCCGACTGGGCCGGCGAGGTCGACTTCGTCTCCAACGACCACTACCTGCTGACCGGCCCCCAGGCGCAGGACGAGCTGTCGTTCTCGGCCAACCTCACCGGCTCGCTCGCCGGTGGCCGGCCGTGGTATCTGATGGAGCACTCCACCAGCGCCGTCAACTGGCAGCCGACCAACCTGGCCAAGAAGCCCGGCGGCCTGGCCCGCGACTCCCTCACGCATGTCGCGTACGGCGCGGACGCGGTCTGCTTCTTCCAGTGGCGGCAGTCGGCGGGCGGCGCCGAGAAGTACCACTCGGCGATGGTCCCGCACGCGGGCGAGGACAGCGAGGTGTTCCGGTCGGTCGCCGACCTGGGGGCGACCCTGGCCGCCCTCGCGCCGATCGCGGGCACGCTCCGGCAGCCCGCCAACGCCGCGATCCTGTTCGACTGGGAGTCGTGGTGGGCCAGCGAGCTCGACTCCCACCCCACCTCCCGGCTGCGCTACCGGCAGGAGGCCCTCGACTGGTACTCCGCCTTCCTCGCCGCCGGCGTCCGCGCCGACGTCATCGACCCGGCCGGCGACCTCACCGGCTACGACCTGCTGGTGGCGCCGATCCTGCACGTCGTGCCCGCCGAGCTGGCCCGGCGGCTGGAGGAGTACGTGACCTCCGGCGGACATCTCGTCACCACCTACTTCTCCGGCATCGTCGACGAGAACGACCATGTGTGGCTCGGCGGCTACCCCGGGGCCCTGCGTGAGCTGCTCGGCATCCGGATCGAGGAGTTCGGCCCCCTCCTGGAGGGCGACACCGTCGAGCTGGACATCGGCGTCACCGGCTCCCTCTGGACCGACCGGATCGACCGTACCGACCCCGCGACCGAGGCGCTGGCCGTCTACAAGACGGGGGACCAGGCGGGCCGCCCCGCCATCACGCTGCGCCGCGCGGGGACGGGATCGGCGTCGTACGTCTCCACCCGGCTCGGCCCGGACGGCCTGGCCGCCGTCCTGCCTGAGCTCCTGACCGTCAGCGGTGTCGTCCCCGACCTGCCCGCCGAGGTCCGCGGCCTGGTCGACCTGGCCGTCCGCACCGATGGGAGGCAGCACTACTGGTTCCTGACCAACCGCACCGACCACGATGTCGACCTCTCCGCGATCTCCGGCGAACCCCTCCGCGGCCCGTCCCTGGCAAAGAACGCGATCCTGGCCCCCGGCCAGGTCCGCATTCTCCGGCGCCCCGGCTCCCCGGCACCCGCGTAGCGGCCTGACGAGACGCGAGCGTCCGGCTGTCACACGTCGTCGTGGCCGACGCGTGACAGCCGCTCGCGTCGTCGTGGGCGGCGCGTGGAAGCCGCCCGCGTAGCGGCTGGTCGTCCGGGCGTGAGATCGTTGTAGCTTGCCGGAGTGGCTCCGGCGATTCACCCATCACAGGGCGACGCCACCGTCGCGGGCTGGGGCGAGACGTTCCCCGGCTCTGTGCAAGGGTAGAGCTGCGGTGCGCACGGTGGGACGGCGATGACGGCCGTGCTGAGCCAGTTCGCACGTTGACGCTCCCTGCACCGGCCTGTAGGGGAGTCCTTTGATGACCGGTAGCAGGGAGTATGGGCGTAGGTATGGGAGTTCCTGATGAGTCGGCGACGGATATGAACGCGACCGGAGGCGAGACCAGCTTCGCCGATCTGGGGCTCCGATCCGAGCTCCTGGACGTGCTGTCCGGGCTGGGGTACGAAGAGCCCACCCCGATCCAGCGGGAGACGATCCCGCCGCTGGTCGAGGGGCATGACCTGCTCGGCCAGGCGGCGACGGGCACCGGCAAGACCGCGGCGTTCGCGCTGCCCGTGCTGCAGCGCATGCTGCACGCCGGCAGTGAGGGCGGGCCCACGACGCTGGTGCTCGTGCCCACGCGGGAGCTGGCCATCCAGGTCTCGGAGGCCTTCCACCGGTATGGCCGCATCATGGGCGCCCGGGTGCTGCCGATCTACGGCGGCGCGCCCATCGGCCGGCAGTTGCAGGCGCTCAAGCGCGGGGTGGACGTCGTGGTCGCGACGCCGGGCCGGGCCCTGGACCACATCGGCCGGGGGACGCTCGACCTGGAGGGCCTGCGTACCGTCGTGCTGGACGAGGCGGACGAGATGCTCGACATGGGCTTCGCCGACGACATCGAGGCCATCCTCGCCGCGACGCCCGAGGACCGGCAGACCGTGCTGTTCTCCGCGACGCTGCCGCCGCGCATCGACGGGATCGCCCGCCGCCACCTGCGGGACCCGGTACGGATCGAGATGGGGCGCACGGCGGCGGAGCGCGAGTCGACGCCGCTGGTGGAGCAGAGCGCCTACCTCGTCGCCAGGGCGCACAAGCCCGCGGCGCTCGGCCGCCTCCTCGACATCGAGGCGCCGACGGCGGCGATCATCTTCTGCCGCACCCGCGACGAGGTCGACCAGCTCACCGAGGCGATGAACGGGCGCGGCTACCGTGCCGAGGCGCTGCACGGCGGGATGGAGCAGGAGCAGCGCGACCGGGTGATGTCGCGGCTGCGGAGCGGCACCGCCGACCTGCTCATCGCCACCGACGTGGCGGCGCGCGGCCTCGACATCGAGCAGCTCACCCACGTCGTCAACTACAACGTCCCGTCCGCGCCCGAGGCGTACGTGCACCGCATCGGCAGGGTGGGCCGCGCCGGCCGCGAGGGGGTCGCCCTGACCCTGGTGGAGCCGCGCGAGCACCGCATGCTCAAGGCGATCGAGCGGGTGACCAAGCAGCGGATCCAGATGGAGCGGCTGCCGAGCGTCGCCGACCTGCACGCGCGCCGGATGGAGCTGACCCGGGCCGCGCTGGAGGAATGCCTCCTCCAGGACGACCTGGAGCCCTTCCACGTCGTGGTCGAGTCGCTCGCCGACGAGTTCGACCTCATGGAGGTGGCGCTCGCCGCGGTCAAGCTGGCCCACGAGGCCAGCGGGGCCGCGCTCGACGAGCAGGAGATCCCCGAGGTGGCCCAGCGCTCCGTGGACCAGCGGCGTGGGCAGCGGGAGGGCGGCGGCCAGGACCGCGAGCGGTACGGTCGCGGGCCGGCGAGTGGCATGGCGCGCCTGTTCTTCAGCGTGGGGCGCAGCGCCGGCATCCGGCCGCAGGACCTGGTCGGTGCGATCGCCGGCGAGTCGAGCCTGAGCGGCCGCGACATCGGCGCGATCGAGATCGCCGACCGGTTCTCGCTGGTGGAGGTGCCGCAGGAGGCGGCCGACGAGGTGATCGACGCCCTCCGGCGGGCCACCATCAAGGGCAGGCGGCCGACGGTCCGCCGCGAGCGGGACACCCGCAGCAGACGACCCCGCTGACAGGACGCCCCCGCCACTTCCCCCGCCCCGCGGCGGGGGCGCAGGCGGGGTGAGCGGCCGGGTATCCGTCAGCGGTGGCGACGGCGGCGGTGGTGTGACGACCCGCTGTCGTCGTCGGGATAGAGATCGGGCGGGTCAGCCGACCGTCCGCTGAACGTCATGGTCAGAAAGCGCAGAACTGACATGGTGATCCCTCCTCTGTTCTCGTCTGCTCTACCTCCCCCCGCGACTTTCTCCAGAACCATCTCCACAGGGTTTCCCGCCCGCGCCTTGACCGTGTTTTCACCGGCGTCGGTGCCGTGCAAGCCGAGGGCAAACGCCGCGCAAGGCGCTGCGTCTAAGGTCAACCTGTGTTCAAACGACTGGCTCTGGGCGGCACCGTTCTCGCGGTGGCCGCGGCCCTGACGCTCACCCCCGCCGCCTCCGCTTCTCCCCTGTCCGCCGCCCCCGGCAAGGCGGCGAACGGCCTGTTCCGCGCCTGGCAGGCCGGCGACCGCACGGCCGCCGCGAAGGTGGCCACTCCCGCCGCCGTCGCCAAGATCTTCACCTACGTCTACCGCGCGCCCGACCGCTTCGCCGGCTGCGCCGGCAACGTGTGCCGGTACGTCCACACCAGCGTGCGGGTGCCCGGCGGGCTCAACGGCATCGCGATGGTCGTGACCGGCTCGAAGGTCACCAAGGTTTACCTGTCGCGGCACGTCGTCAAGCCGTCCGCCGCGGCCGCGCACCTGTTCACCGCCTGGAAGCGGGCCGACAGGTACAGCGCCCTGGAGGTCGCGGGCACCGGCGCGGTCAAGACCCTGTTCAAGGTGACGTACGACCCGCGCGGCGTCACCCACCACTGGCAGGGCTGCTCGAAGGAGCCGAAGGGCTACTCGTGCGCTTACTCCTACGACGGCGGCGCGATGTTCATGCACGTACGCGGCTCGAAGACCCGGGGCCACGAGGTTCGCTCGATCAGCTACATCGCTGACTGAGAACGCCGGACGCCCGCACCGGTCAGGCGCGGGCGTCCGGTTGCCGGAGCGGGTCAGGACCGCCGGGCGAGGCCCTTCTCGATCGCCTCGATGATCCGCGGCCGCAGCTCGGCGCCGCTGATGATCGCGTCCACCGAGCCGACGTCGACCGCTCGCTGGATGCTGTGCACCCGGTCGAACTCGGTGGCCACCTCGGTGAGCTTCTCCGCCCGTACGGACGACCGCAGCTCGGCGAGTTCGGCGGCCAGCGCGGCGCGCGTGGCGGCCGGCGCCTCCGCGGCGCGGGCGGCGAGCGCCCGCACGCGCGGGTCGTTGCCGGTCCGCTTGTCGACGTCACGCGCGAAGACCACCGCGGCGGCCGGAGCGCCGCCGAGCACCGAGGCGAACGAGCCCTCGACCGCGAGCACGGTCAGGTTCGGGTTGAGCGCCTTGGAGAACACCACGAAGGCGCCGCCGTGGTAGCGCGAGATCACGCAGAACACGATCGGGCCCTTGAAGTTCACCACCGCGCGGCCGATCTCCGCGCCGTACTCCAGCTGCAGCTTGCGCATCGACTCGGGCGACCCGTCGAACCCCGACAGGTTGGCCAGCACGACCAGCGGGCGGTTGCCGCTGGCGGCGTTGATGGCCCGGGCGGCCTTTCTGGACGACTGCGGGAACAAGGTGCCCGCGGTGTAGGTGTCCGGGCCGTCGGTGGGCGGGAAGCCGCGCCGCGGCACCGACCGGGACTCGATGCCCAGCAGGCACACCGGCTGACCGCCGAGGTGGACATCCTGGACCGCGGCGGTGTCCGCGTCCGCCATGCCCGCCCACCGCTCCAGCACCGGGTGGTCCTGATCGGCCAGCGCGCGCATGACCGTACGGATGTCGAAGGGCTTCTTGCGGTCCGGGTTGGACTCGACGGAGAAGATCTCGCCCACCGTGGTGAAGTCGCTGTCCGGCGCGGCGTGCGGGAACGTCGACACGTCGCGGTCCACCGGGTCGCTGGTGACCGTCTTGCGCGGCCCGCTCTCGCCCGGCGCGACGTAGCTGTGCTCGTAGTGCGACATCAGGACGTCCATCGCGCCCCGGATGTCCGGCGCCCAGTATTGGGCCTGGCCGTTCGGGCCCATGATCCGGTCGTAGCCGCCGATGCCGTGGTTGTCCTCGGCGGACACGCCGCCGGAGAAGTCGAGCGACTGCTTGCCGGTCAGCACCATCGCCGAGTCCGGTGTCATCACCAGGATGCCCTTGGTGTGCATGAGCATCGTGGCCTCGGCGTTCCAGTAGGGCTGGGCGCCGACGTTGATGCCCGCGACCACGACGTTGATCTCGCCGCCGTCCTGGGTGAAGGTCACGATCCGCTTCAGCGCGGCGGCCACCCAGTCCATGTTCTCGGTGCCGGACGACATCGAGATCCGGGCGCCCGCGGACAGCGCGAACCACTCCAGCGGCACCCGCATCCGCTCGGCCAGGTCGAGCGCGGCGATCACCCGCGCGCACTCGGGCTCGGACACCGCGCCGAGCGCCTTCGTCGGGTCGCCCAGCAGCACGACGCGGGTCATGCCCTCCGGGTGGCGCGGCGTGGGCGTGCTCACCACCCCCGCGACGAGCGCGGCGGTGTTGCGCCCCTTGGGGCGGTTCACCGGCACCAGCTTCGCCTGCTCGTCCAGGTCGTACTCGGTGAACGAGCCGAACGGCCCGGCGAGCATGCCGGTCAGCTCGTACGGGTAGTGGGTGCCCCGGCTGTGCGCGCGCAGCACTTCCTGGCGGTAGTCGTCCAGCGGCTCGATGGGCTCGGTCGGCGGCGGCACGACGGACAACTGCACGCCGGAGCCGACGTCGTAGCCGATCCGGACGGCGATGTCGACGAGCTCGCCGGTGGCGCTGTCGCGGCGCCGGCCGAGGAACAGCACCTCCTCCAGGCCCGCGCCCGCCGTGGCCGGCAGCACGCGCTTGGCCACGGTGTTGAGGTCCTCCGGCGAGAAGTCGGTCGGCGGCCACACGTAGATGACGATCCGGTTCGTGGCGGACGTCTTCGCGCCGGGCTTCCTGGCTCGGCGGATGGCGTCCAGGCAGGTGGTCAGGGTGTCCTCGGCGGCGGGCAGCGCGACCAGCCTGCCGTCGTCGTCGCGCAGCGGGGTCAGGTCGCGGACCTGCCCCAGGGCGACAAGACGCTCGTCGGACGGGTTCTGCCGGGCCGCCGCCCGGAAGAGGTAGACCTCCTCGTCGGGCGAGGGCAGCCGGGTGAGGTCGAAGGCGCGCAGCCGCTCCAGCTGCATCCGCTCGGCGATGCGCGGGTGCAGCCCGCGCAGCAGCCGCTCCTCCACGAAGCCCTCAGGAGAGGGCCGGAAGGTGAAGTGGTGGTGCATGACGGCGCCGCTGTTGCCCGCGACGGTCGTGGTGATGCGGCTGACCCGGTTCGACGGCTGCTGCGCCACCAGCACCGCGCGCAGGCGGGTGGCCATCTCATCGGGGTCGCTCGGGCCGTCCGGCCAGGACAGGTAGACGTCGGCCACCAGCTCGCCGTCCCGGGCGAACTCGTCGACCGCCTTGACCGCCTCCGGCAGCGCCTGGAAGTCGACCGCGGTGGTCACGACCCGGCCGTCACCGGCCGCGGTGCGGTGGTCGGCGACGACGAACGTGCAGCCGACCATCCTGCTCGCCCGGATGTCGCGCAGCGCGCGGTTGCCGTAGTAGCGGCGGCTCAGCACCTCCAGCAGCGGCAGCGGGTCCACGCCTTCGCGGCCGATCCGCTGGCCGACCAGCCGGACGAGCGGCTCGGGGCTGGCGACCATCGCGGAGATCCGCTCGGCCCGGTCGGGCGCGTCGGGGTGCTGGTCGAGGTGGCGCAGGTGCTTGCGTACGGCCGTGTAGACCTTGGCGCGGGTGCGGCGCAGCACTGGCTGGGCGAACCAGGCGAACACCACGCCGCGCGCCAGGTCCGCGACGGCCGGGAACCGGACCTGGGTGGCGGCGACCAGGTGCTCCAGCGCCAGGCCGACGGTGACGCGCTCCGCCTCGGTGGGCGGGCCCTCCGCCACCCACTGGCGCAGCAGGGTCGTCACCACGGCGACGTCGGCGGACGCGCGCCGCTGGGCCAGGAAGATCCGGAAGACCGCGTCCTCCAGCTCCGGCGTGCGGTCCAGGCCGTCGACGCCGTAATGGGACAGCACCTGCGTGAGCCGCTGCTGGAAGGTCTTCGACAGCCCGGCCCGGTCCGGGTCGAGGAACTGCAGGTAGGTGTGGAAGTACTCACGAGGGCTGTGCACTGCGGAGTCGGACTTGGAGTCCTCGCCCGCGGGGCGGTTGCGGCTCAGCTCGCCCAGGTCGGCGAACAGGCGCAGCAGCTCGACCTCGCCGGCCAGCTCGTGCCCGCCCCGCGCGACGAGCTCGGCGCGCGCGGCCAGGTAAGTGGTGAGCAGGCGCTGCTCGTCCTGCGAGTCGATGTCGAAGCCCAGCAGGAGGCTGCGCAGGTCCTGCAGGCCACGCGCGGCCCGCTCGGCCGCGGGCACGTTCGCCGGCTCGGCCGGCAGGTCCAGCTCGACCTCCTTGGTCGCGGCCGCGGGACCGGCCGCCTCGTCGTCGTCACCCAGCGGCTCCAGGCGCAGCAGGCGGGCACCCGCCTCCACCTGGCTGCCGACCGACACGGCGAGCTCCCGCACCCGGCCGCGGAACGGCGCGCGCAGCACCGTCTCCATCTTCATGCTCTCGACCACGAGCAGCGGCGCCCCGGCCTCGACCTCGTCGCCCGCCTGCAGCGGGGTGGCCACCACGAGCGCGGGCACGGGCGAGCGGACGATGCCGCCCTCGTCGCGGCTGATCCGGTGCGTGACGCCGTCGACCTCGACCAGGTGGATCGGGCCGTGCGTGCTCGTGACGACCTTGAAGCGGACACCGTTCACGATGATCTGGCCGGTGTGCTCGTCGAAGCGCTCGATGTCGACGTCGACCACGTGCTCGGGACCGCCCGCCGACAGGCCGACGCGGAACCGGTGGCCGCCGGTGCGGGCGACCTGGACGCGGTAGCCGACGTCGCGGAGCTTCAGCTCCAGCGCGCGGCCGCTCTCGTGCTGCGACTGCGGCCGGCCGCCGTGCGCGGTGGCCAGGAAACGCTGCCGTGTCACGGCCTCCTCGTCCTCGTACGCCTCGACGGCGGCGGCGATCAGCGCGATCGCGGAGTGCTGGTGCGACACCAGGGCGCCCTGGGCGCGGACGCGGTCGATCCAGCCGGTGTCGGCGGACCCGTCGATCACCGCGGGCTCGTCCAGCAGCATGCGGACGAAGCCCTTGTTCGTCACGCCGCCCTCGATGATGACGGTCGTCTGCGTCATCGCCCGGCGCAGGCGGGCCAGCGCCTCCGTGCGGTCCCGGCCGTGCGCGATGATCTTGGCGATCATCGAGTCGAAGTCGGCGGGGATCGTGTCCCCCTCGCTGAACCCGGTGTCCACCCGGATGCCGGGGCCGCTGGGCAGCGCCAGCCGGGCGATCCGGCCGGGGGAGGGGGCGAAGTCGCGGTCGGGGTCCTCGCCGTTGAGCCGCGCCTCGACGGCGTGCCCCCATTCCTCGGGCGCCTCGCCTTCGAGCTTGCCGCCCGCCGCGACGTGCAACTGGGCCTTCACCAGGTCGACGCCGGTGGTGATCTCGGTGATCGGGTGCTCGACCTGCAGGCGCGTGTTCACCTCCAGGAACGCGAACAGCCGCTCACCGGGGTGGTAGAGGAACTCGACGGTGCCCGCGCCCTGGTAGTCCACCGCCAGCACGAGCCGCTCGGCCGCCGCCTTGAGCTCGGCGACCTGATCGGCGGCGAGAACGGGGGAGGCCGACTCCTCGATGATCTTCTGGTTGCGCCGCTGCACGGAGCAGTCGCGCACGCCCAGCGCCCACGCGGTGCCCTGACCGTCCGCGATCACCTGCACCTCGACGTGCCGGGCGCCCGTCACCAGGCGCTCCAGGAACACCACGCCGCTGCCGAACGCGCGCGCGGCCTCCTGCCGCGTCAGCTCGTACGCCTGGGTCAGCTCGGCGGCGTCGGCGACCATCCGGATGCCGCGGCCACCGCCGCCCGCCGTCGCCTTCAGCATCAACGGGTAGCCGATCCGGTCCGCCGCCACCTTGGCCGCCGCCAGCGTGTCCACCGGGCCGCGGCTCCACGGCGCGACGGGCACGCCGACCTCTTCGGCGATCAGCTTCGAGCCGATCTTGTCGCCCAGCTTGCGCATCGCCTCGGCGCTCGGGCCGACGAACGTCACGCCGATCTCGGCGCACAACTCGGCGAACGCCGGATCCTCCGCCACGAACCCCCAGCCGACCCAGGCCGCGTCCGCGCCGGTCTCCACCAGGGCTCGCCTGAGCACGTCGTGGTCCAGGTAGGGCCGCTTCGCGGCGGGCCCCAGGTCGTAGGCGATGTCCGCCTCGCGCACGAAGGTGGCCGTACGGTCGGAGTCCGTATAGAGGGCGACGGTCTCGATCCGTGTCCCCGTCTCCGCGGCTAGATCCCGAACGGCATGGATGAGCCGCATGGCGGCTTCACCACGGTTGACGATGGCGACACGACTGAACACTGAGCGGGCCCTTCGAACTCGGAGAACATGACCGTCCGAATCCATCCTCTCGGGTGCCCGTGGTGACCGGAATGGCGGGGGCTAAGCGTGTTTCGCCGCCGGAGTTGGGGGGATCGCACAAACGCCACCGCATGGCCGGTGTGCCAAGATGGTGCCGAATCCACCTGGCGGCACCGGTCTGGCGGCACCGTTCTGACCGCATCGTCCTGCAGTACCGGCGATCCGCCGTCTCAGAGTCTGGCGATGACGTCGGCCTCCTCCCAGACCTCGCCGTACTTCGCCTGGATGTCGAAGAGGCCGGCTTCGTGGGGGCCCGGTGCGCGGTCTCCCACGGCCTGGCGCACCACGATCGGCACGAACCCGTGCTGGATGGCGTCCACGGCGGTCGCCCGCACGCATCCGCTGGTGGACACCCCGGCGATCACCAGGGTGTCCACCCGCGACGCGGTCAGCGCCGAGGCGAGCGGGCTGCCGAAGAACGCGCTCGCGTACTGCTTGACGATCACCAGCTCGGCCGGCTCCGGTGCGACCTCGGGCATGAGCGCGCCGAGCGGGTGGTCGCCGACCAGGTGCCGCAGCGGCGCGACCTTGCGGAAGAACAGGCCGCCGTCGATCCCGCCGGGGCCGTACGCCACCCGGGTGTGCACGACCGGCACGCCGGCCGTGCGGGCGGCGGCCAGCACCCGGGCCGCCGCGTCGAGGCAGTCGCGCGAGCCGAGGTACAGCTCGGCGCCCGGCTCGAAGTAGGCGCGCATCAGGTCGATGAGGATCAGCGCCGGGCGCTCGCCGAACTCCAGCGAACGCCCGAACACCTCCTCATGGGGCCTGATCACACCCGGACCGGCGGCGGTGTGGGAGCGGGCAGGCCGGTCTCCTCCTCGCAGCGGGCGAGGATCTCCGCCAGCGGCGGGCCCATGTCGAACACCGGCAGCTCGCCTCTGCCCGTACGCAGCCGCTCGCGCAGCCCGGCCGTGGCCTCGTCGTCGATCGTGCCGTCGGCGGCGCACACCACGCCGAAGCGGCGTGCTCCGCCGGGGGTCACCAGCCCGCGCCTGACCTCCAGGCCGACCAGGCCGGGATCGCGGGCCAGTGGGTCGCCCCACCCGCCGCCGCCCCAGGTGACGAAGTGCAGCACGTCGTCCGGCCGTACCTCGACGTCGTGGACCTTGCTCGGCAGGATCTCGACCTCACCCGAGGCCCGCTCGATCCACTTGCGCCCGCGCGCTCCTGGCTCGCCGCCGTTGACGCCCCACGGGTAGGTGAGCCAGCGGTCGTCGTGGATGGCGATCGTGCCCGGCTTGAGGAAGCGGTAGGCGACGTCCACGCCGTTGCCGCCGCGGTGCAGGCCCGCGCCGCCGGTGTCGGCGACGGTCTCCCAGCGCTCGATCCGCAGCGGATAGTACGACTCCAGGAACTCGCACGGGATGTTGGTGAACGACGGCCACAGCGAGTGCCCGTCGGGCCCGTCGCCGATCGGCCTGCCGGGGATGCCGCCGAAGCCGATGGAGTAGAGCTGGAACCCGTCACCCGCGTACATGAAGTGGGGTGAGGAGGAGAAGCCGGCGGCGTTGAGCAGCTCGGGCGTCTTCTGCCCGAGCAGCCCGCCGAACAGGTCGAACAGCCGGCCGATGCCGTGGTTGCGGCCGTTGAGCGCGGCCGGGAAAGCCGGCTTCCAGAAGCTGCCGTCGGGGATGCGCACGTCCACCAGCGGGTAGAAGCCGTCGTTCCAGAGGATCTGCGGGTCGGCCACGGTGATCAGGTAGATGCCGAAGAACATCCGGGCGAGGTTCTCGTTGATGTAGTAGTTGATCGGCCCCTCGGCCTGCGGGGCGCTGCCGGTGAAGTCGAGCAGCACCTTCTCACCGGTGCGGGTGAGCGACAGCACCAGCTTGAACGGGCCGTGGCCGCGGCCGTCGTCGCAGATGTAGTCGGTGAAGGTGAGCGTCTCGCCGTCCTCGAAGAGGGTGGCGAGCAGCACCTTCATGGCGTCGTAGTTGCGCCGCAGCAGCGCCTCCAGCGCGGAGGTGTAGGTCTCGGCGCCGAACCGGGCGCACAGTTCCTGGATGCGCCGCGAGGCGGTGCGGCACGCCGCCACGATGCCGTTGAGGTCGGCGCGGTTCCAGTCGGGCTGGCGCACCTGGTTGAGGATGACGCGCAGCGCGTCCTCGTTCAGCACGCCCTTGGCGTAGAGCTTGAAGGGCGGGATGACGACGCCCTCCTCGTAGATGGTGCGCGCGTCGGTCGGCATCGAGCAGGCGGTCTTGCCGCCCACGTCGGACATGTGGCCGAACATCGACGACCAGCCGACGACCCTGCCGTCGACGAAGATGGGCATCACGACCAGCCAGTCGTTGGCGTGGCTGATGGCGCCGTCACAGGAGTAGGGGTCGGAGGTGAGCAGGACGTCGCCCTCCTCGATGGTCCCGTCGAACCGGTCGAGCAGCGCCGGGATGGACAGCCCGAACTGGCCCACGACCATCCGCCCCGACGGGTCGCCGATCAGCGGGAACTCGTCGTGCTGCTCGCGGATGCCGGGGGACAGCGCCGTGCGGAAGAGCACCTCGTCCATCTCGTGGCGGGCGTTGCGCAGCGCGTTCTCGACGATGTCGAGAGTGATGGGGTCGACGGGCACGCGGGCGAGCGGTGCCGTCGCGGTCTCGATGATCTGGGCCATCATGCCTCCAGGGGGCGAATCAGCAGGCAGCCGCTCTCGTGCACGCGGGCGGCGTGCCCGGGCAGGATCAGCGTGGTGGAGTCCATCTCGACGACGATCGCGGGGCCGGTGACCACTGATCCCGCGCGCAGCGCCGTCCGGTCGTACTCGGCGGCGGTCGTCCAGCCTCCGTCGATCCAGACGTCGTGGCTGCCGACCGGCTCGGGGTCGGCGGTGGCCTGCTCCAGCTGGATCGGCTGGACGTTCGGGCGCGGGCCGCTGACCATCGCCCGGGCGCTGACGAGCTCGTGCTCGTTGCCGAGCAGGAAGGAGAAGAGCCGTTCGTGCTCGGCGTCGAACCGCTCGCCGAGCGCCTTCATTCCGGTGTCGAGGTCGACGGTGATCGGGATCTCGAAGCCCTGGCCGTGGTAGCGGACGTCCACCTGGTAGACGATCTCGGCCACGTCGGATTCGAGGTCGCGGGTGGCGGCCTCGGCCAGCTCGGTGAGGAGTTCCTTGAGCTCGGTGTCGGTCAGCTGGGAGAAGCGGCGGATGTAGGTGCGGGCGGCCTCGTCCCGCAGGCTGGTGGTGGCGTCGCCGTACGCGCAGAGCACGCCGGGGGAGGGCGGGATGATGACCGGCCAGGAGCCCGTCAGCTTGCCGAGGGCGTTGGCGTGCAGCGGGCCGGCGCCACCGAAGGCGACGAGCGCGAAGTCACGCGGGTCGTAGCCCTGCTGGATGGAGACGAGCCGGAGCGCGCCGAACATGTTCTCGTTGACGATGTCCACGATGCCCTGGGCCGCGGCCTCCACCGATGGCAGGCCCATGGCCTCGGCCAGCTTGCCCACCGCCTGGCGGGCCCGGTCCCGGTCGAGCTCGATCTCGCCGCCGGCCAGCCGGGTCGGCAGGTAGCCGAGCACCACGTTGGCGTCGGTCACGGTCGGCTCCTCGCCGCCGCGGCCGTAGGCGGCGGGGCCCGGCACGGCGCCGGCCGACTGCGGCCCGACCCGCAGGGCGCGGGTCAGCGCGGGGACGTGCGCGATGGACCCGCCTCCGGCGCCGACCGTCCGTACGTCCACCGAGGCGGAGCGGACGACCAGGTCGCGGACCCGCGTCTCGCGGCCGATCCTGGGTCGCAGGTTCTCCACGAGCGCCACGTCGGTGGAGGTGCCGCCCATGTCGAAGGTCAGGAAGTCGTGGAACCCGGCCTGTTCGGCGAACCAGGTGGCGCCGGTCACGCCGCCGGCCGGGCCGGACAGCAGCAGGTTGACCGGCTCGGCCGCGGCACCCGCGACCGACGACAGGCCGCCGTCGCTGCGCAGGATGGAGAGCCGGCCGTCCACGCCGCTGCCGGCGGTCTTCGCCGCCAGGTTGGCGACGTAGCCGGCGACCTGGGGCTGGACGTAGGCGTTGGCCACGGTCGTGATGGTCCGCTCGTACTCCCGCATCTCGGGCAGCACCGCCGAGGAGATCGAGACCGGCACGCCGGGCAGCTCCTCGGCGGCGAGCGCGGCCACCCTCCGCTCGTGCGTGTCGTCGGCGTAGGAGTGGATGAGGCAGACCGCGAGCGCCTCGACGCCACGCAGGCGGCGGAGCTTGAGCCGGAGGTCGTCCTCGTCGAGCGGGGTGACGAGCGAGCCGTCGGCGGCGATCCGCTCGATCGCCTCGACCGTGTCCTCCAGGGCGGCGAGCGGTTCGGGCTTGGGCCAGATGATCCAGCCGGCCAGGCCGCCCGGCACGTAGGAGCGGGCGATCTGGAGCACCTGCCGGAACCCCACGGTGGTGACCAGGCCGACCCTGGCGCCCTTGCCCTCCAGGATGGCGTTGGTCGCGACGGTGGTGCCGTGCAGGATCTCGCCGATCTCGGCGGGCTCGACGCCCGCCTCGGCGCATGCCTTCTCGAGACCGGCGAGGACGCCGATCGACTGATCTTGGGGGGTTGATGCGGTCTTGGCGCGGTAGCTGCGCCCGGAGTGCTCGTCGATGAGCAGGATGTCGGTGAAGGTTCCTCCGACGTCCACGCCGAGGCGGTAACGCATGGCGACGCTCCTTGTCGCTAGATGATTCCGTCGGCCGTGAGCCGATCCAGCTCCTCGGGGGTGAGACCGAGTAGTTCGTGGTAGATCTCCTGGTTGTGCGCGCCCAGGGCCGGTCCCGCGGTCCGGACCGCGCCGGGGGAGGCCGACAGTTTCGGCGCGACGTTCTGCATGGCCAGCTCGCCGAAGTCGGGGTGCTGGACCCGGACGATGGCCTCGCGGGCGGCGAAGTGCGGGTCGTCGAACATGTCCGCCGCGCGGTAGATCCGCCCGGCCGGCACGCCGCCCGCGTGCAGCAGGTCGAGCAGCTCCTGGGCGGGCAGCCGCGCCGTCCATCTGCCGATCAGGTCGTCGAGCTCGCCCATGTTCGCGCCACGGGCGCCGTGGGTGGCGTAGCGCTCGTCCGCGGCCAGCTCCGGCCGGCCCATGGCGGCCGCCAGGCGGCTGAACACGCTGTCCTGGTTGGCGGCGATGAGGATGCTGTCGCCGTCCTTGGTGGGATAGACGTTGCTGGGCGCGACGTTCGGCAGCACGGGCCCGGTGCGTTCGCGCTGGTAGCCGGCCTGCTGCCACTCCGGCACCAGCGACTCCATCATGGCCAGCACCGACTCGTAGATCGCCGAGTCGACGACCTGGCCCTGGCCGCTGTTCTCACGCTCGTGCAGGGCGACGAGGGTGCCGATGCAGGCGTAGGTGGCGGCCAGCGAGTCGCCCAGGGAGACGCCGGCGCGCGAGGGGGGCAGGCCGGGGTCGCCGGTCACGTAGCGGATGCCGCCCATCGCCTCGCCGATCGATCCGTAGCCGGCGCGCGGCGCGTACGGGCCGGTCTGGCCGAAGCCGGTCACCCGGGTGATCACCAGCCGGGGGTTGATCTCGTGCAGCCGCTCCGGTGACATGCCCCAGCGTTCGAGGGTGCCGGGCCGGAAGTTCTCCAGCAGCACGTCGGCCCGCTCGACCAGCCGGCGCACGAGGTCCTGGCCCGCCTCGGTGCGCAGGTCGCAGGTCACGGACTTCTTGTTGCGGGCCACGACCGGCCACCACAGGGACTTGCCGTGCGGCTTCTCCCGGCCCCACTGGCGCATCGGGTCGCCCTTGCCCGGGTCCTCGACCTTGATCACCTCGGCGCCGAAGTCGCCGAGCAGCTGGCCGCAGAACGGTCCGGCGAGCAACTGCCCCAGTTCCACGACCCGGATGTCACCGAGCGGGAGTCCCCTCATCACTTCTTCTCCTGGTTGCGTGGGCCCAGCAAGGACGCGCGGGCCGAGAACAGGTGGGCCGTCATGACCGCCTCGGCCCAGTCGGGATCGCCGGCGCGGATGGCCGCCGTGATCTCGAGGTGGTGGTTGACGCTGCGTGCCATGGCCTCCTCGTCGAAGGAGCCGTACGTGCGCAGCAGGACGGGAGAGTGGATCAGCATGCTGATCGACTGGACCAGCAGGGTGCTGCCGCCGAGCCGGACCAGGCTCTGGTGGAACTCGGAGTTGAGCCGGTAGACGGCGTCGATGTCGCCGCGCGCGGCGTGCTCGCGCAGCTCCACCGCCACCGCGTGCAGGCGGTCGACGTCGTCCTGCGCGGCGGTCGTGGCCGCCTGGCGGGCGGCCAGTCCTTCGACCCGGGCGCGCAGCTCGAAAATCGTCTCCAGGTCGACGCGGGGATACTCGACCACCCGGGCGCCCTTGTTCGTGGTGACCTCGACGAGCCCTTCCGCCTCCAGGCGGCGCAGCGCCTCCCGGACGGGGGTGCGGCTGACGTTCAGCGTCTCGGCCAGCTCGACCTCTCCCAGGCGGTCACCCGGAGCGTAGTGCCCGCCCAAGATGAGGCTTCTGAGATCATCAATGGCCGCCATGTATACAACTCCTCGCTCAAGTGGCAGCATCTTGTCGCACAACACTCCATAAGACAAGAGATTGCATACAACGTGGCGATAGAAGTCATCGAGGTCGGTCCCCGCGACGGCCTGCAGAACGAGCCCGAGCAGGTGCCCACCGCGGCCAAGGTCGCCTACCTGGAGGCACTCGTCGCCGCGGGCGTGCGCCGCATCGAGGCGGTCAGCTTCGTCCATCCCGGGCGGGTCCCGCAGATGGCCGACGCCGAGCAGGTCATGGCCCGCGCCCCGCGCGTGCCCGGCCTGCGCTACGCCGGGCTGGTGCTGAACGAACGCGGCCTGGACCGGGCGCTGGAGACCGGCGTCGACGAGGTCAACGTCGTCGTCGTGGCGACCGAGACCTTCTCCCGGCGCAACCAGGGCATGTCGGTGGACCGGGCCGTCGACGGTTTCGGCGGCATCGCCGAGCGGGCCCGCGCCGCCGGGCTCGGCGTGACGCTGACCGTGGGGGCGTCGTTCGGCTGCCCGTTCGAGGGCGAGGTGGACCCGGGCCACGTCGCCTCGCTGGTGGCGCGCTGCCCGGGGGCGCAGGAGGTGGCGCTGGCCGACACGATCGGCGTGGGCACCCCGGCCGACGTGCGCCGGCTGGTCACCGCCGTGCGTGAGGTGACCGCCGCGCCGCTGCGCTTCCACTTCCACAACACCCGCAGCACCGGGTACGCCAACGCCGTGGCCGCTCTGGAGGCCGGGGCGGCCGCCCTGGACGCCAGCGCCGGAGGCATCGGCGGCTGCCCCTTCGCCCCCGAGGCGACGGGCAACATCGCCACCGAGGACCTCGTCTACCTGCTGGACCGGATGGGCGTCGGCACCGGCATCACCCTGTCCGCCGTGGCCGAGGCGGGGCTCTCTATCGGGCGGTACCTGGGCAAACCGGTCCCCGCCCAGCTCGGTCGCGTGACCCCCTGGCCGCCGCCCGGTCCTGGACCGACCTGACCTCTCCAGATGCGGCCCGGTGGGCAGGTGGCGCTGCGGACCTTCTCAGCCTTGGCCTTCGACCGGCGCGGGGGTTCAGCTCGATGTCAGGGTGAGGGCGTGCAGAGGGGGGGTCAGCTTGATGTCAACGTGAGGGCGTACAGGGCGATCGCCGCGAAGTCGTCGGCCGGTTCGGAAGCCTGCCAGGAGCGCACGTCATCGGCGAAGCGGCTGCCGTGTCCGGTGAAGCGCTCGTAGCGGTCCACGCCGCCGGCCGGGCAGGCGGGCATCTCCTCGACGTGCTCGCCCAGGCCGTCCTTGAAGAGTTTCGCGTCGTTGGGCCCGTTGACGACGGCGCCCGTGGCGGGCTTGCCGGTGATGCTGGCGATCTGGTGGTGCGGGCAGGCGATCGAGCGCCGGCCCACCCCGGCGATGAAGGACACGCCCCACGGGTTCGCGCCCAGCGCCCAGTTGCGCTGCTGGGTGCCGAAGGCGTCGTAGGCGCCGTCGCCGGTCACCGACCGGTACAGGCGCGCGGTGGCGGCCAGGCCGAACGCGTGCGGTACGGCGTCGAACTCGTCATAGCGCGCCCCGGCACGGAACGGGTCCGCGGCGGCCCGGCGAGCCCCGAGGTCGAGCTGGGCCTTGAGCCCGGCGATCAGGTCGGCCTCGGAGACGGCGAGCCCGGTGGTCCCGGTGGTCCCGGTGGTCCCGGCCGCGCGCATGGCCTTGACGAGGTCGGCGTGGGCCAGCGCGCTCACGTCGTACAGGTTGAGCGTGTCGCCCGGCTCCTCGTCCAGGTAGCCGCGCGCCCAGCGGGCCGCCTCCGCCAGCCAGCGCCCGGCACGCGGGTCGCGCAGGCGCTGCGCGGCCAGGGCCAGCTCGGCGCCGCCTAGTTGCATGTCGTCCCGCCAGACGCTCTCGGGGTAGAAGGCGTGCGGCAGGGAGGTCACCAGCCGGTCCACGCCGGTGGTCCTGGCCATCGCGTACAGGGAGGCGGCCTGGTCGAGCAGCCGGGTGGCGCGCTCGACAGACGGTTCGAGCTGGGCGGCCAGGGCGAAGGCGGCGGCCGTGCGGCCGGCCAGGTTCGGGCTGACCTGCTTGCCGGGGGCGGCGGCGCGGAAGACCGGGCGATGGCGGATGAACCGGTGCGTCTTGGCCCGGTCGTTGTCGTCGGCCTCGGGCAGGCGCCAGATGTCGTGGTCGCCGACGAAGGTGCCCTTGGCGTCGCCGGCGCCGATGCCGACTTGGATGTAGAGGGTCTTCGACTCCTCATCCCACATCTTGTCCAGATATTTCAGTCCATGGTCGGCTTCCTTCCGCAGGGCGGAGCCGGTGACCTTCCCGTCCCGCTGCGCGGCCCACAGCAGCGTGTCCACGTACGCCTGGATGTGGGTGAACTTGAGGTAGTCGCCCGCGTCGAACCAGCCGCCCTCGACGTCGACCGGCCCGCCGATCTTCGTCAGCCTGCCCTTGATCTCGTCGGTCTCCGGGCCGGTGAACGTGGGCCAGTCGTAGACGGAGGCGGCCCGGTCGTTGCGGTGGCTCGGCTCGCGCGGCGCGTCGGCGCCGTCGCGCTGCAGGCCGAGGAAGCCCAGCACCTTGGCCGCCGGATTCTGGGCCGGCGCGATCCCGAACTCGGCCGACGTCGCTCCGCCGGCCTTGACCCGGTAGCGGCCGGGGGTGCGCAGCCGGGTCAGGTCGAGGTCGTAGACGTGCGGGTAGCGGCTGTTCCACGCGCCCCGGTCGCGGCCCGCCCGCCCGGTGAGCACCACCCGGCCGCGCCGGTCGACCACGGTGAAGCGCCCGGCCCCGCCGCGCGTCATCAGATAGGCGTGCTGGCTCTCGCCCGGCCAGTAACCGACCTGGTCCACCCGCACGAGCCCGGGCGCGGCGGCCAGGGCGGGGCCGGCGTTCGCGGACGCCAGCAGCGCCAGCGCGAGCGCGGCGGGGATCAGCTTTCCCATCTGCTCCTCCTGAGGTGGTCACGACGCGAACGGCCCCGGCACCGGCTCGGCTCCGGCCGGGCTTACCGTACCGTCGATCTTGTCGCCGGTCATACCGGTCCCCGGACGGGCGTGTGGACCCGCGCGGCCGTTTTCCGGCGAAGCGTAGGGATGCCGTCAATATTCAGGCGATAGCCGTATGGAACCCGTCAAGAACCGTCAAACCACTCAAATTCCGGGATTTGCTGAGCTCGCAGGCGCCCGGCGAGGGCGACTCGAACCCCGACCACGGAGTTGAGGAGTGGGATGGCAGACGTCATCTTCGTCGCACTGACGATCACGGTCTTCGTGATCCTGGAGTTGGGCGTGAAGGCGGTGGAGCGACTGTGAGCGCCGTCAACGCCACCGGTCTGGTCGTGCTCGCCGGCCTGGTGGTCTTCATGGTCGCGGCACTGCTGTTCCCGGAGCGGTTCTGATGTCCCCGGCTCTGGCGGGGATCGTGTTCATCGCGTCCCTGCTGCTGGCCCTGGCCCTGTGCTACCGGCCGCTGGGCGACTACATGTACCGCGTCTACACCGGCACCAGGCACTCCCGCGTCGAGCGGGTCATCTTCCGGCTGCTCGGCGTACGACCGGACACCGAGCAGCGCTGGAGCGTCTACGCGCGCGGCGTGCTGGCGTTCTCGGTGCTGTCGATCCTGTTCCTGTACGGCCTGCAGCGGCTGCAGAGCCACCTGTTCCTGTCCCTGGACATGCGGCCCGTCGAGCCCCCGCTGGCCTGGAACACCGCCGTCAGCTTCGTCACCAACACCAACTGGCAGGCGTACGCGGGTGAGACGACCATGGGCCACGTGGTGCAGACCGCGGGCCTGGCCGTGCAGAACTTCGTCTCCGCCGCGGTCGGCATGGCGGTGGCCATGGCCCTGGTGCGCGGGTTCGCCCGCACGAAGAGCGACACGCTCGGCAACTTCTGGGTGGATCTGGTCCGCGGCACCCTGCGCATCCTGCTGCCGATCGCGTTCGTCGCGGCTGTGCTGCTGGTGGCGGGCGGCGCCGTCCAGACGTTCGCCGGACACGGCACCTGGACGACGCTGACCGGCGGCGAGCAGACGTTCACGCCGGGCGCGGTGGCCAGTCAGGAGGCCATCAAGGACCTGGGCACCAACGGCGGCGGCGTCTTCAACGTCAACTCCGCCCACCCGTTCGAGAACCCCACCGCGTGGACCAACTGGCTGACCATCCTCCTGATGACGGTGATCGCCTCCTGCCTGCCGCGCACGTTCGGCCGCATGGTGGGCGACGACCGCCAGGGCTACGCCATCGTGAGCGTGATGGCGATCATCGCGATCCTCAGCATCGGCGTGACCGGCTGGGCGGAGCTGAGCGCGGGCGGCACCGTACCGCAGGCCGTCGGAGCGGCGATGGAGGGCCGTGAGGCCCGCTTCGGCACCTCGAACTCCGCCCTGTTCGCCTCCGCCACCACCCTGACCTCCACGGGCGCGGTCGACTCCGCCCATGACTCCTACACGGCCATCGGCGGCGGCATGCTGATCTTCAACATGCTGCTCGGCGAGGTGGCGCCCGGCGGCGTCGGCGCGGGCCTGTACGGCATCCTGATCCTGGCCGTGATCACGGTGTTCGTGGCGGGCCTGATGGTCGGCCGCACGCCCGAGTACCTGGGCAAGAGGATCGGCGCCCGCGAGATCAAGCTCGCCTCGCTGTACTTCCTGGTCACACCGGCGCTGGTGCTGGTGGGCACGGCGGTGGCGATGGGCACCGAGGCGGGCCGCGCGGCGATGCTCAACGGCGGCCCGCACGGACTGTCGGAGATCCTGTACGCCTACACCAGCGCGTCCAACAACAACGGCTCCGCCTTCGCCGGCGTCAGCGTGAACACCACGTTCCACAACACCACGCTCGGCCTGTGCATGGCCTTCGGCCGGTTCCTGCCGATCGTGCTCGTCCTGGCGCTGGCCGGGGCATTGGCCCAGCAGACGCCCCGGCCGGCGGGCGCGGGCACGCTGCCCACCCACCGGCCGCAGTTCGTCGGCATGGTCGTCGGCGTGACGATCATCCTGGTCGCCCTCACCTTCCTCCCGGCGCTGGCGCTCGGACCGCTCGCGGAAGGACTGTCCTAGACATGTCAACGCATGTGCTCGAGACACCGAGCCAGGCACCGGCCCCGAAGAACGGCAAGATCGGCGGCGGCCTGCTCGACCCCAAGCAGCTGATCCGCGCCCTGCCGGACGCGCTGCGGAAGCTCAATCCGGCGACCATGTGGCACAACCCGGTCATGTTCATCGTCGAGATCGGCGCGGTGTTCACCACCGTGCTCGCGATCGGCGACCCCTCGTGGTTCGCCTGGGCCACCGTCGTGTGGCTGTGGCTGACCGTCGTCTTCGCCAACCTTGCCGAGGCCGTCGCCGAAGGCCGGGGCAAGGCCCAGGCCGCCGCACTGCGCGCGGCCAGGCACGACACCACCGCGCGCCGCCTCAGGAGCCGGACCTCCGCCGAGGCGGACGTGGTCGGCGCGTCCGAGCTCAGGCAGGGCGACTTCGTCGTCGTCGAGGCGGGGGAGACCATCCCCGGCGACGGCGACGTGGTGGCGGGCATCGCCTCGGTGGACGAGTCGGTGATCACCGGCGAGTCCGCGCCGGTGATCCGCGAGTCCGGCGGTGACCGCTCGGCGGTGACCGGCGGCACGAAGGTGCTGTCCGACCGGATCGTGGTGCGGATCACGCAGAAGCCCGGCGAGAGCTTCGTCGACCGGATGATCGCCCTGGTCGAAGGCGCGAACCGGCAGAAGACGCCGAACGAGATCGCGCTCAACATCCTGCTGGCCGCGCTGACGATCATCTTCCTGGTCGCCACCGCCACCGTCCAGCCGCTGGCCGTCTACACCAAGTCCATCCATCCCGGCGTGGCCGACTCGCTCGCGCTCACCTCCGACGGCGTCCCCGGCATCGTCCTGGTGTCGCTGATCGTCTGCCTGATCCCGACCACGATCGGCGCGCTGCTGTCGGCCATCGGCATCGCCGGCATGGACCGCCTCGTCCAGCGCAACGTCCTGGCCATGTCCGGCCGGGCGGTCGAGGCGGCCGGGGACGTGTCCACGCTGCTGCTGGACAAGACCGGCACCATCACGCTGGGCAACCGGCAGGCGGCGGAGTTCGTGCCCGTGGCCGGCGTCACCGAGCGGGAGCTCGCCGAGGCCGCCCAACTGGCCAGCCTGGCCGACGAGACGCCCGAGGGCCGCTCGATCGTGGTGTTCGCCAAGCAGCGTCACGGCCTGCGCGAGCGGCGGCCGGGCGAGCTGGCGCACGCGGAGTGGGTGCCGTTCACCGCCCAGACCCGCATGTCCGGGGTGAACCTGACGCCGGACCCGGGCGAAAGGGCGAGCGCGCCGGACCCGGGCGAAAGGGCGAGCGCGCCGGACCCGGGCGCGTCGGGGAGCGCCGGCCGCGAGGTGCGCAAGGGCGCGGCGACGGCCGTGCTGACCTGGGTACGTGACCACGGCGGCCATCCGCCCGACGGCGTCGACGGGCTCGTGGACGGCATCTCCGGCTCCGGCGGCACCCCCCTGGTCGTCGCCGAGAAGGGCAGGGTGCTCGGCGTCATCCACCTCAAGGACGTCGTCAAGGAAGGCATCCGCGAGCGCTTCGCCGCGATGCGCCGGATGGGCATCCGCACCATCATGATCACTGGCGACAACCCGCTGACCGCCAAGGCCATCGCCGACGAGGCCGGGGTGGACGACTTCCTGGCCGAGGCCACCCCTGAGGACAAGCTCACGCTGATCAGGAAGGAGCAGGCGGGCGGCCGGCTGGTCGCGATGACCGGCGACGGCACCAACGACGCCCCCGCCCTGGCCCAGGCGGACGTCGGGGTGGCCATGAACACCGGCACCAGCGCCGCCAAGGAGGCCGGGAACATGGTCGACCTGGACTCCGACCCGACCAAGCTCATCGAGATCGTCGAGATCGGCAAGCAGCTGCTCATCACCCGGGGCGCGCTGACGACGTTCTCCATCGCGAACGATATCGCCAAGTATTTCGCGATCATCCCGGCCATGTTCGCCGCCGTCTACCCGGGCCTGGACACGCTGAACATCATGCGCCTGGCCAGTCCCCAGTCGGCGATCCTGGCGGCGGTCATCTTCAACGCCCTGGTCATCGTCGCGCTGATCCCGCTGGCCCTGCGCGGCGTGCGCTACCGGCCGGCCGACGCCGCCGAGCTGCTGTCACGCAACCTGTACGTCTACGGCCTGGGCGGGATCGTCGCCCCGTTCATCGGCATCAAAATCATCGATCTCATCATTCAGTTCCTTCCGGGGATGTCGTAAATGGACCGCATGCCAAGCTGGATCCGCCGGCATGTCGCCGCGCTGCGCGCGCTGCTCGTGCTCACGGTGGTCACCGGCGTCATCTACCCTCTGATCGCCACCGGCGTCGCCCAGGTGCTGTTCAACGGCAACGCCAACGGCTCGATCGTCCACCGGGACGGCAAGGCGGTGGGCAGCGCCCTCATCGGCCAGTCCTTCACCGACGCCGGCGGCCACCCCGTACGCGGGTACTTCCAGTCCCGCCCGTCGGCCGCGGGCGACGGCTATGACCCCACCTCGACCAGCGCGAGCAACCTCGGCCCCGAGGACGTCGTGGACGTTCTGCCGGTGCCGGGCGGCAAGGACGGGGAAGGCGGCCCGGACGAGGGCCGGCGGTCGCTGCTCACCCAGGTCTGCGCCCGGTCCAAGGCGGTCGGCGAGCTGGAAGGCGTCAGCGGCGCCCGGCCGTACTGCACCCCGGACGGCGTCGGCGCGGTGCTCAAGGTGTTCCCCGGCCGCGCGGTCAGCGTCAACCAGGCCTGCCCCGCCACCCCCTTCATCGCCGCTTACCAGGGCAGGACGGTGGAGTGCGCCCGGCCGGGCGAGGATTACGCGGCGGGTGAGACCGTGCCCGTGCGCGGCGACGTGACCGCCGTGCAGGTGCCCGCCGACGCCGTCACGGCGAGCGGCTCCGGCCTGGACCCGCACATCTCCGTCGCCTACGCCGGGCTGCAGGCGCCGCGCGTGGCCAGGGAGCGCGGCCTCGACCGGGCCAGGGTCGAGCGGCTGATCCGGGAGCACACCACCGGCCGGGCGCTCGGCTTCATGGGCGAGCCGGCGGTGCGCGTACTCGAACTCAATCTGGCCCTGGACAAGGCGTGACATGAGAGGGCGGCTACGGGTCTACCTGGGCGCGGCCCCCGGGGTCGGCAAGACCTACGCCATGCTCGGCGAGGGCCGCCGCGCACGGGAACGCGGCCGGGACGTGGTCGTGGGCCTCGTCGAGACCCACGACCGGCCGCGGACCGCCGCCCTGCTGGAGGGCATGGAGGTGATCCCGCGCAGGACCGTGGTCTACCGCGGGGCCGCCTTCACCGAGCTGGACGTCGGTGCGGTGATCGAACGTGCGCCCAAGGTCGCGCTGATCGACGAGCTGGCCCACACCAACGTGCCCGGCTCGCGCAACGTCAAGCGCTGGCAGGACATCGACGAGATCCTCGACGCCGGCATCGACGTCGTCTCCACCGTGAACATCCAGCACCTGGAGTCGCTCAACGACGTCGTCCAGCGGATCACCGGCATCCCGCAGCGGGAGACGATCCCTGACGAGGTGGTGCGGCGGGCCGACCAGATCGAGCTCGTCGACATGTCGCCCGACGCGCTGCGGCGGCGGATGGCGCACGGCAACGTCTACGCGCCCGAGAAGGTCAGCGCGGCGATGGCGAACTACTTCCGCGTCGGCAACCTGACCGCGCTGCGCGAGCTGGCGCTGCTGTGGGTGGCGGGGAAGGTGGACGAGCAACTCGACCGCTACCGCGCCGACCACGGCATCGAAGGCACCTGGGAGGCCCGCGAACGCATCGTGATCGCCCTGACCGGCGGTCCCGAGGGGGGCACGCTGGTACGCCGGGCCGCCCGCATCGCCGCCCGCACCAAGGGCGCCGACCTGCTGGCGGTCCACGTGACCAGCGCCGACGGGCTGGCCGGAGCCGATCCGGCGGATCTGGCCCGCCAGCGCGTCCTGGTCGAGAGCCTGGGCGGCACCTACCACCAGGTGGTCGGCGACGACATCCCGCGCGCCCTGCTCGACTTCGCCCAGGGTGTCAACGCCACCCAGCTGGTGCTGGGCGCCTCCCGTAGAGGCCGCTTCGCCCAGCTGCTCGCGCGGGGCGTGGGCGTGGAGACCACCGCGCGGTCCGGTTCCATCGACGTCCACCTGGTCACCCACGAGGCGGCCAAGAAGGGCCGCCGCCGCCTCGAACGCTCCCGGGCGGCGCTGACCAGGAAACGCCGGCTGTTCGGGTGGGCGATGGCGGCGGCGGGCCTGCCGCTGCTGACCGCGGCGCTCGTCCCGTTCCGGGACGTGATCGCGCTGCCCAGCGAGATCCTGCTGTTCCTGAGCCTGGTGATCGCCGTCGCACTCGTCGGCGGGACCTGGCCCGCGATCGTCACGGCAGTCGGCGGGTTCCTGCTGCTCAACTGGTTCTTCACGCCGCCGCTGTACACCTGGACGGTCCACGAACCGGACAGTTTCTTCGCCTTGGTGGTGTTCGTCCTGGTCGCGGCCGCGGTCAGCGCGATCGTCGACCTGGCCGCCCGCCGTACCAGAGAGGCAGCCCGCGCTCGCGCCGACGCCCAGGTGCTCTCCACCCTGGCCGGGCACGTCCTGCGCGGCGAGGCCGCGCTGCCCTCGCTCCTCGGCCGGCTGCGCGAGACCTTCGCCCTGGAGTCGGTCACGCTGCTCGAACGCCTCGCCGAGCCCACCCCGGACGACCAGGCCGAGCCCGCCGCCTGGAGGATCGTCGCCACCTCCGGCGCGGCTGCGTGCGCCAGCCCCGCCGTGGCCGACACCGACGTCGCGATCAACGACAAGCTGGTGCTCGCCGCGCGCGGCCGGCTGCTGGACGCCAGCGACCGGCGCGTGCTGGAGGCGTTCGCGGCCGAAGCGGCCGTCGCACTGCGCCAGGAGCGCCTCCAGCAGGAGGCCGAGCGGGCCAGGCCGCTGGCCGAGGCCGACCGGATGCGCACCGCGCTGCTCGCCGCCGTCAGTCACGACCTGCGCAGCCCTCTGTCGGCCGCCAAGGCCGCCGTGGAGAGCCTGCGCAGCCACGAGATCGACTGGACCCCGCAGGACCGCGACGAACTCCTGGCCACCGCCGACGAGTCGCTCGCCCGCCTGGACCGGCTGGTGGAGAACCTGCTCGACATGAGCCGCCTGCAGGCCGGCGTGCTCGGTCTGTCATCGCAGCCCATCGCCCTGGACGAGGTCGTCCCCCATGCCATCGACGAGCTCGGGCCGCTGCGCGACCGCGTCGAGGGCGACATCCCCCTCGACCTGCCCGAGGTCCTGGCCGACCCCGCCCTGCTGGAGCGGGTGCTGGTCAACCTGATAAGCAACGCCGTACGCCACGGCCCGTCCGAGCAGAAGGTCCTCATCACCGCGAGCTGGCATGACGACCACGTCGAGATCCGCGTCATCGACCGTGGGCCCGGCATTCCGCGCGAGGCCCACGACCGGGTCTTCCTGCCGTTCCAGCGGCTCGGTGACCGCGACAACGGCGCCGGCGTCGGGCTCGGGCTCGCGCTGTCCCGAGGACTGACCGAGGCCATGGGCGGCACGCTCGTCCCCGAAGAGACGCCGGGAGGAGGCCTCACCATGATCGTCAGTCTGCCCATCCACTTCCGGCCGGTGACGCCATGACCAAGATCCTCGTCGTCGACGACGAACCGCAGCTCCTGCGCGCGCTCCGCATCAACCTGGCGGTCCGCCACTACGAGGTCGCCGTCGCTCCCAACGGCGCGTCCGCGCTGCACGAGGCCGCCCGATGGCATCCCGACCTGGTCGTCCTCGACCTCGGCCTGCCCGACCTCGACGGCGTCGACGTCATCCAGGGGTTGCGCGGCTTGACCCGGATCCCGATCGTCGTCCTGTCCGGCCGGGCCGGGAACCAGGACAAGGTCGACGCCCTGGACGCGGGCGCCGACGACTACATGACCAAGCCGTTCAGCATCGAGGAACTCCTGGCCCGCATCCGCGCCGTCTCCCGGCGCACCGCCGTCCACGAGGCCGAGCCGGCGCACGTACGGATCGGCGACCATACCGTGGACCTGACCGGCAAGATCGTCTCGGGGGGCGTGCGGCTCACTCCCACCGAATGGCGCATGCTGGAAGTCCTGCTCCGCAACCCGGGCAAGCTCATCCCACGCAGTCACCTGCTCGCCGAGGTGTGGGGGAGCACGCACGTCAAGGAGACCCACTACCTGCGCCAGTACATGGCTCAGCTGCGCGGGAAACTCGAACGCGACCCGGCCCGCCCGGCCCACCTCATCACCGAACCGGGCATGGGTTACCGCTTCGCCCCCTGACGCTCCCGCGGGCCGTGCGTCAGGTCTTCGCCGCGTGGGCGGTGGCGGAGGCGGTGATGGTGCGCAGGATCTCCCGGAGTTTGATCACCGTGGGGCCGTCGATCCCCATCGCCGCGCCGATGACGTCCGGGATGTGGCGAGTCCGCTCGCGCAGGTCCCGGCCCTCGTCGGTGAGGGCCACGGTGACCGAGCGTTCGTCGTCGGTGCGGCGGCGCCGGACCAGCAGGCCGCGCGTCTCCAGCCGTTTGAGCAGCGGGGAGACGGTGTTGTAGTCGAGCTGCAGCTCCCGCAGGATCTCGCGGACCGTGCTCTCCTCGTGCTGCCACAGCACGACCATCACCAGGTATTGCGGATAGGTCAGGCCGAGCGGTTCGAGCAGGGGCCGGTAGACGGCGGTGACGCTGCGCGAGGCGGCGTACAGGTCGAAGCAGGGCATCGGCGCCAGCGGCCCGATGTCGTCCTCGGTGTCAGGTCTCATGACGTGAGCTTAGCTCCGACCAGGCCCGCCCGACTAAATCGCAGGCGATTCCACCGTGCACGCCCTAAAGTGACGCAGAACACATCGCCTACGACTACCTCGCACACGATTGAATCGGCTAGGGTTCATTTTGTCCGAAAGCGCAGGCCCCCGAAAGGACAGGACCATGGCTCACATCACCGTCGGCACCGAGAACACCACGCCGATCGAGCTCTACTACGAGGACCACGGCGCCGGCCGGCCGATCGTGCTCATCCACGGCTACCCCCTCGACGGCCACTCCTGGGAGAAGCAGGTGGCGGCACTCCTCGACGCCGGATACCGGGTGATCACCTACGACCGGCGCGGCTTCGGCCGGTCGAGCCAGCCGACGAAGGGCTACGACTACGACACCTTCGCCGCCGACCTCGACATCCTGCTCCGTACCCTCGACCTGCGCGACGTCGTGCTCGCCGGGTTCTCCATGGGCAGCGGGGAAGTCGCCCGATACATCGGCACGTACGGCACCGAGAGGGTCGGCAAGGTCGCCTTCCTCGGGGCGCTGCAGCCCTTCCTGCGCAAGACCGGCGACAATCCCACCGGCGTGGACCAGTCCGTCTTCGACGGCATCCTCGCCGCCGTCACCGCCGACCGCTACGCCTACTTCGACGCCTTCTACGCGGACTTCTACAACACCGACGAGACCCTGGGCACCCGGCTCAGCGAGGCGGCCCTGCGGCAGAGCTGGAACGTCGCGGCCGGCGCGTCGGCGTACGCCTCGGTCGCGGCGGTGCCGACCTGGACCACCGACTTCCGGGCCGACGTGGCCGCGCTCGCCGGGTCCGGCCTGCCCGCCCTGATCGTGCACGGGACCGCCGACCGCATCCTGCCCATCGACGCCACCGCCCGCCCCTTCCACGCTCTGCTGCCCGCGGCCACGTACGTGGAGATCGACGGCGCACCCCACGGCCTGCTGTGGACGCACGCCGCCGAGGTGAACGAGGCGCTGCTGACCTTCCTGAAGAACTGAGCGACCGGCGGGCCCGGGGCGGCGGGTTCGCTCGCCCGGCCCTCCGGGATATTGCGGGCGGGATCACGCCTTGACGTGATTCCGGTTGAACTGGCCCTTCATATCAAAGGCGATTTTCTGCCGCATCCTCGATCTCACAGAATTCCGACACGGCCCCGGTAGCGTTGCTCGCGCTTTGTCGCGGACTATACGCTCGGCGGCGATCGTGAAACGAAGTTGGAGGCGGTAGTGGGATCTCTGGCGAGAAATATGATGCGGCTCGCAATGGTCGTGACGATCACCGGTTGCGGCATGACGCTGACCGGAGCCGGTAATGCGGTCGCCGAACCGAGGTCTCAGGAGCCTTCGCAGCTGGCCCGCCTGCTGGGCGCGGACCTGGGCAGCGTCATCAACATGGTTCCCGCCGTGTTCTGCGGCAACCGGCTGGTCAACTACAACTCCCCTTCCTCCAATTCTCCCACGAAGTGCGTCAACGGCGCAGAAAACAGCGGTAACTCCACCAACAGTGGGAATTACCATAGCGAAGGAGATCCCATCAACAGCGGGAACTTCTCCAACGTGAACGGCTCCACGAGCAGTAACAATGCGACCAACAGCGGAAACACGGCCAACGGCGCCCAGTCTCTCGTACGGGAGAACAGCAGGTGATCCCTGGTGGTGAAAGTACGACAGGGGAGTGTGCATGCACCTGACTGGCCTGACCCTCGCCGGTTTCGGCCTGGCGTTGCTCGTGACGGGGACACCGGCTTCTCCAGCCGAGCCGGCCTCACACGCGAAGCCGCAACCGGCGACGCATGGCGCGGTGGCGGCGGGCGGCCACAAGAACAAAGGGAACTCACGAAAACGGGGTAATTACTGGAGCAAGGGGCGGACCATCAACAGCGGCAACTTCTCCAACGTGATCGATTCCGTCGACTCCAACAACACCTTCGGCGGCAGCGCGAACAACGTCAACGGTCCGCAACACCTCATCGTGCGGCCCACCAGGAAATAGACGGCTACGGTCAGCCTTTCACCCGGCCGGCCCGGGACTCCAGATAACGTCGCTCGGCGATGCTGGCCGTGGACTTCGCGGCCCGCCGGTAGTGCTCGTACGCCCCGGCGGTGTCGCCGGTCTTCTCCAGCAGATGCGCCCGTACGGACAGCAGCCGGTGATGCCCGGCCATCCGCTCGTCGGCGTCCAAGGTGGACAGCAGGGCCAGCCCGGCCGGCGGGCCCTCGGTCTCGGCCAGCGCGATCGCCCGGTTGAGGGTGACCATCGGGTTGGGCGCGATCCGCTCCAGGACCAGGTAAAGGGCGTGCACCTGCGGCCAGTTGGTCTCCTCGGCGGTGGCCGCGTCGGCGTGCGTGGCGGCGATGGCGGCCTGCAGTTGGTAAGGCCCCAGCGCCAGGCCGGCCAGCGATGCCTTGGCCAGCCCGAGGCCCTCGTCGATCAGCGCTCGGTCCCACGTCGCCCGGTCCTGCTCGTCCAGCGGCACCAGGTCGCCGGTCGCCGTCGTACGGGCCTCCCGGCGGGCGTGGGTCAGCAGCATCAGCGCGAGCAGTCCGGTCACCTCGCCGTCCTCGGGCAGTTGCGCCCGTACCATCCGGGTCAGCCGGATCGCCTCGTGCGCGAGGTCGGCGCGGTGCAACTCGGTGCCCGAGGAGGCGGTGTAGCCCTCGTTGAAGATCAGGTAGAGCACGTGCAGGACGACCCGCAACCGCTCCTCGCGCTCCGCGCCCGCCGGCAGGCTGAACGAGCTGCCGGCGGCCTTGATGCGCTGCTTGGCCCGGCTGATCCTGGCCGCCATCGTGGCTTCCGGCACCAGGAACGCGCGGGCGATCTCGGCCGTGGTCAGGCCGCCGACCGCCCGCAGCGTCAGGGCGGTCTGGGAGGCCGCGGTCAGCGTCGGATGACAGCACAGGAACAGCAGGACGAGCGTGTCGTCGCTGTCCGGCACGTCCGCGGGCACCACCTCGCCGGCCGTCGCCGACTCCCGCTCGCGCCGCGCGTGCTCACTGCGCATCTGGTCGATGAGCCGGCGGGACGCGACGGTCACCAGCCAGCCGCGCGGATTGTCCGGCACGCCCTCGGCCGGCCACTGCACGGTGGCGGCGAGAACAGCTTCCTGTACGGCGTCCTCGCACCCTTCGAACTGGCCGTGCCGGCGTACCAACGCGCCGAGGACCCGCGGCGTGAGCTCACGCAGCAGGTCCTCGATAACGGGCTCTGTCATGCCTCCAATTGTCCGTCAGCGAACATCACCTGCCGCACCTCGACGCCCAGGCCCTCGATCGCGGCGTCCGGGATCTGCGCCGCCAGCTCGATCGCCCGCTCCTTGCTCTCGCAGTCGACGAAGTAGAAGCCGCCCAGATACTCCTTGGCCTCCAGGAACGGCCCGTCGGTCACCACCGGCTGGCCGTTGCGCACGGACACGACGGCGGCCTGCGACGGGTCGACCAGCGCCTGCGTGGTGATGAACTCACCGGACGCCTTCAGCGCCTCCATGAACCTGCCGTGGCCGTCGCCGATCGCCGCCTTCTCCTCGTCGGTCAGCGCGTCCAGCACGGCCGGATTGATGTGCATGCTGATCAGGAACTTCATCTCGTACCCCTTGTGGCTCGCGGGCCCTCGGCCGGGCCCTTCGACGGTTGGTCGGAGCCGCCGCCCTCGTCTTGACATTCCCCGCCCGGACGTTCGCACCAGTTTTTCCCGACGAGGCATCCGCGACGCTCGTTGATAGCGAATGTGACCGTATCGATTGAAAAGGTAACGAGGTAACGTGTTTTCATGAACGCTGACAATCCTCGCAGAGCCACTTCGCGTGCGACCGATCGCCCTGGAGACGCGTCGCCTTTCGCCCTCGGCCTGCTGCTGCGCCAGGCGCACTGGCGGGTGACCGCGGTGATGACGGAGGCGCTGCGGCCGCTCGGCATCGAGGTGCGGCATTTCGCCGTGATGCTGGTGCTGGTCAACCGTGGGCCCACGGTGCAGCGGGACCTGGTGGCGGCGACGGGGTCGGATAAGGCGGGCATCATGCGGGTCGTGGACGATCTGGAGCATAAGGGACTGGCCGTGCGCAAGGCCGTTCCGGGGGACCGGCGGGTGCGGGCGGTGGAGATCACGCCTCAGGGCGTCGAGCTCTTCGACGCGGCCCACGTGGCGGCGGAGCCGCTGGCTGAGCGCCTGGTCGCCGATCTGGGGCCCGGCGAGCCCGAGCAGTTGCGGGATCTGCTGACCCGGTTCGCCTATCCCGCGGGCGGTGAGGGGTAAGCGCGCCTGGTCGTCTCTCGCGGTACGAGTGACCTTCCTCACGATAAGCCCCAGCGCAGCAGATTGTATTGATTGATACCATTTCGATTGATACGATTGCGTATGTAAGGGAGTCAGACATCGAACAGAGAGGAAGGGGGGCGATCGTGGACCTCTATGAGGCTGTCAAGAGCCGACGGGCGGTGCGCGGATTCGCCGACCGGCCTGTCCCGAGAGAAGTGCTGGAGCGGGTGCTGTCCGCCGCGGCGTGGTCGCCGTCCGGATCGAACCTCCAGCCGTGGCGCGTCTACGTACTGACCGGCGAGCCGCTGGCCGAGCTGAAGAAGCGCGCCGGCGAGCGCGTCGCCGCAGGCGACGCCTGGGACGAGCGGGAGTACGAGATGTACCCGACCGCACTGAAGTCCCCGTACCGGGAGCGCCGATCCGCCTTCGGAAAGGAGCGCTACAAGTCGCTCGGCGTCGCCCGTGAGGACTGGGAGGGCCGCCAGCGGGCCGCTTCCGGGAACTGGCAGTGCTTCGGCGCGCCCGCCGCCCTGTTCTGCTACATCGACCGCGACATGGGGCTGCCCCAATGGGCCGACCTCGGCATGTACCTGCAGACCGTCATGCTGCTGCTCCGCGCCGAAGGGCTGCACAGCTGCCCGCAGATGGCGTGGTCGGTGTACCGCAAGACCGTCGCGGAGATCGTGCACCCGCCGGACGACCTCGTCCTCTTCTGCGGCATGTCGATCGGATTCGAGAACGCCAACGTCGACTACATCCGCACAGGCCGCGCGCCGCTCGAGGAGACGGTCACCTTCGTCGAGAGCTCAGCGCTGCGCTCGCATGCGGCGTGACCGCCCGGAACGGCCGTCCCGCCGGCAGGCACCACATCACCTCACGGGGAGAGACATGTCCCACTCGTTCCGCCTCGGCGGAGACCTGACGATCGACCGGCTCGGGTTCGGCGCCATGCGCCTGCCCCAGGGCAGGCCGGGCGGCCCCGCCCGCGACCCCGAGTCCGGCCGCGCCGTCCTGCGCCGTGCCGTTGACCTCGGTGTCGACCACCTCGACACCGCCGACTTCTACCGCAGCCAGAACGGCTCGGTGCGCGCCAACACCCTGATCCGCGAGGCCCTGGCCCCGTACCCGGACACCCTGGTCATCGCCACCAAGGTCGGCCCGGTCTTCGGCCCCGACGGCCCCGGCCAGGGCACCGCCGCCGATCTGCGGCCGCAGGTCGAGGCCAACCTCGAAAGCCTGGGGCTGGATCGCCTTGACCTGGTCTACCTGCGTATCGGCACGATGGCGCCGCCGCACGGCGAGTCGCTCGCCGAACGCTTCGAGGTGCTCGCCGGGCTGCGTGAGGAGGGCCTGATCCGCCACCTGGGCATCAGCAACGTCGATGCCGGCCATCTCGCCGAGGCCCGCACGATCGCTCCTGTCGCGGCGGTCCAGAACAACTTCCACCTCGCCCATCGTGACGAGACGGCCGTCCTGGACGCCTGCACGCGGGCCGGCATCGCCTTCGTCCCCTTCTTTCCGCTCGGTGGCGGCAGGGCCGACATCGACGACCCCGGCCTGACCAAGGTCGCCGACCGGCACGGCGCCACCGTCCATCAGATCGCCCTGGCCTGGCTGCTGGCCCTTTCCCCGGTCACCCTGGCCATCCCGGGCACCGGTTCCGTGGCCCACCTGGAGGAGAACCTGACCGCCCGGTCGATCACCCTCACCGAGGAGGACCTCGCCGACCTCGTCTGATCGCGGAAGCGGACAGCTGAGGTGGCTGCCGGTCCTGTTCGAGGAACGGTTCGATGCGGCGCCATGGTGAGAGGAGACGGACTGTGAAGATGACTTATCACCGCAGATCGGTGAGCCTGCGCACCCTTCCCCGTCCCGTGGCGGTGGTGGTCGGGGGCGGGGGAGTGCTCGGGGCCGCGCAGGTCGGTATCGGGTACGCGCTGGAGGAGCGGGGATTCATCCCGGATCTGATCATCGGGACCTCGGTGGGCGCTCTCAACGGGGCGATCGCGGCCGCCCATCCGGGCAGGGCCGCACCATGGCTGGACAGCGTGTGGACCCATGCGCGTCGCCGTGAGGTGTTTCCACTCCGCTTCCCGTCCTCACGGGCCAGTCTTTTCGCCGACCACGGCCTGCGCAGGCTGATCGCTCAAGCCGAGCTGCCGGACCGGATAGAACAGCTGGCGATTCCCTTCACCGCGGTGGCCATGGATCTGGCCACCGGCGCCCAGGTGCTGCTCGACCACGGCGATCTCGAGTCCGCGCTGCTGGCCAGCGCGGCCATTCCCGGGGTCCTGCCCCCGGTGGATCGGGAAGGCCGCAGGCTCGTCGACGGTGGGGTGATCGCCCTGGTCCCGGTGCGGGCGGCCCTGCAGGCAGGGGCTGCCAGCGTGGTGGTGCTGTCGACCGGGCCGGCGAGCTGGCCGTTGCGCCCCCTCGCGCCGCCCCGGCGGGCCGGCGCGGTCGCCGCCCGGGCCGGGCTGCTGCTGTGGCACCATCAGATCGAGCGCGACCTGCACGAGGTGTCCGAACGGATTCCCACCGTCGTGGTGCCGACCGGCGTCGAGACCTGGCCGTTTCCGTGGGACTTCGGCCACGCCCGGCGGCTGATCACGACCGCTTCGCTCGCGGCGGGGCACTTCCTCGACGGGCTGAGCATCAGCGGGCCCGGCCTGTATCGGGTCGACGGTCCTCCTGCGCCCTTGGCCGGCCTGAAGCGGGCACGGACCGCCTTCGCACGGGAGGCCGGACGGTGAGCACCATCGCGTTCCTCAACATCCCCATGCACGGGCACGTCAATCCGACCTTGCCGGTCGTCGCCGAGCTGGTTCAACGTGGCCATTCCGTCACCTATCACACCTCAGCGGCGTTCGCGAAGGAGATCGAGGCGACCGGTGCGACCGTGTGCCCCTATCCCGGGGGTGACCGGCCGCTGCCCGATCCGCCGCTGCCGATCACGCTGCTGGAGGGGCTCGCGGGCACCGCGGCGGGCCTGCTGCCCGCCGTGCTCTCCGACCTGCGTCGTGTCCGCCCTGACCTGATCGTGCACGGCGCCGCCTGCCCCTGGGGCGCGGTCGCCGCCCGCGAACTCGGGGTGCCGGCGGCATCGACGTTCACCACGTTCGCGTTCAACGGGGATGCGCCCAGCCCCACCCGCGCCTCGTGGGAGCTGCTGGCCGCGGCGGCGACCCGGCCCCGCGTCGCCCGGCGTTATCTGCGGTCACGGTGGGGGTTGCATCGCCGCTACGACACCCGTGGACTGCCCCTGCTCGATCTGGCGAACGTACGCCAGCCGCTCAACCTGGTCTTCACCTCGCCCGCGTTCCAGCCCGGCGTGGACGCCTTCGGCCCGTCGTACCGGTTCGTCGGCCCGAGCCTCGGCGCCCGTCCCGCCGACCCGTCGTTCCCGGCCGACCTGCGAGCTCCGGTGCTGTACGCCTCGCTGGGCACGGTGTTCGACGCCGGCCCGCACCTGCTGCGTGCCTTCGCCACCGCGCTCGCCCCGCTGGGCGGCACCGTGATCATCTCCACCGGGCACACCGATCCGGCCGCGCTGGGGCCGCTGCCGGCCAACGTGCTCGCGCGCCACTCCGTGCCGCAGCCGGAGGTGCTGGCCCGCGCCGCGCTGTTCGTCACGCACGGGGGGATGAACAGCGTCAACGAGGCCCTGTACGCCGGGGTCCCGATGCTGGTGGTGCCCCAGGGCGCGGATCAGCCTCTGGTGGCCCGGCGGGTCGTCGAACTCGGCGCGGGCCTGTCCATCCATACCCGGGACGTCGCCCCGGGACCCGTGAACGCCCTCGCCCGGCGCCTGCTCGACGAGCCACGCTTCCGGGCCGCGGCGGCCACCCTGCGGGTCGCCCAGCGCGAGGCCGGCGGCTACCTGCGCGCCGCCGACGAGCTCGAGCGCCACCTGCGCCGGGTAGGCCGTCCTGCCCTGGCGGATGCGCCACGGGAGCGCTGAGCGATGTCACCTCTCGTCGTCGTCCTGCTGCTGATCGCCGGGTTGTCGGAGTCGGCCGGGCGGATCCTGCCCCTGGTGGCTCGCCGTTCCGGCGTGTCGCGGTCCCATGCGATCCGGCTGCTGCTGACCGGTGCCGTGGTCGAGGGCGCCGTGTTCGCGCTGTGGCCGCTGACCGCATGGACCCTGGCCGAGCTGACGCTGTCCGCTCCGGGGTCCGGCGTCGCCGTGCCGGCCTGGACACCCGGTCTGGCCACTCCGCTGGCTCTCGCCGCCGTCATCGCGTTCCCGCTGCTCGGGCCCCTGCTGCACCTGCTGCTCCTGGTGGGGGTCGGGACCGGCCTCGCCACCTCGCTCGCCGCGACGACGGGGCTGGGCTGGTGGGCCGCCGCGGGCTGCGTCGCCGTCGCCGGAGCCGGGCTCGCCGCCGCCGTCGATGTCGTACGGCGACTCGTCGTGAGGATCAGCGTCGCCGAGCGGCAGGAGCTGCTCACATGACCGAGTTCCCGCTCCTCGTCCTGGTGCTCGGTCCGGTGCTGCTCGCCGAGGCCCTGCTCGCCCGCTACGAGGTGATGGCCTACACCGCCGGCTGGCGGACCCCTGCGACCGAGCTCCCGCAGGGCATGCCGTACGCCCGGGGCGCGGACCCCGGCCGTCCGCCGGACGCCTACCTGGTCTATCTGGACGGCATCGGCAAACGTCGCTTCCACGACACCCGCGACGGGGGCCAGCTGGTCAAGGCCCTCATCGCCGGAGCGCCGGAGCTGCGGGTGCTGGGTCAGGTGCAGCCGTACTCCCCGCTGGCCGACCCGCTCGTCGACCGGCCCGTGTGGGCGTGGCTCCGCCGCCGCATCGGGCTCCTGCTGTTCCTGCACAACGTCATGCAGATCTTCGTCGCCGCCGACCACAGGTACCGTCCCCTGTACAACCGTGCCGTGGGCGCCCAGATCGCCGGCCAGCTACGACTCGCCGGTTACCGGTCCGGCAGTGACATCCCCGTGGTGCTGCTCAGCTACAGCGGGGGAGCCCAGGTCGCCATCGGCGCGGTCGCGGAACTGCACACCCAACTGCGCGCCCCGCTCCTGCTGATCACCCTCGGCGGGTTCCACAACGGTGCCAACGATCTCACCCATGCCCGTCACCTGCATCAGCTCACCAGCGGCGGCGACCGGATCGAGCGGGTCTCCACCTGGATCTTCCCGCAGCGCTGGCGGCTGCTGCGCCGCAGCGGATGGAACCTGGCCGACCGCGCCGGAAAGATCACCGTGCACCGGCTCGACCCGGCCACCCACGTCGGGCGGCGCGGCTACATCAACCCGGAGACGCTGCTGCCCGATGGCCGCAGCTACCTCGACCGCACCGCCGACACCGTCATCGCGCTCATCCGTGCCCACTGCGGCGTGACGGCCGCGAAGGACGATCCGCCGCCCTACACCGCCGCGCGGCGTCGGCGCCTCCTGGACCGTGCTCAAGGCGTTCGAGGAGCTAGGGGATCAGTCGTCGCAGGATCTGCGCGGCGGGCTCCGCGGTGGCGTGGCGGTACCCCGTACCGGCCCATAGATTGATCCGTTCGGGGTCGCCCGCGGCGGCGGCGGCCCTGCGCAGCGGGCCGGTCAGGTGGTGCAGCGCGGGATAGCCGGCGGGCGCGAGGGCGGTGTAGCGGTCGGTGAAGTGGTTGCGCAGCGCCCTTGCCGGTCGGCCGGTGAACGCCCGGGTCACCACGGTCTCGCGTCGTACCGGGTCGGCCAGCGCGGCCCGGTGGGGGTGTGACGTACCGGCCTCGTCCGCACGCAGCAGGACGGTGCCGACCATGACGGCCGCGGCTCCGGCGCGCAGTGCCGCCGACACGGCCGCCGAGGTCGCCAGCCCGCCCGCGCCGATCAGCGGCGCCGATACCGCCTGCCGTACCTGTCGCACCAGGTCGGGCAGGGGGATGAAGGCCGGCAGGTGCCGCGGGGTGAGCGTGCCGGAGTGCCCTCCCGCGGCGGAGGCCTGCACGGTCAGCAGATCGGCGCCGGCTTCCACGGCCTGATGAGCCTCCGCGGGTGAGGTGACCGTCTGGATGACCAGAGTTCCAGCGGCGCGTAACGCGGCGATCACCGCCGCCTGCGGGATACCGAAGGTGAAGCTGACGACCGGCACCGGGTCGGACAGCAACAGGTCGATCTTGTCCGACCAGTGGTCGTCGTCTTCCACGATGCCGGCCGACAGTACGTCGATGCCGTAGGGCCGGGCCTCCGGCGTGATGGTACGGGCGTAACGGCGGAAGGATTCGGGATCGACCGGGATGGGGTTGGGCGCGAACAGGTTGACTCCGAAGCCCACGCCCTCGGCGCGGACCGCGGCGATCTGTTCGGCCAGCGCGTCGGCCGGCTTGTATCCGCCGGCGAGAAACCCCAGACCGTTCGCCCGAGCCGCCGCGGTGACCAGCGCGGGCGTGCTGGGGCCGCCCGCCATCGGTGCGGCCAGGATCGGGGCGCTCACCCCGAGAGCCGTCAGGGGGGAAATCATCTCCGGGCTCCTCAGTGGCCGGCGCTCTGGCCGCCGTCGACGTGGAGAATCTCGCCGGTGACGAAGGGAGCGGTCTCCAGGTAGATCACCGCGTCGACGATGTCGCTCACTTCGCCCAAGCGTCCGACGGGGTGCAGTCCGCCGAGCATGCCGTGGTCTTCCTCGGAGTGCATGGGGGTCTTGATGATGCCGGGGGAGACGGCGTTCGTACGAATGCCGCGACCGGCGTACTCGATGGCCAGGGACTTGGTGGCGGACTGCAGGCCGCCCTTGGTCAGCGAGGCCAGGACGGACGGCACGTTCGAGTTGGCGTGGTCGACCAGGCTGGTGGTGATGTTGACGATGTGGCCGGCGCCCTGCTTGAGCATGTGCGGGATGGCTCGCTGCGTGATCCGGAAGAAGCCGGCGACGTTCACGCCGATGACCGAGGCGAACTCCTCCTCGGTGTAGTCGGTGAACGGCTTGGCCAGGAAGAGGCCGGCGTTGTTGACGAGGGCGTCGATGCGCCCGAACCGCTGGACGCCGGCGTTGATGACCCGCTCCGCGGTGGTGGGGTCGGCGATGTCGCCCTGGACGGCCAGGACGTCCGGATCCTGCGAGACGGCGATGTCGCGCGAGTTGGCGACGACGGCGTAGCCGAGTTTGCGGTAGGCGGTGACCAGACCGGCACCGATGCCCTGCGATGCCCCGGTGATGACGGCGACCTTCTGAGTGCTCATGACGACCTTCTGTCTTGGCAGGTTCGCGATGGATCTCCCTCGGATCAGCCGCTGGGTAAGGCGGCGGCGGAGATGTCCTGCTCGACGCGGGCGCCGAGCAGGGCCAGGCAGTTCGGCCACAGGGTGTCGAGGGGCCGGGTGTCGTTGTAGAGCTTGGCGAGGAGGATCTGGCCCTCCAGGTGGGCGACGATGGACCGGGCGGCCTCACGGGTGTCGGCGACGGCGACCTCGCCATCCGCCAGCGCTTCGCCGATGACCGTGCCGACCAGGTCGGCCTGCGCGTCGAAGATCTGCCGCAGGCGGTCGCGGACGGCCTCGGTCTGGTTGCTCAGCTCCAGGGTCAGGTTACCGAACAGGCAGCCCGAGACGGTGCCGCAGCTCTGCTGCCCGGCGCGCTGGGCGGCCGCGGTCTCCTCCAACAGCCGCCGTAGCCGCCGCAGAGGCTCGATGTCACTGCTTAGGACGCGGGTCCAGTCGCGGAGCTGGACGGCCCAGCGCTCGTCGATGACGGCCAGGGCGAGCGCCTCCTTGGAGGCGAAGAAGTGGTAGAAGCTGCCCTTCGGCACGCCGGCGGCCTTGCAGATCTCGGCCACGCCCAGCGCCGAGTAGCCGCGCAGCTCGATGAGCGCCTGCGCGGTGGTGAGAATCTTCCCCCGGGCGTCACTGGTGCGTCCCACGAGGCAAGTGTACGACCGGTCTCCTACTCTTTAATAGACCGGTCGGCTACCTATGGCCGCACCCGACCTCACGAAGGCTGTCACCATGACCGACCCGATGCGCGAGACGCTGGACCGGTGGAAGGCCGCGTTCGACGGCCATCACACGGACGCGATGGCCGCGCTGTTCACGACCGATGCCCTCTTCCAAGGCTTCGGCCCGGAGGTCCTCGTGGGCCGGGACGCGGTGCGCGCCTACTACGAGGCGGTGCCGGACGACCGCACGGCCGACGTCACCGTCATCGCCACCTACCGCATCGGTGAGCAGGCGGCCGGCGGATTCGCGGACGTCGTCTTCCGTGACCCTACGGGCTGGCAGGCCCCGGTGCACCTGTCGCTGGTCCTTCAGCAGGACGAGGGCGCCTGGCGGATCCGTCAATACCATGTGTCCCTGGTCAGCGCGGAGCACTGACCTCCCGGAGCCCGGTACGACCAAGGCGGCCTCCGCACGACGTTCTGCCCACGAGCGACCGCGTGCTCTTGACCATTGACATTTTGTGATATTTATCGGCATCTTCTTATGCGTGCCATAGCGCGCAGAGCCAGGTCGGCGGCGAAGAGGTCCCGAGCTCCTTGGCGAGGCGTGTTCTTGGCGTACCCGGGCGCGCAGACCGTCGACACAGGAGCCGGACCGGCATCGGCGAGGAAGGTGGTCGCGTGGCCCATCCCGGTACGGCCTCAGCCCCAGGGCGGACTCCCGCGTGGCGCTACGCCATCGGGATGCTGGGCACATCCATCCCGATCAACATGATCAAGGGATCGATGATCCTCTTCTACGTCGACATCCTCGGACTCGACGTGCGCGCTTACGGCGCGGTCATGGTGGTCTACGCGGTCATCGACGCGATCGACAACCCCCTGCTCGGCCACCTCTCCGACCGCACCAGAAGCCGGTTCGGCCGGCGTCGGCCGTGGCTGCTCGTGGGCGCGCCGATGCTCGTGGCCTGCATGATCGCGTTCTTCTCCGCGCCGACCTCGCTGCAGGGCATGGGCCTCCTGCTCTGGTTCGCGGTGTTCGCGATCCTGTGTGAGGCCTTCGACTCCATGCTCAACGCGAACTACGGCGCGCTGCTCCCCGAGCTCTACCCACGCGAGCGCGACCGTGCCGTCGCCAACGGCCTGCGCCAGGGCTTCCAGCTCGTGGCGCTCGTGATCTCGCTCGCGGCCACCCCGTTGCTCACGACGAGCGTGTTCGGCACCGAGGACTCCACCCAAGGCTTCCAGATCACCGCGATCATCTACGGCGCGGTCGCGCTCGTCGTGATCGTGTTCATGGCGCTCGGCGCGCGCGAGAATCCCCGCTACTCGACGCGGGAACGGCCGCCGCTGCTGCGCAGCGTGTGGTCGATCGTGCGCGACCGGATGTTCTGGACGGTCGGGCTCACCGGCGCCTGTTACGGGATGGCCATGGCGTTCGTGCTCTCCGGCATCCAGCTGTACGTCCGCTACTCGCTCGGGCTCCCGGTCGGGAACGCGCTCTACCTGCAGGGCATCGTCATCCTCGTCTCGGCGGGCGGCCTGGTCGTGTGGACGCGCGTCGTCGCACGCCGGGGCGCCCTGTGGACCTGGCGACTGGCCTTCGCGGTCCTCGCGGTCAGCTTCGCGGCCCTGTTCTTCGCCACGGACCTCGGCACCGCCATCGCCGCGGGGGTGCTCGTCGGGGCCGGTTGGTCGGGGATGCTCGCGACGAACGACCTCATCGTCGCGCGGGTGCTGGACGCCGACGCGGCGCGCAACGGGGAGCACCGCGAAGGGCTCTTCCTGTCCGCGTTCGGCTTCTTCGGCCGGCTCAACGGGATCGTGACCGGGCTCGCGCTCACCTCGCTGGGCGTGTTCTTCGGCTACAACTCGGGCGACGACCCCGGCACCGACCCCGGGCTCGCGTTCCGGGTGTACTTATGCGTCTATCCGTTCGTACTGACGGCGATCGGCGCGGTCGCGGCCCGCTTCATCTCAGTCCCCTTGGAAACCCCGACCGACCCACCACCCCCCGACCCCGTGGCCGGATCCACGGACCCGTCATCCCCTGGTCCGGTGGCCGGATCTACGGACCCGTCCTCTCCCGGTCCGGTGGCCGGGTCCACGGAGCCGTCCTCTCCCGGTCCCGTGGCCGGGGCCGCAGGGCCACCGCTCGCCGATCCCGTGGCCAGGGCCGGGGCCGAGGAGCCGGCGTCTTCCGGTCCCGTGGACGGGTCCGGCGTGGAGCGGCCCCGATGAGCCGGCGTGTGGTGATCACGGCTGACGATCTCGGGCGGGAGCACGGGACGACGGAGGTCATCGTCGCGCTGCTCGCCGAGGGACAGGTCAGCGCGACGACGCTCATCTGCGTCTCGCCCGCCGCGGAGCACGCCGCGAGCCAGGTCCGTGAGCTCGGTGTCGTGCCGCGGCTGCACGTGACGCTCACGAGCGAGCGCGGGCTCCCGCGCTGGCGGCCCCTCGACGCCGGGGCGAGCCTCGTCGATCCGGACGGGACGCTCAGTGACGACCCGCTGGCCCTCGGAGCCCGCGGCGAGGCCCACGATGTCGTACGGGAGGCCGACGCGCAGTTGCGGTGGATGCGCGACCGGGGTCTCATGCCCGTGGCGGCCGACTCCCACGCCGGCACCCTCTACGGCCTGCACGGCAGATCGTGGCTGGCCGAGGCGCTTGAGTGGTGCGCGCGCCACAACTTCGCCTTCCGGCTGCCCCGCGACCCGGAGCCGTACTTCGGCGGGCCGTTGCCGCCGCCGCTCGCGGTAGCCCATCAGCGCGCCGTCGCCCTCGCCGACGCGCTGGGCGTGTCCATCCCGCAGACGATCGCGACCAACCGCCGCACGGCCCACGAGCTCGGCGCCTACGAGCGGCTCCGCGACGACTACCTCCGCCGGCTCGCGGCCCTCCCCGAGGGCACGAGCGAGTTGTTCCTGCACCCGTCCCGCGAGGACGCGGTCACCGGACCGGACGGCGTCGTACGGACCTGGGAGGCGCGCCTGCTGCGCGACCCCGCGTGGCACGACGCCCTCGCCAGTGAGGGCGTCGAGGTCGTCGGAGACTGGTGGACCTGACCCGGCGTGCCGCCGTCACGCATGGGGCATCGGACCGGGTCCGTCGAGCTCGCCGGTGTCCGCCGCCCGGGCCGGCAGCAGCAGGGCGGTGATGACCACGGCCACGGACAGCACCGCGCCGATGATGAAGGCCAGTCGCATGCCGTCGAGGGTGGCGAGCGACTCGGTCACTCCCGTGGCCTGCAGGGCATCGGCTCGCGCGGTCATCACGGTGATCACCAGCGCGGTGCCGAAGGCCGCGGCGACCTGCTGCAGCGTGCTCAGGATCGAGCTGCCGTGGGAGTAGAACCGCGGCGGGAGCGCGCCGAGCCCGAGGGTGAAGACCGGCGTGAAGGTCGCGGCCAGACCCACCATGAGCAGCGCGTGCAGACCGAGGATCTGCCAGTACGGCATGGTCATCGAGACCTGGGTCAAGCCGGTGAGGGTAAGCATGATCACGATTGCACCGGGGATGACCAGCACCCGGCCGCCGAACTTGTCGAACAGGCGACCGACGGTCGGACCCAGCAGCCCCATCGCGAGGCCGCCCGGCATCACCAGGAGCCCGGTCTCCAGGGCGCTGAGGCCGCGGACGTCCTGCAGATAGAGCGGCAGCAGGATCATCGAGCCGAGCATCGCCATGAAGGCCACCGACATCATGATCAGCGCGACCGTGTAGGTGCGGTGGCGCAGGGCGCGCAGGTCCAGCAGCGGCACGCCGCGCTTCTGCAACGACAGCTGGCGGAACACGAAGACGGCGATGGTGACCAGCCCGGCCACCACGATCGCGGCGGCGACGCGGACGTCACCGCCCTCGAACCGGCTGAGCCCGTAGACCAGGCCGCCGAAGCCGGCGGCGGCGGTCACCACGCTGAACCAGTCGATGGTGCTGAAGCGGGGCTCGCCGATGTTCTCCAGCCGCTTCAGGCCCTGCCAGGTGATCACGGCGGCGATGGGCAGCACCACGGCGAACAGCAGGCGCCAGGACCCGAACTGCAGGATCACCCCGGAGACCGCCGGGCCCATCGCGGGCGCGACCGACATGGCCAGGGTGACATTGCCCATCACCCGGCCCCGGCCCTCCTCGGGCACCACCCGCATCAGCGTGGTCATCAGCAGCGGCATCATCACGGCCGTCCCGCTCGCCTGGATGACGCGGGCGACCAGCAGCACCTCGAAGGTCGGCGCCACGATCGCCAGCGCCGTGCCGAGCAGGAACAGGCCCATCGCGGCCGTGTAAGCGCTGCGGGTGGTCACCCGCTGCAGGAACCACCCGGTGACCGGGATCACGGCGGCCATGGTCAGCATGAAGGCGGTCGAGAGCCACTGCGCGGTCTGCGCGGTGATGTTCAGCGCCTTCACCAGATTGGGGATGGCGTTGATCATGATGGTCTCGTTGAGGATGACCACGAATGTGGCCAGCACCAGCAGCCGGATCACGGCCGGTGTGCGGCCTGAAGCAGCGGCCGCGGGCTTGGCGGGTGAGTCGAGCTGAGGGCTGGGCACGGTACCTCGATGGGGGTTGGTGGGTGAAACGCGGCGACGGCCGGCATTCCGGCCTTCGGTCTCACAGGGCGTTGTGGTCATGAACAGACTGACCTACGCCACTGACAAAACTCATCGACCGCGCCCCAGGATGAGGCACGTACTGGGAAATGTCACTCGGTTTTCGCTTGTGGAGGACGATCTCCGGACAACACGAGCGCCCCTCATTTAAGAGGGTCGTGGCCCCAGTTCATCAGCGAATAGCGCCATCTGGTCTCGCGGACGTCGCCGGAGGGGCGCTGCGCCAGGTGCCGGTGTACGTAACCGATCACCTTGCGCATGTGCGCGTAGTCCTGCTCGGTGAGGGACGACTTCTTCGCCTGGAGCAGCGCGACGATCCTGCGGCCGGATTCGTGCCCGGTGGATTCGCCGCCGTCGTCCTTCTGGCCCACCGCCTTGGACTCGTCCGTGGCGAGCCAGCGCTCCAGCTCCTTGGCGGTCATGTTCACCGCCCGGCCGAAGTCGGCCGCGACCGCCTGCTCCTCCTCGGTCATCCCGAGCCCTTCTCCTTGCGCAGGGCCGACGGCTTGTGCACGGCCTTCTTTCCGCTCTTCTCGCTGCGCACGACGTACTGGGGGTCGTCGGGCGAGGCGGCCACGGTACGGCCGGCTTCCTCGCGCCTGTCGGTGACCTTCTTCACGACCTTCCCGTGGGCGGTCGACCCATGGCTTCGCCAGGTGACCTCGTCGCCTACCGCCGGTTCGTCCTTCCGCTTCTTCGTCATGGTCTGCGCCCTACCCCGGAATGTCCCGCCCTCGCGTATACGAATCGTCAACGATTCACATGCGAGGGGTCCGTATGGTCGTCGGTCATGTGCTGCGGAGCGGGGGTAGCTGCCGCGCTCTGACTCACCTCTTGGACGTGCTTGCTCGTCCGAGTTCGCCATTTCGACACACTTACCAGGGGGAACACCCATGCTCACCATCATCGTGACGGCCGCGATCTCGGGACTCGTCGTCGGCGGCCTCGGCCGGCTGCTCCTGCCCGGACGTCAGGACATCGGCTGGGTCACCACCATCGTCGTCGGCCTCGTCGCGTCCGCGATCGCCACGGGCATCGCCTACGTCTTCGGTCTCCACACCAACGCCCTGCTGGCGATCGCGCTGCAGGTCACTCTCGCCGTCATCGGCGTGGGCCTCGTCGCGAGCAGGAAGAGCAAGAGCCAGGCCTGAGCGATGTCCTCTACCATCTACCGGGCGGGCTGCTCCCCGCCCGGTGGGCGACGACCCGTGCGGGCGCGCAGGTCGCTGACGTTCGTGACGACCTGTTCATCAACATTCTCACCGAACACGCGCGCGACATTCTTCCGCTCGCCGGGACGAGGGTGTGTGAGGGGTAGAGGGACGGTCAACGATGACTACGGAGTTACGGTTCGCTCTGCTGGGCCAGGTCCGGGCGTGGCGGGGCGAGACAGAGCTCGATCTGGGGGCTCCACAGCAGCGGGCGGTGCTCGCCTTCCTGCTGCTGCGTGAGGGCCGGGCGGCCGCCATCGAGGAGATCACGGAAGCGCTCTGGGGGGAGCGGGCGCCCGAGAGCGCGCGGGCCGTCGTGCGTACCTATATCTGCCGCCTGCGGCGTGCCGTGTCCTCCGACGAAGAGGACGACCGGGTGATCAGGTCGCTCCGGGGTGAGTACGCCATCTCCGTCGGCACCGTACACGTGGACTGGGACGACTTCCGGGAGAAGGTGAACCGGGCGCAGGATGCGCAGGGGAACCCGGCCGAGGCGGCCGGCCTCCTGCGGAACGCCTTGCGTCTGTGGCAGGGCACACCTCTGGGCGGAGCCCGGGGAGACTTCGTCGGCCAGGAGCGGACGCGCCTGCTGCACCACAGGACGGCGGCGCTGGAAGAGCGATTAGCCCTGGAGCTGGAGCTCGGCCGGCACGCCGAGGTGAGCGAGGAACTGGCCGCGGCCGTCGCCGCCGAACCGGTGCGCGAGCGGCTGCACGAGCTGCTGATGATCGCCCTGTACCGGTCGGGACGCCAGGCGGAGGCGCTGCTGGCCTACGAGGACGTGCGGCGCCTGCTCGCCACCGAACTCGGTGTCGATCCCGGCGTCGGCCTGCGCGAGGTGCACCAGCGCATCCTGCGCGCGGACCCCGCGCTCGCCGCCCCGCCCACCCTGCCGCCTCCGGTTCTCCTGCCCGAGCGGCCGCCCGCCCAGGTGCCCGCCGCGCTGCCCGGCTTCGTCGGCAGGCAGGTGGAGTCGGCCGGCATCCAGGGCACCCTCCGTTCGGCCGGAGGGACCAGGATCGTGGCGATCACCGGCCTGACCGGCATGGGGAAGACCGCGCTGGCCGTGCACGCCGCGCACAACCTGCGCGACCGGTTCCCCGACGGCCAGGTCTACGCGAACCTGGAGATCTCGGACGGCGGAGCGGTGGACCCCGGCGCGGTGCTGGGCGGCTTTCTGCGCTCCTTCGGCGTGCCGGAGAGCCGAATGCCCGACCATGCCGAAGAGCGGGCGGCTCTGTGGCGTACTGTGCTGGACGATCGGCGGGTGTTGATCGTGCTGGACGACGCCACTGACGCCGACCAGGTGCGCCCTTTGCTTCCGGCAGCGCCCGGCTGCGCGGCGATAGTCACCACATATCGGCGTATATACAACTTGTCCGGTGTCCACTGGGTGACGGTGGATGCCCTGTCTCCGGCCGACGCGCTGGAGATGCTGGCCCGGTTGGTCGGCCACGGGCGGGTCCTCGGGGAACGTCGGGACGCCGTCGCCCTGGTCGAGCTCTGTTCGCACCAGCCGCTGGCCATCCGCGTGGCCGCCGACCTCCTCCAGGCCAGACCGCACTGGACGGTACGGCAGGCCCGCCGGCGGGTGGAGGACGACGTGAACCGGCCCGTGGGCACCAACGAAGGCTGCAAGCTCATCGAGGCGCCCTTGCTGCTGGCCCAGAGCAGGCTCGAGCCGCAGCAGGCCGCCGCCTTCCGGCTCGCCGCGCTGCCGTCCGACGGCGAGCTCACGGCGGAGTCGATGGCGGCGCTGCTCGACATGCCGCCGCCACAGGCGTACCGGCTGCTGGAGTCCTTGGTCGACATGCACCTGCTGCTGACCGCCCCCAACGGAACCTATCGATTCCACCGCCTGGTCCAGGCGTTCGCCCGACGGCAGGCATGGGAGCACGAGGGCGGCGAACGATGCGACGCAGCGTTGAGCCGGCTGGCGCGGTTCCGCGCGCGTGGCCCGGCGGCCACGGCCGCCTTCTGACCCGGCCGATCATCAGCTCGGGAAGTCGAGGGCGATCTCCTTCGAGGCGTGGCAGGTGCACGGCTGTCGCAGGAGGAAATCCGCATTCGGGTCGCCGGCATCGGGACGGCCCGATTCCATGAGCTTGCTCATGTCCTCGGTGACCTCGAAAACCCGGCCGGTCCTCGGCCGGCTGATATCGGCGTCGCCGGGAATGCTGATCTCGAACGTCGTTTCTTTCTGCGTCAGACTCTGGCGTGGATAGAACTCGCTGTGGGTGTCGCTGACCTGATGAACTTCGAGCACGAACCAGTACGCGTAACCCGATCGGGCGGGCCGATTCAAGGTGGCGGTCACCGCGACGGCCCGGCGGCCCGCCGGTTCCACGGAAAGGCCGACAGGCTGGCCGGACTTTGTGAGCGGCGGCGAGGAAGGAGAAGGCGCCGTGGGTGGGGGTGGCGTCGCGGAAGGGGAACGGGAAGGGGAAGGCGTCGTGGTGGGCGGAGCCGGGTCCTCGGTCAAGATGGGCACCACCACGGTGATCACGGCTACGGCGATCGTGGCGACCGCGCCGATGATGGCGACAATGATCGCGCTGCTCTGCTTGTCAGAACCGGCCGGGCTGCTTTTCGTGTCGGAATCGGCCGGGGTGCTTTTCTTTTCGGCGTTGTTCTGATCGCCCACGTCGACCTCCATCGAATCTCTGCCTTCTCTGGACGTCTCGTCAGCACCATCCGAGCACAGGGCGACCAGAACGTTATAACGCTGTCTAAAGTGCCATGATTTGCCGTTTATAGGACGTTGGTGGGGTTTTGTGCGCTCATAGCGGCAGGCCGCCGCGCCCCTGGGGGCGGGACGGCCTGCCGGGCCGGACGAGGTCAGGAGACGGGTTCGATCCACAGGTTGCGGAAGCGCGGGTTCTCACCGGCATCGCCGTGGTCCTGGAGGCGGATGCCGCCCGACGCCGCGCTCTCCGGGATGTTGTCGCCGGTGCCGCCGTCGATGGGCACGTCGTTGTGCACCACCACGCCGTTCCAGACGACCGTCACCCGCGCGTCGTCGACCTTCGCTCCCGCGCTGGTGTAGCGGGCCGCGCGGAAGGTGATCTCGTACGTCTGCCACGTGCCTGGGGCGGTGGCCATGTTGCGGTCGGGGGCGCGCTTGGAGTAGATCGAGCCCGCCTCGTTGGCGGCCGGGGTGGTGTCCCCGTGCGACTCCAGGACCTGTACCTCATAGCGTTCCTGGAGGAAGATGCCGCTGTTGCCGCGCTGCTGTCCGGTCACCTCCGGCGGGTAGTCCGGCTCGTACCACTCGGCGTGCAGCTTGAAGTCGCCGAACGTCTGCCGGGTGCGGATGTCGCCGCCGTAGGACTCCACCGAGCCGTTCGCGATCGGCCAGGTCGCCGCGCCGCCTGACCGTTTCTCCCAGAGCGCCAGGTGGGACCCGTCGAACAGCGTGATCCGTCGCGCCTTCGACACCGTGAGGTGGTCGAGGCTGAGTTGTCCCGCGTCGCCGGAGTCGTACTTGTAGGCGATCTTGTTGGAGCCTCGCTTCAGGTCGAGCGGCTCGGTCTGGACGGCCCAGGAGTCCCAGCCGCCGGTGGCGGCCAGCCGTACCTGCCTGACCTTGGTCCCGTTGACGTACACGCTCACCGACGTGCCGGTGTCGGCCGCGTAGCGCAGGCCGACGTTGTGCGGGCCGGACTCGTCCGTGTGTACGGAGAACGACGTGCTCGCGCCCGCGGCCGTGTAGCCGTCGACGAAACCCTTGCCGGTGTAGCCCTGATGGTTCTCGCTCACCTTCGCGCCACCGCGCAGCGTGGCCTTCTCCGCTTCGAGCACCGGTCGCGCGGTCACGGTGATGGCGTCGAGGTTGACGTTGCCCAGGTCGCCGGTGTCGTACTTGTAGGCGATGGTGTTGGCGCCCGCCTTCAAATCGAGCGGCTCGACCCGGGTGGCCCACTGGTCCCACGTCTCCGTGGTGGGCAAGGGCACCTGCCTGATCTTGGTCCCGTTGACGTACACGCTCAGCGACTTGGTGCCGGGCGCGGGGTGCGGGCCGTTGGAGTAGCGCAGGCCCACGTGGTACGTCCCGGCCTTGGCCACTTGTACGGCGAACTGCGTGGCCGCTCCCGTGTTCCAGTAGCCGTCGACGAAGCCGGATCCCGAGTAGCTCGGGTGGTCGGTGTTCAGCTTGGTGCCGCCGCTGGGCGCCGCGCTCTCCGCCTCGTAGGTGATGTCCGTCGCCGGGCCGTCGACCAGCGAGTTGAGCGTGTACCAGGCCTCGGTGCTCCACAGCGGCTGCCCCGACGCCGAGCTGAACGGACGCGGTGACCGCAGGTGCACCACCCGCCCCGGCTTCAGGCCCGCGATCTTGAGCGTGACCTTCTTCCCGCCGGAGGTCAGCTTCGCGGAGGTGACGGTCAGCGGCTCCTCGTCCACCTTGGGGCCACCGTAGGTGGAGGCCGCGACGTACCGCCACTGGGTGGCCTGGTACTTGGCGGCCAGCGACGTGGCGGTCTCCGCCGACAGCGGCCGGGTGTACTCCAGCTCGAAGCCGCCCTCGATGGCGCGCATCTTCAGGATGTCGAACGCCTTGCCGTCGCCGATGGCGAGCTTCTGCAGGCCGTAGGTGAGCTTGCCCGGCTGGCCCCAGTTCCCGCCGGCGCCCAGGCCGCCGGTGTAGATGGCGCCGTCGGGGCCCAGGCTGATCCGGTTGACTCCCGCCTCGAGCCCCTGGGTGTAGCGGAAGACCGCGCCCTGGTACTCGCCGTTGACCTTCTCCAGGTAGGCGCGCTGGAGCCCGCCATAGGTGACGTCACCGAACACCATCTGCCCGGCGAACGCGCCGCGCTTCATGAGCAGCGGGGTGCTGGGGGAGTTGGCGATCTCGTTGTGCGGCAGCCACAGCACGGGCGGGGTCACCAGGTTGGTGTCGAACGGGCCGTCAGGTTCGGTGAAGTGATTGAAGAACCGGTCCTTCTTGATGTGCACCAGTTTCGAGGCGGGCAGCCAGCCGCCCTGGTTGTCCGTGACGAACAGCTCGTCCCCCGGACCCCAGCCGATCCCGTTGGGGGTGCGCAGACCGCCGGCGATGTACTCGACCTTGCCGGTGGCCTTGTTGATCTTGATGGTGGTGCCTCGGTCCCGCGCCGGCTGCGGGTCGGTGGTGGCGCCGCCGTAGTCGATGGCGACGGACAGGTTGAGGTAGAAGTGGCCGCCCCGGTAGAGCAGCCCGAACGCGAACTCGTGGAAGTTGCCGCCGAACGGCCAGGTCGCCACGGTCCTGAGGGTGTCGGCGACCTCGTCGCGGTTGGTGTCGTTCAGCTCCACCAGCCGGGACTTCTCCGAGACGTAGAGCTTGCCGTCCACGTACTTGATGCCCTGGGGCTCCTGCAGCCCTTCGGCGATCTTCTTGACGGTCACCCGCGCGGGCGAGGTCTTGCCGGTGACGTTGCCGAGCAGGTAGACCTCGCCGAGCTTGTTCTCCGAACCGCCCCACGTGGTGACCGCCAACCGGCCGTCGGGCAGCCAGTCCATCGCGGTCACCTGCGGCTCGAAACCGGCCGGGCGCAGGTCGGTGAGCGTGAGGTCCGGGTGTACGGCCTGCAGCGGCAGCCCGTCGCCGGGGGAGTCGGCGCCGCCCTCGCACTCCTTGCGCCCCGGGCCGGTGACCCGCACCACGTCCGCGTCCGTGCTCAGCACCGAGGTGGGCACGAGGGTGAAGCCGGCGGCGCCAGGGGGTTTCCACTCCAGCCTGAGCTGCTGACCGTACAGGTGCTCGAAGTGGTCGACGCGCAGCGCGTGGTAGCCGGTGGTCAAGGTGATCGTGCCGTCGATGGCGATCGGCCCGTGCCGCCCGTCGTTGGTGATCACGACGGTGTCGTCGATGCGCAGCCGGGAGCCGTCGTCGCTGATCAGCCGGAACTCGTACGTGCCCGCCGTGGCGATGTCGATGTTGCCGATGGCCTCGGTGACGAACATGTCGGCCAGGCCGAAGTCGGCGTCGGAGGTCCAGTCGATCGTGGGCATCAGCTTGTCCACGTTGGGGGTCTGACCGGGCTTGAGCGTACAGAGCTTGGACAGTTCGACCTGGACGTCATAGGTGCGCAGGGTGACGCCCGGCTCCTGCGGCGGCACCGCCGCCTGGGCTTGAGCGGGTACGACCAGGTAGGAGAGCGCGGTGATCAGTAAAACGGATAATAAGGGTAATTTCCGCATTATCTATCTCATCTCGGGCGTGGGCGGGGGGTGCGGCAGGGCCACGATGGGGTGATCCATCGGCGGATGCCGGGTCTCATTCGCTGGATGATGAAGGGGGTAACGCTGCCCTGCGCCGTAATATAAGACGAGATCTTCGCCTTGCCCATAGCCTTTCGCCGAAAATCGAAGAAAGTCATGACATGTCAAGACGGAAGGTACGGATCCACGCCGCCCGCCGGGTGCTCAGGCGCGGGCGGTAGCACGACCGTGGCACCGCACCTCGCGAAGGGGCATGTCCAAAGTCCCATGGGGCGGGGACGTACGGCTCTGCATGCCGGGTCCGGCATCGGATGTCATGGGATCAGTGAAACCCCCGCCCCCGGAGGAACGTCATGACAACCACGCACTCGAAGACCGTCGCCACCACCACCAGCGCCCGCGGTCCTGTCGACTACGTCTGGGCCGTCGCCCGGATCTCGATCGGCTGGGTCTTCCTGTGGGCGTTCCTGGACAAGACCTTCGGCTGGGGCTTCGCCACTCCGGCCGAGCGCGCCTGGATCGCCGGCGGCAGCCCCACCACCGGCTTCCTCAAGGGCGCCGGCGAGAACGCTCTCGGCGGCTTCTTCTCGAGCCTGGCCGGGCAGGCGTGGGTGGACTGGCTGTTCATGGCCGGCCTGCTGGGTATCGGCGCCGCGCTGATCCTGGGCGTGGGGCTGCGGATCGCCGCCGTGGCCGGCACCGCGATGCTGCTCATGATGTGGGCGGCCGAGCTGCCCCTGGCCAACAACCCGTTCATGGACGACCACATCATCTACGCGATCGTCCTCATCGGTCTGGCCCTCGTCGGTGCCGGAAGGACGTTAGGGCTCGGCAACCTGCCCGTCGTTCAGCGCACCCCGTGGCTCCGATAGACATTCCGGCTACGAAGCCCACCCCGCCGGTCAGGGGGTGGGCTTCTCGGCCTTTCTCAGGAAGAGGCCGATGATAATGAGGGACATGACTCGTGCGGTGTACGTCGCGGCGGGCGAGGCGGGGAGCAACAAGGGGACCGTCGCCCTGGGCATGGTGGATCTGCTGTCCCGGCAGGTGGAGACCGTGGGCGTGTTCCGCCCGGTGGTACGGGCGGGCCGTGAGGACGCCCTGATCAACACCGTCCGGAGCAGGTTCCAGCTCGCGCTGCCCTACGCGGACTGCGCGGGCGTCACCTACGACGAGGTGCACGCCGACGCCGAACGGGCGGCGGGCGACATCGTGGCCCGTTATCGCGCGCTGGCCCGGCGGTGCGACGCGGTGGTGGTGGTCGGCACCGACTACACCGACGTGGGAGCGCCGACCGAGCTCGGGTTCAACGCCAGGCTGGCCGCGGACCTGGGCACACCCGTGATCAACGTGGTGAGCGGGAAGGACAGGACGGCCTCGCGGATCGCCGCGGCGGTCGAGCTGTCGTCCAGGGAGCTGGCGCACCATCACGCCCATGAGCTCGCCGTCGTGGTCACCCGGGCGGCCGCCGGGCCGCTCGCGATGACCCATCCGACACCGCTGTTCGTGCTGCCGGAGACCCCCTCGCTGCGCGCCCCGACCGTCGCGGACCTGCTCGACGCGTGTGACGGCCGATTCTTCCTGGGGCAGCGTGAGGGGCTCGGCCGCGAGGTGAGCGCACTGATGGTGGGCGCGATGTCGCTGCCCGGCATCCTCGACCGCTACACCGAGGGCGCTGCGGTGATCATTCCCTGTGATCGGGCCGCCGCGCTCCTGCCCGGCCTGATCGCGGCGCACGTCTCGCCGGGCTTCCCCGCCCTGTCGGCGGTGGTGGTGACCGGCGGCACGGACCTGCCGGCCCCGGTCGACCGGCTGCTGCGCGGCATGGCGATCCCGCTGCCGGTGATCGCCACCGACTACGACACCTTCGACACCGCGACCCGGCTGTCGGTGGTGGAGGGCCGCTTCACGCCCGAGGCCGGCGGGAAGATCGACACGGCGTTGCGGCTGGTCGCCGAGCACGTCGACGGCGGGCTGCTGCTCGACCGGCTGGCCATCGCCAAGACCGACGTCGTCACCCCGCTGATGTTCGAGTACGAGCTGCTGGACCGGGCGCGCTCCCGGCGCAGGCACATCGTGCTGCCCGAGGGCGAGGAGCCGCGCATCCTGCGCGCCGCCGACATCCTGCTGCGCCGTGGCGTGGCCGAGCTCACGCTGCTCGGCGACGAGGAACGGATCAGGGCGCAGGCCGCCCAGCTCGGCCTCGACCTGGCCGGGGCCAGGGTGCTGAGCCCGTTCGACGCGGATCTGCGCGAGCGGTTCGCCCGCGAGTACGCCCAGGTACGGGCGCACCGGGGGATGACCGTCGCGCTGGCCCGCGACACCGTCACCGACGTCTCCTACTTCGGCACGCTGATGGTGCACACCGGCATGGCCGACGGCATGGTGTCCGGCGCGGCGCACACCACCGCGCACACCATCAGGCCGGCGTTCGAGATCCTCCGGCTGGGCCTGGTCTCCAGCGTGTTCTTCATGTGCCTGGCCGATCGGGTGCTGGTGTACGGCGACTGCGCGGTCAACCCCGATCCGACCGCCGGGCAACTCGCCGACATCGCCATCGCCTCGGCCCGCACTGCGGCGCGGTTCGGCGTCGAACCCCTGATCGCCATGCTGTCGTACTCGACGGGCGCCTCCGGCGCCGGCGCCGAGGTCGACAAGGTCCGCACCGCCACCGAGCTGGTCCGCGAGCGCCGTCCCGACCTCCAGGTGGAAGGGCCGATCCAGTACGACGCCGCGGTCGACCCCGCGGTGGCGCTGGCCAAGATGCCCGGTAGCCGGGTGGCCGGACGCGCCACGGTCTTCGTGGTACCCGACCTCAACACCGGCAACAACCTCTACAAGGCCGTCCAGCGCAGTGCCGGCGCCGTCGCGGTGGGACCGGTGCTGCAGGGGCTGGGCAAGCCGGTCAACGACCTGTCGCGTGGCGCCACCGTCGCCGACATCGTCACCACCGTCGCTGTCACGGCCGCGCAGGTGCGCGACGACCCGCGTCCGGCTTGACAGCCACCCCCTTGGTGTAGTGCTCTATTGGATAGAGTTTTGCTCTATCTAATAAGGGGTGGGTGCGATGCCGTACGGGGTGCTCCAGGAGATGCCCGATGTCAGCGAGGAGGAGTACCGGCAGGTGGAGAAGCACCTGGGCCCGGATCGTCCCCCCGGTCTGCTCGCCCACGTCGCCGGCCCGGTCGAGGGTGGCTGGCGGATCATCAACATCTGGGAGAGCGAGGAGGCCTTCCGCCGGTTCCAGTCGGAGCGGCTGATCCGCGCGGCCGGTCTGGCCGCCCAGGACGCGGCCTTCGATCCCGGCAAGGCCGCAGCGTTCAGTTCGGTGACCGTCGAGGGCACCGAGATGCCGTTCTGATGCCCGGCACCGACGTCCTGCGGGCCCGCAACCACGCCTTCTGGGCACAGGCCGCACCCGGGTGGATCCGTCATGCCGACCGGCAGGACGAGGCCGGCCGGCCTTTGGGCGCGGTGGCGATGGACTGGCTGCGGCCGGAGCCCGGCGAGCGGATCCTCGACGTGGGCTGCGGCTGTGGCGGCACCACGGCCGAGCTCGCGGCGGCGGCCGGGCCGGGCGGTGTGGCGGTCGGGGTGGATCTGGCCGAGTCGATGGTGGCCGCCGCCCGGCGGCGGTTCCCGCGCGATCGTCACCCCGGCCTGCGGTTCGTCACGGCGGACATCGAGACGGTCGAGGCCGTGCCCGGTGCGCCGTTCGACGCGGTGTTCTCCCGTATGGCGCTGATGCTGGCGGCCGATCCGGTGGCGGGGTGCGCGACGATCCGGCGTTCGCTACGCCCGGGAGGCCGCCTGGCCGCGACCGTGTTCCGTGCCGGGAGCGCCAACCCGTGGCTGTTCGCGGTCATGCTCGGCGTCGCGCCCCATGTCGGGCCGCTGCCGCCGCTGCCGATGGGCGACGAGCCGGGACCGTTCGCCTTCGCCGACCCGGGCAGGGTGCGGCGCGTCCTGACCGCCGCCGGTTTCGCCGACGTGACGGTCCGGCCGTACGACGTCATTCTGGAGGCCCCGGACGAACGCGAGCCAGTGGCCGAGTGGCTCATCGAGATGGGCCCGGCCGGCGCGGCCTACCGCGCCGCCGCGACCTCAAGCCAGGAGGCGGCTCGCGCGGCGGCCGCCCGGCTGCTTGAACGGTTCCGCGAGCCCGGTGTCGGCTACCGGCTCCCCGCCGGGATCTGGCTGGTCACCGCGGTGACCGCGCCATGATCGAGCATGCGGCGCACCCCGCGGACCCGTCAGGCCGGGCGCCAGCCGAGCTCCGGACCGAGTCTGGTGGCGATGTCGGTGAGGATCTGCACATAGTCCTCGTGTTCGAAACTGAACGGCAGCGCGAACGCGACCTCGCTGACCTCCCGGAAGGCGGCATGGGCGTGCAGCCGGGCGGCGATCTCGGCGGAGCTGCCGACGAGATCGGGCGCGAACATCAGCCGCATCGGCCCCTGCGGCGCAGAGGTCCTGGGCAGGCGCTTGGCCGCGTACTCCGCGTACTTGGCCCGCTGCTCGGGTGCGGCCGAGTCCGTGGGGATGACCACCAGGCCCTGCGAGACGCGGGCCCGGTCGCCGTCGGGGTGGTGCGCGCGGAACTCCCGGATGTGGGAGAGCTGGATGCCGGCGAAATCCTCGGACTCCTCCGCCTTCACGACGCTGCTGGTCAGGAAGTTCATGCCGTGCTCGCCCGCCCACCGGGCCGAGCTCAGGCTGCCGCCGCCGTACCACATGCGGCCGCCGAGGCCGGGGGAGTAGGGCTGGACCCGGTCGGAGAAGACCTCGAAACCCTCGACCCCGCTGAAGTCGGTGGCCGCCTCGCCGCGGACGAAGTCCAGCAGTCGCCGCACGCGTTCGTAGCCGAAGTCCTCCACCTTGGCGGTGTCGGGGTAGAGCGCGTCCTTGACCTGGTCGTAGTGCATCGGCGGGCCGACGCTGACGCCCGGGTTGAGCCGGCCCCCGGACAGGATGTCCACCGTGGCCAGGTCTTCGGCCAGCCGTAGCGGATTCTCCCAGCCCAGCGGGATGACCGCGGTGCCCAGTTCGATGCGGCTGGTGCGCTGGGAGGCCGCCGCCAGCACGGCGACCGGGGAGGAGATGCCGTACTGCAGGTGCCGGTGCCGCACCCACGCGCTGTCGAAACCCAGCCGCTCGCCCAGTTCGATGATGTCGAGCGTCGTCTCATGGCCCCGGCGCGGGTCGGCCTCGTCGAACAGTCCGATCGTCAGGAAACCCAGCTTTCGCAGCGGCTGCGAGGGCTCCGGCATATGCGATCCTCCTTGGGTCACATCACGTGCACGGCGCCGGTCCGGGGATCGGCCCGCTCACGGAGCATCGCCGACCGCCGACTTACTGGAGCCCGGCGCGGACCGACGTGATGCGGTGGGTGTTGAAGCCCAGCCAGTGCATCCGGCCCACGTAGCGCGCGTGCTCGACCTTGAGGCAGCGGTCCATGATCACGGTCGCGCCGCCGTCCTCGGCGATCTGCGCGCCCTCCTCGTTGATCACGCCGAACTGGCACCAGAGGGCCCCGGCGTGGATCGCCACGGCCTCCCGCGCGATGGCCGGCAGCGCGTCCGGCGCGCGGAAGACGTTCACCAGATCCACCGGCACGGGCACGTCGAGCAGGCTCGGGTAGCTGGTCTCGCCCAGGATCTCCGGCTCGCGAGGGTTCACCGGGATCACCCGGTAGCCGTGCCGCTTGAGGTAGTAGCCGACGAAGTAGCTGGCCCGCAGCTCGTTGTTCGACAGGCCCACGATCGCGATCGTCTTGGTGGAGTGGAGCACGCGCTGGATCGTCAGCGGGTCCTGGTAGCGCCTGAGCTCGGTCATCCCGTCTCCTCCTTCTTGGCGATCGCCGCGGCGACGTGGGCGAACCCCTGCTCCAGGTCCCAGATCAGGTCCCCGACGGACTCGGTGCCGACCGACAGCCGCACCGTCCCCGGCCCGACGCCGGCCGCCCGCAGTTCGTCGTCGCTCAGCTGGCGGTGGGTCGTGCTGGCGGGGTGGATGACCAGGCTCTTGGCGTCGCCGACGTTCGCCAGGTGGGACCAGAGCGTCAGGCCGCCGATGAGGCTCTGCCCGCCGCGCCGGCCGCCGGCGCAGTCGAAGGAGAACACGGCGCCCGCGCCACGCGGCAGGTATTTCTCCACCAGCGGACGGTATCTGCTCCCCGGCAGGCCCGGATAGTTCACGTTGGCGGCCAGGTCGTGCGACTGGAGGAACGTCGCGACCGTCAGCGCCGTCTCGACGTGCCGCTCCATCCGCAGCGACAGCGTCTCGAGCCCCTGCAGGAACAGGAAGGCGTTGAACGGCGAGAGCGCCCCGCCCAGGTCGCGCAGGGTCTCGGCGCGCAGTTTCATGAGGTAGCCGTACTCGCCGAACGTCTCGTGGAAGCGCAGCCCGTGGTAGGCCGGCGACGGATCCGCGACCACCGGGAAGCGCCCGTTGGACCAGTCGAACGTGCCGGCCTCGACGACGACGCCGCCGATGCTCGTCCCGTGGCCGCCGATGAACTTGGTCGCCGAGTGGGTCACGATGTCGGCGCCCCATTCGATCGGGCGGCACAGGTAAGGCGTCGCGAACGTGTTGTCCACGATCAGCGGCAGCTCGTGCTCGTGCGCGACGGCCGCCACCGTCTCGATGTCCAGCACGTTCCCGGCTGGGTTGCCGATCGTCTCCGCGAAGAACGCTTTCGTGTTCGCCCGTACGGCCTGGCGCCACGCGTCCGGATCGTCGGGGTCGACCCAGGTGAGCTCGACGTTCATCTTGCGCAGCAGGTGCTTGAGCTGGTTGACCGTCCCGCCGTAGAGCGCCGAGGACGAGACCACGTGGTCGCCCGGCTGCAGCAGCGTGAACAGCGCGGCCGCCTGGGCGGCGATCCCGCTGGAGAACGCGACCGCGCCGCTGCCGCCTTCGAGGTTGGCCACCCGCTCCTCGAACACCGCGACGGTCGGGTTCATGATGCGCGAGTAGGTGTTGCCGTACTCCTGCAGGTTGAAGTAGGCCGACGCGGATTCCGGATCTTCGAAGACGTAGCTGGTGGTCTGGAAGATCGGCACGGCACGGGCGCCCGTGTTCGGGTCGGGCCGCTGCCCGGCGTGCAGTTGCCGGGTCTCGAAGCCGAACTCGTGGTCCTGCTCGGCACGGGGGAACTGGTCGGTCACGAAGGCCTCTTCCTCGGCGTCACCCGGCCCGGCCCTGGGCCAGGAACCGGCGGATGATGGGCGTCTGTCGCGCTTCCTCCAGCAAGAAGCAGTCGTGGCCGTACGGCGCCTCGATCACCTGGAAGTCGACCGGTTTGCCGAGCGCGCGCAGCGCCTGCTCGATCTCCTGCGACGCCGAGGGCGGATAGAGCCAGTCGGAGCTGAAGGCGATGAGCAGCGTCCGCGCGGCGACGCCGTCGAGCGCCCGCGCGAGCGATCCGCCGCCATGCCGGCGCGCGAGATCGAAGTATGTCAGCGCGCGCGAGGTGTAGAGGTAGGTGTTGGCGTCGAAGCGCTTGACGAACGAGCCGGCCTGGTGGCGCAGGTAGCTCTCCACCTCGAACTCCGGCTCGGTGATCGTGTAGCGGAGGTCGTCGCCGGACTGCAGCCGCCGGCCGAACTTGTCGTCGAGCGCGGGCGCGGACAGGTAGGTGATGTGGCCGACCATCCGCGCCACGCCCATGCCGCCGTCGGGCGCCCGGCCCGTGCCGTAGTAGTGGCCGCCCTGCCAGGCCGGGTCGCCCATGATCGAGTCCCGCGCGATCGCGTTCCAGGCCACGCCCTGCGGGTGGAGGGCGTGCGTGCTGGCGATCGCCACGACGGCGTCGACCTGGTCGGGGAACAGGACCGCCCATTCGAGCGCCTGCATCCCGCCGAGCGAACCCCCGGCGACCGCCGCGAGCCGTTCGATGCCCAGGACGTCCAGGAACGCGCGCTGGGTGCGGACCATGTCCGAAACCGTGATCACGGGGAAGTCCGAGCCGTACGGCCTGCCCGTCGCCGGGTCGATCGACGACGGCCCCGTCGTGCCACGGCAGCCGCCGAGCAGGTTCGTGCAGATGACGAAGAAGTGGTCGGTGTCGAACGCCTTGCCGGGGCCGATCATCCCGTCCCACCAGCCGAGGCCCTTGCCGCCCGCGCTGTCGCGATCCTCGGCGCCGAACCCGTCTCGCGTGCTCGCCGCGGGCGGCGCCTCGGCCAGGCCGGCGGCGTGGGCGTCGCCGCTGAGCGCGTGGCCCACCAGGATGACGTTGTCGCGAGCGGGGGAGAGGGTGCCGTAGGTCTCGTAGGCCACCCGGACGGGGTGCAGCTCCCGGCCGCAGTCGAGGCGGAGCGGCTCCGGCAGGTCGAGGTATCGGGTTTCCACCGTGCCGACGGTGCCGACCGTGCCGGCCGCGAGCGTCCTGGCTGGTTGCGACATGAGGGCTATGGTAGCCGCCACGCAGGGTGTATGGTCAAATACCTACCGGGATTGTGGGAAGAAAGGGTGGGACATGACGACGGTCGCCAACGGAGTGAACGTACAGGCGCTGCTGGACGCGCGTGAGGTGCTGAAGGGCGCGCCCGAGGCCGCGCAGTTCGTCTGGCGGGCATCCTCCAAATGGCAGAACGGCGTCCACAGCACCTCCACGGTCAAGGAGTTCTACGGTCTCGGGGCGGAGCAGACCCACCGGAACGAAGCGGTGTTCGACGCCGACCACCCCGAGGTCTTCGCGGCCGAGGACAACGGCATCACCCCGATCGAGTATCTCCTCGTCGGCCTGGCGAGCTGCCTGACGGCCGGCGTGGCCTCCGTCGCGCAGAACCGCGGCATCCAGCTGCGCTCGGTCGAGGCGACCCTCGAAGGCAAGCACGACATCCGCGGCATCCTCGGCGTCGACGCCGACGTCCGCAACGGCTTCACCGACATCAAGGTGACGTTCAACATCGACGCGGACGCCTCCAAGCAGGACATCGAGGCTCTGGTGGCTCAGTCCCAGAAGCGCTCGGCCGTGTTCGACGCCCTCACGAACCCGACGGACGTCACCGTCGAAGTCGCCTGAGAGGCCGAGTCATCATCGAGCGCGTCACCACGGTCGTCATCGGCGCGGGGCACGCCGGCCTCGCGGCGAGCCACTTCCTCAGCGAGCGGTCGCTCGATCACCTCGTGCTCGAGCGCGGCGAGGTGGCGAACTCATGGCGCCGCGAACGCTGGGACTCCTTCCGCCTGCTCACCCCCAACTGGCAGAGCCGCCTGCCGGGACTTCACTACGAAGGCCCGGACCCCGACGGCTACATGACCATGGGGGAGGTGACCGAGTTCATCGAGCGCTTCGCCAAGCTCTCGCGGGCACCCGTCCGCACCGGCACGAACGTCACGTCGGTACGGCGCACCGACGACGGCTACCACGTGACGACCAGCCAGGGCGAGATCGGCTGCCGGGCGGTGGTCGTCGCGAGCGGCGCCTGCAACCGGCCGGCGGTGCCGCCGCTCAGCGAGGCGGTGCCGCCGGACGTCGAGCAGCTGACGCCGTTCGACTACCGCGAACCCGGGCAGCTCCCCGACGGCGGCGTGCTCGTCGTGGGAGCGTCGGCGACCGGCGTGCAACTGGCCGCCGAGCTGCGCAGGTCGGGCCGGCCGGTGATCCTCTCGGTGGGGGAGCACGTGCGGCTGCCGCGCACCTACCGTGGGCGCGACGTGCTGTGGTGGATGGACGCCTCGGGGGTGTGGGACCAGAGGTACGACGAGGTCGACGACCTCACCCGGGCCCGGCGGCTGCCCTCGCCCCAGCTCGTGGGGACGCCCGAGCGCACGACCCTCGATCTCAACGCGCTCACCTCCCTGGGGGTCGAGCTGGTGGGCCGATGGGCGGCCGTGCGCGACGGGCGCGCGCTGTTCTCCGGCGGCCTGCGTAACGTGTTCGCGCTCGCGGACCTCAAGCTGGAGCGCCTGCTGGACGCGTTCGACGAGTGGGCCAGGACGCGCGGCGTCGACGCCGAGCTCGGCCCGCCGGAGCGCTTCGCGCCGACCCGGGTGCCCTCATCGGCGCGCCTGCAGCTCGACCTGCGCGGCGGCGAGATCCGCACGATCGTGTGGGCGACGGGCTTCCGGCCCGACTACACCTGGCTCGACGTGCCCGTCGTCGACGAGAAGGGCCGGCTGCGCCACGACGGCGGGGTCGTCGACAGCCCGGGACTGTACGCGCTGGGGCTGCCGGTGCTGCGGCGGCGCAGGTCCACGTTCATCAACGGCATCGAGGACGACGCGCGCGAGGTGATCGGCCACCTCGCGCGGCATGTGGCCGTACGACGCGGAAGTTGATTATTTTGTCCGACAATCGTATGGTCGGACAAAATTTCTGCCGTCGTCGGTCGCGCCCTGAGGGTCCGCGCAGCGGCCCGGCGCCGCCGCGCGAGTTCAGGAAGCCACCACGATGATCGAAAACCCGCGCCCGTCCCTGACGGGGGTGCTGTGATGAGCGACGCCACGTACGAGGTGATCGCGCTCCGGTACGGAACCCGGCTCGGGGCGAAGGAGGAGATCTTCCTCAACTACGGCATCTACGGCGAGCCGGACGAGCCGCTCGGGATGGACTATTACTGCTGGGTGGCCCGCAACGCCGAGCGCACGATCATGATCGACACCGGGTTCGGCGTCGTGGGCGGCGCGCGCAGGCGGCGCACCACCCTCCTCTCGCCGGTCGACGCGCTGGCCCGGCTCGGGGTGGACGCCGCGACGGTGCCGCAGGTCGTCATCACGCACGCGCACTACGACCACATCGGCAATCTCGCGGCCTTCCCCGCCGCCGAGGTCATCATGGCCCGCCGCGAGTACGAGTTCTGGACCGGTCCGTTCGGCCGGCGGGCGCAGTTCGCCTGGTCCACCGAGGAGTCCGAGACGGCCCACCTGGCGGAGGTGCACGCCCAGGGCCGGATGACGCTGATCGACAAGGCGTACAGTCCGGCGCCCGGGATCGAGGTGATCCCGGTCGGCGGCCACACGCCAGGGCAGGCCATCGTCCTGGTCGCCACCGCGGACGGCCAGGCCGTGCTCGCCTCGGACGCCGCGCACTACTACGAGGAGATAGAGCGGGACCGGCCGTTCGCGTTCGTCGCCGATCTGGAGGCGATGTACCGCGGCTTCGACCTGCTGAAGGAGATCGCCTCCGACCCGGGCCGGTTGATCGTGGCCGGGCATGACCCGGACGTGATGCGGCGCTTCCCCGCTGTGGCGGGCATCGATCCGGGGCTCGCCGTCCGCGTCGGCGCCAAGCCGTAGGCGGGCAGGATGGCGAGCACCGAGAAGGAGCCGGCCGGCGCGCTGAGCGGCATCCGCGTGGGGCGCGTGGCCGCTCCGCTGCGCGAGCAGGTGCTCGACGGGCTGCGGCGCGCCATCCTCGACTTCGACCTCAAGCCGGGAGCGCGGCTCGTCGAACGCGAGCTGATGGAGCAGATCGGCGTCTCCCGCACGACGATCCGTGAAGTGCTCCGCGAGCTCGCCGCCGAGGGTCTGGTGGTGGTGATACCGCAGAAGGGCGCGGTCGTCCACGCGCCGTCCCCGGTGGAGGCGCAGGACCTCTACGCGGTCCGCGCCGCCCTGGAGTCCCTGGCCGTACGGCGCTTCATCGAGCGCGCCTCCGCAGCGGACGTCGACGCGCTGCGGGCCACGGTCGACGAGATGGAGGCGGTGGCCCTGGGCGACCGGGACATCCCGGCCCTCCTGCGGGCCAAGGACCGCTTCTACGACGTGCTCCTCGAAGGCGCCGCGAGCCCCACCATCCAGGACATCCTCGGCGGGGTCCAGGCCCGCGTGCGCCTGCTGCGCGCCACCTCGCTGTCCCAGCCGGGACGGCCGGTACGGGTCATCTCGGAGATGCGGGCACTCGTCGCCGCGATCGCGGCCCGCGACGCCGACGAGGCGACCGGCCTGTGCGTCGCGCACCTGGACAACGCCTCGTCGACCGGCCTCAAGGCCCTGGCGGCGGAGAGCCCCGCGAGCCCCGCGAGCTGAGGACCACGCGGAAGACGATGCTGGTGGACAGCGCCACCCGGCGGGAGAGCTCGGCCACGCCCAGCACCGGCTCCTCGTCGGTGAAGCACTCCAGCACGGCGATCGCTCGCTCGATCGACTGGACATGGTTACGTCGTGCGACTGCTCCGTCTGCTTCATCCTCGACTGTCACTGCCGCGGCGCTCTCGTCGTCGGGCTCCGGGTAGACGATCAGTTCGTGCCCGGACCAGAGCGGGTGCCGGGCGCCGGTGCCGCCGACGGAAACGGCTCAGTAGTGGATCGGGCCTTTCGCACCACCACCGGCGATCACCGCGTCGCCGTTGATCGCCACACTGAGCGGGCTCGCGAGGAAGGCGACCACGGACGCGACCTCCTCGGGCTCCACCAGTCGCCCGATGGAGACGGCGGCGGCCATCCGCCGCTCGACTTCCTCGGCAGTGGTCCCGCTCGCCGCCGCCCTGCGCGCGGCGACCTCCAGCATGGTCTCGGTACGGGTGGCGCCGGGGTGGACCACGGTGACGTTGATTCCGCCGGCGCCGAGTTCGTCCGCCAGGTTCTTGGTCATGGCGGCGACCGCGACGTTGCGGATCGAGCCGGTCACGGAACCGGTCTGCCGGGCCGCGAGTCCGCCGATGTTGATGACACGTCCCCAGCCGCGCTCCGCCATCGCCGGGGCGAACGCGCGGACGCAGCGCAGGTAGCCGCGGACCTTGACGTTGATCTCGGCTTCCAGGTCGTCGTCCGGGATCGTGCCCGGGTTGGTGGTGGCCGCGTTGTTCACCAGGATGTCGACGCCGCCGAGACCGCGGACCGCGGCGTCGGCCATGGCGGCCACGGACGCGTCGTCGCCGGTGTCCGCGGCGATGCCGATGACCCGGGCGCCGGTTTCGGTACTCAGGCGGGCTGCCTGTTCCTCGGCGCGCTGGGCGTTCCTGGCGACCAGGGCCACGGCGGCGCCCTCGGCCGCGAGGGCGCGGCCCACCGCGAGTCCGATACCCCGGCTTCCGCCGGTGACCACAGCGCGCCGCCCCGTCAGTCGCAGGTCCACGTTCACTCCCTTCGGTCTCCGTGGAAGATATCCGCCGGCGTTCCCGGTCGGATGGGCGGCGGGCCCCATGGCACTTGAAGAACGAAGACGGTCTCGTGCTGGCCGTCGTCGACGGCGCGATGCCCCCGGAGCGTCACCGGTCGCCGTCGGCTGCGCCTGAGCATCGAGGCCCTCATGCCCGCAGCGTCACCTCAAGCCGCCGAGGAAGGTCCTGGTCACCTTCGTCAGAGCCCGTTGCGCGACTGCCGGCTCGAAGAACGGCGCCTGGTAACCGGCGGCGCCGACGAGGCCGCCTCCGGCCGTCGTCCCCCGGAAGGTGGCCTCGACCGTCCGGTCACCGGCCAGGACCTTGATGAGGATCTCAGTCATGGGCGGCGCGCTCTTGTCGTATCGCCTGGTGGTGCTGGAGACCACGGCGAACGCCCGCTCGCCGAGTCCGGAGAGCCGCCGGCGGGGTTCGTAGTCAGTGTGGAGGCGATCGTCGGTGAGGCCGCCCTTGGCGCGGTAGCGGTCGTACTTCTTGGCATCGCGATCGAATTGGAACGTCGACCCGGTGTCGCCGTCCCCCCAGTCGACCACGCGGATGTCCAGTTGGCCGCCGCGAGCGGTGAACTCCTGCCCAGGTCGGTGCTTGACGACCTCCTTGATCGACCAGGTGCAGGTGGTCTGCTTGATGCGGCCGTCGTTGGTGCTGGCGGACGGTCCGCCGGCGTCGGGGAAGAACGCCGATTCGATCTGTGCGGCGGTGACGATGCCACAGGGCCCGGTGAGCTTCACCTTGTCGGCGCTCTTGGTCATCTCCGCGGTGACGAGCCCCGCGACCTTCCCGGCCGAGGTCCGCGTCTCGTCGCCGGAGGGGTATGCGGCGCCGGTCCGGTTGCTGCCGCCATAGGTGACCTTGATCTGCCAGGGCCCCTGCCGGACGAATACCTCCGCTTTGAGGCCGCTCATCCCGATCGAGGTCTGGCTGTAGGCGGCGTCGCCGTACTCCAGTGTCCTGAGCTCGCCGAAGGCCGAGCCCGAGGTTCTGCCGTCGGTCCGCTTGCCGTCGCGGACGTTGACCCGCCGCTCGTGCGTTTCCCGGTCCTTGTCGAAGCGGTCCGTGGCGTACTCGGCCGCGCTCTGCGTCTCCGCGCTCTTGGCCGCCACGGAGATGCTCAGCAGGCGATGGCCGAGTACGCCGTCGCCGACGTCCATCTTGCTGTTCGTCCAGCTACAGGCCGCTCGCTTCTCGGTGTCGGTGGCAGCACCGGTGGATGCGTCCTTCCCGCCGTATTCGGCATCGGCGACCAGGCTCTTACGAAGCTTTTCCGGTACGGCGGCACAAAGCTGGTCGCCGGTGATCGCCCGGAGTTTCACCGCCTCGGTGGTCTTCGCCTCCTCGGCCGTGGGCGACCGTACCGTGTCGACCCGGCCGGAGGTCGGCTCAGCGGGCGGGCCGGCTTGGTCACGGGCCAGGAGCAGCCAGCCCCCTGCCAGCGCGCCGATCAGGACGACGCTGAGCACGACGACGACGGCGATCAGCGGTCCCTTCTTCCCGCTGCGGTTGCGCTGGGGAGGTGGCCACTGTCCTCCGGGTCCGCCCTGCGGGTGGGGCGATGGCCCGCCGGGACCGGCAGACCACCGTACGGCCGGTCCTGTTCCGCCTGGTGCCGGGCCTGGGAAGCCGCCGGGAGCGCCGTGCCGGCCGCGCGGATGTCCGGGCGGGCCAGATCCGTGGGACGGCGGATAGGGGGTGGACATCGGCGAACCTCCAGAGCGGGCGAGCCTGCCGCCCCTGACATGGCAGGCCTACGGGGGTAGCGCACGCTCCGCCCCTCGCGCCCCGGCTGCGAGCCTACGGACGGCGGGAACGCCGGCGTGTCAGGTGAACGCCCCTCATCGGGGTCACGGACGCGGGCCGCGCTTGCCGTAAGACGTCCACATGATCACGCCCGAAGCTCCGAGAGCCGCTGCCTTCGGTGCGCTGCCGATCGGGGCGATCAGCACCATCTGGGCGACTCGTTAGGCTGCGTCATGGCAAGATCGCGAGTGGGCGAGCTGAGGGGTGGCGGTTGGCTGAGGAGGCGGTGCGGCTGCTCGTGCGCTTCGGCCGCCGCTACGCGGCCGCCGTGCGCCTGGCGACGCTCGCGCCGATCTGTGTGATCGCCCTGTCCCGCGCCTCGCCCGAGCACGCGCCGACCACGGCGTACGTGGTCGCTGCCGCAGCCGCCTGGACCTGTGGATACGCATGGTGGCTGCGCAGGGGCCGGGGGAGCGGGCCGGTCGCTCTCGACGTGGCCGTCCTGCTCGGACTGTTCGCGAGCGTCTTCTGGACCGGTGCCGTCGAGGACAGGAACACCGGGTGGTTGCGGCTGCTGCTCACTTTCGCCTGTGTGACGTGTCAGTGGCACACCCCGCCCCTGGTGGGTGGCGCGGCGGCGCTGGCGGCCGGAGGCGGGGCGGTGGTCCTCCTCATCGCGGCGGGGGCGGTGGAGCTGGACGCGACCCTGGTCACGGGGACGGCATGGGCGATGCCGGCGGCCGCGCTGTCCAGAGCGGCTTGGGTGCTCGTCAAGCGCGCCGCGGAACGGGCCGACCGCATGGCGGCCGAGGCCGTGCAAGCGCGCGGCGAGTCGCTGGTGGCCGCCGCGGCCCGCGCGGAGGAACGCGAGCTCGCCAACGCGTTGCACGACACGGCGGCGACGACCCTGCTGATGGTCGGCATCGGGCAGGTGCGTTCGGACGCGGACTGGCTGGCACCGCAGGCGCGCCGCGATCTGGACTGGCTGCGCTCCGACAGCGGGCGGGCGTCGCCGTACGCGGACCTCGTCGACCTGCTGCGCGCCGACCTCGATGCCACGCATCTGACCGTGGAGTTCGACGCGCCCGCACGGCTGCGGCTGCCGTTCGACGCCGCCAGGGCGATCGCCGACGCCACCCGGGAAACCCTGACCAACGTACGTCGCCACGCGGGCACGACGCGTGCGACCGTCCGGCTGCGCGGGAACGAGGGGGCGCTGCGACTTGACGTCATCGATCGGGGGAAGGGATTCTCGCCCACGGATGTGCCGGCCACCCGGCGCGGCATCCGCGAGTCCGTGAGCGGCAGGATGACCCGCGTCGGTGGCACGGCCACGATCACCTCCACCGAGGGCGAGGGCACCCTGGTACGCCTGGAGTGGCGGATCGGCGATGCGCGCCTCGTGATGAGTGACGGCGATGAGTGACACCGTCGAAGAGGTGACGCGCGCGCAGCTGAGGCACGGCCTGCGCATCGCGACGATGCTCGTCGCTACGGCCATCGTGTTCGGGCTCGGACTGTCCAACTTACTGCGCTATCTGGACGTCTATCCGTCACCCCTCACGCAGCTGGCCGCCCTCGCGGCGCTGGGGGCCGTGCTCGCCGGAGAGGCCACGCTGCTCGTCCGAGGGCGTTCGTGGGGACGGCTGCACGGGCCCGCCATCGCCCTCGTGCTCGGCGCGTCCGCGCTGTCGTACGTGACCCTGCCGGACGGGCGTACGTCGACCGGTGTCGACTGGATCTTCGGTGCCGCCAACTGGGTGGGCGTCGTCGTTCTGCTGGATCGCCCCCTGCGGGCCGCCGTGTCGTTCCTGCTGGCCCACGAGCTCACCGCCCTGCTCCATCTGCTCCTGCTCGACGACCCCAGCCGGGCGGGCCTGGCCCGGTTCGCCACCGGCTCGGTGACCGTGTTCGGCTTCCCGCTGTGCGTGGCCGTGGTGGCGGCCGTCATGCGCAGCCTCAGCGCGGCGGCGGCGACCTCCCGCGGCGAGATCGAACGGGTGCGCGTCGCCGAGGCGGTCGCCGCGGAGTCCCACGGCCGCAGGCAGCGGCGGCTCGCCGCGTTGTCGGCCACCACGATCCCGCTCCTGGAGGGGCTCGCCGACGGATCGCTGCGCCCTGAAGACCCGGTCGTCCAGCGGCACTGCGCCATCGAGGCGGCCCGGATGCGGCGGCTGTTCGCCGAGGCCGACACGGTCGCGGATCCCCTCCTGCACGAGCTGCGCCACTGCATCGACGTGGCAGACCGCAAGGGCGTCGTGGTGGAGCTGGACACCCGCGGCACGTGGCCCGAGCCGCCCGTCGAGGTCCGGCGTGATCTCACCGAGGCGGTGCTCATCGTCCTCGCCACCACCGTCTCCCGCGCCCGGGTCACCGTCATGGGCAGTGCGGACCTGGTGTCGGTCAGTGTGGTCGCGGACTGCGGCGAGGTGAGCGTGCCGAGCCCGGCGACGCCCGGCGTACAGGTCGAGGCGTTGCACAACGACGATACGGTTTGGATGGAGGCCCGATGGCAGCCGATTCGGCAGCGGACGAGTCGATCACCGTGGTGATCGTGGACGATCATGCGGCCATCGCCGCGGGCGTGCACTTCTGGTGCTCCCGAGCCGTGCCACCGATCGACCTCATCGATGCCGGTGACCGGCTCGCCGATGTCTGGACCGGGCCAGGCGCCGTCGCCGACGTGGTGATCTTCGATCTGGAGCTGGTGCCGCGCCGACCGGACTTCGGCGAGCTGCGCCGGCTGGTCGACAGCGGCAGGCGCGTGATCGTGTACTCCCAGCACACCGACGATGCGACCGCGATCAAGTGCATCGACCTCGGCGCCCTCGCCTACCTGACCAAGCGTGAAGGGCCGGAGCATCTGGTGCCCGCCATCCGGGCGGTCGCTCGCGGCGCGGCCTACACCGCGCCGTCGCTGTCCGGGGCGCTCATCGCCGATGACGCTCCTGGCCGGCCACGCCTGTCCCAGCGTGAAACCGAGGTGCTGCGGGCGTGGTTCGTGTCCTCGTCCAAGGAACTCGTCGCCGTGAAGCTCAACATCACCGTCAAGACCGTCGACACGTATATCGCGCGGGTACGGGTGAAGTACGCCAACGTGGGACGGGCCGCTCCGACCAAGAGCGAGCTCGTCGGCCGTGCTCTCGACGACGGGCTCATCACGCTCGCCGAGCTCAACGGAACGGCTATCGGACGCACGATCTGATCCGCCTTTGTGCCCGCGAACAGGCCGCCCTGCATGTGCCCGAACCGGTGCGCGTCACCGCCACCCGCCGCGCGACTTTCGCCGATCGACAGGTGCGGCCGGTGCTCAGCCCGCCCCTGACCGACATCGGCGAAGCGAGTGCGACAGCGGCGGGGCACAGCTATTGAGCACCCACCCGGTGCGTGGAAGTGTGTGCACGACGAAGGGACTGATCAATGAGATCGTTCACCGGAAAGCTGGCCGTCGTCACCGGAGGCGGCACAGGGATGGGTCGCGAACTGGTCGCCCAGTTGGCGGCCGACGGCTGTTCGGTCGCGACATGCGACGTCAATGACGCCAATCTGGCCGTCACCGCGGACAACGCCCGTAAGGTCGCGCCCGGCGACGTGCGGGTCACGACCCACCACTGCGATGTGTCGGACGCGGCCCAGGTGGCGAGGTTCCGCGACGAGGTCATGGCGCAGCACGAGACGAGCCACATCAACCTGCTGTTCAACAACGCGGGCATCCACGGCGGCGGCAGCTTCGTCGCCGGCCCTCAGGACGAATGGGAGCGCACGTTCGACGTGTGCTGGGGAGGGGTGTACAACTGCTCGCGGGCATTCGTGCCGCTGTTGATCGCGAGCGACGAGGGCTGCCTCGTCAACACCAGCAGCGTCAACGGGTTCTGGGCGTTCATCGGCCCCGGCATTCCGCACACCGCCTACAGCACCGCGAAGTTCGCGATCAAGGGTTTCACCGAGGCGATGCTGGTGGACTTCCGGGTCAACGCGCCGCACGTCCAGGTCGCGCTGGTGATGCCGGGACACGTCGGCACCGACATGATGATCAACTCTCGGCGGGCGCACGGCCAGTCCGACCCGGAGGACATGACCCCCGAGGAGATCGACAAGGCCCGCGCGCTCATCGTCGCCAACGCCGGCATCCCGGCCGAGCACGTGAGCGACGACATGGTCCGCTCGATGGTCAAGGGCATAGCCGACGGCTTCCGGGACAGCGCCCCCCTCTCGGCCGCCGACGCCGCGACCATCATCCTCGACGGCATCCGGGCCGGCACCTGGCGCATCCTGGTGGGCGAGGACGCCCACGCGCTCGACACCGCGTTCCGCGCCGACCCGCTCGCTCTCTACGCACCCGGCAGTCCCGCCCTCGCGTCGATCCTCGGCATCCCGCTCGACGCGGGCAACTGACCTGATCCACCGCACGGTCGAAGGGTCGCCCGGACGCTCGGGGGAGCGGCGCGGCGGGGGCCCCGCCGGCGGCGTCCGGCATGACCGTCGAGCGGCTGCCCACGTCCGCCGGGCGGGCTGGTCGCCGACCCGTGCCGGCTCAGCGCAGGGTGCTGGCGTCCTCGCAGCCGTCGTAGTTCTGCGACGCCCGCTGAATACGGGTCTCCTGCTGCCGGAGCGCGGTCGCGAGCAGGTCGAGCCCGGTGGCGATGTCCGTCATCCGCTGGCCGTGGTCCTGCGCGTACGCGCGGCCGTATTCGTCGTCGCCGAGGGCGGTTTTCGCCACCCCCGACGACGCCTCGAATCGGGTGCTCGCGCCGGCCAGGTCACCGGCCATGCCGTCCGCCGCGCACGCCAACCGGTGCAGGTGTCTCTTGCTGTAGGTGACGCCGTCGAACTCCACGGGTGGGCAGCCTAGTACTCCTCGATCAAGGACCCCACAAATCAGGAAACGATGGTAATTGTGGGATCTGCGATACAGAGGGGACATGAGGGACATAGATGGCGACAGATGAGCCATGGCGGCTGCTGGAGCAACTCGTCCAGGAGGTCAACCAGCAAACCGAGCAGCTTGGGAAGATGCACCAGAAGGTACGGGAGCTGTCGGCCACCGCCCGGTCGAAGGACGGCATGGTGACCGTGACCGTCGGTCCCCGCGGCGAGGTGCGGACGATCGAGTTCGATCCCCGGGTCTACCGCAAGCTGTCGCCTTCGGAGCTGTCCACCCTGATCGTCGAGCAGATCGGGCGGGCGACCAGCCAGGTCTCCGGTGAGATGCGGGAGCTGATGGGCCCCTTCGTGCCGGATCTTCCGTTCGAGGACTTGTTCGGCGAGGGAACGAGCTTCGAGTCCTTCCTCCCCGGAGCCGGCCCGCCGCAGCCGGGGGATCCACGGATGCCCGGCGAAGGTGACGCCCGCTGATGGGGCTTGACCTCAGTTTGGTGCCCGACGTGGTGAAGCCGCTGGCGAGGCCGTTGACGGGCGGCGCGTTCCCGGAGGCCGACGTCGGCGGGCTCATCGCCGAGGCGGGGACACTGGAGAACCTGGCGGATCTCCTGGCCGAGATCAAGGCGGGGGACGCCGGTGCGGTCGTCAGGATGCTGCGCGGCCAGGAATGGCAGGGCGCCGCCAAGGAGACGTTCGAGCAGACGTTCGCGGCCCTTGGCGGGCAGGCGGGAGCCACCGGGGCCGACTCCGGGGAGGCGCTGCTCGATCTGCTGGAGCAGGCCCTCCGGGACGAGGCGGCGTCCCTGCGCGAGCACGGCGTGCGGATGCAGCACACCGAGTGGATGATCTACGCCTCGCTGGCGCTGCTCGGCGCGGTGATCGTCAGGCTGCTGGTGTGGATCCACGTCCACGGCCCGGCCGTTCTCGCGCTGATCCGGGAGCACACGCTGCTGACCCAGGTGAGCATCCAGACGATGAAGCGGCTCGTCCTCATGAGCACGCTGAAGTTCGCCGGGATCATGGGCGGGCTGGACCTCGGCGTGCAAGCGGCGCAGCAGGTCGTGGGGGACCGCGAGGCGGGGGACTTCGATCTCGCGTCGCTGGCGATGTCGGCCGGCAGCGGGGCCCTGACCGGCGCCCTGTTCGGCGGCGCGAACGCCGCGCTGTCGCGGCTGCTGAGCCGGCAGATGGTGTACGTCGCGTCCAGGGCCGAGCTGGCCGTGCGCGACAAGATCGTGGCGATCACACAGAGCATGTACGGCCAGGCGCTGCTGGGTGGGGCGGCGGGCACGGCCGGCGCCGTCCCCGCTCTGGCGCTCGGCGGGCAACTGGACGCCTCCCACCTCACGTACGCCTTCATTTCCGGCGTCGCGGGCGGCCTCGACGTCCCGGCCTCGGCCCGAACGAGCTACCTCCCGATGCGAGCGGTCGCCCAACTCGCCGACCCCGCGCACCCCGGCACCGCGCACCCCGCCTCGACGCACGCCGACACCGCGCACCCCGCCTCGACGCACGCCGACACCGTGCACACCAGCACCGCGCACCCCGCCTCCACGCACGCCGACACCGGTTCGCCGCACCCGGCCGGTGAGCGCGCTCCCACCCGGCCGGTCGCCGCTATCGGCGAGACGACGCTCGCGGGCGAGATGACGCTCGCCGGCGCGCCGCACGCCGACACCGGTCCACCGCCCGCGTCCCCGCCCCCTGTCAGAGCCCCGAGCGACGCCGCCGGGCCTCAGATGCTCTCGAACGGGGCGATCGCCGGTGAGGTTGTCCGACGCCAGGACACGCCACTGCCAAGCGGGGACAGGGCCTTACCAGTAGGCGGGGACAGGGCCGTACAAGACGGAACTCCCGCGCGGGCCCCGCAGAATCTTCCGGTCGAGCGACCCCAGCAGAACCTTCTCGCCGAGCGGACCCCCACCAACCAGAGCACGCCCGCCACCACCCGAGCCGAGGCCATGAGCCCGGGGCAGCTCCCACGGAGCTCTCTGCTTCCCGCCACCGTTCCGGCGATCACCACCGCGACCCCCGATGACGCCTTCGGCGGTGAGGGCGGGCGGGAACGACCACAGCAGCCCCACATGGACGCTCAACCACCGCGCGAGCAGAGCGCACTCCCGGCGAGGCCCGAAGACCGGCCGGGACCGGCCGCCTCCACCGTCAGCCATGGGGACCGGACGGCCGGGGCGATGCCGGCGGCCGACCCAGGTCTGCCTGGCCGTGCGGCCGAACCAGATTCACCCGGCTTGGCACGGGACGCCGCACTCCCCGCGGCGCGGGCTCCGCAAGAGCTGGCGGGTATCGCCGTCCAGGAACGGGCACGGCCGGCAGGGGCGCATCAGGTGCCCGGCGGACCCTCGCCGATTGCGGATCCGCGGCCCCGCGGCTTCGCCGAGGCGGCGGCGATCGTTCACCGCTGGACGCCCGACAACGGGAGCGGCCCGGACGGCCGCCGGGCAGGTCCGGAGAACCGGATCGAGCGGCTGCTCAGCGGTCCGCCGGACGGCCCCGGCACCTCTCCGAGGGCGGTGCCGGACGAGGTGCTCCTGGCCGAAGGGCGGCGGCTGACGGAGCGGCTGCCCGTCAGCGGCCAAGACGACACGGCCGCACGGGCCCTGGCCCTGATGGGCCGGAGCATCGGCGGACCCGACCAGGCAAGGGCCATCCACGCACTCGCGAACGACCTCGGCCTGAGGCTCGAGATCGACGCCCTGGTCGACGTCTTCAACGACGCCCAGCGGTACGGCCTGTCCCCGGCCGGCGCGACCGACCGTGCGGCGCTGGCCGGCATCCTGCACAGGATGATGGCGGCGGACTCCCATCGCTGGACGGGCTTCCGGCACCAGCTCCGCTTCTCCTTGCCGGACGCGAACGCCGTACAGGCACGCACGATCGGGCTCATGGTCACGATGATGGGGGACCCCGTCACCTCCACCAAGGTCCGGAACTTCACGAGACCCATGCTCGAGAGGTACGGCATTCGCGACATCGGGGAGTTGCTCCCGGTCGTCCGGGCGGCCCACCAGAGGGGCCACATCCCCCACGGCACGACCGGAAGCGAGGCCCTGCTCGCGGCCATGGACGCGTTCCGGCGCGAGGACCCATCCTTGTGGAACGGCGTGCTGCTCGCCGAGAGGCACGCCCTGACCGACACCGGCGAGCCGACGGCACGGGTGCTCGGGCTCCTGGACGAGATCGCCGCGCGTGCGGAGGGCACGGTGCTTCCGCTGGACCGCCTGGCCGGTGAGGCGGGGCAGGGACGCTCGGTCGAACAGCTCGTGCGCCTGGCCGAGGACGCGCGGGCACACGGCGCCGACCTCACACGGGTGGCCGGGCCCCGGGAGCTCGTCGACCTGCTCACCACGCACCGGACGCGAGACCCGTACCTCTGGGACGGGCTGCGGATCGCGGCCGAGAACGGCGTCACGCGGCCGAGCGACGACACGGCGCGCGTTCTCTCCCGGCTCGCCGAGATCACCGGCTCCGAGGCGCCGTCGCGGCTGCGCGTGTTCGAACCGCTGCGCCGCCTGGCGGGAGACGCGGGACTCGGCTATTCCGTCGAACGGCTGGTGGACAGCACGGCCGAGGCCCACCGGAACGGCTTGGACCTCTTCGGGCCGGTCAGCCGGCGCCAGGTGCTCGATGCCCTGACCCGAGACGCCGGCACGGCCGCGCCCCGGCCGCCGGACATCCCGTCCGGGCTGCACGATCTGTCTCCGTCGGCCGTCCGGGACGCCCTGCGGGCCGCGAGCCGCGAGCACGAGGCGGCCCGGCAGGCGCTTCCCGAGGGGAGCCCGGTCCTGCGCCGCGTCCGGTCACTGCTGACCGGCCCGGACCTGCCGGCCATGGCCGAGCGGGAGCGCGTCGCCTCGCTGGAGGCCCGCGTCCAGGCGTGGCAGCGCTGGCCGGATCGCCCCGAGGTGGCGTTCACGAGGGATTTCGCGGCGTTCAGGGGCGCCTACGACCAGGCCGTGGAACGCGCTGTCAGGGGGGAGGCGGTGATCCCCTATATGCTGGACGACGCCACCGCGTCCCTGGCCGCCCGTGACGGCGGACGCGGGTTCGGGCTGGAGCTCGAGTTCGACCTGCCGGACAGCGTCGCGCGCCAAGGCTTGGAGGCCATCGCCCGTGCCCTGCACGAGGCCGGACTGACCGGCGACGCTCGGCTGCACGAGTACCACACCATGAAGGACCGGGGCTACAGCTCAGGAAAGAACGGCGGGCTCGGCCTGTGGAGGCTGGAGAAGGACGGTACGGTCGCGGGCGAACTGGTCTCGCCCATCCTGTACGACGAGCCCGCGACCTGGCAGAACCTCCGCGTCGCCGTCGACATCATCCGATCGCACGGCGGCACGGCCAGTCTGCGGACCGGTGGGCACGTCCATGTGAGCACCCACGACTTCGACCACATCGTGGAGAACTACACCAGCGTGCTGAACCACGTGGGCCATCACATCGACACGTTGTTCAGACTCGCGCACAACCCGGAGGCGGAGAGCCACCGGGGACTCAAGCACTGCCGCCCCAACCAGCTGCCCGCCGCCGGCTACGAACCGATCGGCCCGGTGCGGCATCGCAACAGCGGCCACGACTCCGCGGTGAACATGAACGCCATGCGAGGGTCCTCGAAGGATCACCTCGAGTTGCGGCTGTGGGACGGCTCGCTCGACCCCGCCGTGATCCAGTCACAGGTGAAGGTGTCGCTCGCACTGGTCGAGGCGGCGTTCCGCAACGCGACCTCGGGTGATCTGCCCAACCGGGGCAGGCCCGACCCGCTGGGCACCCACGCCGAGCTCTTCACGGATCCGGCGCAGGACCGCACCGAGCGGGGGAGCCTGTCCTTCCGCAGCCTGATGGACGAGATCTTCTGGCGGGCCGCCGACAAGGAGCAGCTCACCGCCCTGTACGCCGCCACTCGCTGGATGCGCCCGCAGTGACCGCACCCCGGAGGACACCCATGGCCGTGCTCGTCCGTAACACCTCGTCGTCGGAGCCGCCTCCGGCCGCACCGGCCGGAGCCGACGGCCGGCCGTACCGCTTCGAGATGATCCACGCGGGCGGCACCCGCCGTGGCTACGCCGACGACCCCGCCGAACTGGTCGCGATGCTCATCCCCGAGTACGCCGACTACGGCGACTACACCGAGCACCCCGAGCACATCGAGCACCCCGAGCATCCCGAGCACTCCAAGCACTCCAAGCACCCCGAGCACCCCGAGCGCGTCGGCTACGCCGAGCTCGCCACCGACGCGGAGCGGGCGGTCGCCCGCGTCCGTCTCGTCCTGGACATGCAGGTCAGGCTGCAAGCTCAGCTCGCGGCCGGGTGGCCGCTCGACGCGTGCACCGAGGCGGAGCGCGCCGTGCTCCTCGGCCCACGACACGAACCCCCGGCCCCCTCCCGATGGGAGGCACCGGTCCCTCTGGTCCTGATCTCGACCTTCTACGAGCCCACCGGCCCCCTCCCTAAGCCCTCGGGCCCGGCGGATCTCCAGCTCTGGCTCGACCCCGCCGACGACTGGACCCTGCTGACCAGCCTGCACACAGCCGGCCTGATCACCGTGAACAGGTCGCGCTGACCTCGCGGCCGGCGGCCCGGCCGTCGTGAGCCGCGGCCCGCCTCGCCCTGGACAACCCTCGGCCCGGCATGATCACAATATGGCGCTGTTCGCCAACTTCGTCACCACGGAAGGACGTACGTGATCAAGCGAGGTATCACGGGGTTGTCGGTCCTGGTCGTCCTGATCCTCGGCACCAGCGTGTCGAGCGCGGCGGCGGACGACGCTCCCGCCGCCCCCACGCACCCCGGGCCCGTCTACGCGACGGTCACCGACAAGAGCGGGAAACTGTCCCTCCAGACGTTCGGGCGTCCGGACGGGAAGGACATGGTGTTCCGGATCTCCGGATCGGTGTACGCCAACATCGAGGGCAACAGTCTGGACCCGGCGCTGCGGCACGGCCAGAAACTGTTCAACATCGAGGGTTACAACATCCGGCGGCTGTACCGGGTGCCTGAGACGAACCAGCTCTACCAGCTCTCCCGGGAGATCGTCTTCTACACCGACCCGGCGGATCCCCAGCGCGTCGTCCGCGAGTGGCGGAACCCGATCGACGGCAAGACGTACCCGGTCGTCCCCATCAACAACGACGCGGTCAACTTCGGCCCGTTCCCGATCACCCCCTCCTACGTGGGGCCGCCGCTGCGCCGGTCGCACGACGAGACCATCTGGACCAGCGACATCGGCGTCCGCGCGGACCTCGGCGGCACCCTGGGCGAGCGGTTCGGCCTGACCGGCGGCGTGTACGCGGCGCAGGAGATGTTCGACTTCTCCGTCGACGAGCGCGAGGTGGCGGCGCGCACCCGGTCCGGCGTCCCGTCCGGCGCGATGGAGACGAAGATCAGCTGGGCGCGGACCAGCCCGTGGGCGCCGTTCATGTGCCTGCCGGAGACCGAGGTGCGCGGCCAACTCACCTACCATGCCCGCAGCTGGTCGCTGGACTCCTACCGCGACATCGAGCCGTGGCTGCGCGCCGAGGTCGAGCAGAACCATCCGCTGTTCAAGGCCGCTCCCGGCGAGCCGGGGGCGAGCGAGAACTCCTGGACGTCCTTCCACAACAAGCAGCTCGGCAAGGGCGCCACCACCTGGGCAGGCTGGTGCGCCGCCAACGGCCGTCCATGAACGTCCGCGACCGGCGGCACCGGGCCGGTCAGGTCGCGGGGTGTGGTGTGCCGTTGGCCCGGTCAGGTCACGGGGTGCGGTGTGCCGCTGGTCCGTACGGCCAGCAGGTGGTCGATGAGCGCCAGCAGCACATCGCGTCCGGCCGCCCGGTCGCGGGCGTCACAGAGCATCAGCGGCACCTGCGGATCGAGGTCGAGCGCCCGCCGGATCTCCTCCTGCGTCCGGTCCCGGACGCCGTGGAAGCAGTTGACGCCGACGACGAAGGGGATGCCACGGCTCTCGAAGAAGTCGATCGAGGCGAAGCTCACGTCCAGCCGGCGGGTGTCGACCAGGACGACCGCGCCCATCGCCCCGTTGACCAGGTCGTTCCACATGAACCAGAAGCGCTCCTGCCCGGGTGTGCCGAAGAGGTAGAGCACGAGTTCGCGGTTGATGGTGATGCGGCCGAAGTCCAGCGCGACGGTGGTGGTGGACTTGCCGTCCACACCGTCCAGATCGTCCACGCCGACGCCGGCATGGGTCAGGTATTCCTCCGTACGCAGCGGGGCGACCTCGCTGACCGCGCCGACCAGGGTCGTCTTCCCGACGCCGAAACCACCGGCGATGAGGATCTTCACCGCCAGAGGAGCGGCGTCCCCGTGGTCAGAGTTTGCGTAACCCATCTCGCACCGCCCTAAGGATCGCCAGCTCGGGAGCGCCGCCCGCCTGCGCGAACGCCAGGGGTGGCCGGGCCCGCAGCTGACCCGACTCGATCAGATCGCCGATGAGGATCTTGGTCACCGACACCGGCAGATTCAGTGCGGCGGCGACCTCGGCCACCGCCAGCGGCCGCTCGCACAGGGCGACGATGGCGCGGTGCTCCGGCTGCATCTTGCGCCGGTCGCGTCCGTTTCCCGGAAGGGCCGCGGAGGTCGTCGCCACCAGGGTGATCAGCGTCAGGTCGTCCCGCTCGGGAGCGGTCCGCCCGCCGGTGATCGTGTAGGGACGGACAAGGGACTCGCCGGCGTCATCGTCGTCGAAGCCTTCCGTCCAGTGCTTCATCCGTGTCTCTCCCGGTCATCGGCGTGCGGGCGGCGCACGTCGGTGCCGAGTTTCTGACCGACCCGCTGGATCAGGGTGTGCATCGCGACGCTCATCAGCTCGGCGTCGACCTCCTGGGAGGCGACCACCGCCAGATGGGTGCCCCGGCCCGCGGCGGTGACGAACAACCACAGCTCGGCCATCTCGATGATGACCTGGTGGACCGGCCCGCCGCTGAAGAGCTGCCCGACGCCGCGCGCCAGGCTCTGCTGTCCGGTGGCGATCGCGGCCAGGCGTTCGGCGTCCGCGCGTTCGATGGTCCTGGACCGGCTGACCACCAGGCCGTCGTCGGACAGCACGACGGCGTGCCGGGCGCCCGCGACCTGATCGACCAGGCCGTCCAGCAGCCAGTCCAAGTCCGTGTCGGTGGAGGTGGTGCGCTGCGTCATCATCGATCTTCCGTCGTAGGGGAACTGGGTTCGGGAGATTCGCTCGCCTCGGGCTGCGAGCCGTCGTCACCGGTGCGGCGTTTGCGCGACTGTCTCTGGAAGGCGCCGATCGTGGCGCCGGACCGGTGGGGCTGGTCCCAGGTCTCCTGGCCGGCCTGGTCGGCCTGGACCGCCGGGACCTTGAGCTCCGCCGTCAGGCTGGCCTGGCGTACCCGCTGGGGCAGCGGCCGGCCGGCGGACTCCTGCTCCGGCGAGCCCGCCCGCGCCGTCACGGACGCCATCGCACGTCCTCGGGAGCGGGCCGGCAACTGACCGTCCTTGTGCGGCGGGGTTTCCGCCCGTGGGCGGGGTGGTGAGGCGTCGGCGGCCCGGGGGACCTCCATGGGGGCCGTGGCGGGCTCGGGTACCGTGCGCGGGCGGGCCACCACCAGCGATTCGGGAACCAGCACGATGACCCGGGTGCCGCCGAAGGCCGACGACCGCAGCTCGACCTGGAGGCCCAGGTTCGCGGAGAGCCGGGCGACCACGTCCAGGCCGAGCCGCACGTCGTCGGCGTGGGCCAGCACGTCGAGGCGCGGCGGCGACTGCAGCAGAGCGTTGGCGGCGGCGTACTGCTCGGGCTCCATGCCCAGGCCGCGGTCCTCGATCTCCACGGCGACGCCCCGGCCGACCCGCGCGGCCCGGACCTCTACGGGGGTCAGTGGCTTGGAGAAGGCGGTGGCGTTCTCCATGAGCTCCGCCAGGACGTGGACCAGCGGTTGCACCGCGCGCTCCGCGATCCAGGACTCGGTCTCGACGTCGATCGAGATCCGGCGGTAGTCCTGGACCTCGCCTTGCGCGGCGCGCAGCACATCGAGCAGCCGCACCGGCTTGCGCCAGCGGCGCTGTGGCTGCCCGCCGCCGAGGATCACCAGGTTCTCCTCGTAGCGGCGCAGCCGGGAGGCGAGATGGTCCAGGTCGAACAGGCCCTCCAGCACCTCCGGGTCCTCGTGCTTGCGCTCCAGCTCGTCCAGCTTCTTCAGCTGCAGGCCGATGAGGATCTGGGTGCGCCGGGCGATGCGCTGCAGCATCCGCTGGAAGCCCCGGTGCTGTTCGGCCTGCCGCACGGCGGTGTGGACGGCGCTGCGGCTGGCCAGGTTGAGCGCCTGCCCGAGCTCGCCGAGCTCGTCCGGGGTCGGCTCGAGCCTGCGCACCTCCGCGTCCACGTCGACGTCCTCGCCGCGCTCCAGCCGGGCGACCACGTCGGGCAGCCGCTCCTGCAGCTCCTGGGCGTCCTGGCGCAGGGCCAGGATGCGCCGGCGGAGAACGGCGGTGAGCCGCCAGCTCGTGAAGAACACCAGGCCCAGGGCGAGCAGGCCCACCGTGGAGATGCTGACGAAGACCTTGAAGATCATGTCGGCGTGACCGTAGCCGGCCCTGCCGACATTCTCCGATCGCAGGCTCAGGAGCTGCCGCAGTTGCACGGTGACCGCGTCCACCGCTGAGCGCCACTGTGCGCTGTCGTCGCGCAGTGTCACCCGATCACCCTCGGCGCCGCTCCCGGCGGTGATCAGCCGCCCTTCCAGGGCGGCCATGGTCTCCCACGCCTTGCCGGTCGTCATCTTCGCGTACGGGAGCTCGTTGCCCGTGAGAGCGGGAAGCACCCGGGACCGCAGGAGGTGCTTCCTGGCGCCGATGGCGTCGGTGACGAGGCCGTACTCGCTCCTCGTCAGGGCGCCCCTCGCCCAGCCGCCGGACAGCAGGGCGTCCTCGCGGCCGAGTGCGTAGACGACCCAGAAGAGGTCGGTCAGCGTCTGCGCCTTACTGCTCACCTGGCCCTCGTCGGTGTTGCCGAGGGCGGTCAGCACGCTGAGGGCCGACTCCAGGACGCCGCTGTAGTAGTCGAACGCGCGCTGCGAGGTGGCCCGGCCGGCGTCCACCGCCCGGCGCTGCTGATCGAGGAGGCCGAGGCCGCGGTCGGTGCGGATGACGGCGTCGGTGAGGCCCTCCTGCGCGTCGGCGTCGTCCAGGGCCGTCAGCGGACGGAACGCCCGCACGGCCCGGTCGGTCACCGCGCGCTGTTCGGCGAGCTGGTCGCGGGCGGGGCTCCCCGGGCCGGCCAGCACCTGGGCGGTGAGCCGTCGCTCCTGGTCGAGGCTGAGGAACAGGTCGGCCGCGGGCCTGCCGACGGCGGTGGTGGCCAGCTCCATCTGGGTCTTCTCCGCCTGCCACTGGGTGGCCAGCTGGTGCATGCCCGAGGCCAGGAGCGGGGCGAAGGTCAGGCTCGGGACGAAGACGACGATGAGCAGCACGGTGCGCAACGACAGGCGGCGGGCACCGGTCAGTCGCCGCGGCCCGCCGCCGGCCGGCCCGGTCCCGTTCCCCAGGGTGTCCGTCCGTGGCCGCCCGGCCCTGCCTGATTCAGCCACGTACGGGACACTCCCTCGCCGATCGCAAAGTCCATGACAAAATCACCATGTAGGCGATCAGTGCCTGATCGTAGCGAAACGGCAGGTTGAGCCGGAAGACCCGGCTTACCGCATGATGGCGTTACTGGAGTGATCAGTCACCCTTCGGGAGCAGCTACGTCAAGCGGTGTCGGGGGCCTTCGCCCGCGCGATGCGCGCCTTGACGTCGCGGAAGTGCAGCCGCATCGCCTCCCGGGCGGCTTCGGCGTCCCGGGCGCGAAGAGCCGCCACGATCCGGCGGTGGTTGACGACGATCTCCGCGGTCCGCTCCTCCGGTGGGCCGAGTGTCGGCTCGACCTCGTGGTAGACGTCCCAGAACAGGCCGATCAGCTGCAGCACCAGCTCGTTACCGCACGATTCGTACAGCAGCGCGTGGAACGCCCGATCGGCGCCATGGTCCCGATCCATGCCATTGACCAGGGCTTCCAACGCGGCCAGCCGGGTGACGCTGGTGCTCTGGGCCACCTGGGCGATCAGCCCGGTCTCGAGCAGCTCGCGGACCTCGACCAGATCGCGCAGCGCGCGGATCCCGCCGCCCGGCCCCGAGCGCACCTGGAAGGCGAGTGACGGCGTCAGCACGTCCAGCGACGCGTGCCCCACGAACGTCCCATGACCGTGCCGGATCTCGACGATCCCTAACGCCCGCAGAGCACGTACGGCCTCACGGACGCTGTTGCGGCTCGCCCCGAGCAGCTCCATCAGCTGCACTTCGGTGGGTATCGGTGACCCGGGGGCCAGTCCGCGCTCGTGGATCAGAGCGACGATGCGCTCCTGAAGCGACGCGCCGTCACGCGTAGGCATACTGCCTCCAGGCTCGTCGAAGACCGTGTGTCGAACATCCCACCTCTCGGTCCCGGAAGGCCAGGCGGTGCCGGAAATTTTACGCCCATGACACGGACGGGCCACCGCGCGAACGCGGTGCGTTGGCCGCTCGTTCAGGACATGGGATGTCCGGGGGCGGCGATGGCGCCCGCGGGAGCCCCGCGAGCGCCATCGTCCAGCGGCCGGCGTCCTCTCAGCCGACGCGATCGAACGGCAGCCGCAGCCCGAGCCGCCCGCCGATCGGGAGGTTCCGCTGCCGGATCAGGTCCAGCTCGGTCGCGGTGAGGGCGCGCCCGTAGACGCGCACCTCGTCCAGCGTCCCCCGGAAGCGGTCCGCGCCGTCCAGCCGCTGCCCGACGTGGATTCCCTCGAGCCCGAACTCCTTGCCGAGGGTCAGCGAACCGGCCGGGACCGCCGCCGAGGAGACCTGGACGCCGTCCACCAGGAGCCGGAGCTCGCCGCGTACCCGCTGGAGCGCCACGAAGTGCCACTGCCCGTCGTTGTACGCGGTCGGCGACTGTACGGACACGTCGAACCGGTCGACGGCCAGGACCGCCCGGATGCGGTTGCTCGCCGGTTCGGCCCGCAGCCACAGCCCCGGCGGGTTGGTGCCCCGGTCCACCCGGTGGAACCAGAGGATCGAGTGCGCGCCGGTTTTGTCCGAGTAGCGGATCCAGGAGGTCAGCGTAAAGTCCCCCGCGCCGAGGTCGATGGACTCGTCGAACGCCACCTCCGCCCGGTCGTCCACCCGGTCCAGCGCCAGCCCGTCGCCGAAGCGCCCGTCGGTGGTCTGCGCGCCGCCGCGGACATACGCCTTGTTACGGTACGGCGACGCGTCCGGCGTCGTCGGTCCGGGCACCGGAGGTCCGGGGATGTTCGGCGGGGCGCCGTTCGGCGTCTCCAGGTACGCCTCGTTGAACCGCGCGAACCGGATCTGCTCGTACGGCGAGACGGTGCCGGCCTCGTACATCAGGGCCGCCTCGTCGCCGTCCAGACGCACCATGTCCGAGTACGCCGACGGCCCCCAGAAGAAGACCTTGCCCTTGTCCCACGTCTCGAAGCGGCCGCCCTCGTCGTAGGACGACCGGATGCCCATCGCCTCCCGGGCGCCCGGGTGCACCGGCGCGGAGAACAGGATGCGCCCCTCGCCGAACCGCAGCAGCGACCCCTGGATGTCGGTCGTCGCCAGGGCGGGCATGGTGCGGAACGGCGCGTCCCACGTCTCGCCGCCGTCGCCGCTGGTCGCGTACGCCCGGTTGCCCTCGTCGGTGCCGCGCTCGCGGGCCGAGGCGTAGATCCGCCCGTCGGTGAGCTCGACGACGGTGACCTCCTGGGCGATCACCGTGCCGTCGTCGCGGACCGTCTCGGCGCCGATGTGCCAGGTCGCCCCGCCGTCGTCGCTGTAGAGCAGGTGGGTGCCGTAGGCGTGCTTCCCGACCCGGTCCCAGCTCTCGAAACTCGCCCCGACGACCAGCCGGCCGGCGTGCGGGCCGCGCTTGAGCTGGATGCCGTGCATCGGGCCGGTGGCGTACCAGAAGTTCCACTCCGGGCGCTTGCCCTCGGTCATCTCCCTGGCGGCCGACCAGGTCGCCCCGTGGTCGTCGCTGACCTGCACCCACGGATCGCGGTCACAGCCGTTCGGGCACGGCTCGGCGCCGTTGTGGGTGCTCACCAGCACGACCCGGCCGGTGCGCTCGTCGACGATCGGCACCGGGTTGCCGTGGGTCGCACCGTTCCCCTCGGAGACCACCTGCAGCGGCCCCCAGGTCCGCCCGCCGTCGGCGGAGCGGCGCAGCACGAGGTCGATGTCCTCGTCGTCGCCGCAGTCCTTGACCCGCCCCTCGGCGAAGGCCAGGAGCATGCCGTTCGTGGCCCGCACCACGGCGGGGATCCGGAAGCAGCCGTATCCGAAGTCGCCCTGCTTGTAGAGCACCTGCTCGTCCACGAACGGCGCGCTCTCGCCGGTTTCAAGGGTTCGCGCCGGGTTCGTCGGTGCCGCGGCCGCCGGCGCGCCTAACGCGCTGACGAGTAAGGCCGCGAGCGCCAGGACGGCGCCCGCGCGGCGGCGGCGTGCGGAGCGTCCGATACGGCGCTCCGGGGGGTGACCATCGTGCATGTCCTCGTCCTTCCTGACAGCAGAAAGTTACGAGAGGACATCCTACGTCCAACGTTGGATGTTACAGAAGGGTGAACGGAGAATGATCGTTCGAGAGAGCGGGACGCGCGCACTCATGGCTCACGGATGATGAGGGGCTATCGGCCCCGCGGCGGGGTTGGTAACCGCTGTGGTCCGTATCAGTGTTCGTCGGTTTTCATCTGGTTTTCTCTAACGTGATCGTGGTTTGTCACGTGGTGATCGGGGTTGGCTCGGTGGTCTGCGAGCCGGTGAACGGCATGACGAAGTGCTGGAAGGGGCGGCGGCTTGACGCCGCGCCTAGGCGGCGCGGTCTACCTCACCCTTCGCCGTCGCGGTAAGCATGCAAAGAATTACTCAGCGTACGGTCATGCTGGTAGAGTGATTCGCACACACTCTCGAATACGCGAGGGAGGGGCGGGTCATGCGGGTCGTGCAGGCCTACCGTTTCGCGCTGGACCCGACCCCGCGCCAGGTCGCCGCGCTGGCGTCGCATTGCGGGGCGGTGCGGGTGGCGTTCAACTGGGGTCTGGCGCAGGTGCGGGCGAATCTGGCGCAGCGGGAGGCGGAACGCTCCTACGGCATCCCCGACGATCAGCTCACCCCGGCCCTGTCGTGGTCGATGTACAGCCTGCGCAAACGCTGGAACCAGGTCAAGGACGAAGTGGCGCCGTGGTGGGCGGGCAACTCCAAAGAGGCCTACGCCTGCGGCCTCGCCCGCCTGGCCGACGCCCTGTCGAACTGGCGCGACTCCCGGCAGGGTAAGCGTAAGGGCCTGACGATGGGTTTTCCCCGGTTCAAGACCAAGCGCCGCGCGGCCCGGTCGGTGCGGTTCACCACCGGCGCGATCCGTCTGGACGGCGACCGGCATGTGGTGCTGCCGGTGCTGGGCCGGATCAAGACGCACGAGCCGGTCGGCAAGCTCGTCCGCCTCCTAGCGGACGGCGGTGCGCGGATCGCCTCGGCGACGGTGCGGTGGCAGGAGGGCCGCTGGCACGTCAGCTTCGCCGTCCACACCGAACGAACCCCGGCCACGCCCGCGCGGCCGGATGCGGTGATCGGCGTGGACCTCGGCATCAAGACCCTGGCGGTGTTTTCCGAAGGCCGTCCCCCGGTGTCTAACCCCCGCCACCTGACCACGGCCGCGCGTAAGGTGCGCCGCCTGTCGCGGGCGGCCTCCCGCAAACACGGCCCTGACCGGCGCACCGGTCAACAGCCGTCGAAGCGGTGGCTGCGCGCCAACGCCGCCCGCAACCGGGCGGAGTATCGGGTAGCGGCGCTGCGCCGCGACGGCATCCACACATTGACCACGAGCCTGGCCCGCACCTACGGCACCATCGTGGTCGAGGACCTCAACGTGGCCGGGATGATCCGCAACCGGCGACTGGCCCAAGCCGTCTCCGACGCGGGCTTCGGTGAGATCCGCCGCCAGTTCGCCTACAAAACCGGCTGGAACGGCGGCCGGCTGGTGGTGGCGAGCCGCTGGTTCCCCTCCTCCAAGACGTGCTCATCCTGCGGCGCGGTGAAAGCCAAGCTGCCGCTGCGGGTGCGCACCTACGTGTGTGAGGGGTGTGGCCTGTCGATGGATCGCGATGAGAACGCCGCGCGCAATCTCGCCTCTTTGGTGGAGCGTACGGTCGCCGGGAGTGGCCCGGAGACCCGAAACGGACGTGGAGCCGACCATAAGACCCCGCCTGGCGGGGCAGGTGGCCGTGAAACGTCAACCCCGCACCGGGCACCCACTGCCCGGATCAGACGAGGACCTTCGCCCACACGGGGCGAATCACTGAGAACCCTTGAAACTCAGTGAACGGTAGCGCTCAGTTCCTGGTGACCGTCGCGAGCCGGTTCACTAGTGCAGCGTTGAAGGAGTTCTACCTGGTTGTTCGACATATGATCTTTTATCTGATATCTGCCTGATTGTCGGAAAGGCCTCCATGACCCATCCCCTCAGCCGGCGGTCCGCACTGCTGGGCGCCGCGGCCGTGACCGGCCTCGCCCTGCGGGGCAGCCCGGCCGAGGCGACAGAAGCCGAGGCGATCGGTGCCGCCGCGTTCGACGCCGCGCGTGAGCGGTGGGTGAGCCTGCTGGTCGGCGGGTCGTACAACCCCGCCTACGCCGACAAGACGCGGGCGGTCGAGGGCTCGGCCAACGCGGTGCTGCGCAAGATGAAGCCCGTCCCCGGCCGCCCGAGCCTGTGGCCCGACCTGCCGCTGGGGGACCCCCGGACGGGCAACTTCAACCGTGCCTACAACCGCATGCGCACCCTGGCGCTGGGCTGGGCCACGCCGGGCACCGCCCTGCACCGGGACAGGCAGGTCGCCGAGAGCGCGGTCAGGGCGCTGGACTTCCTGCACGAGCACGCCTACCACGAAGGGCTCGATCGGCGGGGCAGCAACTGGTACTGGTGGGAGATCGGCGTCCCTCGCGCGCTGACCGACACCTGCGCCCTGCTGTACGACGGCCTGCCCAAAAACCGCCTCCAGCGCTGGCTGCGGCCGTTACGCCGCTGGTGCCCCGACCCGGAGCGCCGCGTCAGCCACCCCGGCGTCGTCGAGACCGGCGCCAACCGCGCGGGCAAGGCCATGGCGGTGGCGATGCGCGGACTGCTCACCCACGACGCACGCCTGGTCAGGCGGGCCGGGGACGCGGTCTCCGACCTGCTGCGGACGACCCGGGGTCCAGGCGACGGCTTCTACCGTGACGGGTCGTTCATCCAGCACGACGTCTACCCCTACACCGGCAGCTACGGCGTGGACTACCTGGAGAGCGTGGCCAAGCTGATCGCCATGCTCACGCGGTCACCGTGGGAGATCACCAGGACGGGGAACGTCTACGACATCGTGGACCGCTCGTTCATGCCGTTCATCGTCGACGGGCTCATGATGGACTGCGTGCGCGGCCGGCAGATCTCGGTGCAGGGCCACCGTGACTACCACTCGGGGCAGAAGGCGGTCGAGGCCATCCTCACGCTGCTGGAGTCTGCGCCCGAGGGCTATGCCCGGCGCTGGAGACCGCAGGTGAAGGGCTGGCTCACCCGCAACCAGGCCGTCCCCTACGACACGCTCGCCCCGCTGGCCAGCATCGCCCGGGCCAAGGTCCTGCTGGAGGACCCGTCGGTGCCGGTCGGCCCGCCCACGACGGGCACGTACGTCTTCGCCGACATGGACCGGGTCGTGCACCGCCGTCCCACCTGGGCCTACGCGATCGCGATGAGCTCGGAGCGCATCGGCGCGGCCGAGGCCATGAACCGGGAGAACCTGCACGGCTGGTACACCGGCGACGGCATGACCTACCTCTACACCGGCGACCTCACCCACTGGAACGACGACCTGTGGCCCACGATCGACCCGTACCGGCTGCCGGGCACGACGGTCGACACCCGCCGACGCGCCGATCTTCGCCACGGCAAGCGTCGCCTGCCGCCCACCCCGTGGGCGGGCGGCGTCGCACTCGACCGCGAGTACGGCGTGGCGGCCATGAAGCTGATCGCCGATGGCTCCTCGCTGCGGGCCAAGAAGGCGTGGTTCCTCCTCGACGACGCGGTGATCGCCCTCGGAGCCGGCATCCGCGCCTCCGACGGCCGCCGCGTCGAGACCATCGTGGAGAACCGCAACACCCACGACAGCCATCCGCCGCTGGCCTGGGGCGACGGCTGGGTCCACCTGCCCGGCGTGGCCGGCTACGCGCTGCTCGACGGCGCCGCCGCGAAGGTGACCCGCAGGAAGCGCACCGGCCGCTGGCGGGACATCGACAAGGGCGCCACCACCGGAGGCGACGACACCCCCGTCACCAGGCTCTACACGACGATCCTCATCGACCACGGCGTCGATCCGCGTCAGGCGCGCTACGCCTACGCCGTGCTGCCCGGCGCCTCCATCGCGCAGACCGTGGCTTACCGGGGGAGGGTCGAGATCCTCGCCAACTCCGGAGCCGTGCAGGCCATCGCCCGCGACGACCTGCTCGCCGCCGTCTTCTGGCGCGCCGGAACCGTCGAGACCGCGCATGGGCCGCTCGCCGCCGACGGCCCGTGCACGCTCCTGCTCCGCCGCGACCACGGGCGGGTACGGCTCGCGGTCGCCGACCCGTCCAGGGCCGCCGACGAGGTGAAGATCACGCTGCCCTGGCGGGTGAGATCGGTCAAGGACAACGACCGCGGCGTGCGCAAGGCCAAGAGCGCGATCAAGGTGGAGGTCGGCGGCAGCCGCGGCCACGCCCACACCGCGATCGTGCACGTCTGACCACCGCCGGGCGGCCGCCGGCGTCGTACGTACGTCGTCCTCGTTGGCGCTGGTCTACCGCTCGGCCAGAACGCTCAGCGTCGTACGTACGTCGTCCTCGTCGTTGAAGTAGTGGAAGCCGAAGCGCACGCGGTCGCCGAGCGCGGTGGCGCGGATGTCCCGCGCGCGCAGCCGCGCGGCGAGCCGGTCGGCGTTCTCGGTGCGCAGCACGACGATCTGGGAGGGCGGGCCGCTCACCACGCGCCGGAAGCCGATGCTCGCCGCCTGTTCGGTGAGCTCCCGGGCGAGGCCGAGGCAGTGCCGCTCGACGCGGCCCGCGTCCAGCGAACCGACCAGGCGCAAGGCCGCGCGGGCGCCGATCCAGGAGAGCCAGGCGGGGGACGTGTCGCACCGGCCGGCGTCCTCAGCCGGCCGCATCGGGCCGCCGAAGTAGCCGTGCGGCGGGCTGGTGGACTTCCAGCTCGGCGCGAGCGCCGTCAGCTCGCCGAGCCGGTCCGGGCGGGTGACGAGCCAGGCCGCGCCACGCGGGCACAGCATCCACTTGTAGCCGTGCACGGCGAGGTAGTCGGGACGTACGGCCGCCAGGTCGAAGCGCAACGCGCCCAGCGACTGCGTCAGGTTGACGAACAGCCGCGCGCCCACCCGGTCGGTCGCCTCCCGCAGCGCGGCCAGGTCGAGCCGCTGCCCTTCCCTGCTGGTCACCTCGCTGACGGCGAGCAGCACGGTGTCGCCGGTCAGCGCGGCGACCAGGTCCTCCACCCGGGTCGCGCCGTCGCGGGCCGGTACGGCGACCACGTCGTGCCGCGCCAGCCACGGGAACAGGTTGCTGCGGAACTCCTCCGCCGCCACCACGACCCGGCCGCGCGGCAGGGACCCGGCCACGGTGGCGGCGGACTCGGCCAGCGAGCCGAGCGTCGACACCGTGGCCGGGTCGGCCCCGATCAGCCGGGCGAACAGCGGGCGGGCGTCGGCCGCCGCCGCGTCCCACGCGAGCCAGTCGACCTCGCCGCTGGACCACGCGGACACGGCCTCGTGCAGCGCCTCGGTCACCGGCGCCGCGCCCGGGGGCAGGCCCGGCGTGTCCAGCCACACCGCCGAACGCAGCGCGGGGAAGAGCCCGCGGAACTCCTCCGGGCTCATCGGGGCGGCAGGGCGGCCATGCCCTCGATCTCGACGGTCAGCTCCGGGGCGGCCAGGGCGGTGACCACCGCGAGCGAATGGGCGGGCCAGTCGCCGCCGGGGTACCACCGCGCGAACGTCTCCGCCCGCGCCGTACGGCAGCCTTCGACGTGTTCGGCGCCCGCGACCAGGGTGAACAGCTTCACCAGGTGCTGCGGCCCCGCGCCGAGCGAGTCGAGCAGCAGCTCGATGTTGGCGAGGGCCTGCCGGGTCTGCGCCTGCGCGCCGGCGCCCGCGAGGGTGCCGTCCGGCAGCACGCCGACCTGGCCGGAGATCATCACCAGCTCATGGCCGGCCGGCACCGAGGCGAGGTGGCTGTACTGGCCGATCGGCGGTGCCAGCGTGCCGGGATTCCAGCGGCGGATCATGGGACGGGCTCCTCCTTGGCGGCGGGTTCGGGGACTCAGCACGCTAGGCGGGGCGACCTGCCGTTTCACGTATCGGCACACTGGATTTCAGATAGTCGAAAAATGGGTTCATTCTGCTGGGAAAGGCCGAGAGGACAGCGCACAGTGAGCGGCCATGAGGAAGGTGACCAGATGCCACAGCGACCGAGCGACGCCGGGGTGCCGGCTCGCGCGGACGCGCCGGCGGTGAGGCGGGCATGAGGGACAAGACCGTGCTGCACACGCTGGAGCGCGGCCTGCAGGTGCTGGAGGCCGTGGCCGCCGCCGACGGCACCGCCACCGCGAAGGTGCTCAGCCGTCAGCTCGGCATCAAGCTCGGCACCTGCTACCACCTGCTGCGCACCCTGCTGGCCGGCGGCCACGTGGTGCGCCTGCCCGGCGGCCGCTACGACGTCGGCCCCCGCGCGGCGTCGCTCAACAGGCACCTCCAGCGCCGCTCGGGGCCCTCGCCCGAGCTCTCCGTCATCCTGACCCGGCTGCACAACAGGACGCACGAGACGTCCTACATCTCCGGCCGGCACCACGGAACGCTGACGCTGCAGCACTACCTTTCCGGCCTGCACGCGGTCAGCGTCGGCAACCTCGACGTGGGCTACACCGGCCACATGCACGCCCGCGCCTCCTGCAAGGCGGTGCTCGCCTTCCTGCCCGAGGACCAGGTGGCCGCGATGTTCAAGGGAGTGGAGCTCACGGCGGTCACCCCGGCCACGATCGTCGACTACGACCACCTCACCGTCGAGCTGGCCCGGGTGCGCAGGCAGGGCTACGCGGTGGACCGCGAGGAGTTCAGCGAGGGCGTGTGCTGCGTGTCCGCGCCCTTCTTCGACGACACGGGCGCGCCGACGGGCGCGTTCACGGTGTCCGTCCCGACGACCCGGTTCCACGAGAGGCAGGCCACCCTGACCATGGCCGTCCGCGAGGCGGCCGCGATGGCGACCGCCTTCCTGCGCGCCGGGCACCTGACCGTGCTCCCCGCCGAATGGAGCAGACCGCCCGGCCACCAGGACGTGTCCTGACCTTCTACCGGCGCCCGCGCGGCGTCGGACCGAGTTGTGGTGGGCGGGTGCGCAGCAGGTCGGTCATGGCGGTGCCGGTCTCGTGGGTGACGGGGCCGGTGTGTTCGAGGCCGAGACGGTGCGCGAGGTCGGCCGTCTGGAGGCGGGCGGTGGCCTCCACCAGCAGCGCGTACATGTCGCAGGCGGTACGCGCCCGCCGCCAGGCCGTCACCAGCACGGCGGCGGCGATCGGCAGGCCGGGCCACCACAGGGCGCCGACCGCGAGGTACAGCAGGCCCCAGCCGGCCAGCGTGGTGGCGCGGGTGAGGGTCTCGCGGGCGGCGACGATCTCGGTGCGGGTGGTGTCCGGGGCGATGAGCCAGAGGTACGGCCAGACCGTGGCGAGGTCCAGGCCGAGGTCGCGGTCGAGCCGGACGGTGATGTCGTCGAGCCGGTCGCCCATCCAGGTGGGGCGCGCGGGCGGCTCGGCGGCGATCCGTAAGGCCTTGCGGTAGGCGAGGTCGCGGGCGGACGGCAGCGGGTCGTAGGGTGCCGGCGGGTCGGCGGACGGCAGCGGGCTGGAGGGTGCTGGGTCAGCGGGAGTTGGGGCAGGTGGGTTCGGGGTGAGGCGGGCGTGGGCGTGGGCGGCGGCGGCGTCCTCGCGGGCCCGGTGGTAGGCCGTCATCGCGTCCGTCCAGCGGCGATGCCGGCGGCGGGTGCGGTGGGCGGCGAGCCGGCGGAGCGGGGACGGCCAGCCGGTCCAGTCGGTGGCCAGCCAGAGGCGCTCGACCAGGCTGCCCAGGCTCTGGGCGGCCAGGCCGGCGGTGGCCGCGGCGAGCAGGTAGGCGCCGAGCAGGGCGAGCCCGGACGCCGAGGCGGTTCCCGCGTTGACCGTGTCGAGCCGGTCGGTCACGCGGCGGGCGTCGAACGGGTGGGCGTGCCCCAGCGCGTGGGCGGCGGCGAGGGCGGCGACGTACAGCAGGCCCGGCAGGACGAGCAGCGTGAACCAGCGTTCGGCGATCCTCTTGCCGAGCTCGGCGAGCAGTCCGCCCATCGGTTACGGCAGCCGTTCGAGCAGCATCGGGCTGTCGTCGATCGCGCACGTCGGGGCCGGAGCGCCGGCCTCCGGCCACCGGTAGCGGGCGCAGCGGCGATGCGGGCACACGTACAGGGTCTCGGGAGGGGCGGCGGCGGTGATGCCGGCCAGGCGGGCGGAGCGAGACGAGGCGCCGTACACGCCGAGCACGTCCCCGCCTGCCAGTAAGGCCTCATGCAGGTCGTCGAGGGGCCGCGTGACGTCGCGGCCGTCGCGGATCGCGGTCAGGAGCCGGTCGAGAGGCGCCCGGTCGCCGAGGTGGCCGAGCTGGTCACGGAGGTCGGGAAGGTTCTCGCAGACGTACGCGACGGCGGTGCTGACCCGCTCAGCCGACCCGGCCATGTCACCCCTCGTCGAAACCCGCTGCGGAGCCGTACCGAAAGTTAACATCAGACATGCGCGAACAGTATCTCGCCGCCGTGCGGGCGCGCCTTGAGCGTGTCACCTCGACCCAGGATCTGTCCACGGTCCTGCACCCGGATGTGCCGGGCGACGTCCAGCGGCTGTCGGGCCTGCTGCGCGACGGCGACGGCGACACCGAAGCCCGGCTCGCGCTCGGCTGGATGCACTACTACCGCTATCTCGCCCTGCCCGAGGGGCCGGACCGGGACGAGCTGCGGTCGGCCGTCACCCTCCTGCTCGACTGCTTCGTCCTCGGCGTCGAACCCCTGCCCGAGCAGCTCCTGCCCATCCTGGCCGACCTCGCGACCGCCTTCGGCGACCAGGTCTTACGGCACGCGATCTCCTCACCCGACCCCGACGCCGCGTCGGCCGCCGTCGAGTTGTGGCAGCGCATCACGCTCGCGGCGAGCGACGACGACCCGGAGTGGGAGACGTACTCGTCGAACCTGGGGCTGGCCCTGCGGATCCGGTACGACCTGACGGGCCGGCCCGAGGACCTCGACCTGGCCGTGGACCTCTTCCGCCACGCCGCCGACAACGTCCCCGCCGATCACCCCCACCGCCCGGAACACCTCAACCGGCTCGGCCGCGCACTGCTGGACCGTTCCGCTGCCGCCGAGGACGTGCACGGCGCCGTCACCGCAGGCCGCGAAGCCGTCCGCCGCACCCCGCCCGACCACCCCAACCGGCACGCCTACCTGGGCAATCTCGGCAACGCCTGGCGTGCCCGGTACGGGCTCACGCAGGCGCCCGGGGATCTGGACGCGGCGATCGACACCATCCGGCAGGCCGTGGACGCCGCTCCGGCCCTGGGCCCGGACCGAGCGGGTTACCTGTCCCTTCTCGGCGCCTTCCTGGCCACGCGCTACGAACGCTTCCTGCGGCGTACGGACATCGACGCGGCCGCCGAGGCGTTGCGCGAGTCGGCCGGCGCCGGGCCGGAAGACGCGTCGCGGCACTACAACCTCGGCGTGGTGCTGTACCGCCGGTTCGAGCGGTCAGGAGAACGGGACGACCTCGACGGCGCCGTGGACGCCTACCACCGGGCGATCGACCTCGTCCCCGGCCGGTGCGGATGGCTGAACAACCTCGGCGTCGCGCTGCGGGTCCGGTTCGACCGCACGGGAAGGACGGCGGATCTGGAGACCGCCCTGCGGGTGGGGCGGGAGGCCGTCGAGCTGGAGCCCGGGGATCCGGCGGCGCTGTCCAACCTCGGCGTCACGTTGATGACGAGCTTCCGCCGCACCGGGCAGCGCACCGATCTCGACGACGCCGTACGCACGGCCGACCAGGCCGTGGCCGCCATGCCGCCCGATCTGCCCGGCCGGGCCGGCGTCGTGAACAACCTCGCCCTGGCACTGGTGACGCGCGCCGAGCGGACCGGCTCGGCCGACGACCTCGTGCGGGCGGTCAGCACGGCGCAGGAGGCCGTCGCCGCCTCGCCGCCCGAGGATCCCGACCGGTCCAACCGGCTGGGCAACCTCATGACCGCGCTGCGCCTGCGTTTCGAGCGCGCCGGTGACATGGAGGACATCGACGCGGCCGTACGCGCGGGTCGAGCGGCCGTGGACGCCGTACGCCAGGACAGCGGCGCCCGCGGCGAGCTCTTGAGCGATCTCGGCAGTGCGCTGCAGCGGCGCTTCGAACGCACGTCCCGGATGAGCGATCTGGACGCCGCCATCGACGCCGCACAGGGAGCGGTCGAGGCGACTCCCGGCGATCATCCCGCCCGGGCCCGGTACCTGGCGCACCTGGGAGTCGCGTGGCACAAGCGGTTCGAGGTCACGCGGGCGCCGCACGACCTGCAGACCGCCATCGACGCCCTCCGGCAGGGCATCGGGGCGACGCCCGCGGACGATCCGCAACGGGCCGGCCACCTGTCGAACCTCGGCAACGCGCTGCTGGCCGCCGATCGGATCGACGACGCCGTCACCGCGTTGCGGGAAGCCGTGGAGCTCACCCCGGCCGATCAGCCGGACCGTCCCGGATACCTGTCCAATCTGGGGAACGCGCTAGGAGCGCGATACCGGCGTACGGGAGGAGGGGCGGAGGAGGCGCTGGCGGCCTATCGTTCGGTCGTCGACGATCCGCTCGCCCTGCCCGCCATGCGGATCAGTGCCGCCCGGCCCGCCGCCGAGCTGGCCCGCCACCGGCGGCCGGAGCTCGCGGCGGAGCTGCTGGAGACGGCGGTCCGCCTGGTGCCGGAGGTCACGCCCCGGCGCCTGCACCGCCGTGACCGGCTGTACCACCTCAGCCTGTTCCGCGGCCTGGCCGACGACGCGGCCGCCCTCACCCTGGAAGCCGGCGAACGGACGGGCGAACAGGCGGGCGAGCGGGCAGGGGGGCAGGCGGGGGAGCGGACGGGCGAGCAGGCGGCTGCGGTGCGGGCGTTGCGGCTGTTGGAGGCCGGGCGGGCGGTGCTGCTCGGACAACTGCTGGAGACCCGAGGCGACCTGTCCGACCTCGAACGCGACCACCCCACCCTCGCCGCCAGATTCGCCCGCTTACGGGGCGAACTGGACGCCGACCACCTCACCAGGGACGACCGGGTCCGGCTGACGAGCGAGTTCGCGGCGCTGGTGGCGGAGATCCGCGACCGTGACGGCTTCCGGACGTTCATGGCGCCGCCGGCCCCGGAGGACCTGATCGCGGAGGCGAGGTCAGGACCCGTCGTCGTGTTCAGCATCAGCCGCTACCGCAGCGACGCCCTCCTCCTCACCGGCAGCGGCATCACCTGCCTCCCGCTGCCGCTGCTGACCGCCGACGCGGTCATCCAGCGGTTCCACACCTTCACCGAAGCCCTGACGGAGTCCGCCGACCCGGACGCGGGCTGGCAGGACCGGGTGGCGGCACAGGACACCCTGCACGAGGTGCTGGAGTGGCTGTGGGACGCCGCCGCCGGGCCGGTGCTCGACGCGCTGGGCCTTGACGGCGGGTCGGGCGCCGACCTGCCGCGGGTGTGGTGGGTCACCGGCGGCATGCTCGGCATGCTTCCCCTGCACGCCGCGGGTCACCACCGTGACGGCGGGCCGTCGGTCATGGACCGGGTCGTCTCCTCCTGCACCCCGACCATCAGAGCCCTGCGTCACGCCCGCCGCTCCAGCGCACCGGGCGGCGGCCGGACGCTGATCGTGGCCATGCCGGAAACGCCGGACCAGGATCCGCTGCCCAACGCCGCCGCCGAGGCCGCGCTGCTGCACGAGCGGATGCCGGACGCGCTGACCCTGATCGGCAGCGCCACCAGGGCCCAGGTGCTGGCGGCGCTGCCGGAGTGCTCGATCGCGCACTTCGCCTGCCACGGTGTGAGCGACCTCGCCGACCCCTCCGACAGCAGGCTGCTGCTGGCCGACCACGTCGGCGCGCCGTTCACCGTCGCCGGCCTGACCTCGGTCAACCTGGAGCGGGCCGAGTTGGCGTACCTGTCGGCGTGCTCCACAGCGCTCATGTCGGTGATGACGCTCGGTTCGGTCGAGCTCGACCCGGCCTTGCGGGCCGAGCTGCCCGGCCTCGCCGCCGCCGTGCCCGCCGCCAACCAGAACGCCGATCTGGTCGATGAGGCCATCCATCTCTCCTCGGCCTTCCAGCTCGCCGGGTTCCGGCACGTCGTCAGCACCCTGTGGGAGATCGACGACGTGGTGGCCGTTCGCCTCGCGGACGACTTCTACGCCGGGTTGCGCGGCGATGCCGGGAGCTCGGCGCGGGCGCTGCACGACGCCGTACGGGCACTGCGCGACAGACGCCCCCGCCTGCCGTCGCTCTGGGCGTCCTACCTGCACGCGGGAGCATGATCTCGGAGATATATGATTAGGCCTTGACAAACTATCGATAAGCCACATCATTATTACCGATGGCCGGCCGTGGAACGCCCGCTTTATGAGCCAGTCTTGACAAATTTTCGATGAGCCACATCATTATTCGAGAGAGCGAACAAGGAAGAGAGAACTTCCGCGGACCTCGGCCCACCCCCGGAAAGAGGCACCTCGATGATCGATAGGAAGCGGGCCGGCGCGGCGCTGCTGTGCGGGCCGCCGGCGGGCACCGTCGCCGACGCCTTCCATACCGCGAACCCGAACATCACCGTCAAGATCACTCAGACGGCCTGGGCGCAGTACTGGCAGAACCCCGCCCCCGCTGAGGCGCTGACGAAGGCCAACCAGCAGGTCAACGGCCTGTTCGGCTGACCGTTCCATCCTCTGCCCGTGCGGCGGGATCCACGCTGAGCATCCCGCCGGACGGTCACCGCTGTCAGAAGGAGAACCATGCCCCTGCTCGTCGACCTGGCCGGCCGCGACTTCGCGGTCGAACTCACCGGTTCCGAGCCCCCCGAGCCCGTCACCGGAGGTCTGATCCTGCCGCCGGGCCGGGTCGCGATCCTGCACGGTCTCGCCGATGCCCTGTTCTACCGCCACGGTCAGAACTCCTGGAGCCCGTGCGGATGGCGCCGTCTCAGCGAGCCCCCGCTGCGGATCGCCACGGCCGAACGGCGCCTGACCGCCGACGACACCGTCTGGGACGATCCGGCCCGCCACCACTCCTCGGCCGTGGCCGCGCTGCAGGGCGCCGACGGCCGGGTGCTGCTGCTGGGTTCGCTCGGGCTGGGCACCCCCCGCCTGGCCGCCGACCACGACACCCTCGCCGGCTGGTGCGAGGACGACGGAGCTCCCTGGTTCCTCGCCTACGGTCCTGAGCAGGAGGTCTTCGCGCACTACGCCGAGCGGCTGGCCGAGCGGCTGGGGAGCAGCGACCGTCGCGCCGGCAACGTGTGGTGCACCTGGTACGCCTACTACGAAGGCATCACCGAACAGGTGCTGAACAAGGACATCGCCGAGCTGGCCGGTCTGCCGTTCGACGTCGTCCAGATCGACGACGGCTGGCAGCGGGCCGTCGGGGACTGGCTGCCCAACGACAAGTTCCCCGCCGGCATGCGGGCCCTGACCGAGCGGATCACCACCGCCGGGATGAGCGCCGGCCTGTGGCTCGCGCCGTTCATCGTGCTGCCCACCTCGGTGACGGCACGCGAACATCCCGAGTTCCTGTTGCGCGACGCCGATGGAGAGCCGGTCGTCGCCGGCCACAACTGGGGCGCCGGATACTGGGCGCTGGACCTCACCCACCCCGGTGTCCAGGAACATCTCACCCGGCTGATCCACCGCGTGGTCCACGAGTGGGGCTTCACCTATCTCAAGCTGGACTTCATCAACGCCGGTGCCATCCCCGGCGTCCGGCACTCCGGGGCCCATCGCGAACAGGCCTATCGGGACGCGCTCGCCCTGATCCGGCGCGTCGCGGGCCCGGAGGTCTACCTGCTCGGCAGCGGTGCTCTGCTGCTGCCCTCGCTCGGACTCGTCGACGGGCTGCGCAGCGGCCCGGACGTCGCCCCGTTGTGGACCAACTACGCCACCGACGACCCCTCGGACGCGATGGCCTACAACGCCGTCGTGAACACGCTGCACCGGCTCTGGCAGTCGCCGCTCATCCAGGTCGACCCCGACGTCGTCTATTTCCGCAGCCGCCTCAACCTGCTCACCGAGACCCAGATGAGCTGGCTGCACGACCTGGCCGCGATCTGCGGATTCAAGGCCGTCTCCGACCCGCCGTCCTGGCTCGGCCCGGCCGAACTCGAGCGCATGGCCGCTTACCTCGCCGAACAGCCCAAGATCATCCAGAAGGGTAGATACAGCTTCGCCATCGATGGCCGCACCGTCGACTTCACCACCGCGCTGAACCCGGGACAGCGGTATCCGATCTCATGAAGGGCGGCTAGAATTTCGCTGCAACGCAGCATAATGGGGGGTAGTGGTGCCCGACATGGCCGGAGCCGATGTCAGCAAGCTCCGCGAACTCAACTCGCTCAGCATCGTCCGGGCGATGCGAGGCCAGCCACCTGCGACCGTCACTGAGCTCGCCGCCCGCACCGGCCTGTCCCGGCCCGGGACCGACGTCGTGGTCCGCGGGCTGGTCACCGACGGGTGGGTGAAGGTCGTCGAACCCGACGGCAGCAGCGTCGGCCGTCCGGCCCGCCGTTACCGCTTCAACGCCGGCGCCGGACACGTGCTCGGCGTCGACGTCGGCGGCCACAAGATACTCGTCCTGCTCGCTGACCTCGAAGGACGGGTCCTGCGCAGCCACCGGCTGCCGGTCGACCCCGACGCGGACCCGGCCGCGCGCCTCGACGCCGTCGACACCGCCATCTCCCAGTGCCTGACGGCCGCCGGGATGCGGCCCGACCAGATCTGGGCGGTGACGGTCGGGGTGACCGGCCCCGTCGACGCGACCGGCCGTACCACGCTGTTCACCCCGCTGCCGGGCTGGGCGAGCGTATCTCCCGCCGAGCACCTCGCGACCCGGTTCACCTGCCCGGTCCTGGTCGAGAACGACTGCAAACTCGCCGCCGTCGCCGAACGCTGGCAAGGCGCCGCACAGGACGCCGACGACATCGTCTACCTGCTGGCGGGCATGCGAACCGGCGCCGGCCTCATCCTCGACGGCACCCTGCGGCGCGGCTACGGAGGAGCGGCCGGCGAGATCGGCGCGCTCAAGGCGGTCCGCTGGCTCTCCGCCCCCTCCCACATCGAGAACTGTCCCGGGGTGCCCGAGGGCATCCATCCGAACGACAAGGCCGCCTGGGTCTTCGAACGCGCCCGCGAAGGTGACCGCGACGCCAGAACCGCGCTCCGGCGCTATGTCAAAGACCTGGCCATCGGGGCCGCGGCCCTCGTGCTGACCCTCGACCCGCAGGTCGTCATCCTCGGCGGCGGCTACTCCCGCTCCGCGGACCTCCTCATCGACCCCTTGGAGCAGGAGCTCCGCCGCCTCTGCCTGCGCGTCCCGGAGATCAGGGCTTCGGATCTCGGCGCGGACAGCGTCGCCCTCGGCGCTCTGCGGGTCGCCCTGGACCGGGTCGACGCCCAACTGTTCACCGACGGGATGCCCGCCCCGCTCACCCTCCACGCCTGAGCCGCCTGAGTCGCCTGAGCCGCTTGTACGGCTCTGAGCTGTGGTTCGCACTGATCGGGGATCCGATCAGTCCGGCCCGGACCGGGGGAGTGCGGGGATGAGGAGGGCAGCGGCCACGGTCTCGGCGTACCAGCGCTGGTAGCGCTCGGCGGACCAGGCGCGCTGCCGTACGAGCCAGTCGTAGTTGCGCACGTCCATGGCGAGCCAGAGGACGTCGGCGGCGCTGTCGACGTCGTGGTCGGCGCGTAGCCGGCCTGTCTGCGCGAGCTCGGTGGCGAACATGACCATGCCGCGGTGGCGGTCGTCGAGGTTCTTCTGCCAGATGGCGGCCGCGTCGGGGTCGGCGGTCGCGGCGCCGGCCAGGGCGATCATCACGGCCGCCTGGCGGGCGTGGGTCTCGGTGAGGTGGCGGGCGTAGCGTTCGAGCTTGGCGCGCGGGTCGGCCAGCGCGCGGATCTCGTCGACGAAGGAGCGTTCGGGCAGGCTGAGGGCCTCGTCGTCGCCGGCGATGGTGACGTCGACGAGCTCGGACAGCAGCTGGCGTTTGCTGCCGAACGTCGCGTACACGGTCTGGATCGCGACCCCGGCCTCGGCGGCGATGGCGGTCAGCGGGGTGGCGGCGTAGCCGGGCTCGACGAAGAGCCGCCCGGCCGCCGCCAGGATCGCCCGGCGAGTCTGGCGGGCCTGATCCTGCCTGCGCGTGGACTGGTACTTCCTCTTGACAGCCACCCTATGAGTGTAGTGCTCTATTGGATAGAGTTTCGCTCTATCGAAAAGTGGCCGGCATGCCGCTCGGGGTGTCGCCTTCCAGGAGATCCCAGGCTTCAGCGAGCGCCCCTTGCCGGCCGGGATCTTCGCACATGGCACCCGGTGAAAGCCACGTCAACAGGATCGAGAGCCAGGATGAAGACCAGCCTCTTACGTCAGGCGCTGTCCGTGAGCGCCGTGCTCGCGACGCTGTGCACCGCCCTGCCGGCCCATGCCGCCCAGGCCGCCGCGACGCATGCCTGCGCCATCAAGCCCTATGGCCTGATCGGCGCCCGATGGAACGAACTGGGCGGCGAGAAGAGCGGCCTCGGCTGCCCGGCCGTCGTCGAGGCGGACGTCTACCGCGACGGCGTCTGGGCCGGGCGCAGGCAGCGTTTCGCCCGCGGGCAGATGGTGTGGTCGCCCGGCGAAGGTCCCAAGCTGGTGGTGTCGGCGTGGTCGATCGGCGGATACGCCTACGTCGACTGGCGCACCACCCTGCCGCGCGTCTACCACCGCTTCCTCGTCCGCTGGATCAGCGCGGCCGACTCCGGCGGCACGGACCGGGAGGTCGGCGGCGGGGACAGCGGACGGATGCGGGTGCGGGTGGCGACCAGCAGTGGATACCGGTTCTACGTCCAGGGCTGCGACGTCGGCATCTCCGGATCCGGCTGCAAGCACGGCTGGACAGTGTCGGTGACCGCGCGATGACACCGGACACCGGCAAGATCCTGCTCGTCGCCGCCTCGCTCGCCGCCGCTCTGCTCGTCCTGTCCGGCTGCGGTCAGGACGGCTCCGGGCAGTACGGCTCGGGTCAGTACGGCTCGGGTCAGGACGCCGCCGGCCCGCCGCCGCAGAGCCTGTCCGCCCAGGACGGCCGGAGCGCGGACGGACAGGACCCCTGCGGCGGGAACGCCGAGAAGGTCAAGAAGCGGGTACGGCAGGCGCAGGTCCGCTCGGTCACCGTGGCAGGCCAGTGCACCTCCCTGTCGATCGAGACCACCCTGGGTGACGAGGAGTCGGCCACGGCCAAGGTGATCTGTGACGCCGCGGCCGAGGTGGCCTACTCCGGGGACACCAACGCCATCCGCGTCCTGGGCGCCTCGGGCAGGGAGCTCTCCATAGGGATCGCCGGTGCCTCGTGCCTGGCCCAGCCCTGAGCACGGCACGGTACGACACGGCACGGCACGGCACGAGCCACGTCGGCCAGGTCGGGGAGCGGTGCCACCGCGGCCCCGATGGAGCGGATGGCGGCTATGCTCAGATTTTGTGCGTGCGGATGAAAACGTGACTACAGGTGATACCGGGCGCTCGTCATCGGCGAACGGGGCCGCGCCGTCGGCCGAGGAGGGGCAGACCAGCAGCGGCATCGAGCGAGCCCTTCAGGTGATCTTCGCTGTCGCGGCGGCCAAGGAGCCGGACATCGGGGTGTCCGAGCTGGCGCGGACCCTCGGGCTGAGCAAGGCCGTCGTGCATCGGGTCGTACGCACCCTCGTCGCCGCCGACTTCTTCTCCTTCGACGAGCGCACCCGCCGCTACCGGCTGGGCCCTGGCGCGGTGAGCGTGGGCCTGGCGGCGATGGCGCAGATCGAAGTGCCGAAGATCGCTCAGCCTTACCTGGAGAGCCTGGTGGCCCGCACCAAGGAGACCGCCACCCTGTCCGTCCGGTACGACACCCAGCGGATGTACCTGACGCAGGTGCTGTCGCCGCAGGAGATCCACATGTCGGTGCAGCTCGGCAGGCTTTACCCGCTGCACGCGGGTGGTTCGTCCAAGGCGATTCTCGCCGCGATGGGCCCCGACGAGATCCGCGCCTATCTCGACTCCCAGGAGCTGGTCGCGCTGACGTCGATCACCATCCAGGATCGTGATCGGCTGCTCGAGGAGCTGGAGCTCACCCGCCGGCGTGGTTACTCGGTGAGCCTGGGGGAGCGGCAGCAGGGAGCGGCCTCGGTGGCCGCCCCGGTCTTCGAGGCGCACGGCCGTGTCTACGGTTCGATCTCCGTGTGCGGTCCCGTCAGCCGCCTCAGCGTCGGCAAGACGGAGGAGTACGGCCGGCTCGTCCACGACGCCGCGGCCGCGGTGTCGCGCCAGCTCGGTTACCGGTCCGCCGACTCGTAACGCCGACCGCGTACCGACCGCCCCTGCGGTGATCACGGCTCAGCCGGACCCTCAGGGGCGTTCTGGCATGCCCGCGCCCTGAGCCCGCGCGGCCCCTCTCATGTCTCGGGTGTATGCACCATACCCTGCGAAGACTACTTTTAGTAGTTATTTACGTACTATGAGCGACTATGAGCCGAGCTGCATAAATGTACATATAACTTATGAAAGTGGGACATAACGCCCAATCGGGGGCAGCTATGAAGATTTGGGAGGCGGGGCCCCTTGACCTGTCTTCGATGCCGCCTCTAGCATCCTCACATCTGGTACGGCGTTCCGCCTAGCGATACAACAAGAGGGCTGGAGGACAGCGTATGTCGAGCTCCGTGGACGCGAAGTCGGCGAAGCGCCGCGCGTCTCGTCGAAAGTTGGCAGCGTCGCCGGTGATCCTGTGGGTCACCACCCCGCTGCTGCTCCTGGCGTTTCTCGGCGCCTGGAAGGCCTATACCGTGCTGTTCGACGTGGGCCCGCTGCTGCTGCCCCCGCCCGAGACGGTCGCCGAGGCGATGGGCGAACTGCTCCGGGGCAAGGTCATCTACGAGGCGATTCAGGTCACCCTGTACGAGACGCTGATGGGCTTCGCCCTCGCGGCCGTGGTCGGCGTGGCCCTGGGCATCGTCCTCGGCAGGGCCCGCAACCTGGAGCGCGTGCTCTCACCGTTCCTCGTCGCCACCCAGGTGGTGCCGAAGGTGGCCATCGTGCCGCTGATCCTGCTCTGGTTCGGCTTCGGGACCACCTCCAAGATCTTCATGGCCGCGATCATCTCGTTCTTCGTCATGATGCAGAACACCATTCTGGGCATCCGGTCGGTCGACCCCGGCCACCGCGATCTCATGCGCGTCATCCAGGCACCCTGGTGGAAGCGTGTGATCTCCCTGGACATCCCGTCCTCGCTGCCCTACGTGCTCACCGGAGTCGAGCTGGGTGTCGTCTTCGCGATCACCGGTGCCGTCGTCGGTGAGTACCTCGGCGGTGACGAGGGCCTCGGCGCCCTCGCCGTGACGATGCTCGCCAGCCTCCGGACCGACATGCTCTTCGCCGCCGTGATCGTGATGACGGTGCTCGGTTTCCTTCTCTACACCGTCACCGCGGCCATCCGCCGGTTCGCGATCCCCTGGCACGAGTCGTCCGGCCGCCCCACTTCCCTCTGAGAAGTCACCCCCCACTTCCCCCGAGAACAGGAATCTCCCCATGGATCGCCGCAAATTCCTCACCAACGCCGGCCTTCTCGTCACCACGGTGGTCGGCACCCAGTTCCTGGTCGGCTGCGGGTCCGACACGGGCACCGGGACCTCGGCCTCGGTCGACCCGGCGGGCAAGAGCCTGCGCAACCTCGTCTACATGACCCCGCTCGGCCACATCATCTCGCACGCCGACGTGTACGTGGCGGCCCACCAGGGGTACTTCGCGGAGGAGGGCCTGCTGATCACGCCGGTCGGCGGCACCGGCACCGCGAGCTCGATCTCCCAGGTCGCCGCCAAGCAGGCCATGTTCGGCAAGGGCGCCGCCGTCATCACCTGCCCGCTCATCGCGGACCAGAACACCGAGATCGTGACGGTCGGCCAGAAGGACCAGGTCAGCCAGTACAGCGTGGCCTCCCTGCCGGACAAGCCGCTCACCCACCCCGAGCAGTGGCAGGGCAAGACGATCGGCGTCATCTCCAAGGGCGGCACCACCGAGCTGCAGCTGGACGCCATGTCGGTGGCCGCCGGGCTCGACCCCGCCAAGGTGAAGAAGGTCGTGACCGGCGCCGACGTCGGCTCGCTGGAGTTCCTCAAGCGCGGTGAGGTGGACGGCTTCATCACCTTCATCGGCTCGGAGACCTCGTTCCGCCAGATGAAGATCGACCTGCACTACCTCAACACCGACAACTTCGCGCCGCTGCCGGGTGACTCCTACTTCGTCACCAAGGAGACCGCCGAGAAGGAGGCCGCGGCGGTCACCAGCTTCCTGCGCGCCTGCCGTAAGGCGTGGGAGTTCATGGCCGACCCCGCCAACGCGGACAAGGTGCTGGAGGCGGTGGGCGCGCTCAACGAGATCGAGGTCTCCGACCGGGACGTGGCCAAGGCCAAGATCCTGGGCGAGGTCAAGGTCAGCACGCCCAAGAACGGCAAGTTCCTGTCGATCGACGTCGCCGCGTGGGAAGGCGCGCTCGAGCTGATGCGCAAGTCGGGGATCATGAAGGACAAGTCCCGGCCGGTCACCGACTTCGTCAACACCTCGTTCATCGACGCGGTCTGAGAGGGCTGAGCCAGATGCTTCACGTCACGACGCCGAGGTGCGGGCGATGACCGAGGTCACGACGGTGGATCTCGTGGTGATCGGCGCCGGTACGGCCGGTCTGCCCGCCGCCATCGAGGCCGCGGGCCAGGGACTCCGGGTCGCCGTCATCGAGAAGGCGGATCGGATCGGCGGCACGCTGTGGCGCTCCTGGGCACAGCTGTCCGCGGGCGGCACGTCGCTGCAGCGCGGCAAGGGCATCCTCGACAGCCCTGACCTGCACTTCGACGATGTCATGCGGATCAGCAAGAACACCGCCGACCCCACGCTCGTCCGGCTGGCGGTGGACCACGCGCCCGCCACCCTCGAATGGCTGATGGCCTCCGGGTTCGACATGGACCCTGACGCCCCGGCGGTGCTGCACTTCCACGAGCCCTACCTGCTGCCCCGCACCTACTGGGGGCGCAAGGCCGGCGAGTCGGTGCTGGAGGTGCTGGCCCCGGCGTTCGAGAAGGCCTGCGCCGGTTCGGTGACGCTGGAGCTCGGCACCGAGCTGGTCACGCTGCGCACCTCGGGCGTGGACCAGGTGGAAGGCGTCACCGTCCGCAGACCGGATGGAACGTTCCACGACATCGACGCGCGGGTCGTGATCCTCACTAGCGGCGGCTACGCCGGCAATCCCGAGCTGTTCCCCCAGTTCACCGGGGGCTCGCCGCTGGCGGGACCGGCGTCCCCGGGGGCGGACGGCTCCGGGATCGTCGCGGCCGTCGCCGCGGGCGCCCGGGTACGCGGGCAGGAGCGATTCCTCCCGACCTATGGCGGAGTGCTCAAGTCCGGCAGCAGGTGGGAGACCGTTCATCTGAACGACTACCCCGCGCTGACCCCGCAGTCGCGGCAGCCGTGGGAGATCCACGTGAACGCGCGTGGCGAGCGTTTCGTGGCCGAGGACGCGCCCAGCGTCGACGACCGGGAGAACGCCCTGCTGGACCAGCCGGACCTGAAGTTCTGGGTCGTCTACGACGCGGCGATCCGGCGGGAGGCGCCCGCGCTGTTCCCGACCTGGAGCGAGCAGGCGCTGGACCGGGCGTTCGCCGGGCACTCCTCGTTCGCGACGGCCGGCGATCTGCGGGCGCTGGCGGACGCCACCGGCATGGACCCCGGCCTGCTGTCCCGCACCGTGGCGGCGTACAACAGCGCCGTTGTCTCGGGCGAGGACGCGTTCGGTCGTACGCACCTGCCCGCGCCGATCGCGGAGGCGCCGTTCTACGCGGTGCTGAACCACGGCTCCACCCTCAAGAGCCCGGCCGGCCTGGCGGTGGACGGCCAGTTGCGGGTTCTCGGACCCGAGGGGCCTTTCAACAATCTGTGGGCTGCCGGTGAGGTCATCGGCGGAAGCTCGCTGTCCGGCAAGTCCTTCGTGAGTGGCATGAGTGTGACGCCCGCCCTCAGCTTCGGCCGGCTGCTGGGCCGCCGGGCGGCGGGCGCGGACACCGATCCAGGGAGCATGTGATGTGGAACAGGCCTGACGTCGACTTCATCCAGAGCCAGGACGTGCCGTCGCAGGCGGTCGCCGAGGGTGACTTCGGGTTCGCCCAGGGCGGGCGCAAGCGGCTGCTCAGCAGGGACGCCGGCACCGGCGCGGAGACCTCGATCCACCGGCTGACCGGCCGCCACCAGGGTGTGCTGGCCAGCTCGGTCGACATGTTCGTGGTCGCGGGCGAAGGGCTGCTCGACGGTGAGCCGCTGCGCACCGGCGACTACGTGTACGCCAAGGCGGGCGCGGCACTGGACCTCGCCGCCTCGGTGCGCGGGCTCACCCTCTACTGCGGCTTCTGGGGCGCGCCCGGCTTCGCGGCGGGCAACGGCTCGGGCGAGCCGCCGCTGCGGATCACCACCGAGCGCGAGCCGTGGGTCCCGGCCGGATGGAGTGGCGAGGTCGAGCTCGAAGTCGGCGCCATGTCCAAGGTCCTGCGCTCCGACGACGAGGTCTTCATCTATCTCGCGGCGATGATGCCGGGCTGGAAGTCGCCCCTGGAGGAAGGGCACCCCGTCTACGAGGAGTCCTTCAAGATCTACGGGGACGTCATGATGGGGCCGCTGGGCGTCATCCGCACCGGCGGCTACTTCTTCCGGTCCCCGCACGTCTTCCACGGCCCGCTGTACTCGCGCGGCGGAACGATGTCGTTCATCCGCTCGGACGCGGCCCCGACCACCGAATACCGCCAGCCAGGTCCAGGCGCGACCTGGGACGAGCTGTCGGCCCACGCGTATGTCGACTGACGCCCACCAAGTCCCCACGATGTCCCCACGATCCAGTCTGGAGCAGCGATGCAGCAGCCCACCGGCGTCGGCACGCCACCACCGGTCCCCGCGTCCGACGGCGGAGCGGCGATCTCCATCAAGGGGATCGGCAAGGAGTACACCACCGACGCCGGGCCGGTCCGCGCGCTGCTGCCCACCGACCTGGAGATCAAGCCCCGCGAGTTCGTCGTCCTGCTGGGACCGTCGGGCTGTGGCAAGACCACCTTGCTGCGCATGCTGGGCGGGCTCATCGCGCCGACCGAGGGCACGATCACGATCGGGGACCGGCAGCTGTTCGCCGAAGGCGAGACGCAGCCGTCCCGGGAGGCGCTGGGCTCGCTGGGATTCGTGTTCCAGCAGGCCACGCTGATGCCCTGGCGCAAGATCTGGAAGAACATCGCCCTGCCGCTCGAGGTCACGAAGGTGCCGAAGAAGGAGCGGCGTCAGCGGGCCGAAGAGCTCGCCGGGATGATGGGCCTGTCCGACTTCCTCGAGCACTATCCCCGCGCCCTGTCCGGCGGTATGCAGCAGCGAGTGGCCATCGCCCGGGCGCTGATCCACCGGCCGTCCATCCTGCTGATGGACGAGCCGTTCGGCGCGCTGGACGCGATGACGCGCGACCGGATGAACGCCATGCTGCAGCAACTGTGGATGGACACCGGCAAGACGATCGTGCTGGTCACCCACTCGATCTCCGAGGCGGTGTTCCTCGCGGACCGCATCGTGCTGCTCTCCCAGCGGCCCGGCCGGATCCAGGACATCGTGAACGTCGACTTCGAGCGTCCGCGCGCCGGCGAGGCTTCCAAGGACCCCCGGTTCGCGGAGATCGTGCAGTACCTGCGCCGGCAACTCGGCGAGGTGTGATGAGCGACGGGAGCGGGGCGACCCTGGCCCTGGCACGGTTCGCGGCGGAGCTCTCCTACGCCGACCTGCCCGAGGAGGTCGTCGCCAAGGCGCAGGTCCTGTTGCTGGACTTCTTCGGCGTCGCCCTGGCCGGCAGCCGGGTGCCGGAGATCGTGACCATCACCGACCTGGTCCGCTCGCGCGGCGGCAAGCCGGTGGCCACGGTGCTCGGCGGGGACTTCGCCACCTCGGTGCCCGACGCGGCCTACCTCAACGGCTGCGCCTCGGACGTGCTGGAGCACCAGGACGGTTACCGGTTCGGTGGGTTCCATCCCTCGCACGCCCTGGCGGCGCTGCTGGCGGTGGCCGAGTCCGCCGACGCCGGCCTGCGGGACCTGATCGTGGCCGCGGTGGCCGCCTACGAGGTGGCCAACCGGATCGGCCGGGTGCTGCATCCCGGCGCCACCACCAAGGGCTGGTTCCCGGTGGCCGCCGGCTACGGCGCGGCGGCCGGCTGCGCCAAGCTGCTCGGCTCGGACGCGGCGGGGATCGCGTCCGCGATGGGCGCGGCCGGGTACTTCGTGCCCGCTGTGATGATCGAGCAGATCTTCACCGGACACACCGTCAAGCCCGCGTTCGCCGGGCAGATCGCCAGGTCCGGGGTCGAGGGGGCGCTGCACGCCCACGCCGGGCTCACCGGGTGGCCCGAGGTGCTCGAACACCCCAAGGGCATGATCTCGCTGTTCGGCGGCGCGGCCGGCGACCCCCGGCTGACCGACGGGCTCGGCAGCGAGTGGACGATCCTCGAAGTGCACCAGAAGCGCTTCGCCGGCTGCCGGCACACGCACGGCGCCGCCCAGGCCTGTGTCGACCTCGCGATCGAGCACGACCTGGACCCGGCCGAGGTCGCCGACATCGACGTGGAGACCTATGACGTGGCGCGGATCCTGGTCGAGCGGTCGGTGACGCCCGCGGAATCGGCGATCCCCTGCACGTTGAGCCTGCCCTACTCCGCCGCGGTCGCCCTCGTGGACCGCGACGTCTCCGGGGCCCAGTTCGAGCCCTCCCGCATCGCCGACCCGCTGGTGCACCAGGTGGCGTCCACGGTGCGCATCCGCGTGTCCGACGAGATGAACGCCCTCTACCCGGAGTTCACCGCCACCCGCGTGATCATCACGACGCGCGGCGGGGAGCGCCACGAGCGGTTCATCGACCTGCCGGCCGGGGACCGCCGTGCCCCGCTCAGCCGGGACGAACTCCTCGGGAAGTTCCGCAGGTACGCCCATCCGGTGACGGGGGAGCAGGCGGCGGACCAGGTGACGAGCCTGGTGCTGACCTCGCCGGGCGCCGCCGTACGGGAGCTGACCGCCCTGTTGACGGCCTGACCGTCTCACCACCACCGCAACGGAGGAACCTTGCTCAGCCCAGACAGTCCCCTGCACACCATCACGCCGCAGGCGTTCACCGCCGAGGCGTTCGCCCCCTACGGGGAGGCGATGTCGCTGGACGCCACACCCCGGCTGCCGATCAACTTCTACTCCGGCAAGAACGCCGTGCACGGGCCGATCCGGCTGGACTCGGACACCCCACCGGAGTTCCTGGTGTTCCGGGTCGGTCAGCGCGGGGACAATCTGCGTTACCTGGAGCGGCACGTCGAGATGACCCAGACGATGATCCCGCTCAACGGTCAGTCGTACGTCGCCGTGGTCTCGCCGCCGGACGTGCCGCTGGAGAACGGCTTCCCGGTCCTGGACGAGGTGAAGGCGTTCATCATCCCCGGTGACGTCTCCATCAACCTCTACCGCGGGACCTGGCACGAGCCGCCGTTCCCCTCGGTCGACGGACAGCTCTTCCTCATCACCAGCCACGAGCGGCTGACCCGCGGCCTGCAGTGCAAGCTCGACGAGAACGGCGAGCTGAACGAGCTGGACGTGGAGAAGCGCAGCCCGTTCTACCGCACCGGCCAGCGGGTGCGAGTGCGGCTGCCATGACCGCGACGACCAGTGCCGGCGCCGGTACGGCCAAGCCGGCCATCGGCTCCTCGGTGCGCAAGGAGGACGGCGCCACCCTGCTGCAGGGGCGCGGCCGGTTCCTCGACGACTACACCCTGCCGGGGACGCGGCACGCCGTCGTGGTGCGCAGCGAGGTCGCGCACGCCCGCATCGTGCGCGTCGACGTGCGCGAGGCCGAGGCGAGCCCGGGTGTGGCGCTGGTGCTGACGGGGGAGAGCGCCGCCGCGCACGCCGGCCCGATCCCGCACTTCATCGATCCCGTGGCCCGGGGCGGGCGTCATGCCGACGTCCGCTGCCTGGCCGTCGGCAAGGTCGTCTACGCCGGCCAGCCGGTCGCGGCCGTGGTCGCCGGCACCCGCCGGGAGGCCGAGGCCGCGGCCGAGCTGGTCCGGGTGGAGTACGAGCCGCTGCCGCACGTGCTGGACGGCGACGAGTCGCTGGCCCCGGACGCGCCCCGGCTGTACGAGGAGTGGCCGGACAACGTCATCCTGCACAACCACTACGGCACCGGGGACGTCGACGCGGCCCTGGCCTCCGCCGACCTGGTCATCTCCGACACGATCCGGATCGCGCGCAGCACGACCGCGCCGATCGAGCCGCGCGGCTACCTCGCCTCCTGGGACCGCCTCGACGAGACCCTGACGGTGTACGGGTCGCTGCAGAACCCGCACCAGCTGCGCTGGATGATCTCGCGGAGCCTCGGCCTGGACGAGACGGCGATCCATGTCATCACCGCGCGGGTCGGCGGCAGTTTCGGCCTGAAGATGCAGGGTCATCCGGAGGAGACCCTGATCTGCCTGCTCAGCAAGCTCACCGGCGCGCCGGTGAAGTGGGTCGAGGACCGCCGCGAGGCGTTCATGGCCGGAGCGCGGGAGCAGGTGCACCGGTTCACGGTCGGCGCCATGCGCGACGGCCGCATCGTGGCCCTTCGTGACCACATCGTCGCCAACGCGGGTGCGGTGTCGGCGCAGGCCGGATGGGCGATGCCGAACATGTCCGCCACGACGCTCGGGTCCGGCTACACGGTGCCCAACGTTCAGGCGGAACTGCACGTGGTCGTCACCAACAAGCCGCCGCTCAACGCGGCCCGGGGCTTCGGCAAGGACGCGGCGCACTTCGTGATGGAGCGCGTCGTCGACCTGGTGGCCCGTGGGCTCGGCGCCGACCCGGCGGAGGTCCGGCGGACGAACTTCATCCCGGTGGGCGCGTTCCCGTACCGGACGGCGACCGGGCTGAACATCGACAGCGGGGACTTCCCCGGGCTGCTCGACAAGGCCCTCGTGGCGCTGGACTACGACGCCCTCCGCAAGCGGCAGGCCGGCCTGCGCGAGAGCGGCCGGCACCTCGGCGTCGGGCTGGCCTTCGAGCTGACCCCCGAGTCGGCCGACGGCCCGGGGTCCTTCGTCTCGGGGTTCGACGTCAGCACGGTCCGGATGACCATGACCGGCCGCGTCACCGTGTACACCGGGGTCACCACCCCGGGCGGCGGCAACGACACCGGCATCGCCCAGATCGTCTCCGACGAACTCGGCGTGCCGCTGAGCTGGATCACCGTCGTCCAGGGGGACACCGAGCGCTGCCCGGGCGGGTTCGGCAACTTCAGCGGGCGCGGCATGGTGACCGGCGGCGGGTCGGCGGCGCTGGCCGCCCGCGACGTGCGCGCCAAGATCGCCACGGTCGGCGCCCGGATGCTCGCGGTGCCGGTGGACGAGGTGGAGGTCGCGCACGGGTACGTCCGGGCGACCGGCGACGGCCGGACCGTGCCGATCCCGGAGGTCGCCGCCGCGGTGACGACCCGGGCCTTCGCCATCGCCAGTGACGTCGAGCCGGTCCTGGAGGCCACCCGCGCCTACAAGCCGGGCAACATCGACCACGTCCCCGACGAGCGCGGCCGGATCCAGCCCTACCCCACCTACTCCAGTTGCCTGCACGCCGCCGTGGTGGAGGTCGACGCCGAGACCGGCCAGACCAAGCTCGTGGACTTCGTCATGGTCCACGACTGCGGCACCATGATCAATCCGGCGCTGGTGGAGGGGCAGGCCTACGGAGCGATCGCGATGGGCATCGGCGCCGGGCTCACCGAGCGGCTCGTCCACGACGCCGAGGGCAGGCTCGCCAGCGACCGTTTCAAGTCCTATCTCCTGCCACGCGCGGGCGACCTGCCTGCCATCCGCCTGGAGCACCAGATCACGCCCAGCCCCTTCACGATGTACGGCAACAAGGGCGCGGGCGAGGCCGGAGTGGGCGGCGCCCAGGCCGCCGTGGCCAACGCGATCGAGGACGCGCTCGCGCCCTTCGGCGTCACAGTGCGCGAGGTGCCGTTGCCCCCGCCGGTCGTCCTGGCACTCATCGACGAGGCGCGAACCACATGATCACGAATGACTTCACCTATCACGCGCCCACCGACCTGGCCGGGGTGGCCTCGGTCCTTTCCGAGGCGAGCGGCGACGCCGTCGTCCTCGGCGGAGGCACGATGCTCATCCCCGACATGACGCACGGAAAGACCCGCGCCGACGTGGTCGTGGACCTGTCCCGGGCGGGCCTGTCCGGGATCTCCCACGGCGACGGCGAGATCGTGATCGGTGCCATGACCACCTACGCCGACGTGCTGTCCGACGACCGCGCCACCGCCCTGGTGCCGCTCCTGCGCCTGGTGGCCGGCGGCGTCACCGGCGGACCGCAGATCCGCAACAAGGGCACCATCGGCGGTTCGGCCTCCTACGCCAACCCGTCGTCGGAGGTCCCGGCCTGCCTGCTCGCCCTCGGCGCGCGGATGCGGCTGGTGTCGGCTTCGGGCACGAGGGAGGTCGCGGCCCAGGACTTCGTCACCGGGGCCTTCGCCACCGCGCGCCGTCCCGACGAAGCGCTCGCGGCCCTCGTGCTGCCCGTTCCCACGGGAGCGCCCGTCGGTTACACGAAGCTGAAGCACGCCGAGGGCAGCTGGCCGATCGCCACCGCCGCCTGCGTTCCCGGGCCGGACGGCGCCCTGCGCGTCGCGCTCGGCGGGGTGGCCGCGACACCGCTGCTCGTCGCCATCGACCGCCCGGAGGCCGGCGTCGCCGACCCCGCGTGGCGGGCGCACGTACGGGAGGTCGTCGACGCGGCGGTCACCGAGCCGTGGAGCGACGTCCTGTCGGACGGCGCGTACCGAAGGCGGGTGGCCCCCGTGGCCGCCGTGCGCAGCATCGCCCAGGCGCTGGAAACCGGCGAGGAGGAAGAGACATCGTGAACAGGGTTCGCCTGAAGGTGAACGGCCAGGAGCGCGAGATCGACGTCGAGTCGTGCAGGCTGCTGGTGCACGCCATCCGCGAGGACGTCGGCCTGACCGGGACGCACGTCGGCTGCCTCACCGGCGACTGCGGCGCCTGCACCGTGCTGGTGGACGGGGCGTCGGTGAAGTCCTGCTCCGTGCTCGCCGTCGCCGCCGACGGCGCCGAGATCACCACCATCGAGGGCCTGACCGGCGAGGACGGGCTGCACCCCGTTCAGCGGGCGTTCTGGGATGAGTTCGCCTTCCAGTGCGGCTTCTGCCTGCCGGGCATGCTGCTGACGACCTGCGAGCTGCTGGACCGGACCCCGGACCCCGACGACGCGGAGATCGTCCAGGCGATCAACGGGAACCTCTGCCGCTGCACCGGATACGCCAGTATCAAGCGCGCGGTGCGCTGCGCGGCCACCCGGATGCCGTCCGCCGAACCGGCCTCGCCCGACGCGCCTGACACCTGACCGAGGAGCACACCATGAGTAACGCGACCGACGGCCGCGCCGTGACCATCGACCCGGCCACTGACGCCGCCATCGACGCGGCCATCGCCGTGGTCGAGGACTTCCTCGCGGCGCTCGGCCGCGGGGACCAGGCCACGGCCGAAGCGCACCTCGCCGAGGGCGTGGTCATGGTCTTCCCCGGAGGCAAGCGCTACTCCACCCTGAACGAGCTGGCCCAGGCCTCGGCCGCCCGCTACCGGCACGTCGACAAGCACCGCGAGGAGTACGAGGCGTTCACCGACGCGGACGGCGACGTGATCGTCTGGTCCATGGGGACGCTGTTCGGCGAGAACAACGCGGGCGTCCGCTACGACGGTGTGCGGTACGTCGACCGTTTCCGCCTGCGCGACGGCCGGATCGTGGAACAGCGGGTCTGGAACGACCTGGCGCAGAGCGGCGTGCTGCGGGCGCTCAAGACGGACGACATAGACCCCCAGTGGCGGTTCCCGGACACCGACCCGAACCGCTGGTAATTCGCACGATTTCCACCAAGGAGAGAAACATGGCGCGCAAACTGGTCCTGCTGACGTACGACATCAAGCCGGGATCCGACCTCGAGGAGTACGCCCAGTACATCCGGGACGTCGACTACCGGAAGTTCCGGCAGAACGACGGGATCCTCGACTACGCGAACTTCGTGATCCGCAAGAACGTCCGGGGCGAGGAGTGGTTCAAGCACTTCGACCTCATGTACGTCGACGACCTCGACGCCTTCCACGCCGACGGCAAGCTGCACTTCGGCGACCCGGTCATCCTGGACCACGCGGCTCAGTGGCGCGACAAGTGGAGCCGGGACGAGAACGGCTGGCAGGGCAAGGTCAACATCAGCTACGCCGACGAAATCTGGGGGTGACCCTCCGCCCGGGTCCGAGGGCGGGCCGCTGACGTGTTAGGCGACGGTGACGGAGCCGAAGCCGTCGACGCGTACAAGGCGCCGCCCCCGACCTCTCCCGAGCCGGGGCCGAAGCCGTCGCGGGAGCCCGCCGCGGCCTGGTCATGGGCCTCACGGCGGGCGGTCCTGCTCGCCGTGCTGCTCGGTATGACCTATATGTATCCCGCCTACCTGGCGGGGACCCTCGGCGTCGCCATCCGCAACGACCTCGGCCTGGACAGCGCGGCCCTCGGGATGACCATCAGCCTGTTCTACGCCATCGGCGCCGTCGCCATGTCGTTCGGAGGCCGCGTCGCGGACCGGATGGGTCCGCGACGCGCCCTTCGCACGGCGGCGGGGATGACGGGGGCGTGCCTGGTCGGCGTCGCGCTGTTCGGCGGCTCCTGGGCGGGACTGCTGGCCTGCCTGGCGGTGGGCGGTGTCGGCTCGGCGATCGGCGCCCCCATCGGCACGCTGCTGATCGTCCGGCACGTCGCCCCCGGGCGGCGGCCGATCGCGTTCGGCCTGGAACGCTCGGCGATCCCGGCCTCGACGCTCCTGGCCAGCCTCGCGCTGCCGCTGCTCGCCACGGTGCTGCACTGGCGGCTGGTCTTCCTGGTGGGAGCGCTGGCGGTGGGCGTGCTGGTGGCCCTGCGCATCCCCGACGCCGCGCCGCGGGCGATGCATCCCGACGCCGCGCTGCGGGCGATGCGCAAGGGTGCCGCGCCGCCGCGCGGGCGGCTCACCCCGATCGCCCCGCTGCTGCTGATCACCCTGTCCTTCGCCCTGGCCTCGGCCGCCGCCACCGCGTTGAGCAGTTTGTTCGTCGACTACGGCGTGTCGCTCGGCTTCTCGCAGAGCGCGGCCGGGGTGGCGCTCGCCGGCGGCAGCATAGTGATCATCGCCGCCCGCTTCGGGCTCGGGCTGGGCCGTGGGCGACGGCGCGGCAGGCTGACGGTCGCGGTGATGATGGCGCTCGGGGCGGTGGGCTTCCTGATGCTCCTGTCCGGTGACCGGACCCTGGTCGTGATCGGCATGTTCATCGCCTGCGGCGCCGGCTGGGGATGGACCGGCCTGGTGGCCCTGGCCATCGCGGAGGCTCATCCGGCGGCGCCGGGCGCGGCGTCGGGCCTGGTGCAGGCCGGCGGATCCGCCGGCGGCATCGTCGGGCCGCTGCTGGTGGGCGCCGCGGCGCAGTACTACTCCTACTCCGTGGGATGGGGCCTGGCCGCGATCTCCGTCGCGCTGGCCTCGATCCTGGTGCTGGTCAATCGCGCGATCTGGAAGGAAAGACGATGAACGAGAGAGCCGCTTTCACCACTGCCGAGCCGCCGCCGTCGTGCGACGTCCTGGTCCTCGGCAGTGGTGCGGCGGGTCTGGTCGCCGCCTGCCGGGCGGCCGACGCCGGCCACGACGTCCTCCTGGTCGAGCGGACGGACCGGCTGGGCGGCACGACGGCCGTCTCCGGAGGTGTGCTCTGGGTGCCGGGCAACCACCTGATGGCGGCGGGCGGGTTCTCCGACACGCGGCAGGACGCGCTGGCGTACCTCACGGCCGTCACGCGGGGAGGCATGCCGCGCGAGCGGATCGAGTGGTTCCTGGACACCGCGCCCGAGGCGGTGCGCTACCTGTGCGACGAGACCGACGTGGGGCTCGCGGCGCTGGGACGGCCCGACTACCGCGCGGACCTGCCGGGAACCGTGTCCGGCGGGCGGACCCTGGACAACCTCCCGTTCGACACCGGTGCGTACCCCGGCCTCGGACAGGTGCTCAGGCCGCCCACCTATCTGCCGGCGATCACCATGCTGGAGCGCGAGCAGAGCCCTGGACTCGACGTCGAGAAGGTCGCAGGGGAGCGGGAGCGGCGGGGGATCCGGACCATGGGCGGCGCCCTCGCCGGGGCGCTCGCCGTCTCCGCCCACGCCAGGGGAGTCACCTTCGTCCTCGGCGCCCGGGCGGTGGAGATGACGCGTACCGGCAGTGCCTGGAGCGTCACGCTGGAGGGGGAGGGCGGCACCCGGCAGGTCCTGGCCCGGACGGCGGTCGTGCTGGCCAGCGGGGGCTTCGAGCGGAACCCGGACCTTCAGCGCGCCTACCTGCCCGCCCCGGTGCTGCCGATCGGCGCGCCGGGCACCGAGGGCGACGGCCTGCTCATGGCGCTGCGCGCCGGCGCGGCCGTCCGTGACATGACGGCGTCCTGGGGCGTTCCCGCGTTCCAGGACCCGTCCGCGCGCTATGCGGGACTGCCCACCGGACGGCTGGCCAACGTCGAGCTGACGCGCCCCGGTTCGGTGATGGTGAACCCGTCCGGCCGCCGGTTCGTCAACGAGGCGCAGAACTACCACGACCTGACGAAGGTGTTCCGTGAGGTGGATCCCGCGAACGGGGTGCCACGCCACGCGCTGGCCTGGCTCGTCTACGACGGCGGCTACCAGGAGCGTTATCCGGTGGCCGGCGCGCCGCGCGGCGGGCTGCCGGAGTGGGCCGTCTCCCGGCCCACCCTGGGCGAGCTGGCCGACGCCTGCGGGATCGACGCGGCGGGCCTGGCCGAGACGATCGAGAGCTTCAACGAGGACGCGGCCCGGGGATCGGACCGGGCGTTCGCCCGCGGCGACTCGGTGGCGGACCGCCATCTGGGCGACCCCTCCCTCGGGTCCAATCCGTGCCTGGCGCCGATCGCCCGGCCGCCGTTCACCGCGGTGCCCGTGCACGCCGCGACGCTCGGCACGTGCGGCGGCGTGCTGACCGACGACCACGGCCGTGTCCTGGCGCCCTCGGGCGAGCCGGTGGCGGGCCTGTTCGCGGCGGGGAACGTCTCCGCGAGTCTCTTCGGCGACTGCTATCCCGGCGGCGGGACGTCGCTGGCCGCGGCCGTGGTGCGCGCGTACGCCATCGGGGCGGCGCTCGCCTCCTGATTTACCCGTTTTGCGGGTGGTTGACCGGCGAGAAGCGCTAACATACTCTCTGAGCGGACCACCGTTCGCTATAGCGGAACAAGGAGCCAAGGTGGAAGACGGCCCGCTGACGGGGCTGAGGGTGCTGGACGTGTCCACCATCCTCGCCGGACCGCTGTGCTGCCAGATCCTCGGAGACCAGGGCGCGGAGGTCATCAAGATCGAGCACCCGGTCGCCGGTGACGGCATGCGGGGGCACGGACCCTCGAAGGAGGGAGTCGCGCTCTGGTGGAAGGAGATCTCCCGCAACAAGCGGACGGTCGGCCTGAGCCTGTCCGACCCGGCGGGGGCCGAGGTGTTCCTGCGGCTCGCCGAGACGGCCGACGTCCTCGTGGAGAACTTCCGGCCCGGCACGCTGGAGCGCTGGGGCCTCGGACCCGACGTCCTGCACCGGATCAATCCCCGGCTGGTCATCGTCCGGATCACCGGCTTCGGCCAGCAGGGGCCGTACGCGGCGCGGCCCGGATTCGGCACCCTGGCCGAGGTGATGAGCGGATTCGCCCACCTCACCGGGGAGGCGGACGGGCCGCCGACGTTGCCGGCGTTTGGCCTGGCGGACAGCATCTGCGGGATCGCGGCCTCCTCGGCGACGATGATGGCGCTGTGGTCCCGCGAGAAGAGCGGCCGGGGCGAGATCGTCGACATGAGCCTGCTGGAGCCGATCATGACGGCGGTGGGGCCGGGCCCGACCGTGTACGACCAGCTCGGCACCGTCGGCCGGCGCCAGGGCAACCGCTCCGCCAACAACGCGCCGCGTAACGCCTACCGGTGCGAGGACGGCGGCTGGGTCGCCATCTCCACCAGCGCCCAGAGCATCGCCGAGCGGGTGATGACCCTGGTGGGACACCCGGAGGTCATCGCCGAGCCGTGGTTCGCCTCGGGCCGCGAGCGGGCCGAGCACGCCGAGCTTCTCGACTCCTACGTGGGCTCGTGGATCGCCGCGCGCACCCGCGACGAGGTGATCCGCGAATTCGAGCGCGTGGGCGCGGCGGCCGCACCCGTCTACAGCGCCCGCGACCTCACCGAGGACCCGCACGTACGGGCCACCGAGATGCTCACGCGGGTCGAGGACGACGAGCTGGGGCCCGTGCTCATGCACAACGTGATGTGGCGGATGTCCGGTGCTCCCGGACGCATCCGCTTCACCGGCCGGCGTCTCGGCGCCGATACCGACGAGATCCTGCTGCACGAGCTCGGCCTCGACGCCGAGACGGTGGCGGACCTGCGAGCCAAGCGGGTGATCGCATGACCAGCATTGAGACCAGGAACGAGGGACAAGGCGACGTGAGCGGTACCACGACCACCGACCTGCTGCTGCGGGCGGTCGGCGAAGGGGTCCGGATCTACGATCTGGGGCGGCCCCTGACGATCGGCATGCCGCAGTCCCCCAACCATCCCGCCTTCTGGCACGCGCTGCCCCGTAGGCACGGCGACATGGTCCGGGTGGACGGCGGCTCGGCGGCCAACGACATCATCACGATGGGCACGCACGTCGGCACGCACATCGACGCCTTCGCGCACGTGTCCCAGGACGGCAAGCTGCTCGACGGATCGGACGCCGCCCAGGCGAGCCAGGGCGGCCGGTTCGCGGAGCTCGGGGCGCACACGATCGCCCCGATGGTGCGCCGCGGCGTGCTCCTCGACGTCCCCGCGGCCCTCGGCACGCCAGTCGGCTGCGAGGCCGGTTACGAGATCACCCCGGCGGATCTGGAGGCGGCCGTCGAACGGCAGGGCACCCCGATCGGCGCCGGCGACGTGGTCCTGGTGCGCAGCGGCTGGGGGCGGTTCTTCGGCCACAGCGACCGGAGCGTCTACATCGGCAACGACTCCGGCGTTCCGGGTGTCGGCGAGGCCGGCGCGACGTGGCTCGCCGACCAGGGACCGCACGCCGTCGGCGCCGACACGATCGCCTTCGAGTGCCTCAAGCCCGGCAGCGGGCACAGCGTGCTGCCGGCGCACCGGGTGCTCCTGGTCGAGCGGGGCGTCTACATCATCGAGGCGATGGCACTCGACGAGCTCGCGGCCGCCGGGGTGCACGAGTTCGCCTTCATGCTCTCCCCGCTGTCCATCTTCGGCGCCACCGGGTCGCCGGTCCGGCCGCTGGCGGTGGTCGGGGCGTGAGTGAGACGAAGGAACCGGTCCTCGCCCCCGAGCTGTCCCTCTTCGCGGCCAGGACTCTGTCAGGACCGCTGCCCGCGGACGTGGCCGACAGCGTGCGCCGCCGCATCCTCGACGTGCTCGGGCTGTGCGTCGCCGCCTACCGGCTGCCGACCAGCGCCGCCGCCGCCGGCTACGCGGCCGACCAGGGCGGACGCCCCGAGGCGTCCGCCGTCGGGGTGGAGACGTCGTTGCCCGCCGCGCAGGCGGCGTTCGTCAACGGGGTGCTCGCCCATTCGCTCGACTACGACGACACCCACCTGCCCTCGGTGCTGCACCCGAGCGCCGCGGTCATCCCGGCCGCGCTCGCCGCGGCTCAGGCGTCCGGCGCCTCGGGGGCCGACACCGTCGGCGCGGTGGCGGTGGGGCTGGAGATCGCGGTACGCCTCGGCATGGCGGGCTACGACCGCGAGCTCGGCAACTCGGTGTTCTTCGAGCACGGGCAGCACGCCACCTCCATCTGCGGCGCGATGGGCGGCGCCGCCGCGGCCGCGCTGCTGATGGGCCTGGGGGCGGAGGGCGTGCAGAACGCGCTGGGCGTCACCGCGTCCTTCGCGGCCGGCATCATCGAGGCGAACCGCACCGGAGGGACGGTCAAGCGGCTGCACTGCGGCTGGGCCGCCCACTCGGCCGTCACCGCCGCGTCCCTGGTCCAGCGGGGCTTCACCGGTCCGCCCACCGTCCTGGAAGGGCGGTTCGGCTTCTTCGAGGCCTTCCTGCGCGGTGAGAGCGACCTGTCCCAGGTGCTCGACGGGCTGGGCGAGACCTGGGCGGTGCCGGGGATCTTCTTCAAGCCGTACCCGGCGAACCACTTCACCCACACGGCGATCGACGCGGGCATCGCGCTGCGTGCGCGCGGCCTCCCGATCGACCGGATCGAGCACATCGAGGTACGCGTGCCGTCCGCGGTGATCCGTACCATCGGCCAGCCGCTGGAGACGAAGCGGGCGCCGGAGACCGGGTACCAGGCCCAGTTCAGCGGGCCGTACGCGGTGGTGGCGGGGCTGATCGGCGGGTCCGGCCTCGGCGTGGGGCTGGACGACTTCACCGACGAACTGGCCCGGGACCCCGCGCGCCGCGCCCTGATGGCCCTGGTCGACGTCGTGCCCGACGAGAAGTGCGACGCGATCTACCCCTACCAGTTCCCCGCCGTGGTCCGGGTCCGTACCGACGACGGCCGCGAATGGACGGAAGAAGTGCTGGCCAACAGGGGAGGTCCGGGCAGGCCGCTGTCCGAGGCCGAGCTCTCCCGCAAGTTCGGCGAGAACGTCGCGGGCCGGCTGCCGGCGGAGATCGCCAGGACCGTGCAGGACCTCGTCCTGCGGCTCGACCGGCTCACCGGCGTGGCGGACGTGCTGCGCCCCCTCACCCGTCTTGACCTGAACGCTCATTAAGGAGACAGCAGTGGCACAGTTCGACCTGATCGTCAGTAATGTCAGGGTCGTCAGGCACGACCGGGCCGAGGCGGAGGTCGCCGACATCGGCGTCGTCGACGGCCGGATCGTCCGCGTCGCGCAGGGCCTGGACCCCGCCGAGGCGCGCACGGTCGTGGACGGCGGCGGCAAGCTGGCCTTCCCCGGCGTGGTGGACGCCCACCAGCACTGGGGGATCTACAACCCGCTGTCCGTGGACACCGAGACGGAGAGCCGGGCGTGCGCCCAGGGCGGCGTGACCTCCGCGCTGACCTACATGCGGACCGGCCAGTACTACCTCAACAAGGGCGGCGAGTACGCCGAGGTCTTCCCCGAGGTCCTGGCCGCCTCCGACGGCCGCGCGTACGTCGACTACGCCTTCCACCTCGCGCCGATGATGCGCAAGCACATCGAGGAGATCCCCGCGCTCGTGCGCGACCACGGGGTGACCTCGTTCAAGGTGTTCATGTTCTACGGCAGTCACGGCCTGCACGGCCGCTCCGCCGACCAGAACGCGTTCCTGATGATCCCCGAGGGGGAGCGGTATGACTACGCGCACTTCGAGTTCGTCATGCGCGGCATCCAGGCCGCCCGCGAGCAGTTCCCCGAGCTGGCCGACGAGATCTCCCTGTCGCTGCACTGCGAGACGGCCGAGATCATGACCGCGTACACCAAGCTGGTCGAGGAGGAGGGCACCCTCACCGGTCTGGCGGCCTACAGCGCCTCGCGCCCGCCGCACTCGGAAGGGCTGGCGGTCAGCATCGCCTCCTACCTCGCGCACGAGACCGGCCTGCCCACGATCAACCTGCTGCACCTGTCGTCGGCCAAGGCCATGGACGCCGCGCTGCGGATGGCCGAGGCGTTCCCGCACATCAACTTCCGCCGCGAGGTGACGATCGGCCACCTGCTCGCCGACATCGACACGGCCAGCGGCATCGGCGGCAAGGTCAATCCGCCGCTGCGCCCGCGCGAGGACGTCGAGGCGCTCTGGGGCCACCTGCTCGACGGCAAGATCGACTGGGTGGTCAGCGACCACGCCTGCTGCCGCGACGAGCAGAAGTTCGGTGAGCAGCGTGACGACGTCTTCCTGGCCAAGTCCGGCTTCGGCGGCGCCGAGTACCTCCTGCCCGGCCTGGTCACCGAGGGCGCCAAGCGCGGCCTGTCCTACGGCGACATCGCCAAGCTGCTCTCCTGGAACCCCGCCCAGCGGTTCGGCCTGCGCTCCAAGGGCGCGATCGCGGAGGGCATGGACGCCGACTTCTCCCTCGTCGACCCCGCGTCCACCTGGACCGTGCGCGCCGAGGAGTCCGAGTCCACCCAGGAGTACACGCCGTTCGAGGGATTCGAGCTCACCGCCAAGGTGGTCGACACCTTCCTGCGCGGTCACCGGGTGCTGGAGGACGGCAAGGTCGTGGGCGACCCGCAGGGCCGCTACCTGCCCCGGCCGGCCGGTCGCTCGTGACCCCTCGCAGTTATCTGTACGTCCCCGCGGACCAGAGCGACAAGCTGGCCAAATCCCGCGGGAGCGCGGCCGACGCCCTCATCCTCGACCTTGAGGACGCCGTGGCCGCGGGGAGCAAGGAGACGGCGCGCAAGCAGGCGGGGGAGTTCGTCGTCTCCCTCGGCTCCGCGCCGGCCACGCCCCAGACCTGGGTACGGGTGAACGCGGACACCGTCGAGCAGGACGTGGCCGCGGTCGCCGCTCCGGGCCTGCGCGGCGTGGTCGTCCCCAAGGCCGACCCCGAGGTCCTGGCCAGGGCGGACGCGGCGCTGACCCGGGCGGAGACGGCACACGCCCGGCCGGCGGGAGCGTTCGCCATTCTGGCCCTGATCGAGTCGGCCGTCGGCGTCGCGCGCGCGGAGGACGTCGCGGCCGCCCCCCGGGTGGTACGGCTCGGCCTGGGCGAAGCGGACCTGGCCGGCGAGCTCGGCCTGCGGCCCGGCCCCGCGCGTGAGGAGCTGTGGCCGATCCGGTCCCGCATCGTCGTCGCCTCCGCGGCGGCGGGCATCCTCGCGCCGGTGGGACCCGTGGACACCGCGGTGCGCGACACCGGCCTGCTCCAGGAGACCACCCGGACCCTGCTGCGCCAGGGCTTCCGGGCGCGCACGGCCATCTCCCCCCGTCAGCTCCCGGTCATCAACGAGGTGTTCACCCCGGACGCGGACGAGCTCGCGGCGGCGCGTGATCTCCTCGATCGCCTCGCCGAGGCGGAGCGGCGCGGCAGCGGTGTCGCGCTGGACGCCGCCGGCCGGCTCATCGACGCCGCGGTGGCTCGCACCGCCCGCGAGGTGGTGGGCAGAGCGCGCTGACCCGAGAATCCGGCGCCGATGGCTGCTCGAGAGCCGCTCGGCCGGATCCTCGCCTGAGGCGAACTGCCCGGATGCGGGCCACCGGGGGACTCAGGGCCGCGATCCCGATCGCGACCCTGAGTCACCTGATGGCCCGCATCGTCATGCCGGGATCCGCGTCAGGAGGCCAGGACGCCGGTCGACGCGAGTGCGGCGGCTTCGGCGCCTGCCCGGCGACCGAACACCGAGCCCGCGGCGAGGCCACTGCCGCCGGGGTAGTTGTGGAAGAACAGCCCGCCCGCCATCTCTCCCGCGGCGAACAGCCCGGGGATCACCTCGTCGGCCTCGTCGATGACGCGACCGGAGGTGTCGATCTTCACTCCTCCGAAGGTGAACGTGATGCCGCAGGTCACGGCGAACGCGAGGTAGGGAGGCTGGTCGAGGGGCTGGGCCCAGTTGCTCTTCGGCGGGGTGAGTCCGGTCGTGCCGAGCCCGTCCTTGACGGCCGGGTCGAACGGGCCGAGGCGGGTGGCCGCGTTGTACTCCTCGACCGTGGCTGTCAGCCCGGCGGCGTCGATGCCGGCCTGCTCGGCGAGCTCGGCGATCGAGTCTGCCTGGAAGCGGGAGACGCCGGGCGCTTCGTACTCGGCCTCGCGCAGCAGGGGAGCCGTCTTCGCGTCGAAGATCTGGAACGCGAGGGCGCCCGGCTGGCGCAGAATCTCCGCGCCGTACTTGGCGTAGGTGTAGTTGCGGATCTCGGCCCCCTCGTCGAGGAAGCGCCGGCCCGCCGTGTTGACCACGATGCTGAGCGGATACGACTGCTTGGTCAAGCGGTTGGTGAGCTCGAGGTCGCCGCTCTCCGGCGCGTTGGCGTCCCACGCCACGGCGTGGCAGCCACTCCAGTGACCCGCCGACTGAGCGCCCGCGCGTAGTGCGGCCGTGAGCACGCCGCCGGTGTTGTGCGGGGTGCCGCGCACCTTCGCGAGGTCCCAGTTGGGTCCGAGATACTGCGCGCGCAACATCTTGCTGGCCTGAAACCCGCCGGCGGCCAGGACCACGGCGCCCGCCCGGAACTCCGCCGTGCCCGCCGCCACGCCGACCACGCGCCCGTCGGGATCGCGCAGGACGCGGTCGACGGCGGTGTCGCAGCGGACCCGCACACCGGCACGTTCCGCCGCCGCCAGGTGTTGCGCCACCAGCCCCTTACCGCCGTCGACGGTGGCCAGCGGCAGGCCGCCCCAGAACCGGAAGCGGTTTTCCCTCTCGTATGCCTGGCGCTCGTACTGCAGGCGGAACCGCACTCCGTGGCCGCGCATCCACCGCACGGTGTCGGCGACGCCGTGCACCATCGCGTCGGTCAGTGCGGGATCACACCGTCCGAGCGTCAGCCGGCGCATGTCCGCCGCGAAATCGGCAGGACCGTAGGGATCGATATCGGTGTACGGCAGGCGCTCGTCGGGGTCGTCGATGATGTCCGCGAGGTCGTCGATGTCCTGGTAGGTGGTACGGATCGCCCCCGCTGTGAAGTAGGTGTTGCCGCCGATCGTCCCCTCCGGCCCCTTCTCGAGCATCAGGACTCGCGCGCCCCGCTCGGCCGCCGCGTGCGCGGCGCAGAACCCTGCGTTGCCGGTGCCGACGACGATCACATCCGCGTGGTCATCCATGGATGAAAAACCTCCTGGTCTTGGTGGGACAGGTCAGCTGGCAGTCGGATTCGTCCGCATATGGACTCTTTTGGAGAGGATCCGGATGGCCGTCGCCTTGTGAAAGTGCTGCAGTGTGACGCTCTCCGCCGTGTCGGCGTCGCGTGCGGTGATCGCTGCGAGAATCGCCCGGTGCTCGTCGAGGGCCTGTCTCTGGCGGGCCTCTGAGCTCAGGGTGGTGGAGTTCAGTCGTTCGATCAGGGAGCGCGTCTGCTGCAGGAAACGCCTGAGCGCGGAGTTGCGGGCCGCGTCCCATACCGCGTCATGGAAGGCGTGGTTGAGATCGACGATGTCGGAGACATCGCCGCCTATGGCCGCTTCGAACCGCTCGGTGAGCTCCTCCAGCAGTGCGAGGTCAAGATCGGTGCGGGTGGAGGCGGCGAGCCGGGCGGCCAGCGCCTCCAGCGAGTCGCGGACGGTGCACGTCTCGGACAGCTCGTCCGCGGAGAGCTCGTTGACGAGCAGGCCGTGCTGCGACGCGCGCAGCAGGCCGTCCGACTGGAGACGGCGCAGCGCCTGCCCCGCCGGAGTGCGGCTCACGTTGGCCCGCGCCGCGATGTCGCCCTCGACCACTCGGATGCCCTCGGGCAGTTCGCCCCGGATGATCGCGTGCCGCAGGTAGTCGTACAACTCGTCGGCAATGGGCCTGTTGCCGGGCAGTGCAATCGCCGGCGCGTCGACGGGCGCCTCGAAGGGTTCGTCCATGCCTCAGAGAATACATGTGAATACCTCGGTACTCAAAGCGTCTCTCAAACGTCCGACGCCGGGGTCGCGTGCGGCGGAGAGCGGGCTGTGAATCGCGCTGTTCTCGCACGTAGATCGCAGATGGATGCCGGGAAAACTCATCCTTGTGTGTCGGAATACGGTCGAGTACAGTCGCATTCCATGCAAGAGAGAACGGTTGTGGACGCCGTCACAGCAGCGCTGGTCGCTGAGGACACCGAGGTGATCTTCGCGCTGATGGGCGACGGAAACCTGGACCTGCTCACCCAGGTCTCGATGACGGGGCGGATCAAGCTGGTGCACGCCTGCCATGAGCAGGGCGCGGTCGCGATGGCCGACGGCTACGCCCGTTTCTCCGGGAAGCCCGGAGTCGCGAGCGTGACCCACGGTCCCGGTCTGAGCAACACGGCCACGTCGCTGCTGACCGCGGTGGCCGCCCACTCCGCCGTCGTGCTCATCGCCCCCGACACCCCGACCGGAGACCTGAACCATCCGCAGCGGTTCGACCAGCAGTCGTTCATCCGGTCGACGGGCGCGATGTTCCGGCCGCTCCACCGGCCCGACACGGTGCACGCCGACACCGGAGCGGTGTTCCGGCACGTCCGGTTCGGGAAGGGTCCGGCGGTGCTGAACGCCCCCACCGACGTGCTGCTCGCCCCACTGCCGCCTGACACGACGCCCTACCGGCCGGCGGCCGGACCACCAGCTGGACCGGCACCTGATCCCGCGGCCGTCGACGCCGCGGTGGCAGCGCTCACCGCCGCGCGCAGGCCGGTGATCCTCGTCGGCCGTGGCGTGCCGCCCGGAGACGACGCCGCGGCGGTCGGTGAGCTCGCCGACCTGCTGGGAGCCCCGATCACCACCTCACTCAAAGCCAAAGGGCTGCTCGCCACCCATCCCCGCAGCCTCGGCGTGGCCGGCGGGCTCGGCGCGGGCCCCGCCTCCCGCGCGCTGGCGGACGCCGACTGCGTTCTCGTGCTGGGCGCCACCGCGAACCCGTGGACGACCGACGGCGGCCTGCACGGCGGCGTGATCGTACACGTCGATCACGATGCGGAAGCGATGGACAGGCACTCGCGGGCGGCCGTCGCCGTCGTCGGCGACGCTGTCAAGACCGTGGCCGTCCTGCGCGACCGGTTGACCGCCGCCGGTGCGCGCACCGGCTGGACTCCTCCCGCCGAGGAGAACCACCGGGCCGGCTCCGCGGCCGACACCTCACCGGTCCCCCCGCAGGACGTCGTCGACGCTCTCGACGCGGCGCTGCCCGAGGATCGTCTGCTGGTCGTCGACGCCGGTCACTTCGGCTCGTACGCGCAGCAGACGTTGCGCAGCTGGGATCCCCGCCGATACGCCTTCACGCACGACTTCGGCGCGATCGGCCAGGCCCTGGGCGTGAGCATCGGCGCGGCCTTCGCCAGGGAGGGCGAGCGGGTCACGGTGGTGCTCGGCGACGGATGCCTGATGATGAGTCTCAACGAACTCGCCACCGTGCGGCGCTACGGGCTCCCGCTGACCGTGGTGGTGATGAATGACGGGGGTTACGGCCAGGAGCGTCACAGCCTCAGGGCCAAGGGGCTCCCCGTCACGGAGTCCGAGCATGCGTGGCCGGACATCGCCGGCATCGCCCGGGGTTTCGGAATACCCGCCCACTCCATCGGACGCACCGCGGATCTCGCCATCCTGCCGCGGGTGCTGGCCGAGGAGACAGGGCCGGTGCTGTTCGACGTGCACATTGACCCGGACGCCCAGAATCGGGCGTTCGCCGACATAGCCGCTCGGCTGCGAGGTTCCTCGCAGGATGTTGAAGGAGAAAGACGTTGACGCGGATAGATGCGAGTGACGGCGGCCCTGACGCCGCGACCCCGGCTCCGACTCCGGAGGAGGCTTCCCGGGTCGCCAAGGCGGCGTTCATCGGGACCACGATCGAGTGGTACGACTTCTACATCTACGCGAGCACCGCGACGCTCGTGTTCGGCACGCAGTTCTTCCCCGCGATGTCCCCGGTCGCGGCGACACTCGCCTCGTTCGCGACCATCGCGGTGGCCTTCATCGCCAGGCCGATCGGTGGCCTGATCTTCGCCCACTACGGCGACCGGGTCGGCCGGAAGACGACGCTGATCGCGTCCCTGATGCTGATGGGCATCAGCACGATGCTCGTGGGTGTGCTGCCGACCTATGCCACCGCGGGTGCGCTGGCTCCGGCCCTGCTCGTCCTGCTCCGCTTCGTCCAGGGCGCCGCGGTGGGCGGCGAATGGGGTGGCGCCGTCCTGATGGCCAGCGAGTTCGCGCCGCCCGGCAGGCGAGCCCGGCTGTCGAGCTGGGCGCAGCAGGGCGTCACCGCCGGTCTCGCGCTGTCGACCGCCGTCCTGCTGACCGTGACCCTTCTGGTCCCCAAGGAAATTTACGTGGAGTGGGTCTGGCGGTTGCCCTTCCTGTCCAGTGCCGTGCTGATCGTCGTCGGGCTGGTGATGCGGCTGCGCCTCGACGAGTCGCCGATATTCCAGGCCGGCAAGAAGTCCGGCGACACAGCCGGCGCGCGTCTTCCGATCGCGACCGTGCTGCGCGAGTCACGGCGCTCCGTCGTCCTCGCGACCCTCGCGTACGTGACCGTGAGCGCGACCTTCTACGTCGCCTTCGTCTTCCTGCTCTCCCATGCCACCGGGCCGTTGAAGATCAGCCAGGCGGCGGCGCTCACCGCGGTGCTGCTCTCAGCGGGGGCGTACAGCATCGGTCTGAGACTGTCCGCCGGGGTGGCCGACACGCGAGGCCGTCGTACGGCGCTGCTGCTGGGATTCGGCGGGATCCTGGTCGTCGTCTTCCCCTCGATCGCGCTCATCGAGACCGGCTCACCCGTCCTGTTCGCCGTCGGCCTCGCGCTCCTGGCCTTTCCCGTGGGCTGTGCCTACGCCCCGATCGGTGTCTACTTCGCGGAGCTGTTCCCCACCGCCACTCGCTACTCGGGCATCACCGCCGCCAACCAGGGCGGATCGCTGCTGGGCGCGGCGGTGGCACCGTTCATCGCCATCGCGCTGTTCAGCGCGGTCGGCATGTACGCCGTCGGCGCCTACGTGGTGCTGGTCACGCTCATCAGTGCCGCCGCGGTGTGGGCTCTCGGTGAGACCCGGCACCTGAACTTCGAGCGGTGAGGAGTACCGTGCTCAGCATCGATACCGCCGTCCGGGTGGCAAGTGAGCTGGACCTCGCCCATGTCCCCGAGCAGACGTTGCGCCGCGCCCGGCTCGTCATCGCCGACACCGTCGCGGTCGCCGCCGCCGGTGCCAGGACGGCGGAGATCGCCGCGCTGGTGGCCCTCGACGAGCACGACGCGCTGGTGACCCCGGCGGATCGGGCCGGCGCGGGGCACACGGCGACGGTGCTGACGACACCGCGCCTGAAGGCCCATCCGGCGTACGCCGCGTTCCTCAACGCGACCGCGGGCACCAGCCTCGAACTCGATGAGGGCATGCGGCCCACGGGCCATCCCGGAATGCACGTGATCCCGGCGGCCCTCGCTGTCGCCGAACGTGTGCACGCGCCGGGCGCCGACCTCGTGCGAGCGGTCCTGGCGGGGTATGAGGTCAGCAGCCGGCTCTTCCGCGCGTTCCGCCTGCGGCAGGGCGTCCACCCACACGGGCACGTCGGCGCGGTCGGCGCCGCGGTCGCCGTGGCACTTCTCGACGGGACCGATCCGGTGACAGCGGCCACGATCGCGGCGACCAGCCCGCTGTTGTCCGTGTGGCAGGCCTGCTATGACGGCGCGACGGCGCGCAACGCCTACACCGGATACGCCGCGCAGAGCGGTGTACGAGCCTCCGCCCTGGCCCGCGCCGAGTTCACCGGCTCAGCCGCCGCGCTGGAGGTGGCGTTCGGTCAGATAGCGGGCGAGATCGTGAACGGGTCGGCGCTCACCGAGCCGTTGCGCTATGACGACCTCGGCATCTCTCGCAACTACTTCAAGGTCCACAGCGCCTGCGCCCTGTCGCACAGCGCCGTGGAGGCGGCACTGGCCATCACGCCCGTTCGCCCGGAAGAGATCCGCCAGGTGCTGGTCGACACGGTGGCCGTCAACCTGAAGATCGACCGGCAGCCGGCCGCGAACGACCTGTCCGGCCGGTTCTCGCTGCCCTACGCGGTGGCGACGGCGCTCGTCCTCGGCCGCAGCGACGTGGAGGCGTTCCGCTTCCGCCCCCAGGTCGCCGCCGTGGCCGAGAAGGTGCGGGTGAGCGTACGGCCCGAGTTCGAGGCCGAGTGGCCGGAGTCCGCCCCGGCGCGGGTGACCGTGGTGACCGATGACGGCTCCACGGCCGCGACCGTACAGAATCCGCGTGGCCACCACACGCGCCCGCTCACCGAGGCCGAGCACCGGGAGAAGTTCGCCACGCTCGTCGGCGACCGGCGGACAGCGACGGCGTGGTGGGAACGGCTCGACGGGCTGCTCGCGGTCCCCGACTGCGCCGACCTGTTCGACGGAGCGCGATGACCAGGGCAGTGGTGAGCCTGCTGGCCATGGGCGGCACCATCGCCACCGCACCCACCGCGGGCAGGGCCACCCCGCACCACGGAGCCGCCGATCTCGCCGGCATGATCGAGGACCTGCCGGTCGACATCCGGACGAGCGACGTGCGCACCATCTCCAGCCGGGCCGTCACGCCGGCGGACATGTGGACGCTCGCCGAGGCCGTACGCCGCGAGGTCTCCGCCGGCGCCGACGGGGTCGTGATCACGCACGGCACGGACACCCTGGAGGAGACGGCCTACGCGCTGGCCCTGCTCGTGGACACCGCCGTTCCCATCGTGCTCACCGGGGCCATGCGTGCCCCGCATCTCCCCGGCGCCGACGGGCCGGCCAACATCGTCGCCGCCGTCGTCGCGGCGCTCCACCGGCCCCTGGCCCGGTACGGCCCGGTGGTGGTGTTCCAGGACGAGATCCACGTGGCCCGGCTGGTGACCAAACAGCACAGCACCCGGGTCGCGGCGTTCTCCTCCCCGTCCGCCGGACCTGTCGGATTCGTGATCGAGAACGAGGTCGAGCTCCTGCTCGGCCCTCCACCGGAGCCCGACCGGCTGACGGCCACGGCTCCGCCGGACGTGAAGGTGGAGCTCGTCATGGCGGTGGCCGGTTCCGACGGGAGGCTGGTCGACGCGATCGCCGGCGACGTGGCCGGGCTCGTCGTCGCGGGCACCGGCGCCGGGCATCTCGCCCCGGCGCTGGCCGAAGCGGTCGTGCGTTCGGTGCGGTCGGGCCGGCCCACCGTCCTGACCAGCCGCTGCGCCGACGGCCCGATCCTTCGGCGCACGTACGGCGGACCCGGATCGGAGACGCACCTGCTCGGCGAAGGAGTGCTCGCGGCACGGACCCTGTCGCCGGCCAAGGCACGGCTCAGACTGCTCTTCGGCCTGTCCGCAGGACTGTCGGCCGGGGACCTCTTCCCTCCTCGCACCTCACCCACCACGCCCTATGGCGATGAAGGAGCTGACCGTGACCGCATCACGTGACTTCGTCGGATACGGCCAGAATCCGCCGGAATTCAGCTGGCCGAACGGTGCCCGGCTCGCCGTCAACTTCGTGATCAACTACGAGGAGGGCGCGGAGCGCAATCTCCTCGACGGTGACACCACCCGCGAGACCCTGGTCGAGGCGAAGTACGACGTCCCTGAGGGGGAGCGTGAGCTTTTCGCCGAGTCGACCTTCGAGTACGGCAGCCGCGTCGGCATCTGGCGGACGCTCCAGGCGCTGGACGATCACGGCGTCATCCCCACCGTGTTCGCCTCGGCCCTCGCGTTGGAGCGGAACGCGCCCGTGACGGAGGCGATCATCAAGCGAGGGTGCGACGTGGTCGGGCACGGCTACCGGTGGATCCCGCACACCGGCATGACCGTCGATGAGGAACGCCGCAACATCGAGCACTGCGTCACCGCGCTGGAGGGTCTCACCGGCCGACCCGTCAAGGGCTGGTTCACCCGGCCGCCGAACACCGTGCACACCCGTTCGTTGCTGGCACAGGCCGGCCTGGCCTACGACGCCGGCTCGGTCAGCGACGACCTGCCGTACTGGGACCAGGTCGACGGGCGGCCGTTTCTCATCGTCCCGTACTCGCTGGACGTCAACGACACCAAGTTCTACAAGGGACAGTTCTTCACCGCGGACGATTTCGCCCGCTATGCCATCGACTGCTTCGAGGTCCTGCTCGCCGAGAGCGCGCGGCACCCACGGATGATGTCGATCGGGCTCCATCCCAGAATCATCGGGAGACCGGCCCGGCTGGCGGGCCTGCTACGCGTGCTCGACCGGATCAGCGCGCGCGACGACATCTGGATCACGGGACGGGACGCCATCGCCGACTTCTGGCAAGAACGTTTCCCCCCTGCCGAGGGCGCAGCCTGAGCGGCGTGACCGGGCCGTTGCCTCGGTCTTCGCGCTGAGGGCCGGCTGCCGTCGGGCCGAGGGTGGCGGCTTGCCGCGGTCATCCATCGGCCGGTGCCTGCGGCTCGGGAGCGCCGTCGTAGCGGGTGTAGGTGGCGGCCATGGTTCCGGACGGGTCCAGTCTGGTCAGGAGGGCGTCGCCGATGGCGGTGAGCTGATCGAGCTGCTCGTCGGTGAGCGCGTCGATGACGTGGTGGTGGACGGTCGCCACGTGGCCCGGCGCCGCCTGCCGTACCTTCTCCCAGCCGTCGTCGGTGAGCAGGACGTTGGTCGTGCGGCGGTTCTCCGGGCAGGAGCAGCGCTCCACCAGGCCACGCCCCTGCAGGCGGGTCACCACGTGGGAGAGCCGGGGCAGCGTGGCGTTGCTCCGCCGGGACAGCTCGGTCATGCGCAACGTCCGGCCGGGCGTCTCGGAGAGCGTCGCCAGCACGTGGTATTCGAACTCCGTCAGGCCGGCGTCGCGGCGCAGCTGGGCGTCGAGCACGCCGGGGAGGAGCGCGAGCACCGCGCGGAGCCGGATCCAGGCGCGTAGCTGCGGCCGGTCGAGCCAGGGAGTATCCACGGTCACGTCCTCGTCGGGAATGGTTGTCGCGACAAGTTTGCTGTAGCTGGTAGCGCTTGTCGCGACAACAATCTTCCCCCACGGGAGCAGCCCCGCCGTCCTGGCACACCGCAGCATCACCGGTACCAAGGAGCCAGCATGACCTCGCCTGACGCCTCTCCGACCGCCGCCGCCGACGCCCGCATCCCGGCCGCGCACCCGTTCGCCGCGCACCTGCGCCGAACCGCTGCGATCGAGGCCGCTGACCCGCACCGGTCCTGGACGCCGCAGGACGGGCCGCTGCCCAGCCTCTACCTGTCCCACGGCGGCGGCCCCCTGCCCTTCGGGAGCCCCGAATGGCTCACCCCGCTGCACGACTGGGCCCGCGCCCTGCCCAAGCCGAAGGCGATCCTCGTCGTCTCCGCGCACTGGGAGTCCGCGCCGCTGTCGGTGAGCGCCGACCGGCCCGACGAGCTGGTGTACGACTTCGGCGGCTTCGACCCGCTCTACTACACCTTCCGCTACGACACCCCGGACGCCGGTGCGCTGGCGCGGCAGGTGGTGGGCTCCATGCCGGGCGCCGAGCAGGTGCACCGGCACGCCGACCGCGGCCTCGACCACGGCGCCTGGGTGCCCCTGAAGATCATGTACCCGGCGGCCGACATCCCGGTGCTGCAGCTGAGCCTGCCCACCGAGGACCCCGACCGGCTGCTGGCCATCGGCGAGCGGCTGCGGCCGCTGCGGGAGCAGGGCGTGCTGGTGGTCGGCTCGGGGCACATGACCCACGGCCTGCCCTACCTGACCAGGGAGATGTTCGTGGACAACAAGGTGCCCGGCTGGTCGGCCGACTTCGACGCCTGGGCCGCCGACGCGCTGGCCCGGGGCGACGTCGCCGAGCTCGCCCGCTTCCGCACCGCCGCCCCGGGGATGCCCTACGCGCACCCGACGGTGGAGCACTTCACCCCGCTGTTCGTGACGCTCGGCGCGGCCACCGACCCCACCGCGCCGGTGCTGACCACGCTCGACGGCTATGGCGTCGGCCTCTCGCGGCGTTCCTTCCAGGCGGCTTGAGCACGAACCGGCGGGCCCGGGTCCGGCACGACGAGGAGGTCACGCGTACCGCCGCGTTCCCTCACTCCGCGGCGGGGCCGTCGTGCCGGTGCTGGAGGCGGAGCTCTCGTTTGGCGAACTTCCCGGTCGCCGTCTTCGGGATCTCGGGGATGAAGAGCACCTGCTCGGGGATCCACCAGCGGGCGACGTGCGCGGTCAGGTGCTCGCGCACGTCGTCGGGGGTGAGGTCGGCGCCGGGCTTGGGGACCACGTACGCGACAGGGCGTTCGCCCCAGCGGGGGTGCGCCACGCCGATCACCGCGGCCTCGGCGACCCGGGGATCGGCCATGATGGCGCCCTCCAGCTCGACCGAGGAGATCCATTCACCGCCGGACTTCACCAGGTCCTTGGTCCGGTCGACGATGCGCACGTAACCATGGCCGTCGATGGTGGCGACGTCCCCGGTTCTGAGCCAGCCGTCGTCGGTGAACGCCGGGCCCGGCCGCTCCTCGCCCACATAGCGGGCGGCGATGGTGGGGCCGGCCGCCTGCAACTCGCCCGGCGTGGTGCCGTCCCAAGGGACCTCCGTGCCGTCCTCGCCGATCAGCCGGAGCTCGATGAGCGGGGCCGCGGGGCCGGGCGAGCCGATGACCGCGCGCCGCGCGTCCGGGTCCAGGCCGTCGTGCACGGTCGCCGGCCGCGCCACCGTCACCACCGGGCTGGTCTCCGTCATCCCCCAGGCGTTGGTGAGGGGGATCCCGATGGCCTGCTGGTAGGAGCGCGACAGGGCGTCGTCGACCGGGCCGCCCCCGCAGATGATCGTCCGCAGGCCGGACAGGTCGTGGCCGGCCAGCAGCGGCTCCAAGCCGCGCCACACCGTGGGCACCGCGGCGGTGAAGGTGACGTGATGCCGCTCCAGCTGTGAGATCAGCTCCGCGGGCCGCATGGCCGGTCCGGGCAGGACGAGATCCGCGCCGCACATCATCGCGGCGTACGGCAGCCCCCAGGCGTTGACGTGGAACATCGGCACGATCGGCATCACCACGTCACGCTCGCGGATCCCGAACGTGTCGACCATGAGCAGCAGCAGGGTGTGCAGGACCATCGACCGGTGGCTGTAGAGGACCCCCTTCGGATCGCCGGTGGTGCCGGAGGTGTAGCAGAGCGCCGCCGCGGCGTTCTCGTCCGCGATCGCGAACTCCCCGTCGAAGGGCGTGACCTCGGCGAGCAGCGTCTCGTAGTCCAGGATCCGGGGATCGTCGGGCAGCGGCACGTCGGCGCCGTCGTCCATGACCACCACGTGCCGCGGGCTCTTGAGGGAAGCGACCGGCGGCCACACCGCGGGCAGCAGTGACCGGTCGACGAAGAGCACGTCATCGGCGGCGTCGTCGACGATGTAGCGGATCTGCTCGTGGAAGAGCCGATGGTTGACCGTGTGCAGCACCCGGCCGGTGCACGGCACCGCGAGATACAACTCGACGTGCCGCTGGCTGTTCCAGCCGAACGTGCCGACCCGGGCGCCGCCGGGGACGCCGAGCCGGTCCAGCACGGCCGCCAGCCGCCGTGTACGCGCGCAGACGTCGGCCCACGTCGCCGTGGTCTCGCCGCCGACGCGACCCGTCACCACCCGCTTGTGCCCGAAGTACCGCTCCACCCGGTGGAAGACGAGGGGGAGGGCCAGGGCGTGCTCCTGCATCAAGCCGTACATCTCGTCGACAGCCTCTCTGGAGCCCGGCGGAGGAAGCTCAGCGCTTACTGAGCGCATAGTCAGTACTGGCGGCGACACTTGTCAAGCAGGCGAGCTCTACGCGCTGGTGGGGCGCCGGTCGCGGACGGCGGCGGTCATGTGGACGGCCAGGTCGGCATAGAAGGCGCCGAGCGTGGCCGGACTGTCGGTGCCGTCCACCCGATACCAGCGGACCAGATCCACGCCCAGCGACAGGATCGACCGCGCCAGGCGGCTGACATCGTCCGGATCCGCCGTCGCGCCGTCGACGAGGCGGCGCACCGCGTCCCGGAAGACGATGGTGAACTGCGCGCGCAGGTCGTGGATCTCCGCATAGTGCTCGGGAGACAGCGGCGTCAGCTCGTTCTGGCACACCCGCGCCACGGTGTGGTGCTCGGCGTGCCACTCCACGAACGCGGCGACCGCCCGGCGCAGGTGGGTCTCCGGATCGCCGTCGGCGGGCAGCGCCGCCCGCAGCGTCTCCAGGGCCCGGCGGTGACCGCTGCGCACGATCTCGAACAGCACCTCCTCCTTGGTGGCGAAGTGCACGTACAGGGCGCCGGGGGTCAGCCCGACCTGGCCCGTGATGTCGCGTGTCGTCGTCGCCTGGAACCCCTTCTCGGCGAAACAGCGCACGGCGGAGCCCAGCAGGGCCTTGGTCACGTCCGAGAGGTCCTCGTCCCAGAACTTCTCGGACGGTTCGTCCAGCCGCACGAGCGGGGGATGGCCACCCCGCCGCGGGCCGCGACGCTTCGCGACCATCCCGGATCCCCCCTGTGCTCACCTCGACGCGCCGACATTACCGTCCCGCTGTTACATGTACGCGCACATCTTGACACCTCCTCGGGCGCGTATTAACTATGCGCTTAGTAAGTAAATCCTGGCTCGCCATGAAGGAGATGGGGGCATGCGCAAGGGCATCGTGGTCACGGCAAAGCCCGGGGTAGAGGACCTGGCGGCCAAGGCCGAGGAACTCGGGTACGACAGCTTCTGGGTCTACGACACGCCGATGGTCAACGGGGACCCCTTCGTGGGCCTGGCCCTGTGCGCCAAGGCGACCAGCCGCATCCGGCTCGGGATCGGCGTCACCTCGCCGGCCCTGCGTTCGGCCCCCGCCTGCGCCGCCGCCCTCGGCAGCCTCAACGCCCTCGCGCCCGGCCGTGTCATCTGCGGCGTCGGCACCGGCAACACCGCCCGGCGGACCCTGGGCATGAAGCCCACCACGATGGCCACGCTGGAACGTTTCACCCGGCAGCTCCAGGACCTCACCGCGGGCCGCCCCACCGAGTACAGCGAGGGCGGTCGCACCCGCGACGTCCGCTTCCTGCACGTCGGCGACTACGTCAACACCGAGGACCCGATCGAGTTCGTCGTGGCCGCCTTCGGCCTCGAAGCCGCCCGCATCGCCGGCCGCCGTGGCGCCGGCACCATCTCCTTCGGCCTGCTCGATCCGGCGGCCTGGCAGGCGTTCGCCGAGGCGCGCACCGCCGCCGCGGACGAGGCCGGCGTACGGACGCCGACCACCTCGTACGTGATGACCTCGATGCACATCCTCGCCGAAGGCGAGAACCCCCACGGCGACCTCGCCCGCGACTCGATGGGCCATGTCGCCATGGCGCTGCTCACCTTCACCGCCGACAACCCCGCCTTCGCGGAAGGGCTCGAACCCGAGGAGCGCGAGGCGGTCCAGCGGCTCCTCGACCGGCGTGGCACCACCGCCACCGCCGACGACCGCCACTTCGTGCTGTACGAGAACTACCTCGGCCGCATCTATCCCCAGGACCGCGACCTGATCGTCCCCTCCCTGGTCGACAAGGTCGGCCTGGTCGGCACCCGCGACGACCTGGTCAAGCGCGTCGCCGCCCTCGAAGCCGCCGGTATCGACGAGCTGGTCCTCCAGCCCGTCCTCGACCCCGAGCGGGAGATGGCCGGCTTCGCCCGGCTCCTGTGACCGCCGTTCCCGCGCAACCCCCCACCACGTCGAAGGGTCGGATAGTCATGTTCCGCACCGGATCCCCAGGCACCGCTCTCGCCGCCGGCACCCTCGCGCTCACCCTGCTGACGACGGCCTGCGGCGGCCAGGCCGCCGCGCCGCCGTCCGGCGGAGCCTCCGCGACGTCACTCTCGGGCAAGACGATCGCCCTGGTCGGCTACGGGAGCAGCAACCCGTGGGGCGCCTACTTCAACAAGGTCTTCACCGAGCGGCTGGCCCCCACCGGCGTGCGGGTCGGCGACATGACGACGATGGACCCGGGCACGCAGGTCCAGAAGTTCAACCAGGCCGTGGCGCAGAAGCCGGACCTGATCGTGGTCTCGATCCTCGACACCACGGCGATGGCGGTGCCGATCAAGAAGGCCGGCGCCGCCGGCGTGCCGGTGCTCGTCGTCGACGGCCCGCCCGACCCGACGGTGGCGGACGAGGTGATGTCGGTGCTCTCGGACAACGAGAAGCTCGGCGAGTACGCCGCGCAGAACATCGTCGAGGGCCTCAAGGCCCAGGGCCGCGACTCCGGCAACATCATCGTCCTCACCGGCACCAAGTCCATGCTCGTGACCCAGCACCGGATGAAGGGCTTCGCCAAGGTCCTGGCGACCGCGCCGCAGTACAAGGTCGTCGAGGAGCAGGACGCCAACTGGGATCCCCAGCTCTCCGGCACCATCGCCCAGCAACTCCTGGCCAAGCACGGCAAGGACGGGGTGCAGGCCGCGTACGGCATGGCGGACTACATGGCCCTGCCGATCATCCAGGCGGCCAAGCAGGCCGGCTTCGCCATCGGGGGCAAGGACGGCCTGATCGTCACCGGCGGCAACTGCTTCAAGGCCGGCATCGACTCCATCAAGGCGGGCGAGCTGTACGGCACCGCCACCGAGGACCCGGGCACGATCGCCGAGCAGACCGCCGCGTACGTCGTACGGTATCTGGCGGGTGAGAACCCGCCGCGCAGCGAGACCGTCCGTGAGGAACGGGTCACCGCCGCGAACGTGAGCCGGTTCGCCGAGCAGTGCAGCCACGCATGAGCCCATCGGCGACCGACAGCCCATCGACGACCGACAGTCCCCCGATCCGCGTCGAGGGCCTGGCCCGCGCCTTCAACGGCGTCCCCGCGGTCCGGGAGGTCTCCTTCACCGTGGGCGCCGGTGAGATCCACGCCCTGTGCGGCCACAACGGCGCGGGGAAGAGCACGGTGGTGAAGATGCTGTCCGGGCAGCTCGCCCCCGACCGCGGCCGCATCGTGATCGGCGGTGAGCCGGTCGAGCTGCGCAGCCGCCAGGCCGCTCAGCGCGCGGGCGTGGCGCTCGTGGACCAGGAGCTGAGCGTCGTACCGGCCTTGACGGTGCTCGACAACATGCTGCTCGGGGATCTCGACGTGCCGTTCGTCAACCGCCGGCGCAAGGCCGTGGCCCGGTGCCGGCGGATCCTGGACGACATGGGCCTGGAGCGCATCAGCCCGGACCAGCCGCTGTCGGCGCTCGGCATCGGGGAGCGGCAACTGGTCGAGGTCGCCAAGGCGCTCGGCCAGAACGCCCGGCTGGTGATCCTCGACGAGCCCACCGCGACCCTCAGCGACGCCGAGAGCCGGCACGTGTTCGCCGCGATCCGCCGGGTCGCGGCCACGGGCTGCTCGGTCATCTTCGTCTCCCACCGGCTGACGGAGGTCCTTGAGCTGTGCGACGTCGTGACCGTGCTGCGCGACGGCCGCGATGTCGCCACCCACCCCGCCGAAGACCTGACCGTGGACGAGCTGATCACGAAGATGCTCGGGGAGACGCGCCGGCCGCCGTCCGCCGCCCGCGAGCCGGGCCGGGACCGCGCACCCGGGTTGCGGATCGAGCACCTGCGCGTGCCCGGACGGCTCGCCGACTTCACCCTCACCGCCCAGGCGGGCCGCATCCACGCGCTGGCCGGCCAGCTCGGCAGCGGCGCCTCCGACGTCCTGCGCGCCCTCGCCGGACTGCACCCCGGGGCGACGGGAACGGCGGAGCTGCGCGGGCGACCGGTCGCGCTCGGCGACCCGGTCGGGGCCGCGCGCGGTGGCATCGCCTTCGTGTCCGGCGACCGCAAGTCCGAGGGTCTGTTCCTCGGCAAGCCGACCGCGTGGAACCTGGTCGCGACGCGCCTGCCCACGCTGGGGCGCGCCGGGGTCGTACGCTCCCGTCGCGAGCGCCGCACCGCCCGATCGCTCGCCGAGCGGTCGGGCCTGCCGGAGCGGCGGCTCGACGAGCCGGTGGTGACGTTGAGCGGAGGCAACCAGCAGAAGGTCTTCGTCGGTCGCTGCCTGGAACACGAGAACGTCCTCGCCCTTCTGCTGGACGAGCCGACCCGGGGGGTGGACGTGGGCGGGCGCGCGGAGATCCACCGGCTGCTCCGCCAGGCCGCCGATGCCGGGCTCGTCGTGATGTTCGCCTCCACCGAACTGGAGGAGCTGCTCGACCTGGGCGACGTGATCGTCACGATGCGGGACGGCCGGACGGTGCGCCGGTACGACGGCGACACCGACGGCGCACTGCTCCTGCGCGACATGACCCACGGACCGGGACCGTCATGACCACGGCCGACGACTCCGAGGGTGCCTCCCGGAGGTGGCGGCCGAGGGCCGTCGCGGTCGGCCTCGCCGTTCTCCTCCTGGTCCTGCTCCTCGTCCCGGCCGTGACGACGCCCCGGTTCCTGACCCTCGACAACGCGCGCGCGATCCTCGCCTCGGCCGCCTTCGTGGGCATCACCTCGGTCGGCGCCACCATGGTGATGATCGCCGGGTCCGGGGTGTCGCTGGCCACCTCCCAGATCGCGACCGTCGTGGCGATGCTCTTCCTGGGCACGCAGCACCTGGGCCTGTGGACCGCACTGCTGATCGCGCTCGCGGCCGGCATCGCGCTCAGCGCGGCGCAGGGCGCGGTCATCGGCTTCTGGAACGCCGACCCGATCGTGCTCACCATCGCCGGCGGGTTCGCGATCGGCGGCGCGGCCACCTGGTTCAGCGGCGGGACCACGGTCTACCCCGCCGCGCGCGGGTTCGACGTGCTCAACGCCACCCCGCTGGGCCTGCCGCTGGCCGTGTACGTCCTGCTCGCCGTCACGGTGCTCGTCGAATGGACGCTGCGCCGGACCACGGCCGGTCGGCAGATGTACCTGGTGGGGGAGAACCGGGCCGCGGCGCGCGCGGCCGGCCTGCCCGTCGGCCGGGTCACCGTGATCGCGTGGGCCGTCTCCGGCGCGTGCGTCGCCCTGACCGGGATCTTCCTCGCCTCGTTCCACACCTCCGCCACGGTGACGCTCGGCGGCACGCTCACCCTCGACGCCATCGCGGCGGTCCTCGTGGGGGGCACCGCGATCTCCGGCGGTCACGGCTCCGCCGTGCGGACCCTGGGCGGCGCGGTGCTCATCTCCGTCATCTCCGACGTGCTGCTGCTGCGGGGCTACTCGACCGGCGTGCAGATCCTCGTGAAGGGAGTCCTCGTGCTCGCGGTCGTCGTCCTCGTGCACGTACGCGCCACCGGGGGCCGGCGATGACCCGCCGGTGGCCGGCCCGGCCGGAGCAGCTCATGCCGACGGTCTCCCTGCTGGCCGCGCTGGCCGCGTTCGGGTGCTCGCCGCTGCTGAGCGGCAGGCCCCTTGAGCCGTTCGACGTCTACAACGCGCTGCAGGGCTTCGCCCAGCTCGGCCTCCTGGCCCTCGCCCTCGGGATCACCATGATCGCCGGTGAGTTCGACCTGTCGGTCGCCGGGACGTACGCGCTCGGCGGCATGCTCGCCGTCCAGACCGGCGCGGCCTCCCCGGTCCTGGGCGTCCTGGCCGCCGTGGCCGCCGGCGCCGCCATCGGCGCGGTGCAGGGCGGGCTGATCGCCCGGCTGCGCATCCCGTCCATGCCGGTCACCCTCGCGACGTACATCGCCCTGCTGGGGCTGACGTACGCGATGTCGGGCGGGCTGAGCAGGACCTACACCAACGGCGACGCGACCCTGTGGGTCGACCAGACGATCGCCGGTGTCTTCTCGCCCCGGAGCCTGCTGACGCTCGCCGCGTTCCTCGTCGCCGCGACCCTGCTGGGCCGCACCAAGCTGGGGCGCGAGCTGCGCGCCATCGGCGGCGACCGCCGGGCCAGCCGGGTCGCCGGCGTCGGCGTGGACCGGCGGATCGTCGGGATCTTCACGGTGTCGGGGACCCTGGCGGCGCTGGGCGGCGCCCTGCTCGGCTACAGCTACGCCTCGGCGAACCCGGACCCGGGGCTGCAGCCGCTGATCCTCGCCGTCGTGGCCGCGCTGCTCGGCGGCGTGTCGCTGGCCGGCGGTCGCGGCGCCCCGCTGGGGCTGCTGGCCGGCACGCTGGCGGTGGCGCTGCTCGCGCAGCTCGTGGCGGTCACCGCCCTGCCCGACTTCTCCACCCAGCTGTTGTACGCGGCGCTGCTCGCGGTGATCGTCGCCATCGAGAGCCCCGGGCTGCGTCAGACGGTGGCGCGGCTGCGAGCCCGCCGCGCGAACGCGGCACGACGTCGGCCAGGCGCCCTGCCATGACCGGTAAAAGGAGCAGGGCGGGTTCCCGTACGACATGGCCGTCGGCCCGTGGGCCACGCGCGACGGCCGCGGACACACCCACGCCGGTCCGCGCGAGCGGACCGGCACTTTCGCAAGGAGGACGACCATGACCGAACCGATCACCGTGGCCGAGGGCTTCTGCTTCCTGGAGGCGCCACGCTGGCGCGAGGGGCGGCTCTGGTTCTCCGACTTCTACACCCATCGGGTCCGGTCCATCCGCGAGGACGGCACCGACCTGCGCGAGGAGGCTTACGTGCCCGAGCAGCCCTCCGGGCTGGGCTGGCTCCCCGACGGACGATTGCTGATCGTCTCCATGCGTGACCGCAAGATCCTGCGCCGGGAGCCGGACGGCACGCTCTCGGTCCACGCCGACCTCGGCGAGCACGCCACCGGGCACGCCAACGACATGGTCGTGGACGGCCAGGGCCGGGCCTATGTGGGCAACTTCGGCTTCGACCTGATGGCGGGCGCCCCGCTGGAGCCGACCTCGCTGCACCGGGTGGACCCCGACGGCCACGTCACGGAGGTCGCCGAGGACCTGTGGTTCCCCAACGGCATCGTCATCACCCCCGGCGGCGAGCTCGTGGTCGTGGAGACGTTCGGCAACCGCGTCACCGCGTTCGACCTCACCGCGGACGGCGAGCTGGTCAACCGGCGGACGTGGGCGGAGTTCGGGCCGCTGCCCACCGACCGCGAACTCGCCCTGGCGCTCGCCCAGCTGCAGGTCGCGGGCGACGGAGCCTGCCTCGACGGGCAGGGCGGGCTGTGGGTCGCGGACGCGATCGGCGACCGGCTCGTGCGGGTCATCGAGGGCGGCACGATCACCGACGAGATCAAGCCCGGCTCACCGGTGTACGCCTGCGCCCTCGGCGGTGCCACGGGCACGACGCTGTTCGCGTGCGCCGCCCCCGACTTCCACGAGGAAGCCCGTAAGGCGGCGCGCGAGGGCCGCATGCTCGCCATGCGGGTGACCGTACCAGGGAGCTGACGGCCCTCCGGCGGGTCCGGCCGCTCGCATCAGAGGGGCGGTGCGGCCGGGCCGTTCAGCCGCGTCATCGCCGCGCCCTGGACGCGGCCGCGTCACGTACGCTCGAAAAAAGGCATCGGTAACGCACCTGACCGCCAAGGAAGACCATGGGGAGATTATTCGCGCTCATTTCCGTACTCTCCGTGGGGCTCTTCTCGGGTATCGCGCCCGCGCGGGCGTCGGCCGCCGTCGATCCGCTGTACAGCCTTTCCGGGACCGCCGTGCTGGCGGAGGTCGCCACGGACGGCAGGGTCACGGTCACCGAGAAGCACACCTTCGCCTGGCACCGGCCGGGACGTGGCGCCTACCTGGACATCCCTCTTGACTCGCAGACGCGCGTCCAGGACGTCTCGGTCAGCGAGGGCGGCACCGTCTACCGGCGCGGCCCCGACGCCGCCATAGGTGTGCACCGCCCGGCCGGAACGTACGGCACCGCCTGCTGTGATGCCGGGCGGCATCGCGTGGCCTGGTACTTCTCCGCCGCCCCCGGCTCCACGCGCACCTTCACCATCCGCTACACCCTGCGCGGAGCCGTCACCGCCCACGACGACCAGGCGTTCCTCAGCCTGCCGGTCTGGGGCGAGCACTGGCCGCAGCAGCTTGACCTGCTTCAGGTCGAGATCCGGCTGCCGCGCGACCGCGGCCCAGGGGCGGGTGTCCTGGAAAGCGCCGAGGACTCCGCCCTCACCGTGAACGAGGCCACCCGCACGGCCACCCTGACCGAACGCCGCATCATGCCCGGCCAGGCCCGCACCGCTGAACTGGCCTTCCCGCGCGGCCTGCTCGACGCGGACCCCGCCGCGGCCGAGATGGCGTTCGGCAGCGGCAGCGCACGCCTGGATCGCATGCGCACCAGCTTCAGCGACCCCTGGGTCCTGGGGACGATCGCCGTGATCGGCGGGAGCTTCCTGTTCTTGGGCGGGTGCGCGCTCGTCTCCCATCTGCTGAGCCGCCGTCGTGCCGCCCGCTCTCCGGGTCGCGGGGTCCACTCCGGCGGCTCGTACGGCGGCTACTCGGGCAGCGGTTCCTCCGGCGGCTCCTACGGTGGCGGCGGGAGCAGTACGGGAGGAGGCGGTGGCGGTGCCTGGTGAGGCGATCGGGGACGGGATCGCCGACCTGCTCGGCATCGAACCGGGGATGGTCGTCCAGACGAGGAACTGGGGCTTGGGCACCGCCTGCCTCGACGGCGTCCGGGCCGTGCTCGAACGGCATCGCGGCGGCGAGCTGCTGGACGAGAGCGCCGACGAGATCATCGACGTCGTGTTGTTGTGCTGGCGCGAGGGCGACGGCGAGGGCGCCGGCGAGGGCGAGGACGACCTGGTCGACGCCCTCATGGACGCGATGGGCAATCTCGACGACGTCGGCTGGATCTGGCTCATCACTCCCGAAGCCGGACATGGCGGGCAGCTCGCGTCCGATGAGCTCGCCGAAGCCGTGCCGGCCGCAGGACTTGTCCGGACCGGCGGCCACAGTCTCGGCGACGGCTGGCGGGCGATCAGGCTGACGTGGCCGCCCTGGCGAAGAACCTGGCGCTGAGAGCGTCAGCGGTCCCCGCACACCTGGAAGAAGCCTTCCCTTCCGGTGAAGGGTGGCGCGTTTGTGCATTGTGCATGCCCGAGCCGCTGCGAACCCCATATGCAGGTCGTGCGTCTGGCACTGGCCCGGCTCGCCCCGTCGAGCGAACAATCCAGGGAGCGAATGTCGTTTCCGTGGAGGAGGGGCTGTGCGATGACGCACACCGAACTGGGCCATGACACGTCGGCCGGCCGGGTGCGGGCCGCCGAAAGGGCGGACACCGCTCACCGTGGAAGCTGGTGGCGCTTCGCCTGGCATTACGTGCAGATGGTCGTGGCGATGCTGGCCGGGATGCTGGCCTTAGGAGCGGCGCTGAGCGCCGTCCTCAGTGCCGTCGGGTGGGATTACTCCCACGCCGACCACCCGGTGATCAGCTCAAGCGAAATGGTGCTCACCATGTCGCTGGGCATGGCCGCGTGGATGCGCTACCGCCGGCACGGTTGGGGGAGCATCCTGGAGATGGTGGCGGCCATGGTCGCCCCGCTCGTGGTGCTGCTGGCGCTGCTGTGGGCGGGAACGGTTTCCGGCGGGGCGCTGATGACGCCGCTGCATGTGCTGATGCTGCCGGCCATGCTGATCGCCATGCTCCGCCGCCGTCAGGAGTACAGCATGGCGCACGGCCCTGCCCGGCCGGCCGCGCGGAAGCTCGGCTACGGCCTGGCCGTTCTGCTCGCTTTCCTCCTCGTTCCCGGCGCCGCGTACACAGCGGGCTCCGCGGCCTATGCGAGAAACCAGTACAGCCCACCCGAGAGGACCACGGCCACCGCGACGCCGTCGGCGCACGATCCGGGCAAGCCCACGGCCGTGGTCGTCGTCGGGAACAGCGGCGCCAACATCGCCGACGCGCTCGTCTCGTACGAGGTCCTGGCCGTCACGGGACGGTTCAACGTCTACACCGTCGCGCCGGACCGCCGCCCGCTCCCCCTGCTCGGTGGGCTGGATCTGGTGCCGGACCTCAGCTTTGCGCAGTTGGGGCAGCGGCTGAACGGTTCGGCCCCGGACGTCACCGTCGTGCCTGCCATGCCGGACTCGGACGAGGCCGACCGCACGATGGTGACCACCTGGATCCGGGACACCGCGAGCAGGGGGCTGCTGCTGAGCGTGTGTGCCGGCGCGCAACTGGTCGCCGAGGCCGGACTGCTCGACGGGCGCGACGCGGCCTCGCACTGGTACTGGATGTCCAGGCTCGAGCACGACCATCCCGAGGTGAACTGGCAGCGCGGCATCCGCTATGTCGACGACGGCGATGTGATCAGCACGGGCGGGCTGTTGTCGGCAGTCGACGGAACACTGCGCGTGGTCGAGCGGCTCTTCGGCGCCGACTCCGCCCGGTCCGCCGCCCAGGCCGTCGGCTGGCGTTACTACACCCCCGGCAAGGCCGCCACGCTCCCTCAGTCGAAGCTGACGCCTGGCGACGCCATCCTGCACACGCTCAACGTGGGCTTCCGCTGGGACGCTCCCGACGTGGGCGTGGTGCTCACCGACGGCGTCGGCGAACTCGAACTGGCCGCCGCGTTCGACCCGTATGCCGAGCACTCCATGGCCGCGCGGACCGTCGCGGTCACGCCGGATGGAGCCGCCATCCGCTCCCGCCACGGGCTGACGTTCACCCCGCGGGATACCCTGGCGAACGCTCCTGCCCGATTCGACCGGTTGCTGGTGCCCGGTGCCGCCGCGGCGGCGAATCCGCAGCCTGCCGTCGAGGCCGCCCGACGGGGAGGTGTGCCGGTGGAGTATCTCCAAGCACGACCGGGCTTCGCCTTCGACGCGGCACTGCGGGATGTCGCCCGCACCATGGACGTCCCCACGGCGAGGTGGGCCGCCAAGATCCTGGAGTACCCGGCCGACGGGCTCGGGCTGTCCGGTCCCGGGTGGCCATGGACGTTGGCCCTGCGCCCGCTCTTCCTGGGCCTGACGGGACTGGCCGCCGCCCTCGGCGCCGCCTGGCTGGTCCGGCGGGCCCGCGCCCTCCGGGCAGCGGGCGGGCGGCCGTAGGTGACGGCACTGCGCGGGACCGCCGACCTGGATCGACGTGGCCGCAGGCCGGCTACAGCCAGCCGGCCTCATCGGCGATGCGCGCGGCGTCCACCCGGTTGCGCGCGCCCAGCTTGGTGACCGCCGACGCCAGATAATTCCGTACGGTCCCGTATGTCAGATGCACCTCACCAGCGATCTCGGCCACCGAGGCCCCGTTCGCGTGCTGCCTGAGCACCTCGGCTTCCCGGGGAGAGAGCGGGTTCTCGGTGGTCTCCAGCGCGGCGAGAGCCAGATTCGCGTCGATCACGCGCTCGCCCATGGCAACCCGGCGTACCGCGTCGAGCAGCTCCTGCGCCGGCGCGTCCTTGACGAGGAATCCGGACACCTGCGCGGCGAGTGCGCGGCGCAGTGTCCCCGGCCTGCCCAGGCCCGTGAGGATCAAGGTGCGGCACTGCGGCAGCCGCCGACGCAGTTCGGCGGCGGCGGTGAGCCCATCGGCACCGGGCAGGTCGATATCGAGCACGGCCACATCGGGGCGATGCTCAAGCGCGGCGGGTACGACGTCCGCACCGGAGCTCAACTCGGCGACGACCTTGAGGTCGTCCTCCAACTCCAGCAGGGCGACCAGGGTGTCACGCAGGATGCGCATGTCCTCGGCGATCAGGACCCGGATCATCTCCACCTCCCCGCAGCGACCACGACGGCTGCCGCGACCTTACGACCCCGGTGTCCCCACTGCCGACCGGCCATCAACGTAGCACCCGTGGGCGCCGGCCCCGCCCCTGCTCACAGAGCGAGCGGAATCTCCACGGCCAGGTCGAAGCGGCCCGCACCATCGTCCGCGGCGGTGAGGCGCCCGCCGAGGTCGCCGACTCGGGCGCGGAGGTTGTCAAGGCCGGTGCCGGCCGCCTCGGCGGGGCGGGCACCGTCATTGGTGATACGCAGCAGGACGGTCTCGTCCACGGCGGACAGCCGGATGACGCACCACTCGGCCGCCGCGTGGCGAAGGACGTTGGTGATGCCTTCGCGCAGCACAGTGGCCAGCACCTCGTCGATCGGAGGAGGGATCGGCGCCATGGGCAGATCGGTGCGAACCTCGACGCCGGCGGCGCCCAAAGCGTCACGAGCCGTGGCGAGCTCATGAAGAAACGACAGTTGACCGCGCGCATCCTCAGTTACCGACAGAACCTCCTCCCGGGCCTCGGCGGCGATCCGCAGGAGCTGCCCCAGTTCGTTCCGGGCTCTGGCGTCGTCGCGGTCGATGAGCCGTACGACCAGGTCGCACTTGAGCGCGACGGCCGACAGGCCCAGGCCCAGAAGGTCGTGGGTGTCCCTCGCGACGCGAGTCCGCTCCCGCACCATGGCGCTGGTGGCCAGTTCCCGGTGAGCGGCCTCCACCCTGAGCGCCAGGTCGGTCAGTCGCGAAAGCCCGTACACCACCAGGCCGTATGCCGCGGTTCCTGTCGCGGCGTACACCGCGTCGTAGAGGCCGTACGTGCTGTAGGCCGCCATCGTCGCCCCGGCCACGAGCGAGATGGCGCCGAACGCCGCCCATGCCCAGCGGCCAGGAAGCAGCAGGAGCGCCGAACCCGCCGCGAATCCCGCCATGCCGAGCAGGTTCACCTCGTCGAAGACCCAGACCGGCGCGACGCTCAGCAGCGTCTGAGCCGTGAAAGTCCAGATCCACCCCTGAGGGCGGACACCATCGCGGCGATCACGGGTATGCCGGAGCTGCAGCGCCCCTACCGCGACGACGGCGCACGCGCCGACCTCGGCCGACACCCCGGCCGCCGTTTCCCATACGTTGACCAGCGTCTGGGCCGAGAAGGCGCACAGCACCACCACCAGCACCATCCGGGCCACCCGCGGTGCCACAACGCCGCCCTGGATGCCGTCGGCGGTGTCGCCTTCCCGTCCGGCCTTCGGTGGGCCGTGGGCGCGGTCGTCACGTGCCACCGCCACCCGGACCCGGTCGAGCGCCTGACGCGTGATGCCGGCCGCCTCGATGAGACGGTCACGCGCCTGGCCCGGACTGTCGGTGATCAACGCCAAGGCGGCCTTGGCGTGTACGGTGACGGCTTCGAGCCGGACCCCGATCACCTCACGCAGGAGCCCGGCGGCGCGAAGGCGCTGCCGGGCCACAGCCATGGCGACCAGTTCGGCCTGGGTGGTGTGCATATCGTGGACCAGGTCGGCTAACCGGACCAGGCCGAACAACGCCAGGGCCATGTTCACCGGGGCCGTCAGCGCCCAGATGGTCAACGACCACGAGCCGTCGGCTCGCAGGATCCCTTCGAGCAGAAGGACGGCGCCGAACAGGACCCAGGAGGCCGGCGCGCCCACCGTGAGCAGAAGCAGACCGCCCAGCAGTCCCGACAGCCCCACCACCCAGTCCTGGCCGAACACGACGAACGGCACATACGTCAGGACCGCCTGGACGACGAGCAGTGGGTTGCGGCGACGGGCCCACAGCGCCCGCCCAGGCGGAACCGTGTACGACAACGGCAGCACGAACAGCGTCATGGCCGCCACCACGCCGACCGGCCCGGCCCCGTACACCGCTACGGCCGCCCTGGCGGGCAGCACCAGGCACAGGAAGGCCGCGGCGAACAGCCAGGCGACTGTCGGCGTCAGCTCGCCCTGCCGTGACACATCGCCCATCACGTGCCTCCAGACCACGCCTGAGCGTTCTTCGCGCTGACGGCACGGCATGCTACGCCCATCGCCGGTCCCGCGTCGCCTCGTGAAACTTTCATGGGCGCGAGGGGGACAGGCCAGGCCACCTGCCGGTCACGCTGGTTGATAAATTTTCAACCCTTGAATTCGCAACCAATTTGCTGACAATGGTCAGAGAAAGAGTCAAGTGACTTTCACTTTCATGTTCGGGAGGTTCCGTGAGTTCGATCCAACGTGTCCTCAGACTGCTGCTCGGCGTCACCGCCGGCGTGGCGCTGACGCTGTCCGGCGTCTTACCGGCCTCGGCGACCACGGCGACGTGGGAGCTGCGCGACATCGGGCAGCGCACGTGCGCGGCCGGCGGCCATCCCAATACGTACTTCGTCGGTCCTGTCTTCGGGAAGTGGGAGAAGAAGATCACGTTCGGGATTCGGAACCTGCCTTCCGGCTCGTACAGCAACGGCGGCGCGATCTGGCCCGGCGAGAATCACGGCAACACCATCGTCGGGTTCGTCCATATATCGATCGCACCGGCTCCGCCGGCCGTGTACGTCGCCGAGCTGTGGGCCTCGGACGGAACCGTGGAGCAGACCGTCCCTATCCGCATCAACATGAGGGCGGACTGCACCGAACACGGGAACCCGGATATCTGGCCCTGACGCTCCGGCTTCGCCACATCACTTCTCGCCGTTTCGAAGTCGCCGTCCAGTCTGCCGGCCGGATCGGCACGGATGGTGTGGGCAGCCATGTCCGGATGGCTGCCCACCCGGCTTTCCCAGGTGTCTTCTGCCGCTTTCCGGCTCGTTCGCGGGCCTTTTGATACTCGCCGTAACCTGGCCGTTCGCTCATTCCTGCAAAGACCGGCCGCAGCGGCGGAATCCATTTTTCCGAGCGTTGTGTCGCGCACGCCGCCGACAACGGCCCGGTGATTCCGTGCCCCAATTACTCTGACATCGTGTGGCGTACAGTATTCGTCGGCCGCGCACCCATTTACGAGGGATATCGCTATACTGCGGTCTCCGCCGCGTCGGCGTTCAACGTCAGTGACGCCCGGGTCATCGACAACACCCTCGACACACCGATCAACGCGACCTTCACCTCGGCGCAGTCGAGGACCTGGCGGGTCCAGATCACGTCCACGGTGGGCACGGCCGGGGAACTGGCCAAAACCCTTCAGGCCAGCGTCAGCGTACAGATCGTGCAGGAACGGACCACGGCCATCGGTGTGAACGCCGGCCTGGTCGTCGCCCCGCACACCCGGGTGACCGGACAGTACGGGGTCCACGCGTTCGACGTGGTCTACGACGTGTAAACGGTACGGGCCTGGCCGGCGATCCCGAACAAGATCACGCGATGCCACGACCAGGGCACGCAACGGGGGACCACCAATGCCCCGACCATCTCCGAAGGCTGGCGGTTCGTCGCGGGCTAGACGAGCAGCTCGCCGTTTCCAGACGGTCCTCAGCGCAGCGACTGGGCGAAGTCGAACAGGCCGGTGGGGTCATAGGCGGCCTTGAGCTCGCGCAGGCGCGGGAGGTTGCCGCCATAGTAGGCCCGCGCCCAGTCCTCCAGGTCGGCGTCCGGGTAGTTGGGGTACACCCCGCCGGACGACCACGGCCACACCCGTTCCCATGACGCGCGCAACCACGCGTGCGCCTCCCGCCGCCGCTCGTCGTTGGCGCGGAAGCCGACCTGGACGGCCTGCTTGAGCAGGAATCGCGGGGCGCGGTGGACGAACGCGGTCGCGTCGGGGGCGGGGCGGCCGATGGCGCCCGCCCACGGCACGAACTCCAGGTCCCGGATCTCGCCGCGCACCCGGTCGGCGACCAGCCGGTCCAGCAGGTCCTCGATGACGGTGCGCGGCAGGAGGCCGTCGAAGAACCCCGACTTGTTCAGGCGCAGCCCGGGACGCTCGCCGTACGGCAGCTCCGTGACGGGGCCCTGCCCGCCGTCGGCGTAGGCGTGGTGGCAGGCGGCCGCCGCGCCCTCCAGCCGGGTGAGCCGCAGGCGGCTCAGCGGCGCGAGAGCGCCGCAGAACTTCGCGGCCTGCTCCTCGGTACCGGCGACGACGCCGAAGAGGACGACCTCAGGCGGTTCGGCCGGCTCGTCGCTGGAGATGACGGCGATCTCCAGGTTGACCTCGTCCGGCGCCTCGGGCGCCCACCGCTGCCAGGCGTCGATGAGGTCGGCGGCCCGCTCGAAGTCACAGCCGGCCTGCACGGCGGTGACCGGCACGATGGGGCGGGTACGCAACGTCATCCGGGTGACCACGCCGAAGTTGCCGCCACCGGCCCCGCGCAGCGCCCACAGCAGATCGTCGCCTGCCTCGACGCGCGACCCGTCGGCCAGGATCACCCGCGCCGCGAGCAGGTGGTCGGCGCCGAGCCCGTGCAGGCGGCTGAACACTCCGTATCCGCCGCCCAGGACCGCTCCGGTGACGCCGACCGTCGGGCACCAGCCGCAGGGCACCATGCGCCCGTGCTCGGCCAGGCGCCGGGCCAGCTCGCCGATCCGCACGCCGGGGCCCACCCGCACACTCTCCGCGCCGACCTCGATCTCGTCCGCCGCGCTGAGATCGACGAGCAGGCCGGTCGTGGCGGAGTGCTCGGCGAAACTGTGCCCACCGCCGCGCAGGGCGAACGGCATGCCGCGGGCGCGGACGAGCTCAAGGACGCTCACCACGTCCGCCTCGGAGGCGCAGCAGGCCACGGCGGCGGGCAGCTTCTCGGTGAGCGTGCCGAGGAAGGGCTTGCGCCTGGCCTGGTAGCCGGGCTCGCCCGGACGGATCAGGCGCGGGCCGGTCATCGGCGCGCGGGCTTTCCGGTCTGCAACGCGTACAGCTCGGCGTAGTGTCCCCGCAGCGCCAGCAGCTCCTCGTGGGTGCCCTCCTCGGCCACGCGCCCCTGGTGCAGCAGGTAGATGCGATCGGCGTGGCGCACGCTGGTCAGCCGATGCGTGATGAGCAGGACGGTCCGTTCGCCGGCGAGCGCGCGGAGGGTCTCGTAGACGGTGTACTCCGCCTTGGCGTCCAGCGGTGCGGTCGGCTCGTCCCAGATCAGCAGGGCGCCGTCCCGGAACAGCCCACGGGCCACGGCCAGGCGTTGCCACTGGCCCGCCGACAGCTCGTGACCGCCCTTGAAGTGTTTGGACAGCAGGGTCTGCCATCCCGCGGGCAGGCCCGTGACGACGTCGCCGGCCGCGGCGAGCGAGGCGGCCTCACGCAGGGCGTGGTCTCCCGGGTCCGGGCGGTCGTGGCGGCCGATGCGGACGTTGGTCCGGGCGTCGTGCGGCCAGCGGACCGGGTGCTGCGGGACCAGGACGACCCGGTCGGCCAGGGTACGCGGGTCCAGCAGGGCGGTGTCGGTCCCGTCCCATCGCATGGTCCCGCTGGTGGGCCGGTAGAGCCCGGCCAGAAGCCTGGCCAGGGTGGTCTTGCCCGACCCGTTCTCGCCGACCAGCGCGATCGTCTGCCCGGCGCCGATGGTCAGGTCGATGTCGCACAGCGCGGGGGCCTGCCGGCCGGGGTAGACGAAGCCCACGCCGTGCAGGGTGACGCGGCCGGGGGAGCGCGGGGCCGGTACGCCGGCCGCCGGTGGTTTCCTGGCGTCGGCGTCGGCGAGGAAGTCATGGTAGTCGGCCACGTACAGGGACTGCTCGAACAGCTGGTTGGCGGCCTGGGTGAGCTGCCGCAGCGCGGCGGCGGCCACCCTGACCGCGATCACCGCGGCGCCCGCCCCGGCCGGCGCGATCCAGCCCGCGTGCAGCATCAGCCCGAGTACGGCCAGCACCCCGGCCAGGGCGAGGCCGGCCAGCGCGCGGCCCGCGGTCCTGCCCCGCGCCATGGACACCCCGACCTGGGTCTCCCTCTTCTGCAGCACGTCCGCCACCTGGCGGTACTCGGCCAGCACGTACGGCTCGGCCTGGCAGGCGCGCAGCTCGGCCGCCGCCTCCCGCTCGGTGGACAGCTCGGCGAGCATCTGTACCCGGCGGTCCAGCGTGACCATGCTCCGCATGCCGGCGTACCCGCGCCGTGCGACCGTCAGCACCGCCCAGGCCTCCGGGATCATGCCGGCCACGAGCAGCGGCACCAGCAGAGGGTGCAGGACGGCCAGCCCGGCCACCGCGGCCGTCACGCCGCAGACGGCGCCGAGCAGGTCGATCGTGTTGCCGACCGCGCGGTCGAGGTGGAACAGCCCGCGGTCGCGGGCCCGGTGCAGGCCGTCGTAGAAGTCGGCGTCGTCGAAGTCGGCGAGCCGCACGTCCAGGGCGGCGGCGAACAGCCGTTCCTCGGCGGCCCGGCGCAGCGCCGGCTCCAGCCGCGCCCTGGCCAGCTCCACCGCCGCCTCGGCCGCCCCGCGCAGCGCCAGGATCGCGGCGACCAGCGCCAGGCCGGGGGCCGCCGCCACGAGCCGGTCGGGCGCCGCGCCCGCCGCGAGCAACTCGTCCAGTACGGCCACACTCGTCAGCAGCCCGCCGGCCATCGCGGCGCCCGCGGCGAGCTGCAGGACGAGGATGGCGATCGCGGACCGGCGCCCGGACCGCCAGATGAGCCGCAGCACCGGCCCGGTGACCGCCAGCAGTTGCCGTGGCGTGCGCCGGGATCCGTCCGGCCGGTCGAGGTGCCAGTAGGGGGTGACGAGTTCCTCGTCCACCTCCTCGTCCGCGCGGCTCACGCCAGGTCCGGCAGCAGCACGGACGGCAGTGCGCACTCGGGGTGCATGCGGAGCAACTGGTAGGCCGCGCCGCCCAGGCCGGGCAGCAGGCCCGGCGCGAAGGCGTCTCTGGCCAGGCCGCTGACCGGGCCGTTGGTCTCCAGGCTGCCCAGGATGACGGCGGCCAGCCGGTCCCGCTCGACCGGTGCGACGCCGGCGGCCCGGGCCCGCTCGATCGTCTCCCAGCAGCCGAGATCGCCGTGGCAGAGCGTGTGGTTCCAGCCGATCCCGTCGGCCCAGCAGGAGGCGGCGGCGCGCGCCAGCCGGTCGCGCCACAAGGCGCCGCCCTCGCGGGCCAGCCGGTCGGCGGCGACCAGCCCGATCCCGCCCGCGCCGTGGCACCACGCCTTGGCGGCGAAGCCGTCGTTGCGCAGATCCAGCCAGCCGCGCTGCTCGGCGTCGTAGAGGGTGTCCTCGTAGGCGAAGGCGGCCTCGGCCAGCTCCCTCGCGCCTGCATGATCATCCGGGTATTTGGGAGAGTTGAGGGAGTTGAGGGAGTTGGGGGAGTCGGGGGAGTCGGGGGTGCCGGGGGAGTTGGGGGCGCCGGGGGTGCCGGGGGTGTCGAGGGAGTCGGCGAGGCGCGCCAGGGCCCAGCCGATGCCGCTCGCGCCGTGGGCCAGCCCGCCGAGCCCCTGCGGGAACCGGACGCTCGGCCAGCACACCCCGCCGGAGCGGCGCTCCGCCGGCCCCGCGAGCCGCTCCCCGATCGTCCGGGCCAGCCGGGGCCAGCGCGCCTCCCCGGTCTCCCGCCCCAGCAGGAGGAGCGGAACGATCGCCCCCGCCATCCCGGACAGCAGGTCGTAACTGTCGTCGGCCTCGATCGACTCCGGCAGCAGTCCGGCCAGCGCGCGGGCGCGCTGAAGCGCCTCCTCCCCGGCGACGCCCAGGGAGCGCAGCAGCAGCCAGCCCCACACCTGCGAGCCGATCCCGAGATAGGCGCCGGGAGGGTCCGGCCGCAGGCGCATCCCTTCCCGCCGCCTGGCGGCGTCGCGGTCCTCCATGGCGCGGATCGTGCGCAGGACCGCTTCCAGGAGCCCGTCCAGTCCGTCGATCGGCTCGGCCCTGCCGGCCGCGGCCTCCCGGAGGTAGGCGCTCAGCAGGACCGCCAGGCCGTGGGCGCCGCCGTACAGGTCGAGCGACAGCGGCTGCACGGCCCAGCCGGTGAGGTCGAGCACGGGTGTGATCCACGTGACCGTGCCGTCCGCGCCGCGCACGGCGCTGTCCAGGACGTCGCGGAGGATGCCGGCCGCCGCCGCGCGCCGCCTGGGCTCCAGCCGCTCGGTACGGACGAGGCCGGGCGGGAGCCGTTCGAGGTCCGGCATCCAGCCCTCGTTGAGGTAGGCGCTGACCAGGGCCGCCTGAGCCACCGCGCGGTCCAGGCCGTGGTCGCGCTCGCGCCAGCGGGCCACCGCGTCGGCGATCAGATCGCTCTCCGGGCCGCACCTGGTGTCGGCGGGGCCGCGGAGCATGCCGACGCGCGGCGTGGTGTCGAACATCGGGATGTCACCGTGGCACAGCTCGTCCACCTCGGCGGCGATGATCGCGGCGTCGCCGGGAGCCCCGGGGACGTTCTCCGACATCTTCGCCAGCAGCCGGGCGGCCTTCGCGCGGGCGTCCGCCTCGTCGCGCAGCGCGGCCGGATGCCACAGCATGCGCGCCAGCTCGGCGTACGCCTCGGTGGCGCGCAGCACCGCGCGGACCGGGCAGTCGGCGAAGGGCGTCAGCAGCGGCTCCAGCTTGCCCGACCGGTCCAGCTCGGTCAGGCGGTCGTCGAGCTCGTCGAGGCCGGCGATAATCAGGTTCCAGTACCGGCCGAGCACCGGCTCCGGGCTGGGATGGTTGGCCGCCGGCGGCAGGGTCACCCGCTCGGTGCCCATCCTGGGGCTGTCGGTGCCCGCGTCGAGGACCACCGGCAGCTCGATCCGCGGCTGCTGGCCGGGCAGCGCGCCCGCCGCCGACATGTCCACGCCTCGCCAGCCCAGGGCCACCCCTCGTCCCGGAAGCAGCCCGGTGCCCATCACCGAGTCGTTCACCAGGTCCACCGCCAGGTCGAAGGCTTGGCCGTACCCTGAGGAGCGCGCCTTGGCGTGCGGGGCGAACAGGCTCTCGCAGTCGACGACCACGGGGTGCGGTCCGGCGGCGATGAGGTTCTCGGCGTGCAGGTCGTTGCCGCCGAGCAGGCGCATGAGCGCCAGCCAGTGGCCCATGCCACGGTAGAACGCGCCCAGCTCCCCGGCGTCGGCGCAGTGGCGGTGCTCGATGTGCTCGGCCCAGCCGTACCCCTGCCTCGTCACGACGGCGGGCACCCGCATGGTCGAGACGCCGAGGTGCGTGAGCAGGTCGGCGAGTGCCGCGTCCACCGCCAGCGAGCGCGGCTTGTAGATCACCCGTCCGTCCGCGCCGTGCAGCACGGCGACCGTCTGCCCGCCCCGGTGGCTGTCGCCGGCGCCGAACTCGACGCGGTCGAGCTCGCCCGACGGCGCTCCTGGCAGGCAGGCCAGCAGCGCGCGGTCCGCGGCGAAGCGTTCGGCCAGGCGGAAGGCGGCGGCGCATCGATTGCGGATGATCGTCGTGAGCCTCGGCATCATGCCGGGGTAGAGCGCCGCCAGGTCGTTCCAGGATTCCGGTCGCGCCATGCTTCGCTGCCACTCCCGCCAGCGCGCGGCGGGGTCGGCGGCGGTCAGGCGCCCGGACAGGCGGGCGGCGTTCACCTCCAGCACCAGCACCCTGGTGATCTTGCGGCGGACCTCCTCGTCGACGGACAGCGTGGCGCCTGCCAGAACGGCGGCGCGCTCGTTCGGGGCAAGACCGGTGAGTGCGCGCAGCCGGGCCCCGAGGTCGGTCAGAGCGGGTCCGATCAGCGGGTCCAGCGGCGGATCGAACTCACCGGCCATGCGCTCCGCCCCTGCTCAGCAGCACTGATAGGTTCTGGAGCCCGAGCAGGCGGTCCCGCATCTGCCGGAGCCGCCCGGCCCGGTCATGGTGATCTCCGACTCGACGTACATACCGGGCATCAGCGGGCCTGCCGGGCTGTCCGGGTCGTCGCCCGCCCTCCAGGCGGCGATGATCTCCTCGGCCCTTTCGAGGGTGACGGTCATGTTCGCTCCCTTCTCGAATCTGGCCCCATGATCTGTGGTCGGTCCAACGCCTGATAGGCCTCATAACTGCGCACTTGACGACAGGTGGGCGATATGAGATAGACAGACGTGATCACCGTTTCTGCGGTAGATGATGATCGGATGCTCATCGACGGGCTGACCGCCTGGCTGGCGGGCGTTCCCGACGTACGGCTGACCGGATGGGCCGTCTCCGTCGCCGAGCTGCTCAGGACCGAGCCGTCCCCGGCCGACGTGGTGCTGCTGGAGGCGCGGCTCGCCGACGGCTCCGACCCGGTCGAGAACGTGTGCGCGCTGGTCCTGGGGCGGCGGCGGGTGCTCGTGGTCACCGCGGTGCCCAGCGGCGACCTGGCCGGGCGGATGATCGAGGCGGGGGCCGGCGGATACCTCACCAAGGACCACAAGCTGGAGACCCTGCTGGCCAAGGTCAGGGAGCTGGCCACGGACGAGACGGCCCGTTCGCCCCGGCGGGAGTGCGTCCGTCCCGTCCTGTCCCCTCAGGAGCACGCGGTGCTGCTCGCCTACGCCTCCGGCATGACGCTCGCCGCGGCGGCTCGCAGCGCCGGGGTGCGGCCGGGAACCGCCAAGAACTACCTGGAACGTGTCAAGGAGAAGTACCGGAAGGCGGGGCGTCCGGCGTACACGAAGCTGGAGCTCGCGGTCCGGTTGAGAGAGGACGGTCTGGCCATCTGACCCCCTGCCGGAGTAGAGGCTCGCGCACCACGCGGCGTCGCCGATCAGCACGACCCGGCCCTTCGATCGGCGGGTGATCCGCGAAGGGGCGGACCAGTAGCGAGCGGCCCGGTTCGAGCAGGTGGCGCCCTCGTTCGGGGCCATGCCGCCGCGCGGGAATCAGCTGTCGATCAGCTGTCGACCAATGCCGGAAACCCGCCGACCTCCCAGCGCGCTATCGCGCCTCGAGGCCGGCCTGGTCGGCGGCGGTACGGCCGGCCGCCCAGCCCTCCCGGTCCCAGGACGTGCGGACCGCGTGCGAGACCAGGTTCGGGAACAGGCGCTCGACCGCCTGCTCCACCTCCTGTTCGCGGGCCGCCAGCACCGGCACCAGGTCGGTGCCCCGGCCGGCGCTCTCCTGCGCGACCGTGGCCGCCGTGGCCTCGGCGAGCCGCTCCCCGATCCTGGAGGCGAACGCCGACAGGAACGACTGGCGGAACGTCTTGTTCCTCGACCGGCCGGTGCCGTGCTTCTTGGTGCCCGAGTTCACCAGCGCGGTCTGCGCCTGCACCAGCAGCGAGGTGAACAGCATCTCCACCCAGGACAGGTCCGCCCGGAACCCCAGCACGGTGGCGAACCCCAGCTCCTTCGACCAGATCACCCGGCACCGGTTGGCCTCGGCGATGAGGTTGAGCAGCACGGCCTTGGGCTGCTCGTACGGCGCGTCGATGCCGACCCGGATGCCCGCCGGGTCCTCGCCTCCGCCTGGCCGCGCGTCCAGCATCGCCGCGTCGATGCTGTACTTCGCCATCAAGCTCTGCGCCGCCGACATGAACGTCTCCGCCTCCGCCTCGTACGACGTCGACTCCGCCTTGGCGAGCAGCCCCCGCACCCGTACGAGCGTCTTCTCGCTGACCGCGTGCGGGCGTGCCTGGACCGTACGGCGAGCGGCCCCGGGCGGCGGGCTCAACGACTCCAGCCGCGGCAGCCCGGTCAGCACCCCCAGCAGGTGCAGCACCCCGGAGACGGTCACCAGCCGGCCGGCCCCGTCGCGCGCCTGCCGCGCCGCCAGGTAGCCGCCCTGCCACCACACCGCGGCCTCCAGGCCGGCGAGCTGGTCGCGCCAGCGCTCATCCACCGTGGCCGGCGCGTAGGCCCGCATCTCCCAGGCGATGAGGTCGGCCGCCGCCCGCCCGTGCCAGTCGGTCAGCCGTCTGGCCGCGATCCTGACCACGTCGGCGGGCTGCCAGCCGTTGCGCCACAACCCCGAGATCGCCCGGGTCACGACCTCGACCAGCACGCGCTCGGCGTCGTCCCGGTCTGCCAGGAAGGCGGCGGCGGAGTCGAAAGCCGCCTCGTCCTCGCGGGCAAGCGCCTCCAGCGCCGCGCCGACCAGCTCATCAGCCTTGCTCACACGCGCCGTCCACCTCGAGGAAAGTCCGCCAGAACCTTACCGTGACGGAGCCTCCTTCGCTGCGTGGGGAACGGGAGGGTCACTCATTGTTCTCCACCCGGCACGCCGCCCAGTGACACCGTCCCGGCGGCGGACGCGGAGGTCTGCGCGTGGCGCTGCTGAAAAGGGAGCATCGACGGGCGCGCGGGGAGGAGCCTTCTCCGGCGCCGGCCGGCCTGCCGTGGCGACCGGCCGGCGCCGGGAGGTGTCGCGTGGTCAGCCGTGCGAGTCGGTGACCCCTGCGCGTTTGACGGTCACGTCGTCCCCCCAGGTCGAGCAGGAGGGGCCGTTCGGGCCGCCGAAGCGGACGGAGTCGAAGAAGTCGCGGAAGTCGATGTAGAAGTTGCCCTTGCCGCGCGGGCTCGTGACGGCCGTGCAGCCGCCGTAGTCGGGCTCGGAGTAGAGGTGGATGAGCGTGTCGGTGCGGTTCCAGTCGGACTTGGCGCGATCACCCATCCCCAGGGCCGCCAGGCTCGCCGTGCTGCCCGTGAGCTGGACGATGTCCCCGGTGCCGTCGAGGCCGGAGAACAGGCAGTAGTGGCCCTCCTGGCAGCGGTCGTACCCCTCGGCCGCCTGGGCGGGAGTCGCCAGGGCGGTCAGGGCGGCGGCGGCGATCGGTAATGCCAGCATGCGAAACTTCTTGCCCACTTAACCTCCATGGATGAAAATTTCTTTCCATCCGAACCTACCCAGCGAGATCGACTTGCGCCAGACCGTTGTCGCGGGACGTGGGCGGCACTCATCTGCCGACGTGGGCGTAACCCTTCCTGACCGCTACAGATCGCTATAGGACCTTTTTTGATCGTTCTAGTGCGAAATGTGATCGGCATGCGACGGCATTGTTACCGTCTTGTTACGTAATCGTATCAATCTTTGATCATCTTCAGTTGTCCTGTTCACGTGAACGGGACCCCGGCTCTCCTTCCTGCCCGGCTGGTCGTCACCTGACGCGATCGGCGTCTCGGCCATGCGCTCGCACCCCCCACCGGAGAGGTCCATGCAGACACTCAATCCGATCCGCGCCGCAGCATTACTGCTCGTGACCATCCTCGTCTCGGCGTTGTTCGTCGCGCCGCCCGCGCACGCGGCACCGGCGAAGACCCCGCCCCTGTCGACGCCGTGGACGAGCCAGGCACTCGACGGAACTCCCCTCCCCGACTACCCCCGGCCCCAGATGACCCGCCCCGACTGGCTGAACCTCAACGGCGAATGGCAGCTGCGGCAGTCGGCGACGAACGACGCGCCGCAGTTCGGCGTCACGTTGCCGGAACGCGTCAACGTGCCGTTCGCCGTCGAGTCGGCGCTGTCGGGCGTCATGCGCCCCATCAACGACAACCGCTACTACCTCTTCTACCGCCGGACGTTCACCGTGCCCCAGAGCTGGGCCGGCCGCCGCCTGCAACTGCACTTCGGCGCCGTCGACTGGGAGGCGGCGGTGTACGTCAACGGCCGCCTGATGGGCACCCACCGCGGCGGGTACGACCGCTTCGAGTACGACGTCACCGACGCGCTCAACGGCGGCACCAACGAGCTGGTCGTCAAGGTCTACGACCCCAGCGACTCCGGCCACAACGGCAGCCACCAGGCCATCGGCAAGCAGACCCGCAACCCGTCGGCCATCTTCTACACCCCCGTGTCCGGGATCTGGCAGACGGTGTGGCTGGAGCCGACGCCCACGTCCTCGATCTCCAGCGTCGACCTCTACCCGAACCTGAGCGACAACACCCTGCGGGTACGCGTCTTCACCCGGGGCAACGTCAGCGGCCACTCCGTCCTGGCCGAAGCGATGAACGGCACGACCGTCGTCGGCAGCGCGACCGGCGGGTTCACCGACTTCAGCGTGCCGGTGCCGAACGCCCGCCGCTGGACCCCGGACGACCCGTTCCTGTACAACCTGCGCGTCTCGCTGCGCGACGGCTCCGGCCAGACGGCCGACCGGACCACGCACTACTTCGGCATGCGCGAGGTCGGCACCCGCGTCGTCAACGGAGTGCTGCGGCCGACGCTCAACGGCGAGTTCGTCTACCACCTCGGCACCCTCGACCAGGGCTACTGGCCGGACGGCCTCTACACCGCGCCCACCGACGCCGCGCTCGCCTTCGACCTGCAGAAGCACAAGGAGCTCGGCTTCAACATGGTGCGCAAGCACATCAAGGTGGAGCCGCAGCGGTGGTACTACCACGCCGACCGGCTCGGCCTGCTCGTGTGGCAGGACATCCCCTCGATGCAGGCCGGCAGCCGCCAGATCTCAGCCGCCCACGCCCAGCAGTTCGAGGCCGAGGCGCGGGAGATCGTGGACGAGCACCGCAGCTCACCGGCGGTCGTGGCCTACGTCCCGTTCAACGAGGGGTGGGGCGAGTGGAACCTCACCGACACCCGCCGCGTCATCCAGAACATCAAGAGCCAGGACCCGACCCGGCTGGTCAACGGGCACAGCGGCTTCAACTGCTGCGACTCCCTGGGCGACCCGGGCAACGGCGACATGACCGACTGGCACATGTACCCGGGTCCCGACGCGCCGTCGCCGTCCGCGACCCGGATCTCGATCCTGGGCGAGTTCGGCGGGCTCGGCCTGCGGACGCCGGGTCACGAGTACAGCCCGCACGGCGGCTTCTTCGCCTACGAACAGCAGGCCAGCGCCGCCCAGCTCAACGACCGCTACACCGGCATGGTGCGTGATCTGCGGCAACTGGTCGCCACGAAGGGCCTGAGCGGGTCGGTGTACACCGAGATCACCGACCTGGAGGGTGAGTACAACGGCCTCATGACCTACGACCGCCAGGTGCAGAAGGTCGACACGAACCTGGTGCGCGCCGCGCATCAGAGCTTGCTGGCCACGGCCAGGAACCAGAACGCGGCGCCGAACCTGACGCCCGGCCACGTCCGGTCGTTCCGCTCGACGACCTCCGGCTTCGCCGACCGGTACCTGCGCCACGCGAACTCCGTCGCCCGTACGGACGTGATCGGCACGGCGAGCCCGGACCCCGCCCGTCAGGACGCGTCGTTCCGCACGGTGCCCGGGCTGGCGGACCCGCGCTGCTACTCGTTCGAGTCGGTCAACCTGCCGGGCCGTTACCTGCGCCATGCCAACTCGGTGGTGCGCCTCGACGCCGACACCGGCGGCCCGTTCGCGGCGGACGCCACCTGGTGCGCCCGTCCCGGACGGTCGGGGAGCGGCACGTCGTTCGAGTCGTCCAACTTCCCCGGCGCCTTCCTGCGGCACCACTCCGACAACGTCTACCTGGCCCGGCCCAGCGGCGCCAACCCGTTCGACGGCGGCGCCACCTTCGACGCCGACGCCACCTGGGACGTGAGCGGCGCCGCGTTGTGGCGCAGCGGTGTCGTCCTGCCTGTGGACGTCCGCCGGTCGCTGCAGGTGCAGACCTGGGGCTTCACCAACCGGTATCTGCGGCACGCCAACAGCCTGGCCGCCACGGAGGTCGTCGACGCGGGCAGCGCCGCGCTGCTGAAGAACGACGCCACCTGGACCGTCCGCCGCGGCCTGGCGGACTCCGGCTGCTACAGCTTCGAGTCGGTCAACTTCCCGGGAAGATACCTCCGCCACGCCTCCTCACGCGTCCGCATGGACCCGAACGACCAGAGCACGCTGTTCGCCCAGGACGCGACGTGGTGCGCCCGGCCCGGCCTGCAGGGCGGCGGCGTCACCCTGGAATCGATCAACTTCCCCGGCTCCTACCTGCGGCACTACGACAGCCAGGTGTGGTCGGCCAACGGCACCGGGGGCACGTGGAACCGTCCCCAGATGCTCACGGCGGACAGCACCTGGAACCTGACCACGCCCTGGACGCCATGACGCGATGAAGCGCGGCAGCGGTCGAGAGCCGGTCAGGACGAGCGGCTCTCGATCACTCCCGCGTCGCGGCGCCTCCGGCGTTCCCCCGGCGGATCAGCACGGGGCTAGAGGACGTCGCGAAGGGTTCCCAGGAGGCGGGCGATGTTCTCCTCGTCGCGGCGGTAGTAGGTCCACTTGCCCCGCCGGGTGGCGATCACCAGCCCTGCTTGCCGCAGCATCGCGAGGTACTGCGAGGTGGTCGGCTGGCTCAGGCCCGCACGCTGCTGGATGTCGGTCACACAGACGCCGATCTCGGCATTGTCGGGCTCCTGGCCGGGGAAACTCATCCGCTCCTTGAGCCACACCAGCATCTGGCGGCGGGCCGGGTTGGACAGGGCACGGAACACATCCAGTAACTCCGCCTCCGAGGTCACCTGCCGATCGTAGCGCAGGCTCACATTGACGATTTGAAATATATCAATTTACGGTGGTTGCATGGCTCCTTCGATGCGTGTCATGGAACTCGTCCGCTTCGGTGGCCCGGACACCGCGTTCGCCGCCCGGGAGTTGCCAAGGCCCACTCCGGGGCAGGGCCAGGTGCTGGTGCGTGTGATGGCCACGTCCGTGAACCCCCTCGATCTGCAGACCCGGCGCGGCGACTACCGCGACCAGGTGGCGCTGCCCGCGGTGATCGGCAACGACGTGTCCGGCGTGGTGGTCGGGACCGGCCCCGGGGCGGACGACTTCCAGCCGGGCGACGAAGTCTGGTACCTGGCGCCGATGTTCGCCGGGCAGGGGACCTATGCCGAGTTCCACGTGGTCGACCAGGCTCTGGTGGCCCGCAAGCCCGCACAGCTGTCGCATGTCGAGGCTGCCGGTCTCGCGCTGGTGGGCGTGACGGTGTGGGAAGCCCTGGTCGAACGCGCCGGGGTGCGGGCCGGGGAGCGGGTCCTGGTGCACGGTGGAGCGGGTGGGGTCGGCTCGGTCGCCGTCCAGGTCGCCCGCGCACTGGGAGCCGAGGTGGTGACCACCGCGCGGACCAAGGATCACGAGTTCGTCACCCGGCTGGGCGCCGACACCGCGATCGACTTCTCGACCGGTGACTACGTGCTGCAGGTCCGCGCGCTGGGCGGGGTGGACGTCGTGCTGGACACGGTGGGCGGGGACACCCTCACCCGCAGCCCGGAGGTCCTCGCCGACCGGGGCCGCGTGGTGTCCATCGTGGACATCCCCGAACCTCAGAATCTGCTCGCGGCGTGGCGCGTGAACGCGACCTACCACTTCGTCTTCGTCAGCCCCGGCCGGGCGAAGCTCGAAGCCCTCGGTCGGCTGGTCGACCGGGGAGACCTCCGGCCGGTGATCGGCGCCGTGCTGCCGCTGGCCGACATCGCGCAGGCGCACGCGCTGTTGGAAGGCGGCTCGGCCGACGAGGGCCGCCGGCGCTCGCGCGGCAAGATCGCCGTCGCTGTGCACCCGCCGGGCGCCGAGTGAGGAGTACGAGAAATGCCCGAGATCCCGAGCACCATGCCTGCCGTCGCCTACCGCAGGAGTCTGCCGGTGGGCGATCCGGAGAGTCTCGTGGACGTCATGCTGCCGGTGCCGCAGCCCGGCCCCCGCGACCTGCTGGTGCGGGTCGAGGCGATCTCGGTCAACCCGGTCGACTACAAGGTGAGGCAGAACACCGATCCGGGTGGCGAACCCAAGGTCCTGGGGTGGGACGCCGCCGGCGTCGTTGTCGGCGTCGGCGACGCGGTGACGGCGTTCACGGTGGGTGACGAGGTCTTCTACGCCGGCGCCATCGACAGGCCCGGCACCAACGCCCGCTTTCACGCCGTGGACGAGCGCGTCGTCGGCCGCAAGCCCACGACTCTCTCCTTCACGGAGGCAGCGGCTCTTCCTCTGACCTCGCTCACGGCTTGGGAGGCTCTGTTCGAGCGCCTCGGCCTGCACAACGGCGCCCTGAAGAACTCCGGCACCCTGCTCGTCACCGCCGCTGCGGGCGGCGTGGGCGCGATGGCCGCCCAGCTGGCGCGAGCGCTGACCAGCCTCACGGTGATCGGCACCGCGTCCCGTCCGGAGTCGGCCCGGTTCGCCCGCCGCATGGGGGCGAACCATGTGGTCGATCACCACAAGACCCTGACCCCTCAGGTGACAGCGGTCGCGCCGGACGGTGTGGACTTCGTCTTCAGCACGGCCGGTACCGACGTGAACATGGTCGTCTATGCGGACGTACTCAAGCCCATGGGGCAGATCGTTGCGATCGACGACTTCGGCCCCGTCGAGATCGGGCTGCTGAAGTCCAAGAGCATCTCCTTCCACTGGGAGTTCATGTTCACCCGCTCGCTGCACCGGACCCCGGACCGGGCTGTTCAGGGGTATGTCGTGAACCAGATCGCCCGTCTGGTGGACGCCGGCATCCTCGCGACCACGGCCATGACCGATCTCGGCACGATCAACGCGCAGAACCTGCGCGAGGCCCACCGCATCCTTGAATCCGGCAAGGCGGTCGGCAAGATCACCCTGACCGGTTTCTCGCCCGCGTAGGAGAGGCGCCTCTTCGGTGAGTGTCGGCACGCCGCCGGGGCCCGGCAAAAGGGGCTCCGGCCGGCGAGCCGCACGACGGGAAACGGCCTAGGTGAGGGTCCATTTCTGGCTGGCGCCGTTGTGACAGGTCCACAGGTGTGCGGGTGTGCTGTCGGCGGAGTTTCCGCCGTTGAGGTCCAGGCATTTGCCGGAGCTCGGGTTGCGGAGGGTTCCGTTGGCCTGTGGGGCCCAGTTCTGTGCGCCGCTTCCGTTGCAGGTGTAGAGCTGAATCTTGGTGCCGTCGGCGGTGGCGGCTCCTGCTACGTCCAGGCATTTGCCGAGGGCGCGCAGGGTGTTGCCGTCGCGGGTCCAGTTCTGTGCCGCGCTGGTGTTGCAGGTGTAGAGCTGGACCTGGGTGCCGTCGGCGCTCGCGCCGCCGCGCACGTCGAGACACTTGCCCGCCAGCCCCACCACCGGGCCGGAGCCCGAGGACCTGGCGAAGGTGAAGTCGTCGACGTCGAACAGCCCGGAGCCGGTCCCCGTGAACGTCAGGTAGACATCGGCGGTGCCGGCCGGGGCGTTCGCCAGACTCGTCGAGACGTCCGCGAAGGTCGTCCAGCTTCCGGTGTTCGGCACCGCCACCGAGCCCAGGACCGGGCCGGTCGGCGATCCCGTACGGACCTGGATCGTGCCGCCCGGCCCGCCCGAGACCACGCGCGCCCGGAACGTGGTCGCGCCGTTCAGCGGGAGCCCGTTGTAGGCGGCCCAGTCACCGGGGTCGATGTGGCCGAGAGTCTGCCCGTTGTGCGCCCCTTCCTTGGTGAACGGCGCCACCCCGCTCTGCGCCGAGTACGATTCCGCCTGCACCGTGCCGGTGGCGGCCTGCTCCTTGATCCTGATGTTGCGGAACGACACCTCGTCGCCGTCCCCGTGGTTCTGGATGCCGACGTGCCCGGCCAGGCCGCGCGCCGGGTCGGTGTTGGTGAAGTCGTTGATCTTCGTCCCGTTGAGGAAGACCTGGAGCCGTTCGCCCTCGACGAGGATCTCGTAGGCGTTCCACTCGCCCGGCGGGTTCAGCGCCGCGTCCCTGGCGGCGGCGTCGGGCCCCTTGAAGCCGTAGACGGAGCCGGTGGTGCGGTCGGGGGTGTCGGTCGCGTCGATCTGGATCTCGTAGCCGTTGTCCACGGCCGACCAGGGATCGCTCGACGGCGGGAAGCCGACGAACACGCCGGAGTTGTCGTCGCCCGCCATCCGCCAGTCGAACTTCAGCGAGTACGACGAGAACTGCTTCGCGCTGTACCAGAGCAGGCCGAGGCCGCCGGTCGAGGTCAGCGTGGCGTCGGCGTTGCCGAAGGAGCCCGGCCCGGCCTGCGACCAGCCGGAGGTGGAGCCGTTGTAGAGGGAGGTGTACCCGGACTCCGGCCGGCAGTCGGCCTTGGCGCGGCCGGCCGCGTACCGGATGCCACCGAGAAGATGGCCGCGGAAGGCGGGGTCGGTGTAGGAGGCCGCGGTGTGCCCGCCGCCGGTGTAGAACGAGCGCCCGCCCTGGTAGGTCTTGCACCAGATGTGCGGATGGTCGGCTCCCATGCTGCCGCCCGAGTACGACGACTCGTCGAGGGTGGCGAGCACGCGTGCCGTGGCGCGCGGGTTGGTGCGGAAGTTGTACCACTCGTCGGTGCGGGTCCAGGTCTGCGGCAGCGCGGCGGTGGCCGCGTGCCCCCGGTTCTCCACCTTGACGGCGGCCTGCTGGATGGCGGGGTGTGAGGCGAAGTAGGCGCCGACGAGCTCGCCGTAGAAGGGCCAGTCGTACTCGGTGTCGGAGGCGGCATGCACCCCGGTGAAGCCGCCGCCCGCGCGGATGTAGCTCTCGAAGGCGCCCTGCTGGGTGGTGTTGAGCACGTCTCCGGTGGTGTTGAGGAAGACCACCGCCTCGTACCCGGCGAGGTTGGAGGCGGTGAAGGCCTCGGCGTCCTCGGTCGCGGTGACCGAGAAGCTGTTCGCCGCGCCCAGGTCGCGGATCGCCTGGACGCCCGCCGGGATGGCGTCGTGTCTGAAGCCCGCCGTCTTGGAGAAGACGAGCACGTCGAAGGGGGTGTCGGCGGCGACTGCCGGGCTCGCGGGAATGGAGCCCCCGAGCACTGCTGCGACGACGACGGCTGTGCGGAGAATTCTGCGCATGTCACGCTCCCTTAGGGGGAGCGGGGACGCCTGAGGCGTCCCCGCCAGAGTCGCTAGGTGAGGGTCCATTTCTGGCTGGCGCCGTTGTGACAGGTCCACAGGTGTGCGGGTGTGCTGTCGGCGGAGTTCCCGCCGTTGAGGTCCAGGCATTTGCCGGAGCTCGGGTTGCGGAGGGTTCCGTTGGCCTGTGGGGCCCAGTTCTGTGCGCCGCTTGCGTTGCAGGTGTAGAGCTGGATCTTGGTGCCGTCGGCGGTGGCGGCTCCTGCCACGTCCAGGCATTTGCCGAGGGCGCGCAGGGTGTTGCCGTCGCGGGTCCAGTTCTGTGCCGCGCTTGCGTTGCAGGTGTAGAGCTGGACCTGGGTGCCGTCGGCGCTCGCGCCGCCGCGCACGTCGAGACACTTGCCCGCCAGCCCCACCACCGGGCCGCCCGTGACGAGGGTGAAGGCGTCCACGTCGAACAGCGCTCCGCCGGTCCCGCCGGAGAAGGTGAGGTAGAGGGAGGTGGTCCCCGCAGGAGGGCCGGCGATCGCGCCGGTCACCTGGACGAAGGTCTCCCACCCGCCGGTCACCGGCACCGTCGCCGAGCCGAGCACCGTGCCGGTCGCGGAACCCGCCCGGATCTGCAGCGTGCCGCCCAGACCGCCGGAGGAGACGCGGGCGGAGAACGACTTCACGTTGCTGATCTTGTACGGGTCGAAGGAGATCCAGTCGCCGTTGTGGATGTCACCGACGGTCCTGCCGCCCTCCGCGCCGGACTTGGTGATCAGCGCGACGCCGGAGGACGTCTTGTAGTGCTCGGCCTGCCGGTGCTTGGGCTGGAGGATGACCTGCTTGTGGGTGGTGAGGCCGGCACTGTCGGCGTACTCGGCGTCGAAGACCGCGAAGATGTTGGCGGCCTCGTCGTGCTCGCCGTCCACGGGGATGGAGATCGCCCCCGAGCAGCCGTTCTGCGAGGTGATCTGGTGGCCATGGCTGTCGTGCCCGAGCACGTAGGTCATCTTCGCGCGGGCGCAGTCGGCCGCGCCGTCCTCGGGGTCGGAGGCCGAGATCTGGAACGGGACCACGTCGCCGAAGGCGAACAGCTGCCCGTTCGCGGGATTGGCCACGGTGACGGTGGGGGCGGTGTTGCCCACGCCCACCATCGCGTTCGCGCTGCCCGTGGCCCCCGTGGCGTCGCGTACGGTCAGGGTCGCCGTGTAGGTGCCGTTCGTGGTGTAGGTGTGCGTCGGGTTGGCCGCCGTCGAGGTGCCGCCGTCGCCGAACGTCCACGCGTACGTGATCGCGTCGCCGTCGGGATCGCTCGTGCCCGCCGAGGAGAACGCCACCGTCAGGGGCGCCTGACCGGAGGTCGGCGTGGCGCTGGCGACCGCGACGGGAGCGCGGTTGCCGCCCGCGATGTAGTCGAACCGGTAGAGGGCCGAGTTCGCGTCGCCGTTGAAGTAGCCGGTGCCGTAGTCCAGGACGTACAGGGAGCCGTCCGGGCCGAAGGCCTGGTCCATGACCTGTTTGCCGGTCCACGGGAAGGTGCTGATCTCGCCGGGCGAGCCGTCGGCGGCGACGTGGATCGGCTTGATCCAGCCCCGGCCGAACTCGGCGGCGAAGAAGTGCCCGTCGAAGCTCTGCGGGAACTTGGTGGTAGACGGGTTCGCGGCGTCGTAGCGGTAGACCGGGCCGCCCATCGGCGACTCGGAGCCGCTGCCGAACTCCGGCGGGCTGCCCGCGTCCCCGCCGTACCGGATCCAGGCGGGCTTGGCCGCCGGAAGGGTCGTCAGGCCGGTGTTGCGGAAGGAGTTGTTCGTCGGCCCGCCCGCGCAGTTGTACTTGGCCCCGGTGGCGTTCGTCGCGAAGTTCCACTCGTTGTAGGTCTCCGCCGTGGTGTTGGTCCCCGTGCAGTACGGCCAGCCGTAGTTGCCCGGCGCGGTGATCCGGTCGAACTCCACCTGGCCGCTCGGGCCCCGGTTGGCGCTGGACGAGCCGGCGTCCGGACCGTAGTCGCCGACGTACACGGTGCCCGAGGCCTTGTCCACGCTCAGGCGGAACGGGTTGCGGAAGCCCATCGCGTAGATCTCCGGGCGGGTTCCCGTGGTTCCGGGCGCGAAGAGGTTGCCGGACGGGATCGCGTACGTGCCGTTGGCGTTGACCTTGATCCTGAGGATCTTGCCCCGCAGGTCGTTGGTGTTGGCCGCGCTGCGCTGCGCGTCGTAGGCCGGGTTCTGGTTCGTGCGCTCGTCGATGGGCGAGTAACCGGCGGAGGAGAACGGGTTGGTGTCGTCCCCGGTGGACAGGTAGAGGTTGCCCGCCGCGTCGAAGTCGATGTCACCGCCGACATGGCAGCAGATGCCCCGGTCGGCGGGCACGTCGAGCACGGTCACCTGACTGGCCATGTTCACGGTGTGATCGGCGTTGAGCGTGAACCTGGCCAGCCGGTTGACGCCCCGCCACGCGGTCCAGTCCGTGCCCGTGGCAGGGGCGTCGCCGGCCGGCGTGGACAGCGGAGGGGCGTAGTAGAGGTAGATGTGCCGGTTCGAGGCGAACCCCGGATCGACGCCGACGCCCTGCAGGCCCTCCTCGTCGTGGTTGTACACGGGAAGGGTGGCGATGACGGAGGTGTTGCCGGCCGCGTCGGTGCGCCGCAGCGTGCCGTCCCGGGCGGTGTGCAGCACCGACCGGTCGGGGAGCACCGCGAGCGACATCGGCTCGCCCGTCTCCGCGACCCCCTTGGCGAGGGTTACCTGCTGGAAGTCGGCCGCGTTGATGGGGTGAGCCTGCGCCGGGCCGGCGATCACCGTGAGCGAGGCCGCCACCAGCGTGAACACGGCGGCGACTCGCATACGTAAGCCTGAGGGCTTCGTGACTGGCATGGGGGAGAGGTGTCCCTTCCTGACGGTGCGGCGCCAGGCGGAAGCGCGGGTGGGCGCGAACGCTCGGGCCGAGGGGGGTGGGTCAGGGGGACGCGTGCGCCGACCGCGTCGATGGAGTGTGCTGTGACACGGCGTGCCACCGCCGTCGGCTGAGCTGACGTCAACGTGTCACGCGGATCGGCGGCCGTCAAGACACGTGACCGGCCTCAATTTCCATGATCACCGGAAGGGAGATACGGCGATCCGGGTAGGGGCTTTTGCTTGACGATCGAAACAACTCCGTTCTAACATGCCGAAATATCGGCCTAATAGGCCGAAAATCATGCGAAATGCTCGTTTGTGGTCGGGTAAGGAGCCTGCGACAGTTCAGCAGGTCTCCCTGACTGACCGGTGGAAAAGGATCGCCCCAGCTCTCGGGGGCGCCAGTCGTTGTTCCGCCGCCCGGTTCCCTTCGGTCCGGTCGCCGGATCGTCCCGTCGCGCCGAGGCGGGTACGGTCCGCGAGTGCCACCCGGGCAGCACGCCTGGGCGGCGGAGCACTTCCGCGTCCGGCCAAGGCCGAACAACCTCGCACAGGCGGGCGGCGAACTGGGGAACCCTTGACCCACATCACGGGGCACTCTCAGCGACTTCGACGTGTTCGTCCGCCATGCCGCTTGTATGCGGTTCCCATGCCAGAGCCTCCTAAATTGATCCGTATCCCAGCGTTCGGCCCCTCTGAAAAGAGGGAGTCGTCATGAGAAAGAGGGTCAATCGATGGTTCGAACCGTTCGGTCGTTCGCCGACCGACTGCTGGAGAGTCTGGTCCCCAGCACGAAGGCGCAGGCGATGGCATGCGTCGAAAGCTGGCAGCAGATCTCCTGCCCTCCGGTGGGGGGCGCCCCGTACAACCAGATCGGTTTGCGGCGGATCAAGGTCTGCGACGGTGTGACGCAGGTGCTGGAGACGCTGCCGTGCGGCACGCCGATCTGTGGTGGGAACACCTCACAGTACGGGCCGTGGGTCCCCTACCACCCGTGCCCGCCTTCCCCCTGCCCGCCGTTCCTGTGCTGAGTTGAGCTGAGCCGTCCGGTGATCGGGCCGCCCCGGTCGGACCGGTATGTGAGTGCCCTCCGCCATCAGGGAGGGACGGGGCGCCGCGACTGGCGAAGAGTCGCGGCGCCCCCTCCAGATTAGGGGTTTTCATGGAGTACGTCCTGGTCTGCTGCCGGCTGCTGGTCGGTGTGGTCTTCGTGGTCTCGGCGGCGGGCAAGCTGCGCAGCCGGGGGGCCTACGCCTCCTTCCGCGCCGCCGCCGGTGAACTGGCGCCGCGGGTGCCCCTGGTGCCGGGGGCTCTCGTGCCGCCCGCGGTCGTCGCGGGCGAGCTGACCGCGGCCGTGCTGCTCGCCGTTCCGGCCACGGTCGGCGCCGGGTTCGTGATCGCGGCGGTGCTGCTGGCCGCCTTCACGGGCGCGATCGCGGCGGCCGTACGATCCCGCCGGCGCGTGATCTGCAACTGCTTCGGCCCTTCGTCCACGCCGGTGGGGCGGGGCCGGCTCGTCCACAACGGGGCGCTGCTCGTCGCCTCGCTGACGGGGGCGGTGCTCTCTTTCGGCACCGCGTCCGCATCCCTCGCGCTGGAGCCGGCCGGTGTCGCGGCGGCGGCGGTCACCGGCCTGGCGGGGGCCGCTCTGGTGCTGCTCGCCGACGACATGACCGAGCTGTTCCGGCCACTCGTCTGACCGTCGCGGACAACGACGCACGGGCAACCGTGGAACTACAGAGGATGATCATGTCGAATATCGTTGTGGTGCTCGTCGGCGCAGTCGTGGTGCTGTGCGTGCTCAATCTCGTACTCACCGTGGGAGTGGCCCGGCTGCTGCGTGCGCAGGGGGAGTTGCTGTCCCGGCAGGCCGCCGCGCCCCCGGCCGGCCATCCGCTGCCCGGTGGTTCTTTCGTGGTCATGCGCGAAGCGGGGGAGCGGCTGGGCGCCTTCCGTACCGCCGCCACGGACGGTACGCCTCTCGACGAGGGGTTCTTCGCCGACGCGTCGACCCTCGTCGCCGCGTTCTCCGTCGGATGCCCCGCCTGCGACGAGAGGCTGCCCGAGTTCATCAGGTTCGCCCCGGCCTTCGCCGGCCGTGAGCGCGTGCTCGCCCTCGTGGTCGGCACCGACGGCGCCGCCGAGAAGGCCGCGCTCCTGGAGCCGGTGGCCACCGTGGTGGTGGAGAAGATGCACGGCGGGCCGGTGTGCGGGTCGCTGGGGGTCAAGGCCTATCCGGCGCTGGCGATCGTCGACCCCGGCGGCGTCGTCCGCGCCTCCGGCACCCTGATCCAGGACGCGGCGGCCGCTCTGGAAACGGTCTGACCCATGCGGAAGATCATTCTCGCGTTACGGCTGAGCTGGCAGGCCAGCCCGCTGTTCACCGCGGTCTTCGGCACGCTCACGCTGGCCACCTCGCCGGCACCGGTCGTGACGGCCTGGCTGACCAAACTGGTGCTGGACGACATCACCGCCGGAGCCCTTCCCGCCACGGTGGCGGAGAAAGGCATCGCGCTCGCCGTCACGATCCTGGTGACCGGTCTGATTCCGCACGTCACCCAGTACGCCTCCCGTGAGATCGAACGCCGCGTCGGACTCCGGGCCCAGGAACGCCTGTTCATCACGGCCGAGAGCTTCGTGGGCATGGCCCGTTTCGAGGACCCGGTCTTCCTCAACCGGATGCAGATGGCATTGCTGCACGGCGCCACCACCCCTGGGGCGATGGTCACCGCCGTCCTGTCGATCGTCCGCGCGGTCGTCACCGGACTGGGCTTCCTGGGGTCGCTATTGGTCATCTCCCCCTGGCTGCCCGCGCTGATCCTCGCCTCTGTCCTGCCGATGCTGGCCGTGGAGCTGTCGCTGGCCCGCCGCCGGGCCGGTCTGTCATGGCGGCTGAGCCCGATCGAACGCCGGGAGATGTTCTTTCGCGACCTGTTGACCAACGCGCAGGCCGCCAAGGAGATTCGCCTGTTCGGCATCGGCACCTACCTGCGCGAGCTCATGACGGCCCAGCGGCGCCTGGCCGACAGGGAGAACCGCCGGATGGACCGCCGCGAGGTCGGCGTCCAGGCGCTGATCGGTCTGGGGAGCGCCGTGGTGTCGGGTGGGGCGCTGCTGTGGGCGGTGCTGGCCGCCGCCGGCGGCCGGATCAGCGTCGGTGACATCTCGCTGCTGGTCGCCTCGGTGGCCGGCGTGCAGAGCGCGAGTGTGTCACTGGTGCACACCATCGCCCAGTGCCACCGTCAACTGTTGCTGTTCGATCACTACGTGCAGGTGATCGCCGCCGGACCCGACCTGCCCATCGCCCCCTCGCCCCGGGCGATCGCGCCGCTGGCCCGCGGGATCGTCTTCCGCGATGTCTGGTTCCGTTACTCTCCCGACCATCCCTGGGCGCTGCGCGGCCTCGACCTGACCATCCCGCGGGGCCGGACAGTGGGTCTGATCGGCCGGAACGGCGCGGGCAAGAGCACCTTGATCAAACTCCTGTGCCGGATGTACGACCCCGAGCGCGGCTCGATTCTGTGGGACGGCGTCGACCTGCGCGAACTGGACCCCGCCGAACTGCGTGCCCGCATCGGCGTGGTGTTCCAGGACTACATGGAGTACGACCTGACCGCGGCCGAGAACATCGGCCTGGGCGATCTGGAGCGCCTGCACGACCGCGAGCGCGTCACCGCCGCGGCCGCCGACGCCGGAGCGCACGCGTTCGTCAGCCGCCTGCCCCGCTCCTACGACACCCTGCTGTCACGACTGTTCTTCCAGGGGGAGGAGACCGCCGAGGACACCTCCGGCGCCATCGGCGTGACCCTGTCGGGCGGCCAGTGGCAGCGGCTGGCCCTGGCCCGCGCGCACCTGCGTGCCGGGTGCGATCTGATGATCCTGGACGAACCCAGCTCCGGCCTGGACGCCGAGGCCGAGTACGAGATCCACCGCACGCTGCGGCAGCGCCGGACGGGCCGTACCAACGTGCTGATCTCCCACCGGCTCAACACCGTGCGCGAGGCCGACCTGCTGGTCGTGCTCGACGAGGGGACCGTCGTCGAGTCCGGCACCCACGAGGAACTGGTGGCCCGCGGCGGCACCTACGCCGACCTGTTCTCCCTGCAGGCCGAGGGCTACCTGGAGGTCCTTCCCGGGCAGGCGGGCCGGTGACCGCTCCGCTCGCCCTCATCCTCATGCCGCTCGCGGCCGGTGCCGCGACGGTGCTCTGGGCTCGCCGGAACCTCCTGGTGGCGACCATCTCGGGCACCAGCATGCATCCCACCCACCGGCCCGGCGACAAGCTGCTGGTACGGCGTCTGCCCGCCGGCCGGATCCGCGCGGGAGACATCGTCGTGGCCGACATCGTGGCCGTCCCGGCGTACGGGGCGGCGCCCTCGTCCGGCCCCGCCCCCAGCAGGGTCGTCAGCAGGGTCGTCAAAAGGGTCGCCGCCGTCCCGGGGGATCCCGTCCCCGCCTCGGTGCCCCGCAGGGCGGGCGAAACCTCGGTCCCCGAGGGGTGCCTCGTCCTGCTCGGCGACAATCCGGGGCAGAGCCTGGACTCCCGCCGGTTCGGGTACGTGCCCGCGACGGACGTGGTCGGCAAGGTGGTCGGCGCTCTCACCGGCGGATAGCCGGAGAGAGCGCCCTGCCGATGCTCACCGGAACTGCCACCCGGCCCCGGCGGGAGACCCAGCCGGGGCCGGACCCCGGTCCTCGTCCTGAAGGCGGGAGGAGGGGCCGCGGATGGCGTCGTCGTCCCGGCGGAGCACGGAGAGGTGAAGTTCACGCAGTTCGGCGGAGGGGTCCAGGCCGAGGTGGTCGCTGAGTGTCGCCGTGGCGGAGTTCCAGGCCGAGATCGCGCCTGCCGCGTTGCCGCCGAGATAGTGCGCGCGCATCAGGTGAGCCCACGAGGTCTCCCGGAAAGGCGCCGCGGCCAGGACGTCATGGATCTCGGGCACGAGGTCGAGCGTGCGGCCCAGGCCCAGGCGGGCTTCCACCAGGCGCTCTCGTACCGTCAGCTGCAATTCGTCGAGGGCGGCGAAGCGGGCCCTCATCTGCTCGGAGGCGGCGCAGTCCTGCCCCGCGGGCCCCTGCCACAGGCCGAGCGCCTCCTTGAACGTCGCCTCGGCCGCGTCGGTGCGGCGGGCGCGCAACTCGGCGAAGCCCTGGGCGGCGAGCCGCTTGAACCTGATCGAGTCGACCTCGTCCGGCTCGATGAGCAGGCGATACCCTCCGCCACCGCCCCGTAGGGTGACCAAGCGCTCCTGCAGGGAGAGAGCCGTCAACTGGCGCCGTAAGCGGGCCATGTACAGACGGAGGTTCTTTCGGGCCGAGTCGGGAGATTCATCCCACAAAGACCTCATCAGCCGCTCTACGGGAACCGATCGCCCCTCCTCCAGGAGAAGGGCGGCGAACACTCCCCTGACCGGCGCCGACTTGACGCTCATGGATGTTCTCGCGTTCTCGATCCGTACGCTTCCGAGCAGGCGGAACAGCATTCCTATGACCCCTTTGGTAATCGGTGGAACGGTTCTTCCGCCCGGGGCCGGAAAACGGGGGGCGGCCGTCCACGCTGACGGTGGGCCCGGGGCGGACCGCCGGTCCGCGGACGGCATGCCGTGCGGAGCGGACAGATGGCGGTTCGCCCATCAGCATGGGGAGGCCGCTGGCGAGCGGTCATGAGTGATGACTACTCAACTTCCGGCCGGCACTGGCACTGTCTCAGGAGTTCCCTCTGCATTTCGCTTTGTTTCGGCTATCCGAAATCGAGGCCGATTGTCCGGATATATATTCTCCCGCCCCTGGATCGGGAGACAGGTTCAGGAAACAAATTCGATATCCTGATATTTCTGACATATGGTCTGAACGACGCTTGTGACAGAGACCGCACACCAACGAATTCATCCCAGACGCCGAAGTCGCGGGACTGGCGGAGGTACTACGGGATGGGCCAGAAGAGCGTGCTGGGGCGTTGGCCGTTCGTAGGGCGCGCGTCGCAACTGGAGAGGTTCGACGCGTCCCTGGAAGACCCCCGGGGCAGAGGTTTCATCGTCTTCGGACCCGCGGGAGCCGGAAAGTCCCGCCTGATCGAGGAGTGCCTGGAGCGGGCGGAGGCAGCCGGCCGGCGCATCGGCCGTGCGGTGGCCACCGCGGCCGCCGCCTCGATCCCCCTGGGAGCCGTCGCTCATCTGCTGCCCACGGAGGCGGACCTGTCCGATCCGGTCACGGGGTTCGCATCGGTGGCGCGACTGCTGTCCGGGTCCGGAACGAACCCGGCTCCGATGGTGATCGGAGTGGACGACCTGCACCTGCTCGACGCGACCTCGGCGGTGCTGCTGCGGCAGCTGATGGACGCCGGGGTGATCTTCCTCCTCGGCTCGGTGCGCTCAGGGGAGCCGTCCGGCCCGGCGGTGGCGGCGTTGTCGTACGGGGACCCGGTGCAGCAGGTGGACCTCGTCGATCTCGAGCGTTCGCAGGTCGAGACGCTGCTGGAACGGGTCCTCGGAAGGCACGTGGGCAGTAACACGGTCAGCCGGCTGTTCACCGCCAGCGGCGGCAATCCGCTCTACCTGCGCGAGCTGGTGATCGGAGCGATGACCGGCGGGATCCTGACCTGCGACGGCGAGGTGTGGGAGATGGCCCCGGGCCGGCTGCCGGGGACGCGGCGCCTGACCGATCTCATCCGCTCCCGGCTCTCCGTCGCGTCGCCCGAGGGCCGTGACGTGCTGGAAGCCCTGGCGCTGTGCGAGCCGCTGTCCGTGGCCCAGCTCACCACCGGCGCCGAGCCCCGGACCCTGGACGAACTCGAACAGGCAGGGCTGATCGTCATGCACCGGGAACGGCGGCGCACCGCCGTCCGGCTGGCGCACCCCCTCTACGGCGAGGTGCTGCGCGCCGACATCACCACGCTCCGGCGCCAGGAAACGTTGCTGCGCCACCTCTCCCTGCTGGAGAGAGGCGGGGCCCGGCGGCGTGAGGACGCGATGCGCCTGGCCACCTACCGGCTGGCGGCCACCGGAACGGCGGACCCGGCGCTGCTCATGCGGGCCGCGGCCCTGGCCATCCATACGCGCGCCTACGCCGGCGCGCTCTCCCTCCTGCGCGCCGTACCCGAAGAATGGCACGGCGTTCCCTACCGGTTGCTCCTGGGCAAGACGCTGTACGAGGCGGGCGAGTTCACGCAGGCCGAGACCGTACTGTCGCAGGCGGGCGGGCCGGCCGGCGACGAGCAGGAGACGCTGCTCGTGACGGCCCTGCGCGTGCAGAACCTCATCTGGGGACTCGGCGCCTCGCGACGGACGGTCCGCGAGGTCATCGAAGCCGCCCGGCACCGGGTCACGAGCCCTTCCGGCCACCAAGCGCTCACCGCCACCGAGGCCGCCGGCTGCTTCGCCCTGGGGGAGTTCCCGCGCGGCCTCGACCTGTGCTCGCGCCTGCCCCTGGAATCCGGGCCGGGACCGGACGTGATGACGTGGCTGATCGCCGCCACGACCAAGTCGGCGACGCTGGCGTTCCTGGGCCGAGGCGAGGAGGCGGTGACCTGGGCCCGGCGCGCCACCTCCGTCAGCGCGGCCGTCGACGCCGAGCTGTACTCCATGACCACCCACGAGGCGGCGCACCAGTCCGTCCTCACGCTGGCTCTGGCGGAGAGCGGTCACCTGGCCGAGAGCCGGGCCGTGGGCGAGCAGGCCTACCGGACGCTCGCTCACGGCCTGCCGAGCCCCGAGCAGAGACTCCTCGCCTTCCAACTGGGACGTGCCGCGTGGCTGGCGGGCCATCCCGGGCAGGCCCGCCGCTGGTACGCCGAGCTCGCCCGAGCGGCACGCCCCTACACCGCGATCGTCCTGCCGCTGGCGCTCTCCGGGCTGGCCGCGTCGGCCGCTCTGCAGGGCGATCTGGACGCGGCCGACGCCGCCCTGGCCGAGTACGACCGGCTGACGTGCGCGGTGCACATGCCCGAGGAGCGGTTGGGCGTGGCCTGGGTGCACGCCGTCCGAGGCGAGCTCTCCCACGCCCGGGTCGTCCTCACCGCGGCGGCGGACGAGGCGCGGACACGCGGGCAGGTCGCGTTCGAGTCCGTCCTGCTGACCGACCTCGTCCGGCTCGGCGGAGCGGGCGAGGCCGCCGGGCGGCTGGCGGAGATCGCCGAGGCGATCGGCGGCCGGTTCCACCGGGCGCGGGCCGGCCTGGCCGCCGCTTGGGCCGCCGGATGCCCCTACCGGCTGCTCACCGCCGCCGGGGAGATGGAGGCCATCGGCGCCGACCTCCTGGCCGCCGAGGCGGCCAGTGTCGCCGCCGGAATCCTGGGGCAGGCCGGTGACTCCCGCCGCGCCCGGGCCGCCGCGCTCCGCGCACAGTTGCTCGCGGCCCGCTGCGAGGGGGCCAGGACTCCCGCTCTCGCCACAGGTGGCAGCGGCGCCCGGCTCACCCGGAGGCAGCAGGAGATCGCGCTGCTCGCCGTACAGGGGATGTCCAGCAAGGACATCGCCGAGCAATTAGGCATCTCGGCCCGTACCGTCGACAACCATCTGCGGCACGTCTACGTGGAGTTCGGCATCACCAACCGCGGTGAGCTGGCCACTCGCCTCAACGGTGAGGCTCTGTCCGGGCCGCGCTCCCGCGGGACGTGAGTGCGGGCCGATCGGTCCCGCTCTGGCCGGGGTCCAGGACGAGCGCTTGGCGGCGTTGACGGACGGCGAGGTAGCGCAGTCCGTCGGGCCCGGCGGTGAACTGACGCCGGGCACGGCGCGGCAGCCACAGTAGTGCGCCGGGTTCGAGGTCGATGCCGCCGAGTTCGGTGGTGAGCCGTCCGCTGCCGGCCAGGACGTGGATGAGGACGTCGAGGTTGGGGCCGGTGTGGGCCTCGATCGTCCCGCCGGGCGTCAGGGCGACGATGTCGGAGTCCAGGTCGCGCTCCCTGACCTGGAGTTTCCATGCGGCGCCGGTCACGTCCGCCTCGGCGGTGAACCGGTCGGTGTCGACCAGGATCCGGGGGAGCGGCGTAGTGGCCAGCTTGGTGATCCGGATCCGCCAGTCCCGGACTTCGGTGTTCAGATATTCCCACCGGTAGCTGCCGGCATGGTCGGCCTCGAACTCCTCCCGCAGGTGCTTGGGATCGTGGTCGTTGACCAGTACGAACGAGCCGTCAACGGGCAGGGCCTGGTAGGTGGCGAAGATCGTCGGGTGCTTGTCCGGCTTGCGCAGCGGCCGGACGTCCAGCTCCTGATCGGTGGGGGCAGGTGAGTGCACGATTCCTCCTCCGAGAGAGTTTCTACAACTCGATGTTGTGTAAACTCTAGGGCATGACGATGGCACGACCGGCCGGGGGTGGCCTGGAGCCGGCAGGGCGACGCGGCGAGGTGCTGCGGCTGATCCGTGGCGCGCCGGGGCCGGTGTCGATCGCCGAGATCGCCGACCGGCTGGGGGTGCATCTGAACACGGTCAGGTTCCATCTGGACACGCTGATCGAGAACGGCCAGGTCGAGCGCGCCGAGACCGTCCGCCGCACCCCGGGACGCCCTCCGCAACTCTTCCGTGCGGTTCGCGTGATGGATCCGAGCGGACCACGCCATTACCGGCTGCTCGCCGAGGTCCTGGCCGACACCCTCGACGCCGACCCGGACCCACGCGGCCGCGCCATCGCGGCCGGCCGGGCCTGGGGCAGCCGCCACGGCGCCTCGTCAGAGCACGGCGCCTCGTCAGAGCACGGCGCCTCGTCAGAGCACGGCGGCTCATCGGATCACGGCGGCTCATCGGGTCACGGTGACGGTCAGGTCGGCGGGGAGCCTGTCGGCCGGCTGGTGTCGCTGCTCGACACCCTCGGGTTCGCCCCCGAACTCGACGACGACCGACCCCACGCCCACCCGGAGGGTGGCCCGTCACAGATCAGGCTGAGGAACTGCCCGTTCCTCGAACTCGCCTCGAGCAAGCCCCAGATCGCCTGCTCGATCCACCTCGGCCTGATGCGGGGCGCGCTGGACGCCTGGGGCTCCCCGGTCACGGTCGACCGGCTCGACCCCTTCGCGGAACCCGATCTGTGCGTGGCGCACCTGACCCGGGAAGGACCCCGATGACCGGCCGCCGGTGGACCTCCTGACCGAGGCCGCCAGCGCCGGGACCTCGCCGCCGGCCCTCGGGGCCGTTACTTTTCGATCCAGCCGAGGTCAACCGCCCACCCGTGCGTCATGGCCTCGGCCGCGGGCAGCGTGAGGAACGAGACGGCGTACAGAATCACGAGGAGCCCGATCGGAACGGCCCAAGCGCGTGGACGGGTTACCGACGGACCGGCCCAGTCCTGTCCGTCGTCGGCAGGGCGATACCGGCGGAGCCGCGTCGTCGGGAATCGACGGTCGGCGGGCCTCAGCGCCCACGAAGCGAGGGCGCACGTCCCGAACATCAGCGGCGGCCCCCACGTCCGAAGACCGTCGCCGACCATCAGATGCGACACCACGGCACTCGACCACAGGAAAAAGGCACCCGCGTAGGCCCATTCCTTGATCAGCGGGAGCCCGGGCGCGATGATCGCGACGGCCGCACCGGCCTGCCACACGCCCAGAACATAGGCGAAGAAGTGCGGGTATCCCAGGTGGCGCAACTGGGCTTCCACCCATTCGATCGGCACCAGGTTCCACACCGATCCAGCGGCCAACTCGGCGACGATGACCAACGTGGTGGCCCAGAAGGCGATGGGGCGGATCCGGCTCCAGTTCCAGCCGCTTCGTGTGACGGTGGCCGGTTTCTCGTCCGTCGTGTGCTGGACCGTTCTGGCTGTTTGATTTCTCATCTCAGCCTCCTCGTCAAATCGATCTGGCATGTTCATGAGCTTCGTCTTGCGTTGTGAGCGACTTCGAAGTGGCTGCGGCGACGATCCGCATGTCTTGCGCGCTGAATGGCGTCTCGCTGGTCCGACCACGCAGCACTGCGGAATGTGAGGCGACGCGCCGGCCTCACAGTTCACCGCGCTGTCTTGTCGGATCAGTGAGAGCGGACCGAAACCCAAGGAGTCAGCGCACGATGGCAAGGACACCATGACCACTCCATCCGAGCCGGGCCCGGCCGCGATCACGAGCGAGTGGCGTCAGCTGATCAATCTCGCGTACCGGCTCCTCGGTTCCCTGGCCGACGCCGAGGATGTCGTCCAAGAGGCGTACACCCGCTGGTGCGCCATGTCCCGGCAGCAGCAGGACGCCATCGCATCCCCCGGCGCCTGGCTGACCACGGTCGTCGGCCGGCTCTGTCTCAATGTGCTCTCCTCGGCACGGGCCCGGCGCGAGACGTATGTGGGCGAATGGATCCCCGAGCCGCTGCCCGAACCCAGGGAGTGGATCACCGGGCGGCCGGATGGCACCACCGCCGACCCGGCCGATCGGATCACCCTGGACGAGTCGGTCAACATGGCCTTCCTCGTCGTGCTGGAGTCGATGACCCCGGCCGAGCGCGTCGCGTTCGTCCTGCACGATGTCTTCCGGTACTCCTTCGCCGAAGTGGCCGAGATCGTCGGCCGTACCCCGGCGGCGTGCCGCCAACTGGCCTCCTCGGCCCGCCGGCGCATCCGTGCCGCGCAGGCGCCCGTGACTCCGGCGGCCCGGCAGGCCCGGATCGTCAGGGACTTCAAGCAGGCGTGGGAAGAGATGGACATCGACGCCCTCATGGCCCTGCTCGACCCCGACGCCACGGTGATCGCCGACGGCGGCGGCGTGGTCGGCGCCGTGCTCCGCCCGGTCGAAGGCGTTGAGCAGATCGCGCGTTCACTGCTCAATCTCGATGGCAGGCTCCGCGACCTGACGCTCCTGGAGCGTACGGTCAACGGCCGGCCCGGCCTGATCGCCCAGCTGGACGGCGTCACCGTGTCGGTGTACGCGTTCGGCCTCGCAGGCGACCGGATCAAGCACATCTGGGCCGTACGCAACCCCGACAAGCTCCGGCCGTGGACCGCAGGACCGCGGCACCGGTAACAGCGAGTCGCGCCCGGGCGATAAAAGATGATCTTGACGGGCGCGGTCTCACACTGATCACAGGATGGATGGACGGACGATGACGAAAGCGCCGGAATTGCCGCTGCAGATGCGGCGGAACGGGTTCGACCCGGTCAAGGAGCTGGCCCAGGCTCGCGAGGGTGAGGGTGTGGTGCGCATGGAGACGCCGTTCGGCGTGCCCGCGTACCTGGTCTGCCGGCACGAGGATGTTCGCCAGGTGCTGTCGGATCCGGCCCGGTTCAGCAGTGCCCTCACGCCTTTCCCGGGATCCGGGCAGGAGGACGCCGACGAACTGGCCAGGTTGCGGGCCGGGCAGATGATCGGGTTCGACCCGCCGGAGCACACGCGGTTGCGCCGGATGCTCACCCCGGAGTTCACGGTGCGCCGGATGCGCGGGCTCGAGCCGCGGATCAGCGAGATCGTCGAGGCGGCGCTGGACGATCTGGAGCGGGCGGGCAGGCCGGCCGATCTGGTGGCGCACTTCGCGCTGCCGGTGCCGTCGCTGGTGATCTGCGAGCTGCTGGGCGTGCCCTACGCCGACCGCGCCGAGTACCAGGACCGTTCCGCTCGGCTGCTGGACACCTCGTTGCCGATGGAGCAGCGCGGCGCGACGCTGCGGGAGGACCGCGCCTACATGGCCGGCCTGGTCGCCCGCGCGCAGGCGGACCCGGGCGAGGACATGCTCGGCATGCTGGTGCGCGAGCACGGCGACGACCTCAGCACCGACGAGCTCATCGGCATCGCGCGACTGCTGCTGCTCGCCGGGCACGAGACGACCTCCAACATGCTCGGCCTGGGCGCCCTGGCCCTGCTACGGCATCCGGACCAGCTCGCCATGATCCGCGAGGATCCGGCGCGGATCGAGCCCGCCGTCGAGGAGCTGATGCGCTGGCTGTCCATCGTGCAGGTACTGCCGCCGCGCACGACCACGATGGACGTGGAGATCGCCGGGCACACCATCCCAGCGGGCTCGCTCGTGATGCTCTCGCTGCCGGCCGCCAACCGTGACGGGGCCTTCATCGACGATCCCGATACCTTCGACATCACCCGGGAAGCCGCCGGCCACGTCGCCTTCGGCCACGGTGTGCACCATTGTCTCGGGGCGCCGCTGGCCCGGATGGAGATGCGCATCGCCTTCCCGGCCCTGCTGCGCCGCTTCCCAAGCCTGGCCTTGGCCGAACCTGACAAGCAGGCCGACTTCCGGATCTTCAGCGCCGTGTACGGTCTGCGCACGCTGCCGGTGACCTGGTAAGCGGACCGCCGCCCGCCCACCCGCTCTACGACCTGTCTGGAAAACATGACATCCGGTGTCGGGTCTTGAGGCGAGCATGGGTTCACTGATCAGCGGCGTGTGAAAGGTGGACGAAGGTTGACTGCATTCGTACGGGACATCGCGAGCATGGTGCGCGAGACCATCGACGTGGTGGGGGCTCGTACCAACAATCTGCGGGATGTGTCGGTGAGCATCCCCAAGGGACTGCTCGTCGCCTTCACCGGGGTGAGCGGCAGCGGCAAGACCTCGCTGGCGATCGACACGCTGCACAACGAGGCCCAACTGCGGTATCTGGAGGGTCTTTCGCCGTTCGTCCGGCAGTACATCACCCAGCGCAACCGGCCGAAGGTCGACCGCATCCTCGGACTCGGCGCGACGCTCGCGGTCGACCAGCGCCGGCTGAACCGCAACCCGCGCTCCACGGTCGCGACGATCACCGGCATCGACGGGCACCTGGGGCTGCTGTACTCGCGCCTTCCAGGGATCGACGCGGACCCGGCGGCGGGCGGCGGAGACGGACATCTGACCACCGCTCACTTCGACCGCACCACGCCGGAAGGGAGCTGTGCGGACTGCCACGGGGTGGGTGGGAGCTGGCAGGCGCAGGAGGACCTGGTGATCACCCATCCGGACCTTCCGCTCTTCCAAGGGGCTTCGCCCTGGTACGCGAAGTGGCGATCGGGGGAGCACGCGTTCGTACCGGCGCTCGCCGAGAAGCGGGGCGTGGACCTCGACCGGCCGTGGCGGTCGTTGCCCGAGGAGTTCCGTCACTGCGTGCTGTACGGCACGGGCGACGAAAAGATCGAGGCGACCATCAACATGACGAACAAGAACGAGACGGCTCTGGTGACCTACACCTCCAGCGAGCCGCTGCGGGGAGCGCTCGCCGAGGTGGAGCGGGTGTTCGTGAACGCCCAGACGTCCAGCGCCAAGCAGCGCTACCTGCCGTACATGCGCAAGCGGCCCTGCGGCACCTGCGGCGGCAGCGGGTACGACCAGGTGGCCCGGTCCGTGCGGCTCGGCGGGTTGACCTACCCCGACCTGATCGAGGTGGAAGTACGGGAGGTGCGCAACTGGGCGAAACGGGTGGCGGACGACCTGAGCTCCCGGCAGCGAGAGGTGGGCGAGCCACTGCTGCAGGACCTGGGCCGCAGGCTCGGCATCCTGGACCGGCTCGGCCTGGCCCATCTCCAGCTGTCCCGGAGCGCGGCGACGCTGTCCGGCGGCGAGTTGCAGCGGACCCGGCTCGCCGCCCAGCTCAGCACCGAGCTGAGCGGCATCATCTTCGTGCTGGACGAGCCCGGGACCGGGCTGCATCCCGCGGACAAGGCGCACCTGCTCGACATCGCCCTGGAACTGCGCGCGGCCGGTAACACGGTGCTTCTCGTCGAGCACGATCCCGAGCTGATCGCCCGGGCCGACTGGGTGATCGACATGGGGCCCGGCGCCGGTCGCCTCGGCGGTGAGGTCCTCGTGTCGGGCCCTCCCGCCGACGCGGCCGCCCACCCGACGTCGCTGACCGGGCGCTACCTCGCCGGCCAGGGGCCGCGGCTACGCCGGACCCGCCGCCCGGTCGGGGCCGGCACCGGCTGGGTGCAGCTGCACGACCTGCGTGCGCACAACGTGACCGCGGACCAGGTGCGGTTTCCTGCCGGTCGGCTCACCTGCCTGACCGGGGTGAGCGGCAGCGGCAAGAGCAGCCTGCTCGGTGCGCTGGCGGCGAGCGTGGCGGCCGCCTTGGACGCGACGGCGACCGACCTGGTGCGGGAGGTGACCGGCATCGAGGGGTTCAGCTGGGTCGCCGTCGTCGATCAGGAACCGCTCGGGCGGACCCCGCGCTCCAACCCGGCCACCTACAGCAAGGCGTTCGACATCGTTCGCAGGCTGTTCGCCGAAACCGACGTGGCACGTGGGCGCGGGGTCGACGCCTCCTGGTTCAGCTTCAACACCGCGAACGGCGGCCGCTGCGAGACCTGTACGGGATACGGCCGCAAGCTGGTCGACATGCACTTTCTGCCGGATGTGTGGGTGGTCTGCGACGCGTGCGAGGGGCGGCGCTACCAGCCGGAAGCCTTGGACATCAGGTATCAAGGGCTGGCCATCGATCAGGTCCTGGAGCTGACCGTCGCCGAGGCCGTGGAGCGGTTCTCCGCGCCCCGGCAGCTCGCGGAGATCCTGGGCGCCCTGGACCAGGTCGGGCTCGGCTATCTCCAACTCGGCCAGAGCGCAACGGAGTTGTCCGGGGGTGAGGCCCAGCGGCTCAAACTGGCGTCGGCGATCCAGCGAGGCGCCGCGAGCCGCAGGGCCGGCCTGGTCGTTCTCGACGAACCCGTCTCGGGCCTGCACCCGTCCGACATTCAGCGGGTGGTCGATGCGTTCGACGTGTTGCTCGACTCGGGCAACACCGTCGTCGTGGCCGAGCATGACATCCCCGTCGCCGCGTCCGCGGACTGGGTGATCGACCTGGGGCCCGGCGCCGGTCCGGACGGGGGTGCGGTGGTCGCGGCGGGCACCCCGGACACCGTCGCGACCGCGGACACCCCGACCGCGGCTTTCCTTCGGCGGTACGCGGCCGGCCTGCCGCTCCTGGGCACGCGGGAAGACACGCGCCGACAGCGAGCCGGGAGTGCCGGACCTGCTTGAGCGAGAGGACCGTACTATACGGTATGGTACGGTCCTAGCGCGTGGTCATCGATCCACTGTCTGAGGAGAGCCGTGTCAGCATTGCCCGATCCGATCTGGCCGGTCGTCGTCCTGGCGATCATCCAGGCCGGCGACGCCGTCATGTGCATCAAGCCCGTCCCGTTCATCGCCCAGTGCTTCAAAGACGTGAGATTTCCGCGACGTCACTGGTGGATCATGCCGCCGCTGAAGTTCGCCGCCGCGGCCGGTCTGATTCTGGGCATCTGGCTGCCGTACCTCGGTGCCGTGACCTGTGCCGCACTCGTCCTCTACTTCGTGGTCGCCATCGCGATGCACATCGCGGCTCGGGACTTCGGCCGCAACCTCTTCCTCAACGCCACCGTCATGCTGCTGATCTGCGTCGCAGTCGGCGTCTCCAGCTTCATGGCATGAAGCTCGCCTGTGCCTCGGCGAGCGCGGACTCCTCCATACCCGATGGTACGTTTACCGGATGAGCACGGCACGAGACCGGTGGCTGAACGAAGGCTTGCACGTACTCGCGGAAGAAGGCGCGGCAGGGATTCGCATCGACCGGATCGCCGCTCGGCTCAACCTGTCGAAAGGGTCGTTCCACCATCACTTCGACGGTGCCGAGGGATACAAAAAAGCGCTTCTCGACCAGGTCGAGCGCCTGTCGATCGACACGCTCGAAAACGCGATCGCCGACGTCGGCGAATCGGCTGGTGCCCGGGTGATCCTCGCCCGGCTGACGACACTCGTCCGCCCTGGCAGCACAGGGCTTTATCGTCCAGAGCTCGATATCGCGGTGCGGGCGTGGGCGACCTGGGATGCGGAGGTGCGTGCCGTGCAGACCCGCCTGGACGAGGCCAGACTGTCCGCACTCCAGCGGGTGTGGCGATCAGCCGTCGCCACCGACGAGGAGGCGCGGACGGCGGCCCTGCTGCCCTACCTGCTCGCGGTCGGAGCGACTGTCGTCTTTCCTCCCGTCGACGCCGACCAGCTTCGCGACCTCTATGAAACTCTCCTGCCACTCGTGCCGGACAGCGGCACGACGTCACCATCGTGACCTGGCCATAGGCGATTCACCGAAGCCGCCTCATGATCGATCAGCCGGCGTCCAGGCAGAGCGGAAGCGCCTGGATGATCAGCTTGCTCGTCGCCTCGACGTAGGAGTCGTCGACGGTCCGGCCGGTGTTGAGCACACGCCACTGCGTGAGCCCGACCAGGAGGTCGAGGGCCAGGTCAAGGCTCAGGTCGGCGGGCAACTGGCCACGCTCCACCGCGCTCCGCAGAAACCGCTCGCACGCGAGCCTGCGCGGCTGCCGGATCGCGGTGTCGAAGGCAGTGGAAAGTCCGGGATTGCGAGCGGCCTCGGCGGTCAGATCGAGCACGATGCGCATGACCACGGGATCCGACAGCGTATCCGCCACCGCTCGGACGTAGGCTCGTACGTCGCTGCTCAGGTCACCGGCCCCGCCCGCCGGGACCTGCCGGGACGCGATGACCTCGATGAGGTCGACCACCATCGCCTCTTTCGAGGGCCACCGCCGGTAGAGCGCGGCCTTTCCCGTACCGGCCCGCCGGGCCACCGCGCCCATCGACATGCCGGCGTAACCCGTCTCCGCCAGCTCGGCGACCGCCGCCGCGACGATGGTGTCGGTGACCGTCTGGCGCAGCACGGCGGCGCCACGGCCACGCGAGTTGATCTCAGCCATATCGGCGATAGTACCCTGAGACGGAACGGTTGCGTCCCGGCTCGATGGACGCCTATCCTTCAAACGGAACGGATACGTTCCGTCCTGAATGGGGGGAAGGCATGACCGACGTAGAGGTGCTCATCGTCGGAGGCGGACCGACCGGGCTGACGCTGGCTTGCGAGCTGGCCCGGCGCGGCGTCACCTTCCGAGTGATCGACAAATCTCCCGAATTCCACCGCCAGTCTCGGGGTAAGGGCATACAGCCGCGCAGCCTGGAGGTGTTCGACGACCTCGGCGTGGTCCAGGACTTCCTGGACGCGGGGACGTCCGAGATGCCGGCGCGGATCTACATGGACCGCCGGTTCATCGCGGAGCTGCACCTCCTGGCCGGGGTCCACGCGCGGCCGGATGTGCCGTACCCGACGCTCGTCCTGCTGCCGCAGTGGCGCACCGAGGAAATACTCCGCGCCCGCCTGACCGAGTTGGGCGGTCAGGTGGAGCGCGGCCTGCACCTGACCGACCTCAAGCAGTCCGACAGCGAGGTCGTCGCGCGACTCGCCACGGGTGAGGAGATCCACGCCTCCTACCTCGTCGGCTGCGACGGCGGCAGCAGCGCCGTGCGCGAGGCCGCCGGGATCGCCTTCCCCGGTCTGGTGTCGGAGACCGAGCACTACCTGCTCGGCGACGTGGAGGTGGACGGCTTGCCCCGCGACGGCTCCTATGTCTGGTACGCGGCCGATGAGTCCTCCGTGGGCCTCGCACTGCTGCCCGGTACGCGGTCGTGGCAGTTCGGCCTCACCGTACGCCCCGGCGAGGAGGGCGCCGGGGAGGAGCCCTCGCTCGAGCTCTTCCAGCGCCTGTTCGAGCAGCGCACCGGCCGGACGGACGTGCGCCTGCACAACGCCACCTGGCGGTCGCGCTTCAGCTACAAGGTACGGCTCGCCGACCACTACCGAGCCGGCCGCGTCTTCATCGCCGGAGACGCCGCCCACGTCCACCCGATCGCGGGCGGCCTCGGCATGAACACCGGCATCCAGGACGCCTACAACCTGGGCTGGAAGCTGGCCCTCGCGGTACGCGGCCAAGCCTCCGACAGCCTGCTCGACACCTACGAGCGGGAGCGCCGCCCGGTGGCCGAATCCGTGCTCAAGGCCAGCGGCGCCAGTATGACCGCGCTGTTCTCCGCCAAGCCTCTGATGACCTTCCTCCGGGACCGGATCATCCTGCCGCTGATGCGCAGCCCCGCGGTGACCAAGGCGATCGTCAGCAGGACCTCCCAGCTCAACGTGAAGTACCGCGACTCCGAGCTGTCGGTCGGCGACAAGGGCAAGGTCCGTCCCGGCGATCGGGCACCCGACGCGCCGTGCCGGCACCCGGTGACCGGCGAGCCGTCGCGGCTGTTCGACCTCTTCCGAGGCCCCCACTTCACGCTGCTCCAGTTCGGCGCGACGGTGCCAGGTCTGGCCGAGCGCCTGGACGCACTCTGCGGCGACGGCATCCGCGTCTACCAGTTGGAGCCAGGCCCGCCGAGCAAGCACTACGGCGCCGGCAGAGGCACCCTCGTCCTCGTCCGCCCCGACGGCTATGTGGCCGTACGAACCCGGTCAGGCGACGCGGTGGCCGACTACTTGAGGACGATCTCCACCACCTGAATCGGCACGAGCCGCCGCTGCTGCGGTTGGGCCGCGAGCACCGCCGGTGTCGGGCTCGCGCTGTCCGCTTTGCCACTGGACCAGCGGCATGAAGAGGTCGTTGACGATCGAGTGGATACGTGAGGGTTCCAGGGCTTCAAGCCCATGAGGAGATCGTGGCGAGCCGGTCGCCGGACAACGAGCCGGTGTCAGGGATGGCGACCGGATGGCTGTTGCGGTAGTGCTCGATGGCGGCGACCCGATCTGATCTTTGCCGTTGCACGTCCTGGGTGACGCCAATCCTTGCCGTTGCCGCTCTCGGCACGCTGAGCCTCGCCGCCGGCGCGTAGGAGGCGGTTCCTCACCGCCGGAGTCGACCCCGTGTCGGGTGTCCCGGCCGGATCGGACTTCGCGCTCGGGTTCCTCATCGCCGGCGTCGTCACCGGATTGTCGCTGCTCGTCATCCTCGGTGCCGGCCGGAGGACACTCCGGGCATGAGCCTGTGATGAAGCAGCCCTTACCCACGAGGAGATCGGTTGCCGATGGGTGAGTTGGCCGGAGCCTTCGGCGTACTGCCGCTGATGTGCTCCTCATCGTCAGTTCCGATCATCTGAACCATTACTTCGCCGAGGTTCCGACCTTCGGGATCGGTGTTGCGGAGGAGACGGTCGGGCCGTGTGATCGCCCCGACGGTCTCTTGCCGCCGGTGCCGTCGGCGCGACGGTGCTTCGATATCGGACGGACGATCAGGGAGTCGATCGACTCGGCGGACGACGGGCTGGGTGAGTACGTACGCGATGAACAAGGTCTGCTGGCTCGTCCACCATGACGACCGGTTCCGACACCTGCTCATGGTCGAGTCCGGGCGACCCCTGATCGCCGGCGTGGACCCCATGGTGTCCACGGGCCACTACCTCGCGGCGACGTCGGCAATTTATCAACAATCCCATCAAGGCGTGATTTATTTAGAAGTAATTAGAAATGTCTGGATTCAGATGTACAGTATCGCGATCCATCGCTTAGCCTGCTGTCCGCGGGAGGAAGAGTCCAGGGTCCTTCCGCCGCGGAGATGACGTGGGCATGCGCATTCCGGAACCCACGTCACCATGCTGCCGAACTCGGTTCCCTGATCGACGATCAGGTCGACGCAGCCTCCATGCCGAGTACCAGGCGCGACTGCTCGCGGGGGCGTGGCAGTCGGCAGAGTGTGTAGGGGAAATCAGCGCGATGAAAGATATGAATGTGCGGGAATCGGGGCGTGCCTCAGTCCCATCGATAAAACACCTGGCTGTCACCGCAGATGTCGATCAGTTGCGAGAACTACTGGGGCAGCAATATCCATCTTACTACCTTCGGATTGTCAAACCGCATCCGCGCGGTGCGCGACACCAGCTTCTTCACAGAGGAAAGATCGCTTTATACACCGCGTCATATGGGGCAGAAATTCATACCGGAACGTCGGAGTCGTTCAACTTCTACGTGATCATGCCGTTGCGAGGGGTCGGCGAGGTGACGCTCAACGGGCGGGACGACGTCAACGCACCGATCTCCCTCATAGGTCCCCAGCAGAAGATAGACATGCGGTGGAGTCTCGATCATGAAGTGATGCTGATGCAGATTCCGTCGGAACTCCTGCAGGAAGCGCTTGAGACGTACCTGGGTGATCCTCCCAAGGAGAGACTGCGGTTCGAACCGGGGGTGGTTGCCACCGGCGCGCTCGGTTACGCGCTGAGAATGCTGGCGTCAGTCGGTATGGGCGGGACGCTGCCCTTCGCGGCCTCGAAGCTGGCCGAGCATCACTTGGAGCAGTTCTTGCTGCACACCTTGCTCTCCTCCCAGCCCCACAATTACTCCCACGAACTCGGCGAGCCCTCCGCCGCGTGGACTCCTGCCGCTCTTCGGCGTGCGACCCGCTATTGCGAGGATCACGCCGGCGAACCGATCAGTCTCGGCGACATCGCCGCCGCGGCCAGGGTCAGCGTCCGCACCCTGCAACTGGGCTTCCGCGAGCACCTGCAGACCACCCCGATGGCCTATCTCCGTTCCGTACGGCTCGCTCACGCCCACGCCGATCTGGTCCGTATCGCCGAGACGGGTAGTCAGGCCACCGTCACGGATGTGGCCCTCCGGTGGGGATTTACCCATCTCGGCCGTTTCGCGGCCCGGTACCGGCAGACCTACGGCCGGCCGCCGTCCAGCACCCGCCAAGGAGACCGGTAAGCGTGGCAGCCGCTCCACCTGAGCGGTGCGCCTGCCGATGATGACATCCGCCGATCTATGACGCCCGCATGGGCTTCCAACGGCGGATCTTCCCACGCACTAGAGCCGGTCGGGTGCGGCGAGTCCGAGGAGGTCGAGGCCGATCCTGAGCGTGTCACCCGTGAGTCGGCAGAGCATGAGGCGGTTGTCCCTGATCTCGGGGCTTTGCGCCTTCAGCACAGGGCAGGTCTCGAAGAAGGACGTGAAGGCCTGGGAGAGTTCGAAGAGATAGCCGCAGAGCCGATGCGGCTCGTACGCGTGAGCGACCTCGTTCAGCATCAGATCGAAGTCATCGAGCTTGAGCGTCAGCGCGCGTTCCGCGGGTTCGAGTCCGACCTCCAGGTGCACGCGTGCCCGCGCCGAGAGGTCGGGTCCCGCCTTCCGCAGGATCGAACGGGTCCTGGCGTGCGCGTACTGAAGGTAGACACCGGTGTTCCCGGTCAACGAGACCATGCGGTCCACGTCGAAGACGTAGTCCTTCGCCCTGCTGGTGGCCAGGTCCGCGTATTTGACCGCGCCGATGCCGACGACCGCAGCACTGCTCTCCAGCCCGCCGGCCGCGAGGTCGCGGCTCTTCTCCTTCACCACGAGCCGCGACCGGTCAACGGCCTCGTCCAGCAGTGAGATGAGCCGGACGGTTTCCCCCGAACGCGTTTTGAAGGGCTTGCCATCCTTGCCGAGAACGGTGCCGAAGGCGAGGTGGACCGCGTCGACCTCGTCGTTCAGCCAGCCGATGCGTTTGGCGGTTTCGAAGACCATACGGAAGTGCAATGCCTGGCGGGCATCGACAATGTAGAGGATCCGATGCGCGGCGAGGGCGCTGACGCGGTAGCGGATGGCGGCCAAGTCTGTGGCGGCGTATCCGAACCCGCCGTCTCGCTTGCGGATGATGAGCGGCAGCGGCTCGCCGTTCTGGCCCACGATGTCGTCGAAGAAGACGCAGAGGGCACCGTCACTGATCACGGCGACGCCCGACTTCTCCAGCTCGTTCGCGACCTCGGCGAGGAAAGAGTTGTAGAAGCTCTCCCCGACCGCGTCCTCATCGGTGAGCAGCACGCCGAGCTTGTCGTACACCTCGTTGAAGTACAGTTTGGACTCGGCGACGATCTCTTCCCAGGACCGAAGCGTCTCGGCGTCTCCGGCCTGGAGCGCGACGACCCGGTTGCGGGCCCGTTCGGCGAATTCCTCGTCGGAGTCGAACATGCCCCGGGAGTCCTTGTAGAGCTGGTTGAGACGTGACAGGGAGCCCGCGGCCGAACTTTTCTCCTGCCGCCATTCCCCGCCGAACTCAGTGAGATATTGGATGAGCATGCCGAACTGGGTTCCCCAGTCGCCCAGATGGTTCTGCCGGACCACGTCCTCACCCAGGAAGCCCAGGATCCGCGCGATCGAGTCACCGATGATGGTCGACCTCAGATGGCCGACATGCATCTCTTTGGCGATGTTGGGCTGCGAGTAGTCGATGACGGTCGTGCCGTCGAGCGAGCGGGGGATCCCCAGGCGATCGTCGGCGAGCCGGGCTTCGACCTGTCCCAGCAGCGCGGAGTCGGTCAGCCTCAGATTGAGGAAGCCCGGCCCCGACACCTCGCAGGAGGCGATGAGACCGGCTCCTTCAAGGGACGCGACGACCTTCTCCGCGACTTCACGTGGCTGGGAACGCAGCTTCTTGGCGACCGCGAGCAGCCCGTTGGCCTGCAGGTCCGCCCGGTCGGAGCGGCGCACCTGCGGATCGGCCCTCGCGTGTTCGGCGGGAAGAGCCCGGCCCATCGCGGAGAGTAACCGTGATGTGATCTGGGTGGTGAGCGGAACAACCGGGGCCATGTCTTCCTTTCAACGAATTTCCGGACTGTGCGGGCCTGCGGAATGCCCGCGCAAGCCCTCGTCACTATTCCACGACGAACAATCGTGGAAGGTGAAGTGCCAGGGCGAATATCCGGCGCGAGTTCGACACGACGCGACGCTCACGACAATGTCACGGGCTCCGGGGTCGTGCTCCTGAACAGCGATCGCCGCGACAATGTGAAGGGCTAGAAGCGCCGTCGCCATGTCCTTACGAGTAATCGCGGCACGAAGGGCCTGAGCGGCGGCGAGCCGGGCGTCATCCATGCGACCGTCGCAGAGCGTTTTCGCCTCTTCCAGGGGCACGATCGCCTGCGCCTGCACCGCGTCGCTCTCGAGAAGCGCGTCGGCGACGGCCGCCAGGCCGATCAAGATGTCCGCCCTGCGCCGCTCACCCTCCTTGCTGCTGACATCTGTAAGGCTCAAAGCCTCAGACGTTCCCGTACGAAATCCCCACTCAAGTGCGGCGAGTATCTCGGTGAGCTCGAGCTGCAGGACCGAGGCGTCAGCGTGTTCCCCTACCGACTTCGCGAGGTCCGAGAAGTAGGCGAGATGCCGATCCCTTGTCACCCTGTGTTCGGCGGCGCCCAGTTCCGCGCGGCAGAAGTCACGGATCGGGATGAGGATCCGATACCGATAGTCATGACCGCGGACGGGTTGGACCAGTGAGTTGTCGACCAAATTGGCCAGAGAAAGGGCTACCTGCCCGCTCATGACAGGGCCGTGGGCGCTGAGCTGTTCGGCCGCCTCGAGGGTGAAGCTTCCTGAGAACGCGGACAACTGCCGCAGGACCAGCATGTCCGTTTCGCTGAGGAGATCGAGACTCCAGCGGATGGTCGTACCGAGGGCCTGTTGATGGGGCAGTCCGGGCGCCAAGCGTTCGCCCAATGCGCCGGGGTGTCCGAGACGCGTACGCAATGCCGCGATCGGTATCGACCGCAGCCTGGCCGCGGCCAATTCGATGGCGAGGGGCAGTCCGTCGAGCTTGCGGCACACCTCGACCACATCGCCGAGATCGTCCGAGAGGTCCAGCAGCGGGCAGAGTTCACCTGCACGGGTGAGAAAGAGGTCCACCGCTCCGTATCCGCACAGCTCTGATTCGGGTGTTCCCGCAGAGGGCAGCGAAAGCGGGGAGACCTCCCACACCGTTTCGCCGGGGAGCCCGAGAGATCGACGCGACGTGATGATGAACCGAACCCCGTCGCATGATCGGAGCACCTCGTCGGTCCAGAACGCGATGACACTCGCCACATGCTCCGCGTTGTCGAGCACGATCAGCAGGTGTTCGCCTTGCAGCGCGGTGATGAGATCCGCTGCGCGAACATCAGGATCGTCCAACAGCCCGAGCCTCAACCGAATGGCGTCCGTCACGGCATCGAGTCGCGCGGTGCGGTCGTCCCCCGTGGCGTGCCTCGACGACAGAGCGCCGAGTTCGATGACCGCGACACCGTCGCGATGCGCCTCCTGAGCCCTGGCGGCCACCTCGAGGGCCAATCTCGTTTTTCCAACCCCACCTGGGCCGGTGAGCGTCACGAGCCGACGCTTTCGCACGAGTTCGGTGACCTCCCTCAGATCGTCCGCACGCCCGATCAGGGGGCCGTCCGCGCCTCTTCGCCCTCGCCAGCGCGGCCCAGGGGATGCCACGACCGGACGCTGCGTGAGAGCCTCCATGTTCACGCGACGAAGCTCTTCACCAGGATCGGCGCCGAGTTCCTCGCCGAGCCTGCGCCGGATCTGATCGAAGACCATCAGCGCTTCGGCTTGCCTGCCCGCGTGGTTGTACACGCGCATCAAAGCGGCGTGGAGCGGTTCACTCAAGGGGTAGTGGCGAGCCAGGCCCTCGAGGCCTCTGATCAACTCGGCGCGATCATGGCGGCCGGGTGCTCGGGCCGCGACGACCATTGCCGTGATCAGTTCCTGCTCGACGGCCGCGAGATTCGCATCCGTCCTCGGAAAGGCGCTCAGGTCCTCCAGCGGAAGCCCATGAAACATGGTGAGCGCCTCCGCGGGCACTGTTTCTGATCCTTCATGCTTCGCCGTGGACAACAGGAAACGGAACCGAAGCAGGTCGAGGCTGTCCTCGTCCAGGATCAGCGAATAGCCGCCGTGCACCCTCTTGAGCATGCTGTCGGCAGCGGTTCCCGAGACCCGCTCCGGCTGCAGCAGGCCACGGAGTCTCTTGACGTACGTCTGAATCGTGTTGACCGCCGTCGGTGGCGGGGACTCCCCCCAGAGAAGAGAGGAGATCTCACTCGTGCTGACCCGCCCGCACGGGTTCAGTAACAGCGCCCCCAACACCACCCGCTGCTTGGGCGACCCCAGGGCGAGTTCGCACTCCTCGCGCCACGCTCTTAGCGGACCCAGAACCTGAAAACGTACCCCCATGCGACGGACCCCGTCTCAGGCGGCGGCATTCGGCGGCGCGGTGAAGACGCCAAGGGCATCAATCGTTACCAGGGTGAGAATGGTGGCGTGCATGCTGCTCCCTGCAGTTGGAAACCGACGAGTCGGCGCTGAGACGCTTTTCGGCATACAGAGGCCACCCGGAAGGTGTCCGGACCCTGTTCGCTCGATCGCGCCGGCGCGATTAGGCATGGAGCGTAGGAGGCGGACACGACCAGCGGCTATCCACATGGCGTCGCACGATATTCGTGCTTCGGACAACACGCTCTCTGAGCCTGAACGCCCGCGTGCGGACCGGGGGCGGCGAAGGCGTCGCTCAGCTAGGAGATCAGGGCGCCGTCGCTCTCGGGCCCTTGTTCCTCGGCGGCCCCGCCAAGGTGTTCGGCGAGGAATTCCTCTATACAGGTGAGCAGGTGCATCCAGTTGGCCCGGGATCTGAAGAAGTGCCCTTCCTCCGGATAGAGCAAGTACCGATGCGGAACGCCCCGCTCTCTGAGAGCGGACGCGATCGCCTCGCTCTCCTCGCGCCGGACTCGAATGTCCTTCCCGCCGTGGGCGATGAGCAGCGGAATCTTGATGTCGTCGATCCTGGAGAGCGGCGAACGTTCCCAGCAGAACTCGGGTTCGGTCACAGGATCCCCGACCCTCTTCGTCATCAACGTCCGTGCGGCCGTCCAGTGTGCGGGGATCGACGAGATCATCGTGGCGAGGTTCGCGGGCCCGCACAGGTCGACAGCGCATCGGAACAGGTCGGGCGTGAACGCCGCGCCGACCAGGGCGGCATAGCCACCGTACGAAGCGCCCATGATCGCGATGTTGCCGGGGTCCGCCCAGCCTTGTGCTGTGACGTGACCGACAGCGTCGACCAGGTCCTGGTGCATGAGGCCGGCCCACTCCCGGTCACCCGCGTTGAGGAATCGCTTTCCGTAGCCGGTCGATCCGCGGAAGTTGACCTGTAAGCAGAGGTACCCGCGGTCGGCCAGCAGTTGGACCAGCCCGTCGTATCGCCAGGTGTCCCTCTCCCATGGCCCGCCATGCACGAGAAGTACCGTGGGCAGCCTCTCCCGCGCGACGGCCGGCGGGAATGTCACGTAGCCATGTAGGGACAGGCCGTCACGGGAGGAGAACTCGATCGGCTCCGGCGTCGCCAGATCGAACTCGGCGAGTTCCGGGCGCTGTGGGATGCGATGGACGATGCTTCCGGTCACCCGGTCGAGGATCCGGTACTCGGGGGATTCGTCGGCCCTGCTCACGGCGCCCAGCCAGAGCCGGTCGTCATCGCTGCTCCCCAGGAAGGTGAGTTCGGCGTCCTGATCAGGGCACAGCCGGTGCGCATCCAGGCCGACGTCTTCGTGCAGGAGCACGGTCTGCTTGCGCACGCGGGAGAACGCCGCCGCCCTGGGCCGTCCCGTGACCGGGTCGAACCAGACCGAGCAGACGTCCGCGTCCGAGGCCTCGGCGAGAGTCTCGACGATCTCTCCGGTACGCGTGTCCAATCGGACCAGCCGGGCCGTCTCCGCGCCCGCTGACGTCAGAAGATAGAAGTAGCGACCGCCCTGCGACGAACGGGCGAGGCTCGTCGCGGCGGCGTCCTCGTGACCGACGGAGAAGACCACCGGCCAGGCGTCCCCCACCCGGGCGCACACGTCGATGCCGCCGTCCGCGCGCATGCGGAGACCGCCCTCCGCTTCCAGGGACGCGTGGTCGATGATCCATCGGAAGAAGCCCGGGTTCGGCCGCACGGACAGCCTTGCCCCGGTGCTGATCTCGCGGCGCTCGATCCGGCCACCAACGCTGGCGAGCAGGGCCTCCGGTCGTTGCCTGGAGACGGCCAGGAGTTGCGCGGAGACTCCCGGCGGCGTCAGATCGTGCATTGCGGTCGTACGGATGGCGACGGCCGACAGCACCGTCCTCTCGTCCCCGTACGGGTCACGTGTCACCAGCAGGTGCGCGCCATCTGACGCCCACTTCACATCTTGAGCGCCTCCCGGCAGGGCGGTGAGCCAGGTGCCATCGCGACCCGCCGTGAGATCTTCGAGGGGCGCCGTCCGGACCTGCCAGTGGGCATCCTGGCGCTCCAGCCACGCCAGCGACCGTCCATCCGGTGAGAGTGCCAGGCTTGTTCTGGTCTCCTGCCCGAACAACACCCTGCGCGGGATCGAGGCACCGGCGGCGGCCGGATCACGTCGCGGCTGAGCCGAGTGTGTCGCTGAGGTCATAGTTGCTCTCCTGGATCGCTGACAATTCCTGGTACAGCCCAGGGGAGTTCCGCAGCTCCCCATGGGTGCCCACCTGTGCGATGGCACCGTCGTCCAGCACCACGATCAGGTCGGCCTGCGCCGTGGCGGCGAGCCGGTGGCTGACGAACAGGGCTATTCCTCCCCCCGCACGGCACTGTGCCGTGAGCTCCCGGAAACGGTCGAACAGACGAGCCTCCGCCTCGACGTCGAGTGCCGAACTGGGCTCGTCCATGACGAACAGCCGCCAGTCTTGCCGCAGATAGCTGCGAGCCAGCGCGATCTTCTGCCATTGGCCGCCCGAGAGATCGACCCCCTGTGACCAGCGGGACCCTGTCTGGGTCTCCAAACCGTCCGGTAGCTTCTCCACATCCTGGTCGAGGCCGGCCTGGGTGCACGCGGCCGGGAGTAGCTCCGGCCGCTCAACCGTGGCCTCGACGTCACCGAGCGCCACACCCTCTCGGACGGTCAGCTCATATCGTCCGAAGTCCTGCATGAGTGCGGTCACGCTCTGCTGCCATCGCCGCCGGGATTCGGCGGTGAGGATCGCCGCTCCCCTGCGAATCTCACCGGAGTCAGGGGTGAGGAGTCCGGCCATGAGTTTGACCAGCGTGGTCTTTCCCGAGCCGTTCTCGCCGACTACAGCGACCACCGATCCGGACGGTATCTCCAGGCTCACCGCGCGAATGCCGGGCACCTCACGCCCGGGGTAGGTGTAGCTCAATCCGGAAAGGGCCAACGGCTCCCTGCCCGCAGGGGGCTCCTCCTGCCTCGTGCCGGAGTTCGGCGCCGCGGCGTGTCTCCGAAGTTCGCCCAGCACACCGTCCAGGTCACGGGCGACCCGCATGAGGCGACGGGCCCTCGTCGTCTGCTGCATCAGGTTTCCCAGCACGATGCCCAGTTGACCGGTGAGCGCGATCACCATCGCCAGGTCCGGGAGCCCGAGCCTGCCTGCCGCTGCGGCCCAGGCCGTCCAGCCAAGAGCGGCGGCCACCGATGTGGAGACGATCGCCGTGCCTGCCAGCGTCCACCCGAACGCCGATCGGTCTCCCCGATCCCGGCAACGGTCGGCTGCGTCCCACAACTTCTCGACGCGGCGTACGAGCCCGGCACCGGCCCCACCGGCTCGTGCGGCCAGTCCACCCGCTGGTGACATGAGGTGCTCGGCCAGAACGCCGGCCCGCTCGACGAGCGGGCCGGCCGTCTCGTCCGCACGGTCCTCGGCACCGAACGCGCGGCTGTTCCAGCGCAGGGCGGGTACGGACAAGACCGGGATGAGCACGAGCCAGAGACTGACCTGCGCGAGGAGCAGCACCGTGAGGCCGAATTGGAGAACGGCCCCGACGACCAGGACCAGTCCACCGAACGCCGATCCGGTGAGGTCCACGCGTTCCCTGGACCTGATGCGGTCGATGCGCTCCCGGAGCGCCCCGCCCTGAAGCAGGTCGACCGTGCGCAGCCCCAGCATCGCCTGAATCAGCCAGCCGTCGATCGTCCGGGCGGTCTCCGCTTCGAGCCGGACCCTGCTCCTGATCCCGAAAGAGCCGAGCACGTGAATCAGCAAGAGAGCCGTGACGAACAGCATCACACCGAGCATCTGCTGCGGCCGACTCCCGGACACGACTCCCGCCACGGCCACGCCGACGCCGACCGCGACGAGAGGCTCGGCCACCCGCCCCAGGGGATCGCAGACAAGGACGGTCACCACGTTGCGCGGCGATGCCTGCCACGCCGCCCTGAAGAGCAACAGCACTGGTGCGAACCTGCTAGCCATCGACATCCTCCATAGCGGCACGGAAGCGCTCCGCCTGGCGGCGGAACATCCGGGCGTACCGGGTCGTGCCGCTCATGAGCTCGTCATGGGTTCCCCGCTCGATGACGCGGCCCCGGTCCAGCAGGACGATCTCGTCAGCGTGGCGGACGGTTGACAGCCGGTGGCTGATCAGCACGGCCGTGGTCGAGATCGCGAGCTCACTGAACCTCTGGTTGAAGCGCTCTTCGGCTCGTACGTCCAGACTCGCAGTGGGTTCGTCCAGGATCACCAGGCTGGACCGGTTCCCGAGCGAGCTGAGACGGTAAAGGATCCGGGCGAGGACAAGCCGCTGCCACTCACCGCCGGAGAGGTCGACGCCTTGAGCGCTCTCGGGGAGCAGCAGGGTGTCCAGTCCGTCCGGAAGGCGGTCCAGCAAGACGTCGGCGCCGGCCTCCCGAAGCGCCTTACCGATCAATTCGAGGTCGGGTGATGGTTCGCCGGGAGCGACGTTGGCCGCGAGCGAGAGTGGATAGCGCATCACGTCCTGATCGGCGACCACGCATCGGGACAACCAGCCTCGGCGGTCGAACTCGGTCAACGGCACGCCATCGATCTCCAGTACGCCTCGCGTGGGATCCAGTGCACCGGTCAGCAGCTTGGCGAGCGTGCTCTTTCCCGCGCCGTTCAGACCGACCACGGCCAGCGAACGACCTCTGCTGAGCTTCAGATCGACGTCCTGCAGGACCAAGGTGTCCCGATAGCCGAAACCGACCCCGCGTACAGTGATCGTCTGGAAAGCGGAGGGGATCGGCCGAGGGCCGGAACGGACGTCGGGCGTGCGGCCGAGCGCGGCGGGGAGCCGTTTCATCTCGGCGGCCGCCGGAGCTCCGTACTCGACCATGTACTCTGGGCCGATCCAGCCCAGCGACTCCATGCCGGCCATCGCCTGCAGGACGACTAGAACCGCCGCGGCGCCGAACTCTCCCTGTCGAGCCTGGTCGAGAGCGGCCCAGGCGACCAGCAGATGAGTCCCGACGACCACCGCTCCGGCCCACAGCTGCGCCGCCGCACGACGATTGCGTTCGGCCTTGGCCGCGGCCACCTCCGACCAGCGATCCTCGAACCGGCCGACCAGCCAGGGCCTCGCACCGGGCATCAAGATGAGCTCCGCCGATCGCCGACTGTCCAGGAGCAGACCGCGAAGGTAGTCAGCCCGGCTGACCGACTCCGAATGTTGCCCGGATTCCCGGCCGGCCACGGTGACCCGGACCTCCGACCGAACGGCCGCACGGTAGAGAAGCCAGCTTCCGCCCAGGACGATCGGCGCCCACCAGAGGTAGTGGGCCAGGATCACGGCGGTCACCAGAGCGCTGAGCCGCCCTGGGTACACCTCGGCGAGGCCGCGCACCGCCGCACCGACGGTGAAGTAGCCGGACGAGGCGACCTGCGCGGCTCGCAAGGAACCGACGAACCGCTCGTCATGCAGATGGGCGATACCGGCCGGCCGGTTGACCAGGGCGAGCATCTCGCTTCGGACCGCGTGCTCCGCCCGGCGGGCCAGGACGACCGCGAGCGTCTGCCTGACCGGGGTCAAGATCTGCCCACCGAAATACGCGCAGGCGAGAACCGCCAAGCTGGCCGTGGCCGGGGTTCCGGCTGTGATGTCCGCCGCCACCCACCCCCCTGCCAGGACGAACAGCGGGGGCATCGCGGTGGCCAGCACGGTGAACAGGACCAGTGCGGCGACCGCTCGCGGAGAGGATCGTACTGCCAGCAGGATCACCGCGAACGCGGCGGGCCTTGACAGGCGCGCCCGGAACCACGGCGGGAGGTTCATGAGAGCGTCCCCACCTCGCCGAGCACTTTCACGGCTGCTGACGCTTCTGGGCGGTGACTCGGTTCGATCGCGCACATCGCCTGGACAAGGTCGCACACTCCGCTCGGAAGAAACGTTCCGTCCGGTCCGGGCACACCGTCCAGTGAGGGCACCGGATGGTTCTCCGCCAGGGCGCGCAGGACCACCTCGGAATTCCGTCGCCGGGCGACGACGTCCTCACACCGCAGGAACAGCTCCGTCAGCTGGTCGAGCAGCTCGTCGTCCGCCGCTACCTGAGCGGGAGTACGTCCCGTCCACAGCACGTGGAGGCTGACGCCGAGTGCGTATACATCCGCGCGCCGCCAAGCGTCCGGCGCACTCGACATACCGAGGAAGGCTTCCGGCGGAGCGAACGGGCGGTAGGTCAGTGGGCGCGCATAACGGTAGAAAGCATGCTCTTCTGAGATCAACGGGGGGCCGTGGAGTTCGCGCGCGAAGGTGAGATCGATCAGTCTGACGCGTTCGCCGTCCGTCACAGCATTGTCCGGCCGCACATCGCGGTGGACGATGCCTCTGGTGTGCAGCCGGGCGACAGCGCCGAGGAGGGCGGTCCAGACCCGCTGGATCTGCTCTCCGTCGGCGCACTCCCGCCACGCCTTGAGGTCCGTGCCGAACCGCTGAGTGACCAAGGGCGCGGGGCACTCGGCCTCAGCGGTCCAGCGGGCCTTCAGCCGGTGATGGGATCCGGAAACGGGCACGACGGCACCGCTACCGGTCAACACCTCGGTAAGGGCTCGTTCGCGAGCGAACGCCGGCCTCCAGTACGGACCCTCCAGGTCCGTCCGAGGGAACTTCACCACGACCTCACGCCGCGTCCGGCGTTCGATGCCCACGAAGAGCTCGGAGAGCGAGCCTCCGGGCCGCCACGCACGCACGCGGTCGAGCTCGGTCGCGAGGAGATCCTGCCTGCGGGCCGTGAGGTCAGCGATCATTTCCGCTTCCGCAGACCCCACATGACGGACGCCGGTTCCCTGTGATGCGCGTCATCTCGTACTTGAAAAGGTCCACCGACCAGACCGCGTTCTCGGTCAACGGAGCCGAGCAGCCGGTCAGGAAACGGGTGGCCTCCCACACCGCGAGCGACGACATGGCGGCGATCAGCGGGGCGAAAGGTGACCTGGGCGGTAGCCACTGGTTGGCCACTGCCTTGTCGATCGTGCTGCTCAGCGCACTGTCGCCGTCGACCAGGCATTGATAGCAGGCGGTTTTGCCCGGCACGCACAGTGGCCCCAGGGTGCTGCCTCCAGACAGCAGCGACGGGGTGGACGTGCGCACGCAGGTCTCCGCGATGACGTCCCTGATGTTGGCGACCCGATAGCCGAAGGAGTTGAACACCAGATCCGCGCTCTCGGCGAGATCCACCAGGTCGGTGGCCTCGCGGATCAGACGGTCATGGGTGACGACCTCGATGGAGGGGTCGGACACGGCCAGCATTTCGGCGGCCACCTCTACCTTGAGCCGGCCGACGTCAGCGGCTCGGTAGAGCACCTGCCGAGGCAGATTCGTGGCCTCTACCGTGTCGGGATCGACGAGGACGATGGTCCCTATGCCGATCCGGGCGCAGTTGAGAGCAATCCAGGTGCCGAACGCTCCGACTCCGACGATCAGCACTGTCGAACGGCGAAGGGCATCCTGAAGAGCGCCACCTGACAGTTCCGGTGTTTCCCACAAGGAGAAGAACTCGTTCTGATGGACGTAGAGCCCCTCGGGGTCGGCGATGCCGGGCCGTTGATCCTTGTCATCGATGACGGCGCCGATGCGACGCAGTTCTTCGATGAGAGGGGCGGCGCCCGGCAGTTCGAGCTCAGAGCCGGGGGCATTGCCGCGGTCGAGCATCTCGAAGACCCGCTGGACGGACTGGGGATCGCCTTTCACCCCGAAACGCTCGTTCGTGGTCAGCGACCACACCTCGCCGCCTGCCGGTGTTCGGAAGTGACCCCAGCCCCGGTGAAACCTCAACACTTCATCTGGCCTTTCATGCGACGGTCACGGTCGTAAGTACTTGCTGGTCGACAGGAGCCAGCTGGAAAAGTCGCTCACCGAGCGAGTCACGGACGGCGGGGGTCAGCCAGTTCTGAAGGCCGAAGGCGGTTGCCACGAGGATCAGGGCCTGGCTGACTCTCGCCGAGTCGAAGTAGAGATTGCGCAGGCCCCGTTCATGCCGATAACGCCATTGGTAACGCGGAAAGTCAGCCACGACGAACACCGTCGCGGCGGCTGTCTCCACCTGATGCTGTCCGATGAGCAGGTCCTTGCACGCGGCCCGGGTCTCGGCTTCGCCGTGTACCGTTCCGAGATCGTCCAGCGCATGCGTGGACGGGTCGTAGAGATAGATTCCGGACTCGATCCCGAGGACGCCGTAGACCGCCACGTAGTAGTCGAACGCCGCGCCGTAACTGAAGAGGAACCGCTGCGGCTCTGCCGGGTCCGGATCGCGATTGCGGCTCGCTCGGGCCAGGCCGTGCCCCAGCAGGTCGGACAGCCGCTGGTCACCGAACCCGCGGCGATGCAGCGTACGTGAAGTGACCCGCCTCCTCAGGACTTCGCCGACGGGCGTCTCCGGAAGCGGTGCCGGCTCAGGCAAGGTCATGGGCCGCATCGCCGCCCGGCGCGGGCTCGGCGGAGGTCCGTCTTCACGGAGGAAGGTGGCGAGTGCCTCCATCTGCCGATCGCGGTAGGTCTCGCCGTCGTCATGGAAGGACGCACGCCGTGACCACAGATATGTGGTCAGCGCGTGGGACCAGCCGCGGGCATGCCAATGCTCCAGGCCGCGGCCGGCGCCGTCGTCGATCGCAGCGGCCTCCAGCAGGCCGCAGTCTCTCAGGATCGCCAGTCCTGAGACGTCGTTCTCACCGGCCGCGAGCGAGATCAGCGCGCGCCGCCCCATGAGAGCGGCGGAATTCGCGAACGGACTCCGCACGATGGCCCTACCGGCCTCGTCGGGTATGACGACCGTGCCCGGAGCCCATCGGGGCGCGACCTTCACGGCGTGTTCAGAAAAGTCCTGTCGCTGCTCGGCCGACTGCCGCTGCATAGAGCACACCTTCGTCCAATCCTTCCTTCTGCAGTCCGAGTAGCCCGTGCACCGCGATGTCGTCGACTCCGTGCTGCCAGAAGACCGGCAGATCAAGGGCCTGTCCGCAGAGTTCCATGGTCGCCGCGGCATGACCGGCGTCCATGAACACGGTGCGGAACGTCCGTGGCTCGCGGTAGCGATACATGTTGCGTTCCCATAGACCCGTCACCACGACGAAGGCCGCCGGGTCGAAAGGCGCACGCCACAGGCCTTGCAGTATCGGCCTGAGTTCGTCCTCGCCGGGAAGATCACCGATCCGCTCCAGCTCGGAGGTTCTGACGGCGAAGTGATAGGTCCCCGGCGCGAGCCCCAAGACCTTCCGCGCGAGGACATAGCATTCGACCGGATGTCTTGAGCCACCCGAAGGGCTCGTCTTGCGAACGAGCGGGGCGCGCGGGACACTCGACCGGATTCTGCGCGAGCGAAGCTGCCCGAAGCTCGAGGAGATCATTGTCGTGAGCTTGTCGCACGTGGCCACGGGCAGGGATTCGGATGCGTTTCGACGGTCCCACGCCTCGTCGAAAGGCCGAGTGAGGCATTCGAGAGCCTCAGCGGTCTGTACGACGGGAACGGTGAGCGAGCCCGCGTATTCCTTGTATCGGTTCACGTCGAAGCTCTCGGCGGCGAACTTCTCCATGATCGATTTGTCGATGGCCGGTGCTTCCGACTCGGAGTAGTTCAAATACGGGTAATCGTAAGTGAGTAGATGGTGGTCGAATGCGGCCTGCCATCCGGCGTCGCGCCATCGCCGCTCGGTCTCCTCAAGACGGGAATCATCACCATCCGGCGTCAATAGTCCTTCCGCCACCAACTGCTCGACGATGAGCCGGCCGGCGTCGGGCTCCAGTCCTGCCGATCGGTGCAACTCTTCGAGTCGCTCTCCGGCCGGACCAGCACGCAAGAAGTTCAGCAGGACCTGTGCCGCGGCGCTGCCCAACAGGATCTCCCTGCGCGCGGCGATGTTCATCACGTACCAACGTTCGGTGGACCAAATGCTCGGCGGCGGGACCAGACGAACCGTCGGAACGATCCGCAGCACGGGATCAGCAGTGTCAGGCATGGGGATTCCAGAGTTTCGTGATCGACGTGGCCGGCTGGATGGGCTCATCGCCCTGAAGCACACCGCTCCAGGGCGATGAGGACGACCTAGGCGGGGCGCGAAGCCTCCATCTGGCGGAGTGCGATCGGCATCTCCGGCAGCGCCTCCACGGCGAAGTCCGCGGAGTTCAACTCGACCCCGACGCCGAGCTTTCCGGAGACCTCAGCCGCGAGCGATGACGTGCTGGTGGACATATCTACCTCCTGAATGGAATGAAGCTGACGCCGGAGAGCCTGAATCTTCCGACTGGAAGTAGCCTGGAACTTTTCTGGACACAAACTCCTTGTCATGGTCCGGACCGCGTCCAGAATTCCTATGACGTCCAGAGGCGTGGTGCGTGACACCCTGCCCTGCCTGGAAACACGGTCTCGTGCTGACCCCAGGTAGAACGCGGAACACTTTCCTTTTTTTCGAATGGATCGTGCTGTGTCGCCGGATGCCGGTTTGATGCGCGCATGAGATCTATCCGGCAGAGGGCCGTACTGGCCGCGGTCACGGTCATGACGGTTGTGGTCACTCCAGCGGCAGCGACAGCCGCGCCAAGCTCGTGCGAGGCGCCGGCACGCAGCAGCTCGGCCTACAACGACTTCGTGCTCACGTACAAGTCCGAATGCGCCACGAAGAAGAACTACGACCGGACGTTCCAGGACGTCACGGCGTCTGCTCTGGTCGACAAGCGCAACAAGCTGGCGGTCACGACGTCGACGGCGCTGGCCGGCGCGATCGCGTCGGTCAAGGTGAACAACAAGGAGTTCATCTCCAGCGGCGGCCACGGTGCCGCTTTCCAGTACGCCTTCCACGCCTGGCAGCGGGGTAAGGCGTCGACCGAGTGCTACAACCCCACGCAGGCCGGTACTCGCATGGACGACGTGGGTCAGCCGCCGCCCTACCACGGTCCCAGCACCAGCGCGCTCTACACCATGGCCAGGTCCGGCAGCACCATCCGCACGGCGGGGAGGCCCGCGATGTTCGTTACCCTCGCGGACACGAAACCGGGCTGGGGCGACTGCCGCAGCGCCGACCACCAGGCCGAGCGCGTCCCGTTCACCATGGGCCTGTCGCCGTACTGGCTGCAGACCTCGATCGAGCTCGCCCCCGACCACGACGCGCCCAAGCTGGAGAACGTCTTCCGCGCCGCCGCCACGATCACCTCGGACGACGAACGACACGATCACTTCGACGGCGTCCTCGTCGCCTACCTGCAGCCGGACTTCACCAAGGTCTTCTCCTACAGCCCCGCCACCGGTCGCCTGTCGCCCGAGCCCGTTGAGTCTCACACGAGCAAGGACCCCATGGTCCGTTGTACCGACGACGGCGACTACTGCCTCGGCATGTACGTCAAGCCCGACGTTCTCGGCGACAAGGCCTACTACTACACGATGACCCGCCCGCCCATGGACTACAACGGCCACTTCGGTGAGAACACCATCCAGGTCACCAGCCCCAGCGGAGCCATGGACAAGGGAGACAAGGTCACCTATGAGACCTACGTGGTCGTCGGCGACAAGAGCCGCGTCGCCGACACCATGACCCAGCTGCACCGCGCCTTCAGGTAGTCGGCCCTCGGCCAGGGGGTCATACCGGCGCCGATGACGCCACAGCCTTCGCGCGCCGCGCCCGGTAACGGTCTCGTGGACAGCACGGGCACGCCCATCGTGCTGTCCACGCTTCCTTCGCCGTTCAGCGCAGCCGCCACAGTGCGCCATGCGAGCCGGTCAGCTCCCTTTGAGCGCCGACTGCGCCCAACGCGTAGACGTCTCCTGTGTCATCCCGCATCACCAGGTCCTCCACGACCGCCGGCCCGTACTCTCCCGTGGGCAGGCGTTCCCTGGTCCAGCGGCCGGTGGAGGACAGGTGCCAGAGCGTGCCGGCGTCGGTCGCCGCCCAAAGGCCGTTCTCGCCGTCGGGAGCCGCCGCCGTGAACGCCTTCGGCTTCGACTCGGCGGCCACCAGGCAGGTCCACGTGGTTCCCCGCAGGCGCATCGCCACCGCCCGGGACGGAAAGACATCCTCCAAGTCGGTCTTCTCATGCTCCATCCACTGGAACGAGCCGAGCACCCACCATTCCTCCGGCCCGGTCCGTACGACCGCCCGCAGGTCGGTCCGTCCGGTGTCGCCGTGGACCGGTTCGGCGTCGGTCGGCGACAGCAGCGTCGGCAGTTGCACAGGCTGCCAGGCGCGGCCCGTCCACCGGGCGATCGACCGCCTGTCGGAACCCTCACTGGGGGTGCCGATCATCCAGGGGATGTCAGCGGTGCCGCTCAGGGACAGGGCGTAGAAAGGCGCTGGAACGGACTGCCATGCCGTGCCGTCCCAGCGCATGGAGGCGCTGCCGAGGGTGAGCCAGGTGCCCTGCGCGTCGACCACGGGCGCCGGTTGCCCGGCGAGTTCCGGCGGGCCGGTGTGCCAGGCGCGGCCGTCCCAGGTCAAGAGGGCGACGTGGCCGTCCTCTGTGCCGGCGAGCACCCAAGCCCGGTCGGCGGAGGCCGCACCGAGCGCCAGCAGCCTGCCGGAGGCGGGGACCGGAGCCGGCTCGTCCCATCCACGGCCGTTCCAGTGGCGCGGACCGCGCGCGTCCCCCGGTCCCAGGCGCCACGCCCAGAGGGTGCTGCCGGAGGTGGCCGTGCCGGAGCCCATGACGGTGCCGGGAGTCTGGTCGACGTGGAGGAGCTCCCAGCTCCCTGAGGCGGGGGTGACCCGGAACCGGCCGGTACGGCGGGACGTCTCCGGACACGTGGCCGGAGTGGTGACCACGGGATCGAGCGCCTTCGTCACCGTGGTCGCGCTCGCGCTCGGGGAGGGAGCCGAGGAGGAGAGAGGCGGAGGGGACGAGGGCGCCTCGCCCGGCCGGCATCCGCCCGCCATCAGGATCGCAACGGCCAGCAGCCCGGCGATCCGGCGCGAGGGAGGTACGGTCACCCGGCACATCTTGCCGGAACCGGAACCGGCGAAGAGCCGATCCGACAACCGGGCGATGCCGGTAAGCCAGGACATCCGCCGGTCATGCTCGGGGGTCCGGCACCTCGTCCATGTCCGCCCGCGCCCGCGCGAGCGCTGTGGCTCGTACCAGGACCTCCAGCTGCGCCGGATTGTAGATCGCGTGCATGGTCTCGGCCATGGTGACAGCGGTCGATATCGGCGTACGCCTCAGATGCGTTTCCGGTGCGGCTATCCAGGGGTAGTTCACGAGAGCTTTCGTGATCGTCTTCGCGAACTCCTCGACGAGGCGAGCGCGCGTCGCCTCGTCGGCGTCCGCGGGCAGCGACTCGAACTCCACCGTCGCGGCGTCAGCGTCGACGTCGAGCATCTCGCTGACGTCATTCATCACCTCGGGCTGGTACAGCTGCGAGTAGATGAGCGTCAGGGATCGCTCGGAAGGAGACAACCGCGGCGCGACTCTCGCGAACCCCGTCGCCACCTCCGTGATCGAGCCATGCTGGAGCATGTCGGCGATCTCAGCGCGCGCCCGCTGGCTGCGTTCGATCGTCTCGACGAGGTTCGCGTCGATGGCCGCCAGCACCTCTGGCGAGGTCCCGACGCCGGAGTCCAGACGCTCGATCTCCGCGATCGGGACGCCGATGTCGCGGAGCCGGCGGATCTGCAGCAGACGGATGAGGTGGGGGACGCCGTACTGCTTGTAGCCGTTCATACGTCGGTCGGGCACCTCGAGCAGGCCGCGCTCGTGGTAGTGCCGGACGGTGTTGACGGTCGTGCCCGCCAGGTCAGCGAGCTCGCGGGTGCTCCACGCCATGGTCCTACCTCCGCTCGCATCCTAGGCCAGGAATTTTGTCCCGGACGATGCAGAAAGATCCTGCGAGATCTCTGGTCGGACTAGCCGCGGCCGGCGGCATTCGCGGCGGTCGATGCGCTCAGGGCGCCGCTGAGGACGGCGATCGTCGCCCGGGTGACGGCCGCTCCCACGGCCGCCGCGCCCCAGTCGCCGTTCTCGAGCTCCTTCGCGCGGTGGATGACGGACGACGTCCATGGGATCTCGGGATCGAACTGGTGCAGGTTGGCACTCGCGGAGAGCAGCGCCGTGATCGCGGCGGTCCTGGCGTCGGGCTCGTTCCCGTCGACGAGCGTCGCGCGCACGCGGGCGAGGAGCTCCGCGCGCCGCGCGCTGCCGAGCTCGAGGGACTCCGATGGGATGAAGCCGAGCACTTTCTTGCGCGTGCGTCGCAGATGTCCGTCGTCGATGAGCTTGTCGAGCACCTTGCCGCGCAGTTCCGGACCGATCGCCGCGATCACCGTCCGGATACCGCGCGGCTTCGTGGCGAGGTAGTCCCACGCAGGGCGCAGGATGTCTTCGTGCGGGGCGTCGCCCCGTGCGGTGATGCGGCGGACGAGCCGGCCTGCCTCCTGCACCTCGGTGAGGTCGCGGAGTGCCAGATCGGCGACGACGGCACCGCCCAGCACGTAAAAGAGGAAGTTCTCGCCCGCGATCGCGCCGGAGGACGGCTGGAAGAGCAGCAGCAGCACGTCCTCGACGAGCAGCGGCTCGTCGATCGACCGCTCGAGCGGCGCACCGTCCGCGCGATCGACCGGTACCTGGTTCTCGTCACTCATCGTGCCCCTCTCCCCACCGGACGAGCCCTGCGCCCTGGTTCCCCCCATTGAGAACCATGTTCCCGGAACAGGGTCAAATGCGGGGCCTCGCGGTGGCGGCCCGAGCCGGGGCGACTCGGGCCGCGCGCGCTCAGCACCGGGTCATCACGGGGTGCCCGAGGAGGGCTGCGGAGCCGGCGTCTCGCTCAGCGTGCCCGTCTCGGCCAGAATGGTCGGGTCGGTGAACCGATTGACGTCGGTGGCGTGCTCGGCGTTCTCGTCCAGCGGCGTCCACGACTCGTACGTGAATCGCTCCAAGGGCAGAGGTTTGCCCGCGGCGACGATCGTCCGTGCGGGCCGCTCGCCGCCGAGGAGGAAGTCGATCACCGGTCGGTCCACTTCTTCCGTGCCGTAGGGGAACACCCCGTGGATGCTCTCGTTGTCGACCGCGATCAGGCTCGTGTTCGGCAGCCCTGTGCCGGCCGCCCAGCCCTGCTCGAACGGCGTCATCGAGTCGAGCTCGCTCTGCAGGACGATGGTCTCGGGAAAGCTGTCGTCCAAGGCCGGCATCTTCGAATCCGTCGGCCAGAACGCGCACGTCGGCGTGACCAGCAGCCCGAGCTGCTTCGACAGCGGCGCGACGGCTGCCGTGCGCTCGTTGAACTTCTCCCAGTGGTCGAGGCCCTGCGTCCACTGACCGTCTGTGCACGCGGTGAACTCGATCACGTAGTCGTGCGTACCGCGAACCGTCTCGCCAGGTTCGCCGGCCGGAGGTTCGGCCAGCTGCGCGAGGCGCTCGTGCGCCGCGGCCCGCAGCCCGTCGGGCAGGTCCGTCTGATCGATGATGCGAGCAGCCGACTCTACGGGGATCACCGGGTCCGCCGGTGTCTCGCCCTCGGCGATGATGTTCGACACGAGGCTCCGGCCATCGGGTACGCGACAGGGTTCGAGAAGGCGACCGGGCCATTCACCGAGTTCCAGGCGTAGAGCGCCGCCAGCGACTGCTCGGGGGTGCTCGTGGCCGCGAAGTACCGCTTCCAGATGGTTTCCGGGTCGGTGCCGAGCCCGACGGTCGCGTCGTTGCGGGCGATCCAGTTCATCAGGTGCAGGCGGAACTGGCGATCGCGGCCCTCGTGGGCGGCGTTGTAGAGCGTCTGGATCGATTCCCGCGTCGAGTCCGTCGCCGAGTCGAGCACCATGCGCTCGATGTTGTCGGAGAAGAGGCTGCCGAACCATGTCCCTAGCCAGGTGCCGTAGGAATAGCCCATGTAGGTCACCGACTCAAGCCCGAGAAGGTGGCGGATGAAGTCCATGTCGTAGGCGGCCTGCTCGGTCGTCATGGTCCCCACGTCGGCATCCTGCGAGCAGGCTTCGCCGATCGCCTGCGCCTCAGCCGATCGCCCGTCGGCCGGGTCGTACTCGTACGCGCATTCCGCGTGGCTCGACTGACCGAGGCCACGCTGGTCGAAGCTGACGTAGTTCGTGGTCGGACGGAGTTCTGGCGTGTACATCTGGACAGTGGTGCTGTAGGACAGCCCGGATGCGTACGGTCCGCCGGGGTGCGTGATGATCGTCGTGCGGTAGTCAGGGTCGGTGGGATCGATGTTCCGAGCCTGAGAGATCCGGACATCCCAGGTGACCTCCGGGTCGGGGTCGTGCCAGTCCCGCGGGACCTTGATGGTGGCGCACTCGACGTTGGACAGGTCCGCACCCGGCAAGGGCGGGCCGTCATCGCGGAACTCGCAGGCCTCCCAGGCCGGCTCCTGGTCCGCGAGCGGGCCGGCGAGTACGGCGACATCCGGTGTCTGCCTCACTTCACCGTCGCCGCCGCTCCGGAACGCGACCGTTCCCGCCACCAGAATGGCGGCTACTCCGGCAGCCGCGACCCCCGCTGTCAGCGGCTTGAGTCTCCGGCGTCGCCGGGTCTCCGCCTGGGCGGAGCTGTCATTGGACATGAGTGGTCTCCTCATCGGTCGCGAATCGCGATCGCCGCATGCGTCGAGCGCCGGCCAAGCGCCGCTCGACCGCCGTGCCACTGAGTCCAACGTGTGTTCCGAGGACAGGGTCAAGCGCCGGCGTCCGTATGCGGACCGCCAGGAGGTGGACCGGGCACACGACTTCCTGTTCGAAGCGCCGTACGGAGCGCCGGGCACCACCGAATCGCTGCCTGCCATGTCCGCGCTGACAGCGGGCTTTCGCGCGGCCCGACGGCCTGTCGTGCACATCGTCCGGCTGTATCACCCTGACGGCCGGGACGCCGATCTTGTGCGCCGCGGGCTGCTCGCCGATGGAGCCGCCCTCGTGGCACCCGGCAGCGCCGGCAGCGCCATCCCCGCCGAACTGCTGCCACCCGACGCGCCGTCCCTGGACAGCGACCTGCTGCTGGCGGGCGAGCCGCAACCGTCTGTGGCATCAGCGCTCCGCTGCTGTACGCCGTCACGCGCGCTCTGCGCGTCACGGCCGGACTGCTGATCGCGATCGGGGCCGTCGGCCTGGTGGGGCCATTCGTCCCGATCCACCTGCGTGGGGTCGAGCCGACGCTGACCGACACTATGCACGCCGTTCTCACCGCCGTGCTCGTGCTTCTTGTCCTGCTGGCCCTAGGGTTCGCCAACGCGGTGTTCGGAAAGGCGTTCCGCGGCAACTTGCTCGCGACGCTGGTGGCGCTCGTCGTGTTCGGCGCTTTGTCCGGCATGCAGGGCGCTCGGCTCACGACACGCCACGGAGTGTCGTCGCGGTATCAAGCCGGTTGCGCTCTGTGGCTGCTGAGCAGTTTGGCGAGCAGCGCGTTCAGTTCTCGGCGCTCGGCGGCGGTCAGGCCGGCGAGCAGTTCGTCCTGGACGGTGTCGGCGTGGTGCTGGATTTCCTCAAGGTATCGCTTGCCTGAGGCGGTGAGCGTGACGACGTTGCGGCGCCGGTTGTCGGGGTCGACGTGGCGGTCGAGATGGTGGTCGCGGTGGAGGCGGGTGACGATGCCGCTGACCTCGTTGCGGTCCAGGCCGAGGCGCCGGCCGAGGTCTGCCTGGCTGAGTTCCCCGTACTCCTCCAGTGCGGCCAGGACGGCGAAGTCGGCCCGGGCGGTGAGCGGCATGTGCTGTGCGGTCATGCGCGCGCCGAGGAGCGAGACCTTGTTCGCCTGCCAGCTCGTCAGGGCGCGCAGGCGGGCGGGAGGCCGCATTCCGTGGTCGGTGTCCGTCGGTTCGGGTTCCATCGCACCCTCATTATAACCGTTGGGCGGATCAACGATCCATGCTATGTTGGGCACAACAACGTTGGTTATCCCAACGTTCTTAATGTGAGGAGTGGGTCTTCATGTCCAGCAGTACTCTCGCAACGGACCTGTCCGGGCGGCACGTGCTGATTCCCGGCGGTACCGGCGGGGTGGGGGAGGGCGCGGTGCGCGCCTATCTCGCGGCCGGCGCGGATGTCGTGGTCCCCACCCGCAGCCAGGAGCGGGCGGAGGAGTTCCAGGCCGTGCTCGGCGATGCGGCGACGGACCACCTCCATCTTGTGGTGCACGACTACAGCACGTTCGCGGGCGCCGAGGCGTTGGCCGCGACGATGGAGGACCGGCTGGGCAGCGTCGATGACGTCGTGGCCCCCATCGGCGGCTGGTGGGCCGGGAAGCGACTGTGGGAGATCGAGGAGAGCGACTGGCTGAGCGCGTTCACCGGGCCGGCCACCACGCACATGGCCGTGCTGCGCGCCGCCCTGCCCCGGATGAAGGGTGACGGCGCCTACGCGCTCGTCGTGGGCGCGTCCGCGTTCACCCCCATTCCCGGCAGCGGGCTGGTCAGCATGGAGCAGGCCGCCCTGCTGATGATGCAGCAGGTCCTCGCAGTCGAACTCGGTGGGGACAAGCGGGTCTTCGCGTTCCAGCTCGGACCGGTCAGGACCCGCTTCACCGATGGCGGCGGCGACCCGGACTGGGTGAGCGCCGCCCAGGTCGGTGCCGTCGCCGTCGCCGCCTCGGCCGCGACGGAAGTCCCCGGGCAGGCGGTCCGCATGCTGAACCGCCCAGAGGCCGACGAGGCCCTGGCGCTGTTCGGGGCGCGGCGATGAGCACGACGGCCGATCCGACCGTCGGCAGTGGTCTGGGATACGAGGTCTTCGTCTCCGAGTCGATCCCGTTGGCCCTGCCTGACCGGCTGCCGAACGGTGAAGGCCGTACCTGGGCGCCCATTTCGACCACTCTGGTCTACGGAGAACGCGACGCTGTCCTCATCGACCCGCCACTGACGGCAGCGCAAGCGGTAGCAGTCGGCGACTGGGTCGAGGCCGGCGGCAGACGGCTGACCCACATCCTGGTGACCCACGCACACGGCGACCACTGGTTCACCGCGGACATGCTGGCCGGCCGGTTTCCCGGGGCTCAGGTGACCGCCCTGGCCGCGACCATCGAGCAGATGCACCGCGCCCTGACCGCGCGGAAGAGCTTCTGGGACAAGATCCTTCCTGGCCAGATCCCCGTCTCGCCCGTCACCGCCGTCCCACCTGACGGCAACCGGATCGAGCTGGAGAACCACGAGCTGGTCCTCGTCGACGTCGGCCACTCCGACACCGACGACACCGGCGTCGTGCACATACCCGACCTTCATCTGGTCGTCGCCGGGGACGTTCTTTACAACGGCGTACACCAGTTCCTCGTCGAATCCGGCGGTGTCGGCCGCGACGCCTGGCGAAAAGCCATCGGCGTCGTCGAAGCCCTCGCACCCCGCCAGATCGTGGCCGGCCACAAGATCGTAGGACGCGGCGACGACGCCGCCCGGGTCATCGCCGAGACCCGTCGCTACCTCGATGACGTCGACGACCTCCTGCCACGGCACCCGACCCCGGAAGGCTTCTTCAACGCCATGCTCGATCGCCACCCTGGGCACATCAACGCCAGCAGCCTGTGGGGCAGCGCCCAGGCGCTCTACGCCGGCCACTGACCTGACGTCGGGCATGCCGTGCCGGCCCGGACCGTGGCTGCTCGACAGGCGTCGCAGCGTGAGCGGACCCGGTCATCGCGAGGCGGATGCCCAGTTATAGTGGCAAAGTCGCGAAAAACGATGTTCCGCGGGTCCACCCGCCTGACATCGCTCGTACATCGATGCAGATGGTTCTGATCGATGAGCGTCTCCTTGCCGAGATCGGGCACCCCGTCCGCTTTTGGCGCTGACTATCGCCGACGCGTGTCGGCGCGACAGAGGAGCGCAGCATGCAGAAGACCATCGCCATCGTCGGAGCGGGACTGGGCGGGCTGACGCTCGCCCGGGTGCTTCAGGCTCACGGTGTCGCCGCGACAATCTACGAGGGTGAGGACTCGGCGACGACCCGTGCGCAGGGCGGCCTGCTCGACATTCACGTAGAGACCGGACAGGTCGCGCTTCGCGCGGCCGGTCTCTACGACGAGTTCCTTACTCTGGTCCGCCCGGGCGAGGACGCCAAGCGTGTGGTCGACCGCCACGGCACGATCCTGTTCGATATGCCTGCGGACCCCGGTTCGGCCCGCCCTGAGGTGGATCGTGGCGAACTCAGGCGCCTGCTCATCGACTCGCTGGCGCCCGAGACGATCAGGTGGGGTCACAAGCTCGCCTCGATCCGGCACCGTGTGGAGGGCGGCTACGACCTCGCCTTCGCGGACGGTTCCGCCACGCGCGCCGATATCGTCATCGGCGCGGACGGTGCCTGGTCGAAGGTGCGTCCGCTGCTCACCCCCGCCAAGCCTCTCTACAGCGGAACCTGCTTCATCGAGATCGCCCTCGCTTCGGGCGGCCAGGACTGTCGGGCGAGCGTGGCCGCGATCGGCAGCGGCACGCTGATGGCGGTCGCGCCGGGCAAAGGCATCATCGTCCATCGCTACGCCGACGGGCACGTGCGCGGATACGTGGCGCTGAACAAGCCCGAGGGGTGGATGAGGTCGATCGACTTCGGCGACCCGTCCGCGGGCCTGCGTCAACTTGCCGAGGAGTTCGATGGCTGGTCGCCGCTGCTTACCGCCTTTGTGACACAGAGCGACGCGGAACCGTGGCTCCGACCCATCTATGCCCTGCCAGTCGGGCTTGAATGGGACAGGGTGCCCGGCGTGACGCTCGTCGGCGACGCCGCGCATCTGATGTCGCCCTTCGCCGGCGAGGGTGCGAACCTCGCCATGTACGACGGCGCTGACCTGGCGAGCAAGCTGGTCGAGCAACCCAACATTGAGGTCGCGCTCACCGGCTACGAGGAGCGGCTGTTCCTACGTAGTAGCGACGTCGCCGGCCGCTCGGCGGAGAACCTGGAGATCTTCTTCGGCCGGGAAGCACCGCAGAGCGTAGTCACTCTGTTCGATCACTCCTGACGCCTCTGTCCGGGTCCGCGATCTTGTCGCGGACCCGGCGGGGAACGAGGACGGCCAGGACGTCGTCTGGCTGCGGCAGTGCTGCGGCAGTGCTGCGGCAGTGCGGCGGCATGTGATGCGAGGCGAACTCTCAAGGTTGTCCGGCTCTTGGGTGGTCACAACCGGCCGGTGCGCACGATCAGCCGGTCGGCGAAGTCAAGCATCTGGTCAAGGCAGGGGAAGAGTGCGTAGACGTCCACGAATGCCTCGTCCGCGCCGGAGTCGGCGAAGCGCTTGAGCTTGTCGGCCAGAGAATCGACGGACGTGCCCGGTTCGATGTTGATACGGATGGCCTTCTTCAGCGCGTCGGGGTCGCGGCCGGCCTCCTGCGCCGCTTGGCGCGCGAGCGACCACAAGGGATCGATGACCTTGGCCGGCAGGAAATCGACCCCGAGCCAGCCGGTGGCGCTGCGGCCGACCCGGCGCATCGCGGCCTCGCTGACGCCGCCGATCCAGATGGGCGGCCCGCCCGCTTGCACCGGGCGCAGGTCGGCGTGGACCGGCGGCAGCGAGAAGAACTCGCTGTCCCAGGACACCGGGTTGGTGGTCCACCACTCGTGCAGGAACGCCAGCACGTCATCGAGCATCCGCCCGCGCCGGCGCCAGTCCGCGCTGCGGGAGATGTCGTGCTCGTCCTTCATCCACCCGAGTCCCACGCCGACCTCGAGACGGCCGTCGCTGAGCACGTCGAGCGTGGTCAGCATCCGGGCCAGGTGCGGCGGCTCGTAGTAGAAGGTGCTGAGCGTGCTGGCATTCAGCCGCACCCGGCTGGTCGCCGTCGCGGCGACGGTCCACAGCAGCATCGGGTCGAGGTAACGCTTCATCTGCGGCGGGTACGGCTGTTCTTTGCCCGGATAGATGCTGTGCATGTCGACCGGCTGGAGCAGGCGGTCGCCGACCCACAGCGTGTCGTAGCCAAGGTCCTCGATCCCGCGGCAGAACGCGCTCAGGCCGGCGGCGCTGCTGATAGCGGGCCCGATGATGGGAAGCGTGAATCCAAGCTTCATCGGCGAGTCACATGACGGAAGATGGTGGTGAACGCCTTCACCACGCCGGCGCCGGCCGGTTTTCCCATGGTCGCTCCCTTGGTTCGGTGATGCCTCCGAGCGCACCTTGGGTGACGGCTTTATGTACACCGATCTGTTTGTTTACGGTACAGACCGAGTGGCCGGGGCGCAAGCTATGTACACCGGTTGTTACCCGGCTGGGCTGCCGTGGACCCACGACGGAGTTGGAGAAGGGCCCCAAGAGCCGCCGCCGGGCGTCCGGTCCACCGGCGCGATGAACCGATCCCGACGTGGATCCGATGCCATGCGCACCCGGGGCCCTTTCGGCGATGTCGCGGACGCTCGCGCGTTCGAACCCGTGCGCCATGCACTCCTATCCGTCGCCCGTCGAGGACGTCATCGCAGCCGTCACAGAGCGGGCGTGGCCCGGACCACCTCCAGGACGTGCCTCGCCCCGGAGCGGCGGAGCGCATCCGAGAAAATCTTGTCCTCGGCGAGCGCGGAGAAGACCGATCCGAATAACGAAGTCGCGGAGTCGGCCGAATCAAAAGTCGACAACAAAAGCCCCCTGTCGAACAAGTGGAACAATGGCCAGCCATCACCGTAGGGGCCATGTGTTGACCAGAGGTTGACGCGAGATATACAGGTCAAAGTCGGCTGCCGCCTGTCGTAAGGCCCGAACTCGACCTGGTACGTACACAGGTTCCCCGAGCCGAGGACGAGGGGACGCCCTGTTACATGCCCTTGCGGACATATACCCGGATCGGTATATTCGCGGGCATGCGCTTCGACGTCCTTGCCGAACCCGCACGGCGCGACATCCTCGACCTCCTCCTCCAACGCCCCCACCAAGTCGCCGAGATCACCCGGCACCTCGGCCTCACCCAGCCTGGCACCAGCAAACACCTGCGCGTCCTGCGTCAAGTCGGCCTCGTCACCGTCCGCAAAGATGCCCAACGCCGCTGGTACGAACTATGCCCCCAGCCCCTCGCCGAGATCGATGCCTGGCTCACCCCCTACCGCCACCTGTGGAACACCACCCTCGACCACCTCGAACAGCACCTCGACACCATGGAAGACCCCACCCCATGAACGAAACCCTCACCCTCCACCCCGACGGCCGCACCACCCTGCGCATGCAACGCCACCTGTCCCACCCCCAGGACAAGGTCTGGCAGGCCATCACCCGACCCGAACACCTCTCCGCCTGGTTCCCCGCCGACGTCACCATCGACGGTGACCGCATCGGCTACGGCTTCGGCCCCGACGGCCGCATCACCGAGAACGATCCACCCCACACCTTCGCCCACACCTGGGGCGACGACGAACTGCGCTGGCACCTCCACCCCCACCCCGGCGGCGGCACCGTGCTCACCTTCACTCACATCTTCAGCGACCACCACGGCGCCGCCAGCTTCGCCGCCGGCTGGCACACCTGCCTCAAAGCCCTCCTCGCCCAGCTCGATGGCCGCCCCACCCGCCTGCCCGAAGGACCCGACCCGACCCGCCCCGCCGGCCTGCACGAGGACTACATCGCCATCCTCGGCCTGCGCTCCGCCACCAACGACGGCGACACCGTCCGTGTCGAACGCCAGCTCACCCGCCCCGCCGAAGACGTCTGGCAACTCCTCGACGGCCCCGCCGCCACCCCCGGTGCGCCGCCACCCGCCCCGTTCACCGTCCCCGGCCTCGACGCGGGCCCGGTCACGCGCGCTGAGAGCGCCAAGCTCCTGGAGTACAACACCGCCACGGGCGGCGTCCGCTGGGAGTTCACCGAGGGCACCGGCCAGGGCCCCCGGCTCATCGTCACCCACACCGGCGAGGTCACCACCTTGGACGCCTGGCGCATCCGCGTCGAAGACCTGGCGGCCTCCCTCGTCGAATGAGCGTGTGTTCTACAGCGACAGACCAGACATCGCGCACGCTACTGCCACGGCCGCCCGCAGCACCTCAGTCAGGGACCATCACGTTCGGCCCCGGCGGTGCATGAGGGGTCATGATCCTCCTGCGGTGAAACGCTCCCGATACGCCGCAGGCGTGACGCCAAAGCGTTGCTTGAACAGCCGGTGGAGCGTCTCGACGGAGCCGAGCCCGACCGCGTTCGCGATGGTTCTGAGCCCGTTGCCGGTGTGGAGGAGGTGCCGCGCGGCGGCATCGAGGCGGACCGACTCCACATAATGCCCAGGTGTCACCCCGACCTGCTGACGGAAGATTCGTGAGAAGTGCCGAACACTGAGGCCCGCCCGGAACGCGAGCGCGTCGTTGGACAGATCCTCGGTGAGGTGGTCCGGAATCCACGCCTGCAGACGGGCGATCTGAGCGTCGGTGGCCGACGAGTACGCCAGAAGCTCGCTGAACTGGCTCTGACCACCCGGTCGCCGCATGTACATGACGAGCCACCGGGCGACACGGCGGGCCAACTCGGCATGATGGTCGTGGGCGACCAGGGCGAGAGCGAGGTCTATCCCGGTGGACACGCCCGCCGACGTCCACACGTGCTCGTCGCGTACGTAGATGGCATCGGGTTCGACGGTCACCTCGGGATGGTCGGCGGCGAGCTGGGCCGCCGTCGCCCAGTGTGTGGTCGCCCGCCGCCCGTCCAGCAATCCGGCGGCAGCCAGCATGTGCGCTCCCGCACAGACCGAAGCTATGCGGGAGGCGCCGTGAGCGGCGGGGGTGGCCAGCCACTGAACAAGCGAATCCGCCTCCAGCGCCTTCACCCCGCTCTCATCGAACACCAGGCCACCTGGCACGACGAGAGTGCCAATCTCGTGCGGCAGGTCCTTCCACGAGAGGTCGGCTGCGATGGAGGTGCCTCCGGCACAGCGGACGAGCCCGGGCCGAGGGCCGGCGATCAGCGTCTTGTAGCCGGGGACGTCCTTGTTCAGCAGGCGATCGGCGGTGGAGAACACCTCGATCGGGCCGGCGGCATCGAGAAGCTCGACGCCGTCGACCACGGCGATCACGACGATGTGAGGGGGCATTTCGCCCACTCTGCAGCATCGTCAGGATGTCCGCAATGACAATGGCATGTCATTTACAGACATACCTCGGCTGGTGCGGCTGTGTCCGAATCTGGCATATTCGTGGCCTTGCAGACATCGGCCGCGCCCACCCACGATGGTGACCGTCCAAATTCTCTGACGAACGGACCCATCCGATGCTCCCCACGATTCCTCGAACGCCCACGTCCCAGGCAGCCGCCGACCTCGCCGCTGAGGCGGCACCCGCCTACCTGCTCAATCACAGCTACCGCACCTATCTCTTCGGCCGGTGCATCGTCCCCGAGCCCGAAGTCGACGAGGAGGCGGCCTTCGTCGCGGCGATGATCCACGATCTCGGCCTCACCGACACCTACGCCGGTGAGAGCGAGTTCGCACGCGCCGGGGCCGATCTCGCGTGCCGCTTCCTCGAAGGGCGCGGATGGGACCTTGAGCGCATCCATCTGGTAGAGGAGGCGATCCTGCGGCACACCAACCTCGTGGCTGAGCAGGTGCCCGTCGTCCGGCTGGTCCAAGCGGGGGCGGCCGTAGACGTCGCCGGACTCGGCCGGGAAGGGATCGCATCCGATGATCTCGCCGACATCTTGACGGCCTATCCGCGGCTTGACTTCGCATCGAGCATGCGAGACAGCTTCCTCGACGAGGTCCACCGGCATCCGGAGGGCGCCTTCGCCCAGCTCGAACGAGCCGTCGTGCTCTCCGGCCGATTCGGCAGCAACCCGATCGACGCCGCAACCGCGTGAATCACCAGGCGCCATCGGATGGACGGCGGCAGGGCCAACAGCCGGGGGATCACTGCTCCTCCTTGAGCCGTTCGAAGACGAGCTGGGTGCGGTGGACGGCGCGCACGCCGTACACCTGGGAGATCAGTTCGGGGGTGAGGACGTGGTCGGGCGGGCCACCGGCGACGATGCGGCCGGCGTCCATGACGTAGAGGCGGTCGCAGAAGGCGGCGGCCTGGTTGAGGTCGTGCAGGACGGCCAGGGTGGCGATGCCGAGCTCGCGCACCAGGTGCAGCAGTTCGAGCTGGTGGCGGACGTCCAGGTGGGAGGTGGGCTCGTCGAGCAGGAGCAGGCGGGTCTGCTGGGCGAGGGCGCGGGCGAGCAGGACGCGTTGTTTCTCGCCGCCGGACAGGGTGGCGAAGATCCTTTCGGTGCGGTCGGCCAGGCCGACCCGCTCCAGCGCGCCGACGCACAGCTTCTCGTCGGCGGAGGTGTCCGTCTTGTACGGAGTACGGCCCATCCGTACGATCTCGGACACGGTGAAGTCCAGGTCGGCGGGGGTTTCCTGGGCGACGACGGCAGTGCGCCTGGCGGCCTCGCGGGCGGGCATCCGGTGCACGTCGTCGCCGTCCACCGCGATGAGCCCGGCGGACGGGCGCAGCGCCCGGTAGATGCTGCGCAGCAGCGTGGACTTGCCGCAGCCGTTCGGCCCGACCAGGCCGACGACCTCGCCGTCGTCCACCAGCAGGCCGGCCTCGTGCACGATCTGGTGGCCGTCCAGCTTGACGGACACGCCTCGCAGGTCGAGCGTCACTGGACGCTCACCGCCCGGTCCACCGAACGGCGGCGCAGCAGCCAGAGGAAGAACGGCACGCCGAACAGGGCGGTGACGATGCTGAGCGCCAGCTCCTGCGGGGCGTTGACGGTGCGCGCGGCGATGTCCACCAGTTGCAGGAAGACGGCGCCGAGCAGGGCGGTGACGGGCAGCACCCGGCGGTGGTCGGCGCCGACGAGCAACCGGGCGGCGTGCGGCACGATCAGGCCGACGAACGCGATCGCGCCGCTGGTGGCCACCAGCACGCCGACCAGCAGCGAGGTCAGCACGAACAAGGTCAGGCGGAAGCGGTTGACGTTCACGCCGAGTGAGACGGCCGTCTCCTCCCCGGCGGCGATCGCGTTCAGCGGCCGGTGCTGCAGCAGCAGGTACGTCACCCCGGCGGCGAGGACGACGGCCGGCAGCGGCAGCAGGTGCCAGCGGGCCCCGCCGAGGCTGCCCATGAGCCAGAACAGCACCTGCTGGGCGGCCCGCCCGCTCTGCGCCGCCTGGAGGACGAAGCTGTAGGCGGCCTGGAACAGGTACGCCAGCGCCACCCCGGCCAGCACGAGCCGCGAGGGGGTGAGCCGCCCGGACCGCTGCGCCAGCGCGTACACCAGGGCGAGCGCGAGCAGCGACCCGGCGAAGGCGGCGGCCGACATCGACAGCCCGCCGAGCGCCGAGACGCCCAGGATGAACACCGTCACCGCCCCGAACGAGGCTCCGGAGGAGATGCCGAGCAGGAACGGGTCGGCCAGCGGATTGCGTACCAGCGCCTGGAGCACCGCCCCGACCACCGCCAGCCCGGCCCCGACGAGCAACGCGAGCAGCGCGCGTGGCAGCCGGAACTCCCACACGATCTGCTCCTGCACCGGCGTCCAGGTGCGCGGCACCAGGCCGGGCACGATGCCGTCGGCGACGATGCCCCATGCCTGGGGCAGGGCGACGGGCACCGCGCCGATGCTCACCGCCAGCCAGGTCGAGGCGACCATGGCCACGACCAGCACCACGACGAGCATCCCGAACCGGCCGCGCCGGTTCACCGTCGACGTGGTCGTCACGTCCTGCTGGATTTCACTGGTCATCGCGTGAAGGCGTCCGGGTGCAGGAATGCGGCGATGTCCGTGATGGCCAGGATGTTGCGGTAGCCGGGGTGCTGGGCCGCCACGGGCAGGGCCAGGTAGCGCTTCTCCTTGGCGGCCGGGCTGTTCTTCGCGATGGCGAACGCCTCTTCGGCCTTGGCCGGCGAGCTCGGCATGTCCGCACCGCGCAGCGTCGCGTAGTCGCTGACCAGAACCGCCTCGGGCTGGGCGGCGCTGACCTCCTCGACGCTGACCTCGGTGTAGTCGCCCTTGACGTCGGCCAGCACGTTCACGCCGCCCGCTGCCGTGATCATCTGGTTGGTGATGCCCGAACCGCCGTAGGCGTTGACCGGGCCCTTGCCGCCGTCCGTGGCCAGCACCTTGACCGGGGTACGGCCCTCGACCCGCTTCTTGGCGTCGGCCAGGCTGCCCTGCAACTCGCCGACCAGCTTCTCGGCGCGCTCGGAGACGCCGAAGATCTTGCCAAGATTCCGCAGGTCGGTGAAGGTCTTGTCCAGGGTGTACTGGAGCGTCTCCTCGGGGCTGCACCAGCCGCCCAGGATGTAGACCGGAGAGCCGGCCGCGTCCAGCTCCGCCACGCCGGCGTAGCCGCCGGCGGTGTCGAAGCCGGCCATCGCGTTGTCCAGGACGAAGTCCGCGCCCTGGGCGAGCATGACCTCCTTCTGCGGCAGCATGATCGTCTCGGAGATCTGCGGGATCTTGTCGTACTGCTCCTTCTGCCCCGGTAGGAACGCGCTCTCGCCGAAGAAGGTGCGCCCCGCGATCCGATCGCTCAGGCCGAGGGCGAGCAGCGTCTCCAGAGACGGGTGGTAACCGGTGACGGCCTTGGACGGCGGCCTGTCGAAGGTGAGCTCGCGCCCGCAGTTCTCGACGGTGACGGGGAAACCGGTCTGCGGCGCGGCTGCCGTCTGCGTGCCCTCCTGGGTGGCGGGGGCTTGGGAGCAGGCGGTCAGCGTCAGGGCCGAGGTCAGGACGAGCAGCTTCTTCGTGATGGTCGAGGCGGAACGGGACGGGCGGCTCATGCGGTGAGTCTCCGAAGGTGAGCGGTCGGGTGATCGTGAAGAAACACCACATTTTGCTCATATATCGCAAATGCAAGCAAGTTGCACTTGTGGGCCGCACATCAGACCGACACTGGTCAGCACGCGTCCGGATGCAGGGAGCGGGCGGTGTCGACCCACGCCGCGAGCCTGCCGATGACGCGGGGCAGTGGCCCCGGCGGGGCGACCTCTCAGGGCTCTACCGGTTGCTGTCCTTGCCGATGAGCGGCTGCTTCAGCATGATCAATCTGACCCTGTCCTCGGCGGCCAGCAGCGCCGCCACGCGCCAACCCCTGCGGCGGTACAGCCCGAGCGCCGCGCCCGCGCGCGGATGCGTGGTCAGCCACCATGGCGCTCCCGGGGCGGCCGACAGCAACGCGTCGTGCAGACGTGCCCCGAGCCCCTGTCCCCGCATCGAGGGCAGGACCGCCAGCTCTCGGAGGGTGAGGTCCTCTCGCGGCAGCCGGGAGGCCAGCAGGGCGAGTCTGGAGCAGCGCACACCATAGGCGAACCCATGCACCTGATCACCGTGAAACGCCGCGGCGAACGTGAATCCCCGCCGGTGCGTGTCGGCGGCGAGCCGTTCGGCGACGGCGCCGGCCGACTCCCTCGGCTCGGCCCAGGGCGGAAGGGTGAAGACCTGTCCCGCCACCTCCGTCACGGTGTCCAGCAGGCCGTTCACTTCGCTCGCCGGGATGAGCCGGATCTCGGAGAGAGCGGCGCCCGCTCGGCCCTGCGGACCAAGCTGTGGCCGGGCGGGCGTCGCCGGCATGGTGGCTAGACGCCGCGGGCGGCGTCGTAGCGGGCGATGACGTCGTTCCAGTTGATCAGGCCCCAGAGCTTCTCGACGTAGTCCGGGCGCACGTTGCGGTACTGCAGGTAGTAGGCGTGCTCCCAGGCGTCGAACACGAGGAGTGGGGCGGTGTTCATGCCGACGTTGCCGTGGTGGTCGTAGACCTGCTCGACCACCAGGCGGCGGCCGAGCGGCTCCCACGCGAGCACGCCCCAGCCCGAGCCCTGCACGGTGGCGGTGGCGGTGGTGAGCTGCTTCTTGAAGGCGTCGAAGGAGCCGAAGTGCTCGGTGATGGCGTCGCCCAGCTCGCCGTCGGGGCGGTCGCCGCCGTCGGGGGAGAGGTTCTGCCAGAAGATCGTGTGCAGGACGTGCCCGGACAGGTTGAACGCGTAGGTCTTCTCCAGCCCGACCAGGCCGCCGAACTCGCCCTTGTCGCGTGCCTCGGCCAGGCGGTCAAGGGTGTCGTTGGCGCCCTTGACGTAGGCGGCGTGGTGCTTGGCGTGGTGCAGCTCCAGGATCTCGCCGGTGATCGCCGGCTCCAGCGCCGCGTAGTCGTACGGCATGTCCGGGAGGGTGTACTGCCCCATGAGCTATCTCCTCGAAATCTCGTACTTGCATATATCTCGCAATAACCATAGTCCCGCAACTAGCTCGTGTCTCGGGTGGCATGCCGACAGCGATGGCGACATCCGCTCAGTGCTTGAATCCACCGCCGTCACCCTCGCCTTCGGCCGCCACCCGGTCCTGGACCGCGTATCCCTGACTGCCATGCCCGGGGAGACGCTCGGCCTGGCCTGGCCCGCACGAGGTGTCCGACGGCCAGCTCCAGCGCGCCTGCGTGGCCCGCCCGTGCCCTGGCACTCGAACCCCGCTACCTCATCTGCGACGAGATGACCACCATGCTCGACGCCTCCACCCAGGCCCGTCTGGTGGCCCGCATCGAGGCCTGCCGCGAGCGCACCGGCGCCGGCGTGCCGGCCATCAGCCACGACGCCGAACTGCTCGGCCGCTGGTCGAGCGGGAACGTCCACGCCTGGCGGCACCGGCCCGCCCGCAGGCGATTCAACGATCGGCGCGAGGAGTCCGGCGCAGCAGGTAGGTGTCCATGATCCACCCCTTGCGGGCGCGCGCTTCGGCGCGGAGCTCGCGGATGCGGTCGCCGACCTCGGCGACCTCCCCGGAGACCAGGATCTCGTCGGGCGTGCCCAGATAAGCGCCCCAGTAGATGTGGAAGTCGTCCAGGCCGGCGAAGGAGCAGTGGGCGTCCAGCATGACGACCACGTCGTCGGCGGTGGCGCCCTCCTCGGCCAGACGGCGCCCCGTGGTGAGGTGAACGGGCCGCCCGACCTGGGTGAGGCTGGTGCGGTGGCGGGCGGTCAGTGCGGCCACGCTGCTGATGCCGGGGATCACCTCGTACGCGAACGTGACGTTGCCGCGCTGGAGAATCTCTTCGACGATGGCCAGCGTGCTGTCGTACACGCCCGGATCTCCCCACACCAGGAACGCCCCTGTCTCGCCGTCGGCCAGCTCCTCGCTGATGAGCGCTTCGCAGGCCAGCGCTCTGCGCGAGCGCCAGTCCTCGACAGCGGCGGTGTAGGTGGAGGCGTTCCGGTCGCGTTCCGGGTCGCGGGCCTCGGCGATCCGGTACGGCGGGCGGCCGTGTTCGGCGATCAGGTCCTGCCGGAGCCGCACCAGCTCATCCTTCACCTCGCCCTTGTCGACGAGGAAGAACACGTCCGTACGGGCGATGGCCTTGGCCGCCTGGAGGGTGAGATGGTCGGGATCGCCCGCGCCGATGCCGATGACGAGTAGCCGCTTCACCCGTAAGAGTGTGCCAGAGCAGGAGATATACGATATCCCTCGCACACCACCCGAGGAGGACCGTGGATCTGGCCGAGCTGGTGGCCGACGCCCAGCGCCGCTGCGCCGCCCGCTACAGGCCGTCACGTCCGAATCCGTCCAGGGTGGTCGTGGAGATCCGGGTGACGAACGTGCTGGGCGTCGTGTGATCACCGTCGTCGGCATCGGGGCGGACGGCTGGGACGGGCTGCCCGCCGAGTCGCGCCGTGCGCTGGAGACGGCGGAGGTCCTCATGGGCGGCATCCGGCAACTCGGCCTCGTGCCGGCTTCCACCGCTGAACGGGTCGCCTGGCCGGCGCCGCTGCTCCCGGCGCTGCCCGCGCTGGTGGAGAAGTACGCCGGTCGCGATGTGTGCGTGCTGGCCAGCGGCGATCCGATGTTCTACGGCATCGGCTCCACCCTGGTGCGGCTGCTGGGCGCCTCGCGGGTCAGGGTACTGCCGCACCTGTCGTCGCTGTCGCTGGCGTGCGCCCGGCTCGGCTGGCCGGTCGAGCAGGTGGAGGTGGTGAGCCTCGTGGGCCGTCCGCCGGCGGCTCTGAACGCCGCCCTGCTGCCGGGACGGCGGATCGTCGTGCTCGGCGCGGGGCGCGACTCGCCGTCCCTGGTGGCGGGGCTGCTGGTCGGGCGAGGGTACGGCCCCAGCCCGATGACGGTGCTGTCGGACCTGGGCGCGGCGTCGGAGTCAGAGCTGCGGGGCACGGCGGACGCGTGGGACGCGTCCGCGCCCTCATCCCTGAACGTGATCGCGATCGAGTGCGTCGCCGAGCCGGGCACCGAGCCGCTGGCCCGCGTCCCCGGCCTTCCTGACACGGCCTTCGAGCACGACGGCCAGCTCACCAAGCGCGAAGTCCGCGCCGTCAGCTTGTCGCGGCTGGCACCGGTGCCCGGCGAACTGCTGTGGGACGTCGGCGCGGGGGCGGGCAGCATCGCCATCGAGTGGATGCGCGGCCATCCGGCGTGCGCGGCCGTCGCGGTCGAGAGCCGGGCCGATCGGGCCGCCGCGATCCGGCGCAACGCCGATGCCCTCGGAGTGCCGTCGCTGTGGGTCGTCGAGGGCAAGGCACCCGCCGCCCTGGACGGGCTTCCCGCACCGGACGCCGTGTTCGTCGGCGGCGGCGCGACAGCATCCGGACTGCTGGAGAAGTGCTGGGCGGCGCTGCGGCCCGGCGGCAGGCTCGTGGTCAACGCCGTCACCCTGGAGTCCGAGGCCGTCGTGGCCGGATGGTACGCCAGGCTCGGCGGCGATCTGGTGCGCCTGGCCGTTCAGCGTGCCTCCCCCGTCGGCTCGTTCACAGGATGGCGGGCCGCGATGCCGGTGACCGTCTGGTCGGTCACCAGGAAGGATCAGCCGTGACCGTCTACTTCATCGGAGCGGGCCCCGGCGCGGCCGACCTGATCACGCTGCGCGGGCTGCGGCGGCTGGAGTCCTCGCCGGTGTGCCTGTACGCGGGCTCGCTGGTGCCCCGTGAGCTGCTGGCCTCCTGCCCCGCGGGCGCCAGGCTGGTGGACACGGCGAACCTGACGCTCGACGAGATCGTCGCGGAGCTGGCCGCCGCCCACGACCAGGGCCTGGACGTGGCGCGGCTGCACTCGGGCGACCCGTCGGTGTTCAGTGCGGTGGCCGAGCAGATGCGCCGGCTGGACGCGCTCGGCATGCCGTACGAGGTGGTTCCCGGGGTGCCGGCGTTCGCGGCGGCGGCGGCCTCGCTCGGCAGGGAGCTGACCGTGCCCGGGGTCGGCCAGACGATCATCCTGACCCGCACCTCGGCGCGGGCCACGCCGATGCCCGAGGGCGAGGATCTGGCGACGCTCGGCGCCGGTGGCGCGACGATGGTGCTGCACCTGGCCGTTCAGCGGATCGACGCGGTGGTGGCCGAACTGCTGCCCTCCTACGGCCCCGGCTGCCCGGTCGCGGTGGTCGCGCGGGCCAGCAGGGCCGATGAGGTGATCCTGCGCGGGACCTTGGCGGACATCGCCGGTCAGGTCCACGAGGCCGGCATCCGGCGCACGGCGGTGATCGTCGTCGGGCGGGTGCTTTCGGCGACGCAGTTCCCCGACAGCCACCTCTACAGCGCGGAACGGGCACGGCCGTGCGCCGGGTCCTGATCCTGGGCGGCACCGCCGAGGCGCGGGCCCTGGCGGCCGAGCTGGCCGGCGAGCTGGCCGGAGGGGGCACGCATGTGGTGTCGTCACTGGCCGGGCGGGTGACCAATCCCCGCCTGCCGGTGGGTGAGGTGCGGGAAGGCGGGTTCGGCGGGCCGGACGGGCTGGCCGCCTGGCTGACCGCCGAGCGGATCGACGCCGTGGTGGACGCCACGCACCCGTTCGCGGCCCGGATGACGGCCTCCGCGGCCGAGGCTTCGGCACGGACCGGCGTGCCACTTCTCATCCTGCGCAGACCGGGCTGGCGGGAGAGCCCGGACGACGCCTGGCGGCGCGTTGCCTCCCTGGAGGAGGCGGCCGCCCGGCTGGCCGACATGCCTGTGGAGCGGGTGTTCCTCACGACCGGCCGCCGGAGCCTGCCGGTCTTCACCGGACTGTCCGGAGTGTGGCTGCTGGCCAGGTCGGTCGACCCGCCCGACGCGCCCGTCCCCGCCAACGTGCAGGTGCTGCTCGACCGCGGCCCGTACACGGTCGAGGGAGAGCGGTCCCTCATCCTGGAGCATCGGCTGGACGTGCTGGTCACCAAGGACAGCGGCGGTGAGATGACGGTCGCCAAGCTCCTGGCGGCGCGCGAGCTGGGGCTGCCGGTGATCATGGTGGACCGGCCGCCACCGCCGCCGGGCGTCCGGGCGGTGGACTCCGTGGCCGTGGCGGCCGCCTGGGCTCAGGGGTAGCGCCGGGGTGTGTAGACGACGCCCCGGTCCGTGACCCGGGTCGTCGAGGAGCCGATGATCAGCAGACAGCGCATGTCGACCTGGGAGGGATCGAACGCGCCGAGCGTGGTGACGGTGACGCTCTCCTGCTCGCCGCCGACGTTGCGGCCGATCACCACGGGAGTGGCGGCGTCGCGGTGCTCCAGCAGCAGGTCACGGGCCGCGCCGAGCTGCCAGGTACGGCTGCGCGAGGCCGGGTTGTAGATCGCCAGCACCAGATCCGCCCGTGCGGCGGCCGACAGCCGGTCGGCCACCACCTCCCACGGCTTGAGCAGGTCGGACAGCGACAGCACGCAGTAGTCGTGGCCCAGGGGAGCGCCGACCCTGCTGGCCACCGCCTGTGCGGCGGTCAGCCCGGGGACGACCCGCACCGGCACATCGGGGAAGTCGGCCGCCGCTTCGAGGACCGCGCTGGCCATGGCGAACACGCCGGGGTCACCGGAGGACACCACGGCCACCCGCGCCCCCTCGCGGGCCAGCTCGAACGCGTGCCTGGCCCGCTCGGCCTCGACCCGGTTGTCGGTACGGTGGCGGCGCTGGCGCGGGTTCGGCGCCACCCGGTCCACGTACGGGCCGTAGCCGACCAGGTCCGTCGCCGCGGCCAGCGCCTCCTGCGCCTCCGGGGTGAGCCACGGCCGCCCGGCCGGGCCGAGGCCGACCACGCTCACCTCGCCCCGTCCCTCGGTCGCCGCGGGCTCGGGAACGAAGGTCCGCTCGGCCGGGCTGGCCAGCAGAGCCAGCGAGAAGTACGGCACGCCGTCCGCGTCGACGTCCTTGAGCGGTGCGACCCGCTCGGCGCCCATGGTGGCGCGCTCGACGTACCAGGCGTCGTCGAGACGCCCGGCCTCGGCCAGGGCGTCGCGGACCTTCGTGAAGGTCCTGCCCAGCTTGAGCACCGCGGCGGAGTCGGTGCCGCGCAGCCGCTCGGCCAGTTCACCGGCGGGCAGTGTGCCGGGCAGCACGGTGAGCACCTCGTCCCGCTCCACCAGGGGCCGGCCGAGCACGGCGGAGGCGGCGCTGACGGAGGTGACCCCGGGCACCACCTCCGTGGGGTAGCGGTGGGCGAGCCGCTTGTGCATGTGCATGTAGGAGCCGTAGAACAGCGGGTCGCCCTCCGCCAGCACGACCACAGTGCGGCCGGCCTCCAGGTGCGCGGCCAGCCGTTCGGCGCAGTCGGCGTAGAAGTCGTCGAGCGCGCCCTGGTAGCCGCCGGGATGGTCGGTCGTCTCCGTGGTCAGCGGGTAGAGCAGGAGCTCCTCGACCTGCCCTTCTTTCATGTACGGCAGTGCGATCGAGCGGGCGATGCTACGTCCGTGCCGGGCCGCGTGGTAGGCGATCACGTCCGCCTCGCCGATCAGCCTGGCGGTCTTGACCGTGACCAGTTCCGGATCGCCGGGGCCGAGACCGACCCCGTACAGCCGTCCTGTCATCGTGCTCACTCCGTCTCGCTCGCGAGGGCGTTGACCGCCGCCGCCGTCATCGCACTGCCGCCGCGGCGGCCGTGCACCACCAGGTAGTCCAGGTCGCTGTCCGCCAGCGCTCGCTTGGACTCGGCCGCGCCGATGAACCCCACGGGGATGCCGAGCACCGCCGCGGGCCTGCCCGCGCCCTCCGCGACCAGTTCGAGCAGCCGGAACAGGGCGGTGGGCGCGTTGCCGATCGCCACCACCGCGCCGTCGAGGCGGTCGCGCCAGAGTTCGAGAGCGGCGGCGCTGCGGGTGGTGCCGAGCCGTCCGGCCAACTCGGGCACCCCGGGCTCGCCGAGCGTGCACAGCACCTCGTTGGCGGCGGGCAGCCTGCGCCTGGTCACGCCCGAGGCGACCATCATGGCGTCGCACAGCACGGGCGCGCCACGGCGCAGCGCCTGCCTGGCCCTGACGACCACGGCGGGCGACCAGTCCAGGTCGGCGACCAGGTCCGTCATCCCGCAGGCGTGGATCATCCGCACCGCCACCTGCGCGACCTCCGGCGGCATGCCGCTGAGGTCGGTCTCGGCGCGAATGGTCGCGAACGACCGCCGGTAGATCTCGGCGCCGTCGCGGATGTAGTCGGTCACTGCTGCCTTTCCTGGTAGCCGTCTTCGGTGGCGATCATCTGGACGACCTGGCCGCGGGGGAGTCCGCACCGGCGCTCACAACCGGCCCAGTGCACGGGCGTACGCGGAGCGGTGTCGAGGCCGCTCACCCAGCGCCGCGCGTCGGCCTGGACGTCCGCCAGCGACTTGGCGCAGCCGGGACGGCCGGTGCAGGCGGTGACGCCGGCCCATGGCGAGGCCGGGTCGACGACGAGTCCGGCCTCTTCGAGCGTGTTCGCCGCGCGATCCGCTTCCCCGGGGGACAGGTCCAGCAGGACGGCGGTCCGCCAGGGGGTGAGCCGCACAGTGGTTCCGGCGTTCGCGAGCGCCACAGCCTGGGCGGGCGTCAACCGGCCGAGCGGCACCAGGGCTTCCAGCGCGACGCGGCCGTCCCGCTGGGCGATGCGTCCGGCGCGCCTGATAACGGGCGAATCGCGCAAGTCGGCGTGACGGCTCGCCTCGGCCAAGATGGCAGGGGCAGCGGGCGACTCGGTTGTCATGCCGTTCAGACGGGCGGCGATCCGCCGGGGGCCGTTCTCCAGCTCGTGGATGCGCCACGCCGCGTGCGAGGCTCGCTCGTCGAGGAACGCCTCAGCCGCGGCGATCATGAGGTCGATCACGGTGTCCGGGCGCGCGGCGAGCCCGAGGTCCGAGCCCGCCAGCAGCAGCCGCCCGAGTCGTGAGCCCTCTGCGGCGAAGGTGACGTCCGCGCCGAGCCCGATCGCGTCTCCCGTGCCGTCGTCCAGCGCGAACAGGAACCGTCCCGGCAACGCGGCGAGGCGTGCGCGTGAACACAGCGCCTGGTCGAGGGCATCCACCATCGGCTGCGTGTCGAGCGACCCTCCGGAGCCCCGCCCGCTCAAGGGTGAGCCGACGATGTTGCGGACGCGTTCGTGGGCGGCGGACGGGAGAAGGCCCGCGGACGCGATCCGCTCGGCGAAGGCGGATGCCGAGCGCAGACCACGCACCTGTACGTTCGCTCGCGAGGTGAGCTCGATCACCCCTGAGCCGAGCTCGTCCGCGCAGGCCGCGATCTCGCGGAGCTGAGGAGCGGTGACGGCGCCGCCGGGCAGGCGGACCCGGGCCAGCGGGCCGTCTGCGGCCTCGTGCACCTGTAGCGCTCCCGGACAGGCGTCAGGGCGCACCCGTCCGGAAAAGTCGGCTATGGACACGAAGAGGATGGTAACGCCACTTCTGACAAGGGTGGCTCCTGCCGTAGGCTCCAGGGTAGGCGATGGCAAAGGGAGGAAGCCGGTGCGAAACCGGCGCGGTCCCGCCACTGTGACCGGGGAGCGAACCCCACTACAGGCCACGACCCGGCGACGGGTGGGAAGGCCGGGGTGAGCGCTGATCCGGGAGCCAGGAGACTCCTGCCGTCGCGACACCCGCGACCGGGGCGAGGACCCCGAGGGAGGATGCGCCGTGCCTGGCGACAGCCATACCGTTCTGCTGCTCTCGACCTCCGACACAGACCTGTTGAGCGCCCGGGCCGGCGGCGCGGCCTACCGATGGGGCAATCCCGCCAGGCTGGCCGCCGAAGACCTGCCGGACCTGCTCGAAGGCGTCGATCTGGTCGTCGTCCGCCTGCTGGGCGGCCGCAGGGCCTGGGAAGAGGGCCTGGACGCGCTGCTGGCGCAGCCGCGCCCGGTCGTGGTCCTGGGCGGGGAGCAGGCCCCGGACGCCGAGCTGATGGAGCTGTCCACGGTCACCGGCGGCGTCTGCGCCGAAGCACACGCCTACCTGGCCCATGGCGGACCGGCGAACCTGGCCGAACTGCACGCGTTCCTGTCGGACACCGTCCTGCTGACGGGGCACGGGTTCGCGCCGCCCGCACCGGCGCCCTCCTGGGGACGGCTGGAGCGCGTGACCGGCTCCCGGAGCGGGCCGGTGGTGGGCGTGCTGTACTACCGCGCGCATCACATGGCCGGCAACACCGCGTTCGTCGAGACGCTCTGCGCGGCCATCGAGGAGGCGGGCGGGCAGGCGCTGCCGGTCTTCTGCTCCTCGCTGCGCACGGCGGAGCCCGAGCTGCTCGACACGCTGGGCGCGGCCGACGCGCTCGTGGTGACCGTGCTCGCGGCGGGCGGCTCCCGGCCGGCCACGGCGGGAGCCGGCGGTGACGACGAAGCCTGGGACGTCGGCGCGCTCGCCGCGCTGGACGTGCCGATCCTGCAGGGACTCTGCCTGACCACCTCGAAGCAGGCGTGGGAGGAGAACGACGACGGGCTCTCGCCGCTGGACGCGGCCTCGCAGGTGGCGATCCCCGAGTTCGACGGGCGGATCATCACGGTGCCGTTCTCGTTCAAGGAGGTGGACCGGGACGGGCTCACCGTCTACGCCGCCGACGCCGAGCGGGCCGCCCGGGTGGCGGGCATCGCCGTACGGCACGGCCTGCTGCGGCACACCCCGCCCGCCGAACGCCGCCTGGTCGTGATGCTGTCGGCGTACCCCACCAAGCACTCCCGGGTGGGCAACGCCGTCGGGCTGGACACCCCGGCCAGCACCGTGCGGCTGCTGGCCCGGCTCGCCGAGGCGGGCTACGACCTGGGCGACGGCTTCCCCGGCGTGGCCGAGCAGGACGGCGACGCGCTCATCCACGCGCTCATCGCCGCCGGCGGCCAGGACCAGGACTGGCTGACCGAGGAGCACCTCGCGGGCAACCCGGTACGCATCTCCGCCGCGTCCTACGAGCGCTGGTACCGGACGCTGCCCGAGGAGCTGCGCGCCGGGATGGAACGGCACTGGGGGCCACCGCCGGGTGAGCTGTTCGTGCACGACGGCGACATCGTGCTGGCCGCGCTGCGCGCCGGGAACCTGGTGGTGATGGTGCAGCCGCCGCGCGGATTCGGCGAGAACCCGATCGCCATCTACCACGACCCCGACCTGCCCCCGAGCCACCACTACCTGGCCGCCTACCGCTGGCTGTCGGCCGAGTTCGGCGCCCACGCGATGGTGCACGTGGGCAAGCACGGCAACCTGGAATGGCTGCCGGGCAAGTCGGCCGGCATGTCCGCCGCCTGCGGCACCGACGCCGCCATCGGCGACCTGCCGCTGATCTACCCGTTCCTGGTCAACGACCCGGGCGAGGGCACCCAGGCCAAGCGGCGGGCGCACGCCGTGCTGGTCGACCACATGGTGCCGCCGATGGCCCGCGCCGACACCTACGGCGACATCGCCCGGCTGGAACAGCTCCTCGACGAGCACGCCACCATCGCCGCCATGGACCCGGCCAAGCTGCCCGCCATCCGGGCGCAGATCTGGACGCTGATCCAGGCCGCCCGGCTCGACCACGACCTCGGGCTGGACGACCGGCCGCACGACAGCGAGTTCGACGACTTCATCCTGCACGTGGACGGCTGGCTGTGCGAGGTGAAGGACGCCCAGATCCGCGACGGCCTGCACGTGCTCGGACAGGCGCCGACCGGCCAGGTACGGGTGGACCTGGTGCTGGCCATGCTGCGGGCCCGGCAGATGTGGTCAGGCCGGGAGACGCTGCCCGGCCTGCGCGAGGCGCTCGGGCTGGCCGAGGACGGCACGGCCGCGCTGGGCGACGTGGACCGGGCCGAGGCCGTCGCCCGCGCCCTGGTCGAGGGGATGGAGGAGCGCGGCTGGGCGCCGGACGCCGCGCCGGAGGTCGCCCGCGCGGTGCCCGCCGAGCGGCTGGACCTCGTCACCCGCATCCTGACGTTCGCCGCCACGGAGGTGGTGCCGCGCCTGGCCCGTACCACCGACGAACTCGACCACCTCCTGCACGCCCTCGACGGCGGGTACGTTCCCGCCGGCCCGAGCGGCTCCCCCATGCGCGGCCTCATCAACGTGCTGCCGACCGGCCGCAACTTCTACTCCGTCGACCCCCGCGCGGTCCCCAGCCGGCTGGCCTGGGAGACTGGTCAGGCGATGGCGGACTCGCTGCTGGAGCGCTATCACGCCGACACGGGAGAATGGCCGCGCTCGGTGGGCCTGTCCGTCTGGGGCACCAGCGCCATGCGCACGGCAGGCGACGACGTGGCCGAAGTGCTGGCACTTCTCGGCATCCGGCCCGAATGGGACGAGGCGTCGCGCCGGGTCACGAGCCTGGAGCCCATCCCGCTCGCCGAGCTCGGCCGCCCCAGGATCGACGTGACGGTCCGCATCAGCGGCTTCTTCCGCGACGCCTTCCCGCACGTGGTGGGCCTGCTCGACGACGCCGTACGCCTGGCCGCCCGGCTGGACGAGCCGGACGAGGACAACTACGTGCGCGCCCACGCCCGCCAGAGCGGTGGCGACGAGCGGCAGGCCACGATGCGCATCTTCGGCTCGGCGCCCGGCGCGTACGGGGCGGGGCTGCTGCCGCTCATCGACAGCCGTAACTGGCGCGACGACGCCGACCTGGCCGAGGTGTACGCGGCGTGGGGCGGCTTCGCCTACGGCCGCGACCTCGACGGCGTCGCCGCCCGCCCGCAGATGGAGGACGCCTACCGCCGGATCGCCGTGGCCGCCAAGAACGTCGACACCCGCGAGCACGACATCGCCGACTCCGACGACTACTTCCAGTACCACGGCGGCATGATCGCCACCGTCCGCGCGCTCACCGGCAAGGCCCCCGCCGCGTACGTGGGCGACAGCACCCGCCCCGACGCGGTACGCACCCGCACCCTGTCGGAGGAGACCTCGCGCATCTTCCGCGCCAGGGTCGTCAACCCCCGATGGCTGGCCGCGATGCGGCGGCACGGCTACAAGGGCGCCTTCGAGCTGGCCGCGACCGTCGACTACCTGTTCGGCTACGACGCCACCGCCGGCGTGATGGCCGACTGGATGTACGACAAGCTCACCGAGACGTACGTGCTGGACCCGGAGAACCAGGCGTTCATGGCCGAGTCGAACCCGTGGGCGCTGCACGGCATCGCCGAGCGGCTGCTCGAGGCCGCCGAGCGCGGCATGTGGGAGCACCCCGACCCGGACCTCCTGCGCGGCCTGCGGGAGGTCTACCTCAAGACCGAGGGTGACCTGGAGGACGACACGAGCCGCTGAGCCAGGCCGGGTGCTCCGGCCCAGTGCAGGTGCAGGTAGGACGCGGTCACGAGGGCGTCGCCGAACCCGTCGGCGCCGCCCTCCCAGCGGAACAGCGGATCGCCCGCGAGGTCGATGACCGTGCGGTGGAACTCGTGGCCGCGGAAGCGCTCGCCCGCCCTCGTCAGCGGCGAACGCCTGAGTGCGACCACGTCCCGGTAGCCGAGCGTCAGCCGGGGCGTCATCCGCGCCCGCCCCGGCACCCGCCCGCACATGCGTTGCCCGTCCAGCTCCTCGCACAGGTAGAGCAGCCCGGCGCACTCGGCCGCGATCGGCCCGCCGAAGGCCGCCACCTGCTCGCGCAACGGCTCGTTGGCGGCCAGTTCGGCCGCGTACACCTCGGGGAACCCGCCGCCGACGACCAGCGCCGCGGTCCCGTCAGGCAGCTTCTCGTCACGCAACGGGTCGAACACCGCGATGTCGGCGCCGGCCGCGCGCAGCAGTTCCACATGTTCGGCGTAGCCGAAGGTGAACGCCGCTCCGCCCGCCACGGCCGCCACCGGCCCGGCCCCGGCGGCACCCGGCTCCGGAACCCAGGGCGCCGCGTCCAGAGGTGGGGCCGATCGCGCCAGCCGTACCAGCGCGTCGAGGTCGCACGAGCGGGCCACCAGCGCGCCCAGCCGGTCCACCGCCGCCACCGCCTCCGCCTCGCGCTCGGCGGCGGGCACCAGCCCCAGATGCCTGGACGGCGTCGAGACGGCGTCGTCACGGCGGATCGCGCCCAGCACCGGCACCCCTGCCGACGCGAGCGCGGCCCGGCACAGCTCTTCGTGCCGGTCGGAGCCCACCTGATTCAGCACCACGCCGGCGACGCGCACCCGAGGGTCGAACGTGGCGAATCCATGCACCACGGCCGCCACCGAACGGCTCTGCCGGGCCGCGTCCACGACCAGGACCACCGGAGCGTCCAGCAGCCTGGCGACGTGCGCGGTCGAGGCGAAGTCCGTGTCACCCCGGCCGTCGAACAGCCCCATCACCCCCTCGACCACCGCCACGTCGCATCCCGCCGCCCCGTGCAGGAACAGCGGCACGATGCGCTCCTCGCCCACCAGCCACGGATCCAGGTTGCGGCCAGGACGCCCGGTGGCCAGCGCGTGATAGCCGGGATCGATGTAGTCGGGCCCCACTTTGTGCGGCGAGACCTTGAGCCCGCGGGCCCGCAGCGCCGCCATCAGCCCGGTGGCCACCGTGGTCTTGCCGCTGCCCGACGACGGCGCGGCGATGACCAGCCGAGGGACTACCACTCGATACCCTTCTGGCCCTTCTGCCCGGTGTCCATGGGGTGGCGTACCTTGCCCATCTCCGTCACCAGATCGGCGACCTCGATCAGCCGGCCGGGGGCGTCCCTGCCGGTGACCACCACGTGCTGGCCGCCCGGCCTGCCGGTGAGCGTCTCCAGCACGTCGTCCAGGTCCAGCCAGCCCCACTTCAGCGGGTACGTGAACTCGTCCAGCACGTAGAAGCGGTACGTCTCGGCCGCGAGATCGCGCTTGATCTGCTCCCAGCCCTCCCGGGCGTCGGCCGCGTGATCCTCCTCGGAGCCGGGCCGCTGGATCCATGACCAGCCCTCGCCCATCTTGTGCCAGGTCACCGAGCCGCCCTCGCCGCTGTCGCCGAGCACCTTGAGGGCCCGCTCCTCGCCGATGCGCCACTTGGCCGACTTCACGAACTGGAACACCCCGACCGGCCAGCCCTGGTTCCAGGCCCGCAACGCCATCCCGAAGGCGGCCGTCGACTTGCCCTTGCCGGGGCCGGTGTGGACGATCAGCAGCGGCCTGGTACGCCGCTGCCGGGTGGTGAGACCGTCGTCGGGGACGACCGAAGGCTTTCCCTGCGGCATGGTCAGACCGCCTTCCTGTAGTCACGAACGAGGCCGCCCAGATCGGCCAGCGCGTCGAGGGAGACGAGCCGCGCCCGCAACCGGGACGCCAGCCTGACCGCCAGACCGAGCCGGACCGGCCCGCTCTCGCAGTCCACCACCACGCAGGCCGTGCCCTTCAGCAGGGAGGCCGCCCGGTCCACGTCCCCGCCGGCCGTGACGCGCCCGTCGGTCACCAGCACCAGCAGCGGACGCCTGGCCGGGTCACGTAGCCGCTCCACGCGCAACACGTCCGCCGCGCGCATCAGACCCGCCGCCAGCGGGGTGCGCCCGCCGGTCGGCAGCGAACGCAACCGCGCCGCGCCCGCCTCCACCGACGAGGTCGGGGGAAGCGCCACCTCCGCGCCCGCACCCCGGAACGTGATCAGGCCGACCTTGTCGCGACGCTGGTAGGCGTCCAGCAGCAGGCTCAGCACGGCCGTCTTGACCGCGCTCATCCGCTTGCGCGCCGCCATCGAGCCGCTCGCGTCCACCACGAACAGCACGAGGTTGCCCTCCCTGCCTTCGCGCACCACTTCGCGCAGATCGTCCGCACGCAGCACCAGCCCGGGACCGGTGCGCCCGCGCCCGCGCTGGTGCGGAGCCGCGGCCAGCATCGTCGCCGTCACGTGCAGGTCGCGCACCTGACCGGAAGGTCGGCGGGCGCCGGCGCCCCGGCCGTGCCGGGTCCGTGAGCGCGACCGCCGGCCGGCCGCCCCCTCGCCGAGCCCCGGCACCTCCAGCAGCGGCACCCGGTGCGGAGCCCCTACGCCGGCCACCCGTCCGCCGATGCCGGGCGTCGTCCCTCCCGCACCCTCGTCCCCCGGGTCCGGGAAGCTGCTGTCCGGCCGCCCGTCGCCGGCGGGTGGCTCCGGTGCGCGCCCGGCGTCCTCGGGGCTCCCCGAGAGCGGTCCCTCGCCCCCGTCCGACGGCCCTTCGCCCCCGTCCGACGGCGGCCCTTCGCTCCCACCCGACGGTGGCCCTTCGCTCCCGTCCGACGGCGGCCCGGCGGGGCCTTCGCCGTCAGGGCCGCCGTCGCCGGGCCCGTCATCCTGCGACGTACGCTCCAGCAACTCGTCGAGCAGGGCCTCGTCCAGCCCCGGCGCGTCGAACGGGTCGCGCCGCCGCCGGTGCGGCAGCGACAGGCGGGCCGCCGCCCGCACGTCCTCGGTGGTCACCGTGTCCCGCCCCTGCCAGGCGGCGTGGGCGACGGCGGCGTTCGCCGTGACCAGGTCGGCCCGCAGCCCGTCGACCTCGAACGCCGCGCACACCGTCGCGATCTGCCTCAGCCGGGCGTCCGGCAGTCGCACGCCCGGCACCCGGGCCCGCGCGCCCGCGATCCGGTCCGCCAGCGCCGACTCCTCCTCAGCCCACCGTGCCGCGAACGCTTCCGCGTCGGCGTCGAAGGCCAGCCGCCTGCGGATGACCTCCACGCGTTCGTCCGGGTCGCGGGACGCCCTCACCTCGACCGTCAGCCCGAACCTGTCCAGGAGCTGCGGACGCAGCTCGCCCTCCTCCGGGTTCATGGTGCCGACCAGCAGGAACCTGGCGGCGTGCCGGACCGAGACCGACTCGCGCTCCACATAGCACCTGCCCAGGGCCGCCGCGTCGAGGAGGAGATCGACGAGGTGATCGTGCAGCAGGTTCACCTCGTCGACGTACAGCACGCCACGATGCGCGGCCGCCAGCAGGCCCGGCTCGAACGCCTTCACGCCCTCCGTCAGCGCCCGTTCCACGTCGAGCGAGCCGGCCAGACGGTCCTCCGACGCCCCCACCGGCAGCTCCACCAGCACGGCCGGGCGACTCACGCCCCCGGCGCCGTGCTCGTGGGGTCCGTCCGGGCATTCGGGGTCGGGCGCACCCGGATCGCAGGCGAACCGGCAGCCGGGCACCACGTCCACAGCGGGCAACTGGGCCGCCAGCGCGCGCACGATCGTGGACTTCGCGGTGCCCTTCTCACCGCGTACGAGCACCCCGCCCACCCGGGGCGAGACCGCGTTGAGAACCAGCGCCAGCTTCAGGTCAGCAAGCCCGACGACGGCGCTGAACGGGTAGGTGACGATCAAAACAGAACCTTCCGGTTGACATGGGTCACCCGCCAGCCCTCCCGCGTGACGGCCAGCTCAGTGGTGGACAGAGGAGCCAGATCGATGCGCCCGGCACCCAGCGGATCCAGTCCCAGGGCGTGCCCGAGTCCCGCCCGGATGGCGCCGGCGTCGCACACGACGACCCCGCCGGGTTCCTCCCGGACGGAGTCGAGCCAGGCCGCCACCCTGATCGCGAGTGCGGCCCGGCTCTCGCCGCCGTGCGGAGCCGCGTGCGGGTCGGACAGCCAGCTCGCCAGGGCATCCGGCTCCTCGCGCGCGACTCGCTCGTACGGCAGGCCACGCCACCGGCCGCAGTCCGCCTCCGCGAGCGTCGGGACGACCCGCGCGTCCAGTCCGAGGGCGGTGGCGGTCTGCCGTGCCGCGAGGGCAGGAGCGGCCCACGCCACCGCCCCGGCGACCGCCGGGCCGAGCGCGGCGGCTCTGGCCAGATCCGCCGCGTCGGCGTCGTCGTCGTCGGCCGGAAAGCGGGCGGCGCGCATGCCGGGCGTCGTGGCCTGCCGGACGAACAGCACCCCGCTCAGCTCGGCGCGGTGGCGCTCAACGGAACGTCGCTCGTACGCCGTGCCGCCCGCTCGCTCACCCAGCCGAACAGCACGCCGAAAGCCGCCCAGAAGACGAGCTGGGTGCCGATCGAGGCGAGCCTGAACTCCCAGAGCAGCGTGGCGGGGAAGCCGTCGGCCACTTCGTCGACCGTCGGCAACAGCGCCCAGGCCGCACCCACGGGGACGAGAAAGGCGATGACCGCCGCCACCCAGCGGGCCCACGGATCCGCGGTGACACGGCGGGCGGTGGCCACCGCGATCGCCGTCGCCGCCAGCCCGACGAGGATCATCACGAGGTAGAGCACCGTGCGGCTGTTGATCGTGTCGGGGTCACCCACCGCAGGCGGGTTGGCCGGATACTTCACGAAGGGAACGAGGATGACCGCGACGAAGGCCGTTCCGGCCGCGGCGAGCGCCAGCAGCCCGTCGGAACGCGGTCCCACCCGTCCTCGCAGGCCCGCGAACACGAGCGCGAACACGCCGCCGACGGCCAGCCCGTACAGCCCGGTGGCGAGGAAGAGCCCGGCTCTCTGCGCCGGCCTGCTGACCTCGGCCTCCTCGCCGTGGCTGTGCCCGGCCTCCTCGGCGGCGGGCTCCGGCGCCTCGGCCTGGGCCGCGGCCTCCTCCAGGGCGATCGCCGCATCGACCCGCGGCTCCCCGAAGGCGAAGGCGAATGTGCCCGCGATCAGTCCGGCCAGCAGCCCCACGAGCAGACCTCTGACCAGGAACGTGCGTACCATTCCGGCCCCTAGTGACAGGGCACGCCGAGCAGATGCCGCCCGTCGTGCATCAGCTCGTGCAGGAAGGCGCCCGTCTGGGAGACCGCGCCGTTGTCCATCAGGACCAGGTAAGCGACGAGCAGCAGTACGGGCACCGCCAGCAGCCAGGGGCGCAGGCGTGGGAAGGGAATGGTGGACGGAGTGGTCAAACCACTCATACGAGCCTCCTCGGGGTGACGCGTCCCATAGCGAGGTCACGGCGGCCAAGCGACCTGGCTCCCGGGATCTACGTCCCGGATACAGTGGCGCGTCCGCACCGGCTTCTCACCGGATTTCCCTTGGACAACCGTGAAATCTACCGGAACGTATCCTTTCCTCCCGTTCTCGTCAATGCACACCAGCGGCAACCGGGCCCAGGATGCGCGTATGAGACGATGCCGGACGTAGGCGACGGCGGAACGAGGAAGCCGGTGTGAATCCGGCGCGGTCCCGCCACTGTGATCGGTGAGCGATCCCCGACGAAGGCCACTGCTCTGACCAGGGTGGGAAGGCCGGGGAGAGCGTCGACCCGAGAGCCAGGAGACTCACGCGGTCGCCTCCTCGAAGAAATTGGGGCGGATCTCCCCAAAGAGAGGACGGTGGTCGGCATGCCGCGGAATCGGCATGACACCTTTCCGCTGCCTGGCGTGCGGCCCTTCTCCAGCGATCCAGTCCCGTCATGCCGGTCAGGAAAGGTCCCGCCCATGACGAGCCGACGCTCGCTTCCCCTTTCACTCATGGCGCTCGCCGTGCTGATCATCGGGCCGGTCGCCGGATGCGGCGATGCTCAGCAGGGCGCGCCACCACCGTCCGCCGAGACGACCGTCGCGGGCTTCCCGGTCACCGTGACGAACTGCGGGGCGACCACCACGTACGAGCGGGCTCCGCAGCGGGCGGTCACGATGAACCAGCACGTCACCGAGATCATGCTGGCCCTCGGGCTGGAGAAATCGATGGTCGGCACGGCTTTCCTCGATGACCGGATCCCGCAGGAGTACGAGACCGCCTACAACGGCGTCAAGGTCCTCGCCAAGGAGTACCCCTCGTACGAGACGCTGCTGTCCGTCGAACCCGACTTCGTCTACGGCGGATTCCAGAGCGCCTTCGACGACAAGGAAGGACGTGGCCGCGACACCCTGGCCAAGGCCGGCATCGACTCCCACCTCAACCTGGAAGCCTGCCCGTCCGGTCCGGTGACCATGGACCTCCTGGAGGAGGAGATCCGCACGGTCGGCCGGATCTTCGGCGTCAGCGACCGTGCCGAGCAGCGCGTCGCCGAGATGCGCGGCGTCCTGGACGGCGTCGAGAAGAAGGTGGGCGAGGTCGAGCCGGTCAAGGTGTTCGTCTACGACAGCGGTGACAAGACCGCCTTCACCGCCGGTGGCGCCGGAATCGGCAATGACATGATCGCCCGGGCCGGTGGCGTCAATCTGTTCGCGGATCTGCCCAAGGCGTTCGGTGACGTCTCCTTCGAGCAGGTCGCCGAACGTGCGCCCGAGGTGATCGTGATCTACGACTACGGCGATCAGCCGGTGGCGGACAAGAAGAAGTTCCTGCTGGGCAACCCGGCGCTCAAGGACGCGCCCGCGATCAAGGATCAGCGCTTCGCGGTGCTCCCGCTGTCGTCCACGGTGCTGGGGGTCAGGGCGCCGGAGGGCGTCGAGTCGCTCGCGGGCCAGCTCCATCCGGACCGCATCTCGTGACCGCGCCGGCGGAGGCCGCGCCTACGCGGCTCCGCGCGCGCCTGCCGTACACGCTGGTCCTTGTCCTGCTGGGCGCGGCGGTCCTGGCGGCGGCCACGGCCGGGATCGCGGCCGGGTCGGTCGCCCTGGCGGCCGGCGACGTGTGGGGGATCGTGCTGCACCGGATCGTGCCCGGGCTGATCGAGCCCACCTGGCCGGTGGTCAGGGAAACGATCGTGATGGACGTGCGCGTTCCCCGCGTGCTGCTGTGCGGCGTCGTCGGAGCCGGGCTGTCGGTGTGCGGGATGGCACTGCAGGCGCTGGTACGCAACCCGCTGGCAGACCCGATGCTGCTCGGCGTCTCATCGGGGGCGAGTATCGGCGCCGTGCTCGTCCTGGTCCTGCACATCTCGCTGTTCGGCGCGTTCTCGCTGCCGTTGGCCGCCTTCGGGGGCGCCCTGGCGGCGCTGACGCTGGTGTACTTCCTGGCCCGTTCCGGCGGGCGCATGACCACCGTGCGGCTGGTCCTGGCCGGGGTGGCGACCGCCGAGGTGCTCTCGGCCATCGCCAGCTACCTCATCATCACCTCCAGCGACCCGCGCAAGGCCGAGTCGGCGATGCGCTGGATGCTGGGTGGCTTCGGCGGCACCTCCTGGGACCTCGTGGGCATTCCGGCGGCGGCGGTGCTGCTCGGCACGGTGGCGCTGCTCGGAGTGTCCCGCCCGCTGAACCTCCTGCTGGCAGGGGAGGAGGCGGCCGCCTCCATGGGAGTGAACGTGCATCGCTTCCGAGCCGGCCTGTTCGTGCTCGTCGCACTGGTGATCGGCGCCATCGTGGCGGTCAGCGGATCCATCGGGTTCGTCGGGCTGATGATGCCGCACGTGGTGCGCCTGCTGGTCGGCGCCGACCACCGCCGCGCCCTTCCGGCCGCTGCCCTGCTGGGCGCGGCCTTCCTGATCGCCGCCGACCTGGCGGCGCGGACCATGATCGCCCCGGAGGAGATTCCGATCGGCATCCTGACAGCGCTCGCCGGTGGCCCGTTCTTCCTGTGGCTCATGCGGCGAAAGGCGGCTCGGTGATCCCCGGCGAGTTGCGGGCCGAGAACGTCGGCGTGGTCGTGGCCGGTCGTGCCCTGGTGCACGACGTCAGCCTGCACGTGCCTCCCGGCCAGGTGGCGGCGCTGGCCGGCCCGAACGGGGCGGGCAAGTCCACCCTCCTGCGCACTCTCTACCGTGCCCAACGCCCCACGTCCGGACGGGTGCTGGTGGACGGCGAGGACGTCTGGCGGATCGGCGCGAGGCGGCTCGCTCAGCGACTCGCCGCTGTCATGCAGGAAACCCCCGGCGAGTTCGACCTGACCGTGTACGACGTGGTGGCCATGGGCCGCAGCCCGTACAAACGAGCCTTCCAGGGTGACGACGCCGACGACCGGCAGATCATCATGGGCGCTCTGGAAGCGCTGGACGTGACCGTGCTGGCGCACGCTTCGTTCGACCGGTTGTCGGGCGGCGAGAAGCAGCGCGTCCTGATCGCGCGCGCCCTCGCCCAGCGAACCGGCACGATCGTGCTCGACGAGCCGACCAACCACCTCGATCTGCGCCACCAGCTCGACGCTCTCCGGCTGGTGCGGGACCTGGGCGTGACCGCCGTGATCGCGCTGCACGACCTCAACCTGGCCGCCACGTTCTGCGACCGGATCCACGTCATGGCCAACGGCCGGGTAGTCGTCGACGGGCCGCCCGCCCAGGTGCTCACCCCCGCCGTGCTCGCCGAGGTCTACCACGTGGACGCCGAGGTGACCCGCCACCCCAGCACCGGCATCCCGCAGATCAGCGTCATCCCCGACCCCGGCCGGAGGACCCTCCCATGACCGCGCCGCTCCCCGTCCCAATAGAACGCGGTAGTGGAGAGTAGGGCACTGTGGCCGGGATTCTCCCCACCGTCGTGACGGCCAGTGCTGATCGCTGCCGCGCCGCTGACCGGCAGATTGGCCAGGAATCGCTGGCGGTAGCCGTGCGAGCTGGACGACCTGTGCGGATGGCACTATCGGCAGGCGCAGGCCAGGTGCCGAACTTTCCGGCGATCCACCGCGTACCTGTCAATGTTGGGATTCGGAGAAGGAACACAGGGACCGGCCTTCTCATCGGGTCGTCGGACTGGAAGGATGAATGTCGTGTCCGCCCTGGAATGGGTCTCGCGCTTGACACGCGCCGCCGTCTTCGCGGCCGTATGCGTCGTCATGTCGATGGGCGGTCACGTTCTCGCCAGTGGTACACCGGTCACCGCGCGGACGCTGTTGGTCGGTGTGGCGGCGGCCTTCGCCCTGGCTTTCGCGCTGAACCGGCACGAGCGCGGCCCCGAGGCCGTCATCTTGGCGACGGCGGGTGCTCAGATCCTGCTGCACGAGTTGTTCACCAGGAGCGCGCCCATCCCGGTCACGCACGCCGATCACGCGCACGCGGGCATGCCCGGCATCGGCATGTCGGTGGCGCATCTCGTGGTCGCGGTGGTGAGCGGATGGTGGCTCTACCGCGGAGAGAGCGCGGTCTGGCTGATGCTGCGGTTGTGGGGCATGGCCCCACTGCCCAAGCTGCGCCGGCTGCTCGTCGGAGCCGTTGAGCCGTTCACCACGCCGATCGGCGTCGTGCTCATCGCCGAGGCCAAAACGTACCGCGGTCCTGAGCGCGTCCAGGCGATCTGTCGGCGTGGTCCGCCGGCGCTGCTGAACGCCCGCTGAAGACCGCCGCGTACCTTGCGGGCGGCTCATCGCGCATTCGGACGGGCTCACCGATGAGACGTCCCGGAATCTACCGCCTTCGCGGCATCCAACACGTCGTAGTGGGCGCATGGTGAACATGACCGTGTCGGCCCCGCCCCATGGATTGCAGCCGGAGTAATGCCTGCTGGAGTGACGTTCCGCCTGATTCGCGCCGCGGCCTTCGCCGTGGTGTGCTCTGGGCTGGGCGCGTTCGCGCACCTGCTCGGGGGCGGAAGCGTGACCGCGCCCATGGGCGCGGTGGCCCTGGCGGTCTCCTTCGCAGCCGCTGTGCCGGCGACGGGCCGGGAGCGAGGGACAGAGGTGATCTTCTCCCTCCTCGCCGCCGTGCAGGTGGTGACGCACCTACTGTTCTCCGTCGCCGCATCGCCTCTCGTCCCGCAGACCGTGCCCGTCGCACACCTGCACTCTGGTCTCGTCCCAGGGGCGGGAATGCTGGTCGCCCATGGCCTGGCGACCGTGATGACGGCGTTGTGGCTGTCGCGGGGTGAGGCGGTTCTCTGGGCGCTGCTACGTCGCCTCACCGGACGGCTTGTCCTGTGGATGCGCGTGCCGCACCACACGGCATACACGGCGATGGCCATGGGCACCCATGAGCCCACACCCCTTCGCTCCGCGCTGCTGAAGCACTCGCTGAGCGGGCGGGCCCCGCCGCCTTCGCCCGCCGGCTGACCTTCCCGGCCTGTTTCCGGACGGACTCCGTTCCGCCCGGCCGTCGTCGTACGCCCAATTCCGTCATCGGAGTCTGGCCCATGCCCGCACCTGACATCGCTGTGCCCGCATCCGTACGCCTGTCCGACGTGAGCTGCCGGCACGGCAAGCTGCTCGCGGTCGATCACGTGAGCCTCGCCCTCGGGCCTGGCGAGCATCTCGCCATCACCGGCACCAACGGCTCCGGCAAGAGCACGCTCTTACGCGCCCTCCTCGGCCTCCACCGCGATACGGAGGGGACGATCGAGGTCGGGGGAAGCCAGGCACGCGGTGAGCGCGCGTGGGCACGCCGCAGGTCGCAGGTCGCCTGGATCCCGCAACGACAGGCGAGCGGGCGGTTCCCGCTGCTCGTTCGCGAGCTCCTGGCCAGCGGCCGCCATCCCGCCGAGGCCGGCCGGGCAGCCGCCGATCTCGGCATCGGTGAGTTACTGGAGCGGCCGCTGTCGACCCTGTCCGGTGGCCAGCTGCAGCGGGCCTACCTGGCGCGCGCCCTCGGGCAGGTCGCGGCGGGAGCGGGCCTGCTTCTGGCCGACGAACCCACGGCCGCGCTGGACTTCTCCGGTCAGGAGCAGGTCGCAGCCCTGCTGAAAGGGCTGGCGGTGAGCGTGGTGGTAGTGACGCATGACCGGGTCGTCACCGAAGCTTGCGGACGGGTGGCCGAGATGGCCGCCGGACGGCTGCGGGAGATCCGGTGAACTCCCTCGACGTGCTGCTGGCTCTGCCATCGGTACGACTGGCCGCGCTGGCGCTGCTGCTCGGCTCGATCGCGCTGCCGATCGTGGGCGTGTTCATCGTCGGACTGGACATCATGCCGGTCCGCTTCGCGATGATGCATGTGGCACTGCTGGGCATCGCCGTGGGTTTGCTGACCGGAATCGATCCGCTGCTGTGTGCGCTGGTGGCGTGCGCGCTCACCGGCGGCGCTCTCACCCCGATGGCGCGCAGCCCGTCCGGGCTGTCCGGCGCCATGGGGCTGTTGATGACGCTGGCCATCGCCGCAGCGCTGCTGGTGCTGTCCATCTCGGGGGTGAACGCCAACGGCGCGTTCGAACTGCTGTGGGGTTCGATCCTGGCAACCCGCCCGGGAGACGTGGCAGCCCTGGCCGTGCTCGCCGTGATCGTGCCGCTGCTGTACCGGCTGCGCCACCGGGACCTCGCGCTGCTGCTGCACGACCGCGAGCTCGCGCTGTGCTCGGGTGTCGCAGTGGATCGGCTCACGTTGATCCTGCTCGTCGTGATCGCCGTGGCGATCGCCTCGGCCATCCGGCTCACCGGCGCGCTGCTGGTCGACGCCCTCACGCTGCTTCCCGCCCTTGCGGCCCGCCGTGTGGGGAGCTCACTCGCGTCCATGATCCGCTACTCGGTGATCTTCGGCCTGGTGTTCAACCTGGGCGGCTTCCTGCTCGCCCTCCTCCTCGACTTCCCACCCGGGCCGACGCTCGTCCTCGTCGGAGGCCTGTGCACGCTCCTGCTCCACGCCATCCCGTCCGCCATGTTCCAGACCAGAAGGGCCCCCACCAGATGAGCACACTCAAGGCGATCGCGGTCACCATCCTCGTTCTCACCGCGACCGCTTGCGCGGACGCCCAAGGCAGCCCGCCCGCCGCGACCGGCCAAGGGCTCACCGTGGTCGCGGCCTCCACCTGGGAAGCCGGCCTGGCGAAGGCCGCCGGTGCCACCGACATCGCGGTGATCGTGCCACCGGGGGTGCAACACGCCGCCGACTACGACCCGAAGCCCTCCGACCTCGCCAAGGTGGCCGAGGCCGACGTGGTCCTGTACGCGGCTTTCGAGGGGTTCGCGGGCAAGCTCAAGGAGGCGGCAGGCTCCGACGCCAAGCTGATCGAGGTCGGTCTGGACAACGCCCCTGGCAAGGCGAAGGCGGAGGTTGCGCGGCTGGCCGCCGAGTTCGGCACCGCCGAAGCCGCCAAGACATGGACGACGACCTTCGACTCCGAGTACGCCACGCTCAAGGATCAGGTCACCGAGGCGACCGGAGGCTCTGCGCCGATAGTCGTCGCGCAGGCGTTCGTGGCCTGGGCCGCGGACCTGGCCGGCGTCCAGCCCGCCGGCGTGTACGGCCCGCAGCCGCCCACTGCCGCCCAGATCGCGGAACTGGCGGCCAAGAAGCCCCGGCTGATCCTCGACAACTCCGCGATGCCCGGCGGCGACGCTCTCGCCGACGTGCGGGCCAAGCGGGTGGTGATCAACAACTTCCCGGACCAGGACCTCGACCTGCTCGCCATGTACAAGGCCAACGCCGACGCGCTCATCGCCGCGCTCGCCTGACGACACCAAGGCGGGGCGGTCCGCGGACCGCCCCGCGCTGGAGGAGTTCCATGGACGTTCCCATTCTCATCGTCGGCGGCGGGCCGACCGGCCCGGCCGCCTCCACCGCTCTGTCGCGGCGGCACGCCCGGGAAGGAGGTTTCCCTTCGCGGATGCCGCCGACAGGGCGCTCAGCAGGCAAAGGGATCGATGACGCCGATGAGCATCGCGAGGGCGAGAGCCAGGAAGAAATCACCCCAGACCAACTCATGGCTGGTAGCGACGCCGTGAGCGAGGTCGTAGCAGCCATCGAGCAGGCGGCCGTCACGCAGATGATCCGTGACGAGCACGCGCAGCACCTCGGTGGCGCGATCGCGCCACCGGTCCTCACCCGTCAGCGCGGCCAGCTTCAGCGCGGCGACGGCCTCGATCGCGGCAGCGGACGTGTCCGCCGGCCCCTGCGGCCGAACGGCCGAGGCCGGCGGGACGATGGGCGCCCCGTTCGCGAACCTCGCCGTGAAGCCGGACCAGCCGCACAGGCAGTGCAGCAGAACGGGCCCAGCTGGACTGACCTGCGCGTGGTCGGCGACGGCCAGCGCCAGCCACGCCACGGTACGGCTCCAGCCAGGCCCGGGCTCCGGATAGGGCGACCAACCACCTCCGGGTACGGCGATCCACGACGGATGCGCGCCTGCCGAGGTCGTGAGGCCGAGCTGCAACGCGACGTGCGCATCGGCCGCCGCCGCACCGGCAGGGCCGCCCTCCGGGAGCAAACGCACCAGGCCCGGCAGGGCATCCACCCGGGCCAGAAGGCGCGGCCCGCCGAACGCCGACCCCCACGGCACCAAGCCCAGCTCCGGATCATGGGCGTTCAGGCACGCCAGTGCCGTACGCCGGCGCAACTCCTCGGCTCCCTCGGCGAGCGCCGTCGCGTACCAGAAGATCATGCCGCGTGTCGCGGTGTCCGCGTCAACCCATGGCGCGAGCGCCTCGGTTCGCTCGCATGCCACGGCCGTATGCCGCGGATCGGCGCTGACGGTGGCTCGCAGCCACAGCAGGCCCGCCCAGAAACCGCCGGTCCATGACCCTCGCCCCGTGGTGGTCCAGAGAGCCGAGTCCGGATCGGCGTAGAGCGGCCACCGGTTCCCGCACTGATCCTCCGTCTCCGTCACACGCCGCAGAATCGCGTTCAGCGCCCGCTCGGCCCAGCGGCTCATCGGTTCGGCCGCATCGCCGCGACCATGGAGGCGGCGGCGAACTCGACCGCCACCAGCGCCCATCCCCAGACATAGCCCGCGGACTCCAGGAGCAGCCCGAAGACGGGAGGGCTGACCGCGAAGCCCGCGAAGAATCCGGCGGAGACGAGCGCGGAGTCCCGGCCGGCCGTTCGCACGTCGGCTCGTCTGACCACCGCCAGCATGCTCACCGCGTTGCCCGCCACCGCGAAGACCCCGATCGCCGCGGCTCCTGCCCAGACCAGGGCCGGAGCCAACGGGGCGGCGGCGAGCAGCGCGGTGGCGACGCACGCGCCGGCGGCCAGAAGCCCGAGCAGCGACTCCGGCCGTTCCGATCGACCGGCCCGGCGCGACCAGCCGACCCGGCCGGCGATCCCGGTCACGCCCAAGACAGCGACCAACCAGGCCGCCACCAGCGGAACCAGGCCCAGATGTTGCGTGCCGAAGAGCGCCAGATAGGTGTTGACGGCGGCGATACCGCAGCCCAGCAGGAAGGAGAAAGCCGCCAGGCGGCCCACTCTCGCTCGCGGCGGATCGCCTTCGGGCGCGACGGTCGTCTGCTCAGGGTCCGGAGGCAGCGCGCGGATCGCCCAGCCCGCCGTGAGCAGCGCGATGGCCGCCGCGGTCAACACCGCACCTCGCCAACCGGTCCAGACTGCCAGCGTGGCCAGGGGCAGGCCCGCGGCGAAGGCGCCGAGCTGGACGCCCGACTGCTTCCAGCCGATGACAGGTCCACGCGCCGCCGGTTCGACGGTGGCCAGGATCACCTTGTTGGTGGCCGGGTTGGCCAGCGCCTGAGGCAGGCCACCCAGCGCCACCGCCGCGAGGAGCATCACCGTCCCCGACGAGGTGCCCATCAACGCCAGAGCCGTGGCGGTGAGCGCCAGCGCGGCCACCACACAGCGGCGCGCGCCCAGTCGGTCGACCCAGCGGCCCGCGCTCAAGGACAGCACGGCCGCCACACCGAACCCGGCCGTCGTGGTCCAGCCGAGCACCGAGCGCGGGATGCCCGCCTCGACCACCAGTCTCGGCCCCAGAGCGCCGATCAGGAACAACTGCAGCATCGAGAAGGCCATGACGGCCGTCAGCAGGGTCGTTGCCTGCCACTGCGCAGGTCGTGCAGATCGTTCCAGCCGCATGTCCTCTGCCCTTCATACGCCGCTCTTCGTCCTGTCACCAGACGCAAGGAGTGATCGACATGGATGCACGTCTCCGCCATGAACGCGCCGCCCACGACCGACCTCTGACCGTGCTGGCCCTGGCTGCCCGCGACGGAGCCCCCGCCGACGTGGAGGCCTTCACCCGCGCGGCGTACGCCGACGTGCGCCGCTTCCTCACCTACCTGACCGACGTCCAGTCGGCGGAGGACCTCACCCAGGAGACTTTCGTGCGGGTCCTGCGAAGCCTGCCCAGATTCGCCGGGAAGTCGTCGGCCAGAGCCTGGCTGCTGTCCATCGCGCGAAGAGTGGTCGTCGACCGGTTCCGCGCCGCCCAGACGCGGCCGGTGGTGGCGGACCTGGCCGACTGGCAGGCGGCCGTTGAACGATGCCAGCCGCAGGACCTCCCCGGTTCTCAGGACGGGGTGGAGTTGGCCGAACTGCTGGCCCAGGTACCGCCCGAACGACGCCGGGCCTTCGTGCTGACCCAGGTCCTGGGCCTGCCCTATATGGAGGCCGCCGAACTGCTCGACTGCCCGGTGGGCACCGTGCGCTCCAGGGTGGCCCGAGCCCGGCACCAGTTGTCGGCTTCGTGGCTCGCCGCGGAGCAGGCCGCCTGACAGGCAGGTCGCGGGGCCGGGACCCGTGGGTTCCGGCCCCGCGACCGTCAGACACGCTCCGGATGCGCGCTCGTGAGACGTGCGCGCAGCGCGTAGCGGTCGGGCTTGCCCGCCGGGGTGAGGGGCAAGGCGTCGACCACCAGCAGGCGCTCGGGATGCTTGCTCTTGTCCAGCCCGCGCGTGAGCAGGTGAGCGCAGAGGTCGGCCAGTTCCACCGGCGCGCCGGGCCTGAGCACGACGCAGGCCGCCAGCCGTTCGCCGAGCACCCGATCGGGCACGTCGACGCAGACCACGTCCCGCACTCCAGGGTGGCTGACCACCGCATGTTCGACCTCGGCCAGGCTGATGTTGGCGCCTCCGCGGATGACCACCTGTTTGAGCCGCCCCATCAGGCGTAGCCGCCCGTCCCCGTCGATCACGCCCAGGTCGCCGGTGCGCACCCAGCCCTCTGCCGTACGGTAGCGATGGTTCAGCTCCGGGGCCCCGACGTAACACATCGGCGTCATGGGGCCGCGCGCGATGATCTCGCCGAACTCTGCCTGGTCCGCGGCAGGCGCGATCCGGATCTCGGCCACGTGGGGATCGGGCAGGCCGACGACCACGCCCGGTCCCGCGTCGGCGGCAGCGGGAGGGGTCAGGCCGCTGTGGCAGTTGACGCCGTCCGCCGAGCCGTAGAGGTTGACGACCGGACAGCCGAACATCTGACCAGCCTCGTCCGCTGTGGCCGCGTCCAGCTCCGCGCCGCCGAGGACCAGCGCGGTCATGGCCGGCATGGGATCAGTGGGTGGTTGACCCAGCATCATCCGGATCATCGTCGGTACGGCGAGCACGTGCGTAGGACGGTGATCCTGTATGGCGGCGAGCGCGCCGGACGGGGAGAAGTGGTCCAGCAGCACAAGGGAACCGCCGTGCCTGGCGAGCGTGACCGCGGTGCCGTTGCTGCCGAAGGCGGAGGCCAGCGGTACCAGGAACAGGCAGCGCGGTGGTTCGCCGCCGGGGATCAGGGTGGCCATGAAATTACCGCGGCCGCCCGCCAGCGCGTTGTGGGAGTAGGCGACCATCTTGGGCTCCGCCTCAGATCCCGAGGACACGAGGATGCGCGCCGCGCCGTCCGGATCCGGGCGGGCCGGGGCGAACCCGCGGCCGTCGGAGCGCAGCAGGTCGGCCCAGCGCACGCTGCCCAAGGGGGCTGCTCCCACGCCGGTCGCGATCACGACCCGCAGGCCGGGTAGCCGATCGGCGGCGGCCACCAGCTCTCCGGCGGGCGAAGCGCCCTTGTGCTCGGCAGCGGCGATGACGGCGCGAGCACCGGAACGATCGAGAAGGGAGACCGCTTCGGCGACCCCTCGCCCCAGGGGGAACGGCAACGCCACCGCTCCGAGGGCGGCCAGCGCCAGGTCGGCGATCACAGCGTCCCGGCCGTTGGGCAGCTGGACGCCGACAACGTCGCCCACGCACACGCCCAAGTCCCGCAGCCCAGCCGCCGCGGCGCGGGCCAGCCCGTCGAGCTCGGCGTAGGCGAGCGAGCCGGCGTCATCGATGACCGCGACCTGTGCGGGCGCCATCAGGCGGTGTGCACGAAAAAGCGCGTACAGGTCAAGGTCGGGACAGATACCGTCGGCCGCCCACGCGCGGCGCAGCTCGGCGGGAACGAGGTCGAACAGGGGCAGGCTCACGCGAACCTCCAGGGCGCGGGAACGGCGAGGGCGCCGTACTCGTCACAGGCGAGCGCGGTGGCGAAGCGAGGATCGGTAGGCAAGGCGTCCAGCGCGGTCGTCACCGCCGTGGCGCGCAGACCTTCTTGGCGCAGAAGCGTGACGGCCTCGGCGGTGCCCAGCTCAAGGACCTTGTCCGCGTACGGGGCCGGGTCATCACCCGCCGCCACCCAGCCGTCGGCGGTGGGCAGCGGGTGCCGGAACCCAGGCGGCATGCGGAAGCGCTCGCCTGCGGCGGCACGGGCCAGTGCGGGTTCGGTGAGCAGTTCGGCCGCGCCGAGGAGTGAGGAATCCACCCGGACACCGCACCCCTCGCGCTCGCGCAGCAACAGCCCGGCCAGCACGGCCTCAGTCCCGAGCAGGCCGCCGAGCACGTCCAGCAGAGTCATGAGCGACGGCGTGGCGGGTTCGCCATCGGGCCGGATCGCGTCGCCGACACCGGTGCGGGCCTGGACCATGAAGTCGGTTCCGAGCGGCGCATCGGGCAGCCGTCCGGCCCAGCCGCTGGTGTAGGCGTAGACCAGCCGGGGGTTGACCCCGCAGAGGTCGCCGCTGTCGAGCCCGAGGCGTTCGGCCGTGCCGGGCGCCCAGTTCTGGACGAACACGTCGGCACGCGATACCAGGTCACCGAGATCGGCTCGGCCTGCAGCGGACTTGATGTCGATCTCGACCGCTGTCTTGCCGCGGTTGAGAGCGAGCCACCGGGCGGACACCCCGCCGCACGTCGGAGGCATCCCACGCAGCGGGTCGCCGCCCGGCGGCTCGATCCGGATCACCTGTGCGCCGAGCAGGCCCAGCAGGTGTGCGGTGAGGGGCGCCTGGATGCGCCGCCCCGCCTCCAGAACCGTGAAGCCGGCCAGCGGCTGGGACAGATCCTCCGGTTCGGGCGGGTGCGGATGCGGTCCCGGCGACGGCTCCGGCCGATGAGGCCACAGTTGCCAGGGCATGTCCGCGCGGGGTTCGGCGGCCCGCTCAGGCAGGGAACGGAGCGCGCAGACAGAGGGCGCCGTGCTCCTTGGCGGCTCTTCGTACCTCGTGCCACGGGGTGGCGGCGGCGCGCTCGTACAGGGCAGGAGGCAGGGGGGAGCAGGCCGTGGCGTACCTGAACTGGAAGGACCGCCAGCCCGCCGACGCCACCCGGACCGGCACGCCGAGCGTGTTCCAGAACGCCACCCACACGGTGGAGTCCAGCGTCTCCACTTCGTAGGTCACCCCGTCCGCCGAGGTGAAGGGCGGCCCGCCGGGCGTCAGGGGCACCGCCTCGTCCTCCTCCGTCGTGGCGGCGGCGAGGTACTGGCTGACCGTGAGCAGCCCAGCCAGATCGACGCCTGTCCGGACGCTCGCGATGGCCGCGCCGCGTGCCCGGCCGATGAGCGCGGCCAGTAGACCTTGCGCCGTCAAGACCGAGCTCGCCGTGCTCAGGTAGTCGGCGGCCAGCCCCCGTGGCTCACCGCTGCGACGGCCGTGTACGTGCATCACTCCGGTCGCGGCCTGCGCCGTCGCCTCATCTCCGACGTCCTCTGCCGGGGCGGCACGCGCCCATGCCGTCTCGGCGACGAGCAGGTTCTCTCCCGGCGCGGAGAGCGCCAGCGTTCCGGGTCCGGCCGATGAGGCGGAGAAGTATGGCGTGCCGCCCAGCTCGGTGAGGTGGCGGACGGCGGTGGCGGTGAGCGTCAGCGGGCCGTCAGCGCGCAGGACGACGTCATGGAGTGGTCGTGCTGCTCCTAGCGTGGCGGGATCTGCCATGGCTCTCCTTCCCGCGGCTGTCGCCGCGACGTGCGTGACTCAGGTGGAACCAGGAAAGGTGCGTCGACGACCTGTCCCAAGGAAGAAGTCGTCCGGCTTTTTCATTCGGTTCCCGACATATCTGGAGTGAGTGATGCGACCGCATGACGATCAGCCGTCCGTCTGGGGAGCGCCACATTGCCCTACGCACGTGCTCGAACTGCGTGATCGGGTAGCGGAGTTCGTCGAGAAGCACGTGATATCAGGCGAAGCGGTGCTGGACGCGGGTGGGCCACCGGCGCGTGAACTCGTAGAGCGCCTCAAGCGCGGTGCCCGAGTGGAGGGACTCTGGGGCCTGGGACTGCCGGCGGAACTGGGGGGCGGCGGCCTGTCGCTCGCCGACTACGCGCATGTGGTGGAAGCCGAAGGAGCGAGCGATCACGCGCCCACGATCCTGGGCTCGCTCGCGCTGCTGGACGTCCGGACGTTGGCCGGCCGGGACGCGTGTGTGCGCTCGATCGCGTCCGGGCAGGTGAGCGTGTGCAACGCGATGACGGAGCCGGGCGTGCCCGGGTCGGATCCCGCGCTCACCACCACCCGGGCCGAGCGCGGTACCGACGGCTCGTGGACGCTCCACGGCCGCAAGTGGTTCGTCACCGGCGCCGCTGAGGCCGCTCTGGCGTTGGTGCTCGCCCGCACCTCGGGAGCTCCGCCCTCACCTCAAGGGCTGTCCGTCCTGCTCGTGCCCACCTCGACGCCTGGCTTCCGGGTGGTGCGCGAGCTGCCCGTCCTTGGCGCCGGCGGGCAGTGGGAGATCGCGCTGGACGACGTCACCGTCCCTGCCGGCAACCTCATCGGGGAGGAAGGGCGAGGGTTGCGGGTGGTGGGTGAGCGAGTACGTCTGGGCCGGCTGCTGCGCTGCCTGCGCTGGCTCGGCCAGGCACAGCGCGCCTACACGGCAATGCGTGAACGGGCCCGTACCCGGACGGTTTCGGCGGGACGACTGGCCGATCTCCAACTCGTGCAGCAGTTCGTCTTCGACTCGCTGCTGGCCATCAGGACCACCCGGCCGCTGGTGTTCGAGGCGGTGGCGCTGGTGGAGGCCGGTCGGGACGCGCGGACCGAGACCGCGCTGGCGAAGGTGGCCGCCGCCCGGACGCTGCAACAGGTCGCCGACGCGGCCATCCAGATCCACGGGGCGGAAGGGCTGGGGCCGGACAGCGCGCTGCCCGCGCTGTTCCGGGCCGGCCGGATGGCACGCCTGCTGGACGGGCCCGACGAGCTGCATATCACTGCGGTCGCTCGCAGGGTCCTTCGTTGAAGGAACTTCGGCATCCGCGTCCAGCGGCGGCAGGGCGTGGCCGAGGGCAGCCTGTTATCGGGCGTCTTCGGTTCTCCAGGTACGTCCTGGACGCTCAGTACGTCGTCACACGCGCCCCCGAAAGTTCCCGGGAACCGATTCAGCCATCGTGACGACGAGTGAGAACGAGCCGCAGTATGCCCGTTGCCGTGGCCAGAACCTGGCGGATGTTGGCGTGCTGGCCACTTTCTTCTTCAGTGACGAGGGCGTGAGCATGAGCCCTGCAAGAGGTGCCACCTACGGATTGGAGGACGCATGCGAGTCGACATCGTTTGCCTTCGACGGCGCGGACGACCTCGACGGTCGCGACCTGTGGTCCATGCCCGCCGCACACGCGGCGAGAAGCGTCGGCGTGCTCATGCAGGAGCAGCAGGCGGGCTTTGAGTTCACCGTCGCCGAGACGGTGGCCCTGGGCCGTACCCCGCACCTTGGCTTCTTCGACCGGCTCACCTGTACGGATCAGGCGGCGATCGCGGAGGCGCTCGACCGCACCGGCCTCACCCCGTACGCTCAGCGCCGAGTCGGCCGCCTCTCCGGCGGTGAACGCCAGCGGGTGCTGCTCGCCCGCGCACTCGCCGGTGAGCCACGCCTGCTCATTTTGGACGAACCCACCAACCACCTGGACGTCCGTCATCAGTTGGACATCCTCGAACTGGTCCGGGACCTGGGAGTTACCGTACTCGCCGCCCTGCACAGCCTCGACCTGGCCGCCGCGTACGCCGACACCGTCCTACGGGACGGGCGGTTGGTGGCGCACGGCCCAGCCACCGACGTCTTGATGGAGTCCACGATCGGGGAGGTGTTCGAGGTGGACGCCACCGTGCACGACGTGGGCGGCCGGCCCGGGTTCGCCCTGCGCCCCCCACTGCGTGTGCCCTGACCGGCCATGCCATTGGAGCTGCCGACAGCGTCCGGAGGCACTGCTGAGCGATGCCCGCTGATCCGCACATCGTCGCCGTACTCGCCTTGGAGGGGGTGGTCGGCTTCGACCTGTCGATGCCCTGCCAGGTCTTCGGCACCGCCCGCCTGGCCGATGGAAGCTACCCCTATCAGGTCCGCTTCTGCGGCGTCGCCCCGTCGGTGAACGTCACCGCCGGCGGCGTCGGCTTTTACCGCATCGAGGCCCCCAACGGCCGCGACGCCGCCGAAGACGCCGGCACCATTGTGGTCCCAGGCGTCACCACCACTCGCCTGACCGCCCCATCGGTGCTCGCCCTGCTTCGCGAGGCCGCGAAGCGCCGGGTACGGATCGTGTCCATCTGCACCGGGGCCTTCGTGCTAGCCGAGGCCGGACTGCTCTCCGGACGACAGGTCACCACCCACTGGGCGGCGGCGGGTGAGCTGGCCCGGCGTCATCCCGACAGCACGTCGACGCCAAGCCTCTCTACCTCGGAGACGGTCACCTGTTCACCTCGGCCGGCGTCGCCGCCGGGCTCGACCTGTGGCTGCACCTGGTTCACCGCGACTTCGGCGCCGCGGTCGCCGCAGGGGCTGGCGGACCGTAGCGGTCACGGCTCGGCCAGTGCTCTACGCGCTCACTTCGACCGCGAATCGCGTACCAGCCCGCATCGCTACCGGCAATCCTTCCGGCCGCGCGACTGAGCATTGCCCGGCAAGCCGAACGTCACCACGTCGGCTCGCCGGAGCTGTCGCGAAGGGCGCGGGTGTCAGGCGACCTGGAAGCCTGCTTCCTCGACGGCTTGCCGGATCACGTCGGCATTCGAAGCCGACTGGCCAGTGACTTGCAGTTTGCCGGTGGGCAGGTCGACGAGGACGCCGGTGACTCCGGGCACCTCACCCACCGTCTCGGTGATCGAGTTCACGCAATGCTCGCAGTTCATGCCCTGGACGACGTACGTACTCGTGATCATGTCTCTCCTTGTCGTTCAAGCTCACGCCGACGCGGATGGGGTCCACCAGGCCCACGACGACGTGATTGCCTTCAGATACGCCGGAACGCGCTTAGTCGTTCAGCTTCTGCTGGATCCGCCCTTGCGGCGGCCGGCGACGAGCAGGGCCGCTCCGGCGGCGACCAGCACCGCGAGGGCCGCCCAGAGCCACCCAGGTAGACCGCCGCCGCCCTCGGCGGCGGGTGCCGCCGCGACGGAGGACGCCGTCTGTTCAGAGGTCGGCTGCTCGGAGGCCGGCTGCGGCGCGGGTGAACTCGCGGATGCCGCGGTTTCGGACGGGCTGGGGGAGGGGGTGGGTGATGCCGGGGGAGCGGTGATGGTGAAGGTGATCTCGCCCTCGATGGGGTGGCCGTCGGAGGAGACCACCCGCCAGGCGATCCGGTGCTGCCCCGGGGTCAACGGTCGGGTAAGGGTGGCATTGACCGTGTTGCCTTGAATACGCGGCTTGCTGAGCGGGACCGGCTTTCCATCCGGGTCGTTGAGCACGATGAAGGGCATGCGCACGCGTGCGGTGTATTCGAGCTCGATTGTTTCGAGCTGCTTGAGCTTGGCGTTGTCGGCCGGTGAGCTGGATTTGAGGCGGTCGTGGGCCAGAGCGGCAGGTGTGGTCAGCAGCAGGACGAGGGATGCGCCGACCACAGAGGTGACGGCGCGGCGGACGAAGGTGAGCAGGCGAGTCAAGAGGGACTCCGAAGTCGGGTCTGGATCGGCGACATGCCGGAAGGGACGGCTGCACGTGGTCCTGCGATGCGCATACCAGGGCCAAGAAAGGCGCGTCGGCGAGCCGGGATGTCGAATTGTCAGGCGAAGGTCAGCGGCGCGGGCGGCCCGCGACGGGGCATGACCGGGGCCAGAAGGGCGGGCAGGCGGCAATGCGGCTTGTCCGGCCAGGCCGGTACGGAGCGCCGAGCCCGCGTCATCACGACGGGTGCACGGACAATCGTCGGCAGGATCCACGCGCAAGCCAAGCGGATGGCGTTCAGATGCAACAACGCCGCCAGGGCCGCCTCACCCCGTGCCAGCCACCAACTGGAGAACAGCGCGACCGCCAGGTGGATCAGCAGCATGCCCGTCCCGCCGTCGTGGTCGTGGGACACGTTCGTGGCCCGGAGCATCTGGGACGAGATCGACACGTCCGGGGCGGCGAACAGCTGATGCATGCCGTACTGGGAGAGGGCGCACAGGGCCAGCAGCTCCGGCCAGCCGCGCGGACGGCGGCCCACCGCGTAAGCCCCTGCCCAGGTGGCGGTCGCCGCTGCGGTGAGGGGGCCCGGCTGTATCGCGGTGCCGCTGACCAGGATGTGCAGAGCGGCTGATGCCAGGACGCACATGACCGTGAACGCCGTGGCGCGCAGCGCGCGGATGGCAGGACGGCCGACATGCATGCCGTCATCGTCTCAGAGCACAGCGCCGCCGTCACGACAGGGCACGATCAAGTGCGATACGGCATACGTGTGAACCGCCTTGGCGAACCTCGCGTATCTCAACGACGTTCGATCGGGGCGGCCTGGCCGGATCGATCTTCCACAGCGATCACGGGGCGCAATACACCTCCAAGGACTACGCCGCCCTATGCCGCCGGCTGGGCGTCACCCAGTCCATGGGAGCCGTCGGGACCAGCGCCGACAACGCCGCCTGCGGAAGCTTCCACGCCTCCCTCAAACGCGAGACGCTTCAGGGCGCACCCCACTACGGCGACGCCGCCACCTGCCGACGCACGGTCTTTCGACGGCTGACCCGCTACAACACCCGCAAAAGGCATTCAGCCGAATACGTGCCCGCGGTGGGGACGCGTGCCACGCCGACGATTTCATCCGGCCGGCCTGCCCAGACGGGTATCGCTTCTCCTACCACTTGTGCGGAGACCAACTGGCCGAGGACGTGGCCCAGGAGACCTTCCTGAGGGCGCTGGTGAGCCTGCCGGGATTCGCGGGTCGTTCCCCGGCCCGGGTATGACTGCTGTCCATCGCCCGACGGGTCGTCGTCGACCGATTCCGCGCGGCGTCGTCCCGGCCTGTCATCGCCGACCTGGCCGATGGCAGACGGCCGCGGAGAGTCAGAGGCTGCGCGTGGGCCACGCCGGGAACGAACTGATCGAATCGTTCCTGGCCTCCGATCGAGCGGCATGAAGCCCGGCTTCCTCCGGGGAACCAGACAGCGATGTCGAACGACTACTGAATCGACAATGACGATGTAGGGACAACACATGTGGCACCGATGCTGGGCAGCCTGGGCCGGAGGCCAACTGCGCGGAGAGCGGGCGGCGGCACCTGCCGGTCGGTTCCCAACGCCCGATCCGGTGCCACACGCACGCTCTGCGTCGATGAACGATACGCAGGCGGCGGCCCTCCGGCTCCCGCAACCGATCGGCCCGGATCGGCCTCCCCTGTCAGAAACCCTCCGACAAGGATCCTTGTGACCACAGAACACGTCCCCACGGCGGACACCACGGAGACCGCGCGTGACGGAGAGCCGAAACGCCGCGGCGTATGGGCTCAGCTGAGGCCGCTGGTGCTACGGATGCACTTCTACGCGGGGGTGTTCATCGCCCCCTTCATCCTGCTGGCGGCGGTCACCGGCCTCCTCTACACCGCCGCGCCGCAGATCGAGCAGATCGTCTACAGTCACGAGCTGCACGTCCCGGCAGGCGAGAAGGCGCTCCCCCTCAGCGCGCAGGTCTCCGCGGCCCGCGCGGCGCACCCCGCCGGCGATGTCACCTCGGTGATGCCGGCCATCGACGAGACCAGCACCACGCGCGTGGTCTTCAGCGACAACACCGTGCCGCCCGACTACGCCATGGCCGTCTTCGTCGATCCCTACACCGCCGAGATCCGCGGCCAGGTCCAGACGTTCGGGCAGTGGCTCGGGGTACGCGCCTGGATCGACGACCTGCACCGTAACCTGCACCTCGGCGCGTTCGGCCGCAACTACAGCGAACTGGCCGCGAGCTGGATGTGGATCGTCGTCCTCGGTGGGATCGCCCTGTGGCTCGGGCGGCGCCGAGCCGACCGCCGGCTACGGCGCGTGCTTCTGCCGGACACCTCGAAGCGCGGGCGCGCCCGTAACCTGTCGTGGCATGCCTCGACCGGTATCTGGATCGCGCTCGGCCTGCTCCTCCTGTCCGTCACAGGTCTGACCTGGTCCAACTACGCGGGGGCCCAGATCGCCGATATCCGCTCGGTCCTGGAGTGGACCAGCAGGCCGTTGGAGACCAGCCTCACCGCGACGACCACGGCCGGGGACTCCGAGCACCAGCACGGTTCTCCGGACACGACCGCCCCGGCCGACGCGATGAGCACCGGAGTGGGCATCGACGGCGTCATGAGCACCGCCCGCGCCCAAGGGTTGCGGGTCCCCCTCTTCATCACTCCGCCGGACGAGGCCGGCAAGGCGTGGACCGTGGCGGAGAGCAAGCGGGACTGGCCGACACGGTTCGACGCGATCACCGTCGACGGAGCCACGGGCTCGGTCGTCGACCGGGTCGACTTCGCGGACTGGCCGTTCATGGCGAAGATGACGAACTGGACGATCGACGCGCACATGGGGATCCTGTTCGGGCCGGCCAACCAGCTCATCCTGGCGGCGCTAGCCGTCGGGGTCATCTACGTCATCCTCCGCGGCTACCTCATGTGGTGGCAACGCAGGCCGACCAGTCGCACCGAGGCGGGCCCACGCTTCGGCCGCCCCGCTCCCCGTGGCAGTCTCCGCGCGCTCTCCCCCTGGGTGCTGGTGCTCGTCATCGTGTCGGCCCTCGCCGTCGGCTACTTCGTGCCGCTGTTCGGCGTCAGCCTCGCGGTCTTCCTGGTCGTCGACACGCTGCTCGGCCTCAAGCGGGCCGGAGGGAGGCCGGTCAGGCTGTCGGCGTCCCTCCCGGAGGCCCCGGCGGACGACAAGGAGCCGGAGGACCAGGTGGACGATAAGGAGGGTATTGGGGCGTGACGCCGCGTCCGCGCTCTCCGCTCCGGGCACCGTTCATGTCCAGGGAGGTGCGCCAGTTCCGGGAGAATACGGCGCCCGCGGCTGCCGGGCTACCGATCGGCCGTCGGCGGGTGCAAGGGTTGCGGCGGGTGGAGCTCGGCGAGCTCGCGGGGATGTCTGCGGACTACGTACGCCGGCTGGAGCAGGGCGCAGCCATCCGTCGGCCGGGGTGGTGAACGCCATCGCCCGAGCGTTAGGGATCGGACGGGCGGAGTACGAGCGGCTCTGCGCGCTGGCCGGGTACGCCGCTGCGGACGGGCAGGTGCCGAACGAGGTCGGTCCGGGTGCGATGCGGCCTGATCTTTCCAAGAATGTTGAGCTGTTGGTGCTTGGCCATGAGAACCAAGTGCTCCGCCGCCGGCTCGGCAGTCGACCGCGGTGGGGCCACCTCGACCGGCTCTGGCCAGCGGCATTGTCGCGGCTGATCCGCCGTCGCCGGTGGGGGAGTCGGTCATGGGTCTGCCGGGTGTCGAGGGTGAGGCCGGTCCAGGTCAGGCAGCCGGTGAGCAGGTGGGACCGTTCGCCGTCTCGGTAGGCCACGACGCCGGCCATGTTGACCCGGCCCGAGCCTTTGCCGGGCACCGTGACCACCGGACGGGCTTCTCGCGGTGCCCAGGTGCGTCCTTCGGCGGTCTGAGCCCCTGGCTTACCTCGTCTTCGAAGCGGATGTAGGCGCTCAGGTCCGCCGCGGTGCTTTACCGCCGGCCGCACCTCGTCCTTCCAGACCGCGATGGCCTCCTCGTCCCGCTCGATCGCCCGCCGGAGCGGGACCTGCCCTCAAGCCAGGCCTTACACCAACGGGGCACCGACCGCTCGTGCACCCGTAACCGCGTCGTGCACCCGCAACCGCGCGGCGACCGTCCTGGTCGGCTCTCCAGCCTCGAACCACTCGGCCGCCTGCAGCCGCACACGCTCCCGCCGCTCCTGCTCCGCGGGCGTGTACCCACCCCTTTGCCCGTACCGCATACCCCGGTCGTACCGGACTCTCCGCATTCGACCTGTGTACGTACCAAGTCGAGTTCGGGCCGTACGACGGGCGGCAGCCACCGAATGGGGTTCGACTTTGCCCTGTATATATCGTGTCAACCTCTTGTCAACGCATGGCCCCTACGGTGATGGCTGGCCATTGTTCCATTCGTTCGACAAGGGGGCTTTGTTGTCGACTTTTGATTCGGCCGACTCCGCGACTTCGCTATTCGGATCGGTCTTCTCCGCGCTCGCCGAGGACAAGGTTTTCTCGGATGCGCTCCGCCGGAGTGGGACGACGCTCAGGTTCATTCACTCGAACCCGGAGTGCCGGTTCTTCATCAGTGGCGACGGGGTCGTCACGGGGGGTGAGGTGCCGGAGTACGCCACGCTGACGTTCATGATGAGCAGCGACACCGCACACGCGCTCTGGTCAGGCCAGTTGTCCTTCCCCGCGGGCGTCACCAGCGGGAAGATCAGGATTTTCGGAAAGGTCTCCAAGGTCCTGGAGGTCATGCCCGTCCTCACTCCGGTCCTCTTCCTCTACCCGAAGGCCGCAGCCGAGGCCGGCATTCCCGTGCCGAGCAACTGACCACGAGACCGATCAAAGGAGACGCCTTCATGACGACCATCGCGCAGCTTCCTGCGCAGGAGCTGAACTTCGACGTCCTGCCCGCCGAGATTCAGCAATTCAAATCCGTCGTACGGGAGTTCGCCCAGGAGGTCGTGCTTCCCCGGGCCCAGGAACTCGACCAGGCCCCGGCCGACGAGCTGGATTGGGACATCGTCCGGCAAGGCCATGCCCTCGGTTTGGACCGGGTCGCGATCCCGGCCCAGTTCGGCGGCCTCGGCCTGGGAATGCTCGGAATCTCCGTGGCCATGGAAGAGCTCGCGGCGGCGTGCCCGGGAACCGCTCTGATCTTCGGAGCGTCGATGCTCGGTCAGACCCCGATCCTCTACTCGGGCGACCCTTACCTGCAGCAGCGGTACCTGCCGCTGTTCGCCGGGCAGGAGCCCGTCCTGGCTTGCAACGCCGTGACGGAGGAGGAGGCCGGGTGCGACCTCATCATCCCGGCGAACGCCGTCCACGCGATCAATGTGATGACCGCCAGGCGTGCGGGGGACGTCTATCTCCTCAACGGTCGCAAGCGGTTCATCACCAACGCCAAGGTCGCCACCTTCGCCTCGGTCTTCGCCACCATGGAGGGCCACCCCGGCGCGACCGGCCTGACCTCCTTCATCGTGGACCTGGACCAGCCCGGCGTCACCCGGGGGCCGGTCGCCGACAAGATGGGCTACCGGGCGTGCCTCGGCAGCGAGCTGGTCTTCGAGAACGTCGAGGTCCCGCTGAGCAACGTCGTCGGCGGTGAGCTGAACGGCATGGCGATCAACATGGCGCAGAGCAACATGGCGCGCGCCTCCGTCGCGGGCATCTCGACCGGCGTCGCGCAGGGCGCGCTGGACAAGGCGCTCCAGTGGTGCGGTGAGCGCGTCCAGGGCGGTGAGCTCCTCTACCGGCATCAGTTCAGCGCCGCGAAACTGGCCGAGATGGCCGCCAAGGTCGAGGCTTCGCGCATGCTGTACATGTTCGCGGCCGACAAGGTCGACAACCAGCTTCCCGCGCCCGAGTACGAGCCGGCGCTCGCCAAGTTCTTCGCGGACAGGGTCGCCATCGAGGTGGCCGACGCCGCCGTCTCGCTGATCGGGGCCCGCGGCTACCTGCGCGAGTACGGAGTGGAGAAGATGCTCCGCGACGCGTACGGCGCCCGGATCTACGAAGGCACCCCCGAGGTCCTCGCCCTGGCGATCACCGACTGCCTCTACCGCGTGGACGAGCTGTGACCCGGGCAGCCGAGGCGGCCGCCGCGTTGTCGCCGGAGGAGTTCTACGCCGAGTTCACCCGCCGGAACGCCGGCGTCGTGACCGAGCGGCAGCAGCGGGCGCTGAGCACCGCGACCGTGCTCGTGGCCGGCTGCGGCTCGGTCGGCGGAGCGGCCGTGGAGCCGCTCACCCGGCTCGGCGTGCGCGACTTCGTCCTGGCCGAGCCGGACACGTTCGAGCTCAACAACCTCAACCGCCAGCAGGCGACGTTCCGCGACCTCGGCAGGAACAAGGCCGAGGTCGCCGCGGAACGCGTCATCGCCATCAACCCGCACGCGAGCGTGCGGGTCCACGCCGAGGGCGTCACCCAGGAGAACGTCTTCGAGCTGACCGCGTTCTGCGACCTGATCGTCGACGGGGTGGACGTCACAACGGGGCCCGGCTGGCAGGCCAAGCACGCCCTGCACCGATCCGCCTCCCAACGGCGGCTGCCGCTGATCACCGGATGGGACATGGCGGGCGTCCAGTACGTCCAGTGCTACGACTACCGCCACGTCCCGGAACCGTTCAACGGGCTCGTCACCGAGGACGACCTGCGGCGGTGCGGGGTGTGGGAGCTCATCTTCAAGGCGATCCCGGTCCAGCTGATCCCGCCGGACATGCTCACCGAGGTCGCGCCGAACCTGACGAACCAGGACTACAGCGTCCCGCAGGTCATCTACGCCGCGGTCATGTTCGGCGCGATCACCTCGCACATGGCGGCCCGGCTCCTCGCCGGCGAGGAGGTCCGCGACGAGGTGCACCTCGACCTGCATGAGCAGGTCAGGCCGGCGACCCGCCGGCGCCTGAACCGGGCCGAGGCCGAGAGCCTGCTGTTCGCGTTGCGGCAGACCAGCGCTCGCGGCCTCGGATCGCCGGACCCGGGAAAGGACGAGCAGACCGAGGGGAACGGGGAGGGGATGCGAAGGGCGACACGGTGAACATCTCTCTCGCCCCTCGCTGGTCCGCCGCCTGGCAGGGCGCCGTCGATCTGGCCAAGGCGCAGTACCGCTCCGCCTACGGCGCGACCATCTCCCCCGATCCCGACTGGTTCGTGCTCGCCACCCGGGAGCTGATCAGCGCTCTTCCCGTCGCCGGGGAACCGATCGAGATCGCCGCTTGCGCCGGGCTGACGAACGGGGCCGGCCGGGATCTGTTCTCCGAGCGCTACTTGACGGTCCCGCTCGAGGAGGCGATCGAGAAGGCCACCGGAACGAGCGTGGCCAGGGAGCGGGTCGTGGAGGTCGGTTCGCTGGCGGGCAGCGGGGTGCTCGCGGGCTTCGAGCTGATCGGGCTGCTGCCGGTCATCTCGTGGTGCCAGGGGATGGACTTCATCCTCTGTACGGCCACCCCGCAGGTCCGCAAGGCCATGACCCGGTGCGAGATCCCGTTCCGGGTGCTCGCGGAGGCGGACGTGCGGCGCCTGGAGGAGAGCGAACGCCGGCGCTGGGGGACGTACTACGACACGCAGCCGCTCACCGTGGTGATCCCGCTCCGGGAGATCGGCCAGGTGTTCGCCCGGGTGACGGGTAAGTACAGGTTCCTTCACGAAGGGCTCCTGCGCTCCGGGGCGCGGCACGTCCTGGAGGTGGCCCGGGCCACGCCCGCTCTGGGACGGTGATCGCCGGCCCCTCAACCGGTGATGGCCGGCCTCTCAGTCCGTAATGTCGGCCTCTCGGTCGGGGTGATGGAGGCACGGAAGCGGTAGCGGTCCACGACGGACTCACGACCGATGAGCGGCTCATCGCCGAGCGAGCCGTTCAGCACGCGTTCTCGGTCACAACCGGCCGGTGCGCGCGATCACCTGGCCGGCGAAGTCAAGCATCTGGTCAAGGCTGGGGAACAGTGCGTAGGCATCCACGAATGCCTCGTCCGCGCCGGAGTCGGCGAAGCGCTTGAGCTTGTCGGCCAGAGAATCGACGGACGTGCCCGGTTCGATGTTGATACGGATGGCCTTCTTCAGCGCGTCGGGGTCGCGGCCGGCCTCCTGCGCCGCTTGGCGCGCGAGCGACCACAAGGGATCGATGACCTCGGCCGCCAGGAAATCGACCCCGAGCCAGCCGGTGGCGCTGCGGCCCACCCGGCGCATCGCGGCCTCGCTGACGCCGCCGATCCAGATGGGCGGCCCGCCCGCTTGCACCGGGCGCAGGTCGGCGTGGACCGGCGGCAGCGAGAAGAACTCGCTGTCCCAGGACACCGGGTTGGCCGTCCACCACTCGTGGAGGAACGCCAGCAAGTCATCGAGCATCCGCCCGCGCCGGCGCCAATCCGCGCTGCGGGAGATGTCGTGCTCGTCCTTCATCCACCCGAGTCCCACGCCGACCTCGAGACGGCCGTCGCTGAGCACGTCGAGCGTGGTCAGCATCCGGGCCAGGTGCGGCGGCTCGTAGTAGAAGGTGCTGAGCGTGCTGGCATTCAGCCGCACCCGGCTGGTCGCCGTCGCGGCGACGGTCCACAGCAGCACCGGGTCGAGGTAACGCTTCATCTGCGGCGGGTACGGCTGTTCACTGCCCGGATAGATGCTGTGCATATCGACCGGTTGGAGCAGGCGGTCGCCGACCCACAGCGTGTCGTAGCCAAGGTCCTCGATCCCGCGGCAGAACGCGCTCAGGCCGACGGCGCTGCTGATAGCGGGCCCGATAATGGGAAGTGTGAATCCAAGCTTCATCGGCGAGTCCTTTCGGTGATCCGTCAACCGCTTGGTCAGGCGGGAAGCTCGGTGATGCTGAGGGCGAAGTCCAAGTTCCCCACTCCGTGGTTGGCGAGGCCCACCGTGACCACGCCCGCTCCTTCCAGCCAGTGCGCCATTCTCAGGCCGCCGACGTCCAGCGGGCGCAGCCCGAGGCTCTCGACGAACGCCTCCACACGTGCCTTGGCCCGCGCATCGTCGCCGGCGATGAACACGTCGGGCCGGCCCTGCTCCAGGACATGACGGAAGATGGTGTTGAACGCCTTCACCACGCTGGCGCCGGCCGGGGCCGCCTTGGCGACTTCCTGCGCGATCGAGGTCTCCTCGCGGTGGGCCAGTCCGTCGAACGTGGCATTGAAGGGATTGCTGATGTCGATGATGACCTTGCCCGCGAGAGCGTCTCCGTACTGGGCGACGACCGGCACGACGCCGTCGTACAACAGGGCCACGATGACGATGTCGCCGGCCGGGGCGGTGCCCCATTCTCCCGTCGTGGCGCCGCTGCCGAGAACCTTGGCGAGGTCAGCGGCCTTGGTGTGATCGCGGCCCATGACCTCGACGGTGTTGCCGCCCGCTATCGCCCGCGCGCCGATGGTACGGGCCATGTTCCCGGTGCCGATGATGCTGATGGTGCTCATGAGATGTCCTCCCGGTTGTCCGTGGTTCGGTGCAGATGGCGGTGGTGCCCGCGCCGGCCGGCGCCAGGCCGGTGGTGCCGCCGGTGATGACCGCCACCTTGCCGTCAGGCTTCGCCATGGTCGCTCCCTTGGTTCAGTGGTGCCGGAAAAGACGGGCATTATGTACACCGATCTGTTTGCTTACGGTACAGGCCGAGTGGCCGGGGTACAAGCTATGTACACCGGTCATTATCTAGCTGGGCTACCATGAACCCATGACGGAGTTGGTAAAGGGCCCTAAGGGCCGCCGCCGCGGCCGGGGTGCCCGCGAGCGCATCCTCAGCGCGTCCCAGCAGCTATTCCGCGAGCAGGGCATCAACCGCACCGGCATGGACCTGCTCTGTGCGGCGGCCCAGGTGTCCAAGCGCACGGCCTACCAGCACTTCGCCGGCAAGGACGAACTCGTCGCCGAGTACCTCCGTCAGTTCGACCCCTCGGTTCTGTCCGGCGTGTTCGACCGCACCGACCTCACGCCCCGCGAACGGCTCCTCGCCGTCTTCGACATCCCCCCAACCACCCCCCTGTGCCCCTACATCGCCGCCGCTGTCGAGCTCCACGACCCCGAGCACCCCGCGTCCCAGTACGCACGCGACTACAAGAAAGCCGTCGCCGCGCGGCTCGCCGCCGCCGCCCGCGAAGCCGGTGCCGCCGACCCTGAACAGCTCGGCGAGCAGCTCGCGCTGCTCATCGACGGCGCCGCGGCCCGCACCCGGGTCCTCAACGCCGACGCCTTCCCCGCCGCGGCCGCCATCGCCGCCGTCCTCATCGACAACGCCATCCCCGCCGCAGCCGGAGATGACCGGCCACGGGAGGAAGCGTCAAGTTGACGTGGCACTCCGCGGCCGGACTGGACGCGCTGCCGGTCGCGCGGCTGCACCCTGCTGGAATCCCACTGCGTGATGTCGGCGCCGTATGCCTCAACGAAGGCGGCGTATTCGGCGGTTTCGCCACGCTGGCATGACGGTACGGTCGTCGGCGCTGCGGACGAAGTTCTTTCCGATGTCGGGCGATTTGCCGCCGAAGCCTGGCCCGGCGCGCCGCCGGGCCAGGCCGTATCGCAGGTGAGCAGGCCCGCCATGCCAGCCGTCAGGCGCTCCCGTCCGGGGCGCCGGCGGTCGTGACGATGTCGCGATCGCGGGTCTCCGGGCCGAGAGCCAGTGCGATGAGCGTCACCACGGTCAGCACCACCAGGTAGACCGCCACGGCCCACCAGTGCCCGGCCCAGGCGAGCAGGGCGGTGGCGACCAGGGGCAGGAATCCGCCGGCCAGCACCGAACCCAGCTCGCGGGCGAACGCGAACCCGGACAGGCGGGTCCTGGTGTCGAACAGCTCCGCGAAGTACGCGGCCTGCGGGGCGAGCATGGCCGGGTAGAAGACGCCCAGCCCGACCGCGAAGCCGATCACGATCAGCGCCGGGGACAGGGTTTCCAGCAGCAGGAAGTACGGCGCCAGCCACAACACCGAGGCGATCGCGCCGCCCGCGTACACGGGCCTGCGGCCCACCCTGTCGGACAGCGCCGCCCACAGAGGAACCGCCACGACCTGCAACGCGGAGCCGATCACCACCGCCAGCAGAGTGAACGAGCGGTCGATGCCCAGCCGGTCCACCGCGTAAACCACGCCGAACACCGGGAACAGGTAGGCGAAGGAGTTCTCCGCGAAACGGGCGCCGATGACCACCAGGAAGCTACGCGGGTGCTCCCGTAGCGCGGCCAGCACCGACCCCTTCGCGGCCGTCCCGGTCTTCTTCGCCTCCTCGAAGGCGGGTGTCTCATGGATGCGGCGCCGGATCAGGTAGCCGACCAGCAGGAGCAGCGCGCCCAGCAGGAACGGCACCCGCCAGCCCCATGAGCGGAACGCCGGTTCGGGGAGCAGCAGCATGAGCTGGAAGACGCCGGTGGACAGCAGGGTCGCCACCGCGAACCCGGCGGGCGCCCATGCGCCGGCGGCGCCGCGCCGCGACTGGTCGCCGTGCTCCACCGACAGCACGACCGCGCCCGCGTACTCGCCGCCCGCGGCGAAGCCCTGCACCAGCCGCAGCGTGATCAGCAGCAGGGGCGCCCAGAAGCCGATCTGGTCGTAGGAGGGCAGGAAACCGATCAGCGTCGTGGCCGCGCCCATCAGCGTGATGGTCAGGACCAGCATCCGCTTGCGCCCGGCGCGGTCGCCCAGGTTGCCCAGGATGATGCCGCCGATCGGGCGGGCCATGAACCCGACGGCGTAGGTGGCGAACGCGGCCATCGTGCCCACCAGCGGGTCGCCGGAGGGGAAGAACAGCTTGTTCAGGATGAGGGCGGCCGCCGTCCCGTAGATCAGGAAGTCGTACCACTCCAGGGTCGTGCCCACGAGGGCGGCGATGCCCGCGCGACGCGCTTGGTGCTTGTCGTGCGAGGTCGTGATTGTCACCATGGCCGTTTGTTCCTTAGGTGCCGGGGGGTTACTTGGCGGGGCGCCGGGTCACGGCGCCGCGCTGGATCGGGCCGACCAACTCGGCGTACTGGCCGAGCCATCCGCGCTCCGTCCCGGGCGCGTGGGAGGTGACGGGGCCGGCCTGGCGTACGGGGTCGGTGTCCACGGTGCGGGCGTCGAGGTCGATGGTGATGGGGTCGCCGTCGCGGACCCCGGCGAGCGGGCCGCCGTCGGCGGCCTCGGGCATGACCTGGCCGACGATCAGGCCGTGGTTGAGCCCTGACAGTTCGCCGTCGGTGACCACGGCCACCTGACCGCCGAGCCCGGCGCCGTTCAGGGCGGCGACGAAGTTGGCGGCGAAGACGGTGCCCGGGCCACCGCGTACGCCCATGCCGCGCAGCACGATCACCTGGCCCGGCCGGACAGTGCCGTCGCCCAGGCCCGCGATGGCCTCCCGCTCGCCGGCGAACACCTTGGCCGGGCCCTGGAATCTGCGGCTGGTCCCCGCGCTGACCCCGGCCAGCTTCACGATCGCGCCGTCGGGGGCCAGCGAGCCGCGCAGGATGAGCAGGCCCGGCTCGGGGGTGACCGGATCGTGCGGCTCACGTAGCACCGTGCCGTCGGCGGGCCGGGCCACGGCGGCCAGTTCCCCGACGGTCCGGCCGGAGACGGTGAGCGCGCCGGAGTGCAGGCGGGGCAACAGCGTGCGCATGACGGTCTGTACGCCGCCTGCCTCGTCCAGGTCCCACACCTGATCCGGGCCGTTGGGCCGGATGGCGGCGAGTTGCACCGCGTCCCGTGCCCGCTCCTCGACCAGGCCGACGACGTCCAGGTCAAGGTCGGCCTCGGCGGCGATGGCGGCCAGGTGGCGCACGCAGTTGACCGATCCGCCGAGGGCGAGTGCCACCTCCACGGCGTTGCCGACCGCTTCGGCGGTCAGCACCTTACGGGCGCTCAGCCCTTCGTGCACCATCTCCACGATCCGCCCGCCTGCTTCCCGCGCCCGGGTCAGCATGCGCTCGGAGTTGGCCCGCGTCGGCGCCGAGCCCGGCATGGTCATGCCCAGGGCCTCGGCCAGGCAGTGCATGGTGTTGGCGGTCGCCAGCCCCGCGCAGACGCCCGGCCCGGTGATGCCGGCGTCGGCCAGCTCGCCCAGCTCCCGCACGGTCATGGTGCCGGCCGCGACAGCGCCCACCGATTCGTAGACGGTGTCGATGTCGACCGAGCAGCCCGCGAAGGTGCCGCCGCGCTGGTAGCCGCCGATCACCACGATGGACGGCAGGTCCAGCCGGGCCGCCGCCATCAGGTGGGCCGGGGTGGTCTTGTCACAGGAGGACAGGAATACCACCGCGTCCAGCACGGCTCCCTCGACCGCGGCCTCGACGTCGTTGACCACCAGGTCACGGGTGGGCATGAGGTAGCGGCCGTCACGGCCGGCGGTGGTGATGAAGTCGCTGGGGGCGGTGGTGCGGATCTCGAACGGGAGCCCGCCCGCCGCGCGTACGGCCTCGGCGACCATGTCGGCGACGTCGTCGAGGTGGATGAAGCAGACCGAGAGCTTCGACGACGTGTTCACGATCGCGATCTTGGGCTTCTCCTGGTCCTCCAGGCTGATGCCCATGGCGCTCCACTGCGCCCGGCGCACCGCCCAGCGCGAGGTGCCGGGGGTGAAGTTGCTGCGTAGCGGGGTCTTCGGGCGTTCGGTCACAGCGCGCTTCCGTTCTGTCTCATGGTGGATCGGACCCGCGCGCCTTCGACGCGGCGGTACGGTGTGCCCTCGTCGAGGGACAGGACAGTGGCCACCGCGGCGGCGTGGCCGTACTCGAAGCATTGGGCGGTCACCCGGGCCGAGGCGAGCGCTTCGTGCTGGGCGCTCAGGCAGCGCCCGGCGACGATGACGTTCTCGCCGGCCTCGGGGACCAGGGTGAGGTAGGGGACCTCGTAGTAGTCGTCGTCGAGCCAGTGCAGCTTGGGCCGCTCGCCGTCGTGCAGTTCGATCGGCCATGGGCTGCGCGCTATGCCGGAGGGGTCCTTGCGGCCGCTCACGACGGCGTCGTTGGTCAGGGTGGCGGCGCCGGTGATCGTGCGGGTCTGCCGGACGCCCGCCTCCACGCCGGTGTCCACGACGTAGGCGTCCTGGCAGCCGGGGAGGTCACGGGCGATGAAGCGGGCGTACTCCCGGACCTGGCGCCGCCCGCGGATCTCGGCGTCGGTGAAGTCGGCGGGGTCGATCACGTTCAGCATCCGCCCGTCGGCGCCGGTCAGCCGGGTCGCGTTGACCATGAGCTCGCCCGGGCGCGGGGTCGTGAAGATCCAGATCTTGTCCCGGGGGAGGTCGGCGCCGAGCTCTCTGGCCTGGCGGATGCGCTCGCTCACCCAGGGCGGGCTGATGGTGTCCTCGCCGTAGCCGGACAGGAAGGCGTCCACGTCCACGCCGCCGAGACGGAAGAACATGGTGGGGTTCTGGATCCGTCCTGCGTCGCCGAAGGTGTGCCGGCCGCCGGCGCGGGCCACGAGCGCGGCGTCGCCGGACGCGTCGATGGTGCGGGCGGCGTGCACGACACACGTCCCGGCGTTGGACGACAGCACCGCGCCCCGGTACGCATCGCCGTCCATCACCACACCGACGACGGAGGTGTGGAACAGCACGCGTACGCCGGCGGCGGCGAGCAGGGCGTCGGCCGTCTCCCGCCACACCAGCGGGTCGTGGGCGCTGGTCCAGGTCCTGCCGTAGCGCTGCGGCGGGGTCAGGCCGCCGCGTTCGGCCAGGCCATGCCGGAAACGCTCGGTGAATCCCCAGACGACCTGCTCGGGCGATGAGCCGGCGCCGTTCGCGAGATACAGGCCGCACACGGTGCCGGACATGCCGGCCACGGCGGCGCCTCCCGCGAAGCCGTACTTCTCCACGAGCAGCACGCTCTTGCCGGCCTCCGCCGCCACCGTCGCCGCGGCCACGCCGGCCGCCCCTGCCCCGACCACGAGCACGTCCACCTCGGCCAGGACGGGGTAGTCGGCGTCGGGCGCCACGACGGCGGGCAACCGCCAATCGTCAACCGATATATTGGTCATATGCCGACGGTACATCACGACAGGGTATGATTGTCCAGTCCGAAATCCCTGCGGAAGACAACGAGGTCAGCGGATGGCTGAGCCGAACAAGACCACACGGGCCTATGAGGCGATCGAAGGCATGATCACCTTCCAGGAGCTCGTGCCTGGATCGCTCATCTCCGAGGCCATGTTGATGGAACGCACCGGCCTGGGCCGCACGCCCGTGCGCGAGGCGCTGCAACGTCTGGCCCGGGAGCGCATGGTGGAGATCCACCCGAACCGGGGCGTGTTCGTCCCGCCCGCCTCAATCGAGGCCCAGCTCAAGTTGCTGGAGTTGCGGCGCAGCCTGGAAGCGCTGGCGGTCCGCCTCGCGACCCACCGGGCCCTGGCCGAGCAGAAGCGCCACATGCAGGAGGTCATCGAGCAGTTCCGGCGCGGGGTGCCGGACGCGCGTGCCTTCGACGCGATACTGAAGCAGGCCCACGCCCTGATCGTGGAGGCCGCGCACAACGAATACCTGTCGGTGGCCATGGCTCCGCTGCAGGGGTTGTCGCGGCGGTTCTGGTTCGCGCACCTCCGCGATCCGGAGAGTGAACTGCGGGCGGCGTCACGGCTGCACGGGGACATCCTCGGTGCGATCTGCCACGGCGATGAGACCGAGGCGGTGACCGCCTCCACGCGGCTCAACGACTACCTGGTCGACTTCGCCTACGCCACCCTCAACCCTCCGGGCTAGTGCTATGACCGGCGGCGACGCCCCCCCGATATGGCGGAACGGTCGTGCGGATGGATCGGGTCACCGCGAGCGAAGCGGGAGCCGATCGGGCGGTGGTGCAGGTCGGCGAGAAGTCCTGGCTGCGGTTTCGAAGACATATCCGGTGCGGACCGAATACGGTGAGTCATTGACGATCGCCCGCCCGTAAGCCTCCCGGAGACTTTTCATGCGTACCGCAGCGGCAATCCTCTCCTTCGTGCTCGCCATCACCACCCTGCCCGCCCAGCCGGCCACCGCTGCGGTGTCCACCTCGCCGCTGCCGGGCGGCAGGACCACCTTCGTCGTCTCACAGGGTCATCTGAAGGCCGCCTCCCAGCAGAACTGGGTACGTCTGGGCAACTATCGCTTCGCCGCGAATGGCACGGTGAAGGCCGCCCTGTATCTGTGGTGGCAGCGGCATCCCAAGGCCAGACAGCGCACCGGCACCGTCCCCGATCCGAGCTGCACCACCAAGAAGGGCGGTGCCGTATCACGACCCCGCGCCTGCGAGGTGCTCACCGCCGGGGGATTCACCGGCACCCCCGAGGAGAGCCGTACCGGGACGTACACCGTGGCGGGCGGCGTGCTCACCATTCGGTGGAAGATCGCCCAGACCTGGACGGAGCAGTGGTACGTACGGTCCTCGCCTGACGGCAAGCTGGCCCGCCTGGACCTCAAGCGGAGCACGCTGGCAACGCACGGGTACGGCTATGGCAGCAACGCCGCGATCAACACCCGGCGCGCGATGAGTTCGGTCAAGGCGTTCCCCGGCTCACTCAGGCAGGACCTGACGAGCTGGGCGGGCGGCAAGCTCGTCACCTCCGGCAATCAGCCGTTCGGCCACTCCGCCTTCCGCGCCTGCGCCGCCACCACCTCGTGCCTGACCTACCTGCAGCCGTCCTCGCGGGGCGCGTGCCAGAAGTCGGGCGGCTGCCCCAAGTACGGCGGCGGAACACGCCCCAACATCAGCTCCATCCAGTACTACCTCACGACGATCTCCAAGTCTGACCGCCGCGACACGCTGTGGCACTGGTGCACCTGTCTGGCGATGGAGCGCGGTGAGTTCTGCTACACCGGCAACTCCCACGTCAAACCGCTCATGCAGATCATCGACGACACGGGAGCCTTCCGCGGCTGGGTCGGCGCGGAAGCGTCCTTCTCGACCGGCGGCTCCCGGGCGGCGGACATGCTGGCGGTGCTGCGCATCTCCGACTTCCGCTGAGATCGGTGGATGCCGCCGGGTCCAGCTCGATAGCAGCAGCGACCTCGCGCGGGGCGTGGCGCAAGCCTGCGAGGTGGCTGACGTTGTCGTCATCGACAGCGACCCGCGCCGTGCACCAGGACAGGCAGCGACACGGCGCCGAGCGCGCGCGAGATCTCGGGAAAGCGCAGATCCAGCCAGGGCAACACGAACAGCTCATCCCAGAAGACGTGCCCCCGGTAGGCCTCGCCGTGCAGGCCGCGCGCGGGCACGCCCGCGTCGAGGTCGGCGGTGTGCGGGGAGAGAGTCTGCAGCAGGTGGAAGACGTGCAGCCGGACGATCTGGGCCGTCTCCGGCCCGTCCACGTCGAGTCTGGCCCGTTTCCACAGTCGTTCCCATGCGTTCTGGTGCCGTCCGAGCAGGTCACGGCCAAGCGGCTGGCCATCTGGCGGGAGAAGTACCCCGAGGTGAACCTTGTCGAGGACATCCGATGCGTCCATCCCGTCGAAGCGCTCACCGACGCCTCTGACACCTGCGACCTGCTCGTCGTCGGTTCCCATGACCGCAGCGCCTTGAGCTCGTTGCTGCTCGGCTCGGTCAGCCGAGGCGTTCTGCACCATGCTCGCTGCTCCGTGTGAGGGGCCGCTCGGTGCAGTGCTTTGGCGGCATCTTGCCCTTGGCCTGCCACGCGCATCAGGCGTGGACGGGTATCACCTTTAGCCGGTGGCGGCTCACCGCCCGCGCGGCCCCGGGCGCCGGGTCCGAAGTCCCTGATGAAGGGGACGTTGCGCTCTATCGGCGAAGGTCGCCGCTTTTCAGGATGGTTTCGAGGTGAGAACCATGACGGATCTTCACAGAGTCATCGTCGGGTATGACGGTTCGGACTTTTCCATGCAGGCCTTGGACTGGGCGATGGACGAGTGCGAGCTGAGAGAACTGCCGTTGACGGTCACCCACGCGTGGCGCTGGCCGTACGGCAAGGCCCCTGAAGAGGCCAGGCTCCACCTGCGCAAGGCCGCCGAACATGTGCTCCACCACGGTGCTGACTGCGCGCGCTCGTGCAGCACGATCACCGACATCACCGCCGACCTGTTCGAGGGTTCGGCTGGTGAGCGCCTCGTCGAGTTGTCGGCCGGCGCGGATCTCGTTGTGATCGGTTCCCGCGGGCTGGGAGCGGTGGCCCGGTCCGTGGTCGGCTCCGTCACGGCCTACGTCGCCGCCCACGCGCACGCTCCGGTCATCATCGTGCGTGGCGCCGGCCCGATTCCTGTGCCGGCCGATCCTGGTCCTGTAGTGCTGGGCTTGAGCCCGGCCACACCGGATGAGGCGCTGGAGTTCGCCTTCGGCGAGGCCGCGCTGCGGCGACTGCCATTGGTGGTCACGCACGCCGTCCACCTGCAGGCCATGGCATGGGGAACAGCGATGGCTCCCGTGCCCGACGTCGAAAGTCTCATCCGGGCCGGACAGGAGGGCATGCGGGAGCGGCTGACGCCATGGTGTGAGAGGTATCCAGAGGTCCAGGCCGACCCTCGTGCCGTCGTCGCCACGGCGAAGGAGGCCCTGCGCGCCGCCTCGGCCGACGCGAGTCTCGTCGTCGTCGGCGCGGCCCGCGCCCGGCACCGTAGCGGTCATCTAGGCACCGTCGTCAGAGCGATGGTCGAGTCCGCCGCCTGCCCCGTCGCCGTCGTGGCCGTCCCCGCCGTCCGGCCGCAGGAGGAGGTGGACGACAGGACCTCTTCCGCGCCAGAGGGATGACCTCGTGACCGGCCACCCCTCTGGCGACTTCGCAGAAGCTTCGGGCGTCCTACCGCCGCGCGCGGGCCTCAGTTCTGCCGAAGCGGCCCGCCGTCTGGCGATGGACGGCCCCAACCGGCTGCCGTCGCGCGACCGCAGCCCGGTGCCGCTGCTGCTGCTCCGGGAGATGGTGCATTTCTTCGCGCTGCTGCTGTGGGGCGCGGCGGGACTGGCACTGCTAGCTGGAATGCCCCAGCTCGCGGTCGCCATCGTCGTGGTGGTGCTCCTGAACGGCGCCTTCGCCTTCGTTCAGGAGTATCGCGCCGACCAGGCGGGAAAGCGGCTGCGGGAGCTGATCCCCGCCGACGTCACGGTCCGCCGCGACAGCCGCCGCACTGTAGTGGACGCCACCGAGTTGGTCGCAGGTGACGTGGTCCTGCTGGAGGCGGGCGACCGGATCTCCGCAGACCTGGAGCTGGTCGAAGTCCACGCCCTGGCGGTCAACGAGTCCACCCTCACGGGAGAAAGCACTCCTGCCAGGCCTCGCGAAACAGATACGGCCTTCGCCGGTACCTTCGTCATCGAAGGTCAGGCGGAGGCCGTCGTGACGGCCACAGGCGCTCGGACCCGGCTGGCCGCCATCGCCACCCTCACTCAGGCGGCCACTCGTCCGCCCAGCCCGCTCGCCCGCCGGCTCGGCAGAGTCATCAAGGTCATCGCGGGCATCGCGCTCGGCGTGGGAACGGTGTTCTTCGTGCTGACGCTGCTGCTCGGCATGGCACCCGCCGACGGCTTCCTGCTCGCGCTCGGCGTCACCGTCGCCCTGGTACCCGAAGGCTTGCTGCCCACGGTCACTCTGTCACTGGCCCGTGCCGCACGATCGATGGCCGGCCGCCAGGCGCTGGTCCGTCACCTGGAGGCGGTGGAGACCCTGGGGTCGGCGACGTTCATCTGCACCGACAAGACCGGCACCCTCACCCGCAACGAGATGACGGTCGTGCAGATCTGGACCCCGGCGGGCCCACTCGACCTGGCTGAGCCCAGCTCGGCCGCGGAGATCATGCGCACGGCCGTCTTGTGCTCGACCGGACGACTGGTCCGCACCGACGGCGGCTACAAAGGCGTCGGAGACCCGATGGAGGTCGCGTTGCACGCGCTGGCGCTGCACGCCGGAGCGCGGGAGGAAGAGACCGTAACCCGGCGCTTCCCCTTCGACCCGGTCCGTCGCCGTTCCTCGGCGGTCGCCGACGGACAACTGCATCTCAAAGGCGCTCCCGACGCGGTCCTCCCGCTGTGTGTGGACAAGCGAGGGGCGGCGCAGGCCCTGGAGGAGATGAGCGCACGCGGCCTGCGTGTGCTGGCCGTCGCCCGGAGTGATACCCCTCGGGGGACCACCGCCGAGGAGGTCGAACGCGACCTGACCTTGCTCGGCCTCCTCGGCCTGGAAGACCCGCCCCGCGATGGCGTCGCCGAGGCGATCGCCACATGCCGCCGTGCCGGGATCAAGCTGGCCATGATCACCGGCGACCATCCCGGGACGGCCAGGGCGATCGCGATGAAGGTCGGGCTGCTCGGCCCGGACCCGCTCGTGCTCACCGGTCGCGAACTACCCGATGAGGACGACGCCCTCGGCTCGCTGCTCGATCACGACGGCGCGGTGATCGCCCGGGTCACGCCGGAGGACAAGCTCCGCATCGCCCGAGCCCTGCGCGGCCGGGGCCACGTGGTGGCGATGACCGGAGACGGAGTCAACGACGGTCCAGCACTACGCGAAGCCGACATCGGCGTCGCCATGGGCGCCTCCGGCACCGACGTGGCGCGCGAAGCTGCCGACGTGGTATTGCTCGACGACCATTTCGCTACCATCGTCACCGCGATCGAGCTGGGGCGGGCCACCTACGCCAACATTCGACGCTTTCTCACCTATCACCTGACTGACAACGTCGCCGAACTCACCCCGTTCTTGGTGTGGGCGCTGAGCGGTGGCACTGTGCCACTGGCGCTGAGCGTGCTGCAGGTGCTCGCCCTGGACATCGGCACGGATCTGCTGCCCGCCCTGGCATTGGGAGCCGAACCAGCCAATCCCCGTACCATGCGGGGTCCGGCGCGTACCGGAGCACTGCTCGACCGCCGCCTGCTCCGCCGCGTCTTCTGCGTTCTCGGGCCGGTCGAGGCCGTCGTGGAGATGGCCGCGTTCGTCGCCGTACTCATGCTGGGCGGCTGGGCACTCGGCACCGCGCCGACCGCGACGTTGCTCACCGCCGCCTCCGGAGCCGCCTTTGCCGCAGTGGTTCTCGGACAGCTCGCCAACGCCTTCGCTTGCCGTAGTGAGACCCGCTGGGCCGGGCGCCTGCCGTGGCGGAACAACCGGATCCTGCTGGGCGCGGTGGTGATCGAAACGGTCATGCTTCTGGTCTTCCTGGGCTTCCCGCCGCTGGCCGCTCTGCTGGGCGGCACTCTGCCCCCACTCGCGGGCTGGGCACTGGCCGCCCTGGCGATCCCCGCCGTCATCGGTGCCGACGCTCTGCACAAAGGGCTGCGCGCCCGGCGCAGAGCATAAAGGTCTTTGGGCCCGGACAGGTCAGGACGACCGTCCCTGTTCGAGCGCCCGGAGTCGGTCCGACAGTGGAGAGAACGGATCGCGTCACAGGACGGGACCGTCCAGTGATCGCCGCTTCCAGAAGAGACCGGCCTTGGTTGATGGAAGGAGCCTGAGATGAGGGCATCTGTAGGAGACCGCCTGATCGTTGAGGGCACCTACAACAGCGAGCCCCGGCGAATCGGCGTGATCACGGAGGTGCGTCACGCTGACGGTTCCCCGCCCTACGTGGTGCGTTGGATGGACGCAAAGCACGAGACGCTTGTGTTCCCGGGGCCTGACGCCCGCGTGGTGACCAAACAGGAGAGGGAGGCATCGCTTCCGGTCCGGCGAACGTGATCGACCGGCTAGGAAGGCGGCAACGGGACTTCCTGTGTGAGGCGTTGGGGCGGCACCGCACGCACAAGTGCTCGCTACGTGCGGGAATGCACAATTTTGCCCAAGTCGTTCACGGCGTTGAATCGACGAGCGCGGCTCGGGCCAGCGGCGGGGAAGGTATGCGACCGTGGATCGAGCCGAGCGTTTCGATGCTTTCCGCGCGCTGGCGGACCGGTACGGACGTCCGGGGGTGCAGCTGATCGAATCCCTGGCTGAAGCCGCAGCGGGCTCAGCCATCGGCTCGGCAGCGTGGGAATCGGTAGCGTCGAGCTGCAGGTTTCCGGTACGCCTGGTCATACTGCCGGAGTTGTAGTGCGCCCAGCGCCGTCCGGTGATCAGAATCAGCGGATAGCGGTCGTCCGGTTCCTCACCCGTGGCTCGACCTCCACCCCGCCGACGCCACCCGGTACGGTTTGAGTGACGGTGACTCCGTCACGGTCGAAAGCCGTCACGGCCGAGCCGGGCTCACCGTCCGCACCAGCCATGAAACACCATCGGGGCGGGCGTTCTGTGCCTTCCACTTTCCCTCCAGCGGGGTCAACGCCCTTACCTCGGATCAAGCCGACACCGTCACCTCCTGCCCCGAATACAAGGTCACCGCGGTGCGGCTGCTTCCCGGCCGTGAAAGGGGGACATCATGATCTTGGTGGGAGTCGACGGATCGCGGACAGGACTGGAAGCGGTGGCCTGGGCGGTGCGAGAGGCCGCGCTGCGGCACGCCGCGTTGCGTATCGTGCACGTCATGCCGGCCTGGGCATACGAGATACCCGAGGACGCGCCGCACGCAGGTGTGGCCCGGTGGATGCGAGACGGCGCCGCCGCCACGCTGGAGCGAGGGGCGGAGCGTGCCCGGGCCGAAAACCACGATGTCGAGGTGGAGTCCCGGCTGCTGCCAGGCGACCCCAGGCTGAGCCTGATCGAGGCAGCCAAGGAGGCGGAACTGCTGGTGGTCGGTAGCCACGGCCTGGGCGGTTTCCGCGGCATGCTGCTCGGCTCGGTCGCCCTGGGCGTCTCCGGGCACACGGCCTGTCCGGTTGCCGTGGTCCGCACCGTGCCCGCCGGGCAGGGCGGGCCGGTGGTGGTCGGTGTAGACGGCTCTTCCGCAGGCGTGGACGCCGTCGCGTTCGCCTTCGCCGGCTCAAGGACGCTTGCGCCGATGCCGCCCTGCTGATCGTGGGATCACGAGGACGGGGTGACCTCACGGGCCTGATCCTTGGCTCCGTCAGCCACTCCCTGCTCCACCACGTGGCCTGCCCCATAGTCGTCGTCCCGCCGCGGTGACGCCTGCACTTCGCATGGAGAGACAAGGCTTACTTCTGGTTGCGCTGGATAGGGACCCATGACACCGGCTTCAAGGACTTCGGCCCTGGCACCACACCGCCCGCCAGGCGAGGCTGGAGATGTCCAAGGAGAGGAGGCGCGTGATGCCCCGACACATCGTTGTTGGCGTGGACGGGTCCGTACTCGCGACATCAGCCGTGGAATGGGCCGCCGCCGATGCCCAGCGCAGAGGGCTGAGTCTACGGATCGTGCACGTGTGCGAGCACCGGCCGTATGGCGTGGACGTGACGAAGTATTGCACCGGAGCGCTGGCTGCTGCCGCGGACCGGGCACGCGACCTGACGCGCGGCGTCGAAGTGACCACGGAACTGCTGTCCGGAAACGCGATCGACGCCCTCATCGGGGAATCGGCGTCCGCCGACACTGTGGTGCTCGGCAGCCGGGGACTCGGCGGGTTCGCCGGGCTGGTGGTCGGCTCGGTCGGCCTGAGCGTGGCCGGGCACGCTGCGGGGCCGGTGGTGATCGTGCGCGGTGTGTCCGTGGTTCGGCATGGCCGGGTGGTCGTCGGCTACGACGGCTCGGCGCACTCCGAGGCTGCGATGGAGTACGCCATCGAGCAGGCGCGGGCCCGCGAGGCGCCCCTGCACGTCGTCTTCGCCTGGCAGCGGCCGCTTTCCTCACCATACGCGGCCGCCTACAGCACCCTGCTGGCGGAAGCCTTGGAGCAAGAGAGCCGTGCGATGGCCGAGCGTGTGGCGCGCCGGCGGGAGAAGAGCCCGGATGTCGAGATCACCGACGAGCAGGTGGTCGACCATCCGGCCAACGCGCTGATCAGAGCGGGCGGCACGGCCGATCTGGTGGTGGTGGGCTCGCGCGGGCTGGGCGGCTTCGCCTCCGCGGTGCTCGGTTCGGTCAGTCACGCGGTGCTGCACCACGTGACGTGCCCGATCGCGGTGGTACGGCCGCGCGAACACCACCTGTGACAAGAGCGGCGAGCGAGGGAAGTGCGGGCGGGAAACAGCATGGCGCTATTCGAGATACAGACTCTCGTCGGGGCCAGGAACACCAAGACCAACCAAGACCAAAGGACAGGCGGCCGGGCTGGTCGTCTCAGGACGCGGAGACCCACCCGGGTCCGCGAAACGTCAAGCACCCCGTTCCACAGCACGGGAATCCCCGTCCCTTCAGGGTGGGGAGCAGGTCAACTAGCGGACGATCGCAACCGGGCAGGGTGCATGCCGCAACAGGGCTGCCGTTACCGAGCCGAACCGTCCGCGCGAACTCCCGACGACCACCAGAGTCGCATCGGTGACGGCGGCGAGCGCTTCGCCCGCTCGTGATTGCGGGATGCGCGCTTCGATGGTGACCTTCGGAGCCTTCTCTCTCCACGGCATGAGCGCTTGTGCCAACCAGTTCTCGGCCGCCTTCTGGACGGCCAGGGGGTCAAGGGCCGGAAATGTCATGCCTCCCCAGGCCACTGGAGGCTGATGCCAGGCGTGGACGACGAGCAGCGGAAGGCCGCGCATGGCCGCTTCCCCCCAGGCGAAGCCGAGCACCACGTCGGCTTTGTCGTCGTCCGCGAGACCCGCCACGATCGGCCCCGGGTCGGGTCTGCGTGGCAGCGGGCCCCTGCCACGGACGACGATAACCGGGCAGCGTGCGTGAGTGACCGTATGGGATGCTACGGAGCCGGTGATCGCCCGGGCCACGGTGCCCAGCCCGCGGGAGCCGACGACGAGCAGCTCGGCAGCGGCCGACAGTTCCTCCAGCCGCTCGGGCGCCGACCCTTCATACAGGTCGGGGCGTACGTCCAGCCTGCCGGAACTGGCGCGCGCGCAGTCGGTGCCGTGCCACAACACATGCTCGGCCGCGCGGTGCAGCGAATCACGGGCCGCTTGGTCCCCATCGCGATACGGCCACTGCCACGCGTGGCAGATGGTGAGGGGAAGCCTTCGGAACTCGGCCTCGTCCATTGCCCAGTCCAGCGCCTGCATCGAATGGTCGGAGCCGTCGTATCCGATGACCACGCCACATGCGTCGTTCACATATCCACTCTTGGCAGATCGCAGTTCGTATGGAAGGAGACAACCGCCCGATCTTGGGAGCTTTCACGTTTCCCGTTCAGGTCTTTAACCTGGCGTCGCCCACCACGACCGGTCGGGGGAGGGGCAAGCCGGCGAGGTAGATCTGCGCGGTCCATTGCTTGGTTTCCATGACCATGACCGTCTTCGGATCATCTGTCTCCATCTCATCGACCGGTCATGGCGCGTGAAGGAGGCGAACGTTCGCAATGCGGCAGGACCAAGGACCTTACCTGCAACGACGCTCCTGCTCATGCGAGGCTCGTCATGGACGCTGTCCGGTGAGGTCGTACCGGTTGCGGGCATCGCCTGACGCACGCGCCGGCCTTCGGATCACGAGACACGCCCGGCACATCACAGTGGTGGCCGGGATGTCTCCCTGCCACTGGCCTTGGCGGCGGTTGCCGACAGTTGACATCCCGCAGGATGCGTCAATTTGTAGGGATGATGGCTGCATGGACGGTGCCCGGGCTGGGCTCTGAACCGGTGAAGGTGGCTCCGGGCTCTGCGTATGTGGATCGCCCGTTGGGACACACGCGAGCCCGCACCCGCACCGGCGCCTCGGTCGTGGCGATCGTGCGCGGTGAGGATGTGATCGCCTCGCCCGGCCCCGATCAGGTATTGCGGCCCGCAGACGTGCTGGTGGTGGTGGGCACCCGGGAAGGTATCGACCGACGGCATCGGCATCCTGGCGCTGGCCGGCGCTGTCCGAGTACGTGCACGCCTCGGCAGCGGTGGGCGCGTTCCTGGTCGGCTTGACCCTCACCGGACAGACCGTCGAACGCGCCCGTGCCGTCATCGCACCACTGCGGGACCTGTTCGCCGCGGTGTTCTTCGTGGCCATCGGCCTGTCGGTGGTTCCCACCGAGCTGCTGCCGGTGCTGCCGGCCGCGCTGGTGCTGGCCGTGGCCACAGGGCTGACCAAGGTCCTCACCGGTTGGTATGCGGCCTCCCGCGACGGGGTGGGCCGACGCGGAAGGCTGCGCGCGGGCGCCGCACTGATCGCCCGGGGAGAGTTCTCCATCGTCATCGTCGGTTTGACCGGGGCACAGCTTCCCGCCCTGGCACCGCTGGTGGCCGCCTACGTGTTCGTCCTGGCTGTCACGGGGCCGCTCATCACCCGCTTCACGGGCACCCTGCACACGAAGCGACCGTCTGACCGGCCACAAGGATCGTCGTCCGCCTTAGTTTCACCTCTCCGCCAGCCCCGCGGCGAGGATGTTCTTCGCGGCGTTCACGCCCCGATCGTGGGTCGTGCCGCAGGAACACTCCAAGGATCGGACGTTCAGCGGCATCGACGGGGCGATGGTTCCGCAGGTCGAGCTCAGTTCGGAGTTCCCGGGTTCCCGCCTGTACCGAGCCGCCTTGTAGTCCAGCCTCGTGTGAGATCCGCCGGCTGGGCGTGCCGTCCCATGCTGATCTGAGTCATGCGGGAGCAGGGGTCTCCTGGGCGCGCACCACCGCGACATTGCAGCGTGCGTGGTGCAGGACGCCTCGGCTGACGGAGCCCAGGACGATCGACCCGATCGCGCTCCTGCCATGTGAGCCCACGACCAGCAGGTCAGCCTGGTCGCCGGCGGTGGCGAGCGTCTCGACAGGGTGGGCGCACCGCACGTCCGCGATCACCTTGACCTGTGGACATCGCTCTCGCCACGCGGCGAGTTGGCTCTCGGCGACCTGCTGATGGGCCTCTCGCACCGCTTCGAAGTCAGTGGAGAAGTTGGCGGCCAGGGCGAACGGCAGCGACCAGGCGTATACCGCCCGCAATGTGCTGCCGCGCAGCCCGGCTTGCCTGAAGGCATAGGCCAGGGCTGGCTCGCACGCGGGGGAGCCATCGAGGCCGACGACGATCTCACCGTGCACTGTCGTGGTTTCCGTCTTGACGACGACCACCGGGCCCCGCACCTGACCCGCGACGTTCATGCTGACAGAGCCGAGTACGGCCCCGGCGAAGCCGCCCAGCCCTCTGCTGCCGACCACCAGTTCGGTCGCATCGCCGGCCTGCTCGCGAAGGGCGGCCGCCGGCGTTCCGGTCATCAGCTTGGTGCTCACCTCGACGGCAGGCTGGCGTTCGCGCACGACTTCCTCGGCTTCGGCCAGAGTCTTTCGCGCGTTCGCTATCAGCGACTCTTCCCACTCGGGTCCGCCGACCTGCGGGACCTGGTAGGACCAGGTTTCCACCACACAGACGCAACGCAGAGGCACATGCATCCGCGAAGCGTCGTCGGCCGCCCATGCCACGGCGTGGAATCCGGGCTTCGAGCCATCGACACCCACGACGATCACATCAGACATCGTCTATCACCTCCTTCATTCCATTCCCTCGGCAGATGGCCTGTCAGGGCTAGAAATCCCAAAAGGGTGGAATTGGTCTGGTGGTGGGAAAGGATCGAGGGTCAGGCCGAGGTAGTGGCATTGGAGTCCGCACTTGCCAGAGTGGCTGGTGTGGTCATCGGCAGCTGCACTGATGACGCCCGTGCCCGGCTCCCGCGAGGGGTGATGCGGGGGTGGCGGTGCTGGTCAGGGAGATGCCGTCCAGCGCTTGGTCGTAGGGTGTGCTCGGCGTCGCGGTAGGCGGGATGCTCGCGGACCTTCGCCATGAACGAGCGGACCAGGTCGACGGCGATGGTGTCGGCGCGGTCGTCGTGGTTGCCGTGGGCCGGGTAGTCGCCCTCTCGGTCACCCAGGTGGGGTCGCCGGAGAAGAGCTGGTCGTATTCGGGGGTGCGCAGGAAGCGGACGATGCGCAGCTTGATGACGAAGTCGTCGCTGAGTTCCTGCGCCCGTTCCTCGGTGATCCGTCCTCCGGCGAGGTCGCGTTTGAGGTAGACGTGCGGCCGCGGCCGTGAGAGTCGGGCAGGCCGGTGATGACGCCGGTCCGGCGGGCGCGCCGGATCTCTGGGGTGTAGGCGTCGAACACGCCGTCGTTGTGCGTCTTGCGGTATTTGGTGAAGATCTCCTTCACTGATGGTCACCGGCGGCCGGGACGAAGGTCAGTCGTCGGGGGAGCGACCGGCTCGTTCTCGCGCCTTGGCGTCGCGTCCGGGTCCTCCTTCCTGGATCGGCGCTCGGCCAGGGCCTTGATGGTGGTCATCTGCTTTCGCACGGTGAGGATGTCTCCCGCCTGCGACAGCAGCAGATAGATCAAGCCGAGTAGGCCTGGTCGGCACAGCACGCGAAGTCTGAAGATCATCCTGGTCCGTTCGTCCTGGTCGGTCAGCACGATCGCCCACGACACGGTGACGTGGAAGGCGCGGATCGCCAGGACGATCACCCGCTCGGGCTCGACCTGTTCCACCCGATAGCCGGTGCTCGAACGATCGGTCGGCAGCAGGTCGCCGACCTTCAGCTTCTGCAGTTCGGGGATGATGTGGTCGGCGCTGAGCGCACCGCCGTTGTCGATGACGTCATAGCCGTACCAGCCGGCCCGAGGATGGCCACCCATCTGTACCAGCCATGGCCAGACGTCCTTGCGGGGCGCGTCGATCGTGATGGCGCGGGTGGCCGTGAGGTGAGGGCGGGGAACGATGGCGTCTCCCGGGAGCGGACGACTGACCTCTTCGTCAGTGGCTCCCCAGTGCAGTAGTCGAGGGCGGACGAGCAGCAGGTAGGCCGCCGTCCCTCCGCTCATGGTCAGCAATGCTCGTCGTAGCCACCTGCCGGTGTCGCAAATCTCCATACGTCGATCGCACCATTTCGTGGCGCCCGGATGCAGTGCCGAAAGATGGTGGAGCACTGGTCTTTCGGCACATGCACGCCGGTGCCGTGACCGCCCTGAGGCGTATTCACTGGGCGGGTTGCCTGGTCGCCAGCTCGGCCTGCAGAGCGTCCTTGAGGACGGGCAGGTCGAGAACCCGGTCGCTGCTCGGGCCCTCGCAGGTTGGTGACGGCGGTGTGAATCAGGCGCTGGTGGTTGAGCAACCAACCCATCACATGCAGCGTGGCGAGGAGCCGGTTCGCGCCCGCGAGCAGCTCGGCCGAGGCACCGGGAGCCTGGGACTTCCTCCCTCGGGTGATCTCCGCTGTCCGTTCCAGTCGTTGGGCGAGGCCGCCTTCGGCCGGCAGGGAGACGGGCATGACTCCGACCTGGTTGCCGAGCTGCCTGGCAGAGGCCGATGCGCGAAGACACGGGCACGGACGCCGCCCGCGATGGAGCGCCGAGCTCGGCGGCGGCTCGCCGGATATCGCGCCAGACGCGTGGCAGGTGGGCGAGCACACGCAGCCGACCGGCCCACGCCTGTGCGGCGATCCGGCGGCGTGACGGCGCAGGTCGTGGGAACGGCTGCGGTGGCCGTCGATCCCGGTCACCAGCGTCATGGACCACAACGGCCGGGCCGCCGCCAGCGGCTCGCCGATCACCTCGACGGCCAGGTCGAGCAGCGCGCACTTGTCGCCGGGCGGCGGGCAACCCACGACCCGTACGTGATGGCGGATGTCGAAGGCCGGGTCGCCGATTCACACGGGCCGGCCACAGCCGGGTGGCATGGGCACCAGGCGCTGGCGCAGCCGCGGGACCGCACGGATGCGCTCGGCGATGAGCCGCTGGGCGAGAGCCAGATCGGAATCCGGCCCGGTCTCCAGAACGAGGCAGGCTCCGGCCTGCAGGGGGACGGGCCCGACGTCCATCGCGAGATTGAGGAGATCGGCGCTGGTCGCCCGGTCGGCAACGGCACGTGCCGTAGCCCCGCCTTTCAGGCGCAGGTCCGTAGCTCCGCCTTTCAGGCGCATGTCCGTGGCCTGCGCCGATCAGGCACGCGAAAGCACCACCTTGAGCGCGCCCGTCGTCTTCGGGTCGGAGAATGTCTCGTAGGCGGCGGCCATGTCGTGCAGCGCGAAGCGATGGGTGATGAACCGGCTGGGGTCCAGCCGTCCGGCGGCGGTCATGTCCAGCAGCGTCGGGGTGGAGTAGGTGTCCACCAGGCCCGTGGTGATGGTCAGATTGCGGATCCACAGGTCTTCCAGATGCAAGGTGGAGGGAGCGCCGTGCACGCCGACGTTGGCCAGGTGACCGCCGGGACGCACCAGCCGGGCGCACAGCTCGAAGGTCTCCGGAATACCGACCGCTTCGATGGCGACGTCGGCCCCCAGCCCGCGGGTCAGCTCGGCGATCGCCGCTTCGGGGTCGTCTCCCGAGCCGATGACCAGGTCCGCGCCGAACTGCTTGGCCGCCTCCAGCCGGGCAGGGGCAGGGTCGACAGCGACGATGTGGCTGGGTGTGAACAGCTGCGCGGTGGTGATCGCGGCCAAGCCGATCGGTCCGGCGCCCACGACGACGACCGTGTCGCCCGGCTGTACTCGGCCGTTCAGCACGCCGACCTCGTAGGCGGTAGGCAGGATGTCGGCGAGCATCAGCGCCGCCTCGTCGGCGACACCGTCGGGCAGCAGATGGGTGGAGGTGTCGGCGTACGGCACGCGCACGTACTCGGCCTGCGTCCCGTCGACGCGGTGACCGAGGATCCACCCGCCGCTGCCCAGGCACTGGCCGAACATGCCGACGCGGCAGTAGCGGCAGCGTCCGCACGCCGAGATGCAGGAGGCCAGGACCCGGTCGCCCGGCTTGAGCGTGCTGACAGAGCGGCCGGTGGTCATCACGGTGCCGACCGCCTCGTGGCCGAGGACCCGGCCCGGCTCCACGGCGGGCACGTCCCCCTTGAGAATGTGCAGGTCGGTGCCGCAGATCGTGACCGCGTCCACCCGCACGATCGCATCTGTCGCCTCGATGAGCTGCGGATCGGGGGTCTCCTCCCAGGAGCGGTGGCCGAAGCCGTGGTAGACGAGCGCCTTCATCATGCCTCCTCGTGGTCTTGATTCCACGCTCACTCGCGACAGCCGGATCGGCTAGGGACGAAGGTCCCGGCACATCGGAGCCTTTCGCCCCCGTAGCCGCTGTTGATCGGCTGGTGTGCTGGTGCCACCCGCAGCATGTCCGTCACACCGTTACCGCGACGCCGCAAGCTGGGCCCGTGGATGGCGACCGCGCTGGTCGGCTCAGGAGTGTTCCTGCCGCCCGCCTCGCTGGCGGCTTTCGGCAGCGCGAGCCTGCTGGCGTGGGTCCTCACCTCGACAGGCGCGCTGCTGCTGGCCCTGGTCTTCGCCCGCCTCGGCCGCGCCTACCCCAAAACCGGTGACCGTGAGCCCGCGCGCCCCGCTCTGCTGGAGGCGGGAGAGAAGGCCAGGCTGCTGGTGGTCGGCCCGCGCGGCATGGGTGAGATCCGCGGGCTGCTGCCCGGCTCGGTCGGCCAGGCCATGGTGCACCAGGCGCCGTGCCCGGGAAACGTGACTGCTGAGCGCCTCCTCCGACCTGGCCTCGACACGCACGAGACAGGTGTCCATACGTCCAGCCCACCATCGGGGGAAGCCCGATGGCAGCCGGGTAAGTCCTCAGTCCGAGCGCTACTGGGCCTGTACCGCCGTGGGGCAGCGAAGGTCCTCGATGGCCTTGGTGAGGGCGAGATTCGCGGCGGTCAGCATACGTACCTGCTCTTCCACCTGGGCGATCCGCTTCTTGATGGTCAGCATTTCCGCGTCGAGGACCGACGACTCCATGATCATGCGGGTACCGATCATGATCGGCTCACCTCCACATAAGTCGTGACAACCACATGGTGGCCGCCTTCGCTGGGGCGCGATACCGGCGAACGTCCCGCGGACGAGGGTCGATCGCCCCAGACGAGGCGGGACCTCCTCCTCTGGGGGCGCTCACCCGGCAGATGTGTCCTCGGCACGTGGGGGATCGGACCCCACGGAAGGAGGCAACGATGAACCTGCTCGAGCGTAGGGACACCAGGCTCCCGTTCCCAGAGCTGATCGAGTGGCTGGAGAACCCGATGTTCGGTTTCCGGCCGTTCGGACAGATCGTCCGGGCCGAGGAGTACATCGCCGATCACAGGTATGTCGTGCGCGCCGAGCTGCTCCGCCTGCCGCACGGGCATGGAGAGCTGCCTCAAGGAGCACATGGCAGAGGACCCATTGGGCCCTCCATCTATGGGACTTCGGCCTCTGCACGTCACCGCGCGACCGGTGTGCGATGGAAGAAAACAAGGAGGAGAAGCCATGATTGTCGTAGGCGTCGATGGTTCCCTGAACGCGCGGGCCGCCGTGGAGTGGGCGGTCAATGACGCCTTCCGGACGCACATGCCGCTGAAGATCGTGTACGCGGTGGACCGCTCGCCGTACCAGACCACGAAGTTCCCTGCCGTCGGGTTGCCCGACATGCCGCTGAGCAAGGGGCGGACGATCCTGGCCGAGGCGACGGCCCTGGCTCATGAGCGCCAGCCCGACGTCGAGGTGACGACGGAAGAGGTGGAGGGAGCGCCCGCCGTGGTCCTGCGAAAGCAGGCCGAGCAGGCGCGCGAGATCGTGGTCGGCAGCCGTGGGCGCGGCGGTCTCCCCAGTGCCCTGCTGGGGTCGGTCAGCGTGCATGTGGCCGGGCAGACCGCCTGCCCCGTGGTCGTTGTCCACGGTGAGCGGCAACCGGCTCGCGGCCAGATCGTGGTCGGCGTCGACGACTCGACCGCATGCGAGCCCGCGCTGGCCTACGCCTTCGAGCAGGCCAGACTCCGCGGAGCCACGTTGCGTGCCCTGTACGCCTGGCAGCTGCCCGTGAACGTCCTCGTGCCGCAGGTCTCCTACGGCATGGACGAGGCCCGTACGGCGCCGCACCAGGTCGTCACCGACCGGCTGGAAGCGTTCAGGAAGGAGTACCCGCAGGTGCGGGTTGTCGAGGACGTCCGGTGCGCGGACCCGGTCGACGCGCTCACGAAGGCCTCGGCCGAGGCCGACCTCCTGGTCGTCGGCTCGCACGGCCGCGGCGCGGTGGCCGCGGCGTTGCTCGGCTCGGTCAGCCGGGGTGTTCTGCACCACGCTCGTTGCGCCGTGGCGGTCGTCCGCGCGTCCTGAGAACCATCATGTGCTGGAGGGAGTGGACATGTCCGCAGTAGTCGTGGAAGAGCTCTACAAGCACTACGGGCCCGTCCGGGCGGTGGACGGGGTGAGCTTCACGGTCGAGCCAGGCGAGGTGTTCGCGTTACTCGGGCCGAACGGCGCCGGTAAGACCACCGCCGTGGAGATCCTGGAGGGACACCGGGAGCGCGATGCCGGACAGGTGTCGGTGCTCGGGTTCGACCCGGCCGATGGCGGTCGCGCCTATCGCGAGCGCATCGGGATCGTGCTGCAGGACGCCGGGTTCGAGGAGGAGTTCTCCGTCGCCGAGCTGGTTCGCCTGTACGCGGGCTTCTTCCCGCACCCCGCCGACCCTGACGAGGTCATCGAGCAGGTCGGACTCAAGGACAAGCACGATGCCCGCGTTCGCACGCTGTCGGGCGGGCAGCGACGTCGTCTGGACCTGGCGCTCGGCCTGGTCGGCCGGCCTGAGCTGCTGTTCCTGGACGAGCCCACCACCGGTTTCGACCCCGCGGCCCGCCATCACGCCTGGGAGCTGATCGACGGCCTGCGTTCGCTCGGTACGACGATCCTGCTCACCACCCACTACATGGACGAGGCACAGCAACTGGCCGATCGGGTCGCGGTGTTGCGCGAAGGCCGGCTGATCGCCATCGGCACGCCGGACACCCTCGTCGGAGCCGAGCACCACAGCGTGCTGTCCTTCCGGCTGCCCGGTGAGGCCGCTCCCGCGGACCTGCCCGCTCTTACCGGAGAGGTCGAAACACACGGGTCGGTGGTGTCGGTCCGTACCACGCGATCCGCACGGGACATGCACACGCTGACCGGGTGGGCGCTGGAGCGAGGCTTCGAACTCACGTCGCTGACACTCACCCGGCCGACGCTGGAAGAGGTCTACCTCGATCTGGTCAACGGGGTGACGACATGATCACACGCCTGGTCTGGCACGAGCTCAAGTCGTTCTTCCGCAGCCCGGTCGCGGCCATCCTCACCATCGCCATGCCCCTGCTGATGACGGTGATCATCGGTGCCGCAGTGGGAAATACGACCGTCGATCCGCGCACGGATGTACGGGTGATGCAGTTCGTCATCCCGCTGATGGCCGCCTTCGGCGTGGCTCAGGGCTGCTTCGGGACGCTGGCCATTCACCTGGCGGACCTGCGTGATCGCGGCTGGCTCAAGCGGCTGCGCGGGACCCCGGTGCCGGCGTGGGCCGTACTGGCCGGGCTGGTCGGAGCGTCGCTGGTGATCGCGGCGGTGACGGTCGCCGTGCTGCTGGGCGTGGGCGTGGTCTTCTACGACGTGCAGCTGGTGTGGCGCACGCTACCTGCGCTGCTGCTGACTCTGCTGGTCGGGGCCGCCTCGTTCACCGCGCTCGGGTTCGCCGTGGTCGCGCTGGTACGGGGCGCGGCGGCCGTGCAGATGCTTGGCACCGGGCTGATCCTGGCGCTGGCGTTCATCTCCGACATCATCCTGGTCGGGGGCAGGCTGCCCGCCTGGCTGGACGCCGTGAGCCGGATCTTCCCGTTACGGCATTTCGCCCATGCCATCGGCGATGCGATGAATCCGTTCCTGACCGGTACGGGCTTCTACGGTGACCGCCTGGGGGTGCTGGTGGTCTGGGGGATCGGCGGAGCGGTCGTGGCCGTGTGGCGCTTCGGCTGGGAACGACACCCGGTCACGGCGAGCACGGTGAGAACCGGCCGCGACCACCGGGCCCGGCCGCAGGGGCGTCCGCCCGCTTGGCGGCTGCTGGCCGATCAGGTCGCCCACGCCACGACCAGGCTGCGCCGCGACCTTTCCACGGTGTTCTTCACGGTGGCGCTGCCGGTGCTGCTCCTCGTACTGATCTCACTGATCTTCGGCGATGCCGAGGCCGGCGGGGTGCGGCTACCGCTGTTCATGGTCGCCGCGATGATCACCTATACGGTAGGTGTCGCGGCTTATGTGAACATGGTCGAGGCGGCCTCAGGTGACCGGGAAAAGGGCGTGCTCAAACGGCTGACCGGCACGCCGCTGCCACCCTGGGCCTACTACGCGGGGAACTTCTTCTCCGCACTGTGGATCACGCTGGCCACCGCCGTGGTGCTGGGGGTGGTCGCGATCGTGGGTTACGGCGTACGGGTCGTCCCCTCCATGATCCCGGGAATGCTCCTGGCCATCACGCTGGGCACCGCCTGCTTCGCGGTTCTCGGCTCGTTGGTGTCGGTGCTCGCGGTCAAACAGCAGACCGCCAACGCCGTCGCCCTGGGCACCTTCCTGCCGCTCGCTTTCGTCTCCGACGTGTTCGTCATCGGCGGCGAGCTGCCCGGCGCGCTGCGAATGATCGGGGACGCCTTCCCTCTCAAGCACCTGTCCCACGCGCTCCTCGCGGTTCTGGACCCGGCGGGACGGCCGTGGCCAGGGGCCGATCTGGCCGTGGTGGCCGCCTGGACGTTGGTAGGAGCTCTGGTCCTCGCCGTCGTCAGAAGGATCAGGATCAGTAAGAAAGCTCCCCAACAGCTTCCGGCACCAGGCATTGGGCAGCAGTCGACTCTTTCGGGGTTTGAAAAGCCCGAAGCGGAGTGAACTTGTCGCGACGATGGCCGCACCCCCAGTCTGAATCCGCGCCGTGCATTGACACCTGGATCCGCAACCTGATCGGCCATTCCCAGCTGTGGCGCCGGCGGCGCCGGCGCCACAGATGTGTCAGGCGCCGCCCCAGGCCGGGATCTCCACGACATCGTCGTATCGCCAGGTGAGCTCGTCATGGACCGCCACGACGCCGTCGATGTTCTCGGCCATCCGGACGATGGCGATCGCCTCGCTATGTCTGCCGGTGACCCCGGACAGGGTGACCACCCCATCGGCCACTGTGACGCCGAGACCTTGGGGAGCCGTCCACGTGCGGTCCGGGGGGATGTCGGCCAGGATCTGGCGCTCAATGTCCTTGTCGAGACGGAGAAAGACTCTGAGCAGGTCGCGGCGGCTGACGATGCCGACGAGCCTGCCGTCGGTGTCGATGACCGGCAGCCGTTTCACGCCATGACGGTCCATCAGCCGAGCGGCCTGCACCACGGGAACGTCGGCTGCGGTGACGTGCGCGGGCGAGGTCATCAGCGCGCCCGCGGTCTCGCCCGTGGCCTTGTCGTAGCCCTTGCCTTCGCTGCCGGCCATGTGCCGGATGCGGGCGCGTAGCGGCGGCCGGTAGTCGTCGCCGTAGTAGCGCTGTTTGAACTCCTCCTTGGCCAGGAGATCCGCTTCGGAGACGACGCCCACTACGTGGTCGTGGTCGTCCAGTACCGGCACGCCGCTGATTCCCCTGCTGATGAGGAGTTCGGCGACCTGGTGGAAGCTCGCGTTCTGGTTGACGGTGGCCACGTCTGTGGTCATCACGTCCTGGACGGTGGTTCTCATGACGATCACCTCGAATGCCTGACCCGGACGATTCCGGGAACGGTGCGGGCGAGCAGGTCGGCGATGTGGTCGGCGTGCTCGTGGGGTGGCCCGCTCAGCTCGGCCACGCCGTTGTGCACGGCGACCTGCCAGCTCGGGCCGGAGGGGTACTGCTCGCGGAGCGTGGCGATGACGGCCTGGCGCAGCTCGTCGTCGGGGCGCGCCAGCATCGCCATCAGGTCGCGGCGGCTGATCATGCCGACGATGCGGTCGCCACGCATGACCGGCAGGCTTTTGATCCGCTTGCCGACCATGAGGTCGATGACCTCGGTGATGTCGGTCGTCTCGGAGACGGTGACGACCTTGTGGCTCATCACCTCCAGCACCAGGTGCGGCGGAGGTCCGTCGGGCGGCGGGGCGGGCCGGACGGTCGCGCGTGGGTCCGGCTCGAACTCGCCACGCAGCAGGTCCAGTTCGCTGACCACGCCCACCAGACGGCCGGTGTCGTCGACGACGGGGGCGGCAGTGATGTCGTGTTCGTACAGCGCCCGCACAGCCTGCCGTACCGGATCGGTACGGCGGACCGTGATGGCGGGGCTGCTCATGACCTCACGCACGAGCATGGTTATCGGGCCTCCCACTTGCTGTCGTCGTGCTTCCAGTTCAGCTTGTCGATCACGTCCACCACGCCGTTGACCCGGCTGGTCATGCGGACGGCGATGGCGGTCTCGGTGCGGCGGTCCATCCAGCCGCTCAGCGTCACGATGCCCTGCTGCACGTCGACGTGCACGCGCTCGGTGTCCACCCACAGGCCTCGCTCGAGAACCTCGTCGCGGACCTCGGTGGCGAGGTCGTCGTCGCTCCGCAGGAACAGCTTGACCAGGTCGCGGCGGCTGACGATGCCGGCCAGGCGGCCGTCGCGGTCGACGACGGCCAGTCGCTTCACGTCATGGTGGTCCATGCTGCGGGCGGCGGTGACCGCCGATGCCTCGTCCGTGATCGTGATCGGTGGGCTGGTCATCAGCTCGGCCGCGGTGTCGCCGGACGCCTTCTGCCTGCCCTTGGGGTGTCGCAGCCGGGCGCGCAGCGGCGGACGGTAGCCCTCGCGGTAGAACTCCTCCCTGAACTCCTCCTTGCGTAGCAGATCCGCCTCCGACACCATGCCGATCACGTGGTCGTCGTCATCGATGACGGGCACGGCGCTGATGCCGCGCGCGATCAGCGTCTCGGCGATCTCCCTGAACGGCGTGGTCGCGGTGACGGTGGTGACCTTGCCGGTCATCACGTCCTTGACGGTCGTGCGCATCGCGTACCTCCTGTGTCGGTGGTTTCATCACAACCCGGTGGCCGGTCGGCCTTTAGGGCCGGAGGTCCCGGGTGGCCCGGTCGTAGGTCATCGCGTGTGGTGCAGCAGCGCGGGGCCGACATCTCGCACTACTTCCTCTGGGCCTGTGGATGGAAAGGACCAAGGTCCTCCTGCGGCGGGCTGTACGGCACTGCGCCCGAGCCGCCGGAAACGGGTGTGATGGAGGTGCGAGAACGACAGCCACCCGGCACGGAAAGGGGCCCGTCATGGCCACCACGATCAACCAGCGCGTCACGCAGACCGGAACCGGTCAGACGGGCCGCCGTCCGGTCGACTACGTCTGGGCGATCGCCCGGATCTCGCTCGGCTGGATCTTCCTGTGGGCGTTCCTGGACAAGGCCTTCGGATGGGGTTTCGCCACTCCGGCCGAGCGCGCGTGGATCGCCGGCGGCAGCCCGACGACCGGCTTCCTCAAGGGCACCGGAGAGAACGCCCTCGGCGGCTTCTTCAGCACATTAGCGGGGCAGGTGTGGGTGGACTGGCTGTTCATGGCCGGCCTGCTGGGCATCGGCACCGCGCTCATTCTCGGCGTCGGCCTGCGTGTCGCCGCCGCCGCCGGCACCCTGATGCTGGCAATGATGTGGGCGGCCGAGCTGCCCCTGGCCAACAACCCGTTCATGGACGACCACATCATTTACGCCGTCGTCCTGATCGGCCTGGCCCTGGCCAACGCGGGCACCACCCTCGGCCTCGGCAAGCTGCCCGCCATCCAGAGCAACCCGTATCTCAAGTGATCCATATGCCCTTCGCGCCCACCCCTGGCGAGGGGTGGGCGCGAAGCCGTGTGGGTGCGAGCCTGAGCCACATGACAGGCCAGATCGCCGACTTGATCGAGGCTTCCCGCGGCCACCTCGGCTTCATGCCCGGCGGCGGCGGCTTCGACGTCATCGCCTTGAAGACAGGGGGGACTCGGCTGTGCTGGCGTGTTCCGCGGTGATGCGGCGGCCGGTCACCTGCTCGGCCTCCACCACGATGTAATGGTCACGGTTACCCGGCGCCCACGCAGTCAACGGTAGCGCCGCGAGCCTGGCGATTTCGTCGAGATCGTGCACGGCTCGCGCGTGCCCGACCACGGTCACCGACCAGCCGGTCCGCAGATCGGGATCGAACTCGTCGGCTTCGAAGGCCACCACCGCATGCCGGGTGGCGGCGGCCAGCTTCGATCCGATCGAGGTACGAATCACGATGTGCTCGCCGTCCAGCCGGAAGTTAACCGGCTGCACAGCCGGCAGGGCGCGATCGGTGAACACGATCCGCCCGATCGGCGCACAGGACAACAGGCGCAGGCATTCCTGGCGAGAAAGCACTTGAAGCCCGGATGAGTCGTGTTCCATACCCATCAGCATTCCTACCTGGCCATCACTCCGGTTAGGGGCGAAGGTCCCATCATCGTTCCCGATCAGCCCGCAATCGTGCCGACAATGCCGCGGCCTGCGTCCGGCGCTGCATGTTCAGCTTGGACAGCAGGTTGAACACGTAGTCCTTGACCGTCTTCTCGGCCAGGAACATCCGCTCGCCGATCTGCCGGTTCTCCAGTCCCTCGCCGATCAGGTCACGGCTTTGCGGGGACTTGGATCAAGGCATCGGTGCGGTATGCGTCGGTCTTGGCATCGGGCTGGCTGCCAGGCGGACACCTACCAGGAGGACTGCGGTGCCACCGAGAAGCAGGCGATGAGGGTGAGGACGCCGGTCAGCGTAGGTGCCGAAGCAGCGGGGAAGGCTGCGGGTGGCAGGGCCTCAGCCTGATGCGCGCGTCCACCGTGATCGCGCCGCCCGGTGTGACGATGACCGGGTTGAGATCGAGCTCGGCCACCTGGGGGAGGTCCTCGAGCAGTCTGCCGATGCGTTCGAGCTGCTCGGCCAGTGCGGTTACGTCGACGGGGGGCGAGCCACGGTAGCCGTACAGCAGGGGGGCGCAGCGCAGCTCGTTGATCATGGTGATGGCGTCGGTGACGGGCGGTACCCGGAAGGCGCGGTCGGCCAGGAGGTCGGCCAGCACCCCGCCCATGCCGACCATGACGAGCGGCCCGAAGGCCGGGTAGTTGACGCCGCCGACGATGATCTCGACACCACTGGGCAGCATGGGCTGGACGATGGCGCCTGTCATCTCCGGCCCGATGCGTGCTGACATTTCGTGATACGCCTGCCGGATCTCATCCGGGTCCTGGAGGTTGAGCCGGACACCGCCGATGTCGCTCTTGTGCACCGGGCCCACGGCCTTGAGCACGGCGGGCAGCCCGATGCGAGAGGCCGCCGCGGCAGCGGCTTCGGAGCCGTCCACTTCCACGGATTCCACCAGCGGCACGCCGTAGCAGCGCAGCAGCAGGGCGGTGACCGCCGGGGAGAGCCAACAGCCCTCAGGGCGTGCCGCCAGCTCCGTTCGAACGATTTCCCGTGCCGTCTCCGCGTTCACCGACGCGGGAGAGGCCGCAGGTTCGACGGGGCGCCGCCGCCATTCGGCATAGCGCACGACGTGGGCGAGGGCTTCGACGGCCTGATCGGGAAAGGCGTAGCCGGGCACGTGGCCGTCGATGAGGTCGTCGTGGCCGATGACGCAGGCCAGCACGGTTGTGGCCGTCCCTCGGGCGGCCTCGGCGATGGCCTGGCGAGTGGCGTCAATGCCGGACCCGAACGGCGGCGTGTAAACGACGAGCACCACGTCCACCTCAGGCGCCTCGACGAGTGCCTTGACGGCGGCGCCGATCTCGACGGCGGTCGCGTCGGCGGTCAGGTCGACCGGGTTGCCCAGCGCGGCGGAGGCACGGCCCTCCAGTAACCCCGGTGGCAGCTCCGGAACGACGAGACCGTGACGTTCGCAAGCGTCGGCGGCCATCGCCTGGGGCCCGCCCGAGTTGCCGACGATGGCGACCCGTGATCCCCGGGGGAGGGGCTGGGCGGCCAGGAGCTTGGCGGTGTCGATCAGCTCCTGCACGCTGTCGAGCCGGATGACGCCTGCGGCCCGAGTGAGCGCGTCCACCGCCACGTCAGGGGTGGCCGCGGCCGCGGTGTGCGAGCGCACGGCCCGGTCGCCGGCATCGCTACGGCCACTCTTGACCAGCAAGACCGGCTTGCGCGCCCCGACCCGGCGGGCGATCCGGGCGAACTTGCGCGGGTTGCCGAACGACTCCAGATAGAGCGCGATCACATCGGTGTCCTCGTCGTCCTCCCAGTACTCCAGCAGGTCGTTGCCGCTCACGTCGGCCTTGTTGCCGACGGAGACGAACGAGGAGACGTCCAGCCGTTCCAGGAGGGCGGCCCCTACCGCGCCTGACTGCGACATCACCGCCACCCGGCCCCGGACGGGGCGGTGGGGAAGGAAGCTGGCGTTGAGCCGTGCCCCGGTGTTCACCACTCCCAGACAGTTGGGCCCCACCAGGCGCATCCCGGCCGTGCGGCAGATTCCCAGCAGCTCCGACTCCACGTCACGCTGTCCGGTCTCGGCGAAGCCCGACGTCAGCACGACCAGCCCTGCCACTCCCGCGTTCGCACAGTCGCGGGCCACGTCCAGCACGTACCGGGCGGGGACCGCCACGACCGCCAGGTCCACGCCGTCAGGGACCTTGCTGTGGCAGGCCAGACCGGCCACCTCGACGGCGTTGGGATTCACCGGATGGATCGGCCCGGCGAAACCGCCGTCGAGCAGGTTGCGCAGCACCTTGTGCCCGATGGCACCCTCGTCCCGGCTCGCGCCGATCACCGCGACGGAGCGGGGTGACAGCACCCGCGCCAGCGACGCCCGTTCGGCCTCGTGATCGCGGGAGGCGATACTCTCGCGCAGCCTGGCCGTGGGTTCGGCGGCGATGCTGACGTGCAGGACATCGCCGTCGGCGCGATGGGTGATGTCCAGGCCGAGGTCGTGCAGGACCCGCATCATCGATCGGTTCTCGGCCAGCACGTCGGCCACCAGTTCGCGCACGCCGTGCTCAGCCGCGTCCAGGGCGACATGTTCGAGCAGCAGCGTGCCGAGGCCGTGCCCGTGGACGGCGTCGTCCAGAAGGATGGCCAGGTCAGCGGTGCCGCTGTCGACGGGGATGTACTCGGCGACCGCGACCAGCCGGCCTCGGAGGTCGGCCACCAGCGCATGGCCACAATACGTGTCGCTGGTAACGCGGTCCATGTAGGCGTGCGCGGTGTTGCGGCCGCCGGTGAAGAAGCGCAGATACGCCGAGCGTTCCGACGAGCGGTCCACCAACTCGTGCAGGGCGCGGCGGTCGCTGGGGCGCAGCGGGCGCACATGGGCGATGGCGCCGTCGCGCAGCAGTACGTCGTATCCCGCAGGCATGATTGCCCTCCCGTTCGCCATGACGTGCTCTCACTTCAAGACTGCTCGGTGCGCGATAGGGCGGGCAGAGCCGGGCGGCCTTGCCGCTGGGGCCGAAAGTCCCACCTCGCGCCGACCGTCGCCTCTGAACGCCGATTTCGGAGCGCTGGACGATGAAGGCATGAGAATCGGAATCAATGGGTTCGGCCGGATCGGCCGGGCCGTCCTGCGTCGCGCGCTCAGCACCGACCTGGACATCGTCGCCATCAACGACATCACCGACCCGGCCGCGCTGGCCCACCTGCTCAAACATGACTCCACGTACGGCCCGCTCGACCTGCCCGTCACCGCCTCCGCCACAACGCTGGAAGTCAACGGCAAGACCATCGCGGTCAGCGCCTGTGCCGATCCGGCGGAGATCGATTGGCGCGCCCACGACGTCGAGCTGGTCATCGACGCCACGGGGCGGTTCCGTACCAGAGACGGGCTGACCGGCCACCTGAAGGCCGGCGCCCGCCGGGTGCTGCTGTCGGCGCCGGGCAAGGATCTGGACGTCACCATCGTGCCGGGCGTCAACGACGCGGCCTACGACCAGGCCCGGCACGAGATCATCTCGCTGGGGTCGTGCACCACGAACTGCGTGGCCCCGATGGTCAAGGTGCTGCACGAGCACTTCGGCCTCGTGCGCGGCTTCATGACCACCATCCATGCCTACACCGGTGACCAGATGCTGCTCGACGCACCGCACAAGGACCCGCGCCGGGCGCGCTCCGCAGCCGTCAACATCATCCCCACCACCACCGGCGCCGCCCGCATGGTCGGCCAGGTCCTGCCCGAGCTCAACGGCCGCCTGGACGGCATCGCCATCCGCGTACCCGTGGAGGACGGCTCCATCACCGACCTGTCCGCCCAGCTCAGCCGCCCCGTCACCGCGCAGGAGGTCAACGACGCCTTCGCCATCGCCGCCCAGAACGAACTGCGCGGCATCCTGCGCTACAGCACCGACCCCCTCGTCTCCCGAGACATCATCGGTGACGCAGCCTCCTGCGTCTTCGACTCCGCCCTCACCCAGAGCGGCGGAGACCTGGTCAAGGTCTTCGGCTGGTACGACAACGAATGGGGCTACGCCAACCGGCTGGTCGAAATGGCCCAGCGGATGGCACCTTGACGAGGGACCAATGGCATTGCCTTCCAGGACTTCCTCCTCCGGCGCCGCACCGCCGGCGTCGGCGACGCTGGCGGTAAGAGATCCCAGCCGCGAAGGAGAACGAGATGGCCGGTCAGATCGTGGTCGCTGTGGATGGATCCGCACCGGCGACCGCAGCGGTGGAATGGGCAGCCGCCGACGCCCGGCGGCGCGGGCGTGACCTGCGGATCGTGCACGTGTGCGAACAATGGCCGCACAGCGAAGCCGCCGAGTACTGCATCGGGACGCTGGAGGCCGCCGCCGACCGGGCACGCGAGCTGGCCGGCACGGTCAAGGTGACGACCGAACTGCTCTCCGGACATGCGGTCGACCAGCTGATCGACGAGTCCGCGTCGGCCGACAGCCTGGTTCTGGGCAGCCGAGGGCTCGGTGGGTTCGCCGGACTGGTGGTCGGCTCGGTGAGTATCGCCGTGGCCGGGCACGCCGCCGGGCCGGTCGTCGTCGTCCGCGCGCCCCGCGTGACAGAGCACGGCCGGGTCGTGGTCGGCTACGACGGTTCGGAGCACTCGCGGGCCGCCATGGAGTACGCCGTTGAGCAGGCGAGGGCACGCCGGGCGCAGCTGCACGTGGTCTCGGCCTTGCCGGTACCGATCGTCTCCTCGTACGCCGCAGCCGCCTACAGCGGCATGATCGAGCAGGCGATCCAGGAGGAGAGCCAGGCGGCACGCGAACGCGTGATCCCCTGGCGGCAGGGCAACCCCGACTTGGTCATCACCGATGGGGAGTCGCGCGAACATCCGGTCTCCGCCCTGATCGCCGCGGCCGGGACAGCCGATCTCGTGGTGGTGGGATCGCGTGGGCGGGGCGGCTTCGCCTCGGCGGTGCTCGGTTCGGTCAGCCACGGGGTGCTGCATCACGTTGCCTGCCCGGTCGCCGTGGTCCGGCCTCGTGCGGGGGAGGCGTCATGAGCGTCGAGTCGATGACGGCCGGGCAGGTGATGAGCCGCGTCCTGGTGGCCGTCAAGCCGGATGAGTCGCCGCTGATGGCCTGGGAGCTGATGCGCCGGGCCGGCGTGCATCACCTGCCGGTCGTCGCCGGGCGGCACGTGCTGGGCATCCTGACCCGCGAGGAGTTAGCCGCGTCCTGGTCCGGCGGGCCACAAGAGCAATCCATCCGGCCTGTACGTGAACTGCTGGGCAGGGAACGCATGCCGCGGGTCGGCCTGGACATGCGGCTGGACCGGGTCGCGGCCGTCATGCTCGACGCCGGCGTCGATGCCGTGCCGGTCCTGTCCGGCGGCCTGATCGGTCTGATCACCGCTCGCGATGTGCTGTCCGCGGTCGCCGGCCGTACCGGCGCCTCGGACGGGCCGGGCGAAGTGGTGACCGGCATGTTCCATCTAGAACCGGTCCTGCCGCCACGGAACGAACCGGTCCCGCCGACACGAAGCTGGAGGGAGGCGTGACATGGACGCTCTTGTGGTCTACGAGTCCATGTTCGGCAATACACAGAAGATCGCTGAGGCGGTGGCGGAGGGATTGGCCACCCGGATGCGGACCGAGGTGACGGAGGTGGACGCCGCGCCCGCCCACGTGGGACAGGAGATCGCGCTCCTGGTGGTAGGCGGGCCGACCCACGCCTTCTCCATGAGCCGCACCTCCACCCGCCAGTCGGCCGCCCAGCAGGCGGCCGGGCCGCTGGTCTCCCGTGGGAAGGGCGTGCGGGAATGGCTGGCCACGCTGAGCACGTCTTCGGCCGCGCTCGGCTGGGCCGTCTTCGACACCCGTGTGGCCAAGCCCCGCCTGCCGGGCTCGGCAGCCCGCGCCGTGGCCAGGCGGCTGCGACGTCTGGGCGTCAGGTCCGTCGCGCCGGTGCAGAGCTTCTACGTCACCGGTACGCAGGGGCCCTTGGCCGAGGGCGAGCTTGATCGGGCCAGACGATGGGGTGAGAGCCTCGCTGCTTCATTCTCGGTCCCCACTCCTTGACCAGTGCACAGGCGCCCGGCGGTCACAACCGCCGGGCGCTTCGTCATGCGGGTCGAAGCACGGTGAGACAGGCCTGCCTCCGGGCCGGCGGGAACTGCGGTGTGCTCGTCGCCGCCGTTCTCACCGATGCGTGGCGTGGTCCGACAGATCGGATGCCTCATCCGGGAGTGGGTCCGTGGCGGTCGTCCGGGGACGGGGGGACGGGTGCAGGATCCGGTCGAGGCGGGCGGCGGCGTAGCCGAGTACGGACAGCGCGGTGACGATCAGCAGGTCGCCCATGGTCAGCGGTTCGGTGCCGAGAAGTTCGCGCAGCGGCGGAAGGTACAGCCCCGCCAACTGCAGAACGAGCGCGCCGGCGACGGCGACGAGCAGCATCGGGTTGGCCAGCGAGCCGGGCCGTGTCCGGGAGCCCAGCGCCACGCCGAGTTGAGTGGCGCCGAGGGTGAAGAAGGCCATGCTCTGCCACGGCCGTCCGGTCTGCGATGCCCAGATGGCGACGCCCAGTGTGACGACGGTGAGCACGACGGCGATCCGGATGATCCGCTGCCACAGCCCTGCGCCCAGGATGCTCTGGTCAGGATGCCTGGGCGGGCCCGTCATGGTGCCCGGTACGGTCGGCTCACCGCCCAGGGCCACGCCGGGCAGGCCGTGGGTGAGCAGGTTGATCCACAGGATCTGGGCGGGAAGCAGGGGGAGCGGGAGCCCGGCGAACGGGCCGAGCAGCATCACGGCGATCTCGGCCGCGCCACCTGACAGTCCGTAGACCAGGAACCGGCGGATGTTGGCGTAGACCCGGCGCCCCTCTTCGACGGCCGCGACGACGGTGTCCAGATTGTCGTCGGCGAGCACGAGGTCGGCCGCCTGCCGAGCCACCTCGGTGCCGCGCTTGCCCATCGCCACGCCGATGTCCGCACGTCGCAGTGCCGGGCCGTCGTTGACCCCGTCGCCGGTCATCGCGAGGACACCTCCCCGAGCCTGCAGGCCCTGGATGATGTCGAGCTTCTGCTCCGGCGTGGCCCGCGCATAGACGCCTGCCGGCTCCTGACCGAGCGCGCCGGGCTCGCGGCAGTCGACGACCCGATCGCCGGCGTCGATGATGCCCAGGTCGGTGGCGATGGCGCGGGCGGTGCCGGCATGATCTCCGGTGATGAGCAGTGGCCTGATCCCGGCCCGTCGGCAATCGGCGATGGCGGCGGCCGCTGAAGGACGCGGCGGATCCAGGATCGCGATCAGGCCGAGCAGTGACAGGCCGCTTTCCGGCACCGTCTCGGGGACGGCGTCGAGTTCGGTGCCCGCGACCGCCAGGAGCCGGTATCCGGCGTGGGCCAGCTGGTCGGCCCGCGCGGCGGCCTGGGCCAGCAGCGCCGGATCATCGACGAGCACGGCCGGATGGAGCAGCGCTTCGGGCGCTCCCTTGCAGATCACCCGGGCCCGTCCCGAGGGCAGGAGGTGTACGGTGCTCATCCGCTTACGGTCACTGTCGAAGGCCAGCTCGGCCACCCTGGGGAAGCGCGCCTGCACGTCCTGGCGGTCGAGGCCGAGCTTGGCGGCGGCGGCGAGCAGGGCCGCCTCGGTCGGGTCGCCCAGCGCCGTCCATTCCCCGCCGGTGTCGTTCGGGGGTGCCAGCCGCGCGTCATTGCACAGCGTCGCCGCGGTCAGCAGTTCGGTGAGGCTCGTGGTGTCGAGAGGCTGGTCATGGACGATCTCGCCGTCGGGTGCATAGCCGGAGCCGCTGATCGTGGCCTCTGCTGACGGGGCCCAGATCTTCTGGGCGACCATGCGGCCCTCGGTGAGGGTGCCGGTCTTGTCGGTGGCGAGTGCGGTCACTGAGCCGAGGGTTTCCACGGCCGGCAGGCTGCGGACGAGTGCGCTGCGCGCGGCCATCCGGCGGGCGCCCGAGGCCAGGCTCAGGGTCACGACGGCGGGAAGAGACTCGGGTACGGCGGCGACCACCAGGCTGATCGCGGTCACCACCATCAGCTCGACCGGCTGTCCGCGGACCAGCCCCAGCGCCAGCACCAGCGTCGACAGCAGCACGGTGACACCGGCCAGCAGACGGCCGACCCCCACCAGGCGTCGTTGCAGGGGTGTCAGCCCGGACCCTGTGACCATCAGGGAGGCGATGCGCCCGCTGGCACTCGCCGCGCCGGTCGCGGTGACCACCGCCCGCCCCCGGCCTCGCACGACGACGGTGCCGGAGGAGACAGGGGAGCCGCCGGACTTGTCCACCGGTACCGACTCGCCTGTCAGAGCGGACTCGTCCACGAGCAGGGCCGTGGACTCCACCACGTCGGCGTCAGCGGGGACGATGTCGCCCTCGGCGAGCACCAGGAGATCTCCCACGACGACGTCGCTCGCCGAGATCTGCTGCTGGTGGCCGTCACGGACCACGCGCGCCTCCGGAGTGGCGAGCTGTGCCAGGGCCGTGATGGCCCGGTCCGCGCGGATTTCCTGCCCCACTCCTACGGCGGTGTTGACGACGATCACCAGCGTGATCACGGCCGTGTCGGTCCAGTCGCCCGTGACGATGGTCAGCACCACGGCGACGAGCAGGACGATGATGAGCGGATCACGGAGCTGCGAGGCGACACGCCGCCACACGGGGACGGGCGGTTTCTGCGGGAGCAGGTTGGGTCCGTCCCGTTTCAACCGCGCGGACGCCTCCGCCGACGAGACTCCACAAGCTGAGGGCATCACGTTGACGTCCTTCCTGACCGCCATGGTCACCGGTCGGCGGAATCGATGGTGGTGTCGTCTTGCGTAGTAGTCTTCGCGATTGCTTACGCCGTAAAACAGGGACGATGGTCCTTTTTAGGTACGGCCGAAAGCGCGCCGCAGTGAGGCGCTCAATCCTGAGGTCGTTCATCGGAAGCCGGGGCCTGGCCAGACGAGAACGCGCTCGCCGGGCCTGGGCGCCACGGCCGGCCAGCCGAGGTCGACGCGGATGCGGTCGCGTAGTGCTTGGAAGGCGTCCGGTTCGCCGTGCACGACGTAGGTGACGGCGGGGGGCCGTACGGCGGTCGAGGTCGACGTGTTCATGGCTCCAGCGACTGCGGGATGGAGTCCGATCGGCCAGTTGGCTGCTGGGTCGTTCCGGCGGCGTCGTAGATCTTCACCCATGTGATCGAGGGGAACTGCTTGAGCGTGGGCCTGATCTGGTCGGCGATGGTGAACGTCGAGCCTCCGCTGGTGATGCGGCCGGTGAGGTAGACCCTGGCGATTCCCCTCTTGATGGTGAACTTGCTGAAACCGGTGGCCTTGGAGCTGATAAAGCGCAGCCCTCTGGCTTTCTCGGCCTGGGTGGGTCCGGCGAACAGGCGCTGCAGGGCGCCGTACGCAGTGGCCGGCGGGATCACTGGCCGCTGCACGGCTGTGGTGTACGGCCTGCGTCCGGTGTCGTAGTTGGCGGTGTTGAGGAAGTAGTCGCGCGCCGACACGGTCCGGTAGGCGGTGGCGATGTCGACGACGACGCGGCTCGGCCGGGTGAGCGTGTAGACCCGGTACGGCACGCGCTTGGCCAGCGCGGCACCGAAGGTGAGTGTCCCCTCGAAGTCGCCGGCGTTGACGACCTGGATGATGCCGGGCAGCGCGTACGTCCTGCGGGTCGGCCCGTAGGTGACGTGGCCATGGCGGTCGTGGCCGTCGGCCCGGTCGAACCGGATCTGCAGCACAGCGTCGCCCACGGCGTTCACGTACCGGCCGGACCCGTCGGCGATCAGCTTGGGCACGTAGCGGACGTCACGCTGGGCGGGCACCCGGCCGCGGAATTCGAAGACCAGCCGATCCAGGCCGTAACGGTGTGCGGCCCGGACGCCGACCAGGGTGGACGGGACGGCGTGCTGCTGAGTCGCCTGCGCCGGTACGGCCGGTAACCCGGTGGAGGTGGCCACCATCGTGATGGCTATGAGAGGGCGGATCGGGAGCATGGAGATCATCTCTTTCCCCTGTGAGTTCTCCTGATCTCAGCGTGGCCTCTGCCGCCTATGGACGACACCGGCGAACGTCCCTTACCTCTGGGCCCTCTGGCACAACGGGATCAAAGCCATGCGTGGAACCCGTCCCAGATCCCACGCCCAGCCACGTTGTCTCGCGACCTCAGGCGGTTTCCAGCTCGGTCGCGGGGCGGCGCGGGCTGCGGGGAAGGTCCGGTCCGTAACCGAACCGGATGATCATCTGGGCGTGTCCGCGGTGATGGTGCGGGTCTCGGCGCCCGCGCATGTCCCGCAGGTCGAGCGGCTGGTTCAGGAACGACGCCGACACCCCGTGCCTGGCAGCGACCAGGAGCACCCGCTGCAGAGCCTGACCGGCCCGCAGCCAGTCGATGGGCCGATCTCCCATGGTGGTCAGCACCGCGAGCTGCGGTCGTTCCTCGAAGCGCGCCTTGCCGTCCTGGCGCCCGAAGTCCCGGACGGGTGCCGGGTCTCGCAGTCCATGCGGCCCGTGGACGTAACTCGGCATGCCGTCGTGCCGCGCGCCTGGCATCGTCCACGCGGCGAGCTCTGCTCGGTAGTCGTGGTCGTGGCCGAGCTCATCCTCGGCCATGACCGCGTAGTCGAGTATGTCGGTCGTGCCGTGCCGGTCGAGGAACACGAGACCCGCGCCTTCTCGGGAGGCGGCTTGCCGGAGCTCGGCCAGCACCGCGCGTGGCAGGACGCGGTCAGCGAAGGGATGGCGGCTGGTGCGGCGTACGGGGATGAGATCGTACAACTCGCGATATTCGACGGGGACGGGCGACGTCCCGGCCGGGCGCACGGCCGCCAGCAGCCCGGGCTCCTCAGGCGATGGCAGCAGCCACACCATCGGCCGCCGCCCGGCCGTGCGCACCGCCAGGCGCAGGTTGAACAGGGCCGCACCGCAGCTGACGTACTGGCTGCGGCCGCGTGGATCACTGGCACGCAACCGCCGGTCGGGATCGGTGAGCACCTCGACGCACTCCCCTCGGGCCACGCGAAAGCGCCACGGCTGGGTGTTGAGCACTGACGGCGCCTGACCGGCCGCCACCAGCAACCGCCGGACGCCGAACTCGCTAGCGAGTGAAACGGACATCACACACCTCCTGTCACCGACACTTCCGCAGCCGCTCGACGCCGGTGAGTGCCGGACGGCCCCAGACTCCGTGCCATAGGTCCCTGCCCAGCGGCCGAGCCGGGCGCCAACAGTGGTGGTCACTGGTGCACCTTCTTCTTGCGAGCGCTGAAAGAGTGCTTGTGGTTGGATGCCGGTGAGAGCCGGGGTGACGGCCTGGTGGTGGTGGCTCGTTGAGGGCCCGCATGACACTGCCGCCCCCGGCTCTTTCGGGTCTGTTGACCGGCAACAGAGGGACGCGCCGTAGAGCGCCGGTCAGTGACCGCCCGGAGAGCAGTCCCGTCACCGGCATCACGCTGTGGATTGTGTCGAGCTGCGTGAGGAGCCTTGTGGCACTGCAAGATTGCGTCTACTACGTCGGGATCGACTGGGGTTCGGCCGAGCATGCGGTGTGCGTGCTGGATGAGGCGGGCCGGGTGAAGACCCGGTTCACCATCGCTCACACCGCCGCCGGATTCGCCGACCTGGCCCGCAGGCTGGGCAGGCTCGGTGAGGCCGAGCAACTGCCGATCGGGATCGAGCGTCCCGACGGCCGCCTGGTCGATGTGCTGCTGGAGGCCGGGCATCCCGTGGTCCCGGTGAAGTCGAACGCGATCAAGGCCTGGCGAGATGCCGAGGTGTTGTCCGGGGCCAAGTCCGACGCCGGAGACGCCCACGTCATCGCCGAATACCTGCGGTTGCGCCAGCACAAGCTGACCCCGGCCCGGCCGTTTTCCGGGCAGACCAAGGCGCTGCGCACCGTGGTACGCACCCGCGATGACATCATCAAGCTGCGCGTAATGGCCACCAACATGCTGTCGGCGCTGCTGGATGCGTTCTGGCCCGGTGCCAAAGAGATCTTCGCCGATGTTGAGTCGCCCATCGCGCTGGCGTTCCTGACCGCCTACCCCACTCCGGTGAGCGCTGCTCGGCTGGGTGAAAAGCGGATCGCGTCGTTCTGTGCCAAGCACGGTTACTCCGGCAAACGGCCCGCCGCCCAGTTGCTGGCTCGGCTGCGGTCGGCACCACCCGGGGCCACCGGTGAGGCCGAGACCGCCGCAGGCCGGGACGCGGTACTGGCCCTGGTCACGGTCTTGACGACGCTCGGGACGGTCAAGAAGGAGCTGGACCGCTCGACCGCCACTCACCTGGCCGCCCATCCCGACGCCCAGGTCTTCACCTCGCTGCCACGCTCTGGCCTGATCAACGCCGCCCAGATACTGGCCGAGTGGGGCGATGCCCGCAGCGCCTACGACGGCCCGGACGCGGTGGCGGCCTTCGCCGGCGTCGCCCCCGTCACCAAGGCCTCCGGCCGCCACCACGCGGTCGGCTACCGGTGGGCATGCAACAAACGCCTGCGCCAGGCCATCACCACCTTCGCCGGCAACAGCCGTCACACCAGTCCATGGGCCGCCGACATCTACCAGCGAGCCCGCGCCCGCGGCAAGGACCATCCCCACGCCATCCGGATCCTGGCCCGCGCCTGGGTCCGGGTGATCTGGCGATGCTGGCTCGACGGCGTTCCCTACAACCCCACCAAACACGGGGCCGCAGCGGCATTCATGGAGCCTCAAGCGGCGTGAGGTTGACACAGGGGGTGTCATGGCTGCTGTTCTTCGACACAGGCAAGGACTCACCACCGTAGAAGCGGCGGCCCGGCCGGCCGTCGACGGACCCGACATCCTGCCGTCGGCCCTCGGGACCGACCTGCTGCCCGCCTTGGCGCTGGGCGCCGAGCCGGCCGATCCCCGTGCCATGCGCGGCCCGGCCCGTACCGGAAACCTCATCGACCGCCGCTTGCTCGCTCGCGTGTTCGGCGTGCTCGGCCAGTTCGCCAACGCCTTCGCCTTGGCGGGCGAGGGGCCGGACGCTCCGGTGTGGTGCGCGAGGAGCCGGCCGTCCTGACCCCGCCACCCGATCTTGTGGAGTGAGAGGACCAAGGTCCCTCGGCCGCGGACCGTACGGCACTGAACGCGAGCGGCCGCGAACGGTGTGATGGAGGTGAGACAAGAACGCACGACAGAACAGAAAGGGAAGCCCGTCATGGCCACCACCAAGCACAAGCCCGTAATGGACACCAGCGTTGGCGAGGCGGCGCGGACCCCCGTCGACTACGTCTGGGCCGTCGCCCGCATCTCGATCGGCTGGGTCTTCCTGTGGGCGTTCCTGGACAAGACCTTCGGCTGGGGCTTCGCCACCCCGGCCGAGCGTGCCTGGATCGCCGGCGGCAGCCCCACCACCGGCTTCCTCAAGGGCACCGGTGAGAACGCGCTCGGCGGCTTCTTCTCGAGCCTGGCCGGGCAGGCGTGGGTGGACTGGCTGTTCATGGCCGGCCTGCTGGGCATCGGCGCCGCGCTGATCCTGGGCGTGGAGCTGCGGATCGCCGCCGTGGCCGGCACCGCGATGCTGCTCATGATGTGGGCGGCCGAGCTGCCCCTGGCCAACAACCCGTTCATGGACGACCACATCATCTACTCGATCGTCCTCATCGGCCTCGCCCTCGCCGGCGCCGGTACCACCCTCGGACTCGGCAACCTGCCCATCGTCCAGCGCAGCCCCTGGCTCAAGTAGCCCATCCACCCCCCCGCCCACCCCGCCACCGGGGTGGGCGGGTCGTCTTTCGCGCCCCGATCAGCCCAATGGGATACGGGGCGAGCACAGGCCCTTTCGACGCTGGGCCGACGGCGATCTGCGGCGTGTCCCGAGGAACGAAGGAGGAAACATGATTCTCGTGGGAGTGGACGGCTCGCGAGCCGGGCTCGAGGCCGTGAGCTGGGCGGCGCGGGAGGCGGCACTGCGCGATGTGCCCTTGACCGTGGCACATGTCGTGCCGCGCTGGGCGTACGAGACGACAACCGGCGGCTATGCCGAGGTGGCCGCATGGATGCGCGCGGGCGGCAAGACCGTGCTGGCTGCGGCGGAGGACCGAGCGCGCACGGAGGAACCGAAGATCAGCGTGCGGACGACGTTCCTGCCCGACGATCCACGCGCCGCCCTGATCGAGGCGGCGCAGAGCGCCGACCTGCTGGTCGTCGGAAGCCACGGGCTCGGCGGGGTGCGCGGGCGGCTTGTCGGGTCGGTGGCGTACGGGGTGGCCGGGCGTGCCGCATGCGACGTCGTCGTGGTCCGCCCGCCCCTCCCGGCGCCGGCCGGTGAGATCGTGGCCGGGGTCGACGGTTCTCAGGCGTCGCCACAGGTCCTGGCCTTCGCCTTCGCCGAGGCACAACTGCACGGTGCGCGGCTGCGTGTCGTGCACGTCAGGGCCTGTCAGGGCGGGCTCGACCCGGCATATCCCGGTGGAGAGGACGACGGGCTGAGCGCGTTGAAGGAAGCACTGAACACCCTTCGTGCGCGACACCGGGACGTGCCTGTCGTCGAGGAGCTCGTGCACGGCCATCCGGCCGAGGTGCTGCGGCAGGCCGCGACCGGCGCGGATCTGCTGGTGGTGGGCTCGCACGGGCACGGTACGTTCGCCGGAATGGTCCTGGGCTCGGTCAGCCACGCGCTGCTGCACCACGCACCGGGCCCACTCGCCGTGGTCAGGACGGCACGATGACCGTCGTGGCCGACCCACAGGACCAGGTGAGCGACCACCTCGCCCAGATCGGCGCCACCCCGCTGCTGACCGCGAGAAGGAGACAGCGCTCGCCAAGCGGTACGCGCACCGCGGCATGTCGCTGGCGGACGTCATCCAGGACGGCAACCTCGGCCTGATCGAGGCCGTCGAACGCTTCGACCACACCCGGGGCAACCGCTTCTCCACCTGGGGGATCCGCAAGGCCATCCAACACGGTGCTCACCGGTATTCGGATGCCGCGGATGAACTCCATCATGGAATGGTGGGTGCGGTCCTGCCGCCACGAGCACCAACGCGAGCGGCACTCCCGGACCGTGACGTCCATCTGCCGTCACCGGTCCAGGACCCGCCGGAGTTCGATCATCTGGCGAGCCTCGCGGCCGCCTCCGCCCGGGCCGAGCGACGGACGGGGACCACGTGACCACGCCGGTGTGCCAGCCACATGAACACGACGGTGGCCACCACGCCGAACACCACGGCGTACACACTGCCCTCCGGTCCGAAGTCGCCGCCCGTGACCAGCGCTGGACCCGACATCGTCGCGTCCAGCAGGCCCTGCGGGGTGTTGCTGCCGGACACCTTGGTGCTGAAGATGGCGCTCGCGGCAATGTTCCAGCCGAAGTGCAGACCGATCGGCAGCCACAGCTTGCGGGTGGCGATGTACGCGGCGGTCAGCATCCCGCCTGCCTCGATGGCGATGGCGATGGCGCCCCACAGGGTGGCGTTCGCGTTGAGCAGGTGGAGCAGGCCGAACAGCGAGCCGGTCAGCACGAGCGCGATCCAGGTTCCGGTCCAGTGCTCGACGTTCCGGAACAGGACACCGCGGAAGACGAGCTCCTCGGTCACGGCGGCACCCACCATGATGCCGAGCAGGCCGACGGCGCTCGCCGGCGTGCCCAGGCCGTTGATCGTGTAGTCGCCTAAGAAGGCGATGTTCGCGATGACTGCCCCGAACAGCGCGATGCCGAGCAGCATGCCCCAGCTGATCCCCGCGCCTGCTCCCGTCAGCGACACCTCGACGGGGGCCCGGTGCTCGGTGCGCCGCACCACCCAGCCGTAGACCAGGACCGCGACGACGGCCGTCAGCAGGCCGGCGGCGAGCGCCAGCCAGGGGTTGTCCTTCACCCCCGCAGTGCCCAGATTGCCGAGGATCCAGACCGCCACAACCGCCAAGAGCTGCCATATCAGACGCACGATGACTCCTTCGTGAGAATCCGCGGCGGGAGCGCCGCAGGCTACTAGCAGGGGTGCGCTCAGCCCTCGACCGCGCGGGTGCCAATGGCGCGGCCCATACTCCCCAGGCCGATGATGCTGATGCTGCTCATGGGTGTGCCTGACGCCATGCCCACCCGTCGTTGTCCCCGGCTGTGTCATCGACGCCGCCATTGGTTAACGTGTGAACCAGAAGGTACGCCGCACTTGGTTACCATGTCAACCAAGACGAGTTCGAACGACCTCAGCCGGCCTTCGGGCGCCTCGGAGAGATGGGCCAGGACCTGGTAGTCAATGGCCGACAACCCGTACCGGTTGCGCAGCTGCCGCTCGAGGAACTCCGACAGCCCGTCCTGCATCTTCATCAAGCTGCGCCAGGCCCGCTGTTCTCGCTCGTCCAACTCACCGCGGCTCGGTCACGCACGTCACTTGACCGTCTGGTTGACATGGTAACCAAGTGCGGCGTACCTTCTGGTTCACACGTTAACCAAATGGGGGCGTCGATGACACAGCCACGGACAACGGCAGGTGGGCATGGCGTCCTATCCAACTTCAGAAAGCAGGCACACCCATGAGCAGCATCAGCATCATCGGCCTGGGGAGTATGGGCCGCGCCATCGGCGCCCGCGCGGTCGAGGGCGGCCACGCCGTCGAGGTCGTCGGTCGCGACGCGGCCAAGGCCAAGGACCTGGCCGCCGCGCTCGGCGGCGGCGCCACGGCCGGGACATTCGGCACCGCCCCAGCCGGCGACATCGTCATCCTGGCCGTGCCGAACGCCAGCGCCGTGCCGGTCGTCGCCCAGTACGGGGACGCGCTAGCCGGCAAGGTCATCATTGACATCACCAACCCCATGAAAGCCGACGCCAGCGGGCTGACCACCCCTGACGGCACTTCGGCCGCGCAGGAGATCGCCAAGGCCGCCCCGGCGAGCGCGCACGTCGTGAAGGCGTTCAACACCGTCTTCGGCCACGTCCTGACCCCGGGGCGCCCATTGGACGTGCTCTTCGCCGGGGACGACGCGCGGGCCAAGGCCGACGTATCGGCGTTCATCCAGAGCCTCGGACTGCGCCCCCTGGATGCCGGAGGCCTGGAGATGGCGCACTGGCTGGAAGGGACCGGCCTGCTGATGATCAACCTGGCCCGCCACGGCGTGGGCGACTTCAACTTCGCCCTCGGCATCAGCAATCTCAGCTGAGCACACCAGCACCACCAATTCTCGCGCCACCTCACTCATAAGGAACAGCAGAATGCGCGTTTTCGTCACTGGCGGGACCGGCCATTCCGGTTCGTACATCGTCCCCGAGCTCATCGCCGCCGGGCACGAGGTCACCGGCCTGGCCCGGTCGGACACTGCCGCGGCGGCGTTGTCCGCGCTCGGCGCGAAGGTGCGTCGCGGCGACCTCGGGGATCTCGACGGGCTCAAGGAAGCGGCCGCGGACTCAGACGGCGTCATCCACGTCGCACACAGGCAAGACCTGCTCTTCTCCGGCGGGATCCACGCCGTGGCCGCCGCCGAGCTCCCGATCATGCTCGCCTACGGCGAGGCACTGGCGGGAACCGGAAAGCCGCTGGTCGCGGCGGGGAGCATCGGCTCGCCCGGGCAGGGATTCCTGGGCCGGACGGCCACCGAGGAGGACCCGGCCCTTCCCAGTGGCGATGAGCACAAGGGCACCCTGCGGGCTCGTAACGTCGTGGAAACCGCCGTAGTCGGCCTCGCCGAGCGGGGAGTGCGGTCTTCGGTCGTGCGGATCGCCAACATCGCCCACAGCACGACCGATCGTGCCGGCTTCCTCGTGCAGCTGATCGCGCTCGCGAAGGAGAAGGGCTTCGTCGGCTACCCCGGAGACGGCGCGAACCTGTGGAACGCCGTGCACATCCGCGATGTCGCCTCCTTGTTCCGCCTGGCGCTGGAGAAGGGCCCGGCCGGCAAATACTGGCACGCGGTCGACGACGGGGCCATCCCGTTCCGGGAGATCGCCGAGGCCATCGGCAGCCGTCTGGGCCTGCCCGCCGTGAGCGTTCCCGTGGACGAACTGGTGCTGCCGGGATACTTCGGGTTCCTCGCGAACATCGTCACGCAGAGCTACCCGGCGTCCAACCTCGTCACCCGCCGGACCCTCGGCTGGGAACCCGCTCAGCCCCGCCTGCTCGCCGATCTGAACAACGGCCACTACTTCCCCGCCAGCTGACGGCAAGGACCCGAGTCTCAACGAGTCCGGCACATGACAAGGAGGGCGGCTCAGAATATGACGACTGTGGGATTCATCGGCAGCGGCGCCATCGGCAGCACCATCGCGCCGTGACCTCTGCGGCCACCGTGTCTATGTTCGTCGTCACAAGAAGTCGACCGGCGCGGGCTCACCCCGCTGTTCCCTACCGACATGACCCCGTACGGGCAGATCCAGCTGCGCACCGATCGGCGCCTTGACCTCACCGGGCTGCCGACGCCGCGACGCGATGTTGACTTAGAGTGATGGAATAGATACTTTGCGTTTCCATGACTGTGCTTCAAGACCTCAAATACCGGCAGTGGTTCCGGGGCGCTGACGTCGACGGGGACGGATTCATCACTCAGCGGGACGTCCGGCTGATGAGCGAGCGTTACATCGCCGCTCGTGGCGCCGCAGCGGACGCCGCGACCGCCCATCGGCTCACCGAGGGGATGGACGCGTTCTGGTCGAACGTGATCGCGCCGATGGATCAGGATGGCGACGGGAAGGTCGATCTGCGGGAGATGACCGAAGGGTTCCGGCGGGTCCTGACCGATCCCGCGCTGTACCCACAGCAGATCGAGCCGGTGACCGACTGCTTTCTCGACCTCAGTGATCTCGATGCGGACGGCAAGATCGACCAGGTGGAGTTCCGGCAGATCTTCGAGTCGGTCGCCGACGTTCCCAGCGAGGACTGCGCAGCGGTCTTCGCCGCGCTTGACCTGGATGGCTCGGGCAGGTTGGACCGCGCCGAGTTCCACAAGGCGATCGCGGAGTTCTTCTACGGCGACGACCCCGATGCCCCCGCCAACCACCTGTTCGGCATGCTCGCCGAGTGACAGCACGCGCCCGCCACACCGGCAGGGGCGCTGGTTCACGATCGCGCCAAAGGGCTGCGATTCGGCGGGGAGGGATGTGCGGCCCGAACGAGCCGCACATCCCCTGCCGCCTGTGCGTGATGCGCGGCGCAGCGGTGCGGGGCTTAAAGAGCACGCCGGACAAGGACCCTGCCTATTCGCCGATAGACGGTGCTGTGGGAGCGCTCTTCAAGCGTCGACTTCACGCGCGTACAGTGCGAAGACAGGGTGTATTCAGGATCCCGGTATCTACTTCACAAGCCCTCCAACAGCCAATCATGATCTGCCCTCGCGAATCACGGCAGCGTGAGTGACCGGGCCTCTTCGCAGCACCTCACCGCAACGTACGCAACCGCTGTCTGCGATCAGCGGAAAACGTCGGAGACGGAGTTCATGCATGGTGGAACAGCGCATGTCGGTTGCGACGCACTGGGGTAGTTACATCGCCGTAGTCAATTCCGGCCGGTTGGTGCGTATCGAGCCGAGGCACGATGATCCCAGTCCATCGCCTATCGGCCCCGGAATGGTGGCGGCCGCCGACGACAGCGCTCGCGTGCTACGCCCCGCGGTGCGCAAGGGCTGGCTGAACGGCGAGCCGCGCGGCCATGACACGGCCAGAGGCAGGGACGCCTTCGTGGAGGTGAGCTGGGACCACGCGATCACTTTGGTGAGTGATGAACTCCGTCGCGTTCGTTCCCAGCACGGGGACAGCGCGGTGTTCGGCGGATCCTACGGCTGGGCGAGCGCGGGCAGGTTCCACCACGCGCAGGGTCAACTGCACCGGTTCCTGGCGCTGGGCGGCGGATACACCGACTCTCGCAACACCTACAGCACCGCGGCTTTGGAGGTCATCCTCCCCCATGTGATCGGTGGCCATCCATGGAGCTACCAGTCCCGGATGCCGATGTGGGACGAGATAGCCGACAACTGCGAGCTGGTGGTGGCGTTCGGAGGGCTGGCCCTGAAGAACAGCCAGATCAACCCTGGTGGGCTGGCCAGACACCAGACGCTGAACCTGCAACGCCGGTGTCGCGAGGCTGGGGTGCAGTTCGTGAACATCAGCCCCATCCGCAGCGACACCGCCGACTTCCTCGACGCCGAGTGGCTGCCCGTCATCCCCAACACCGACACCGCCGCGATGCTTGGCGTCGCCCACACGATGCTGGTCAACGGGTGGCACGATGAGGACTTCCTTCGCCGGTGCTGCGTCGGGTTCGACCGCTTCGCCTCCTACCTGCTCGGCGAGCTCGACGGCGTTCGGAAGGACGCCGCCTGGGCGGCGAAAATCACGGGCATCGGTCGCGACGCGATCACCGACCTCGCTCGCCGCCTTACCACCCAACGTTCTCTCATCATGGTCAACTACGCGGTGCAACGGGCAGACCACGGCGAACAGCCGATCTGGATGTCCGTCGTGCTGGCCGCCATGGCGGGCTCGATGGGCCGGGCCGGCTGCGGCTGGGGTGCAGGTTACGCGACGATGGACGCGACCGGCGTCGCCCCAGACCGCGCCTTCGTGGCGACGATACCCGCGGTTCCCAACCCCGTTCCGGGCTTCATCCCTGTGGCGAGGATCGCCGATACCCTGCTGCACCCAGGTGAGATCATCGACTACGACGGCCAACGCCTGACGCTGCCCGACCTTCGCCTGATCTACTGGTGCGGAGGGAACCCGTTCCACCACCACCAAGACCTCCACCGGCTGACCCGCGCCTGGCAAGCCCCCGACACGGTGGTCGTGCACGAAGCCTGGTGGAACACCACCGCCAAGTTCGCCGACATCGTCCTGCCCGTCGCCACCAGCTTGGAACGCGACGACTTCGCCGCCGGATTTTCAGACCCCCACCTTGTCGCGATGCCGAAAGTCCGCGAGCCGGCGGGCGAGTCGCGTACCGACCACCAGATCTTCGCCGCTTTGGCCTCCCGGCTCGGATACGAGCAGGAGTTCACAGAAGCACGCTCGGAGATCGAATGGGTCCGGCATCTTTACGAGCAGACGAGGGCCAAGCTCGGCGGCGACGCCGCCTTGCCGGGCTTCGAGGACTTCTGGAGAGACGCCACCGCAGAGCTACCCGCGCCGACCGGACCGTTTCCCGGCAGTTTCGAAGCCCTCCGCTCAGATCCGCAGCGTTACCCCCTGCTGACACCGTCGGGCCGAATCGAGATCTTCTCCGAGGAGATCGACTCATTCGGCTACGACGACTGCGCCGGCCATCCCAAGTGGTTCGAACCAGTGGAATGGCTTCGCGCCGATCTGTCGGGCCGATTCCCGCTGCACCTGATCTCGAATCAACCCGCCTCGCGCCTGCACAGCCAATACGACAACGGCGGCCACAGCCTCAGTTCGAAAATCCGCGGCCGTGAGCCCGTGACGATCAATCCGTCGGACGCCGCGTCACGCGGCATCGAGAGCGGCGTGATCGTGCGCATCTACAACGACCGGGGGAGCTGCCTCGCGGGCGCGGTCCTCTCCGACGACGTCATGCCGGGCGTCGTCCAACTGTCCACCGGGGCGTGGTGGGATCCGGTCCAGCCAGGCACGAGCGGAACGCTGGATCGTCACAGCAACCCGAACGTTCTCACGGCGGACCGGCCCTGCTCGCGCCTGTCACAAGGACCGAGTGCTCACAGCGCGCTGGTCGACATCGAGCGCTATGACGCCCCCGTGCCCGACGTGCTCGCCTACTCACCACCCAGCCTCGAACAGTGACACACAGCCGGCCTCGCCACCCTGGCTGCCCTGGGTCATCTGACTCCGCACCTGACCCAGGAAATAGCCGTGCCGATAAGGTCCAGATCAGGGGCGGTTTCGCGTTTACGTGCCGAGGGGGTTGCGGTGAACTCGGCGGCTCGCATGGCGCCCCTGGACCCCGGCGCGAGGCCGAGGATCAGGCGGGTGGTTCCAGCATGGGCACGAGGAACCGCCGGGCCACTGCGGTCAGTTGCGTGTCGTCATCCAGATCGATGATCGCGCTGGGGATCGCCAGGAAGGAGGTGGAGATCCGCACCATCATCTCGGCCACGAGGCCGACGTCCAGCCTGCCAGACACGTTGCCCGCGCGTTGTTCGCGGCGGAGCTGGCCGGCGACGAACTTCTGCACGGTGGCGAGGGTCTGGCCCCCGCCAGCCATCATGGAGGGTATGAGCAGGTCCGGTTCCGTGGCGATGAGTCCGCCGATCAGTGGGTTGCCGCGAATTGCCCGCAGTGAGCTTACGAAGCCCAAAACCACCCTGTCGGCGGCGGTGTCGGCTTGTTCTATGTCGATGAGGAACTGGTCGAAGTAGCGGCGGAACTCCCGGCGCACCACGTGTTCGACCAGCATGTCCTTGGCGTCGAACCGCCGGTAGATCGTGATCCGCGACACCTTCGCCAGCCGGGCGACGTCCTCCATGGTGGAGCGCCTGATACCCATCCGGCAGAACTGCTCGTACGCCGCATCAAGGATGCGCGTCCGTAGCTCGTCGATGTCGTCCACGCGCTCGACGGCATCGACGTAGGCGCGCTCCAGCAACGACTCCGAGTCCGACGGTGCCATGAATTCGGACAGCACAGACTCCACGCTCACCTCCTGTATGGATTCTGCCTCAAATGCGGTCTTGTGATGCCTGTCACACTGTGATTTTCTGATACAGAGAATCATGATCTGTTTCTAAGTATCACCCACTTCTCAGCCTCGGGCGAGAAGGAGGAAACGGCATGGGAGAACTCAGCAGGCGCGACGCGTCAAAGGCGGGCGTGGGTCCGGCAAGGGCGCGTACACGTGCTTCATGTTCCGTGGGTTCCCAGCGAGCCGGCCAAGACTTCGCAACCAACCACATGCCCTGAGCGAGACCCCCCACCTCGAAGGAGTACAGGCATGGCAGACTTGAGCAGGCGCGACATGCTGATCTCAGGCACCGCCCTGGGAGCGCTCGGCGCCTTAGGGATGGCCTCTCCGGCCCAGGCGGCCTCCCAGTCCGACGGCTGGACCTGGCCGGCCAGCGGTTCAGTCGCGGGCTCCGGCAGTGGCGCCGATCCCCGATGGGTGTGGGATGACGTGGCCGATCCGCTCCTCGCCTCACTGTTCGATCGCGGTCTCATACCCGAGGTCAACCGGCTGCTGTACGACTGGAACCGCAACGACCAGCCCCTGCCCGCGGGACTGCCGGGAGACCTGCGGGCCTTCATCGAGCAGGCGCGTCAGCTGCCGTCGTGGGTCGACCCCGCCAAGTTGGACGCCGGGGCCCGGTTCCATGTGCTCAAAGGCAACTACATCGTCGTCCTCACCATTGTCGGCGCCGGCATGCTGGCCACCGCCATCCCCAAGGAGGCCCGCTCGGTCTACTACTCCGCGGGCGGTGCGGATCTGAAAGACCGGGTCGCCAAGACGAACATCCTGGCGTACGCGGTCAGGCCGCAGAATGCCTGGTCGGCCGGCGGCACGGCCGTGGTCGAGGCCGTGAAGACCCGGCTGGTGCACGCGGCGGTGCGGCACCTACTGCAGTCGTCTCCCCACTGGTCCGGCCCCATCCCGATCAGCCAGGAGGACATGCTCGTCACGTGGCACACCCTGGCGACCTATTCCATGCGCGGGATGCGTGAATGGAACGTGCGCATCTCCTCCGCCGAGTCCACGGGCTACCTGCAGTCGTTGCAGGTGATGGGGCACATGCTCGGCATCAGGGACGAATTCCTGCCCGCCACCTGGGACTCGTCCTACGCCCAGTCGGACATAGTCCTGCCCAGGAACATGGGGCCGACCTCGGAGGGCGTGGAACTGAACGCCATCCTGCGGAACATGCTCGCGGAGCTGACCAGCCCCGGCAGCATCGACAAGCCGCTCGTCAACGCGTTCTCCAGGTACCTCACCGGCAACCAGGTGGCCGACTGGAACGGCATCCCACGTCAGCCGCTGCTGGACCCGGTGGTCAAAGCGGCCTGGCCGCTGCTGGTGCGGTTCCGGGAGGGTCTGATCGGCCTGCCGTTGGTGCCCGCCACGGCCTGGCTCCTCGACGAAATGATCAAAAAGTGGACCACGTACTACCTGACCAAGGGGGCGCAAACCAAGATCGTGATTCCGACCGGCAACCGGCCCAGCTGATCTACGACGAACGTCATCTGCGATCAGTCCTGGAGGATTACGCCGAGCACTACAACGAGCATCGACCGCACCAGCCCCGCCAACAACTCCCACCCGATAAGCAGGAGCACGTCGGGGTTCTGCTGGAAGGTCGGATTCGGTGCCTTCTTGAGCCGCTGCCGTTCGGAGGCGGACAGCGTGGCCAAGCGAGCGCGACAGCGGGGCACCGAGGTCTTTCTCTGGTCGATCTTCACGAGTGATCCGCCGACAATGCCGGCACGTGCCGGTGGGTGCACGCCCGACACGCCCACGCAGCGAGATGGCGGTCATGCCCGCGATCCCCGCCTCGGCCAAGACCCCGCTGGACCAGCGGCTCCCGCTGCACGCCAAGGAGCACTGGCCCCAGTTGGTCACCGTCCACATGCGCTACCACAGCCAGTTCGCCTACGTGGAAGGACAGCTCATCGACGGCGGCCGGCTACCCCTGATGCGGCTGCGCTACGGCGGCTCGGCCACCTACTGGGGGCTGGCCATCCACACCCCCAGCAACGACCGCTACGAAGCCGCACCCTGGTTCACCGGCACCCCGCAAGAGGCCCTGAACCTGGTCTGCGACCTGTATGTCACCGGCATCGACACCTGAACGCCCGCGCACGGCCGGCCCCAGCCCGTCAACCCCCGAGAGACTTCCGGGCCGGACCACTTAGGCATCCGTAAGAGCACGGCCCGCGGGCACCACAGCGGCGACGCTCTAATCCTGGCCTCAGGTTGATCGGGGACAATGAGCGGCAAAAGCATCGACTGGAGGGGGCGGGCCGGCGTGCGGATCATGATCGCGGATGACGAGGCGGCCATCCGTGAGTCGCTGGAGCGGGTGCTCCAGGTCGAGGGTTACGACACCAGCACCGTCGCCAACGGTCTCGCTGTGCTCGACAGGGTCGGTGGCGACGCGCCGGATCTGCTGATCCTCGACGTGATGATGCCCCGCCTCGGCGGGTTGGAGACCTGCCGGCGGTTGCGGGCGGCGGGTCGGGATCTGCCGGTGCTGATGCTGACCGCCCGGGATCAGGTTTCCGACCGGGTCGCGGGGCTGGACGCGGGCGCCGACGACTATCTGCCCAAGCCGTTCGCCACCGAGGAGTTGCTGGCCCGGATCCGGGCCCTGCTGCGCCGCCGCGCGCCGGGCGACGACGAGTCGCAGATCCTGACGTTCGCCAACGTCCGGGTCGATCCCGACAGGTTCGAGGCGTGGCGGGGCGGGCGGCCGCTCCGCCTGACCCGGACCGAGTTCTCCCTGTTGGAGATCCTCGTGCGCAACGCGACCCGGGTATTGACCCGAGATGCGCTGTTCGAGGCGATCTGGGGTTTCGACATGAGCGTCACCTCCAACAACCTCCAGGTGTACGTGAGCTACCTGCGCCGCAAGATGGAGGCCGAGGGTGAGCCGCGATTGATCTACACGCTGCGCGGCTTGGGGTACACGTTGCGGGACACTCCTCCGTGAGCAGGCCCACCGGCCGGGGCTCGCGCCGGCTGACCCGTTGGTGGCGCCGGCGGTCCCTGCGGACCAGGCTGACGGTGATCGCGGCGACGGCCATCGCGGTCAGCGTGTTCATGGCCTTCCAGGTGGCCAGCGAGCTACTGGACTGGGAGCTGCAGGACACCGCGGAGGATCAGCTACGCGCCGACTCCCGCGTCCTGGCGACGAACGCGGAGCGCGCCGGTCTGGCGCAGGTCCAGCTACCGCCGTACCCCGGATCCGGTCGGCTGGTGCGGGTCATCCTGCCCGACGGCTCGATCCGGACGCCGGCCGGCCAACCCGCGCTGCCCCCGGTCAGCGAGCACGCCGGGCGCGTAGTGCAGGGCGCGTCGGCCGACCTGATGGAGTCGGGCGACAGCGACGACGACGGCTACCTCATCTACACGCTGCGGGCGGGCGACGGCGCGGTCCAGGTGGCCCGCGCCGCCGACGACACCCCGATCAACCGGTTCGGGTTGGGCATGCTGCTGATCGGGCTGCTCTGTGTGGTCAGCGGCGCCCTTGTCGGGCGGACCGTGGCGCGGACCGGGCTGGCACCGATCGACCGGCTGACCGCCGCCGCGGTCCGTGTCGCGCACACCCGGGATCTCGACGCCGACATCCCGGATGAGGGCGGTGGGGAGATCCGGCGGCTGATCCAGTCGATCAACGACATGCTCGCCGCGCTCCGGGACTCCCGGCGGGCCCAGCGGCTGCTCGCCGAGGACGCCGCCCACGAGCTCAAGACCCCGCTCACCAGCCTGCGCCTCAACATCGAGCTGCTGATCCGGCTCGATCGGCGCGGCACCCTGGACAGCGCATTGCCGGCGGAGAGCCGGACCCGGCTGCTCAACGATCTCGGCGCCCAGGTGGCCGAGTTGAGCACCCTTGTCGCCGAGCTGACCGACCTGGCGCGCGGTGATGTCAGCGACGAGAGCACCGAACTGCTCGACCTCGCCGACGTAGTGGTGGCGGCCGCGACCCAGGCGCGTTCCCGCGCGCCCGACATCGAGGTCGCGCTCGACGTGACCTCCGTGTGGGTGAGCGGGCGTCCCGCTGCGCTCCAACGGGCGGTGCTCAACCTCATCGACAACGCCGGCAAATGGTCCCCCGCGGACCAGCCGGTCCAGGTCCGGCTCCGTGCCCAGGGCGCGTCGGCGGTGCTCGAGGTCGACGACGCCGGGCCGGGCATCGACGCCGCCGACGTACCGCGGGTGTTCGACCGGTTCTACCGTGCCGACAGCGCCCGGGCGTTGCCGGGATCCGGTCTGGGGCTGTCGATCGTGCAGCGGGTCGTCGACGCCCACGGCGGCCGGGCCACCGTCGCCCGCTCCCCACGCGGTGGCGCGCTGCTTCGGGTCGACCTTCCGGCCGCCCCGATCGCGCGGCTCACCGCCGGGGAGGACACCGCGGTGCGCTGACCCGCCCCGGCGGCGCGGCGCAGGACCAAAGGGCGGCGACCGTCGGGCCCATGAAAAGATCCGGGACGGCCTGGGTCCCCGTCCGTGCCGCCGCACTCACCGTTGCAGCGCGGGCTCCTCATCCACGAGCGGCCGTTGGCCGTCCGGCAGCTCCACCGGTCGGGACAGCCGGCTCGGCCACCACGTCCGCCGGCCGATCAGCAGGGCGAGGGCGGGCACCAGGACCGACCGCACGAGCAGGGCGTCGAGCAGGATGCCGAAGGCGACCAGGACCCCGACCTCGATCAGCATCACCGGTCTCCTCCCAGGCCCGGCTGGCCAGGAAGATGTTGTAGTCGACGCCCTTGAACCCGAGGATCGTGTCGAAGACGCGGCGCTCCGGAGAGAAGTACCGTGGTACTACCTCCCTCCCGAAGATGACGACCGCAGTACGACGAAACGGGACGGAATCGGGCCTAGCGTTCAGGGCTATGACGAAACCTGAGAGTCCACTGCGGAGGTTCGGGGCGGCCACCATGGCGCTGGCGACGGCGTTCGCTGTAGTCGCCTGCGGGTCGGACGCCGACAAGAGAGCGGTGCCCGCCGCGGCCGGCGCGCACAGCGCGCACGCGGGCGGGCCATCGGCTCCACCGCAGCCGCTGCGGGCCGGCGAGCGGTTCGTCAACCTGAAGATGGCCGAGGCCTACACGCCCGCGCCGCCGGAGGGCGGCACGGATGAGTACCGGTGCCAAGTGATCGATCCGGGCCTGATCAAGGCGGCGTTCCTGACCGGGACCCAGGTCATGCCGGAGAACGTCGCCATCGCACACCACGCCATCGTGTACGCGGTGCCGCCGGGCGGTGCTGCCGCGGTGCGCGAGCACGACGCGAAGACCCCCGGCCTCGGCTGGCAGTGTTTCGGCGGGACCGGCGTGGCCGGTGCCGAGGTGGAAGAGGGGGACGCGGCGTGGGTGGACACCTGGGCGCCAGGCGCCACGGAGGCGCCGCTCGACCACGACGCCGGCTTCAAGCTGGAGCCGGGCAGCCTGATCGTCCTCCAGATCCACTACAACCTGCTCGCGACCGACGGCAAGCCGGCCGGGTCGGACAGCTCGGCGGTGCGGCTGCGGCTGACGGACGGCACGCCGCAGACCCGGGAACTCGAGACGTGGTCGCTCGACGCGCCGATCGACCTACCCTGCGCCGCCGACGAGTCGGGTCCGCTCTGTGACCGGGTGGCCTCGATCGCGGACGTGACGAAGCGGTTCGGGCCGGATGTAGGCGAGATGGCGGACCGTCAGGTGGAGGAGTGCAACCAGGGCGGCGCGCCGAAGCCCGGTGACACCCAGACCTGCGACCACAAGGTGGAGGCGCCGACGACGCTGTTCGCCGGTTTCGGCCACATGCACCTGCTCGGGCGGGCCATCAAGGTCGAACTCAACCCGGGCACGCCGAAGGCCAAGGTCGTGCTGGACGTGCCGCAGTTCGACTTCGACAACCAGCGGCTGATGAAGCTGCCGTCGCCGGTGGAGGTTGGCCCGGGGGACACGCTGCGGGTGACGTGTACGCACGACGCGGGGCTGCGCAAACTGCTGCCGCAGCTGAGCAAGCTGCCACCGCGCTACGTGGTGTGGGGCGACGGCACCAGCGACGAGATGTGCACGGGCATCATGTCGGTCTCCCCCCGCAAGTCCTGACGAAGCGTCGAACGTGTGTGAGCTCACTGAGGTCAACAAGCCGAAAAACAGAGAGCTCACACACGTCCGCACTGAACTCACACCCGTGCGGCGTCGTGGCGGTCGGACGGGCGGTGACGTGGGCGGCTGCAGGCGGACCCGGCAGCGGAGCGGTCGATCACGCGGAGCGGATCGGCCCGGAGCGGTGCGGCTGGGAACTACGGTCGCGCCCCCGACGGACGCGCGAGATGAAGCGCTAAATCGGCCGGGTGAGCCTCAGGTCGTAGGCGAGGATGACGGCCTGGATCCGGTCTCGTGCGCCGATCTTGGCGAGGACCCGCCCGACGTGGGTCTTCACCGTCGACTCCGACAGCGTGAACCGTTGCGCGATCTCGCCGTTGGTGAGGCCGTGGCCGATGGCGACGAGGATCTCGCGCTCGCGGCCGGTCAGGGAGTCCAGCCGGGGATCCTCCCGCACGGGCCCGCAGAGGTCATCGCTGAGCCGGTCGGCGAACGCGTCGAGCAGCCGCCGAGTCAGCGCCGGCGCGATCACCGCGTCCCCGGCGGCGACGGCCCGGATGCCGGCGAGCAGCTCCTCCGGGTGGATGTCCTTCAGCAGGAAACCGCTCGCCCCGGCCCGCAGCGCGGCGAGCGCGTACCGGTCCACGTCGAACGTCGTCAGCACCAGGATCCGCGAACGCCCACCGGCGGCGACGATGCGCCGGGTGGCCTCGATCCCATCGACGCCCGGCATCCGGATGTCAATCAGCACCACGTCGGGATGCAGCTCGGTGGTCCGCCGAACGGCCTCGGCGCCGTTCTCGGCCTCGCCGACGATCTCGGTGTCGGGGGTGCTCTCCAGCAGCATGCGAAACCCGAAGCGCTGCAGCGGCTGGGCGTCCACCACGAGCACAGAGATCATGAATGGCTGCCTTTCAGGGTCGCGTAGACGGTCCAGCCGTCGTCCGATGCGGGGCCGGCGCTGACCGTGCCGGCGTAGAGCGCGGCGCGTCCGGCCAGGCCGGCCAGGCCGAGACCCGCGTCGCCCGGCGATGCCTTCTTCATACCGAGCGAACCTGAGACGACTGTTAAAATGGCGCTCAGGCCGGTTGGCCGCCGACGCGGGTTCGGCGTCGGGCGGGCCGCTGTCGTGCACGACGATGTTGACCTGGCAGGAGTCGGCCGCCAGGCTCAGGCCGACGGTGGTGCGCGGGCCGACGTACTTGAGTGCGTTGGTCAGGGCCTCCTGCACGATGCGGAAGGCGGCTCGCAAGCCGCCGCCCTGCTGGCCTGCGACTTTATCGAGATCATCACCCTGAAGGGCCAGTGCCGGTACATCGGCCGTCATCGAGCACGCCACCAGGCGCATCCGTGTGGTCGGCACCACCGCGCACCCCACCGCAAATTGGGTCGTTCAGGCGATAAGGAACCTGGTGGTGGACCTGGACGATGCGGGTTGTCGGGCGCACTTTCTGCTCCGAGATCGGGATGGAAAGTTCCCCGCTCTCATAGACGAGATCCTCGCCGACGCCGGCATCAAGACGGTGCTCACCGGCATCCGGATACCGCGGATGAACTCGATCATGGAGCGATGGGTGCAGTCCTGCCGCCGTGAACTCCTCGACCGCTGCCTCGTATGGAACGAACACCACCTGAGGCATGCGCAGTGTCGCGCGCGCTGCGTCGACGGAGAGTTGGATGAGGGGTTGCTGGCCACGGCCAAGCAGCTCACCGACATCGGCCGGAAGGTGAAGGAAGGAGCGCCGAAAACCGATTCGTCGGACGCGGTGGTCGCGCTGGACAAGGGCACGATCGCTGCCCTTCGGGCGCACAAGACGCGACAGAACGAGTAACGGTTGGCGTGGGGAGCGGCGTGGACGGACAGCGGCCGCATCTTCACGAAGGAGGATGGCAATGAGTTGACGCCTGACTGGGTCAGCGAACATTTCGAGCGGTTGGCTTTCGCGGCTGGCCTGCCGCCGATCCGGCTGCATGACCTTCGCCATGGCGCGGCCACGCTGTCGCTGGCGGGCAATGACATAAAGACGACGTCGGCGATGCTACGGCACTCCAGTCTGTCGATCACGGCCGACTTGTACACGACGGTGCTGCCGGAAGTGGCGCGGGAAGCGGCCGAGGCGAGTGCCCTTCTGGTGCCCCGGGCGGTGATTGTGGGGGAGGCGTCCGAAACTGGCGGTCTCCCTTCAATGATTCTGCGAGGGCTTCACGTGGCGGTGCGAGCTCTGGCCACTCAGGAGACGGAACCAAGTGCGGCAGGATGGTCGGCCGTGCTCCTTCGCCTGGCCTACCTCACTAACGCGAACCTGCGCCACTTCAGGACTGCGGCCACCGCCTTGGTCAAAGGCCGATCGTCGAACAGATGATCACTCGGCGGGTGCCGCTGGACCGCACACTGGAGGCTCTCGGGCCTGGGACGACGTCAAGGTCGTCATCGACCTCACCGCATAGCGGAACTTCCCACGTCGGCTACTCAGCGTGACCTGTGGGTATGCCTCCGCCAAGGGGGACTTCTATGATCATCAAACGAGCCCGTCAAGAGCGCCTGAGGCACGTCGTGTTCATCGCCGCGGCCGCGGCCGCCGGCGGATTTCTGTTCGGGTACGACAGCGCCGTCATCAACGGCGCGGTAGTTGGTATCCAGAACCACTTCCGGGTGGGACCGGTCGAGACCGGGGTCGTGGTGGCGATCGCGCTGCTGGGCTCGGCCGCAGGTGCCTGGACCGGCGGAAGGCTGGCCGACCAGCTGGGGCGTACGAGGTCCATGCAGGTGGCGGCACTGCTGTTCATGATCAGCTCGATCGGGCAGATGCTGCCGTTCACGGTTTGGGATCTCGGCTTCTGGCGAGTGATCGCGGGCTTCGCGATCGGCATGGCGTCGATGCTCGCGCCCACGTACATCGCCGAGGTGGCGCCGCCCGCCTACCGCGGCCGGCTGGGGTCGTTCCAGCAGTTGGCCATCGTGCTCGGCATCGCCGTCTCACAACTCGTCAACTACGTGATCGCCAATATCGCCGGTGGCAACGTCAGCAACCACCTGGGGCCGCTGCAGGCCTGGCAGTGGATGCTGGGCGCCTGCGCGATCCCAGCCCTGCTGTATCTGCTACTCGCATTGAAACTCCCCGAATCGCCCCGCTATCTGATCATGTCGGGCCGCACCCGGCAGGTGCGCGAGGTGCTGACTGAGATCGAGGGTGAAGACGTGGACCTCGACGAGCGCATCGCGGAGATCCAGCACGTGGTGCGCACCGAACGCGTGCCGGGGATGAAGGACCTGCGCGGTCCGGCGCTCGGGCTGCTGCCGATCGTCTGGATCGGCATCACTCTGTCGGCCTTCCAGCAGTTCGTCGGCATCAACGTGATCTTCTACTACTCGACCGTACTGTGGCAGTCGGTCGGCATCAACCAGAGCGAGTCCTTGCTGATCAGCTTCTCCAGCTCGATCATCAACATCATCGGCACGGTGATCGCGATGGCGCTGGTGGACAAGATCGGCCGCAAGCCACTGCTCATGATCGGCTCGGTGGGGATGACCATCGCGCTGGCCACCACGGCGTGGGCGTTCAGCGCGGCCAGGGTGACCGACGGCAGGGTTACGCTGCCGGACCAGCAGGGGCTGATCGCGCTCGTCGCCGCCAACGCGTTCGTGCTGTTCTTCGCACTGTCGTGGGGTGTGGTGGTCTGGGTGCTGCTCGGCGAGATGTTCCCCAACCGCATCCGCGCCGCAGCCCTGGGCGTCGCCGCTGCGGCCCAGTGGCTCGCCAACTGGCTGATCTCAGTCTCGTTCCCTGCGCTCGCGGAGTGGAATCTTTCGCTCACTTATGCCGGGTACGCCGTCATGGCGCTGCTGTCGTTCATCTTCGTTGCCAGATGGATCAGGGAGACCAAGGGCCGCAAGCTGGAGGAAATGGGCTGACCCGCTTAGTACGGCCGTGGTGACCCGCCCGCGCGGGACACCACGAGGCCTAGGTGTGACGACCGGGGACCTCGTCCCTGGCGTGACGGGATAGGACGATCCCGAGCATGTTGACGCACGCGGTGATCCGCTCTGCCTGGTGCCGATTGCGGTCAACGCGGTCGTGGCGCGGAAGGTCAGTGTCGCCGGCGTGATGTGAACCGGGCCGCTTGTTCACGGGCGCGTGGGGGGATGGCGTCGCGATGTGGCCCGTCGTCGGGATCGACCTCATGTCGCAGTTGGACGCAGTCCTCGAGCAGCGCGCCGTACAACGTCCAGAGGGGTGAACGCGGATCGATCTCTGCCATCTGCCTGCGGGCAGCGCGTTCGAGGTGCTCGCCTTCCGCTACGGCGGCGCGCAGGCGGAGCAGATCCTCGCCGCTGCCAGGGGCGACCAGCAGTTGCTCGAAACAGGCGTAAGCCTTCCCGACCGCATCCAGCTGGTCGGCGAAAACCTGGGGAAAACTGCCGGTCTCGTGCTGTCCTGGCAGGCCGCGAACCCCGGCGGCCAGGTCGGCGAGGGCACGGGTGACGCCGCGCAGTTGAAGACAGGCGTGCTCCAGGCATAGGGCAGCCTGCATGATGCGGCGCAGGCGCTGGCGGGTCCGCGCCCGACGCAGGGTGAAACGCAGGGACTCAGTCGCTCGTTCGGCGCTCTCATGGGCCGAACGCAGCCTGACGGACATGCGTCTGGCTCGGGCCAGCCATTTTTGCGCTTGGTGGGCGGTCCAGGATTGCCTGACGCCTTCCGCCAGGTCGGAGCAAAGGTCGGCGAGATCATCGGCCAGGTCGGCCATGTCCTTGGCGGCCCGACCCACGTGACGGGGCGGGATCACCAGTATGAGCGTGGCTCCGACGAGCGCGCCGATGACAATGTCGAGCAGCCGCGCCATGCCGTACTCGCGGCCCAGGGTGAACACGAGTAGAGCGGTGATGGGCGCCTGTGTGTTCTGCCACGGTATGCCGACGGTTCTGCTGACCACCAGCGCGACCGCGACCAGGACGGCCATGGTGGCGGCGCTGGTGCCGAACACCTGCACGAAGCCGATGGCAGCCGCCAGTCCGACCAGCACCGCGATGGTCTGCTGGACGGCCTGGATCAGGGTGCTGTAGGCGGTCGCTGTCACCGACAACAGCACGCCGGTGGGAGCGAGCACTGGCTGAGGTGAGCCGATCAGTTCGGTGGCGATCCACCAAGCCACCAGGCAGCCGACGGTGACCGTCGCCGTCGGCATCAGCAACTGCCTCTCACGCCGCACCCAGCGGCGTAGCCCCCGCCGCCGCCATCGACCCAAGCCGGGGACTAGGTCAGTCCACCTGTCCAGCCATCGCCTCGCGGCGGAAAATGCCATCACCGCACCCTCAGACGTGGTGCCCCACCTGGTGGCTTCCGGGTCGTCTTTCACCTTTTATCGTGAGGCTGCCCGCGTCGGGTAGCGGGCGCTCCGTTTTCGAGCGGCATTTTGCCCTCACCAGGCCTCTCGAGAACACGGCGGTGGATCGAGTGCCGACGTCGCTGACCGGCAGGAGACCTCTCAGCGTCCACCCGGTAATCGGTGGACGTCGCGGTGGCGTTGGTGAACGAGGCTGAGCCGCTACGACACCGCTTGGTGAGGTACGTGGTCGGCTACGACAGTTCTGGCAGCATGAGCGGCAGGTATCCCGTGAGACTTGTCAAGGAGATCGGCATGACCATCGCCTCGTACCCCGTGACCGATCCCGTCGCCGAGCACGGGGAAGGGCCCGTCTGGTCTGGCCGGTGGGGCGGACTGCGGTGGGTCGACATGCTGGCCGGCGACGTGCTGATGCTCGACCCCGACGGCAACGTACGCCGCCGCCATGTGGCAAAGGTCGCCGCTGTCGTACGGCCGCGCGTGTCGGGCGGCTACGTGGTCGCGGCAGAACGCGAGCTGCTGCTGGCCGACTCCGATGACCTGGACGCCCCGCTGCGCTCGCTCGGCGAGGCGTGGACCGACCCTGCGATCCGGATGAACGAGGGCGGTTGCGACCCCGACGGCCGCTTCTACATTGGCACCATGGCCTACGACGAGAGTCCCGGACGCGGCTCGTTCTACGTGGCCGAACTCGATGGGACGCTGCGGGTGGTCCTGCCCGAGGTGACGATCTCCAACGGCTTCGACTTCAGCCCGGACGGCTCCCTCGCCTACTACACTGACACCGCGACCGGGCGCGTGGACGTGTTCGACTATGACCCGGAGGGCGGGCTCAGCGGGCGCCGCCCGTTCGTATTCATCGACCGGGAGGTTGGGGCTCCGGACGGCCTGACAGTCGATGACGAGGGCGGAGTGTGGGTGGCGCTGTGGCAGGGAGCAGCCGTCCACCGCTACGACGTCGGCGGCCGCCTCGACGCGATCGTCGGCCTTCCGGTGCGCAATGTCACCTCGGTCGCCTTCGGAGGCGAGAATCTGGACCGCCTGTTCATCACCACCTCGGCGCGGGACGTGGACCGCGCTGAGCAGCCGGAGGCGGGGTCCCTCTTCGCCGCCGACCCCGGCGTGCCAGGTCGCCCGGTCCTGCCGACAACACTCTGACCGGGTGCTCTATCTCCTGGCCCAAAACGACGAAGCCGCCCGTCCGGAGCCAGACCGGGCGGGTCGTCGGACGAGCATGCCGTTGCCCAGCGTGCGGGGCGGAGGCGACAACAGTGGCAGAGGGCGACGGGACGGCCAGAGCCGTGGCCCTGGCGAGTCCGCCCGGCGCGGCTTCGGCTGCGGTGCGACGGTCTCCAAGCTGGTGACCTGGCCGCCCTGTCGGCGGCGCTCATTGACTGATGCTGGTGGCGGCGTGGCGTGGACCGGCGTACCGCCAGAAGAAGTTGACCAGCACGGTGATCCGGTTGCGCCCGCCCAGCAGGTACGCCACATGAATGAAGATCCACACCAGCCACGCCGGCCACCCACGCATGGTCAATCCGTTGGACAGCTGCAACACGGCCTCGGCCCGGCCGACGGTCGCCATGATCCCCGGATCCCGGTACGAGAACGGCCGCAGCGGCAGTCCCTGAGCCGCCGCGAGGATCTGCTTGCCCACGTGCTCTCCCATCTGGATCGCCGGCTGAGCTAGCTGCGGCAGTTGCTCGGGCGGTCCGGCCAGGTCGCCGGCCACGAAGATCTCGGGATGCTTCGGCACATTCAAAGCCTCGGTGACCCTGATCCTGCCGCCCTTGGTCTGCGGCAGCCCCCATTCCGCCACGTAGGCGGGCGCAGTCACGCCGAGCGCCCACACGGTCACGTCGCTCGGCACGTGCGTCCCATCGACGATCCCCACCGCATCCGGTTCCACGGACGCCACTGTGGCGCCCAGCCGCAGCCGCACCCCTCGCTTGCGCAGCGCGGCTGCCGCCGCATTTCGCAGCCGCGGCTTGTACGGCGCCAGCACGAAGTCGAAGCGCTCCACCAGCGTCACGCTCGTCTGGTCGGGACGAATCTCGGGATGCGTCAGCGGCAGCGTGCGCCGCCGCAGCTCGGCCAGCGTCCCGGCAATCTCGACCCCGGTCGAGCCCCCGCCCACCACCACGACGTGGACGCTGTCGCGCCGGCCCGCCACCGCGTCCTCCAGACAGTGCTGGAGCCGCCGCCGCAACGCTGCCGCGTCTTCGAGCGAATAAAGCGGTTGTGCGTTCTCCGGCGCGCCCGGCACGTCGTACCAGTTGGTGGTCACACCGGTGGCCAGCACGAGAAAGTCGTAGTCCAGCGTGCTTCCGTCATCCAACTCCACGCGCCGCTTCTCGGGCAGCACCGTGCTTAGCGCACCTCGACGTGCTCGCACATTCGGCCACTTGGCGGCGTAGGTCCTGACAGGGTATGACACGTCGGACATGCTCATCCCGGCTGTAGCCACCTGGTAGAGCAGGGGTTGGAAGGTCGAGTACGGGTTGTGGTCGACCAGCGTGACCAGCGCGCCTGCCTTGGCCAGCGTTCGCGCCGCGGCCAATCCGGCGAAACCCGCCCCCACGATCACAACGCGAGTTCTTCGTCTCATGACCATCTCCGTGCCCCGTGCCACCCCCGCGGAGGCCTATAGCATGCCCAGTGTCCGTTAAATCTACGAGATGCATGAATTGCGATTCGTGGATTGACCTGGGCGTATGCGAGACCGTTTGCTGCTGGTTAATCAGGTTCGTCCAGTACCGTCTCGACGCTCCATACGGACCTGTTCGAGATCGTCAGGCATCGACACGGGCTCATCGCTGCCCCAGATCGGCGATGAGACCGACGGACACCGCGATAACGACGGTGCCGAAAAGATAGGACAGCAGGGCGTGCCCGAAGGCGACCTTCCGGATACGCGTGCTGGCCAGCACATTGTCTGATACTCCGTAAGCCATCCCCACGGTGAACGCCGTGTATGCGAAGTCGCTATAGCTCGGCGGCTGCTCCTGCCGGAAATCGATGCCCCCGTCAACCTCGACGTAGTACAAGCGTGCGTACTTGAGGGCGAAAACGGTGTTCGTCAATGTCCAGGACAGGACCACGGTCACCAAACTCAAGATCACCGCAGTCACGGCAACCAGGTCCTGATCGCTGCCCGGGCGGAGGAGGGCGGCCACGACGGCCGCGAGACTGGCCACCGCGGCGATCAGGATGCCCGTGTCGGTGGTGTGCGTCCCACCTTCCTCTTCGGCGATGCGCTTGGTCCCTACGTGGTCCTGCGACCAGCTGATCTGCCACGCCCACGCCAGGACGAGGGAAACAGCCACATCCCAGGTGACGAAGAAGAACAGTTCGGGGGCGCCGATGAGCGCGACGCCCCCGCCGGTCACGGCACCGAGCAGGCCGCACATCAAAACCCGCCGCAAGGAAAGTATCCGCCGTCCGCGATGCTTCCACGCTGCCCTCACCTGCACCAGAATGTCACAGGACGGCCCGACGCCACCCCTTCGACGTGCGAGTCCAGCGCACGCTCGCTGTGCAGCCGCCATCCGATCGCGTGGCGACCGGAGGCAGCAGCAACGCGCCGAATCTCGTCATAGCAGCAGATCGAAGACACGGATTGTTCGTGTCCACTCCTTGCTCGCCGGGTTCTTGCGATCAGGCTCTATGGCTCTGATCGTCCTGGCGAGCGCCACGGAGAGCCCACCCGCCACGGATGGCAGCCGGGCCTCGGTTTCCTCGCTGAGCGACAGATCGAGCGGAGGTAGGGCCGCGAGCTCCGCCAGGATCGATGCCAGGTCCAGTTCCTCGTCCAGGTCCCGGAAGTCGTGCATGTTCTCCTGCAGTCCTTTGGTGATGGGCAGGTCCCAAGGCTGGATGATGTCGCGCCGGTTCGACTTCGCGGCGGCCTCGGCGACGATGAGCATGTCGTACAGCTTGCGGTTGACGAAGTCGCTGTAGCGCTTGAGGTCGGCCTTGTCCACGTCGAGTCCCGCGGCGGCGCGAAAGAAGTGCTCGAACCTGGAAACTGCGATCACGGGCATGTGGATCACCGTCTTCCCTATTGGCTGCCTGTGGTGGTGAATCTTTCGTGCACCAGGCGTACCGCCATGGCGCCTTCTCCGACTGCGGACGCGACCCGCTTGACCGAGCCGCTGCGGACGTCGCCGGCGGCGAATACGCCCAGATAGCCCGTTTCCAAGGGGAGGAGGGTACCCCAGGGCGATGTGCCCTGGCCCGTGACGACGAAGCCGCGGTCGTCCAGCGGGAGGGTCCCTTTGAGCCATTCAGTGTGCGGCTCGGCTCCGATGAAAACGAACAGCGCGCTGGTCTGGATCTCCAGAAGTTCTCCTGTTCGCGTGTTCTGCGCGCGGACAGCCCGTAGCGCGCGGTCTCCGACCAGTTCGCATACCTCGGTGTGGTACATGATTTCGATGCCGGGAGTTCGGTCGATCTCGTCGGCGAGGTAGCGGGACATGCTCGCGTGTACGTCGCTGCCACGCACCAGCATGCGCACCGACGATGCGTTCCTGTTCAGGTAAAGTGCCGCCTGGGCCGCGGAGTTGCCGCCGCCGACGACGACCACGGGCGATTGTCGGCACATGCGCAACTCGAACGGTGTCGCCGCATAGTAGACGCCGGATCCTTCGAATTTCTCGAGATGGGGAACATCAAGCTTCCGATAGCGGGCGCCGGTCGCGATGATCACGGCGTGGGCCTTAACGGCGCACTCGCCCTCCACGATGATGCCGTAGTGGCCCTCACGCGGTTCCAGACGGCTAGCCTCGGCCGGGACGGTCAGGCGGGCGCCGAACTTGCCTGCCTGGATGACGGCACGCTCGGCGAGCTCGGCGCCCGAGATGCCCGGGGGAAAGCCGAGATAGTTCTCAATGCGGGACGAGGTGCCCGCCTGGCCGCCCGTGGCTACGGCATCGAGCACGACGGTTGTCAGGCCGTCAGAGGCCGCGTACACGCCGGCGGCCAGTCCTGCGGGTCCCGCGCCTAGGACGACCACATCGCATACGGCGTCCCTCGACGCAGGGACGAGCAGGCCGATGGTCTTCGCCAGTTCGGCCGTGGTCGGGTTGCGCAGCACCTGGTCGCCGTGCCAGATCACCACCGGGGTGTCGTGCGGGGAGATGCGCAGCTCGCGCAGGAGCGCGTCCGCGGCTTCGTCCTCCTCCAGGTCGATCCACCGGTGAGGGATCCTGTTGCGTGCGGCGAATTCGCGCAGCCGCCTGGCATCGGGTGAGTATCGGGAGCCAATGATGCGGAACCCGGCGTCCAGACCGATCAGCAGGGTGCGGCGGGTCAGGTAGGACCGCAGGATGAGGTCGCCGAGCGCCGGGTCGCCCGCCACGAGCGTTCGCACCTCGTCGGCCGGTACGGCCAGCACCTCGCCAGGCTCCCGCACGACCGCGGTCACGAATCCCGCCTGGCCGATGAGGAGGCCGAGCTCGCCGAGGAAACGTCCGGGGCCGTGAACGGCGATCGTCCGCTGCTTCGCGCCGTCCCCCTCGACCACGGCCACCTTGCCCCGCAGGATCACGATGAACTCACGGGTCTGCTCGCCCTCCCGATGCAGAATGTCGCCCGGCGATACGGATCGCCGCTCGCCGTGCCGCGACAGCTCGGTGATCTGCTGCTCGTCCAGCCGGGGATAGGCCCCGCACAGGTCAGGCGTCTCGACCGCGCAGGTCGGCGTGGCCGTCATGACGGTGCCCGTACTGTGTCTTCGACCCACTGGCGCAACTGCGGCGCGGGCGGCGCGCCTGCGCGTTGCGCCACGACGCGGCCCTCGTGCAGCACCATGAGTGTCGGGACGGCCGTGATCGTGTATCGGCGGGCGAGGGCCGGAGAGCTGTCCACGTCGACTTTGACGAGTTTGAGCCGTCCCGCCATCTCGCGGGCGAGCTGTTCGAGTGCCGGGGTGACTGTCCGGCACGGCGCGCACCACTGCGCCCAGAAGTCGACGAGGACGGGAAGGTCGGCGCGTTCGGCGACCTCGCCAAAGGTGCTGTCGTCAGCGTCGACGATCCACGGCAGCGGCCGGCGGCAGGCCCCGCACAGGGGCCTGCCTCGGTAGGCGTCCGGGACCCTGTTGAGCCTGCCGCAGTTGGCGCAGTTCAGGGTGTACACGTCAGGTCCTGGGCGGATAGAAGGTGACGTTCAGCTCACCCTTGTCGGCGCCGACCGTGATGGTCGACCCGTCGGGCACGTCGCCGGCGAGCAGGGCGCGTCCGATCCTGGTCTCCACCTCGCGGGCGATGAACCGGCGCAGTGGCCGGGCACCGTAGACGGGGTCGTAGCCCTGGTTGGCGATGAGCCGGCGTGCGTCCTCGGTGACCTCAAGGGTGAGCCGGCGGCTGGCCAGGCGGGTTCTGATGTCGGTGAACATCAGGTCCACGATGCGCTCGATCTCGGCCTCGGTCAGCGGCTTGAACAGCACGATGTCATCGACCCGGTTGAGGAATTCTGGCCGGAAGTGCATGCGCAGCTCACCCATCACGCTCTCGCGCGCCTGAGGCTTGATCTCCCCGTCGGCGGTGACCCCGTCCAGCAGGTGCTGGGAGCCGATGTTGGAGGTCATGATGACCACGGTGTTGCGGAAATCGACCGTGCGGCCCTGCGCGTCGGTCAGCCGCCCGTCGTCCATGACCTGCAGCAGCGTGTTGAACACGTCCGTGTGGGCCTTCTCGATCTCGTCGAACAGCACCACCGAGTACGGTTTGCGCCGCACCGCCTCCGTGAGCTGACCGCCCTCCTCATAACCGATGTAGCCCGGAGGAGCACCGACGAGCCGGCTGACCGTGTGGCGCTCCTGGTACTCGCTCATGTCGATGCGCACCATGTTGTCCTCGGTGTCGAACAGGGCCGTCGCGAGGGACTTCGCAAGTTCGGTCTTGCCGACCCCGGTGGGCCCGAGGAACAGGAACGATCCGATGGGGCGCCGAGGATCCTTGATGCCGGAGCGAGCGCGGATGACGGCGTCGGCCACGAGCCGCACGGCCTCCACCTGTCCGATGACACGTTCGTGCAGGATTTGATCGAGCTTGAGCAGTTTGTCCCGCTCTGCCTCCTGCAGCCGGGTCACGGGGATGCCGGTCCAGCGGGAGACAATGGACGCGATCTCGTCCTCCGTGACGACCTCGCGCAGCAGCCGGTGGCCGTTCTGCCGGGTGCCGAGCCGCTCCTCCTCGGCGCGAAGCCGGCGTTCCAGTTCGGGGAGCCGGCCGTGGCGCAGCTCGGCGGCACGGTTGAGGTCGTAGGCACGTTCGGCCTGTTCGGCCTCCCGCCGCACACTCTCCAGCTCCTGCCGCAGACTCTGCACCTTGCGCAGAGCCGACCGCTCGGCCTCCCACTGTGCCCGCATCGCGTCAGCCTCGACACGCGAGGCGTTCAGCTCCTGGCGCAGCTCTTCCAGACGGGACCGGCTCGCGGAGTCGTCCTCCTTGGCCAGCGCCGCCTCCTCGATCTCCAGCCGCATCACCTTCCTGGTGAGCGCGTCGAGCTCGGCCGGCATGGAGTCGATCTCGGTGCGGATCATCGCGCACGCCTCATCGACCAGATCGATGGCCTTGTCCGGCAGGAACCGGTCGGCGATGTAGCGGTGGCTCAGCGTCACCGCGGCGACGAGCGCGCTGTCCTGGATCTTCACGCCGTGGAAGACCTCCAGCCGCTCGCGCAGGCCGCGCAGGATCGAAACAGCGTCCTCGACCGAGGGCTCGTCGATCAGTACCGGCTGGAACCGCCGTTCCAGGGCGGCGTCCTTCTCGATGTGCTGGCGATACTCCTGCACCGTGGTCGCGCCGATCATGTGCAACTCGCCGCGCGCGAGCATCGGTTTGAGCATGTTGCCCGCGTCCATGGCACCCTCGGTCGCCCCGGCGCCTACCACCGTGTGAAGCTCGTCGACGAACAGCAGGATCCGGCCCTCAGCCGCTTTCACCTCGTTCAGCACGGCTTTGAGGCGTTCCTCGAACTCCCCGCGGTACTTGGCTCCCGCGACGAGCGAGCCCATGTCCAGGCTGAAGATAGTTTTGTCGCGCAGCCCTTCCGGGATGTCGCCGCGGGTGATCCGCTGGGCGAGCCCTTCGACCACTGCCGTCTTGCCCACGCCGGGGTCGCCGATCAGCACGGGGTTGTTCTTGGTCTTGCGGGACAGGATCTGGATCACGCGGCGGATCTCCGTGTCGCGGCCGATCACGGGGTCGAGCTTGTCGGCGCGGGCGTCTGCGACCAGGTCGCGCCCATACTTCTCCAGGGCCTCGTAGGCGACCTCGGGCATGGCCGAGGTGACCCGCTGGTTGCCCCGGACGGCGGTGAGCGCCTGCAGGAACCGGTCCCGGGTCACACCCTGGCCGTGCAGCAGCTGCCCTGCCGCAGTCGCGGAGCCCTCCTCGATCAGGGCCAACAGCAGGTGCTCGACCGAAACGTACTCATCCTTGAGCCGGCCCGCCTCTCGGTCCGCGGCGTCGAGCAGCCGGGCCAGGCGTTGAGTGAGGAACACCTGGCCGGGCGCGGTGCCTGGGCCGCTGACCTTGGGCCGGCGCGTCAGCTCCGCCTCTAGATCGGCGCCGAGAAGTTGTGTGTCGGCGCCTGCCTGTTGCAGCAGCCGAGGTGCCAGCCCCTCGGGCTGGTCGAGCAGGGCCAGCAGGAGATGCTCCCCGTCGACCTCGGTGTGACCGTGCCGCAGCGCCTTGGTCTGGGCGTCGTGCAGGGCCTCCTGCGTCTTCTGCGTCATCCTGTTCGGGTCCATTCCCATCCTCCTAGCGTCGTGGCAAAGGACCGCGCAGGGCGGTCTCGAGCTCCGCGATCCGGTCGAGGAGGTCGATCACCACGCCGATCGCGGCGTAGTTGATGGACAGGCCCTCGTGCAGCCGCTGAATGCGGGCGGCCGCCATGACCTGGGAGGGGGTGAAGCACAGCTCCCCCCTGGCATCCCTGTCCGGCTCCAGCAGTCCGAGCGTTACCAGCCGGCGGACGATCTCCGGGTGCAGCCCCGTGACCCGCGCGTAGGAAGCGAGGTCGAGCCGGGCCGGGCGTACCAGTGCGTAGATCACGAGCGCCTCCTCGGGTCGAACCGCGATGCGGCAGCGAGCTGCTCGAACAGGCGTCGCTCCGCGTCGGTGAGCGTGGCCGGCACCATGATCCGGACTTCGGCGAAGAAGTCACCCGCGGGGCCGCCCGGGTTGCGCATGCCGCGCCCTCTCAAGCGCAGGCGGCGGCCGCTGGACGTGCCCGGCGGCACTTTCAGCTTCGCCTCGCCGCCTGGTGTGTCGATGGGCACCGTAGCGCCCAGTGCCGCCTCCCAAGGAGCGAGCGGCAGGGTGGTGTGGATGTCGCGGCCCTCCACCCGATACCGGGGATGGTCGGCGATCTGCACAATCAGGTGCAGATCGCCTGCCGGCGCTCCGTCGCTTCCTCGCCCGCCCTGTCCGGCGAGCCTGATGCGCTGCCCGTTCGTGACTCCCGGCGGGATCGTGACGTCCAGGCGCCTGCCACCGGGCAGTGTGATGCCGTGACGGCCGCCGCGGTAGGCCTCCTCGACGGTCAGCGTGAGCCGCACCTCCTGGTCTGCACCGGGCACAGGGCCCCAGCGCCGCCTGCCACGGCCGCCGAACATGCCGCTCAGCAGGTCGTCCAGGTCAACGTCTGTGCCGAACCCGAAGTCTTCGGCCGGCGCCGACCGCCAGGTGCCGCCCGAAGCGCGCGTGCCTGCGCGGGCGTAGTCCGCAGGGTCTACGTGGGGCGGCACCTGGCGGAAATCGTGGCCGAAGGCGTCGTAGCGGCGACGCTGCTCGGGATCAGAGAGCACAGCGTAGGCTTCCGAGATCTCTTTGAACCTGTCCTCCGCCCCCGGATCTTTGTTGACGTCCGGGTGGTAGGCGCGCACGAGCTTGCGGTAGGCGCGCTGGATCTCGTCCGGGTCGGCGTTCCTGTCCACGCCGAGCACCTCGTAGAAGTCCCGCCGTGCGGCCATCATCCCGCCTTCTTCGCGACCGCGACTCTCGCGGGCCGCAGTTGCCGCTCGCCCTCGCCATAGCCGGGCCGCAGCACTTCCACCACGTTGCCAGGCTCGACATCGGTCCGTTCGACGGCTGCCACCGCCTCGTGGCGCGACGGGTCGAAGACAACGCCCGTCTCGTCATGTCGTGGGTAGCCCAGGTTGGACAGGACGGCGACGGCTTGGTCACGCACCGCTCGCACACCCTCGAGCACCGCCTTCGCGTCGTCGTCGCGGCACGCATGGCTCAGCGCGAGCTCGAGATTGTCCAGGACGGGCAGCCACGCGGCGGCGACCCTGGCGCGCTCCTCGGCCCGCAGCCGCTCGTTGTCGCGGGAGATCCGCTTGCGGAGGTTGTCCAAGTCTGCGACGGCGCGCAGCCACCGGTCCTCCAGCTCCGCGAGTTTGGCGTCTGTTTCCGCAGACGCGGCGGCACTCTCCTCACGGGGCTCCTTCCGGACCTCGGGTACGTTCTCGTTCATGTCAATCGGGCTCCGAGGTGGAGAACTCCGCGTCGATCACGTCGTCGTCGGCGCCCGGGGCGCTTTCCTCCCGGGCCTGGGGAGGCACCCCAGGCGTCTCCGGCCGGCCACCGGCGGCGCCGAGTCCGTGGTACACCTGCTGGAGCTCGCCACTGAGTGACCGCAGCCGGTCAATCGGCGCCTCTTCCTTGATCGCCTGACGGGCCTCCTCGACGAGCTGCTCCGCACGTGCCTTCTCGTGCACGGGTACGGTGTCCCCGAGCTGCTGTAGCTGGCGCTCCACCTGGTAGGCGACCGAGTCCAGCTCGTTGCGCGCGTCGATGGTCTCCCGGAGCCGGGTGTCCTCGTCACGGTGCTGCTCGGCGTCCGTCACCATCCGCTCGATCTCCGACTTGTCCAGGTTGGAGCTCTCGCTGATGGTGATCCGCTGCTCGGCCCCGGTGTCCTTGTCCCGGGCGGAAACGTTGAGTATGCCGTTGGCGTCGACGTCGAAGGTGACCTCGATCTGCGGCACCCCTCGTGGCGCGGGCCGGATGTTCTCCAGCCGGAAGCGCCCAAGCACCCGGTTGTCGGCGGCGCGCTCCCGCTCACCCTGCAGGACCACGATGTCCACCGCGCTCTGGTTGTCCTCCGCCGTAGAGAACGTCTCGGTCCGGCGGGCCGGGATGGTGGTGTTGCGCTCGATGACCTTGGTCATGAGCCCGCCGAGGGTCTCGACACCTAGTGAGAGCGGTGTGACGTCGAGCAGCACGACGTCCTGCACCTCGCCCTTGATGATGCTCGCCTGGATCGCCGCTCCGATGGCGACCACCTCGTCCGGATTCACCGTCATGTTAGGGTCCTTGCCGCCGGTGAGCCTGCGGACGAGGTTCTGGACGGCAGGGATCCGGGTGGATCCGCCGACGAGGATGACCTCGTCGATGTCCGCGGGCCTGAGCTTGGCGTCCTCCATCGCCTGCTCGACGGGATGGATGCAGCGTTCGACGAGGTCGGTGGTGATCTTCTCGAAGGTGGACCGCATGAGCGTGGTGTTGAGATGCTTGGGTCCGGCGGCGTCCGCCGTGATGAACGGCAGGCTGACCGTGGTCTGGGTCACCGACGACAGTTCGACCTTGGCCTTCTCGGCCGCCTCGAAGAGGCGCTGCAGCGCCTGCGGGTCCTTGCGCAGGTCGATGCCCTGCTCTCGCTGGAACTCGTCAGCAAGATGATCGACGATCCTGCGGTCGAAGTCGTCGCCGCCGAGATGCCCGTCGCCGGAGGTGGCGCGGACCTCGACGACCCCCTCGCCGATGTCCAGGATGCTGACGTCGAAGGTACCGCCGCCCAGGTCGAAGACCAGCACGGTCTCGTTGGACTTCTTGTCCAGCCCGTACGCCAGGGCGGCGGCGGTCGGCTCGTTGATGATCCGCAGGACCTCGAGCCCGGCGATGCGCCCCGCGTCCTTGGTGGCCTGGCGCTGGGCGTCGTTGAAGTACGCCGGCACGGTGATGACCGCCTCGGTCACTTTTTCGCCGAGGTACTTCGCCGCGTCGGCGGCCAGCTTACGCAGGATCAGCGCCGAGACCTCCTCCGGCGCATACTGCTTGTCGCCGACCTGGAAGCGGACGGCTCCCTGCGGGCCTTCGACGACGTCGAACGAGACAGCGTGGATCTCGCTCTCGACCTCGTCGTAGCGACGGCCGATGAAACGTTTGGATGAGTAGATCGTTCCCTTTGGGTTCAGTATCGCTTGACGCCGCGCGAGCTGACCCACCAGGCGCTCACCCTCGGTGGTGAACGCCACCACGGACGGGGTCGTGCGCGAGCCTTCCACGTTGGGAAGCACCGTGGGGTGACCGTCCTCCGTGGCGGCGATCACCGAGTTCGTGGTTCCAAGATCGATGCCTACTGCTTTCGCCATTGCTCGTTCGCCTTCCCGAGAAGCTCATGGGCCCTGGCCGCGTGCTCGGAGTCGACGAGGACCTCGTACTTGTCAGCCACCAGGCCGGTCTCGGAGACGAAGTCCCTTCGGCCGCCGTGTGCTGCGTGCGCGATCAGCCCGAAGATCGCCCCGGCGACCGCGCCGCCCAGCAATCCCCACAGGACCAGGGCGACCATGGACGCGGCCGCAGTCGCGAAGATCCCGAAGAACAGGCCGATGAGGAGACCGAACCACGCTCCGCTCAGCGCGCCCCAGCCGGCCGCGCGGAGGTACGTCATGCGTGCGACGACGTGCTCCACCGAGCGCAGCCCCACGCCCACGATCAACGTTCCCTGCACGGGGAAGCCGTGATCCGACAGGTAGTCGACGGTCTTCTGCGCCTCTTGGTACGTGTGGTAACTGGCGAGCCGTTCCCTGTTGGCCGTGATGGAACCGGTCGGCGCGACGGTCACGGCTCCTCCTTTCCCCGCCTCAGGCGGTCACCTCGATGTGCCGGGGCTTGGCAGCCGCAGCCTTCGGAACGGTGATGGTGAGCACGCCGTCGGACAGGCGCGCCTCGACTCGTTCGGCATCGACCTCCCCCGGGAGCAGCGTGCGCAGCTCAAACCTGCCGGTCCTGCGCGTCTTGCGGTGCCGCCGCTGACTCTCGTGCTCCTCGATCTGCCCGGTGACGATCAGTTCGCGCTCGGAGAACTGAACGTCTATCTCATCCTTCTTCACGCCGGGGACGTCGACCTCCACGACGTACGAGTCCTCGGTCTCCGAGATGTCGGCCATGGGGGTCCACACGCCTGTGGGCCTCTCTTCGGCGAACTCTCCCAGGGCTGCATTCATCAGCTGCCCCAGCCGGTCGTAGACGTCCTCGAACTCGCGCATCGGGTATGTCTCGCCGCCTCTGCGGCGCATTGCCAGCAGTGCCATCGGTCCCCCTCCTGGGATGGAGGTTCGGGTTCGGTACTTACAGTTCTGACCCTTGTCGGCGCGCTGGGCGGTCACATCCCCAACTCGTGTAGTTTCGGTGGCTCAGTTTTCCCTCGCATCATGCGACCGGTCGGGGCCGACCCGTTCCTGGGCCACCGCGAGGCGTGTGAGCTCGACGCGGGAGCCGAGGTTCAGCTTGCGGTAGACATGCCGCAAATGGAACGCGACCGTATGGACGCTGAGGAACATCTGCTCGGCGATCTGCCGGTTGGTCCATCCGTCGACGGCGAGCAGGGCAACGGCATCCTCGGTTTCCGTGAGGCTGTCCCAGCCGGAGGCGGGCCGCGGAGTGCTGTGCCAGTGGCGGCGGCGCACTCCCATGCCGCGCAGCCTCCTGCGGATGCGTGCCGCATCCCTGGTGGATCCGATGCCATGGTAGATCGCCAAGGCCCGATCCAATCTGGTGACCGCCTCCTGCTGCTCCCCGACGGCTTTCAGCAGCACGCCAAGATCCTCCTCGGCCGAGGCCTGCGCCCATATGTCCTCGATCTGCTCGGCAGCGAGGGTGAGGGCCTCGCGATCGCCATCGAGCAGGCCCCGGGCGTGCGCGGCGGACGCGGCCAACATCGGAAGCCCCAAGCTGGCGTGGCTGAGGGACTCCGCCATGGTAACGATGGACTCGGCCGTTGAACGGTCTCCCGCGCCCATGGCGACCCGGACCATCCACGCGCTCACCGTCGGATCCATGGCGAGCAGCGAAGACGGGTGCTGGAGCGGGCCGGAGAGATCCGTGAGCAAGGTCATCGCGCTCTGGGCGCCGTCGCGCGCCTCGGTGACCTGGGCTGCCAGCAGCGCGTGCCGCGCATGCGCTTCGCTCGATCCCTCAAGGAGGGCCGCGATACGTCGCGTCGCTTCTCGCAGATCGCCCCGCCGGAGAGCGACGGCGGCGAGCAGGCCGCTGGCCACCTCGGCGGCCAGCGGCATGTTGTGAACGGCGGCGAGGCTCAGGGCTTTCCTCCCTTCGGTGATCGCACCGTCGAACCGGCCTGCGGCGAACTCGGCGCGAGCCTCCAATGCCGCAACGTCCGCTGCCCAGGCCAGATGGTCATGAGCGAGCATGTCCGTGCGTGCCTGCTGGAGCATTGCCCGCGCCTCGTCGAGGCGGCGCACATCGATGAGCATCGCCGCGATGGTGAGACAGGCCTCGTAGCGGCGTTCGTCCGGCCGGTCCTCGCTGGCCAGTCGCCAGGCGTCCCCGGCCAGTGCAACGGCGTTCGAGAGCCTGCCCTCGTCCCACTCGATCGTGGCGAGGGCGGTCAGCGCGGCGACCGTGACTGTCGGACCGTGCCCGGATTCGCCGTCGATGATGTCATCCGCGTACGCCCGTACGTAGTCGTCATGCAGGCGTGTCATGGCGTACAGCCTCACGACGACCGCGCGGTCACGCACGTGATGCCAACGGGCCGGGAGAGCCAGCACACTGTCGGCCTCGTGGATCGCCTCGTCGTCCCTGCCGGTCCGGTACATGATGTCCGACAGCAGGCATCGTAGTTCCGCCACGTTCTGTGCGGAGCAATTGTCGGCGAGACGTTCCTGGACCATGCTCTCGGCCTCCTCCAGCCGCCCACCGGTGACCGCCGCGTGGACGGCAGCGGCCGAAGCGGTGAAACGGGCGTCCGCCGGTTCTAGGTAGGTGAGAGCGTCGGCCTGGTTCAGCAGTGCATCCCGTACTGGCGGAGGTACCCATGTGGCGGTGACAGTCCCGGCCAGCCCGTAGCGGAAGGCGAGCCCACGCCCGGTGACGTCGAGAATGCCCGCCGCCATGGCTTCCTCGATGGCAGAGAGCAACGCGGCCGGTGTGGTGCCGAGCAACGACGCGGCCTGCGCGATCGGCAGCGGTCCGCCCAGCACGGCGACCGTCTCCACGAGGCTTCTGGCCTCTCCGCCCAGGGCATCGGTCCAGCGTCGCACCACCGTTTGCAGCCGGGCGGGCAAATGGGCACGTGACATGGCACCACAGGACGCGTCGAGACGGCCTTCGTTGCGCAGGCCGGCAAGCAATTCGATGATCAGCAGAGGATTGCCCCCGGCATCGGCCACCAGCGCACGCGTCGTCGGATCGGGTGGTCTCCCGAGCATGTCCGCTGCCAGGTCCGCGACGGCTTCCGGCGCGAGCGGCGCGAGCGTCACCCGCGCGGCGCCGTTCCGCTTCAGAAGGCCGAACAGGCAGGCGGCTCGGCCGTCGTTCTCAGCGGTCGAGCCGCTCAGCAACCAGCCGACGGGCCAGGTCGTCAGCCGGTCGTGTAGGACACGGACCGTCTTCAGCGTCGCCGGTTCGGCCCGGTGCAGGTCATCGAACACGGCCAGCACCGGCGCTCCGGCCCGCTCTTCGAAGCCCTTCGTCAGGCGGTCCAGCAGGTGCGCCGGTGAGTCGGCGGGCCCTCCCTCGAACGGAAGGTCGAGGGCCTCCAGCAGGAAGCCGCACGAGACGAGTTCGCCGAGTTCCTCCACGCTGCCGCGGATCACGCCGATGCCGTGGTGGGGAGCGGCGTCGGCGGCTTCGTCCAGCAGCCTGCTCTTGCCCGCCCCGGGTTCACCGTCTACGAGTAGCGTGCCGGTCCCGCCTTCTAGCAGCGTGCGAAACAGCCCCTCGACCTGGCGCCATTCCCGTTCGCGTCCCCGCATCTCGTCCCCTTGACCGAAGCTCTTTCCTGCGCCGGAGCGTCGAATCCCATGCCTGTCGAGATCTTTTGTGCTCGGTGCACTACATGTCTTGGGGATGTGGTCGGGGGCGGCTGGAGCCATGGTTGTAATGCCGCAAGAGAACGCGAAGGGGTGGGCGAGATGGCGGAGACCGGTTATGCGCCGTTCAACCGGACGGTGGACAAGACGAACCGGGTCCTGCGGGAGATCGAAGAGGCGCACGGTTGGTCTGCTGAGCACCGGAACCGATCCTACGCCGCCCTCCGGGCGGTGCTTCACGCGCTGCGCGACCGGCTGTCCGTCGAGGAGAGCGCGCACCTCGCCGCACAGTTGCCGCTGCTGATCCGTGGTCTTTATTACGACGGCTGGCGCCCGGGCGCGGTTCCGGTGAAGCTCGACCGCGAGGAGTTCCTCGACCGTGTGTCGAGGGGGGTGGACTTCGAAGTCCAGGAAAGTACGGAAGATCTCGTCAAGACGGTGTTGCAGGCGCTCAGGAAGCACATTACCGACGGCGAGTGGGAGGACGTGAAATCCAGCATGCCGAGAGACCTGGCTTCGGCGCTGCCCTAGCGGTCACTCTTTCGCCGTTGACGCAGGGCACGGATGAGCCGGAGCGGAAGGAGTCCCACCAGGGGGGCTCGCCTGCCGAGATCGTCCCGGTCCTCTTTGTCGAAAGCCTCGGCGTAGCGACGGGCATCCTCGGCGGAGGCGTAGCGTTTGGCGCCGCCTGCCTCGCAGCCTCGCTGGCACTGCCAGCTCATCGTCTCCCGTTCGCTGGTGAACCGGAACCGATGCCCGAGGACCCGACAGCGAAGCATGTAGCCCACCGTACAGCGCAGCACGGCCAGGGCTGCGCTGCCCTGGCCGTCCGTCGGTGTTACGTGAAGGAGTCTTGACCATGACCACATCGCGGCCTGGCACCGTTCGAACCGATATCCCCGCCCGCCTCGACCGCATGCCCTGGGCCGGATTCCACTGGAAGGTAGTCCTCGGGCTCGGGACCGTGTGGATCCTTGACGGACTGGAGGTGACGATCGTCGGCGCGGTCGCCTCCCGCATGACCGAACGTGGCAGCGGCATCGCCGTGAACACCGCCGACATCGGCACCGCGGCGGCCATCTACGTCGCCGGAGCGTGCATCGGGGCTCTCCTGTTCGGCCAGCTGACCGACCGTCTCGGCCGCAAGAAGATGTTCATGGTCACGCTCGGGCTTTACATGGCCGCCACTGTGGCCACTGCCTTCGCCGTCCAGCCTTGGTACCTGTTCCTCATGCGCTTCCTGACCGGGATGGGCATCGGTGGGGAGTACGCCGCGATCAACTCGGCCATCGACGAGCTCATCCCGGCTCGCAACCGGGGCCGGGTGGACCTCGCCATCAACGGCAGCTACTGGGTGGGCGCCGCCATCGGCAGCGTCGCCGCGCTCGCCTTCCTCAGCCCGCTGTTCTCGCCGAGCCTCGGCTGGCGGCTGGCCTTCGCCATCGGTGGCGTCATCGGGTTCGCGATCATGGTTACCCGCCGACATCTTCCGGAGAGTCCGCGTTGGCTGTTCATCCACGGGCACACCGAGGAGGCCGAACGGATCGTGAACCGGATCGAGGCGGAGGTCCGCGCGGAGACCGGTCAGGAGCTCCCACCTCCCGGCTCTGCGATCACCGTCCGGCAGCGTGAGGCAATCCCCTTCCGCGAGATCACCCGGGTGGCCATGGAGCGCTATCCGCGTCGGATGCTCCTGGGCCTGGCTCTCTTCGTCGGCCAGGCGTTCCTGTACAACGCCGTCACGTTCGATCTCGGGACGTTGCTGAATGGCTTCTTCGGCGTGACGTCCGGCAACGTCCCGTACTTCATGGCTATTTTCGCGCTCGGGAACTTCCTCGGCCCCCTTGTCATGGGGCGCTGGTTCGACACCGTCGGTCGCATTCCGATGATCGCCGGCACCTATCTGGTCTCCGCCGGACTGACCGCCCTGATCGCCGTGCTGCTCATGAACAAGGCGCTGACCACAGGCTCGTTCATGACCCTGATCGCGCTGACCTTCTTCGTGGCCTCTGCGGGCGCGAGCTCCGCCTATCTCACAGTCAGCGAGGTCTTCCCGATGGAGACCCGGGCCCTGGCCATCGCCCTGTTCTTCGCGATCGGCACCGCCATCGGCGGCGTCACCGGGCCGGCCCTGTTCGGCCAGTTCATCCACAGCGGCAACGTGGAGCTGGTGGCGATCGGGTTCTTCATCGGAGCGGCGGCCATGGCCACCGGCGGCATCGCCGAGTTGCTGTTCGGCGTCCGGGCCGAGCAGCAGTCGCTGGAGAACATCGCCCGCCCGCTGACGGCGGAGGAAGAAGAGATGGAGCCCGCCGAGCGCGAGTCCCTGCTCCGGGCCGAGCACGAGTATGGCCTGAGCATGGAGGGCAGGCGCGAGGCGGCGGAACGGAGGGAGCGGGCCCGCCTGCGCAGCGAGCGCCGGAGGACGCTGGAGAGCGCAGGAGCCCGACGCTTCCGCCCAGGTCCCGGGACCAGGCTGTACTCGCCAGGCGCGATCGGCACCAGTGGGACGGCCAGTCGGCACGCCGCCATCGCCGAGGAAGCCCTCGATCGGGAGATCGACAAGGTGGCTCACGCGCTGGAGCACTACGGCCCCGCAGATCGCGACACGCTCGCCGAGCGCGTCCACGGCCGCGCGTGGGGGCCGGGCCGCTTCCGCGCCGCCCTGCGCCAGACGGTCCGCGAGGGACGGGCCCAGGAGACTTCCCCTGGCAGGTACGACCAGACGGAAAAGTGAGCCCGACTCAGTCCGCGTGTCTTATCCGACCTCGGTGTGCTCGTCCGAACGGTAGGCGTGGGCCTACTCTCGCACGGACGCTCGGCATGTGCCTGTGGGCGAGGTCAGGGCGTGGTGAGCGCTCTGGCCTGGGTGATTCGCTTGGTGGCGATCCGTTCGAGCCAGGCGTGGACTGCCGGGAGCGTTGTGACGGTCCCATGACCTGCGGAATCGGTTGATGCGAAGCGATGCGGGATAGATGCGTGTCATGTCCCGATCGCAGCCACGGATCCGAACCGAGATGCTCGTGGGGATACTGGCCGCTCCCGGTCCCACGACCGAGCTCGCACGCAAGCTGACCCGCAATCTGACGCCACGGCTGGATGAACGATTCCCCGGTCACTGCTGGCGGGTCGAGCTGGAAACGGAGATGCAGGCCGGCCCGGTGGGAAGCGGTGAGGATGTGGTTCGGATGACCCGGAAACGGCTGCTTCACAAGGCATGGCAGCTGGCGATCTGCCTGACCGATCTGCCCGTACACGTGGGGCGGAGACCGGTCACCGCGCATATCAGCGTCTCGCTCAGAGTCGGCGTGGTATCGGTGCCTGCCCTCGGGCCGGTGGAGGTCGAGGAGCGTTTGGAGGAGACGGTGCTGCGCATCGTCGAAGGAGTGCTCTACGAGCAGGTGCCCCGCCACGGTGCGCACTCCGCCGACACCGACGGGCACCTGCGGATGCGCCAGTGGCTGGAGAAGCTCACCTCACCCGTCGGGTGGCCGGACGAGCCGGAGCAGGGCACCTTCCGGCTCGTCACCGCGGCGACACGGGGCAACATACGGCTGCTCGCCGGCATGGTCCGGGCCAACCAACCCTGGAAGCTGGTGAGCGGGCTGTCGCGGGCTCTGGTGGCCGCACTGGGGACCGCCGCCGCCGCGCTCACCTCCTCCGGCATCTGGCGGATCGCCGACGGGATGGGAGCAGGCAGGCTCACGCTTCTGACGGTGGGCTCGCTGCTGGCCATCGGCCTCACCCTCATCCTGGTTCACGGGCTGTGGGAGAACACTCCCGACGGCAGCCGAAGAAGGGAGGTCCGCGAGCAGGTGATGCTGTTCAATCTGGCCACCATGATCACGGTCACGATCGGGATCCTCACGCTGTATCTGGCGCAGTTCCTGATCGTCTTGCTCGTGGGGCTGGCACTGATCACACCCGGTGTCCTGGAGAACGAGCTCAAGCATCCGGTCGGCCCGGTCGACTACATACTGCTGTCGTGGCTCGCCGCCTCCATGGCGGTCGTTGGTGGCGCGCTCGGCGCGGCCCTCGAGAACGAGGACGTCGTACGTGCGGCCGCCTACGGCTACCACCCTGACAAGCCGACCGAGGCTGGCCACCACGAAAACCGTGAGCAGGCGTGAGCTCGCCTGCGACAACCTGTCCACGCACAAGGCGCCGGTGATGCACGCCCGGCTTCTGGCCCACCCACGCTTCGTACTGCACTTCACCCCGACCTATTCCTCCTGGATCAACCAGGTCGAACGCTGGTTCGCCGAACTGGAACGCCGCTACCTGGAGCGCGGCGACTTCTGCTCTCTGGACGCGCTGAAGACCGCGCTGGAGGAATGGATCGCGGCCTGGAACGACAACGCCAAGCCGTTCCGGTGGACCAAGACCGCCGACCAGGTCCTCGACCATATCTGCCGTTACTGCGACAGAATCTCAAGACCAGCTCACTAGCGCGGTCTGCGCGCGGACAAGCAGCTGGACCAGGTGCGGAGGGAGGAGGGCTGACCACGGGATCAGCCGGCCCTCATCCGGAAGAGCCGGGATCGCCGCGCCCGCCAGCGGACGGGACGGGCTCTCGCTGCGACCATCGCGCCAGCGCCAGCGCCGCGATCAGCAGGAAGACGCTCCCCGCGTAGACGACCAGCTCCATGAGCTGCTGGCGGCTCTCCGCCGGGTACCCCGGGATCGTCAGCCGGACCACCACCGACAGGATGTGCCGGATGACGCCGATGATGCCGACAATGATGAACGGTTCGAGTTGCAGGCGACCGCCTCCGAGGTGCGTCTGCACCATCACGAAGATCTCCAGCACGATCAGCACGAGGAGCAACTCCTCGATGATGATGATGATCATCTCCGCGCCGGACGTCCCTCCCTGGAAGATGGTGAGGATCATCAGGGCCAGAATGCCGACGCCCAGGGCCAACAGCGCGAACGACACCAGGTAGAGGATCGCGTGCTCGGCCGCGGCCAGCATGCCCAGCAGCCGCCTGTTCTCCGGCCTCTGGGCAACCCCATGGGCTGCGGTGTCGGCCAGGGACGAAGGCCCGGGCGTGCCTGGTGTGTCCGGTGGGTTATTCATTGGCTGCACCTGCGATCGTGCCGTGTGCCTGCGACCGTTGTAACTCACAGAGCCCATACCCCCGGTCCGACGCGTGCGAATCCCCCGGTCCGGGGCGGTGCCGGCCATCATCTGCCCAGCTCAGACAGCCCGCTCGCGACGTGGTGGATGGCCGACCGGCTTCATCGCGAGGCTGCGAGTCCACCCGACCCACGTTCGGAGCCTGCCAGAGGCACTGACCCGAGCCGGCGAAGCCCCCCCGAGGCACTCTTCGAAGACGGGCTCCAGGTCGGTGTAGGCGAAGTCCAGTTGGTGCAGGACTTCCATGCACAGCAGGCCGTACAGCCTGATCCAGCACGACAGGAAGGGGCGGGCCACCGCGGAGATCGAGTGGAACTGGCTCTGAGCCGCGAAGGCAGGCGCTATGGGGTGAGGACCACCTTGTTGCACTCGTCCTGCTTGTTCTTGAACAGCTCGAACGCGCGCGGCGCCTCGCTGAGCGGCATCCGGTGCGAGATGACGAAGCTCGGGTCGATCTCGCCCGCGCGGATCCGATCCAGCAGTGGCCCCGTATAGCGCTGCACGTGGCACTGGCCGGTGCGGATGGTCAGGGACCGGTTCATGACGGCGCCCATCGGGAACTTGTCCACGAACCCGCCGTAGACGCCGATGACGGACACCACGCCGCCGTTGCGGCAGGCCATGATGGCCTCGCGCAGCGCGTAGGGACGCTCGGTCTCCATCCGGGCGGCCTGCTTGCCGCGGTCATAGGCGTACATGGCCGGGGTCGGATGGTGGGCCTCCATGCCGACGGCGTCGATGCAGGCGTCCGGGCCGCGCCCGCCCGTCATGTCGCGCAGCGCGTCCAGTACGTTCACCTTCTCGTAGTCGAGGACCTCGGCGCCGGTCCGCTGGGCCCGCCTGAGCCGGTACGGGAATCGGTCGATGACGATGACCCGGTCCGCGCCGAGCAGGAATGCGCTGGCCGCGGCGAACTGCCCGACCGGCCCCGCGCCCCAGATCGCGATCGTCTGGCCCGGCTTGATGTCGCACATCTCCGCGCCCATGAAGCCCGTCGGGAAGATGTCCGACAGGAACAGCACCTTCTCGTCCGGCAGGCCGTCCTCGATCTTGACGGGACCGACGTCGGCGAACGGGACGCGGGCGTACTCGGCCTGCCCGCCGGGGAAGCCGCCCAGCATATGGGAGTAGCCGAAGATGCCGGCGGGCGCGTGGCCCATCAGCTTCTCGGCCATCCCGGCGTTGGGGTTGGAGTTCTCGCACAGAGAGTAGAGGCCATCCTCGCAGGCGAAGCAGGCGCCGCAGGCGATCGGGAACGGCACCACGACACGGTCGCCGGGGCGCAGGTCGCGCACGCCGGGGCCGACCTCGACGACCTCGCCCATGAACTCGTGGCCGAGCACGTCGCCCTTCTTGACGGTCGGGATGTAGCCGTCCACGAGGTGCAGGTCGGAGCCGCAGATCGCGGTGGAGGTGACGCGGACGATCGCGTCGCGCGCGTTGAGGATCTGCGGGTCGGGGACGTCGCGGACCTCCACGTGGTTACGGCCCGTCCACACGTTGGCCTTCATGCCCGTCCTCCGATCGGCTGTGCGGGGTGCTGGCGGAGCTGACGCAGGGCGCGGTGGCCCTCGGGGCTGCCCTCGGAGCGGACCACCTCGCCGGTCTCCATGACCTGCTTGAAGCGGCGCAGGTCGTCGCGGACCTGCTGCTCGGGGTGCTCGCCGAACATCCGGGTGACGGCGGCGGCGAGCTTGCGCCCGTGCATGCCGTACTCCAGTGAGACGTCCACGACGGTGCCGCGCCCGCCGGGCCCGTCGGTGAAGCTGACCAGGCCGGCGGTGGAGACGCCGGTGCCGGGCACGGAACGCCAGGCGATGAGGTCGCCGGCCCGCTCGTCGATGATCTCGGCCTCCCACTCCAGGTCGACCACCGGGCCCTTGGCCTTCCAGCGGGAGCGGCGCTGGTCGAGGGAGCGCACCGAGTCCAGGTTGACCATGAAGGAGGGCAGGTTCTCCAGCTCCCGCCAGAAGCGGTAGACCTCCTCGCGCGGCTTGTTGATGGTGATGGAGGCGCGCACCAGCAGCGGGCCCTTGGCCTTGGCGGTGCCGCGCCGGGCGCAGACGGCGTCGAGGACGGCGATCCCGGCGACCGCGCCGAGCGCGCACAGCGCACGGGTGCGGCGCGTGCCCGTGCGGTTGGCGGCGGCCCTGCCGAGGACGCCGAGGTCCATCGTGTCGCCGGCGACCCTGGTCCACGCCCACTGGGCAGGGTTCTTGGCGCCGAGCAGCAGCGCGGCGTGCAGGAGCTCGCGCCCGCCGACGAGCCTGGCGACGGTCGTGGCGCCGGGCGCGTCGTCGACGCCGCACAGGCGGGTCACGGCCCTGGGCGCGGCCAGTTGCGCCGTGCCCAGCGCGAGGCTGGTCCACCCGAGCGCACGGGCGAATCTGTCGGTCATCATGCGTCCTAACGCAGGTCCCGATGGTACGTGCGTACGCTGCGGGCGGCCCCCGGTCTGCTGACGCCCCCCGCGTCCTCCGTCCCGTACCCCTGACAAAAACGATGACACCAGCGGATCCAGGCACGAAATTGCACGTCGCCTGGATCACCGTCCACGACGGACTGCACATCCCGCGCCCGGCTCCGCCCTCGCTCCTCCGCGACGGTCGCATCATTACCGGGGCGGCGCCATGACGCCTGAGGTCTTCCACGAGCGGCGCATGAGCGCCATCCAGGGCGACCGACTGGTGAGGCCAGGGGCCAGAGTCTCCGCATGTCGGGCGGGGATCGGCGCGCGGGGGTCACAGCTTGCGGGCGGGCGCTGGTGACCGGTAGGTAGCCGCTTTTCGGGGTTCCGGTGCTGACGAGGTACCAGTCGTAATGCTCTGCGCCGCACTTGAAGTAAGGCTCTCCGCGTCCGATGGCGATGGTGCAACTCTGCAGGATGTCACCTTTCTTGACGCCGGTGACGATGGGAGCATCGGCTCTGGCTTCGTCACGGACGGCTGCTCTTTTGGCGGTGACCTCGATTGATATGTCACAGGTCGCTGCCGCGGGAAGCTCGTGTTGCCGGCTGTGGGCGGATGCGGGCAAGGCAAGGGCGACGGCTAGGACAACGGGGGCCTGCACGACAACCAGGAAGCGACGCACTGACGATCCTCTCTCTCGGCCTCGCCCAGGCGGCGACCCATCGGCTGTTCGCGCTCTATCGGCTGATCGCCCTGCGCGGGCTGCGCCGAGGCGAGGCGGTCGGGCTGCGCTGGAAGGACGTCGACTTGACCGCCGGGACGGCCGGGGTGCACTGGCAGATCACCCAGTTGGGCTGGGAGCCGGTGCAGGGCAGACCGAAGACCGAGGCCAGCGACCGCACCATCGCGCTGGATGCCGACACTGTCACCGCGCTACGTGCGCACCGCAGGCACCAAGCCGCCGAACGGCTGGCCGCGGGCGAGGCCTGGACGAACAGTGGGTTCGCCTTCACCGACGAGATCGGCCGGCCGCTACATCCGCAGCAGGTCAGCGACCAGTTCTACCAGCTGGCCTTCCAGGTGGGGCTGCCGCCGGTGCGGCTTCACGACCTGCGCCACGGAGCCGCCTCGCTGATGCTGGCCGCCGGGGTCGATCTGAAGGTGGTGCAGGAAACCCTCGGCCACGTCTCCTCCACCTTCACCCGCGACACCTACACCAGCGTCTACCCGGAGGTGGCCCGCGCCGCCGCGGAATCCACCGCCGCCCTCGTCAACACCGCAGCGACCAGCGCTCAGACGGCTCGGCTGATCACTCTGCCGAACCAAACCTGAGAGACCACTACCTGAACCACCGAACCCAGGTAGGCCCGCCGATCCTCCGGCGGGCCTGCCTCTTTGTCCTCAGGGGCTGTCGCACAGGTGGCGCAGCCGATCGATCTCTAACATGCACTGGAATCGGGCCGCGAGGATCGCTACGAGAAGCAGCGGATCTTTTATCTGCTGGTCACCAACGGCCTGGTTAGCAAGATGAGTGACCTGGCTGGCAAGACGAGCCGGTTTGGGCGAGGCTTGACCACACCTGGAGTCACCGCTTACGGGCGAGGCCGTGCGGGCGTTCTGGTTTGATCTTCTGATGGTCGTCTTTGAGGTCTGAGTTGACGGTGGGCGCCTAAACGATCTACCGCTGTACACGGTCCGCACACAAGAGCGACCACCGAGCAACCAGCCATGATCAACAACGAGATCGAAGGCCCACAAGAACCGAGAAACCCCAGGTCGAACGCGGTATTGGTGAGTAGGGCGGGTGGGACTTGAACCCACGACCCACGGATTATGAGTCGGTTCGATTGCTGCCGCTGAGTGTCGCGAGGTGACGTTTCCGATCGCTCTGTCCGCGATCATCCCCATCATCGTGCCAGGAAGTGGCGGTTGATATCGCGCTGTATCGCGTACGCGCGAGCAATCACCGAGCAACCGCGCGTTCTTGACCATCGGGCAATGTGCGTTATTTGTCCGTTTCTTTGCAGGCTGCGCCGGGGCAGAACTCCGTGATGAGGCTTGAGCGTTGGTGATGCTGAGGTAGGCCAGGCGGAGAAGCACAGCCGATCATCCTGCCGCACATGGAACCGTTTCCTGAGTGGCCGGAGCTCGCGCCGCCACGTGAATCCGTCGCAGGGCCATGACCTGGGCGGATGTAATCATCGGCAGGCGCAGCGTTCGGCCTCGGCTTCGCCGCCGACGCCCGGCGGCGGCCCGACCGCCACCTTGCGCTGGTCCGCGTCCAAGGAGTCCAGCCACACCCCGGCCGCCTCCACCATCCGGTTCGCGACCGCACGGTCGGCGTCAACCATCGACGAACCCGACTTCGAGATCACCCGCTCGTACGGTCGAACTGGCCGTTTCGGCGGGTCGTGCCTCTCTCGGTGCAATGCCAACGCCGCTCCCATCGCTAACGCGATGCGCAACTGTCGTATGAATTGAGATGAGTCAATCACATAGCGGCGAATCGTCTGATACCCGAGGTATCTTAAGTTGTCCCGATTTATAAACGGACAGACGTTTTGCGAACTTCTCCTGCCGACAAGTACCACTGCGGCAGGAGGTTAAGGAGCTCACGTCTGACGCGTGACCGGATCCGAGTGGGGTGCGGGTGCAGATACGGCGTCGGCAAACGTCGCCACGCGAGCGCCGCCCCCGGTCCACCGGCACCAGATCGGCGCCTTTCAGGGGCGGTCAGGCTTGTGCCGGGGAACCGAGTACCGGGTTCCCGGCTCCAGGATGGTGCCCCACCGGCACCTGGGCGGAGCGATCAGCCCACCCGCGCCCACCCGCGCAGCGCGCCACAGTACGCCTCGATCAGCCGGGTGATGACCTCCCGGCGGGACAGGTGCGTCTCCCGCAGCAGGTCCTGGACCTCGCGCGGATCGAAGATCATGTTGTTGAGGAACAGGGCGTACTCGAGCATCTCTTCCGGGAGCCCGATGTCGTCGAGCAGTCCCCGCACGGGCCCGTCCCAGGCGTCCCGCATGGTGGCGATGATCTCGTTCCCGTCATGGAGCCGCTCCAGGTAGCCCCGTCGGGACCGAAGCTGAACCAGCGCCGGGCCGTGCTCGGCGAGAAGGTCCACCCACTTGTCCACGACGGCATCGAAGAGCGGCCGCCCCTGCGCGGTCGACGTCGCGGTGAAATCGCTGAGCTCCTCGACGACGCTGAGCACATAGGCCGCGAGCACCTCCTCCATCGAGGAGAAGTAGCGGTAGGCGGTGGCCGGACCGATCTCCGCGCGGGACGCGACCGCCTGCATGGTGAGCTCGTCGGGCGCCTCCCGGGCGAGCTCGCCGACGGCCTCGAGGAGGCGCCGGCGGTTGCGGCGGGTGTCACTGCGCAACTTGCGCTCTCCACGTGGGGTGGCCTGCTGATCGGACACCGGTCTCCTCCGCCTCGTAGAAGTGCAGGCAAAGGCTATCGCCTCCGCCCGTCAGGATCTCGTGACGTCCAGGTGACCGACGATGCGGGCCAGCCCGGTCCGCAGGTCGTCCTCGGAGGCGGCGAACGAGATCCTGATGTGCCCCTCGCCGGAGGGGTCGTACTCTGCTCCGGCTCGAACCATCACCTTCCGCTCGGCGAGCTTGCGGGCGACCGCCTCGGAGGGGCGGTCGTTGTCGTAGCGGAGGAACCCGTAGAACGCGCCCTCCGGCGGAACCAGGTGCAGGCCGGGGATGTCCGACAGGTGCGCGATCACCAGCTCGCGACGCTGCCGGTACGTGTCGACCATGGCGCCCATGACGCTGTCCGGCAGGTCGAGGGCGGCGAGGGCGGCGCGCTGGATCGCCGTGTTCAGCGAGCCGTTGTGGGTCCGGTGCACCTGGGCCGCCGCGTCCACGACTTCGCGCGGCCCGGTCAGGTATCCCACCCGCCAGCCGGTCATCGCGTACGTCTTGGAAAACGTCTGGACGTACACTGCCCGATCCCGCAGCGACTCGACTGCCAGCGCCGAGGTCCACTCGTGCTACCAGCCGGTGGTACGCCTCGTCGCTGACCACCAGGACGTCGGTGCCGTCGAGGAGCTTTCCGAGGGCCTGGAGCTCCTGCTCGCGGTGCACGATGCCGGTCGGGTTCGAGGGATTCGAGAAGATCATCATCTTGGCGCCGGGAAGGGCGGCGGCCAGCGCGTCGAGGTCCCAGTGCAGGTCGGGGGCGAGCGGGACGAAGTCCACGGTGCCTCCGGCCAGGACGACCAGGTCGGCGTACAGCGAGTAGGCGGGCTCCGGGATGACCACGCGGTCGCCGGGGCCGACCATCGCGAGCACGACGGCCGCCAGCGCGGCGGTGGCGCCGTGGGTGATCACGATGTCGTCCGCGGTCCACGTACGGCCGGGATGGGCCGGCAACCTGGACGCGAGCGCGGCGCGCAGCTGCCGCAGGCCCTTCTGGTCGGCGTAGTGGGTGTGGCCCGCGCGCAAGGCGGCCACGGCGGCCTCGATCACCGGCGGCGGCGTCGGGAAGTCCGGCTCGCCCATGGCGAGGGAGACGGCTCCCGGCGGGGCCGGGGCCAGGGCCGGGCGCCGTGAGAGGCGGCGCAGCTCCTCGATCCGGAAGGCGGTCATCGGGCCGCCGCCGCATGGCCGGAGCGCGCGGCGAGGATGCGCCGCCGCAGCGTCTCCTCCTTCTCGACGATCCCGTCGACCGCGTCCACGACCTCCCGCACGCGCAGCCGTGGCACGACGACGACGCCGTCGGCGTCGCCGACGAGCACGTCACCTGGGGCCACGACCAGGCCGCCGACCGCCACCGGCACGCCGATGGCGCCGGGCCCGTCCTTGAAGGGCCCGGCGGGGGTGATCGCCCGCGCGTAGACGGCGAGGCCCATCTCGGACAGCGCCTGTACGTCGCGGACGGCGCCGTCGACCACCGCGCCGGTGACCCCGGTATTCACCATGATCTCGCCGATGAGGTCGCCGATCAGCGCCCGGGTCAGGTCCCCGTGTCCGTTGACGACCAGGACGTCGCCCGGCCGGGCTTCGTCGAGCGCCCGGTGGATGGCCAGGTTGTCACCCGACCGCACGTCCACCGTCAGGGCGTTCCCCAGCAGCGCGGTGTGCCCGGTGAACAGCCGGATGCCGCCGTCCATGACGGTCATCCGCTGCAGCGCGTCGCCGACGTTGGCGGCCGGCACCTCGCCCAGACGGCGAATCTCCGCCGCTGCTGCGCGAGGCCAGCTCGGAGCGATGGACACGCTGTCCGTCGCCGCAGCAATGTACATAATGAATCTCAATTCTTAAATAAGATTCTTCTATCATATAGAATGACCATAGCCTCCCCCAACGTTCGCGGACGAGGAGCCGGCACGGCCGCGCACGTTTCGGAGATCGGGCGGGACGAGCTGCCTGGCAGGCGTACGCCGGCGCCCGCTCGGGGGAGCAGGCAGGCCCGGCCGGCAGGCCATCGCCGCCCTCTCGACCGTCGTCGAGGCCCGGCCCCCGTAGCGGAACCGGTGGCGCAGTCAGACGCCGCGGGTCCAGAACTCCTGCGCCGACCCCGTGAACGACGTCGGGTCGCCGGCGAGGAAGAATTCGTCCCACACCGGTCCGTCGGAGAGCTCCCAGTGCTCAACGGCCAGACCGTCCCTGAAGCGCCACGCGCCCATGCCGACGCGCGTCCAGATCCATTCGCCACGCGTCGTGCGGAATGTCCCGTGGATGATGCCGTAATGGTCGTCGGCGAGGATCTGGTCGATCTCGAGGGGTTCGACGTTGGCGTCGGCGAGACTCGCCCGCCGCTTGGCGTAGCGGCGCAGGAAGTCCATTCCCCCGGTCGTCGCCAGGCGCACGCCGCCGGTGTGGATCACCACGTCCGGAGACATCCGCTCCATCATTTTGCTGGTGTGCTCTTGTTGCCGCTGGAGCCGCTCGTCCTCAGTGAGGCTCGGATCGGTCGTGATCGCCGCGCCGCCTCGATAGAGCTCGGCCAGCCACAAGGCGTTCGGATGGGTGTCGGACAGCATGAGGTCTCCTCTTGGTCGGGAAGTGTCCGCGGGGCCCTCGTCGGGTCGGAATGAGACATCGAGGACTCCATCGGATCGGGGGTGGGCACGCCGAGCGGGTCAGCCGCGCGTCGAGTCCTTAGCCCATTGGATTATAGGTCTCTCATATGAGAAATATGTCTCATTCGGGATAGGGTAGCTCATCGTGTTCATCTCCGCAGCTGGCCCGTCGCCAACCGATGACTGGGACCGCGCGTCGCCGGACGGCATCCGCCGCCCTCGGCGAGGTGCCCGCCGCCGACGCTAGCGACGGTGCGGTCCGCAGCATGAAGCGAAGCCTGCGACGTCGTTACTCCGCCCTGCGGGTGCCGAATATTCATCCGTGCAGGTCAAAGACATGATGGACGGGCTCGGTCTCTGGTGGGCGGCGCGAGCGCTGCGGCAGATGGCGGCATGATGGTCGGTCGTGTTGCTGCGCTTGGCTTACCTTACGGTGACGCCACCTTCTCGTTCCTGCGGCTCCTGCCGAGGAGTGATCATGGCAAAGACATCGAGATATTGGTGCCGCGGTATCAGCTGGGGGTGTTGCAGCGGCAGTTGGTCAAGCCCGCGTTCACGCCGGATGACCGGTTCCTTCTCGCTGGGCTGCTTCACCGTCTGCCGGTCGCCAGGCTGTTCCACTTGACGTTGCTGGTTCAGCCGGACACCATCCTGCGCTGGCACCGCGATCTGCTACGGCGCCGTCACGCGGCGGCCTGCGTACTCCGGCGGCGTGGTCGCTCACGCACCGACCGTCCGGTCCATCCGCGTCCTGGTGTTGCGACTGGCACGGGAGAACTCCACCTGGGGCTATCGGCGCATCCACGGCGAGCTGGCCGCGCTCGACATCAAGGTCGATCCGAGGCCGGCGAGAACCGAGAAGCCCCAGGTAGAACGCGGTAGTGGAGAGTAGGGCGGGTGGGACTTGAACCCACGACCCACGGATTATGAGTCCGATGCTCTGACCGGCTGAGCTACCGCCCCTGGATTCAGTTGTACGGCGTGCGGGTGTGCACGAATGGATCATGCTATGCCCCGCGCAGGGTCAAGGCTAGAGCATGAGGGTCGGTCGTGGGTCCGGGCTGGTGGGCCACGGCCGCCGGTTCGTGGCTGCCTCGCACATCCTGCCATGCCGGACACGGTAAATGGAGTCCGTGGCGATCACATTCGCGGGTGTTTCCCAGGGGACGTGGACGGATCCTGAAAAATGGGGATTTGGGCCAGGTGGGGCAGGGGGGATCGGTACCGTCGGGGGCATGGTGGTGAAGCTGATCTACGAGACGCACGCGACCAGTGTGGACAACGAGACGGGTGTCGCCACCGGCCGGCTGCCCGGCGAGTTGTCCGCCGCCGGTCGTGCGCAGGCCGCCGAGCTGGGGGAGCGGCGGCGCGGCGTGGACGTGGTCTACGCCTCTGACCTGCGGCGCGCCGTACAGACTGCGCAGATCGCGTTCGGTGGGGTGTGTGAGATCAGGCTGGACGCGCGGCTGCGGGAGTGTGACTACGGGATCTACAACGGCCGGCCGGTGAGCGAGGTGCACGCGCTGCGGCGCAGGCATGTCGACACGCCGTGGCCGGGCGGGCAGAGCTACCGGCACGTGGTGGGCGAGACCGCCGCCTTCCTGGAGGACGTCGCCAAGCGGTGGCAGGGCCGTACCGTGCTGGTCATCGCGCACTCGGCGAACCGGTTCGCGTTGCGGAACCTGTTCGAGGGGGTTCCGCTGGAGGAGCTGGTGGACGCCCCGTTCGACTGGCAGCCGGGCTGGGAGTACGACCTGGCCTGAGCGGGCGGGAGCCCTGCGCTCGGTCCCGGCGTGTACGACCCGGGCGCGTCGCGGTAGCCCGTTGTGGCCGGCCATCTCGTCCGCGCCCCGGCCTGCGGCGGTCTGGGCAAGCCCCGGCCTGCGGCGGTCCGGACACCAAGAACCCGTTATGGCGTGGTGCCGAACCCCGCGTTCCGGGTCAGCCAGTCGTAATAGACCCGGCTGCGTCGTACGGCCTCCATGTGGGTCTGTTTGGCCTGCACCCGCACCCACGCGGCGTCCAGCGCGGCCGGATGCCGGCCGAGGAGCTGCCGCCAGCGTAGCGGCGCGTTCTTCAGCGGCACCACGACCAGGCCGGGGGCGGGCCGGTGGGTGGCCTGGCAGAGCACCACCGCCCGGCCCACCCGCGCGAGGTGGAGGCAGGTCGCCACGTCGATCTCGTAGATCGTGCCGGGGGTGAAGCCGGCCCGCGCGCACGCCATGGCGAAGCAGTCGTTGAAGCAGCCGTCCCCCGGCGTGAGCGCCCAGTGCTCACCGGCGAGGTCCGCCAGCTCGACCTCCTTCTCCACGGCCAGCGGATGGTGGACGGCCAGCAGGACGAAGACCGGGTCGAGGCTGATCGTCTCCCACAGGAGCGTTCCCATGGGGGTGCCGCTGTCGCCGCACGCGCCGGTCAGCACGTAGTCGAGGCGGCCGAGCTCCACCATGGTCGTGAGCTCGTGCGCCGACCAGCTCGTGTACGTGCTCACGCTCCGTTCGGCGGCGAGCCTGTCCACCAGTCCGCCGAGGATCGGTCCGTTCGTCGCGCCGATCCGGTAGCCGGGTGAGGGTGCGTGCGCGAACCGTACCGCCTCCTCCTGGAGTTCCTTGGCCGCGGGCAGGAGCACGCGGGCCCTGGCGAGCACCAGCTCGCCGAGGCGGGTGGGCCGGGCGCCGTGGCGGTCCCGCTCGAACAGGGCGCCGCCGAGCATTCTCTCGATGCGTTTGAGCTGGGAGGTCAGAGCCGGCTGCGCTAGCCCGAGCAGGGAAGCGGCCTTGCTGACGCTCCCAGCGTCCGCGACCGCGCGGACGATTCTGAGGTGCCGTAGCTCGAGGTCCATAACGGGACGGTAAAGCGGGTCAATCTCCCCGACAATGCCTATATGTCAGGAAATGTGACAGATATTGTTGCCAGGCTTCGGGGTAGGGGGCACGCATGACCACGATGGGAATTGATCCGGCCCAGCTCAGCGACGATGACTTGATCCGCGAGCTGCGGCACCTCCACGTGACCCGAACCGACACTTTCCTGCACGGTTCCGACGACGCACTGGCCACCCACACCTCCCGGACGAACGAACTGGAGAGCGAATACCTGCGCCGCAACCCCGACCGGGAGATCGACCCGAACAGGCTGCGGGAAGGGGCGAGGGCGCGCTGATGGACCCGCTGCACGACATCCAGGCCCTGTCCAACGTCGACATCCATGTGTACGAGGCGGTGGCGGGGGAGTCGGGCGAGTACGGCTGGGCCGGTTTCAGCGCGCTGGTCCGGGCCACGGGCCTGACCGAGGACGAGGTACGGCGGAGCCTCCAGACGCTGATCGGCCATGGGTACGTGGTGCCGGCGGAGCAGGGCTACGGCCTGGGACCGCACACCTTCGGGGTCGAGCGCTGAGCGTCGAGCCGCCCCGGTTTCGGGGTCGAGCGCTGAGCGTCGAGCCGCCCCGGTCCGGGGGTCGAGCGCTGAGTGTCAGTCCGCCCCGGGTCCGGGGTCGAGGGCCGACAGCGCGCGGAGGACGGCCGCCTGCGAGCCGGACACGCCCGCGGCCCGCTGCGCGGCGGCCTCCTCCGGCGTGAACCCCGCCGCACACCAGGCCGCCACCTCCCGCAAAGGGACGGCGCCCCACCACGCGGCCAGCACCTCCACCGCCGGTGCCCCGGCTCGTGCGGCCTCCGCAGCGCTGAACCCGAGCGCCCGGAACACCCGCGCGTCCCCCTGGTCCACCCGCCGCCGCGCCCACGGCTCCGCCTCACCGCCGTCCCACCCGGCGTCGGCGTACGCGCGCGCCACGTCGGCGGGCACCCCCGCACGCAGCAGCCGCCGCAGCGCCAGGGTCCGCCCCGGATCCAGTTCAGGCTCCGGTACGGCCAGTCGCGACAGCCACGAGACCCGGCGCGGCCGCTCGCCCGCCAGTCGCCTGCGCGCCGCGTCGTGCGGTGCGACCCCGAGCTCGTGCCAGCGTACGGCTTCCCGCGGCGTCATCCCGGCCCGCTGCCAGGCGACGACGGAGCCGGGAGTGGCCCCGGCGGTGCCCCACAGCCGGGCGTAGGCGGGCTCGGTCACCCCCGCCTCGCACCAGGCGCCGGCCTCGTCCGCCGTGAACCCGGCCCGCCGCCACCGCCGCGCCTCACCCTGGGTGAAGCCGCTCCACGACTCGTCCGTCATGCCGCCCTCCTGACGTGTACGACCCCTGCCCAGGACGGGACGCCCGCCCGTCCGCCGAACAGGCAGACCACGACCGGGCACGGCGGCCGCCGGTCGGGCCAGGGGGTGTGGCCGTCGGTCAGCACGATCACCAGGTCGGCAGGGGCCTCGGGCGGGCCGCCGGCACTGGATCGGGCGGGCGGTCCTTCGCCGGTGGGCGGGCCGGCGGCCCCCGCATGGGCGGACGGCCCTTCGCCGGGGGTCCCGGCGCGGCGGGCGGACGGCCCTTCGCCGGGGGGCCCGGCGTGGCGGGCGGACGGTCCTCTGCCGACGGCGGCGGCGATGCCGGGGCGCAGGTCGGTGCCGCCCGCGCCGATCAGCTCCACCTGGGAGGCCGCCGTCACCCGCTGCACCGGGTACGCCCGTGTGTCGCAGCAGATCACGTCCAGCCGCCGGTGTCCGGCCGCCCGCAGGACGCCGCCGAGCTCGGCCAGGGCCTGGCCGAGGTCGGCGCGGGAGACGCTGCCCGAGGTGTCGACCACGACCGCGATCCGGGGCACCGGCCTGACCAGGGCGGGCAGGACGATCTCCGGCACGGCCGCGGCCCGCCTCGACGGTCGGCGGTAACTGTGGTCCACCCGGCCCGCCGCCTGCGCCCACGCCCTCCTGACCAGGGCCGCGAGCCGGGCCCGCCAGTCCACCTCGGGGCGCAGCGTGTGCTCGGCCCAGCGCCGCCAGCCACCGGGGACGTTGCCCCTGGCCTCGATCCCGGCCGCCACGGCGCGGGCCAGCAGCTCGGTCTCGAGCGCCGTCATCGCGCCCGGCCCGGTGAAGGGCGCCCGCCCGCAGGGGAGGAGGTGGTCAGGGACGTCGACGAGGTCCAGCAGCTCCAGGTAGCGCTCGGCCAGGAGACCCGCGGGCAGCCCGAGCGTGTCCGGAGTCACCGCGCCGACCGGCTCGGGCCCGAGCCCGCCGAGGTCATCGTTGATCTCCGCATCAGCGGCCCGCGCCCAAGCCGGCCGCTCGGTCCCGCCGTTCGCCGCTTCACCGGCGGGGGCGCGGCTGTGGTGGCCTCTCAGCAGGTGGCCCACCTGGTGGATCAGCCACCAGCCCAGCTCGGGCACCGGCGTGCCGAGCACGGTGGCCGGATCGAGGTGGACGTTCCAGTGCGCGTCGGCAGGCAGGCCTCGCAGTCCGCCGGCCGGTCCCGGGTCATGGACCAGCGGGGTGAGGGCGAACAGGGCCGAGGTGAGGTACGGCGCCCGGCTCGCCGCCCAGAGCCTGGCCGCGGCGAATCTTTCGGCGAGTTCGTCGTGGGCGGTCATGCCATCAGCCCCGCCATGCGCAGGATCGCGGCCAGCTCCAGCACCGCCACGGGAAGCACGGCGCCGGGCGGGCGGCGGGCCGCGAGCGAGCGGGCGGCGCCGGCGGCCACGTCCGGTGCGCGGCCGGCGACCCGTCCGATCAGGGTCCACGCCCGCTGCCAGGACTCCGTCCCGCCGTCCGCCACGACGTGCGCGACCACCGACCCGAGCACCGCGTGCATCCGGTCGACCCGCTCGGGCAGCGGCGCGGCCGGGTCGGTCAGCAGCGTCTCCGGATCGGGCAGGTCCAGGTCGCGGATCCAGGAGAGCACCTCGTATCCGGCGGCCTCGCCTACCGCCCCCACCACCAGCTCGGCCCGCACCCGCTGCGCCGCGGCCCCCGTACCAGCCGTGCAGGCCAGCGCCGTCGCGGTGAGCTCCCAGGTGCGGGGGCTGGGCCAGGCGCGCGCCGGTCCATCGGGTACGGCGAGGACCAGCTCGGGCCTTACCCGGAGAAACGCCCCCACCAGTGCCTTGGCCCGCGCCACCGAAGCCGCGTCAGGCCCGCGCCACCCAGGTATGCCGCTCTCGGAGCGTCCGGCCGGGTCGGGTCCGGGGGAGTCGGCGGTGCTGGGGCCCGGCCCGTCGAGGGGGGCGAAGCCGGTGGTGAAGCCTTCGGCCACGGAGGCGGCGGTGATCTGCCAGTCCAGGTGGATCAGCCGGTTGGCGAGTGGCGCGGACAGGTCCCAGCCGTCGGCCGCCTGCTCCGGCGGGTTGGCGGCGGCCACGATGCGCACCTGCCCGGGCAGGGTGAGGTCGCCGACGGTGCGTTCGAGCACGACCCGGAGCATCGCGGCCTGGACGGCGGGCGGGGCGGTGGTCAGTTCGTCCAGGAAGAGGATGCCGTGGCCGGAGGCGGCCAGGCGTTCGGCCCAGCGGGGTGGGGCGAACCAGGTGCGGCCGTCGCGCAGCGTCGGCAGGCCGGCGAAGTCGCTGGGCTCCCTGATCGAGCCGACGACCACTTCGACGGGCAGCCCGAGCCGGCTGCCCAGGGCCAGGACGGCGGAGGTCTTGCCGGTGCCCGGCGCCCCCCAAAGGATCACCGGCAGGTTGGCTGCCACGGCTGTCGACAACGCGTCCACGAGAACCCCCTAGCGTCAACTTTGATTGACTCAGGTCAACATAAGTTGACGATGGCGGGGTTGTCAAACTCGCTCAGTGTGCACTTGGACGCAGACTCACGAGCCGGGCTGCCGGAGAGTGGACGGCGAAAGGACAGACGCCCGAACGACCCGGTACCACGACGATGTGGTGCCGGGCCGTTCGCTCTGTGGTGTTGTCCAGAGTCGAAACGTACTGTCAAGGGGTGGATGTCGCAGACCTGACCCCCGCCCAGGCGCGGGAGCGCTTCCGTGGCGGCGAGCGGCGCCCCACCGCGGGCTGGTGCAGAGGATGGACGCAGGCCAACCTGATCGCGGTGCCGAAGGCGCTGGCGTACGAGCTGCTGCTGTTCGCGCACCGCAACGCGCAGGCGTGCCCGGTGCTCGACGTCGGCGAGGCGGGGGCGTTCCAGACCCGGCTGTTCCCCGGCGACCTGCGTACGGATCTGCCCGGCTACCGGGTCTACCGGGACGGGCGGCCGGTGGCGGACCGCGATGCGGTGGTGGCGGAGTGGCGCGAGGACCTGGTGCCGTTCCTCATCGGCTGCAGCTTCACCTTCGAGCAGGCGCTGCTGGCCGAGGGGGTACCGGTGCGTCATCTGGAGCAGGGCTCGAACGTGCCGATGTACGTCACCGGCGTGCCGTGCGAGCCGTCGGGGGTGTTGTCGGGGCCGCTGGTGGTGTCGATGCGGCCGGTGCCGGAGCCGCTGGTGGCCACCGCGGTCGAGGTGAGCGGCCGCTATCCGATGGTGCACGGGGCGCCGGTGCACGTGGGCGACCCGGCCGAGCTGGGGATCGACGATCTGGCGCGGCCGGACTTCGGCGATCCGGTGGAGGTACGGGCGGGCGAGGTGCCGGTGTTCTGGGCGTGCGGGGTGACGCCGCAGGCGGCGATCATGGCCAGCGGGGTCGACTTCGCGATCGGCCACCTGCCCGGCCACATGGCGATCATCGACGCCCGTGACGACGACTATCGGGTGACATAGCGACGTCGCGGCCGGATGCCCGCCGCCGTGAGCTGCGCGTCCAGCGCCGGCGCTCCCGGCCGGTTGTCGATCTCCAGATGGGGTACGGCGGGCGGCTCGTGCACCTTGATGGCCGTCAGATAGTCCTCGAACGCCGCCAGCTTGCCCGCGTCCCGCGCCAGCCCTCTGGCCATCAGCCGCTCCCGCAGCGTCGGGCCGTCGGAGCGGACCCACAGCAGGCGCACCGGCGACCCGCCGAGCTCCGCCACCCAGCGCGCCCACCGGTCCGCCGCGTGGACCTGGCCGGTGAACGGGCCGTCGAGCAGCACCGGGCAGCCGTGCTCGCGGATCTGCCTGGCGGTCCTGGTCAGCCCGGCGTACTCGTGGACCTTGGCGTGCTCGTCATACCACGGGCCCTCGCGCTCGCCGTGCGGCCTGCCGTGGGCCCGGAGCAGTTCGCCGACGAGGTCGCCGTACAGCGTGTCCTTGTCGAGCAGGGCCGGCACCGGGGACAGGCGCGCGAGCAGCGCGGCCGCCACCGTGGACTTGCCCGCCCCCGGCGGGCCGCTGACCACCCACACGACACCCGGCCCGCTCATGTGATCAGTCTGCCGTACGCGGAATCGCGTACGCGCCCGCCGCGGCTGAGCGGACGACCGGGCGGCGGCGCGCGGCCAGACTCCTGCACATGCTGACCATGTTCGCCGTGCTCGCCGGGGCGTTCCGGGCGCCGGAGCTCCGCAGGAAGCTGCTGTTCACCCTCGGACTGCTCGCGCTGTTCAGGCTCGGGCAGGTGCTGCCGTCGCCGGGGGTGGACGTGGTGGCGGTGCGCGAGTGCGTGGGGGCGGCGCGCGGCGGGGTGTTCGACATGGTGCAACTGCTCAGCGGGGGCGCGATGCTGCGGCTGTCGGTGTTCGCGCTGGGCGTGATGCCGTACATCACCGCCAGCATCGTCATGCAGTTGTCCTCGGTCATGGTGCCGAAGCTGGAGGCGCTGCGGAAGGAGGGGCAGTCCGGGCAGGCGCGGATCACGCAGTACACCCGCTACCTGACCGTGGCGCTGGCCGTGCTGAACGCCACCACGATCGTCGCGCTGGCCCGTGCCGGGCAACTGCTGCCGGGGTGCGCGCGGCCGCTGCTGCGTGACCAGAGCCTGGCGGCCGTGACCGTGCTGGTGCTGACCATGGTGGCGGGCACCTGCGTGGTCATGTGGATCGGCGAGCTCATCACCGACCGCGGGATCGGCAACGGGATGTCGCTGCTGATGTTCACCCAGGTCGTGGCCGTCTTCCCGGCCTACATGGCGACCATGTTCGTGATGAGCCCGTTCGCCTTCGTGGTCATCCTGGTGTCGGGGGTGTTCCTGGTCGCGGCCGTGGTGTTCGTGGAGCAGGCGCAGCGGCGGGTGCCCGTGCAGTACGCCAAGCGGCTGGTCGGCCGCCGGATGTACGGCGGCAGCGGCACCTACATCCCGCTCAAGGTGAACCAGGCGGGGATCGTGCCGGTCATCTTCGCCACCTCGCTGCTCTACCTGCCGACGCTGGCCGCGCCGATGCTGGGGGAGGAGGCCGGCGGGTGGATCGCGCGCACGCTGACGTCCGGCTCGCACCCGCTCTACATGACGGCGTACGTCCTGCTCATCGTCGCGTTCACGTACTTCTACGTGTCCATCACCGTCAATCCCGCCGAGGTGGCCGACAACATCCGGAGGTACGGGGGCTTCGTGCCGGGGATCCGGCCGGGCAGGCCGACCGCGGAGTATCTCGCGTACATCCTGTCGCGGCTGACCGCGCCGGGGGCGTTCTACCTGGCGGCGCTGGCGCTGGTGCCGCTGGTGGCCTTCGCGATCCTCAGAGATCCCGGTACGCAGCAGAACTTCCCGTTCGGCGGCACCAGCGTGCTGATCATGGTGGGCGTGGGCCTGGACACCGTCAAGCAGATCGAGGCTCAGGTACGGCAGCGCTCCTACGAGGGGTTTCTCCGGCTCTGACCGGGGCTTCAGACGGCCAGCCCGGCCCGCATCGCGAACACGACGAGCTGCGCCCGGTCCCGGGCATGCAGTTTGACCATGGCCCGGCTGACGTGGGTGCGGACGGTGTCCGGGCTGATCACCAGCTCCTTGGCGATCTCCTCGTTGGACTTGCCGGTGGCGACCCAGGCGACCAGCTCACGCTCGCGCGGCGTCAGCGTGTCCAGGCCCAGCACCGGCTCCGCGCCGTGCCGGCCGAACAGGCCGATGACCTTACGCGTGATCGCCGGAGACAGCAGCGCCTCGCCCGCCGCCACCACGCGCACCGCGTTGACCAGCTCCTCCGGGGCGCTGTCCTTGAGCAGGAAACCGCTCGCGCCCGCCTGGAGTGCGGTGAAGACGTACTCGTCCACGGCGAACGTGGTGACCACCACGATCCTGGTGGCGCTCAGCTCGGCGTCGGTCGCGATCGCCCGTAGCGTGGCCAGGCCGTCCATGCCGGGCATCCGGATGTCCAGCAGCAGCACGTCCGGGCGGGTTCGGCGGAGCAGGGCGAGGGCGCCCGCGCCGTCGGCGGCCTCGCCCACGTGCCGCAGGTCGGGCTCGCGCTCCAGCAGCGCCTTGAGCCCCATCCGCACCACGGCCTGATCATCGGCCACAGCAACGGTGATCACGCGGACCCTTGCGGAAAAGCGGACCTTTGGGGGAACTCGGACCTTTGGGGGAAGCGGGCCACGACCTGGAAGCCGCCGCCCTCGCGTGGGCCGGCCGTGAACAGGCCTCCCACGCTCGTCACCCCGGCGCGCATCCCGGCGAGCCCGCGCCCGTCGGCGGCGCCCGTCCACCCTGTGCCCCGGTCGGCGACCTCCAGCACGAACGCGCACGGATCGTTGGCCACCCGGACCAGCGCCCTGGTCGGACCGGCGTGCCGCAGCACGTTGGTCAGCGACTCGCGCACCACCCGGTAGACGGTCCCTTGCAGGTGGGCGGGGACGATCGGGCTCACCGGCTCCACGTCCACGGGCAGCCCGGCGGCCCGCACCCCGGCGATGAGACCGATCAGGTCCTCGCCCTCCCGGGGAGCTTCGCCGCCGGGAGCGCTGCCGCCGGGAGAGGCGCCGCCGGGGTCCAGGCGGTCGAGCGCGGCGCGCAGCTGGGTGAGCGTGGTGAGGCTGGTCCGCCTGATCGCCTGCAGCGACTCGCGGGCCTGCTCGGGATCGTCGTCCAGCGCCACCAGGGCGAGACCGGCCTGCAAGGCGATGGCCGCCAGCCCGTGACCCGCCGCGTCATGCACCTCACCGGCGAGCCGAGCCCGCACGTCCTCACCGGTTGCGGCCGTCACCGTGAGGCGTTGTGCCTTGGGGGCCGGGATGCCCCAGGTCTTCGACGGTGTCGCGCCCGCGAGTCGATGACGTACGGACTCCTCGGCGCTTCGAGCGGGCGGCGGGACGGCGTCGGCGGCGGCGGCCGCGGCGGCGCGGGCCTGGGCCAGGCCGCTGAAGGACCACGGGACGGCGAGCCAGCCGGCCCACACCAGCATGACGACGACCGGGACGTCACCCAGCCGCGTCAGGCGCGACAGCACCCGTCCGCGGTCTCGCCCGTGCGTGCGCTGCGTCTTCATACCTCACCCGGCCAGGATCATGTGGTCCGATCCTAGCCAGTCCCGGACGCGGCGACGCGGGTCAGGCGGTGCCGGAGGTCAGCCAGCGCAGGGGGTTGGCGTTGGTCACGGTACGCAGGGTGCTGTCGTCGATCCCGGCCTCGCGCAGCTTGGGCAGCACCTCGCGGAACAGGTGCGCGTAGCCCGGCCCGTCGTACCTGCGCACCTGCGCCACCCGGCTCAGCCCGGTGCTGAGCAGCAGCCGGTCGGCGTACCCCTCCTCGATCAGGCTCAGCGCCACGGCGGTCGACCGCTCCACGCCGGCCGCGAGCGCGCCCACGCTCACGTACGCCCCCGCTTCGGCGATCTTGCGGGCCACGGCCGGGTCGGCGCCCGCGTACCCCACGGCCACCCGCGAGCCCGGCAGCCCCTGCGCCAGCAGGATCTCCAGCAGGCCCAGCGCGTCCTGACCGTACGTCGCGACGGACAGCCGGGAGGCGAGCGAGGCGCGGGCGGCGGCGACCAGGGCGCGCTCCTCGGCGGGCGTGGCACTGGCGCCCCAGCACCCGACCTCGCCGATCACGCCGGGAAAGACGCCGGTGCCCTCCAGCCCGTCGGAGATGTCGGCCATCAGCCGGCCGGTGAGCGCGTCCACGTCCTGGTCGCGCAGGTTCGCGAACGGCTCGGTGAACAGGCCGGTGGCGGCGATCACCGGCACCCGGCCGGCCGCGGCGATGCGGGCCAGGGCGGTGGCGTCGCGGCCCATGCCGATGCACGTCAGGTCCACGATCAGGCCCAGCTCGTCGGACTGCCGCAGCTCGCGGAGCTCGGCGATGACGGTCTGCTCCTCGTCCAGCCAGCGGTAGGGGTCGGAATCGATCCCGGCGGCCCAGCGCATGTCGGTGCGCAGGTGCTCGTGGGGGAGTACGGGACCGCTGACGGTGGCCGCGCGGATGGGGCCGGTTACGGTACGAAGCATGACCTCGGGCATAGCAAACGATATCCGACGTTATTGGGAAGTTGCCTGATCAGGCAGATATTTTACCGTCTGAGCGTTTATTGGACGTGTACGCCATTGTCCGCGTTTGGACATCGGCGACAGATGCCTGACCCTTATCCTGGGGAACACACCGACTGTCCGGGGGGACCGTGCCGACGCATAAGCCCGAGACCGGCGACGCCGATCTCGTCAAGGAAGAGGCGGCTGCCCACTCCGGCATGCCCGCACGTCGTTCGGGGCTGCACGGCAGGCTCGACGCCATCAGGGCGACGCGGGCGGGCGCGCTCACCCTGAAGATCGTCATCGGCGTGCTCGGCGGGCTCATGGTCGGCGGCGGCCTGATCATGGTGCCTTTCCCGGGGCCCGGCTGGCTGGTGGTCTTCGCCGGCCTGGCGGTGCTGGCCACCGAGTTCCACTGGGCGCACAAGCTCCTGGAGTTCGGCAAGCGAATGCTGCACGCCTGGACCGAGTGGTTCAAGCGGCAGGGCTGGACGATCCGCATCATCGTGGCCGTCGTGACCGTGGCCGCGGCCACGGCCATCGTCTACATCGGACTGCGCACCCTCGGCCTGGACGTGATCCAGATGGCGCAGCAGTACATCCGCAGATAGCGCCCCGGCCTACCCGGCTTACAGGTAGAGGCCGGTGCCGTGGTCGGTCTCCTGGGTGGCCACCGCGTGCAGGTCGCGCTCGCGCATCACCAGATAGACCTGCGCGTGCAACTCCACCTCATACTGCGCCTCGGGGTTGAGCAGCACCTTGTCGCCGACTCTGACCGAGCGCACGTTCGAGCCGACGCCGCAGATCTCGCCCCACGCCAGGCGGTTGGCCATCTTGACCGTCGCGGGAATGACGATCCCGGAGCCACTGCGCCGCTCCTCGGCCGCCTGCTCCAGCCGGATCATGACCCGGTCGTGCAGCATCTGAATCTCGAACTTGGGTGGTTCCACAGGCCCAAGTTTACCGAAGGTCCGCAGAAAGCCCTGGCCTTCAGCTCAGGCCGGGGATGAACGTGGTTCCCGTCAGGGGATGGCCCGCAGGTAGGCGGGGCAGCCAGGAGCGCGTGGCGCGGACTACGGATGGTCATGTTGGTCGGCGTTGTCGGTTGATGTATGCCGCGTCGGCGTTCGTCTGGCGCGGTCATGGAGTAGCCGTTAGTATGTTCGAGTTCGCGGAACGCGTGTGACCTATTGCACACTGTTAGTTGTTGTGTTGTGTGGTCATGGAGTGGGGTGGTGTTCGGTGAAGCTGCGCTACAACTATCGGCTGTATCCGGATGCGCCTCAGCAGGCGGCTTTGGCTCGGTTGTTCGGGTGTGTCCGGGCGGTGTGGAACGACGGGCTGGCCCGGCGCAAGGCCGCGTGGAAGGCCGACCGGGCGCGCATCAGTGGGACAGATCTGATGAAGATGTGCATCACCGCCGCCAAGCGCACTCCTGAGCGGGACTGGCTCGGGCAGGTGTCGCCGGTGCCGTTGCAGCAGTCGCTCCGGGATCTGGATGTGGCCTACACGAACTTCTTCGACTCGGTGTCGGGCAAGCGGAAGGGCCCGAGGGTGGGGTTGCCGGTGTTCAAGTCGCGCCGTGATCGTCGGCAGTCGGCCCGGTTCACCAGCACCGCGTTCCGGCTCCGCCCCGGCAGTGTCGGGGATGCGTTGTATCTGGCGAAGATCGGTGAGATCGAAGTCCGGTGGTCACGCGAGTTGCCCACCGCACCGTCGAGCGTGACGGTCGTCAAGGACGCGGCGGGCCGCTACCTCGCCTCTTTTGTCGTTGACGTGCCGGACGACGGCCAGACCCTTCCCCGCGGTGATACCGAGACCGATGCGGTGACGGGGATCGATCTCGGGCTGACCCACTACGCGGTCACCTCCGACGGCGAGAAGATCGCCAACCCGAAGTGGCTGCGCCGCAGGGAGCGCAAGCTGAGGAAACTCCAGCGTGCCCTGGCGCGTAAGCGCAAGGGCAGCGCCAACCGGGCCAAAGCCCGTATCAAGCTCGCCCGTCAGCATGCCAAGGTCGGCGACGCTCGGCGGGATTTCCTGCATCAGCGCAGCACCACGATCGTCCGCGAGAACCAAGCGGTGGCGGTCGAGGGTCTGGCAGTGCGGGGTTTGGCGCGGGGCAGGCTGGCCAAGAGCGTCAACAACGCATCCTGGGGCACCTTCCTGCGCCTGCTGGAAGACAAAGCCGCCCGCTACGGCCGCGCGTTCATCGCCATCGACCGCTGGTATCCCTCCTCCCAGCTGTGTCCCTGCTGCGACTGGAGGATCGGGAAGCTCGGCCTGGACGTCCGCGTCTGGGACTGCCCCTCCTGTGGCGAGCATCATGACCGTGACATCGCCGCCGCACTCAACATCCTGGCCGAAGGCATCCGCCTGAACGACTTGAACGATGTGAACGGCCTGAACGCCGTGAGGTCGGTGAAGGATGTGGCCGCCGGGCTGGCGGACACCCGAAACGACTGTGAAGGGCAGGTAAGACCAGGCAAGGCGACCCCGAACCTGGCACCGCCCGAAACCTCCACCGCGCAAGCGGCGTAGAAGCAGCAGTAAACACCCCGCCGCGAGGCGGGAGAATCCCCGTCATTTATGGCGGGGAGAAGTCAAGTACACCCTGACCACCACCGGGCGCGCCTTTTCGGCCCCTCACGCCACCGAGTCGGGTAACGGAACGCGCCGGATGAGCGTCACGGCAGGGCGAGCACCGCGAACACCGGGCGGTGATCGGTGCCCCGCAGCGGATAGACGCCGAACGCCCGCACACTCATGCGTTCGTCGGCCAGCACATGGTCGATGGCGACGCCGGGCAGCGCGCCTCCCTGTGGCCAGGTGGCGGTGAAGCCGTGCCCGGTCACGTCGGCGGCGTCACGGTAACCGGTGGCGAGCAGTTCACGTACCGGCAGATGATCAAGCGTCGCATTGAAATCGCCCGCCAACACCCGCAACGGCCCACCCCCAACCCCAGCCCGGCCCCCCGCCGCAGAAGCACGCGCACGTGGCAGCGCCCTCAGCCCTGATCTCCAGCACGGCTGCCTGGCATACAGCCGTAGCGCGCACGGGTGCACAGACACGACCTCTACGTCGGCCCCCGACGGGTGCCTGAGAATGGCTCTGACCTGGCGGAACCCGCCGTGCTCGATGGCCTCGGCGGCGGTGAGCGGATGACGGGCGTACACGGCCGAACCGCCCGCCCCCCGCTTGGGGCGGGTCACCGCGTACGGCAACGCCGCACGCAGCCCCGCCGCGTCGAGGCGGGTCAGGGCGTCGGGGGTCAGCTCCTGCAGCGCCAGCACGTCCGGCCGCAGCCGCGCGACCAGCGCCACCAGCGCCGCCTCGTCCGCCGACCCCACCAGCAGGTTGGCCGCCAGCACCCGGAGCGTCCCGCCATCGGCGGACACCCGCTGCTGCCCGTCGTCGAATCCCCGGGGCAGCACCGTGCTCGCCAGCACCACCGTGGTGGCGAGCGCCACCACAGCCGCCACCCGCTGTCTCATCGCCGCCGCCAGCAGCAGCCCGACCCCCGCCACGACCGCCGCGTACGGCGTGTACGCCACCAGCGGAGTCCACGGCCACACCGGCTCCCACCCCGAGACCCGCAGCACCGCCCACCCCGCGAACGGCGTCACCGCCCCCCAGACCAGCACCTTCCGCCAAGCCCGCATACGCACCTCCGACCTGTATCTCCACCAGAGCCCATCCGGGTTCACGCCCGTGCCGATCCGGGGGCGGGCCATGAGATGGTGTGGCCATGCGTGACGCCGAGACCAGGGTCCTCAACGCCATCGACGAGGCCGAGACCGTCAATCTGCTGGCCGAGACCGTCCGGGTGCCGAGCATCACGGGCAGCGACGCCGAGTCCGAGTTGCAGCACCACCTGGCCCGCCTGCTCACCGAGGCCGGCCTGGAGGTGGACGTATGGAAGCTCGACCTCGACGACCTCAGGCGGCGGGAGGGCTTCCCCGGTGGCGAGGCCCCGAGGGTGGAGGGTTACGGCCTGGTGGGCGTGACCGGCGGGGAGGGCGTTCCGGCGCTGGCGTTGCAGGGGCACGTGGACGTGGTGCCGACGGGTGACCTGGCCAAGTGGGAGGGCAGCGACCCGTTCGCCGCCCGCGTCTCCGGCGACGTCCTGCACGGCAGGGGCGCCTGTGACATGAAGGCCGGGCTGGCCGCCAATCTGGCGGTGGTCCGCGCGATCCGGCGGGCCGGGGTGAAACTGGCCAGGCCGCTGGCCGTGCACTGCGTGGTCAGCGAGGAGGACGGCGGGCTGGGCGCGTTCGGCACGCTGGCCAGGGGGCACACCGCCGAGGCGGCCGTCATCACCGAGCCGACCAGCGGCGCCGTCGTCACCGCCAACGCGGGCGCGCTGACGTTCCGGCTGGAGATCGCCGGGCGGGCCGCGCACGGTGCCGCCCGGCTGGAGGGTGTGAACGCCGTCGAGGTGTTCTGGCCGGTGTTCGAGGCGATCAGGCGCCTGGAGGCGGAGCGCAATCGCGATGTCCCGGCGGTCTTCGGTGACCTTTCGCTGCCGTACCCGATCGAGGTCGGCACCGTGCGGGCCGGTGACTGGGCGAGCACGGTGCCCGATCTGCTGGTCGCGGAGGGGCGCCTGGGGGTGCGGCTGGACGAGGACCCGGCTGGGGCGCGGGCGGCGTTCGAGGAGGCGGTGCTGTCGCTCGCGCACCCGTGGCTGCGCGAGCACCCGCCCGTGGTGACGTGGCCGGGCGGGCAGTTCGCCAGCGGGCGGCTGCCGGCCGGGCATCCGCTGCTGGGCGAGGTCAGGCGGGCCGTCGCGGACACCGGCGGCGCGGCACCCGCCGAGGCGGCCGCGCCGTACGGCAGCGACCTGCGGCTCTACGCGGCGGGCGGGATCCCGACCCTGCACTACGGGCCGGGTGACGTACGTTACGCGCACGCGCCCCGTGAGCAGGTGGAGCTGCGCGAGGTGCGTGAGGTGACCCGCGCCCTGGCCCTCCTGGCCGTCCGCCGCTGCGGCGCGTACTAGCCGGGCCCCCTGCGACGCTGTGGCAGTCCGGCGCGTACTGAGTCACCGCCCGGCCCGGCTACGACGCCGGGGTGCTCGCCACACCCTGCTCGGTGCGGAGGTTACGGAGTGTGCTGGAGGCGGCCGGGGGCTGGTCAGGCTGGGGAGGTGATTCGGCGGCGGCAGTGGGGGACGACCATCGGGGTGCCTGACTGCGGGTCGGGGATGATCTCGCAGCGCAGGTCGAAGACCTGCCGCACCAGGTCAGGGGTGACGACCTCGGCCGGATCGCCCTGCGCGACGATCTCGCCCTCGCGCATGACGATCAGGTGGGTGGCGTAGCGGCAGGCCTGGTTGAGGTCGTGCAGCACCGCGACCATCGTCCGGCCCGCCTCGTGCAGGTCGGCGCAGAGGTCGAGCACCTCGATCTGGTGGGAGATGTCGAGGAAGGTCGTCGGCTCGTCCAGCAGCAGGATCGGCGTCTCCTGAGCGAGCGCCATCGCCAGCCACACCCGCTGCCGCTGGCCGCCGGACAGCTCGTCCACGATCCGGTCGGCCAGCTCGGTCACGTGGGTGGCCCGCATCGCCTCCGCCACCGCCGTCTCGTCGGCCTTGGACCACTGACGCATCAGCCGCTGGTGCGGGTAGCGACCGCGGGACACCAGGTCGGCCACGGTGATCCCGTCGGGCACGATCGAGCTCTGCGGCAGCAGGCCGAGACGCCGGGCGACCTCCTTCGACGGCAGCGCGGTGATCACGCCGCCGTCCAGGTGCACCGCACCGGACCTGGGCTTGAGCATCCTGGCCAGGGCCCGCAGCAGGGTGGACTTGCCGCACGCGTTGGGGCCGATGATCACGGTGAAGGATCCGTCGGGGATGGCCACGCTCAGGTCGGTGGCGACCGTCCGCTTGTCGTAGGCGAGGGTGAGGTCGCCGGCCCACAGGCGGCTGCCGGGCGTCGGTACGGCCATCAGTGGCGGTCCTTTCGCAGGAGGAAGGCGAGGTAGGTGCCGCCGATGGCGGCGGTCAGCACGCCGACGGGCAACTGGGTCGGGGCGAGCAGGCGCTGGGCGAGCAGGTCGGAGACGGTCAGCAGCACGGCCCCCATGAGCGCCGAGGAGGCCAAGGTCACGCCCGGCGAGCGGGTCAGCCGCTGGGCGAGCTGCGGCGCGGCCAGCGCGACGAACACCACGGGCCCGGCGGCGGCCGTCGCCACCCCGCACAGCAGCACGCCCGACACGATGGCCGCGGCCCGCACCCGCTCGACGTTGATGCCCATGGCGCGGGCGGAGTCGTCGCCCATCTCGATCATCCGCAGCGGCCTGGCCACGGCCGCGCACACGGGCAGCAGCACCACCAGGGCCAGCGCCACCGGGATCGCGTGGTCCCAGCCGCGCCCGCTCAGGCTGCCGGTCAGCCAGGCCCCGGCGGTCGCCGCGTCGTTGATGTTGGCCCTGGTCAGCAGGTAGGAGTTGGCGGACAGCAGCAGGGCGTTGACCCCGATGCCGACCAGCACCAGCCGGTAGCCCTGCACGCCGCGCCGGAAGGCCAGCGCGTAGACCAGCAGCGCGGTCACCACGCACCCGGTCAGCGCGCCGCCCGCGATGGTCAGGGCGGACCCGCCCGCGACCACGGCCAGGATGCCGCCGGTCGAGGCCCCGGCGGTGAAGCCGATGAAGTCGGGGCTGCCGAGGGGGTTCCTGGTGAGACTCTGGAAGATCGCCCCGCTCACCCCGAAGGCCGCCCCCACCAGCAGCCCGGTGGCCACCCGGGGGGCGCGCAGCTTGCTGACGATGAGCTCGGCGACGGGCGTGCCCTGCCCGAAGAGCGCGGTCAGGATGTCGGGGACGGAGACGAAGAACTCGCCGGTCGAGATCGCCGCCAGCGCCGCCGCGCAGGCGATGACCAGCAGCAGCGCGGTGACGGCGAGCGCGCGTGGCGCGACCCTCAAGGACCAGGGGCCCATGCGTACGTTCATAGCGCGGCCAGCCTCCTGCGCCTGGTCATCAGGATGAAGACGGGCGCGCCGAGCACCGCGCACATGATGCCCACCTGCACCTCTCCCGGCCTGGCGATGAGCCGCCCGACCACGTCGGCGGCCAGCAGCAGCACAGGCGCCACCAGCGCGGAGTACGGCAGCACCCAGCGCTGGTCGTGACCCACCACCGCGCGCACGGCGTGCGGCACGGCCAGCCCGACGAACCACAGCGGGCCGGCGGCGGCCGTGGCCGCGCCGCACAGCAGCGTCACCGCCACCGCGGTCACCACCCTGGTGCGGTTGACCGCCACGCCCAGCGCCTTGCCGGCGTCGTCGCCCAGCGACAGCATGTTGAGCGGCCTGCCCACCAGCAGCCCCAGCACCAGCCCGGCGATCATGAAGGGGGCCAGCCGCATCAGGGTGTCGGCGGTCTGCCCGGCCAGCGAGCCCGCCAGCCAGAACCGCATCCGGTCGTACGTCTCGGTGTCCATGCGCAGGATGGCCGAGCTCGCCGCGGTGAAGACCATGCCCACCGCGATGCCCGCCAGCGCCAGCCGTACCGGACCCGCGCCCGAGCGGCCGGAGGCGCCCAGCGAGTAGACCGCGACCGAGGCCAGCGCGGCGCCCGCGAAGGCGAACCACACGTAGACCGTCGGATCGGACAGGCCGAAGACCGCGAGCGCGAGGGTGACGCCGAGCGCCGCGCCCTCGTTGATGCCGAGCAGTCCGGGGTCGGCCAGCGGGTTGCGGGTCAGGCTCTGCATGAGCGCCCCGGCGAGCCCGAGCGACGCGCCGACCAGGATGCCGAGCAGCGTGCGCGGCACGCGGAGCTCACGGATCACGGTGTGGTCGCTGGAGGCGCCGGGGGCGAGGAACGCCTCCAGCACCGTGGACAGCGGCATCGCCCGCGCTCCCAGCGCCACGCTGGCCATCGCGACCAGCGCGAGCAGGCCCGCCGCCAGCACGAGACCGCCGACCAGAGCCGCCCGGCGCCCACGGGGGTGCGCCGAGGCCGACGGGCCGGTGTCATCGGCGGAGACCGCCTGGGTGGCGGGCTCGATCTGCCGCACCGGACCCCCCCTTTCGTCAAGGTCAGCTCAAGCGAGGCTAATGTAATGCCTCGGTACGAAGGCAAGCCTAACCTTAGGAGTTACACATGTCGGGACCGGTACTGGCTCGCAGGGGGTTCCTCGCGGCCACGGTCGGCCTCGCGGCCGCCCTCACCCTGTCGGCCTGCGGCGGCGGCGCCACCCCGGCGGCCCCGGCGTCGTCGCCGGCCCCGGCGGCACAGGCGTGGTCGTTCACCGACGACCGCGACAAGAAGCTCGACCTGCCCAAGGCTCCCACGAGGATCGTCGCCCAGGTGGGCGCGGCGGCCGCGCTGTGGGACTTCGGCGTCCGCCCGGTCGGCGTGTTCGGCCCGCACAAGCTGGCCGACGGCGCCAAGGACCCGCAGGTCGGCAACGTCGACATCACCAAGGTCACCGGCCTGGGCAATGTCTGGGACGAGTTCAACGTCGAGCAGTACATCGCCCTGCAGCCCGAGCTGCTCGTCAGCAGCATGTACGAGAAGGGCACGCTCTGGTACGTCCCGGAGAAGTCCAAGGACACCATCGAGCAGGTCGCCCCCACCGCCGGCATCATGCTCACCGGCCGCACCGCGAGCCAGGTCATCGGGAAGTACGAGGAGCTGGCCAAGTCCCTCGGCGCCGACATGCGGGGCGTGCCCGAGGCCAAGGCGCGCATGGAGGCCGCGACCAAGGAGCTCGCCCAGTTCAAGGACATCAAGATCCTCATGGTGTCCGGCGGCGCCGACCAGATGTGGGTGGTGAACCCGCCCGAGTACGCCGACATCATGCACCTCACCGAGAACGGCCTGGACATCGTCAAGCCGGACAAGGTCGACGAGGGCGGCTTCTTCCAGACGCTCAGCTGGGAGAACGCCGACATGTACGACGCGGACGTGATCCTGTACGACACCCGCACGCAGGCGCTCACGCCCGAGGAGATGATGAAGAAGCCGACCTTCGCCAAGCTCCCCGCGGTCAAGGCCGGCCGGCTCTACCCGTGGCGCGCCGAGGCCCCCTTCAGCTACCAGGGCTACGCCGACTTCCTGGAGGAGCTGGTGACCAACCTGAAGAAGGCTAAAGAGCTGCTCTGACCTCGATGATCTCGGCGAGGGGGAACTCCAGGTAGTCGCCCGCCTCCTCGCACCAGGCCTCCAGCGCGCCGCCGCGCAGCTCCCCGTGGCTGATCGTGGCGGTCGTGCCGTCGGTCAGCTCGATGCCCGCCCGGACGCCCCGGTCGACGACGAAGCCGAGCAGTGACTGCTGGGCGGTCGGCAGCCGGACCGCCATCCTGCCGATGACGGCCCAGGTGCGTCCGGCCTGCCCGCCCGGCGACCGGCTGTCGGCGATCAGGCGGCGGGCGTGCTCCTGCGGGTCGGGCGTCGGCTCGGCGATCACGTAAGGGGGCTCGTCGGCGTCGGCGGGCTCGGGCAGCTCCGCCACCTGGCCGCCGGGCAGCAGGATGAGCTTGCCGCCCAGGGGCTGCTCGACGCGGGCGCTGCGGCGGATGGCGATCGCGCCGGTGTCGGCGACCGGCACCGGCGAGTAGCCGTGCTCGCGCAGCGCGGCCAGCGTGCGCTCGGCCGTGGCGGCGGCCACCAGCACCGTGGGGGCCAGCAGCCGCATCCCCAGCCTGGCCAGCCGGCGATGCCCGGCGATCTCGGCGAGCAGCGCCGGATCGGAGGCCTGCACGACGCAGCCCACGGTGGTCACCGTCACCTCGCCGTGCCTGCGGGCCACGTCGCGCACCAGGTATTCGAGCGGCTGCGGGATCGCGCCGACCCCGGACAGCTCGGTCAGCAGTTCGTCGGCGTCATAGCCGCGATCGAGCGCGCGGCGCACGCTCTCGGTGGTGAACCGCCACACCGACGCCGCGCCCCGCGACTCCCGCTCGGCCACCCGGTCCAGCAGCCACGCCAGCTCGGCCGACGGCGGTCCGGTCACCACCGCGGTCAGGTCCGGGCCGAACAGGGCACTCCTGCGGACGCTGGCCAGCGCCCTCGTCGAGGCCTCCACCAGCAGCGGATCGTGCTCCACCAGCGGCACGTGATCGTCGCTCTCGCCACCGGCCTGGTCGGACAGCCCCGCCAGCGCCCGGCCGAGGTCGGTGAGCGCGTCGTTGGCCAGCAGGCCGAGCAGCCGCGCCTCGTCGATCACCGCTGAGGCGCACTCGGCGAGCAGGTCGCGGTCGAGCAGCGGGGCGTGCCAGTGCACGTTGCCCACCAGGGCCGCGCGGTCGGCGAAGGCCGTACCGGAAGGAAGGTGCAGCAGGACGGAGAGCACCGCGCGGCGGATGCGGGCGACGGCGGCGCCGCTCTGGTCGTCGCCGAGCACGGTGCCGTACTTGCCGTCGGACCTGCGCAGCGACGAGCGCTCCATGCGCCACCAGGCCGACAGCAGCACCCGCAGCCGGGCCGAGCCCTCGTCCAGCCGCCAGCGGTCGAACCGCTCGGTGGGCACCATGCCGCCGGACGGCTCGTCCCACGCGAGCAGCCTGGCCACCGCGCAGATCTCCAGCAGCAGCCGGGTCTCGTCCTCGTCGCAGCCGGTCTCCTTGGCTACCCTGCGCACCTCGCGTACGCCGACGCCACCGGACTTGAGCAGCGGCAGCGGCGTCTTGGAGGTGTTGTCCAGCAGGGCCGCGCACCGCTCCACGACGTGCGGCGCGGCCAGCGTCATCAGGTGGTCGACCTCTTCGGGGTCGACCGGGATGGTGGCCACCTCGGGCGGCCGCGGCGCGAACGGCGGGTGGTAGCCGGGTCCGCGCAGGCAGAGCGCCACCTCCCTGGGCATCTCCGCCACGTTCCAGCTCGGCCGGTAGAGCAGGCCGTGGTCGGCCGACCACTTCTCCGGCGTGCCGTGGGTGACGAACCTGGTCCCGTCGACGTCGCGTACGGGGCCCTCCCAGGCGAAGGCGTCGAGCAGGTCGCGCGCCCCGCCGGGGGCGTGGGCCAGCAGCGTCCGCAGCCGGTCGGGGTCGCCGAGCGCCTCGGTCACCCGGGTGATCGTGCGGCGCTTGTTGGTGTGCGGGGGCAGGCCGAGGCTGCGGGCCAGGGCGCGCAGCGTGTCGCCGCTGATGGTCCAGGAGTTGAGGTAGTGGTCGAGCGGCTCCCCCAGGCCGAGCGGCGCGGTCCACCACCGGGAGACGGCCTCGGCCAGGTGGATCAGGCCGTCACCGGCCGGCCAGGCGAGCGCGTGGTCGTAGAGGTGGTCGAGCCAGGGGCGCAGCTCCTCGACCGGGGCGCCGAGGAAGCCGGCCAGCTTGTCGGCGGTCGCCTCGTGGGTGACCAGGCAGGCCTCGGCGAGCTGCAGGCAGGGCAGGGGGAGTCGCCGCAGCGCTTCCAGCGCGGCCACGCCGTTGCTCAGCCGCTGGGCCAGGGTGTCGAGCCGCCGTGGCCACGGTGCGGCGATGGCGTCGGGACGGTTCGCCAGGATGCGGCAGAGCCGGTCTTCGTCGAGGGTTCGTAGCCAGCCGAGCAGGTGATCGTCCATCGGTCAGCACTCTCATGGGGTCGCGCGTGGAACTCACCGTGAGCCATGACCATCCACGGTAATGCAGATCACTCCGGCTGGCAGAGGACTGCCCAGACGATCTTCCCGTAGGGCGAGAGCGCAGACCAGCCCCACCGAAGGCTTAACGAGTCGACGATGTGGAGACCCAGGCCACCGGTGTCAAGGGGGCCAGGGTATCTCAGCACCGGTACGGAGGTGCCGGGATCGGTGAACGCGCTGGTCACCAGTGATCCATGACGCACCAGGGACATGTGGACGGGGCGATGGCAGCGGGGCTCCTCCAGGCGCAGGCCGTGGCGCAGCGCGTTGGTGGCCAGCTCCGAGACCACCAGCTCCATGTTGTCGGCGAGCTCGGTGAGTCCCCACGCGGTCAGCGCCCCGGAGGCGAAGGAGCGGGCGGAGTGGATGGAAGAGGCGACCGGGGGGAGCACGAATGTGGCGCTGGCGGAAGGGCCCGACATCAGCAGATCGCGCGCCGCGTCCGGCCACCAGCCGACCGGGGGCCACCAGTCGAACGTGGTCCATTGGCCGAGCGCCGTGGTGGAGTGCACGTGATCATTCTGCGACAAACTCGCGTGCACTTGCAAGAGCGAATGCACGTGCAGAGGCATCTTGCAGCCGCTACGGTATGGCCATCAAAAGGTCAATCGGTGGGAAAGGGGATCTTGGCCGCGGCCCATGATCTTTCGGCCGTGAAGTGACAGACTGTGTGGCAAGGAAACGACCAAGGAGCACCACGTGTCCATCGATCCGCCCGGCTCTGGCTCGACCGTCCGGCGCATCATGCTCGGTGCGAGCCTGCGGCGGTTGCGTGAGGGCAGCGGGCTCACCCGCGACCAGGCCGGATTCCACATCCGTGCCTCCGAGTCCAAGATCAGCCGGATGGAGCTCGGCCGCGTCGGATTCAAGACACGTGATGTCGAGGACCTGCTCACGCTGTACGGCGTCGACGACAACGCCGAACGCCGAGCCCTGCTGGAGATGGTCCGTGAGGCCAACACCCCCGGGTGGTGGCACAAGTACTCGGCGGAGTTGCCGACCTGGTTCTCCACCTACGTGGGCCTGGAGGAAGCGGCGAGCCTGATCCGCACCTATGAGGTGCAGTTCGTGCCCGGCCTCCTGCAGACGGCCGCGTACGCGCGGGCCGTGTACCAACTCGGCAATCCAGACCTTTCGCCCGAGAAGATCGAGCGCCGCGTGCATCTGCGCATGCAGCGGCAGGAGCGTTTCACCCAGAAGGACGGCCCGCGTCTGTGGGCGGTCATCGACGAGGCGACGCTCAAACGGACCATCGGCGGCCAGAAGGTCATGGCCGAGCAGCTCCAGCATTTGCTGGCAGTCGCCGCCCTTCCCAACATCACCATTCAGGTGATGCCCTTCAAGTTCGGCATGCACGCCGCTGAAGGTGGCGCGTTCAGCATCTTGCGGTTTCCCGAGTCCGACCTGTCGGACGTTGTCTACGTCGAACAGCTCTGGGGTGCCCTGTACCTGGACAAACGTGAGGATATCGACCCGTACCTCACTGCAATGGAGCAGTTGTGCGTGGAGAGCACCACGCCAGGGGGCACCGTCGAGCTCATCGGCGGCCTTCTCAGAAAGATGTAGATGAACCAGACCTATAACGGCATGCCTGCGGCCGACCTGACCCAGGTGGCCTGGCGCAAGAGTCGCTACAGCAACTCGCAGGGCAACTGCGTCGAGCTTGCGGAGCTCCCCGACGGTGGGGTCGCGGTGCGCAACTCCCGCTACCCCGACGGCCCTGCCCTGATCTACACCCGCGACGAGATCCGGGCGCTGGTGCTCGGGGTGAAGGACGGAGAGTTCGACGCTCTGCTGGTGTAACACGCTGTTAACCCCCGGCACGCCCGCTTAACGAGGGCGCGCCGGGGGCGTAACGGGCGGACCTATCCGCCCGTGGAGGATGAGGTCATGCTCGACCAGATGACCCTTTATCCGATCGCCGACGACGTGCTGTTCGCACCCGGCGGCAAGGTCGTGATCCGCACGTACGGTGTCGCGCCGGCGCTCGCGGACGGCGGCTCGGTCTCATATCGCACCTGGGTGACCGGGATCCGGGACCAGCCGCGTTACTGGCAGTGGGGGCACTTCGAGGACGCCACTCACGGGCACCGCCGTGTCCTGGAGTGGCTGACCGGCCGGGGACCGCAGCCCGCTCAGGCCCTGTCCTGACCGTGTTACGCTCCTGACCGAGCAACCGCTTGGTCGAGGAGGCGTGGTGCGGCGCGGAATCCACCTGCTGGAGGAGGTCGACTTCAGGCCCATGAACTCACGGCGTCCGCTGGAGTACCTGACCTGGCTGACCCGTTACAAGCGCGAGGACGAGACCAGGACGGCGCCCGAACTCACCTCCGGCATGTCCATCCGCTCCCGCGACATCGACCTGGCCGGCGCCTTCTACGCCGTCGGCATCACCGGCCACCCCCAGTTCAAGGTGGTCACCCTGTGGGAGTGCCATGGCGGATGGGACGGCGGCTGGCGGCAGATGATGGACATCTACCGCGGCGTGGACCAGCGGCTGTTCCTGTCCGACATCGACGATCTGCGCCACTCGGCCTTCTCGCGGCCGCTCGGCGCCGTGGCCGGCAGCCCGCCGCTCACTCAGGTGCCGCCCGCCGAGTTCTACCTGTTCGAGAGCGCCAGGGTACGGCCCGGCGCCGCCCTGGACTACCTGGCGGCCGTCCGCGCCGAACGCGCCCCGCTGCTGGCCGAGCACGGACACCGGCTGGCCGGCCTGTACGAGGTGCTGTTCACCGACAACGAGGCCGTCACCCTCTGGGGCGTCTCCCTCGACGACCATCTGGCCACCCAGCGGGCCCGCGACGCCGCCCTCGGCCTGGACGACGAGGCCACGGCCGACCCCCGGCTGCTCGCCTGGGGCAGGCGGGCCCGCGACTTCCTCGACGGCCCCTGGCGGGAGACCCTTCTCGCCCCCTTCCCCGGCAGCCGTCTGGCGCCGGAGCGCGCATCGGGTTAGCGTCATGGTCGCGGAGGCAGCCATGACTGACGCGTACCTCTCCAACGGGCACGGCGCCGACGGCCACGTCGGCTCCTGCCCGCACTGCCGTGCGGCCGTCACCTTCCTCGACGGCCCCGACCCCGCAGCCGTGGCACCGCCGCGGCTGCGTGCGGCCGTGCTGACCAGGGCCCGGCGCCGCAGGGCGCCCGCCGAGAAGGGCGTCGCCGAAGTGGCGGTGCCCTACGCCGAGCAGGTCGCGCTCCTGGACGAGCTGCTCGCGGAGCTGACCACGCGGCAGTGGGGCGCTCCGGTCGCCAGGCACCGCACCGTACGCCGCATGATCGAGCACCTGGCCGCCAACGACGGGCCGGTGGCCTGGTTCCTCGGCGTGCGCGCCCCGGAGCCCGATCCGGTCTACCCCCGCTGGCGCGAGCAGGCCGGATCACTGCTGCAGCGCGTCTCGGCGACGACGGGGGCGCTCCTCGGCGCGGAGGTGGAGCTGGCCGGCGCCAAGCCGGTACGCGGGTCGCTGCGCCACGCGCTGATCCAGCGGACGTTCGAGACCTGGACGCACGCCGACGACGTCCGGCAGGCGCTCGGCCGCCCGGCTCAGCCGCCGCCGCCCGACCACCTGCGGATGATCGCCGAGTTCGGGCTGGCCATGCTGCCCCGGGCGATCAGGAAGTCGCGCCGCGACGTGTCGGCCACGTTCGTGCTGACCGGTCCGGGCGGCGGGTCGTGGACGGTCCCGCTCTCGCCCGCCTCGGAGCGGGTGACGGCGGTGGTGTCGGCGGACGCGGTCGACTTCTGCCGGCTGCTGGCCGACCGGTGGGAGCCGGGCTGCTTCCCGTACGCGGCGGAAGGTGATCCCGCTTTCGCCCGCGAGCTGCTCCGCGCCGCCGCCACGCTGGGCTGTGATTGATGGACGACGACGCGGAGCTGTCGGCGCGGCTGGTCGCGGGCGATCTCGACGCCCTGCGCGCCGCCTACGACGAGCACAGCGCCTCCGTCTACGGCGTGGCGGTCCGGGTGACCCGCGACGAAGGGCTCGCCGGGGAGGTCACTCAGGAGGTGTTCGTGGCCTTATGGGAGCGACCGCTGTCCTACGACCCTCGCCTCGGCCCCCTGCGCGACTGGCTGACCGGCCGAGCGCTGCACGAGGCGGCCTTACGGGTCAGGGTCGGTTGAGCGGGGCGTTCCAGGCCGCGATCACCGGCTCGCCGTGCTCGAAGGCCAGCCGCGAGTACGTGCCCGTGTCCAGCTTGAAGTAGCGGCCGTCCTGCGGCGGCAGGTCCAGCCAGCGGGCGGTCAGCACGCGCAGCAGGTGACCGTGCGCCACCAGCGCCACCCGGCCAGGCACCCGCCTCGCCTTGGCGATCACCCGGTCGACGCGCGCCCCCACCTCCTCGGCGCTCTCGCCCGGATGGGCGGCGTCACCCCGGATCACGCCGTCACGCCACAGGTACCACCCCGGCCGGGTCTGCCTGATCTCGGGCGTGGTGATGCCCTCGTAGCCGCCGTAGTCCCACTCCCACAGGTCCGGGTCCACCTCGAAGCCGCTCAGCCCGGCCAGCTCCGCCGTGCGGCTCGCGCGCTGAGCGGGAGAGACCAGCACCAGATCGAACGGGCGCTCCTTGATCAACGGTGCCAGCGCGCGCGCCTGCTCCTCCCCGTGCGCCGTCAGCGGCACGTCGGTCAGGCCGGTGTGCCTGCCCGACCTGCTCCATTCGGTCTCACCATGTCTCAGCAGCACCATCTCGTCCATGCGTCCATCATGGTGCACGGTTGACCTCAACTCAGCTTGAGGTAACAGGGTGGAGCCATGCACGCCATCCTGCTTCACTCTTACGGCCCTCCCGGCAACCTCCGACTCGAGACCGTCCCTGACCCGGTGCCCGGTCCCGGCCAGGCCCGCATCGCTGTGCGCGCCGCCGGGCTGCACTTCATCGAGACCCTCCTGCGCAAGGGCGTGCCCGTCGGCCCGCACCCGGCGCCCGACCTGCCGGTGATCCTCGGCGGCGAGTCGGCGGGGGTGGTCGAGTCCGTGGGCGAGGGCGTGGACCCCGCCCTGGTGGGCCGGCGGGTGGTGACCGGCGACCTGGCCTCGGGCGGGTACGCCGAGCTGGCCGTCGCCGACGCCCGGAGCCTGGCGCCGCTGCCGGACGAGCTGGAGTACGGCCCGGCCGTCGCCATGGTCACCACCGGCGCCACCGCCTTGGGACTCCTGGAGCTCGCGCCGGTGACCGCCGACGACGTGGTGCTGGTCATGGCCGCGGCGGGCGGTGTCGGCACCCTGCTCGTGCAGCACGCCCGCCGGGTGGGCGCCACCGTGGTGGGCGCCGCGGGCGGGCCCGCCAAGGTGGCGCGGGTCGCCGAGCAGGGCGCGGACCTGGCCGTCGACTACACCGAGCCCGGCCGGACCGGGCATGACCACGGCGGGCCGGATCACGGCGGGCCGGATCACGGCGAGTCCGGCTGGACCGACCGGGTGCGGGCGGCGGTCGGTGAGGTGAGCCTGGTCTTCGACGGGGTCGGCGGCCGGCTCGGCCGCGAGGCGTTCGAGCTGATCGGCAAGGGCGGCCGCCAGGTCGTGTTCGGGCAGGCGGCGGGGGAGTGGTTCCATCCGGCCGAGGAGGAGCTGGCGGCCCGGGAGGTGACCTCCCACGACGGCATCGGGCACCTGCTGAGCCGGCCGGGCGGCATGGCGGAGCTGCGTGCCCGAGCCCTGGAGGCGGTGGCGGCCGGCCGCCTGACGCCCGCCGTCCAGTCCTTCCCGCTGCGCGACGCGGCCGCCGCCCACGCCGCCCTGGAGAGCCGGAACACGATCGGCAAGGTCGTCCTCACGACATAGCGCCCTTTCCAGGGACACCGGCAAGGTCATCCTCGCGACATAGCGCCCTTTCCAGGGACATCGGCACTGCCCTCGCGCCGAACCCCTCACGACGCGGCGAGTTCTTCCACGATGGGGATGAAGGCGTCGAGGTCGTGCTCGTGATGCACCACGAAGTAGGAGACGTCGTGCTCGTCGCGCCAGTGGCGGAGCTGGTCGACGATGTCGCGGCGGGTCCCGAGCAGTACCTGGGGCGTGCCTTCCAGGCTCGGCCGGTCGGCCGCGCTCCAGGCCTGCGCCGGTCCGCGCTCGCCCACCTCGACGACGCTCGTGCCGAGCTCCAGCCGGTCGTAGCGGCTGCCGGCGGCCTCCCGTACGGACTGGAGCTTGGTCAGGAAGGCCCCGGCGCCGCCGTCGCGCGGGTCGGGGCCCCGGCCGTCGGCCCGTACCCGCATCGCCAGGTTCACCGAGTCGGCCTGCCTGGCCGCCAGCCGTACCATCCGCGGCCCGCCCGCGCCGAGCAGCAGCGGGGGGTGCGGGCGCTGCACGGGCCGGGGCCGCAGCCGCATGTCCCGCAGCGTGTGGTGAGCGCCCGAGAAGCTGAACTCCTCGCCGCTCCACAGGCCCTTCAGCACGGCGATGGCCTCCTCCAGCCGGTCCACCCGGACCCCCGGCGGCCGCAGCGCCAGCCCGGCGGCCTCGTAGTCGGCGGCCATCCAGCCGGTGCCGAGCCCGATCTCCAGCCGCCCCTCGGAGAGCACGTCCAGCGTGGCCAGCTCCTTGGCCAGGACGGCCGGCTGCCGGAAGTCGTTGGCCAGCACCAGCGTGCCCACCCGCAGCCGGCTGGTCGCGCAGGCGGCCGCGGTCAGCGCCGGCAGCGGCGCGAACCGGTCGCCGACGAGATGATCGGGCACCAGCAGCACGTCGAACCCGGCCCCCTCGACCCGCCGGGCCAGGTCCGCCCACTCCCTGCCCGACCCCGCCTCCCGCACCACAGCCCCGAACCTGAACCGCCGCACCAGAACCTCCCTGACCGCATCGGCACGTCGCAGGCATCCTAGGACTTACCAAGCGCTTGCTCTAGTGCCAGACTGGGCGGCATGGACGTCCCGGCGCGCCGCGCGAGCGACGACGAGGTGAGCTTCTTCGACGAGCACGGCTGGGTACGGCTGCCGCGGCTGGTCGCTCCGGAGACGGCGGACCGGCTGCGCGAGCGGGCCGTGGACCGGCTCCGGAGCCGGGACAGGCGGCGCACCACGCTCGTCGACGAGGCCTTCGGGCAGTCCAGGGACATCGCCGCCGCCGACGAGCTGTTCGGCGCGCTGGCCCTGAGCCCCGCCATGGGCCGCAACGCCGCCCGGATGCTGCGCGACGTCCGGGCGGTGCGCGTCCAGGTGACGAACCTGCTGGTCAAGGAGCCGGGCGAGCACGGCGCCACCCAGTTCCACCAGGACTTCCCGTGGATGCCGATGGACCGCTCGGCCATGCTGACCGTCTGGCTGGCCCTGGCCGACGTCCCCGCCGACATGGGGTCGCTGCGCTTCTACAGCGGCTCGCACCGGCACGGGCTGCTCGGGCGCAGCTTCACCCGGCCGGGCGACGACCAGCTCAGCCGCCACCCCTGGCTCAAGGAGCTGGAGCTGTCGCCGCCGCTCGACCTCAAGGCGGGCGACGCGACCGCGCACCACGCGCTGACCGTGCACGGCGCGCCCGCCAACCGCCGCGACCGCCCCCGGCTGTCGTTCACCGTCACCTACTTCGACGCCGACGCCCGCTACACCGGCGCGCCGTACCAGCAGACCGACGGGCTGGGGCTGGTCGTGAACGAGCCGTTCGAGCATCCGAGGTTCCCGTGCCCGAGACCGTGAGGGGGCCGGTCGCCGAGCTGGGCGTCACGCTCATGCACGAGCACGTCTTCGGCCTCAGCCCGGAGATCCTGTGGAACTGGCCGGACATCCCGGAAGGATGGGACCTGGAGGCACGGGCCGGGCAGGCGGCGGCCAAGCTGGAGGCGCTGCGGGCCGCAGGCGTCGACACGATCGTGGACCTGACCGTGGTCGGGCTCGGCCGCTACGTCCCGGCCGTGCAACGGGTGGCCGAGCGGACCGGGGTGAACATCGTGGCCGCCACCGGGCTCTACACCTACGACGCCCTGCCGCCGTACTTCGCCAACCGCGGCCCCGGCACGCTGTTCGGCGGGCCCGACCGGCTCAGCGAGTTCTTCGTACGGGACCTCACCGAGGGCATCGGCGGGACGGGCGTCAAGGCGGCCATCCTCAAGTGCGCCTCCGACCACCTCGGCATGACCGCGGGCTGCGCGCGGGTGTTCCGGGCCGTCGCCGAGGCGCACCTGGAGACCGGCGCGCCCATCAGCACGCACTCCCACAGCCCGTCCCGAGGCGGCCTGGAGCAGCAGCGGCTGCTCGCCTCACTCGGCGTCGACCTCGGCCGGGTGGTGATCGGGCACGCCGGGGACTCCACGGACCTGGCCTACCTGGAGGAGCTCATCGCGGGCGGCTCGTACCTGGGCATGGACCGCTTCGGCATCGACACCATCAGCCCGTTCGAGGACCGGGTGGCGACCGTGGCGGCGCTGTGCGCGCGCGGGCACGCCGGGCGGTTGGTGCTCGGGCACGACTCCTACTGCTTCAACGACCGCTTCGACGAGGACGTGGTACGGCGGCGGCACCCCAACTACCACCTGCTGCACATCTCCCGCGACGTGCTGCCCGAGCTGCGCGGGCGCGGCGTCACCGAGGACCAGATCCATCAGATGCTCGTCGACAACCCGCGGAGGATCTTCGGATGATCGAGGACTTCGACGTCAGCTCCGACTGGCACGTGGCCGCGCCGTACGACTTCCTGGCGAGGCTGCGCCGCGAGCGGCCGGTCTTCCCCAGCGAGCACCTCGGCGCGTACGTGCTCACCAGGTACGCCGACGTGCGGGCGGCCTACGGCGATCCGCGGCGGTTCTCTTCCGAGGGGTCGCTGACCATCTCGCGCAGCCTCACCCAGCGGACGCGGGACAAGCTGGGCGAGCACGGGTCGTTCCTGTCCAGTTTCGTGGCCAACGTCGATCCGCCCGACCACACCCGGCTGCGGCGGTCGGTGTCGCGGGCGTTCACGCCGCGCGCGGTGGCCGCGCTGGAGCGGCGCTTCCGGCGGCTGAACGAGGACCTGCTGGACCGGGTCGAGCCGCGGGGGAGCGCCGACTTCGTGGCCGACCTCGGGCACGAGCCGTCGATCAAGCTGACCGCCCGGTTCATCGGGGTGCCGGAGGCGGACGAGGACTTCGTCCAGGCGCACGTCAAGGACTGGTTCCAGCTCTTCCTGTCCCCGCAGTCGCCGGAGCGGCAGCTCGACCTGGCAGACAGCTTCCTGACCTACCTGGACTACGTGGATCGGCTGGTCGCGGCCAGGGCCAAGGAGCCGCGCGACGACTTCACCTCGCTGATGACCGCGCTGATCGGCGACGAGCTGAGCCACCGGGAGGTGGTGGAGCTGATCTCCACCATCCTGCTCGGCGGCAACGACACCGTGCCCAACCAGCTCGGCAACACCGTCCTGCGGCTGCTGCGCGAAGACTGCTGGCCGGTGCCGCCCGCGCTGATCCCGAACGCGGCCGAGGAGTGCATGCGCATCGACGGCGCCTCGCTCGGCTCGTTCCGCTACGCCCGGACGGACATCCCGCTGCACGGGAGGGTGATCCCGGCGGGGTCGCTGGTGCTGCTGTCCACCGACTCGGCCGCCCACGACGAGACCGTCTTCCCCGACCCGGACCGCTTCCTGATCGACCGGCCCAACGCCGACGCGCACCTGGTCTTCGGCTACGGCATCCACTTCTGCGTCGGCGCCGCACTGGCCCGCCTGCAACTCCGCACCGCCCTCGACACCCTGACCCACCGCCTACCAGCCCTGCGCCTGGTTCCTGGGCCGATCACTTACCGCAAGTCGCTCGTGGGCCGAGGACTGACGACCCTGCCCGTGGAGTGGTGAGGGCTCCGCGTCCGCCAAAGGGCTTCCCGTCCGCCCCTGGGCTTTCCGCTCGTCGGGAGGTTTCCGCGTCCGTCAGGAGGTTCCCGCGTCGTCGGAAGGGGGCCCGGCCTCGGCCGGGTGGCTCAGCCGACGCAACCGGAACATCGGCACGGCGCACGCGAGCACCGCCGCCGTGGCCAGCACCACGACCGGCCAGCCGCCCGCGTCACCCGGCCCCTGCTGCCCCAGCAGCGATTCCGCGAGCACTTCCAGCGATGATCCGGCCACCTCCGCCACCACCAGCGTGATGATCAGCGTCGCGCCGGACCGGCCCAGCAATCGGCTCGGCGTGATCGCCTGGCGGTGGCTGAGCAGGGCCACCACGGCCACCGCAGTCCCGGCCCAGGGCACCAGCCGGCCGAGGACGTACCAGATCGGACCCCAGTCCATCCCGGCCAGCACGAGCAGCGCGAACGGCTGACTCACCAGGACGGCCGCCCACGCCAGCCGGAACGTCCCGACCCGCCGGTACAGCAGCACGGCGAGGACGGCTCCGATGGGCGTCGCCAAGTACACCAGCCATGACAGGACGGCCTCCGGCCGGGTGAGCTCCCCACCCTCCGCCAGGAGCGGAGTGACGGCGAACTCTTCGATGGGCTCCCGCATCGCGGTCAGCCCGAACAGGCACACGACGATCGCCCGCAGCACCGGATGGGTCAGCGTGAACCGCACCCCCGCCACGGCCTCCCGCCATACCCCGGTTCTGGGCGGCGCGGGCTCCTCGGGCGCGCGGATGACGCCGAACAGCCACGCCGAGATGGCGGCCCCCAGGGCCGCGACGCCCACGGCGGCCGCGGTCACTCCGGGAGAGCCGCTGAGGAGGAAGCCGACGCCGAAGGAGCCCGCACTCCCCACGATCAGCATCACGGCGTTGACCGGGACCAGCCCGTCCCGCTCGACGGCCGCGGGCAGGTAAGCCTCCTGGGCGAGACCGCCCGTGCCGCGCACCATCATCACGGCCGGCGTCACCAGCAGGAGGTGCGGCCAGGTGACCGCCTCCAGCCAGATGGCGAGCGCGAGGGAGCCGAGCAGGCCCGCCGCCAGCCCTCCGGTCACGGCCAGTGCCGTCCCGCGCCGCACCCGGTCCACCAGCACACCGAGGGGGAGGGTGAAGAGCAGCAGCAGCAGCATCGTGACCAGGTGCGCCAGGCCGATCTCGGCGTAGCCGGCCCCCATCGGGATCATTGCACCTGTCCAGAGCAGGTTTCCCTCGGCGAAGGCGCCGATCTGCAGGCCGGTACCGCCGGCCAGGAAGAGCAGGAGGCGACGCCGAGGGCTGGGGGAGATCATTCACGGCATCCTGCACGCCCGTACGATCCCTGGCAAACGCGTGAAACCTGGCATCCCGCACGCCTGTACGCAGCGGGTGGAGCCGGCATCCCGCCTTCGGTCAGCGGGGTTGATCCGCTCCGGCTGGACGTACCTGGTGGGCGGGTTGATCTCGTGAGAAAGTCGTACAAAGAGCGATTTAGGGGGATTTGTATGGAGCCGGTGGCTGTCGGGTTGATCGGGGCGGGGCCGTGGGCCGAGATGGCGCATGTGCCGATGCTGACCAAGAGCCCGCACACCCGGCTCGCCGGGGTCTGGGCCCGGCGGCCCGAGGTGGCGGCCCGGCTCGGGGCGCCCGTGTTCGAGCGGGTCGAGGAGCTGTTCGACGTCTGTGAGGCCGTCGCCTTCTGCGTGCCGCCCGGCGTACAGGCCGAGCTGGGGGTGCGCGCCGCGCGGGCCGGCAAGGCGCTGCTGCTGGAGAAGCCGCTCGCCGACTCGCTGGACGGCGCGCGGCGGCTGGCCGACGCGGTGGCCGAGACGGGCGTGCCGACCCAGATGGTGCTCACCCTGAGGTACGCCGCCCGTACCAGGGAGTTCCTGACCCGGTGCGCCGAGATCGAGCCGTTCGGCGGGCACGCCGCCAACATCTCCGCCTCCCTGATGGGTGACCACCCGTTCGCCACCCCGTGGCGGCTGGAGCGCGGCGCCCTGCTGGACGTGGGGCCGCACATGATCGACCTGCTCGACGCCGCGCTCGGCCCGGTGACCGGGGTGCGCGCGCACGGGCACCCGCTGCGCTGGGCCGGGCTGCTGCTGGAGCACGAGAGCGGCGCGGTCAGCGAGGCGTCGCTGTGCCAGGCGGGCGTCGGCGAGATGCCCCCGACCAGCATCGCGGTCTACGGCGCCAAGGGCAGCGCCGTCCTGCAGCGGGGCGGCGACGACGACCCGCTGGCCAAGGTAGCCGAGGAGTTCGCGCACACCGTCCGGCAGGGCGGCGGGCATCCGCTCGACGCCGCCCACGGGCTCAGGCTGCAGCACATCATCGCCGAGGCGGAGAAGCAACTGCGTACCCCTTGACTCAAGGTGCCATCTGGAGCATTGATAGCGTTTGTCCGACGCGCAGTGCTGCAGCGAAGTCCGGTGTGAGTCCGGCGCTGTCCCGCAACTGTCATAGCCAGGTCGCCTGCCTCTGCGTGACGTCATCAACCCTCGTGGAAAAGGGTGATCCGTCGCTCTTCGCGGGTCTCTCGGTTCCGACAGTGTGAAAGGACATCTCGTGAGGCCCGTACGCACGGTCTTCGCGGGCGCGCTGCTGGGAACGCTGGTGCTGGCCGGATGCGGTCAGACCGGCACAACAGCCACCCCCGCCGCCAGCCCCACCGCCGCCTCCTCCTCGGCCGCCCCCGACACCGCCGCCCCCGGCGCCGCCTTCCCCGTCACGGTCGAGGCCGCCAACGGCAAGGTCACCCTCCCCAAGCGGCCGGAGCGGATCATCTCGCTCTCCGCCACCCACACCGAGACGCTGTTCGCCATCGGCGCCGGCCCCCAGGTGATCGCGGTCGACGACCGCTCCAACCACCCGGCCGAGGCGCCCAAGACCGACCTGTCGGGCTTCAAGCCGAACGTCGAGGCCATCATCGCCCACAAGCCCGACCTGGTCGTCGTCTCCGATGACATCGACCAGATCATCACCGAGCTGGGCAAGGTGAACGTCCCCGTCCTGTGGGAGCCCGCCGCCACCAAGCTCGACGAGGCCTACGACGAGATCGCCGACCTGGGGGCCGCCACCGGCAACCAGGCCAAGGCCGACGAGGTCGTGAGCGGCATGAAGACCTCCTTGGAGAAACTGGCCGCCGAGGCGCCCCAGGCCAAGAACCTCACCTACTACCACGAGCTCGACCAGACGCCCTACGCCGCCACGTCCAAGACGTTCATCGGGCAGCTCTACGGCCTGTTCGGCGTCACCAACATCGCCGACAAGGCCCCCGACGCGGCGGGCGGCTACCCCAAGCTGTCGGCCGAGTTCGTCGCCCAGGCAGACCCCGACCTGATCTTCCTGGCCGACGTGAAGTGCTGCGCGCAGAACAAGGCCGCCCTGGCCAAGCGGCCGGGCTGGCAGAACCTGTCCGCGATCAAGAACGACCAGGTGGTCGAGCTCGACGACGACATCGCCTCCCGCTGGGGGCCCCGCGTCGTCGACCTCGCCCAGAGCATCGGCGCGGCGGTCACGAAGGCGGCCGCGCGCTAGTGGCGCTGACCGCCGAGGTCGCCCCATCACGCGCCCGGCCGATCTGGCTGGCCGGCGCGCTGGTGGTCCTGGCCGCGTCCATGGTCGCGGGCCTGCTGGGCGGCGCCGCCGACATCTCACCCTGGCAGGTGATCCTCCAGATGGCGGACTGGCTGCCGTTCCTGACCGTCGACTCCGGGCTGGCGCCCATCGAACAGGGACTGCTGTACGAGCTGCGCCTGCCCAGGGTGCTCGTCGCGGCCGTGGTCGGCGGTCTGCTGGCCATGGCGGGGGCCGGCTACCAGGGCGTGTTCAGGAACCCGCTCGCCGACCCGTACCTGCTCGGCGCCGCCGCCGGAGCCGGGCTGATGGCGACCGTGACCATCGTGCTGCTGCCGGCGCTCGCCGCCTACATCCCGGCGGCGGCCTTCGCCGGAGCCGTCGGCGGCGTGTTCCTCGCCTACGCGCTCGGCAACACCGCCGGCCGCTCCGGCGGCACCGCCACCCTGGTGCTCGCCGGGGTGGCCGTCACCTCCTTCCTCACCGCCATCCAGACGTTCATCCAGCAGTTCAAGGTCGAGGAGCTGCAGCGCATCTACTCCTGGATCCTCGGCGACGTCGGCGGCGGATGGGACCAGTTCTGGCTCGTGCTGCCGTACGCCGTCGTCTCGGCCGTGCTGCTGCTCCTGCACGGCCGGATGCTGGACGTGCTGTCGGTGGGGGAGGAGGAGGCGACCAGCCTGGGCCTGCGGGCGTCCCGGGTGCGGCTGTTCGTCCTGCTGGCCGCCAGTCTGGCCACCGCGGCGGCGGTGGCGGTCAGCGGGCTCATCGGCTTCGTCGGCATCGTCGTCCCGCACGTCGTACGGCGGCTCGCGGGCGGCTCCTACCGCAGCGTGCTGCCCCTGTCGCTGCTCGGCGGCGCCGCCTTCCTGGTGCTCGCCGACCTCGCCGCACGCACCGTGATCGCCCCCGCCGAGCTGCCCATCGGCGTCGTCACCATGTTCGTCGGCGCGCCGTTCTTCGTGGCCGTCCTGCGCATGACGCGGCGGACCGCCACATGATCGCCGTCAAGGGTCTGTCGGTACGGCTCGGCGAGCGCGAGGTGCTCACCGACGTGGACCTCCAGGTACGGCGCGGCGCCTGGCTGGCCATCATCGGCCCGAACGGCGCGGGCAAGTCGACCCTGTTGAAGGCCGTCATGGGCCTGCTCGCCCACCGCGGCGAGGTGACCCTCGACGGCAGGCCGTCCGGCGCCCTCAGCCCCAGGGACCGGGCCCGCCTGGTCGCCTACGCCCCCCAGACGCCCGCGCTGCCACCCGACATGACCGTCTTCGACTACGCCCTGCTCGGCCGTACCCCGTACATCCCCTATCTCGGCCGGGAGAGCCGCACCGACCGGGACGTCACCGGGTCCGTGCTGGACCGGCTCCACCTGACCCCGTTCGCCGCCCGCAGGCTCGGCGAGTTGTCCGGCGGCGAGCGGCAGCGCGTCGTGCTCGCCCGGGCGCTCGTCCAGCAGGCCCCCGTGCTGCTGCTCGACGAGCCCACCACCGCCCTCGACCTCGGCCACCAGCAGCAGGTCCTCGAACTCGTCGACCGGCTCCGGCTCGCCGACGAGCTCACCGTGGTCACCACGCTGCACGACCTGACCGTCGCCGGCCAGTACGCCGACCACCTCCTGCTGCTGGCCGCAGGCCGCGCCGTCGCCTGCGGCGAACCCGCCCAGGTGCTCACCGTGCCGCTCGTCAGCGGCCACTTCGACGCCCGTGTCATGATCGAGCAGGGCCCCGGCGGGCGGCCCGTCGTCCACCTCGTCAGAGGAGAACCGTGAAGCTCAGCACGAGGACCGAGGAGGGCGTCGAGCTCGGCGCGCTGCTCTGGGAGTTCGGGCCGGGCTGGCGGATGATCTCCTCGGCCATGCTCGGCGGCGGCATCGGCCCCCGCGAGTGGATCCTCAACGCCCAGGTCGTCGCCGGCTACTCCCGCATGGACCCGGTCGAGCACCTGGCCGAGCTGGGCCCCGGCGGCGACGGCGTCGGCATGATGACCGCCGCCTCCGTCGACCGCAACGTCCACGCCGAGGACGGCGGCGTCGAAGCCGTCGCCACGGTCGGCTTACGCGTCCCCACCTGGGCCGCCGCCCCCGAAGGCGCCGCCGACCCCGAGCTCGCCCCCATGCTCGGCGCCCCACCGGTCGGCACGATCAACATCGTCGCCGTCGTACCGGTCGCGATGACCGACGCCGCCCTCGTCAACGCCGTGATGACGATGACCGAGGCCAAGACGCAGGCGCTGCTGGAGGCGGGCTTCCCGTGCACCGGCACCGCCTCCGACGCCCTCTGCCTGGCCGTCCCGAACACCGGGCCGCAGGAGCTGTTCGGCGGGCCGCGATCACCGTGGGGAGCGCGGCTGGCGCGCGCGGTCCACACGTCGGTACGGCGAGGTGCCGAAGCGTGGCGACCCTGGGACGGAAAGTAATCGACCTTGGGTAAGTAGCATGTGCGAAAGGGCTCGATTCCCGATACTGAGTGGGTGACCACGATGGCGACCGAACCGACGACCGCACGCACGGTTCTGCCGGGCGTGCCTCCGTTCACTGTCGATGACCTGCTCAAGTTTCCCGACGACGGGAACCGATATGAGCTCTTCAACGGGAGCCTACTGGTGAGCCCTGCCCCGACTCCGCTGCATCAGCGCGTCATCTTTCGTCTCCAGCGGATTCTGGACGATGCGGCACCTCCGGGTCTGGAGCCGCTGTCGACGGTGAACCTCAAGGCGGGTGACAAGGACTACTACATTCCCGACCTCGTCGTGGTGCAGGAGACCGCAACCGAGGCCGCGTCGCTCATGTTCACCCCCGAAGACATCCTCCTCGCCGTGGAAGTCGTCAGCCCGAGCACCAAGATCCGTGACAGGGCGTTCAAGAGCGAGGCCTATGCCGCCGCGGACATCCCCGCTTACTGGCGGATCGAACTCGACGAAGGCCCGACCGTCTACGTCTACGAACTCGACGGAGATTCCTACGGGACGCCTTCCGCCTATAAGGCCGGGGCCGTCGCCACCTTGGCAGTGCCCTATGCGGTCAGCTTCGACCCCGGCGATCTGATCTGAGCGGTGGCGCGGCCGGACCGTAGTCCTCGGCCGCGCCTTGGCGGGTGACGCGGCCCGCCTCCAGGTCGGCCTCGATCAGCGCGGGATCCCGCTCCTGCGGTGGGCCGAGGCCTCCGCCACCGGTCGTCTCCACGATGAAGGCCTCGCCGGTGGCGAAGCGGACGTTGTTCACCTTCGATGCCAGGCGCTCGATCGAGCCGTCCAGCCGGCGTTTGTAGAAGCCGCCCAGTCTGCCGGGCAGCCCGCCGTCGCGGCCCGGTGGGGCCAGGCGCAGCCGGTCGCCTCGGGTCGTCACGTGGCAGTCGGCCAGGAACCGGTAGACGGTACGCGAACCCAGCCCGCCCCGGTGCCGCCCCGGGCCGCCCGAGTCCGGGATCGTCTCGATCGACTCGACCACCAGCGGGCAGCGGCCCTCCACCGGCTCCACCTGCGGCACCGAGTTGCGGCCCACCCCGAAGTGCACGCCCGTCGCGTCCGGCCCGTCCAGCCCCGGCCGTGCGCCGACGCCGCCGAAGTCGTACGCGAGATGGATCCAGTACGGCGCGTCCACGGAAGCGATCGAGAACGGCTGCAGGATCCCGCTCGCCGCGATGGCCCGCTCGGGCACCGCGTCGGACAGCGCCTGGAAGACGGCCTCGATGGCGGCGTAGATGGGGACGTACCGGCCGCCGCACGGGTAGGGGGAGCGGGCGTCGAGCAGCGAGCCCGGCGGTAGGCGTACGTCGATCGCGCGCAGGCAGCCGTCGTTCATCGGGATCGTCGGGTCCAGGAAGCACCGCACGGCGAACACGGCCGCCGCCAGCGACTGCGACGCCGACGCGTTGATCGCCGCCGGCACCTGCGGGTCCGTCCCCGCGAAGTCCACGACCACCCGCCCCGCGCCCCCCGGCCCGTCCTGCCAGGTGTCGAGGGTGATCGATACGCGGATGTGGTGGGGTTTGTCGGGGTTCATGCCGTCGTCGTCTATGGGGTAGGACGCCTGGTGGCGGCCTGGGGGGAGGGTGGCCAGGGCGGCTCGGGTCCTGGTCTCGGTGTAGTCGAGGTAGGCGTCGATCCCGGCCTTCAGGCCCGTCTCGCCGTACTCGCGGACAAGGGCGTCGATGCGGGTGGCGGCGACGGCGGTGCCCGCGATGAGGGCGCGTACGTCGCCCAGCACCTTGTCGGGGGTACGGCTGTTGGCCCGCAGGATCGCCTCCACGGCGGGCTCCAGGCCGTCGGCGGTGGCCAGGCGGACGGGCGGGAGTTGCAGGCCCTCCAGGTAGACGTCCGTGGCCAGGGGAGCCATGCCGCCCGCGGACAGGCCGCCCAGGTCCGAGACGTGGATCATGGTGGCGGCGAAGTAGGCGGGGGTGCCCATCGTGAAGACCGGCCGGTAGACCAGGAGGTCGTTGGTGTGGACGCCGCCTCGGTAGGCGTCGTTGAGCACGTACACGTCGCCGGGGCGCATCGTCGCGAGGGGGATGTCCTTGACGAGCTCCGGGAGCGCGACCTTCAGGGCCATGCTGTTCATCAGCGTGGTGGCCATGGAGTGGGCGATCAGCCGCCCGCCGGCGTCCAGGATGGCGGCCGAGGCGTCCGAGCCCTCGACGATGAAGGTCGAGTACGCGGACCGCACCACGACGATGCCGGCCTCTTCGGCGGCGACGACCAGGGCGTTCCTGAGCACCTCGGCGGTCAGGGCGTCGTTCATGGGGTGGACTCGCGGATCAGGTGTACGGCGCGGGCTTCGCCGAGGGTCGCGGTCCAGCTGGGCGGGACGACGATCGTGGACTCGGGGTCCTCGATGACTGCCGGGCCGTGCAGCTTTTCCAGGGTGTCTCTGGTGTGTACGGGAACCTCTACGTAGGCGCCGCCGAAGTACGCGGCACGGGTGGTCGTCGATGCCTCCTTGGCCGTGGGTGTGACGCGGGTCCTCGCCTCCTTGGCCGCGGGCGTGACGCCGGTCCTCGCCGTACGAGTTGCGCCGACCTCCGCCGTACCTCTTCTCGCCGCACCGGCGCTAGGAGGGGCGCTGAGAGGACGGCTGGGTGGTGGGGGGAGGGTGAGGCTGGGTGGGGGGAGGGTGAGGCGGAGGCGGTAGGCGACTACTTCGATGGTGGACTGTTGCGTTATGCCGTACACCTGGGTGTATTTCGTGGAAAAACGCGACGCCAGCTCCTCCCGTACGGGGCTCCACGGGACCGTCAGGTCGTGGGACTGGCCGTGGAAGCGGACGTCGGCCGAGCGGGTGAGTTCGAGGCCGGGGGTCGTCAGCGGGAGGCCGAGGTCGGCGGCGGCGGTGCGGGCCAGCTCGTCGAAGAGCGCGTCGGGGTCCGCCGCGTCCAGGCGGGAGATGACGCGTTCGGTGGACAGGGCGCCGGTGAGGAGGCCGGCCGCCGAGGCGACGCCGGAGTGGGCGGGGACGAGCACCCGGGAGATGCCGAAGCGCTCCGCGACCCGGGCCGCGTGCATGGGGCCCGCGCCGCCGAACGCCACCAGGGTTAAGCCGCGCGGGTCGATGCCCCGCTGCACGGTCACCACGTGGACGGCCGAGGCCATCGAGGCGCTGACGATCTCGTGGACGGCGTGCGCGGCCTCGGCCGGGGTGACGCCCAGCGGGCCCGCCAGGCGGTCGAGGGCCCGCGCGGCGAGGGACGGTGACAGCGGGATGGTGGCCGAGGACAGGTAGCCGAGCACCAGGTTCGCGTCCGTCACGGTGGGCTCGCGGCCGCCGAGCGCGTAGCAGGCGGGGCCGGGGGAGGAGCCGGCCGAGCGGGGGCCGACACGCAGCGCGCCGGCGGCGTCCAGCCAGGCGATGCTGCCGCCGCCCGCGCCGATCTCGGCCAGGTCGATGGCGGGCGTCTTGATGGGGACCCCGGTGCCGGCCCGGCGGCCGCCGAAGCTGCCCTTGCCGCCCACGTGGAACTCGCGGGTGATCTCCGGGCGGCCGTCGCGGACCACGCAGACCTTGGCCGTGGTGCCGCCCATGTCGAAGGAGATGACGTCACCGGCCCCGGTGCCCGCCGCCGCCAGGACGCCGGCCGCGGGCCCCGACTCGATGGTCGACACCGCCCGCCTGGCCGCCAGCTCGGCGGAGATCACGCCGCCGCTGGACTCCATGACGTGGATCGGCGCGCGGACGCCCAGCTCGGCCAGGCGGGCGCTCAGGCGGGAGAGGTAGGAGGCCATGAGTGGCCCGACATAGGCGGACATGATGGTGGTGGTGGCGCGTTCGTACTCGCGGATCTCCGGCCAGATCTCCGATGAGATGACCACGTTCGGGATCGACTCGCGCAGGATGGCGGCGACCTGCCGCTCGTGCTCCGGGCAGGCGTAGGAGTGCAGCAGGCAGACGGCGGCGGAGGTGATGCCGCGCGCGGTGATGCGCGCCGCGACGCGCCGTACGGAGTCCGGATCCAGGGGGGTGAGCACGGTGCCGCGCGCGGAGACGCGCTCGACCACCTCGAAGCAGTCGGCGGCGGCCACCGGCGGCGGTGGCGGGGTGAAACGCAGGTCGTAGCGGTCCTCCTCGACCCGGGCGTAGCGGCCGAGCGGGATGACCGAGCGGAAGCCGAGGGTGGTCACGAACGCCACCCGCGCGCCCTTGCGTTCGAGCACCGCGTTGGTGGCCAGGGTGGTCGCGTGCACGACCCTGCCGACCTGGGCCGGGTCCACGCCGGCGAGCACGCGCGTAACGCCGGAGGCGATCCCCGCGATGGGGTCGTCGTGGGTGCTCAAACATTTGGCGGCTGTCAGTGTGCCGGTGGGGGCGCGCAGGACGACGTCGGTGAAGGTGCCGCCGACGTCGACGCCGATCGCGTAACCCATCTGCGCAAGGAAAGCACACAAGCAAGCGCTTGTCTACATGGCGACGTCTTGACTTACGGCAGGTGATTGAGACCCTGGTCATAACGATTCTTCAGGGAGCGGTGAATGGGGCGTCTCGCAGCTCTGGCAGGCGGTCTCGCGGTGACGACCGCTCTGTTGATCATGCCCGCGACGGCACACGAGCATCCCAGCGGCATCACCGATCTGGTGACCCCCGCGGTGGTCCGGGTGGAGGCCGTCTCCCACGTCGAGATCACGCTGCTCGACCACCTGGGTGAGCTCAAGCATGTGGAGCGTTCCTACGACATCCCCCTCGGCCAGGGCACCGGCACCGTGGTCAACCCCGAGGGCGCGATCGTCACGCTCACCCGCGTCGTCAAGACCGACAACGAGGACGTGGCCATCCTGGCGGCCAACCGGATCTTCGCCGCGCACCACAAGGTCAAGATCCCGCAGGACGCCAAACGGCACAAGGTCAAGGACCCGCGGCTCAACCACCACCTCGAAGAGTGCTACCCGCCGAAGCGGTCCACCGCGACCTGCATCATCGACGTGACCACCGACATCACGATCTTCCCGAACGTGTCCCCGGCCGACTCCGACGGCTTCAAGGCCGAGCTGGTCAGAGCCGGGTCCAGGCCCGACAGCCCCGCCGTGCTGATGCCCTCGGGCCGGGCCGTCGGCAGCGTCGGCATGCCCACCGCCCCGCTCGCCGACAAGGTGCCCGACCAGGTCGGCTCGCCCACCAGCGTCGCCGGCTTCCTCGGCCGGCCGGGCCCCGACGTGCGCAACACCGTCGAGATCGCCCACCTCACCAAGGGCGGCGGCGCGGGTGACAAGGGCAGGCCGTTCGCGGATCCGGAGGGCAAGACCGACGAGCCCGCCAAGCTCGGCGGCCTGGCCGATCGCGGCATGGTCGGCGCGCCGGTCATCGGCGACAAGGACGGGCACGTCATCGGCATGCTCATCGGCGGCGGCAAGAACGCCAAGATGATCGGCGTACGGGAGATCACCGCGATCCTGACCAAGGCGGGGATCGCGCCGCGCAGAGGGGCGATCGACTCGGCCTTCGAGGGCGCGCTGACCCGCTACCACACCAAGTACTACACCGAGGCGGCCCCGGGCTTCCAGCGCGTCCTGGAGCTCTATCCCGGCAACACGGTGGCCGCCGAGCTGCTGAAGATCTCGCTGGCCAAGCGGGGCGGTCCCGAGGACGAGGGCACCAAGCAGGCGGCCGTGCCGGTGACCGCGGCCACGCCGCTGTGGCCGTTCATCGTGGCGGCCGGGGTGCTGTTCGTCGCCGCCGGGACCGGAGCGTTCGTGCTGTGGCGCCGCCGCCGCGAGCCGGCCGACCAACTGGAGCCGCCCGAGCCGCTACCACCACCGCCACCGCCGCCGGCGGTCATCGCGGAGCCTCTCGACGAGGGGGCCAGCCAGACGGTCGTGGTGCGCAGATCGGTGGCTTTCGGGGCGATCCCCCAGCAGAAACAGGTGCTGACCACGAAAGATCCGTCGATCAAGTACTGTACGGCCTGCGGCATGAAGCTGGGGCTAGGGCACCGGTTCTGCGGCTACTGCGGTCACCCCAGCGAGACGTGATGCAATTGAACGAGCGAGGACTCATCGGCCAGGAGGTGGCCGGCTACTACATCGAGGACATCGTCGGCAAGGGCGGCATGGCCGTCGTCTACCTGGCGCTGGACCCTCGGTTGAGCCGCCGCGTGGCCCTGAAGATCCTCAACCCGGTGCTGAGCGTCGACGACCGGTTCAGGCAGCGGTTCATCCTGGAGTCCAGGACCGTCGCCAGCATCGAGCACCCCAACATCGTCCCCATCTACGAGGCCAACGCCGACGACGACGGCGTGCTCTACATCGCCATGCGCTATGTCGACGGCCTCGACCTGCGCCGCCTGATCTACGACCGGGGGCCGCTGCCGCTCGGGCAGGCCAACCGGATCTTCGCCCAGGTGGCCGCCGCCCTGGACGCGGCGCACGCGCACGACCTGGTCCACCGGGACGTGAAGCCGGCCAACATCCTGCTCGCCGGCGACCACGTCTACCTCACCGACTTCGGCATCACCAAGCACCGCACGTCGATCTCCGGGCTGACGCAGACCGACCAGTTCATCGGCACGCCGCGTTACATGTCCCCCGAGCAGATCAACAAGGAGCACATCGACGGCCGGGCCGACCAGTACGCGCTGGCCTGCGTGGCCTACGAGGCGCTGTCGGGGCGGCTGCCGTTCCAGCGTGACAACGACATCGCGCTGCTCTGGGCGCACCTCGCCGAGCAGCCGACACCGCTGTCACAGCTGCGCGCGGAGCTGCCGGCGGAGGTCGACGTGGTGATGATGCGGGCGCTCAGCAAGGCGCCCGAGCAGCGCTACGGGTCGTGCGCGGAGTTCGTCTCCGCGCTGCGCGAGGCGATCAGCGGCGTCGCGTCGCTGACGCCCGGCGGGGTGGGCCCGATCACCGCGCCGGGGGCCGCGCCGTCGACCGGCCCGTCCTCGCTGCCCCCGCAGCTCAACCAGGCAGGCCGCCGCCCCGCCGCCCGGCCGGGCAGGCTGCCGATCGTGGCGGCCACGCTGACCGCCGCCCTGGCCGCGCTGGCGCTGGTCGTCATGATCATCATCAACCAGCGGGGCGACGCGTGGGTCCGCTACCAGGACACCACCGCCGCCCCGGTGACGTTCGAGTATCCGGCCGCCTGGACCGCGCGCACGCACGCCGACCTGTTCTCGCTGGCCTCGCCGCGCGCCGCGGAGTTCGAGGCGATGTTCGTCTCCGGCGCGAGCGCCAACTGGTCGCGGATCAACCCGATCATCACCGGCGACCCGGAGGAGGCGGTCGGCGTCTACGTCCAGGTCTCCGACACGCTCGACGCGGGCGCCGGCCGCGAGCAGATGAAGGCCATGCTGGAGGGTCTGCTGCCCGGCGAGATCGAGGTGACCGCCCCCGTCCCCGACCGGGCGGGCAACAGCGACGCCACCCGCTACGACGGCTCGCTGCGCGACCGCAACACCGGCAACGGGCTCGGCTTCGTCGGCTACGTCATCGACCACCGGCCCAAGCCGATCCTGGTGCTGTACTTCTGCGCCCAGAACCGCTGCGACGACAGCGTCCAGGTCCGGGTGCGGCAGAGCGTGTTCGTGTCCTGAGCGGCGAGCGGCTTGTAACTGACTTGTATGCGGCTTGACCAGGCCGTTCAAGCCTGTTCAAGGCGCCGGACGGCGTCTACTCTCTCGACCTTGTGGGCATTCGAATCGTCATTGTGGACGACCAGGCGATGGTCCGTGCGGGGCTGCGCATGGTCGTGGAGAGCGAACCCGGCATGGAGGTCGTCGGCGAGGCCGCCGACGGGCGCGACGCCATCGCCGTGGCCAGGCGCACCCGGCCGGACATCGTGCTGATGGACATCTCCATGCCGCGGCTCGACGGCCTGAGCGCGGCCAGGGAGCTGCTCGACACCCCGTCCCCGCCCAAGGTCATCACGCTGACCACCTTCGACACCGACGAGAACCTCTGGGCCGCGCTGCGCGCCGGGACCAGCGGCTTCCTGCTGAAGGTGTCGCCGCCGGAGCAGCTCATCGAGGCCATCCGCATCGTGCACGCCGGGGACGCGCTGCTCGACCCGGCCGTCACCAGCCGGGTGATCGCCTCCTTCGCGGGCCGCGCCGAGCCGGTGCCCTCGCCTCGGCTGGAGGATCTGACGCCGCGCGAACTGGAGGTGCTGCGGCTGCTCGCCCGCGGCCTGACCAACGCCGAGATCGCCCGCGAGCTGTTCGTGGGGGAGGCCACGGTCAAGACGCATGTGGCGCGGGTGCTGATGAAGCTGGGCCTGCGGGACCGGGCCCAGGCGGTGGTCTTCGCGTACGAGTCCGGCGTGGTGCGGCCAGGGGACACGGACTGACCGCATCTCAGCATGCGGGACCCGTTTTACGAGTCCAGGCGATGTTATGTGTATATTTTTCGTCATAAGGCGGTATTGACAGGAGATATTGCATGCACGCGTTCCCCAGAGTGCTGTTCGACGAGGCCCACAGCGAGTCGTGGACCATCCGGCGCGAGGTGGCCGAGGCCATCAGCCCCGCGCACCCCGACGACAACAGCTACGCGCGCGCCGCCGGGCTGCTGCGCCATCTCGGGCACACCGTGACGGCGCACACCGAAGGCCCGCTCGACGCGGGAACGCTCCAGGAACAGGACCTGCTCGTCATCGCGCACCCCTCCGGTGAGCGGTGGGAGCGCACCACCGGGCAGGGCAGCCCGGTCTTCGCCCCGGCCGAGCTGGACGCCGTCGAGGCCTTCGTCGCCGGCGGCGGCGGGCTGGTCGTGCTGGCCGAGGAGGAGCAGGACAAGTACGGCAACAACCTGGCCGACCTGCTGGCCCGCTTCGGCGTGACCGTCGAGCACACCACCGTGCGCGACCCCCGGCACGCGCACCAGGGTGTCGCCACCTGGGTCCTCGCCGATCCCGCCACCTCGGACGGCCTGCTGGTGGGCGTCCGCAGCGCCTGCTTCTACCGCAGCGGGGTGCTGACCGCGCGGGACTCCGCCACCGTCCTGTTCACCACCTCGCCGGACGCCGCCCCCGCGAGCGCGCCGCTGGCGGTCTCGCTCCGGTACGGCCAGGGGCGCGTGGTGGTGTTCGCCGATTCGGACCTGTTCGGCGACGACTCGATCGAGGACCACGACCATCTCCGGCTGTGGGGCAACGTGACCACCTGGGCCGCCAGGATGCCCGGCCGCAAGCCCGCCGTGGAACAGGCGGGCCCGGCGGCGGTGACCCAGGCGGGAGCCGACCTCAAGGCCGAGCCCTGGACCGCGCCGGTCGCCGAGCCCAAGGCCGCGCTGTTCGGCGAGCTCAAGGCCATGGTCGAAGAGCTGCGGCCGATGCAGGCCAAGGACGGGTCGGTGCCCGAGGGCAAGGCGCGCGGCAAGGAGCTGGTCGCCGCGATCGCCGCCAAGGTGGGCGAGCTCTCGCCGTCCTTCCCCCAGGACGCCGCCTACCTCCAGGCCGTCCAGGACGACCTCGCCGCGTGGTCCCGGCAGGACCTCGGCGTCCCCGACTTCCTCGACTCGCTGAACCTCTTCCACCCCGACACCCAGCGCGTCGACGGCCTCGAACACCTCGTGCTCTTCCCGATGTACACCCAGAACGGCAACCCCGGCCGCAACCTGGAAGCCGTCTGGATCCGGACGATCTGGCCGGGCTGGCTGGCCGCGCTCGAGTCGGGCGGCTACGACAACCCGATGTTCGTGCCGATCGCGTTCGAGGACTTCACCTCCGGCTACGACACCCACTCGGCCGTGCTCTTCCCCGAGACGGTCGCGGTCCGCCAGGCCCCCGAGCGCTTCACCTGGGGCGGCATCTTCGCCGACCGGGAGGCCGCGCGGTTCAGGCGGGTGTCCAAGGCCGCCACCGAGACGCTCAGGCTGGAGCTGCCGCCGGACGCGGCCAGGCTGCTGGAGTCCCAGCGGCTCGCCGAGGACACCTTCGTGCTCTGGGATTTGGTCCACGACCGTACGCACAGCCACGGCGACCTGCCGTTCGACCCGTTCATGATCAAGCAGCGGATGCCGTACTGGCTCTACTCCCTGGAGGAGCTGCGCTGCGACCTGACCGCGTTCGGCGAGGCGGTGAAGCTGGAGCGCGAGGGGGTGCCGTACGCCCGGTACGTGCAGCACGCGATCCTGTTCGACCGGCTGTTCAGGTTCCCGATCACCGGGGCCCGGGTGCGCAACTACGACGGGCTCGGCGGCCAGCTCCTGTTCGCCTACCTGCACCGCAACGACATCGTCAGGTGGACCGACAACCGGCTCTCGATCGACTGGGACCGGGTCGCCGACGGCGTGGCCGACCTGCGGGGCGAGGTGGAGAAGCTCTACCGCGACAGCATCGACCGCTCGAAGCTGGCGCACTGGCTGGCGGCGCACGAGCTGGTCGGGGCCTACGTGGAGCCGCACCCGGCCTCCGTCTGGGCCAGGGGCGTCCAGGCGCTGCCCGAGGAGCAGAAGGCCAAGGTGGACGCGGTGCTGCCGGACGAGTTCCCCCTGAGCATGTTCTACGAGGCGCTGCGCCGTAAGCTGACGGACGTGGTCGAATCGACGAAGGGGATCCGCGCGTGATCATCGTGGTGACGGGCGCGGGCGGCCCCACAGGCACGGCCGTGTCCGAATATTTCCGTAAAAACGGGCACACCGTGATCGGGGTGGGCCGAGACCAGGTCGACCTGCTCGACCGCGCCGCCGTGCAGGCGTTCGCCGGCCGGGTCGAGGCCGAGCACGGCCACGTCGACGGGGTGATCCACCTGGTCGGCGGCTGGCGCGGGTCCGCCACGTTCGCCGAGACCGACCTCGGCGACTGGGACGCCCTGCACGACCTGCTGATCCGCACCCTTCAGCATGTCTCGCTGGCCTTCGAGCCGCTGCTGCGCAAGAGCGCCAACGGCCGGTTCGTGATCGTCTCGGCCCGGGCCGCCCAGCATCCGGAGGCCGGCGGCGCCGCCTACGCCGCCGCCAAGGCCGCCGCGGAGGCCTGGACGCTCTCCCTGGCCGACGCGCTCCAGGGCACCGGCAGCGCGGCGACCATCCTCGTCGTCAAGGCCCTGGTCAACGACGCCATGCGCGCCGCCAGACCGGACGCCCGCTTCCCCGGCTTCACCGACGTACGCGACCTCGCCGAGGCGATCGGCGGGCTCTACGACCGGCCCGCCGCGCAGGTCAACGCGACCCGATTGGACCTCACCACGTGATTCGGCACGACCCCCGGCTCAAGGGCTTCGCCAGCGACAACTACGCCGGCGTGCACCCGGAGATCCTCCAGGCCATCGCCGAGGCCAACGGCGGCCACCAGATCTCCTACGGCGACGACGTCTACACCGAGGCCCTGCAGGACGTCTTCCGGCGCCACTTCGGCGACCGGGCGCGGGCCTGGCCGGTCTTCAACGGCACCGCCGCGAACGTCATCTCCCTGCGCGCCATGACCGCCCACTGGGAAGCGGTCATCTGTCCCGAGACCGCGCACATCAACACCGACGAGGGCGGCGCGCCCGAGGTGGCCGGCGGCATCAAGCTCCTGACCGTCCCCACGCCCGACGGCAAGCTCACCCCCGAGCTCATCGACCGCCAGGCGTGGGGCTTCGGCGACGTGCACCGTGCCCAGCCGAAGGTCGTGTCCCTCTCCAACACCACCGAGCTCGGCACCGTCTACACCCCCGACGAGATCGCCGCGATCTGCGCGCACGCGCACGAGCGCGGCCTGCTCGTCCACCTCGACGGCTCCCGCCTCACCAACGCCGCCGCCGCCCTCGACGTGCCCCTGCGGGCGCTGACCACCGACGCGGGCGTGGACGTCCTCTCCTTCGGCGGCACGAAGATCGGCCTGCTGTACGGCGAAGCGGTCGTGGTGCTCAACCCGGAGGCGGCCGCCGGCATCGACTACATCCGCAAGACGTTCATGCAGTTGTCGTCCAAGATGCGGTTCGTGTCCGCGCAGTTCGAGGCGCTGCTCTCCGGTGACCTGTGGCTGCGCAACGCCCGGCAGGCCAACGCCATGGGCAGGCGGCTGGCCGAGGCCGTGCGCGACCTGCCCGGCGTCGAGGTGCCGCGCGCCGTCGAGGCCAACGCGGTCTTCGCCGTCCTGCCCGCCGACGTCACCCAGCGCCTGCAGAAGCGCTTCCGCTTCTACACCTGGAACGAGGCGACGGGCGAGGTCCGCTGGATGTGCGCCTGGGACACCACCGAGGCCGACGTGGACGCCTTCGCCGCCGCGGTGGCCGAGGAACTGGGCGTTCAGACCCCCTGACCGCGATCTCCGGGCGGCAGGCCGGCATCGAGCGCTTGAGCGCCAGGTCCAGGGACAGCGCCTGGCCCCCGGGGCTGCGCTGGGCCCAGGCTCAGGGTCAGCCTTTGAGTGCCAGGCGGGCGGCCTGGTGGCCGCCCATGCCGTGCACCCCGGGGCCCGGTGGGGTCGAGGCCGAGCAGAGGAAGACACCCGGCAGCGGGGTGCGCCACGGGGCCGGTGACCAGACCGGTCGCTTCACGAACTGCCCCAGGCTGGCCAGCCCGCCGCCGATGTCGCCGCCCAGCAGGTTGGCGTTGGCCGCCTCCAGCGCGGCCGGTCCCATCACGTGCCGGGCCAGCACCCGCTCCCGGAACCCCGGCGCGAACCGCTCGATCTGCGCCTCGATCGCGCCCGTCATGTCCACCGCTGACCCGTTGGGGACATGGCAGTAGGCCCACAGCGTGTGCCCGCCCCGGCTCGGGTCGGCCGCGTACGGCTGCACCAGCAGCACGTACGGGCGCGGCGAGTGCCGTCCGGCGGCCGTCTCGGCCTCGCTGAGCGTGATCTCCTCCAGCGTGCCGCCCAGGTGCACGGTGCCCGCCTCCGCCACCGCCGGATCGCGCCACGGCACCGGCCCGTCGAGCGCCCAGTCCAGCTTGAACACCCCCGGCCCGCGCCGGAACCGGGCCAGCCGCCGCCGGTAGGGAGCGGGCAGCTCGGCCATCCGCAGGAACTGCTCCGGTGACACGTCGAGCACCACCATCTCCGCGTCGAGCTCGGCCAGCCGGTGCACCCGGTGGCCGCTCACCGCCTGGCCGCCCAGCTTGCGCAGCAGGGCGACCAGGGCGTCGGCCAGCACCTGGGAACCGCCCTTGACCAGCGGCCAGCCCACCAGGTGGGCCAGCGCGCCGAGGGTCAGGCCGTACCCGCCGGTCAGCGGCGCGCGCAGGTCGAGCATCGAGTGCGCGGCCATGCCCGCCAGCAGTGCGCGCCCCGCCACGGTCCTGAACCCGTGCCGCCCGAGCGTCGTGGCGGGCAGCGCGGCGGGCACCCCGAACCGCACGCCGGCGGCGAGCGTGGCGGGTCGCAGTTGCCGCGCGCCCCACGGGCCCAGCGGCTTCAGCAGCAGGTCGGTGAGCGGGAACCCGGCCCGCGCCACCACCCCCGCCGTCGCCCGCCACACCGCCGCGTCCCGTCCCAGCCCTTCGCAGGTACGGCGTACGTCGCGGTGCACGAGCACGGCGGGGCGGTCGTCCAGCGGATGCGCGGCGGCCACCGGAGGATGGACGAACTCGACGCCCGCCAGATCCAGCTCACGCATCGCGGGGGAGGCCAGGGCCATCGCCATCACGGTCGCGCCCAGGTCGTGCACCCGGCCGGGCAGCGTCAGCTCCGCCGAGCGAAGCCCGCCGCCGAACCGGTCGGCCGCCTCCAGCAGCAGCACCTCGCGCCCGGCCAGGGCGAGCGTCACGGCCGCCACGAGCCCGTTCGGCCCCGACCCCACCACGACCGCGTCCGCGCTCATCTGTATCCGCTCATCCGTCCGCGCTCATCCGTCCGCGCTCATCCGTCCGCGCTCATCCGTCCGGGGCCCATCTCAGGACGACAGGGAGGCGCCCCTGCGGGCGAGCAGGTCCGTCATGAGCACGATCTCGGCCTGCTGGCCGTCGACGATCTTGCGTGCCATCCTGACCACCTCCGTCCGGTCCGACAGCTTGAGCAGGCCCTCGGCCATCTCCACGCCGCCCTGGTGGTGGCGGATCATGAGCTGCAGGAACAGCACCTCGGCCTCGGCGCCCGTCAGCTTCTCCAGCTCGGCCAGCTCCTGCGCGGAGGCCATGCCGGGCATGGTCTCCGCCGACGCGGACGCCGACACCTGGGTGTGGCCGTGGCCGCCGCTCATCCATCGCATCGGCCGCAGGTCCGTCGACTGGGTGAGCTCCCACTGCTCCAGCCAGCCCAGGAACATGCCCCGCTGGTTGGCCTGGGTGTTGATGATGTCGAAGGCGAGGTTCTTGATCTCTCCGGACTCGCTCTTGTCCCTGATCGTGAACGACATGGCGACGGCCTGCGCGTGGTGCGTGGCCATGTCGCGGGCGAACCCGGCCTCGGGCGAGGCGTCACCGGGCGCGCCCCGGCCACCGAACACGAGGAACAACGCGGCGGCGGCGACGACCAGGACGGCGAGGGCGACGTAGAGGGATCTTCCTGCGGGTTTCTCCATGGCGTGTAACAGCCTACCCAGCCCCTGGTCCAGTTGTGATCGCATGCTTATCTGGGCCTTATTCTCCGCATACGTCCCAGTGGCATAGGGTGACCCGAGTTGGTACGCCGATGGAGGAACGATGACGAAGGAGAAAGCGCAGGCGCGGCGCGAGCATCTGCAGAAGATGCGCGTCCAGCAGCAGCGCAAAGAGCGTCGCACCGCATTGCTGATGTGGGGGTCGGGCGGTCTCGTCGTCGTGCTGCTCGTCGGCCTGGTCGGCTACTACCTGATCGAGCAGTCACGGGTGTCCTCGCTCGACGGCGTGACCAGCGTCGCGTACGACGGCGGGAAGCACGTGGCGAGCACGGTCGCCTACAAGGAGACCCCGCCGGTCGGTGGCGAGCACAACGGCTACTGGCAGGCCTGCGCCGTCTACGACAAGCCGATCCACAACGAGCACGCCGTCCACTCCCTGGAGCACGGCGCCCTCTGGATCACCTACCGCCCCGACCTGCCCCAGGCCCAGGTGGACAAGCTCAAGGAAGTGGCGGGCTCGACGGGTCAGCAGGAGTACATGCTGGTCAGCCCGTTCCCCAACCTGCCCTCGCCGATCGTGGCCTCGTCCTGGGGACACCAGCTCAAGCTGGACAACCCTGACGACCCGAAGCTGACCGCGTTCATCAAGCGCTACCAGAACGGCAAGGACACCCCTGAGCCCGGCGCCACGTGCGGCGGCCCGCAGGCCATCACCACCACCGCCGACGAGGCCCCGCTCCCGCAGCCGGAGCAGCCCCAGCAGACCCAGGCCCCGGCCAGCCCGATGCCGTCACAGTCGCAGCAGTAAAGCGCAGATCCCCTGGGCGTGGAGAGACCGCCCAGGGGATCGTACGCTCAGGGCCGTGACACGCTTCGAGGTCATCACCCACATCTTCGCGCCCCCTGAGCGGATCTTCGCGGAGTCGCTGTCGGTGGAGGCGCACACCGCCTCCATGAGCGCCTCAGGTGAGCGGGCCGTGGCCGGGGTCACGTCCGGCCGGCTCGCACTGGGCGACCAGGTCACCTGGCGGGCCCGGCACTTCGCCGTCACCTGGCACCTGACCTCGGCCATCACCGCGTGCGACCCGCCCGTGTCGTTCGTCGACGAGCAGGTGGCGGGGCCCTTCCGGCACTGGTGGCACGAGCACCGCTTCGAGGCCGACGGCGACGGCGGCACCCTCATGCGGGACGTGATCGACTTCGCCGCCCCCGCCGGACCGCTGGGGCGGATCGCCGAGGCGCTGGTGCTGCGCCGGCACATGACCCGGCTGATCCTGCGGCGTAACCACCACCTCAAGACGGTCACCGAGCGACGGTGACGCGGGTCCGGGCGGGGCCGAGCACATCCTTTCCGGCACCCCGGCGAAGCCGGACACGTCCTCCTCGGGCACCCCGGCTCAGTCGAGCACGTCTTCGGCCGGTACCCAGTCCAGGCCGTGCGCCTCGGCCACCGGTTCGCTGGTGAGGCGGCCCTCGTGGGTGCTCAGGCCGAGGGCCAGGGCCTTGTCGCGGCGCATCGCCGCCGCCCAGCCGTGGTCCGCGATCGCCAGCGCGTACGGGAGCGTGACGTTGGTGAGCGCGAAGGTGGAGGTGTGCGGGACCGCGCCCGGCATGTTGGCCACGCAGTAGAAGATCGAGTCGTGCACCGGGTAGATCGGCTCGGCGTGCGTGGTCGGGCGGGAGTTCTCGAAGCAGCCGCCCTGGTCGATGGAGATGTCCACCAGCACCGAGCCGGGCTTCATCCGGCTGACCAGCTCGTCGGTCACCAGCCTGGGCGCCTTGGCGCCGGGGATCAGGACTGCCCCGATGACGAGGTCGGCCTCCAGGACGGCCCGCTCGATCTCCAGGATGTTGGAGGCGACCGTCTGGCAGTGGCCCTGATAGATCAGGTCCGCCTGCCGGAGCTTGTCGATGTTGGTGTCCAGCAGGAGCACCTCGGCCTGCATGCCGAGCGCGATGGCGGCCGCGTTCATGCCGGAGACGCCCGCGCCGATCACCACCACCTTGGCCGCGTACACGCCGGAGACGCCGCCCATCAGGACGCCCCTGCCGCCTTGGGAACTCATCAGGTGATAGGCGCCGACCTGGGGCGCCAGCCGGCCCGCGACCTCGGACATGGGCGCGAGCAGGGGGAGGCGGCCGTCGGACGTCTGCACGGTCTCGTAGGCGACGCCGGTGACCCCCGAGTCCAGCATCGCCCGCGTGCACGCCGGCGAGGCGGCCAGGTGCAGGTAGGTGAAGAGCACCTGCCCCTTGCGCATCCGGTGGTACTCCTCGGCGACCGGCTCCTTGACCTTGAGGATCAGGTCGCACCCGGCCCAGACCGCGTCCGCGTCCGGCAGGACGGCCGCGCCCGCCGACTGGAAGTCGGCGTCCGGAACGGCGGAGCCGAGACCCGCCTCCCGCTCGACGAAGACCTGGTGGCCGTGGCGTACCAGCTCGTGGGCGCCCGCCGGAGTGAGCGCCACCCGATGTTCGGTGTTCTTGACCTCGCGGGGAACTCCGACCTTCATGGGTCCCACCCCGTTTCCGCTGAACTGTGGGAATGTCGTAGTTCTTTCTCCATTCTCCCCCTTCTGGCAGGAAGGCGAGATTCGTTCACCGGATTACCCGGCTTCCGACGGTCCTCGATAAGCTCACCGGCAGCCCGAAACGTCAGGATGGGGACGTCATCGATGGACAAGCCGGAAGAGCCGCCACCCGCGGATCCGGGGCATCCGCAGGCGAGCAGGCTCACCACCATCGTGCTGATCGTCTCGCTCGTCCTGGTGGTGCTGGTCGCGGGCGTGCTCGGCACCATCGCCGTCCTGATGACCAAGAGCCCCGACTCCCCGCTGCTCGGCGGCGCACCGCCCCGGCGGCTGGCCACGCCGATCCACTTCGCTCCTGTACGGGAGACGAAGCCGGCGCCGTGCCCCGATGAGGAGGCCGCGCTCGACGAGACCCAGGCCACCTGCTACCTGCTGGAGGACGGCGTCACGGTCAACGCCGTGCAGCAGATCGAGGCGGTGCGGGAGAAGGACGGCACCCACTCGGTCCGCATCGCGGTCGCGCCGGCGTACAAGCAGAGGCTGGTGGACCTCATCGACGAGCAGGTGCCCGACCAGCGGCAGATCGCGGTCGTGCTGGTGCCGAGGACGGTCGTGGCCGCGCCCGTCGTCACCCAGAGCATGGACGGCGACAGCCTGAGCATCGTCGGGTTCGCCAAGGCGGACGCCGAGGCGCTGGTCACCCGACTGCTCGGCGCCGAAGGCAGCCCCACCGGCAGCCCGACGGACCCCGCCGGCAGCCCGACGGACCCCGCCGGCAGCCCGACGGACCCCGCCGGGCAGCCGACGGACCCCGCCGGGCAGCCCACAACTCCCGCGGGTCAGCCCACGGGAGGCACGCCCACGGGCGCGGGCACGCCGGGCGACACGACCGGAAACCCGACCGGCGGGGACGCGGCGCTCAACCCCAAGTACGACACCTGCCGGCAGGCCAAGGCGGCCGGATACGGCCCCTACACCAAGGGCCTGCACCCGGAGTACGCGTGGTACCCCGACCTCGACAACAACGGCGTGGCCTGCAACAGCGCGGACCTGCGCTAGACGAGCAGCTCCTCCAGCGCGTTGATCCCGAAGTAGGCCAGGAAGAGCAGCGAGACCGCCCAGAGCAGCCACGGGATCTCGGCGAACTTCCCCCGCGCCGCCTTGATGAGCGTGTAGGCGATCACCCCGGCGCCCACCCCGTTCGTGATCGAGTACGTGAACGGCATCAGCGAGATCGTCAGGAACGCGGGTATGGCCAGCTCCAGGTCCTGCCACGGCACGTTCTTGCTCTGCATCATCATCAGCGCCCCCACCAGCACCAGCGCGGGCGCGGCCGCGGCGGCGGGCACCACCGCGGCCAGCGGCGTGAACAGCAGCGTCAGCCCGAACAGCGCCCCGGTGAACACGCTGGCCAGCCCGGTCCGCGCCCCCTCGCCGACCCCCGCCGCCGACTCGACGAAGACCGTGCCGGCCGACGCGCTCACCACCCCGCCGATCACCCCGCCGACGCCGTCCACGGTGAGGATCCGGCCCAGCCGCGGCACCCGGCCGCGCTCGTCCACCAGCCCGGCCTCGTCGCTGACGCCGATGATCGTGCCCATCGCGTCGAAGAACCCGGACAGCACCAGGGTGAACAGCACCACGGTCGCGGTCAGCGCGCCCGCGCGGGCGAAGCCGCCGAACAGGTCGAACTGGCCCACCAGCCCGAAGTCCGGCGCCGACACCAGCGCCTCGGGGACCCGGGGCGTCACCACCCCCCACGCTCCCGGCTCGATGGTGGCCAGCCCGTTCACCACGATGGCCAGGACCGCCGTCACCACGATGCTGATCAGGATGGCCGCCGGCGTCCCGCGGACGAACAGCGCGATCATCAGCAGCAGCCCGAAACAGAACACCGCGACCGGCCAGCCCGACAGTCGCCCGGTCGCGCCGAGCTGCACGGGCGTGCCGCTGCCGCGCGTCACGAACCCGGCGTCCACCAGGCCGATGAGCGCGATGAACAGCCCGATGCCGACGCTGATGGCGTGCTTGAGCGCCAGCGGGATGGCGTTCATGATCAGTGTGCGCAGCCCCGTCACCGCGAGCACGATGATGATCAGCCCTTCGAGCACGACCAGCCCCATCGCCTGCGGCCAGGTCATGAACGGCGCGGCCTGGTAGGCCACCACCGCGTTCAGCCCGAGGCCGGCGGCCAGCGCCAGCGGCGCGTTGCCGATCACGGCCATGAGCAGTGTGGAGATCGCCGCCGCCAGCGCGGTCGACGTGGTGAGCTGCGCGATCGTCAGCTTCGCGCCGGTGACGTCCTGCGCGCCGCCCAGAATGATGGGATTGAGCAGGATGATGTACGCCATCGCCATGAACGTGGTGATGCCGCCCCGCACCTCACGGCCGACGGTCGTCCCCCGCCCGGACAGCTCGAAGAACCTGTCGAGCACCGCCGTCCCCCTCCACGATCAAGGGGGAGTGCGGGTTGCCTACCCGGCGGGGGACGTGATCACGCCTGCTCGTGCCGCCCGCCGCCGACCAGCGCGGCGAACTCCTCCAGCCCGATCCGCCCGTCGCCGTCGCTGTCCGCGCCCGCGATGAACGCCTCGATCTCCGACTCGGAGGCGCCGAGCCCGCCCAGCGCCTGGTTGGCCTGCCTGATCTCGGCGGCCGTCAGCAGGCCGTCACCATCGGTGTCGAACCGCTCGAACTCCACTTTCGCTACTTCACGCGCATCTGCCATGAGATCCCTCCCCGTTATGAACCAAGGCGATATCCTCGGGTCTGATCGGAACCCGAGTCAACCGCAGCCCGGTCGCCGCCCGCACGGCGGCCGCGATGGCGGGGGTGGACGACAGCGTCGGCGGCTCGCCCGCGCCGCGCAGTCCGTACGGCGCCGCCGGGTCCGGATTCTCCAGGATCTTCAGCGTCATCGGTGGCATGTCGAGGATGGTGGGGATCAGGTAGTCGGTGAAGGACGGGTTCAGCACCACGCCGTCGCGCACCTGGATCTCCTCCATCAGCGCCAGCCCCAGGCCCTGCGCCGATCCGCCGTGGATCTGCCCCTCCAGCGCCTGCGGGTTGAGCACCCGGCCCACGTCCTGCACCGCCGCCAGCTCCACCACCTTCACCAGGCCCAGCTCCACGTCCACGTCCACCACCGCCCGGTGCACGCACAGCGCGAGCTGGGTGTGCGAGTCCCCCTGCCCGGTCTCGGGATGCAGTGGATAGGTGGGCCGGTGCCGGTACTCGCGCGTCTCCTCGATCGGGCCCAACTTCTCCAGCGCCTCCCGGGCCGGCAGCCCGCCGAAGCGCTCCCGTACGGCCTCGCAGGCGGCCTTCACCGCGCCCCCGGTGACGTACGACTGCCGCGAGGCGGAGGACGAGCCCGCCGAGCCGACCGAGGTGTCGGCGGTCGCCACGGTCACCTGCTCGACGCCCAGCTCGGTCCGGGCGATCTGCGCCTGGATCGTCACCAGCCCCTGCCCCACCTCGGCCGCCGCCGTGTGCACCGTGACGTGCGGCTCGCCGCCGACCAGCTCGGCCCGTACCCGGGCGGTGGAGTAGTCGTCGAAGCCCTCGGAGAAGCAGATGTTCTTGATCCCGACGCCGTAGCCGACGCCCCGCCGCACCTGCTCGCCATGGGTGGTCTGCGAGACGCCGCCGGGCAGCGCGCGCAGGTCCTGCCCGGCGGGGGCCGGCAGGGGGAAGCTCTCCAGGTCGCGCAGCATGTCCGCGAGCGGCGCCGGTGAGTCGATCACCTGGCCGGTGATGAGCGCGGAGCCCTGGGAGACCGCGTTGCGCACCCGGACCTCCACCGGCGACAGGCCGCACGCCTCGGCCAGCCGGTCCATCTGCGACTCGTAGGCGTAACAGGCCTGCACCGCGCCGAAGCCGCGCATCGCGCCGCAGGGCGGGTTGTTGGTGTAGACGCCGGTCGCGTCCACCCGGACGTTCGGCACCTCGTACGGTCCCGCGCCGAGTGAGGCGGCGTTGCCGACGACCGCGGGGGAGGAGGAGCAGTAGGCGCCGCCGTCGAGCAGGATGTCGGCCTTGACGTAGACGAGCCTGCCGTCGCGGGTGGCGCCGTGCTCGTAGCGCATCCGGGCCGGGTGGCGGTGCACATGGCCGAAGAACGACTCCTCGCGGCCGTAGGAGATCTTCACCGGGCGGTTCAGGCGCAGCGCCAGCATGCAGGCGTGCACCTGCATCGACAGGTCCTCCCGGGCGCCGAACGCGCCGCCGACGCCGGACAGGGTCAGCCGCACCTTGTCCGGCGGCAGGCCCAGGCAGGGGGCGAGCTGGTCGCGGTCCACGTGCAGCCACTGGGTGGCGATGTAGAGGTCGACGCCGCCGTCCTCGGCGGGGACCGCCAGGCCGGACTCCGGGCCGAGGAAGGCCTGGTCCTGCATGCCGACTTCGTACTCGCCGGTGACCACGACGTCGGCCTCGAAAGTGTCGCCCTTGCGCACCGGCTGATATCTGACGAAATTTCGGGACTCGCGGGGGTCTGTCACGGCTGCGCGGGGCTCGTACCGCACCACGATCGCCGCCGCCGCCCTGCGCGCCGTCTCCGGATGGTCGGCCGCCACCAGAGCCACCGGCTCTCCCTGGTAACGCACCTGGTCGATGGCGAGCACCGGCTGATCCTTGACGTCCAGCCCGTAGAACTTCTCGCCCGGCACGTCCTCGTGCGTCAGCACGGCGCGCACCCCGGGGATCGCCAGCGCCGGGCCCACATCGACGCCGCGGATCCAGGCCGAGGCGTGCGGGCTGCGCAGCGTCGCGCCCCAGACCATGCCCTCCAGCCACAGATCCGAGGCGTACGCGAACTCGCCGGTGACCTTCAGCACCGCGTCCGGCCGCTGCGCGCTGACGCCGACCCCCTGCCGCGCCTGACTCGCCGTCTCCGTCATCCTTCGAGTAGACATCCTCCGAGTAGAGCACCGCCGCCCGCCACCCGGAATGCGCGCGGCGTGAAATCGGGGTAAGGGGTTGACCGGCCGACTTGTATATTCCTCCAAGTGCGGATAAGTGACCTTTTGGCCATCGAGGAACTGCGCCTCAGCCTGCTCGCCGGCGACCCCGGCCGCACGTTCGGCACCGTGCACATCACGGACCTGCCCGAACCGGGCCGCTACCTGTCGGGCGGCGAGCTGGTGCTGACCGGGCTGATGTGGCGGCACTCGCCCGCCGACTCCGCGCGCTTCGTGGCCGCCCTGGCGCAGGCCGGGGTGGCGGCGCTCGGCGCCGGCCAGGCCCACCTCGGACACGTGCCCGAGGACCTGGTCCGCGCCTGCGAGCAGGCCGGCCTGCCGCTGCTGGAAGTGCCCACCGAAACCTCCTTCGCCGCCCTGACCGAGCTGGTGACGCCGCGCCTGTCGGGCGACGCCCGCGACGCGCTCGGCCGCCACCGCCGCCTGCTCGCCGCCGTCGCCGACGGCGGCCTGCCCGAGCTGTTCGCGCTGACCGCCGCGGAGCTCGGCGTCACGGGCGCGGTGGTCTCCGCCGTCGGCCAGGTGATCATCGGCTCCCCGGAGGATCCGGTACGGCTGGCGCGGGCCTACCTGACCGCGCCCCGGCTGCCCTGCCTGGCCGGGGGACAGACCGTGTTCGGCGTCGGCCGTGGCCACCGCGCGGCGGGCTGGGCGCTGGCCTGCGACGGCGACCTGCTCGACCGCCCCGACCTCGGCTACGAGCTCGCGGCCTGCGTCGAGCTGGAACGCGGCCGGATGGAGGAAGGACGACGGGTCGAGCGCCGCCTCATCGCCCGCCTCGTCCAGGGCGCCACGTCCGGCGCCGACCCGGCCGAGCTCAGCGCCCGCCTGCGCACCTGCGGCCTCACCGACACCGAGCCGTACACCATCGTCACCGCCGGCACGGACCCCAGCGCCGACCCCCGCCCGGGTGCGCGGAGCGGCGGCGGTGCGGGACCGAGCGCCGGCACCCGCCCGGGTGCGGGGAGCGGGAGCGGTGCGGGGTCGAGAGGTGATGCGTCCGCGGGCGGCAGCGGCGCCGGTTCGGGCGCCGGGGCCGGAGGGGGCGCGGTGGTGGGCGGGCGGCGGGGGGAGGGGGACCTGCTGGACGGGTGGATTCTGGAGGAGTTGCTCGGGCGGGAGGTGGTCGCCGCGGCGGGCGGCGACGGGGCGGGCGGTGACGGGGTGGGCGGTGACGGGGCGGTGGCGGTGGTGCCGTTGCGTGGACGGACCGTGGCGGAGCTGGCCGGGCGGTTGCGCGCGGGGGCCGAGGTGCTCGGCGCGCTGCCGGGGATGCGCGCGAGCGTGGGGATGAGCGGCGCGCTGATCGGGGCGGCCGCGCTCAAGGGGGGCATCGACGAGGCAGGGCACGCGGTGCGGCTGGCCCGGGCCCGGTCGGGCGGGGTGGCGACGAGCGACGAAATCTACACCCACGCGCTGCTGCTGGCCACCGTCCCCGGTGACGTGCGCGCCTCGTTCGCGGACCGCCTGCTGGGGCCGCTGCGCGCCTACGACGCCCGACACCAGTCAGAGCTCGTACGCACCCTCGGCACCTTCCTCGACTGCGCCGGGTCCTGGAACGCCTGCGCCGAGCGGATGCACGTGCACGTCAACACGGTTCGTTACCGGGTCAAACGGGTGGAGGAGCTCACCGGCAAGGATCTGTCCACGATGGCGGACCGGGTGGACTTCTTCCTGGCGCTCAAGGCCGGCTGACCGCTCAGGAGGGGGCGTGGGGAGCCGAGGTCGATCACCGCGCCGCCTGCGGCGGACACGGGGCCGAGAAGGCCGAGGTCGTCAGCCGTACGACTCCCCACACGAAAGCAGACCGTCCGGGCTACGGCAGCGTAGGCCGGATCATCCTGGAACAGCGAAGAACCGCTGCGCAGCGGGGTCTGGCGGAGAGCATATGGTCGTTATAGAGAAGAAATGTTAGCGTCAAATCTCAGGTGGACACCGTGTAGCTCGTCGGCTGGGACGGCTGAGGCGCCACTGCCCAGGTCATGGCTCAGCAGCACAGCTCGTCGACCATGGCGGCCATGGGGGCCGAGGGGGCAGACGTTGTGGCGGTTGCGGCCGTACTATGGCTGCCGACGGCCACGAGGGCCGCGAGCAAGGCAACGAGTGCGGACAGGGTAAGGCGCGTACGCATGAGGATCTCCCTCGACGATCTGCGGGTTTTGCTCGGAACTTATCATCTCAGGGAGTGGCGACCGTGACCACATCTGACCTAGTCGGACTCCGTATCAAGACGGTGAGGCGGCAGCGTGGTCTGTCTCAGGCCCAGCTCGCGCATCCCGAGTTGTCTGACAGCTATGTCTCCTTGATCGAGAGTGGCAAGCGTACCCCCACTCCTGCTGTTCTGGAGTTGCTCGCCCAGAAACTCGACTGCTCGCTCTCGTACCTCATCAACGGCGTCACCGCCGAGCAGATGGAGGACATCGAGCTCTCACTTGGTTACGCCAGGCTGGCGCTGGAGAACGGTGAAGTCCAGGAGGCTCGCTCCCGCTTCGCCGAGCTGCTTGCGGACAACAACCTGACAGGTCTCGCGTCACTACGTCAAGACACCGAATTCGGCCTGGCCCTTGCCACGGAGGCGTGCGGCGACCGCGACGGCGCGATCGAGATCCTGCACCATCTGCAGAGCGAGGAGCTGCCCACGGACCGTCGGATCGAGGTCGCCATCGCGCTGTGCCGGGTCTACCGCCAGAGCAACCGGCTGACCGAGGCGGTCGAGATCGGCGAGCGCGTCCTGGGCGCCTCGGCCCGGCCCAGCTGGTCCGACCTGCTGGTCGAGCTGGGCGCGACCCTGCTGGCCGCCTACCTCGTGCGCGGCGATCACCTGCGCGCCAGGCAGTTCGCCGCCGAGCTGCTCAACGCGGCCGAGGCGCTCGGCACCCCCAGGGCCATGGCCGCCGCCAACTGGAACGCCGCCTACACCGCCGAGCACACCGGCCACCGCGAGGAGGCCCTGGTCTTCACCGAGCGCGCCCTGGCGCTGATGAGTGAGACCGAGCAGCCGCGCCTGCTGGCCAAGATGCGGGTCGCGCACGCGCAGCTCAAGCGGCGCGTGCAGCCGCAGGAGGCGGCCAAGCTGGCCCAGCAGCTCAAGCGCGCCATCAGCGAGCAGGAGCAGAGCTCCACCAGCGTGATCGACCGGGCGCGGGCGCTGACCGAGCTGGCCAGCGTCGAGTTCATGACCGGCGAGATCGACAAGGCGATCGAGCACGGGCACGCCGCCGACGAACTGCTGTCGGCCTCGGGCATGAACCAGGTGCCGGAGACGCAGCTGCTGCTGGGGCGGGCGCACAGCGTGCGCGGCGACGTCGCCAAGGCCGGGCGGCACCTGGAGCGGATCCGTGAGGCGCTGACGCCGCTGCCCTCCTCCTACCAGTCCGCGGGCTCGTGGCTCGCCACGGCCGAGACGCTGGAGCACATGGGCGACGCCGACGGCGCGGTCGAGGCCTATGAGCGCGCACTGGCCTGTGCCGGACTGTAGGGAGCGGATCGCGGAGGGCGAATTGTAGCGGTCGAGTCCGGACCGGGCGGACGCGTCGGTAGCCTTGGGGTGCCATGAAGAAATCCCCGTTCGCGGCCGCCGCCGCGATTCTCGCTGCCCTGTTCGTGCTCGCCACCGCCGCGCCCGCTCTGGCTCACGACGCGCTCAAGAGCAGTGACCCGGCGAAGGACGCCACGGTCAAGACTCTCGACGAGGTCACGCTGGAGTTCACCGGCAGTGTGCGGATGCCGTTCGTCATCGTGCGCGGTGCCGGTGAGGCCCAGTTCCAGGCCGGTAAGCCGGACCTGGACGGGCCGGTGGTGACGCAGAAGCTCAAGGGCGAGCTGTCCGACGGAAAGTATGTGATCGCTTACCGGGTGGTCTCCTCCGACGGGCACCCGATCGAGGGCGAGATCCCCTTCACGGTGAAGGGCGCCACGCCGTCGCAGTCGCCGACGGCGGCGAGCCCCGAAGCCACCGAGTCCGCCGCCCCGGCCGCTTCTCCCGAAGCGTCACCGGCCCAGGCGCCGGCCGAGACTTCGGCCGAGCCGGTGGCGGCCGAGAACGAGGCCACGACCTCGTTCCCGATCTGGCTGCTGGTCGTCGTCGGCGCGCTCGTCGGCATCGGCGTCGGGTTCCTGCTCAGCGCGCGGAAGAAGAAGCCATGACCAGAGCCGCCCGGCTCGGGCTGGCGGCGGTCGTCGCGGCGGTCGCCGGCCTGGTGATCGCCATGATCGCCGGCGGCGCGGCCTTCCCCCGGATCATCCTGGGCGTGCCCTCCTCCGGCGTGGTCACGCGCTGGGGGCTGCCGATCTCCAAGCTGTTCCTGGACGTGGCCGGTCTGACCACCGTCGGCCTGCTGCTGGCGGCCACACTCCTGCTGCCCAACGACAAGGGCATGCTCGGCAAGACCGCGCTCGGCTATGTCCGGGCCGCCTCGTGGGCGGCGCTGGCCTGGGCCGGGGCGGCCTTCCTCACCATGGTGTTCAGCGTCTCCGACGTGTGGGCCAGGTCGGTGCCGGAGATCCTCAACCGCAGCTTCCTGGTCGGCTACGCCACCCAGGAGAGCCCCGGCATCGCGCTCACCCTCGTGCTGCTGTTCGGCGTGTCGATCGCGCTGTTCTCGCGGGGCGCCATCACCGCCGGAGCCTCGGGCGCGCTGCTGCTGTTCGCGCTGGCCGCGCTGCTGCCGCCGGCGCTCACCGGGCACTCGGCGTCCTCGCCCAACCACGGCCTGGCCACCACCGGTCTGGCGCTGCACCTGCTCACGCTGGCGTTGTGGGTCGGCGGGCTGGCGGTGCTCGCGCTGCACGCCCTGCTGAAGAAGCCGCAGCTCGACGTGGCGGCCGACCGCTTCTCCCGGATGGCCGTGTGGTGTTATGCCGGGGTCGGCGTGTCCGGGCTGGCGAGTGTGGTGGCCCGGCTGGCCGACGTGTCCGACCTGTGGACGTCCAGCTACGGCGTGCTGATCGTGATCAAGATCGTGGCCTTCGTGCTGCTCGGCTACGTGGGCTGGTGGCACCGGCAGCGCACGCTGGTGGAGCTCACCGCGGGCAGGCCGCGCGCGTTCGCCCGGCTGGCCGGCGGCGAGCTGCTGTTCATGCTCGCCACCGTCGGCCTGGCCGTGGCGCTGGCGCGCACGCCCCCGCCGCCCGTCAGCCTGCCCGCCGGCCGAGCCTTCGACCTGCTCGGCTACCCGGTCCCGCCGCCCATCTCGCTGGCGAACATCGCCTCCCTGTGGTGGTTCGACCTGTTCTTCGCGATCGTGGCCGCCGTGCTCGCCGGCCTCTACGGCGCGGGCGTCATCAGGCTCGCGCGGCGCGGCGACTCGTGGCCCAAGGGCCGCACCGTGTCCTGGTTCATCGGCGTGCTGATCCTGGTCATCGCCACGCAGAGCGGCCTGGCCCGCTATGCCAAGGTCATGTTCGACGTGCACATGATCGAGCACATGACGCTCGCCATGATCGTGCCGATCTTCCTGGTCCTCGGCGGGCCCGTCACCCTCGCCCTGCGCGCGCTCAAGCCCGCCGCCAAGCGCGGCGACCGGGGGCCGCGCGAGTGGCTGACGGCGATCCTGCACAGCAGGTTCGTCAAGATCGCCGGGCATCCGGCCATCGCCACCGCGATCTTCATCGCCTCCACCTACGCGCTCTACTTCACGCCGCTGTTCGAGTCCGCGATGCAGGAGCATCTCGGGCACATCATCATGACCCTGCACTTCCTGCTGAGCGGCTGCCTGTTCTTCTGGGTGGTCATCGGCATCGACCCGGGCCCCTACCGCCTGCCGCACGTCGGCAGGCTGCTGCTGCTGTTCGTCACCATGCCGTTCCACGCCTTCTTCGGCATCGCGCTGATGATGACCGGCTCGGTCATCGCCTCCGGCTGGTACGAGCAGCTCGACCGTACCTGGGGCGAGTCGTTGCTGCGCGAGCAGCAGAACGGCGGCGCCATCGCCTGGGGCTTCGGCGAGATCCCCACCCTGATCGTGCTGCTGGCCATCGCCGCGCAGTGGTACCAGAGCGAGGAGCGCACGGCCCGGCGCAGCGACCGTAAGGCCGACCGCTCCCCGGGCGGCGACCCGGAGCTCAACTCCTACAACGACTACCTGGCCCGCCTCAACCGCGCGGACAAGGGCGAATGACGTAGGCGTCAGCGACCTGGGTCTACCTCCGGTGGCCGCGAGGCCAGGATCGATGGACCTGGGTCCGATGCCGCTCGGGCCCGCGTCCGATGGACTGGACACATGATCGAGTTCAGTCATGTCAGCAAGACCTACCGGGGTGTACGGGCGCTCGACGACGTGTCCTTCACCGTCGAACCGGGGTGCGTCACCGGTTTCCTCGGCCCCAACGGCGCGGGGAAGTCGACGGCCCTGCGCGTCCTGTCCGGCCTGTCCCGCCCCACCGCCGGCTCGGCCACCGTCCTCGGCCGGCCGTACGCCGAGCTGGACTGCCCCGCCTACCACGTCGGCTCGCTGCTCGACGCGGGCGCCCAGCACCCCGGCCGCACCGGGCGAGAGGTCCTCACCCTGGGCGCGATGGTCCTCGGCCTGCCCAGGTCGCGGGTCGGAGAGGTGCTCGACCGGGTCGGCCTGACGGGCAAGGAGAGCCGGCGGCGGATCGCCGGCTACTCGCTCGGGATGCGGCAGCGGCTCGGCATCGGGCACGCGCTCCTCGGCCGCCCCAGGGTGCTCATCCTGGACGAGCCCGCCAACGGCCTGGACCCGCAGGGCATCCAGTGGATGCGCGGGCTGCTGCGCGAGATGGCCGCCGCGGGCTGCTCGGTGCTGCTCAGTTCGCACCTGCTGCACGAGGTGGAGCAGGTCGCCGACCACATCGTGATGATCGGCCGCGGCCGGGTGCTCACCGAGGGCACGGTCGCCGAGCTCAACCAGGGCCGCAGCCTCGAACAGACCTTTCTCGAACTGACCGCCGACGCCGATCGGAGCGCGGCATGAGCACGATCCCGTTCCGCCGCCTGGTGGCGGTGGAGACCCGCAAGCTCTTCGACACGCGCAGCGGCCAGGTCATGGCCGTGATCCTGATCGTCCTGACGGTCGCCTTGATCGCCGGTCGGGGCCTGACGGCCGGTCCGCGGCTCGGCATGCTGATCGGCACGGCCGGGATCGGGTTCGGGACGCTGCTGCCCGTGCTCGGCATCCTCACGGTGACCGGCGAGTGGAGCCACCGCACCGCCCTGACCACGTTCACCCTCGAACCGCGCCGCTCGCGGGTGCTGCTGGCCAAGTGCCTGCCGCCGCTGCTGGTGACGGTGGCCGCGTGCCTGTTCGCGATCCTGGTGGCGGTGCCGGTGACGGCCGTCGTCGCCGGCGTCCGGGAGGCGCCGGCCGACTGGGCGGTCGATCCGCGCGCGCTGCTGGGCTGGACCGCGGGGTGCGTGCTGGTGGTCGCGATGGGGCTCGCGCTGGGCTTGCTGCTCCAGAACGCGCCGGCCGCGATCGTGATCTGCCTGTCGTCCACGATGGCCTGGAGCGCCATCGGCCGCCTCGGCGCCACCGGCGAGACCCTGGCCGCATGGCTCGACCTGGGCACCACCACCGCGCCGCTGACGGCCGGCGCCCTGACCGGCGATCAAGCCGCCCGGCTGGCCGTGTCGGTGCTCTGCTGGATCATCGTCCCGATGGCGGCCGGCGTCGTACGCGCCATCCGAAAAGACGTGGCCTGAGCATGCCATAACCGTACGGGCATGGCCTCCTATCTTCGATCTATACGCTTCTGGCATGGCGGGTAACCTTTCCCCATGAGGCAGCCGGGGGGTCGCCTGCCGTCCGATCGGCGGGGATACGCGTCACATGTGGAGCCGGTCATGTGCAGACCGGCGCCTGCTCGGGCCTCAGGAAGGCGGAGTTCGGGTTGACGAAAGACACACGTATGCGCGAGGGGGAGAGCCTGGCCGAGGCGCTCGAAGCCTGCCTGTCCGACTGGTCGCAGCGGACCGGGATCACCGTCGAGGTCTGGGCGCTGCCCGCCGCCGACGTGTCGCCGAGCACCGCCGGGGGAGTGCTCGCGGCGATGAGAGAGGCCCTGGCCAACGTCGAGTCGCACAGTGGCGCCGCCGCCGTGTCGATCGCCGTGACCGTGGGCGCCGGTGGCCTGCGCATGACGGTCAGCGATCACGGCCAGGGATTCGACACCGCGAAGGCGGCCCGGGGCATCGCCCGTATGCGGGCCGCTTTCGCGGAGCTCGGTGGCACTCTGACGGTCAACAGCGTGCGCGGGGAGGGCACGACGGTGACGGGTGTGCTGCCTAGGCGAGGGTGAGGATCTCGCTGCCCGTCTCGGTGACCACGATCGTGTGCTCGAACTGGGCCGTGCGCTTGCGGTCCTTGGTCACGGCGGTCCACTGGTCGGGCCAGATGTCGTAGTCGATCGTGCCGAGCGTCAGCATGGGCTCGATGGTGAACGTCATGTTGGGCACCAGCTCCACCCGCAGGGCGGGGTCGTCGTAGTGCGGCACCATCAGGCCGGAATGGAAGCTCGTGCCGATGCCATGGCCGGTGAAGTCGCGCACCACGCCGTAGCCGAACCTCTTGGCGTACGCCTCGATGACCCTGCCGACCACGTTGAGCTGGCGGCCGGGGGCCACCGCCTTGATCGCCCGCATCGTCGCCTCGCGGGTGCGCTCCACCAGCAGCCGGGACTCCTCGTCGACCTCGCCCACCAGGAAGGTGGCGTCGGTGTCGCCGTGCACGCCACCGATGTAGGCGGTGATGTCGACGTTGACGATGTCGCCGTCGCGCAGCACGGTGTCGTCGGGGATGCCGTGGCAGATCACCTCGTTGATCGAGGTGCACAGCGATTTGGGATAGCCCTTGTAGCCCAGGGTGCTCGGGTAGGCGCCGTGGTCGACGAGGAAGTCATGGCCGATCCGGTCGAGCTCGTCGGTGGTGACGCCGGGGCGCACGTGCCTGCCGACCTCTTCGAGGGCCTGCGCGGCGATCCGGCCGGCCACGCGCATGCGCTCGATCGTCTCGGGGGTCTTGATGTCGGACTCGTCGATTTTGGGGCGCTTCTTGCCGACGTACTCCGGCCGCTCGATCTGGGCGGGAACCTTTCGCATGGGCGAAATTCGGCCGGGCTGGAGCAGTGTCGTCATGAAACACGAGTCTACGGGGCAGAATCGATGACGTGAGCGATGGCCAATGGTGGTTCTGCCTCAAGCACATGCGCGTCGAGCCCGACCGGGGCTGCCCTGACAAGGACCGGATGGGCCCCTATGCGAGCGAGCAGGAGGCGGCCGGCGCCTTGCAGCGCGCGGCCGACCGTAACAAGGCGTGGGATGAGGCGGACCTGGACGACGACTGACCGCGGCTTCCTGGCCGACGTGCTTTCTGACTGCCGTGGCTTTCTGGGCTAGGGCAGCACGGCGTAGGCGCGTACCGGGAAGGTGCCCAGGCCGGCGATCATCGGTGGCGCGGCGTGGAACCGGAACCCCTCGTCGGGCAGTGCCGACAGGCCCGTCAGATGCTCCACCAGCACGATGCCCGCCTTCAGCAGCAGCGTGTGTGCCGGCCGCTCGCCTCGGTGCGGGGTGTCGTCGATGTTCAGGGAGTCGATCCCGACCAGCGCGGCACCCTGCTCGGCCAGCCACGCCGCCGACTCCGGGGCGAGGTAGGGGTGCTCGTCGGCGTACTTCTCGGTGCCGAAGTGGAGGTCCCAGCCGGTCTGGATGAGCACGGCGCGGCCGCGTACGTCCAAGTTCTCACTGAGCCGGACCTCGCGCGTGCCCTCGGCCCGCACCACCAGGCCGGGCAGGTCGGCGAGCCTGCTCGCCGGCACCTGTGACAGGTCCGGGCCGTCGGGGTAGCGGTGATGGGGAGTGTCGAGGTAGGTGCCGGTGTTGGCGGCCAGCGCGATCGTGCCGAGGTGGAACTCGGTGCCGGGCGCGTACACCTCGCGGGAGTCCGCACGGCTGAGGTGCACGCCGAGCCGCGGCCCGGGGATCCCCGGATAGGTGACCATGCCTTCGGCGATGCGATGGCTGAGCTCGACGATCATGCGCCCTCTTCGTTCGGGTGAGGCGACCACGCCGACCCGTCGTCAGCGCGCGAAGCGCGACTAATCATCGCTGAACGTCAGCGTAAGCTCGGCCGCATGGATATCGACCCCCGCCGGTTACGAATCCTCCACGAAGTGGCGCGCCGGGGTGGCGTCATGCGGGCGGCCGAGGCCCTCTACCTCACCTCCTCGGCGGTCTCCCAGCAGCTCGCCCAGCTGGAGCGGGAGGTGGGGCTGGCGCTCATCGACCGTTCCCAGCGCCGGGTCTCGCTCACTCCCGCGGGCCGCGTCCTGGCCGGCTACGCCGAGCGCGTCGAGGACGAGCTGGCCGAGGCCAGGCGCGAGCTCACCCGCTTCACCGAACGGCTGGCGGGCCCGGTCCGCATCGCGGCCTTCGCCACGGTGATCCACCACATCCTGGTCCCGGCCATGCGGGAGCTCGCCGACAGCCACCCCAAGATCATTCCCTCCATTCACGAGGTGTACGGCCCGCCCGCCCTGCAGGAGCTCAGACACGGCGTCGTGGACGTGCTGATCACCGAGCGGGACATGAGCCTGCCCCAGCCCGCCCAGCCCTCACTGACCTCCCGCGCCCTCTTCGTGGACGAGTACCGCATCGTGGTGCCGCCCGGATGGCCCGAGCCGAAGGGGTTCGCCGACCTGGCCGACGTGCCGTGGGTGGCCAGCGAGCCCGGCAAGGCCTGCGGTCAGGCGCTGGACCGGCTCGCCGCGCTGCACGGCTTCGAGCCGCGCAAGGTGCACGTGATCGGCGAGTTCGGGCCCACGCTGGCGCTGGTGGCGGCGGGTCACGGGGTGGCGATCGTGCCGACGCTGGCCCTGCTGGACGTGCCCGAGGGCGAGGTACGGGTCAGCGACCTCGGGGACGTGGGGGCGCGCCGGATCGACGTGGTCACCCGGGTGAGCCGTACCAGGTCGGGGGAGCCGGACCCGGTGCAGGCGATCGTCATCGGCATCGTCGAGGCCGCCACCGCCAGGCTGGACGCCACCCTCCGCGGCCATCTGCGCACCACCGAGCCGCAGGAGAGCTGAGCTATTCGGACACCCGCGGGCCGCTGACCCGGTCGAGCAGGCGGGCCAGCCGCTCGCGCAGGCCGGGGCGCTGCGGGATCTCACCCGCGGCCGCGCTCACCAGGTGCTGGGCGCCGTCGAAGCTGACCGGGCCGTTCGCCGGGATGGCGATGGCGTCGTGCGCCAGGCCGGACAGCTCCCGGTCGGCGCCTTCGAGGGCCAGGATGGTGGCGCCGGTGCGGCGGGCGTCGTCGACGCGTTCGAGGAGGGGGACCGGCGCCTTCTGCTCCGCCACCACGAACAGGGTCTCGCCTCGCCGGGTCCGCCGGATGCGGTCGAGGCCGACCCGCAGGTGCGGGGGTGCGCCGGCCGAGGGCGCCCAGCGCACCAGGGTGGGGGCGAGCTGCGGCAGGTCCGCCAGGCGGGCCTCGTCGGCGAGATGGGCGGTCAGGTGCCACGGCTCCTCGTCGGGGGTGCCGACCAGCAGCAGGCCGCCAGGGGAGCGGGTGGTGCGCAGGGCGCGGCCGAGCTCGCGGGTGCGCTCGACCCAGCCGGTCTCGGCGAGGAGATCGCGCAGGTAGGCCACCGATCCTGAGTCCATGAACCCATGGTGCACGACATGCGCCGGTTGGTAACCGGTTTCCTCCCGGATTCGGGCGTCACATGTCTGACAATCCATCTCGTTATACCGTCATTCGGGCTCTTGACAGCTGGTTACCAGCGGGTAACGATCGGTTTCGCGGCGCCGCCGTCCCGTGAGCGCATCCCTCAAGAGAGACGGCACACATGAAGTTTCGTGTCCGCGTCAGCGTGTCCGCGATCCTGTTCCTGATCATCTCCCTCGTCGCCGCCCCGGCACGCGCCGCCACGGCGGGCGAGGTGGTCTCCGCCGCGCCCACCACCGTCTACCTGCTGCCCGGCCGGCTGCTGGAGGTGCCGGTCAACGCCTGGCACCTGGTCTACCGCTCCACCTCCGCGACCGGCTCGCTCAACGCCGTGTCCGGCACCCTCCTGGTGCCCAAGGCGCGCTATCCCCTGGGCACCCGGCCCATCGTCGGCTACGCCACCGGCACCCACGGCCTCGGCGACCAGTGCGCGCCGTCGGCGAGCATGCGCGCGGGCCGCGAGGCCGAGCTCGCCCTGATCAGCCTGTTCCTGCTCAAGGGCTTCGCCGTCGCCGTGACCGACTACGAGGGCCTCGGCACCCCCGGCACGCACACCTACATGGCGGGCGTCTCCCAGGGCCACGCCGTGCTCGACTCGATCAGGGCCGCCACCCGCGTCTCCGGCGCGGGCCTGTCGAACCGGGCCCCGGTGGCCGTGATGGGCTACTCGCAGGGCGGCGCGTCCGCCGGCTGGGCCGCCCAGCTCCAGCCCTCCTACGCCCCGGACCTCCGGCTCAAGGGCGTCGCCGCCGGCGGCGTCCCCGCCGACCTGCACGCGGTGGCCGACCACCTGGACGGCACCGCCAGATTCGGCCTGGCCGCCGCCGCGGGCATCGGACTCGACGCCGCCTACCCGGAGCTCGACCTCGAGGCCGACCTCAACGACCGGGGCCGCGCCCTGCTGGCCGACGCCGCCGACGACTGCGTGGGCGACCTGGACAAGCTGGCCGGCCTCCGCTTCGCCGACCTCAGCACCGTCGACCTGCTCAACCAGCCCAAGTGGCTGGCCCGCCTCGCCGAGAACCGGCTCGGCTCGACGCCGCCCCGGGCGCCGATGTTCCTCTACCACGCGCGCGGCGACGAGACCATCCCGCACGCGGTCGGCGCCGCCCTGCGCACGCAGTACTGCGCCGCCGGTGTGAACGCCCGATGGGCGTCCCTGTCGGCGAACAGCCACGTGCTCGGCGCCGTCCAGGGCGGCCCCCTGGCCGTCGAGTGGCTGGCCCTGCGCCTGTACGGGCTGCCCGCCTTCGGCAACTGCTGACGAGTGCTCTTACCGGGTCCGCTCCGGCGGGCCCGGCGGAGCCCGCCGGAGGCGAAGCTGGCATGATCTGGCTTATGACTGACGTGAGCGGACTTTCCATCGGCATTCTCGGCGGCACCGGTGACCAGGGCAAAGGGCTGGCGCGACGGTTCGCCATGGCCGGGTTGCGGGTGGTGATCGGGTCACGCAGCGCCGAGCGGGCGGGCGAGGCGGCCGACTCCATCGGGGCGGGCGCGAGCGGTGCCACCAACTCCGAGGTCGCCGCCGGGTGCGACATCGTGATCGTGGCGGTGCCGTATGACGGGCACAAGGCGCTGCTGGAGTCGCTGACCACGGAGCTGGCCGGCAAGATCGTGGTCGACTGCGTGAACCCGCTCGCGTTCGACAAGCAGGGCGCCTACGCGCTGCCCGTGGCGGAGGGGAGCGCCGCCCAGCAGGCCGCGGCGGTGCTGCCGGACAGCCGGGTGGTCGCGGCCTTCCACCACGTGTCCGCCGTGCTGCTGATGGATCCGGCCGTGGAGAAGGTGGACCTGGACGTCCTCGTGCTCGGCGACGACCGCGAGGCGACCGACACGGTGCGGGCCCTGGCGGACGTCATCCCCGGCGTGCGCGGCGTCTACGGCGGCCGCCTGCGCAACGCCTTCCAGGTGGAGGCGCTGACCGCCAACATGATCTCCATCAACCGTCGCTACAAGGCACACGCCGGCCTGCGCATCACCGACATCTGACGGCCGTTTCGTCAGAGCCAGCCCGCGTCCTCGGCGATGCGGATGGCGTCGATCTTGTTCCGGGCGCCGGTCTTGGTGATCGCGGCCGTCAGATAGTTGCGCACGGTGCCGGGCGACAGGTGCAGGCGGGAGGCGGTCTCCTCCGCGGAGGAGCCTATGGCCGCCTCCTTCAGCACGCTCGACTCGCGCGGCGTCAGCGGGCTCTCGCCGTACTCCATCGCCGAGGACACCAGCTCGGCGTCCAGCACGCGCAGGCCCGCCGCGGTGCGCCTGATGGCGTCCGCCAGCTGGTCGCCGGGCGCGTCCTTGACCAGGAACGCCTCGATGCCGGCCGCGAGCGCGCGCCGCACCTGACCCGGCTGCCCCAGCGCCGTGAGCACCAGGACCCGGCACGACGGCAGCCGCTCGCGCAGCGAGGCGGCGGCGGTGATGCCGTCCACGACCGGCAGGTCGATGTCCAGGACCGCCACGTCGGGGCGGGCCGCCAGCGCGGCGGGCACGATCTCGTCACCCCGCGTGACCTCGGCGACCACGTCGAGATCCGGCTCCAGCCGCAGCAGAGCCGTGAGAGCGGCCCGGATCATGTGCATGTCCTCCGCGAGCAGCACCCTGATCATGCTGTACGACCACCGTCCGGTCTCATGCGGGGACCTCCGCCGTCCACTTCCGTGCCGGTACGACCACTGTCCGGTCTCATGCCGGGACCTCCACGGCCAGCAGGAAGCCGGTCCCGTCGGGGGTGGCGGTGAGGGTGCCGCCGGCCTGGCCCGCGCGCTCGGCCAGGCTGGTGAGGCCGCCGCCGGCCGGGGCGCGATCACCGGTGACGCCGTCGTTGGCCACCTCCAGGCGGAGCCGCCCCGCGTCCGCCGACGTGGTGATCGTGCACGTGGTGGCCAGGCTGTGCCGCAGGACGTTGGTGACCGCCTCACGCACCGCCCAGGCCAGCGTCTCGTCCGAGCGTTTCGGCAGCCGGGTGTCGGTGAGGTGGGCCTGGCAGCTCACACCGGACGACTCCAGCAGCGCCACGGCCCGGTTCACCTCGCCGGACAGCGTCAGCTCGCGGTAGCCGCGCGCCACCTGCCGTACGTCCTGGGCCGCCTCCCTGGCCACCTTGACCAGCTCGGCCACCTCGCCCCGGGCCGCGTCCGGGTCGCGATCCAGCAGCCGGGAGGCCAGGTCGCCCTTGAGCGCGATGGCGGTGAGGCTGCGGCCCAGGCCGTCGTGCAGGTCGCGGGAGATGCGCAGCCGCTCCTTGAGCACCGCCGCCTCCGCCAGCTCGGCCCTGGCCTCCTGAAGGTCGGCGGAGACGCGGACGAGGCGGACCAGCGCGTAGGTCAGCGCGCCGGTGATGGGCACCGAGGAGGCGTAGAAGAGCGTGATCACTATGGCGGGCAGGCCGACGAACAGGGCCACGCCCTCGTAGGCGACCATCAGGGTCACCGCGGCGGCGCCCCAGCGCAGCGGCAGCAGCACCAGCACCGCTCCGGCCAGCATGGGCGCGGCCAGCGCGGAGTAGCCGGTGGGCAGCAGGAAGTCGGGCAGGTAGGTGACGACGGCCTGCCCTATCAGGGTGAGCGGGAACAGCGGGGGCCGCTCACCTCGCAGCCCGGCCCGCATGTTCAGGTAGTGCAGCGAGACGACCCCGAGCATCGCGAGGCAGGCCACCAGGCCGTACATCGGGCCCATGAAGACGTAGACCAGCCCCGGCAGCGAGTAGGTGATGGCCACGCCGGTGATGAGGCCGGTCGCCAGGCGCCGTGCGAAGGTGGAGGTCACGGCTCGATTATGACCGTCGGGGTTCCCACCGGAACCACAGCCTCAGGGCCACGGCGCCGATCACCGCCCAGGCGGCGAGGTCCAGGGCGGGCTGGACCACGGCGCCGGTGGAGACGGCGTCCACCACGGCCGCGGTCGGCAGCAGGTCCAGCGCGGTCCCTACGAACGAAGGCAGCGGGATCGGTCCCATCGCGCCCGCGCCGACCCCGGCCATCAGGAAGATGGGCATGGTGTAGGCGGCGGCCAGCTCGGCGCGCGGGATCGCGGCCGTGTAGGCGGCGCCGAGCAGGGCCATCACGGCGGAGCCCGCGACGATGGCGGCGCCGAACAGCAGCGGGTCCGGCGGGAACGGCACGTCGGCGAGGAACCGCACGGCCACCATGGACAGCAGGATCAGGCCCACGGTCTGCGTCACCGTGCTGGCGAGCTGGCCGGCCAGGATCTGCGCGTCGGTCAGTCGGGTGGTGCGCAGCCGCTTGAGCACCAGTTGGTCGCGGCGGCTCGTCAGGGCGACGACGATGTTCATGAACGCGGTGATCGCCAGCAGGACGGCCAGCATGCCGTGGAAGAGCTGGGCGACCTCGGAGACCTGGCCGGGCCGGACGTTGCTCATGAGCACCGGCAGCCCGACGGCCAGCCCCACGGGGGTGACGACCGAGGCGAACAGCATGGTGCGGTCCCGCCAGAACAGGCGGGTGCCGAGCCGGTAGGTGGCGGCGACGCTCATCGGGCGCTCCTGGTCAGGTCGAGGAAGAGGTCTTCGAGGTTGGCCGCGCGGACCTCCAGGCCCGTCAGCCGCAGGCCGCGCCCGGCGGCCCAGGTCAGCAGCGTCTGCGCGGCCAGGTCCGGGTCGTCGGCCCGGCAGACGGCGATCTCGCCCTCCAACGTGACCGGCAGTGGCAGGTCCGCCGGGCGCACGCCTTCGGGCAGCCGGAACGCCACCCGGCCGCCGCGGGCGGCGAGCGTCTCCGCCATCCCACCGGCCGCGACGATCTCGCCCTCGTCCAGGATCGCCATCGAGGCGGCCAGTCGCTGCGCCTCCTCCAGGTAGTGGGTGGTGAGCAGGATCGTGGTGCCCTGCGCGGCCAGGCCGCGCACCACCTCCCAGGTGTCACGGCGCCCCTCGGCGTCCATGCCGGTGGTCGGCTCGTCCAGGAAGAGCACGTCCGGGCCGCCCAGCAGGGCCAGCGCCAGATCGAGGCGCCGCTTCTCGCCGCCGGAGAGCTGGCGCACCTTCGTGCCCGCCTTCGCGGCCAGACCGGCCAGCTCCAGCGCCTCCCCGCGCGGGCGGGGCGCGGCGGTGAAGTCGCGCCACGTGTCGACGGTCTGCGCCACGGTCAGGTCGGGGAAGAAGCCGGCCTCCTGCAGCATGATGCCGGTCCGCTCCCGTACGGCGGCGCGATCGGCGACCGGGTCGAGGTCGTGCACCCGTACGGTCCCGCCGTCGGGCCGCTGGAAGCCCCCGAGCAGCTCCACCGCCGTGGTCTTGCCCGCGCCGTTCCTGCCGAGCAGCGCGAAGATCTCACCGGCGGGCACCTCGAACGAGATGCCCTTCAAGGCGGCGAAGTCTCCGTAGCTCTTCCTGAGGTCGTGGACCCGAATCGCTGTCATGCCTGCGACTATGTCGGCGGCGCGCTCCGGACGGCAGTGAAGAATTCACGACTTCCGCGACAGTTTCCGCAGGGCGTCGGTAACCCCCTCGGGATCCACGATCTGGTGCAGATGCCTCCCGGGCGTGCGCAGCACCGGCCAGCCGCGCCGCCGCGCCTCCTCGGCCACCGTGTCGTACGGCGGGCCGTACCAGAGGAACGAGCATCTGACGGCGTCCCAGCCGGCGGGCACCGGGATCGGCTCGGTGTAGAAGCCGAGCGGCAGCCGCGGCTGCTCCGCCACGACCCGCTCCCGCACGGCCGGGTCGGCGGGGAACATCGGCGCGACGTCCTCCTCGCTCCACCAGTCCGTCCAGCGCGGCAGCACCCCGTCCGGGCCGGCCAGCTCGCGCAGGAACGGCAGGAAGGCCTCCTGCCCGGCCCGCACCAGCCCGCTCGCCGGTGGCAGGTGCGCGTCGGCGAACACGCACGCCACCACCCGCTCGCCCAGCCCTTCCTTGACCACCGGCAGGAACAGCCCCGCGTTGCTGTGCGCGACCAGCACCAGGGGCGTCTCGGGCGCGGCCGCGCGCACCGCCTCCACCACCCTCGGCCAGAAGGGGCCGCCGCCGGCCGTCACCCCGGTCAGGTCGGGCACCACGGCCGCGTGCCCCCTGCGCTCCAGCGCCGCCGCCACCGGCGCCCACGTCGCCGGCCCCACGCTGGGACTGTGTACGAGCACGAACGTCATACGCCCAACTCTGCCGCACCCCGCGCCCGCCCCACGGCCATGTCAGCTCACGGCGCAGCGGCGCGCCTTCACCGCCTCGTACCGGCGGGGGGGATCGAATCCTTTCCCGCTCAGACGATGAGGGTGTGGCGGGAGGCGGGGCGCTCGGTCCCGTCGTAGGCCCGCCAGGCGGCGGCCAGCGCGCGTACCGCCTGCGAGAGCTCGGCCCGCGGGAGCAGGAAGTGCAGCCGCAGGTGGTCCTCATGGCCGCCGAGCGGGTCGAACGACCTGCCGGGCGGCACCGCGACCCCATGCCGCAGCGCCACCTGCGCGAAGGAGCCGGCCTCGCCGCGCGGCAGCCGTACCCAGATCGTCTGACCGCCTTGGGCGGGCTCGAACGACCACGACGGCAGGTGGGCGCGCAGTTCGGCGCACAGGTGGTCGTGGCGGGCGCGCAGCGTGCGTACGCGCGCCCGCCGGATGTCCTCCAGCCGCGCCAGCAGCGCGGCGGCGGCGAGCTGGCCGACCACCTCACCGCCCAGATCGTGTACGGCGCGCAGCCGGGCCAGCCGGGAGATGAGCGGCGCGGAGGCGCGGATCCAGCCGATCCGCAGCCCGCCCCACACCGCCTTGCTCAGCGAGGAGATCGTGATGACCTGCTCGCCACGGGCGTAGGCGGCGACGGGAGCGGGGGTCCGGCCGTCGAAGCACAGCTCGGCGCAGACCTCGTCCTCGATCAGCGGCACGTCGTGCTCGGCGGCGAACGCGGCCAGGCGCCTGCGGGTGCCCGCGTCCATGACCGAGCCGGTGGGGTTGCGCGCGGTCGGCACCGTGTAGACCAGCGTGGGCCGCTCACGCGGCGCGGCGGCCAGGCCGGGCGGGTCCACGGTCATGGGGCGGACGACCGCGGCGGCGTGCCGGAACACCTCGATCGCCCCCGGGTACGTCGGCGACTCGGTCAGCACCGTGTCGCCGGGCGACACCAGCAGACCGGCGAGCAGCGTGAGCGCCTGCTGCGCGCCGGTCGTCACGATGATCTCCCGCGTGGTCGTGGGCAGGCCGCGGTCACAGTAGTAGGCGGCCACGGCCGCGAGCAGCGCCGGGTTCCCGGCGGGCTGGTAGCCCAGATCGCGCATGCCGGGCAGGTGTTCGATCGCCTCCGCGTACGCCTGGGCGAGCTCGGGCGGCGGCTCGTCCGGCGCGGCGCAGGTCAGCAGCCGCACCCCGTCCGGGGGGTGCAGGATGTGCAGGAGCAGCGGGTTGGCCTCGACCCCGTCGGTGCTGCGGGTGGCGGGCAGGTCCAGCGCGGCGACCCGGGTGCCGCTGCCCTGGCGGCGCACCACGCGGCCCTGCTGTTGCAGCAGGTCGTAGGCGGCCACCACGGTGCCCCGGCCGACCGCCAGCCGCCCGGCCAGCGTCCGGTCCGGCGGCAGCGGGAGGCCGGGAGGCAGCACGCCGTCGTCGATGAGCGCCCGCAGACGGGCGGCGAGCAGCAGGTAGAGCGGCCCGCGGCCGGACGCCCAGCGGCCCAGCCGGTCGACCACGTCATCGGCATTGGCCTCATTCATGAACCAATTTTGCCTGATTGGATCTGCTTTAGGTCCGCTTTCACGGACATTCTTACTGTTATGACCGATTACCGCCCCGAGACGAGGGCTGTCCACCTGCCTCAGCCGATCATCGAGGGCAGCCGCCCGATCGCCGTGCCCATCTATCAGACCTCCGGCTTCGTCTTCGACGACCCCGAGGTGATGGCGACCGCGATGGGCCGCCCGGACGGCCCGTTCGTCTACGGCAGATACACCAACCCCACCGTCCGCTCCCTCGAACAGGCGATCTCCGGCCTGGAGGGCGGCAGCGGCGCCATCGCCACCGGATCCGGCATGGGCGCCGTCAACATCGTGCTGCTCGGCCTGCTCAAGCCGGGCGACCACTTCATCGCGCAGCAGGCCCTGTACGGCGGGACCGCCGCCATGATCAACGAGCTGGCCGGCCGGTTCGGCGTCACCGTCAGCTACGTGCCCGAGGACGACCCCGCCGCCCTGCGCGCCGCGGTGCGCCCCGAGACCAGGCTCGTCTACCTGGAGACCATCGCCAACCCGATGTGCCAGGTCGCCGACCTGCCGGGGATGTTCGCGGTGGCGCGCGAGCTCGGCCTCGTCTCGGTGGTGGACAACACCTTCGCCACGCCCATGCTCTGCCGCCCGATCGAGCACGGCGCCGACATCGTCATCCACTCCACCACCAAGTATCTGTCCGGGCACACCGACGTCGTCGGCGGCATGGCCGTCTTCGCCGACGACGCGCTCTACAAGAAGGTGTGGCACTTCGCCATCAGCCTCGGCGCGTCGGCGGACCCGTTCGCCGCCTGGCTCACCCTGCGCGGCCTGCAGACGCTGCCGCTGCGGATGGAGCGGCACTGCGCCAACGCCCGGCTGCTCGCCACCCGCCTCGCCGACCACCCCGCGGTGGCGGCCGTGCACTGGCCCGGCCTGCCCACGCACCCGTCGTACGAGCTCGCGGGCAAACTGCTGCCGGACTTCGGCGGCGTGTTCGCCTTCGACCTGGCCGGCGGGCGCGCGGCGGGGGAGAAGTTCATGAGTTCGGTACGGCTGGCGCTGCTGGCTCCCTCGCTGGGCGGTGTCGAGACGCTCATCCTGCAGCCGGCCACCACCTCGCACCGCGCGCTGAGCGCCGCCGAGCTGGCCAAGCACGGGATCAGCGAGGGTACGGTGCGGGTCGCCGTCGGCATCGAGCACGCCGAGGACCTGTGGGCCGACTTCGAACAGGCGCTGGCGTAGAACTGAGGGAGCCCGAGCGGACGATCGAAGGAGCAATTGGTGATGACGGTGTCATACGAGGACGTGGTGAGTGCGGCCGAGCGCATCGGCGGGCACGTGCTGCGCACACCCGTGCTCGAAAGCGCACCGGGGCGGTTTCTCAAGCTGGAGCAGCTCCAGCACTCGGGATCGTTCAAGGTGCGGGGGGCGTTCAACCGCATCCTGTCGGCGGGGGAGCTCCCGGAGGCCGGTGTGATCGCGGCCAGCGGCGGTAACCATGGGCTCGCCGTCGCCTACGCCGCCCGCGCGCTCGGCGTCCGGGCGGAGATCTTCGTGCCGGAGGTGACGAGCCCGGTGAAGCTGGCCGGGCTGCGCGCGCTCGGCGCCCAGGTCACCCAGACCGGGACCATCTACTCCGAGGCGGCGGAGGCGGCGGCCAAACGCGCGGCCGAGACGGGCGCGCTCAAGGTGCACGCCTACGACCAGCCGGAGGTGGTGGCGGGTCAGGGCACCACCGGGCTGGAGCTGATGGCCCAGACGGGCGGCGTGGACACCATCGTCGTGGCGGTCGGCGGCGGCGGCTTCGCGGCCGGCGTGGCGGTGGGCTCCGGCATCCTCGGCGGCCCGTCGGGCACCGCCGGGCGGCCCAAGCTCGTCGCCGTGGAGCCTGAGCGGATCCCGACGCTGCACGAGGCGCTCAAGGCCGGTGAGCCGGTGCCCGTCGAGGTGAGCGGGATCGCGGCCGACGCGCTCGGCGCCACCCAGCTCGGCGACCTGGCCTACGGCATCCTCTCCCGGGCCGGCGCGCAGAGCGTGCTCGTCACGGACGACGCCATCGTGGCAGCGCGCCGTACCCTCTGGGCGGAGCACCACCTGATCGCCGAGCACGCGGGCGCGAGCGCGTACGCGGCGCTGCTGGCAGGTGTGTACGTCCCCGAGCCCGGCGAGCGGGTCGCGGTGCTGGTCTGCGGCGCCAACACCGACCCCGCCACCCTGGCCCACGGCCGGAGCTAACCCCGGGCCGGTCCACCGCCAGGCCGGTCCACCGCCAGGGATGACGAGTGGCGCGCGGTTCCGATGCCGCCAGGCCGGCACTTCGGCCTCCCCCTCCGGAGGGGGAGGCCGAGGCGGGGTTGGTAACTGCTGTGGTTCGTATCAGTGTTCGTCAGTCTTCATCTGGTTTTCTCTAGCGTGATCGCGGTGTGTCACCTGGTGATCCGGGGGTCGGCTCAGTGGTCTGCTCGCTGGCGGACGGCATGGCGAAGTGCTGGAGGGCCTGCGGCTTGGCGCCGTTTCTGGCCGGCGCTGCCTGCCCCATCCCTCCATCGTCACCATGCGCATGCAAAGCCTTACCCGGTGTGCGGTCATGCTGGTAAAGTCGTTCGCACACACTCTCGAATGTGCGAGGGAGGGGGTGCGTCGTGCAGGTCGTGCAGGCCTACCGTTTCGCGCTGGACCCCACCGCACGCCAGGCCGCCGCGCTGGCGTCGCATTGCGGGGCGGTGCGGGTGGCGTTCAACTGGGGCCTGGCGCAGGTGAAGGCGAATCTGGCGCAGCGGGAGGCCGAACGCTCCTACGGCATCCCCGAGGACCGGCTCACCCCGGCCCTGTCGTGGTCCATGTACAACCTGCGCAAACGCTGGAACCAGGTCAAGGACGAGGTGGCGCCGTGGTGGGCGGGCAACTCCAAGGAGGCCTACGCGTGCGGGCTGGCCCGCCTGGCCGACGCCCTGGCGAACTGGCGTGACTCCAAGAGCGGTAAGCGTAAGGGCCCGAAGGTGGGTTTTCCCCGGTTCAAGTCCAAACGCCGTGCGGCCCGGTCGGTGCGGTTCACCACCGGGACGATCCGGCTGGACGGCCACACCCACGTGGTCCTGCCGGTGCTGGGCCGGATCAAAACGTATGAGCCGGTCGGCAAACTCGCCCGCCTGCTCACCGAAGGGGCGCGGATCGCCTCGGCGACGGTGCGCTGGCAGGAGGGCCGCTGGCACGTCAGCTTCACCGTGCACACCGAACATGCGGTGGCCTTGCCTGCCCGGCCGGACGCGGTGATCGGCGTGGACCTCGGCATCAAGACCCTGGCGGTCTTCTCCGACGGACGCCCGACGATCGCCAACCCCCGCCACCTCGACGCCGCCGCACGCAGGCTGCGCCGCCTGTCGCGGGCGGCCTCCCGCAAACGCGGCCCGGACCGGCGTACCCGGCAACGGCCGTCGAACCGTTGGCTGCGCGCCAACGCCGCCCGCAACCGGGCCGAGCATCGGGTGGCGGCGCTGCGCCGTGACGGCATCCACCAGCTCACCACCAGCCTGGCACGGACCTACGGCACCATCGTGGTCGAGGACCTCAACGTGGCCGGGATGGTCCGCAACCGGCGGCTGGCCCGCGCCCTCTCCGACGCGGGTTTCGGGGAGATCCGCCGCCAGCTCGCCTACAAGACCACCTGGAACGGCGGCCGACTGCTGGTGGCCGGCCGTTGGTTCCCCTCCTCCAAGACGTGCTCATCCTGCGGCGCGGTGAAAACCAAACTGCCGCTGCGGGTGCGCACCTACCTCTGTGAGGGGTGCGGCCTGTCGATGGATCGCGACGAGAACGCCGCGCTCAACCTCGCCTCGCTGGTGGAGCGTACGGTCGCCGGGAGTGGCCCGGAGACCCGAAACGGACGTGGAGCCGACCGTAAGACCCCGCCTGGCGGGGCAGGTGGCCGTGAAACGTCAACCCCGCACCGGGCATCTGCTGCCCGGATCAGACGGGGACCTTCGCCCACACCGGGCGAATCACTGACAACCCTTGAAACTCAGTGAACGGTTAGCGGTAGGTGTGTTCGGGGGCGGGGAAGGCGCCGGTGATCACGTCGTCGGCGAAGGCGCGGGCGGCGCGGTCCAGGTCGCCGGCCAGGTCGGCGTACTGCTTGACGAAGACGGCCGGGCGCGGCGTGAGGCCCATGAGGTCCTGCCAGACCAGCACCTGGGCGTCCGTGCCGGGGCCCGCGCCGATGCCGACGGTGGGGATGGTCAGCGACGTGGTCACCCGTGCGGCCAGGTCGGCGGGCACGCATTCGAGGACCACGGAGAAGGCGCCGGCCCGCTCCAGGTCCTTGGCGTCGGCCATGAGCTCCTCGCCGTCCTCGCCGCGCCCCTGGACGCGGTAGCCGCCGAGCACGTTGACCGACTGCGGCGTCAGCCCGAGGTGCGCCATCACCGGGACACCCGCCGACACCAGGGCTTCGACCTGGGGCAGGATGCGCCGCCCGCCCTCCAGCTTGACCGCGTGGGCGCCCGCTTCCTTCATGAAGCGGGCCGCCGACTCCAGTGCCTGCCCCGGCGAGGACTGGTAGGAGCCGAACGGCAGGTCGGCCACCACGAGGGCGCGCGAGGAGCCGCGCACCACGGCCGCGGTCAGCGACAGCAGCTCGTCGACGGTGACGGGCAGCGTGGAGTCGTGGCCGTAGACGACCATCGCGGCCGAGTCGCCCACCAGCAGGACCGGGATGCCCGCCTGGTCGAACGCGCGGGCCGTCATCGCGTCGTAGGCGGTGACCATGGGCCACCGCTCTCCGCGCTGCTTGGCCGCGGCGAGGTCGCGCACGGTGACGCGGCGACCGGAGACGCCGCCGTACAGAGTCGATGAAGACATGAGAGAGCCTCCAGAAACGTCTCGAGGCGCCCCAGCGGCGTCCCCGGACTCCTCCCGATGATGCCACGGCGGAAAACGGGTGGCGAAAGTGTCGGTGCGAGTTGGCACAATGGGCCAGGAGGTAAGCAATAACAATGGCTATCGAACCTTACCGGCGTCTGTTCCGGCTCCCTGGTGTCGGCGTGCTGCTGGTGGTCGGCGTGCTGGCCCGCGTCCCCGTCACGGCGATCGGGATGGCGCTGACGCTGCACGCCGTCGAGTCCCTCGACCTCGGTTACGTCATGGCCGGGCTGGTCACGATGGCGAGCACGATCGGCCTGGCCGTCGGAGCCCCGCTGTCGGGACGGTTCGTCGACCGTTACGGCCTGCGCCCGGTCCTGGCCGTCACCACGGCGGCGCAGGCGGTGTTCTGGGCGACCGCCTGGGCGCTGCCGTTCCCCGTGCTGGTCGCCGCCGCGGCGGTGGCGGGGCTGCTGGGGCTGCCGGTGTTCAGCGTGATCAGGCAGTGCCTGGCCGCCATGGTGCCGCTGGAGCAGCGCCGCACGGCCTTCTCACTCGACTCGATGTTCGTCGAGCTCTCCTACATGACGGGGCCGGCGCTGGCGGTGTTCGGGATGATCACGTTCGGCAGCGGGCCGACGATGGCCGTCATCGCGATCGGGCTGACCGGGTCCGGCCTGGCGCTGCTGCTGCTCAACCCGCCGGTCAGGTCGGCCGCGGAGCTGGCGGCGCCCGGGGCGAAGGTGTCGCGGCGGCAGTGGCTCACGCCCGGCCTGCTCGCGCTGCTCGGCACCGTGGCCGCCGCCACCTTCGTGCTCACCGCCACCGAGCTCGCGATGATCGCCACCATGCAGACCTCGGGGCAGACGGGGTGGATCGGGCTGGCCGTCGGCATCTGGTGCCTCTACTCTCTGACCGGTGGCTTCATCTATGGCGGGCTGTCGCGCGGGTTCTCGCCGCTGGTGCTCGTCGCGAGCATGGGCCTGCTCACCGTGCCCGTGGGGCTGGTGTCAGGCCAGTGGTGGTGGCTGCTGCTGGCGCTGCTGCCGTCGGGCCTGCTGTGCGCCCCGGCGCTGTCGTCCACCGTCGAGGCGCTCAGCGGCAAGGTGCCCGCCGGGGCCAGGGGAGAGGCCATGGGCCTGCACGGCACCGCCCTGCTGATCGGCGGGGCCTCGTCCGCGCCCATCGCCGGCGCGATCATCGACGCCCACGGTGCCGGCTGGGCGTTCGCCGTGGCGGGGCTGATCGGAGTCGTGATCGTGCTGGTCGCGCTGACGTTCTGGCGTCGCCCGCAGCGGCCGTCCGCCGCGGTGGTCAGTGACGATCCGACACCGCGCGAGACGCTGGCGGCCCATTGAGCGAGTGTGACCCACATTACGAAACGGGACCGTTGCGTATCGAAATACCTTGCGATACGGTTGCGTAGCGAAACTTGATCGTATCGAAATTGAGGTGCCGCATTGAAGCCCAACACAGGGCATCCACGCCGCTGGGCGATCCTCGGCGTGCTGGTGTTCAGCCTGCTGGCGGTCGTGCTCGACAACACGATTCTGAACGTGGCGATGAAGACCATCGCCGACCCGGACCTCGGGCTGGGGGCGACCCAGAGCGAGCTTGAGTGGGCGATCAACTCCTACACCCTGGTGTTCGCCGGACTGCTGTTCACTTTCGGCGTGATCGGCGACCGCACAGGCCGTAAGCGCATGCTCTTCATCGGCATGGTGCTGTTCGGCCTGGCCTCGCTGGCCAGCGCCTACGCGCAGGATCCGACCCAGTTGATCCTGGCCAGGGCGGCGATGGGCATCGGCGGCGCGGCGATCATGCCCGCGACGCTGGCCATCATCTCCAACGTCTTCCCGCCCAGCGAGCGGGGCAAGGCCATCGGGTTCTGGGCGGGCGGTGTGGGTCTGGCCGTCGCGATCGGGCCGATCACCGGCGGCCTGCTGCTCGAGTATTTCTGGTGGGGCTCGGTCTTCCTGATCAACGTGCCGATCGTGCTGATCAGCGTGGTGCTCATCGCGACCATCGTGCCCGAGTCGCGCGACCCCAAGCCGTCGAAGCTCGACCCCATCGGCGTGCTGCTGTCCATCGTCGGCCTGGTCGCCGTCGTCTACGGCATCATCCGGGGCGGCGAGCTGGCCACCTTCAGCTCCGCCGAGGTGCTGGTGCCCACCCTGTTCGGGGTGGCCGTGCTCGCGGTGTTCGTCTGGTGGGAGCGGCGCATCGACAACCCCGTCTTCGACGTCCGCTACTTCAGCAACATCCGGTTCAGCTCGGCCATCGGCATGATGGGCATCGTCTTCTTCGCCATGATGGGCGCGATGTTCTTCCTGACCTTCTACCTGCAGATCGTGCTGGACTTCAGCGCGGTGCAGGCGGGGGCGCTGCTGATCCCGTTCGCCGCGGCGCAGCTCATCTTCTCGCCGCTCAGCCAGCGGGTGAACGAGCGGTTCGGGGCCAAGCTGTCGGCCACCGTCAGCCTGTCGGTGATCGCGCTGGTGCTGGGCAGCTACGCCCTGCTCGACCAGAACACCCCGATCCTGGTGCTGGAGATCATTTTCTTCGTGCAGGGCGCGGCCATGGCCAACATCATGCCGCCGGCCACCACGGCCATCATGGAGGCGCTGCCCGGCGAGAAGGCCGGCGTCGGCTCGGCCATGAGCAACACCGTCCGGCAGGTAGCCGGGGCGCTCGGCGTCGCCGTGCTCGGCTCGGTGCTGTCGTCCACCTACCGGGGTGAGATCGCGCCGTCCCTGCAGGGTTTGCCGGCCGCCGCCCAGCACGTGGGCGGTGAGTCGATCATGGGGACCGTCGAGGTCGCCAGGGCGCTCGGCGAGCGCGGGGAGGCCATCATGCAGCCCGCCTACGCGGCGTTCCTGCACGGCATGCACGTCACCGCGCTGGTGTCGGCCGCCATCGCGCTGGTCGGTGTCGCGGTCGTCGCCAGGTGGATGCCCGGTAAGCCGCCTTCGGTGGTGGAGACGGAGCAGAAAGAACCAGCGGTAGTGTGAGACCGCGATGACCACCCAGCAACCGGTGACGGCCCGTCCGGCAGGCCGTCCACGCAGCGAGAAGGCCGAGCGCGCGATCATCGAGGCGACCCTCGACCTGATCGCCGAGGGCATGGGCGTCTCCGAGCTGTCCATCGAGGCGATCGCGTCGAGGGCGGGCGTCGGCAAGACGACCATCTACCGGCGCTGGTCCAACAAGGAGGACCTCGTCGTCGACGCGCTCGCCACGCTCAAGGCGCCGCTTCCGCCGCTCGCCGGGGAGTCGGTGCGCGACGACCTGATCGCCCTGGTGGACGTGATGCGCCATGAGGCGGGCCAGACCCGCGGGCGGTGCGTGATGAACGTCGCGATGAGCGAGGCGGACCGCAACCCGCGGCTCACCGAGCGCTTCATCAAGCGGGCGATCGAGCCGCGGCGGACGGCCATGCGCGAGACGATCGTGCGCGGCGTCGCCACCGGCGAGCTCAAGCCCGACCTGGACGTGGAGATCGGGATGGCGCTGCTGTCGGGCGCCATGCTCTGGTACGGCAAGTGGGGACCCGGGGGCGAGCTGCCGGCGGACCTGGCCGAGCGCCTCGTCGACCAGATCCTCACCGGCCTGGCCGCCTGAGCCCGCCCGGCGGACCCGGACCGGGTCCCGCGCCCGCCGGGCCCGCGAGGCGGGCGGCGGTCTCAGACGGCTTTGCCCAGGATCGGCCGGCCGTGTTCCAGGTAGACGGTCTCGCCCAGGTCGCGGGCGAGGGCGGCGGCCTTGACCCGGCGGGCGAGCCGGTCGATCAGCATCTCGTCCAGCTCGTCCACCGGGTGGAAGTCGTAGGCGCTGAGCTCGTGGTCGGCGAACGTGATTCGCGCGAGCGTCTCCGGCCCGAGCACGTCGCCGTCGAACACGAACAGGATCAGGTCGCCCTTGGCCGGATGCGGCGCCCAGTCGGCCACGAGCAGCCGCCCGATCGGCGGCCGGATGCCGAGCTCCTCCCGCACTTCGCGCACGCACGCCTGGTAGGGCGTCTCACCCGGCTCGACGAACCCGCCGGGAATGTCCATGTCGGGCTTGTACGTGGGCCGCACCAGCATCACCCGGTCCCCCTCGTCGAAGAACAGGGCTCCGGCGGCGGCGCGAGCCAGGGCAGACGGCGCATCGTGATCGCTCACTCTCTGACAGTACGTGAGCTTCGGGCATCTCCCAGTGAACCTAAGGTGACATCCTTCCCCCTCTTGGCCAGATAGGCACAAGTCAGACCATCAGCGGGTGCGGAGGAAGTCCCCGAGGATCTCGTTGAAGACGTCCGGGCGCTCCATGTTGGGGTAGTGGGCGCATCCGTCGATCGAGATCGAGCGGCCGTCGGCGACGTTGCCGGTGAGGCGTTCGGCCATGTCCAGGTGATCGGGTGAGTCGAGGGCGCCGTTGACGGCCAGCACGGGCACGTCGATCTTGGCGGCTCGGCCCCAGGTGTCGCGCACCGGGACGAGCGGATCGGGTTCGTCGGCGGTGTGCTTGGACATGGTCTGTCTGGCCATCTGGCGCAGGCGGCTCACGACCTCGGGGTCGAGATCGTCGAGCGTGCGGTGCGGGCCCACGCCAAGGAGCGTGAATGCCTCGACCGAGGCGTCGAGGTCGCCGGCGAGCATCGCCGAGTGCCAGGCGGCCATGGTCTGCGTGGTCCAGGGGTCGGTGAAGGCCGGCTCGCTGGTCCCGGCGCCGCTGACGACCACGGCGCTGACCAGCTCCGGGTGCTCCAGTGCGGTGTCGATGGCGATGCCCGCCCCCATGGAGACGCCCACCAGGATCGCGGGGCCGGCGTCCAGGTGGCGCAGCAGCGCGGCGAGGTCGTCGGTGAGCCGGAACGGCTCGGTGGCGTTGGCGGACCGGCCGTGCCCTCGGGCGTCGGGCGCGATGACGCGGTATCGCGAGGCGAAGATCGGGATCTGGTCGTCCCACATGCCGTGGTGGAGGAAGCCGCCGTGCAGCAGAACAAGGGGCCGGCCGGTGCCGCTGTCGAGCCAGAACAGTCCATTCATGACACCTAAGGTGTCATGAATGGAGGCATGATGACAACCTAGATGTCATTATGGTGGGGTGCGAGAAACAGCGCGTGGCCCTGCGCCCGGAGAACCGACGGACCGGCTCGGCGAGGTGTTCGACCTGGTCGGCCCGCTGTACCGGCGCGCTCAGCGCAAAGTGGAGCAGGACGCGCCCATCGAGGGGTTGTCGGTCGGGGTGCGGGCCGTGCTCAACCTGCTCCGCGAGCATGGGGCCATGACCGTTCCCCAGATGGGCCGGGCTCAGGCGCTGAGCCGCCAGTTCGTGCAGCGCATGATCAACGACGCGGCCGCGCGGCACCTGGTCGAGGTCTGCCCTAACCCGGCGCACAAGAGGTCCTCGCTCATCCGGCTGACGGAGGAGGGCCGGGCCGCCATCACCGCCGTGATCGACCGCGAGCGCGAGGTGCTGCGGTCGCTCGGCGGCGAGCTGACCGACGCCGAGATCGACGCCTGCGTCCGGGTGCTCTCTCGCCTCCTGCGCCTGCTCGACGACGTCGACGTCGACTGAGCGGGTGCCGTCACGGGCTGTCCCGCGCCGGCCCTACCGGCCGAGCGTCAGGGCCTTTTCTGTGCCTGGGCCTGGAGGTGGAATGGTTCCTTGGATAGGTAGAAAGGTGGACATTATGAGTCTGAACATCAAGAACCCTGAGACGCACAGGCTGGTTCAGGAGCTTGCGAGCCTGACCGGGGAGAGTCAGACGGCCGCCGTGACGGCCGCCGTCCGCGAACGACTCGAACGTGTCCGGCATCTCCGCAGCGCCGGCCTGGCGGACCGGTTGCTCGCCATCGGCAGGGACACGGCTCCGCGCCTGGTCGAACCCTTCCGTTCCGTCGACCATGGAGAGCTTCTCTACGATGAGAACGGACTTCCCAGGTGATCATTGATACCTCGGCGATCATCGCCATTCTTCGCTCCGAACCGGATGCGCTCACCTTCGCCGAGGCCATCGCGGACGCCGCCGTCCGTCGCATGTCCGCCGCCAGCTTCCTGGAGGCGGCGGTCGTCATCGACGGCAGCCGTGATCCGATCGCCAGCCGTCGCTTCGACGAGCTCATCAGCACCGCTGAGATCGCCGTGGTCCCGATCGCAGAGGCCGAGGCCCGCAGGGCCCGTGCCGCCTATCGCGACTTCGGCAAGGGCAGCGGTCATCCCGCTGGGCTCAACTTCGGAGACTGCTTCGCCTACGCCCTTGCCCAGGAGTGTCAGGAGTCCTTGCTGTTCAAGGGCAAGGACTTCATCCACACTGATGTGCACGCCGCCCTTGACTCCGGGTGAGCGCACAGCCTTCTAAGGAGCCGTCTCGCGCCAGCGGTTGGTGATGGGCAGGCGGCGGTCCCGGCCGAAGTTCTTGGGGGTGATCTTCGGGCCCGGCGGATACTGCCGGCGCTTGTACTCGGCCCGGTCCACCAGGCCGATCACCCGCGTCACCAGCTCAGGATCGTGTCCGGCGGCGATGAGCTCGCGCGAGCCCATGTCCTTCTCCACGTAGTCGTCGAGCAGCCGGTCCAGCACCTCGTAGGGCGGCAGTGAGTCGGTGTCGCGCTGGTCGGGGCGCAGCTCGGCGCTCGGCTCCTTGGTGATGGAATTCTCCGGGATCGGCCGCTCCGCCTCCAGCAGGAACATCGGATCGGTGTGCGCGTTCCGCCAGCGGGACAGCTCCCACACCATGATCTTCGGCACGTCCTTGATGGGCGCGAAGCCGCCGGCGGAGTCGCCGTAGAGGGTGGAGTAGCCGGTCGCCAGCTCGCTCTTGTTGCCGGTGGTGAGCACCAGATGGCCGTGCTCGTTGGACAGCCCCATGAGGATCATGCCGCGTACCCTCGCCTGGAGGTTCTCGGCCGCGAGGCCGGACAGGCCGACCTCCTTCTCGAAGGCGGTGACGATGTCGGCGATCGGCACCACCTGGGAGGTCAGCCCCTGCCTGCGGACCAGCTCTTCGGCGTCGGCCAGGGAGTGCGCGGAGGAATAGCGCGAGGGCATCAGCACGACGTGCACCCGGGACGGGCCGATGGCGTCGGCGGCGATGGTCGCGGTGAGTGCCGAGTCGATGCCGCCGGACAGCCCCAGGATCACCGACCGGAAGCCGTTCTTCGCGACGTAGTCGCGGACCGCGAGCACCAGCGCCGCGTACACCTCGGCCTGCGTGCTCAGCGGCTCGGCCACGCGCGCGGGCTCCGGCGGGTACGGCGCGACGGGGTCCTGCGACAGCATGAGCCGTTCGACGGTGATGGTGGACCCGTCGCCCGCGTCGTACGGGAACGTCCCTGCCTCGGCGGTGGAGACCGGCAGGTCGAGGTCGGCGACGAGCAGCTCCTCCCGGAACTGGGCGGCCCGCGCGACCAGCTCGCCCGAGGCGTCCACCACGAGGGAGTCGCCGTCGAAGACCAGCTCGTCCTGCCCGCTGACCTGGTTGACGTAGACGAGCGCGCACCCGGCCTCGCGCGCCCTGCGCGCGCACAGCTCCAGCCGGACGTCGTCCTTCTCCTTCTCGTACGGCGAAGCGTTCGGCACGACGAGCAGCCCCGCGCCCGCCTGGCCCACGACGGAGACCGGGCCGCCCTCCTGCCAGAGGTCCTCGCAGACCGCGATCGCCACGTCCACCCCGTGCAGCCGGAAGATCGGCAGTCGGTCGCCGCGGACGAAGTAGCGGTATTCATCGAAGACGCCGTAGTTGGGCAGGTGGTGCTTGGCGGTGCGGGTGACCACCCGGCCCTGGTGGAGCACGGCGGCGGCGTCGAGCGGGGCGCCCTTGGGCTGGCCGACCCGGGGGGCGCGGTTGGCCCGGTCGACGTAGCCGACGACCACGGGCAGCTCGCCGAGTCCTTCGCGCTGGAGCCTGACGGCCACCTCGTCGAGGGCCGCGATGCTCGCGTCCACGAACGAGGTGCGCAGCACCAGGTCTTCCACGGGATAGCCGGTGAGGAACATCTCGGTGAACACCACGAGGTGCGCGCCGCGCTCGGCGGCCGCACGCGTCCAGGTGATCAGGCGGTCGGCGTTGCCGGCCAGGTCGCCAACGGTCGGGTTCGTCTGTGCCAGGGCAATACGCAGTTGTGCCACGGGAAACAGCCTAGTACGTACCCGTTTTTATCGTCAAAGCGACGAAAAGGGGCTCATCTGGTGGCGACGGTTCCCGGCGTCACCAGCCCGGACTCGTAGGCGGCCACCACGAGCTGCGCCCGGCCGAACAGGCCGAGGTGGTCGAGCAGGGACCGCACCGCCTCGGTCACCTGCGGCTCGGGCAGGGACAGGGTCTGCCCGATCTGCCGGTTCGTCAGCCCGCGCGCCACCAGTTTCAGCAGGTCGAGCCGGGCGTCCGAGAGCCCGGCCAGGGCCGGCGGCGACTCTGGGTCCGTACGCCCGGAGAAGCCGGAGATGAGCCGGGTGGTGACGGCCGGGTCGATGAGCGCGTCCCCGGCCGCGGCGGCCCTGATCGCGGCCACGAGCTGCTCGGGGGGAGAGGTCTTGAGCACGAAACCGCTGACGCCCGCGCGCAGGGCCGCGTACAGGTTCTCGTCGCTGCCGAAGGTGGTCATCATGATCACTTTCGGCGGATCCTCGTCGGCCAGGATGCGGCGCGCGGCGGCCAGGCCGTCCAGGTGCGGCATCTGGATGTCGAGCAGCACCACGTCCGGCCGGGCGGTGCGGACCGCCGCGATGGCCTCCTCGCCGTTGGCCACCTCCCCGGCCGGCTCCAGGCCCGGCTCGGCGCTCAGCACGACCTGCAGCCCGGCCCGTACCAGCGCCTGGTCGTCGGCCACCAGCACCCGCAACGGCCGGCCGGCGGAGGCGTCCGGCGCGCCCGGCTGGGGCGGGGCGGCGCCCGGCTCGGCCGGCCGGGGCGGGGCTGGCGGCTCCGGTACCCGCTGGGCCAGCATGTCGCTCTCCAGGCGGCGCAGCGCGTCCGTCAGGTCCAGCCCGAGCTCGTCCCGCCAGGCGGTCCGGGCCCGCCGCAGCGCGCCGAGCGCGTCGCCCTGCCGTCCCGTCCGGTAGAGCGCCAGGGCCAGCAGCCGCCAGGCCTCCTCCCGCAGCGGATGACCGGCGGCGTGCGCCTCCAGGTCGGCCACCACCGCGGTGGCCCTGCCCATGGCCAGGCCCGCGTCCGCCCGGCGCTCCACCGCGATCAGCCGCAGCTCCTCCAGCCTGGCCGCCTCCGTCGCGGCCCAGTGCAATTCGGCGAACTCCGCCAGCGCGGGCCCCCGCCAGAGCGCCAGCGCGCTCTCCATGGCCGCCCACACCTCGGGCGCCGGCCCGTCGGTCTTGACCAGGCTCTGGAACCACCACGAGTCCACCTGCTCGGGCAGTGCGCGCAGGGCGTACCCGGGGGAGGCCGAGACCAGCACGGTGGCCTCCTCGCGCGGCGCCCGGTCGGGTTCGAGCGCGCGGCGCAGCCGGGAGACGTACCCCTGGATGGTCGACAGCGCCTGCGCCGGCGGGTTGCCCGGCCACAGCTCGTCGATGAGCGTGCTCACCGGGACGGCGTGGCCGCCGGCGACCAGCAGGCGGGCGAGCACCGCCCGCTGACGCTGGCCGCCGAGGTCGAGAGGGTCGCCGTCGGTCCAGGCCTGGAACGGTCCTAAAGCAGTGAAGGTCAACATCGTAGGCGTAAGCGTAGAGCCCATTCGATGTCCTGGTAAATGGGCACTTATCCAGGGGTTGCTTTCTCCGGGGGCCGGTCCGCGACGGCTTCTCCAAGGGTCGGTCCGCGACGGCTTCTGCAGGGGCCGGTCCGCGACGGCTTCGCCGGCGGTCGGTCAGCGACGCCTGATCGCCGGTCCCAGCGCCAGCATGCCCGCGGTCGCGACGAGCCCGATGCCGCCCGTGGTGAACCAGAGCGCCCGCGGGCCGCCCAACTCCAGCAGGCCGCCGCCGAGCAGCGGCGCCAGCACCGCCGCGACCGACCAGGAGAACCCGAACAGCCCCGAGTACCGCCCGCGCAGATGCGGCGGCGCCAGCCTGGCCAGGATCGTGCCCGCGATCCCGGCGGTGACGACCTCACCCGCCGTCCACACCGCGATCGTGACGGCCAGCCAGAACGTGGTGGTGACGAAGGCCGTCAGCGCGAACCCGGCGCTCATCACCGCGATGCCCAGCGCCAGCGTCCTGACCGGGTCCCTGCGGCCCAGCCAGCCGGACACCAGCGGCTGCACGATCACGATCAGCACCCCGTTCAGCGCCATGGCCAGGCCGAACTGCGCGGTCGTCAGGCCCACCCCCTCCGTCATCGCCATCGGCAGCGTGGTGAACGTCTGGGAGTACAGCAGCGCGTTGCCCAGGATGACCAGGGTGAAGCCGACCATCACCCGGTCGCGCAGCACCACCCCGAACCCGCCCGCCTCGCTCTTCCCCATGGGCCTGGTCTCCGGCACCGCCCGCCAGACCAGCACGGCGAACGCCACACAGCTCACCGCGTCCACCCAGAACAGCCAGAGGAACCCGGCCTGCGCCAGCCATCCGCCCGCCGTCATGCCCACCGAGTAGCCGAGGTTGATCGCCCAGAACAGCAGCCCGTACGCCCTCGGCCGCTCCTGCGGAGAGATCAGGTCGGCGACCAGCGCGTTGGAGGCGGGCCGGTAGGCGTCGGCCACCAGGCCGAGCAGGAACATCGAGGCCAGGATCGCCGGCAGCGTGGTGCTGTAGCCCAGCGCCAGCATCGCGGCGGCGGTGGCGAGCATGCCGCCGGACAGTGTCGCCCGGCGGCCGATCCGGTCGGCCAGCACCCCGGCGAGCAGCTGCGACACCAGCGAGCCCGCGCCGAAGAGCGCCATCACCAGCCCGGCGGCGGCGATCGAGAGCCCCCGGGCCTGGGTCAGGTAGACGCCGGTGAACGGCATGACCATGGTGCCCAGGCGGTTCACCAAAGTGCCGCCCCACAGAGCCCAGAAGGGGCGGGGCAGGCCGCCGAAGGAGGAGCGGAGGAAGGTCGGCTTGACGCCGGTACTTGTCACCCGCCAAGGGTCGTACGCCCCGGTTTGCCAAGCGAACGATTTAGCGCACACTAAATCCCGTGGTGGTGACCTGGGATCTGAAGTCGGAGGACGTGGCCCGCATCCGGTTCGCGTTCTCCCCGATGTGGGAGCTCGTGGCCAGCCTGCGCACGCTGCGGGACCCGGCCAGGCAGGCGATCCACCTGCCGTGGATCAAGTGCGTGCGCCCTCGCCTGGCCGGTCTCGACCTGACCGAGCTGTTCGCGCTGGTGCCCGCGACCGGCTACCTGGCCGACTTTCTCACCCCGCCGCCCGACACGCCGATGCCGGACTTCGCCGCCGAGCTCGCCCGCGTCCGGCAGACCTCGCCCGAGCGGGCCGCCGACGAGGCCGCGCGCGTCCAGGGAGCCGATCCGGCGGTCATCGAGCGGTTCAGGGCCGACCCGGCGGCCGGCGTGGCCCGGGTCGCCGACGCGCTGGCGGCCTACTGGGAGGCGTGCTTCGCCGAGTTCTGGCCGCGCGTCTACGGCCTGCTGGAGCGCGACGTGCTGCGCAGGTCACGGCAGCTCGCCCAGGGCGGGGCCCGCGAGCTGTTCGCCTCGCTCGACCCGGCCGTGCGGTGGACGGGGGAGCGGCTGCTCGTCGACCGGCCCTACTGCGCCTCGGGCGGCCTGAACGGCGACGGCCTCGTCCTGGTGCCGACCGCCTTCTACTGGCCGATGGTCGCGGTGATGACCGCGCCGTACCAGGCGATGCTCGTCTATCCGGTGCTCGGCGTCGGCACCCTCTGGCAGCAGGGGCCACCGCCCGCGCCCGGCGCGCTGGCCGCGCTCATCGGCGGCAGCAGGGCCAGGATCCTGCTCGCGCTCGCCGAGCCGAGCACCACCTCGGCGCTGGCCGGGCGGATGGCGCTCACACCCGGCGCGGTCAGCCAGCACCTCGGCGTGCTGCGCGACAGCGGGCTCACGGTCGGGATACGCGTCGGCAAACAGGTCGTCTACCGCCGCACCCCGACCGGCGACGCCCTCGCCGGCACGGTCGCCCGGCTGTAGCGGCTCGACTCGATCAGCCGGTCGGGGTCGCTCAGCTGTAGCGGCTCGACTCCATCAGCCAGTCCAGGTGGGCGCGCGGCGCGGCCAGGTAGGCGCACGCGACCTTGCTCACGTCTCTGGCCGTACGCGGCGCGAGATCGTCCAGCGGCAGCTGCCTGGCGGCCTGCTGCATGTCACGGCAGCGCTCGGCGATCCGGTCGAGCACCCAGGACACCGCCTCCCGCTCGCTCAGCCCCAGCTCGTGCCTGGCGATCACGACGAGGTTGTGCGCGTCCCCGCGCTCCTTGGGCCGCGAGGCCACGTCGTTGCACCATGCGGTGATGTCACTGCAGGAGTTCACCAGCTCCTGCCACGGTTGCGAGCGGTGCACCCAGGCGGGCACCTCCACCCGCAGGCACGGCTCGACCAGGTCGTAGAGGTAGGGGCCCACCGTCCCCCTGCGCAGCGACGGATACTCCGCCAGCGTCGGGATCGTGCCCGACACCCGGTTGGCCGCCTCGGTGCGGCACGCGTAGTGCTGCCGCTGCAGGCTGACCGCGAACCGCCGCCGCCACTCGTCGCTCATCCGCGAGCTTGTCACCCGCCACAGATCCGCGAACGCCGCCTCCAGTGGATGGTCGCAGGCGCCCTCCAGCATCCCCTGGAACACCTCCAGCGGGCACGGCCCCTCGTCCAACTCGTCGTCCAGATGGAACAGCCAGGTCAGCCACTGCGCGAACAGCGCCGCCGCCGCCGCGTCGAACTCGGCGAACGCCCGGCCCGCCATCCGGTGGAACCCGACCCCCTGGTCGGCCCGCAGCCCTGTCCGGCGCGCCCAGTCGATGACCGCGGCCTCGATGGCGTAGACCGCCGGATGCATCCGGCACGGCGCGGCCATCGCCGGCACCCGCTCGGTCAGCGGCAACAGCGCCAGAGCCGCCGAGCCGCCCCTGCGCGGCAACGGCAGCAGCGGCTTCCAGTGCAGCACGGACCGCAGCGCGGACCGTACGGAAGCGATCACCGTGGTGCTCCCCGCGGTAGTCACAGCGGTCCGTAAAGCCAGTTGCCGACGGCGGCCGGGTCGTCGCCGACGTAGAACTCCTCGGCGGCCAGCACCACCTCGTCCACGGTCAACACCCCCCTGCCCGTACGGTCCAGCCGGTCGAAGGCCACGTCCACGTCGTCGTAGGCGGTGCCGAACGCGGCCAGCATCGTCCGGAACTCGCCCCGCCCGATCAGGCCGTCCCGATCGCCGTCGCACAGCTCCGCCACGGCCACCACGGCGGGCCGGAACACCGCGTCGTACCGGCCGCCCTCTACGAACGCCGCCGTCATGGCCTTGCGGAAGTCCTCGCGCGACATGTCGAGGTCCGTGTCGCCGCCGAGCGTGCCGGACAGCGCCGCCCAGATCCCGTCGAAGCTGTCGACGAGGCTGCTGCCGGTGACCGACGTGGGCGACTCCCCGAAGCCCACCAGGATGCGCGCGCCCAGCCCCAGCAGGTCCTCGCGCTCCACGACCCCCCTACCGCTCGCGTCGATGTGGTCGAAGGCCCGATCCAGCTTGTGATTGAGCAGGTCGATAGCCACCAATGCCTCCCCCGAGACTGACTGCGTGATCACAGTAAGTGTGGACGGGCCCTTTGTCAGGGAGGCTCGCACCGGCACCCCCCGTAACCTGTGCGAAACACGGACACGGCATGCTGATACGAGACCAGCACCAGTCGTCACGAGGGGACGCCGTGGACCGCCAGCAGGAGTTCGTGCTCCGCACACTTGAGGAACGCGACATCCGGTTCATCCGGCTCTGGTTCACCGACGTGCTCGGTTTCCTCAAATCCGTCGCCATCGCGCCCGCCGAGCTCGAAGGCGCGTTCGCCGAGGGCATGGGCTTCGACGGCTCGGCCATCGAGGGCTTCGCGCGTGTCTACGAGGCCGACATGCTCGCCAAGCCGGACCCGTCGACCTTCCAGATCCTGCCGTGGCGCAGCGAGACGCCCGGCGCCGGGCGGATCTTCTGCGACATCCTCATGCCCGACGGCTCGCCGTCGCACGCCGACCCGCGCTGGGTGCTCAAGCGCACCCTGGCCAAGTGCGCCGACATGGGGTTCACCTTCTACACCCACCCGGAGATCGAGTTCTTCCTGCTGAAGAACCGCCCGGAGGCCGGCCAGCGCCCCGAGCCGATCGACTCGGGCAGCTACTTCGACCACACGCCGCACAGCTCCGGCCACGACTTCCGGCGCCAGGCGATCATGATGCTGGAGTCGATGGGCATCTCGGTCGAGTACAGCCACCACGAGGGCGCGCCCGGCCAGCAGGAGATCGACCTGCGCTACGCCGACGCGCTCACCACCGCCGACAACATCATGACCTTCCGCCTGGTCATGAAGGAGGTCGCGCTGGAGCAGGGCGTCTGGGCGTCCTTCATGCCCAAGCCCTTCACCGAGCACCCCGGCTCCGGCATGCACACGCACATGTCGCTGTTCGAGGGTGACCGTAACGCCTTCTACGAGGCCGGCGCCGACTATCAGCTCTCCAAGATCGGCCGCTCGTTCATCGCGGGCCTGCTGCGGCACGCCGCCGAGATCACCGCGATCACCAACCAGTGGGTCAACTCCTACAAGCGGCTGTGGGGCGGCGCCGAGGCGATCGCCGGCCAGGGCGGCGAGGCCCCCTCCTACGTGTGCTGGGGCCACAACAACCGCTCGGCCCTGGTCCGGGTGCCGATGTACAAGCCGCACAAGGGCGGCTCGACCCGCATCGAGTTCCGCTCCCTCGACTCGGCCTGCAACCCCTACCTCGCCTTCGCGCTCATCCTGGCCGCCGGCCTCAAGGGCATCGAGGAGGGCTACGAGCTCCCGCCGGCCGCCGAGGACAACGTCTGGAAGCTGACCAGCGCCGAGCGCCGCGCCCTCGGCATCCGGCCGCTGCCGCAGTCGCTCGACGACGCGATCGCGGTCATGGAGCAGAGCGAGCTCGTGGCCGAGACGCTGGGCGAGCACGTCTTCGACTTTTTCCTGCGCAACAAGCGCTCCGAGTGGAACGACTACCGCCGCCAGGTCACCGAGTTCGAACTGGGCCGCTACCTGCCGGTGCTGTAAGACCAGGTCAGCGGCGGTTTTCGTACGAAGCCCTGTAAGACCAGGTCAGCGGCGGGGTCCGTACGAAGCCCTGTAAGGCTGGGTCAGTGGCGGGTTCCGTCCGAATCCGTCGCGTCACCGATCACGGCGGGCAGGCGCAGGAGGCCCCTGCGGGGGTGCGGCTCCTCCGCTGGCGGCGCGGTGTCGGCGCTCACCTCGGGGAGGCTCCGGCTCTGCTCGGGAGAGGGCGAGCCGGCAGGCTCGGGCGTGGTCGCCGCTGTAGGCGTTGAGGCGGGTTCGTCGGCCGGGGTCTGCGTGGGCGGCGGCGTCGGGGTGGGGCTCGAGGAGGTTGGCGGGCTCGGGTCCGTGGACGAAGCCGTGGCCGATGGTGTCGGTGGCGCCTGGGGGGCGGGCTCGGCGTGCTTGTCCCGCTGAACCGGTGGCTTGTCGCGCTCTGCCTTCTTCCGGGGTGTGCCGGTGATCTGGTCGGCCACGGTCTGGCCGGCCAGGCTCTGGTAGGCCAGGATGCTGCCCATGCTGACGGCGAACACCAGCGCGGCCGCGGCGGCCACCCTGGCCCAGGGCAGCCTCCTGCGCGGCGATGGTTCTGCCGCGAGTTCTGTCGCGAGTTCTGTCGCGACGAGGAGCGTGGACGGCCCGCCGTCCGCCACGTCCTCCGCGGCGTGCTCGCGCCAGGCACCCACCGTGTGCCGCTTGACCTTCTCGCCGGTGCGCCTCAGGTAGTGCGTGTAGACGGCGCTGCCCACCGTGGTGGCGGCGCTCACGAGGGCGGCGCCGATCACGGTGCCCGTCACCCCGAGGTAGGAAGCCGCGACCGCGGCGGTCACCGCGGCCAGGGTGCTTCCCACGATCTGCGGCCCGGTGAGTTCGAACTTCCGCTGTTCGCCGCCCATGTCCTCGATCAGTCCCCGTCTGGGCCGCCTAGCCAAGAGGTGTTATAGCTGGGTTGATTGGCCCGAGTCTAGATTCGTCACCCCGCGTTGATCCGGCAGGCGCACCTGGACCAGGCTGGACCTTTGCCTTTTCAGGGCTGGGCCGGACCTGGCCGCCCCTCGCCGGGGCCGGGCACGGCCAGCAGGGACTCGGCGGCGCCTTCGAGCATCTGGGCTGTTTCGATGGAGCGTGGGAGCATCGTTCTCTCGTAGTCGCGTACGGCGTCGTCGATGGTGGCGGAGCGGACGAGTGCGAGCGCGAGTTCGCTGGCGTCGAGCATGGCGAGGTTGACGCCGACGCCCAGCGGGGGCATGAGGTGTGCGGCATCCCCGAGGAGCGTCGCGCTGGGCGAGTGCTCCCATGTGTGCGGCACCGGCAGGGCGAGGATCGGGCGGTCGATGTAGGCGCCGTCGTTGTCGGTGATCATCCGGAGCGTCTGTGGTGACCAGGCCGCGTACTCGCCGAGGAGATGGGCGCGGATGCCCTCGGTGTCGTCGGGGCGAAGCCCCTTCGCCGCGAGCCAGTCCATGGGGACGCGCCGCATGATGTAGACGCGCATGTGGCCGCCGCTGTTCCGCTGCGCGAAGAGGCCACGCTCCCCGTCGGCGGCATGGGCGCTGCCTTTCCCGACCAGTTCGGAGAGCTCGGGGTGCGCGATCTCCATGTCGTCGAACCATGCCTCGAGAAAGCTGACTCCTGTGTACAGCGGTGTGGCGGGTGACACGGCGGTGCGGACGCGGGAGAAGGCGCCGTCCGCACCGATCACGAGATCGGCGTCGACGGTCGTCCCGTCGGTGAACGTCAACGTTCGTGGTCCGTCGGCCGGTCCGCTGACCGTCTCGAGGGTGCGCCCCCACTGAACCGTTCCCGCGGCGAGTGAGCCCAGCAGGAGATCGCGCAGTTGTCCGCGGTCGATCTCGGGGCTGTCCTTGTCGCCCGCGTCGGGCACATGGTGGGCATGGACGCTCCCCGCCGGGTCCATCTGGCGCATTTCCTGCCCCTCGAACCTGGCGAGCGCGAAGAACTCCTCCAGCAGGCCCGCCTCACGGAGTGCGAGCTGGCCATCGTCTTCGTGCAGGTCCAGCGAGCCTCCCTGGTCACGGGAGCTTCCCTCCGGATCGCGGTCGTACACCGTCACCGGTATGCCGTGCCGTTGCAGGATGCGGGCGCAGGTGAGGCCGCCGGGGCCGGCGCCGATGATGCTGATCCGCGCGTTGGCGGGCGTCGGAGAGGTCATGGTGGATTCCTTTCGTCGGTGGGGGTGCCCGGGTGCTGCCACGCCACGCCACGCCACGGCGCGGGGCGGGGCGGGGCGGGGCGGGGCGGGGCGGCGTGGTAATGGTCCGGTGCCGCGATCCCATGGGCGGCAACCCCTGTGGTGACCAGCAAAGCAGAAACGAGTCCGAAAGTGCAACCGTTCCACTTTCGGTGTTGTTCCAGTCATGAGGTATGGTGGCGTCATGCCAGACTCTCCGGCCGTCGGCCGTCGCGAACGCAAGAAGGCCGCGACGAGGCAGGCCATCGCGGACGCGGCCCTGGAGCTCTTCCTGGAGCACGGTTTCGAACGCGCGAGCGTCCGCGACATCGCCGAAAGGGCCGACGTCTCGACGACGACCCTTTTTGCGCACTTCCCGAGCAAGGAGGCGCTGGTCTTCGACCGCGAGGAGGACACCGAGGCGAGACTGGTCGCCGCCGTCCGCGAACGGCCCGCAGGTCAAGGCGTGGTCGAGGCGCTTCGCGCCCACGCGCTGGAGTCCTGGGTATCGATCGCGTCGGATCCGCGTTATCAGCGGTTCACCGCACTGGTGGATCAGACGCCCGCGCTCCGCACGTACGCCGAGCGCATGTGGATGCGGCACGCGTCCGCCCTCGGCGCCGTGATCGCGGAAGAGCTCGGCCGGGAGGCGGACGACCTCGCCTGCTCGGCACTCGCCCGGTTCGTCCTGCAGGTCCCGACGCTGGCCGAGGGCCGACCCGATCGGCGCGCGGCTGTGGAGACGGTGTTCGACCTGCTGATTCACGGTTGGCAGTCGTCACAGCTCGGTTCCGGAGACGCGACCACAGGGGTGCCGGGCTGACACCCTCGGCAGGTTGCGCACCCCCGTGATCGCTTCCCGCGCACCAAGGGCTCCGGGTGGAGCGACTACCGCGTTCGAGCGGGGTCGCTGCCTTCTTGTTCCCTGGCGAGCCCGGTCTCGTGCGGATAGTGCAGGTCGAAGGCGGGGCGTTCGGACCGGATCGGCGGCATGGACGTGAAGTTGTGCCGGGGCGGCGGGCACGAGGTCGCCCACTCCAGGGAGTTGCCGAACCCCCAGGGGTCGTCCTTCAGGACGAGGCGCGGGCGGCGTGCCGTCCGCCACACGTTGTAGAGGAAGGGCAGCGTGGAGGCGCCGAGCAGGAACGCCCCCACGGACGAGATCTGGTTGAGCGTGGTGAAGCCGTCGGTGGCGCTGTAGTCGGCGTAACGCCTGGGCATGCCGAGCGCGCCGAGCCAGTGCTGGATCAGGAAGGTCGCGTGGAAGCCGGCGAACAGGGTCCAGAAGTGGATCTTCCCCCAGGTCTCGTCGAGCAGCCTGCCCGTCATCTTCGGCCACCAGAAGTAGAAGCCGGCGAACATCGCGAACACCACGGTCCCGAACACGACGTAGTGGAAGTGCGCCACCACGAAGTATGTGTCGGTGACGTGGAAGTCGAGCGGCGGCGAGGCCAGGATCACCCCGGTCAGCCCGCCGAGCAGGAACGTGATGAGGAAGCCGATCGTGAACAGCATCGGCGTCTCGAAGCTGAGATGGCCGCGCCACATCGTGCCGATCCAGTTGAAGAACTTCACCCCGGTCGGTACCGCGATGAGGAAGCTCATGAACGAGAAGAACGGCAGCAGCACCTGCCCGGTCGGGAACATGTGGTGCGCCCACACCGTCATCGACAGCCCGGCGATGGCCATCGTGGCGCCCACCAGGCCGATGTAGCCGAACAGCGGCTTGCGGCTGAAGACCGGGATGATCTCGGTGATGATGCCGAAGAACGGCAGCGCGATGATGTAGACCTCGGGGTGGCCGAAGAACCAGAACAGGTGCTGCCACAGCATCGCGCCGCCGGTGGCCGGGTCGTAGATCTGCGTGCCGAACTTCCTGTCGGCTTCCAGGGCCAGCAGGGCGGCGGCGAGCACCGGGAAGGCGATCAGCACCATCATCGACGTGAGCAGCACGTTCCAGGTGAAGATCGGCATCCGGAACATGGTCATGCCGGGCGCGCGCAGGCACACGATCGTGGTGATGAAGTTGACGGCGCCGAGGATCGTGCCGAGACCCGCCAAGGTCAGACCCATGATCCACAGATCGCCGCCGATGCCCGGCGAGTAGGCGGCCGTGGACAGCGGCGTGTAACCGAACCAGCCGAAGGCCGCCGCGCCGCCGGGCGTGACGAACCCGCTGACGGCGATCAGCCCGCCGAACAGGAACAGCCAGTAGCTGACCATGTTGAGCCGGGGGAAGGCCACATCGGGCGCGCCGATCTGCAGGGGCATGATCACGTTGGCGAACCCGGCGAACAGCGGCGTGGCGAACAGCAGCAGCATGATCGTGCCGTGCATGGTGAACAGCTGATTGTACTGCTCGGCGGCGACGAGTTGCAGCCCCGGCTCGGTCAGCTCGGCCCGGATCACCATGGCCATGACGCCGCCGAGCAGGAAGAAGCCGAACGAGGTGATCAAATAGAGGTAGCCGACGACCTTGTGGTCCGTCGTCGACAGCCAGCGGACCAGTAACCGTCCCTGCGGGCGGCCGTCGGAGGGGGAAGTCATGCGGATCACCTTTCGAGTCGGCGGGTGACCAGCGCCCGTCATCGGTTCGGCGCCGGGCCGCTACGCCCGGCTGGTGGCGTACCGGCCGGTACGCGCTCGCCTCAGGTCCCGCTCGGATACGCGGCGACGAGCGGGGTGTCCACTCCCAGGCGGCCGAGCTTCGCCGCCCCGCCGGGCGAGTTCAGCGGTGCGGTGGCACCGGGCAGCGGCTCGCTGAAGAACCGGGCGTTGTCGGCGGTGAACTTCGCCCACGATTCCCGCAGGTCGTCCTCGTAGTAGATCGCCTCGACCGGGCAGACCGGCTCGCACGCGCCGCAGTCCACGCACTCGTCCGGGTGGATGTACAGCGCCCGCGCGCCTTCGTAGATGCAGTCGACCGGGCATTCCTCCACGCAGGCCCGGTCGAGGACATCGATGCAGGGCTCCGCGATCACATAGGTCATGTCGGCCTCCTCTTCGCCGGGTACCGCAGGGTTTTTAGACTATCAGCGTCATTTTTAATAGGCTGAGCGGGTGGACGACAACCAAGCGGGCCGGCGCACTCAGCCGCACGAGGCGCTCGCCGTCGCCAGCCGGCTGCGGCTGCTGGACGCGTTGCGGGCCGGCGACGAGCCGATGGACGTACGCCAACTGGCCGCGGCGTGCGGCCTGCACGTCACCACGGTCCGGTTCCATCTCGACGTCCTCACCGACGCGGGCCTGGTGCACAGCCGGTCCGGCCGGTCCGGTGGGCGAGGACGGCCGCGACGGCTCTACACCGCGGCCGGCCGGGCCGCCGCGTCCGGCGGGCACGCCGGTTACGGGCTCCTGTCCGCGCTCCTGGCCGCGCACTGGGCCGGTGACGCGGACGAACGCGCGCGGCGGGCCGAAGAAGCGGGCTGGGCCTGGGGCGGCGGGCGGAGCTCCGGGACCGGGCCGACCGCCGTCGCGGCGACGCGGGCCGAGGCGGCGACGCAGGTGAACGGGGTGTTCGCCGAGTTCGGCTTCGACTCCGAGCTGGCCCACGACGGGGACGACGCGCAGATCCGCCTGCACACCTGTCCGTTTCGCACCGTCGCCGCGACGTACCCCGAGGTGGTCTGCTCGATCCATCTCGGCCTGCTCCGGCGGGTCCTGGCCGACATGGACGCGCCGCCCTCGGACGTCACGTTGCGGCCGTTCGTCGAGCCTCATCTGTGCCTCGCCGAGATCACCCCGACGGGCCGCACAACGTGACCCTGATCACTTTGTGATGGAAGTCACCTGGTGGCAACTTCGGCCCCGTATCTTTTACCGATCACCCGGATCTGCCGAGGTTCCGGGGGCACAGGGCGTGTGGAGCGTTCCTGGCGTCGGAGGGTCTGACGGGAAGCTTTAGGCGGTTTCGTCGCGTTATGTCGTAGGTCGGGCCCCCGGCGCTGACTGATCAACCGATCCGATAAAATCGGTCCATTCAAATTAATATTTCCGGACTTTACGCCTCTCGCGGCGTTATAGGAGGGTGTGGCATGACGACGGCTGCCCTGCAGACCGTGTTGACCGTTCCCGAGCGGTTCCGGGGACCGGTAGGAGTCGCCAACGGCGGCTGGCTGGCCGGCACCCTCGCGGACGCTCTCACTGGCAAACGATCAGCGGTCGAGGTCACGCTGCACGCGCCCACGCCCCTGGAGAGCGAACTACGCCTGGAGCACGTCGCCAACACCGTGGCCCTCTACGACGGCCAGAAGCTGCTGGTGGAGGCCATCCCGGTGGCCGAGGAGGTGGCGCCGCCCCCGTTCGTGACCTTCAACGACGCGGCCCAGGCCGAGGCCGGCTTCGCCGGTCACCACGGGCACTCCTTCCCTGAGTGCTTCGCCTGCGGGCTGCGCGACCCGGGCGACGGGCTGCGGATCTTCCCCGGTCCCGTGGAGGGCGACGGCAGCCTGGTCGCCGCCGGCTGGCGGGTGCCGCTCGCCGCGGCCGACGAGGAAGGGGTGCCCGCCTCGATCGTGGGCGCCGCGCTCGACTGCGTCACCGGCTGGGCGCACTTCGGCCCGGGGGAGTCGGCCCTGCTCGGCAGGCTCGCCCTGGAGTTCCACCGCGAGGTGATCCCGGGCGGCGTCTACTCCATCGTCGGCCAGGCCACCGGCCGCGAGGGACGCAAGCTGTTCAGCCGGAGCGCCGTGTACGAGGTAGACGGCAGTCTGGTGGCCGCCGCCCGTGCCACCTGGATCGCTCCACGCTGACCGATCAGGCACAATCCTCAAATATGCGCATCACTGTCATCGAGCATGAGGCCGAGGCCGGGCTCGGCCACCTCGGCGGCTGGCTCGGCCTGCCGTGTGACGTCGTCCGGCCGTACCTGGGGGAGGAGATCCCCGAGCGGGCGCGGGACGGGCTGATCGTGCTCGGCGGCGAGGCCGCCGCGTGGGAGGACGAGCGTTTCCCGTGGCAGCCCGCCACCCGCGATCTGCTGCGCCGCAGCGTGGACGACGGCACGCCGACGCTCGCCATCTGCCTGGGCGCGCAGCTCATGACCATGGCCTGCGGCGGCACGGTCGAGCGGGGCGGCGCGGGGCTGGAGGTGGGCGCGTGTGAGGTGACCGCGCTGCCCGCCGCCGCGTCCGACCCGCTGCTGTCGGGCGTCGGCACCGCCGTCGCCGTGCAGTATCACCGCGACGCGATCACCCGGCTGCCCGACGGCGCGGTGCCGCTGCTGACCGGGACCCGCTACCCCCACCAGGCTTATCGGCTCGGCCGGGCGGCCTGGGCGGTGCAGTTCCACCCGGAGGCCACCCCGGAGATCTTCGCCGCGTGGACGTCCGGCTCGGGCCTCGCCGATGAGCGGGAGCTCAACGACGCTGTACGGACCGCCGCCGCCGAGATGGCGGCCACCTGGCGCCCGATGACCGAGGCCTTCGCCCGGATCGTCACGGAAAGGGCGCGGACCGCAGACTCCGATGTCGCCCGGATCGTGCGGGAGACGGCGCGGACAGCAGACCCCGTCTGACCGGCGGGTGCCACGAGCCGGGGGGCTGACAAGATGGAGAGGTGCCCAGGATCGAGTCCACCGCAGCCCGCCTCGCCCGACTCGGATTCGCCGACGCGGCCGGCGCTGCCCGGCTGGTCGAGCAGGCGGGGGTCGACCTCGACGGCCTGCTCGAATCGCTGGTCGCGGTGCCCGATCCGGCGCTGGCGCTGACCTCGCTGACCCGGCTGGCCGAGCGGGAGCCCGCAGCCCTCGACCGGCTGCGCGCCGACGAGGGTCTCAGGGCGCGGGTGCTCGCCGTGCTCGGCGTGAGCGCCGCCCTGGGCGACCATCTCGTCCGCCATCCCGGCCAGCTGGAGCTGCTGGCCGTACCCACCCTGGTGGAGCACCGGGCGGCGCTGCTGCGCGCGGTCGGCGCCGAGCCGGACGCGGCCGAGCCGCGCGCGTCCGCCGCCGATCCGCTGGTCGCGCTGCGGGTCGCCTACCGGGGGCGGCTGGCGCACGTGGCCGCCCGTGACCTCACCGGGCAGGCCACGCTGCCCGAGGTCACCGCCGAGCTGTCCGACCTCGCGGGCGCGGCCCTGGAGGCGGCGCTGGCCATCGCGCGGGCGGAGGTGGACGACGACGAGGTACGCCTCGCGGTCGTCGGGATGGGCAAGTGCGGCGCCCGGGAGCTCAACTACATCAGCGACGTCGACGTGATCTTCGTGGCCGAGCCGCGCGACGGCGCGGACGAGACCAAGGCGCTGCGCGCCGCCACCCGGCTGGCCCAGGCCATGATGCGGGCCTGTACGGTCGCCACCCCCGAAGGGTCGCTGTGGGAGGTGGACGCCGGGCTGCGGCCCGAGGGCCGGTCCGGGCCGCTGGTGCGCACGCTGGCCAGCCACCTGGCCTACTACCGGCGCTGGGCCAAGACCTGGGAGTTCCAGGCGCTGCTCAAGGCCCGGCCGGTGGCGGGTGACCTGGAGCTGGGCGCCGCCTACGTCGAGGAGGTCAACGAGCTCGTCTGGTCGGCCGCCACCCGCGACAACTTCGTCGAGGACGTGCAGGCGATGCGCCGCCGGGTCGAGGCGCACGTACGGTCGGAGGGGGAGCGGCAGATCAAGCTGGGGCCCGGCGGGCTGCGCGACATCGAGTTCGCGGTGCAGCTGCTGCAGCTCGTGCACGGGCGGCTCGATCCGCTGCTGCGCCGCCGGGCGACGCTGCCCGCGCTGGCCGCCCTGTCCCGTGGCGGCTATGTCGCCCGGGACGACTCGCGTGGCCTGGCCGAGGCCTACTCCTTCCTGCGACAGGTCGAGCACCTGCTGCAACTGCACCGGATGCGCCGTACCCACGTGCTGCCCACCGACGCCGACGACCTGCGCAGGCTGGGCCGGGCGCTGGGCATGCAGGTGGATCCGGTGGGGGAGTTCACCACGCGGTGGCGGCGGCACGCGAACGAGGCGCGGCGGCTGCACGAGAAGCTGTTCTACCGGCCGCTGCTGCAGGCGGTGGCCCGGCTGCCCGACACCGAGGCCCGGCTGTCCACGGCGGCCGCCGCCGCCCGGCTGCGCGCGCTCGGCTACGTCGACCCGGACGGCGCGCTGCGGCACATCGCCGCCCTGTCCGCCGGGGTGTCCAGGCGCGCCTCCATCCAGCGGACCCTGCTGCCGGTCATGCTCGGCTGGTTCGCCGACACGCCGGACCCGGACGCGGGGCTGCTCGGTTTCCGCCAGGTCAGCGACAAGCTCGGCGCCACGCCGTGGTATCTCCGGCTGCTGCGCGACGAGACCGCGGTGGCGGCGCGGATGGCCCGCGTGCTGGGCACCAGCCGGTACGCCACCGGGCTGCTCACCAACGCACCGGAGGCCGTCGGGCTGCTGGGCAGTGACCAGGAGCTGGCCGTACGGTCGCCGGAGGCCCTGTTCGGCGAGGCGTCGGCCGCGGTGTCCCGGCATGGCGACGACACCGAGACGGCGGTGGCCGCGGTACGGGCGCTGCGGCGGCGGGAGCTGTTCCGGATCGCCGTAGCCGATATTTCCGGACTTATCGACATAGAGCGGGTCGGGGTGGCCCTGTCGTCGCTCAACGACGTGACGATCCAGGCCGCGCTCGACGCCGCCATCGGCAAGGTCTCGGCCGAACGCCGCGGGCCCCTGCCCACCCGGTTCGCGGTCATCGCCATGGGCCGGCTGGGCGGCATGGAGTCCTCCTACGCCAGCGACGCCGACGTCATGTTCGTGCACCACCCGCTGCCGGACGCGGCCGAGCGCGACGCCTCCGACGCGGCCTTCGCCGTCGCCAACGAGCTGCGCCGGCTGCTGGCCCTGCCCGCCCCCGACCCGCCGCTGCTCATCGACCCCGACCTGCGCCCCGAGGGCAGACAGGGCCCGCTGGTGCGCACCCTGGCCTCCTACCGCGCCTACTACGCCCGCTGGTCCTCGCCGTGGGAGGCGCAGGCCCTGCTCCGCGCCCGTTTCTCCGCCGGGGACGCCGAGCTCGGCGCGGCCTTCCTCGCCGGGATCGACGAGCTGCGCTACCCGGCCGGCGGCGTCACCGACGGCGCCCTGCGCGAGATCAGGCGGCTCAAGGCGCGCATGGAGGCCGAACGGCTGCCTCGCGGCGCCGACCCCGCGCTGCACACCAAGCTCGGCCCCGGCGGGCTGTCGGACGTCGAGTGGGTGGCCCAGCTCCTGCAGCTCCGCCACGCCGGCACGACGCCCTCCCTGCGCACCACCCGCACCCTGGAGGCGCTGCGCGCCGCCACCGCCCACGAGCTGCTCGACGCCGGCGACGCCGACGAGCTGTCCCGGGCCTGGCGCTTCGCCTCCCGGATCAGGGACGCGATCATGCTGGTCAAGGGGCGGCCGGGGGACAGCGTGCCCGCCGACACCCGCGAACGCCGCCTGATCGCGCAGACCCTCGGCTACCCGCCCGACGGCTCGGAGGACTTCCGCGACGACTACCGCCGCGTCACCCGCCGCGCCCGGCACGTCGTGGACCGCGTCTTCTACGGTGCCTGACTTGTAGGAAATGTCACCGATCGGCTGCGCAGGGTGCTCTTGGGGGTGTATCAAGGCGCGGGGTGATCACACTTGTTATCCACGTACATCGATCTCGCGCTCGGCCTGATCCTGCTGTTCCTGCTGCTGTCGCTGCTGGTCAGCGGCCTGAACGAGGCTGTCGTGCGGATGCTGTCCATCCGCAGCAAGTTCCTGTGGGCCTACCTGCGCGACACGCTCGACGGCAGCGACGCGCAGGGGAAGTCATGGCTGCCGTCGAGGATCCGCGAGGTGTTCGGCTCGCTGCCGTTCCTGCGCGACCCGCGCCCGGCGCACGACTCCCGGCCCGCGCCCAGCGAGTCGCCCGAGATGCCGGCGCAGGAGGACAAGGCCCAGGACGCGATGACGGTCCTGCTGTACGAGCGGGTGCGGGAGATCGACCACCCGAAGCGGGGCCGTACCAGCATCGCCGACCTGCCGCCCGAGAGGTTCTCCGTCGCCATGATGGAGATGGCCGCCCGCGAGCCCGGCGGCGTCGAAGGCTTGCTGGAGAAGCTCAAAGCCATGAACAGCCCCCTGTACGGCCACCTCAAGGGCGTGTGGGAGACGGCGCAGCGCGACCTGGACCGGTTCCGGCAGGGCGTCGAGGGGTGGTTCGACAGCGAGATGCAGCGGCTGTCGATGCTCTACCGGCGCTACGTCAAGTGGGTGGTCGCGGCCCTGGCGCTCGCGGTGACGCTGCTGTTCACCATGGACGGGCTCGAATACACCAAGACGCTGCTGCGGGACAACGGCTTCCGCGCCTCGGTCACCGCCGTCGCCTCCGCTCCGGGTGCGTACGACGAGCTCAAGGCGCGCTGCGCGCAGGCCGACCCCGTGCCGTGCATCACCGAGACGCTCAGCCAGCCCGCCCTGCTCACGATGCTCGACCAGGGAATCGTCCGCATCGCCCTGCCCGCGGAAGGCGACCCGTCGATCACCTGGAACGGCGGCGCCTGGTGGGACCGGCTCACCACGCCGAGCCACTGGCCCGGCTTCCTGCTCACGTACGTGGCCCTGCTGTTCGGCGCCCCCTTCTGGTGGGACCTGTTCCGCCGCCTCACCGGCATCCGCTCCCGCCGGTAGCCCGTACGGCGGTCGATCCGTTAGCGTGCCTCGGATGGACACCGATCGGTTGATCATGCGCAGGTGGCGGGAGAGCGACCGGGAGCCGTTCGCGGCGATGAACGCCGACCCTGAGGTGATGGAGCACTTCCCCAGCCCGCTGACCAGGGCGGAGAGCGACGCGTTCGTCGACAAGATCGAGTGGGGCTTCGGCGAGTACGGCTTCAGCCTGTGGGCGCTGGAGGTGCGTGAGACCGGCGCCTTCATCGGGTTCGCCGGCTTGATCCTGCAGACGTTCGAGGCGCCGTTCACACCGGCGGTGGAGGTCGGCTGGCGCCTGGCCCGGCACGCCTGGGGGCACGGCTACGCGAGCGAGGCCGGCGCGCGGGCTCTGGAGTACGGCTTCACCGAGGCCGGCCTGGAGGAGATCGTCTCCATGACCGCCGTGGGCAACGTCCGCTCCCGCGCGGTGATGGAACGCCTGGGCATGACCCGCGACCCCGCCGACGACTTCGCCCACTCCCGCCTCCCCGAAGCCCACCCCCTCCGCCCCCACGTCCTCTACCGCCTCAGGCGCGACCGCTTTTCGACGCCGCTCCGGTAGACCAGCCAGGAGCGGCCCACCTCGGCGGCGCGGGTCCGGGCCGCCCGCGTCTCCTCCGGGCCGTGCATCGCCTGGTGCATCCGAAGCAGGGTCCACAGCGCGGCCAGCGCCGCCACCGCGTCAGGCCGCGCGGCACGCCAGGCGGGCACCCCGGACAGCAAGAGGTCCGCTTGGGCCGGACTGTGTCCGGCCGCGACGAGGCGAGGCGCGAACAGGGCGCAGTCGATCCACGCGGCCCCTCGTACGGCGAATGACCAGTTCAGGACGTGCACCCGACCTGCGGAGATGAGCAGATCGCCCGCGTTCAGGTCATAATGCAGCATCGTGTCGCCCCGCAGTCGCTCCAGGGAGAAACCTCTCAGCGCCGCCTCGAACAGGTCCCTGTCGGCGAGCCGGCCGGTGTCGAGGAGGTGGCGGCCCTTCGCCTGGAGCGCTTCCATGTTGAACGTGACGGGCAGCGCGCCGTTCGGGCCGGGCGTCAGCAGCCTGCCCAGCAGGTCCAGCGTGGCCAGCACGGCGGGCAGGTCCGGCGAGCCGGGCGACAGGTCCACCCGACGAGCGTCTACATACTCGAACAGCATCATGTGCCAGCCGTCGGCCGAGCCGCGCCACAGCATGCGCGGCGCGGGTACCTCTTCGGGCAGCGCCCGGTTCGCCCACTCCTCCCTTAGGTGCAGGGTCGCGGCGCCGCTGATGGACGGAGTCGCCTTGACGAACACGCTGCCGGTCTCGGTGTACAGGCGAGCGGCGACCCCCGGCCTGCCGCTGGCCGCCGTCTCGGCCTTGAGCACCGGGCCACACCGCTCCTGTACGGCGTCGCGGATGCTCTCGGGGAGATCTTCCCAGCTCGGACGGGTCATCGCCGGGCTTCCCTTCGGTGTCGGGTCCTCCGTGTATCCGGAGTAGAGCGTGATCACATGCACTCCTTTCGGTGGTGGCATCACCCGGCGCCTCACTCACCGCCGCGCTCGAACACGATCCCGCTCGTGTCCTCGTCGCGGCGGGCTCGTACCACGACGCAGCCATGGACATAGCTCGGACGCCGAGCTGTCATATTCACCTGCGCGCATTGGATGATCCCTTTCACAGGGCCATGGGGCATCGCTTCCATCGCAGCTGTGAGCCGCTGCATTGCGGTGGTGGGAGCATCTGTTACACCGGCAGCGCCACAACCGTCACCGGCCACGCCCCATGTGAACAGGATCTTGTACCCGGGAATACCGACGTCTCTTGGTTCGCTCACGGATACAACCTCCGAGGTGTTGTCAGAGCTTCCGAAGACTTCACTCACCGCACTCGTACGGTTACCGTGAAGCATGTTCCTCGCGTACGTAGACAGACGAGGGGTTGCCTGATCGGGGCAACAGGCAACGGGAAGAGGCAACCGTGGGCTTCGGTGAGCACCTGCGACACTGGCGCGAACGGCGTGAGGTGTCCCTGTCCGGGCTCGCCCAGGCCACCCACTACTCCAAGGGTTACCTGAGTCGGGTGGAGCGGCGGCAACGCAGCCCTGACCGGCTGCTGGCCGAAATCGCCGACGATGCTCTGGGCGCTGACGGGCAGCTCATCGACGCCTGGGTGAACGAATTCGAAGTCGAGCCTATGCTTAGGCGGAATGCAGGAGGTGGGCCTACGAAGCGGCGCACGTTCCTCAAGAGTGCGAGCACCGCGCTGGTCGCGGGCGGGTTGGTAGAGGCCGACCCGTACAACCACGCGGTCGCGCGGCTTCGTGACGCTCTCGTGCCGGACATACCCGTCGAGGTCCCGGGCATGTCCCTGCCGCTGTTCTCCCGCGCTGTCACCAAGGCGCGCCGGGACTTCACCGCGGCACGGTACGCGGGCTTGGCCGATGACTTGGCAGGGTTGGTCCCTGTTGCCCGTACGGCCTGCGATCCGGCCGGGCACGCGCTGGCCGCACAGGTCTACCACCTGGCCGCCCGCACGCTCATCAAGCTGTCCGCGCCGCCGTACGCGTGGGTGGCCGCCCACCAGGCGGAGCAGTCCGCCGTGGCGAGTGGTGATCTGTGCGCCATCGCCGACGCCCGGCGGGATTTGGTCAGCTTGTTCCACCGCGCCGCCGACTACGGCAAGGCCCGCGACTTGGCCGCCCGCGCCGCCGACACGCTGAGGCCCGAACTGCCCGGCGCGGGGCCGGCGGCGTGGGGCGCGTATGGGGCGCTCATGTCCACCGGGGCCATCGCCGCAGCCCGGCTGGAAGACCGGGCGAGCGCCCTTTCCATGCTGGAGGAGGCCGAGGTGGCGGCGAGCCGGGCGCCCAAGCTGGTGCTGTCGGCCGGACACGTGGTGACATACCGGATCGGGGTGTCCATCATTCTCGGCGATGCGGGGACGGCCATCGATCATGCCCGGCGGATCGCGCCTGACGAGATCCCGACCGTGGAGCGCCGGGCGGGCTACTACACCGGGGTCGCTGAGGCGTACACGCTGTGGGGGAAGACCGATCGCGCGGTGCGGGCGCTGCTCATCGCCGAGAAGATCGCGCCCGCCGAGGTACGCCGGTCGAACGCGCGGCGGGTCATCGAGGACCTGCTGCACCGCGACCCGCATGCGAACCTGTCCGGCCTGCGAGCGCTGGCCAGGCGCGCCTCGGTGACCTTGTAACGATGCTCAACGCGCGAGAAGCGGTCAGGAGCACAGGGCGGTGTCGAGGGCCTTGTTGACCTTGTCGGCTGCCGGCTGGGTGGTGGGCAGGGCGGTGACGGCGATGGTGGCGGCGCGGCCGTCCTTCGTGATGCCGGTACGGGTCTCGTAGCCGTCGATGTCGCCGCCGTGGCCGTAGGCGTAGCCGCCACAGCTCAGCTTGATCTTGAGGAGTCCGAGGCCGTACGTCCAGCCGGCGGGGAAGCCGGGGGCCTTCATGGTGTCCTTCATCTGCTTGAGCTGCGCCGGCTTGAGCAGCTTGCCGTCCATCAGCGCGACCAGGAACCGGTTGAGGTCGCTGGGGGTGCCGACGAGCTGGCCGGCGGCCCAGCCCCAGGACGGGTCGAGCCTGGTGACGTCCGCCAGGGACTTGGCGGCCTGCTTTCCGGGCTTCTTGGGGGCGTACCCGCTGGGGTGCGCCCCGCGGATGCCCTGCTCGCCGATGCCGGGCCAGTAGGTGCCCCGCAGTCCGGCCGGCTTGATGATCCGCTCGGTGATCTCCTCGCCGATCGGCCGCCCGGTCACCTGCTGTACGAGCAGGCCGAGCGCTACATAGCCGGTGTTGCTGTACGCCCAGCCCTTGCCGGGGGCGAAGTCCGGCTTGTGCGCCAGCCCGGTGTTGAGCAGCGCGTGCGGCTCGGAGTACGTGTGCTGGACCTTGAAGATCGACGGCATGTTGGCGGTGTAGCTGTGCAGGCCGCTGGTGTGCTGGAGCAGTTGCCGGGTGGTGATCTTACGGCCGTCGTTGCCCTTGCCTCGGATCACCTTGGGCAGGTACTTCTCGACGGGCGCGTCCAGCTTGATCTTTCCCTCGGCGGCCAGCTGCAGCACGACCACGGCGGTGAACATCTTGGTGTTGCTGGCGATGCGCACCTGCCCGTCGACGGGGACCTCCGCCTTCGTCTTCAGGTCGCCCACCCCGGCGGTGTAGTTGCGGACCTGCCCGTTCGCGTCGCGCACCGACGCCAGGGCGCCGGGGAGCTCGCCGCTGCGGACCACCTTGTCCAGGCTGGTCTGTACGGCGTCGCTCTGCCGCACGGTGCCGGCGCTCGCCGGCCCGGCGAGACCCACGCCGCCGAGTACGGCGACGGCCAGGGCGGCCAGCGCCGGCCGGCCGCGACGGCTGCCGGACGGGGACTTGACGGTGTGGTTCGACATGGGGGGCTCCCTGCTCGATGACTCGTTAAGCGATGTCACCAGCATGTCGGCGGGCCGTCTGATGATCGATCCCGCGCACTGGAGAGCGGCGGTACAGCCAGCGCTACCTTCTCCGTGCCGCTCGGAGCTCGCGTCCCTCATGCGATCGACAAGACGACCTCGGATGGGACGGGCCTCGATACATGAAGATCGGCGAGTGCTGCCGTACAAGGAAGCCGATCCACGAGCGCCATATCTTCGTCACTCTCTGTTGTCATTCAATTACGTAGAGTGTTTATTGGAATTGTCTGCCGGTGCAGACATTCCCGCACAGCAAAGGAGCCCCCATGACGACTCTCCTCGGCAGGACCGCAGTGCTGCTGGCCATGGCGACGGCCGCCGTCGGCCTGGCCGTGCCCGCTGCCGCCGTCACCACCACGGCCGCCCAGGTGCCCTGCCCCAGGGCCATCGGGCTGGTCTGCGGCCAGACCGCTGAGGGCGAGCTAAGGGTCATCACCAGGGACGAGCACATCATCCTCCCGCCCATCGTCCGGGCGCTGAACCAGACCCCCGGCCCCTGGTGCTTCTTCTCGGCGCCAGGCTTCAACGGCGACCGCCGCGAAGTCGCGCCGTGGGAGACCGTCGAGGACTTCGGCTTCGAGGTCCTCTCCGCCCGCCACGGCGCGTGCACCTGGTCATGAGCTTCGGCTCCTGACCTGACCTCCGGCCGTTGAGGCCAGGCCGCCGGCCCCGACATGAGGGTCCGGCGGCGCTTCACGTTCAGGCACCGCCGGGCTCCAGGCATCAGTGAGACGGCGCCGAGAATGGGAGGCGCCGCCAAGTACGGAACGGCCCGGCATCGATAACGAAGCCGGGCCGCTCTGTTCTGTCAGGGGACGAGAAGGGACGGAGAAGGCGAGCAACGACTAGAAGGCTCATCCAGCCCAACGCCCGTTCCGGGGAAGGTCGCCGAGCTGGAGGGCCCCGCCGTCACACGTCGTAGTAGAGCTCGAACTCGTGCGGGTGCGGGCGCAGCCGGATCGGGTCGACCTCGTTCTCGCGCTTGTAAGCGACCCACGTCTCGATCAGGTCCGGCGTGAAGACGCCGCCCTCAAGGAGGTAGTCGTGGTCCGCCTCCAGCGCGTCGAGCACCTCGGTCAGCGAGCCGGGCACCTGCGGGACCTGGCGGGCCTCCTCGGGCGGGAGCTCGTAGAGGTCCTTGTCCATCGGCTCCGGCGGCTCGATCTTGTTGCGGATGCCGTCGATGCCCGCCATCAGCATGGCCGAGAACGCGAAGTACGGGTTGCAGGACGGGTCCGGCACCCGGAACTCGATGCGCTTGGCCTTCGGGTTGGAGCCGGTGATCGGGATGCGGACGCACGCCGAGCGGTTGCGCTGGGAGTAGACCAGGTTGACCGGCGCCTCGTAGCCCGGCACCAGGCGGTGGTAGCTGTTGACCGTCGGGTTGGTGAACGCCAGCAGCGACGGCGCGTGCCTGAGCAGGCCGCCGATGTAGTAGCGGGCCGTGTCGGACAGACCGGCGTAGCCGACCTCGTCGTAGAACAGCGGCGAGCCGTCCTTCCACAGCGACTGGTGGCAGTGCATGCCGGACCCGTTGTCGCCGAAGATCGGCTTGGGCATGAACGTGACCGTGTGGCCGTACTCAAGGGCGGTGCTCTTGATGACGTACTTGTAGAGCATCAGGTTGTCGGCCGTCTTGAGCAGCGTGCCGAACCGGAAGTCGATCTCCGCCTGGCCCGCCGTGCCGACCTCGTGGTGCTGCATCTCGACGTCGATGCCGCACTCGATGAGGTTGCGGACCATCTCCGAGCGCAGGTCGGTGAAGTGGTCCATCGGCGGCACCGGGAAGTAGCCGCCCTTGTAGCGCGGCTTGTAGCCGAGGTTGCCGCCTTCGGTGGCCTTGCCGGTGTTCCAGGCGCCTTCGATGGAGTCGATGTAGTAGTAGCCGGCGTTCTCGCGCGTCTCGAAGCGGACGTCGTCGAAGATGTAGAACTCGGCCTCCGGGCCGAAGTAGACCGTGTCGGCGATGCCGGTGCCGCGGAGGTATTCCTCCGCCTTGCGGGCGACGTTACGCGGGTCGCGGCTGTAGGCCTCGCCGGTCAGCGGGTCGTGCACGAAGAAGTTGATGTTGAGCGTCTTGTGCTGGCGGAACGGGTCCAGCACCGCGCTCGACGGGTCCGGCAGGAGCAGCATGTCGGACTCGTGGATGGCCTGGAAGCCGCGGATCGACGAGCCATCGAACATGAGGCCGTCGGTGAAGACATTGGCGGCGAAGTTCTCAACCGGAAAAGTGAAGTGGTGCGTCGTTCCCGGCAGGTCGGTGAACCTGACATCGACGAACTGCACTCCTTCGTCTCTGATGAACTTCAGGACGTCGTCGGCGGAGCTGAACACTCTCGAACCTCCCTGGGAACGGGCTATCAGCCCGACCGTACGGCGCGGCCGTTTCCATACGGTGTCTCGATTGTTTCGCACGTGTTACGCGGTGCTCAGGTCGGCTGCGTTCCTGCCGGTACGCGGAAGGCCGGGGGCGCGCTGTCCTGCGGCGTGGCCTGATCGGGAGTGAGCAGCTCAGGGCGGAAGACGAGCACCAGTCCCGCCGCGGTGATCACTGCCAGTACGGCCGCCGCCGCGAACCAGGCGCGCGAGATCCGGCGGCCGGACCCCGAGGAACGGGCCGCCTTGCCCGCGGCCGCTCGCATGCTGCGCCGCTCGTCCTCGCTGATCTGCGCCACCAACTCGTGGAAGCGCGCATCCAGGTCGTCCCCATACGGCATGGCGTACATGATGGGCCTGAAGCGGCCCACTTTGAAGCGCGGTTGGGTCACGATCCCGACCGCCTGCCCTGCCGGATACCGTTGAGCCATGAGCAGGAACGAGCCGCGCTGGACGCAGACCTGGCTGGGCGGGATGCGATCCGCCGGCGTCGACCTTGGATATCCGGGCCAGCGCCTGGGGTTGCCCCAGGAAGGCAGTGGGTCGATCGCCGGCTGGGGGCGCAGGATCGGCGCGCTGGTCATCGACTGGATGATCTGCACGTGGGCGATCACGCAACTGCTGCTCAGGACCAACCCGGCCGAGTCGCCGTGGATCCCGGTCCTGGTCTTCGCCGTGCAATATCTCGTGCTCGTCGCCGTCATGGGCCAGACCTTCGGGCATCGGCTGGCCGGGATCAGGGTCGCGGCGATGGACGGCGGGGATCCGCGCTGGCTGCCGGTGCTGGTGCGCACCGTGCTCCTCGCCCTCGCCGTCCCGGCGCTCATCTTCGACCGCGACCACCGCGGCCTGCACGACCGGGTCTCCAACACCATGGTCGTCCGTATGTGATCTCCATCAGAAAACCGTACCGGGTTTATTTTTGTACTCGGTATGGTTTATGCTGCCGTCATGATGTCAGGGCTCAGGCAGCGTAAGAAGGAGCAGACGCGGCTGCGCATCGCCGAGGTGGCGTTGCGGCTGTTCGGTGAGCGTGGGTACGACGCGGTGACGGTCAACGAGATCGCCGAGGCCGCGGGCGTCGCCAAGGTGACGCTGTTCAGCTACTACCCGACCAAGGACTGCCTGGTCCTCGACGGGATCCAGGACGACCCCGCCGGGATCGTCGCGGCACGGCGGCCGGGGCAGTCGCCCCTCGACGCGCTGCGCGAGCACTACCGCGCGGTCGCGGCCCGGGGGGCCGACGGCGTCGACGTCCAGCGGCTGCTGACCCAGGTCCGGGTGGTCTCCGAGACCCCGGCCCTCATGGCGGGCGTCTACCAGGCCCACATGGGCCAACGCTACGAACTGGCCGCCGCACTGGAGGCCGCCTCCAGACAGGCCTCCGAGGGTGGCGCCCCGAACGACCCGAAGGGTGCCTCCCCGGAGGGCGTCGATTCGGAGGGTGGCGAGGTGGGTGAGTTGGCGGCGCGGATCATGGCCGGTCAGATCACCGCGACGCTCACCACCGTCCAGGAGGCGTTCTTTCACCGTCTGGCCGCCGGGATGCCCCTGGAGGAGGCGGGCCGCCACCGGACGGCCGACGTCGAACTCGCCTTCAACCTCCTCGAAAACGGCTTCAAGCCGAAAAATGGAGATAAATCGTGAAAAAAGGGATCAACTACGACACCGGCTTCCTCCCCGAGCCGGACCGCAGCCGTAAAGTCTTCGACGCCGAAACAGTCCGCCACGAGATGCGAGTGATCGCCGACGACCTGCACTGCCAGGTCGTCCGCGTCTCCGGCGCCGACCCCGCCCGCCTGTCCGTCGCCGCCGAGCAGGCGGCCGCCGCCGGTCTGGAGGTCTGGTTCGCACCGTTCCCCGTCGACCTCCACCCCCAGGACACACTCGACCTGTACGCCGAGTCGGCCCGCCGAGCCGAGGCCCTGCGCGCGAGCGGCGCCGAAGTGGTCCTGGTCGCCGGCTGCGAGACCAGCGCCTTCTGCCACGGCTTCCTCCCCGGCGCCACGTACGGCGAGCGCATGCAGGTCATGGCCACGGCGGACGCCGACTGGTGGCAGACCACGATCCCCCAGGTCATGCCCACCCTCGACACCCACCTCGCGAAGACGGCCGAGACGGTCAGGCCCCTGTTCCACGGCAGGCTCACCTACGCCGCCGGCCCCTGGGAGTTCATCGACTGGACCCCGTTCGACCTCGTAGCCGTGGACGCCTACCGCGCCGCCTACAACGCCGGCCACTTCCGCGAGGAACTGCGCGCCCACTTCCAGCACGGCAAGCCCGTCGCCGTCACCGAGTTCGGCACCTGCCCCTACCGGGGCGCGGCCGAGCGGGGCGGCTCGGCCTGGCTGGTGCCCGCCGACGCGGTCCCCGACGAGGGCGAGCAGGTCCGCTATCTGGAGGAGCTGATCGACCTTTTCGAGGAGGAGGGCGTCGAGACGGCCTTGTGGTTCACCTTCGCGGGCTACACCCGCCTCGGCGCCGCCGACCTGGGCTCCTACGGCGTCGTCAGGATGCTGGACGAGACCCGCTGGGAGCCCAGGGAGGTCTTCGGCGCGATGGCCGCTAGGTATTCGCGCAGGTGAAGATGGCGGTGCCCGGCAGGTGCCTGCCGCGCAACGGACTCCAGCCGCCCCACACCCGCTCGTGCCCCTGCGGCCACTCGGGCTCCAGCAGGCCGGTGACGGTCAGCCCGGAGGCGACGACCAGACCCACCCAGTCGCCCATCGTGCGATGGTGCTCGACGTAGGTGGGCGTACCGTCCTCGTCACGTTCGACGTAGGGGGTGCGGTCGAAGTAGGACCGGTCGGAGGTCAGCCCGCGCGGCCCCGGATCGTCCGGGAACGCCCACCGGATCGGGTGGCTGACCGAGAACACGAACCGGCCGCCCGGCCTGAGCACCCGGCGCACCTCCCGGAAGACCGCCGCCGGGTCGGCCACGAACGGCAGCGCGCCGAACGCCGAACAGACCAGGTCGAAGGCGTCGCCGGCGAACGGCAGCACCTCGGCGTCGGCCTGCACCACGGGAACGCGCACGCCGCTGTCCAGGTCGATGCGCCGGGCGTGCAGCAACTGCCGGTGCGACAGGTCGAAGGCCGCGACCTCGGCGCCCTGGGCGACCAGCCAGCGCGCGCACTGGGCCGCCCCGCAGCCGATCTCCAGGACGCGCCGCCCGCGCACCTCGCCGAGCAGGCGGGCGTCGGCCTCGTCCACGCCCTCCGGGCACCAGACGAAGCCGGCGTCCCGCAGGAAGTCGCCGTGCTCCACCTGGTAGTCGTCGGCGTTGCCGTCCCACCAGCCGCGGTTGGCCCGCGAGGACGTGGACGTCACGGGGGAGGGCACTAGCGCATCTTGGGGCCGCGCGGCATCCGCACACCCTTGGGCATCGGCCCCTTGGGCATCGGCATGTTCTTCGGCAGGGACCGCAGCCGGTCCTTGACCTCGTTGATGGCGGGCTTCTTCAGGTTGCGCGGCAGCTTCATGATGTGCCGCTGCAGCTTGGCCAGCGGCACCTGACCCTCGCCGTCACCGCACTGGATGTCGTAGATCTCGATGCCCAGCACCACCCGCGCGACCCGCTTCTTCTCGGCCGCCAGCATCTTCGCCACCCGGTTGCCGGGCCCTTCCGACACCAGCACGACCCCCGGGTGGCCGATCACCAGGTGGATCAGGTCCTGGTCACGGTTGACCGCCATGGCGGGGGTCACCTGCCAGTTGCCGCGCATGCCCTGCAGCACCGCCGCCGCGGCGCCCGTCTGGCCGTGCAGGATCGAATACTGGGCCCGCTGCGCGAGCTGCCCGAACACGACGAGGCCGACCGTGAAGGCCGCCAGGATGCCCAGGAACACGGAATACCACAGATAGTCCGTGACCAGACCGATCACGACGATCACAGCCAGCGTGCCGACCGCCGAAAGGAAGACGATCGGCATTCCCTTGGGATTGGCCTGCTTGATGATCTTCGCGATCATACGGAGCTGCTTGATGCGCCCCGGCTTCTCTGGATCCTCGGACTTCGCCATGGAAGGAAGGATACAAACGAACCGGACAGGTGCGAGAACGCGGTGGCCGGATCTTCCGCGTTGAGACGCGTTCGAAACGCCTTTTCGGGTACGGACACCGCACGCGTCATGGCTCAGCGGCGGCGCCCGTCCCTTTTGTCAGACCTTGACCGTCAGAATCACCCGGAAGCCGCCAGGTTGGAGCGAGCCGGATCACCCGGAAGCCGCCAGGTGGGGCCCGGTCACCCGGTGACGAAGAACTCCAGCAACTCCGGCACCAGCGCCCCGGCGGCCACACCGTGCGCCTGGCCTTCCAGGACGCGATGCGCCGCCCGGGGGAGGGCCGCGGCGACGGCCCGGCCCGCCGCGGCCATCCACGCCGGGCTGAGCTCGCCGTTCAGCACCAGCGCGGGCCGGTCGATGGCGGCGAGCCGCCGCGAGGGCAACGCGCTGCCCGGCCCCATGACGGCGGCCTCGTAGGCCAGCGTGTGCGCCAGCGCCTCCAGCTCCGCCCAGGAGGGCGACGCGCGCATGTCCGCGACCAGCTCGGCGGGCACCTGCGCCGCCGCCACCATGAACAGCTCCACGGCCGCCCCCCGCCGCCCCTCACGCACCAACCGCGCCAGTCGCGCACCGAAGCCACCCGGCGCACCGAAGTCGCCCGCGCAGTCGCCCGACCGTCCGGACGCGTCGGCGCAGTCGCCCGACAGGCTGGACGCGGCGGCACCCGACCGTCCGGACGCGTAGGGGCTGTCATCCGGTAGGTCGGGGGCGTCCGGGGTGACGTGGTAAGGCGGTTCCCATACCGCCAGCTTGACGACCTCGGGCAACCGCGCGGCCGCCTCCAGCGCCAGCGCGCCGCCGGAGGACCCGCCGAAGACCATGGCAGCGCCGCCCGCGGCCGCCATGACCGCGGCCAGGTCCTCGATCTCCCGCTCCATCGCGTACGGCGCGGTGTCGCCGCTGGCGCCCCGGCCCCGCCGGTCGTAGTCGAACACGGTGAACCACGGCGCCAGCCCGGTCGCCACACCGGTGAGCGTGGGGTGCCCCCGGCCGGTGAAGGCCCCGTGCACCAGGACGAGCGCCGGCCCGGAACCGTGCCGGTCGAAGACGATGGGGGTCCCGTCGGCGGAGATCGCCGTCCCGGTCACCGGACCTACCCCGGGGACGCTCCGAAGCCCCATGCCGTGCCTGCCTTCCGCGTCGACATCGGACATCTCAGCCCGCGGGCTGGACCAGGCACAGCACCTCCCAGTGGTGGCCGTCGAGGTCGGCGAAGGCGCGCTGGTAGCGGAAGGCGTCCTGCCGGGGCGGGCCGAGCGGGGTGGCACCGGCCGCGAGCGCCTTCTCCGTCAGCTCGTCGACCTGGGCGGCGTTCTCGACGCCGACGACGAGGATCGCCTCGGTGCTCTTGGTCGCGTCACCGACCTCCTTGGCCGCGTACCCGGCGAACGTCTCCTCCGCCAGGAGCATGACCTGGGCGCCGTCGTTGACGACCACCGACGCCATGTCCTCGCCGGCGCCGAACATGGCGAACCCCAGCTCGCCGAAGAACGTCTTCGACCGGCTCAGGTCCTTGACCGGCAGATTCACGAAAAGCTGCATGGCTTGTTCCTTCCGACTCAGGTCGGTCCGCTGCTCGCGAACCTGCCTCCAGTCTGCGGATCGGGACGCCGCCGGTCTTGCATCCTGATGCCCGGCGCCTTGACGATGCGCGCACACCTGCCTCAGCCGGCTCGGCGGCGGCACCCGATGAGCGCACTGGCCTCAGCCGGCCTGGCGGCGGCACCCGGCGGGCGCACCCGCCTCAGCCGGCCTCGCGGCGGTACTCGATCGGCGGCCGCCCGTACGCCCGCCGGAACAGGCGGCTGAAGTGGGCCGAGTCCGGCAACCCCCACCTGGCCGCGATGGCGCTCACCGGCTGGGACCGCAGCGCCGGGTCGGCCAGGTCCTGGCGGCAGCGTTCGAGACGGCGGTGCCGGATCCACGCCGACACCGTCGTGTCGCGCGACTCGAACAGCCGGTGCAGGTAGCGCACGGAGATGTGGTGCGCGGCGGCGATGGCGGCGGGATCGAGGTCGGTCTCGCCCAGGTGCCGCTCGATGAAGGTGTGCACGTTCAGCACCAGCGTCCGCTGCCGCGCCTGCGGGGACAGTGCCGGGAGCTGGTCGAGGCGCTCGGCGACGGCGGCGCTCACCAGGTCCATCACCACGGTGGACAGGCGGGCGGCGCTGGCCGGCCGGTAGCTGTCGAGGTCGAGCGCCACCCGCCGCAGCAGCGGCGCGGCCAGCGCGCCCGCGCCGCCGTCCGACGTGATCGGCACCGCGGTGATCGCCGAGGCCGCGCCGGCGGGCAGCGCCAGCAGGTCGTGGGGGAAGCTGAAGACGGCGAGCTCCACGGCCGAGTCGTAGGCCAGCTCGTACGGCCGGGCGAAGTCGTAGATGACCAGCTCGCCACGGTTGAGCCGGACGCTTCTGCCGTCCTGCGCCAGCATCGGGCTGCCCGACAGGGCCAGCACCCCCCGGTAGAGCTCGGGGCTGTCGCGGCGGATCAGGCCGGGCGTACGGTGCACGCTGTGCGGCGTGGAGGTGCGCACCCGGCCTACGCCCACGGCGCCGAGCCGACCGGCCTCGATCTCGCCGCGCAGCGGCGCGTCCGGGTCGATCCGCACATCGAGCGGGCCCAGGGTGTCGCACACAAAGCTCCGCCAGGCGTCGTGCCGCTGTGCGGGCGGCACATCGCGAGCACGGATCAGCATGGCCATTCGGGTCATGCTAACCAAATAACCGTGTCCCGGGCATATGCCCGGGACCGTACGGCTGGATCAGGCCGTCTGGCGGGCCGCGATGGCCTGCTGGTAGAGCTTGCCCGCCCGGTAGGAGGAGCGGACCAGCGGGCCGGACAGCACTCCGGCGAAGCCGATGGCCTCCGCCTCGGCCTGCAGCTCGACGAACTCCTCCGGCTTGACCCAGCGCTCCACCGGGTGGTGGCGCGGGGTCGGCCGCAGGTATTGGGTGATCGTCAGCAGGTCGGTGCCCGCGGCGTGCAGGTCGCGCATCGCCTCGGACACCTCCTCGCGGGTCTCGCCCATGCCGAGGATGAGGTTGGACTTGGTGACCAGCCCCGCCTCGCGCGCCGTCGTGATGACGCCCAGGGAGCGGTCGTAACGGAAGGCGGGCCGGATGCGCTTGAAGATGCGCGGCACCGTCTCGACGTTGTGCGCGAACACCTCGGGCTTGCTGGAGAAGACCTCCTCCAGCTGGTCACGGTCGCCGTTGAAGTCCGGCACCAGCAGCTCGACGCCGCAGCCGGGCAGCAGCGCGTGGATCTGGCGGGCGGTCTCCGCGTAGAGCCAGGCGCCGCCGTCGGGCAGGTCGTCGCGCGCCACACCGGTCACGGTCGCGTAGCGCAGGCCCATCTGCTGGACCGACTCCGCCACCCGGCGCGGCTCGTCCCGGTCGTACTCCTTGGGCTTGCCGGTGTCGATCTGGCAGAAGTCGCAGCGGCGCGTGCACTGGTCGCCGCCGATGAGGAAGGTGGCCTCGCGGTCCTCCCAGCACTCGTAGATATTGGGACAGCCCGCCTCTTCACAGACCGTGTGCAGGCCCTCCCGGCGCACCAGCGATTTCAGCTCGGTGTATTCGGGGCCCGTCTTCAGCTTGGTCTTGATCCACGGGGGCTTGCGCTCGATAGGGGTCTCGGCGTTACGCACCTCCAGGCGGAGGAGCTTACGGCCTTCAGGAGCAACGGTCACCGTCCCACCTTACGTCTCGCCCGGCATGACCGTTCCGAGGGGGCCTTCAGGTGATGAGGCCGAAGCCCCGCACCGCCCGGGTGTAGTGCTGGAGCAGCTCGTCGTCGATGCGGTCGGACTCGGCGGAGCCGAGCAGCGTCGCGGTGGGGGAGCCGAAGACGCTCGGCGCGGCCCGCTCGAAGCGGGCCAGCGCGCCCTGCCTGATCGCCGGTACGCTCTCGCCGCGCAGCACGGCCGCCTGCATGGGCGCCAGGTAACCGGTGCTCGCCATGACCTCTTCGAGCTCGGCCAGGTCCTCGGCCGGCACCACCCGCCGCGCCAGCGTCAGCATCCGCTCGCGCCGCGGGCCGTCTCCCGAGCGCGTCAGCCGGGTCAGGCCGCGCTCCAGCAGCAGCACCGGGGCGCCCAGCACCCGGCCGATCATCCGCCCGAACGTGCCCGCCACCTCGTAGCCGGTGCCCGGGCTGTCCAGCGCGCCCAGCGAGGCGGTGATCTTGTTCTGGGCCTCCTCGCGCGCCTTCAGCGGCCCCGAGCCCAGCAGGGCCCCGCGCCACTCGCCCAGGGTGGACAGCGCGCTCGACACGATGACGTCGTCGCCGGTGACGCCGCGGGCGTAGGCCAGGGCCAGCAGGGTCACCCGCCGGCGGGGCGGCAGCGCCAGCCACAGCGGCAGGCCGATCACCAGCACGGGCGTCCTGAGCGGGCCGACCCGCTGGTAGACGGTGGCCGGCACCAGGTCCTGGACGGCGATCTTCTTCGGCCGCGCGATCCCCATCCGGTCGGCGACCCGCTCGGCGGTGCCGTACAGCTCGGTGGCGGCGGGGCGGTCGAGCACCTCGGCGTCGGCGGGCACCTGGCCCAGGCGCGGCCGCAGCAGCCAGCCGATCCCGATCAGCCCGCCGCCGATCAGCCAGGCGAAGACGAACGCGGAGTTGACCACGATGGTCCAGGCGCCGAGCACGACGAAGGCGAGGGTCAGCGCGTGCACGACGAGCGCGATGGCCACCGCTGTGATCCGCTTCACAGCCCGATCGTAGGCCAGATGCCCCGTCGAGGACCACCGCGCGTCCGGTCAGCGGCGCAGCAGATCCTCTTCGTGCAGCTCGAACGGCTCCCTGCCGAGGGCCTCGGCCAGCCGCTTCTCGGCGATCGGCATGACCTCCTCGACCACGATCCGGCGGCCGGTCTCCGCGGAGAGCGAGGAGACGCCCACATCGGGCAGGCCGCACGGGATGATCCGGTTGAACCACCGCGGATCGTTCGCGCAGTTGAGCGCGAAACCGTGCATGGTGACGCCCTTCACCAGGCGGATGCCCACCGTGCCGAGCTGCCGGTCCGGCAGGCCGAGACTGCTGTCGCCCACGGCCCACACCCCCGCCCGGCCGCGGACGCGCCGCGCCGTGACGCCGAAGTCGGCGCACACCTGGATCAGCATCTCTTCGAGCCGGCAGATGTAGTCGACCACGTCGGTGATGGCCACGATCGGGTAGCCGACGAGCTGGCCGGGACCGTGCCAGGTGACCCGGCCGCCCCGGTCCACGTCGACCACCGGCGTGCCGTCCGTGGGCCGCTCGTGCGGGGCGGCGCGCTTGCCCGCCGTGTAGACGGGGGCGTGCTCCAGCACCAGCAGCGTGTCGGGGAGCTCGCTCGCGACGCGCTTGCCGTGCACCCAGCGCTGCAGCGACCAGGCCTGCTCGTAGGGGACGTCGACGCCTAGGCGGACGACGGCGAGTGCGTGGGGATCGACCCCATGGGTGGGGCGCATGTGTCCATTGTGCCGTTCCCTCACCCTTGTAGGGTAATTCAGGATGTCAGCAGGCGAGGTTCGATTCTGAACTCCTTGGTCCCGCCGGCCCCGTCGTGCTCCAGCCGGTAGGCGTAACCGTCGGGATCGGCGGTCACGGCCTGGATGAACTCGGTGCCGACATAGTGCAGCGCCACGCCCTCGTCGGCGGCGTAACCCCCGGGCAGCTCACCGCTGGCGACCGACGCCTGCAGCAGCGGCCGGCGCTGCGGGTCGGCGTTGTAGTGCACTCCGCACGAGTAGGGCAGCAGGCCGAGCCCGTCGGACCACGCGCGCAACCGGGGGCCGAAGGAGTCGGTGTTGCCGCCCACGTGCCAGCACAGCGCGCCCGCGCTCTGCCCCGACAGCACCACCCCGGCCCGCCACGCCTCGTCGAAGACCTCGTCGAGGCCGTGCAGCCGCCACAGCGCCATCAGGTTGGCGACGCTGCCGCCGCTGACGTAGATCATGTCCTGCTCCAGGATCCACGCCCGCGGATCGTCGACGTTGGGCATGGGGAACACGGTCAGATGGCTCAGCTCCACGTCCCAGCCGGCGAACGCGCCGTACATCTTGAGCAGCCACTCGGAGCTGTCGCCTGTCGCGGTGGCGAGCAGGCCGAGTTTGGGGCGGTCCTGACCGGTCAGGTCAAGGCCGTAGCGCAGCAGCGGGCTGGCCTCGATGAAGCCGAAGCGCTCGGTCTGCCGGAACGATCCGCCCCCGATGGCAAGGATGTGTGACTGCCCTGACCTGGTCATATCCGGTATCTCCCCGAAGTCTCCCGAGCGAAGGACGAACAGCACACTAGAGTACGGCGCGCAGCGCTTCGCCGAGACTGGTATGGGTGAAGACGAAGCCGCTGTCAGTCAACTTCGCAGGCAGGATCCGGTGCCCGGACAGCAACTCCTTGGCGAAGTCACCGACCCCGAGGGTGAGCGCGAACCCCGGAACCGGCACCGGCATGGTGGGCCTGCGCAGCGCCGCCCCGAGCTCCCTGGTGAACTCGGCGTTGGTGACCGGGGTGGGGGAGGTGAGGTTGACCGGCCCGGAGAGCCCGGGAGTGTCGAGGATGCGCAGGGTGGCGGCCAGCCAGTCCTGGTCGGAGATCCACGACCAGTACTGCCTGCCCGTGCCCAGCGGCGCGCCGAGCCCGATCCTGAAGACGGGCAGCATCTTGCCGAGCGCCCCGTCGCGTCCGCTGAGCACCAGCCCGGTCCGCAGCTGTGCGGTCCGCATGCCGAGCTCGCCGGCCGCCCTGGCCTCGGCCTCCCACCGCTCGCACAGATCGGGCAGGAACCCGCTGCCCTTGCCCGCGCTCTCGTCGATCACCCGGTCACCGGTGTCGCCGTAGAAGTCGATGCCGGAGGCGGACACCAGCACCTCGGGCCGCTGCGACAGCCGCCCCAGCGCGCCGACCAGCAGCCGGGTGCCCTCGACGCGGCTGCGGACGAGCTCGCTCTTGTAGGCCGCGCTCCAGCGCCGCCCGGCGATCGGCGCCCCCGCCAGGTGCACGACGGCGCGCGCGCCCGCCAGCACCGCCGGGTCCAGCACCCCCTCAGCGGGCTGCCAGAACGCCTCGTCGCCGCCTCGCGGCTCGCGCCGGACCAAGGTGACCACTCGCTCGCCCGCGCCCCGCAGCGCGGCGACCAGAGGCGTGCCCAGCAGCCCCGACGCCCCCGTCACGATGATCGTCATGCGGACCACCATACGCCGCGGAAGGCCAAGGGCCGGGGACGCGGCAGTCCGCGCACCCGGCCCCTCGGCTCACCTGTCCCGCCGCGTGGGCGGGACCCCGCTACGCCAGACCCAGCTGGGCCTCGAAGCGGCCCTCCTCCAGGCGGCGCTTGATCGTGGTCAGGAACCTGGCCGCGTCGGCGCCGTCCACCAGGCGGTGGTCGTACGTCAGCGCGAGGTAGACCATCGAACGGACCGCGATGACCTCGCCCTCAGGGGTGTCGACCACCACGGGACGCTTGACGACGGCGCCGGTGCCGAGCATGCCGACCTGCGGCTGGTTGAGGATCGGCGTGTCGAACAGGGCGCCGCGGCTGCCGGTGTTGGTCAGCGTGAACGTGCCCCCGGTGATCTCGTCGGGCGTCACCTTGTTGGCGCGGGTGCGCTCGGCCAGATCCGTGACCTTGCGGGCCAGACCGGCGAGGTTGAGGTCACCGGCGTCCTTGACCACGGCCGCGAGCAGGCCGCGCTCGGTGTCGACCGCGACGCCGAGGTTCTCGACGTCGAAGTAGGTCACCTCGTTGGTCTCGTTGTTGATCGTCGCGTTCAGCTTGGGGTGCTGCTTGAGCGCCTCGACCGTGGCCAGCGCGAAGAACGGGGTGAAGGTCAGCTTGACGCCCTCGCGGCGGAAGAAGTCGTCCTTCACCTTCGCCCGCAGCCGCGCGATCTTGGTGACGTCCACCTCGACCACCGAGGTGAGCTGGGCCGCCGTCTGCAGCGACTCCACCATCCGCTTGGCGATCGTCTGCCGCAGGCGGGTCATCTTCTCGGTGCGGCCACGCAGCGTGGTGTCGACCTGGACCGGCTCGGGCTCGGCGGCCGGGGCCTGAGCCTGAGCCTGAGCGGCCGGGGCGGCCTGGGCGGGGGCCTGAGCCGCGGCGGGGGCGGGCGCCGGGGCGGCCTGCTCACGCCGGCTCTTGGCGGCCTCCAGCACGTCCTGCTTGCGGATCCGGCCGCCCACGCCGGTGCCGGTGATCGCTTCGAGGTCCACGCCGTGCTCGTTGGCGAGCTTGCGCACCAGAGGCGTGACGTAGGGGCTCTCGCCGGAGGTGGGCAGCGCGGACGAGGCGGCGGCGGGAGCCGGAGCCTGCGGGGCCGGCGCGGGGGCGGGCTGCGCGGGCTGGGGAGCCGGGGCGGGCTGCGCGGGCGCCGGCTGCGGGATCGAGGAGGCGGGTGCCGGGGCGGGCTCAGGCTCGGGCTCGGGCTCCGGCTGTGCGGCGGGCGCGGCCTCCTCGGCCGGGGCGGCGCCGCCGCCCTGGCCGGTCTCGTCGATGACCGCCAGCTCGGCGCCCACCTCGACGGTCTCGTCCTCAGCCACGACGATCTTGGTGATGACACCCGCGGAAGGCGACGGAATCTCGGTGTCGACCTTGTCGGTCGACACTTCGAGGAGCGGCTCGTCGGCCTCGACGCGCTCGCCCTCCTTCTTCAGCCATCGGGTGACGGTGCCCTCGGTGACGCTCTCGCCGAGCTGGGGCATCTGTACGGAGACCGGCATCGTTATCTTCTCTCGCGTTCTGATCTCGAGGGCTGGACTAGTTGTGTACGTGCAGAGGCTTGCCGGCCAGAGCCAGCATCGCCTCACCGACCGCCTCGGATTGGGTCGGATGTGCGTGGATGAGCTGCGCCACCTCTGCGGGCAGCGCCTCCCAGTTGTAGATGAGCTGCCCCTCGGTGACGAGCTCACCGATCCGGCGGCCCACCATGTGGACGCCGACGACCGGCCCGTCCTTGCGCGCGAGCACCTTGACGGCGCCCGCGGTGCCGAGGATCTGGCTCTTGGGGTTGCCCGCGAGGTCGTAGACCTGCTCGACGATCTCGATGCCGCGCTCGGCGGCCTGCGCGGACGTGAGGCCGACGGAGGCGACCTCGGGGTCGGAGTAGGTGATCCGCGGGACGCCGGCGTAGTCGATGGGCGGCGGGTTGAGGCCGGCGATGTGCTCGGCCACCAGGATGCCCTCGGCGAACCCGGCGTGCGCGAGCTGCGGGGTGGCGATCACGTCGCCGATCGCGTAGACGCCGGGCACGGCCGTGCGGCAGTGCTCGTCGACGCTGACCGCGCCGCGCTCGATCACCACGCCGGCCTCCTCGAAGCCCAGGCCCGCGGTGACGGCCCCACGGCCGACCGCGACGAGCAGGAGCTCGGCGTCCAGCGTCTTGCCGTTGGCGAGGGTGACGATCACACCGGTGTCGGTGGTCTTGGCGCCGTCGAAGAAGACGCCGAGCTCGTACTTGATGCCGCGCCTGCGGAAGGCCCGCTCCAGCAGCTTGGAGCTGGACTCCTCCTCGGCCGGCAGCAGGTGCGGCAGCGCCTCGACGATGGTGACCTCGGCGCCGAAGGAGCGGTAGACGCTGGCCAGCTCGACGCCGATGACGCCGCCGCCCAGCACGATCACCGACGAGGGCACCCGGTCCATCGTCAGCGTGTGCTCGCTGGTGATGATCCGGTGGCCGTCGATGTCGAGGCCGGGCAGCGACCGGGGCGCCGAGCCGGTGGCCAGCACGACGTGGCGGCCTTCGTACACCTCGGAGCCCACCTGGACGCGGCCCGCGCCCGCGAGGCGGCCCTCGCCCTCGACCACCGTCACGCCGGCGGCCTTCAGCAGCCCCTGCACGCCCTTCCAGGCGCGGGTGACGATCTTGTCCTTGAAGGCGTGCACGCCGGGGACGTCGATGCCGTCGAAGCGCGCCTTGACGCCGAACGACGCGCTCTCCCGGGTCTCGTCGGCGATCTCGGCGGAGTGCAGCAGGGCCTTGGTGGGGATGCATCCCCTGTGGAGGCAGGTGCCGCCGATCTTGTCCTTCTCGATCAGGACGACCGTCATGCCCAGCTCGGCCGCGCGTAGCGCGCAGGCGTAACCGCCGCTGCCGCCACCTAGGACGACGATGTCGTAGGCCACAGGATGGCTCCTTGTCGGGGTGTTCGTGATGCCGTCATCTTTTCATTTGTTTCAGATGCTCGCGTGCCGCTCGGCGAGTCCGATGAGGGTCCGGGTGATGGCGCCGGTGCCGCCCTTGGGGGTGTAGCCGTGCGGCTCGCCCTTGTTGAAGGCGGGTCCGGCCATGTCGATGTGCGCCCAGCGGACCCCGTCGGGCACGAACTCCTTGAGGAAGATGCCCGCGGCCAGCATGCTGCCCCAGCGCTCCGGCTGGAGGTTGGCGATGTCGGCGACGGGGGAGTCGAGGCCCTTGCGCAGCTCCTCGGGCAGCGGCATGCCCCAGGCGCCCTCACCGGCGGCGCCGGCCGCCTCGACGACCAGGTCGCGCACGGCGTCGTCGTTGGCCATGACGCCGGCCGTGCGCCAGCCGAGCGCGACGATCTGGGCGCCGGTGAGGGTGGCCACGTCGACGATCAGGTCGGGGCGGTCCTCGGCGGCGCGGGCGATGCCGTCCATGAGGACCAGGCGGCCCTCGGCGTCGGTGTCGAGCACCTCGACGGTCTTGCCGCTGTAGCTGTGGATGACGTCGGAGGGGCGCTGGGCGGTGCCGCTCGGCAGGTTCTCCGCCAGGCAGAGGTAGCCGACGACGTTGACCGGGACGCCGAGGCGGGCGATGCCGACGAGCGCGCCGAAAACTGCTCCCGCGCCGCCCATGTCGGACTTCATCCAGTCCATCGACGCCGACGGCTTGAGGGACAGGCCGCCCGAGTCGAACGTGATGCCCTTGCCCACGAACGCCAGCGTCTTGGCGGCGTCGGGGTGGGTGTAGGAGAGGCGGACCAGGCGCGGCGGGTTGACCGAGCCCTGGCCGACGCCGACGATGCCGCCGTAGCCGGCCTCCTTGAGGCGCTGCTCGTCGAGCACCTCGACGCTCAGCCCGGCCTTGCCGCCGGTCTGCTCGGCGATCTCGGCGAACTTGGCGGGCCACAGGTGCGACGGAGGTGTGTTGACCAGGTCGCGGACCAGGGCGACGGACTCGGCCAGCACGCCCGCGCGCTCGGCCACGCCATCCCCGCCGTCGACGCCGGAGAGCACGGTGAGCTCGGCGACCGGCGCCTTCTGGTCGTCGCCGGTGTGGTAGCGGGCGAAGGCGTAGGCGCCCAGCAGCGCGCCCAGCGCCACGGCCTCGGCCTCCTCGGCGGAGCCGGCCGGCAGGGCGAGCGCGGCGCGCGAGGTGCCCGCCAGGGAGCGGACGGCCGCGCCCGCGGCCCGGCGCAGGCCCTCGGCGTCCACGGACTCGCCCAGGCCCACCGCGACCAGCACCGGCGCGGTGACGGCGCCGAACGTCGGCAGCTTGGCCAGCTCTCCGGCCTTGCCGGTGAACCCGACGGAGGTGAGCGAGGTGGCGAGCTTGCCGCCGAAGGCGGCGTCGAGTGCTTCGGCGCTCACAGTGGGGCGCGGACCGTCGGCGCCGGGCTGGAAGGCGACAACGAGCGCATCGGTGTCGAGAGAGACTGGATCTGCTGAGTTCAGCCGCACAGTGGTCACGTAAACCGATGCTATCCACGGTTTCTCCGTACTCACAAACAGGGGTTCATCCCACCAATAATCGGCAAGCGTTCATGAAGACATGGTGCTAGTGTCATTAGCACCATGTTGCTCACCCTTGATCTCAACGACGCCCGCCCCCTGCACGAGCAGGTCGCGGGCGCGATCCGGCGCGCCATCGGCGAGGGTTCCTACACGCAGGGCGACCGGTTGCCCTCGGCCAGGGACCTCGCCGAAGCGCTCGGCATCAACTCCAACACCGTGCTCCGCGCGCTGCGCGAGCTGCGGGAGGAGGGCCTGCTGGAGTTCCGGCGGGGGCGCGGCGTCAGCGTCGCGCGCCAGGCCGACGGGCGCGCCCTGATCCGCGAGCGGGCCCGCGAGCTCCTGGAAGAGGCCGGGCGGTACGGCTACCGCGCCGAGGACGTCATCGCAATCTTGAAGGAGTTCCCATGACCACCCGCGAACCCGATCGAGGCAAGGCCCTCATCGCCGCCGTCTGGGGGGCGGTCGTCACGTCCGTGCTGATCGCGGCGCCCCTGATGCTCCGCGACCGGCTGCCGGAGCCGCTGGCCGTGCACTGGGGGCCGGGCTCGGCGGCCGACCGCGCCGCGTCCTTCGGGGTCGCCGTGGCCCTGCCGGTGGCGTTGTGGGCGGTGCTCTGGCTGGCGCTGGTCGTCACGGCGGCGCGCGGCCTGTCCCGCAGGTCCGCCCGCGCCTCCTGGTGGGCGGGGCTCACCGGTGGCGGCCTGTTCGCGCTCGGCCTGGGCGGCCTGACGCTGCTGGCCAACCTCGACGTGGCGACCTGGACCGAAGCGACCCTGCCGCTCTGGGCTCCCCTCGCCCTGGTGGCCGTGCCGACGGCCGTGGGGGTGCTCGGCGGCTACCTCGGCAGGGGCGCCCCCGACGAGCGGCCGGCCGACCAGGAGCCGCCGGTGCTCAGGCTCAGGCCCGGCCAGCGCGCGGTCTGGGTCAGCCGGATCAGCAACCCGTGGCCGCTGGCCCTCACCGTCGTGGCGGCTCTCGGCCTGTTCGCGCTCGGCGCATTCGAGATCACCGGAATCGCCACCGGCCCCGTGGTCACCGGCGTGCTGCCCGCCCTCGGCGTGGTGCTGGTGGTCGGCCTGTTCGCCTCGTCGCTCACCGCCCGCGTCACCGGCGACGGCCTGGTGCTCGGTTTCGGCCCGCTCGGCTGGCCGAAGCGCAGGATCGGGCTCGCCAAGATCGACAAAGCCTGGACCGAGGAGAGAAGCCCGAGCCAGGTGGGCGGCTGGGGCGTGCGCGGCCTGCCCGGCGCCGCCACCATCATGCTGCGCGGCGGCGAGTGCCTGGTCGTCGGCTACCGCTCCGGCGGGCAGCTGGCCATCAGCATCGACGACGCCGAGCGCGGCGCCTCCCTCATCAACGCCCTCGTCTCCGAGAGGACCCCCGCGTGAAGCCACTGATCGCCTTTCTCCTCGCCGCCTTCGGCCTGTCCTGGGCCGTGGCGCTGCCCCTGTGGCTCGGCGACGGGCTGCGCACGCCGGTGGCGGGGCTGCTGGCCTCGCTGATGATGTTCACCCCCACCGTGGGCGTGCTCGCCGCCTGGCTGTTCACCCGTACGCCGGCCCGCCAGTGGTTCCGCGAGACCGGGCTGACCCTGGGCGGGCACAAGGGGCGCACGGCCCTGCTCGTGCTCGCCGCGTGGCTGGGCGTACCACTGCTGGTGGCGCTCGCGATAGCGGTCAGCGCCGCGGTGGGGGTGCTGCGGGTGGACCTGAACGGATTGAGCCTGTTCCAGGCGCAACTGCGCGCGCAGGGCCTGTCCGTGCCGGAGAGCCTCGCTCCGATCGCCGTCACGCAGGTCGCCGTCGCCGTGCTGATCGGCCCGGTGCTCAACGCCATCCCGGCGCTGGGCGAGGAGTGGGGCTGGCGCGGCTATCTGCTGCCCAGGCTCACCGGCACGCGCGGGGTGGTGGCCGGGCTGCTGCTCTCGGGCGCGATCTGGGGTCTGTGGCACGCGCCGCTGACGCTGCTCGGCTACAACTACCCCGGCCTCGGGCCGTGGGCCGCGCTCTACTTCACCGGCTTCTGCGTGCTGGCCGGGGTGGTGTTCGGCTGGCTGCGGCTGCGCTCGGGCAGCGTGTGGCCCGCCGTCGTGGCGCACGCCTCCCTGAACGCCGTCGCCCCCGCCGTCATGCTCCTCGGCGACGTCGCGGAACCGCCGAACCTGGTGGTGGCGGGCCTGGGCGGCGTGGTCGGCTGGATCCTGCTCGCGGTGTGCGGCGCGCTGCTGCTGAAGTTCTTCCCTGTACGGACTCCGCAGCCGGTCTCCTGAGCGCCGGATCCGGTCAAGAGCCCAGGGCCGGCCGATGGGTCGGGCCCTGCCGGGAAGCGCTCCACCGGTCAGCCGAGCACGGCCCAGAGCACCAGCGTGGTCGCGGTGGCCGTCTCCACCAGCGCGCCCAGGACGTCACCGGTGATCCCGCCGAGCCGCCTGCGGGCGTGCCGAAGCAGCAGCAGAGCCGCGCCCAGCCCGGCGAGCAGGGACACGGACGGCGTCAGGACCACCCAGCTCACGGTCTCGGACAGATTCAGGGCCTCGGACAGATTCAGGGCCTCGGGCGGGTTCGGGGCCTCGAACGGCCTCAGGGCCTCGGGCGCGTTCAGGGCGGTGAAGGCTCCGGACCAGGTCGTCAGGCCAAGGCCCAGGCCCAGGGCCGCCAGGAGGGCGGTCAGGGTGACGAGCCAGGCCGTGTGTGTCCGTACGGTGCCCGCGACCATCGCGCCGAGCCCTTCCTCGCGGGCGGCGGGGACTCCGTGCCGGCAGGCCCAGACGAGGGCCAGCCGGCCGGTCACGCAGGCGGTCACCAGCGCGGCGGGACCCGCCTCGGACACGGCGGCGGCCTGGATGAGCAGCGTGAACACCAGGGTCAGCACGCCGAACGGCCCGATGTCCGACTTTTTCATGATGTCGAGCGCCTGGGGGGCGGGTTTGCCGCTGCCCAGGCCGTCGGCGAGGTCCGCCAGGCCGTCCAGGTGCAGCCCTCGCGTCAGCACGGCCAGCAGGCCGAGGGCCAGGGCCGCGCCCAGCAGCGGCGGGCCGGGCACCAGCAGCGCGAGCGCCGCCACCGCGCCGAGCACCAGCCCCACCACGGGGGCCAGCGCCATGGCTTGCCCCGCGACTCGGCGATCGACCCGCTCCACCCGTACCGGCCACACGCTCAGCGTGCCGACCGCCAACCGCACCCCGTGCATCAGCGCGCCGCGGACGCCACACGCCGCAGAACGGCTCGCCCGGCAGCCATCAGAACAGCTCGTCCAGCAGGCGGTAGTAGTCCAGTTTGCGCTGGTCGGGCTCGGTCAGGCCGTAGGCGGTCAGGAAGTCGGCTGCGGCGGATTCCGGGAGTTCGCGCAGGGCCACGGCCAGGTCCACGTAGCGGTCGGCCGTGCCCAGTGCGCCCACGTCCAGCAGGACCGCCTCACCGGAGGGGGAGGCCAGCACGTTGGCGGGGGTGAAGTCGCCGTGCGTGACGACCAGGTCCTCGGTGGCGGGCCGCTCGGTGAGGAGCCGCCGGTGGATCAGTTCGGGGGCGAGCCCGGTGTGGTCGTCGTCGAAGTCGGCGGTGTCCACCAGCCCGTCGCGGACCCGCTCGGCGGCCCTGGCCAGCTTGACGTCCAGGCGCTCGTCGAACGGGCACTCCGGCACCGGCACGTCGTGCAGGGCGCGCAGCACGGTCCCCATCACGGTCCCGGCGTCGCCCCGCGTCCTGCGTTCGAGGGTGCGCCAGCCCGCGTCGGCCAGCACCAGCGTGTCCCCCTCGAACGCCACGATGTCGGGCACGCTCGCCCAGCGCTTGAGCCACAGCAGCCGCTCGTGCTCGGCCACCGCCGCCGCGCCCCGTTTGACGAAGAAAGCGCCCGTGTGGCTGGTGACCCTGAGGGTCTCGCCGCTCATGCCCTCGTGGTCGCCCGACCAGACAGCGTGCTCACCGAACAGATCGAACAAGCGCCCAGGAAGCTGCATAACGGTCGATCCTACGGGCACGCCCGGTGGCCGGATGCATACGCCCGGACTCGCTAGGGTGGCCGGATGCACGTGCTTGAACTCGAAGGCGTAGGGGTCAGAGTCGTCGGCAAGACGCTGCTGGACGGGATCGACTGGCGGGTGGGCTACGGCGACCATTGGGCCGTTCTCGGTCCGAACGGCGCGGGCAAGACAACGCTGCTGTCACTGGCCGCCGCGGTGCGCCACCCCACCGTGGGGGCGGTGACCGTGCTCGGCCACCGTCTCGGCCGCGTCGACATGCGTGAGCTGCGCCGGCACATCGGCCTGGTCGCGTCCAGCCAGCGCCTGATCGACGAGGAACTGCTGGAGGAGGAGGGGGCGACAGCGCACACCGTGGTGCTCACCGGGCACACCGCCACGAGCGCTCCGATCTGGGAGAAATACGGGGAGATCGAGCGGGAGCGGGCGCTGCGCCTGCTCGCCGACCTCGGCTGCAAGGACCTGGCCGAGCGGCCCTTCCGGGTGTGCTCCCAGGGCGAGCGCGCCCGGATCAGGGTGGCCAGGGCGCTCATGGCCGACCCTGCCGTGCTGCTGCTGGACGAGCCGTTCGCCGGACTCGACCTGCCGGCTCGCGAGGACCTCATCTCCGCCGTCGAGAACCTGGCCGAGACCAGGCCCGTGCTCACCACGGTGACGGTGACGCACCACCTCGAGGAGGTGCCCGCGACCACCACGCACGCGATGCTCATGTCCGACGCCCGCGTCCTCGCCGCCGGACCGGTGGCCGAGGTGCTCACCCCCGCCAACCTGTCCGACTGCTTCGGCCTCCCGCTCCAGGTCGACCGCATGGACGGCCGCTGGTACGCCCGCGCCGCCCGCCCCTGACCCACCCCGCACACCCCGGCCGCTCGACGGCTGGGCGTCGTGGCGGGGCTGAGTCGTACGCTCAGAGCCGCACGGGGCTGAGTCGTACGCTCAGGGCGGTTAGGGGCTGAGTCGTACGCTCAGAGCCGCACAGGGCGGCCGGCGACCACGAGGGCCACATACTCGGATTCGGCGGCGAGACGCTCGTTCAGCCTGCCGAGCGCGTCTCTGAACGACCGGCCGGCGGCCGTCGCGGGCACCACGCCCATGCCGGCCTCGTCGGAGACGGCCACGACGTGGCCTGGCGCGTTCCGCCATGCCCGGACGAGCTCGTCGCAGCGCGCCTCGACGGGGGCGCGATCGCCTTCCCACGCGCCGTGCTCGTCGAACACCGCCGCCAGCCAGGTGCCGAGGCCGTCGATCAGCAGCGGCGTCGTGGCGGCGCCGATCGTCCCGGCCAGGGCGGTGGTCTCCGCCGTCGCCCAGTGCGCGGGCCTGCGCTCCCGGTGGGCGCGCACCCGCGCCGCCCACTCGGCGTCCCCGTCGCCACCGGGCCCGGTGGCGACGTAGGTGACGTACGGCTCGGCCGCCAGACGCAGCTCGGCCTCGGCCGACTTGCCGGAGCGGGACCCGCCGAGCAGCAGCACCCGCCGCGGGCGCCCGGCGGGGCTCGGCGCCGGGCGGCGCGTGTCGAGCGAGGTCCCGTCGGGTACGGCGCGCGCCCCCCACATCCGCAGCCGCCTCGCCAGCTCCTCCTCGGACCTGACGCGGTGGTCCAGCCCCACGGCGACCACGTGGGTGCGCTCGTCCACCAGCCCCGCCCGCCGCAACGACCCGAGCCGCTCGGGCCGCTCCAGCGGGTCGATCAGCACCACGTCATAGGCCGGACCGTCCGCCGGCGGCCGCGACCCCGCCGGCGCGTACAGCAGGCGGGACCCGTCGGGAGCGGTCAGCCCCAAACCGCCGGCATGCGTCGCGTAGCCCTCCGGCAGGTCGTCGAACGGGAAGGGCACCACGTCGTCGACGACCACCCCGAACGGCCGCCGCCCGGGGCCTTCCCCGTCGCGGACGGCACAGGAGGCGCAGGGGCAACCAGGCTCGGGCCAGCCCGTGCCGGCCGCCGTACCGGTGAGAAGCACGTTCACCGCGCCGAGCGTACAAACAACCTCGGCCGGAGCGGTGCGGCGGGCGGCCCGCCGGACATCGTGCGGCGGTCGTTCCGCGGTGGGTGGCTTGCCGGAACCGTGCGGCGGTCGTTCCGGGGTGGGCAGCCCGCCGGAGAGGGCGCCGGGCGCCGTGCGGCGGTCGTTCGGCCACGCGTGTCAGCCCACGCGGGGCGAATCACTGAGATCCTTGGCAGGGTGGACGGTTCCAGGGGCCCCGAGAGGGTGCGCCGGTGAGCCCGCGGAAAAGGAGCGTATGGCATGACATGGCGGTGGCGTTATGAGAATGCAACCGGTGGTGAGGTGACGGATCCGCCTTTGCCGCGAGAGGTTTTCCCGAGCCAGGCCGACGCGGAGTCCTGGATCGGCGAAAACTGGAGCGAGCTGCTCGAAGCCGGTGTTGAACGGGTGGCGCTGCTCGACGAGGAGCGGGTCGAATACACAGGATTGTCCTTGCGGCCGGAATGAGACGCGCGAGAACCCCTTGAGCGTGACGCTCAAGGGGTTCTCCGCTGCCGGGGGACGGTCAGGCGCGCTTGGGCGGGGTCGCGGTCTTGGCGGGGTCGCGCTCCACGATCGGGTCGATCACCTCGTCGATGCGGCGCAGCACCTCGGCGTCGAGCTTGACGCCCGCGGCCTTGACGTTGTCGCGCACCTGCTCGGGCCGGGAGGCGCCGACGATGGCGCTGGAGACGTTCGGGTTCTGCAGGACCCAGGCGACGGCGAGCTGCGCCATGGACAGGCCCAGGTCGTCGGCGATGGGCTTGAGCCGCTGCACCCGGGACAGCACCTCGTCCGACATGAAGCGGGCGATCGTCTCGGCGCCGCCGAGCTCGTCGGTCGCCCGGGAGCCCTGGGGCGGGGCCTGGCCGGGCAGGTACTTCCCGGTGAGCACGCCCTGCGCGATCGGTGAGAAGACGATCTGGCCGAGCCCTTCACGCTCGCTCAGCGGCACGACCTCGCCCTCGATGACCCGCCACAGCATGGAGTATTGAGGCTGGTTGGACACGATGCGGTCGAAGCCCATCTCGTCGGCGATCTTCAGCGCCTGGGCGATCTGGTCGGCCCGCCACTCGCTCACGCCGACGTACAGCACCTTGCCCTGGCGGACCAGGTCGTCGAAGGTCTTGAGCGTCTCCTCCAGGGGCGTCGCGGCGTCGTAGCGGTGCGCCTGGTAGAGGTCGACGTAGTCGGTGCGCAGGCGGCGCAGGGAGCCGTTGATGGACTCGGTGATGTGCTTGCGCGACAGGCCGTGGTCGTTGGGGCCCGCGCCGGTCGGCCAGTAGACCTTGGTGAAGATCTCCAGTGACTCCCGCCGGACGCCCTGGAGCGCCCGGCCGAGCACCTCTTCCGCCTTGGTGCCCGCGTAGACATCGGCGGTGTCGAAGGTGGTGATGCCCTCGTCGAGAGCCGCCTGCACGCACTGCTTGGCGGCGTCCTCCTCGACCTGGGAGCCGTGAGTGAGCCAGTTGCCGTAGCTGATCTCGCTGACCATGAGACCGCTGCGGCCGAGGTGACGGAATTCCATACATCCGACCTTAGAGGCCTATCTGGTCGTCCGGGGACCGGTGTTCCGCTTGTGGAGATCATCCGCATGGGGCGGGCGATAGGGTCGGCCCGTGCCGAATCTCGTCCGGATGACGCTCACCGCCGCCGTCCTGCTGGCGATCGCCGTACGCCTGCGCCGTCGTTCCCGCCTGACCGGGCCCCGGCCCGCTCCCGCGCCGCCGCCACCGGCGGCCGGTCAGGGACTGCGGGCATGACGAAGGCGGTCATGGGTCGCGGGCATGACGAAAAGCTCGACGGCGGACGATCCACCGTCGAGCTCAGTGTGCTGGGACGCGTCGAACGCACCGGCGGGCGGTCGCCCGGCCGGTGACGGCCTCCCGGCCTACTTCTTCGGGGGCACCGGCTTGCCGCCCGGCAGCACCGAAGGCGGCGGGAAGCGCAGCTTGCGGATCTGCAGGGCGCGCATCGCGGCGTAGAAGCCCACGCCCTTGAGGCTCTCCTGGGGCATCTTCGCCGCCACCTCCCTCTTGATCTTCCAGGCGACGTAGATGGAGGTGAACAGCACGCCGACCATCATGACCGGCCAGCCGAACACGATCACGCCGTTGAGCACCTGGACGCGGATGGCCGGCGGCCACGGGACCCAGGTGGCCACCAGGATCAGCAGCGAGAAGGGCAGGAAGTACTGGCTCGGCAGGCGCCGCGAGTCCACCCAGTCACGGGCGAACTTGCGCGCCGGGCCCTTGTCCCGAGCAGGGAAGTAGCGCTCGTCACCGGCGAGCATGCCCCTGCGGGCCCGGTCCCGCTCGGCGGCCTGCTTGGCGCGCATCGAGCGGTAGGCCTCTTTGCGGTCCTTGGGAGCGCTGACGGGCTGGCGCCGTCTGCTCTCGGCGTCTCTGCGCTTGGGAGTGGGACGACCCTTACCCTGGGGCTTAGGATCGTCAATGGGGACGGGGGTGTCGTCCACGGAGGTTTGGGAACGGCGTCGCAACACGACCTCAACCCTACCTGTAGTGCAACTTAGTGACGCCCACGTGCGTTATGCGTAGGGTAATCCCAAGGCGGCTGGGCTGCACTGGGTGAAACACAGCATGACCTAAGAAGGGGACGGCCGACGCGCATGAGCGTGATGAAGAGACTTTCGATGATCTTCAAGTCCAAGGCCAACAAGGCCCTGGACAAAATGGAGGATCCACGCGAGACCCTCGACTACTCCTACCAGCGGCAGCTTGAGCTGCTGCAGAAGGTGCGTCGTGGAGTGGCGGACGTCGCCACCTCTCGCAAACGCGTAGAGCTGCAGATCAATGGTCTTGAGCAGCAGGGCAAGCGCTACGAGGAGCAGGGCCGCAAGGCGCTGTCCGTGGGTCGTGAGGACCTCGCGCGCGAGGCGCTGCAGCGGCGCTCCAACCTGCAGACGCAGATCGCCGACCTGAAGATCCAGCACGACAACCTGCAGTCCGAGGAGGAGAAGCTGACCACGGCTTCCCAGCGGCTGCAGGCCAAGGTGGACTCCTTCAGGACCAAGAAGGAGACGATCAAGGCCACCTACACCGCGGCCGAGGCGCAGACGCGCATCAACGAGGCCTTCTCCGGCATCTCCGAGGAGATGGGGGACGTCGGCCTGGCGATCCAGCGCGCCGAGGACAAGACGGCCAACATGCAGGCCCGCGCCGGCGCCATCGACGAGCTGCTCGCCAGCGGCGCGCTCGACGACTACAGCGGCAGCCGCACCGACGACATCCAGGCCGAGCTCGACCGCATGGGCGGCGGCATGGACGTGGAGCTGGAGCTGGCCCGGATGAAGTCCGAGCTCGGCCAGGGCCCCGCGCCCAAGAGCGCGATCGAGCAGGGGCAGCCCCAGCAGCAGCCCCAGCAGCAGCAGGCCCAGCCGAACCAGCAGACGCAGCAGTTCCGTCAGCCTGGGGAGGGCGCATGATCATCCGCATCATGGGCGAGGGCCAGGTCGAGATCTCGCCCGACGACATCTCCGTGCTCAACGATCTCGACACCGAACTCGAGGCGGCCATCGAGTCCGACGACGAGAAGGCGTTCCGGGTCAAGCTGCACGCGCTGCTGGACAAGGTGCGCCACGTGGGCAAGTCGCTGCCGGACGACAGCCTTGAGCCGTCAGAGCTGATCCTTCCCCCCGCGGACGCCTCGATCGAGGAGGTCCGGGAGATGCTGGGCGACCAGGGCCTCATCCCGGGCTGACGCCGTGCGCTCGCGCTTCGCGGCCGACCCGGGTCTGACCCGCCGCATGGTCGTGACGATGTTCCTGCTCGGACTGCTGTACGTGGTGTTCGTCGGAGCCCTCGTCGCCCTGGGCGTCCAGGCGGTGGCCGTGCTGCTGATCGCGGGGGTCCTGCTGCTCGCGCAGTACTTCCTGTCCGACCGCATCGCCCTGTACGCGATGGGCGGGCGGGAGGTGTCGCCGCAGGAGGCCCCCGAGCTGCACGGCCTGATCGACCGGCTGAGCGCGCTGGCCGACATGCCCAAGCCACGGGTGGCGATCGCGCAGTCCGACGTCCCCAACGCCTTCGCCACCGGCCGCAATCAGAGCAAGGCCGTCGTCTGCGTGACGACCGGCCTCCTGCGCCGCCTGGAGCCGCACGAGCTCGAGGGCGTGCTCGCCCACGAGCTGTCGCATGTCGCGCACCGGGACGTGGCCGTGATGACGATCGCGTCGTTCCTCGGCATCGTCGCCGGACTGATGACCCGGGTGGCGCTCTACACCGGCCTCGGCGGCCGCCGCTCCGACAACCAGGGCGGGCTGCCGATCGGCCTGATCGTCATGCTGGTCTCGGTCCTGGTGTACGCGGTCAGCTTCCTGCTCACCCGTGCCCTGTCCCGCTACCGGGAGCTGGCCGCCGACCGGGCCGGGGCGCTGCTCACCCAGCGGCCGTCCGCGCTGGCCAGCGCCCTGGTCAAGATCTCCGGCGAGATGGCCAGCATCCCGACCCGCGACCTGCGTGAGGCCGAGCCCTTCAACGCCTTCTACTTCGCCCCGGCGCTGGCCAAGGGCACGACGCTGGCGAACCTGTTCGCCACGCATCCGCCGCTCGACCGGCGCCTGGAGCAGCTCACGCAGATCTCCCACCAACTCGGAAGGGGCTGACCGTCATGGGCTGGCTCGATGCCATCCTTGGCCGCTCCAAACCGGTTCCCCCCAACCTCGACGCGCTGTTCGCGCTGCCGTCCGCGGCGGTGACGCTGCAGGCGGCCACCGGGCTCCGGCCTACCGGCAACGGCTCGGTGTCCTTCAGAGCGGCCGAGGGCGGGGCCTTCGCCACGCTGGAGAGCGAGGTGAAACAGTTGCTCGACGGCCGGGTGGAGGAGTTCACCGACAGCTACGGCTACACCTGGCTGGAGGTACGGCGCGCCCCCGACCAGGTCTCGGACCTGGTCACGGAGTTGCACGCGGTCAACTCCTCGCTGGAGGGGGCCGGATTCGGGCCGTCGCTGCTGTGCTCGATGGTGTCGTTCGCCGACGCCGACGGCAGGCGGCTGGCCATCGTCTACCTCTACAAGCGCGGCACCTTCTACCCGTTCGCCCCGCTGTCCGGGCAGATGCGGGACAACGCCCTGGAGCTCCAGGCCAAGGGAGTGCTGGCGGACGAGCTCCCGCTGGAGGAGGACCTCAGCCGCTGGTTCCCCGTCTGGGGCGCTCCAGGGTTCTGATGGCACACGGTGATGTAATCATCACGTGGAGCGAAGATTGTACGTGCTCGCGGCTTCCGCCTTCATCGCGGCGGCCGTGCTGTACTGCGCGTGGATCACCGGCCAGTTCACCACTCCGGCGGTCGACAGGGCGCACGGATTCGTCGGTGAGCTGGCGGCCCGCGATCAGCCGTGGACGCGCCTGTTCCGGGTCAGCGACGTGCTGTCCGGGCTTGCGTGCCTGGCCGGGGTGGCGGTGGTGCCCCGGATCGAGCGCGAGTGGCCGGGCTGGCTGGCGTTGGCGGCCTTCGGCCTGCTCACCGTCGTCGGCGGCGTGTTCCCGCTGGACTGCGCGGCGCTGAGCGCCCCGGCCTGCGCGCGGGCGCCGGGGTCGGCGGCGCACCACGCGCACGTCGTGACCGGCGTGCTGGCCACCGCCGCCGCGCTGACCGCCATGGTGCTGCTGAGCCGGCGCTGGCGGACCGCGGTGGCCTGGATCGTCACCGGCCTCACCGGGCTGCTCACCGCCCTGTCCGCCGCCGCCGTGGCCGCCGGTCAGCTGGCCGGGCTGGCCCAGCGCCTCCAGGTGACGCTGATCGCCGTCTGGCTGGTGTACGTGGCGCTCAGACTGCTGGTCCGCGACGCGCCCACGCTGGTGCCCGGCCCGCTGCACGTGGTGCGGCAGGGCGAGGGGCCCGCGGTGCTCATCGCCGCGGGCGCCGCCGCGGCCTGGTGCCACTGGGACGGCGTCGCGGCGGAGCTGTCGCGCGGGCACCGGGTGACCAGGTTCGACCGGCCGGGGCTCGGGCTCAGCCCCGCCTCGCCCGTACCGCCCACCCTGCACGGGGAGGTGGCCAGGCTCGCCGCCCTGGCTCCCGCCCATCCCGAGCGGGTCACCGTCATCGCGCACGCGATGGCCGCCTGGCACGCCGAGGCGTTCGCCCGGCTGCATCCGCTGCGCGTGTCCGCGCTCGTGCTCGTGGATCCGAGCTGTGGCACCGGTCGCGGGCGCGACGGCTCGTCGTTCCGCCGGGCGTTCGGCGGGTGGCTGCCCGCGCTGGGCGGCACCTGGGGGGCGACGGCGCTGGCCAGGATCGCCGGGCCGGTCCTGCACCGGCTGCTGTGCGGCCGCGCCGACGCCCGCGGCCTGCACCGCAAGGGCCGGGTCCTGGCCGCCACCGTGGGGGAGTGGCTGGCGCGCCCCGGCATGGCCACCGACCTGCGCCGGATCAGGTCCGAGCACGCCTTTCCCGACGTGCCGGTGACCGTGCTGTGCGCGAACGTACGGCGCGGCTGCCTCAAGAGGCTGGCCGGGGAGCTCAACGCCAGACTCGTCCCGCTTCCCGCCGCTCGCTTCCCGGTGCAGCCGCTCGCCTCCGCCGCCATCGCCGACGCCGTGTAGGCCGAAGAGGTGACGCCCGCCCGCGCCAGCCACCAGAATGGCGGGAAAAGCAGCGATATATGGGGGATGTACATGCCGGACCTCGAGCCCCTGCGTACAGGGGACCCGGCCTCGGTGGGGGCCTACACCCTGACCGATCGCCTGGGGGAGGGCGGGCAGGGCACCGTCTACCTCGCCTTGGCCCCGGGCGGGCACAAGGTGGCGGTGAAGCTGCTGCGCGCCGACCTCGCGGGCGACCACGAGGCGTCGGTCCGGTTCGTCCGCGAAGTGGAGCTGGCCAGGCGGGTCGCGCCGTTCTGCACCGCCCAGGTCGTCGAGACCGGGCTGTTCCACGACCGGCCGTACATCATCAGTGAGTACATCGACGGGCCCACCCTCACCGAGGTGGTCAGGACGCAGGGGCCGCGCTCGGGGACGTCGCTGCACCGGCTGGCCATCGGCACGGTCACCGCGCTGGTCGCCATCCACCAGGCCGGCATCGTGCACCGCGACTTCAAGCCGTCCAACGTGCTGCTCGCCTCCGACGGGCCCCGGGTCATCGACTTCGGCATCGCCAGGGCGCTCGACTTCACCTCCACGCTGACCGCCAGCGCCATCGGCACCCCTTCGTTCATGGCGCCCGAGCAGCTCACCGAGGCGACTCCCGGCCCGGCGTCGGACATGTTCGCCTGGGCCTGCACCCTGCTGTACGCCGCCTCCGGGCACACCCCGTTCGGGCATGACAGCCTGCCGGCGGTGATCAACCGGATCCTGAACAGCGAGGCCGACGTCACGCCCGTCGAGGACCACGGGCTGCGTTCGCTGGTGGTGGACTGCCTGGCCAAGGACCCCGCCCGGCGGCCGTCGGCGAGCCAGGCCCTGATGCGCCTGCTCGGCCACGCGCCGGCCGCCCTCGTACCGGAGGGTTTCGCCCCTGGGCCGGGCGCTCCCATGCCCGCGCCGAACAGCGGCTTCCCCGCGCCGAGCAGTGGCTTCTCCACCCCGAGCAGTGGCTTCCCCGCTCCCAACGGCGGCTTCCCTGCCCCAAGCAGCGGCCTTTCCACCCCGAGCAGTGGCTTCCCCGCCCCCAACAGTGGCTTCCCTGCCCCGAACAGCGGCGCCTCAGGCCCGGTCGGCGGTGCGCCCGGCCCTGCGGGCGCTCCCGGGCCGGGCGGGCCGGCTCCTGGCGGGGGGCGCACGGCGCCCACGCAGTGGATGCCGGAGCAGGCGGCCGGCGTGCCCGGAACGGGGGCGCCCGCGGGTCTGCTGCAGCAGGGCAGCGCGGCCGCCGCCGGTCCTGGGGGGTGGCAGGGGCACGGCCCGCCGCCGCCTCCGCACGCCCGCCCGTTATACCAGCAGCCCAGCCCGGCCCGCCGGGGCGGCAACGGCTGGATCGCCGCCCTCGCGGCGGCGGGGGTGCTCGTGCTGGTGATCGCCGCCGCGGTCGTCTCGACGCGGATCATCGCCAGTTCGGGGACCACCCCCTCGCCGACCCCCGCCGACACGTCCGCGTCCCGCGAGCCGACGCCGAGCCCCTCACCCACACCCACACCCACACCCACCCCGACTCCGACCCCGGCCACCCCCACCACGATCGAGTTGCGGGGCAGCGCGGTACGGATCGAGGAGCGGGATTCCGACCCGCTCAAGCTGGCCTCGTACAGCATGAACTCCGGAAAGAACCTCTACGTCCGGCAGCCGGGCACGGACGTCTTCACGGCCGACACCCGCTACTTCGAGTACGCGCTGAACGGCGACGGCACCCAGGCGCTCGGCACCGACGTGGACTACAGCACGGACAAGTTCGCCCTGCTGTCGGTCATCGACCACCGGGCGGGCACCAAGCGCGCCATCAAGGTCAGCGCCAACCCGGTCTTCCCCACCACGCCACGCTGGTCGCCCGACGGCAAGCTGGCCCTGGTCACGCTGTACACCAACACCGGGGGCGAGAGCGTCGAGTACGGCTTCGGCATCGTCGACGTGGCGGCCGGCACCGCGCGCACCTTCCGGGTCCGTGAGAAGGGCGCGGGCGAGTGGCGCTTCTTCTGGGACGCCGACGGCCAGGCGGTCGGCACCTGGGTCGGGGGCAAGATGAAGTTCTACGACCTGAACGGCAAGGAGCTGCGTACGCTGTCGGACGTGGGCAGTCCGGTGTGGGTGGAGGGCGACGACGTCTCCTCGTCCGGCAGCCGGTTCCTCGCCCACTGCACGACGACGCGCACGACGATCTGCCTGCGGTCCACCTCGGGTGACGACTCCGAGCCCGTGACCGTGCCGTTCGCCAGCGACCGGCTCATCGGCTGGTGGGACGAGGAGCACCTGGCCGTCTGGCGGAGCAAGGGCGCCGGCCGGGAGGCGGTCGTGATCGACCTGTCCGGCAAGGTGGTCCGCGTGCTGGCGACGGCGCCCAAGCGGGCGGAGTTCGACAAGATGGCATTCCGGTTCAGCAGAGGCACGCCCTAGATCGACCCAGAGCCCGCCAGGGCCCAGCGAAGGAGTCGGCTTGGACAGCACCGAGATCACCGTCATCGGCGAGGGCGCGGTCGCCGCCGCGCCGGACGTGATGCGGCTGCACGCGGGCGTCGAGGTGCGCAGGCGGTCGGCGGCCGAGGCGTTCGCCGAGGTCAGGGCAGCCGCCGCCCGGCTGGCCGAGGCGCTGCGGGGGGCCGGGATCGCCGATGAGGACCTGCGCACCACCGAGCTGTCGCTCGGCCCCGAGTACGACGCCTATCCGCAGGTGTCGGCCTACCGGGCGGCGCAGGGCGTCGAGGCGGTGGTCCGCGACCTGGCGCGGGCCGACCAGGTCATCGACGTCGTCGCCGGGGTGGGCGAGCAGGCCAGGCTGAACGGGGTGGCGTTCGAGGTGTCCGACCCGGCCGCGGCGCTCAGGCGGGCCAGGGACCGGGCGTTCGCCGACGCCGCCGCCAAGGCCGCCCAGTACGCCGAGCTGGCCGGCCGCGGGCTCGGCGGGGTCGTCTCGGTGAGCGAGCAGATCGAGCAGGGACCGCAGCCGCTGCGGGTGGTCGCCGCGATGGAGGACACGCGGTCGGTCAGCCCCGGACGACAGACGCTGACGGTCGTCGTCCGGGTCGGCTACCGGTTCCGCTAAGAGGCCGGCCACCCGCTCGGCCGAGAGGCCGGCCACCGGCACGGCTGAGAGGTCGGCCACCCGCTCGGCTGAGAGGTCGGCCACCCGCTCGGCCGAGAGGTCGGCCACCGGCTCGGGTGAGAGTCAGGCGAGGGCGAGCATCCGGTCCAGGGCCACCTTGGCCCAGTGGGCGGTGTCGTCGTCGACCGTGATCTGGTTGACGACCTCGCCGAGCGCCAGCGACTCCAGCGCCCACACCAGGTGCGGCAGGTCGATGCGGTTCATGGTCGAGCAGTAGCAGACGGTCTTGTCCAGGAACGAGACGTTCTTGTCGGGGAACATCTGGGCGAGCCGCTTGACCAGGTTCAGCTCGGTGCCGATGGCCCAGCTGGAGCCGGCGGGCGCCGCCTGCAGTGTCTTGATGATGTGCTCGGTGGAGCCCACGTGGTCGGCCTTCAGCACCACCTCGTGCCGGCACTCGGGGTGCACCAGCACGTTCACGCCGGGGATGCGGTCGCGTACGTCGTCCACGGACTCGGGCGTGAAGCGGCCGTGCACCGAGCAGTGGCCCTTCCACAGGATCACCCGCGCCCGCTCCAGCTGCTCCTGGGTGAGCCCTCCGTTCGGGCGGTGCGGGTTCCACACCACGCAGTCGTCGAGCGACATGCCCATGTCCAGCACCGCGGTGTTGCGGCCCAGGTGCTGGTCCGGCAGGAAGAGCACCTTCTGGCCCTGCTCGAAGGCCCAGTCCAGGGCCCGCTTGGCGTTGGAGGAGGTGCACACCACGCCGGCGTTCCTGCCGCAGAAGGCCTTGATGTCGGCGCTGGAGTTCATGTACGTGACCGGGATCACCTGATCGGCCAGGCCCGCGTCCTCCAGGGCCTCCCAGCACTCCTCGACCTGGTCGAAGGTGGCCATGTCGGCCATCGAGCACCCCGCGCCCAGGTCCGGAAGGATGACCTTCTGGTCGGGCGTCGTCAGGATGTCGGCCGACTCGGCCATGAAGTGCACGCCGCAGAAGACGATGAACTCGGCCTCCGGCCTGGCGGCGGCCTGCTGCGCGAGCTTGAAGGAGTCGCCGGTCACGTCGGCGAACTGGATGACCTCGTCGCGCTGGTAGTGGTGGCCCAGCACGAACAGCCGGTCACCGAGCGCCTGCTTGGCCTTGCGCGCCCGGTCCACCAGGTCCGGGTCGGATGCGGGCGGCAGCTCGCCGGGACAGTCCACGCCCTTCTCACTGTGCGGATCGGCGCCCTGGCCGAGGACGAAGAGCGGCAGCCCAGTCTGGGTAGCCATGGCCGTACCCCCTTATCGTCTAACTGACGATACTCATGATGACATATGCCCCCAGGGATTTATTCCGGGGGTGAGGGGGAGGAGGAATGTGTAGCGGTGGCCGGGTGTTGGTAGCGTCATAGCAGGACGTCGAAAACAGACAGCCGGGTTAGGGAGTCAGCAGATGACGGTTGAGAGCAGCGAGACCACGACGCAGGGCCTGATCCTGACCGAAGCGGCCGCCGCGAAGGTCAAGAGCCTGCTCGAGCAGCAGGGTGAGGAAGGCCTGCAGCTGCGCGTGGCCGTACAGCCTGGCGGCTGTTCCGGGCTGCGTTACCAGCTCTTCTTCGACGACCGTTCGATGGACGGTGACGTCGTGACGGACTTCGGCGGCGTGAGCGTGGTCACCGACAGGATGAGCGCCCCCTACCTGATGGGCGCCTCCATCGACTTCGTCGACACGATCGAGAAGCAGGGCTTCACCATCGACAACCCGAACGCCACCGGCTCGTGCGCCTGTGGCGACTCCTTCAACTAGCCGCAGTCGAGCTAGAGGTCGTCTCGCAGGTCCCGTTCCGCCTTTGTGCGGGCGGGACCTTCGCGTATTCTCTTGGGGCTCATTGGCTTGCTGACAACGAGGAAGAAGAATCCCGTGCGCATCGCCGTCACCGGCTCCATCGCGACAGACCATTTGATGACCTTTCCCGGCAGTTTCGGCGACCAGTTGATCGCCGAGCAACTGGACCGGGTGTCGCTCTCGTTCCTGGTCGACGACCTGCAGATCCGTCGCGGAGGTTGCGCGGCCAACATCGCCTTCGGCATGGCCTGCCTGGGGTTGAAGCCGATCCTGGTGGGCGCGGTCGGCAACGACTTCGCCGACTACCGCTCCTGGCTGGAGCGGCACGGCGTCGACTGTGACTCGGTGCACGTCTCCGAGACCCAGCACACCGCCCGGTTCCTGTGCACCACGGACGAGCACCACAACCAGATCGCCTCCTTCTACACCGGCGCGATGGCCGAGGCGCGGCTGATCGAGCTGCAGCCGGTCGCCGACCGGGCGGGCAGCCTCGACCTGGTGCTGATCGGCCCCAACGACCCCGACGGCATGCTGCGGCACACCGACGAGTGCCGCCACCGCGGCATCCCGTTCGCCGCCGACATCTCCCAGCAGCTCGCGCGGATGGCGGACGAGCAGATCCGCCAGCTCGTCGACGGGGCCGCCTACCTGTTCTCCAACGACTACGAGAAGGGCCTCATCGAGCAGAAGACCGGCTGGTCCGACGAGGAGGTGCTGAGCCGGGTGGGCGTCCGGGTCACCACGCTCGGCCCCAAGGGCGCCGTCATCGACCGCCAGGGCGAGCCGTCCATCCACGTGGCCCCCGCCCCGGAGAACGGCAAGGCCGACCCGACCGGCGTCGGCGACGCCTTCCGGGCCGGCTTCCTGGCCGGTCTCGCCTGGAACCTGCCGCTGGAGCGGTGCGGCCAGATCGGCAACCTGACCGCCACGCACGTGCTCGAGCGCGTCGGCGGCCAGGAGTACGAGCTCGGCCAGCGGGCCTTCATGGAGCGCTTCAGCGCCGCCTACGGGGCCGAGGCCGCCGCGCAGATCGCCGACCACGTCCGCTGCTACCACCCCTGACCGCTCCCCGCCGACGACCCCGCCGCCACCGCGGCGGGGCCCGTCAGTAGTTGCGTCGTACGTGAATCGCCCAGCCACCCTCGGGAAGCTCGTAGGAGCCCACGTGCCGGTGTGACTTGAGCCGGCACCACGCGGGCACGTCCGTGACCGCCGCGGGATCGTCGGCCAGGACGGCCACCACGGCGTTGAGCGGGACGTGATTGATCTGCTCCGCGAGCATGATGATCGGGATGGGGCATTTCTTGCCGAGCGCGTCGACCGTCAGTGCCGGCTGGGTGGTCTCGGTCATGTGACTCCTGCGTCCTGGCGGATTCGGCGCACCAGCTCGGGCAGCACGGCGAGGAATCTGTCCACCTCGGCCGCGGAAGCGCCCCTGGGCAGTGACACCCGGACATTGCCATGTGTGAGCACGCCCATCGCTTCCAGGACGTGCGATGGTCGAAGCGTACTAGCGGTGCAGGAGCTTCCGGACGAGACCGCGAATCCCGCCTTGTCCAACTCGGTGAGCAACGCCTCGCCGTCGACGTACAGGCAGGAGAACGTCACGATGTGCGGGGCCCGTTCGACGGGGTCGCCGATCACCTCGACGTCGGGGACGACCTTGGGCACGGTCTCCCTGATCTTGTCGACGAGGGCGGAGAGCCTGGAGCGCTCCTGCGCCGCCTCCGCCGTCATCGCCCGCAGGGCCGCCGCGGCGGCGACGATGCCCGGCACGTTCTCGAAGCCCGGCACCCGCTTGCGCTCCCGCTCGTCCTCCGGCAGGTACGAGCGGAACCGGGTGCCCTTGCGCACCGCGAGCACGCCCACGCCCGGCGGGCCGCCCCACTTGTGCGCGCTGGCCGTCAGCACCGACCAGCCCGCGGGCACCGGCATCCGGCCCGCCGTCTGCGCCGCGTCGACCAGCAGCGGGACGCCGTTGCGGCGGCAGGCCGCGGCGACCTCGGCCACCGGCTGGAGGGTGCCGACCTCGTGGTTGGCCGTCTGCAGGCAGGCCAGGGCCGTGTCGGGCCGCGCGACGGCCTCGGTGAAGACGGCCGGATCCACCCGCCCCAGCAGATCGACGCCCACGGTCTCGGCCGTGCCGCCGTCGCGCTCGTGCAGGGCGGCGGCGTGCAGCACGCTGGAGTGCTCGACCGCGCTGGTGACCAGATGGCGGCCCACGCGCCGCCTGCCCTGTAGGGTGCCGAGCACGCCGAGATGCACCGCCTGCGTGCCCGATGAGGTGAAGGAGACCTCGTCAGGCCGCGCGCCGAGCGCCTCGGCGACCTCCGTGCGGGCCTGCTCCAGCAGCAGGTGAGCACGGCGGGCCTGGTTGTAGAGTCTCGCGGGATCGGCCCAGCCGACGTCGATCGCCGCCAGGAGCGCCTCGCGTGCCTGGGGGTGCAGCGGCTCGGTGGAGGCCGCGTCAAAGTACGCCACGAGACCCATCGTCCCACTCGCGGCGCGCCACCGAGGGGGCGCGCGGGAGGGCAAGGGCGTTGCGCGCTAATGTGTCTGCATTCAGCTGTCCATCGTGAAATACGAGCGCTCAGGAGAAGACTCCTGGGCTTCATCTGTGGGGTAGGCGATCCGTGAGTCCGACCCGCCGTTCGACGCGGCGTTCGTTGGCCCGTCGCAGAGTGCCACGCGCCGCCGCTCTGGCGTTGCTGCTGGCCTCCGCTACGGCGTGTGCTAATGACGTTCCCGAGGCCAATCTGGAACGTGGCCTCCTGCCGGAGCACATCACTACGCAGGCCGGCGTGGTCCAGAGCTTGTGGAACGGAGCGTGGATCGCCGCGCTGGCCACCGGCTTCGTGGTCATCGCCCTGATCGTGTGGGCGTGCATTTTCCACACCAAGCGCAAGGCCAAGGCCGAGCTCCCGCCGCAGGTGCGTTACAACCTGCCGATCGAGATGCTCTACACCCTCGTGCCGCTCGTCATGGTGTCGGTCTTCTTCTTCTTCACCGCCCGCGACAGCGAGGTGCTCACCGCGGAATCGAAGAACCCTGACGTCACGGTCAAGGTGGAGGCGTTCCAGTGGAGCTGGCGCTTCACCACCACCGTCCAGGGCAAGCAGACCACGCCGGTCACCGGCCTGCCGGTGAGCGACTACAAGCAGGGCCCGCAGCTCGTGCTCCCGGTGAAGAAGAAGATCCGGTTCGAGCTCAACAGCGATGACGTCATCCACTCGTTCTGGGTGCCCGAGATGCTGTTCAAGCGCGACATCATCCCCGGCATCCCGGAGGACAGCCCCGGCCGGTTCTTCGAGGTCGACACGCTCGACAGGCCCGGCGTCTACGCCGGCCGGTGCGCCGAACTGTGCGGGGTCGACCACAGCCGCATGCTCTTCTCGGTGAAGCTCGTCCCGCAGGACGAGTTCGACCGGTACCTCGCGTCCAACCAGGCTGGGAGCGCCCAGTGACCGCCATCCAAGAGCCCATCTCGACGACACCAGGAACCAGGCCCACCACCAAGGGCATGGTGATCACCAAGTGGCTGTCCTCCACCGATCACAAGGTCATCGGACACCTCTACCTGATCACGTCGTTCATCTTCTTCCTCATCGGCGGCATCATGGCGCTGATCATGAGGGCCGAGCTGGCGCAGCCCGCGCTGCAGTTCGTGAGCAACGAGCAGTTCAACCAGCTGTTCACCATGCACGGCACGATCATGCTGCTGATGTTCGCGACCCCGCTGTTCGCCGGGTTCGCCAACGAGCTGATGCCGCTGCAGATCGGCGCCCCTGACGTCGCCTTCCCGCGGCTCAACATGGTCAGCTACTGGCTGTTCCTGTTCGGCAGCCTCATCGCGCTGTCGGGCTTCTTCACCCCCGGGGGCGCGGCTTCGTTCGGCTGGTTCGCCTACACGCCGCTGTCCAACGCGATCAGCTCGCCGGGGATCGGCGGCGACCTGTGGATCATGGGCCTGGCGCTGAGCGGCCTGGGCACGATCCTCGGCTCGGTCAACTTCATCACCACGATCATCTGCATGCGGGCCCCCGGCCTGACCATGTTCCGGATGCCGATCTTCACCTGGAACATCCTGCTCACCAGCATGCTCGTGCTGATGGCCTTCCCGGTGCTGGCCGCCGCGCTGCTGGCGCTGGAGGCCGACCGCAAGTTCGGCACCCACATCTTCAGCCCGGAAAACGGCGGGGCGATGCTCTGGCAGCATCTGTTCTGGTTCTTCGGGCATCCAGAGGTCTACATCATCGCGCTGCCGTTCTTCGGCATCGTGACCGAGATCCTGCCGGTCTTCAGCCGCAAGCCGATCTTCGGCTACATCAGCCTCGTGGGCGCGACGATCTCGATCGCCGGCCTGTCGATCACGGTCTGGGCGCACCACATGTTCCCGACCGGGCAGGTGCTGCTGCCGTTCTTCTCGTTCATGACGTTCCTCATCGCGGTGCCGACGGGCGTGAAGTTCTTCAACTGGATCGGCACGATGTGGCGTGGCCATCTGAGCTTCGAGTCGCCGATGCTGTTCTCGATCGGCTTCCTGGTGACGTTCCTGCTCGGCGGTCTGACGGGCGTCATCCTGGCCTCGCCGCCGCTGGACTTCCACATCAGTGACACCTACTTCGTGGTGGCGCACTTCCACTATGTGGTCTTCGGCACCGTGGTGTTCGCGATGTTCGCCGGCTTCTACTTCTGGTGGCCCAAGTTCACCGGCAAGATGCTCGACGACAAGCTGGGCAAGCTGCAGTTCTGGCTGCTGTTCCTCGGCTTCCACGCCACGTTCCTGATCCAGCACTGGCTCGGCGTGCTCGGCTTCCCGCGCCGCTACGCCGACTACAGCCCGGCCGACGGCTTCACCGACCTGAACATGATCTCGTCGGTCGGCGCCTTCGTGCTCGGCGCCTCCACGCTGCCGTTCTTCTACAACGTCTGGAAGACCTGGCGCACCGCGCCCAAGGTCACCGTCGACGACCCGTGGGGCTACGGCGGCTCGCTCGAATGGGCGACGTCCTGCCCGCCGCCGCGGCACAACTTCACCTCGCTGCCGCCGATCAGGTCCGAGCGTCCGGCATTCGACATGAAGTACCCGCACGTGTCCGCCAAGACCCCCGTGGAGGTTGAGGCCTGATGAAGGTTCAGGGTTGGCTGTTCCTGCTGTGCGGCCTGTTCTTCGCCGGTGTCGACGTCGCCTACTGGTTCTGGACCAAGGCGGCCACCGGCACGGGTGAGCCGGTCGGCACCACCGCCATGGCCATCTCGGTCGGCTTCGCGTTCATGATCGGCTACTACCTGATGTTCACCGCGCGGCGCATCGGTGACCAGCCGGAGGACAACAAGCAGGCCGACATCAGCGACGGGGCCGGTGAGATCGGCTTCTTCAGCCCGCACAGCTGGTGGCCGCTGTTCGTCTGCCTGGCGGCGGCCTTCGCCTTCGCCGGGTTCGTGATCGGCTTCTGGATGTTCCTGATCGGGCTGTTCCTGATCATCCTCGCGATGATCGGATTCGTGTTCCAGTACTACCGGGGTCACTTCTCGCACTGAGGCTCCACACAACGGGCGTCCCTTCTCTGGAGGGACGCCCGTTTTTTGGTGTTCTTTACCGGGGTGCGGATGTGGTCATTCGATCACTCAGGGTAATAAGGGAGGTGAATCAGCTCGACTCGGACGGAGACTGCTCGTGGGGCGTGTTGCGTATCGAACAGCCGGCCTGCTGGCCTTGGTGGTGCTGACGGCGTGCTCCGGCTTCGCCGGCCAGGCGGACAACATGGCGGTCAAGGCCCCAGACGCCTCTGTGGAGGTCCTGCCGCTGGACAAGTCGGCCCAGGTGCCCACGGACCAGCCCGTGGTCGTAGCGGTGCGTGGAGGCACGCTCAGGAGCGTCACCGTCCGCGGCGGCAAGGCGGGCGCGCTGCCCGGCACCCTCAGCGGTGACCGGACCCGCTGGCGCAGCACCGGCACCGCCCGCCCCGGCGACACCTACACGGTCACCTCGGTCGCGGTCAACGCCGAGGGCAAGGAGAAGAAGCAGACGACCACCTTCGCCACCGCCAAGGCGGTCACGAGCTTCGACGTCGAGCACATCACGCCGAACAAGTACGACACCGGCCTGACCGTCGGCGTCGGCATGCCCATCATGATCGCCTTCGACCAGCCCATCACCGACCGGGTCGCGATCGAACGCAACCTCACCGTCCGCACCTCCAGGCCCGTGGAGGGCGCCTGGCACTGGTTCGACGACCGTCACCTCGACTTCCGGCCCAGGAAGTACTGGCCGGCCCGTACCAAGGTCCGCGTCGAGGCGCACTTCGCCGGCGTGCACGCCGGCAAGGGGGTGTACGGCAAGCGCGACCTCGCCGTCGACTTCAGGATCGGCCGCTCGCAGATCACCAAGGGCACCACGAACGAGCACGTCCTGACCGTCCGGCGCGACGGCAAGAAGGTCCGCGTGATGCCGATGAGCGCCGGCCAGGGCGGGCAGTGGAAGTACTACACGACCTCCGGCATCCACCTGGCCATGTCCCGCGAGCCGGTGACGGTCATGACCTCGCCCGGCATCGGCCCCGGCTCGGCCGGCTACTACCGCCTCACCGTCTACAACACCGTCCGCATCTCCAACAGCGGTGAGTACGTGCACAGCGCGCCCTGGTCCGTGGGCTCCCAGGGCTACGCGAACGTCAGCCACGGCTGCGTCAACGTCAGCCCGGCGAACGCCGCGTGGTTCATCGCGAACACGCTGATCGGGGACCCGATCATCATCACGGGCTCGCCCAGGAAGCTTGAGCCGACCAACGGGTGGGGGCACTGGCAGGAGACCTGGAAGGAGTGGCTCAAGTGGAGCTCACTCAAGGACGGCCCCACCCTGTCCTTCTCCTCCTGAGGTCGATCCTGCGGCTCTGTGGGCGCCTCTGAGGGGCTCCCGGCAGGGGCGCGTGCGGGCCGTACGACTTCGAAGTCGTACGGCCTGGACGGGTGCGGGGGGTGTCAGGCGGCGGGGAAGGAGCCGCTGACCTCGATCCAGCGGTCGAGGGTCGCGGAGGCGTTGCCGGAGTCGACCGCCTGGACGGCGCGGGCGTAGCCGTCGATCATCGCCGAGTCGAGGTCGTCGCCGGGGCCGTCGAGGGCCACCAGCGCGGCCGCCGCGTTGAGCAGGACGGCGTCACGGACCGGGCCGGTGACGCCGTGGACCAGGTCGTGCACCGCCTGGGCATTGAAGTCGACGTCGCCGCCGCGCAGCGCGTCGGCGTCGGCCCGGGGGATGCCGAGGACCGCCGGGTCGAAGGTGGTCTGGGTGGCGGCGCCGTCCTTGACCACCCACACCGTGGAGGTGGTGGCGATGGTGAGCTCGTCGAGGCCGTCGTCGCCGCGGAAGACCAGGGCGGAGACGCCGCGCTCGGCGAAGACGCCCGCCAGGACCGGCAGCATGCCGGCGTCGAAGACGCCGATGGCCTGGGCTGCGGGGCGCGCGGGGTTGGTCAGCGGGCCCAGGAAGTTGAAGATCGTGGGGACGCCGATCTCCCTGCGGGTGGGACCGGCGAAGCGGAGGGCGGGGTGGTAGACGGGGGCGAAGCAGAAGGCGATGCCGGCCCGATCGGCCACCTGGGCCGTCTGCTCCGGGGAGAGGTCCAGGCGGATGCCGAGGCGCTCCAGGACGTCGGCGGCGCCGCAGGAGGACGAGGCGGCGCGGTTGCCGTGCTTGACCACGCGGGCGCCCGCGGCGGCGGCCACGATGGCGGCCATCGTCGAGACGTTCACGGTGTGCGCGCGGTCGCCGCCGGTGCCGACCACGTCGACGACCGGGCCTTCGACGTGCAGCGGAGTGGACAGCTCCAGCATGGTGCGGGCCAGGCCCACCACCTCGGCCACGGTCTCGCCCTTGGCGCGCAGCGCGACCGCGAAGGCGGCGATCTGGGCGGAGGTGGCTGAGCCGGACATGATCTCCCGCATCGCCCAGGCCGTCTCGTCGGCCGACAGGTGCTCCCCGGACAGGAGAGCCGAGAGCAGGGCGGGCCAGGTCGTCCGCGTGTCCACAGAAGGCACCTACTTGGCGTTGAGTCGGCTGGAGGAACGGCGGCGCATCAGGTCGGCGACGGTGTCGGCCAGCACGATGGGCTCAAGGGGCTGGGGGACGACGGCGTCGGCCTTGGACCAGTCGGCGAGCCAGCGGTCGTCCCGCCTGGCGATGATCAGGCAGATGGGCGGGCAGTCGTAGACCTCGTCCTTGGCCTGGCGGGCGACGCCCATGCCGCCCGCGGGCTGGGTCTCGCCGTCGAGCACGGCCACGTCGATCTCGCCGGAGGCGAGCCACTGGTGGACCTTGGGCTCGGTGGCGCACTCCACGATCTCCACGAAGGGGACGTCGGCGGCCGGACGCCGGCCGATCGCCTCCCGGACCTCCTGACGGGTGGCGGCGTCGTCGCTGTAGACGAGGACCCTCATCGTGTCGTCGGTGCTCACGGTCGCGCTCACTATCGGTCGTAGCGGTATGGTCACCTGGGATCGTACCGGTGGTGCGGGGTGCAGTCCCAGGCCGTCACCTCAGCCGAGGCGATTTGCCCCAATTATCCCAGCTTGCTGCAAGTTTCTTCCCCCTAACGGGGGGTCGTGCGAAGGACCGACCAGAGAAGCCGCAATAATGCTGCCCGTGGCGACAGCATCCGCAATAACTTCGACGACGACAGCACAGCCGTTCCGCAGACCCAACCTGGTCAGCGTCGGGACGATCGTCTGGCTGTCCTCTGAGCTCATGTTCTTCGCGGCGCTGTTCGCGATGTACTTCACCATCCGGTCGGTGAGCGAGGGCCAAGGCATCGAATGGGGGCCTTCCTTCTTGCCCGCGGGAGCATCCGCCGAGGGCATGGCTCACCTGAACATCCCGTTCGCGACGGTCAACACGATCATCCTGGTGCTGTCGAGTGTGACGTGCCAGCTCGGTGTGTGGGCCGCGGAGAAGGGCCAGGTCGCCAAGCTCCGCTTCTGGTACATCGTCAGTTTCCTGATGGGCAGCGTCTTCGTCGCCGGTCAGATCTACGAGTACATGGAGCTGGCGAGCGAGGGCGCGACCCTGTCCGCCAACCCCTACACCTCGGTGTTCTACCTCACGACAGGTTTCCACGGCCTGCACGTGACCGGTGGGCTGATCGCGTTCCTGTTCATGCTGGGACGTACGTACGCCGCGAAGCGCTTCACGCATGAGCAGGCCACCAGCGCGATCGTCGTGTCCTACTACTGGCACTTCGTCGACGTCGTCTGGATCGGTCTTTTCGCGACCATCTACATCATTCGGTAAGGAACGGGATCTCTGTGACCAGGATCACCGCTTGGCGGCGGCATCCCCTCGCGAGATATGCCGTCCTGATTTTGGCGTTGGCGCTAGTCGGGATGGTATACGCCGCCTTTGTGCAGGTGAGCAAGCCCGCGGACGCGGCGCTCGCGTCCGGCAAGGTGGACGACGTGGCGAAGGGCAAGAGTCTTTTTGACGCGCACTGCTCCAGCTGCCACGGTCTCAACGCCGAGGGCACGTCGACGGGACCCACGCTGATCGGCGTCGGCGCCGCGTCCGTCGACTTCCAGATGAGCACCGGCCGCATGCCGGCCGGTCAGCCGGGCGCTCAGGTGCCCAGCAAGCCGTTGCCCCAGTGGGTCGACGAGGAGGCCATCAAGAACATCGGCGCCTACGTCCAGTCGCTCGGCGGCGGTCCGCAGGTGCCCGGCCACGAACAGGTCGACGCCAAGCTCGGCGATGCCGGCAAGGGCGGCGAGCTGTTCCGCGCCAACTGCATCCAGTGCCACAACTGGGCGGGCGCGGGTGGTGCCCTCACGCAGGGCAAGTACGCCCCCAACCTGAACAACGCCTCTCCCACGCAGATCTACGAGGCGATGGTCACCGGCCCGCAGGCGATGCCGGTGTTCAACGACTCGACGATCACGCCCGAAGAGAAGCGCAACATGATTGCCTACATCACCCAGGTCCGTGAGCAGAAGGATCCCGGAGGTTTCGGTCTCGGGCGCATCGGCCCGGTCACCGAAGGTCTCGTCGCGTGGATCGTGGGCATCTTCGCCCTCGTGCTCGCCGCCATCTGGATCACCGCGAAGAAGCGACAGAAGTCATGACAGACAACGAGCACGAGATCGAGCAGCCGGATGACCGCGTGCCCAGACGCGTCATCGGCACCCCCGGCCCGGGCACCTCGATGCTCGGCGAGGTGGAGACCAAGACGGAGGCGCGCCCGCCGCAGGACGACACCACTCCCGGCGTCATCCTGCAGGACGAGCAGAAGGCCCGGAGCGCCGAGAAGATCGTGGCGCTCTGCTTCACGATCACCTTCCTGGCGGCCGTCGCCTTCATCATCTCCTACGTGGTCTTCCAGGTCGGAAGCCCGGAGGCGACGGGCCTGTCCAACCTGGCGCTCGGCAGCACCCTGACGCTGGCGGTGCTGGGGCTGGCCGTCGGCATCGTCATCTGGGTCCGCCGGATCATGCCGAAGTACGCGCTGGTCCAGGAGCGCCACGAGATGGCCTCCGCCGCGGCCGACCGCGCCGTGGTGGCCGACACGTTCGTGCAGGGCGCCAACGAGAGCGGCTTCGTCAAGCGCAAGCTGCTGCGCCGCACGCTGCTGCTCGCCGCCGCGCCGCTCGGCCTGATCCCGCTGGTGCTGCTGCGCGACCTCGACAACAGCAAGATGACCGGCGCCAACTTCAACAAGCTGCTGCGCCACACCGTCTGGGGTGAGAAGAACAAGGAGGGCAAGCCGCTGCGCCTCGTCGTCGAGGGCACCGGCCAGCCGATCCGCGCGGCCGACTTCAACTCGCCGGGCGGCATCCTGTCGATCGTGCCCGAAGGCTACGAGCACGACCTCAACGTCCTCGCCAAGGCCACGCTGATCCTCATCAAGTTCCGCCCCGAGGAGCTCAAGGCCGGCGTCAACAAGAACTGGACGCACGAGGGCATCGTCGCCTACTCGAAGATCTGCACCCACGTGGGCTGCCCGGCCGCTCTGTACGAGCAGACCACCCACCACATCCTGTGCCCCTGTCACCAGTCGACGTTCGACGCCGCCGACGGCGCCAAGGTCATCTTCGGGCCGGCCGCCCGGCCTCTGCCGCAGCTGCCGATCTCCGTCGACGACCAGGGCTACCTCGTCGCGCAGGGCGACTTCGCGGTGCCGGTCGGTCCCAGCTTCTGGGAGCGCGGCGACGCCGAGGCCGAGGCCAGGGCCAAGGGAGGCCAGGCATGAGTGACCTGAACGAGGTCCCCCCGGGCATCGCGGGACCGGCTAACGCCCTCGACGCCCGCCTCGGCGGGGCCAACTTCTTCAAGCGCAACCTGCGCAAGGTGTTCCCCGACCACTGGTCGTTCCTGCTGGGTGAGATCGCCCTCTACTCGTTCATCATTCTGCTGCTGACCGGCACGTTCCTGACGTTCTGGTTCAAGCCGAGCATGGGCGAGATCGAATACGCCGGCTCGTACGCCCCGCTCCAGGGCGTCATGATGTCCGAGGCCTACGCGTCGTCGCTGGAGATCAGCTTCGACGTCCGTGGTGGACTGCTCATGCGGCAGATGCACCACTGGGCGGCCCTGCTCTTCGTCGCGGGCATGATGGTCCACATGCTGCGGGTGTTCTTCACCGGCGCCTACCGCAAGCCGCGCGAGATCAACTGGATCATCGGCGTGCTGCTGCTGACGCTGGCTCTCGCCGAGGGCCTGACCGGCTACTCACTCCCCGACGACCTGCTCTCCGGCGCCGGTCTGCGGATCACCGAGGGTGTGGCCATCTCGCTGCCGCTGGTCGGCACGTACGTCACGTTCTTCCTGTTCGGCGGCGAATATCCGGGCACTGATGTCGTCTCCCGGTTCTACTCGCTGCACATCCTGCTCATCCCCGGCATCCTGCTGGCCCTCATCAGCGCCCACATGGTGCTCATGTGGGTGCAGAAGCACACCCAGATGCCGGGCAAGGGCCGCAACAACGAGAACGTGGTGGGCGCGCCGTTCTACCCGGCCTTCATGGCCAAGGCGGGCGCCTACTTCCTGTTCACGCTCGGCGTGGTGGCCGGGCTCGCGACGTTCACCCAGATCAACCCGATCTGGCTGTTCGGACCGTACACACCCGCGGACATCTCGGCGGGCTCCCAGCCTGACTGGTACATGGGCTTCCTGGAGGGCGCGCTGCGCATCATGCCCGCCTGGGAGATGAACCTGTTCGGCACCTCCCACATGGGCACGCTGCCACTGAGCGTGATCATCCCGGCGCTGGCGCCCCTCGGCCTCATCATGACCGGCCTGGCGCTCTACCCGTTCCTCGAACGGTGGATCACCGGCGACCACCGCGAGCACCACATCGCGGAGCGTCCGCGCAACAACCCGCACCGCACCGCGATCGGCATGTCGGCCATCACGTTCTACGGGGTGTTCTGGCTGCTGGGCGCCAACGACGAGCTCTCGGCGTTCTTCCACATCAGCCTGAACATGACGACCTACGTCGGCCGGGTGCTGGTGTTCGTCGCTCCGGTGCTGGCCTACGCGATCACGTACCGGATCTGCCTGGGCCTGCAGCGCTCCGACGCCGCGATCCTGCACCACGGTGTGGAGTCCGGCGTGATCAAGCGTCTGCCGCACGGCGAGTTCATCGAGGTGCACACGCCCCCGGCGGAGGACATCGAGGCGCACATCCGAGGCAAGGAGGCAGTGCTCACGCTGCCCGTGGCAGAGGACCCCGCGGGCATCCCGCCCAAGGGCATGCGTGGCCCGCTGGGCAAGCTGCGCGCCAAGATGTCCAGGACGTACGGCGGGGAGAAGATCCCGCTCGACGGCGACCACGCTCACGACGAGGAGCACGCCGCCGTCACGTCCGGCGAGGACAAGTCTCTGACCCACTGAGACGACTGCCACGAAGGAGCGGGCCCGGACGACACAAAGTCGTCCGGGCCCGCCCCTTTTCCGCAGGCTTGACCCGCTCGGAACAGGAAGGCCGGAATCTCCGTGCGCCACGGCACGCGGGGCTGCGGAGGCCGGGAACCCGGAGTCGAGCGAACGCGCCGGAACCCCCGCGTCACGGGACGCGGGGGTCGGGTGGAGCGGAGGTCAGTCGGACTCGGGGAAGCCGATGGAGAAGGTCGCGTCCAGGTCGTGCTTGGAGTAGGTGCGGAAGGCGATGTGCGTCTCGGTGTGCAGCACGCCGGGGACCTTGTTGAGCCGGCCGGGGATGACCTCGGCGATCTGCTCGTAGGCGGCCACTCGCACCATGGCCAGCAGGTCGTATTCGCCGGTGATCGAGTAGACCTCGCTGACGCCGCCGATCTCGGCGATCGTCTCAGCGACCTCCGGGATCCGGTCCACCTCGGCCTTGATGTGAACGATTGCCGTGACCATGGGACCAACTGTATCGAATCACCGCAGAGGACGCCCCTCCCGGCCGCGAGCCTGGTCGAGGCCGCGGTAGGCGAGGTCGATGCGGGCCTTATGGCGGGCGGCGCCGCGCGCGGGCAGGCTCCACTGGCCGTCGACCTCTACCAGCCGCACGCCGGGGGACTCCAGCCAGCGCAGGATGCACTCGGTCTCCTCGGCGCTGGCCGCGTGCACCGGGCCGGGGCCGGGGATGACGGCCTCGGCGGTGGCGGTGAGCGAGGCGACGAAGGGGGTGGGGTGGGCGCCACGGGGCATGACGCCGGCCGCCGCGAGCCTGCCGTATCTGATCACGTGGATCTCCCAGCCGCCGTCGAAGGCCGGGGCGGCGGCGACGAGCTGCGGGATGGCGGTGATCGCGCTGAGGCGTTGCATGCGGGCGGCGGCGCGGACGAACGCGGCCAGCCGGTCGCGGTCGACGGACGCCTCCTCGTAGCGCTGCTCGACCGCCAGGCGCTCCATGCGGGCCGAGACCGCCTGATAGACGGGGGAGGCGTCGAGCAGCATCGCGCGGCGGGCGGTCTCCACATGCACCGCGTAGTCGGCCTGGCTCTGCTTGCCCTCGCACGGGGCGCCGCAGCGGCCCATCTCGTGCAGCACGCAGGCCGTACGGCGGGTGCGGGCCGTGATGGGCTGGGTGCACTGGCGCAGGGGCAGCGCCTCGTGCAGCGCGTTGCGGGCGTCGTCGGCGAGCCGGGCACTGGAGAACGGGCCGAGGTAGGCCGCGCCGTCGTCCCTGACCTCGCGCACGATCGACAGGCGCGGGAACGGCTCGTCGGTGAGCTTGAGCCAGACGACCTTCTCGGGGAAGCGGGACTTGCGGTTGTAGCGGGGTTTGGCGCCGCCGATCAGGCGCAGCTCCCTGACCTCCGCCTCCAGCGCGGTCGAGCAGACGATGTGGCGGACCCGCTCGGCGATGCCGATCATCTCGCGGATGCGCGGCCTGGTCTCGCCGGCGGTGAAGTAGGAGCGCACGCGGTTGCGCAGGTTGGTGCTCTTGCCGATGTAGAGGACCTCGCCGCGCTCGTCCTCGAAGAGGTAGACGCCGGGGGAGTGCGGCACCGACTCGGCCAGATGGCGCTTGCTCTGCTGCTCGGGAGTGGGGGCGCGGACGAACGACTTGAGCTCTTCGAGCGTGTGCACCTGGAAGGAGCCGGCCCGCTCGATGAGGCCGTGCAGCACGTGCACGGTGGCTCTGGCGTCCTCCAGCGCGCGGTGGCACGGATCGGTGGGGCTGCGGAAGAACCGGGCGAGGGTGGACAGCTTGGCGTTGGGCGTCTCGTCGCGGGTCAGCACCCGCCGGGCGAGGTCGACGGTGTCGACGACCGGGTTGGCCGGCGGGGGATAGCCGTGCGCGGCGCAGGCGGCCTTGACGAAGCGGGTGTCGAAGCCGGCGTTGTGGGCGACCAGGGTGCTGCCGCGGATGAACTCCAGGAAGCTCGGCAGCACCGACTCGATCCGCGGGGCGGCCACCACCATGGCGTCGGTGATGCCGGTCAGCACGGAGATGAACGGCGGGATCGGCCCGCCGGGATCGACCAGCGTGGAGAACTCCCCTAACACCTCGCCGGCCCGCACCTTGACCGCGCCGATCTCAGTGATCATGTGCTCGGCGGGCGACCCGCCGGTCGTCTCGAGGTCGAACACGACGAAGGTGACGTCACTCAGCGGAGTGCCGAGCTCATCGAGGGTGCCTTGTACCGGTTCCACGATCCAAGACCATAGACACGGCGACCGACAGTTGCGCCGCCACGGCGAATAACTATTCGGCTTGAACCTTCGTTACCCTTCCCTTTATGTCCGGGGGAAGACTCGCCAACCGCTACTCCCTGATGCACCCGCTGGGCAGCGGTGGCATGGGGCGGGTCTGGCTGGCCAGGGACGAGATGCTCGACCGTGAGGTGGCGGTCAAGGAGCTCACCCTGCCCGAGGGACTGTCCCCCAAGGAGCGGGCCGAGCTGGTCACCCGGGCCGTGCGCGAGGCCCAGGCGATGGCCCAGCTGCGGCACCCGGGCATCGTGGCGCTGCACGACGTCGTCGTGGAGCACGACCGGCCCTGGATCGTCATGGAGCTGCTGCGCGGCCGCACCCTCGGCGAGGCGGTGCAGGCGCACGGCCCGATGCCGGTGGAATACGTCGCCAGGATCGGCGCCGACATGCTCGACGCGCTGTCCGCCGCGCACGCCCGTGGCCTGCAGCACCGCGACGTGAAGCCGGGCAACGTCTTCCTCACCGACAGCGGCAGAGTGGTGCTCACCGACTTCGGCATCGCCAGGCAGGAGGGCCAGGCGACGCTGACCGAGCAGGGCATGACGATCGGCTCGCCCGGGTTCATCGCGCCCGAGCGGCTGGAGGGCGAGGCCGGCGGGCCGGCCAGCGACGTGTGGTCGCTCGGCGCCACCCTCTATCTCGCGGTGACGGGCACGGCGGCCTACAGCGGCACCGCCGCCGAGCGGATCAGGGCGACGCTGACCCAGCCGCTGCCGGTGGCGCCGGGGCCGCTCGGCCCGCTGCTGGCGGCCATGATGGCGGCGCATCCGGCGGCCAGGCCCGCCGCGCCGGCGATGATCCAGCCGCTGCGGCAGGCCGCCGCCGGTCTGCCCGCCGTCCTGCCGGTGCACCACGTGCCGACGGCGCCGCGCCCGGTCAGGCGGCGTCACGGGTCCCTGCTGTGGCTCGCCGCCGTGGCGGCGGTGCTGGTCGTGGCCGCGGCGGCCACCGCCGTCGTTCTGATCCTGAAAAATCGGGACAACGGGGTGCCCGCGGCGTTCACCGTACCGCTGAACGTGTGCTCCCTCCTCGGCCAGGAGGACGTCGGCCTGCTGCTGCGCACCCAGCAGCCGCCCGCGGGCAAGGCGAGCGCCGACGAGCTCGGCCCCCAGTGCGGCTGGACCACGTCGGGCAGAGGCATGGAGGTGCAGGTGCAGAAGGACTCCGACACCCGCGATCCGTGGGCCATGACCCCCGAGTCGGCCCGCACCCTGTTCGCCAACCAGCACCGCTACTGGGCCAAGAACGACAGGGCCGAGTGGATCTGGCCGGAGATCGGCGTCACGAAGGCCCAGCCGGTGACGCGCACCCCGATCCGGGCCATCCGGGGCGTCGGCGAGGAGGCCTTCACCTACGAGCTGAAGGGCCCCACGGGCCGGATCCTCTCCGCCGTCGTCTTCTACCGCCTGGCCAATCTGGTGGTGAGCGTCGAATACACCACGCTCGCCGACCGGCCCAGCGACGACGACATCAAGCAGACGGCCCTGAAGGCGGCTCAGGCGAGCGAGCGGGCGTTACTCCATGCGGGCTGAGGGTTACCTGCTCGCCGGCCGCTACCGCCTCGTGGAGCGCCTCGGACAGGGCGGCGCGGGCACGGTCTGGCGGGCGCACGACGAGACGCTGCACAGGCAGGTCGCGGTCAAGCAGGTCACCGTGCCGCGGGAGCTCACGCCGCGGGAGCGGGCCGAGTTCGCCGACCGGGCCATCCACGAGGCCAGGTCCGCCGGGCGGCTGCGCGACCCGGCCGTCGTCCTGGTGCACGACGTCGTGCTGGAGGAGGGCCAGCCGTGGATCATCCTGGACCTGATCGCGGGCCGCTCCCTGGACAAGGTGATCAAGGAGCACGGCCCGATGCCGCCGGACATGGTGGCCCGCGTCGGCCTGCGCGTGCTGTCGGCGCTGTCGGTCGCGCACTCCCACGGCATCGTGCACCAGGACGTCAAACCGGCCAACATCCTGCTCGACGCCGACGGCTCGGCGATGCTCACCGACTTCGGCATCGCGGTCCCGATCGGCGGCCGGGCCGACAAGTACGGCAGCGCCGGCTCGCCCGGCTACATGGCGCCGGAACGGCTCAACGAGCACCCCTCCGGCCCGGCCTCCGACCTGTGGTCGCTCGGCGCCAGCCTCTACACGGCGGTGGAGGGGCGAGCGCCGTTCGAGCGGGCGGGGCCCGCCGCCGTGGCCGCCGCGGTGCTGCTGCACGAGCCGCCGCCGCCGGTCAGAGCAGGCCGGCGGCTCGGCGGGCTGCTGACGGCGATGCTGGCCAAGGATCCGGCCGCCCGCCCCACGGCCGCCCAGGTGCGCGAGGAGTTGCACGCCGTGCTCGCCTCTCCCGCGCCCGGCGCCTCCTCGCGCCGCCGCTGGTGGCTCGTTCCGGCGGTGCTCGCCGCCGTCGCCCTGCTGGGCACGGGCGGCTGGTACGGCCTGACGGTGCTCGGCCAGGAGGATCCCGGCAGGTTCGCGGTCGCGCCGGCCCCGTGCGAGCTGCTGACCGACGCCCAGGCCGCCCAGCTGCTCAAGGGGACCGCGAGGCGGGCGGCGACCCGGGAGGGCGAGTGCCGGTGGCAGGTGCACAAGGGCTCCAGGAGCGTCCGCTCGATCACCGTACGGACCTGGGCGGAGCAGCCCACCGGTGACTTCGGCGGTCCCGAGGTGGCCGCGCTGCGCTTCGCCAACGAGCGCACGGTCCGCGGCGGCACCGAGGGCGTGGCGTTCCGCAAGTCCGTCGGCCCCGTCAGCGACGTGCGGGACGTGGGAGAGGCGGCGATCGTGCAGAGCACCTTCGAGCGCTCCCTGGGCGCCCCCGACGAGGGCCGCGCAGACAGCACGGTGCTGCTGCGCACCAGCAACCTGCTCGCCGAGGTCGTCTGGCACGACGAGGACGCCAAGCGGTCCACGAAGGTCGACCAGAAGCCGGTGCTCGCCACCGCCCGCATGGTCTCGACCGCGTTGCGGGAATGAGCCACCGCAAGCGCCTCGCAAGCCGGATGACTAGCATGTTTCACCGCAAGTCATGGCAATCCCCTGGAGTCCCTGGTGAATCCCGGTAGCGAGTACCAACCCCCGCACCGTCAGGTGCCGAGTGGCGGGCCGTTCGAGCCACCGACCATGCCTCCCCGGTTCCCCGGACCGCCCCCGCCCTGGCAGCCGCCCCCCGGCCGGCCGCCGGCCCGGCGCCCGTGGATCCTGCCGGTGGCCGCCGTCTGCGTCGTGGTGCTCATCGCCGGCAGCGCCGGCGCCTACCTGCTGTACGGCCAGGTGCAGCGCACGTTCGGCACCCCGCTCGGCGGCGGGACGCAGGCGCCGCCGTCGCCGTCGAAGTCCGTGAAGGCGGCCGCGGTGACCGGCCCGGACGTGTGCACGATGCTGCCGAAACTGGAGGCCGAACGGCTGGTGCCCGAGGCGACGGTGGCCAAGGACTCCAGAGACACCGAGTACACGGTCAACTTCTCCTGCAACTGGACGAACCGCCGCATCTCCTTCGGCGAGTTCTGGCGCAGCCGCGAGATCGACGTCAAGGTGGCCCAGCATCGGGGCAACGGCGCGAAGACCGGCCGGGCCATGGCCCAGAACTCCTACGACGTCGACTACGGCGGCGCCAAGTTCGGCGAGACCGCCAAGCCCACGGCGAAGAAGGGCGAGAAGGACTACGTCTCCGCGGTGAAGGAGGTGCCCGGCGTCGGCGACGCGGCCTACGCCCAGTACACCTGGCGCCGCTCCGGCACCACGCTGTGGTACTCCTTCGGCACCGCTCGGGCCCGCGTCCAGGACATGACCATCGAGGTCAGGTACCAAGCGAGCCAGCAGCGCAAGGACGCCCAGGTCCTCAGCAGCGAGACCGTCCAGTCGGTCACCGAGGCCAACGCGATCCGCGAGGCCACCAAGGTGATCACGCAGATCGCCAAGGGCGTGGCCGCCTGGAAGGCCGAGCACCCGGACGTGCTCGCGCAGCCGCACAAGGCGGCCACCACCAAGCCGAGCCCGGCCCCCACGCCCTCGCCGACAGAGCTCGCCGCCATCCCGCCCGCCTGTCAGGCCGTCGCCGGGGTGGCCACCGGGCTCGTGCCCGGCCCGACCACCAGGACCCGCCGGATGGAGGCGGGCGACGACACGCAGACCGAGTGCCGCTGGCTCAACCGGGAGATCCCCGTGGGCCAGGCGACCAGGATCCGCAGCGTGCTGATCACCGTGCACTCCTTCACCAACCGCGCCGGCGTCGCCGACGCGACCGCCGCCAAGTCGTTCTACTCCAGCCGGCGCGGCAGCGACCGGAACATCGCCCAGTCATCGCTCGGCGGCTTGGAATTCGGCAAGGTGTTCGACCTCGAAGGTCTGGGGCAGCAGGCCTACGGCAAGTACGTCAGGACCAGGCGGGGCGAGGTGTCGGCGGGCAGCGGCTCGGTGATCGTGCTGCAGGGCGCCGTGGTGGTGGAGGCCGACTACGCCGGCGCCGACCGGCCCAAGGACGAGCCGGCCAACTCTCCCAACGCGGTGCTGATGGCCGAGAAGCAGGCTCGCACGGGCGCGCTGACCGTGGCGCGAGCGTTCCTGCCGGCGCTGGCCGACAAGCCGATCGGAAGCTGACGTGGCGAGCTTGACTCCCTGCTGTTAAAGAACGTGCAACCACCCTGCAAGTCGGACAAATACGGTTATTTAAGGAAGCGGTACGTGAGCCGCGTGGTCTGGTTCGCCCAGTACAGGGGCCTGGGCGCACCGAGGGGGATACGCGCGGCTCACTGCCGTGCCCGGCCGATCAGCCCGGCCGGCCGATCAGCCCGGCCGGCTGATCATCTCGGCCGGCTGTTCGGCCCGCCCGGCTGATCGGCTCGCCGGTCGCGTCGGGTCGAGGTCCGGGACGGTATCGACTTTGGTCGCTGTCGCCGTGACCCCCGTACGGCATAGCCTCGGTGAACGTGACGGAGTCGCACGAATACCGGTGGGCGCTGCCGTCCGTGCTGCTGGGCGACGGCGGGGACGGGCGGCCGGTGCGGCGCTCGACCCGTGACTGGGTCGTCGACGTCGTGATGTTCCTGCTGGCCTGCGGGCTCGCGCTGGTGACCGTCCCGGAGCTGAAGGGCCAGCCGGAGCCGGTGATCGCGCTGGAGCAGGTGGTCGGCGTCCTGGCGTGCCTGTCGGTGTGGCTGCGCCGCCGGTGGCCGGTCGGGCTGGCCCTGGTGACCACCATTCTGTCGTCCTACCTGGAGCTGGTCGGCGGGGCCGCCGTCGTCGGGCTGTTCACGGTGGCGGTGCACCGGCCGTTCAAGGTCTCCGGCCCCATCGCCCTGCTCGGCGTGGTCACTGTGTTGCCGTACGCCTTCCTCAAGCCGGACCCCGAGCTCGGCCCGTTCGGCACGCTCGTGTTCAGCCTGGCCATCATGCTGACAACCTTCGCCTGGGGGGTGGTGGTGCGGGCCAGGCGGCAGCTCGTCTGGACGCTCAGGCAGCGGGCCGGCGTCGCCGCCGAGCAGGCCAAGCGGCTGGAGCGCGAGCGGATCGCCAGGGAGATGCACGATGTGCTGGCGCACCGCCTGTCCATGCTCAGCCTGCACGCGGGCGCGCTGGAGTTCAGGCCCGACGCGCCGGCCGAGGAGATCGCCAGGGCGGCCGGGGCGATCAGGAGCAGCGCCCACCTCGCGCTGCAGGACCTGCGCGAGGTGATCGGCGTGCTGCGCCACCCGGACTCGCCCGGTGACGAGCCGGTGCCCGACCGGCCGCAGCCCACCCTGGCCGACCTGCCCGCGCTGGTGGCGGAGTGCGAGCAGGCGGGCATGGACATCCGGCTCGACCTGGCGGTCCGGGACATGCCGGAGAGTCTGGGCCGCACCCTCTACCGCATCGTGCAGGAGGCGCTGACCAACGCCCGCAAGCACGCGGGCGGCGCACCCGCCACCGTGGCGGTGGCCGGGGCGCCGGGAGAAGGGCTGTCGGCCGAGGTCCGCAACGCCCTGTGGCCGCGATCCGGCCCGCGCACCCCCGGGTCCGGGTCCGGCTCGCGCATCCCCGGGTCCGGCCCGCGCATCCCCGGGTCCGGTCCGCGACCCCCCGGGTCCCGCTCTCGCATCACCGGGTCCGGTCCGCGCATCCCGGGGTCCGGCTCGCGCATCCCCGGGGCCGGGGCCGGGCTCATCGGGCTGACCGAGCGGGCCGAGCTGGCGGGCGGGCGGCTGGAGCACGGCGCCACCCCCGACGGGGATTTTCTCGTACGGGCCTGGCTGCCCTGGCCGGCCGACCACCCCCGGGAGGATGCATGACCGCGCCGATCCGCGTCCTGATCGTCGACGACGACGCGCTCGTCAGGGCGGGGCTGTCCATGATCCTGGGCGGGCAGGACGACATCGCGATCGTGGGGGAGGCGGATGACGGGTCACGGGTGCCGCCGATGGTCGCCGAGCACCGGCCCGACGTGGTGCTGATGGACATCCGCATGCCGGACGTCGACGGGCTCGCCGCGACCGAGGCGCTGCGCGGCACCAAGGCGCCGCCCGAGGTGCTGGTGCTGACCACCTTCCACGCCGACGCGCAGGTGCTGCGCGCGCTGCGCGCGGGCGCGGCCGGGTTCCTGCTCAAGGACATCCCGCCGGCCGACCTGGTGACGGCGATCAGGAAAGTGGCGGCGGGCGAGCCGATCCTGTCGCCGGTGGTGACCCGCCAGCTCATCTCGCACGTGTCCGCCGACGGCGCGGGACACCGTACCGAGCGTGCCCGCGTCCTGCTCGACCGGCTCAGTGAGCGTGAGCGCGAGGTGGCGGGGGCGGTCGGCCTGGGCAGGTCCAACGCCGAGATCGGGCGTGAGCTGTTCATGAGCGTGCCCACGGTCAAGGCGCACGTCTCGCGCATCCTCACCAAGCTGGGGCTGAACAACCGGGTGCAGATCGCGCTGCTGGTCTACGACGCTAGCCTGTGAGCAGCCGTTCGAGGGTGGCCCGGTGGATGACGAGGTCGTCGGGGTCGTCCGGCATGGCCAGCTCGCCGAAGTGGATCCTGCGCAGCCACACCCTGGCCATGACGATCCCGTGCCGCAGGGCCGCGTACATCTCGTGGAAGCGCAGGTCGCGCGGCTCGTGGCCGGTCAGCTCGCGGTAGGTGCGGCAGACGTCCTCGGGGCGCATGAAGTCCGGCAGGCCGGGCAGGCCCATGTCCACGGTCAGGTCCTGGAAGAACCGGTGCAGGAAGATCATCCAGGCCAGGTCGAGCTCCCGTGGCCCGATCGCCGCCATCTCCCAGTCGAACACGGCCACCGGCGTGAAGTCGCGGTACATCACGTTCCCGATGCGCGCGTCGCCCCAGCACAGCACGTCGGCGCCGGGGTCGTCGGGCCAGTGTGCCTCCAGCCAGTCGAAGGCCCGCTCCAGCAGGGGGACGGGCCGCTCGCCGTGCGCCCACCGGTAGTAGGCGCGCTGGGCCCGCAGGTGCTCGCGCAGGCCGCCCGCGCCGAGTCCGGGCACCTCCTGGTGGGTGAACCGGACGTCGTGCAGCGCGGCCAGGATGCCCACGGTGGTGTCCTGCAGCCTGCGCCGGTCGGCGGGCGCCGCCTCGCACAGCCAGCCGCCGAAGGTGTAGGGCATGACATCCGGGGGCACCTCGCCGTCCTCGCGGGCCATCACGAAGAACGGCGTGCCGAGCGGGCCGGGGTCGGCCTCGAACCAGAGCGGCCTGGGGGCTGGAATCCCAGCTTTTCGCCTGGCCAGCCGCATCAGGTCGTACTGCGTGCGGAGGTCGTACACAGGGAAGATCGGAACGGCCTCCGGCGCAGGTGCGAGCCTCGCCACGCACCGCTCGTGGGTCCCCTCCCAGGAGGCGGTGAAGAACACGGTCTCGCTCGACATGCCGTTGGCCGAGGGGCGGGACACCTCGCTGACGGCCACCGGGGTCCCGAGGCGTCCGCTCAGCCAGGTGGCCAGCCGGTCGCGGAGTTCGGGCAGGTGGCGGGTGGAGGTCCGGACGGGCTCGGACATGGCGCACCTCCTGGGCGAGCAGGGGTCCTCGCACAGTCGTACAACGCCAACCAAGCGCTTGTCCAGCTTTGGGTGGCCGTTACGGACAGGTAGCCGACAGCCGTACCCTTGTCTGAAAGAGCATGTCATGAAGGGACAGTGGGATGAGTTCAGCGGGTGAAGGCCTGTCTCGCCCGCTTCCCGAGCAGGTTCGGCTGAATGTCGTGGACCTGGCGGCTCAGGTTCTCGGCTCGATGCCCGGTGCCGCCATCCCGCCGCCGCTGCGCGGCATCGCCAAGTTCGACCCGCGTAAGCGCGCCAGGCTGGGCAGCGCGCCCATCGCCGCCCAGCTGGAGAACGACAAGGAGTTCCGCGAGGCGGTCGCCGAGTCGGTGGCGGCCGGCTGGCCGGAGCTCATCACCTCACTGGCCGAGGGCAACGTGCCGCCCGCGGCCGATCCCGTGCTCGTCGCCGCGGCGGCCTACCTCACCAGGCCGCCCGGCTGGGCGGAGATGGTGGAGTCGGCCAGGGCGGATCTGGAGCGGTCGGTGGCCGCGGCCGAGGGCTCCGAGCGTGAGGAGGTCGTCTCCCGGCTGCGCGAGCAGCTCGCCGCCCTGAAGACCACCGCCAAGGAGGAGGCCGAGCGGCTGCGGGAGCAGCTCAAGGCCGCCCGGGCGGAGAACTCCGACCTGCGCCGCAAGCTGCACGAGGCGCGCGAGCGCACCAAGGCCGCGGTGCGCCGCGCCGAGGAGATGACGCACGCCGCCGAGGACGCCAAGGTCGCCGCCTCGGCCGCGGGCACCGCGGGCGAGTCCGAGCTGCGGCGGCTGCGCGAGCGCCTGGCCGACGTCGAGAAGCAGCTCGAAGCCTCGCGCAGGGCCGCCCGCGAGGGCCGGAGCATCGAGGACGCCCGCGTCAGAGTGCTGCTCGACGCGCTGCAGGACGCCTCGGCGGGACTGCGCAGAGAGCTGGCCCTGCCCACGACGATCAGCAAGCCCGCCGACTCGGTCGCCGCGGTCACCGGCGAGCGCCCGGGGGTGCGCGGGGTTCCCGCCCGCGCCCTGGCCGACGACGACCCCCAGCTGCTCGACCAGCTCCTCGCGCTGCCGCAGGTGCATCTGATCATCGACGGCTACAACGTGACCAAGTCCGGCTACGGCACCCTCACCCTCGCCGACCAGCGCAACCGGCTGATGACCGGCCTCGGCGGGCTCGTCGCCCAGACCCGGGTCGAGGTGACCGCCGTGTTCGACGGCGCCGAGCTCAACTCGCCCGTCCAGGTGGTCGCGCCGCGCGGTGTGCGGGTGCTGTTCAGCGCGCCGGGCGAGATCGCCGACGACCTGATCCGCCAGCTCGTACGTGCCGAGCCACCGGGCCGGGCGATCGCCGTGGTCTCCTCCGACCGCGAGGTGGCCGAGTCGGTGCGGCGGATGGGAGCCAGGCCCGTTCCGTCCGGTCTGCTGCTGCGCCGGCTGGGTCGCGCCTAATTTATTACAATATGACGTTTAGGTGAGACTTGCCCTGTCACTTCTGTATATTTCGCCCCAGGTATATCCCCTGGGAGGCGACGCTGTGAGGTTGGGCCGGATACCCCTGGCCACGGGTCTTGCGATCGGGCTGTTACTGACCCCGATGGGAGGCGCACTGGCCGATCCCAAGCCCACGGTCAGCCAGGCCAAGGCGAAGCTGAAGAAGCTGAACGACAAGGCCGACAAGGTCGTCGACCGTTACAACACGGCGACCGAGAAGTACAAGGCGGCCAAGGGCCGCTACACCAAGCTCAACGAGAGCTACCGGCGCAAGCTGGCCACCGTCGCCGATCTGCGCGAGCAGGTCGTCTCGATGGCCGTCGACAGCTACAAGATGGGCGGCGACTTCGCCGCGCTGCCCACGATGATCACCATCGACGAGCCCGGTGACATGCTGTACAGCATGTCGCTGACCAGGCAACTCTCCCAAGAGCGAGCCGACAGGCTCGCCGCCTTCGACAGGGAGAACCGCGGCCTGAAGACCGAGCGGGACGGCGCCCAGGACGCCCTGGGCGACGCCGACAAGGAGCGCGACGCGGTCAACAAGGACCGCAAGGAGATCCTCGGGCTCATCGCCGAGCAGAAGAAGCTCCTCGACAGGCTCGGCGCCTACCGCGCCGGCAACCCGAACAGCACCGGCCTCAAGTACACCGGTCCCGCCTCGGGTAACGCCGCGTCGGCGCTGTCCTTCGCCTACGCCCAGATCGGCAAGCCGTACGTCTTCGGCGGCACGGGACCGGGTGGGTACGACTGCTCCGGCCTCACGCAGGCCGCCTGGCGCGCGGCCGGTGTCGAGTTGCCCCGCACCACCTGGCAGCAGTGGACGTCCGGCCGTCCGGTGGACATGAATGCCCTGGAGCCCGGTGACCTCCTGTTCGCCCAGGGATTGGGTCATGTGGGTATCTACGCGGGCAACGGCCAGATGGTTCACGCCCCGCAGACCGGTGATGTGGTCAAGGTGGTCCCCCTTTCCGCGTACGGCCGCAGTTTCGCGGGCGCCCGCCGCCCGTAGATCGCACCCTTCGAACCGGGTCCTGGGACATTTCCGGGGCCCGGTTCTCGCGTTGTCCGGGTGTCGCTGGATGTGACGCCTGTGACAGGAGGTACGGATGGGTCCTGACAAATCACGGTTTCGTCAACTGTGACAATGGTCACTTTTCAATAACGAACCCCCGTATTCCAGCAGGGCCGAAGGACTTGACTCAGTCTTTAGCTGATCTTGACTCCCTTACTCAGGCTTTGCCAGACCTGGACCTCCGGGCGTAGCTTCTGGCCTCGCGGCGCCAAGCCATGACGCCGCGAACCGCCATCGGGACCTCTCCGATGTGGACCGATAAACATTCCAGCCGGTCATCGCCGCATCCCTTGAATCGCATCGAAGGCGGTGACCTGCCGAGTCCGTGCAGCCAGGAGGCACGGAGCCGGGGACCCAGCGATCCGCGTTTTCCGGATCAGGGGTGAATCGGCGCGACCCGCGCCGTAGGGCGACTTCCAGGCCCGAATCCGTCAGCTAACCCGGTAGGCGTTCGTGGAAGCTCCAAGGAGAAATCCTGTCTACCTCTTCGCATAACCCCCGCCTGTCCCGTATCGCCCTTGGTGGCGTGGTGCTGACCATGACCGTGACAGCCGGAGGTGTGGTCCTCCCTGCCACGACGGCGCAGGCGGCGACGACGAGTGAACCCGCCGGCCTCTCCGTGACGAAGGCGGCCAGGTCCGCCAAGTCCGCGAAGCAGGCGAAAGCCGCTCAGCAACAGATGATGGCCGGTAAGGCGGTCGCGGTGGCCAAGAAACAGATCGGTGACCCGTACCGCTACGGCGGCACCGGGCCTGGTTCGTTCGACTGCTCGGGTCTCGTCCAGTTCGCCTGGAAGAAGGCCGGAGTGAAGATCCCGCGCGTCACGTACAGCCAGTTCGCGCGCATCAGGAAGAAGGTCTCCTTCAAGAATCTGCGGAAGGGGGACCTGATGTTCTTCAGCGGGCTCGGCCACGTCGGCATGTACGTCGGCGACGGCAAGATGATCCATTCGCCGCGGACAGGCGAACGGGTGCGCGTCGAGAAGCTCTCCAGATGGCGCAAGTCGTCATTCGTGGGTGCCGTACGTCCCGGGTTGTGACCCCGGTCCGAAGGCCCCGTCCCTGCCTGGGACGGGGCCTTCGGCCGTCTAGAGGGCCGTCCCGAGGGCTGTCTCGGGGACGGCTCGCGGCCTCTGACCCGCCCGCCGGCCGGGGCGGCTAGCATCGGGCAGCGTGTCCGTGCGCGTGAACCGTCGAGCGGTGCTGGCGGCCCTGCTGCTCGCCGGGACCGCCACGGCCGCCGCCCCGATCCTGCCGGACGTCGCCGGGCTCCACGCCCTGTGGGGCGACGAGGCGATGGTCGTACGAGGGGAGAGCTCTTTCGTCGTCGGGCACCACGCGCCCGCCGAGCTTCTCGGCGACCTGGCGCGCCGGGCCGACGCGGCGGGCCGGCGGGTGGCGGCCGTGCTGGGCGGCCGGGTGCGGCCGGTGGTCCTGGTGCCCGCCTCCACCCCCGAGGCGGCCGGGCTCGCCGGGGTGGCGTCGGTCGACGGGCTGGCCGCCATGGCGGACGGCGGCCGGGTGATCGTGGTGCCCGAGTTCTTCGCCCGGCTCACGCCGACCGGCAGGGACGTGGTGCTGACGCACGAGCTGACCCACGTCGCGGCGGGCACCGGCGGGCTGCCGATCTGGCTGTACGAGGGCTTCGCCGACTACGTGGCCTACCGGGACGCCGGGCTGCCCCTGCGGGTGGCCGCCGCCGAACTCGCCGCCGAGGTGCGCGCGGGACGCGTGCCACGCCGCCTGCCGGGTCCGGCGGACTTCGCCCTCCAGGGGGACGGCGCAAGGCTCGCGCGGGCGTACCAGGAGGCGTGGCTGGCGTGTCGCTTCCTCGCCGGGCACCGGGGTGAGAGGACCCTGGTGAGGCTCTACCGTGAAGCCCAGGAGGGCGGCGCCGACCGGGCGCTCGCCGCGCTGGGGCTCTCGACCGGCACGCTGACGGAGCGGTGGCGCGCGTACATGCTGGACCAGTTGGCGTGAGGAGTCGCTGTCCGTCTGCTTTCCTCTTGATGCGGGGCGGAGGTCCAGAGAGAAACTCGATGAACGGACGCGCATGGACGACCAGAACAAGAACGACACGGCGGACGATGACGTCGGCGTCACAGAGGCGGGTGAGGTGGCCGTAGAGGCCGGCGAGAGCGCCGAACCCGCCCGCCGAGCCGTACCACCCGGCACGGGCTCTGGACGGGCCCCGGAGGGGCAGGGGAGAGGCGTGACGGGCGCGGGGGACGAGCGGCGGGCCGCGTCGCTGCGGCGGCAGGCGGGGGCGGCGCTCGCGGTGCTGGGCGCCGTGCTGGTGGGCGTGGTGGCGTTCACCACGCCGTGGCGGGCGCTGCCCGCGGCCGCCCCCGCCGTCACACCCGATCCGGCCAGGGACTTCACCGCGGCTCAGGTGGCCAGGTCACAGGCGTTCGACGCGGCCACCAGCCTGCCCAGCTACCTGTCGCTCGGGATCGGCCTGGTGTTCGCGGGGCTGCTCGTCGCCACCCCGCTCGGCGCGAAGCTGCTGGGGTGGGTGCGCGGCCCGTGGTGGGTGCGGGTCCTGCTGGGCGTGTTCGCCATCACCGCGATCGAGGAGGCGCTGCGCTGGCCGCTCGGCATCTGGTTCGAGACGGTGCTGCGCGACTACGGGCTGTCCACCCAGGACTGGGTGGGGTGGACCGGAGACCGGCTCAAGGGCATCGGCATCAACGCGGCCCTGCTGGCCGTCATGGTCCTGGCGATCGTGGCCCTGGCGCGCAGGATCAGGCGCTGGTGGATTCCCGCCGCGGTGGGCGCGTTCGCGCTGACCGTGGGCGCCTCCTTCGTCTACCCCGTCGTGTTCGAGCCGGTGTTCAACGACTTCCACGCCATGCCCGCGGGACCGCTGCGCACCAACCTGATGGCGATGGCCGACCGCGACGGCGTCCCGGTGGAGGACGTTCTGGTGGCCGACGCCTCCCGCCGCACGACAGCGCTCAACGCCTACGTCTCCGGCTTCGGCGCCACCCGCCGGATCGTGGTCTACGACACCCTGCTGAAGGCGCCGCAGCCGGAGGTGGAGCTGGTCGTGGCGCACGAGCTGGGCCACGCGAAGAACCGCGACGTGCTCTACGGCACGCTCGTCGGCGCCATGGCGGCCGCGCTCGGCGCGATCCTGCTGTTCCTCGGCTTCCCTCTCCTGCGCAGGCGTACGGGCATCGCCTCGATCACCGATCCCCGCGCGGTCGGCGTGCTCATCGGGTTGATGACCCTGGCCACGTTCCTGTCCGGACCCCTGCAGAACGTGCTCAGCCGTGCCATCGAGGCCAGGGCCGACGTCCATGCCCTGGACCTGACGAGAGACCCGGTCACGTTCGTCGCGATGCAGAAACGCCTGGCAAGCACCAACATTTCCGACTTGTCACCCGATGCGGTGGAATATGTGCTCTATGCGTCTCATCCCACGACTCCTCAGCGAATCGCCCTGGCGCGTTCCTGGGCAGCGCTGAACGGCGTCCCCGGCCCGTGACCAAGGTGGTCTTCGTCACGAACGACTTCCCGCCCCGGCCCGGCGGCATCCAGTCGTTCGTGCACGGCCTCGCCCTGCGCACGCCGGACGTGGCCGTCTACGCCCCGGCCTGGCCCGGGTGCGCCGAGTTCGACCGGCGGCAGCCGTACCGGATCGTGCGTCACCCGGGCCGGCTCATGCTGCCCACGCCCGCCGTCGCCCGCCGGGCCGCCCGGCTGGTCGCCGAGCACGGCGCCGGCACGGTCGTGCTCGGGGCGGCGGCGCCGCTCGGCCTGCTCGCCCCGCGCCTGCGCGCGGCGGGCGCGCGGCGGGTGGTGATGCTCACCCACGGCCACGAGGCGTCGTGGGCGAGCGCGCCGGTCTTCCGCTCGGTGCTGCGCAGGATCGGCGAGCACGCCGACGTGGTCACCTACCTGGGCGAGTACACCCGCGCCCGGCTGGCCGCCGTGGTCCCGGAGGACAAGCTGGTACGGCTCGCGCCGGGCGTGGACACCGACCTGTTCCGCCCCCCGGCGGCCAGGACGGTGCCGCGCGAGCTGGCGGGGCTCGGCGGACGGCCGGTGGTGGCGTGCGTGTCCAGGCTGGTGCCGCGCAAAGGGCAGGACCAGCTCATCAGGGCCTGGCCCGAGGTGCTGCGGGCGGTGCCCGACGCGGTGCTGCTGCTGGTGGGCGGCGGGCCGTACCGGCGCGAGCTGGTCAAGCTCGCCGCGGGCCGGCCGTCGATCGTGTTCACCGGCACCGTCCCCGCCGCCGACCTGCCCGGCTACTACGCCGCCGCCGACGTCTTCGCCATGCCGTGCCGGACCCGATGGGGCGGCGTGGACGTGGAAGGGCTCGGCATCGTCTTCCTGGAGGCGTCCGCGACCGGCCTGCCGGTCGTGGCGGGCGACTCCGGCGGCGCGCCCGAGGCGGTACGGCACCGCGAGACCGGCCTCGTCGTCGACGGGGACAGCGTCGAGGAGATCGCCGCGGCGCTGATCGAGCTACTGGCCAACCCCGACCAGGCGCGCAAGCTCGGCGCGGCCGGCCGCGACTGGATCGCCGCACAGTGGTCCTGGGACCAGGCGGCCGCCCGCTTCCGAGCCCTGCTCTAGCGCCGGTCGCCGGTGTGGAGCGCGTTTCTGGCGCTGGTCGCCGGTGTAGGGCGCCTGTCTGGCGCCGGCCGCCGGAGCAGAGCGCCTGTCTAGTGCTGGTCTCCCGTGTAGAGCGCCTCGATGTCGGCGGCGAAGTCCTTGGCGATGAGGTTGCGCTTGACCTTGAGCGTCGGCGTCAGGTGGCCGCTCTCCTCGGTGATGTCGGCGGCGAGCACCGTGAACTTCTTGATCTGCTCGGGCTTGGACACCATGCTGTTGGCCCGGTCCACCGCCCCCTGCACCTCCGCCCGGATCCGCGCGTCGGCGCTCAGCTCGGCGGGCACGGTGGCGGACAGCCCGTTGGCCGGCGCCCACTGCTCCAGCGCCTCGGGGTCCAGCGTGATCAGGGCCGCCACGAACGGCCGCCCGTCACCGACGACCATGGCCTGGGAGATCAGCGGATGCGCCCGCAGAGCGTCCTCCAGCGGGGCGGGCGCGACGTTCTTGCCCGCGGCCGTCACCAGGATCTCCTTCTTGCGGCCGGTGATGCGCAGGTAGCCGTCGGCGTCGAGCTCGCCCACGTCGCCCGTGTGGAACCAGCCGTCGGCGTCGATCACCTCGGCCGTGGCCACGTCGTTGCGCCAGTAGCCGCCGAACACGTTGCGCCCCTTGGCCAGCACCTCGCCGTCGTCGGCGATGCGCAGGGTGACGCCCGGCAGGGGCTTGCCCACGGTGCCGATCTTGTTGCCGCCCGGCATGTTGACCGAGCAGGGGGCGGAGGTCTCGGTCAGGCCGTAGCCCTCGAAGACCTCGATGCCGACGCCCTTGAAGAAGTGGCCCAGCCGCTCGCCCAGCGCGGATCCGCCGGACACCGCCGCCGACAGCCTGCCGCCCGTCGCCGCGCGGAGTTTGCCGTACACGAGCCTGTCGAACAGGGCGTGCCGCAGCCGGAGTCCGACGCCCGCCCCACCGGCGCTCTCGGCCTTGCTCCAGGCGACGGCCGCCTCCACGGCGGCGGCGAAGATCTTGCCCTTGCCGCCCGCGATGGCCTTCTGCTCGGCGCCGTTGTAGACCTTCTCGAAGACGCGGGGCACGCCCAGCAGGAACGTGGGCTTGAAGCTCTGCAGGTCGGGGGCGACGTTCTTCATGTTGGGGGTGTGCGCGATGACCGCGCCCGCCTCGATGAGCACCACCTGGATCATGCGCGCGAAGATGTGCGCCAGCGGCAGGAACAGCAGCCCGGAGGGCTCCTTGCCGAAGAACAGCGGCTCCAGCGGCCCCGACGCCACGTTGCGTGCCGTGAACAGCAGGTTGTCGTGGCTGATCAGGCAGCCCTTGGGCCTGCCGGTGGTGCCGGAGGTGTAGACGACCGTCGCCAGGTCGGCGGCGCTCACCCGGGCCCTGCGCTCGAGCACCTCGGCGTCCTCGGCGCCGGAGCCGTCGAGGACGGCGTCGACCCGCCAGACGTTCTTCAGGGCGGGCGCCGCCTCGCGCACCGCCTCCTCGTGCGCGTCCAGCTCGACGAAGGCGGCCTTGGCCTCGCTGTCGGACAGGATCCACCTGACCTGCTCGACCGAGGACGTCTCGTAGATCGGCACGGTCACCGCGCCGATCGTCCAGATCGCGTAGTCGATGAGGGTCCACTCGTAGCGGGTGCGCGACACCAGCGCCACCCGGTCACCGTGCTCGATCCCGGCCGAGACCAGCCCTCGGGCGAGCGCGACCACCTGGTCACGGAACTCGCCCGCGGTGACGACGGGCCAGCCGTCACCGACCTTGCGGCGCATGATGACCCGGCCGGGTTCCTGCTCACCCCGTTCGAAGACGGTGTCGGTCAGACAGGCTGAGGCGGGAACATCCACCAGCACGGGAACGGTGTACTCGCGCACGTATCCACACTCCTCCGGGTGCACGCCACGGATGACAGCCTGGACGTTACCGCGATAAGTTACGCGCGGGTAGCCCCTGTCATCCAGGCGTTATGTAGGACGTGCAACACGCTAGCAGCATGCTCGTAGGATGCCCGGCATGAGGCTCCACGTGGTCAGCGACGTGCACGGCAGGGCCGACGCGCTGGCCCGGGCGGGTGACGGCGCCGACGCCCTGATCTGTCTCGGCGACCTGATCCTGTTCATCGACTACGCCGACCACGCGCAGGGCATCTTCGCCGACCTGTTCGGCGCCGACCAGGCCGGCCGGTTCATCGCGCTGCGCACCGCCAAGCGGTTCGACGAGGCCAGGTCCATGGCCGCCGGGCTGTGGGCGAGCCTGGACGGCGATCCGCGCGAGCACATCGAGCGCAACGTGCGCGCCCAGTACCGTGAGCTGTTCGCCGCCATGCCGGTGCCCTCCTATCTCACCTACGGCAACGTGGACATCCCGCGCCTGTGGGGCGACTACCTGCGGCCGGGCCAGCGGGTGCTCGACGGCGAGACCGTGGAGATCGGCGGCCTGCGCTTCGGCTTCGTGGGCGGCGGCCTCAAGACCGACTACCGCACACCGTACGAGATCAGCGACGAGGAGTACGCCGCCAAGGTGGCGGCCGTCGGCGAGGTGGACGTGCTGTGCTGCCACATCCCGCCCGCGGTGCCCGAGCTGCTCTACGACGTGGTCGCCAGGCGCTTCGAGCGGGGCAGCGAGGCGACCCTGGAGGCGATCAGGCGCACGCAGCCGCGCTATGCCCTGTTCGGGCATGTGCACCAGCCGCTCTACCGGCGCACCCGCATCGGCCGCACCGAATGTGTGAACGTCGGCCATTTCCGGGGAAAAGGCGTTCCGTATGTCCTCGAATGGTGAGCCACCGCGATCACCCGATTCTGCACTACGGTGGTCGCATGGCTGATCGCACCACTTCGAGCATCACCATCGACGCCGGCCGCGCCGCCGTGATGGCGGTCATCGCCGACCTGGCGGCCTACCCCGAGTGGGCCGGGCAGGTGAAGAGCACCGAGGTGCTCACCACGGGCGCCGACGGCAGGCCGGAGACGGTCCGGTTCGTCCTCGACGCCGGCGTGATCAGCGACACCTACACCCTCGCCTACACCTGGCAGGACGACCGGAGCGTGAGCTGGCGGGTGGCCGAGCCCGGCAAAATGGTCTCGCGGCTCGACGGGAGTTATCTGCTCGGCGACGCGGGCAGAGGGATCGAGGTGACGTACGAGCTCGCGGTCGACCTCGCCGTCCCCATGATCGGGATGATCAAGCGCAAGGCGGAGAAGGTGATCGTGGACACCGCCCTCAAGGGTCTCAAGAAGCGCGTCGAAGGCCGCTGAGCGGTGAGCCCCCGGGTCCTGCTCTTCACGGGCAAGGGCGGCGTCGGCAAGACGACCGCCGCCGCGGCCACCGCCACCCTCGCCGCCAGGCGCGGGCTCAAGACGCTGGTCGTCTCCACCGACACCGCCCACTCGCTGGCCGACGCGCTCGGCGTACGGCCGGACAGTGCTGATCAGGAGATCGCGCCCGGCCTGCACCTGCACCAGGTCGACACCCAGGCGACGATGGAGCGTCACTGGGGCGAGCTGCAGGACTACGCCACCAACCTCCTGGTCGAGCTGGGCCTGGACGAGATCACCTCCGAGGAGATCACCGTCCTGCCCGGCGCCGAGGAGATCATCGCGCTGCTGGAGCTGCGCGAGCACGCCCGCGAGGGCCGCTGGGACGTCATCGTCGTCGACTGCGCCCCCACCGCCGAGACGCTGCGGCTGCTCGCCCTGCCCGAGGCGCTCGAGTGGCACATGACCAGGCTGATGCCCGTCGGCCGCAAGCTGATGCGGCTGGTCTCCCCGTTCGTGCGCGGCGTGGCCCGCGTCAGCACGCCGGGGGAGGAGGTCATGGGCGCGGGCGAGCGCCTGCACCGCGGCCTGCTCGAGGTGCGCGAGCTCCTCACCGGCGACCAGGCCTCCGTGCGCCTGGTGCTCACCCCCGAGTCCGTGGTGCTCGCCGAGGCCCGGCGCACCCTCACCTCACTCAACCTGTACGGCTACCGCGTCGACGCGGTCATCGCCAACCGGGTCTTCCCCGCCGGTGGCGCCGACGAGTGGCGTGCCCAGTGGGTGGCGGCCCAGTCCAGGCTGCTGGCCGAGGCGGAGGAGTCGTTCGCGCCGCTGCCCATCCACGTCGTCCCCTACCTGCCGGCCGAGCCGGTCGGCAAGGACGCGCTGGCCGAGGTCGGCGCGGCGCTCTACGGCGAGGCCGACCCGTTCGCCGCCCCCACGGCCGCGCCGCCGCTGCGGCTGGCCGCCGACGAGCTGACCCTCGCCTTGCCCGGCGCCGAGCGGGGCGAGGTCGATCTGGCCCGCAAGGGCGACGAGCTGATCATCACGGCCGGCCCCTACCGGCGGATCCTGGCGCTGCCCTCGTCGCTGGCCCGCCGGAAGATCAGTGGCGCGGTGCTCCGCGACGGCGTCCTCCGGGTACGGTTCACCTCGGAGGCGAAACCCGACGAAGCTAACGTAACGGCCCACCCGGATGCGGGACCGGCCGCGACGTGAGCCACGAGGGTGAGCGCACGAGCCGGGAGGGCACATGACTGACAACACCGCTAACAACGACAGGGATCCCATCGGGACCGTCGCGGAAGAGGCGCGCAAGCTCTTCGACGCGATCCAGGGGCGCGCCACCCGCCAGGTCGGCAAGAGCGTGTTCAACTCCTTCACGGGCGGGGGCGGCCACCGCGCGGAGAAGGACGTGTGGGGCGAGGCGGTCTCCGAGCCGGAGGACGAGTACATCTGCCGCGCGTGCCCCTTCTGCCGGGCCATCGCCGCCCAGCGCGAGGCGGCCGCGGCGGGGTCGGGCTCCGGGGTCGGCGGGGCGGCAGGCGACGTCGCCGGACACATCATGGCCGCGGGCGGCGAGCTGTTCGCCGCGTTCCGGCAGGCTCTGGACTCGCTGAACAAGCCCGCCACCCCCCGTGCACCGCGGGACGACGACGGCCGCGACAATGTGGAACACATAGACCTGGGATAAAGGGGAACATCGGCAATGCTCACGATCGGTGTGGACATCGGCGGCACGAAGGTGGCCGCGGGTGTGGTCGACGACGACGGCACGATCGTCGCCCATACGCTCAGGCCGACCGCCGCCGATCGGCCGGACGTGGTCGCCGACACGGTCGCCGAGGTCGTACGCGAGCTCTCGCAGGGCCGGCAGATCGAGGCCGTCGGCATCGGCGCGGCCGGGTTCGTCGACGAGACCCGCTCCATCGTGCGTTTCGCCCCCAACCTCGCCTGGCGCGAGGAGCCGCTGCAGAAGAAGATCAGCGGGCTGGTCGGGCTGCCCGTCGTGGTGGAGAACGACGCCAACGCCATGGCCTGGGCCGAGGTCAGGTTCGGCGCCGGGCGCGGGCAGTCCCACGTCATCTGCCTGACCGTCGGCACCGGCATCGGTGGCGGCATCGTCTTCGACGGCCGTCTCTACCGGGGACGGTGGGGGATGGGCGCCGAGCTGGGCCACATGCAGGTGGTGCCGGACGGGCGCCTGTGCGGGTGCGGCCGGCACGGCTGCTGGGAGCAGTACGCCAGCGGCAACGCGCTGGTCGCCGACGCCAGGGACACCGCCAGCGCGCACCCCGAACGGGCCGAGATCCTCCTCGGGCTGGCCGGCGGCACGATCGAGGGCGAGGAGGTGACCGAGGCGGCCCGGCGGGGGGACAAGGCCTCGCTCGACGCGTTCGCCAGTGTCGCCGACTGGCTCGGCCAGGGCATGGCCGACCTCGCCGCGGTGCTCGACCCGGGCTGCTTCATCCTGGGCGGCGGCGTGTCCCGAGCCGCCGACCTGTTCTTCGACCGGACCCGTGAGGCGTTCGAGGAGCGGCTGACCGGCAAGGGGCACCGGCCGGTCGCCGACGTGCGCCTGGCCGAGCTCGGCGCCTCGGCCGGTCTGGTGGGCGCCGCCGACCTGGCCCGCAGGCGCTGACCGGCCGAGAGCCGCCGGTGACCGTCAGGGCCGCCACCTACAACGTGCGCGGCCTGCGGGACAGCGTCCCGGCCCTGCGGCGGGTGATCACCGCCATGCGCGCCGACGTGGTGTGCCTCCAGGAGGCGCCCCGGCTGCTCAACTGGCGGGCCCGGCGCCGGGACCTGGCGGCCGGGTGCGGCCTGCGGGTCGCGGCGGGCCGCAGGCGCGGCGGCGTGGCCGTGCTCACCGGCCCCCGCGTCCGGGTGCTGCACGCCGAGAGCCACCTGCTCAGCGTCATCGCCGGCCTGGAGACCAGGGCGCTGGCCGTCGCCGTGGTCGCGGTCGAGGGGGTCCGGCTCGCCGTCGGCTCCCTCCACCTCGACCTGCGCGAGGCGGCCAGGCTCCGGCACGCCACCGAGGCGATGGCGCTGATGCGGCGCGCGGCCGCCAGGTTCGACGCCGGGATGCTGCTCGGCGGCGACTTCAACGAGCACCCGCCCCAGCCCACCTGGCGCTACCTCGCCGCTCAGCTCACCGATTGCTACGCCGCCGCGCCCAGCGGGGACGGGCTCACCTTCACCGCCCGGCGGCCCCAGCATCGCATCGACGCGCTGTTCGCCACGCGCGACCTCCGGGTCGTCTCCTGCGGTGGCGTGGCCGCCGCGAACGCCGACCTGACCGAGGCGAGCGACCATCTGCCGGTCCTCGCCGAGTTGCGAGTTGTCCCGTAACGGGCAATCGACGCCGCTCACCCAATAGCATTTGCTCATGACCCGTCGCACTCTGCGGCGTGCGCTCACCTTGATCCTGGCGACGTCCGTGGCCCTGCCTGCGGCTTCACCCGCCGCGCACGCCGACCCTCGCCCCGCCGCCATCGACGCCTGGCAGGAGTCGAGCACCGCCCGCCTCACGGCCGACGGATCGCTGTCCGACGTGCTGGCCCTGTCCTCCGGCGACGTGTGGGCGGTCGGCCAGCAGCAGATCTGGGACGTGTGGAAGAACCGCGGCACGATCCGCCACTGGAACGGCGAGCGCTGGAGCGAGGTCGCCATCCGCGACTCCACCGGCGCCGGCAACCTGCGCGCCGTCTCCGCCTCCGCGCCCGGCGCGGTCTGGGCGGCCGGGGACGGCCACGACGGCCTGCCCTACCTCGTCCGCGGCGACGTGAACGGTTTCGACCGGGTCAGGCCCGAAGGGCTGCGCAGCGGCGACTGGCTCGGCGGCGTGCACGCCGGGAGCGGGCGCGTGGTGGCGGTCGGCAGCCGTGACGACAACGGCCTCATCGTCGGCCTGCATGAGGGCGAGTGGACCTTCCAGGTCACCAAGGAGAAGGGCGCGCTCTACGCGGTGGCCGGCGCGTTCGCCGTCGGCGACACCGGCACCGCGCCGCTGATCATGCACCAGTCCGGCGGCACCTGGAAGTCCATGCCGGTGCCGTCCATCCCGGGCGGCTACCTGCGCGACATCCAGGTCGACAGCGGCAAGCGCGCGCTGGCCGTCGGCGGCGTCTATCGCGGCCCCGGCAAGGTGGAGCCGCTCGCGCTCACCTGGAACGGCAAGCGCTGGCGGCAGCTGCCGCTGCCGGTCCGGTCCGTGCGCCTGTACGGCGTCACGGGCGACGGCAAGGGCCGCTACTGGATCTCCGGGTACGATCCGGGGCGTGCGGCGAAGGCGTTCATGCTGCGCTGCGAGAAGCGCTCGTGCGAGGTGATCCGCGGCGGAGAGGTGGCGGGCAGGAGCAGCGTCAGGCTGCAGGCGGTCACCTATCTGGCGGGCAAGCAGGCGGTGTGGGCGGTCGGGCACGCCGTGGACGGCAAGGAGCGCTACACCGACGTGGTGGAGTCCTTCGGGCCCGGTGTCCCCGAGCCCGCGAAGTCCTAGCCCGCCCTACAGAACCGCTTCATCGTCATGGTCATCGTCATGGTCATGGTCATCGTCCCGGTCACAGGACCGCTCCGTCGTCCCAGCCGCCGTCGTTGCCGGGTGGGCCGTCGCCCATCCGCACCACCAGCGCGACGAAGCCGCCGATGAACGCGGCCACGGCGGTGAACAGCACCCAGCCCTCCATGTGCCAGTCCGCCACCGCGGCGAACAGCAGGTAGGCGGGGCCACCGAACAGCGCCACCCACGCGAGCTTGGTCGTCAGGTCCAGCTTGGGCAGCGGGGGCGGCTCGGGCGGCACGAAGTGCCCCTCGCTCTGCTCCTCGTCCTCCTCCTCGGACTCCTGGTCGGCCTCGTCCCGCTCACCGGCCGGCTCGTCGAACTCCTCCGGGGGCTTGACCACCCGGCGCAGAGGCTCGGCGGGGACGTTCTCGCTGTCCGGCCATGGCTGATCGGCCGAGTCGCGCTCGGCGGTGTCGTTGAAGGACGCGACGATCTGCCGCCAGACCTCGTCCTCGTCACTCTGGGGCGTCACTAGATCGGCCTCTCCGCAGCGATCGCGACTTCCCCCTGGGCGCGATCAGTCCCTCTGCAAGGGTACCGAGGCATGTGTCCGGATGAAGTCGAGGCTCCCGGCAAAGATCCTGTCGGCATCGTTGTCCAGCGTCGCAACATGGTAGCTATCGGTAAGCTCCTCGATCGTGGCCTGAGGCACCTTCTGGCGAATGATCGCCACGCTTTTCGGTTTCACCACGTGGTCCTCTGTGCTGTGGAAGACCAGCAGCGGCTGCACCACCTTGCCGAGATCGGCCTGGACCAGCGACCACAGCTCGGGCAGCGACGCCGCCGCCTTCACCGGAGTGCGGGCATAGGCCAGCTCGGTCACTCCCGGCTTCTTCACATCGTTGGCCACCCCCGGCACTGACGCGATGAACCACTTGAGCACCGGCGCCAGCCGCAGCAGCGGCACGTCGTTGGTGATCGAGGGATTGACCACCATAACGCCTCTGATCGCCTCGCCGTGCACCTCGGCCAGCCGCAGCGCCAGGCAGCCGCCCATGGACAGCCCCGCCACGAACACCTCCGCGCAGCGGCCCTGGAGGTCCTTGAACGCCTTGTCGACCTCGGCGTACCAGTCCTCCCACCGGGTGTGGTTCATCTCCTGCCAGGTGGTGCCGTGTCCGGGCTGGCGGGGCAGCGACACGCTCACCCCGTGCCCGGCCAGGTGCTCGGCCCACGGCCGGAGCGACTGCGGGGTGCCGGTGAAGCCGTGGCACAGCAGCACACCGACCTCGCCTGCTTGATGGTGGTACGGCTCAGCGCCCGGCATGAGCGGCATAACAGCTCCTCCACGCATTTTCATCCCTGAACTGCCCGATCGTCGCACGATCCGGGGCAATTGTGCGAGCACTGGTGTATGAGCATCGGGGTCTAGGTGGAATGATGACTACGCTTGCGACCAAAGCATGAGGAAGAGGTGGCCGGGTGTTGTACTGGGTGGTCAAGGCCATCTTGGGGCCGATCCTCCACATCGTCTTCCGCCCATGGGCCGAAGGCGTCGAGAACGTGCCCAAGCAGGGGCCGGCCATCCTGGCCGGAAATCATCTGTCTTTCGCCGACCATTTCTTCGGCCCGCTGAATCTGCGCCGCAAGGTCATCTCACTCGGTAAGTCCGACTACTTCACCGGCCGTGGCATCAAAGGCTACCTCAGCAGGCTGTTCTTCAGCGGGGTCGGCACGGTGCCGATCGACCGCTCGGGCGGTAAGGCGAGTGAGGCCGCGCTGCGCACCGGCCTGCGCGTGCTGGGCGAGGGCCACCTGCTCGGCATCTATCCGGAGGGCACCCGCTCGCCCGACGGCCGCCTCTACAAGGGCAAGACGGGCGTCGCCCGGCTGGCGCTGGAGTCGCGCGCGCCGGTGATCCCGTGGGCGATGATCCACACCTTCGAGATGATGCCTCCGGGCCAGCACCTGCCCAAGCGCGGCATCCGGCCCGGCGTCAGGTTCGGCAAGCCGCTGGACTTCTCCCGCTACTACGGGATGGAGGAGGACCGGCTGGTGCTGCGCGCCGTGACGGACGAGATCATGTACGCCCTGATGGAGCTGTCGGAGCAGGAGTACGTCGACAAGTACGCCGCCAGCGCCAAGGTGGAGATGGAGCGCGAGGCCCGCGCCGCCGGCGGCTGAGGGGTCACCGGCGCAGCGCCTGCTCCGTCTTGCGCATGGCGGTGGTCATCGACTCGAGCTCTTCCCGGGTGAGCTGGTCGATCAGGTAGGCGCGCACCACGTCCACGTGGCCGGGGGCGACCCGGCGCAGGCACTCCAGCCCGGCTTCGGTGATCACGGCCAGGACGCCCCGCTCGTCGGACGGGCAGGTGGTCCGCTGGACCAGCCCTGCTTTCTCCAACTGGGTGATCTGGTACGTCAGCGCGCTTTTGGACGCCACGACGACCCGAGCCAGCTCTGACATGCGCATCTGTCGGCCCGGTGCCTCCGCCAACCACACCAGGACCTCGTATTGTGGATGGGTCAGCCCGGCGGCCGACTTGAGCTGCTCCTCGATGCGCCGTTCGAGCAGATGTGTGGTGGACACAAAGGCGCGCCAGGCCGCCATCTCGGTCGCGTCCAGCCACCGGGTCTCTGTCACGGGCCAATGGTACTGGTTGTTCAGTTTTGTCCCCCAGGCTAACCTACTGGTTCAAATCTGAACAAACAATGAGGAGTCAAAATGTATGACCAGGCACGTAATGTCTCGCTGCTGCTGGCGCGAGTGGCCATCGGGGTGATCTTCCTGGTGCACGGCTACCAGAAGTTCGCCACCATGGGCATCGCCGGCACCACCAAGTTCTTCGAATCGATCGGGATCCCGCTCCCCGGCCTGGCCGCCCCGCTGGTCGCGGTGCTCGAAGTGGCCGGCGGGATCGCGCTCATCCTCGGCGTCGCGCTGCCGATCGCCGGCACGCTGCTGGCGCTCGACATGGTGGGCGCGATCCTGTTCGCGCACCTGCCCGCCGGGTTCTCCGTGGCCGAGGGTGGCTACGAGTTCGTCCTGGCGCTCGCCGCGGCCAGCCTGGCCATCGGCTTCACCGGCGGTGGCGCCCTGGCCCTGGACGCGGTGCTCGGCCGCCGCCGTGGCGCGGCGTCCCTGTCCGCCTGACCGGCGTCCTCAGTCCCTGGCCCGCCTGGCCGGCGCCCCTCGGCCCTGGCCCGCCTGGCCGGCGACCCCTCGGGCGTGGCCCGCCTGTCCCGGGCGGGCCACGCCGCGGCTTCGGAGCCGCCCGCGCCCCTCGTCCGGCGATCAGGACAGGTGCGCGCGGATCTGCCTGATGTGCTTAGGAGTGGTACGACAACAGCCGCCGATCAGTGAGGCGCCCGCCGCCTGCCACTCCTTGGCCGCCTGACCGTACTCCACCGGGTCGGCCGCGCCCCGCCACCGCCGCCGCCCGGCATCCCAGGTCTCGCCCGAATTGGGGTAGACCACCACGGGCAGCATCCCGGTGAGCGAGGCGATCAGACCGGGGATGTGACGCGGCGCCGTGCAGTTGGCGCCCACCGCCACCACCTGCGAGTCACCGGTGAACAGCGCGGCCGCCTCGGTGATCGGGGTGCCGTCGCTGAGGTGGGCGGCGTCACGGCAGGAGAAGCTCACCCATACCTTGACCGAAGGCGTCTCGGCCAGCAGCCTGACCAGAGCCCTCGCCTCGGGGTAGGAGGGGATGGTCTCGCAGGCCAGCAGGTCGGCCTCTGACGAGGCGAGGATCTCCCAGCGCGGCCGGTGCCAGGCGACCAGGCCGTCCTCGTCGAGGTCGTAGTCGCCGGTGTATTCGGCGCCGTTGGCCAGACAGGCGCCATAAGGGCCGATCGAGGCCGCCACCAGACCGCTGCCCGCCTCGTCGCGGGCCTGCGCCGCCAGCTCCACCGACAGCCTCATCAGCCGCTCCGCCCGCGCCACGTCCAGCCCCTTGCGGGCGAAGCCCGGGAAGGAGGCCTGATAGCTCGCGGTCGTGGCCACGTCCGCCCCGGCGGCGAAGTAGGCCGCGTGCGCGCTCCGGATGAGCGCTGGATCCTCCAGGAGCAGCCGAGCCGACCAGAGCTCGTCGCCGAGATCGGCGCCGAGTGCTTCGAGTTGGGTGGACAGGCCACCGTCGAGGACGAGTGTGCTCACCCATCCAGAGTATGGTCCCGGCACCGCTGCCCGGCCCCATGAGCCGGCCGATCTAGGCCCCGCTTGACCTGGCGGCTCACGGGTCCGGCCACCTGTGAGCGACACCCACCAGGCCGGGGACGGGGACGTTTCGGCGACGCCCCCGGCCGGGGCCGGGGGCGTTTCGAACGAACGGCTGGGCGTGTCGGACCGGGCAGGTCAGGGCGTTCTCCAGAAGGGGCGCCGGGATGCGTCAGGCCGGGCAGGTCAGACGCGTGTCCAGAAGAGGCGCGGTGCGTCAGGGGCGTTTCCAGAAGGGGCGGCGGGGGGCGTCAGGTTCGGCCGCCGGTGCGCCTCCGGTCAGGGAGGTGAGGACCTGGACGGCGCGCAGCCGCAGCGCCTCGGGGTCGGCGCCCGGTCGCTCGGCCGCCTCGAGCTCGCGGGCCAGGGCGGCGAGCTCGGCATGGCCGCCGAGGAAGGTCGCCAGCGCCGCCAGCCGGGAGCCGAGGTCGGCCAGGTAGAGCACGTCCGGGGCACCCAGCGCCTTGAGCCGGTCCAGCTCCGCGACGAGCTGCGCCCGTACCGTGTCCAGGCCGTGCGTCGCCGGGCGAGGCGGCGCGGACCGGGCGAACATCGGCGCGCGCGGGTGGCCGCCCGGCATCCCGGCGGGCGGCGGAGCCGGCGCGCCGAGGGCGGCGGAGATGCCAGGATCGGGCACCGCCATGGGGCCCCGGGGAGGCGACGCGGCCATCGCGGCGAAACCGAAGGACAGAGGCGCGCTCGCCGGCTGCTCCCAGCCGCTCGGCGGCTCCACCGGCTGGATGACCCGGTGCTCCGGGCCGCCCTCGGCGACCTGCCGGGTGTCGACCGCCACGTAAGCGGTGAACCGGCACAGCACGCCGTACTCCAGCGAGACGCGGACGATCTCCGGCTCCAGCTGGTGCTCGCCCATGGCGTACCGGTCCTCCAGCTCACGCAGGTGAGCGCGGGCCCAGACGGCGCGGATGGCCGGGTTGTCCACGACGGTGCCGGCCACGCCCTGCTCCCACGGCGCTCCCGCCGCCAGCCCGCGCACGGTCACCGACGAGCCGCCCCGGTAGCGGCCGTGCACCCGCAGCGGCACGCCGGGGAAGATGGAGCCCAGGTGGGTGACCGTACCCGGCTCGATGTCGAGGTCCTTCAGCGACAGGTCGGTCACCAGCGGCGCGCCGATCCGCCGGTGGATCTGCTCCATGGCGGCGTCCAGCCGGTCCTCCGACTCCACCAGCTCGCAGCGGCCCGCGCCGAGCCCGGCCAGCCGGCCGAGGAAGGCGGCGTTCACCGCCCGGTCGATGCCGACCGCGTGCACCCGCATGGCCGACAGCGCCCCGCCGGCCTGCTCCAGGATCTGGTCCTCGTCGCCCACCTGGCCGTCGGTGACCAGCACCACGACCCGCTCCCTGTCCTGCGGGCCGTCCAGCAGGGCGATGGCTTGGCGCAGCGGCTCCAGCAGCTCGGTGCCGCCCCGGGCGTCCACCCGCGCCAGGTGCTCGACCGCGCGGTAGCGCGCCCGGTCGGACCCCTCGGCGAGCCCTTCGAAGGCGGACTCCACCACCGAGTCGAAGGTCAGCACCGCGAAACGGTCCTGCGGGGTGAGCGTGTCCACGATGCGGGCGGCCGCCCGGCGCGCGGCGACCATCTTCCAGCCGCCCATGCTGCCCGACCGGTCCAGCAGCAGCACCAGGTCGCGCGGCCGGCGGGCCGCCTCCAGCGCCGGCGGCACGACGGTCAGCGCGAACGTGCCCGCGCCGTCCAGCTGCAACGACGTGGACGCCTCGAACGTCGCCCGCAGGATGAAGTCGCGGTCCAGCCGCTCGCCCGGGCGCAGTCGTACGGTGCCGGCCTCCTCCTCCACCACGTGCAGGCTGGAGGCCAGCTCCCGCAGCTCCAGCCCGCCCGCGTCCACCGTGGCGGTGAGGCTGAGCCGGACCGGGGCGGGGAATCCCGGCAGCAGCACCGGGGGAGTGATCCGGGAGGCGTCGGGCACCGCGTCGGTGTCGGGCGCGGTGCCGTCACCGGCGGGCGGGCCGTCGATCGGGTCGCCGGGGATGTAGCGCGGCGCGACGACCAGCGGGAAGCGGAAGGTGGCCGCCCCGTCCTCGTACGGCAGCGGCTGGCTCATCGTCAGCCTGATCGTGACCCGCTCGCCGGGCAGGATGTTGCCCACCCTGATGGTGAACACGTCGGGGCGGTCCTCCTCGGCGATCGCCGCCCGCCTGCCCTCACCCAGCGCCCGGTCGTAGTCGGCCCTGGCCTGGCCGCGCTCCTTGAGCACGCCCTCGATCACCCGGTCGTCCGCCTCCATGGTGAACGCCGTCACCGCCGCCCGGTCAGGCAGCGGGAAGACATAGGTGGCCTCCAGCGTGACGTCGAACGGGTTGCGGAACCCCTGCGTCACCTCGACCCCGGCGTCGAGCCCGGAGATGCGGGCGGCCACGTCGACGCTGTCCAGCGGCAGATTGCCGCGCTCGGTCCGCAGCGCGCCGAACCCGGCGTCGGGCAGCGGTGCGCATCGGGCGGGCTCGAGCGACGTGATCCTCATGTCAGTTTCCTCTCATCGAGCACCGCGAGCAGCGGTCCGGCCGCCGCGAGCAAGGCTTGTACGTCGTCCTTCGTCGGGGTGCGACCGGCGCCGTCGAGCAGCAGCGTCACACCCCCGCCCAGCCGGATCCCGCGCACCGGCGCCCCCACACCGTCGGGCGCGCCGCTGTGCCGTGCCGGGCCGTCCTCGGCCACGGGCGTCGGGTTCTTCCGGGCGGTGGTCCCGGAAGTCCTGGTCCAGAACCTGGTCTTCTGGCCGCTCCGCGGCGCGGCCGCGGGCTGTGCCGTCGGTCGCGCCGGCACGGAGCCGGCGGCCTCTTCCAGCATCGTGTCCGTCGCCCCCGCCAGGGTCGCCTGGATGTCGGCGATGGACATCCCGCCGGCCTGCAGCCGTTTGACGGCCACGAGTTGGAGCAGGTGACGCCTGCTGTACCGGGCGATCCTGCCGCGTCGCGACAGCGGCGGGTCGACGAGCCCGATCGTGGTGTACCACCTGATCAGGCGCTCGCCCGGCACCTCGCGGACCCGGCCGTTGAGCGACTGCCCGTGCGCGCGCAGCGCGTCGGCCGCGTGCTCCGCCAGCTCGCCGATGGTCCAGGTGTCGCTCATACCTCCACAGTGACACTGTCACTATTGCACTGTCAAGGATGGTGCTGACCAGGGGAATGAAGGCCGGATCAGCGGGGAGGGGTACGGCATGGCTACGATTTCCGGCCCGCTCACGGGTGACGACAAGACCACCACCGTCCAGGCGCTGCAAGGTGCCCTCATGGACCTGATCGACCTCTCCCTGGTCGCCAAGCAGTCCCACTGGAACGTCATCGGCTCCCACTTCCGGCCGATCCACCTGCAACTGGACGAGGTCACCGACCTCGCCCGCGAACACGCCGACACCGTCGCGGAGCGGATTGTGGCGCTGGGCGCCAACCCGGACGGCCGTGCCGCCACCATCGCCAAGTCCACCAAGCTCCCGCAGCCCGAACTCGGCTGGATCGAGGACGGCAAGGTGGTGGCGACCTTCACCGATCTCCTCGACGGGATCAGCAGGCGGATGCGCGAGCGCATCGACGCCACCGAAGAGTCCGACCAGGTCACGCAGGACATCCTGATCGCCGTGACCCAGGACATCGAGAAGCAACGCTGGATGTTCCAGGCACAGCGCTGAGCGCACCCGCCGAGCCCGGAGTCCCCGGCTCCGGGCTCCCGCATGCCCGGCTCACCTCTCACGGGTTATGCGGGAAGAGCCTGCCTCAGCCCCATGCATCCGCAGGCGTGAGGTGGGCGCTGGTTCGTCGTGCTGCGACAGGGGATGTACGGCGGGTGAGTTTCCACGGTGTTCGATCCCGGTAACCCCTGCCATTCATGTCCGTGCGGTCGACTAGCGTGGCATCTAGAGGGAGGCCTGACGATGTCCCGCAAGACTCTTCTGCGCGCGGGCCCGCTCTGGCAGGGCGGCGAGAGCCCGTACGGCCCGATCGGGCAGCCCGGCCCTGTGGGCGGCCTGGCGCTTCCCGCCGGTTTCGGCGGCAGGGTGGTGGCCCGGTCCGGGTACAAGGTGGCCGGGCTGACCTGGCACGCCGAGCCGGACGGCGGTGCCTGCTTCCCTGACGGCGCGGGCTGGATCTACGTGTCCAACTCCGGCCTGTCGCTGGTCGGTGGCGCCTCGGCGCTGCGCTTCCGGTCCGGCGGCTCGATCGGTGACGCCTACCGCATCCTGTCCGGCACCGAGCTCAACCGGTCGGGCGGGGCGACGCCCTGGCACTCCTGGCTCTCCTGTGAGCTCGGCCCTCGCGGGCGCGTCTTCGAGTGCGACCCCTACGGCACGCGCGCGGCCCGGCCCCGGCTCACCATGGGGCGCTTCAAGCACCAGGCGGCCGCCTGCGATCCGGAACGGCAGGTGGTCTACCTGACCGAGGGTGAGCGTGACGGCTGCTTCTACCGGTTCAGGCCGGAGGACTGGGGCGACCTGACCGAGGGCACGCTGGAGGTGCTGTGCGCCTCCGGCGCCTGGGAGCCGGTGCCGTCGCCGGCCGCCCTGCTGAAGGGGACGCGCCACCAGGTGCGGGGCGCGCGCCGCTTCGACGGCGGCGACGCCTGCCACTACGCGGGCGGCGTCTGCTTCTTCACCACCCGTGGCGACGGCGCGCTGTGGGCGTACGACGCGCGGACCTCGACACTCGACCGGATCGCCTTCGGCGGCGTGGCCGGGACCGTGGCCATCACCTCCGCACCGTCCGGCGACCTCTACCTGGCCCGGCGGGGCGGCCGGATCGACGTGGTCACCCCGGACCGGACGGTCGCGCCGTTCCTCAGGCTCGACGGGCCGGCGGGCGCCGAGCCGACGGGGCTGGCGTTCACGCCCGACGGCGACCGGCTCTACTTCTCCGCCAGGCGGGGTCGCGCAGGCAGCGACACGTTCGAGGTCACGGGCCCCTTCCGCGATGCCTAGCCTCCGGCACGTTCGAGGTGGCCGAGCCCTCCGCGACGCTTAGGGCTCCGGCATGTTCGAGGTGGCGGGCCCCTTCCGCTCCGGCGACTTCCAGACGGCCGAGCCTTTCCCGTGACGCCTAGGCCAAGTAGCGGGTCAGTGCGACCTTGAGTTCGTCCACCAGTTCGCCGGCGCGCTCGGCGGTGGCCGCGGACACCAACGGCATGACGGCCTTGACCATCGCCACGGCCATGGTCCCCATCAGCAGGGCGCGGTCCTCGGCCAGGCCGGGGGAGCGGCGCCGGAGCAGGGCGGCCACCTGCTGGGCGATGGCGTCGTGCAGCACTTGGGCGGCCGTGGCCAGCTTGTCGCCGGTGGCGCTGCCGTACAGGAGAGACCAGTAGGCGGGTGAGCGGCCCTTGAAGGCGACGCTCTCGTCCACGACCCGGCCGACCAGCGTCTCCAGCGGCACCTCGGGGGTGACGGCGGTGAGTGTCGCGTCCCAGAACTCCTGCCGCTCGACGGTGTAGCGGGACACCAGGGCGTCGAGGATCTCCTCCTTGTTGCGGAAGAACTGATACAGCGAGCCCGGTGACAGGCCCGCCCTGGCGGCGACCTGGTTCGTGGTCATCTCCGGATAGCCCACCTCGGCGATCATGAGCTCCGCCGCGTCGAGGATCTCCGCCATGCGCTTCAGCCCGCGTGCCTGCCGGCGCACCGTGCGCTCAGCCATGGGGCATCACGTTGACAAATACGAGCATTTACTTGTATTCCTTGGCCGAGGGATGAAACACGAGTAGTTTACCGGGTTTTGCTGAGGGATCGAGGGTGGACGTGCTGATCACGGAGAGGCCGCCGGTGCGCGAGGAGGCCGGGCCGCCGCTGCGCAGGCTGGGGTTCATCCTGGTGAGACGGCGGCGGGCGGTGCTGGGACTGGCCTTGGCGCTGGCGGTCGTGGCGGGAGTGCTCGCCGCGGGGACGGTGCCCCGGATGTCGCTGTCCAGGTTCGAGGCCCCCGGATCGGAGTCCGACCGGGCGCAGGCCGAGCTGGTCGAGCGGTTCGGCACCGGTAGCGCCGACATGATCTTCCTGGTGACCGCGAGGCGGGGGACGGTCGACGACCCCGAGGTCGCCGCGGCAGGGCAGGAGCTGGTCGAGCGGGTCGCACGGCATGAGGGCGTGGCGGAGGTCGAGACCTACTGGAGCCGGGGCAGACCCGCCACCATGCGCAGCGGCGACGGCGAGCACGCGCTGATCCTGGTGCGTATCCCGGGCGACGCCGACCACGTGCGGGCGACGGTGCTGCCCGGACTCGTGACCGCGATCACCCGGGGCGGTGAGCTGCTCCAGGTCCGCGCCGGAGGCGGCGAGGAGGTCTTCAGGGCCACCGTGCCCCTGGCCAGGCAGGACTTCGTGCGAGCCGAGCTGGTGATCTTCCCGCTGGCCTTCGCGCTGCTCTGGCTCTACCTGCGGCGCGCGCTGGCCGCGCTGGTGCCGATCCTGGCCGGCGTGTTCGCCATGGCCATCGCGCTGGCCCTGCTGCGCATCCCCCTGCTGTTCGTGGACGTCTCCACCTTCGCCCTGAACCTGACCCTCGCGATGGGCCTGGGACTCGGCATCGACTACTGCCTGTTCGTGATCTCGCGATTCCGTGAGGAGGTGCGCGCCGGGCGGGACCGGGCCGCGGCCGTCGCCGGGGCCGTGGAGCACGCCGGGCGGACGGTGCTCTTCAGCGGGATCACGGTCGCCGCGTCGCTGGCCGTGCTGTTCGCGCTGCCGTTCGACTTCCTGCGGTCCTTCGCCTTCGCGGGCATCGCCGTGGTCGTCGGCGGCCTGGTCGCGGCCGTTGTCGTGCTGCCCGCGGTGCTCGCCACGATCGGCGGCGCGCTGCTGCCGCGGCGTGCGGCGAGCGTGCGGGGAGCCGAATTCTGGCACGGGCTGGCCGTCCGGGTGATGCGGCGGCCGCTCCTGTACGGCGGGCTGGCCACGACGCTGCTGCTCGTCCTGGCGGCACCGTTCCTGGGCCTGCGCCTGGGCACCGCCGACGACCGGATCCTGCCGCCGGACGCCCCGCCCCGGCAGACGCAGGAGATCATCAGGCAGAGCTTCCCCGCCGAGGAGACCGACGCCGTGCGGATCGTCTCCAGCGGCCCCACCGGCCAGGACGTGACGGGCTACGCGAGTGAGCTGTCACGGGTTCCGGGAGTCGCCCAGGTGGACTCCGCCGCGGGGGTCTTCGCGGGCGGACGGCGCGTGGGCGACGGCGACGTGTCGAGGTTCGCCGGAGGCGAAGGCGCCTGGCTGTCGGTGGTGCCCTCGGCCCGGGCGCTGGCCGGCGACCCCGTCCGGTTCGTCGACGCGGTGCGCGCCGTCCAGCCGCCCTTCGAGGTGCTCATCGGCGGTTACCCGGCCGAATTGGCCGACTACCGTGCCTCGGTGGTCGATCGGCTGCCGCTGCTGCTCGGGCTGATGCTCGGCGTGACGTTCCTGGTGCTGCTGCTCATGACGCGCAGTGTGATCCTGCCGGTCAAGGCGATCATCCTGAACGTTCTCAGCCTGGGCGTCATGTTCGGCGCGCTCGTCTGGGTCTTCCAGGAGGGCAATCTGTCCGGGCTGCTCGGCTTCACCCCGACCGGCACGCTCGACCCGAGCATCCCGATCCTCATGCTCTGCGTGGCCTACGGGCTGTCGATGGACTACGAGGTCTTCCTGCTGTCGCGGATCAGGGAGGAGTACGACCGGACCGGCGACACCGAGGAGGCCGTCGCCTCCGGGCTCCGGAACGGCGCCCCGCTGATCACCGCCGCGGGCGGGATCCTGGCGCTCACGTTCGCGGCCTACGCCACGGCCTCGGTGTCGTTCGTGCAGATGCTAGGCGTCGGCATGGCGGTCGTGGTGCTGGTGGACGCGACCGTGATCCGGGCGGTGCTGGTGCCGAGCCTGATGCGCCTGGCCGGGCCGCTGAACTGGTGGCCTAGAGGTCGCGTGACCACATCTGCTCGTTGACCTCGACTCCGTTCTCCACACCCTGCTCCTGCGAGTCGAGCTCGAACCCGGTCGCCTGGTAGATGCGCCGCGCGCTCACCAGGCTGTCGCGGGTCCACAGCACGATCCGCTTGTAACCCTCCGCCTTGGCGTGCCGCAGGCACTCCTCGACCAGCCGGCCGCCCAGGCCGAGCCCGCGGGCGGACGGCTCGACCAGCAGCAGCCGCAGCTGCGCGGTGGTGTCGTCGCGGCGTACGCAGAACACGGAGCCCGCGCGCGCCGTGCCGGCCTCGGCGATCCAGCACGCGTCGTGTGCCTGGTCGAAGTCGGCGACGATGCGCGCGACGGTGCGCTCGAAATCCATCCCCCAGCCGTACTCCTCGGCGTAGAGCGCGCCGTGCCGCTGGACGACCCAGCTCAGGTCGCCGGCCCGGGGTGGCCTGATGAGGGTTTGCGGGCGTTCGGCGGGCGCGTCGAGCAGGCTTCTGATCGTTCGCATGCCGGTGACCAGCCGCTCCTGACCGTCCTCCGGCAGCCTGTCGAGCAGCCGCTGGACCTCCTCGCTGGAGCGCCTGTCGAGGGTGGCGAACGCCTCGGCGCCGGCCGCGCTGAGCCGTACGAGCTGCTTGCGCGCGTCGGTGGCCGAGCGCTCCTTGATGATCAGCCCGTCGCCGTCGAGCCGCGCCAGGATCCTGCTCAGGTAGCCCGCGTCCAGGTCGAGCAGCCCGCGCAGCTCGCCGGTCTCCAGCCGGTCGGCGTGCGCGACCTCGTACAGCACCCTGCCCTCGGTGAGGGAGTAGGGGGAGTCGTGCATGCCGGACTGCAGGACGCCGATGACCTTCGTGTAGAAGCGGTTGAAGGCGCGGACCTCAGAGATCCTTGCCTCAGTCAACAAATTCATTGCCTCAGTCAAGCATGAGAAGATGCCCCTTGTGAAGAGGCACCTCTACATAGGCGGCTACGGCCCCGGCATTGTGACGATCGGCGAGGGGCTGACGAGGCTCGCCTCGCCGTCGTTCCTGGCCCGACACCCCTCGCTGCCCATCGTCTACGCGGTGGGGGAGCTCTCCCAGGGCTGGATCACCGCGTTCGGCGCCGAGGGCGGGCTCTCGCCGTGGGACGAGCGCGCCACCGGGGGTGACAGCCCTTGCCACGTCGCGGTGCACCCGTCCGGCACGCTGCTCGCCGTCGCCAACTACGGTGACGGCGTCGCCAGCCTGCACCGGCTCGACGCACGTGGGTTGTTCGAGGGTGAGCCGATCGTGCTCCGCCACCAGGGCTCCGGGCCGGTCGCGGACCGTCAGGAAGGCCCGCACGCTCACCAGTGCGTCTTCCACGACGACCTGCTGCACGTCTCCGACCTGGGCACCGACGAGATCCGCCGCTACACGCTCGACGGCGCCGAGCCGGCGCCCATCGCGCTGCCGCCCGGCACCGGCCCGCGCCACTTCGCCTTCGCCGGCTCCCGGCTCTACGTGGCCGGCGAGCTCGACGGCAGCGTCACGCTCCTGGACGGGACGCGGACCACCCGTGTGCCGGCCTCCGCGAGCGGGGCCGCCAACGCGCCGTCCCACCTGGAGGTCGTCGGTGACCTGGTGTACGTGGCCAACCGCGGCCCCGACACGATCTCCGTGCTGTCGGCCGACGACCTGAGCCCGGTGGCGGAGGTGCCGTCGGGCGGCGCGTGGCCCCGGCACTTCGCCGTGCACGGCGAGCACCTGTACGTCGCCAACCAGAACTCCGGTGGGGTCGCGGTGTTCACGCTGAAAGACGGCGTCCCGGAGCCGACGGGAGAGGTCCTCGAGGTGGAGAGCCCCTCCTGCGTGCTGCCCGGATAGGGGGTGGGTCCGACACCGTCACGGCGGTCGCGCCGCAGGACGGTATCCACGAGCCGACCGGGCAGGCGTACGAGGTAAAGAGCCCGTCCTGCGTGCCGCATCCCTGAGCCGGGGTTCGACCCGGAACGGGTAAGGACTTCGCGACGGGCGGGCGCCCAGCGGGGATGGGCGTGAGCATGGGTGCTCGTGCGCTACGTCCTCGCCGCCCTTGTCCTGCTGGCCGCCGGTTGCGGCGCCTCCTCCGTGCCTGTCGTCCCTGGGTCGGCCCCGGCGTCCGTCCCCGCTTCCGGACGCGCCGCGCCCGTGCAGGCGCCGCCCGCCGAGCCCACGCCGTGGCGCATCACCGAACGCGGTGGCGAGCACGAGATCGAGGGCTACGCCGACCGCGTCAGCGTGCTGCCGGGGGAGCGGTTCCGGCTGCTCGTCTCCACCACCGCGCCGCGTTTCACCGCGTCGGCGTTCCGGATGGGCGCCCTGCCGGTGAGGGTCTGGCGCTCCCCGCGGACCGGCGGGATACGGCAGCCGTCGCCGCGGATCGTCGAGGGCATGGTGACCGCCGCCCACTGGAAGCCCTCGCTCACCGTCGACACCACCGGCTGGGCCGAGGGTGCCTACCTGGTGCGGCTGGACGCCTCCACGGGCGGCCAGCGCTACGTCCCGATCACCGTGCGTTCGGCCTCGGCTGAGGGCCGGGTGGTGATCCTCAATGCGGTCACCACCTGGCAGGCGTACAACCTGTGGGGCGGCCGCAGCCTGTACAGCGGGCCCGGGGGATACGACGACCGGTCCCGCAAGGTCACCTTCGACCGTCCCTACGACGGCTCGGGCGCCCGGCTCTTCCTCGACTTCGAGCGGAACGCCATCCGGACGGCCGAGCAGAGTGGGGTGCCGCTGGCCTATCTGACGAGCCTCGACCTGCGGCCCGGCGCGCTGCGTGGCGCCCGGGCCGTGGTGTCGCTGGGGCACGACGAGTACTGGTCGCCGGCGATGCGGGAGGCCATCACCCGGGCCCGCGACGGTGGCGTGAACCTGGCCTTCCTCGGGGCCAACGCCATCTACTGGCGGATCGGGCTGCACGGCAGGATGATCATGTGCGACAAGGAGGCCCAGTGCCCGCTCTGGCGGCAGTCGAAGCCGGAGAGCGGGCTGGTCGGGCAGATGTACGACTGCTTCCCGGCCGAGGCGACCTACCGGGTGAGCAAGCCGGGCCACTGGATCTTCGAGGGAACCCGGGGCACGAGCTTTCCCGGGCTGGTCGGCGTAGAGACCGACAAGGTTTCGTCCGGCTCGCCGGACAACATCCAGGTGCTGGCCGAGTCGCCGGTCGACTGCGGCGGCCGGGCGACCGTGAGCCACAGCACCTACTACGTCGCCCCCAGCGGCGCCAGAGTGTTCGCCTCCGGCACGATGCGCTGGGTGTGCGGCATGAAGGGTGAGGCGTGCGGCCACGGTGTGACGCGGGCGGCCGCCGCCTTCACCCGCCGCGCCACACTCAACCTGCTGACCAGGTTCGCCAAGGGACCGGCCGGGCCGGCCGGTGTCCCGCGCCGGGGATCATGAGGGGCTTCCCTCCGCCCGCGTGATGGCGTCGAGCATCCGCCCGATCTCCCGCTCGGCCGGCCCCTTGGTCACGCCGAGCCCGGCGAGGGCCGTGACCGCCGGATCGTCCTCCATCGTGAGGGCGGCGAGCAGCAGGTGCTCGGTGCCCACGTAGTTGTGGCCGAGCCGCAGCGCCTCGCGGACCGTCAGCTCCAGCACCTTCCTGCCCCGCGCGCTGAACGCCGGTGGGCCGGCCGGCGGCTCGGCGGCGGGGCCGAGCGTGGGCTCCACCGCCTTCCTGACCGCGCCGAGCGTGACGCCGAGCGCCGCCATGGCCCTGGCGGCGATCGCCTCGGGCTCGTGCAGCAGGCCGAGGATAAGGTGGCCGACGTCGATGTGGTCGTGGCCGGCCCCACGGGCCTCCTCCTGCGCCCGCACGATGACGCTGCGGGCCCGGTCGGTGTAACGGGCGAAGTTGCGCAGGTCGTCGGCCAGTGAGCCGGAGCCGCCCTCCTTGGGCACGAACCTCTTCTGCGCCGCCTGCTTGGTGACGCCCATGCTGCGGCCGATGTCGGTCCAGGAGGCTCCGGCGTGCCGGGCGCGATCGACGAAGTGGCCGATCAGGTGGTCCGCCACTTCGCCGAGGTGCTCGCCGAGCGTGACGGCGTCGGACAGCTCACCCAGGGGATCGCTGTCGGGGTGGCGGCTTCTGACCGCCTGGATCAGGTCGTCGAGACGAACGTTTCTCTCCATGCGTCAACCGTAGGTTGACGATGCCCAATCGTCAACCTACGGTTGACGGGTGACTGGCGGAATCACCCCTCGTTGCGGGGGTCTCCGCTTCGCGCCGGGTGAGGACCAAGGCGGCGTCCTCGGTGATGGCGACCGTGTGCTCGGAGTGGGCGGTGCGTGAGCCGTCGGCCGACCGGATGGTCCAGCCGTCGGCGTCGTAGACGATCCGGTCGGTCGTACGGGCGAACCAGGGTTCGAGCGCGAGGGCCAGGCCCGGCCGGAGCGTGAGGCCGCGCCCCGCCCGGCCCTTGTTCGACACGTGGGGCCCCTCGTGCATGGTGCGGCCGATGCCGTGGCCACCGAACTCGGTGTTGACCGGATAGCCGTAGTCGTGGGCCACCGCCCCGATGGCCGCCGAGAGGTCACCCACGCGATTGCCCGGACGCGCCACCTCGATCGCCGCCTCCAACGCCTCCTCGGTGGCACGGATGAGCCGCAGGTCCTCCTCGGCGGCGGTGCCGACGACGACCGTACGCGCCGAGTCGGCCACCCAGCCGTCGACGCTGACCGCGAGGTCCGCGCTGAGCACGTCGCCGTCGCGCAGCGTGTAGTCGTGGGGCAGGCCGTGCAGGACGGCGTCGTTGACCGACAGGCAGATGACGTTGCGGAACGGGCCGCTGCCGAAGGACGGCGCATAGTCCCAGTAGCACGACTCCGCCCCACGCCGTTCGATCATGCCGCGTACGTGGCGCTCCAGGTCCAGGAGGTTGACGCCCACGTCAGCGAGCCGGCCGACCTCGGAGAGCACCTCGGCGACGAAGCGCCCGGCCACGTGCATGCGTTGGATCTCCGCAGGCGTTTTCAGTTCGATCATGAATACCTCAAGCCACGGGGTGTTGGTATAGTTATACCAGCAGCCTAACACTCGCCGGTATAATAATACCAACCACATGGCTGGGAGCATGGTCGGCCGACCGCTCGCAGCCGCGCGGATCGAAGCCGGCGGGCGCCACGCGCGAGCGCGTCGCCTGTGGTCCCCCGCTGCGTCACTCCCCGGTGCTCCCGTCCACCGATTCCCGGAGCAGGTCGGCATGGCCGTTGTGCCGCGCGTACTCCTCGATCATGTGCAGCAGGATCCAGCGCAGGCTGGGCGCCCGGCCGTCCGGCCAGGTGCGCCGGGCGGGCTGGTCCAGGCCGCCCTCGGCCAGCGCCTGGGCCACCAGGGCGCGGGAGCGGGCCACGGTGTCCTGCCAGAGCTCCAGTAACTGCTCGGGAGTGTCCTGCGCGGCCGAGTGCCAGGCCCAGTCGGGGTCGGCCGTCCAGTCCACCGCGTTCCACGGCGGCTGCCGGTCACGCCCGTGCAGCCACCGGGAGAACCAGGATTCCTCGACGTGGGCCAGGTGCTTGAGCAGCCCGCCCAGGGACATCGCCGAGGGCCCGACGGTGACGCTCAGGCCGGCCGCGTCGAGTCCCGCGCACTTCCACGCCAGGGTCGCGCGCTGGTAGTCCAGGAACCCGAGAACGGTGCCGGTCTCATCAGCCGTGAGGGGAGGCTCCGGGCGGCCCTGCTCGTCCACGTCTACCATGGGCGGTGAGTCTATCGGCGGCCTCAGCACCTGGCCAGAGGCCGATGGCACGTCATGACGAGCCGACTCGACGGCCGCGCCACCGCTCGTAGGTCACGAAGCCGGCTTGACGGCCGCGCCACCGCTCGTACGTCACGAAGCCGGTTCGACGGCCGCGCGCCACCGCTCGTACGTCACGACGGATGGGTCGAAGCCAGTTCGACGGCCGCGCGCCACCGCTCGTACGCCTCGTCGTCGCGGCCGCCCGGCTCGAAGCGGCGGTCGAGCTGCCAGGTCTTGCGCAGTTCGTCGCGTGACCCCCACACGCCCGCACCCAGCCCGGCCAGGAACGCCGCGCCCAGCGCCGTGGTCTCCTGGATCACCGGCCGTTCCACGGCCGTGCCGAGCTGGTCGGCCTGGAGCTGCATCAGCAGGTCGTTGCCGCTGGCCCCGCCGTCGGCCTTGAGCACCGGTGCTCCGTCGGTCATCACCTCGACCACGTCCCGCACCTCGAACGCGATCGCCTCCAGCGTGGCCCGGACCAGGTGCGCCCTGGTCGTGCCCCGGGTGATCCCGGTGATCAGGCCGCGCGCCCGCGGGTCCCAGTGGGGCGCGCCGAGCCCGGTCAGCGCGGGCACGAACACCACGCCGCCGCTGTCGCGCACGGTGCGCGCCACCGCCTCCGACTCGGCCGCCGTGCCGATCAGGCCGAGCCCGTCACGCAGCCACTGCACCGCGGCCCCGGTCACGAAGATCGACCCCTCCAGCGCGTACGTGCGCTCGCCGGAAGGCGCCTGCCAGGCCACCGTGGTCAGCAGCCCGGCCCGCGAGCGGACGATCTCCGTGCCGGTGTTGGTCAGGATGAACGAGCCCGTCCCGTAGGTGCACTTCACCTCGCCCACGCCGTAGCAGGTCTGCCCGAACAGCGCCGCCTGCTGGTCGCCCGCCACCCCGCTGATGGGCAGGTCGAGCCCGAGGAACGCGCCCGGATCCGTCCTGCCGAGCGGGCCGAAGTTGGGCACGATCGACGGCAGCGCCGCCTCTGGCACGCCGAACAGCTCGCACAGCTCGGGCTCCCAGGTGCCGGAGCTCAGGCCGTACAGCAGGGTGCGGGAGGCGTTGGACGGGTCGGTCACGTGCTGCGCGCCCGCGGTGAGGCGGGCGATGAGGTAGGAGTCGACGGTGCCGACCGCGACCTGCCCCGAGGTGACGCCCTGCCAGGCGCGCGGGTCGTGCGCGGCGATCCAGGCGAGCTTGGAAGCGGTGAAGTAGGGGTCCAGGCGCAGGCCGGTCAGCTCCGACACGCGCGGTTCGTGGCCCCGCGCGCGCAGGTCCTCGCAGATCGCGGCGGTGCGGCGGTCCTGCCAGACGATCGCGCGGCGGGGCGCGGCCAGCGTCCGGCGGTCCCACAGCACCGCCGTCTCCCGCTGGTTGGTGATCCCGACACAGGCCGGGGTGGCCGAGGCCGCCGCGAGGGCCGTCGCGCAGGCGCTCAGGGTGGCCTGCCAGATATCCTCGGGATTGTGCTCAACCCAGCCGGGCTCCGGGAAGTGCTGGGCGAACTCTTCGTAGCCACGGGCCTCGATCCGGCCGTCCTCGGTCACCACCAAGGCGGTGACCCCCGTCGTTCCCGCGTCGATGGCCAACACGCTCACGAAATCGCCTCCAGGACTGGTTTCGGTCGGTACGCTCTGGTTTGGTCTAGACCAGTGCCCGACGGTACGGGCACAATGCGATTCTGGTCGTGAACCCCATCGGGAGGAACCCGTCATGCGTATCGGAGTGCTCACCGGAGGTGGCGATTGCCCCGGTCTCAACGCTGTGATCAGAGCCGTCGTCCGGAAGGGCGTGAGCGTTTACGGCCACGAGTTCGTCGGCTTCCGTGACGGCTGGCGAGGCCCGCTCGAAGGCGAGACGATGCCTCTGGACATCCAGGCCGTACGCGGCATCCTGCCCAGGGGCGGCACCATCCTCGGCTCGTCGCGCACCAACCCGATCAAGATCGAGGGTGGCGTCGACCGGATCAAGGAGAACCTCGCCTCGAGCGGCGTGGACGCGCTGATCGCCATCGGCGGCGAGGACACGCTCGGCGTGGCCAGGCAGCTCTTCGAGCGCGGTGTCCGGGTGGTCGGCGTCCCCAAGACCATCGACAACGACCTGTCGGGCACCGACTACACCTTCGGCTTCGACACCGCCGTCAACATCGCCACGGAGGCCATCGACCGGCTGCACACCACCGCCGAGTCCCATCACCGGGCGCTGATCTGCGAGGTCATGGGCAGGCACGCCGGCTGGATAGCGCTGCACGCGGGCATGGCCGGTGGCGCCAACGTCATCCTCATCCCGGAGAAGCCGTTCGACATCGACCGGGTCTGCGAGTACGTCGAGTCGCGCTTCCGCACCCGCTACTCGCCGATCCTCGTCGTGGCCGAGGGCGCGCACCCGGTCGAGGGGCAGATGGAGCTGCAGGCGGGCGAGCTCGACGCGTTCGGGCACGTGCGCCTCGGCGGCATCGGCGAGATGCTGGCCAAGGAGATCGAGAAGCGCACCGGCAAGGAGGCCCGCACCACCGTGCTCGGCCACATCCAGCGCGGCGGCACCCCCACCGCGTTCGACCGGGTGCTGGCCACCAGGTTCGGGCTGCAGGCGATCGACGCGGTGCACGAGGGTGAGTACGGGACGATGGTCGCGCTGCGCGGCACCGACATCGTCCGGGTCGGCCTCGACGAGGCGACGGCCGAGCTCAAGACCGTGCCGGTGTCGCGTTACGCCGAGGCCGAGGTGTTCTTCGGCTGATTGAAAGTGGCTTGCAAGCGGGCGGCCGTAGCTTGAGGACCAGCGGGTTTCCGCTGAAACCCCCTCAGGGTACGGCTTGCGCCGCGGAGAGTCGGCGGCCCACCACGCGTCGCAAGCCGTACTAAGAGATAGTTCGACCGCGGGGCGTGCCGAAGAGATCCACTTCCGGCGCGCCCTTGCCGGCTGCCGGTCCGGCCACTTCACCACCTGCAAGGCATCGGTCCGCGACTTCTGCCACAGCGGAAGGACCGGCGATGTCGATGAGGACCTTCATGGGGGCGTCGTCGGCGCGCGCCGCGTGGAAGGCCGCGGCGGCTTCGTCCAGAGGGAAGACCGCTACTGGCAAGCGGTCGAGGCCGAGTGGGTCGTCCGGGAGGAGTGCCACGGCCTCGGTGAGGTCATCGCGGGTGTAGACCCGGGAACCGAGCAGGCGCTGCTCGCCGAAACACAGGGCTCTCAGGTCGAGCGCTACCGGGTCCGGGTAGACGGCCACCAGCACGATCGTGCCGGTCTCGCGAGCCGAGGCGGGCAGCACGCGGGCGACGTCGCGATGTCCTGCCGTGTCGAAGACGATGTCCGCCCCCTCGGATGCGTTCGTGGAGCGGAACCAGGTCGCCGGGTCGACGCCGTCGGGGACGGTTTCGAAGCCGCAGGCGGCGGCTGCTCCTCTGCGGCTCGCCTTCGGTTCGGCGATGACTATGCGGGCGGCACCGGCCTCGCGGGCGACCAGTGCGACGAGGATGCCGATCGGGCCCGCGCCGAAGACGAGCACCGACTCGCCTCCCCGCATCCGCGCTTGAGCCACCGAGTGCACCGCGACGGCGAGGGGCTCCGCCCATGCGGTGCGACGAACCGGCACCCCAGGCCGCACCGGGACGACCCGGTCGGCCGGCACCGCCATGTAGTCGGCGAGGCCGCCCGCCGCGTCGATTCCGAACAGTTCGAGCTCGCGGCATACGTGTGCTGCCTGATCGCGGCAGGCCCGGCAACGGCCGCAGGCGATGAGCGGCTCGACCACCGCTCGCGTGCCGGCGGGCGGTCCGTCGGGACCCGTTCGTTCGACGGTTCCGACGATCTCGTGACCGATCACCAGGGGGGCGGTCGCTCGGGGGTGCCGTCCCGCGATGATGGCGAGGTCGGTTCCGCAGATGCCGCCGTACTCCACCCGCAGGAGCAGCCATCCGTCCGGTACGTGCGGATACGGGACGTCGCGTACGTCGACGCGTCCCGGAGCGGTCCAGACGGCGGCACGCATGGTGGCGTTCCGCGTCACGGCGTTCGTCGCCATGGTCAGAGCTCCTCGGGTCTCTTCGGTCCGGTCCGTCATCGGCGTCGAGGCTCGCCGGGGTGCCGGGGTCAGCGTCGGAACCGGTCGGCATAGTCGGCTCCCAGGCCGTTCGCCGCGTAGTGGGCGCGGCACATGTCCAACTTGGTGAAGGCGTCCTCGTAGCCGATCTGGCGGCCGTCCTCGTCGAGGTAGATCATCGCGCCGCTGATGTTGAAGAAGGTGATCATCTCTTGGCAGTGGTCGGGAACCCGCAGGGTGTGGATCTCGCCGGGCGGCTCGTAGACGAACCCTCCGGCGCGAGCCGTCCAGTCGTGCTCGTCGTACTTCCACTCGCCCGCGATGACGTATCCGACGACGATGCCGGGATGCCTGTGACGGGAGACGATGCCTGACTTGGTCACCTTGAGAAGGTTGCACCATTGGCCGGTCACGGTGTTGATGAACAGCGGGCGGAAGAAGACGCCCGGGGCCTGCGGGACCCACACCCGGTCATCGTCCGGAATCGCGTCGACGGCGATCTCCAGCGGGATGTCGGACGAGACGGCGATCTGCTGCATGTGCGAGTTCCTCTTCTCTTGTCTGGCTGGGGGTCGGGAAGGGGCGTGGGCTAGTACCTGTCGGAGTTGACGGCCCCGGGGAACTCGGGTTCGGTGCCCTCGCGCACGGCACGGATTCCGGCCTCGGCGTCCGGCAGCGTCGCGCTGAGGGCTTCGACGTAGAGCGAGTGCTCGAAGATGCCGATGTTGTGCAGGTACCAGTCGTTCAACGCCGCCTTGGTGCCCTGGATGGCGAACTGCGGCCCCTCGGCGAGCCGCGTCGCGATCTCGTTCGCGGTCGTCATGAGGTCCTCGTGGGGGACGCACGTGCCGACCAGCCCGATCTCGGCGGCTTCCCGGCCGGTGATCCGGTTGCCGAGCAGGAGGTGGTACTTCGAGCGGGCCATGCCGATCGCGAGGGGCCACACGAGGGCGGCGTGATCGCCCGCCGCGAGACCGAGTCTGACGTGGCCGTCGATGAGCACCGCTCGCTCGCTGGCGATCGAGATGTCCGCGAGCAGGGCGATCGCCAGGCCACCGCCGACCGCGACCCCGTTGATGGCGGAGACGATCGGCTTGCGGCATGCGATCATGTTGCGCACCAGGGCGCGGCCGTCGCGCGTGTCGACGGGGAGGGGCCCGTTGCCCTCTTTGATGTCACCGCCCGCGCAGAAGGCACGTCCCGCGCCGGTGATCAGGGCGACGTTCATCTCCGGGTCGGCGTCGAACTCACGCCAGATGCGGCCCTGTTCGGCGTGCCCGATCTCGCCGGACGCGTTCAGCTTCTCGGGGCGGTTCATGGTGATCCGGAGGACTCGATCCGCCCCCGGCTCCACCTTGAGGAATGCGTAGTCGCTGTACATCTGCTGCTCCTGTCATCGTCGGTGTTGAGGGAGTCCTGTCGCCGGGCGTGGCGAACACCGGCCCCGGATCGACCTGGACCAGGTCGGTGGCCGTCCGCCAGGGGCGGGGTTACGCCGCGACCGCGGCGATCGTGTCGGCGAACACGCCGGGTGCCTCCACGGGCACGAAGTGCCCGACCCCGTCCACGGGCACCACCGTCACGTCCGCGAAGAACGCGTCGAGCCGGTCGGACCACGCGCGGGAGAAGAGCGGGTCATGTTCGGGCCACAGGAACGTCGTCGGGACGGCGATCCGGTCGGCGGGGTCCGGCTCGGTCTCGGCGAGCGCGCGGGCGACCATTCCGCTCCCTGCGCGGTACCAGCCGATCGACGCGACGAACGCCCCAGGAGCGCCGTAAGCGGCGGCGAGGTGGTCGAGCCGCTCGTCGTCGACGGTGTAGTCCGGGCCGGACCAGCGTGACCAGAAGTGCTTCAGGTAGGCGCGGGCGCGGCTCACGTCGCCGTCGATCAGATCGCGGGCGAGTTCGAGCTGGTGGAACGACTGGTACCAGAATTCGCGTATCGGATGCTCGTCGAGGACCCGCCGCCCGACGCCCGGGGCCGGCGGGGTGACCACCAGGGCGCGCACCAGGTCCGGCCGGTCGACGGCCAGCTGCGAGCCGACGCGGCCGCCGATGTCGTAACCGCCGACCACGGCCGCCGAGACTCCCAGCTCGTCGAGCAGCCCGGCCACGCTGCGCGCCTGGGCCGGGGCGCCGTAGCACTCGGCGGGATCCCGGTCGTGCTTGTCTGACTGCCCGAACCCACGCAGGTCCGGCACGACGACGTCGAACCCGGTGCCGGCGAGCCGTTCGGCCACAGCCGCATGGTCGGTCCGGTCACCCGGCCAGCCGTGCAACAGGAGGACGGGGGACCCGGCAGGGTCGCCATGCCGGTCGTAGGCGAGGCGGAAGTCGTCGATGGGCTGGGACAACAACATCGGTGCTCCTTGAGCGGGTGTCGTCAACTCTGTGCGTTTCCTGCTGCCGGGTCGCCCAGCGTGGCACGGCCGTTCGGGAGCGCGTCGATCTCCGCGACCCCGAGCAGGCGGAGGGTACGGGTCAGCTCAGTGCGCAGGATGTCCAGCGCCCGGTCCACGCCTCGCTCCCCGCCGGCCATCAGGCCGTAGAGGTAGGCCCGGCCCACCAGGACGCCTGTCGCCCCGAGGGCGATCGCCGCGGCGACGTCCGCTCCGGACCTGACACCGCCGTCGACGAAGACCTCGGCACGGTCGCCGACGGCCGCACGGACGTGCGGCAGCACCCGCAACGGCGTCGCCGCCCGGTCCAGTTGCCGCCCGCCGTGGTTGGAGACGACCACGCCGTCGGCTCCGGCGTCGACCACCATGCGGGCGTCCTCGACGGTCTGGATCCCTTTCACCACCAGCGAGTGGGGCCAGGCGCCGCGTAGCCGGCGGAGGTCGTCGATGCCCGCGCTGGGGTCGAACAGGCTGTCGGCGAGCTCGGCGGCCGTCCCCTTCCAGGAGCCGAACGACGCGAAACTCAGCGGATCGGTGGTCAGCAGGTTCGCCCACCAGCGCGGATGGAGAGCCATGTCGGCGAGCGTCCGGGGGCCGATCATCGGTGGGATGGTCAGGCCGTTGCGCAGGTCCCGTAGCCGAGCGCCGGAGACCGGTGTGTCGACGGTCAGCATCAGGGTGTCGTAGCCGGCCGCCAGGGCCCGCTTGACGAGGTCATCTCCCGCCGCCCGATCGCGCCAGAGGTACAGCTGGAACCATTTCCGGCCGGTGGGCTCGGCGGCGACGAGGTCCTCGACGGACGTGGTCCCCATCGTCGACAGGGTGTACGGGATGCCCGCCCGCGCGGCGGCGCGCGCCACGGCCACCTCCCCGTCGTGGTGCATCATCCGGGTGTAGCCGGTCGGTGCGAGCACGACGGGGAGCTCCGACTGCTTGCCGAGCAGCACGCGGCCGAGCTCGACCCGGGAGACGTCGCGCAGTACCGCCGGGTGGAAGTGGACGTCCCGGTAGGCCGCACGGGCACGGGCCAGGCTGATCTCCGACTCCGCGCCGCCGTCGACATAGTCGAACACGGCGCGGGGAACGCGCCGCCGGGCGATCGCACGCAGATCCCCGAGGCTGCGGGCGCGGGCGAGGCGGTGCTCCGTCGTCGGCGGGGCGAAGGCGCGCAGGTCGATCACGTCGGTGAGGTCTGACCACCGCGGAAGACGGCGTCGCCGTCGGATCGGCTCGTCGGATGCCATGGGGGTTCTCCTTCGGTCTTCTGCGGCAGGCGTCAGATCTGCCGGTCGACGCCACGCCAGTACGGCTCGCGCACACGATTCTTGAGAACCTTCCCGTTGGGGCTGCGCGGGAGCTCCCGGACGATGTCGATGCTCTTCGGAGCCCGGACGCCACCCAGCCGCTCGCGACACCAGGCGATGAGCTCCTCGGGGGTGGCGTCGGCCCCTGAACGCAGCTCGACCACGCCGGTCACCGCTTCACCCCAGTCCGGATGCGGAATGCCGACGACGGCGCAGTCACCCACCGCGGGATGGCTCCACAGGACCTGTTCCACCTCGCTCGGGTACACGTTGAAACCACCCGAGATGATCAGGTCCTTCTTCCGGTCGGTGATGTAGAGGTAGCCGTCGTCGTCGAGGTGGCCGATGTCGCCGGTGTGCAGCCAGCCGTCCACCACCGTCGCCGCCGTCTGCTCGGGCTGGGCGTAGTAGCCCGCCATGACCGTGTCCCCGCGCACGCAGATCTCGCCCGCCGTCCCCCGGGGCACGGCGTTGCCCTTGTCGTCGCGGATCTCGAAGGAGATGAGCGGGGTCGGCCGGCCGCAGGAGGCGAGCCGCGTCTCATTGAGGCCGCCGTCCGGATCGAAGAGTTCCGCGCATCGCATCAGCGCGATGGTTCCCGGGGACTCCGTCTGGCCGTACGCGGCCGTCATGACAGGCCCGAAGACGTCGATGGCCTGTCTGAGCCGGTCGACCGACATCGGCGCGGAGGCATGGATCAGGTAGCGCAGCGATGAGAAGTCGCGTTTCTGGCCCTCCAGATGGTCGAGCCAGCGGTAGATCACCGTCGGGGGCAGGAACATCTCGGTGACGCCGTACTTTTCGACCACGTCGGCGAGCACCGTGTGGTCGGCCTTCTCCAGGACCACGACCGTGCCGCCCCGCGCCGTCGCCGGCAGGCTGAGGAGCCCGCTGGTGTGCGTCATCGGCGCTGCGGCGAGGTTGACGATCGGCTGGTGGGCCTCGTAGCCCAGCAGCATCAGCAGGTGAGCGGTGGACGTGTGGAAGTTGCGATGGGTGCTCATCACGCCCTTGGGCCTGTCCGTCGTCCCACCGGTCGGCGGAATCGCGACGACGTCGTCGATCGCGGTCCGGACGTCCGGGGGTTCGGCGGGGTAGGCGGCGCACCAGCGGTGCAGTTCGGGTTCGTCCGCCATCTCCCGGTCGAGGCATACGGCCAATCGGAGACCAGGCGATTTGCCCCGGAGCGACTCCACCACGCCTGCCATCGACGAGTGGTAGAAGATCGCTTCGCAGTCGAAGGCCGCGGCGAGTTCGGCCGTCTCCTCCTGCGGCATGGCGGGGTTCAGCGGCACCCAGAGCATTCCGGCCCGCCAGCTGCCGATCACGCAGATCCAGGCCTCCGGGTGGTTCGGCGACAGGACGGCGACCTTCGTGCCTGGCTCCAGGGCGGCGCTCAACCCCTGCGCCACCCGGCAGGACAAGGTGTACGCCTCGCGGTAGGTCCACTGGCGGCCGTCCATGATGTACGCCGGACCGTCCGGGTTCTGACGGAGCCCGCGATCGAAGAATTCGGTGATCCTCACTCCCCACGTCCCTTTGACGTGCCGTCGGCGCCGACGCGGGGCGGCTTGGACGGCGATATGAGGTTTGTCGCGATGTCGGCAGCGCTGCTCATCAGCCGGCTCCTCTCATCGACCTGTGGCACTGCTGACCGGCCGGCGTGTCGCCGCCTGCGCAGTGCTTCAACGACTCGATGGTCCAGTGCGGCCGCCCCCGCTTCTACGGCGAGCGCCCCAACCGTCGGCGACCGCGATTGGACGCCGCTACAACGTCTGGCAGAATGCTGTGACAGGAGGCAGGAATTGGAACCATCGGCACTGCCCGCCGATGTCGCCGGGCGATCGTTTCGCGACAGCGTGGCGAGGCTGATGGACGACGTCGACGAACTCGTCGCGCGAACCGTCGCGTTCGGCGACGAGCAACGGCCGCCGTACGCGGTGGTGCCGCGCAGCGCCATCGAGGCGTCGGTCCGGATGAACCTGGAGACCGTCCGCGACTCGCTTCTCGCCGGGGCGCCCGTCATTGACGACCGCGATGTCGAGGCCCTGACCATCCGGGTCGACGAGCGCCTCGGGCAGGGGCTCCGGGTCGAGGACGGGATCCAGGGCTGGCGTAAGTCCATCGGCGTCATCCAGGAACGATTCATCGAGATCGCGGCCGAACAGGACGTCGACGTGGCCGAGGTGCTCAATGCCGTCCGCGTGCTCTGGCAACTGAGCGACCTGATGACCAATCAGATGACCGCGCTTTTTCGGAGCCGGCAGCTCACCGGCGCGCTGCGGCACTCCCAGTTGCGCGCGGAGTTCCTGGAGAAGGTCCTCGCCGGAGGGCTCCCGGTTCCCGAGGTTCACGCGCGGGCGGAGGAGCTCGGCCTGGACACCACCATCGACTACCTGACGGTGAAGGCAGGCACCGCGCAGGGCGCGTCGGTGGAGGCCCTGCGACGTCGCCTGGAAACGCGGGCGACCGGCCTGGTCGTGGTCGCCGACGGATATTGCTTCGGGCTGCTGTCCGGCCCCATCGGTGTCCTGGCCGGCGAGGACGTCGTCGCGCTCGGCCCTGCGGCACCGCTGCCCGAGGTCGCGGGCTCGTTCGAGCTCGCGACCCGCATTTACGACTGGATGCGGCAGCATGGCGTTCGCGGCCGGCGCAGGATCGAGGACATCGGCTGGCGGCTCGCGGTGGACCGGGACGACGCCGTCACCTCGCTTCTGCTACGCCGCTACCGAGCGCCGCTCGACCCGATGGGCGAGTTCGGCGCGCTCATCTGGCGCAGCGTCCGCGCCTACGTGAGCGCGGACAAGAACGTGGCCCGCGCGGCCGAGGCACTGGTCGTCCACCAGAACACCCTTCGCTACCGGCTCGCGCGCTTCGCGGAGATCACCGGGGCGAACCTGGATTCCGCGGATACGTTGCTCGAAGTGGCCTGGGCCCTCGCCGCGGACCCGGACGAGACGACATGAATCGCCCGGTCGCGGAGAGAGTTTGCGGCCCAGCCGCACGCCCGTTGTAGCAGCCTCCAATCAGGCGGGCTGGTCGATGGTGGCGGCCACGCCCGCCCGGGTCGTGCGCCGGACGATCGCCGCGGCACACCAGCCGGACAGCAGGACGACTACCGAGAGGCCGATGCCGAGCAGGGTCGAGCCGTTCGGCAACGTCGCGACCAGTGTGGCGACGAAAGGTGTCAGACCGCCGATGACGACCCCGAGCTGCATGCCCAGGGACAAGCCTGAATAGCTGACCTTCGTGGCGAATGCCTCGGCGATCATCACGGGGTAGACGCCCGTGATGACGGCCCAGCCGATGCCGAAGAGCAGCAGATAGGCGGAGAGCACGAGCACCGCGGAACCGCTCCCGATCATGGGGAAGAAGAACAACGCGGTGATCGCGATGAACACCGCGCCCGCGAGATACGTGGGCAGCCTGCCGAAACGGTCGGACAGGGCGCCCGCGGCGGGGACGAGGGCGAGGTGCAGCGCGCCGCTGAGAATGATCCCGAGCAGCGGCAGTGAGGCGGGCACATCGTGCTCGCGTGCGTACGCCAGGCTGTAGATGACGGTGATGTACGACGCCACCGCCTGGCCTGCCTGTACGCCGCCGGCGAGCAGGATCTGGGCCGGGTGGGTACGGATGACGTCGCGGATCGGGGAGGCCGACACCTGATCGTTCGCCTTGTTCCGCTCGAAGTCCGGGGTCTCGGCCAGTCCGAACCTGATCAGGAGTCCGATGAGAACCAGGAGACCGCCCGCCCAGAACGGGATGCGCCAGCCCCACGTCAGCACCGTCGCGGGGTCCATGGTGTTGTTGACGGCGAGGAACGCGAGATTGCCGAGGACCAGGCCGAAGGACACGCCCGCTCCGGGCAGTGAGGCGAACAGCCCTCGGCGCCCCTCGGCGGCGTGCTCGGCGACGAGGAGGACCGCACCGGGTTGTTCGCCGCCGAAGGCGAATCCCTGCGCGAGCCGGAGCAGGACGAGCAGCACCGCTCCCCAGTAACCGATCGAGTCGTATCCGGGGAGGCAGCCGATCAGCACCGTGGACACGCCCATGATGAGCATCGTCGTGACGAGGACGTTCTTTCGCCCCAGCCGGTCACCGAAGTGGCCGAAGACGATGCCGCCGAGCGGGCGGGCGAGGAAGCCGACGCCGAAGGTGACGAACGACGCCAGCACACCCACCGTCGGATCGGCGGAGGGGAAGAAGAGCGGTCCGAAGACCAGGGCCGAGGCCAGCCCGTAGATGGCGAAGTCGTAGTACTCGAGTATCGTCCCGCCCAAGCTCGCGGCGGCCGCACGCCGCGTGTGCTTCACAGAGTGGGAGGGGGACGTCCCCCGCTGATCTGTTGTCATGACCGTACTCCTTGGTGCGAAGGGGGGTGGAGGTCGCGAGGGACGGCCCCGGACGTGCTAGTCCTCGACGGCGACCCGGATGACGACCTTCCCGACGACGGCGCCGGTGGACAGGAGTCCTTGCGCCTCCTCGGTCTGTTGCCAGGGGACGACACGCTCGATGACCGGGCGAAGCTTCGTGAGGTCCAGATTCCGGACCTGCTGGTAGAGACCGGTCAGCTCGGCCGGGGTGCGGGTGCGGAAGGTGACCCCGCGGAGGGTGAGTTGCTTCAGCGAGAACGCCTCCAGATCCGCCGTCGCCTCCGCGCCCGCGGCACGCCCGACGTTGACGATCCGCCCGTTGATCGCCGCCGCGGCGACGAGGTCGGGGAAGTAGCTCCCGCCGACGTGGTCCACGGCCACGTCGGCGCCCGTCCCGCCGGTCGCGTCGAGCACGTGCTTCGCGAAGCCGCGCCCCGGGCTGTGCAGGACGAGATCGGCGCCGAGGCGGTGGAGGACGTCGTCCGCGCGGTCCGATCGCGCCACGGCGATGATCCGACCGGCCCCGAGATGCCGTGCGAGTTGCACTCCTTGCAGCCCCATGCCCGAGGTGGCGCCGGTGATGACGACGCTTTCGCCGGCACTCAGGCCGTCGGCGGCGGTCAGCGCGCTGCATTCGGTCAGCAGGGCGACGATCGCGGCCGCGCCCTCCTCGTGGGACCATTCCGGCGGGATCGGGACGGTGAACCGCGCGTCGGCGACCACCTGCTCCGCCAGGCTGCTGGGCACCATGGCCATCACCCGGTCACCGGCCCGCACGCCGGTGACGCCGTCGCCGACCTCGGTGACCTCCCCGGCGGCGTCCAGGCCCGCCACCCACGGAACGCCGTCCGCGGGGGGCTTGCCGTACCCGCCCTGAGGCACGAACCGGTCGACGTAGTTGACCGAGACGGCGCGGACGGCGATCCGGACCTGGCCGTGGCCGAGTTTCGGCTCCGGGACGTCGCCGAGGGCGAGCGTCGCGCCGTCGGCGTGACGCTGGATCAGCACTGCTCTCATCGCGGCCCCGTCCCGTTTCCCGTCCCGGTGATCTCGGACAGCAGGGCCGCCATGTCGCGGACGGGCCCGGTGCCGTCCCAGCCCTCGGCGGCCTGGGCGATCGCGTCGAACAGCGCGCGCTTGTCGACCCCTCGCTCGGAGATCTCGATGGCGGTGCCGTCGGCGGCCCCGCCGTCGAAGTAGGCGAACCGGTCGTCGGGCCTGCCGCGTCCCGATCTGCCGTGGTGGATCTCGACGTACCCGCGGGCCAGCGCGGCCTCCACGCAGGCGTCGAAGTGCTCGGTCCAGAAGGCGACATGGTGCAGGCCCTCGCCGTACTTGCCGACGAACGTGTGGAAGAACGACGGCGAGTCGTCGCGCAGCTGGATCAGCTCGATCTGCACGCCACCGGATTGCGCCAGGGCGCCGTCGTTCTCCAGGTAGTAGAACGGCCCGACGCCTGGGCCGTCGATCCACTGGCGCATGGCCGCGTGGATGTCCGTGACGATGTAGCCGAGTTGCCGAATCGGCCCGAAGGGCATGGTCATGGGTCTCCTCCGAGTGGGTCAGATGATCGGGCGCACGAGCCGGTGGGTGAGCTGCCAGCGGCCGTCCGGCTGTCGGCGCACCGTGTCGGTGAACTCGCCGACGCTCAGCCGTCCACCCGAGCGGAAGGTCAGCACCTTGGATTGGCAGGTCGCCGTGCCCGGTCCCGCCGGCTGGACGGTCATGGTGGACAGGTGGTGGCTCAACGCGGGGTCGGCCGAGTTCTCGAGCGTTTCGACGAGCTCGGCCAGGCTGTGCAGGTGCGTCTTCCCGGGGTTCTCGTACTGGACGTCGCCGGCCAGCAGTTCGCCCAGCCGTACGGCGTAGTCGCCGCCGCTGTCGAAGGCGAACGCGATCTCGGCGATGAGGTGCTGGATGGCGAGGATCTCGCGCTCGGTCAGGGGGCCGGTGACCACCGGCTCTTGTGTCGTGCTCATAGGTGGCTCCTGTGGACCTCGTGGGCTGAGCGGCTCTGCCCATCCGGCGCGGCGACTCGGTCAGACCAGCCGCACCAGATGCCGTAGGCGCTCACTTCTCCCACTCGGGGCCTGTGTGGGTGTGACGCCGCTCACTCTTCGCCACCCGGGTATGTCTTGGTATAGCGGTGCGACCAACTCTGCCGCGACGAGGTTGTGCCGCGCTCCAACCAGACCTGGGCACCATGTGTTACATGAGAGCAGCAATTTATCGGACAACCGGGCACGCACCGGACGTGCTAGAGCTCGTCGAGTTGGATGTGCCCGACCCCAAGGCGGGAGAGGTACGCGTCGCGATCTCGGCTTCCGGCGTGAATCCCACGGACTGGAAGGCCCGCGCCGGACTCACCGGCCGCGATCCCGACGGTTTCCAGGTACCCCATCACGACGGTGCCGGCCGGGTGGACGCCGTCGGCCCAGGGGTGACCGGGTTCGCCGTCGGCCAACGCGTGTGGCTCTATCTGGCCGCGGCCGGCAACCGGTACGGCACGGCCGCCGAGTTCGCGGTGGTACCGGCGGACAAAGTGGTCCCGCTCCCCGGCAACGCGTCGGACGAGCTCGGTGCCTGCCTCGGTGTTCCCGCGCTGACGGCGGCGTACTGCCTCGGTGGTGATCCCAGCGCGGTGCGAGGGCGGACAGTCCTCGTCGCGGGGGGCGCGGGAGCCGTCGGGCACTTCGCGATCGAGTTGGCGAAGCATGCGGGGGCCCACGTGATCACCACGGTCAGCTCGGAGGCGAAGGGGGAGCTGGCGCGTGCCGCGGGCGCCGACCTCGTGCTGAACTATCGCGAGGAGGACGTCGCGGAAAGGATCCTGGCGTCCGCCGGCCAGGTCGATCGAATCGTCGAGGTCGCGCTGGGGGCGAACATCGACACCGACGCCGCCGTCATCGGAGCCAATGCCGTGATCGCCGTCTACGCAGGGGAAGCCGAACGGCCCAGCATACCGATCCTGCCCTTGGCCAGCGCGAACGCGTCGATTCAGTTCGCGCTGATGTACACCGTCTCCGCAGCGGAGTTCAAGCGGCTGTCGTCATGGACGAATGCCGCCATCGAGGCGGACGCACTCACCACGCTGCCCGTCTCCGACTACGACCTCAGCGACATAGCCGCCGCGCAGTCGGCCGTGGAGAAGGGCGCGGTCGGGAAGGTGCTCGTCCGCCCTTGAGCGCTGGGCCCGGCGCGGATTCGTCCTCCTCGCCGCTGAGGCGAACAGAGCGCCGCTTAAGAGACAGCTGGACCGCGGGGCGTGCCGAAGAGATCCACTTCCGGCGCGCCCTTGCCGGCCGCCGGGGGCTCGTCGCCGCCGCGTTGGTCCCGGAGGCGGTCGAGGAACTCCTGCTCCCTGCGCAGCTCCCGTTCCGACGGGGAGAGCACGAGGGCCAGCAGCAATCCCATGGTGACCACGCTGATCCCGACGATCACCGGCAGCATGAAGTCGATCGGCCTGGCCCCGGCGATTGGCGCCGTCTCCGGGTGGACCTCCACCGACAGCGCGTACATGCCGGTGAAGTGCATCCCGGTCACCGCGACGCCCATGACCAGCGCCGCGGCGCCGATCCGCAGCGCGCCGTGGACCCGCAGGGTGAACCAGAGGGCCGTGGTCGCCGCCGCGATGGCGATGAGCACCGATGCCGCCACGAGCAGCGGGTCGTAGGAGACGTGCGCGGACATGTTCATCGCCGCCATGCCGAGGTAGTGCATGCCCGCCACGCCGATCCCGGTCAGCGCGCCGCCGCCGAACAGGAACGGCGGCCGCTCGCCGCCCTGCCGGACGAGGAACAGGCCGGCGCCGACGACCACGATGGCGATGATCGCCGACCCGACGGTGAGGGGGACGTCGTAGCGGATCGCGGTGCCGTGCACCGCGAATCCCGTCATGGCGATGAAGTGCATCGTCCAGATGCCCGTGCCGCCGATCGCGATGGCGGCTCCCGCCAGCCAGTAGCGGCTCTCCTTGGCGTTGACCAGGCGGGCGCGCGAGGTGAGGAGCAGGCCGAGCATGCAGCCCACGCTGGACATGACGTAGGCGACGACGGGCGTCAGCAACCCGTAAGCATAGTGGTCTATAGCGGACATACCTGCCCCTCGATCTCGATGAAGGGAGTATGTGGGGCGGGTGGTGAAAATGGCAACCGACTAGCGGCGTCGGCCGCGCATCGGAGGCTGCTGGTCGGCGGGCGCGGGGTAGCCGGGATGCCGCCCGGCCGCGGGGGCGGGCCCGTGGTACGTGGGCGCGGGCAGGACCGGCACCGGACGCGGGGCCGGGGGAGCCGGGGCAGGGGCCGGCGGGGCGGGGGCCGGCGGGGGAGCCGGGGCGGGGGCCTGAGCCGGATAGACGAACTGCTGCTCCTGCGTGATCTGCCGGCGCCGCTCCAGGCGGGCCACCAGCTCGGCGTCCTCGTTCAGCTCCCGCTCGGACGGCGACAGGATGACCATGAGCAGCATGGTGAGCGTGATGAGGCTGATCACCGTCATGAGCGGCACCAGGAAGTCGAGCGCGTCGGCGCCGCCCACGTCCCCCGGCTGCGCGGCCGGCGTGATGATCAGCGCGAACATGCCGGTGTAGTGCATGCCGGCCACGGCCAGGCCCATGACCATGGCCGCCCCGGTGATCCAGACAGGGCTTCTGACTCGGAGCGTGAACCACAGGGCGGCGGTCGCGGCGACCACCGCGATGATCACGGACGCGATCACGAGGGTGCGGTCATAGGAGACGTGCGCGGACATGTTCATGGCGTACATGCCGAGGTAGTGCATGCTGGCCACGCCGAGCCCGGTCAGTACGCCGCCGCCGAGCAGCGGGAGCAGCCGGCCCTGGCCATAGGAGACCAGGAACAGGCCGGTGCCGACGACCACGATGGCGACGACCACCGAGGCGACGGTCAGCGGGACGTCGTAGCGGATCTGGGTGCCCTGGACCTCGAAGCCCATCATGGCGATGAAGTGCATGACCCAGATGCCGGTGCCACCGATGGAGACCGCAGCCCCGAGCAGCCAGCGGATCCGCGAGGCGCCTCGTGAGGCGTGGGCCTGCGCGGTGAGCCGCAGCCCGAGCATCGAGCCCACGCACGACATCACGTAGGCGAGGGCCGGGGTGAGCATGCCGTGGGTGAAATGGTCAACTGGGGACATTCAGGAGATTCCTTGCATTAGGGGTCTCCGGATTCTTCCAGGGGTGCTGTCCCTTTCGCATGGATACCTCGACTATCTGTCAATCTGGCCTGTCGGAAACGTGAGAAGTCCTCATGGTGTCCACGGCATCGAACGGACGCCGGAGCCGGACTAAACTCAGGGCACCGATGCGTTGGTACCAGCGGCGCATTTCCCCATCTTCCGGAGGTTCCACCATGACGATGTCTGCCCTGGGCGAGCCGTGTGTTCTGCTCAAGCTGGGCGAGATCGTCCTGAAGGGTAAGAACCGCGAGGTGTTCGAACGTCGCCTCATCAGCAACATCCGCGACGCGCTCAAGGAGCTCGGCATCAAGCTCGACGTGCGCAAGCGGCACGGCGTCATCGCGATCTTCCTGCCTGAGGGCGCCACCGCCGAGCAGGCGCGGACCGTGGCCGAGCGCGTCGCCGACGTGCCGGGTCTGGTCTGGATCCACCCCGCCTGGCGCGTCGCCAAGGACCCCGAGGCCGTGCTCAAGGCCGGCCTGGAGCTCGTCGGCGAGCGCGAGGAGGTCAAGCGCAAGGCGTCGTTCGCGGTCCGCTCCCGCCGCCGCGACAAGCGCTTCCCGCTCCGCTCCAACGAGCTCGACCGGCTCGTCGGCGGCGCCATCAACGACGAGTACGGCCTGCCCGTCGACCTGAAGAACCCGGCGCTGACCCTGTCCATCGAGGTCGACAGGGACGAGGTGTTCGTCTTCACCGGCGGCCTGCCCGGCCAGGGCGGCCTGCCGGTCGGCAGCAGCGGCCGGGCGCTGGTGCTCATGTCCGGCGGCATCGACTCGCCGGTGGCGGCCTACCGCATGATGCGACGCGGCCTGCACGTCGACTTCCTGCACTTCTCCGGCATCCCGTTCAGCACCTCCGAGTCCATCTACAAGGCCTACGCCCTGGTCAAGAAGCTCGACCGGTTCCAGGGCGGCTCGCGCCTGTGGGTGGTGCCGTTCGGCAAGGCCCAGCAGTCCATCCGCAACTCCGGTCAGGAGCGGCTCGCGGTCATCACCCAGCGCCGGCTCATGCTCAAGACGGCCGAGGAGGTCGCCCACCGCATCCGCGCCGCCGCGCTGATCACCGGCGACGCGCTCGGCCAGGTCTCCTCGCAGACCTTGACCAACATCACCGCCCAGGACCACGCGGTCGAGCTGCCGATCCTGCGCCCGCTGGTGGGCTGGGACAAGACCGAGATCATGGCCGAGGCCCGGCGCATCGACACCCTGGCGATCTCCGAGCTGCCCGACGAGGACTGCTGCAGCCTGCTCGCCCCCAAGCGCGCCGAGACCCGGGCCAAGATCGCGGACCTCAAGCAGATCGAGAAGCGGCTGGACGCCGAGGAACTCGCCGTCCAGCTCGCCGACTCGATTCAGGAATACACCCTCTAGCTGAGGGCCAGCGCGGCCGACTTGCCCAGCATCGCCGGGAAGTCCCGCATGACCTGGGCCAGCTCGCCCAGATCGGTGTCCACCAGGGCCTGCGGGCCGTCGCAGAGCGCCTGCTCGGGGTGCGGATGCACGTCGATGATGACGCCGTCCGCGCCCACCGCGATGGCCGCCCGGGTCAGCGGCAGCACCAGGTCACGGCGGCCGCCCGAGTGCGACGGGTCCACGATCACCGGCAGGTGCGACAGGCGCTGCGCCACCGGGACGGCGGACACGTCCAGCGTGTTGCGGGTGGCGGTCTCGAACGTCCTGATGCCCCGCTCGCACAGCACCACGTCGAGGTTGCCGCGCTGCGCGATGTACTCCGCCGCCATCAGCCACTCCTCGATGGTGGCGTTCATGCCGCGCTTGAGCATGACCGGCCTGCCCGCCGCCCCGACGGCCTGCAGCAGCGCGAAGTTCTGCGCGTTGCGGGTGCCCACCTGCAGCATGTCGGCGTGCGAGGCGACCAGGTCCACGTCGTTCGCGTCGACCACCTCGGTCACGATCGGCAGGCCCGTCTCCTCCCGCACCTCGGCCAGGATCCGCAGCCCGCGCTCGCCCAGGCCCTGGAACGCGTACGGCGAGGTGCGCGGCTTGAAGGCGCCGCCGCGCAGCAGCGTCGCACCCGCCGCCTGCGCCATCCGCGCGGCGAGCAGCGTCTGCTCGGGCGTCTCCACCGCGCACGGCCCCGCGATCAGCGTCACCGTCTCGGGGCCGATCGGCACCCCGCCCACATGCACGGTAGAGCGTTCGGGGTGGTTCTCCCGGCTGACCAGCTTGTACGGGGTCGACACCCGCATCACCTCGCGCACCCCCGGCATGCCGCGCAGGTTGGCCGAGTCGAGCTGCGTCACGTCGCCCACCAGGCCGATGATCGTCCGCTTGACACCCTTACTCACGAACGCTTCCACTCCCGCCGTCCGCACGACGGTGACGATCGAGGCGACGTTGTCGCCGGTTGCCTCAGGGCCCATCACGATGACCATGTTCTTCTCCTTTGGAAAACGCAGAAGGCCCCGGGTCCTTTCGGACCCGGGGCCTTCTGTTCGCCTGTCTGCTAGCGCAGCGTCAGGTGGCGAACGGTCCGACCAACAGGTCCGTCGCCATACCAAAAAACGATCGCGGTGCGCATAGTGCCCTCATGGTAGCGCACCCCGACCCGCTGGCGAGCCGGCTCCCGCCCGATGGCAGGATGGTCCAGACCGCGAGACCCCGTGAGGAGAGTGATCGTGGCGGAGTCACGCCTGCCTCCAGGCCAGTACGTCCCCCGCGGCCTACCCGTGGTCCATTACGGCAGGGTCCCCCCGTTCAAGCCGGCCAGCTGGGACTTCCGGGTGTTCGGCGCCACCGCCTCGGGCGAGGAGCACGGCTTCGCCTGGGACGAGTTCGAGCGCCTGCCCCGCACCAGCGTCACGGCGGACTTCCACTGCGTCACCAAGTTCTCCATGATGGACCTGCGGTGGCGCGGCGTCACCCCGGCCACCATCCTGGAGGCGGTCCCGCCCGCCGCCGGCGTCCGGCACGTGATGATCTGGGCCGAGTACGGCTACAGCGCCAATCTCAGGACGTCCGACTTCACCGCCCCCGGCACGCTGCTGGCCACCGCCTTCGGGGACGAGCCGCTCACCGCCGAGCACGGCGCCCCGCTGCGGCTCATCGTGCCGCACCTGTACGCGTGGAAGAGCGTCAAGTGGGTGCGCGCCATCGAGTATCTGGTCGACGACCGCCGGGGATTCTGGGAGGAGCGCGGCTACCACAACGTCGCCGACCCCTGGCACGAGCAGCGCTACTCCTACCAGGAAGAACCTGGGGAGGGCCCGGCGTAGGACAACGCTCGGTTTCCGCCCGGACACGGTGCGTTGTTGGCTACGGTTGCCCGCATGCTGACCGCCGGGTGCGTGGCGCTCTCCTGCCTGACCTTCGTCCTGGGCTACACGCTCGGCCGGGTCGCGCGGCGCCGCACCCGGATCGAGACCCGCTGGAACGATCAGGCGACCTTCGCCACGCTGCACCTGGCCGCGATGGCCGCGCCCGCGCTGCGCACCGGGCTCACCCGTGACTCCGCCCGCAAGGCCGTACGTCATCTGCACGCCCTGCTCGGCACGCACGCCGTCGCGATCACCTCCACCGACGTGGCGCTCGCCTGGGACGGCCCCTGCGCCGAGGACGTCCTCGGCTACGCGCGCGCCACGCTCGCCTCCGGGCGGGCGCAGGTGTTCGCGGGTGAGCCGTACGGCGCGGTGGTGGTGCCGCTGGCCGTCGACGGCACGATCGTCGGCGCGCTGGCGGTCTTCGACGAGGAGCTGAGCGCGGGCCTGGTGCGGACCGTCACCGAGGTCGGCCGCTGGGTGTCGGGCCAGCTGGAGCTGGCCGAGCTCGACTCCTCGCGGCGGCGCGCGCTGGAGGCGGAGATGCGGGCGCTGCGCGCCCAGATCTCCCCGCACTTCGTCTACAACGCGCTGACCACGATCGCGTCGTTCGTCCGCACCGACCCGAACCGCGCCCGCGAACTGCTGCTCGACTTCGCCGACTTCGCCCGGTACGCCCTTTCCAAGACCCACGACTTCACCACCCTCGCCGACGAGCTGAGCTGCGTGGACCGCTACCTGCTGCTGGAGCGCGCCAGGTTCGGCGACAAGCTGCGCTTCAGCCTGCAGGTGGCCCCGGAGGTGCTGCCGGTGCCGGTGCCGTTCCTGTGCCTGCAACCCCTGGTCGAGAACGCCATCAAGCACGGCATGCGGGACCGCGGTGGCATCGGCGAAGTCCGCGTGGTGGCCCGGGACGCGGGACCGGAGGCGCACATCACCGTGGAGGACGACGGCACCGGCATGGACCCCGAGCGGGCCAGGAGGGTGCTCGACGACGACCCGACCCGCGAGGGCAGCGGCATCGGCCTGGCCAACGTGGATCTGCGCATGCGCCAGATCTACGGCGACGGCTACGGGCTGGTGGTCGAGACGGCTCTGGGCGCGGGCACGAGAGTGCGGCTCCGGGTGCCAAAGGCGCAACTCGGCCATATGTGACCATATCTTTACGCAGAGTGACGTGAGGGGTTGTGACCTTTGACTTCGTACGGCAGCGTAGGGGCCATGCTACGTGTGCTGGCCGTGGACGACGAGGAGCCCGCGCTGGAGGAGCTGGCCTACCTGTTGCGCCAGGACCGCCGGGTCGAGCACGTGATCACCGCCTGTGACGGCGTCGCGGCGATGCAGGACATGGTCCAGATGATGGGCGGCGGCGAGCGGCTCGACGCGATCTTCCTGGACATCAGGATGCCCGGCTTGGACGGGCTCGACCTGGCCCGGCTCGTCGGCGGGTTCCCCAGCCCGCCGAAGCTGGTCTTCGTCACCGCCCACGACGGGTGCGCGGTGCAGGCCTTCGACCTCGAAGCCGTCGACTACCTGCTGAAGCCGGTCCGGGCCGAGCGGCTGGCGGAGGCGGTGCGCCGGCTGGAGGTGGCCGCCTCGCCCGCCCCCGAGCCCGGCCAGGACGACGTGATCCCGGTCGAGCTCGGCGGCCGCACCCGGTTCGTGCCGCAGCAGGCGGTCCGCTTCGCCGAGGCCAAGGGCGACTATGTGCGCCTGCACACCGACGACGGCAGCTATCTGGTGCGCATGTCGCTGGCGGCGCTGGAGCGGCGCTGGGCGGAGGCGGGCTTCATCCGGGTGCACCGCAGCACGCTGGTCTCCGCCCGCCATGTCAGCGAGCTCAGGTTCGAGGGCGGCCGGGTCACGGTCACCGTCGGCACCGAGGTCCTGCAGGTCAGCAGGCGACACAGCCGGCAGGTGCGCGAGCAGCTCGTCCGCCAGCACAGAGGAGTGATCTCGTGACCGCTCGCCGGGTCCCGGTGACCCGCCGCCGTAGGGTGTCCGGCCGCCCGCGCGGCGCCTTCACCCCCGAAGGCGAGGCCCCCGACGTGGGAGAGCTCGTCTCCCGGCAGTTACGCCAGGCGCTGGCCACCGTCGCCGCCGCGCTGATCTCGCTCGCCGGGCTGCCCGCCGTCGCGCTCTGGCTGCGCGCCCCCGGCGCCTGGGTGGCGCTGACGCTGGCGGTGCAGCCCGTCCTGGTGGCGCTGGCCGTCCACCATCTCAAGCGCGCGGAGCGGCTCGAACGATGACCGTCGCGGTGCTGTCCTGGACCGCCTTCGTCGTGCTGCTGGGCATCTCGGTGAGCGCCGCGCGCCCGCGCCGCTACAGCGCCCCCGCGCAGTTACAGGCCGCTCGCCGGGCGGTGCGGCCGTGGCGCAACGGGGCGGCGATCAGCTCCGAGTTCACCTCGGCCGCGGTGTGCCTGGGCCTGGCCGGGCTGAGCAGCGCGAGCGGCGGGTGGCATCCGGCGGGCGTGGCCGGCGGGTTCGTCATCGTCCTCGCCCTCGTCGTCGCGCCGCTGCGCCGTTCCCGCACCTACACGCTGCCGGACTTCGCCGAGTGGCGGCTCGGGTCGGTGCCGCTGCGCTGTCTCACCACGATGCTCTCGCTGGTCATCGGGATGGCGTTCCTGGTCGCCCAGCTGCACGCGGCGGGGGTGGTGGTGCGGCTGCTGACCGGCATGCCCGCCTGGGCGGGGTGGGCGGCGCTGGCCGCGGCCGGGGTCGCGATCGCCCTCGCCGGGGGGACGGGCAGCGTGACGAGCGTCCAGGCGTCCCAGTACTGGCTGAAGCTGGTGATCTTCGTCGGGGTGGGGGTGGTGCTGTGGGCGGTCTGGTGGCACGACCTGCCCTCCGGCGACGTCACGGCCTTCGTCGCGGGCCTGCCGGACGGGCTCTGGGAGGGCGCCGTCGGAACGTCGTACGGTGCCGCGGACTCTTCGGCCGCCCCCGCCCCCGCCCCCGCCCCCGCCCCCGCCCCCGCTCCCGCGCACGCGCCCGCCCCCGACCTCGCCCCGGCTCCCCAGGGCGGTGGCGACGGGATGGCGGGACTGCTGCCGGGGGCGCTCATGGTGCTGCTGGCGTGCGCGCTGGGCACGATGGGGCTGCCGCATGTGATCGTCCGCCTGCACGTCGCCCTGGACGGTCACGAGGCCAGGCGGTCCATCGTGGCGGCGCAGGCGATGCTGGCGCTGTTCTGCGTGGTGCCGCCGCTCTACGGCGTGCTGAGCGCCGTTGTGGCGCGCGGCGGCGTCATGGACGAGATCGTCCTGCTGCTGCCCGCCAGGATTCTGCCCGGACCGGCCGGCGACCTGCTGACCGGGCTGCTGGCCGCCGGCGCGTTCGTCGCCTTCCTGGCCACCGCGTGCGGGGTGCTGAGCGCGGTCGGGGGCGCCATCTCGGCCTGTGTCTCGCGGGCCACCGGCGCCAGCGTCTTCCGCGGCGCCGTGCTCGCCGTGGCGCTCGCCGCGCTGGCCCTGACCATGGCCACGGACCCCAGCGGCTCGATGCCGCTCATGATGCTCGGCTTCAGTCTCTCGGCGGCCACCCTCTGCCCGCTGCTGCTGCTCGGCATCTGGTGGCGGCGGCTCACCGACGCCGGTGTCCTGGCCGGGGCGGTGGCCGGCGGGGGCGTGACGGCCGCCCTCGTGGTGTGCGAACAGACGGGCTTGAACCTGGGCGTGCCCACGTCCCACCCCGCGTCGGTCGCGGTGCCTCTCGCGTTCGCCGTGATGGTGGTGATTTCCCTGGTCACACCGGGTCGAGTGCCCGGGGGAGTGGGCCGGATGATGGCCAGAATGCACCTGCCGGAGCCTTCGGAGCGCGCCGGAGGCCACCGCTCGTCGCCCGGTGCGGACCGCTCACCGTCCGGGCGCGTCCCGCATACCGATGACTACTGACCGTTGGGCGAGGCGGCGGTCAACGGGGTGTCGTGCGGTAGGTCGCGACCGTAGTGTTTCGGCATCGGAGCCACTCCGGCGCAGCAGGAGGGGAGCCGCAAGGCTCGCCGAACGCGCTGGATCCATGGTGGTCACACGGGCCGCCACGGCTGTCGGGCCCTCGACCGGGGGGTCGGGCCCGCTGCCGACCACGTGAAGGGGCGCCCGCTGGGGCCGGGGATCGGACCGCGATCCGGCCAAACGGGGGCGGTCGGACCGCGAGAGCGGGCGCCCCTGTCACGCCGGATCAGCCGTCGTCTGTCACGCCGGATCAGCCCCTGTCACGCCGGATCAGCCGTCGTCGCGCAGCCTCTTCAGCGTGGCGATGTCCGCGCGGTGCTGGTCGGCCTTGCCGGGCGTCTCGATGCAGATCGGCACCCCGGCCACGGCGGGATGGCGCATGAGCTCCGCGAACGGCCGGGCGCCGATCTGGCCGGCCCCGATGTTCTCGTGGCGGTCCTTCTTGGAGCCGCAGGCGTCCTTGGAGTCGTTGGCGTGGATCAGCTTGAGCCGGCCGGGCGCGATCTTGTGCAGCAGGTCGAACGTCTCCTGGACGCCGCCCTCGGCCGTCAGGTCGTGACCGGCCGAGAAGGCGTGACAGGTGTCGAGGCAGACGCCCACCCGGGGGTGCTGTTCCAAGGCGTCCAGGTAGGGCTCCAGATCCTGCACGGTGGCGCAGAGCATTGCGCCCTGGCCCGCCATCGGCTCCAGCAGCAGGTCGGGCCCGTCCTCCGGGATCTCGTCGAGCAGCGGCAGCAGGTGCTCGCGCAGCTGGCGCATCGCGTCGTCGCGGGGCTGGGACACCGCCGAGCCCGTGTGCACCACCACGCCCTTGGCCCCGATCTCGCGGCCGCGCCCCAGCGTGTAGCGCACGATCGCCACCGAGGAGGCGAGCGTCTCGGGGGTGGGGGAGCCGAAGTTGGCCAGATAGGGGACGTGGACATAGGTGTCGACGCCCGCCTCGGCGAGCTTGGCGTCCTGCTCCGGCTTACCGGGGGTGAGCGCCCAGCCGCGCGGGTTGGTGACGAACACCTGGATCATCTCGGCGCCGATGTCGTCCATGTAGGCGAGGCCGCCCTTGGCCAGGCCGCCGGTGACGAAGACGTGTCCGCCGATGAGAGAGCGTGGGGTCATGGTGCCTCCCAGTCTAGTGGCCGGAACCTCCGGGCAGGTCAGGCCCCGTCTCGCAGAAGAAGGAATGACAAAAGTTGAAATCTGTCATCTGATAGGCGATACTTCGTGACATGAGAACTCTGGGAAAGAACGGACCGCAGGTCGGCGCGCTCGGGCTGGGCTGCATGGGCATGTCCGACCTGTACGGGCCGTCGGACGAGAGCGAGGGCATCGCGACCATCCGCGCCGCGCTCGACGCGGGAGTGACCCTCCTCGACACCGGCGACTTCTACGGGATGGGGCACAACGAGCTCCTCATCCGCGAGGCGCTCGACGGCCGGGACCGCGACGGGGTGCGGATCAGCGTCAAGTTCGGCGCGCAGCGCGACTACGACGGCAACTGGCTCGGCCACGACGTGCGCCCGGCCGCCGTCAAGACGGCACTCGCCTACACCCTGCGCCGCCTGCGCACCGACTACGTCGACATCTACCGCCCGGCCAGGCTGGACCCCCAGGTGCCCATCGAGGAGACCGTGGGCGCCATCGCCGAGGAGGTGCGGCAGGGACGCGTACGGCACATCGGGCTGTCGGAGGTGGGGGCCGCGACGCTCAGGCGCGCGCACGCCGTGCACCCCATCGCCGACCTGCAGATCGAATACTCCCTGCTGTCGCGGGGGATCGAGGACGACATCCTGCCCACCTGCCGTGAGCTCGGCATCGGCATCACCGCGTACGGCGTGCTGTCGCGCGGGCTGCTGAGCGGACACTGGACGAAGGACCGCGCGCTGCCGCCGGGGGACTTCCGCGCCCACGGCCCGCGCTTCAGCGGCGACAACCTGGCCCGCAACCTCGCCCTGACCGAGGCGCTGCGCGAGATCGCCGAGGCCAAGGGCGTGACGGTGGCTCAGCTGGCCATCGCCTGGGTGCTCGGGCGGGGCGACGACATCGTCCCGCTGGTCGGCGCCCGGCATCGGGACCGGCTCACCGAGGCGCTGGGGGCGCTCGACGTGACGCTCACCGCCGGGGAAGTGGCGCGCGTCGAGGCGGCCGTGCCCGCCGGCGCGGCCGCGGGGGAGCGCTACCCGGCCCCCATGATGACGGCCCTCGACAGTGAGCGCTGACAGACTGGGGCATATGACCGATGGCAGCTTGACCCGTGACCAGATCCTCAGCGCGGCGGTGGAGGTTCTCCGCCGGTACGGGCCCGCCAAGGCCACGGTGGTCGACGTGGCGCGAGCCCTGAAGGTGAGTCACGGGAGCGTCTATCGGCACTTCCCGAGCAAGGCGGCGCTGCGGGAAGCGGTCATGGAGCGATGGCTGCGCGAGTCGCACACCCTGCTCGACGCCGTGATGGCCGGCGACGGACCCGCCGACGTCCGGCTGCGGGACTGGCTGGCCACCCTGTTCGCGGCCAAGCGGAAGAAGGCGCTGGACGACGAGGAGCTGTTCGCGACGTACATGGCGCTCCTCGGTGACGCCAGCGAGGTGATCGAGCAGCACATCGACCACCTCCTGGGGCAGCTCCGGGAGATCATTTCCGACGGGGTGGCCCGCGGGGAGTTCGCCGTCCAGGACCCGGCCGCGACGGCGCGTGCGGTGTTCGACGCCTCGCTGCGGTTTCACTCTCCCGTGCACGCGGCGGACTGGGGGCGGGCGGAGATCGACGAGGAGTTCGACGCGCTCTGCGTCCTGATCCTGGACGGCGTCCGCGCTCGCTGACCGGGTTGGAGCATGACACGAAAAGTCTTGACCAAGCCCTCCCGCAGTTGAGAGCTCTGGCGGGTGGACCGGGCACCGCCCGCGTGTGTCTACTCGTGTCATGCCCAACACGCCCCCCGGCCTGGCCGGCTTCAACGCCCTCGACCCGGGCGACGCGGAGAAGGAGCTGCTCTCCTGCTGCGCCAGCCACGCCTTCGCCGAGGCGGTGGCCGCCCGCCGCCCGTTCCAGGACGCGGCCGCGCTCGCCGACGCGGCCGGCGCGGCGGTGCGCGAGCTGACCTGGCCGCAGGTCCTGGAGGCGCTGGCCGCGCATCCGAGGATCGGCGAGCGGGCACGCGGCCCCGCCAAGGAGTCGGCGTGGTCCCGGCAGGAGCAGTCCGGCGTCGAGGAGGAGCTGCGCGCGGCCCTGGCGGAGGGCAACCAGGCCTACGAGCGGCGCTTCGGCCACGTCTACCTCATCTGCGCCACCGGCCTGACCGGCGGCGAGATGCTCCGGCGGCTGCGCGAGCGACTGGCCGCCGACGAGGAGGGCGAGCGGCGCACGGTCCGCGAGGAGCTCGCGAAGATCACCCGGCTGCGCGTCGGCAAGCTGGTGGGGGAGGCCGGATGAGCTTCTCCACGCACGTGCTGGACGCGGTCACCGGCCGGCCCGCCACCGGGCTGCTCGTCCGGCTGGAGCACGAGGGCCGGGTGGTCGCCGAGGGGCGCACCGACCGCGACGGCCGGATCGGCGGCTGGGAGCCCGAAGCGGGCGTGCACCGGGTCGTCTTCGACACCGGCGGCTATCTGACGGACACCTTCTATCCCGAGGTCGTCATCACCTTCACCGTGACCGACCCCGGCGACCACTATCACGTGCCGCTGCTGCTCAGCCCGTACGCCTACTCCACCTACCGAGGGAGTTAGATGTCGATCGTTCTCGGACCCAACCGCTACGGCAAGGCGGAGACCAGGCTGGTGCGGGTCGTCAGGGACGGCGGCCGCCACCACATCAAGGACGTCAACGTCAGCTCCAGCCTGTCCGGCGACATGGCGGCCGTGCACCTGACCGGCGACAACGCCGCCGTGCTGCCGACCGACACACAGAAGAACACCGTGTACGCCTTCGCCAAGCGGCACGGCGTGGACCAGATCGAGGACTTCGCGCTGCTGCTGGCCCGGCACTTCGTCGAGACGCACCCGACCATCCGGCACGCCAGGGTGGAGATCGAGGAGTATGGCTGGGACCGCCGGGGCGAGCACTCCTTCGTCCGCCGAGGCGGCGAGGTGCGCACCTGCGTGGTCCACCACGACGCCGACGGCCGCACCACCGTGGTATCGGGGCTCAAGGACCTGGTCGTGCTCAACTCGACCGGCTCGGAGTTCCACGGCTTCCTCACCGACGAGTACACCACCCTCCAGCCCACCACCGACCGCGTCCTGGCCACCGCGGTGACCGCCCGCTGGCGGCACACGGGCGGTGGGCGGGACTACCTCGGCTCCTACGACGCCGTACGGGACTGCCTGGTCCAGGCGTTCGCCGAGACGCACAGCCTGTCCCTCCAGCAGACCCTGTACGCGATGGGTGAGCGCGCGCTGACCACCCGCGCCGAGATCTGCGAGGTCAGGCTGGCGATGCCGAACAAGCACCACTTCCCGGTGGACCTGTCGCCGTTCGGGCTGGACAACGACAACGAGGTCTTCTTCGCGGCCGACCGTCCGTACGGGCTGATCGAGGGCAGTGTGCTACGGGAGGACGCCCCTGATGCCGGATTCGCCTGGGAGTAGAGCGATGGACTTCTTGCGGCCCACGACGTGGGCGGAGGCGCTGGCCGCCAAGGCGGACCAGCCGGACGCGGTGCCCCTCCAGGGCGGCACCGACGTGATGGTGGAGATCAACTTCGCCGTGCGCCGCCCGGTGGCGCTGCTGGACCTCACCCGGGTGGCCGAGCTGGCGACCTGGTCGGAGCAGGACGGGCGCTACCGGGTGGGTGCGGCGGTGCCGTACAGCACGATCATCGGTGAGCTCGGCGGCGCGCTGCCGGGACTGGCGCAGGCGGCGCGGACGGTCGGCTCGCCGCAAATCCGCAACCGCGGCTCCGTCGGCGGGAACCTGGGCGCGGCCTCGCCGGCGGGCGACAGCCATCCGCCGCTGCTGGCCGCCGACGCGGTGATCGAGGTGGAGTCGCGGGACGGCGGCGTCCGGCTGATCCCGGCGGCGGAGTTCTATCTCGGCGTCAAGCGCAACGCGCTGCGCCTGGACGAGCTGATCAGGGCCGTCCACGTCCCGGCGGCGAGCGGTCCGCAGTACTTCTCCAAGGTCGGCACCCGCAACGCGATGGTGATCGCGGTCTGCTCGTTCGCGGTCGCGCTGCATCCCGGGGACAGGCGGGTCGGCACCGGGCTGGGCTCGGCGGCGCCCACGCCGCGCCGGGCGCTGGAGGCAGAGGAGTTCCTGGCCGGTGAGCTCGACTGGGACGCGCCGCTCGACCCGGCGGTGCTGCGCCGCTTCGGCGAACTGGCCGCGCGGGCCGCCTCGCCGATCGACGACGTACGCGGCACCGCCGGCTACCGCACGCACGCCATCAGTGTGATGGCCCGCCGCACGCTCACCTGGGCGTGGCACGACCATCTGGGAAGGAGGGCCGCCTGATGCGCGTCAGCTTCGTCGTCAACGGCCGCGAGGAGACGGCCGACGACGTATGGGAGGGCGAGAGCCTGCTGTACGTCCTGCGCGAGCGGCTCGGCCTGCCCGGCTCCAAGAACGCCTGTGAGCAGGGCGAGTGCGGATCCTGCACGGTCTACCTGGACGGCGCGCCGGTCTGCGCCTGCCTGGTCGCCGCGGGGCAGGCCGACGGGTGCCAGGTGCGGACCGTCGAAGGGCTGGCCGAGGGGGACCGGCTGGATCCGCTGCAGGAGGCGTTCGTGGAGTGCGGCGCGGTGCAGTGCGGCTTCTGCACGCCCGGCCTCATCGTGCAGGCGCACGACCTGCTCGAACGCGTGGCTCGGCCCTCGGACGCGGAGATCCGCGAGGCCCTGGCGGGCAACCTGTGCCGGTGCACCGGCTACGAGAAGATCCTGGACGCCGTGCGGCTGGCGGCCACGCGGAAGGCGGAGTCCAGGTGACGCTGATCGAGAATGTGCACATCGCGCCGGTGATCGGACCCGAGATCGAGTCCGGATATATCCGCATCGAGGGGGATCGGATCGCCGAGCTCGGCCCCATGGCGCAGTCGCCCGGCGCGCCGGGGACGACCCGGATCGACGCGACCGGCTGCCTGGCCACCCCGGGCCTGGTCAACACCCACCACCATCTCTACCAGTGGGCCACCCAGGGGCTCGCCCAGGACGCCACCCTGTTCGAGTGGCTGGTCGCGCTGTACGAGGTGTGGGCCGCCATGGACGCCGAGGTGGTGAAAGGGGCCGCGTCGGCGGGCCTCGGCCATCTGGCGCTGTCCGGCTGCACCACCTCCAGCGACCACCACTACATCTTCCCCAAGGGCCGCGGCGACCTGTTCGCCGCCGAGATCGAGGCCGCCCGCGAGCTGGGCCTGCGCTTCCACCCCGCGCGCGGCTCGATGGATCGCGGGCGGTCGGCGGGCGGGCTGCCGCCGGACGTCGTCGTGGAGGAGCTCGACGAGATCCTCGCCGCCACGGCCGAGGCCGTCGACACCTACCACGACCCCTCCTTCTCCTCCATGCTGCGCGTCGCGGTCGCGCCCTGCTCGCCGTTCTCGGTGAGCGCCGACCTGATGACCGAGGCCGCCCGGCTCGCCAGGGACAAGGGCGTACGCCTGCACACCCACCTGGCCGAGACCCTGGACGAACAGGAGCACTGCCTGGAGCAGTTCGGCATGCGGCCGGTCGACTACATGGACAAACTCGGCTGGCTCGGCCAGGACGTGTGGTTCGCGCACGCGGTGCACCTCAGCGACGGCGACATCGCCAGGTTCGCCGCCACCGGCACCGGCTCGGCGCACTGCCCCTCCTCCAACGGACGCCTGGGGGCCGGCATCGCCCGGGTGTCGGAGATGCTGCGGCGCGGCGCGAACGTCGGGCTCGGCGTCGACGGCAGCGCCTCCTCCGAGCTGACCACGATGGCCGGGGAGATGCGGCAGGCGCTGCTCTTCCAGCGCGCCAGGTACGGGCCGAAGGCGCTGTCGGCCCGGCAGGCGCTGGAGCTGGCCACGCTCGGCGGCGCCCGCAACCTCGGCCGCCAGGACGAGCTCGGCTCGCTGGAGCCGGGCAAGCTGGCCGACCTGGCGCTGTGGCGGGTGGACGGCCCGTTCACGGCGGCCGTCGACGACCCCGTCTGCGCGCTGGTCTTCGGGCCGCAGCCGCCGCTGGCCCGGCTGCTGGTGGGCGGGCGCACGGTGGTGGAGGACGGCGAACTGCGCACCGTCGCGCACGACGCCACCGGCCGGGCGGGCGCCGAGGCCCACCGCCGCCTGATGCGCCTGGCCGCCGACCGCTAGGACCGCGCCTGCCCGCCGGACCGCGCCTGCCCGCCGGACCGCGCCTGCCCGCCGGACCGCGCCTGCCCGCCGGACCGCGCCCGCCCGCCGGACCGCGCCCGCCCGCCGGAGCGGGCGCTGGGTTCGTCCCGAAAGTCAGCTCGACAGCTCCCGTTCCAGCGGGGTACGGAAACGAGGAGTGACCGTGATCCCGCCGAGCCACGCGGCCAGCCCGGCCACCTCGGCCTCGATCGCCGCCCTGGCGTCCGCGCCCACGTCCGTCAGCGGCCGCCACGCGAGCTCGCCGTCGGGCCGCTGGGCCCAGCCGCCCACCACCTCGCCGTTCCACCACACGGTCGGTCCCACGTTGCCGGTGCGGTCGAACAGCTCGGCCCGGTGAGCCCGCGGCAGATACCAGTCGCGGGCCTGCCAGCCCATCGGCGTCGGATCGAGCGCGGGCAGCAGCGCGGCCCACGGCTCAGGGTCCGGCACCTCGCCCAGGTCGTCGGCCAGGACGAGGCCGGTGCCGTCCGCCAGCTCGACCTCGACCGCGCCGGTGGCGGCCAGCGCCTCGCGCACCTGGCCCAGCGACCAGCCGGTCCACCACTTGAGATCGGCCTCCGTGCCCGGCCCGAACGCGGCCAGCCACCGCCGCACCAGCTCCGCCCGCGCCTCGTGCGCCGCGAGCTCGGCCGGCGGAGGGCTGACGCCCCACCGGTGCAGGCCGCTGATCCACGTGCCGGCCGGGCGGCCCCGCCGCACCAGCCTGCCCTCCATGGCCATGACGTTCAGCAGGCGGCCGCCCACGCTCTGCGTCCCCTCGTAGGGCTTGCCCACCGCCACCCTGAACTGCTCGCGCAGCCGCGGCTCCAGCCCGCCCAGCTCGCTCGCCGTCGCCTCGCCCACCTCGGCCAGCGAGCGCAGCACCGAGCCGGCCACGTCGTCCAGCCACGCCTCGTCCCTGCCGTTCTCGCTGAGCACCTTCACCAGCGACCTGCGCTCCCGCACCGCGATCGCCCGGGTCGAGGAGTGCTGCACGACAGGCACCAGGTCCGCCGGGACCACGAACATCGTGCGCCGCATGCCGGTCATCCGGGTCAGCGTGCGCTCCTCGTACAGCGCCCGCTCGACCGGCTCGGGGCCGGGCGCGGTCAGGCGCGCGCCCGCCGACAGGAACACGGTGGCGGGGTCGGTGGCGTGCAACGCCACGACCGCCCATGCCGCCTCCTCGACGCTCGCCGCCTTGCGCGCCAGCCGGTGCCGCACGCCCAGCCGGGCGCGCCTCTGCGCGGTGGAGATCCGCACGAACCCCCTCCTTTCGATTCGGTACGGCGGAGCCTAGACGAGGTGGGCCGTGGGCGGTTCGGGGCGATCAAGGCCGAGGTGTGATGATGGGGCATGGCCGGCCCCGGTCCCCGTGTCGTCTCGTGTGGGAGTGCGCAGTGGTTGAGCATGTGCTTGTCGCCCCGGACAAGTTCAAGGGTTCGCTGACGGCGGCCGAGGTCGCCGCCGCCGTGGCGGGGGCCCTGGCGGTCCCGGCGGTCGAGCTGCCCGTCGCCGACGGCGGTGACGGCACCGTCGACGCGGCCGTGGCCTGCGGCTTCACCCGCGTCACCCGAACCGTCACCGGCCCGACGGGCGAGCCGGTCGAAGCGTCCTACGCCAGGCGCGGCGACACCGCCGTGGTCGAGCTCGCCGAGGCGTCCGGCCTGCGCCGGCTGCCCGGCGGCCCCGAGCCGCTGACCGCCACCAGCCACGGCACCGGCGAGCTCGTCGCCGACGCCGTCCGGCAGGGCGCCACCCGCGTCGTGCTCGGCCTGGGCGGCAGCGCGTGCACCGACGGGGGAGCGGGCCTGGTGCGGGCACTCGGCGCCCGCTTCCTCGACGCCGCCGGCGCCGACCTGCCGCCCGGCGGGGCCGCGCTGCGCGACCTGGAGCGCATCGACATCTCCGGCCTCCTGGACCTGTCCGCCGTGGAGTTCGTCGTCGCCTCCGACGTGGACAACCCGCTGCTGGGCCCGCACGGCGCGGCGGCCGTCTACGGCCCGCAGAAGGGCGCCACCCCGGACCAGGTACGCGTGCTCGAAGCCGCGCTGTCCCGCCTGGCCGCCATCGCCACCCGCACCCACGGCCTGGTCGGCGCGGTCGAGCACGACGACCGGCCGCGCCCCATGGGCGTCGCCGGAGCCCCCGGCGCCGGCGCGGCGGGCGGCGTCGGCTTCGCCGCGCTGGCCTTCCTGCACGCCGACCTCCAGCCCGGCATCGAATACCTCCTCGACCTGCTCGGCTTCAACGACCTCGTCAGGGGCGCCCGGCTGGTGATCACCGGCGAGGGCTCGCTCGACGAGCAGTCGCTGCGCGGCAAGGCGCCCGTCGGCGTCGCCCAGGCCGCCGCCAAGGCGGGCGTCCCCGTGGTCGCGGTCTGCGGCCGCCGCACGCTCAGCGACGCCGACCTCCAGGCGGCGGGCATCACGGCCGCCTACGCGCTCACCGACCTGGAGCCCGACCCCGACCGCTGCATGGCCCAGGCCGCCGCGCTGCTGCGCGACCTGACGGCCCGCCTGGCCGCCGACCACCTGGCATGACCATCACCCCCGGACCCGGCGCCGTAGCGGTGCCCGCGAGAAAGACGGTGCCCTCGTGACCGGATACGACCTGGTCATCAGGTCGCGCAGGACCGTGACGGCCGGCGGGGAGCAGGCCCTGGCCGTCGCCGTCCAGGACGGCAGGATCGCGGCGCTGCACGCCTACGACGCGGCGCCGCCGGCGGCAGAGGAGATCGACCTGCGGGACCTGGCGCTGCTGCCCGGCCTGGTCGACACGCACGTGCACGTCAACGAGCCCGGCCGTACCCACTGGGAGGGCTTCGCCTCCGCCACCAGGGCCGCCGCCGCCGGAGGCGTCACCACCATCGTCGACATGCCGCTCAACTCGCTGCCGCCCACGGTGAGCGTGGCGGCGCTGGCGGCCAAGGTACGCGCCGCCGAAGGGCAGTGCCACGTGGACGTCGGGTTCTGGGGCGGGGCCGTGCCGGCGAACGTCAAGGAGCTCAGGGCGCTGCACGAGCAGGGCGTCTACGGCTTCAAGTGCTTCCTGTCGCCGTCAGGGGTGGAGGAGTTCCCCTCGCTCACACCGTCGCAGCTGCGGGCGGCGATGACGGAGATCGCCGCCTTCGACGGCCTGCTCGTCGTGCACGCGGAGGATCCGGCGCTGCTGACCGAGTGCGACGGCCCGACGTACGAGCAGTTCCTGCGGTCGCGGCCGGGCGCGGCCGAGCGGAGCGCGGTCCAGCGGGTGGTCGAGCTGGCCCGCGAGACCGGCGTACGGGCGCACATCCTGCACGTCTCCAGCGCCGAGTGCCTGGACGTGCTGGCCAGGGCCCAGGCGGACGGGGTGCGGATCACCGCCGAGACCTGCCCGCACTACCTGACGCTCGACGCCGAGCAGGTCCCCGAGGGCGACACGGCCTACAAGTGCTGCCCGCCCATCCGCTCGGCCGCCAACCGCGACCTGCTGTGGGAAGGGCTCGCCGGTGGCGTGCTGAGCTGCGTCGTCTCCGACCACTCGCCCTCCACCCCCGACCTCAAGGTGCCCGACTTCGCCGCCGCCTGGGGCGGCGTCGCCTCCCTCCAGCTCGGCCTGCGGGCGGTCTGGACCGAGGCGTCCCGCAGAGGGCACGGGCTCGGCGCGGTGGTCCGCTGGATGTCGGCCAACCCCGCCGCGCTGGCCGGGCTGGCGGGCAAGGGCGGGATCGAGCCCGGCAAGGACGCCGACCTCGTCGCCTTCGACCCGGCGGTCACCGAGCCGGTGGACGTCCGGCGGCTGCACCACAAGAACCCGGTCACGCCCTACCACGGCCGGGTCCTCAAGGGCGCCGTCCTGACCACCTGGCTCCGGGGCCGGCCTATCGACGGCACACCGTACGGAAATCTGCGCTTTGGAGATTAGATGCACTCCTTCACCAGCCTGCCCGACCTCGCGCTGCGCAGCCACGGCGGCTCGGTCGTCGCCGCCAGCGACGAGTCCTTCGCCGACAAGGAGTGCCTGATCCGGCCCGGACGTCCCGCCTTCCAGGCGGAGACGTTCGGCAGCAAGGGGCAGGTGTACGACGGCTGGGAGACGCGCCGCCGCCGCGAGCCCGGCCACGACTGGGCGCTGGTACGACTCGGCATGCCAGGGGTGATCCGCGGCGTGGTGATCGACACGGCCTGGTTCAAGGGCAACTATCCGCCGTACGCCTCCGTCGAGGCGGCCGAGGTGGCGGGCCACCCGTCACCGGCCGAGCTGGCGGCGGCCACATGGGTGGAGATCGTGCCCAGGAGCGCGCTGGGCGGCGACGCCGAGCACCACTTCAAGGTCGACGGGGAGGGCCGCCACACCCACGTGCGGCTGAACATGTTCCCTGACGGCGGCATCGCCCGCCTGCGGGTGCACGGCGAGGCGCGGCCGGACCTGTCCGTGTACGACGGGCTCGGCCTCGACCTGGCGGCCCTGGCCAACGGCGGCCTGGTGACCGCCTGCTCCGACGAGTTCTACTCCTCGCCCAACCACGTCCTGGCGCCCGGCCTGGCCCGCCACCAGGCCGAAGGGTGGGAGACCGCGCGCCGCCGCGGCGCGGGCAACGACTGGCTGGTCATCCGCCTGGCCGGGCGCGGACTCATCCGCCTGGCCGAGATCGACACCACGAACCTGCTGCACAACGCCCCCGGCTGGGTGTCGCTCACCGGACTCGACGGCGACCGGGAGACGGAGCTGCTGCCGAAGACCAGGCTCCAGCCCGACACCCCGCACCGCTTCCGCCTCCGGCACACCGAGCCGGTCGGCCAGGTGCGCGTCGACATCTACCCCGACGGCGGCCTGGCCAGAGTGCGCCTGCACGGCATCCTGGCCTGAACGGCGTCCCTTCTGGGCCGCGTCACCTTGAGCGGCGCCACCCCCTGAGCGGCGTCACCTTGAGCGGCGCCATCCCCTGAGCGGCGTCACCCCCTGAGCGGCGTCACCTTGAGCGGCGCCATCCCCTGAGCGGCGTCACCTTGAGCGGCGCCGCCCGGCTTGAGCAGCGGGGTCACTGCCAGAGGTAGACCTCCGAGCCGGGCGGACGCTCGCTGCTGGGCGCCGGGCGCTGGTAGCGCACGACGCCGCTGTTGCCCAGGTTGCGCACCCGCACCTGGAAGCCCTGCGCCTGCAGCTCGGCCTTGGCGTCGTTGATGTTCTTGCCCATCACCTGGGGCACGATCCGCGACTCACGCTCGCCACCGTTCTCCTGCCCGCCGTCATCGTTGTCGCGGCCCCACCACTGCCAGAAGTCCTGCTGGCAGCGGGCCACCGTGATCATGGCCGGCGCGCCCTTGTCGACCTCGGACTTGGCCTTGGGCGACTGCGCGATGACGGTGCACGGCTCGGCGTCGTCGTCGACCTCGGCGACCTGCACCGCGAAGCCCTGCTGGCCGAGGAAGGCGGCGGCCTCGTCCTTCGGCATGCCGCCGACGTCCGGCATCACCATGCCGGCGCTCACGTAGAGGTCGACCTTGGCGCCTTCCTTGACCTTGTCGCCCACCTGGGGCGAGGTGCGGATCACCGTGTTACGGGCGATCTCGAGGTTCTGCAGGCGCCTGACCTTGGCCACGGTGAGCCCGGCGGTGGCGATCGCGTTGCGGGCGTCCTGCTCGGACATGCCCTGGACCTTGGGCACCAGCACGCGCTTCGGCCCCAGCGAGGGCACCAGCGTGATGGTCTGCCCGCTCTCGACCTCGGTCTTGGGCGCCGGATCCATCTCCAGCACCAGCCCCTCGGCCACCTTCTCGCTGTGTTTGCCCGCCACCTTGACGATCTTGAAGCCGAGCGTGCTGGCGTTCTGCTCGGCCACCGCGATGTTCTTGCCGACCAGGTCGGGCACGGTGGCGTAGCTCCGCTGGGAGAAGTAGAGCCCCGTCGCCGCCACCGCCACCACCATGACGGCGGCGAGCACCACCAGGAACCAGTTGACCCGGAACCGGTCGCGGCGCGGCGGCGGCGCCTCCTCGATCCGCGGCTGGATCATCGTGTGGGCGGGCGCGGCCCGCGGCGGCATCGTGTGCGGCCGGGAGTGCTGCGGCGAGCGCGACGCCGGCGGGTCCGTCAGCCGGGGCAGCATCCGGTGCACCTCCACGGCGGCCACCAGCATCGCGGTCGCGTCGGCCGGGCGGTCCTGCGGGTCGCGGGCCGTGGCGTGCGCCACCAGCGAGTCGATCAGCCGCGGCACGTCGTGCACCACCGACGACGGCGCCGCCACGGTGTCGTGCACATGCCGGTAGGCCACCGACATGGGCGTCTCGCCGTCGTAGGGCTGCTGGCCCGTCACCAGCTCGAACAGCATGATGCCCGCGGCGTAGACGTCGCTGCGCACGTCGGCGCCGCCGGTCGTCACCTGCTCGGGCGACATGTAGCCGATCGTGCCGATCATCACGCCGGTGCGGGTCTGGTTGGTCGCCTCGATCGCCCTGGCCAGGCCGAAGTCCACGACCTTGACCCGGCCGTCGTCGGTCATCAGCACGTTCTCGGGCTTGACGTCACGGTGGACGAGCCCGGCCTGGTGGGCCGCGCCGAGCGCCGCGAGCACCGGGATCATGATCTCCAGTGCCTCTCGGGCCGGCACCCTGCCGCGCTCGCGCAGGATGTCGCGCAGTGTCTTGCCGGGCACGTACTCCATCGACAGGTAGACGACGTCGTTGTCGGTGCCCTGGTCGAAGACGTGCACCACGTTGGGATGGGAGAGACTGGCCACCGACTTGGCCTCGCCGATGAACCTGCGCACGAACGCCGGGTCCTCGGCGAGCGAGCGATGCATGACCTTCAACGCGACCGTCCGGTCCAGCCGGACGTCCAGCGCGAGGTAGACGGTCGCCATACCGCCCCGGGCGATCAGGGACTCGATGCGGTAGCGCCCATCGAGCAGCCGGCCGACCAGAGGGTCCGCTGTCGTCGTGTCCACCCCGCCGAGTTTACGGGCGTTTCGCCCTCGGGAGGGCCTGACCATCCGAAACCGATGCGGACCCGTGCCCGTTCCGGGGTTTCCCGGCGAGTCCTCCGGAGCCGCACGTGGTTTCAGCGGTCAGTGCCGGCCTCACAACCGGCGGTGACCGCGCTGGTCAGCGGCAGCGACAGAGGGCCGGCCGCTGGGGCGAGCAGCGTGGCCGGCCGTGCCGTCAGAGGTTGACCGTGCCGTCAGAGGTTGACCGTGACCTCAGAGGCTGGCCGTGACCTCTCAGGTTGGCCGTGACCTCAGGGGGTCAGCGGGGACGAGGCTTCGGCGTAGCGCCGTCGCGGGATGCGGCCCGCCTGCCACGCCTGCCGGCCGGCCAGCACCGCGCCCTTCATCGCCGTCGCCATCAGATCCGGCCGCTGTGCCCTGGTGACCGCCGTCGCGAGCAGCACGGCGTCGCAGCCGAGCTCCATCGCCAGGGCGGCGTCGCTGGCCGTGCCGATGCCCGCGTCGAGGATCACCGGCACGCCGGCCGCCTCCACGATGAGCTCGATGCTGTGGGGGTTGCGGATGCCGAGCCCCGAGCCGATCGGCGAGCCGAGCGGCATCACCGCCGCGCAGCCCGCCTGCTCCAGCCGGCGGGCGAGCGCCGGGTCGTCGCCGATGTACGGCAGCACCACGAACCCGTCGGCCACCAGCCGCTCGGCCGCGTCGAACGTCTCGATCGGGTCCGGCAGCAGGGTCCGCTCGTCGGCGATGACCTCCAGCTTGACCCAGTCGGTGCCGAGCGCCTCCCTGGCCAGCCGCGCCGTCAGCACGGCGTCGCCGGCGGTGAAGCAGCCCGCCGTGTTGGGCAGCACCCTGATGCCGCGCTCGCGGAGCACGTCCAGCACCGAGCCGCGGGCACCGGGGTCGAGCCGCCGCATCGCCACCGTGGTCAGCTCCGTGCCGGACGCCGCCAGCGCGGCGTCGAGCACCTCCAGCGAGGGCGCGCCGCCCGTGCCCATGATGAGCCGGGAGGAGAACTTCTCCCCGGCGATGATCAGATCATCCACCTTGCACCGCCGTCAGCACCTCCACGCGGTCGCCCTCGCGCAGCGCCGTGGTCTCCCACGAGCTCCGCGTGACGACCTCACCGTTCACGGCCACCGCCACACCGGTGGTGGCCGCCGTCAGATTCTGTACGGCCTGCGCCACGGTCATGCTGTCAGGCACCTCGTGCGCGGCCCCATTGACCATCAGTTTCATGAAATATCCCGGAATCTAGCGGGTGAGCACAGTGTCGCGAGATCGGCATCCTCGCCCTGCACGATTGCGGCCGTGACGGGAGTCAGCAGCACCCCGCCGCGGAAGTGCCCGGTGGCCAGGGTGAGGCCCGGCGTCCCGCTCGGCCCGATGATCGGCAGATTGTCCGGTGTCCCCGGGCGCAGCCCCGCCACCACGTCGGCCACCTCCAGCTCGGTGACGCCCGGCACCAGCTCCCTGGCGTCCCGCAGCAGCTCGTACAGGCCGCCCGCGGTCACCCTGGTGTCGAAGCCCAGCTCCTCCTGGGTGCCGCCGACCACCAGCTCCCCGTCGCCGCGCGGCACCAGATAGACCGGCGTCCCATGCACCAGGCCGCGCACGCACCGGCCGAGCAGCGGCTGCGCCGAACGCAGCCGCATGATCTGCCCCTTGACCGGACGTACCGGCACGTTCGCCAGCTCGCCGCTCCACGACCCGGCCGCCAGCACCACCCGCTCGGCCGGGATCTTCCCAGGGCTCGCCGGCGGCGCCAGCCGTACGCCGGTGACCCTGTCGCCGTCGCGCAGCAGCTCGCTGACGCGCGCCGGCACGAGCGGCACGCCGCGCCGCTCCAGGGCGGCGAGCAGCGCCGCGGTGACGCGGCGGGGGTCCACCCAGGCGTCGGTGGCGGCCAGCAGCCCACCGCGTACGGAGGGCGCCAGCATCGGCTCCAGGCGGCGGCACTCCCGGCCCGTCAGCCGCTCGACCGGCAGGCCCAGCTTCTCCATGAAGGCGGCCAGCTCGCCCAGCGCGGCCAGATCGTCGGCCCCGAACGCCACGTCGAGCATGCCATCGGCCCGCAGATCCAGCCCAGCCCTGGCAGCGGCGGAAATCCCCCCGCCGAAGAAGCCTCCGGCCGAGTCGGTTCCTCCGGTCGTGCCGGCGCCGCTCGTTGCCTCACCCCCGTCACCGGCCCTGGTGGCTCCGTTCGGGAGGGGGCTTGGGGCGGACGCCGGGTCGTGCGGGGGCAGGGCGGCGTCGGCGGCGAGTTCGGCGGCGAAGGCGGGCCAGCGGCTCAGGGAGGCCAGGCCGAGCCTGAGCAGGGGCTCCTCGGTGTAGGTGACCTCGCTGACCGGCGCCAGCATGCCCGCCGCGGCGTGCGAGGCGCCGGAGGCCGGGGCGGGATCCACCACGGTGACCGGACGGCCCTCGCGGGCCAGGCGCCAGGCGATCGACAGCCCGATGATGCCGGCTCCGACGACCACATCCATGGTCCGCTCCCTTCGCCGGCATGACCCGGATCAGGTGTCTTGCGGTCGAAGGCCCGGTTAAGCCTTCCTCTCAGCCCGGTATCGGCCGGACTCCCGCGCGTCTTACGTCCCCCACCTTACGGCCTCGACGCGACGACCCGGCACGCCCCCCGTTATGGTCATTTACGTGAATCGTGTCGTGGTGGTAGGAGCGGGTCTGGCGGGCGTGCGCAGCGTCGAGGCGCTGCGTGCGCGGGGCTTCGACGGCAGGATCACGTTGATCGGTCAGGAGCGGCACCGGCCCTACGACCGCCCACCCTTGTCGAAGGCCGTGCTGCTCGGCGACTCCGACTCCAGCTATGTCGACTCCGACCTGTCCGCGATGGGGATCGACTTCCGGCCCGGCGTCTCGGCCAAGGCGCTGCGCGCGGACGCGGTGGAGACCACCGAGGGCGAGCTCGCCTACGACGGGCTGGTCATCGCCACCGGGACCGAGCCGATCACCCTGCCCGGTGACGGCCCCCAGCACGTGCTGCGCACCCTGGACGACTCCCTGGAGCTGCGGGCGAGGCTCGTTCCCGGCGCCCGCGTGGCGGTCATCGGCGCGGGCTGGATCGGCGCGGAGGTGGCCACGGCCGCCCGCCGGGCCGGGTGCGCGGTGACGGTGATCGAGGCGTCCTCCGCCCCGCTCGCGCTCGCGGTCGGCGCCGAGATCGGCGCCCGCACCTTGAGCTGGTACGACGACATCGACCTGCGGCTCGACACCATGGTCGGGTCGGTGGACGAGGGCGGCGTGGAGCTGGTCGGCGGCGGGTTCGTGCAGGCGCACGTGGTCGTCGCCGGGATCGGCGTGCGCCCGGCCGTCGAATGGCTGGCCGACGCCGACATCGACCTGCACAACGGCGTCGTCACCGACGAGCACCTGCGCACCTCGATGCCGGGCGTGGTCGCGGTGGGCGACTGCGCCGCCTGGTGGTCGCGCCGCTACCAGGCCAGGCTGCGCGTGGAGCACTGGGACACCGCGCTGAGCGCGCCCGAGGTCGCCGCCGCGACCCTGCTGGGGGAGAAGGCGGTCTACGACCCGGTCCCCTACTTCTGGTCGGAGCAGTTCGGCCACATGATCCAGTACGCGGGCCACCATCCGGCCGGCCGGCGGCTGCTGTACCGGGGCACTCCGGAGGGCAAGTGGTCGGCCTGCTGGCTCACCGACGAGGACACCCTGGCCGCGGTGCTGTCCGTGGACCGGCCCCGCGACCTCGTCCAGGGACGCCGGATCATCGACGCGGGTCACCGTCTGGACACGGAACGCCTGGTCGATCCAGACGTACCCCTACGAGATTGTGTTGTTTGAGCAAGCACGGCGTGTGGTAGTTGTGGTTTCGTGACGCTTTCTGTTGCACAGATCGACCGGGAGACCGACCAGCTCGTTGACGAGTGGCTCACTCTCCCCGAAGTGGCCCAGCGCCTGGGGCTTCCCCTGGGGCGGGCCAAGCAGCTCCTCAAGGATCACAAGCTGCTCGGCGTAAGGCGGGGCAGCGGCGGGCCACAGGTGCCCGCGGTGTTCCTTGAAGGAAAGGACGTGATGAAGGGCCTCCCCGGCACACTCACCGTGCTGCAGGACGCCGGCTACGACGATGTCGAGGCGCTGCGCTGGCTCTTCACCCCCGACGACTCGCTGCCCGGTTCGCCCGTCCAGGCGATCCAGGCCGGTCGTCATACAGAGGTGAAACGGCGTGCCCAGGCCCTCGCTTTCTGACGCTCGCCTCTACCTGTGCACCGATGGTCGGCGCGACCGTGGTGACCTGGCCGACTTCCTCGACGCGGTCCTCACCGCGGGCGTGGACATCGTCCAGTTGCGGGAGAAGGGACTCGAGGCGCGCGAAGAGCTCGCGCTGCTCGAGGTCTTCCGTGACGCCTGCGACCGGCACGGCCGGCTGCTGGCGGTCAACGACCGGGCCGACATCGCCTACTCCGCCCATCCAGACGTGCTCCACCTGGGGCAGGACGACCTTCCTGTGACCGTCGCGCGAGAGATACTCGGCGACGACATCATCATCGGACGGTCCACCCACTCCACCGCCGAGGCATCCGCCGCGGCTGTGGAGGAGGGCGTCGACTACTTCTGCTGTGGCCCGATCTGGCCCACGCCGACCAAGCCCGGCCGGCACGCGCCCGGACCGCCGCTGCTCCGGCACGCGGCGTCGCTGGGCGTGGACCGGCCGTGGTTCGGCATCGGCGGCATCGACCTGGCCAACCTGGACGAGGTCATGTCGTACGGCGTGTCCAGGGTCGTGGTCGTGCGCGCGATCACCGACGCGGAGGACCCGGGCGCGGCCGCGGCCGAGTTCGCCAAGCGGCTCACCGGGGCCCGGCCCGCCTCGCCGTAGCGCCGAGACGGCCGAGCCCTTCGCGGGGCTCGGCCGTACTGGCCCAGGGAGCCCGTCGCGCCGTACAGGTCCGGGGAGTCCTTCGCGGGGCTCGGCCGCTCGTGCTGGTCAGGTTCTGCGGGAGGTGGCCGCGACGGCGAGGTCGGCCAGGGCGGCGCGGGCCTCGGGCGTGATCGGCGCCTGTTCGAGTGCGGCGAGCGCCTCGGTCAGATAGTCGCCGATCAGGTCCTCGCACTCCCGCAGCGCGCCGGTGCCCTCGATGATCTCGCGCAGGGTGGCCACGCCCCGCTCGTCGAGGTGCCGGTCGCCGAGGAGGCCGCGGACCGTGCTCGCCTGGTGTGCGGAGGCGGCGGCCAGCGTGCGGGCCACGAGCATCGTCCGCTTGCCCTCGCGCAGGTCGTCTCCCGCCGGCTTGCCGGTCCTGGCGGGGTCTCCGAACACGCCGAGGATGTCGTCACGCTGCTGGAAGGCGATGCCGACCCGGGTGCCGTAGGCGGTGCACAGCTCGTCCATCCACGGCTCCAGCTTGCCCGCGGCCAGCACCAGGCCGAGCCGCAGCGGGTGCTCGACGGAGTATTTGCCGCTCTTGTAGAGCGCGACGCGCAGGGCCGACTCGACGGTGTTCTCGCCGGCGGCCTGCTCCAGCAGGTCCAGATACTGCCCGCACATCAGCTCGGTGCGCATGTGGTCGTGCACCGGCTGGGCCGCCGCCAGCGACTCCGGAGGCAGGCCGCTGGTGCGCCACATCTCGCCCGACCAGATCAGCAGCAGGTTGCCCAGCAGGATCGCGGCACCCTCGCCGAACTGCTCGGCCGAGCCCTGCCAGCCGGACTTCCCGTGCAGCGTCTCGAAGCGGCGGTGCGCGGCCGGCATGCCCCTGCGCAGGTCGCTCTTGTCCATCACGTCGTCATGCACGAGGGCGCTGGCCTGCAGCAGCTCCAGCGAGGCCGCCGCGGTGAACACGCCGGGCTCGTCGGTGCCGCCGGCGGCGCGCCAGCCCCAGTAGCAGAAGGCGGGGCGCAGGCGCTTGCCCCCTGACAGCAGGTCCGCCGCGGCCGTGCGGAGCGGCTCGAACTCGGCTCCGCCGGGGGTGTGTAGCTGCCGTTCGACGAACTCCCTCAGGCGACGGTCCACCTGGGCGCGCAAGTCGTCCATGTTCGCGGCATCTGTGCTCATGCCTTGAGACTAGTGGCCGGGCATCGGCGGCAGGAGAGCGCCTCATATCGGCTGATTCCTCTGCGGCGGGAGGTGCCGGCCGGGCAACGGGTAACCTTGGTCGCATGGCGCTTGGTCGACCCTCCGTCCTCCCCGATCGTGTTCCCACCGTTCGCGAGCTCCTCGCCGCGGGCGGGCGGTCGTTCTCCTTCGAGTTCATGCCGCCCAAGACCGACGAGGGGGAGCGGCAGCTGTGGAAGGCGATCAGGGAGCTGGAGTCGCTGCGGCCGACGTTCGTCTCGGTGACCTACGGCGCCGGCGGGTCCACCCGTGACCGCACGGTCGACATCGTGGAGCGGGTGACGCGGGAAACCACGCTCACGCCCGTCGCCCACTTCACCGCCGTCGACCACTCCATCCGGGAGCTGCGCCACCTGATCGGCCGCTTCGCCGACGCCGGCGTGCGCAACATCCTCGCCGTGCGCGGCGACCCGCCCGGCGACCCGCTGGCGGAGTGGGTCAAGCACCCCGAAGGCGTCCTCTACGCCGAGGAGCTGGTCCGGCTGATCCGCCAGGCCGGCGACTTCTGCGTGGGCGTGGCCGCCTTCCCCTACAAGCACCCGCGCTCGCCGTCCATCGAGTCCGACACCGAGCAGTTCGTGCGCAAGTGCCAGGCCGGCGCCGACTACGCGATCACGCAGATGTTCTTCCAGGCCGAGGACTACCTGCGGCTGCGTGACCGGGTCGCGGCACGCGGCTGCGACACCCCGATCATCCCGTGCATCATGCCGGTGACCCAGCTGAGCACGATCGCCCGTTCGGAGCAGCTGTCCGGCGCGCCGTTCCCGCCCGACGTGGCGGCCCGGTTCGAGGCCGTCGCCGACGACCCGGCGGCGGTGCGCAGCCTCGGCATCGACCACGGCGCCGAGCTGTGCCAGCGGCTGCTCGACGAGGGCGCGCCGGGCATCCACTTCATCACCTTCAACCGCTCCAGCGCCACCCGTGAGGTGTTCCAGCGCCTGCAGCCCGCATCGGTGCTGTCGGGCTGATCCCGGCGCCGGGTGTTGACTGGTGGGATGAAGGCTGACTTCTGGTTCGACCCTTCGTGTCCGTACACCTGGCTCACCTCCCGGTGGCTGCTGGAGGTCGCGAAGGTCCGCCCGGTGGAGATCCACTGGCACGTGATGAGCCTGTCGGTGCTCAACGAGGGCCGCGACGACGATCCGGAGAACGATCCCGAGGGTTATCTCTGGGTGCCCGCCCGCATCGCCGCCCTCGTACGGCATCGCTTCGGTGGCGAGGCGCTCGGGCGCTTCTACACCGAGCTGTGGAGCGGCAGCGGCGACGATCAGGACTGGCTCGGCGACTTCCGGCGAGCGCTGTCCGCCGCCGGGCTCCCCGCCGACCTCGCGGAGGCCGGCCAGAGCGACGCCCACGACGATCTGGTACGCGCCTCGCACGCCGAGGGGATCTCCCTGCTCGGCGAGCACATCGGCACCCCGATCTGCGCGGTCACGGGCGCGGCGGAGGAGCGGATCGTCTTCTTCGGCCCGGTCATCTCCCGCCTGCCCACCGGTGAGCAGGCCGGGCGGCTGTGGGACGGCACGCTGCTGGTGGCGGGCACCCCGCACTTCCACGAGCTGAAGGGCCGCGCGCACGAGGAGCCGCGGCTTTCGTGAGGGCTCGGGGTAGCCACCCGCCCGCAGGGGGACCGGGCGGGTGGCGTCGGGGAAGGTGGGCAGAGAGTAAAGGATGTGTCGCTCTCTGTTATCGGAGATGCCCGCTGACGTGCGGGTTCAATCCTCCTCAGGTCATGCGCGGGTCAGGGGGAGCGGCCTGCCGACGATGGCGTACTCCTCGTAGCCGCCCGGGAAGACGTACCTGCTCAGCAGGTCGGTGAAGCCCAGGCTGGCGTAGAGGTGGCGGGCGGCCGTGGGGCGATCGTGGGTGGACAGGACGGCGGAGCGCTCGCGGCGACCGGCGCACAGCGTCCTGATCATGGCCCGGCCGATGCCCTTGCCCTGGTAGTCGGGGTGAACGTGGATCTCGGCCAGCTCGAAGGCGTGCCCCAGCCAGGCGTCGGCCACCTCGCGGCCGGCGCGGTCCGTCAGCTCCCGGTGGACGACGTCGTGCCACCACTGCCCCGGCGCGCCGCGGAACCCGTAGGCGAACCCCACGATCCGGGGCTCCGCCGTCCCCCGGACACCGAACGGCGCATCACGCCATTCCGCGAAATAGCACTGGAAATAGGGATATATCCCATGATTTCGCATGATGGCCTTGCGGCCGGGGAGCTGGTCCGCGGGCGGACGCATGGCGGCGCTGTAGATGTCGATCACCGTGTCCAGGCGTTCGCCGAACTCGATGGGTCCCGCGCCGCGAAACTCGATCACGGTCGAACCCTACTCCCGCCCGCCGCGCGTCACTCGACCTCGACGGGTGTGCCGCCGGTGATGCGGACGAGCTCGTCGAAGGTGGTCGGGAAGACGGTGTGCGGGTGGCCTCCGGCGGCCCACACCTCCTCGTGCTTGCTCAGCCAGTTGTCCACCAGCGTGCGCACCGGGGCCGGATGGCCGACGGGAGCCACGCCGCCGATCGGCTGCCCGGTGGCCTCCCTGACGAACTCCGGCGTCGCTCGCCGTACCTTCTGGACGCCCGCCGTGCGGGCGATCAGCTCCACGTCCACGCGGTGCGCGCCGCTGGTGAGCACCAGCAGTGGCGCGCCGTCGGCTTCGAAGATCAGGCTGTTGGCGATGGCGCCGACCTCGCAGCCGACCTGGGCCGCGGCGGCGGCCGCCGTGGGCGCCTTCTCGGGCAGCACCACGATCTCACCTGCGGCCCCCAGACTCCGGAGCGCAGTTTCCACACGTATCGCGTTAGCGGGCAACTTCTCGGGCATGCGGACACTCTAAACACATTGACCGGCGGTTTACGTTCTTGGCGCTGGTATGTAGAGTCTTTTGATTCGGTTGGTAATGGTTTGAGAGGTGGTACTGGTGGGAGTTCATCGGCTGCCAGGACTGACCGCTCTCCTCGCGGCGGGAGTCGTCGCCCTCGCCGGCTGCGGCACCCAGGCGTCATCGCCGGCCGCGGCGAGCACACCGAGCCCGGTGAGCGCGACGAGCCCGGTGAGCGCGACGAGCGCGACGAGCGCCGGGGGTCAGGCGGGGTCGGTCGCTCCGGTCATCGCGCCGGACAAGAAGCTCAAGCTGGGCGCGAAGGGCAAAGAGGTCTCCTGGCTGCAGCGCCGCCTGAGGGAGCTGGGTTACCGCCCCGGGAAGGCAGACGGCCGCTACGGTGGCACCACGCTGGCCGCGGTGTGGGCGTTCCAGAAGGTCAACGGCATCCGGCCGACCAGCACCATCGGCCGCGCCACCTGGTCGGCCCTGGAGGCCCCCAAGTCGCCCAAGGTCCTGGTCAGGAACGGCAAGGCGACCCGCGCCGAGGTCAACCTCACCCAGCAGCTCATGGTTCTGTACGTGCGCGGCAAGGTGGAGCTGATCACCCACGTCTCCTCGGGCAGCAACATCCCCTACTGCGAGACCGCCGACTGGCAGGGCAGGCCGCAGCGCTTCTGCGGCTCGGCCAGCACCCCGACCGGCGATTTCCGCACCACCTGGCGCCGGGACGGCTGGCACCGGTCCTATCTCGGGCAGCTCTACAACCCGATCTTCTTCAACGGCGGCATCGCCTTCCACGGCGCGCTGTCGGTGCCGCTCTACCCGGCCTCCCACGGCTGCGTCCGCATGCCGATGAACGTGGCCGAGGAAGTCCCCGGCCTGGTCGGCACGGGCGTCCCGGTGCACGTACGAGGTAAGTTCCGCCGCTGAGCCCGCTGAGCCCGCTGAGCCCGCTGAGCCCGCTGAGCCCGCTGAGCCCGCTGACGCTCGCGGGCGCCCGCGAGCGTCAGCGGGCGGGGGCGGTCAACGGTGGCTCGGGCCTTTCGGCCGCTTCCAGGTCGCGCAGGCCGCGGACGCTGACGTCGATGGCCCGGTGCAGCGCCTCCCACACCTGCTCGCGCGAGTCGCCCCTGGTGAGGGTGGCCATGGCGGTCAGCTTGACCGCGCCGATCAGGGAGCCGACCGCCGCGGCGCACTGCACGAGGTCCAGCTCGCCGGGGTAGGCCTCCTGGAGCGCCCGCGCGAGCCGCAGCTGGTTGCCGAACAGCGTCTGCAGCGCGCGGGCCTGAAGCGCGGGCACGGTCATGATCAGACCAAGTCTGGCCTGCGCCTCCTCCACGCCGTCGAAGCCCTCCTCGGCCGTGGCCGAGTCCAGGCTGCCGCCGGCGACCCGGATCAGCAGGTCCGCCACCGGCTCTCCCGGCCGTCTGTCCCGGACCCGGGCCAGGACCTCTCGCATGCGCTCCGGCGCGTCGTGCAGGACCACGTCCTCCTTGCTAGCGAAGTAGCTGAAGAACGTCCGCGTGGAGACGTCGGCCTCGGCGGCGATCTCCGCGATCGTCGTCTCCTCGTATCCCTTGTCCTGGAAAAGCCGGAGCGCTGCTCGTACCAACGCCTGGCGTGTGCGCTGCTTCTTGCGCTCCCGTAGGCCCACCATGGGACGAACTGTACTGCATCGACTTATCTATTTCACTTGTTGTAATTTTGCACTTGATGTTGTTTTCTAGGGGCAGACCGCGAGAGGAGATCCAGATGACCGACCTGACCCTCACCTTCGAGCGCGAACATCCCCTCGACCCGCCCGAGGTGTACACCCGCATCCGGCAACAGGACGCCGTACACCGCATGACCTACAGCGACGGCCACCTAGGCTGGCTGGTCACCGGCTACGCCGTGGCCCGCGCCGTGCTCGCCGACCCGCGCTTCAGCAATCGTCCCGAGCTGACGCACCCGCCGCTCCCCAGCCGGATGGAGCTCGCCCAGCAGATGCGCGAGCAGGAGCTCAAGGTGCCGCCCGGCTTCTTCCTGCGCATGGACGCGCCCGAGCACACCCGCTACCGCAAACTGCTGACCGGCCAGTTCACCGTCCGGCGGATGAAGCAGCTCGAGCCGAGGATCCACGAGATCACCGAGTCCTGCCTGGACGCCATGGAGGCCGCGGGGCCGCCGGTGGACCTGGTGAGCGCCTTCGCGATGCCCATCCCGTCGCTGGTGATCTGCGAGCTGCTCGGCGTGCCGTACGAGGACAGGGCGCAGTTCCAGGAGGACACCAAGATCCTGATCGACCTGGACGCCAAGGGCCAGGACGCGATGGACGCGCTCACCAGGATCTCCGCCTTCCTGTACGGGCTCATCCAGCGCAAGCGCGCCGCCCCCGGGGACGACCTCATCAGCGGCCTGGTGGCGAGCGGCGAGCTGAACGACGAGGAGCTGACCGGCGTCGCGGTCCTGCTGCTGGTCGCGGGGCACGAGACCACCGCCAACATGATCGCGCTCGGCACCTACGCCCTGCTCACCAACCCCGGTCAGCTCGCCGCCATGCGCGACGACCCGGCCCAGGTGAACAACGGGGTCGAAGAGCTGCTCCGCTATCTCACCATCATCCACCTCGGTCCCATCAGGACCGCTCTGGAAGACGTCGAGCTCGAAGGCCGCCTCGTCAAGAAGGGCGACTCCGTCACCCTGCACCTGCCGATCGTCAACCGCGACCCCTCCCGCTTCCCGGGCGGAGATCGCCTCGACGTCACCCGCGAGGCCACCGGTCACCTGGCCTTCGGGCACGGCATCCACCAGTGCCTCGGCCAGCAACTCGCCCGCATCGAGATGCGCATCGCCTACGGTGCGCTGTTGCGCCGGCTACCTGGCCTAGGCTTGGCGGTACCACCTGAGGAGGTGCCCATGCGCTCGGACATGAGCATTTACGGAGTCCACCGCCTCCCTGTCACCTGGTAGGAACGCATGGAGATCAAGGCCAACACCCAGCTGTGCATCGGAGCGGGCATGTGCGCGCTCACGGTTCCGCAGGTGTTCGACCAGAGCGATGATGAAGGGCTGGTCGTCCTCCTGGAGCCGAACCCGTCCGCGGACCTGGAGGAGGCGGTGCGCCGCGCCGTCAACCTCTGCCCATCGGGAGCCATCTCGGTCGACTGAGCCACCCCCGCCGGCCGCCGTCGCCCCGCCACCCGCGCGGCGACGGCGGCCGGCGCCATCCCACCCCCGCCCTGCGCCCCTGTCGCCATCCAGTCCACTCGGCCTGCCCCCTGCCCCCTGGAGCCCCGCTCCTGGCGTCCCGCGCGTAGTTCGGGCCGCGGATCGGCTCTGGGGCGGCTCTGGGGTGCGGCCCTGCTCTCGTCTGCTCGATGTTGGTCTCGGGGTGGCCTCGGTGCGCCGGCTTCCTGTACGGACCCGTTTTGCGGTGATTGTTCGCGTACGGGGTGCTAGTGGGTCTGGTACGGCTCCGCAGCGGGTATACACATCATGGTCATCGAACCTGTGTTCGTGGAACCGGTTGACAGCGCGCGTGATCGAAATTATGTTCGACCTAGTGACGTGAGGCTCGCGGCTCACGTCTATGGACCTGGTCGTGGGCCATCGCTTCCCCCAAGCGAGGCCCGCGACCAGGCTCCACGGGCGAAGGGTGCGTCCTCGTCGTCGGCGGAGACGAGTGGGCGTGTCCTGGCCGGACGGGGAGAGGGGAAGCTCCTCGTCCGGCCGGCCCGGCGAAATTGTCGGTGGGGTCTGCGATTCTGACCTCACCGGTGGCAACGTCGGGAGTCGCCAACGACTCGAAGGAGGCGAGCAAGATGGCACCACGGCTCAGAGATACGCCCGGGCCCCGGCTGTCGCCTGCGGTTCGGGCACACTTGACCGATTCTCGTTCCTGCCTGGCTGAGGCGGCTGCGGCTCGCACCCCGGCCTCTCGCTATGTGGCGGCACACCTGGCGGCGCTGCGCGCGGCAGCGGCGGTCCTGGCCGCTCGCCCACGTCCCATGGAAGGCCGCAGGCGCCGCCTGCGCAGCGCGTGGGACCTGCTCCCCGAGGCCGAGCCCCAGCTCGCCGAGTGGGCGGCCTATTTCGCGGTGAGCGCCGGCAAGCGCGCCGCCGCGGAGGCCGGCGTGGTCCGGGGCATCAGCGCCGCGGACGCGGACGAGCTCCTGGCCGAGGCCGACACCTTTGTCTCCACCGTCGAGGACCTCCTCGGCGTCCCCGCCCAGCCACAACTCCCCGCGAACGTGCCCCTGGCGGGCTGACCGCCACCTCCGCCCGCGGCAGACCGACACTCTCCGGCGGACCGGCGCTGAGCGGTCGTCGTGCGAGGACCTGAGTGCGGGGACCTGCGTGCCGGTATCCCTCACGCGGGGGCCTGGCTGGTGTCTCTCAGTGGGGACCTGAGGGCGGGCGTCTCTTGTGCGGGGGCGTGCGGGCCGGTGTCGCTTACACGGGGGCCTGACCGGTGTCTCTCACGCGAGGGCCTGAGGGCGGGCATCTCTCGTGCGGGAGCGTGCGTGCCGGTGTCGCTTACGCGGGGGCCTGGCTGGTGTCTCTCACGCGAGGGCCTGAGGGGCGGGCATCTCTCGTGCGGGGGCGTGCGGGCCGGTGTCTCTCACTGAGTTCTTTGTGCTTGTCGGTGATTCGCCAGGCAAGGCGAAGGTCTCTGTCGTGCGCCCTGAATGCCGGCCCCTTATCCCGATGGCAATGTGTGGAAATTGCGGGGATTTGGGTTGGATATTTGGATTTGGGCGCTTTGGTGGGAGGTGGGTGTGCGAGGTGGGGCGTGAAGGGGCGCGCCTTGGGAGGGCGCGCCCCGACTGCCCGTAAGGGCCCGGCTGCCCGTGAGGGCACGACTGCCGGTACGGGTCAGAACGCTTCGACGGCTCGGCGGGCCTCGGCGTCGAGGACGCCCCAGCTGATGAGCTCCTCGGTCAGCTCGCTGGGCGACTTGTCATAAATCACAGCCAGGGAGCGCAGGTCCTCCTGGCGGATGGACAAGACCTTGCCGTTGTAGTCACCACGCTGGCTCTGGATCGTGGCGGCGTAGCGGGCCAGGGCGCCCGCCTTCTCCTTCGGCAGCGAGGCAAGACGCTCCAGGTCGATGACAAGCTTTGGTGTCGGCCCGAGCGGGCTGGGCGCGGCACCGCCGGGCAGCAGCTCGGAGACGGGCACCCCGTAGAAGTCGGCAAGCTCGGCAAGCTTCTGCACCGTGACCGCGCGGTCGCCGCGCTCGTACGAGCCCACGACGACGGCTTTCCAGCGCCCGCGCGACTTCTCCTCGACTCCGTGCAGGGACAGGCCCTGCTGGGTGCGGATGGCGCGGAGTCGTGCACCCAGCGACTTTGCGTACTCAGACGGCATTTGTGTGGCCCCCCGGCTCTCGTATGTATAGCTCTCAGTAGATTGTGCTCCCTTGCGGCGAATGCCTGAGCCACCGGGGGTCCGGTGCCGGGTTCGGCACCAATCGGTAGCCATGGCCTCAGGTTTGCCCTGGAACGCCGCGCGGTTTTGGTTACGCACAGTGACGGTAAAGGGGTGGACGCCTGAGGTCAAGCTGATTGGAAAAAAGATGTCGAATCCGATCCGACATAGAAAGCCTCAAAGATCCCTGTTGTCCCGCTGGTAACGGTATTTTCAGCGCAGTTCGCGCCGGCTCAGGGAGTACGCGTCAGGATCATGACAGGGCAGGTCGCAGCCCTTACGATCTTGATGCTGGTGTCGCCGAGGAACACGCGCCTGAGCGGCCCCGAGTCGCTGGAGGCGCAGATGATGAGATCCCCCGCGAGCCACTGGCCGTTCGCCAGTGCGGCGGCGACGCTCCTGCCCTCCAGGAGCTCCACCTCGACGTCCGTGCGCCGCCGGTGCCCGCGCGCCGCGGCGTTGAGGTCGGCGGTCGCCTGGTCGCGAAGCCGCGCCAGCATGTCCAGCTCCACCTTGACCGGCTGGGCGCTGCTCAGCAGGAGCGTGACCAGCCGCAGCGGCAGGTCCATGCGGCCGGCGAGCTCGGCCGCCCGCTTGACCGCCGCGTCGGCGCACGGGCCGCGCCGGTAGGCGACGGTGAGGCGGTCGAGCGTCGCGGGCGGATTGTCGGCGTAGCCGCGCGGGGCGAGCACCACGGGCACCGGCGAGGCGTGCAGGAGCTGGTCGGCGGTGCTGCCGACGGCGATGCGGCCGACGCGCGCGCCCGGCGCGGAGCCGATCACGACAGCGTCCGCGCCGCGCTTGCGCGCCAGCTCCACCAGCCCCCGCCCGCTGCCCTTGTGCGTGTGGGTGATGAAGTCGGCGTCCTCGCCCGCCAGCTCGCGCGCCTGCGCGAGCGTGTCGACGGCCTGCTCCTTCAGGTAGGCGGCCCACGCGCTCGCGTCGGCCCTGGCCGGCCCCGGCGCGCCCCACGCGGGCGGCTGCACGGTCGCCACCGTCAGCCGCGCGCCGGCCTGCCTGGCCAGGAGTACGGCCAGCGTCAGCCCGTCGCGGCCCTGGGGCAGCGGGAGGAAACCGGTCAGTACGTTGTCGAACTTCATGAGGGCACCTCGGCGTTCAGCCGTGAGTGGCGGTAGCCGTACAGGAAGTAGCAGATCAGACCCGCGAGCATCCACAGCCCGAACGCCACCCAGGTGACGCCGGCCAGGCCGGCCATGACCAGGAAGCAGAAGATGACCCCGAGCACCGGCGTGGCCGGGAACAGCGGGGTGCGGAAGCTGCGCGGCAGGTCGGGGCGGCGGTAGCGCAGGATGAGGACGCCGGCGTTCACGATCGCGAAGGCGAACAGCGTGCCGATGCTGGTGGCCTCGGCCAGCTGGCCGAGCGGGATCAGGCCGGCCAGCACCGCGATGAACGCGGTGACGATCAGGGTGTTGGCGACCGGCACCTGGCGGCGCGGGTTCACCCGCTGGAAGATGCGCGGGACCAGCCCGTCGCGGGACATGGCGAACAGGATGCGGGTCTGGCCGTACATGACCGTGAGGACCACGCTGGCGATGGCGATCACCGCGCCGAACGACACGATCAGGCCCGCCCAGGTGGAGCCGGTGGCGAGGTCGGCGATGAGCGACAGGCTCGCCTCGGTGTGCTCGGGGTCGAACTCGGTCCACGGCATGGCGCCGACGGCGGCCACCGCGACCAGCACGTAGATGACCGTCACGATGGCCAGCGACAGGACGATGGCCCGGGGCAGGTCGCGTGCGGGGTTCTTGGCCTCCTCACCGGCGGTGGAGGCGGCGTCGAAGCCGATGTAGGAGAAGAACACCTGGGACGCGGCGGCCGTCACGCCCGCGATGCCCATCGGCGCGAACGGGGTGAAGTTCCCGGCGGTGAAGCCGGTGAACGCCACCAGGCAGAAGAACAGCAGCACGGCGATCTTGATGAGCACGAACACGGCGTTGGCCGTGGCGCTCTCCGACGCCCCGCGCAGCAGCAGCCAGGTGGCCAGCAGCACGATCAGGATCGCGGTGAGGTTCACCACCCCGCCGTCCTGACCGGGGGAGCGGGTGATCGCGTCGGGCAGGTGCCAGCCGAACAGGCTCTGCAGGAAGGCGTTGAGATATTCGCCCCAGCCCACCGAGACGGCCGCCACCGAGACGGCGTACTCCAGCATGAGGCACCAGCCGCAGATCCAGGCGACGAGCTCGCCCATGGTCGCGTAGGCGTAGGAGTAGGACGAGCCGGACACCGGGATGGTCCCGGCCAGCTCCGCGTAGGACAGGGCGGAGAACAGCGCCGTGATGGCGGCCAGCACGAACGCCAGCACCACCGCCGGGCCGGCCTTGGGCACGGCCTGGCCGAGGATGACGAAGATGCCGGTGCCGAGCGTGGCGCCGACGCTGAACAGCGTGAGCTGCCACAGCGACATGGTGCGGCGCAGATCGCCGCCCAAGCCGTGGCCGCCCTCGGCGACGATGCGCTCTGTCGGCTTGGTACGCAACAGCTGCCTCGCCAGGGACACCTTGGACCTCCTCGACGCCTAGAGCGTGCTGGTCAGCGGCCATCTGGCGTTCGGTGTCACGATCGTTCCCGCGTCGCCGCCTAGTATGCGTTCGGCCTGGTCGAGCCTGCCGATGGCGGCCATGTCGCCGGTGGTCTCGACGAACCGGCAGACGGCGTCCACCTTCGGGCCCATCGAGCCGGCCGGGAAACTCATGGCGCGCAGTTCGTACGGGGTGGTGTGAGCGATCTCACTCTGCCGCGGCGTGCCGAAGTCCCGCATGACCCGCGGCACGTCGGTGAGGATCAGGAACGCGTCGCAGTCGAGCGCCTCGGCCAGCATGGACGCGGTGAGGTCCTTGTCGATGACCGCCTCCACGCCCGCCAGGCGGCCCTGCTCGTCCCGGACGACCGGGATGCCGCCGCCGCCCGCGCAGATGACCACGACCCCCTCGCGGACCATCCGGCGGATCAGCCGCGTCTCCACCACCCGCTGCGGCGCGGGGGAGGGGACGACGCGCCGCCAGTGGGGCCCGTCGGGCTTGACGGTCCAGCCGTACTCGGCGGCCAGCTTCTCGGCCTTCTCGCGCTCGTACACCTGGCCGACGAACTTGGTCGGGTCGTCGAAGGCCGGGTCCACGGCCGACACCAGGGTCTGCGTGACCATGGCCAGCACCTGCCTGCCCGGCAGCGCGTTCTGCAGCGCCTGGAGCATCCAGTAGCCGATCATGCCCTGGGTCTGCGCGCCGAGCGTGTCGAAGGGGTAGGGGCGGTCCAGGCTCGGGTCCGAGGCGCTCTCCAGGGCCAGCATGCCGACCTGCGGGCCGTTGCCGTGGGTGATGATGAGCTCGTGCTTCCTGGCGAGGTCGGCGAGCGTCTTGACGACGCCGCGCACGTTGCCCATCTGGGTGTGCGCGTCCATGCTCTGGCCCCTGCGCAGCAGCGCGTTGCCGCCGAGCGCGACGATGACCCGCATTCCGTCAGCCTCCGTCAGATGCCGTCGCGGACGAGTGGGCAGCTCATGCAGCGCGGCCCGCCGCGTCCCCTGCCGAGCTCGCTGCCGCGGATGGTGATGACCTCGATGCCGTTGTCGCGCAGGAAGTTGTTGGTCGTGGTGTTGCGCTCGTAGGCGACGACCACGCCGGGCTCGATGGCCAGCCCGTTGCAGCCGTCGTCCCACTGCTCGCGCGCGGCGGCGTAGACGTCCTGGGTGGGGGTGAGCACCGTGATGTCGGGCAGGTCCAGCGCGCGGGCGATGGCTTGGTGCATGTCCTGCGGCGGGTGGTCGGTGACCTTGAGCTCCTTGTCGGTACGGCCCGGCTCGATGGTGTAGGCGGGCAGCATGCCGAGTCCGGCATATTGCGTGAAGACGCCCACGTCCAGCATGGTCATGACGGTGTCGAGGTGCATGAAGGCGCGGGCCTTCGGCATGTTGAGCGCCACGATCCTGGTGGCCGAGCCGGCCCTGAACAGGCTGCGCGCGAACATCTCGACGGTCTGCGGCTGGGTGCGCTCGCTCATCCCGACCAGTACGGCGCCCCGGCCGATGACCAGCACGTCACCGCCCTCCAAGGTGGCGGGCGCCACCGCCTGGCCGGGCATCCAGACGTGGTAGCCGCCCTGCTCCGGCCGGTCGTACCCGGCGGCGAAGGACGGGTGGAAGCGGTAGATCGCCTCCATGTTCACCGTCTCGCGCATCCGCGCCTTCTTCTTCATGGCGTTGACGGACACGCCGTCGTAGACCCAGCAGGAGGTGTCGCGGGTGAACAGGTGGTTGGGCAGCGGCGGCAGGATGAAGTCCTCCTCGCGCATCGTGTGCAGCAGCACCGACTGGGGGGCGCAGCCCAGCGCCGCCAGCTCGCCCTTGGTGATGCCCCCGGTCAGGTAGGTGCTCAGGGTGTCGGCGTCCATCACGTCGAGGGCGTTGCGGATGTCGTCGACGGCGATCGGGCCGAGCCAGCGCTCGTCGATGACGGCGTCCAGGATGTGCTTGCGCGCCTCCGGGATGTCGACGGTCTCCCGCAGCAGGTCCGAGAGCAGGTGGATCTGGACGCCGCGGTCGCGGAGCACCTGCTGGAACTCCTCGTGCTCCTCCATCGCGCGCTGCACCCACAGCACGTCGTCGAAGAGGAAGGCGTCCTTGTTGGCAGGAGTGAGCCGTTTGAGCGCCAGCTCCGGCTTGTGCAGCAGGACCTGGTGGAGCCTGCCCACCTCTGAATCGACATGAAACCTCATCCTTGCTCTATCCCCGTAACCCCGGGCGTCACGCTCCCTCAGGGGGAGACCCTCCGCGTTGTGGCTGGTAGCGCCTGGTACTGTGTGTCCCGACCAACGCCCTTTAAGACCCGTCCCGTGAGGCGGGAAAGGTGGTGCATTCCTCATGTCCGAATCCAGGGCCGTCCTCGAAGGCCCGGACATCCATCGGGCGCTGACCCGGATCGCGCACGAGATCCTCGAGCGGACCAAGGGCGCCGACGAAGTCGTCCTCCTTGGCATCCCCACCCGTGGCGCGCCTCTGGCCCGCCGGCTCGGCGACCGCATCGAGGAGTTCGAAGGGGTCAAGATTCCCGTCGGCTCGATCGACATCACGATGTACCGCGACGACCTGAGGCTGAAGCCGGCCCGCCCGCTCGGCCGTACCGAGCTGCCGGCCGACGGCATCGACGGCAAGATCGTCGTGCTCGTCGACGACGTCCTCTACTCCGGCCGTACGGTCCGCGCCGCCCTCGACGCGCTCAACGATCTCGGCCGTCCCACCGCCGTCCAGCTCGCCACCCTCGTCGACCGCGGCCACCGGGAGCTGCCCATCCGCGCCGACTACGTGGGCAAGAACCTGCCCACCGCCAAGAGCGAGAAGGTCAGGGTCTTCCTGCGGGAGACCGACGGGCGCGACGCCGTGATCCTCATGAAGGGGGGCGCCGAGTGAACCGGCACCTGATCTCCGCGGGTGACCTGTCCAAGGACGACGCCCTGCTCATCCTCGACACCGCCGAGGAGCTGGCCAGAGTCTCGGAACGGTCCATCAAGAAGCTGCCCACGCTGCGCGGCCGCACGGTGGTCAACCTGTTCTTCGAGGACTCCACCCGCACCCGCATCTCCTTCGAGGCCGCCGCCAAGCGGCTGTCGGCCGATGTGATCAACTTCTCCGCCAAGGGCTCCAGCGTCTCCAAGGGCGAGTCGCTCAAGGACACCGCGCTGACCCTGGAGGCGATGGGCGCCGACGCCGTCGTCATCCGGCACGGCTCCTCCGGCGCCCCGCACCGCCTGGCCAACTGGGTGCACGGCAGCGTGGTCAACGCCGGCGACGGCACCCACGAGCACCCCACGCAGGCGCTGCTGGACGCCTTCTCGATGCGCCGCCGGCTGGGCGCGCTCGACGGGCGCAAGGTCACGATCGTCGGCGACGTGCTGCACAGCCGGGTGGCCCGCTCCAACGTGCTGCTGCTGCACACGCTCGGCGCCGAGGTGACCCTCGTCGCGCCGCCCACGCTGCTGCCGGTCTCCGTGCACACCTGGCCGTGCGAGGTCTCCTACGACCTCGACACGGTGCTGGCCAAGTCGGACGTGGTGATGATGCTGCGGGTGCAGAAGGAGCGGATGAACGCCGCCTACTTCCCCAGCGAGCGTGAATACTCCCGCCGCTACGGCCTCGACCGGGCCCGTTTCGCCAAGATGCCCGACGACGCCATCGTGATGCACCCCGGGCCGATGAACCGGGGCATGGAGATCGCGGCCGAGGTGGCCGACTCGTCCCGCTCGACGATCGTCGAGCAGGTCGCCAACGGGGTGACCATCCGCATGGCCGTGCTGTACCTGCTGCTCGGGGGAGAAACCGCGTGATAATCAAAAATGTCCGGATTCTTGGGGGCGAGCCGGCCGACATCCGCATCCAGGACGGGCTCATCGCCGAGATCGGCCCCGCGCTCCAGGATGACGGCGACGTCGTCGACGGAGGCGGCGCCATCGCCCTGCCCGGCCTCGTGGACCTGCACACCCACCTGCGCGAGCCCGGCCGCGAGGACGCCGAGACCGTGCGGACCGGCACCCAGTCGGCCGCCCGCGGCGGCTACACCGCCGTGCACGCCATGGCCAACACCTCGCCCGTGGCCGACACCGCCGGCGTGGTCGAGCAGGTGTGGCGGCTCGGCCGCGAGTTCGCCCACTGCGACGTGCAGCCCGTCGGCGCCGTCACCGTCGGCCTCGACGGCAGGCAGCTCGCCGAGCTCGGCGCGATGGCCGACTCCGCCGCCGGGGTCCGCGTCTTCTCCGACGACGGCAAGTGCGTCTCCGACGCGGTGCTGATGCGCCGCGCCCTGGAGTACGTCAAGGCCTTCGACGGCGTCATCGCCCAGCACGCCCAGGAGCCCAGGCTCACCGAGGGCGCGCAGATGAACGAGGGCGTGATCTCCGGCAGGCTCGGCCTGACCGGCTGGCCGGCCGTCGCCGAAGAGGCGATCATCGCCCGCGACTGCCTGCTGGCCGCGCACGTCGGCTCCCGGCTGCACGTCTGCCACGTCTCCACGGCCGGCTCGGTGGAGATCCTGCGCTGGGCCAAGTCCCACGGCTGGAACATCACCGCCGAGGTGACCCCGCACCACCTGCTGCTCACCGACGACCTCGTCGAGGAGTCGCCGGCCGGTGCCTACAACCCCATCTACAAGGTCAACCCACCGCTGCGCACCCGGGCCGACGTGGCGGCGCTGCGCGCCGCGCTCGCCGACGGCACCATCGACGTCGTCGCCACCGACCACGCCCCCCACCCGGTCGAGGACAAGGAGACCGAGTGGTCGGCCGCGGCCATGGGCATGATCGGCCTGGAGACCGCGCTCAGCGTGGTGCAGGAGGCCATGGTCGAGACCGGGCTGCTCGACTGGGCGGCCGTCGCCGACCGGATGTCGGCCGCGCCCGCGCGGATCGGCCGCCTGTCCGGCCACGGCCGGCCGCTGGAGGCCGGCGCGCCCGCCAACCTCACCCTGTACGACCCGGCGCCCCGCACCGAGGTGGACCCCTCCGCCTTCGCGTCCAAGAGCCGCAACACCCCGTACGCCGGCATGACCTTGCCCGGCCGGGTAGTGGCGACGTTCCTGCGCGGCAAGCCCACCGTTCTTGAAGGGAAGCTGGTGTGACAAACGCGGTGCTCGTCCTGGAGGACGGACGTGTCTTCCACGGAACCCCGTACGGAGCCGAAGGCGAGACCTTCGGCGAGATGGTCTTCAACACCGGCATGACCGGCTACCAGGAGACCCTCACCGACCCCTCCTACCATCGCCAGATCGTCGCGATGACCGCCCCGCATATCGGCAACACCGGCGTGAACGACGAGGACCCCGAGTCCGGCCGCGTCTGGGTCGCCGGATACGTGGTCCGCGAGCCGTCCCGGGTGGTGTCGAACTGGCGGGCCGACCGCTCGCTCGACGACTACCTCAAGGAGCAGGGCGTCGTCGGCATCGCCATCCCCGGCACCCGCGCCCTCACCCGGCACCTGCGCGAGCGCGGCGCCATGCGGGCCGGCATCTTCACCGCCCCGGCCGAGCCGGTGGCGGAGCTCGTCGAGCGCGTACGACAGGCTCCCGGCATGGCGGGCGCCGACCTGGCCGCCGAGGTGGCCACCGCCGAGCCCTACGTCGTCCCCGCGATCGGCGACAGGCGCTACACCGTCGCCGCCGTCGACCTCGGGATCAAGGGCATGACGCCGCACCGGATGGCCGAACGCGGCTGCGAGGTGCACGTGCTGCCCGCCACCGCCACGTTCGAGCAGATCATGGCGGTGCGCCCGGACGGCGTGTTCTTCTCCAACGGCCCCGGCGACCCGGCGACCGCGGACGTTTCCGCGCTGCGCGCCGTGCTGGCGGCCAGGGTGCCGTTCTTCGGCATCTGCTTCGGCAACCAGCTTTTCGGCCGCGCGCTCGGCCTGTCCACCTACAAGCTGCGCTACGGCCACCGCGGCGTCAACCAGCCGGTCCAGGACGTGCGCACCGGCAAGGTGGAGATCTCCGCGCACAACCACGGCTTCGCGGTCGAGGCGCCGCTCGACGGGCCGTTCGACACCCCTTTCGGGCAGGCCGAGGTCAGCCATGTCAACCTCAACGACCGGTGCGTCGAAGGGCTGCGCCTGCTCGACGGGCGCGCCTTCAGCGTTCAGTACCATCCCGAGGCGGCCGCGGGCCCGCACGACGCCGCCTACCTGTTCGACGAGTTCTGTGAGGTCATGACCCGTGCCCAAGCGTGAGGACATCAGGTCCGTGCTGGTGATCGGCTCAGGGCCGATCGTGATCGGGCAGGCGTGCGAGTTCGACTACTCCGGCACCCAGGCCTGCCGCGTGCTGCGCGACGAGGGGTTCCGCGTGATCCTCGTCAACAGCAACCCGGCGACGATCATGACCGACCCCGAGTTCGCCGACGCCACCTACGTCGAGCCCATCACTCCCGAGTTCGTCGAGAAGATCATCGCCAAGGAGCGGCCCGACGCGCTGCTGCCGACGCTCGGCGGCCAGACCGCACTCAACACCGCGGTCGCGCTGCACGAGGCCGGCGTGCTCGAGGCGTACGACGTGGAGCTCATCGGCGCCGACTTCGACGCCATCCAGGCGGGCGAGAACCGCGAGCTGTTCAAGGGCATCGTGGCCAAGGTCGCCCGTGACCACGGCCTGAACGCCGAGTCGGCCCGCTCGGTCGTCTGCCACACCATGGACGACTGCCTGGCCGCCGTCGGCGAGCTGGGCTACCCGCTGGTGGTGCGGCCGTCGTTCACCATGGGCGGCGTCGGGTCCGGGTTCGCCTACGACGAGTCCGACCTGCGGCGCATCGCCGGCGCCGGACTCGACGCCTCGCCGACCACCGAGGTGCTCCTGGAGGAGTCCATCCTCGGCTGGAAGGAGTACGAACTCGAGGTCATGCGCGACCGGCGCGACAACGTGGTCATCGTCTGCTCCATCGAGAACATCGACCCGATGGGCGTGCACACCGGCGACAGCGTCACCGTCGCCCCGGCGCTGACCCTGACCGACCGCGAATACCAGAACATGCGCGACGTCGCCATCGCGGTCATCCGCGAGGTCGGCGTCGACACCGGTGGCTGCAACATCCAGTTCGCGGTGGAGCCGCGCACCGGCCGCATGATCGTCATCGAGATGAACCCGCGGGTGTCCCGTTCGTCGGCGCTGGCCTCGAAGGCCACCGGCTTCCCGATCGCCAAGATCGCCGCCAAGCTGGCCATCGGCTACACCCTCGACGAGATCCCCAACGACATCACCCGCGAGACCCCGGCCTCCTTCGAGCCGACCCTCGACTACATCGTGGTCAAGGTGCCCCGCTTCGCCTTCGAGAAGTTCAAGGGCGCCGACCCCACGCTCACCACGCACATGAAGTCCGTGGGCGAGGCCATGGCCATCGGCCGCTCCTTCGCCGAGGCGCTGCAGAAGGCGCTGCGCTCGCTGGAGAAGAAGGGCTCGTCGTTCACCTGGGCAGGCGAGCTCGCCGGCAAGGCGGAGCTGCTGGCCGCGTGCCGCACTCCCCATGACGGCCGGCTGGTCACCATGCAGCAGGCCATCAGGGCGGGCGCCACCGCCGAGGAGCTCTACGAGGCCACCAGCGTCGACCCGTGGTTCCTCGACCAGCTCTTCCTGCTGCAGGAGGAGGCGCAGGCGCTGGCCGACGCGCCGGAGCTGACCGTCGAGGTGCTGCGGCGGGTCAAGGGGCACGGCTTCAGCGACGTGCAGATCGGCGAGATCCGCGGCATCGACGAGGCCCGGGTGCGCGACCTGCGGCACGCCCTCGGCCTGCGGCCCGTCTACAACACCGTGGACACCTGCGCCGCCGAGTTCGCCGCCAAGACCCCCTACCTCTACTCGGCCTACGACGAGGAGAGCGAGGTCCCGTACGGCACCCGGCGGAAGGTCATCATCCTCGGCTCCGGGCCCAACCGCATCGGGCAGGGCATCGAGTTCGACTACGCGTGCGTGCACGCCTCCTTCGAGCTGTCCAGGGCCGGCTACGAGACCGTCATGGTCAACTGCAACCCGGAGACCGTCTCGACCGACTACGACACCTCCGACCGGCTCTACTTCGAGCCGCTCACCCTGGAGGACGTCCTGGAGGTCGTGCACGCCGAGCAGGAGACCGGCCCGGTGGCGGGCGTCATCGTGCAGCTCGGCGGCCAGACGCCGCTCGGCCTCGCGCAGGCGCTGAAGGACGCCGGGGTGCCCGTCGTCGGCACCTCGCCCGAGTCCATCCACCTGGCGGAGGAGCGCGGCGCGTTCGGCCAGGTGCTGGCCGAGGCCGGCCTGCCCGCGCCCAAGCACGGCACCGCCACCACGGTCGCCGAGGCGCTGACCGTGGCCGAGGACGTCGGCTACCCGGTGCTCGTCCGCCCCTCCTACGTGCTGGGCGGGGCCGGCATGGCCATCGTCTACGACGAGGAGACCCTCACCACCTACATGGCGGCCGAGGAGGGCGGCCATCCGGTGCTCATCGACAAGTTCCTCGACGAGGCCGTCGAGATCGACGTGGACGCCCTCTACGACGGCACCGAGCTCTACCTCGGCGGCGTCATGGAGCACATCGAGGAGGCCGGCATCCACTCCGGCGACTCGGCGTGCACGCTGCCGCCCATCACGCTCGGCAGCCTGGACATCAAGCGCATCCGCGCCGCCACCGAGGCCATCGCCGACGGGGTCGGCGTGCGCGGCCTGCTGAACGTCCAGTACGCGATGTCGGCCGGCGTCCTCTACGTCCTGGAGGCCAACCCCCGGGCGAGCCGTACGGTGCCGTTCGTGTCCAAGGCGACCGCGGTGCCGCTGGCGAAGGCGGCGGCCCGGGTGATGCTCGGTGCGAGCCTCGCCGAGCTGCGCGCCGAGGGCATGCTGCCCGCCACCGGCGACGGCGGCACGCTGCCGATGGAGGCCTCGATCGCGGTCAAGGAGGCGGTGCTGCCGTTCAACCGCTTCCGCGGCGTCGACATCGTGCTGGGCCCCGAGATGCGCTCGACCGGCGAGGTCATGGGCATCGACGAGTCCTTCGGCATCGCCTTCGCCAAGTCGCAGGCCGCCGCCTACGGTGAACTTCCCACCAAGGGACGCGCGTTCGTATCCGTGGCCAACCGGGACAAGCGTGCGATGATCTTCCCGGTGAAGGCGCTCGCCGATCTCGGATTCGAGATCCTCGCCACCGAGGGCACGGCAGAGGTGCTGCGCCGCAACGGCGTCCGTGCCAAGATCGTGCGAAAGCAGAGTGAGGGGACAGGTCCCGGAGGTGAGCCCACGAGTGTGCAGTGCATTCTCAACGGCGAGATCGACCTGATCGTCAACACGCCGTTCGGCAGCCCCGGCCAGTCGGGGCCGCGGCTCGACGGCTACGACATCCGCACCGCCGCGGTCCTGCGCGGCATCCCGTGCATCACCACCGTCGCGGGGCTCGCCGCCGCCGCGGCGGGCATCCAGGCGATCGTACGGGGCGATGTCGGCGTACGGTCCCTCCAGGAGCACGCGCAGGCACTACGGGGCTAGCTCCCCCAGGAGGTGAAGCAGACTGGCCGGCACTCCGGTGCAGGTGACGGGCACGGTGCTGACGACGCGCCGGGTCGACGCGTACCATGCGCTGACCGTGGTGGCGCCCGGCATCACCGAGCGCTACCGTCCCGGCCACTTCGTCTCCGTCGCGGTCGGGGGCGCGCGGACGTCCATGGTGACCAGGCGCGCCCTGTCGATCCACGACGTCAAGTCGGACTACGGCGGCACGGTGGAACTCGTCTTCACCGTGCGCGGCTCCGGCACCGCCTGGCTCGCCGAGCGCCGTGCCCGCGACACGCTCGACCTGGTCGGGCCGCTCGGCCGGCCGTTCCCGCTGCCGCGCGACCCGGTCCACTGCGTGCTCGTCGGCTCCGAGTACGGCTCCGCGGTGCTGTTCCCGCTGGCCGACGCGCTGCTGGAGCGCGGCTGCCGGGTCGACTTCGTGCTCGGCGGGGCCAGCGCCGACCGGGTGTTCGGCGCGATGCGGGCCCGCCGCATGGCCGAGACCACCACTCTCACCACCGAGGACGGCTCGCTCGGCGTCCGGGGGAAGGTCACCGACGCGCTGCCGTCGGTGATCGCCGACACCCGCGCCGACGCCGTCTACGCCTGCGGCCCGATGGAGGCGCTGCGCTCGGTCACGGCGGTGGCGATGGAGTTCGACATCCCGGTGCAGGTGGCGGTGGAGGAGTCGATGGCCTGCGGCATCGGGGTCTGCATGACCTGTGTGCTGCCGATCATCGGGGACGACGGCGCGACCCGGATGGTCAGGGCGTGCGCCGAGGGGCCGGTGTTCCGGGGGGAGCGCGTGCGCTTCGAGGACGTGGGAACGATCCCGTTCGACGCCCTCGGCGCGCCGGGAGGCGGTGCCCGCCATGCCAGTTGAGCGGTGGTGAGGGCCATGTCGGTTGATATGCGTACATTCCTGGCGCATGTGGAGCTGGCCAACCCCGTCGCCACGGCCGCCGGATGCGCCGCCTCGGGGCGTGAGCTGGCCCAGTTCTTCGACCTGCACCGTCTGGGCGCGCTGACCACCCGGTCCATCACCATGGCGCCGCGCGCCGGACGGCCCACGCCCCGCATGGCCGAGACGCCCTCCGGCCTGCTCAACGCCGTCGGCCTGCAAGGGCCCGGCATCGACGCCTTCCTGGAACGCGAGCTGCCCTGGCTCGCCCAGCGGGGCATCAAGACCATCGTGTCCATCGGCGGCGGCACCGTCGCCGAATACTCGGAGCTGGCCCGCCGGCTCGCCGACGCGCCCGGCGTCACCGCCCTTGAGGTGAACCTGTCCTGCCCCAACATGGAGGACCGGGGCCGGGTCTTCGCCCGCGAGGGCAGCACCGGCGCCGAGGTGATCGCCTCCGTACGCTCCATCATGCGCTACGACGTGCCCGTCGTCGCCAAGCTCGCCCCCGACGTGGCCGACATCGTCTCCGTCGCCCGAGCCTGCGTCGACGCCGGGGCCGACGCGCTGTCCATGATCAACAATCCGCTGGGCATGGCCATCGACACCGAGGCCCTGCGGCCCTCGCTCGCCGCCGTGACCGGCGGGCTGTCCGGGCCCGCCATCCTGCCGCTCGCCGTCCGCTGCGTGTGGCAGGTGCACGCCGCGCTGCCCGGCGTGCCGCTCATCGGCATCGGCGGCGTGATGAGCGGCAGGGACGCCTTCCAGCTCATCCTGGCGGGCGCCTGCGCCGTCGGCGTCGGCACCGCGCTGTTCCACGACCCGTACGCGTGCCTGCGCATCGAGCGAGAGCTCGAAGACCTGTTGCAGGCCCGCGGCTTCCACCGCCTCGCCGACGCCGTCGGCCTGGCCCACCGCCCGCCGGGCAGCGCCCCTCGGCACCTGCTCGTCGACACCGAGGAGAGCACCCCGTGACGCCCGCACCCATCGCCGTCGCCCTCGACGCCCCCGACCTGGAGACCGCCGCCAGGTGGGCCGGGCTGGTGACACCGCACGTCAGCACGGTGAAGGTGGGCCTGGAGCTCTACCTGCGCTACGGGCCGGACGTGATCGCCTCCGTCCGCGGCGCCAGCGGTGTCCAGGTCTTCCTCGACCTCAAGCTGCACGACATCCCCAACACCGTCTCCGGCGCCGCCAAGGCCGTCGCACGCCTGCGGCCCGCCATCCTCACCGTGCACGCCACCGGCGGCCCGGCGATGATCAGGGCGGCCGTGGAGGCCGCGCCGCACACCCAGATCGCCGCCGTCACCGTGCTGACGTCCCTGGCCGAGGAGGACCTCGGGCGCATCGGCCTGGCCGGGCCCGCCGGCGAGGCGGTCCGCCGCCTGGCCGCCATGTCCGTCGAGGCCGGCGCCACCGCCCTGGTCTGCTCCCCGCACGAGGTGTCCGCCGTACGGGCCGAGGTGGGGACGGGCATCACGCTCATCACCCCGGGCGTACGGCCCATCGGCGCCGACAGCCAGGACCAGGCGCGGGTGGCCACCCCGGAGCAGGCGCTGGCCGACGGGGCCGACCTGCTGGTGATCGGACGGCCCATCACGGGCTCCCCGGACCCGGGCGCCGCCGCGGCCGCCATCGCGGCCTCACTGCGCCGCAACCAGCCCTGACAGCTCCTGGGCCGCTCGGCGGTGGTTCTCGGCCGCGCGGGTGATGTGTCGTACGGGCCATCGAGGTCTTGACCCGTGAGGTCGCAAACGTGATCTCACGGCGGTGGTTCGGTTTCTACGGCGCTTCGGTTTTACGGTGGTTCGGTTTCTACGGTGGTTCGCGGACGTGCGGCGGTTCGTGGGGCCGGCGCCGTCGTGCCGTCGGGGTGTTCGCCTGAAAAGTCTTGGGTCGGGTGGGGTTCGTCGGCGGGTGCTTGCGGGGGTGCTGGGTCCGTTCGCGGGGAGGTGCCTCCGGAGGGGGCGGATCCGTTCGCGGAGGGGTGGTGCTGGGGCGTGCTCGATTCGCCCATTTAGGGGTTTATCGGGACGTGTCGAACCCGGTCGCAGTGGCGGCGTGACGGGTTACGGACACAGGTCAGCCCTGCTTTCGGACATGCGGCGCGTGCCCTCACATGATCATCGTAGCGCCCTCCGGCGGTGCGCCGCGCACACCCGAGAAGCGGGAAGTGAGGGCGATTTGATCAGCTGAAAGTGATTTTACAGTCACGGAGAGCGATGAAGTGGACTTTGTGGTGAGAGAAACTGCTCTTGACGTTGCTTAGGTGCCGATGACCAGCTAGTTTCCCTTCCCGTCCGAGTACATCGACAGAAATTCGAGGTGACCCGGCGTGGCTCTTCCTCCTTTGACCCCTGAGCAGCGCGCCGCAGCCCTGGAGAAGGCTGCCAAGGCCCGTAAAGAGCGTGCCGAGGTCAAGAACCGGCTCAAGCATGGCGCGGTTTCTCTGGCTGAGGTGCTCAAGGATGGGCAGACCGACGACGTCATCGGCAAGATGAAGGTGTCGGCTCTGTTGGAATCGCTCCCTGGCGTGGGCAAGGTTCGCGCCAAGCAACTCATGGAGCGCCTTGCCATCGCCGAGTCCCGCCGCGTGCGGGGTCTCGGCACGAACCAGAGGGCCTCCCTCGAGCGTGAGTTCGGTGGCAACGAGAGCTAATCTCGGTTCCACAGGAAAACGCGGGTTCAACGGGGGGTAGGAAGTGACCGACAGGTCCCGGTCCGGCAGTGTCAGGGCCCATGAGGCAGTCGGAGTGGGCATGCGAGTCGGCGGCTTCCTCCCCTCGAGTGACAGGCGGCTGACGGTCCTCTCAGGGCCGTCAGGCGTCGGCAAGTCCACGGTCGTCGCCGAGCTCCGGCGGGCACACCCCGCGGTGTGGCTGTCGGTCTCGGTGACCACCAGAAGGCCCCGGCCCGGTGAGGTGCACGGGGTGCACTACTTCTTCGTCGACGGCGAGGGGTTCGACCGGCTCGTGGAGCGGGGCGAGCTGCTCGAGTGGGCCGAGTTCGCGGGCAACCGCTACGGCACACCCCGGCAGGCCGTGCTCGACAAACTCGCGGCCGGCGTGCCGACCCTGCTGGAGATCGATCTCGAGGGCGCCAGGCAGGTCCGGCGCAGCATGCCGGAGGCGCTGCTGGTGTTCCTGGCTCCGCCCAGCTGGGAAGAGCTGGAGAAACGGCTGCGCGGCCGGGGGACCGAGCCGGAGGACGTCATCGCCAGGCGGCTGGCGGCCGGGCGGGTCGAGATGGCGGCCGAGCATGAGTTCGACCTCACGCTGGTGAACACGGATGTCAAAGACGTGTGCCGCCGGCTGATAGCCTTGATGACTGACCCTCAGGGGGTCACGACATCCACCAACCGAGAGGTCTGACAATCGTGGCAGGAATCGCCCCGGCCGCTGAGGGGATCACCAACCCGCCGATCGACGCGCTGCTCGACATCGTCGACAGCAAATACTCCTTGGTGATCATGGGCGCCAAGCGGGCCCGCCAGATCAACGCCTACTACTCCCAGCTCGGCGAGGGCCTGCTGGAATATGTCGGGCCGCTGGTCGAGACGCACGCCCAGGAGAAGCCCCTGTCCATCGCGCTGCGCGAGGTCGCCGAGGGCCTGCTCAACGCCGAGCCCATCGAAGGCGCGGTCTGACCTCGTCGATGAAGGTCGTCCTGGGTGTCAGCGGCGGTATCGCCGCCTACAAGGCGTGTGAGCTGCTGCGCCTGTTCACCGAGTCGGGCCACCAGGTGCGGGTCGTGCCGACCCGTGAGGCCCTGCGTTTCGTGGGCGAGCCCACCTGGGCCGCCCTGTCGGGCAACCCGGTGGCGACCGATGTGTGGGACGACGTGCACGAGGTCCCGCACGTGCGGATCGGCCAGACGGCCGACCTCGTCGTGGTGGCTCCGGCCACGGCCGACCTGCTGGCCAAGGCGGCCCACGGGCTCGCCGGAGACCTGCTCACCAACACGCTGCTGACCGCTCGCTGCCCGGTGGTGTTCGCGCCCGCGATGCACACCGAGATGTGGCAGCACCCCGCCACCCGCGCCAATGTCGCGACGCTGCGCGAGCGCGGCTCCCTGGTGATCGACCCGGCCGTCGGCCGGCTCACCGGGGCCGACACGGGACCGGGGCGGCTGCCCGACCCCACCGAGATCTTCCGAGTCTGCCTGCGCGTGCTGCGCGGCCGGTCCCTCGACCTGGCCGGCCAGAAGGTCGTCGTCTCCGCCGGCGGCACCCGCGAGGCCCTCGACCCGGTCCGCTTCATCGGCAACCGCTCCTCCGGCCTGCAGGGCTACGCGCTGGCCCGCACGGCCGCCGCCCGTGGCGCCGAGGTGACGCTGATCGCCGCCAACGTCGCACTGCCCGATCCCGCGGGCGCCACCGTGGTCCGCGTCGAATCCACGGCCGAGCTGCGGGAGGCGGTGCTCGCCGCCTCCGGCCACGCCGACGTGGTGGTCATGGCCGCCGCCGTGGCCGACTTCCGGCCCGCCGCCCGGCACGATGCGAAGATCAAGAAGACGGACGGCGAGCCCGAGCCCATCCACCTGACGAAGAACCCCGACATCCTGGCGGAGCTGGGGGAGCGGCGCAGGGCCGCCGTGCCGGGCACGTCCCCGAAGGTGATCGTCGGATTCGCGGCCGAGACCCACGACGTGCTCGCCAACGGCCAGGCCAAGCTCGCCCGCAAGGGATGCGACCTGCTCGTGGTCAACGAGGTCGGCGAGCACCTCGCCTTCGGCACCCCGGACAACGCCGCCACCGTGCTCGTCGCGGGCGGCGAGCCGATCGAGGTGCCCCGGGGGCCCAAGGAGGACGTGGCCGACGCCGTCTGGGACGCGGTCGCCGCCCGCCTGAGCTGAGGCGCCCGCCCGGCCGTACACCGCGATGTATGCCCGGATTGTTGGTGGGTGTACAGGAGCGTAACCAGGGAGTCGGATTACCGGATCAGCTGTTGCGGCATATCCCTACGCCTACGGATACTTGGGGCAAAGGGGTGCGGGATGCCAGTGAGCGCTGCTGTCCGGGACCGGTGCAGGACGGTGCTCGGCCATCAGGGAGCGATCCGCTATGTCTTCCCCGTGCTGTCCATCGGGCCGCCGGGGGCCGCCAACTTTCTGATCGTGGTCACGGACACGGCCGTCTCGGTGCTCGCCACCAGAATGCTCAGGAGCGACCGGCCGGTGTCGGTGCACGCGAGCTTCCCGCGGCAGACCAGGCTCGGGCCCATCATGCAGGCCCCCGGGCCGGTCATCGAGCTGGGGAGCATGGTGTTCGAGTTCGACGACGAGTACGCCGCCGTGGTGGCCGCCGCCGACGCGGAGGTGTTCGCGCCGGAGACGCTGCCTCTCGATCCGCTGCCTCACCTGTGACGCGTGTCGAATCGCGGCCGGTTTCGCGCCGTGGCACCTGGTAGGGCTAGACTTCGGCGAGGCTCTGGCGTGCCTTCTGTTCGCCGTGAGCCCTAAATCCGTCAGCAGCCGCTGCATGAGGAGCCACTGAGTTGTCACGTCGCCTGTTCACCTCCGAGTCGGTCACAGAGGGCCACCCGGACAAGATCGCCGACCAGATCAGTGACGCGATTCTCGACGCCATGCTCAAGGACGACCCCACGAGCCGGGTCGCCGTCGAGACGATGATCACTACCGGCCAGGTCCATGTCGCAGGCGAGGTCACGACCGAGACCTACGTCGACCTCCCCGGCGTTATCCGGGAGAAGATCCTGGAGATCGGTTACGACGCCTCCCACAAGGGCTTCGACGGCGCCTCGTGCGGCGTGTCGGTGTCCATCGGGGCGCAGTCGCCCGACATCGCCCAGGGTGTCGACGACGCTTACGAGCACCGGGTCGGCGGCGACGTCGACGAGCTCGACCGCCAGGGCGCCGGCGACCAGGGCCTGATGTTCGGCTACGCGTGCCGCGAGACGCCCGAGCTGATGCCGCTGCCGATCATGCTCGCGCACCGGCTGGCCCAGCGCCTGTCCGAGGTGCGCAAGTCCGGCACGGTCCCCTACCTGCGGCCCGACGGCAAGACCCAGGTCACCATCGAGTACGACGGTGACCGCCCGGTCCGCCTCGACACCGTGGTCGTCTCCACGCAGCACGCGGCGGAGATCGACCTCAAGGAGATGCTGACGCCCGACATCAAGGAGCACGTGGTCGACCCCGTGCTCGCGGGCCTCGACATCGAGACCGAGGGCTACCGCCTGCTGGTCAACCCGACCGGTCGCTTCGAGATCGGCGGCCCGATGGGCGACGCCGGCCTCACCGGCCGCAAGATCATCATCGACACCTACGGCGGCATGGCCCGCCACGGTGGCGGCGCCTTCTCCGGCAAGGACCCGTCCAAGGTCGACCGCTCGGCGGCCTACGCCATGCGCTGGGTGGCCAAGAACGTCGTGGCGGCCGGTCTCGCCGACCGCTGCGAGGTCCAGGTCGCCTACGCCATCGGCAAGGCGCAGCCGGTCGGGCTGTTCGTCGAGTGCTTCAGCACCGAGAAGGTGACGGTGGAGAAGATCCAGGCCGCCGTCCTCCAGGTCTTCGACCTGCGCCCGGCCGCGATCATCCGCGACCTTGACCTGCTGCGGCCCATCTACTCCGAGACGGCCGCCTACGGCCACTTCGGCCGCGAGGGCTTCTCCTGGGAGTCCACGGACCGCGCCGAGGCCCTGAGGTCCGCCGCCGGTCTGTGACATGAGTTGACAGATGCCGCATCTCCGCCCGGGGGATGCGGCATCTGAGTATGCGGCCCGGCCAGGGCCGTCCGCACCGTCCCGTCCGGGTCTGTGGCTTTACCGGCTGGCCTGATGAGGTCGTGTCGGCGTGCGCCGGTGGGGGCGGGTGGCGGAGTTCGGGCAGGCAGGGCGGGCGTTTCCGGGTTCCGGGTCTGGTAGACGTAATGCGTGACCCACTCCGACGACGCACTTCTGCCGCTTGACGCGGTGCGGCCCCCGATGTCGTCGAAGAACACCAAGGGGGCCGTGGTTCCGGCCGCCGACCTGCCGGTGGCCAGGGTGGCGGTGGACAACCCGCTGCCGCACCTCGACCGCCCCTTCGACTACCTCGTGCCCGCTGCCATGCAGGACAGCGCCGGGCCGGGGGTCCGGGTCCGGGTGCGGTTCGCGGGCAAGCTGGTCGACGGGTTCGTGCTGGAGCGGGTGGCGCACAGCGACCACACCGGCAAGCTGACCCCGCTCGAACGGGTCGTGTCGCCCGAGCAGGTGCTCACCCCCGAGGTGGCCGAGCTGGCCAGGGCCGTGGCGGACCGCTACGCGGGCACCCTCGCCGACGTGCTGCGCCTGGCCGTCCCGCCACGTCACGCCAGAACCGAGTCGGCCCCCCGCCCGACGACCGACTCACCGCCGGTTCGGGTTCCTACGCCGGCGGCGAAGCCGCAGGGCGCCCATGACGCGGGGCGGCCCGCCGTACAGGGCCTTGATGAGACCTCAGGCCCGCCACCCGTGCCGGCGGACGCGGCGCGGGAGCCTGAGGGCCTCAGGCGCGAAGCCGCGCTCGGGGAGGCGGCGGAGGTCGCTGCGGAGCCGTTGACAGCCCAAGGTGTGGTGCGGGGCGGGCGGGGGAGCTCGTCCGAGGAGGCCGGTGCGCGGCCGTTGAGCGGGGACGACGCGGCTTGGGCGGACTATCCGATCGGGGCTTCGTTTCTTGACGCGTTGCGCAACGGCAGGACGCCCAGGGCGGTGTGGTCGGCGCTGCCTGGCGGCACGGGGTGGGCGGTGGCGCTGGCGGCGGCGGTGCGGGCGACGCTCGACGGCGGCAGGGGGGCGCTGGTCGTCGTGCCCGACGGGAAGGACGTGGCGCTGCTCGACGCGGAGCTGACCCGGGTGCTGGGCAGCGGGAGGCACGTCGCGCTCACCGCGAACCTCGGCCCGGCCGAGCGCTACCGACGGTGGCTGAGCGTCCTGAGAGGCCAGGTGCGGGCCGTCGCCGGTACGCGGGCCGCGATGTTCGCACCCGTGGCCGAGCTCGGCCTGGTGGCGATCTGGGACGACGGAGACGACCTGCACGCCGAGCGGCTGGCCCCCTACCCGCACGCCCGCGAAGTGCTCGGCATCAGAGCCCATCGGGCCGGCGCGGCCATGCTGATCGGCGGGTACGCGCGCACCGCGGAGGCCACCCAGCTCATCGCCTCCCGCTGGGCCAGGCCCATCGTGGCGGCCCGTCAGACGATCAGGAGCCGTGCGCCGCGCGTACGGCCGGCGGGTGAGGACGCCGAGCTGGCCAAGGACCAGGCGGCGCGTGCGGCCAGACTGCCCAGCGTGGCGTGGCGGGCGCTGCGTCAGGGGCTGGGCGACGGCCCGGTGCTGGTCCAGGTGCCCCGCCGGGGTTACCTGCCCGCGCTGGCCTGCCAGCACTGCCGTACCCCCGCCCGCTGCGCGCAGCCCCCCACCCGCACGAGCCCGGTCACGGCGGACCCCCCTCGGGAGGGCGAGCTGTCCTACGGCGCCGACGACACGGGCGGCGCGTCCAGCGGCGCCGCCGGGGTGGCCAACGGGATCCCGTCCCACGACACCCCGCCTGACGGCACCGGGTCCAACGGCGGGGGAGGGGGCTACCGCGCAGGTGGGCCTTCCCACGGCGCGGCCCACGGTGGGAGTGGTGCGCCGTACGAGGACGTGCGTCAGGTGGCGGCCGAGCACCGGCCGGAGCTGCTGTGTCATGGTCCGCTCGCGCTCCGCGGCGGGCACGCCGCCCCCTACTGCCGGTGGTGCGGCCGGGTGGACGCCGCCTGGAAGTGCAGGCACTGCGGCAGCCCCCGGTTGCGGGCCGTGGTCGTGGGGGCGCGCCGTACCGCCGAGGAGCTCGGCAGGGCCTTCCCCTCCGTGCCGGTACGGACCTCCGGGCGGGACGGGGTGCTGGCCACCGTGCCCGCGGGCAGGGCGCTCGTCGTCGCCACGCCCGGGGCCGAGCCGGTGGCCGAGGGCGGTTACGCGGCGGCGGTGCTGCTCGACGGCTGGGCGCTGCTCGGGCGGGCCGACCTCAGGTCCGGTGAGGAGGCGGTGCGCCGCTGGATGAACGCCGCCGCCCTGGTCAGGCCGGGCGGCGAGTTGGTGGTGCTCGCCGATGCCGGGCTGCCCGCCGTACAGGCTCTGCTGCGGTGGGATCCCGTCACGCACGCCGAGCGTGAGCTGGCCGATCGGGCGGAGCTGGGGTTCCCGCCCGCGGTGCGGATGGCCACGCTGACCGGGACGGCGGCGGCGGTGCGGCAGATGCTGGGGGAGACGCGGCTGCCGGCGGAGGCGCAGGTTCTCGGGCCGGTGCCGGTCGACGACGCGGGGCAGGAGCGTGCCATGATCCGGACGCCGCGCGGAGGTGGGGCGGCATTGGCAGCCGCGCTCAAAGGGGCGAGCGGGGTCCGTGCGGCCAGAAAGTCGCCAGAAGTGGTCAAGGTGTGTGTCGACCCACTCGACCTGATTTAGACCATATCCCCGATTCGCTCAAGTGTAAGGGAGCCGTTAGCGTGCCCCTGTGTCGATCGAATGGGTCAACCTGGTCATCGATGACCTGCGCGCCTGGGGGCGCGCGCGGGACGTCTCGGTGGACGCCGACGAGGTCCGCCTGCTCTGTGACTACGCCAGCGACTACCTGAACGTCAACGAACTCGGCGACTTCACCCCCGCCACCTTCGACGAGTTGCTGCTCTCGCTCTACCCCCGCAAGGTCATCGCGCCCCCGGAGAGCGCTACCGAGACGGTGGCGGCGGCGCACACGCTGGTCGACTATCTGCAGGACTCCGGCACGGTCGCCCTGGGCACGGCCTCGCGGATGCGCGACAGGCTCGCCGACATCGCGACCAGGATGCCCGAGGCGCTGGCCGACACCGCCAACTTCGGCATGGCCAAGAGCCTGTTCAGCTCGATCGGGCCGGAGTCGCTGGAGCAGTCGATCGCGATCCCCTCCGGCGAGGTGCCCGATCTGGAGGACGCGCCCTGCGACTGCCCCGGCTGCACGCCGCGCCCCGCCGTGCGGCTGGCCGCGCCGCAGGAGCTGGTCGCGGGGCTGGGGGACGTGCCGCTCCTGGCCGAGCTGGACCGCGGCGGCCTGCCGTTCCTCAGCGAGCTGCGGCTGCTCGGCGGCGGTGAGCCACTGCGCCGATGGGCGGCGATCGTCGCGCATCTGGTGGACCGTGACACCGGTGGCCAGGTCACCGGCTCGGCCGAGGTGGACGACGAGCTCTACGACCTGTTCGACATGCTCTACCGTCTCCAGGTGCCGGTGCCGATCGGGGTGATCGGCGACTACCTGGCCCAGCTCGTGGACGACGGCGGCATCGACGTGGAGGACGTGCTCGACCGGCTGGCCTGGTGCGGCCTGGTCCGGGTCAGCGGCGACACGGCCGGCCTGACCCCGGTGGCCGTCTGGGCGCTGCGCGAGCACTACCTCGCGCTCGGCCTCGACGCGCCGCAGGCCGCCGACCTGGCCGAGACCGACGCGCGCGGGCTCATCGAAGGGCTGCTCGACGGTGTCCCGACCGAGCTGGCCGAGGACGACATCAGCCGCTGGCTCGCCGTCAGGACCGCCGGGGAGGCCGCGGCGGAGCTGCTGGCCGCGGCCTCGGGCGCGCCCGCCGTCGCGCGCGGCATCGCCGTCACCATCGTCGACCGGCTGGGCGCCGAGGCCGAGCCCGAGGTGCGGGCCTGCCTGGACGACGAGGAGCTGCGCCCGCACGCCATTCACTGGCTCGCCGCCAGAGGCCTGTCCGCCCCGCCGCTCAGCGAGAAGGAGCTGATGTGGGTCAGCGTCGACATGCTCGCGCTGGCGATGCCGGCGGCCGAGGACGACCCCGACGTGTTCGCCGAGAACATGTCCGCCTCCGGCCCGCCCGCCCATCTGATCGAGGAGATGTGGCGGGTGGACCACCCCGACCTCGTCGAGGTCCTGGAGCTGCTCGGACGCTCGCTGCCCGACGGCACGGCGGCCAAGGCGGCCCGCAAGGCGGCCTTCAAAGCACGCTCCCGAGGCATCCGATGAGTACGCCTCTGTGACGGCTGTGCAGTAAGTTTCGTAGGTGGCAAACAATGTCTTCGACCTCGCCGAGCTGCGCAAGCTGATCGATGAGCAGGCCGTCGTGCCTCCCCGGCCTGAGGAGACCCCGGTCGAGCAGGAGGCGCTCACCTTCCCGCCCGTCGCCCTCGCCGAGGACGCCGAGCTGGCCCGGACGATCCCCGCGGTGCCGCTGGTCGCCGACGCCGTCCGGCTCGCCGCCTGGACCGGCACCCGCCAGGTGACCGCCGAGGGAATGCTCCCGGAGGCCGCCGCGCGAGCCGCGGTGAGCGAGCTCGGCCTGGACGCCTCGCGACTGCGCCTGCTGTGGATCGTGGCCGTCAACACCGGCATGCTCCAGATCCTCCGCGGCCAGGCCACCAAAGGACCGCTGCCCGCCCGGCTCACGGTCGAGGCCACCCTGGAGTTCTGGGACGGCGTGGTCATGGACGTGCTCGACCGCGCCGACGAAGGGCTGACCGGCTCGGTCGTGGTCGACGGGCACCTGGCCGAGATGCTCGCGACGATCTATTCCGTACGGTCCGGCGTCGCGATCGCCAACCTGGCCCGGGGCATCCTGCAGTCCCACGAGGTGGCCTGCGCCCCCGGGCAGGTGGAGATGCGCAGACTCGCCGCGGCCCTGCCCGCCGACCTGCTGGAGGCGCTGGCGCTGCTGGCCTACTGCGGCCTGGTCGAGCAGACCGCCGCCGGCCGCACCGCGCTCACCCCGCTCGGCGTCTGGGCCATCAGGCGGGACCTGCTGCGCGAGGGCCACGACGCGCCCACCACCGCCGAGGTCGAGGTGTTCGCCGACCTGTCCGCGACCGAGCTCGTCGAGGCCCTGGTGAAAGGCTCCGCCACGCAGAGCGCGGTCGCCGGATGGCTGGAGCGCCGTCCGCCGGAAGAGGCCGCCAGAGACCTGATCGCCATCGCCGCCGACGGCACGGCGGGCCGGCGCGGCGCCGTGGGCGCGATCCTGGAGGAGCTCGGCCCCGAGGCCGAGGTGCCCGTGCGCGAGGCGCTGGACCGGCCGCTCATGCGCCGCTACGCCGCCTCCTGGCTGCACATCCGCGACCTCGAGGCCCCCACGCTCAGCCCGCGGGACCACACCTGGATCGCCGTCGACTCGCTCGCGGCGCTGATGCACCTGTCGGGGCACGCCGCGGGCCGGCTCGACACTCCCGAGCCCGGCGAGGAGCTCATCAAGCTCATCGCCGAGATGCCGGCGGTCGGCCACCCCGACACGATCGCCGTGCTCGACATGATCGCCGGCGCCCACGACGACCAGGCCGTCGTGAAGGCCGCCCGCAAAGCGGCGATGAAGGTTCGCTCCCTTGCGCACACTAAACTGGATTGATCCACCTACGAACGGAGTGACCCCCTTGGCGATCCAGGCGATCCGACTGTTCGGAGACCCGGTGCTGCGCACCCCGGCGGCTCCGGTGGTCGACTTCGACAAGGAGCTCCGCAAGCTGGTCAAAGACCTCACCGACACGATGATGGACGCCCCCGGCGCCGGCCTGGCGGCCCCGCAGATCGGGGTCGGCCTGCGCGTGTTCACCTACTACGTCGACGACCAGCTCGGCCATCTCATCAACCCCGATCTCGACCTGTCCGAGGAGCTCGACGAAGAGGGCGAGGAGGGCTGCCTGTCGTTCCCCGGGCTGTCGTTCCCGACCCCGCGCGCCATCCGCGCCGTCGCCAAGGGCCTCAACGTGCACGGCGAGCCGGTCACGCTGGAGGGCACCGACCTGATGGCGCGCTGCTTCCAGCACGAGACCGACCATCTCGACGGCATCCTGTTCATCGACCGGATGGACATCAAGCAGCGCAAGCTCGCGATGAAGGCCATCCGGGAGGCCGAGTGGAGCGGCATGGACGCTCCCCAGGTCAGGTTCTCCCCGCACAGCACCGGCGGAAAGGCACTGTGAGATGCGCCTGGTCTTCGCGGGCACGCCCGAGACGGCACTGCCGTCGCTCCGCACCCTGATCGACTCGCCGCGCCACGAGGTCGTCGCGGTCGTCACCCGGCCCGACGCCCAGTCCGGCCGGGGGCGCAAGGTGCACCCCTCACCGGTGGCGGAGCTGGCCGAGGAGACGGGCATCGAGGTGCTCCGCCCGGCCAAGGCCGGTGATCCGGCGTTCCTGGAGCGGCTGCGCGCTCTGGAGCCCGACTGCTGCCCCGTCGTCGCCTACGGCGCGCTGCTGCCCCAGTCGGCGCTCGACGTGCCCCGCCACGGGTGGATCAACCTGCACTTCTCGATCCTGCCCGCCTGGCGCGGCGCCGCCCCCGTGCAGCACGCCGTCCTGCACGGGGACGAGATCACCGGCGCCAGCACGTTCCAGATCGTCAAGGAGCTCGACGCGGGGCCCGTCTACGGCGTGGTCACCGAGGAGGTCCGGTCCGGCGACACCAGCGGCTCGCTCCTCGACCGGCTGTCGATCTCCGGCGCCGGGCTCCTCGCCGCCACGCTCGACGGCGTCGAGGACGGCACCCTGCAGGCCCGGCCGCAGCCGGCCGACGGGGTGAGCCTCGCACCCAAGATCAACGTCACGGACGCCCGCGTCGACTGGAGCAGTCCCGCCATGCGCGTCGACCGGCTCATCCGCGCGTGCACGCCCAATCCGGGCGCCTGGAGTGAGTTCCGGGGGCAGCGGGTGAAGCTCGGGCCGGTGCGGATCGCGGCCTCGCCGCAGCGGCTCGCCCCCGGCGAGATCGCCGCGGGCAAGCACGGCGTGCTGGTCGGCACCGCCACCGAGCCGGTGGAGCTGGGCGAGGTCCAGCCGCAGGGCAAGCGGTTGATGAACGCCGTCGAGTGGGCCCGGGGCATGCGCGCCGGGAGCGAAGAGAAGTTCACGTGAGCGGCGCCGCGGATCGAGCCGAAGCTCACGGAAGCGGGCGCGGGGCAGAGATGTGTACGGCGCCGTAGAGCAAGCCGAAGCTCATGGAAGTCGGCGTGGGGCAGCGAAGTGTACGGCGCTGTAGAGCAAGTCGAAGCGTGGAAAGTCGGAGGTAATGAAGGCACGGGGGGATCGGACGTCGTCCGGAGGCGGGGGCGCGAGTCGTCCGGGAAGGCCGCGCAGGCCCGCGCGCGACCAGCCGCGGAACGCGGCCTTCGACGTCATGCGCGCCGTCGACGAGCGTGACGCCTACGCCAACCTGCTCATGCCTCGCCTCCTGCGTGAGCGCGGCATCAAGGGGCGGGACGCGGCGCTCGCGACGGAGCTGGCCTACGGGACGCTGCGCGGGCTCGGCACCTATGACGCGATCATCGAGATGTGCAGCGACCGCGCGCCCGATCCCGCCGTGCGCGACGCGCTGCGGCTGGGCGCCCACCAGCTGCTCCGGATGCGCGTCCCGCCGCACGCGGCGGTCGGCACCACCGTGGATCTGGTACGGCTGCGCATCGGGGCGGGAGCGGCCAAGTTCGTCAACGCCGTCCTGCGCAAGATCGCTTCCAGGACGATCGACGAGTGGCTGCCGATCGTGGCGCCCGACGCCGCCCACGACCCCGCGGGGCATCTGGCCGTGACGCACAGCCATCCCCGGTGGATCGTCAGCGCCTTCCGTGACGCGCTCGGCGGCGCCGCCGGTGAGACGGCAGACCTGCTGGCGGCGGACAACGACCGGCCCCTGGTGACGCTGGTGGCGCGGCCGGGGCGCAGCTCGGTCGAGGAGCTCGCGGAGAGCGGCGCGGAGCCGGGCCGCTACTCGCCGTACGCCGCCTATCTGCAGGAGGGGGACCCGGGGCAGATCCGGGCCATCGCCGAGACGCGCGCCGCCGTGCAGGACGAGGCCAGCCAGCTCGTGGCGCTCGCGCTGACCAGGGTGCCGCTCGACGGGCAGGACGAGCTCTGGCTGGACCTGTGCGCGGGGCCGGGCGGCAAGGCAGGGCTGCTGGACGCCATCGCCGCCTACGGCGACCTCGAAGGGCTCGCCGGGTCCGGGACGCCGGACGGCGTCGAGGCGCGGGCCGGGCAGCGGCGCGAGGCGGGGCCTGAGGCGTTCCCGGGTGGCGCCCGGCTGCTGGCCGGCGATGTCCAGTATCACCGGGCGCGGCTGGTCTGGCAGACCACCAGAGAGGCCGCCGTGATCACCGCCGACGGCACGGAGCCCGCGTGGCGGCCGGGGGTGTTCGACCGGGTGATGCTCGACGCGCCCTGCACCGGGCTGGGGGCGCTGCGCCGGCGGCCCGAGGCGCGTTGGCGGCGGGATCCGTCGAGCATCGCGGAGCTGGGCAGGCTGCAGCGCCGGCTGCTCGCCGGGGCGCTCGACGCCGTGCGTCCCGGTGGGGTGGTCGCGTACGTCACCTGTTCGCCGCATCTGGCCGAGACGCGGGTCGTGGTGGGTGATGTGGCCGGGCGCAGGGACGATGTGGAGCAGCTCGACGCGCGTCGCTACCTGCCCGAGGTGGACGGGCTGGGGGAGGGGCCGTACGTTCAGTTCTGGCCGCACCGGCACGGCACCGACGCGATGTTCCTGGCCCTGCTGCGCAAGCGTGACGGCGCCGCACAGGCGCCGTCCCAGGGGGCCGTCAGGCGGTGATCGCCCGGACGCGTGCTGAGGGGTTCCGCCCGGGGTGAGCCAGGTCCGGTGCGGAGAGGGTGGGGTCGTTCACTAGACTCGGGGCATCATGGCCGTACAGATCTCGCCCAGCATCCTGTCCGCCGACTTCGCCCGGCTCGCCGACGAGGTCGCCGCGGTGCCCAACGCCGACTGGCTGCACGTGGATGTCATGGACAACCACTTCGTGCCCAACCTGACCCTGGGGCTGCCCATCGTCGAGGCGCTGCTCAAGGCGGCCGCGCTGCCGATCGACTGCCACCTCATGATCACCGACCCCGACCGCTGGGCCCCCGCCTACGCCGAGGTGGGCGCGGGCAGCGTGACCATCCACGCCGAGGCGTCCTCCGCGCCGGTGCGCACGCTGCGCGAGATCCGCTCGCTCGGCGCCAGGGCCGGGCTCGCGCTCAACCCGGCGACCGCCGTGGAGCCGTACGACGATCTGATCGGTGAGATCGACATGCTGCTGCTGATGACGGTGGAGCCGGGGTTCGGCGGGCAGAAGTTCCTGGACATGGTGCTGCCCAAGATCCGCCGGGCCCGCGGGCTCATCGAACGGCACGGCGGCGAGGTGTGGCTGCAGGTGGACGGCGGCGTGTCCGCCGACACCATCGAGCGCTGCGCGGAGGCGGGCGCCGACGTGTTCGTGGCGGGCAGCGCGGTCTACGGCGCGGACGACCGCGAGGCGGCCGTCGCTTCGCTGCGCTCACTGGCCGAGGGCGCGGCCTGAGCCGACACCACGGGGCCGTCGGCTCCGCACGGCTCACGCCTGACTCCGGCGAACCGTGACATAGAGCCCCGCATTCCTGGGTAACCATCTACTTATGGAGGACCTTGGGCTGTTCGGCCCCGACTCCGTCACGTGGCGGGTGATGGGGGAGCCGATCCTGCTGGTCGGTGGGTTCCGGGCGCTGCTCATGCAGGGCCTGCACCCGCGCACGATGCGCGGCGTCCTGCAGAACTCCGCGCTCATGGACCCCGCCGAGGCCTGGTCCCGATTCCTGCGGACCACCGAGTTCGTCCGGGTGCGTACGTACGGAACGCTGTCCGAGGTGGAGAAGGCGGGACGCCGGGTCCGCAGGATCCACGCCAGGCTGACCGGGCTCGACCCCGACACCGGCGAGCGCTACCGGCTGGACGATCCCGACGGCCTGCGCTGGGTGCACGTGGGCGAGGTGGACTCGTACCTGTCGGTGGCCCGCAGGGCGGGCGTCCGGCTCAGTGACGACGACGCGGACACGTTCGTCGGCGAGTGGCGGCGGGCCGCCGAGGTGGTGGGCCTGGACCCGGCCGACGTGCCCGGCACGGTCGCCGAGATGCGCGACTACATCGAGGGAGAGCGTCCCGGGCTCGGGTTCGTGCCGGAGGCGGCTCATCCGCTGCTGCTGTCGCTCAAGGCGCCGCTGCCGCTCATGCTCACCCCGCTCAAGCCGGCGCTCCCCGCCGTCACCCTGCTGGCCTTCGCCACGCTGCCGCGCTGGGCCAGAAGGATGTACGGCCTGCCCGCCACTCCGGTCGGGGACCTGTGGGCGACGGCCACGCTGCGCGCCCTGCACACCGGCCTCCACTTCGTTCCCGCGGGCGTGCGCTACGCCCCGGACGCCCGCCGGGCCCGGCGGCTCATGGCGGCCTGAGCGGCTGGTCTTATCGGGCGCTTGGTTGATAAAGTGAGGGCGGTCGCATGCGTTTGCATGCGCATGGCACACTGTGAGAACGAAAGAGCTAGCGTGCTCCGGGGTCGGTGAAAGTCCGAACCGGCGGTGACAGTCCGCGACCCGGCCGATGCCATCGGCCGGTTGACTCGGTGAAATTCCGGGACCGACGGTTAAAGTCCGGATGGGAGGAAGCGCGCGGGTGTCCGGCATCAAGCCGGGCGCCACTGTGATGCGTTCGCGCACCACATCCCCCCGGGGCCCGCCGTGGCTGAGAGCTACAGGCGTAGGAGGCCCGGGGTGCAGGACACCGCGCACATGGCGCGCGCCATCGAACTGGCCGCGCGCGGACACGGCGGCACCAGCCCCAATCCGGTCGTCGGCTGCGTGCTGCTCGACGCCGGTGGCGAGGTCGTGGGCGAGGGCTTCCACGCCTACGCGGGCGGCCCGCACGCCGAGATCGTCGCCCTGCGCGAAGCCGGCGAGCGTGCCCGCGGCGGGACCGCGTACGTGACCCTGGAGCCCTGCGACCACACCGGCAGGACCGGCCCGTGCAGCCGGGCGCTGCTCGACGCGGGCGTCACCCGGGTGGTGATCGCGGTGCCCGACCCCACGCCCAAGGCGGCCGGGGGAGCCGCGCGGCTGCGCGCGGGCGGCGTGACCGTGACGTCCGGACCGCTCGCCGAGCAGGCCGAGCGGGTCAACGCCGAATGGCTCACCTACGCCCGCCTCGGCCGGCCGCACGTCACCTGGAAGCTCGCCGCCACCATCGACGGCAGGTCCGCCGCCGCCGACGGCACCAGCCGGTGGATCACTTCCGCCGAGGCCAGGGCCGACGTCCACCGCCTGCGCGCCCGCTGCGACGCCATCGTGGCCGGGATCGGCACCGTGCTGGCCGACGACCCTCGCCTGACCGCCCGCCCCGCGCCGGCCGACGATCCCCGCCTGACCGCCCGCCCCGCCCGGCCGCTCCGGGTGGTGGTCGACACCGATGCCAGGATCCCGCCGTACGCCAAGGTCCTGGACGGCGCGGCCCCCACGCTGGTCGCCATCGCCGAGGACGCCACCGCCACCGGTTTGGACGCCGACCATGTGCGGCTGCCCCGCCACGACGGCGGCGGCCTGGACCTGCACGCCCTGCTCAAGGAGCTGGCCGCGCGCGAGGTCGTCAGCGTGTTCCTGGAGGGAGGCCCCACGCTCGCGGGCGCCTTCGTCCGGGACGGGCTCGTCGACCGCGTCATCGCCTACGTCGCGCCCGCCCTGCTCGGCGCCGGGCCCGCCGCGCTGGGCGAGGCCGGGGTACGCGGCATCGGCCAGGCGCACCGACTGATCTTCGACGAGGTTTCCCTCATCGGGCCGGATGTGCGGCTCACCGCACGGCCCGTGCCCCCACCACACAGCAGGGAGAAATGATGTTCACCGGAATCATCGAGGAGAAGGGCGAGGTCGTGGCCGTCGAGCCGGCCGGCGACTCGGCCAGGCTGTCCGTGCGCGGCCCGATCGTCACCTCGGACGCGCGGCACGGCGACTCGATCGCCGTCAACGGCGTCTGCCTCACGGTCGTGGAGGTGCACGGCGACGTGTTCACCGTCGACGTGATCAAGGAGTCGCTCGACCGCAGCTCACTCGGCGCCCTGACCGAGGGCTCCGCCGTCAACCTGGAACGTGCCGTACGGGCGGACCAGCGCCTCGGCGGCCACATCGTGCAGGGCCACGTGGACGGCACCGCCGTGCTGCTGTCCAGGGAACCCGGCGACAACTGGGACAACCTGCGCTTCTCCCTGCCGGTGGAGCTGAGCCGTTACGTGGCCGGTAAGGGTTCGATCGCCATCGACGGAATCAGCCTCACCGTGACGACTGTTGACGATGGCAGCTTCGGCGTGAGCCTCATCCCCACCACGCTGAAACTGACCACCATGGGCGAGCGCCAGGTGGACGACCTGGTGAACATCGAGGTCGACGTGATCGCGAAGTATGTGGAAAGGCTGGTGGTCGGGCAGTGAACTGGGCCAACGCCGGATTCGAGGTGTTCGGCACACACGTGCTCTGGACGGACCTGGTCGGCAACATCGCCGCCCTGGCCACGGTCCTGTTCGCCATGCGCAAGTCGATGTGGACCTGGCCGGTGCAGTTCACGGCCTCGGTGCTGCTGTTCATCGCCTCGGTCAACGCCGGCATCACCGGCAACGCGCTCAAGCAGGTGCTCTTCGCGGGCCTGGCCATCTACGGCTTCTGGGCTTGGCGCCGCGGCACGCAGGGTGGCAAGGAGCTCGCCGTCAGGCCCGCCACCGGGCGGGAGCGGCTGCTGCTGGTCTCGGTCATGCTCGTCGGAACGGTCCTGGTCGGGCTGTTCTTCTACGCCACCGGCCTGTCGTGGGGGGCGCACGAGCCGCTGCCCAAGGGCGCGTTCCTGGTGGCCGCCGACGCCTACATCTTCGTCGGCAGCGCCGTCGCCACCTGGGCGCAGGGCAAGGCACTGGTCGACTTTTGGATCGTCTGGGTAGCCGTCGACCTCGTCGGGGTGCCGCTCGCGTTCAGCTCCGGGCTGGTCGTCTCCGGCGCCGTCTACGGGTTGTTCTTCGTGCTCGTCCTGGTCGGGTTCGTCAAATGGCTGCGCGAATACCAGGGCGCGGCCGGTCAGGGGCACGTGGCGGTGGCATCGTGAGCGACATCATCCTCGACCCGATCGAGCGGGCCATCGACGACATCCGCGCGGGCAAGGCCGTCGTGGTCGTCGACGACGAGAACCGGGAGAACGAGGGCGACATCATCTTCGCCGCCTCCAAGGCCACGCCCGAGCTGCTGGCGTTCACGATCAGGCACACCAGCGGCGTGATCTGCGTGCCGATGGAGGGCCCGGAGCTGGACCGGCTCGGCCTGCCCTTGATGGTCTTCCACAACAAGGAGCGGCTGCGGACCGCGTACACGATCAGTGTGGACGCCCGCGACGGCGTCACCACCGGCATCTCCGCGGCGGACCGCGCGCGGACCATCCGCGCGCTCACCGACTCCGCCACCGAGCCGAACGAGCTCGTCCGGCCCGGCCACATCTTCCCGCTGCGCTACCACGTCGGCGGCGTGCTGGCCCGGCGCGGCCACACCGAGGCGGCGGTGGACCTGGCCAGGCTCGCCGGCCTGACCCCCGCCGGCGTGCTCGCCGAGGTCGTCAACGACGACGGCACCATGGCCAGGCTCCCGGAGCTGCGCGCCTTCGCCAACGAGCACGACCTGGCGCTCGTCTCCATCGAGCAGCTCGTCGACCACCGGCGCAGGACCGAGAGCATGGTCACCAGGGTCGCCGAGACCATCCTGCCCAACGTGCACGGCATGTGGCGGGCGTACGGATACGCCAGCGCGCTCGACGGCGGCGAGCACCTCGCGCTCGTCTACGGCGACCTCGACAACGGCGAGAACGTGCTGGTCCGCGCCCACTCCGAGTGCCTGACCGGCGACGTGTTCGGCTCGCTGCGCTGCGACTGCGGCGTGCAACTCGAGCACGCCATGTCGGTCATCGCCGAGGAGGGCCGCGGCGTGATCGTCTACCTGCGCGGGCACGAGGGCCGGGGCATCGGCCTGCTCGCCAAGCTGCGGGCGTACGGCCTGCAGGACGGCGGCATCGACACCGTCGACGCCAACGTCGAGCTGGGGCTGCCGATCGACGCCCGGGAGTTCTCCAACGCCGGGCAGATCCTCGCCGACCTCGGCGTCAAGTCGGTGCGGCTGCTCACCAACAACCCGGCCAAGCTCAAGGGCATGGACGGCTACGGCATCAAGGTCCTCGGCCGCGAGCCCATGCCGGTCGCCATGAACCCCTACAACGAGCGCTACCTGGAGGCCAAGCGCGACCGCCTCGGCCACGACATCTCGGAGGCATCATGAGCGGCGAGGGACGACCGGGCGCGGTCGCGCCGGACGCGAAGGGGCTGACGGTCGGCGTGGTGGCGGCCAGCTGGCACGCCGACATCACCGACCAGCTCGTGGCACGGGCGGTCCAGGCGTGCGACGACGCGGGCGCCACCGCCACCGTCGTCCGGGTGCCCGGCTCACTGGAGATCCCGGTGGTCGCGCAGGCGCTGGCCCGCCGCTGCGACGCGGTGGTGGCGCTCGGCGCGGTCATCCGCGGCGACACGGCCCACTTCGACTACGTCTGCGACTCGGTCACGGCCGGTCTGACCCGGATCTCGCTCGACGAGCGGACCCCCGTCGGCAACGGCGTGCTCACCTGCGAGACGCTCGACCAGGCGATCGAGCGCTCCGGGGTGCCGGGAAGCAAGGAGGACAAGGGGTACGAGTCGGCGATCGCCGCACTGGAGACCGCCATCCTCCTGCGGACCCTCCACTGACCTGCGGTAAATTTCGGTCCGTGCCTGAGCCCGTTCAGCCTCCGCCCCTGCCCGTCGTCTGGCGCCCCCACCGGGGGCGGATCGTCGCCTACGGATTCGCCGTGCTGATCGTGCTCGGGTCGGTGGTGATGGCCATCCTCATCGCCGCCCCCTTCAAGCTCGCCGACCGGCTGGCGATCGTGGGCTTCGGCTGCGCGGTGGCGTACGTCCTCCACCTGCTCGGCCGGGTCCGGGTGGAGGCCGACGACGAGGGCATCACGGTCGTCAACGCCGTACGCACCTACCGCTACACCTGGCCTGAGGTGATCGACGTCACCCTGCTCGTCGGAGATCCGTGGCCCAAGATCGACTTCTCCGACGGGCGCACGATCGGCGCCATGGGCATCCAGGGATCGGAGAAAGCCCTGGCCGGCCGCGCCACGGCCGAGCTGTCGGCACTGATCCGTGACCGAGGCGAGGCCCGCGACCAGTGACCGAAGGTTAGTCGGCGAAGATCTCCTCGACGCTGGAGGCGGTGGCGGCCTTCTTCGTCCAGCCCAGCAGCTTGCCGGTGTCGGCGCAGGATTCGATGATCTCGCGCTGGTCCGCGAGAATGGACAGCTGCCGCGCCTCGAGGACGGTGAGGAGACCCTTGGCTTCACCACGGGCTTCGCCTCTGGCCTCGGCTGCGCGCTCGATCGGCTCGGTGAAGCGGTCGGGGAGGCGTGGGGCAGTGTCGATCATGAGTTCCTCCAGTTGTGAGCGGACTGTCTCAGGGAGTTGTCCCCGCAGGTAATCGTAGTAAATGAGGCCCCGCTCGTCGTCGAAAGTGGCCAGAGTGGTGGCCACCGCGACGACCGTTTCGACGTCGTGGGGTCGGGTGATCGCGCTGAGGGTGGCGATCTCCGGCGAGGCCAGGACATCCTGTGCTTCCCGCAGGATGGGAAGCTCGTTGGGGCCGACGACCACGGGGCAGATGATCAGCGAGCTTTCAGCCGACGTGATGGGCCTGCGGTATTTGTCGGCGGTCTTCTGATCGAGGCAGACCACCACCAGCATGACGCCGCACTTGTGCCGGCCCATGAGGGCTCCGGCGTACGCCGCCCAGGTCCAGACCTTCTCCTCCTTGTAGGTGCGCTGCACCTCGACGATCACGAAACGTTTACGGCCATCGGGGCCCTTCACCGAGATGACCGAGTCGGCCCGGTATTCGGTGGGGAGGCGTTCGTTCAGGTCGACCGATTCCAGACAGGCGTCGTGGTAGTCGTCGGCATGTCCGCGCAGACCCCAGGCGAGCAGTTCCAGTGCGAAGCCGGGGCGGCGGGAGATCATCTCGAGGGGCATCTCGTGCAGCAGGCTTGGGGGCATGACCCCTCCTTTGGGTTTGAGTGATCGTCACATTACTATGAGTGACGGGCCGGTGGGGCCTGGTGGTGCGTTGCCTGGAAGCGTGCGGCGGCGGACAATCAGGGCAATGGACATCGAGTCGCCGGACAAGCTCATCGAGTTGCTCGACCGGCATGCCTATCTGGCCGACGAGGGACTGGCCACGGCCGCGTTCCTGGCGCTGCGGATGCGGCGGCCGCTGTTTCTCGAAGGGGAGGCGGGGGTCGGTAAGACCGAGCTGGCCAAGACGCTGGCCGCGATGCTCGGGGCGCCGCTGATCCGGTTGCAGTGCTATGAGGGGCTCGACGCCGCCCAGGCGCTCTACGACTGGGACTTCGCCCGGCAGCTGCTGCACCTGAAGGCGGCCGAGGCGGCGGGGGTCGCCGACCTCGCCCGGCTCGAAGGCGAGATCTACGGGCGCCGGTTCCTGATCGCGCGGCCGCTGCTGAAGGCTCTGGAGACGCAGCCGAGCGTGCTGCTCGTGGACGAGATCGACCGGGCCGACGACGAGTTCGAGGCGTTCCTGCTGGAGGTGCTGTCCGACTTCAGCATCTCCATCCCCGAGCTGGGGACGATCAAGGCCGCCACGCCGCCGGTGGTCGTGGTGACGTCCAACCGGACGCGGGAGGTGCACGACGCGCTCAAGCGGCGCTGCCTCTACCACTGGCTGGAGCACCCGGGCTTCGACCGGGAGGTGGCGATCCTGCTGCGCCGCCTGCCCGAGTGCACCGAGACGCTGGCCGCGCAGGTCGCCCGGGCGGCCGAGCGGCTGCGCCAGGCCGATCTGGTGAAGCCGCCCGGCGTGGCCGAGACGCTCGACTGGACCGAGGCGCTGCTCACGCTCGGCGCCAAGGAGCTGGACCCGGATCTGGCGGCGGCCAGCCTGGGCGCCGCGCTGAAGTACCGCGAGGACGTCGAGCGCGTCCTGGCCGGTGGGCTGCTCCATCGTGGATGAGCTGGCCGCCACCGTCACCGGCTTCGTCAGGACGCTCCGGGCCGCCGGGGTGGCCGCCGACCATGCCAGGACCCAGAACTTCCTGCTGGCGCTCGACCACCTCGACGTGACCGTGCCGGACGAGGTGTACTGGGCCGGCCGGCTGACCCTCTGCGCGGGCCCCGACGACCTGCCCCGCTACGACCGGTGCTTCGCCGCCTACTTCAGCGGCGCGAAGGCGGCGCTGCGCCGTACCGCGACGACGTCCGTGACCCGGCACACCGTCGCCGCCGCGGACGGCGAGCGGCGCGAGGAGGGGGAGGTGGCGCCCGCCACCGCCAGCCGGACCGAGGTCCTGCGCCATCGGGACGTGGCCCGGCTGACCGAGGCCGAGCGGGCCGAGGTGCACCGGATGCTGTCGATGCTCAGCGGCGGCCGCGCCACCAGGCGGTCACGACGCCACCGGCGCGCGCACCGGGGGCCGCTGGACCCGTCGCGCACCGTCCGCGAGGCGCTCAGGAAGGGCGAGGTGGCCAGGCTGCTGCACCGGCGGCACACCACCAGGCCGCGCCGGGTGGTGCTGTTCGTGGACGTCAGCGGCTCGATGGCGGCGTACGCCGAGACGCTGCTGCGCTTCGCGCACGCCCTGGTCAGGAGCGAGCCGCGGGCCACCGAGGTCTACTCGATCGGCACCAGGCTCACCTCGATCACCGGCGAGTTGCGCCACCGCGACCCCGGCACCGCGCTCACCGAGGTCTCGCGGGCGATCCCGGACTGGAGCGGCGGCACCAGACTGGGGGAGGAGCTCAGGGAGTTCCTCGTCCGGCACAGCGCGCGCGGGGCGATCGTGGTGATCGCCTCCGACGGCTGGGAACGCGGGGACCCGGAGCTGCTCGGCACCCAACTGGCCAGACTGGCCAGGCAGGCGCACCGGGTGATCTGGGCCAACCCGCACAAGGGTTACGAGGACTACCAGCCGCTCACCGGCGGCATGCGGGCCGCACTGCCGCATCTCGACGATCTGGTCGCCGGGCACAGCCTGGCCGCCTATGAGGAACTCAGCGAAAGGCTCGCACATGCGTGACGTACTGCCAGAGATCATGCGCTGGTGGAGGGCGGGGGTGCCGTTCGGGCTCGCGACGGTGGTGAGCACGTTCAGCAGCGCGCCCCGTCAGCCGGGCGCGGCCATGGCGGTGCACGGCGACGAGGTGGTCGGCAGCGTGTCCGGCGGGTGCGTGGAGGGCGCGGTGTTCGAGCTCGCCACCGGGATCGGCACACCCGTCCTGCAGAGGTACGGGGTCAGCGACGACGACGCGTTCGCCGTCGGGCTCACCTGCGGCGGCATCATCGACATCTTCGTGGCGCCGATCTCCCAGGAGACCTTCCCCGAGCTGGGCGAGATCGCGGCGTCGGTGGACTCGCGGGAGCCGGTCGCCGTCGCCACCGTGCTGTCCGGGCCCGGCCGGGTGGGCGCCCGCCGGGTCATCTGGCCCGACCGGGCCTCCGGCACGCTCGGCCCGCAGCGGCTGGACGACGCCGTGGACGACGACGTGCGCGGCATGCTGGCCCAGGGCCTGACCGGCATCCGGCGCTACGGCCCGGAGGGCGAGCGGCGGCTGGACGACCTGGCGGTGTTCGTGCAGTCCCTCGCGCCGCCGCCCCGGATGCTGGTGTTCGGCGCGATCGACTTCGCCGCCGCCGTGGCCAGGGTGGGCAAGTTCCTCGGCTACTACGTCACCGTCTGCGACGCCCGGCCCGTCTTCGCCACCCGCAAGCGCTTCCCCGAGGCCGACGAGGTGGTGGTGAAGTGGCCGCACGACTATCTGGCCACGCAGGAGGTGGACGAGCGTACGGTGATCTGCGTGCTCACCCATGACCCGAAGTTCGACGTGCCGCTGCTGGAGGTCGCGCTGCGTACCGACGCCGGCTATGTGGGCGCGATGGGCTCGCGCCGCACCCACGAGGACCGGCTGGCGCGGCTGCGCGAGGCGGGGCTGACGGAGGAGGAGCTGGCCCGGCTGCACTCGCCCATCGGCCTCGACCTCGGCGCCCGCACCCCGGAGGAGACGGCCGTGGCGATCGCCGCCGAGCTGATCCAGATCCGCTGGGGCGGCTCGGGACGGCCGCTGACCGACACCGAGGGCCGCATCCACCACGAGGCGCCATGAGACGCTCACGGGTCGCCGGACTGCTGCTCGCGGCCGGGCAGGGCGCCCGGCTCGGCAGGCCCAAGGCGCTGCTGGAGCACCAGGGGGAGCGGCTGGTCGATCGCGGCGTGCGGCTGCTGGAGGAGGGCGGCTGCCATCCCGTGGTGGTCGTGCTGGGCGCCGCCACGCCGCAGGTGCGCCGCGCGGTGACCGTACAGAATCCTGACTGGGCGTCCGGGATGGGGTCGTCCCTGCGGGTCGGCCTGGCGGCGGTGCCCGCCGAGGCGGAGGCGGTGGTGATCGCGCTGGTGGACCAGCCGTTCGTGCGGCCGGAGGGGGTCCGCGCGCTGATCGACTCCGGCGTCGAGGTGGCGGTCGCGACCTACGACGGCAGGCGCAGGAACCCGGTGCTCATCGATCGCCGCCACTTCGCCGAGGTGGCGGCTCTGGCGCGCGGCGACGTGGGGGCGCGGCCGTTCCTCGCCTCCCGCCCTGAGCTGGTCACCGAGGTGGCGTGCCCCGGCGACCCGACCGACATCGACACGCTGGAGGACCTCCGCCTGCTAGAAGCGGAGTGAGGCGACGGCGGCCCGGTGGTCGCTGCCCGTCGCCGGAGCCACTCCCGCCTCGGTCGCCGTCATCCCGCGGAACAGGATGTGGTCGGGCCTGGTGATGGGGAACTCGGCCGGCCAGGTGAAGCCGAACCCGTCGCCGGCCGCCGCCTGCGCGTCGGTCAGCGGCGGCGTCAGCCCGCGCATGCCGCGGTCGGTGGTGGCGGTGTTGAGGTCGCCGAGCAGCAGGACACGCTCGCTGGTGTCCGCGTCGATGAGCTTGCGCGCCTGGGCCAGCGAGGTGTCCCGGGAGTCGGTGTGCCCGGGGCGCGCCGAGGCCAGGTGCATCACGTAGACGGTCACCTCGCCCTTCGGCGTGGTCACCACCGCCCGCAGCGCCCGCACCCAGCCCATGCCGACGTCCAGCGGCTTGCGCTTGGAGATCGGATAGCGGCTCCACAGCCCGACCGTGCTGACGGCGTAGCGGTGCTTGAACGTCCGGTTGAGCTGCTTGGCCGCCGGGCCGCCGGGGGTGAGCTCCTGGGCGGCCAGCAGGTCCAGGTCGTCGGCGATGGCCCGCACCGCCTCACCGGAGGCATTGTTGCGCACGCCCACGTTCACGGTGCCGACCGCCAGGTCGCTGGGCCCGCCGGGCGGCGACCGGACCAGCGTGGAGCCGAACATCACCGCCCACACCACCCCGGGCACCAGCGCGGCGGCCGTGGCCACCGCGGAGCGGGCCAGGGCGGCGGCGACCAGCAGGAGCGGAACGATCCAGCCGAGCCACGGCAGCACGCTCTCCACGATCGTCGTGAAGCCCCCCAGGACCGGGATGAGCCGGTGCCCGGCCAGCACCACGGCCACCACGGCGGACACCACGACGACGATCCCTCTCAGCACGTGACCAAGCTAGTGGCTCACGGGCCGAACAGCCGACACGCTAACCTTTCTGGCATCGCAACGGAACAACATTCGGTTCAGCGGGAGTCCAGTATGCGCATCGGTATGGCACTCAACTACGCGGGTGGATTCAAGGAGACGGTCGCCGAACTGGCCGACTACGAGAAGGCCGGCCTGGACATCGTGTTCGTGGCCGAGGCGTACAGCTTCGACGCCGTCAGCCAGATGGGCTACATCGCGGCCAGGACCGAGCGCCTGCAGATCGCCTCCGGCATCCTGCCGATCTACTCGCGCACGCCGACCCTGCTGGCGATGACCGCCGCCGGCCTGGACTACGTCTCCGACGGGCGGTTCACGCTGGGTCTGGGCGCATCGGGCCCGCAGGTGATCGAGGGCTTCCACGGCGTTCCGTACACCGCGCCGCTGGGCCGTACCAGAGAGGTCATCGAGATCTGCCGCCAGGTGTGGCGGCGCGAGCGCGTGCAGTATGAGGGCAAGCACTACACGCTGCCGCTGCCCCAGGGGCAGGGCACCGGCCTCGGCAAGCCGCTCAAACTGATCAACCACCCGGTACGGTCCCGCATCCCGATCGTGGTCGCGGCCATCGGCCCCAAGAACGTCGAGCAGACCGCGGAGCTGGCCGAAGGCTGGGAGCCGATCTTCTACATGCCGGAGAAGGCCGCCGACGTGTGGGGGGCGTCGCTGGCCGCGGGTAAGGCCAGGCGGGACCCGGAGCTGGGCGAGCTGGACGTGATCGCGCAGGCCGGCCTGGCGATCGGTGACGACGTGCGCGGGCTGCTGGAGTTCGGCAGGCCGATGGCGGCGCTCTACATCGGCGGCATGGGCGCCAAGGGCAAGAACTTCTACAACGACCTGGCCAGGCGCTACGGCTACGAGAAGGAGGCCGAGCGGATCCAGGAGCTCTACCTCGACGGGAAGAAGGAGGAGGCGGCGGCGCTCGTGCCGACCGAGCTGCTGGAGTCGATGGCGCTGATCGGCAGCGAGGGGTTCGTGCGCGACCGGGTGGCGGCGCTGAAGGAGTCGGGCGTCACCACGCTCAACGTGAGCCCGTTCGGCACGACGCACGAGGAGCGGGTGCGGCTGATCGAGACCATCAGGGAGATCGCCGGCTGACCGCGGGAATGTTCGGCCGCGTGCCTTGGTTATCTCCCCTGTGACCGGTGCGACCAGTGTCCCAGGGCCTCACCTATCGCCTTCGCGGAATACCGTCCGGCTGGAGCCGCGTTGTGCCTTTCGCCGTTAGGCGACCTGCGCACCGGCACGCACACGTCGAAACGCCCGCTCTCCTCCGGGAGGGCGGGCGTTTCGGCGTTCCGGTGCACCGGTCTCGGGGGCGGTGCGAGGGCCGGTGGCTCTATGGTGGGTCGAAACCTGATGATTGTTTACGTATTGGCGGAGATATGTCCGACGAGACCCCGTCACTGGTGGCCGGCCGGTATCGGCTCGATGAGCTCATCGGCAGCTCGCCGATGGGAGAAGTCTGGCGGGGGTACGACACCCGCGCCGACTGGACCGTGGCCGTGCGCGTGCTGGGCGCCAAGGCGGTAGGGGCGGGCACCCGGCAGGTCCTGCGGCAGCACGCCCAGGCCGTCGCCCGGGTGATCCATCCGAACGTGGCCATGGTGCTCGACGTCGGTGAGGACGAGGGCTCCCCGTTCCTGGTGATGGAGTTCCTCACCGGGCCCAGCCTGGCCGAGGAGCTGGCCGCGCGCGGGCCGATGAAGATCGTCGAGGTGTGCGATCTGGTCGGGCAGGCCGCGGCGGGACTGGACGCGGCGCACCGGGCCGGGGTGGTGCACGGGCAGCTGAAGCCCGGCAGCCTCCGGCTGGCCGGCAGCGGCGTGCTGAAGGTCGCCGGATTCGGGCTGGCCGAGCAGGAGCCCGCACCGGACGATCGCCGCTACCGGGCCCCCGAGCAGCTCGACGGGCGTGGCGGACAGGCGCCGGCCGATCTCTACGCGCTCGGCGTGATCATGTACGAGCTGCTCACCGGGCAGCCGCCCGCCGGGCAGGGCCCGCGCTCGGTCCGTCCCGACGTGCCCGAGGAGCTGGACCGTCTGGTCGTCGCCCTGCTGGCCGAGGACCCCGCCCAGCGGCCCGGCAGCGGGGAGTCGCTGCGGCGGACGCTGGCCGCCATCGCCAGGCCGCGGGCCAAGGTGGTGGGCGGTCCCGCCCCCGCGTTCCAGGAGCCCGCGCCACGCGCCGGGGACACCGCGGTCTTCGCCGCGGCCGAGCTCCAGCCGCCGCCCGCCCGGGACACCTCCAACAGGCGGCTGTTCATCCAGTTCGGGGCGGCGCTGGCCGCGATCGTGGCCGTCACCGTCGCGATGGTGGTGTGGGGCGGGTCGGGGCAGCCGGAGGAACCCGTCGCCGGCTCCACCCCGATCGCGTCGAGCACGCCCAGCGAGACCCCCGCCGAACCGACCCCGACCCCGACCCCCACGCCGACGCCGGAACCGTCGTTCTCGCCCCTGCCGACCGCCGAGCCCACCGGCCTCCGGGAGACGGGCGAGGTCAATCGCAAGGGCGTCGTGGGCGTCGGCCAGCCGCCGCCGGGCGGGTGGGGCGGCTGGATGCGCAATCTCGACGAGACCATCAGGCATCAGATGACCTTGAACGGGGTCGATCCGCGCGTGGCGCGCAAGGCGCAGGACAAGATCAGGAAGGCCGAGCAGAAGTTCGCCGAGGGCAAGGAAAAGGCCGGACGCGACCAGCTCAGGGGCATCACGCGCGACCTGATCAGGGCGCAGGACAGGGGACAGGTGGCCCAGGAGGGCCCGCTGGCCGAGTGGCTGCGCGAGTGGCCGCTCAACTAGAAGATCACACTTCGGACGTGGCGTGGGTCGCACATAGTGACAGGGTTGGCGATACACGTACATTGGCGAAATGACGGTCAATTACCAGGAACGGCGGGCGCGCCTCGCGGCCATGCTGCCCGCGTACGAGGTCGACGCGATGCTGGTCACCTCGGGCGTCAACGTGCGCTATCTCACCGGGCTGGCCAGCTCCAACGCCGCCGTCCTGGTCGGGGCGGACGGGTCGGCGCTGCTCGTGACCGACAACCGCTACATCGACAAGACGCGCGGGCTGGACGTCGAGGCCGTGGAGGCGTCCGACGTGGCGAGCCGGCTGGCCGTGCCCGGCGTCGGCATCGAGGCGGCGAGCATGAGCGTGGCCACCTACAACCGGCTGGGCGGGGGGCTGGTGCCGCTGGAGCCCCTGGTGGAGCGGCTCAGGATGGTGAAGGACGACGACGAGCTGGAGCTGGTCCGCACGGCCTGCGCGATCACTGACCAGGCATTCGCCGATATTTCGCGAAATATCCGGCCTGGTGTCACGGAGCGGGACCTCGCCCGCCTCCTCGACGCCCGGATGATCGAGCTCGGCGCCGACAAGCCCGGCTTCGAGACCATCGTCGCCGCCGGCGAGAACGGCGCCATCCCGCACCACGCCCCCACCGACCGGGAGCTGCGCTCCGGCGATCTGGTCACCATGGACTTCGGCGCCCTCTACCAGGGCTATCACGCCGACATGACGCGCACCGTCTGCCTGGGCCGGCCCGCGGACTGGCAGCGGGAGATCTACGACCTGGTCGCCGAGGCGCAGCGGGCGGGCTGCCAGGCGGTCCTGCCGGGCGTACCGGCCCAGCAGGTGGACCTGGCCTCGCGCTCCATCATCATGGCGGCCGGTCACGGTGACCGTTTCCGGCACGGGCTCGGCCACGGAGTGGGCCTGGAGATCCACGAGGACCCGTTCCTGGGCCCGTCCCGTACAGGTAGACTTGAGGACCGAGTTCCGATCACCGTCGAGCCGGGGGTCTATCTTCCGGGCCGGGGCGGCGTTCGCATCGAGGACACTCTCGTGACACGTGGGAGCGGGGCGGAACTTTTCACCAAGACGACCAAGGAGCTGCTCGTTCTTTGAGCGGCCACACGCGGGAGAGAACGAGTGGCGACGACCAACGACCTCAAGAACGGCATGGTGCTGAAGCTCGACGGTGGTGAGCTCTGGGCCGTCGTGGAGTTCCAGCACGTCAAGCCGGGCAAGGGCGGCGCGTTCGTGCGCACCAAGCTCAAGAACGTGCTCTCCGGCAAGGTCGTCGACAAGACCTTCAACGCCGGAGTGAAAGTCGATGTGGCCAACGTCGACAAGCGCGAGATGCAGTATTCGTACAAGGACGGCGACGACTTCGTGTTCATGGACACCGAGACCTACGACATGGTCAACGTGCCCGCCCTCACGGTCGGTGACGCCGCCAACTACATGCTCGAGAACACCCTCGCCACGATCGCCTTCAACGAGGGCTCCGCACTGTACGTGGACCTGCCCGCCGCGGTCGAGCTGACCATCGAGAACACCGAGCCCGGCCTGCAGGGCGACCGCTCCACCGGCGGCACCAAGCCCGCCACCCTGGAGACCGGCGCCGAGATCAAGGTGCCGCTCTTCATCACCCCCGGCGAGCGGGTCAAGGTCGACACCCGCAGCGGCGAATACCTCGGCCGGGCCTGAGGTGTCGGCACGCGGCAAGGCACGCAGGCGAGCGCTCGACATCCTCTTCGAAGCCGAGGCGCGCACCGAGGACCCGATCAAGATCCTCGGCGAGCGGGTGGAGCGCAAGGATCCTCCGGTGAACGAGTACACCTCGGCCATCGTCGAGGGCGTCGCCAGGCATGCCGCCCGCATCGACGAGCTGATCACCACCTACTCCGAGGGGTGGACGCTCGACCGGATGCCCGCCGTCGACCGTAATCTGCTGCGCGGCGGCACGTACGAGCTGCTGTGGATGCCCGACGTGCCCGAGGGCGTGGTCATCAGCGAGTGGGTGCACCTGGCCGCGGAGCTGTCGACGGATGAGTCGCCGCAGTTCGTCAACGGTCTGCTGGCCCGCTTCAAGCAGCTCAAGCCCAGTCTGACGCTCTGACGGCTCTGACGGCTCTGGCCGCTCTGATGGCGACGGGCGCGCGGCCCCTCACCGCGCGCGCCGGATCGCCTGCTTGAACTCGGGACATTCCACCAGCGGGTCGTGCTCGCAGACGGCTGCGTGACGCAGGCTGTCACGCAGCCGGGTGAGCTGGTCGACGCGCTCGCTGACCTCGCGCTCCTTGGCCGCCATCCGCTCGCGCAGGACCGTGTCCGACGGGCCCGCGCGCAGGAAGGCGGCGATCTCCGCCAGGGTGAAGCCGGCGTCGCGGGCGCAGGTGATCAGGGTGAGCCGGCTCAGCGTCTCCGCCTGGTAGGCGCGGCGCAGGCCGTTGCGGCCGTCGGGGGTGATGAGACCCTTGCGCTCGTAGAAGCGCAGGGCCGAAGGCGCCAGGCCGGACCGCTGGGACACCTCGGCGATGTCGAGCAACATGTTCGCACTCCTTGACTTGAACCGCGCTTCAAGTCGCAGTCTAGTGCCCATGAGAATCCATCACCTGAATCTCGGTTCGATGCGTGAGCTCGAATCGACCCGTGAGTTCGCTCCCGCGCCCGCCGTCTGCCACGCCCTGCTCATCGAGACCCCCGGCTCCGGGCTGGTGCTCGTGGAGAGCGGGCTCGGCGCGGACGACGTGGCGCGGCCCGGCGAGCTGCTCGACCCGGAGTGGGTGGCGCTGGTCGAGCCGGCGCTCGTACCCGCCGAGACCGCCGTCGAGCAGGTCGCCGCGCTCGGTCACGACCCCGCTGACGTACGGCACATCGTGCTCACGCACCTGGACGTCGACCACAGCGGCGGGCTGCCCGACTTCCCGCACGCCAGTGTGCACGTCATGGAGGCCGAGCTGAAGGCCGCGCTGGAAGAGGGCCCGAGCCGCCGCTACCGGCCCGGTCACTGGGCGCACGGCCCCTCGTGGGTCACCTACCCGGCCGGTGCGGGGAGCGAGTGGTACGGGTTCGAGGGGGCGCTCCAGGTGGAGGGGGTGCAGCCGGAGATCCTGCTGATCCCGCTCGGCGGGCACACCCGAGGGCACGCCGGGGTGGCCGTCAAGCAGGGCGACGGGTGGCTGCTGCACGCGGGCGACGCGTACTTCTACCACCGGGAGCTCTCCCGCACCGACCCGCGGCCGCATCCGCTGCTCGACATCGTGCAGCTCGACTCCCAGGTGGACGCCGAGCTCCGGATCGCCAACCAGGCACGGCTTCGGGAGCTGCCGCAGGACGTGACGGTCATCTCCGCCCACGACCCGTGGGAACTGGCCCGCTACCTCTGACCGCCCGTCCCGCCGGCGGTCCTCGGGCTTGTAGGCCCTCGTGTCCTGGCGGGTCCTCGGGCTCGTAGGTTCCCCTGGTCGCCCTCTCCTTCAGGCTCGTCGGGTCCCTCGGTTCTCCGGGGTGTGAATTTGCCCTCGATGCGGGGGAGCGACGACCGTGTGCACGGCGTAGGCTGGGCGCGTCCGTGGAGGAGAGGGAGGCGAGCCGACGTTGCGAGCTGAAGGCGCCACGAGGACCCCGGCGGTCCGCACCGCCGTCGTCTGGGACGCGCTGCGCGGGGTGCTGGCCGAGCTGGCCGCCACCACCGGGCGTGACGTGCTCGACATCGTCGACGCCGGCGGCGGCACCGGTGGATTCGCCGTGCCGCTCGCCGTGCTGGGTCATTCGGTGACCGTGGTCGACCCCAGCCCCGACTCGCTGGCCGCGCTGGAGCGCAGGGCCAAGGAGAAGGGCGTGGAGGTGCGCGGGCTCCAGGGCGACGCGGCCGACCTGGGAGACCTGCTCAGCGGCGACAGCGCCGACCTGGTCCTGTGCCACAGCGTGCTGGAGTACGTCGAGGATCCGCTCGGCGCGCTGACCGCCATCGCCCAGCTCGTCCGCGCGGGCGGCGCGGTGAGCGTGCTGGCCGCCAACCCGGTGGCCAGCGCCATCCATCGCGCGCTGGCCGGGCAGTTCGACGAGGCCAGGTCCGTGCTGGCCGACCCGGCCGGGAGCTGGGGCGACCGCGACCCCACGCCCCGGCGCTTCGACGCCGACGCCCTCACCGGGCTGCTGACCACGGCGGGGTTCGCGCCGGGCGCGGTGCACGGCGTGCGGGTCTTCGCCGACCTGGTGCCGAGCCGCCTGCTCGACGGAGAGCCGGGCGCCGCCGACGCGCTGGTGGCCCTGGAGCAGGCCGCCTCGGCGCATCCGGTGCTGCGCGACATCGCTACCCAACTCCATGTGCTGGGCCATCGACGGTGACCACCGGCGTTGAACACGTGTTCGGATAGAATAGGCGGCGTGTCTCGTAAGCAGATCACAGGCATGGGCCCCGCTCCGCGGACCGGGGTCGATGACAGCGGCTGTCCCATCCTGCATGTCGACATGGACGCCTTCTTCGCCAGCGTCGAGCTGCTGGAGCGTCCCGAGCTCCGGGGGCGTCCGGTGATCGTGGGCTCGCCCGCCGGGCGCGGGGTGGTGCTCAGCGCCACCTACGAGGCCAGGGCCCAGGGGGTGCACTCGGCGATGCCCATGAGCAGGGCGCGCAGGCTGTGCCCGCGCGCGACGATCATCCCGCCCAGCCACGGCAAGTACACCGAGGTCTCCCGGGGCGTCATGGAGATCTTCCACGCGGTCACCCCGTTGGTCGAGCCCATCGCCTCCGACGAGGCGTTCCTCGACGTGGCCGGCGCCGGACGCCGGCTGGGCTCACCCAGCGTGATCGCCGCGATGATCAGGGCCGAGGTGCTGGAGCGCTTCGGGATCACCTGCTCCGTGGGCATCGCGAGCAGTAAATTCATCGCCAAGCTCGCCTCGAAGCAGTGCAAGCCCGACGGCATGCTGGTGGTGCCCGCCGACGAGGTGGTGGCCTTCCTGCATCCGCTGCCCGTGTCGGCGCTGTGGGGCGTCGGTGAGCGCACCGAGCAGTCCCTGGTGCGGCTGGGCATCCGCACCGTCGGCGACCTGGCCAGGGTGCCTTCCGGCACGCTCCAGCGCGAGCTGGGGCAGGCGGTGGGCGGTCATCTGGCGGCGCTGGCCTGGGGGCGGGACGAGCGGGCGGTGACCGCGCACGTCCCTGACAAGAGCATCGGCAACGAGGAGACCTTCGCCGTCGACGTCGACGATCCCGAGGTGATCAGGCGCGAGCTGCTGCGCCTGTCCGAACGCGTGGCCGCTCGGATGCGTAAGGCCGGACACGTGGGCAGGACTGTAAGCGTGAAGCTGCGCCGCGCCGACTTCTCCACGATCAGTCGGTCCAGGACCCTCAAAGAGCCCACCGACGTCGCTCAGGAGATTTACGCCACAGCCTGTGAGCTGTTCCAGGCGGCGGATCTCGACCGCGTGCGGTTGCGCCTGGTGGGGGTCCGGATGGAAGGTCTGCGCCCTGCCGATTCGGCGTCCCGCCAGCTCAGCCTGGGTGAGCGGGAGACCGGCTGGCGCGAGGCCGAGCAGGCCATGGACCGGGCTGTGCGGAGATTCGGTCCCGATGCGGTGCTCCCGGCATCGCTAGTTCGGGGCAGACTTGATGAAATGGAGGCGTGAGGCGATGTCACGACTTCGGGGGAGGGGAGAATTATGGCCCAGAATGAAGCCATGACGTCACCTCCGGTTTGGTCTGCGTTGGACGTTTGCTTTCGCCTACGTCTACAGCCTCGTATTCTGGGGATAACCGACCGCGAGGTTCGGACACCCCGTGTCGTCCGTTGCCGTATTCCCCGTCCTGGGGCCGTCCTTGGGAGGCGCCGTGCCGCTCTCTGAGCACGAGCAGCGCTTGCTCGACCAGATCGAGCAGGCCCTCTACGCCGAGGACCCGAAGTGGGCCAACACCGTAAGGATCAGTGACCCGCGCAGCCATTACAAGCGTCGCCTGGTCAAAGCCTCCATAGGCTTTGTCCTCGGTGTCGTTCTGCTGATGGTCGGCGTAGTGATCAACCTGATCCCGCTCGGCGTCGGCGGTTTCGTGGTCATGCTCGCCGCGTGTCTGTGGGGTCTGTCCAGCTGGAAACGTATGAATGGGTTCGGTGACTCCGCTTCGGCATCAGGAGCCAGCGCCCCAGGCAAGCAGGTCCGCCGGGGAGGGAACCGGGGGAGTTTCATGGAGCGTATGGAAGAGCGCTGGCGCCGTCGTCACGACGAGCGCTGAGCTTCAGCACCCATAAGACGAACGTGCGGCCGTTCCCCTCCGGGGGAGCGACCGCACGCACGTTCGGTCAGATCGTCATGCGCCCTTCTGCGCTGCCGTCCGCCGCCACCTGATGTTCTCCAGCCGGTCGAAGCCGTCCAGCAGACTCTCGCCCATGAGCCGCAGCCGCCGTAGCGTCGACGGCGGCATCAGCACCGCCCGCACCCGCCTCGCCCGCGACACCGTCCCCGCCAGCGCCTGCCGCACTCTGCGCAGGTCCTTGTTCAGCGGGCCGATCTCGCCGGGATCCCTGGCGAACAGCACCCGCTCCACCGTCGTCGCGATCGTCATGACGGCCGCGCCCGACTCGGCGTCGAACTCGTACTGCTCGGTCAGCCGCCGCGCCAGCGCGCGCGGCGTCTCGCTGGCCTGGCGCGTCAGCCCGTAGTCGCACAACGCGTCGTCGAGCTCCGCCCAGGCCGCCGCGACCGATGGATAGTTCACCGACACGACCCTGGCCGTCACCTCGTCCGCCGGCCGCGACACCTTCCAGCCGAGCGTGCGGACCCGCCTGCTCCTCGTCACCAGCCTGATCGCGGCCGGGATGAGCAGGATCAGCAGGAGCACGCCCGCGCCGATGCCGATCTTGGCGATCAGCGGCATGGACTCGTCCGGCGGCAGCCCGCCGGCGGCGATGAGCGCCTCACGGTCGAGCTCGCGCGGGTTCTGCCGGGTCCCCGGGTCCTGCGGCTCGTCCGCGGAGGAGTCGGTGGCTCCGGGGGTCGGGGCCGCGCTGGAAGCCGTGGCGCTCGGCCGCGGCTGGGTGTAGGTCGGCACCCGGGCGCTGCCCTGGCCCAGCGAGCCCGCGGGGGTCGGCTCGAACGGCAGCCAGCCCACGCCCTCGAAGTACAGCTCGGGCCAGGAGTGGGAGTCGTTGGTGCCGACCGTCCACTGGCCGCCGATCTGCGTGCCGCCCGTGTAGCCGATCGCCACCCGCGAGGGGATGCCGGCGATCCTCGCCAGCAGCGCCATCGACGCGGCGAACTGCTCGCAGTAGCCCGCCCTGCTGCGCAGCAGGAAGTCCTGCAGCGCGGAGTTGCTGTGCCCCTGCGTCTCCAGGCTGTAGACGAAACCGCCGGTACGGGTGAAGAACTCCTGCAGCTTGACCGCGGCCTGATAGGGGGTCGACGCGCCCTGCGTCTCCTGCGCCGCCAGATCCCTGATCCCCGGCGGCAGGTCGTCGGGCACTTCCAGATAGCGAGGGTCGGCGCCCTGGGTGCCTTCGGGGAGCGAGTCCAGCAGGTCGGCCGTCGGCACCGGCTCGCTCGTGGCGACCTGGTACTCCACCCCCGCCGCCTCGTCGCGGGTGGAGAAGACCATCAGCGTGCTGACGTCCGCGCGCCAGTCACCGTCGATCCGGATCTCCCTGGCGGGATACGGCAGCGGCAGGAACGACAACTTGGCGATCTCGTCGCTGACGGTGATGGTGGACCGGACGTTGTCGACCTTCACGCGCCGGCTCAGGCCGGGCGGCGGCGGCAGCGGGCCGTTCTCCGTCCGGTTCTCCGGCGCGCCCTCCGGCTGCGTCATCCCGAACTGGTCGCCGTCGAAGGTGTCGAGCGCGTAGATCCTCAGATAGCGCGGCTGGTTGTCGCTGTTGACATAGGTGAGGACGGTGCGCTTCTCCGGCAGCTCCAGCTGCCCCTTCAGGTTCGCGATCGGGTTCGGGATGCTGATCGAGTTGCCCAGGCCGGAGCCGTTGCCGCCCACGCCGAAGCTGAAGAACGAGACCGGCTCCATCGCCGGCAGCGCCGCGGGCACCAGCACGGCCAGCGCGATGGCGGCGAAGCCGATCCGCTTGCCCGACAGGCGCAGCGCGCGCGTGTCGGCCGTGTGGGCGGGCAGGTCGGCCCGGGCGGACCGGGTGCGGCGCACCAGCACCGCCCTGCCCCAGTGCCCGACCCGCTCACGCCCGTCAGCGGCCAGCATGCTGACGAAGCCGAGCGCCGCGATGATGAACGCGGGCCAGCTGATCGGATCGATCAGGATCGTGGCCGGCACCGTGGCCAGCGCGAGCAGCGGCAGCCCGGCCAGCGCGGCCCGCCGCAGCCGGGCCGCCAGCAGGTCGACGATGATCGCGATCAGGCCGACGCCGCCGGCGGTCAGCAGCGAGATGCCCTCGTTGGCGGGCACCGGCGCGGCGAACCGCTGGATGTCGTCCCAGCCGGTGCTCAGCAGGCCGGCCAGCTCCAGGACCGACTCCTTGGTCGGCACCACCCACGCCCAGGCCTCCTCGGCGGTGAAGGAAGCCGTCAGGAAGATCCACAGCGCCGCCACGCTGACCAGCGGCGCGGCCCACGCGGGCAGCGACAGCCGGGTGCTCAGCACGCTGGCGGCCAGCACGGCCAGCACCACGCCGAGTGAGCTCCAGAACCACCGGCCGCCCTCGAAGAGCGGATAGAGCAGGATGGCCGAGGTGAACGTCGCCACCGCGGCCGCTATCGAGAGCCTCATGCCGAACCTCCGGTGAGGGAGTACCTGCCCCGGCTGGCGGCGTCCGGCCAGACCGAGGCGATCGAGACGCCGGCGGGTAGGCGGACGATCCGCCACCCGTAGCCGGCCAGGACGGTCTCCACGGCCCGGAGGTTCTCCGCCGAGCCGGGGGCCTCGCCCTCCCAGGTGTCCACGTCGAGCAGCACCGCCACACCGGTGATGCCGCTGTGCCTGAGCCGGGCCAGTTCCCGCGCCTCCTCCGGGTCGAGCGCGCCGACCACGGCCACGATCAGGCCGTCACCGCCGCCCTGCCGAAGCGCGGACACGCCCATCTCCAGCGAGCGGGCCGAGCTGCTGCGCACCATGGAGAGCGTGTCGAGCAGCGACCAGCTCAGTCCGGAGTCCGTCAGATGCTCGGCGCCCTGGTCGGTCACCAGCCGCAGGCCCAGGCCCTCACGCGAGAGGTGCACGCCGATCGAGGCCGCGGCCGAGACCGCCACCTCGAAGGAGGAGCGCGGGCCGTCGCCGCGGTGGGCGTACCTGCGGGTGTCGAGCAGGAGCGCGCCGCGGCTCTGCCACTGCTGCTCCTCGCGCCGTACCATCAGCTCGCCGTGGCGCGCGGTGGAGCGCCAGTGCACCCGGCGCAGGTCGTCGCCCTGCCGGTATTCGCGTGGCGCCACGTCGTCGTCGCCCGCGGCCGCCACGCTCCTCGTACGGCTGTCGCCGCCGCCGGTCCACTCGCCGGACAGCCGTACGTGCGGCAGCGCCACCACCTGCGGGGTCACCACGAGGGTGTCGCTGATCGTGAACGCCCGGGCCAGCTCCACCAGGCCGAACGGGTCGGCGATGCGCACCGACAGCGGGCCGATCGTGTAGCGCCCGCGCAGGTCGGAGCGGACCCGGTAGTCGATCTCCCGGACGCCGCGCGCCTCCACCCTGTCCAGCACGAACCTGGGCCGCACGCCCAGCGCGTATGGGACGGTGTCCTCGATCAGCAGCAGCCCGGTCGGCAGCCTGGTCACGTTCTCCAGGCGCAGGGTCACGGTCGCCTCGCCGCCGACCTCGGCCCTGGCCGGGTCCAGGCGCCGGGCACAGCTCAGCCGGTATCGGGTGCGTGCCACCACCATCGCGGCCAGCAACGGCAGGGCAGTCACCAGCACCCCGATCCTGAACAGGTCGTTCTCGCCCAGCAGGACGGCCATCAGCAGCGCGGCCAGCCCGGAGGCGAGGAACGAGCGCCCCCTGGAGGTGAGCGCTCGCATTCCGGCTCTCACGACGCCCGGGTCTCCGGCACAGGTACGCGCCTGACCAGCTCTGTCACCACCTGCTCGGGCAGGCGTCGCTGCCCCTGGGCCTCGATGCTCGGCAGCAGCCGGTGCGCGAGCACGGGGAGCGCGAGCTCCTGGAGGTCGTCCGGGATGACGTAGTCCCGGCCCGCCAGCGCCGCGTGCGCCCTGGCCGCCCGGACGAGCTGCAGCGTCGAGCGCGGGGAGGCGCCCAGGCGGAGGTCGGGGGAGTGGCGGGTGGCCACGGCCAGGTCGATGGCGTACTTCTTGACCGGCTGTGAGACGTACACGCCGCGCACGGCGTCGATCAGTGCCCGTACCTGCGCCGTCGTCGCCACCGGCTCCAGCTTGTCCAGCGGGGAGGTGCCGCCGTGCACGTCGAGCATCTCCAGCTCGGCGGTCGGCTCGGGGTAGCCCATCGCGATCCTGGCGGTGAACCGGTCCCGCTGCGCCTCCGGCAGGGGATAGGTGCCCTCCATCTCGATCGGGTTCTGCGTCGCGATCACCATGAACGGCGAGTCCAGCTGGTACGTCATGCCGTCGACGGTGACCTGGCGCTCCTCCATGCATTCCAGCAACGCCGACTGTGTCTTGGGGGAGGCACGGTTGATCTCGTCGCCCACCACGATGTTGGCGAACACCGGTCCCGCTTTGAACTCGAACTCGCGGGTCTGCTGGTTGTAGGCGCTCACTCCGGTGATGTCACTCGGCAACAGGTCGGGGGTGAACTGCACCCGGCGCACGGGACAGTCGATGGACCGCGCCAGGGCCTTGGCCAGCATGGTCTTGCCAACCCCGGGGACGTCCTCGATCAGCAAGTGGCCCTCGGCGAGCAGCACGGTGACCGTGAGGCGGACCGCGTCGCTCTTCCCTTCGATCACCGACTCGATGGCCTGCTGGATCCGGTGGGCCGTGGAGACGAGCTCGCCGAGCTGGGGAGGGACGTCATGGGTTACTGCCACCAGGCCTCCATGAGAAGTGCTTCGGCCGACCCGCGACGCAAGCATGCCTTTGCGGGTGCCAAGCCATTGTTTTCCATTATCTGCATGACCCTACGACTCTGGGCGTTCTACAGCGACTTTTGCGGATAATCCACAGAAGCCCGGTACAGTTCCCGTTCTTGTCGCATACAGGTACGAATCCCGTGACACTCCCGCCGTGAGCCCGCCCCACTTTCCTCCACCGGGACCCTGCCGCCCCCTTGATCCGGGGAGGATCGCGGCCTTCGACACGCCCGCGAGCGGGTGGGCGGCTCCACCGCACCCCCTCCGGCCTCAGCGCTCTGACCTGCGATAACGCGCGCCGAAACGGTGATCAAGAATGTTAGAATCAGTTGACGGTGGGGAGAAGTGGAGTATGGTGGTGCGCAGTGGAGGGCCCGGTGCGCCAGCGCTGAGCGCTTCACGAGGCACGGGAGGTGGGGCCGATGTTCCTCGGCACCCATCAACCGCGTCTGGACGACAAGGGACGGCTGTTCCTGCCGGCTAAGTACCGTGAGGAGCTGGCGGAGGGTCTTGTGATCACCAAAGGCCAGGAGCGATGCCTCTACGTCTTTCCAGTGGAGGAGTTCCAGCGCATTACCGAGGCTCTCAGCACCGCCCCGGTCACCGCCAAGGCGGTGCGCGACTACAGCCGTGTCTTCTTCGCCAGCGCATCCGATGAAAAACCGGACAAGCAGGGGCGCATCACGATCCCGCAAGGCCTGCGGCATTATGCGGGACTGCAGCGTGACTGCGTCGTCATAGGGGCCAACACCCGGCTGGAGATCTGGGACGCGCAAGCCTGGGACACCTATCTCAGCGCACAGGAGCAGGCTTTCGCCGACCTGTCGGAGGAGGTGCTGCCAGGGATTCTGTGAAGCCACGGTCGAGCCGTCGGAGTCGTCGTTCGGCGAGGTCTCCACCCGCAACCACTGCCGGTCAACTGATGCACCTTCCCCGGTGTCAGATGACGGGCATCCACGAAGAGGGTGCGGATGGGGACCTGGCCGGACGGCACCGGGTGGGGACCCAGCAGGACCGACGGGTCGACCGGCCGCGTCAACCGCGAGCCAGGACGCGAGAGGGGGGTTGGAGATGGACGACGACGCTGGTAAGAGCGGTCACGTTCCGGTCATGCTCGAGCGCGTTCTGGAGCTGCTGGCACCGGCGCTGGCCGGGGACGCCCCGGTCGTGGTGGACGCCAACCTCGGCCTCGGCGGCCACTCGGAGGCCCTGCTGGCCGCGCATCCGGCACTGCACCTGATCGGCATCGACCGCGACCCTTTCGCGATCGAGTTCTCCACGCGCCGGCTCGCGCCCTACGCCGAGCGGACCACGCTGGTCCATGCCTCCTCCGACGAGCTGGAGGAGGTGCTCGCCCGCGCGGGCCGCGAGACGATCGACGGGGTGCTGTTCGACCTCGGTGTCTCCTCGCCCCAGCTCGACGAGGGTGAGCGGGGATTCGCCTACTCCTACGACGCACCGCTCGACATGCGGATGGACACCGACCAGGAGCTGACCGCCGAGGTGGTGGTCAACACCTACTCCGCCGCCCAGCTGGTGCGCATCCTGCGCGACTACGGCGAGGAGCGGTTCGCCCCGCGTGTCGCGAGCCTGATCATTAAGGAACGGGCGAAGGACCCCATAACGTCGACTAAGCGGCTTGCTGACATCGTCAGGCAGGCGATTCCAGCCGCGACCCGGCGCACCGGGGGAAACCCAGCCAAACGTACGTTTCAGGCGCTGCGCATCGAAGTGAACGCCGAGCTGTCCGCCCTGGAGGCGGCGCTGCCCGCGGCACTCGACGCGCTGGCGCTCGGTGGGCGAGCCGTCGTGCTCTCCTACCACTCCCTGGAGGATCGGCTGACCAAGCAGATCCTCACGGCGCGAACCAAGGACACCAGCCCGCCCGGGCTGCCCGTCCCCCTGCCGGCTCATCAGCCGCGGTTCCGCCTCCTGACGAGGGGAGCGGAGCTCCCGAGTGAAGAAGAGCTGGCCCGCAACCCGCGGGCGGCTTCGGCCCGGATGAGGGCCGCAGAGAGGATCCGTGTTGACGACCAGGACTGAGCAGGAGAGCAGGCAGGCGCCGCCGAAGGCGCCCGCGCGCGGCACCGTGCCCAAGACCGGCCAGCGCAGGCCCGAAGCACCGCACCCGGCCAAGCCCGTGCCCCAGCCCCGCCCCGAGACCGACCGGCGGCGGCCGCGGCCCGAGTCCGGCCCGTCGCGCGGCCGGCCGGCGGCCCAGGGTCCGCGCCCCGCCGTCCAGCGGCGCCCGGCGCGGCGGCAGCGTGCCCCGTTCGTGCTGCTGGTCGTGGGGCTGCTGTGCGGTGGCCTGGTGAGCCTGCTGCTGCTCAACACCGTGCTGGCCAGGGACTCCATCGCCGCCTCCCGGCTGGTGGACGAGATCTCCACCGCGCGTCAGCAGAACGAGCAGCTTCAGCGTGAGATCGAGCAGCGCAAGCAGCCCGACGTGATCGCCGAGCAGGCCGAGGATCTCGGCATGAAGCAGTCCCTGGACAGCGTCAACCCCTACACCTCCGGGTCCACCGAGACCGGCCAGGCGGTCCAGGGGCGGTGAGCAATTCGAGCGGCAGGGGTCAAGGTCCCGGTCGTGGCGGCGCCGGCTCTCAGGGAGGGCCTGGCGCCGCTCGTCGTACGCCGGGTGGCCCGGGACGGGCCGGTCGCCAGGGCGGCTCCGCCCGTTCGGAGGGGGCGGGCCGACCGGCGGCGCCGGACGGCCCGCCGGATGAGCCGCGCAAGGAGCCGGACCCCTTCGACCTGCCCTTCGGACGTGACGACGGCCCCCGTGGCCGTCCCCCGCAGGACCCTTCCGACAGCCCCCGTGGCCGTCCCTCGCAGGACTCTTCCGACGGCCCGCGCGGCCGGGCCCGAAGGGACCGCGCCGGCGGTGACGCCGATTCCGCGCGCGGACGGTCCGGCAAGGGCGGGGATTCCGCGCGCGGCCGGGACGACGAGCCCTCCCGTGGCAGGTCAGGGCCGGACGAGGCCGACGCTCCACGCAAGAGCGGGAAGGCGCCGCGCGGTGGCGTGGGCCCGGCGGCGGACGACGCCCCCCGTGGCCGGTCCGGCAGGGGCCGCGAGGCCGGGCGCGACGAGGACCGTTCCCGGGCGCGGTTCCGGCAGGACGGCGGGGACGGGTCACGTGGCCGTGCCGGGGACGACGCGGGGCGCTCGCGTGGCCGGGGGCCGCAGGACGATGACCGGCCGAGCGTCCGGGGCGGCACCCCCCGGGGCCCGGCCACCGGCGGACGCTCCGCCACCGACGCCACCCGGGGCCGAAGCTCCGGCGGCGCCCGCTCGGACGGCCCTGCCGGCGACGGCATCCGTGGTCGCAGTTCCGGCGGTGCCCGCTCGGACGGCCCCGTTGGCGATGGCACCCGTGGCAGGAGCTCCGGCGGCGCCCGCTCGGACGGCCCTGCCGGCGACGGCATCCGGGGCCGAAGCCCCAGTGGTGCTCGCCCGGACGGTTCCGGTGGGGCGCGTCCGGGTGCTCGCCCGAGTGCTCGCGCGGGTGCCGGGGCAGGTGCTCGTGACAGGGCCGAAGGGCCGCGCGGCCGTGGCCGGGAGGACGACGGGCCGCTTCGCCGTACCCCTTCGGCACGTCCGGACGCGGCAGGACGGGCGCGCCCGCCAGGCGGCGGGGACGGGCCGCCACCGAGGAGGCCCCGCAGGCCGCCGGCGCCACCGAGGCCGCCGCTGATCCTGAGGCTGGGCAACCCGCGCAGGCGGATCAACCTCGGCCTCATCGGCATGACCTTCATCCTGTCGATCTTCGCCGGCCGGCTGATCCAGATGCAGGGCCTGGACTCCAAGGTCTACGAGGCCGCGGCCGTCGACCAGCGCCAGCACACGGAGAAGGTGCCCGCCAAGCGCGGCGCCATCACCGACGTCGACGGCCACGCGCTGGCCGTCACCGTCGAGGCGCGCGACATCGCCATCGACCCGACCAAGGTCCCGGAGGCCGCCCGGGCCAAGGTGGCGGCGCTGCTGGCCCGCCATCTGGGCAGGCCCGAGCAGGAGATGGCGGCCAAGCTGGCCCGCGTCGACACCCGCTACCAGCTCCTGGCCGGAGGGGTGGCGCCGACCGTGGCGGACACCCTGCTCAAGGAGCCCATCCCCTCGCTCACCGAGACCAGGACCTACCGCCGCGCCTATCCGGCGGGTGACCTGGCGGGCAGCCTGATCGGGTTCGTCGGCGACGAGAAGAACGGCCTGGCCGGCATGGAGCTGGTCCGGAACTCCGTGCTGGCCGGGCAGGACGGCGAGCTGCGCATGGAGACGGGCCGCGACGGGCAGCGTATCCCGATGACCGCCACCCAGCGCACCCCGCCGGTCGACGGCCGCGACGTACGGCTGACGATCGATCGCGACATCCAGTGGGCCGCCCAGCGCGTGATCGCCGAGCAGACGCGCAAGTCAGGGGCGAGCAGCGGCACCGTCATCGTCATGGACGTGCGCACGGCGCAGGTCATCGCGATGGCCAACGCCCCCGAGCTCGACCTGAACAACTGGCGCAAGGCCCCCGAGTCCCACTACGTCAACCGGGCGGCCGCCGACGTCTTCGAGCCGGGCAGCACCAACAAGGTGATCACCGCCGCCGCCGCACTGGAGGCCGGGGTGGTCGGGCCGGACTCGGTGTTCCACGTGAAGGACAACATCCAGTGCGCCGACCGGGTGCTGCGTGACGCCCATCCGCACCCGCCGGAGGACCTGACCTTCCGCCAGGCGGTGGCCCAGTCCAGCAACGTCGCCACCGTCATGGCCGCGCGCAAGGTCGGCAGCGAGGGCCTGTACGAGATGCTGAAGAAATTCGGCTTCGGCGCCAGGCCGGGAGGCGGCGTGCCGGGCGCGGAGGCCGGCCTGCTGCCCGACTACAAGAAATGGTCGGGCAGCCAGAGCTGCACGGTCGCCTACGGTCAGGGCGTGTCGGTGACCGCGCTGCAGATGGCCAGCGTCTACCAGACGATCGCCAACGGCGGCGTGAAGATCGAGCCGCAGATCGTGGCGGGCAGCACCGACGACTCCGGCCGGTTCGTCCCCGCCAAGCCCGGCGTCCAGACCCGGGTGATCAGCGACAAGACGGCCAAGGAGATCACCGCGATGCTGGAGGAGGCGGTCGGCGTGGAGGGCACCGGCGAGCTGGCGGCCATCCCCGGCTATCGTGTGGCCGGTAAGACCGGCACCGCGAACCGCTACGATGCCGACCTCGGCCGCTACGACGGCTACACCGCCTCGTTCGTGGGCTTCACGCCCGCGGAAGCGCCCCGGCTGGTCGTGCTGTCGGTGCTGCAGAACCCCAAGAACGGCCACTTCGGGGGGCAGCTCGCCGCCCCGGTGTTCAAGGATGTGATGACGTTCGCCATCAAGAGCAGGAAGATTCCTCCCACAGGCTCGCCGGTGTCCGCGGTGCGGACGCGCGCGGGACAGTGACCAGGGAGGGTACGCTGCCGCCGTGCGTCCCCCGTCGTCTATGCGTCCAACGACCAATCCGCCCCGCCCGCTGACCGGGCTGGCGAGCATGCTCGATGCCGACTCCGGCACCGCGCGCTCGCCCCATGCCGCGCTGACCGGGGTCGCCATCGACTCCCGCCAGGTGCGGCGCGGAGACCTCTACGTCGCCGTGCGCGGCGCCAGCGCCCACGGCGCGGACTTCTCGGCCGAGGCCATGGCGGGCGGTGCCGTGGCGGTGCTGACCGACCCGGCCGGCCGGGAGGCGGCCGCCGCCACCGGGCTGCCGGTGCTCATCGTGTCCGATCCGCGCGCCGTGCTCGGCCAGGTCGCCTCCTGGGTGTATGGCCGGCCGACCGCCGACATCATGATCATCGGTGTCACGGGCACCAGCGGCAAGTCCACCACCACCTACCTGCTGGAGGCCGGGCTGCGGGCCGGCGGTCACACGACCGGGCTGGTCGGCGGCGTCGAGCTGCGCGCCGCCGACCTGTGCTTCGAGCCCAGGCTCACCACCCCCGAGGCGCCGGAGCTGCACGGCCTGTACGCCCTCATGCGCGAGCGCGGCGTCACCGCGGCGGCCATGGAGGTCTCCAGCCACGCACTCGCGATGGGCCGGGTGGACGGCATCTGCTACGACGTGGCGCTGTTCACCAACCTGTCGCAGGACCATCTCGACTTCCATCGGGACCTCGACGACTACTTCACGACGAAGGCGAGGCTGTTCCAGCCGGAGCTGAGCCGCGTGGGCGTGACCAACCTCGACGATCCCTACGGCCGGGAGCTGCTCCGCCTGGCCAAGGTGCCGATGACCACCTTCTCCGCGCTCGGCTCGCCGGAAGCGGAGTGGCGCGCGCTCGACGTCCGGCTGGGCGCCGACGGCAGCGCCTTCAGGGTGGTGGGCCCCGGCGGGGTCGAGGCGGACGCGCAGATCTCGCTGCCCGGCCCGTTCAACGTCGCCAACGCGCTCGGCGCGATCGTCACGCTGGTCGAGGCCGGGGTGCCGCTGCAGAGCGCCGTGCACGGCGTCGGCACGCTCATCGGGGTGCCGGGCCGGATGGAGCGGGTGACCGGCGCGGGCGACGACTTCCAGGCCGTCGTCGACTACTCTCACAAGCCCGCCGCCGTGGAGTCGGTGCTGCGCTCGCTGCGCCAGGTCACCACGGGCACGCTCACCGTGGTGCTCGGCTGCGGCGGCGACCGTGACAAGGGCAAGCGGCCGCTGATGGGCGAGGCTGCGGCCGGCCTGGCGGACGTCGCGATCTTCACGAGCGACAATCCTCGCTCGGAGGATCCGCTGGGCATCCTGGCCGCGATGATGGAAGGGGCCCTTCGCGTTCCCCGGCACTCCCGCGCTCATGTGATCATTGAGCCCGACCGCGCGGCGGCCATCGACCTGGCGGTCGGCCGGGCCGGGCGCGGTGACGTGATAGTCGTGGCAGGCAAGGGCCACGAGCAGGGCCAGTACGTTTCAGGCGAGGTGATCCCCTTCGACGACAGGGAGGTGGTCGCCGCCGCGATCGACGCACGCAAGGAAAGCAGGAAGCACGAATGATCCCGTTGCCTCTGGCCAGGATCGCCGAGATAACCTCGGGCGCCCTGTCGGGCATGGCAGACCCCCGCGCGGTGGTGCGGGGCCCCGTCGTGATCGACTCGCGGGACGCCGAACCGGGATCGCTGTTCGTCGCCTTCAAGGGCGCGCGGTCCGACGGGCACGACTTCGCGGCCCAGGCCGTCCGGGCGGGTGCCGTCGCGGTGCTGGCCAGCAGGCCGGTCGAGGTGCCCACCATCATCGTGCCGGACACCACGGCCGCGCTGGCCGAGCTGGCGACCTCGCAGGCCGCCGCGCTGCCGAAGGCGACCGTGATCGGTGTGACGGGCTCGGCGGGCAAGACGACCACCAAAGACCTGCTGGCGCTGCTGACCGCCAGGATCGGGCCGACCATCGCCCCCGCGGGCAACTACAACAACGAGATCGGCCACCCGCTGACGGTGCTCAAGGCCGACGCCGACACCCGCTATCTGGTGCTGGAGCTGAGCGCCCGGACCATCGGCAACATCGCCGCGCTGGCCCGCATCGCGCCGCCCGAGATCGGCGTGGTGCTCAACGTCGGCACCGCGCACCTCGGCGTGTTCGGCGGCAAGGAGGCCATCGCCAAGGCCAAGGGCGAGCTCGTCGAGGCGCTGCCGCGGACCGGCGTCGCCGTGCTCAACCACGACGACCCGCAGGTGCGCGCGATGGCCTCGCGCACCGACGCCCGCGTCACCTACTTCGGCCGCACCGAGGAGGCCGCCATCCGCGCCGAGGAGCTCACCATGGACGAGCGCGGGCGCGCCTCGTTCACGCTGCGCACCCCGTCGGGCGCCGCCCCCGTGCGACTCAAGCTGTACGGCGCGCACGCGGTGGACAACGCGCTGGCCGCCGCCGCCGCGGGTTACGAGCTCGGCCTGCCGGTCGCCACCATCGCCGCCGAGCTGTCGCAGGCCGAGCCGCGCAGCCGATGGCGGATGGAGGTCACCGACCGCCCCGACGGCGTCACGATCATCAACGACGCCTACAACGCCAACCCCGACTCGATGCGGGCGGCGTTCGACGCGCTCGGCATGCTCGGCCGGGGCCGCCGCCGCTTCGCGGTGATCGCGGCGCTGCGCGAGCTCGGCGAGGAGAGCCCCGCGCTCAACGCCGAGGTCGGCCGCCTGGCGGGCGGCAGCGGCCTGGCGGGCCTGATCGTCACCGGCCCCGACGCCGGCCCGATGCTCGAAGGCGCCCACGCGGCGGCCCAGCAGGCCGCCCAGCAGGCCGCCCAGCAGGCCGCGCAGCCCGGCCATCCCTCGCCCGCCACGCACATCGTGCACCTGCCCGACGCCCAGACGGCCGCCGCCGAGATGGCCCCGTGGCTGCGGCCGGGCGACGTCGTGCTGATCAAGGGACCGCGGGCCATGGGCCTGGAGCGGACGGCCGAGCTGCTGCTCGGAGGTGTCGCCCAGTGACCAACATCATCATCGCCGGCGCGGTGGGGTTGATCCTGTCGATGCTGGGGACCCCGCTGGCCATCCGGCTGTTCTCCCGGCGTGGCTACGGCCAGGAGATCCGGGAGGAGGGCCCGTCGGGCCACCACGGCAAGCGGGGCACGCCCACCATGGGCGGCACCGTGATCGTGCTGGCGTCGCTGCTGGCCTACGGCGCCTCCCACCTGGCCTCGCTGGAGGCGCCGACCGTCTCCGGGCTGCTGGTGCTGTTCCTGATGACCGGGCTCGGCGCCGTCGGTTTCCTCGACGACTTCATCAAGATCTACAAGCAGCGCAGCCTCGGCCTGCGCAGCGGCGCCAAGGCGCTCGGCCAGCTCATCGTGGGCGCGATCTTCGCCGTGCTGGTGACCCAGCAGCCGAACATCTACGACATCACGCCCGCCGAGACCCGCCTGTCCTTCCTGCGCGACTTCGGCCCGTCGATCGGCCTGGTGGGGTTCACCATCTGGGTGCTCATCATGATCGTCGGCTTCTCCAACGCGGTGAACCTCACCGACGGCCTCGACGGCCTGGCCAGCGGCGCCACCGGCGTGGTGCTCGGCGCCTACGTGCTGATCGGCAACTGGCAGCTGCGCAACAACTGCATCGACCAGCTCGGCCCCAACTGCTACTGGGTGCGCGACCCGCTCGACCTGGCCGTGGTGGCCGCCGCCGTGCTCGGCGCGCTGATCGGCTTCCTGTGGTGGAACGCGCCCCCCGCCAAGATCTTCATGGGTGACACCGGGTCGCTCGCCCTCGGCGGCGTGCTGGCCGGCCTGGCCTTCACCACCCGCACCCAGCTGCTGCTCATCATCCTGGCCGGCCTGTGCGTGATCATCACGCTGTCGGTGATCATCCAGGTCGGGTCCTTCAAGATGACCGGCAAACGGGTGTTCAGGATGGCGCCGCTGCAGCACCACTTCGAGCTCAAGGGCTGGGCGGAGACCACGATCGTGGTCCGCTTCTGGCTCATCGCGATGCTCTGCGCGGCGCTCGGGCTCGGCCTGTTCTACGTCGAATGGATGCCGCGGCCATGACCCTCACCTGCGTCGCCGGGCTCGGTGTCTCCGGCCGGGCGGTGGCCAGGGTGCTGGCCGAGCGGGGCGAGCGGGTCGTGGTCGTGGAGTCGACGCCGGGCGAACGCCAACTCGCCGCGGCCGCCGAGCTGTCCGGGCGCGGCGTCGAGGTCCGCTTCGGGCCGCTGGAGCTGCCCGACGGCGCCACCCGGCTGGTCAGCACCGGCTGGGCTCCGCACCACCCGCTGATCGCCGCCGCCGGCGCGGCGGGCGTGGAGGTGATGGGCGAGGTCGAGCTGGCCTGGCGGCTGCGGCCCGCCCAGGCGGCCCCCTGGCTCGCCCTGACCGGCACCAACGGCAAGACGACCGTGGTGCGCATGCTCACCGCCATCCTGCTGGCCGCCGGGCGTAAGGCGGTGGCCGTCGGCAACGTGGGCGTGCCCGTGATCGAGGCCGTGCGGGAGCCGTACGACGTGCTCGCCGTCGAGCTGTCGAGCTTCCAGCTCCACTGGTCCAGCACGCTGGCCCCGCACGCCGCGGCGGTCCTCAACGTGGCGCCGGACCATCTCGACTGGCACGGGTCGATGGCGGAGTACGCCGCGGCCAAGGGCCGCATCTTCGAGCGTGCCGGGACCGTCATCCACAACGCCGACGACCCCGAGGCCGTCCGCCTGGCGGCGCCCTACCCGCGCGCGGTGGGCTTCACGCTGCGCTCGCCCAGGGCCGGGCAGGTGGGCGTGGTGGAGGACCTGCTCGTCGACCGGGCCTTCGTGGCCGATCCCGCCGAGACCGCCGAGGAGCTCGCCACGCTGGCCGACGTGCGCCCGCTCGCGCCGCACAACGTCGCCAACGCGCTCGCCGCCGCCGCGCTGGCCCGCTCGCTCGACGTCCCCGCCGAGGCCGTACGCCAGGGCCTGCGGGACTTCGTGCCGGACCCGCACCGGATGGCGCACGTGGACCGGGTGGGCGAGGTCGACTACGTCGACGACTCCAAGGCCACCAACCCGCACGCCGCCGCGGCCGCGCTGTCGTCCTACCCGTCGATCGTGTGGGTGGCCGGCGGACAGCTCAAGGGCGCGGACGTGGACGAGGTCGTCAGGATGGCGGCCGGCCGGCTGCGCGGGGCGGTGCTGCTCGGCGTGGATCGCGGCCGGATCGCCGAAGCTCTGGCGCGACACGCGCCGAATGTCCCCGTCGTGGACATCAGTGGGCAAGACACTGGGGTGATGGACCGTGTCGTCACCGAAGCCTCCCGGCTCGCTTCCCCTGGAGACACCGTGCTGCTCTCTCCGGCCGGCGCGTCGCTGGACATGTTCGCCAACTACCCCGCGCGAGGGGAGGCCTTCGCGCGTGCCGTCCACGCTCTCAAGGCGGCGACGTGAGCGCGACGACCGAGGAGCCGCGCGCCCGGCCCACCGCGGCCGAAGCGCCGTCGAGCTGGGCCCGCGAGCGGCTCGCCACGCTGAAGGAGCTGCTCGACAAGCCGCTGACCACCTACTACCTGATCATCGGCTGCAGTGCGCTGCTGCTGGCGCTCGGGCTGATGATGGTGCTGTCGGCCTCCAGCATCGAGGCGATGCAGGAGACCGGCAACCCGTTCTACTGGTTCATCAAGCAGTCGCTGTCGGCGGCGGTCAGCCTGCCGATCATGTGGTTGTGCACGCGGCTGCCGTACAAGTTCTTCCGCTGGGCCGGCTACCCGCTCATGGCGTTGTCGATCATCGCGCTGGTCCTGGTGCTGTTCGTCGGCTCGTCGGAGCTGGGCGCGCAGCGGTGGATCTACATCGGGCCGTTCACCTTCCAGCCGTCGGAGCCGGCCAAGCTGGGCCTGGCCCTGTGGGGGGCGGACCTGCTGGCCCGCCGGGCCCGCGCCGGGCGGATCGAGTGGCGGCACATGCTCATCCCGCTGATGCCCGGCACCGTGATCCTGGCCGTCATGGTCATGCTCGGCCGCGACCTGGGCACCACCATGGTGCTGCTCATGATCTTCCTGGCGCTGCTGTGGGTGGTGGGGGCGCCGGTCAAGTTGTTCGGCGGCATCCTGTCGCTGGCCGTGCTCGCCGCCATCATCATGATCCGGGTGGAGCCGTACCGGATGGCCCGTGTCGGCGCCTTCCTCGACCCGTGGGCCGATGCCCAGGGCGCCGGCTACCAGGCCGTGCAGGGGCAGATCGCGATGGGCTCAGGCGGCTGGTTCGGACTCGGGCTCGGCAGCAGCAGGCAGAAGTGGGACTGGCTGCCGCACGGTGAGAGCGACTTCATCTTCGCCATCCTCGGCGAGGAGCTGGGGCTGATGGGCACGCTGATGGTGGTGGCGCTGTTCGGCCTGCTCGGCTATGCCGGGCTGCGGGTGGCCTCGCGGGTCAACGACGCGTTCATCCGGCTGGTGTCGGCCGCGATCGTGGCCTGGATCGCCGGTCAGGGCGTCGTCAACATGGGCGCGGTGCTGGGCGTGCTGCCGATCACCGGGATCCCGCTGCCGCTGGTCTCCTACGGCGGGTCGGCACTGCTGCCGACGCTCGCCGCACTGGGCATGCTGCTGTCGTTCGCCAAACGTGAGCCGGGTGCGCGCGAGGCTCTGGCCGCCCGTGGCCCCGGACCCGCCGTCCGGGCTCTAAGCTGGCTTGGCCTGGGGGGCACGACCAGAGGCCGAGACAGACGTTAGGGAGTGACCGACATGAGGGTGGTCCTCGCCGGTGGCGGGACGGCCGGGCATATCGAGCCCGCTCTCGCCCTGGCCGACGCGCTGCGCCGCCTCGACCCACGCATCGGCATCACCTGCGTGGGCACCGAGCGCGGCCTGGAGACGCGTCTCGTCCCCGCCAGGGGTTATGAGCTGGAGCTGGTCCCGGCGGTGCCGCTGCCCAGGGCGATCACCCCGCAGCTGCTGACCGTGCCCGGCCGGCTGGCCGGGGCGGTCAACGCCATGGCGGCGGTCTTCGACCGGGTGCGGGCCGACATCCTCGTCGGCTTCGGCGGCTACGTCGCCACCCCCGCCTACCTCGCGGCCAAGCGGCGCGGCCTGCCGATCGTCGTGCACGAGGCCAATCCCCGCCCCGGCCTGGCCAACCGGCTGGGCTCCAGGCTCACCGAGCACGTCTTCACCGGTTTCCCCGACCCCACGGGCAAGGCCGAATACATCGGCACCCCGTTGCGCCGCGAGATCGTCGACCTCGCCCGGCTGTCCATGGGCGACAAGGCCCGCTCCTGGTTCGGGCTGCAGACCGACCGGCCCACGCTGCTGGTGTTCGGCGGCTCCCAGGGGGCCAGATCGATCAACGAGGCGGCCCTCGCCGCCGCCCCCGCGCTGCGCGCCGCCGGCGTCCAGGTGCTGCACGTGATCGGCCCCAAGAACACCGTCGAGCGCGAGCCGCCGCCCGGCGACCCGCAGTACGTCCTGCTGCCGTACGTGGATCGCATGGATCTCGCCTACGCCGCCGCCGACCTGGCGCTGTGCCGCAGCGGCGCGCTCACCTGCGCCGAGCTCACCGCCGTCGGCCTGCCCGCCGCCTACGTGCCGCTCCCGCACGGCAACGGCGAGCAGCGCGTCAACGCCGAGCGCGTGGCCGCGGGCCACGGCGGCCTCCTGGTCGACGACGCGCAGCTGTCATCTGATTGGATCATCCACAACGTGCTGCCCATCCTCCATGACCCGGAGAGAGTCGCCGCGATGTCGGAGGCGGCCTCCAGACTGGGGAGGAAGGACGCGGACCTCATACTCGCCAGGAAAGTGTTGGAGATAGCCCGATGAGCCTCGTCAAGCTGGTCGATCCCGTCGCCGCCGAAGAGCTGGGGCGGGTGCACTTCATCGGCATCGGCGGTGCGGGGATGTCGGGCATCGCGCGCATCCTGCTCAAGCGCGGCGTCCGCGTGTCCGGCAGCGACGCCCGCAGCAGCGACCTCGTGGGCGAGCTGCGCGAGCTGGGCGCCACCGTGCACATCGGGCACGCCGCCTCCCACATCAGGGACGTCGACACCGTGGTGGTCTCCACCGCCATCCGCGACTCCAACCCCGAGCTGGGCGAGGCGCTCAAGCAGCAGCTGCGGGTCATCCCGAGGGCCGCCGCGCTCGCCTCCGTCATGGCCGGGCGCACCGCCGTCGCCATCGCCGGCACCCACGGCAAGACCACCGTCACCTCGATGCTGACGGTCGCCCTGCAGAAGTGCGGGTCCGACCCCTCCTACTGCGTGGGCGGCCAGCTCGTCACCACCGGGCTCGGCGCCGACGAGGGCTCCGGCCGGGTGTTCGTGGCCGAGGCCGACGAGAGCGACGGCTCGTTCCTCATGCTGGCGCCCGACATCGCCGTGGTGACCAACGTCGAGGCCGACCACCTGGACAACTACGGCGACCCGCGAGCCGTGCACGACAGCTTCGCCCGCTTCGCCGAGCGGGTCGGCTCGCTGCTCATCGCCTGCTCCGACGACCCGGGCTCGGCCGAGCTGGCCGCCGTGGCGCGCGAGCGCGGGCTGAGAGTCATGACGTACGGCACCGAGGGCGACTACCGGATCAGCGGCGTCCGGCCCGACGGGTTCGGCACCGTCTTCACCGTCGAAGGCCCCGGCGCCTGCTCGGGGGAGGTGCGGCTGTCCGTTCCCGGGGCGCACAACGCGCTCAACGCCACCTCGGTCATCGCCGTGGCCGACGAGCTCGGGCTGCCGTTCGAGGAGATCAGGGACGGGCTGTCGGCCTTCACCGGCGCCAAGCGGCGCTTCGAGGCCAAGGGCGAGGCGGGCGGCGTGGCCGTGTTCGACAGCTACGCCCACCACCCGACCGAGCTGGCCGCCGACCTCAGGGCCGCGCGTGACGTGGTCGCCTCCTACTCCGGTCACGGCCGGGTCATCGCGGTCTTCCAGCCGCACCTCTACTCGCGCACCCGGTTCTTCGCCGACGAGTTCGGCACCGCGCTGGGGCTGGCGGACGAGGCGATCGTGCTGGACGTCTACGGCGCGCGCGAGGATCCGGAGCCGGGCGTCTCGGGTGCGCTGGTGGCCTCCCGGGTGCCGCTGCCCGACGGGCAGGTGGCCTACGCGCCGGACCGGGCCACGGTGCCGGAGCTGGTGGCCTCCCGGGCCCGCGCGGGCGACATCGTGCTCACCATGGGCGCGGGCGACGTGACCGAGCTGGGCCCGCAGATCGTGGCCCGGCTGTCCCCCTGACCGGCTCGCCGCCGGCGGCCCTGGCACGGGGCGGCCGAGCGCCGTGACGGCGCTCGGCCACCGACCGGCCGTCGGCCGTCTCCCTGTACGGCTTCGGCTCCGTACGGCGGCCGGGGGTGGCCCTGGTGACCGGGAAGGGCGGCCCATGGCGTGGCGTGAGGTGTACGTGCGGGCGGCGGCGTAGGTTCTGTGGGCACGGCGATGCTGGAGGATGATGAGGGCTCGGACGGTTTTCCTGGTGCTGCTGACCGCGGGCGTCGTGGGGACGGCGGCGTGGCTGGTGTTCTTCTCGCCGGTGCTGGGCGTGCGATCTGTGGAGATCGTGGGAAATGTCACATTGCCCGCCGAGAAGATCAGAGAGACCGCCGGGGTCCCGGAGCTGCATCCGCTGGCGACCGTCGACCTGACCGATGTTCAGGCCAGGGTCCAGTCGATCCGGCAGGTGGCCAGCGTGAAGGTCGACCGGGTGTGGCCGGGGACGCTGAAGATCGAGATCGTCGAGCGCGAGCCCGTGGCGCAGGTGGCCGCCGGCGGCCGGGCGGCGCTGCTCGACAAGCTCGGCGTCGCGATCGAGGTGGTGGATGTGGCGCCGCCTCTGGTGCCGGTGCTCAAGGTGGCCCGGCCGGGGGCGGGGGACCCGGCGACGATGGCGGCGCTGCGGGTGATCGGGTCGCTGCCCGGCGAGATCGGCGGGCGGGTGCGGCAGGTGAGCGCCACGACGGCCGAGGACGTGACGCTGACGCTGTCGGACGGCAGGACCATCGTCTGGGGCGGCGTGGACCGGCCCGAGGACAAGGCGCGGATCCTGACGAGCATGCTGCGGCGCAAGGCCGAGGTCTACGACGTGAGCTCGCCGGACGTGATCACACTCAAGTGATCCATTTCACGTACCCGGCCATGATCACTATTTCGGCGGGGCCGTCCGGGGGAAGTGGCGCGGCGCCGGGGATATGCGGGCCGCGAAACATAGATCTTTGGCCTCCGGCGCGGCAACTCCAGACCGGGAACAGGCTCGCGCCTGGCCGAGGCGAGCGTCCCGGCGTGAGAACCTGTAGATCGGGTTTACGGCACGGGAGTGCCCCGACCAGGCGTGACGGCTGAGCGAATCGGACAGCCCGCGACACGCCGGACGTGCTTGCGGCGCGGTTAGTTGACCCGCGCGGAGCGTAACTCCTACTGTCCGTATCAATCCTCAGGTTGACATAAATCTAAATCTCAACTTGAGGTTGAGAGTTACCCGAACGGAAAAGACGCGGAGACGATCCGCACCGAAATGGCAAGTCAACGAGCGGAAAGGCCCCTCGTCGTGGCAGCACCGCAGAACTACCTCGCGGTCATCAAGGTCGTCGGCATCGGCGGCGGCGGAGTGAACGCCGTCAACCGGATGATCGAGGAGGGACTCAAGGGCGTCGAGTTCATCGCGATAAACACCGACGCCCAGGCGCTGCTGATGAGTGACGCCGACGTCAAACTGGACGTGGGCCGCGAGCTCACGCGTGGACTTGGAGCGGGCGCCAACCCCGATGTGGGGCGCAAGGCGGCCGAGGACCACCGTGAGGAGATCGAGGAGGTCCTCAAGGGGGCCGACATGGTCTTCGTCACAGCGGGCGAGGGTGGCGGCACCGGCACGGGCGGCGCGCCCGTGGTGGCCAACATCGCTCGCTCCCTGGGGGCGCTCACGATAGGAGTCGTCACCCGGCCGTTCAGCTTCGAGGGCCGCCGCAGGGCCTCGCAGGCCGACGCGGGCATCGAGACGCTGCGCGACGAGGTCGACACCCTCATCGTGATCCCCAACGACCGGCTGCTGTCGATCTCCGACCGGCAGGTGAGCGTGCTCGACGCGTTCAAGGCCGCCGACCAGGTGCTGCTCTCCGGTGTGCAGGGCATCACCGATCTGATCACCACGCCGGGTCTGATCAACCTGGACTTCGCCGACGTCAAGTCGGTCATGTCCGGCGCCGGTTCGGCGCTGATGGGCATCGGCCACGCGCGCGGCGACGACCGTTCGGTGGCCGCGGCGGAGATGGCGGTCTCCAGCCCGCTGCTGGAGGCCAGCATCGACGGCGCGCACGGCGTGCTGCTGTCGATCGCCGGCGGCTCCGACCTCGGCCTGTTCGAGATCAACGAGGCCGCCCAGCTGGTGTCGATGGCGGCGGCGCCCGACGCCAACATCATCTTCGGCACGGTCATCGACGACGCGCTCGGCGACGAGGTGCGGGTCACCGTGATCGCCGCCGGCTTCGACGACATCGCGCCCCCGGACAAGGCGCTGCCGCGCCCGCAGAGCCGTCCCACCGCGGCCCAGGCGCCGCCGCTGGCGGCCCCGCCCCGGACCGGCGTGCCCTCGGCGGGAGTCCGGCCCGAGCCCGCCTCCCGTCCCGAGCCGCGCCCCGACCCCCGTCCTGAGCCGCGCGTCGAGTTCAGGCCCGAGCCCCGCCAGGAGCCTCGTCCGGAGTTCAGGCCCGAGCCGCGTCCGGAGTTCCGGCCGGAGCCGCGCTCCGAGTTCAGGCCCGAGCCGCGTCCCGAGGCCAGGATCGAGGCCCGTCCCGAGCCGCGACCTGAGCCGGTGCGTCCGCCGGAGCGGACGGAGCGCGAGTCGGCGGCCGGGGACGAGCACGAGGAGCCCTCGGCCCCCGTCTCGATCCCGCGGCCCACGCCCGAGCCCACCAATCCGCCCACGCCCATCACCTCCCGCATGTCGGAGCCCGCCAAACGTCGCCCGGTGGTCTTCGAGGAGCAGGAGGAGGAATTGGACGTCCCCGACTTCCTCAAGTAGCCCGACCGGCCCCCGCCGCTCCTTCCAGCACACATGGGGAGCGGCGCCGCTGTGTCACCGGGGCGATGCGGTGCGCGTACGGCATCGCGAGGGGCGGTGTACGGCATCGCGAGGGCCGTGCGGCCGGTTCGCTCGCCGCGCCCGGGCCGGGAGCGTTCCACCCGCGCCCGGTCCGCGGGGGCGGGCGGTGGCCGGCGGCGGGAGGCGTACAGGACAATGGTGTGCACAGGAGGGACAGGCGTGCGAACGGATGAGATCGCCTCCGGCCTGGCCGGGGTCGAGAAGCGGATCGGTGAGGCGTGCCTGGCGGCGGGCCGCGACCGGGGCGAGGTGACCCTGATCGCCGTGACCAAGACCTATCCGGCCGCCGACGTGCGACTGCTGGCCGGGCTCGGCGTGCGCGACGTGGGCGAGAACCGCGACCAGGAGGCCGCGCCCAAGGCGGCCGCGTGCGCGGACCTCCCGCTGACCTGGCATTTCGTGGGGCAACTGCAGACCAACAAGGTGCGTTCCGTGGTCGGTTACGCCGATCTGATCCACTCCGTCGACCGGGGCCGGCTGGTGGAGGCGATCAGCCGGGAGGCCGTCAGGCAGAGCAGGGAGATCGGGTGCCTGGTGCAGGTGGCGCTGGACGACGACCCGGGCAGGGGCGGCGTCAGGCCGGCGGACGTGCCGGCGGTGGCCGAGGCGATCGACGCCGCTCCCGGTCTGTGGCTGGGCGGGGTGATGGCGGTGGCGCCGCTGGGGGAGGACCCGGCCAAGGCGTTCGCGCGGCTGCGCGATGTGGCGCTGGGCGTACAGGAAGGCCACCCACGTGCCACGATGATTTCCGCGGGGATGAGCGTGGATCTGGCCGAAGCCGTCGCGCACGGCGCCACACATGTGCGTGTCGGTACGGCGTTGCTCGGCCGTCGAAAGCTCTTCGTCAGGTAATGTCCCCTCAAGTGGGTCTTCAGGTCCACGGTCTGGTAGAGGTCGATCAGCGGTGAGCTCCAGGGGGGTACGGCTACCGCCTCGGACCCGGCTGACGAGTCCGAACGAGTGCGACCATGAGCAGGAGGACGACGTAGCAATGGCCGGCGCGATGCGCAAGATGGCGGTCTACCTCGGGCTCGTGGAGGACGACCGCTACGAGAGATACGAGACCTACACGGATGAGTACGCCTACGACGACGATGTGCAGCGCACCGGCGAGGAGCGGTCCATAGCGGTCCAGGACCGCGAGGAAGAGGCCGATACGGGAGTGCCCGCGCCCAGGCCCGCCACGACCGTCCTGGAGCGCCGTACGACCGATCTGGCGCGCATCACCACCCTGCACCCCCGGACCTACAACGAGGCCCGGACGATCGGCGAGCACTTCCGTGACGGCACCCCCGTCATCATGAATCTGACCGAGATGGTCGACAGCGACGCGAAGCGGCTGGTCGATTTCGCGGCAGGTCTGGTCTTTGGCCTACATGGCAGCATTGAACGTGTTACGAACAAGGTGTTCCTGTTGTCCCCTGCCAATGTCGAGGTGACCGCTGAGGACAAGGCACGAATCGCGGAACGCGGGTTCTTCAACCAGAGTTAGAGTCTCTGTATGACTACCGGACCCAACCAGGTCTCGCCGAGACCGGACGGGCACATCAGAAGTGGAGGCGCGGCCAGACCGTGGGGATCGTAAGCCAGATCTTGGTCGTTGTCCTGTCGCTCTACCTGGTGCTGCTCATCGGCAGGATGATCTTCGAGACCGTCCAGGCGTTCGCACGGCAGTGGCGACCCTCCGGGGTCGTGCTGGTGCTCGCCGAAGCCACATACACCGCAACCGACCCTCCCCTGAAGTTCCTCCGCCGTTTCATTCCCCCGCTCCGGTTGGGTACGGTGGCCTTTGACCTAAGCTTCACAGTCCTCTTCATCATCGTTCTGCTCTTGATCAACATCGCAGGAATGCTCGGCGGTAGGTGATGGGGGCCACAGAGCACCGGTCATGATCCAACTCGTGTCCGCGCTGAAGTGATCGGGTTGACCGTCCCTCCGGACAGACTCCAAAGCGCGCCAAGGAGACCAAAAGATGCCGCTGACGCCCGCTGATGTGCGGAACAAGCAATTCAGTACGACCCGGCTCAGGCCGGGCTACGACGAGGAAGAGGTCGATGCCTTCCTCGACGAAGTCGAGGCTGAGCTTGACCGCCTGATCCAAGAGAACGAAGAGCTCCGCGCGAAGCTGGCCGAGTGCCTGCGCGGCAAGGTGCCTGGTGGCATGAACATGCCCATGGCGTCCGCGCCCGTCCAGGAGCAGCCCAAGCCTGAGATGATGGGGCCGCCGCCCCAGCAGCAGCAGCCGGAGCCCATGCGGGCGCCCGAGCCGCAGCAGCAGCCGCAGCCGGTTCCGATGGCCATGAACATGCCTCCCGCCGAGGACAACATGGACACCGCCGCGCGCGTGCTCGCGCTCGCGCAGCAGACCGCCGACCAGGCGATCTCCGACGCCCGCCGGGAGGCGGACGAGACCGTGACCCGAGCCCGCCGCGAGGCCGACGAGATCCTGACCAAGGCTCGCCGTCAGGCCGAGCAGGTCATCGGCGACGCCCGCGCCCGCGCGGAGACGCTCGAGCGCGACGCGCAGGAGCGCCACCGTCAGGCCATGGGTTCCCTCGTCCAGACCCGTGACGAGCTCGAGCGCAAGGTCGAGGAGCTGCGCAGTTTCGAGCGCGAATACCGCAGCCGCCTCAAGCTCTACCTGGAGAACCAGCTCGCCGAGCTGAACGTCTCCGCGGAAGGCAGTGGCGGGTTCCCGGTCATGTCGTCGGGTGCGCCCAGTGCCGCGGGCCCCGGTATGCAGCACGCCGTCCCCCAGGGTGGCCAGCAGCCTCTGCCCGGTGGTCCCAACCCGTTCGGCGGCGAGGCTCCGCAGGGTGTTTTCCCCGGCAGTGACGGTCCCCACAACGACCGCCGGTAAGGTAGCGGGTCAGATAGACCCGTCACTCGAAAGAGCCCTTTGTGATCCTTATCAGTGCTGGTTTGGTGCTCGCGGCGGTCATTCTGTTGATCGCGGGCTTCGTACTGGCCAAGCCGTTCCTGATCATGTGGTCCATCGTGGTCAGCGTGCTGTCCGCGCTTTTCCTGGTGATCGGGGCACTGCTGCGGCGTCACGAGTTGTTTCCCGGTGGTGGGCAGGCCGCAGTGCCGGCCACCCCTCCTCCAGCGGGGCTCGTGCCACCCGGCGTGCCGTACAACCAGACCGGCCCGATGGGGGCGCAAGCGTCGCCGCAACCGTTCCAGCGGACGGCGACCCTGCCTTCACCCGGGCACTCACCCGTGCCCACGCGGGGGCCGTCTCCCGCACCGGCGTCCGGGCCGCAGCGCCCGCTGACGGCGAGCGGGATCTCCCCGGACGCGATCGTGCTGGTGATCCCAGGGCGCAAGCGCTACCACGTTCAGGGCTGCCGGCAGCTGATCGGGCGGGGTCAAGAAGAACTGACGTACGAAGAGGCGCGCGAGGAGGGCTTCACGCCCTGCACCGCGTGCCTGCCTGACGCCGCGCTCGGCGGTCGGCAGCTACCACCTGCCCCGGACCCCGAGCCAGCCGTCGCCACCGCGCACCAGGCCGAGCCGGCCGTCGCCACCGCGCACCAGGCCGAGCCGACGCGGGACCCGCAGTCGCCGGTCATGCCGCCAAGGCCCGAACCCAAGGCTTCCACCCCCACCTCGCCCCCCTCCCCGGCCTCCACCCCCGCCTCGGCCTCTACGGCCTCGGCCCCCGCCTCGGCTTCTTCCGCGGCCCCTTCTTCATCCGCGGCCCCTTCCCCGGCATCGGCTTCTTCCTCGGCCGCCTCTTCCGCGACCGCCGAGGGCCCGACCGGCTGGTTCGGCCGGCCGGCCGCCTCTCCGGCCTCTGCGCCCACCCGTCCCGGGGGCGGCACGCCATCCGGGGCCGGTGGCAAGGGCGCGCGGCCCCCCTACGGGTCCGCCGGGCGCGATGAGGCGGAGGCGGAGACCAAGCTCTCCCTGCCCCTCCCCGATGCCCACCGCACCCCCAGGCCGGACCGGCCCCAGCGGCCGGGCACCGGGTCAGAGCCGAAGGGCGGGCGACCCTCTGGCGGAGCTGAGCGCGGCGACTCCTCCGGCCACGGTGCGCAAGCCGAACGCCCCGCCGGCAGAGCTGAGCAGGCGGTCGGCAGCGGCGCTCAGGGCAAGAAGCCGGGTGGCGGCGGTAGTGCGCGGGGTGAGAAGCCCGTTGGTAAGCAGGCGGTGATGGCTGAGCCTGACAGCGACTCCACCGACCCCGACACCCGTCCCCAGCCTCGCGTCACGGCCTCCGGCGAACCGGTGTCCCAGGACGCCAAGCCGCCGGCGGAGTCGCGTCGTCCGGCATCGGGCGGCCCCGCCGGGCAGACCCGTTCCGGATCGGGTGGCGCCCCTTCATCGCTGCGATCGCGGTCGGGTGAGGGCAAGTCTCAGGGGAGTTCCGCCGGGGCCGATGAGGCTGAGGCGAAGTCGCCGCAGGGCGGCTCCGACCGGGGCCCGGCTTCGAGTGGTGCTGTGACGCCGGAGCGACCGGCGTCGTCGGCCGAGTCCGCCAAGTCCCGGACCCTGCCGACGCCCACCGGAGCGCCTGACAGGGCGACCGGGGGGAGGCCCGGCACCGGCTCGGGGAGCCCGTCGAAGGCTCCGGGCGGCGAGCGGCCCACCGGCGAGCGGCCCACCGGTCCCAAGCCGGGTGGCGAGCGGCCCACCGGTCCCAAGGCGGGTGGTGAGCGGCCTACCGGCTCCAAGGCGGGTGGTGAGCAGCAGTCCGCCGGGGCGAAGTCCGGTGGCGAGGGTTCGGCCGATACCGCCGCTCATGGGCGGTCCGGCGGCTCTACCTCCAGCGCCTCCACCGCCGGTGCCTCCACCGCTGGCGGCTCCACCGCCGGTGCCTCAAAAGACCGTGGCGCGGCGTCCGGCGAGCCTGCCCCTGCTGGGGGGAAGAAGGCTGGCGGCGGCATGGTGAAGGTCATCATCGGCACCCGTCGCTACCACGGCACCGCCTGTCCGTTGATTCAGGGTGCTGGGGAGTCCGGGGTGGAGAGCATGACGCTGGCCAGGGCTGAGGCGGCGGGTCTGACGAGTTGTTCCGTCTGTCAGAACGAGCAGGATACGGTGGGTTGATCCGTTGCGGTCGCCGGTCGAGGGTGGCCGTAATCCCCTTGTCGGCGTCCGCTGCTTTCGTGGCATCGCTGATCCGGGAGTCCTGGGTGGCGATTCACGCACTTAGCTCGGGTTTCAAGCATTGAGGCATATTTTTAGCCTGCTTGGTGTGGTTTTCGCTGTCGGAGATCTCCAGGGGGCGAAAGCGGCCGGCGGGACAGGATAGGGCCGTGAGACTGACCAAGTACGGGCATGCGTGCGTGCGGGTGGAGAAGGATTCGAGGGCGATCGTCATCGACCCCGGGGTGATGACGCCGGAGCCGGAGGCGCTGGCCGGTGTCGAGGCGGTTCTGATCACCCATGAGCACTTCGACCACTTCGAGGCCGAGCGGCTGTACGCGGCTGTGGCCGCCGACGCCGAGCTCGCCGTTTACACCTGCTCCGGGGTGGCCCGGCGGCTGGAGGGGATTCGGGACCGGGTACGGGTGGTGGCCGACGGGGACGTCCTGACGGTCGCCGGGTTCGAGGTGGTGGGCGTCGGGGAGAAGCATCACCTCAGCCATCCCGACGCCGAGCCCGTGGACAACGTCGGGTTCCTCCTCGACGGTGAGGTGTTCCATCCCGGCGACGCGCTGCCGCTGGTCGACGTGCCGACCCTGCTGGTGCCGGGCCAGGCGCCGTGGCTGACGGTGCCCGATCTGATCGGCTACCTGCGCGAGATGGGGCCGCGCCGGGCGTACGCGATCCATGACGGTCTGCTCAACGAGTGGGGCTTGAAAGTGCTCGACAGCGTGCTGGCGAGCGAGGCCGGGCCGCTCGACGCCGACATCCGGCGGCTGTTGCCGGGCGAGAGCGTCGAGCTCTGAGCCCGCCCGACGCCGCTGGGCGCGACGCGGTCGAGAGGCCGTGGACCGGCGTCTGCGGCTCTCAGGCAGGTACTCGCCACCGGATACCGGCGGCGGCAGACCGGAGGATCGCTGAGGCCTACGCGCCGACGGATACCGGCGGTAGACCGGGGGATCCCCGAGGCTTACGCGCCCGGCGGATACCGGCGGCGGTAGATCGGGGATCCCCCGGGGCCGGCCGTCAGGGCGGCGGCCGGCCCCGGGGTCGGGTGCCCCCGGGGGTCAGGCGCGGCGGAGCTGGAAGGTGAGGCCCAGGTCGGGGTCCGTGTGTGTCGGGAGGCCGGGCTGGTCGCCCTCCGTCAGTGACGATGCCAGCACCTCGTCCCCGACCAGCTCGCCGCCCGTGCGCAGGGCCTGCGCCAGGTCGGGACCGGTGGCGGTCCACCACAGGTCGATGCGGTCGGTGATGGCCAGGCCCGAAGACTTGCGGGCGTCCTGCACCAGGCGGATGACCTCGCGCAGCAGGCCCGCCCGGCGCAGCTCGTCGGTGAGCTCCAGGTCGAGCGCCACCGTCTCGCCGGTGCCCGTGTCGATCGCGCCCGTCTCCACCGCCCAGCCGGAACGCGGCTGCTCGGTGACGATCACGTCGTCGGAGCCGAGCGTGACCGGGCCGAGTTCGCCCGCCTCCACGGTGACGGACTCGCCGGAGCGCAGGGCGCGGGCCAGCGTGGTGGCGTCGGCGGCGCCCACGGCGGCGGCCACCAGCTTGGTCTGCGAGCCGAACCGCTTGCCGAGAGCCCGGAAGTTGGGCTTGACGGTGTAGGAGACCAGGTCGGCACTGAAGCCCGACATGTCCTCCAGGACCTGGACGTTCAGCTCGTCGGCGATGAGGTCGCGCAGCTCGCTGGGCAACGCCGGCCAGTCGTGCGCGCCGACCAGGGCGCGGCCGAGCGGCTGGCGGGTCTTGACGCCGGAGGAGGCGCGGGCCGAGCGGCCCAGCTCCACCAGCCGCCGCACCAGCGCCATCTGCTGCGACAGCGCCGGGTCGAGCAGATCATCGCGCACGGCGGGCCAGGACGCCAGGTGCACCGAGGTGGGGGCGTCGGAGCCGCGCAGCACGTCCCACAGGTAGTCGGTGACGAACGGCGTGAAGGGCGCCATGAGCCGCGTCACCGTCTCCAGGCACTCGTACAGGGTGGCGAACGCCTCCGGCGACCCCTGCCAGAACCGGCGGCGCGAGCGGCGTACGTACCAGTTGGACAGGTCGTCGAGGAACTCGGCCAGCCTGCGTCCGGCCCGCTGGGTGTCGTACTCGTCCAGTGAGGCGGTGACGTCGGCGACCGTGCGGTGCAGCTCGGCCAGTGCCCACCGGTCGAGCAGCGGGCGCTGCGCGGCCGGGGGCGCGTCGGCCAGCCGGGCGGGCGACCACGACTCGGCGCCCGCGTAGAGAGTGAAGAAGGAGGCGGTGTTCCAGTAGGTCAGCAGGACCTTGCGGACGATCTCCTCCAGCGCGCCGTGGCCGACCCGGCGGGCCGACCAGGGCGAGCCGCCGCAGGCCATGAACCAGCGCAGCGCGTCGGCGCCGTGCTCGTCCATCAGCGGCATCGGCTCCAGGATGTTGCCCAGGTGCTTGCTCATCTTGCGGCCGTCCTCGGCCAGGATGAGCCCGAGGCAGAGCACGTTCTCGTAGGAGGACTGGCCGAACACCAGCGTGCCGACGGCCATCAGCGAGTAGAACCAGCCGCGGGTCTGGTCGGTCGCCTCGCAGATGAACTGCGCCGGGTAGAGGCCCTCGGGCTTGCCCGGCTGCCCCCACTGGGCAAACGGCATGGAGCCGGAGTCGTACCACGCGTCGATGACGTCGGGCACCCGGCGGGCCTCGGCCGAGCAGGTCGGGCAAGGGAAGGCCACGTCGTCCACGAACGGGCGGTGCGGGTCGAGCGCCGACAGGTCCTCGCCGGCCAGGGCGCCCAGCTCCGCCAAGGAGCCCACGCACGTCACGTGGGACTCGTCGGCCGAGCACACCCACAGCGGCAGCGGCGTGCCCCAGTAGCGCGAGCGCGACAGCGACCAGTCGACGTTGTTGCGCAGCCACTCGCCGAAGCGGCCCCACTTGATCGTGTCGGGGTACCAGTTGGTCGTGGCGTTCTCCGCCAGCATCTGCTCCTTGACCTCGGTGGTCCTGATGTACCAGGAGGGGAGCGCGTAGTAGAGCAGCGGCGTGTGGCAGCGCCAGCAGTGCGGGTAGCTGTGGTCGAAGTGGCCGCCGCGGAACAGCAGGCCGCGGCCGCGCAGGTCCTCGGTGAGCGCCTCGTCGGCGTCCTTGAAGAACTGCCCGCCCACCATGGGCACGTCGTCGAGGAAGCGCCCGTCGGGGCCGATCGGGTTGATCACCGGCATGTCGTAGCGCCTGATGACGGCCAGGTCGTCGGCGCCGAACGCGGGCGCCTGGTGGACCAGGCCGGTGCCGTCCTCGACGGTGACGTACTCGCCGAGCACCACGTAGTGGGCGTCGGGGATGTCGACCAGGTCGAAGGGCCGCCGGTAGGTGGTGCGCTCCAGCTCACGGCCGGTGAGGCGAGCCACCTCGGTGACGTCCTCGCCGAGCACCGACAGCAGCGGCTCGGCCACCACCAGCACCTCGCCGCCGGCGGTGCGCGCGGCGACGTAGGTGACGTCGGGGTGCACGGCGACGGCGGTGTTGGAGACCAGCGTCCAGGGGGTGGTCGTCCAGATCAGCAGGGAGGCGTCCAGCTCGGCCAGCGGACCGGAGGTCACCGGCATGCGGACGTACACCGACGGGCTGGACACGGTCTCGTAGCCGCCGGGCTGGCCCAGCTCGTGGTCCGACAGGCCGGTGCCGCAGCGCGGGCAGTAGGGCGTGATGCGGAAGTCGCGGAACAGCAGGCCCTTGTCGAAGACGACCTTGAGCGACCACCAGACGGCCTCGATGTAGGCCGGGTCCATGGTCCGGTACGCCGTCGACAGGTCGATCCAGTAGCCCATCCGCTCGGTGAGCTGCTCGAAGGCGTCGACGTGCCGCAGCACCGACGAGCGGCACTTGGCGTTGAACTCGGCGATGCCGTAGTCCTCGATGTCGCGCTTGCCGGTGAGGCCCAGCTCCTTCTCGACGCCGACCTCGACGGGCAGGCCGTGGCAGTCCCAGCCGGCCTTGCGGGGCACGCTGAAGCCGCGCATCGACTTGTAGCGCGGGAACAGGTCCTTGAAGACGCGGGCCTCGACGTGGTGGACGCCGGGCAGGCCGTTGGCGGTGGGCGGGCCCTCGTAGAAGACCCAGGACGGGTTGCCCTCGTTCTGCTCGATGGAGCGTTCGAAGATCTTCCCGTCCCGCCAGCGGTCCAGGACCTCGCGCTCGAGCGCGGGCAGGTCGACCTGCGCGGGAAGAGAGCGGAAAGATGGCGAAGACATGTCGGGCAGGACCTCCACGCGTCACAGGCCGGTAGACGGGCTTTGCGCGAAGGGACGAAGCCGGTGGGGCTCCGCGGTACCACCCTTCTTGGCCTCGGGTGAGGCCCTCTCCATTAGAGGTGCGGCCGGGTCTAGTGAGCTCGATGCGAGCCGTTCTTCCGGCGGCTCCGGGGTGATGCCCCTCGTCGGAGGGCCCCATCAACGCCTTGCAGCTTCACACCATAACGCAGAGCGGCCCCGAGAGCTTCCACGAACGCGGGAATGGAGTCCGCTGAGGAGGAGTTAGCAGGGCGAGGCGGGATAGTACAGGAGGGGTAATTCGTCCGGCGGGTCGTTTGCCATTCCGTTATCGGAGACCTAGGCTGCCCGCACGATTCAAGGGCCTTGATCAGCATGGAGGCAGCCATGGTGGCAGTCACGCAGACCGCTACACCGTCGATGTGGTCGAAGCAGGAGCTGGCCGAGGTACGCGGCACGCTGCAGAGCGAGGTCGAGGAGCTCAACGCGGACATTCTCCGTCACGAGTCCGAAATCGCTTCGGGAGACGTTACTCAGGGGGCCGGTGACGACCAGGCGGACGCCGGCGCCAAGACCTATGAGCGCGAACGTGAGATCGCCCTTACCCTGAATGCACGCGACCTGGTCGCGCAGAACGAACGTGCGATCGCCAGGATCGACGCAGGGACTTATGGAGTGTGCGAATCGTGCCACAAGCCGATCGGCAAGGAGCGCCTTCAGGCGTTCCCCAGGGCGACGCTGTGCGTGGCCTGCAAGCAGAAGGAGGAGCGCCGGTAGGCGGGCGGCGAGGCCGTCTCCTGGCCGTTCTCGCCTCGCTCGCGGCCGTTCTCTACGCGTCCGACGTGATCACCAAGACGGTGGCGCTGCGGACGCTGGAGGGCGAGCCGCCGCTGGTGCTGATCCCCGGAGTGCTGCAGTTCAGGCTGATCTTCAACTCGGGGGCCGCGTTCAGCATTGGCACCGGGATGACCTTCATCCTCACCCTCATCGCCGCCTGCGTGGTGGTCGCCATCATCCGGGCGGCGCGTAAACTGGGGAGCCTGCCGTGGGCGATCACCCTGGGCATGCTGCTGGGCGGCGCGCTCGGCAACCTGACCGACAGGCTGCTGCGCTACCCGTCCGGCTTCGGCAGGTCCACACAGCTCCAGGGGCATGTGGTCGACTTCATCGAGGTGCTGCCCGGCAACTTCCCGGTGATCGACTACTTCCCGATCTTCAACATCGCCGACTCGGCGATCGTGTGCGGCGGCATCCTCGCGGTCATCCTGGCCTGGCGCGGTTATCAGCTTGACGGGACGAGGGAGGGCAAGAGTGGCCGAGCAGCGTAGTCTCCCCGTCCCCGACGGGCTGGAGGGCGAGCGGGTCGACGCCGCGCTGTCCAGACTGTTCGGGTTCTCGCGCACCCGCGCGGCCGAGCTGATCGGCGCCGGTGAGGTGCTGGTCGACGGCAGGCAGCCGGCCAAGTCCGACCGGGTGCACGCGGGCGCCTGGCTCGACGTGACGCTCCCGCCTCCGGTGAGCACCCCCATGCCGGTGGCCGAGCCGGTGCCGGGCATGAGCATCGTCTACGAGGACGACGACATCGTGGTGGTCAACAAGCCGATCGGCGTGGCCGCCCACCCGACCGTCGGCTGGACGGGCCCGACCGTGCTGGGCGGCCTGCTCGGCGCCGGGCACACGATCGCGACCAGCGGCGCGGCCGAGCGTCAGGGCATCGTGCACCGGCTGGACGCTAACACCACCGGCGCGATGGCGGTGGCCAAGAGCGAGCACGCCTACTCCCACCTCAAGCGCGCCTTCAAGGAGCGCACCGTCGACAAGCGCTACCACGCGCTGGTCCAGGGGCATCCCGACCCGTTCCGGGGCACGGTGGACGCGCCGATCGACCGGCACCCGTCGGGTGACGGCAGGTGGGCGGTGGTCGCGGGCGGCAAGGCGTCGATCACCCACTACGACACGATCGAGGCGTTCCGGGCGGCCTCGCTGCTCGACATCAAGCTGGAGACCGGTCGCACCCACCAGATCCGGGTGCACATGTCCGCGCTGCGCCACCCGTGCGTGGGCGACATGATGTACGGCGCGGACCCGACGATCGCCGCCCGGCTGGGCGTCACCAGGCAGTGGCTGCACGCGGTCTCGCTCGGCTTCGAGCATCCCTCCACCGGCGAGTGGATCTCGTTCGGCACCGACTACCCGGAGGACCTGCAGAAGGCCCTGGACACCGTACGAGCGGAGTCCTGACCCGCAGGCCCTGGACGCCGTACGCGCGGAGTCGTGACTCCTTAGGCCCTGTGCTTGTCGGCCTTCTTCTGCTTCTGGCCGGCGTTCTCACGGGCTTCCTGACCCTGACCCCTACCCTGCCCCTGACCCTGACCCCGCTCCTGGGCGTCGCCGTCGGCGGCCGGGTCCACCTGGCCGGGGGTCCTCCCGCCGGACTCGTTCTCCGGGGTGCCCCGAGAGGTGTCACGAGGGGTGGCCCGTTCGGGCTTGGTGGGTGTCGGTTCGCCGGGCGTCTCACGGGCGGATTTGGTGGGCTGGGGCCGGGTCTGCTTCGTGGACGGCTCGGTGGTGGTGCCCGGTTCGTCGGGGCGGGGTGAGTCGTACATCGTGCGGGGTGAGTCGTACGCGGTCGGGGGTGGGGTGTCCTGCCGGGTGCCGGTGCGCGACGGTGGCGGATGGCTCGTCTCGGGGGCTGCGCTGGGGGAGCCGGACGATCGCACCACCGCCGGTACGTGCGGCGGCGCGCTGGTCTCCGCGGGCCGGTGCGACCACCAGGCCGCGCCGCCGGTGACCAGCGCCACCATGACCGTGCCCGCGCCCAGCGCGAGCAGCGGCGGCCTGCGCCGGCCCGGCACGAGCGCAGGCCGGGCCTGGGTCGCGACCGGGATAGGCACCGGCCCGGTCGGCTCGGGTGCGCTGCCGGTGATGATCGCGGACAGCCGCCGCCGCGCCTCGTCCAGCGACATCCGCTCGGCGGGGTCCTTGCGCAGCAGGCCGAGCAGGATGGGACCGAGGACGCCCGCGCGGGCCAGCGGGGCCGGTTCGGCGTGCATGACCGCGCCCAGCGTGGCCAGCGCGTTCTCGCGGTGGAAGGGGGAGTGGCCCTCGACGGCCACGTAGAGCGTCACGCCCAGCGCCCACAGGTCCGAGGCGGGCTGGGCCTGCCCGCCCGCCGCCCGCTCCGGCGCCATGTAGGCCGGTGTGCCGAGGAGTATCCCCGTCCTGGTGACGGGGGCCTCGTCCTCGGTGGTGGCGATGCCGAAGTCGGTGAGCACCGCCCGGCCGTCCTCGCCCAGCAGCACGTTGTCGGGCTTGACGTCCCGGTGCAGGACCCCCGCCGTGTGGGCCGCGCGCAGCGCCTCCAGCAACTGCAGCCCGACGTGCGCGACCTCCACGGGGGCCATCGGCCCGTCGTCGCGCACCAGCTCGCCGAGCGTGCGGGAGCGGATGAGCTGCATGACGATCCACGGGTGGCCGTGCTCCTCCAGCACGTCGTACACGGCGGCGACGCAGGGGTGGGCGACCCGGCCGGCCGCCCTGGCCTCGCGGAAGGTCCGCACGGTGAAGATGTCGCGTTCCGGGCCGGTGAGATCGGGAGGCGGGAGGACCTCCTTGAGCGCCACGTCGCGGCCGAGCACCTCGTCGTACGCCTGCCACACGGTGCCCATGCCGCCCCGGCCGATCGTCTTCACCAAGCGGTAACGGCCTCCAACAATCCCCACAGAATCGGACATGCGGGGCGACTACCCCAAAAGGACTCGGACAAGCGCGGTCGTGGCCGCGGCCGCAGCCAGGACGACCAGGAACGGAGCGCGCAGCAGCAACGCGATCACGGCAGCGGCCAGACCGCTGGCACGGGCCGGGTCGAAGGCGAGCGCGCCCTGATGGGTGAACATCTGAACGGCGATGAGCGCCGCCAGGAGCGTCACCGGCACCAGCTCGGCGAAGCGCCGCACCACGGGATGGTCGAGCACCTGGCGCGGGGCGGCGAGCCCGGCCAGTTTGAGCGCGTAACAGCCGGCGCAGACCGCCGCGATGGCCCACCAGAGCGTCATCGGACCAGCACCACCAGCACGGCCAGGGCCGACAGCAGCACGGGCACCCCCGGCGGGAAGAACGGGGTGGCCAGCAGCGCGATGGCCATGCCGCCCACGGCCAGGCGGCGCAGCTCGGCGCTGGCCGCCAGCCGCGGCCACAGGATGGCCAGGAACGTCGCGGGCCCCACCACGTCCAGCCCCAGCATGGCGGGGTCACCGAGCGCGGAGGTGCCCAGCGCGCCGGCGAGCGTGGTGAGGTTCCAGGTGATGTAGATGGTGGCGAACGTGGTCGTGAACCCGGCCCGCGCCGCCGCCGGGGTCGGCTGGGCGAGCGCCACGGCGGTGGTCTCGTCGATCACGCCGTGCGCGGCCACCAGCCTGCGCGGCCCGCGAACCCGCAGCACATCGGCCATCCGCAGGCCGTACAGCGTGTTGCGGCCGCCGAGCAGCAGCGCGCCGGAGGCGGCGGAGAGCAGGTCGCCGCCCGCGCCGACCGCGCCGGTGAGCGCGAACTGCGAGGCGCCGGTGAAGGCCAGCAGGCTCAGCACGCACGCTTGCGGCACGCTCAGTCCCGCGGTGACGGCCGCGGCGCCGAAGGCGACCCCGGACAGCCCCACGGCCAGCCCCACGCCCAGGCCGTCCCTGATGGCGGCGGAACGATGTGTCGTCTGGTCCATGGAAACCGAGGATATGTGCAGGTCAGGACTATTTCTTGTACGTTCCTGCGGCTCGTTGGTAGGCGGCCGGAGGGACGCCGACGACGCGCTTGAAGTGGCGGCTCAGGTGCGCCTGATCGGTGAAGCCCACCTCGGCGGCCACCCGCGCCGGCCGTACCCCCGACCGCAGGAGGTGGCGGGCCCGCCGCACCCGCAACGAGTTCAGGTAGGCGTGCGGCGGCAGGCCGGTCGCCTCCTTGAACGCGCGCAGCAGCGGGAACGGCCTGGCCCCGACCACCCGCGCCAGATCCTCCAGCGTCGGCGGGTCCACCAGGCGCTCGTGCAGCACGTCCAGCGCCGCGCGCACCGCCCGCTCGCCCTCGGGGGCGAGCTCCACGGCGGGCCGCGGCGTGGCGTGGCGGGTCAGCAGCCGCGCGAACAGCGTCCGCGTCATCGTGGAGGCGGCCAGGTCGTCGCCGCGCTCGGTCGCCTGGTGCGCGCGGTCCATCAGCGCCGCCACCGCCGGGTCGCGCACCACCTGCTCGGCGAAGTGCGGGGTGCCGTACGTCAGGCCGAGCTCGGTCGCGATCTCACCGATCGCCGCCACGGACGGATAGAGCATGCGGTACGCCCAGCCGCCCGCGGTGCCCGCCTGGCCGGTGTGCGCCGCGTCGGGGTTGACCAGCACCACCTCGCCCGCGCCCGCCCGGTGCGTGCTGCCGCGGTAGTCGAACTCCTCCACACCGGCGATGATGACGCCGATGGCGTAGCCGTCGTGCACGTGCCGGGAGAAGCGGTGGGTGACGTAGCGGGCCTTGAGCAGGTCGACCTCCGGCACCGCCGGGTGCCGCCAGAAGCGGGCCCGCTCCGCCTCGCTCACGGCGTCCCGGCCCCCGGCCGGAAGGCGGCGACGAAGCTGTCGAAGTAGTGCCGGTCCTTTTTCCAGCGGGACTGGGTCGTCTCCCAGTAGAGGGCGAAGGGGCGGCCGTCGGCGGTGCGCAGGCCCCGGTTGATCACATGGATGGTCTCGCCCTCGCGCACCCTGGTGAACTCCCAGTCGGCCGCGGGCCGGCCGAGATAGCGGACCGGGCGGATGCCGATCCGGAGGTAGCCCTTGAACCCGCCGTCGCGGATGATCTCCTGCTCCAGCGCCTCCCAGTGCCGTACGGCACTGGTCCACGGCTGGTCCGGGACGGTCCATTCGATGATCATCAGGCCGGTGGTGCCGGGGCCTGACAGGGTGACGCTGTCCCTGGTGGCGTGCTTGGCGGCGCGCCAGCCGGGCGGCAGGGCGGTGGTGAAGCCGCCGTCGGTGTTCCGGTACGAGCGCCAGCCGTCCGGCGGCTGCCGGGTGGGCTCCTGTGTCTTGGCGGGGGTCTTGGTGGGAGTCTCGGTGGGAGCTTTGGTGGGAGTTTCGGTCGGCTGGGTCGTTGACGGCGCGGGGGTCGTCGTGGCCGGGCCGGCGATCTCCGTCCGCGGCGGGGACAGCGCCCAGGTGGCGACCAGCGCGCCGCCCGCGCCCAGCACCGCCACGGCCACGGCGGCCGCGACCATCATGACGCGGCGCCGGCCGGGCGGGCGCGACACGGGGATGGGCATCGTGCCGTCCTGCGGGGCGGCGGCCCTGGCCAGCAGCTCGGCCGCCTGCGCGGCGGGCATCCGGGTGGCCGGGTCACGCCGCAGCAGCCCGACGATCACCGGCGAGAGGCTCCCCGCCCTGCGCGGCGGCTCCAGCGGGTCGCGCAGCACCGCCGCCACCGTGGCCGCCCAGGAGTCCCTGCGGAACGGCGGTGCGCCCTCGGCCGCCGCGTAGAGCGTCGCGCCCAGCGACCACAGGTCCGCCTCTGGCCTGGCCGGCTCGCCGTTCAGCCGCTCGGGCGGCATGTAGGCGGGGGTGCCCACCAGGCCGCCGGTCGCCGTCAGGCCGGCCTCGGCCTCCAGCGAGGCGATGCCGAAGTCGGTCAGCACCACCCGGCCGTCGTCGGCCAGCAGCACGTTCTCGGGCTTGACGTCGCGGTGCAGCACCCCGGTGGCGTGCGCCGCCCGCAGCGCGTCGAGCACCCGCGCGCCGATCGCCGCCACCTGCGGCACCGCCAGCGGCCCGCCGTCGCGGATCACCTCGGCCAGCGACCGGGAGCGGACGAGCTGCATGACGATCCACGGGCGCCCCTCCTCCTCGACGACGTCGTGGATGACGATCACCGAGGGGTGGTCGAGGCGGCCCGCAGCCCGCGCCTCCCTGATGGTCCTGCTGTTGAGCTCGGCCCGCTGCTTGTCGCCCACCCCGGTGTAGCGGACCTCCTTGACCGCCACCAGCCGGTCGAGCAGCTCGTCGTGGGCACGCCAGACCACGCCCATACCGCCTTCACCGAGTGGCTCGATGAGGCGGTAGCGGCCCGCGACCTGTCTGTCCACGCGCGCCTACCGGTCGGGCTTGAAGGTCGCGCAGAAGGTCTCGAAGAAGTGGTAGTCCTTCTTCCACCTGCTGTTGAGGTTGTGCCAGTAGATGGAGTATCCGCGGCCGTTGTCGGTGATGAACCCCCGGTTGCGGACCCTGGTCGGGCCCGTGTTGGTGTTCCAGGTGAAGTCCCAGTCGGCGGCGGCCTTCTGGAAGTCGACCTTCTTGATGTCGAGCAACTGGTAGCCGCCGAAGCCGTACTTGGCGGACTTCTCCTGCTTCTTCCAGTCCGCCAGCGGGTCGGAGCCGGGGTTCGACGCTCTGTCGACCGCCATGAACGCATTGGAGCCCGCGCCGGGCCCACGGAAGAAGACCTGGCTGCCCTCGCGTTTGTACTCGTCCCAGCCCTTCGGCAGCCCGATGGTGAAGTCGAGCTTCTTGTCCTTGTAGAGCTTCCAGCCGGCCGGCAGGGCGGCCTCCGTCGCCTTCGGCTCCGTGGGAGTCAGGGTGTCGGTGGGCGTCGCGGTCGGTGACGGGGTGGGCTCGGCGCTGGGCGTCGCCGACGATGGCGGCGGCGCCGAGGCGCCGGACGAGGGCTGCGACGTGCCTGTACTGACCGCCAGCGAGCGCGGGTCGGCGGTGGGATCGTCGCCCGGGGCCGCGCGCAGCCCGAGATAGCCGCCGACGGCGGCCACCAGCACCACCGCGGCGACCGCGGCGATGACCGGCACCGCCTGCCGCCGGTTGGAGCCGCTCAGCTCGGTCTCCTGGTAGTCCCCTGGAGGCGGTGGCTCCTGAGTGGCGGGCTGGAGCCGGGCTCCCGTCTCCGGCAGGGCGGCGACGGGTGGCGGGCTCGCGACGGGCGCCAGGTCGGGGTCCGTCGGCATGTCGTCCTCGACCGCCGGCTGCACCATGGTCGCCGGCGCCCGGGTCTCCTGGAGGAGCGGTGCCCGGTCGGCGGAGTAGGAGATGACCCGGCGCAGGGCCTGCGCCGTCTCCTCGTACGACAGGCGCTGGACCGGCTCCTTGGCCAGCAGACCGGCGATCACCGAGGCCAGCGGTCCCGCGTGGGTGGCGGGGTCCGGCTCGTCCGTCAGCACGGCGTGCATGGTCGCCAGGGCCATCCCGCGCTCGTGCGGGGAGCGGCCCTCGACGGCCGTGTAGAGCGTGGCGCCCAGCGACCACAGGTCCGACTCGCGGCGTGCGGGCAGCCCCTTGAGCCGCTCCGGCGCGATGAACGCCGGAGTGCCCGCCAGGCCGGTCACCGTCAGCTGCGTCTCGGTCTCCAGGGTGGCGATGCCGAAGTCGGTCAGCACCACCCGGCCGTCGTCGGCGAGCAGCACGTTCTCAGGTTTGACATCGCGGTGCAGCACGCCCGACTCGTGCGCGCGCTGCAACGCGTCGAGCACGGCCAGTCCGATCTTGGCCACCTTTCGTGGCGGTAGTGGCCCATCCTGCTTGATCACCGTTCCCAGGGAACGTGACTCGACGAGCTGCATGACGATCCAGGGACGGTCGTCCTCTTCGATCACGTCGTGTACGACGATCACGTTGGGGTGCTCGAACCTGGCCGCCGCCCTCGCCTCACGCATCGTGCGCCGATTCAGCAGCTGCACTTCGTCACCCAGAGCGGCGGCATAGCGGACTTCCTTGACCGCGACAGTGCGATCAAGGAGCTCGTCATGGGCGCGCCAAACAATGCCCATGCCACCCTTGCCAATGGGTTCCTGCAGCTGGTAACGACCGGCGATGCGGCGTCCGTCCGGCTTGCGATCCGACATCAACGGCCTCAAACCCTCCCTCTAGGCCAAGAAATACTCCCATAGCGAGGGATCAACGGCGACTCGCCGCAAGGACAGTCCATCATTCGGGAAGAGTGTCCAGCACGTGGAGGGCGGGTGTAAGGTGCAAACATGACTTGTCGCTACGTGTTTACCGAGCCGGCTCCGGGAGGGCCGGTCGTCCGCTAGCGACCACCTGGAGTCGGCAAAGGCAGAGACGCCGCGTCTCTGCCTTTTTGGTTTTTCCGCCGGCTCAGGGAGAGCCGGCCGAGTGGGGAGCCGAGATGTCATCGACCTTGGAACGGCATGTGGTCACGCTGGGCGCGCAGCGCGTGGGCGACGGGCCCGCCGTGGTGATCGGCGATCGGGTGAGCCTGCGCGCGCAGCGCGGCGACGCCCGCGCGATCCTGCGTGAGGGAGTGGCGCTGGCTGAGCCGGCCGGCATGGACGACCTGCCCGTGATCGCGGCGCGGGCGCGCGGCGTGGTGATCGGGGCGGCCTGGACGCGGGACATCCCGCTGGTGCGCGCGGTGGCCGCGCTGGGGTTGCCGGTGGTGGTGGAGCGCCGACACGGCGCCGCGCTGGCGGAGTGGCTCGGCGTGGTGGATTACTGCGTCGCGGAGGGCAACGATCAGGTGATCCTCTGCGAGCGTTCTGACCTGGGACTGCTGCGAGCCGCGCGGGCCGCGTCCGGCCGCCCCGCCCTCGCCGACGTGTCCGGAAATATCGGTCTTTGTACGGCTGCGGTGGCGGCTGGGGCGGACGGGCTCATCGTGGACGGCACCCCGGCGGACCGCCGGGCGGCGGAAGAGGCTGTGACCCTCGTCGGCGCCCTGCTCCGCCCGGAGGCCCCCGCCACGCTGCCCGAGTGCAGACAGGCCATCGACCGCGTCGACGCCACCCTGGCGACCCTGCTGGAGCGCCGGGCCGAGCTGGCCGGCGTCGTGCAGCGGCTCAAGCCGGTGGGCGGCTTCGCGGGGCGCGACCACGCCCGCGAGCGCGAGCTGGTGGCCACGATGGCCCAGCGCGCGCCCGAGCTGGGTGAGGAGCGGCTGGCCCCGATCATGAACGCGGTCATCGAGGCGGGCCTGCACCTGGCCGAGGAGCGCACCACCCGCTGACGGCGGGCCCGAGTTCCGGCCGCGTGACCACCTGCGTGAAGCCACCTGCGTGGCCCACCTGCGTGGGGTCACCTGCGTGGGGTCACCTGCGTGAAGTCGCTCGCGTGGCTCACTCGGCGGGGTCGGCCGCCGGTTGCGCCGGTTGCGCCGGTGTGGCGGCCCGCTTGCGGCCGAGCACCGTCCAGCCGAGGGCGATCCCCGCGATCAGGACGGGGACCAGGAAGAAGGCGACCCGCTGGTCGGCGTCCGCGAACGGCATCAGCAGCACCACCAGCGCCAGGAAGGCCAGCGTCAGCCAGTTGGTGTACGGCGTGCCCGGCATCGGGAACGACGAGCGGTGCCCGGATCGGCGCAGCCGCAACTGGCAGTAGACCAGCGTGCCCCAGGTGGTGACCACGCCGAGCGAGGCGACGGCGGTGGCGATGTTGAAGGCTCGCAGCGGCAGGAAGTAGAACAGCGCCACCCCGCCGAGGAACATGGCGGCGGTGAACACGATCCCGCCGATCGGGACGTGCCGGGCGCTGAGCGTCCCGGTGAAGCGCGGCGCCTCGCCGTTACGGGCCATCGACCGCAGGACGCGCCCGGTGGCGTACAGGCCCGAGTTGCACGAGGACAGCGCGGCGGTGATCACCACGAGGTTCATCGCGTCGGCCGCCCACGGCACGCCCAGGCCGGCGAAGACGGTGACGAACGGCGAGGTGCCGGCCTCGTACGCGGTCCACGGCAGCACCATGGCCAGCAGCACCACCGAGCCCACGTAGAAGACCGCGATCCGCCACACCACGCCGTTGACGGCCTTAGGCATGATCTCGCGCGGCCTGGCGGTCTCGCCGGCGGTGATCCCGACCAGCTCGATGGAGGCGTAGGCGAACACCACCGACTGCAGGCTCATCAGCACCAGCGGGAACCCGGTGGGGAAGAACCCGCCGTGCGAGACGAGGTTGTGCGGCCCCGCCTGGCCCACCGACAGGACGACCAGCACCAGCCCGACCACCAGGAACGTCACGATGGCCAGCACCTTGAGCATGGCGAACCAGAACTCCAGCTCGCCGAAGAGCTTCACCGACAGCAGGTTCACCACCAGGACGAAGCTCAGGGCGATCAGCGCCGTCACCCATTGGGGGAAGGCGGGCGCCCAGTAGTGGACGTACAGGGCGATCGCGGTCAGTTCGGCGATGCCGGTGAAGGCCCAGTTGATCCAGTACATCCAGCCGCTCGCGAACGCCGCCCACGGCCCGACGAACTCGCCCGCGTACTCGACGAAGGAGCCCGAGGCGGGACGGTAGAGGACCAGCTCGCCGAGGGCCCGCATGACGAAGAACGCGGCGACGCCGGCGGCGGCGTACGACAGCACGAGGGCCGGGCCGGTGGCGGCGAGCCGGCCGCCGGCGCCGAGGAACAGGCCCACCCCGATCGCCCCGCCGATGGCGATCATCTGGACCTGCCGGTTGCCCAGATCCTTCCGGTAGCCCTCGTCCGTCTCCGTGCGCACCGAGTGTCTCCTTCGTCACTTTGTGTGACTTCGACGATATCCGGGGGAGCCCTGGGAACCGGTCCGGCACGCCGTCATCGACGCCGCCCGAAGTGTCGGTGGGGGCCACTAAAGTCGGAGCGCACAGCACACGTTCAGACCGGAGGCGCCACTCCATGTCGTCCAGTGACTCGTTCGTCCACCTGCATGTGCACACCGAATACTCCATGCTCGACGGTGCCGCTCGGCTCAAGCAGCTGTTCAAGCAGGTCGGCGATCTGGGCATGCCGGCGATCGCCATCACCGACCACGGCAACATGCACGGCGCCTACGACTTCTTCCGGCAGGCGACCGGCGCGGGCATCAAGCCGGTGATCGGCATCGAGGCCTACGTCGCGCCGGAGCTGCGCCACAACAAGAAGCCGGTGCTGTGGGGCGAGCCGCACCAGCGGCGGGACGACGTCTCCGCGGGCGGCTACTACACCCACATGACGATCTGGGCCCGTGACAGAAAGGGCCTGCACAACCTGATGAAGCTCAGCTCGCGCGCCTACACCGAGGGGTTCGTGCGCAAGTGGGCGCGGATGGACGCGGACCTGCTCGCCGAGCACGCCGAGGGCCTGATGGCCACCACCGGATGCCCGTCGGGCGAGGTGCAGACCAGGCTCCGGCTGGGGCAGTACGACGAGGCGGTCAAGGCCGCGGCGAAATACCAGGAGATCTTCGGCAAGGACAATTTCTTCCTGGAGATCATGGACCACGGGCTCGACATCGAGCGCCGCGTCCGGGACGGGCTGAGCAGGATCAGCAAGGAGCTGTCGATCCCGCCGCTGGTCACCAACGACTCCCACTACACCTACGAGTCCGACGCCGCCTCGCACGACGCCCTGCTGTGCGTCCAGACCGGCAAGCAGCTGTCCGACCCGGACCGCTTCCGCTTCGACGGCAGCGGCTACTACATCAAGACCGCCGACGAGATGCGCGCGATCGACTCCTCCGAGCTGTGGGCCGAGGGCTGCCGCAACACGCTGCTGGTGGCCGAGAAGGTCGATCCGACCGGATTCTTCGCGTTCAAGAACCTGATGCCGACCTACCCCGTCCCCGAGGGGATGACGGAGACCGAGTTCTTCCGCAGGACGGTCTGGGAGGGCATGGACCGCCGCTGGCCGGAGGGCTTCGACGAGGAGCACCGCAGGCAGGTCGAGTACGAGATCGGCATCATCGAGCAGATGGGCTTCCCGAGCTACTTCCTCGTGGTCGCCGACTTCATCATGTGGGCCAAGGCGAGCGGCATCCGGGTCGGTCCGGGCCGAGGCTCCGCGGCGGGCTCGCTGGTGGCCTACGCGATGGGCATCACCGACCTCGACCCGCTGCCGCACGGCCTGATCTTCGAGAGGTTCCTCAACCCGGACCGCGTCTCCATGCCCGACGTCGACATCGACTTCGACGACCGCAGGCGGGCCGACGTGATCCGCTACGTGACCGAGAAGTGGGGCGCCGACAAGGTCGCGATGATCGCGACGTTCGGCACCATCAAGGCGAAGGCCGCCATCAAGGACGCGGGCCGCGTCCTCGGCTACCCCTACGCGCTCGGCGACAGGGTGTCCAAGGCGTTTCCGCCCGCGGTGATGGGCAAGGACATCCCGCTGGCGGGCATCTTCGACCCCGGCCACCCGCGCTACGACGAGGCGGGCGAGCTGCGCAGGCTCTACGAGGAGGACGTCGACGTCAAGGCGACGATGGACCTCGGCAAGGGCCTGGAGGGCCTGATCCGGCAGACCGGGGTGCACGCCGCCGGCGTGATCATGTCGGCCGAGGTGATCACCGACTACATCCCGATCATGCGCCGCGACGCCGACGGCGCGATCATCACGCAGTTCGACTATCCGACCTGCGAGGCGCTCGGCCTGCTGAAGATGGACTTCCTGGGCCTGCGCAACCTCACCATCATGGACGACTGCCTCAAGATGATCGAGTCGACCACGGGTGAACACATCGACCTGCTCGACCTGCCCCTGGACGATCGCAGGACCTACGAGCTGCTCGGCCGGGGCGACACGCTGGGCGTGTTCCAGCTCGACGGCGGCGGCATGCGCTCGCTGCTGCGGCTGATGAAGCCGGACACCTTCGAGGACATCTCCGCCGTCGGCGCCCTCTACCGGCCGGGCCCGATGGGCGCCGACTCGCACACCAACTACGCGCTGCGCAAGAACGGCCTGCAGGAGATCAAGCCGATCCATCCCGAGTTCGAGGAGTCGCTCGCCGAGATCCTCGGCACGACGCACGGCCTGATCGTCTACCAGGAGCAGGTCATGGCCATCGCGCAGAAGGTCGCCGGCTTCTCGCTCGGCAAGGCCGACCTGCTGCGCCGCGCGATGGGCAAGAAGAAGAAAGCGGAGCTGGACAAGCAGTTCGAGTCGTTCGAGGCCGGCATGAAGGCCAACGGCTACTCCGACGCCGCCGTCAAGACGCTGTGGGACATCCTGCTGCCGTTCTCCGACTACGCCTTCAACAAGGCCCACTCGGCCGCCTACGGCCTGATCTCCTACTGGACGGCCTACCTCAAGGCCAACCATCCGGCCGCCTACATGGCCGCGCTGCTGTCCAGCGTCAAGGACGACAAGGACAAGTCGGCCCTCTATCTCAACGAGTGCCGCCGGATGGGCATCAAGGTGTTCCCGCCGGACGTCAACGACTCCGACTTCGACTTCACCCCGCGCGGCACCGACATCCGCTTCGGCCTGGCGGCGGTGCGCAACGTGGGCGGCAACGTGGTGGACGGCATCATCTCCGCCCGTAGGGAGAAGGGCCGGTTCACCGACTTCAAGGACTTCCTGCGCAAGGTGCCCGCCGTCGTGTGCAACAAGCGCGTCATCGAGTCCCTGGTCAAGGCGGGCGCGTTCGACTCGCTAGGGCATCTGCGCAAGGGCCTGGTCATGGTGCACGAGCAGGCGGTCGACGCCGTCATCGACATCAAGAAGAACGAGGCCATCGGCCAGGACTCGCTGTTCGGGGCGATCGAGGGCGGCGAGGACCAGACCTTCGACGTGCAGATCCCGCCGGGGGAGTGGGACAAGAGCGTCCTGCTGCAGTTCGAACGGGAGATGCTCGGCCTGTACGTGTCGGACCATCCGCTGTTCGGCGTCGAGCACATCCTGGCCTCCGGCGCGGACTGCTCCATCGCGGCGGTCCAGGACGAGAGCCGCCCCGACGGCCAGGTGGTCACGGTCGGCGGCATCCTGAGCGGTGTCCAGCGCAAGGTCACCAAGAAGGGCGACACCTGGGTGCTGACCCAGCTGGAGGACCTCGAAGGCGCCATCGAGGTGATGATCTTCCCGTCGGCCTACCAGCTCTGCTCGACGATCCTGGCCGAGGACGCGATCGTCTTCGTCAAGGGGCGCATCGACAAGCGCGAGGACGTGGCCAAGATCGTCGCGATGGAGGTGACGGCTCCGGACCTGAGCCAGGAGGCGGGTGGCCCGTTACTCGTGAGCCTCCCGCTGGCCAGGTGCACACCGCCGGTCGTGGGGCGGCTCAAGGAGATCCTCAGCCACCATCCGGGCACGTACGAGGTGCACCTGCAGGTGCGCAACGGGCCGCGGACGACGGTGATGCGGGTGGACGACCGGCTCCGGGTGTCGCCTTCCCCTGCGCTGATGGGAGATCTCAAGCAGTTGCTCGGCCCCGCCTGCCTGGGCGCCTGACCTGACAGCCCGCCGGGCCCTGCTCCGGCGCCTGACCCCGGCAGGGCTGAGCGGGACGGCCTGGCCCGCCGTCGGATCTCGCCAGGCGGGGGCGCGCGCGTGGGCAGACCTCGCCGTCGTGGCCGCAGAGCGGGTGGGGCAGGATCGCAGCATGAGCGAGTTGCACTACCTGACCGCCACCGAGCTGGCGCGCCTGATCAGGGCCCGGCAGGTGAGCGCGGTCGAGGTGCTCCAGGCGCACCTCGACCGGGTCGAGCGGGTCAATCCCCGGGTGAACGCGATCGTGACGCTGGCGGCCGAGCAGGCGATGGACGCGGCCAAGGCCGCCGACGCGGAGGAGCCGCGGGGGCCGCTGCACGGGGTGCCGGTGGCGCACAAGGACCTGCTGGACACGGCCGGCATCCGCACCACCTACGGATCTCCACTTTTTTCCGGAAATATCCCGGAAAAAGATGATCTGATCGTGCAGCGGTTGACGGAGGCCGGGGCGATCAACGTGGGCAAGACCAACACGCCCGAGTTCGGGACCGGGTCGCACACGGTCAACGAGGTGTTCGGGGTGACCCGCAACCCGTACGACCTGTCGAAGTCCGCCGGGGGCAGCAGCGGGGGCGCGGCGGCGGCGCTGGCCTGTGGGATGGTGCCGCTGGCCAGCGGTTCGGACATGGGCGGGTCGCTGCGCAACCCGGCCTCGTTCTGCAACGTGGTGGGTCTGCGGCCGACGCCGGGGCGGGTGCCGAGCCCGTCGGAGACCGCCGCCTGGTACACCCTGTCGGTGCAGGGGCCGATGGCCAGGACGGTCGAGGACGTCACGCTGATGCTGTCGGTGATATCCGGATTCGACCCGCGATCCCCGTACTCGATCAAGGAGGTTTTCGCCGCTGAGCCCGAGGAGGGTGTGGCGGGGCTGCGCGTGGCGTGGAGTCCCGACCTGGGCGGGCTGCCGGTGGACGCCGCGACCGCGGCGGTGACCGCGACCGCGCCCGGTGTGTTCGAGCGGCTCGGCGCGCACGTCGAGCAGGTCGAGCTCGACCTGTCGGACGCCGAGGACGCCTTCCGCACCTACCGCGCCTGGTTCTACGCGCTGTCCTACGGCGAGCTGACCGGGCTGGGCGCCAACACCGCCTGGAACGTCGAGCAGGGCCGCCGGGTCACCGGCGCCGACCTGGCCCGGGCCGAGCGCGCGCGCAGCCGTCTCTACCAGCGGATGGCCGCCTTCTTCGACCGCTACGACGTGCTCATCGCGCCGGTCAGCCAGGTGCCGCCGTTCCCCGCCGAGGACCCGTACGTCCGCGAGATCGACGGCGTGCCGCTCCCCGACTACCTGACGTGGATGCGCTCGGCCTACTGGATCAGCGTCCTGCACGCGCCGGCGGCGTCCGTCCCGGCCGGGTTCACGCCGTCGGGACTGCCCGTCGGCGTGCAGATCGTCGGACGTCCCTTCGCCGACGCCCGCGTGCTGCGCGTGGCGCGCGCGTTCGAGCGGGCCACCGGGTTCGCCGGCCGCCGCCCGCCGCTCTGGCCGCCCGCCGCTCTGGCCGCCCGCCGCTCTGGCCGCCCGCCGCTCTAGTCGCCCGCCGCTCTAGTCGCCGCGCGGGGGCGGCTCGCCGATCCGGTACGGGTCCGCCGCCGGCGGGTGCGAGCCGATCCCGTACGGCGCGCGCAGCGGCGACTCGCGATAGCCGTGCATGCCTTCGAGCAGGCCGAACAGGCCGACGGCGAGCAGCGGCCAGGACACCAGGACGCCGTCGGCCGTCAGCGCGAGCGGCCCGGCGACGAAGGTGACGCCGGGTTCGGCCGAGGCCTCCACCGCGATCACGCCGAGGGTGAACGTGGTCCCTGTCCAGAGCGTCACGAACGAGGCGAGCACGCTGCCGCCGCACAGGCCGAGCAGCACGGCGAGCTGCTGACGGCGGCTCAAGAACCAGGCCAGCGCACCGCAGGCCAGCCCCAGCCCGCCGGTGACGGTGGCGAACCAGCCGTCGGCGGCGATCAGCGTCTGCGTCGCGGGATCGGCGAGCACCGAGGCGGTGCCCTCGGTGATCCGGTAGGGCGGGCGGGGCGACAGGGCGGACCAGACCAGCCCGGCGGGGACGCCCAGGGCGGCGAGTGCGAGGACGGTGACCGCGAAAGCACGCAATTGCCTCGCCACGCGACTCCCCTTCAGATCTGTGTCCGAACCAGATTGATGGTATCTCCCGGTTAGGCTCACTTCGTGATTGAAGAAAAGCTCTGGCACATCGAACCCTCTGGCCCGCTGCGAGGCGACGTCGTCGTGCGCGGCTCCAAGAACGGCGTGTCCAAGCACATGGTGGCCGCCATGCTGGGCAGCGGCGAAAGCACGATCCACAACGCCCCCGAAGTGGGCGAGGTGGGCATCACCGCTGACATGCTCACCGCCCTGGGCATCAACGTGGAGATCGGTCGTACGGAGATCCGCATCGAACCGGGCCCGGAGATCAGGCCGCGGGTGCCCGACGCGTTCACCGGGCTGAACCGCATCCCGATCCTCATGCTGGGCCCCCTGCTGCACCTGGCCGGGGAGGCGTTCGTGCCGCTGGTGGGCGGCGACCCGATCGGGCGGCGGCCGGTCAACTTCCACGTCGAGGCGCTGCGGGCGATGGGCGCGGAGGTGGAGGTCGGCGACACCGGCATCTTCGCCAAGGCCAAGCGGCTCAACGGCACCCGGCTGGAGCTGCCGTACCCGAGCGTGGGCGCGACCGAGACGATCCTGATGTCGGCCGTGCTGGCCGAGGGCAAGACCGTGGTGAAGAACGCCGCGATGGAGCCCGAGGTCGTGGAGCTCGCGCTGTTCCTGCAGCGGATGGGCGCCAGGATCGAGCTGTCGCCCGACCGCAGGATCGTGATCGAGGGGGTCGAGCGGCTGCGCGGCGCCTCCACCTGGCTGGCCGGCGACCGCATCGAGGCGTTCTCCTACCTGGTCGCGGGCCTGATCACCGGTGGTGAGGTGCGGGTGCACGGCTGCCCGCAGGACCGCCTGGTCACCGCGATCACCACGCTGGCCAGGATGGGCGCCCAGTTCGCCATCAACGACGAATACCTGTGCGCGACCGCCCCGCCCGAGGGCCTGCGCGCCGCGGCCGTGCAGACCGACACCCACCCCGGGTTCATGACCGACTGGCAGACGCCGCTCATGGTGCTGTTCACGCAGAGCCAGGGCATGTCGGTGCTGCACGAGACCGTCTTCGAGAACCGCCTGGTGTACGTTCCGGCGCTGAAGAGCATGGGCTGCGAGATCGAGGTCTTCGACCAGTGCCTCGGCGGCCCGGCCTGCCGCTACCACGACACCAACGCCCGGCATTCGGCGGTGGTGCGGGGCGTCTCGCAGCTCAAGGGCGCCGACGTGACGCTGCCCGACATCAGGGCGGGCTTCTCCGCCGTGCTGGCCGCCGCGGTGGCCGACGGGCCGTCCACGCTGCGCGGCGTGCACCACATCGAGCGCGGCTACCACCAGCCGTTCGAGCAGTTCGAGTCGCTCGGTCTGAACATCCGCCGAGGACAGTAAAGAATCAACAGCCGGGCGTTTCCCGCTGATCTTCTTGAAGCAGATCATCTGCGTGACTGTGCTGAAATCCATCACCTGGCTCGGGGTGGCGGGGGCGCTCAGCGGGGTGCTGGTGGCGGCGATGGCCGCTCCCGTGGTCAGCGGGGCAGGACTCGCCACGAAGAACGTCGCGACCACCTTCCTCGACCTGCCACCGGCGCCCCGCGAGGAGCCTCTCTCACAGGTGACCAGGCTGGTCGACATCCACGGCCGGACGTTCGCCCAGTTCTACGAGGCGAACCGGACGGCGGTGCCGCTGGCCAAGGTGGCGCCGGTGATGCGTCAGGCGATCGTGGCCATCGAGGACGCCCGCTTCTACGAGCACGGCGGGCTCGACGTGATCGGCACGCTCCGGGCACTGCTCACCAACACCCAGGCGGGCGGCATCAGGCAGGGCGGCTCCTCGCTCACCCAGCAACTGGTGAAGAACATCCTGGTGGAGAGTTCGCGCACCGACGCCGAGCGGGACCGCGCCCGCGCGCCCAGCATGGCCCGCAAGATCAGCGAACTCCGTCTCGCGCTGGCTCTGGAGAAGAAGTACCGCAAGGACGAGATTCTGGAGAAATATCTGAACATCGCCTACTTCGGTGCCGGTGCGCACGGCATCGAGGCGGCGGCCAGGCGCTTCTTCTCCACCACGGCCGCCGGCCTCACGCTCACCCAGGCGGCCACGCTCGCGGGCGCCGTACGGACTCCGTACTCGACCGATCCCTCGCTCGGCGACGCCCACCGGGCGAAGCTGAAGACGCGGCGCGACCTCGTGCTCGACCGGATGGCCGGGCTGAGCCTGATCACCCAGGAGCAGGCCGCGCGCGCCAAGCGGAGCCGGCTCTCCATCAAGCTGCGCCCCGAGCCCGGCGGCTGCGCGCAGAGCGAGCATCCGTACTTCTGCCTGTACGTGCACCGCGAGCTGATGACGAACCAGGTGTTCGGCGGCACGCCGGCGATCCGGCGGGCGCGGCTGGCCAACGGCGGGCTGGTGATCAGGACCAGCCTGGACCCGGTGGCGCAGAAGGCGGCGGAGCGGGCGATCCGGCAGCGGGTGGCGCCGATGGACACCGAGGTGGCCGCCGAGGCCATGGTGGAGCCGGGCACGGGCTGGATCAGGGCGATGGCGGCGAGCAAGGGGTTCGGCCGCAACCCGGGCGACAGCAAGAACGGGCCCAGGACGACCTTCAACCTCGCCGCCGACGTACGGCACGGCGGCGGCCAGGGTCTGCAGGCCGGGTCCACGTTCAAGGTGTTCACCCTGGCCACGGCGCTGAAGCAGGGCTGGAAGTTCGGTGACGGCTTCGACACGCCGGGGGCGCTGGTGCCCGGCGACGGCTACCGCGACTGCAAGGGCCGGCCCGTCAACGCGCCGGGGACGACCATCCACAACGCCAGCGGCGAGGGCGAGGGCGGCCCGCACAGCATCGAGACCGGTACCTGGAAGTCGGTCAACATCTTCTACATGATGCTGGAGCGCAAGGTCGGCCTGTGCAACGTGGTCAAGACGGCCCGTGCGCTCGGCATCAGGCGGGCCGACGGCACACCGCTGCGCGAGGTGCCCACGTTCACGCTGGGCGTGAACGAGATGGACCCGCTGACGGTGGCGGCGTCCTTCGCGACGTTCGCGGCCCGGGGCAGATACTGCCGGCCGCTCGCGATCCTGGAGATCGCCGACAGGGACGGCCGGCGTACCCGCGTGTCACCGGCCTGCCACCGGGTGATCGAGCGGGAGGTGGCAGACGCGGTCAACCACGTGCTGGAGGGCGTCTTCGACAAGGGGACGATGCGGGGGCAGGGGATCGGCCGGCCGGCGGCGGGCAAGACCGGCACCAACAACGGCTACACCTCGGCCTGGTTCGCCGGTTACACCCCGAACCTGGCGGCGGCGGTCAGCGTCGGCGACATCCGCGGCTCCTACAAGCATCCGCTGACGGGGGTGCAGATCGGCGACGAGTACTACGGCTCCGTGCAGGGGGCCTCGCTGCCGGGGCCGATCTGGGTGGACTCCATGAGCGCCGCGCTGCGCGACACCGAGGCGAAGGGTTTCCCCGGACCGGACATGTCCCGCTTCGGCGGCGGGCACACGCCGGGGCTGAAAGAGGCCGAGGAACGCGAGGAGCGTGAGGCGCGGGGCGGTCGCCGCGGGGGACACCGGGCGCACTCCCGGCGGCCCGGCGGGCTGTTCGAGTGGCTGCTGGGGCGGCCGGACCGGGGTCGCGGCCAAGCGCGGGCGCGCCGCGAGCACCCGGACGCCGGGCAGTCGCGCGGCGCGCCCCCACGCCGGGCCCGCCCCGACCACCCACGGGCCTCTCGCGACCATCCACGGGTACGCCGACAGCGGCCGCACATCAGGCATCAGCACCCACGCCCACGACGGGAGCACAGACCGGACCGCGTGCGACGCGACAGCCACCACCGATGACCGAGGCGTGCCGCCGAGCGCGGTGACCGGCCAGGTCCGGCGGGCGTGCCGCCGGGTGCGGTGGGGCGTGCGGTCAGGAGGGCTTGCCGATGGGGGCGGTCACGGCTTCGGTGAGGCGGATGAGGTCGGCGGGCGCGGTCTCGATCTGCAGGCCGCGCTTGCCCGCCGAGAAGAAGATCGTGCCGAACTCCAGCGCCGAAGAGTCCACCACGGTCGGCAGCCGCTTGCGCTGCCCGAGCGGGCTGATCCCGCCCACCACGTAGCCGGTGACCCGCTCCACCTTGGCCGCCTCCGCCATGGCGGCCCGCTTGCCGCCGAGCGCCGCGGCGAGCGCCTTGAGGTCGAGCTTGCCGGACACCGGCACGACGGCCACCGCGAGCCCGCTCTCCAGCTCCGCCACCAGCGTCTTGAAGATCCGCTCGTACGGCACGCCGAGCGCGTCGGCGGCCTCCTCGCCATAGGCCTGCGCGGCGGGATCGTGCTCGTAGGGGTGCAGGGTGAACTCCGCCGCGGCCCTGGTCAGCGCCGCGGTCGCGGGAGTGCCGCCACCCTTGCTCTTCTTGCTCACAGAATCCCAGTGTAGCGAATCTACAATGTAAAGGCGCGGCCGGGGGTGTACCCGAGCGCCCGCCGGAACACGTCGATGAAAGCGCTGGCGGAGGCCCAGCCGCAGCGGTGCGCGACGGCCGTCACGCTCACCCCGTCGGCGAGCAGCAGCAGCGCGCGCTGGAGCCGCAGCTGCGTGCGCCACTGCGGGAAGGTCATCCCGAGCTCGGCGCGGCACAGCCGGGCGAGCGTCCGGTCGCTGGTGCCGGCCCGGGCGGCGAACTGGGCGAGGGTGCGCCCGTCGGCCGGATCGTCGTCCAGCATCGCGCAGACCGCCACCAGCCGTGGATCCCGGGCGGTCGGCAGGTGGAACGGCCGCTCGGGGGAGCGGCGCAGCCGGTCGAGCAGGACGCCGAGCAGCCGGTCCCGCTCCGCGCCGTCGCCGGGGTCGGCCGTGTAGGCGATGATCAGCTCGCGCAGCAGCGGCTCGACGGCGAGCACGGCGGGCCTGGCCAGGCCGAGCGGGTCGCCGGTCAGGCCCACCAGGCGCAGGTCGGTATTGCCGTGGGCGCGGTGCTCGTGCACGGTGCCGGCCGGGATCCAGATCGCCCGGCTGGCCGGGGCCACCCACGTCCCGGCGTCGGTGGTGACCGACAGCACGCCGCTGCAGGCGTACACGATCTGGTGGGTGTCGTGCCGGTGGGCGTCGATGCCGCCGCCGGGCGCCAGCGGGCGCCGGCCGGTGGGTGCTTGCGGGAGATGGCGAATTTCCGGCATGAATTGGCATTTTATCGGAAGCGAGCCAGGGCGGGCGCGGGCCACCATCAGGAACGTGAAGACGAGCCGGATCACGATCCTCGCGGCCGGGCACGCCTGCGTCGACGTCTACCAGGGGGCGGTGCCGGCGCTGGTGCCGTTCCTCGTGGCCGGGCGCGGCTACGGGTACGTGGCGGTCTCGGGCGTCGTGCTGGCCGCCACGCTGCTGTCGTCGGTCGTCCAGCCGGTCTTCGGCGCGCTGACGGACCGGTGGCGGATGCCGTGGCTCATCCCGGTCAGCATGACCACGGCGGGGCTCGGGGTGGCGCTCAGCGGCGTGGCGGGCTCGTACGCGCTGACCTGGCTGGCCGTGGCGCTGTCCGGGCTCGGCGTGGCCGCCTACCACCCGGAGTCGGCCCGCCTGGCCAGGATCGCCAGCCGGGGCAGTCACGTGCGGATGAGCTGGTTCTCGCTCGGCGGGACCCTGGGGTTCGCCTCCGCGCCGATCCTCGTCACGCCGCTGCTGGCGGCCGGCGGGCTGGGCGCGTCGCCGTACCTGGTGATCCCCGCCGTGGCGGGCGCGCTGCTGTCGCTCACCGTCATCCGCGCCCTGGCCGGGCCGGGCGAGGCGGACCGCGCGGCGCCGCCCTCCGGCCGCGACGACTGGCCGTCGTTCGTCCGCCTGTCCCTCGTGATCGTCTTCCGGTCGGTGGTGTACGTCGGGCTGAGCACGTTCGTGGCCCTGTACCTCGGGGGTGGGGCGGCGGGGGCGGTGGCGCTGTTCGTGCTGTTCGCCGGGGGCGCCGTGGGCACGGTGCTGGGCGGCAGGCTGGCCGCCCGCTGGGGCCGGGTGCGCACGATGCGCCTGGCGTACGCGGCCGCCGTTCCCGCCGTTGCCGGGGTGGTGCTGGCGCCGGGATTCGGAGCGTACGTCTTCATCGCGGCGGCGTCGATCACCCTGTACGCGCCGTTCTCCCTGCATGTGACGCTGGGGCAGGACTTCCTGCCGCGGCGGGTGGGCACGGCGGGCGGCGTCACGCTGGGGCTGGCGGTGAGCGTGGGCGGGCTGGCCAGCCCGCTGGTGGGGGCGGTGGCGGAGGCGGTGTCGTTGCGGGCGGCGCTGGCGTGCCTGGTGCCGTTCCCGGTGCTGGCCTGGCTGCTCGCCCGCACCCTCACCGAGCCGGCCCAGGCGGACCCCACCGGCACGGTCGAGCCGTCGGCGGGCCGCCCGGGATGACACCGGCCGCCCGCCCGGGATGGTGCCGGCCGGGCGGCCGCTCAGCCGACGCCTGACCAGCGCTTGGCCCCTCCCGTTCAGCCGACGGCTGACGCGCCGCCTGGTCCCTCGTCGCCGGCCGCGCGTACGTCGCGGGGGTGGCGGTCGGGGCGGAGGCCGCGCCAGGAGGGGTGGCGCAACCTGTTGTCCCCGGTCACCTCGGCGAACTGCACCTCACCCACCATCACCGGCTCCACCCAGTGCGCGTCGCGGGCGAACTCACGCGGCACCGGCTCGTCGAAGGGCGGGTCGGCGCGCTGCAGCGGGGCCAGTCGCTGGTGCAGGTCGCCGAGCATCGCCTGGGTGAATCCGGTGCCGACATGCCCCACGTAGAGCAGCCGGCCGGTGTCGTCGTACGAGCCGAGCAGCAGCGAGCCGATCGTCCCGGAGCGCCGCCCGCTGCCGGGCTTCCAGCCCCCGATGACCACCTCGACGGCCTTGACGTTCTTCACCTTGGTCCACTCGGCGGTGCGCTTGCCCGGCCTGTAGGGGGAGGTCAGCCGCTTGCAGACGATCCCTTCCAGCCCGAGCCGCCGGGAGAAGCCGAAGGCGTCCTGGACGTGGTCGTGGAACCACACGGGCACCTGCCACCGGAACCCGGGCACGAAGGTGGTCTCCAGCAGTTCGCGCCGCTCGGTGTAGGGCAGCGCGATCGTGCTTCCCGGGGCGCCGCCGGACTCGGCGTCGAGGTGCAGGATGTCGAAGGCCATGAAGGTCACCGGCACGGTCCTGGCCAGCTCGGCGACGCTGAGGGGGTTGCGCTGGTGCATGCGCGGCTGGAGGGCGCCGAAGCTGGGCCGCCCGGCCTCGTCGAAGGCCACGATCTCGCCGTCGATGACGGCCGGCCGGCGGCCGGTGGCGCCCGCCATGAGCCGCAGCTCCGGGTAGGCGGCGGTGATGTCCTTGCCGTTGCGTGACAGGAGGCGTACGGCGCCGTCGGCGAGGTAGGCGAGGGCCCGGATGCCGTCCCATTTCATCTCGACGGCCCACGCGTCCTGGTCGGCGGACGGCAGCGGACCGAGCTGGGCCAGCATCGGCGCGTAGGTCGGCAGCGACGCCATGCACGCTGCCATACCCCGCTCCGCGCGCGCACACTCCCTAGCCGGTCAGGCGCTCGGCGCCGGCGGGCTGTTCGACGAGTTGCGCCAGGTCGACGCCGTGCCGGCCGAGCTCGGCGACCGAGGCGCAGTAGCCCTGGAGGTAGCGGTGCCCGTCGACCACATGTGAGACACGCAGCATCGGCCGGTCGTCAAGCATGATCGCTTCCACCAGGATGCCGTTCGGGCCGAGCCAGACTCCCATCCGCAAAGAGTACGGGAGCGGACATAAAAGACAAGAGGCTATAAAAGACCTGGTCAATCTCCGTCTCCCGATGGCGTCCTGGTCGCGGTCCGGAGCGAGGCGGCACGCCACGCCAGTGTCCGGATGGTGGACGGAACAGGATTCACCGGGTGGACTCCGTAAACTATGAGGGTGATTTCCCGTATCGACATGCGAGGTTCCCTTCCGGCGAACCTGCGCGACGTGCTGCCCCGCGCCGACCTCGACGTAACGGCCGCCCTGGAGAGGGTGCGGTCCATCTGCGAGGACGTGCGCCATCGCGGGGCGGCAGCCGTACGGGAGCTGACCGCCGAGCTGGACGGTGTCGAGATCGAGCGCGCCCGGGTGCCCCGTGCGGCGATCGCCAGGGCGCTCGCGGAGCTGCGGCCCGAGGTGCGGGCGGCGCTCGAGGAGTCGATCAGGCGGACCAGGCTGGTCCACCGCGACCAGCGGCGGGCCGACGTCACCACGCAGGTGGTGCCCGGCGGCACGGTGACCGAGCGGTGGCTGCCGGTCGACCGGGTGGGGCTCTACGTCCCCGGCGGCCGCGCCGTCTACCCCTCCAGCGTGGTGATGAACGTCGTGCCCGCCCAGGAGGCCGGGGTGCCGTCGCTGGCCGTCACCAGTCCGGCCCAGAAGGATCACGGCGGGCTGCCGCACCCGGCGATCCTCGCCGCGTGCGCGCTGCTGGGCGTCGAGGAGGTCTACTCCGTCGGTGGCGCCCAGGCCGTGGCCATGTTCGCCTACGGCACCGAGGAGTGCGAGCCCACGACCATGGTCACCGGGCCCGGCAACATCTGGGTGACCGCGGCCAAACGGCTGCTCAAGGGCCGCATCGGCATCGACAGTGAGGCCGGCCCGACGGAGATCGCGATCCTTGCCGACCACACCGCCGACCCGGTGCACGTGGCCGCCGACCTGATCAGCCAGGCCGAGCACGACGTGATCGCGGCGGCCGTGCTCGTCACCGACAGCGTGGAACTGGCCGAGGCCGTCGAGAAGGAGCTGCCCGGCCAGGTCTCGGCGACCAGGCACTCCGAGCGGATCGCCGAGGCGCTCAGCGGGCGGCAGTCGGCCATCGTGCTGGTCGACGGGATCGAGGACGGCATCAAGGTGGTCGACGCCTACGCCGCCGAGCACCTGGAGATCCACACCGAGGACGCCGCCGCGGTGGCCGCCCGGATCCGCAACGCGGGCGCGATCTTCGTGGGCCCCTACGCGCCCGTCTCGCTCGGCGACTATCTCGCCGGGTCCAACCACGTGCTGCCCACCGGCGGCTGCGCCTGCCACTCCAGCGGCCTGTCGGTGCAGTCGTTCCTGCGCGGCATCCACGTCGTCGACTACACCCGCGAGGCCCTGGCCGGGGCCGCGGCGCACGTGTCCGTCCTGGCCGACGCCGAAGACCTTCCCGCTCACGGCGCGGCCGTCCGCGCCCGCTTCGACTGGCAGGTGCCCTCGTGAACCTCGACGACCTGCCCATCCGCGCCGACCTGCGGGGCAAGAGCCCGTACGGCGCGCCCCAGATCGACGTCCCGGTCCGGCTCAACACCAACGAGAATCCCTACCCGCCCTCCCCGGAGCTGGTCGCCGACCTGGCTGAGGAGATCAGGCGCAGCGCGTGCGACCTCAACCGCTACCCGGACATGGACGCCGGTGACCTGCGGGCCGATCTGGCCGCCTATCTGGGGCACGGCCTGGCCGCCGAGCAGGTGTGGGCCGCCAACGGCTCCAACGAGGTCATCCAGCAGATCCTGCAGGCCTTCGGCGGTCACGGCCGCACGGCGCTGGGCTTCGAGCCGTCCTACTCGATGCATCCGATCATCACCACCGGCACCAACACCGAGTGGATCAAGGCGACGCGCGAGGAGGACTTCTCGCTCGACCCCGGCAAGGCCGTCGCGGCGATCGGGGAGCACCGTCCCGACATCGTCTTCCTGGCCTCGCCCAACAACCCGACCGGCACGGCCCAGCCGCTGGCGACGGTCGAGGCGATCCTCGACGCCGCGCCCGGCATGGTCGTGGTGGACGAGGCCTACACCGAGTTCGCCAGGCAGGGCACGCCCTCGGCGCTCACCCTGCTGCCGCGGCACCCGCGCCTGATCGTCACCCGGACGATGTCCAAGGCGTTCGCCATGGCCGGCACCAGGCTGGGCTACCTGGCCGCGCACCCGGCCGTGGTGGAGGCGCTGCTGCTGGTGCGCCTGCCGTACCATCTGTCGACGCTCACCCAGACGGCGGCGCGGGTGGCGCTGCGGCACCGGGCGGAGCTGCTGGGGACGGTCGACGCGCTGCGCCAGGAGCGTGACGACACGGTCCGGTGGCTGCGGGACAAGGGCTTGACGGTCGCCGACTCCGACGCGAACTTCGTACTGTTCGGGCGGTTCCCCGACCGGCGCGCGGTCTGGGAGGGGCTGCTGGCGAGGGGCGTGCTCATCCGCGAGGTCGGGCCGCCACAATGGCTTCGGGTGTCGATCGGCACCGGCGAGGAGATGGCGGCCTTCCGTGCCGCGCTGGAGGGGATTCTGTGAGTCGCGTAGGTCGCGTCGAGCGTACGACGAAGGAGACGTCCGTCCTGGTCGAGGTGAACCTCGACGGCACCGGGCTGCTGGAGGTGGCCACCGGGGTGGGCTTCTTCGACCACATGCTGGCGCAGCTCGGCAAGCACGGGTTGTTCGACCTGACGGTCAAGACCGAGGGCGACCTGCACATCGACTCTCACCACACGATCGAGGACACCGCGCTCGCGCTGGGTGCGGCGTTCCGCGAGGCGCTGGGCGACAAGTCGGGCATCAGGCGGTTTGGTAATGCGTCCTGCCCGCTGGACGAGGCGCTCGCCGAGGTGACCGTCGACCTGTCCGGCCGCCCCTATCTCGTGCACACCGAGCCCGAGGGCATGGCGCCGATGATCGGCCCCGACTACGACACCACGATGACCCGGCACATCCTGGAGTCCATCGTGGCCCAGGCGGCGATCTGCCTGCACGTACGCGTCCCCTACGGCCGCAACGCCCACCACATCGTGGAGGCCCAGTTCAAGGCGCTGGCCAGGGCGCTGCGGGCGGCCTCGGAGCCGGACCCCAGGGCGACGGGAGTGCCGAGCACCAAGGGCGTCCTATGACCGAGAACACGATCGCGATCGCCTTGGTCTTCGTCGGGCTGTTCCTCATCGGCGGCGTGATCTCGCTGGCCAAGCAGGGACTCAAGATCGGCGCGGCGATCTGCGGCGTCGGTGCGGTGCTGGCCGTGACGGCGGGGGTGCTGTGGTGGTGAAGAAGCTCGTGGTGCTGGACTACGGCTCAGGCAACCTGCGCTCCGCCGAGCGCGCCCTGGCCAGGGTGGGCGCCGAGGTGACCGTCACCGCCGACTTCGACGCGGCTCTCGACTGCGACGGGCTGGTCGTGCCGGGCGTCGGCGCGTTCGAGGCGTGCATGAGCGGGCTCAAGGGCGTCCGTGGCGAGCAGATCATCGGCCGGCGGCTGGCCGGTGGCCGGCCGGTGCTGGGCATCTGTGTCGGCATGCAGATCCTGTTCGCCCGGGGCGTCGAGCACGGTGTGGAGACCGAGGGTTGCGGCGAATGGCCCGGCACGGTCGAGCGGCTCGAGGCGCCGGTGCTGCCGCACATGGGCTGGAACACCGTCAAGGCGCCGGAGGGCAGCGTGCTGTTCGCCGGCATCGACCCCGCCACCCGCTTCTACTTCGTGCACTCCTACGGCGTGCGCGAGTGGGAGCTGCGGCCCGGCGACGGTTTCGCCGAGCCGGTGGTGACCTGGGCCGAGCACGGCGTGCCGTTCGTGGCCGCCGCCGAGAACGGCCCGCTCATGGCGACCCAGTTCCACCCGGAGAAGTCCGGTGACGCCGGGGCCGCGCTGCTGGAAAACTGGCTCGGCACCGTTGAGTAAGGAGCGGGCGCACCGCCGCTCCGCACGTGAGGCGGAGCGTGCGCTGGCCATCCGGCGCAACGTGGAGCGTCAGGCGCGCCGGGCCCGCCGCCGGGCGGTGATCCTGCGCCTGACCCCGCGCCCGGTGCGCGTCGCCCGGCAGGGCGGCCTGATCGCCCGCCGTCAGCGTGCCCAGAACGCGGTGGTCGCGCTGGCCTTCCTGATCGTCCAGGCGCTCGCCTGGCTGATCTGGGGGTCGGCGCTGCTGAGCTTCGGCGTGCTGATCTTCTCCTTGCTGCTCGTTCCTGTTCTCGTGACCCTCGCTTTCGACCGGAGGACCTGATGTCCCTCGTATTGCTCCCCGCCGTAGACGTGGCGGACGGCCAGGCCGTGCGCCTCGTGCAGGGTGAGGCCGGGACGGAGACCGGCTTCGGTGAGCCGCTCGCCGCCGCGCTGGCCTGGCAGGAGGCCGGCGCGGAGTGGATCCACCTGGTCGACCTGGACGCCGCCTTCGGCCGCGGCTCCAACCGCGAGCTGATCACCGAGGTGATCGGCAAGCTGGACGTGAACGTCGAGCTGTCGGGCGGCATCCGCGACGACGCCTCCCTGGCCGCCGCGCTGGCCACCGGCTGCCGCCGGGTCAACATCGGCACGGCCGCGCTGGAGAACCCCGCCTGGTGCCGCAAGATCATCGCCGAACACGGTGACCAGATCGCGGTCGGCCTGGACGTTCGCGGCACGACGCTGGCGGCCCGCGGCTGGACCGAGGACGGCGGCGACCTGTGGGAGGTGCTGGACCGGCTGGAGGCCGACGGCTGCCCCCGCTACGTCGTCACCGACGTCACCAAGGACGGCACCCTGCGCGGCCCCAACCTGGACCTTCTGCGGCAGGTGTGCGCCCGCACCGACAAGCCGGTCGTGGCCAGCGGCGGCGTCTCCTCCCTGGATGACTTGATCGCACTGTCTTGTCTCGTTCCGGACGGCGTGGAAGGCGCCATCGTGGGAAAAGCCCTGTACGCCCGCAATTTCACGCTGGAGAGCGCGCTGGCCACAGTGAGCGCTTAGGAGTCGGGAGGGGGCGTGATGGGCAGTACAAGCATGGAAAGCACCGGAATGAGGGTGTTTTCGGGTGGAATCTGGGAGGAAAAGTACGGATACTCCCGTGCGGTGGTCGTGGGCGAGAGGGTCATCGTCTCCGGCTGTACGGCGACCGTCGCCGGTGAGGTCCGGCACCCGGGTGACGCCTACCGGCAGAGCCTGACGGCGATCGACATCGCCCTGGAGGCCGTCGCCAAGGGCGGCCTGACCGTCGAGGACGTCGTCATGGTCCGCTACTACGTCGTCGATCAACATCACTTCGACCTGGCCGGCAAGGCCATCGCCGAGGTGTTCGGCGAGGTGCGCCCCGCCTGCACCGGGGTGCGGGTGGCCGGGCTGGTCGACCCGAAGATGCTGATCGAGATCGAGATCGAGGCGATGCGCGCATGACCGTGGCCGTCAGGGTCATCCCCTGTCTGGACGTCGACGCCGGACGCGTCGTCAAGGGCGTCAACTTCGCGAACCTGCGTGACGCCGGCGACCCGGTCGAGCTGGCCAGGCGTTACGACGAGGAGGGGGCCGACGAGCTCACCTTCCTCGACATCACCGCCTCGTCGGGCGAGCGCGAGACCATGCTCGACGTGGTGCGCAGGACGGCCGAGCAGGTCTTCATCCCGCTCACCGTGGGCGGCGGCGTTCGCTCGGTGGACGACGTGAACCGGCTGCTGCGGGCCGGCGCCGACAAGGTGTCGTTCAACACGGCCGCCATCGCCAGGCCCGAGCTGCTCACCGAGGCGTCGCGGCGCTTCGGGGCCCAGTGCGTGGTGCTGTCGGTGGACGCGCGCCGGGCGCCGGGCACGCCGAGCGGGTTCGAGGTGACCACGCACGGCGGTCGCCGCGGCACCGGCATCGACGCCGTGGCGTGGGCCGCCCGTGGCGAGGAGCTGGGCGTGGGCGAGATCCTGCTCAACTCCATGGACGGAGACGGCACGCTCAACGGCTATGACCTGGAGATGCTGCACGCGGTCCGGGCGGCGGTCCGCGTGCCGGTGATCGCGAGTGGCGGCGCGGGCCGTCTGGAGGACTTCCCGCCCGCCGTCGCGGCAGGCGCCGACGCCGTGCTGGCGGCGAGCGTCTTTCACTTCGGCACGCTGAAGATCCACGAAGTGAAGCGGACCCTGGCGATGGCCGGCCACCCGGTCCGCTAGAAGACGCGCAGGTGGTGGAAGTGCTCGTAGGAGGCGTCCTCGGCGGCGAACGCGGTCGCCTCCGAGCGCTTCACCGCCAGATAGGCGCTGCGGCGCAGCGGCCCCAGCGCCTCCATGAGCAGCTCGTCGGCCTCCAGCGCGTCCAGGGCCTCGTCGAGTGAGGCCGGCAGGCGGGGGTAACGGCCCGGGCGCGTGTCCGGGTCGACGTCCACCGCCTCGCCGGGGTCGAGCTTGCGGCGGATGCCGTCGAGGCCGGCGTGGATGACCGCGCCCAGCGCCAGGTAGGGGTTGGCCGAGGAGTCCGACGGCTTCAGCTCCAGGTTGGGCTCACCGCTGTCCCCCAGCGGCGAGCAGACGCGTACGGCCGCCTCCCGGTTGTCGGGCCCGTAGACGTTGTAGGCGCCCGCCCATGACCGGGGCGTCAGCCGGCGGAAGCCGTTGACACTGCCACACGTGAGCGCGGTCAGCGCGGGCAGATGGGCGAGCAGCCCGCCGATGAACCACTCCCGCACCTCGCTGTCGCCGCCGAAAAGGTTATGGGATTGGCTCCACAAGGACAGGTGCAGATGGGCGCCGTTGCCCGCCTGGCCGGCCAGCGGCTTGGGGGCCAGCGAGGCCCACAGGGCCATGCGCAGGGCCACGCCGCGGACGGTCTCCCGGTAGAGGACGTGGTTGTCGGCGGCGCGCAGCGCGGGCGCGTGCCGTACGGACATCTCCTGCTGGCCGTGGCCCAGCTCCGGGTGGCAGTGCTCGACCTGCATGCCCTGGCTGTGCAGGGCGCGCATGAGCGCGATCGTGTAGTCGTGGGCGGCGTCGAAGCCGAGGCCGGCGTAACACAGTGCGTCGTCGATCGGCACCAGCCGGTCCAGGCCGCCACCGGGGTCGGGCACCCGCCGGCCGAGCGTGAACTCCGGCTCGAACGCGGCCTCCAGCGTGTAGCCCTCGGCCTCCAGCGTGCCGATCGCGTCCTTGAGGAAGGTGCGTGGGCAGGCGGCCCAGGGAGAGCCGTCGGGCAGGCGCAGATCCGACAGCATCACCGCCGCTCCCGGCGCGTAGGGGAGCGGAGCATAGGTGGACGGGTCGGGAACGATGCGCACCTCGCCCACCGGACCCATGTCCTCGACCTCTTGGAGCTGGTCGAGCATGTTCATCGCCATCATGGCCACGGTGTGCCCGATGCCGCTGCTGAGCCGATCCGCGAGCCGTGCCCGGGATGCCGCCTTGCCACGGATGACGCCACCGTGGTCGGTGTACAGAAATCGGATCAGCTCCACCTCTTCGACCTCGGCCCGCTCGCAGATGCGAGTGATGCCGGGATCGGACGGGTCGAGCTTGGCGGTGCCTGTACGGTCTCTCATCCTGCCTGCGTAACACGACTGAGCAGGCAGGACCACCGATCAGGTCAGAACACTGGTAAAGAAAACAGCCAGCTGATCGGCTCCATTGACGATGCTGTCGAACACGCCGTTGACCGCGGCGGCCGCGTCGGCCGGCCGGGTGAACAGGTAAAAGACCACAAACGCGACAGCCACGTACGTGAGCACCTTCTTGACCTGCATGGGGGGCCTCCTGCAGTCCATTCCCAGCCGTATATACCCGGATCTGGGCGATCAGTGGCATCTTCTATGAAGATGTTTTCGATCATAACCGGGGGGCTTGTTCCCCACCCATCGTACGGCCTGAACGCGGGACGGGAGCGCCTTCTGAGCCGAAGGTTCAGCGATGTGGCGGCCACGGCAGGGCGCCTGTGGATAGCGGCACTCTCCACGATCCATGGCTAGACTATCCAGCCACCACAAAAGGGGGGTTTTCGGTCGTGCGTATGGCGGACCTGAGTGCCGGCACAGGGGTTCCGGTTCCGACGATCAAGTACTACCTCCGGGAGGGGTTGCTGTCCCCTGGCCGGCCGCTGGGCCGCAATCAGGCGGAGTACGGCTCGGCACACGTCAAACGGCTGAAACTGGTGCGAGCCCTCGCCGACTACGGCGGGCTCAGCATTTCCGCCATCCGCGAACTCGTCGACCACATGGAAGATCCCGGCACCGCCAAGACCGAGCTGCTGAGCGTGGCCCAGAAGACGGTCACGACGCACGACGACGAGCGCTCCGGCGAACACGTCCGGCAGGCCGAGCGCCTCGTGGCGGACCTGCTGGCCCGCAGGGGATGGGACGACACCGCCGGCCACCAGGCCGCCAGGACCATGGTCGGCGTGCTCGCGAGCCTCCTGGAGCTGGGCCTGGACGACATCCTGCGCGCGCTGGACGACTACGCCGACGCCGCCGAGACGGCCGCCGGAGTGGATCTGCGGGTGCTGGGCGACGTGACCGACCGGGAGCGGGCCGTGGAGGTCGTGGTGATCGGCACCCTGCTCGGCGACACGCTGCTGGCGGCCATGCGCCGGCTGGCGCAGGCCCACCTGTCGGTGGAGACCTATCGGACGACCGGCTAGACGGCCCGGACGACCGGCTGGACGGCCCGGACGACCGGCTTGACGGCTAGACGGCCCGGACGACCGGCTTGACGGCTAGACGGCCCGGACGACCGGCTTGACGGCTAGACGGCCCGGACGACCGGCTTGACGACTCGCACGGCTAGAAGGCTCGGACGGCTAGACGGCGAAGCCGGCGTTCTTCAGCCGGGTGATCGACTCGGGCTCGCCCGCGTACTCCACCCTGGCGTGCGCCTGGCGGCCGAAGCAGAACAGCAGCAACTCGCCCGCCCCGCCGATCACCTCGACCTTGGGGCCCTGCTTCGCGCCGCCGAGCACCACGGCCCGCGAGCCGACCGCGCCGGGGTAGTGCAGCACCACGCCGACGGGGGAGCGGCGCAGCATCGTCTTGGCCCCGGCGGACACGCGCTTCCAGATGAGCTGCTCGAAGTCGGCCGGCAGCTCGCGGGGCTCCCAGGAGGGCTGGGCCCGCCGGACGTCCTCGTGGTGGACGAAGAACTCCAGAGTGTTGACCGCTGTGTCCAGGAACGACAGCGCACCGTAGACTCCGCCGGGCTTGCGCACCAGGGAGACCAGCTCGGGGAAGGGGTGCCTGGCCTTCATGCGCTGCTGCACCGTGGCGGTGTGACCGGCCAGCGCCCGCACCGCGATGCCCGGCATGGCGTCCGGTCTGCGCTCGCGCAGCACCAGATGCGCCGCCAGGTCATAGGTGTCCCAGCCCTCGCACAGGGTCGGGGCGTCAGGGCCGAGCGAGTCGAACAGGTCGCACAGTGCGGCGCGTTCGCCACGAGCGTGAGTCACATCGCAACTCTACCTGTGGGAATAAGTCAATGATCAGACGTGATTGTCAGTATGTGGAAAATCCGGCACTGGAAGGAAACACACCGCGTGGCGAATAAGGTCACCTCTGCCGTCATGCGTCAGGGGCTGCGCGTCCTTGGGGTGGCCGTCCGCGCGGAGAAGGCGGTGTTCGCCTCGGCCGTCGTGGCCAGCGCGCTCTACGGCGGCATGACCGTGGCCTCCGCATGGGCGCTCGGCTGGGCAACCCAGAACGTCATCATCCCCACCTTCGGCAAGGGCGAGATCGCCGTGGGCGCGCTGTGGACCGGCGTGTTACTGATCATCGGCACCGCCCTGCTCAAGTCGATCGGCATCGCGGGCCGGCGCATCTTCGCCGGCGTCATGCAATACCGCATGCAGGCCCGCTCCCGCCGCGACGTCACCAAGCAGTATCTGCGGCTGCCGCTGGCCTGGCACCAGCGGCACCCGACCGGGCAGCTGCTGGCCAACGCCAGCTCCGACGCCGAGGCCGCGTGGGCGCCGCTGGCGCCGCTGCCGATGGCCGTGGGCGTGGTGGTCATGCTCGTCACCGCGGCGGTCGGCATGCTGCTCACCGACCCCGTGCTCGCGCTGGTGGGCTTCCTCGTCTTCCCGGCGATCGCCGTACTCAACCTCGTCTACCAGCGCAGGCTCAGCCCGCTGGTCACCCGCGCGCAGCAGTTGCGCGCGGAGGTCAGCGAGATCGCGCACGAGAGCTTCGACGGCGCGCTCGTCGTCAAGACGCTCGGCCGCGAGGACCTGGAGGCCGAGCGCTTCCGGCGGCGCGCGCACGAGCTGCGCGACGCCAACGTGGCCGTCGGCCGGGTGCGCGGCCTGTTCGACCCGATGCTGGAGGCGCTGCCCACGCTCGGCGTGCTCGCCGTCCTGGGCGTCGGCGCGATGCGCCTGTCCACCGGCGACATCGTCTCCGGCCAGCTCGTGCAGGTCGCTTACCTGTTCACGCTGCTGTCCTTCCCGATCCGCGCGCTCGGCTGGGTGCTGGCCGAGCTGCCGCGCAGCGTCGTCGGCTGGACCCGGGTGCAGTCGGTGCTGGAGGCCGAGGGCTCGATGGTCTACGGGGAGGAGACCCCGGGCCGCGACGAGCCCGCCACGCTGGCGGTCTCGGACGTGTCCTACTCCTACGGCGAGACCGAGGTGCTGCACGACGTCACCTTCGACCTGCCGCCCGGCCGCACCGTCGCCCTCGTCGGGCCCACCGGCTCCGGCAAGTCCACGCTCGTCCAGCTCCTCGTCCGGCTGGTCGACCCCGACACCGGCCGGGTGCTGCTCGACGGCACGGACCTGCGCGAGCTCGCCTACGGCACACTCGCCGAGTCGGTGGCGCTGGTGCCGCAGCAGACGTTCCTGTTCGACGACACCGTGCGCGGCAACGTCGCGCTCGACCTGCCCATGCCGGACGAGCAGGTGTGGGCGGCGCTGAGAGTGGCCCAGGCCGACGGCTTCGTGAGCGGGCTCGGCGCGGGCCTGGACACCCGCGTCGGAGAGCGCGGCACGTCCCTGTCGGGCGGCCAGCGCCAGCGCCTCGCGCTGGCGCGCGCGATCGCCCGCCGCCCCCGCCTGCTCATCCTCGACGACGCCACCTCCAGCGTGGACCCCCAGGTGGAGGCCAGAATCCTGTACGGCCTGCGGGACCGGGCCGAGGCGTCGACCGTCGTGGTCGTCGCCTACCGGCTGGCCACGATCGCGCTCGCCGACGAGGTCGTCTACCTCGACCGCGGGCGCGTGGAAGACCGCGGCACGCACCAGGAGCTGCTGGAGCGCTGCCCCGGATACCGCAACCTGGTGACCGCCTACGAGCGCGAGGAGGCCGTGCGCGCCGCGCTCGACGCCGACGCCGCGCTCGGACTCGAAGAGACAGAGGTCAGCGCATGACCGTGGAGACCGCGCCGGAGCAGGAGCGCATCGGCACCGGTGCCGGCGGCTCTGCCTGGGCCACCATCCGCCGGGGGCTGTCGCTGACGCCCGAGTTCCGCAAGGGGCTGGTGGGCACGCTCGCCCTGGCGGTCGTCGCCACCATCGGCAAGATCATCGTGCCCATCGCGGTGCAGCAGACGATCGACACCGGGATCGGCGACGGCGCCCCGGACATGCCGTACATCACCCGCGCCGTCGTGCTGTGCGCGGCGGCGGTGATCCTGACCGCCCTCGCCTCCTATCTGATGAACGTGCGCCTGTACAAGGCGACGGAGTCCTCGCTGGCCACGCTGCGGGTGCGCGGCTTCCGGCACGTGCACGACCTGTCGGTGCTCACCCAGAACACCGAGCGCCGCGGCGCCCTCGTCTCCCGGGTCACCAACGACATCGACCAGATCAGCACCTTCATGCAGTGGGGCGGGCTGATGATCATCGTGGCGTTCGGCCAGCTGTTCGTGGCCAGCGTGCTGATGGTCATCTACTCCTGGCAGCTCACGCTGCTCGTGTGGATCTGCTTCATCCCGCTGCTGATCGCCCTGCCGCGCTTCCAGCGCTGGCTGTCGCGGGCCTACACCGTGGTCCGCGAGCGCACCGGCGACATGCTCGCCGCCGTCAGCGAGTCGGTCGTCGGCGCGGCCGTCATCAGGGCGTACGCCACTGAGCGGCGCACCGCCGAGCGCATCGACAAGTCCGTGGACGCCAATAAGGCCGCCCAGGTCAGAGCGCAGACCATCGTCGGATTCGTCTTCCCGCTGACCGAGATCGTGGCCGCCGTCGCCATCGCCGGGATCGTCGTGCTCGGCGTCCGGCTCGGCGTGTCCGGCGACATCACGGCCGGGCAGCTGATCGCCTTCCTGTTCCTCATCACGCTGTTCGTCTCGCCGCTGCAGACCGCCACCGAGGTGCTGAACGAGGCGCAGAACGCGGTCGCCGGCTGGCGGCGCATCCTCGGCGTGATCGACACCCCGGCGGACGTGGCCGACCCCGGCGACGACGGCGTGGAATTGCCGCGCGGCCCCATCTCGGTGGCCTTCGAACAGGTGCACTTCGCCTACCCCGGCGGCCCGCCCGTGCTGCGCGAGCTGTCGGTGGGGATCCAGCCTCGCTCGCGCATCGCGGTCGTGGGCGAGACCGGCTCGGGCAAGACCACCTTCGCCAAACTCCTCACCCGGCTCATGGACCCGGTCGAAGGACGGGTCACCATCGACGGCCACGACCTGCGCGCCGTCCGCTTCTCCTCGCTGCGCGCCCGCATCGTGATGGTCCCGCAGGACGGCTTCCTGTTCGACGGGACGCTGGAGGAGAACGTGAGGTACGGCAAGCCGGCGGCCACCCGCGAGGAGATCCAGCTCGCGCTGACCGAGCTGGGTCTGGCCGACTGGCTCGACGGCCTGCCGGCCGGCCTGGACACCCCGGTCGGCCAGCGCGGTGAGTCGCTGTCGGCCGGTGAGCGCCAGCTCGTCGCGCTGGCCCGCGCCTACCTGGCCGACCCCGACCTGCTGCTGCTCGACGAGGCCACCTCGGCGGTCGACCCGGCCACGGAGGTGCGCCTGGCCCGCGCACTCGAAGGGGTCACCCGCGGCCGCACGGCCGTCTCGATCGCCCACCGGCTGTCCACCGCCGAGAACGCCGACGAGGTGCTCGTGTTCGACGGCGGCCGCCTCGTCCAGCGGGGGCCGCACGCCGAGCTGGTCGCCGAGCCGGGGGTGTACGCCGACATGCACGCCTCCTGGGTCTCGGCGGCCCACTCCTGACACGCGGCGTGGGTGTCAGCGGCCTGCTCCTGATCGTCCGGGCACCGCGCGCGCTCGACCGGTCTTTCATGATCGTTCGGGCACCGCACGTCGGCGGCCCGCTCCTGAGATCGTCCGGGCACCGCGCGCGCTCGACCGGCCTGTGCGCGTCACTTGGCCGCCGCGAAGGTCACCCTCGTGCCGCCGGGGCCCGACACGATCGTGACCTGGTCGCACAGCAGGCGGGTCAGCCACAGCCCCCTGCCGCCGCCCTCGAACCCGGACGGCGGCGGGGCGGTGCTGCTCCAGCCGAGCGGCAGGCCGGGGCCCTCGTCGGTGACCTCGCACCACAGCCGGTCGTGCTGCCACCACAGCCGCAGCCGTCCGCCGCCTCCGCCGTGCAGCACGGCGTTGGTGGTGATCTCGTTGACCGCCACCACGAAGTCCTCCAGGCTCCTGCCGGTCAGCCCCTCGCCGGCGGCCCGCTCGCTGACGGTCCGGCGGAGCACGGTGATGTGCCCTCGGGAGAAGCTCGCGCAGAGCACCTGCCTACGCATCGCCCACCGGGCGGATGTCGATGACGTCGTCCGCTCTGATCCGGTGCAGCAGCCTGGCCATCGGCTCGCCGCACACCAGCACCGTCCGCCCGTGCGGCCTGGCCGTGGCCGTGGCGACCAGGAGCTGGGCCGAGCCCGCGTCGATGAAGTGGAGTCCGCTCGCGTCGATCACCACCTCGCCCGCCTCCAGGCGCAGCGGCATCAGGACCGTGGAGAACGCGTGCCGGTTCGTCAGGTCGACCTCGCCCCACAGGCGCAGGGCCGCGGGGTGGTGGGCACGGGCGTAACGGAGTGCCGCCTGGTCGGGCGAGATGGGATGGACGCAGCCGACCCTGTCGATGGCCTCGCGCGCGAACAGCGTCCGGTCGTACTGGCAGACCGCGGCCAGCCATCGCTGGCCGAACAGTTCGTTGGTGGCGGCCTCGAAGGCGATCTGCCCCGGCGGATCGTGCGCCCCCCATGAGGCGTCGATCATCGCGTAGACGCCGTGGCGGCCCTGCCGCCGCGCCCGCTCGCCGGCCTCGGTCAGGCTGGACAGCGCCTGGGCCGAGTCCAGGCGGCCGTCGGTGTAGTGCGTCCCCGCGCTGGCGCGAATCTCGATCTGGCCCGCGGACTCGGCGGCGGCGAACCCCGGCACCAGCGGCGCCAGCCACGCGCGGGTCCGCTCGGGGGAGTCGGTGTGCGTGATGATCAGCACCTGGGCCCGCCTGCGCAGGCCGTTGCGGGTGAACGCCCCGGTCGCCGCCCGTCGCTCCGGCTCGCCTCGCACCGGCAGGCAGACGTGGTCCCCGAACTCCGGATCGAGGACGGCGTCGGCGGCGGGTAGCACGATGGCGTCCTCCTTACCATACGTTTCCGGGAAGTTACCCTCCGGAGGACTATCACGTTCCGTGTTCTATGTAAAACGCAGTGTGATGGGCCCGCGCCGGTGTAGCTTCATCTGGAACCGTCTTGGGGTAGGCGCGTGAGGAGCATCGTGTGGATGAGCTGCAGATGACGCGTCGGCACTACGGGGAGCTGGTGGTGGTCAGCCTCGCCGGTGAAGTCGATGCGGACAACGTGTCCAAGGTTCGCAAATGCCTAGAAGAGGCGGTGGAGACGCACGGACCGCGTCTCGTCGTCGATCTGAGCCGCCTCACCTTCATCGACACGACCGGGCTGGGCATGCTGGTGCGTCAGCTCGCCACGCTGCAGGACCGCGACGGCACCATGGCGCTCGTCGCTCCGGACGGCCAGGTGCTGCGGCGGCTGCGCAGGACCAACCTCGCGCCGCTGTTCCCCATCTACGACACGCTGTCCCAGGCGCTCGACTAGCGGCACCGCCGCTGCCGGACCGCTCCTGCGGCCTGGTTGAATGACGACATGTCCCTTGACGCCAGGATCGCCGCGCGGCTCAAGCGCGACGGCAACGGGCTGGTGCCCGCGATCGTTCAGCAGCACGACACCGGCGAGGTGCTCATGCTCGCCTGGATGGACGACGAGGCGCTGCATCGCACCCTCACCACCGGCAGGGCGACCTACTGGTCGCGCAGCCGCGGCGAATACTGGGTGAAGGGCGCCACCTCGGGGCACGTGCAGCACGTCAAGACCGTCTCGCTGGACTGCGACGGCGACACCGTGCTGCTCAAGGTGGACCAGGTGGGCGCCGCCTGCCACACGGGCGACCGCACCTGCTTCGACGCCGATCGGCTGACACCGGTCCAGGACGGCGTCACGGCCGTGCGCTCGGAGGGTTAGATGACCCCGCGGGGCGAGACCGGGCGGCGGCGCGGGCGGTGGACCTGGCCGGCCGTCACCGCGGCCGGCTGCCTGCTCGTGCTGCTCGCCGCGGGCCGTGCCTGGGTGACGGACGCGCGCGACCCCGGCGGCCTGGCCGAGATGGTCTCCCCGACGGGCGGCGACCTCGGCCCCGTGCTGACGCCGCTCGCCCTGGCGGGCCTGGCGGGCGTGGTGGCCGTGCTCGCGGCCAAGGGCGCCGGCCGCCGCGTCATCGGCGCGCTGCTGGCCCTGTGCGGGCTGGGCGCCGCGCTCGGCGCCTGGGCGGCCACCGACGAGGCAGGCGTACGGACCTGGCTGCGCGAGAACAACGTGCTCGCCGGCGCGGCCTCGGCCACCTGGGACACCGTCGTGATCTGGCCGGTGCTGGCCGGCCTCGGGGGAGTGCTGATGCTCGCGGGCGGCATCGCCGCCGTCGTGCGCGGCGGCGGGTGGGCGGGCATGTCGGATCGGTACGAACGGACGCCTGCCCCGGCGGCGCCGCAGGCGTCCGGCGACCGTGCGCTGTGGGACGCGCTCGACCGGGGGGACGACCCCACCGCCTCACGCTAGATCGGCGTCATCCGGCGATCCGCGCCGGTGTCGATTCGGCATCGAACCGGCTCGGCTGATCGGGCTTCACCTGCGGTAACGCGTCGTCACGCAGACGTGCAGGCAGATTACAAGTTGTTCGCAAGGCGAACGTTGTTGCATGTCGTCCAAGGTTTGTCGCTAGGCTGCCGCGCGCAAGTCAGCGCAAACATGACGACATAGGAGTCTTACGGATGAGTTACGGAAACCAGGGCGATGGCGGCTACGGGTCGCAGCCCCCCGGTGGCGGTTACGGTCAGCAGCCGCCGAGTGGCGGTGGCTACGGCCAGCAGCCCCCCAGCGGTGGCGGCTATGGTCAGCAGCCCCCGAGCGGTGGCGGTTACGGTCAGCAGCCGCCGAGTGGTGGCGGCTATGGTCAGCAGCCCCCGAGCGGCGGTGGCGGTTACGGCCAGCAGCCCCCCAGCGGTGGCGGTTACGGCCAGCAGCCGCCGAGCGGTGGCGGCTACGGCCCGCCCCCCGGGTACGGAGCCCAGCCTCCCGGTGGCGCGCCCCCGGACAACCACCTGGTCGCGGCCATCCTCACGACCCTGTTCTGCTGCCTGCCGCTCGGTATCGTGTCCATTGTGAAGTCGTCGCAGGTCAACCAGAAGTGGCAGTCCGGCGACTACCAGGGCGCGATGGAAGCCTCCGAGGAGGCCAAGACCTGGTGGAAGCGGTCGCTGATCTTCGGCGCCATCGCCTGGGTGCTCATCGTCGTGGCCTACGTCCTGTTCTTCGTCATCATCGCGGCGAGCGTCTCGACCATCCCGACCACCACGTACTGACCACCATGACGAACGCGAACCTCGAACGGCGCGGTACCGACCGCCTCAGGTCGGTGCTCGCGCCGCTCGGTGTCGCCGCGGCGGCGGGAGCCGTCTTCGCGATCGTCGGCGTGGTCGACCCCAACGAGCCGGGCCACTACCCCACCTGCCCGTTCCTGATGCTGACCGGTCTCTACTGCCCGGGCTGCGGGACGATGCGCACCATCCACGCCCTCGCGCACCTGGACCCGGTGGCGGCGCTCGGCCTGAACCCGCTCGCCCTGGCCATGGTGCCCTTCCTGCTGTTCTGGTGGGGCCGCTGGATGATCAACGCCTGGCGGGGCAGACCCCGGCGCACGACACTGGCGCATCCCGCCTACCTGTGGGCCTTCCTCGCGCTGGTCCTGGTGTACTGGGTGGTGCGCAACCTTCCGTTCGGGGCGTTCCTGGCGCCATAGCCGCGCCCCTGTGACCAGAAGCCCTCCCCGGGCCGATACCATCGCAAGACAAGGCCAGGAGCGGACGCGACGCGAACTCCTGGTCTCCACCCCCACTGTCGACCGGAGGGATCCCAAGCGCGTGAGTGAGCGGACCGAAGGACCGAGTGTCCTCGACGACATCCTCGACGGGGTGCGCGCCGACCTCGCCACACGGCAGCGGACCGTGTCGCTTGACGACCTCAAGCAGCAGGCCGACCGGGCCCCCGCGCCCAGAGACGCCCTCGCGGCGGTCGGCGGTGACCGGGTCTCGGTGATCGCCGAGGTGAAGCGCTCCAGCCCGTCCAAGGGCGCGCTCGCCGCCATCGCCGACCCGGCGGCGCTCGCCGCCGACTACGAGGCGGGTGGCGCGCACGTCATCAGCGTGCTCACCGAGCGGCGCAAGTTCGGCGGCAGCCTGGAAGACCTGGCCGCCGTCCGCGCCCGGGTGGACATCCCGATCCTGCGCAAGGATTTCATCCTCACCTCCTACCAGCTCTGGGAGGCCAGGGCCCACGGCGCCGACCTCGCGCTGCTGATGGTCGTCTGCCTGGAGCAGGAGGCGCTGGTGTCGCTGATCGAGCGGGCCGAGTCCATCGGGCTCACCCCGCTCGTCGAGGTGCACACCGAGGAGGAGCTCGACCGGGCGGTCGCCGCCGGCGCCCGCGTCGTCGGGATCAACGCCCGTAACTTGAAGACACTTCAGGTCGATCGGGATGTCTTCGCCAAGCTGGCGCCCAAGGTCCCGGATAATGTGATCAAGATCGCCGAATCAGGCGTGCGCGGGCCGCACGACCTGCTCGCCTACGCCAGGGCAGGCGCCGACGCCGTCCTGGTGGGGGAGAGCCTGGTCACCGGCAAGGACCCGCGTAAGGCCGTGGAGGCGCTGGTGACCGCCGGCGCCCACCCGGCGACCCGCCCCGACCACGGAGCAGAGGGATAGCAGTGGCACACGAAGGCTCCATCTTGACGGCCGCCGACCTGGCGGGCAACGGCGTTCACGGCGACGACCCCGATGTGCGCGGCAAGTTCGGCATCTTCGGAGGCCGTTACGTGCCCGAGGCGCTCATCCCGGCGCTCGACGAGGTCGCCTCGGTCTACGCCACGGCCAAGAACGACGTCGAGTTCCTGCGCGAGTTCGACCACCTGCTGCGTACGTACGCGGGCCGGCCGACCACGCTGACCGAGGTGCCGCGCTTCGCCGAGCAGGCGGGCGGCGCGCGGATCGTGCTCAAGCGCGAGGACCTCACGCACACCGGCGCGCACAAGATCAACAATGTGCTGGGCCAGGCGCTGCTGACCAAGCGGCTCGGCAAGAAGCGGGTGATCGCCGAGACCGGCGCGGGCCAGCACGGCGTGGCCACCGCCACCGCGGCGGCCCTGCTCGGCCTGGAGTGCGTCATCTACATGGGCGCCGTCGACTGCGAGCGCCAGGCGCTCAACGTCGCCAGGATGAAGCTGCTCGGCGCCAAGGTCGTGCCCGTGACCAACGGCTCGCAGACGCTGAAGGACGCCATCAACGAGGCGTTCCGCGACTGGGTGACCAACGTCGACTCCACGCACTACCTGTTCGGCACGGTCGCCGGGCCGCACCCGTTCCCGGAGATCGTCCGCGACTTCGCCCGCATCATCGGCGTCGAGGCCCGCCGCCAGATGCTGGAGCTGACCGGAGCCCTGCCCACCGCGGTCTGCGCGGCGGTCGGCGGCGGCAGCAACGCCATCGGCATCTTCCACGCCTTCATCGGCGACGAGGCCGTCCAGCTCCACGGCTACGAGGCGGCCGGCCGAGGGCTGGACAGCGGCGAGCACGCGCTGACGCTCACCGCGGGCTCGGTCGGCGTCCTGCACGGCTCGCGCACCTACGTGCTGCAGGACGACGAGGGCCAGACCATCGACTCGCACTCGATCTCGGCCGGCCTCGACTATCCCGGCGTCGGCCCCGAGCACGCCTGGCTCAAGGACAGCGGCCGCGCCACCTACCACGGCATCACCGACGACCAGGCCATGGCCGCCTTCTCGCTGCTGGCCAGGACCGAGGGCATCATCCCGGCCATCGAGTCCTCCCACGCCCTCGCGGGCGCGCTGGAGCTCGGCCGCGAGCTGGGCCCCGAGGCGACCATTTTGGTCAACCTCTCCGGGCGTGGCGACAAGGACATGGGCACGGCCATGAAGTACTTCAATCTCTGACGACCCTGACCGGGTCGGCCGCCCCGCGAGTACGCCGGTCGTCCCGCACCGCAACGGCGGTGCGGGACGCGGCGATCGGAGCCCGGGGAGGCGGGGCTCGACGATGTGAGAACGGACGACCAATGACGACTCTTCAGACGGTGTTCGCCAAGGCGAAGGCGGACAACCGGGCCGCGCTCGTGGGTTACCTCCCGGCGGGCTTCCCGTCCAAGGACGGCGCCATCGCCGCGGCGACCGCCCTGGTCGAGGCCGGGTGTGACGTCATCGAGATCGGCCTGCCCTACTCCGATCCGCTCATGGACGGGCCGACCATCCAGGACGCGGTGCACCGCTCGCTGCTCAACGGCACTCGCATCGCCGACGTCATGCGTACCGTCGAAGGGGTCGCCGCCACCGGCGCGGCCACGCTCGTCATGACCTACTGGAACCCGATCGACCGCTACGGCGCCGAGCGGTTCGCCCGCGAGCTGGCCGACGCGGGCGGCGCCGGCACCATCACGCCCGACCTCACGCCGGAGGAGTCCGAGCCGTGGCGCGCCGCGTCGGCGGCGGCGGGCATCGACACCGTCTTCCTGGTGGCGCCCAGCTCCACCGAGGAGCGCATCAAGGCCGTCGTGGACTGTTGCACCGGCTTCGTCTACGCGGCCTCGCTGATGGGCGTCACAGGCGCGCGCGAGACCGTCAACGTGGCGGCCGAGGACCTGGTCAAGCGCACCCGCGCGCACACCGACCTGCCGGTCTGCGTCGGGCTGGGCGTCGGCACGGGCGCGCAGGCGTCCCACGTCGCGGCCTACGCCGACGGCGTCATCGTGGGCTCGGCGTTCATCCGCCGCATCCTGGACGCCCCCGACGAGGCCGCCGGCTACGCCTCGATCGCCGAGCTGGCCCGCGAGATGGCCCAGGGCGTCCGCTCCCGCGCCTGACACCTTCCGCCTTCCGGACTTCCGTCACGCCTCCCGCGCCTGACGCCTTCCAGGGTTTCGTCACGCCTGACGCGCCTTCCAAGGTTTCGTCACGCCTTCGCCGGGCGGTCCGCAGGGCTGGGCACCGGGTTTCCGCGTCCAGCGGAATGCCGGCCTTCCCGCAGTTCGGCGTCATGCGCGGGCCAGAACCACTCCTTAGCCGACCCTTATCCCGAGCGTGATCGGATAGGACCCGGATACTGTGCGGCTACCGGCACAGAGGAAGAGGAGATGGCCCGTGAACGCGTCAGCGGCGTCACAGAGCGCGAGATCAGCGATACCCTGGGTCACGACCGTCGCCCGATTGGTTCTGGGCGGGGTGCTGATCGTGGCCGGAGGGCTCAAGATCGGCAACCCGGCCGACTCCGTGGTGGCGGTCCGAGCGTACGAGCTGCTACCCGAGCAGGTGGCCACGGCCGCTGGTTACGGCCTGCCTATTGTGGAGGTAGTGGTCGGGGTGCTGCTGATCGTAGGCCTCATGACCAGAGTGGCTGCCGTCATCGCCGCGCTGCTCATGTTCGCCTTCGTGTTCGGCATCGCCTGGGCGTGGGCGCACGGGCTGCGCATCGACTGCGGCTGCTTCGGCGGCGGCGGTCAGCTCGGCGCCGGGCAGGAGCCGACCTACCTGGTCGACATCCTGCGTGACTTCGGCCTCGTGCTGCTGGGCGCCTGGATCGTGCGTTTCCCGCCGGGACGCTTCGCGTTGGACCGGCCACTGGGCTTGGCGGGTGCGGAGCACCTGCTCGACGAAGAGGAGAACGGTGATGAGCAAGGGCGGCCGGGCGAAGTCGGCGCGTGACAAGATCAGGGAGCAGCAGGCCGCCGACCGCGTGCGGGAGCAGCGTAAGCGCGTGGTCACCTACGTGGCGGCGGGCGCGGTCGCGCTGGCCGCCGTGGGAGCGGGCTGGTGGTACACCGCGAGCAGATCACAGTCGGAGGTGGCGGGAGACTCACTGGCGCCCACCACGGTGCAGGCCGACGGGACCGTGGTGATGGCCAACGACGGCGTGAACGCGCCGGTGCTCGACGTCTACGAGGACTTCCAGTGCCCCGCCTGCAAGGAGCTGGAGCGGGTCAGCGGCCCGACCTTCAAGAACCTCGCCGCCGAGGGCCTGGCCAAGGTGGTCTTCCACCCGCTCACGATCTTCTCCCAGGAGCCCACCAAGTCCAACTCGGTCCGGGCCGCGGCCGCCGCGCGCTGCGTGGCCGACGGCAAGCAGTGGGTGGCCTTCCACGACATCCTCTACCGCAACCAGCCCAGCGAGACCGCCGAGGGCTTCACCACCGACCAGCTCGTGGCCTGGGGCAAGGAGGCCGGCGTCACCACACCCGGCTTCGCGGCCTGCGTCACCTCGCAGAAGCACGCGCAGGCCCACCTCGACCAGAGCAAGCAGGTCATGGCCGACCAGCAGCTGCGGGGCACGCCGACCATCAAGCTCAACGGTGAGGTCATCGACAACAGTGTCGCGGCCGCGCCTCGGGAGCTTCGCGATACGGTCACCAAGGCGGCCAAGTAGCTCAGCGTCCGCTACCCTCACCTGACATGCCCATAGCCTCGATTCCCAGCCCTTCCCAGGGGGTCTGGTATCTCGGATTCGTGCCGATCCGGGCTTACGCCCTGTGCATCGTGCTCGGTGTCGTCGTCGCCGTCTGGCTGAGCGAGCGCCGCTGGCGTGCCCGCGGCGGCCAGGCGGGCACGATGATCGACATCGCCGTGCCCGCTGTGATCTTCGGTCTGATCGGTGGCCGTCTCTATCACGTCATCACCGACTGGCAGACCTACTTCGGCGCCCGCGCGATCAAGGAGCCCTACCAGGCCCTGTTCATCTGGGAGGGCGGGCTCGGCATCTGGGGCGCGGTCGCGCTCGGCGGCGTCGGCGTCTGGCTGGCCTGCCGCAGGCGCGGCCTGTCGCTGAGCGCGGTCGCCGACACGGTCGCGCCGGGCATCGCCTTCGCGCAGGCCATCGGCCGCTGGGGCAACTGGTTCAACCAGGAGCTGTACGGCGCGCCCACCACGCTGCCCTGGGGCCTGGAGATCGACCAGCAGCACGGCGGCGAGCCCGGGGTGCTCTACCACCCGACCTTCCTGTACGAGTCGCTGTGGAACCTGGCGCTCGGCATCGCGCTGCTCGTCATCGGCAAGCGGCTCGGGCTGCGCTACGGCCGGTTGTTCGCCCTCTACGTCGCCGGCTACACCCTGGGCCGGTTCTGGATCGAGGGGCTGCGCATCGACCCCGTCGGCGGGGTGGACCACGCGGTCGAGTTCCTCGGGCTGCGGCTCAACCAGTACACCGCGATCGTGCTCTTCGTCGGTGCGCTGATCTACTTCTGGGCCACCAGGAACAAGACCGGCGAAGAGATCGTCGTCTCCCCGGAGGACGCCGACCCCGCCCACCCGTCGAGCCTGGCTGACCCGGAGCACGAGGTCGCGACCTCGACGACCTCCGCAGCGGACACCTCTGAGGAAGAGGGGGCGAAACCCGCGAGTGAGCCCGAGGAGCCTGTGAAGTCCGCGGAGTCCGGCAGGTCCGCGGAGCGGGTGGAGCCCGGGGAGCCGGCAGGGTCCGGGGAGCCGGCAGGGTCCGACGAGCCGGTGAAGCCGACAGAGTCCGTGAAGCCGCTCGACTCCGTGGAAGAGCCGGTGAAACCTGCGGAGCCCTTGGAGCCCTTGGAGCCCTTGGAGCCCGTGAAGTCTGCGAAGGCTGTGGAATCTGCGGAGGCTGAGTCCGAGGTCAAGGCTGAAGCCGTGCCGGAGGAGAAGAACTCGCGATGAACAGCCGCGCGGAGATTCACCACCAGCATCGCGACGTCACCGGCGGCTGGCTCAGGCCATCGGTGTTCGGCGCGATGGACGGCCTGGTCTCGAACTTCGCGCTCATCGCCGGTGTCGCCGGCGGCACCGCCAACACCAAGGTCATCTCGCTGGCCGGCGTCGCCGGGCTCGCGGCGGGCGCGTTCTCCATGGCCGGCGGCGAGTACGTCTCCGTGGCCAGCCAGCGCGAGCTCGCCCAGGCCGAGATCGCCGTCGAGGCCGGCGAGCTCGACCGCAACCCCGAAGCCGAGCTGGAGGAGCTGGCCCAGGTCTTCATCGGCAGGGGTGTCGAGCCCGCGCTGGCGGCCGAGGTCGCCAGGCAGATCTCCCGCGACCCGGAGCAGGCCCTGGAGATCCACGCCCAGAACGAGCTCGGCGTCGAGCCCGGGGACCTGCCCTCGCCCAAGGTGGCGGCCGTGTCGTCCTTCCTGGCGTTCAGCGTGGGGGCGGCGCTGCCGCTGCTGCCGTACCTGTTCGGCGTCGTCAGCCTCTGGGTCTCCGCCGTGGTCTCCTGCGTGGCGCTGTTCACCGCCGGCGTCATCGTCTCCACGGTGACCGCGCGGAGCTGGTGGTATTCAGGGATCCGCCAGCTCGTGGTGGGCGCGGTGGCCGCCGCGCTCACGTTCGCGCTCGGCAACGCGATCGGGGCGTCCGGACTGTGAGTGGCACCAGACCTCGCAAGCGGCGCCGTACTCCCCCCTCCGACTGGGAGCTGCCGCTCCTGACGCACTGGGGGTTCCAGCCGAAGCAGCAGCGGCTCATCGTCATCATCGCCACGGCCATCGGCGTCCTCGCGGGCGCCGTCGCGCTGGTCGCCGTCATCGGCTCGCTCGGCACCTACACCCCCGAGCGTAGGGCCAGCGCCGCCGCCGTCGTCCAGTCCGGCGCGGCGCTGCCGCGGGACTTCCAGGGGTGGGCCTCGCCCAAGCTGTTCGCGCCGATCGGGGAGCGGGCCAAGGACACCCAGCCGCTCACCGTCAAGGAGGTCTTCGGCCAGAGGGCCCTCGCCGGCGAGAAGAAGCTCTCCCTGCGGCTCGCCGGCAGAAAGCTCGACGCCGACTGCTCCGCCGCCCTGTGGGGCGAGGCGCTGATCGAGCAGGTGTCGGCCGCCGAGTGCACCCAGGCCGTCCGCGGCCTCTACCTCAGCTCCGACCGCCGCTACGTCGGCCAGTACACCCTGCTCAACCTCCGTGACGGCGAATCGGCCGCCGCGCTCGTCGAGTCGCTCGAAACCCTGCACCGGGGCGGCTGGACCCTGCCGCTGGCGAGCACCAAGGCCGCCTTCCCAGCGGGCGGCTACACCGAGGCGGGCGCCTACGCCCTCGGCCACTATGTCGGCCTTGTCTGGATCGGCAGGGCCGACGGCGCGGAGCCCACCGCCAGGGACGACTACGTGTCACTCGCTCTCACCCTCAGAGGCGCGGAGAAGGCCATCTACCGCAGGGTCGTCGCGATCACCGGACCGGCCTCCTGATGTCCCGGCGCCTCATCGTCAGCCTGGTGGCGGCCGCGCTCGCGGTGCTGGCCGGCGGCGCCTGGCTGTGGTTCGGCCGCGATCTGCCCCGCCCCGCCGCTCTTCGCGCCGAGCCCACCTCCGCCCTGTACGCGCTGGTGGACTCCCGCCAGGCCGACGCCGCCCCCGTGACGGTGGCCGAGATCTTCACCCCCGGCACCCAGACCATCGGCGGGATGACCAGGACCGCCGTCGAAGAGCTCGCCGACTGCGACGACGCCCTGTGGGGCACCTCCGCGCCCGGCTGCACCCAGGCCCTGCGCGCCACCTACCGGGGCCCGGCCGTCGCCGGCCAGTTCGTCATCTTCAACCTCCCGGACGGCCGCGCCGCCGACGCCCTGGTGGCCGCCCTGCGCGAGGACGGTTTCGTACGGCAGACGACACCGTTCGACGCCACCCGCAGCCGCGCCGAGGTCCGCGCCCTGGGCCACTACGTCACGGTGAGCTGGCTGGGCGCCCTCACCGCCGAGCGAGGCACCGACCTGGTGCAGCCCCTCATCGCCCTCGACGCCCTCGGCAACGCGATCCAGACCCGAGTCCTGGCCGCGACCTGACCCGACTTCCGGCCCTGACCTGGCCCGGGTCCTGGCCGTGGCCTGACCCGACTTCCGGCCCTGACCTGGCCCGGGTCCTGGCCGTGGCCTGACCCGACTTTGCCGGCCACCGGGGCTCGTGGGCTTCCCGGCCGGCGGGTCGCCCCTCGACGGTAGAGCGAGCGCCGTTGCGGCGAGTGACCACCCCACCCTTGGGACACGCCGCCGGCGCGCCCGGTAGTGGGTCGGCGGTCGGCGTTCACTTGGCTGTGCCGTACAAGATGATCGCCCGACTGAGGCAGACGTCGCGCGCACGCCCGGTAGTGGGTCGGCGCGCAGAGGGCGGCAGGGCGTCCGGGGGGTCAGGTGGTGGTGGTGAGGGCGTGGACGGTGGTGGTGACCTGGGCGGGGAGGGCGGCCAGGCGGTGGAGGGGGGCTTCCAGGGGGGTGAGGTCCTCGGCCCAGGGGGCCGCCTGGCGGATGAGGGTGCGGGCCTCGTTCTTGGTGAGGGTGGAGCCCTGGGCGCGAGCCAGGGAGATGAGGGCCTCGCGCCAGGTGTTGGCGAGTTTGGCGTGGCCGTGGTCGAGGATGCGGCGCAGCACCTGCTCCTCGGGGGCGGTCGGCTGGGGGCGGCGGGTGGCGCGCAGGACGGTGCCGTCGGTGACGCAGTCGTAGACCGAGGCCAGGACGGCGGGGAGCCGGGCGGGCGGCTCGGCCAGGTGGAGGTGGACGTGGCCGGCGCGGGTGGCGAGCAGGAGGCGGGGGATGGCGCTCTCCAGGCCGGCGGGCACGGCGATGGCCACGCTGTCGAGGGTGGCCGCGTAGGGCTTGGCCAGCCAGGTGGTGAGCTTGGCCCTGGGCTGGGGGAGGGGCTTGGGCCAGTCGCCGACCAGGAGGTCGGCCGTGGCGTCGGCGGGCTCGGCGCCGGACCGGGCGGACTCGATCGACTGGGGGCCCTGGGTGTAGATGGCGGTGCCGGCGCGGTCGAGGCGGGCGGCCGTGGCGGGGCGGGTTCTGGTGGTGGGACGGAGGAGGTAGAGGTCGGCGGCGGACCCGATGGCCTCTGCACCAAAATATCGGTTGAAATCGGGATATATGGCGTCAAAAGTTAGGTTCAGTGCCGACAGGGAGTTCTGCACCTTGAGCGCCAGCGCCGGGGTGCGCTCACTCGCGCCGTAGGCGAGCAGGATCCGGCCGTCGTCCTTCAGGCCCTCGATCGCGCGGGCGGTGAACAGGCTGATGCCCTCAGGGGTGTACGGCGGGTCGGTGAGGGCCAGGTCGTGGTCGCGGGCCGACGGGGGCAGGGTGAGGCGCAGGTCCGCCCAGCGGGTGCGTACGCCCAGATCCTGCTCGTCGATGTAGGCCAGGATGCGCTCGTCGACGTCGACCACCGTGACGTCCGTCTCCGGGTGGACGAGTTTGACCGCGAGCGAGGTGAGGTCGTGGTCGCCCACGCAGAGCAGCCGGGCGCCCGGCAGCCAGAAGCGGGCGCCGAGCAGCAGGGCCCGGCGCAGGACGGTGTCGGGGGTAGCCGCGACGTGGTCCAGCGTGTGGCGGGCGCGCGGCGCCTTGGCGATGAGCTCGCGCAGGCGCTCCAGCACCGGCCCGTAGTGCGGCAGGAGGTGGGCGACGGGGTCCTCGGGCGCCGGGGCGACGGCCAGCAGGTCCTGGTAGTCGGGGGAGTGCTCCGGCGCCACCCGGAACCGGTCGCCGGAGCGCTCCAGGCGCAACTCCCGCAGCAGCTCCTCGATCGTGCGCCTGGACGTGGCGCTCTGCCTGACCAGGTCGGCCAGGGTCCACCACTGGCCGTCGCAGAGGAGGGTCAGCGCGTGCCTGAGCCTCCTGCTGTCCACCCCGGCCGCAGCCAGCAGGCGCTCCACCCCGTCACGCTCCATGGACCAACCCTATCGAGCGGCTCAGCGCCCAGAAGCAGAGCAGGATGTCCGGGAATCGGGTGAATGTTCGCCATGTGGGCGCGGTGGGCACCATTCTGGCAGCGTGCGGTAACCTCTATCCACGATAAGCAGCAGGGCCAACGTCGTCCCCGCCTGTTCACGCAGTTCAGACAGACGAAGACGACGGGAGGGATTCAATGCCTGCTGCCCACCTCGGGTTCCCCGAGCCCCAGGGCCTCTACGACCCCGCCAACGAGCATGATGCCTGCGGTGTCGCGATGGTCGCCGACGTCGCCGGTCGCCGGGGGCACGACATCGTGGTCAAGGCGCTGACGGCACTGTGCAATCTCGATCACCGGGGGGCCAAGGGTAGCGAGCCGGACACCGGCGACGGAGCCGGGATCCTGACGCAGATCCCTGACGCGCTCTACCGGGCGAGCGTCCCGTTCGCCCTGCCGGACAGCGGCCACTACGCCACCGGCATCGCCTTCCTGCCGATCGACGACGAGGCTCGCGCGATCGGTGTCGGCATGATCGAGGAGATCGCCGCCGAAGAGGGCCTGACCGTGCTCGGCTGGCGCGACGTGCCGGTCGACCGCGCCCTGCCGGGGCCGAGCGCCCGCGCCGTGATGCCGTTCTTCAAGCAGATCTTCGTGGCCGCCCCCGGCGGCGAGTCCGGCCTGGAGCTCGACCGGCTCGCCTTCTGCCTGCGCAAGCGGGCCGAGCACGAGGTGGACGTGTACTTCACGTCCCTGTCGGCGCGGACCATCGTCTACAAGGGCATGCTCACCCCCGACCAGGTCGAGCCGTTCTTCCCCGACCTGTCCGACGAGCGCTACCACAGCGCGATCGCGCTGGTGCACTCGCGCTTCTCGACCAACACCTTCCCGAGCTGGCCGCTGGCCCACCCCTACCGCTACATCGCGCACAACGGCGAGATCAACACGGTCAAGGGCAACCGCAACTGGATGCGGGCCCGCGAGGCCATGCTCGAGTCGTCCGTCATCCCCGGCGACCTGTCGCGGCTCTTCCCGATCTGTGACCCGGACGCCAGCGACACGGCCTCCTTCGACGAGGTGCTGGAGCTGCTCCACCTGGGCGGGCGCACTCTGCCGCACGCCGTGCTGATGATGATCCCGGAGGCGTGGGAGAACCACACCGAGATGGATCCCGCGCGGCGCGCCTTCTACGAGTTCCACTCCTCGCTGATGGAGGCGTGGGACGGCCCGGCCTCGATCACGTTCACCGACGGCACCCTGGCCGGCGCCGTGCTCGACCGCAACGGCCTGCGCCCCGGCCGGTTCTGGGTGACCGCCGACGGGCTCGTCGTGCTGGCCTCCGAGGCCGGTGTGCTCGACTTCGCGCCCGAGGACGTCGTCCGCAAGGGCCGCCTGCAGCCCGGCCGGATGTTCCTCATCGACACCGCCCGCGGCAAGATCATCGAAGATGACGAGATCAAGGCCGAGCTCGCCGCCGAGTTGCCGTACGAAGACTGGCTGCACGCCGGCCTGGTGCGCTTCGAGGAGCTGCCCGCGCGCCGGCGGGGGGTCGTGTCGGAGACGCGCAGCGTGGAAGGTCCGACCCACGAGGCGCTCGTCAAGCGGCAGCAGACCTTCGGCTACACCGAGGAAGAGCTGCGCATCATCCTCGCGCCGATGGCCAGGAGCGGCCTGGAGCCGATCGGCTCCATGGGCACCGACACGCCCGTCGCGGTGCTGAGCGAGAAGCCCAGGCTGCTGTTCGACTACTTCACGCAGCTGTTCGCGCAGGTCACCAACCCGCCGCTGGACGCCATCCGGGAGGAGCTGGTCACCTCCCTGGCCAGCGTGGTCGGCCCCGAGGGCAACCTGCTCGCCCCGGGCCCCACCTCCTGCCGGCAGCTCGTGCTGCCGTACCCGGTGATCGACAACGACGAGCTCGCCAAGATCATCCACATCAACGACGAGCATGACCTGCCCGGCCTGCACCCGCATGTGATCTCCGGCCTCTACCCGGTGGCGGGCGGCGGCCAGGCGCTGCTGACCCGTCTGCGGGAGATCAGGGCCGAGGCGTCGCGGGCGATCGCCGAGGGCGCCCGGATCATCGTGCTGTCCGACCGCGGCTCCTCCGAGACGCTCGCGCCGATCCCGGCGCTGCTGCTCACCGGCGCCGTGCACCACCACCTGATCCAGGAGCGGACCCGCACCAAGATCGGCCTGGTCATCGAGACCGGCGAGGCCCGCGAGTGCCACCACATGGCGCTGCTGATCGGCTACGGGGCCGGCGCGGTGAACCCGTACCTGGCCATCGAGACCGTCGAGGACCTCGTCGACTCCGGCGCGCTGGCCCTCGACAAGCGCGTCGCCGTGCGCAACCTCATCAAGGCCTACGGCAAGGGCGTCATCAAGGTGATGTCCAAGATGGGGGTGTCCACCGTCGCCTCCTACACCGGTGCGCAGATCTTCGAGGCGCTCGGGCTCAGCCAAGAGGTCATCGACTCCTGCTTCACCGGCACCACCTCCCGGCTCGGCGGCGTCGGCTTCGACGTGCTGGCCCGCGAGGCGGCCGGACGGCACCGGCACGCCTACCCGCGCGCGGAGAACCCGCACCGGCGGCTGCAGGTCGGCGGCGAATACCAGTGGCGCCGCGAGGGCGAGCCGCACCTGTTCAACCCCGAGACGGTCTTCAAGCTGCAGCACGCCACCAGGAGCCGCCGCTACGAGATCTTCAAGGAGTACACCGGCATGGTGGACTCCCAGGCCGAGCGGCTGATGACGCTGCGTGGCCTGTTCAAGCTGCGTAAGGGCGCCTCGATCCCGATCGAGGAGGTCGAGCCCGTCTCGGAGATCGTCAAGCGGTTCTCCACCGGGGCGATGTCGTACGGCTCGATCTCGATGGAGGCGCACGAGACGCTCGCCATCGCGATGAACCGCCTCGGCGGCAAGTCCAACACCGGCGAGGGCGGCGAGGACCCCGAGCGCCTCTACGACGACTCCCGGCGCAGCGCGATCAAGCAGGTGGCCTCCGGCCGGTTCGGGGTGACCTCCGAATACCTGGTGAACGCCTCGGACCTGCAGATCAAGATGGCCCAGGGCGCCAAGCCCGGCGAGGGCGGCCAGCTGCCCGGCCACAAGGTCTATCCGTGGATCGCCAAGACCCGGCACTCCACGCCCGGCGTCGGCCTCATCTCGCCGCCGCCGCACCACGACATCTACTCGATCGAGGACCTGGCCCAGCTCATCCACGACCTGAAGAACTCCAACCCGGAGTCGCGGGTGCACGTGAAGCTGGTCGCCGAGGTCGGGGTCGGCACGGTCGCGGCGGGCGTGTCCAAGGCGCACGCGGACGTGGTGCTGATCTCCGGCCACGACGGCGGCACCGGGGCCTCCCCGCTGACGAGCCTCAAGCACGCGGGCGCGCCGTGGGAGCTCGGCCTGGCCGAGACCCAGCAGACGCTGCTGCTCAACAACCTGCGCGACCGGATCGTGGTGCAGGTCGACGGCCAGCTGAAGACCGGCCGCGACGTGGTCATCGCCGCGCTCCTCGGCGCCGAGGAGTACGGCTTCGCCACCGCGCCGCTGGTCGTGTCCGGCTGCGTGATGATGCGCGTGTGCCACCTCGACACCTGCCCGGTGGGCGTCGCCACCCAGAACCCGGAGCTGCGCAAGCGCTTCACCGGCAAGCCCGAGTTCGTGGTCAACTTCTTCGAGTTCATCGCGGAGGAGATCCGCGAGTACCTCGCCGAGCTGGGCTTCCGCACGCTCGACGAGGCGATCGGGCACGTCGAGATGCTGGACATGGCGGCGGCCGAGGACCACTGGAAGGCCAGCGGGCTCGACCTGTCGCCGATCCTGCACCTGCCGGCGCTGCCCAGCGGCACCCCGCTGCGGCGCACCGTCGCGCAGGACCACGGGCTGCGGCACGCGCTGGACAACACGCTGATCCAGCTCGCCGAGGGCGCGCTGAACGACGGCACCCCGGTGACGCTGGAGCTGCCCATCCGCAACGTGAACCGCACCGTCGGCACCATGCTCGGCTACCAGGTCACCAAGCGGTACGGCGGCGCGGGCCTGCCGGACAACACCATCGACATCTCCTTCACCGGCTCGGCCGGCAACTCCTTCGGCGCGTTCGTGCCCCGCGGCATCACGCTCCGGCTCACCGGCGACGCCAACGACTACCTCGGCAAGGGCCTGTCGGGCGGGCGGCTCACGCTGCGCCCGCACGACGCGGCTCCGCTGGACGGGCACATCATCGCCGGCAACGTCGCCCTGTACGGCGCCACGTCCGGTGAGGTGTTCATCCGCGGCGTGGTGGGGGAGCGGTTCTGCGTCCGCAACTCCGGCGCCACCGCCGTCGTCGAGGGCGTCGGGGACCACGGCTGCGAGTACATGACGGGCGGCACCACGGTGGTGCTCGGCCCGACCGGCCGCAACTTCGCGGCGGGCATGTCCGGCGGCGTCGCCTACCTGCTCGACCTCAAGACCGAGCGGGTCAACCGGGAGATGGTCGCCCTGGAGGCGCTCACCGAGCAGGACGCGGAGTTCCTCAAGGAGATCGTGGAGAAGCACTTCGCGGAGACCGGCTCGCCGGTGGCCAAGCAGTTGCTGGCCGACTGGGACGACGCGCTCGCCCGGTTCGGCAAGATCATGCCGACCGATTACAAGCGGGTCATGGAGGCCGCCGAGGCCGCCCGGATCGAAGGCAGGGACATCGACGAGGCCGTCATGGCGGCCGCGGTCAAGGGATAAGGGAGGCGTAACCGATGGCTGACCCCAAGGGTTTTCTCACGCACGACCGGGAGCTGCCGGCGCGCCGCCCCGTCGACGTCCGCATCAGTGACTGGCAGGAGGTCTATCAGGACTTCCCGCAGGAGAAGCTGACCAAGCAGGCGGCCCGCTGCATGGACTGCGGCATCCCGTTCTGCCACAACGGCTGCCCGCTGGGCAACCTCATCCCCGAGTGGAACGACCTGGTCTACCGGACCGACTGGCGGGAGGCGATCGAGCGGCTGCACGCCACGAACAACTTCCCGGAGTTCACCGGCAGGCTCTGCCCGGCTCCGTGCGAGGCGGCGTGCGTGCTCGGCATCAACTCCGACCCGGTGGCGATCAAGCGGGTCGAGGTCGAGATCATCGACCGGGCGTTCGCCGAGGGCTGGGTGACGCCGCAGCCCGCGGCCCGCAGGACGGGCAAGCGGGTCGCGGTGGTCGGCTCCGGCCCCGCCGGGCTGGCCGCCGCCCAGCAGCTCACCCGGGCAGGCCACGACGTGGTGGTGTTCGAGCGGGCCGACCGTATCGGCGGGCTGCTCCGGTACGGCATCCCCGAGTTCAAGATGGAGAAGCGGCACATCGAGCGCCGCCTGGAGCAGATGCGGGCCGAGGGCACCGAGTTCCGCACCGGCGTGAACGTCGGCGTCGACGTCACGGCCGCCGAGCTGCGCGCCGAGTTCGACGCCGTGGTGCTGTCGGGTGGCGCCACCGCCTGGCGTGACCTGCCGGTGCCGGGTCGCGACCTCAAGGGCGTCTACCAGGCGATGGAGTATCTCCCCCTGTCCAACAAGGTGCAGGAGGGCGACTACGCCGCCCCGCCGGTGTCCGCCGAGGGCAAGCACGTCGTGGTGATCGGCGGCGGTGACACCGGGGCCGACTGCATCGGCACCGCGATCCGGCAGGGCGCGGCCTCCGTCACCCAGCTGGAGATCATGCCGCAGCCGCCGGCCACCAGGTCGGCGAACCAGCCGTGGCCCACCTTCCCCATCCTGTTCAAGATGGAGAGCGCGCACGAGGAGCTCGCCGAGGGCGGCGGGGAGCGCGTCTACGCGGTCTCCACCACCGAGTTCGCCGGCGACGCCGACGGCAACCTCCGGGCGCTGCGCCTGGTCGAGGTCGACGGCCCGCAGAACGGGTTCAAGCCGATCCCCGGCAGCGAGCGGGAGATCCCCGCCGAGCTGGTCACTCTCGCCATGGGCTTCCTCGGCCCGGAGAAGGGCCCGCTGCTGCAGGACCTGGCGGTGCTCGCGGGCGACGGGTTCTACGACGCGCGGGGCAACGTCTCGCGGGACAAGACGTACATGTCCAAGGTCGACGGCGTGTTCGTGGCCGGCGACATGGGGCGCGGGCAGTCGCTGATCGTGTGGGCCATCGCCGAGGGCCGCGCCGCCGCCAGCGGCGTCGACCGGTTCCTGACCGGCGAGACGGCGCTGCCGTACCCGATCCTGCCGACGGCGCGCCCGCTGGTGTAGCGACGTGTGAGAGCGCCCGCCCCCTCAAGGGCGGGCGCTCTCCTGCTTTCTGTACGTTCCGCGCGCGGGGCCAGGCATGCCGAAGCGGGCGGGCGAAGTTGCATCACCTGATGACTGCCGGGAAGATGCAGTTTCAAGGGGAATGCGGCTAATGGGGGAAGAATGCGGCGAATTGTCTCTTGCCTCGCGGCCGTGACCATGGCGGCCTCGCTCACCGCCTGCGCGGCCGTCAGCGCCCGGCAGGCCGTCGTCCAGGCGGATTACCTGGTCTTCTACGCCGACGGCCGGCAGGCCCACGCGCTCGACGTCATCAAGGGCGCGGGGGGCAGCGCCGTCCGCGCCGAGTCCAAGCTCGGCTACGTCGTGGCCCGCGGCGGAGCGACGTTCGCCGAGGTCATCGGCGCCGACCCGGCGATCGTCGGCGTCTCCGCCGACCGCCGGATCGGCTACGCCTCCTCCGCCGCCGCGCGCGCCCTGCCCGACGCCGCCGCCCTCACCAGGAGCACCAAGAGCGACCCGCTCTCCGGTCGCCAGTGGGACATGAAGATGATCGGCGCCGACCGCGCGCACGCCAAGGAGCCCGGCAGCCGCAAGGTCCTCGTCGGCGTCATCGACACCGGCATCGACGGCAAGCACCCCGACATCGCCCCGAACTTCAACCGTGAGCTCAGCCGTAACTTCGTCACCGACAGGCCCAAGGACGAGAAGGGCGAGACTCTCGACGGGCCGTGCGAGGCCGCCGACTGCAAGGACGCGGTCGACCAGGACGACGACGGCCACGGCACGCACGTCGCCAGCACCATCGCCTCCCCGATCAACGGCATCGGCGTCGTCGGCGTGGCGCCGAACGTGCAGCTCGTCAACATCCGGGCCGGTCAGGACTCCGGCTTCTTCTTCCTCAAGGCCAGCCTCGACGCCCTCACCTACGCCGCCGACATCGGCGTCGACGTGGTCAACATGAGCTACTACGTCGACCCGTGGCTGTTCAACTGCCGGGCCAACCCCTCCGACAGCGCCAAGGAGCGGCTGGAGCAGCGGGCCGTCATCACCGGCATGCAGCGCGCTCTCGACTACGCCCGCAAGAAGGGCGTCACCCTCATCTCCGCCCTCGGCAACGGCGCCTCCGACCTCGGCAAGCCCAAGGTCGACGAGGCCAGCCCCGGCTACCCTCGCGGCGGGGAGCGGATCCGCAAGGTCGACAACTCCTGCCTCAACGTGCCCGCCGAGTCCGTCGGCGTCATCTCGATCTCCTCCGTCGGACCCTCCGGCCGCAAGGCGATCTACAGCGACTACGGCCTCGAGCAGACCGACCTGTCCGCGCCCGGCGGTGACGCCCTGGACGGCAAGGCCGCCTCACCCACCCGCTCGATCCTGGCCGCCGCCCCCGAGGCCGTGCTGCGCGCCAAGGGCCGGATCGACAAGTCCGGCAGGCCCAAGACCGGCGACGTCCTGCGCGACTGCACCCGCAGCCCCTGCTCCTACTACCAGTATCTCGACGGCACCTCCATGGCCGCCCCGCACGCCACCGGCGTCGCCGCCATCCTGATCAGCCGCTTCGGCAAGCCCGCCAAGTCCGCCGCCAAGTCCGGCCAGGGCGGCCTCACCCTCCCGCCGGCCAAGGTCGAGGACTATCTCTACCGGACCGCCACGGCCAAACCCTGCCCGTCGCCGCGCGCGTACGCATACGATCTCCTCGGCGACAAGGAGATCCACGTCTGCAAGGGCGACAAGAAGAAGAACGGCTTCTTCGGCCGGGGCGTCGTCAACGCGTACAAGGCGGCCACCTTCGAGCCGTGACCGGCCGGCGTCCTGCGGAGCAATACCCGAACTTGGCTCGTCCGGCAGCCGCCGTTGCCGTGCTGTTGTCCTGTCTCGGGTACGTTCTGCGTCGTCAATGACTGCCAAGTGGTCTGTACCAATTAAGGTAGGACTCGTGACTCGTCGCGCGAAAATCGTCTGCACTCTAGGTCCAGCCACGTCCTCTCCTGAACGCCTGCGCGAGCTCATCGCCGCGGGCATGGACGTAGCACGGTTCAACCTCAGTCATGGTGATCATGACATGCACCGTGAGGTCTATGGCCGGGTCAGGGAGGTGGCGGCCGACCTGGGCCGTGGCGTAGGTGTGCTCGCGGACCTGCAAGGCCCCAAGATCCGCGTCGGCAGGTTCGAGGAGGGCCCGGTCCGGCTCGGTTTCGGGGACATCTTCACCATCACCGCCGAGGACGTCCCGGGTGACCGCGAGCAGGTCTCCACCACCTACAAGGGACTGCCGGGCGACGTGCGCCCCGGCGACACCATCCTGGTCGACGACGGACGCCTCGTCCTGGAGGCCACCCGGATCGACGGCGACCGCGTCGTCACCCGCGTCGTCATCGGCGGCATGATCTCCGACAACAAGGGCCTCAACCTGCCCGGCATCAACGTCAGCGCGCCCGCGCTCACCGACAAGGACGAGGCCGACCTGCGCTGGGCGCTGCGCATCGGCTGCGACATGATCGCCCTGTCGTTCGTCCGCCGCCCCTCCGACGCCGACGTGGTGCGCAACATCATGGAGCAGGAGGGCGTGCGGCTGCCGCTGCTCGCCAAGATCGAGAAGCCGCAGGCCGTCGAGCGGCTGCCGGAGATCATCGAAGCCTTCGACGGCATCATGGTCGCCCGCGGCGACCTCGGCGTCGAGCTGCCCCTGGAGCAGGTCCCGATCGTTCAGCGGCGCATCATCGAGCTGTGCCGGGAGAAGGCCCGCCCGGTCATCGTCGCCACCCAGATGCTCGACTCGATGATGAGCGCCCCCCGGCCCACCCGCGCCGAGGCCTCCGACGTCGCCTACGCCGTGATGGACGGCGCCGACGCCGTCATGCTGTCCGGCGAGACCTCGGTCGGCAACTATCCGATCGAGTCGGTGTCCACCATGGACCGCATCTCCTGCGCCGCCGAGAAGGCCTACCTCCAGGCCACCCACCACCTGGAGCGGATGCCGGAGACCACCGGTGGCGCCATCGCCAGGGCCGCCGCCGAGGTCGGCGCCATCGTCGGGGCCAAGGCCCTGGTGGCGTTCACCATGTCCGGCGAGACCGCCCGCCGCCTGGCCCGCTACCGCTCGCCGATCCCGCTGCTGGCCTTCACGTCCTCCCCGCACGTACGCGGCCAGCTGTCGCTGACCTGGGGGGTGGAGACGTTCCAGGTGCCGTTCGTGCACCACACCGACGACATGGTCAGGCAGGTGGAGGCGTCGCTGCTGTCCCTGGGCCGGCTGGAGAAGGGCGACAAGGTGGTCATCGTGGCCGGCTCGCCTCCCGGCAGCCATGGCTCCACCAACGCGCTGCGCGTGCACACCATCGGCTCCGCGGTGTCCCACGCGAACTGACCATAGAAGGTCGAAAGGGCCGCACCGGTCGGTGCGGCCCTTCGCGTTCAGCCGCCCAGGTCAGTTGGCGTGCAGGTGGGCGTTGAGCTTGACGCCGCCGCCGGTGCGGGGGACGGCCTCGACCGCGCCGGTCTGGGAGTTGCGGCGCAGCAGGATCCCGCTCGTGCCCGACAGCCGCTCGGCCTTGACCACGTCGCCGCCGGGCAGGGCCACCTTGGTGCCGGCCGTGACGTAGAGCCCGGCCTCCACCACGCAGTCGTCGCCCAGGCTGATCCCGATGCCGGCGTTGGCGCCCAGCAGGCAGCGCTCGCCGATGGAGATGACCTGCGTGCCGCCGCCCGACAGCGTGCCCATGATCGAGGCGCCGCCGCCCACGTCGGAGCCCTCGCCGACGATCACGCCGGCCGAGATCCTGCCCTCCACCATGGACGCGCCGAGCGTGCCGGCGTTGTAGTTGACGAAGCCCTCGTGCATGACCGTGGTGCCGGCGGCCAGGTGGGCGCCCAGGCGCACCCGGTCGGCGTCGGCGATGCGCACGCCCGTGGGCAGCACGTAGTCGACCATCCGCGGGAACTTGTCCACGCCGTAGACCGCCACCGCGCCCTTGGCGCTCAGTCGCAGCCGCAGCCGGGTCTGCTCGAACTCCTCGACGGGGCACGGCCCGTGGCTGGTCCACACGACGTTGGCGAGCTTGCCGAAGACGCCGTCGAGGTTGAGCCCGTGCGGCCGCACCAGGCGGCTGGACAGCAGGTGCAGCCGCAGGTAGACGTCGTGCGCGTCGAGCGGCGCCTCGGAGAGCTTGGCGATGCCGGTGCGGACCGCCACCACCTCGACGCCCCTGGCCGGGTCGGGGCCGACCAGGGAGGCCAGCTCCCCGGCCTCCTCGGCGGCGAGCCGCTCGGTGCCCGCGAGGGGAGGATCGCCCAGCTCAGGCGCGGGGAACCAGGTGTCGAGGACGGTGCCGTCGGCGGCTAGGGTGGCGAGCCCGACGCCGTAGGCGCCGGTCACGGTGGGATCGATAGCAGTCACGTACCTCAAAATACCGTGATCCGCGATCCGGCGTCCGGCCCGGTCACAGCGCCCCGAGGTCGGCCGACAGCCACCGCTGCGGCAGCACCCGGAACGTCACCAGCGTATGGAGATCGGAGCCTTCCACGTATCCCGGCACGGCCTCCGGCGGCAGGTAGCGGGCGGCGATCCGGGTGAGGTGCTCCAGCGTGGTGGGGCCGGAGCCGACCACCGGCCCCTCGATCGACACGTAGCGATAGGTCGGGCTCGTCCGCTGGACCAGCACGGTCAGCCGGCCCGCCTTGGCGATCAGGGCGGCCTTGCGGGACTCCACGCCGGTCAGGAAGAGCACCTCGCCGCCCGGCTCGTAGTCGTACCAGACGGGCACGCTCAGCGGCCCCCGGCCGGGGCCCGCGTCCACGGCCAGCCCGGCGATGTGCGGCTCGGCCAGGAACTTCGTCCGCTCCTGCTCGTTCAACCCCATCACGCCCACCTCCGATGATCGCAACCTCATCGTGTACATCACCGAAGATGGACCGGCTACTCCACCTCAGGACCGTGCGGAGCTTGGCTTGCGCGTTCTTCGCCTTGTCATGACGCGGCGCGTACCTGCGGCCCCGGCCGCGGCACGGAGGCATGGGTGAAGGTGTCAGGGAAGGTGCCGGAAGCGGGACTCGAACCCGCACGCCCTTTCGAGCAGACGCTTTTGAGGCGTCAGTGTCTGCCTATTCCACCATTCCGGCTGATTTCCGAACGTGTCCGGAAAGTGCCGTACCTCGCCCCTGGTGTGAACCAGCGGAGGGCACCGGCGTGGATCTAATCTACCGGACATCGGTACTCTTGCGCTCGTGAGTACGCAGCGGCGAGTGGTGATCGCGGAAGACGAGGCACTGATCCGCCTCGATCTCAAGGAGATGCTTCAGGAAGACGGCTACGTCGTCGTGGGGGAGGCCGGTGATGGCGAGACGGCGATCCGGCTCGCCACGGAGGAGCGGCCCGATCTGGTCATCCTGGACGTCAAGATGCCGATATTGGACGGCATCTCCGCCGCCGAGCGGATCGTGGCCGAGCGGATCGCGCCGTGCCTGATCCTCACCGCGTTCTCCCAGCGTGACCTGGTCGAACGGGCCAGGGACGCGGGCGCGATGGCCTACCTGGTCAAGCCGTTCACCAAGGCCGACCTGGTGCCCGCGATCGAGATGGCGGTGAGCCGGCACGAGGAGATGGTGGCGCTCGCCGCCGAGGTGTCGAGCCTGTCGGAGCGGCTGGAGACGCGCAAGCTGGTCGAGCGGGCCAAGGGGCAGCTCATGGCCAAGCACGGGTGGAGCGAGCCGCAGGCCTTCCGCTGGATCCAGAAGGCGTCGATGGACCGCCGGCTGAGCATGCGGGAGGTTGCCCAGATCGTTATGGACGACGCGGCCGAACGCGGCTAGGAGGGCTTCAAGCCGCACACCTCCAGCGCGTAGTCGATGAGACGATCCTGCTCCGGCTTGGCCGGGGCGACGATGACCACGCGCTCCTCGCCTCCGTCGACGCTGGCCCGTACCGGGAACTGGAAGGCCTTCTTGGCCTCGGCGAAGGCGTGCGGGTCGCAGCGGCCGGGGGTGAGCTCGACCGGCGCCCGCGCCACCCGCTCCTGCGCGCCGAGCGCCAGCAGGGGGCTGTGCTCGCCGACCGGGGTGGCGATGTAGTGGGTGGTGCCGCCGATCGAGTGCACGGCCACGGCGCCGGCGCCGCGGCGGGTCAGCGTGAGGGTGCCGCGCATGGCCTCGCCCACCCGCTTCCACTCCGGATCGAAGGAGATCTCGGCCGCCTGCTTGATCAGGTGCTCGGCGCACTCGTCGCGCACCAGCCTGGCCAGCAGCGGGTCGGGGTGCGGCACCTTGAACACCACCCGGCGCAGCTCCGGCTCGGACCCGGCGCGCAGGTGGGCCACCACGGTGGCGGGCTGGACCGCGGGCAGGCCCTGCGACGGGCAGACGGCCTGGCCGTAGGGAGTGGGGATGTCCATCCGGTCTGTCCGGGGGATGTCGATGTCGGCCTTCTGCGGCGGGAGCGTGGTGAACGACGGGGTGACGATCTGGACGTCGGCGAAGTAGACCGGCGTCGCACCGGTGTTGCGGACGGCCACCTGCATCCTGTGCACCGGCTCGTCGGAGCGCCATTGGCCGAAGGAGACCGACAGGCCGGGCGGTGGATCCTCGGAGGGAGGGGGCGCGGGGGCGGCTCCGCCGCACCCGGACGCGAGCCCCGCGAGCACGAGCAAGACCATCAGCTGCTTCACCTGATGAACATTTAGCATGCTAGGGCCGGGTCGTAAGTTGAGGACTGGTTACGACTCCGCATCCAAGTGCCGACAGTTCACCTGTATGACTGGCATGTACGTGCAGGCATTTTGTACGTTTCCGTCATTCGATCGGGAGTGCTCGGCGGTGCTGAGAGATCCCGGACCGTAAATGAAGGAGACAAACTTCATGATCCGCATTGCTCCCATGGGGCGGGCGCTAGCTGTCGTGGCTGCCACCAGCCTCGCCCTGACAGCTTGCGGTGGTGGCAGCGACACCGCCGCACCCGCTTCGCCCACGGCCGCCTCCTCATCCTCCGCGGCGGCGCCCGCGGCCAAGGGTGACGGCAAGCTCACCCTCGGCACCCTCCTGCCGCAGACCGGATCACTGGCGTTCCTCGGCCCGCCCGAGTTCGCGGGGGTGGACCTGGCCATCAAGGAGATCAACGAGGCCGGCGGAGTGCTCGGCAAGGACGTGGAGAAGATCCACACGGACTCCGGCGACACCACCACGAACATCGCCTCGCAGTCCGTGGACAGTCTGCTGGCGCAGCAGGCCGACGCCATCATCGGCGCGGCTTCCTCGTCGGTGTCGGAGTCGGTGATCGACAAGATCACGGGTGCCGGCGTGGTGCACTTCTCGCCCGCCAACACCTCTGACAAGTTCACCACCATCGCTGACAAGGGCCTTTACTTCCGCACCTCGCCGCCCGACAAGCTGCAGGGCCGCGTGCTCGGTGACCTGGTCGTGGCCGACGGCAACGACACGGTCGGCATCATGGCGATGCAGGACTCCTACGGCACCGGCCTGGCCGACCAGGTCGCCAAGACGGTCCAGGACAGTGGCGCCGAAGTGGTCGAGCGCGTCGACTACGACCCGAAGGCGGCGGACTTCTCCGCCGACGTGGCCAAGCTCAAGGCCAAGAACCCCAAGGGCATCGTGCTCATCGGCTTCGAGGAGACCGCCAAGGTCATCGGTGAGCTGATCAAGCAGGGTCTGCCGGCCGACAAGCACAAGTGGTACATGGTCGACGGCAACACCTCGAACACGAACTACATCAAGATGCCCAAGGGCACCCTGAAGGGCGTCAAGGGCACCATCCCCGGCGCCGCGGCTCCGGACGAGTTCCAGAAGAAGCTGCTCGAGGTCAACCCCGACCTTGAGGACTTCAGCTACGCGCCTGAGTCCTACGACGCCGCCAACCTGCTCGCGCTGGCCGCCGAGGCCGCCAAGAGCGACGCCGGCACCGACGTGGCGGCCAAGCTGGTCGAGGTCAGCAAGGGCGGCGAGAAGTGCAAGGACTTCAAGGCCTGCAACGAGCTGCTCAAGGCCGGTAAGGACATCGACTACGACGGCGTGAGCGGTCCGGTCGAGTTCAACGACGCCGGTGACCCGGCCGTCGCGACCATCGGCATCTACCAGTACGGCGACGACAACAAGTACGCCACCAAGGCCCTCGAGTACCGCACCGGCAACATCGCCGGCTAGTCGCTCCTGAGCTGAGACAACCCGCGAAGGGCCCGATCCTCCCCCCTGGGACCGGGCCCTTCCGCATGTCCGCTATGCGCAGCCCCGCGTGATTTGCCCCGCGGCGGCCCTGTAGCGCTTCAGGAGGGCCACCTGGCGCTGCTTGGGCACATCGCCCCGTGCCAGCCCTTCGGTCGCTGTCAGGACCGTACGGACGGCCGGAGCGAGGGGGGACGGCAGGCGCGGGCCGAACTGGAGCGTGATGCCCCGCACCTCGGCCAGCCGGCCGAGCAGCGCGTCCTCGAAGTTCTGCGCCTGCTCGCGGCCCTCGGGTTCGAGCAGGAGGCCCGCGTAGCCGATGGCCGACACCACGCGCGCGCACGGGCTGTCTGTGGGGTCGCCGCCGGTGCTGTACGTGCCGCCGGAGGCGGGCGTCTGCTGGCAGGCGGCCAGGACGGGCAACATGAGGGCGATCGCCGCGAATCGTGGTAACACACCACTCATTGAAAACCATCGCTCAGCAAAAAAACGGAGAAGGGGCCCACGAGGAGCCCCTTCTCCGTTTCTGTCAGGCGGTCAGGCCTTGGCGAGCGTACCGAGGTAGAGCTCGATGACCTTGGGGTCCTGAGCGAGCTCGCGGCCGGTGCCGGTGTAGGCGTTGCGGCCCTGGTCCAGCACGTAGCCACGGTGGCAGATCTGCAGGCAGCGCCTGGCGTTCTGCTCCACCATGATCACGGTCACGCCGGCCTTGTTGATCTGCTGGGCCTGGATGAACACCAGGTCCTGCAGTTTGGGCGACAGGCCCGCCGACGGCTCGTCCAGCAGCAGCACCGACGGCTCGGTCATGAGCGCCCTGGCCATCGCGACCATCTGCCGCTCGCCGCCCGACAGGGAGCCGGCGCGCTGCTTGCGCCGCTCCTTGAGGGCCGGGAACAGCTCGGCGACGAACTCGAAGCGCTCCTTGAACTTGCCGGGCACCTGGAAGGCGCCCATCTCGAGGTTCTCCTCGATGGTGAGGCTGGGGAAGACGTTGTTGGTCTGCGGGACGTAGCCGACCCCGCGGGAGACCAGCGAGTGCGCCTTCATGTTCGTGATGTCCTCACCCTTGAGCAGCACGGTGCCGCTACGGATGTTGACCAGCCCGAACATCGCCTTGAGCAGGGTCGACTTACCGGCTCCGTTGGGGCCGATGATGCCGATCAGCTCCCCGTCGCCGACGTACAGGTCGGAGCCGTTGAGGATGTTGACGCCCGGCAGGTAACCGGCGATCAGCTCGTCGCAGCGCAGGACGGCGTTCTCGGCGCCGGCCAGGTGCGCGCTGCGGTCGGTGACCGCGGCCTGCGAGTCAGGTGCGGATTCGGGGACGGCGTTCACTTCTTCGCCTCCTCCTCGTTCTCGGCGACGAGTTCCTCCTCGGCCTCGTGGAGCTGCTGTTCGAGCTCGTCCTCCGAGAGAGGGGCGTCGTGGTGGGCGCCCAGGTAGGCATCGATGACGCGGGAGTCGGACATGATCGTGTCCGGTGGCCCCTCGGCGATGACGTTGCCCTGGGCCATGACGATCACCCAGTCGCTGATGTCGCGGACCATGTCCATGTCGTGCTCGACGAACAGCACGGTCATGCCCTGCTCGCGCAGGTCCTTGACATGGCCGAGCAGGGACTGGGTCAGGGCCGGGTTGACGCCGGCCATCGGCTCGTCGAGCATGACCAGCTCCGGCCGGACCATGAGCGCGCGAGCCATCTCCAGCAGCTTGCGCTGGCCGCCGGACAGCGACCCGGCGAAGTCGTCGCGCTTGGCGTCGAGCTTGAACCGGGTGAGCAGTTCTTCGGCCCGCTCGGTGATCTCGTCCTCCTGGCCGCGCCACAGGCTCGGTACCAGGGCCCGCCAGAAGGTCTCGCCCTTCTGCGCCTGCGCGCCGAGCCGCATGTTTTCCAGCACCGTGAGCTTGGACAGCGCCTTGGTGAGCTGGAAGGTGCGCACCATGCCGGAGCGGGCCACCTTGTGCGCCGGCACGCCGTTCATGTTGCGGCCGTTGAACGTCCACTGGCCGGAGTCGGCGGTGTCGAAGCCGGTCAGCTGGTTGAAGAAGGTGGTCTTACCGGCGCCGTTGGGACCGATCAGCGCGGTGATGGAGCCGCGCTGGACCTCGACGTGCTCGACCTCGACCGCGGTGAGGCCGCCGAAGCGGCGCACGACGTTGTCGACCACGAGGATCGGATCCGGCTTGGGCACGCCGGGTTCGCGGGCCAGATCCTTGAAGGCGGCCAGCGCCGCCGTTTTTTGCTCTTTGGTGGTTTCAGCGTGCATCGATTGCTATCTCCCTCTTGTCACCAAAGATGCCTTGTGGTCGGTAGACGAGCAAGAGGATCAGTCCAAGCCCGACCAGCAGGAAGCGGAACGGGCCGACCTGCGTGATGTCCATGAAGGTGATGAACCCCGACTGGACAGCCCCGCTGAGCACGCCGTTGACCAGCACCAGCAGCACCCAGAAGATCATCGAGCCGACGACCGGGCCGAACACGCGGGCGGCGCCGCCGAGGATCACGATGGTGTAGGCGAAGAAGGTGGTCTCGGTGCCGAAGATGTCAGGCTGCACCGAGGCGTAGGCCAGACCGTAGATGAAACCGCCGAGAGAGCCGATGACGCCGCCGAGGATCAGCGACTGCATCTTGTAGGAGAAGACGTTCTTGCCCAGGCTGCGCACGGCGTCCTCGTCCTCGCGGATCGCCTTGAGCACACGGCCCCACGGGCTCTTCATGAGCAGATAGACGACGGCGCACGACAGGCCGACGAGGATCCAGCCGATGGTCAGCACCCAGAGCACGCGCTCGTTGAAGGTGAACCAGCCGAACCCGTACGTCCCGTCCGGGTAGGGGTTGAGCGCGTAGAAGCCGTCGGAGAAGCCGCGCCGGCCGTCAGAGCCGCCGAAGACGTCCTTGAACGCCACCGAGCGGAAGATGAGCCGGACGATCTCGGCCGCCGCGATGGTGACGATGGCCAGGTAGTCGGCTCGCAGCCGCAGTGTGGGGATGCCCAGCAGAAGGGCCAGCAGCACCGCGGCGGCCAGGCCGACCACGATGCCGATCCAGAACGGCAGCCCGATGACCGTGACGGTGACCGCCAGGCCGTATCCGGCGACCGCCAGGAACGCCGACTGCCCGAAGTTGAGCAGGCCGGTGTAGCCGAAGTGGATGTTGATGCCGATCGCGGCGAGCGCGTACCAGACCGTCTCGACGCCGATGGCGGCCTTGACGGTGGTGGAGATGATCGTGGTCCAGTCCATGGTTCCCCCCGTCAGCCGATTCGCTCGCGGCGGCCGAGGATGCCCTGCGGCCGGAAGAGGAGCACGATGATGAGTACGGCCAGCGCGCCGACGTTCTTGAGCTCCGGCGGTATCCACAGGGTGGATACCTGGACGAACAGGCCGACGATGATCGAGCCGACGAGCGCGCCGAAGGCGGTGCCCAGGCCGCCGAGCGTGACGCCGGCGAAGATGAGCAGCAGGATGTCCTGGCCCATGGTGAACTTCAGGTTCTGCGACAGGCCGAGCATGATGCCGGCCAGGCCGGCGATGGCGCCGCCCATGGTCCAGATGATGCGGATGACCCGGTCGACGTTGATGCCGGAGGAGGCCGCGAGCGCCGGGTTGTCGGCCACGGCGCGGGCCGCCTTGCCGGTACGGGTGCGCAGCAGCGCGATGCCGACCACGACGAGGACGGTCAGCTCGATGCCCATGGCGATGAGGTTCTTCGGCGCGGCGGAGATGGGACCGATCTGCATGCCGGGCTGGGCGTTGTACTGCACGAAGGAGTCACTCTCACCGCCGAACACGATGAGGAACAGGTACCTGAGGAACAGCGCCACGCCGATCGAGATGATCATCATGGCGATGATGCCGGTGCCCCGCCTGCGCAGCTGCCCCCAGAAGAACCTGTCCTGGCTGTAGCCGAGCCCGCCCGCCACGATGATCGCCAGCGCGGCCGCGGGGATGAGATGCAGGCCGATGCCGCTGTTGAAGCCATAGGCGAGCAGCGCGCCGAGCGTGACGAGCTCGCCGTGGGCGAAGTTGGTCAGGCCCGTGGTGCCGTAGATGAGGGAGAGGCCGAGCGCGGCGAGCGCGATGATCAACCCCAGGTTGAACCCCTCGAAGGTGAGCTGGGCGGCTCGCTGCCAGAAGGCGCTCGACGCGCCGTCGTCCCCCGGCGGCGCGCCGTCGGCGGTCTTGGCCTGCAGGGCGAACAGCGCGGTGGCCGGGTTGCCCTCGTACACGGTCAGCGATCGCACGTTGGTGCCACCACGGACCTCGACATCCTTGGGCAGGGTGGCGACGTCGAGCGTGACCTTGTACGGTCCCGGCTCGGCGATCGGGACCTCCCATGCACCCTGGGCGTTACTGGTGACCTCCTGGACGGGTTGTCCGCTCTCGGTGGTCACGACGATTTTCACGCCGTTCACTGGCTGGCCTTGGAGTTTGAGTGTTCCCCTCAGGCTCTGTTCCGGATCGGCCGCGTGGGCCGGAGCGGCGAGCAAGAGTATGAGTCCACCCAGGAAGGCCGTGAACGCGATCACGGCTCTGCGCAATGGTGCTCCCTCAAATAGGTCAAGGCGGGGTTGTGCCCCTCCATCTCGACACGCGGGCATGCCAGGCACAACTGGGATGCTGTGGCGGGAGCTTATTGCGGCTACGCCCGGTTCAGTGTCGTTCGTCACCAATTAGAGACATGTGCGTGTCACTGATGTGAGCAAACAACGCGCCAGGTCAGGGGCTAAATGGGGGGAGACGCCTGGCGTTGCTTCCTGTGCGGGCTGACCTGGTTGGTAACGAGCCCGGGGGGGACCTTTGGGGCCATATGAGGCCTTCACGACCTCACTGTTATCTACTCGGTCTCCCCGCGGGCTCCGCTGCCCACAACCGTAGCGAGCACAGGGCGCTGTGCGCAAAGGGCGAAACGAGCTTTGTGAGGTTCAAGGGCGCCGCGCGCAAAGGGCGAATTCGGCTTTGTGAGGTTCAGCGGTCACGCAGCATGCAGGTGAGACGGGAGGTGCAGACCCGGCGGCCCTGATCGTCGGTGATCTCGATGTCGTAGGTCGCCAGCGTGCGTCCGCCGTGCAGCCGGGTGGCGACACCCGTGACGTGCCCCGAGGTCGCCGAGCGGTGGTGGGTGGCGTTGATCTCGATGCCGACGGCGATCCGCTCCGGACCGGCGTGGATCGCCGCGGCGGTCGATCCCAGCGTCTCGGCCAGCACCACCGACGCTCCACCGTGCAGCAGGCCGTACGGCTGCGTGTTGCCCGCCACCGGCATCCGGCCGACGACGCGCTCGGCGCTGACCTCGACGTACTCGACGCCCATCCGGTCGGCCAGGGTGCCGCGCTGCATGGCCGCGAAGTAGGCGGGTTCGAGGGGATCTGTCTGCGTCAAGGGGATGCCTCCAGTCGTTCGAGCTCGGGTTTTCTGTCGTGGGTGGAGACTAGGCTGCCTGTGTGCCGAAGAGTGAAGTGACCCCCAGCCGCCCGTGCCTGCTGCTGCTTGACGGGCATTCCCTGGCTTATCGCGCCTTTTACGCGCTCAAGGATGCCAACCTCATGACCACCGACGGTCAGCACACCGAGGCGGTCTACGGGTTCACCTCGATGCTGACCAACATCCTGCGCGACGAGAAGCCGACCCACGTCGCGGTGGCCTTCGACCGCTCGGAGCCGACGTTCCGGCATGAGGAATACTCCGACTACAAGGCCAACAGGAGCGAGACCCCCGAGGACTTCCGCGGTCAGATGCAGCTCATCTACGAGCTGCTCGACACGCTGCGCGTCCCGCACCTGTCCAAGGCCGGCTTCGAGGCCGACGACCTGATCGCCACCCTGGCCACCCGCGCCGACGCCGAGGGCATGAGCGTGCTCATCGTGACCGGCGACCGCGACGCGCTGCAGCTCGTCAACGACAACGTCACGGTGCTGATGACCCGCCGCGGCATCAGCGACATGACCAGGTTCACCCCGGAGGCGGTCCAGGAGAAGTACGGCCTGACCCCGACCCAATATCCTGACTTCGCGGCGCTGCGCGGCGACCCCAGCGACAACCTGCTCAGCATCCCCAGCGTGGGCGAGAAGACCGCCGCCAAGTGGGTGCGCGAGTTCGGCTCGCTGACCGCCCTGGTCGACCGGGTCGACGAGGTCAAGGGCAAGGTGGGCGACAAGCTGCGCGAGCACGTCGCCCAGGTGCTGATGAACCGGCGCCTCACCGAGCTGCTGCGCGAGGTGCCGCTGGAGGCCGACCTCGCCGACCTCCGGCAGGGCGTCTGGGATCGCGAGGAGGTCAACAAGCTGTTCGACACCCTCCAGATCCGCGGCGAGCTGCGCGAGCGCGTCTTCAAGACGCTCGGCACCGGTGAGCAGGAGCCCGAGCAGGGCTTCGAGGTGGAGACCGTCATCCTCGGCCCTGACCGGGTCGGCGGCTGGCTGTCGGCACTGCCCGCCGGCCGGGCCGGACTGGCCTTCAAGGGCGTCTACGGCAGCGGCACCGGCCGCATCGACGCCATCGCGATCGCCTCTCCCGACGGCACCGCCGCGCACATCGACCCGGCCAAGCTGACCGAGGACGACGAGGTGGCGCTGCGCGCCTGGCTGGGTGATGAGTCCCGGCCGAAGGCCGTGCACGACGCCAAGGGCCCGATCCTGGCGCTGTGGGCGCAGGGCATGGAGCTGCGCGGCCTGACCAGCGACACCGCCCTGGCCGCCTATCTGGCGATGCCGGGCCAGCGCACGTTCACCCTGGAGGACCTGGCCAGGCGCTACCTCAACCGCGACCTGCGGGCCGAGGCCGAGCCCGGCGGGCAGGCGGCGCTGTTCGGCGACGACGAGGACGCGCCGGCCAAGGATCTGGCACTGCGCGCGCACGCCGTGCGCGAGCTGGCCGAGGCGCTGGAGACCTTCCTGGCCGGGCGCGGCGGCACGCAGCTCGTCGACGACCTGGAGCTGCCGCTGATCACCACGCTGGCCGAGATGGAGCGGGCGGGCATCGCCGTCGACAGCGCCTACTTCACCGGCCTGGAGGCCGAGTTCGGCGCGGCCGTCAAGCACGCCGTCGAGGAGGCCCATCGGGTCGTCGGCGAGCAGTTCAACCTCGGCTCGCCCAAGCAGCTGCAGGAGATCCTGTTCGTCAAGCTCGGCCTGCCCAAGACGAAGAAGATCAAGACCGGCTACAGCACCGACGCCGACCAACTCGCCTGGCTCGCCACCCAGACCGACCACGAGCTGCCGACGATCATGCTCAGGCACCGGGACCAGACCAAGCTGCGCACCACGGTCGAGGGTCTGATCAAGGAGATCGCCGACGACGGCCGCATCCACACCACCTTCAACCAGATCATCGCCGCGACGGGCCGGCTGTCCTCGGAGAAGCCCAACCTGCAGAACATCCCGATCCGCACCACCGAGGGCCGCCGCATCCGGCAGGGCTTCGTCGTCGGCGAGGGCTACGAGACACTGCTGACGGCCGACTACAGCCAGATCGAGCTGCGCATCATGGCGCACCTGTCCGGTGACGAGTCGCTGATCGAGGCCTTCGAGTCGGGCCACGACTTCCACCAGGCGACCGCCGCCCGGGTGTTCGACCTGCCGCCGGAGCAGATCGACGGCGAGCTGCGGGCCCGGATCAAGGCGATGAACTACGGCCTGGCCTACGGTCTGTCCGACTTCGGGCTGTCCAACCAGCTCAACATCCCGGTGGCCGAGGCGCGGGCGCTCAAGGAGGAATACTTCACCGAGTTCGGCGGCGTCCGCGACTTCCTGCAGGACATCGTCCGCCAGGCGCGCACCAACGGCTACACCGAGACCATGATGGGCCGCCGCCGCTACCTCCCCGACCTGACCAGCGACAACCGCCAGCGGCGCGAGATGGCCGAGCGGATGGCGCTCAACGCCCCCATCCAGGGCTCGGCCGCCGACATCATCAAGGTCGCGATGCTGCAGGTGCGGCAGGCGCTGCGCGAGGAAGAGCTGGCCTCGCGGATGCTGCTGCAGGTCCACGACGAGCTGGTCTTCGAGGTGGCCCCCGGCGAGTTGGAGCGGCTCAGGGCGCTCGTCACCGGCCAGATGAACGCCGCCTACCGCCTGCGGGTGCCACTGGAGGTCTCCGTGGGCGTCGGCCGCACGTGGGAGGACGCCGGTCACTGACGCGTCCCTCGTGATCGGCGCGGTCCTCGGCAGGCGCGCCGATCACGGAGGGTGGGTCTGCACTATCCTGTAAGGGATTTCCCCGAGTGGCACGGGAGTTCTGTGCGGTCCTCAGCGTTCCTCACACGGCTCATCGGCATCGCGAACGTCGCGGTGGTGATCCTGGCGGTCCTCGGGCTCGTGTTCCTGCCGTCCTCGGCTCCCGCGCCGCAGGCTCCCGCCGCCCAGCGCGCCACGCCCGGGCCGGGCGGCGAGCGGACGGCCCAGGCAGGGCAGCCGCCGGGAGTGGTCGCCACCCCAGAGTTCGCCAAGCAGGTCAAGGCCAACGAGCTCGGCCTGGTCCCGGTGCTGATGTACCACCGCATCGTCAAGAAGCGGCGCGCCGCCATCGACCGCACCCCGGCGCAGCTCAGGCGGGAGCTGGAGAAGCTCGCCTCACAGGGGTACGTGCCGATCAGCGCCAGGGAGTTCGCCACCGGGGACATCCGGGTGCCGGCGGGCAAGTCTCCCGTCGTGCTGACCTTCGACGACGGGCATCCCAGCCACTTCGGGCTCGACGCCGCGGGCAATCCCCGGCCCGGTACGGCCGTGGCCATCATTCTGCAGGTCGCGGCCAAATATCCGGGCTTCCGGCCGGCCGCCACGTTCTGGATCAACCACACCCCCTTCGGGCTGCAGACCGAGCGGGAGCAGGCCGCGGCCGTGCGGTGGCTGGTCGGCAACGGCTTCGAGGTGGCCAACCACACCTGGTCGCATGCCAACCTCAGGACGCTGTCGAACAAGAAGGTACGCCGGCAGCTCGCCAAGGCCGAGAAACTGCTGCGCGAGCTGGGCGCCGGCCCGGCGCGGACCATGGCCCTGCCGTACGGCTCGATGCCGCGCTCGAAGAAGACGGCTCGCAGCGGCGCCTGGAAGGGCACGAGTTACGATTTCGCCGGCGTCTTCCTGGCCGGGGCGGAGCCGTCGCGTTCGCCGTACGCGAAAGACTTCGATCGCGGCGCGATCCAGCGGATCCAGAGCAACGGCAACAAGGGCGAATGCCGCAGGTGGTGCTCGCAGCACTGGCTGAAGTGGCTGCACCGGCACCCCCGCGAGCGCTACATCTCCGACGGCGATCCGGATCGGATCTCCATACCGAGCAGGCTCCGGGTTAAAATAGCGGCCAAGCGCAGACCGATGGTCAACGCCTACTGAGTGTGGCGGATTGTCTGCTGGATTGACCGCAGGCCGATGGTCTCATATGCTGATCGCTGCGCTGTGGGCTCGCGCGCGCCTCAGATGGAGCGGGCTCGCGCTCGGTCACGTCGACGTTGTCTTTCATCGGCTTGATGCGGAAGAGGGCCTGCCGCGCATCCGCCACATCGACATCCTGTCCGCGTTCGGAGCAATTCCACACATGACGTCCAGCACCGAGGCCACCTCGAGCACCCCGCAGGTAGCGGTCAACGACATCGGGTCCGAGGAAGCCTTCCTCGCAGCGATCGACGAGACCATCAAGTACTTCAACGACGGCGACATCGTCGAGGGCACCGTCGTCAAGGTCGATCGAGATGAGGTCCTTCTCGATATCGGCTACAAGACCGAGGGAGTCATTCCCTCGCGTGAGCTTTCGATCAAGCACGATGTCGACCCCGCGGACGTCGTGGAAGTCGGCGAGCATGTCGAAGCCCTGGTTCTCCAGAAGGAGGACAAGGAAGGGCGTCTGATCCTGTCCAAGAAGCGTGCTCAGTACGAGCGCGCCTGGGGCACGATCGAGAAGATCAAGGACGAGGACGGCATCGTCACCGGCACCGTCATCGAGGTCGTCAAGGGTGGACTCATCCTGGACATCGGCCTCCGTGGCTTCCTGCCGGCGTCCCTGGTCGAGATGCGCCGGGTCCGCGATCTGCAGCCGTACGTCGGCCGCGAGCTCGAAGCGAAGATCATCGAGCTCGACAAGAACCGCAACAACGTGGTTCTGTCGCGCCGCGCCTGGCTTGAGCAGACGCAGTCCGAGGTGCGCCAGACGTTCCTCAACACCCTGCAGAAGGGTCAGGTCCGCAAGGGCGTTGTCTCTTCGATCGTCAACTTCGGCGCCTTCGTGGATCTCGGTGGCGTCGACGGCCTGGTCCACGTGTCCGAGCTGTCCTGGAAGCACATCGATCACCCCTCCGAGGTCGTGGAAGTCGGCCAGGAGGTCACGGTCGAGGTCCTCGACGTCGACATGGAGCGCGAGCGCGTCTCCCTGTCGCTCAAGGCCACCCAGGAAGACCCGTGGCAGCAGTTCGCCCGCACGCACCAGATCGGCCAGGTCGTTCCCGGCCGGGTCACCAAGCTGGTGCCGTTCGGTGCGTTCGTCCGGGTCGAGGAGGGCATCGAGGGTCTGGTCCACATCTCCGAGCTGGCCGAGCGCCACGTGGAGATTCCGGAGCAGGTCGTTCAGGTCGGCGACGAGATCTTCGTGAAGATCATCGACATCGACCTCGACCGTCGCCGCATCAGCCTCTCGCTGAAGCAGGCCAACGAGGGTGTGGGCACCGAGGTCGAGTTCGACCCGACCCTCTACGGCATGGCCGCGACCTACGACGACCAGGGCAACTACATCTACCCCGACGGCTTCGACTCCGAGACGGGTGAATGGCTCGAGGGCTTCGACAAGCAGCGCGAGGAGTGGGAGCGGCAGTACGCCGAGGCTCAGACCCGCTTCGAGGCTCACCGTAAGCAGATCGAGGAGGCGCGCAAGGCCGAGGCCGAAGCGGGCGAGGCTGCTCCTTCGACCTACACCGGTGAGACGCAGGCTCCGGCGGGCGGCTCCTCGTCGGCTCCGGCCGCGGGTGCTCTCGCCTCCGACGAGGCTCTCGCCGCTCTGCGCGAGAAGCTCGCGGGCGGCCAGAGCTGACGCTCTGACAGCAGCAGGTTGAAGAAAGGCCCCGCACGGGTTCGTGCGGGGCCTTTCGCCTGCGCTCCTCCATCGCGTACGCCCGCGATCGGGAACATTCGCGCGCGATCGAGGAACGTACGTCTCGACTGGGGAACGTACGCGCGCGATCGAGGAAGCAATGCTTCCGCGTTGGCTGACAACGTGGTCCGCATGAAGCCCTTCCGTATCGACGTTCCGCAGGCCGACCTCGACGATCTCCGAGACCGCCTTCACCGCACCCGTTGGGCGCGGCCACTGCCCGGGGCGGGGTGGCGGCGCGGGGTGCCGGTGGATTATCTGCGTGAGCTGGCCGCCTACTGGGCCGACGAGTTCAGCTGGCGGGAGCAGGAGGCGAAGCTGAACGCCTTCCCGCAGTTCACCACCGAGATCGACGGGCAGTCGATCCACTTCGTGCACGCCCGGTCGCCGGAGCCGCACGCCCTGCCACTGATCATGACGCACAGCTGGCCGAACTCCGTCGCCGAGTTCCTCGACGTCATCGGCCCGCTCACCGACCCGCGGGCGCACGGCCTCGACCCCGCGACCGCCTTCCACGTGGTCGCGCCCTCCCTGCCGGGCTTCGGCTTCTCACCGTTCCCGGAGCAGTTCCCTGAGCCGGCCGACGAATCGTTCCCCCGGCAGTTCCCTGAGCCGCTCCCCGAGCCGGCCGACGAGCGGCCGTGGGACATCGCCCGCGTGGCCCGGACGTGGGCGGAGCTGATGAGCAGGCTCGGTTACGCCAGGTACGGCGCGCATGGCAACGACGCGGGCGCCCTGGTCACCCCCCAACTGGCCGCGCTCGACAGCGACCATGTGATCGGCTCTCACATCACCGCCGGCCTCGGCATCCCGACCGGCGACCCGGCCGAGCTCGACGGGGCCACCGGTGAGGAGCTGGCCGAGCTCCAGGAGGCGACCGGCTGGATGGAAGGAGGCAGCGGTTACGGCCCCTACCTGGCGGCCCGCCCGCAGACCCTCGGCCACGGCATGACCGACTCGCCCGTCGCCCAGCTCGCCTACCTGGTCGAACGGTTCAAGGAGTTCGACGGCTGGCCCGGTGAGAAGCCGGACGTGGCCGAGCCCATCGCCCGCGACCTGCTGCTCACCAACGCCTCCGTCTACTGGCTGACCGCCACGGGCGCCTCCTCGTCGTGGCCCTACTACGAGGGGGCCGCCGGTATGCCCATCGACCAGGACGCCGTACCCACCGGGGTGTCGCACGGCGGGCCGCGGATCTTCCGCCGCATCGCCGAGCGCCGCAACCACGTCGTGCACTGGGGCGGCCACTCCAGCCCCAGCCACATGGTGGCGATGGCCGCCCCGGACAGCCTGGTGACCGATCTGCGCGCCTTCTTCGCCCTGGTCGATCGATCGCTGAAGTAGGGTGCTCGAGTGGAGATCCAGCGGGCGGTGGCCGCGGACGCGGGCGAGATCCTGACCCTGCAGCGGGCGGCTTACGTGAGCGAGGCGCAGCTCTACGGCGATCCGTACATCCCGCCGCTGGTGGAGTCGCTCGATCAGGTGCGCAAGGCGATCGAGAACGGCGTGGTGCTCAAGGCCGTCGAGGCGGGCCGGATCGTCGGCGCGGTACGCGGCACGCCGGCGGGCACCACCTGCCTGGTGGGGCGGCTGGTCGTGGCGCCCGACCGCCAGGGTCAGGGGCTGGGCACCGCCCTGCTGACCGCGCTGCACGAGCAGGTGCCGGACGCGGCGGCGTTCGACCTGTTCACCGGTCATCTGTCGGGGTCCAATCTGCGCCTCTACCGGCGTCTGGGCTATCGGGAGACGCACCGGGAGCGCATGGACGACCACCTGACGCTGGTCCATCTGAGGCGTTAGCGGCCTATAAGCTGCCGTCTGTGTTGAAGATTGGGCTCACCGGCGGCATCGGGTCCGGCAAGAGCGAGGTGGCCAGGCGGCTGGCGGCCAGAGGCGCGGTCGTCATCGACGCCGACCGGATCGCCCGTGAGGTGGTGGAGCCGGGCACCCCGGGCCTGGCTCGGGTGGTGGCGACCTTCGGTGAGGGGGTGCTGCGGCCTGACGGCTCGCTCAACCGGGAGAAGCTCGGCGCGATCGTGTTCGCCGACCCCGACAAGCTGGCCTCGCTCAACGCGATCGTGCACCCGCTGGTGGGGGAGCGGGTGGCGCGGGCGCAGAGCGAGGCCGACGCCGACGCGATCGTGGTCTACGACGTGCCGCTGCTGGCGGAGAACAAGCTGGCGCCGATGTACGACGTGGTGATCGTCGTCGACGCCCCGGACGAGGTCCGCATCGCGCGCCTGGCCGAGCACCGGGGGATGCCGGAGCAGGACGCCAAGGCGCGCATCGCGGCCCAGGCGAGCCGGGAGGACCGGCTCGCGGTCGCGGACCTCGTGATTCCGAACGACGGCCCTCTCGACGAGCTCGAAGCCCGGGTCGCCGAGGTGTGGCAGGAGCTGCTGCTGCGCGCGAGCCGCGGCTAGAGCAGGCGGCTGGTCAGGTCGTACAGGCGGCGTGCGTCGCCCGGGTCCAGGGTGGGCAGTGACAGGTCGATCGGCTCGCGGCGGTCGTAGGCGAGCAGGGTGCCTTCGGGCGGGTCGTCCATCAGCTCGATGATCGGCTGGATGCTCTTGGCGACCGGTTGGGCGAAGAGCCTGGCCAGCACCCGGACGATGGATCGGGCGGGCTGGGAGAGGGTGCCGGTGCCGCTGTCGGTGAATCCCGGGTGGTGCAGCAGAAACCGGATGTCCGGGTGCTCGGCGGCGTAGGCGACGCCGAGCAGATCGGTGGCGCGGCCGCCCTGGAGGGTGGCCTTGATGGCGCCATAGCCGTGCTCCAGCCCCAGGTCGTCCCAGTGGACCTGGCCCTTGGTCATGCCCACGCCGCAGACGCTCACGATGACGGGCCGCTCCGCCTTGGCCAGCAGGCCGGTCAGGCCGTGGCTCAGCAGGAACCGGCTGACGTAGTAGAGGGCGAAGGTCGCCTCGAAGCCGTCAGCGGTCTCGACGCGGGTGCGGAAGTGTCTCATCGCGGTGAGGACCAGCCCGTCCAGCCGGTCGTGCCGGGCCTGGACCTCCTCGATGACGCGCCGGTTCTCGGCGACGGAGGTCAGGTCGGCGCGGATGAACGCGGCCCGCTCCCCGGCGCCCAGCCGCTCGGCGTCCTCGGCGAACCGGCGGCCCTTCGCCGGATCGCTGCCCACGACGGTCACCTGATCGCCCTGCCGTAAGTAGTGCAGAGCCAGTCCTTGCCCCATGCCGGTCGTGCCGCCTGCCACGACATAAGTGCGCATGCTTTGCCTCTCTTCAAGTCATCGAACGCTGACTTGCGAGACCGTAACACAAGCACCACCTACAATGTCAACGGTCGATGACTAGGAGGCGATGTGACGGCGCAGAGGAAGCGAGACCGGGAGGCGACCCGGGAGAGGCTGCTGGAGGTCGCCAGGCTGCGGTTCGCCCGGGACGGTTACGACGCCACCAGCGTGCGCGACATCGCCGGGGACGCGGACGTCGACGCCACCCTGATCTTCCGCTACTTCGGCTCCAAGAAGCGGCTCTTCGACGAGGCCAGCGCCCCCGGCGAGGCGCCCGCGGGCCTGCTCGACGGGCCGCCGGACGAACTGGTGGCCCGGATGATGCGCGAGGTCGTCTTCCACGACTGGTCCTCCTACGCGGGAGAGCACCCGCTGCTTGCCATGCTGAAATCCGCCGGCCACGAGGACACCAGGCAGCGCATCCGCCAGGAGGTGTGCGACACCTACGTCGCGGCGCTGGCGGGGCTGGCCGAGGGGCCGGACGCCCAGCTGCGCGCGGAGCTGCTCAGCGCCTGGCTGGTCGGGGTCGGCATCCTGCGCTCCGTGGTCGGCACCCCGGCCCTCACCGAAGCCGCCGCCGCCGACCTGGCCCCGCACGTGGCAGCGGTGGCGACGGGCCTGCTCGGCCGCCCGATGTCCGGGTAGCGATGGGCCTGCTCGGCCGCCCGATGTCCGGGTGGCGACGGGCTTGCTCGGCCGCCCGATGTCCGGGTGGCGACGCTCGGCCGCCCGATGTCCCGGCTAGAACGGCGCGTCGAGGGGCACCTGGCGGACCCCGGGCAGGTGCGCGTCCAGCTCACCCAGCTCGAACCGCGACATGCCGATGACATGCCAGAACTGCCCCGCCGTCTCCCCCTGGACCTTGTAGCGGCCGTCCGGCGCCAGCGCCGCCCAGCCCTCCGGCAGCCCGAGCAGGGTCATCCGGCGATCCGATCCCTCCCAGAGGATCACCACGCCGTCGTCGCCCGCGCTGGCCAGCAGGTCCGAGGAAGGGCTGAAGGCGACCGACCAGACGCGCCGCGCATGACCGGGGAGCGCGCGCAGCAGCCTGCCGGAGGTGGTGTCCCACACCCGCACCACGGCGTCGTCGCCGCCGGTGGCGATGCGGTCGCCGGCGGCGTTGAAGTCGACGGTCCACAGCCGTCTCGCGCCACCGTCGAAGGTGTGCCGCAGCAGCGGCTGCCAGGGCTGGCCCGGCCGCAACTCCCACAGCCTGGCGTGGCCGTCGTTGCCGGCGCTCGCCAGCAGGTCGCCCGAGGGCGAGAACACCACCGAGTAGACCCGGTCGGAGTGCCCCTCCAGAGTCGCCACCCGGCCGCCGGAGTCCACGTGCCAGATCCGTACCAGCCGGTCGTCGCAGCCGGTGGCGACGTAGCGGCCGTCCGGGCTGAAGGCGATCGAGCGGACCCGGCCGCGGTGGTCGGTGAGGCTGGCGACCAGCCGGCCCGTCGCCCGCCACCAGATCCGCACGCTGTCGTCGTCGTTGGCCGTGGCCAGTTTGGTGCCGTCGGGGCTGAACGCCTCCGCCCACACGTGGTCGGTCTCGGCGTTGAGCTCGCGCTCGTAGTCGCCGGTGGTGGCGTTCCAGAAGTGCACGCCGCCGTCGTTGCTGGAGGTCGCCAGCACCGGCCCGGCGGGGGAGAACAGCGCGGAGATCAGCCGGTCGGCCTGGCCGGTGAACTCGCGCAGCCGTCGCCCGGTGCGGGCCTCCCACACGCGCACGACGCCGTCGTTGCCGCTGGTCGCCAGCATGGAGCCGTTGGCGCTGAAGCGGACCGAGGTGATGCGCCTGCCGTGCCCGCGCTGCACGCGCTGGCACTGGCCCGACTCCGGGTCCCACAGCCGGACCGTGCCGTCGTTGCTGCTGGTGGCGAGCTGCTCGCTGTCGGGCCGCCACGCGAACGGCCACACCGAGCTGCGGTGACCGCTCAGCTCGACACGCTGCGGCCTGCCGACCGTCTGCAGCCGCACCACGCCGGCGGAGTCGCCGGTGGCCAGCGTACGGCCGTCGGGGGAGAAGGCCACCTGGTAGACGGCGGCGGCGTGGGTGGTGTGCAGGCCGCGGAACTCGCCCGAGGAGTCCCACAGCCGCACGTCGCCGGAGGTGTCGCCGGTGGCCAGCAGCGAGCCGTCGGGCGAGAACGTGACGCAGTAGATGCTGCCCCGCAGGCCGGTCAGCGCGTGCCGCCGCGTCCAGGTGGCGGTGTCCCACACCCGCAGCGTGCCCGCTCCGTCGCCGGTGGCCAGCACCGAGCCGTCCGGGCTGTGCACGGCGCGGTAGACGGGGCCGCGGTGGTCGTCCATGGTCCTGGCCAGCTCGCCGGTGGACAGGCTCCAGATGCGCAGCATGCCCGCCGCGTCGCCGGTCGCCAGCACGTTCCCGTGGAAGGAGGCCGTGTAGATGGGCGCCTGGTGACCGGTCAGCTCGTGCAGCAGGTCGCCGGTGGCGGTGTTCCAGACCCGGACCACGCCGTCGCCGCCGCCCGCCGCGAGCAGCTCTCCCGAAGGGCTGAACCGTACCGGCCAGACGCCGTCGCGGTGGCCGGTCAGGGCGCGCAGCCGCACGCCGGTGAGGGGGTCCCACAGCATGACGACGCCGTCGCTCGCGCCGGTCGCCAGCAGGTCACCGGCGAACGAGACGGAGTAGACGCGGCCGGTGTGCCCCTGCAGGGTGCGCACCGGCAGCCCGCCGACGCACAGCAGCACGCCGCCGTCCTCGTTGCCGATCGCGATGGTCGAGCCGTCCGGACTGTAGGCGATCGGCTCGGGCAGGCGGCTGGTGTGGAAGTTGTATCCGTACGGCACGCCGATCGCGGCGGGCGCGAGCTGCGTCTCGACCGGGTGACCCGGCACCACGGCGGCGCCCGGCAGGTGCGGCGGCGTGCCGGTCACGTTGATCAGGGTGGCGCGGTGCCACCGGGCGCCCTCGGCCGACACGTCGCTCAGGTCCGTGCGCGCCAGCCGCGCCCCGGACAGGTCGGCGCCGCCCAGGTCGGCGCCGGTGAGCACGGCGCCGTCGAGCCGCGCCCCGACCAGCTTGGCGTCCCGCAGGACCGCCCTGGACAGGTTGGTGCCCGCGAGGGTCGCGTCGGTCAGGTCGGCCCCGGTCAGGTCCACCTCCTGCAGATCCCTGGCCGACAGGTCCTCGCCCTTCAGGTTCGCGCCGCGCAGGTCGGCCCGGGCGGGGGTGCGCAGCCGGGCCGCGATCTTCACGGCGTTCGCGCGGGACACGTCGTCGGCGGGCGGATCGGCCACCCACGCCCGCAGCGCCCGCACGTCGGCCAGGTCGCACAGGAACTCGACGGTCAGCGCCGACAGCGGCCGGCGCGACAGCGCCACGGGCGCGTCGATCGTCGCCGCCACGTGCCTGGCGATCAGCCACTCCATCACCGAGGAGTGAATGAACCCGAACATCCCCTCCTCGGTCCGCACCAGCAGGCTGCCCGACCCCATCGCGTAGGCGGTGTGCGCGGCCGAGAGCTGGCCGCTGGCCAGATCGGCCAGCGTCTCGGCGATCTCGGTCAGCTCGTCCACACCGAGCAGTGACTCGCCGGAGTCCCACAGCCGCAGCGCCAGCGCCGTCACCACCTGCCACAGCTCCGCGGTGGACAGGGTGGCGGGCGACCCCGGCACCTTGACCCGCCGCTCCTCGAAGGCCAGCCAGGACTGCAGGATCTCTTCGTACAGCAGCGCGGGGCTGATCGTGTGCCGCGCCTGGGCCACCGTGCGCAGCCGGTCGGCGTCGAGGTCGGCGATGAAGCTCAGCATCCGCGGGTTCTGGGCCAGGGCCAGCAGGTCCCTGATGCCCTCCATCAGCGACATCCGGGCGGCGGCCTCGTCACCGTCGTTGAACCGGTTGGCGAGGTAGGAGCGGATCTGGTCGTAGGTGAAGTCCTCCAGGCCCAGCACCCGCCGCTGCGGCAGCACGCCCACCATCTCGCCGAGCGAGGTCAGCACCTGACTGTGCGACTTGAAGTGCTGGGTACGGCTGGCGACCACGATCTTCGCCTTGTCCTCCGCCGCGGCCAGTAACGTCGCCAGGTGGTCGGCCGCCCGGTCGTAGGTGAGCCGGGTGACGAGCTCGTCGAAACCGTCGAACAGCAGCACGATCCGGCCCTGCCTGAGCAGGTAGCGGAAGGCCTTGAGGTCGATGAGCTCCTCGCCGTGGTTGGCCAGGTGCGCGGCCACCAGCCCGTCCACCGAGTGCGCTTTGTCCAGGGCGCGCAGCTCGATGAGGACGGGCGTCAGGTGCGGCAGCTCGGCCGGGATGCGCCGGGCCAGCTCGCGCAGTGCGAACGTCTTGCCGTGCCCGAAGTCGCCGAGCAGCAGCAGGAACCTGCCGTGGTCGGTGGCCAGCAGCCGCATGAGCTCGTCGGTGAGCCCTTCTCTGATCTGGTGGCCGGGCCGGTCGAGCTCGCGGTAACGCTGCGGGACGTACAGCGCGGGCGGGTAGCGGCGGTCGGTGGTGAGCCTGGCCGTCTGCTCGGCGGCGTAGCCGGACAGGTCGAGCAGGCCCTGGAACTCGGTGAAGCTGCGCAGCCGCACCCCCCTGCGCATGAGGTCCTCGCGCAGCGTGCGCGACGGCGGCGGCCCCTGGTAGACCAGCTCCGCCGCCAGCTCGCTCGCGTGCGCCTGCCGGACGAACTCGGCGGCGTCCTCGGCGGTGAGCTCGCCCGCGTGCGCGCCGATCATCAGCTGGCGGACGAACCCGTCGTCGGGGTGGGTGACCACCAGATGGCCGGGCATGCGGCGGATCCTGGCCCGCTCGTGCCTGGCCTCGCAGACCTCGGTGATCCGGTCGAGCAGCAGCTCGACCGGGGTGGGCTGGCGCCGGTCCTGCCCCGGGGCCGAGCCGCCACCGGGGGGCGGGCCGGCGGGCGTCTCGCCGGTGAAGGTGGCGCGGGCGGCCCGCCAGACGTGCCGGACCCGGGCGGGCGCGCCGCCGTCGGGCAGCCAGGTGCGGATCCCCTCGGGGGTGATCTCGATGACCTGGTGGCGGCGGGGCGCGGTGACGGCCCCCGCGGCGGGGTCGCCGGACCCCTGGAAGAGCAGGTTGAGCCGGTGGGCCAGGAGCCGTTCGAAGGCCGGCGCGTCGTGCAGCGCGGCGGGCGGGTGCCCGATGGCGCCCAGGCGCAGCCAGCCCTGCTCCTCGTAGGGCCGCAGCCGCTCGGCGAACCAGGCGGCCTGTCCCTCACCGAGCATGGCGTAGGCGTCGCGCTCCAGGTGGCTCATCGCCATCGTCGAGTTGAGCCCGGCAACGACCACCTTCAGGTCGGGCACCTCGAACACGGTCCACGGCTGCCCGACGTCGAACACCCGGTCGTCGAGCCCCTGATAGACCTCGCCGAACAGGCCGGCGAAATGCCGCCACTTGGGCCAGTAGGGCGGCTGCGGGCTGACGTCGTCGGCCTCGCAGGTGAGGAAGTAGGCGCTGGCCGCGGCCTTGGTGACGTCGCGCGGGCCCGGCACGATCACCAGCCGGTGCGGCTCCAGCCCGAGCAGCAGCCGCAGGTCGGTGACGAACCGGGTGGCCTGCCCGAACTGCCGCAGGCTGCCGGACTCGGTCAGGTCGCCGCTGGCCACGATGAGGTCGGGCCGGGGCGTGCCCCTGTCGTACATGGCGGTGAGGTCGGCCCAGATCCGGGCCTGGATGTCCTCGGGGGTGAACGGCTCGCCCGGGTCCGGCAGCCCCCGCCCGAACCGGGGGCCGGCCAGGTGCAGCACGCTGAGGGAGTCACGCCGGGCGTGCGGGGCGGCGGCGGGCGGGAACTTCGGCGCGCTCACCGGACTGCGGCGGGTGCGCACTCCGCTGCCGCCGCCGGGCGGCGGCAGCGTCGGCGGTGGGGCGGGCAGGTCCGAGCCGGTCGGGAACGTGGGCGCGGCCTCGGGCTTGGCCCGGCCGTTCAGCGCCTCCCTGACCCGGCCGAGCAGCAGCGCCCTGGCGTGCCCTGGATCGGTCACGCCCAGCAGGTCCACCCAGGTGATCGTGGACAGCAGCCCGTCGAGCCGGACGTCCTCCAGTCGGATGGTGACCAGCTTGTTCGACGGGGCGTCGGGGTCGGCGCGCATCGCCGCCTGCCACTCCATCCGGCCGTAGCGGGAGCTCAGGTAGTTGCGCGAGAGCACCGCCACGACGAGCTGCGCCTCGCTGACGCCGCGGTCCATGAAGTCGATGAAGTTGGTGCCGGGGACGAAGTCCCACGCCTGGATCATCGTGCGGTAGCCGGCCGCCTCCAGCTCCCAGGCGATCCATGTCGCCCAGGCCGTGTCGGCGGGGGAGTAGCTGACGAAGATCTGTGTCGGCCTTCCGTCACGTGCCATTCCCTCAGTATCGCCCGTGGGGTCGGCGTTTCGCATGCCGTGTGCGATCATCGTCGGGTGTTGCGGCGTCTTGGCGTGCTCGACTGGATCAGGGTCGGGCTGCTCGTGCTCGGTCTGGTCTTCGTGGCCACCGGGCTGCTCCCGCTGCCGGTCGCCCGGGAGAGCATGGGCGAGATCGGGCCGTTGCTGGTGTTCCTGGTGGGGATCATCGTGCTGGCGGAGCTCACCAAGGAGGCGCAGGTCTTCGACGTGATCGCGGCCAGGATGGCGGTCCTCGGCCGCGGCAACTACGTTGCCCTCTTTCTCCTCTGTACGGCCTTCGCGTCATTTATCACGATTTTTCTGAACTTGGATACGACGGCGGTGCTGCTCACGCCGGTCATGCTGGCCCTGGCCCCCAAGGCCCGCATCGCCGCCCTGCCGCTGGCCATGACCACCATCTGGTTCGCCAACACCGCGAGCCTGCTGCTGCCGGTGTCCAACCTGACGAACCTGCTGGCCATGGAGGCCATCGACCTGTCGCCGCTGGAGTTCGCGGCCCGGATGTGGGCCCCGCAGGTCGTCGCGATCATGGTCACCATGGCGTTCCTGTGGGCCTTCTTCTGGCGCAGGGGCGAGCGGCGCGAGGCGCGCTACACGCCCCCGCTGCTGGAGCCGATCGCCGACCGGGTGCTGTTCGGCGCCGCCTCGGTCGCCTGCCTGCTGTTCATCGGCGCGCTGCTGGCGGGGGTGGAGGTGTGGACGGCGGCGACGGTGGCGGCGCTCATCGTGGTGGTCGCCTTCGCGGTGCGCGACCGCGGGCGGCTGACCTGGCGGCTGGTGCCGTGGCAGCTGCTCATCTTCGTGACCGGCCTGTTCCTGGTGGTGCCCACGCTCAGCAGGTACGGTCTGGCCGACCTGATGGGCTGGCTGCTCGGCGTCGAGCGGGACCCGTACCGCACGGCCGCCGTCGGGGCCGGGCTGTCCAATCTGCTCAACAATCTGCCCGCCTTCAAGGCCGTCGAGGAGGTCATCCCGGCCGACGACCGAGGTCAGCTTCTCGCCCTGCTCGTCGGCGCCAACGTGGGCCCGGTCATCACGCCGTGGGCGTCGCTGGCGACGCTGCTCTGGTTCGAGTCGTGCCGCCGCCACGACGTCAAGGTGCCGATGCGCCGCTTCCTGCTCACCGGTGCCGGCCTGGCCGTCGTGGGCCTGGCGGCGACGACCTGGGCCCTGGTCACCTTCGGTTGAGGGCTCGTCACCGGTTGATCTAGAGGACAATGGCCACCATGGCCAAATCACCTCTGAACAGATGTTTCGGTCTTGTCCTCCTGGCCGCCGTCGGGCTGACCGCCTGCAGCGGCGGCGGCACCGTGACGACCGCGTCCTCGATCGTGCCCCCCAGCGCGTCGGCCAAGGCGTCGGCCGAGCCGTCCGCCACCGTCTCGGTGATCCCGCCGAAGGCGGTCCGGCTGGTCAAGCTCGAAGTCCTCGGCAAGGGGAAGGCCGCTCAGCCGATCATGTACAACGCGGACGAGAGCGGCGTCGAGAACGAGGCCAAGCTGCCCTGGTCCAGGACCGCCCAGATCGAGCTCACCGGCGCCGAGCAGGAAGTGGGCCGCCTGGTCTCGATCGTGGCGGGGTCGGTCCGGGCCGCCAACGGCCAGTTCAAGCCGGCCCCCTGCCGGATCATCGTGGACGGCGAGAAGGTCGCCTCAGGCAAGGGGTCGTGCAAGTACATGCTCAAGTAGCCGCCGTCCGGCGCGGGCGGGCACCTGCTCAAGGAGCCGCCGCTCAGCGGCGGCGGATCGTCATGGACCGTGCCGACCGGCGCCGGTTCGGGGCGCTGTCCTCGGCCTCCTCGGCCGGCTCCTCCTCCGACGGCCGGGGACCGACCACCGCCGCGAACCACGGATGCGCCCACCGGGAGGCGCGCTCGCCGCTCATGCCGCCTCCAGCGGCGGGCGCGGCACACTGGCTCCAGGATGCGACGAGGCGGAGAGCACCGTCGCCGACTCGGTCACACTCAGCTCCATGGTCGGATCCGTCAGCAACGCCGACATGGTGTTTCTCCTTTCCGCACCCTCTGGTACAGACGTCGGACCGGGCGGGAAGCGCTCTTCGCCGCCGGGCCATGCGCATATCTTCAGTGATTCATCGATGGACAAGGGACAGCAGGGCCTGCATGGCCTCCGGGTGGGCCGCCACGAAGCTGCGGTCCTCGACCGTGCCCTCGATGTTGTCCTCGAAGGGCCCGCCGTCCAGCGCCCGGATCTCGATCCCGGCCTCCTGCGCGATCAGCGCGCCCGCGGGCAGGTCCACGGCCTCGGCCTGGTAGCCGACCATGCCGTCGATGTCTCCACGTGCCAGCATGGCCCACGACAGCAGCGGCGCCCACAGCTGCAGCACTCGCCGGGAGCCGAGCTCCAGCGCGTGCCTCAGCTCGCGCACCTTTGTGTCGTCCCTGGTCACAGCATACCCCTGGGTCCAAGCGAGGAGTGGGCCATGGGACGAGGGCCGGTGGCGGGCGGCCATCCGCGCGCCCGGGGACGCCAGCGCGCCACGGCCGCGGACCGCCGACCACGTCTGCGCCGACACCGGGTCGTGCACCACGCCCAGCATCGGCCGGCCCGCCCGGCACAGGGCCAGGCCCACGACGTAGGCGGGCAGGCCGATCGCCACGTTGTTGGTGCCGTCGAGCGGATCGATCAGCCAGGTCCACTCGGCGCCCGAGACGCCCAGCAGCCCCGACTCCTCGGCGATGACCGTATGGGACGGGTAGACCGTGAGGATCCGCTCCAGCAGCAGCTTCTCCGAGGCCAGGTCCAGATCGGTCACCACGTCCCCCGAGCCGCCCTTGGGGCGGACGCCGATCGGCTGCCTGGTGCCGTCCAGGAGCAGCTTCCCCGCCGCCTCGGCGGCGTCCACGGCGAGCGCGCGAGCGTGATCCAGATCCATCGGGCATCCCTCAGCTCACATGGGCGGTGATCAGGCGTACGGCGAGCGCCGTCTCCTCGGCGTCGAGCGGCCGCCTCGACACGTGGTGATCGCCCGCGCCGAGCGGGCCGAGTGACAGGTCGTGGCTGCCCGGGTGGCCCCGCCCGAGCGCGATCGTGGCGGCCTCGCCGCCCTCCGGCACGACGCTGCTGTGGAAGCGGTCCGCCGGCAGGGTGTAGAGGTCGCCGGGCCCGAACGACTCCACCACCCCGGTGGCCTGCCGCACGGTGCGGCGGGTGGGAGAGATGCGGTCGCCGTCGACGCCGCTGACGACCTCGAACACGCGGTGCGTCGCGTCCAGCTCCGCGTCCGTGACCACCGCGTGCACGTTGCGCACCTGGCCATACAGCACGTGGCTGACCAGATCCCAGCTGTGACAGTGGATCTGCGAGGTGGTGCTGCGCGCCGGGGCGAACGAATCCGACCACAGGTGGATACATACCCCCTCGCCGCCGTCTCGCTCCAGCGGCAGGCAGACGAATCCGAGCGGATGGCGTACGGCTCGCACCTCGCCGGACAGGGCCGCCAGCGCCCAGGCGCCGGCCCGGCCCTGGATGATCTGCTCGTAGACGCCCTGGTAGCTCATGCCGTGTCCTTACGTCCCGTCTTGCCCGTGAACGGCCGGCTCACCGTAGGGATCCATGGCGCGCAGCGCCTTCCTGGCGATGTCCACCACGTCCCGCCCGTTGTAGGACTTGGGCAGCGGCGTCCCGATCCGCTCGAACAGCTCCTGCACCTCCTCGATGGTGGGCTCGTCACTGAGCGGCACCCGTTTGTACGTCTCCAGCGGCACCCGCCGCGCCTGCTCGAAGCTGAGGCGCAGCTCGGTGTCGCAGTTCTCGTAGTAGAAGGTGTCGGCCAGCGCCGTCATCGCCCGGTTCGGATCCTCCACCGTCATGATCAGGCGGGTGCTCGACAGGTCCCAGCGGAAGGTGGTCATCGTGGCGGACAGGCCGACGCCGATGTCCAGCAGCCCGTAGCGCTGCCGGTGCCAGAACGCGGCCAGGATCGTGGCGTAGGACTCCTTCCTGACCCGGTCGGTCGTCCACGTCTCGCCGGTGCCGTCCGGCAGGTCGGACAGCGATCGGCGGTAGTGGGCGTAGGTCTCGCAGACCTCGGTGTCCGCCGGGTCGATGACCTCGATCCGTACGGTCAGGTGGCGTTTGTCGCGGCGGGCGGCGGCCACGCACAGCGGCAGGGTGACGGCGCGCAGGTAGGTGCCGGTGCCGCCCTTGAAGCTCCACCGGGCGGTGTCCTTGCGCGCCTCGGCGTGCGCCTGGGCGATCTCCTGCCGGCTGCCGAGCACCCTGACGAGCTGCAGCGCGTCCAGGGCCTTGCGGGTGCCGGTGACCAGGTGCTCGATCTGCTCCAGGCGCTGCAGCCGCACCGGGAGCTGGGCGAGCGCGCCGGAGGTGATGCTCTCCTCGACGGGGGCCTGCCGGGCCCGGTCGCGCAGCAGCGCGGTGGCCACCAGCGCGAGGATCACCAGCGTGGCGGCGGTAACGAACTTGGCCTGGACCTTGGCGCCCTGCTCCGGATCGGCGGCGAACATCTCCTCGGGCATGATGCCGAGCACGCCCACGACGATGGCCAGCGCCAGCGCGATCGCCACATCGGCGTTCTGCGCCGCCCACGGGGCGACCTGCTTGAGCGCCCCCACCAACCGTGCCATCGCTCGCCCCGCATCCGACGATCAGTCAGTCCCCTGGTCATGTTAACGACCACGTCATGCCAGCGGCTAGCAGGTTAAAAGGCGCGGGTGTCGTACCCCTTGAGGGCTTGTGCCAGCTTGGCGACGCGGACGGGCGGCGGCGAGCTTCCGCTCGTCGCCGCCCGTCCGTCGCTCGGCTAGAACCAGCCGCGCTTGCGCGCCATCTGCTCCAGGCCGCTCTGCAGCGCCTGCTCGGCCGCGCCGGGGTGTTCGTTGTGCCGTACGGTGAAGCGGTTGTAGGCGTCGTGGCCGGAGGACAGGAAGCCGCCCCGCTTGTCGGCCTCCAGGATGACGTCCACCTGGTGCGGCCCGGTGATGAAGGTCAGCTCCAGCTCGTTGAAGTGGCTGCGCCACCGGCCGCCCGCGTAATACTCGATCTCCTGGAAGAACGGCATCGTCGAGCCGCGCAGCGTGCCGCGTTCGAGGTCGGCCTTCTTGAACTGGAAGCCCAGCCGGTCCAGCGCGGCGATGATCTGCTCCTGCGCCGGCAGCGGCGCGACGAACAGCGGGTCGAGGTCACCCTTGTCCAGGGCGCCGGCCAGCGCCAGCTCGGTGTGCACGCCCAGCCGCATGCCGCGCAGCGGCTGCCCGGCGATCGCGCTGATCGGCGTCTCCCACGGGACGGGGATCTGGAACGGCTGCGCGTGCTGCGCGCCGGAGGCCAGCTGGAACGAGCCCGCCACCTGCTGGCGCAGGAAGCTGTAGGTCGTCTTGTACTCGTTGTCGCCGGACTCGACCTCGACCACCGCGGTGAGGTCGATGAAGATGCCCTCCACCTTGGCGTCGGAGCCGCCGCCCTTGAAGTTGACCACCCCGCGCAGCGGCTCACCGGGGCGCACGGTGGCGTTGGTCAGCACCGTGTCGACTTCGACACCCGCGCCGAACGCGGCCATCAGCTTGCGGAACACCATGAGTTCTCCCTATGAGGTCGGTGCCGGGCCGTTCGCGCCGGCCGAGATGCGGGGGAGCAGCTGGGCCAGCAACAGGGTGGAGAGCGCGGAGTCGCCGGTGCCCGCCTGGGTGCGGACCACCAGCGGCTGGGGAGCGTTCTCCGCGAGCTTGGCGCCCACGTCGAGGCGCCTGCGGGCCAGCTCGTACTGCAGCACGGCCCGGTTGTCCCGGTAGGAGGCGGCCAGCCTGCGCAGGGCCTTGGCCTCGTTCTCGGCGGAGGTGAGCTCGGCGCGGCCGCGCGCCTCGATCTCCCAGCGCACCCGCTGCGCCTCGGTCGCCTGCTCCTCCAGCATCCGCGCCACGTCCTTGCGCGCGGTGTTGTGGGCGGCCTTGACCTCCACGACGCGGGCGTCCCTGGTCTTCTTGGAACGCTCGATCTCCATCAGCAGCGTGTCGATGCGGCGCTTGCGGGTCAGCTCCCACTCGCGCTCGTAGGCCGACAGCTCCTTGGCCACCTTCTCGCGGGTGGACAGGTGCTGCTGGTAGGTGTCGGGCAGCTGCAGGTCGGGGATGTTGGCGCCGGTGATGCGCACGCCGTAGCGGCCGAGCTGGCGGTTGAGCGCGTCCTGCATGTCACCGACGTCGGAGCCGCGCAGGTCGTAGGCCCGCTCGGTGTTGACCCTGCGGCTGCGCTGCCTGATCGCGTCCTGTACGGCGCTCGACAGCACCAGGTCGAAGTTGCCGGCCCCGATCGTGCGCACGAACGCCACGGGGTCCACGATACGGAACTTCAGGAAGAACTCGATCGACTTCAGCGGCACGTTCTCGGCCGTGGGGCAGGCCACGATCGGCGCCGAGTAAGGGATCTCGGTGGAGGTGTCGACCACCGCGTCCACCCGGTCCCACGGCAGCCAGAGGTAGTGCCGGCCGGGGGACAGCGTGCCGGTGATGGCGCCCCAGTGGCTGTGCACCCCCGTGGTGCCCTCCTCGATCTCGATGATCGCCCTGCGCCACATCCAGATCAGCCCGACGACCAGGAAGAACACCGCCGCCAGCGCGGCCACGACGGTCGCGTCGGTGAGTGCGGCCATCCCGGCGCAGTAGATGGCGATGAAGACCAGGGTCATCCAGGCGAACCCGCGCCGGTCCTTGGGGATCACGACGGGCACGAGCTGGCCCTGCTCGCCGCCGCGCAGGAGCTGGCGGATGTCGGACCAGGAGGCCACCGACTCCTTGATCTTCGAGAACTGGCGGCTCATCGGACCTCACCCTCGATGCTCGGCACAGTGGCGGACACGGTGACGATGTCCGCGTCCGGTGCCTCGTTGACCTCTTCCGCGACCTGCTGGAGCAGCGCGTCGATCTCCGCCTGGCGGCCCGAGACGCGGGCGCCGATCTCCGACAGCCTGGACCGGATCGCGGCCATGTCCTCGGGCGAGAACAGCGCCGCGCCCTTGCCGCCGACGAGCTGCTGGGCCAGCGCCAGGAAGTCGATGTCGGTCTGCTCGCCCACCTGCACCACCTGGGGCAGCCGGGCCGAGACCGACTCCAGCTTGTCCAGCAGATCCTGCTGGAAGCGGTAGTCGAGGATCTCCGGCGCCTCCGCGGCGCTGAGCGCCCGGATGTCCAGCGCCTGCGCCTCCAGCAGGGCCGAGTTGGCCTTGGCCGAGGACTCGGCCTCGACCAGGCGCTGCCTGGCCTGCGCGGTGGCCTGGTGGCTGGCCCGCTCCAGGGCGGTGTCCATGCGCGCCTGATAGCCGGCGATCTCCGCCTGGATCCCGCTCAGCGTCTCCTGCAGCCCGGCGAGCTCCTTGACCAGGTCGCCCTCGTTCTGCTCCTTGCGCAGCTGCAGCTCGTACTCGTAGGTGTAGGCCTCCTTGGCCACCCGCACCATCTCGGGGGCGGCCAGGTCCATGCGGTACTCCTGGCTGGACGGCTCGGCGTGGGTGATGTTCACGTCCGTGAGCCGTACGGCGGGCAGGAACTGCTGGTTGAGGTTGTCCAGCATGCCGACCGTGCTCTCGCCCACCAGGTCGTAGATGTCCTCGGCCCGCTGGGCGTAGATCAGGGACCGGGTGACCTCGCTGATGGCGTTCTGGAGCTTGGACTGGAAGCCGCTCACCGAGCCGAGCACGAAGATGAACTCGGCCGGGTTCTCGATCCTGAACTGCAGGAACAGGTCGACGCTCGCCTTGACGCCCTGCTGGGTCGGCGCCTCGCTGATGGGAGCGTTGAACGGGTATTCGCGGGTGGTGTTGACGATGTAGCTGACCCGCTTCCACGGGTTGAGCAGCGTCACCCGGCCCGGGTCCGCGATCTGCACCATCTTGCCGAACTTGGTGATCAGCGCCTTGCACCCCTCGGGCACCATGACCACGCTGCGCCGCCACCACAGGAACGCGGCGGCCAGCACCAGCACGACCCAGTAGTGGGGGCCGAAGAACAGGTCGGTGTTGGGGATGACGTTGCCGAGCGCGCCGATCAGGCCGAGCACCACCAGGACGCCCAGTTGCAGGACCACCTTCGCGACGTTGCCCTTGGGGATCACCACGGGAGAGATGACGTGCATGCCGTTCTCGGCGAAGCTGCGGTTGACGATCTCACCGGCGTCGTTCAGCGACGCGGTGCGCGCCTCGATCTGGGTGCCGATCGACACCCCGCCGTCGCGGGCGGCGGCGAAGTCATGGGGATTGAGCGCGAACCCCTGCGCCTGCTGTCCGAGCTGCTGCCCGGCCTGGCCGATCGCCTGCCCCACGGCCTGCCGGACGTTGCCTCCCTGGACGACCGCCTGGGCTACGCCCTGGCCTGCCTGGATAAGGGCCTCTCTTGGTCGTGACATCGCACCTTCCTCTTCCGCTTCAGGCGGATTCGACCGTATCGGGTGCGACTTAATGTTCGCTTGCACCGGAATATCGCAACACTGTTGCCATTCGTAGTAGCTGTGCTATCAATGTAGTAGACCTACTACAAGGAGGGGGTCATGAGCGCCATCAGGGCTCTGGATGGAGACATCAATGTGACAAACGCCGGCAGCGCGCTCGAAGTCAGCGGATTGCACATGAACTACGGACCGCTGGAGGTGCTGCGCGGCGTCGACTTCAGCGTGGCCCCCGGCGAGGTGATCGCGCTGCTCGGACCCAACGGCGCGGGCAAGACCACCACGATCGAGATCCTCGAAGGCTTCCGCATGCCCTCCGCCGGGCACGTGCGGGTGCTCGGCACCGACCCGGCGAAGGGCGACGAGCGGTGGCGGGCCAGGCTGGGCGTCGTCCTGCAGTCCTGGCGCGACCACGGCCGCTGGCCCGTGCACCAGCTCCTCGATCACCTGGGCCGCTACTACACCCCCTATTCCACCGCGAGCAGGCCCAGGCCCCTCGACACCGGCGAGCTCATCGAGGCCGTCGGCCTCACCGAGCAGGCCGGCCGGCGCGTCAACCGGCTCTCCGGCGGCCAGCGCCGCCGCCTCGACGTCGCCATCGGCATCGTCGGCCGCCCCGAGGTGCTCTTCCTCGACGAGCCGACCGCGGGCTTCGACCCGCAGGCCCGCCGCGACTTCCACGACCTCGTGCACCGGCTGTCGGACCTCGACGACACCACCATCCTGCTCACCACCCACGACCTGGACGAGGCCGAGAAGCTCGCCGACCGGATCCTCATCCTGACCGGTGGCCGGATCATCGCCGACGGCAGCGCCGACCGCCTGTCCCGCGAGGTCTCCCGCGACGCGCAGGTCCGCTGGAGCCGCGCCGGCGAGCACTTCGTGCACGCCACCGACGACGCCACCGGCTTCGTACGCGGCCTGTTCGCGCAGTACGGCGAGGAGATCGACGACCTCGAGGTACGGCGCGCCACGCTGGAGGACACCTACATGGCCATCCTGAAGAAGGAGGAAGGATGAACCCGACGTCGTACGCGGCCCGGCTGGGGCTGTCCAGGGGCTGGATCGAGTTCAAGCACAGCTTGACCAACCCGCAGGACATCGGTTTCACCATCGTCACCACGGCGGCCTTCGTCGTCGTGCTCTACTTCCAGCGCGACGCCAAGGTGCCGGGCACCGACCTGTCACTGGCCGCGGCCACGCTGCCGGGCGTCCTCGGCATCGGCATGGCCTTCAACGGGCTCGCCGGAGCCGTCGGCGCGCTGGCCGTCGAGCGCGAGGACGGCACCCTGCTCCGGGCCAAGGCGCTGCCGCAGGGCATGGTCGGCTACCTCGTCGGCCGGATCGTGTCGCTCTCGCTCGCCGCCGTTTCCGGCCTGCTGATCGTGCTCGTCGCCGGCCTGTTCCTGGTGCCGGAGCTGACCGGGGCGGGACTCGGCGCATGGCTCACCGTGGCGTGGGTGGCCGCCCTGGGGCTGGTGGCCACCCTGCCGTGGGGTGCGGTGATCGGCTCGCTGGCCAACAGCCCGCAGGCGGCAGCGGGCCTGTCGATGCTCCTGTTCGGCGCGCTCTCCAGCGTCTCCGGCATCTTCTACCCGATCACCGCGCTGGCCACCTGGCTGCAGGCCGTCGCCCAGGCGTTCCCGCTCTACTGGCTCGGCCTCGGCATGCGCGCGGCGCTGCTGCCGGACGCGGCGGCCGCCGCCGAGCTCGGCGGCTCCTGGCGGCCCCTGGAGACGCTCGGCGTGCTCCTCGCCTGGTCCGTCGCCGGGCTCGTGCTGGCGCCGCCCATCTTGCGCAGGATGGCCAGGCGCGAATCGGGCTCGCTGATGACCGCGCGCCGCGAGCGGGCACTGCAGCGCATCGGCTGAGAAGATGGGCGACGATGAGCGAGACCGTCTACAACCGCATCGCCCTGCTGCGCGCCGAACGCGGAGTCACCCGCAGGCAGCTGGCCGACACCCTCGGCGTGCACTACCAGACCGTCGGTTACCTCGAACGCGGCGAATACAGTCCCAGCCTCTACCTGGCGCTGCGCATCGCCGACTACTTCGACGTGCCCGTCGAGGTGATCTTCTCCACCACGCCCTTCCCCCGCATCGGTGAGCGGACCGGCTGAGGGTTTCTGTCGGTGGGGTCGCCTACATTGGCAGGATGCGACCGGTGACAGATTTGCAGCGGAAGGTGGCGCCCTTCGAGGTCGTCACCGAGATGACTCCCTCCGGCGACCAGCCGACGGCCATCGCCGAGCTGGAGCGCCGCATTCTGGCCGGGGAGAAGGACAACGTCCTGCTGGGCGCCACGGGCACGGGCAAGACGGCCACCGTGGCCTGGCTCATCGAGCGGCTGCAGCGGCCCACGCTCGTCATGCAGCCCAACAAGACGCTCGCCGCCCAGTTCGCCAACGAGCTGCGGGAGATGCTGCCCAACAACGCGGTCGAATACTTCGTCTCCTATTACGACTACTACCAGCCTGAGGCGTACGTCCCGCAGAGCGACACCTACATCGAGAAGGACTCCTCGATCAACGACGAGGTGGAGCGGCTGCGTCACTCGGCGACCAACTCGCTGCTCACCCGCCGCGACACCATCGTGGTCGCCTCCGTCTCCTGCATCTACGGCCTCGGCACGCCTCAGGAATACGTCGACCGCATGGCCCGGCTGCGCGTCGGCATGGACGTCGACCGCGACCAGCTGCTGCGCCGCCTCGTCGACATGCAGTACGCCCGCAACGACCTCGCCTTCACCCGCGGCACCTTCCGGGTGCGCGGCGACACCATCGAGATCATCCCCAAGTACGAAGAGCTCGCCGTCCGGATCGAGATGTTCGGCGACGAGATCGAGAAGCTGTCCACCATGCACCCGCTGACCGGCGAGGTCATCACGGAGGACGAAGAGCTCTACATCTTCCCCGCCTCCCACTACGTCGCCGGCGAGGAGCGGATGACGGCGGCCGTCACCGGGATCGAGGCCGAGCTGGCCGAGCGGCTGTCGGAGCTGGAGCGGCAGGGCAAGCTGCTGGAGGCCCAGCGGCTGCGCATGCGCACCACCTACGACCTGGAGATGATGCGGCAGATCGGCACCTGCTCCGGGATCGAGAACTACTCGCGGCACATGGACGGCCGCTCGCCCGGCAGCGCGCCCAACACGCTGCTCGACTACTTCCCCGAGGACTTCCTGCTCGTCCTCGACGAGTCCCACCAGACCGTGCCGCAGATCGGCGCCATGTACGAAGGCGACGCCTCCCGCAAGCGCACCCTGGTCGACCACGGCTTCCGGCTGCCGTCGGCGCTCGACAACCGGCCGCTGAAGTGGGAAGAGTTCCTGGAGCGGATCGGGCAGACGGTCTACCTGTCGGCCACCCCCGGGCCCTACGAGCTCGGCCGGGCCAAGGGCGAGGTCGTCGAGCAGGTCATCCGGCCCACCGGGCTCATCGACCCCGAGATCGTCGTCAAGCCGACCAAGGGGCAGATCGACGACCTGGTGCACGAGATCCGCGAGCGGGCCGAGCGTGATGAGCGGGTTCTGGTCACCACGCTCACCAAGAAGATGTCCGAGGACCTGACCGACTACCTCCTGGAGCTCGGCATCCGGGTGCGTTACCTGCACAGCGAGGTCGACACGCTGCGGCGGATCGAGCTGCTGCGCGAGCTCCGGACCGGGGAGTACGACGTGCTGGTGGGGATCAACCTGCTGCGCGAGGGGCTTGACCTGCCCGAGGTGTCGCTGGTCGCCATCCTGGACGCCGACAAGGAAGGGTTCCTGCGGTCGGAGACCTCGCTGATCCAGACCATCGGGCGGGCGGCTCGTAACGTGTCCGGGCAGGTGCACATGTACGCCGACAAGGTGACGCCGTCCATGGAGCGGGCCATTGACGAGACCAACCGGCGGCGGGCCAAGCAGGTGGCCTACAACGAGGCTCGGGGGATCGATCCGCAGCCGCTGCGGAAGAAGATCGCGGACATTCTGGACTCGTTGCAGCGGGAGGACGCTGATACGCAGCAGCTCATGGGGGGTGGGCGGCAGCAGTCTCGGGGCAAGGCGCCGGTGCCTGGGTTCGCGGCCAAGGCGGGGCAGCATGCTCGGGCCATCGCTGGGGAGCTGCCTCGGGCGCAGATGGAGTCTTTGATCGAGTCGTTGACTGAGCAGATGCATCAGGCTGCGGCTGATCTGCAGTTCGAGGTGGCTGCTCGGTTGCGGGATGAGATCAAGGAGCTTAAGCGGGAGTTGCGGGATATGCGGGAGGCTGGGGTCAAGTAGCCCCCTTTTGTGCGTCTTGGGGGTGCGTGGCCGCGGAGGTGGGCGGGCGTTCCGGCCGACCGCGATTGCCTGGGCTCTGGTGATGTTCGCCTTCGGCCTCGGGCGGGCGCGGCGGTACTTGGCACGGTCTTAAGTCGGCCGGAACGCCCGCCCACCTCCGCTCGACTGTTCCCGGCCTGCTTCTTGCCGGGCGCCGTTGTGCGGGCTGGGGCTTCGGGGTTTGCCGGCATCGCCGATGCTGAAGCACGTCGCTGGGCTTCGGTGCTGGGAGCTCGCCGTAGCTGAAGCCGTCACTTTCCGGCACACGTGCGGGTTGGTCGCCGCAGCGACGAGCTGACCTCTCACGGTCGCTCGCCCTCCGTAGCGGGCATGATGTTCGCCTTCCGCTTTTGTGCTTGTGCCTCTGTCGCCGGCGGTTTTGGTGGCAGGTCGTGTCGTCCGTCATTGCTTGCGCTGTGGCCGGGGATAGCAGGGGGCTGATGTCAGGCGGTGGCCTTGAGGGCTGTGTTGGTGTCGGCGGTGGTCAGGTGGGCGTTGATGTGGGCGCCGGCCAGGGCGCCTGCTGCGGCGGAGGTGCCCACTTGGGCGGTCAGGTCTGTGGCGTTGCCGGCGACCCATACGCCTGGGACCTCGGTGGTGCCGGCCGTGCCGGAGGCGAAGCGGCTGCCCATGTTGTCGGGCAGGTCCTCCATCGGCAGCTTCAAGCCGTTCAGGCCCTCGGTGCGGGCCCGCATCCGGGTGGCGACCGCGAGGACGCGGCGGGCCACGACCGTGCCGTCGGTCAGGCGCACCCCCGCGATGCCGCTGTCCTCGCTCGTCACGACCTCCTGTATCGGGGTGTCGATGATGCGGATGTCGCGGGCGGCGAAGCGCGCTCGGGTGTCGTCGTCGAGATCCGTGCCCTGGGTGAAGTAGATGAGATCGTCGGTCAGCTGGCGGAACAGCAGCGCGTGGTGGATCGAGGCGGGGCCGGTGGCGAGGACGCCGATCGGTTCGTCGCGCACCTCCCAGCCGTGGCAGTACGGGCAGTGCACCACACCGTGCCCCCAGTGCTCGGCGAGGCCGGGCACGTTCGGCAGTACGTCCCGCAGGCCGGTGGCCACCAGCACGCGGCGTGCCGTCACCGTGCGGCCATCGGCCAGGCCGACCTCGAAACGCAGATCACCGTCGAGGGTCGGGGCGGCCGGCTCGGCAGAGGTCACGTCTCCGAAGACGACCCGGCCGCCGTACTGGCGCACCTGCTCCCGGCCGCGCTTGAGCAGCTCGGTGGGCGGCGTGCCGTCCAGCACGATGAAGCCGTGCATGGCATCGGCAGGCGCGTTGCGGGGCGTCCCGCTGTCGATCACGATGACCGAACGGCGGGAGCGGGCCAGCATCAGGGCACCGTTCAGGCCCGCGGCGCCGCCGCCGATCACCACGACGTCCACGGTCTCACCGGTCAGTGCGTCACTCGCGTACGCGGAAGTCCGTACAGACATGTCGCGTCCTTTCGTCGTGCGGGCCCGGCCCTTCGGGCCCTTCTGTACTTCTGTGTACGACGTTAGGTCCGTCTTGCACCAAAGGCATATGATGTTGCCTATGGAGCAATAAATCGGTGACGTTGACAGCCTCGTACGCAAATACATCCGGGCTCTGCGGGTCGCACAGGGCTGGTCCCTGGAAGAGCTGGCCGCCCGCGCCGCCAACGCGCCCGCCGTACGGGGGCGTCTTGCGTGTGGGGCACCGTTAGGCGGCAACATCTTGCGTATAACGGGAGACGTCATGCCATGTAAGCAAAGTCGCCTTAGGGTGGCGGCATGACCCACGTACACCCGCACACTACCGACCACGGCGCGCAGCACAGGCATCACCAGCAGGACGACGCCGATCAGGCGGAGATCCTCGACCTGGACGCGGAGGTCCTGAGCGAGCACATCGACTCCATCATCGCCTGGCTGCCCCTGAAGAGCAGCCCGCGCCATATCGTGGACCTGGGTTCCGGCACCGGAGCAGGCACCTTCGCTCTCCTTGACCGCTTCCCCGAGACGCACGTCCTGGCCGTCGATGCCTCGCCCGGACATTTGCAGCGCCTGCGGAAGAAAGCGTGCGCCCAGAAGGTGGATGACCGCGTACGCACCGTCCAGGCCGACCTCGACGCCGCCGACTGGCCCGACCTCGGCACGCCGGACCTGGTCTGGGCCTCGGCCTCGATGCACCATATGGCCGATCCTGACCGCGTGCTGCGTAACGTCCACCGGATGCTCGCGCCCGGCGGGCTGTTCGCCGTCGTCGAGTTGGCCGGATTTCCCCGCTTCCTGCCCGAGAATGCCCCAGAGGACCGGCCCGGCTTGGAAGACCGCTGCCACGCCGCGACCGAACACCTCCACGCCGCGCACCTGCCGCATCGCGGCGCCGACTGGGGGCCGATGCTGACCGCCGCCGGATTCGCCCTCGAAGGCGAGCGCACCATCGCCGTGAACATCGAGGGCTCGCGCAGCGAGGCCGTCGGCCGCTACGCGCTCAGCAGCCTGCTACGCATCCGCGGTGCCGCCGCACAAGCGCTTCCCGCCGCGGACCTCGCCGCGCTCGACCGGCTGCTCGACACGGACGGCCCGCACAGCATCCTGCGCCGCGACGACCTCTCGGTACGCACCGAGCGCACCGTCTGGGCAGCACGCCTCGGCTGATCCGCTCGATCTCCTCAGCGTGTCATGTGAGCAGCGGGAGTGCTGGGAAGGTGTGGTTCTGCCACAGCAGTCGCGAGGTCTCTTCTGGGTAGCGGGTGACCGTTGACGGTGTGTCGAAGAGCTGTGCGAGGCGGTGGGTGGTGTCGTACGGAGGCCAGCCCGGGTCGCCGTGTGCGGCGAACGCCGTCCACGCACTGCGGATCTGCGCGGACAGGCTCTTCGCCGCGGGGGAGGGCGGGTCGCCGATCAGCATGGCGGGCCGGCCGCTGCTCAGGTTGCCGAAGACGAGCGGCACGTCCAGGCCGTGGCAGGCGCCGAGGGCGCCGTCCAAACCTGGGGCGGGCCAGGTCAGTTCGTAGAGGTGGGCCTGGCCGCCCCCGGCGAGCTGCGCGTCGGCGAGGTGGAGGCTCGGCATGCGGAACAACCAGTCCGCGTTGACCAGCTCGTACAGTTCCTCATCGGTCGCGGCCGGGAACGCCTCCCGGTAGCGGCGCGCACCGTCCGGGCCGGGGGCGAGCATGCGCAGGGCGGTCTCGGTCTGCTCGGGTGTGACCTGGCCGAGCACGCCGTCGATCAGGCTGAACAACCGATGCTCGTCACGCGTGTGGCCGACGAGGAGTTCGACGTCCCGGGCGGCGCCGTCGGCCAGCGCCTGCCAAGGGGTCGACGGCAGGACGTCACCGTCGACAACCGGTGCGAACGGGATCGGCCGGTGGGTGATCTGCCCCCAGCGCTCCCGCCGCTGGACCATCTCGGCGAAGATCGCGTCGCCCGCGTCGGGCAGCCGGGCCGGGGCCACCGCCGACAGGCCGGACACCGTGGGCCGTACCCCGAGCTCGGCGGCGCAGGCTGCGGCGATGTCGGCGGCCAGTTCGGGGGAGAAGAACGTCCCCGGCACGCTCTGCGCGACCGCCCGGCGGAAGAGCCCGGCGGCGCGCGGCATGGCGAGCAGCGCGGCGACCGATCCGCCGCCCGCCGACTGCCCGAAGATCGTGACCCGGTCCGGGTCGCCGCCGAACATCCGGATGTTCTGCCGTACCCACTGCAGGGCCGCGACCTGGTCGAGCAGTCCCCGGTTGGCCGGGGCTCCGTCGATCTGCGCGAAACCCTCGATACCGAGACGGTAGTTGAGGGTCACGACCACGGCTCCGCTCCCGGCCAGGTGTCCGGCGTCGTACTCCGGGAGGCTGGAGTCGCCCATGGCGTAGCCGCCGCCGGGGATCCACACCATCACCGGGAGCCCCGCCGCCGGGTCCGGTTCCGGTGTCCAGACGTTGACCGTCAACCAGTCGTCGCTGCAGGTCGTGTCTTGAGCCGTCCCGAACACGCCGGACTGCGGGGGCGGCGGGCCGTACACGACCGCCGGGCGAACCCCGTCCCAGCCGCGCACCGGCTGCGGCGCGGCGAAACGAAGCGCCCCGACTGGCGTCTCGGCGAACGGGATGCCCCGGAAGACCGCCAAGCCCGCTTCCCGGCCGCCGAGGAAGGCCGATAGGTCCGCTGAGTCCGGCTCGCGGTCGCCCCGGAAGGCCGCCTCCCGGACGCCGCGGAGGACGCCGGCCGCTGTGCGGACTTCCGGCTCGGACTTGGATGGCTTGCTGGATGCGGTGATGGCCACTCTGCGGGTTCCTCTCCGTCCCTGCTCGGCCGAGCATCTCAGGGCGGGCCATCTACGGGCAAAGCATTAAGGGGGAGCCAAGATGGGCGGGAAACCTGCATTGAGTTGATTTTTGGAGCCTTCTGGAAAGGATGCTCCGTTGCGCCGAAGCCGTGCCTCGTCGGCGACCGGGCGGTGGGGGGTTCGGTCAGCGGAAGGCCGGGGCGTTGCGGTGGGCCCAGTGGGTGAAGGGGGTGGCGGTGCGGCCGAGGAGGCGTTCGATGTCGGGGCTGATGCGCTGCTCGGCCGGGGTGGGGGTGCCGATGATGGCCAGGGTGGTGTCGGCGATGGGTTCGGGCATGAACTGAAGCATTTGGGTGCGGGCCTCGTCGTGGGTCTGCTCGATGAAGCGGATCGGCTCGCCGAGTGCGTCGCCGATCGCCGCGGCTCGTTCGCGGGGGGTGGTGAGGGCGGGGCCCGTCAGGACGTAAGTCCGGCCGGTGTGGCCGTTCTCGCGCAGGGCCACGGCGGCGACTTCGGCGATGTCGTCCGGGTCGACGGTCGGGAGGCCGACGTCGCTGAAGGGGGCGGCGATGGTCCGCTGGGTACGGACGGGCTCGGCCCAGGCGTAGGCGTTGGAGTGGAAGCCGCCGGGGCGCAGGATCGTCCAGTCCATGCCGGAGCGCTGGACGGCGTCTTCGATGGACTGGCCCATTTTGCCGTGCGAGGGGGACTCGGGGCGGGTTGCCACGCCTTGGGAGGACAGCAACACGATTCGGGTGATTCCGCTGGATTTGGCGTTGCCGAGGGTGGTGCTGATGATGTCGCTGGGGTTGTCGGCCACGGCCACGAAGTCGCCGGAGATCAGCAGGAACATCGCGTCGGCGCCGGCGAGGGCGGGCAGCATGCTTGCCGGGTCGGCCAGGTCCGCGGCGACGGCCCGCGCTTCCTGCGGCACGTCGGCAGTGGTGATCTTCCGTGAAACGGCCGTCACCGGCTCGCCGGCCTGGGTGAGCAGCCGGACCAGCGTGCGTCCGACGTTTCCGGTCGCTCCCGTTACAACGATCATGCCGATTCCTTAGTTAGTTGACTGACTTGGGAAAACCGTAGCACAGGTGCGATGGTGGGTGAGTTGGCTGACTGGGATTTGTGTCAGGGACACCCGGCGAGCCAAGGATCGCCGAGATGGTGGTCGACGAGGTCGATCGGCATCCCTGGCGGTTCGTCGACGCCGCCTACGATCGGCTGACGTGCGCGGAGTGCGGGGGCGCGCTGAGCCGGGGGCCCGCCGGCTGTTCCGCTTGTGACCGGGCCCATGGGTACCGGTACGCCGCCATCGAGGTCGACCGTCCCGGCGTGCCGCCCGGCAACGAGCATGCGCTGCGGGTCAACGTGTCAGTGGTACGCAGGCCGTACGGGATCTCGGCGAAGGAGGTGCTGGGCCGCAGGCTCTCGCTCCCGATCCTGCTCGACGGGCATCTCCCCGGCACCGCACAGGCGCAGGCGGCCCGCGCGGTCCTCGACAAGGGAGGCACGGCGGCGGAGTACGCCGAATTCGTTCACCGCGAGTGGCGGGGTGGCCCCAGCGCCTGACCGGGAAACCGATGCCCGTCCGGGACCAGCGCCCCGGCGGAGGAGGAGGAGGTCTTCAGGGAAGGCAGTCCTCAACGTCGGGAGGCGTCGGGCGGAGGCTCAGGAGGGGTCTCGGCGGTCCTGCATGGTGCGGCGGTAGAGGTCGTCGATCTCGTCCAGGGGGTCGGGGGCGCGGCGGCGGGCCTCGATCTCCAGGTCGGTGCGCGAGTGCAGGTCGTTGATGCCGGTGGCGGTGTGCTGGACCTGGTCGCTGAGGAGGTCGGCGCGGATGCGGGCGCACATGGCCGTCAGCTTGGCCTGGTGCTGGCGCAGCCGGTCGAGGGTGGTGTGGTCGACGTAGGGGGAAACGCGGCGCTGCTGGGCGTACATGCCGAGCTGGCTGTCGTGGACGTCGGCCTGGGCGGTCAGGTCCGCCAGCAGGACCGGCAGGTCGCCGAGGCCCCAGCCCTGCTGCTGGGCCTGCTCCACGGCCTGGCGGGTGAGGGAGACCTCGCGCCGCAGGTCGAGGCGGAGGCGCTCCACCTCGGCGGCGTCGCCGGTGCCCATCGCGTTGACGTGCGTGGTGAGTCTGGTCGTGGCCTGCCTGGCCTTGACCGCGGCCTTCCTGCCTACTTTGACCAGGAAGTAGATGCCGACTCCGGCCACCAGTAGGAGGAATGCCAGGATCACCAGCACGATGAGGATGATTTCGCTGATCGTGGCCACCTCCTGTTGAGTTCTCGCCTTGAGGATATCTCCTCAGGCCGCACTCGTCGGATGCAACGAGCGGGTGCGACGTGGGGTTCCTGGGCGGGTGGCCTTCGATCCGGGGCCCGGCAGCGGGACGTGCTGCCGGGCCCCAGGTACGTCCGGGCGCCGGGCGGGGACCACGATGGCCCGGACGGCTCGTGCGGGCGGTGATCCGCCTCGACCTCACGGTACGGACGTCAGGGGCGCCGGCGAATCACCCTGGAGGCGGATGCGGGTCAGCCCGCCGGGCGACTCTGTTTTCTCGCCCGGAAGCGGCGTACTCTCCTGATCGCCCACCAGGCCGCCAGCGCGAGCAGCGCCAACACCACGATGACCAGCAGCGGCATGAACACCGCGATCAGGCTCATGCCCAGCGCGCCGGCGTCCTCGGCGGTGCTCGCGACCGGTGCGCCCACCCCCGCGGTGCCCGCGTTGATCACCGGCCGGGTCGCCGACTTCAGCGCGTGTACGGCCAGCGCCACCACGATGCCCAGCAGCCAGCTCGCCCAGGGGTTCGCCGTCATCCAGGTGGAGCCGTCGAGCTCGGCGGCGGCGTTGGTGGCGCTGAAGACCACGCCGCCCGAGGCCGGGCGCACCACCGTCTGGATCGCGTCGTTGACGCTGTCGACGACCGGCACCTTGTCCAGCACCATCTCCGCCACCAGCAGCACCGCGATGACAGCCAGCACGCCCCAGTTGGACAGCCAGTCGTAGCCGTCCGGCAGTTTCACCGCGTCGGTGAGGTTCGCCAGCACGCCGACGACCAGCAGGGGGATGTAGGCGTTCAGGCCGGCGGCGGTGGACAGGCCCAGCCCTGTGAGTGCGGCGAACATGGCTCTAGTCTGCCCGCGCCGCCTCGTCCATGAGGCGCGCGAGGTCCGGTCCGTCGAACTCGGCCACCGCCCGCTCGTACTTCTCCATGCCCCAGCCCCAGAAGTCGAAGTCGATGGTGTCGTTGGCGCCGTCCTGGATGGAGGCCCACAGGGTCCAGCCGTACTTCGACATCAGGCCGAGCAGCCGCGCTCGGGCGATCTTGTTGCGCAGGCGGCGGCCGTAGTAGGCGGTGACGAGCTCGTCGAGGTGGTCGAGCGGCAGGTCCGACTCGCTCCAGGCGTTGCCCAGCTCGAAGCAGGGGTCGTTGTTGCCCGCGTACTCGTAGTCGATCAGCCAGAGCCGGTCGCCGTCGTCGATGATGTTGCCCGGCAGCAGGTCGTTGTTACACGGAACGGTGCCTTCTGCCTGTATTTCCAGACATTTCTCCAGTTGCGCCACCTGAGGCATGAAGTCCAGATACCGGGCGGGCAGCCGGAACCCCCGCTCCCGCACGATCGCCAGATAACGCCGCTGAATGTCGAACATGTCGAAGTCACGGACACACCGGGGCCCCGCGTGCAACTGCCGGCAGGCCCGCGCCACCCGAGGCAGGTTGGCCGGCTCCCGCAGATCGGCCTCGGTGAACGTACGCCCAGGAATGAACCCCACCACGAGCACGCCCTCGGCCGGCAGATAGGCGTGCACCGGCGCTCCCACCCCCACCCGCGCGGCGGCGATCGAGGCGGCGTGCTCGGCGTCCCTGTCGATGGCGAGCAGCGAGCCGTCGCTCGCCCACACCCGCGCCACATAGACCCCGCCGGGTGTGGTGACCTTGTAGTTGCGATTGGTCATCCCGCCGGGCAGCTCCTCCACGGAGCGGGGCACACCGGACAGCAGGGGAATGCGGTCGAGGACCTCGGGCATGGCCATGGTCGATGCTAAGCGCCACCCCGCCGAACGGTCTAGACCTTTGATCATGCGGCGATTAGCCTCGCCAGCATGAGCGACTCGGCGCGCATCGTGATCATCGGAGGCGGCGTGGGCGGCGCCTCCGTCGCCTACCACCTGACGCAGCTCGGCGAGCGGGACGTGGTCCTGCTGGAGCGTGACGAGCTCACCAGCGGCTCGACCTTCCACTCCGCGGGGCTGGTCGGCCAGCTCCGCGCCGACCCCACGCTGACCAGGATGAACCAATACTCCGTCGAGCTCTACCGGACGCTGGACGCGGGCTGGACCGAGTGCGGCGGCATCAAGCTCGCCTCCACCCCCGAGCGGATGGCCGAGATCCGCCGTCAGATCGGCTGGGCGCGCACGTTCGGCCTGCCGCTGGAGGAGATCTCCGTCGCCGAGGCCGTCGAGCTGTTCCCGCTGATGAACCCCGAGGGCGTCGTCGGCGCCGCCTACCTGCCCACCGACGGCCAGATCGACCCCTCCCGGCTGTGCTACGAGCTGGCCGCCAAGGCCAGGCAGGGCGGCGCCCGGATCCGCACCCGTACCCGCGTGCTCGGCCTCGACGTGACCGGCGGCAGGGTGACGAGGGTCCGCACCGACCAGGGCGACATCGACTGCGAGATCGTCGTCAACTGCGGCGGCATGTTCGCCGCCGAGCTCGGCCGGATGGCCGGCGTGCGGATCCCGATCGTGCCGATGTCGCACCAGTACGTGGTCACCGAGGGCTTCCACGAGCACACCGGGCTGCCGACGCTGCGCGACCCCGACCTGCTCGTCTACTACCGGCAGGAGGTGAGCGGGCTGGTCATGGGCGGCTACGAACGCACCTGCGCGCCGTGGACGGCCGATCGGACCACCTATGACGCGATCCCCGCCGACTTCAACGGCCGCCTCCTCGCCGAGGACTGGCCGCGCCTGGAGGAGATCTCCGACAACTCCCGGATCCGGGTGCCCGCCATGGGCGACGTCGGCATCCGCAAGCTGATCAACGGGCCGGAGGCGTTCACCCCGGACAACGAGTTCTGCCTGGGCGAGACCGAGGTCGGCGGCTTCTACGTGGCGGCCGGGTTCTGCGCGCACGGCATCGCCGGGGCGGGCGGCATCGGCAAGGTCATGGCCGAGTGGATCGTCGAGGGCGAGCCCAGCATGGACGTCTGGCACATGGACATCCGCCGCTTCGGCCGCCAGTACCGCTCGCCGTCCTACACGCTGGCCCGCGCCGTGGAGAACTACGAGACCTACTACGACATCCGCTACCCGGGCGACGAGCGCTCGGCGGGCCGCCCGCTCCGGGTCTCCCCGGTCTACGGCTGGCACGCCGCGCACGGCGCGGTCTTCGGCGAGAAGGCGGGCTGGGAACGGGTCAACCACTACGAGCGCAACGCCGAGGGCGCGGACGGGCAGCGGCCGAGAGGCTGGGCCGGGCGCAACTTCTCACCCGCGATCGCAGCCGAGCACCGGGCCACCCGCTCGGCGGCGGGCCTGTTCGACGAGAGCTCGTTCGCCAAGATCGAGGTCACCGGCCCGGACGCGGCGTCGCTGCTGGAATGGGTCTGCGACAACCGGGTGGCCCGCGAGGTCGGCGCGGTCACCTACACCCAGGCGCTCAACCGCCGGGGCGGCATCGAGTGCGACTTCACCGTCACCAGGCGGGCCGAGCGGGAGTTCCTCATCGTCACCGGCACCGCCTTCGGCTCGCACGACCTGGGCTGGCTGCGCAAGCAGGCCCGGCTGCGCGGCGCCGACGTGCGCGTCGCGGACGTGACCGGCCAGTACGCCTGCTTCGGCCTGTGGGGGCCACGCGCCCGCGACATCCTGTCCACCCTCACCCCCGACCCGCTGGAGTTCCCGTTCCTGACCTCACGGGAGCTCACCGTCGGCGACGTGCCGGTGCTGGCGCTGCGCGTGACGTTCGTGGGCGAGCTCGGCTGGGAGCTCTACTGCTCCAGCGAGTACGGCCTGGCGCTCTGGCAGGCGCTGTGGCGGGCGGGCGAGCCGCAGGGGATGCTGGCCGGGGGCTACAAGGCCATCGACAGCCTGCGCCTGGAGAAGGGCTACCGCGTCTGGGGCGCCGACCTCGGCCCGGAGACGACCCCGTACGAAGCCGGGCTGGGCTTCTGCGTCAAGCGGGACAAGGACTTCCTCGGCAAGGACGCGCTGGACCCGCACCCGGCGCGCAGGCTGCGCTGCCTCACGCTCGGCGACCCCGCGGCCGTCGCCCTCGGCAACGAGCCGGTACGGATCGACGGGCAGGTGGTGGCCCGCGTGACCTCCGGCGGCTACGGCCACACGGTGGCGTCGTCCATCGCCTACGCCTACCTGGAGGCCGAGCCCGGCACCAAGGTGGAGGTCGAGGTGGAAGGCGCCTGGGTGGCCGGGAGCGTGGTCAGTGATCCGCTGTACGACCCGGCGGGGGAGCGGCTGCGCTGACCCCGCTGCGCACCGAGACGCGCACCCGGTCGGGGCGGAACAGGTCGCGCGCGTACTCCACCGGGACGCCGTCCTCGGCGTAGGCGGTCCGCTCGATCAGCATGAGCGGCGTGCCCGGCTCGATGCCGAGCTCGGCCGCCTCGGCGGGCGCGGCGATGACCGGGTCCAGGTGCTCCAGCGCGGTGCGTGGCGCCAGGTCGTAGCGCCCGGCGAGCAGCGCGTACAGCGACCCGCCGAGATCCTGCGCCAGGAAGCCCGGCAGGGCGGGGAAGAAGGACCGTTCGAGCGCCACCGGTGTCTGCCCGGCCGAGCGCACCCGCGCCACCTCGTGCACGGGCTCGCCGGGCGGTACCTCCAGCGCGGCGGCCACGGCGGGGGAGGCGGGCACGGTGGCGGCCACCAGGATCCGCGCCTCGGCCCGCAGGTGCGCGCGCCGCATCTGCTCGGTGAACCCGGCCAGCCCCGTCAGGTCGCACTCGATGCGCGGCTCGGTCACGAACGCGCCGCCGCGCCGGCCGGGCACCCGCACCAGCACGCCGTCACGCTCCAGCGTGGCCAGCGCCTGCCGGAGCGTCATCCGGCTCACGCCGAGCCGCGCGGCCAGCGCCCGCTCGCCGGGCAGCCGGTCGCCGGGCTCCATCTCGCCGCCCGCGATCGACTCCAGCAGCCACCGCTCGATCTGCACGTGCGCCGGGACCCCGGTGCCGCGCAGCAGCTCCGGTAAGGCCCCGAGGCGGTCCGTCACCGGGAGAGCCGGGCCAGCCGCTCCACCGCGTCACCGAACTCGCTCACCATCTCGTAGACCACCTCGCGGGCCGGCCTGACCCGGTCGAGCTGGCCCACGACCTGCCCGACGAAGTAGTTGGCCAGCTCCACCGCGCCGGGCTCGCCCCGCTCGGCGGCCTGGCCGATGCGCTGCATGGCGGTCTCGGCCACCAGCATCTGCAGCGGCATGCCGAGCGGTCCCGGGCTCTCCTGGCCGGCGTCCCACTCCTCGGTCCAGGCGGACCTGAGCTGCCGGGCCGGTTTGCCGGTACGGGAGCGGGACCGGACCGTGTCGAGTGAGGAGGCGGCCAGCAGCTTCCGCTTCACCGCGGGCGCGGTCTCGGCCTCCTCGGTGGTCAGCCAGACCGAGCCGCACCACACGCCCTGCGCCCCGAGCGCCATGGCCGCGGCCATCTGCCGCCCCGAGGCGATGCCGCCCGCCGCCAGCACCGGAACCGGCGCCACGGCGTCGACCACCTGCGGCACCAGCACCATCGTGGAGATCTCGCCGGTGTGGCCGCCCGCCTCGGTGCCCTGCGCGACGATCAGGTCGGCGCCCGCCGCCACCTGCCTGCGCGCGTGCTCCACGGTGCCGACCAGCGCCGCGACCGGCACCCCTGCCGCCCGCGCGCCGGCCACCATCTCCGGCGGCGGCGGCCCCAGCGCGCTGGCGATCAGCCCGATCGGGTGCTTGAGCGCCACCTCGACCAGCCCGGTCGCGCCCGCCGCGGTCACCCGCCTGCCGAGCTCGTCCGCCGAGGCGCGGGCCACCGGCGCCGGGCCGCTCACGCCGTACTTCGACAGCAGGTGGGTGACGAAGTCGCGGTGCCGTTCGGGGATGGACTCGGCCAGCCGCGCGCCCCCGTCCAGCGCGGACGCGTCGACCTTGCCGGGCACGAGCACGTCCACGCCGTACGGTCGGCCGCCCACCTGCTCGTCGATCCAGGTGAGCTCGGTGTCGAGCTGCTCGGGTGTGTACGCGATCGCGCCGAGCACGCCGAAACCGCCCGCGTTGGTGACCGCGGCCACCACGTCGCGGCAGTGGCTGAAGGCGAACAGGGGGAATTCGACGCCGAGGCGTTCGCAGATAGCGGTCCGCATGATCTGACGCTAACCGCCAGAAGCATGCTCGGTCCAGGTGGTGACCAAGCGGTCGTTCGCGTGCCAGCCTAAGTCCGCGTCGTAGCTGCGTACCAGCTTGGCCGGCACGCCCGCCACCACGCTGTGGTCGGGGAACTCGCCGCGCACCACCGCGCCGCCCGCCACCACGCACTGGCGGCCCAGCCTGGTCCCCGGCAGGATGATCGCGCCCGTGCCGAGCCAGGACCCCGAGCCGATCGAGACCGGGCTGTTGCGCGGCCACTGCCTGCCGATCGGCGTCTCGGGGTCGTCGTAGACGTGGTTCTGGTCGGTGATGTAGACGTACGGGCCGGTGAAGACGTCGGCGCCGATGTCGATCGACTGGTGGGCGACGATGTGCGAGCCGCGGCCGATCGAGCAGCTCGGGCCGATCCGCAGGATCGAGTCCGGGCCCAGGTCGGCGCCCGGCCACATGCCGCACGACAGCGACACGCGCTCACCGATCAGGGTGTGGTCACCGATCTCGATCCACTGCTCGCCGAAGATCGCCCCCGGTGGGAAAGCGATCTTCGCGCCGTCACCCAGGCGGCGGAACGCGTGACCTCCCGGAGAGGCCGGGGTGATGGCGCCCGCGCTGCGGATCGCCGCGTAGGCACGGTGGATGAGCGTGCCCACCGCCCGCCGTACAAGTGACATAAGGACCAAAGTTACCGCTAGGTCGCCCTGTTCGGGCATGTCGGGGACGTTGTTTGATATCCTGAGAGCCCGTGGACACTTGACCACACCTCGAGCCACGGGAGCCTCCTTGCGCAGCGCATCGCAAACCAAGCATCTGTTCGTCACCGGCGGTGTCGCCTCCAGTCTCGGCAAGGGGCTCACGGCATCCAGCCTCGGCCGCCTGCTCAAGGGACGCGGACTGCGCGTCACGATGCAGAAACTGGACCCCTACCTCAACGTCGACCCCGGCACCATGAACCCGTTCCAGCACGGCGAGGTCTTCGTCACCGACGATGGCGCCGAGACGGACCTCGACGTCGGCCACTACGAGCGCTTCCTCGACACCCACCTGCACGGCTCGGCCAACGTGACCACGGGCCAGGTCTACTCCAACGTGATCGCCAAGGAGCGGCGCGGCGAATACCTCGGCGACACCGTCCAGGTCATCCCGCACATCACCAACGAGATCAAGGACCGCATCCGTGGCATGGCGGGCCCCGAGGTGGACGTGGTGATCACCGAGGTGGGCGGCACGGTCGGCGACATCGAGTCGCTGCCGTTCCTGGAGGCGGTGCGGCAGATCAGGCACGAGGTCGGCCGCGACAACGTCTTCTTCCTGCACGTCTCCCTGCTGCCCTACATCGGCCCCTCCGGCGAGCTCAAGACCAAGCCCACCCAGCACAGCGTGGCCGCGCTGCGCAGCATCGGCATCCAGCCCGACGCCATCGTGCTGCGCTCCGACCGGCCCGTGCAGGTGGCGATCAAGCGCAAGATCAGCCTGATGTGCGACGTGGACGAGGACGCCGTGGTCAGCTGCGTCGACGCCGCCTCCATCTACGACATCCCCAAGGTGCTGCACTCCGAGGGCCTCGACGCCTACGTCGTACGCCGGCTCGGCCTGCCGTTCCGGGACGTCGACTGGAAGGAGTGGGAGGAGCTCCTGCGCCGCGTGCACCGCCCGGCCAAGGAGGTCACCATCGCCCTGGTCGGCAAGTACATCGACCTGCCGGACGCCTACCTGTCGGTCACCGAGGCGCTGCGCGCCGGTGGCTTCGCCAACGACGCCCGCGTCAACATCCGCTGGGTCAAGAGCGACGACTGCGAGAGCCCCGAAGGCGCCGAGCGCGAGCTCGACGGCGTCGACGGCGTGCTGATCCCCGGCGGGTTCGGCGTGCGCGGCATCGAGGGCAAGATCGGCGCCATCCGGCACGCCAGGGAGCACAAGATCCCGCTGCTCGGCATCTGCCTCGGCATGCAGGGCATGGTCATCGAGGCGGCCCGCAACATGGCCGGCATCACCGAGGCCAACTCCGCTGAGTTCGACCCCGACACCAAGCACGCCGTCATCTCCACCATGGCCGACCAGGAGGACGTCGTCGCCGGCGAGCGCGACATGGGCGGCACCATGCGCCTGGGCAGCTACACCGCCAAGCTCGGCGACGGCACGCTGGCCCGCAAGCTCTACGGCGGCAAGGCCAAGGTCGACGAGCGCCACCGTCACCGCTACGAAGTCAACAACGCCTACCGCGCCAAGCTGGAGAAGGTCGGGCTGGTCTTCTCCGGGCTCTCGCCCGACGGCCGCCTGGTCGAGTACACCGAGCTGCCCCCCGAGACGCACCCGTTCTTCATCGGCACCCAGGCGCACCCCGAGTTCCGCTCCCGGCCGACCCGGGCCAACCCGATGTTCAAGGGGCTCATCACCGCCGCCCTCGTCTACGCCGACAGCCGCTTCGCAGACAAGGTGACCAAGTGAAGATCGAGGACACGCCCGAGGCGTGGGACGTCGTGGAGTCCAAGCGGCGCTTCAGCGGGTACGTCATAGACGTCGTCACCGACACCGTGCGGATGCCCGGCGACGAGGACGCCGACCGCGACTACGTGATCCATCCCGGCTCCGTCGCCGTGGTGGCGCTCGACGACAACGACCGGGTCCTGCTCATCCGGCAGTACCGCCACCCGACGCGCCACCTGCTGTGGGAGCTGCCCGCCGGACTGCGCGACGTAGAAGGCGAATCGCTGGTCACCGGGGCCGCCAGGGAGCTCGCCGAGGAGGCCGGCTACCGCGCCCGCACCTGGCACACCCTGGTCGACCTCTACACCTCGCCCGGCATGTCCGACGAGCGCATCCGCGTCTTCCTGGCCCGCGACCTGACGAAGATCCCCGAGGAGGAGAACGGCTTCGTCCACCGGCACGAGGAGATCGGCATGCCGGTCGAATGGGTGCCGCTGGCCGACGCCGTCGAGAAAGCCCTCATGGGAATGATCCACAATTCCCCGGCGGTGGCCGGTATCCTCGCCGCGTACGCGGCTTCGGTTGAGGGGTTCGGCCTGATGCGCCCCGCCGACGCACCCGAGGCCTGACGGAAGGACCAGAGCCGTGGAGGCGGTGCTCTCCAGCTACCTCGCCCATCTGGCGGTGGAGCGGGGCCTGGCTGCCAACACGCTCGCGTCCTACCGTCGTGACCTGCGCCGCTATCTGGAGCACCTGCGGGCCCGCGGCCGCCTCCGCCTCGACGAGGTGGGGGAGGCCGACGTGCGGGCCTTCCTCGTCGCGCTGCGCGAAGGCGACGGCGAACATCCCGCCCTCGTGGCCGGCTCGGCCGCCCGCGCCGTCTCCGCCGTCCGCGGCCTGCACCGCTTCGCGCTGCGCGAGGGGGCCACCCAGCACGACCCCGCCCGCGCCGTACGACCGCCGCGCCAGCTCCGCAGGCTCCCCAAGGCCGTCGCCGTCGACGAGGTCGAGCGGCTCATCGCCGCCTCCGGCCCCGACGGCGCGCCCCTCACCCTCCGCAACCGCGCCCTGCTCGAAGTCCTGTACGGCACCGGCGCCCGCATCTCCGAAGCCATCGGCCTGGCGGTCGACGACCTGGAGCACGAGCAGGTGCTGCTGCGCGGCAAGGGCGGCCGGGCCAGAGTGGTCCCCCTCGGCCGCTACGCCCGCTCGGCACTCGACGCCTACCTGGTCAGAGCCAGGCCCGGCCTGCTCGCCCACGGCCGCGGCACCCCCGCGGTGTTCCTCAACGCCCGGGGCGGGCGGCTGACCAGGCAGGGCGCCTGGGAGGTGCTGCAGTCCGCCGCCGACCGAGCCGGACTCGCCGGGATATCTCCGCACGTTCTCCGCCATTCCTTCGCAACCCACCTCCTCGACGGCGGCGCCGACGTTAGGGTGGTCCAGGAGCTGCTCGGCCACGCCTCGGTGACGACCACCCAGGTCTACACCCTGGTCACCGTCGACAAGCTCCGCGAGGTCTACGCCGCGGCGCATCCCCGTGCCCTGAAGTGATCTATAGTTTTCTGGGTCACGCGGCACTCCGGCGTGCCCCCTTTGCGCGTGTGACTCCGGCGTGCCGCCTTGCCGGGTTTGGTGGTGACGCCATAGTGTCCGTCCGGACGGTCCGGTTCGGGATCGTCAGGGAGGTTCGAGCTGGTGACTGTGAAGACCAACGGTTCGACCCCGGGGACCCCCGACAACCCCTGGGGTGACACCAAGACCAACGCGCCTTCCAGCGGCGTCAATCTGGGCCCCACGCGGCGGCCCCGGCCGGTGTTCCCCGAGCCGGTCGCGCCCGTGACGCACGGCCCGGCGCGCGTGGTCGCCATGGTCAACCAGAAGGGTGGGGTCGGCAAGACCACCACCACCATCAACCTCGGCGCCGCCCTCGTCGAATACGGCCTCAAGGTGCTGCTCGTCGACTTCGACCCGCAGGGCGCCCTGTCCGTCGGCCTCGGCATCAACCCGCTCCAGCTCGACCTCACGGTCTACAACCTGCTGATGGAGCGCAACGTCACCGCCGAGGACGTGCTGCTCGAAACCGGCGTCGAGGGCCTCGACCTGCTGCCCAGCAACATCGACCTGTCGGCCGCCGAAGTCCAGCTGGTCACCGAGGTCGCCCGCGAGCAGGTGCTCGGCCGCGTCATCAAGCCGCTGCTGCCGCACTACGACGTGTGCCTCATCGACTGCCAGCCGTCGCTCGGCCTGCTCACCATCAACGCCCTCACCTGCGCGCAGGGCGTCATGGTGCCGCTGGAGTGCGAGTTCTTCGCTCTGCGCGGCGTCGCGCTGCTCATGGACACCATCACCAAGGTCCAGGAGCGCCTCAACGAGGACCTTGAGATCGAGGGTCTGCTCGCCACCATGTACGACGCCCGCACCCTGCACGGCCGCGAAGTCCTCGCCCGCGTCGTCGAGGCGTTCGGCGACAAGGTCTTCCACACGGTGATCAACCGGACCGTCCGCTTCCCCGACGCCACCGTCGCCGGCGAGCCGATCACCACCTTCGACCCGTCGTCCCTGGGCGCCAACGCCTACCGCGAGCTCGCGCGCGAAGTGCTGTCGCGCTGGCCCGCGGCTGCGACAATGGCCAGGTGACCGAGCAGCAGACCGAGCCTCAGGGTTTCCAGGTTCACCTGGACGTCTTCGAGGGACCCTTCGATCTGCTGCTGGGCCTGATCTCCAAGCACAAGCTCGACATCACCGAGATCTCCCTCTCCCAGGTCACCGACGAGTTCATCGCCTACATCCGCTCCCGCAGCCCGGTGTGGGACCTCGACCAGACCAGCCACTTCCTGCTGATCGCCGCCACCCTCCTGGACCTCAAGGCGGCCCGGCTGCTGCCCTCGGGCGAGGTCGAGGACGAGGAGGACCTGGCCCTGCTGGAGGCCCGCGACCTGCTGTTCGCCCGCCTCCTGCAGTACAAGGCCTACAAGGAGGTGGCCAAGGTCTTCGCCGGGCGGATGGCCTCCGAGGCTCTTCGCTTCCCCCGGACCGCGCCCCTGGAGGCCCAGTTCGCCGACCTGCTGCCCGAGCTCATCCTCGGCATCGGCCCCGAACAGCTCGCCAGGATCGCCGCCCGCGCCTTCACCCCCAAGCTCCCCCCGACCGTCAACGTCGGCCACATCTACCAACCGCTCGCCAGCGTCCGCGAGCAAGCCGCTATCCTGATCCAGCGCCTGCGCCGGATGCGCAGGGCCACCTTCCGGGCCCTGGTCGCCGACTGCGAGGGCACCTACGAGGTCATCGCCCGCTTCCTGGCCGTCCTGGAGCTCTTCCGGGAGTCGGCCGTCACGTTCGACCAGCTCGAACCACTCGGCGACCTGCACGTGACCTGGACAGGCGCCGACGACGGTGACGTCTCGGTGGGCGACGACTACGAGGAGAGTCCGGAGAAGCCTGCAGATGACTGACCACCCCGACGAGGCCCCCGACACGGACCGGATCCCCGCCTGGATGACCCTCCCAGGCTCCCTCGCCTCCCCACCCCCCGACCCCGAACCAATCCCCACCCCCAAGCCCTCTGACTCAATTGAGGCCCTCGACGCCACTGGTTCGGACGGCGCTGACCTAGATGCCGCTGACCTGGATGCCGCTGGTCTTGACGGCGCTGGTTTTGACGGCGCTGGGCCTGATGCCGCTGGAGCCAATGCCGCCCTTACCCCGGCCGTCACCGACCCAGGCACTGATCCTTCCGGCACCGACGGCACCGACACCGCACGGGGCATCGACACCGCACGGGGCACCGAGAGCGCTGCGGGTGCCGGGACTGCCGAGGGCGCCGGGCGCGCGGAGGGCGCCGGGAGCGCCGAGGGTTCCGAGGCTGCCGGGCGCGCAGAGGGTGCCGGGAGTGTGGGGGAGGATTCGCCGGTGGCTTTTTCTGGCGCCGGTGCGGTGAGTACTGGGACGGTGGAGTTCGGCGCAACGGGCGCGTCCGCTGTGGCGGCGTCCGTTGAGGAGCAGGTGGAAGGGCCTGGCCTCAAGGCGGCGCTCGAAGCCATCATGCTGGTCGTCGACGAGCCCGTCGCCGAAATCACCCTCGCTCAGGTGCTGGAGCGCCCCACACAGGAGGTGGCGGCGGCCCTGCGGGAGCTGTCCGAGGAATACACTGCCGCCGCACGGGGTTTCGATCTGAGACAGGTCGCAGGCGGCTGGCGTTACTACACGCGCGCCGACTGTGCGCAACTGGTCGAGCGGTTCGTCCGTGACGGCCAGCAGACGCGGCTGACCCAAGCCGCGCTGGAAACACTTGCGGTCGTGGCCTACCGGCAACCGGTGAGCCGCGCTCGCGTAGCCGCGGTACGCGGTGTCAACAGCGATGGCGTCATACGGACGCTCGTCGCGAGGGGGCTGGTCGAAGAGGCCGGTTCCGACCCGGAGAGCCAAGCATTGCTCTACCGGACAAGCTCATACTTCCTTGAACGTCTGGGACTGAAGGATCTGAGCGAGCTTCCTGAGCTCGCGCCCTTCCTCCCCGACGACGTGGAAAACCTCGAGGAGACAACAAAGTGATCAACAGGCGAAGCACCCCGTCCGGTGATGGACGCGGTCGTGGACGCACCGGCGGCGCAGGCCGTGGTGGACGTCCCGCCTTCCGTTCGGACGACTCGCGCGGCGGTCCCCGCCGCGACGACTTCCGTGACGGTCCCCGCCGCGACGACCGCGGCGGTTCCCACCGAGACGACACCCGCAGCGACGCGCATGCTCCCCGCCGTGACGACTCACGCGGTGAGGCACGCGGCCCGCGCCGCGACGATTCCCGTGGTGAGGTACGCGGCCCGCGCCGCGACGACTCACGCGGTGACGCGCGCGGCGGCCCGCGTCGCGATGACTCCCGTGGCGACAGCCGTGGTGGCCCGCGCGGCGGCTCCCGTGGCGGTGACTCGCGCGGCGGCGGCTTCGGCGGCCCGCGCGGCGGTTCCCGCGACGACCGTGGCGGCTCGCGCGGCGGCTACGGCGCTTCGCGGACGACGTCGCGCAACGATGACCGCGGCGGTTCGCGGGGGAGTTCCCGTGGCGACGACCGCGGTGGGTTCCGCCGCGACGACCGCGATGACCGGGGTGGCCGCGACGATTCCCGTGGTGGATTCCGCCGCGACGATTCTCGCGGTGGCGCGCCCCGCACCGATTCTCGCGGCGGCCCCCGCCGTGACGACGCCGGTCGTGGCTATGGCCGCGACTCCAGGAGCGAAGCCGGATCCGGCCGTGACTCGCTCCGCGCCGACCGTGGCGGGGCCCGCGCCAGGTACGGCAGGTCCCCGGGGCGTGACAGCCGCGAGCGTACGGGCTTCGCCGGCGGCAGGTCCGAGCGCGGCTATGACTCCCGCCCCGGCGGCCGCGAGAGCTATGGCTCCCCTTCCCGCGAGGGCTCTGGCTCCCGTGCGGGCTCCAGCTCCCGCGAGGGCTACGGCTCAGCATCTCGTGAGGGCTACGGCTCGACCTCGCGCGAGCGCTCCGGTTCTACCTCCCGCGACGGCTACGGTTCCCGCGAGGGATCCGGCTCCCGCGAGGGTTCAGGCTCCCGTGGGGGCTACGGTTCCCGCGAGGGTTCTGGTTCCGCCTCCCGGGACGGTTACGGGTCGACCTCCCGTGAGGGTTCCGCTCACCGCGAGCGTGAGGGCTCCAGCTCCCGTGAGGGCTACAGCTCCGCACCCGGTGAGGGCTCGACGTCTCGTGGTGACTTCCGCTCGGACTCGCGTGGCGGCCGTGACGAGGGCCGTACGGGCTCGCGGGACGATCGTGGCGGGTCCCGTCCGGTGCGCGGCGGTGGTGACCGCGAGAACCGTGGCGGGTTCAAGGCCGACCGCAGCGGGCGCAGGGAAGGCGCCTCCCAGGGAGGCACGACCCGCGCCAGGTTCGGCAGGCGTGACGAGGGAGCCGGCCGTACCCGGGACGGTGGCCGTACCCCGAGACGAGATGACGTGCAGACGGTCGGCGGCTCGCCGCGCGCCGGCTACGGCGACAGCCGTGGCGGGCGGGCGCAGGCGCCCAGGGACCGGTTCAAGACGGCGCGTCAGCCGATGCGTGACCCCGCCCTCTTCCCCGCGGGCTACACCGACGAGCGGGACACCACCGAGGTGCCGGGCGGCGTCCGGCTGCAGAAGGTGCTCGCCCAGGCGGGCGTGGCCAGCCGGCGTGCCTGCGAGGAGATGATCGGTGACGGTCGTGTCACCGTGAACGGGCAGGTCGTGCGGCGGTTCGGGGCCAAGGTGGACCCGGCCACGCAGATCATCCACGTGGACGGCAAGCGCATCCCGACCGCGCCCGACCTGGTCTACTACGCGCTGAACAAGCCCATCGGCGTGGTCTCCACCATGGACGACCCGCAGGGGCGGCCGTGCCTGGCCGACTATGTGGAAGAGCTCGCGCCGCGGCTGTTCCACGTGGGCCGGCTCGACACCGAGACCGAGGGCCTGCTGCTGCTCACCAACGACGGTGAGCTGGCCAACCGGCTGACGCACCCGAGCTATGGCGTGCAGAAGAAATACTGGGCCAAGGTCCCCGGCCCGATCCCGCGCGACCTGGGCCGCAGGCTCAAGCAGGGGATCGAGCTGGAGGACGGCCTGGCCAAGGCCGACAGCTTCGCGATCGTGCAGGAGCACGGCCAGCAGGCGCTGGTCGAGGTGGTGCTGCACGAGGGCCGCAAGCATGTCGTACGGCGCATGCTCGAAGAGGCGGGTCACCGGATCATCGACCTGGCCAGGATCGAGTTCGGGCCCGTCAAGCTGGGCCGTACCAAGCCCGGCACCATCAGGTCGCTGAGCCTGAAGGAAGTGGGCGAACTGTACGCGGCGGTGAAGCTGTAATCTGGCCAGAACGCAGGAGCCCGTGCGTATCTCCGCACGGGCTCTCCCGCTTATAGAAGGAGCGAAGCGCATGGTGAGGGCGATCCGCGGGGCCATCCAGGTGGGTGCCGACGACCGCGACTCGATCATCGAGGGGACGACCGAGCTGGTCGCCCAGATCATGGCGCGCAACGAGCTCACCACGGATGACGTGATCAGCGTGCTGTTCACGGCGACGCCCGACCTGACCGCGGAGTTTCCCGCGCTGGCGGCGCGCAAGCTGGGCTTCCACGATGTGCCGCTGATCTGCACCACCGAGATCGACGTGCCCGGCGCGCTGCCCCGGGTGGTGCGGCTCATGGCGCATGTGGAGACCGACCGGCCGCGCGCCGCCATCCAGCACGTCTACCTGCGTGGCGCCGTCGCGCTGCGCCAGGACATCGCTCAGTAATCAAGCATCCGGGACGAAGACATGGCCTCCGAACTCCGCACCGTTCTGGTGGTGGGCACCGGTCTCATCGGCACCTCGCTGGCGCTGGCGCTGCGTCAGAAGGGCGTGCGGGTGCTGCTCGCCGACCGTGACCAGGGCGCCGTCCGGCTGGCGCGCGAGCTGGGCGCGGGGGAGGAGTGGCAGCCGGACGAGCGGCGGGCGGAGGCGATCGACCTCGCGGTGATCGCGGTGCCGCCGGGCCAGGTCGCCGACGAGCTGCTGTCGCTGCAGAAGGGCGGCGTCGCCCGGTTCTACACCGACGTGGCGAGCGTCAAGGCGGAGCCGATCGAGTGCGCCGCCCGGCTCGGCTGCGATCTGACCAGCTATGTGGCTTCTCATCCCCTCGCCGGGCGGGAGAAGTCCGGGCCCGGCGCGGGCCGCGCGGACCTGTTCCTGGGCCGGCCGTGGGCGATCTGCCCGACGGCCGAGGCGTCCGGCGCGGCCAGGGCGGCCGTGCTGCGGCTGATCGAGCTGTGCGGCGCCAACCCGGTCGAGGTGGACGCCGTCGATCACGACAGGGCGGTGGCGGTCGTCTCGCACGCTCCGCATGTGGCCGCGGCGGCGGTCGCGGCGCGCCTGTCCGACGCCACCGAGGTCGCGCTCGGCCTGGCGGGGCAGGGGGTGCGCGACGTGACCCGGATCGCGGGCGGCGACCCCGGCCTGTGGCTGGGCATCCTGTCGGGCAACGCCGCTCCGGTCGCCGAGGTGCTGGAGGCGGTCTCCCACGACCTGGCCGAGGCCGCGTCCGCGCTGCGCGCGCTGGCTGACGGCGACGGCACGGCACACGGCGAGATCACCCAGTTGCTCAAGCGCGGCGTCGCGGGCCACGACCGCATCCCGGGCAAGCACGGCGGCCCGGCTCCCGCCTACGTCGTCGTCCAGGTCGTCATCGGCGACCGTCCGGGCCAGCTCGCCCGGCTCTTCCAGATCTGCGACGAGGTCGGCGTCAACGTCGAGGACGTGCGCCTGGAGCACGCGCCCGGCCTGCCGCTCGGCATCGCGGAGCTGTCGGTGCAGCCGGACTCGGCCCCGGTGCTCGCCCAGGCCCTGCGCGAACGGGACTGGCAGCTTCCCTGACGCCGGAGCGCGGAAGGGCGCGGTGCCGATCCGCGCCGGGCCCTTCCCGTGGTGGGGTCAGCGTTGGGTGACGGCCTGGCTGACGGCGTTCGGGCCGTCGTACTCGCGGTCGGGCATGGCCTCCAGCGCTGAGATGATGTCCTGGTCCGCGCCCTGCTCGCGGGCCGTCGCCACCAGGTCGGACTTGCTGGCGGGATAGTCGACACCCTTGAGGTGCTTCTGTAGCTGAATGGGGTTAGGTGCAGTAGTCATGACGCATTGCTACCCTTTTGGTCACGTACCGTAACCGCGTTCGAGGGTGCGGCGTGCCTGCTCGACGTCGGGTGGGAGCTGCCGGCGCTGGGCCAGCGCCTGGGGCAGGCGTGGCAGCGTCGTACGCAGTCCGCGCCAGCCCAGGGGGCCGCGGCGCAGGGCGCCGAGCGAGCGCAGGGCCACCACGCGCCAGGGGCGGCGCAGGACGGCGGTGAGCACGGCGTTGCGCACCGCCAGCGCCTGCCGTCCGGCGGGGTCGCGGGGCGGCGACGGATGGTGGTGCGCCACCACGGCGTCGACGTAGGCGAGCCCCCAGCCCTGGGCGGCCAGGTCCATGGCCAGGCGCTCCTCCTCGCCGAAGAAGAAGATCACCTCGTCGAATCCGCCCGCTTCCAGAAACGCCTTCTTGCGCACCACCGCCCCGCACGCCAGGAAGCCGAGCACGCTGGGCCCCGGCAGGTCGTCCTGTACGCCGAGAGGTGAGCGCCGCATCTCCTCGCTCACCGGATCGAGCCGCTGCTCGGCCCCGACGAGGACGCGGGCGCCGAGCATGGCCAGCCGTGGGTGCGCGTCGAGGACGTCGGCGGCCAGGTCCAGCGCGCCGGCGGCCCACCAGGAGTCGTCGTCGGCGAAGGCCACGTAGGGCGTCTCGGCCAGCTCGACGCCCAGGTTGCGGGCGGGCGCGCCCAGGTTGCGGCCGGCCTCGACGACGCGCACGTGCGGGAAGTGGCGCTGGACGAAGCCGACGGTGCCGTCCGTGGAGCCGTTGTCGACCAGGATCACCGGGCTGGGATGGTGGGGGAGCGAGCGCTGGAGCGCGCGGAGCCGGTTCCTGGTGGCGACCACCACCGTCACCCTGCCGACCAGGTCTCTCAAATCCGCCATCTCGGCTCCTTCGCCCCATGCCTTCCTTTCCGGGAACACCGCGCTTACTCGTGCTTGACGGGGCGTTGAGAGGGGCGTACAAAGAGTGGGTAACAGTGTTACCGGACAGAAACGATGTTTCGGATGAGCGTCACCACTTATCAGCAAGCCCAGCGCGAGGGCCAGGATGTCGTCAGGGCCGCGATCCTGGACGCCGCCACGCACCTCCTGATCACCGAAGGCCCGGCCTCACTGACCGTGCGCCGCATCTCCGCCGAGGTCGGCTGCTCCACCAAAGTGATCTACACGCTCTTCGGCGGCAAGGACGGGCTCAGCGAGGCGCTCTGGCTGGAGGGGTTCGCCAGGTTCGAGCGGCGGTTGCTGGCCGCGCCCCCCGGCCCGGACGCCATGACGCACCTGCGGGCCGGCATCGACGCCTACCGGAGCTACGCGCTGGACCAGCCGGACTATTACCGCGTCATGTTCCAAGGGGGCGTGCCCGGCTTCACCCCGAGCCCCGAGGCCAGGCAGGAGGCGAAGAGGTCCTTCGACCTGCTCGTGGCCGGGGTCCGCCGCTGCCTGGCGCACGGGCTGCTGCACGGCGGCTCCGACGCGGAGATCGCCGACGTGCTCTGGATGGCCATGCACGGCGCGGTCAGCCTGGAGCTCGCGGGCTTCTTCGACCGAGCCGAGGGGGAGCAGCGCTACCGGCTGCTCTGCGCCTCGGTGCTCAGCCCTTTCCTGACAGGCGACGTTCCTTCCTGACCCACGGTGTTCCTGACGCACGACATTCCGTCCCGACACGCGACGTTCCTTCCTGACGCACGACGAGAGGATCCCCTGATGTCGACGCCTTACCGAGGTGGCCTCGCCCCCGTCACCGACGAGATCACCGCCTTCGACCTGGCGGTCACCGGCCGCATCCCCGCCGAGCTGAACGGCCGCTACCTGCGCAACGGCCCCAACCCGCTCGGCCTCGACGACCCGGGCGCCTCCCACCTGTTCCTGGGCGAGGGCATGGTGCACGGGGTGCGGCTGCGCGACGGCCGCGCCGAGTGGTACCGCAACCGGTGGGTGCGCAGCGCCGAGGTCGCCCGGCGGCTCGGCGAGGAGCCGAGGCCCGGCCCCACGCACGGCGGCATGGACTTCGCGGCCAACACGCACGTGATCGGCGTGGCCGGCCGTACGTTCGCGACCGTGGAGGCGGGGGCGCTGCCGTACGAGCTCAGCTACGAGCTCGACACGATCGGCGCGTGCGACTTCGACGGCGGGCTGCCCGGCGGATACGCCGCGCACACCCACCTGGACCCGGCCACCGGCGAGTTGCACGCGATGGCGTACTTCTTCGGCTGGGACCACCACCAGCACATCGTGCTCGACGCCAAGGGCACCGTCACGCGGACCACGGACATCCCCATCGCGGACGCGCCCATGATGCACGACTTCGCGCTGACCGAGCGGTTCGTGGTGCTCTACGATCTGCCCGTCACCTTCAGCATGGCGCATGCCGAGAAGGGCACGCCGCTGCCGTACGCGTGGAACGACGAGCACGCCTCCCGGCTCGGGCTGCTGTCCCGCCGGACCGGCGAGGTGCGGTGGTTCGAGGTGAACCCGTGCTGGGTCTTCCACACGCTCAACGCCTACGACGACGGCGACCAGGTCGTGGTCGACGTGGTGCGCTACCCCAAGCGCTTCGTCGACGCCCGCCTCGACACGGGCGGCACCCCCACGCTGGACCGCTGGCGGATCGACCTGGCGTCGGGCACGGTGCGCGAGACCCGGCTGGACGATCGGACACAGGAGTTCCCGCGGATGGACGAGCGGCTCACCGGCAGGCCGTACCGCTACGGCTACACCGTGGCCACCCATGACCTGGTCGATGTGGTCCACCAGCGGGACGTGGCCATGGAGGACCTCCCGGACGTGGCGTTCGACAACACGCTCATCAAGCACGACCTGGAGCACGGCACCCAGCAGGAGCGGCGGTTCGGCCGGGACGCCTACGTGGGGGAGCCGGTGTTCGTGGAGTCGGGCGAGGCCGAGGACGACGGCTACGTGATGACCTTCGTCAACGATCCGGAGCGGGGCGCCGCCGACCTGGTGATCCTGTCGGCGCAGGACTTCACCGGCGAGCCGGTCGCCACCGTGCACCTGCCGGCCCGGGTGCCGCTCGGCTTCCACGGCAGCTGGGTGAGTGACTGACCGGGAGGCGGTAACCTCTTCAGGTTAGGTCAAACGTGAAGAGGGAGAGACCGTGGCCGGTCTGGTCATCGCCATGGACGGCCCTTCGGGGTCGGGCAAGTCGAGCGCGTCGCGCGGAGTCGCTCGCGCGCTGGGACTGCGCTACCTGGACACCGGGGCACAATACCGGGCGATGACCTGGTGGATGCTCCGGCAGGGCGTCGACCTCGCCGATCACGACGCGGTCGCGGCCCGCTCCGGCGAGCCCGAGATCGTCTCCGGCACCGACCCCGACGCCCCGTCCATCCAGGTCGACGGCGTCGACGTGGGTGAGCCGATCAGGCAGGACGAGGTGACCTCCGCGGTCTCCGCCGTGGCGGCGGTGCCGCAGGTGCGGGCGCGGCTCGTCGCGCTCCAGCAGGAGATCGTCGGCACCGGTGACATCGTGGTCGAAGGCCGCGACATCGGCTCCGTCGTCGCCCCGGACGCGCCCGTCAAGATCTATCTGACGGCCAGCGCCGAGGCCCGGGCCCAGCGCCGTTCGGCGGAGCTGACCGGCACCACCGCGCGAGCGCAGCAGGCCGCCATGGCCAGGCGCGACACGCTGGACTCGACACGCAAGACAGATCCACTCTCGCTGGCGGATGGCGCCATCGAGCTCGACACCACCGCGTTCAACCTCGAAGAGGTCATCGCGGAGGTGCTGAGACTGGTCAAGGAGCGCACCTGAGGGTGCGGGACTCTAAAAGGATGAGACATCGTGTCCACGGGGAATTGGGTCGAGGCTGACCTCGACGAGCTAGATGTGTCCGAGGAAACGGCCGACAGCACTCCGCTGCCGGTCGTGGCCATCGTCGGACGGCCGAATGTCGGCAAGTCCACACTGGTCAACCGCATCATCGGCCGCCGCGAGGCGGTCGTCGAGGACGTGCCGGGCGTGACCCGCGACCGCGTCACCTACGAAGCCAACTGGCGCGGACGCCGGTTCACGGTCGTCGACACCGGCGGCTGGGACCCCGACGCCACCGGGATGAACCTGCGCATCGCCGAGCAGGCGCAGATCGCCGCTGAGCTGGCGGACGTGATCCTGTTCGTGGTCGACGCGACCGTGGGCGCCACCGACGCCGACGAGATCGTGGGCTCGATCCTGCGTCAGTCCGGCAAGCCGGTCATCCTGACCGCCAACAAGGTCGACAACCAGCAGATCGAGATGGAGGCCGCGGCCCTGTGGTCGCTCGGCCTCGGCGAGCCGTACGCCGTCTCGGCCCTGCACGGCCGCTCCAGCGGCGACCTGCTCGACGTGGTGCTGGAGGCGCTGCCGGAGACGCCGGCGGTGACGTTCGGTGACAAGCGCGGGCCCGCCCGGGTGGCGCTGCTCGGCAAGCCCAACGTGGGCAAGTCCTCCCTGCTCAACAAGCTCGCGGGGCAGGAGCGGGTGCTGGTCGACCCGATGGCCGGCACCACCCGTGACCCGGTCGACGAGCTGATCGAGCTCGGTGACAAGACCTGGCGGTTCGTCGACACCGCGGGCATCCGGCGGCGCGACCGCGAGCTGCAGGGCGCCGACTTCTACGCCGCCATGCGCACCAGGGCCGCGCTCGACCGCTCGGAGGTGGCGATCGTGCTGATCGACGCCAGCGAGCCGCTCACCGAGCAGGACCTGCGCATCATCAGCCTGGTGATCGAGTCCGGCAGGGCCATGGTGGTGGCCTTCAACAAGTGGGACCTCGTCGACGAGGACCGCCGCTACTACCTGGAGCGGGAGATCGACAGGCAGCTCGTCCGCACCCCGTGGGCGCTGCGCGTCAACATCTCCGCGCTGACCGGCCGCCACATGGACCGGCTCGTGCCCGCGCTGGAGAAGGCGCTGGACTCCTGGTCCACCCGGGTGCCGACGTCCAGGCTCAACGCGTTCCTGACCGACCTGGTGCACGCGACGCCGCCGCCGGTGCGCAGCGGCAAGCAGCCGAAGATCCTGTTCGCCACGCAGGCGTCGACCGAGCCGCCCAAGTTCGTGCTGTTCACCTCGGGCTGGCTGGAGGACACCTACCGCCGCTTCATCGAGCGCCGGATCCGCGAGGAGTTCGGTTTCGCCGGATCGCCGATCGAGGTCACGATGAAGATCCGGGAGAAGCGGCAGAAGAAGGATCGCTGAGGTACGATCCACGGCAACACGCAGACGGAGACGAGTAGCCAGGGCCCGCGCGGGCCGAGAGAGCCGCCGACCGCTGAAAAGGCGGCCCCGCGCCCCCTGGCGAAGACACTCCCGAGTGCGGGGAGGAAATGCCCCGCCGGTCTGACCCCCGTCATCGGGTCGTGGAGGCCGCCCCTCGCGGGCGGCGAAAGTGCGGTGGCACCGGGAGTTCCCTTCTCCCCCGCACTCCCAAGGGGTCATGCACTTCCTCGTGAGGAGTTGTGATGATCTCTCGTGTCCTGTCGGCGGAGCTCACTGAGCACGCCGGCCAACGAGTGACGATCGCCGGCTGGGTCCATCGCCGCCGGCTGCTGAAATCCGTGTCCTTCCTCGTCATCCGGGACCGCGCCGGGCTGGCGCAGGCCGTCTGCCACGGCGGCGACTTGCCCGGCGAGGAGAGCGTCGTCGAGGTCACCGGGACCGTGACGGCCAACCCCCGGGCGCCGGGCGGTGTCGAGCTCACCGGCCCCGAGCTGCACGTGCTGTCCGAGCCGGTCGAGGCGCCGCCGTTCGACCTCTACCGCCCGGTCGTGCCGGCCACCCTGCCGACGATCCTCGACCACGCCCCGGTCACCCTGCGGCACCCGGCGCTCAGAGCTCCGCTGGAGATCTCGGCGGCGAGCGTGGCAGGCTTCCGGGCGGTGCTCGACGGGCTCGGCTTCACCGAGGTCCACACCCCGAAGATCGTGGCCTCGGCGACCGAGTCCGGCGCGAACGTCTTCGGCATCGACTACTTCGGCCGCCCCGCCTACCTCGCGCAGTCGCCGCAGTTCTACAAGCAGGCGATGGTGGGGGTGTTCGAGCGGGTCTACGAGGTGGGGCCGGTCTTCCGGGCCGAGCCGCACGACACCGTCCGCCACCTGGCCCAGTACACCAGTCTCGACGCGGAGCTGGGCTTCGTGCGCGACCACCGCGAGGTGATGGCGGTGCTGCGCGAGGCGGTGGCGGGCATGCTGGAGTCCGTACGCGAGCGGGCCGCCGCAGCCGTCGCCACGCTCGGCCTGACGCTGCCCGAGGTGCCCGCCGAGATCCCGGCCGTGCACTTCACCGAGGCGCAGCGGATGACCGGCGAGGACGAGCCGGACCTGTCCCCGGCCCAGGAGCGGTGGCTGTCGCGGTGGGCGCTGACGGAGCACGGCTCGGAGTTCCTGTTCGTGACCGGCTACCCGATGGCCAAGCGGCCCTTCTACACCCATCCCGACCCGGCGCGTCCCGGCTACTCCAACGGCTTCGACCTGCTGTTCCGCGGGCTGGAGCTGGTGACCGGCGGCCAGCGGCTGCACCGGCACCGCGACTACCTGCGAGCGCTGGCCGAGCGGGGTGAGAGCGCGGCGCCGTACGAGGGCTATCTTCAGGCGTTCGCGTACGGGATGCCGCCGCACGGCGGGTTCGCCATCGGGCTGGAGCGCTGGACGGCGCGCCTGACCGGCGCGGCCAACATCCGCCAGTCCGCCGCTTTCCCGCGCGACCTGCACCGGCTCTCACCGTGACCGCCTGACCCGCCGCCCCCGGGCCCGCCCCGGGGGCGGCCGGTCAGGACTCGGTACGGGAGAGCGCCACGATCCTGCGCAGCCCGGGAAGCACGCACAGCCCGGTCACCGTCTGGCTGATCAGCAGTCCGTAGCCCACCCCGGTGACGCCGAAGCCCGGGAACAGCGCGATGACGCTGCCGAACACCAGCACCGTCATGCCGATCTGGATCATCGCCAGCTTCCTGGCCTCGCTGCGCGCCCGCAGTGTGCCCAGCCGGATCTCCACCAGCGCCATCGGCAGCACGCCCAGCGCCATCAGGCGCAGCAGCGGGGTGCCGGCCTCGGACAGCTCGGAGCCGAAGACGAGCAGGATCAGCGGGGCCGCCGCGATGACGACCGCCACGATGGGCCCGACGATGAGGAAGGTGCGGCGCAGCGCGTTGCGGGTGGTCTGGGCGAGGCGGGCGGAGTCGAGGGAGCCCTCGACCGTCAGCGAGACCGCCATGTTCGCCGCCAGCAGGCCCATCATGCAGCCGAGCGTGTGGGTCACCGAGAAGTAGCCGAACTGCTCAGGGTCGTTCAGCCAGGCGCCGACCATGACGGGCACCAGGTAGAGGACCAGGAGCGTGGACAGGGTGCCGGAGAAGTCACCGGCCACGAACCTGCCGATCTCGCGCAGCCCCGGCGGGACGGTGTGCTGGGCGGCGGTCCTGGTCACGTGCTGGGGAATCGCCCGCCGGAAGATGAGCCAGCTGATCGGGATCAGCGCCGCCGCGGTGGGAACGATCCAAGAGACGAAGATCCCGCCGAACAGCCCGCCCTGGGGCAGCGCGAACGCCAGCGCCACCAGCAGGCCCATCTTCAGCACGCCGAACAGGGTGCTGTTGACCGGCACCCAGACGGCCTGACGCAGCCCGGCCAGCACCACGTCCTGCAAGGTGAAGATCGTCCAGACGAGCACCGAGGCGAGGAAGAACAGCGCGGGCAGCAGGCCGTCCAGCTCCGCGTACGCCGGTCCCCACAGGGGCAGGGTCAGCAGGAAGACCAGCGCCGCCAGCACGGCGGTGACCCCGGCGACGCCGTAGCCACGCAGGATCAGTTTCGCGGTGCCGCGCCCGGAGATCGGGATGAATCTGGCCATGACCCCGACGAAGGCGAGCCCGACCAGCGAGGAGAACAGGCGCATGGCCGTGATCATCAGCTGCCCCTCGCCGAACGCGGCGGGGCTGTAGAGCCGTACGGCCAGGAACCAGTAGCCCAGGCCCAGCACGGCGGTGGCGGCCGTGTTGGCCATCAGCGCGTAGCCCTGCAGGAACAGCGGGTTGCGCAGGTCGGTCCGCAGCCTGCGCACCAGGCCGAGCCCTGCCTTGGGGGCGGGTCCGGTCTGCTGGGGTGCGTCACTGGCCATCTCGGGTGGGTTACCGGCCATGGGGCGGGGGTCCTTCCGGCGCGGGATGATCGAGGGGCCGTACGCCGAGCCGCTCCAGCAGCCGCACCATGCGGGCGGCGTCGAGCGGGTCGGCGGGCAGCACGTGGCTCGTCCACCAGCGCGCGATCTCAGGCGTGGGGCCTTGGGGAATCATTGACAGGTAATCGTCCAGCGGCGGGTCGTAGATGAAGCCGGGCACCACGCCCTGCCCCTCCAGCGCGGTGACGGCCTCGTCCCGGTCCGCGACGAGCAGCGGCACCCGCAGGAGCGGCTGGACCGGCGCCTCGCGGACGCCCTGCGCCGCCCAGGGGGTGGCGCGCAGCAGCTCGACCCCGGCCATGCTCCGGTCCCGCTCGCGGTCGATCACCTTCATCCGGGAGCGCTGGAAGCGCAGGAGCGCCGACCCGGCGCGTGCCCGCCAGTCGTCCAGGTCGATGCGGAGCCACGGGTCCATCGCCGCGAGGTCACCGGACGCCTTGGCCACCTCCGCCGCCGTCGTGGGGTAGCGGTGCCCGGTCCAGGTGACCAGGCCGAGCCGCTTGAGCGCGTGCCAGACCGGCCGGACCAGCCCGGTGCGGTAGATCGTCTCGCGGAGCACCGGCCGGAGCACCGCGCCCAGTCTGGCGCCGCCGGGCAGCAGGAGCTCCTCGCGCGCCGCGGCCAGCTCGGCCAGCGCGCCGGGGTCGGCGGTGGTGAGGAAGCCTCCGGACATCGCGCGCCCGTGCTTGGCCAGGCTGAAGACGCCCGCCTGCCCGGACAGGCCGGCCGGGCGTCCGTCGGCCACGGTCTGGAAGGCGTGCGCGGCGTCGTCGATGAGGACCAGCCCGCGGCGGTCGCACTCGGCGCGCAGCTCGGCCACCCGGTCGGGCTGGCCGTACAGGTGTGTGGTGAGCACGCCGGCCAGGCCGGTCCAGTCGACGCGGGGTACGTCGATGTTGCCGTCGCGCCACGACACCGGCGCCATCACCGGGGTGAGCCCGGCCGCGAGCGCGATGAACAGCACGGTCTCGCAGTTGGTGGGGGAGATCAGCACCCGGTCGCCGGGGGCGAACCAGTGGCGCAGCGCCAGCAGCAGCCCGAACCGCGCGGATGGCACGTGCAGGCAGCCCTGGCCGATCCGCTCGGCCATGGCGGACTCGAGGTCGGCGACCTTCATCGAGGCTCGCCCTTCGTCCGGATGCGGCCGTAGCTCTTGAGCGCCCGGTCCGCGAGCCGGTAGATGGCCGGGGTGTCCAGCATCCGCTGCCGCACCCGGCGCACCGGCTCCGTGCGCGCCCAGTGGACGCCCGCCTGGAGCGTGTGCCGGCGGACGATGCCCTCGCTCACCGGCGTGGTCCGGCTCTCCAGCGCGCTTTTGTACTCATAGCCCGCGCCGACGCTGAGGTCGAGGGTGTCCAGGCCGAGGGCGGCCGCGTCCTCGGCCATCCGCAGGTGCTGGATCAGGCCGGGTGAATACTTGGAGAAGGCCGGATCGTAGGCGGGGAACCAGCCGATCAGGGTCGAGTGCGAGCGCAGCCCGAAATGGCCCGCCACCGGCTGTCCGCCTGCGTACAGCATGGACAGCACGCCGCCGAAGTCCTTGGTGTCGATGGCGTGCAGCCGCTCGACGAGCCGTACGACCCAGTCCTTGCTGAAGCGGTCAGGGCGGCCGATGCGCAGATACTGGGCGGACTTCCATTCCCTTAACAGGCGGAACTGCTCGTCGGAGTCGACCGCGAACACGTGGGTCACCTCGCCGACGTCGCGGCCGAGTTTGCGCTCTTTGTACTGGGTGCTCTTCAGGAACTTCGGGGATCTGGCCTTCAACTTCTCCTCGTAGGCCGGGTAGCCGTCACTCAGGTCGAGCAGCGTCGCCTCCAGGCTCTGCCTGATGTAGGGGGCGAACCAGGGCTGCCGCTCCACCAGGCAGCCGAACTCCCAGACGTGCAGCCCGCAGGCCTGCAGCAGCGCGTCCACGTCGAATTCGGCTCCCGGACGGTGGATCACCCCCTGGGACAGCGACACCCACGAGCCCACGGCCGCGCCCACGCCGCCGGTGTGCTCGTACGGCAGGAAACCGGCGATGCCCGCCTCGTCGCGCACGATGAGCACCCGCACCCGGTCGTCCACCTCGCCCATGGCGAGGGTGAAGTCGGGGCTGAGAAACGGATTGGCCAGATGGGGCTGGGCACGCTGCATCTTGCGCCACGCGGCAATATCGGAGGCGCTCAACTCATGAGGACGGATCACTGTGAATTCCGGCATCTCACTCCTTCAGAATTTCGCCAAAAGGGAAACAAGTGATCTTACCGGCTTAAATGCGACTGGGTGGGAATGTCGGCCTGACGTCCGCTGATGAACATGGCCACACCCGCCCCCAGAAGGCAGAGAACCGCCGTGATCAAAAACATCTCCGTGTATTCGACATGTAACGCCGCCCGCACCTTGGCCGTATAGTCGGCCAGCCGCTCGGCGAAGACGGCCTGGTCGACGCCGAACGGCACCGGGGTGTCGAGATGCGCGGTCAGCGACTGGAAACGGTAGAAGCCCCACGCCGACACCGCGGCGATGCCGATCAGCATCCCCATCATCCTCGCCACCACGACCGCCGCCGACGCCACCCCGTGCTGCGCGGACGGAGTCACCCGCAGCACCGCCGCCGACACCGGCGCGATCACCAGGCCCACGCCGAGCCCGGCCACCACCAGATCGACGTCCATCATGAGCCGGGCACCGGCCAGGTCCAGCGGCCAGCGGCTCATCAGCGCGTAACCTACGGCCGCCACGAGCAGGCCCGCCACCGTGACGAGCCGGTCGCCGAGCCGGCGGGTCAGCAGGCCGCCCAGCAGCGCGCCGACCGGCAGCGCGATGAGGAACCTGCCCAGCACGAGCGAGGCTTCCAGCGCCTCCATCCCCAGCAGCGTCTGTGCGGTGAACTGCACGAACACCATCGTCACCAGCAGCGCCGCGCCGGTCAGGAAGCTCACGCCGAGCGAGGCCAGCAGCGGCCCTTTCCTGACGCCCGTCAGGTCGAGCAGGCGCACGGGGGAGCGGATCTCCCACCACACGAACGCCGCCGCCACCACGAGCCCGGCCGCGATGACGGGCACCCCCCAGGGCGGCAGGATCGCCTTGGCGGGATCGGGATTGTAGAGGCCGACGACGAGCAGCCCGAGCGCCAGGGCGAGCAGCGCGCCGCCGACGCCGTCGATCCGGCCCGCCGCCCGCTCCGTCCGCACCGGCGCCTTGGGGATGCCGAACTGCACGGCCAGCGCCGCGGCGAGCGCCAGCGGCAGGTTGATCCAGAAGATGGCGTGCCAGCGGCCCAGCTCCAGGCCGAACACCGGCGCGCTCGGGATCAGCGCCAGCACCCCGCCGTAGATCGGGCCCAGCGCGCTGCCCAGCTCCTGCGCCGCGCCCACCGCGCCGAGGGCCAGGGGACGCTCGCGCTCGCCCCACAGGTCGCCGATCAGCGCCATGGTGATCGGCAGCAGCGCGCCACCGGCCACCCCCTGGACCGTGCGGCCCGCCACCACCGTCACTTCCCCGGTCGCCAGCGCCGTCAGCACCGAGCCGGCGGCGAACGCCGCCAGGCAGGCGTGGATCAGCGGCCGCCGGCCGTAGCGGTCCGACAACCGGCCGAGCAGCGGCATCGCGGCGACGTACCCCAGGAGGAAGCCCGTGACCACGGGGGTGGCCCGCTCCAGGCGGTTGAGGGGGATGCCGAGATCGGCGGCGATGTCGATGAGGACGGTCACGACCACGTAGGCGTCGAGCGCGGCGAGCAGCACCACCGCCCCGCCCACGCCGAGCGCGACCCGGCGGGCGCGCCTCATCCGGCCGTGGGAGGCGGCGTGACCGTCACCGGCGCGTCGTAGTCGCTCAACGACACCGTCACCCCGCCGTTCTGCAGCGGCAGCTCGACCTTGGTAAGCCTGCTGCTGGCCTTGTCGACCCAGACCTTGCCGTTGACGGCCTGCGTGACCCCCGGCACCAGCGTGCCGAGCGTCTGCGCGGAGAAGGTGGTGGCCACCCGGTAGGCGCCGGCCTCCTCGGCCTCCACGCTGGCCTCCGCCGCCGAGCTGAGCAGCTGCGCGATGCCCTTGGTGGGGCTGAGGATCAGCGAGGGGTCGTAGAGCTGGGCGAGCTGCTGCCTGGTCATCTTCTGGAAGCCGCCGGTCGGCCCCTTGAAGTGCACGGTGTCGCCGATCAGGGCGAAGGACACCTCCTGCAGGCTGCCCAGCACGTCCAGCGTGATCGTCCCGTCGGCGTCGCCCGCCGCGGTCAGCCGGCCGTCGGCTTTCTTGACCGGCACGTTCGGCTTGCCCTCGGTGGCGATCGAGAAAGTGGCCGATTTGACGGTCTTCATCGCCTCGGCGGCCTTCCTCATCAGGTCGGGCCCGGCGGGCAGCTCCTCGCCGGCGCCTGACGAGCAGGCTGACAGCACGGCGAAGACGAGGGCGGAGGCGAGGAGCTTTCTGAGCATGAGCGGATCGTAGCGAGCGTGCGGAAAGGCCGCGCGCCGTCGCCGATATCGGTTGGGTGTCAGCGCAGCTTTTTCAGATGCTCGACGATCGGATCGTAGGCGTTGACCAGCTCTTCGAGCTGGTCGTCGGTGAGCCGGTCCACGAAGTGCTCGCGGACGCCGGTCACGTGCACGGGAGCCACCCGCTGGATCGTCGCCCACCCTTCGTCGGTGAGCACCGCGTAGGTGCCGCGCCGGTCGTCGGGACAGCCCTCCCGCATGACCAGGCCCTTGATCTCCATCCGGGAGATCTGGTGGGACAGGCGGCTGCGTGACTGGATCGTCGCGTCGGCCAGGTCGCTCATCCGCATCCGCCGGTCGGGGCTCTCCGAGAGGTTGACCAGGATCTCGTAGTCGTTCAGGGACAGGGCGTGCTCCTGCAGCTCCCGGTCCAGGCGGTGCATGAGAAGCTTGTGCAGGGCCAGGTGGGTGCGCCAGGCACGCTGCTCGGCGGGGGAAAGCCAGCGAGGCGCGCTCATGATTGCCAATCTAGCGTACGAAGAGTAACCAACGGGGTCGGCTAGGCGAAGGCCATCACGATCGCCACGCCCACCACGTGCATGAGCACGACGGCGACGAGCAGCGAGACGAAGACGAACTTGGCCGGTCCATGTTCGAACGTCTTACCCTCTTCGAGTGGCTTGCGCGCGGCGACGCGGTCGGCGATACGCTCTTCGAGAGACTTGCGGTAAAACATGCCTCCAGGCTATCCGCTGATAGGCCGCCTACCGGCTTCCGCATCGGTGATAACGGCCACTATGATGTCCGGCTCCGCGCGCCACTCCAGCAGATGCCGGCCCGTCCAGTCCTGCTCTGCGGCGCCCATCCGGTCCAGGGTCAGCTCGCCGCGCTTGATCAGCGCCTCCTTGCGCGTCCAGTGCCTGATCAGCTCGTCGTTGCCGGTGACCAGCGCCCGCTCGCGCGGGGTCAGCGCCAGGCCGGCCAGCGCCTGGTCGAGCGGCCCCGCCGGGATCCGCTCCGCGTCCACCCCCACGCGCCCGGGCCCGGCCGCCGCGCACACGTAACCGCGCGTGTGGCTGAAGCTCACCCCCAGGTCCGGGGCCTGCTCAAGGTACGGCCTGCCGTGCCCGGGCCCGTGCGTGTCGCAGTGCTGCAGCAGCGTCAGCTCCTCGGCCCGGACGCCCAGGACCGCGGCGGCGCAGATCCGTACCAGCAGGTGGGCGGCCGTGAACGAGCGGCGGTCGGCGTCGAACCTGAACCTCGCGGCCCGCTCGCGCTCCACCTCGGTCAGCCACTCCTCGGGCGCGCGCACCTCCTCGGGCCGCCCGCCCATCGCCACCGGGCCGATCGTCATGGGCGTGTTCCCTCCTTCGGGGGGATCTCAGCCGAGGAGGGCCGACATCCAGGTCTCCACCTCGTCCGGGTGGCGGGGGAGTGCCGAGGACATCAGCCGGGCGCCGTCGGCCGTGATCACCAGGTCGTCCTCGATGCGCACCCCCAGCCCGCGGAACTCCGCCGGCAGCGTGAGGTCGTCCGGCTGCAGGTAGAGGCCGGGCTCGACGGTCAGCACCTGACCCTCTTCCAGCACCCCGTCCAGGTAGGTCTCCGCCCGGGCCTTGGCGCAGTCGTGCACGTCGAGGCCGAGCATGTGGCCGCTGCTGCAGAGCGTGTACCGGCGGTAGAGGCCCGACTCCATCAGCGCGTCGGGTGAGTCGGTCAGCACCCCCCACTCGTGCAGCCCCTCGCAGATGACGCGCATGGCGGCCAGATGGAAGTCACGGAAGCGGACGCCCGGCCTGAGCGTGCCGATGGCCGCCTCCTGCGCGGCGTGGACGAGCTCGTACACCTGCCGCTGCACCGGGCTGAAGCGGCCTGACAGCGGGAGCGTGCGGGTGATGTCGGCGGTGTAGAGGGTGTCGGACTCGACGCCCGCGTCCAGCAGGAGCAGGTCGTCCGGGCGCAGGGCGCCGTCGTTGCGGATCCAGTGCAGGACGCAGGCGTGCGCGCCGGAGGCGACGATGCTGTCGTAGCCGGCCGCGTTGCCCTCCAGCCGCGAACGCAGCCCGAACACGCCCTCCACATAGCGTTCGCCGCGCGGGTGCCCGAGCGCCCGCGGCAGGGCGCGCACCACGTCCTCGAAGCCGAGGGCGGTGGCGTCGACGGCCTTCTGCAGCTCGCCGACCTCCCACTCGTCCTTGATCAGCCGCATCTCCGACAGGAAGCCCTCGAACTCGGCGTCGCCCTCGCCCGGATCCACCAGCGCGTCCACCGACGGGTCCACCCCGCGCAGCACCCTGGCCGGGCCCTTCAGGTCGAGCTCGCGCAGGTGCGCGCACTCCACCTGGTAGAGCTCCGCGGCCTCGGCCAGATCCGGCCTGCGGCCCACCCAGAACTCGCCGTAGCGGCGGTCACGGTAGAACTCCTCGCCCTCCTCGCGCGGCGAGCGCGGCCTGACGTACAGCCGGGCCTCGCCGGACGGCTCGATGACGAGCACGTCTCCCGGCTCGCTCGCGCCCGTCAGGTAGGAGTAGGCGCTGTGCGGCCGGAACCGGTGGTCGCTGTCGTTGCTGCGCACCTTGAGCGTCCCCGACGGCACGACGAGCCGCTCGCCGGGGAAGCGGTCCGCCAGCGCGGCCCGCCGCTTGGCCGCCCACGGGGCGACCGCCACCGCCGGCACGCCGGTGCGCCGGGTGTCGGCCCACCCCGTGCGCATGAACGCGGTCAGCTCCTCGGTGACGGGCAGATCATGGCTTCCGATGTTGAGCGGCTCGGTCATACGTGTCCCTGCGGGTGGTTTCGCGTGGTTTTCTGTACGCGCAGCTTAACGGCACTCCCTTGACGCCGTCCCTACCAGCGCGCTTGCCTTGGAACCAGGTCGAGCGGAGCGCTTTAGCCGGGTCCCGCTCGGGTAACTGAAGGCCGAGGTGGTGCAGATGCTCATCGGTACGATCCTGCGCGGCAAGGGAAGCGACGTCACGACGGTGACGCCGGAGTCAACCGTCCGCGAACTACTGGCACAGCTGGCCGAGCGGAACATCGGAGCGGTCGTGGTCTCCCCTGACGGGGTCACGATCACGGGGATCGTCTCCGAGCGTGACGTGGTGCGCCGCCTGCACGACCGGGGCGCCGCGATCCTCGACGAGCCGGTCTCGTCGATCATGACCGCCGAGGTCCGTACGGTCGGACCGGGCGACAACGTGGAAGAGCTCCGCACGACGATGACCACCCACCGGGTGCGGCACATGCCGGTGGTCGAGAACGGCCTCCTGATCGGCATCGTCAGCATCGGCGACGTGGTCAAGAGCGCCATCGAGGAGCTGGAGACCGAGAAGGCGTCGCTGGTGGACTACCTGCAGCGTTGACGCGGGTGGGACGCTGTCCAGGTGATGTACGGGCCCCCTGATTACCCACGCGCGTCGAGCAGTCCGACGATCATCCTGCTCGTGTCCGGGATGGCCGCGGTGCTGGGGTTCCTCCTCGGGTTCCTGACCGGGATGGGCTCGGGTGAGACGTCGTCCTCACCCGCGCCCAGGGTCACGGTGACGGTGGAGGGCACCACCCCTGCCGAGCAGCCGCCCGCCCAGCCCTCCGCGTCCCCTTCGGCCACCGCCCCGCCCGCGACCTCCGGGCCCCCGGCGACGGGAGCCCCCTCCACGGGATCACCGGCCACAGGAGCCCCGTCCACGGGTGCGCCTTCCACGGGCGTGCCGCAGACGGGGCTGCCCGAGGACGGGACGGGCGCCGACCTGGTCGGCGCTTTCGGGGCCATGCGCACGCTCGTCGTCGGCGTGGACATCCAGCCGGGCACCTACCGGACCACCGGCCCCGTCACCGGCGTCGACAAGTGCTACTGGGCCCGCCTGGACAGCACCGGCGGCGACGCCGGGGACGTGATCGCGGCCGGACTGCCGCCGGGCCCCGCCAGCGTCACCATCCTCGCCACGGACAAGGGCTTCCAGACGGCGGGCTGCGCGGAGTGGACCAAGGGCTGACACCTCGAACGGTGTTTGCACAGGCCATGCGCGCGTAGCAGACTGCCCTCAGCCACCAAGGAGGATGACATGTCGGTGTTGCGGAGCTTTATGGACAGCGTGCGTAACGGCTCGATCGAGGTGATCGACCTGACCGCTCCCTTGACCGAGAAGACACCGATCCTCCAGTTGCCCGAGCCGTTCAGCAACACGATCCCGTTCCGGCTGGAGGAGATCAGCCGCTACGACGACCGCGGCCCCGCCTGGTACTGGAACGACATCCACACCGGCGAGCACACCGGCACCCATTTCGACGCGCCGATCCACTGGGTGACCGGGGCCGACGGGCAGGACGTCTCTCAGGTGCCGGTGACCAGCCTGCTGGCGCCCGCCGTGGTGCTCGACTTCGCCGCCCAGGCCGCCGAGGACCCTGACTTCCTGCTCCGGATCGAGCACGTCCAGGAGTGGGAGCGGGTCAACGGCGCCCTGCCCGACGGCGGCTGGCTCCTCTACCGCACCGGCTGGGATGCCAGGTCCGACGACCAGGACCAGTTCCTGAACGGCGCGCGCACTCCCGGCATCTCCGTCGAGTGCGCGAAGTGGCTGGCCGAGGAGACGCCGATCCTCGGGGTGGGGGTGGAGACCGTCGGCACCGACGCGGGGGCCGCCCACTCCTTCGAGCCCGCGTTCCCCTGCCACTCCTTCCTGCTCGGCGCGGGCAAGTACGGCCTGACCCAGCTGCGCGGCCTCGACCGCCTGCCGGTGACCGGGGCCGTGGTGGTGGCCCCGCCGCTGCCCATCGTGGGCGGCTCCGGCAGCCCGGTGCGAGTCCTGGCCCTGGTCGAGCGTTGATCGTCGCCGATGCCGTCGGCGGGGTTCTCGCCGCGGCGGGGGCCGAGGTGGTCTTCGGCGTGGTCGGCAGCGGCAACTTCCACGTCACCAACGCGCTCGTCCGCCACGGCGCGCGGTTCGTCGCGGCCCGGCACGAGGGCGGCGCGGCCACCATGGCCGACGCCTACGCCCGGATGAGCGGCAAGCTCGCGGTCGTCTCCGTGCACCAGGGCCCCGGCTTCACCAACGCGCTCACCGGGCTCGCCGAGGCGGCCAAGAGCCGTACCCCGATGGTGGTGCTGGCCGGGGAGGCCACCGACGCCCGCTCCAACTTCGCCATGGACCAGGACGCGGTGGCCCGCGCGGTGGGCGCGGTGCCCATGCGCGCCGGCGACCCGGGCACGGCCGGGCAGGACGCGCTGGAGGCGTTCCGGATCGCCGTCGAGGAGCGGCGCACGGTCCTGCTCAACCTTCCGCTCGACGTGCAGGCGGCGGCGGCCGGGGAGTCCTGGGAGCGGCTGGAGCGCGCGGCCGGTCGGCTCCGCGACCGGCCTTCGCCCGTCCCGGTGGACGCCCTGCCGGAGGAGGTGGCGGCGCTGGGGCGGCTGCTCATGGCGTCCCGTCGGCCGGTGTTCGTCGCCGGGCGCGGGGCGCGCCGGGCCCGGCGCGAGCTGGAGGAGCTGGCCGAACTCGTTGGCGCCCTGCTGGCCACCTCGGCGGTGGCCCGGGGCCTGTTCCGGGGCAGCCCGTGGGACCTGGACGTGAGCGGCGGGTTCGCCACGCCGCTGGCCGCCGAGCTGATCCGCGACGCGGACCTGGTGGTGGGCTGGGGGTGCGGGCTCAACATGTGGACCACCCGGCACGGGGCGTTGATCGGGCCGGAGGCGAAGGTCGTACAGGTCGATCTCGAGCGGGCGGCCGTGGGCCGTTACGTGCCCGCGGACCTCGGCGTGGTGGGGGACGTGGCGCGGGTGGCCCGGCAGGTCCGGGACGTCGTCGAGCCCTCCGGGCCGCGCGAGGAGCGGGGCTACCGGTCGGCGGTGGTGGCCGGGCGGGTCCGGGAGGAGGGGCGGTGGCGGGCGGTGCCGTACACCGACGAGGGTGGCGACGGGCGGATCGACCCGCGGACGCTCACGATCGGGCTGGACGACCTGCTCCCCGACGAACGGCTCGTCTCCACTGATTCCGGAAATTTCATGGGATATCCCGCGATGATGCTGGATGTCCCTGATGAGGAAGGGTTCTGCTTCACGCAGGCGTTCCAGGCGGTCGGGCTGGGGCTGGCCACCGCCATCGGTGCCGCCGTCGCGCGGCCGGACCGGCTGCCGGTGGCCGCGCTCGGCGACGGCGGGGCCCTGATGAGCGCCGCCGAGCTGGAGACCGTCGTACGCCTCGGGCTGCCGATGCTCGTCGTGGTCTACGACGACGAGGCCTACGGCGCGGAGGTGCACCACTTCGGGCCGCACGGGCACCCGCTGGACACGGTCAGGTTCCCGCCCGCCGACCTGGCGGCCATCGCCCGGGGGCACGGGTTCGACGCCGTCACGGTCACCGAGCCCGCCGATCTGGCCGGGGTGGCCGGCTGGCTGACGGGGCCGCGGGACCGCCCGCTGCTCGTCCACGCCAAGGTCACCCGTGAGCGCCCGTCCTGGTGGCTGGAGGAGGCGTTCAGGGGGCACTAGAGCTTGCGGTGACCGCGCGCCTCCTCGGCGGCGGCGAGCACGCCGGCCAGCGGCAGGCCGCCGCCCGACGCCACGGCCGCCGAGACGGCGCCCTCGACGAACGGCACGTCCGCCAGCACGATCCGCCCCGGCACCTCCAGCAGCCGGGCGGTGAGCACCGAGCTGCCCAGGTCGGGGATGAGAACGACCCCGTCGCCCTGGTCGGCGTCCCGGACCGCCCGCTCGATCAGGTCCACGCTGGCGCCCAGCCCGCCGTCCTCGGTGCCCCCCGCCGCCACGATCGGCACCCGCTCCCCGGCGATCCCCCGCGCCAGCGCCACCGCCTCCTCCGCCAGCCCCGCACTATGGGACACCAGCACCACACCCACCATCAGGAGACCTCCGCCGCGAGCCCGGCGCCGTGGACGATCCCGGCCATCACAAGACCGCCGCACCGCGGGACGGCGCCGAGCGCCTCATCAGGATTCCACCGACGCCAGCGCGGCCATGATGAGCGCTGAGGACGCCGCGCCCGGGTCCTCGTGCCCGATGCTGCGCTCGCCCAGATAGCTCGCCCGCCCCTTGCGGGCCAGCAGCGGGATCGTCGCCAGCGCCCCCTCCTCGGCCGCGCGCGCCGCCCGCTCGAACGCCTCCCGCACCTCCACCCCTTCCTGTACGGCCTGCGTCAGCGCCCTGGAGGCGGGGGCCAGCGCGTCCAGCATGGTCTTGTCACCGGGGACGGCCTTGCCCAGCCGTGCCACCGCCCGCACCCCCGCCTCGAACGCCGTGGCGAACCCGGCCGGCGTGACCGGGGCGTCCAGCGCCTTGCCCATCTGCCGGAACGCCGTGCCGTACAGGGGCCCGGAGGCGCCGCCGACGCGGCGGATCAGAGTGTTGCTCGCGGACAGGAGCACCTGCTCCGGCGAGGTCGGCGGCCATTCGGCCAGGGCCTGCCGCACCTCGGCGAACCCGCGGTCGAGGTTCGTGCCGTGGTCGGCGTCGCCGATGGCGGCGTCGAGCTCGGTCAGGTGGTCGCGGCGCAGCCGGATCAGTTCGGCCATGCCGGCGAACCAGGCGAGGAAGAAGTCGGTGTCCATCAGCGTCCCCAGCGCAGGGCGGGCGTCTCGACGGGCGCGTCCCACAACCGCGTCAGGGTGGCGTCGAGCCGGCAGACCGTCACCGAGAAGCCCTGCATGTCCAGGCTGGTCACGTAGTTGCCCACCAGCGAGCGCGCCACCCGGGCCCCCTTGCCGCGCACGATCGCCTCCACCTCGGCGAAGACCACGTACAGCTCGATCAGCGGGGTGGCGCCCATGCCGTTGACCAGGACGAGCAGGTCGTCCCGCAGCGGCAGGTCGCCGTGGATCGCGGCCATCGCCACCGCCACCAGCTCCCGTGCCGGCGCCATCGGCACCCGGGTCCGGCCCGGCTCGCCGTGGATGCCGATGCCCAGCTCCACCTCGCCCTCCGGCAGATCGAAGGTGGGCCGGCCGGCCGCGGGCGTGGTGCAGGAGGTCAGCGCGATGCCGAAGGAGCGGCTGCGCTCGTTCACCTCGCGCGCCACCCGCGCGACCTCGGCCAGGGGCGCGCCCTCCTCGGCCAGCGCGCCGGCGATCTTCTCCACGAACAGCGTCGCCCCGGTGCCGCGCCGGCCCGCCGTGTAGAGGGAGTCCTGGACGGCCACGTCGTCGTTGACGAGCACGCTCGCCACCTCGACGTCCTCGACGAGCTCGGCGGCCATCTCGAAGTTGAGCACGTCGCCGGTGTAGTTCTTGACGATGTGCAGCACACCGGCGCCGCCGTCGACGGCCTGGGTGGCGTCGATGATCTGGTCGGGCACCGGCGAGGTGAAGATCTCTCCGGGGCAGGCCGCGTCGAGCATGCCGTGCCCGACGAACGCGGCGTGCAGCGGCTCGTGCCCGGAGCCGCCGCCGGAGACCAGGGCGACCTTGCCCGGCCGTGGGGCGTCGGCCCGGTGGACGACTCGGTCGCGGACCCGCAGCGTGGGGTGCGCGGCGGCGAGGCCCGCCAGGGCGTCCTCGACCACGGAGTCGGCCGCGTTGATGAGCTTCTTCATGGTCGTAACATCTGCCCGTTTTCGCCCGGCGGCAAGCGCCGTCGGCGAATCGCTCGCGGCGGGCGGGCATGCCAAGGAACCGGCCGGAATAGGCTACCTTCTGGTCATGGCTGAGATCGTGTACCCGCCGGTGCTGGCCACCGCGCGGACCCTGTTTCGCGTGCTGGACTACCGCTTCCACCTGGAGGGGACCGAGCACGTGCCGCGCTCGGGCGGGGCGGTGCTGGTGAGCAACCACATCAGCTATCTCGACTTCATCTTCGCCGGATACGGCGCGCTGCCGGCCAAGCGGCTGGTGCGCTTCATGGCCAAGAAGGACGTGTTCGACCACCGGATCTCCGGGCCGCTGATGCGCGGCATGCACCACATCCCGGTGGACCGGGAGGCGGGCGCCGGCTCCTACGCCACGGCGCTGCGCATGCTGAAGGCGGGCGAGGTGGTGGGGGTGTTCGCCGAGGGCACGATCAGCCGCTCCTTCACCGTCAAGGAGATCAAGAACGGCGCCATCCGGATGGCGCAGGCGGCCAAGGTGCCGATCATCCCGGTCGGGCTGTGGGGCAGCCAGCGGATCTGGACCAAGGGCAGGAAGAAGCAGCTCCTGCAGCGCCATGTGCCGCTGACCATCCTGGTCGGCGAGCCGATGAATCCGCGCCGGGGCGAGGACGTCGACCAGCACGTGGCCGACCTGCACGCCCGGCTGTCGAGCCTGGTGGACCGGGCGCAGCGGACCTATCCGGAGACCCCGCAGGGCGTCTGGTGGCAGCCCGCGCACCTGGGCGGCACCGCGCCCACCCCCGAGGAGGCGGCCGCCATGGACGAGGAAGAGGCCCGGGCCCGCGCCGCCAAGGCCAAGGACTGAGCGCGGGTTAGATGGCCGCCTGGTAGCTGCCGGCGCGCATGCCCGCGAGCAACCCGGCGGTCTGCTCGTGGGTGAAGCGCCGCACCGGGTCGTTGTGCAGCAGGCCCTCGATGAGCGGGCGCATCACACCGGCCCGGCGCGGCGGCGGGTAGCCGCCGCTGCGGGCCATCCCCAGCACCGTGGCCGCGTCCTGCCCGGGGTAGGGCGGCTGGCCTTCGATGGCGCTGTAGAGCGTGGCGCCGAACGACCACATGTCGGCCTCCTTGCTGGCCGGGCCGCCGTGCAGCCGCTCCGGGGCCATGAACGCGGGTGTGCCGCGCAGCCGCCTGGAGGTGACCTTCCGGATGTCGCCCTCGGCCGTGGCTATGCCGAAGTCGGTCAGCACCACCCGGTCGCCCGTCAGCATGACGTTGGCCGGCTTCACGTCGCGATGCAGCACCGCGGCCTGGTGGGCGGTGCGCAGCGCCGCGAGCAGGTGCTGGCCGATCGCCGCCACCGACTGCGCGGGCAGCGTGCCCACCTGGGAAAGCAACTGGTGAAGAGAGAGCCCGTCGAGGTACTCCATCACGATCCAGAGCTTGCCGCCCTCTTCGATGAGGTCGTGGACCGTGACGATGTTGGGGTGCGACAACCTGGCCGCCATGCGCGCCTCGCGCAGCACGCGCCGGCGCACCATCTCGGCCTCCCCGGCCAGCGTCAGCTCCTTGAGCGCTACCTCTCGGTGCAGAAGCTGGTCGAATGCACGCCAGACGACGCCCATGCCCCCACGACCGGCCTCCTCGTTCAGGAGGTACCGTCCGCCGATCTCCCGCATACCATCCCCTCATTGACGGGGTAATCATGTCATCTCAGCGCAGGCCTTTGGGTGCCGAACGTGATCTGGATATGTCGGGAATCGAAGCGTCGCTGGTCAGAGGCGATGAAATTCGATCGGGTACGACACGCCACAGGAGGCCGACAGCGGCCAAGCAGACGCCCACGGCGCTCAGGAAGACCGCCGGAAGCCCGGCGAACTCGCCCAGCACCCCGCCCAGCACCGCCCCGATCGGCATCCCGCCCATGCCGATCAGCCGGTAGGCGGAGTTCACCCGGCCCAGCAGGTCGGCGGGGATGAGCCGCTGCCGGGCGGAGATGACGAGCACGTTCGCCGCGGCCCCGGCGGCGCCCCACACCACGGCGGTCGGATAGAGCAGCCAGGCGATCGGCAGCAGGACGGGGATCAGGTGCAACAGCGTGCTGATCAACCACAGGCCCAGCAGCGCCCGGCCCTCGCCGAACAGCCGGACGACGCGGTCCGACACCAGCGACCCGGCCACGGCCCCCACGGCGAGCGCCGTCATCACCAGCCCGTAGCCGGCCGGATCCAACCCGATCCGCGACCCGTCGCCGACGACCCACAGCACGAGCACGCCGAAGTAGGCGGCGCTGGCGAAGTTGAGCAGTCCGGCGGAGACGGCCAGCGTGCGCAGGAAGCGATGCCGCCACAGGTAGCGCAGCGCCTCACCGATGTCCCCGGCCATCGACCGCCGCTCGGTGCTGCTTGAGGTGCCCTCGGGTTGAGGGTGACGGTCCGAGAGGCCCGGTCCGGTGGGCTGTGGCCGGAAGCGGCCGCGCATGCCCAGCAGGAGCAGGCCCGCCGCCCCGTACAGCAGGGCCGGGGCGCCGAAGACGGCGGCGGGCAGGAGCGTGACCAGCAGGCCGGCCACGGGCGCGCCGGCGAAGTCGTTGCCGATCGTCTGGGTGCTCACCACGCGCCCGTTCGCCGTGGTGAGGTGGGCGGGTGCGACCGTCATCGGCAGCACCGACTGCGCCGAGACGTCCGCGAACACCTCGCTCACGCAGGCCAGCAGCACGGCCACCAGCATGATCCACAGGTTCATCAGGCCGAGCGCGCCGAGCACGGCCACGGCCAGCAGGACGGCCGCGCGGATCACGTTCGCCAGCACCATGATGCGCCTGCGGTCGAGCCGGTCCGCGAGGGCGCCCGCGTGCAGCGCGAGCAGCAGCCAGGGCAGCGTGGCCGCCGCCCCCACCAGCGCCACCTGGACGGGGGAGCGGGTGAACGTCAGCGCCAGCAGCGGCGCGCCCACCTTCAGCACGCCGTCGGCGAGGTTCGACAGCGCGGTGGCGGACAGCAGGAAGCCGAACGATCGGCCGAGACGCGCCATGACTCACTCCGCTAGTGTGTAAGGAAAGCTGTGCATAGATTACTTTGCAAAGATAGGTTTGCACACCGATGCCGCGCAAGAGCTTTTCCGCCCGGACCCTCGACGCCAACGCGCTCAAGTCCTTCGCCCACCCCCTCCGCCTGCGCCTGTACGAACTGCTGGAGGAGCACGGCCCGTCCACCGCCACCCGGCTCGCCGGACTGGTCGGCCAGAACACCGGCGCGACCAGCTACCACCTGCGCGAGCTGGCCCGGCACGAGATGATCGAGGCGGTGCCCGAGCTGGGGCGCGGCAAGGAGAAATACTGGCGGGTGGCGCCGGGCGGCTTCTCCTACGGCGAGTCGCCCGCCGACGCCGACGCCGCCGGCGCGCTCGCGTTCCTGCTCGACGAGGTCGTACGCCAGCGCGGCGCCGAGCTGACCCGGTGGCGCGAGGAGGCCGACGGCACGCCGGAGGAGTGGGTCCAGGCCAGCGGCCTCGGCCGCCGCTCCCTGCGGCTCACGGCCGGGGAGACGGCGGGGATGCGGGACGAAATCTTCGAGGTGCTGGAGCGTTACCGCGCCCTCTCGGATCGCCGGATCAGCGCCTCCCCGGGCGCCCCAGATCCCGGCACGGCGCACGTGATCGTGCACTTCGACGTCTTCCCCGTGGGGGTCGAGGAGGTGGACGGGCCGGCGCGGTGAACGATCTCGCGCTGCCGTGCGTACCCCCTGTAGATCGGTGCATAACCGGTCGAGTCATACCCGACGATCCGGAAGGGGATGACGGCAGATGCGCTCTCGACGTGGCCGTCTCGTTCTCGCCGCCGCGTGCGGCGCCGTCGCGCTCACCACCGCCGCCTGCTCCCTGCCCGCGGGCGTGCGCAGCGCCGACACCGCGAGGGTCGCCGACGCCGCCTCGTTACCCGCGGAGGAGATCCCGGAAGATCAGCTGGCGCCGGCCGCCACCAGCCTCACCCAACCGGACCCGTCGGCGGCGCCCGCGGCGCCCGCGGCGACGGCGGGCGGCAAGGACGACAACAGCACCTGGCCCACGAAATGGGGTCCGCTGTCGCCCCTCGACCGTGACCTGATCAAGAAGGTACGGCTCGCCACGCTGTGGGAGATGACGATGGCCCAGGAGGCGATCCAGCGCGCCAGCAGCGCCAAGGTGCGGACGATCAGCAAGGAGATCGCCGCGCAGCATCACGTACTGGACAAAGGGGCCCTCGACCTGGCGAAGAAGTTCGACATCCGGCTGCCGGTGAAGCCCACCGAGGATCAGGCGCGCTGGATGGCCGACATCACCAGCAGGACCGGGCGGGACTACGACGTCACCTACGTCAAGTGGCTGCGGCTGGCGCACGGCGGGATCTTCCCCGCGATCGGCTCGGTGCGCGGGACCACCCAGAACACGCTGGTGCGCAAGTACGCGGAGGAGTGCAACGCGGCGGTGCTGAACCACCAGCGGCTGCTGGAGAGCACCGGCCTGGCCGGCCCCGACGCCTTCCCGACCCCGCCCCCGGTCTGACCCCTTCTCATGAGACCTTCATCTTCCGCAGAGATCACTTTCAGCTGACACGGTGACCATGGACGGCACAGGCCGAGACAGGGAGACGGGTCACCATGGGCTCAGTGAAGATGAGCGCGACATTCATGCGGCGGGCGCTGGCCGCACTGACGGCGATCGCCGTCTTAGGCGCGGCGTTCGAACTGTTCGCCGAGCGGCACTGGCGCAGCCCGCAGCAGCTCGTCCCGTGGGCCGCCCTCGCGCTTCTGGCCGTCGCCGTGGTCCTGCTGCTGCTCAAGGAGTCTCGCGGGCTGACCCGCACGATCAGGGTGATCGCGGGCGCGGTGCTGCTGGCCTCCGCCATCGGGGTGTACGCGCACGTGTCCGCCAACTTCACCATGGGCTCGTTCGACGAGAGTCTCGACGGGACCTGGGCCGGCATGTCCGTCGTCTCGCAGTACTGGTCCGCGCTCACCAAGGCGGTCGGCGACGCGCCCCCGCTGGCGCCCGGCATGCTCGCCCAGGCGGCCCTGCTGGTGCTGCTGGCCACCTTCGCCGGCTCCGGGACGGCGGCGACGGAGTCCCGGCACCGCCGGGCCATGGCCGACGCCGACTGACGTCGCCGGCGTCTCCCAGGCCATGGCTGTCGCCAACTTGACGTCACCGGCGTCTCCCGGGCCGGGAGAGCGGCCGTAGGACTCAGTCCGGCTGCGATCCGGCGTCCGGGCCGGACAACGGCCGCCAGCCGTGCTCGACCGATCGGCGGCATCTGCCGGGCTCGTCACCCGCGCCGACGAACAGCGCGGTCAGCATGGGCACGCCGTGGTCGAGCGTCTGGCGGGGCAGCGGGCCGCCCGCGACCAGGGAGACCAGACCGTGGGCGACGGCCCAGCTCTGGATCGCGAGTTCCAAGGGGACGGTGCCGGCGTGGAAGCGGCCGGTGTCCCTGGCGCGCAGGACGGCCTGGACCAGGTATTCCAGGGTCGCGTCCGCGGCCTTGAGGTCTTCGAGGTCGACGCTCGCGTCGAACATGACCCGGTAGAGGTCAGGGTGGTCCAGGGCGTTGCGGAGGTAGGCCGCGATCAGGGCGGTCAGGTCCCGCACCGGGTCCGTGGACATCGTCATCGTCGTGAACCGGGCGCCCAGGCGGGTGAAGCCCTCCTGCCGCAGGGCCTGCCACATGCCGTCCATGCCGCCGAAGTAGGTGTAGACGGCCATCGTCGACACGCCCGTCCCCGCCACCAGCGAGCGCAGGGTGATGGGCTCGCGGGTGCGCAGCATGTGCGCGGCCCGCTCGATGAGCAGGGTGCGGACCGCCGGATCCTTCGTCCTCGCCATGGCACCAGAATACATAGCATTGCACTGCTATAGTATCGAGGCACCCACGAACAAGGAGGCCGCATGCCCATCACCCTGGTGAACCCCGACGGATTGCCCAAGCCCGAGATCTACCGGCAGGTGTCGATCGCCACGGGGTCGAAGCTGGTGTTCGTCGCCGGCCAGGTCGCCCGCGACGCCGACGGCGGCCGGGTCGGCGAAGGCGACCTCGTCGCCCAGGCCGAGCAGTGCTACCTCAACGTCGGCACCGCCCTGGCCGGGATCGGCGGCTCCTTCGACGACGTGGCGAAACTGACCGTCTACGTCGTCGACTGGAGCCTCGACAAGATGCCCCTGTTCCTGGAAGGGGTCTCCCGCGCCGCCGCGAAGCTGGGGGTCGCCCCGGTCCCGCCGGCCACCCTGGTGGGCGTCGCCGCCCTGGCCGAGCCTGACATCCTGCTGGAGGTCGAGGCCACCGCCGTCCTCGACTGACCCCGCGCGTACGGTCGGACCTCGCCGCACTGATCTGCGGGACGTGGCTAGAAGTAGCGTGAGGTCAGGTCGGTCGTCGGCCAGGAGGAGACGCCGTTCGTCGCCGTGCCCAGGATCGGGTCGATCGAGCCGAACGACGGTGCGTCGCCCTCCTGCCTGCGGTTGAACAGCGCGCAGTAGCTGACCCCGTGCTGAATCCTGGCCAGGAAGCCGAAGGTGCCCGGCATCGAGCCGGTGTGCCAGGTGTTGAGGCCGCCCGCGTTGTTCGCGCGCACGTTCCAGCCGAGCCCGTACCAGGACCCGCCGGACCCGACGCCGATCTCCGGCTTGGCGAAGACCCGGCCGATCGAGGTGGCGTTCAGCACGGGTCCGGCCTTGTCGAAGGCGAAGCCCCACTTGACCAGGTCCACGGCCGAGCCCAGCCAGCCGCCGTTGGCGTCCTGGTTGGCCATGTTGAAGCCGCCGTAGGGGTAGGGGACGGTCGCGCCGTCGTCGTCGAGCACGCTCTTGCGCGTGTACTGGGACACGTAGCCGACCTCGGCGGCGAACGCCTGCTCGGCCGCTGAACGGCCGAGCAGCATCCGGGTGATGCCGGCGGGCGCCAGGATCCGCTGCTTGACGTACGACTCGTAGCTCATGCCGGAGACCTTGGCGATGATCCGGCCGAGCAGCAGGTAGCCGTAGTTGCTGTAGGCGTAGCGGGAACCGGGGGTGAAGTCGAGCTTCCTGGCGGTGGCGTACCGCATGATGTCGGCGTGCCCGATCGGCAGCGGCGCGTCGAGCGCGGCCGAGATGGTGTGGTCGGCCCAGAGCTGGTCGAGGGAGGCGTCGCGGTCCCAGCCGCCGGTGTGCTGCATGAGCCGCCACAGCGTCACGTCCGCCAGCCGCGGGTCGGCGGTGGCGGACAGGCCCAGCAGCTGGGTCACGGGGGTGCCGAGGGTCAGCTTGCCGTCCTGGGCCAGGCGGGCGATGGCGGCGGCGGTGATGCTCTTGCTGAGGCTGGCGATCCGGAACAGCGACGTCGGCTGCACGAGCCTGAGGGAGCCGCTGTAGGTGTAGTTGCCGTAGCCGCGGGCCAGGAGGATCTTGCCGTTCTTGGCGACGGCGAGCTGCGCGCAGCTGATGTCGCGCTCGGCGATGAACTTCTTCATCGCCGTGTCGAAGCCGGCCAGCTGTTTGGGCACCACGCCGGTCGTCGGGGGCGCGGCCGTGCCGGCCTGCGCGGGCCCGGAGCCGAGGGCGAGAGCGGGGACGGTGAGTGCGCCCGACTGGATGAGGCGGCGCCTGCTGAGCATGGTCACGAAGGGCATGTCTAACGGAAATCGGCCGTCCTTGTCACCGCTTTTCGGACATTCCCCTCGAAACGGGGAGTCGGGGGGTGGTCAGGTGCCTGCGTCAGGCCGTGGTCGACGCCAGTCTTCTGGAGATCAGGAAATATCCGTCTTTGTCACCGCCATGCTCTAGCGTCTCGGGGAGTTGATCAGCCCTGGACCATCTGGAGAGCGGGACATGACCTACCTTGAACTGTCCGAGGACGGCGGCGGAGCGCACAAGTTCTACGAGGTGATCGTGTCCGGAACGCAGGTCGCGATCACTTACGGGCGCATCGGGGAGAGCGGCCAGACCAAGGTCAGCGCGTTCGCCGACCAGGCCAAGGCACAGGCCGTGGCCGCCAAGAAGATCGGCGAGAAGGTCCGCAAGGGCTACGCGCCCGCCGTACGAGGCGTCCGGCAGCGCAGGGCGGTCACCCGCAGAGCCATCGCCAGCAGCCGCTCCACCGCCCAGCAGGCGCCCGTCCTGTGGCGTTTCGACAGCGGCGCCGCCGCCTTCGGGATCTTCGTCGACGAGGAGCGCTGCTGGGTCGGCAACCAGCACGGCGACGTCTACACCGTCACGCACACCGGCACCGTCACGAACCGCTACCGCCTGCCCGAGGGCGTCAAGTGCATCGTCGCCGACGACTTCTGGATCTACGCGGGCTGCGACGACGGCAAGGTGTACGACCTCAGCGGCAAGGTCCCGAGGGCCGCGTATGAGATCACCGCCGACGTGGACATCTACTGGCTCGACATCCACGACGGCGTCCTCGGCGTCTCCGACGGGGCCGGGCGGATCACCACGATCGACTACGAGGACGAGTTCCAGTGGGCGCGCACCGGCCGGGGTGACTCCGGCTGGATGGTCAGGTGCGACGAGACCGGCGTCTACCACGGGCACTCCAACGGCGTGGCCCGCTACAACGTGGAGGACGGCACGCCCGTCTGGGAGAGCTCGCTCGTGGACGAGGTGCTGTTCGGCTGGCAGGAGGAGCACGCGGTCTACGCCGGCACCGCCCGGCGCTCCGTACACCGCCTGGCCAAGAGCGACGGCCGGGTCGAGGCCGTCTACCGATGCGACGGCGCCGTCTACTCGTGCGCCACCTCGCCGGGAGGCCGCTACGTCTTCGCGGGCGACAACCACTCCTCGGTCTACTGCTTCGACGCCTCCGGTGAGCGGCTGTGGAAGCTCGGCACCGGCTGCGGCTCGGCCTTCTCCATGCAGTTCCTCGACGACCGGCTCTACATCGTCACCACCGACGGCTCGCTGGCCTGCATCGACGCGAGCGAGGCCGCGATCACGGCGGCCCGCGCGGGCACCGTGCCGCAGCGGGTGGACGTGAAGGCGGCGGCGTCGCTGGCGACGGTCGAGCCGTCGGTCACGCTGGAGACCACCACCGACGCGGCGAACGGCGTGATCGTGGAGTGCCTGCGCGAGGGTGAGCGGTTGCGGGTCCGCGTGGTCACGCCCGGCCACGAGCCGTGGAACGTGCAGTTTCCCAAGGAGATCCGCGAACCGGGCGCCCGCTACCTCGTCGACGGCGTCCGCTCCGCGGGGCGCGGCGGCTTCTACCGCGTCTACGGGGAGATCAGGCGCCTGCTCTGACCCGTTCCGTCAACGGATGTCGTGGGGGATAGGCCCGCCGCGCACGCGTCGGACGAGGTCGTCGGCGGCCTCCGGCCACCGGGGGTGGTCGAAGGCGAAACCCGCCTCCAGGAGGCGGCCGGGGGTGACGCGGCGGCTTTTCAGCAGGAGCTCGGTGTCCGAGCGCAGCGCGAACGCGCCGAGTTCGGCCATCCACCTCGTCGCGGGCAGGCCCACCGGGACACCCCACGCGGCCCGCAGCACGCGCATGAACGTGCGCTGCGGTAAGGGATCGGGAGCGGCGAGGTTGACCGGCCCGGTGAGGTCGTCCCGGTCGGCCAGGAACTCGACGGCGCGGACGAAGTCGCGGTCGTGGATCCAGGAGATGTACTGGGCGCCGCCCGCGATCGGGCCGCCGAGGCCGAGCCGCGTCAGCCGCAGCAAGGTGTCGAGGACGCCGCCGCGATCAGGGCTCATCACCATGGCGGTGCGCAGGCCGACCTTGCGCGTGCGCGGGGTCTCGGCGCGCTCCTGCGCCCGCTCCCACGCCTTCGCGATCTCCACGCTGTAGGCCCAGTAGCCCGGGACGCCGCTCTCGGCGCCGCCGATGACGCCGGTCGTCTCGTCGTTGGCCGCGTCGAAGCGGTGGGCGTAGACGGTGGCGGTGCTCATCTGCAACCAGACCCGGGGAGGCCGTACGGCGGCGGCGATCGCCTCGCCCACGACCCTGGCCGAGTGCACCCGCGAGTCCATCATGGCGCGCAGGTTGGCCGCGGTGTAGCGGCAGTTGACGCTGCGACCGGCCAGGTTGACGACGAGGTCGCTGCCGTCGATCTCCGCCGCCCACGGGCCCAGGCTCTCGCCGTCCCAGCGGACCTCACGCTCGCGCGCCGGCCGTCTGGTCAGGACCACGACCTCATGGCCCGCCGCGGTCAGCGCGCGATTCAGGATCGTGCCTACCTGCCCGGCTCCGCCGGGTATCACAATCTTCATCGGGGCCCCCCCAGGCGTCTGGGACGACCCTAGCGCAGCGAGTTGAACGCGTTCAAAACGGGCCCCACCCGAGGGCTTCGGCCACCGGCGCGACATCGGATGTCCGCGCGGACGTCGCCGTGGTGGCGGCGGGGGAGGGCCATGCTCAAGTCCCGGTCTGCCGCCGGTCAAACATGGTTCGTTTGTGCTGGTCGTACTTGTTTTGCGGGGGACCCATGCCAGGCTCGGAGTGACGGGTGGCGCCCTCGCACCACCGTCACATAGTGACTATGGAGCACACCATGCTCACCACCCAGTTCCTGCCCGGCTCACTGTGCTGGATCGAGCTCGACAGTTTCAACATCGAGATCGCGAAGCGGTTCTACGGTGGCCTGTTCGGCTGGGAGTTCCAGGACCAGGTGCCCGAGTACACCTTCTGTCAGGTCGGCGGCAGGAACGTCGCCGGGATCGGCGTGCTCATGGGGGAGGCGGTCACCTCGGCCTGGATCCCCTACTTCTCGGTGGAGGACTGCGAGGCCACCACCCGGACCGTCGAGCCGGCGGGCGGCACCGTCGTGCTGCAGCCGGTGGAGCTGGCGCCCCAGGGGCAGACGGCACAGTTCAGGGATCCGGCCGGCGCCCGGTTCGCGGTCTGGCGGCCCGCCGAAATCCTCGGGGTGGACCTGGTGAACGAACCCGGCTCGCTGACCTGGGTCGGGCTGCGCGCGCCCGACAGCACGGCCGTCCGCGCCTTCTACAAGTCGGTCCTGGGCTGGCGGTTCGAGGACAGGCCGATGGGGGACACGACCTACCCGCTGATCTTCCCGGCCGGCGGCGACGCCGACTCGTCCCTGGGCGGCCTGCTCCCGCTCGAGCCCGGTGATCCGCCGCACTGGCTGGCCTACTTCGAGGTGCGCGACTGCGACGCCGCCGTGGCGGACTGCCGCGAGCTCGGCGGTACGGTCCACGCCCCGGCGGAGGACGTGAAGGGCGTGGGCCGGCTGGCGGTGCTGACCGACCCGCACGAGGCCCGCTTCGCCGTCGTCACCAGCTCCGCCTGACAGCCGCCGCCCAGCCCGGCCTGACGGTCATCACCCAGGTGTCACCGCAGGCGAGCCGGGTGGCGGTCGTCAGGCCCAGGGGCGGGGGAAGGTGTCGCCGTCCAGCCGGTCGCCCGCCGTGAGGCCGAGGGGGTCGGTCACGACGTGCGAGGTCCCGCTGTAGGCGGTCGCCTCGTCCATGTAGATGGTGACATGCGCCAGCCGGGCCTGATCGGTGCGGTTGGGCAGCGCCATGTGGCCGGTGTAGCCGCTGTGGAAGGTGCAGTCGCCGGCGCGCAGTGGCAGGGTGACGCGGGGGATCCAGCGCAGGGACGGGTCCGCCGCGAACAGGTCCTCCTCCTGGTGCAGGTCCTGCGGGCGCAGGCCGGTGCGATGCTGGGTGCCCGGCAGGAAGGTCATGCAGCCGCGCTCCGGCGGGACGTCGACCAGGGCGATCCACGCCGACAGCGGGAGTCGGTCGCCCGCGTGCGGCCAGTACGGACGGTCCTGGTGGAACTCGGTGGCGGCGTTGTTGTGCGGCTCCTTGACCAGCATCTGGTCGTGCCAGAGCCGCAGCGGGAACCCGGCGAGCTGTTCGGCGATCCGGCCGAGCCGCCGGTCCAGCGTGAGCTCCCGGAGCGTCCGGTCACGCTGCCAGACGTTGACGAGCTGGCTGAAGACGCCCCGCTGCTCCAGGCTCTCCGCACGATGCGCCGCCAGGAACGCCTCCGCGCCGGCCCGGAAGCGCTCGGCCCGCTCCGGCTCGAGAACGCCTCGCACTCGGACGAATCCGTGCTCGCGGTAGGCCTGGACAAGCTCGTCCGGCACCGTGCCGTCCGCGCCGAGGTCGCTACGGGACTGCTCGGTCGTGGTCGTTGTCATCGCTGACCTCCAGAGTGGGGATGCTCCCAGCGTCGTCGCGGGCCGCCGCCGCGGGCTAGCCCTATTCCGGCGAGTAGTCGTACGATCCCGACATGCCTGCCACGCTGCACGAGCACGCGCTGTTCGCCGGGGGCCCGGTCCTGGGAGGCGTTCACCGGCTGGACGCCGGCATCGAGCCGCACGCGCACGACTTTCTCGAGATCGCGGTGATCGGCGCCGGCAGCGGCCGGCATGTGACCAGCCAGGGCGAGCAGGCGCTGAGGCTCGGCGCGGTCATCGTGCTCCGGCCGGGCGCCTGGCACGGGTTCCGGGACTGCGCCGGCCTGACCGTCGCCAACTGCTGCGTGTCCACCCAGGCGCTGCGGAGCGAGCTGGCGGCCCTGTCCGACATCCCGATGCTGCGCCGGGTGCTGTGGACCGACCCGGTGGCGTCCGGGACGCACGGCGTGGCCGTCACGAGCGTCGATCCGGCCGCCGCCGAGGAGGCCATCGCGGAGATCGGCCTGCTCGAACGGGACCTCGGGGCCGGTCAGGCCCGGCCGGGCCGCGTGCTGGGCAGGCTGGTCACGGTGCTCGGCATCCTGGTCGACGGCCGTGCTCCGGAACGGGAGGCGCCCGGCCCGGCCGTCCATCCCGCGGTCGCCGCCACGGTCGCCCGGCTGGAGGCGGCGCCCGAGGTGCCGTGGCGACTGGACGAGCTCGCCCGGGCGGTCAGCCTGGATCCCGCCTATCTCGGCCGGCTGTTCGGGCAGTACACCGGGGTGACTCCGCTGGGCTTCCTGGCCCGGTTGCGGGCCGAGCGCGCCGCGACGTTGCTGGCCCACTCGACCCTGCCGGTCGCCCGGGTCGGTGCCGCCGTCGGCTGGGACGACCCGACGTACTTCGCCCGCCGATTCCGGACGCTGGTCGGGCTGACGCCCACGGAATACCGGCGACGTAGCGGACCCACGCGGGGCTGTTAGAAATAACGCCGATCGTGTTATAACTGTGCGACTTGCACGTTGGCGTGGTGGTCCCGCAGCCGTTGCAGCAGCTCGTGCGGCGCGTTCGAGTCGACCACGATGACGTCGAAGTCGGCGAGCGGCGCGACCCGGTGCAGTGCCACGCGGGCCAGCTTGGAGCCGTCCACGGCCAGGATGCGCCGCCCGCCCGAGCGCAGCATCGCCCGCTTGACCAGGACGATCTCCTGCTCCTGGTGGAAGGCGTACTGGTCGGAGACCGCCGAGGTGGAGACCACCACCACGTCGGTGCTCACCGCGTCGACCGCCTCGACGCAGCCGAGGCCGAGGAAGGAGTCATGGGTGGCGTGATATTCACCGCCGAGCGCGATGAGCCGGATGTCAGGATTGCCGGCGAGTAGCCTGATCGCTTCAAGGAAGTTCGTCACGACGGTCAGCGGCGCCGCCTCGGCCAGATGGCCGGCGACGGCGAGCGCCGTGGTCGAGTCGTCGAGCATGACGGAGCTGCCCGGCTCGATCAGGCCGGCCACCAGCCGGGCGATGGCGTCCTTCTCGGCGGTGTGCGCCTTGAGCCGGTAGGCGATGTTGCTCTCCCAGACGTTGGAGGCCTGGGCGGTGACGCCGCCGCGCACCTTGCGCACCATCCCCTGGCGCTCCAGCTCGTCGAGGTCGCGGTGGACGGTCATCACGCTCACGGCGAAGCTCTCGGCGAGCTCGGTCACCGAGACCGAACCCTGGCGCACGATGTGCTCGGCCATCTCCTGCCGCCGCGCGGACCTGCCGGAGATGTGCTGCCGTGCGTTCACCTGAGCTCCCACCTTCTCCTGGACCGCGCGAATCCTACTCTTGACAGCCATCTTGGGCGACTCATACCGTCCCTTTTAACAAATCTGGCGTTAAGTTAACACTCAAGCAACATGGAGGTGCGGCATGGGCTCCGTGTGGCCCTACGGCCTGTGCTGTGACCACCGCGCGACCCCGCTCGGCACGGACGCCTCCGCGCCGCTGCTGTCCTGGCGGCTCAGCGGCGCCGACCCGGTGGCCTGCCTCGTGGAGGTGGACGGCCTGTGGTCGAGCGGGCGGCTGGACGACCCCGCCGCGATCGGCGTCAGGTACGCCGGGCCGCCGCTGCGCCCGCGCACCCGGTACACCTGGCAGGTCACGCTCTGGGCCGCCGACGGCACGTCGAGCACCGCGCGCTCGTGGTTCGAGACCGGCCAGGGTGACTGGACGGCCGCCTGGATCGCGGCCGACCCCGACGCCGTCGAGCACGTCGACCCGCCCACCGAGGGCGACCTGGCGCTCCGCGACCACGGCCTGGCCGCCTGCCCCCAGCTTCGCCGCGCCTTCGAGACCCGCTCGCCGGTGGCGGCGGCCCGGCTGTACGTCAGCGCGAAGGGGCTCTACGAAGCCAGGATCAACGGCCACCGCGCGGGCGACGCCGAGCTCGCCCCCGGCTGGACGGACTATCGCCGGCGCATCCAGTACCAGACCTACGACGTGACGAGCTGTCTCACCGAGGGCGAGAACGTGCTGGCCGTCACCCTCGCCGACGGCTGGTGGAGCGGCTTCGCCGGCTTCGACCCGCGCCGGCCCGGATACCACTACGGGACGTTCCCCGAGCTCATCGCCGAGCTGCACCTCACCTACGCCGACGGCTCGGCCGAGATCGTCGCCACCGGTGACGGCTGGCGCGCCGGCCGTGGCCATGTCCGCTACGCCGACCTGCTCAAGGGCGAGTGCCACGACCTGCGCGCGGCCACGCCCGGCTGGCGGCTCCCCGGCTTCGACGACACCTCCTGGAGCCCGGCCGTGGTGACCGGCCACGACCACGCGCCGCTGGTGCCGTCGCTGGACGAGCCCGTCAGGGCGGTACGCGACCTGGCCCCGGCCGCCGTCACCCGCACCGGCCCCGGCACGCACCTGGTCGACTTCGGGCAGAACCTGGCGGGCCGCGTCCGCCTGGCCGTACCGGCTCTGGAGCCGGGGAGCCGGGTGACGATCAGGCACGCGGAGACGCTCGACGCCGAGGGCGGCCTGGACACCGCGAACCTGCGGACGGCCGATGCGACCGATGTGCTGATCAGCGCGGGACCGGCCACCGTTTTCGAGCCCGGCTTCACCTACCACGGCTTCCGCTACGCCGAGATCACCGGAGTGGAGGTCCTCGGCGAGGTCAAGGCCGTGGTCCTGCACAGCGACACCCCGCAGGCGGGCACGTTCGCGTGCTCCGACCCGGAGCTCGACCAGCTCCAGCGGAACATCGAGTGGGGGCAGCGCGGCAACTTCGTCAGCGTCCCGACCGACTGCCCGCAGCGCGATGAGCGGCTCGGCTGGCTGGCGGACGCCCAGGTGTTCCTGCCGACCGCCTGCCTCAACGCCGACGTGGCCGCGTTCTTCGCCAAGTGGCTGCGGGACGTGCGCGACGCGCAGACCCCGCAGGGCGGCTTCCCCAACGTCGCGCCCCGGCTGAGCGGCGTCGCCGAGGAGGGCGCGCCCGGCTGGGCGGACGCCGGGGTCCTGATCCCCTGGCACCTGTACCGCGTGTACGGCGATCCCCGCTTCCTCGACGTCGACTCGATGGCCGCCTGGGTCGACTTCGTCCGGCGGCACAACCCGGACCTGATCTGGCGCGCCAGGACCGGCCCGCACTACGCCGACTGGCTGTCACCCGGCCCCGCCACCCCGCGCGAGCTGCTGGCCACCGCCTTCTTCCACCGCAGCGCCGACCTGACCGCCAGGGCCGCCCAGGTGCACGGCCGGACCGCCGAGGCGGAGCGGATGAGGGCGCTGGCCGACGATATTCGCGCAGCCTTCATTAAAACGTTCGCATCGGCTCCGGGGCGGCTCACCGGCGACACCCAGACCGGATACCTGCTGGCTCTCGCCTTCGGCCTGCTGCCGCCGGAGTGGATCGTTCCCGCCGCGCGCCGGCTCGCCGAGCTGGTCGGGGAGCACGGCCCGCAGACCGGCTTCCTGGGCGTGAACCTGCTCTGCCCCGTCCTGTCCGAGCACGGCCACGCCGATCTGGCGCACGCGCTGCTGAACCGCACCGCACCGCCGTCCTGGCGCTACCAGGTACGGCGCGGCGCCACCACGGTCTGGGAGCGGTGGGACGGCGCCGGCGCCCCCTCGATGAACTCCTTCAACCACTACGCGTTCGGCTCGGTCGGCGAATGGCTGTACGGCGGCGTCGCCGGGATCGCCCAGGCGCCGGACTCGGTCGCCTACCGCGAGCTGGTGATCCGCCCGCTGCCCGGCGACCTGACCTGGGCGCGAGCCACTTACGAGTCCGTACGCGGCCGCATCGCCGTGTCCTGGGAACGCGGCGGCGGGGACTTCCACCTCGCCGTGACCGTCCCGCCCGGCGCGAGCGCCACCGTTCACCTGCCCGACGGGCAGACCCACCAGGTGCCCTCGGGGGATCACACCTTTCGCACGACCGAGGAGACGACAGCATGACCGATCTGCGTAACGCCAGGATGAGCCGCGTCCAGTTCTTCCGCATGATGGGCGGGCTCGCGGTGGCGGCCGCCGCCACCGCCTGCTCGACCAGGCCGGACACCGCCGCCACCACGGGCGGCCAGAGCGCCACGACCGAGCTGAAGTTCGTCGGCGTCGCCGACCAGAAGGCGCCGATGGACAGCCTGCTGGCCGCCTACCAGCAGGCCAAGCCGTCGGTGCGGATCAACGCCTCCTACGCCCCCACCGACCAGGTGCAGACCTCCGTGCGCACCCAGCTCGGCGCGGGCAACGCGCCCGACCTGCACGTGGTGTACCCGGGCAGCGGCAGCGCGATGTCGATGACCCAGATCGGCCAGGCCGGCCTGCTGGCCGACCTGTCCGCCCAGCCGTGGACGCAGACGATCCCGGCCGGGTTCAAGCCCGCCTTCCAGCTCGACGGCAAGACCTACATCTACTCCGCCGGATCATCGGTCATCGGTGCGGTCTACAACAAGAAGGCCTTCGAGAAGGCGAAGGTGGACGCGCCGCCGACCACCTGGACCGAGTTCCTCGCCGTGTGCGACAAGCTGAAGAAGGCCGGCATCACCCCCATCGCCCTGGGCGCGCAGACGCCGTGGGTCACCCAGCTCATCACGTACGCGCTGGTCCCCTCCACCGTCTACGCCAAGGACCCGACGTTCGACGACAAGCAGATCGCCGGTCAGGCCACCTTCGCCGACTCCGGCTGGCGCCAGGCCATGGAGATGTACCTGGAGCTGCAGAAGCGCGGCTTCTTCAACGACAAGCCGAACGGCACCACGTTCGAGCAGCAGATCTCGATGGTGGCCACCGGCAAGGCCGCCATGGCGATCCAGGTGTCGGCCGTGCTGCCCGACTTCCGCAAGGCGGCCTCCTCCCCGGACGACCTGTCGATGTTCCCCGTGCCGGGGGCCGACGACGCCGCTTCGGTGTGGATCCCGGCCGGCGTCGTCGTCGGGCTGGGAGCCGGCGCCAAGGGCAAGAACGTCGAGGAGGCGAAGGCGTTCATCGACTTCCTCGGCAAGCAGGAGAACATCAACGCCTACGCCAAGGCCATCGCCGCCATCCCGCTCACCCAGGACGCGAGCTCGACCATCGACCCGGCCGTGCAGTCGTTCCTGCCGTTCACCAAGGACCGGGCGGTGCCGTTCATGGACCAGCGCTGGCCCAACGCCGAAGTCCAGCCGGTGCACTTCGCGGTCGTGCAGGAATTGCTCGCGGGCAAGGCCACGATCGACGAGGCGCTGAAGAAGATGGACGAGGCGTACCAGAAGTGACCCCCACCACCACCGCGAAGCCGCGCCCGGCCGCCACCAGGAGGCCGGGCCGGCGGCGGAGCTTCAGCCTCATCACCCCGTCCTGGCTCTTCGCCGCGCCCGCTCTGCTCGTCTACGCGCTGGTGGTGCTCTATCCCGCCATCAGCGGCGTGTTCTACGCCTTCACCGACTGGAGCGGGATCGGCGAGGACATGTCCTTCGTCGGGCTGGCCAACTTCCAGACCCTGCTGGGCGACGAGCAGGCCATGGGCTCGATCGGCAACACGCTGCTGCTCACCCTGGCCATCGTGGCCGTGCAGAACGGCATCGGGCTGCTGCTGGCCCTCGGCGTGCACGCCAAACTCAGGAGCAGGGCGCTGCTGCGCGTGATCTTCTTCGCGCCGGTGGTCGTCAGCCCCGTGATGGTGGCCTTCCTGTGGAAGTACATCTACAATCCCGACCCGTCGGCGGGCCTGAACGGGCTGCTCGGCCTGGACGTCAACTGGCTGGGTGACCCGTCGGTCGCGCTGTGGTCGGTCGCGGGCATGGTCGTGTGGCAGTACGCCGGATACTCCATGGTCATCTTCCTGGCCGGGCTGGAGGGCGTGCCCAAGGAGCTGCACGAGGCGGCGATGATCGACGGCGCGGGCACCTTCCAGCGCTTCCGCTACGTCACCTGGCCGCTGCTCGCCCCCGCCCTGACGATCAACATGATGCTGTCCACGATCGGCGGGCTCAAGCTGTTCGACCAGATCTTCGCCACGACGAACGGCGGCCCCGGCTACGCCACGGAGACCCTGTCCACCGTGCTGTACAAGCAGGCGTTCGTCTTCGGCAAGTTCGGCTACAGCACCGCCATCGCCCTCGTGCTCGCCCTGTTCGTGGCGGCCGTCTCCCTCGTCCAGGTCTATTACCTGCGCAGCCGTGAGGTGACCGCGTGAGAAGAACGTTCCTGCTCGAAATCGTCATGATCGCGGTGGCGGTGGCCTTCCTCTTCCCCGTCTACACCCTGGTCGCGCTGTCCCTGAAGGACCCGGCGCAGATCTCGCAGACGCCGCTGGCCCTGCCCGCCCCGCCCACCCTGGACAACTTCGCCAGCGCCTGGACGGCGGCGGCGCTCGGCCCGTCGCTGATGAACAGCACCGTGATCACCGTGGCCAGCCTCATCGCGCTGATCGCCCTCGGCTCGTTCGCCGCCTACTACCTGGCCCGGGTGAAGAGCCGGCTCGGCTACGGCTTGTACATCCTGTTCCTGCTGGGCATCGTGCTGCCGTTCCAGCTCGGCATGATCCCGCTGTACGAGCTGGTGACCGGCCTCGGCCTGCTCGGCACGCACGCCGGAATGATCATCTTCTACACGGGCATCCAGCTCCCGTTCACCGTCTTCCTCTACACCGGCTTCATCCGCGCGCTGCCCGCCGACTACGCCAGCGCCGCCCAGATCGACGGCGCCTCCCAGCTGACCGCGTTCACCCGGGTGGTCTTCCCGCTGCTGCGGCCGATCACCGGCACCGTGCTGATCCTCAACGCGGTCTTCATCTGGAACGACTTCTTCACCCCGCTGCTCTACCTCGGCGGCTCGGGCTTCGAGACGGTCCCGGTCAGCGTCTTCGCCTTCGTCGGGCAGTACGTCTCCGACCACGGCCTGGTCTTCGCCGGGCTGGTGCTGGGCGCGCTGCCGATCGTGGCCGTCTTCCTGGTGCTGCAGCGCTACGTCATCAAGGGCTTCGCCAGCGGGCTCAAGGGATGAACGTCTTCGACGTGCTCCGCGAGCCGCCCGCCTCCCACTCGCCGGCGGCCATCTGGTGGTGGAGCGGCGAGCCGCTGCGCCGGGACCGGCTGCGCTGGCAGATGGAACGCCTGGTCGCCGGGGGTGTACGCAACCTCGTCATCCTCAACCTGGCCCCGTCAGGGCCGCTGTTCGGCGCCGACGCCGACGACCCGCCGTTCCTGTCCGAGGCGTGGTGGCAACTGCTCGACGAGGTCTGCGCCGACGCTCATGAGCTGGGCGCCTACCTGTGGTTCTACGACCAGCTCGGCTTCTCCGGCGCCGACCTTCAGGCGCGCCTGGTGCAGGAGCGTCCGGAGTTCGCCGGTCAGTGGCTGGCCGCCGACGGCTCGGTCTCCGCCCGCGGCTTCGACTATCTCTCCGGTACGGCCTGCGCGGTGCTGCTCGACCGGGTGCACGGGGAGTTCGAGCGCCGCCTCGGCCACTGGTTCGGCCGGGTGATCGTGGGGTCGTTCCAGGACGAGCTGCCCACCCTGCCCACCTGGTCGGCCTCCTTCGCCGAGGAGTACGCGGTCAGGCGCGGGCGGGAGTTCTCCATCGCCGACCCCGACTGGCAGGCTTACCAGGTCACCCGCGCCGAGCTGGCCGAGGAGGCGTTCTTCCGGCCGCTGGCCGCCTGGCACGAGCGCAACGGGCTGCTCAACGGGTGCGACCAGCAGGACCCGGCTCGCGCCGGGCATCCCGTCGACGGTGTACGGCTCTACGCTGACTATGCCCGTACCCACCGGTGGTTCAGCGCGCCCGGGTCCGACCATCACGGCGACGCGCGCCTGCACTCCTCGCTCGCCCACCTGTACGGCCGGCCCCGGACCTGGATCGAGGCGTTCCACTCCAGCGGGTGGGGCGGCACCCTGGAGGAGACCTTCGACTGGCTGCTGCCCTGGCTGCGGGCCGGCGCCACCCTCTACAACCCGCACGCGGTCTACTACTCGACCAAGCGCGGCTGGTGGGAGTGGGCGCCGCCGTCCACCGACTGGCGTCAGCCGTACTGGCGGCACCACCGGGTCTTCGCGGACGCGGTCACCCGGCTGTGCGCCGCGCTGTCACTGGGCCGGCACGCCTGCGACGTCGCGGTCCTGCTCCCCACCACGACCGCGCAGGCGGGCGTCGCCGGCACGGCGGATCCCCGCCCTGACGGCGACGCGGCGCGGGCGCAGCGGGTGTACCGGGAGATCGTCGGGGACATGGCGTGGTTCGCCACCGTCCCTGGCGCGCTGGACCGGCTCTGCCTCGACGCCGACGTGATCGACGACGACTCGGTGCGGCGCGCTGCCGTGACCGGCGGCAGGCTGACGGTCTCCACCGAGGCGTACCGGGCGCTCGTCCTGCCCGCCGTCACCGTCCTCGACGAGGACGTCGCGGCCCGGCTGGATGAGTTCGTGAGCGGCGGCGGGCTGCTGGTCGCCGTGGGCGCGCTGCCGGACTCGCCGCGGCTGCGGGCCCGGTTCGAGACGGGCGACGCGGCGTACGTGGCGTCGAGCGAGCAACTCGGCGAGGCGCTGGCCGGGCTCGTCCGGCGGGTCGAGGCGCCGGTGCCGCCGCTGGTGCGCGAGGTCGGCGACACCACGCTGGTGTTCCTCACCGCAGCGTCTCCCATGGCCAGCCGGATCGGGGTGGGCCGGCCCGAGGAGCGCGGCGTGGACCTGGGCTGGCTGGACGCCGCCATCGACTTCGACCCCGGCAGATACGCGCGCGAGATGCGGGTCAAGGTCAGGGGCGTCTCGGGCACCCCGCTGCTGGCCCGCCTGTTCGGCGGCGAGCCGAGGGCACTGCCGTACACGCTGGACGGCGACGCCGTGGAGGTCGTCGTGCCCTTCGACGACGGGCCCGCCGCACTGCTCGTGTTCGACGGGACTCATGCCGACGTGAGGCCCTCGCCCGAGCCGTACCTCGGTCAGGTCGCCGGAGCCCCGTCTGAGCCGTACCTTGGCCACGTCGCCGCCGGAGCCCTGCCCGCGCCGTACCTCCAAGAGGTCGATCTGGGGGAGGAGTGGGCCGTCGAGCTCGTGCCGACCCTGGACGACACCTGGTCGGACTTCGGCAGCAGCGCCACCGTCGAACACTGGACGCTGCGCACGCCGGACGGGGAAGCGGTGCACGCGACGTTCGGCCCCCGAGGGGAACAGCGGGTCGACGGCGGTGCCGCCGGGGCAGAGCAGCACGCCCCTGACGGCCCGTGGACGCCCTCGGTCTGGTCGGCCTCGCGCGGGCTGCGTAAGGACCCCATCCACCGCGACACGCTGGGCCCGAAAGGGCACGTGCCGGGGGAGTTCCTCGCCTTCGGCCGGGTCGAGGCGGGCGGGCACGCCCGCTTCCGCACCCTGCTCACCGTGCCGGCGGGACGGCAGGCGTGGCTGGCCGTCGGCGCCGGCGCCGCGAAGACCCTCTGGCTGGACGGCGACGAACAGCCGCTCGACGACCCGGGCTACGCCGCCGTCACGCTGTCACCGCTCGCGCCCGGCGAGCACGCGCTGGAGCTGCTCCTGGTCCCCGACGAGGAGCTCGACCTGCGGGCCTACGTCTGCCTGGTGGCCGACCCCGCCGACGCGGCCCGGCCCGAGTGGATCGCCGGCACGCTGGAGACGACCGTGCCCGCCGGCGCGCCCGAGCTGATCCAGGTCGCCTCGACCGCGCCCTGCGTGGTGTACGTCAACGGCGAGGAAGCGGGCAGGCAGGGCGGGTTCGACCCGTACGAGGAGGCGGACATCCCGCGCGTGCGCCGCTACGACGTCGCCCACCTGCTGCGGCCCGGCGACAACACGATCCGGGTGGAGTCCGACGGCTGGGTGCTGGTCGACGGGCTGGTCGTCTCCGGTCCCGGCTGGTCGTCCCGGCCGCGCGTACGGCGACGCCAGCACGGCGATCCCGCGGCGCTGTACCTGCGCCCCCGGCCGCATCCGCTCCCCGAGGCGGGCTGGCTGGACGGACGTCCGGCCGCGCTGCCCGCCGGGTTCGCGCTGCCGGGCAGCCGGCCCGGCGTCGAGCGCTTGCTGCTGGACCCGCCGCCCGGCGTGACCGGCATCCAGGTGGACGCGGCCGGTCCTGTGGAGATCGTCGACGGCCGGGAGTTGAGGGTGACGACGACCCCAGGCGCCCGGTCCGGCGCGGCACTGACCGGACCGGTCCGCTTCACCTGTGGGCCCGGCCGGATGCGACTCGGCGACTGGGAGGAGCACGGGCTGGCGGGCTACAGCGGCGGCGTCCGCTACCGCGCCACGGTCAACGCCACGGCCGGGCCCGGCCTGATCGACCTGGGCCGGGTCCGCGGCACCGCCGAGGTCACCGTGAACGGGCGGCCCTGCGGCATCAGGGTGTGCTCGCCGTACACCTTCGACGTCCGGCTGGACGACGGCGACAACACCGTCGAGATCCTGGTCCTCGGCACGCTCGCCCCCTACCTGGACGAGGTGAGCCCCACCCACTTCGTCTTCGCCGGCCAGCGCACCACCGGCCTGTTCGGCCCCGTACGCCTGCGCCTGCCCTGAGCTCAGTGTCCCTGTTGACGATGTCAATGCATCCGTTACCTGAGATGGAGGAAGTGCCGTGTACTGTTACTTCCATGAACGCCGGGTCCCGGTCAGGTGCTGATCTGCAGGTCACAGCTGCGGAGATCGCGAGATTGGCGGGTGTGACGCGGGCCGCGGTCTCCAACTGGCGCAAGCGCCACGCCGACTTTCCCGCGCCCGTGGGAGGCGGCACACGCAACGCCCTGTTCGCTCTGTCCGAGGTGCACGCCTGGCTGGACCGGCAGCGCAAAAGCAACGACGTCTCCGGTGAGGTGCTCCTGTGGCAGGCGCTGCGGCGCGCGTACCGGGACGACATGACACGCGGCCTCGCCGACCTCGCGGACCTGTTCGTCACCGGCTCCACTGAGCCTCTCGACGACGAGATCGTCTCGCGGGCCACCGGCCTGGCCGCCGAAAGCTCACCGTCCGAGGTGGTCGCGCGGCTGACGGCACGTCTCATCGGCTCGGCGGCGCCGGAGCACGTCACCGGCCCTCGCCTGATCCGCGCCGTGAAGCACTTCGCGGGCCAGGCGCACGGCGTCGTCTTCGACCCGGCCTGCGGCATCGGATCCTTGCTCCTGGCGCTCGGCGACGGCTGCGGCGTGGCCGGCCAGGAGCTGGACCCGGCCGCCGCCCGGCTGGCCGAGTCGCGCGCGCGACTGGCCGGGCGGGGAGAGGTGACGATCAGAACGGGCGATTCCCTGCGCCAGGACGGCTGGCCGGAGCTGCGCTCGGCGCTCGTGGTCTGCGATCCACCGGTGAACGTGCCCGACTGGGGTCGCGAAGACCTGCTGCTCGACGCCCGCTGGGAGCTCGGCGTCCCCACCAGGGCGGAGGGCGAGCTGGCCTGGCTGCAGCACTGCTACGCGCACGTCGCGCCCGGCGGCAGGGCGATCCTCGTGATGCCGCCCTCCGTCGCCTACCGCAAGGCCGGCCGTCGCATCCGCGCGGAGCTCGTACGGCGCGGCATCCTCACCCAGCTCATCGCGCTGCCCCCGGGAATGGTCGCGTCACACAACCAGCCCGTGCACCTGTGGCTGCTGGCACGGCCGGCCTCCCCCGACGACGCGGTGTCCCGCGTACGCATGGTGGACCTCACGGCCAACGACCCCGACGGACCGCTCGAACCCACTGCCGACCAGGTGGTGGACGTACCCCTGATCGAGCTGCTCGACGAGACGGTCGATCTCACCCCCGCGCACCACGTCGCGGCCTCCCGAACCGACCATCTGGGGGAGTACGCGTCCATGCGCGAGGACGTGGCGCACCGGCTCCACGAGCTGCTGACCCTGCTGCCGCCCCTCACCTCTGGCCCCGGCACGCTCGACGGCGCCGCGGTCAAGGTGGCCGACCTGGCTCGCGCCGGACTCGTCGACATCGCCGATGGGGAGGCCGTCTCCGCGAGCGACCAGCTCGACACCGACTACCTGCACGGCTTCCTTCATGCCGCCGCCAACGTCCGGCGCTCGACGAGCGGCAGCTTCCGCACCGACGTCCGCGGCGCGCGCGTCCCGCGGATGAGCATCGAGGATCAGCGGTCGTACGGCGCCGCCTTCCGCGCGCTCGACGCGTTCGAACAGCAGGTCAAGGAGCTCGCGGAGCTGGCGGACCGGGCCGTTTCCATGGCGCGTGACGGCCTCACCGGCGGATCGATACGCCCTCAGTGACGCACCAACGGCATGTAGGTGGTCCTCGCTGACCTGTGGGGAGCGTCGTTGCTCACCGGCGACGCGAAGTTCGCCGCCTCGGCGGGCCACCGGGCCGAGATCCATCGCTGCCCGCCGCCCCGGATTCCGAAAATTTCGGAAACTCACAGAAATATCTCATTGATCTTTCACTTAACAAGTGTTGACTTATAAGCGTCATCATCTCCCGAAGCACCATCAAGGAGGCAGACGTGAAAACGATCCCCCGTGTCGCCAGGCTGGCACTCGGCGCGACCACCGGACTGGCGCTCATACTGTCCGGCACCACAGCGGCCACCGCGTCGACGTGGGAGCTGGACGACATGGACCAGCGGATCTGCATTCACACGACCGACGGCCACTGGACGTATTTCCTGGTCCAGATCAACGGGAGTTGGTCGAAGGTCATCCAGAGCAAGCTGGAGAACCTGCCCCCCGGTTTCACCAGCATGGACGGCTTACTGGTCGGACCCGGCTCCAACCCCAGTCGCCCCGGTGGACAAGCGATAGTTCAAAGCCTCATCGAGATGAAGGTCGCGCCGCTCCCGGTCGGGACCTACACCGCGTCACTGACAGCCACGGATGGGACGGAGACCCAGTCCGTCCCCGTCACGATCAACGTGAAGGTGCGCTGCTACTAGCGTCACTCCCGCACCTGCCGACAGATCCGCGCGGCCGCCACGACGCTGTTCGTCGCGTCGGCGGCCGTCGCGGTGCTGGTGCCTACGACAGGTTCGCGTCCGCGGGACGAGAGTGGTGTACGGCCCACCGGCGGGGCTCATGGCACCCATTTGCCTGATCATATGATCGACGGCATGGCACTGCGGCTTGTTCAGGTGAACTTCAAGGCTCGGGATGACACGGCGCTCGGCTGGTTCTGGGCGGAGGCGCTCGGCTGGGGCATGTCCAGCGAGGCACCCGGCGTGACCAACCTCGAACCCGAGGGCTTCGCCTGGCCGGACCCCGACGCCTTCTACCTCGATCTCGTCACCGTCCCGGACCCCGAAACGGTGAAGTACCGCGTGCACCTCGACCTCGCCACCACCTCCGCCGCGCATCAGGCGGAGCTGGTCGCGCGGCTGAAGGAGCTCGGCGCGACGCCCGCCGACGTGGGCCAGGGCGACGTGCCGTGGACGGTCCTGGCCGACCCGGAGGGTTGGTAACCGCTGTGGTTCGTATCAGTGTTCGTCAGCCTTCATCTGGTTTCGCTGACGTGATCGCGGTCTGTCGCGTGGCGGTCGGGGTTGGCTCGGTCGTCTGCGCGCTGGTGGATGGCATGACGAAGCGCTGGAGGGCCTGCGGCTTGGCGCTGTGTCTGGCCGGCGCTGCCTGCCCCATCCCTCCATCATCACGATGTGCGTGCAAAGCCTTACCCAGTGTGCGGTCATGCTGGTAGAGTCATTCGCACACAGTCTCGAATGCGCGGGGAGGGGATCGTCGTGCGGGTCGTGCAGGCCTACCGTTTCGCGCTGGACCCGACCGCGCGTCAGGGTGCTGTGCTGGCGTCGCATTGCGGTGCGGTGCGGGTGGCGTTCAACTGGGGTCTGGCGCGGGTGAGGGCGAATCTGGCGCAGCGGGAGGCCGAGCGCTCCTACGGCATCCCTGAGGACCGGCTCACTCCGGCGTTGTCGTGGTCGATGTACGGCCTGCGGAAGCGCTGGAATCAGGTCAAGGACGAGGTGGCGCCGTGGTGGGCGGGCAACTCCAAGGAGGCCTACGCCTGCGGGCTGGCCCGCCTCGCCGACGCCCTGGCGAACTGGCGCGACTCCAAGAGCGGTAAGCGCAAAGGCCCGACGATGGGCTTTCCCCGGTTCAAGACCAAACGCCGTGCGGCCAGGTCGGTGCGGTTCACCACCGGCACGATCGGGCTGGACGGCCCCAGCCACGTGGTGCTGCCGGTGCTGGGCCGGATCAAAACGCACGAGCCGGTCGGCACACTCGCCCGCCTGCTCGCCGAAGGTGCGCGGATCGCCTCGGCGACGGTGCGGTGGCAGGAGGGCCGCTGGCACGTCAGCTTCACCGTGCACACCGAACGAGCGGTGGCCGTGCCTGCCCGGCCGGACGCGGTGATCGGCGTGGACCTCGGCGTCAAGACGCTGGCGGTCTTCTCCGACGGACGGCCGCCGGTCCTCAACCCCCGGCATCTCAATAACGCTATGCGTAAGCTGCGGCGCCTGTCGCGGGCGGTCGCCCGCAAACACGGCCCGGACCGGCGCACCGGCCAGCGTCCGTCGCAGCGGTGGTTGCGCGCGAACGCGGCCCGTAACCGGGCGGAGTATCGGGTGGCGGCGTTGCGCCGTGACGGCATCCACCAGCTCACCACCGGCCTGGCCCGAACGTACGGCACCATCGTGGTCGAGGACCTGCACGTGGCCGGGATGGTCCGCAACCGGCGGTTGGCCCGCGCCGTCTCTGATGCCGGTTTCGGTGAGATCCGCCGCCAACTCGCCTACAAGACCGGCTGGCACGGCGGCCGGCTGGTGGTGGCGAGCCGCTGGTTCCCCTCCTCCAAGACCTGCTCATCCTGCCAGGCAGTGAAAACCAAACTGCCGCTACGGGTGCGCACCTACGTGTGTGAGGGGTGCGGGCTGTCGATGGACCGTGACGAGAACGCCGCGCGCAATCTTGCTTCTTTGGTGGAGCGTACGGTCGCCGGGAGTGGCCCGGAGACCATAAACGGACGTGGAGCCGACCTTAAGACCCCGCCTGGCGGGGCAGGTGGCCGTGAAACGTCAACCCCGCACCGGGCACCGGCTACCCGGATCAGACGAGGACCTTCGCCCGCACCGGGCGAATCACTGAGAATCCTTGAAACTCAGTGAACGGCAACGTGTTCTGCGTGCTGGAGCCTCGGGAGATCTACCGGGACACCGGACCGATCGCCGCGGTGGTGGTCGACTGCGCCAATCCGCGGGCCATGGCTCGGTTCTGGGACGAGGCGCTGGACTGGACCCTGCACGAGGTCACCGACGATCACGCGCGGCTGCGCTCCGCCCAGGGGGTGGGCCCGTACCTGGAGTTCCTTCGCACGCCCGGCGGGCAGACCGTGGAGAACCGCGTCCATCTCGACCTGCTGCCGGACCCCGTTGAAGATCAAGGGGCGGAGGTGGCTCGGCTACGGGCTCTGGGCGCCACCACCGCCGACGTCGGCCAGGGCGATGTTCCGTGGGTGGTCCTGGCAGACCCGGAGGGCAACGAGTTCTGCGTCCTCGGACGGGGCTGACACACCGTGAAAGCGGGCACTGGCGGTAACGCTACGAAATGGCGGTCATCAACTCTGGAATCATCGCCTTCTTCGGTGAGATGCACGGCACTTCTTCGAGAGTGCATGCAATATGCATGCTAAATTGGTGGCATGGGGACCATACAGATTAGAGACGTCTCTGATAAGACGGAGCGGACGCTGAAAGCTCGGGCCGAGCGTGAAGGCAAGTCGCTGACCGCCTTCGTGCGCGACCTGCTGAACGAGGAGGCGGCCACCCCGACGCTGGACGAGGTGATGGCCAGAATCGCCGCCGACGAGCCGGTGCCGTACGATCCCGACTTCGTTCGCGAGACGATGCGCGAGGGTGGTCGGTGAGCCTGGTCGTCGACGCGTCGATCGTCTTCCGCCTGCTGGCCAACGTGAAGGGCGATGACCTTCTGCGGCAGCGGCTGGCTCGCAGGCTGCACGCCCCTGCCTTGATCGATGTCGAGATCGCCTCGGTCGTGCGCGGGCATGTGATCACCAGTAAGCCGGAGGTGCGCATCTCCGAGTCGAGGGCGCAGATCATGCTGGAGCGCTACGCGCAACTCAAGATCGTCCGGCATCCCATGCTGCCGCTGCAGCCACGCGTCCTGGAGCTGCGCAACAACATGACCGCCTATGACGGCATGTATGTGGCCCTCGCTGAGCTGCTGGGAGTGCCGTTGCTCACCGACGACGCGAAGTTCGCCGGCTCGGCGGGCCACCGGGCCGAGATCCACCGCTACCCGCCGCCACTGGCCTAGACATCGTGCCGCCCGAAGCGCTGTTCAGCCACGTGCTGGCCGCGGCTGACCTCGCCTCGTCCGAGCAGGGTGTCATGCCCGGCTTTGCGTCGCTGGGTCCTCGCCCGAGGACTCGGCCACCTCGTGCAGCCCGCACGGGCACTTCAACCACCGGAAGCGCCGGTCGATCTCGCGGATGAACGTCCAACTACATGAAGCGTCCATGACAACGCGTGCCGCCGGTTATCCGAACTCCTCGGCGTAGGCGTACCGCTCCGTGGAAGACCTTCAGCGTGAGCAGCCACTGCTCACGCCCAGCCCGGACGCACAGCCCACCGCACTTGGCGGAAGCTGACGCTAGCGGATCGTGAATCGGTTGCGTAGTGCCCGGAAGGCGACCCGCGCGGAGCGAGTGCTCAGGAGCAGCACGGTGAGCCCCAGACATGCCACCCCCACGGCCACGAACAGCCATGGCTCGCTGGTCTCCAGCACTTGAAGCAGCGCCAGCGCGATGCCGGCCGGGACCGTAACGAGGGTAAACACCACTACGGCGCCGTTGACGCGTCGGCTCTCGTCGTCGCGGGTCAGCCGGTTGAAGTCGCTGATCTCGGTGAGGATCTGCTCGAAGCGCTCCCGCAGCGCGTGCTGCTTCTGGTACGCCGTCAGCAGGTGGTTCGGGATCCCGTGCGGGGTCAGGTGCTGTGCCCACAGTCGGTGCCGGAAGGAGCTGACCTCCTGCTCCAGCGTGGCCATGGTCGCCGACACCGAGGCGTCGAGAGCGGTGGCCAGGCGTTCCTCCAGCCGGGTCAGCCCTTGCTTCTGCAGTACCCCGAGCAGGATCGCGTCCAGGTAGATCGAGCGAAGGTAGAGCTCGGCGTACCCGAAGAACGGGTCGTCCCGTCCCTGGTCGGCCCGGATGCCGACCACGCCCATCCCGTCCCGCAGGACGACGGCGTGCCAGTCGCTGGAGAGCCTGATGACCTCGTCGTCCGCCGGTTCGAGGTTCTTCGGGTCGGGCGGGTAGTCGGCCAGACTGGTACGGGAGGCCAGGGCCCACAGCCACTGATGGACGAGCGGCCAGCGCCGGTAGCGAATCTGCCGATACAGCCGTGGCAGCCCCTGCCTGACCGGGGTGACGAAGGAGACGGTGAAGGGGCGGCCGGGTTCGATCAGGGCTTGGCCATCGACCAGTTTCTGCGGGTCGAAGTCACAGGCAGAAGCACCCCTACGACCGGCGAGCGTACGCAACAGCTCGATCGGCGTGCCTGACCTGGCCCGCATGTGGATGGCCACCAGTCCGCACGCATCCGGCTGGTCGGTGGTGCGCAGAGCCTCCACGGCAGTGACCTCGAGGTCCCCGATGATCTGCCGGGACGGATCGTGCCAGCGGTTCGGCCGCTCGGCGTCGCCGTACAGGACGCGAGCCGCCTTGGCGCTGAAGTACTCACTACGCGCCTCGGCGGTGGAGCGGATCTGCTGATGTCGGAGAACCAGCGGACCCGCCGCCCAGGTGGGACGGGCGGGGAAGCGGGCTTCGTAGATGACGACGAGGGCTTGTCGCATCAACCGGGTCACCGGTAGTAGTCCTCCACGTCGGGAAGGTCCAGGCGGATGACATAGCGGGCGCGTTCGGAGTCCTCCGGGTCGATGAGGAACCGCACCCGCTCACCGGTCCGGATGGTGCGAAACCCTTCGGTCACGATGTCGGCGTACATGAACGAGTGGTGCGCGTCGGTGTCGGCGTCGCGCACGATGTAGGTCCCCTGACGGCCGCCGTGACCGCTGCCGGTCGGCATCCGATCCACGATGTAGCCGAAGCGCTGGCCGATCGTCACAGCTCCTCCACGCATCGGAATCCGACCGCGTTGCTGCATCCCCGGCGCCGGAACAGCCCCTTGGACGACGCCTGCAAGGCGCGGAAGGGGTTGTCGTACGAGCCTCCGCAGATGACCACCTCGCCCAGCTCGTCCAACACCGAGCCGGTGATCTCCCAGACGTTGCCCACCATCTGCCGAATCCCGAACGGGGAGACGTTACCGCCATGGTCGTGGACCGGGACGGGCATGGCCTGGCTCAACCCGCCGCGATCCAGCTCCTCCCGCCACGCGTCGTACGTGATCAGGGGGCGTCTGCTCCAGGAGTCCGCACTGTTGATGAAGCTCAGTTCGATGTCGTCACCCCAGGGAAACCGTCTGCCCTCCAGGCCCCTCGCCGCCGCCTCCCATTCCAGGGAGGTGGGCAGGCGTTTGCCCTCGAACCGGGCGAAGGCGTAGGCACTCCAGTAGTTCACGCAGACGGCTGGATGATCCTCGTACGCGGGGCCGATGAAATACTCCTTGACCCGCAGCCGCTCCCACCACGGTTCGTGCGAGAACTCCGGAGGTTTAGCCGGATGATCCCATTCTTGTGAGCCTTGCCGTCGGACCGCCTCCAGGAAGCGGTTGTAGCGCCTCACCGTGACGGGGAACTGATCGAAGCGGACCGGGCGCTCGACCCGCCGGAGCATCAGATGATGGCTCGGCCCGACGAGGTAGACACCTGCCGGCAGGACGCAGTCGTCGGTGGAGCCCTCGCGGGACAGTTGGCTGAGAAACTCGCGGAGCTGCTCGGTCAGGCGCGGACCCGTGTCGAGGACGGCCTCGCGGTTGGCCTGGTCACGCAGGTATTCAGCGGCCAGCATTTCCTGGTAGGCGGAGTGCCTGAACGTGACCGCGGCCGGGCCGGCCGGCCGGAACAGCTCCCGGAGCCGGAAGGACTCGTAGGTCAGCCGGCCGCCGTCGAACAGCCCCATGCCCAGGTCGTTGACAAGGTCGACGAAGGTGAAGACTGTACGGCCACGTAGGAAGGCCGCACCGAAGTACGACGCGAGCGACGGCAGCCCGGCCGAGGCCGAGGAAGCGACCTTGGCGAGGTGCCGCCAGACCAGCTCGGGCAACTGTTTCGGACCCCGATCATCGGCCAGATCCGCATGCAGCGGCGTGGCACCCTCGGGGAGGTCGTTCAGGCGTAGCGCCGAGAAGCGGGGCACGAGCAGGGGATTGACCCCTCTGGCGTGGAGTTGCTGGACGAGCTTCTCCGACACCAGGGCAGTGCCGTCCAGCAGCCGCCGCACCTGTGGCGAGTCCTCCAGGAACGACACCCGCGAGGTGGTGACCACCGCCGACTCCGCCGACAGCACCTGGGCGATCTCGGCGAACAGCTCCAGAAACCCGGTCTGTGTCGTTGACGACACCGCCTCGTCGATGCCGTCCAGCGCGCACAGCACCGATCCGGCGCGGGCGAAGTAGTTGAACACCTCGAAGACGTACGTGCTCTCCACCGCCATGTACGGCGTGAGCACGCGCGTGACGAACTCGCGGAGCTGCTCGTCACGCCGTTTGAGGCTCATGTCGAAGTAGAACCGGTAGCGTCGCCGGTCGGCCGTGGCCGACCGCGCGACCAGCTGCTTGAGCAGCGTCGTCTTGCCACTGCCGGACCGGCCGACGATGAGCAGGTTGCCGCCTGAGGCCGCCACCTCGTCCAGCAACTGATCGGCCGCGCCGATCCGGGTGACCTGCTGCTCGCCCGTACGCTCATCGGTGGTGAGCAGGTCACCGGAGATGGTCAGCCGCCCGGCGTCCAGCAGCTCCGGATACGACCCGACGACATCGGCCAGATGCCGGTCCAGGTCGACGAAGGCGTCCATGAAGCGGTCGTAGGTGAGCACCCGATAGTCGCCGCCCAGCGGGCTCGTCGCCGGGCCGGTGCCGTTCTCCTCCAGGATGAGGAACCGGGTGAGCTTCGGCAGCCGCGTCTGGAGCAGCTCGCCGTCGGTGGCCTCCAGCACCTGGACCACGTCGTCGACGTTCCTGCTCAGCAACAGCTCGACGTACTCGCTGCGAAGTCCACGCTCGCGGAAGAAGAGCTGGTAGACGGTGTTGCGGGACAGCTCGAACCGCTTGACCGGCTGAAAGCCCAGCGTCACGTACAGCCCGGCGAGGAACTCGGCCTTGACCGCCACTTCGGGGGCCAGCTTGGGTACGTCTCCGCTCAGGACGCCGCTGCCGGTGCTGCTGAACCACGCCAGTATGTCCAGCAGTCGCCGGACCGCCGCCAGCCCCTCCTCCTCGGCGATCTCGTAACCGTCGTGTGCCGAGCGGTTCCGTAGCCGCTGGATGTCGCGGAGGGAGTCGAGCACGTTCGAGCTGCGGATGTGCGGCTGCGCGCCTTTGATCAGCTCGCTCAGCGTCTTGCCGCCCGGGTCTCCGGGTACGTTGTGGTGCCGCCACAACTGCTTGAGGATGCGTTCGGTGATCTTGCCGACCAGGGAGATCGCGTTCTCGGGGTAGCCGTCGCCGAGAGACTTGATCGGACGCTCGAAGTCCAGGCCGAGATAGCGGGCGACGCGGGCGTGATCGTCCAGCTCGTTCTGGAGCTGGAACAGGCGAGTGTCAAGCTCGATGCTCACGCTTTCACCCCGAGTACGAACGCGAACCGATCCGGAAACCGTACTTCAGGGCCTGGATGCGCGCGGCGCATCTCGGAGATTCCCGTCGTCGAGTTCGGCGTCATCGAAGCTGGCCAGCAGGGACATATACCGATTGCGAACCATCTGGGTGTAGCGGTTAAGGCTGAATACGAGCGGAAATTCGTCGTACGTCAATTCAGTCCGGAGTCCGGCGCGATCCATTGCGGCGGCGATGCTCTCAGGGGCCGGTTGCCGCTCGCGGAAGAGGTCCAGGGCGGCGCCGAAGAGTGGATAGTCGATCTCGCTCGGCAGCATGACGACGAGGATCCGCCCGCCTGGGCGGAGGAGGCGGAGCAGGCCGCTGAGGACCTGCGGCGGGTCGGCGACGTGGTGGATGACTTCCTTCATGAGGATGGCGTCGTATCCATCGTGCGGGAGTCGCACCCTGCCCTCGGCGAGATCCTCGGCACCGGCCACCAGGGAGATCAGGCGTTCGTCGGAGGGAAGTCGCTCCAGCATCGCCGACGACGTGTCGGCGCAGACCACCACGCTCGCATGCTCCGCCAGACCTCGCGCGTAGAGGCCCGTGCCCGAGCCGATGTCCAGAACGCGAGACCTGCGGGGACTGAGGTCGAGACGGCTGAGCAGGTTTCTGGTCATCCATTCAATGAATTCCGGACTGTACGCCCAGTTCTCATCGTATTTGTCCGCGAGGCGTTCATAGTGGGCGCGAGTGACATCGCTGCGCACGAGACGTTCCCCCCAATGCTGAGACGCCAGGGCAAGCCTCAGCATCTGACGATGGTTATTGCTCGTCAAGGACGAGTTCCCCGCCGTTTATGCCGGCCTTCCCAGCATTACCAGGCGGCCGTGGAACTCCTCGGCCTGGCTCGTTCCCCGGATATCTGGCGGCGAGCGCGTGGTCCAGGTCAGTCGCGCGAGTACGGACAGAGGCAACGATCCTGGGCGAATCGAGGGCCTGGAGGCCAGCACCCAGGGCATCTTCGGGAAATCCGAGACCATGGCGTCAACGAAGGAGGTGGCGTACGCGGTGGCGGAACTGGCGCACGCTGGTTTCTGCGTCCCAGGGGGTCAGTGCGTGGAGGAGGTCGTTGACGTAGGTGAGGGAACGGGTGGAGGCGACGTGGGAGAGGATGTCCACGGCGCGGTGTCCGTGTTCCAGCCCTTCGTCGAGACGGCGGGCTTGCAGGTGGGCGGAGCCGACGATGGCGTTGCGCATGCCGGCCGAGCGTGTGTAGGTGAGGGCGGGCATGGTGGCCATCTCCTCAAACCGCATCACCATGTGCGGCATCTGCAGGTCGCGGTGGATCTCGGTGGCGTCAGCGGCCAGCCGGGCGTAGGTGAAGAAGTCGATCCAGGAGGGGTCGCCGTCGTCGGGATGTGCCCGGCCGAGCAGGGCTTCTGACCGGGCCAGAGCCAGAGCGGCGGCCCGGCGGGTGTAGGCGCGTCCGTGCCGCCGGGCGACGCGGGCGTGCGCGCGGGCCTCCACCAGCTTGAAGAACGCCAGCGTGCGCGGGGTGGCGTGGTCACGGGCGCGCTCGTAGGCACCCTGGGCCATGTCGATGGCGTCCTCGACGTGGTCATTGAGCCCGGCCTGCAGCGACATCGAGGCCAGGACGTAGCCGCCCAGGGGCACGTCGCCGGCGGCGCGGGCGAGGCGCAGCGCCTGGATGTAGTGCCGTTGAGCTCTGGCCTGGTCGCCGACGTCCCAGGCCGAGTAGCCGGCCAGGCGGCCGAGCTGGGCGGTGGCGGAGAACAACTCGCGGCCCACGGCGTCGGTGTAGCTGCCCTTCAGCAGCGGGACGGCGCGCTCGCGCAGACATACGGCCACCAGGGAAGAACTGAAGGAGCCGCCGCCGTACTTGGAGTCGATGTGGCGGGCGTGCTCGGCCGCGTCGCGTAGTTCGGCGAGGTCAGCGGTGCCGACGCGGCGGCCACGCGACTGCGGGGGCTGGAGGGCGGCGTCGGCGTCAGCGGGCTGGATCAGCCGCCGGGTGCTGGGCGTGGTGAAAGCCGCTGCGGCGAAGGCGACGCGGCCGAACGCGCGGCGGTTCACCTGGTCCCCCAGGATCCACCAGGCGGCGGCGACATCGATGGCGTGGGGAAGCTCACGAGGGAAATCCAACCCGATCTCGGGGGAGGTTGTCGCCGGTTGCGGCATGCCGATTTCGGCCACGCTGACGGGCCGGCCGAGCCGATCGGACAGGGCGGCCGCGATCGCCTGCGGGGTGGGCCAGTGTGGGGTCATCCCGGAGATCCAGTTGGCGACCGAGGTGTGGGTGTAGCAGGCGGGCGTTCATGCTGATCACGCGCGGATGGGCGATGTCGTAGCGGGACGGCCTACGTCTTCGTCAACGCTGCCCAGCCTCGTGGTCCGCATGTTGCGGCACGGGGACATCTACGACGGCGCCCATGTGCTGGACGTGGCGACGGGCTCGGGCTACAGCGCGGCGTTGCTGGCTCACCTGCTCGGCGATCAACGGGTGACCAGCATCGAGTCGACCCGTACCTTGTCGAGGTGGCCGCGCGGCGGCTGGATGCGATCGGCCTCCATCCCAAGGTCCTTGCCTGCGATGCCACCGGGCCGTTGCCCGGCCGGTATGACCGATTCGTGTCCATGGTGTCGGTGAAGCCGATCCCGGCGAGCCGGCTGTCGGCGTTGAAGCCGGGCCGGACGCCTGGTGACCGTCCTGGCCAGCACCCCGCCTCATCCTGACCGCGACCAAGACAGAGGACGGCGGGGCGACCGGGCGGATAGAGCCCGACTGGGCGATGTTCATGCCGGTACGGTCAGTGGGCGACTATCCGCCACGCCTGAACGCCCCGGCGGCTGTGGGACGTCCTCGACGACATCCGCGAGCACTGGCTCACCACCGGCGCGCTGCCTCTTCGTGGTGCGCGCGTGTTCGTCCTGCCCGATGGGGTGCCCTTCGTCCGCTGAGTCCTGCTCGGATTCCGAGGAATCACCCAGCCGACACAGTCATCCGCCTGCGCGAGAAGACGATGATCACCGCGGTGAGGGCAAGCGACGTCAGAAGAGCCAGGAAAACCGTTGGAACACTAGCCTCGGGCTTTCACGGCGAATATCGCCAGCGTTGATCGTTTACATGAGAAAAGTGCCTTTGACCTGGAATGATCGGACTTGTCTAAGGTCCCGTCCACACCAGCCCAAGAGGCACTTTTCACGTGAAGACTATCGCTTCGCGCCCCACGATCGTCATGTCCGCCGACGGTTCCGGGCTCATCTCCCAAGCAGGCGCACTGCTGTTGATGGAAACGCTGCGCGTCACCGGCCTGGACCAGGCCCTGTCGGAGCAACTGCAGCGATGGCGACCGGCCCGCGCGATCCACGACCCCGGCAAGATCATCGCTGATCTCGCCGTCAGCCTCGCCCTGGGAGGTGACTGCCTGGCCGACATCGCACTCCTGCGCTCTCAGCCGCACCTGTTCGGCCCCATCGCCTCCGACCCGACCGTCTCCCGGCTGATCGACCGGCTCGCCACCGACACCACCACAGCCCTGAAAGCACTCCGACGCGCACGCGCCATCGCACGTGAACACGCCTGGACCCGCGCCGGCTCAGCCACGCCCGGAGCCGACGGCGAACTGATCCCCATCGATCTGGACGCCACCATCGTCATCGCCCACTCCGACAAGGAAAACGCCACCCCCACCTGGAAGAAGACCTTCGGCTTCCACCCCATGACCGCCTTCGCCGACCACGGCACCGACGGAGCCGGTGAGCCACTGGCCCTGCTCCTGCGGGCAGGCAACGCCGGCTCCAACACCGCCACCGACCACATCGACGCCACCACCCTGGCGCTGGCCCAACTACCCGCAACCCGACGCCGCCAGACCCTGATCCGCACCGACTCAGGCGGCGGCACCCATGAATTCCTCACCTGGCTGACCCGTCCGGGCCGGTGGCTGAAATACTCCATCGGCTTCACCATCACCGACGACATCGGCGCCGCGATCTTGCGCTTACCCGCCGGCGCGTGGACACCCGCCTACGACGCCCAGGGACAGGCGAGACCAGGCGCCTGGGTCGCCGAGATCACCGGCCTGGCGAACCTGACCTCCTGGCCCAAGGGCATGCGCGTCATCGCCCGCAAGGAGCGCCCGCACCCCGGCGCCCGGCTGCGCTTCACCGACCTCGACGGACACCGCTTCACCTGCTTCGTCACCAACACCAAGCACGGCCAACTCGCCGATCTGGAACTGCGCCATCGCCGCCGCGCCCGCGCCGAGGACCGCATCCGCTGCGCCAAGGACACCGGCCTGCGCAATCTGCCGCTGCACGACTTCACCCAGAACCAGATCTGGTGCGAGATCATCGCGCTGGCCTGCGACCTCATGGCCTGGATGCAGATGCTCGCCCTGAACGGCCCCGCCCGCCGCTGGGAGCCCAAACGCCTGCGACTGCGCCTGTTCGCCGTCGCCGGGCGCCTGATCCGCGGCGGCCGAAGACTCCGCCTCCGCATCGCCGCCCGATGGCCCTGGGCCACCCAGATCATCACCGCCGTCACCCGCCTGCAAGCCCTGCCCGCACCACCCTGACCAGCGCCAAACCGCCCCACCGACCAGGAAAGGATCTCCACGGGCCCGTGGAACCCCGCCCACCCGGCGCGACAGCCGGGCCACCACGCTGACCAGGAAGCAAAATCACGCCTCAGCCACATACCTCAGCCGACCACACGAAGATCACGAAAGATCGAGGCTAGCCTCGGGCTTTCGCGGGGAATTTGAGCCGGGCTGATCGTTCACATGAGAAAAGTGCCTTTGAGCTGGGAGGATGGGGCTTGTCTAGAGTCCTGTCCACGCCAGATCAGAAGGCACTTTTCGAGTGAAGACTATCGCGTCCCAGCGCAAGATCGTGGTGTCCGCGGACGGTTCGGGACTCGTCTCCCAAGCAGGCGCCCTGCTGCTGCTCCACACCCTCCGCGCCACCGGCCTGGACCAAGCGTTATCCACCCAGTTGCAGTGCTGGCGGCCGGCCCGGGCCGTGCACGACCCCGGCAAGGTCATCGCCGACCTGGCCCTCACCCTGGCTCTGGGCGGTGACTGCCTGGCCGACATCGCGCTGCTGCGTTCCCAGCCCGACCTGTTCGGGCCCGTGGCCTCCGACCCCACCGTCTCCCGGCTGATCGACCGCCTCGCCGCCGACCCGGCCCGAGCACTGAAAGCCATCCGGGCCGCTCGCGCCGACGCACGCCGGCGAGCCTGGCACCTGGCCGGCCATCATGCGCCGGGAGCCGACGGAGAGCTGATCCCGCTCGACATCGACGCCACCATCGTCATCGCCCACTCCGACAAGCAGCACGCTACCCCGACCTGGAAGAAGACCTTCGGCTTCCACCCGATGACCGTCTTCGCCGACCACGGCCCGGGCGGTTCGGGCGAGCCGCTGGCACTCCTGCTCAGACCGGGAAACGCCGGCTCCAACACCGCTGCCGACCACATCGACGCCGCCCGGCTCGCCCTGGCTCAGCTACCCCGCCAGCGCCGCCGCCAGGTGCTGATCCGCACCGATTCCGGCGGCGGCACCCATGAGTTCCTGTCCTGGCTGACCCGGCCCGGCCGATGGCTGTCGTACTCGATCGGGTTCACCCTCACCGACGACATCCAGGCTGCGCTTCTGCGGTTGCCGAAGACCGCGTGGACACCCGCCTACGACGCCAACGGTCAGGTCCGGCCCGGCGCCTGGGTGGCCGAGTTGTCCGGTCTGCTGGATCTGGCCGGCCGGCCCAAAGGTATGCGCGTCATCGCCCGCAAAGAACGCCCGCACCCCGGCGCCCAACTGCGCTTCACCGACATCGAAGGGCACCGCTTCACCGCCTTCGTCACCAACACCAAGCAAGGTCAGCTCGCCGACCTGGAGCTACGCCACCGCCGCCGGGCACGCTGCGAGGACCGCATCCGCTGCGCCAAAGACACCGGCCTGGCCAATCTGCCCCTGCACGACGTCACCCAGAACCAGATCTGGTGCGAGATCGTCGCGCTGGCCTGCGAACTCATGGCCTGGATGCAGATGCTCGCCCTGCACGACACCGAGGCCCGCCGCTACGAACCCAAACGCCTACGGCTACGCCTGTTCGCCGTCGCCGGACGGCTGGTCCGCGGAGGGCGGCGCCTGCGCCTGCGAATCGCTGAGCGATGGCCCTGGGCCGGCACACTCCTGACCGCCCTGGCCCGGCTCCAAGCCCTGCCGGCACCCACCTGACCAGCACCAAACCGCCCCCACGAACCAGAAAGGACACCCACGGGCCCGTGGAACCCCGCCCACCCGGCGCGTCAATCGGGCTCTTCACGCTGACCACAACGTGAAATCAACCCTCGGCCGAACCGCTTACCTGACCATACGAAGATCGTGAAAGATCGAGGCTAGGCACAGAGTGGACCTTGCGTTGTGTTAACGCAGCACATCCCATTACACTCCCAGATCCATCCGCCTCCACACCCCGGCGAGCTGGTCGCGCACCCCCCGTACCAGCACGAGTATCCGCCTCCGTAGCGCGAACAATAGTTGTCGGAAGATTGGGCATGGCAATAGCAGTTGGCCAGCGCTGCCGTGGCAGACTCTTCCTGCGGTTTCGGAGTAAGGCTTGATGAGGGGCCCAGGTCCGCTGTCAGTGAGTATGCCTCGACAGCTCCAAGCGCGTTCACAGCCCGTTCAATCAGTGGCACCATCCTAGCACTCGTCTCAGGGGTGGGCTTTCCTTCAAAGATCGAGTGGTCGCTGAAGAGAGCCAGAGTATCTTCGACAATCGCACGCTGTTCCTCATTAAGGTGAGGGTGTGCTGCACGATATCTCTTAACATGAGCCACCCAAAGATTACTTCGAGTCTTTGCGGGTAGCTCGGCGAAGATTGCTCGCCGATAAGCAAGATCGTGCTTACTGAATGCTTCGTAGGTGGTCGGAAGATTAGCCCTATTGGCTTGTACCCACTGTTGGGCAGGGGAAGGCTTCGGATCAGCAAACGCCGGAGAAGCCCTCCCGACGATCACGGCTGCAGCCGCACTCAGGCCGGCGAGCTTAAGAAAACGCCTCCTTCCTCGAGAGTCCTGACTATCTTCCTGTCCCTTCCGAGCCTCGACGAGAACATTGAGAAGACTGTAGCTTCCCTTAATCCCCAGCCGAGCCGCGAGCCTGATGGCCATTGGCGTACCTGTCCACGCCCTAACCTTCTCGTGCTCGACCCTGATTAGGGTCGGTGCCCATGGTGCAGACTCCCCAAGTGCACGGGCTCGCCACTCGACGACGGCTGCGCTAGATAACGGCAGTACGTCGATTCGGTGCCCGCCGAGCCGCTTTACGCGCTCTGCTATTTCAGTGCATTGGCCGCATGATGCGTCAAATGCGAGAATCCAGTGAACGTGAGGTTCGTGTGACATAAAGTCTCCTGTCAACGGGTTGTGATCTATAAAGCAATAGGCGCTATAGCAAGCCAGGTAATATACATAGTGTCCGTTTTAGGCTTGACGCTATCGGATTGCAGCTACGCGCGATAGGATATCTAGATAAAGAGTCGACGTAGACGCTGTGTTTGATCACTAGAATGCGCGTGCGACCCTTCAGTCGAGTCAAGTGTGTGCGCTACAGATTTCCGGTCACTCCTTCTTGCCGATCCGCCAGGTGGCATCGGCGCATACGGGTGGCCCGTATTTATATTTGACGCCACTTTCAGTTATGGCAGCTATTGCAACGCCTGCGGGGCATTTTTTGTCAATGCCGGTGTCTGCCATCTTCCCTGGCTCTATAGTTTGATAGGGGGTGGCGGTTGGGTCGGGTTTCCCAGAGTGCCAGTAAAGCCTGACGGGTTCAGAGGTATCGTTATATACATGGAGGAACTCGTTGCTTCCTGGTGCGGGCGAGCACCCTGTTAGGCCAGCGGACGCCAATATAAGTATCGTTGGAATGATAGGTGTCCTTGCCGTGAACATGTCCATCCCTCCATTCGTCATTCTGGAGGTAATTTCTCCAGAAGTGCAAAGAGTTTGCGAAGGATTCCACTCGTCGGAAGTGGCGGCCAGGTTCGACTTATATCTGCCTTTGGGAAGTCTTATTGGCTGGTGTGCAGAAGCTAGGTCGGATCGCCGCTTAATTTCTCACTGGGTTGGTCCGCCTTCACCGCCTTGATGCCAGTAAAGCTTGAAGGCAAGGGGATGACGGTCGGTCAGGGGACTGCATCCTCGCGGCAAGGACAACGGCGGCAGAGATCGCCACGGCGATAGCGGCCGACGATAGATCGATGACCTGGGGTAGCCACGGACAAGAGCGGGCGCACGTGCCGGTGAAGGCACGGTCACGTGGGGGACTTTCGGCCAGATAAGACGATACTCATGGCCTCTCTTTGCTAGTGATCTTGACTGCCGACCGTCATTCTGTGTGACGGCAAGAGAATTTGCAAGGGGGATATTCCGGTGATGGACTGTAGCTTTTCGGATGCGAAGCGTATATCTGTGCAGGCTGTCCGCCCCGACCGGGCGCCAACCATCGCCTGAGGGCACCTGGAACGGGCGTGACTTGCAAGCCGCCGCTCGTAAAGATCTTGAAATGGAAACAGGAAAGCGAAGTTTCCCTATATGGGTTCTGGATCTTCCGTGTCATCCATGTGAAGATGATGGCGCTTCAGAGTGATCATGGCGGGTCTGCGCCAACAGTCCCTTGGGTCCCATGACCGCTGCTCACGACCGAGCCACGGAGAGGACCCGTCGTGCGGAAGAGTCACGTCGTTTTCGCAGTGTTTGCCGATCTCATCGCACCATTCGTCGAAGCTATTTCCCGTTCGCTCACCATGGCGCATGTCACGACCACCCAGAAGATATCGCCAATGGCCGGTCGCGTGGCGCGGCCCGCATTCCTTACGGACGGATGGTCCACACTGTCCCTTCGCATATTGGCGGCTTCAGAGAGTGGACCTTTCCGTCTGAAGTCTTGGCTTCCAGGACCACATTCCTATCCGGCGTGTCGCAATACTCCAGAAATGAACCCAAGTTAGCCCTATCCCGTGGTGGAATTGTCGCCCTGGGAACGCCGTTCTTCGCCCATACAACAACAACAGGCTCCTCCGTCGCGTTGGACACGATGAGTTCTCTGTCGACTTGTGGCTGACACCCGAGTACGCACCACAAGCCAGCAGCTAAAGCGGCGATAGTACCGGCTCGTCGATTCTTCACCCAGCCCCCTCAATAGGGCGTTACCATATGCCACGATTGTAACACCAGCGCAAAATTCTATCAATGCTGCCTCCGTTACCTGTAGAGATCCTCTCACTATGTAAGAAAGGGCCTGGGCGTATGAGCATCACGGCGCTACGAAGGTGGATCGCCGCATACCTGGCAGTGACTATCGGGCTGATTACCGGTACCATTATTCTCGAAGGAACCGCATCAGCAAAGCAGGGCTCCTCTTCCGCGACCTCGGCAAGCTCGCCCGCCCCCTACCAGCGAGCGGACCGAAAAAAAATGAGCCAAGGTCCAAGGCCGAACGCGCACAGCCGTCCAGATTTCGGTGAGGACGACAAGCTGTCCCAAGCATGGGAGCGTAAAGAAATATCGCTCGACGACTACGTACGGCTTTCAGTGGAACGGATCTCCAAGCCCGACAGCTTGCCGGCAAAGCTCCGTTCGACCGGCGACATGTCGGAGAGTACGGGCTTGGCGCTGGGTTATGCTCTATCACTCGCCGACCAAGCTAGTCCCGAAACTCGCGCCTGGCTGAAACAAGCCCTTAGCCCTAGAAAACAGCCCCCATCCTCGGGGAGCACCTCTGTCGCCGCATGGTCGGAGTGTGCCGACTCCTACGCATTCTTAGTCTACTACTTCGACTGCAGGCAAACGATACAGACCACGCCGCCGATAAATATCTACTACAACATTGATGGCGTCAGCTACCACGAGGAATGCCATACCGGCTGCCGGGTATATGACGACGGCGTCCCGGCGACCGATCTAGACGGTAACCAGATCCCTGACGCCATAGACCGAATGTCGACATCCACCACGACGGCATTCACCCAGTACCGGTCATGGGGATTCAACATGACCGGAGATGACATATCGATATATATCGGAGTTTCTACGAATAATAACCCTGGAATCACCTTCCCTACGGGAGATGTGGTTGATGGAGGGCCGGTAATACTCCTTCCTCCGGATCCCGGGGATATCGGCGGCAACGGATGGTACACCTACCTTCCGCGGCATGAGCTATTTCATGCATTCCAGTATCACTATATGTCGATCCTCCACTTCACCACCGCCATAAGCGCCATCAACTGGTGGATGGAAGCCACCGCAGAGTGGGCAGTGCATAAGGTGTACCTGAACACAGCACCGACGGCCTTGGGCGCCGAGGCATATGCGCGGTCGTTGGACGCGTTTTTAAGGCATCCACAGCATGCAGTCAACGCCTCAGATGGCCTCGGGGGCGAGCGGCAGTACGGCGCCTTCATAGTTGCGTCATACCTGACCGAACGCACCGATCAGAATTTTGTGCTGCGGACATGGCAGGAAATAGATGATCAGTGGCCCATCGAAGCCATTGCACAAGTGCTGGAGGGGTACGGGAAGAATTTATCGAATGAGCTCTTCGGCTTCGCTGTGGCGAACTACCGCCTGACGGTCGACTCTGGCACACTCAGTGACTTCCTCGGGGCCGGTGACGGTTATGCTGATCCGGACACCGTCAGCCGATGGCGAAGCATCGTTGCAGGAATGGGTTCTCGGCCGGCTCGTGCCAAAGAAGTATCACCGCAGAACCTTCCGTGGGGCGGCTCGTTCAGCTGGGCGCCAAACGATATCGGACAGTGGATATTCCCGGGCGGATCTTCTTATTTCGAATTCACGCCGCCCGCTAGTGGGCAAGGTCAGCTCAAAATTCATGTTGAGGCTCCCGATCAATCAACCGGTGTAGAGTTCCGTTATCTCCTGGTGGTTTGGAATTCCCTCTCCGGCCGTCAACCACTCCGCTGGGCAAGAGCAGATGCTGTCGGGAATGACCGTGTCAAAGACCTTTCAGTCTCTGTCACAGCCGGCGAAGTTGCGACGCTGATCGTGGCTCGGACTGATGTTGACGTCAACGCGACGCAGCCGATCGGCGTGGCTCAGCCAGTCACCTGGCAAGCCTCTCTTACCAGCAGTACTGTTACGCCTCCCGCCGGTCCGAACGTCGCGCTCAACACTATGTGGGCGAGACACGCCGATCGCAAGGGCTACGCGAACATGTGCGCGAACTGGGGTGGCGGGGACGGCACACAGTCGGTCGTACTACCCAGCGGGAATCGTGCATGGTTCTTCTCCGACACCTTCCTCGGCGATTCAGTGTTCCGCCCCACTTTCGACCGCAGCATGCTTCATAATTCCATCGTCGTGCAGCAGGGCACGAACCCGGCGACCGCCAGTCTCAAGACCGTCACTGGAGGAAATACCTGTAAAGAGAGAGACACTTCTATTCCCATCGAGCAGCGATATGCGTGGACTCCGATACGGAGTAACACCACCGGGCCCGACAGGAGCGATGAGTTTTACTGGAGCGCGACCGGCAAGGTGTTCGGCAACAACGTCGTATGGTTCTACCTTAAGGGGTCAGGCCAAGCCTTCAGGAACACCAGCATTGCGACGATCCCTCTATCAAGCCTGGAGAACTCCAGCAACGTCAACGTAACCCCGCAGGATCTCCCAGCATTCAGCTATTACGGCACCGACAACCCTCTGGTGTGGGGCGATGCCGTGATCGACGCTCCGGACGGATTCACCTACATCTACGGCTGGGGCGTGGTTGATGCCAACTTCCGCAAGAAGCCATTCCTAGCACGAGTGCTGCAGGCCAACCTTGTCGACTTCAATTCCTGGCGCTTCTATGTCGGCGGCGGCAAATGGTCCGCGGATGGAGGAGCTACCGGCCAGACTAAAGCAGTTCCCCTGGGCACCGGCTACACAGATGCTATGTACAGCGTCGTGACCCTCAACGGCAGACACTGGATCGTAACACTGGATCCGACTACTCACGAGGTAGTGGCCTACCCATCTACCTCTCGCTACGGTTTCACGACGGCAAGGGTAAAGCTGTACAGCCTACCCGATCAGATCCAGAAGGCGCCAGATTTCAAGATAGTCTACGATCTTCACTTGCATGAAGGTCTTTCTTCAGAAAGCGACACCGTCGTTGTCTCGTACAACGTGAACTCCACCGGAGTGACCCTGGGCTGTCGTGCCGAAAATGATTACGAGCCGTCGATCTACAGGGCCAGGTTTGTGAACATCCCAAAGAGAGGTTTTGATCCGAGCGCAGCGACAACCGCCGTGGCTCCTCTCGAAGCCTCGGGCGTCGTGCCAACGACAGCCGCCTACCGGAGCGATGACCGAGAGATGCGCGGAGCCAGATATACGCCCTTTCCCTCGAAGTTCGCTCAAGACGGCATACCTCCAGGCCAGTCCGCTGCCGTTATCACGCAAAGGAATGCTCTTCAGGAAGATAAAGGATACTACAATTCTTGGGCCTATCAAAGCGACGCTGACAAGGCAAACAACCACGTCGGGTGCCCCTATATCGCTGCACCCACCGATCTAGCAGCGACGGTCCGCGACGGGGCGTGGGGATGGGTGGACCTGACCTGGAGCCACGTCGGACTCGACGTGGGTTACAAGGTCTACGAGTACAACGTGACCGAGGGCGCCCGCCGTCACTGGCCGTGGGACTGGAATTTCGGCCCGCCCCGCCTCATCGCCCCGCTCGATGACTTTCCGGCAGATCGAACGGATCTCTTCAGGTGGCACCTGGTGCCGACGAATATTTGGCAGCAGCCAGAGAAGACGCAGTCGAATTCTGTACAGGGCAGGATGCCTTTGTAGCCTCTTGCTCGCCGACTGATGACACCTGAAGAGTCACGTCGGGACCGCTACGCATCCGTCTGCTGTAGGGCGGATGCGTAGCGGTTTCGTGTTGCTCGAACCGGTAACTGTCAAGAACCTTGAGACAGATTCCTGCTATTTGGACGCTACTGATCCTTAATTCGGGTCACGTCCACAGACGTGGTGTATGAATCGATCTTCGCGTGATCCTGTTTCTGCAGGTTAAGCGGTAAGTGTCTGCGGGAGTGGGTTCTGGATTGGTGTGTCGCCGACGATGAGCCGGACGCGGGCCTTGGCCAGGATGTCCAGGCCCATGTAGCGGCGGGCTTCGGTCCATTCGTCGGTCTGCTCGGCCAGGACCGCGCCGACCAGGCGGATGATCGCTGCGCGGTCGGGGAAGATGCCGACCACGTCGGTGCGGCGGCGGATCTCCTTGTTCAGCCGCTCTTGCGGGTTGATGCCCCTATGGATGTCAAGTCTCGGGCCTGGGCGCGATGGAGTTGATGATGAGACGGTGGACTTCGCGCGCAATGTAGCGCTTCAGGCAGCGGATGACTTCGCGACGGGTCTTTCCGTCGCCGGTGCGTTTGCGCAGGTAGTCCTGAGTGCGTGGGTCCCAGCGAAGGCGGCTGAGCGTGATCCGGTAGAGGGCCGCGTTGGCTTGACGGTCACCGCCACGGTTTAGCCGTCGCCGACTGGACTTTCCGGATGACGATTCCAGCGGACTCACTCCGCAAAGAGCAGCGAAGGACGCTTCGCTGGCGAGCCTGTCTGGATTGTCACCTGCGGCGATGAGGAGAACAGCAGCACTGTCAGGGCCAATGCCGGGCTGCTGGAGAAGTACAGGGGCTGCGGCCTCAATGAACCGCGCCGGGTCTGATGGAGACTCGATTCCTTGAGAGGATCGAGTCATGGCACGTCCGTCCCCCTACCCTCCCGAGCTTCGTGAGCGCGCGGTGCGCATGGTCGCGGAGATCCGGCCGAACTACCCGACCGAGTGGGCCGCGATGAAAGCGGTCGCAGCAAAGCTCGGCATCGGAACGGCCGAGACGGTGCGCAGCTGGGTGCGCCGGGCGCAGATCGATGCAGGACAGCGGCCCGGGATCACCACGGCCGAAGCCGAGGAGATCAAGCGGCTGAAGGCCGAGAACGCCGAACTGCGGCGGGCCAACGAGATCCTCAAAGCGGCGTCGGTTTTCTTCGCGGCCGAGCTCGACCGGCCACACAAGCGCTCGTAGCGTTCATCGACGCTCATCGAGAGGTGTTCGGGGTCGAGCCGATCTGCCGTGTGCTGGCCGCACACGGGTTGAAGATCGCAACGAGCACCTACTACGCCGCCAAGAATCGCACGCCCAGCGTCCGCGCTGTGCGGGATACCGAGCTCAAGCAGCACATCAGCCGGGTGCACGCTGACAACTACGGCGTCTACGGCGTGCGCAAGGTCTGGCGACAGCTGGGCCGTGAAGGAGTCGTGGTGGCGCGCTGCACGGTCGCCCGGCTGATGGGCGAACTGGGGCTGGAAGGCGTCCGGCGCGGCAAGAAGCTGCGCACCACCATCCGCGACGCCGGACACGAGCGCGCCGACGACCTGCTGAATCGCGACTTCACGGCCTCGCGCCCCAATCAGCGGTGGGTGGCAGACTTCACCTACGTGATGACCTGGGCCGGCGTGGTCTACGTCGCATTCGTCGTAGATGTGTACTCCCGCGCGATCGTGGGCTGGTCGGCGGCCACCACCAAACGAGCCAAGCTCGTCTTGGATGCCCTGGACATGGCACTGTGGCGACGCGCGCGGACCGGCATTCCGGCCGGGCCGGGTCTGATTCATCACTCGGACGCGGGCAGTCAATACACCTGTTTCGCCTTCACCGCCCACCTGCTCGAGGCCGGGATCGACGCCTCGATCGGCAGCGTCGGCGACGCCCTGGACAACGCCTTGATGGAATCGGCGATCGGCCTGTTCAAGACCGAACTGATCAAACCCCGACGGCCATGGAAAGGGCTGGCCGACGTCGAACTGGCCACCGCCGAGTAGATCGACTGGTTCAACCACCAGCGCCTGCACACCGCCATCGGCGACGTCCCGCCCGCCGAACACGAAGCCGTCTACTACGCTCAACACCAGCCCCAACCGGCGGCTGGAGTCAGTCAATAGAGTCTCCACCGATCCCGGCGCGGTTCACCGTGGACGGTCCTGGCCGACCCGGAGGGCAACATGTTCTGCGTTGGAGCCTCGGGAGATCTACCGGGACACCGGGCCGATCGCCGCGGTGGTGGTCGACTGCGCCGATCCGCGGGCCATGGCCCGGTTCTGGGACGAGGCGCTGGACTGGACCCTGCACGAGGTCACCGACGACCATGCGAGCCTGCGCTCCGCCAAGGGCGTGGGCCCCTACCTGGAGTTGCTCCGCACGCCCGGCCCACCGACCGTATGGAACCGCGTCCACCTCGACCTGCTGCCCCACCCCGTCGAAGACCAGGAGGCGGAGGTGGCCCGGCTACGGGCCCTGGGCGCCACCACCGCCGACGTCGGCCAGGGCGATGCCCCCTGGAAGGTCCTGGCCGACCCGGAGGGCAACGAGTTCTGCGTCCTCGGACGGGGCTGACGCAGAGTTTCTTCGCTTGCGGCTCGTACTTCCACGTGCTCGAAGACGACTTCTCCGTGGAGCTGACGGGGCTGCACGTCGAGGGGATGAGCAGCATGCTGCTGCCCGCGCTCATCGCCGCGCACCCGGCCGTCTCGTTCCTGCCGGATGACCTGCGCCCCACTTGGTGACAGGTGGGGCGCAGGTCGTCGTTCTAAGAAGGCTGGTTCAGCAGACGCTGATCCACTCCGTTGCGTACAGGATTTCGTTAGGGATGCCGTGCCTGCCATTTCCGTAGGACGCGAGCTCCGCTTGTGAAGCGTTGTAGAGCCTCACCCTTACGTTGCCCCACTGGTTGTTTACGAGAGCGCCCGCGTTGATGAAGTTGTAGACCTTCCGCCATCCGCACTTGTACATAGGGAAGCCGGTGTGCGTTCCATCGCCATCTCCCACGGTGATGCATGCGAAACCATTGAAGTCCTCGGTCTCGCAGACATCCAGGAAGTCCACTCGGGCTGCACCGGAATCCAGCGCAATTTTAGGCTCCCCGGAGTGAAGCGGAACGACCCGAGGGACCCAGGCCGCAGCGACAGAGCTCGTGGCCGACCTTGAGTCGATGGTCGTCGATGCGGCCGTTGCCGACGTCGGCGACGCGACGATCATGGTCGGTACGGCCAGTACCAACCCGATGAGCACTACGAGTGCCCTAAGCGCGCGCCCAGGGCCGGGCATGCTGTGAGTTCGCATCAGTCCTCCTGACTGTCAGTTCTGTCGCGCTAGTACGAGCGCGGTCCTGAGGATCAGGAGGATGGCTGGTCGTAAGCGCACGTGTCCTCCAGATCCGTGCTTGTGATGTTCTAGATGGCGCTGAACCACTCACAAAGCTTCACTATCCGAGGACGCCGGCCCAGGACTCTGCCCGGACATTTGCCGGACATTGAGAATGTCCACCCTTCTGGAGATTCCACCAGCAACGAATAAATTTTCAACGAAGTACGGTCTAACCTGCGGGAACGTCTGAGATATCGATTAGCTCACGGCGAGGACCATGCCGTGAGCTCGTATCTGTACGCCGTATATGAGCGATCATGACGGCGTGATGGCCAAATATCTGGCGGGAGAGACGAGACGTTCCCCCAATTGGGGACGGTGTAGACGTAGCCGAGCTCACGCAGATGCTTGATCGCCTTCTGGACGGTGTCACGCGCGACCGCACCTGTCGCAGCCACCTGTGAACACGAGCCGACATCCCGCAGATCATGCTGGAGCGCTACGCGCAACTCAAGATCGTCCGGCATCCCATGCTGCCGCTGCAGCCACGCGTGCTGGAGCTGCGCAACAACCTGACCGCCTATGACGGCATGTACGTGGCCCTCGCCGAACTGCTGGGAGTGCCGTTGCTCACCGACGACGCGAAGTTCGCCGGCTCGGCGGGCCACCGGGCCGAGATCCACCGCTACCCGCCACCGCCGGCGTAGACCCGAGATCTCACGAACGTCACCCGCCAGGACCAGCACGAGTTGGCCCTCCGGGTTGCAGGCGTCTTACGACGGGCACCAGAACAGACTCACGACCTGGCCAGAACCCATCGCGGCTGTCAGCGGTCCTTGGCGGGCTTGCGGTGGACGACGGTCTTGTCGCCCGGTCCCGGGTAGGCCATGATCAGCAGCCGCTGGGTGCCGTACGCGTCGCCCTTCCAAGGGAACCAGGCCAGGTGCACGCGGATGCGGTAGTGCCCCTTGCGGCCGTTGAGCGACAGGTCGGGCAGCACGGTGCCGCTCAGACCGTCCATGAACGTCATCTCACCGCTCCGGTTGGCGAAGCCGACCTCGACGACATGGTCCCAGCCCTTGGACTCGATCGGTGGGCGGCGCGTGTAGGTCTCCAGCGTGACGCACACGTGGAAGTCGGGATGCGTCCCCACCGTCACCTGGCCGGGGGCGACGTTGACCGGGCCGACGCTGGTGCTTCTGCCCTCGGCAGAGGGCTCGTCGTACAGCGCCAGCCCCACCTCCGGCCACTCCGGCTCCTTGAGGCGGATCGCTTTGGCGGGCCGGATGAGGGGGCGGTGGCGTGGGGTGGCGTCGCACTTGCGCCGCTCCTCGGCGTCGAACTCCTCGGACTCGCGCTGCCGTACGGCCGCCTCCGCGGTGATCTTCGCATGCGCGGCCGGGCAGATCCCGGCGAGCACCCCGCTCAGATGGTCGACGCTCAGCCCTTCCGTGTCCCGCAGGCGGGCCAGCTCGCGCGGGTCGTTACGGGTGTAGGCCCCGCACAGGCGGCGGCCATGGTCGAGCAGCACCTGGTCGGGGGTGGTGGCGAACGCGAGCGCCTGCCGCTGGCGTACCGCGCAGATGAAGGCGCGCGGGCCGGTGAGCGGCTCGGGCGCCACCGGCTCGCCGTTCGTCTCCCAGGGGTCGGGTGGTGAGCAGTCCCTGGCTGTGGTGACCGGGCCGCGTGACTGGTCGGCGGCCGGCAGGAAGCACAGGGCGACGGAGGTGGCCAGCGCCGTCACCAGGACGTGGTGCCGCAGGCGGGCGGTGGGTGGGGCGCCGTACAGGAGGAGCAGCACGAGGGCGGAGGCGGCCAGGGCCGCGCTGTACCACAAGGGCGAGAGGCCGAAGAGGACCTCGCCGTTGGCGTTCAGGTCGAACACCCCGCCCGGGTACAGGGCCAGCCGCTGCTCGGCCAGGTCAGGAATGAGCTGCCAGTCCGCCTCGCGCTCGGTGGTGGTCGCGCTGACGACGCCCGCCAAGGCCGCGACGATCAGGGCCGACATCGTGACGCGCAGCAGCCGCCGGGTCCTGCGTACGACCGCGACCAGGATCAGCACGGCCGGCGCGCCGACCCCGACGAGCACGTCCACGACGACCCAGAGCACGGTCGCCGGGTAGCTCACGTACCCGTGGAAGAGGTCGTCGACCCAGCCCCGAGGGCCGGTCCACACGGGCATCCCACCGGCGAGGTTGACGGCCGCGGGGATCAGCGGGAGCGCCACGGCCACGGCGGCGAGGGGCCACGGCCGCGCCGGCGCGACCCGGGCCGGCTGCGGCGGGGACGGTACGGGCGGCGGGCCGCCCAGGTCGTGGGCGGAGCGGGCCTGCCACACCGTCCCGAAGATGCCCAGGACGCCCAGGGCCATCATGATCACCAGGTCGTAGTCGACGCCCCAGCCGCCGAACGAAACACTGGAATGCCCGCCGGACGACAGCAGGGAGAGGGCCGCGGAGGCCATGCCCATCCGTACGGTTCCCCGGGACCAGCGCGCGTCCCTGGCCTGCCCGGCCAGGACCGGCACCAGCCACAACAGGTAGACGACATTGCCGAGCTGGTACGGAGCGACGTAGTGCGCGGCGGACCACAGGCCGAGGCCGTAGACGAAGGTGGCGGCCGTTCCCATGGCGGCGTTCACCAGCCCTGCCACGAGCCCCAGCACCCGCAGCCAACGGGGCAACGCGCCGGCGAGGAGCACGAAGAACAGCCAGACGATGGCGAGGTCGAGCAGGTCGGAGGGCAGGCCGAACCACCACTGGTACGGGATCGGCAGCCGGTACAGCAGCGTGCAGGCGACGCTGACATACAGGGCCACCCGCAGCAGCCGTACCGGCCTGTCGTTGACGACCGCCGCGCCGACCGCCCGCCCGCGCAGCACCTGCCAGTAGGCCCAGCCCTGCAGGATCCCGCCCGCCACCATGAGGAGCTCCACCCACCAGGTGTAGGGCATGAAGTCCGGATCCCAGCCCCCGGCGACGATCTCGCGCAGCAGCGCCGGGTTGCCGGTGGTCAGCGCGAGCACGCCGGACACGACGACCGCGGCCACGTAGGCGGCGGCGACGAGCGCGGCGATTCTGCCGAAACGGTAGCGGCGCACGGGGGCATCCTCGGGAACGAGCGATCAAGTTCCGAACAAAGGCGCCCAACCCTAGCGGGCAACCAGAAGTTGATCAAGGCGTGACGATCGCCCATCCCGGTCGACGCGGATTGTCGGGGATGATCTCTATGTTGCCGTCCATGACGTGTTCATCTACTTCCACGCAGGCGACCTCGTGACGGCCTGGGCGCAGGTCCGCGACCGCATCACCGCCCGCGACGCCCGCGGTCTGGCCGACCTCGTGGTCACCCTGTCCGACGCCGAGCGTGCCGAGGTCGCCCGGCGTCTGCCGGAGCTGCGCAAAGACCTGCGTGCGACCGCCGACCGCCAGGCGAGGGAGCGCTGGGCGCTCGGCGAGGGCGAAGGCGACGGGGAGGATGAGTGGGATGGGGAGTGGGACAGCGGCGAGCGGGATGAGATCGGCGGGCACGGGGAAGTGCTGCGGATCGCGGGGGCGGGCGTGCTGGCCGGTCCCGCCGCCGCTGTCGCCTGGCTGACCAGGCGCGAGTTCGCGGCCCGGCGGGCCGGAGTGGAGGAGGTGGTCCGGGTGCTGGCCGCGCGCCCGGCTCGCTGGCAGGCGGAGGTGGCCGTCCGGCTGGCCCGGAAGATCCGCACGGCCGACGACCGCAACGCCCCGCTGGCGCTGGCGCTGCTGCGGGCCTGCGGCGCCCCGCCACCCGAGCACGACCCGCTCGTGACCGCCTGGCTCCGCGCCAGGCCGGCCGCCGACGACCCGCTGATCGGCCCGCTGCTGCCGCGGATCTTCGAAGCCGAGGGCGCCGGTCGCGTGCTGCGCGAGGAACGCCTGGAGCCCGTCCCCACCCGCTGGCTGTCCCTGCTCGGACGGCTGCAGGAGACCGGCCGGGTGTCGCGCGCGGAGCTCCTGGACGGCTGCCTGCGCCGCTTCCTGCGCGGCGGGGACGCGATCAGCCTGCGCTTCTTCGTCCGGCTGCACCGGATGCTCGACCCCACGCCGCAGGAGGCCGCCGCCCGGGTCCGCGACTACCTGCGGCTGCTGCCCGCCGCTCCCGGCACGGTCGCCGAGCTGGCGCTCGCCCAGGTCCGGTACGGCGGTCCGCACGAGGAAGCCGAGGTCGTCGAGGCCATCGGCGCGCTGACCTTCCGGCCCGAGGCCAAGCTCGCCCTGGAGGGCCTGCGCTGGCTGGAGCGGGAGCTGCCGCACGCCGCCGAGCTGGCGCCCGCGCTCGCGACGGCGTTCGGGCACGCCTCCTACGAGGTCCAGGGGCGGGCGGCCAGGATCGCGCTCAAGCACGCCGCCGCCTTCGCCCCGGCAGGGGAGGCGGTCGCCGAGGCCGTCCCGTTGCTGCCGGCGGCGCTCGGCGCGCGGGTGGCGGCCGTGTACGGCAGGAAAAAGGAGCATCATGACGGACCGTGACACATTAGATCAGTGGTCGTATGTCGAGGAGCGAGGCCTGGCGGAGAGGTTCGAGTGTTCGTGGGTCGAGGCGCCCGACTACCGCACGGTGGTCGCCGCGCTGCGGGCGGAGGAGGAGACACTCGCCTGCGACCTGGACCAGGCGCGGCGATGGTATCGCACCTACTCAGAAGAGGATCTCGTTTGGGTGGCCGAGCAGAGCCCCGGCTGGGTCAAGATGTTCGCCGTGTCCGGACTATCCCCGTGGCGCGCCCTTGAGTCGCTCTCGCAGCCGGGCGGGCGGGCCTGCCATCTGTCCTACTACGCGGGCGAAATCACTGAACCGGTCTATTTCAACGGGGACGAGTGGGAGGACACCATCCCCGACGATCACTGGGACCGTCCCAGACAGGAGGGAGCAGATCTCGTCGGCTCCCCTGTCATCGGCCGGGAGATGAACTTCTACCTCGCCGCGCTGGCATACATGACCGGCCGGTTCATCGACGACACCTGGTTCACCACACCAGGGCTGCTCTGCCGCATCCCGAAAGGGACCTGGCCCCAGTGACTGACCAGTGGAAGTACCTGCTCAGCGCGGGACTGGGCGGCGGATTCACCGGCACCTGGGTCGAGTCGGGCGATGCAGAAGCTGTGGCCGCCCTGCTCGGCGTGGCTCACCGGCTCAGACTGGCACCCATCCGATCGGCGCATCTCGTCTGAGCCTGGCCGCGGCGATCAGCTTGGGGACGTGTGAACCGTCGCTGGACGCCACCTTGGCCGGACCGCTCCCTGCGGCGGCCGTGGCCACGACGAGGGCGTCCACGACGCACTCGTGCCCGTCCAAGCCGGCGTCGTCCAGCACGAACGAGGGTGTCGGGAACGAAGCACCCGCCCGCCCTACTCGCCGGACCATGCCCGGCGGGCCGCCTGCATGACCTCATCGGACAGCGGACCCACTCTGCGCTCGTGATCGGCGACGATCTCCTCGGCCTCGAGGAGCGCCAAGCCGTACTCGGCCACCTGGTCGGCGAAGTGGGAGAACTCACGAGGATCGGTCCGGCTCTCGATCTCTTCGGCGAGCGAACGGCGAAGAGCCACCGATTTCTTCACCGTCGGGTCTACGGGCTGCGGAAAGGTCATGAGACAAGTGTGCTACCAGGAGGTCGCATAGCGAGGCTGATCGCATGCCCAGCGGCTGACCACCCGGTCCAGATCATGAACGGCGCTCGGGGCGGTCAGGTGGGCCGACCTGGCTGAGTCTCCGTATCGGAGCGAAGGCCAGGGGAAGTCAGGACGGCATCTCCTCAACGTTGGGACTCTGCGGGGCGTGCGGGAGCCACGTGAGCGCGGTGGAGGAGCGGGGCTCGGTCGCCGATGAGGCGAGATCGTGATCGTGAGAGCAGGGCGAGAATTTGAATTCCGTACGTGCCAGTTCGGTGTCTGCGTCTCGGTCGAGGGCGGGAGGCGAGCCGGTTCCTGCCCTTGAGTGACGGTCGGTCCAAGGGGCCGATTCCTCGGCAGGTTGTGTCGGTGGGCTCTGCCATGATCGCCGCATGATCACGCCCCCTGGCGATTACGCCTGGTTCACCGACTCCGGTCTCGCGGAGGCTTACAGCTTCATCTTCGTCCGCGGGCTCACACCTGAGGAGCTCGTTGCCCGAATGGGTGGCCGAGCGGAAGACTTCTCCTGGACGACGCTCGATGATGCGATGGGTGTCGGCTTCCATTACGGCTCCGAGACCGAATTCGTCGCGGTCGCGGCCATCGACGACTGGGCGTTCGTCGCGCAGTCCAACAGTTGGCTGGGCGCGGACGACACGTTCATCGTGCCGCTGTCGGCGGGCACCCGCCTGGTTTCCCTTTACCGCCTCGACATCAAGGGCTTGGAGGAGTTCCGCTGGGTGGAAGACGGGGACATTCGGTTCGCTTTCTGGGCGCAGGAGGGCTACTCCGAGGTTCCCGACGAACTCGTGGAGACCATGAAGCAGATCGACCACGACTATGGCAAGGACACGTATGAGCTCTACAGAGGGCCAGGGCTTGTCCTGATCGAGCGCCTCACCGGAATCAAGCTCTCGCCCCAGGTTCTGGAGGGGTCCACGTACCTGTCCGGGGTCATTTCCAGGTCGCCGACCACTACATGAGCGTTCGCGAACATACCGATGGGAGCCTCATGACGGACCGTGACAGGTTCGGCCAGTGGTCGTATTTGGAGGAGCGAGGTCTGGCGGAAATCGGCGCAGTCAGCGACCGCGCTATCTGAATGAGGGTCGCTGGCAGGACATGACCCCGGACTTCTTCGACCATCCCATGGAAGAGGGGGCGCACCTCGTCGGGTCCTCGGACATCTCTCATGAGATGAACCTGTTCCTTGCCGTGATGGGGTACACGACCGGCCGGTTCATCGATGACACCTGGTTCACCACGCCGGGGCTGCTCTGCCGTATCCCGGACGGGGCGTGGCCTCATGGCTGACCAGTGGGAGTGCCTGCTCGGCGCGGGCCTGGGCCGCGGGTTCACCGGCACCTGGGTCGAGTCGGGCGACGCCGAGGCCGTGGCCGCCCTGCTCGGCGCGGATCTCGCCTCCCGCCAGGACTGCGACCTGGCCACCGCCATGGCCCACTACCGGCCGATGGCCTTCACCGAACGCCTCTGGACCGGCCCGCACGCCGACGGCTGGACGCACGTCCTGACCATCAGCGGCCCGCCCCCGGTGACCACGGGCCTGACGGAAGCGGGCCTGCGTTTCCTCCAGATCCGCACCATGGACGGCTACGTCCACGATCTCCTCTACGGCGACGGCGTCACGACCGCCTGGGCGACCCAGCGGTGGTACGGCGAGATCATCACCGAACCCGGCTCCATGGTCGAGCCCTGCCTCCGGGAAGCCGGGCCGCCCACGAACATCCCGGAGGTCGTGCGCTTCGGATCCGAAATCACCGAACCCAAGGACCACAACCGGGCCTGCCTGGAGATCTTTCTCTTCCTCACCGGGCGCATGAGCAGCCGGTTCATCGACCCTGAATGGCTGGGCGAGAAGAGAGCCCTCTACACCGTCTCGCCGCCATCGGTGATGTAGCAGGAGTCCGTCTCCCTCGGCGATCCCTGCTGATGATCATGGCCATCCCACCGCCGACAGTCACTGCCGCCCTGGGCTCAGAAGGAACGCCTCTGTAGGTAAATCTCATTAACCTCGATAGGTAAATGCTATTCACCTCAACAGGTGAATGGTGTTAACCTCGGGGCGTGATCGGCAGACGGCGTAGCACCGGGCAGCACCACGGCGACCTCCGCAAGGCGCTGGAGGAGGCGGCGCTGGTGCTTGTCGCCGAGCGTGGGCCGCACGGCTTCACCCTGGCCGAGGCCTGTCGGCGGGCCGGGGTGAGCGTCGCCGCGCCGTACAAGCACTTCGCCGATCGCGACGCCCTGCTCGCCTCGCTCGCCGTGAAGGGCTACCGCGAGCAGGACCGGCGCTTCAAGGAGGCCATCTCGGCGAGCGAGGACCCCACCGACCAGCTGGCCGCCTTGGCCGCCGCGTACGTGCGCTTCGCCCGCGAGGAGCAGGCGCTCTTCGACATCATGTTCAACGCGGGCCTGGACAAGACGCGGCATGCCGAGCTGGCCGAGGTCGTCCATGCCCTCTTCGACACGCTGCTGCCGATCGCGAGGCGGGTCACCACCACGGAGGCCGCCGCCTTCGACCTGCTCATCTGCATGGCGTCCGCCGCCCACGGCCTCGCGTTCTTCATGCAGGAGGGCGTCCCCGGCGACGAACAGACTCCCCTCGCGGCAGCCGAAGCACGAGCGGCCCGCACCGCGCGGGCCCTCGTCGAGCTCCAACTCCGCGAAGCCACGGCGGACGGCTCGAAGCAGGACCGCGCGTCACCGCACTCCCCATGCGGTCGAACGCATCACGACAAATGATCATAGGAGAATCGGTGACGTTGCATCCTGAGGTACGGCCGCGTCCGGCCGGGCACACGATGGAAGTACGGCTGCGGGTCAACGGCGCTGACCGGACACTCCAGCTCGCGCCGCAGGTCAGCCTGCTCGACGCGCTACGCGAGCACCTGGGCCTGATGGGCACGAAGAAGGGCTGCGACCAGGGCGCCTGCGGCGCCTGCACGGTGCTGGCCGACGGCGAGCGGATCAACGCCTGTCTGACCCTCGCCGTGCAGTACACCGGCCGCGAGATCACCACGATCGAAGGCGTCACCGACGGCGAGCTCCAGCGGGCGTTCGTCCGGCACGACGGCTTCCAGTGCGGCTACTGCACCTCCGGCCAGATCTGCTCCGCCATCGGCATGCTGGCCGAGCACGCCGCCGGCATGCCGAGCGCCGTGACCGAGCACCAGCACGGCGACGTCGAGCTGACCCAGGCCGAGATCAGGGAGCGGATGAGCGGCAACCTGTGCCGCTGCGGCGCCTACAACGGCATCGTCGACGCCATCCAGGAGGTCGCCGGATGAGATCCTTCTCCTACGTGAGCGCCCCCGACGTCGCCTCGGCCCTCACCGCGATCGGGGCCAGCCCCAACGCGAAGTTCATCGGCGGCGGCACCAACCTCGTCGACCTGATGCGCGAGGACATCGAGACGCCCGACACGGTCATCGACATCACCAGGCTCCCGCTGACCGGGATCGAGGAGCTGCCCGGCGGCGGCGTGCGGATCGGCGCGCTGGTCCGCAACAGCCACCTCGCCGCCGACCCGCTGATCAGGACGCGCTATCCGATGCTGTCCCAGGCGCTGCTCAGCGGCGCGTCCGGGCAGCTGCGGAACATGGCGACCGTCGGCGGGAACCTGCTGCAGCGCACCCGCTGCGCCTACTTCTACGACTCGGCCGCGGCCTGCAACAAGCGCGAGCCGGGCAGCGGCTGCGACGCGATCGGCGGGTTCAACCGCAATCTCGGCGTTCTGGGCGTGAGCGAGTCGTGCATCGCGACGAACCCCTCCGACATGTGCGTCGCGCTGGCCGCGCTCGACGCGATCGTGGAGGTGGAGAGCGTACGCGGAACTCGCCGCATCCCGCTGGCCGACTTCCATCGGCTGCCGGGCAGCACCCCGCACGTCGAGACCGCGCTGGCCGCCGACGAGCTGATCACGGCGGTCGAGTTGCCGGCCCTGCCGGTGGCGGCGAAGTCGCGCTACCGCAAGGTGCGGGATCGCTCCTCCTACGCCTTCGCCCTGGTCTCCGTCGCCGCCGCGCTGGACGTACGGGATGGCATGGTGTCGGAGGTCCGGCTGGCTCTCGGCGGGGTCGCCACCAAGCCGTGGCGGGCGTACGAGGCGGAGCGGATCCTGCTCGGCGCGCCGGCCGGCGAGGAGTCCTACCAGCGGGCGGCGGCGGCGGAGCTCAGCGCCGCGGTCGGCCGGCCGGAGAACGAGTTCAAGATCGAATTGGCTCGACGCGCGATCGTGGCGACGCTACGTGCGCTGGACGGGAGCGTGGCATGACCCAGACCGAGGTGGCGAGCCCGCCCCGAAGCGAGGCGAAGGAACTCAGCGTCGGCAAGCCGATCGACCGGGTGGACGGCACGGCCAAGACGACCGGCACGGCCCGCTTCACGGCCGAGTACCCCTATCCCGACCTCGCGCACGCCGCGCTGGTGCACGCGACGGTCGCCCGCGGCCGGATCACCGCGATCGACACGGCGGACGCGTCCGCCGTCGAAGGGGTGCTGGCGGTGCTCACCCATGAGAACGCGCCGGCGCTGAAACCGGCGCCCTCGCTGAGCCCGCTGAACCTGAGCAGCATGGTCTCCGGCGCGTCGCTCAACTACCTCAACACCGACGAGGTGCACTGGAACGGACAGCCGGTCGCGGTCGTCGTCGCGGAGACCCTGGACGCCGCGCGCCACGCCGCGCTTCTGGTCCGCGTCACCTACGACCCGCTCCCCGCCACGGTGGACTTCGCGGCCGAGGAGAAGAACGCCACCCCGGTCAAGGGCGACCTGGTCTCGTCCGGCGGAGCGAAGAAGGGCGACGCGGAGGCCGCGCTCGCGGCGGCGCCCGTCTCGGTGGATCTGCGGTTCACCACGCCGCCGTACCACCACAACGCGATCGAGCCGCATGCTACGACGGCGGCGTGGGACGGCGACCAGCTCACCGTCCACGACGCGACACAGTCCATCGACTGGGTGCGCAGGCATCTCGCCCTGCGATTCGACGTGCCGGTGGCGGGGGTGCGGGTGATCGCGCCGCACGTCGGCGGCGGCTTCGGCGGCAAGGGCTCGGTCTGGGCCGGCACCATCCTCGCCGTGATGGCGGCACGGGTGACCGGCCGGCCGGTGCGGATGGTGCTCACCCGCGAGAGCATCTACCACACGGTCGGCGGACGCACCCCCTCGGCGCAGCGGGTGGCGCTCGGCGCGGACGCCGACGGCAGGATGACCGCCCTGATCCACACCAGCGTGGCGCGGATCGGCAGGATCGGCGGCAGGCCCGAGCCGGTGACCGCCGCGTCCGGGCACCTCTACGACGCCGCCACCATCCTGCTCCAGCAGAACATCGTCGAGCTCGACCTGCTGCCGAACACGTTCATGCGCGCGCCCGGCGAGTCGATCGGCACCTTCGCGCTGGAGGCGGCCGTCGACGAGCTGGCCGGCGAACTCGGCCTCGACCCGATCGAGCTGCGGATGCGCAACGAGCCCGCCAAGAACCCGACCGACGGCAAGGACTTCTCCAACCGGATGCTCCGGGAGGCGTACGCGCTCGGGGCGGAGAAGTTCGGCTGGTCGCGGCGGACGCCGCAGCCGGGCTCGATGCGGGACGGCCGGTGGCTGGTCGGCATGGGCGTCGCCTCGGCCTACCATCCGCCCGTCCAGCTGAACGCCAACATCACGGTACGGCTGTCGGTCGACGGCACCGTCGTGGTGCGGTGCGGCTTCCAGGAGATGGGGATGGGCGGGGCGACCGTACAGGGGCAGATCGCCGCCGATGCGCTCGGCGTGCCGTTCGCGTCCGTCAAGGTGGAGTACGGCGACTCGGAGCTGCCCATCGCGCCGATGGCCGGCGGCGCCACCCAGACCGCGAGCGTGGCCGCCGCCCTGCTGGCCGCGTGCGACAAGCTGAAGCGGTCGATGCTCGCCCTGGCCAGACGGTCGGGCGAGTCGCCGCTGCGCGGACAGCGCCTGGACCGCCTCGAAGCCCGTGACGGCGGCCTCTACCAGATCGGCAAGCCGGGTGTGGGGGAGAAGTACACCGACATTCTCGGACGGGCGGGCCGGCCCTCGGTCGATGCCGCCGTTGGGTCCGACAGCGGGCTCGGGGCGGTGGCCGGACAGGTCCGTTTCATGACGAAGTTCCTCCGGGACCGGCGCCGCTGGGTGAAGGCCGCGACGGGGGCGCACTTCTGCGAGGTACGGGTGGATCCGGACACCGGCGAGGTCCGCGTCTCCCGCTGGGTCGGCTCGTTCGACGTCGGCACGGTGATCAACCCGAAGACGGCGAGCAGCCAGCTCCGCGGCGGCATCGTGATGGGGATCGGCATGGCGATGAGCGAGCAGACGCTCATCGACCCGCGCACCGGCCGGATCATGAACCCGAGCCTGTCGGAGTACCACCTCCCGGTGCACGCCGACGTCCCGCCGATCGAGATCCACTACCTGAACGAACCCGACCCGACCATGCCGCTCGGGCTGCGCGGGCTGGGCGAGGTCGGCATCACCGGCGTCGCCGCCGCGCTCGCCAACGCCGTCCACCACGCGACCGGCAGACGCGTCCGCGACCTGCCCATCACCTTGGACAAGCTGCTGTGACCGGCTGAGGTGGTGCGCCCGCGCCCCCGGCTCTCGTGGAGCCGGGGGCGCGGGACGGATCAACCGTCAGCCCATGTGCGGGTAGCGGTGATCGGTCGGCGGGACGAAGGTCTCCTTGATCGTGCGGGCGTTGACCCACCTGATCAGGTTGTAGATCGAGCCCGCCTTGTCATTGGTGCCGGAGGAGCGGGCGCCGCCGAAGGGCTGCTGGCCGACGACCGCGCCGGTCGGCTTGTCGTTGACGTAGAAGTTGCCCGCCGCGAAGCGCAGCCGCTCCGAGGCCGCCGCGATGGCGTAGCGGTCCTGGGCGATGATCGACCCGGTCAGGGCGTACGGCGCGATGCTCTCCATCTGGTTCAGCACCGCGTCGTAGTCGCCGTCGTCGTAGACGTGCACGCCGAGGATCGGGCCGAAGTATTCCTTGACGAAGATCTCGTCCGTGGGGTCGGCGCACTCCAGAATGGTCGGCTTCACGAAATATCCGAGTGAATCGTCGTACGAGCCGGTGAGCAGGTCGATGGTCGACACCTCACGAGCCCGGTTGATGGCGGCCTTGTGCTTGGCGAAGGCCCGCTCGTCGATCACCGCGCCCATGAACGTCGACAGGTCCGCCGCCACGTCCCCGGCGGTCAGCGACTCGGCCGTGGCCACGAAGTCGTCGCGCATCCGGCTCCACACCGAGCGCGGCACGTAGGCGCGCGAGGCCGCCGAGCACTTCTGCCCCTGATACTCGAACGCGCCCCTGATCAGCGCGGTCGCGAGCACGCCGGGGTCGGCGGACGGGTGCGCCATGACGAAGTCCTTGCCGCCGGTCTCGCCGACGAGCCGCGGGTAGCCGCGGTAGGAGGCGATGTTCGCGCCGACCGTGCCCCACAGGTGCTGGAAGGTCGCCGTCGAGCCGGTGAAGTGGATCCCGGCGAGCTCCGGATGGGTCAGCGCGACCTCGGAGATCGCCTGGCCGTTGCCGGTCACCATGTTGATGACGCCCGGAGGCAGCCCGGCCGCCTCCAGCAGCCGCATGGTGAAGTGCGCCGCGAACTGCTGCGTCGGCGACGGCTTCCACACCACCACGTTGCCCATCAGGGCGGCCGCGGTCGGCAGGTTGCCGGCGATGGCGGTGAAGTTGAACGGCGTGATCGCCAGCACGAAGCCCTCAAGGGGCCGGTACTCCATCCGGTTCCACACCCCGGGCGAGGAGATCGGCTGGTCGGCGTAGAGCTGCCGGGCGTAGGAGACGTTGAACCGCAGGAAGTCGATCAGCTCGCAGGCCGCGTCGATCTCCGCCTGCTGCGCCGACTTCGACTGGCCGAGCACGGTCGCGGCGTTCAGCGTCGCCCGCCACGGCCCGGACAGCAGGTCGGCCGCCTTCAGGAAGATCGCGGCGCGCTCGTCGAAGGACAGCGCCCGCCAGTCGGGAGCCGCCCGCAGCGCGCTCGCGATGGCATCGTGCACGTCCTGGGCCGTAGCGTCGTTGGTACGCCCCAGGACGGCAGCCTTGTTGTGCGGCTGCACCACGTCGATGGGCGTGCCGCCGCCCAGCCGCTGGTCGCCGTCGATGGTCATGGTCAGGTCGATCGTGGTGCCGGCCAGCTCCTTGATCCGCTTCTCCAGCGCGGCGCGCTCGGCGCTGCCGGGTGCGTAACCGTAGATCCGCTCGTTCGCGGGAACCGGCACGTTGCTGATGGCGTCCATTTTCACTTACCCCCAAGGGCACGAAGGAAGAAGGCGACGTTGGCGGGGCGCTCGGCCAGGCGGCGCATGAAGTAGCCGTACCAGTCGCCGCCGTAGGGGACGTAGACCCGGACGGTGTGACCGGCCCCGGCCAGGGCCTCCTGCCGGTCGGTGCGGATGCCGTACAGCATCTGATACTCGTAGTCGCCCCGGGAGCGGCCGTAGCGGTCGGCGAACAGCTCGGTGATGGAGATCATCCGGTCGTCGTGCGTCGCCACCATGGGATACCCCTTCCCCGACATGAGGATGCGCAGGCACCGCACGTACGCCTTGTCCACCTCGGTCCTGCTCTGGTGGGCGACGGAGGCGGGCTCGTTGTAGGCGCCTTTGACCAGTCGTACGCGGGCGCCCTCGGCGGCGAGCGCCCGGCAGTCCTCCTCGCTGCGGAACAGGTAGGCCTGGATGGCCACACCGGTCGACGGGTGGTCGGCACGCAGCTCGCGCAGGATGCGCAGCGTCGAGTCGACGGTGGTGTGGTCCTCCATGTCGAGGGTGACGGTCGCGCCGGCGGCGTCGGCGGCCGCGCAGATCTCGCGGGCGTGCTTCAGCGCCATCGTCTCGTCCAGGATCTGCCCGACGGCCGACAGCTTGACCGACACCTCGGCCTTGCCCCCGAGCTCCAGCGGACGCAGCGCGTCCAGCAGCATGACGTACGCCCTCGCGGTGGCGGCCGCGGCGCTCGCGTCGCGGGTCTCCTCGCCGAGATGGTCGACGGTCACGGTGAGGCCCGCGTCGCACAGCCGCCGGACCGCGTCGCGGGCCTGCGCGACGCTCTCTCCGGCGACGAAACGGTCGACCACCTTGCGCGTGAGCGGGAAGGCGGTCACGGAGCGGCGCACGAGCGCGTTCCGGGACGCGGCGAACAGCAGCTGACCCAACATGTCTCCAGCCTAAAACGCCTGTTCAGGCAGGGCCATTGACGGGCGTAACGCGGGGTGTGGCAGGCTGTCATACATATGTACAAAGCCACCGATCTGCAGGAGATCGTCGACGAGATAGCCCGGGTGCTGGGCGCGTCGGCGACGCTGGAGGACCGCTCGTTCCGGCTGCTCGCGTACGGCGCGCAGCACGGCGACATCGACACCGTCCGCCAGGAGTCCATCCTGCGCCGGCGCGCCACGGGGGAGGTGCGCGACTACTTCGAGCGCTACGGCATCGCCCGGGCGCACGACCCGGTGCGCATCCCCGCCGACGCTGACCTCAAGGTGCTGGCCAGGGTCTGCTGGCCGCTGCGCCACCGCGACGTCGTCTACGGCTACCTGTGGCTGCTGGAGTCGGGCAGCCTGACCGACGACGCGCTGGCGCGGGTCGCGCCGCTCGTCGCCAGGGCCGCCGCCGCGCTCGCCCAGGAGGCCAGGAGCCGCCAGGACCTCGGCCGGAGCCTCACGCCGCTGCTGTCCGCCGACCCCGAGGAGCGCGCCGACGTCTCGATCGAGCTGCCCGGCCCGGTGACGGTGATCGCGGTGCGCGAGTCGCAGGAGCGGGTCGCCGCCCTGTGGACGCTCCCGCGCGGCGTGCTCGCCCGCGCCGGCTCCCCGGTCGCGCTGCTCGCCCCGGCGCACCTGGCCGCCGAGGTCGCCCAGACCACCCAGCGCGCGTACGGCACCGCCGCCGGAATCGGCGCGCCCCGGGCCGATCCGGCGGACGCCTGGCAGAGCTGGCGGGAGGCGAAGCAGGCGCTGCGCATCGCCGAGCACTTCCCGAGGTTCGCCCCCGTCGCCCGCTGGGAGGACCTCGGCGTGCACCGGCTGCTGGCCAGACTCGGCCCCGGTGATCTCCGGGAGCTGGCGGCCGAGGTCACCGCCCTCGAACCGGAGCTGGCCCAGACCGTGGAGGCCTACCTGGACCAGGGCGGCCACGCCAACAAGGCCGCCGCCGAGCTGGGCATCCACCGCCAGACGCTCTACTACCGCCTGGGCAAGGCCGAGCGGCTGACGCACCGGGACCTGTCCGACGGCGACGACCGGCTCGCCGTCCACCTGGGGTTGAAGGCCGGCCGGCTGCGGTGAGGGTCAGGCCGGGTGGCTTGGGGGTAAGGCCGGGCTTGAGGGTCAGGCCAGGTGGCGCAGGGCCGCCTCGTCGCCGGGGCCGCCGCGCTCGGTGAGGCCCCGGGCGACCCGCTCGCGCACCCCGGCGTCCTTGTGCCCGTCGTACTTGAACTTGCCGCGGATCTCCGTCACGGCCAGCCGCAGCCCCTGCAGCCCCGACAGCAGCCGTGGCATGGCGGCCGGATCACCGTGGCCGGGCTCCAGGTCGCCGAGCTGGGCGCGCAGGATCTCCAGCTTGCCCTCGGGGTCGGTGACGATCTCGGCCCGGCAGGTGAGCTGGACCGAGGAGTAGTACGTGGTGGGGACGCCGAGCGCGGGGTCGGTGCCGGGCTCGGCCCGCCACCGGCCGTCGATGTACGCCCACGGGCCCGCCACCGACAGCAGAACCGCGGGGTTCTCCTCGATGGCGGGCCAGATGGGGTTGGGCCTGGCCAGATGCAGCCAGACCGTCCGATCGTCCACGAGCAGGAACTGGGTGGGCACCACGACCGGCACGTCCCGGCCCCGGCCGGCGGCGATCAGGTGCCCGAACTGGTGGTCCTTCACGTACGCGAGCGCCTGGTCCTCGGTGCCCGCATCCCAGGGGTGGATCAGCATGCGGTGACCATATAAGACGCCGGTTCGCTACGCGCAGGCGGATTCGTACACGCGCAGGAGCTCCTGACTGACGCGCTCCCAGGAGTAGCGCGAGCGGGCCCGGTCGGCGCCCGCGTAGCCGAGCGCGGTGCGCAGCGTCGGGTCGGTGAGCAGCTCACGGGCCAGCCGCGCGGTCCTGGCGGGCCGGTCCGGCGGCACCAGCAGGCCGGTGACGCCGTCGATGACGGAGTCGAGGTGGGCGCCGACGGCCGAGGCGATCACCGGCACGCCGCAGGCCATGGCCTCCAGCGCCACGATGCCGCTCGTGGCCTCCCGCGGCACCGACACCACGGCGTCGGCGCTGCGCATCAGCTTGGGCACCGAGGCGCGCTTGACCTGACCCAGCATCGTCACCCTGTCGGCGACGCCGAGCTGCTCGGCCAGGGCGCGCAGCCGCCGCGCGTCCCTGTCGTCCTCGAGCTGCTCGGGGTCGGGGCCGCCCGCGATGACCAGCTCCACGTCCGTCAGGCCCGGCAGCGCGCGGACGATGGTGTGCGCGCCCCGGTCGGGGGAGAGCGGGCCGACGTGCAGCAGTCGCCTGCGGGCGCCGCGCGCGGCCGTCAGGCCCTGGCGGTGGAAGCGCTCGGTGTCCACGCCGTAGGGCACGATGGCGATGTGGTTGCGCGGGACGCCGATCCTGATCAGCGCCGACTCCTCGTCGCCCGAGCCCGCGATGACCACCCTGGCCCGGCGGCCGAGCGCCCGCTCCAGCTTCAGGTGCGCCGCGTCGACGGTGTGGAAGGTATGGGTGACCGGCACGTCCAGGCCCTTGGCGCCGGTGACCGCGGCCAGGCCGTAGGTCCACGAGTGCGCGTGGATCACGTCGGGGCGGTCCTGCTGCCAGCGCTTCATCAAATGGTCGCCGACGTCGTTGAGGAACGGCACCACGTCGGCCGGGCTCAAGCTGCGGGCCGGTCCCACACCGATGTGCTCCACCGTGACACCCGGGGCCACCCTCGTCCTGGGTTTGCCGTCGGCGCTCTCGCGGCGGGAGTAGATCGTGACGTGGTGCTCACGTCCAAGCTCACGGGCCACCGAAAGAATCTGGTGACGCTTGTTACCGGAACCGGAAGCGACGATTGCGATATTCATGGCACACCTCAGCGTTGAAAAGCCTTCAAGGTGTGCCTGCGTCTTAGGCACGTCGGTCTACGGCAAGACCATACCCATTTTCTGCCGATTCGCAAACCCTGCCGAATCAGACACCGCGTAGGGCCAGCACCACGATCTCGTCCCAGACCTGCCCGGCGGAGAAGGCGTTGCGGTCCTCCTCGATGGCCTTGACCACGGTGGACGGCCCCTGCCCCGCACATCTGCCCAGGACGTCCGCCAGCCGCTCCTCGCCGTACGGCTCGCCCAATTCGTTCCTGGAGGAAATGAGGCCCTCCGAATAGAGCACCAGCGTCTCGCCGACGGCCAGCGTGATCTCCTCCGTGCTGGTCTCCGCCTCGGGCGCGATGCCGAGCGGGACGCCGCCGCCGGCGGCGAAGCGTACGTAGCCGTCGGGCTGCACCAGTGCCGCCGGGTGGTGGCCGGCCGAGGACATGCGGATCCGGCGGCCCTTCACGAATCCGGCCAGGGCCATCACGAACAGGCCCGTGCCCTGCTCGACCAGGGCTTTGTTGACCTTGCGCACCACCGGGTCCGGGTCGGACTCCCAGACACTGAGCACCCGCAGCCCGCCCCTGACCATCGCGCTGACGGACGCGGCCTCCTCGCCCTTGCCGGCCGCGCCGCCCAGCGCGAACCCCCAGCCGCCGCCGACCGGGAACACGTCGTAGAACTCGGCGCCGACCGACGAGCCGGGCCGGTAGACCGCGGCGGCCTCGTAACCGGGCACGTCCGGCAGGCTCCGCGGGGCGACGCTGGCCGACAGCGCGTCGGCCGCCCGCGAGCGGCTCTGGAAGCTGCTCTGCGCGCGCACCGCCAGGCCGAGCTGCATCCCGACGTCCTGCATGACGCTCAGGTCCGCCAGCGTGAACGGGGGCCGGTCGTGGGCGCGTACCAGCGTCAGCACGCCGTCGCCGGCACCGATCGGCACGCACAGCAGCGACCCGGCGCCCATCACGGTCAGCAGCGGCCCTTCGGCGCAGAACCCGAGCAGCGTCTCGTCGTCGACCATCTCGTGCACCACGCCGGAGCGGCGCTCCAGCACCTGCGTCACCACCTGGGCGCCGGCCGGGGCGGTCGCCTCGACCTGCCGGGTCAGCTCGGCCACCGGGAGGTTCTTCGGCCCGGCCACCACCGAGCGCCGGGGGAGCCCGTCCCGGACCATGTCCGCGATCACCCAGTCGGCCCATTCGGCGGCCAGCAGCCGGGTCGCTCTGGGCAGCGCGACCGGCTGGCGGAGCGCCTCCTCGTCCAGCAGCAGCCGGCCCATCCTGGCCAGCAGGTCCTGGCGCTTGGCCGCGGCCATCACCAGCGCGCCGTCGGACAGCTCGGGCCGCCGGGAGCCCGGCTCGGGCAGCTGCACCTGCGTCGGCAGCGCCACCACGGCCACCATCTGCTGCGGCTCGCCCGGCATCGTCAGCCGCGAGATCGCCAGCTGCACCGTGTGCGTCCTGCCCTGGTGCGCCAGCCGGGTCTCGAACGCCGCCGGCTGCCCGATCTGCAGCACCGATGTCAGATGGGACCGGAACGCCGCCCGGCGCGACACATCCACCAGCAGCGGGAACGACCGGCCCACGAGATAGCCGTCGGGACTGCCGAGCATCCGCGAGGTCTCGGGGTTGATCCGCCTGACCATGCCGCCGCCGTCGAGCACGATGACCGGCACCGGAAAGGCCCGGAACACCTGGCGCAGCAGCTTCAGCTCCCGCTGCGACCCGTCCTTCTTCCCGGCGGAGCGCCGGGGCGCCTTGCCCAACTGCTCGCGGGCCTCGGCCAGCAGCTCAGCGGCGGTGTCCAGCTCCGCGAGCGCGGCATCGAGGGTGGGGCCGAGATCCGCGGGATATGCGGCCCTCGCCTCACGCAACGACGAGACACGCCCCTCAAGTGCGTTGAGGGCGTGATCGAGGTCCGGCATGGTCATCCTCCGACGCTACGCCACACGGGATAATGGTCGCCATAAGGGGTAGGGGCTTGATGTTATGGAATCCACTGCGATGATCACTCCTGGGCTCGCCCGTAATCTGGCGACGCTCGGCCGGCTCGGCGAGGACACCTCGACCGAGAGCGTGCTGCGCGGTCTGACCACGGCGCTGGCGGACGGCGTGCCCGGCTGCTCGGGCGGCTCGGCCGAGCACTGGCGCGACCATCGCGTCCTGGTGTCGGGCTCGCACAGCGAGCTCATCATGCTCGTCGAAAGCGAGCGTGAGCTGGGCGAAGGGCCGTCCATCGAGGCCAGGAAGACCGGCAACCGCGTCGCCGTCGCCGACGTGCTCGCCGACAGCCGCTGGCCGCGCTACGCCGCTCTGGCCACCCGCTGGGGCGTGCGCTCGGTCCTGGCGGTCCCGATCGAGGTGTCCCCCGTCCTGCTGATCGTGGGCCTCTATTCGGTACGCCGCGGCGCGTTCTCCCCGCAGGGCGCCCAGTCGCTCGCCGGCATGCTGACCGAGCAGGTCGGGGTGGCCATGGCCAACATGTGGGACTTCGAAGAGGTGCGCACCGACGCCGCCCAGCTGCAGGAGGCCCTGGCCGGCCGGGCGCTGATCGACCAGGCCAAGGGCATCATCATGCAGACCAGCGGGTGCACGGCCGAGGCCGCCTTCGAGGAGCTGCGCCGGATCTCCCAGCATCACCAGGTGAAGGTGGCTGACCTGGCGCGCCTGCTGGTCGAGGAGCATCAGACGAAGAATCGTCGTTAGCCGATGGCGGCCAGGGCGTCGTCGAGGGTGTCGTAGATCGGCAGTCGCTGGGCCAGTCCGGTGATCCACATCACCTTGGACTTCGAATATTCCACACCGATCAGGGCGAACTTGGTCCCCGAGGTCAGGCTCGTCTGCCAGTGGTGGACGATCAGCCCCAGTGCGCGCGAGTCCATGAACGTCACCCCACCGAGGTCCAGGATCAGATCCGGACCGGCCAGCGAGAGGTAGTCGGCGAACTGTTCGCGCGTGGTGGCGTCAAGGACACCGTCGACCTTGATCACAGAGATCTCGGCCGCTGTCGACGATGTCAGGGTCAGGGCCGCCACTGACCCGTCGCCGTTCTCGGGCATTGTCACGGGGCAACATTACCGAAGTCCACCGAAAGCCTTGGCCTTCACGCATTGCGGCCCTCCCGTGACGCAAGACGGGATATTTCGCGGGAGATAGGGGATACTGGGGGAGAAGTCCAGCAGAGGGCTTTCGTCTCGAAGTAGAGCGAGGCGCGCCGCTGCATGGGCTTTTTCTCGTGCAGGGGGCGCCTGAAACCCAGATGAGGAGCAGCCATGGCTGCGCAGACACTCGTCCTCGAAGAGATGACCGCCGAAGCGCTTCTGGCCGAGATGGTCAGGCACGACGCCCCGCACAGCCAGCGAGAACGGGTACGCGAACGTATCGTCGAGATGCATCGGCCGCTCGCCATGGAGATCGCCAGGCGCTACCGCTATCGCGGCGAGCCCTTGGAAGACCTCCTCCAGGCGGCCTACGTCGGCCTGATGAAGGCCATCAACGGCTTCGACCCGACCCTCGGCCACGCCTTCAGGGGGTACGCGGTGGTCACCATGACCGGAGAGGTCAAACGCCACTTCCGCGACCGCACCTGGGCCATCCGGGTGCCCCGCCTCTACCAGGAACGCCGCTCCGAGCTGAACCGGCTCGTCGCCGACCTCAGCCAGGACCTCGGCCGCTCGCCCACCATCGCCGAGCTGGCGGCCAAGATGAACATCTCCGAGGAGGACGTCCTGCTCACCCTCGACGCCTCCGCGGCCTACAGCACGCTCTCCCTCGACGCGCCGCTGGGCACCGAGGACGACGCCGCCTCGCTCGGTGACGTCATCCCGGAGGACGACGACACCCTCAGCACCATGGTCGACCGGGAGGCGGTCAAACCGCTGATCGACGCGCTGCCGTCCAGAGAGAAGCACATCCTGCTGCTGCGCTTCTTCGGCAACATGACACAGGCCGAGATCGCGGCGGAGTTCGGCATCTCGCAGATGCACGTGTCCAGAATTCTCCGTAAGGTTCTCGACCAACTGCGCGCAGAGCTTCTGGTCGGCTGAGAAGGCGGTTGCCGGGTGATGAGAGAGGACGCGGATCCTCGGGTGGACTCCACGAGTCCGCCACCCGGCGCGCCCGTACGACGGCTCCGCTTCGGGCTCCCGGACCTGCCTCAGGTCCGGGAGTTCGCCGAATCCGGGGCGCGTGACGTCGGCATGTCGGAAGAGTCGGTCAACGACTTCGTGATCGCCGTCAACGAGGTGGCCACGAACGCCGTCACCCACGGCGCCGGGGACGCTCAGGTGCGCACCTGGTCCGACAACGGCGACATCGTCGTCGAAGTGCACGACGAGGGCAACTGGAAGGCGGGGCCGGTGCCCGGGGCGGTGGGCGGCATGGGGCTGTGGGTGGCCCGGCTGCTCTCCTCCGACCTGACGCTGCGCATCGGCGGCCGGGGCAGCACGGTGGTCATGCGGTTCCCCGCCAGCGCCTGACACCTGACGCCTGACAACGCCGCGCGCGACGCACCCGGTGGTTCGGGTGCGCCGCGAAAGTGCTGCGACAGGTACGGGTCAGCGGCGGGCGCGGCCGCGCCATCCGCCGTTGGTCTTGATGCTGGCCGTGCCGATGCCGGCCTGGTGGAGCGCCAGCAGGGTCAGGCCGAGCAGCATGAAGGTCGTCCCCGAGATGCTCCCGGCGATCTGGGTGTCCAGCAGGTCGAGCAGGAAGCCCAGCCCGAAGATGATCGCTGCGACGATGGCGAGCATGTCACATCACCTCGTGTTCGGTTCGGAGAGGGCCAGCAGGCGCTCCAGCACGCCCCGGTAGTCGCGCAGCGCCAGGCGGAGCTGCTCGGTGTCGCCGCCGTCGGCGCTCTTCCACCGCTCACGCAGCTCGCCCGTACGGGCGGTCAGCGAGCTGGTGAGAGCCTCGACGACCTCTTCGACCAGGTCGTCGGCACGGTGGACGGCCTGGCCTGGGTCGTCGACGAACGAGGCCTGCAGGTCGCGCCAGCGGGCCTGCGCCTCGGCGGGGTCCTGGTCGAACAGGACGATCTCCTTGGGCGCCGCGTGCGAGGGGGTCTCGTCGGCCGGGAGCCGGCCGGTCTCGGTGACGATCACGGCCTCGGAGTCCGTGCCGGCACCGGGCTCGATCCCGGGGTCGGTCCTGTGGTCGGGGTCGGTCCGCGAGTCGAAGTCGTTCCCGGAGCCGGGGTGGGTCCGGGAGTCGAAGTCGTTCCCGGGACCGGAGTCGGTCCGCGAGTCGACGTCGTTCTCGTGCTCGAAGTCGTTGTCGTGCTCGGGGGTGGTGAGGGAGTCGGGGTCGGGGCCGGTCCGGGAGTGGGGGCCGGTTCGGGGGTCGGGGTCGGCCGCGACCAGCATGTCGTCGTCCGTGCCGGTGTAGGGGGCGCGGTACGTGGGGTCCTCGTGGGCGTCCTGGGTGCCGTCGCGGGCGTCGTCCGCCCGCTGCGAGGGCACCTTGAGCTCGTCGTGCATGTCTGTCACCGTCCTCTGGAGGTCTCGTGCAGCAGCTCCTCGAACAGCGAGCGATAGTGCACCATGGCCTGGCGGAGCTCCTCCGTGGAGGCCGCCTTCCTGGCCGCGCGCCCGCTGATGTCGTGAGCCTTGCGATAGTGGTCCAGCGTGCTCGCGTGGCCCACCGACAGGTCGGACAGCCGCTGCTCGAAGTTCTCGGTCGGGTAACCCCGCTCGGCCATGACGGCGGCGACCAGTTGGTCGGCCTCCGTCACCGCGAAGCCGGGCGAGTCGACGAAGCGCTCCTGCACCTCGGTCCAGCGGCTGGCGTAGGTCTCACGCGACTCCTCCGGCAACGGCCGGATGTCGAGGTCGGCGTGGCGCTGCTCGCGGGCGATCAGCTCCTGCTCCACTTCCCGCTTGTTGTCGTGCTCGGCCATCATGCGCTCGTACTCGGGGCCGAAGCGTTCGCGCAGGTGGCTGCGGCGCTGCTGCTGAAGCACGACATAGCCCACCGCGGCGATCGCCACTACCGCGAGTACGACGACGGCCACCCAGATGAAGGTGGTCATGATGTTCGCCTCCGGTCTCTGTGTTGAGACCGGCGTCTTCCCGAGAACGGGCCCGCGAAACGCCCGGATCAGCCCTGTTGCAGGCCTTGCCCGGCCGCGGCCAGCACGGATGCGACATGTGAGCCGGCTGGGTCCGCAGGGACCTCGGTGAACCCGGCGGCCGGGTCGTAGCTCACGTCGAGCCCGGCGTCGACGAGCCGCTGGGCCCAGCGCAGCGCGGTGTTGAGCCGCTCGGCCGCGGGCGGCCTGCCCTGTGCCGCCGCCGACAGGTTGCGCAGGTTGGTGGCGGGCCCGGACTGGGCGTGCGCGCGCGCCAGCTTCCACGGGACGGCGCGGCTGTGGTCGAGCATCGGCTTGGCCAGCCCGGCGGCCCGCTTGGCCTGCAGCACCCCGGACTCGCTCACCCCGAAGCGCGCGGCCAGCTCCTGCACGCTCAGCCCTTCGGCGACGAGCCTGGCCAGCTCGTCCCGATCGATCGTCGGCCTGCGTCCCACCCGGCCACCTCCGCTTCCCGTACCTCCTCAGACTACGGTGCCGGCCCATCGGCCAGGCGGTTCGAGCACGGATCGCGAGGCTCGCAACCGTGATAGTCTTTCTCCTGCGCAACCGAGGGAATCCACCACATTCGCCACGGCTCTGAGCAGCAGTTTCCGGGGTATGGCCCAGCTTGGTAGGGCGCCTGACTGGGGGTCAGGAGGTCATCGGTTCGAATCCGGTTACCCCGACGCATGGAGAGGCTCGATCAGCGAACATCGTTGATCGGGCCCTTCTCGTTTCCCGGCCCGAAAGACCGTTCGGAGCCACCTACAAACCCGTTCGAGGCCCTGAGCGGACCGCGAACGGACCCCGTACGGCGATGCGCGCGGCGCGACCGGCCGCTCCGGGCTCCCGAGATGTCGTGATGGGGCCCCTAAGGTGTCTGTATGGGCATGGTGGGAACGGTCGGCCTGGTGCTGCATCCCAGGCGCGACTCCAAGAAGGCGATCGACACGATCCTGAGGTGGGCCGCCGAGCGCGGCGTCACCGTGCTCGGGCTGCCGGAGGAGGTGGGCCGGATCGACTGCAGCGCGGTGGCCGTGGACGCCGACTCGCTGGTGGAGCGGGCCGACCTGCTGGTGAGTCTGGGCGGTGACGGCACCATGCTGCGGACGATGCGGCTGATCGCCGGGCGCGACACGCCGGTGCTCGGGGTCAACCTGGGGCGGCTCGGCTTCCTGGCCGAGATCGACGTCGAGGAACTGCCCGACACCCTGTCGGCCATCGATGGACACCGCTACACCGTCGAGCCGCGGATGGCGGTGCGCACCAGGCTCGCGGACACGGCGGAGCTGACCGCGTTCAACGACATCGCGCTGGTCCGCACCCCGGGGGAGGGGCTGGCCGCGGTGACCATCACGCCGGCCGGGCATCCGTTCGTGAACTACGCCGCCGACGCGGTGATCGTGGCCACCTCCACCGGCTCGACCGCCTACAGCTTCTCGGCCGGCGGCCCGGTCGTGTCGCCCCGGGTGGAGGCGGTGCTCGTGGTGCCGGCGGCGGCGCACTCCTCCTTCAACCGGGCGCTGGTGCTGCCCGCCGACGAGGAGGTGGCGCTGGAGCTGCTGCCGGCCAGCGGGCGGCTGGCGGTCGAGCTGGACGGGATGGTGGTCGGGCACGTGCGGCCGGGCGACCGGATCACGGTGACCGCCGTGCCGGGCGCGGCCAAGGTGGTGCGTCTCGGCACCACCTTCTACGAACGGGCGCGGCGCAAGCTACGGGTGGACGGCAGCATCGAGGTGGGCCGAGCCGAAGTGGGCTGAGCTGAGCTGGGCTGGGCCGAGCTGCGTGGGGCCGAAGTGGGCTGAGCTGAGGTGGGCTGGGCCGAGGTGGGCTGGGCGGGTGAGCGGCGGTGCCGGGCCGGTCGGGACGGTGGCTCGGCAGGATCGTGCGCGGCCGGTCGGTCGTACGGGTCGGCGCGGTCGTACGGGTCTGCCCGGTCGCGGGGGGTCCACAGGTCGTGCGGGTCGGGGCGGCCGGGGTGGTCCGGGTGGTCCGGGTGGTCCGGGTGGTCGTCCGGGTCGGTGTGGTCGTGCGGGTCGGGGTGCGCGTCCGTGTCCGGCGGGTCGCGGCGGGCCGTCACGAGGGCGGCCAGCGCGGTGGTGATCGGCACGGCGGCGATGAGGCCGAGCGTGCCGACGACGCTGCGGGCGATCTCCTGGGCGAGGACCGGCGTGGTCAGCACCTCGCCGAGCGGCTGCTCGCCGATGCTGAAGAGCAGCAGCAGGGGCAGCGAGGCGCCCGCGTAGGCGAGGATGATGGTGTTGATCACCGAGGCGATGTGCGCCCGCCCGACCCGGCTGCCCGCCCGGTAGAGCCGGCGGAACCCGTAGGAGGGGTTGGCGGCGGCCAGCTCGGCGACGGTGACCGACTGGGTGACCGTCACGTCGTCGAGGACGCCGAGCGCGCCGATGATGATGCTGGCCAGCAGCAGCCCCTGGGTGTCGATCGACAGGCTCATGTCCAGGGTGAAGGAGCTGTCGTCGGTGATGCCGTTGAGCCGGGCCAGCCCGATCGCGGCGTAGGACAGCGCTCCGGTGATGACGAGGCTGGCCAGCGTGCCGAGCAGGGCCATCGACGTCGCCAGCGTGAACCCGTGGGTGAGATAGAGGACCGTCAGCATGATCGCCGCCGCGCCCACGATGGCCACCAGCATCGGCGGCCGGCCCTCCAGGATGCCCGGGATCACGAACGTCAGCAGCAGCACGAACGTGATCGCCAGCCCGGCCAGCGCGGTGACGCCGCGCCAGCGGCCGAACGCGATCACCGCCAGCGCGAAGGCCGCGCCGAACAGCCACAGCGGCGTCGAGCGGTCATGGTCGGACAGCTGGTAGGCGGGTGTGCCGGGCTCGGCCTCCGGGTGGTGCAGCAGGATCACGTCGTCGCCCGCGGCGAAGCGCTGCGAGCCGGGGCCGCTCGGCAGCGAGAGCGTCACCCGCTCGTCGTCCTCGACCGAGACCGTGGCCTTCCCGCAGGTGGCCGGGTGCGGCTTGGGCGCCCCCGGCTGCGTCTCGCCGCAGGGCTCCAGGGTCACAGCGGTGATCGTGCCGGTGAGGCGCTGGAAGCCGGACTCCTGGACCGCCGACCCGGTCCTGCCCTCGGGCCACAGCCACACCAGCGCCACCAGCGTGGCGATCGCCAGCGGCAGCAGCACGGCCAGCGTGGCGACCACGGCCCGCCGTGACGCGGGCACGGCGGTGCCGTGCGAGTGATTGGCGCCCATCCCGAATCGGCCTCCCCGTGGACTTCGCGATGAGACAGTACTGCACCTCGACCTGCTGGGTAGACCGCTCGCATGACGACGCTGGTGGGCACCTCCGGATGGCAGTACCGCGACTGGCGCGGCGTGCTCTACCCGCAGGACGTCCCGCAGCGGCTCTGGCTGGAGACCTATGGCGAGCGGTTCGGCACGGTCGAGAGCAACAACGCCTTCTACCGCCTGCCGTCGCCGGAGACGTTCGCGGCTTGGCGCGAGCGGACCCCGTACGGCTTCGTGATGGCCGTGAAGGCGAGCAGGTTTCTCACCCACATCAAGCGGCTGGGCGAGCCGGAGGAGCCGGTCGAGCGGCTGATGAAGGCGGTGGCGGGGCTGGGGGACAAGCTCGGCCCGATCCTGCTGCAGTTGCCGCCGACGCTGAAGGCCGATCCGGGCAGGCTGGACCGGTGCCTGGGCTGCTTCCCGGGCGGGGTGCGGGTGGCGGTGGAGTTCAGGCACGCGTCGTGGTGGACGGAGGAGACGCGCAAGGTCCTGCGGGCCCACGAGGCGGCGCTGTGCTGGGCGGACCGGCTCGGCCGGCCGCAGAACCCGTTCTGGGACACCGCGTCCTGGGGCTACGTACGGCTGCACGAGGGCCGCGCCACCCCCGCGCCCTCGTACGGTGACACGGCGCTGAGGACCTGGGCCAGGCGGGTGCGCGAGGCGGGCTGGCGGGACGCGTACGTGTACTTCAACAACGATCCCCACGGTGCCGCCGTGCGGAATGCCGAGCGCTTTGCCAGACTCGTCTAAGTGCGTACACGTCTGTACAGAAACGGCCGTCTGGAGAAGGACGGCTTCCCGGTGGCGGAGGTCTCCGACTACCTGGCCGACGGCCGGAACGTCGTCTGGTTCGACCTGTGCTCCCCGACGGTCGAGGAGCTCGCCGTCGTCGGGGAGGAACTCGGGCTGCACGAGCTGGCGGTCGAGGACGTGCACAACGACCATCAACGCCCGAAGGTCGATATATACGACAATCACCTGTTTATCGCCGTCTATGCCGCACACTTCGACGGCGAGAACGTCGACCTCGCCGAGGTCGACCTCTTCGTCACCGCGAACGCCCTGGTCACCGTGCGGCAGAGCGACCGCTTCGACATCGACGAGGTGCTGCGGCGCTGGGACGCCGCTCCCCACCTGGCCGGCCACGGCGTCGCCTTCCTGCTGCACGGCGTGCTGGACTACGTGGTCGACGGCCATCTCGCCGTGGTCCAGGAGCTCGACGCGCAGGCCGAGACACTGGAGGACGCGCTGTTCGAGGAGCGGCCGTCGGGCGGCCGCGAGCTGCAGCGCAGGATGTACGACCTGCGCAAGGCCACGGTCAGGTTCCGCAAGGTCACGATGCCGATGCGGGAGGTCGTCGGCACCCTGCGCCGCCGCGACCAGGAGCTGGCCGCCGACCCCAGGATGGCCCCCTACTACGAGGACGTATACGACCACGCGCTGCGCACCAGCGAATGGGTCGAGTCACTGCGCGACCTGCTGGCCAACATGCGGGAGACCCGCCTGGCCGAGCAGGGCTTCCGGCTGAACGAGATCATGAAACGGCTGACGAGCTGGGCGGCGATCATCGCGGTGCCGACCGCCATCACCGGCTTCTACGGCCAGAACGTGCCCTACCCCGGCTCGGGGGAGCCGTGGGGCTTCTGGTTGTCGCTGGTGCTGGTGGCCGTCGCCTCGGTGGTGCTGTACGCGGCGTTCAAGAAGAAGGACTGGCTTTGACTTCTCCTCGCCGTGAATGGCGGGGTTCTCCCGTCTCGCGGCGGGGTGTTTACTGCTGCTTCTACGCCGCGTGTGCGGTGGAGGTTTCGGGCGGGGCCAGGTTCGGGATCGCCTTGCCTGGTCTTACCTGCCCTGCACAGTCGTTTCGGGTGTCCGCCAGCCCGGCGGCCACGTCGTGCACCGACCTCACGTCGTTCAGGTCGGTCGGGTCGTTCAAAGCCTTCAGGCGGATGCCTTCGGCGAGAATGTTGAGCGCTGCGGCGATGTCGCGGTCGTGGTGTTCGCCGCAGGAGGGGCAGTCCCAGGCGCGGACGTTCAGGCCGAGTTTCCCGATCTTGTGGCCGCAGCAGGGGCACAGCTGGGAGGAGGGGTACCAGCGGTCGATGGTGATGAAGGTGCGGCCGTGGCGGGCGGCTTTGTCTTCCAGCAGGCGTAGGAAGGTGCCCCAGGAGGCGTCGTTGACGCTCTTGGCCAGCCTGCCCCGCGCCAGCCCCCGCACCGCCAGGCCCTCGACCGCTACCGCTTGATTCTCGCGGACGATCGCAGTGCTGACCTGGTGCAGGAAATCCCGGCGCGCGTCGGTGACCTTGGCATGCTGACGGGCGAGGGTGATGCGGGCTTTGGTGCGGTTGGCGCTGCCCTTCCGTGACCCCAGCGCCGGCGGCGCCTTGAGCGCTGCCGGGGCGGAGCTTGAACGCGGTGGTGGTGAACCGGGCCGACTGCCGGCGATCACGGCGCGACTTGAACACCGGCAACCCCACCTTCGGACCTTTGCGCTTGCCCGACACCGAGGCGAAGAAGCTCGTATAGGCCACGTCCAGGTCCCGCAGCGCCTGCTGCAACGGCACCGGCGACACCTGAGCGAGCCACTCCTGCCCACCCCTCCTACCAACAGGCCAACCCCTGACAGGAACCGCATTCATCCCCAGCCTCAAGGACTCTGTTGGCGAACTGGGAAGCTCCGGTAAGGCGGTGGGCACGGGCCGCCCCGGTCGTGCGTCGTCAGCTCCACCGCGACCCGCACCTGCCGCGCCCCCGACGCCGGATACAGCGGCAGGCACCGCCCGCCCGCCAGCAGCGTCCTGCGGCCGATGGGCGTTGCGATCAGCGGTAGCTCGTCGTAGGTCACGGGCACGGCCAGGCGCAGCAGCCACCGCCCGCCCGGCAGGCGACTCCGCTCGCCGTCCAGCGCGTAGTAGTCGAGCACGCCGCCGCTGTCCGAGACGACGGCCCGCATGGTGAAGCGGCCGCCCTCCACGGTGAAGACCTCCGCGGAGGGGGCGCGGTAGACGCTGTGCACGTAGCCGATCGCGAACACGCCGGAGCGGGGGAGGACGAGCCCGTTCACGGCCGGTCGCCCGGCCCCACCTCCGGAACCGACCGCCAGCACCGCCACCAGCGCCAGAACGAGCCTGATCAGCCCTCGTCCCTCCAGCCCTCGTCCCGCCGGCCCTCTTTCAGCCCTTCTCCTTGAAGTACCGGGCCGCGCCCGGATGCAGCGCCACCGGCGCCACCTGCTGGGCGAGTGTCACGTCGAGCTTGTTCGCCTCCGGGTGCACGGCCGCGAGTTCGGCCTTCTTCTCGAACAGGGTCCGGGTGATGTCGTAGGCGAGCTGCTCGTTCATCGTGTCCGGAACCAGCAGCACGTTGGCGATCCCGACCGTCTTGATCGTGCCGGTCAGCTTGTAGACGCTCATGTCGATGTCCAGGCCGACGTACTGCTCGCCGTGCTCGGCCCGCATCTTGGCGAGCACGTCAGAGGTGTCGAGCATCTTCATGTCCGGCCGGGTCGTCGCCAGGTCCACCACCCCGGCCGTGGGCAGCCCGCCCACCCAGAAGAACGCGTCGATGGTGCCGTCCTTCACCGCCTGCACCGACTCGTTGATCGACAGCTGCTGCTTGCTGATGTCGCTGTCCGGGTTGAGCCCGGCGGCCTCCAGCATGCGCCTGGCCACGACCTGCGTGCCGGAGTTGGGCGGGCCGAGCGAGACCGTCCGGCCCTTCAGGTCGGCCACCTTGCCGGCGGCGACCCCCGGCGCGACCACCACGTGCGCGTAGTTGTCGTAGATGCGGGCCAGCGCCTTGATCCCCTGCTTCTCGGTGAAGGAGCCGGTGCCGTTGACCGCGTCGGCCGCCGTGTCGGACTGGGAGAAGCCGATGTCGGCCTTGCCGGTGGCCAGCAGCTTGATGTTCTCGATGGAGGCGGAGGTGACCGAGGCGGTGGCCTGGGTGTTGGCGATGTTGGCGGACAACTGCTTGGCCAGCCCGCCCCCGTAGACGTAGTAGACGCCGGTGGTGCCACCGGTGGCGATCGACAGCCGGTTGCCCGCACCCCCCGAGCCACCGCCGCAGCCCGCGATCAGAACGGCCACGCCGAATAGCGCCATGATCCGCTTCACGCTGAAACGCTCCTTCTTCTGAAGAGATGAACGGCTGCCGCGACCGCCAGCACAGTGCAGCCCGCGGCGATCGGGACGGGTTCGAGGAAGAGCAGCAGCACCGCGGCGACCGTCGCCAGCAGCCGCTCCACCGGGCCGCTGAGCCCGCCGGTCGCCATGGCGAGCGCCGCCACCGCCACCGCCGAGACCGCCGCCATCAGCAGCACGACGGTGATCGGCCCCTGGCCCAGCAGCGCCTGTCCGTTCGGCGTGAGCACGAACGCGAACGGCACCAGGAAGGCCGGCAACGTGTAACGCCAGGTCATCATCATGGTCTTGTACGTGTTGCCGCCCGTGATGGCCGACGCCGCGACCGCCGACAGCGCCGTGGGCGGGCTCACCTCCGACAGGACCGCGTAGTAGAACACGAACATGTACGCCTCCGCCGGGCTCACACCGAGCGCCGTGAGCGCCGGGGCGATGATCACCGCCGCGATGATGAAGCTCGCCGTCACCGGCACCGCCAGGCCGAGCAGCAGGACCGCCACGGCGGACATGACCGTGGTCAGGACGAGGTTGCCGGCGGCGAGGTCCACGATGATCGAGCTGAGGTTGAGCCCGAGCCCGGTCTGGGTGATGACGCCGACGATGATGCCCGCCGCCGCGCAGACCGCGGTCACCGGCAGCACCTCCAGCGTGCCCTTGGCCAGCGCCTGGCCGATCCGGCCCGGCCCCATCCGGTGCGCCGGGTCCAGGAAGGACAGCGCGAACGCGATGGCGGTGGCGATCACCACGGACTGGAACGCCGAGCGGTCCAGCGCCATCAGCACGACGATCAGGATGAGCGAGCTGAAGTGGTAGCCGAAGCGCAGCAGCAGCCGGCCGGCCCTGGGCGCGTCCACCGCCACGGCGTGGGTGTTGAAGCGGCGCGAGTCGATCTCGATGGCCAGGAAGATGCCCAGGTAATAGAGGATCGTCGGGATCGTCGCGTAGACCAGCACCTCCAGATAGCTGACCCGGAGGTATTCGGCGATGATGAACGCCGCCGCGCCCAGCGTGGGCGGTGACAGGATCGCGCCGATGCCGCCCGCCGCCAGGATGCCGCCGGCCGGCTCCTTCGGGTAGCCGGCCCGCCTGAGCACCGGCCAGGCGACGCTGCCCAGGCTGACCGTGGTCGCCACGCCCGATCCCGAGACGGTGCCGAGCAGGAAGCCCGCCGTGGTGACGGTGCGGCCGGGGGCGGCGCGGGACTTGCGGAAGGCGGCGAAGCTCAGGTCGATGAAGAACTTGCTGGCGCCGGAGAAATCCAGAACGGCGCCGTAGATGGTGAAAAGGATGATGTAGCTGGCCGCCACCTGCAAAGGGACGCCGAAAAAGCCCTCGGTGCCGGTGTAGAGCTGCGACACGATCTGGTCAAGGTCGAATCCTCGGTGCCCGATCGTCCAGTTGATCGGCAAATATGCGCCGAAATAGGCGTACGCCAGGAAAAAGGCGCATATAAGGGTGAGTGACCATCCGACGGTGCGCCGGACGGCCTCCAGCAGCAGCACCGTCAGCACCAGCCCCGCCACGACGTCCAGCTCGCTCAGCGCCGCGCCCGAGCCCCGGTCGCGGAAGGCGTCGATGCCGAGCAGCGGATAGACCAGCACCGCCAGGGAGGCCGCCGCCAGCAGCCAGTCACCCACACTCGGCCACTCGACCCGCGCCCGGCCCCCCACCGGCGGCTCCCCACCCACCGCCACGGGCCCGGTCGCAGACGTGCCGCGGCCTGCCGGCACGGTCGCCGGCGCATCGCGGCCCGTCGGCACGGTCTCCACGGTCGCTTCCGCGTCGCGAGGGGCGGCCGTGTCCGGCGGGCCGGCGCGGCGCTCGCGCAGCCGCCGGATCGCCGGCCCCAGCCCGGAGCGGTAGCTGAGGAAGACCAGCGGCAGCGCCACCGCCAGGAACGTCATCCGATGCTGCAGCGCCTCGACCGGGAAGAACACCACCGCGATCGAGTACGCCGACAGCGATCCGCCCACGATCCAGGCGCCGAGTTTGAGGGGGCCGGGCAATCGGCGGGCGGGTCGTTCCTGCTCGTGGGCGGAGACCAGCTCCGCCTCCCGGTCACTGAGCTCGGTCAAGTCGTTCCTCCCGACAGGGCGTTGGGGCCATTTAAAGTCCCTTTACTGGCTGTGGGAAGCCTCTGTTACCTTTATTTGATCAATCGCCCGGCTCAGAACCGCGGCCTGGACCGATCGGCCAATTCCGCGAGCGGCACCGGGCCCGCCTGGCTGCCGTCGCGCAGCCGCACGGACGCCTGTCCGCTCGCCACCTCACGCGGCCCCACCACGAGCTGGTACGGCACCAGCCGGTGCGCTCTGATCCGGGCGCCGAGGGTCCCCCGGTCAGCCGGGGCCAACTCGGTCCTGAGCCCCGCCGCGACGCTTCGCCGTACCAGATCCTCGGCGGCGGGCAGCTCGGCGTCGGACAGCGGCAGCACGACCGCCTGCACGGGCGCCAGCCAGGCGGGGAACGCGCCGGCGTGCACCTCGATCAGGTGGGCCATGAGCCGCTCCAGGCCGCCGACCACGCTGCGGTGCACCATGACGGGCCGGCCGCCGCCGGCGTAGCCGAGGTCGAAGCGTTCAGGCTGGTAGTAGTCCACCTGAACGGTCGACAGGGTCGACTCGCGCCCGGCGGAGTCGGCGATCTGGACGTCGATCTTCGGGCCGTAGAAGGCGCCCTCGCCGGGCTCGGCGTCGAAGGCGCGCCCGCGCCGCCGCAGGACCTCGCGCAGGACGCTCTCCGAGCGCTGCCACATGCCGGGGTCGTCCACGAACTTGGCGCCCTCGCCGCGCAGCGACAGCCGGTAGCGGGCGGCCCGGATGCCGAGCTGGGCGTGCGCGGCCTCGATCAGGTCGAGCGCGGCCGACACCTCGGCCGCGGCCTGCTCGGGCGCGCAGAAGGTGTGCCCGTCGTTGAGCTGGATGGCCCGCACCCTGGTCAGCCCGCCGAGCACGCCCGACAGCTCGGCGCGGTACATGCCGCCGAGCTCGGCGATGCGCAGCGGCAGGTCGCGGTGGCTGCGCTGCCGGGAGCGGTAGATCAGCGCGTGGTGCGGGCACAGGCTCGGCCGCAGCACGAACTCCTCCCCGCCCACCGCCATCGGCGGGAACATGTCCTCGGCGTAGTGCGCCCAGTGCCCCGACTTCTCGTACAGCTCCCGCTTGCCGAGCACGGGTGAGTTGACGTGTTGATAGCCGTGCCGGCGTTCGAGCTCGTGCACGTAGTCCTCGATGGCCTTGCGGACGGCGGCGCCGGCCGGCAGCCAGTAGGGCAGGCCGGAGCCGATCAGCGGATCGGTGTCGAAGAGGCCGAGCTCACGGCCGAGCCTGCGGTGGTCGTTCATGATCATCCCTTGGGTGGAAGGGGCGAACGACCGATCTCCCCGGGCGTTCGCCCGGGGAGCAGGAATCAGCGCGCCGGGACAGGGTCCGGCGTCGTCGTGACGTAAGCGCGCTGCATGGCCGCAACGCTAGCACCGGCGCTCCCGCTCCGGCTCTTGAATTTCGGCACGACGAAGCGTCAAGAAAAGGTCAAAATGATATAAAGAGCCGTGGCCGAGATCACCCTGAACCTCCGCCAGCTGCGGGCGTTCGCCGAGGTCGGCTACCAGGTCGCCGGCGGCAGCGGGGCACACGGCGCGATGACGGCGCTGCGCCGGGTCGTGCCGCTCGACGCCTACGAGTTCGTCGCCTTCGACCCCGCCACCGGCCGGCACCACAGCGTCGTCTCCGACGGGCACGCGCGCATCGACGGCGACGCGGCCGAGGAGTACGCGGGCCTCGACGCCTACCGCACGGCCCTGGCCACCCGGCAGCCGGTGACGATGCCCGAGCCGGGCACCGAGCGCTACTTCCGCCGCCACCTGGCGCCCTACGGCTGGCGGGCCGGGCTGACCGCGCCGCTGTTCCTGACCGAGGGCCGCTACACCGGGCTGCTGCACCTGACCACCAGGGACGCCTTCGCCGACGTCACCCCCGCGCTGGTCACCGCCGCGAGCCCGATGCTGGCGCACGTCACCGACCTGGCCAAATGCGTGATCGACCCGGTCGGGCTGCCCGCCGGGTTCCGCGCGGTCGCCTTCGACCGGGTGGGCACCCGCCGCGACGTGCCCGGCCTGGAGACCTCGGCGGCGCTGTGGGACGACCCGGCGATGGCCGGCTACGCCCGCGCGTTCATCGACTCCCGCGAGCTCAACCGGCACGGCCTCTGGCTCGACCCGCGCGGCCAGTGGCACGAGACCCGGCTCATGCGGGCCGGAGTCGGCTTCCAGGGCGCGCTGCAGGGCGCGGTGGTCGCCGAGCGGCCCTGCTCGCTGCCGTACGACCTGACGGGCCGGGAGGTGGACGTGCTCACCCGGGTCGCGGCCGGTGACTCCAACCCGCAGATCGCCGCCGCCCTGGTGCTCAGCGTGCGCACCGTGACGACCCACCTGGAGCACATCTTCGCCAAACTCGGCTGCGACAGCCGCACCCGCCTCACCACCAAGGCGCTGGCGGAGGGCCTGTGCCGGTTGGACGTCTGAACAGCGGAGGGCTCGTGTGCGCGGAGGCCTGGACGTCTAAACGGCGGCCCAGCCCGCTGGGGCCGTCGCCAGCGGCAACTCGAACCAGACCGCCGTCCTGCCCTCCCCGCGGATGAACCCCCAGCGGTGGCTGATCGCCTCCAGCAGCGGCAGCCCCCGCCCCCCGGTCGACTGCGCGCTGGTACGGCAGGCGCACGGCGGCTCGTCGGAGCCCCCGTCCTCCACGCACACCCGCACCATGTCCGGCGCCGCCAGCACGGTGACCTTGAACTCGCCACCGGCCCCCGACCGGGAGTGCAGGATCGCGTTCGTCGCCAGCTCACTGGTCAGCAGCACGCAGTCGTCGTGCAGCGGGTGGTCCCGCCCGAGCACGGCGGTCACCAGACGCCTCGCCCCCGCCACCTCGGACGGGATCCCCGGGAAGCGGAGTTCGAGCCGGTGGGAGCCCGAATCGATGGTCTCTTGCGAGGACGGTGTCACGGCGACCCCCTGATGACGGCGACGTCATGAGACGCGCCACACTGGTGCCAGGGACTATCGCGAAAAGGTAGGAATGCCCTTTCTCAAGGTCGCTCGCACGGTGGCACGGGTGGACCGAGTACGCTGCGATCGACGAGTCGACTAGGAGGAGTGCCTGCGTGAGCAGCCTGGAGGCCGTCTGGGTGCAGCGGTACGACCACCCGGGGGCAGCGGTCGTGACCGGCGTCTTCGACATCCTGCACGTGGGACACGTGCGCTACCTGAGCTCCGTCGCCGCGCGCGGCCGGCCACTGGTCGTCGGGATCGAGGACGACCCGCGGGTGCGGGCCTGGAAGGGCCCGTCGCGGCCGTTCAACCCGGCCCCGGAGCGGGCCGAGGTGATGGCGGCGCTGCGGTTCGTGACGGGGGTGTTCATCGTCACCGGACCGCCGGACGCGCACGGACCCGAGGACTACATCGACCTGCTGGCCCCGATGCGGCCCGGCGCGCTCGCGCACACCGCGGGAGACCCGCACGCCTCCGCCCGCCGCACGGCCGCCGCGCTGCTGGAGGCGGAGTGCTGGGAGCTGGAAGCCATCCCGGACCGCTCCACCACCCGCATCGTCAACGCCGCGGGCAAGGGCTGACGACAGCTCCCGCGAGCGGCGGTCACGGCGTCCGCACGGGCCCGGGCGGCGGTCACCATGGCAGGGCGCTCGGCGGCGCGGCCGGCCGCCTTGTGCTGCGAGGGGCCGTGCGGGTGGGGATGGTCAGTTCACCAGCACGATCTTCCCGCGGGCGTGCCGGCTCTCGCTCAGCTCGTGCGCGGAGGCGGCCTCGGTGAGCGGGAACGCCGCCGCGACCGGCACCCGCAGCCGGCCCTGCTGGGCCAGCTCGACCGCGATGCCGAGGCCGTGCACCGCCAGCGGGTCGGCGGCTCCAACGGCCGTCGCCGGGTCGCCGGCCGGTGCGCCGTGCGACAGGTGCACGCCGAGGGCCGCCGCGGTGAAGTCCGGAGCGATCGTCACCACGCGCGCCGGATCCCCGGCGATGGCGATCAGGTCGGGCAGCGCCCCTCCCGCGCAGTCGAACACCGCGTCCACCCCGCCCGGCGCCAGCGCGCGGACCCGTTCGACCAGACCCGCCCCGTACGTCGTCGGCTGCGCGCCGAGCGAGCGCAGGAAGTCGTGGTTGTGCTCCCCGGCCGTACCGATGACGGTGGCGCCCCGGGCGAGCGCGAACTGCACCGCGACCGTGCCCACCCCGCCGGCCGCGCCCTGCACCAGCACGGTGTGCCCGGCGCCGACCGCGAGCCGGTCGAGCACCCGGGTGGCCGTCTCGACGCTGCCCGCGGCGCCACCGGCCTCCTCCCAGCTCCACGCGGCCGGTTTCGGCGCCCAGGCAACCAGGACCGCGTGATCGGCGTTGGCGCCGCGCGCGGTCGCCGCGGTCATGCCGAACACCTCGTCGCCGACCCCGACCCCCGTGACGCCGGCACCGACCTCGTCCACCACGCCCGCGGCGTCGAACCCGGTCCGGTACGGGAACGTCGCGGGCACCACCGCACGCATCTTCCCCGATCGGATGTACGTCTCTCCCGCCGACAATCCGGACGCCCGTACGGCGATACGGATCGCCCCCGGCCCGGCATGCGGCTCCTCGACCTCGGCGACATGCACCACGCCGGCCGGGCCGTACTCGGAAAACTGAACAGCTCTCATGCGCCGCACCGTAACGGAACACCCCGCCCGTTTGACTAAAGTGAGAGCGGTGACGGCCGAAGTGAGTCAGCAGCAGCGCTCGGACGCCCGCGACAACCGCGCGCGCATCCTCGCGGTCGCCCGCGCGGCCTTCGCCGCCGAGGGCCTCGAGGTGCCGATCCGGGAGATCGCCCGGCGGGCCCAGGTCGGCGCGGCCACCGTCTATCGGCACTTCCCCACCAAGGAAGCACTGCTCGGCGAGGTCCTCGCCGAGCCGATGGCCCTGTGCTCGGCAGTCGTCGAGCAAGGGCTGGCGGAGGCCGACCCGTGGCGCGGGTTCTGCCTGGTGATCGAGAAACTGATGGAGGCACACGCCCTCGACCGCGGCCTGTCCAGCGCCTTCACCTCACGGCTGCCGTACTTCAAGGCAGACCGCGACCGGACGATCCAGCTGCTGCTCCACCTCATCCGGCGTGCGAAGGAGGCCGGAAGCCTGCGGGCCGACTTCGTCCTGGAGGACTTCATCATGGCGATGATGGCGAACGAGGGCATCCGCGCCGAGTCACCCGAACAGCGAGCAGCGGCATCACGCCGTTTCGCCGCCCTGATGACCCAGTCCTTCCACGCCGCCCCCGCCCCCGCCCCCCTCCCACCAGCGGTCCGCCTGCTGCCGACCCTTCAGTAGCGCCTCAACGTCCACCTCCCGGCACTCCTGTCGCCCTCGTGAACGACCGAGTTGGGGGCGCTGGATCAGCGCCATGCCGGTGCGCGGGAGTCGCCGCTCCCGCGTACCGGCCCTCGTACATGGAGAAGGAGCGCGGAATTGGACACCGACAAGGACCTCTGGGAACTCCTCGTCGCTCGCGACATCGACTACGACACGCCGTTCCGGAGCATCTGGGTGGAAGGCTTGGACGTCGAAGAGGTGGCACGGCGACTGGGCGCCGATCCGAGCAGTGCCCGGGCCTGCGACTGGCGGGAAATCGTCACCGGCCGCTACACGGAGCACGGCGATGGCGTCATCTGGATCGGCCCGCAAGCACCGGGCTGGGTCCAGGTGATCCAACTCGACGGGTACGACGCGTGGCGATGGCGGTCCTGGGTCGAGCTGACCCGGGACGGCGGGCGGCTGCTCTATCTCGGCTGGCCCCTGTACGAACTGGAGGGGGTCGAAGACCTCGAATACGTGGTCGACGGCGAGGTCGTGACGACCCTGGTGGTCGGGGATCCGGAGGAGCGGGACGGCACTGATCCGGATGCGTTGGACGACTATTTGGATGGGCTGGCCTTCGAAGGCGACACGGCTGCGGCCGAGGTGACCTCGGCTCTACGCCTCATCGGTCGCGTCACGGGGAGGGAGCTCGACGAGGCGTGGCTGAACGGCCCGCACACCAGATACGTCATTCCCGCGTCCGCTCGAGAGGAAGGCGACGACCACGACGTCTGAATGGGGGTGCCGTTTCCGGGACGGCTCTCACGCGCCGCGATGACCTTGAAGAGGTGGAACCCCTCAACCCGCGCGGGGGCCCGGGGTTCCGGTTGTGGAGCGCTGGATTGTCGGAGCCGGTGGTTAGGGTCCGGGACCATGATCGATTCTTGGTGTGAGGTGCCCGGGTGAACCCCTGGCAGGAGGTCCTTGACCGCATCGAAGCGCGCGACGACGAAGATCTGACGACCTTCCTGGACGGGCTGAACGATCTGGGGCGGAAGGCGGTCGCTGTGCAGCTTCCCGCGCATCTGGCCGAGGAGCTCCGGGGCGGGTTCGAGGCCCGATGGGAGATCGAGACGCAGCTGGCGTCCGGATACCGGCTGACGGGGGCGGCCTGCCTGCCTGGGGCCGAGCAGGTGGCGACCTGGCTGAACCGCAGGGAGCTGCGCGAGCCGCGCGCCCCCGAGCAGGACGCCGCCCGCATCGTGTCCCTGCTGCGGCACCGTCCCCTGGAGTGGCGGCGCGACCTGGCCGTCCGGCTGGCGGGCCGGCTGAGGCCGCCGACCGGCAGGGCGTCGCGGCGCGGCGATGGCATGCCGGGCTGGGAGCTGGCCGCCGCACTGGTGACCGAGACGGGCATCGAGCCGCCGGACGGCGACGCGTTCGTCGCCGGATGGGTCTGGCGGCAGGCATGGCGGCGGCGCGTCCACGGCAACCTCCTCGACGGCGATCCGCTGCTCGACGCCCTGCTGCCGCGCCTGTTCGAGGTGCAGGGCGTGGCCGCTCCCCTGGTCAGGGAGCTGCGCTGGGACCTGGGGCGGAGCACCATCGACGAGCTGGCGGAACTGGCGGGCAAAGGCCGGATACCGCGCGCGACGCTCATCGCCGGCTGCGCCAGGCGGTTCATGACCGGCGGCTCGGACATGGAGATCAGTCCGTTCGTACGCTTGTGGCGGCTGCTGCGGCCGGAACCGGCGGACATCCCGGTCCTGGACTTCGTGCGCCTGCTGCCGTCGGCCGCGCCGCCGCTGGCGCAGCTCGCGGTGGACGAGCTGCAGCGGGCCGAGGCCGCGGACCTGCTGGACGGCGAGCTGTTCGCCGAGGCCATGGGGTCGCTGGTATACCGGCGGGAAAAGGGCCTCCTGCGGGCCGCCGTGCAGTGGCTGGCACGTACGCCCGCGTCGAGGGGTGGCGGCGCGGTGCCCGCACTGGCCGTCGTGTTCGATGTGGACACCCCTGCCCTGCGCGAGCGCGCGGTACGGCTCGCGGTCAAGCTGGCCCCGTACGTGGACGCCCCCGGCCGCGAGTCGATCCGCGAGGCCGCGACCAGGCTGCCCAGCGCCCTGCGCGAACGCGTCGCCGCTGCCTATGGCCCGGTCGACGAGACAGGGCCGGAGCCGCCGGCCGCCGCCGTTCTGCGCGTGCCCGCGCTGCCCGGGCTCGCACCGCCGTTCACCTCACCGGCCGAGCTGGTCACGGAACTGCGGGCGCTGAGCTGGATGGATGAACCGCTGCGCTGCGAACGCGTCCTGGCCGGGCTGGTCGAGCTGACCCATGGCGATCGCGACGCGATGACGGCGGCGCTGTGGCAGTGGTGGGAGGAGACCCGATCGCTGCCGTGCGACCCCGACAGCCAGGTGTTCGACCGCAACGCCTACCACCGCGACACCCGTACTCTGCTGGCCCGCTGCGCCCTGGCGATCGTGGCGCCCGAGCAGAGCCGGCGGGTGAGCACGTCATCGGCCGGGACGCGTACGTACCTCGGCTCTGAGGGCTGGCCGCCCCAGCGTCTCCTCCGGCATCGCCTGGAGGAGGTGATCGCGCTCTTCGAGCGCGGCGAGACGATCCCCGCGTTGCTCGCCACGCCGACCGCTCCCACCGGCCATGTGGACGCCGCGACCCTGGTGGAGCGCATGGAACGGCTGGCGGGCACCGAGCCGCTGCCCGCCGACTTCAAGCAGGCGCTGCTGCGGCTGCCCCGGAACACCGATCCCGACCTGCTCGTACGAGCGGAGAAACTGCCTTCACAGGCGGGCCGCACACTTGCCGCGTGGCTGCGTGACGGCGGTTGGCCCGATCCGGACGTGGACTGGGCGGTGCAGAACGAGCAGGCGTACTACCTGTCCGACCGCCGGCTGCTGCCCAAGGTCGTGCCGCCTGAGGGCCTGCCGGACTGGCTGGAGGAGCTGTGGGTCCTCGACTCCCCTTACGTCTACCTCTCCTACCGGCACGACGTCGTGTGGTGGCCGGTGATGATGCCGTCGTACCGCGAGATCGTGGCCGCCTGGCTCATCCGCTCCGGGCCCGGCCTGTCCAGCTCGAACGACCCCAGGATGGAGACGCTGGCGGCCCTGGCCCACGGCGACGGCCCGGTGGGTGCGGCCACCGCGGCCGTGCTCGTCAGCGGGCTGGGCCACCGGCGGGACGAGCCGCGGGCGGCGGCGGCCGACGCGGCGCTCACGCTGGCCGCGCGCGGGCGGTTCCCGGCCGCCGCGTGCGGGGCGGCCCTCGTCGAGCTGATCCGGCTCGAGTTCGTCGTGCTCAAGCGGATCGCCGCGGCGCTCGGCGACCTGACGGACGCCGGCGCGCACGCCGAGGTGTGGCGGCTGCTCACCGTGGCCCTTCCCCGCCTGATCCCCTCCGATGGCGAACGGCCGCGCGCCGGGCTGGGCGACCTGCTGGGCGTCGCCGCGCGGGCGGCCACGCTCGCGGGCGCGAGAGGGGAGATCGGCGGGCTGGCGGCGCTGGCCGCGCGCAAGGGGCCGAGCCTCGTGCTGCACGAGGCCCGGCACCTGTACGAGGTGCTGTCCGGATAGCGTCCTTGTGCCAGGAATCCGCGGACGATCGCTTACGTAGCGGAGGCGATGCTGGCAGGCGGTTACCGTGCGAATTCGGTGGATGGTTCGGTGGCGTAGTTCTTCCAGATCGGCGCCATGGTCTCGCGTGACATGGGCTGCCCGGACTCGACCATGGCCTTGAGGTCGCGGAAGTACTGCACGTACAGATCCGGCGTGAAGGTGGTCAGCATGACTGCCGGGTCGTCGCCCATGTTGGCGAAGGTGTGCGGTGCGCCCGGCGGGACGGTGACCCACGTGCCGGGACCGACGTCGTAGTTGTCCGTTCCTATGGTGAACCGCACGTTGCCCGAGAGCACATAGAAGCCTTCGTCGTGCTGTGCGTGGCGGTGTTGCGGAGGGCCGGGAGTGTGCGGGGGAATGACGACCTCACCGATTCCCAGGCGGTGATCGGTGTTGCTGCCGTCTTCGAGGATGCGGATCTGCGACGGACCGTTGGCGATGAGTTCGCCCTCGCCGGGGCCGACGATCGATACCTCAGCCATGGGGAAGCCTCCTGATGTGATTGCATCTTGTGCAATCACTGTAGCACCGGTGACTGCACATTGTGCAGTCGCTAGACTCAGGGCATGCCGCGATGGAAACCGGACGCAGTCGAGCGCTTGCAGACCGCCGCGTTGGAGCTCTTCGACGAGCAAGGGTTCGAGCGCACGACGGTCGCCGAGATCGTCCAGCGGGCGGGGCTCACCCAGCGAACGTTCTTCAACCACTTCGCCGACAAGCGCGAGGTGCTGTTCGGGTTGAGCGCAGAGCTTCAGCAGGAGATCATCGGCGAGATCGCGGCCGGCGACGACGCCTTGCCGCCGCTCGACGCCGTCGTGCGCGCGCTGGAAGTCGTTGCCGACAAGATGCTGGAGAATCGCCGTGCCGTGGTGACGCGCCGTTACGCTGTCATTGCCGCCAACCCGGAGTTGCAGGAGCGCGAGCTCAGCAAGAACGCCGCACTCACCGAGGCCATCGCAGCCGTGCTGCACGCGCGGTGCGGTGATCCTGAAACCGCGTTCCTCGCCGCCGGTGCCGCCATGCTCGCGCAGCAGGCGGCATTCCGGAAATGGACGCGACCGGGCGAGACCCGGACCTTGCGCGATCTCCTGCCGGACGCGCTGCACTCCCTGCGCACGACCGTCAACCAGGCCCCGGTAGACCCACCCCTCCCGCCTTGACGGCCCCGCCGACACAGCACCGCCCACGTCGGCTTCCGCATCACGGGGACTTGGGACTTACTCGTTCAGTTCCACAAGGGGATGCCCTCTCGACAAGGACTGTGGTCCCCATAAGGGTCGAAAGCAGGCACCGATCGCAAGAGGTTCGCCACGATCGAGGCCCGCGCGGTCACTCTCGCGAGGCCCGCGCGGTCACGAGGCCTGCCCGGTCACGTCTCGCAGGGCTCGACCGGTCACGTCCCGCGAGGCTCGACCGGCCATGTCTCGGCGAGAGCCTCCACCGGCGTCGCCCGGGCCGCCCGCCGGCCGGGCAGGACCGAGCGAGGACGCCGGCGACGACGGCCACGACGGTGACTCCGAGTGTCTGCGAGACCGAATGGCGAACTGGATGTTCTCCATGTTCAGTTCGCTGCTCACTGCGTGGGCGCCGACCCAGGTCCTGGCCGCCGGCGACGGCGGACCACCCCCGCGGGCGCGGGGCCGACATGCCGATCTGCACCAGGTTGGCCGCCGGGACGGGACCACCCCCGCGGGCGCGGGGCCGGCGATGCCATGGGATGTGGGCATTCGCAGGAGGCATCGGATCACCCCCGCGGGCGCGGGGGCGACGCGCAGGCGTGGCCGGTCGTTGAGGATGATCGGGGACCACCCCCGCGGCCGCGGGGCCGACGCGTTATCTGCGGCGGTGAGCCGCTCGTAGACGGGACCACCCCCGCAGGCGCGGGGCCGACATCAAACCCGCTGGTCAGGCTATTTGATGGTCAGGACCACCCCCGCGGGCGCGGGGCCGACTTGAACAACGGGAATGACGCCACGCCCGGCGAGGGACCACCCCCGCGGGCGCGGAGCCGACCGTTGGGCAGGGCTCGTCTCGCTGATCGTCACCGGACCACCCCCGCGGGCGCGGGGTCGACGGTAAGCCGACATCGGCTCTGCCTAGCCCTGGCGGACCACCCCCGCGGGCGCGGGGCCGACGTTCTCCCTGCCTCCCTGCGCAACTCCCTGCCCGGACCACCCCCGCGGGCGCGGGGCCGACCGCCACCCTCTAACCGCCCCTCATCGCCACCACGGACCACCCCCGCGGGCGCGGGGCCGACGCACTCTCGCCCCTGATGCGCGTAGCGTGCCCAGGACAACCCCCGCGGGCGCGGGGCCGACGGACGTCCGGGTTATGAATGATCTGCTGATCCAGGACCACCCCCGCGGGCGCGGGGCCGACTACGCGAGGTCCGTTTTCTCCTTGGTCAGGACCGGACCACCCCCGCGGGCGCGGGGCCGACCTCCTGCACCCGCGCCGAGATCACGGCCCAACGCGGACCACCCCCGCGGGCGCGGGGCCGATGGCACCGACCACGAGCCGTCCGCGAAACCGGTGGGACCACCCCCGCGGGCGCGGGGCCGACCCCCCGAGCCTCGCCGTGAGTCGCCGGCGGGGCGGACCACCCCCGCGGGCGCGGGGCCGACGAACCGTCGGAGATGGACCGGATCGAGGCCAAGGGACCACCCCCGCGGGCGCGGGGCTGACTGCACCGGGTGACCGGCGGGGCCACCGCCGACAGGACCACCCCCGCGGGCGCGGGGCCGACCGCTTGCTTCCGCTCGGCCGCGAGACCCTCGGCGGACCACCCCCGCGGGCGCGGGGCCGACTTCCACCCCTCCGAGGCAAACGTGGTCACGTCCGGACCACCCCCGCGGGCGCGGGGCCGACAGCGCGGCGCGCTCACGGTAGACGTCGATCATGGGACCACCCCCGCGGGCGCGGGGCCGACGCTGAGCCGGGCAAATGCGACAAGCTCGACTGGGGACCACCCCCGCGGGCGCGGGGCCGACAACGTCGCCACACCGGAAGCGCCGGTGAACGTCGGACCACCCCCGCGGGCGCGGGGCCGACATCGTCAAAGGTCAGGGCGGCGGGAAAGTCTGCGGACCACCCCCGCGGGCGCGGGGCCGACCGATCAGCCAGTACCCGCATCTCGTGAGCGATCGGACCACCCCCGCGGGCGCGGGGCCGACTAGCCCCCGGCTTGGGTAGTCCGGGGGGCTGCCGGACCACCCCCGCGGGCGCGGGGCCGACGGGACCCGGGTCCGGGTGGCCTGATGGCCAAGCGGACCACCCCCGCGGGCGCGGGGCCGACCGCTGCTCGACCACCTGGCGAGCAAGCAACGTCGGACCACCCCCGCGGGCGCGGGGCCGACGTCGAGCTGCCCGGGGATGCCCGGGACATGCTCGGACCACCCCCGCGGGCGCGGGGCCGACACTCATGCTCTTCGGCTGCGGCGATGGCGGCGAGGACCACCCCCGCGGGCGCGGGGCCGACCCCGCAGGTGTGACCGAGTCGCCGTCCATCTGGGGACCACCCCCGCGGGCGCGGGGCCGACCGTGTCCTGCAGCACCGCGGGCAGGGTGCGCAGGGACCACCCCCGCGGGCGCGGGGCCGACACTTGTTCACCTGCGCTTTTACCAGCGGGATGTGCCGTTTTCCTTTAGTAGCTGAGCCGTGAGGAATTTTCACGTTCGGTGCCGTTACCTGTTTGGAGTGTTCGTTTCGCTAACGCGGTGAGGTAGGGGCACGATACCGCAGGTGTGTATGACGGCCCCGTTTTGTCGGTGGCGGTGTTTAGGGTGCGGTCGAGGGGAGGGTGCGATGCGATGGCATGAAGAAGTTGGTTACGACGCGGTGGTGATGCGGCAGCTTGGGGTGATTTGGGGTAAATCACGCCAGAAAGCGGGTGGGAGGATGAACCTCCTGCTTTCACATTTGTTGGACACCGCTGCTGTTGCGGAGCAGATTTGGGATAACTATCTCGCCCCCTCGACTAAACGGACATTGGATGACATTTCAGAGGGTCGAGGGAGGTTGTTCTTCGCCTGGTTGTGTGGGGTGCATGATTGCGGCAAGGCGACCCCGGCCTTTCAGCGCGTAGATGCCGAGGGTGCGGAAGCGGTCCGGCGGGCTGGGCTCGACTGGAACGAGTTGGTGGTCAAACGGGCCCGGTGGCGGCATGACAGGGCTGGTGGAACGCTCCTTTTGCGCCTCTTGCGCGAGGCCGGCTGGGAGACTGAGCAGATCGCGTGGTTGTGGCCCCTGGTGGCTGGCCATCACGGATCGATTCCTGCGGTAGGGGCCCTAGCGGGGCTCAGGACGGCGCGGGGCGAGCCGCAGGGCAAGGGGCCGGCGTGGAGCCGGGTGCAATCGGCGTTGGTAGAGGTGTTCACCCGGCTGGTCGGGTTCGATGATCTTGTTGACGTACAACCCCAAAGTGTGCCCAGCCGTGCCGTACAGCTGCAGCTCAGCGGCCTGATAGTGATGGCTGACTGGATCGCCAGCGACGAACACCACTTCGCCGGGGTCGATGACCTGGCCGACGTGAGCATGCAAGGAGCTCGGGCTCGCGCGGTGAAAGCGTGGGGGCAACTCGGGCTGCGCGGCGGCTGGGGACGGCTGCGAAGCCCTATGCCCGAGGCCTTCGAGCAGCGCTTCGATCAGTGGCCACGCCCGTCGCAGGAGCTGGTGATGCGGGTGGCTCGCCGGATGCCGGGCCCGGGGCTGCTGATCGTCGAAGCGCCGATGGGAGAGGGCAAGACTAAGGCCGCGCTGTTGGCGGCCGAGGTCCTGGCCGCTCGGTTCGGGGCTGACGGCGTGTTCGTGGGCATGCCGACGCAGGCGACGAGTGATCCGATGTTCAGTCAGGTGCGCGCTTGGTTGGACAGGATCGACGAGGACCTGGCCGGGCAGGTGGCGCTGCTGCACGGCAAGCGGATGTTCAACAAGGAGTGGCGGAGCCTGCTGGAGGAGCAGGACACCGACCCCGACAGCTTCTACGGCAGCGTCGAGGAAGACGACGTGTACGGCTTGGCGGACTCGCCGTTCGGTCATGGCGGGCATGTGGTCGCGGAGCGGCAAGCTCCAGCGGAGTGGTTCCTAGGCCGTAAACGCGGACTGCTGAGCCCGTTCGTGGTCGGCACCATCGACCAGTTGTTGTTCGCGGCGACGCGGACCAAGCATGTGATGCTGCGCGCCGCCGGCCTGATGGGCAAGGTCGTGGTCTTGGACGAGGTGCACGCGGCCGACGTTTACATGTCGCAGTTCCTGAAGGAGGGGTTGCGCTGGCTGGGGCAGGCGGGGGTGCCGGTGGTGTTGCTGTCGGCCACGTTGCCGCCGGCGCAGCGACATGAACTGGTCACTGCCTACCTGTCCGGTGCGGCCTCCGTGGAGATGTTCGACGCGTCGGAGCTGCCGCAGGCTGCGGGATATCCCAATGTCAGCGCTGCATGCCTGGTCGACGGGCGGGCCGTCTACGACGTGGATCACTCTCAGCAGTGGCGGGCTGATCTCCGTGTGTCGGTGACGGTCCTGCCCGAAGAGGTCGGTACGGCGGGGCAGAGCCAAGCAGGCGATGAAGCGGTCGCCGACGTGCTGCAGGAGCGGCTGGCCGAGGGCGGATACGTACTGGTGATCCGTAACACCGTCCCCCGGGCGCAGCACACCTACCAAGTGCTGCGAGAACGGTTCGGCGGTGATGTCCGCCTGTTGCACGGACGGATGACCGCGCACGATCGCGCGGAGCGTACCCAGGAGTGTCTGGACCTGCTCGGCCCCACGCGCAAGGAAGGCCCACGCCAGCCTGAGCGGCTGATCCTGGTCGCCACCCAGCTGGCCGAGCAGTCCTTCGACGTGGATGCCGATGTGCTGGTCACCGACCTGACCACGATGGACCTGTTGCTCCAACGGTTGGGCCGGATCCACCGCCATGACGGAGTGCGGCGACCGCCGAAGGTTCGCCGACCGGAGGTGATCATTACGGGTTTCGCGCCGAAGGATGCGGCTGCCCCGTCGATCCTCCCGGCGAGCGAGGGAATCTACGGCCGGTACCTGCTGCTGCGCACCGCGGCTCTGGTCTGTGCCGCCGATGGTGGTCACTGGTCGGTGCCCAGTGATGTGCCGCGTCTAGTCGAGCGGGTGTACGACAATGCGTGCGATGTAGTCCCGCCCACATGGGCTGACGATGAGCAGCAGGCGCAGGCCGAGTGGGTGACCCAGCAGGCCGAGCGTGCCCGCAGCGCGGAGCACTTCCTGCTCACCCGCGCCAATGAGCACACCAGAGCGACGCTGGACGGCCTGCACTACGGGGCGGCCACCGGCAGCCTGGCCGAGGACAAGCTGCAGGCCGTGGTCCGTGACGGGGATCGCAGCGTGGAAGTGATGCTGGTGCACGGCGACGAGCGGGGATACCGCACCCTGGGTGGCCGGTGGCTCGGAGTCAATGGCGAGGCGCTGTCGGATGAGCTGCTGGAGGAGGTGCTGGGGGCGACCGTACGCTTGCCCGCCAAGCTCTCCGAACTGGCTGAGCGTGACCTGGCGCCGCTAGATGGTTGGCGGGATCACCCGTGGCTGAAACGCAGCCTGGCGCTGGTCCTGGACGCCAACACTGCCGCCGACCTGGGCGAATATCAGGTCCGGTACGACGACGAGTTGGGGCTTGTCGTAGATGGTGGTCCAAGCCGCCCTATGCGGAGGCGCACATGAGCCTCGTGCGGGCCGGGCTCCCTTCCGCAACGTGGCGTGGCTGGAGGGAGCCCGGCCCGCGCGGGCCTTGATCCCCGCATGGCGGGGCCGACGTAGGTCCGAAACGGAACCATGGACCATCCCCGCGTCAGCGGATCACGCAGGGCTCGACACCACTTTAGGCATTCACCTGACGAAGCGGCTTCTCCATGGCACGCTCCACTATGAGACGGCTAAACGTAACCAGTTAGAGAGTCTGCGAATGTCCGGCTACGACTTGATTGACTCGTCGTGGCTTCTACCTCGGCCACGAGGCGAAGCTGCCCGAGAGCTTTGCTCTTTGCGGCACACGTTGCTGCATGCTCACGAGTACGACTCGATCGAGGCCGAGGTCTCCACGCACATTCCGGCGCTGCTGCGTCAGTTGCTCCTCCCCATCGTCATGGACGCTCTGGGGCGTCCCGCTGATCGCGCCGCCTGGGCTCGGTGGTTCGCCAACGGTCGCTTCACCGAGGAGCAGCAGCAGGCGATCAGCGACTACCTCGACGAGCACCGCTCCCGCTTCGACCTGTTCGGCGAAGAGACGCCCTTTGCCCAGGTGGCCGGGCTGCACACGGCCAAGCGGGAGACGAAGGGAGCGGCGCTGCTGGTCGCCACCGCAGCCTCAGGGAACAACGTGCCGCTGTTCGCGACCCGTACCGAGGGTGATCCGCTGCCGTTGACGCCACCTCAGGCGGCACGGTGGCTGCTGCACGCCCACTGCTGGGATACCGCGGGCATCAAGTCCGGAGCGGCCGACGACCCATTGGCGAAGGCGGGCAAGACCACCGGAAACGTCACCGGACCGCTGGGGTACCTGGGCGTGATCGTCCCGATGGGACGGACCCTGTTCGAGACGTTGATGCTCAACATCCCGATCGGTCATCAACCGGCCGATGATCTACCGCAATGGAGGCGTCCGCCGGCAACCGCACAGTGGCGTCCCCGGGCTGCGACCGGGCTGTTGGATCTGTGGACCTGGCAGTCGCGCCGGATCCGCCTGGTTCCAGAGCAGACCGATGAAGGGCTGCGGGTCTGCCGGGTCGTGGTGTGCGCAGGGGACCGGCTGGAGGCCATCCCGGAGTGGGAGCCACATACGGCTTGGGCTTTCTCCAAGGCGCCCAAGAGCACACCGGGAATGGTGCGCCGCCCGCGCCGACATATGCCGGGCAAGGCCGCCTGGCGCGGCATGACGGCACTACTCGCTGCGGAACGACAGAACGGTGACGGCGGTGTCGAGACCTCGGTGCTGCTGAGCCAGCTCGCCGACGTTCAGGCCGAAGGGTTCCTCGCCTTCGACTACCCGCTACAGGTCCAGACGATCGGCATCGTCTACGGCACCCAGTCCGCGGTCGTGGAGGACGTGCTGTTCGACTCGATCCCGCTGCCGGTAGCCGGGCTACGCACCGAGACCGAGACGTACACCACCTTGGTAGAGGTGGTCGAGCAGGCCGAAGACCTGGCGCGGGCGGTGAACGACCTGTCGGCCGATCTCCGCAGGGCGAGGGGAGCCGACCCGATCCCATGGGACAAGGGACAGCGCCCCGGAGAATTCGTCCTGCATGCTCTGGACCCGCTGGTGCGGCGCCTCCTGATCGGAGTACGAGGTACGGCCGACGATCCCGACTTGCTGGAGCAGGGCCGTACCGCCTGGGAGAAGCTCGCTCACCAGCGGACCTGGGACGTCGCGGAGAAGCTGCTTGCCACGGCCACCGGCAGCGAGTTCGCCGGCCGGGTGGTGAAGAAGGACAGCCGCGAGTACGTCTACCGGCTCGCCGCCGCCGAGCAGAACTTCCGCCAGCGGGTACGCGACGCGCTGCCTCGCTGGGCTCAGACCGCGTGACCGGCGTGGGGCTCACCGCGCCTCTACGAGCGCCCAGCCAGTCTGAAGACGAGGGGAGACCCGCATGACACCCCCTGTGTCAACCTCACGCCGCTTGAGGCTCCATGAATGCCGCTGCGGCCCCGTGTTTGGTGGGGTTGTAGGGAACGCCGTCGAGCCAGCATCGCCAGATCACCCGGACCCAGGCGCGGGCCAGGATCCGGATGGCGTGGGGATGGTCCTTGCCGCGGGCGCGGGCTCGCTGGTAGATGTCGGCGGCCCATGGACTGGTGTGACGGCTGTTGCCGGCGAAGGTGGTGATGGCCTGGCGCAGGCGTTTGTTGCATGCCCACCGGTAGCCGACCGCGTGGTGGCGGCCGGAGGCCTTGGTGACGGGGGCGACGCCGGCGAAGGCCGCCACCGCGTCCGGGCCGTCGTAGGCGCTGCGGGCATCGCCCCACTCGGCCAGTATCTGGGCGGCGTTGATCAGGCCAGAGCGTGGCAGCGAGGTGAAGACCTGGGCGTCGGGATGGGCGGCCAGGTGAGTGGCGGTCGAGCGGTCCAGCTCCTTCTTGACCGTCCCGAGCGTCGTCAAGACCGTGACCAGGGCCAGTACCGCGTCCCGGCCTGCGGCGGTCTCGGCCTCACCGGTGGCCCCGGGTGGTGCCGACCGCAGCCGAGCCAGCAACTGGGCGGCGGGCCGTTTGCCGGAGTAACCGTGCTTGGCACAGAACGACGCGATCCGCTTTTCACCCAGCCGAGCAGCGCTCACCGGAGTGGGGTAGGCGGTCAGGAACGCCAGCGCGATGGGCGACTCAACATCGGCGAAGATCTCTTTGGCACCGGGCCAGAACGCATCCAGCAGCGCCGACAGCATGTTGGTGGCCATTACGCGCAGCTTGATGATGTCATCGCGGGTGCGTACCACGGTGCGCAGCGCCTTGGTCTGCCCGGAAAACGGCCGGGCCGGGGTCAGCTTGTGCTGGCGCAACCGCAGGTATTCGGCGATGACGTGGGCGTCTCCGGCGTCGGACTTGGCCCCGGACAACACCTCGGCATCTCGCCAGGCCTTGATCGCGTTCGACTTCACCGGGACCACGGGATGCCCGGCCTCCAGCAGCACATCGACCAGGCGGCCGTCGGGACGCTCGATCCCGATCGGCAGTTGCTCGGCCTCACCGAGCCTGCCCAGCCTGCGGGCCAGGTCGGCGAATCCGGCGGCGGTGTGAGCGATGGTGAACCGGGTCTTCACCCGGCCCGCCTCATCCAGCACGCACACCGCATGCTCGGCCGAACCCCAGTCGATCCCGACGTAGTAGACGCAATCTTGCAGTGCCACAAGGCTCCTCACGCAGCTCGACACAATCCACAGCGTGATGCCGGTGACGGGACTGCTCTCCGGGCGGTCACTGACCGGCGCTCTACGGCGCGTCCCTCTGTTGCCGGTCAACAGACCCGAAAGAGCCGGGGGCGGCAGTGTCATGCGGGCCCTCAACGAGCCACCACCACCAGGCCGTCACCCCGGCTCTCACCGGCATCCAACCACAAGCACTCTTTCAGCGCTCGCAAGAAGAAGGTGCACCAGTGACCTCCACCGCCGATCGCACCGTTCGGTATTGGACCAGATACGTGGCCACGGACGGGACCTGGCGAGACAAGCGCAAGCTGCCGCCGGGCGAGGACCTGGCCGCCTTCCGCGCCGGACTCGGACGTCCGGCCGGCACGGTGCCCGTCCTGTGGCCGTACTACACCTCGCCCATCGACGACCGCCTCGCCCGCAAGGGCCAGGTGTCGCAGGAGTTGACGGCCGAACACGCCGCACTCGCCCTGTACGGCCTGCACCAGCAGTCCCGCCCGGACCCGATGCATCGCCCCGACATCCGGCTGGGCCAGGCGCTCCGGCGGCTGCACAAGGAGAGCGACCACGACAAGGGATTCAGCCGGGAAGCGGTTGATCGACGCGTCAATGCCGCAGCCTCGGCCACCCAGATCTCCGCCTTTCTCACCCACCTGCGGGGCCTGATCTCCCAGTTGCGGACGGTAGGCGCGCCGCTGGACTACGACCTGCTGCTCAAGGACATCCGCGACTGGCAGCGCCCGGACACCCGGCAACTGGCCCGCCGCAGGCTGGGGCTCGCCTACTACGGCTGGCAGCCCAGCGCCCAGCCATCGCCGGATCGGTAACCGATCGCACCCTGCGTAGCTGTTTCCGTCACCACACCACCTCTGTTGATCTCATCCGGAGTCTTCATGGACAAGCGCCTGTACATCGACGTGCACATCATCCAGACCGTTCCCCCCGCGAATCTGAACCGCGACGATCAGGGCAATCCCAAAGAGGCTTACTACGGTGGGCACCGCAGGGCCCGGGTGTCGTCCCAGGCATGGAAGCGCGCCACCCGTACCAGCTTCGCCGAGCACGCCCCCCAGCAGGACCACGCGACCCGAACCAAGCGGATCGCCGCCGAGCTGGCCAAGCGACTGGCCGGCCGCAGCGGCCTGGAGGCCGAGCAGGCCACCCGCCTGGCCACCGCGCTGCTGCAGCCGCTGGGGATCAAGCCGGGCAAGAAAGCAGGCGACACCGCCTACCTGCTGTTCTTCGGTTACCGCCAGCTCGAGGACATCATCGATCTGGTCGCCGACCAGGCCACCGACCTGACCGCCTTGGACGATGAGGAACTGGCCAAGGCCGTCAAGGACCTGCCCGTGGCCGAGAAACTGCAGCAGAGCCACCCGATGGACGTGGCGCTGTTCGGGCGGATGGTCGCCGACATTCCCGCCCTCAACGTCGACGCCGCCGTCCAGGTCGCCCACGCGCTGTCCACCCACACCGTGGACCTGGAGTTCGACTACTACACAGCGGTGGACGACGAGAATCCTAAGGAGGAGACCGGCGCCGGCATGATCGGCCAGATCGGCTTCAACTCCGCCACCCTGTACCGGTACGCCACCATCAACCTGCCCCAACTGATCGCCAACCTCGGCGATGGTGAGGCCGCCCTGACCGCCGTTGATGCCTTCGTCGAGCACTTCGCCCGTTCCATCCCGTCGGGGCACCAGAACTCCTTCGCCCACCGCACGCTGCCCAGCCTGCTGGCTGTCGTGGTCCGCGAAGATCAGCCGGTCAACCTCGTCTCCGCCTTCGAAAAGCCGCTCCTGCCCGAAGAGGAAGGCGAGGGTCTGGCCGCTGACTCCGCCGTCCGCCTGGCCGTGGAGTACGACCGCGCTACCCGGCAATGGGGCGACACCCCCGCTCACGTCACGGTCTGCCACACCTTCGACCCTGACCAGCACACTGGAGAACGGCTCACCGCGATCCTCGGCGCGAACACCACTTTCCCCACACTGATCGCCGACCTGCACGCCGCTCTGGCCGGGCAGATCAAGCAGGCCCGATGAACGCCCCCCAAGCCACACTGGTCTTGCGTCTGGGCGGTCCCTTGCAGTCCTGGGGAGACCGCAGCGTCTTCAACCGGCGGGATACGCGGCCCGAACCCACCAAATCCGGGATCATCGGCCTGCTCGCCGCCGCCTCCGGCCGAGCCCGCGAAGAACCTCTGGACGATCTGCTCGACCTGCGCCTCGGTGTACGCGTTGACCAGCCTGGCAGCCTGCTGCGCGACTACCACACCGTCAGCGACTACCGCGGACGCCCTCTGCCGCAGGCGGGCGTATCGGCGAAAGGGCTGCAGAAGCCCACCTCGCCTGCTAAGTACACACACGTCACCCAGCGCTTCTACCTTCAGGACGCGGTCTTCCTCGTAGCCTTGGAGGGGTCCGCCGCCCTGGTGCAGACGCTGGCCGAAGCCGTCCAACGCCCGGCCTTCCCGCTCGCGCTGGGCCGCCGCTCCTGCGTCCCCACCCAGCCGCTCTTCCTCGGCATCCGCCACGCCGAGCTGGAGGACGTACTGCGCACCGAGCCCTGGCACGCCACCGAAACAGCCCAACAGCTCTACGCCCGCGACCGGCACAGACCTCCCACCATCGACGTGGCGGCCACCATCGACCACCCCGACGGTGAGGACTCCCTCAACGACGTCCCCCACTCCTTCGCCCCCCGCGAACGTCGCTTCACCAGTCGCCGCATCCGACATCTGTGGATCACCCTGCCGACCGGATCGGCGACGGATGACAGCGTCGCACCGAGTACTCAAAGCCACGACCCGTTCGCCCTCCTGGGTTGGTGACCCCGACATGACCTACCTGTCCCGCATCAGAATCAATCCGCTGCGCGAGAAGAGCCGACTGTTCCTGGCCAGCCCGCACGCCATGCACGGCGCCGTCATGTACGGCATCCCCGATGCGCCCAACGACCAGCGCATCCTGTGGCGCCTGGACGCCGACGACCCCCATCGGCCCATGCTCTTCGTCCTGACCACCACCCGCCCGGACTGGAGCCACCTCGTCGAACAGGCCGGCTGGCCCGGTGCCGACGGCGAGCACGCCGCCATCCGCGACTACGCGCCGCTGCTGGCCCAGATCGCCGTCGGCCGCGAGTTCGCCTTCCGGCTCACCGCCAACCCCGTCCAGAACACGTCCAACCCCCTCAAACCCAGCCCCACCCAGATCGAACGCGCCGCAGAGGCCAAACGACGGTCCTTCCGCATCGGCCACCGGACAGCCGACCAGCAACTCACCTGGTTCCTGTCCCGCACCGAACGCTGGGGATTCGACGTCCCGCCCGCCCGCACCGACCCGCCCGCACCCGGACTGCAGCCCTCCAGCGACGAACAGCCGCCACCGCCGCGCGAAGTCCGCATCACCGCCCGCGAACGACGCTCCTTCCGCAAGAAGAACGCCGGTTCCCACCCGGTCGTCCTGCACACCGCCACCTTCCAAGGCCGGCTCCGCATCACCGACACCGCCGCCTTCACCGAGCGGTTGCTGGGCGGCATCGGCCCGGCCAAGTCCTACGGCTGCGGCCTACTCACCCTCGCCCCCCTGCCCGGCTCGCCTCCACATCAGGATCGGTGATGGCCGACATCTGGTGGAAGGCACACCCCCACGACCTGCACCGCATCGCCGACCGCGTCTCCAGCGTCTACGTCGAACGCAGCCACATCGACCGCGATGAGAACGCCGTGGTCGTCATCAACAAACGCGACACCGTCCGCATCCCCGCCGCGATGGTCGCCGTCATGCTGATCGGCCCCGGCACGCGCATCACTCACGGTGCCGTCCAACTCCTCGGCGACTCCGGTACTGCCGTGTGCTGGGTAGGGGAACAAGGCGTCCGCCTGTACGCCTCCGGCCTTGGGCCCAGCCGCGGCTCTGGCCTGCTCTACCGCCAGGCTTGGCTCGTCACTCGCCCGAAAGAACGCCTCGCCGTCGCCCGCGCCATGTACGGCATGCGCTTCCCTGGTGAAGACGTGTCCGAGATGACCATGCAGCAGCTGCGCGGCCGAGAAGGCGCCCGGGTCCGCAAGCAGTACCAACACCACGCCCGCCGCACCGGCGTGGCCTGGACCGGACGCGACTACCGCCCCGGCGACGCCTTCGCCGCCGGCGACGATCTCAACCGACTGCTGTCGGCCGCGAACACCGCTCTGTACGGCATCAGCCACGCCGTCATCGTCGGCCTCGGCGCCAGCCCCGGCCTCGGCTTCGTCCACACCGGCGCCGCCACCTCCTTCGTCATGGACATCGCCGACCTCTACAAGGCCGAATACACCATCCCTCTCGCCTTCGACCTCGCTGCCAAAGGCCTGACCGAAGAACGCGACGCCCGCCTCGGCCTCCGCGACCGAATCGCCGAAGACAAACTCCTCGGCCGCATCGTCCGCGACATCAAAACCCTGCTCTCACCCGACGGAACCGACATCCCGGAAATCGACGTCAACCAACTCTGGGACGAAAAGGTCGGCGCCGTCACCGGAGGCGTCAACTGGGCCGGAACAGAAGAATTCCCCGACGACCCCCTCTACGTCGAATTTGCCCAGGCTGCCATGGGCGAAGAACATATCGCCGTCATAGGCCCCGAATTCGACCAGGAACGGTCAGCCGACAGCGACGAAGCGAACGACACATGACTGTTATCGTCCTCATCGCAGCCCCCGAAGGACTCCGTGGCCACCTCACCCGATGGATGGTCGAAGTCAACGCCGGCATCTTCGTCGGCAACCCCAGCAAACGCATCCGCGACCGCATCTGGCAACTCCTCGCCGCCCGAATCGGCGACGGCCAAGCCATCCTGGTCGAACCAGCAAGCAACGAACAGGGCTGGGCCACCCGCACCGCAGGTAAGGACCGCTGGTACCCCATCGACTTCGACGGCCTGATCCTCTCGGCCCGCAACCGCCGATAAACCCTCAGCTCAACAAGTGTCGGCCTCGCACGCGCAGGGATGGCCTGACGTCGCGGTCGATGGTGAGCAGCGCGTCCGCGTCGGCCCCGCACGCGCGGGGCCGACAGCACCGACCACGAGCCGTCCGCGAAACCGGTGGGACCATCCCCGCACGCGCGGGGCCGACATGCTCGGCCTGGGCGTCGACGGCCGGCTCTACGGACCATCCCCGCACGCGCGGGGCCGACTTGGACCGGCTGTCCAGCAGGATCGCGTGCCGGGGACCATCCCCGCACGCGCGGGGCCGACTCAGCATCGTCATCCGCCGCCGAATCGTCCCGAGGACCATCCCCGCACGCGCGGGGCCGACGAGGTGGAGATCACCGACCGGGGTAGCCGCTCCGGACCATCCCCGCACGCGCGGGGCCGACTTGTGCAGGCGCCAGCGGGCCAGCGCGATCGGGGGACCATCCCCGCACGCGCGGGGCCGACACTGCATCGTGCTCGACTCCTACCCGGCGCTGAGGACCATCCCCGCACGCGCGGGGCCGACACATCAGCCGGCGACAGACCCCATCGGGCGTACGGACCATCCCCGCACGCGCGGGGCCGACAGCATCAGCCGCACGTCGACGTCCCGCCACGTCGGACCATCCCCGCACGCGCGGGGCCGACGGGCAAACACACCGGGGGGACAAGATGCTTGCAGGACCATCCCCGCACGCGCGGGGCCGACATGTTCCAACAGTAAGCGTGCCGAACGTCGAACGGACCATCCCCGCACGCGCGGGGCCGACCCGCATGGCTCGTCTCCCCTGCCGCCGTCACCCGGACCATCCCCGCACGCGCGGGGCCGACCTCGGAGTGGTGAACACCGTCCGGGCGCTCGCCGGACCATCCCCGCACGCGCGGGGCCGACATCATCACCCCAAACGGTCGAACCTTTCTCCCCGGACCATCCCCGCACGCGCGGGGCCGACCGTAGGGAGACCGGCAGTCTCGGACGACCCCGGGGACCATCCCCGCACGCGCGGGGCCGACACTTGTTCACCTGCGGCTTTACCGGCGAGATGTGCTGTTTTCCTTTAGTTGCTGAGCTGTGCCGTGCTGCATGCTCGGTGCCGTTATCTATTCGGACGGTTCGTTCCACTAACGCAGAGGTGTGGAGCACGATACCGCGGAGGTGGGGCTGGGGTTGGTTGTGGCCTCTGGTGGTCGGCATTACGGATCGGTGCCTGCGGTGGGCGCGCTAAGGCATGCGCGACGCCTTTGGAGGGTGCGGTCGATGAGGTGGCCGACGAGCCTGCGCGAGGTGTTAGGCCGGGTCGAACTCTCCGGCTTTGGCTCCCGCCAGGAAGGCGGCCCATTCAGAGTGCGTGAAGACCAGGGCTGGGCCGTAGGGGTTCTTGCTGTCTCGGACGGCAACTACATCGGGCAGGTTGCGTGCGACTTCGACGCAGTTGTTGCCGCCGCCACTACGGCTGCTTTTGACCCAGATAGCCTTCGAAAGATCAACCATGATAGAGGGCTTCCTTGGTTTCGCTGATCATCTGGAGGGAGTCGTCTGAGGGCAATGCGGCCTTTTGGATGCGCTCGAACACGAGCTTACAGCGCTCGACCTGCTCTGTGCTTTCGACGTAAATGTCGCCTGCCGTGCCCTCCACGTACGCCACATCAGGATCGATCTCCTCGGCGAAGCTGAGGAGTGTGAAGGCTCCTTCCAGCCCGGCATGAGCCCCTGCCTCGTATGGAAGGACGTGGACCGAGACGTTTGGTCGCCGGCTTGCGATCAGGAGCGCTTCGAGCTGCGCGTACATCACTTGCGGGCCACCGATCGGACGGCGCAGGACAGCCTCGTCGAGGATCGCGCAGAGCTCCGGAGCGTTGGGCCTGCTGAGCAGCGTACGGCGCGCCATACGTGCCATGACCCGGCGTTGGACATCATCGCCGGGGCGGAGCGTAGTGATCACAGTTCGGGCGTAGTCCTCCGTTTGGAGAAGCCCGGGAACGAGTTGTCCCTCCCACTGGCGGATCAAGGAAGCCTCGTCTTCGAGGCCTATGTAGGAGCCGGTGAAGATGTCGGCATACGCAGTCCACCAGCCGCGTTGCCGGACATCCTTCGCGAGCTGGATCAGTCCGGCGCGGACATCGAACCCTACGCCGTAGAGATCGCAGACCGCGGCGACGTCTTTGGGGCTCGCCATCGTTCGCCCGGTTTCGATGCGACTGACCTTGCTTCGGCTCCATCCGAGCTGGGCAGCGGCGGCCTCGGGCATCAGGCTTCTTTCCTCGCGCATCTTGCGCAGTTCGCGCGCGAGACGCCGGAGTCTCACCGTGGGGCTGTGGGCCGGTGGCATAGGGGCCAGTGTGTCAGATCGTCGATCGGCCTCACTATCCCATTGCTCTATTCACTCTAGATATGCACTGTGCATTGACATCCTGAACTGTGTAGTCGCATCATGACTTTAAGTAATCATCCGGTGGTCAGAGCGTCTATTCGGTGCACCGCTTAGTAGGGAACAAGGTCGCCGTGTGCCGGATATCCCCTTGATGGGAAGGTTCGATCATGAAGTCGAAGCGGACATCTCGTGCGTTCTTTGCACACCAGTGCATTCTATCTAGGACTGTTTCCATCCGACCGGAACGCCAAAGTGGATGGCCGTTTCCGTGGTGAAAAGCGTATTTCTCGGCGAAATGGTAATGCCAGGGATTGCCCGCTTGGTGCCGCTGTTCCGGCACTTCGTGGGAGACGCGCTCACAGCTTCAGGGCATCAGAGTGTGGAGGGCGCCCAACTTGTGGTCAGCGAGCTGGCCACGAACGCTGTCCTGCACAGTAGATCGAGTTGGCCGGGCGGGCTGGTCGCCGTCGACCTGATCGCGATCGGCGACGGCCTGGCCCGTATCGAGGTGACCGACGAAGGGGGAACAACCCTTCCACGGCCTCGTGACGCTGACGACGGCGATTGCCATGGGAGAGGGCTGCGCCTCGTCGAACGGATGTCACAGCAATGGGGCGTACGTCTGGACACCCGCGGATGGAAGAGCGTGTGGGCCGACGTGCCTACGACGGAGGACGCCCTGATCGGACTGCTGGACATGTCGTCGTATGTCGAGGAGCCGTCGCAATGAGCATGGGTTCCGCACGGAGCTTCGATTTGGTGCTTGTCCGCTCGGCGTAGAGGCGAGCGTGGTCAGCGAAACGGCCTGGTCGCGTTGATCTGCACATGGCATGGAAAGCGGGTGACGCCGGTGAGGTGGAAGCCGTTCGGGGCCATGGGTCCTGGCCGGTGGGTAGGAGATGAGAGGACAGGCCCGAATCCGCTAGGTAAGCGACCATGTGGTCCACGAGATCGTCGGCGAGGGAGGGTTCGGTGAGGTCTGGGTCGCCGTCGAGCAAGAGTCGGCGAACTCCGCCCGAGTACAGCGTCGCGAGCAGTCCGTGGTGTTCGAGCTTGAGGGGGGTTGCTCGGAAAGCGGAGTATGCCTGGCCCGTGGCTATTGGGAGTTGCTTCCCGCAGATCAGTCGCCAGTTGTGGACGCTGGAGACCATCCTGGGCGAGTTCGATGCCCTCCGGAGGGGCCGATGAACGCGACCGTCGCAGCCCATCTGACCATCACCGTTCCGTCTATCGTGAAGCATCGTGCGGATGAAGCGGGTCGCTGTCGTCGGGTCCGGTGGGAGCGGCAAGTCCCACGTGGCCTGCGAACTCGGTCGCCTGCTGGACGCCCCGGTCACCCATCTCGACGCGGTCTACTACGACGACGGGTGGAACCCGCTGTCTCCGGAGAAGTTCGAGGCGGCCCAGCGGGAACTGGTCGCGGAGCCGCGCTGGGTGATCGACGGCAACTACAACGCCTCCTTGCACGTCCGGTTGGAGGCGTGCGACACCGTTGTGATGATGGACGTACTCACCTGGGCTGCCCTGTGGGGGATCGTCTCCCGTCAGCTCCGGTATGGCGCCGGCCAGCACACCTCCGGTGTCTACAACCGCATTCATTGGGGTGTGATCAAGTACGTCGCCACCTACCGGCGACGCATGCGCCCCAAAGTGCTGGCGAAGGTCGACGAGTTCGCCGCGGGCAAGCAGGTGGTGCTCCTGACCAGCCGCGCCAGGACCCGCCGCTGGCTGGAGCAGGTGGCCGCCAGCCGCTGACCTTGGAACTCCCGATACTTGACGCGCTTGGGGAGAACCATCCCCGCGTGCGCGGGGCCGACGGTGCGTGTCCCGTGGTGGCGACAACCAGAACAGGAGCATCCCCGCGTGCGCGGGGCCGACGGCGATGACTCCTACACGGACATGGCCAGGCTGGGAGCATCCCCGCGTGCGCGGGGCCGACCCGCGCGGGCCTGGCCCTGACGGGCTGGATGTCGGAGCGTCCCCGCGTGCGCGGGGCCGACGCGCCGTCCCGGACCACCGCGACCGGCCCCATGGGAGCATCCCCGCGTGCGCGGGGCCGACCAAGATTCTGGGTCGGCGGCTGGCGGGCGAAGGGGAGCATCCCCGCGTGCGCGGGGCCGACATGAGCCGCCGTGGTGGAACGGTGATCGATCTCGGAGCATCCCCGCGTGCGCGGGGCCGACCCAGCGCCGGGCGATGCGCGCGGCCTGGACGGCGGAGCATCCCCGCGTGCGCGGGGCCGACGTGGCCGGCACCAGGCCGACGTCCCGCACCTGCGGAGCATCCCCGCGTGCGCGGGGCCGACGCCGCCGAACCCCTGCAGCGCGAGAAAGAAACCGGAGCATCCCCGCGTGCGCGGGGCCGACCCATTTCTACGTCTCCTAGGTTGGGCTGGTTACGGAGCATCCCCGCGTGCGCGGGGCCGACGACGGCAGGCCATCGGCGGAGTACGGGCACCTGGGAGCATCCCCGCGTGCGCGGGGCCGACGAGCCGACCGGCGCTGACCTGCGCAACGGGAACGGAGCATCCCCGCGTGCGCGGGGCCGACGGGCGGGGCTAGTGGCGGCTCGGCCACGATTCCGGAGCATCCCCGCGTGCGCGGGGCCGACACTTGTTCACCTGCGGTTTTACCGGCGGGATGTGCTGATTTCCTTTAGTTGCTGAGCGATGCAGTGCTTCATGTTCGCTGCCGCTATCTGTTCGGACTGTTTGTCCGCTGACGCAGTGGTGTGGGCACGATATCGCGGAAGCCCGGCTGGTCGGGTTGGTTGAGGCTTCTGGGATAGGTAGTCGGAGACGGAGGTTGGAACCTTGCCCGGTCTCCACGGAGTAGTCGTCGAATTGGCTCGGCGGGGTTGCGGTCGTCTGCGGCGTTCCTGTCAGTGCCGGGTGAGATGACTTCGGCATCTGTGCGTCAGCGGGGAAGCAGCGCTCGGCAGACGGCTGGGTTCGCCTCTACGCGAACGTGATCATAGGAGGAGTCGCCGATGAGGTGGCAGAGAATTTGAGAGGTTAGGCCGGGTCGCTCTCCGTCTTTGGCTCCTGCCTAGAAGGCGGCCCACCATGGGCATGATCGCGTAATCTCTTCTGTCATGATGGCCGACTCGTTGGCGCGGAGGGTCACGGATCTGCTGGCTCCGCAGGTGCTCGTGATCGCGATGCCGCCTGCCGTCGGTCTGATCGCCCAGGGGTGGCCTGGAGCCGCGTGGGGGCTGCTGGCCTCCGCTCTCTGCGGTGGTGTGCCCGCCACGGTGATCGCCGTGGGGGTGCGCTCGGGGCGGCTGGACTCCCATCACATCGTCGACCGGGCCCGTCGGACCGGTCCGTTGCTCGCCGCCGTCGCCGCTGTGCTGCTCGCGTTGCTGGTGCTGGCCACGCTGGGTGCGCCGAGGCTGCTGGTGGCCACCGTGACCGCGATGCTCGCCGCCCTGGCCGTGACCATCCCGGTCACGCTGCGCTGGAAGATCTCCTTCCATGCCGCCGTCTCCGCGGGCACGGTCGTGGTGCTGGCGCAGGTGCTGCCCGCTCTGCCTACCTTGGCCGCCGGAGCGGCCGTGGTGGCGCTGGTGTGCTGGGCGCGGGTACGGCTGGCCCACCACACCTCGGCCCAGGTGGGCGCGGGGGCCTTGGTGGGGGCCTTGGTGACGTGGGTGACGCTGGCGGCGTTCGGCCTGTGACAGCGGGGTGATCAAGCGGCGCACCGGCCCGCGAGGGCTGAGGGGGTGGGCCGGCGTTTGAGAGCGCCTTGCGGGTAGGGGGCGTGGGTACGGAATAGTGGGGTGTGGACGGGGGTTTTCGCGAGCATGGATGCCACGAACCGCGGCCGGGTGCGTGTCGAGCGCTCGGCCAAGCGTGTCAGGACCTACCTCGGCGGCCGGGTGGTGGCCGACACCACCCGGGCACTGCTGGTCTGGGAGGTCCCCTACTATCCCACCTACTACTTCCCGCTGGAGGACGTCGAGGAATCGGCGCTCAAGCGGACGGACACGACCAAGCACTCGCCGAGCAGGGGCGACGGCGTCGTCTACACGGTGACGTCCGGGGTCGTGGAGGCGCCGGAGGCGGCGCTGGCCTACCCGGAGTCGCCGCTGGAGGTCATCCGGGGGCATGTGCGCTTCGAGTGGGCGGCGATGGACGCCTGGTTCGAGGAGGACGAGCAGGTCTACTTCCACCCGCGGGACCCGTACACGCGCGTGGACATTCTGCCGAGCTCGCGTCATGTGCGGGTGGAGGTGGACGGGGTGACGGTGGCGGATTCCCGCCACGCCAGGATCCTCTTCGAGACCGGCCTGCCGGCCCGCTACTACCTGCCGAAGACGGACGTACGGCTGGACCTGCTGGAGCACACCGACACCGTCACCCACTGCCCCTACAAGGGGAGCGCGGAATACTGGTCGGTCAACGGGCACGAGGATCTGGCGTGGTCCTATCGCACGCCGCTGCCCGAGAGCGAGCGCGTCGCCGGCCTGGTCGCCTTCTACAACGAGAAGCTCGACATCTACCTCGACGGTGAGCTGGAGGAGCGGCCGAAGACGAAGTTCGGTTGACAGATCCGGCCCGGATCCAACACCCTTTCACTAATCGAATAGTGAAAGGGTGTTTTGGTGATCGAGTTCCAGTTGGACAGGGGTTCGGGGGTGTCCACGTACCTCCAGCTCGTCCACCAGGTCAGGCAGGCGTTGCGGCTGGGCACGTTGCGGCCGGGTGACAAGCTGCCGACCGCGAGGGAGGTCGTCGAGAGCCTGGCGATCAACCCCAACACCGTGCTGAAGGCCTACCGCGAGCTGGAGCGCGAGGGGCTGGTGGCGGGTAAGCCGGGGCTCGGCACGTTCGTGGAGCGCGGTCTTCCCGGGGGGACGCTGGCCGACCACACGCGTCTGCGGCGCGGGCTTGAGACGTGGGTGCGGCAGGCCCGGGAGGCTGGGCTGGACGAGGAGGATCTGCGGACGCTGTTCGGCGCGGTGCTGGCCGACGCGGCGCGGGAGGGGGTCGCGTGAGGCCGCCCGTGCTGGAGGCGACCGGGCTGGGCGTGCGCTATCGACGTGGCTGGGCGCTGCGCGACTGCTCGCTCGCCCTCCCGGCCGGGCGGGTCGCCGCGCTGGTCGGGCCGAACGGAGCGGGCAAGACCACGCTCATGCACGCCGCCGTCGGGCTGCTCGCCCCCGCCCGGGGCAGTGTCGTCGTACGGGGACAGGCCGCCTTCGTGGCCCAGGACAAGCCGCTGTACGAGACGTTCACCGTCGCCGACATGCTCACCTTCGGCCGCCGGACGAACCTCCAGTGGGACCAGCGGGCGGCGCTGCAGCGGCTGGCCGGGCTGGACATTCCGCTGGACCGCAAGGTGGGCCGGCTGTCCGGCGGGCAGCAGGCGCAGGTGGCGCTGACGATCGCGCTGGCCCGGACCCCCGACCTGCTCGTGCTGGACGAGCCGCTCGCCAACCTCGACCCCGTCGCCAGGCACGACGTGATGCGGGCGATCATGGCGGAGGTGGCCGAGCACGGGCTGAGCGTGCTGCTGTCCTCCCACGTGGTCTCCGATCTGGAGGAGACCTGCGACTGGCTGGTCGTGCTGAACGGCGGACGGTTGCAGGTGAGCGGCGACATCGAGGACCTGCTGGCCGGACATCTCGTGCTGACGGGCCCGGCGGAGCTCGCCGAGACGCTGACGGGCGCCGGGGGCTCGATGGGCAGGGTCCAGGTGGTGGCGGTGAGTCGTACCGCGCGGCAGGTCAGGATGCTCGTCAGGGGTGAGCCACCGCTGGACCCGCGCTGGCAGGCGCGGCAGCCGGGGCTCGACGAGCTGGTCATGGGCTATCTGCGCAGCCCCGAGTCGGCCGCGCTGCCGGGACTCGCGCAGGTGGGCCGATGATCTGGGTCACCTGGCGTCAGCACCGGGCGCAGATCCTGCTCACCGCCGCCTTCCTGGCCGCGCTCGGGCTGCTGCTGCTCGGGTCGGCGATCGAGGCCACGCTGTACGTCTCCGGGCACGCCGCGCCCGGCTGCCCGGGGAGCGCGCCCGCGTGCGCCCCGCTGGAGGTGGCGCTGGGGGAGCGGTACGACGCGATCTACTCGATCTTCGGCTGGATGCCGCTGGTGCTGCCCGCGCTGATCGGCGCGTTCTGGGGGGCGCCGCTGCTCGGCAGGGAGTACGAGCGCGGCACCCACCGGCTGGCCTGGACCCAGGCGGTGCCGGTGTGGCGCTGGCTGGCGGTCAAGCTGGCCGTGCTCGGCGGGGCCGTGGTGGCCGGCGGGCTGCTGCTGTCGCTCATGGTCAGCCTGTGGCGGCCGGTGTTCCGGGCCGGGATCGAGTCGTCGTTCGGCAACGTCGGCGTGTTCAACATGGTCGGGGTGGCGCCGGCCGCGTGGTGGCTGTACGCGTTCGCCCTCGGCACGCTCGCCGGGACCGTGCTGCGGCGCACCATGCCCGCGATGGCGCTGGTCGTCGCGGGGGTGGCGGTGACCATGTTCACGCTGTTCGCGCTGAGCGAGCACTACGCGACCCCTGAGCGGGTGGTGCTCTCGGACACCACCGTGCTCGCCGATCCGGACGCGCGGCTGGTCGGCGCGACCTGGGTGGACCCGTCGGGCCGGGAGATCGACAGCCCCGGCGCGGAGGTCTGCCCGCGCCGGGTGGACGCCGGGCGGAGCAACCGGAACACCGAGGCGTGGGAGAAGTGCCTGTTCGGCAAGGGGTACGGCTATGCCGTCTCCTACCATCCGCCCACGATGTTCTGGCGCTTCCAGTGGACGGAGGCGGGCATCCTGCTGCTCGCCTCCGGCGTGATGGGCGGCCTGGCCGTGCGGCGCACCCTCCGCCGCACGGCCTAGCGACCCGTACTCGAGCGACCCGTACTCGAGCGAGCCGCTGACACCTGAGCGAGCCGCTGAAGCCGTGCGGCCCGTTCGTGGTGAGCGTCAGGCCGTGAAGGTCAGGGACGGCTCCAGTGCGGGTCGCGGCCCAGGTAGCGCAGGAGGGTCGCGATGTCGTCGTCCGCGGCCTCGGGCGCCAGCGCCGGCCCGAAGGCGAAACCGCGCACCGCCTCGGCGGTCTGCCGCGCCACCGGCAGCAGCCCGGCGGCCAGCTCGGGCGTCAGCGGCGACGGCAGGCCGGTGGCCACCGCGATGTCCCACGCGTGCACCGCCGCGTCCATGGCACAGGCGCCCGCGCCGAGCTCGGGCGTCATCTTGTTCGGCGGCATCGGCACCGGCACCTCGCCCGCGGCCCTGTCGACACCCGCCCACGCCCTGGCCGCGCGGCCCATGGCGTCCTCCGCGTACGCCACCGGGTCGGCGGGCAGGGTGCCGGAGGGCGCGAACGGGTTCTCGTCCGGGCCGGGCTCGCCGGTCAGGAAGGCGGCGTAGCCGATCTGGTCGCCCGCGGCGTGCTGGAGCACCTGGGTGACGTTCCAGTCGGCGCAGGGGGTGGGGAGCTCCCAGGCGTCAGCGGGCACGTGGCCCACGACGGTGCGAAGAGCCTCGTGTGCGTTGTCGAGCAGTGTCCAACCGGAGGTCATGACTGGTGCCCCTTTCGGCGTTTCCCGTTGTCACCACTATAGCAGAACGGAACGGTTTGTTCCACTCAAGTGAGGAGCCGGGTGAGCACCCTCGTGCCGAACTCCAGTCCCTCCACCGGCACCCGCTCATCCTTGCCGTGGAACATGCCGAAGTAGTCCAGATCGGGCCGGAGCATGAGCGGCGCGAACCCGTACCCCTCGATGCCGATCCCGGCGAACGACTTGGCGTCCGTGCCCCCGCTCATCACGTACGGCACCGGCCTGGCCAGCGGATCCTCGGCCACCAGCGAGCCGGCCAGCTCGTCGAAGAACGCCGAGGGGTACGGCGCGGCCGGGGCGTCCTCCAGGTTCACGAACTCGCGGACGATCTTCGGGCCGAGCAGCTCGTCGATCGTCTCCAGGAACTCCTCCCGCAGGCCCGGCAGGTAACGCCCGTCCACGTGCGCCTCGGCCGTCGAGGGCACCACGTTCACCTTGTAACCGGCCCGCAGCATGGTCGGGTTGGCGGAGTTGCGGATCTGGCTCTGGAACAGGTGGCCCAGCGCGCCGAGCCGGCGCGCCTCCTCGTCCAGGCGGTCCAGGTCGATCGGCGTGCCGGTGATCTCCGACAGGCTCCGGAGCAGAGCGACCACGGACGGCGTCAGCCGTACCGGCCACGAGTGGGCGGCCACCCGCGACAGGGCGTGCGCCAGCGTGGCGACCGGATTGTCCACCGCGGGCCTGGAACCGTGCCCGGCCACGCCGTGCGCGGTCAGCTTCATCCAGGCCGTGCCCCGCTCGCCCACGGCCACCGGGTAGACCCGGTGCTCGCCGGAGGCGACGCTGAAGCCGCCGGACTCGCTGATGGCCTGCGTCACGCCGTCGAACAGCTCCCGGTGCTCGGTCACCGCGTGCCGCGAGCCGTAGTCGCCGGTCGCCTCCTCATCGGCCAGGAACGCCAGCACGACGTCCCGCTTCGGCCGTACGCCGCGCGCCCGCAGGCCGAGCACGGTCGCCAGCGTCATCGCGCACGAGCCCTTCATGTCCACCGCGCCCCGGCCATGGACGCAGCCGTCGTCGATCTCGCCGGAGAACGGGTGCGTCCGCCACTCGGCGGGCTCGGCGGGCACCACGTCCAGGTGCCCGTGGATGAGCAGCGCGTCGGGGGAGTCGCCCTCCAGCCTGGCCACCACGGTGGTACGGCGTGGCGCCGGCTCGAACACCTCCGGCTCCAGTCCCGCCTCGGATAGCAGCGTGGCCACGTACTCGGCGGCCGGGCGCTCGCCCGAGCCCGGGTTGGTGGTGTCGAACCTGATCAGGTCCGAGCAGATCTCGGCGACGCTCTTCACGCGTGTCCTTCCAGCTTGAGCGGCGCCACCTCGGGGGTGTCGAACCCGAAGAGGATGCCGTAGAAGGCCAGCTCGGCCTCCAGCACCGCCACGATGGTCTCTTCTCTGCGCCAGCCGTGCTGCTCGCCCGGATAGGTGAGCAGGGCCCACCGCTTGCCGTGCCTGTCCAGCTCGGCGACGAACCGCCGGGCCTGGCCGACGTCCACGATCGCGTCCTCCAGCCCGTGCAGCATGAGGCACGGCCCGGACGCCTGGTCGGCGTGCAGCAGCGGCGAGCGGTCGGTGTAGCGCTGCCGGGTCTGCGGCAGCGGGCCGATCAGGCCGTCGAGGTAGCGGGACTCGAAGTCGTGCGTCTCGGCCGCCCAGCTCTCCGGGTCGGTGATCGCGTAGTGGGCGACGCCGCCCGCGAACACGTCGCTGTGCACCAGCGCCGCCACCGTCGTCCAGCCGCCGGCGCTGCCGCCCCGGATGGCGATGTTGGCGGCGTCGGCCAGGCCCAGCTCCACCAGGCCGCGCGCCACCTTGGCGCAGTCCTGCACGTCCACCACGCCCCACTGGTGGCGCAGCCGCTCCCGGTAGGCCCGGCCGTAGCCGGTGGAGCCGCCGTAGTTGACCTCGGCCACGCCGAGGCCCCGGCTGGTGAAGTAGGCGATCTCCAGGTCGAGCATGACCGGGCTGCTGCCGGTGGGCCCGCCGTGCGCGAAGATCAGGTACGGCGCGGGGCCCTGGACCCCGGCCGGGGGATACAGGTGCGCGTGCACGCCCTCGATCGTCACCGGCTCCGGGTCGGGCAGCAGGGCGCGGTCGGGCAGCGGCTTGGGCGCCGACACCACTTCGGGCCCGCCCCCGTCCAGGTCCACCAGGACCACCTCCAGCGGCGTGTACGGGCTGGCCGCCACGGCCGCGACCTTGCCCCCGGCCGCCGACACGGTGGAGGCCCAGTAGGTCGCCTCTTCGCCGCCGATCTCCCGCAGCTCCCCGCCGTCGGGATCCAGCACGCCCAGGCGGCGGCGGTCCGCCGTGCCGTACACCACGACCAGCCGCCCGTCCGCCACCGCCAGGCAGGTCAGGCCGGGCTTCCACGGCGCGGCGCCGAACTCGGCCGCCATCGGCGTCAGGTTGCGGCCACGGGTGCCGTCCCGGCCGATCACGTGCACGTTCCACCAGCCGGTCGGGTCCGTGACCGCGTACAGGCTGTCGTCGTCGCGCCACTCGGCCTGCACGACCGACTCCTGCGGCCCGCCCGCGACCACCTCGTGCGGGCCCGCCGCCCCGTCCGCGCCGAGCGGGGCGACGCACAGCTCGGTGCCGTCCCACGGCATGGCCGGATGGTTCCAGCCGATCCAGGACAGGTGGCCGCCGCCGGGGGACAGGCGGGGGTTCATCACGAAGTGCTGCGCCTGGACGATCCGCCTGACCGGGCCGCCGCCGCCGAGCGGGATCGCCACCAGGTCGCGCACGTCCTCGATCTCCCGTACCGCCCACACCTCCTCGCGGCCGGGCGGCAGGTAGAGGTCGGCGTAGCGGGCGGGGCCCGCCGGCGTGAGCGGCACCGGGTCGCCGCCGTCGAGGCGGTAGACGCGCTGGTCGGCCCAGTTCGTGAAGACCAGGCCGCCGCCGGGCAGCGGACGCCAGGAGCGGCCGCCGTACTCGATCACCCGGTTGCGCGCGTTCCAGCCGGTGGGCAGGGCGTCGACGCGCTCGCCGCCGGGCAGCCGGCGCACCACGCACCGCCTGCCGCCCTCGTGCGGGCGCGGCTCGTCCCACCACACCTCGACGCCGTCGGGCGTGGCGACGGCCTCCACCCACTGGGGTCCGCCGTCAGTGCGTGCCACATCGATCGGTCGAATACTCATATTTCACCAATTGCCATCGGATGGGGGCAGGGACAGTTCGGGAGGATGCAGGACGCACACGATGCCGCCACTGCCGTTGCCACCGGCGCTGCCGGCGCTCCTGAGCCAGACGTTCTCGAACGCGGCCCGCGGGCAGACCCTGCGCACCCGCGCGCCGCCCCCCGGCGCGGCCGGATCGTTGACCAGGATGTCGCCCCCGGCGGTGAAGCCGGTGACGACCATGAGGTGCCCGCTGGTGGAATACCCGGAGCCCGGCAGCTCATGCGACCTGAACGACAGCGAGGTGATCACCGGGATGCCGGCGCGGACCAGCCGCTCCAGCTCCGCCGCCGACCGCAGCCTCGTCACGAACCCCGCCAGCCCGTACGTCCCCGCGTAGGCGACGTTGAACGGCCAGTTGCCGGTGCCCTGGTAGCTGGTGTCGTAGCAGCCGCGCGCCGCGTGGTCGACCGCCGGGCACGGGTCGTCCTCGCCCACCCAGCCGAGCTCGTCCGGCCCGGGGCCGCGCTCCCAGTAGGCGAGCACCATGGCGACCGCGGCGGGGCCGCACCAGTGCGCGCCGCCGCCGTCGTACTCGGGATGATGCCCCGCGTGCTCGTGCTGGGAGTAGGCGGGAACCACCAGCTGGAACGGTCCCGCCGAGGCGGAGGCGCTCGGCGTCACCGGCCGCGGCGGCACGGCCGAGGCCAGCACGCCCAGGCAGTCCACCCGCGCGCCCGCGCCGTGCGCCGTGACCCGCACCTGGAAGGCCGCCATCGGCCGCCGGGCCACGAACGTGTCCACCGCCACGTCGCCGTCCTGGTCGCCCTGCCCGGGAACGGAGGTGCGCGGCCGGCCGTGCGCGGACCACCGGCCCATCACGTACCACTTGGTGCGCTGCCCCGACCCGGTCGTGGCCCGCAGCTCCACCTCGATCCAGGAGCCGGGAGGCGTGTGCGCCGTCCACGAGGCGACGAGCTGCGTCGCGGCGAAACCGATCGGGTGCTCGTCGCTCGTCCACACGCCGTCCCCGGCGGGCACGGTGAAGCGGGTGAAGGCGACTTCGGCCAGGTCGACGGTGAGCACCAGGCCCATTGTGGACCGGCCGCACCGCCCGCGCATCGGAGGTTTTACGTACGCCTTCCGAATGTGTCAGTGGTGATCACTATCGTCCCGATCATGACTCAAGCGGTGCAGGCGTACTCCTACGCCGGGCCCTCCGTGCTCGCCGACGGCCGTCTCGGACTGTCGACCTCCGGCGGCACGGCCCTCTCGGGCCCCCAGACCCACCCCCGGTTCTTCAGCGGGCTGCTCACCCACGCCGCCCCGGCCGCCGCCGGTCTGCTGGCCGTGGCGGACGTGGCGCTCACCCGCTATCACCAGCCCCGCCCCGGCTGGACCCGCGACCCGGTGGTGACGTGCGACGGCGACCGGCTCAGGTTCGAGTCGTTCTCCGCCTGCGGCGGCGTCTACGCCCGGCTCGACGTGCTCGGCCTCGACGGGGACGTGCTCGACCGCGGCACCACCAACGTCGACGTGAACGGCCCGCTGCGCGAGTCGCTGGCCAGGGTCGGCGGCAAGGACCCGCTGCACCTCGGCGTCGGCCCCGACGAGCTGACCGTCACCACGCTGGACGGCGCGGTCGTGGAGAAGAAGGTGCCGCTGCCCACCCGCTGGCTGCGCGGCTTCGCCGAGGTGCAGGTGATCGCGGCCGGCTTCGACCTGCGGGCGGAGCTGCAGGGGCCGCAGGCGGTGCGCTTCCTGCGGTCGCTGCCGCGCAAGGCGTCCACCGCCGTGTGGGCCGCGCCGTCCGGCCGTGACCTGCGCCTGGCCTCCGGCCCCGGCCGCGGCGCGGTGAGCCTGGCCGGCGTCGGCCGCGTCGCCACGCTGATGCCGCTGCTCAGGTTCGCCAAGGCGTTGCGCGTGTACGGCCCGGCGGCCGGTGCGGGCCACCAAGCCTGCGCGTGGGAGCTGGAGCTGCCCGGCATGCGCTACACCCTGGCCGTCTCGCCCGAGCCGTGGCGCGGGTTCTCCGGTGAGGGCGCCGTCCTGGAGCACCTGGCCACCGACGAGGCGGCCGGCGACGCCGACGTGGTCGGCATGCTGCTCAACTTCGAGCCGACCGTGGAGATGGGCCTGCTCGCCGACCGCTCGGGGCTGACGGTCGAGCGCGTACGCGCCGCGCTCACCCAGCTCGGCACCGCCGGCCGCGTCGGCTACGACCTGCACGAGGCCGCCCACTTCCACCGGGAGCTGCCCTACGAACGGGACCAGGTGGCTCAGCTCAACCCCCGGCTCACCGCCGCCCGCGCGCTGGCCGACTCCGGCGCGGTCCGGCTCGACGGCGACCAGGCCCAGGTCACCACCTCCGGCGGCGTCAGGCGGGTGGCGATCGAGCAGGGGACCTGCACCTGCGAGTGGTGGTTCGACCACCGCGGCTCACGCGGCCCGTGCAAACACGTGCTCGCCGCCAGGATCGCCGCCCGCCTGACCGTGGACATGCCCGCATGAGCCTCGGCAGAGAGACGACACCGACGCCCGACACCGTCGACGCGGCGACGGTGGCCGAGCTGGAGCGCGCACTCGAAGAGACGACCGACCCCGCCCCTCCGCCGCTGCCGCCGATCAGCCGGGTCGCTGGGCTGGGGTCCGCGGTCTACTGGACGGCCTGGCAGGACCTGGAGCGGTGGCTGGCGGCGTTCGTCCGGTTCCACACCGAGGACCTCCAGGGGCTCAGGGCGGCGATGAAGGAGCTGGCGGAGCGGCGGCCACCCCCGTACGACAAGCGCGAATGGCAGTATCCCGCGCACTGGGTGGAAGCGCTGGCCGACGTGATCGCCACCCCCGGACCTCACCCCGGCGGCCGGCTCCCCGACCTCTCACGGGTCTCCGCACCGCACTGGCTGCTCCTGCGCCGCCTGGCGGAGCTCCACGCCGCCGTGCGCGACGGCACACCGCCGCCCTACCTGCTGGCCACCCCCACCACCGGCACCGGCGGGCTCGCCCCGGCCGCGCTCGTCGCCAGGATCGAGGGGTACGAGCGGGCGGGCGTGGAGGCGCTGCCCGCCGACCTGCAGCAGGCGCTGCTCCGGCTGCCGCACCGCACCCCGTCCGAGGTGGCGGCGCGCGCGAGCCGGCTGACCGGTGCGGCGGGCGTCACACTGGCCGGCTGGCTGGCCCGCAGGCCCCTGCCGCGGACCCGGATCGGCTGGCGGCACGGCTCGGGCCGCTATCTCGACGACCGGGAACCGGCCGCCACGGACGACCCCTCCCTCGTCCCCGGGATCCGGGCCGAGCCCACCGGGCTGGAGCTCGTCGACCACCTGCTGTCCGATCCCCGGCCGTCCCGGTGGCAGGCCGACGGTGACGATCCGGGCGGCTGGGTCGCGATGATGCCTCACGACCGGGAGGCCATGGCGGCGCACCTGCTTCCCCACCTCCTCTGCCGGGAGCACGGATCCCACCTCGAGCTCGCGCACGTCCAGACCCTGACGGCCACGGACGGGCAGCCGGGGGAGGCCATCGCGCTCCTGGTGGCTTATTTCCTGCTCAACCGCAAGTGGAACCGTGCCTCCTCCGGGGTGTCGCTGCTCCTCGACCTGGCCGCCAGGGGTGATCTGCCCGCCGCCGAGGTCGGGCGTCAGCTCGCGCTGCTGCTGCGGCGGACCTGGCTGAAGCCGGTGTCGCTGCGCGAGTCGATGGAGCTCGCGGCCGACCGGGGCGGCCACCACCTGTGGCAGGTCATGACCGGCCTGCTGCCCGTCTATCTGCCGGGGCCCGGCGAGCGGGCGCACGCCGCGCACACCCAGGCGCTCGCGCTCGCCGCCCGAATCGCCGACCGCACCGGGGCCAGGGGCGCGCTGCCGTGCGTGGCGGAGATCGCCGGACGTACAGGCGACAGCGGCCTGATCCGTGAGGCCCGCCGCCTGCACGCGAGCCTCACCTGAGAGCTTCCCGCCCGGGAGAGTCGCGGGGGCGCACCCGGGCGGGGACCGACCCCTACAAGTACAGGCCGGTGTTCTCGCCGGCGGAGGTGGACGGGGTGACCGCGCGGCCCGAGCGGAGGGCGTACAGCTCGGCCAGCGTCGCGCCCGAAGGGCCGACACCGTCGGCGTGGCCGAGCCAGGACACCGCCTCGTCCCTGGTCAGCGGGCCGACCTCAAGCTGGGCCAGGCAGCGGCCAGGGCGCACCACGGCCGGGTGCAGGCGGGCCAGGTCCTCGTTGGTGGTGATCGCCACGAGCACGTCCCGGCCCTGGCCGAGCAGGCCGTCGGTGAGGTTGAGCAGGCGCGACAGGCCCTGACCCGTCTGGGTCTTCGCCGACGCGCTGATCAGCTCGTCGCAGTCCTCCAGCACGAGCAGCCGCCAGCGCTGCTTCTCGTCCTCGTCGTTGTCGTAGCCGACGGCCACCTCCATCAGGTAGCCGGGCTCGTCGAACAGCCGCTCCGGGTCCAGCACGCAGTCGACCTGGCACCAGTCCTGCCACTGCTTGGCCAGCGTGCGCAGCAGCGTGGTCTTGCCGGTGCCGGGCGGGCCGTGCAGGAGGATGAGACGGCCGTTCACATCGGCCGGGGTGACGGCCATCAGGTCCTCGAGCGAACGGCGTACCGACGCGGAGTAGTTGCCGCTGATGTCCTGCCAGGGCTGGGCGGTGATCGGCTTGTCCGAGCGCGTTCCCCCGTGCGAGCCGCGCCACCAGAAGCCCATGTCGACGTGGTCGGTCTCCGGCTCCGGCTCCTCCGCCCCCTCCAGGCTCTCCTTGAGCACCGAGCGGGCCAGCTCCTCGCTGATCGCGGTGACGCTGATCGTCGCGGCGCGGTTGCGGTGCCGGATGACCCGCAGGGTCCAGCCGTCGCCGCAGATCAGCCGCGACTCCGAGCCGTCCTCGATCTGCGCGGTCCGTACGACGCGGCCGTGCGGGGGACGCAGCGGGGCGTCCGGGCGGACCCGTTCCAGGCTGGCGAGCCTCGACCAGGGCTGGACACCGGTGGCGAACGGCGACAGCGCCAGGGCGTCGATGACGTCGATGGCCGAGTCGGAGTCGTCTATCCAGATGTTCATCGGCAGCTCGGCCGACTCCTGACCTGGGAACGGCACCTCCTTCATCACAGACATAACTCCAATGATCACAGTTAGCAGGACTTGATGTCGAAGGGTTTGCGGAAAATCACCCTGTCTTGGTCGGCTCTCCTGTCGAACCGCTCGCCCGCCGTCTCGCCGTCTCGCCGTCCGCCGCACCCGACCAGGCGCCGGCGAACGCTGTCGAAACCCCTATGACCACCTTCGGCGGCCACGGGCGTTACGTTACCTCTGGGAATAGGTCATGACTTGTACGGCCTGCGTTAGCGTGCAGACGTGAGAACCATTGACTGGGTGGACGGCGCCGTCGAGCTCGTCGACCAGACCCGGCTGCCCGGCGAGTGCGTGATGCTGCGCCTGCGTACCGTGGACGAACTCGTCGAGGCGATCCAGCGGCTGGCCGTGCGGGGCGCGCCCGCGCTGGGGGTGGCCGGGGCGCTGGGGGTGGTCCTCGCCGGAGACGATCGCGACGCCATCGCCAGGCTGCGCGCCGCCCGGCCGACCGCCGTCAACCTGGCCTGGGGCGTCGACCAGGCCGCCGCGCACCTGGGGGAGGGGCCGCAGGCCGTGCTGCGGGCGGCGCTGCGGATCAGGGACGACGACATCGCCGCGTGCCTCGCCATGGGGGAGCGCGGTGCGGACCTGCTGGAGGGCGACGGCCTGCGGATCATGACCGTGTGCAACACCGGCGGGCTCGCCGCCGTCGAGCGGGGCACCGCGCTCGGCGTCGTGCAGACGCTGCACGAACGCGGGCGGCTGGCCGAGGTGCTGGCGCTGGAGACCCGGCCGCTGCTGCAGGGCGCCCGGCTCACCACCTGGGAGCTCGCCAGGATGGGCGCGCCGCACCGGCTGATCACCGACTCGGCGGGACCGTACCTGCTGTCCAGGGGAGGCGTCGACGCGGTGCTCATCGGCGCGGACCGGATCGCCGTCAACGGCGACACCGCCAACAAGATCGGCTCGTACGCGCTCGCGCTCGGCGCCCGGCGGGCCGGGGTGCCCTTCATCGTCGTCGCCCCGGAGAGCACGATCGACCCGGCGACCCCGTCCGGCGAGCACATCGAGATCGAGGACCGGGCCTCCGGCGAAGTCGTCACCTTCGCGGGAGTAAGAGTGGCTCCTGAGGGCACACAGGTGGCCAATCCGGCGTTCGACGTGACGCCACACGACTTGATCACAGCCATCGTGACGGAGAGGCGGGTCATCCGGCCCTGAGTGAAATAGGCCGATCCGGAGACCTATTCATGCTTCCGCGTTACGCTCGGTTGCTATCAATGCCGATTTCTGGAGCATCGTATGGCCATTGACCTTGTGCGACGACAGGACTGGGACGCACGGTCGCCGCGCGGCGACTACACACAGCTTGGTACCACCAAGGGGGTGAAAGTTCACTACACCGGTGGGCGGGTCGATCCCGGAATCGTCGGCGACCACGCCGGTTGCGTCAAGCTCGTCCGGTCCATTCAGAGTCACCATATGGATGGCAATGGGTGGATCGACATTGGCTACTCATTTGTCGCGTGTCCACATAAAAAGGTATTTGAGGGGCGGGGGCTGCACCACTTACCGGCCGCCAACGGCTCCGGGCTCAACTCGGGCCATTACGCCGTGCTCGGCCTGGTCGGAAACTCCGGCCTGGTGGAGCCGCCCGATGCCCTGCTGCACGCCATCCTCGACGCCGTCGACCACGTACGTGATCAGGGGCGGGCGGGCAAGGAGATCAAGGGACACCGGGACGGATTCCCCACCGACTGCCCCGGCGGTCCGCTGTACGCCTGGGTCCAGCGCGGCGCGCCCCGCCCCGGCACCGACCCCGTCCCCGGCGGCCCGTCCACGACGGCCCCGCCGTTTCCCGGCCGGCTGCTGAAGTACCCGCCGATCATGCGCGGCGAGGACGTGCGGACCTGGCAGGCCAAGGTGGTCGAGCGCGGCTTCGAGCTCGATGTCGACGGCGCGTACGGTCCCGCCTCGCGTGAGGTTTGTCTCTCTTTCCAGCGTCAGCAGGACATCGAGGACGACGGCGTCGTAGGGCCGGTCACCTGGCGCCTGACCTGGGACGCACCGACGATCTGACCCCGCTTGTCCCACCTGTGCCAGCATGCGCTTACTATCCAGAACATGGATCTGGCAGCGGGATTCCCCTCCACCGACCGTGACGACTGGCGGGCACTGGCGCTCGCGGTCCTCCGCAAGTCGGGGGTCGAGGCCGCCACCCCGGAAGAGGCCCTGGCGAGCGGGACCTTCGACGGGATCACGGTCGCCCCGCTCTACGACGCTGCCGACCTGCCCGGTGCCGAGCCGTTCGAGCGGCGAGCGCGGGCTGACACCGGGTGGGACATCAGGCAGCGGCACGCCCTCGCCGACCCTGAGGCGGTGCTGGCCGACCTGACCGGTGGGGTCACCTCGCTCTGGCTGGTCGTCGGCGACGGGGCGATCCCCGTCGCCGAGCTGCCCACGCTCCTGAAGGACGTCTACCTCGACCTCGCGCCGATCACCCTGGACGCGGGCACCCGCACGCGGGAAGCGGCCGAAGCCCTGTTCGCCCTGGCCACCGCACGCTCCGCGCAGGGCGGCTCCGGGCAGGGCGGCTCCGGGCAGGGCGGCTCTGTGCAGGGCGGCTCCGGGCAGAACGGAGAGTCCGCGCAGGGTGGCGGCTCCGTACGGCCCGGCGACTCTGTGCGGGGCGGCGCGTCCGTGCTCAGCGGGAATCTCGGCGCCTCGGCCGTCGGTCCCGGTGCGGTGGGACCGGCGGTGGCCGCTGAGCTCGCGGCGCGGTGTGCAGCCGAGTTTCCCGGGCTGCGGGCCGTCACCGTGGACGCCACGCCCTACCACGACGCCGGCGCCAGTGACGCAGAGGAACTGGGCTGCTCGATCGCCCTGGCGGTCGCCAACCTGCGGGCCCTGGACCACCTCGGGACGGCGCTCGCGTTCGGCCAGCTTGAGTTCCGTTACGCGGCCACCGACGACCAGTTCGCCACCATCGCCAAGCTGCGCGCCGCCAGAAAGCTGTGGGCCAGGGTCGCGGACGTGTGCGGCGTCGAGAGCCGGCAGCACCAGCACGCGGTGACGAGCTCGGCCATGATGACCGCCCGCGACCCCTGGGTGAACATGCTCCGCACCACCCTGGCCTGCTTCGCCGCCGGGGTCGGCGGCGCCGACGCGGTCACCGTCCAGCCCTTCGACGCCGCCCTGCGGCAGCCGGACGCGTTCTCCCGCCGGATCGCCCGCAACACCCAGCTGCTGCTCCTGGAGGAGGCGGGCGTCGGCCGGGTGGCCGACCCGGCGGGCGGCTCCTGGTCCGTCGAGCGCCGCACCGCCGACCTGGCCGAGCGCGCGTGGGCCTGGTTCCAGGAGATCGAGGCGGCCGGCGGCGTCGAGGCGGCGGGCGAGCTGATCTCCAGCCGGATCGCGGCCACTCGCGAGCGCCGCGCCGCCGACATCGCGCACCGCCGCCTCCCGATCACCGGCGTCAGCGAGTTCGCCCACCTCGACGAGAAACCCCTCCGCGCCTCCACGGCCCCATCCGCCACCGGCGACGATCCTCTCCGCGCCTCCACGGCCGGATCCGCCACCGGCGACGATCCTCTTCACGCCTCCACGGCCGCCTCCGCCAACCATGAGGGGGTAGCCGCGCCAGGCGGGTCTCCTCCTGAGGCCGAGTTGCCGGTGATCCGGTACGCGCAGGAGTTCGAGGTGTTGCGTGATCTCGCCGACGCGCAGCCCGTACGGCCGAAGGTCTTTCTGGCCACGATCGGCCCGGTCGCGGCGCACACCGCTCGGGCCGCGTTCGCCGCGAACCTGTTCCACGCGGGCGGGCTGGCCACCGAGACGGCCGGTCCCGGCACCGACCCGGAGCAGATCGCCACGGCCTTCGCCGTCAGCGGCGCCACCGTCGCCTGTCTGTGCTCCAGCGACAGGCTGTACGGCGAGCACGCCGAGGCGGTGGCCGCCGCGTTGAGACGGGCGGGCGCCCATCGGGTCTGGCTGGCGGGGAAGGAACGCTATACCGGTGTCGACGCGTGCCTGTTCGCCGGGTGTGACGCGCTCGATGTCCTCCGCACGACCTTCCGCGACCTGGAGGTGACCGCATGATCCCGGACTTCGCCGGCATCCCGCTGACCGACCCGGCCCGCCCCGTGCCACCCGGCGCGCCGCCCAGGGCATCGGACGCCCCGGCCACGTCCGTACCGGACCCGTCGGCTTCGTACGCCCCTGCCAAGTCCGTACCGGATGGCATGGACCCGTCGGCGGCAGCCGCCGAGCCGCCCGGGAGTGAGCCGTGGCTGACGCCGGAGGGGATCGCGGTCAAACCCCTCTATACGGCCCAGGACCTGCGGGGGCTCGACTTCCTGGACACCTATCCGGGTGCGGCGCCGTACCTGCGGGGTCCTTATCCCACCATGTACGTCAACCAGCCGTGGACGATCCGCCAGTACGCGGGCTTCTCCACGGCCGAGGACTCCAACGCCTTCTACCGGCGCAACCTCGCGGCCGGGCAGAAGGGCCTGTCGGTGGCCTTCGACCTGGCCACGCACCGGGGCTACGACTCCGACCACCCGAGGGTCGCCGGCGACGTCGGGATGGCGGGGGTGGCGATCGACTCCATCTACGACATGCGGCAGCTGTTCGACGGGATCCCGCTGGACCGGATGTCGGTGTCGATGACCATGAACGGGGCGGTGCTGCCGGTCCTGGCGCTCTACATCGTCGCGGCCGAGGAGCAGGGGGTGGCGCCCGAGCAGCTCGCCGGCACCATCCAGAACGACATCCTCAAAGAATTCATGGTACGGAACACGTACATCTATCCGCCGACCCCGTCCATGCGCATAATCTCGGATATTTTCGCTTATACGAGTGAAAAGATGCCGAAATTCAACTCTATTAGTATTTCTGGCTACCATATCCAGGAGGCCGGGGCCACCTGCGATCTGGAGCTCGCCTACACCCTGGCCGACGGGGTCGAATACCTGCGGGCCGGCATCGCCGCCGGGATGGACGTGGACCGGTTCGCGCCACGGCTGTCCTTCTTCTGGTGCATCGGCATGAACTTCTTCATGGAAGTCGCCAAGCTCCGGGCGGCGCGCCTGCTGTGGGCCAACCTCGTATCCGGATTTAATGCGAAAAATCCGAAATCGTTGAGTCTGCGGACGCACTCCCAGACCTCCGGCTGGTCGCTCACCGCCCAGGACGTCTTCAACAACGTCGCCCGCACCTGCGTCGAAGCCATGGCCGCCACCCAGGGCCACACCCAGTCCCTGCACACCAACGCCCTGGACGAGGCGCTCGCGCTGCCGACCGACTTCTCGGCCCGCATCGCCCGCAACACCCAGCTCCTGCTGCAGCAGGAGTCCGGCACCACCCAGGTGATCGACCCGTGGGGCGGCTCCTACTACGTCGAACGCCTCACCCATGACCTGGCCGAACGCGCCTGGACCCACATCCAGGAGGTCGAGGAGGCGGGCGGCATGGCCAAGGCGATCGAGGCGGGCCTGCCCAAGCTCCGCATCGAGGAGGCCGCCGCCCGCACCCAGGCCCGCATCGACTCGGGCCGCCAGCCGGTCATCGGTGTCAACAAGTACCGGCCCGACGCCGACGAGCCCATCGAGGTGCTCAAGGTCGACAACGGGGCGGTGCGCGCCCAGCAGCTCGACAAGCTGCGCAGGCTCAGGGCCGAGCGCGACGAGGACGAGGTCGGCCGGGCGCTGGACGCGCTCACCAAGGCCGCCGACAACGCCGCGCCCGGCCTGGAGAACAACCTGCTCAAGCTCTCCGTCGACGCCGCCCGCGCCAAGGCCACCGTGGGGGAGATCTCCGCCGCGCTGGAGCGGGTGTTCGGCCGGCACGCCGGGCAGGTCCGTACCATCTCGGGGGTGTACCGCGACGAGGCCGGACCGGCCGGAGACATCGAACGGGCGCGTCAGGCGTGCGCGGACTTCGAGCGCGCCGAAGGCCGCCGCCCGCGCATCCTGGTCGCCAAGATGGGCCAGGACGGCCACGACCGCGGCCAGAAGGTCATCGCCACCGCCTTCGCCGACCTGGGCTTCGACGTGGACGTCGGCCCGCTGTTCCAGACGCCGGAGGAGGTGGCCCGGCAGGCGGTCGAGGCCGACGTGCACATCGTCGGCGTCTCCACGCTGGCGGCCGGTCACCTCACCCTGGTGCCGGCGCTCAAGCAGGCCCTCGCCGACCTGGACGCCGAGGACGTGATGATCGTGGTGGGCGGCGTCATCCCGCCGGACGACTTCGCCGAGCTGCGCGCCGCCGGAGCCACCGCGATCTTCCCGCCCGGCACGGTGATCGCCACCGCCGCCCTTGAGCTCCTCGTGGAGCTCGGCGAACGCCCGTAGGCCGCAGCGAACAGGATCCGGGAAAGGGGGCCGCGGGTGCGGTCGCTGGAGGACTACGTGGGGGGCGTCAAGGCCGGCTCGCGTACGTGGGTCGCTCGGGCGATCACGCTCGTGGAGTCCACCAGGCCGGATCACCAGGCGCTGGCGCAGCGGCTGCTGGTCGAGCTGACGCCGCTCTCGGGCCAGGCCAGGCGGGTGGGCGTGTCCGGGGTGCCCGGCGTCGGCAAGTCGACCTTCGTCGACGCGCTCGGCACGGCGCTGACCGGCCAGGGGCACAAGGTGGCCGTGCTGGCCGTGGACCCCTCCTCCACCAGGACCGGCGGCAGCATCCTCGGTGACAAGACGCGGATGGCCCGGCTGTCCGTGGACCCGGCCGCGTTCATCCGGCCCTCGCCCACGTCGGGCACGCTCGGCGGCGTCACCAAGGCGACCAGGCAGGCCATGGTCGTGGTGGAGGCGGCCGGGTTCGACGTGGTGCTGGTCGAGACCGTCGGCGTCGGCCAGTCCGAGACGGCGGTGGCGGACATGGTGGACACCTTTCTGCTGCTCACCCTGGCGCGCACCGGGGACCAGCTCCAGGGCATCAAGAAGGGGGTGCTGGAGCTGGCGGACGTCATCGCGGTCAACAAGGCCGACGGCGAGCACGCGCTCGCGGCCAGGAAGGCGGCCCGCGAGCTGGCCGGGGCGCTGCGCATGCTCCGCTCCGACACGCCCCCGCCTCCCGTGCTGACCTGCAGCGCGCTCACCGGTGAAGGGCTGGAGGAGGTGTGGCGTCAGGTCCGCGCCCACCAGCAGGGCCTCGACCTGGCCGCCAAGCGCAGCCGTCAGCAGGTGGAGTGGACCTGGGCGCTGGTCCGCGACCGCCTGCTCGCCGAGTTGCGCAACGACCCGGAGGTGGCGGCGATCAGCGCCGAGGTGGAGCGCGAGGTGCTGGCCGGCACGCTGCCCCCGTCGCTGGCGGCCGACCGGCTGCTGTCCGTCTTCAAGCGCGGCACGGACTGAGGCGTACGACCACAGTGGGCCTTACGGCCGAAACCACAGCGGGTCTTACGGCCGAAACCACAGCGGGTCTTACGGCCGGAACCACGGCGGAATCGCCTACAGCCGGCTCATGATCCTGCGGAGGATCGCCGGGGTGGAGGCCATGGGCTGGGCGTGGATGCCCAGCTTGTTCAGCAGATGCTGGTAGGGGAGCACCTCGGACTCCCTGTTGAGGTACTGGGCGCCGTTGACCTGTTCGAGGTAGACCACGTCGTTCAGCTCCGCCTGGGCGAAGCGCATGATGGTGATCGGCCCCACCCCGCCGACATGGGCGCCGGAGGTGAACGGCAGCACCTGGATCGTGATGTGCGGCCGGCCGGCGAGCTCGGAGAGGTGTTCGAGCTGGGCGCGCATCATGGCGCTGCCGCCGACCTGCCGATGCAGCGCGCCCTCGTCCAGCACCACCCAGACCTTGCGCGAGGAGGGCGGGATCAGGATCCGCTGGCGGTGCATCCGCATCGCCACCCGGCGCTCGATCTGCTCGGCCGTGACGGTGTCATAGCCCTGGGCGATGACCGCGCGCGCGTAGTCCTCGGTCTGCAGCAGGCCCGGGATGAGCTGCACCTCGTAGATGCGGATCAGCGACGCGTCCTGCTCCAGCCCGAGATAGCCCTCGAACCAGTCGGGGATCACGTCGCGGTACTCCTGCCACCAGGGGAGGGAGTTGGCCTGCTCGGCGAGGGAGAGCACGGCCGAGCGCTCGGCCTCGTCCACGCCGTACAGAGAGAGCAGGTCGGCCACGTCGTGGAGCTTGAAACCGCTCCGGCCGAGCTCCATGCGGCTGATCTTGGAGTGCGAGCCGTGGATCTCGTGGCCGGCGCGCTGGCGCGTGATCCCCCGCGCCTCACGAAGCCGCCGCAGTTGCGCCCCGACCAGCATGCGCAGGGCCGTCGGCCCCGTCCTGCGGGACTCCCCCTCGGGCATGTCCCTCAGGCCACCCATACTGCGAGCACGTCGCATAGATGCTCCTAGATCGGCGAAGATCGCCGCGAATCGATCGGACTATCTTGCCATGCCGAACGGTTCGGCCACCATGCGCTTTGGAGATCGTACGCCGTCGGCGTGGCGACGTGACGAGCGGCGCCGGAACCGTTCGTGGAACGTCACCTCGGGGATGTCGCGCCGATGCCGCGCAAGCTCGTCGGAGGGCGTCGCGCCGCTCAGACGGGATCCTGGTAGAAGGCGTCGAGGGTGTCGCCGTACCGCTGCTCGACGGACTTGCGCTTGACCTTGAGACTGGGCGTGAGCTCCCCGCCCTCGACCGTGAAGTCCTGGGCCAGGATGGCGAACTTCTTGATCGTGGAGTAGCTGGCCTGCTCGGCGTTGACCTGCTCGACCGCCTTCTCGACCTCCTCGCGCATGCGCGGGTGCGCGCGCAGCTCCTCCGGGTCGGTGGGCAGCCCGAGCGACCGCGCCCACGGTACGGTCACGTCCAGGTCCAGCGTCACCAGCGCCGTGCAGTAGTTGCGGCGGTCACCGTGCACGAACACGTGCGACAGGTACGGGCACGTCGCCTTGAGGCGGCCCTCCAGATAGGTGGGCGCGATGTACTTGCCGCCGGAGGTCTTGATCAGCTCCTTCTTGCGGTCGGTGATGGCCAGCCGCCCCTCGGCGTCGAGCTCGCCGATGTCGCCGGTGTGCAGCCAGCCGTCCTCCAGCGCCTCGGCCGTCTCCGCCGGCAGGTCGTGGTAGCCGCGCATGATGCCGCGCCCGCCGATCAGGATCTCCCCGTCCTCGGCGATGCGCACCTCGGTGCCGGGGAACGGCAGCCCGACCGTGCCGAACTTCACGTTGCCGGGCCGGCTGAGGAAGCTGCCGGCCGAGGACTCGGTGAGGCCGTAGCCCTCCAGGATCGTCAGCCCCGCCGCGTCGAAGAACTCGGCGATCTCCTGCGAGAGCGGCGCCGCCCCCGAGATGAAGAAGCGGATACGGCCGCCGAACCTGGCCCGCAGCTTGCTGAAGACCAGCCGGTCCGCCACCGCGAACTCCAGCCGGGTGGTCAGCGGGATCGCCGCGCCGTGCTGGCGTGCCTTGACGACCCTGATGCCGGTCGCCCGCGCCCACTCGAAGATCTTCAGCTTGACGCCGCCCTCGCGCCGCTGGGTGGCGGTCACGGTGTTGTGGATCTTCTCGAAGATGCGCGGCGCCGCGGCCATGAAGGTCGGCTGGAGGATGCCCAGGTTGTCGGCGATCCGGTCCAGGCGGCCGTCGATGGCGGTGGGCACGCCGATGCCGATCATCACCACCTCCAGCAGCTTGCCGAACGAGTGCGACAGCGGCAGCCACAGGAAGTGCAGGTCATCGCCGGACAGCAGGCCGAGCTCGCGCACGGCGCCGGCGGCGTAGAGCCAGTTGTCATGGGTGAGGACGACGCCCTTGGGGCGGCCGGTGGTGCCGGAGGTGTAGATGAGCGTGGCCACGGCGTCCGGCCCGATGGCGTCCACCATGGCGTCGTAGTCGCCCTCGCCGCGCACCGAGTCCAGCGTGATCACCCAGCCGTCGTCGCCGGCCGTACCGTCGATCACCACGACGTTCGTGACGTCGGGCAGCTCCTTGCGCACGGATGTGAGCTTGGCCACCTGGTCGTCGTTCTCGGCGATGACGATCGTGCTGCCGGAGTCGGTGATGACGAACGCCGACTCGGCCGCGGTGTTGGACGGGTAGATCGTGGTGGTGGCCGCCCCCGTCGACAGCACCGCCAGGTCGCACAGCACCCACTCGACCCTGGTGGAGCAGAGGATCGACACCCTGGTGCCCGGGCCGGCCCCCAGCTCGGCCAGCCCGAGCGCCAGCCCGCGCACCCGCTCGCCGACCTCCCGCCAGGACATCGAGCTCCAGCCGTCACCCGAGGGCGTGCGGTAGGCCTCGGCGTCGGGAGTGGCCGCGATCCGGTCGCGGAGCAGGACGGGGATGCTCGACATGCCTGACCTCCAGTGGGGGGATGAGCCGACTCTAGGACGAACGGGGCGAATCAGTCGATGGTCGTGGCCTGTCACCTGCTGCGGGACATAAAGGGTGTAGTGGCTTGAACGCAGATTGACGTGGTGGGATGAAGCGGGAAATAGTGTGGCGGGTGGCTGCCTCCCGGATGATTCCCTGCGCACTCGCCCTGGCGACACTCACGCTCAGCGCGTGCACCTCGACGGGCCCCACCCTGACCGGCGGCGAGCCCAGAGCGAGCGGCGTCGCCGGAGGCGGCGACCCCGGCACCTCGGTGGAGCAGAGCCCCACGCCGAGCGCGCTGACCGCCGAGGCGTACAAGACCGAGCTCGCCACCAGGCAGAAGAGCATGAGCGGCGCGATCAAGTCGATGGTGGCCGCGCGCACCGTCAAGACCTTGGACCAGCGGGTGGAACGGACCAGGAAGGCGCTCGACGGCGCCGCCACCGAGCTCGCCGCGCTGGCGCCGCCGCCCGAGGTCCAGGCCCAGCACGACGCCTACGTCGCCAGCCTGCGCCAGGTGGCGGGCGATCTCGACGCGACCGCGGTCAAGGTCGGCGCCTTCGACCTGTGCACCCCGCCCGCCGTGCTCGCCGACCTCGGCGGCTCGCTGTCCGAGCTCGACAAGACGGGCGAGGCGCTGCAGTCGGCCGGCGACTACCCGGCCGACATCGTGTCGGTGAAGGCGGGCAAGAAGCAGACCAGGCGGCTGAGCAACGGCACCTTCCTGCGCAAGAGCGGCCTGGGCGGGCGCAGCTTCCTGCAGATCCACAACGGCGGCAGCCGCGACGCGGTCATCAACGTGATGCGCGGCAAGTCGAAAGTGCTCAGCGTGTACGTGCGCAGGAAGGCCAAGTTCAAGATCAACAACGTCAGCGACGGCACCTACCGGGTCTACTTCACCCACGGCGTCGACTGGGACCGCAAGAGGGGCGCCTTCAACCGCGAATGCAGCTTCCAGCGGTTTCAGAAGTCCGTGAAGTTCAAGACGACGATCACCGCCACGCAGATCCGCTGGACCGACTGGCGCATCACCCTGCACGCGATCACCGGCGGCAACGCCCGCACCTCACCGGTCGACCCCGACGACTTCCCCGGCTGAGCCGGCCGTTTCCCCGGCTGAGCTGCCGTGTTCCTCGGCTGAGCCGGCCGTACGAAGCGGGCCGCGCACCAGGGGCGCGCGGCCGGCTCGCTCGATCAGGTCGAGAACAGCTGGTTGACCCAGCTGCGCTGGCGCTTGTGACCGTAGTGGCCGCCGTGGCCGCCGTGGTGCTGAGGGGCTCCCCACGCCGGGCCGGGCGCGGGAGGCGGGGGAGCGGCGTGGTAGGCCGACTCCATCCGGGACAGCGTCTCGAGCTCGCCGTAGTCCAGGAAGATTCCCCGGCAGCCGTCACACTGCTCGATGTGGACGCCGTTGCGCTCATATGTCCGCATGTTTCCGCGGCACTTCGGGCACTGCATCTAGTCGGTCTCCTCGGCCTCGTGGTGTTGACCAAAACCTACCGCGCGCAACGCCGTCATGCTCTGACGATTCTGTTGCACGATTCGACCAACGAATGCTCGACCTCGTCGAGTTCCCGGCTCTCGCGGGCGGCGTTGACCACCGCCACCGCGGCCAGTTGCACGGTCAGCGCCCTGGCGGGCAGGTCGAGGCGCTGCCACGGGTCCTGACCGGCGCCCAGCGCGGGCCCGCCGGAGGCTTGGTAAGCGCCCAGAAAGCGATCCCAGACGGCAGGTTCGAGTAACCCCGCGGCGTACCAGGCGGCCGGTCTGGCAAGGTCCCAGGCCGGGTCGCCCACGCCGAGGTCGTCCACGTCGATGAGCAGCCAGCGGTCCCGCCGGACGAGCTGGCCCAGGTGCCAGTCGCCATGGGTCGCCAGGGCCGGGAGCCGCTCCGGGGCGGGCAACTCCGCGAACGCCCGCCGTACGAGCTGCTCGACGGGGCCGTCGCCGGTCATGCGCCGCACCGCGCGGGCCGCCCGGGCGGGACCGCCCGCGGGAGGCAGCGCCGGCAGCAGCGTGAGCGGGACGGCGTGCAGCCGGGCGAGCAGCCTCGCCCCCTCCTCCCAGGGCGCGGAGTCCGTCTCGTCCTGCCTGATGGGGCGCCCGGCCGGCCAGACCGTCACCGCGCGGCCCGCCACCGACAGCACCTCCGGCTCCAGCGGCGCCAGCATGATTCCGGCCAGCGCGGCCGAGGCGGTCGCGCGCAGCCGTGGCCGCAGCGCCTCCACGTCGTCGCGTAACGAGTGCGCCTTGACCACGACCTCGCCACGGCGCAGCACCACCACGTCCGTCCGCGTCGGATGGAGGACGGGCTCACCCCTGCCGCCGTACGCTCCCGCGACCCCTGCCAGCTCCGCCTCAAGACCCACTCGTACAGACTAGGGCTCATGAGAATAGGTTTCGCCGTGCCTCAGTCAGGGCCCTGGGCCACCCCCGACCACATGCGCCGCGTGGCCACCCGGGCGGAGGAGCTCGGCTATCACGAGCTGTGGACCTTTCAGCGGCTGCTCTATCCCGTCGGGCACCCGATGGGGCAGACCTACCGCAGCGCCCACGATCCGCTCGTCGCCCTGTCCTACCTGGCCGGGGCGACGCGCTCCATCCGGCTCGGTGTGGCCGTGCTCAACGCCTACGTCCAGCCGGCCATGCTGGGCAAGCAGCTCGCCACGCTGCAGATCCTCTCCGGCGGCAGGCTGACGGCCGGGATCGGGCTCGGCTGGGTGCCGGAGGAGTTCGAGGCCACGGGCACGGGCTTCGAGCGCCGGGGAGACAGAGGCGAGGAGTTCGTCGAGGTGCTGCGCAAGGTGTGGACGGACGAGGTGGTCGAGCACGAGGGCGAGTTCTACCGGATCCCGCCGTCCCACATCGCGCCCAAGCCGTCCCCGCCGCCGCCCCTCCTGCTCGGCGGCAAGACCGACGCGGCGCTGCGGCGCGCGGGCCGGCTGGCGGACGGGTGGGTCAGCTCCAGCAAGGAGGACCTGTCGGCCATCGGGCCGCGGATCCGCATGATCAAGGCGGTGGCCGAGGAGGCGGGCCGGGATCCTGAGGCGCTGCGGTTCGTCTGCCGGGGGGTGACGCGGATCAACGAGGGCGGCGGCCCGGACCGGCGGCCGCTCCAGGGCACGGTGGCGGAGATCCGGAGTGACCTGGCCGCGCTCGCGGCCGAAGGGGTGACGGAGGTGTTCCACGACCTCAACTTCGCCCCGGACATCATCTCCGCCGACCCGAAGGAGGCGCTGCGCCGGGCCGAGGAGGCCCTGGAGGTGCTGGCCCCATCGGCCTGAACGCGGTCTTCAGCGCCTGCCCTGACGTCGTCCCCGCTGGGTCAGCCGCCGTACGGGACGGTGATGATCTCCAGGTTGTGGCCGTTCGGGTCGAGCCAGTAGAGGCCGCGGCCGCCGTCGTTGGTGTTGATCTGGCCGGCCTGCCGGTGGTACGGGTCGGCGTAGTAGGTGAGGTTGTAGCGCTTGATGCGCCCCCAGATCTCGTCGAACTCGTCCTCCCCGACCAGGAAGGCGTAGTGCTGGGGGTGCACGTCGGGGCCGGCCTGGACGACGTCGAGCGAGACGTCGTTGCCGAGCGAGACCACTTTGAACGGTCCGAAGGTCGTGGCGGGTGGCAGGCCGAGAACGTCCGTCAGGAATTCGGCGGTCGCGTCCCTGTCGCGGGCCGCCACGATGGTGTGATTCAGGTGCACGGGCACGGGTGCGCTCCTTCCGGGGCTTCAGGAGCCAGGCTACGTCCGGCGGGCCGGTCTGGGTCGGCGGGCCAGGCGGCTACGTTCGGCGGGCCAGGTGCAGGGCCTCGGTGGCGACGGCGGTGCGGAGGTCGCGGATGCCGTCGCGGCCGCGCAGCGGGTGTACGGCGTTGGTCAGCAGGATCACCGTCAGCCGGTGCGCCGGGTCGACGACCAGGCTGGTGCCGGTGAAGCCGGAGTGGCCGAAGGCGCCCTCCAGCGGGCCGACGATGCCGGGGTCGCCCAGCCGGACGCCGAGCCCGTGCCGGAACGGCGCGCCCTCGGCCCCCTGGTCGCGCAGCATCTCGGCCACCATCTCCGGGCCCAGCATGGGGCCGCCGCCGAGCCGGAGCGCCTCGCCGAGGCGCAGCAGGTCGTCGGCGGTGCCGAACACCCCCGCGTGCCCGGCGACGCCGCCGAGCGCGTAGGAGGTCTCGTCGTGGACCGCGCCGCGCACGCAGCCGGGCCCCGGGCGCTCGGGTTTCCACTCCGTGGCGGCGATCCGGGGCAGCAGGCCGGCCGCGGGCCGGTAACCGGTGCCGGCCATCCCCAGCACTCCGGTGACGCGGGCGCGGACCAGCTCGTCGAGCGGCGCGCCGCCGGCCACCTCGGCCACCCGGCCCGCCATGATCAGGCCGACGTCCGAGTAGAGGTACGGCCCGCCGACCGGCGCGGTGATGGGCGTGTCCAGCATGACGGCCAGGCGGGTGGCCGGGTCGGCGTCCGGCAGCTCCAGGTCGATGCGCCGGGTGGGCTGGAACCCGGCCGTGTGGGTCAGCAGGCGGCGCATCGTGATCCTGGCGTCGCGTCCCGGCAGCCAGGTCGCCACCGGCTCGTCCAGATCCAGCAGCCCCTTCTCCACCAGCGACCCGATGACGGACGTGGTGAACAGCTTGCTGATCGACGCCAGGTCGAAGACCGAGTCGCGCCGCGCGGGCGGTCTGTCCTCGGCGAAGGTGAAGGCGGCGTCGCCGTACCGGATCAGCTCTCCGGTGGCGCGGGCGGCCACCACCGCCCCGTCCACCGCGATCAGTGCCACCGCGGCCGAGCACACGCGCGGCACCGCTTCCGCCAGGATGGCGTCCAGCCGATCAGACATTCCCCCACATCCCCGTTCTCTCGTCCCCGTGAGCGCACCCGCTCCAGACCGCCGCAGCCGCTCGGAGCGCGGCAGGGCGGGGCGATCCGCTCAGCCCCGTAAGCTTCCCGGCCCCGTCAGGCGAGCGCACCGTAAGGCCGCTTCAGCCTCGTCAGGTGTTCAGCCGCTCAGGGCGTCGCTGAGGCGCTCGCCGTGGGAGTGCAGCAGGGCGCGGGCCTGCTCGGCGTCCAGGCTGTGCTGGATCATCAGCACCGCCACCTTGGCCTGCCCCCCGGCCGCGTCCAGGGCCTCGGCGGCGACCTCGCGGCCGACGCCGGCGATGTCGCTGACCATGCGCACCGCCCGGCCCGCGAGCTTGGTGTTCATCGCCGACATCTCGATCATCTGATTGCCGTACGTCCGCCCGAGCCGGACCATCGAGACCGTGGAGATCATGTTGAGCACCAGCTTCTGGGCGGTGCCGGCCTTGAGCCGGGTGGAGCCGGTCACCACCTCGGGTCCCACGACCACCTCGATGGGGTGCTCGGCGGCGGCCGACAGCGGCGCGCCGTCGTTGCAGGACAGGCTGACGGTCAGCGCCGCCCGCCGGGTCGCCTCGGCCAGTGCGCCCAGCACGAAGGGGGCGCGCCCGCTGGCGGAGACGCCCACCACCGAGTCGAGCGGGCCCACGTCAAGGCCGGCGAGCGCGGCGGCGCCGGCTTCGGCGTCGTCCTCGGCGCCCTCGACGGAGCGGGTCAGCGCGTCCGGGCCGCCGGCGATGACGCCCTGCACGAGCTCGGGGTCGGTGCCGAAGGTGGGCGGGCATTCGGAGGCGTCGAGGACCGCCAGCCGCCCCGACGTGCCCGCGCCGACGTAGAGCAGCCGGCCGCCCTTGAGCATGCGGGCCGCGATCGCCTCGATCGCGCCGGTGATGGCGGGCACGGCCAGCGCGACGGCCGCGGGCACGCTCGCGTCGGCCTCGTTCATCAGCTTGACGATCTCGCCCGTGGGGAGCTGATCGATCTGGCTGTAGCGGGGATCGCTCTGCTCGGTGGGCAGCTCGGGTAGCGAATCAATCATGACGCTAATTTCCACCCTTTACGTATCTGTTGTAAATATCTTTCAGACTATGGGGTTATGACCTATGTACGAACCGGCGCCGAACGGCTGGCCGCGGATCCCTCGCTGGCGGGCGGATCCCGCCTCGGCCTGATCACCAACCCCACCGGCGTCCTGCCCGACCTGACCCACACCGTCGACGCCCTGATGGCGGCCGGTGTGCCGCTCACCGCGCTGTTCGGGCCCGAGCACGGCGTCCGGGGCACCGCGCAGGCGAACTTCAGCGAGCCGGACACCGTGGACCGCCGCACCGGACTGCCGATCTACGACACGCACAAGGCCGCAGGCCAGGCGCTGGACGAGCTGGTGGCGCGCTCCGGCGTGGACACGCTGGTGTTCGACATCGCCGACGTGGGCGCCCGCTTCTACACCTACGTCTGGACGATGTACGACCTGCTGGCGTCGGCGGCGCGGCTGGGGCTGCGGTTCGTGGTGCTCGACCGGCCCAATCCGCTCGGCGGCACGATCACCGAGGGGCCGCCGCTCGATCTGGCGTTCGCCAGCTTCGTGGGCAGGTTCCCGCTGCCGCTGCGGCACGGCAGGACGGCCGGCGAGCTGGCCACGCTGTTCGGCTTCGACGTGGACCTGCGGGTGATCCGGATGGAAGGCTGGCGGCGCGAGCTCACCTTCGCCGCCACCGGCCTGCCCTGGGTGATGCCGTCGGTGAACATGCCGACGCCCGACACCGCCCTGGTCTATCCGGGCACCGGCCTGTTCGAGGGGACGAACTTCTCCGAGGGGCGCGGCACCACCCGGCCGTTCGAGCTGGTCGGCGCACCGTACGCGGACGACAGGTTCGCGCCCGCGCTCACCGCGCTCGGCCTGCCGGGGGTGCGGTTCCGGCAGACGTGGTTCACCCCGACGTTCCACAAGCACGCCGGCACCCCCGTGAGCGGCGTCCAGTTGCACGTGCACGACGCGTCGGCGTTCCGGCCCGTGCTGACGGGCCTGTCGATGCTGCACGTGGCCCGCACCCTGTACGCCGACGACCTGGTCTGGCGGGGGACCGAGCTGTTCCTGGACCACCTGTGGGGCTCCGACACGCTCAGCCGGAGCCTGGACGCCGGCGAGGATCCGCGCGCGCTCTGCCCCGAGCCCGGCCACCCCGACGGATCGCTCCTGTACGGGTGACTTCACGCCAGTTCGCGCCCGTACAGCCAGAAGACCCGTTCGGCGCGGGCGCCGACGGCGCGTGAGTAGAACCGCAGCGGGCCGACCCAGCCGATCTGGGCGGTCCGCTGGCCGGCCGCGCGCTGGTCGGCCAGGCAGCGGCGCAGCAGCACCCGGCCCAGCCCGAGCTTCCTGGCGGCCGGCGCGGTCCCCGTCGGGCCGAACCAGCCGGGCCTGGCGCCCCACGCGGCGAAGGCCAGGACGGCGCCGTCCCGCTCGGCGTAGTGCACGCCGGTGGCGGTGGCGGCCTCCCACGCCCAGCTGTCGTTCCAGTGCTCGCGGACGAACGCCACCACCCGCTCGCGGTCCTCGCTCGCCGGCGGGCCGGCCGCGTGCACGGCCACGCCGGCCTCCGCCAGCCGCTCCAGGCCCTCGGCCACGCTCAGATCCGCGTCGTCGAGGTCGGCGGTCATGTTCCAGGCGACCTGGTAGCGCTCGTAGCCGAGCCCCTCGGCCAGGCAGGCGGCGGCGGTGTAGCGCACGTCGATGCCCGGCCAGGCGTAGCACGGCGGATTGCCGGCGAAGCGGGCCCGTAGCGCGCCCTGCTCGCGCAGCCAGTCCTCGGCCGCGCGCACCAGCCCGAGCCCGAGCCCGCGCCCCTGCGCGTCCGGGTGCACGGCCAGCAGGTCGAGGTGGCCGACGGCCGGGTCGGCGGTGGACATCGACGCCATGGCGACGCCGCCGTCGGCCAGCAACGCCGTCCAGCGCCGGTCCCGCGGCGGGCGGGCCAGCCGCCGCACCAGCTCGGCCCCCTCGCCGGCCTCGTACGTCAGCGCCGCCCGCGCCACCTCGCCGGCCTCGTCCAGCTCGGCCGCCCCGGCGAGACGGACCCGTTCGGCAGCGGCCACGTCACACCTCGCTCAGCGGGCGCGCGATCACGCTGCGGCGCTCCGGATAGAAACAGGCGTGCTCCTGCGGGACCCCCTCCGTGACCTGCAGCAGCGGGCGCTCCCCGGCGCACCGCTCGCCGCGGAACGGGCAGCGCCCGGTGAACAGGCAGCCGGTGTCGTCCAGGAGCTGGTCCAGCGGCTCCAGCGGCACCACCGGCTGCTCGCCGGGCTGCTCCAGCCCGTGCAGCACCGGGATGGCCGACAGCAGCGACTGCGTGTACGGGTGCACCGGGTCGGCGATGACCGTGTCCACCGGGCCGCGCTCGACGACCTGACCACGGTAGATCACGTACAGCTCGCCGTCGCCGCCGATGTAGCGGGCGGTGGCCACGTCGTGGGTGATGAACAGCACGCTGACGCCGAGCCGCTCGCGCAGGTCCTTCAGCAGGGCCAGGATGCCCAGCCGGAGCGACACGTCGATCATCGACACGGCCTCGTCGGCGACCAGCATCTCCGGGTCGACCGTCAGCGCGCGGGCGATCACGACCCGCTGGCGCATCCCGCCGGACAGCTGGTGCGGGTAGCGGGCCAGCACGGTGCCCGCGTCCAGCCCCACCAGCGACAGCACCTCGGCCGCCCGCTCCTCGATCCACTTCTTCGACCGGCCGGTCTGCTTGGCGCGCAGGCTCAGCGGGGCGTTCAGCGTCTGGTGGATGGTCCGGGTCGGGTTGAGCGCGGAGTAGGGGTCCTGGTGGATCAGCTGGATCTTGCGGAAGTGCGGCTGCCGCTGCTTGTGCTTCAGCTCCGACATGGCCGTGTCGCCGATGACCAGCTCGCCCTCGTCGTAGGACTCCAGTCCGGCGATGATCCGGCCCAGCGTGGTCTTGCCGCAGCCGGACTCGCCGATGAACGACGCCGCGCCGCCCTTGGGGATGGCGAAGTCCACCCCGCGCAGCGCCCGCACCTCCCGGCCGCCCAGGATGTTGCCGCGCTGCTTGAAGGTCTTGACGATGCCCTGGCCGGTAATCACGCGTGCTCCTTCACGTTCACCGCATGGCAGGCGACGATCCTCGATCCGAGCGGGACCGCCGCCGGGTCCACGGTGTCGCAGACGTCCATGCGCAGCGGGCACCGGTCCCTGAAGACGCAGCCCTGGTCCGGCACCGAGGTCAGCGTCGGCGGCCGGCCCGGCAGTGCCTGGGCCTCGTCGATGTCGCCCACCAGGCGCGGGATGGCCTTGATCAGGCCCCTGGTGTAAGGATGGCTGGGCGCGCCCAGCACCTCGCGGGTGGGACCCTGCTCCACCAGCCGCCCGCCGTACATGACGGCGAGCCGGTCGGCGACCTCGGCCACCACGCCGATGTCGTGCGTGATCACCAGGGTGGTCAGGCCGCGCTCGGCGTGCACCTCACGGACGATCTTCAGGATGTTCGCCTGCGTGATCATGTCCAGGGCGGTGGTCGGCTCGTCCAGCACCACCAGGTGGGCGTTGAGCACCAGCGCCAGCATGATGCCGACGCGCTGGCGCATGCCGCCCGACAGCTCGTGCTGGTGCGAGTCGAGCACCCGGGCGCCGTCCAGGCCCATCCGGCCCAGCAGCTCCTTGGCCTCGCGGACCAGGCCCCGCAGGTCCTCCACGCCGTGCGAGCGGCCCAGGTCGAGCAGCTGCTTGCCGACTGTCTTGAGAGGGTTCAGGGAGTTCTGGGCGGCTTGGAAGACGTACCCGACGTGCCTGCCCCTGGCCTTGCGCAGCTCCTCGCCCCGCAGGCCCACCACGTCGCCGAGGCCGTCGATCTCGACGCTGCCGGCCGCGATCCGGCCCGGCGGCTGGACCGCGTTCAGCAGCGACAGGGCCAGCGTCGACTTGCCGGAGCCGGACTCGCCGACGATGCCGGTGATGGTGCCGGGCTCCAGGGTCAGGCTGATGTCACGCACGGCGGGCAGCTCGCCCGCCGCCGTCTTGTAGACGACCGTGAGGCCGTCGATGCGCACTCCCGGCGCTTGTTCTGGCACTGCTACTCCTCCCGCAGCCGGGGGTTGAAGATCTCGTCCATGGCGTCCACCACGAGCACGATGCCGAGCGTCAGCAGCAGGATCGCGAGCAGCGGCGCCAGCATGTACGGCAGGGCCGCCGTCGTGGTCAGAGCGCCGCCGCCGAACACGGCGAGGTTGAGCATGACGCCCCAGTTGTCCGCCTCGTAAGGCAGCACGCCCAGGAAGAACAGGCCCACCTGCGCGTACACGGCGCCGGTGACCGCGATGAGCATGTTCATCGCGATGTACGGCGCCATGCTGGGCAGCAGTTCCTTGCCCACGATGTGGCTCGTGGACAGGCCGAGCCCGCGCGCCGCCTCGATGAAGCCGCGCTCGCGCAGCGACAGCGTTTGCGAGCGCACCGCCCGCGCCACACCGCCCCAGCCGAGCAGCCCGAGCAGCAGACCCATCTCCACGGCGCTGCCGAACTTCCAGACGGTCGACAGCACCAGCAGCAGCGGCAGTCCCGGGATGGTGAGCTTCATGTCGGTCAGCCGCATCAGCACGGTGTCCCATCGGCCCCGCTTGAAGCCGGAGAACAGGCCGATCGTGGTGCCGAGCACCACCGTGATGACGGCGGTGACCAGCGCGCTCAGCAGCACGTAACGCGAGCCGGTGATGACCAGGGCCACCACGTCGCGGCCTTGGCCGTCGGTGCCGAACCAGTGCTGGGCGCTCATCGGCGCGTACAGGGCGGAGGTGTCGCGCGGCAGCAGTTCGGGGTAGAACATCGGCCCGAACACGCCCATGAAGGCGAAGCCGAGCACGATGATGGCGCCGACCAGGCGGCTGGGCTTGCGCTTCATCACCCGCCAGACGCCCGCCCAGAAGTTGCGGCGCATGGTCGCGGCCGTGCCGCCGGTCTCCAGGATGACACTGCTCATGACGATGCCTCCTCGCTGGAGCGGACCCGGGGGTCGATCACTGTGTAGAAGAGGTCGGCCAGGATGTTGGCCACGATGATCGCCCCGGTGATGAGCAGGAACGCACCGCCCATCAGCGCGTAGTCACGGTTGGTGATGCTGTCGATGAGCAGGAAGCCCAGCCCCGGATAGTTGAAGATCCGCTCGATGAAGATCGAGCCGCCGAACAGCAGGCCCAGCGAGAGGGCGAGAATCGTGAACAGCGGCAGGATCGCGTTGCGCGCCACGTAGCGGAAGATGATCGACCGTTTCATCCCGCGCAGCTCGGCCGCCAGGATGAAGTCGTCGCCGAGCACGGTGACCACGCTCGACTTCATGGCCAGGATCCAGCCGCCGTAGCTGGCCAGCGCGTAGGTCACGACCGGCAGGGTGGCGTGCTCGATCAGCGAGCCGATGTAGCCGGCGTTGAACCCGGGCTCGAAGAGGATGTCCGCGGTGCCGCCCGACGGCAGGATCGGGATGAGTGTCGTGAAGATCGCGCCCATCAGCAGGGCCAGGACGTACTGCGGCACGCCGTGCAGCAGTGAGCCGGAGACGGCCAGCACGTCGCCGAGCTTTCCCGAGCGCTTGATGGCCGCGTAGACGCCCATGATGACGCCGACCAGGAAGCTCAGCAGCGTGCCCGCCAGCACCGGTAGAACGGTCCATTTGGCCGCCTCGGCCAGCACCGACGTCACCGGGGTGCCCGGGTTGACGACCGATACGCCGAGGTCGAAGCGGAACAGTCCGAACAGGTAGTCGCGGTACTGCTCGCCGAGCGTCCCGTCGGGCAGGAAGCCGTACATGACGGCCGTGGCGCGCTCGGCGGCCTCTGGTGACATGCCCTGCTCGAGCAGCTTCTGGTAGCGGGCCGCGACGGGGTCGCCGGGGATGTTGCGGATGATGAAGAAGCTGATCGTGGCGACAACGAGGATCATGACGAGCCCGCGGGCCAGGTGGCCCGCGAGTCGCCGTGCGATGACCATTGTGGTCATGGCGCCTTCTTCACCATGCCGAGCTGCATCCAGACGCCGGCCGGTAGACGCAGCAGGTCGCTCTCCTGCTCGGGGAAGCCGCTGAAGCGACTGGTGTTGGTGAACTGGGTGTTCACGTAGTCCCAGAGCTGGATGGCGGGCAGGTCCTGGTTGGCCGCCTTGGCCAGCTGGAGCATGATCGGCTTGGCCTCGTCGGCGCTGGCGGCGTTGAGCTTGCCCGTCAGCTCCCCGGGGTTGACCTTGCCGACGCCCTCGATGTCGATCTCCTCAGCGCTGCCCATCCAGTTGCCGGCCTTGCCCGCAGGGGAGTGCTTGATCTTGCCCGCGACGTTGGTCCAGCCGTTGGAGGCGCCGAAGAAGCGCTGGAAGATGTCGTACGGCGCGGGGCCGAGCGCGAGCAGCCAGAATCCGGCGTCGTACTTGCCGGCCGCGAGCTCCTCCAGGTAGAGGGGGTAGTCGGCGACCGTGACGACCTCGGCGTCCACACCGTTCTTGGTGAGCTGGCCCTTGATGTTCTCCTGGGCGGAGATCCAGTCGGAGAAGCCGGCCGGCGCGGTCATCGTGACCTTCCACGGCTTGCCGTCCGCCAGCGCCCACTTGCCGTCCTTCTTCTGCAGTCCGGCCTCCTTGAACTCCGCCTCGGCCTTGGCCACGTCGAACGCGTAGGGCTCCAGCGAGTTGAGCTCGGCGCCGAGCCACTCCTGGGCCGGCTTCTGGTGGATGCCGGAGGTGGTCACCGCCGCGGTGCCGCCCTCGGGCGAGGCGACCTTGACGACCTCTTCACGATTGATGAGGTAGGCCAGGCCCTTGCGCACGTGCACGTTGTCGTACGGCTTCTTGGTCTGGTTGAAGGCCAGGCCGACGGCCACCGGTGAGAAGCCCTTGATGATGTTGCTGCCGGGAGCCTGCTTGATCCGGTTCATCACGTCGGCCGGGGCCGCGGTGAAGCCGGCGTGGTCGAGCTTGCCGGAGATCAGGTAGTTCCAGATCTGCTCGTTGCCGGTGTAGTTGAGGAACTTCACCTGGTCGGGAGCGACCTTGGCGGCGTTGTAGAAGTTCTTGTTCTTGACCAGCAGGGCCTCGCCCGGGTTCACCCGCTCCAGGATGAAGGGGCCGGCGGAGGTGTCCTTCGGCGGCGCGAAGGCGATGATCTTCTCGCCCAGGGCGGTGATCTCCTCGCGCGCCTTCTCGGCGTCGGCGCCGGTGCCGCGGGAAGCCTTGAGCTTGTCCCAGAAGTCGGCGGGCAGCACGCTGTTCCACACGTGCGCGGGGGCGACGAAGGTGTCGAGGACGCCCCGGGCGAACTTGGCGCTCGGGTTGTCCATGTCCTGCGTGACCTTGACCGTCTGCGCGTCGACGACCTCCACGTCCGCGGCCGCGCCCGCCGCGCCCGGCGTGATGGCGAAGGCGGTGCTGCCCTGGGTGTAGGCGATGCCGATGGAGAGCTTGACGTCCTCGGCGGTCACCGGCTTGCCGTCGGACCACTTGTTGTCCGGGTGCAGCTTGATGGTGATCGACGAGTTGTCCGGGGCGATCTCCCAGCTCTCGGCGATGCCCGGATAGAACTGGTTCGGGTCGGTCAGGTGGTTCTTGACCCAGGCGAGCTTCATCGCGTTGTAACCCAGGAAGGAATTGCCCTTCGGGTTGTACGGGTTGGCGGGGGCGTTCGCGTCGATGCCCGGCCTGTTCACGTCGATCGTGGTGAAGAGGCCGCCCCCACCGCCCGAACCGGACTGGTTGGTGGTGCCGCCGCCGCTGCAGGCCGTGACGGCGGCGAGGCTCGCCAGCGTCACTACCGCTGCTAGTCGCTTCATGTACCGCTCCGGGGAAGTTCGGACCTGATGAGGATCTGTTGGGGTTGACCGGACCCTACGGTCAGGGGCAGGGCGCGTCAATAATCTCCAGTGGTTGTGAGGCTAATGTAACTTTCCTTCATGCCCCTGCGAGATGACGCTTCTTTCCACGCTGCGTGTCATCAGCATACGTGCAGAACGGCAGCGCCTTTGACCTGGTCATTGGACAGATCTGTCAGGGCTTGGTCAGCGTCCTCGAAGGCGTAGGGGACGCTGCGTACCACGGGCGGATGCGCTCGTACCAGATCCAGGTAAGCGCGGCCGTCCGCGCGGGTGTTGGCGGTGACGCTGCGCAGCGTCCGCTCCTGGAACAGGTGCCGGTCGTAGTTCAGCGACGGGATGTCGGTCAGATGGATCCCGGCCACGGCGAGCGTGCCGCCCCGATCGAGCGCCTCCAGCGCGACGGGCACCAGCTCGCCGGCGGGCGCGAACAGGATGGCCGCGTCGAGCGGCTCCGGCGGCCGGTCCAGCGCGGAGGCGGCGCCCAGCTCCAGGGCCAGCTCCCGGTGCGCGGCCGCCCTGGTGACCACGTGCACGACGGCGCCCAGCGCGATCGCGGCCTGCGCGGTCAGGTGCGCCGACGCGCCGAAGCCGTACACGCCCAGCCGGCCGCCCGGCGGCAGGTCGCAGCGCAGCAGCGCCCGGTAGCCGACGATCCCCGCGCACAGCAGCGGCGCCAGCCGCTCGGCCGGCACGTCCTCAGGGAGCGGGTAGACGTACGCGGCGGGCGCCGTCAGATACTCGGCGAAGCCGCCGTCGGCGTCCCAGCCGGTGTAGGTGGAGCGGGGGCAGAGGTTCTCCCTGCCGAGTAGGCAGTAGCGGCAGCTTCCGCAGGTCGAGCGCAGCCAGGCCACGCCGACGCGGCCCCCGTCGCTCCCGTCGGGCCGCACCACGCGCCCCACCACCTGATGGCCGGGCGTCGTCAGCGGCCGGTGCGGCGCCAGATCCCCCTCCGCCAGGTGCAGGTCGGTCCGGCACACGCCGCACGCCTCGACGCGCACCAGCACCTCGCCGGGCCGGGGGACCGGCACCGGCCGCTCCACCATCCGCAGCGGCCGGGACCCCATCGGGCCGGGCCGGTCAACCGCCCAGGCTCGCATCGGCGGCGCTCAGCCGGGTGTGCGCGAGCGAGGCGTAGAGCGCGGCCCCGTCCGGCAGCACCGCGTCGTCGAACTGCGCCTCGGGGGAGTGGTTGTAGGCCGCGGTCGCCGGGTCGCGGTCCGGCGGGCAGGCGCCGAGGAAGACGAACGCGCCCGGCACCTCCGCCAGCACGTACGAGAAGTCCTCCGAGCCCATGACCGGCTGCGGCGCGACGAAGTAACGGCCGGGCCCGAACAGCGCGTCCGCCGTCCGCCCGGCGAAGTCGGCCTCGGTGGGATCGTTGACCGTCACCGGATAGCCCATCCCGAACGACGCCTCCACGCCCAGCCCGTGCGCCGCCGCGATGCCCTCCACCACCTCCACCAGCCGCCGCTTCACCAGCGCCCGGTTGCTCTTGCTGAAGGTGCGCACCGTGGCCTCGAAGCGGGCCTCGTCCGGGATGGCGTTGTCGGTGGACCCGGCGTGGAAACTGCCCACCGTGACCACGACGGGATCGAACACGTCGAACGTCCTGGTGACCATCGACTGCAGCGCCGAGACCATCTCGCAGCCAGCCTGGATCGGGTCCTTGGCCCGGTGCGGGGTGGAGCCGTGCCCGCCACTGCCCTTGACCGTCACGGTGAACACGTCGGCCGCCGCCATGATCGGGCCGGGCCGGGAGGCGAACACCTTCGGTGGCAGGATCGAGGAGACGACGTGCATGCCGTAGGCGGCGACCGGAGGCGTGCCCGTCACGTTCAGCACCCCCTCGTCGATCATGTGCTTGGCGCCTTCATACCCCTCCTCACCTGGTTGGAACATGAAGATCACATCCCCCGCCAGCTCCTCGCGCCGGGCGTTCAGCAGGTGCGCGGCACCCGCCAGCATCGTGGTGTGCAGGTCGTGCCCGCAGGCGTGCATCCGCCCGTCGATCTGGGAGATGTACGGCAGGTCGTTGCGTTCGGCGACGGGCAGCGCGTCCATGTCCCCGCGCAGCAGCACGGCGGGCCCCGGCCGGCCGCCCCGCAGGACGGCGGTGATCGAGCTGAGGCCCGAGCCGAGGGTGATCTCCAGCGGCAGCCCGTCGAGGGCGGCGAGCACCTTCTCCTGGGTGCGCGGCAGCGCCAGGCCCAGCTCCGGTGTGGTGTGCAGCGAGTGACGCAACTGGACGAGCTCGTCCCGCATGTCCTGCGCGGATTCGGTGAACGACATGAAGAACATTGTTCACGTACGGGGTGGGAAGTCGATATGCCGGAATCGGTACGATGGGCCACGTGACCGACCGTAAGAAGATCGACTACTGGCTGTCCGACATGGACGGCGTCCTCGTTCACGAGGGGCAGCCGGTGCCAGGGGCCGACACCTTCATCAAGCGGCTCAGCGAGTCAGGCATGCCCTTCAGGGTCCTGACGAACAACTCCATCTACACCCAGCGCGACCTGTCCGTACGGCTGGCCGGCGCCGGTCTCGACGTGCCGGCCGAGTCCATCTACACCTCGGCGCTGGCCACCGCGCAGTTCCTCGACGACCAGCGGCCGGGCGGCTCCGCCTACGTGATCGGCGAGGCCGGGCTGACCACCGCGATGCACGCGGCCGGCTACGTGCTCACCGACCTCGACCCCGACTACGTGGTGCTCGGCGAGACCCGCACCTACAGCTTCACCCAGATCACCCGCGCCATCCGCCTCATCGAGGCGGGCGCCCGCTTCATCGCCACCAACCCGGACCCGGTCGGCCCCTCGACCGAGGGCTCACTGCCCGCCTGCGGCGCGGTCGCCGCCATGATCACCCGGGCCACGGGCGTGGAGCCGTACTTCGTCGGCAAGCCCAACCCGCGGATGATGCGCAGCGCGCTCAACGAGATCGGCGGCCACAGCGAGACCACCGCCATGATCGGCGACCGGATGGACACCGACATCGTCTCCGGCATGGAGGCGGGCCTGTTCACCATTCTCGTGCTCACCGGTGTCACTCAGCGCCACGAGATCGACCGCTTCCCCTACCGCCCCTCCCTGATCGTCGACTCGGTCGCCGATCTGATCGATCTGGTCGAACCCGCAGGACGCTGACCAGCGAAAGTGATTGTCTGGCAGCATGACCCGTATCTACCTCGAACTAGGGACGAAGAAGGTCTTCGCCTGCTCGCTGGACTGGCCCGGCTGGTGCCGGCTGGCCAAGGACGAACAAGCCGCGATCGACCGGTTCATGGACTACGCGCCGCGCTACCGGGTGATCGCCGAGCGGACCGGGCTGGCGTTCGAGCCCGGTGAACCGGTGGTGGTCGCGCAGGTGAAGGGCGGCGACATGACCGACTTCGGGGTCCCGTACGAGGTCCCGGACCTTGACCTCCAGCCGTTCGACGAGGCGACGGCGCGGCGCGAGGTGGCGCTGCTGCGGACCGCCTGGGAGCTGTTCGACGAGGTGGCCGCCGTCGCGCCGGAGGACCTGCGCAAGGGCCCGCGCGGCGGCGGGCGCGACCTGACCAAGATCGTGCACCACGTGGAGGACTCCGAGCGCGCCTACGCCCGCAAGGTCGGCGTCAAGCATCGGCCGCTGAAGTCCCAGGCGGACCGGGAGGCGATGCGGGCGGAGCTGACCGAGACGCTGTCACGCGCCTGGCAGCCGCCGCTGGAGACCGGCTGGCCGCCGAGCTACGCCAGGCGGCGGCTCGTCTGGCACGTCATCGACCATCTGTGGGAGATCGAGGATCGGCGATGAGCCGCGGCAGGGCCGTGATGTGGGCCGACAGGTAGGCGGCCACCGCCTCGGGGACGAGGTGGCGTGAGGTGATCTCCGACTCCGCCAGCGGGAGCCGCTCCACCTCGTAGACGCCGCGTGAGGGGTCCTCGAACTCGGGGCCGTGCCGCAGGGCCGGATCCATCGACAGCAGGCGGCATCCGTACACGTGCTGGATCTTGACCCCGCCCTGCCACGGGTAGCTGACCGTGGTCAGCGGGGTCACGGCGGAGACGGTCGCGCCGAGCTCCTCCAGGAGCTCGCGGTGCAGGGTGTGCTCCAGGGTCGCGTCGCCGGGCTCCACATGGCCGCCCGGCACCGACCAGTAGACGTCACGGTCGGGCACGGTGCGCCGGAAGATCACCAGGCGCTCGTCCTCGTCCAGCAGAATGCCCCGGACACTGGGTTGCATACGGACCACCTTATTCGCCCTGTATCTCCTTCCGGTAATCTAACTTACGGTGCCGTAACCTTGAGGGAGAGGATCCTTGCATGGCGATGACCCAGACGCAGCTCCTGCACGAGCTGGAGCCCGTGGTGGCGGGGGAGCTCGACCGCCACGAGAAGGTGGCCAAGGAGTGGTTCCCGCACGAGTACGTCCCGTGGAGCGAAGGCCGTGACTTCGACGGCATCTACGGGGGCGAGGCCTGGCAGGAGAGCCACTCCAAGCTGCCCGAGCCGGCGCGCGTGTCGCTCGTCGTCAACCTGCTGACCGAGGACAACCTGCCGAGCTACCACCACGAGATCGCCACCACCTTCGGCCGTGACGGCGCCTGGGGCACCTGGGTGCACCGCTGGACGGCCGAGGAGGACCGGCACGGCACCGCGCTGCGCGACTATCTGACCGTCACCCGCGCGGTCGACCCGGTCGCGCTGGAGCGGGCCCGCATGGAGCACATGCAGAGCGGCTTCATCACCGAGTACGACACGATGCTGCAGCAGCTCGCCTACGTGTCGTTCCAGGAGCTGGCCACCCGGATCGCGCATCGCAACACCGGCAGGGCCTCCGGCGACGAGGGCTGCGAGCGGCTGCTCGCCCGCATCGCCGCCGACGAGAACCTGCACATGCTCTTCTACCGCAACCTGCTCAAGGCCGCCTTCGAGCTGGACCCCAACCAGACCATGCGGGCGGTGACCGATGTCGTCACCACCTTCCAGATGCCCGGCTCCAACATCCAGGGCTTCGCCCGCAAGGCCATGATCATCGCGAACGAGGGCATCTACGACCTTCGCCTGCACCTGGACGACGTGCTCATGCCGGTGCTGCGCCAGTGGGCGGTGTTCGACCAGACCGGTCTCAACGCCGAGGGGGAGCAGGCTCGCGAGGAGCTGTCGGCCTACCTGGAGAGGGCCGACACCACGGCCGCCAGGTTCGTCGCCCGGCGTGAGGAGCGTAAGGCGCGCGCCATGAAATGATTCATCCCCATGGATGCACCTGTCGCACTGATTGTCGCGCTTGTCACGTTACTGATGATCGTGGCGCTGGCCACGGCGGCACGGCGGCTGCTGGGCGTCAGATTCGGGGCGATCCGCACATTCCTGGCGGCTCTGCTGGCCTTCGTCCTGGCCGGGCCGCTGCTGTCACCGATCCTCGGCTCGTTGAACGGCACCGGGGTGGCGGGCGACCCCGGCATCGGGCCGGTGTGGGTGCTGTTCCTCGTCGCGATGTGCGTCGTGCTCATCCCGATGGTCATCCTGGTGCTCGCCGAGGCGCTGGTGCCGCCGGGCTCGATCCCGGGGCCGCTGGAGTTCTTCCGATCGCTGCGCGGCCGGATCTCCCGGGCCAGGCGCTACTCCCAGATCACCAGGATCGCCGTCCGGCACGGCCTCGGCCCCTACCTGCGCGGCAGGGGCGAGCGCCTGACGGACCGGCCGGGCACGGTCCGGCTGGCCCGCTCCCTGCGCGAGGCGCTGGACGAGGCGGGCGTCACCTTCGTCAAGCTCGGACAGGTGCTGTCCACCAGGCGTGACCTGCTGCCGGCCGAGTTCATCGACGAGCTCGGCCTCCTGCAGGACCAGGTGGCGCCGGTGCCCTGGGAGCAGATCGAGCCGGTGCTCGCCGCCGAGCTCGGCGGGCCGGTGGACAAGGTGTTCGCCGCGTTCGACACCGAGCCGCTGGCCGCCGCCTCGATCGCGCAGGCCTACACCGCCCGCCTGCACACCGGTGAGAGCGTGGTGGTGAAGGTGCGGCGGCCGGGCATCGGCCCGACCGTGGACCGGGACCTCGACATCGTCCGGCGGCTGGCCGGCACGCTGGAGTCCAGGACCCGCTGGGGCCGCTCGCTCGGCGTGGGCGACCTGGCCGAGGGCTTCGCGATCGCCATCAGGGAAGAGCTGGACTTCCGCGTCGAGGCGGTCAACATGGCGGCCGTCGCCGCCACCAACGGGGGCGGCGTCACCTACCCGGCCCCGATCGGCCCCATGTGCACCGAGCGCGTGCTGGTCATGCAGCGCCTGGTGGGCGGGCCGGTGACCAGGGCCTCCGCCGAGCAGGGGCCGCGGCTCGCCCGCGACCTGCTGGACTGCCTGCTCAGGCAGATCCTCGTGGAAGGCGTCTTCCACGCCGACCCGCACCCCGGCAACCTCATGCTGCTCGACGACGGCGGCCTCGGCCTGCTCGACTTCGGCTCGGTCGGCCGCCTCGACGCCTCCATCCGCTCGGCTCTGCAGCGCTTCCTGCTGGCCATGAACCGGCAGGACCCGCTCGGCGTGACCGACGCGCTGCTGGAGGTGGTGCCCCGGCCGGAGGAGATCGACGAGGCCGCGCTGGAGCGGGCGCTCGGCCAGTTCATGGCCAAGAACCTCGGGCCCGGCATGAACAGCGTCCAGATGTTCACCGACCTGTTCAAGATCGTCTCCGCGTACGGGCTGTCGATCCCGCCGGAGGTCGCCGCCGTCTTCCGGGCGCTGGCGACGCTCGAAGGCACTCTTGTACGACTCTCGCCCGGCTTCGACCTCATCGGGGAGGCCCGCGCGTTCGCCGGCCGTCACCTGTCCGAGAAGCTCGACGGCGGCACCCTCAAGGAGGCCGCCACCCAGGAGCTCGCCGCCCTGATCCCCATGCTGCGCCGCCTGCCCCGGCGGGTCGAGCGCATCGCCAGCTCCGCCGAGCACGGCCGCCTCGGGCTCAACGTGCGCCTGCTCGCCGACGACCGCGACCGCCGCTTCGTCACCGGCCTGCTGCACCAGGTGCTGCTCACCGTGCTGGGCGCCACCGCGGGGCTGATGGCGGTCCTGCTGCTCGGCACCGACGGCGGCCCACGGGTGAGCGGCGCGCTCGACCTGAGCCTGTTCGAGCTCATCGGCTACAACCTGCTGGTCATCTGCGCCATCCTCGTGCTGCGCGTGCTCGTCCTGATCTTCCGGCGTCCCCGTGACGCCGAGCCGCACCGCCCAATGGTGTAAATCAGGCGGCTCGGGCATAGGTCGACAAGCCAGTACATCTTCTTGACCAGTGGATGGTCTTGGACATCCACGGCATCGGGCAGGTTTCCGACTACCGGCCCACATCCTTCAGGGAGTCGTGGGCAGTGGCTCCTCCCCATCGACGCCATGCAGGGCGTATGTCGTTCACTGGGACGAGAGGGATCAAGATGCGCACAACCGGATTCGCCCTTCCCTCCGCTGTGGGTGCCGGATGAGGGTCGTCGGGATCGCCGCCAGTCTCCACGCGGGTTCGTACATCAACAGACTGCTGGAGGCGGTGCGCGGCGAGCTGCCGCCCGGCGTCGGCTTCGAGGCGTGGCAGGGACTGGGTGAGGTGCCGCCCTATGGGCCGGGTCCGGTGCCCGCGGTGGTGCGCGAGCTGCTCACCCTGATCGAGGAGGCGGACGCGATCGTGCTCACCGCTCCCGAGCACAGCCTGCTGCCGCCCGAGCTGGACCACACGCTGTCGTGGATGTCGGCGGGCGGCGGGCTGGCGGGGCGGCACGTGGCCGTCATGTGCGCCAGCGCGCGGGCCTGCGGGGCCATGTGGGCTCAGGCGGAGCTCTTCAAGGAGCTGGTCGCGGCGGGGGCGGTGGTGATGGGGGCCGAGCTCGTCATCTCGCCGGTCTGCCCGCACTTCGACGAGGACGGCCGGCTGTGGGCCCGGGAGTTGCGCGCCCAGGTGCGCGAGGTGATCTCGCAGCTCTGCCCGGCGCAGATCAGGGAGCCGGTGCTGTCGAGGTGACGGCGCTGTCGTGGTGACGGCGCTGTCGTGGTGACGGCGCTGTCGTGGTGACGGCGCTGTCGTGGTGACGGCGCTGTCGTGGTGACGGCGCTGTCGTGGTGACGGCGCTGTCGTGGTGACGGCGCTGTCGTGGTGACGGCGCTGTCGTGGTGACGGCGCTGTCGTGGTGACGGCGCTGTCGTGGTGACGGCGCTGTCGTGGTGACGGCGCTGTCGTGGTGACGGCGCTGTCGTGGTGACGGCGCTGTCGTGGTGACGGCGCTGTCGTGGTGACGGCGCTGTCGTGGTGACGGCGCTGTCGTGGTGACGGCGCTGTCGTGGTGACGGCGCTGTCGTGGTGACGGCGCTGTCGTGGTGATGGTGGGGCTCAGAGGTCGCGGCGCAGGCGTTTGAGGTCGGAGCGGCGCTTCTTGCCGGCGATGCGGCGCTCGACCGCGCCGCGGCTCGGCTTGGTGGGGCGGCGGCGCTTGGGCGGCGGCGCGATGGCCTCGCGGATGCGCTGGGCCAGCCGCTGCTCGGCCGCCTCCCTGTTGCGCAACTGGGAGCGGTACTCGGAGGCGGCGATGGTGATCACGGCGGCGCCGAGCCGCTCCACCGCCCGGGCCTTCAGCGCCGGTGACAGCGCGGTGCTCGCCGCCACGTCGAAGGTGAGCTCGACCCGGCTGTCGGTGGTGTTGACGCCCTGGCCGCCGGGGCCGGAAGAGCGGGAGAAACGCCAGACGAGCTCGGCGTCGGGGATGACGACCGAGGCGTTGACGACCAGCGGGCCGGGCATGGCAAGGTGCTCCTGATTCTGAAATATCCCTCGTAAGCGAGTCTCACCGTATCTGTAGGACATATGCGGCGAGCAACAGCATTTCCGTATATGGCGACCTGTGCGAGAGAGTTCGGCTTGACGGCCGCACGCGGGCGGCGTATGCCAATATCGCGCGGAAACTACGAGGCAGAAGACCTTTCCAGGCAGGGAGTCGCTGTGGCGGGCAGTACGGCGGGCATCGTCGGCGTGCACGGGATCGGCAAGTACAACTATTACCTCGACGCCGGCCGCTCGGCCACGGGGGCGGCGGAGGCGATGCGCCTCAAATGGGACCGCTACTTGCACGCCTCCCTCGGCGGGCAGGCGCGCGGCTACTTCAGCGAGGTGGCGTACTTCTCCCACCTGCTCGCCGAGGACGAGGGCGGCGACGATCCGCGGCGGGTCGCGGCGGTGGAGGCGTCCACCCAGCGGGTGGTGGCCGGCTGGGCCGCCAACCTGGGGTTCGGCGAGCACTTCACGGGGGCGCTCAGGTCGTTCACCGGCTGGCTGCTGACCAGGCTCGACCGCAGGTCGGCGGCGTTCGCCGAGCTGTTCGCGCCGGAGGTGGCCATCTACCTGGCCGACCAGGAGAAGCGGGAGCTGGCCAGGCGGACCGTAGCCGAAGTTATCCGGAAAAATCAGCCTAAAGTGGTGATCGCGCACTCGCTGGGCAGCGTCGTCGCCTACGAGACCCTCTGGGCCCACCCGGAGCTCGAAGTCGACCTGCTGCTCACCCTCGGCAGCCCACTCGGCATGCGCAACGTCATCTTCGAACGCCTGCTGCCCGCCCCCATCAACGGCCGGGGCGAGCGCCCCAAGGGCGTGCGCCGCTGGGTGAACATCGCCGACAAGGACGACATCGCCGCCATCCCGCCCGCCCTGGCGAGCAGCTTCACCGGCGTCGACGTCGAGGAGCTGGTCAACCTGGACTGGATCGACTTCCACACCGCGGAGAAATACCTCGGCTGCCCGGCCCTGCACCCGCATCTGCGACCATTCCTGGGGTGAACTGGATTCTCCTGGACTACGGCAACGTCCTGTCCCTCGCCCAGCCCGCCGCCGACGCCGAGGCGATGGCCCACGCGGCCGGTGCCGACCCGGCGGCGTTCGGGCAGGGCTACTGGCAGCACCGCCTGGCGTTCGACGCCGGCTCCCTGACCCCGGCGGACTACTGGTCGCTGGTGGCCGGCAGGCCGGTCACCGGCGCCGAGCTCGACCGCCTGATCGCGCTGGACGTGGCGAGCTGGGCCCATCCCGACGAGGAGGCGGTCGCCCTCCTGGGTGAGCTGCTGGCCGCCGGCCGCGACGTCGCCCTGCTGTCGAACGCGCCGGCCCGCGTCGCCGACGGCTTGGACGAGCTGCCCTGGATCGCCGCCATCCCCCGCCGCTTCTACAGCGGCAGGATGGGCCTGGCGAAGCCGGACCGGAAGATCTACGAAGAGGTCGCGCGCGAGCTCGGCGCCGACCCCGCCGGCGTGCTCTTCGTCGATGACCGCCCGGAGAACGTCGCGGCCGCCGAGGCAGCCGGCATGACCGGCATCCACTACACCGGCGCCGCCTCCCTGCGCACGACCCTAGGACTCTGAAACCGGTCCACGCGGCAAGGAGGCTTCTCTGAGACCGGCACTTCGGCGGGGCGGCTCCGAGGCCGCTGAACGGCTCGCTCAGGTGCTCGGCGAGGACGACCGACGCTGTTCACCTGCCCTTGACCCCACTGTCATGGCCGAGTCGGAGCGGCCGGACATACCTGGAGCATGGACCGCAGATCCTTCCTCACGGCCGCGGGCACCGGGCTCTTCCTGCCCGCCCCGCTGACCGGAACGCGCCCAGTCTCCACCTCCTCGCGCACCCTGCGAGCCGACCCGTTCACGCTCGGCGTGGCCTCAGGGGACCCCGGCACCGACGGGTTCGTGCTCTGGACCCGCCTGGCCACCGACCCGCTCGGCGGCGCCGGCCGCGGCGGCATGCCCGCCCGCGACGCCGACGTCGACTGGCAGGTCTCCACCGACGAACGCTTCTCCAAGATCGTCAAATCCGGTACGGTCCCCGCCCGCGCGCGCGACGCCCACAGCGTCCACATCGAGGTGTCCGGCCTGCGGCCGGGGCGCGAGTACTTCTACCGCTTCCGGAGCGAGGGCCGGCTGTCGCCCGCCGGGCGCACCAGGACCACGCCGGACGAGCACGCCCAGACACCGCTCGCGTTCGCCGTCGCCGCCTGCGCCCACTACGAGCACGGCTACTACACCGCCTACCGCCGCCTCGCCGAGCAGGAGCCCGACCTGGTCGTGTTCCTCGGCGACTACATGTACGAGTACGGCCCCAGCGGCTACACCGCGCTGGCCGGACGGGTCCGTACGCACACGCCGGGCAAGTGCGTCACGCTCGCCGACTACCGCCTCCGGCACGCCCAGTACAAGAGCGACCACGACCTGCAGGCGGCGCACGCGGCGGCCCCCTGGCTGGTCTCCTTCGACGACCACGAGGTGGAGAACAACTGGGCCGGCTCCGTCTCCAGCACCGGCGCCCCGGGCTTCGAGCAGCGCAGGGCCGCGGCCTTCCGCGCCTACTACGAGAACATGCCGCTGCGCCGCGCCACCCTGCGCGGGGCCGGGCTCACCCTCAACCGGCGCGTCTCCTGGGGCTCCTTGGCGCGCTTCCACCTGCTCGACACCCGCCAGTTCCGCGACGATCAGGCCTGTGAGGACGGGGTACGCGGCGGGTGCGACGAGCGGCTGTCCCCGGACCGCACCCTGCTCGGCGCCGGCCAGTGGCGCTGGCTGGAGGAGGGGCTGCGCGGCTCAGGCACCCGCTGGAACCTGCTCGGCCAGCAGATCATCATGACCCACCGCGACTACAAGCGCGGCCCCGGCCGGGAGGTGAACCTGGACTCCTGGGACGGCTACGCCGCCGAGCGCACCCGCCTGATGGAGTCGCTGTCGCACACCGCCAACCCGGTCGTCCTCACCGGTGACGCGCACATGCACCACCTCGCCGACCTCAAGGCCGACTTCGACGACCCGGACTCGCCCGTGGTGGCCAAGGAGCTGGTGGCCACGTCGATCGCCAGCGACGGCGACGGCTACCGGGACAAGACCTGGGTCGCCGAGTCCATCGCGGAGAACCCGCACATCTCCTACATCGACCAGCGCCGCGGCTACCTCATGGCCCGGCTCGACCGCGACGAGCTGTCGGTGGACTTCCGCACCCTGGACCGCATCTCCCGCCGCGGCGACCGGGCCCGCACCTCGCACCGCGTCACCATCCCGGCCCTCACCGGCCCGGCCGCCGCCGGCGCCCAGCCGAACGCGTAGCCAACCGTCCCGGCCGCCGCTCGGCCGTACAGCCCCGCATAGGCCTGGCGGCTGCCGACGCTGAGCCGTACAGCCCCGCATGGCTCGTTCGCTGTCGGCGCTGAGCCGGACCCGGCCCGGCCGCTGTCGGCGCTCAGCTGAGCGCGAAGCCGTACAGTCCCTCGCCGGTGCCGAGCCGGTGGGCCTTGCCCGGGCGCAGCCCCGCGCGTGCCCCCGGCTTACGCGACCCGGGCACGTACGTCACCACGCCCTCGTCGGGCGCCGCCACCACCAGCCCGTAGAGCGGCGGCCGCTTGGACAGGGCCTGGTAGCCGCCGACGGCGGGCAGCACCGACACCGCGGACCCCTTGCCCTTGATCAGCAGGTCCCCGTGCCGTGTCAGCCCACCGGCGGGGGAGGCCGCCAGCACCTGGACGGCGTTCTCGCCCGGCACCCCGACGGCCAGCTCGTCGTCGCCGTCGCCGTTGAAGTCCCCGGCGGCCAGCGACGCGCCGAACCGGTCGTAGTACCGTGGCGTGCCCTTGAGCAGCCGTTGCGTCCACATCTCCGACCGGGCCCCGCGCAGTCCCCGCCCGGTCCCGTACAGCACGTGCAGCGCGCCGTCGCCGTAGTCCATGGCGCGCTGGCCGGCGGTCAGCCCTTCGCCGGGGACGCCGACGGCCAGGTCGTCGCGGCCGTCGGCGTCGAAGTCGCCGGTCGTGAGCGCCGCCCCGAACGCGTCCCACTTCTCCGCGGAGCCGCGGATCCCCGCAGAGCTCTGGGTGAGCCGCAGCGCCGTCTTCCGCCGCGGGTCCAGCACGGTCGCCGACCCCTGCCCGTCCATGGTCACGCTGTCGGACGGCGCGCCGACCACCAGCTCGTCGCGCCCGTCGCCGTCGAAGTCGCCGGTCGTGACCGCCTCACCCCACTGGTCCGTCACCTTCGCCGCCTGCCGCACCCACCGCGTCTTCTGCGTGATCTGGTACGGCTTACGCCCCTTCATCCAGTAGAGCGTGACCCCGCCGCCGGAGCGGAGCCCGGGAGCGCCCACCACGAGCTCGTCCCGGTCGTCCCCGTCCAGATCCCCGGACGCCAGCGACGCCCCGAACCGGTCGCTGGACGGCTTGGCCAGGGCGAGCCGCCTGCCTGGCCGCAGCCCGCCGGTCGAGCCGTGGTAGAGCTGGACGACGCCGTTGCCGTCGGCGCCCGGCACCCGCTCGCCGACGAACTCCTCCGGCACCCCTACCGCCAGGTCGGCGCACCGGTCCCCGTCGAAGTCGCCCACGGCCAGCGCCGCCCCGAAGGCGTCACCCGGCTCGGGGTCGTCCTGGGTCAGCTTCACCCGCTCGCCCGAGCCGTACAGGATGGTCACCGAACCGGCCCGCCGGTCGTCGTACGGCGCGGCCACCGCCACGTCGGGGCGGCCGTCGCCGTCGAAGTCGGAAGGCCCCCCGCCGCACTGGGCGGCGGGCGACTGCGTCATACCGGTGAGAAGGGGGACGATCAGAAAAGCGACAAGCGGCACGTTCATACTGATAGTCATGTCCCGGGCGCCCGAACGGTGCTTAAACGCTGTAGGAACGTGCCACGATAGGCACGTGCACATCGATCTCGCGGATCTGGATTTCTGGCGTAAGACCCCGAAAGAACGCGGCGAAGCGTTCGCCAGTCTCCGGCAGCTGGAGCATCCGGTGTTCTTCCCGGAGAAGAAGGTGCCGTTCCTCCGCTCGGGCTCCGGTTTCTACGCCCTGGTCCGGCACGCGGACGTGATCGAGGTCAGCCGCAACGCCACGGTGTTCTCCAGCGAGCCGGCCGCCTCCAATCCGGAGCCGCCCTCCTGGGTCAAGCAGGTGTTCGGCGAGTCCATGGTCAACATGGACGACCCGCGGCACGCCCGGCTGCGCAGGATCGTGACCCGCTCGTTCAGCCCGAAGATGCTCGCCGGCCTGCAGTCCGACATCGACACCGCGTGCACCGGCATCGTCGACGACGTGCTCAGGGACGGCCCGCAGGACTTCGTCACCCAGGTCGCGGCCCGGCTGCCGATCCACGTCATCTGCGACATGATGGACATCCCGCAGGCGTGGCGGGCCAAGATCCACCAGCACGTCGACGTGTCCACCGCCTACACCGGCGTCCGCACCAGCCTGCCCCGCACCATCCAGCTCGCCGGCCAGAACATGCTGGCCCTGCTCGCCCTCCAGCGCATGGTGATCAAGCTGGGCCAGGAGCGCGCCGCGGACCCCAAGGGCGACCTGGTCTCGCTCCTGGTGACCGCCAACCCCGACGGCGAGAAGCTCAGCGACCGCGAGCTCGGCTCGTTCTTCGCCCTGCTGCTGGTCGCGGGCAACGAGACCGCCCGCAACACCATGGCGCACGGCATCAAGCTCCTCACCGACAACCCGGCACAGCGGGAGCTGCTGATGAGCGACTTCGACAAGCACATCGGCAACGCGATCGAGGAGATGGTCCGCCACGTCTCGCCGATCATGCAGTTCCGCCGCACCCTGACCCAGGACTACGAGCTGCGCGGCCTGGAGCTGAAGAAGGGCGACAAGGTCGTGCTCTTCTACGGCTCGGCCAACCGCGACGAGACGGTCTTCCCCGACCCCGACACCTTCGACATCACCCGCGAGACCAAGCCGCATGTCGGCTTCGGCGGCCCCGGCCCGCACTTCTGCCTCGGGGCCAACCTGGCCAGGCAGGAGATGCGGGCCATGTTCAGAGAGCTGCTGACCAGGATGCCCGACATCCGCTCGGTCGGCGAGCCCGAGCTGCTGGTGTCCAACTTCGACAACAGCGTCCGCAGTCAGGCGTTCACGTTCTGAGGGTCCAGGACGTTCGTCGTGACCGTGACGACCGTGATCAGCGCCGCCACCCCCATCAGGGCCGCGCTGATCAGCATGGCCATCCTGAACCCGGCGTCGAACACGGGCGCGTTCTGGAAGGCGTCCCCGACCAGCCCCACCACGGGCGGCACGGCGGCGACCGCGAGCAGCCCGCCGGTGCGGGCCACCGCGTTGTTCACGCCGCTGGCCGTACCGGCGTAACGGTCCTCTGCGCTGGCCAGCACGGTCGCGGTCAGCGGCGCCACCACCGCTGACAGCCCCAGCCCGAACACCGTGGCCGAGGGCAGCACCAGCAGCAGGTACGACGCGTCAGGACCGATCGTGCTCATCCAGAGCAACCCCGCTCCCACCAGCAGGATGCCGCCGGTCATCGGCCAGCGTGGCCCGACGCGCTTGGCGAGCTCCCCGGCCCGCGCCGACAGCAGCATCATCAGCACCGTGGCCGGCAGCAGCGCCGAGGCCGCCGCGACCGGGGAGAATCCCGACACCACCTGCAACTGCACGGCCAGCAGGAAGAACGCCACGCCCATCGCGCCGTACATGATCAAGGTGACCACGTTCACGGCCGTGAACACCCGGTCCCGGAACATCGCCACCGGCACCAGCGCGTCCGGCGACCTGCGTACCTGCAGCACCACGAACGCCACGCCCAGCACGACGCCCGCGATCAGCGGCGCCGGCGCGCCGAACTCGATCAGCCCGTAGGTGACCCCGGCCAGCGACAGCGCGGCCAGCAGCGCGCCCAGCACGTCGAAGCGGCCCGTCATCAGCTCGTCCCTGCTCTCCGGCACATGCTTGGCCGTGACCAGCATGACCAGCGCCGCGAACGGCAGATTGATGAGGAACGCCCACCGCCAGCCGATCGTCTGCACCATCGTCCCGCCCAGCAGCGGCCCGACCGCGCTCGCGACGCCGCCCAGCCCCGACCAGACGCCGATCGCCCGCGGCCGGTCACCCCGGTGGAAAGAGGCCTGAATGATGGCCAGCGAGCCCGGTGTCAGCAGCGCGCCCCCGACGCCCTGCAGGGCGCGGGCGGCGATGAGGAGCTCGATGTTCTGCGCCGCCCCGCAGAGCGCCGAGGCCAGCGCGAACCAGACCGTGCCGATCAGGAAGACCTTGCGCCGGCCGAAACGGTCGCCGAGCGAACCGCCCAGCAGGATCAGCCCGGCGAGGGTCAGCGTGTAGGCGTTGACGGTCCACTGCAGGCCGGCCATGCCCGCCTTCAGCTCGGTGCCGAGAAAGGGCAGCGCGACGTTCACCACGGTGCCGTCGAGCATGGCCATGCCCGAACCCAGCACGGTGGCGGCGAGGATCCACCGTCCTTGTGCTGATTTGAGCTCTATGTGACCGTTTCCCATGGCGCAATCCTGCCACCACCGGAAAGCCCGTGCCGTCAGGCGGGTGCCGCGCCCAGGGCGCGCAGGACGAACGCCGACACCAGCTCGGTGGCCCGGTCGACGGTCACCGACCCGCTGATCAGCGGCACCCGCTCGGCGCCGATCAACGCCATGATCATGCGCGCGGTGGCCGCCACGTCGAGCACCTGGAACTCACCCGACGCGGCGCCGCTGTCGAGGATGTCGCTCAGGATGCGCTGCATGGGCGCCACATGCTCGGCGAGCCGCTGGTAGGCGGCGGGGCCCAGGGCCGCGCTCAGATCGGCCGCGCCGGGATGCGGATGCGCCAGCAGCCCGTCGAGCTGCAGCCGCACGAACACCCGCAGCCGATCGGCCGGCGAGGCGCCCTCGGGCAGGGCCTGCTCGTAGCCGTCGACGAAGTAGTGCGTCACCCGCTCGGTGAACGCCAGCAGCAGCGCCGCCTTGTCCGGAAAGTAGTTGTACAGGACCGTCCTGGTGATCCCGGCCTCGTGCGCCACGTCCGTCAGCGAGATCGCGTCGATGCCCTGCACCCTCGACAGCCGCGAGACCGCTTGCAGGATGCGGTCACGCGTCTGAGCGCGGTGCTCGCCGATGGTGGCTGCGGAGATCCTGGGCATGGCTTCATGGTAGGTCGTGGCCTCAGGCTGTGGCCTCAGGCGGTGCCCTCGGGCAGTGTCCTCGGGCGGTGTCCTCAGGCTGGGGCCCGCACCACGTGCAGGAGTTCGGCCAGCACCTCGGTGTTGAGCTGGTAGGCGAGCTTCACCTCGCGGATGATCCGCTGCTGCTCCCGCTCGTCCGGCTCCAGCGCGTCCAGCCGGGAGCGGTATTCCTCCTTGAACCTGGGCAGGCTTCTGACCTGGTCGAAGAGGTAGAAGTCGACACCGCCGCCGGGCTGGTAGCCGTAGATCTTCTGCAGCTCCATCCGGATGAACTGCCCGCCGGACAGGTCGCCGAGATAGCGGGTGTAGTGGTGGGCGATGTAGCCGCCCGGCCAGTCGGCCACCTGCTCGATCCGGGCCACCAGGGTCCGCGTGGCCTTGGACGGGGCGATCCGGTCCCGCCAGCCCGGTCCGTAGATCTTCGCCAGGTCCCGCTCCAGCGCCTCTTCCCGGTAGAGCTCGGGGAAGACGAACCGTCCCGCCACCGGGTGCTCGCTCAGCCGCCGGGACACGCCGTCGAGGGCGACGTAGGCGAAATAGTGCTGGGCGACCATCTCGCCGTACTCCCGCTCGTTCAGCCGCCCGCCCATCAGCTCCGACAGATAGCTCTCGCCTTCGGCGGACTCGTGCTCGCCCCAGGTGGCGCTCTTCAAGGTCTCGGAGAACGAGGTCACGGCCACACCCTAGGGTTCGTACGGATATTTCATGACACAGTGTCACAAACCCATTTGTGCCCCGTCAAGCGGATGACGACACCATGTCATCAACGTATGCCTTTCCCCTGTGTGCGACGGCCATTCTCTCCTCCTCCGGGGAATCCGTGGCGGCATCCTCGCCGCGGAGCCGCATTCCCGCGGTCATTCTTCCCCGGAGAACCGCTCCCAGGCGGACTGGCGGGTCATGCCCAGCGCGGCGCCGATCCGGGCCCAGGTGACCCCCCGGTCGCGGGCCCTGGTCACCCAGACCCGAAGGTTGTCCTCGACCTGCGCGCTCACGGCGGCGACGCGCGGCAGGAACTCGAGAATCTCCTCGCCGGTCATCTTGTCGGGCCAGGGGATCTCGGCGTCCGTGCTGCTCTCGGCCAGCGTCCCCAGGATCTCGGTGCACAGGTCCACACACTCGTTGCAGATGTAGACGCCGGCGCCGGCGATCACCTTGGCTACGTGGTCCTTGGACTTCCCGCAGAACGAGCAGTGGATCTGCTGTTCGGTCATCGAAGGGGCGGGCATCGGTCCTCCAGGGTCGCGTGTCAGGCTATGCCTGACGACACTAGACCGTCAGGATGAGCCTGACAAGTCCGGTGCCCAGAGCACGGTCCGCCCTCTGTGGCCGGGGGCGCGGTGAGTGGTGTCCGGGATTCTGGGCCGCTCAGGAGTGTGCGGGCTGCCGGGTCAGAGTGTGGCGGCCACTTGGCGGAGTCCGGCCGAGGCGTTGCCGGTGATCGGGTCGCCGTGGCCGACGCAGACCAGGGCGAGATCGAGCTCCGCCAGCCGCCGGAAGGACGCGATCGCCTTCGGGCGGTCGGCGTTGAAGACGCCCAGCATGATCCGGCCGTCCACGTGCGCGATGGTGTCGCCGGCGAACAGCAGGCGATGGGCCGGCACATGGATGGCGATGCTGCCGTCGGTGTGGCCGGGGATGGAGATCACCTCGGCCCCGCCGCCGAAGTCGAGGACGTCGCCTTCGGTCAGCTCCTGGTCGACCCGGGAGGGCGGCACCGGCGGGATCGGGGGGAGGCCGTCGAAGATCTCCCGCTCCCAATCCGGCATGTGCGCGCGCTCGGGCAACTGCTGCGCGGCCTGCCCGCGGATGACCGCCGCGTCGGCCCGATGGACCATCACCGTGGCGTCGGCGGCGATCTCCGCCAGCGCGCCATGATGATCCTCGTGCCCGTGCGTCACGATGATCCGCCTCAGATCGCCGAGGGAGAAGCCGAGCGACCGGATGGCGCCTTCGATGTCGCCGCCCGAGCCGGGCGTGCTCGTGTCGATGAGCGTCAGGGCGTCGCGCTCGTGCCACAGGTAGGCGTGCCCGACGGCGAAGTGGAGTAGATGCAGGTTGGGTGTCATCTCGACGAGCTTCATCCCCGCAACGTACGTCCGAGGTCGGCCGCAGGCGCGAGCCCTTCGCTACAAGCTAAGCGACCTTCCCTATCAGTCCCTATCATCCGTTTATTGCGGTACATTAAGGAGTGTTATGCAGCAATACACCGTCGAGCAGGCGGCGAACCTCCTCGGCCTTCACGTCAAGACCGTCCGCAACTACGTGCGCGACGGCAGGCTCAAGGCCGTCAAGATCGGCAAGCAGTATCGGATCGCCCGTCAGGACCTGGAGGCGTTCACCGGCCGGCCCGTCTCACCTCAGGCGCCGGCCCGGCACGTCGAAGCGTCCAGCATCGTGCGGATCGACGGCATCGACCGCACCGAGATGGACCGCCTGAGCAGCATGCTCCTGGGCTCCCTCGCCAGTCGCCCGACCGGTGTCCGGGTCGAGCTGGTCTACGACGAGGAGCACGCCAACCTGAAGATCATCATCTTGGGCGACCTGGAGATCTCCGCCCAGGTGTTCCGCCTCATCGACGCCCTGGTCAAGGAGTGACCATGCCCCACCCTCCTCGCCCGACGGCGAGGGAGCCGACCGAGAGAGCGATGAGATGGCGGAAATCTACAGATCCGAGGATGGCAAGCGGGCCGTCGAGCAGCGCTATCGCGAGCTCCTGGCCCGCTGGCCGGTGCCCGCCGAGCACCTGCGCGTGCCCACCGTCCAGGGCGAGACCTTCGTGATCGCCTGCGGGCCGTCCGACGCGCCGCCGCTGGTGCTTCTGCACGGCTCCGCCACCAACAGCGCCATGTGGCTCACCGACGTCGCCGGCTTCGCGCGCCACTTCCGGGTGTACGCCATCGACCTCGTCGGCGAGCCGGGCCTGAGCGCGCCGTCCCGTCCCGACCTGGCCTCCGGCGCTTACGCCCGCTGGCTGGAGGAGGTACTGGACGCCCTGGACATCCGGCGGACCTCGATGGTCGCCGTGTCGCTCGGCGGCTGGATCGCCCTCGACTACGCCACCCGCCACCCCGGCAAGATCGAACGGCTGGCGCTGCAGTGCCCCGGCGGGATCGGGCCCCAGCTCTGGGGCAAGCTGATGGTGGCCCTGCTGCTGAAGCCACTCGGCCGCTGGGGCCGCGCCAGGTCCATGAGTCTCCTCCTGGGCCCCGCGTCCACCTCCGTCACGGCCCCGGCCCCCGCCGCTGCCCCTGAAACCATGGCCGTCCCAGCCTCTTCCCAAGCCGCTGACTTCGGTGCCTTCATGCTCCTGATCAACGGCACCTTCCGTCACCGCATGGGCCGGATGCCGCTCTTCGACGACGAGTCCCTGCGGCGCCTGACCATGCCCTTGCTGGTGATCGTCGGTGGGCGCGACGCCTTTCTCGACTCCAGCGGCACCCGCCGCCGCGTCGCGGAAACCGCGCCGCACGCCGCCATCCGCTTCCTCCCCGACTGGGGCCACTACCTCCCGAACCAGACGGACGAGATCACCGGTTTCCTCACCGAGAATGCCCATGCCTGAAGTGCCCCGACAGACGCCGCTCCGTCCCGGACGGTTGAGCAAGAAGGAGAAGGAGTACCCCATGTCCGAGGTCTTCGTCTGTGAACCCCAAGGTCAGGTGCTGCGCAGTGAGCAGGATGCGCTCGACCTGATCGGCGAGGCCATCTACCGGCGCGTCCAGTGGGTCGCCGTCCCCGCCGAGCGGCTGCACCAGGATTTCTGGGAGCTGAGCACGCGAGTCGCGGGGGAGTTCGTGGCGAAGTTCGCCAACTACCGGCACGGCCTCGCCATCGTGGGCGACATTTCCGTACATGTCGCTGCGAGCTCGTCTTTCCGGGACTGGGTCCGTGAGGCGAACCGTGGCCGTCAGATCTGGTTCGTCGCAGACCTGGCAGAGCTTGAGCGGCGGTTGTCCGGTGATGCGGACGGATGAACCAGGCTCGACCGAAATCCACGCTGACGGACGGGGCGTCGCCATCGCTCCGCTCGTCAGCGGGTGTAGCGGTGTTTGGCGCCCGGGGGGAAATACTCGGCGTCGCCCGTCTCGCGCAGCCGGACGACCGGCGGCTGCTGCGCCTGCGGCACATAGTGCCCGAACTCGCTGTTGAGCCGGAGCAACTGCTCCAGGACGGAGCGGCCCACGATGCCGGCCGTCTCCTGCGACGGCTTCTCGCCCTGCGCGAGCTCCACGGTGACCGTCAGCCGCCGGTCGCGCCCCGCGTCCTCCACCACCTCCAGCACGAACTTGCCCGTCACCAGCGCACTGACCTCCGGCTGCTCCAGCCCGACCGCGATGTTCTCCGGATAGACGTTCGCCCCGTAGTAGGACACGGTGAAGTGGCTGCGCCCGAAGACGTACACGAAGGGACGTTCGGGCCCGGGGGCCGTGGGGTCGAGTCCATGATCCCGTACGAACTCCAGCATCCGCTCGTACGGGATCACCCCGCCCTCGTCGGCGATGTGGTAGCGGATCAGCGGGATGCCGTTGTCGCCGGAGAAGAGCAGGGTGCCCTGGTGTTCCTCGAAGAAGCGCACCTCGGGGTCGTACTGCACGAGGGTCGGCAGCCGGGGTTCGCCGAACAGCTCCCTGGCCGTGGCCGGGCGCTCGGCCAGGAAGCGGCGGATCTGCACCGACAGCGGAGTCTCGTTGCCCAGCACGCCCGCGTCGGCGGTGCCGTACAGGGAGGCGATGCCGCGCAGCGGGTCGTCGATGCCCGCCCTGGCGGCCACCAGCGTGCGCCACTCCTCGCTGAACACCTCGCCGGCGGTCACCAGCTTGAGGTTCCAGCCGGACCAGGGGAGCCCTGAGTCGACGATGTTCTTGAGGAACGGCGGGTAGCCGAGCAGGACCACCTGGTCGAAGTGCGGGGCGAGCTCGGGGATGACGCGCAGGATCTCCCGCTTGTCGCTGCCCGGCGCCACCACGGTGATCGGGTAGCCGAGCTCGGCCAGGTGGCGGCAGCAGTTGAGGGTGAACAGCCCGCCGACCCAGGAGCCGAGAGCGAAGCAGACGACGGCGAGGGTGCGTCGTTCGCGGGCGCGGAAGGAGTCGCGGAAGATCTCCTCGAAGCGGGCGGCGATGACGCGCTCGTCGGAGGCGGAGCGCGGCCAGAACGACGGCTCCCCGGTGGAGCCGGACGACACCGCGACGATGTCGCCGATCACTCCGTCGCGACACAGGTCGGGCAGGGGATGGCGGCGGGTGTAGCCGTCCTTGGTCGTCATCGGCAACCCCACGAAGTCCTGAAATGTCGTGACCTGTTGGGGGTCGATGTGGTGCTCGGCGAGGAACGCCCGATAGGCCGGCACCCGGTCCGCCACCTCATGGAACAGCTTGACCACGTCCATCAGCCGACTGTACGGCCGCGATCGGCGCCAGTCACCCGCGCGGACGCCTGAGAATCACCCTCGCGGCGGAGCCCCCAGGCCAAGATCTCTCCTAGATGCCGCTTACATAATTACGATCGCTGTGAGCGAACATCGGCAATGAAGGGAACATTCATGCGCTCTGATGAATTGAGTCCATGTAACTCAACCCTTTGGAGTTCGCATGAGTGAGAGCTTGATCCTTCCGGTCCTGCCGCTGGATGACGCTGTCGTCCTGCCGGGCATGGTGGTTCCCCTGGACCTGTCCGACTCCGAGGTGCGAGCCGCCATCGACGCGGCCCAGGCATCCGGTCTCAACAAGCCGCAGGTCCTTCTCGTTCCCCGGATCGACGGCCGTTACGGCGCCGTCGGCGTGCAGGCGGTGGTCGAGCAGGTCGGCAGGCTCCCCGGAGGTGAGCCCGCCGCCGTCGTGCGCGGTGTCACCCGGGTGCGCGTGGGCACCGGCACGACCGGCCCCGGCGCGGCGCTGTGGGTGGAGGTCAGCACGGTCGACGTCATCGCCGCCGGCGAGCGCGCCCAGGAGCTGGCCAAGGAGTACAAGGCCCTGGCCACCACGATCTTGCAGAAGCGCGGCGCCTGGCAGGTCGTCGACCAGGTCAACCAGATCGACGACCCGTCGGTCCTGGCCGACAGCTCCGGCTACACGCCGTGGCTGACGACCGCCCAGAAGGTCGAGCTGCTGGAGGCCGCCGACCCCGCCGACCGGCTGGCCAGGCTGATCGAGTGGTCGCGTGAGCACCTCGCCGAGCTGGACGTGGCCGAGACGATCCGCAAGGACGTCCAGGAGGGCATGGACAAGCAGCAGCGCGAGTTCCTGCTGCGCCAGCAGCTCGCCGCGGTCCGCAAGGAGCTCAAGGAGCTCAACGGCGACACGGCCGGGACCGAGGAGGAGGACTACCGCGCCCGCGTCGAGGCCGCGGACCTGCCCGGCAAGGTGCGTGAGGCCGCGCTCAAGGAGGTCGACAAGCTGGAGCGGACCTCCGACCAGTCCCCGGAGACCGGCTGGATCCGCACCTGGCTGGACACCGTCCTCGACATCCCCTGGAACGAGCGGACCGAGGACACCTACGACATCACCGGCGCCCGCGAGGTGCTGGACGCCGACCACACGGGCCTGTCCGACGTGAAGGACCGCATCATCGAGCACCTGGCCGTGCGCAAGCGCCGCCAGGACAAGGGGCTCGGCGTGGTGGGCGGCCGCCGTAGCGGCGCCGTGCTCGCGCTGGCCGGCCCTCCCGGGGTCGGCAAGACCTCGCTCGGCGAGTCCGTCGCCCGGTCGATGGGCCGTAAGTTCGTCAGGGTGGCGCTCGGCGGCGTCCGCGACGAGGCGGAGATCCGCGGCCACCGGCGCACCTACGTCGGCGCGCTGCCCGGCCGCATCGTCCGCGCCATCCGCGAGGCCGGCTCGATGAACCCGGTCGTGCTGCTCGACGAGGTGGACAAGGTCGGCGCCGACTACCGCGGCGACCCGACCGCGGCGCTGCTCGAAGTGCTCGACCCGGCCCAGAACCACACCTTCCGCGACCACTACCTCGAGGTCGAGCTCGACCTGAGCGACGTGCTCTTCCTGGCCACGGCCAACGTCCTGGAGGCGATCCCCGGCCCGCTGCTGGACCGGATGGAGATCGTCACCCTCGACGGCTACACCGAGGACGAGAAGGTCGCCATCGCCCGTGACCACCTGCTGCCCCGGCAGCTCGACCTGGCCGGGCTGACGGCCGAGGAGGTCGCGGTCAAGGAGGACGCCCTGCGCAGGCTGGCGGCCGAGTACACCCGCGAGGCCGGCGTCCGGTCGCTGGAGCGCTCGATCGCCCGCATCCTGCGCAAGGTGACGGCGGCCGACGAGCTGCCCGTCACGGTGGGCGCGGACGAGCTGGTCGGCTACCTCGGCCGGCCCCGGTTCGTGCCGGAGTCGTCGCTGCCCGAGGCCACCCAGCGCACCTCGGTGCCCGGCGTGGCGACGGGCCTGGCGGTCACCGGCGCGGGCGGTGACGTCCTCTACGTGGAGGCGTCGCTGGCCGACCCGGAGACCGGCGAGACCGGGCTCACGCTGACCGGCCAGCTCGGCGAGGTGATGAAGGAGTCGGCCAAGATCGCGCTGTCCTACCTGCGCTCGCACGGCGCGGAGCTGGAGCTGCCGGTCACCGCGCTGAAGGACCGCTCGGTCCACGTCCACTTCCCCGCGGGCGCCGTGCCCAAGGACGGCCCCTCGGCCGGTGTGACGCTGACGACCGCGCTGGCCTCGCTCCTGTCCGGGCGGCTGGTCCGCGGTGACGTGGCGATGACCGGCGAGATCTCCCTCACCGGGCGGGTCCTGCCGATCGGCGGCGTCAAGCAGAAGCTGCTCGCGGCGCACCGGGCGGGCATCACCACGGTGCTCATCCCGGCCCGCAACGAGCCGGACCTGGACGACGTGCCCCAGGAGGTCCGCGACGAGCTGACCATCCACCCGGTCAGCGACGTCCGCGAGGTCCTGGACATCGCCCTCGCCCCGGCTCAGGTGGCCACCACCGTCGCCGCCTGACCCTCCGAACGCGCACCCCGTCGTAGCGTCGCTGCGGCGGGGTGTCGCTGTTCTCACCGACACAATCAGGATATGTACGAATCATCCTGTCGTTTGACTGAATGATTCGTCGATGCTTGACTGGTTGCGTGCTCTATGGAACGCCTGCGCTTGAGGCAGCGGACAAGGCCGTGCTCGCCGAGATCGAGGACATGCGGCGCGACCTGAAGTACCGCCTGGCCGAAACCCATCGCTGGGACGGGCAGGTCCGCAGGCAACTGCAGGCGCGCGCCATCCAGGGGTCCAACTCCATCGAGGGCTACCGGGCCAGCGTCGAGGACATCGAGTCCATCATGTCGGGGGAGGAGCCCCTGGAGACGTCCGCGTCGGTGACGCGCGAGATCGCCGGCTACCAGCAGGCGCTCACGTACATCCAACTTCTCTCGCGGGCCCCTGCGTTCCGCTACGACGTCGGGGTGCTCAACGCGGTCAACTTCATGATGATCGGCCATCACCGCGACAAGACCCCCGGCGTCCTGCGGCCGGGAAGCATCTATATCCGCAACTCCGAGACCGGTGAGGTGGTCTACGAGGGGCCGGATACCGAGCGGCTGCCTGACCTGATGGGTGAGCTGGTCGAGTGGCTCAACGCCGGGGATGCCGACACCCCCAGCTACGTCCGTGCCGCCATGGCACATCTGAACCTGGTGAAGATCCATCCCTGGCGGGACGGCAACGGCCGGATGTCGCGGGCCCTGCAGACGCTGGTGCTCGGCCGGGATCGGATCATGACGCCCGAGTTCAGCTCGATCGAGGAGTGGCTCGGGCAGCAGCGGGCCACGCTCGACTACTACGACGTCCTCGGCGAGGTCGGGCGCCGGAGCTGGGGCCCGCACGGGGACACGCTGGCGTGGGTGCGGTTCTGCCTGAGAGCCCACCACCTGCAGGCCCAGCGGGTGGCGCAGCGCCTGGCGCAGGCAGGAGAGATCTGGACGCTCCTGGAGGAGCAGGTCGACGCCGACGGGGTCAACACTCGTGTCGTGTCGGCGCTGTACGAGGTCTTCGTGAACACCCGGTTGCGGCGCAGCAGATACCAGGGCGACGAAGGGCTCAGCCAGGGCCAGGCCGCCCGGGATCTGCGTGACCTCGCAGCCAAGGGCTGGGTCCAGCCGTACGGCGAGACCAAGGGCCGCTTCTACGCCCCCGGCCCTCGGATGACGGAGATCAAGGCCCAGTTCGCCGAGCGAGCCCGCCCGCTGCACGATCCGTACCAGGAGCGCGGAACCGTACAGTGAGGCACATCACCGAATCCCCCCGGAATAGGACCGACCACGCGCCTTGTTGGAACGGGCGTGAACGAGGCACACGCGGACGACCGGGGCGCCAGAGGCGCTGGGTGCTGTCGCGGCTGTAGGGGGCGGCGCATGCCCGCCCTGCGCCGTTAGACCGAACCGTCCGCACCCCTCGAAGGTCATCATGATCACACCCTCTTTCGTGCTGAGCAGGCTGAGCCACCTGCCCTATCACTCGGGCATGCGCTAACCCCTCCCCGTTTCGACGATGTCCGTTCCAGCGGCCCCGCCACGGTGGCCGCTGTCAGTCATGGGGAGATGGCGTGATCCAGGTTTCCGGCCTGCGCAAGTCGTACGGCGGCACCGTCGCACTGGACGGTGTCGACCTGAACGTGCGTCAGGGCGAGGTCTACGGTGTGGTCGGGCAGAGCGGCGCGGGCAAGAGCACCCTCCTGCGCTGCGTCAACCTGCTGGAGCGGCCGAGCGCCGGCACCGTGACGGTGGCCGGGCAGGACCTGACGGCGCTGCGCGGCAAGGACCTCAACCGCGCCCGCCAGCGCATCGGCATGATCCACCAGCACTTCGCGCTGCTCTCCTCGCGTACGGTCGCCGGAAACGTGTCCTTCCCCCTGGAGGTCATGGGCGTGCCCAGGGCCGAGCGGCGGCGCCGGGTCGGCGAGCTGCTCGACCTGGTCGGACTCGGCGGGCGTGGCGGCGATCACCCGCACCAGTTGTCCGGCGGGCAGAAGCAGCGGGTCGGCATCGCCAGGGCGCTGGCGGGCAACCCGTCGGTGCTGCTGTCCGACGAGGCCACCTCGGCGCTCGACCCCGGCACCACGCAGTCCATCCTGGCCCTGCTCCGGCGGCTCAACGCCGAGCTCGGGCTGACGATCCTGCTGATCACGCACGAGATGGACGTCGTCAAGAGCATCTGCGACTCGGTCGCCATCATGTCCGGCGGCCGCGTCGAGGAGTCGGGCCCGATCGGCGACCTCATCAGGACGCCCGGCTCGCGGCTCACCAGGGAGATCTTCCCGCTGCCCGACCCCGCCCCGGCGGGTTCGGTCACGCTCACCTTCACCGGCGACCCCCGGCAGCCGCTGGTGTCGGAGGCGGTGCGCAAGTTCGACGTGGACGTCAGCATCCTGGGCGGCTCGATCGAGGACCTCGCGGGCGGCTCCGTCGGCCGCCTGCGGGTCGCCTTCTCGGGCGAGCAGGTCCCGGCCGCGCTGACGTACCTGCGCGAGCGCGGCCTGCTGGTGGAGACGTCATGAACGGTACGGTCACCAACGAAGAGGCGGGGCGGGCTCGATGACCTGGGACGAGATGGCTCCCCTGCTGTGGGAGGCCACCTGGCAGACCGGGGTGATGGTCGGCTGGGCGGCGGTGTTCACGGTGCTGCTCGGCCTGCCGCTGGGCGTGGCGCTGGTGGTGTTCGACCGAGGTGGGCTGCGGCCGCTGCCGGTGCTCAAGTCGGTCCTCGGCGTGATCGTCAACGTGGGACGGTCGCTGCCGTTCATCGTGTTGATGATCGCGATCATCCCGTTCACCCGGCTGGTCGTGGGCACCACGATCGGCACCGCCGCGGTGGTGGTGCCGCTCACCGTCGGCGCGGTGCCGTTCTTCGCCCGGCTGGTGGAGACGGCGCTGCGCGAGGTCGACCGGGACGTGATCCAGGCCGCGCAGGCGATGGGGGCCGGTCGCGGCGCCGTCGTGTGGAAGGTGCTGCTGCCCGAGGCGCTGCCGGGGATCGTCGCGGGGGTGACCGTGACGGTGGTCGCGCTGATCGGTTACACCGCGATGGCGGGGACCATCGGCGGCGGCGGGCTGGGCGACCTGGCCATCAGGTACGGCTATCAGCGGTTCGAGACGGCGGTCATGATCGTCACCGTCGTGGTGCTCATCGTGATCGTGCAAATCATGCAGAGCCTGGGCGACCTTCTCGCCCGGCGCCTATCGCATAAGTAAGGAAAAATCATGAAAATTAATCGTTTTGTGGGCGCTGCTGTCCTCTCGCTGTTGCTCGCCGCGTGCGGTACGACACCCTCCGCTACACCGGCCGAGTCGGCGGACACCGTGCTGAAGATCGGCGCGTCCCCGGTCCCGCACGCCGAGATCCTCACCTTCGTCAAGGACAACCTGGCTCCCGCCGCCGGGATCAAGCTCGAGATCGTCGAGTTCACCGACTATGTGCAGCCGAACGTGCAGCTGGAGGAGGGCCTGCTCGCGGCCAACTTCTTCCAGCACAAGCCGTACCTGGACGACTTCAACGCCTCCAAGGGCACCAAGCTGAGCTTCGTCACGCCGGTGCACCTGGAGCCGCTGGGTCTGTACTCCAAGAAGTCGACCGAGCTCGCCGCGCTGCCGGCGGGCGCCACCGTGGCCGTCCCGAACGACGCCACCAACCTGGGCCGCGCGCTCAAGCTGCTCGCCGACAACGGCGTGGTCACCCTCAAGGAGGGCGCCGGCACCGCCGCGACCGAGCGGGACGTGACCGGCAACCCCAAGAACCTCGTCTTCAAGCCGCTGGAGGCCGCGCAGCTGCCCCGGTCGCTGGATGACGTCGACGCGGCGGTGATCAACGGCAACTACGCCATCGAGGCCGGGCTCAAGCCCGCGACCGACGCGCTGGTGCTGGAGAAGACCGAGGGGAACCCGTACGTGAACGGCCTGGTGGTCGCGGCCGGCCACGAGAAGGACGCGAATATCGTCACCCTGGGCAAGCTCCTGAATGATCAGAAAGTGAAGGACTTCATCGCGCAGAAGTACGCGGGTTCGGTGATCGCCGCCGAGTGAAATCAGTAAAGATCAGGAAATGTCGGGAATGATGATTTTGGACCTGTTTAAGCGAGTTGTAAGTGATGAGCAATTGGTCCGGCTTATCAATACAGGGACAGCACAGCACAACCTCTCCCGAGGAGTCCCGAAGTGCGATTCGCAACCCGCATCCTGATCGGTGTCGCCGCCGCCACCTCCGTCGCCATCGCCGCGCCCGCCGCCGCCGGCGCGACGACCACGACGACGGCCACGACGGCCGCGTCCGCCACATCCTCCTACGACAGCTGGGGTTCCTACGACTCCAGCGACGGCAAGGCCAGCGCCAAGGGCAGCGTCGTCTTCCACCAGAAGAAGTACAAGGACTGGTACTGGAAGACCTTCTGGGTCAAGAAGAAGGTCTGCTGGGAAAAGGACGGCGACAAGAAGTGCAAGTGGGTGCCGAAGAAGGTCAAGAAGCACGTGTTCGAGTGGAAGCACGTCGACACCTACACGGTGCACGGAAACCTCTTCAACAAGAAGTGGTGGGGCAAGAACGACTGTGCGTGGGCGACCTTCAAGATCGTCGAGCACGACGGCTCCACGCACTTCGAGCGGTACGACAACTGCCACAAGTTCCCGAAGCACTTCTCCTTCTCCGGTAAGGACGCCGAGCACATCACGGTGAAGGTGAGCCGGGGCAACGAGTGGTCGCCGAAGGGCTGGCACTCGGACTGGGAGGACGTGTACCACGCCGCTCCCTGACCGGTGATCGATGACGGAGCCGCGACCTCGAAGGCGAGGTCGCGGCTTCGCCGTCTCTCCAAGGGGTTCTGGCGGACCGGCCGATGAACAGAATAGTGTTCGGTCATGTACCCCGGAGCCATCGCAGCCGTCAGCCCGGACAAGCCCGCTGTGATCATGGCGGGCTCCGGCCAGGTCATCACCTACCGCCGGCTCGACGAGGAGTCGAACCGGCTGGCCCACCTGTTCCGCGCCGCCGGCCTCAGGCCGGGGGATCATGTCGCCTTCATGCTCGGCAACCATCCGCTCTTCCTCGCGATCGCCTGGGCGGCACACCGCTCCGGCCTCTACTACACCGCGATCAACTCCCGGCTGCAGGCGGCCGAGCTGTCCTACATCATCGAGAACTGCGGCGCCCGGGTGTTCATCTCGAGCGCCGACCTGGCCGACGTCGCCATCTCCGCCACCACCGGCACCACCGGCGTCGAGCTGCGCCTCATGCTGGACGGGGTCGCCGACGGCTTCGAGTCGTACGAGGAGGCGGTGGCCGGGCAGCCGGTCACCCCGATCGACGACGAATGCCAGGGCACCGACATGCTCTACTCCTCCGGCACCACCGGCATGCCCAAGGGCATCAAGCCGGCCCTCGCGCACGCGCCGCTCACCGAGCCGGGCATGCTGTACCGGCTCATCCAGGGGCTGTTCGCGCCGTCGGCCGACAGCGTCTACCTGTCGCCCGCGCCGCTCTACCACGCCGCGCCGCTGCGCTACAGCCTCACCTTCCAGCGGCTCGGCGCCACGGTCGTCGTCATGGAGCGCTTCGACCCGGAGGAGTATCTGCGCCTGATCGAGAAGTACCGGGTGACGCACTCACAACTCGTCCCCACCATGTTCATCAAGATGCTCAAGCTGCCCGCAGGGACGCGCGAGAAGTACGACCTGTCGTCGCTGAAGTGCGCCATCCACGCCGCCGCCCCCTGCCCGATCCCGGTCAAGGAGCAGATGATCGACTGGTGGGGCCCGATCATCCACGAGTACTACGCCGGCACCGAGGGCAACGGCTTCCTGTACGTGAACTCCGCCGACTGGCTGACCCACCGGGGCACGGTCGGCCGATCCCTGCTCGGCACCGTGCACATCTGCGACGAGAACGGCGCCGAACTCCCGGCGGGCGAGCACGGCACCGTCTACTTCGACAGCGGCATCACCTTCGAGTACCACGGCGACCCGGACAAGACCCGATCGGTCCAGGATCCGCTGGGCAGGGGATGGACCACCCTCGGCGACATCGGTTACCTCGACGCCGACGGCTTCCTGCACCTGACCGACCGCCGCTCGTACATGATCATTTCGGGTGGGGTGAACATCTATCCGCAGGAGGCGGAGAACCTGCTGAGCGTCCACCCCAAGGTCGCCGACGTGGCGGTGCTCGGCGTACCGGACGAGGAGATGGGCGAGCAGGTCAAGGCGGTGGTGCAGCCGGTGTCCATGGCCGAGGCGGGGCCGGAGCTGGAGGCGGAGCTGATCGAGTACTGCCGCTCACGGCTGGCCCACTACAAGTGCCCGAAGTCGGTGGACTTCCGCGCGGAGTTGCCCCGGCATCCCACGGGAAAACTGTACAAACGGCTGCTCAAGGATGAATACTGGCCCGCGCGCCCTTAGGCAGGACATACCCCGGCCGCGCCACGCCGGGAATTCCGGGCCGTCCTGGCCTCGGTGACCGCCCCCCTACCTGCGGTGATAAGGCTGTCGTCAGGCTGCACAGCATCCTCTGATCAAGCGCTTAACCAGGTCTTACGCGGGACTTGGCACTCTTGAGTCATCGGGACTTGAGGAGATGAAGATGGACGCGAACGAGCCTCGCGATCAGCGCGCAGGCGGGTGGAGCCAGTTCGGCGACACTCCGCCCTCCGCCGGGGGCTTCCCCCGGCGGGACACTGTGATCATGGGCCCGCCGCCCCCGCCGCCTCCCGCGCGGGCCAAGCCGGGCTTCTCCGCCCGGCAGAAGGCGCTCGCGGGCCTGGCCCTGGCGGCCATGGCCATCGGCGGAGGCGCCGTCGGGGCGACGGTGGCCACCGCGTTCCAGGAGCCGCAGGTCGTCACCGCGAGCAATCCGAGCCCGACGTTCAAGCAGGCCTCCAACCCGCTCAGCGTCCCCGATGTCGCGGCGAAGGTGCAGCCCTCGGTCGTGATGATCAAGGGAGCCACCGGTGAGGGTTCGGGCGTCGTCCTGTCGGAGGACGGGCTGATCCTGACCAACAACCACGTGGTCGTGGGCGCCGGTCAGGGCGGCGGCGGGATGACCGTGAAGTTCAACGACGGCAGGACGGCCAAGGCGTCCGTCGTCGGCACCGACCCCGCCACCGACCTGGCGGTCATCAGGGCGGAGGACGTCTCCGGACTGACCGCGGCGACCCTCGGCGACAGCGACGCGCTCAAGGTGGGCGACTCCGTGCTGGCTCTGGGCAGCCCGCTCGGCCTGTCCGGCTCCGTCACCATGGGCATCGTCAGCGCGCTCGACCGCACCCTGACCGTCGGCGGCGAGCAGCAGCAGGCGCCGCCCGGATGGGGACAGGGCGGCGGAGCGGGTGAGGTCACCACGATCGGCGGCGCCATCCAGACGGACGCGGCGATCAACCCCGGCAACTCGGGCGGCGCGCTGGTGAACGCCGGCGGGCAGCTGGTCGGCATCAACACCGCCATCGCCACGGGCGGCGGCGGCAACGGCAACATCGGCGTCGGCTTCGCCATCCCGATCAACACCGCCAAGCAGGTGTCAGACCAGCTCATCAGCAGCGGCAAGGTCAGCCACGCGTTCCTCGGCGTGAGCGTCACCGACGCCACCGGCGACGTGGCCGGCGCGCTGGTCCGCGAGGTGACCCCCGCGAGCCCGGCGGACAAGGCCGGACTGAAGCAGGGCGACCTCATCACCCGGGTCGATGGCAAGGCGGTCGAGGGTGGAGATACTGTTGTTGGGCAGGTCAGAGGTTTCAAACCGGGCCAACAGGTTCAGATCACTTATATGAGGGACGGCGAAGAGAGCTCCGTCGCCGTGACCCTCCAGGAGAAGAAATAACAGGACCCCCTCACGGACGGGTGTGCCGTCGAGATCGCTGCGGACTTGGCGGCACACCCCCCCGTTCTCCGGGCTTTCAGGAGAACCGGCGTCCCTCGTCGCGCCGGTAGGCCCAGGCCGCCGCCGCCCCGGCGAGCACCGTCCAGATCACCAGCGTCACCAGGGGCAGCACCTTCGGCTCGACGCCCGCGGCCAGCCACCAGACCAGCTCACCCGCGCCCCGGCTGGGCACGAACCGCGAGATGGTCTCCACGAAGGCGGGCATCACCTGGAGGGGCACCATCAGCCCGCCCACGATCGCCAGCGGGAAGAACAGGATCTGCGAGACCGCGACGGCCGCCTTCGACGGCATCGCGAAGCCGATGAACAGGCCGATCAGCATGAACGGGATCGACGAGACGAGCACCGCCGCCACCCCGAGCAGTAAGCGCGGCGCGGTGATGGTCGCCTCGGTGAACAGGCCGGCGATCACCAGCACCGGGATCACCGAGGTGACCATCATGCCCATGGTCGTCAGGATCCGCCCGGCGAAGCGCGGGAACGGGCCCGCGGGCAGGGTGCGCAGGTAGGGGTTCCACGGCTGCTCGCGATCCTGCGAGACCGAGATGGACAGCGACATCAGCGCCGCCGACATCGCGCCGATCAGCATCATCGACCCGGTCGCGGTCGTCGCCGCGAGCGGGTCGCCGCCGGCGAACGGCACCACGAACGCCAGCATCGAGATGGCCGGGAACAGCGCGCTGGCCAGCAGGCCGATCGGCACCCGGAGCTGCTCCAGGGCCTGGTAGCGGGTGTGGGCGAGGATCAGGCTAGACATGGGACGCCTCCTTGGCGGTGATGGCGAGGAAGGCCTCTTCGAGAGAGGTCGGCCTGATCTCCAGGCCGGAGAACGCGATGCCGCTGCGCACCAGCTCGACCACCAGCCGGTCAGGGTCGGAGGTGACCAGGTGGACGCGGCCGTCCTCGCGGTGGTGGGCGATCACCCCGGGCAGCTCGGGCAGCTCGGCCGCGACCAGGGAGACGCGTCGTACGCCGACCATGTCGCGGATGGCCTGGACGGTGTCGTCGGCGAGCACCCGGCCCTGGCCGACGACCACCACCCGCTGCGCCAGCGCCTCGATCTCCTCCAGATAGTGGCTGGTCAGCAGCACCGTGCCGCCTTCGGCGTGGAAGGCCCTGATGCCGTCCCAGAGCGCCCGCCTGGCCTCGACGTCGAGGCCGGTGGTCGGCTCGTCCAGGAAGACCAGCCGGGGGTTGCCCGCGAACGCCAGCGCCACGGCCAGCCGCCGCTTCTGCCCGCCGGACAGGCCGCCGATCTGGCGCTTGACCAGGTCGCCGAGGTCGAAGCGGGCCAGCAGCTCGGACCTGTCGGCCCGGTCCGGGAAGTGCGCGGACACGAAGTCGACGAGCTCGCCGACCCTGAGCACCTCGGGCAGGCCGCTCTCCTGCGGGGTGACGCCGATGCCGCGCCGTACCAGCGGGTCGGCGGGAGAGCCGCCGAGCACCTCGACCGTGCCGGAGGTGGGGCGGCGCAGTCCCACGAACAGGTTGATGAGGGTGGACTTGCCCGCGCCGTTCGGGCCGAGCAGGCCGACCAGCTCGCCGGGGCGAATGTCGAGGGAGACGCTGTCGAGGGCGAGGGTGCTCCCGTAGCGCCGGGTGACCTCGACCGTTCTGGCGAGGACTGTCATGATGTGCCTCCTGCGGAGTCGAGTAGGGTGCGAATCGCCGTGGTGTAGTCCTCCAGGGCAAGCCGCCCGCGCTTGGTCAGCGCGACGAAGGTGACAGGGGTGCGGCCCTTGTGCGTCTTGGTGATGTGCACGTAAGCCGCCTCTTCGAGCTTGGACAGGTGGACGGACAGGTTGCCGGCCGTCATGCCCAGCAGGTCCTTCAGCACGGGGAAGGCGATCTCGTCGCCGTCGGCCAGCGTGTTGAGCGTGACCATCACGCGCAGCCTGGCCTGGGCGTGGATCACCGGGTCGAGCTCGGGCAGCGCGTGGTCCGCGGTCACGTGCGCCGCCGGAGCCAGAACGCGACCGCGATCTGCCCGCCGCCGAGCAGCACCGCCGCCAGCAGCGCGTGCCAGCCGGGGCCGAGGATCACCCCCAGCGCGTCCACCGCCGCGATCCAGACGCCCACGAAGAACATCGGCCAGTTGTGGTAGATGGCGCCGCCGGCCATGTAGAGGACGGCGACCAGCATGAGGGCGATGCTCGACCAGAGCAGGCCGGCCTGGTGATCGGGCAGCATGGGGCTGAAGTGGGCGGCGATCACGGACATCAGGACCATGCCGGCGAACCAGGTGTAGCCGAACATCGCGCCCTTGGCCGCGGTCCCGCCCCGGATCACGCCGGACATCCTGACGATCCCGAAGGCCGCCACGCCACCGGCCACCAGTAGCCCGCACATCAGCACGCTCATCGCCTGCGCCCAGCTGATCGGCGCGTAAGGGACCCCGTCGAGGCCGTAGTGCAGGAAGAACGCGCCGAACCCGAGCAGCCAGGCGACACCCCACGGCCCGTAGAGCAGCAGCGGATCGCCACGCAGCGCCCTCACGGTGGCGGCCCGCTGCTCCTCCATGAGACGGAGGGTGTCCTCGGGAGCGGGGGCCTGCTCCCCGTCGTCTGTCATGGCAACTCCTCTTGGCAGCAAACTGGTTTGTCTTTTAAACCAGTCTGTCATGCCAAGCCAACGAGCGGGTCGCTCGGATGGTTCCCGGCTCAGCGGCGGGTCAGCACCTCGGACTCCCACAGGTCCCGGTAGTAGCCCGCCTGCCCGACGAGCTCGTCGTGGTGGCCGCGCTGCACGACCCGCCCTTCCTCCAGGACGACGATCTCGTCCACCCGCTCCAGGCCCTTGAGCCGGTGCGTGACGAGCAGCGTGGTGCGGTCGTGTGTCACGTCGAGCAGGTCTTCCATCAGCGCGTCGGCCGTCTCCTCGTCCAGCGCCTCGGCCGGCTCGTCCAGCAGCAGCACCGGCGGGTCGTACAGCAGCGCCCTGGCCAGCGCCAGCCGCTGCAACTGCCCGCCGGACACGGTGCCGCCGTCCTCGCCCAGCTCGGCGTCCCAGCCGGTCCGCTCGACCCAGTGCTCCAGGCGGGCATCCCGTACGGCGCGCAGCAGCTCCTCCTCGCCCGCCTCCGGCCCGGCCAGGCGCAAGTTGTCGCGCAGGGAGGTCTGGAAGATGTACGGATCCTGGGTCAGGCCGGTCATCAGCGCGCGAACCTCATCGGAGGCCATGTCCCTGCTGTCGACCCCATTGATCCTGATATTTCCTGACTCCGGGTCGACCAGCCGCATCAACGCCGCCAGCACCGTGCTCTTCCCGGCCCCGCTCGGCCCCACCAGCGCGACCCGCTTCCCCGGCGTCAACGTCAACGACACCCCATCGACCGCCGCCCGGCTCGGCAATCCTCGCGACCGTTCCTTGGCCGGTCCGTTCGCGGGGAGCTCCTGGCCGGCGGGGGTTCGGGGAGCATGCCGTACGACCAGGTCGTTGATTTCGACGGTCAGTGGGGAGGCCGGGGGAGGGGCCGGCGCGGCCGGTTCGGTGATCATGGGGGGAGCGGACCGGACCTCGCGCAGCCGCCGCAGGGCCGCCAGCACGCCCGCGAGCCGCTCGCCCGCCGCGGCCAGCGGCAGCACGGGCTCGAAGGACACCAGCGCCGTCAGCGCGAGCACGGCGGTGGCCACCGTGCCGACGCCCGCGCTCTGCGCGATCAGCACGATCGCGGCCACCGTCAGCCCCTGCACCAGGGTCCCGCCCGCCAGGGCCGTGGCGTGCACGCGAGCCTGGCGGCGTTCGAGCCCGGCCAGCCGCTCGTCGGCGGCCATCGCGTCGGCCAGGGCGCGGTCGCCGGCGCCGTACGCGGCCAGGTCCGCCGAGCCGTGCACCAAGTCGGCCACCCGGCCGGCCAGCTCGGCCCTGGCCGGCGCGATCCTGGCCGACCAGCGCCGCGCCGCCGTGGCCGTGCTCGCGGGCAGCAGCACCCCCGCCACCACCAGCCCGGCGGCCAGCACCAGCGCCGTGACGGGCAGCAGCGTCAGCCCGACGACCACCGCGGCCAGCCCGGCCATGGCGGCAGCGGCGGCCGGCAACAGGCAGCGCACGAGCAGGTCCTGCACCGCCTCGGTGTCGTCCACCATCCGGCTCAGCAGGTCCGCGCCGCCATGCCGGGGCTGCCGGGGGGTGATGAGCGAGGCGTAGAGCCGCTCGCGGCTGTCCGCCTGCGCCCGCAGCGCCACGTCATGCCCGGTGAGCCGCTCGGCGTACCTGAACACGCCCCTGCTGGTGGCGAACGCCCGGGTGGCCACGATCGCCACGCTGAGCGCCGCCAGCGGCGGCTGCTCGGCCGCCCTGGTGATCAGCCAGGCGGCCGCGGCGATCAGCCCCAGCCCGGCCAGGTCGGCCGCGCCCCCGGCCAGCGCGGCCAGGACCAGCCGCCACCCCATGCGCCGGTTCACGCTTCGCTCCTCGTGCTCGTCGATCCCGTACGCGGACTCACCGCTGGGTCCCGGTCCGCTCGTTCCTGGTTCGCTCGTTCCTGGTCCGCTCCATCGGCGGGTCGGCCGTTCCCTCCGTGGTCGTTCGTGACGCGGTGGTCCGCCTGCTTCCCGGGGGCGGGGCCGGACGTCGTGTCCGCGATCACGCGGCCTTCGTGGAGGCGGATCACGCGGTCCGCGAGCTCGATCATCGCCGGGCGGTGGGCCACGATGACGGCGGTGCGGCCGTGGCAGAGGTCGGCGGTCGCGGCGACCACGGCCGCCTCGCTGCGGCCGTCGAGCCGGGCCGTGGGCTCGTCCAGCAGCAGGACCGGTGCCGACGGCCGGCAGAAGGCTCGGGCCAGGGCGATGCGCTGACGCTGGCCCGCGGACAGGTTCGCGCCCCGCTCGCCGACCTGGGTCTCGTACCCCTGGGGGAGCTCGTCGATGAAGTCGTGCACGTGGGCGGCCGTGGCCGCCTGGCGGACCTCCTGGAGGGACGCGGCCGGGGCGCCGAGCCGGATGTTGCCGGCCACCGTGGTGGTGAACAGGTGCGGGCGCTGCGGCACGAACGCCAGGCGAGCGCGCCAGCCGTCCAGGTCGAGCTCACGCAGATCGGTCCCGTCGACCAGGACCCGGCCCTCGGACGGCCGTACGAAGCCGAGCAGCAGGCTGAGCAGCGTGCTCTTGCCGCCGCCACTCTCGCCGACCAGCGCCACCCGCTCGCCGGGCTCGATGGTGAGCGTCACGTGTTCGAGCGCGGGATCGTCACGCCCGGGATAGCGGACGGTGACGTCCTCCAGCCGGATGCGCGGCGGCCCATCCGGCAACGCCCGCGGCGCAGCCTCCCCAGGCGAGCCGGGATCGGCCCCGCCATCGAGAGGCGCAGCGGTGGGGGGTGCGGGTGCGCTGGGGTCGGGCGCGGAGGGGTCGCGCGCGGTGGGGGGCGCGGTGGGGGCGGGCGTGCGGTCGAGGGGTGCCGTGGTGGGGTCGGACTCGCGGTCCAGTACGGCGAAGGCGGCGTCGGCGGCGGCCACCCCTTCCATCGAGGCGTGGAACCGCGTGCCCATGGCGCGCAGCGGCAGGTACGCCTCCGGCGCCAGCAGCAGCACCAGCAGGGCGGTCGTCAGGTCGAGCGAGCCGCCCAGCAGCCGCAGCCCGATGGGCACGGCCACCAGCGCCAGCGACAGCGACGCGCACAGCTCCAGCACCAGCGACGACAGGAACGCCACCCGCAGCGTCCGCATGGTGGCGCCCCGGTGGGCGTCGGCGACCCGCTCGATGACCGTCGCCTGGTAGCGGGCCCGGCCGAAGGCGCGCAGCGTGGGCAGGCCGCGGACCACGTCGAGGAAGTGCCCGCCGAGCCGGGACAGCGCCTGGAACTGCCGCTCGGTGACGGCCTTGGTGGTCATGCCGACCAGCGCGCCGAAGATCGGGATCAACGGCAGGGTGACCAGCACGATGACGGCACTGGCCAGGTCGGCGGCGAACAGCCGGACGAGCACCGCGACCGGGACCACCGCGGCCACGGCGATCGCGGGCAGGTAGCCGGTCAGGTAGGCGTCGAGGCCGTCGAGGCCGCGTCCGGTGAGGGTGACGAGCTCGCCCGAGCGGTGCCCGGCCAGCCGTGCCGGGCCGAGCTCCCGCAGCCTGGCCAGCAGGCGGTGCCGGAGCGCGGACTTGACGCCGGTGGCGGTGCGGCCGGCGTACACGCCCTGGGTCCACGCCAGCAGCGCCCGCAGGCCGACCACCGCGGCCACCCCGGCGAGCGCGACGGCGGCGAACCGGCCCGACAGCACCCCGGCCAGCAGTTCGGCCTGCACCAGGACGAGCAGCCCCGCCGCCACCGCCGCGACGAAGGTGACGGCGAGGTGGCGGCGTACCGACTGCTCGGCCCGCATCAGGCGCAGGAGGTCCTTGTGCACGTGTCCTCAGAAGAACGATGGGATCCGGTTGGCGGCCTTACCTGGGCGGAAAGTGCGCCATGTCCATACTTGCGCGCCCAGCATGATGGGTGCGAACGGCAGGACCATGAGACTGAGCACACTCAGCGTGGCGGTGGGCGCGCTGTGGTCGAGCAGATGCCCCATGCCGCCCGCCAGCACGGCTATGGCGGGGAGCGCGGCGAGCAGCCCCGTGCCCAGCAGAGCGCGCCCCGGCCGGGTGGCCCCCGCGAACCCGGGCGCCCGCCAAGCCAGGAACGTCCAGCCGTGGAAGGCGAACAGCAGCGTCACCACCACGCCCAGCAGCAGCCCCAGCGGATGCAGCGGCGACGAGGCGAACCCGGTGGCCGCCGCGTACAGCGCGACCCCCCAGCCGAACGACAGCCCCAGCGAGCCGGCCGTGATCATCAGGTCCCAGAACCGCCGCCAGACCGGGCCGTCGATCCTGCGCCGGAACCACAGCCCGGCGTCACGCACCACCCACGCCAGCAGCATCCCCACCACGAGCGGGTAGAGCCCGAACAGCACCTCGCCTTCGAGCAGCGGATAGGCGCCGACGAGCGTCCCGGCCACCGCCACCAGCCACACCTCGTTGGCCAGCACGAACGGCGCGACGGCGGCGACCATGCGATCCCGGTCCTCGCCGGTCCGGCCGAGCACCGGTAACAGCAGCCCGACTCCCAGGTCGAAGCCCTCCAGGGCGAAGTAGCCGGCCAGCAGCACGGCGAAGACGGCGTACCAGATCAGTTCCATGGCGAGCACTCCTAGGAGGACAGCGCGGGGGCGCGCTGCTCGGCTGCGGCGCCGAGGTCGAGGTCGTCCGGGCCGCGCTTGATCAGCCGGGCGATGAGCACGTAGTCGACGATCGCGAGCATTCCGAGCACCGCGACGAAGCCGACGAGGGAGGCGGTGACCATGCCGGCGGTGAGCCCCGGCGACAGGGCGTCGGCCACGGTCAGCTTCTCCCAGATCATCCAGGGCTGCCGCCCCAGCTCCCTGGCCAGCCAGCCGGCGATCGCCATCGCGAAGGGCACCGGTGTGAGCGCGATGAGGATCGGGTGCGTCCACCGCCAGCGCGGCAGGACGGCGATCAGCGGCAGCATGAAGAACAGCACGACCAGGGCCAGCAGATTGCCGCCCTCCATCATGATCGAGAGCGGGACCGCGGCGGTGTCGCCGTCGAACTTGCCCTCCTGCACGCCGCCGAACTGCGTGTAGCCGAAACTCAGGGTCAGGAAGATGCCGATCGAGGCGGCGACCACGCCCATGCGCAGCGACCGGGTGAAGAACTCCACGTCAGCGGTACGGCGGCGCAACTGGTAGGCGCTGGCCCCGACGAGCACCATCGCCCCGGTGAACAGCCCGGCCCCCAGCACGTGCGGGAAGGAGAAGATCAGGGTCTTGTTCGTCAGGAGCGCACCGAAGTCGGTCAGCACGAGCCGCCCGCCGGACAGCACCGCCCCCGCCGGGTTCTGCAGGAAGGAGTTGGCGACCATGATGAAGAAAGCGCTGGCGTAGGCCGTGGCGGTCACCAGCCAGATGCAGGCCAGGTGGGCCCACTTCGGCAGCTTCCCCCACCCGAAGATCCACAGACCCAGGAAGGTCGACTCCAGGAAGAACGCGACCAGCGTCTCCATGGCCAGCGGGGCGCCGAACACGTCGCCCGCGTAGTCGGTCAGCCCGCTCCACGACAGCCCGAACTGGAACTCCATCACCAGCCCGGTGACGATGCCCAGCGCGTAGTTGATCACGTAGAGCTGGCCCCAGAACCGGGTCATCCGCTCGTGCAGCGGCCTGCCGGACCACGCCCAGCGCGTGTGCATGATCGCCACCAGCGGCGCCAGCCCGAGGGTGAGCACGACGAACAGGAAGTGCAGACTCCCTGTCGCCGCGAACTGCAATCGGGCCAGATCGAGTACGTCCATCGCTTCACATCCCGTCATTATGTCTGTCTACCTATAGACAGCCTACATGTAGGCTGTCTACATGACGAGTCGTTGCCTAGGATCGTGGTCATGAATCCCGACGCGCTCCGGGGCCACATGGACGCCCTGCTGCTGTCCGTGCTGGAGCGAGAGCCGCTGCACGGCTACGCCATCATCGAGGCCCTCCAGGAGCGCAGCGGCGGTGCGCTCAGCGTGCCGACCGGCACCGTCTATCCGGCGCTGCGCAAGCTGGAGCGCGCCGGCCTGCTGTCCAGCGAATGGGCCACGGTGAGCGGCCGCCGCCGGCGCACCTACCGGCTGACCGACTCCGGCAGCAAGCAGCTGCAGGGGGAGCGGTCGGCCTGGCAGGAGTTCGCCACCGTGATCGGCGGCGTGCTGCGGCCGGAGGTCAGGCCGTCCGGCTGAGCCGGATGCACCGGGTGGCGCAGTAGAGCTGCACGCCCGCGCAGGCGTAGGTCAGCAGACTGACCAGCAGCACGGCCGGAAAGGTGCCGAGCCCGGCGGACACGGAGTTGTCCTGGGACATCAGCAGGCCCAGGACCGACGTCACCGGCAGCATCACCCAGACGGCCAGGCCCAGCGACCGGGTCACCAGGTGGGGGCGGGCGATCCAGCGGCTGCCCCGGCCCAGGGCCAGCAGCGCGAGCCCGCCGTACACCCCGACCGCGAGCTGCAGGAGGTCGAGCAGCCGGGAGACGACGCCATACCACGCCGGGAGCTCGGTCCAAGAGGTGACATCGTCGGGGTAGAACCGCCAGACCAGGCTCCACATGAGCACCGTCGCGGGCAGGCTGACGAGCAGCAGCAGCGCCATTCTGCGCCCGGCCGTCGCGGTCAGCTCCGCCTGGTAGCCGGGCGCGATCTCGCGGACCCGGCCGAACTCCTCGACCGCCAGCCGCTCGGCCTCGGCCCGCGTCAGGCCGTCTCCCTCCAGCGCGTCCGCGGTGTCGACCAGGCTGTCGCGGGCCTCGACGACCAGATCGTGCTTGGGCCCGTGCGGCCCGCGCAGGGCGCTGTGGAGCTCGCTCACGTAGTCGTCGATCCGCATGCGCACCAGTTTACGGACCGGCGCGCCGGTGCTCCATCGGGGTTTTCCCCTGATTCTCCGCAGCTGGGCATTGATGAGTAGGAAATTTCCTACATATAGTGGCTGACATGTTCATCTCCCAGATCGTGACCGTGACCGTGCCCGTCGCCGACCAGGAACGGGCGCTGGCGTTCTACACCGAGGTCCTCGGCTTCGAGGTCCGCACCGACAACCCGTTCCCGATGGGTCGCTGGCTGACCGTCGCCCCCAAGGGCGTGGCGAGCACGCTCCTGCTCGCCTCCTGGTTCCCCGGCATGACGCCGATCGGCGGCCTGGTGCTGGCCTCGCCCGACCTCGACGCGCTGGCCGCGCGGCTGGGCGAGCACGGTGTGGCCTTCGAGGGGCCGGCCGACCAGCCGTGGGGACGCCAGTTGCTGTTCCAGGACCCCTTCGGCAACGGCTTCGTGGTCAGCCAGGCATGACGGCCGACCACGTCTTCACCGCGCTGGCGAGCCCGGCCAGGCGCGAGCTGCTGCGACTGCTGCTCGACGAGGGAGCCCAGCCCGCCGGGCGGCTGGCGGAGCGCTTCGACATGAGCCGTCCCAGCGTGTCGGAGCATCTCAAGGTGCTCAAGGACGCGGGCCTGGTGGCCGAGAGCCGCAGGGGCCGCGAACGGCACTACAGGCTGGAGGCGGCCCCGCTGATGGACCTGCGCGACTGGCTCAGCCCGTACGAGCACTTCTGGCGGGACCGACTGGCCCGCCTCAGCGACCTGATGGACGAGATGGAAGACGACGATGCCTGAGAACACGCCTGAGGAGACGCCTGAGGACCGGCGGGCGATCCGGCTCGACCAGTTCATCGCGCACCCGCCCGCCAAGGTGTGGCGCGCGATCACCGAGCCGGACCTGGTCTCGCGCTGGCTCATGCCGGGCGACATCAAGGCGGAGGTGGGGCACCACTTCACCTTCACCACCACGCCAAGGGAGCAGGTGGGCTTCGACGGGATCGTCCACTGCGAGGTGTTGGAGGCCGAGCCGGACAAGCTGCTCAAGCTGAGCTGGCGGGGCGGCGACGCGGATTGGACCGTCACCTGGCGGCTGGAGCCGGAGGGCAGGGGCACCAGGCTCTTCCTCGACCACGAGGGCTTCGACCCCGACGACCCGGTGCAGCAGATGTCGCGCAGGATCATGGGCGGCGGCTGGCGGTCCGCCCACTTCAAGGCGATCTCCGAGGTGGCGGCCCGCCTTTAGCGATAGGTGACCGGGCGAGGGGCAGGCGCCCGCCGCCGGGCGAACCAGCGCAGCAGCGGCCCGCGCAGGCTCATGTGCATGCCCGGGAGCGCGTACGTGCACTCCTTCAGCCGCACGCCCGACGGGTGGGTCAGCCCGGCGAACCGGCAGGCCGACAGGTCCAGCCCCGACAGGGCGAGCTGCGCGGCGTTCACCTCGCGCAGTGAGGTCAGCGTGGAGCGGCCGTGCCCGGTCACGCTCGCCGGGCCGCGCAGGACCGCGCCCTCCAGGTCGGCCTGCGAGTCCGTCAGCCGCAGGGTGGTGGCGCCCGCCACCACCACCCGGCGCAGGTCGACCCCGCAGGTCTGGACGGCCACGTCCAGCGTGCCGCCGGCGTGCGCCCGCGCGGCGGAGAAGTGGCCGGTCGCCGAGAGGTAGGCGTCGGCCGCGAAGCGCACCGCGTCGAACCCGGCGCTGCCGCTGACCTTGCGGAACGACAGCGTCCGGCCGAACCTGGCGCCGCGGAAGCTCGCGCCCTCGCCCAGCCGGGCGCCGTCGAAGGTGGTGTAGCCGTCGAACCTGGCCGCCTCGCAGGACAGCCCATGCTCGAAGACGACCTGGCTGAACAGGGCGTCACGGGACATCACCGCGTGATCGAGCGAGATGTGCCCCCGTACGCGGACGCCGTGGAAGGACAGCTCCCTGGCGAACCTCGCCCCGGCCAGCGACACGTTGCCCTCGAAGCCCGCGCCGAAGAAGGAGGCGAGCCGCTCGAAGGTGGCGAAGTCGAGCGACACGTCGCCCAGGAAGGTCACGCCGGCGAGCTTGACGTCACCGGTGAACCTGGCCCGGTCCAGCCTGGCCCGGCCGGGCCGGCTCCGCGCGGCCTCCATCACCCGCCGCATCAGGTCGCCGCTGACGGTGGTGCCGCGCAGGTCGAGCAGGCGGCCGGGCAGGATCGCGGCCAGCGCCACCGCGAGCTCGTCGTGAGGGAGATGAGCCAGGCAGAGACGGTATGGCCGGCGGGCGATGCCCGTGCAGCCGGTGGCGTGGGAGCAGGTGACCCAGTCCATACCCTGGTCATACCCATTGCCCCGCATTGTCAAGGGTCGGGAATTTCATTTTCTAGCCACATCTATGTAGAAATATGTAAGCGCACCAGGCCTTAAAGTGCCGGTCATGCGCGCTTTACCCCGGACAACTTGTGCCGCGTTCGCCGCGGCCGCCCTCACCGTCACCTTCGCGGTGACTCCCGCCGCGGCAGCGCCCGCCGGCCCCTGTGACACCCCGCCGGACCGGCAGATCGCGGAGGTTCAGGGGAGTGGCGACGCCACCCCGCTCGCCGGCCAGACCGTACGCGTCGAAGGCGTCGTCACCGGCGACTTCCAGCGCGGCGACCAGCTCAGCGGCTTCTTCCTGCAGGACCCGACGCCGGACTCCGACCCGGCGACCTCCGACGGGCTGTTCGCCTTCGCCCGCGACACCCTAAAAGACGTCAAGGTCGGCGACCGGGTCCTCGTCACCGGCCGGGCGACGGAGTTCAACGGGTGGACCGAGCTGTCCCCGGTCACCGCCGTCGACGTGTGCGGCACCGGCTCGGTGGCTCCCCGGAACTACCGGCTGCCCAGCGACCGGCTCGAAGCCGTAGAGAACGTGCTCCTCACCTTCCACCAGGCGCTGACCGTCGGCGACCACTTCAACCTGGGCCGCTTCGGCGAGGTCTCGGTCTCCTCCGGCGGCCGGCTGTTCCAGCCGACCGACCGCCCCGGCGTCGACCCCGCGGCGAACCAGCGGCGCTCGCTGCTCATCGACGACGGCTCCACCAGGCAGAACCCGGCCACCCTGCCGCCGATCGTCCGGGCCGGGGACACGGCCGTCGGCGTCACCGGCGTGCTGGGCTACGGCTTCGACCGCTACCGGCTGCAGCCGACCAAGCCCATCAAGTACCTCGCGACCAACCCGCGACCGCCGCGGCCCTTCCCCGTGGTGGGCAACGTCAAGGTGGCCTCGTTCAACACGCTGAACTGGTTCACCACGCTCGGCTCACGTGGCGCCACCGACGCTGCGGAGCAGCAGCGCCAGCTCGCCAAGCTGGTGGCCGCGCTCAAGGGCGTCAACGCCGACGCGGTCGGGCTCATGGAGGTCGAGAACAACGGCCAGACCGCCCTGCAGGCGCTCGTCGACGCGGTCAACGCCGAGGTCGGCGCGGGTACGTACGCCGCGCTGAGCCACCCCTTCCCCGGCACCGACGCCATCCAGGTGGGCATCATCTACAAGCCGGGCAAGCTGACGCCGGTGGGGGCCGCCCGGTCGTCGCAGGACCCGGTCTTCAGCCGTCCGCCGCTCATCCAGAGCTTCCGCAGGAAGAGCGGCGGCCAGCCGTTCACCATGGTGGTCAACCACCTCAAGTCCAAGGGCTCCTGCCCCGCCAGCGGCCCCGACACCGACCAGGGCGACGGCCAGGGCTGCTGGAACGCCACCCGGGTCCAGCAGACCCAGGCGCTGCTCGGGCTCGTCAAGGACCTGCCCGGCCCGCTGGTGCTCGGCGACCTCAACGCCTACAGCGAGGAGGACCCCATCGACACGCTGGAGGCGGGCGGCATGACGAGCCTCACCAAGAGGTTCGTGCCGGCCCGGCAGCGCTACAGCTACCTGTTCGACGGGCTGGCGGGCGAGCTGGACCACATGTTCGCGGGCAAGCAGCTGCTCAAGCGGGTGACCAGCGCCACGATCTGGCACATCAACGCCGACGAGCCGCGCGTCCTGGACTACGACACCGAGTTCAACCCGCCGGGGCTCTACCGGCCGGACGCCTACCGCTCATCCGACCACGATCCGCTGGTGGTCGGGCTGAGCCTGCCGGGCCGCTGATCCGGCGCTGATCCGGCGCTGATCCGACGGGGCCGGGCCGCTGGGACGCGGCCCGGCCCCGCGCATGGAATGCTGGTGATGGGTACGTGGTTGTCAGGGTTGTCGCAACTACGGAAGACAGCGGACCGACGAAACGAGGAGCCACTTGTGGCGACCATCGAAGTAACTGAGAAGAACTTCAACGACATCGCCGACAAGGGGATCGTCCTGCTCGACTTCTGGGCGGAATGGTGCGGCCCCTGCAAGATGTTCGGCCCGATCTTCGAGAAGGCGTCGGAGGAGAACGACGACATCACCTTCGGCAAGATCGACACCGACCAGGAGCAGGCACTGGCGCAGGGCTTCGACATCAGGTCGATCCCGACGCTCATGGCCATCCGTGACGGCATCGTGGTCTTCTCCCAGCCCGGCGCCATCCCCGCGCCCGCGCTGACCGACCTCATCAGCCAGGTGCGCGCCCTCGACATGGACGAGATCAGGTCCGAGCTCGACAAGGAGCTGAAGAACGCCGAGCAGGACTGAACAAAGAACAGCCCCGCCGGGTTTCCCGGGCGGGGCCGTACTCTTTTCAGGCGATCTTCATAGCTTGCGCCCGACCGCGGCGTAGCCGGGGTTGCTCCTGATGCCGCTCTTGGGCCGCTCGGCGTCCGGCCGCCAGTCCTTCGGATACACCAGGCCCGGCTCCAGCAGCTCGTAGCCGTCGAAGAAGCGCAGGATCTCCTCGTGCGTCCTGAGGTTCAGCGAGGCGGTGGCCTGGTTGTAGACCTCCAGCGCCTCCGGCGTGGTGTCCGGCTTGTCGTCGATGCCGTGGCTGAGGATCAGGTGGCTGCCCGGCGCGCTGGCGTCGCGCAGCTTCGCCACGATGTCGTACGCGCTGTCGTCCGGGATGAAGTGCAAGATGGCCAGCATCATGAACGCCACCGGACGATCGAAGTCGATCATCGGCTCCAGAAGGGTGAGCAACTCCTCCGGCTTCCTGGCGTCCGCCTCCAGGAAGTCCACATTCTGGCCTCTGGCCAGCAAGGCGCGGCCGTGCGTGCACACGACCGGGTCGTAGTCCACGTACACCACACGGGCGCCGCCCGCGATCTCGTGCGTGTTGCCCTGGGTGGGCAGGCCCGCGCCCAGGTCCACGATCTGGTCCACGCCGCTCGCCGTCACCGCCTGCACGGCGCGACGCAGAAAACCACGGTTCTGCTGCGCGGAGTCCCTGGTGTTGGGGAACAGCTTCATGATGCGCTCGGCTGCTTCGCGGTCGGCTGCGAAATTGTCCTTCCCGTCAAGGAAGAAGTCGTACATCCTCGCGACGTTGGGCACGCTCGAGTCGATGCCCTCGGGGGCGCTATCCACCACATACTCCCAAATTTCGGCCTTTACCCGGCGATCATAGGAGATCGCCGGGTTTGCCGGGTGGGAATGCTCCGCTGGACGGCTAACTGTCAGCCGCGGTAAAGGCCGGACGAGTAACTGTCAGCCGCGGTAAAGCTCGGCCACACGGAAGGCCAGGTCCAGCGACTGACCCCGGTTGAGCCGCGGGTCGCAGGCCGTCTCGTAGCGGGTCGCCAGGTCACCCTCGGCGATCTCGTGCCCGCCGCCCACGCACTCCGTCACGTCGTCGCCGGTGAACTCGATGTGGATGCCGCCCGGGTGCGTGCCGAGCGAACGGTGCACCTCGAAGAAGCCCGCCACCTCGTCGAGCACGTCGTCGAGCCGCCGCGTCTTGTGCCCGCTCGGCGCCTCGAAGGTGTTGCCGTGCATCGGGTCGCAGATCCAGGCGATCTGCGCGCCGGAGGCGGTGACCTCCTTGACCAGGCTCGGCAGCAGCTCGCGGATCTTGGAAGCGCCCATCCGGGTGATGAACGTCAGCCGCCCCGGCACGTTGTCCGGGTTGAGCTTGTCGATCAGCGCGAGCGCCTCGTCGGGGGTGGTGGTCGGGCCGAGCTTGACGCCGATCGGGTTGCGGATGCGGGAGAAGAACTCCACGTGCGCCCCGTCGAGCTGGCGGGTGCGCTCGCCGATCCACACCATGTGCGCCGACACGTCGTACGGCAGGCCGGTGCGGGAGTCGACGCGGGTGAGCGCCTGGTCGTAGTCGAGGATCAGCGCCTCGTGCGAGGAGTAGTACTCCACCGAGTGGAACTCCTCGGGGTCCGCCCCGCACGCCCGCATGAACGCCAGCGCCTGGTCGATCTCCCTGGCGAGCTGCTCGTAACGGCGGCCGGCGGGCGACTCGGCGACGAAGTCCTGGTTCCAGGCGTGCACCTGGCGCAGGTCGGCGTAGCCGCCCTTGGTGAAGGCCCGCGCCAGGTTGAGCGTCACGGCGGAGGAGTGGTAGGCCTTGAGCAGCCGCGCCGGGTCGGGGATGCGCGACTCGGGGGTGAAGTCGAAGCCGTTGACCATGTCGCCCCGGTAGGCGGGCAGCTCGATGCCGGCGCGCGTCTCGGTGTTCTTGGAGCGCGGCTTGGCGAACTGCCCGGCCAGGCGGCCGATCTTCACCACGGGCACCTTGCCGGCGTAGGTGAGGACGATCGCCATCTGCAGCAGGGTCTTGAGCTTGTTGCGCACGTTGTCGGCGGTCGCCCCGGCGAACGTCTCGGCGCAGTCACCGCCCTGCAGCACGAACGCCTCGCCCCGGACGACGGCCGCCAGCTGGTCCTTGAGCTGGTCGCACTCTCCGGCGAAGACCAGCGGGGGCAGGCCGCCGAGCTCGGCGACGACCTTATCGAGCTCCGCGCGGTCGGGCCAGTCAGGTTGCTGGGCCGCGGGGAGGGCTCGCCAGGAATCGAGGTTCAGCGAATTGCTCAGTGCGCTCACGACATACGAGGGTATTCCACTGGCTCCTCAGCACCGACCGCAATGTCCACGTTGTGAGAAGGCCGTCCCGCCAGCGGCGCGACGGTCACGTGCTCCGGCCTGACGCCAAGGCCGATGAACCGGCGGGTCACGCGGTTGAGCAGCGGGACGCGGGCCAGGTCAGGCCGGAAGCGCGGCGGTGTGAACTGTTTCTTCAGCGCGGGGCGGATGAGCCTGTTCTGCACCAGCCGCTGGGCCGCCTGCGTCACCCTGGTCGGCGGCATGCGGCGCTTCTGCAGCAGGTGGAGCGTGGACTCCGGGATGGGGGCGCCGGAGCGCAGCGAGCCCGCCAGCAGGTTGGCCGTCGCCACCGCGTCCTGCACCGCCAGGTTGATGCCGACGCCGAAGACCGGCGACATGGCGTGCGCCGCGTCGCCGATGCACAGGAAGCCGGGCCGATGCCAGCGGCGCAGCCGGTTCAGCGCGACCGTGAGCATGCTGATGTCGTCGTAGCCGCGGATCTGCCCGACCCTGTCGCCGAGGAAGGGCAGCAGCCTCGACACCGGCCCCCGCAACGCCTCGATGCCCTGGCTCCGCAGCCGGTCGAAGCCGCCTTTGGGGATCGCGTAGGCGAGTTGCCAGTAGCTCTCGCGGTTGATCGCGACCATCAGGTGGCCGCTGGAGACGCGCAGGAACGTCTCCTCCGGATCGGTGTCCACGCGCGGCACCCGGAACCACAGCACGTCCATCGGCGCGCCGAGCTCCTCCGGCACCAGCCCCGCGCGCTCGCGCAGCACCGAGCCGCGGCCGTCGGCGGCGACGGTCAGGTCCGCCCTGAGCTCGTGCTCGCCGGAGGCGTCCCGGTAGCGCAGCCCGCGCACGACGCCGCCCTCGCGGATGAGGTCGTACGCCTCCGCCTCCATCAGGAGACGGAAGGTGGGGTAGGTGGCGGCCTTGGCCGTGATGAGGTCGAGGAAGTCCCACTGGGGGACGAACGCGATGTAGTTGTACGGACCCGGCAGTGGCCGCAGGCTCGACAGCCGCATCGGCCCCGCGTCGGTCAGCAGACTGAGCTCGTACGCCTTGCGATGCGGAAGTTTCAGGAAGTCGTCGGCCAGGCCGAGCTCGTCGAGCACCTGCAGCGTCGACGGGTGGATCGTGTCACCTCTGAAGTCACGCAGGAAGTCCGCGTGCTTCTCCAGCAGCGTCACCTCGACGCCACTCCTGGCCAGAACGAGGGCGAGCATGGCGCCCGCCGGGCCGCCGCCCGCGATTACGCATGTCATAATTCATCACCTGATGAGATTGTGTCATCTCCCACGGAAATTGCAAGTACCGCATCCGGAGCGCTCCGAACACCGAATCACCAGCGAAAGCCCCCGCTCGCCAGAGCGGTCAGGGCCAGCGGACCTGGGAGCGCCATGGACGACGAGCTCCACCCCTTCGCCGGAGCCCACACCCCGGACGAGCCCCACCCCTTCGCCGGAGCCCGTGCCCCGGACGATCCCCACCGTCTCACCGGGGCCCATGCTCCGGACGATCCCCACCGTCTCACCGGGGCCCATGCTCCGGACGAGCTCCACGCCCTTGCCGGGGCCTACGCCGTGCACGCCCTGCCGTCGGCCGACATCGTCCCCTATGAGGAGCACCTATCGGCCTGCCCCGTATGCCGGGCCGAGGTGCGCCGGCTGCGGGAGGGCGCCGCCCGGCTCGCTCTCACCGCTGCCACCGCCCCGCCCACGACCCTCCGCCCTCGCGTCCTGGCCACCGCCCACCTGGTGCGGCCGCCCCGCGAGCGCCGTAGGTGGCGGGTAAAGGCGGTGACCGGGCTCGCGGCGGTGGCGATGGCGGCGGCGGCCGTGCTGGGGGTCCTGGCCTTCGACGCCCGCCGGGACCTGGGAGAGCTGCGGGCGCGAGACGCGGCCGTCGCCGAGGTGCTGGCCGCGCCCGACGCGCGGACGGTGCGGCAGCCGGTGACGGCGGGCGGCACCGCCGTCCTCGTGGTCTCCCGCGACCAGGGCCGCCTGCTCGTCACCGCGTCCGGCCTGCCCGAGCTCCCGGCGGCCGGCGTCTACCAGGTGTGGCTGATGGGCCCGGACGGCCCACGCCCGGCGGGGCGCCTCGACCGGCGCGCGGACGGCCTGTCCACCCCCGTGCTGGCCCGGCCGCGCACGGACGACGCGCACGTCGGCCTCACGATCGAGCCCTCCAGCGGCTCCGACCTGCCGACCACCCAGCCCATCCTGCTCGCCGAGTTGCCCAGAGCATGAGCGCCCTGTCGGCCTGTGAGGCTCCACAGTGCCTGTTTTTCTCACTTCGCGGTAAGGGGACGAGGTGCTCCGGTTGCCGGGCTACGGTGGCCAGGAGTGGCCCGGCGAGCGCACCTGATCGGTGGCACGGCCCACGGTTCGAGGCCCCGTGCCGCCCTCTCACGATGGAGGATCCATGAGATACCGAGGACCGCTTCCGAAGCGAACGGTCAGGCGGGTCAACGCCTGCGTGGGCGCACTGCGCATGTCCCCTCGATGGGGCCCGCTGGTCAGCCGGCAGCTGACGGTCATCACCTACACCGGCCGACGCTCCGGCCGTACCTTCAGCACCCCCGTCGGCTACCGGCGCGCGGCCGGCGTCGTCACGATCGGCGTCCGCCTGCCCGACGCCAAGAAGTGGTGGCACAACTTCACCGGCGAGGGCGGCCCGATCTTCCTCCACCTGGACGGGACCGACCAGGCGGGGCACGCGGTCGCCCGGCGTGATGAGAAGGGCCGCGTCACCGTCACCGTGCGCCTGGACGGGTGACCAGGACGGCCCTGCTAGCCGGCCGGCATGAGGCGGTCCAGCACGCCGGTGAGTGAGGCGATGGACCGATCGCGGATCCGCGCGTACTCCGCCTCCGGATACTGCCGGGGCCCGTTCTCCACCAGCAGGATCAGGTAGAGGTAGGCGTGGTAGAGGTCGAGCCGGACCCGCGCGGCCGGGGTGAGCTCCATCGGCGTCACCTCGCGATAGCCCGCCAGCAGCGGATCGTCCTCGCGCAACTCGCCGAAGAGGGTCGGCGTGGCGAACTCGGCCAGCGGGTCGCCCCAGAAGGCCCGCTCGTGGTCGATGATCGCCTGGATCCGCGGCGTCCCCGTCAGGTCCAGGAACACGTTGCCCGGCCAGATGTCGAAGTGGACCAGGTGCGGGGTGGTCACCTCGTCCAGCGCGGGCGCGGCCGCCGCCAGCACGGCGCGGATCCGCGCCGCCGGCGCCGGCAGCGGCGTGGGGTACCGCACGGTGTCGGCGAGCAGCGCGTCCACCATGGCGAGGTACGCCTGCCGCCACGTGGAGCCGGTGATCCCCGCGTGCGGATAGCCGAACACCTCGCCGGTCACCGTGTTGAGCCGGGCCAGGAGCCGGCCCAGCTCGCGGCGCAACCCGTCCTCGCCGTCGGGCCGGACGGTGTTCCAGGGCACGCCGTCCAGCACGCCGAGCATCAGGTAGTCGCCGCCGAGCACCGGATCGTCGAACCCGGCGCACAGCAGCCTGGCGACCGGCACCCCCGCGCCGGCCGCCAGCTCGTAGGCCGACGCCTCCATCCGCAGCAGGTTGCGCTCGTAGGAGAGCTGGTCCAGCTCGGGCGGCGGCGACAGCTTGCACACCACCTCGCGGCCGTCGTCCAGCCGCAGCCGCCAGACCGCGTTGGCGAAGCCGTCGGTCAGCTCGGTGTGCTCGGCCACCCCGGCGCCGAGGGCGCGCCGGGCCAGTGCGTCGAGCTCGGCGGGGGATAAGCGACGTTTCGTCCTGCTGTCCACGGAACTTGATTGTGGGGCCAGGTGCTGCCGAACGTCCAGGTCACGCCGACTCGCGGTGCACCAGATGGGTGTCGAGGATCATCACCGGCTGGCGCAGCTCCTCGCCGTGGATCCGGGCCACCAGCAGCAGCGCCATCTGCCGGCCCATCGCCTCGGTCGGCTGGTGGACCGTCGTCAGCGGCGGATCGGCGTGCAGCGCCGCCTTCGAGTCGTCGAAGCCGATCACCGCCACGTCCTCGGGGATCGCCCGGCCCGCCGCCTTGAGCACCCGCATCGCGCCCAGCGCCATCGGGTCGGAGGCGGCGAACACCGCGTCGAGGCCGGGGTGCGCGGCCAGCAGCTCGCTCATCGCCGCCGCGCCGCTCTCCTCGGAGAAGTCGCCGTAGGCCACCAGCTCGGGCAGGCCGCTGGGCAGCACCGCGTCGCGGTAGCCGGCCAGCCGGTCCACGCCCACGCCCATGTCCTGCGGCCCGGCGATGACGGCGATCTTCGAACGGCCGAGGCCCAGCAGGTGCTTGACCGCCTGCCGGGCGCCGGCCCTGTTGTCCATGTCCACATAGCTGTAGGGGGTGAGGCCGATGGGCCTGCCACCGAGCACGGTCGGCACGCCCATCGCCTCCAGCCTGCGCGGCAGCGGGTCGGCGCCGTGCAGCGACAGCAGCAGCACGCCGTCGACGTGCTGCCCCGTCAGGTAGTGCTCCAGCCTGACGTGCTCCTCGGGAGAGCGCGCCATGGCCAGGATCAGCTGCAGGCCCGTCTCGGTGAGGGCCGAGCCGATGCCCCGGATGGTGCCGGCGAAATAAGGCTCGTCGAACACCCGGAACTCCGACTCCGACACCACCAGGGCGACGGTGTCGGTGCGCCGGGTGACCAGCGCCCGCGCCGCCCGGTTGGGCACGTAACCAAGCTCCTGGATCGCCTCCTGCACGGCCTCGCGGGCCCGGTCGCTCACATTCGGCGAGCCGTTGATGACTCTCGACACGGTGCCCCGGCCCACGCCGGCCCGAGCTGCCACGGCCTCAAGAGTCGGTCGGTTCATGGCGCCTATTCTGCCGGATGATCTCGGCGTACCAGAGCGCGCTGTCCTTCAGCAGGCGTCGCTGGGTCTCGTAGTCGACGTGCACGAGTCCGAAGCGCTTGCCGTAGCCCCAGGCCCACTCGAAGTTGTCCATCAGCGACCAGGCGAAGTAGCCCTCCAGCGGCACCCCGGAATCGATCGCCTCCCTGCAGACGCGCAGGTGGGCCTCAAAGTACGCGCGCCGCTCGGCGTCGTGCACCCGCTCGCCCTCCAGGACGTCGTCGAAGGCGGCGCCGTTCTCCGAGATCACCAGCGCGACCGGCGGATAGTCGCGCGCCACCCGCCGCAGCACCTCCAGCAGGCCGCTCTCGTCGATCTCCCAGCCCATCGAGGTGACCGGCCGGCCGGCGTTGACGAACGACACATGCTCGCTGCCGATCCACGGCGAGGCCGTCTCGACCGGCGCCGCCGCCGCGGAGGCCCTGCCGCCACCGGCCGCGCCGGAGACGGTGAAGCGGCTGTAGTAGTTCACCAGCAGCAGGTCGATCGGCGCGTTGATGGTCTTCAGATCGCCGTCCTCGACGAAGGACAGGTCCATCGCCAGGTCGTCGAGCACGTCCTGCGGATAGCGGCCGGTCAGCAGGGCATCCAGGAAGAACCGGTTCTGCAGCCCGTCGATCCGGCGCGCCGCGTCCAGGTCCTCCTCGCTCGAACCGGCGGGGGTGATCGCGTACAGGTTGACGCAGCCCCCCACCCGCCGCGCGTCCATGGCCTGCACGGCCAGGCCGTGGGCGAGGTTCAGGTGGTGCGCGGCCCGGATCGCGTTCTCGGGCTCGCGGCGTCCCGGAGCATGCTCGCCCGAGGCGTAACCCAGAAAGGCCGCGCACCACGGCTCATTGACGGTGCTCCACGTGTGCACCCTGTCGTGCAGCGCCTCGTGCACCACCGCCGCGTAGTCGGCGAAGCGCAGCGCGGTGTCCCTGTTGGGCCAGCCGCCGGCGTCCTCCAGCGCCTGCGGCAGATCCCAGTGGTAGAGGGTCAGCCACGGGTCGATGCCGTGCGCGAGGAGCTCGTCGGTGAGACGCTTGTAGAAGTCGAGCCCCTTCTGATTGATCTGCCCGGACCCGTCCGGCTGGACGCGCGGCCAGGACACCGAGAAGCGGTAGGCGCTCAGCCCCAGGTCCGCCATGATCCGGACGTCGTCGCGGTAACGGTGGTAGTGGTCGATGGTCACGTCCGCGTGCTCACCGCCGACCACTCTGCCGGGGGTCTTGGTGAAGGTGTCCCAGATGGAGGTGCCGCGGCCGTCGGCCGTCACCGCCCCTTCGATCTGGTACGCCGAAGTGGCCGCACCCCAGGAGAACCCGGTAGGGAAGCGTAGCTGGGAGCGAGTTCGCTCCTCCTGAGTCGTCACGCCTTGACCGCACCTTCCATCAGTCCGCCGACGATCTGGCGGCCGAACAGGACGAAGACCACGAACAGTGGGATGACCGAGGCGGCGGTGCCGGTGTACAGCATCACGTAGTCGGTGCCGTGGGCCTGGTTGAGCGCCGCGATCGACGTCTGCACCACCGGGTTCTCCGGCAGCAGCACGATCAGCGGCCACATGAACTCGTTCCACGTCTGCATGAACACCAGCAGGGCGAGCACCGCCATGCCGGGCCGCAGCGCGGGCAGGATGACCATCCGGTAGATGCCCATCGTGGTGGCGCCGTCGACCCTGGCCGCCTCCACCAGCTCGTCGGGCACCGCCTGCGAGGCGTACTGCGTCATCATGAACACGCCGAACCCGTTGACCAGGAACGGCAGGATCACCGCCTGCAGCTGGCCGGTCCAGCCGAGTGTCACCATGAGCTCGTACAACGGCACGACGCCCATCTGCTGCAGCGGCACCATCATGGTGACCAGGATCAGGCCCAGCATGATCTTGGAGCCGCGGAAGCGGAGCTTGGCGAAGGCGAAGCCGGCCAGCGTCGAGATGAGCACCACCGACACGGTGACCGTCACCGACACGATCGCCGAGTTGATCAGCCCCGTGACGAAGTACGCGTCCTCGGTCGCCAGCAGCCGCCGGACGTTCTCGCCGAGCTGACCGCCGGGCAGCAGCGGCGGCGGTACGTCGAGGGCCTCCTCGTTGCTCCGGGTGGCCATGATGAACATGTAGTAGATGGGGAACGCCGACAGCAGCAGTGCCAGCGCCAGCACGACCTTTGTGAGAGCCCCTGCGTCCCACATGCGGTTTCCGGACTGGACGGTCGTCATCGCGAACCCCCGATTCGGCGGGTGAACCAGTAGTTGGCCGCGGTCCCGATCAGGATCAGGACGAACAGCAGCCAGGCCGCCGCCGAGGCGTAGCCCATCTCGTAGTTGCGGAAGGCGGCCTCGACCACGAACATCGCCACCGTCTGGTACTGGCCGGTGGTGCCGCCTGTCATCTGCGGATTGCCCTCGAACATCACCGGTTCGGTGAAGAGCGTCAGGCCGCCGATGGTGGAGATGAAGACGACGAACACGATGGTGGGCCGCAGCATCGGGATCGTGATCTTCCAGAACTGGGTGCGCGCCGACGCGCCGTCGAGCGCCGCCGCCTCATAGAGGTCCTTGGGGATCGTCTGTATGGCGGCCAGCAGGATGATGGCGTTGTAGCCGGTCCACCGCCAGTCGATCATCGTGGCGATCGCGATCCAGGACGACCACTTCTCGTTCTGCCAGGCGATCGGTTCGACGCCCACCAGGCCGAGCATCCAGTTGAACAGGCCGTAGTCGCGGGCGAAGAGCCCGCTGAAGATGACCGCCACCGCCACGACCGAGGTCACCAGCGGCAGCAGCACGCCCAGGCGCAGCAGCAGCCGGCCGCGCAGCCGCTTGTTGAGCGCGTTGGCCAGCAGCAGCGCCAGCACGATCTGGGGGATGGTCGACAGGACGAAGATGCCGACCGTGTTGAACACCGCGTTCCAGAACTCGGCGTCCACGATGAGCTCGGTGTAGTTCGCCAGGCCGGTGAAGCTCTTGTCCCCCGCCAGCTCCCAGTCGTGCAGGGAGAGCCAGAGCGTGTAGCCGAGCGGGAAGAGCCCGAAGATGGCGAAGAGCAGGAAATATGGTGACACCAGGAGGTAGGGCACACCCCTGAGGTCGAAGCGGGCCATCCGCCGCTGCGGCGGTGTCCGCTTCCTGTGCGCCTGCCGCGGGGCGGGCGCCAACTGAACAGTCATGGAAGCCTTTCGAGCCAGGTCGGGAGGAGGTGGCGCCCGCCCAGGGGGGAAGAGGGAGGCGCCACCCGTTCCAGAGGGCGGCGAGGGGTCAGCCCGCTGCCTTGACGCCCGCGGCCGTGAACTTGGACCAGGCCTCTTCGTAGCTCACCGCGCCCTGGTCCATGCCTTCGAGCACCTTCTCCACCGACGTCTTCACCTGAGCGTGCTTCTCGCCCAGGAACACCGGCTGCAGGTCCTTCACCGAGGCGGAGAAGATCTCACCGGTCGGCACGTCGTTGAAGTACTCGTTCTTCAGCCCGGCGACCTCAGGGTCCTGCTGGGCGGGGAGGGAGCTCGGGAAGGCGCCCGCCTCCTTGAAGGCCGCGATGTGGCCGTCCTTGCCGGTGAGGTAGTTCAGCACCTCGGCGGCTTCCTTGGGGTGCTTGGTCTGCTTGGGCACGGCCAGCCAGGAGCCGCCCCAGTTACCGGTGCCGCCCGGCACCGCCGCCACGTCCCAGTTGCCCTTGTTGCTCTCACCGGCCGCGCCGGAGATGACGCCGAGCATCCACGCCGGGCAGCCCATGGTGGCGAAGCCGCCGCCCTTGATGGCCTTGGTCCACGGCGGGGTGAAGGCCTGCAGCTTGGCGGTCAGCCCTTCCTTGCTGAAGCGCTGCACCCAGTCGAAGGACGTCTTGACCGCCGGGTTGGTCTCGAGGACGAGCTGGTTGCTCTTGTCGAAGTAGGAGACGTTGCCGTTCTTCGGCGCCTCCTGCGCGAGGATCACGTTGTAGATGGTGTTGGGGCCGTCCATCCACTTGGCGTCCTTGGTCGCCGCCTGGAACTTCTTGCCCGCTTCGAGGTAGGCGTTCCAGTCCGGCCACAGCTTGGCGACCTCTTCGCGGTCGGTGGGCAGGCCGGCCTTCTCGAACAGGTCCTTGCGGTAGCACATCGTCATGCCGCCGATGTCGGTGCCGAGCGCGAACAGCTTGCCGTCGGCGTTGACGCCCGTCTCCCACTTGGCGGCGGGGAAGTCGGCCTTGCGGTCCTGCAGGCCGTGCTCGCCGAGGTCGGTGAAGAACTGCGGGCGGGCGGCCAGCAGGCCCATCGCGCCCTCGTCGATGCCGACGACGTCGCCGGCGCCGCTGCCGGCCTGCAGGCGCTGCAGCAGCTGCGGCAGGTAGACGTCCTCGAACCTGTCGGTCAGGTTGGAGTACTTGATCTGAATGTTCGGGTGCTCGGCGTTCCACTTCTCGACGGCCGCGTCGTAGCCGAAGTTCTCGCCGGCGCCGAAGGTGTGCACGTTGATCGTGACCGGCTCGGCTGCCGCCGTCGCACCGGCCGGGGACGCCGGCGTCGCGTCGCCCCCGCAGGCGGCCGTCACGGCGGCCAGTGCGGTGACCAGGACACCGGTCACGACGGAGCGCTTGTGGTTCGTCATTCCGTACCCCTTTTGGGTGTGGATCGTGGGAGGTGAGATCGCGACAGTCCCGCGAGTGGAGGTCTTTGGGAGCGCTCCCACAAGAGTGCCCGTACGGCGTGCGGGCGTCAACGTGCCGAAACTCAACCGTTACCTATGGGGTAGTTTGACCTCCCAGAAAAGGATTTTTCAGGCTATAGAGCCTATTTAGCCCTTTGGGAGCGCTCCCATCACAACCGCACCGATTCCGCACCACGACGGCCCATGCGGGCGTTCGCGGGGGCGAAAACGACGGCTTCCGCCGTAGCGAGCGGTGTCCTGAGCCGCAGCCTCGGCGGGCGGCGCACCTCAGCCTCCGCCGCAGCGGGCGGCCTCAGCGCCGGCCGCAGCGGGCGACGTGCCTCAGCCGCAGTCGGCGGCGCGCTCTCTCAGGAGTTCGCGCTCGCGCTCGTTGCGCGTCAGGCCCGCCGCCCGCTCGAACTCGGCGCGGGCCTCCGCCCGGCGCCCCAGCTTGACCAGCAGGTCTCCGCGTACGCTCGGCAGCAGGTGGTAGCCCTTCAGCGCCGGATCGTCCACGATCTGCTCCACCAGCGCCAGCCCGGCGGCGGGCCCGTAGGCCATGCTCAGCGCCACCGCGCGGTTGAGCTCGACCACCGGCGAGCGCGAGATCCTCGCCAGTGACTCGTACAGCGCCGCGATGCGCGCCCAGTCGGTCTCCTCGGCGGTGAGCGCCCGCGCGTGGCAGGCGGCGATGGCGGCCTGCAGCGCGTACGGGCCCAGCTCGCCGCCGAGCTCCTCGGCCCGGCCGAGCGCGGTCAGGCCGCGGCCGATGAGCAGCCGGTCCCAGCCGGTCCGGTCCTGCTCCAGCAGCAGCACCGGCTCGCCCGACGGGCCCACGCGCGAGGCCGAGCGGGAGGCCTGGATCTCCATCAGCGCCACCAGCCCGTGCACCTCGGGCTCCTTCGGCATCAGGCTCGCCAGCACCCGGCCGAGCCGCAGTGCGTCCGCGCAGAGGCCGGGCCGCATCCAGTCGTCGCCGGCCGTCGCGGCGTAGCCCTCGTTGAAGATCAGGTAGATGACCTCCAGCACGGACGAGAGCCGGCCGGCGAGCTCGTCACCCTGCGGCACCTCGAACGGCACCCGCCGGGCGGCCAGCGTCCGCTTGGCCCGCACGATGCGCTGCGCGAGCGTCGGCTCCGGCACCAGGAACGCGCGGGCGATCTCCTCGGTGGACAGCCCGCCGAGCACCCGCAGGGTGAGCGCCACCCTGGCCTCGGTGGGCAGCACCGGATGGCACGCGGTGAACACCAGCCGCAGCAGGTCGTCCTCGATCTCGCCGACCTCGGGCAGGTGGTCCTCGTCGGCGAGCTCCGCCAGCTCGGCGCGGCCGATCTCGATCAGCTTGCGCTCGAAACGCTCCTCGCGGCGGATCATGTCGATGGCCCGTCGCTTGGACACGGTCATGAGCCAGGCGCCCGGGTTGCTCGGCACCCCGGACTCCGGCCACTGCTCCAGCGCCGCGACCAGCGCGTCCTGCGCCAGCTCCTCCGCGAGCCCGATGTCTCGCACCAGCCGGGTCAGCCCGGCGATGAGCCTGGCGGCCTCGATCCGCCACACCGCCTCGATCGCCTGATGGGTCTGCGAAGCGGTCATCGGCCTATGACAACAGCCCGGACAGCCCGGCGCAAGTCACCCTCGAACGACTCCGATCAGGATGGTCGGTCGTCCTCCAGTCGCTCGCGCAGCGCCGCCTCGTGGTGGGCCGCCTCCGGGCTCAAGGACGGGTCGGGCGTGTCCGTCGGGTCGTAGACCCGCCAGACGTCGAGCCCGACGCCGTCATGGCCCGGCGGCACGGGGACGCGCAGCGCCCATTCGATCGCTTCCTCCCGAGACTTGACCTGGATCAGCCAGAACCCGGCGATGAGCTCCTTGGCTTCGGCGAACGGGCCGTCGATCACCCGCGCCTTGCCGCCGCTGTAGGCGATCTGCGCGCCGTGCGAACTGGCGTAGAGCCCTTCGGCCGCCAGCAGCACGCCCGCCTTCACCAGGGACTCGTTGTAGGCGTGCATGTCGGCGACGAGCTCCGGGCTGGGCAGCGCGTCGGCCTCGGTCTCCTCGTTGGCCTTGCCCACGATCATGAACTTCACGGCGAGATCCCTCCTCGGGGAGGCTCCCGGCGAGCCTCCTCATCGACACGTCGAACCACCGGCGGGCGAATCGACACGCGTACGGGGATCTTCCCGGAGAAAGACGGGAGCGCGCACCCTCGGTGAGGATGCGCGCTCCCAACGGCGGGTAAAGCCCCGCCAGGTCAGGTGTACGCCATCAGGCGGCATACTCCGGGTAACCGTAGCCGACGACCTGGGACTTCGGCCGGACCCGCTCCTCGACGGCGCCGTTGCCGGTGTTGCCCTCGATCGTGGAGATCGTGCCGTTCTTGTTGTCCTTGACGACGAAGCCGACGTGCTGGATGGAGCTGATGGTCTTGCCGCCGTTCCAGGCGAAGAAGACGACCGCGCCGGGCTTGGGGGTGGTGCCCCAGCGGCCGTTGTTGCGGAACCATCGGGCGTGCGTCACGGTGTAGGCGTCCCAGCCGACCTGGGGGCGGGCGCCGGTGTGCTCGCCGACCCAGGAGACGAACATCGCGCACCAGGCGGCGTTCAGGTAAGCGGAGGGGTTGCCTCCGTCACGCCGTACGGTCTCCATGGCCCGGGGTGACCGGGCGTACCACTGCTGGAACTTGGTGCCGCCGCCTCGGGCGTTCTCGGAGGTGCCGACCTGCTGCCTGGCGAGCTCCAGGACCTGGGAGGCGGTCACCTTGATCTTGTTGGTGTCGTCCGGCCTGTTCTGCTGGTCCTCCTGGGCGCTGGCGGACCCGGGGCTGGCGTAGGCGGGGACGGTGGCGGTGCCGAGGGCGGTGACGATGATGGTGGCGCCAAGGGCGGCGCGGAGGTTCTCGGGCTTCAGGGCACGACAAAAACTGTTCTTCGCCATCGAGGGGGTTTACTCCTTGCTTCCATGCCGCTTACCGGGTTAGCTGACGGGTTCGGGCGTGGAAGCTGCCCTACGGCGCACGATGGCGCCGATTCACCCCAAAGGACGTGGGTCCCCGGTTCCGCCCTGAAGCGGATTCAGCGGTCACAGGACGGTCCTGTGAAACGTGGTGCGATGGTTCGGCAACGAACGGACAAACCGGACGTATGCCGCGAATGCCCCACAAGGTAATACAGACGGCAAGAGGATTACAAGTCCATAAACCCCCAGCTAGGAGATTTGTCGTCGCGCGTCGGCCAGGAGCCCCATCATGGCAAGGCTTTCGTCAAGAGGCATGATCGCGCTCTCGGTCCGCCCTTCGGTCAAGGCATCCCTGACCTCGCGGATCTCTCCGGCGTAGCCGTTGTCCGCGGGGTCGAGCTCGTGCACTTCCGGCTCCATGGCCGGCCCGCTGAGCACCATCCGCCGCGGCGCCCAGAACGGTGTCTCGATGTCGGCGCGCATCCCGGTGCCCACCACGCTGGCGGCGTTGGGATAGGTGGCCAGCAGCGAGCAGTCCACCAGCGCCCGCCGGCCGTCCGGGTAGACGAGCGTCCCACCGGCCTCCGCGTCCACTCCCGAGGGCGCCAGCGAGCCCGTCATGGTCAGGCCGGACGGCATGCCGAGCAGGAGCTGGGCCAGCCCGAGCGGGTAGATGCCCAGGTCCAGCAGCGCGCCGCCGCCGAGCTCCGGCGCCCACAGCCGGTGCGCGGGATCGTAGGGCAGCGCGAACCCGAAGGAGGCCTGCACCGAGCGGATCTCCCCGAAGCGGGGGTCGGCGGCCAGCGACTGGATGAGCGGGTTGAACCGCATCCACATCGCTTCCATCAGGAAAACCCCGGCCTCGCGGGCCAGGCGGACCATCCGCTCGGCGTCGGCCATGGTGGCGGCCAGCGGCTTCTCGCAGAGCACCGCCTTGCCCGCCGCGATCGCGGCCTCGGCCACCTCCAGATGCTGGGCGTGCGGGGTGGCCACGTAGACGGCGTCGATCCCGGGATCGGCGCACAGCTCGGCGTAGGAGCCGTAGGCCGACTCCGCGCCCAGCGTCGCGGCCATCGCCTTGGCCCTGCCAAGGTCGCGGGAGCCGACGGCGGCCACCCGCATCCCCGGCTCGGCGGCGATCACCGCGCCCACGGTCCGAGCGATACCACCAGTTGCCGCTATGCCCCAGTTAAGTAGATTCACGACGGAAGCGTACTGATTTATGCGGTCTTGTGGTATCTGGCGGAATTCACCCCAGATGGTCGGGGTCGGGGCCGAGTCTCCTGCCCGCGTTCAGCGCTCCGATGGCCGCCATGTCCTCATGATCGAGGATGAAGTCGAACACCGAGAGGTTCTCCTTGATCCGCGAGGGGGTGACGGACTTGGGGATGACCACGTTGCCCAGCTGGATGTGCCAGCGCAGCACGATCTGCGCGGGCGTACGGCCGTGCTTGTCCGACAGCACCGCGAGCGCGGGCTCCTGGAGCAGGCCCTGACCCTGGCCGATCGGGCCCCACGCCTCGGTGAGGATCCCGTTCTTGTCGTGGAACTCGCGCATCTTCTGCTGCTGCAGGTACGGGTGCAGCTCGATCTGGTTGATGCAGGGGATGACGTCGGTCTCGTCCATGAGCCGGGTGAGGGTCTCGACGGTGAAGTTGGACACCCCGATCGCCTTGGCCCGGCCGTCCCGGTAGATCTTCTCCACCTCACGCCAGGCCTGCACGTACCGGTTCTGCTTCGGCGCCGGCCAGTGGATGAGGTAGAGGTCGACGTAGTCCATGCCGAGCCTGGCCAGGCTCTCGTCGAAGGCCTGCGGCACCCGGTCGTGGTCGGAGTTCCACAGCTTGGTGGTGACGAACACCTTCTCGCGCGGGATCCCGGAGGAGCGCACCGCGCGCCCGACGCCCTCCTCGTTCTGGTAGAGCGTGGCGGTGTCGATGTGCCGGTAGCCGATCTCCAGCGCGGTCCGCACCGCCCGCTCGGCCTCGTCGTCGGGCACCTGGTAGACGCCGAAGCCGAGCTGCGGGATTTCGGCGCCGTCTCGATAGAGCCGTAGCGAGTTCATACCCTTCATTGTTCACGTCCCGTTTCTGGCTGCTTAAGCAGGCCGGGCTAGCTTGAAGCGGTCCTGCACGGGCTTACCCACGGGCTGGGAGAACAAGTGGTCAAACAGGCGTCGGCCTGGGTGGAGTCCCCCCTCCAGATGCTGTGCGCCGTCGAGGCCCACCACGCGGGGGTGCTGGGGCCGGCCACCACGGTCGTGCCCCGCGCGAAGCTGCGCGCGCTGAAGGCGACCCGGCGGGAGCTGGGCCACCTCACCCTGCCCGAGGGCCTTGAGCTGGCCGAGCCGCGCGAGCGCATGCCGCACCGGCTGCGGGCCGTCGGCGACGCCTTCTCCGGCAAGGTGCAGCTGCGCTGGCTCACCTCCGTTCCCGGCCGCATCGTGGTCGTGGACGACGGGCTGGCCACGATCCGGCTGCTGGAGCTGCTGGCGGCGGGACCGTACCGGCCGCTGCTGCGCGCGCGGGCCCGGCCGGGAGCGCTCCGTGCGGCGCTGGGGCTGGCCGCGGCCGCCCGGCTGCGCCTCGGGCGCGTCACGGTGTTCACCGCGCTGCCCGTCTCCGGCGAGCTGGCGCTCGCCGTCGAGCGGGCGGGCGTCGAGCTCGTCCGTCATGACTTCGACTGGCTGCGCGCTCAGCCGCTCGCCGAGCCCGGCCCCGCCGAGCGGACCGTCGTCCTCGGCACCTCGCTGGTCAGGAACGGCCTGGTACGCCGCGACCGTTACCTGCGCTGGCTGATGGACCTGGCCGAGCAGGAGCCGCTCGCCTACTACCCGCACCGCCGGGAGGACCCGGTGGATCTGGCGCTGATCCGGGAGCGGGCCGGCATCACCGTGCACGAGCCCGGCGTGCCCGCCGAGCTGACACTGCGCGGCCTCGACCCCGGCCAGCGGGTGGTCAGCCTGCCCTCCACCGCGATCTCCTCGCTGCGGGTGCTGCTCGGCCCGCGCGGCGTCACGGTGGAGCCGGTCGACGTGCCCGACGAATGGTGGACCAGCAGGGCGGCTCCCGCGCTGCGCTCGCATCTCACGCAAGTGACCGAAGTGACAGGAGTGACGGGGTGAGAGTGCTGGCGGTCGCCGACTCCGACTCGTATCTGAAATGGGCGGCCTGCCTGCTGGGCGACCTGCCGGCGGGCTGCGAGAGCGAGCTGGTGGTGGTGCGCACCCCGATCGCCCCGTCGCCGGCGCAGATCGCCGCCGCCGTCGGCGAGCGTCCGCCGCCGCCAGTGCTGTCGGCGCGGGCGGTGCGCCGCGCGGCCGAACGGTCCGGCCCCGACGTGATCCTGGTGGCCTGCACCGGTCCGGTCGTGGACGTGCTGGTGGCCGAGGTGCTGCGAGGGCTGCGGCCCCGCCCGGTGTTCGTCACGGGACTGCCCGGCATCTCGGTGCCCGCCACTGAGAAGGCGTGGCTGTTCCGCAGCGGCTGCGACCTGTTCGTGGTGCACAGCGAGCGTGAGGTGGCCGAGTTCGCCGCCATCGCCTCCCGGCTGGGCGGGGGAGGGGCGGTCGGGCTGGCCAGGCTGCCGTTCCTGCGCCCGGACGCGCAGGGAGCCGGCGGGAACCGGGTGGTGTTCGCCACCCAGGCCAAGGTGCCGCGCGCCCGCGGCGACCGCGAGCGCGTGCTGCGCTCCCTGGCCGAGCTGGCCGGGCGCCGGCCGGACCTGGACGTGGTGGTGAAGCTGCGCGCTCTGGAGGACGAGCAGCAGACCCACCGCGAGCGCCACCACTACCAGCGGCTCTGGCGCGAGATGGGGGAGCCGGGCAGGCTGCGGTTCGAGGCGGGCTCGATGCGGGAGCACCTTTCGCGCGCGGCTGGGTTCGTCACCGTCAGCTCCACGGCGGCGCTGGAGGCCATCGCCCAGGACGTGCCGCTGCTCGTGCTGAGCGACTTCGGCGTCAGCGCCCAGATGATCAACGTGGTGTTCGAGGGCAGCGGCCTGCTCGGCACCCTGGACGACCTGGCCGCGGGCGACTTCCGCAAGGCGGAGCCGGCCTGGTGCGCGGCGAACTACTTCCACCCCGCCGGGCGCGACGACTGGGCGGGGCTGCTGGCCGGGCTGGTGATCTCCCGGCCCCGGATGCCCGCCAGGTCGCTCCTCGACGGGACCGAGCACGCCACCGCCCGCCGCCGCGCCCGCCTGCGGGTGGAGATCCCGCCGACCATGCTGCGCGCCGGCCGCCGCGTCCGCCGCTACCTGAAGGTACGCTCCTGAAGCCTGTACGGGCCACCCGAACCGCCCGCTGAAGGCGCGCGCCTGATCACAGCACCTGAGCCGCCCGCTGAAGGCGCGCGCCTGATCACAGCACCTGAGCCGTCTGCTGGAGGCGCGCGCCTGATCACAGGGCCGATCTGAGTCGTCTGCGGAAGCGGCTCAGGGGCTTCTTCGGCTCCGGGGGCGCCAGCAGGTCCAGTGCTTCCAGTCGCCTGCGCTTGAAGTAGCGCGGATCGAAGTCGATCGAGTCCGGGCGCAGGCCGGGATAGGCGTCCGCCTGCATGCAGTAGCCGACCGCGCTCACCAGAGCCTGGATGTCCGGCTCCGCCGGCCGGTCGAGGGCGCCGTCGGCCCCCATCCGGGGCAGCAGGGCGTCGGCGATGGTGACCGGGATCCGGTTGCTGTTCTCGTAGGGCGTCAGGCGGTCCAGGATCAGCTCCGTGCCGTGCGTGGCCACCTGGAGGCCGAAGTAGCGGCCGGCCGTGAGCAGCGCGGTGGAGAAACAGCCGACCACCAGCTCGGGGCGGAGCGCGGCGAAGCAGACCTCGGCCGGGACACTCTCCCCGGCCACCAGCAGCCGCACGCCCATCGGCGCGGCCGCGGCGCGCAGCAACTGGGCGTGCCTGCGGCCCGCCGCCGGATGCGGCTTGAACACGACGGTGCGGTGACCGCGGGCCGCCAGGCCGCGCAGCATCGCCTCGTGCAGGTCCGCCTCCTCCTGCGGGGTGACGATCTCCAGCGCCGACAGATACTGGCCGAGGATCATCGCCTCGGCGGCGAGCATGTCCGGGGCGGTCGCGGTGACCTCGGCCACCACCGCCAGGAAGGCCGCCTCGGGGATCGTCGCGGCGGGGACGCCGTACTCGGTGAGCAGCAGCGGCGTCAGGCCGGGGACGAGGTCCAGGTACAGCAGGCGGGTGACGCGCCGGAAGATCTCGGCAGGCAGCGGGTCGCGGGTGGTGCCGTAGCTCATCAGCCCGTCGGAGTAGACGGTGATGGGGCAGTCGCGCACCAGGCCCGCGATGGTGCGCGCCGGCGCGACCGCGATCGACTCCAGCACCAGCTCGGCCACCGTGCCCAGGCCGAGCCGGGCGTTGAGGAGGCGCTCCAGCATCGGCACCTCGATCACCCTGGCCCGCCAGTCCGACGGGTGCAGCGGGTGGATCAGGTCGTTCCAGGAGTGCACCTCGTCGAAGCGGGAGCGCAGCACCGCGAAGCCCGGAGTGGCGTCCAGCGGCGTCGCCACCTCGGGGATCGCCGCGTTGTTCGACACCAGCAGCACCTTGCGGCCCGCGCCGAAGCGGCCGTCGTCGATGGCGGCGGCCAGCGACATGGCGCCGAACAGGGTCGAGGCGTAGAAGACGGTCGTCATGAATCCTCCTGGACACGGCGCACGCGGGCATCGGCGGGCAGGCCGGGCAGCAGCGCCCGCAGCACCGCCGCGCGCTCGGCGGACATCCCCGACACCGCCTCGGCCACCATCGCGACCGGCAGCGTGCCCGCCAGTTGCGCGCCGCGTTCCTCGAAGCGGGCCCGGAGCTCCGGCGTGAACCGGTCGGCGAGCTCCAGATGGTGGGCCAGCAGCGCGCAGAAGTTCCGCACCGCCTTGGGCAGGAACCGCTCCTCCAGGTCCTTGAACACCAGCTCGAAGGCGTCGAAGAAGTGCAACTGCCGCTCGTCGCCCACCTGCGTCAGCGAGCCGGAGACCTGCCGCCGGTAGAACACCCCGGCCAGCGACACCACCGCGAACGTCGCCGCCCGCGTGTGCAGCCGCCAGATCCACGGCCGGTCCTCCGCCGTGTGCAGCGAGCCGGGGAAGTGCAGCAGGTCGCCGAGCGAGCGCCGGTAGACGCCCGCCCACGCGTACGGGTAGTCCACCATGGTGCGCACCCCGGCGGGCAGGATCGCCTCCCGAGGGTCGTGCACCGAGCCCCGCCGCGCCAGCGGAGCCCGATGCACCACCCGCTTACGGCCCTCCACCTGCACATGGTCGGTGCGTACGAAGTCGCAGCCGAGCCCGTCGGCCGCCTCGACGAGCCGGGCCAGATAGCCGGGGGCGAGCCAGTCATCGCCGTCCAGGAACGTGACGTACCGGCCGGACGCGGCCGCCAGCCCGGCGTTGCGGGCGTCCGCCAGGCCCAGGGGCACCGGGTTGCGGAGCACCTCCAGGCCGGGCAGCACGGCCCGGACGTCCTCGGCGATGTCCCCGGTGGCGTCCACCGACCCGTCGTCCACCACGATGTACTCGAAGTCGTGCCGGGCGTTACGGCGGAGCGAGGCGAGCGCGTCCGCGAGGTACCGCTCGCCGTCGCGCACCGGCACGACGACCGAGAGAGTGATCAATATGGTCTCCACGCGCGGGACGGGCCCGCACCGGCCGGGGGCGGTCAGACGGTCACGCGGCGCAGGCGGGCCTTCGGGGCCTCCTCGCCGGGGAAGACGCGCTTGACGCCGTCGCCCAGGGCCTGCTCGATGATGCGGATGTCGCGCACCAGGTGCTCCAGCCCGGCGGGCTCCAGGGACGCCGCGTGGTCCGAGCCCCACATGGTGCGGTCGAGGGTGATGTGCCGCTCCACGCAGACCGCGCCCAGCGTGACCGCGGCCAGGGAGATCTGCAGGCCGCGCTCGTGCCCGGAGTAGCCGACCGGCACGCCGTAGCGGTCCTTGAGCGTGGTGATCGTCCGCAGGTTGGCCTCCTCCGGCGGGAGGGGGTAGGTGGACGTGGCGTGCATCATGATCAGGTTGTCGGTGCCGAGGATCCGCACCGCCGCGTCGATCTCCGACAGCGTCGACATGCCGGTCGACAGGATGATCGGCTTGCCGGTGGCGGCCAGGGCGCGCAGCAGCTCGTGGTCGGAGACGCTGGCCGAGGCCACCTTGTGCACCGGTACGTCCATCTCCTCCAGGAATTCCACCGACGGCACGTCCCACGGCGAGGCGAACCAGTGCAGGCCCCGCTCGTCGCAGTACTTGGCGATCTGCCGGTACTCGTCGTGGCCGAACTCGGTGCGCTCCTTGTACTCCAGGTAGGTCATCTCGCCCCACGGCGTCTGCCTGATCTGGTCACGCTGCTCGACCGGCACGCAGATCGACGGGGTGCGCTTCTGGAACTTGACCGCCTGGCAGCCCGCGTCGGCGGCCACGTCGATGAGCCGGCGCGCGAGATCGAGGTCGCCGTTGTGGTTGATGCCGATCTCGCCGATCACGTACACGGGCTCGCCGTCACCCACCGGGACGTCGCCGATCCGCACCGGGCCGAACCGGGGCCGGGCCGCCTCCGGCGCCGGCTCCTCGGGCACCGGCCGGGCCGCCACGACCCTGTCGCACAGCTCCCGCACCGCGCCGTCGCCGCCCGCCCGGGACAGCACCACCCTGGCCGCGGCCCGCACCCGCGGGTGCGCGTCCGGCACCGCGACCGGCCAGCCGACCTCGGCCATCGGCCCCAGGTCGTTGACGTCGTTGCCGACGTAGGCGACGCGGGCCGGGTCCAGCCCTTCGATGGTCAGCCAGTCGCGCAGCACGGTCCGCTTCTCCGCCAGCCCCTGCAGCACCGGCACGCCGAGCTTGCGCGCCCGCGCGGCCACCACCGGGTTGTGCTCGGTCGACATGACCAGCACCTTCACCCCGGAACGCAGCAGCAGCGACACGCCCATCCCGTCGGAGCGGCTGACCAGCACCATCTCCCGGCCTTCGGAGTCGACGTAGGCGCGGTCGTCGGTGTGCACGCCGTCGAAGTCGGTGATGACGGCGTCGACGTCGATCGGCTCGGGCGCGTCCACGAACGGCGCGAGCGCCCGTACGATCTCCAGGTCCTCGGGGGTGTCCACCTCGACGGCGTGCCGGGACGGCACCCTCTGCACGGAGATCTCGCCGAAGAAGCGGTGGCCGCTCTCGCGCAGCCCCGCGGTGCGCATGACGTAGAACGCGCCCGTCTCGCGGAACTGGGCCTCCAGGTCCTGCCTGCGAGGGCGCCGCGCCGGGTCGTGGTTGATGCCCGCACCGGCCGTCGTCCACAGGAACTCGTGCGTCGGCATGCCGGAGAAGACCGCGTCGGCCTCCCCGTCCAGCACCTTGCGCACGGCCGCGGACAGGTCCTCCGGGTCGATGAACGCGCTCGTGCACTGCACCAGCACGACGATCTCGGGCTCCTCGCCGAGCGCGTCGAGGGCGTGCAGCACCGCGGACTCGCTGGAGGCGGTCGCGCCGCTCAGCTCCGCCGGCCGGTCCACGACGCGCGCCCCCGCCTGCGCGGCGGCCTCGGCGATGCCCGCGTGGTCGGTGCTGACCACGACCTCGTCCACCAGCTCGGCGCGCAGGCAGGCGCGCACCGCGCGGGCCACCAGCGGGACACCGCCCACGGGGGCGAGGTTCTTCAGGGGTACGCCCGCCGAACCTCCGCGGGCGGGAACTACGGCCAGGACTCGCAACGTGACTCCTCAGTGCTCCGGGTTGCACCCAGAAGCTAGAGGGACCGGTTGAACTGGCAGCGTCCCCGTCATTAACGTTCCGGGGGGATCGGGTAGAGCGACTCTGGACGGCCGGTGGCGGGCCCCGGTCACCCGGCCGGGAGGCGCAGCACGAAGCGGGCGCAGCCGGGGCAGTCCTCCACCCGGATGTCGCCCCGGTGCGCGATCGCCACGTCGCGGGCGATGGCCAGGCCCAGCCCGGTGCCGCCGGCGTCGCGGCTGCGGGCGGCGTCCAGGCGGGCGAAGCGGTCGAAGATGCGCTCGCGATCCTCCAGCGGGATGTCCGCGCCGTCGTTCTCCACGGCCAGCACCGCCTGGTCGCCCTCCCTGGTCACGATCACCCGCACCTCGCTGTTCCCGTAGCGCTGGGCGTTGTCCAGCAGGTTGGCCAGCACCCTGCCGAGCTGCATCCTGACCCCCCGGACGGCCACGTCCCGCGACAGCTTCACCCGGACGGGGAGCTTGTCCGTACGCCCGGCCAGCTCCTGGCGGACCAGCTCGGACAACTCCACCCGCTCCACGTCCACCCGCGTGCCGATCTTGGCCAGCAGCAGCAGGTCGTCGATGATGGCCTCCAGCCGCTCGGTGTCGCGCAGGGCGCTGCGTACCAGCGCCTGCAGGTCGGTGTCGTCCGGATAGAGCTGCGCGGTCTCCAGCTGGGCGCGCAGCCCGGCCACCGGGGTGCGCAACTCGTGCGAGGCGTCCGAGGCGAACTGCCGCTGCTGCAGCGCCGCGCGTTCCACCCTGGCCAGGGTGGCGTTGACCGACCGGGCGAGCCGCGCCACCTCGTCGTCGCCGGGTGGCTGTGTCACCCGGCGGCTCAGATCGCGAGCGTTGGCGTCGTCGAGCTCGCTGCGCATGGTCGCCACCGGGCGAAGGGCCCGGCCGGTGGCGACCCAGCCCGCCCAGCCGGCCAGCGCGGCGAATGCGGTGAGGTGGGCCAACACGATCACCTTCATGGTCTTGGCGGACGGTACCGATCGGGTGCGGCGGCCGATGGCGCCCTTGCCGACGGCCACACCGACCTGCGCCGACGGGGTCGGCGCCAGGGCGGCGATGGCCGAGGCGATGACGGTGACGCGTCCCCGCGAAGAGCGCGCCCACAGGCGTGACACGCCCTGAGGCTACTAACCGATGTCACCGCCGAAGCCCGCGTGCAGGGAAAGTTTGGTCAATGCTGTTGTGATCAGCGCTCCAGCCAGACCGTGGTGTCCGGCGGGATCGCCCCGTCGGCCAAGGGGCCGCTCGACAGCAGCACCCGCCCGCCGAACTCGGGGCGCACCGGCTGCTCACCGGTGTTGAGCACCACGACCAGGCCGGGGGAGCGCTCCAGGGCCAGCACGTCCTTGGGGGAGTCGAGCCAGGTCAGCGTGCCGCCGCCGAGCGCCGGATGCCGTCGGCGGAGGTCGAGCGCGGCCCGGTAGAGGCTCAGCGTGGAGCCGGGGTCGTCCTCCTGTGCCTCGGCCGACAACTGCGCCCAGGAGCCGGGGATCGGCAGCCACGGGTCCTGCCAGCCGCATCCGGGCGAGCCGGTCCACGGCAGCGGCACCCGGCAGCCGTCCCGGCTCTCCCCGCTGCGCCGGAACGCCGGGTCCTGCCGCAGTTCGTCGGGCAGGTCCAGCACGTCGGGCAGGCCGAGCTCCTCGCCGTTGTAGAGGTAGGCGGAGCCGGGCAGCGCGAGCATGAGCAGCGTGGCCGCCCTGGCGCGGGCCAGGCTGCCGTACCGGGTGACGTGGCGCGGCTTGTCGTGGTTGGACAGCACCCAGGTGGTGGGCGCCCCCACCAGCTCGGCCTCGGCCAGCGCCTTGTCGATGACCGTACGGAAGGACTTGGCGTGGAAGTCGGCCATCATGAACTCGAACGAGAACGCCTGGTGCAGCTCGTCCGGCCCGACGTAGCGGGCCAGCCGCTCGGCGGAGGACACCCACGCCTCGGCCACCGCCATCCGCCCGCCCGGGTAGGAGTCGAGGATCGGCCGCCACTCGCGGTAGATGTCGTGCACGCCGTCCTGGTCGAAGTACGGCACCTGCTCGCCGCCGAGCATCTCGGCCTGGCGGCCCTCCTTCGGCCCGACGTCCGGCAGCCCGGCCGCCTTGATCATGCCGTGCGCCACGTCGATCCGGAACCCGTCGACGCCGCGGTCCAGCCAGAACCGCAGGATGTCGCGGAACTCGGCCCGCACCACCGGGTTCTCCCAGTTGAGGTCCGGCTGCTCGGGCGCGAACAGGTGGAGGTACCACTGTCCGTCGGCGACCTGGGTCCACGCCGATCCGCCGAAGATCGACTCCCAGTCGTTGGGCCGGTCGCGGAAGATGTAGCGGTCCCGCAGCCCCGCCTGGAACCAGGGGTGCCGGTCGGAGGAGTGGTTCGGCACCAGGTCCACGATCATCCTGATGCCCAGCGCGTGCGCGTCGGCGATCAGGGCGTCGAAGTCGGCGAGCTCGCCGAAGAGGGGATCGACGTCGCGGTAGTCGGCCACGTCGTAGCCGCCGTCGGCCATCGGCGAGGTGTAGAAGGGGCTCAGCCAGATGGCGTCCACGCCGAGCCGGCGCAGATAGCCCAGCTTGTCGCGCACTCCGGCCAGGTCGCCCACGCCGTCGCCGTTCGCGTCGGCGAAGCTGCGCGGGTAGACCTGGTACACGACGGCGTCCCGCCACCAGTCGTCGTTGTCGAGCATGTTTCTCCCATAATGTCCTAGATGTCCTGTTGCAGGATCGCGTGCACGGCCATGACGGGTCAAGCGTAAGTTGCCGCAACTTGCAGAGTCCTCTTGCGCTGGCATTTGCGCGGATCCGCCGTCCCCTGCGGTGAGTATCCGGTAACTCCTCTTTGCAAGTTCTTCCAATTCTTGCAAAGAGTGGCTAACGTCCCGGAAACATAAGCCGTGAAAGCGGTCAACTTAGGTCTTTGCCGGCGGGCGCCGCGCGGTGTCCGCCGCCCCCTCCGTGACCTCAGGAGATCTCATGCGCAAGCGAACTCTGAGTGTGGCCGCTCTGGCGAGTCTGGCATTCGCCGCCACCGCCTGCGGCGGCTCCGATCCGGCGGCGCCCTCGGCGGCCCCCAGCGGCTCGGCCGCCCCGACCGGCCAGGCCGGCGGCACGCTCGTCATCTGGGCCGACCCCAACCGGGTGAAGGCGCTGCGGCCCTTCGCCGACCAGTTCGGCACCGAGAACGGCGTGACCGTCGAGGTGAAAGAGATCAGCAAGGACAACCAGCAGACCTTCATCACCGCCTCCCAGCAGGGCAGCGGCCCGGACGTCATGATCGGCGCGCACGACTGGATCGGCAACCTGGTGCAGAACGGCGCCATCGACCCCGTCAACCTCACCGAGGCGCAGAAGGCCGCCTTCCCCGAGATCGCCATGAAGGCCGTCACCTTCGACGGCCAGACCTACGGCGCGCCCTACGCGGTGGAGAACATCGCCCTGATCCGCAACACCGACCTCGCCCCCGACGCTCCCGCGACCATCGAGGACCTGGTCAAGGAAGGTAAGCGGCTCAAGGCCGACGGCAAGGTCGAGGAGGTGCTGTGCCTGCCCGTCACCCAGAAGGGCGACGCCTTCCACGCCTACCCGATCTTCGCCGCGGGCGGCGGCTCGCTGTTCGGCGCCACCCCTTCCGGCGACCCCGACCCCAAGCAGGTCATGCTCGACTCGCCCGGCTCCGTCAAGGCCTTCGGCAAGTTGCGCGCGCTCGGGGAGAAGGGTGACGGCGTCCTGAAGACGTCGATCACCAACGAGAACTACATCGTCAACTTCGCCGCGAAGAAGTGCGCGTACCTCATCTCCGGTCCGTGGGCGATGACGGACGTGAAGAAGGGCGGCTTCGGCTACGACATCACGCCCGTCCCGTCCTTCGAGGGCGGCGCGCCCGCCACCCCGTTCGTCGGCGTGCAGACGTTCTTCGTCGCCGCCAAGGGCAAGAGCAAGGCTCTCGCCCAGGAGTTCGTCACCAACTACGTGACCGACAAGGACGTGGCCAAGGCGCTGTACGACGCCGACCCCCGGCCCCCGGCGCTGACCGAGGCGCTGGAGGAGGTCAAGACCACCGACGCCGACGCCGGCAAGTTCATGGACGCCGGCAAGGACGGCATGCCGATGCCCGCCATCCCCGAGATGCAGGCGGTCTGGCAGCCGTTCGGCATCGCGGAGGCGGCGGTCGTCAAGGGCGGCGACGCCGCCAAGGCGGCCGGGGCCGCGCAGAAGGCCATCGACGGCGCGCTCAAGAACTGACCCGGGATGGCTCCGGACGCCCGCGAGACCGCCAGGAGAGGGCCGCGCCGCACCGTCACCACCGCCTTCGTGGTGAGCAGGATCGCGGTCCTCGCCGTGGCGGCCGCGTTCCTGCTCTACGCGGCGCCGCCGCTGGCCGCCGCCGGGTCCTGGACCGGACTCGGCGTGCTCGGCGCCGCCACCGCGGTCATCGGCTACCTCTACCTGACGCCGCGCCACATCCCGGCGAAGTACCTCGTCCCCGGCACCGTCTTCCTCATCGCCTTCCAGATCTTCCCCGTGCTCTACACGGTGAGCACCGCCTTCACCAACTTCGGCGACGGTCACCGGGGCGACAAGCAGGCCGCCGTCACCGCCATCGAGACCGGCTCGGTACGGCAGGCGCCCGGCTCGCCCGAGTACGACCTCACCGTCGGCCTGCGCGGGCAGGAACTGGTCTTCCTGCTCGTCGACCCGGACACCGAGCAGGTCCGGCTCGGTACCGCCGACAGCCTGTCGCCGCTGCCCGGCGCGCAGGTCGGCGTGACCGGCAAGGTGCTGCGGGCGCCCGGCGTCACCGTGCTCACCACCCCCCAGGCGGCCGCGCGCGGACCGGAGATCTCCGCCCTGTCCGTGCCCACCCCCGACGGGGCGATCAAGGCCAACGGGCTGAGCCGCGCCGTCGAGGGCAAGGCCGCGCTCGTCTACGACGCCGGCTGCGACTGCGTGCGCGGCGACGCGGACACCTGGACGGCCGACGACGGCCGGGGCTACTTCGTCAACGCCGCGGGCGAGCACCTGGCCCAGGGGTGGCAGGTCGACGTCGGATTCGACAACTTCGCCCAGGTGCTGACCAACCCCACCATCTCCGGCTACTTCCTGGGCGTGTTCGGCTGGAACACAGGGTTCGCGCTGGCCTCCGTCGCCGGCACCTTCGCCCTCGGCATGGCCGTCGCGCTCGCCCTGCACCACCCGCGGATGCGCGGCACCACCGTCTACCGGATCGCGCTCATCCTGCCCTACGCGATGCCCTCGTTCGCGATGCTGCTGGTCTGGCGGGACCTGTTCAACCGTGACTTCGGGCTCATCAACCAGTTCTTCGGGCTGAACGTCGACTGGATGGGCCAACCGGGCACCGCCCGGCTCGCGGTGATCCTGGTCAACCTCTGGCTCGGCTTCCCGTACATGTTCCTCGTCACCACCGGCGCGCTGCAGGCGATCCCGCGCGAGCTGACCGAGGCCGCCTCCATCGACGGCGCCACGCCGTGGCAGGGCTTTCGCCGGGTGACGCTGCCGCTGCTGCTGGTGGCGCTGACGCCGCTGCTCATCTCGTCGTTCGCGTTCAACTTCAACAACTTCAACGCCATCGCGCTCACCAGTGAGGGCGGGCCGTTCCCGGCCGAGAACTCCCAGGTGGGAGCCACCGACCTGCTGATCACCTACACGTTCAGGCTGGCCTTCGGCACGGGCGGGGCGCAGTTCGGGTTCGCCGCCGCGATCTCGGTGTTCATCTTCGCCATCGTGGCCGTCATCTCGGCCGTGGCCTTCCGGCGGACCCGCAGACAGGAGGAGGTGTACGCGTGAAGCTCGCCCTGCGACACGTGTTCGTGCTGGTGGTGTGCGCGTTCGCGGTCTTCCCCATCCTGTTCGTGATCTCCGCCGCGATCAACCCGCTCGGCACCCTCGCCTCCACCGACCTGCTGCCCACACGGGTGAGCCTGGGCAACTTCGGTGACCTGTTCGCCTCCGACGTCTACCCGTTCGGCAGATGGTTCCTCAACTCGGTGGCCATCGCGCTGCTGTCGTCGTTCGCGAGCCTGCTGCTGTCGATGTGCGCCGCCTACGCCTTCAGCCGGATGCGCTTCGCCGGGCGCCGGGCCGGGCTGCTGGCACTGCTGCTGATCCAGATGTTCCCGCAGTTCCTCGCCATCGTGACGATCTTCATGATCTTCACCAGGGTGACCGAGCTCTACCCCGCCTTCGGCTTCGACACCGTCTGGGGGCTCATGCTGCTCTACCTCGGCGGCGCGCTGGGCGTGAACACCTGGCTGATGAAGGGCTTCCTCGACACCGTGCCCAAGGAACTCGACGAGGCCGCCACCGTCGACGGCGCCACGCACGCGCAGATCTTCTGGCGGATCATCATGCCGCTGGTCACGCCGATCCTCGCGGTCACCTCCCTGCTGGCCTTCATCGGAATCATGAGCGAGTTCCTCATGGCGAGTGTTTTCCTGCGCGACCCGGAGAGCAAGACGCTCGCCGTGGGCATGTACGGAATGATCGCGGGGGACCAGCGCAACGCCAACTTCGGCATGTTCGCCGCCGGCACGCTGCTCACCGCGATCCCTACCGTCGGCGTCTTCCTCTGGTTGCAGAAGTACATCGTCTCCGGGCTCACCGCCGGAGCCGTCAAGGGATAGGTCTCATGCGTTTCCTGGACGATCCACACCACGACGGCTCGTCCCTGTACGTCTCCACCCAGACGCCCGAGCTCGGCGCCCCGGTGACCGTCCGGGTGCGGGCGCCGCGGGCCGCCGGGGTGACGGGCGTGCTCGTACGGGTCGTACAGGACGGGGAGCCGCGCTACGCGCGCGCGGCCACCCGCACCGGCGGCAGAACCGGCGGGTACGGCCGGACCGACGTCTGGTGGCACGCCGAGATCGTCGCCACCAACCCCGTCACCCGCTACCGCTTCCTGCTGAGCACGCCCCGTGGCCAGCGGTGGCTCACCGCGGCCGGGCTCGCGACGCACGACCTGACCGACGCGAGCGACTTCCGGCTCGTGTGCCACGACGCGCCACCGGCGTGGCTGCGCGACTCGATCGTCTACCAGATCTTCCCCGACCGCTTCAGCCGGTCGGGCGCGGTGCGCGAGCCGCCCTCCTGGGCGCTGCCCCGCCGGTGGGACCTCGACCCGGTCATCCCCAGCGGCCCGGCCGCCGCCCGGCAGTTCTACGGCGGCGACCTCGACGGCATCATCCCCCACCTGGACCACGTGCGGAGCCTCGGCGCCGACACCGTCTACCTGACGCCGGTCTTCCCCGCCCGCTCCAACCACCGCTACGACGCCGCCGCCTTCGACCGGATCGACCCGCTGCTCGGCGGCGACCAAGCGCTGCACCGGCTCGCCGACGCCCTGCACGCGCGTGGCATGCGACTGCTCGGCGACATCGTCACCAACCACACCGGCGACGCGCACGCCTGGTTCACCGCCGCGCGGTCCGACCCGCACGCGCCCGAACGGGAGATGTACCACTTCGACCCCGACACCGGCGACTACGAGGCCTGGTGGGGCGTCAAGTCGCTGCCCAAGCTCAACTGGTCCGGCGAGCTGGTACGCACCCGCATGCCCGAGGTGCTGGCCCGCTGGGTGCCGCCGTTCGACGGCTGGCGGGTGGACGTCGCCAACATGACCGGCAGGCGCGCCGCCGCCGACCACACCCACGAGGCCGCCGCCCTGCTGCGGCGCGCGCTGCCGCCCACGGCCGCCCTCATCGCCGAGCACAACCACGACGCCTCACCCGACCTCGACCGCGACGGCTGGCACGGCACCATGAACTACAGCGGCTTCACCCGCCCCGTGTGGGCCTGGCTGCGCGGCGACGAGCTGGACCTGGACCACTTCCTCGGCGTCCCCGGCGGCGTGCCGCGCCGCGACGGTCTCGACACCCTCGCGACGTTCCGCTCCTTCGCCTCGCACATGTCGTGGCGCTCCCACGTCCACTCCTGGCAGCTGCTCGACTCCCACGACACCTCGCGCATCCGCACCGTCACCGGCTCCCGCGAGCGCCACCTGATCGCGCTCGGCCTGCAGGCCACCCTGCCGGGCACGCCGATGCTGTTCGCCGGCAGCGAGTACGGCCTGACCGGCGTGAACGGCGAGCACTCGCGCACCCCGATGCCCTGGAACCGCCCCGCCGACCAGGATCTCGCCACCCTGGCCGGCTACCGCCACCTGCTCGGCCTGCGCCGCGCCGAGCCCGCGCTGCGCCACGGCGGCCTGCGCTGGCTGCACGCCGACGCCGACTGCCTGGTGTTCGCCCGCGAGTACGAGGACGAGTCGCTGCTGGTGTGCGCCCGCCGGGCCCCCGGCACCCCGCTGCGGCTCGGGGCGCCGGCGGAGGTTCTTTATAACTCTTCCGACAAGGACGTGCTGGCAGGCGCCGGACCGGCGGTGCTCGTGTGGCGCCCCGGCCGTTGATCACGCTACGGTGGCACGACAAATTCACTTTTGAACTAGATTGTGGTGTGCCCGATGAGGTTCCTGTCCGCGGCGGTCATGGTCTCGCTGCTGTCCGCCGCCGTTCCGTCGGGAAGTGCCGCCGCGCAAGCCGCCACCACCTACTACGTCGACTCCAAGGCGGGCGACGACGCGGCGGCGGGCACCAGCGCCACCGCCCCATGGAAGTCCCTGGACCCGGTCAACGCGGCGGACCTCAAGCCGGGCGACACCGTCAGCTTCAAGCGGGGGAGCAGCTTCGCCGGCCCGCTCACCCTGGCGGCCAAGGGCACCGCGGCCAAGCCCATCGTGGTACGGGCGTACGGCACGGGCAAGCCGCCCAGGATCACCGGCCGCACCACGGCCTGCGTCGTCATCACCGGTGCGTACTGGCACGTCAGCGGCCTGCGCGCCACCGGTTGCGAGTGGGCCGGCTTCGAGATCACCGGTGACCGCAACGTGCTGGCCGGCATCGAGGCCGACCACAACGTCACCGGCGTCTCCATCACCCGCACCGGCGCCCGCAACACCGTCAGGGACAGCAAGATCACTGACAACAACCGGATGAGCGTCAACGACGAGGGCGGCGACAACGACTCCGGCGCCTTCGGCATCCTCATCAACGGCGACGACAACTTCATCGCCGACAACACCATCACCGGCAGCCACGCCAAGAGCCACGACTACGGCGTCGACGGCGCCGCCATCGAGATCTTCAGCGGCAACCGCAACCGCATCCTGCGCAACATCTCGCGCGACAACAACACCTTCACCGAACTGGGCGCCAAGAAGGGCGACACCGCCACCGGCAACCTGTTCGCCTTCAACGTCGTCACCTCCACGCTCAAGAGCGGCTCCTTCCTCGTCACCCGGGGCGCCGGGCACGTCGTCGGGCCCGTCAAGGGCACCGTCGTCCTGCACAACTCCGTCTCCATGCCGGCCAGGAAGACGATCGGCTGGTCCTGCCACGACGGCTGCTCCCCGTCCATCCTCAAGGTCCGCAACAACGCCATCTCCGTGGGTGGCGAGGCCGGCTACGAGGACGGCAAGGGAGCCGACGAGGCGGGCAACGTCTACCGGGCGCGCTCCGCGAAGTTCCGGCTCGGCTCCCGCTCCGTCATGGCCGACCCGCGCTTCGTCTCCCGCAGCGACCTGCGGCTGCGGGCCGGCTCCCCGGCGCGCGAGCGGGCGGTACGGCTGTCACCCGCGTGGTTCGGCGGGGAGGCCTTCGCCAAGGACGTCAACGGCAAGCCGCTGCCCTCGGCCCCGCACGCGGGCGCCTACCAGGGCTGACCGCTCACCCCGGTTTCCCGCCCCGGCACGCGTCGGCGGCCTGATGACCCGTGCCGCCGTACGGAGCCGTGCGGGTCAGGCCGACTGCCAGCGGGACAGGATGGCCTCGTCGTCGAGGTCGGTGTGCCAGGCGGGCTCTTCGGGGTCGGCGAAGGGCAGCCAGCGGTCGTAGTCCGGGGTGTCGGGGGAGACGTCGCGGGTGCCGTGCACGCGGGTGCCGTCGTCCAGGACGGCGGTGGTGGGGACGCGCAGGGCGCCGCCCGGGAGCATGAGCACGGTCATGGGCGTCCCTTCCCCTGGTGTCCACGTGAGGCAGCCAGCATAGCCGCCGGGGCCGAGCGCGGGTCGTGGTCAGCCGATCCCATAACGTTCGGACATCCAGTGGTACACCTGGTGGGCGGTGTGCTCATCGTCGCCGAGCAGGCGGATGAGGCGGCTGGGGCGCCGGGTGAGCACGCAGGCGAAACTCTCCGCGAACAGCTCCGAGACGTCCTCCCGGTAGGGCGGAGCGAGGTGAGGGCGGCGCAGCGCGTGCAGCACGACCCACCACTTGCCGGCGGAGGGGCGCCCGTCGCAGTCGTCGATGGCGTGGCCGAGTTCGTGGCCGCAGACGCTCACGGAGGGTGAGGGCACGCTGCCGATCGCGATGCGGCGCAGGGCGGGGTCGTAGACGCCGGCGCTGCGCTCCCAGGTGCCCTGCTGCTGGGGGAGCGGGATGGCGCGGAGTTTCTCGAAGTCGGGCAGGTCGGGGACGGCGCCGGGGCCGACGACCAGGCCGCCGCTGAGATGGTCGGCCAGGCGCAGGCCGAGCGCGCGGGGGACGGCCGCCAGGGTCATGATGGCCAGCAGCGATTCGGGCGGCGGGAAGGCGCCGGGCTCCCACATGCGCGTCAGGCGGTGCTCCAGGACACCGACATGCAGCCATCCGGGCCATCTTCTCCTGCGCCTCACGCCACCGCGCTCTCTGCACGTCTGTCCCGCGGCCACCCTCCGTAGCCGGGATCAATAATTGCGTATTTGTCAGCGACGAGAGGCGGATCGGGCCAACGACATGCTTGAAGTCAGCTTCTCGGTCCTGAAGGGACCGAGCTTGCAGCTCCTTGCCGTCGATGGCTTCGACGGTTCAGGCCGCGTCGTCGGCAGCGTGACTCACTGCCCAGTCCGCGACGCCGCGGGTGGCGATGTTGCGGGCCGCGTTGACGTCGGCGTGCTCAGCGAAGCCGCACGACGTGCAGGAGAAGGTGGCCTGGCTGGGCCGGTTGTTTCTGTCCACGTGCCCGCAGCGTGAGCACTGCTGCGAGGTGAAGGACGGGTCAACGTGGAGCACGACGACCCCGGCCCGGCGGGCCTTGTAGGTGATGAAACTTCCGAACTGGTGGAAGCTCCACGTGTGCAGGGTGACCCGCTGGGGCTTGCGGAGCCGTACCCGGTCACGGATGCCCTGGAGGTCTTCCAGGGCGATGCCGTGGCCGGTGCGCTGGGCCTCGGTCACGATGCGTTTGGCGATCACATGGTTGGTGTCGGCGGCGAACCGCGCTTCTTTGCGGCGGCGTTTCTTCAGCAGGCGTTTGGCGGATTTGGTGGCTTTGGCCTGCAGCCGGCGGCGTAGTTCCCGGTGGCGGTGGCGGACCGCGTTCAGTTTCGCGCCGCTGTAGCGGGCCGCGCCGGTAGCGGGGGTTGCGGTGGCGGCTGCGGCGGGAGGTGTGGCGGGGCAGGTGGTGGCGATGTTGGCGATGCCCAGATCGACGCCGAGGAACCCGTCGGGCTCGCGGAGCGGCGGATCGGGGATCTCGATGGTGGCCAGCAGGAACCACATGCCGTCACGGGACAGCAGATCGGACTCGCCGCGGCGGTGCTTCCGTAGTTGCGCCAGCTGGGCGGCCGAGCCGGTGAACGCCACGTTCTTTGCCCGGCCGGTGCTCGTCCAGATCGAAATCGTCCGCGCGTCGTGGTCCCAGGACAGGCAGCGGTCGTCGAACGGCTGGGCCGCCAGCGGGTGGAAGCTGATCGGTTTCGATTCCGCTTTGAGCCTGCGCGGCGAGTTGGCCGGGCCGTAGGTGCCGTTGCGCAGATTGGCCCGCAGGGCGGTGTAGGCGTCGGCGACCTTTTTGATCGTGTGCTGGGCGGGCTGGGACCCCAGGCCGAAGGCGGCCCGGACCTGACCGTAGGTCACCCGGCGCAGGTCACGCCCCGCATGGATCTTCCGGGTGAACGCGATCCGGGACACCTCGTTGGCGGCCCGGTTGACCGCGCGCAGGGTGGCTTCCAAGGCCGCCGCCTGCGCGGGCGTGGGCAGAAGTCTCACCTGCACCACCAGTTTCACAATCGCACACACTACCATTCGGTCCACTCGCCGCGAGACGAACCCAGCCCCGAGATCCGCAGCTGAGCCGCGCACCGGGGCCGACTCTCACAGCACCGCTCGGGCCTGGCGGCCCTCCCGCGCTGCCGTTTCCTCCTGGGCGTCAACGCCCGGGGTTCCACGCCAGATCACGCTGAAAAATCTTCCGAAATACCTCAGTCTGAGGCCGTCGATCCGCCGCTCGCCGTACGACGCCCGGGGGAGCGATCACAGCGGAGGGAGCACGCGGAGTGGTCGCGGCGGAGGGAGCGCGGAGGAGTCGCGGCGGAGGACCGTCGGGGCCCAACTGAATGCACGGGTTCGGTCCGGCGGGAGCCCGGATCGGCTCCCCTCTCGCTTGAGTGCGTCGTGGCAGGGAAGATGGATCGGGGAATACCGCGAAAAAGTGCTTGCCGTGCACTGGTCGACAAGTCCGGATATGTCCGTACATGCTGGGAAATACCGCAGCATCTGTGACATGTCCGTGGAACATGCTGGAAACCTTTCCACGGCACTGTGAGAGCGTCTGGAAAGGGGGCGGCAATGCTGCTGCGATTGAGGGTGTCGCTGCCGGACCAGCCCGGAGGACTGGGCAGGGTGGCGAAGGTACTCGGCACCTTGGGCGCCGACATCCTGCAGGTGACCGTGCTCGAACGTGAGGCCGGCCGGGCGGTGGACGACTTCACCGTCTCCTGGCCCGGCGCGACGAGCCCGGGCGAGGTCCGGGACCGCTTCTCGGCGGTGCCCGGCGTGAAGGTCGAAGGCGTGTGGGCGACGCGCGAGATGCCTGGCTCCGCCCCCGACTACGACCTGCTCATGCACGTGGCCACCGAGCCGGCCCGCGGCCTGGCGACGCTGGTGGACGCGCTGCCGATGCTGTGCGGCGCCGAGTGGTCCGTCGCCTACTGCGACGGCGCCGTACGGCACGCCTCACTGGCCGCCCCCGACCTCATCGACCTGCCCGAGCCACCGCCCAGGGCCGCCACCCTGGACACCGAGAAGCTGCGCCTGATGCTGCTGCCGGTGGTCACGCACGGGCTGCACGTGCTCGTGGCGCGCGCCGAGGGGCCGGTGTTCCACCGCGCCGAGCTGGAACGTGCCGTACGCATTGTGGACGTCGTCTCGACGCTGGCCGCCCGCGCGCGAACGCCCGTGATTGACCCGCAAAACCACGGCTGACTAACGTGAGCGGTCCGAGCAGCGCGTAGAGGAGCCGCCCGTGACCGTTCACGAAGCCCGCGTCGGCCACTCCCACGAAGACCTCGTGATCGGCGACGTCCATCGGCATCATCCCGCAGGCCAAGACCGGTCCCTGGAGGCGTGAGCGATGGACTTCGAGCTGAACGACGAGCAGCGGGCCTTCCGCGAGACGCTGCGCGCCTTCGTGGACAAGGAGATCGTGCCCGTCGCCACCGAGTGGGAGCACTCCGGCCGCTACCCGACCGAGATCGTCGAGAAGATGAAGCTGATGGGGCTGTTCGGCCTCAGCGTGCCGGAGGAGTACGGCGGGCTGGGCGCCGACATGGTCTCCTTCGCCCTGGTCTTCGAGGAGATCGCCCGGGGCTGGATGGGGGTGGCCGGCACGATCGGCTCCCACTCGCTGGCCTGCTGGATGATCGCCCGGCACGGCACCGAGGAACAGAAGCGCCGCCACCTGCCCGACCTGGCCACCGGGGCGCGCCGTACCGGGATCGCCCTCACCGAGCCCGGCGCGGGCACCGACCTGCAGGGCATCACCACGCGCGCCGTACGCGACGGCGAGCACTACGTCGTCACCGGGACAAAGACCTGGATCACCAACGCCCGCCACGCCGACCCGCTGCCCGTGCTGGTCAAGACCTCGATCACCGAACCGGCCCACAAGGGCATGTCGGTGCTGCTCGTCGACCCCGCCGCCGAAGGGTTCGGGGTCAGCCGTGACCTGCCCAAGCTCGGCTACAAGGGCACCGAGACGTGCGAGGTGGTGCTCGACGGCGTCCGGGTGCCGGTGGACGCTCTGCTCGGCGGCGTGGCGGGGCGCGGCATGCAGCAGGTGCTCGGCGGGCTGGAGATCGGCCGCGTCAACATCGCCGCCCGCGCCGTCGGCGTCGCGCAGGCCGCCTACGACGCGGCGCTCGCCTATGCCCGCGAGCGGATCGCGTTCGGCCGGCCCATCGCCGAGTTCCAGGCCATTCAGCTCAAGCTGGCCGACCTGGCGACCGAGATCCAGGCGGCCCGGCTGCTGACCTACTGGGCGGCCTCCCAGGCCGACGGGGGCAAGCGGGTCGACATGGAGGCGGGCATGGCCAAATACTTCGCCTCCGAGGTGGCGTTGAAGGCGTCGCTGGAGGCGATGCGCATCCACGGCGGCTACGGCTACTCCCAGGAGTTCGTCGTCGAGCGGCTCTACCGGGACGCGCCGCTGATGGCGATCGGCGAGGGCACCAACGACGTGCAGCGCCTGGTCATCGCCCGCGCCCTCATCTCGGGCAAGGGCAAAGTGGGCTGGTGAGACCATGCGGACAGGGCACGGGGACGATCGTGAGCACGGCCACGGTCATGGGCACGACCATGGGCACGACCATGGGCACGACCATGGGCACGGTCATGGGCACGGTGACGGTGACAGGCGGCGGCAGGGGGATGGACGCGGTCGGCGGCGTTTCTGGCATGGCGTAGCGCCGCACAGCCACGACAGCGGCGACAAGCTGGACGCGGCCCTGGAGAGCAGCAGCCGGGGCATGCGGGTGCTGGTGGTCTCCTTCGCCGTGCTCATGGCCACCTTCGTCGTCCAGGCCGTCATCGTCGCCCTGTCGGGGTCCGTCGCGCTGCTCGGCGACACCCTGCACAACCTCGCCGACGCGCTGACCGCCGTACCGCTGGCGATCGCGTTCTCCGTCGGCCGCCGCGCCGCCACCAGGCGTTTCACCTACGGCTACGGCAGGGCCGAGGATCTCGCCGGCATCGTCATCGTGCTGATCATCGCCGCCTCCGCCGCCCTGGCCGGTTACGAGGCGGTCACCCGGCTGCTCGACCCCCGGGACATCGAGGCGGTGGCCTGGGTGGCGGTGGCCGGGGTGGTGGGCTTCCTCGGCAACGAGTGGGTGGCCCGCTACCGGATCAAGGTCGGCCGTGAAATCGGCTCGGCCGCGCTGGTCGCCGACGGGCTGCACGCCAGGACCGACGGCTTCGCCTCGCTGGCCGTGCTGCTCGGCGCGGGCGGCGTCGCGCTCGGCTTCCCGATCGCCGACCCGATCGTGGGCCTGTTCATCACCGTCGCCATCCTGTTCGTGCTGCGCGACGCCGCGAAGGAGATCTACCACCGGCTGATGGACGCCGTGGACCCCGCGCTCGTCGACGAGGCCGAGCGGATCCTGCGCGCCGTCGACGGCGTCGAACGGGTCGGCTCGGTGCGGATGCGCTGGATCGGCCACGCGCTGCACGCCGAGGTGGACATCCTGGTCCGGCACGACCTCACGGTCGTGGCCGCGCACGCGGTCGCCGTACGGGCCGAGCACCGGCTCATCCACGAGGTGCCGCGGCTGCGCGCCGCCACCGTGCACACCGACCCGTACGGACCCGCGGACGCCGACCACCATGCCCCGCTGACCGCACATCGCTGACCCCGCGTATGCGCCGGATGAGTCAGGGTAAGTTGTGGCGGGTGTCGATTTCCACGCTGCCCGCATCCCCCCGAACCGGACAGGCCAGACTGGCGTGGCTCGACGCGCTGCGCGGCATCGGCGCGCTGGCGGTGGTGGCCGAGCACATGCTGCCGTGGTACATGCCCTGGGCGCGGCCCTACTGGTTCAGCCTCGGCGTCTACGGCATCTTCGTGTTCTTCCTGGTCAGCGGCTACATCATTCCCGCCTCGCTGGAGCGGCACGGTGACGTGCGGGCGTTCTGGGTCAGCCGCGTCTTCCGGCTCTACCCGCTCTATCTCGCCGTCGCGGCCACGGTGCTGGCGCTGTCCTGGTGGGTGCCGGTGCGGCCGGCGGTGTCCCGTGACGGCGCGGCCGTCGCCGGGCACGCGACGATGCTGCTCGACGTGGCCGGGGTCGCGGGCGTGGCCGACACGATGTGGACGCTCTCGTACGAGATGGTCTTCTACCTGCTGGTCACCGCCCTGTTCATGCTCCGGTGGCATGACCGTAGCGGCCTGCTCGCCATGCTGTTCGCCGCGGGCTCGGTCGTGGTGGGGCTGGTGATGAGCCGGGCGGTGCTCGGCGGCGGCTGGGTGGCCTACACCTCATGCGCGGTGTTCGCCGCCGGGCTGGCCTGCCTGATCACCGGCCGCTTCCGCAGGACCGCCGGGTATGTGCTCGGGGTGATGGCGCTGGTGATGCTGGTGCTCAACAGCCGGGTGCCGTGGCTGGGTGTGGCCGTGGTGGCGCTGATGTTCGCCGGGACCGCGATCTACCGGTGGGAGCGCGGCGAGGGCGGCCTGTGGCCGGTGGCCGTCACGGCCGCGCTGGTGGGGCTCGCCCCTGTCTGGGCGATCATGTCCGGCTGGTGGTGGGTCGAGCCGGACGTGTGGATCACCACGATCGTGCTGGCGGCCGCCACGTTCGCGGGCGGCATGGCGCTGCGCGGCAGGCGGGTGCCCCGCCTGCCGGCCTGGCTCGGGCTGATCAGCTACTCGCTTTATCTGGTGCACCATCCGCTGCTGAAGTACTTCAGCGAGTTCACCGGCGACCTGCGCCGCTCGCCGGTGCCGCTGCAGATCGCCATGTCGGCGCTGGCCATGGCCCTGGTGCTGGGGGTCAGCGTGCTGACCTACCGCTGGGTGGAGCGGCCCATGCAGTCGCTGGGCCGCCGCCTGGCCCGGCCACGCGCCTAGCGCCCGGCCACGCGCCTGGCCACGCGCCTGGCCCGGGTGAGAAGGACGTCAGCGGTGGGGTTTGTCGATCCGGGTGCCCTCGGTCGTGAAGATCATCAGGCGGGTGTGGTCCACGGCGACCTTGGCCGCGTCGCCGGCCCGCCACGCGGGGCGGTTGCCGAGCCGGACGATCAGGTCCGCGCGGCGGTGCCCGCCGCTGCCCGGATGCTGGCCGACCTGCTCCTGCGCCTGCGCCTGCTCCTCCCGCGGCTGGAACAGCCGGCGCACCAGCCCGCCGAGGCCGCCCCGGCCGCCGTCCAGGTCGCTGTCGACCACGCGCCGGTCCGGCGGCTCGGGCACCGGTACGGCGGGCATGCCGCACTCGACGTAGGCCATCCACTCGTGACCGTGATACTCAAGGGCGCGCACCCGGCCGAAGAACGACGGCCCCTCGTACGACTCCGGCACCGGCGCCAGGCCGTCCGGGCGCATGCCGACCAGGACCTGGCTGCCGGTGTGCTGCGAGATGGCGTACGCGCGCGGATCGCTCCACGGGATGGTCAGCTGATGCGGGCCGAAGTCGAGCAGCACGAACTGGTTCTGCGGCGTGCGCACGGTCGCCGCCAGCAGGTTCAGCTGCTGGGAGTTGAGGAACGCCGCCACGAAAGCGGTGGCTGGATCGTTGTAAATCTGGGCGGGAGTGCCCACGTCCTGCAGGACGCCCTTGTTGAGGATGGCGATCCGGTCCGCGAGCGTGAGCGCCTCGACCTGGTCGTGCGTCACATAGATGGTGGTGACGCCGAGCGACCTGACCAGGGCGGAGATCTCCATCCGCAGCTCAGTCCGCATGCCGGCGTCCAGGTTCGACAGCGGCTCGTCCATCAGGAACAGCTTGGGCTGCCGGACGATGGCGCGGCCCATGGCGACCCGCTGGCGCTGCCCGCCGGACAGGGTGCCGGGACGGCGGTCCAGGGTCTCATCGATGTGCAGCGCCTTGGACAGCTCGAAGACGCGTTCGCGGACCATCGCCGGGTCCGCCTTGGCGATCTCCAGGGGGAAGGCCATGTTGCCGCGCACGGTCCGGTGCGGATAGAGCGCGCCGTTCTGGAAGACCATGGCGACGTCACGATCGCGGGGCGGCAGGTGGTTGGCCAGCTCACCGTCGAGCCAGAGCTCGCCTTCGGTGACGTCCTCCAATCCGGCGATCATCCGTAACAAGGTGGATTTTCCACATCCGGAAGGACCCAGGAGGACGAGGAATTCGCCATCCTGCGCCCTGAGGCTCAATTGGTCGACCGCCAGGTGGCCGCCCGGATACACCTTGGTCACTTTGTCGAGAACGACCGAGCTCATGGGCCCACACCTTGCACGCTGCGTCATCTGTAACTATGGCTGATCGGAGGGGTAGTACATCGCGCCTTAACGCCATGTGTCCACCCTTGACACAAAGGATCTCTATAGCAGAGGTCTTAAGGGGGGAGTTTCAGCGCTCTGTGCGTCAAATGTCCGAATAAATGGCATCTGAAAGTGCTTGCGTAATCTTGCGGTAAGGCCTTTCAATGGTCGGGACGACCGGGGGTGAAGCATGGGCGCACGACGGCCGCGACGCGCTGATCTACCAGGTGCGTCTCGCCGGAGGGAACGACCACGGCGCGGGCGGCCCGATAGGTGTTCGCGATCGCCTGCCGCCCCTCGCGAGACTCGGCGCGGACGCCCTCCGGCCCACCCCCTCTTCCTGCGACCTGGTGGATCGCCGACCCGCCGACCCGCTGCACGCCTCCAGCGCACCCGACTCCGCCACCTGGTGAAAGTAAAGTGTCAGGCATGAACGGTCACGCCCGCCTCGCCGACATCGCCGCCCAGGCCGGGGTGAGCGAGGCCACCGTCAGCCGCGTGCTCAACGGCAAGCCGGGCGTCTCCGCCACCACCCGGCAGGCCGTGATGGCCGCGCTCGACCTCATGGGCTACGAGCGGCCGCCCCGCCTGCGGCAGCGCAGCAACGGGCTGATCGGCCTGGTCACCCCCGAGCTGGACAACCCGATCTTCCCCGCGTTCGCGCAGGCCGTCGAGCGGGCGCTGACCCAGCACGGCTACACCCCGGTGCTGTGCACCCAGCTGCCCGGCGGCGCCCCCGAGGACGAGTTCACCGAGCTGCTCGTGGATCGGGGCGTCAGCGGCATCGTGTTCATCTCCGGCCTGCACGCCGACACCACCGCCCGGATGGACCGTTACACCCGCCTCACCGACCGCGGCCTGCCGATCGTGCTGGTCGACGGCTACAGCGAGCGCATCGACGCCCCCTTCATCTCACCCGACGACCGGATGGCCGTCCGCCTGGCCGTGCAGCACCTCGTGGACCTCGGGCACGAGCGCATCGGGCTGGCGCTCGGCCCGCGCCGGTTCGTCCCGGTGATCCGCAAGATCGAGGGCTACCGGCAGGCGATGGCGCAGTTGCTCGGCGCCACCGACGTCGACGCGTTCATCTCGCACTCGCTGTTCTCCGTCGAAGGCGGCCAGGCCGCCGCCGCGCAGCTGCTGGCCGGAGGCTGCACCGGCATCGTGTGCGCGAGCGACCTCATGGCGCTCGGCGCGATCCGCGCCTGCCGGGAGCGGAGCCTGTCGGTGCCGGGGGAGGTGTCGGTGGTCGGGTTCGACGACTCGCCGCTCATCGCCTTCACCGATCCACCGCTCACCACCGTACGCAAGCCGATCGGCGCGATGGCGTCGGCGGCCGTGCAGACCCTGCTCGAAGAGATCAACGGCGCTCAGGCCAAGCACGTCGAGCTGATCTTCCAGCCGGAGCTGGTGGTCCGCGGCTCCACCGGCTCCGGGCCCCTGGTCAACCGCTGAGCCCGCTCAGTCCAGGACGAGCCGGACGCCGGTGCTCAGCGCGGAGTCGTGCAGCTCCAGCTCGGTCGGCTCGGCGTTCTTGGGCAGCTCGAACAGCAGGGTGCCGGTGAAGGACTCGCCGGGGCCGATGCTGATCGGCTTGATCCGCGCGCCCTCCTTGTCGAGCAGCCCGGCGGCCTCGTGCGGGGTCGCCTTCCGGTCCAGCAGCAGCTGCTGAGCCGGGTAGAGGACCCGGGCCTCCGGGCCGACGTTGGTGACCTTCAGGCCCACCCGGCAGGTCCGTGCGGCGGCCTCGCCGGCCTTGGCGCACTTCGTGCCGGTGACGGCGAAGTTGAGCCTGCCGTCCTGCACCGGGCCGCCGGCGTCGCCGATGGCGGGGCCGCGCGACAGCCAGACGAGCACGACCACCAGCAGCGCCAGGAACACCAGCGTGATCAACACCGCGGCCATGCACCCCGTCAGCAGGCTCCTGCCCGGCTTCTTGGCAGGCCGGAACCCCGGCGGCCCGCCCCGGCGAGGCGGCAACGGCCCTTGCCCGGCCTGATGGGGCGGCGCCCCCTGCCCGGCCTGGTGAGGCGGTGACCCTTGTCCGGCCTGGTGAGGCGGTGACCCTTGTCCGGCCTGATGGGGCGGCGATCCCTGCCCGGCGTGACGGGGTGGAGGCTGCCCGCCCCGAGGCGGTAGGGGAACCGGCCCGGTCCGATGCGCCAGCGGCACCGGTCCTGTCCGATGTGCGGGCGGCACGGGCACCGGGCCTGTCCGGTGCGCGGGTGGCAGGGGCACCGGGCCTGTCCGATGCGCGGGCGGCACCGGCACCGGTCCCGTCCGATGCGCGGGCGGCACCGCCCCTGGCCCCTGCCCCGGCGGTGCCTGCCCGGGGGGCGCCTGGCCGGGGGACGCATGCCCGGCGGGCGGCGGCTGCGGGGGACGGGCCTGGGCCAGCGGCGGGAACTCCGCCGGATTCCAGGTGCTGGTGAGGTGGCGGGTGGCGGCGAGCTGCGCGGCGGGCTCGTCCGTCGCGCTCACCAGCTCCAGCAGCAGCTGCTTGGCGGTGGGCCGGCGGGTGGGGTCCGGGTGGATGGCGGCGGCCACCAGCCGGTCCAGCGGGGCGGGCAGGCCGCGCAGGTCGGGCGGCGCGGTGCGGGCACGGGCCGCCATCACATAGGCGTCGCCCTCGCCGAACGGATGCCCGCCCAGCCCCGCGTACGCGATCAGCGACCCCCAGGCGAACACGTCGCCCGCCGGGCTGGTGCGGCCCTCGAAGACCTGCTCGGGCGCGATCCAGCCGGGCGTGCCCATCACCATGCCGGCGTTGGTGTGCCGGGAGCCGACATGGGAGGAGCGGGCCAGGCCGAAGTCGATGACCCGCGGCCCGGCGAGCGTCAACATCACGTTGGCGGGCTTGAGATCGCGGTGCACGAGCCCGGCCGCGTGGATCGCGGTGAGCGCCGCCGCCACGCCCACGGCCGCCGAGTGCAGCATGGACGGCGACAGGCTGCCCTGCTGGATGAGGTGGTCCTCCAGCGAGACGCCGTCGATGTATTCGGTGACGAGGAACAGGACGCCGTCGTGCTCGCCGTGGTCCAGCACGCGGGCGGTGCAGAACGAGGCGACCTTGCGGGCGTTGGAGACCTCTTCGTGGAAGCGCGCCCGATAGACCGGGTCGGCGGTGTAGTCACGGCGGATCGCCTTGAGCGCCACCAGCTCGCCGTCGGCATCGCGCGCCAGATAGACCGTGCCCATGCCGCCCGACCCGATCCGGCTCACCAGCTCGTAAGAGCCGATCGTCGGCGGATCCTCCGGCGTCAGCGGAGTGCCAGCGGAGCGCCCCTGCTGCCCCAACGTCGCTGTCCTCTCGCCCTCGCGGTCACGACTCGACCGGCCGATCCTCCGTCCGGCACGCTCTTTTCCACCCCAGACTCTAATGGGTGTGGGCACACCCCGGTGGCGTGGTGACCGCCTCGGCCGGTTCTAGAGCGTCCCGCGGACGCCCAGCTCGATGATCTGTGCGTAGATCGACACCGCCACCTCACCCGGAGTGACCGCCCCGATGTCGAGACCGGCGGGCACGTGCACGCGATCGCCGCCCGCCACCGCCGCCAGCACCGCCGCGCCCCGCTCGCGGGCGGCGATCAGGCCGATGTACGGTACGCCCGCCGCCAGGGCCGCCAGCAGGACCGGCTCCTCCGACACCCCGTGCGAGGCGACCAGCACGGCGCTCGTGTCGCGGGCGATCGCCGCCCACGGATCCCGGACGGCGGCCACCTGGTGCCCGATCGCCTGCCCGACCGCGGCGAACGCCCGCGCGATGGGGCTCTCGCCGTACACGTGGACCAGCATGGGCGGCAGGACGGCCTCCAGGAAGATCTCCAGCGTGCCGCCGGACAGGCACGGCTGACCCACCGCGACCAGCCCTTCCTCCTCGCGCGGCTCGTCCGCCTCCGGGGTGATCCGCAGCAGCGTGGCCTGGCCGGGGCGCCGCCGCTGGAGGAGCCGCAGGCTCTGCGCCCGCACGGTGTCGACGGCGCAGTGCCCGCCGACGAACCCCTCGATCGTCCCGTCCGGCAGCACCAGCGCCCGGTCGCCCGCCTTCGCACTGGCGGGCCGCCGCGCCCGCACGACGGTGGCCAGCACGTACGGCTCCCGCCCGGACCGCAACGCGTCGGCCCTGGCCTGAAGGTCACCGGGCCCTGACGAGGACACCTGCGGCGAGAACTGCGCCGGCGAAGACAGCGCCGGCGAAGACGATGCCGGTGAAGACAGCGCCGGCGAAGACGATGCCGGTGAAGAGGGCGCCGGTGAAGACGATGCCGGTGAAGAGGGTGATGGGGGTGCCGGCTCCCCGCGGGGCGCCGGCATGCCGAGGAACTCGCTCATGAGATCGCCAGATCGGTCCGGAACGGGTGGCCGTTGATGACCCGCCACACGTTCGCCGGCGTGAGCGGCATGTCCGCGTGGCGGACCCCGTACGGCTGGAGCGCGTCCACGACGGCGTTGACCACGGCGGCGGGGGAGCCGACCGTGGCGGACTCCCCGACGCCCTTGGCCCCGATCGGATGGAACGGCGAAGGGCTGACCGTCTCGCCCAGCTCCCACGACGGGCACTCCATCGAGGTGGGCAGCAGATAGTCCATGAACGACGCGCCCAGGTGGTTGCCGTCCTCGTCGAACGCCATCACCTGCATGAGCGCCATGCCGACGCCGTCGGCCAGCCCGCCGTGGATCTGCCCTTCGACGATCATCGGGTTGATCCGCACCCCGCAGTCGTCCACCGCGACGAACCTGCGGACCTTCACCTGCCCGGTGCCCGGGTCGACGTCGACGGCGCACAGGTAGGCGCCGAAGGGGTAGGTGAGGTTCGGCGGGTTGTAGACGGTGGTCGCGTCCAGGTGCCCTTCGACGCCCTCGGGCAGCTCCAGGCTGGAGTGCGCGGCCAGCGCGATCTCCGCCAGCGACTTGCCGGTGGCCGGGTCGCCCACCACCGACCACTTGCCGTCGGCCCACTCCAGGTCGTCGGCGCCGGCCTCCAGCATGGCGGCGGCCACCAGCCGGGCCCGCTCGCGCACCTTGCGCGCCACGATCGCGGTGGCGGCGCCGGAGACGGGCGTGGAGCGTGAGCCGTAGGTGCCCAGCCCGAACGGCGTCTGGTCGGTGTCGCCGTGCACCACCTCCACGTCGTCGGCCGGGATGCCCAGCTCGTGCCCGACGATCTGCGCGAACGTGGTCTCGTGCCCCTGGCCCTGCGACTGGCAGGAGACCCGCAGCACGGCCTTGCCCGTCGGATGGACCCGCAGCTCGGCCCCGTCGGCCATGCCGAGGCCGAGAATGTCCATGTGCTTGCGCGGGCCCGCGCCGACGGCCTCGGTGAAGAAGCTCACCCCGATGCCCATCAGCTCGCCCCTGGCCCGCTTGGCGGCCTGCTCGGCGCGCAGCTCCTCGTAGCCGAGCATGTCCATCGCCAGGCGCAGCGCCTTGGGATAGTCGCCGGAGTCGTACTCCCAGCCGGTGGGCGAGGTGTAGGGGAACTGGTCGGGCTTGAGCAGGTTGCGCATCCGGAGCTCGGCCGGGTCCAGGCCGAGCTCGCCCGCCAGCACGTCCATCATCCGCTCCACCAGGTAGACGGCCTCGGTGATACGGAAGGAGCAGGCGTAGGCGACCCCGCCGGGCGCCTTGTTGGTGTAGACGCCGGTCACCTCGCAGTGCGCCGCCTCGAGGTCGTACGAGCCGGTGAAGACGTGGAAGAAGCCGGCGGGGAACTTGGTCGGCTGCGCGGTGCCGTTGAACGCGCCGTGATCGGCCAGCACCTTGACCCTGATCGCCTGGATCCGGCCGTCGCGGGTCGCGGCCACCTCGCCGCGCATGTGGTAGTCGCGGGCGAAGGAGGTGCTCATCAGGTTCTCCGAGCGGTCCTCCATCCACTTGACCGGCCGGCCGGTGACGATCGAGCCGACGATCGCGCACACGTACCCGGGATAGATGCCGACCTTGTTGCCGAAGCCGCCGCCGATGTCCGGCGAGATCACCCTGATCTTGTGCTCGGGCAGCCCGGCCACCATCGCGTACAGCGTGCGGTGCGCGTGCGGGGCCTGCGTCGGGCACCAGACGGTCAGCTTGCCGGTGACCTTGTCGAAGTCGGCGAGCGCGCCGCAGGTCTCCAGCGGCGCCGGGTGCACCCGCGGATAGAGCATGTCCTGCGCGACCGTCACCTCCGCCCGCTCGAAGATGGCCTCGGTCCGCGTCCGGTCGCCCGCCTCCCAGTCGAAGATGTGGTTGTCCGCCCGGCCTTCCAGGTCGTCCCTGATCACCGGCGCGCCGGGGTCGAGGGCGGTACGGGCGTCGATGACGGGGGTGAGCGGCTCGTACTCGACCTCGATCAGCTCCAGCGCGTCGCGGGCCGCGTAGAGGTCCTCGGCGACCACGAACGCGACCTCCTGCCCCTGGAAGCGCACCTTGTCGGTGGCCAGCACCGCCTGCACGTCGTTGGACAGCGTGGGCATCCAGGCGAGGTTCAGCCCGGCCAGGGTCTGGCCGGTGATGACGGCCCTGACCTTGGGGTGCGCCTCGGCCGCCGAGGTGTCGACGGAGACGAGCCGGGCGTGCGCGTACGGGCTGCGCAGCACGGCGCCGTGCAGCATGCCGGGCAGCCGCACGTCGTCGACGTAGGTGCCGCGACCGCGGATGAAACGGGCGTCCTCCTTGCGGCGCATGGGTCCGTAGCTCATGGCTTCGCCTCCGTGTGCTCGGCCGCCCAGCGGACGGAGCGGACGATGTTCTCGTATCCCGTGCACCGGCACAGCTGACCGGAGATCGCCTCGCGGATCTCGCCCTCGTCCGGGTCCGGCTCGTGGTCCAGCAGCCAGCGGGCCGTCAGCAGCATCCCCGGCGTGCAGAACCCGCACTGCAGGCCGTGGCACTCCACGAACGCCTTCTGCACCACGTCCAGCTCGCCGTCCCGCTCCAGCCCCTCGACGGTGGTCACCTCGTGGCCGTCGGCCATCACGGCGAGCACCGTGCACGACTTGACCGGCACCCCGTCGAGGTGGACCGTGCAGACACCGCAGTTGGAGGTGTCGCAGCCCCAGTGCGTGCCGGTCAGCGCCAGCTCCTCGCGCAGGAAGTGGACGAGCAGCAGCCGGGGCTCCACGTCCTTGGTGTACGGCTGTCCGTTCACCGTGACCGTGATCCGCATGTCAGATCCTTTCCAGGGCGGCCGTCAGCGCCCGCCGGGTCAGCTCGGCGGCCAGATGCCGCTTGTAGTCGGCGGGGCCGCGCTGGTCGGAGTGGGGATCGCAGTGCTCGGCGGCGATCCGGGCCGCCTGCGCGAACACCTCCGCACCGGGCGCCTTCCCGCGCAGGTGGTCCTCCGCCTCCGGGGCGCAGAAGTGCGGCGCGCCCACCGCGGTCAGGCCGATGCCCGCCTGCGCGATCACCCCGCCGTCCAGCACGAGCACCGCTCCGGCCGCCGCCACGGGCCAGTCGCCGACGCGGCGCTCGACCTTCTCGTACGCGCTGCCGGTGGCGGGCGTGATCGGCACCCGCAGCCGCACGAGCAGCTCACCCGCCCGGACGGCCGTCTCGTACGGTCCCTCATGGAAGCGTTTGATCGGGACGGTACGAATCCCGCCGGGGCCCTGGATGACGGCGGTGGCGCGCAGCGCGGCGAAGACGGCGGCCAGGTCCTCGGACGGGTCGCCCTGGCAGAGCGAGCCGCCGACCGTGCCCCGGTTACGCACGATCGGGTCGGCGATCACCCGTTCCGCATCCCGAAATATCGGGAAAAGGTGGGTGGCGGTGCTGCTGGCCAGCAGCTCGGCATGCCGCACCATCGAGCCGACCACCAGCTCGTCGCCCTCGACCGCGAGCTGCGCCAGCTCCGTCAGGCCGTTGATGTCGATCAGCGCTTCCGGCTGGGCCAGGCGCAGCTTCATCATCGGAATGAGGCTGTGCCCGCCGGCGACGACCCGCGCTTCCGGGCCGTACCTCTCCAGGAGCTCGAGCGCGTGCGTGACGCTGTCGGCTCTCTCGTACTCGAACGTGGCGGGAACCTGCATGAGTGCACAGTGATGTCACCGATTTGTAGCGACAATCCGGAAATAAGGGATTCATTAATGTGCGGCGGCGCTCTATGAAGAAGAGGTGACCCTGAGCCAGCTCGGCGCGTTCGTCTTCGTGGCCCGCCTGGGCTCGGTCAAGGCCGCCGCCCGCGCGCTCGGCGTGAGCGAGCCCGCGGTCTCCCAGTCGCTGGCCCAGCTCCGCCGACACCTCGGCGACCGCCTGATCGTCCGCTCCGGCGACCGGATGGTGCTCACCGAGGGCGGCAGACGGCTGCTCGGCATCGCCTCCCAGATGGTCGCGCTCGGCGCCGAGGCGAAGGCCGCCGTACGGCCCGGCCCCGCCGCCCTGCGCGTGGTGCTGGACGGTGTGCTCGCCGAACACGTCGCCGGCCCGCTGATCTGCCTGTTCAACCAGCGCAGGACGATGGACGCCGCCGGCGGCGTGGCGGCCACCGCGGAGATGCCGCTGCTGCTCACCAGCCGGCTGGCCGACGTCGCGCTCGGCCCCCAGCTGTGCTGCGCGGGTCTGGTCAGCAGGCCGGTGCTGCGCTGCGTGCAGATCGTCGTCGGCTCGCCACACGGCCGCCGCGACCACTGGCTCGTCGGCCCGTCGGGCACCGACCCGGCCGGCGACAGCGGCCGGTTGTTACGCCTGCTGCGGGTGCCGGAGTCGCAGGTGCGGGTCTTCGCCAACCAGACCGCCGCGTGGCAGGCCGCCGCCGAGGGCGCGGGCGTCGCCCCCGCCGCCGCCCACCTCGTCGCCCACCAGCTGCGCCGCGGCGACCTGGTGGCCGTCGACACCCCGGTGACCCCGCAGGCGGCCTACTGGTACGCCACCACCCTGGAGCCCGACACCCGCTCGGCGGCGGCGGGAACGTTCCTCACCTTCCTCACCACCCCGGCGGCCACCCAGGTCATGCGCACCCCGGCGGACGGCATCCCCCGCGCCCGCTTCCGCCCCCCGGTCCACGTCTCCATCTGGAGCTGACCCGTCAGCCGCCCGGCGGCGCCGGTGGCAGGCGGACGGTGAAGGTCGCCCCCTGGCCCAGGCCCGGGGAGGCGGCCGTGATGTCGCCGCCGTGGGCGCGGGCGATGCCGCGGGCGATGGTCAGGCCGATGCCGCTGCCGCCCGCGGGGGCCGGGCGGCCGAAGTGCTCGACGCGTTCGAACCGGGCGAAGATCCGGATGAGATCGTGGGCGGCGACGCCGATCCCGTCGTCCTGGACGATGATCTCGGCATGCGGGGCCGGGCCGTCGCCGGTGCGTATGGTGACCGACACCCGGCCGCCGGGATCGCAGGCGCGCAGAGTGTTGCCCAGGAGGTTGACCAGCACCTGGGCGACGCGGTCCGCGTCGATCAGGGCCGTGACCGGCGGGCCCGGGACCATGGTGAGGGTGACCCGGGCGTCGTCGAACTGGGGGCGCAGCCTTTCCACGGTGGTCTCCGCCAGGGCGGTCACGTCGGTGAGCGAGCGCCGCAGGGTGAACGCGCCTTCCTCGACCCGGGAGAGGCTGGACAGGTCGTCCGTGAGGCGCCGCAGCCGGGTGAGATCGTCGGTGAGGGAGGCGAACATGGCGTCGTCCGGCGTGAAGATGCCGTCGGCCATGCCCTCGATCTGGCCGTTCAGGATCGTGATCGGGGTGCGCATCTCATGGGCGATCTCCGAGACCAGGCGGGCGCGCCGCCGCTCGATGTCGGCCAGCGCCGCCGCCAGCCGGTTGACGTCCTCGACCAGCGCGGCGAGTCCCGGCTCGCGGGGGACGTGGAGGACGGCGTCGTAGTGCCCGTCGGCGAGGCGGTGGGTGGCGGCGCTGACCTGGCGCAGCGGCCGCAGCAGGAACCGGGAGAACACCAGGGACATGACGAGCGCCGTGATCATGCCGATGATCAGGGCGGGCAGGATCATCCTGAAGTCGATGCTCCCTTCGCCCTTGCCGGTCAGCTCGATCATCAGCGCCTGCACTTCGGAGATCCCGGCGTCGGCCAGCCGCCGGCCGAACGCGTCGGCGGCGACGTTGATCGCCAGGAGCGCCACGATCAGGACCGTCATGTGGGACAGCACCAGGCGGATGGTCAGCGGCAGCGCCGGCAGCCGCCGTAGCGCGCCCGCCCAGGCGGTCCTCCGGCCGCGAGGCGGGCGGGTCATCCGGCGGGCCGGGCGAGGAAGCGGTAGCCGATGGCGCGCACCGTGCCCACGAACCGGGGCGCGCTCGCGTCGTCGCCGAGCGCGCGCCGCAGCGTGCGGATGTGCACGTCCACCACCCGTTCGTCACCGAAGAAGTCGCGCCCCCAGACGTGCTCGATCAGCCCGCGGCGGGTGAAGACCCGGCCCGGCGCGCGGGCCAGGGCCACCAGCAGGTCGAAGTCGAGCGCGGACAGCTCCACCGCATGGCCGGCGTCGCGGGTGACCGTCCGCGTGTCGGGGTCGATGACCAGGCCGTCGAAGCGCAGCGCCCGCTCCTCCGGGGTCTGGGCCGGGAGCTCCGTGCGGCGCAGGATGGCCCGCGCCCGCAGGGCGAGCTCGCGGGCGCTGAACGGCTTGGTGACGTAGTCGTCGCTGCCCGCGGTGAAGCCGATGACCCGGTCCACCTCCTCCGTCCGGGCGGTGAGCAGGATCACCGGCACCTGGCTGGTCGCCCGGATCCGGCGCAGCACCTCGAACCCGTCCAGGCCGGGCAGCATCACGTCCAGCACGATGAGGTCAGGCCGCTCGCGGACGGCCGAGGTGAGACCGGACGGGCCGTCCGGCGCCTCCAGGACCTCGAAGCCGTCCGCCTCCAGATAGCCGCGCAGCGTCATCCGGATCTTGGGTTCGTCGTCAACGACCAGAATGCGCTGGGTGCTCATGGTTCTCCCTGCCGAGGGCCGTCGTGATCTTGGCCGCCTCCCGGTAGACGGTCTCGAAGGTGTCCAGGGTGAACCCGAGGTCATGGCGGGCGACGATCTCACGGCCGGCCTCGCCCATGAGCGTCCGGCCTTCGGGGTCGTCCAGGATCGAGCCGAGGGCCGCGGCCAGGGCCGGGACGTCGCCGGGCGGGAAGAGCAGACCGTTGTGTCCCGAGTGCACCAGATGCGGCAGCGCCGTGGCGTCGGCGGCGACGACGGGCTTCCCGGCGGCCATGGCCTCCATGGTAGCCAGGCTCTGCAGCTCGGCGGTGCCGGGCATGCAGAACACGTCGCAGCGGGCGTAGGCGTCCAGGACCTCCTGGTCGCTGACCAGACCGTGGAAGGTGACGCGGTCGGCGACGCCGAGCGCGCGGGCCAGCTCCTCCAGCTCGCGGCGGCGGGAGCCGTCGCCCACGATCTCGGCCGTGACCGGGAGCCGCGGGGGCAGCAGCGGCAGGGCGCGCAGGAGCTCGCCCACGTTCTTCTCCGCGTCCAGCCGGCCCACGAACAGCACGCGCAGCTCCGCGCTCTCGTTGCTCACCGTGGGCTGCGCGAAGCGGTGCAGGTCCAGGCCGCAGGAGACGGGAAGGACCACGCCGCCGATGAGGCCGTTGCGGCGCATCAGCTCCACGGCGCGGGGGGTGGGGGCGGTGACGATCTGGGCGCGGCGGAAGACCCGGACGAAGTCGCGCCAGGCCAGCCGGCACGCGGCGTCGGCGAGCCGGTCGGGAAGAGGGGCGTAGCGGACGAGGTTCTCCGGCATGAAGTGGTTGGTCGCCACCACCGGGACGGCCGCACGCCGCGCGGCCCCGATCAGGGTCCGGCCCACGGCGAAGTGGGACTGCACATGGACGACGTCGGGTGCTATCCGCTCCAGCAGCCGGGCCGCCGAGCCGCGGATCTGCCAGGGCAGGCAGACCCGGAAGGTGGGATGGAACGGCGTGCCGTGTGAGGCCAGCCGGTGCACGGTCGGGCCGCCGGGCGCGACGCGCCCGGGATCGGCGCCCGTGGCGGGGCAGATCACGTGCACGTCGTGACCTCGGCCGGCGAGCCCGGTGGCCAGGCGGTGCGCGAAGTTCGCGGCGCCGTTCACATCGGGCGGGTAGGTGTCCGCGCCGATGACGATGCTCCGGAGGGGACTGCCGGACATGGGGTGCTCCTGTCGTGCGTGAGGGAAGAGGATGGCGGGGCGGGGATGTCGCGGGAGAGCAGGACGACCCCGCCGACCGCGACGGCGGCGAAGGCCAGCCCCAGGGCGGCGATCGGCAGGGTCAGGCCGGGGGCCTCGCCGAGCAGGCCGATGCCGATGGTGACGGCGACCAGCGGATCCACCACGGTGAGGGTCGCCACCGTGCTCTCGGCCGGGCCGTCGGCGTAAGCGCGCTGCACGAGCCAGAAACCGGCCAGGACCGTCGCTCCCAGGCCGGCGAGCGTGCCGAACAGGGGCGCGCTGACGCCGTACGAGGTGAACTGCTCCGTCGCGGCCCGGATCAGTACGGAGGTGCAGCCGTAGGCGATGCCCCCGCCCATGCCCAGGACCAGGCACCGGGCCCGGCCCCTGAGCGGGTGGGCGAGGAGCAGGCAGACCGCCACCGCGGCGGCGACCAGCGCGCCGGCCTGGAACTGCGCCGCCGTGGAGACCGGGCGGGTGACGGTGTTCAACGCGGCGAGCACCGCGAAGGCGCTCGTCCCGACGAGGATCGTCGCCAGCGCACGGCCGATGTTCCACCGCAGCGGGGCGCGTCGCACCCGCAGCGCCCACACCACGCTGATCACGATCCCGAGCACCCCGACCGGCTCGATCACGGTCACCGGAGCCAGCCGCAGCGCGTTGACCTGCATGACCGCCCCCAACGCCAGCAGCGCCAGCCCCGCCAGCCAGCGAGGCCGCCGCACCGCGGACGCCAACGACGCGCCCCCCGCCGACGCGCCGTGCTGCAGCCAGGTCCCGACCGTGAAGCAGCAGGCGTTCAGGATCGCCAGGATGATGGCGAGCCAGGTCATCCGCGCTCCCGGCTCGCCGCCACCATGCCGGCCAGCATGAACAGCAGGCTCACCTCCAGGGCGAGGGTGACCCGCTCGGCCAGCCCCAGCAGGCCGCCGATCCGCTGCGTCAGCGGGTTCGGGGCCGAGGTCGTGACGCACAGGTGCGCGCACATGAAGGCGAAGCAGCCCGCCACACTCGCCCAGGAGATACGGCGCAGCGAGCGCGCCGTCGTCTCCCAGCCGGGCCGTCGCCCCAGCCGCCGTGCCATCAGGAGGACGGCGGCCGGAAGGGCCGCCACGGCCCCGCCCGCCGCGTACCGGTGCACCAGCCCGCCCAGGGAGGGATCGCCCGGCGGATCGGTCCGGAAGACCACCGCGAGCGCCAGCCCGCCGCACCACGCGCCCAGCAGCGCGATCGCCGGCGCGCCGACCGGCAGTCCGGACCGTACGAGCCCCGCGACCAGCGCCGTCGATCCCACCGACAGGCAGGCCACGGTCCCGGCGAAGATCCCGTACGCGCCGTCGCTCAGCGCGTAGTCGCTGAAGACGTTCCGGACGGCGTCCACCTGCTCCGCCCAGCCGACGTGCAGAGCGGCGGTGCCGGCCAGCGACCCGGCCAGCCCGGCGTGGGCCACGACCACGAGTCTTCGGATGTGCGGAACGCGGTTCATACCCCGACAGCGAACCGGGGTCTCATGTGGCGCGTACGACTCCGATCGTGAAGCTTCCGTGAAGCCCGGCGGGTGTCCAGAGCGTTCCGCCATCGAACCATGTATCGAACTTGTGATCGAAAAAGCCTGGGATCGCGATCTCCGCCATGGTTACGATCTTGATGTTCGCCGGCCGTGGAGATCGGCCGGCTCTTCACACCGACCGGACGGGAGATCGCCCTTGAGGCGTGCACTGGCCACATTGAGCATCGGATTGGTCGTACTGGGTTCCACCGGCTTCACCACACCGGCACAGGCCGTGCGGGTGGCGACGGTCGCGCTGGCGAGCACCGCGCCGGTGGCTCAGGAGGTGGCGAGCTTCTGGCTCGCCGACGAGGCCGCCAACCTGAGGAACGCCACCCCGTACACCGTGCGGACGGCGGTGGGCGCGGAACGTCTGTCCACGGACATCGTCCCGGACGGCCCCGCGCGCACCGTCGTCGCCCCGCAGGAAGGGCCGCCTCCGTACGAGGGGAAGACGCCCACGACCTGGGGCAAGGTGTTCTTCATCGGCAGCGACGGCCTGCCGCACTGGTGCACCGGCACGTCCATGCAGACGAAGTACCGCAACCTCGTCGCGACGGCGGGTCACTGCCTGTTCGACATCGAGGCGCCGATGGGCGCGCTCGGCAAGTGGGTCTTCGTCCCCGGCTACGCCGAGGGGGAGACCCCGTTCGGGCTGTACGTCGGGAAGCTGGGCAGCTCCCACTACGACTTCGACGACATCCGGGACCTCGACCGCGACTACGCCTTCGTCAACGTGTACAGCGGCGTCGTCCTCTCCGCTCAGGACGTGCTGACCCACGTCGGACACCTGGGCGTCAACGTCGGCGGCCAAGGGCTCGCGGTCAACCAGCCGCTCGGGTCCACGATCGACGTCTTCGGCCATCCCGCCGGCGCCCACCCCGACGGCAGCCGGCCCTACCCGGGTGAGACCCTCGAACGGTCGACCGGCTCGACGTTCGCGACCAGGTTCACGGCCCTCCGCGCGGACCGGCCCCTCGGCGTGGACTCCCCGTTCACCGGGGAAGGCGCTCTCGGCTCCTCATGGGTGACCGACTACGCGAGCGACACCCGTACCGGCTATCTCAGCGGCATCACGATGAGCGTGTCCGACACCGATGGCGACGACCGGTACGACACCGGCATCTCACCGTACTTCGACAGTGAGCTGGCCGAGGTCTACCGGTACGCCTCCGCCCAGTGGGCCGGCTCCTTCATTCGGTAGCCGCCATCCCTCACGTCACCGAGTGGACGGCGCTGACCCGGAGGAAGTCCAGGCGCTCGGAGTCGCGGCTGCCCGCCGCCGCGGTGTAGAGGATGATCTTCAGGTCGGAGTCCGGGGCGGTGAGCACGTCGCAGTCCAGGACGAGCTCACCGGCCAGGGGATGCTGGACGAGCTTGCGGGTGCTGGTGTGCCGGCCCGCCGCGCCGGAGTCCCACAGCTCGCGGAAAGGCGGGCTCGCGGCACGGACCTCGGCGACGAGCTCGCGAAGGGCCTCGTCGTCCGGGTACGTCGTCACGGCGTGGCGCAGGTCGGCGACGAGCGCCCGCTGCTCCTTCTCGTCGGGCCGGCCCGCCTCGGCGTCGATCCGCACGATGGGGGTCCAGGCGGCTGAGCCGTAGAACGTCGCCCGGATCAGGTTGCGGTCGGCGAGCGGCCGCTGGTGCGGGTCCCCGATCAGCGCGCTCCACATGGCGTTCCAGGCGATGAGGGTCCAGTCCGCCGCGAAGACCGCCACCGGGTAGTCCACCATGCGGGTGATGAGCCGCTGGACGCCGGGCGGCACGTGCGCCGAGACCGTGCGGCCGGACGGGACCGGCAGTCCGGCCGCCTGGTGGAGAACGGCCGCCTCCCGCTCGTCGAGCTGGAGGGCGCGGGCCAGCGCGGCGACGACCTGCGGCCCGGGTCGGCGCGAACGGCCCTGCTCCAGGCGTACGAGATAGTCCACACTGAGCCCGGCCAGAGCGGCCAGCTCCTCGCGGCGCAGTCCGCGAGCGCGGCGCCGGCCGTACGCCTGGAGCCCGACGTCGTCCGGTGAGCGCCGATCACGCCAGGCGCGCAGCAGATTGCCTAGGTCGTTTGGCATGCCCCCATGATGACCCCGGGGGAGCCGGCTTGCCTGGTACTGCGATTCCCTCCGTAGCGGACGGCACTGGTTACCCGGGTTCCGCTCGCCGAGTCTCGGCACATGGACAACTTCCTGAGATTGAACAACGGTGTACGGCTGCCCGCGCTCGGCTTCGGCGTCTTCCAGACCCCGCCCGAGCAGACCCGGGCCGCAGTCGGGGCCGCCCTGGCGGCGGGCTACCGGCACATCGACACGGCAGCCGCGTACTTCAACGAACGGCAGGTCGGCGAGGCCGTCGCCGCGTCCGGGCTCGACCGGTCCGAGATCTTCCTGGAGACCAAGATCTGGATCAACGACTACGGGTACGACGAGACCCTGCATGGCTTCGACAAGAGCGCGGGCAAGCTCGGCGTCGACCGGATCGACCTGCTCCTCCTGCATCAGCCGCTGCCGTCGGATTTCGACCGGACCGTACGCTCCTACCAGGCCCTGGAGAAGCTCCTGGCCGACGGCAGGGTGCGCGCCATCGGCGTCAGCAACTTCACGGTCGAGCACCTGACCGCGCTGCTCGGCAGGACGACGGTGGTGCCCGCGGTGAACCAGATCGAGGTGCACCCGTACTTCACCCAGCCCGAGGCGCGGGCCTTCGGCGCCGAGCACGGCATCCTGACCCAGGCGTGGTCGCCCATCGGCGGCATCACCTTCTATCCGGGCTGGCGGGAGAACCGCGTCAGCACGCTCACCGACCCGGTGATCGGACAGATCGCGACGTCGCACGGCAGGACCCCGGCGCAGGTGATGTTGCGCTGGCACCTGCAGCAGGGGCGCTCCGCCATCCCGAAGTCGGTCGACGCCGGGCGCATCGCGGAGAACTTCGACGTCTTCGACTTCGAGCTCACCGGCGAGCAGCTCACCGCGATCAACGGCCTGGACACCGGCGTACGCGGCGGCCCGGAGCCGGCCGACATCACCGTGGACACATGGGGTGCGGAGATCCCGGAAGCCTGAGAGCTGATCTTCACGGCTGATGAGCGGCGAGCGTTCTCCGGACCGGCCGCTCGTGGCGCTCAGTCCGCGAATGCGGCCACGTAGGACGCCACGCACGACTCCGGTGTGGCGAGCGAGGTCACGACGTGGCCGTCGACGGTCATCGGTGGGTCGAGCGGCACCTGCAGCACCCGTTCGGAGCGGGAGCCGGCGAGCTGCTCGGCCGGCATCAGCGTCCAGCCCTCGGGGTCCTGGCTCACCTCGAACAGCACGTTGAGCATGTCCCCGGCGGGCGGCCGCAGCGGTGCCACGGGCAGGGCGGCGACAATCGCGTCGTGCAGGGGCGGGTCGGCGTCGCGGTCAGGGAGCCGCAGGCCGTACGGGTCGAGGTCGTGCAGGCTGACCGCGGGCTTGCCGGCGGCGGGGTGTCCGCCGGACAGCACCGCGTGCAGCGGCTCGGACCAGGCGCGCACCACCGTCAGCGCCGTGGACGTGACCGCGCCGCGGACCAGCGCCAGATCCAGCTCGCCATCGCGGACGGCGTCGAGGCGCGCGGGCACCGGCAGGTCGACCAGTCGCGGGGCGGCGGGGCGTTCGCTGTCGCGCAGGCGAGCCAGCGCGCGGTCGAGCCGTTCGGTGACGCAGGTCGCCACCCCGACCCGCAGGGCGGCCGCCGGTTCCCCGGCGACCACTCGCACGCGGGCCGCCGCGGCCAGGGTCTCCCGGGCCGCGGCGAGCACGCGTTCGCCGGCCGGCGTGAGCCGCACCCTGCGTGACGTGCGGTCGAGCAGGCGCACGCCGAGCTCGCGTTCGAGCCGGGTGATCTGCTGGCTCACCGCCGGCTGCACGATCCGCAGCCGTTGCGCCGCGCGGCCGAAGTGCAGCTCCTCGGCGACGGTCACGAAGTAGTGCAGCGCCCTCAGCTCCATGCCTTCTGATTTATCACATTTTGTGATCGCTGCCGATGGCCTCTGATCATTGTTCGCGCAGGTCACTCCGGCTGTGATGGAGACAAGCCACCGGAGCGGGCCCAGGCACTGGGTGCCGCGACGCGTGGAAACACCCGAAACGGAGAACTCAAGTGAGCACATCGACCCTCGGCATCATCGGCACCGGAATGGTCGGCGTAGGGGTCGCCCGTCGCGCCGTCGACGCCGGCCTCGACGTCGTCCTGAGCAACTCGCGCGGCCCGCAGACGCTGGCCGATCTCGTCGCCGAGCTCGGCCCGCGGGCCCGTGCGGCCACCCCGGCCGAGGCGGCGCGCGCCGCCGATCTGGTCATCGCGTCCTTGCCGTTGGCCGCCCACGAACGGCTGCCCCGCGCGGAGCTCGCCGGCAAGACCGTGATCGACCCGATGAACTACGCCCCGAACCCCGGGTGGAGGATCCCGGAACTCGACAGCGACGAGCTGACCTCCAGCGAGCTGGTGCAGCGCCACCTCACCGGCGCCCGGGTGGTGAAAGCACTGCACAACATCGGCCCCAAGCAGCTGCTGGACCTGTTCCGCCCGGCCGGCGCCCCCGACCGCACCGCGCTGCCGCTGTCCGGCGACGACCCCACCGCGAAGAAGGAGGTGGCCGGCCTTCTGGACATCCTCGGCTTCGACACGGTGGATCTCGGCACGCTGGCGGAGAGCTGGCGCAGTGAGCCCAACACCCCGCTGTACGCCTTCCCGTACGTGGGACAGCCGCCGTCCGGCCTCACCGTGCCGGACCTGGTGGCCTGGATCCAGGGCGCGCCCGGCGTGCCCGTGTCCGCCGCCCGGATCGAGGACCTGGCCGCCGCCGCGGTGCGCGGGCCCGCCGGATTCCAGATGTAGCGGTTCACGCCCCGGCGCCGCCGTCCACCGGCACGATCGCGCCGGTCACCATCGAGGCCCGGTCGCTGAGCAGCCAGGCGGCCACCTGGGCGGTCTCGTGGGGCTCGGCCATCCGGCCGAGCGGGATCGCCGCCGTCACCCGCTCGATGATGCCGGGGGTGTCCGCCTCCCACGCCGCCATCATCTCCGTGGCGGTGCCGCCGGGGGTGATGCCGTTCACCCGGATGCCGTCACGGCCCCAGCTCACCGCGGCGGTCTCGGTGATGCTGTTGAGCGCGCGCTTCATGGCGCCGTAGGCGGGCAGGGCGGGGTTCGCGCGGCGGCTGCCGATGCTGGAGGTGTTCACGATCGCCCCGCCACCGTTGCGTCGCATGAGTGCGGCCTCGGCGGTCATGGCGGTCCAGTGCGAGCGGAAGTTCACCGCGAACTGCTGGTCGATGTCCTCATCGCTCGTGGTGTCGAGCGGGCCGGGCTGCTGGATCGCCGCGCCGTTGTTGAAGGCGCCGTCGAGCCGTCCGTGCAGCTCCTCGACCCGGTCGACCGCCGCGCGGATGCTCGCCCGGTCGGCGAGGTCCAAGGTGACGGCGTCGGCGACGCCGCCTTCGGCGCGGATCTCGGTGACGATCTTCTGAAGGGCCTCCGTGCTGCGGGCGGCGAGCACGACGGCGGCGCCCTCGGCGGCGAAGAGCCGGGCCGCCGCCGCCCCGATGCCCCGGCTGGCGCCGGTGATGAACACGACCTTGCCGGAGAGCAGGCCGATGGGTGCGATGTCAACGGTGTTCGTCATGACCACAGTGTCCGCCCGGCCCCCAAGGTGGAGGCAGGCACGGGCGGTACCAGGATCCGCCGCGCCGCGGCGCGCCTGCCGGGGTTACAGCGCGGCCGCCTCCGAGGCCAGCTTCTCGATGCGGCCCCAGTCGCCCGAGGCCAGGGCGTCCGCCGGGGTGAGCCAGGTGCCGCCGACGCAGCCCACGTTCGGCAGGGCCAGGTAGTCGGGGGCGGTGGTGAGCCGGATGCCGCCCGTCGGGCAGAAACGCACGTCCGGCAGCGGGCCCTGCAGCGCCTTCAGGTAGGCCACGCCGCCCGCCGGCTCCGCCGGGAAGAACTTCAGCTCCTTGACACCGCGCTCGGCCAGGGCCATCGCCTCCGACGCGGTCGCCGCCCCCGGAAGGTACGGCAGGCCGCTCGCGTCCATGCCCTCCACCAGGCTCAGCGTCGTCCCCGGCGAGACCAGGAACTTCGCCCCGGCGGACAGCGCGGCGGCGATGTCGTCGTTGGTACGGATCGTGCCGGCGCCGACCTGGGCCTCCGGTACCTCGGCCGCGATCCTGGCGATGGCCTCCAGCGCGGGTGCCGTACGCAAGGTCACCTCGATGACCGGCAGGCCGCCGGAGACGAGCGCCCGCGCCATCGGCACGGCGGTCTCCACGTCGTCGATCACCACGACGGGGATGACAGGGGCGAGATCGAGCAAACTCATGCGAACTTCTCCTCGTGGACGGCCTGTTGTCGGTGGCGCGCGGTCATGAAATGAGCTCTTTGGCGGCACGCTGGGCGAGCCAGGCGGCCGCGCCGGTCAGTGCCGGCTGCGGCGCGACGATCAGCGCGGTGGCGATGCCCTCCAGATAGCTGGACATATCGGGATTGGCGGCGAACCTGGTGCGGAAATCGCTGGTGCGCACACGTTCCACGATACGGGGCAGCACGCCGCCGCCCAGGTAGACACCACCTCTGGCGCCGAGTGTCAGCGCCACGTTCCCGGCGAAGCTCCCCAGCATGGCGCAGAACACCTCGACCGTCTCGGCGCAGAGCGAGTCGTCGAGCCGCGCCACGATGTCGGAGGCCGTCAGGTCGGGGGCGGTGACGCCGTTGACCCGGGCCAGCGCCCGGTGCAGCCGGACCAGACCGGGACCGGACAGCACGTCCTCGGCCACCACGTGCTCCCGGCCGCCGGCCCGCAGCGCGCGGACGATCTCCAGCTCCCTGTCGTCCCTGGCGGGCAGCGTGACGTGGCCGCCTTCGCCGGGGATCGGCGTCCAGCCGTCCCCGGTGGGGATCAGGCCGCCGACGCCGAGCCCGGTGCCGGGCCCGAGCACGGCCTTGACCCCGTGCGCCGGCTCCGGCCCGCCCAGGGACACCAGCTCGCCGCCGTCCAGGTGCGGCAGCGACAGGGCCAGCGCCTCGAAGTCGTTGAGCAGCGCCGCGAACGGCACGCCCAGGTCGCGCACCGATCCCGCCCACGGGGAGTTCGTCAGCCGGTAGCGATCACCGTCGATCGGCCCCGCCACGGCCAGGCACGCCGCCCCGGGCCGCAGCCCGCCCGCGTGCTCGGCGAGATACCCCGACACCGCGTCGGTGAGAGTCCGGTACCGCGCCCCCGCCAGCACCGCCACCTGCGACGGCCGCGCCCCAGGCGACGCGACCAGCCCGAACCGAGCATTGGTCCCGCCGACGTCAGCGACCAGCCAGGGCAGCTCGAAGGCCGTCACGGCTCCCCTCCGGCATCAGACGCCGTACGCCCGTCGTATGTCGTACGGCGGATCACCGGGACGCTCCGGCGTGGTGCGGGCCCACCGCCGCGCCCGTCTCCAGGTGGGAGGAGCCGGATTCGGCGGGGAAGCCCAGGCCGGGGCCGTGGTGCGGGGACTCGGCGCCGCTGACGCCGAAGATGCCCGCGCCCTGCTCGGCGTGCCCGGCCATCCGCCGGAAGGTGGTGAACAGCTCGCGGCCGGTGCCGACCCACTCCGCGTCGCTCAGCGGCCGGCCGCCGGGCGTGCGCTGCGCCAGCTCCTCGGCGGGGACCAGCAGGGACAGGCACCCCGCCGCCGAGTCGAGCCGGATCACGTCGCCGTCGCGGACCAGCGCGATCGGGCCGCCGTCGGCCGCCTCGGGCGACAGGTGGATGGCGGCGGGCACCTTGCCGGAGGCGCCCGACATCCGGCCGTCGGTGACGATCGCCACCCGCTGCCCCCGGTCCAGCAGCACCGACAGCGGCGAGGTGAGCTTGTGCAGCTCGGGCATGCCGTTGGCGCTGGGCCCCTGGTAGCGGATGACGGCGACGAAGTCCTGCCCGTCCAGCTCGCCCGCCTCGAAGGCATGCATCAGGTCGAGCTGGTCGTCGAAGACCTTGGCCGGGGCCTCGATCACCAGGTGCTCGGGCTTGACCGCCGACACCTTGCTCACGGCGCAGCCGAGGTTGCCGTCGAGCATGTGGATGCCGCCGTCGGGGGCGAACGGCGCCTTGACGGGACGCAGCACGTCCAGATCGGTGCTGACGCCGGCGACCGGCTCCCAGACCAGCTCCCCGTCGCTGAGGCGGGGGGCCGAGCGGTAGCGGTCCAGGCCGGGTCCGGCCACGGTGAGCACGTCGCCGTGCAGCAGGCCCGCGTCGAGCAGGTCGCCGATGAGCACCTGCATGCCGCCGGCGTCACGGAAGTGGTTCACGTCCGCCTGGCCGTTGGGGTAGATCTTGGTGAGCGACGGCACGGCCTTCGACAGGCAGGCCAGGTCGTCCCAGGTCAGCACCAGGCCGGCGGCCGCGGCCATGGCGACCAGGTGCAGCGTGTGGTTGGTCGACCCGCCGGTGGCCAGCAGCGCCACGCAGGCGTTCACGATGGACTTCTCGTCGACGAGCTCGCCGACGGGGGTGTATTCGGCGCCGTGCGCGGTGATCTCCACGGCCCGGCGGCCCGCCGCCTCGGTCAGCGCGTGGCGCAGCTCGGTGTGCGGATTGACGAACGTGGAGCCCGGCAGGTGCAGGCCCATGACCTCCATGATCGCCTGGTTGGAGTTGGCGGTGCCGTAGAAGGTGCAGGTGCCGGGGGAGTGGTAGGAGGCGGACTCGGCCTCCAGCAGCTCGCCCCTGCCGACCTTGCCTTCGGCGAAGAGCTGGCGGGTGCGGGCCTTGACCTTGTTCGGCAGGCCCGAGGTCATCGGCCCGGCGGGCACGAAGATCGCGGGCAGGTGCCCGAAGTGCAGGGCGCCGATGAACAGCCCGGGGACGATCTTGTCGCAGACGCCCAGCAGCAGCGAGGCGTCGAACATGTCGTGCGACAGCGCGATCGCGGTCGACATGGCGATCACGTCGCGGCTGTAGAGGGACAGCTCCATGCCGGCGCGGCCCTGCGTGATGCCGTCGCACATGGCGGGCACCCCGCCGGCCACCTGCGCGACCCCGCCGGCCCGGCGCACGGCCGTCTTCAGCTCGGCCGGGTAGGTCTCGTACGGCTGGTGCGCGGAGAGCATGTCGTTGTAGCTGGTCACGATGGCGACGCCGGGCTTGGCCGTACCTATCAGTGCGGGCTTGTCCTCGGCGGGGGCGGCGGCGAAGCCGTGCGCCAGGTTCGCGCACCCTAGGTGCGCGCGGGCCGGGCCCTTGGCGCGGGCGGCCTCGCCGTCACGGCGGATCCGCTCCAGGTACGCGGCGCGGCTGGCGGCGCTGCGCTCGGCGATCCTGTCGGTGATGTCCTGGATGACGGGGTTCACGCTTCCTCCTCATGCCACGCGCGACCGCTGCGGCCGAGCAGTTCGTGGGCGCTCGCGGGGCCGGCCGTGCCGGCGGGGTAAGGCTCGGGCAGATCAGGGGACGCCTGCCAGGCGTCCAGGATGGGGTCGATCCAGCGCCAGGCGGCTTCCACCTCGTCCCGGCGCATGAACAGCGTCGGGTTGCCGGCCAGCACGTCGGTGAGCAGCCGCTCGTAGGCGTCCGGGACCCGGGTGGTGAACGTCTTGCCGAAGCTCAGGCTCATCGGCACCGGCTTGAGCATGATCTCGCCCGCTCCCGGCTCCTTGGCCATGATGTGCAGCTCGATGCCCTCCTCCGGCTGCAGGCGCAGCACCAGGCGGTTCGGCGCGCCGCCGGGGAAGATGGAGTGCGGCACGTCCTTGAACTGCACCACGATCTCCGAGCGCCGGTGCGGCATGCGCTTGCCGGTGCGCAGGTAGAACGGCACTCCGGCCCAGCGCCAGTTGCGGATCTCGGCGCGGATCGCGGTGAAGGTCTCCACCCGGCCGGAGGCCTCGGTGGGCGGGGTCGAGCCGGGCTCGGCCAGATAGCCGGGCATGTCGCCGGCCTGCGCGTACTGGCCGCGCACGGTGAAGCGGCCGACCTCGGTGCCGACGATGGGGCGCAGCGACTGCAGCACCTTGACCTTCTCGTCGCGGATCGCCTCGCGGTCGTTGCGCGCGGGCGACTCCATCGCGGTCAGGGTGAGCAACTGCAGCAGGTGGTTCTGCACCATGTCGCGCAGCGCGCCCGCGTGGTCGTAGTAGCCGCGCCTGCCGGGCGTGCCGACGGTCTCGGCGACGGTGATCTGCACATGGTCGATCCAGAGCGAGTTCCAGACCGGCTCCAGGAAGGCGTTGGCGAAGCGGAGCACGAGCAGGTTCTGCACGGTCTCCTTGCCCAGGTAGTGGTCGATGCGGAAGATCTGCTGCTCGTCGAAGATGGCGCCGACCTCGTCGTTGATCAGCTGCGCACTGGGCAGGTCGCGGCCGAGCGGCTTCTCCAGCACCACCCGCGAGTCAGGCGTCACCAGCCCGGCCAGCTCCAGCTCCCGGCAGAACGGACCGAACGTCATCGGCGGGCTGGCCAGGTAGAACACCCGGTCGCGCGACTCATGCCCGGCCAGCAGCCGCGACAAAGCCTGCCAGCCGGTACGGTCCTGCCCGCCCACGTCGACCGTGAGGTGGTGCAGGCGGCCGAGGAAACGCTGCCACAGGGCGAGGTCGTCCGCCGGCACCTGGTCGCGTACCTCGGCGTCCACCTTGCCGCGGAAGTCGGCGTCGGTCAGCCCGCCCCGGGACAGGGCGATGATGCGGGTCTCCGGAGCCAGCCGTCCGTCTCTGTCGCTGTGGAACAGCGCGGGCAGCAGCTTGCGCATGGACAGGTCGCCGGTGCCGCCGAAGACGACGAGGTCGGCGGTGTGAGCGACCGGGGGAGACGTAAGCGGGGGCACGGCAAGAACTCCGATGATCTACCAAGTAGGGACAGAACGGACACTAGCCAGAGTTTGGGTCGTACACAAGCAGAGTTTTGGTATTTGAGATAAAAAAGTCGAGACTTTTCATGACATAACCTCCTGTGGTTCACTTAACCGATGACTCGACGTACCGCCGCCGCACTCGCCACGAGTGGCGAGGTGCTGCGCCTCATCCGCACCGGTGAGGCCGTGACGCGGTCCGACCTCGGCCGGGTGACCGGCCTGTCGCGTCCGGCGGTGCAGGCGCGCGTCGGCGAGCTGCTGGAGCGCGGCCTGGTCGTCGAGCGGGCCGACGCGCCGTCCACCGGTGGCAGGCCCCCGGTCCGGCTGGAGTTCAACGCCGGCGGCGGCGTCGTGCTCGTGGCCGCGCTCGGCGCGAGCCGCACCCGGGTGGCCGTCTGCGACCTGTCCGGCCGCGAGCTGGCCGGTCAGGACTTCGCCATCGACGTCGAGCAGGGCCCCGACGTGGTGCTGCCGCTGGTCATGGACACCTGGGACGAGCTGCTCGCGGACCGGCCGCGCGCCGTGGTCAAGGGCGTCGGGATGGGCGTGCCCGCCACCGTCGAGTTCGCGCAGGGGCGCACCGAGAGCGCCCGGGTGATGGCCTCGTGGACCGGGGTGGTGATCCCGCCGCTGATCGCCGCCCGCTTCGCCGTCCCCGTGCTCGTGGACAACGACGTGAACGTGCTGGCCATCGGCGAGCACCGGGGCGCCTATCCGGAGCTCGGCGACCTGATGTTCGTCAAGGTCTCCACCCGGATCGGCGCGGGCGTCGTCGCGGGCGGCGAGATCCTGCGCGGCGCGCTCGGCGCGGCCGGCGAGATCGGGCACATCCCCGTGCGTGACGGCGGCGGGGTGCTGTGCCGCTGCGGCAACATGGACTGCGTCGACTCCGTGGCCAGTGGCACCGCGTTGCTGCGCGATCTACGCTTCGCGGGCAAGGACGTCAAGACCATCGCGGACGTGACGGCGCTGGTGCGGGCCGGCGACGCCGAGACGATGGCGACGGTACGCGAGGCCGGGCGCAGGATCGGCGAGGTGCTGGCGATCGCCGTCAACATCCTCAACCCGTCGGTCGTGGTGCTCGGCGGCGACATGGCGGAGGCGTTCGGGCCGCTGGTGTCGAGCATCCGCGAGGTCGTCTACCGCCGATCCACCGCCCTGGCCACCAGAAGGCTGCGCATCGAGCCGAGCCGGCTGGGCGCGGCGGCGGGCATCAGCGGCTGCGCGGTGATGGTCCTGGACCACGTGCTGTCCCCGGACGCGGTCGACGCGGCCATGACAGGCCGTGCCGCCCGCTGAGCCGTCGCTGAAGGCCTCAGTGACGACCGGTCGCGCGTACGCACAAGCGCTTCAGGGGCACTTGCCGCGCTTGTCGTCCTTCTTCTTTGTCCGCTTGACGTCGGCCTTGGCCGCCGACGGCGGTACGCAGGACGGGCGTGCGGCGGGTCGCTGGAGGCCGGGCGGGGGCGGCGCGGTGTCCACGTCGCCCCGGAGCAGCGGCCGTCGGGACGGCTCGGGCGCCGGGACGCGGACGGGTGCGGACTCGATCGCGCCCAGCTTGGCGGGCCGCTGGAAGCCGGACACGCTGGCGGGGGAGAGCGAGGCGCCCGGCGAGCCGCCGGTCGACAGAACCCCCGCGAGTGCGAGCATGAGGGTGCCGGTCAGTGCGGTGGCGATCAGCAGGATCCGCCCGCGCCGCTCGGTCTGTCTCACAGAGGCCGATGATAGTCACGCCGGGCCGTACACGTGACCATTAGTCGCGAATCGTGATCAACTAACCCTCAGCAGGTGCAGAGCAGGCCGTTCAAGGCCTTCTCCAGGCCGGGGAGGCTGTGCGCGGGCCTGGGCCAGGGGAAGCGGATCAGTGATCCGTCCGCGCGCACGGTGGCTCCGAAGCGGTCGAGCTCCCACAGCCACACCTCCGCCGCCGGCCGGTCGAGCTGCCTGGACACGCCGTTCGCGAGCTGGGCCCGGTGCGCGGCGTTGATGTGGGCGAGCACCCGTTCGGCGGTCTCCGTCAGCGGGTCCGGCTCCGCGTCGAGGTACTCGTCGGCGTCCAGTACCCCGGTCTCCTGCCCGGTCAGGTAGATCACCTGAGCCACGTCCAGGCGCAGCAGCCGGGGCGCGTCCGGCCGGCCGTAGCGCTCCAGCGCGTCGAACAGGGCCTCGTCGGCGTCCTGCGCCGCGACGGCCACCGCCGCCGCGCGAGCCTCCTCCTCCGGTACGGCCTGCGCCCAGCCCTGCACCTCCAGCAACCCGCGCGGATGCTCCACCTGGCCGAGGCGGCGCATGGCGGTCAGATGCACCGCCACCACGGCGTCGTCGCGCAGCCCGTGCAGCGGCTCACCCTGCCGCACCAGCAGCACCGGCCGGCCGCGCTCGTCGACGCCGCCGCGCGCGGGCGACGGGGTGTCGTCCACGGAGAGCCTGACCACACCGGCGGTCGCGGCGAGAGTACGGATCCGCTCCTGGATCGGCAGCATGGGGGGCCTCCTTGAGATCTCACTTAGCTTTAGGTTAGCCTCACCTAAGTAAGGGCTACCTAACCACATGGAGGTGAACGTGCGCTACACCGGTCCCAAGGTGCGACTGTCACGCCGGGCGGGCGTGCCGCTGACGAAGAAGGCCGTGAGCTACTTCGAGCGGCGTCCCTATCCGCCGGGCGAGCACGGCCGCAAGACCAACCGGCGGGCCAGCGGCGACTACGCGCTGCGGCTGCTGGAGAAGCAGAAACTCCGCTGGTACTACGACGTGTCGGAGCGACAGCTCCGCCGCTACTGGGACCTGGCGGTGCGCAAGCCGGGCGCCTCGGGCGCCGAGCTCGTCACCCTGCTGGAGACCCGGCTGGCCTCGGTCGTGCTGCGCTCCGGCCTGGCGCCGTCGATCTACGCGGCCCGGCAGTACATCGCGCACGGCCACATCGCGGTCGACGGGCGCAAGGTGGACATCCCCAGCTACCTCGTCAAGCCCGGACAGGTCATCACCGTGCGCGAGCGGTCACGCCGGATGCAGCCGTTCGTGGCCGCGGCCGAGGGGGTGCACGCCGACGAGCGCGTCGCGCCCTACCTCTCGGTGGACCACGCGAACCTGACGGCCACCCTGGCCACCCGGCCGGAGCGCGGCCAGATCGTCGTCCCGGTCGATGAGCAACTCGTGGTCGAGTTCTACTCACGCTGACCCGGTGGGCGCCCTCTCCGGCCGAAACACGACCCATGGCACGGGACGGCGCCCTCACCGAGCGAGGCGCGGCCTCTCGGTCTCAGGCCGAGGCGCGGCCCTTGGTGCGGGACGAGCGTCCCCTCCCGGAGCGCCGGCCGGACGCCGTGTCGGACGCCGTGCCGGATGCTGTGCCGGATGCCGTGTCGGATGCCGTGCCGGACACGGTGTGCGCGCGCAGCTCGGCCACCTCCCGGCGCAGCCCGGCGAGCTCGTCCAGGATGCGCTGGGTGGAGGCGGCGGACACGTCCTCGATCTCCGCCTCCAGCTCGGCCCGCTCGGCGGCCGCCTCCTCGTCCATCGCGCTCACCACGACCGCCATGAACAGGTTCAGCACCACGAAGGTGCAGACCAGGATGAAGACGGTGAAGAAGATCCAGGCGGAGGGGTGCCGGGTCATCACCTCCCTGGCGATGTTGCCCCAGTCGTCGCCTGTCATCGTCTGGAAGAGGGTGAACAGCGAGGTGGGCAGGCTGCCGAACCGATCGGGCGCCGTCGCGCCGTACAGCTTGGTGGCCAGGACGGCGGCCACGTAGAGGACCAGGGAGAGCAGCAGCACGATCGAGCTCATCCCGGGCATCGCGCGCAGCAGGGCGGAGATCACCTTGCGCAGGCTCGGCACCGCCGACAGCAGCCGCAGCGCCCGCAGGATGCGCAGCGATCGCAGCACCGACAGCCCGCCCGTGGCGGGGGCGAGCGCGATGCCGACGATCACGGTGTCGAAGATGTTCCACGGGTCGCGGGGGAAGTTCTGCCTTTCGACGTACAGCTTGGCCACGAGCTCGGCCACGAAGATGTAGAGCGCCAGATGATCGACGACGACGAGCAGATCACCGTAGCGTTCGACGACGTTCGGGAACGTCTCCAGGCCGAGCGTGCCGGCGTTGACCAGGATGACGGCGATGATGAATCGCTGAAAATGCCGGTGCGCCAGGAGGGCACGGGTGCGTTCGCGCACGGGGGAAGGCTCCTTGGAACGGTGGATGATCCCGTCCATGATGGCGCAAAACGATCAATGCATAGGAATCAACCTGAAGACCCGCAATTGCCGCCCCGACTTGTCCGTATAGCGGGAGTAGAGCGGCCACTGCTCGATCAGGCCGGGCCAGGCGGCCGCGCGCTCGCCGCCGGTCAGCAGCACCGCGGTGACCGCGAACTCGCGGCCGCCGAAACCCACCCGGGCCTCGGGCGTCCGGATGAGATTGGCGCTCCACGCCGGGTGCCGGTCATGGCCGAAGTTGCTGCCCACGACCAGCAGCGCGCCGCCGGGCTCCGGCCGGCAGGCCAGCGGGGTGCTGCGCGGCAGCCCGGTCTTGGCGCCGGTGCTCGTCAGGACCAGCGTGGGCATCGGTCCGCCGCTGAGCAGCCTGCCCCGGGCGAGCGGGCGCAGGACGCGGTCGAACTTCGGCATGACCCGCGGTCCCATCCTCATGAACCAGTCAGTCGCCGCGAACCACTGGAAGAACGGCATGAATGACCGGATCATGGGCCGGGAGTCTAGCAACCCCACGGCGCGACCCGAGGCTGTGGTATAAAACCCACGCAATCGCCGTCAGACAAGGGGTCCAGCACCGATGTCCTATCCCAACTACGGGCCCTCCTACTACGGTCCACCGCCGCAGACCCACCCCAACGGCACCACGATCCTGGTGCTGGGCATCCTGAGCCTGGTCATCTGCCAGATTCTCGGACCGTTCGCCTGGAACATGGGGACCAAGGCGCTGCGCGAGATCGACAACAGCGGCTACGTCTACGAGAACCGCGGCATGGTGCAGGCCGGGCGCATCTGCGGCATCATCAGCACCTGCATCATGATCGGCATCATCGTCATCTACGGGCTGTTCTTCCTGATCCTCGGCGGCGCGGCACTGAGCGGCAACCTGGACTGATCACTCCCCGATGCCCGACTCCAGCAGGTCGAACGCCTTGTCGGCCTGCACCCTGAGGCGGGGCCGGATCGTCTCCCACGCCTCGCCCGCGAGCATCCCGCGGACGGCCTGTTCCGACAGCAGGCGGGTCGTGTTGAGCAGGTGCGCGGCCATCAGCCGGGGCGCGAGGTCGTCGTCGTCCGCACCGGCCTCCTCGGCCAGCGCGGCCGCCAGCAGCGTCTCCCGTCTGAGATGGAGCTCGCGCGTCCGGGCGCGCAGCGCCGGACTGTCGGCCACCATCCTGGCGAACACGTCACTGCCCTCGTTCAGCCCGTAACGCCAGTCGCGCGTCTCCAGCGCGTCGAGGAAGTCGCGCCGGAACGCCCGCACCACGCTCTCACCCGGCGCACGCCCCCGCGCGACCTCGACCGGCATGCCCTCCACCTGGTCCTGCCGGTCCAGGAAGAGGTCCTCCTTGGCGGGGAAGTAGTTGAACACCGTGTTCACCGACACGTCCGCCGCGCGCGCCACCTCGGCCACGGTCACGTTGTCGAACCCGCGCGACATGAACAACCCCATCGCCATGTCCGAGATGCGCTCTCGGGTCTCGCGCTTCTTCCGCTCCCGCAGTCCTTCGTCCACCCCGCCATGTTACCAAGTTTGCAGTCACTCCAAAATTAGGTCTACTCTAATTTTGGAGGCGATCAAATGATTAACGCGACAGGTCTGTCCAAGACCTTCAAAGGCGGCGACGTAGCCGTCAAGAACGTGACCATGTCCGTGCGGCCCGGCGAGATCGTGGGCTTCCTCGGCCCCAACGGCGCCGGCAAGACCACCACCATGCGGATGCTGACGACCCTGCTCAGGCCCACCTCGGGCACCGCCACGGTGGCGGGCCACGACCTGCTGGGCGACCCGGCGCGGGTGCGACGCCACATCGGCTACGTCTCGCAGAGCGGCGGGGTCAGCCCGTCGGTCCCGCTCGGCGAGGAGCTCCACCTCCAGGCCATGCTGTACGGCCTCAGCCGCGCCGAGGCGTCGGCCAGGACGGCCGAGGTGCTGACCATGCTGGACCTGACGGGCATGGAGTCCCGGCCCGGCGGCACGCTCTCCGGCGGCGGGCGCCGCCGCGTCGACATCGCGTTCGCCCTGCCGCACCGGCCGGAGCTGCTGTTCCTGGACGAGCCGACGACCGGGCTCGACCCGCAGAGCAGGGCGAACCTGTGGGACCACATCCGCCGCCTGCGCGCCGAGGACGGCGTGACGGTCTTCCTCACCACCCACTACCTCGACGAGGCGGACGCGCTCTGCGACCGGCTGCTGATCATCGACCACGGCGAGATCGTCGCGGAAGGCTCCCCGGCCGAGCTCAAGGCGGGCGGCCGCACGCTCGACCAGGCGTTCCTGGACCTCACCGGCAGGTCACTGCGCGAGGAGGCGGCCGTCTGATGGTCCGCGACACCTGGCTGCTGTTCCGCCACAACCTGCGCGCCACTCTGCGCCAGAAGGCCGGCCTGATCTTCGGCGCCATCCAGCCGCTGTTCTTCCTGGTGCTGTTCGGGCCCATCTTCGCCACGATCGGCAGCTGGGAGACCCTGGTGCCCGGCCTGATCATCCAGCTCGGCCTGATGAGCACCGGCATGGCCGGGTTCGGGGTGGTGTTCGAGAAGCGCTCCGGGGCGCTGGAGCGGCTGCGCGTCACCCCGGCGAGCCGCCTGGCCCTGCTGCTCGGCCGGGTGCTCACCAACGCCGTCCAGCTCATCCTCCAGGTCGTGCTGCTGGTCGCGGTCGGCTACGCCCTCGGCCTGCGCGCCCCCGTCGCGGGGCTGCTGGCCGGGCTGGCGCTGGTCGTGGTGCTCGGGGCGAGTCTCGCCGCGCTGTCGTACGCGATCGCGCTGACCATGAACGAGCAGTTGTTCGCGCCGGTGATGGGCACGGCGGTGATCCCGCTCGTGCTGCTGTCCGGCGCGTTCCTGCCGATGTCGATGGCGCCGGGCTGGCTCGACGCGCTCTCGTACGTCAGCCCGTTCCGGCACGTCCTGGAGGCGCTGCGCGAGCTGTTCGGCGGCCACTACTTCACCGGGACGGTCGTCGCCGGGGTGGCCGTGACCGTGGTGTTCGCGGTGATCAGCCTGACCGTCGGGACCCGCGTGTTCAACCGGGCGAGCGCCTAGCCGTCAGGCGTCTGACGGCCGGGCGTACACAGCCGGGCGTCTGACAGGCGGGCGTCTCACGGCCGGGCGTACACAGGCGGGCGTACACAGGCGGGCGTCTCACGGCCGGGCGTCCTGGTCACGGGCGTCCGGCCTGGTCGTCGGCTCGGCGACGGGTGGTTCAGCGGGCCGCGGGCTGTGGGCTCGAGGACTCCTGCTGGGCCGCGGCGGCCCGGCGCTGCAGGGCGGCGATGATCCCGGCGGGGTCCACCGTGCCGTAACCGTAGTCGTAGTCGAACCCGACCTCGCTGCGGTCCTCGGCGGTGCGGCGCAGCAGGGCGCGGAGCTGGGCGGGCGAGAGCCGGGAGGACGGCCAGCGGGTGCGGATCGCGGCGACGAGCCCGGCGGCGACGGGCGTCGCGGCCGAGGTGCCGGAGTCCGGACTGTCCGGGCCGAGCGCCCTGGAACCGGCGAAGTGGGTGTAGGCGCACACGTCCGGCTTGCGGGCGCTCAACCGGCCAGGCCCCTGCGAGGAGTAGCCGACCCGGTGGCCGTTGACGTCGATCCCGCCGATCGACAGCGCGCGGGGGTGGGAGTTGGCGCCGGTGATGGGCCGGTCGGGGTAGGCGCATCGGCGGTCCATGCAGTCGCGCCCGCAGTTGCCCGCCGCGAACAGCACGTCGGCCCCCGCCTGGTCGAGGCTGGCGACCATGAGGTTGAACGGGTGCGCCGCGTTGTCGGAGTAGTTGCCCGGATGGCCCACGGGGAAGTCCCACTCGGGGGAGAACGACCCCCACGAGTTGGTGATCACGAGCGCCCTGGTCTCGGCGGGCTGACCGGCGAGGATCGTGCGCAGATGGGCGAAGGCGGCGACCGCGTCGGACAGCAGCCCGTCGAGCGCCGAGCCGCCGGGCCGGGTGGAGCGCAGCAGCGGGATGTCGATGAGCGACGCCTGCGGGGCGCCGATGAGCACGTCGAAGGCGCACATCGTGCCGTGGTCGACCTCGGCGTGGCCGGGCCGGCCGGGCACCCCGGCCGGGCTCCAGCTCAGCGCGGCGTCGAGGGTGACGTCCCGGCCGAGCTGCCTGGCCACGTGGGCGGTGTTGATGCCGGTGTCGAGCACGGCGACCGGCACGCCGGCGCCGTGCAGCCCCTCGGCGTGCAGGCCGGGCACGTTGAGCAGCCGCTCCACGTCGTGCCAGGTGCCCACGGACGCGTCGCCGCCGCAGGTGAGCGTGGTCTCCACGACGGGGTCGGCGAAGACGCCGACGACGTCGGGGCGCAGCGCGGGCAGCAGCGTCATCCGGGCGGTGATCTCGTCGTCGGAGATGGTGCCGCGGACCAGGACGGAGGCGTCCTCGGCGGCCAGCGAGAAGTTGAGCGGCTGGTTGAGCGAGAGCGGGTCGCCACCGCCGCCGGCGGGCACCGGCCGGGGCAGGGCGACGGGGACGAAGGCGCTGTCGAGCTCGACTCCGGGCAGGCCGTCGGCGACATCGGCGGAGGTGGCGGTCATGCCGGGGTCGGCGACCGCCGCGACCAGATCGGGGGAGGGGCGAAGCTGGATGAGGACCCGCATGATTGACCACCGAGCGACTATGGGGGAAAGAACCTTCCCCACATTCCTCCATTCCAGCCCGCCACGTCCAGCGCCACTTAAGGCATTTGACCTGCTAAAACGTCACAAATTCCGGCGATTTCCACAGTAATTATTTCTCGGCCTCCCCGGCTTTCTTGACCTTGCGGGCCGGGGCGTCGCTCAATACGGTGAGTCATCATGACGCTCCAGGAGCAGCAGGCGGTCGGCGGCGGCACGAGCTCGCACTGGCTGGCGGTGCGCCCCCGATTGATCCTCGCCAGTGCCTTCATGCTCTTCCTCGAGCTCGCGCTGATCAGGTGGACCGGATCCAACATCGTCCATCTGAGTTATTTCACCAATTTCGTGCTGCTCGGCTCGTTCCTCGGCATCGGACTCGGATTCCTGCGCGTCGGCAGATCCACGCGGCAGCCCTATTACTCGCCGGTCGTGCTGTTCGGCCTCGTGCTCGTCGTGCTCACGTTCCCCGTGACGGTGGACCGCTCCTCCGAGGACGTCCTCTACTGGACCAGCCTCGGCACCACCGGCCCGCCCGCCTGGCTGATCCTGCCGGTGATCTTCTGCGCGGCGGCCGTGGTGCTCATGGGGCCCGCCGAGCTGGTCGGCCGGTGCTTCCCCGAGCTGCCCCGGCTGGAGGCCTACCGCTACGACCTGATCGGCAGCCTCACCGGCATCGCCGCCTTCACCGCGCTGTCCTTCCTCAGCGCGCCGCCCGTCTTCTGGGGGCTGATCGCCGCCCTCGCCTACGGGCTGCTGCTGGTGCCCCGGCCGCGCGTGCCGTACCTCGCGCTGGTGACCCTGCCCTCGCTCGCCGTCGTCGGCCTGCTGCTGGCCGAGACGCTCACCGCGGGCGCGATCTGGTCGCCCTACTACAAGGTCACCACCAGGGCGCTGGAGATCCTCGGCGTGCCGGTGACCGACATCTCGGTCAACGGCATCCCGCACCAGCAGGCCGCGCCCGCCGCCGCCCGCCTGCAGTGGGAGGGCCAGTACGGCCTGCCGTACGAACGGGCCGTGGCGGCCCCGCAGGACGTGCTGATCGTGGGCGCGGGCAGCGGCACCGACGTGGCCATCGCGCTGTCCAAGGGCGCCCGCCGGGTCGACGCCGTCGAGATCGATCCCAAACTGCGCGAGCTCGGCGGCTCGGAGCACCCCGACCGGCCGTACGACGACCCTCGCGTCACCACCCACGTCACCGACGGACGCGCCTTCCTGGAGCGCACCGACCGCCGCTACGACCTCATCCTGTTCGCGCTGCCCGACTCGCTCACCCTGGTGTCCGGAGCCAGCTCGCTGCGGCTGGAGAGCTACCTGTTCACCCCGGAGGCCATGCGGGCCGCCCGCGAGCACCTCAAGCCCGGCGGCGCCTTCTCGATGTACAACTACTACCGCGAGAGCTGGCTCGTCGACCGGCTCGCCGGCACGGTGCAGAGCGCGTTCGGGCACAAGCCGTGCGTGGACGTGGTCAGCGTCAGCGGCCAGCAGGCCGTCATCACGGCGGGCGCGACCCCCGCGGCCCAGCGCTGCGCCGGCCCGTGGGCGGGCGCGGCCGCCGGGACCCCGCCGCCCGCCGGTGACGACCGCCCCTTCCTCTACCTGAAGGACCGCACGATCCCGGCGATCTACCTCATCACCCTGGGCCTGATCCTGCTGGTCAGCCTGCTGGCCGTGCGCATGGTCGCCGGCCCCTACCGCCGGATGCGGCCCTACGCCGACCTGTTCCTGCTCGGGGTGGCGTTCCTGCTGCTGGAGACCAAGAGCGTCACCGGCTTCGCGCTGCTGTTCGGCACCACCTGGGTGGTCAACGCGATCGTCTTCGCCGGGGTGCTCGTGGCGGTGCTCGCCGCCGTGGAGGTGACCCGCCGCTGGCGCACCCCGCCGCTGCCCGCGATGTACGGCGTGCTGTTCGCGGGCCTGGTGCTGGCCTGGCTGGTGCCCAACGCGTGGCTGCTGTCGCTCCCGCTGCCGCTGCGCGCGGTGGTGGCCGTCACGGTCGCGTTCCTGCCGATCTTCGCGGCCAACGTGGTGTTCGCCAAGCGGTTCGCCGACTCGGCGGACGCCACCACGTCCTTCGGCGCCAACCTGCTGGGCGCGATGGTGGGCGGCTGCCTGGAGTATCTCGCGCTCGTGATCGGCTATCAGGCGCTGCTCATCGTGGCGGCCCTGCTTTACCTCGGCGCATTCGCCCTATTGCCCAGACGAGCCCTCGCCTGAAGCCCGCGCTGGACGGGGTTTGCCGGGTCGCATCCTGCTTGACCTGGCCTTTTGGGAATGTTGGCGGTAGTGTCGCCGTTGTAAACATCTGAGCGCCTGAGTCCGGCCCGGCAGTTTTCCTCCCGGTTAACGAGTGACCATGGCGACTCCCTTCCAGCACCTCCTCCGCAGTGTGGCCCGTGTGCCCCGCCGAGGTGCTCCGCTGTAGCCCTTCGCGAGCGTACGGCCGCGTGCCATACCCGCGATGCCTCATATCCCAGGAGGAATCCGCATGACCATCTCCAGCACCCTGCGCACGTTCCGAGCGGGCGCGCTGCTGGCCATGGCCACCGCCGTGGCGGCCGTAGGCTTCTCCGGCCCCGCGCAGGCAGACGACTTCACCTACGGTCAGGACGTCTCCAACTACCAGCCCCAGCACGACTGGGCCACCAGCGGCGCCGACTTCGGCATCGTCAAGGCCACCGAGGGTCTGGACTTCAAGGACCCGACCTTCGCCCGCCACTGGAAAGAGCTGGACAAGAACAAGGTCGCGCGTGGCGCCTACCACTTCGGCCACCCGGCCAACGACCCCGTCGCCGAGGCCGACTACTTCCTGGCGGTCGTGAACGGCCAGCAGGGCAAGCCCGGCGACCTGCTCGCCCTCGACCTGGAGACCAGCGACGGCCAGTCCACCGCCCACGTCAACGCCTGGGCCAAGAAGTGGCTGGAGCGCGTCACCGCCAAGACCGGCGTCAAGCCGCTGTTCTACAGCAGCCAGGCCTTCGCCGACCAGTACGGCCACGGCCTCGGCCAGTATCCCCTCTGGCTCGCCAACTACGGCAAGGCCAAGGGCACGGTCACCCCGCCGGCCGACTGGAAGTCCTGGGCCATCCACCAGTACTCCGACAACCCCGTGGACCAGAACGTGTCCGCGCTGACCATCAAGGACCTGCGCGCCCTGGGCCGCCCGGCGGTGTGATCCGGCGGCCTCGGGCCCGCGGTGTGATTCGGCGGCCTCGGGCCCGCGGTGTGATTCGGCGGCCTCGGGCCCGCGGTGTGATTCGGCGGCCTCGGGCCCGCGGTGTGATTCGGCGGCCTCGGGCCCGCCATGACCGGCCCAGGGGCGGACGCCGGGTCCGCTCCTGGGCCTGCCGCTTCCTTCCTCAGAGGCCGCAGGCTTCGTTGAGCGAGGTGGCGCCGGCCTTCTGCGTCTTGCGGGTGGGCGTCGCCGTCGGCCTGGCGGCCGCCGTCCCCGGTGGCGTCGCGGTGGCCGTCGGGACACCGGGGGAGGCGGCCACGTCGGCGGTCCGCGCCCGGCGGGCCGGCTTCAGGGAGTCCTGGATCGCCTTGGCCGACGCCTTGCGGATCTTGACCCAGTCGGGGTTGCCCGGCCAGTAGTCAGGGGGCACGAACTGCAGGCTGGTGATCTTCGCGTCCTTGACCTTGAGCGCCAGGGGGACCAGGGGCTCAAGGAGTTCCTGCGGGATGTTGGTCTGCGCCAGCCTCTTGGTCGCCCTGGCGAGGTTGCTGAAGTTCCGCAGGATCACATCCGGCGTGGCCTGCTGCGCGAACGCGGCGATGACGCAGCGCTGGCGGCTCATCCGGTTGAAGTCGTCGCTCTCCACGCGGGACCGGCCGTACCACAGGGTCTCCTCGCCGGACAGTCGCTGGGTGCCCGCCTTGATGGTGCCGGCGGTGCCGTAGTGGCCGCCCCACTTGATGTCCCGCTCGACGCGGATCTTCAGACCGCCGATCGCGTCCACCAGGTCGGCGAAGCCGTACATGTTCACCATGGCGTAATAGTCGATCTTGAGGCCGAGGGTGTGGCCGATGGCGTCCATGAGCGCTCGCGGGCCCTTGTTCTTGCCGCCGGCGAGGTCCGGGTGGTCGGTGGCGTACTGCCACACCTCGTTGAGCAGGCCGCCCTGCGGCAGCTCCGCCATGAAGCCGTTGGGGAACTGCTTGCGCAGCGGTGAGGACGGGGGGAAGTGCACATGCTGCAGGTTGCGCGGCAGGCTGTACAGCACGGTGGCGCCGGTCGCGAGGTCCACGCTGGCCACGTTCATGCTGTCGGTGCGCACGCCGGTGCGGTTGCCCGCCGCGTCACCGCCGATCAGCAGGAAGTTCACCCGATTCTTGCCGTTCCAGGGGTCATCTTCCTTGATCGGCGCGATGTCCGGGTCGTCCTTGGCGCTGCGGAAGATGTTCTGCATCGCGTCACTGCCCGCCTGCACGGTGGTGGCCGCCAAGGCGAACGGCGCCATCACCGCCACGCACACCACGCCCACCACGATGCCGGAGACGATCTGACCTTGCTGGTTCAGCCTGTTGGGGCCGAGCGCGATGTAGGAGGAGAGCACCAGCGCGAACCAGCAGAGCGCACCCAGCACCGCGAGGACCGTCACCGTGGTGTGCACGCTGCTGCGCACGTAGATGCCCACGTTGTCCAGGGTGGACAGCACGAACGCCAGCGCGCCGAGCAGCACCACCGCGTAGATGCCGATGAGGATCAGGCCGGTACGGCGATGCCCGGCCCGCAGATGGGCGGTGCCGGGCACGACTATCGACAGCAGGGTCCAGCCGAGTATCGCGCCGGCGTTGGCCGGTCCGGCGGATTTGGACGCGCTCTTTCCGTCGCCGACCTTCTTGCCCTTGCCGAGGCCGGCGGCGGGCCTCTGGCCGGAGCCGGGGGGCTGCTTGGCGGGGCCGGAGGGCTGCTTGGCGGAGCCAGGGGCCTGCTTGGCGGAGCCGGAGGGCTGCTTGGCGGAGCCGGAGGGCTGCGGGCCGTCCTCCGCGGAGGACGGCTGACGGCTGGTAGGGCGCGGACGGCGAGGGGGACGGCGTTTCCTACCGCCGGGCACGGTGTTATCCCCGTCGCGCTTGCTCACACTGGCTCCTTCGCACGCCCACCAGGCAGAACCCAAAGGTTTGCCCCCGTTTGACAGCAAGATTGCCAGGATTCTAGTCCCCATATATGGACATCAGAGACATGTACCCAAGCTGAGATGAACACCAGGTTGCCATTAGGACGTCGTGGAGGAGGCCGCCATCCACGTATTGCACTGGTATGCCTGGCTCTTCAGCCAGCCCTGCCGGAACCACCTGTTGTTGTTCGTCCGCGAGCCATGGTCACGGGGAAAACCGGGGTAGTCGCCCACCTGGCTGTAGAACCAGAACAAATTGCCGCGGTTGGCCGAGGTGACCGGATAGGTGCCGGCCACCGACCTCATCCACATGCCGCCGAAGCAGGTGGCCTGCAACTCCATGCGCCTGTTGAGCGCCAGCTTGCCGCTCCGGCTCGACGAGTCGATCGTCTGCGCCCACCACGAGTCCATCAGCCCGGTCACGTTCTGCACGTGGTGGCCGTACTCGTGGGCCATCATGCTGATGATGCCGCCGTGCCAGGAGATGATCTGGCCGTACCCACGGGCGTTGCCGTTGCCCTTGGCCATGGCCGTGGTGGAGGCGTAGATGGTGTTGTTGCGCGGGCAGTAGTAGGGCACCATGCTGCCCGCCGCAGGATAGTCGCCGCAGGCGCCCCTGCCGCGTCCGGCGACGATCGCGTAGTTCGGCGGGCTGAACGGGATGCCCTGCTTGCGCAGGATCTGCCCCCAGGCGTTGCCCATGCACCTGCCGGTCCTGAGGATGAGCGACTTGAGCTGGCTGTGGCTGTGGATGCTCACGTTGCCCGCCTGGCAGCGCAGCCTCGGCAGCGCGCCCGCCCGGTAGACGGTGTTGTTCTTCAGGCTCCTGTTGACCGTGGCCTGAGCCTCCCGCGCGGGCTCGTCGTCCCGGCTCCGCGTCGGGCTGGGCTCGGGGGTGGACTCCCGGGTGGGCTCGGGTCTGGGGTCAGAGCTGGAGTCGGTGGTCGGCCTCGCGCTCGGGTTCCAGTCCGGCCGCCGCGTCGGCTCGTCGTACGGCGACAGCGTCGGGATCGCGATCGGCGTCGTCGTCCGTGACTCCTGGGCACCGTCGATCATCGCCGCGCCGATGACGATCAGCACGAACAGCGCCGCCATCGAGCCGAACACGGTGCCGAGGATGGCCCCTGCCCCCATGCCCGGCTTCTTCCTCGGCGGCTGCGGCCACTGCCCGTACGGCCCCCGCCCCGGTGGCGGTGGAGGGGGCGGAGGCGGCGGCTGCTGCCACTGCGGCGGCGGGGGAGGGGGCGGGTAGGGCCGGCCTTGCGGAGGCGGGTAGGGGCTCCCCTGCGGGGGCTGCTGCGGGTACGGGTTCCCCGGAGGTGGCGCCTGCGGGTACGGATTCCCGTGCGGCGGCCCCTGCGGGTGCGGGTTCCCCGGCGGCGGCCCCTGCGGGTACGGATTCTCCTGCGGGTACGGATTTCCCTGCGGTGGGTAAGGATTGGCCGGCGCGTTGGGTGGGTACGGGTTGTTCGGCGGACGCCCGCCCGGTGCTTCGCCGTACCCCGGTGGGGGCCAAGGGCGCGAGGGTGGCCGCTGGGGCTGTCCTGGCCCCTGAGGCGCGGGAGGGTACTGCCCGTTGCCTGTCACCGTGTCGCCCCTTAATGCGGTTTGTCCCCTAATGGGTGGCCAAGTGAGTCACTCATCGAAACTTTGCCAAATTTGGGGCAGAAGCATACTCATTTATCACCCGTCACGGATGTAGCAGTGCTCGGTTACAGTCCGAAATCATTCGAGGTGATCTCCGCTATGTCCCCCACCGCGCGGCGGGCGTTGTCCTAGCTTCTTTGACATGAACCTCCAGCAGCTCCGCTATGTGGTCGCGACTGCGGAGCACCGCACCATGACCGACGCGGCCAGGTCGCTTTACATCGCACAACCTGCGCTTTCGCGTGCGATCCGGGATCTGGAGCGAGAGCTGGGCATGACGCTCTTCGCTCGCTCCGGGCGCGGTGTAGTGGTGACCGCACACGGCCGCCGGGTGGTGAAGCTGGCCAGGGAGGCGCTCGACGCGGTCCGCGAGATAGAGGGCCTGGCCCACCACGGCGGTCCCGCCGGGGAAGCCGAGCTTCGCATCGCCTCCACGCCCAGCCTCGAACCCGGCCTCGCAGGGCGGCTTCTGCCCGCCTACACCGCCGAGCACCCCGGCGTCCGCGTGCACATCGTGCGCTGCGACGGCCGTGATGCCGTGGTCAGTGCCATCAGGGACCAGCGGGCCGATCTCGGCCTGACGGACCTGCCGGTGCCCGGCGACCTCGTCACCCATCCCCTCGAACGCCAGGAGATCGTGCTGATCTCCCCTCCCGCCCTCGAACTGCCCAACCCCGTCCCGATGTGCCGTCTCGACGGCATGCGGCTGGCCCTGCCCGCGCGGGGCAGCGTCCGTCGCAGGGAACTGGAAGCGATGTTCGGCAAGTACGCGGTCAACCCCGTCGTGGTGCTCGAAACCGACGAGCGCAACGGCTGGCTGAACGCCGTACGCGCGGGCCAGGCCTCACTGCTCTGGTACCGCGGCATGGCCGAGCAGGCCGGCCGGGCCGGTCTGGTGGTCCGTTCGCTCGAACCCGCCGTGCGGCGCGTCATCGCCGTGGTGCACGCGCGCCGCCGCCTCCCGCTGATCGCCCAGGACTTCCTGGCGACGGCCGAGAAGGGCACCGCCGCCTAGCGCGGTCGATCGCCGGATCCCGCACCGGTCACCCGCGGGGCAGCCACACCACCACGCGCAGCCCGGGGGAGGCGTCCTCCAGGTGCACCGTGCCGCCGTGCGCGCGCACGGTCTCACGGACGATCGCCAGCCCGAGCCCCGCGCCGCCCTCGTCGCGGCCGCGGCCGGAGTCGAGCCTGGTGAAGCGGTTGAACACCCGCTCCCGATCCTCCTCGGGTACACCGGGGCCGTCGTCGGTCACCGTCAGCGTGCCGTCGCCGGTCAGCGCCACCTCGATCTTCGACGTGGCGTGCCGGACGGCATTGTCGATCAGGTTGGTCAGCACGCGGCTCAGGTCGAGCGCGTCGCCGCTGACCACCAGCGGCTCGCAGGCGGTCAGCCGCACGTCACCGTAACGGTCGGCGATCTGCCGGGTCACCTGGTCGAGGTCGACCGGCTCCGTCCGGGCGGGCACCCCGCCGCGCTCGTCCAGCCGGGCGAGCGCGAGCAGGTCCTCGGCGAGCTTGGACAGCCGCATGGTGTCCTCCAGGACGCCTTCGGCCGTCTCGCGCCAGTCCTGGCCCTCGGGGTGCCCGAGGGCCACCTCGAGCTGCAGGCGGATGCTGGCCAGCGGGCTGCGCAGCTCGTGCGAGGCGTCGGAGACCAGCGCGCGCTGGCGCTGCTCGGCCTCCTCCAGCCTGGCCAGCATGTCGTTGAGCGTGGTGGCCAGCGAGTGCACCTCGTCCTTCGACTCGGGCACCGGCAGCCTGCGGGACCTGGCGGTGTGCGTGATCTCGGCGGCGCCGCGGCGCAGCGCGGTGATCGGGCGCAGCGTCCTGCCGATGATCAACCAGCTCGCCGCGGCCAGCAGCACGATCAGCAGCGGCGTGCCGATCAGCAGCACCCGGCCGGCCGTGGCCAGGCTCATCTGGATCTCCGCGATCGGCCTGGCCGCGATCACGGTCTGGCCGCGGTCGGCCCGCACCACGACCACGCGCAGCGGCCCGGGGATCGCGTACGGCCGGCCGTCCAGGAAGGTGGCCTCGCCGCCCTCGCGCAGCACCCGCTCCCTGGCGGCGGCGGCCAGCAGCGGCACCAGCCGGTCGGCTCCGTAGGTGACATGCGTGATGCGCCCGCCGGCGTCCACGACCTGCACGATGGTGCCGTCGTTGGTGGTGATCGGGGTCGTCAGCGTGCCCGCGTCGGCGTGCACGCGCACGGTCTGGGCCTGCTGCCTGGTCGACTCGTCGACGGTGTCGATCAGCGCCCGGTCCAGCACGGTGACCAGCACCGACGCCGAGACGGCCAGCGCCAGGGCGAGCACCGCCGCGGCCACCACGGTCAGCCGGAAGCGCAGCCCCTGGCGCCGCCACCAGGCCAGCGGGCTGTCAGCCACCGTCACCGGCCAGCCGGTAGCCCGCGCCGCGGACGGTCTGCAGGGCGTTCCTGCCGAACGGGCCGTCGATCTTGCGGCGCAGATAGCCGACGTAGACCTCCACCACGTTCGGATCGGTGTCGAAGGTGTCCCACACGTGCTCCAGGATCTCCGCCTTGGACACCACCTCGTCGCGCCTGCGCATCAGGAACTCCAGCAGCGCGAACTCCCGGGGGGTCAGCTCGATCGCCGTCTCGCCGCGCAGCACCCGGCGCCGCGCGGGGTCCAGCGACAGGTCCCCGGCGCCCAGCACGGCGGGCCGCCGCCCCGAGTCGCGCCGCAGCAGCGCGCGCAGCCTGGCCACCAGCACCACGTAGGAGAACGGCTTGGTCAGGTAGTCGTCGGCGCCCAGATCCAGGCCGTCGGCCATGTCGTACTCGCCGTCCTTGGCCGACAGCATGAGGATCGGCACCCAGTTCTCCTCCGCGCGCAACTGCTTGCACACGTTGTAGCCCGAGAGCCTGGGCAGCATGATGTCCAGCACCACCACGTCGTACTCGCCGTGCCTGGCCTCGTGCAGCCCCTGTTCGCCGTCGTGGGCGAGGTCCACGGCGAAGCCCTCGGCCTGCAGCCCCCGCTGGAGCGCGGCGGCCATCCGCCGCTCGTCCTCGACGACAAGTACTCTCATGTGGCGATTCTCCCGTCCTCCTCCTGAGACCTCGCTGAGAAGGCTGAGAGCGGCCTCAGGCTGTCTCAGGTCTGCCTAAGGATGCATGACGCAGGCTGCACGTATCGACATACCGTTAAGGAGTGAGATGCGTAAAGGCACGTTCATGAGGTGGGGAGTGCCGATCGCGGCCGCCGCCGTGATCGGGGGCGCGCTCGGCGCCGGTCCGGTCATCGCCGCGGTCAGTGGTGATCCCGTGCTGCCGGAGCGTTCGGCCCAGCAGCTGCTGGCCGACGCCGCGGCGGCGACCGGCAAGTCGGAGGGTCCGCCGCCGATGTCCGGCACCGTCCAGCAGACGGCGTCGCTCGGCCTGCCCGCGCTGCCGCAGACGGGCGGCAGTTCGCCGCTCGCCCTGCTGTCGGGGTCGCACGAGGTGAAGGTCTGGTACGGCGGGCAGGACAAGATACGGGTGGCGATGCCCACGCAGCTGGCCGAGACCAATCTGATCGTCAACGGCGACCAGGCGTGGTACTGGGACAGCAGCAGCAACACCGCCACCCGGGTCAAGCTCCCGCAGGGCGGCGAGCGGCCGGGCAGCCTGGCCACGCACCGCCCCGAGGACCTCACGCCGCAGGCGGCGGCGGAGAAGATGCTGGCCCAGGTCGGCGAGCACACGGTGATCAGCGTGTCCAACACCGCCGAGGTGGCGGGCCGCCCGGCCTACCAGCTCGTCCTCAAGCCGAAGGCCGAGGGCTCGCTGGTGCAGGAGGTGCGCCTGGCCCTCGACGGCGAGAACTACATGCCGCTGCGGGTCCAGGTGTTCGCCAAGGGCTCGGCGGAGCCGGCCTTCCAGGTCGGTTACACCCAGGTGACCTTCACCCCGCCCGCCGCCGAGAACTTCACCTTCACCCCGCCCGCCGGGGCGAAGGTGGAGGAGCAGGACTTCGCCGCGCACAAGCGGGAGATGACCGGCGAGCACCAGGAGCGGGCGAAGGAGGCGGCGAAGGACGTCAAGGTCGTCGGTGAGGGCTGGACGAGCGTCGCGGTGTTGCCCGGGTCGCTGAGCGACCTGACCGGCAAGAAGGCCGACGGCGCGACCCCCGGCGGCGAGGAGTCCCGGTTCGGCGGCCGGGACGGGGCCGACCCCGCCGCGCTGCTCGACAGTGTGCTGAAGTCCGCCACCCCGGTGAGCGGCGAGTGGGGCTCGGGCAAGCTGATCACGACCAAGCTGGCCACCGCCCTGCTGACCGACGACGGCCGGCTCCTGGTCGGCGCGGTCACCCCGGAGGAGATCACCAAAGCGGCGGGCGTCAAGTGACGACCGTCACCATGGAAGCGGGGGCGCCCATCGGGGCGTCCCCGCCCTCCGCCGCCATCGTCACCAGCGGCCTGACGAAGCGGTTCCGCGGCGGTCAGGTGGCCGTGGACGCGCTCGACCTGACCGTCCCGCGCGGATCCGTCTTCGGTTTCCTGGGCCCGAACGGCTCCGGCAAGACCACCACGATCCGCATGCTGCTCGGCCTGGTCGCCCCCACCGAGGGCGAGTGCTCGCTGCTCGGCCTGCCCAGGGCCGAGGCGCTGCCGAGGGTCGGGGCGCTGGTCGAGGGGCCCGCCTTCTACCCGTACCTGTCCGGTGAGGCCAACCTGCGGCGCTTCGACGCCGCCGACCCCACCGCGCCCGCCGGCACCGCCAGGCAGCGGATCGGGCAGGCGCTGGACCGGGTGGGGCTCAGCGCGGCCGCCGGCAAGCGCTACCGCAACTACTCGCTCGGCATGCGCCAGCGGCTGGCCATCGCCGCCGCCCTGCTCGGCCCGCGCGAGCTGCTCATCCTGGACGAGCCGACCAACGGGCTCGACCCGCAGGGCACCCGCGAGGTGCGCGCGCTGGTCAAGGAGATCGCCGCCGCGGGCACCACGGTCTTCGTCTCCTCGCACCTGCTGGCCGAGGTCGAGCAGATGTGCACGCACGCCGCCATCATGCGCACCGGCCGGCTGGTCGCGCAGGGGACCATGGCCTCGCTCAGCGGCGGCCGGGCCACCCGGGTCAGGATCGACACCCCCGACGCCGCCGAGGCCGCGCGGGTGCTCACCGGGCTCGGCCTGGCGGACGTGCGGGTCGGCGACGACGTGAGCGCCACCCTGGAGGGGCACGCGCCGGAGAAGGTCAACGCCGCCCTCGTGGGCGAGGGTGTCGCCGTACGCGGGTTCGCGGTCGTACGGCCGAGCCTGGAGGACGTGTTCGTGGGATTGACGGGAGAGGGTTTCGATGTCGACGGCTGAGAGCACCGAGGCGCGGACCCGGCGGACGCCCGGACTGGTGCCCGTGGCGGAGACGCTGAGCAGCGCCGAGCGCCGCCCGGCCGAGCCGGTCCCGCCGTTGCCGCCCGCCCGCAGGCCGTGGGCGTTCTGGCGGCTGCTCGGCTCGGAGCTGGAGCTGACCTTCAAGCGCCCCCGCAACCTGGCGATGCTGGCCGTGGTGGCCTGTGTGCCGGTCATCGTCGGCATCACGCTGTGGATCGTCGCGGGGGACGAGGCGATGGGCGGGCTGGTCGCCGACGTGGCGGGCAACAGCCTGATGCTGACGTTCGCCTCGTTCTCGTTCCTGGTGCTGCTGCTGATGCCGATCACCGTGAGCGTGGTGGCGGGCGACTCGATCGCGGGGGAGGCCGGCGCCGGCACGCTGCGCTACCTGCTGGCCGCGCCCGCCGGGCGCACCCGGCTGCTGGCCGTCAAATACCTGAACGCGGTCGTGTACGGCTACGCCGTCACGGCGGTCGTCGCGCTGTCGGCGCTGGTCACGGGGCTGATCCTGTTCCCGGCCGGGCCGATGACGCTGCTGTCCGGCAGCACCGTCAGCATGGCGGAAGGCCTGACGCGGATCCTCATCAGCGTCGGCTACGTCGGCGCCGGCATGGCCGCGCTGGCCGCGGTCGCGATGGCCCTGTCGGTGTTCACCGAGGTGCCCATCGGCGCCATCGCGGGCACCATGGTGCTGGTCATCGTCTGCCAGGTGCTGCGGGCGATCCCCCAGCTCAGCGCCCTGGAGCCCTACCTGCTGCCGAGCCGGTTCACCAGCTTCGACGCGGTGCTTCGCAGTCCGATCGACACCGGCGCGCTGATGAGCGGCCTGGTGACCTTCGGTGCCTACATCACCTTGTCGCTCACCATCGCCTGGGCGCACTTCTCCGGCAAGGACATCACCGCGTAGACCCCAGCGAGCCAGGCCGTCGAGCGGGGGCTGAGTGCCCGTACGGGAACCGTCCCGCACGGGCGCTCAAGGCCAGGCCGGCGCGTCGGAGGTGTCAGGCGGGGCGGCGGCGCAGGGCGAGGACGGCGACCACGATGCCGATGACGCCGACGGCGAGTCCCGCGCCGCCCAGCAGGCGGGCGGTGCCGTCCGAGGCGGCCGCGCTCGCGGCCGGAGCCACGGAGGGGGCGGCAGCGGGGGCGGAGGCGGCGGTGGTGGCGGTGGTGGCCGTGGTCGCGGCCGCCTCGCCGGCCGCCGGGGTGAGCTTGAGGACCGGCGCCGGACGCTCGGCCTCGGTGCCGTCGGTCTTGGGCGCGTCGTCCCAGTCGACCACCTCGCCGCCGGAGTAGGTCTGCTTGGTCGGGAAGACGAGCTGGTCGACGCCGGTGGGCAGCTTGCCCATGGAGACCTCGAACTCCTGGAACTGGCCCTTGCCGATCTCGCCGCCGGACCAGACGACCTTGGTGACGGCCTCGGTGAGCTCGCCGTACTCGGTGGTGACCGGCTTGGGCAGCTTGCCTTCGGTGACCTTGACGTCCCAGCCGGGCACCGGCTTGACCGAGACGAACGCCAGCGGGTGGTCGGCGGGGAAGGACACCTCGACCTTGACCGTCTTGGCGTCGTCGCGCTCGTTCGGCACCCGGAAGGCGACCTTGCTGAAGCCGCCCTGCTCGGCGGTGCCCGGGTTGATCGTGACGTGGGCCAGCGCGGGGAGCGCGAGGCCGAGGGCGAGGGCGGTGCTGGCGGCGAGCACGGTGGCCGCGCGGCGCATCAGGGACATACGAAACTCCACTTGGGTGATCCGGGGGGAAGGAAAGGTGTCAGACGCTCAGGCGGGCAGCGGAGGACCGCGCCTGGCGACGGAGTGACGGAGGAGCGAGCCGACGGGCACGGCGCGTACGCGCACGATCGGCGCGGCCGGCCGGGTCGACGGGGGGTCGCCCGGGCGCGGCAGCAGGGTGAGCCGGCCGCCGAGGCGGCGCAGCATCGCCCACAGCGCGGCCTCGCCGCGCGCCAGCCAGCAGCCGGTGACGAGCGTGGCGGTCAGGTGGGCCAGCAGCATGCCGAGCGCGTCGCCCAGCCCCTGGCCGTGCAGGTGCGCGACGACGTAGCCGCTGCCGTCACCGCCGCCGAACAGCTCGTGCAGGCCGAGCTGGCCCGCGACGAGCGCGGTGTTGATGACCGAGGTCGGCCGCTCCCTGCGGGACAACGCCAGGGCGAGCGCGAGCACCAGGGCCAGGCCCAGCGCGGCCGTCCATGGGCCGGGGCCGACGCCGCCGCCGAGCCAGTGCGCCAGCGCGGCGAGCGTCACGCAGACGGCGGCGAAGGCCGCCGTCCTGGCGAGTCTGAGTGGCAGGTACGCGTGCATGGGTGTGCCACATGTTCTCACGGGAAGGGCATCGGCGAAGCTCAGACTGCGCAATGCTGGGGATATAGGGCGTTTGTCGCTAAGGTCAGTGCCGACCACGTTGACATAGAGGTGAGAACGTTGCGGCACTTAGCTGGTTTGCTCATCGGAGTCGTAGTGACCGCGGCCGTACTGGGCGGCGGGGGCTGGGCCGTACAACAGTCCCTGACCGGCGCCCAGGGCAATCCGGCGGGCGGGCAGCAGCTGTGGATCGCGCTCGGCGCGATGGCCGCGGTGGGCCTGGTCGTGGGGTTGGTGGTGGCGGGCAGGGTGTCGCCGCTGGCCACGTTCGTTCCCTCGATGGTGCTGCTCGCCTGGACCATCGTCTACGCGCTGGACATGAACCGGGCGCTGTCCCTCGTCCCGGACCAGCCGACGATGCACGAGATCGTGCGGCAGGCCGTCGCCGGCTCCAGGACCCTGCTCTCCAGCGGGGTCTACGCCCTGCTCGGTGTGGCCCTGTTCATCCCCGTGCTGATGCCCTCGCGCTGGTCGCGCGGTGACGACGACGAGGAGGACGAGTACGAGCAGGCCTCCGACGAGAGCGGCTACTACTGACCTTCACCGCTCGCTCGTGTACAGGTGCGTGACCACCTCCTCGATGGTCGCGTGACCGGGCGCCGAGGCCATCAGCTCGTCCAGCGTGCCGTCGAAGGCCAGCCGCCCGTGGTCGATCAGCATCACCCGCCGGCACAGGCGCTCGATGTCGCCCAGGTCGTGCGTGGTCAGCAGCACGGTGGTGCCCCGTTCGGCGTTGAGTCGGGCCAGGAACGCCCGGATGCTCGCCTTGCTGACGACGTCCAGCCCGATCGTGGGCTCGTCCAGCACCAGCACGTCCGGGTCGTGCAGCAGCGCGGCGGTCAGGTCGCCGCGCATCCGCTGCCCCAGGCTCAGCTGGCGCACCGGCGTGCGCAGGAACGCGCCCAGGTCCAGCGTCTCGGCCAGCTCCGCCAGCCGGGCGTCGAACACCTTGCGATCTACTTTGTAAAGGAGTCGGATCAGGTCGAAGCTGTCCCGGAGCGGCAAATCCCACCACAGCGTGGTGCGCTGCCCGAAGACCACGCCGATGCGCCGGGCCAGCGTCGTGCGCCTGCGCGAGGGGTCCAGCCCGGCCACCCGCACCGTGCCCGAGCTCGGGGTCAGGATGCCGCACAGCATCTTGATCGTGGTGGACTTGCCGGCCCCGTTGGGCCCGAGGTAGCCAACGAACTCTCCCGGCGCGATGCTGAACGACAGATCCTGTACGGCGTGCACGGTGGTGCGCTTCACCTTGAAGGTACGGCCCGCGCGGTCGAGCTCGATCATGTCAACTCCCCGTGGATCGATAGCGGCGAATGCCCTGCCGCCAGGCGAGCCCGGCCAGCAGGGCGAGGACCAGGGCCGCGGCGGGCCCGAGGAAACGCATGAAGCCCGGCGTCCCGAACGGGTCGTCCCGGCCCAGCACGTACAGGCCCGGCTGCCAGTTGATGAAGGCCAGCGGCAGCACGTACGTCGCGCCGCGCACCAGGTCGCGGCCGTAGACGTTCAGCGGATACTGGGTGAGCTGCTGGCTGCCGTAGGTGAAGGCGCTGGTCACCTCCGGCGCGTCGGTCAGCAGGAACTGCAGCGCGCCGGCCAGCGTCCAGAGCGCGGTGAAGATGACGACCCCGGCGCCGACCATGACGGGGATCATCCAGAGCCGCCGCCCGTCGAGGTCCAGCGCCCCGAGCGCGTAGCCGAGCACGGCCCCGGCCAGCACGACGCGGCCGAACCGGGCGGGGACGAACCGGTCGGTGGCGATCTGGATCCAGGGGCTCACCGGCCGGATCAGGAACGTGTCCATGGTGCCGGCCTTGATGTGCTGGCTGATCCGGTCGAGGTTGCTGACGAACAGGTCGCAGAGGGTGAAGGCGAGGTTGGCCGCGCCGTACAGGAAGAGCACCTCGTCGCGGGAGAAGCCGCCGAGCGTGGTGGTGTTGGCGAAGACCACCAGGATCACCGCGAGGTCCAGCGCGCCGGTGACGCAGCCGAACACGACCAGGAGCCAGAACGAGGCCGGGTAGGCGGCGGCGGCGCGGGTCCACGTCCAGGCCAGCAGGAGATACGTCCTAACCACCCTGGATCACCACCTTGTAGCGGATCGCCCGGGTGGCCGCCGCGCCGAGGCCGATCAGCGTCGCGGCCCAGAACGCCTGCAGGGCCAGGGTGTCCAGGAGGGGCGCCTTGCCGAGGTAGAGGTCGGCGGGCGCCTGGACCATGGCCGCCCAGGGCAGCGCCCTGGCCAGCTCGCCCAGCCACCCGGGGAAGATCGTCAGGGGCAGCATCATGCCGCTGAAGAACGTGGTGAGCACCATGGACACCACGCTGACGCCGCGGTCGTCGACCAGCCAGCAGACCGACAGCGCCACCAGATAGCGCCAGCCGAAGCTGGTCAGCACGGCGAGCAGGAGACCGGCGAGGAACCCCGCCCACCGCGTCACGCCGGTGGGCGTCACGATGCCGAACAGGACCGCGCCGAGCAGCATCGGCGGCAGGCCGCGGGCGAGGAGGAGGAAGGCGGCCCTGCCCAGGTCCTCGGCCAGCGACCAGAGCTGCAGCGGGGCGGGCCGGACGAGGTCGAGGGCGATGTCGCCGCTGCGGATGCGCTCGGGGATGGTCAGGCCGCCGCCGAAGAGCTGCATGGGCGCGATGAGCGCCTGGGTGATGAAGCAGAAGGTGATGGCGTCGGCGACGTCGTAGCCCGCCAGGCCGGGCCTGGCCTGCCACAGCGCGATGAGGATGTAGGCGCGCAGGATGCCGAACACGCTGTTGGTGAAGGCCCCGGCGAGCGCTCCGGCGAGGTAGGTGGCATGTTTGCGGAAGCCGTACCGGACGAGCTGGGCGTAGAGCGAGATGGTGTGCGGCCTCCGTTCTGTACGGGCATGGTCACCGACCGTGTCCGGGCCCGTGCGCCGGGCGTGCTGGAAAAGGCAGCCTGGGATTATCCGGGGTCCGGCGGGTGGGGCGCAACGTATATGACGCACCTACCGACGGGTAGATCGGCGGTCTACTGGGCAGGACATCTAGGGAGGACCTATATGCACCTGGACAGGGACGTCACACCGGACTACCCGATGAGCTGGCAGGCCCGAGCGCTCACCGGTCTGATGCACGGCACCTTCAAGCCCGCCTCGCACCTGCTGCTGCGCCATTCCCTCGCGCTCGACGCCGCCGCCCGCCTCGGTGAGCTGGTCAAACTGGTGCCGGTGGGCACGCCCGAGCACGTACGGGTGGCGCCCGCGGCCTTCTCCGCGTGCGACGGCGAGTGGCTGCGCGCCGGTCGGCGGCTCGACGAGGGCAAGGTGCTGCTCTACCTGCACGGCGGCGGCTACTTCTCCTGCTCGCCCAGGACGCACCGGTCCATCACCTGGCGGCTGTCGGTGGTGGCCCGCCGTCCGGTGCTCGCCCTGGACTACCGTCAGGGCCCGGTGCACAACCTCGCCGACTCCCTCGCCGACGCGCTGGACGCCTACGACTGCCTGCTGAAGCGCGGGTACGACGCCTCCGACGTGATCATCGCGGGCGACTCGGCGGGCGGCCATCTGACCCTGGCGACCCTCCTGGCGCTGCGCGACCGGAGCCTTCCGCTGCCGGCGGCGGCCATCTGCCTGTCCCCGTGGGCCGACCTGACCGACCATCCCCGGCATGACAACCGCTGGCAGGACCCCATGCTCGCGGCCGGGCGGGTGCGCTGGCTGGCCCGCCGCTGGACCTCCGGCCTGGACCCGTGCGACCCCCTGGTGTCGCCGGTGCTCGGCGACTTCACCGGACTGCCGCCGCTGATGATCGTCACCGGGTCGACCGAGGTGCTCAGGGACGAGGCGCACCGCGTCGCCGTCCGTGCCCGGGAGGGCGGGGTGCCGGTCACCTACGAGGAGTGGCCGCGCATGCCGCACGTCTTCCCGATCCTGGCCGACGTGCTGCCGGAGGCACGGCTGGCCTTCCGGCACATGGCCGGCTTCCTGGCAGTCGCGGCGGGGGTGGAGGGGCCGGTGACGGAGGGAGAGGTCGCGGCCTGATCAGCGCATGCCGAACAGGAAGCGGGTCACCCGGGTACGCCTTACCAGGACGTCGTAGGCGGCGAAGGTGAGGGCGAGTGAGGCGGCGACGATGAGCGCGAACTTCACCGCGACGGGCGCGCTCCAGCCGACCACGAGGTAGGCGACGCCGACGACGATCGGCTGGTGCAGGATGTAGACCGGCAGCACCGCGGCGGCCAGATAGCCGTACATCCGGCGCGGCCGCTTGTCCTGCTCGCCGCTTCCCGTCCCGGCTTCCTCAGCAGGCGCTTCCGCAGCGATTCGCTCGGTGGCTTCCGCAGCGGCTTCCTCGGTGGCTTGCTCGGCGGTGGGTGGGGGGCGGCGGCGGTCGAGCAGGCCGAGGATCGCGACCAGCCAGCACCAACCGGCCGCGCCGTACAAGGTGCGGGCGATGATCGCCAGCGCCGACAGGTCCATGAACGGGTCGGCGCCGGGCGTCTCGGCCGCGATCAGGAACAGCGGGGTTCCGGCCCCGACCAGGGCTACCCCGAGCACCGCCGCCACCACCGCGTCGCGGCGCATCGCCGCGCGCAGCCGCGGGTCGGCCGCGAGCGCGAACCCGAACAGGAAGAACAGCAGGTACGCCCACCGGCTCCAGCCGCCGTAGTCCTCCTCCACCCCCAGCAGGGCGGAGACGAGCGCGAGCGGCGCGGCGGGCAGCAGCAGCACCGAGCCGCGCCGCCGGGTCGCCGAGACCACCCCGTCGCGGATCCGCCGGCCGAGATCGGGCGGCACCCGGCGGGCGAGCGCCGCCAGCAGCAGCGAGTAGACCAGCAACAGCACCACGAACCAGAGGTGGCCGGTCTCGTAGAAGGTGCCCTGCACGATGAACGGGAACTCCGACGGCTCCAGCCGTACCTCGAAGAAGTGCGGCCAGAACCGTAGGTAGGAATCGTGGTAGGCGGGGTCGGCCCGCAGCCGCAGCCACTGCGGGAACGGCAGCAGCACGAGCGTGGCGAACACCAGCGGGACGCCGAGCCGTCGTAACCGCTCCACCGCGAACCCGCCCGCGCCCCTGCGGCGCAGCGAGTGCCACGCGCCGAGACCGGACACCAGGAACAGCAGCGGCATCGCCCAGACGACGCAGAGCGCGGCGAAGATCGTGGTGAGCTCGGTGGTCTCCGCGTTCGTCACGTAGAAGTCGCCGCCCGGCTCGAAGACCAGCGAGGAGTGGAAGAAGACCAGGCCGACCACCACCAGGGCCCGCAGCGCGTCGAGCTCCGGCCGCCGCTCGCCGCGGGGAGAGGGCTGCGCCGTCACCGTCTGCCTCCGATCCCTCAGGCTGATCATTCTGCTGGCTGCCGGACGAGGGCGCCAGGTTCACCATGAATCAGCCACAAGGGCGTGGGAAGGGGAGATTTCGGGTCGCGTCAGCGATCTGCTGCGCAGAGCATGTAAGTTAGGTATACCTAACTGAGGAGTCGCCCGTATGGCTGAGAAGCCAAGGGATCACCATAGAGGCGTGGTGCTGCGCACCGAGCGTATCTCGCCGCATATGATCCGGGTCATCGTCGGAGGTGACGGCCTGCGCGACTTCGCCACCACCTCCGACTTCACCGACCACTACGTGAAAGTCGTGTTCCCGCACGAGGGGGTCGACTACCCCCAGCCCTTCAGCGTCCAGCATGTGCGCGAGACCATGCCGCGCGAGTTGTGGCCACGCCTGCGCACCTACACCGTGCGGACCTGGGACCCCGACATCCGGGAGCTGACGCTCGACTTCGTCTACCACGGCGACGAGGGCCTGGCCGGTCCGTGGGCCGCCCGCGCGATGCCGGGTGACGAGATCCTCATGCTCGGCCCCGGCGGCGGTTACGCCCCGGACCCCGAGGCCGACTGGCACCTGCTCGTCGGGGACGAGAGCGCGCTGCCGGCCATCGCCGCTTCCTTGGAGGCGATGCCGGACGGGGCCAGGGCGCACGCGTTCGTCGAGGTGGAGGGCCCCGCGGAGGAGATCAAGGTCAGGACGTACGGCGACGTGCACCTCACCTGGCTCTACCGCCGTGGCCGCCGGGTCGGCGAGGCGCTGGTCGAAGCGGTGCGCGAGCTCGACCTGCCGGGCGGCGACGTGCAGGCGTTCGTGCACGGGGAGGCGGGCTTCGTCAAGGAGCTCCGGCGCCTGCTGCGGGTGGAGGCCGGGGTGCCGATGGCACGGCTGTCCATCTCCGGCTACTGGCGGCTCGGGGTGGACGACGAGGGCTGGCGGGCGGTCAAGAGGGACTGGAACCGGCAGGTCGAGACCGAAGAGGCCGTCGAACTCGGCTGAGTCCGGCCGTGGGCGACCGGTGCCCACGGCTTCTGTAGGCTCTGGCCATGCCAGGTGACAGGTGACGATCAGGCTCGTCATCGCGGACGATCATGCCATGATCAGGGCGGGTTTACGGCTGGTCGTGGAGAACGCGCTCGGGGTGGAAGTGGTCGGCGAGGCCGCGGACGGGGTCGAGGCCGTCGCCGTGGCCAGGCGGGAGCGGCCGGACGTGCTGCTGCTCGACATCGCGATGCCGCGCATGGACGGCTTGGACGCCGCCAGGATGCTGCTCGGGGACCCCGACCCGCCGAGGATCGTGATGCTGACGACGTTCGGCAGCGACGCGAACCTGCACCTCGCACTGCGTACCGGCGTCCATGGCTTCCTGCTGAAGAGCTCGCCGCCCGAGCACCTCATCGAGGCGATGCGGGTGGCGGCGGCGGGTGACGCGCTGATCGACCCCGCGGTCACCCTGCGGGTCATCGCCTCCTTCGCCGCGCAGCCCGTGCTCGCGCCGCCGCCGGAGCTGGCCGCCCTCACCGCGCGTGAGCTGGACGTGCTGCTCCTGCTCGCGCGCGGCCTGTCCAACCGGGAGATCGCGGCGGCGGCCGGGGTCGGCGAGGTGACGATCAGGAGCCATGTCACCCAGATCTTGCGCAAACTGGGCGTACGGGACCGCCTCCAGGCGGTGGTGCTCGCCTACGAGTGCGGCATCGTACGTCCCGGTGGGGTGTGATGCCGCGCGGCGGCTGGCGGCCGAGCCGGCTGGACCTGCTGCTCGCGCTCGCCGTGATGGTCGCCGGGCAGGTCGAGTCGTTCGGGCGGCAGGGCATCGAGCCGGGCCAGATCCGCCATCCGGTGCCGCTCGCCGCCGGTGCGGTCGTCGCCGGGGTGCTGCTGCTGTTGCGGCGCAGGTTCCCGATGAGCACGCTGATCGGGTTGCTGGTGGTCGGCATCGGGGTGCGGGAGGTCACGGACGCGGGCTATTACGCCGCGTGGCACTTCTACTCCACGCTCATCCTGGTGCACACCGTGGCCAGTGCGGCGGAGCTGCGGAGCCGGCGGGGGCTGGCCGGGCTGGGCTGCGTGCTGCTTTCCTACGCCTTTTTACAGACATTTCAGCATAATGACGTAGCGGAAGTGCTGATCAGCGCCGTCTTCGTGGGCGTCGCGTACACCAGCGGCATTCTGCTGCGCCGCCAGATCGATCGCACCCTGCGCCTCGCCAGGCAGGCCGCCCGGCTGGAGGCCGGGCGCGAGGAACGCGCCCGGCAGGCGGTGGCCGGGGAACGGGCGAGGATCGCCCGGGAGTTGCACGACATCGTCTCGCACAACGTGTGCCTGATGACCTTGCACACGGGCGGTGTACGGATGATGCTCGGCGACGATCCCGGCCACGAGCGCGAACGTGCGCTGCTGACCGGTGTCGAGCGGGCCGGCCGTGAGGCGATCGAGGAGCTCAGGCTGATGCTGGGCATGCTGCGTGCCCCCGGCGGCACGGGCGCCGAGCCGTACCCGGCCGGGCTGGACCGGCTGGACGCCCTGGTCGCGCAGGTCGAGGAGGCCGGTCCGGCCGTGCGCACGCGGGTCGAGGGCGAGGCCCGGCCGTTGCCGCCGGGGCTCGACCTGTCGGCGTACCGGGTGATCCAGGAGGCGCTGACCAACGCGTTGAAGCACGCGCGGGCCACGCGGATCGACGTCACCGTCACCCATTCCCCTGCGGCCGTGACCGTGGAGATCACCGACAGCGGCCCACCCAGCGGCCCACCCAGCGGCCCGCTCAGCGGCGCGAGGTCCGGCCCGGACGGCGGTCTGGGGGACGGTGGCGAGGGCGGGCATGGACTGATCGGGATGCGTGAGCGGGTCGCGATGCACGGCGGCGAGCTGTCCGCCGGGCCCGTGCCGGGCGGCGGTTACCGGGTGCGCGCCAGGTTCCCGCTCGGCTGAGCCTGCGCCGGCGGCCCTTCGCCCGCCCAGGCGGCGTCGCTCATCCGTACGATGCGCAGGCCGATGACCCCGGCCCCGGCCAGGTACAGCAGTCCGCCCACGACCGTGCCGATCGGGAAGATCGGCGCCCCGAAGATGCCCACGACCATCGCGAACGGGGACCACCACGGCGCCTGGCGGCCGTACGCCAGGACGAGTCCGAGCACGAACAGGCCGAGGATCCCGGCGAAGCCCGGGAGCTGGAACCCGAACACCGCCCCCGGGTCGGTGAACGCCTCGTCGGCGAGCGCGGCCCCCTGCACGGGCGGCAGCGAGCGCTCCAGGCGGGAGTAGAAGAAGTCGCCGAGCATCAGCGCGGAGAAGTTCACCACGCCGAGCAGCGCGAGCCCGCCCGCGAGGTGGCCGAGGAGCACCCCGCGGCGGCGGACCAGGTGGATCATGCCGATGATGCCCGGGATCAGCAACACCCAGCTCCAGTGCAGGATCGCCGCGCTGACCGACACCTGCTCCAGGTAGCGCCCGTAGACGCCGGTCGTGTCACCGCCGCCCTGCCGCAGCGCGGGGTCTGTGACGACACCTGCGAGGTACGCGATCGGCGCGGCGATGAGGCATGCCCCGGCGGCGAGCCTGCGAAAACGGATGGGATCTGACAACAGCGACATGGTGTCCCCTTGCTGGGCCGGTGATGTCGACGAAGCGTAGAAACGCCCGGTCCCCTCGGTCATCAGCCGCCCGGCCGACCCTCTCTCCTGCAAAGCGCTGGGTCCAGGGATCGCCCGCAGCCGTACCCACCTTTTTGTGGGTACTTGTCGGTAGGTCGGGGTGGCCCGAAGCTTGGTCGCGGAGGTCGTCGGAGCCAGAGGGAGGAGATTTGGCGGTGCGTCAGGAGACCGGCTGGGACGCGGCCAGCTTCTCCAGGCGGCGATGGCCCCAGTCGGACAGCGGCGCCAGCGCCTCGGAGAGCTCACGGCCGAACCCGGTCAGGGAGTATTCCGTCCGCAGCGGAAGCACGTCGTACACCTCGCGGTGGACCAGTCCGTCGGCCTCCATCTCCCGCAGCGTCTGAGTCAGCACCTTCTCGGTGAGGCCGGGGAGCTGACGGCGCAGCTCACCGGGGCGGCGCGGACCGGACTCCAGCAGCCAGAGCAGGATCGACTTCCACTTGCCGTCGATCACGGCGATGGCGGCGGTCACTCCGCAGAGGTTCGGGTCCTGGGCGCGGCTGCGTGTCATCTGTCATCCGATTCATCGGTACGGGTTGCGCGTCATTTCATGTGATTTGTGGATATTAAGGAGTTTAAGCAATGACCTCGCACACAGAACGATCTGCCGTCACGGTGCTCGGCCTGGGGCCGATGGGCCGGGCCCTCGCCGGGGCCTTTCTGGACGCCGGGGTGCGGACCACGGTCTGGAACCGTACGCCGGGCAAGGACCGGGAGTTGGTCGAGAGGGGCGCGGTGGGCGCCCGATCAGCCGAGGAGGCGGTCGCCGCGAGCGGGCTGACCGTCATCTGCGTGGTGAACTACGACGCGGCGGACGCCGTACTGCGTCGTGCCGAGGTCACCGACGCGCTCAAGGGGCGCACGGTGGCGAACCTGACCGCCGACATCCCCGAGCGGGCTCGGGACAGCGCGGCCTGGGCGGCCGAGCACGGCATCGGCTACCTGGACGGTGCCATCATGACGCCGAACACGACCATCGGCACCCCGGACGCGGTGTTCCTGCACAGCGGCCCGGAGGAGCTCTACCAGGAGCACCGGCCGGTGCTGGACGCCCTGGGCGGCGCCCATACCCACCTGGGTGCGGACATCGGCCGGGCGGCGGCGTACGACATCGCCCTGCTGGACATCTTCTGGACCGCCATGGCGGGCTACGCGCACGCGCTGGCCGTGGCGGGAGCCGAGGGGATCAGCGCGCGGGAGCTGGCGCCGTTCGCGCAGGGCATCGGCGCGATCCTGCCGCCGATCTTCGCGGAGACCGCGGACGAGGTGGACAGCGGCCGGTTCTCCGGTGCGGACAACCCGATCACCTCGGCGGCCTCGTCCATGGCGCACATCGTGCACGCCTCGGAGGCCCATGGCATCGACGCGGGCGTGATGCGCGCGGCCGAAGGCCTGGCGCGCCGGGCCATCGGCCGGGGGCACGGCCAGGACGGTTTCATCCGGATCACCGACGTCCTGAAGCCCCGCTGAGAAGCAGGGTGGCCGCGCCAGGCCGGGGACTGCCTGGCGCGGCCGTCGCCGGGGGAACCTTCCCATGCCCTGGAGGTGGCCGGCGAGATCGGGGGCCCGCTCCGGCCGGAGCGGGCTCGGGCGGGCGTCAGGGGCGGCTCAGTGGGCGAACTGCTCCTCCTCGGTGGAGCCCTTGAGCGCCGTCGTCGAGGAGTCGGGCGCCACGGCCGTGCTGACCAGGTCGAAGTAGCCGGTGCCGACCTCGCGCTGGTGACGGGTGGCGGTGTAGCCCTGCGCCTCGGCGGCGAACTCGGCCTCCTGCAGGTCCACGTACGCGCTCATGCCGTCGGTCGCGTAACCCTGGGCGAGGTTGAACATGGAGTAGTTCAGTGAGTGGAAGCCGGCCAGCGTGATGAACTGGAACTTGTACCCCATGTGCCCGAGCTCCCGCTGGAACTTGGCGATGGTGGAGTCGTCCAGGTGCTGCTTCCAGTTGAAGGACGGCGAGCAGTTGTAGGCCAGGAGCTGGTCCGGGTACTCCGCCTTGATCGCCTCGGCGAAGTGGCGGGCGACGTCCAGGTCCGGGGTGCCGGTCTCCATCCAGAGCAGCTCGGAGTGCGGCGCGTAGGCCAGGCCGCGGGCGACGCACGCCTCCAGGCCGTTGCGGACCCGGTAGAAGCCCTCGGCGGTGCGCTCGCCGGTGGTGAACTCCTGGTCGCGGGGGTCCACGTCACTGGTCAGCAGCGTCGCGGCCTGGGCGTCGGTCCGCGCGATGATCAGGGACGGGACTCCGGCGACGTCCGCGGCGAGGCGGGCGGCGTTCAGGGTCTTGATGTGCTGGCCGGTGGGGACCAGCACCTTGCCGCCGAGGTGGCCGCACTTCTTCTCGGAGGCGAGCTGGTCCTCCCAGTGCACGCCGGCGGCACCGGCGGCGATCATGCCCTTCATGAGCTCGAAAGCGTTCAGCACGCCGCCGAAGCCGGCCTCGGCGTCGGCCACGATCGGCGCCAGCCAGTGCGGGCTGTCGGTCCTGCCCTCCGACCAGGTGATCTGGTCGGCGCGCAGCAGCGCGTTGTTGATGCGGCGCACGACGGCGGGCACCGAATTGGCCGGGTAGAGGCTCTGGTCCGGGTACGTCTGCCCGCCCAGGTTCGCGTCGGCGGCCACCTGCCAGCCGGACAGGTAGATGGCCCGCAAACCCGCCTGCACCTGCTGCACGGCCTGGTTACCGGTCAGCGCGCCCAGCGAGTGCACGTACTCCTCGGTGTGCAGCAGGTGCCACAGCCGCTCGGCGCCGAGCCGGGCCAGCGTGTGCTCCTCCTGGACGCTGCCGCGGAGCTTGATCACGTCCTCGGCGCTGTAGGTCCGCTCGATGCCCTCCCAGCGAGGGTCGTTGTCCCATTCGTCCTGCAGCTGCTCAGCAGCTCCCTTGAGGCGATCGTTCATCGGTCACTCCTTTTCGTCCCCTGGGGCTTGTTGCCGAGTCTCTGCCCTGCCGTACCCCACCACATAGCCCCCTAGAACCAGAAAAAACTCCATTTTTCGACTTTCGCTAACCTGGGCTGCGTGTTCACCTGAGAAGAAATTAGAAATTTTCCCGATGGACTAGACCAATGTCGGCGGTGGAAAGCCGGATCCTCGCTTGGCCAGGGGGATGTGCCGCCCGGCGGTATGGCGGCTAGAAAATAGGCGGATTTTCCGTCTAAGATGCCCCTATGGCGTCCTTGCTAGGCGAAGAACCGCTGTCTTTGACGCAAGAGCTCGATCTGATCGCGTTCGGGCAGCGCCTGCGTCACCTGCGCAAACAGCGTGGCCTCACCCTGTCCGACCTCGGCTCCCGGGTCAGCAGGGCACCCAGTCAGCTCTCCCTGCTGGAGAACGGCAAACGCGAGCCGAAGCTGTCACTCCTCAAGTCGCTGGCCGCCGCGCTCGGCGTCCCCGTGGAGGAGCTGCTGCGCCGGCAGCCGCCGAACCGGCGCGCCCAGCTGGAGATCGCCCTGGAAGAGGCGCAGCGCGACCCCATCTACGCCGGGCTCGGCCTGCCGCGGCTCAAGGTCTCCGCGCGCGTGCCCAACGACGTGCTGGAGCACCTGCTCGGTCTGTACGGCGAACTACGCGCCCGGGAGGCCAGAGGCACCGCGACTCCCGAGGAGGCCCGGGCGGCCAACGCCGAGCTGCGCCGCAGGCAGCGCGAGGTCGGCAACTACTTCCCCGACATCGAGAAGGCCGCCGGCGAGGCGCTGGCCGCGGTCGGCTACCGGGGTGGCGCCCTGTCCCAGAGCGTGATCCAGGGCCTGGTGACACACTTCGGCTACACCGTCCACACCGCCCAGGACCTCCCCAGATCGGTGCGATCCATCACCGACCTCCGCAATCACCGCATCTACGTCAAGCACGAGCAGCTCGGCATGCACACCCCGCGCACGATCCTGCTCCAGACGCTCGGCCACCTCGCGCTCGGCCACGGCAAGCCGCGCGACTTCGCCGACTTCCTGCGCCAGCGGACCGAGGCCAACTACTTCGCCGCCGCGGTGCTCGTACCGGAGAAGGCCGCCACTGTTTATCTGCAGGAGGCCAAGGCGGAGCGGGCGCTGTCGGTGGAGGATCTGCGCGACGTGTTCGCCGTCTCCTACGAGATGGCCGCGCACCGCTTCACCAACCTGGCCACCCACCATCTCGACCTGGTCTGCCACTTCGTGCGCAACGACGCCGGCGGGATCATCTACAAGGCGTACGAGAACGACGGCATCGTCTTCCCCGCCGACGAGCAGGGCGCGATCGAGGGGCAGCGGATGTGCCTGCAGTGGTCGGGGCGGCAGGTCTTCACCTCGCCCGACCGGTTCTCCGTCTTCTACCAGTATTCCGACTCGCCCACCGGCACCTTCTTCTGCGTGGCCCACGTGGACCCGTCCCGGGAGCGGGACTTCGCGATCACCCTGGGCGTGCCGTTCAAGGAGTCGCGCTGGTTCCGTGGCCGTGAGACCACCAACCGCACCAGGTCGAGCTGCCCCAACGGCGACTGCTGCCGCCGTCCGCCCACCGACCTGGCCGAACGCTGGGAGGGGTACGCCTGGCCGTCGGCCCGCGCGAACTCCCACGTGCTCGCCGCCCTGCCGCCCGGCTCGTTCCCCGGCGTGGACGAGGCGGATGTCTACACGTTCCTGGAGCGGCACGCGGTCCTGAGCTGACGACTAGCCGGGGCGAAAAACGGGGATAAAGCCTGATGAACGGGGGTGGTCGTATGCTGCCTGAAGTTCATAGCTGGTTGCGGCGCCGTACGTCGAGCGTCGCGGACTGGCCGGTCGGATCGCTGGTCGAGGCCAAGGGGGATGTCAGCGTCAGCGTGGTGCTCCCGGCGCGCGACGAGCGGGAGACCGTGGGGGAGATCGTGCAGATCATCCGGCGGGAGCTGGCCTGCCTCGTGGACGAGATCGTGGTGATCGACTCACGCTCCACCGACGACACCGCGGTGGTGGCCGCTCGGGCGGGCGCCGCCGTACACGCCCAGGACGACATCCTGCCGGAGTTGCCGCCGCTCGACGGCAAGGGTGAGGCCCTGTGGAAGTCGCTGGCGGTCACCACGGGTGACATCGTGGCCTTCGTAGATGCCGATATCCGGAAATTTCACTCTTCGCTGGTGAGTGGGGTGCTTGGGCCTTTGCTCACCGATCCCACCGTGGCCTACGCCAAGGGCTGCTACGACCGCCCGTTCGACGGCGCCCCCAACGGCGGCGGCCGGGTCACCGAGCTCGTCGCCCGCCCGCTGATCAACCTGCACTGGCCGCTGCTGTCCGGCTTCGTCCAGCCGCTCGCCGGCGAGTACGCGGGCCGCCGCTCGGCGCTGGAGCGGGTGCCGTTCCTCACTCGGTACGGGGTCGAGCTCGGGCTGCTCATCGACCTGCTGGACCTGGCGGGGCTGGACGCGTTCGCCCAGGTGGACCTCGGCTCCCGCGAGCACGCCCCGCAGTCGACGGAGGCCCTCGGCGGCATGGCCGGGCAGATCATGCTGGCCGCCTGGTCACGCCTGCGACGGCAGGGCAAGATCGAGACGTGGCACGTCCCGTCGCCCTGCCTCGACCAGTTCCGGCGGGCCTGCGTCGGGCACGAGATCGTCTCCAGCGACATCGCGATCGCCGAACGCCCACCGATGTTCACCCTCACCACCCACTGACCCGCCCTATCCGCTGACCCGCCCCACCCTGGATCGCGAGCCAATCACCTGTCGCCCTGGGCCGAGCCACCGCCTGTTCGGCGACCGCCTGTTCCACCCCCGGCTGTTCCGCTTTTGGCCGTTCCGCCCTGCCTGTTTTGGTCTTGGTGTGGGTAGGGGGTCGGCATGGCTTGCCGGATCACTGAATTGGTGCTCGACTGTCGCGACCCTGAGCGGCTGGCCGCGTTCTGGTGCGAGGTGCTCGGCTTCAGCGTGATCGAGCGCGAAGAGGGGGCCATCGAGATCGGGCCCGCCGAGGGATCCGGCGGGCTCCAGCCGACGCTGGTGCTCAGCCCGTCCGACGACCCCAAGCTGCAGAAACTCCGGCTGCACATCGACGTCAACGCCACCGATCGCGACCAGGACGCCGAGCTGACGCGACTGCTGGCCGCCGGGGCGACGCACGCGGACGTCGGGCAGAGCGGCCAGGAGCCCTGGTACGTCCTCGCCGACCCCGAGGGCAACGAGTTCTGCCTGCTGCGCCGCCGCGTGACCTGACCTTTCCGGTCGTACCTACTGACCAGTAGGGTATTACCGTGTCGGAAATTTCAGGAAGTGACCACGTGAGCGGCTTTAGTCTTGATCTTGGCGAGGATGTCGCCGAGGTGCGCGGCTGGGTGCATACCTTCGCCCGCGACGTCATCCGGCCCGCCGGCGCCGAATGGGACGAACGCGAGGAAACCCCCTGGCCCGTCATCCAGGAAGCCGCCAAGATCGGCCTCTACTCCCTCGACTTCTTCGCCACCCAGTGGTTCGAGCCGAGCGGGCTGGCACTGCCGGTCGCGTTCGAGGAGTTGTTCTGGGGAGACGCGGGCATCGGCCTGTCGCTCGTCGGCACCGGCCTGGCCGCCGCCGCGCTGTCCGCCAACGGCACCCCCGAGCAGATGGGGGAGTGGCTGCCGCAGATGTTCGGCACCGAGAACGACGTCAAACTGGGCGCCTTCTGCGCCTCCGAGCCCGACGCCGGCTCCGACATCGGCTCCATCCGCACCCGCGCCACCTACGACAACGGCGACTGGATACTCAACGGCGTCAAGACCTGGGTCACCAACGGCGGCATCGCCAACGTGCACGTCGTCGTCGCCTCGGTGGACCCCGACCTGGGCACCCGGGGCCAGGCCACCTTCGTCATCCCGCCCGGCACACCCGGCCTGTCCATGGGCCAGAAGTTCGCCAAGCACGGCATCCGCGCCTCGCACACGGCGGAGGTCGTCCTGGACCACGTCCGCATCCCCGGCTCCTGCCTGCTCGGCGGCAAGGAGAAGCTGGACGCCCGCCTGGCCAGGGTCCGCAACGGCGAGCGAGCCGGCGAGCAGGGGGCCATGCGCACCTTCGAGACCACCCGCCCCACGGTCGCCGCCATGGCGGTGGGCATCTCCCGCGCCGCCTTCGAGTACGCCAGGGACTACGCCGGCGAACGCGAGCAGTTCGGCCGCAAGATCGGCCAGAACCAGGCGATCGCCTTCCTCCTCGCCGACATGGCGACCCGCGTGGACACCGCCCGCCTGCTGACCTGGCGCGCCGCCTGGATGGCCAGGCAGGGCAGGCCCTTCGAGCAGGCGGAGGGCTCGATGTCGAAGCTGGTCGCGGGGGAGACGGCCGTCTGGGTGACGGAGCAGGCGATCCAGATCCTCGGCGGAGCCGGATACACCCGCGACCATCCGGTGGAGCGCTTCCACCGGGACGCCAAGATCTTCACCATCTTCGAGGGCACGAGCGAGATCCAGCGAATGATCATCGGCCGCGCCGTCACCGGCCTGCCGGTGCGGTGATAACACCCCGCGGCCGGACCTTCCGGCCGCCCAGCGACAGGTCTGCTGATGTACGAGTGCGCCCCGCTCCTTCCTGCTGGGAGGAGTGGGGCGCATTTTCGTGTTTGCGCAGTCAGTCCTGAGGCTCACGGACCACGGAAGCGAGAACCGCAGGAACGGTCAGACGGCTCTCCACGTCGTGCACTGGTTGTTCGTTCCTGAAGGACGCCAGCAGAATCTGATATCGGTGGGGTTGGACCGTAGGGGGTGGACCCAGCACAAGCTGCTGAGCGTCGGCGCGTCATAGCGGATGAGAGTGCCGCCGCTGTACCTCACCGTGCCCCACACGTCGGAATCGGGGTAGTGGCCGAGCCTCCTGCAGACAGTCAGCTCCGTATGGCTGGAGTTGATCTCCGCGTGGCCCCAAGTGTTTCCCACCCTGACCGTGTGGGCTTGTGCGGGTGCGGCCATGGCTAGAGTCGTCGCGGCCGTAGCGATGGCTACTTGCCCAATCCGCATGATTTTCGTACGCATGGTCGTCTCCTTCATTCGATCCAACAGTGCGGACTCATGTCCGCATCTGCTGACCCGAAGGTCGGGCTGGCTCAAGCCTTACCTCTGGCGAGGAACCGGGCGAGGGCGACAACCGGCCACTTACCGGACATTTGAACCGCCGGTTCTCGTGGAGACCGCGGTCAGCCGACGACCTGCTGCCGTCGGAGATCGCGATCGTCTGCCGGATGGCCAGGGCGACCCTCGGCGCGGACCATCCCGTGCCGTGGGAGACGTTCGCCGCTGGTGCCCCCCGACTCCGTCGCGGACATGCCCAACTGCTCGACGCGGTCTGGGGCTGAGCAGCGGGCCTGGCGGTCTCGTCATCCGGCGGGCCCGCGTCTGCCTAGGGTGGGCTTATGCCTGTGCGTACGTGGGTGGTCGCGGTGTTCACCGACGAGGAGGGGGTCTCCCCGGCCGGTTCCGGGGTCCTCGTCGCCGATGGGCAGGTGCTGACCAGCGCGCACGTGGTCCCGGAGGACGGCGTCTGCTGGGTGTGCTTCCCCCTGTCGGACGACGGTTTGACCCTGTTCCGTGCCGAGTGCGCAGGCCGGCGCGACGAGGTCGGGGCCGATGTGGCGCTCCTCGTCCTGACCGGCCCGCAGCCGCCGGACGTGGAGCCGGCCCCGGTGGCCTGCGTGAAGGACGAGGTCCTGAAGGACTCCCCCTGGTCGGCGTACGGATTCCCGGACGGCAGCCCGTTCGCCACCCAGGCGGGCGGCACGGTCGGCGCGCAGGCCGGCTACGGCTGGGTGGCGCTGCGCACCGAGTCCCGCCACCCGCTCGCCCGGGGTTTCAGCGGCTCCGGGCTGTGGTCCGAGCGGCACCAGGCCGTCGTGGGGATGCTCGGCCGGTACGAGTCCACCCAGGGCGACGGCCTGGCCCTCACCCTGCACACGGTCGACCGCCTGCTGCCGCGGGCGCGGCTGGGTTACCGCGCGGAGCGGGCGGGGGAGCTGGCCATGACCGCCTGGGGCTGGTCGCTGACCGATGATCCAGAGGCGGGGCGGCACTGGCGGCCACGGGCTCGCGGGGTCTCCCGGGACAGCGAGCGCGGCCACCGCTTCACCGGGCGCGGCGAGGTGCTGAGTCGCATCGTCGCCTGGCTTGACGGCGAGCGGCCCGCCTACAGCGCGCTCGTGGTGACCGGCTCCCCAGGGGTGGGGAAATCGGCGGTTCTCGGCAGGATCGTCACTACCGCCGATCCAGCCCTCCGCGCCGGGTTACCCGACTCCGACACCGCGGTCCGGGCCACACCGGGTTCGGTCGGCTGCGCCGTACACGCCAAAGGCAAGACCGCGCTGGACGTCGCCGCGGAGATCGCCCGAGCCGCGGGAGTGCCGCGACCGGAGCGGCTGGAGGACCTGGTCGCGGCGCTGGACGCCGGCCCGAGGCTCAACCTGGTCATCGACGCGCTCGACGAGGCCGGCACGCCCGCCCAGGCGCGGGAGCTCATCACCGGCCTCGTGGTGCCGTTGGCGGAGACCTGCCAGGCCGTGCGGGTCGTCGTGGGCTGCCGCCGCCGCGACGACGAGGGCGATCTGCTGCTCCGGTTCGGGCGGGCCGGGGAACTCCTCGACCTGGACGATCCCGCGCTGTTCCGGGAGGCCGATCTCGCCACGTACGCGCTGGCCACCCTGCGGTCCGCGCGCGCCGACGGCAACCCGTACCTGGAGGACGGGGCGGCCCGCCCGGTCGCCGACCGGATCGCGGCGCTGTCGGCGGGCAACTTCCTCGTCGCCGGGCTGATGGCCCGCGCGCACGGCCTGCACGACACCGTCGCCGCCGGCCCCGGCGAGCTGTCCTTCAGCCCCACCGTCGACGGCGCGCTGCGCGACTACCTCGCCAAGCTGGGCCCCGAGGCCGGTGACCTGCTGACCGCCCTGGCCTTCGCGCAGGCGCCGGGCCTGACCGTCGAGGTGTGGCGGACGGCGATCCAGGCGCTGTACGGACACGCGCCGGAACGGGAGGCGCTGATCAGGTTCGCCGGATCCTCGGCCGCCAACTTCCTGGTGGAGTCCGGGCGGACGTACCGGCTCTTCCACCAGGCGCTCAACGACACGTTGCTGGCGGCCAGGGCGGAGTTCCACCCGCGCGAGGACGACGAGCGGGCCCTCGCCAGGGCTTTCCTCGCGTACGGCGTCCGCGTCGGCTGGGCGTCCGCCCCGGACTACCTGCTGCGCTCGCTGCCCCCGCACGCGGTCAACGGGGGAGTGCTGGACGAGCTGCTCGCCGTGGACGACCACCCGCTGCACGCCGACCTGATGCGGCTGATCCCGCTCGCGCGCGGCGCGGTCACCCGGCAGGGCAAGCAGCGGGCCCGCCTGCTTCGCTCCGTCCCGCAGGCGGTGACCGCCGGCCCGGACGAGCGGCTGGGGATGCTGAGCATCGCCGAGGCCCTGGACGCCCTGGGGGACACCTATCAGCGGATGCCGCACCTCTCGCCGTACCGGGCGATGTGGGCGCGGGTCGAACCCCGGCTGATGGAGACGGTCCTCACCGGCCACGACGGCCCGGTCAACGGCGCCTGCGCCGTGACCGTCGAGGACCGCACCCTCCTGGCCACCGCCGGCGAGGACGAGACCGTGCGCCTGTGGGATCCCGCCACGGGCACGCGGGTGCGCACCCTCACCGGGCACACCGCGGGAGTCACCGCCGTCCGAGCGCTCACCTTCGCAGGCCGTACGGTGCTGGCCACTTCCGGCATGGACCGGACCGTACGGCTCTGGGACCCCGCGACCGGCGCCTGCCTGCGCACGCTGGCCGGGCACACCTATGGCGTCACCGGCCTGTGCGCGCTGACGGCGGACGGCCGCACCCTGTTGGTCTCCACCAGCGACGACCGGACGGCCCGGATCTGGGACCCGGTCACCGGCCGCTGCCTGCGCACACTGTCCGGGCACACCGGCGAGGTCACCGCGGTCTGCGCCGTCACCCTCGGCGGCCGTGACCTGCCGGTCACCGCGAGTCAGGACAGGACCATCCGCCTGTGGGACCCGGACACCGGCGCCTGCCTGCACACCTTCGCCGGCCACACCGAGGGGACCAGAGGCCACTCGCACCGCGTCACCTCCGTCTGCGCCCTCACCGTGGACGGCCGCACGCTGCTCGCCTCCACCAGCCGCGACCGGACCGTCCGGCTGTGGGATCTGGCCACCGGCGCCTCCCTGCACACCCTGACCGGGCACACCAGTGAGGTGACCCATGCCTGTCCCGTCACCGTGGACGGGCGCACGCTGCTGGTCACCACGGGAGGCGACAGGTTCGTCCGGATCTGGGATCCGGCGACGGGAGAGCCGGTCGGCAGCCTGGGCGGCCACACCGACGCGGTCACCTCCGTCTGCGCCCTCACCTCCGACGGTCAGCCCCTGCTGGCCACGACCGGCCGCGACCGCACCGTGCACCTGTGGGCGGCCGACACCGCCACCACGCACCGCCCGCACCGGACGCTCCCGTACGGGGTCACCGGCCTCGGCCTGATCAGCGCCGGCGACCGGCCCGCGCTGGTGACGACGGGCCGCGACAGCATGGTTCACCTCTGGGATCCGGAGACGGGCAAGCACCTGCGCAGCCTCAGCGGGCACATGTTCACGGTGAGCGCGGCCTGCGCCCTCACCGTGGATGGGCGCGGCCTCCTGGCGACCACCGGCGAGGACCGGACCGTACGGCTGTGGGATCCGGCCACCGGCGCGTGCCTGCACGTTCTCGCGGGACACGACAAGGGCGGCACCGCCGTGTGCGCCGTCCAGGGGATGCTGGTGACGACCGGCCGCGACCACACGGTACGCGTCTGGGACCCGGCCACGGCCACCCTCCTGCGCACCATGACCGGGCACACCGCCGCCGTCACCGCGGCCTGCGCCATCGGCCCGGCCCTGCTCGCCACCGCGAGCCGCGACACGACGGTCCGCCTGTGGGACCCGGCGACCGGCCTGGCGCACGGCGTCTTCGTCGCGCACGAGCGAGCGGCGGTCACCGGCCTGTGCGCCCTTCGGTACGACCACCGCCCGCTCATGGTGACCACGAGCCGCGACCGGACGGCCGGACTGTGGGACCCGGCCTCGGGCGATCACCTGCGCACCTTCCGCGGGCACACCGACACGGTCACCGCCGCCTGCCCGGTCACCGTGGACGGCCGCGCGCTGCTCGCCACTTCCAGCTATGACCGCACGGTACGCCTGTGGGACCCCGCCACGGGCGCGTGCCTGCGGGTCGTGCCCGTCCAGCACGAGGCTCTAGCGTTGACCGCGATCCCCGGAGGCGTGGCGGTCGGCCTGACCGCGGGCGTGCTCGCCGTCCGGCTGTCGTGGTGAGTTAGTGGTGAAGGGAACCGTGTGACGAACGTCGTCAGGTATCAGGTGGACGAGCACACCACCGTGGCCTTCGAGATCGACCCTCCGCCGGGCTACCAGCCCGCCGGGGCCAAGGCGGTCGCCGGCTCGGTCCAGGATGCGTTGGAGCCGGCCATCGAGGCCGCCCGCGTCGTGCTGGCGAAGATCAAGGAGGTACGGCCGGACGAGGTGCAGGTGAAGTTCGGGATCAAGGTGAGCGGGACCACCAGCTGGCTGGTCGCCAAGGCGGCGACGGAGGGCAACTTCGAGGTCACCCTCACCTGGAAGTCCTAGACGGGCGCGCCGGTGTCGCCGTGGGGCCGTCGTCGAGGCCGAGGAAATGGACGGCCATGGCCGCCATGCCGGCGGTCGGGATGGTGTGGCCGACGCCGTCCAGGCTGATCGCCTCCACCGCGGTGCCGTACCGGGTGCGTGTCCAGTTGGGCCGCGGGTGGTCGGTGGCGGTAGGGGTCCGGGCGAGGCCGTGGACGTCGGTCCACTGCTTGATCTCCTCGGCGAGGTTCGGGTAGCGCAGGGTGCCGTCCCGGGTGCCGTGCCACACCTGGATGCGCGGCCGGGGACCGTCGTAGCCGGGGTACGCGGCACGTACCAGGTCGCCCCACTGCCGGGGCGTCCTGGTGAGGGTGCCGTGGGCGCACGAGCGGTTCCAGCCGGAGCCGTCGGTGGCGGCGAAGCAGCCGAGCGGCACACCCGCGAACGCGGCGCCCGCCTTGAACACGTCGGGGTAGGCGCCCAGCAGGACGTTGGTCATCATGGCGCCGGAGGACGAGCCGGTGACGTAGACCCGGCCGGGGTCGCCGTTGGCGCGCTGCTGGACGTACCTGACCATGGAGACGATCCCCACGGGGTCGCTGCCGCCGTCGCGCCTGAGCGCCTGCGGCGAGGAGACGTCGAAGCACGAGCCGCTGCGGGTCGCCGACGGGTAGACGACGACGAAACCGTACCGGTCGGCGAGGGCGGCGAACTCGGTGCCGGCGTGGAAGGCGGGGCCGGAGCCGGTGCAGTAGTGCACGGCCACCAGGATCGGCGGCCGGGGTCGCACGCCGGGGGGCACGTACAGGTGCATCCGGAGACCGGTGGGGTTCGCGCCGAAGTCCGTCACCTCGGTGAGCCCGGCCGGCCGGGCCGGGGACGCGCTGATCAGCCAGGCGAAGACCAGCGTCACGGCGACGGCCAGGACGCCGAGAACTCTGCTCCTCATCGGCTCTCCTGCTCTCTCGGACCGCGAGGGTTCCTGGAACATTCCGGATTCTGACAGAGAAGTCCCGCCGGTGGTTTCCTGCCGTACCTGGGACGATGCCCGCCGTGCCGGCCGTGGCCCCGGAAACGTCCCGGATCCGCCGTGACGGCGGGCGCGGCCTGCGTCTAGAGTCGCCTGCGGCGGGCGGCGGCGAACGGAGTGACCATGGAAGTGGGTCGGGTGCGCGGTTGCGTGCTCGGAGGTGCGATCGGGGACGCCCTGGGCGCGCCGATCGAGTTCGAGTCACTGGCCAGGATCCGCGCCCTGCACGGCCGCGCGGGGGTGACCGGGCTCGTCGCCGACTGGCGGGGGAAGACCGGGCTGGTCACCGACGACACCCAGCTGACGCTCTTCACGCTGGAGGGCCTCATCCGCGCCGACGTGCGCGTCACGCTCAAAGGCATCTGCCACCCTCCCTCCGTGCTGCGCTCGGCCTACCTGCGCTGGCTGGACACCCAGCGGTACGACGCGCCGCCGCCCGGCCAAGGCGAGCATCACCGTACGGGATGGCTGCGGGAGCAGGGATGGCTCTACTCCCGTCGCGCCCCCGGCAACGCCTGCCTGTCCGGGCTCCGCGTCGAGCCGGACCACTACGGCTCTCCCGGCCTGCCGGGGCCGGTCAACCCGCGCTCCAAGGGCTGCGGCACGGTCATGCGGTCGGCGCCGTTCGGGCTGCTGGGCGGCTCACCACGGCAGATCTTCGACCTGGCCGCCGAATGCGCGCAGATCACCCACGGGCACCCGACCGGCCAGCTGGCGGCCGGCGCCTTCGCCGTGCTGATCCACCACCTCATGCACGACGCGCCGCTCGACGACGCGGTGGCGGGCGCCCTGGAGGTCCTGGCCGCCTACCCGGCGCACGAGGAGACCACGGCGGCGCTCCGGGCCGCGACCGCACTCGCCCGCAAAGGCGACCCGACCCCGGAGAAGCTGGAGATCCTCGGCGGAGGCTGGGTCGCCGAGGAGGCGCTCGCGATGGCCGTCTACTGCGCGATGGCCCAGCCCGACGTCGAGCGGGCCCTGCTGCTGGCGGTCAACCATTCGGGCGACAGCGACTCCACGGGCGCGATGTGCGGTAACATCCTGGGCCTCGTCCACGGCGAATCGGCGCTGCCCGGCGAGTGGCTGAACGCCCTGGAGGGACGCGCCACCATCACCGAACTGTCCGACGACTTCGTCACCCAACTGACCCACGGCCACCGGACCACCAGACGCGCAGACTGGCTGACCAAGTATCCGGGCGCCTGAGCGGACGACCTACCAGCGTTTTGACCTCTCACCATCTGGCTTGGGCGAATCTTCGGTCATCGGCATCGGTGCATGGCGGCCGATGTCACCATCCGGGGTAGCGGTCGTTCCAGTACGGATCCGCTGCAGCGGCGTACTCGCTGCCGCCGGGGCTCTCGGTCACCTGCAACGCCAGGTCACGTGCGAGCGTGTCCATGACCCACACCAGCTCCAGCCTGCTGAGGAGCCCGAGTGCTCACACATCGGCACCGTGCCGTGCCCCGAGCGGGGCGCCGGTGACAACGGCGACCGACTGCTGCCCGGGAGCCCGCCGCGCCTGGATCAGGACCGCGCAGAGTCTGACGGACCCGGTTCAGCGTGCCTGGCCTCGGCGGAGACGCCGCCAAAGATGTACGGCACGCACCATCGGCAGTCGGTCGGTCTCGTGGATGGCGACGTTGCCCATGGAGACCTCGAGACGTCGGATGAACGCTGATCCTCCTACCTCGCACAGCTCGAACAGGACGCCACCGCAGGAGCAGGTACGGCGTCTCACTCGTACCCGATCTGTGTGGGGGACGGGGGTGTGCCAGCGAATTGTCTCGTGTGCCGGGTCGAGTGGGGAGACATGCTCACCGTGGAGATTCGAAGGAGTGGGCATGCCCATGGCGGAGTCGCTCACGAGGTCGGTCGTCCGATCTCGGCCAGTACGCGCTCTACGCGGTCCGCTGCCAAGCCGACGTTGTCGACGGGGCTGATAGGCGCGAGCCAAGGAAACCAGTACCAGAGGGTGCCGTCGGTGTGTGGTGCGGTCAGCACGCTTTCGATGAGGATGGGCGCTGCCGTGTTGATGACGGTGATACTCAGCGGGCGATCTTCGATCTCGCGCAGCCGTACCTGGAAACGCCTGGCCTCCAGCTCCACCGCCAGATTGAGCAACGCCTGGTGAGCGACTTCCTGATCAACGTGCTCTGTGTTCATGCCGCCGAAGGTAGGGCGTCGATGAGCGCTCGAACCCAAGCAGCGGTTGGGGCCGTACTTACGTGATCGCTCGCACCCGGAGAGCCAGGTCCAGCAGTGGGGAAGGCGGTCGGCGCTGCTTGTCGATCATCTCCGCGATGGCCTGTCTGGCGACAGGACTGAAGATGATCGTCTCTGTGGAGTGTTGTTCTGACATACGCAGACAGGCCAGAGCCTCGTCCGGTGCATGACGGCGGAGCTGGCCGCGAGCCAGGTCGATGAGGTGCTGAGCGCGGCGGTTGGAGGAAGGAATGCTGGAGATCGCAATGGACTTCGCGCGGTCGATGGCAGCGGCCGACCGGCCGGTCTCCACCTCGATCGCCACGGCGTAGACACCGACGTTGACCTCGCCGAACATCGTCAGCGGGTGGTGATGAACAGGACCGAGGGCGGAGGCCGCCCGCTGGGCGAGATCCCAATGGCGCCAGGCATCAGCCGTCTTGCGCCCTTTCGCGTAGGCGATCGCGGCGAATAGCTGCAGCGATCCCCACATCGACAGAGCGGTTTCGGAGGCCCTGAGGGCAGGCTTCAGGCATTCGGCCGCAGTCCTGGCGACTTCACACGCCTCCTCAGGCTGACTGGCACCGAGGGCTGCCATCGTGGACATCCAAGCCGAGGCCCCGATCAGAACTGGATCACCGGTCTCCTCGGCCGCGACCATCCCCCGATCGGCGGCCCGCGCGGCCAGGTCCGGCTCGCCGACGCAATACAGGAACCGTTGCGATATTTGGAAGACCTCGGCAATGATCGCCCAGGTCCCGTGCCGTTCATACGGCTGCGCTGACCGATGGAGAACGAGCGCGTCGCGGAGCAGCCCCGGAGCGACGACACCAAGAGCCGTGTACGGCCTCGCCGATCGGTGCCACTCCGACCAGGCCACGTCCAGTCGCCGTTTCATTCGCCCGATCTCCGAGCTGAGATCGACCACAGGCCGCGCCGGGAAGAGGGGCGCCGACAATACCTGCCTGATGGAGGGCACCGCCTTGTGACTCACCCTGCCACCCTCGGCGATATCGCAAGTCAGCCCGTCCAGACGTTCCTCCATGATGAGTCTCAGGTCGCGAACGCCCAGAACTTTGGCCAGGGTCACAAGCGTGGACAATTTATCGAGACGCTGCTCGCCGCGCTCAACCTGGCGCAGCCACTCCTCGGTACGTCCGCAGAGCTCCGCACATGCCCGAAGGCCCAGTCCCCGCTGGAGCCGAAGCCTGCGAACACGCTGGCCGATACGCTGATCGACGTCGGCTTGATCTTCATGATGCGTCACCGCGATACGACCTTGAGCGTAAGGTTTCGACGCCACCACATTAGCCTTCTCCATGGGTGATCGCTTGGTGACGATGAGATATTTCTGCGGGTTGGAGCGGTTGAACATGACGAGTGGTAAGCCGGTTCTCTATGTGATCGCGTGTGGTGGTCGACCTGCCTCCCAACTGCCGGACTTCGTTGAGCAGGTCCAGGCCGGAGGCTGGACGGTCTGCGTGGTGACGACCCCGTCAGGGGTGAAGTTCGTCGATGGTGCGCGCCTGAGCGGCGTCACCGATTACCCGGTGCGCAGCGACTACAAGCGCCCTCAGGAGCCCGACGTCCTCCCTCCGGCGGACGCCATCGCCGTCGTTCCCGCCACCTTCAACACGATCAACAAGTGGGCGCAGGGCAACAGCGACACCTTGGCGCTCGGATTGCTGAACGAAGCTCTGGGCCTGGGGCTGCCGATCCTCGCCGTCCCTTGGCCCAATGTCGCCCTCGCCCGCCATCCCGCCTTCGTCGACAGCGTGACCCTTCTCCGGAGGTGGGGTGTGAAGATCATCCTCGATCCTGAACGACTTCCCGCCCCGAGCTCGGGAGAACCGGGAGCGGCCACATTCCCATGGGATGAGGTGTACAAGGAGCTTCAGGCGATGCACCGCGCTCTCTCCTGAGTCCCATCCCGGATGGTCACAAATGGAGGTCCGTTAGGTGGACCACATTCGCCAAGGGCGGGTGATCTATGGCGCCTCTCCGGGGATGAGGTCATCGCCCTTGAGAGCGATCAGGCCTCGTCGACACACGGCCCAGCGCACGTCATCGCTCCCACCGTCGCGTAGGACCACACTGGCGTAGATCGAATTGGGGCAGGAGATGCCATGCTGACTACAGCCGCCTCTCGCGCCCACGCCGGCCGGATCGTTGTACCAATCGCGGCCTTGAGGCGGAAGGGTCACCAGCACCTCGGATTTCATGACGCCACCGTAGGGACGCCGAGCCCTCTGTGACAATGCCTGCCACGTAACAGGATCGCCGGTGGACGGGTACGGCCGGAACGACCACACCGGAGATCACCATGCCGCCGTCCGGCCAGCACGACGCGGCGTCCAGCTTTTCGAGGGAAAGCGGGGCCTGGTCGACCTCCTGCGCAAGGCCGCCGGCAAAGGGCAGCGAGCGACATCACAGACGCGGCCATCACTCGCTGCCCTTGGTGTCTGATGGAGCAGTTTCGACATCCCGATGACCAACGGCATGCCGGTCGCTTACCGTGACGCTGGATACGCAAGGTGTCCGGATCCGCTCGGTCGGAAAGGCTGGAATGAAGGCGAACGAGACCACCCTTCGCAAACTTATTCAGGGGGACCAGCAACTGCTGGTGCCGCTGTACCAGCGCCAGTACACCTGGGAACGCCCGCATCTGGCCCAGCTCTGGGCCGACATCACGGCCCAGGTGGACGTGCTGGCCGAGGACAGGCTGAACGCTCCCAGTCACTTCCTGGGATCGGTGGTCCTGGCGCCGGGGCCTGAGCTGGCCCCGAGCCGGTCGCAGTGGATCGTGGTGGACGGTCAGCAGCGGCTGACTACGCTGATGCTGGCACTGTGCGCGATCCGGGACCATCGGGTGGCCGAGGAGCCGACAGCTCGCGAACGGATCAACGAGCTGCACCTGATCAACAAATTCCAACAGGGGGAGATGCGCTACCGCCTGTTGCCGACGCAGGGGGACCGGGCGGCGTTCAAGGCGTGCGTGGACGGATCGCCCGAAGGCAGGGCGGACAGCCTCGTCGGCAATGCCTACCAGTTCTTCAGGACCGTGCTGAACGAGTTCGACGACCCGGCCGATCCGCATGACATCGTCCGGGTGGAGTCAGTGCTGCTGGACCGGCTCAATCTGGTACAGATCCTCGTGGAGAAGGACGACAACGCCTTTCGCATCTTCGAGTCCATCAACAACACCGGTATGCGGCTCAGCCAGGTCGATCTGATCCGCAACTACGTGTTCATGTGTCTGCCCAGTCGTGGGCAGCACGTCCACGACGAATACTGGAAGCCGATTCAGGACCTGCTTGACGATAAAGGCAGGGAACAGCTGATGTACCTGGTGCTCGTACTCAAGGGAGGCGAGGAGGCTCAGTACAACGCCGTCTACCGGGGTCACCAGCAGCTCCTGCAGGGCCTCGCGGGCGACGAGGTGAAGATCGAGGAGTACGTTCGGGAGTTGCACCGCCGCGCCAGGCATCTTCGCCAGATCCTTACCCCTGGTGACGACCTGCTGTTCGCCGGGCGGCTGCGCTTCCTCAAGGAGTGGCAGGCTTCGACTACTTACCCGCTGGTCATGCGGCTTCTGGAGTTCCGTGAAGATGGTCTTGTCAGCGATGAGGAGGTGACGCAGACCTTGGAATATGTCGAGAGTTTCCTGGTCCGTCGCCTTATCGCCGGCGTGACCACCGGTAACCTCAACCGCATCTTCCAGAGGCTGGCCGTACAACTGACTCCTGAAGAGGATGTGCCGCAGTTTGTGCGGGCCGCGCTGTCACCGGCCCGCCTCTACTGGCCGTCCGACGCCCAGATGCGTGAAGAAATCCGCAGCCGTGCCTTCTACTGGCAGGGCCGTACTGGACAGAAGAAGCTGGTGCTGCGCCGCATCGAGGAGTCGCTGGGCAGCAAGGAACGGGTGGATCTGGCCGACAAGCGGATCACCATAGAGCATGTCCTGCCCCAATCGATGACCGCCGACTGGGTGGGTGAACTGTCCGCTACGGGCGACACCGACCTGCTGCACCGGCAGCTCGTGCACACTTTGGGCAACCTCACCCTCAGCGGTTACAACTCCGAGTTGAGCAACAGCTCCTTCGCCGTGAAGCGCAAGCAGCTCAGGCAGAGCGGACTGGTGATGAATCAGGAGATCGCTACCTGCGAGCGCTGGGGGAAGGACGAGATCTGGGCACGGGCCGATCGAATGGCGGATCGGGTGATCGCCATCTGGCCTGGACCTGAGGAGGACAATCGGGGCAGCGCCGCGTCGCGTGACTGGACGTTGCTGCACAACGCGCTGGCAACGCTGCCACCCGCCACATGGACGTCCTACTCCGATCTGGCTGAGTTGATCGGCTCCCACGCGGTCCCTGTAGGCGTGCACCTGTCGACCGTCCCGGTACTCAATGCGCACCGGGTGCTCACCAAGTCCGGCCAGGTCTCCGATGGCTTCCGCTGGATCGAGCCAGACGACGAACGAAACGTCCACGACGTGCTGCGAGCCGACGGCGTCACGTTCGACGGGAGCGGTCGCGCGGCGCTCGACCAGCACATCAGCGCACGTGAGCTGGCTGAGCTGCTCGATCTGCCCGGAGCCGCCGACCTGGTGGAGGGCGAGGCCGTGGGAGACAGCGACACGGCACCCCACGTGCTCACTGAGCGGGAACAGCGCTTCGTGAGCCAGCTCAGCGAGCAGAGCGGCCCTCAGGCCGCTGGCGCTGTGCAGCGCGTGCTGGATCACTGGCGGTCACACGGTGGTGAGGTGCAGTACGGCTCGGCGGCCAACGCCTCCTGTGCACCGATCATCAAAGTCGACGGGAAACCCGTCAGCGTCCTGCGTTTCTACGCCAAGACCGTCGAAGTCCCCTTCAGTGTGCTCAAAAGGCGCCCGCCCTTCGACGACCCGGCGATGCGCGAGGAGCTGCGGCAGCGACTGAATGCCGCGCCCGGCGTCGACATTCCCGTGGCCAAGCTGGAGCTCTATCCGTCAATCAAGAACACCCTGCTGGCCAACGTGGCCGTCTTCGACGTCGTGGTCGCCGGTCTCGACTGGTTCGCCGCGCAGATGCACGATCACGGGTGATGCCGACCTGACTCAGGTGCCGACGCCTCGGCCTCGCGGGCGATTGAGGGCGCATGCCAGTGCCGTGCTCCTCGGCGGCAGTGGCCGCACTGGCATGCACGGAATCTGCACATCCGTTTGCTTGGCTGTGGGCATGATCGACAGTCGTTCCCGCCCTGACCCGATCGTCTACCTCGACCAGGTCGCCGCGAGCCCGCCGGGCCGGGCGTACAAGCGGCAGGTTGTGGACCTGCTCGACCTCCGGCCCGGCCAGCGGGTGCTCGACCTCGGCTGCGGGCCGGGGACCGACCTCGCCGCGATGGCCGAGGTCGTCGCGCCGGACGGCTCGGTCGTCGGGGTCGACAGGGACCCCGTCATGCTCGCCGAAGCCCGCGCTCGTACGGCGCGGCACCGGCTGGTCGAGATCCGCGGCGGTGACGTACACGCGTTGCCGTTGCCGGACGGCAGCGTCGACCGGGCTCGCGCCGACCGGGTGCTGCAGCATGTGGAGGACCCGTCGCGGGTGCTGGCCGAGTTCCGCCGGGTGGCGCGTCCCGGCGGGCGGATCGTCCTGGCCGAGCCGGACTGGGAGGGGCTGCTCGTCGACTCCCGGGATCCGGCCGTCGGCAGGGAGCTGACCCGGTTCATCGCCACGGAGAGGATCCGCAACGGGACCGTGGGCCGTGGCCTCGCGCGGCTGTGCGCGGAGGCGGGGCTCGGTGTGCGGGCCGTGGTGACGGTGGCGCCGGTGTATCGGGACTTCGCCACCGCCGACCGGGTCTTCGGCCTGCGCCGCAACGTGACCCGGGCCATCGAGGCCGGCTTCCTGGACGCCGGCGCCGAGCGGTGGATCGAGGACGTCGCCGCCGGGCCGTTCCTGGCCACGACGCTGCTGTTCCTGGTGGCGGCGGAGGTTACGAATGGGACGGATGTATTGATCGGGGAGGGATCGGGCTGTTAGACAAGGGCAGCGGTTCTCGCCCTGAGGAACGGTGGTTCCCCCTTGCAGCAGTCCGTTCTCACCACAGTCATGCTTCCCGCCGCGCTCGCGCTGATCATGTTCGGGCTGGGTCTGTCGCTCGCGCCGCAGGACTTCGCGCGGATCGCCACCCGCCCCAAGGCCGTGGTCATCGCCCTGGTCGCGCAGCTGCTCGTGCTGCCGGCCGTCTGTTTCGGGCTGGTCGTGCTGTTCGGGCTGGAGCCGCTGCTCGCCGCCGGGATGATGCTGCTCGCGGCCTCGCCCGGCGGGACGACCGCCAACCTCTACAGCCACCTGTTCGGCGGCGACGTGGCGCTGAACGTCAGCCTGACGGCGGTGAACTCGGTGCTGGCCGCGTTCACGCTGCCGGTCGTGGTCAACCTGTCGCTGGACTACTTCGTGGGGTCGGGGCCGGACATCGGCCTGCAGGCCGACAAGGTGGTGCAGGTCTTCGCCATCGTGCTGGTGCCGGTCGCGATCGGCATGATCGTACGGCGTCTCAGCGCGAGGTTCGCGGACCGGATGGACAAGCCGGTCAGGATCCTGTCGGCGATCGTGCTGGCCGCGGTGATCATCGGGGCGATCGTGCAGGAGCGGGAGCGGCTGGGCGGCTACCTCGCCTCGGTCGGGCTGGTGGCGGTGCTGTTCAGCGCGATCAGCCTGACCGTCGGCTACTGGCTGCCACGCCTGTTCAAGGTGGAGCGGCGGCAGGCGATCGCCTCCGGGATGGAGATCGGCATCCACAACAGCACCCTGGCCATCACGATCGCGCTCAGCCCGTCGCTGCTGGCCAACTCGACGATGGCGGTGCCGCCGGCGGTCTACGGGGTGCTCATGTTCGGCACCACGCTGGTCTTCGGCTACCTCGTCCGCCGCCGCGTGACCGAGCCCGACGACCGACTGCCGGCCGCCGGCTGAACGGAGCCGGACCAGCGACGTCAAGCGTCCGACCTGGGCGGACAGGACGCCTTTTCGATCGCGGACAGCTCGTGGCGGCCCCCGCTTGACTTCACCGTCACGGTGTGGACAAATCTCGTTAATGTGACATTCACCACAGAAGGTGAGGCGGTAGTTGGCGACCTCGGCGGAGCTTTCCTCAGGTGGGGCCCACCTCTCAGACACCAAACGAGCTTTGCTGGAGCAACGCCTGCGCCGCAGGTCGAACGGCAAGCCGACCGGAATCCCGCGCCGTCCCGCCGACGCGGAGATCCCCCTGACCCACGCCCAGGAAGGGCTGTGGTTCATGGAGCAGTTCGCTCCCGGCACGGCCGCCTACACGATCCCCTACGTGGTGCGCCTGCGCGGGAGCCTCGACGCCGACCGGCTGCACCGAGCCCTCGAAACGGTCGTGGCCCGGCACGAGATCCTGCGCACCCGCTTCCCCGCCGACCCCGACGGCCGCCCCCGCGTCGAGGTGGCCGGCACCGCTCAGGCGGAGCTGCGCCGCCTGAGCGCCCCGGACGAGGCGGCGGCCCGTGAGCTCCTGAGCGCCGAGCTGGCCAGGCCCTTCGACCTCGCCACCGAGCCGCCCCTGCGCGCCCTGCTCGTGCGGCTGGCCGACGACGACCACATCCTGCTGGTAGCCCTGCACCACATCGCCGGCGACGGCTGGTCGCTGGAGATCCTGGCCGGGGAGCTGCGCACGGTCTACGCGGGGGAGGAGCCGCCCGAGCTCGCCCTGCAGTACGGCGACTTCGCCGTGTGGCAGCGCGGCCGCCCGGCGGACGAGGCGGACCTGGCCTACTGGCGCGAGCGGCTGGCCGGAGTGCCGCCCATCGATCTGCCCCTGGACGGCCGGCGCGGCGCGGTGGCCACCTTCGAAGGCGGCTCCCACAGCTTCAGGCTCGGCCCCGACGCGCTGGCCGCCGCGCACGGCATGACCCGCGAGCACGACGCGACGCTCTTCATGGTCGTCCTCGCCGTCTACCAGGTGCTGCTCGGCCGGCACAGCGGCCGGCCCGACTTCGCGATCGGCACACCGGTGGGCGGCCGCCCGCGCAGCGAGCTCGAACCCCTCATCGGCATGTTCGTCAACATGCTGGCCATGCGCGCCGACCTGGCGGGCGACCCCACCTTCGCCGAGCTGCTCACCCGGGTCAGGCGGAGCACGCTGGACGCCTTCGAGCACCAGCGGCTGCCGTTCGAGCAGCTCGTCGGCGAGCTCGGCCTGGCCCGGGACGTCTCGCGCACCGCGGTGTTCCAGGCAGCGCTGGCGCTGCGCAGCTACGACGCGGACAGCGCCGCCTGGCCGGGCCTCGCGGCGGAGCCGTACCCGCTGACGGCCACGGCCGCCCCCTTCGAGCTGGAGCTGTTCCTCACCGAGCGCGACGGCGGGCTCGACGGCCTGTTCGTCTACAACCGGGACCTGCTGGCCGAGGCCACGGTCGAGGAGCTCGGCGTCCGATTCGGAACGCTCCTGCGCGCCGCCTTCGCCGATCCGGACCGGCGGGTGTCGGACCTGGAGATGCTGACCGGGCAGGAGCGCGAGCGCGTCCTGGCCCTCGCGGCCGGGCCGAGTGTGCCGTACCCCGCGGACCGGACGCTGGGGGAGCTGTTCGAGGAGCAGGCGGCCCGTACGCCCGACGCGGTCGCCCTGGAGTTCGATGGGCAGCGGCTCAGCTACGCCGAGCTGGAGCGGCGCTCCGGCGAGCTGGCCCGGCGATTACGCGACCTGGGCGCGCGACCGGGCGTCCGGGTCGCGGTCGCCCTGGAACGCTCCCTCGACCTGGTCGTGAGCCTGCTGGCGGTGGTCCGGGCCGGCGCCGCCTACGTGCCGCTCGACCCCGACTATCCCCGTGAACGCCTGGACTTCATGCTGCGGGACGCGCGGGCCGCGATCCTGCTGCCCGAGGAGACCGTACGCGAGCGGGAGGACCTGCCGGACACGCCGCTGACCCCGGCCTGTCCCGCGTACATGATCTACACCTCCGGCTCGACCGGACGCCCCAAGGGCGTGCCGAACTCCCACGCCGGCATCGTCAACCGCCTGGACTGGATGCAGCGCCGCTTCGGCCTGACCGCCGCCGACGCGGTGATGCAGAAGACGCCCGCCGGGTTCGACGTGTCGGTCTGGGAGTTCTTCTGGCCGATCATCACCGGCGCCCGCCTGGTCGTGGCGGCGCCCGGCGGCCACCGCGACACCGCCTACCTGCGCGACCTCGTCGTGTCCGGCGGCGTGACGACCATGCACTTCGTGCCGTCGATGCTCGCCGCCTTCCTGGAGGAGGAGGACGTCGAGCGCTGCGTGTCGCTGAAGAGGGTCATCTGCAGCGGGGAGGAGCTGCCGGTCGCCGTCGCGGCCCGGTTCTTCGAGCGGCTGCCGCACGTGGAGCTGCACAACCTCTACGGGCCGACCGAGGCCGCCGTCGACGTGACGGCCTGGCGCTGCGTGCCGGGCGAGAGCCGGATACCGATCGGCCGTCCGGTGCAGAACACCCGCGTCCACGTCCTCGACGCGCGGCTGCGTCCCGTGCCGCCCGGCGTGGCCGGAGAGCTGTACATCGGCGGCGTCCAGGTGGCCATGGGCTACCACGATCGGCCCGGCCTGACCGCCGAACGCTTCCTGGCCGACCCGTACGGGCCGCCGGGCTCGCGCCTCTACCGCACCGGCGACCTGGCCCGGCTGCGCCGCGACGGCGCCGTGGAGTTCCTCGGCCGGGCCGACGGCCAGATCAAGATCCGCGGGCAGCGGGTCGAGCCGGGCGAGGTCGAGGCCGTGCTCCGCGAGCACCCGGGCGTACGCGAGGCGCTGGTCGTGGCGGGCGCCGACGGCCTGGTGGCCTACGTCGTCACCGGCGCCGACGTGACCGGGTTGCGCGCCCGGCTCAAGGAGATCCTGCCCGACCACATGGTGCCCACCGCCTACGTGAGGCTGGAGGCGCTGCCCCTCAGCCCCAACGGCAAGGTGGACCGTGCCGCGCTGCCCGCTCCCACCCGATCGAGCGGCGACGGAGCCCCGCCGGCCACCCCCGCGGAGATCGCCGTCGCCGGGATCTGGAGCGAGCTGCTCGGCGTGCCCGGCATCCGGGCCGACGACGACTTCTTCGACCTCGGCGGGCACTCGCTGGTCGCCATCCAGGTGGTGGCCCGGCTCCGCACGCTGCTGGCCCCGGCCGAAGGCCGCTCGGTGGGGGTCATGGACCTGTTCCGGCACTCCACCGTGCGCGCCCTGGCCGAGCTCATCGAGGGCCCCGCCCCGGCCGAGGACGGGCCGCGCGAGCTGCTGCACCGCCTCACCCGCTCGCGCGTCACCCCCGCGCTTACCCTCGTCTGCTTCCCGTACGGCGGCGGCAGCGCCCTGGTCTACCAACCGCTGGCCGACGCCCTGCCCGAGGAGTGCGCGCTGTACTCCATGGCCTTCCCCGGCCACGACCCCGGCCGCCCCGACGAGCCGGTGATGCCGCTGGAAGAGGTCATCGAGCAGGCCGTACACGAGATCCTGGACGGCATCGACGGCCCCATCGCCCTGTACGGCCACTGCGGCATCGGCGGCGCCGTCACCGCCGAGGTCGCCCGGCGGCTGGAGGCCCGGGGCCGGGAGCCGGTCGCCGTCTACATCGGCGCGATCTTCCCGTTCGCCCGTCCGCGCGGCCGGATCGCCGGGCCGCTGGGCAGGCTGCTGCGCACCGACCGCCTGCGGGGCGACCGCTCCTACGAGAACCGCATGAAGGCCATGGGCAACGACATCTCCGGCCTGGACGAGGAGCAGGTCAGGTTCATGGTCCGCAACCAGCGGCGGGACACGCTGATCGCGGAGGAGTCCTTCACCCGCATGCTGTCGGAGCGGGCGGAGCCGCTGCGCGCCCCGGTCATCGCCGTCGTGGGCGAGCAGGATCCGGCCACCGACTACTACCGCGAGCGGTATCGCGAGTGGCACTTCCTGTCCCGGACCACCGCGCTGGCGGTTCTCGACGAGGCCGGCCACTACTACCTCAAGTACCGCGCCGACGACCTGGCCCAGATCCTCACCAACACGCACATCGCGATGGAGTACGGCTCGGCCGCCGAGCTGAGCCGCCAGGCCCGCGGCCCCGCCGCCGGGTGGTGGGTCGAGGAGACATCGGCCCGGGACGGGAAGGCTCCGCCGCCCCGGGGGCGGGCGCCGGAGCCCAGCATGGGCCGGTTCCTCGCCGTCTCGGCGTTCCAGCTCCTGTCCATGGTCGGCACCGCGGTGACCGACTTCGCCATCCCGATCTGGGTCTACACCACCACCGGCTCCCTGCTGAACTTCGCCCTGCTGGTCGCGCTCGCGATCATGCCGGGCGTGCTGGCCGCCCCGCTGATCGGCGCGCTCGTCGACCGGCACGGCAAACGGCCCATGATGGTGCTGGGCAACTGCCTGGCCGGCGGCGTGCAACTGGCCTTCGGCGTGCTGCTGTGGACCGGCGCCCTGGCCACCTGGCACATCTATCCGCTGATCACCCTGCTCTCGGTCATGCTGGTCTTCCAGCGGCTCGCCTACACCGCCGCGCTGCCGCAACTGGTGCCGAAGCGCTACCTGGGGCACGCGGCCGGCGTGGTGCAGATGCTCGTCGGCACCTCCCAGTTCGTCGCCCCGCTGCTGGCCGTCGCGCTGCTGGCCGGGATCGGCCTCGGCGGCATCCTGGTGATCGACGTGGTCAGCTTCGCCGTGGTGCTGGCCGCGCTGGCGGTCATCCGCTTCCCGGCCACGATGGCGCTGGAACGGCGCGAGACGCTGGCCGCCGAGCTCGCCGCCGGGTTCCGCATGTCGCTGGGCAACCGCCACCTGCGGGCCGCGCTGCTCTACTTCGCGGTGCTGAACGTCATGCTGGCCGCGGTGCTGATGTCGATCTCGCCGCTGGTGCTGTCGTTCGCCGATCTGGACACCGCCGGCCGCATCTCGTTCGTCGGCGGCCTGGGCGCCACGCTCGGCGGCGTGATCGTCGCGCTGTGGGGCGGGCCGCGCCGCCGCCGGATGCGCGCCGTGCTGCTCGGCACCCTGCTGCTCAGCCTGTTCGCGGTCGTCATCGGGGCGTACGCCTCGCCGCTGACCGTGGGCCTGGGCGCGTTCGGGCTGTGGTGCAGCCTGTCCGTGGTCAACGGCGTCTTCATGACGATCATCCACGTGAAGGTGCCGCAGCGGTTCCACGGCCGGGTGATGGCGTTCAATCAGATGATCTCCTGGTCGACGCTCCCGGTCGGCATGGCCGTGGTCGCCCCGCTCGGGGAGCGGCTGCTGGAGCCGCTGCTCCTGCCCGGCGGCGCGCTGGCCGACACCGTCGGCGCGGTGATCGGCGTGGGTGAGGGGCGCGGCATCGCGTTCATGTACGTCATGCTGGGCCTGGGCATCGCCGTCCTCGCGCTGGTGGCCATGCGGATCCCGGTACTGGCCGGGTTCGACGAGGCGGTGCCGGAGGCGGACCCCGACGACCTGGTCGGCGCACGGGCGCTGCGGGAGCGGGCGGGCAACGTCGTCAGCCTCGCCTGGAGCGCTCCCGCCTTCGCCAAGGCGCTCACCATGCCGCTCAGCGCGGCCAAGGCGAGCGAGTTGCTCGGGGAGCCGGTCGAGAAGGTGCTGCTGCGCACCGGCGGCGAGATCAGCGCCGTCTACGAGGTCAGGACCGGCGACCGCGAGCTGATCGTCAAGCTCTACCCGGGGCTGTTCACCGAGCGCATGCGCAAGGAGCGGCAGGTCTACGAGCTGCTCGGCGGCACCGGCGCGGCCGCGCCCGACGTGGTCCGGGCCGACGACTCCAGGCGCGACCTGCCCCAGGCGTACCTGATCATGACCAAGGTGGCGGGACGGCCGCTCTCGCAGGTCTCCGCGGGCCTGGACCGGGAGACCGTCGAGCGGCTCTACCGCGAGATGGGCCGCCTGCTGCGCACCGTGCACAGCGTGCCGGTGCCCGCGTTCGGCCCGCTCGACGGCGTGCCCGAGCCCACCAACGACGCCTACGTCGGCGGCCAGTTCGAACTCAAGGCCGCCCACTTCGCCGAGTTCGGCGGCGACCCCGCCCTGCACGCGGCGCTCGTCGCCCGCCTGCGCGCCGACCGCCACCTGCTGGCCCGCCGCACCACGCCCGTCCTGCTGCACCACGACTTCCACGAACGCAACGTCATGGTCGCCGAACGCGCCGGGCGATGGGAGCTGACCGGCCTCATCGACGTCGAGAACGCGCTCGGCGGCGACCCCCTGATGGACCTGGCCCGCACCGACTACTTCGCCGTCCGCGACGACCCGCTCCGCCGCCGCGCCCTCTACGAGGGGTACGGCGACCTGCCCGGCGACCTTGCCGAGCGGCTGGCGTTCTACCGGCTCTACCACGCGCTCGACCAGTGGCACTGGCTGGCCACGATCGGCGAGGTCAGCGCGCTGGAGCCGATCACCCGGGAGATACGCGCATGCCTGTGACCGAAGACGCTTTCGCCGCCTCGTACGCGCAGGAACGCGTCTGGTTCCTCACCGGGCTGCTGCCCGGCGTGCCGCTCTACAACATCGCCGGCGTCTCCCCGCTGGAACGGCTCGGCACGGTCGAGCCCGGCCTGGTCGAGCGGGCGCTGCGGGTGGTGGCCGAGCGGCACGAGCCGCTGCGGACCCGCCTGGAGCTGCGCGGCGAGGAGGTCGTGCAGCTGATCGCCCCCGAGGCGGCGGTCCGGCTGGCCCGCACCGACCTGTCCGGCCGTCCCGGGGAGTTCGCCGCCCTGGCCGCGGCCGACGCCGCCGAGCCGTTCGCGCTGGACGGCGCGCCCCTGTGGCGGGCCCGGCTGGTGTGGCTCGGCGAGGGGCAGTGGCGGCTGGTGCTCGTCGCCCACCACACCGTCTTCGACGCCTGGTCGATGCAGATCTTCACCGAGGATTTCACCGAGGCGTACCACGCGCTGCGCGAGAACCGGGAGCCCCGGTTCGTCAAGCTGGCCGTGCAGTACGCCGACTACGCCGCCTGGCAGCGCGGGCAGCGCTTCGAGGCGTCCCTGGCCTATTGGCGCGAGCGCCTGGCCGGATCGGTGCCGCTGGAGCTGCCCCCCGACCGCCCGCGACCGGCCGAGCTCGGCCACGCGGGCGCCAACCACCCCTTCACCGTCCCGGCCGCGCTGACCGGGCGGGTGGCCGCCCTGGCCAGGCGCACGGGCAGCACTTCCTTCATGGTGCTGCTCACCGCGTTCGCCGCCCTGCTCGCCCGCTGGAGCGGGCAGAGCGACGTGGTGATCGGCTCGCCCGTCGCCGGACGCGACCAGCCCGAGCTCAGCCCGCTCATCGGCATGTTCGTCAACACCCTCCCGCTCCGCACCGACCTGAGCGGCGACCCGTCCTTCGCCGAGGCGCTGGAACGGGTGCGGACCACCGTCATCGACGCGCTCGACCACCAGGACGTGCCCTTCGCCCGCATCGTCAGCGAGCTGAACCCGCCGCGCGACCCCTCCCGCACCCCGCTCTACCAGATCGCCTTCAACCAGCTTCCGTACGACGTGCGCGGCCAGATCGGCACCGGCACCACCAAGACCGACCTCACGCTGGAGCTCCAGAACGCCGAGGGTGACCTGAGCGGCTGGCTGGAGTACGCCACCGACCTCTACGACCCGGCCACCATCGCCAGGCTGGCCGAGGGGCTCCTCGCCCTGCTCGACGCCGCCACCGCCGACCCCGCCCGCCCGCTGTCGCGGCTGCCGCTGATGCCCGCGGGGGAGACGGGGAGCTCCTGGCACGGGCCGCGGTCGCCGTACCCCGCCCTGCCGTTGCACGAGCTCGTGGCCGGGCGCGCGGCCGCCACGCCCGGCGCGGCCGCGGTCGTCGTCCCGCACGAGGGCCGCACGCTCACCTACGGCGAGCTCGACGAGCGGGCCGGGGCGCTGGCCCGGGTGCTCGTCTCCCGCGGCGTCCGGGTCGAGTCGCCGGTGGCGGTCTGCCTCCCGCCCGGCGGCGACCTGGTGGTCGCGCTGCTCGCGGTGCTCAAGGCGGGCGCCTGCTACGTGCCGCTCGACCCGCGCTATCCGGTCGAACGGCTGCGTTTCATGCTGGCGGACTCCGGGACCGCGCTCGCCCTGACCACGCCGGAGCTGGCCGGACGGCTGCCCGGCGTGCCCGTCCTGACCGACCTGGCGCAGAGCCCGCCGGACGACCGGCCGCTGCCCCGCGTCTCACCCGACCACCTGGCCTACCTCATCTACACCTCCGGCTCCACCGGGGTCCCCAAGGGCGTCATGGTGCCGCACCGGGGCGTGGTCAACCTGATCACGAGCCTGGCCTTCACCCCGGCCGAACGCATGCTCCTGCTCACCCCGATGTCCTTCGACATCGCCGCCCTCGAGCTCTTCGGGCCGCTGCTGTCGGGCGGCGCCGTGGTGGTGGCCCCGCCCGGCGGCAGGCTGGGCGCGCTCCTGGCCGAGACGGACGTGCGCACCGTGCAGGCGCCGCCGTCCGTCCTGGAGGAGATCATCGGGGAGCTCCCGGCCGGCCTGCCCCGGGTGCTGAGCGGCGGCGAACCGCTCGGCCCCGCGTTCGCCCGGCGGCTGCGGGAGGTGGCCGCCGAGGTGCACAACATGTACGGCCCGACGGAGACGACCATCTGGTCGCTCACCCACCTGACGCGACCGGACGAGCACACCGTCCCCATCGGCCGCCCGGTCGCCAACACCGCCGCCCACGTGCTGAGCGAGGCCCTGGAGCCGGTGCCGGCCGGCGTGGTGGGGGAGCTCTGGCTCGGCGGCGACGGGCTGGCCCGCGGCTACCACCGGCAGCCCGCCCGCACCGCCGAGCGGTTCGTCCCCGACCCCTTCGGCCCGCCCGGCGCCCGCCTCTACCGGACCGGCGACCTGGTGCGGTGCCTGGCCGACGGCGTCATGGAGTTCGTCGGCCGGGTGGACGACCAGGTGAAGGTACGCGGGGTGCGCATCGAGCTCGGCGAGGTCGAGGCCGCCCTGACCGCGCATCCGGCAGTCACCCGCGCGGTCGCCGCCGTCCGCGACGACGCGCCGGGCGGCCGCGCCCTGGTGGCGTACGTGGACGAGCACGCCCCCGTCGCCGAGCTGCGGGCCTATCTGCAGGACCGGCTGCCGTCGACCATGATCCCCAGCTTCTACCTGGCCGTCGGCACTTTCCCCAGGCTGCCCAACGGCAAGCTCGACCGCTCCGCCCTGCCCGCCCCCGTCCCCACGGCCGCCGCCGACGCCTCCCCGCCGCGCACGGCCGCCGAGGAGCTGGTGTACGAGATCTGGAGCGAGGTGCTCGACCGGGACGGGTTCGGCGTGGAGGAGGACTTCTTCGACCTGGGCGGGCATTCCATGCTGGGAACCCGGGTGGTCGCCAGGATCTGTTCGGAGGTGGAGATCGAGCTGCCGCTCAACCTCCTCTTCCAGACCCGCACCGTCCGCCGGCTGGCGGCGGCGGTGGAGGAGCGGCTGGCGGCCGAGATCGACCAGCTGTCGGAGGAGGAGGCCGCGGCCCTGATGGAAGGCTGACGTCGGGGCCGTTCACGTGCGCGCCGGAACAGTGTCGCGGCGGGCCCCATGGTCGATCTCGATGTCCTCGCCGGGGTCAGCGCACGCACCGGCCGGGCCGAACGGACGGGTTCACGGGGCCAGCAGCGCCGCGGTCCTCGCCCGCTCGGGCGCGCCGATGGCCGTGAACAGCTCATGGGCCTGCTCCCAGTGCTCCCTTCCCTCGCCCTTCAGGGCGTGACCGAGCGTCATCAGGACGCGCGCGAACTCCAGCCGCTGCCCGGATCGCCGCGCGAGCTCCAGGGCCTGCTCGCACGCCTGGACGCACTGCTCGCTGTCGCCCTCCGCCAGGTGGACGGCGGCGAGCAGGCCGTGCAGTCGTGGCAGGTCCAGGGGATTGAACGTCAGCGGCCGGTCCACCTCATGGCGCGCCTCCGCGAACCGGCCCTGGCGGTAGTGGAACTCCGCACGGCTCAGCAGCACCTGGTCCAGGTCCGTCCCCGTGCTCTGGCTGAGCTCCAGCGCGGCGTCGAGGCGGGCGAGCGCGGCGTCCGCCCGGCCGAGCTCCAGCTCCGCTCCCGCCATGCCGGTGAGCGAAGCGATCTGGCACCGTTTGTTCTCGACCTCCTCAGCGATGGCCAGGCCCCGGCCGAAGGCGTCGATCGCCTGCTCGTACCGGCCCGCGTCATGATGAGTCCAGCCGAACGTCTCGTACGTCACCGCCTCGGCGTACCGCAGACCGGCGGTCTGTGCCAGGGCCAGCGCCTCGTCCAGGGCTTCCAGCGCCTCGGGGAGGCGGGCCTGTTTCTGGCGGACGAGGGCGAGGTTGACCAGGGTCAGCGTCTGGAGATGCCGGTCGCCGGACTCGCCGGTCAGGGGGAGGCCGGCTCGCAGGCACTCCTCGGCCCGGTCCAGCTGGGCGAGCATGAGGTGGGCCGAGGCCAGGTTGTTCAGTCCGCGTGCCTCACCGTGCCGGGACCCCAGCGCGTGATGGATCTCCACGGCCCGCCGGTATCGCGGGACGGCCCTGTGCGGCTCTCCCAGCTGTTTGAACACCACGCCGCAGCCTTGGAGCGCCATGGCCTCCCCCTGCGGCCATGCCGCCCGCCGGGACAGCGCCAGCGCGCGTTCGTGATGGTCCATGGCGCTGCTGAGGTCGGTCATGCGCCATCGGACCAGCCCGATCGAGTGGCACATCGCGGCCTGCCCTCTGAGGTCGCCCTCCTTCTCAGCGGCGGCCAGCGCGAGCTCGGCGAGCCGGAGCCAGTCGCCGCGGGTCCGCCGGTGATGCAGGACGTCCTTCATGGCCTCGACCAGCAGCCAGGCGTACGGCCGCGGGCCGTGCGCGGCCGCGTGCGACACGGCGGCCACGAGGTTGTCCCATTCGGTGTCGAGCCAGTCGAGCGCGTCCGGCGCGGTATCGAAGGTCGTCGGGGTCACCTCCGGCCGGGCCTGGTCGTAGGCGAGCTCCGGGACCTCGAAGTCGGCCACGGCGATGGCGCCGATGACCGTACGCAGGTAGTAGTCGAGAAGCCGCCGGACGGCGGCCTCCCGCTCGGCCGCGGAGTCCTCCTCCAGGCTGCGCTGCGCGGCGTACTCCAGCACCAGGTCGTGAGCGGCGAACCGCTGCGGGCCGGTCTCCTTGATCAGGTGGATCCGGGCCACGGCGCCGAGCAGGTCCTCCGCCCGCTCGCGGCCCGTTCCCGCCAGAGCGGCCGCGGCCGCCGCGGAGAGGTGGCCGCCCTGCGCCACGCCGAGGAGGCGGAACATCCGCCGCTCCGCCGGCGGCAGCGCCCGGTGCGACAGGTCGAGAGCCGCCTGGACGGCGACGCTCTCGTGGCCCTCCACGCGTAACCTCACCAGCCGTCCCCGGTCGGCGAGCTGGCGGACGTAGTGGGCGATCATCCGGTGCTCGTGGTCGCCGATCCAGGACATCGCGATGGACAGCGCCAGCGGCAGCCGGCCGCAGAGCGCCATGAGCTCCTCCGCGGCGTCCGGCTCCCGGAGCAGACGGTCCTCGCCGAGGCCGTGGGAGAGCAGCCGGCGCGTCTCCTCGCGGTCCAGCACGTCCAGCGTGAGGCGCTCGACCCCGTCCAGAGCCGCCAGGCCGCCCAGCCGGTAGCGGCTCGTCACGACGGCGCGGCATCCGGGGTCACCGGGCAGCAACGCGCGCACCTGCCCCGGCTCGGCGACGTCGTCCAGAATCACCAGCATGCGCCGTCCCGCCAGACAGGAGCGGTAAAGGGCGATCTGAGCGTCCAGCTCGACCGGTATGTCCTGCGCCGCCACCCCGAACCCCTGCAACAGCAGTTGCAGCGCCTCGGACAGCGACATCGGCTCCCGCTGGTCGAAGCCCCGCATGTCGAGGAACAACTGCCCGTCAGGGAAGCGTCCGCTCGCCGCGTGCGCCCAGTGGATCGCCAGCGCGGTCTTCCCCACGCCGGCGGGGCCGACCACGAGTGTCACCCGGTCGGCGTCCATCCGCCGGAGCGCCTCCGCGCGGCCGACGAAGCGGCTGCTCGCGGGCGGCAACTGGCGGGGAACCGGCGCCGGCCTGGCGGTCTCGGCCGCCGGTCTTCCCCCGAGCATCCGCTGGTGCAGGAGCTGCAGCTCGCCGCTGGGCTCCACACCGAGATCGTGTACGAGCCGAGTCCGGAAATCCTGGTACACCTCCAGCGCGTCGGGAAGGCGACCGTCGTCGCGGAGCGCCCGCATGAGCAGGGCGTGCGGCCTCTCCCGCAGCGGCTGCTCGGCGAGGAGCCGGGTGAGCCCCGGGATGGCCGCCCGGCTCCGCCCCGTCTCCAGCAGCGCCGCGCCGTGACCCTCGGCCGCCTCGCACCTGAGCTCCTCCAGCCGGTAGCGCTCCACCTGGGCGGCAGGGCCGGCCAGATCGGCGAAGGGGTCACCGCGCCACAGCGCGAGAGCCCGGTCGTACAGGTCGGCCGCGTCCGGATGCCGGCCGTCCTCCGTGGCCCGCCGCGCGCTCTCCACCAGAGTGGCGAACTCCTCGGCGTCCACCGCGCCCGCTTCCGCGCGGAGCAGGTATCCCGGGCTTCGGGTGAGGATGACGTCCCGTCCCCGGGGGCCGAGCGCCCGCCGGAGCTCCGCGATCAGCGCGCGCAGCCGTGCCGGGGCGGAGGGCGGCAGGTCGTCGCCCCAGAGGTGCTCGGCCAGCCGCTCCACGGACACCACGCGCCCGGCGTCCAGGAGCAGGGCCGCGAGCAGCCCCCGCTGCCTGCCGGTCAGATGCGCGGTCCGGCCGTTCACGGCGATCTCCAGAGGGCCGAGGAGGAAGAACCGGACATCAGGAGAGAACACCGACCAGACGGTAGTCCACCCCTTCCTGAAGATCAATTTTTCCCGTGCGGGATCCGTGCGGAATCCATGCGCACGGCTGCCACAGTGCTGCCAAATCCCATCTCAGAGATTGGCTGATGCGCCGATGAGGCCACGACTCAAAGGCATCGCCTGGGAGCGGGTCGGAGATGAGCTGCGGCTGGTGCACGACCCCCGCGACCAGCTGGTTCTGACCGACCCCGACGGGACGGTGGAGAAGCTCCTCGGTCTGCTCGGCGAGGGCGGCAGGACCGTCGCCGAACTCGCGGACGAGTTGTCGCTGGACGAGGCCGACGTCCAGGGCGCCGTCGCGGCGTTCGACGCCGAGCGGCTGCTGGAGGACGGCGACCGTCTCGACCGGCTGGAGCCCGCCGACACCGAACGGTACTTCAGCAACCTGGCCTTCTTCGAGTCGTTCAGCTGTCTTGACCGCAGCCGCGAGGACCTGCAGCGACGGCTCCGCGAGTCGCACGTGCTGGTGCTCGGCACCGGCGGTCTCAACTCCAACACCATCCCCCACCTCGCCGGGCTCGGCGTCGGCAGGATGACGCTCCTTGACCGGGACACCGTGGACCCGCGCAACTTCGCGCGGCAGTACCTCTACCGCTGGGACGACGTCGGCTCCCGTAAGGTGGCGCGCGCTGCGGACTGGGTTCGCGCCTTCGACCCGTCCATCGAGGTCGAGACGATCGACCTGGGCGTGGAGAACCCGGAGCAACTCGATGAACTCGTCGGACGTACCAGGCCCGACGTGGTGGCCTCCGGCATCGACCGGCCCGGCGAGATCGACCTCTGGGTCAACGCGGCCTGCGTACGGCACGGGGTGCCGTTCGTCAGAGGCGGCATGTGGGTCACCTCCGGGACGGTCTGGTCGGTCAACCCAGGGGTCAGCGCCTGCCGCGCCTGCGTGCCCCCGAACGCCGAGCCCGACTCCGACGATCCGGACCTGGCCGCGATCCGCCTCTACCGCAACGGGCCCCGGCCGAACCGCGGCATAGGCCCGGTCGCCGGCCTTCTGGGGGCGTTCGGCGCGTTCGAGGTCCTGCGCTACCTGACCGGGTTCGAGCCACCGGCGTACGCCGGTCGGCCGCTCATCGTCGACTTCGCGGGCGGTTGCGCCACGAGTCGCACCGAGTGGCCACGCAATCCCACCTGTGACGTATGCGGAGGGAGGTGATCATATGAAGATCGAGATCGTGCGGATCGAGAACACCCGCCTGACCGTGGACGCGGACCCGGGGTCGGACTCCTGATGATCCGGGGCCGCACTCCGCTTCGGTGGGGAGTGCGGCCCCTCGCATGTGAAGGTGGAGGAGAAGATGGCCGCGTCTTCGGACGTTGATCTGCGTGAGCGGGCCGCACGGCTGACGGTCGCCTTCGACGGCGAGGCCTGGGTTCTGGGACGGCCGGATCTGGGCGTCTTCGTCGCGGTGCCGGAGCCGGGCGCGGTCTTCGTCACCACTCTGCAGGACACGGGCTCGGCTGCCGACGCGACGGCACGGGCGAGCGAGGCGGCCGGCGAACCGGTCGACGGGAATGACTTCATCGACGGTCTCACAGCCGCGGGCCTGCTCGACCCGGCCGCGGCCCCGGACGGCACCGCCACGCCCGTCGGCCGGCGGATCAAGTGGATCGAGGGAATCAGCCCCCGGGCGGCGGCCCGCCTCTTCGGGCGTACCGGCTGGTCGTTCTACGCGGCGGCGCTCCTGTTCGTGCTCGCCGTCCTCCTGACCCGTCCTGACCTGCGTCCTTCCTGGCAGGACGCGTGGTTCCTGCCCAGCCCGGGGCTGTCGGTGCTCGGCTGGCTGGTGCTGGGCATCGCGTTCGGCGCGTTGCACGAGGCCTGGCACTGGCTCGCCGGACGGGCGATCGGCGTCCCCGCGACCTTCCGGGTCAGCTACCGCGGCATGTACATCGTCTACGAGACCGACCTGACCCAGATCGTCGCGGTGCCGCGCAACCGCCGGCACGGGGTGTACCTGGCCGGGATGGCCATCGAGACCGTGGTCGTGGCGGCCGCGCTGGGCCTGCGGACGCTCACCCCGCCCGGTGGCCTCGACGACCTCCTCGCCGCCGTGGTCCTGTTCAGGATCGTCGCCATCGTGTGGCAGTGGGCGGCCCTGCCGCTGCGCAGCGACTCGTACGCGCTGCTCGCCAACGCGCTGCGCTGCCACAACCTCTACCGGACCACCTGGCTGACCGTGAAGAACCGGATCTTCCGCCTCACCGGGCCCGAGACGACCGAACTGGCCGGCGCGGGCGCGCGGGACCGCGCGATGGCCCGCTGGTTCGCGCTCCTCTATGTGGCGGGCATCGCCGTCATGACCTGGCTGTTCCTCACTGTCATGCTGCCGCTGATGCTCTCGCTGGCCCAGTGGAGCGCGGCTCAGTTCGCCGGGGGACGGATCGGCTCGGCCGGCTTCTGGGAGGCGCTCGTCGTGACCTTGTACGTGGGGCTGCGGCTCGGCCTGCCCCCGCTGCTAGCCCTCCGCGAGCGCCGCCTGCGCCGAGCCGGCGAACTCCTGTGAGGTCACGCTCCCGAACCTGCTGATCCGTGCCGGCGAACAACATCACCGCCGCCCACGCGAGGGCTCACACGGGAAGCTCGTCCAGGATGGCGGCGGCATGCTCGGCGGCGCGTGTCTCGTACTCCCGCGCGAGCGTCTGGAAGACCTGCTCGGCCCGGATGGCCGGCCAGTCCGGGGGCAGGTGCTCGGCCGGCAGGTGGGGATCCTGGCGGACGAGTTGCAGCCAGTCGGTGTGCAGCAGCAACTGGCGGGCGAGGTCGTCCGGCGCGTCGGGGAGCGGCCGGGGCACGTCCCACTGAGTGAGGAACGCCCGGTAGCGTCCGGCGATCCGCTCGATGTCGAAGGCCTTCCTGACGAGGTCGGCGGTCTCGGTCGGCTTGAACGCCCCGGCGGTCAGCACGGTGACGTGGTCGCCCAGCTCCAGCGAGGCGATGAGGTCGGTGACGTCCTTCTCGCCCGGCGCTATCCACAGCCCGTTCTGCAGCAGGCCGAAGCCGTTCCAGATCAGCTGGGAGCGCAGGTCGTGCCGGGTGCTGCGCCGGCTGTCCGGTAGGGAGAACCCGACGAGCGTCCAGGTGCCGTCCCAGTCGCGGTTCACCGCACCGGTCTCCCACACCCGTCTGCGCCCGTCCTTCAGCACGTCCGCGGCGTGCGGGGTGAGCCCGAAGTACACCTTTCGTCCTCGCCGGTGCCGGGTCAGCAGGTTTCGCTTGACCATGCGGGCGAGCGTCGAGCGTACGGCCTCCTCGGAGACGTTGAGGCGGGCGAACACGTCGATGACGCTGCCGGAGTAGACGGCCACGCCGCGGTGCAGCACGTAGATGCCGAGAAAGCTGAACATCAGGGACTGCGGGCGCGGGAGCTGCGCTGCCGGGTCGTCTTCGCCGTCGAGGGTCACAGCCAAAGGGTAGACGGTTCTCCATGTCATGCAAATCTTTGACGGTAGTCACATAAGTGCCATAGATTCGGTGGTGTCACGCTGCCAATGAAAGGTGAGGTACATGGATCTGTCGGGCAAGGTGGCCGTCGTCACGGGCGCGGGTCGTGGCCTCGGGCGCGCCTACGCCGAGGCGCTGGCGGCGGCGGGGGCGGCGGTCGTCGTGAACGACCTGGACGGCGACTCGGTGGCGGGAGTCGTCGACGGGATCATCGCGAGCGGGGGCAGGGCCACGGCCGTCGTCGCCCCGGTCGGCTCGGCCGAGGCCGCCGAGCGGCTGGTCGCCGCGGCCGTCAAGGAGTTCGGCCGGTTGGACGTGATGGTCACGAACGCGGGCATCCTGCGCGACCGGGTCCTGTGGAAGATGTCCGACGAGGACTTCGACGCGGTGATCGACGTACACCTGCGGGGCACGTTCACCTGCGCCCGCGCGGCGGCGGTGCGGATGCGCGAGCAGGGGGCGGGCGGCCGGCTGATCCTCGTCGCCTCGCCCGCCGGTCAGCGCGGGAACTTCGGCCAGACCAACTACGCAGCCGCCAAGGCGGGCATCGTCGCCATGGCCCGGACCTGGGCGATGGAGCTGGCCAGGGCGAACATCACGGTGAACGCGATCGTCCCGGTGGCGGCCACGGAGATGACCAAGACGATCCCGGTCTTCGCCCCGATCATCGAGGAGTCGGAGCGGACCGGGCAGCCGTTCCCGCAATGGCTGCGCAGGGACGAGGGCCTGGGCACGGTCGAGGACGTCGCCCCGCTCGTCACCTTCCTCGCCTCTGACGCCTCCGCCGAGGTGACGGGCCAGGCCATCGGCATCGGCGGCGACCGGCTGGTGCTCTGGTCCCACCCCGGCGAGAAGGCGGTGGCCTACGCCGACGGCGGCTGGACGGCCGACGCGATCGCCGCCTCCTGGCGGACGGGCGTCGGCGCCGACCCCGAGACGTACGGCGTGCCCGCGCCCAAGGTCCCCGGCCAGAAGACGGCGGAGAGCTGAGATGCCGCGCATGGACGTCGGCGAGCTGGTCGCGATCGACGTGCACACGCACGCCGAGGTCTCCGCCGGCGGGCACGTCTCGCTGAGCGCGGAGCTGTTCGGCGCCTCGGAGAAGTACTTCAAGGAGCATCCCAGGCCGACCATCCCCGAGATGGCCGCCTACTACCGGGAGCGCGCCATGGCCGCGGTGGTGTTCACCGTCGACGCCGAGCACGCCACCGGCCACCCTCGCATCTCCAACGAGGAGGTCGCCGAGAGCTGCGCCGAGCACCCCGACGTGCTGATCCCGTTCGCCAGTGTCGATCCGTGGAAGGGCCGGGCGGGCGTCCGCGAGGCGCGCCGGCTCGTCGAGGAGTACGGCGTGCGCGGCTTCAAGTTCCACCCCAGCCTCCAGGGCTTCGCGCCCGACGACCGCATGGCCTATCCCCTCTACGAGGTGATCCAGGAGCTCGGCGCGATCGCCCTGTTCCACACGGGCCAGACGGGTATCGGCGCGGGCGTCCCGGGCGGGGGCGGGATCCGGCTGAAGTACTCCAATCCCATGCTGGTGGACGACGTCGCCGCGGACTTCCCCGATCTGAGGATCGTCCTGGCTCATCCGTCGTTCCCTTGGCAGGACGAGGCGCTGGCCGTCGCCACGCACAAGCCCCATGTCTACATCGACCTGTCCGGATGGTCGCCCAAGTACTTCCCGCCGCAGCTCGTCCGGTACGCGAACACGTTGCTGAAGGACAAGGTGCTCTTCGGATCCGACTATCCGGTGATCACCCCGGACCGCTGGCTGGCCGACTTCGACAAGCTCGAGATCAAGCCGGAGGTCCGCCCCAGGATCCTCAAGGACAACGCCGCGCGCCTGCTCGGGCTGTGCGCGCAGGAAAGGACGGCACGATCATGACCACGACGGTGCACGGGCTCGGCGAGATCAAGGCGCTCGCCGGGACGGACCTCGGCCACAGCGAATGGCTGGAGATCACCCAGGACCGGGTGAACACCTTCGCCGACGCCACCAACGACCACCAGTGGATCCACGTCGATCCCGAGCGGGCGAAGGGCGGGCCGTTCGGCGGTCCGATCGCCCACGGCTATCTGACCCTGTCCCTGGTCATCCCGCTCTTCACCGAGCTGCTCGACATCCGGGGCGTGACGATGAGTGTCAACTACGGACTGGAGAAGGTCCGTTTCCCCAGTCCCGTCAAGGTCGGCGCCAAGATCCGCCTCGCCGCCGCCGTGGTGTCGGTGGAGGACGTCCCCGGTGACGGCGTCCAGATGCTGCTCGACTTCACCGTGGAGGTCGACGGTGCCGCCAAGCCCGCCTGTGTCGCGCGCGTGATCTACCGTCACTACGCCTGAACCGGCGAGACGTACGGCCAGCGCACACCCGCCATATTGGGCAAACTGTTGACGTCCGTTAGTAATGTGCCTAACCTCCGGGGCAAGCAAGCGAGCGTCTCAGCTCGCTCCCGGACGAGGAGCTCGGTCATGCCGAACCTGTCAGTCACACCCCCCAACCGGATCCAGCTCCGACGCGCGGTCGCCTCAAGCTTCCTGGGCAGCGTCATCGAGTACTACGACTTCCTGCTGTACGCCACCGCCTCGGCCGTGGTGTTCAGCAAGGTCTTCTTCTCCTCCCTCGACCCGCTCACGGCGACGGTCGCCAGCTTCGGCACCTTCGCCACGGGCTACCTGGCCAGGCCGCTCGGCGGAGTGATCTTCGGTCACTTCGGCGACCGGCTGGGCCGCAAGCGCATGCTGGTGATGACCATGACCCTGATGGGCGTCGCCAGCTTCCTCATCGGCCTGCTCCCCACCTACGCGCAGATCGGCGCCCTCGCGCCCATCGCGCTCATCCTGCTCCGGATCCTGCAGGGCATCGCGGTCGGCGGTGAATGGGGCGGGGCCGTGCTGATGTCCGCCGAGCACGCGACCAGCCGCCGCGGACTGTGGGCGAGCTTCACCAACGCCGGAGCCCCCTTCGGCATGGTGCTGTCCACCGCGGCGCTCGGCGGCACGGCCGCCGTCCTGGGCGAGGAGGCGTTCCTCAGCTGGGGCTGGCGGGTGCCGTTCCTGATCAGCGTCGTCCTGCTGGCGGTCGGCCTGTTCGTCCGGCTGCGGGTCGAGGAGACCCCCGTGTTCAAGGCCGCCGCGGACCGCGGCACCCGGACGCCGCTGCTGGACGTGCTCCGCAACCACCCGAGGACCCTCCTGCTCGGCGTGGGCGTCGGCCTGTCCGCCTTCGTGGCCCAGGGCACGCTGACCACCTATCTCATCGCCTACGGCGTGCGGGCCGGCTTCGCCAGGCCGGACGTGCTGAACGCGCTCACGCTCTCGTCGGCGCTGGCCGTCCTGGGCATCCTCGGGTGGTCGGCGCTGTCGGACCGGGTGGGACGCCGCCCGGTCGTGCTGGCCGGCGCACTGCTCATGGCCGTGTTCGGCTTCGCCCTTTTCCCGATGGTGAACGCCGGCAGCGTCGCCGTCCTCACCCTCGCGCTCGTGCTGGGCCAGGCGGTCATCCACCCGATGATGTACGGCCCGCTCGCGGCGCTGTACACCGAGGTCTTCGCCACCAGGAGCCGCTACACCGGATCCTCGCTGGGCTACCAGCTCGCCGGGCTCGGCGCCGGCCTGGCCCCCTTGCTGTTCGCGCAGCTCGACGCGTCCACCGGAGGCGGCGGGACGATGATGATCTCGGTGATCGTGGCCGCCTGCTGCCTGCTGACGGTGCTCTGCCTCCTGGCCCTGGGCGAGACCAGCCGCCACGACCTGACCGCGGTCGACTCGGCGGCGCCCGCGACCGGCCGCGCCGCGGACTCGGCCGAACCGTCCTCCACCTGACAGGAGTCACCGATGCGTAACGCCGGACTGGGAGGCTGGCCGGCCCGCCGGGCCCTGATGAGCCCGAACCGCGCCGCCTTCGTCTTCGACGGCCGGGCGGTCAGCCACGCCGAGGTGCACGAGCGGACGACCAGGCTCGCGTCGAGTCTGCGCGACGCCGGGGTGCGGGCCGGGGACCGGGTCGCCTACCTCGGCCCCAACCACGTCGCCTTCGTCGAGACCATGTTCGCCACGCACCTGCTCGGCGGGATCTTCGTCCCGCTGAACTTCCGGCTGACCGCACCGGAGATCGCCTACATGATGGCGGACTCCGGAGCCTCCGTCCTCGTCTACGCGCCGGAGTGCGCCACGGCCGTGCGCGGTCTTCCGGGCCTGAGCGCGGTCGTGGCGCTGGAGTCACCGATGCCGGGGGAACTGGAGTACGAGACCTTCCTGTCGCAGGGCGACGCCACGCCGATCGACACCCCGGTCGCCCTCGACGACATCGCCCTCATCCTCTACACCTCGGGCACGACCGGCCGTCCCAAAGGGGCGATGCTCAGCCACGCCAACCTGGTGTGGAACTGCTTCAACATCATGGCCGGCGTCGACGTGGCGAGCACCGAGGTGACGCTGATCAGCGCGCCGCTCTTCCACGTCGCGGCGCTGAACCAGACGCTACTGCCGACCTTCCTCAAGGGCGGCACCTCGCTGATCATGCCGTCCTGGGACGTGGACTCCTGCTACGACCTCATCGAGAAGCACCGCGTCACCTGGATGTTCGGGGTCACCGCGATGTTCGCCGCCTTCGCGCGGTCGCCGCGGTGGGCCGACGCCGACCTGTCCTCCCTGCGGACCCTCATGTCAGGGGGAGCGGCGATCCCCGTCGCGTTGATCCGCACGTATCAGCAGCGGGGCCTGGTCTTCTGCCAGGGCTACGGACTGACGGAGACCTCGCCGGGCGCCACCTTCCTCGAGGCGGGCGAGAGCGTGCGCAAGGTGGGGTCGGCCGGCGTGCCGGTCTTCTTCGCCAACGTCCGCGTGGTCCGGCCCGACGGCACCGAGACCGAGGCCGGCGAGGCGGGCGAAGTGCTCATCCAGGGGCCGAACGTCACCCCTGGCTACTGGCGCAACCCGGAGGCGACCGCCGCCGCGCTGACCGAAGAGGGCTGGTTCCACTCCGGGGACATCGCCACCCTCGACGACGAGGGACACCTGTACATCGTCGACCGGCTGAAGGACATGTACATCTCCGGCGGGGAGAACGTCTATCCGGCCGAGGTGGAAGGAGTGCTCTTCGAGCATCCGGCCGTGGCGGAGGCCGCCGTGGTCGGGGTGCCCGACGAGAAATGGGGCGAGGTCGGCCGGGCCTTCGTCGTCCCCCGCGACGGCGTCACCCTCACCCCCGCCGACCTGGCGGACTTCCTCCGTTCCCGGCTCGCGAAGTACAAGATTCCCGTCTACGTCCACATCGTGGACACCCTGCCAAGAACCGGCTCAGGCAAAATCCGCAAGCCAGAACTGCGCACCCGGCCCCTGTCCCCGGGCGCGGCACCACCCCGCTCGCCGGCTACCGCGTCGTCCAACCCCCAAGAGCAAAGATGATCAGAGGCAGCCGCCTGCTGCAACGGACCTATCGGCCTCGCCGTCCTGATCTGCCCGGCTCCCGAAAATCACGCGGCGGTTCAGAACGGCGCGCTTCTTCCCTTGGCATGTTGAAGATCAGCAAAGAGCGACGTGAGCAGGTCTTCCCCACAGAGTGGGTCCGCTCGCCTCCGAGGCGAACTCGGCGGCGCCTGAGCCAGGCCGCTTGGAGTGCCGGCCTTTGGCATTCCTCGGCCTCGCACCGACTGTGCCCCTGCCTGCCCCGGACATGGCGCGTACCGACCGTAGAAGATCGGCTGTGTGGGCCCGCATTGCCGTACAACGCTGCTGAAAAGCCCTCCGGGATCATCCCAGAGGGCTCTTGAACTGGAGTGCGGCCGACAGGAGTCGAACCCGTGACCTTCTGATCCGTAGGGAAGGGCAACCGCCTCATCAACGGCCTCTTGCCCTGTTCAGATGGTAGATGCGAGTCGGTGGAGAGTGATCCTGTAAGGCGGTGTTGCTGTATCGGCTGCTGTACAGCGCTTTTTCAGCGGAGATCAGGTGTCCATCAAAACGGGTCTGCTCCAATGTGGGCCTTCATCGGGGTGGCCGCCGATATCGACTGATTGTCGGTACGGCCTGCCACCATGTCCCGCATGACGACATCCGACCCCTTGGCCCAGTTCCAGTGGCTCAACGTGTCCGAGAGTTCGGGCGGCGGCGCACTGGGTGTGATCTTCAGCGTGGCCTTCTTCCGCGGGCTCGATCCGGCGGAGGTGGTGCGCCGCTTCAGCCGCGGTGAGAACTCCGGCCAGGAGTCGGACTTCGGCGGGCTCGACGACAAGGCCTACGAGTTCGTCAACGAGACGGACGGTGGGGACGGCGGCGGTTACGTGGGCGTCTTCAAGGCCGGCGAGTGGTGCGTGGCCATCGAGCCCCACGGTTGGATGGTCACGCTCCACGAGGTGGTGACCGAGCTGTCGCGGGGTTGTGAAGTGCTGGCGGTCACCCGGCACGACTACGCCGCCGAGCACAGTTTCGAGTACGCGATCGACGGCACGGTTGTCACTGGTTACCGGCTGCGACATCCGCACGAGCGTTACGGCTCCGACCCTGACCGGCTCAACGGCTTCATGCAGGAGTTGGGCATGGGGCTGGACAAGCCGGAGGACGAGGCCGCGTGGGACGCCGCTTGGGCGGAGAACTACGACACCGCCGTGCCAAGGGGCTTCGCCCTGGCGGCGAAGGTCACGGGGGTGCCGTTCAGGCCGGACATGCTCGACCGCCCGATGCTCGTGGGGCCTATTTTGGAAAAATGATCGTTTTGTGTCGTCCGGCAATACTCTCTGGTCGGCGTACCACCTGACCGCCCTGGCGGTGCCAGGGGTTGCCTCCACGGAGGTGTGGGAGGCGGTCAGGGGCGGAATCTAACCGCCGACCTTCCGCCGACCGACAACGGCAAGCAATTCACCGCCCGGTTCGGTCATGGCGGGGAGGTGCTGTTCGACCGGATCTGCCGGGACAACGCGGTTGATGCTTGACGCTGATGCTGCTAGCTCTCGTGGGTGGGGCTTCGCTCGGTAGGGGCTGCCTATCCGTCCGTAGGTTCGGTGTCCTGGGGAGGGCTGACGAAGCTGCCCATGCCGCGGACGGTGTAGACGGTCCCCTCTTCGCGCAAGGCCCGCATGACCTTGTGTGCGGTCATGCGGGCGATGCCGAACTCCTGCATCAGGTCGTTTTCGCTGGGGACGCGGGAGCCTGGGCGGTAGGTGCCGGCCGCGATGCGCTCGCGGATCACGTGGGCGACTTGCTGCCATCTGGGCTGATCCTCGCGAAACTCCACCCTCTGACTGTAGGAGTCTGCGATCTCCCACTGAGCTCCTAGTTGTGCTCGGCAGGCGGATTGTGGTTCGTCCGCCGCATCACCGGTGAGTCTCCCGCCGTCATCGAGGAGAGCGCATGGCTGTCCGCTCGCGCCGGCGAGAATCTGTGGTGGCGAATCCTGCGCGGTCAGGCGCGCTGACTCAGCGCTCCCGCCTGTTGTTAGAAGAATGTGCCGGGCGATCTCAACGGGCGCGACGCCGTTGGCGTCAGCGTCCGACTACCGAATCAGACGGTTGATCTCGGGGCTGCTGTACGGAGATCAAAAGGCTTTCCGGAGTCACCCGGAGGGCCTGTGAATGGAGTACGGCCGACAGAAGTCGGACCCGCATCCCTTCTGAACGTGGCCAGAAGGGATGCCGATCGTCGCCGCAGGAGCACCCCACGCCGCTCAGCGCAACGCCACCTGCGAAACTGCCGTCCCGGTGCCGGAGCCCCAGCCCGCGACCACCCTGGGGCCCGCACCCAACGCCCGGTTCACCGGGACGGTCACGGTCGTGCCGCCCTTGCGGGAGACGGTGACCACGCGGCTGCCCGCCGTGCCCCGGTCGTCGCGGACGAACACGTGCGCCGTGCCGGGGGCGCCCGCGCGCAGCGTCACCTTCACCGAGCCTTGCCCGCGCGTGGCGGCGACCACCCGGCCGCTGCGCGAGGCCTGAGCCGCGGGGCCGCCCGCGAGGGGGACGTGTACGCGGACCGCCTGCTCCAGCGACTGCGGGGAGTCCAGGCTGGACAGGGCGGTGGAGGGGATCACCGGGTCCGCCGGGGTGGTCGGCCGGTCCGCGGGAGGCCGGTAGCCGGGCAGGGTCGCGACACCCCACCGGTACGGGTCTCCCTGCACGCCGCCCCACGTCGACCAGCCGATCCGGGTCTGGCCGGTCTTGTCCTGCGTGTCGGAGTCGTACACCAGGATGTTGAGCCCGAGGTGGGCGGGGTCGACGGCCGAGGGCAGGAGGGCCATCGGGATGGCCATCTCCACGGCGTATCCTCCGGCCTGGACCTTGGCGGCCACCCGCATCCCCGGCGCCGTCTCCTCGCCTGGCCCCTGGCGGCTGTCGGCGTCGCGCAGGAAGCACGGCGGCCCTTCGGCCGTCACCGGCAGCACCGCCGCCTTGAACGTGGTGGAGGTGTTCTCCGAGGCGCCGCGCGGGTCGACGGTGACCTCCACCGCGTCGGTGCGCCAGTGCCGCTTGCAGTCGGCGGCGGGCAGACGGGTGCCGAGCACGTCGTCCTTCACCTCGACCAGCAGGTACAGCGTGTCGTCGTGCCAGGTGACCTTGGCCGTGCCCGAGCAGTCGGCCGCCGAGGAGCACGCGGTGCCCTCCCACAGCCGCGAGATGTCCAGGGCCGGGCCGGGGTGGTCGCCGCCCTGCCCGTCGACGACCGGCGCGGACGCGGCACCCGGGACGGCGGTCGCCGGCACGAGCTCCAGCGCGGGCCTGCTCACGTCGGCGCCATCCGCGCCGCTGCTCGTGGTGATGGTGTACGCGTAGTCGCCGCCCTCGTTCGAGGTCTTGAGCGAGGGGTCGGTGTTGGTGACGGTGAACGGCACCGTGGTCGACTCCCCGGCCGGGAGGTCGCTGTAGGGGGCCTCGGTGCGGGAGGCGGTGAAGCCGGCGGGCAGGTCCAGGCGTACGGTGCCGGACCGGGTGGTGTCGCCGACGTTGGTGACCACGACGCCGACCTGCCGGGAGCCGCCGGACGGCAGGGTGAGGACGGGCGTGACCAGGCCGCGCAGCTGCGGCACGCCGACCTCGGCGGCCCACTTCTCGTACTGGGCGACCTGGGGGAGCGGCTGCTGCGCTCCGCGTACGGCCGGGCTGAGCTCGACCTGCCGGTCGGTGTAGCCGCGGCCGCGCTCGGTGGTGAGCGTGGCCGCGACGCGGGCCCGGTCGCCGCCGCCCTGCGGCGGCGTCACGGTGAACGTCGCCGAGCCGGTCCGGCCGGGGGTGAGCCGGCCCAGGTCGCCGGACCCGCGCACCTGCCAGCCTTCCGGTACGCGCAGCGCCGCGGACGAGCGGCCCAGCGGTTCACGCGGCGGCGCGGTGGCGGTGACCTTGACGGTGAACGCCGTCCCCGGGCGGACGTCGAACGTGCTGGGGCGCAGGCCGAACAGGGTGCCGAGCGGGACCGTGCCGGCCGGCCGGGTCAGCGCGCCGTCGAGGATCGCCGTGGGCGCGGTCGCGGCCGGGGTGCCCGGCTCGGGGACCGGCACCCGCGTGTCCACCTGCGTGAAGAAGTCGCAGCCGAGCTGGGCCGGGTCGGTGGGCACGTCGGGGAAGACGGCCCAGCCCTGGGAGGCGTACGCGCGCTGGGCGGCACGCTCGACGGCGGCCCACGTCGCGCCCTGGGCGGAGGCGCGCCCGCTCCAGACGCCGTACACGTTCTCGGCCGGGTTCGCGGGGCGGAACGTCGCGGCGCAGTCCTGGCCGGTCCGCGAGGTGCCGCGGCCGCCGCCGGTGAGCAGGCGGGCGGGGGCGAAGGGGCGCAGGCCCTCGCGGGTGATCTGCTCGGGGAACGCCTGGGGGTCGGCCGCCGCGTAGAAGGCCTCGATGGCCAGCCGCGCGGCCTGCTGGTGGTTGCCGTGGTTGCCGGGCGTGGGGGCGGGGCCCATCGTGAGCAGCACCTCCGGCCGGGTCTGCCGGACGATCCGGACGACCTTCGCCAGGGTGTCGCCGCCCCAGACCTGGTCGGTCAGCGGTGAGCTCACCGTGTAGTAGAAGTCGACGTCGTCGAGGTTGAACACCTCACGCACGCCGGCCTTGGCGACCGCCGTCCGCTCCTCGGCCTCGCGCAGCAGGCCCAGCGCGGGGCCCTCCTCGGGGCCGACGGCGTTGCCGCCGCCCTCGCCCCTGGTCACGGTGACGACGCCGGTGCGGACGTGGTGGTCCTCGTGCCACTGGCCGAGGGTGGACAGGCTGAACGCCTCGTCGTCGGGGTGGGCGCCGACGAACAGCGCGTCGAGGTCGACAGGCGCGACGTCGGCCCCGCCGGCGAGGACGGGGGCGGGGGCGGTCCTTCCAGGCAGGACGGGGGCGGTGGTCGCGGACAGGACGGGGGTGGCGGTCCTGGGCAGGGCTGGGGTGGCGGGAAGGACGGTGAGCAGGGCGGCGGTCATGACCGCCAGGCCGGTGCGCATGGAACCTCCGGGGAGTCAGTCGCGGACCGCTCCCTGGAGCAGCCCGCGGACGAAATGGCGCTGGAGGAACAGGTAGAAGACCACCACGGGGGTGGCGACGATGACCGAGCCGGCCGCGAGCAGGGTGAAGCCGCTGGTGTGCTGCCCCTGGAAGAACGCCAGCCCCAGCGGCGCGGTCCGCAGCGACTCGCTGGTCACCATGATCAGCGGAATGAGGAACTCGTTCCACGTCCACATGAAGACCAGGAGCGTCAGCGTGACGACGGCGGGCCGGGCCGGCGGCAGCAGTACCTGCCACAGGATGCGCCAGCTCGACGCCCCGTCGATGCGCGCCGCCTCGGCGATCGCCCGGTTGGACGCGCGGAAGTACGCCCGCATCCAGAAGGTGCCGAACGCCACCGACAGCGCCACCTGCGGCAGCGACACCGCCCAGAACGTGTCGATCAGACCCAGCGAGCGCAGGTCGAAGTAGAGCGGGACCGCGATGGCCTCGCTCGGCATCATGATCCCGAGCATGAACAGGTAGAACAGGGCCGACTGCCCGCGAAAGCGCATCGTGCCGAACGCGTACCCGCTCATGACCGACAGCACGACGCTGACGACCACGACGAACGCCGACACGAGCAGGCTGCTGCGCAGGTAGGTGCCGAACCGCCCGATCTCCCACGCCGCCGCGAGGTTGCCCAGCCCGGACGTCGGCCCGCTGTCGGAGGGACCGAGCGCGGCCGACAGGATCGTCACGATGGGGAAGAGCGCGAACGCGGCGAACACCGACAGGATGACGTAGTTGGCCACCCGCTCGCCCCGCGAGATCACGCGACCCCCCTGTCCGCGAACCGGTTGATGCCGAACGAGATCCCGAAGATGACGACGGTGAGCGTGACGCCGATGGCCGCCGCCGAGCCGATCTGGCTCAGCCCGAACGCCCGGTGGTAGACCTCGTACGACGGCACCGACGTCGCGTTGCCGGGGCCGCCCCGCGTGGTGACGTACACCAGGTCGAACGTGCGCAGCGCGGCTATCACGGTCAGCGTCAGCGCGACCGCGATCTCGCCCCGCACCGACGGCAGCGTGACCGCGAAGAACTCCCGGACGGCTCCCGCCCCGTCGAGCCGCGCGGCCTCGTACAGCTCCATGGGGATGCGGCTCATCCCGGCCAGCAGCAGCACCGCGACCAGCCCCGTCTCGAACCAGGTGCCGACCACGCCGACCGCGGGCAGCGCGAAGGCGTGCTCGCCGAGCCAGCCGCGGGTCAGCGAGTCGAGCCCGAGCGCGCCGAGCAGCGTGTTGAGCGTCCCGTCGGGCGCGTACACGCGCCGCCAGGCGACCGCCACCACGACCATGGCGATCACCTGGGGCAGGAACACCACGGTCCGGAAGAACCCGAGCCCGCGCACCTTGGCGTGGTTGAGGATCGCGGCCAGCGCCAGCCCGATGAGCAGCGGCCCGACCGCGTAGAAGGCGATCAGGACCAGGGCGTGGCCGAACGCGGCCCGCAGCCCCTCGTCGGAGAGGATCGCCAGGTAGTTGTCCAGCCCCACCCACCGCCCGAGCGACAGCCCGTCCCAGTCGTAGAGCGACAGCTGCACCGCCCGCCCGATCGGATAGAGCAGGAACGCCGCGTAGACGGCGAACGCCGGCAGCAGGTAGAGGTAGGCGACGTGGCGCGGCTCCCCGGGAGGTCGTGATGCCGTCATCCGTTGCTCTCGGCGAAGGTCTTGTAGTCCTTCTCCAGCGTCGCCAGGAACTCCTGCGGGGTGGCCTTCTTCGCCAGCAGGTCCTGCAGCGCCGCGCCCAGCGTGTCGGCGAACGTCGGGGTGGCGTAGTCGAGGTACGGCACCAGGCCGTTCTCCGCGGTCACCGTGCCGAACGCGGTGAAGACGTCCTGCTGCGGTCCCGCCGGCACGGTCTGCGCCGCCGTGTCGGCGGCCGGCAGGTTGCCGGTGTCGGTGAGCACCTTCATCGCCTCCGCGCTGGTGACGAAGTTGATGTACGCCGCCGCCGCGTCGGGGTTGGGGCTCTTGGCGGTGATGGCGAACGGCAGGCCGGTGCCTCCGGTCGCGATCGGCGCGGCGCCGGCGGTGGCGCCGGGCGGCAGGACGAAGCCCAGGTCCTTGCCCAGGGTCTTGTGCAGGTCGGCGAGCAGCCAGGTGCCCGCGATCAGGTAGACGCCCTCGCCGTCGCGGAACGCCTGCCACGCCGGGTCGTACCCCTGGCCGTTGAAGCCCTTGCTGAAGTAGCCCTTGTCCACCCAGTCGACGAGCTGGCGGGCCGCCTCGGTGTTCTCCGGGGTGTTCCAGGAGGCGCCCTTGCGGCCGAAGGCCAGCGTGCGGATCTGGTCGGCGGGGACCACGCGGCTCTGCACGGTGCCGAACACGTGCACGGCCGGCCATTTGTCCAGGTTGCCCAGCTGCATCGGCACCTCACCGGCCGCCTTGGCCTTGACCAGCCCCGCCTGGAAGTCCGCCCAGGTCGTCGGCGGCCGCAACCCGAGCTCGGTCAGCTTGGCGGCGTTGTAGAAGAGGCCGACGACCTCGCCGACCTGCGGCAGGCCGTACAGGTTGCCCTCGCCGAAGACCTTGCCGTCGGCGCTGTAGCGGGAGTAGCGCAGCACCGACTCCGGGTAGCGGTCCTGCCAGCCGTACGCCTGCGCGTAGGCGTTCAGCGGGAGGAGCTGGCCGGCCTTGACGAACGCGCCCATCGCGGAGCGGCCGTTGTTGGCCTCGACCACGTCCGGCGGTTCGTTGCCGCTGAGCGCCAGGCGCAGGGTGGTGTTGAGGTCGTCGAAGGAGCGGGACACCCGGTTGAGCGTGATGTTGGGGTATTTCGCCTCGAACGCGGCGTTGAGCTGCTTCATCTGGGCGGCCTGCCCGCCGCGTACCTCCTGGTCCCACACGGTTAAGGTCACCTGCCCCAGGGCCGCGGCGTCGGTGCGTACGGCGCTCGGCTGCGCGGAGGGGGCGGCGGGCGGGGCGGAGGAGCCGGGCGCGCACGCGGCCGCGCCGAGAGTCAGGGCCGCGGCGGTGAGTACGGCGAGGGTCCGGGTCATGGTGTTACTCCTTCTGCGCGGTCACGCGAGGCGTGTTCGGGCCCCCGTCCTCGGGCTCACCGGGGGTCTCGGCCGCCTTCCGCGGTGTTCCCCCGACGTCGGCGTACCGGGCGATGGTGGCGACCGCGCGGCGGACGGCGCCCACCGGGACGGTGGGCACCAGCCGGTCGAGGAAGGCGTAACGGCGGGCCAGCGAGCTGCCGTAGGCGCCGCCGTGGTCGGCCGCCAGGCGTGCCTCGTGCCACCAGTCGGCGATGTCTCCCCAGCCGGGCGCGGCCAGCGAGCCGCCGAACTGCTGCACCGCCAGCGACGCGCAGAGCCCGGCGAACGCCAGCCGGTCGGCCAGCGGCCAGCGGCACAGGGTGCCGAGCACGAGGCCCGCGCCGAAGACGTCGCCCGCGCCGGTGGGGTCGAGCGCCGTCACCCGCGGCGCGGGGATGAACGCCTCCTCGCCCGTCGTGGAGTCGATGGCCAGGGCGCCGTTGGCCCCGTCGGTCACCACGGCCAGGGGCACCCGGTCGGCGATCGCGTAGAGCGCGTCGCGCGGGGTGTCGGTGCGGGTGTAGGCCATCGCCTCGATCGCGTTGGGCATGAACGCGTGGCAGACGGCCAGCTGGTCGAGCAGGGAGCGCGGCCAGGCGCCCGACGGATCCCAGCCCACGTCCGCGAAGATGAGCGCGCCGTCGCGGTGCGCCGCCTCGGCCCAGTTGCACGAGGACCCGGGCGCGCCGAGCGGCTCGTCGGGGGAGAGCGTCACGATCGCGGCCCTGGAGCGGGGCGGCAGGCCGATCATCTCGGCGGCCGGCATGGGCGAGGGGTGGCCGTGCGTCACCATGCTGCGGTCGCGGTCGACCGCCATGGAGACCGTCACCGGCGAATGCCACTGCTCGAAGCGCCGCGACCTGGACAGGTCGACCGCTTCCTGCTCCTCCAGCGTGCGCCAGCAGAAGTCGCCGTAGTCGTCGTCGCCGAACGCGGCGGCCAGCGACGTGCGCAGGCCCAGCCGGCTGGTCGCGATGGCCAGGTTGGCGATGCCGCCGGGGCACGAGCCCATCCCGTCGGCCCAGATCTCCGTCCCGGCCTCGGGCATGGCGGGCAGACCGGTGAAGACGATGTCGAGGAAGACGGTGCCCGCCAGGAACACGTCGAACTGCGGCCCCTCCAGGGTCCGCTCGTGGGAGAGAGGGTCGTATGCCTGGACAGCCACGGGATTGAGTCCTCCTCGACGCAGCGAGATGTGCGCAATCTTGCACGTTTACTCGCACACTTCAAGTCTTCTCTGCAAGTTAGTGAAGCAAGATGCTCACATGTGCGCGAATTTGCCTGATACACTCGCGCCGTGCTTCAGCGGCTCAGGCATGCCGAGATCATGCGCCGGGTGCGCCTGTCCGGCGCCACCAGCGTTCGCGACCTCGCCAGCCAGCTCGGCGTGAGCCCGTCGACCATCCGCAGGGACCTTGAGGTGCTCGACCGCGACGGCACCCTGCGGCGCGTCCGCGGCGGCGCCCTGGCCGACGCCGACACCGACCGGCCCTTCGCCGAGGTGTCGGCGGCCGACGAGCAGGACAAGGAGGCGGTCGCCGCCCGCGCCGCGCGGCTGGTCGGCGACGGCGACGTGATCCTGCTCGACATCGGGACGACGACGGTGCGGTTGGCCCGCCGGCTCCGCGGTCGCCGGGTCACGGTCGTCACCTCCAGCCTCGCCGTCCTCGACGCGCTCCGCGCCGACACGGAGGTCGAGCTGCTGCTGCTCGGCGGCATGGTGCGCAGGACCTACCACTCGCTGGTCGGGGTGCTGACCGAGACCGCGCTGAGCCAGGTGGTCGCCGACCGGGTGTTCCTGGGGGCGAGCGGCGTCCGGCCCGACGGGCAGCTCGTCGACACCACGCTCGCCGAGGTGCCGCTGAAACGCGCCATGATCGCGGCGGCCGGGCAGGTCGTGCTGCTCGTGGACCGGCACAAGTTCCCCGGCACCGGCGCGCTGCGCGTGTGCGGCCCCGAGGACATCGACGTGATCGTCACCAACGAGGGCGCCGACGAGACCACCCTGCGCAACTGCGCCGCCGCGGGCGCCGAAGTGCTTCTCACGTGAAGGAGGCCGGATGAGACTGGCCGTGCTCGGCGGCGGGGGCTTCCGGGTCCCGCTCGTCTACGGTGCGCTCCTGCGCGACACCGCCAAGCCGCGCGTGGAGGAGGTGGTCCTCTACGACGTGTCCCTCGACCGGCTGGAAGCCATCCGGCACGTGCTGCGCGGGCTCGCCGCGGGGCATGACGACCCGCCGGAAGTGCTGATCACCACCGACCTGGACACCGCGCTGCGCGGGGCCGCCTTCGTCTTCTCCGCCATCCGCGTCGGCGGCCTGGCGGGCCGGGTCGCCGACGAGCGGGTCGCGCTGGACCTCGGCCTGCTCGGCCAGGAGACGACCGGTCCCGGCGGCATCGCGTACGGCCTGCGCACCGTCCCGGTCGCCACGCGGGTGGCCGAGCGGGTGGCCGCCGTCGCGCCGCAGGCCTGGGTCATCAACTTCACCAACCCGGCCGGCATGATCACCGAGGCGATGCGGCGGGTGCTCGGCGACCGCGTGATCGGCATCTGCGACTCGCCGATCGGCCTGATCAGGCGGGCCGCCACCGCGCTCGGCCTCGACCCGGCGCGCGTGTCGCCCGACTACGTGGGGCTCAACCATCTCGGCTGGCTGCGCGGCCTCACCCACCAGGGCCACGACGTGCTCCCCGGCCTGCTCGCCGACGACGGGGCGCTCCGCCAGGTCGAGGAGGCCCGCGTCTTCGGCGCCGACTGGGTGCGCACGCTGGGCGCCATTCCCAACGAATACCTCTATTACTACTACTTCACCCGGGAGTCGGTCACCGCGATCTCCGGCCGGACCCGTGGCGAGTCCCTGCTGGGGCAGCAGGAGGAGTTCTACGCGGCCGTCCGGGCCCGCCCGGATGACGCCCTCGGCTCGTGGCGGGCGGCCCGCGCGCAGCGTGACGCGACGTACATGGCGGAGGCCCGCGACGTCACCGACGCCGGCGAGCGGGACGCCGCCGACCTGGCGGCGGGCGGGTACGAGGGCATCGCGCTCGCGCTGATGGCCGCCATCGCCCGCGGTGAGTCCACCACCATGATCCTCAACGTGCGCAACGGCACCGCGGTGGCCGGGCTGCCGGCGGAGGCCGTGGTGGAGATCCCGTGCGCGGTCGACGGCGCCGGCGCCCGGCCGCTGGCCACCCGCCCGCTCCCCGGCCGCTTCCTGGGCCTGATGCAGCAGGTGAAGGCGGTGGAGCAGACGGCCATCGAGGCCGCCCTGTCGGGCTCGTCCCGGCAGGCCGTCGAGGCGTTCGCGCTGCACCCGCTGGTCGACTCGGTCACCACGGCGCGCAAGCTGCTGGACGGCTACCGGGCCCGCCTCCCGGACCTGGCCGCCGTCCTACCCGGCTCCGCGTAGGCGCCGCTCGGAAACCACAGGACGCGGAGGTCAGGTTGGTTCAGGAGGAGATCCGCCGGCACAACGTCGGCACCCTGCTCCGGCACGTGCATCTGGGCGGTTCGGTGTCCCGCACGGAGCTCGCCGCGCGGATGAAGCTGAACCGCAGCACCATTCTGGCGCTGACCACGGAGCTCACCGCCGCGGGACTGGTCCGCGAGGAGCTGCCCGCCGACACCGGCCGGGCGGGACGGCCGTCGCTGGTGGTCCGGCCCGAGTCCGAGCGGGTGTACGTGCTGGCCTTCGACGTCGCCGTGGACCGGCTGGTCGCCGCCCGGATCACCCTGGGCGGGATCATGCTGGACCGCAGGGAGGCGGTCCGCCCGCGCGCCGGAGCCGACCTGGACCGGGTGGTGGAGGTGCTGGCCCGGTTCGGTCACCAGCTGTATGAGGCGGCGCCCGCGACCTCGGTGTGCGTCGGCGTCGGCGCGTCCTACTGCGGCATGATCCGGCCCGGCGACGGCATGGTGCGCTTCGGGCCCGACCTGGGCTGGGTGGACCAGGCGTTCGGCGCCGAGCTCGACCGCCGGCTCGGGCTCGGCCTGCCGGTGTCGGTGGGCAACGAGGCGCACCTCGGCGCGCTGGCCGAGCAACTGCGTGGTGCGGGCGTCGGCTTCCAGAACCTGATCTACCTGCATGGGGACGTCGGCGTGGGCGGCGGCATCATCGTCGGCGGCAACCTGCTGGACGGCGAGAGCGGATACGGCTGCGAGCTCGGCCATATGGTGGTGAACCCGTACAACGGTCGCCCCTGCGGCTGCGGCTCCCACGGCTGCCTGGAGGCGGAGGCCGGGGAGCGGGCCCTGCTCGACGCCGCCGGGCGGCCCGCCGAGCTGTTCGGCCGCGACGCCGTGCGGGCCGTGGTCGACGACGCCGACCGGGGCGATCCCGCGGCCCAGGAGGCGCTGCGCCGGATCGGCGACTGGCTCGGGATCGGCGTGGCGAACCTGTGCAACCTCTTCAACCCCGGCATGGTGATCTTCGGTGGCATGCTGCGCGACCTCTATCCGGGCGCGGCGGCCCAGGTACGCGCCCGCATCGCCGCCAACGTGCTGCCCGTCGCCCGCGAGCGGGTACGGCTGCGCACCTCGGCGCTGGGCGACGACGCCACCCTGGTCGGGGCCGCCGAACTCGGCTTCTCCGACCTGCTGGCCGACCCGCTCGGCGTGCTGACCCGTACCGGGGCGTAGAAGGGGATCGCCCGCTGACCCGTCCGACGGTCGCGCGCGGCGAGCAGGTGCACGACGATGGGGGGCATGGTGAAGCGGAGGGGCCTGTGGGTGTGGCTCTCGCTGGTGGCCGGCGGGCTGGTGGCGGTCGCCTTGGGGGTGACCTTCATCGTGCTGGGTCTGGAGGAGGCCGACCGGCTGGCCAGCGTGGTCGGCGTATTCTTCGCCCTGGCCGGGCTGGGGGTGTCCGTCTACGGGGTGATGCCGGCTCGCCGCGGCCCGACGCAGAGCCAGGCCCCTCCTCCGTCGCCGGCCGGGGACGACCTCACCACAGGCGGGGACCGATCGGCCGCACCCCTTCAGGCCGGTGATGGGGGTGGGCGGGCCGCGACCACGCGGCCGGGCGACACCCACAACACGATCAGCGGCGGCACCTTCCACGCCCCTGTGACGATGGGCCGGGACATCATCGGGCCGTCCCCGGCCGCCGACGATCAGGACGTCTCGGAGTAGCCACATGAGGGAGCGCATGACCGACGATGAGGCCGGTGGCGACACCACCCACAACGAGATTCACGATGGGACGTACTACGCGCCGGTGACCTTGGCGCACACCGTCACCATGCGGATGAGTGGCCCGGCTCCGCGGGCTCTGGCGGGACTGCCGGCCGCGCCGGCGGGCTTCGTCGGCCGCACCGCCCCCCTCCGCGACGTGCTGGCCTTTCTGGACCCGCGGGGACCGGGCGAGCCGGGCGTGCTGGTGTCGGCGGTGGCGGGAATGGCGGGGGTGGGCAAGACCGCGCTGGCGCTGGTGGCCGCCCATCAAGCGGTGGAGCAGGGCTGGTTCGGCGGCGGAGTGTTCTTTCTCGACCTGCGCGGCTACACCCCCGATCCGGCCGAGCGGGTCTCGGCCGCTGCCGCGGCGGGGCAGTTGCTGCGTGCCATGGGCATCCGCGACGGCGACCTCCCGCCCACCGGCCCGGAGCGGCTGGCCCTGTACCAGTCGGTGCTGGCCGACCGCGCCCGCCAGGAGTCGCCGGTGCTGGTGGTGGCCGACAACGCCGCCGTCTCCGGCCAGGTCGAACCACTGCTGCCGGCCCAGCCTTGTCACCGGCTGCTGGTCACCTCCCGGCATTCCCTGACGCTGCCCGCCCGCCTGATCGACCTGACCGTTCTGCCCGAAGCCGAAGCCCTCGACCTGCTGCGCACCGCTGTGTGCGTAGGAGGACGCGACCAGCGCCTCGAAGCCGAACCGGAACACGCGGCAGCGATCGCCGAGCTCTGCGGCCGGCTGCCCCTCGCCCTGCGGATCACCGCCGCCTTGCTCCGCACCGAACCCGGCCGTCCGCTGGCCGACATGGCGGCCGAGCTCAGCGACGCGCGCGGGCTGGACGCCCTCGACAGCGGCGACCTCGATCAGCACGGCCGGCGCATCGCCGTGCGCACCGCGTTCGATCTTTCCTACCAGCACCTCCTGGAGAGCCAGCCGGACCAGGCCCGGCTGTTCCGGCTGCTGCCGCTCAACCCCGGCCCCGACATCTCCCTCGAAGCCGCCGCCGCCCTCGCCGGCACCCCCGAACGCGTCGTGCGGAAGCAGTTGGCCGCGCTGGCCCGGGCCCACCTGCTCACCACGCCGACATACGCACGGTGGGGCATGCACGACCTGATCCGTCTCTACGCCGGTGAGCACGGCCACGCCCAAGCCGCCGCGCACGATCGCGACAGGGCGCTGGAGCGGCTGCAGCGCCACTACCTCTCCGTTGCCCGCGACGCCCGCGTGCACCTCACCGCCTTGCCCGGCCGGCCTGTCCCCGGCCGCTTCACCGGGCGGGATGCCGCCATGGCCTGGTTGGACGCCGAACGCGCCAACCTGGTCGCCGCCGTCGCCTCCGCCGCGGGGGACAGCGGCCGCTACGAGTTCGCCGTCGAGCTGGCGTACTGCCTGAACGAGTACCTGGAGTGGCGTCGTGCCTTCAACGATCGCCTGACCGTCACCACCGCCTCCGTCACCGCCGGCACTCAGCTGGGCGACCGGCGCCACGAAGGCGGATCGCTGATCAACCTCGGCAACGCCCTGTTCGAGGTGCGCCGTTTCGACGAGGCCGTCACGGCTCACCAGAACGCCGCCGCCATCTTCCGAAGGCTCGGCGACCGTCGCGGCGAAGGCACGGCCTCGGTCAACCTCGGCAACGCCCTGCGAGAGGTGCGCCGTTTCGACGAGGCCATCGCGGCTCACCGAACCGCCGCCGCCATCTTCCGGGAGGCCGGTGACAGCCGCGGCGAAGGCATGGTCCTGGACAACCTCGGCGTCGCCCTGTTCGAGGTGCGCCTGTTCGACGAGGCCATCGCGGCTCACCAGAGGGCCGCCGCCATCGCTCGAAGGCTCGGCGACCGCCGCGGCGAAGGCACGGCCCTGGACAACCTCGGCAACGTCCTGCAACAGGTGGGCCGTTTCGACGAGGCCATCACCGTTCACCACAGCGCCGCCGACATCTTCCGAGAGATCGGCGACCGCCGCGGTGAAGGCATGGCCTTGCACAACCTCGGCAACGTCCTGCAACAGGTGGGCCGTTTCGACGAGGCCATCACCGTTCTCCGGCAGGACCTGCGCATCTGCCGCGAGATCGGCGACCGCCACGGCGAAGCCCAGACGCTGAACAGCCTCGGCAGCACCCTGCGCCGGACGCGGCGCTTCGAAGAGGCCTGCACCGCCCTGCGAGACTCCGCGACCATCTTCCACGAACTCGGCGACCAACACCGCGCCGTGCGAGGGCTGACCAGCCTCGGCGACACCCTGAAGGAGGCCGGTCGCCCAGCCGAAGCCACCGCAGTGCTGGAGAAGGCCGAAGACCGCGCGGCCGCCATGGCGGACGGCGGAAGCCGCGAAGAACCGCCGGCATCCGGTCCGGGGGAGTGACCCGGCGTCCACGGCCGGGTGAAATCCCGCACTCCGGGTGATGGAACGCGCTCGCTGCGTTACGTTGTCACTTCTGGAAAGTAGCCCAGCTGCGAGGAGACCGGTCTCGTGCCGGACAGTGACGACAAGGGGCCGGGCAGGCTCACCAAGGTCCTGCTGTGGCTCGGCGCGCTGCTCACCGCCGTCGTCACTGCCTGGCTGACCGACGCGTTCGGTCTTCTCCTGCGGCCGGCCGACCTGCTCGACTCCGGCAGGCCACCGATCCTGGTCACGGTGCTGCATGGCGCCGGCGGCGAACAGGGTCTGGCCGTGGCCGCCCTGCCCACCGCGCCCCCTGACCGCGCGGCCTTCCTGAGCGGCCGCTTCGGGGATCGGGCGTTCGGCGACGTGGTGGCGAAACTGGGTGGCGCCCGGGTGGGCCGGACCATCGCGCGCGTGATCTTCGAGTCCCAGCGCGACCTCGTCCGCGTCACCGATGTCAGGGTGAAGGAGACGGCCCCCGAGCAGCCGGTCGTCACCGCCGCCTTCGTCGAGCATCCCCGTCAGGGCGGAACGGACAACCCGCAGCTCACGGTCAGCCTCGATGCGCCGAACCCGTACTTCACCCGCGTCGGCGCGCCCGGCCGTCCCTTCTTCGGCCCGCACAGCCTGCCGCTGAAGCGGGGAGAGCAGACGGAGCTCGGCCTCGGGATCGACGCGCGTGCGCACAGCCACACCTTCGTGCTGGAGGTCGAGTACGTGGAAGCCGGGAGCGGGAAACAGCGGACCCTCACCGTGAAGGACCCCGACGGGCGGCCGTTCCGGGTCACCGGCGCCCCGGCGGCCGCCACCGGCTACGGGACGGTCTACCGCAACACCGGCGCCGGGCTGCGGGCCGTCACCGGGCGGGCGGCCTGCGAGCTCCTCAATCCGGAGCGGGCATGCACCTCCGCGCGCTGATCGCCGCCCTGCTCGTCCTCGCCTGCGCCGCCGGCGGCGCGGTCGCCCGGCAGGTACGTCCCGCGTTCACCGCCGCTTGGAGCGCAGAGGTGGGCGATCTCGACGCGACCCCCGCCTTCAGCGTGCCCGTGGCCACGATCGGCGGCCGGGCCGTGCTGGCGTTGCCGTCGACGGGGGCGATCCGGCTGCACGACGCGGAGACGGGCGCGGTCATCCACACCTTCCCGTTCGCCCTGCCGTACGACCGGATGGGCTTCGTCGGAGAGCTGCTCGCGGTGAGCGGCGAGGAGAGGATCACGGTGCTCGACCCGGTCACCGGCCGGACGAAGTGGACGCGACCGCTCGCCTCCGCGGACGCGCCGATCCGTGCCTACCTGAGCAGGACGGCCCTCACCCCCACCGGCATCGCGTGGGCGGGGCGCGATGGCCTGCACGGGCTCGACCCGGCGTCCGGCCGCGACACCTGGACCGTGCCGTGGCCCGCCGGGTGCCCCGACCGGCAGCTGCTCGAATCCGAGCTCGCCGTCATCGTCCAGCACTGCGCGGACGGATCGCTGACCCTGCACGGCGTCGACATGCGCGCCGGGCGTCTCGTCTGGACGCGCCGGGTCCGGGGCTCGCACGAGAACCTCGCGGACGTGGACGTCTCCGCCACCCGCCTGATCATCGCGAGGGAGCCCGGGCAGATCACCGCCTTCGACCCGTACGGGCGGCCGGTCGCCCGGTCGCGGATCACGTACCCGGACGTCGGGGGGCCGACCGTGGTCGGCGACGCCGAGCTGACGCTGCTGGTCCGCAGCGTGGGCGGGGTCCGCGAGATGACCGCGACGCGCAGCCGCGACGGGCGGGTGCTCTGGCACCGCTCGCTCAGGCCGCGCACGCCGCCGGGCACCCCCGAGGGGTACGCGGGAAACGCCGGCACCCTGACCGCCGGCCACGCCATGGGCGCTACGGCCACCGAGCTCGCCCCCCGCATGATCGAGGTCATCTCGCTGGCGGACGGCACCCGGCACGTGCTGCCCCTGCCCGTGGGGGAGAGCGCGAGCCTGGTCGTCGGCAGCACCGCCCGCGACGTGCTGCTGTACGAAAGGCACCCCGGCGGTGACCGGGTGACCGCCTACACCTTCCGCGACGGACTGCTCCCGTCCTCGCCGCTGGCCGTGCCGCCGGACCGCTGGCCTGACGCGTGCACGCTGCTCGACCCTGCCGCGTTGCCGGGGTACGTGCCGGTTCCGGGCGCCGTGGAGCATCTCGGGGTGCGCTGGCCGAAGCCCGACGTGTGCGAGTTCGTCCCGCCCGACGACGCGGGGGCGCTGGTGCGGGTGGCGGTCACCTGGGTCGCCGCGACGGACGCGGAGGCCGCGCGACTGGCCCGTACGACCCTCGCCGCGGACAAGGGCGCCCTGCGGCTGGGGGAAGGGGCGTACCTGCGGTCGAAGGTCGGCAGCGACGATCAGCGGACGTTCGCCTGGGCCACCGGCGGGCGGCTGCTGGCCGAGGTGCGGGCCGGCGGGGACTCGGCGCTGACCCGGCGGGCCGCCCTCGCGGTGGCCGCCCGACTGCGCGGCGGCCCGTGTCCGGGCACCTATCCTTGCTTGCATGGGTGACGTACTGAAGGGGCGAGGTTGCGCGTGGGAGTTCGAGGACGGGGGGCTGCGCATCACGCCTGAGCCGGGTAAGAAGGGGTCGAAGCTGAGCATGGAGCTCGGTGCGCGGTTCGTGCCGTACGACGCGCTGGCCGAGGTCGCGCTCGAGACCGACGCCCGTGGCCGGGTGGTGCTGCGGGTGGTTCCCCGGCAGGGGGCCGATCCGGTGATGTCCGCGGCGGCGGGGCAGCTCCAGGACTCGCTCGACCCTTACCGGCTGGTGCTGCCCGCCGCCAAGGAGGAGCTGGCCGGCCGGCACGCCGACGAGATCCGCGCGGCCCTGTCCGAGCGCGGTCCGGCCGAGCGGTTCCTGGTCGCCGGACCCTCGGTGCCGCGCGCATTCAAGGCCTGGGACGGCGAGGCCGCCTTCGACGGCCAGGCCGTCACCTTCACCTGGTTCCTGTCCGGAGCGTCCCCGGCCAAGTACACGGCGGGCGATCGGCGTTACCCGGTCAGCGAGATCGAGGGCGTCGAGTGGCACGCGCTGGAGGACGCCAGCGGGTCGTTGCGGCTGCATGTCCGGGGGCACCAGGCTCCCGCCGACCCCAACAAGGACCCCGCCTCGGTGGTGTTCGGCATCGGCCATGGCGCCACCCATGAGTCCCTGCCCTTCGCCGCCGCCGTGCTGGCCGCCGTACAGGAGACGAAGGCCGAGCCGCTGTCCCGCCGGTGACTTCTCCGCTCAGGCGAGCTGCGGCGCGTTCGGGACACCGGCGCATACCTCCGCCACCGGTAAGAGCCTGATCTGGGTACGCCTGACTGACGGCGAGAATTCTCCTGTCAATGGCACGCGCTCATCGGCGTTCGCCGGCTCTGCTGGAAAGCGTTCCGATAGGCACTCGGTGAGGCGCCGTGATGTTTGGTGAACTGCGCCCGCAGGACATTGCTGGAAGGGAAACCGACCCGTACGGCGATCGCCTGCACGGACAGGTCGGTGGTTTCCAGCAGGTCTCTCGCGCGGTCGAGCCGTTGGGCGGCCAGCCAGGCGTACGGCGTGGTGCCGGTGGCGGCCCGGAAGCGGCGGGCGAAGGTGCGGGGGCTCATCAGCGCCTGTCTGGCCAGGTCGGAGACGGTCATCGGCTGGTGCAGGCGGGTGCGGGCCCAGGCGAGCAGGTCGGCCATGCGTTCGGCCTCGCCCTCGGGTGCGGGGTCCGAAGGGCTGGGAAGGTGCTGTGGGTGCCCGTTCCGGTGCCGGGGGGTGACCATCGCTTCCTCGGCCACCGCGTCGGCGAGGGCCGGGCCGTGCTCGCGGCGTAACAGATGGAGGCACATGTCGATGACGGCGGCCCCGCCGGCGCCGCTGACCAGCAGGCCTTGGTCGACGTACAGGGCGTCAGGCTCTACCGTGATCTCCGGGTGGCGGCTGGCCAGCCGGGCGGCGAGGCGCCAGTCGGTGGTGGCGCGGCGGCCGTCGAGCAGGCCGGTCTCGGCCAGCAGGAACGAGCCGGTGGAGTAGGCCGCGATGACGGCCCCCCGGTGGTGGGCAGCGATGAGCCCCTTTTCGGCCGGTGCGGGCAGGGTGAGCGGCTCGTCCTCGGTGGGCAGCACGATGATCAGATCGGCGGTCGCCATCGCCTCGGGCCCATGCTCCACCCGCAGGCACAGGCCGAGGTCGGTGCGCAGGGTGCCCACCCGGTCGGCGCAGATGGCGAAGTCGAGCCGGGGTAAGCCCTTGGCGCTTCGATCGGCGAAGATATTGCTGACCACGCTCAGGCCGAACGAACTGACACCCGGCCGGACATACGCGAGAACTCTCCGGAAAGGCGCTTTCCTGGTGAACCATCGCTGGAAGCAGCCCGTTCTCACATAAGAGTCGCTCATGGTGTCCTCCAGGCGGATGGTCTTCAGGCTCACCACGCGGCACTGGGAGAATGCGCCGCGCCACTTACTTTCGCAGGAAGAAATCGCGCGCCGCGAGGCTTGTAAGTTCTGGCTTAAGTGGGCTGTTCGGCGGCATGTCGACATGTGGGTGGGGGAGAGGTTGCACAGAATTCACTTCACCGACGCCGACCTGGCGCGGGTGCGGGTGGCCTCGACGTTGGGCCCCATGGGGGAGTCCCTGTTCAGCCTGACCGCGTTACGCGGGCGGGCGGAGGAGACGCTGTTCGGTGCGTGGCGGCGCCGGGTGCGCGGCGCCCTTGACTCGCGGTTCGCCGTCCTGGCCGCCATCGCGCCCGTCCGGCCGCCCAGATTCGACATGGCCATCCTCTCCGGGCCGGGTCATGAGCTGGCCGAAAGCGCCGAGATCTTTCTGGCCAGCCCTCGGCACGCCGTCGAGGCGGAGCTGGACTTCTACGCCCGCCATCACGGCCGGGTGCCGGCCGCGCTGGCCGGACTCGTCGACGACCTCACCGTCCGGCGGGAGGTGCTGTCCACGGTGGAGGCGTACTATCACGCCGCCATCGGCCCCCATTGGACGGGCATCCGCGCACACCTTGACGCCGAGCGGGCCCAGCGCGGCGCGATCCTGCTCGACCGGGGCGTCGACGGTCTGCTGTCCACCCTGCACCCGCAGGTCCGGTGGCGGCCGCCGATCCTCCACATCCCGTGCGGCGACGCGTCCGACGCCGATTTCATCCTCGGCGGGCGGGGGCTGCTGCTGATGTCCTCGTTCTTCGTGCGGATCCCAACGATCATGTACGACCCGGGCAATCCCGGCGACTGCCTCCTGATCTACCCGGCGAGGATCGGTGTCGACCATGCCGCGGGCATCTGGACAGGCGGCCCGTCGGAGGCGGCACTGGCCAACCTCCTCGGGCGCACCCGCGCGTCGGTGCTCACCGCCATCGCCGACGGTGTGGTCACCACTGGCGCCCTGGCCCGCCGCCTGGACGTCTCATCGGCGGCGGTCAGCCAGCACACGGCCGTACTGCGCGAGGCGGGCCTGATCACGACGCGCAGGCACCACAGCAGCGTCCTGCACAACCCCACCCAGGTCGGCCTGACCCTCCTTGACCGGCGCGACACACCTCGCCAAAGCCCGTGAACGGGTTGATCAGCCGATGCCGCGCAGCCAGAACCTGCCCTTCTCCCTGGAGCCCACAACGAGCCGTCCCGCTCCAGTCCGCAGCCGCGCCGGTTCATCGGTCGCGGTTTGATCTTCAAACCGCACATTCTGCGGGGATCTGCGTACGATCGGCCCCGTGGTGATCGAAGAGATTCTAGGACTTGTCGCACTGCTGGGCATGCCTGTGGCGCTGGCGAGCGGATCCGTGGTGCTGGCGATGGTGTCGGCGCCCCGTGACCGCCGCACGCCCGTGAACCGGGGCCGCCTGCTGTGGGGAGCGGTTCTCGCGACGGTCGGCCTCTCGGTGATGGTACGCATCGCCTGGGCCACGCACGAGGAGCGCTACTACGAGGACCTCGAACCGATCATGTACATGCTGATCGGCTTGATGGGCGGCGTGGTGTTCTTCCTCGGCCTGGGCTCATTCGCCTCGTGGGCGCTGACACTCCCCGCCAAGCTCGCCGTACGACTGCCGCGTCCGTTACGGTTGCCGGCCCGTCAGCTCGCCGGTCATCCGCCCGGTACGGCCGGTGGGGTCGCTACGACGATGCTGGCAGTCGGCGTGGCCACCGCGGTGATGATCGTCGCCGCGGCTCAGACGGCACAGGACAGAGCGCAGTACCTTCCCCAGGCTCCGCCCGGAGCGCTCTTCGTGCAGGTGTACTCCGCCGAGAAGGCGAAAGCCGTTCGCGCGGACCTCCGGCAGGAGATTCCCTCGGCCCCCATCGTTCAGAGCGAGGACACGGTCAAGGGATACCTCTCCTACGATTACGACGGCTCCTCGCGGATGGACGCCCACATCGGTGATCAGGCCTTGCTCAGCTACCTGACAGGCGATCCGGCCACGCCGTACGACGAAGGCACGGTCGTACTCATCACAGGGAAAGACGCCGTCACATCGCTGGAGATCGACTACGCCCTGGACAACCCTCCCGGCGAGAACTTGAGCAGAACCGTCCCCGCGATCACGGTCAGACCCGAGGACCCGCGTAGGACGGACCTCTTCATCCCCGCGAAGCTCGTGACAGACCTTGGCTTCAGCCTGGAGCCGGACAAACTGATCATCGACCCCTCCTTTCATCGCGTTTCGGCCGCCGAGCAGGATCGCCTCGACCGCCGGCTGGGGGACTTCACGGGCAGCTACGTGGAGCGGGGGTTCGAGGCTTCGACCGGCTGGCTGTATGTCTTCGGGGCGATCGTCCTCGTGGCCCTGGGCGGCGTGCTGACCGCGACGGTCTTGGCGGACGGCAGCCTGCGGTGGAGGCGTGTACTGCTGCGCGTCGCCGGTGGTTCCGGCGTCACGCTGAGGTCGCTGGCTGTGTGCCGCGCGTGGCTGATCGCAGTCTGCGGAACGGTTCTGGGGGCGGCCGCGGGCTGCGTCACGGGGCTGCTGCTGGCATGGCCCAAAACCGTCCAGTTCGGCTGGGACCCGTTGCCGCGCGTGGCCTTCGACACCCCGTGGCTGCCGATCGCCGCCCTGGTCGTGGGCCTTCCAGTGCTAGCCGCGGCACTCGCGACACTCCTCCCGGCCGGCTCCCGGCCCTCTCCCGGCCACGGGTCAGGCCGTCTTGACCGCGCCGCCGTCGATCAGGTGGTCGGCTCCGGCGATGCTGCCGGCGAGCGGTGAGACCAGGTAGGCGACCAGCGCGGCCACCTCGGCGGGCTCGACGAACCGGCCCGTCGTCATGCCGGCCTGTCCCGGCAGCGCCCGGAGCAGCTCCTCCTGCGGCATCCCCAGCGCCCCGGCCAGCTGCGCGCCGTACCCCTGCGCTCCCTCCCACATCGCGGTCCGCGTCGAGCCGGGCGAGACCGTGTTGACCCGTACGCCCTGCGGCCCGAACTCCTCGTTCAGCGCCTTCCCGAATGCCGTCAGCGCCGCCTTCGCGGTCGAATAGATGATCGGCCCCATGCCCGGCTGCCGGGCGCCGTTGGAGGAGATGTTCACGATCGCGCCGCCGCGCTCGACCAGGCTGGGCAGCGCGGCGCGGGTGACGCGCACCGCGCTGAGGAAGTTCAGCTCGTACGTCCCCAGCCACTGCTGGTCGTCGAAGCTGAGGAAACCGCCGGCCTGCCCTTCGCCCTCGCCGCCGCCGACGTTGTTGACCAGCACGTCGACGCCGCCCAGCTCGGTCAGCGCCCGCTCGGCCAGCGCGCCGGCACCGGCGGCGGTGGCCAGGTCGGCGGTCACGACGTGTGCGCCCGTCTCCTTCAGCTCGGGGGTGAGCGTGCGCGCTCCGGCGACCACACGCACGCCCTCGTCCGTCAGCGCCCGCACGATCGCCAGGCCGATTCCCCGGCTGGCACCGGTCACCACTGCGGTCTTGCCGTTCAGTCCCAGATCCATGACAGAGCCCCTTTCGCGACATCTTCGATGCGCTTAAGCTATGACATGCGACATGAATGTTGCAAGTTCTATCTAGATAGGGACACTGATGTAGCATGGCGGGGTGAACAAGATGCGCTCGGACACGGAGCGAACCGTGCGAGCGATCCTGGAGGCGGCCGAACGCGTCCTCAGCCGGAATCCGGCGGCGGGCATGGAGCAGATCGCCGAGGCCGCCGGGGTCGCCCGCACGACCGTGCATCGCCGCTTCGCCTCACGTGACGCGCTCGTCGACGCGATGGCCGCCTGGGCCACCCGGCGGTTCGCCGAGGCCGTCGAGTCGGCCTACACGACCACGGCTCCGGCGCTGGTCACGCTGCATCAGGTGACCGCCAGCGTGCTCCGCGTCAAGATCGACTGGGGATACGCGATGAGCCGGACCGCTTCGGATCCCGAGGTCGCACGGGTGCACGCCGAGGTCCGCGAACGCTGCGACGAGCTGTTCCGCAGAGCGCGCGACGCGGGCCTCATCAGCGCGGACGCCGACCTCGACTGGGCGCGCCGCGTCTACTACGCGCTCATCCACGAGACGGCGACGGGACCGGACCAGGACCATGACGCCGACGCCCTGGCCACCCGCCTCGTCGACACCCTGCTGCACGGTTTCGGCGACTAGCCACGGAGGAAGATCTCGTCCAGGTGCCACTCCAGCGCCTCGCGGCGCGGGCGGTCGCCGCGCTGCTCGGGCACCGCGATCTGCTCGCCGGCGCGCTCGTAGAACTGCCGGCCGTTGCCGAACTCCTCCCGGAGGCGGGGACTGACGACCAGTCGGTACGCGGGGTCGACGGCCAGGTAGCCGCGGTCGTACAGGGTGTGCACGTCCGAGCGGAGCAGTAGCCCGTTGTCGAGGCGGTGCTGGCCGCCGCGGTGGAGAGGCCGGATGTGCGCGGCCTGCAGGACGGGCCGGATCTTGTCGCCGGTGATCGCGCACCGCCGGTCGTAGGCGTCCAGGACCACGGCTTGGAACGCCTGCTGGCCAAGTCGCTGCGGGACCAGTCGCGGGTCGCCGTACACCGGTCCGTCCAGGTGCCACGGCTCGGAGAAGTCGATCGCCACGTTGCCGCCGAGCAGGCGGGCGACGACCTCGTGAAAGAAGTCGGCGTCGGCGTGGGTGGCCAGGTCATACCCCTTGCCCTGGACGATATTGGCCGCGAACCCCGGCGGCGGCCCGGCATCGGCGTCGAACGGGAAGAAGGAGGTGTCACGAAGTAAGACGCACCCGATCACCGGATCCTCGGCCGGGGCGATCGGCTGCTTGCGGTAGCGGCCGACTCGGGCGCGCATCGCCTGCAGAGTGGTGGCGCCGTTGGCTTCGCCGAAGATCTCCCAGGCTTCGGAGACCCGTAGCTTGACGAAGCGGGCGAAGAAGCCACCGCCGACGATGCGGTTGTGAGGGTGGTGGGTCTTGAAGAGGAAGGGTTCGCCCGGACGCAGAGCTTTGAACGCGCCGTTGCCGGAGGGCCGCCAGAAGTTGGCCTCGGTCATGGTGGGGCGGGAAGCGAGGAAGCGGTACCAGTCCCCGTCGGTGACTCCGACGTATGCCTTCACAGGTTGATTGTGCACCCCGATGAACCTGCGTCCCGCCTGACCCGTGGCCTCATGAGCCTGCCTGGCACCTCCCCGGAGGGGGTATCGAACCAGGTGAATCAGTGGTGGAAGCGGCGTCCCGGGAGGTCCGCGAAGAGACCGGCCTCATTCTCACGCCCCGAGATCGGGGCGAGCCCGTGGCCGACAACGCTGGGGAGTGGTCTCTCCGGGGCAGCCGCTACTACACCGTGCATACGTACTTCTTCGCCCGGGTTCCGACGACGGATTTCTCCATGACCGAGGATGACGGGCTCGGGCACCGATGGTGGACCGTGGCCCAACTCGACGTGACCGAGGAGCGGACCTTTCCCCGTGGGGCCCTGATCCCGAATGATCTCCATGGCGAGGCGCACGGTGCGCCGGGCGACGCCGAACTCCTGCTCGAAGGCGCTCGACGAGGTGCTTTCGGCCGGATGCTCGGCGGCGATCAGGAAGAGGGCGGGGACAGTTGTGTCCTGATCGCTCCGATCCCGGGCGTGGCGGACGCTTTCGCGCTGCGGGACGCGAAGAACCCGGACGCCGGGACCCTCCGGTTCGCCGGTGACGAGCTTCGCGCCGCCGGGCTGACCACCCTCTAGGCACCACCCGAAGGCGGCGGTCCCTGCCTGATCCACGCAGGAGCCGCCATGGTCCGGAAAATCTACGGGAGCGGCTGAGCATGCATTGGCACGCGTACCAATGGGTCGATGCGGGAGTCGGCCGGGGCGATGAGGTCGTACGGCGGCCGTTGTCGCCTCATGGTGTGACCTCGGTGCTGTCGCCGGTGCGGGCGGATGAAGGGGCCGGGGCCGCGGGTGGCGGCGACCTTCGAGGAGGTCTGGCTGGCGGTGGTCTGGCTGGCCGGTGCGTACGGCAGGATCCGTGCGGAGTTGCCGCTGCCGGGAGTCCTGCTGGAGGAGCGGCTGGAGGCCGCCCTTGACCTGCTGTCCCGTGGCGTGGACGTGCGGTGGGGGGAGTGGCTGCCCGACGGCCGGTTCGTCACGATCGGCGTGGCGTGCTGCCCGAACCGGCACCTTCCCCATCCCTGCCCGATGCGCCGCCCCGCCCGTTAACGACCAGGCACGTCGGCCTGGTTCTTCGACAGCACGATCGGTCCTGGAGGTCGGCACGGCCATGACGGAATTCCATGGCATTCACCCGAAACCCCTGCGAGAGGGCTACGTCCCGATCGACTGGTCCGGCCTGACGCCCAGATGCGAATCCGTCAGGGTCCGGGCCCACACCTGCGACTGCGTGCTGACCACGTACGAGCTGTGCTCGGCAGGCGGCCTGGCCCACATCCGCCGGACCGTACGATCGGCCAAGAGCGCCCGGACCAGCGAGAGCCCTTGGCTGCGGACCGCCGAAGCGCTCCGCCGTGGGAGAACCTGCTCGACGGCCGCGCCCGATGAACCCGGTGCGGACCGGCGGTTGCGGCGCTTCACCTCCATGACGTCGGCCCGGCACTCATCCACAGCGCCGAGCGGCCCTGCCGCGCATCAGGTGGATTATCGGAGGCGGGGATGTTCGCGCCGCTACGCTGTTGTCTCCGATGAGAACTCGTGACCCCCTGTCCGCCGCGACGGCTCCCCGCCTGACGCCGCAACTGAACGGACTGATTGCGGGGCTTGCTCGATATGTCGCCTTGGCCTTCGAGTCCGGGGTCGCCCATGCTCCTCGGCTGTCCCTGATCGAAGCGCACAAGGTTGTCTTTCTGCTGCAGAAATCCCGGTTCGAGCTCGGTCACCGCTTCGAGCCGCACCTGTACGGTCCCTTCTCGGCCGACCTCAACCGGACCTTGGGCGCTATCGAAGGCCACTACCTGGTGGGTTATGGGGATGGCACCGGAGGCGCTCGGGCCGACCTCGAAGTGGTGCCGGAAGCTGTTCGTGCCGCCGAGACGGCGATGGGTTCGGATGCCGCGTTCAACCGTGCATGGGGCCGGGTCTGTGAGGCGATCATCGGTTACGAGTATCCCGATGGCATGGAACTCCTGGCGACTGTGCACTACCTGGCCACCAAGCCGGGGGCCTCGGCCACCGCCACCGAGCTGGCTGAACAAGTGGCCACGTGGAGTCCGCGTAAGCGCGATCTGTTCAACGTCTCCGATGTCGGAGCGGCTCTGGCCCGGTTGAGCCAGGCAGCGCTGGTGGCGGCCTAGCGTCCACGGTTGAGCTGTCAGCGGCCGGTGGAGCCGTCGATCTGCTCGCGGATGATGTCGGCGTGGCCCGCGTGCCGGGCGGTCTCCTCGATCATGTGCACCAGGGTCCACCGCATCGTCGGCGCCGGTCCCCTGCGCGGGGGCCGGGGAGCGGGGTGGGTGAGATCGGGGCAGGCGTCGATGACCTGGTTCGCTCGTACGATGACCTGCCGGTAGCCGGCGAGCACGCTCTCGATCGTGTCCTCGGGGGACGGACGCATGGTCCGGCCCCAGTCGTCTACGTCCTCGCCCAGGAAGTAGAACCGCTCGACGAAGGTCAGATGCCTGACCAGTCCCAGAAGGTTGGTGCCAGAAGGCACTTCGGGAGTCCGGACCTGCGGCTCCGGCACGTCCGCCGCCTTGTTCGTGATCGCCTCGCGGAGGTGGTCGAGGAATCCCCGCAGGGTGGCCTTCTCATCGGCGCCGGTTCGCGGGGGGCCGGTGTCCCTCGCCCGTGACCTGGGTTGCTGCGTACTGTCTATCGGCATTGTTGCTGCTCCATCTGGTTGGGGGCGGTCGTCAGGGGGTTCGGCGGAGGACGAGGACGTTGTCGGTGATCGTGGCGGCCTGGCCGGCGGGTCCGGTCGCCCGGCGTCGGGGCATGTCCGCGCGCAGGACCGGCCACTGCTCGGGATCGAGGTCCAGCTCGGCGGCGATCTCGGTGGGTGTGGGGTAGTGGGTGTCGGGGTCCTGGTTCCAGGACCAGGGTGCGGTGGAGCCGTGGTCGACGATCAGCAGCAGGCCGCCGGGACGCAGGGCATGGGCGGCGGTGCGCAGGACCTGGGCGCGGGGCAACGTGAACGAGGTGTGGAAGTACTGTGCCGAGACGAGGTCGAACTCCCCGCCCGGGAAGCTTCGGGCCAGGTCGTGCTGTTCGGTGGTGACCCGATCTCCGAGGCCGAGCTCGCGGGCGCGCTCCCGTACCTGGGCGACGGCGGTGGCGGAGATGTCCACGGCGGTGACCCGCCAGCCTTGGCGGGCGAGCCAGATGGCGTCGCCGCCCGCGCCACAGCCCAGATCCAGGGCCGCGCCGGGGCGTAGAGGTCCGGCAGCCTCGATGAGGAGCGGGTTGGCGCGCTCGCCCCACGTGCGCCGGGCCCTGTAGTGCTTCTCCCAGAACGATTCGGCGACCTCGCTGGGGTCGGTGGTGTCCATGCGGACATCGTGGCCGCGATGATTCCAGGCTTGCAAGAAAAGTTGCGGATCTGCATGGTAGCCATTCCCTAGACATTCCTTGACGCGAATATTCGCCATGGTGAATACTTCTACCCATGGACGCATTGCTCACCGCACTGGCCGACCCGGCCCGCTGGCGGCTCGTGGGCCTGCTCGCCGAGCGGCCGCGGCCGGTCGGTGTTCTTGCCCAACTCGCCGGGGCGCGCCAGCCGCAGACGACCAAGCACCTGCAGGCCCTTGAGCGTGCCGGCATCGTCACCTCCCAGCGCTCCGGCCAGCGCCGCATCTACGCGCTCCGGGCCGCGCCTCTGCGGGAGCTGGCGGCTGCGCTCACCCGGCTGGCCGACACCGCGGAAGAGGCCGGCGGCTCGCGCGAGACCTACGACCGCTACGGGCTCAGTCTCCATGCCGAGCGGCTCGCCGCCAAAGAGCCGGGCTGGGCCGACGGCCGCTCCTTCCGCTTCCACCGGTCGCTGACAGCGGGGCCGCAGGAGGTCTGGCGCCACCTGACCGAGGACTCCCTGCTCGCCCGCTGGTGGACACCGGATGACCTGCACGTCTCCGAGCTCGTCTTCGAGGCGCGGCCCGGTGGCCGGATCGTCCATGAGTACCGCGACGCCGAAGATGCCGACGGCTCCGACCTGGTCGCCGGGCGCGCGCTGGGAGTCGTCGAGGACGTACGCCCCGGTGAGCGCCTGACCTACCGGCTCTCCCCGCTGCTCGCCGACGGCGGCCTCGCCTTCACCGCCCACCTCGACCTCGACCTCCAGCCCGCCGACACGGGCACAGAGCTCGACGTTCACTTCCGCATCAGCGACAGCACGATCAACTCCGCGGACTTCATCGCCGGCATCGAGATCGGCTTCGGCCAAAGCCTCGACAAGCTCGCGGCGACCCTCGCAGCGGGCACGCACACCACCACTACAAGGAGTACGAAATGACGAACTCGACCGGTCGCAGGGTGACCGCGAACCTGAGCCTCACCCTCGACGGGCGTTACAACGGCCCCGGCGGGCCCGGTGATTTCGCCGCTTTCGCCCCCTATGTGACCAGCGAGGTCGCGCGAGACCACATGAACCGCATCTGGGAGAGCGCGACGACGGCGCTGCTCGGCCGGATCAACGCCGAGGGATTCATGAGCTACTGGCCGGCGGTCGCCGAGGACGGCAACGCCGACCCTCGTGATCGCGGATACGCCAAGTGGCTGGTCGACACGGAAAAGGTGGTCTTGTCCACCACCTTGACCGAGGCCCCGTGGGAACGCACCCGCGTGGTGAACGCCCCCGCCGCCGACGTCGTCACCGACCTCAAGGCCACCGGTGAGGGCGACATTCTCGTCAACAGCAGCGCGAGTATCATCAAACCGCTCCTGGCGGCCGACCTGCTCGACCGGCTGTACCTCATGATCTTCCCCGAGATCGCCGGGGGCGGGCAGCGACTGTTCGACGATGGCCTGTCGGCTTCAACGTGGATGCTCACCAACCAGCAAAGCGGTGAACTGGGCGAGATCGCCATGGTCTACGACCGAGTCCGCTAAGAAGGGATCTCCAATCCGTCGGGGACAGCAGGGCGTCGCCCGGGCGGCGCAGGTGTTGGGCAATTCCGGGCTTGCAAGAAAAGTTGCGGATCTGCATGATGGCGGGCATGGGCAGAACTGAACAGGATGTGCTGGCCGGGGTCGGGCCGCGGCTGCGGGCCCTGCGCCGGGCCAGGGGAGTGACGTTGGCGGGCCTGTCCGCGGAGACCGGCATCACGTCGAGCACGCTGTCGCGGCTGGAGAACGGGAAACTCCGGCCCACGCTGGAGCAACTGCTCCCGTTGGCACGGGCCCATGGCGTCCCGATCGAGGACCTGGTGGAGGCGCCGCTCACCGGCGACCCCCGCATCCACCTGCGGCCGATGCGGCGTTTCGGACTGACCGTGGTGCCGCTGACCAGGCGTGCCGGGGGGATCCAGGCGTACAAGGTGATCTACCCGCCCGCCTCCCGCGCGCGGACGACGAGCCTGCAGACCCACGAGGGGTACGAGTGGTTCTACGTCCTCAACGGTCACATCCGCTTCGTGCTCGGTGACCAGGAGTTCCGGCTCGGCCCCGGTGAGGTGGCCGAGTTCGACACCCGGGTGCCGCACCGGATCGGCAGCGCCGGAGAGGAGCCCGCGGAACTGCTCACGTTGTTCGGCCCGCAGGGGGAGCGCGCCCACCTGTCGACGGCCAAGGACTGACCGGCCGAGCTTCGCGCGCCTGTTCCGGTGGACGCGCTCGGCGGCTCAGGGAAGGAGCCTGCTGCAGATGGATGCGAACCGGCAGCGGCTCTGATCGCCAGGCGTACCCCGGTCAATGATCATGGTCAGGCTGCAGCGCCGTCCTTAATGAGACGCCATGATATTCGAGCGTTGTCGAGTACATAATTCATGGGTAACTGAATATTCTAATTCCTGGGCATTGCTCGACTTCTTGGCGGGCTGGGAAGCCGTACGCGAGAAATATTTACGTTCGAACCGTGCACTATCTGCTTGTGCCTTCTGGTCATACGATGAGTGCCTTCGCCCGAAGGAGACAGGACATGAGCACGCAGCCGGTAAGCCAGAACAATCTCAAGCCATTTCAGGGGCTCCCTCTGAACTGCACCAAGTTCGAGGACGACACGCAATCCGCAGCCATGCGGAAGGAGTTGGCCCAGGCCGTCACCGAGATGCTGAAGTACCACGATGCCCACCCCAGTCCCAGCGATGACCCCGTCTACAAGAACTGCAGGGTCGAACTGACCGCGATCAAGGAAATGATGCTGCAGACGCGGTTGGTCGCCGCGGGGAAAATGCTCTGTCTGGTGACCAGGCATGACGGCAAGATTCAGGGCCTGGCGGTGGTGAGCAGACTCCACGACTCCCTCATGATCGATCAGGCGTCGGCCGCACCCTGGAATATCGTGCCCCCGGCGGTCAGCGAGGCCAACTCGCCGAATCCGTTCCGGGGGGTCGGATGGCAGATGGTGAGTGTCGCGCTCACCCACCGCGGGGTAGTGGGCCTGATCGCCGCAACCGAACAATCCGCTCAGAGCTTCAACAAGATGGGATTCCTCACCCGCGAGGGTAAGCCACTGCACGGCGGAGACTTCGGGGTGCTGGAAGGCGCTCGGGTCCAAGCCTTCAAGCAGAAGCTGGCGTCGTTCGGCTGATTGTAGATGCTGCCGCATCTTGGCGTAGCCACGAGCGGGCTCGCCCGGTGACGCTGACCGCCGCCGGGGAAATGATCGACGCGGGATTCGTGGCGAACTGGCCGTGAGGAGGGCTCGCGAGCTAGATATGCCAGTGGTCCCCCTGAGGGGTACCACCTGGATTCGAACCAGGTGAGAAGGAAGCGCGCGAATGGCCTCACGGCCAGAATGCGAGGAGAGCGGGAAGGCTAGAATTTCATCCAAATTGGTTGAGAAGGAAGCCCTTCCATAGCCTCGCGATCTTCAGCCTATCAGGCAGGGATCAGCTCGTGCAGCGTCCCCGGCGTGTACACCCGCGCCCCCTCCGGCAGGTCGGCCGGCGCCTGCAGCCCGATGTACGTGGTGTGCCCGGCCGTCGAGTTCTTCGCCCGCAGCAGGTCCGCCAGGTAGCGGACCCGCAGGTGGTCGCGCTCCACGATCGAGCGCACCAACAGGGAGGAGGTGACGCGGTTGCCCTCCACCTGGTTGAAGGAGGGATGCCCCTTCAGGTAGAGGTGCAGCCACTTCACCCGCCAGCCGCCGTCGTCGCCGCGTAGGACGACGAAGGGCAGGGCGACGCGGCCCGCGCCGCGCAGGTCGGACTTCATCCGCACCGTGCGCGGTTCGAACGGCCGGCCCTCCTGCTCGGCGTCCCTGGTCATGTAGCCGAAGAACGCCTCGGCGGCCTCGTCGAACGCCTCGCCGGCGTAGATGTGGACCTGCGGGATGATGATCGGCTTGGTCGCGTCGGCGAGCCGGATGTTGATGAACTCCGACGCGCCGTCCTTCGCCTCGGTGAGGTCTCCGGAGTACTCGGCGAAGTCGTTGCCGTAGTTCGTCCACGAGATGTGCTCGGCGTTGCCGTAGTCGGCGTCCAGCATGAGCGCGGACAGATCGTAGTCGGTACGCCGCTCGGCCTGCCGCCAGTGCACGAAGAACCGCAGCAGCTCGCCGTCCACCGGCGACAGCGATCCGCGCGGCAGCATCCCCAGGCCGGGGACGACGGCCTTGCCCGACAGGGGCAGGGCGACGTCGAGCACGTCCGGATCGATGACCAGCTCGCCCGGGTCGGGCAGGCGGCGGGTGATCTCCTCGTCCAGGATGGTGACCGCCCGCGACAGGACCTGCTCGCCGAGCGGCGCGCGGGCGTCGGGGGTCGCCCACGCTCCGCCGTGCCGGTTGGTGAAGACGCGGCCGGCGGCCGGGGCGAGGCGGTTCTGCAGGTGCTCGCGCAGCGACAGCAGGACGCGACCGGAGGCGCCCGCCGCGGCCTTCTCGGCGGCGTCGAGCACGGCCGAGGTGTCGTGACCCGACCGCAGCAGGTGGTCGAGGCGGCGCAGCAGCGCGCCCGGCGTGTTCCCCAGGAGGACGGCGGCGTCGCCGGTGCGGCCCGCCGACAGGGCGGCCTCGACCCGGCTGTCGAAGCTCGCGGCGTGGCGCACTCCTCTGGCGACCTCGAAGACGTGGGCGGCGCGAGGAAGCTTCGGGTACTCGTGCGGGTGCAGTCGCTCGCCGAGCCGCTTCCACGGCTCCCGGTGGCGCGGCACGTCGCCGAGCTTGGCCGGGACGGCGACGGCGTCCAACGCCTCCAGCAGGGCGCGGCGCTCGGCGCGGCGGAACGAGCGGAACCTGGTCGGCGTCGACAGCGTGACGTCGCCGCCGGAGACCCCGCAGGCGAGCCGCAGCACGTCGGTCACCGTGTCCACCAGCAGCGGCCGCCCGGCCGCCAGGCGCACCTCGTTGACGATGGCGCGGTTCTCCCGCACCGGGATGCGCTCGGGCTCGTCGGCGCAGAACCCGGCCAGGGTACGCAGCGCCGCCAGATCCTCCTCCGCGAGCGGCACCTCCGAGCCCGCCAGCGAGAAGTAGAGCTCGCGCGCCTCTTCCTCCAGGCTCGCGCCCAGGTCCAGCACGGTCACCCGGTCGCCGGCCAGCGGCAGCAGCTCGGCGTGCGCGGCCAGCAGGTCGGCGTAACTGTGTTGGTAGCGGCCGTAACCCGGCAGCTCGAGCAGGTTCAGCGTCGACGGCTGGACGCGCGCGGCGGCGACCGGGTCGAGCAGGGCCTCCCGCAGCAGGCCGACCCAGAACTCCATGGTGTCGGGCACGTTCTTGGGGAAGTCGATGAAGTAGGCGTTGTGCTGAACGTGGTCGCCGACCAGCGTGCGGACGGCGGCCAGCACCCGGACGCCGAGATCGAGCACGGTCTCGCCGCGTAGCCTCGCCAGGTGTTCGAGCAGGGCCGCCGAGCACGTGAAGCCGACGCTCAGCAGCGCCGCGTCGAGCTGGCGGGCGGCCACCTCTCCCCAGCCGGGATGGGTACCGGCAGGCGCGTCGCCGATCGGAACGCGCAGCCGCCGGGCGATGACGAGGCTTTCAAGATTGTCCACGGCCGCACCTTATAAGGGGAGTACGGCTAAAGGTGGTGGTTTGTCGTGGCCACATCATGCCTGGAGCACGTTGACGGTCACGGGGCCGCCGTATGATCATCTGCTCGTGAGGTCCGCATGCGTCGCACCCGGCCGATACGATCCAAGCCTGAGGATCCGGCCCGGTGCGGCGGTCGATCACACATCTCGATCAGCGGAGTGAGCGCATGCTCGAAGGCCGGTGGACCACCGTCACCGAGTCCGAGTTCGACCATGAGCGCCGTGGCCTGGAGGCCATCCGCGAGCGACTGCCCGACGCCGAGCCCTGGCGGGCCTGGTCCAACTTCACCTTCACCGCCCAGACCGGCCACGTACGCGAGGTCGACCTGCTGATCGTCGGCCCCGGCGGCGCCTACATGATCGAGCTGAAGGACTGGCACGGCAGCCTCACCACCGAGAACGGCACCTGGGTGCAGACCACCCCCAACGGCCGCCGCGTCTCCCACGGCAACCCCCTGCACCTGGTCAACAAGAAGGCCAAGGAGCTGGCCGGCCTGCTGGCGCGCAACGGCAAGCGGGTGTGGATCACCGAGGCCGTCTGCTTCACCGACGACACGCTGCGGTTGCGCCTGCCGTCGCACGACGAGAACGGCGTCCACACGGTCGACGAGCTCCTGACGATGCTGCGGCAGCCGCCGCGGGACGAGCGCTGGCGGATCACCCCGGCCGACTCCCGCGCGGTCAAGGGCGCGCTGGAGCAGGTCGGCATCCGCCGCAGCGACGCCGAATACAAGGTCGGCCCCTATCTGCTGGAGCGTAAGTCCTTCGACACCGGCCCCACCTGGGCCGACTACCTGGCAAACCACAGCGAGCTGCCGGAGCCCGCCAGGGTTCGCGTCTACCTGCGCGAGCGCGGCGCGGACGCGTCGATCCGCAGGTCGGTGGAGAACGCCGCCCGGCGCGAGGCGGCGGTCCTGCGCCGCTTCCGCCACCCCGGCGTCGTGCAGCTCAAGCAGTACGACCCGTCCGGGCACTCGGCCGGTCCCGCGCTGATCTTCGACTACCACCCGCACACCCTGCGCCTGGACGAATACCTGGTCCAGCACGGCGACAGGCTCGACATCCTCGGCCGGATCGCGCTGGTCCGGCAGCTCGCCGAGACGATGCGCTCCGCGCACTCCAGCCGGATCCATCACCGCTCGCTCTCGGCCCGGTCGGTGCACGTGATCCCGCGCAACCGGGGCCGCGAAGGTCAGGCCATCGGAGAGGAGGCGGCCTGGCTGTCCCCGTACCTGCAGATCTCGGACTGGCAGATAGCCACGCATCGCACGCCGCAGGGTGTGACCAGGCACGCCCCGACCGCCCTGTCGGCGATCCATCTGGCGGACGACGCCGACGCCTACCTCGCTCCGGAGCTGACCGCGGTCAGCCCCGACCCGATCGCCCTGGACGTCTACGGGCTCGGCGTGCTGACCTATCTCCTGGTGACGGGCGAGGCCCCGGCCTCCAGTCAGGCGGAGCTGCTGGCCAGGTTCGAGGCGGGGGAGGGGCTGCGGCCGAGCGCGATCGTGGACGGCCTGTCGACCTTCATCGACGAGCTGGTGCAGGCGGCCACCGCCTACAAACCCGAGCAGCGGCTCGCCACGGTCGACGAGTTCCTGGACATGCTCGAATGCGTCGAGGAGTTGCTGACGGCCCCCGAGCCCGCGGCCCAGGAGAAGGACCCGCTGGAGGCCGTCACGGACGACGTGCTGGCCGGCCGCTGGGAGGTGCGCCGCCGCCTGGGCACCGGCTCGACGAGCCGCGCGTTCCTCGTACGGGATCTGCAGGCAGGGGCGCGAGGACGCGGCGCACGGCCGCTTCTCGTGCTGAAGATCGCCCTGTCCGACGGTCGCGGCGAGATCCTGGTCCGTGAGGCCGAGGTGATGAGCCGGTTGCACGCGGACTCGCGGGTCATCCGCCTGGTGGAGCCGGAGCCGCTGGTCATCGGCGGTCGCACCGCGCTGGCTCTGGAGTATGTCGGCGACGAGCGGGAGGACGAGGATCCGGGCGAGTCCGGCAGCAGGCCGCGCCGCCGCGAGGAGACCGTGGCGCGGCAGTTGCGCGAGAGTGGCCGGCTGCAGATCGACCAGCTTGAGGCGTACGGCGACTACCTGTTCGGCGCGGTCGACTTCTTGGAGGGCGAGGGCGTCTGGCACCGCGACATCAAGCCGGACAACATCGCCATCCGGGTGCGCCCCAACCGCACCCGCCAGCTCGTGCTGATCGACTTCTCCCTGGCCGGCTACCCGGTGCAGGAGACCGACGCGGGCACCGACGGCTATCTCGACCCGTTCATCGGGACGCTGACCCGTTCGGTGTACGACGCGCACGCCGAGCGTTACGCGGTGGCCGCGACGCTGCACGAGATGGCCTCGGGCGAGCTGCCCCGCTGGGGCGACGGCAAGGTCTCGCCCCGGCAGAGCGACGAGGCGTATCCGGCGGTGGCGGCCGACGCGTTCGATCCGGCGGTCCGTGACGGGCTCGTGGCGTTCTTCCGCAAGGCCATGCACCGCGACGCCGGGCAGCGTTTCGGCGAGCTCAAGAAGATGCAGGACGCCTGGAAGAAGATCTTCCTGGACCTGGCCGAGACCACCCCTTCCGCGGGCCGCGCCGGCCGTCATCCCGTCCCCGAGCAGGCCCCGGCCATCGCCGACGCCGAGCCGGAGTCGGTCGAGCTGCAGCGTGACCGGCTCGCCGCCGAGGCCGGCCCCGAGACGCACCTGTCCGCCGCCGGGCTCACCCCGGCCGCCGAGTCGTTCCTGTACGGCCTGGGCCTCACGACCGTCGGCACCCTGCTGGACTACAGCCAGCGCAACCTCGTCAACGCCCCCGGCCTGGGCGCCAAGACCCGCAGCGAGATCCAGCGCCGGCTCAGCGACTGGGGCCGGCGCCTGCGCGAGACGGCCGTCTCCCCGTTCAGCCCGGAGGGCCGCCGTGAGGCCAAGGAGGAGCTCAGCGCCGCCGAGTCCGTCCTGGTCGGCGATCTCGCCGACGCCGAAGGCGCCGAGCTGCTGCCCCAGCGCGCCCTGCGCTCGGTCAGCCTGGACACCCTGGCCACGCTCTTCGTCCCGCCGCTGAAGAAGGACGGCGCCAACCGTAACGAGGTCGAAGCCGTACGACTGCTGCTGCGTCTGCCCGACGAGCACGGCGAGCTGCCGGGGCAGACGGTGTGGCCCAACCAGAAGGCCGTCGCCGAGACGCTGGGGCTCAGCCGCCAGCGCATCCCCCAGATCGTGAAGAGCCAGCGCACCCGGTGGAAGAAGTCCCCCGCAGTCCAAGCGCTGCGCGAGGAGATCCTGGAGCTGCTGGCCGGGCTCGGCCGCGTCGCCTCCGTCGCCGAGATCGCCGACGCCCTGACCGTACGGCGGGGCACCCGCCTGCACCGGCGTGACCAGCGGCGGGCGCTCGCGCTGGCCGCCGTGCGGGCGGTGGTCGAGGTGGAGCAGCTCGTCCCCGAGGAGGGCCGCTTCCGCCACACCGCCAACCGTGAGGCGGCCGACTCCGTGCTCGGCGCCGGGCTGCTCGCCCTGGAGGTGTGCGAGGACGACCCGCCCAGCACGCCGTCCGCGCCCGGCCTGCTCGACTACGCGCACCGGCTGGGCAGGGTCGCCGACCGCCTCGCCAGGCTCGACACGCTGCCCACCGCGAGCACCGTGCTGGCCGAGCTGCGCGCCATCACCCCGCCGCAGGGGGTGCTCGACTGGGACGAGCGCCGCACGGTGCAGCTCGCCGTCGCCGCCTCCAAGAACGCCGCCGCGACTCCGCGCCTGGAGATCTACCCGCGCGACCTGCTGCTGGTACGCGCACTCCGGCTCACCCAGGCGGGCCTGGTACGGCTGATCCCGGGCGTGCCCGAGGCCCGGCAGCCGGGGCTGACCGTGGACGAGGTTCATGAGCGGGTACGGGCCCGCTTCCCGGAGCTGACGGACGGCGGGCTGCCCAGCGGGCCGCCGTTGACCAAGGCGCTGCGGGAGGCCGGATTCGACCTCAACCTGTCCACCCGGGAGGGCACCGGCACGCAGCGCTACCTGCCGGCCCGCCTGGACCTGGCCTCCAGCTACCTGACCGCCTACGCCGGGCGGCACGCCACCCACGCCAGTGCGATCACCCGTTACGTCGACGACCCGCAGCTCGCGGGGGCCGTCCGGGCGGAGGAGCGGCTGACCGCCGCGGCCCGGCGGGACGGGTTCCGGGCGTTGACCGTACACGCGGGGCGGACTCGGGAGGCGGTGGCCGAGCTCACCGGGGGGCGGTTCGGCGCGCGGCAGGTGTCGGTGACCCGGCTGTTCCTGGAGGCGATGCACGAGCTGGTGCCGCCGGGCACGAAACCGACGTGGGACACGATCCTGCGGGCGGACGTGGCCGAGCCGGGCAGCCGGGCGGCGCTGAAGTTCGCCGAGTACGCCCGCACGTCGTGGGGGCGGATCGAGCCGGAGGTCCGCGCGCTGCTGGAGTCCGGGGCGGGGCCGGTGCTGCTGACCGAGGCGGCGGTGTTCGCCCGGTACGACGCGATGGGCGTGCTGGACCGGCTCGCGGCGGCGGCCCGGCTGGGCGGGCGGGGGCTGTGGCTGCTCTGCCCGCAGGGCGACCCGGCGCGCGAGCCCCGGCTGGGCACGGTCGCCGTGCCCTACCAGGCGGGGCTGGGGGAATGGATCGAGCTGCCGGACTCGTGGGTGACCAACACCCATCGGGCCGGCCTGACGTTGGAGGCCAGATGATCGACCGTAAAGCGGTGCTGAACGACCTGAAGCAGCAGGTCAAGGCGGTCGAGGCCGATCTGGGCAGGCAGGTGAAGGCGCTGCCCGAGGTGGGGGCGCGGCTGCGGGCGGAGTACGACCAGGCGCGCAAGCTGGAGCGGACCGCCGCCACCTGGGGGTCGTGGCTGGATGAGCGGGTCACGCAGGTCGCGGCGGCGTGGGTGCTGGGGACGGTGTTCGTACGGTTCTGCGAGGACAACCGGCTGATCGAGGAGCCGTACCTGACGGCGCCTGAGGCCGATCGGCGGGATCTGGCGCAGGCGCGGTACGAGGCTTATGTCGAGAACGACGAGGATCCGACGTATCGGGGGTGGCTTCGGAAGGCGTTCGCGGAGTTGGGGGAGGGGCAGGCCGGGAAGCTGCTGTTCGATCCGGTGCACAATCCGCTGTTCCAGATTCCGCTCAGTCATGACGGGGCCGGGGAGCTGGTGGAGTTCTGGCGGCGGCGGGACGAGGCGGGGGAGCTCGTTCATGATTTCGCGGATCCGCTGAACGAGGACGGGACCGAGGGGTGGGACACCCGGTTCCTGGGGGATCTGTATCAGGATCTGTCGGAGGCGGCGCGGAAGACGTATGCGTTGTTGCAGACGCCGGACTTCGTGGAGAAGTTCATCCTCGACCGGACGATGGATCCGGCGGTGCGGGAGTTCGGGTATCGAGAGCTGAAGATGATCGACCCTACGTGTGGGTCGGGGCACTTCGTGCTGGGGGCGTTCCAGCGGCTCGTGCGGCTCTGGGGGGAGCGGCCGTTGGGGTTGGGGCGGCATGAGCAGGTACGGGCGGCGTTGGATTCGGTGCACGGGGTGGATCTGAATCCGTTCGCGGTGGCCATCGCGCGGTTCCGGCTGCTGGTGGCGGCTATGGCGGCGGCCGGGGTGCGGACCATGAAGGAGGCGGCCAAGTATGAGTGGCCTATTCATCTGGCAGTGGGGGACTCGCTGATCAAGGTTAGGCAGTTGACCTTGGGTGACGAGGTGCCAGGGGATCCGCTGGCTGACTTCGCTTATGCGACGGAGGACGTAGACGAGCATCCGCGCATTCTGGAGTCGGGGCGGTATCACGTGGTAGTGGGGAATCCGCCGTATGTGACGGTCAAGGACAAAAAGCTGAACGAGCTTTATCGGGACTTGTACGACGCCTGTAGTGGGACGTATGCATTGTCGGTTCCTTTCGCTCAGCGGTTCTTCGAACTGGCTGTTCATGGCGATGCGGACGGGCGTGGCTACGGCACGGTCGGACAGATCACGGCAAACTCTTTTATGAAACGAGAGTTCGGCACTAAGCTGATCGGGGAGTTCTTCGCACACAAGGTCGAGTTGACCGAGGTAATTGACACTTCGGGGGCTTATATTCCTGGACACGGCACGCCGACGGTTATTCTTATCGGCACACGGCGTTCGGGGAATCTTCGTTCACAGACCGTGCGAACGGTTCGTAGCGTCCAGGGCGAGCCTTCCGTTCCTGATCGGGGAGGGGATGGTCTGGTTTGGAATGCTATAGTTGATCAGATTGATGATCCAGATTCAGTTAGCCAATGGGTATCCGTAGGAGATCTTGAGCGAAAGCGCTATTTCGGCAAGCAGCCCTGGATTCTGGCGGATGGTGGCCTGGAAATGGTCGAGCAGATCAACCTAGCAAGTGCGCGGCGCATGAAGGATACGATCGAGCCACCTATTGGTCGTGCAATCCGAGCCGGAGCGGATGAGGCTTATGTCCGGCCGCTGCGCAGTAGCTACCGCACGATCGCGGGCTCCGCAGGGTTGCGCCCGCTGATGATTGGTGAAGCTGTTCGTGACTGGTGTGCTACCCCTGAAGAGGCGATCTGGTTTCCCTATGCCAAGGAGTTGAGCACAAGCGACCTTGAGGCGGATCTCTGGCCATTGCGTCGCGTGCTGCAAGTGCGGCGCACCTTCCAGGGGGACATGGCCGATGCAGGTCTCAAGTGGTGGGATTACATGCAGTACACCGCCTCCGCCTATCGAACACCGATGTCAATCACGTTTGCGGAAGTGGCGACGCACAATCACTTCGTGCTGGATCGTGGCGGCAAGGTATTCAAGCAGACGGCGCCGGTAATTAAGTTGCGGGAGGAAGCAAGTGAGGAGGATCACCTGCACCTGCTCGGGCTGCTAAATAGTTCCACGGCTGCCCTGTGGCTGAAGTTGAACTGCCATGACAAGGGAATTCGTGGAGAAGGGGGTGGTTTCACCAGCGGCGAGTGGGAGCGCTTTTATCAGTTCAATGGTTCCAACATTGAGCGTTACCCGCTTCCTGCCGAATGTCCCACTGTGCTGAGCGGAACCTTGGAGAAGCTGGCCCAGCAGTTCGCTACTACGGCTCCATCCTTGGTGGTCACCATTCAGACTCCAACGGCAGGAGACCTCCGCGATTTCAGGGATCAATGGAAATTTTTGCGCGCCCAAATGATTGCGCTCCAGGAAGAGCTGGACTGGCAGATCTACTCGCTCTACAGCCTCTTCCCTGAAGACCTGCGCGCGCCTGAGGCTGATTTGCCAGAGTTGGCGCTTGGGGAGCGGGCCTTCGAGATCGTGCTCGCGCGCCGGGCCGCCAACGGTGAGGCGTCCGACGAGTGGTTCCGGCGGCATGGATCGACGCCGATCAGGGAGATCCCAGCTCACTGGCCGGATTCGTACAAGCAGGTCGTTCAGAAGCGCATCGACGCCATCGAATCTTCCCGTGCCATTGGCATGGTGGAGCGTCCCGAGTACAAGCGGCGCTGGACGACCGAGGGTTGGGACGTGCTTCAGGAGAAGGCGCTGCGGTCCTGGCTGCTGGATCGGATCGAGGCGCGCGAGCTCTGGTATGACGAGAACGGCCAGCCCGCCATCCTCACCCTTGGCAGGCTCGTTGACGCGCTCTCCCGTGACGAGGACTTCGTCTCTGTGGTCGCCATCTACGCCCCTCGCCGGGAGTTGTCGGCCGTCGTCTCCGATCTAGTGGCCGAGGAGCATGTCCCATTCCTCGCTGCGTTGCGGTACAAGCCGACCGGCCTGAAGAAGCGGGCCGATTGGGAAGAGGTATGGGACCTCCAGCGCAAGGAGGACGCCGCGCCGGACGAGCCCGCCAAGCGGAAGATCCGGGACTCGATTCCCGTGCCGCCGAAGTACGGGCAGGCCGACTTCCAGCGGACGTCGTACTGGAGGGCGCGCGGCAAGCTCGACGTGCCCAAGGAGCGTTTCATCTCCTACGGCCAGGTGAACACGCAGACCCCCGACCTGTACGGCTGGGCCGGTTGGGATCATCGGGAGCAGGCGCAGGCGCTGGCCACGTACTTCACCAACCAGGCGCTGACCAGCGAGGAGATCACCCCGCTCCTCGCCGGCCTGCTCGAACTCCAGCCGTGGCTCTACCAGTGGCACCACGACTTTGACCCGATGTACAGCGGTTCGCCAGCGGACTTCTTCGCGGGTTACCGCCAGCAAATCCAGGGCGAGCACGGTCTTACGGACGACACCCTGCGGGAGTGGCGTCCGACTGCGGCTGCGCGCGGTGGACGTACCAAAAAGAGCAGTTGAGCTCTGACGCGAGGCTCAGGATCCGGCGTCGCTGCGGCGCACGACGGATCCTCTGCCGGGCTTGGTGATGATCATCCCGCGCTCGCGGAGGATTGCGAACGCCTTGCGGATGGTGTCACGACCGACGCCGAAGTAGCCCTGGAGCTGCACTTCGGACAGGACGGTACGCGGCGGGTAGGCACCTTTCTGGATGCGCTCCGCGACCCATTCCGCTATCTGCTCGTATCGGTAGAACTCGGGGTTCCAGTCCTCGGCCGACCAAGGCGTGTCAGGCAACATCACAGGCGGACTCTAAACCGTCATCGACTTACAGACATAGACGGAACAGTACATGTCGTTGGGAGACTAGCCCTAGACAGGTGCGCATAGCCTTGAGTAAAGTCGTGCCACGTCAACGACGGTCTGAGGCCCGAAGAGAGGGGATCGCCTGATGGATCTGTACAGCAGGCCGCTCGGCGAGGTGTCGTTCAGCAGGGTGTGCGGCGGGAGTCAGCAGGAGGGCGTGGAGAGCTGCGTCCTGATCGCTCCGATCCCGGGCCTGGAGGATGCCTTCGCGCTGCGTGATGCGAAAAACCCGGACGCCGGGACGCTCCGGTTCACCGGTGACGAGCTTCGCGCCGCCGGGCTGGCCACCATCTAGGCATCACCCGAAGGCGACGGCCCCTGCCTGATCGAACCAAGCGGGGCCCGCCCCTGTCCGGAAAATCTACGGGAGCGGCTGAGTATGCATTGGCACGCGTACCAATGGGTCGGTGCGGGAGCTGTCCGGGGCAACGAGGCCGTGCGGCGGCCGTTGTCGCCTGACTTTCCGACGTCGGTGCTGTCCCCGATGCGGATCGGCGACTGGCCGGCCGGGCCGGGGCCGCAGGTGGCGGTGACCTTTGGGGAGGTGTGGCTGGCGGTGGTCTGGCTGGCCGGTGCGTACAGCAAGATCCGCGAGGAGTTGCCGCTGCCGGAGGTCCTGCTTGAGGAGCGACTGGAGGCCGCCCTCGACCTGCTGCCTCGCGGCGTGGACGTGCGCTGGGGCGAGTGGCTGCGTGGCGGTCGTTTCGTCACCATCGGCGTGTTCTGCTGCCCGAACCGGCATGTCCCCCATCCGTGCCCGATGCGCCGCCCCTGCCCGTAGCGTGCGGCGGCCGTACTGACTCTGACCGCACGATCGGCCTTTGGAGGTCGGCATGGCCATGCAGGAATTCCACGGCACGCATCTGAAACCCTTGCGATGGGGGCACGTCGTGATCGACTGGTCGGAGTCGGTGCCCAGATGCGGTTCCGTCAGGATTCGGGCCCACACCTGTGACTGCGCGCTGGCATCGTATGAATTGTGCTCGGCAGGCGGCCTGGTCCACATCCGCCGGACGGTGAGATCGCTCGACGGCAACGACGTCAGCGAAAGCCCCTGGCTCCGGCCCGCCGAGGCGGCTCGGCTCTGGGAAAGCCTTCTTGACGGCTTCGCCGGGTGACCACGCAGCCAAGCTCCAGCGAAACGGCCTGCGGCTCGTCTTGGCGTCACCGGGTCAGCCTGCAGGCGGCACGGTCTTCTGGTCGCGGATCTCTGTCCGGTGCATAATGATTGAACGTTTCCCGGTGATCGTTGATCACGCTGTGTAGTTTCTGGCACTCCGCGTCTTCTGGCCTCGAACATAGGCGAAGCCCCGCAGCCGCTGCGCCTCCGCTTGGAAGTCCGCGCCGACATCCACGAGGCCTTCCTCGAACTGGCCTGCGCGCTCGTCTGCTGGCGACGCCTCACTTCATTGCGTCAGGCGCTCTTGGGACCAGATTGATCAGGTACAGAGGCTGAGGCTACTCGAAGTCGTTGGCCGGCACGACATACGTCGTGTGGGTGGCTTCCAGCCAGTCCCGGTCGAGTTGGTGGCCGACAACACGGCCGATGGCGGTCAGCGCGGAGGTGAAGCTCTCGTCGAGGTAGATCGGGGGTTCGCCGGGCAGGTCGTCGTCGATGTTGAAACGGAGGCCGTGAAGGTAGGGGTCGAGCGCGTCCGGAGCGCTTCCGGAGCGTTCATCGGTGTCGAGGACATCGAGAACGGTGATCAGCTCACCGTCCTTCGCATACTTGAGCAACGTTTGGCTGTCACAATCCCACTCAATGGCCAGAACCCGAGCACCGTGACGCGACAACGCAAGCAGAGTATCGTCCATTGTCAAACGGTAGTCGCCGATCATCAGTGTCCATTCGCCGATCGGTCCCACCAGCAGACCGCCCGGCTCATCGCCGCTACCGTCGGAGCCGGAACCCCACCCGGCGAAGCTGTCGGGTGTGCCGGTGGCCGGATCGCCATTCAGCACGACGATTGCTTCCTCGACAGGGATGGCTTCCACCCATACGGCGTAGAACTGCTGCATCGAGACGTCGCTGGGGTCGTATGAGCGGAGCAGTTGATACAGAGCGTCTTCCGGCATGAGATCAGCCTCCTGATCGATCGGTCACGAGGAACCCACCCGGCCCGCTCGGGCCGGGTGGGGTAACTGGGTCAGGGCGAAGGAGTGCCCTTAACGCTCACCCAGAATCGGTCGCCGGTAGGCCGCTTTATGCCTTCCGGGATAAGAACCCGGTATCGAGCATAGAACACTGAGAGATACCAGCCGTCACTCTTGTTGTTACTTGCGGGAACGCCCTGAACAGAGAAATTGCCGTCCCCCCATCCAGGACCCTCCTTGACTGAATTGAAGGGGAATTCGTCGCAGTCTCCGACCACCTTTGCGGTCCGACATGCCTTACGGCGTTCCGATACCTGGACCTGCTTCCATGTGCGATTCTTGGGGTCGCCGGGACGTAGCTCGTTCTCGTTGATCCTGGTCAGTGCAGCTCGAGTGCCGGGTGTCTTCCCGTTCCAGTTCCCTGGGATCACTTTCTGTCCCGGCGCCTTCTGGGGATTGGTGGCGTCGGGGGTGTTGAACGCGGCCCAGATGTGTGCGGCGACCGGTCCTCGTTTGACGTGATCCACGTCCGTCTGGTAGATGCGGCTCACATCAGGGAAGATGCAGGCACCCGTATACCGGACCCGCTTCTCCTCCGGCCAGTTCCCGGGAGAGCCTGGGCCCAGGGTCTCGTCGTCGCAGCGAACGGTCGGCGGAGTCCAGATGCCGTTCTGCCGGTCGTTCTTGAGTTTGTCCCAAAGCGGGAAGCTCGACGGCCCGACATTGGTGACAAGGTCCTTGATCTTCGCCGAGGGGAATACCGTACACCTGCGTATGTCCTTGCCAGGACTCTGCGACTTGAAGCGGTAGTACCGTATCGTGTTGTTCCAGTCCCTGATGCGGGCTTCCCTGTCGCCGTTCACCGTCTTCTGACACGTCGACGTGCTCGAGTCTGGCTTGGACGTCACCGACAGCTCGAGACGCGCATTACCGATGCCGGTCAACTCGTCGTAATCGACCTGATCGAACGCGACCCACATCGAGAATTCCTGAGGGGTCAGCGGACCGGTCACGCCATCACTTCCCGGTTTGCGAATTCCGGCTCCGTCACGCGTGCCCAGATAGGTGTTCATGACGGTGGTCGAACGCATCATGAGGTCCATGCCGTCTTGGCCGTCCGGCAACTTCAGCCTGACCTTCTTCTTCATGCCCGTGTCGGGGTCGATGTCGTCGAACCACATACTAATCCCGAACCATCGAACGGAGCAGCCACTGAAAACGGTGGCGTCCGTCCAGATCCCCCAAATGGCCTCCTTGGGAGCCTTCGTCCGGCAGGTGTCGAGGGTGAAGTGCCGATACTCGACCTCGTACGGATTGGGCTCGTCCAGAGCGGCGAGTCCGCTCACCGCGGCTCTCGGGACGGACGTCGGCGCGGCCGGACCCGTGGCGAGGGCACCGACCTCGCTTGCGCTGAGCGCCCGCTGATACGTGCGTGCCTCGTCCAGATCTCCTCGAATGCTGGTTCCCAGCGTCAGGGCCTGCGGGGCGTGCCATGCTGCGAGGTTCAACGGCTGGGCCTTGACGAGATATCCGTTGAGGTACAGCGAGGCGGTCTTGGCAGTCGCGTCGTACACGCCGACCAGGTGGAACCACTCATTGACCGGTGGCTCGACATCGGACAGCACGCCTTCGACCGTCGCATCCGTGGTGTCGGCGCTGGTGAAGGTGAACACCAGACCATGATCGGCGGTGTTGCCGAGCCGGAAGGGTGCCTGGTGGGTGCCCTTCTGCTCGAGGACGGTGTAGTCGCCGTCCTTGTCGCTCCAACGCAGCCAGGCGGCGGCGGTGAAGCTCTGGTCAGTGCGGATCACCGGTCCGGCCGTACGGGCCAGGGGCTCTTCGCCGGGCTGGGTGACGTCGACGGTGACCTGCTGCCAGTCCGACCATGCCGAGGCGGCCTGGTCGGTGACCGCGCGCAGGCGCCAGCGCACCTTCCACCCGTCGGCCAGCTTGTCCGCCGGGACCGCGATGCTCGCCTGGGTGCCGGAGGCCACGTTATCCACGGCACCGGTCCAGATCTGGCCGGGGCCCTGCCCAGTAGCCGTCGGGTCGTGTTCGATTTCGGCTTCGGCCCGTAAGGCCTGGCCAGTCGGGTGGGTGAGGGTGGCCCGCAGCGTGGGGGTGAGCGTATCGGTCACCGTCACGCCGTCCACCACCTTGGACGGGGTGACGGCCAGGCCGGTGGCGGTGGGCCTGGGCAGGCCGACGGTGAAGGACTGCCAGTCCGACCAGGCGGAGGCGGCGGTGGTCGAGACCGCGCGTGCCCGCCAGCGAACCTTCCAGCCGTCGGCCAGGGTGCCAGCCGGGACGGTGATACTCGCCTGGGTGCCAGCCAGGATGTTGTCGGCGTTGCCGGTCCAGATCTGGCCGCTCCCCTGGCCTTCAGGTGCGGCCGGGTCATGCTCGAGCTCGGCTTCGGCGCGCAGCGCCTGGCCAGCTGGGTCGCTCACCTGGGCCAGCAGCGCCGGAGTCAACGTGGGGGCGACGGTGACGCCGTCCACCTGCACGGACGGGGTGACCTGCAGCGCTCCTACGGCCGGTTCGGAGACCGGGTCTGGCAAATCCACGATCAGAGCCTGCCAGTCCGACCACGGCGAGCCGACCGTGGTGGCGGTATTGACCGCCCGGACCCGCCAGCGCACCTTCCACCCGTCGGACAGCTTCCCATCCGGGACGGCAAGGCTGGCTTCGGAGCCCGAGGCAATGCCGTCCACGGCATCGGTCCAGATCTGGCCGGTGCCCTGCCCCGTCGCGGCCGGGTCGTGCTCGACCTCGAACTCAGCCCGCAGTGGCTGCGCAGCCGGGTCGGTGACCATGGTGCGCAGGGCCGGAGTCAGGCTGGTGGCCACCGTGACGCCGTCGACCACCTGGGAGGGGGTGACCTGAAAGGCGCCGACTGTCGGGTTCGGCACATCGACCGTGGCTGTCTGCCAGCCCGTCCAAGCCGAGGTGGTGGATGCGGCGGCGTTGGCCGCGCGGGCCCGCCAGCGGATCTTCCAGCCGTCGGTCAGCATGCCCGCCGGGACACTCACCGTGGCCTGGCCTCCGGAGGTGACCTCTGATGAGGCGCCGGTCCAGATCTGGCCACTGCCCTGTCCAGTGGCGGCGGGGTCGTGCTCGACCTCGAACTGGCCGGTGAGGTTGCCGCCCGCGGTGTCGGCGACGGTCGCAGCGAGTTGCGGGGTGAGTGAGGTCGTCACCGTGGTGCCGTCCACCGTGTGCGCCGGTGTGATGGCCGGGGCCGAGAGCGCCGGTTGCGATGCCGGTCCACTGGTGGTGACGGTCAATGTCGGCGGCAGGTTGAAGTCGGTTTCTTCGGAGGAGGTGAACACCCGGTAGTTGTTGATGTTCGTCTCGCCGGGCGACTTGAGCACCAGGCCGTGGTTGGCGGCGCCGGCGGCCCAGTCCTGGGCGATGCCGGTGACGTTCCAGTCCATGCTGTCCGGGTAGATGTCACAGTTCTGGTCGACGCCCTTGAAGTTGGTCGAGGCGTCCTCGGTGGTGTGGGCTGGCTTGTTGGCCCAGTACAGGTTCGCGGGGTCCCACGCGCCGGTGAGGCGGGCGACTTGGATGCCGTTGGCGAGTGCGGCGCCGCAGTTGTGGCTGTCGATGGTGTTCATCGACAGTGTGGCGTCGGTCACCGTGGTGCCCTGCAGACCCGTGGTATCGAACCGCAGGTGCACCCGGGCCTTCGTTCCGCCCGTCATGGTGCCGGCGAGCATGACCGGATTGTCCGGGAGCGCGGGCAAGCCGTCCGAGCTGACGTCGATGTCGGCACCGAGGGGCAACGTGACCGCTGCGGCCACCCGCACCGGATAGGTGGTACCGGCGTTCACCAGGAACGCCTGATCTGGCTTGACCACCAGCTCCGTACGACCGCCCTTGGTGACCACATCCGTGCCGGCCTTGCCACGCTTGGCCATCGCAGGGCGGTCCTTGCCGCTGCCGTCCGACACGATCGGACGTGTCCCTGCGGCGACGAGCTTCTTGTCCTTGCCCTTCAGCAGCAGCCGGCCGCCCTTGCCTTCCGACAGGGTCAGCCCTTCGTCTTCGACGCCGATCCTCAGCTCCACCTGCTTGGCGGGCCGCTGTCGCAGCACCACCTCATGCCGGAACCCGGTCGGCAAGGCCGTTACTACCAGATCGGCCCCGACACCCGCGGCGTCGGTGTAGGTGGCGGAACTGCCCTTGACCGTCGGCCTCGGCAGCGGCGTCGGCCAGCGAAGTGCGTAGGACTTGCCGTCGGCGGACATCTTCACGAACGGATCCGTGCCACCGGCGGAGAGCTCCACGACCGCGCTCTCGGCAAGGGCCTTAGGCCGCAGTTTGCCGCCCTGCTCGTCCAGGGTGGTGTCGACCGGCACCCAGCCGCCGCCCTGCCTGGCCCGCACCGGACCGGCCGCGACCTCGGTCTTGAACGTCTTGCCGTCCGGCTGAGCATAGGTGATGCTGGTCGCGGTCGTCTCGTCGGCGACCTCGACCGCCTTGCCCTGCTGGGCGGCGGACCGGGAGGCGGCGATCCGCGCCTGCGACGGCAGGTTGGAGACCGCGTTCCCACTCTTGCCGTCGATCCAGGCTGCGGTGTCGCTGAGGGTGGCCGGATGCCTGCCGAACGAATCAGCAGCAGTCTTCCCCGTACCCTCATCGAAGGACCAGCGCGCACCGCCTTCTGTCTGGAAGGACCATCGGAAGGGGGTCATAGGGTTCGCCGAAGCGTCGGTCGCTTCCGAGACTTCCACAGTGTAAGTGGTGCCGACCTTCAGCGGTTGCGCAGGAGTAAAAGTAAAAACCTTGTCGGCAGAGTCACCGGATACCGTCCCGTCAATGACCGTCCCATCCATGTTCTTCAATGAGAACGCCGACTCCCACACCGGCTCGTCAAACGTGGCCTGGATGGGGGTGCCTACCGGGGCTTGCCGCGATTCGGCGACGGGAACCGTACTCGTCACCGTAGGAGGGATCGTGTCGGCAGGACTGCCATCCTCGACGGTGGTGCCATCCCATGAGTCCTCACCGGACTCACCGGTGAAGGGCTCCAACTCGGCGGGCGAGATCTCCACCGCATGGTTGGGGCGAGCTGCGAGAGCCTGCTCGTCAGCGACGGTCATCGGCGGGAGGTCCGGGATGTCTCCCGGTGTGTCGACTCGCATGGCCACGGCTTCTTCGTACGTGGGCTGCGTCGCCCTTCGGGGCCCCTCGTAGGAGTAGACGATCACCTCCGGAGGTGATGCGGGCACCTCGAAGTCGACGGTGAGGATGGGCGGGTGGAGGGTGCCCAGGCAGTCTTGCCGCGGGGGCGTATTGCAGCCGCCGGCCTCGTTGGTCCGGTAGCGTCGCCAGTTCCTGAGGTCCGACTCGTTGCCGGCGGTGAGTTGGAAGCCGTAGTTTGGGTCGCCATCCGCCCATTTTTGGACGATGTCGTCAACGGAGTGGATGAGGTCCCATGGGTGGTTCATGGAGCTGGTGCAGTTTTCGCTGGCGTAGCCGCCGTATTCGGTGTCTGCTCCGGTGGTGGTGACGCGCGGCTGGGAGCTCCACGTCAGGGTGGAGACGTCCCATCGTTCCGTCACCTGATAGGCGGTGATGCCGGATCCGACGAAATCGCCACAGTCGCTGGAAAAATAGTTCCACAGGGCCAGGTCAGCGTTCTGGACCGTTGCGCCCCGTAGCGGGTGGTCGGCCGGGATCTCGTCGAACCGGAGGTAGCCACGCCAGCGGACGGTTCCGCTGTCGGACTTGCCGACCAGGATCCGGTCCAGCCCGCTGTTGGCGTAGCCGTCGGGGTAATCGGCGTTGTTGACGAAGGTGTCGTTGCCCAGGTCGGGCTCCCACCAATCGTCGTCGAACGCGGTCAGCGTGACCGGGTAGGCGACGGCAGGGTCGGTGAGGTAGGCGGGGTCGGGCGTATAAACCAGCGCCGAACTGCCCTTGTCCAGGGTGACGGTGGCTTTGCCTACCTTGCCCGCGTCGATGTCGCTCTCGGGGTCGGTCGCGACCGAGTCGAGAAGCAGTGCCGGCGGCAGATCGGCGAGCTTCTTACCGTCAGTAAGCAGTGTCGGCTTGCCTGCGGTGTCCTTGCCGAGGGCCATGTTCTTGGGCACCGTCGTAGGGATGCGGAAGGTGACCGGGCCGGTGATCCGCTCACGCAGGACGATCTCCTGCTTGAAGCCCGTCGGGGTGGCGGTGACGACCAGGTCTATGCCGTTGCCGTATACCGAGGGGTAGGTGGCGGTGCTGCCGTTGATCGTGGGTTCGGGGAGTTTGCCGGGGGTGCCGATCGTTGCCGAGCCCTTGGCGCTCTTGCTCTTCACCACGAATGCGTCGTCGCCGGCTGACAGGGTCAGATCGCCCTTGACGACTTTCGGCTTGATGACACCGTCGGTCTCGACCAGCGTTGTGTCGACGGGTGTGAAACCGTCGCCTTTGGCGTTCTTGACCCGGATGGGTTGCAGGTGCTGTTCCATGCGCAGGGTCTTGCCGTCGGGATTGGCGTAGTACGTGGTGGTTTCGGAGTGTAGCGACTCGATCTCGACGCGCCGGTTGTCCTTCTTGGCCTTCGCCAGCGCTTTGCCGGTAGGGGTGGTGGGTGCGCTTGGCGGCGACGTCGTGGCGGTGGGGCCTGGCGTGGGGTCCTGGGCGATCGCGGGCACGCTCATCAGTGAGAGCGGCAGCGTGAGAGCCGCGATCAGGGCAGCGCGGCGGCGCGTCGGGCCGGATAAGCCCGACGCTGTTCGTAATGTGTTCAATTCAGCCTTTCGAACATATGTGCAAAACGGAGTGATCATGACACGTGTTGTGATCTATGTAAAGATCCTTTTCAGTGACGGAAAGGGTGGATTCCGTGAGCGTGGGGCGTGAGGGGGCGTGAACCCTGCAGAGGGTCTGTGGGTGGCAGGTTTCGAAGGAGACGTCCAAGCCGGAAAGGGATGCGGGCTTTAGGCGCTTTCCGGTTGTGGTGCTTGGGCTTGGCAGGAGTGGGAGCCTGGTCTTCTGGGTAAGTGTTCTCCTTCATGCTCGGTAATGAGAGTCGCCCAGATCGTGCGCGCCTGCCGGTGGGGCCCTCTGCCGGTCTCTACAAGCCGACCGGCTTGAAGAAGCGGGCCGACTGGGAGGAGGTCTGGGATCTCCAGCGCAAGGAGGATGCTGCGCCGGACGAGCCTTCCAAGCGGAAGATCCGGGACTCGATTCCCGTGCCGCCGAAGTACGGATAGGCCGACTTTCAACGGACGTCGTACTGGAGGGCTCGTGGCAAGCTCGACGTGCCCAAGGAGCGTTTCATCTCCTACAGCCAGGTGAACACCCAGACCCCCGACCTGTACGGCTGGGCCGGTTGGGACCACCGGGAGCAGGCGCAGGCGCTGGCCACGTACTTCACCAACCAGGCGATGACCAGCGAGGAGATCACCCCGTTCCTCGCCGGCCTGCTCGAACTCCAGCCGTGGCTCTACCAGTGGCACCACGACTTCGGCCCGATGTACAGCGGCTCCCCGGCGGACTTCTTCGCCGGTTACCGGCAGCAGGTCCAGGGGGAGAACGGGCTAACCGACGACACCCTGCGGGAGTGGCGTCCGACCGTGCCCGCTCGCGGTGGCCGTACAAGAAAGAGCTGAGTCTGGGCGCTGATCCGCGATGGAGGCATCCCGCCTTCGCGGGATGTCGCTCGCGGTTCCTGCTGCGGTCAGGACCGTGCTATGGCTTCTTCGGCGTGGGTTCGCGTACGAACGAGCCGCGCCCCGGGATGGTCTCGATCAGCTTGAGATCGTCCCGCAGATATGCAATGGCCTGGCGGATCGTCGGGCGGGAGACCTCCAACTCGCGTTCGAGTTGGACCTCGGAGATGACGTCGTTGTAGCCGATCTCACCTGCCTCGATCCTGCGCTGGATCTCGTCTGCGACCTGGCGCCACTTCGGGATCCGTGGGTTGAAATCCATCACGGCATAACTCTAGATAGACCCTTCACGACAAGCATAGAAGGATCTATATGCTCCTATGATGATCGACCTTTACAGGACCTAATAGGTCTGCCATGATTGGGCAGCGTAGGCCGGCAGCGACCGGTTCACCGGTGGCCACCTTTGCACCGCCGGGCTGTCCACCATCTAGGCATCAAAGGCGACGGTCCCTGCCTGATCGAACCGAGCGGGGTCCGCCACTGTCTGGAAATCTACGGGAGCGGTTGAGCATGCATTGGCACGCGTACCAATGGGTCGGTGCGGGAGTCGGCCGGGGGGACGAGGCCGTGCGGCGGCCGTTGTCGCCTGACTTCGCGACGTCGGTGCTGTCGCCGAGGCGGACCGGCGACTGGCGGGCCGGGTCGGGGTCGCGGGTCGCGGCGACCTTCGAGGAGGTCTGGCTGGCGGTGGTCTGGCTGGCCGGTGCGTACAGCAAGATCCGCGAGGAGTTGCCGCTGCCGGGGGTGCTGCTGGAGGAGCGACTGGAGGCCGCTCTCGACCTGCTGCCTCGAGGGGTGGACGTGCGGTGGGGGGAGTGGCTGCCCGGCGGCCGGTTCGTCACGATCGGCGTGGCGTGCTGCCCGAACCGGTACGTCCCCCATCCCTGCCCGATGCGCGGCCCCTCCCATGAGCGCGCGGCGGCCGTACTGACTCTGACAGCACGATCGACCTGGGAGGTAGGGCCATGATGGACTTCCATGGCAGTCATCTGAAGCCCTTGCGGGAGGGTTTCGTCCCGATCGCTTGGTCCGAACCGGCGCCCAGAGGCGGCTCGGTCCGGGTCCGGGCTCATACCTGCGAGTGCACGACGCCGTCGTACGAGCTGTGCTCGGCGGCCGGCCTGGTCCACATCCGCCGGACCGTGCGGTCGGCCGAGGGCACCTGTGTCAGCGAGAGTCCTTGGCTGCGGGCCGCCGCAGCGCACCGGCTGTGGGAGAGCCTGCTCGACGGCCACGCCCGATGAACCGCGTGAGGTGGGCCGGTGACAGGTGGCGCACTTCACCTCCATTGACGTCAACCCGGCACTCACCCACCGCGCCAACCGGTCTGGCTTCTCACGTTCCAGTACTCGACTTCCATGATCTTCCAGTCAACATGACCACTGAGATCGTCAACGTGGTCGGTGAACCTCGTCATGGCAGGCACTCCTGAGGACGGCTCCCGGATGCAGCGCCGGATGGCTGAACTTCTCGTACACGAGCACGTTCCCTGGGCGAGCATCTCTCACGTCTACACCCATGATGAGAAGATCGCGCTCCAGGTTCGGCGGGAGACGACGGGGAACGCCCACCATCCGCTCGTAGCGGTCCGTGACCATTGGTATTTCTGAGGTCCAGGGACGGAATCGTGACCTGGATCGGCGATGATGGACGGTGAGGGGAGGAGCGATAGTGATCACGGAAACCAGCGGTAACCTGCTGCGAGATCCAGCCCAGGCGCTGGTGAACACCGTCAACACGGTCGGCGTCATGGGGAAGGGGATCGCCCTGCAGTTCAAGTGAGCGTTCCCTGCGGTCTTCGTGGACTACGCCCAGGCCTGTGCCGATGGACGCGTGAAGCCAGGCCGTGTCTTCCCCGTACGGCTTGAGGACGGTGATCGATGGGTGCTCAACTTCCCCACCAAACGTCACTGGCGAGAGAACTCACGGATGGACGACATCCGCACCGGTCTTGACGACCTTGCTCGCCTGCTCGTCGAGTTGGATGTCCACAGCGTGGCGATCCCGCCTCTGGGCTGTGGCAATGGTGGGCTTCAATGGTCAGAGGTCCGGCCGGTCATCTACGACAAGCTGGGTCGGCTTGACCTCGATATCCGGCTCTACCGGCCGGGCACTCCCGATCCTCGGGACATGCTGTCCGCCACGACGTCTCCTCGCCTGACGCCGCAACTGAACGGCTTGATCGCGGGCTTGCTCGATATGTAGCCTTGGCCTTCCAGGCCGGGGTCACCCATGCTCCCCGGTTGTCCCTGATCGAAGCGCACAAGGTCGTCTATCTGCTGCAGAAATCTGGGTTCGAGCTCGGCCACCGCTTCAAGCCGCACCTGTACGGCCCCTTCTCGGCCGACCTCAACCGAACCTTGAGCACTATCGAAGGCCACTACCTGGTGGGTTATGGGGATGGCACCGGGGGCGCTCGGGCAGACCTCGAAGTGGTGCCGGAAGCTGTTCGTGCCGCCGAAGCGGCGATGGGTTCGGATGCCGCGTTCAACCGTGCATGGGACAGGGTCAGCCAGGTGATCATCGGTTACGAGTATCCCGATGGCATGGAACTCCTGGCGACTGTGCACTACCTGGCCACCAAGCCGGGGGCCTCGGCCACCGCCACCGAGCTAGCCGAAGAAGTGGCCATGTGGAGTCCGCGCAAGCGGGATCTGTTCAGCGTCTCCGATGTCGGGGCCGCCCTGGCCCGGTTGAGCCAGGCGGCGCTGGTGACGGCCTAGTTTCGACGGTCAGGACCTGAAGAAGTCGATGACATCGTCCCCGTACGGGTCCCGCGCCGTCCCACCGGCACGCGGAGCCTTGATGGCGGTGGCCTTGACATTCCAGCTGAACCGGGTGGCCACCGCCACTGACTGCATCGGATAACCCTCGCCCGGCCGCCAGATCGCCTGCACGATGACGGGCCTGCCGGACAGGTCGGTCGAGATCCCCCAGTGGAGGGTGATCCGGCTGTACTTGGGGCTCAGCCGCCCGCCGAGCATCTGCTTGAACGGCTTCGACACCTTGAACAGCCGCCCGAGTGTGGTCGTGCCGCGGTAGCCCCAGGTCTTGACGGCCCGGTTGTCGGCGTCGCGGAGGGTCGGGCCCGACTTGCTGCTGGACGCCGAGGCGACCAGGGCTTTGAGCGTGCCGAGGTCGAAGACGTCGATGATCTGGTCACCGTACAGGGCCGCGCCACCGGGCGCGCCACCGAGCCGCACCCACGACTTCCCGCCGTAGGCCGGCCCCGCGCCGTACAGCACGCCACCGACGCCGCGTACCTTGTGGGCCGCCGAGCCGATCCTGGCGAGGTCGGCCGCCTGGCGGTCACCACCCGCGGCGTCCTCCCGCAGGAGCCGCAGGTGGCACTGGCCGAGCGGTATCGACCGCGTCACGTCCGCGGCGACCACCCCGCCCTGGCCCAGCCGCGCCACCCCTGTCAGGTGGGGGTCACCGCCGCCACCCCGGCACGAGCCGCGCGGCATCTCGCGGAACCGGGGATCGTACGGCCAGTCCGCCGCGGTGTGCTGCACGACCTTCACCGACTGGCTCCGGGCCTGCAGTCGCTGCACCGCCGCGACCACATCGACGGCCGCCGCGGCCTGCACAGGAGCCGGCACGGCCGCCAAGCCCACCACACCCGCCATCGTTACTTTCCATCTCATGGGAGGTGATCATGCCATGAGTCCGCCCTTCGACGATCATGGTGCGATGTTGCGCAACCATGTTCACGCGCAGGGCGGAGATCGCGCGCCCTCTCTTGTGAAAGAACGGGAACTCGGCTGAATCGAGAAAAAGCTTGGAGAAAAGGCATAGCGTATCGAAGCGGCGCCTTGACCTCTGGCGTGGCGGGTAGTACGGATCAGGAGGTGCCATATTTGAGGAGTGGTCGTCTGGGAAAGCCGCTGGTTGTAGTGGGGAAGATGAAGAACGAACACCTCAGGGGATCGGGGGGAAATGAGGCTCAAAGCACCGAACGGGCAGGAATTTCGCATCGATCAGGCGCAAGATGGGTTGGCTCAGCACGGAATCATCCTCTTTTCTGGAGCGACCCTAAATGAACTTAAGTCCGCCCTGAACGATTGGACGGTCCCTTATCGGCACCCTCACGACATCAGTCCCGGGGTCACCGTCATAAGGCCGAACCTCACCGGCGAGGCCAACGCCAAAGGATTCACATATGAGGCACTACCGCTCCACACGGACAGGGCGCAGGTGGACAATCAACCGACGATAATCGGTTGCCTGTACACGCAGGAGGCTGCCGATGGAGGCGAGTCGCTTCTCTTGGATGGGGCGGAGATCGCCTGCAGCCTGCTGCGCAGGAACCTTCTCGCGATGGCCGACAACGTCGTCCTCCTGTCCAAGGGAAATCGATGGCGCGCGGTGATAGAGCCCTATGATTCCTACGCTGGCTTCCGCATCAGGTATCGAAATGACAGCATAGCTCGCCCGCATGTCGCCACATGCGACGCTAGGCCTTTACTCGATGCCTTCGAGGCGAAGGTCGCGTCCCCACTTATCTATGCTTTCAAGTCAGGTGAGGGATATCTCATTCACAACCACCGAGTCCTTCATGGGAGGTATGCATTCACTGGCGACAGATCCGCTGTGCGTATTCTTGCCAATGTTGCGGAATCTTCCGGATCGCGCTCTCTCAACCATGGGTTCACCCTACGAGGGTACTCACCTGCGGCGAAAGGGGAAGATTAGCAGGTGTGGATTTCTCGCCACCATGCTGATGTCATCAAGCGACTGCGCTCCTTGCCGGGCCAGACGACTCCCGAATTCCCTGGGGCCATACGCGCTCTGATCGAAGACCTACCCGATCCAGAAAACATACTGAGCCAAGTATTAAGTCGTGATCGCCTCGATAGGCAGGTGCGATTCTGCGCGCTGTACGGCTTGCTTCTTCGCTTACGCAGAGAAGAACGTCACACCGAGTACGAGCATGTTGTCGCACGCTACGGAAAGCAGTTCGACAGAGAGCCGTATTTTGCGACCTTCCGTGCGATAGCCGAGCGTAATCGTGGAGATGTCGAAAGCCTCCGCAAGGCTGTTCGCTTCTCCCGTCAAGCGGCGAACGACATGCCGGACGTCGCAGGAGTCGTACATCAGTTGGCGGTGTTCATGGCAGAATACTTCGAGCGGAAACTGGATCCTGCTTCGAAGACAGAGGTCGCCGAGGCGGAGCGTCATGTGGACAAAGCCATCATCCTGACCGATGGGCACATAGCGCACTACCATGAGACCAAGGCCCGGATTCTCGCCATCCGCCGCGACTTCGATTCCGCACGAGTATCCATAACGAGAGCCATTGAATTGGAGCCCAGGAGTGGACGTGACTACTACAGACGACTAACGCAATATCAGACCACACGGACACGGATTGACCTCATGGAGCAGCAGTCCCGGTGGAATGACATGCAAGAGACGAGTAGGCGCGAGTTGGTGGAGTTCAGAGCTCAACAGTTACAGCTGCTGGGCCTTCTCGCGGCAGTGGTGGCTCTGATCGCCACTGGAGGTAACATTGCCAGCCAGAGCAAGCCATCAGATGCTATCGTGCTCATTGAAGTGATGGCTGGAGCAGTAGTCATAGTGTTCTCTGCGTTTTCACTGATGACAAGCCGATCTTGGGGGCGCATACTGGTCTCCTTCGCAGCGGGGATCGCCTTGGTGGTTGTTCCGCACATATTCGGACGGTGAAACTGTGAGAGTTGTTGATATCACCCAGAGCCCTGGTTCCACCTCCGAGCCGACAGCGGACCGCGTCGGCTTCTCGGGGAATGTCGCCTGGGTCATCGATGGGGCAACGGACTTCACTAACGAGAGAACGCTCCCTGGCATTTCAAACGTCCAATGGCTGGTCAATCTACTCGATAAGACCCTGCTTGAGATCGGCGCCTCCAACGAGGCCGTGGATCCCATCCAGATTTTCGAGAGGATTGGCGAAGTCACCCGCACAGAATTGGCTGCCATCGTGCCGCAGGGCCTGGGGCATCATCCCTGTTGTTCAATCGGGCTCGCTGTTTTCAGTGATCGGATGGTTCAGTTGGGCCGGATAGGTGATGCGACGCTCATCGCCTATCAAGGGGACCAGGTCGTCGGCGACGTCAGCACTGATTTCTTTGAGCGCCGCGAAGCTCAAGCCGTCCACCGATCACAAGAGGAACGGCAAACTGGGCATGAGGTCGTGGACGCCATGTTCGCTCGCCGCCTCGAATATATTCGTGGTCTGCACCGAGAGTCGGTCTTCTCCGGGCATCCAGAGGCGGTCTTCAAGGTCCACACCGAAAAATTCCCGCCGGACAGTGCGGACACTGTGCTGATCTGTACGGATGGATTTGCTCGGTGCATAGTCGATTACAAGATCCTTCGAAGCTGGGCGGATCTTAAAGTTGATGTGCATCGTCATGGGCTCAAGGAAATAGCTTCAAGAATAAGAAAGTTTGAAGCGCAGGACCGGTCGAACTCATCGCCGACGAAGTTCAAACAGTCGGATGATCTTGCGGCGATCGTTCTCGCCAATTAATGGAGGAGCTACGCATGGATGGTCCAGACCGACTCGGCCCCGATGGGAAGCCTCAGTATCTGGTGGAGCGTAACGCCGGATATTTCGAGTATCAGCTGCCCATATCGGTCAAGCTCGTCATCGACATCGACGGTAAAATACCGCTGCTCATGAACGAGCGGGACGAGTGGGAGTTGCCCGGGGGGAAGCTGGAGGTCGGCGAAACTCCCGAAGTGTGCGTATGCAGAGAAGTGTACGAAGAGCTCAATCTCACCGTCACAGTCGAATCGATCATCGATACGTGGGTCTACGAGATCACGCCGCTGCGTCATACCTTTATCGTGAGCTACGGCTCGACATATCGCGGGAACGAGCAGATCCGAAGCTCTAACGAGCACAAAAAGTTGGGCCTGTTCGGGTACGGCGAAGTTTCTGGCCTCCACATGCCCGAACAGTACAAACGAAGCATAGAACGATGGCAGAAGCTTCCCGCGAGATGCTGAGATCCCTCGGGAGCATCGGCCGGCAAACGCCGACCGGCTCATCGCCACCTGGGGGAGGGCGTGATCGTTGAGATCGCCCCCTCTGTTTTCGGCGTCCGACCCCGGTGTCGGGATCGTTCGGTATCGTCGAGCGCGGCGTCGAAGGAGAGGTCATCCCCCATGGTCCAGCAGCCCCTGCTCCGCGAGGTCATCGACATCAAGGAGTCGATCTCCACCTCGGATTTCGTGCTGAGCCTGGCGGAGGCGGTGACGCCCGAAGGGGCCGAGCGGGCGCTCAAGGACTATGTGGTCACCGAGCGCCTGCTGGAGAACTTCGACGAGGCGATCGGGCTGATCAAGTCCGCTCTCGACGGGCGTACGTCGAAAGCGGCCTACCTGCACGGCTCGTTCGGCTCCGGCAAGTCGCACTTCATGGCGGTGCTGTACGCACTGCTCAGACACGACCGGTCCGCCTGGCGGCGCCCGGAGTTCGACCCCGTGCTCACCAGGCACGAGTGGTTGGAGCGCGAGGGTAAGAAGTTCCTTCTCGTGCCGTACCACATGCTGGGGGCCAAGGCCCTGGAGCAGCGGGTGCTCGGCGGCTACGTCAGCCACGTCAAGAAGCTGCACCCGGACGCGCCCACCCCGCAGGTCTACCGGACGGACTCGTTGTTCGCCGACATCCGGGCCATGCGCGAGCGGATGGGCGACGACGCGGTCGTCAAAGGGCTCGGGTTCGGCGACGAGGGCGACGACGAGTGGGGGGAGTCGTTCGCGTGGACGCCCGCCCTGCTCGACACCGCGCTGGGCGCGGAGGAGGCGCACGACGGCGGCGCCCCGCTGGACCTGGTGCATCCGGCCACGCCGGCCGAGTTGCGGGCCAAACTCGTGCAGGACGCGAGCACCAGCCTGCTGCCCGGCTTCGCGCGGAACGCGGTCGAGGACGAGCACGGGTTCATCTCGCTGGACGCCGGACTGTCGGTGATCGCCGAACACGCCAGATCGCTCGGTTATGACGGGCTCATCCTCTTCATGGACGAGCTGATCCTCTGGCTGGCGACGCTCATCCACGACCAGCGGTTCGTCGCCCGTGAGGCCAGTAAGATCACGAACTTCGTGGAGGGCGGCGACGCCCGGCGGGCGATCCCCATCATCTCGTTCATCGCGCGCCAGCGTGACCTGCGGGAGCTGGTCGGCGAGGAGGTGTCGGGCGCTGCCGAGGCGTCCATCCAGGACACGCTCAACCTCGCGTCCGGGCGCTTCGACAAGATCACCCTGGAGGATCGCAACCTTCCGCAGATCGCCCACGCCCGTGTGGTCAAGCCGATGAACGACGAGGCGGCGGCGCTGGTCAACGCCGCGTTCGAGCGGACCAAGAAGGTCGGCCCGCAGGTCTGGGACACGCTGCTCGGCTCGGACAAGGGCAGCACCGGCGCGGACGAGGAGTCCTTCCGGCTGACGTACCCCTTCTCGCCCGCGTTCATGGACACGCTGGTGCACATCTCCTCCGCTTTGCAACGTTCCCGGACCGGTCTGAAGCTGATGGGACAGCTTCTCGCCGACCACCGTGGTCACCTGCGGCTGGGCGATCTGGTCCCGCTGGGAGACCTCTACGAGGTGATCGCCGCGGGCGGGGACAAGCCGTTCGTGGACAGCCTGAAAGTGGTCTTCGAGGCCGCCGACCGGCTCTACAAGACCAAGCTCCGGCCCTACCTGCTCGGCGTCAACGAGGTCACCGAGGACGACGTCGAGCGCTTCCTGCACCGGCCCGAGACGATCACCGATCCCGGGCTGGCCCAGCGCTGCCGGGTGTTCGTCGGGGACAACCGGCTGATCTGCACGCTACTGCTGTCAGCCCTCGCGCCCAGCGTGCCCGCGCTCAGCGACCTGACGATCCGGCGGCTCGGCGCGCTCAACCACGGCTCGGTGACCGCGCCCATCCCGGGCAGCGAGGTCGGCATCATCAAGGCCAAGGTGGCCGACTGGGCGGCCCGCTTTCCCGAGATCAAGGAGACGGGCACCGACGCCAACCCGGCCGTACGGCTGGAGCTCACCGGCGTCGACGTGGACTCGGTCCTGGCCAACGCCGCCGTCAACGACAATCCCGGCAACCGGATCGCGCTGGCCAAGAAGCTCCTCGCGGCCGAGCTGGGTGTGGACCGTCCCAACGGCCGGCTGGGGGCCGACGAACTGCGCCTGGTGTGGCGCGGCTCCGAACGCACCATCGAGGTGATCTTCGGGAACATCGCCGACGAGAGCGAGATCGAGGACCACGACCTGCAGCCCCAGCTCGACGGGCAGTGGCGGATCGTCGTGGACCTGCCCTTCGACGAGGGCGACTACGGGCCCGTCGACGACGTCAACCGCATGCGTGACCTGCGCGAGCGCCCGCGCATGGGCAAGGCGCCGCAGACGGTCGGCTGGGTGCCCGCCCACCTGTCGGCGCAGCGGATGGCGGACTTCAAGCGGCTGGTCGTCATCGACAAGGCGCTCTCCGACGAGCACCGCTTCGCCACCCAGTACGCCGGTCACCTCAACGCCGACAACCGCGCTCGGGCCAAGGGCCTGCTGGAGACACAGCGCGACGCGCTGCTCAAGCAGGTCCGTACGGCCTTCAAGGGCGCCTACGGCCTGGACGCGAAGAAGGCGGCCGATGTCGAGCTGGGCTTCGACGAGCATTTCGCGCCCCTGCCGGACCTGGCCGGGCTGACCGTATCCTTCGGGCAGTCGCTGCGTGACGCCATCCGGCACGTCGCGGGCCAACTGCTCGCCCATCAGTTCCCCGCCCACCCCGAGCTGGACCGGGACGCCACCGGCCTCGCGGTGAGACCGGCCGACGCCAGGACGGTGTTCGGCCATGTCCGGGCCGCCGCCGAGGCGCGCGACGGGCGCGTGGAGGTGCCGGCCAAGGACCGCAAGCTGATGGAGCGCCTCGCCTGGCCGCTCGGGCTCGGGCAGCAGAAGGAGGCGTACTTCGAGCTGTCCACCCGGTGGGCCGACCACTTCCGGCGGGAGGCGCAGCGCGAGGGCGTCACCGGCGACCTCAGCGTGATCACGCTCACCGACTGGACGGACCGGCCGGAGCGGCGCGGCCTGGAGCCGTTCCTGGCCAACCTCGTGGTTGCGGCCTTCGCCGAGATGGACGACCGGGTGTGGGTGCGCGAGGGCGTGCCGCTGGAGCCCGCGCCCGAACTCTCACAGATCAAGCCGCGTGACGCGCTGCGCAGCCAGCCCCTGCCGGAGGAGGCCGACTGGGCGGAGGCCCGGCAGCGGTTCGAGGTCATCTTCGGCGGCAAAGCGCCGACGCTACGCCGTGGCCGCATGGTCAACCAGTTCGCCCGGCAGATCTCCGAAGCCGCCCGGGAGCACCGTGAGACCGCGGCCGGACTGGTCCGGCAGTTGGAGGCGCACGCGAGCTTCCTCGGGCTGGACGACACCGACGAGAGCGGGCGGCTTTCGCTGGCCCGCCGTTCGGTGGACCTGCTCACGGCGTTGCAGGAAGCCGGGCGAGGCGCGGGTGGGGCGAAGAAGGTCATCGAGGTGCTGGCCCGGTTCGACCTTGGGCAGGTGAGCGCCGACCGCTACGGCAGCTCGGTCAAGCGGGCGCACGAGGTCGAGCGGGCGCTGGCCGGAGCCGCCTGGGACACGCTGGAGCTGGCACAGGGGCAGGGCGCGGAAGGACTGGCGCTGCTGGAGTCCCTGCGCCGGGTGGCCAACGCCGACCCCCGGACGGCGGCGGACCTCCCCGATGCGCTCAGTAGCACGCGGGGTAAGGTCACCGCCCTGATCAAGCGTTCCCAGCGGCCCGTCGGCCCGGGCGCAGGCTCCGTCGGTCCGGGGGGCGGGAACGGCTCTGCCGGTGAGACGGGCCGGGCGGGGGGCACCGGCCAGACGGGCGGCCATGGCGACGGACACGGCTCTGCCGGCGGGACCGGCGCGTCGGGGGATACCGGCCTGATCGGTGGGAGCGGACCGGCGGACGGCGCGGGTGGGCTCGGCGGCCTGGACAGTTCCGGCCGAATATCGGACAAGCTCGATACACCCAGTCGTTCCGGACGAAAGCGTACGAAAGCCTCTCAAGCAGTGGCGGAGCTGGCCGCTGAGCTGGCCGAACTGGTGGCCGGCGAGCCGGACGCCATCATCGAGGTCTCTTGGCAGGTCGTGCAGCGATGAGCACAGCGGTCACCGTCGCGGTGCGGCTGAACGCCGTGACCGTCGCCCAGTATCTGTCCTCCCAGACCTCGCTGACCGGCTCTCCCGGCGAACGGCGGCGCGTCGTCCTGCTGCGCTCCGCGCCTGCGTGGGACGGGCCGGATGAGCTCGAGTTCGGAGAGGGGCTCCGCGCGCGGATGGCCACCGCGCCGTCGCCGCTCGCCGTACACGAGCTGGCGCTCGGCCACCTGGCCGGGCAGGACGAGCCCGCGGTGCTGGTCGTGCTGACCGATCGGGAGCAGAGCGAGCTCGACCCGGCGATCCTCGCCCGGGTGCACAAGCAGCGCGTCCAGACCGTGGACAGCTGGAGCGTCGTACGGGAGGCGTTCGGCGCCGGGCAGGTCGACCCGCGGCTGAGTGAGGACGACTGGGCGGCCGAGGCGCTGCTGGACGCCACTCCGCCGGGCGGCTGGCCGCCGCTGGCGGGCGGGGTGCTGTCGCGCCGCACCGCCCTGTCGACACTGGCCCTGCGTCGGCTCGGGCTCGGCCGCTACAGCGAAGATCCGCTGGCCGACGACGAGGGCCTCGACACCCACGCCCTGCTGCGATGGTCGCTCGTCCCCGGCGCCCCGGAGCGGCTGCTGGCCCTGCGCGGGCCGGAGCGGGCCGGTCTCATGACGTTCCTGGGCGAAGAAGACCTGGCGGGCCGGGCACTGCTCGCGCTGGTGGCAGCCGGGCACGGGCCGGACGCGGTGGCGTTCGGGCTGGTCTGCGCGTCGCTGTGGCTGCGATCCGACGCCGACGAGCAGACCTACCGCGCCCGAGGCCGGGCCGAGCGCTACTTCGGCGACGAACCACCCGCGACGGGGGAGGTCCTGGACGCGCTGGTCATCCCGTTCGGCAGGGCCTGCGAGGAGTACGTGACCGCGCTGCTGGCGGCAGGCCGTACCGACGGCGACGAGGAGCACACCCGCCAGGTGCGGCGGATCACCAGCAGGGTGCTGGAGCGGGCAGGAGGGCTCGCCACGCACTTCGGCGCCGAGAGCGCGGTGGCCGCGAGCCCGGTCCTGGCCGCGGGACTCGACGCCCGGTTCGCGGCGGCAGGCCGGGCGTTGGCGGGCCGGGGCTCACAAGCGATCGCCCGCGCCGTCCGGGATCTGGGAGCGCACGGCCTGGCCGCCGACCCGGACCCGCGCGTGCGAATCACCCGGGCACGGATGGGGCAGCGGCTCGCCCAGTGGCTCGCCACCGACCCGCCTACGGAGGCGGAGACGGTGGCGGCGGCGATGGAACGCCACCTGTCCGAAACCGGATGGGTGGATCAGGCGCTGGAGCACGTTGAGTCGGGCGGTGACCCCGAACCCGCGCTCAGAGCGGCCTACGACCGGCTGGGCACCGACGTCCGCGAGCGGCGGCGGGCGATCGACCATTCCTTCGCCAGGAGGCTGGAGGCGAGCACCGACCCCGGCGGCATGCTCACCGTCGAGTCCTTCCTGACGCGCGTGGTCAAGCCCGTGGCCGTCAAGAGGGAGCGGCGGGTCATGCTGCTCGTCCTGGACGGGATGAGCGCGGCGATCGCCACCGAGCTGGGGGAGGAACTGCGGCGCGACTGGGCCGAGTACGATCCGCTGCCGGACGAGCGGACCCCCAAGCGGCGGGCGATGGCCGCCGCCCTGCCCACCCTGACCACGATCTCCCGCACCTCCCTGTTCGCCGGAAAACTGATGAAGGGCACGCAGGCCGACGAGAAGCGGCTCTTCCCGGCGCACCGCTTCTGGGGGAGCGCTCAGGCGGCCGTTTTCCACAAGGACGACCTGCGAGGTGACGGCGTCGGCGACGCCTTCGGGCCGGAGCTCACCCAGGCGCTGGCCGATGAGGACACCCACGTCGCCGTCGTGTTGAACACCATCGACGACCGGCTCGGCAAGGAGCAGAAGCTGGGTGACGGCGCCTGGCGGCTCGACGACATCGGCAAACTGCGCGAGCTGTTGCGGATGGCGGCGGACCAGGGCAGAGCGGTCATCATCGTCAGTGATCACGGGCATGTCGTGGACCGGCACGGGATCAAGCTCGACGGCGACGGGATCGCCTCCGCCCGGCACCGCACCCCGGGTGAGCCCGTACGAGAGAGCGAGATCGCGTTGTCCGGCCCGCGGGTGGTGTGGCCGCAGCCGGGCGCCGAGATCGTCGCGCTGTGGGACGCGGACTCCCGCTACACCTCGCAGAAGGCCGGCTATCACGGTGGTGCGGCGGTCGCCGAGTTCACCATCCCGGTGCTGGCGTTCCTGCCCTTCGGCGCGGAGCCGCCCAGAGGCTGGCGCGAACTGGGCGATCAGCGTCCTCCATGGTGGTCCCTGGAAGAGGTGCAGCCTGTCGCGCCCACACCACTGCCCGCGCCCAAGAAAGCACAGAAGCGATCGAAGTCACGACAGGAGCTCGGTGACGCGCTGTTCGACATGGTCCTGGCACCGGCGGAGGACGCCCTGCTCGCCCCCCGGCTCCGGTCGCCCGCCGATCGGCTGGCGGACGAGCTCCTGGCCTCGCAGACTTTCGAGGAGCAGGTGAGCCTCCTGGCGCGCAAGCCGCCCATGGACAAGGTCGACCAGGCAATCCGCGTGCTCCTCGACGCGGGCACGCTTCCGGCCACCGCCCTGGCCCAGCGCATCGGCTACCCGGTGACCCGGGCCGACGGCTTCGCCGCCGTCCTGCGCCAGCTCCTCAACTACGACGGGGTCCAGGTCCTGGAGACACTTCCGGACGCGCGGACCCTGCGCCTGCACACGGCACTGCTGCGGGACCAGTTCGAGCTGGGACACTGATCGACGTGAGTGTCACCAGATCCGCCCAGGTCAGTGCCGCGCGCCGGCGATCGGTGATCGATGCGTTGCGGCGCGGCGCGGTGCCGGAGAGCGGGCTCGACCTGCTCGCCACCGGCCTGGACAGGTTCGAGTCGGCGCTTGACGCCGAGTTGGACGCCGTCACCACCGGCGGATCGGTGTTCAAGGCCGTCAGGGGAGAGTACGGCTCCGGCAAGACGTTCTTCTCCCGATGGCTCGGCGAGCGCGCCAAGCGTCGCAATTTCGCGGTCGCCGAGATCCAGATTTCCGAGAACGAGACGCCGCTGCACAAGCTGGAGACCGTCTACCGGCGGCTGACCGAACGGCTCACCACCGCCAGCTTCCCGCCGAGCGCGCTGCGACCGGTGGTGGACGCCTGGTTCTACGCGCTGGAGGAGGACGCGCTCGCAGCCGGAGCCGGCGACGACGAACTCTCCGCCGAGGTGGACACGCTCCTGGCCGCCCGCCTCGCCGAAGTGTCCCGGCAGGCGCCCTCCTTCGCGACCGCGTTGCGTGGCTACCGGGCCGCGCTGCTCGACGGGGACGAGGCCACGGCCGCGGCCGTGCTGGCCTGGCTCGGCGGGCAGCCCCACGTGGCCGCCGCCGCCCGCAGGTCCGCCGGAGTGCGCGGCGACCTCGACCACTTCGGCGCGCTGGGTTTCCTGCAAGGGCTGCTGACCGTGCTGCGCGACAGCGGACATCCCGGGCTGCTCGTCGTGCTCGACGAGGTCGAGACCCTGCAACGTGTCCGCTCCGACGCCCGCGACAAGGCGCTCAACGCGCTGCGGCAGCTCATCGACGAGGTGCACTCCGGCCGCTTCCCCGGCCTCTACCTGGTGATCACCGGCACCCCGGCGTTCTACGACGGGCAGCAGGGCGTGCAGCGGCTCGCGCCCCTCGCCCAGCGGCTGTCCACCGACTTCAGCACCGACCCGCGCTTCGACAACCCGCGCGCCGTGCAACTCCGGCTGCCGGGCTTCACCCAGGAGTCGCTGGTAAGCCTGGGGCTGACCATCCGCGACCTGTACGCGGCCGGTGCCGCCGAACGGGTCAAGGCCATCGCCGACGACGCGTACGTCACCGAGCTCGCACAGGCGGTCGGCGGGGCGCTCGGCGGCAAGATCGGGGTGGCGCCCCGGCTGTTCCTGAAGAAACTCGTTGGAGACGTACTCGACCGGATCGACCAGTTCGAGGACTTCGACCCGCGGCGGCACTACCGGCTCACCCTGGCGGGCAACGAGCTCACCGACCTTGAGCGCAATCTCGTCGTCTCGGCCGACGACCTCGACCTGGACCTGTGATGGTCGATCCGGTGGAGCGGCTCGACCCGGTCGTGCTGCACCACATCGTCAACACTCTCGGCTGGCCCGATCTGCGCCCCATGCAACGGGCGGCGATCGAGCCGCTGATGAACGGGGAGGACGCGGTGCTCCTGGCCCAGACGGCCGGTGGCAAGACCGAGGCGGCCTGCTTCCCGCTGCTGTCCGCGATGACGGCGCAGCACTGGACCGGCGTGTCCGTGCTGTACCTGTGCCCGCTGAAAGCCCTGCTCAACAACCTCATCACCCGCATCGACGGCTACGCGCAGTGGCTCGGGCGGCGGGCGGCTCTCTGGCATGGGGACACGCGCGCATCACAGCGGCGGCGGATCCGCACCGACCCTCCGGACATTCTGCTCACCACACCCGAATCTCTTGAGGCGATGCTGATCGGATTCACCACGGACCACGCCCACCTGCTGGGACAGGTCCGAGTGGTGGTGGTGGACGAGGTGCACGCCTTCGCCGGAGACGATCGCGGCTGGCACCTGCTCGCCGTGCTGGAGCGGCTGGAGCGCGTCACCGGGCACTCCATCCAGCGCATCGGCCTGTCCGCCACCGTGGGCAATCCGCGGCACCTGCTCACCTGGCTGCAAGGCGCCGCCGCCGGTCGGCGGGCCGGGCAGGTGATCGCGCCGGACCTCGCCGCGTCGCCTTCACCGGGTGACGTCGAGCTCGACTACGTCGGCTCGCTCGACAACGCCGCGCGGGTGATCTCGACGCTGCATCGGGGAGAGAAGCGGCTGGTGTTCTGTGACTCGCGGCGGCAGGTGGAGCACCTGGGTGCGGCGCTGCGTGCTCGTGAGGTGAACGTGTTCCTGTCCCACGCCTCGCTCTCCGCCGACGAACGGTCGCGTTCGGAGCAGGCGTTCGCGGAGGCGCGCGACTGCGTCATCGTCTCCACCTCGACGCTCGAACTCGGTATCGACGTGGGCGACCTGGACAGGGTCATCCAGATCGACGCGCCCCGCACCGTCGCGTCGTTCCTGCAGCGCCTCGGCCGCACAGGGCGCCGCGCGGACACCGTACGCAACTGTCTGTTTCTCACCACCACCAAGGAGGGCCTGCTCCAGGCGGCGGGGCTGGCGGTGTTGTGGGGGAAGGGCTGGGTGGAGCCGGTGAACGCGCCCCCCGAACCCCGCCACCTGGTCGCGCAGCAACTGCTCGCCGTCACGCTCCAGCGGCACACGGTCGGCGATCGGATGTGGCCCGCTGAGTGGAACGGGCTCGCGCCCTTCGACCGCTCGGCCGAGCCCATCCTGCGGCACCTGGTCAGCCAGGGTTACCTTGATGAGGATGGCGGGCTGCTGTTCGTCGGCCCCGAGGCAGAGCGGCGCTTCGGCCGGCGGCACTTCATCGAGCTGACCGCGTCCTTCACCGCCCCACCCCAGTTCACCGTGCTCGCGGGACGGCAGGAGATCGGGCGGACCGACCCTTCGGTGCTGACGGAGGAACGACCGGGCCCCAGGCTGCTGCTGCTCGGCGGCCGTAGCTGGCGGGTGACGTTCATCGACTGGACCCGCAGGAGAGCGTTCGTCGAACCCGCCGACAGCGGTGGCGTCGCCAAGTGGACCGGCGGCGTGGTCACCGGACTGTCGTACGACCTGGCCCGCGCCATGCGGGAGGTGCTGCTCGGCGCCGATCCTCCGGTGACGCTCACCCGTCGCGCGCGGGCGGCGCTCGCCGAGTGGCGTGAGGAGGAGGCGCCCGGTCTCGTCCATCCGGGCGGGACGCTGGTGACCAAGGTTGGTGAGGACGTCCGGTGGTGGACGTGGGCCGGCTACCGCGCCAACGCGACACTCGCCGCCACGCTGCCATCGGTCACCGATCCCGTCCAGCGGGCGACCGACCTTTTCGTACGGCTCAGTACGGATCTCACCGCGGCTGCCTGGCGCGAGGCCCGCACCGGAGCCGCGCTCGTCCTACCGGATGTCGATCGGCGCGCCGTCCACGGGCTGAAGTTCGCCGCCGCGCTGCCGGAACGGCTGGCGGTGGCGACGGTCGCGGCCAGGCTGGCGGACTTCGACGGGGCTCAGGCGGTACTGGCGGAGCCGGTGCGCCTTCAGCTCGGGTGATCGGTTGTGCTCTGCGACGAAGAACGCGGCCTGCGTTGACGCACGGCCCGTCGCCGCAGCACCCTTCCGTAGGCGATCCTGGCCCCATCATCCAAACGGAGGAGCGACTGATGCTGGTTCTGCACGGCGGCACGATCATCGACGGTACGGGCACCGACCCGGTGACGGGATCGGCGCTGCGGCTCGACGGCGAGCGGATCGCCGGGTTCGGCGCCGCCGAGGGCGCGGTCAACCTGGACGTCGATGGGTTGACCGTACTGCCTGGATTGATCGATCTGCACGCGCACCTCGGTCTGGTCGACTTCGGTGAGGCGGGGATGCCGCCCGCGCTGATCGCGGCCGCGGCGTTCGAGAATCTGGGGTTGTGCCTGGAGGCCGGGTTCACCACGGTGCGTGAGCTCGGCGGCCTGGACGGTGGCACGGTGCAGGCACTGCGGCAGGGGGCCGTGCGCGGGCCGCGGCTGCTGCCTTCCGGGCCGCTGCTGTGCCAGAGCGGCGGGCACGGCGATCTGGGACCGTCGTACCTCTCGCACGGTCATGACGTGCCGAGCATTCCCGGGCTGATCCAGCGGAGTCAGGTCTGCGACGGCCCCGACGAGGTGCGCAGGGCCGCGCGGATGGCGTTCCGGCACGGTGCGACGCAGCTCAAGATGTGCGTCTCCGGGGGAGTGGTGTCGCACAACGACGCGATGGAGGACACGCAGTTCAGCGTCGCCGAGATGCGGGCGGCGGTGGAGGAGGCGCGGGCCAGGGGCACGTACGTGACCGCGCACGCGCACAACGCCGACGCCATCCGGATGGGCCTCGAAGCGGGGATCGAATGCTTCGAGCATGCCACGTACCTCACCGAGGAGGTGGCGGCGCAGGTCGCCGCGGCGGGGGCGGCGCTGGACTTCACCGTATCCATCTGCGAGCTGTTGCGTGACCAGGCCGCCGAATGGGGAGTGCCGGAGACCGGGTTGCCCAAGCTGGAGGGCGCGGCGAAGGCCGCCGGCGAATCGCTCCTGATGGCCCGGGAACACGGCATTCTCGTCGGCTCCGGCTCGGACCTGCTGGGCAGGGGCCAGAACCGGCGCGGCCTGGAGATCGCCCACCGGGCGGGACTCGTCGGCGCCATGGCGGCCATCGTCACCGCGACCTCGTCCAACGCCCGGATCCTGCGCCTCGATGACGAGCTCGGCACGCTGCGGGCGGGCAAGCGCGCGGACGTGATCGCGGTGAGCGGCGATCCGCTGGCCGAGCCGGAGCTCTTCGACGACCCGTCCCGCGTGGTCCTGGTGATCCAGGACGGCCGGATCGTCAAGGACACACTCAGCCTGGCCACGCCGTGAGGGTCCTGAGGTAACGCAGGCGTGTCGAAGCGGACAGTGACTGTGCGATTACAGTGTGTGACGAGTGGCCGTGTCAGCGGCCCCGACACGCACCGGAGACGCCCATGCGACGTATCACCCCCAAGGTCGCCGCCCTCGTAGCGATCGCGATGCTCGCCCTGACCGCACCCGCTCAGGCCCAGCGGGCAGCAGCCCCCGAGGCCTACTTCGAGTTCACCGACAGCACCCGGGAAAGGGCCGTCCTCAAGCTCACCGACCCGGCCAAGATCCAGCACGCCAGGGAGTTGGTGACCGGCATCACCAACGACAGGCCGCACGTCCTGGGCAGGATCGTCAAGCGCCCCGCCCCCTACAACCCCCGCTGGTCCTACCACTACAACCCCGAGACGGTCGACTTCTTCGACTTCGCCATCGAGGTGTGCGACGCCTCGATCCCCTACGTCGAAGACCACCTGGACGAGGCGGGCGGCGCGTTCCTGCCCGGCCTGGTCTGGTGCCCCTGGAGCTCACGCCTGGTGCGCGAGATCCCCATGCCGTAGGACGCCGAGTGAGCCCGGGCCGGTGTGCCCGGGCTCATTCAGGGGGCCTCGACGGCCGGCGTCCGGCTCCGGCGCAGGCGGGCGAGCCAGGGCATCGACGACCTGCCCGGCCCGAGCCGGTAGACCCCCAGCAGCCAGTCGGCCAGCCTGTCCCGGTCGATGACGATCACATGCTCACGGGCCGTATCGGCCGCCTGCGTGCTGAGGTAGTGCGAGGTCACCAGCACCCCTTGATGGTCCTTGTACGGCGCGGCGTGCAGGGCTCCGACGAAGTCGCGCACACCACCGGGCCCCAGAGGGCGGGTGTAGTACTTGCACTGGACGGCGTACGGACTGCCGTCCGGCGCGACGCCGAGAACGTCGATGCCTCGATCCCCGGACCCGCCCACCACCCGGACCTTGCGGAACCCGTCGCGCCGCAGCAGCTCGGCCGCCAGCTCCTCGAAGCGTTTGGGGTCGAGCCGGTCCAGCCCGGCCCGCAGCAGCGCCTCCCGCCGATAGCTCGCCCCGAGGCGGCGCACCACGACGACGGCCGCGCCCAGCAGGACGGCGAGCGTGACCACGGTGGCGGCCAGCGGCAGCCACGACGATCTGAGGAAGTCGAGCACCCACGGCAGCACGAACACCGCCGCGACCGGCAGGGCCAGCCAGGCCGGACTCACCTGCCCACGGCGTCTCCTGCGGGTCGGACGTCCGCGTGCTGATGTCCGGCGCCTCGCCATCGCGACCTCCAGGAAGAGAAGACACCCACGAGTCTGAACGGCGGGACCGACAGTTTCCGCCTCACAGGCGGTCAGCGCTTCCCGCGGGCGGTCCTTGGTGAACCAGAAGGTGGCTCAGGAGCGCGAACCGCTCGGTCAGCTCGTGGCGGGTGAAGGGGATACGCGGCACGAGAGCGGGAGGATGCTGCCCCGGCCGGATGAGCACCTCGGAGTGGGACCTGCTCACCACGCCCTCCAGGAAGAGGGTGACGGTCAGCCCGCTTGCCACGTCAACGCGGTGGAAGGTCTCCGCCGCCTGCGAATAGGCGGAGCCCGCGCCCACCTCCATGATCGCGGAAGGGACGACCGCCGTGGCGCCCGCGGCCCGCAGCCGCCAGCCGTCGGCCTGCAGCGGCGTGTCGTCGATGAACCTGGTGTACGGAGATCCCCCGCACTTCTCCACGAACAGCTCCGACCGGACCAGCCCGGCGACCACCGCGGAGGAGAAGGGAAAACGATGGTTGTGCGGGTGCTCCTCACCGCGTTCGGTCTCCGGCCACCACACGTGCATGCGGATCCGGCCCGCCGGATGACGGCACCACAGCACGTACTTGTCGAATCCGAGCGGATGCCGGTACGACGAGTCGGCGACGCGGCGTGCGGCGGCTTCGTCGGCGATGAGCGCGTCCAGCAGCGGGGCGAGCCGATGAGGCCGGGACAGCAGCCCGAGCGCCGCCCGCTGCCGCCTCGCCGGCGCCTTCACCAGCTCGGTCAAGCGCATGATCAGGTCAGCCATGACCGGTGCCCAGGCTCAGCTCGACCACGCACAGACAGTGGTCGGAGAAGGTCTGGACGACCCGGGTGGACACCTGCTCGGCCAGGGTCGAGTGGACGATGTCGTCGATGGTCTTGCCCTTGTGCGTGGGCACCGTCACCGATGACCTCAGATCCGCGTTCATCCGGTGCAGCAGCAGCTGACGGTGGGGGGTGTTGAAGTCACCGGCGATGATGAGGAGCTCATCTCCTTCTGGTTCGAGCTGTTTGGCCAGGTTGTCCCAGATGTAGCCGAAGGAGCCGTCCTCGGCGCGTCTGCCGAAGCGGTGGAAGGGCGGCATGTGCAAGGAGGTCATCGCCACCACCCGGCCCCGTGCCTTGACCCAGGCGGTGACCGTGCCCTTGTCGAAGGAGGTCATGCTGGGGCTCTCCAGCCCTGGATTCGGCAGCCTCCCGGCCGTGCTCACCTCGATGGGGAACCTGCTGGCCACCGCCACACCCGAGAGCTGTCCTCTCGCCAGCCAGGCCGGCGAGAGGACCTGCACCGCATGGTGGCGCAGCTGGGTCCGCTCGGCCAGCGAAACCAGCAGCGGCGACGGGCGTTCCTCTCCTGGAAAGGGCACCTCCTGGAGCGCGAGCAGGTCGAGCCGCTCGGCCAGGACGCGTTCGACGCACTCCTCGAAGGACTGACCGCGTTCGGTCATCCCTTCATGGACGTTCCAGGCGCCCACTCGGATCGTCGAGGTCAGGTGGACATCGGCCGCCGCATCGCGTAGTCGCGGACGACGCTCAGCCCCTGATAGGTCATCCAGATGGGGCGTACCTCTTGCCATCGCCAGATTCCGTTCTCTTGACGAGCCAGGATCGTCTCCATGGAGTCCCGCAGCATCGCCGGTGCGGGATCGTCACAGGCCAACAATGCCTTGGCGACCCATGCGACGGTGAAGTGATCGATGGTGATCGTGTCAAGGTTCGCGCCCACCGGGCGCCTCAGACGTTCGCTGCGGTCGGCCAGATCCCTGCTCCTCACCAACCAGGCCAGCCCCGCCTCGACCGAATCGTCCAGCTCGCCGTGGTGCGGCAGCACGTCGGCGGCCCGCCGCAGCGCCACGATGGCCCTCGCCGTGTGAGCCGTCGACGGCGAGGGCGAGTTGACCAGCCGCTCACCCCACCCGGCTCCGTCGCGCGAGCGGGTGGCGGAGGTGACCAGGTAGTGGGCCAGCTCGGGCAGCAGCGGCGAAGCGGGAGCGACCTCGGCCAGCGTGGCGACCACGGTGCTGATCACTGTGGTGCGTTCGAGCCCGACCTGGTCCTTTCTGGTGATGTCCTCCAGCAGCGCCACCAGCCGCGCCTGCTCAGCCGGATCCAACCCGGCCCGGCTCACGGCGCCCAGCGCCCACGACGTCACCTCGGGCCTGCCGATGCCCCGCTGGCTGCGTGCCGCCCATCCGCCGCCCTCGCACTGCAGCGCCATCAGCGTACGCACCAGCATCGCCCGATCGAGAAGCGGATGATGCAGATCGAGGGCGAGGACGAGACGCAGGCCGTAGGAGGTGCCGGTGGCGCTCGGCGGGAGAGCCTCGTCCAGGAACTGGCACCAGCCACGGAGCTCGGAGTGGTCCGGCATCGACCGGGAGGTGTCGATCAATTTGCGCTTGGCGACCATGCTCAGGCTCGACGGAGCCGGCCATGACACGGCGGGGATCTCGGTCGCCGGGCCTGCGTCATCCAGCGGCTGCGCGACCGCGGGCAGACGACGCAGCGCCGCCAGGCCGAGCCAGATGACGCCCGCCGCCAGCAGCGCCAGCAGGTAACGCAGCCCGTCGAGGGCGAACCAGGTGTCGGGCAGGTGATCGATGAGCACGCCGTAGGCGGTGAAGGCCGCCGCGGGCGGACCTGCGGTGAGGACCGCCTTCAGCGCGCGATGCCGGGAGACGCCGCTGGTCCGCAGGCTGTCATCGATCACGGTCCACCCCGTGGTGTGACATCAGATGCATCAACGGTAATCACCGCCCGGTGCCGCGTCGATGACGTCGCGGCCACGCATACCTAGCGGGGTGACGCGTCGGCCGGGCGGGCTCAGGCCGACGACACCCGTATCGCGCCGCGGGCTCAGCCGGCCGCGGACCCGCCGATCGAGCGCGGATCCGGGCCGGGAGAGGGTGGGAGGTGTGCGTACCAGGATCAGGAGGCGGCGCGGGCCACCGCGATCACGCTGGAGCCGCGCTGTCCGGCCTCGTAGAACATGTACGCGACGCCGCGGTCGGTGCCGAACGCGGGAGCGGCGGACCGCTTGGCGTCCGGAGCTCCGGTCAGCGGGGTGTGGAACACGCCGAGGTGCACCTCCCTGTCGAAGGAGTCGCCCACCTCGGTGAGGTACATCTTGCCGGAGTTGCCGTGGTAGACCACGTACGTGGTGTTGTTGCGGCGTAACAGGTGGGGCCCGCTCAGGTCCGTCAGCCCGTCGCCGGCGGGGGAGACGAGCGGCTGGGGATCGAACCGCCAGGTCCGAGCGTCGGCCGACCAGCCCCAGAAGATCTTGCGGGAGCCGCCTTGGTTGCCCATGTACACCATGGCGTAGCGGGAGCCCAGCGCGGCGATCGAGTGGTCGAAGACGCGGGCGTAGGAGGCCTCGGAGATGCCGGAGACCATCGAGGTGCTGAGCACCACGCCGTGGTAGGTGAAGGTGATCCCGTCGGCGGACGTGGCCAGGCGGGTCGTGCTGTTCTCGCCGTGGAAGTACATGTACCAACTCCTGCTCGCCGCGTGCCAGAAAACATGCGGGGAGGAGACATGGCTGACGTTGTAGTGGCCGGCCCAGGTCGCGCCGATGATCGGGTTGGCCGGGTGCTCGGTGAACGGCCCGGCGAGCGAGTCGCCGTACGCCAGGCAGATGCCGCCGGGCGCGTCGTGCGGCGCGTAGTAGAGGTAGTACCTGCCGCGGGCGCCGGACATGCGGTCGTAGGTGCCGCGCACGCACGGGAAGATCAGCTCGCCGGTCGGGTTGTACCGCAGCGCCGCGGTGTTCAGCGGCCGGCCGAGGTAGGCGTAGGAAGGGAAGCCCGCGGGACCCGCGGCCAGTGCCGCCGCCGAGGCCGGGGCGGAGAGCGCGGGGAGTGCGGCGGCCGCGGTGAGGCCGGTGCCGAGGGCGGCGCGCAGGACGGTGCGACGGTCGAGGACCGGTTCGGACATGCTCTGCCCTTTCGTCATCACACCGATGAAGGTGTGGTCGTGATCACAGAGCATCGATCAGCGAAAATCGCACGTCAACCTGATAATACGAATTACTTCAGCGAAAACTTGGATGAGAGGTGAAGCCCGGCGGGGGGGGGGCGGTGCTGCCGCTACCGGTCCCCCCGGGTGGACGCTCGCGTATGCGCTTGAGCGGACGATGTATGGACCGCCCGGCAGGTGGCGGTCACGATGTTTCCATGCTGCTTCTGCCTCTTGCCGCCCTGGTCCTGCACGGCGCTCTCGCGGGCCTGTTCTACGCCTTCTCGATGTCCGTCATGCCGGGGCTGAACGCCGTCGAGCCCGCCCAGGCCGAGGCGGTCATGCGGAGCATCAACAAGAAGATCCTCAACCCGTGGCTCTTCCTCGCGTTCCTCGGCGCGCCGATCGCCGCGCTGGCTGCCGGGCTGCTCGCGGACGGATCGGCCGCGCTCTGGTTCTTCGCCGCGGCCGGGGTGAACGCCATCGGCTCGTTCCTGATCACCATGGCGATCAACGTGCCGATGAACAACGCCGTCGACGCGGGCACGATGGCGTGGAAGGACTACGCGCCGAGGTGGACCGCCTGGAACACGGTGCGGGCCGTGGCCTGCTTCATCAGCCTCGTCCTGGTCGGCCTCGGCCTGGCCGGCCTGTGACGCCGCGGAATCACCGCAGGTAGCTGGCGCCGTTGAGGTCGATGACCGTGCCGCTGGCCCACTCGGCCAGGGGCGAGGCCAGGTAGACGACCGCCGCGGCGATCTCCTCCGGCCGCGCCACCCGGCCGAACGGGCTCTGCGCCCGGATCTCGTCGCCCCGAGGCGGCTTGAGGTGCTCGTTGGTCATGTCCGTCGCCACGAACCCGGGCGCGACCGCCGCCACCGCGATGCCCCTCGGCGCCAGGGCCACCGCCAGGGACTGGGTGAGCGCGTTGAGGCCGGCCTTGCTCGCGCCGTACGCCGGGCTGTCCGGCTCGCCGCGGAAGGCGCCGCGCGAGGAGACGTTGACGATCCGCCCGCCGGGCGGCAGGTGCTGGAGCGCGCACCAGGTGACGTTGGCGGCCCCGGTCAGGTTGACGTCGAGCGTCCGCCGCCAGGCCGTCTGCCACTCCTCGTAGGACAGGTCGGTCACCGGGTGGTGCAGGAAGACGCCGGCGTTGTTGACCAGCACGTCGATCCCGTCCAGGGCGTCCGCCGCCGCGTCCACCATGCGCCGCACCTCGTCCGGGGCGGCCAGGTCGGCCTGGACGACGGCGTGTCCCGCGCCGGGGAGCTCGCCGAGCAGGCTCTCGGCGAGCTCGGGCGAGTCCCGGTGGTGGATCGCGACCCGGTCGCCCTGGGCGGCGAACGCGGTCGCGACCGCCCGCCCGATCCCTCTCGACGCCCCGGTCACGAGAACTCTTCGTCCGCTCACCAGGGCACCGTAGCAAGGGCCGCTACCAGCGGTCGTGCACCTGCGGACGGATCAGCTCGTCATAGACATCCTGTACGGCCTGCGTCGTCGAGGCGGGCAGCGGCTCCAGCGCGGCGGCCGAGGCGTTGGCCTTGGCCTGGCCGGGGTTGCGGGCGCCGGGGATGACGACGGAGACGCCGGGCTGGTCGAGGATCCAGCGCAGCGCGAACTGGGCCATCGTCGCCCCCTCCGGCACCAGCGGCGCCAGGCGGCGGACCGCTTCCAGGCCGGTGGCGAAGTCCACGCCGGAGAAGGTCTCGCCGACGTCGAACGCCTCACCGTGCCGGTTGTAGGTGCGGTGGTCGTCGGGCGCGAACGTCGTCCGCTCGTCGTACCGGCCGGACAGCAGGCCGCTGGCCAGCGGGACGCGCGCGATGATGCCGACGCCGGCCTCGCGGGCGGCGGGCAGCACCCGCTCCAGCGGCTTGAGCCGGAAGGCGTTGAGGATGATCTGCACGGACGCGACGCCGGGGCGGGCGATGGCGGTCAGCGCCTCCTCGCAGGTCTCCACGCTGACGCCGTACGCGGCGAGCTTCTTCTCCGCGACCAGGGTGTCGAGCGCGTCGAACACCGCGTCGGCCGAGTAGACGGCGGTGGGCGGGCAGTGCAGCTGGACCAGGTCGATGGTGTCGACGCCGAGGTTCTGGCGGGAGCGCTCGTTCCAGGCGCGGAAGTTCGCCAGCACGTAGTTGTCCGGCAGCTGCTCCACCCGGCGGCCCATCTTGGTGGCCACGGTGAGCTCCGGCCGTCCCTTGGCGAAGCGGCCGACGATCTGCTCGCTGCGGCCGTCGCCGTAGACGTCGGCGGTGTCGATGAACGTCACCCCTTCGTCGACCGCCGCTGACAGCGTGGCGACGGCGTCGTCCTCGCTCACCTGACCCCAGTCGGCGCCGAGCTGCCAGGCGCCGAGTCCGACCACGCCGACCTGGCGTCCAGTGCGTCCCAATACGCGGTGTTCCATAGGCCGTAACTCTTCCATATGGCCGCGGACTCTCACGACGGCCAGGAGGCAAGCTTTCGGGAAAGCGGGGATTGTCGGCGGCCGTCGGTAGGGTCCGCGCCATGGCTGACGCAGTGGCGCGAGCGAACGCGCCGACGACCCCCGCGACCTCGACGGCGACCTACGGACTCCGGCCGGATCCGTGGCCGGAGCTGGTCAGGTTCGTCCGGTCGGGTGACACCCAAGGGACCGTCCGGTTCGTGACCGGGCTGGACGAGGCGGGGCGCAAGGCCGTCGCCGCCGCGCTGCCCGGGTACGTCACGGAGCAGAGGCGGCGGATGGACGGCTGGTGGGACTGGCGGCGGCAGTTCTCGCCGCTGCTCATGGCGGGGGTCGGCTGCCTGGGTGGGCCCGCCGCGGTGACCGGGTGGCTGTTCCGGCGGGGATTCAGGTGGCGGGTGGAGGATGATGCCCGCGACCCCGGATGGGTGCTGGAGCTGCTGCGGGACCGGCCCGAGCAGTGGCGGGCGGACGCGGCGGGCCGGATGGTGGCGGGACTGCGCACGGAGGACGCTCATGAGTGGGCGATCGTCGCCGCGTTCGTGCGGGAGACCGGTATCGCCCCGCCCGCCGGGGACCGGTTCGTCGCCGGCTGGCTGCGCACGCTCGATCCGGCCACGGCTGGCGCGGATCCGCTGTTCCCCCATCTCGCTCCGCGCGTCTTCGAGATCGACGGCCTCGGGGAGGTCTTCACCGACCGGGAGGGCGGGGCCGTCCACCGGCTCGTGGAGGACGGGCTGCTGGAGCGGGCGGACGTCGTCGACCGGGTCGTCGGGCGACTGCTGCGCGATGGGCCGTCCGGCATGGTGGCGCTGGTGGACCTGCACGAGCGCCTCGGGCCCGGCCTGGCGGAGGTGACGCCGCGGATCAGGGACTACGTCCGGCTGCTGCCCGTCGCTCCCGCCGGGGTGGCGAGCATGGCGCTGGCGCAGGTCCAGCGGGTGGAGGAAGCCGGGCTGCTGGCGGACGAGCTGTTCGCCGAGGCGATCGACGGGCTGGCGTTCCGGCCGGAGAAGAAGCTGCTGCGAGCCACCGTCACGTGGATCGGGCAGGCCGTGGACCGGGTGCCCGGCCGTACCGACGCCGGGCTCGGCGCGCTGGCGCTGATCCTCGGGCAGGACGCGCTGGACCTCCAGGACCGCGCGACCCGGCAGGCCGTCCGGCTCGCCGCGCGGGCGGGCGAGCAGGGGCGCGAGGCGATCACCGAGGCGGCCGGCCGGCTGCCCGCCGACCTGCGCGAGAAGATCTCCACGGCGTACGGCGAGACGATCGCGGAGGAGCAGGCCGAGGCGCGGCCCCTGGTGGCCGGGCCCGGACCGGGGCTGCCGCCGCCGATCGCCTCGGCCGAGGAGCTCGCGCAGCAGGTCGCCGCCGTCAGATGGCCGCTGGAGGCGCACGAGTTCGAGCGCGTCCTCGCGGGCCTGGTCACGTGGGCGGACCAGGAGCCGCAGGCGCTCCGCGAGGCGCTGCGGCCATGGGCGCTGCGGCTCAGCCCGGTGGACCTCGGCTTCTACGGCCTGGACTTCGGCTCCCACGGCCATGGGTCCATGGAGCGGGCGTACGACCTGCTGCTCCGGGCCGTCTACGCCTTCGCCGCGCCGCAGGACAGCGCGAAGCTCTCGGGGCAGGTCACCGCGAACGGCGCGCGGTGGGACGGGTCGGGGCCGCTCGACCGGCTGTTCCAGCAGCGGGCACGCGAGCTCATCGCGATCTTCGAGTCGGGGGCCCGGTGTCCCGTCCTGCTGGCCGCGCCCACCTCGGGCACCGGGCACGTCGATCCGGAGACGCTGCTCGACCGGCTGGAGCGGCTGGAGGCTGCCGGGGTGGCGGCGCTGCCGGCCGATCTCACGCAGGCCATGCTCCGGCTTCCCCGGACGATCGACCCGGTGCTCATCGAGCGGGCCGGCACGCTGACCTCGGACGCGGGGCGCGCCTGCGCCGAGTGGATGCGGAGCGGCGGGCCGGCCCATCCTGACATGACGCGCTGGGTGCGCAGGCAGCGCGGCCGCTACGGGAGCGACTTCGCGGACGTCCGTGCCGAGCTGAGCCGTTCCCTCGCGGAGCTGCCCGCCCCGTTCGGCGAGCTGTTCATGCCGGGCAACGGGCACTCCTACTTCCCGGCGTGGTGGCCGCTGGCCCTGCCGTCGCACCGCGAGGTCGTGGCGGCGCACCTGATGTCCTCGCTGCCGACGGCCCTGGAGAGCAACGATCGCCAGGTCATGGTGCTGGCCGCGCTGGCACACGGGGACGGGCCGGTCGGGGCCGCGATGGCGTGGGCCCTCGTCTGCGGCATGGGCCATCGCGGCGCCGCGGATCGGGCGGCGGCCGTCGACGCCCTGGTGACGCTCGCCGCGCGCGGTGAGGCGCCGGTCGCGGCGCTGGGCGAGGCGGTGGCGGAGCTGGTCGCGAAGGAGATCGTCAAGCTCAGCCGGGTGATCTCGGCGCTCGACGAGGCGACGCAGGCGGGCGCCCACGCGGTGGTCTGGGCGGTGATCGCGGACGTGCTGCCCCGCCTGCTGCCCGCCGAGGGTGAGCGGCCCCGCAGCGGCCTGGCCGACCTGCTGGCGGCGGGCGCCAGGGCGGCCGGGCTCGCCGGCGCGCGCGGCGAGCTCCCCGGGCTCGCGGCGGTGGCCGCCCGCAAGGGGTCGAGCCGGCTCGTGCAGGAAGCGCGGAGATTACAACTCCAGCTCACTTAGTACGGTCCTGGAGCACCTTCCAGGCTGTCCGCCGAAGGGAGCACCTTCCAGGCTGTCCGCCGAAGGGAGCACTTTCCAGGCTGTTCGCCGAAGCCGGAATAGGGCGGGGGAGGGCTCTGTTGACGTTTCTTAGTTCAAACTTCAACTGTTTGGTGAAGGGAACGTCATGGAGATCGTCTTCATGTTCGTCATGGCAGGCCTGGTGGGCAGTCTACTCACCGGCGCGACGGCGGCCCTCGTGCTGATGGGCATCAGAGACCGCCAGTGGCCGGTGCTCGTGCGGCGGCGGGTCGTCTACCGCGGCTTCGTCCCCCGCTGACCCGGCGCCCTCAAGCGGATTCGCGGATCACCAGCTCGGTGGGCAGTATCACCGGCTCCACCTGCTTGGCGCCGTCGATGAGCGCCAGCAGCAGGTCCATCGTCCGGTTGGCCATCTCCGCCAGCGGCTGCCTGACCGTGGTCAGCGGCGGGAGGGTGGAGGTGGCCACCGAGGAGTCGTCGAACCCGCCCACCGCCACGTCGTCCGGCACCGAACGGCCGGCGGCGCGCAGCGTGGTCAGCGCGCCGGCGGCCATCAGGTCGGAGGCGACGAACACGGCGTCGAGGTCCGGTGAGCGCTCCAGCAGCTCGGTCATGGCGCGCTCGCCGCTGGCCTGCGTCCAGTCGCCGTGCGCGACGAGCTTGCTGGACGCCTTACGGCCCAGGACGTCGGCGAAGCCCTCGAGCCGCTGGATGCCGCCCGGCGTGTCCATCGGCCCGGTGATCATGGCGATCCGCCTGCGGCCCTGGCCCACCAGATATTCGGCCATCTGCCGGGCGCCCAGCCGATCGTCGGCGGTCGCGTACGGAATGACGCTCTCGCGGCCGATGACGGCGCCGCAGGAGACCGCGGGGGTGACCGAGCCGAGCGCGCTGACCAGCGGGTCGCCCGCGTGGGTGGAGACGAGCAGGACCCCGTCGGCGTGGCCGCCGCGCACATAGCGCACCACGCGCTCGCGGTCGCCCTCGTCGCCCGACAGCATCATCACCAGGGACAGGTCGCGCTCGGCGAGCCGGCGGATGGCGACCCTGATGAGAGTGCTGTAGTTGGGGTCCTCGAAGAGCTTCTCGTGCGGCTCCGACAGCACCATGACGATCGTGCCGGTCCGCTGGGTGACCAGGCTGCGGGCGGCGCGGTTGACGACGTAGCCCGTCTCGGAGATCGCCTGTTCGATGGCGGAGCGGGCCGCGGGACTGACGTAGCGGTCGCCGTTGAGCAGCCGGGACACCGTGCCGCGGGAGACCCCCGCGGCGGCGGCGACGTCATGGATCGTGGGGCGTTTCATTTCACGGCTCCGGAGGACAGGTCGGTCTTCCAGTATCGCTGCATGGTGAGGAACAACGCGATCAACGGGATGATCGACAACAGTGTCCCGGTGAGGATCAGGTTGTACAACGACGGCTGGTTGGCCCCGGCGGCGAGCAGCGTGTAGAGCCCGACCGTGAGCGGGAACTTGCCGTCGTCGCCCAGCATGATGAACGGCAGCAGGAAGTTGTTCCAGATGGCCACGAACTGGAACAGGAAGATCGTCACCAGACCCGGCACCATCAGCGGCAGCGCCACCCGCCCCAGCAGCCGCCCCTCGCTCGCCCCGTCGATCCGGCCCGCCTCCAGCAGCGAGTCGGGGATCGCGGCGGTGGCGTAGATGCGGGCCAGGTAGATGCTGTACGGATGCAGGATCTGCGGCAGCAGGACCGCCCAGTAGGTGTCGGCCAGGCCGATCTTCGAGAACAGCAGATACTGCGGGATGGCCAGCACCACGGCGGGCACCAGGATGCCGCCGATGAGCAGGTTGAAGATCAGCTTACGGCCGGGGAAACGATACTTGGCCAGCGCGTACCCCGAGATCGCCGAGACCGCGGTGGACAGCAGCGCGCCGCCGCCCGCGTACAGCAGCGTGTTGCCCATCCACAGCCAGAACACGCCGTCGCGGTAGGCGAACAGATCCGTCACGTTGCTCAGGAAGCCGGTGCCGAACGCCAGCGTGGGCGTGGTGAACAGCTCGCCCGGCGACTTGCTGGAGGCGATCAGCAGCCAGCTCACCGGGAACAGGCAGTAGAGCGCCCCCAGCAGGAGCAGCGCGGTGGGCGCGAGCCCGATCCCGCTGCGCGTGGAACGCCGCTGTGGTGCGATGGCGGCCATCAGCCCTCCCCGAAGGCGCGATCGCGGACCACGCGCAGGAATCCGAACGACAGGACGAGCGAGATCGCCGCGATGACGATCGAGGTGGCCGCGGCCGAGTACAGGTCACCGGTGACGAAGGCGTCGCGGTAGACCTTCATCAGCGGGCTCCACGTCGAGCTGATCGTGTTGGTGAACGGCCGCAGCGTGGTCGGCTCGGTGAACACCTGGATCGTCGCGATGATCGAGAAGACGGTGGTCAGGATGATCGCCGGAGCCAGGATCGGGATCTTGACGCGCAGCGCGATCTGCAGCTCCGAGGCCCCGTCGAGCCGCGCGGCCTCGTAGTAGTCGCGCGGGATCGCCCGCAGGGTGGTGTAGAGCACCAGCATGTTGAACCCGGTCCCGCCCCACACCGCCACGTTCGCCATCGAGTACGTGATCGTGCTCGCGCCGAGCAGGTCCACGTCCAGGATCGCCCGGATCGGGCTGAGCGAGGGAAGATACAGGAACCCCCACATCAGCGACGCGGCCACACCCGGCACCGCGTACGGCAGGAAGATCGAGATCCGGCTGAAGCGGGACAGCCGCACCCGCGCCGAGTCCAGCAGCAGCGCGAACAGCAGCGCCAGGCCGAGCATCACGACCAGCACCAGCGCGCCGTACCCGAGCACCCGCAGCCACCCGGCCCACAACTCGCCGTCGGCCAGCGCGGCGGCGAAGTTGTCGAACCCGACGAACACCTCGCGCCGCGCCCCGGCGCCCAGGCCGAGCCCGGACACCTGGGTGCGGCGCATCGCCAGATAGACGGTGTAGCCGATCGGCAGCGCCAGGAACAGCACGAACAGCACGATGGCGGGGGTGAGGATGACGTACGGGGCCAGGGACGTACGCCTCTTGGAGGGTCGCGTCATGACGCGAGCGTGAACCCGGACTTGCGCATGTCGGCGACGGTGGCCTCGTGCATGGCCTGGACCGCGTCGGAGAACGACGTCCCGTCCTGCAGCGCCTTGTCGAAGCCGTCCTTGAAGGCGTTGTACGTGACGCCCACGTTCGGGCCGAAGGTGAAGCCGCGCGCCCCCGCCGAGACCGTCGCCGCCTGCTGCCAGAAGTCGGGCTGGTTGGCGAAGTAGTCAGGGGCCGCGCCGAGCGCCGCCTGGGCCTTGGCGGCGGCCGGGTAGATGGCCGCCTCCTTCACCAGCAGGTCGAGCGCCTTGGGGTCGGTGTTGATCCAGGTGGCGAACTGGGCGGCGGCGGCCTTGTTCGGCGTCTTGGCGGAGACCGCCACCGAGGAGCCGCCCCAGAAGCCGCTGAAGTTCTCGCCGGCGTTCCACTGCGGGAGCGGGGCGACGGCCCACTTGCCCTTGGCCTTGGGCGCGTTGCTCGACAGCACGCCCGGCGCCCACACGGCGGACGGCCAGGTCAGCAGCTTGCCGTCGTTGAGCGCCTTGTTCCACTCGGGGGTGAAGAACGGCGTGTCGTCGATGGCGCCCTCCTTCACCAGGCCGCCCCAGAAGTCGGCGACCTTCTTGGTGGGCTCGTCGGCGACGTTCACCTTCCAGGACTCGCCGCTGATCGACCACCACTGCGCGCCGGCCTGCTGGGCCAGCCCGGTGAAGGCGCCGGGGTCCTTGCTGGAGAAGGTGCCCAGGTAGGCCTTGGGGTCCTTCTTGCGCAGGGTGCGGGCCGCTTCGCCGTACTCCTGCCAGGTCTTGGGCACTTGCAGGCCGTGCTTGTCGAACAGGTCCTGGCGGTAGAAGAGCATCATCGGGCCGCTGTCCTGCGGCACCGCGTAGACCGCCTCGGTGCCGAGCGTGACCAGGCCCCAGATGCCCTCGCCGAACTCGCCCTTGATCGCCGCGGTCTCGGCCTTGAGGTCGGCCACCGCGTCGGCGGCGATGAACGACGGCAGGTGCTGGTATTCGGCCTGGACCAGGTCGGGCGGGTTGCCGGCCTTGGCCGCGGTGAGGAACTTGGCCGCCGCGTCGTCGCCGCCCGCCTGCTTGCTGACGGTGATCTGAATGTCGGGGTGGTCCTTGTTCCAGACTGCGACGATCTTGTCCATGTTGGGGGCCCAGGTCCAATAGGTGAGCTTGACCGGGCCCTGGGGGGCCGCCGGGCTCGTCGCCGCCGCCTCGGATCCGCCGGTGGGCTCGCTCGAGCCGCACCCGCCGATCGTCAGGGTGGCCGTGAGCGCGGCGGCCAGGACCGCTCCGAGGCGTGTGGCACGCATGCTTACCTCCAGAAGACTCTGTGAACGTGCACAGAGTGGAGCAGCGCCGTATCTCCGGTCAAGGGGTCGTTACGTTCTCGTTAACCCAGGAAAAACGGCCCAGGCGTTCGCCGTGGAAGTGTGGGACGCTACTGTGCACGTTCACAGAGTTTTTAGGGGGATGGATGTATCCGGAGCGTCCGGCCGGTATCGCCTTCGGCGGGGACTACAGCCCTGAGCAGTGGCCACGCGAGGTGCAGGAGGAGGACATGGCCCTGATGCGCGAGGCCGGGGTCAACCTCGTCAGCCTCGGCATGTTCACCTGGGCGCTGATGGAGCCGGAGCGAGGCCGCTACGAGTTCGGCTGGCTGGACGAGGTCATCGACCGGCTGCACGCGGCGGGCGTCTCGGTGGACCTGGCCACGCCCACTGCCGCGCCGCCCGCCTGGTTCGTCGCCGAGCACCCCGACGCGCTCCCGGTGACCAGGGACGGCATCCGCATCGGCTTCGGCGGCCGGCAGAGCGCCTGCTCCAGCTCACCGGCCTTCCGCGCCGCCACCGCCGCCCTGGTGCGCGCGCTCGCCGAGCACTACCGCGGCCATCCCGCCGTGGTCATGTGGCACGTGCACAACGAGTACGGGGCGCCGCTCGGCGAGTGCTACTGCGAGCACAGCGTCCGGGCCTGGCAGGACTGGCTGCGCCACACCTACCTGGACCTGGCCGCGCTCAACGAGGCCTGGGGCACCGCGTTCTGGGGGCAGCGCTACACCGCCTGGTCGCAGATCGACGCCCCCCGGTTCAACCACACCGCGGTCAACCCCGCCCAGCGGCTCGACTACGCCCGCTTCAGCGACGGCCAGCACCGCGAGCACTACATCCTGCAGCGCGACATCATCAAGGAGAGCCATCCTGACCTGCCCGTGACGACCAACTTCGCCGGGACGGTCAACTGCAAGTCCACCGACCTGTGGCAGTGGGCCCGCGAGCTCGACGTCGTCGCCAACGACCACTACCTGCGGGCCGAGCAGCCGGACAACCACATCGACCTGGCCATGTCCGCCGACCTGGCCCGGTCGGTGGCGGGCGGCAAGCCGTGGATGCTCATGGAGCACTCGGCCGGCGCGGTCAACTGGCAGCCGCGCAACCTCGCCAAGCGGCCCGGCGAGATGCGCCGCAACAGCCTCGCGCACGTCGCGCGCGGCTCGGACAGCGTGCTGTTCTTCCAGTTCAGAGCCTCGCGGCACGGCGCGGAGAAGTTCCACTCCGGGATGGTGCCGCACGCCGGCACCGGCTCGCGGCAGTGGCGCGAGGTGCTGGAGCTGGGCGCCGACCTGCGCCGGCTGGACGGGGTCCGGGGCAGCGGGGTGACGGCGGACGTGGCGATCGTGTGGGACTGGGAGTCCTACTGGGCGCTGGAGCTGGACTGGCGGCCGTCGGTGGACCTGACGTTCCGGGAGCGGGTGGACGCCTTCTACGAGGCGCTGTGGCGGGAGCACGTCACCGTGGATTTCGTACACCCTTCTGCCGATATTTCGGGATACAGGGTGGTTGTTGCGCCGAGTGCGTACCTGCTGACCGACGCCTCCGCCAAGAACCTGCACCGGTACGTCGAGGCGGGCGGCCACCTGCTGGTGTCGTACTTCTCCGGCATCGTGGACGAGCACGACGCGATCCACCCCGGCGCCTACCCCGGCGCGCTGCGCGAGCTGCTCGGCCTGTCCATCGAGGAGTTCCACCCGCTGCGCGAGCACGAGACGGTGGCGACCACCGCAGCCGAGGGCCGGATCTGGTCCGAGCGGATCGAGCTGGCGGGCGCGCGGGCCGTCCAGCGCTTCACCGCCGGCCCCGACGCCGGGCACCCCGCCGTCACCCGCCACGACCTGGGCGCCGGCGCCGCCTGGTATCTCGCCACCGCCCCCGTCACCGGCCTGCGCGAGCTGCTGTGCGAGGTGCTCGACCGCGCGGGCGTGCCCCGGCCGCGCGACCTGCCCGACACCCTGGAGCTGGTACGGCGCGGCCGGCACGTCTTCCTGATCAACCACGGCGACGAGCCGGTGACGGTCGAGGGCGTGACCGGCACCGGAGCGCTCGACGGCGCGCGCCACGAAGGCTCGGTCACCGTCGCGGCCGGCGGCGTCTCGGTCATCCTGGAAGATCACCCGTAACCGTCATTCCTTCGCCGGGCCGTACAGCTCCTCCAGGCATTCGCGGGCGAGCTGGAGCTCCTCGTGCAGCTCGACGACCAGCACCGGGACGGCGGCGCCGGGCGCGCTGATCGGGCCGTCGTCGTCGCGGCCGCCCCGGGCGGGCGGCTCGACGCCGAGCAGCCGCAGGCGGCGGCAGATCGCCTCGCGCACCTCCGGCTGGTCCCAGCCGATCTCGCCGGTGAAGACCAGCGCGTCGATCCTGCCGAGCGAGGTGGCGGCGGCGGCGATCTCCCGGCTCACCCGGTGGCAGAACACGGCCAGCGCCAGCGCCGCCTGCTCGTCGCCGTCCCGCTCGGCGGCGACCAGGTCGCGGGTGTCGCCCGAGCGCCCGCCGGACAGGCCGAGCAGGCCCGAGCTCCGCTCCAGCCCCTCGCGCAGCTCCGCCGGCGTCAGCCGCTCATCCTCCAGCAGCCACAGCAGCAGGCCGGGATCGACGCTGCCCGACCGCTTGCTCATCGGCACGCCGTCCAGCGGGGTGAAGCCCATCGAGGTGTCCACGCTGCGCCCGCCGGACACCGCGCACACCGACGAGCCGCCGCCCAGGTGCGCGAGCACCAGATCCAGCTCGGCGGTGGGCCGGCCGAGCAGCTCCGCGGTCCGCTCCAGCGCCCAGGCGTAGGACAGGCCGTGGAAGCCGTAGCGGCGCAGGCCCCACTTCTCGCGCCACCGGCCGGGCAGCGCGTAGACGGCGGCGGCGTCCGGCAGGCCGGCGTGAAAGGCGGTGTCGGGGCAGAGCACGTGCGGAATCGCGGGCAGCAGCTCGCGGGCCGCCTCCAGCAGGGCCAGCGCGGGCGGCAGATGCAGCGGTGCGAGGTCGGTGACGCCGCGCAGCGCCCGTACGACGGCGTCGTCGGCGACCGTCGGGGCGCGGACGAGGTCGCCGCCGTGCACCAGCCGGTGCGCGACGGCCGCCACGTCGCGGTTCAGATGACGGCCGAGGAACTCCGACAGCTCGGCCCGGGCCGCGTCCGGGTCCATGGCGCGCTCGGCGTGCGCGCTGTCCACCACGCTGCCGCCGTCCACCAGGTCGAGGCGCAGGCTGGAGGAGCCGGCGTTGACCGTGAGCACCGCCGCCGACTCGCCTGCCGCCCACTCCTGACCCATGTCACTCCTCGTGCCGCTTCTCGCCGCCCGTCCACCGCGTTCCGGGATCGTCAGTGACGCGATCCCCGTCCGATCCGGGCAGCGGGTGCCCGGTACGGGGTTGACGTCTCATCGCCACCTGCCCGCCAGACGGGGTCTTATGGCCGGCCCCCCACCCGTTTCCGGTGACCGTACGCCGGGCGCGTGGTCGTGATCTCGGTGTTCCCGCTCAGACAGGAACACTTGGACGTGGGATGTCCTCGCGTAGTGAACTGGCAATCGCCTGATCGCCGGATGAACGGCGGTCAGCTGGATTCCATCCCAGGATTCCGTGGCCATTCCGCACGAGAACGTACCGAGAGAGCGAGCCCGCCATGACGACGTTCCGGCCCAACCCTCCGGCCCAGCCGAACAGAACCCGATCGCTCCTGCTCCGCGGCTGCCTGGCGCTGGCCATGGCCGCCATCCCCCTGGCGGTCACCGCGGAACCCGCACGAGCGACGTCGGTCGAGTGCCACAGGAACAGTCAGTTCTGCCTGTACGAGGACGCCGGCGGCCAGGGCGACGAGTACGGCAGAAAGAGCAATCGCGGAAACTACGAGCTCGGCGGCTGGGACGGCGACAACGAGATCTCCTCCATCGTCAACGGCTCCGGCTGGTGCGCCACCATCTATTCCGACGACGGACAGAAGGGCAGAACGTTGACCGTGAAGCCCGGCCGGGAACTCAACCAGTTGAAGGACTGGGATTTCAACGACGACGCGGAGAGCTACCGGCTGCACAGTTGCGTGTGAAGGGACTGCTGATGCCTCCGCGATGAAGTCCCGCGACGATCGCGACACGGTCGGCCCGCACAGCCCCTCTCCTCTCACCGGTTGACGTCTTTACAGCGGCGTCAGGAGGGCCATGATGGGGACGCGGACGGTGCCGGAAGGGGCGCGATGATTGAGTTGGGCTATGCCAGGACCCCCTACGGGCAGATCCACTACGCCGAGTGCGGCAGCGGGGATCCGGTGCTGCTGCTGCACCAGACGCCCCGGTCGTGGGACGAGTATCGCGAGGTGCTGCCGCTGCTGGGCGGCTCCCACCGGGTGGTCGCGATGGACACGTTAGGGTTCGGCGCCTCGGCGCAGCCCGCCGCGCACACCATCGAGGACTACGCGCAGGGCGTGCTCGCCCTGATGGACGCGCTCGGCCTGGACTCCGCCGCGGTCGCGGGCCACCACACGGGCGGCGTGATCGCGATCGAGGCGGCGGCCCGCGCCCCGGAGCGGGTCACCCGGCTGGTGCTGTCGTCCACGCCGATGGTCGACGCCGAGTCCAGGGAGCGGCGGCGGCGCGGCGGGCGGCCGGTCGACAACGCCACCGAGCGGGAGGACGGCACGCACCTGACCGAGCTGTGGGCGAGCCGGGCCGTCTACTACCCGCCCGGCCGCCCCGACCTGCTGGGCCGCTATGTGCGGGACGCGCTCACCATCTGGCCGGGCGTCGGGCTCGGCCATCAGGCGGTCGGCGCCTACCGGATGGAGGAGCGCCTCGGCCTGATCCGCTGCCCGGTGCTCTGCGTCGGCGCCACGGGCGACCCGTTCGGCTTCCCCGAGCTGCACCGGCTGGCCAAACCGCTGAACGCGGCCACGGCCGTCATCGAGGGCGGCATGATCCCGCTGGAGCTGCGGGCCGACGAGTTCGCCCGGGTGGTGGCGGAGTTCCTGGAGTAGGCAGGTTTTGATCTCCGTCGCCAAGGAAGTGGTACTGCCTGATGTGACGATGGTGGGAGGCGTTGGGCGTGACGGAAGTGCCGCAGCCGGGCCGGGAGACGGACAAGGAACGCGCCGATCGTAACTTCACCGAGCTGCTGCAGGGCGCCAGGGTGGCGGTGACCGGGGTCCAGGTGCTGTTCGCCTTCCTGCTGACCGTGCCGTTCACCCAGCGGTTCGTGAACCTGCGCGAGTTCGATCGATGGCTGTTCTACGTGGCGCTGGTGAGCGCCGCGATCGCGTCCATCTGCTACATCGCCCCGGCGAACCAGCATCGGATGCTGTTCCGGCAAGGGCTGAAGGAGAAGCTGGTCCGCCGTTCCAACTATTACGGCATCATCGGCGCGCTGGCGCTGGCCCTGTCGATGACCGCGGCCACCATGCTCGTGGTCGACTTCCTGTTCCAGTCCGCGCTGGCGTGGGCCACCGCCGGGGGCCTGGCCCTGCTGGTGGCGTGGGTCTGGTTCGGCCAGCCGGCGTTCAACCGCTTCGGCCGTTCCGACGAAGCACCCACGGCCGAGCAGGAGGAGGGCAGGCGAGGGGGCGCCGACCCGGCGGCCTGAGCGTGTCACTCCGGCTCGTCGCGCCGGTAGTCGGCGCGGGCCACCACGTAGGCGGCCACCGAGACGGTGATGATCTGGGCGACGCCCGCGATGAGCAGGGGCCCGGCGGTGGCCCAGGTGGGGCGGTGCAGCCACATCGCCAGCAGGACCAGCAGCACGCTGAGCACCTGCGGCTTGGTCGCCACGTGCATCCGGTCCAGCAGGGTGCGGAAGCGGATCAGCCCCACTCCGGCGGACAGGGCGAGCCCGGCGCCCGCGAGCAGGCAGCCGGCGGCGGCCACGTCCAACACGTCCAGCACGTTCACCGGGCGCCGCCGGAGAAGTAGCGGGCGACCGCCACCGACCCGGCGAACCCGAGCAGCGACAGCACCAGCAGGATCGGCAGGTCCGAGTAGTCGTCGCTGACCACCGCGAACGCGCCCACGGCGCACATGGACAGCGACGTCAGCACGTCCAGCGCGACCGCCCGGTCCAGCATCGTGGGGCCGCGCCCCGCCCGGTAGAGGGTGGCGAGCGCGCCGCAGGCCAGCAGCCCGAGCGTCACCAGGTAGACCGCCGTCATCGCAGCTCCTCCCGATCGGCGCGGGTGCCGAAGGCCGACACGATGCGCGACTCCAGCCCGCTCACGTCCCGCTGGGCGAGCGAGGTCAGGTCCCCGGTGCGGCCGAGGACGTGCAGCACCAGCTCCCGGCGGTCCGGGTGCGCCTCCAGGACGAGGCTGCCGGGCACGGTGGAGACCGCCACCATGATCATCATGATCATGGACTCCGACGACGTACGCAGCCGTACCCGGACGATCCCCGAGGGAGGCGAGCCGGTGCGCAGCACCCAGAGCACCACCCGCGCGGTGGAGTTCACCAGGTCGGCGGTGAACCACAGCAGGAAGGACACCGCCTTGAGCGGCCGGATCCTGATGCCGGGATCGAGCGCGGGCAGCGGCAGCAGCCACGTGGTGATCGCCCCGGTCAGCAGCCCGCCCAGCACGGTGCCCACCGACACCTCGCCCCACAGCATCACCCAGATCAGCGCCAGCCAGACGACCAGCGCCGGCGGCACCGGCCGGCCGAACGGCCTCGGCACGAACCCCTTCACCCGCCACCCCCCAGCACGGCCGAGATGTACGGCCGGCGGGCCATGAGCTCCGTCGCGGCCCGCTCCGCCAGCGCGGACAGCGGCCCGGCCAGCACCGTGTACGTCAGGCCGAGCGCGACCAGCGCCGCCGTGGCGCCGAGCAGGGGAGCGGGCATCGCCAGCGTGGTGACGGTCGGGTCGGCGCCGGTGGCCTCGTCGCTCTCCACCACGGTGCCCACCGGACTCACCTGGGGCGCCCGCCAGAAGGCCTTGTTCCAGACCTTCGCGACGGCGTACAGGGTGAGCAGGCTGGTGAGCAGGCCGGCCGCGACCAGGGTGAGCGCGAGCGGGCTGCCCGCGGCGAGGCCGGCCTGGACGAGCATCAGCTTGCCCAGAAAGCCCGACAGGGGCGGGATACCGGACAGGTTCATGGCCGGCACGAAGAACAGCACCGCGATCAGCGGCGTGGCCTGCATCAGCCCGCCGAGCAGGTTCACCGACGTGGTGCCGGTGCGCCGCTCGATCAGGCCGGTCACCAGGAACAGGCCCGTCTGCACGGTGATGTGGTGCACCACGTAGAAGATCGCGCCGGCCAGGCCCTGCGTGGTGGACAGCGCGACCCCGAAGACCATGAAGCCGATGTGGCTGACCAGGGTGAAGGAGAGCATCCGCTTGATGTCGGTCTGCGCGACCGCGCCGAGCGCCCCGACCAGCATCGTGGCCAGCGCCGCCCACATGAGCAGCGTCGCGACCGGCCCGCCGGGGAACAGCAGCGCCTCCAGCCGGATGATGGAGTAGACGCCGACCTTGGTCAGCAGGCCGGCGAAGACCGCGGTGGCCGGGGCGGGCGCCGTCGGGTAGGAGTCCGGCAGCCACGCCGACAGCGGGAAGATCGCCGCCTTGATCGCGAAGGTCAGCAGCAGCGTCAGCTCGATCAGGAGCCTGACGTGCGTGTCCAGCAGGGCGAACCGTTCGGCGAGCTGCGCGATCGACAGGGTGCCCGTGGCGGAGTAGACGATGGCCAGGGTGAACAGGAACAGCATCGACGAGGCCAGCGCCATCACCGTGTAGGTGGCTCCCGCCCGGATCCTGGACAGGGTGCCGCCGAAGGTGAGCAGCACGTACGAACCGCTCAGCAGCATCTCGAACGCCACGAACAGGTTGAACAGGTCCCCCGACAGGAAAGCGTCCGCCACCCCGGCGATCATGATCAGGAACGCCGGGTGGAAGATCGCCATCGGCGCGTCATGCTCCTGGTCGGCGTAGGCGTTGACCACCGAGTACGCCATGACGCAGAGCGTCACGGACGAGGACACGACGAGCATCAGCGCCGACAGCCGGTCGACCACCAGGCTGATGCCGACCGGGGCCGCCCAGCCGCCCAGGTAGGTGACCAACGGCCCGTGCGCGTCGACCTCGACCAGCAGCGCGAACGACACCACGACGGTGACGACCAGCGTCGCGAAGCTGATGAGCGCCTGCAGGCGGCGCAGCCGGCCGCCGATCGCCAGCTTCACCCCCGCCGCCAGCAGCGGCAGCAGCACCGGTACGGATATCAGGCTCTCCACTAGTCGTCGCCCTCCACCTCGGCGTCGAGGGCCAGCGCCTGACGCTCCCGCTCGGCCCGGATGGCGTGCCGCATCTGCTTACGCGCCTCCCGCTGGCGGATGCGCAGTCTGCGCCGCTGCGCCTTCTCCTGCGCGTCCTGAACGCCCTGGGCGCGCTCGGCGTGCTCGGCGCTCTCGGTGGTCAGCCCGGCCAGCTCGGCCCGCTGCTCGGCCACCAGCCGCCGGTACTCCTCCCGCCTGGCCCGCACCGCGTCGATCAGCTCGCCGCGCCGGGCGCGCAGCCGCACCCGGCGGTCCTCGGTGTCGTCCTGGACCTCGTCGCTGCCGGTGAGCTGCCACAGCCGGTGCACCATGGCCAGCACGAACGCCGAGACGCCCAGCGTGATGACGATCGCGGTGAGCACCATGGCCTGCGGCAGCGGATCGGCCATCGTCTCAGGGGCGAACCGGCCGAGCAGCGGCGGGCGGCCCGCGGCGCCGCCCGCCGTCACGATCAGCAGGTTGATCCCGTTGCCCAGCACGATGACGCCCGCCAGGACGCGGACCAGGCTCCGCTCCAGCAGCAGCGTCACCCCGGTGGCGATCAGCGTCCCGGCGGCGGCCAGCGGCGCCAGCGCGATCGTCACCACTCCTCCACCTGCCGGTCCAGCTCCGCACCCAGAGCGCGCAGCACGTCCTGCACCATCCCCACCACCGACACGTACACCCCGAGGTCGAACAGCAGACTCATGCTCAGGTGCAGGGTCCCGACCAGCGGGAGCGTCAGGTCGGCGGCCGGCATGCGCAGCGCCTGGCCGCCGAACAGCAGCCCGAACAGGCCCGTGCCCGTGGTCAGCGTCAGCCCGGCGCCGAGCAGCACCCCCGCGTGCACCGGCACCGCCCTGGCCAGCTCGTAGCGGCCACCCGCCAGATACCGGACGGTGATGGCCAGGCCCGCCACGATGCCGCCCGCGAACCCGCCGCCCACGCCGCTGTGCCCGACGAACAGCAGGAACACCGACAGCACCAGCACCGTGTGGAAGGTGAGCCGGGCGGCGACCTCGAAGGCCAGCGTCCGCTCCTCCCGAGGCCGCACCGAGGCCAGCCACGGCGTGCGCGCCGGCTCCTCCTCCTCGTCGTCCCGCTCGATCGCGTACGTCCTGCGCCGCAGGAAGACCAGGCTGGTGACGCCCAGCGTGAGCACCACGAGCACCGTGCCCTCGCCCAAGGTGTCCCAGGCCCGGATGTCCAGCAGCAGCGCGCTGACGATGTTCCCGCTGCCCGCCGCGCCGGCCATGAGCGCGCCGACGGGCGCCGCCACCCGCGCGTTCATCGCCAGCATGCCCGCCCCCACCGACACCACCGCGACCACCACCCCGGCCGCCAGCCGGAACGAGAACGGCAGCCTGCCCGACACCGGCCGCATCGGCAGCCGGCGCAGCACCAGCACGAACACCACCAGGCTCAGCGTCTCGGCGAGGAACTGGGTCAGCGCCAGGTCGGGGGAGCCGTGGGTGAGGTACAGCAGCGCGGTGCCGTACCCGGTGAGGCCGACGAAGACGGCCAGCACCACGTACGCCCGCGCCCGCAGCACCAGCACCGCCCCGACCGCCATCAGCACCACGAGCACCGGCTGCTCCGGCCGCTCCCAGGCGACGACGGGCGCCGTCAGGGCCGCCAGCGGGTCGTACAGGACGGAGAAGACGCCGACGGCGGCCATGGAGGCGAGCGTGATCAGCACGTAGTCCGGCACCGAGCCGCGCTGGGTGATGCCGGTGACCTGCAACGACAGCAGGTCCAGCCGGCGCAGGCCGGTCCAGAAGAGCACCCCGGTGTCGGTCACGTACAGCGCCGAGCCGAGCTTGGCCACCGGCTCCCGGGCCAGGAACAGCAGCACGCCCGCCACGAAGATCAGCAGCGACAGCAGCAACGGCACCGGCGCGCCGCTCCACAGCGCCAGATGGGTGGCGTGCCCCGGATCGCGGAAGCCGCCGGTGTACCCCGCCATGGCCGCGCCGTACCGGCCCGCCAGCGGCGCCAGCACCAGCCCGAGCACCGACAACAGCGCCGGAGGGACGAACAGGGCCGCCTCGACGCGGTGCGCCGGCGTGGGGTCCAGGCCCGGCTTGGCGGCGAACGCCCCCCACAGGAAACGCAGTGTGTACGCGACCGTCAACGCCGATCCCAGCACCACCGCCGCCAGCGCGAACAGGCCGGCCGGATCCCCGGTCAGCAGCGACTCCAGGGCGGCCTCCTTGGCGACGAACCCCATCAGCGGCGGCACGCCCGCCATCGAGGCCCCGGCCAGCACCGCCACCGCGCACACCCACGGCATCGCCCGGCCCACGGCGCTGAGCGAGCGCAGATCCCGCCCGCCCGCCGCGTGGTCCACGATGCCGACCACCAGGAACAGCGCCGCCTTGAACAGCGCGTGCGCCGGCAGCATGGCCACCCCGGCCAGGGCCGCGGCTTCGGTGCCCGCCCCGAACAGGATGGTCAGGAAGCCGAGCTGGCTGACCGTGCCGTAGGCCAGCAGCCGCTTGAGGTCCGTCTCGCGCAGCGCCCGCCAGCCGCCCAGCGCCATCGTCACCGCGCCGAGCAGGACGGCCGGCGCCCGCCACGCCGTCAGATCGCCGAACGCGGGCCCGAGCCTGGCCAGCAGGTACACCCCCGCCTTCACCATCGCCGCCGCGTGCAGGTAGGCCGAGACGGGCGTCGGCGCCGCCATCGCGGCCGGCAGCCACGAGCTGAACGGGAAGATCGCCGACTTGGCCAGCGCCCCGGTCAGCACCAGCGCCAGCGGCACGACGAGCCCGCCCGCGGGCGGCCGGGCGACGATCTCGGAGATCCGGTACGTCCCCGCCGCCTCGCCGAGGGCGACGAACCCGGCCAGCATGGCCAGCCCGCCGAGCGTGGTGACGATCAGCGCCTGCAGGCCGCCCCGCCTGCTCGCCCGGCTCTGCGGGTCATAGCCGATCAGCAGGTAGGAGGCGACCGTGGTCAGCTCCCAGAACACGTACAGCAGGAGCAGGTCGTCGGCCGTCACCAGGCCGAGCATCGCGCCCGCGAACGCCAGCATGACGCCGCCGAAACGGCCCAGCCCGAGGTCGTCCCGGTCCAGATAGCGCGAGCTGTAGACCAGGACGAGCGCGCCGACCCCGGTGACCAGCGCCATCATCACCACCGCGAGCTCGTCCGCGCGGAAGGACAGCGACATGCCGAGCGCGGGCGCCCAGGCGTGCGCCGACTGCCGGGGCAGGCCCGCCACCACCGCCCACACCGTGTAGGCGAACCCGGCGGCGGGCACCAGCGCGAGCATGAGCAAGGCGTCGCGGCCCAGGCGCCTGGTGAGCCAGGGCGCGCAGATGGCGGCCGCCGCGTGCAGGATGAGCAGCGACTCCATGGTCTCCCCGGGGCGGACTGGCGCGTGCTCCCAACCTGCCAGCCGGCACCCGCGCCGCTACGCAGGCGCGGTGCGGATTGACCCGAACCTCACCGATCCCTCACCAGGGCATCATCAAGGGCGTATGGGGGTAAGGACGGGACGACTCCGAAGGAGTGGTCCATGTCCCAGCCGACCGTGCGCAGCCTCACCACCACCGACCACGAGATCATCCACCGGTGGGCGGAGGAGCGTGGCGCGCTGCCCGCCACCGTGCCGGGGACCGAGTGCGACGCCCGGCTCTGCGTGCTCAGGTTCGACTTCCCCGGCTGCGGCGGGGAGGACCTCAAGGAGATCTCCTGGGACGACTGGTTCGCCCTGTTCGACCAGCGCGGCCTCAGCTTCGTCTACCACGAGGGCAGCAAGGACGACCACCACGGCAACTTCTTCCGGTTGCGCGAGCCGGACTGAGCCTCAGCCGGGCCGCCGCGCGCCGACCTCGTCCGACAGGCGGCGCAGCGAGTCCTCCAGCATCCCCTGCACCTCGTCCGCCCGGCTGCGCGAGGTCTTCTCCACGGGCTCGTCGAGCAGGGAGATGTGCACCGTCACCTCGCTCGTGCCGCTCTGGGAGTCCGACACCTGCAGCCAGCCGGCGTAGCCGGGGTGGTCACGGCCGCCCCACTCCACCCGGAGCTGGTCGGCCGAGACGTCGTACAGGCCCTCGTGCCTGCCCTCGCCAGGTACCACGTCGCCGCCCGCCTCCAGCGTGTTCGGGCCGCTGTCGCGCACCCACAGCCCGTGCGGCAGCCACCGGTTGATCAGCGAGACGTCGGCCGCGACGCCGAACACCACGTCGCTCCCGGCCGGCATGCCCCTGGTCGCCTCGTACTCGGCCATCAGACCACCTCCGGGGCTCGGCTGCCCGGACGTCCCGACCGCAAACCGCCGTCCTGTGGGACAGTGAGCCCATGCCCGACAAGCTTCCCCGGACCGTTCCCGAGGCGGTGGCCGCGGAGCAGGCCGGCCGGCCGCCGCGCTACCTGCACTTCTGGGGGCACCGCCCGGCCCGCGACGGCGGGCCTGGCCGTGGGTGCCTCAGCCAGTGGTGGCCGGTCGACTTCACCGAGGACGGCCGCGTCTACCACTCCGCCGAGCACTACATGATGGCGCACAAGGCCCTGCTGTTCGGCGACGAGGCGACCGCGGCCGAGATCGTCGCGACGGCCCATCCGCACGCCGTCAAGAAGCTGGGCCGCCAGGTGCGGCACTTCGACGAGGACACGTGGGCCGCGCATCGCTACGAGATCGTGGTACGCGGCAACCTCGCCAAGTTCGGGCAGCACCCCGAGCTGAAGGAGTTCCTGCTCGGCACCGCCGCGTGCGTCCTGGTCGAGGCCAGCCCGGTCGACCGGATCTGGGGCATCGGCCTGGCGGCGGACGATCCCGCCGCCGCCTCCGCGGCCGGCTGGCGTGGACTGAACCTGCTCGGTTTCGCCCTCATGGACACCCGCGACGCCCTGCTCTGATCCTGTGGCCACGGACGAGGCCGCGCCGCGCGGCAAGCAGGCACGCGAGCTGCTCGAACGGGCCGGGCGGCTGCTCGGCGACGCGCAGGCGCTGCGACGTGAGCACGACGCCGCGCTGGACGCCGTGCACACCGCCCTGAACGTGATCCGGGAGCGGCAGGCCAGGGCCGAGCTCGCCGGCATCCCGCTGTCCAGGCTCAAGGACGTCACCGGGGGGCGGCTGCGGCTCGGGACGCTGGAGAAGGCGGGCTACGCCACGGTGCTCGACGTGCTGAACGCGACGCCGTACGAGCTGCAGCGCCTGCCCGGGGTCGGCCCGCACACCCAGCGGCAGGCGCACGCGGCGGCCCGGCAGATCGCCGGCGCCGCGCAGGAGGTCGCCACCGTTCACCTCGACGTCGAGCGGCAGGACGACCCGGACACCACCGCGCTGCTCATCGCCCTGCACCGGCTGGTGGACGCCGGCCCCGAGCTGACGCGCGCCCGGCGCACGGCCGCGACGCTCGAAGAGCGGCTCGGCGGGCTCATCCCGCGGGCCCGTCCGGCGGGCAGCTGGTGGCGCGGCCTCCTGTCCGGCCGCCAACGCCGCGACGAGGCGGCAACGGCCGCCACCGAACTCGCCACCCTCCTCGACGGCGGTGCCGGTGCCGGGGGCGTTCGGGGCGGGATGTCCGTAGGGGGCGAGATGTCCGCGGGGACCGCCGACGCCGTGGTGACCTCGGCGGGCGGCGAGGCCGGGATGCGGTTGCTCATCGCGCAGGCCACCACCGACCTGCTGCGGCCCGCCGCCGACGAGGTCGCCGCCTGGATCGACTTCGAGCTGCGCGCCGCCGAGTACTACAACCTGCTGGCCGAGCTCGCGGCCGTGGAGCCGCACGACCGCGTCGCCGCCGAGGGGTTCCTGCCCGACGAGCTCGCCGACCGCGTCCGGGCGCAGGCGCTCGACGACACCTGCCGCCGCGTGTCGCTGCGCGGCTACCAGGCCTTCGGCGCCCGGTTCGCGCTCGCCCAGCGGCGGGTGATCCTCGGTGACGAGATGGGGCTGGGCAAGACCATCCAGGCCATTGCCGCGCTGGCCCACCTCGCGGCGACCGGCGCCACCCACTTCCTGGTCGTCTGCCCGGCCAGCGTGCTGGTCAACTGGGTACGCGAGGTGGAGGCGCGCAGCACCCTGCGGGCCTACCGGCTGCACGGTGCGGAGCGCGCCGTGGCGCGGGCGGAGTGGGCCGAGCGCGGCGGCGTCGCGGTGATCACCTACGACGGGCTGGGCGGGCTGGACGGCGCGCCGCCGCTCGGCATGCTCGTCGTGGACGAGGCGCACTACGTCAAGAACGGCGAGACCCGGCGGTCCCGGGCCGTCGCCGGCTGGTGCGACCGCGCCGAACGGGTGCTGTTCATGACCGGCACGCCGATGGAGAACCACGTCGAGGAGTTCCGCACCCTCGTGGGCTACCTGCAGCCCAGCCGGCTCGCCGAGATCAGGGGCAGCGACGCCGTCGCGGGCGCCCAGGCGTTCCGGCGCGCGGTGGCCCCCGTCTACCTGCGGCGTAACCAGGAGGACGTGCTCACCGAGCTGCCCGATCTGGTGCGCGTGGACGAATGGGAGACCTTCAGCGCCGCCGACGAGGACGCCTACCGCACGGCGGTGGCGGCGGGCCGGTTCATGGACATGCGGCGGGCGGCCTACGCGGTGCCGGAGAAGTCCGCCAAGCTGGAACGCCTGCGCGAACTCGTCGAGGAAGCCGCCGACAACGGACTCAAGGTGGTCGTCTTCTCCTACTTCCGCGCCGTGCTGACCGTCGTCGAGCAAGCCCTCCGCCCTCAGGTATCCGGCCCTCAGGTATCCGGCCCTCAAGCGCTCGGCTCCCAGGTGTTCGGCCCGATCTCCGGCAGCGTGCCACCTGAGCGGCGCCAGCAGGTGGTGGACGCGTTCACGGCGGCGCCCGGGCACGCGGTGCTGCTGGCCCAGATCCAGGCGGGCGGGATCGGGCTCAACCTCCAGGCGGCCTCCGTGGTGATCATCTGCGAGCCCCAGGTCAAGCCGACCACCGAGAGCCAGGCCGTGGCCCGCGCCCACCGCATGGGACAGGTCCGGCGCGTGCAGGTGCACCGGCTGCTGTCGCCGGACAGCGTGGACGAGCGGATGCTGCGCATCCTGCGGGCCAAGACCGCGCTGTTCGACACCTACGCCAGGCGCAGCCACCTGGCCGAGTCGACGCCCGACGCGGTCGACGTGTCGGAACGGGACCTGGCCCGCCAGATCGTCGAAGAAGAACAGCGCCGGCTCGCCGTCGGAGCGGCGAGCACCATGGGCACGGCGTCCGAGCACGACGCGGATCCTGGGGCCCCGGAGTAGGGACGCGGGCTCGGCCGGGCTTCTACCGCTCCGGTTGGAGCTGGTGGCTCCAGGGTGGATTGGCTCCGGCCACGGTGCAGGTGAGGGCCGCGACCTGGGCGGCGAACTCCGCCGCCCGCCCGGCCGTCTCCAGGTCCAGGCCGTCGAGCCGCCCGCCGAGCAGGCCCAGCCCGCCGAGCCGGTGCAGGAAGCCGGCGGTGAACGCGTCACCCGCGCCCACCGTGTCCACCACGGCGACCCGCGGCGCGGCCACCTCCAGCCGGTCGCCGTCCAGCGAGACCAGCGCCCCGGCCGCGCCCCTGGTGACCACGATCAGCCGCGCCCCGGCCGCGTGCCAGGTGTCGCAGACCCGCTCCACCGGCTCGCCGGGCCGCAGCACGCGCAGGTCGTCGTCGCTCAGCTTGAGGATGTCGGCCAGGCCGCACCACCGGGTGAGCGCGTAGGCCTCACGGGGGGCCAGGCTGGGGCGTACGTTCGGGTCGATCGAGATCGTGGCGCGCTCGCGGGCCGCGGCCGCAAAGGCCTCCACCGCGGCCCGCCCCGGCTCGCGTACCAGCGCCAGCGAGCCCGTGTGCAGGCAGGACACGCCGGTGAGGTCGAGCGCGGCGAGCTCGGCGGGGGTCCACTGCCAGTCGGCGGTCCCGTCGGCGTGGAAGCCGTAGGTGGCCTGCCCGCCGGCGTCCAGGGAGGCGACCGCGAGGGTGCTCGGCTCGGCGGCGTCCACGCAGCCGCTCAGGTCCACCTTCGAGGCGGTCAGGTGTTCCCGGAAGAGCGAGCCGAACACGTCGCCGGACAGGCGGCCGAGGAAACGCGTCGCGGTGCCGAGCCGCGCCAGCGCCACCGCCGTGTTCGCCGGCCCCCCACCCGGCAACACCCGCAACGCCAGCTCCACCGGCGAGCGCTCCCCGCGCACGGCCGGGGGGCGCTCCGCGAAGGCGTCCGCCACGCACTCACCCAAGACCGCGATCATCAGCCTGCCTTCCAGCGTGTTTCCGATTCGTTACGTCACCAGGGCATTGACGTTTCCCGGCTCGGAGTCCATCATCGCAACACAGCGAATGTCAACGTTGACATATGTCAACGATGACATTGGATCCCCCCTGATAGGAAGCCACCATGATCTCAAGGCTCTCAGCCGGTCTGCTAGCCGCCGCGCTCCTGGTAACGGGGTGTGGCGGCAACGGCCAGGACACCTCCACCGAGACCGCCGCCGCCGCCAAGGTCGGACTGATCACCAAGACCGAGACGAACCCGTTCTTCGTCAAGATGAAGGAAGGCGCGCAGAAGGCGGCCCAGGCGGAGGGCATGGAGCTGATGAGCGCCGCCGGCAAGTTCGACGGCGACAACGCCTCCCAGATCACCGCCATCGAGAACATGGTCGCGGCGGGCGTGAAGGGCATCCTCATCACCCCGAGCGACACCAAGGCCATCGTCCCCGCCATCAAGAAGGCCAGGGACGCCGGTGTCCTGGTGATCGCGCTCGACACCCCGACCGACCCGCAGGACGCCACCGACGCGCTGTTCGCCACCGACAACCTCAAGGCCGGCGAGCTCATCGGCCAGTACGCCAAAGCCGCGATGGCGGGCAAGCCCGCCAAGATCGCCACCCTCGACCTGGCCCCCGGCGTCACCGTCGGCCAGCTCAGGCACGACGGCTTCCTCAAGGGCTTCGGCATCAGCGAGGGCGACCCGTCCATCGTCTGCTCCCAGGACACCCAGGGCGACCAGTCCAAGGGCCAGACCGCGATGGAGAACTGCCTGCAGAAGGCGCCCGACATCAACGTCGTCTACACCATCAACGAGCCCGCCGCCCTCGGCGCGCACACCGCGCTCAAGGCCAAGGGCCGCGAGAAGGACGTGCTCGTCGTCTCCGTCGACGGCGGCTGCACCGGCGTCAAGGCAGTGCAGAGCGGCCAGATCGCCGCGACCTCGCAGCAGTATCCCCTGAAGATGGCCGAGAGCGGCGTCAAGGCCGTCTCCGCCTTCGCCAAGAGCGGCACGAAGTCCTCCGGCTACACCGACACCGGCGTCACCCTCATCACCGACAAGGACGCCACCGGCGTCGAGGCCGAGGACACCGCGTTCGGCCTGGCGAACTGCTGGGGCTGACGTGCCGGTCATCGAAGCGACGCTGCCGCGCCGCCTGCTGTCCACGCCGATCGTCGGACCGCTGGCCGCCCTCCTGGCGGCCTGCGTGTTCTTCTCGCTCAACACCGAGCAGTTCCTCAGCGGCGGTAACTTCTCCCTCATCATCCAGCAGGTGATGGTCGTCGGCACGCTCGCCATCGGCCAGACCCTGATCATCCTGACGGCCGGCATCGATCTGTCCAACGGCGCCATCATGGCCTTCGGCGGGATCGTGATGACCAAGCTGGCCGTGGACGGCGTGCTGCCGCCGCTGCTCGCCATCGCCGCCGGGCTGGCCGCCTGCGCCGTGTTCGGGCTGGCGAACGGCCTGCTGGTGACGCGGATCTCGCTGCCGCCGTTCATCGTCACGCTCGGCATGCTGAACGTGGTCTTCGCGCTCACCCACATCTACTCCCAGGACCAGACGGTCACCGAGCTGCCCGCCGCGCTGACGTACCTGGGCGAGACCTTCCGGCTCGGCGGCACCAACGTCACCTACGGCTCGCTCGTGGCGATCCTGCTGTTCCTGCTGTTCGCCTACCTGCTCGGGCAGACGGCGTGGGGCCGCCACGTGTACGCGCTCGGCAACAGCCCCGACGTGGCGCGGCTGACCGGCATCCGCACCCAGCGGCTGACGATCAGCGTCTACACGATCGCCGGGCTCGTGTACGGCATCGCCGCGCTGCTGCTGGTGTCCAGGACCGGGGTCGGCGACCCGCAGGCCGGGCAGACCGACAACCTGGACAGCATCACCGCGGTCGTGCTCGGCGGCACGAGCCTGTTCGGCGGGCGCGGCCTGGTCATCGGCACGCTGGTCGGCGCGCTCATCGTCGGGGTCTTCCGCAACGGCCTTCAGCTCATGGGCGTACCGTCGATCTATCAGACGCTCATCACCGGCATCCTGGTGATCCTCGCCGTGACCGTGGACCAGCTCTCCCGCAGGAGGACCCGATGACGACGACCCCCGTCCTGCGGGCACGTGGCCTGGTCAAGCGCTACGGCCACGTGACCGCGCTGGACGGCGCCGACTTCGACCTGATGCCCGGCGAGGTCCTCGCCGTCATCGGCGACAACGGCGCCGGCAAGACCAGCCTGATCAAGGCGCTGACCGGGGCCGTGCAGCCGGACGAGGGCGAGATCCTGCTCGACGGCCGCCCGGTCCGCTTTCGCAACCCGCTCGACGCCCGCAAGCACGGCATCGAGACCGTCTACCAGGACCTGGCGGTGGCCGCTTCCCTGGACATCGCCACCAACATGTTCCTCGGCCGGGAGTTGCGCAAGCCCGGCCCGCTCGGCACGATCTTCCGCCTGCTCGACAAGAAACGCATGCGCGAGGAGTCCGCCAGGCACATGGCGGACCTCAAGATCGGGCTGCGCTCGCTCACCCAGGCGGTCGAGACGCTGTCCGGCGGCCAGCGGCAGGGCGTCGCCGTGGCCAGGGCCGTCGCCTGGGCCTCGCACGTCATCGTCATGGACGAGCCCACGGCCGCGCTCGGCGTCAAGGAGTCCGGCCAGGTCCTCGACATGATCAAGCGGGTCCGCGACCGTGGCCTGCCGGTGGTGCTGATCAGCCACAACATGCCACACGTGTTCGAGCTGGCCGACCGCATCCACGTCCAGCGGCTCGGCCGCCGGGTCGCCCAGCTCAACCCCGCCGACCACGACATGGCCGAGGTGGTCGCCATCATGACCGGCGCCCTGCAGGTGAAGCAGGACGAATCGGTGCCGGCGGCCAAGGACGCCGGCCCGTCGTGAGCCACTAGCATGGTCGAAATGCGGCGCCCCACCATGACAGACGTCGCCCGCGAGGTCGGGGTGACGGCCAAGACGGTCTCGCGGGTGCTCAACGACGACGGCCCGGTCGCCGTGGAGACCCGCGAACGCGTCATGGCGGCCGTGCGCAAGCTCGGCTACCAGCCCAACCTCATGGCCCGCAACATGCGCGTCGGCGCCAGGGACGCGGCGATCGGCCTGGTCATCCCGGAGATGGGCAACCCGTTCTTCGGGACCGTCGCGGGCGGCATCGAAAGCGCCGTCCGCGCCCGCGGCCTCACCCTCATCGTCGGCTCCAGCAGCGAGACCCCCGAGCTGGAGCAGTCCCTCATCGCCGCCTTCCTGGCGCGCCGGGTCAGCGCCCTCATGATCGTCCCCTCGGCCGCCAGCGACCACCGCCACCTGCGCTCCGAACGCGTCGCCGGCCTCCCCATCGTCTTCCTCGACCGCCCCGCCGTCGGCCTCACGGCCGACAGCGTGGTCAGCGCCAACCGCGCGGGCGCCCGCTCCGGCGTCGCCCACCTCATCTCGTACGGCCACCGCAGGATCGGCTTCGTCGGCGACGTCCCGCCCGCCCTCTACACCCGCCGCGAACGTTTCCAGGGTTACCGGGACGCGCTGGAGGCGGCGGGCCTGCCCTTCGACCGCACCCTCGTCGACACCGGCCACGACGCCGACGCCGCCGCCCAGGCCACCCTGCGCCTGCTCGCCCTCCCCGCACCCCCGACGGCCCTGTTCGCGGGCAACAACCTCGCCGCGATGGGCGCCGTGGTGGCGCTGGCCAAGTCGGGGCGCAAGGAGGTGGCGCTGGTCGGCTTCGACGACCTGCCCCTGGCGGAGGTGCTGGACCCGCCGCTGACGGTCGTCGCCCAGGACCCGGAGGCGATCGGCGTGGCGGCGGCCGAACGGGTCCTGTTACGCCTGGACGGCGACCGGTCGCGGGCACGCGGCACGCTGGTGCCCACCCGCCTGATCGTCAGAGGCTCGGGGGAGCAGCCCCCACGGGGGTGAGCCTCCCAGCGCGCTGACCGCGCTCTGCACGCGGCAGAGCGCGACCGCCCCTGGGGGCGCGGCCCGCTCACCCGGACGCTGCTCGACCCGGGCAGAGCGGGCCGCGCCCCCTCTGCTCGACCGGGGCAGAGCGGGCGACCGCCCTAGGGGCGCAGCCCTTCGAACAGGTCCAGCTCGTGGTGCGGTGTCTTGATGCGGCTCTGGACGCGGATGAAGGCCTCGTGGGAGAACACCTCCTGCTGGGCCTCCTGCGACATCATGAGCGGGGGGATGCTGTCGCCCTGGCTCGCATGTGACCGCAGGGCCTTGATCTTGCGATCGACGAAGGACCGCACGTCGACGACGGTGGTCACCAGCTCGTCAGGGGTGCCGAAGTCGTCGCCGGGCTCGAAGTCGAACTCCATGCCGCTCGCGCGCATCTGCTCGAACATCCGCTTGAACGCCGACCTGGGGATCGCGGTGTAGTAGAACTTGGCCGGGATGCCGGTGGCCTCGACGGCCGCGACCGTGATGCGGTGCGCCTGGACGTGGTCGGGGTGGTTGTAGCCGCTGCCGCCGGTCTCGTCGTAGGTGACCACGACGTCCGGCCGGTAGCGCTCCATCAGCTCCGCCAGCCGGCCGGCGGCGGTGTCGACGGGGACGTTGGCGAACGCGTCGGGGTGCTTGTTCGCGTCCCAGCCCTCCATGCCGGAGTCGCGGTAACCCAACAGCTCAAGGTGGTCGATGCCGAGGTGCTGCACCGACTGGCGCAGCTCACTGAGCCGGAGCTCGGCGACCTTGGCGTCGTCGTGACCCGGGTCGCCGGGTTTGACGCCGCCCGGTCCGTCGCCCTGCTCACCGTTGGTGCAGGTGACCAGCACGGTGCGGATCCCCTCGTCGGTGTAGCGGGCCAGAACTCCGCCGGTGCTGAGGCACTCGTCATCGGGGTGGGCGTGTACGGCCATCAGGGTGAGTTGCCGATCCATGCTGGGAAACACTACTCGCTTGCGGAGACATTTCCGGTTCGGGCCTGGTGCATGAGCTCGCCCGCCCGGAGCCGGGCGGCCGTGGCCGCGGCGCTGTCGCCGATGGCCTCGGCCAGCGCTCCCCGCTTGAGCCAGTTGAACGGGCTGCCGGGCCGTACGTTGATCCGTTCGCTGATCAGGACCCGCGCCAGATCGTGCCGGCCGCCCCTGAGCGCCGACTCCAGCAGGGTCTTCTGCACGGCGTCACGCTGAGCGTGGCTGCCGCCGAACTCGTTGACGCGGTGCCTGATCGGGTAGAGCAGGTCCACCACCTGGTGGTGGTCGCCCCGGCCGAACGCCACCAGCGCCTTGCACACCGGCAGGCCGACGCGGGCGGTCATGCCGTGGTTGCTGACGCCTGGAAGCGGCTGACCGAGGTACGCCTCACGGCCGGCGATGAGCTTGTCGGCGTCGCCGATGCGGTCCGCGCCCACGTACGACATCACGGCGTGCACGTCGTTGAAGGCGTAGCACGGCTCGTGCGTCCTGGCCGGCCAGGCGTCGGCGAGCACCGACCACCGCTCGTGCCGGAGGTCGCCCTCCAGGTAGAAGCGCCACAGCAGGGCGGCGGCGTCCAGCAGTTCCATCGACGACCGGCCGGCGGCCAGCACCGCGTCGTAGATCGCCAGGGCCCGCCCGTGGTCACCGGCCTCCATCGCGTACAGGGCGTAGTGCCACCAGGTGTGCACGTTGAAGAAGGTGCCGGTGGACCAGTCGTCGACCCGGGCGTCCAGGTAGCGGATGCCCTCGCCGAACCTGCCCTGCATCTCGTAGGTGTGCACGACCGCGTGGATGCCCCACACGTCGCGGGGGTTCAGCTCGACGGCCCGCAGCCCGACCTCCTCCGAGCGGTCGTAGTGCCCGGCCTCCTCCAGCCCGAACGCGTACATGCCGAGCAGGTGCCCAAAATGCTTGTCGTCCTCGTGCCAGGCGCTGAGCGCGCCGCCGATCCGGTCGCGCAGCGAGCGCGCGTCACCGACCAAGAAGTCGATCTGGTGCCCGGCGGCCAGCGCGAGGGCGTCACGCGGGTGCTGCTCGGTGATCCGGGCGAGCAGCGCGCCACAGGCGTGGAAGTCACCGTCGAGCAGCGCCTGCACCGCTTCCACATGCGCCCGCTCGCGGGGCGGCAGGCCGGCGTGGTCGATCCTGGCACGGAAGGCGGCGAAGCTCTGCCTGGCCTGGCGCGCCTGGTCGGCCTCGGTGGAGAGCAGTCCGAGATAGGCGCTCAGCACGTTGCCCATCGGGAAATCCGGCGCCTCGGCCAGCACCGCGCCGGCCTCGTGCACGACCTCCATCCGGAAGTGCAACAGGTGGTCGATCGCCCGGTCGTAGTGGCGGGCGGCACTCCGGCCCGCCCCGCTCAAGGACAGTCCATGCTGGTCAGCAGTCATGGACCCAGCTTAGAAAGGGAGGGCGGGGCTGTCTGTGCAAAAGGGCGCTCCGGTGTCACTGTGGCCCGAGTGAAAGCGCATCACGGTGTCGCCACGGCCCCGGGTGAAAGGGCATCACCGTGTCCACCGGCTCACCACGGCCCGGCCCATGGCGGGATCGTCGCAGAAGGCGCCGTCGACGCCGAGCTCCAGCAGCCTCGACAGCCACCCCGTCACGTCACCCGTGGCACGGTCGTAGTGCGGGCTGCCGGGGTCGCCGAGCCGGAAGTCCACGGGAAGCTGCGCGTTCTCGTTGCGCACGGTCCAGACGTGCACGTCCAGCCGCTCGCGGTGCGCGTCCGCCACCAGCGTGGTCGCCGCACCCAGCCTGCCGTCCGGGCCGGTGGGCAGCACCCGCCGGGTGTCCACGCCGATCCCGCGCGCGTACCCGGCCACCTCACGCAACCCCTCCGGTGTGACGAGGTCGTCGTAGCCGCGGCCGTCGCCCGCCACGACCCAGTCGTACGGCGCGCCCCCGGCCGCGACGAGCTGGATCAGCGGCAGGTCCGTCCGGCCGCTGAGCTCGCGCAGGTTCGCCGTCTCGAAGGACTGGATGTACGCCTTCCGCACGCCGTACCGGTCGAGCACGTCGAGCAGCGGCTCCTCCAGGGGCAGGCCGAGCCCGGCGAAGTGCGTCGGGTGCTTGGTCTCGGGGTAGACGCCCACCCCGTGCTCCCGCGCGAGCCGGACGACCTCCTCGAACGTGGGGATCCGGGCCAGCCCGTCGAAGGCCGTGTTGCCGGGCCGCAGGCCGGGCACCCGCTCCCTGGCCCGCAACGTCCTGAGCTCGGCGAGGGTTGGTAACCGCTGTGGTTCGTATCAGTGTTCGTCAGTCTTTATCTGGTTTTCTGCAGCGTGAGTGCGGTCTGTCAAGGGGTGATGGGTTGGCTCGGTGGTCTGCGAGCTGGTGGACGGCATGACGAAGCGCTGGAGGGGCCTGTGGCTTGGTGTCGGGTCTGCCCGGGGCGGTCTGTCCCACCCTTCGCCATCACGTTAAGCATGCAAACAGTTACTCAACGTACGGTCACGCTGGTAGAGTCGTTCGCACACACTCTCGAATATGCGAGGGAGGGGGATCGTCATGCGTGTCGTGCAGGCCTACCGTTTCGCGCTGGACCCCACGCCACGTCAGGCCGCCGCGCTGGCCTCGCACTGCGGGGCGGTGCGGGTGGCGTTCAACTGGGGCCTGGCGCAGGTGAAGGCGAATCTGGCGCAGCGGGAGGCCGAGCGCTCCTACGGCATCCCCGACGACCGGCTCACCCCGGCGTTGTCCTGGTCGATGTACAGCCTGCGCAAACGCTGGAACCAGGTCAAGGACGAGATCGCCCCTTGGTGGGCGGACAACTCCAAGGAGGCCTACGCCTCCGGTTTCGCCCGCCTGGCCGACGCCCTGGCGAACTGGCGTGACTCCAAGAGCGGTAAGCGTAAGGGCCCGAAGGTGGGTTTTCCCCGGTTCAAGTCCAAACGCCGTGCGGCCCGGTCGGTGCGCTTCACCACCGGGACGATCCGGCTGGACGGCCACACTCACGTGGTGCTGCCGGTGCTGGGCCGGATCAAAACGCACGAGCCGGTCGGCAAACTCGCCCGCCTGCTCGCCGGGGGCGGGGCGCGGATCGCTTCGGCGACGGTGCGGTGGCAGGAGGGCCGCTGGCACGTCAGCTTCATCGTGCACACCGAACGCGCCCAGGGTAAGCCCGTCCGGCCGGACGCGGTGATCGGGGTGGACCTCGGCATCAAGACCCTGGCGGTCTTCTCCGACGGACGCCCGCCGGTCCCCAATCCCCGCCACCTCAACGCCGCCGCACGTAAATTACGCCGTCTGTCGCGGGCGCTCTCCCGCAAATACGGCCCCGACCGGCGCACCCGGCAACAGCCGTCGAACCGGTGGCTGCGGGCGAACGCGGCCCGCAACCGGGCGGAGTATCGGGTGGCGGCGCTGCGCCGCGACGGCATCCACCAGCTCACCACCAGCCTGGCCCGGACGTACGGCACCATCGTGGTCGAAGACCTCAACGTGGCCGGGATGATCCGCAACCGGCGACTCGCCCGCGCCGTCTCCGACGCGGGTTTCGGGGAGATCCGCCGCCAGCTCGCCTACAAAACCGGCTGGAACGGCGGCCGACTGCTGGTGGCCGACCGCTGGTTCCCCTCCTCCAAGACGTGTTCATCCTGCGGTGCGGTGAAAGCCAAACTGCCGCTGCGGATACGCACCTACGTCTGCGAGGGATGCGGCCTGGCCATGGACCGCGACGAGAACGCCGCACGCAACCTCGCCTCCCTGGTGAAGCGCACGGTCGCCGGGAGTGGCCCGGAGACCGAAAACGGACGTGGAGCCGACCGTAAGACCCCGCCTGGCGGGGCAGGTGGCCGTGAAACGTCAACCCCGCACCGGGCATCTGCTGCCCGGATCAGACGGGGACCTTCGCCCACACCGGGCGAATCACTGAGAACCCTTGAAACTCAGTGAACGGTGAAGTCCTCGGTGAACCACCAGCCGGTGACGGCCCGGCCGTCGATCGTCCTGGTGGCGTGCCGGTCGGCGAACTCGGGCCGGTCGGCCACGTCGGTGGTGCCGGAGATCTCGTTCTCGTGCCTGGCCACCAGCACGTGGTCCCTGGTGGAGACGAGGTCAGGCTCGATGTAGTCGGCGCCCATGGCGATGGCCGCCTCATAAGACAGCAGCGTGTGCTCGGGCCGGTGCGCGCTGGCCCCCCGGTGCGCGATGACGACGGGGGAGGACTGGATCACCACGAGGAAGACCGTACCTCGTGTCAGAACGCGTAGCGGACCCGGCAGCAGGGCAGGCGGTCGGCGATCAGGTCGGTCAGGGCGGTGACGTAGCGGCCCTTGTGGCCGGTGCGGTAGCGCACGTTCCAGCCGCCCGTCTGCGAGCGCTTCGGCTGCTGCAGGTCGGGCCGCCAGAGCACCTCCTCGGCCTTGGGGTGCCAGCCGAGGTTCACCTCGTGCAGCCGGTCGTTGTGGGTTAGGAAGATGACCTCGGCGGCGAGCTGCTCACGGGCGGCCGGCGACAGGGCGTCCCCGAGCGTGTCCAGCAGGAGGGCCCAGTCCGCCAGCCAGCCGTCCCGCACCACGACGGGGCTGAAATTGACGTGCACCTCGTACCCGGCGGCCACGAAGTCGTCGATCGCGGCGATCCGGTCCTCGATCGGGGAGGTGCGGATGTCGAGCAGCTTGGCGTCGGCGGCGGGCATCAGGCTGAAGCGGATCCTGGTGCGGCCCCGCGGATCCCAGTCGAGCAGGTCCCGGTTGACGTACTTGGTGGCGAAACTGGCCTTGGCGTTCGGCAGGCCGCGGAACAGCTCGACGAGGTCGCGCACGTTGGCGGAGATGGTGGCGTCCACCGAGCAGTCGGAGTTCTCGCCGATGTCGTAGACCCAGGCCTGCGGGTCGACCTGGTTCGGCTCCGGCTTGACGCCCTGGCGGCCCGCGTGCCGGCCCAGATAGCCGATGATCTGCTCGATGTTGGCGAACACGGTGATCGGATTGCTGTAGCCCTTACGGCGCGGGACATAGCAGTAGGCGCAGGCCATCGCGCAGCCGTTGGCGGTGGAGGGCGCGATGAAGTCGCTGGAGCGGCCGTTGGGGCGCGCGGTCAGCGACTTCTTGACCCCGAGCACCAGCGCCTCCGTCTTGATGCGCACCCAGCGGGCGACGTTCGCCTCGTCGCCGTACAGCTCGGGGATCCGCTGATGGCTGTCCACCTCCACCCGCTCGGCGGCCGGATAACGCTCCAAGATCTCCCGGCCACGGGCCAGCTCGGCCGCGGCGGGCTCCAGATAGATCCGCCGGATGTCCAGAAGGTGGTCTCCTCGAGTGTTCCGCACACTGGTCCAACACCGGTCACGGCGCGAGTCTTCCCAGCTCAGCGGGTTGATCAGACGATGTCCGGTCAGGCGCGGCGGCTCATCGGGGAAGCGGTGCGAGCTGGGACAGCGCCGCCTCCAGCGGTAGCCCAGTGGGCAGATCGCTGAGATGCCGCCGCCAGGTTTCCCTGTCGACCCGCCAGGCCTCCACGTAGGCGGCGCACAGCTGGGGGGTGATGTGGGCCAGCTGCCCCCTGGCGGCCAGCAGCGACGCTCGCATGCGCCTTTCCCGCGCCGCATCGACCTCGTCCAGGCGGGCCACGATGAGATCAATGAGTCTGCCGCGCCTCACCAGGAACTCGCTCCAGTGTCGTTCCGTCGCCTCGTTGAGCTTTTTGCCCTCCTCTACCAGCCAGAACAGTCCTTCGGCGAGTACGTCGCCGAACTCTTCGCTCCTGGCGCGCTCAGGGCTGTCATACGGGTCGTACGGCGACTGCGTCGCCTCGCCCATCACCGCGACCTCGCGTAAACCGTCGTCTTCGAGCAGGTAGAACCAGTCATCGTTGTAGAGGTCGGGGAAGAACGAGGTCGTGCGCGCGACCTCCACGACCAGGGCGCCCCCGCCCACGAACGCATCCTGCGGGCCACCTACCGCCCGGAAGGCATGGCACACGACGGAGTTGTCGGGGAAACCGCCGATCGAGAGGCCCACCGCGCTGTAACGGCCGAGCAGTCCGGCGGCTTGGCCGAGATGGTCGGGATCGCCCACCTTGATGTCATCGTCGAGGAAGGCGATCCGCTGCCAGCCCAGCAGGTGGGCCAGCGTGAGCCCGAGATTCCGCTTGGCCGCGGTGTCGTTGTCGCGGCGGAACCGCGGCCGCAGGACGCGGGAGGTCTGGAGCGTGGGGAGGTTCAGCGGGCCCGAGCCGGCGATGTCGAGGCCGATGATCTCGGAGTCGGCGACCGTCCGAGCTGCCTGGGCGCTCGTCCACGGGCCGCTGCAGAGTGCCACGAGCGGGCAGCCGAGCCGCTTGGCCAGCGAGGCCGCGTGGCTCAGGTAAGAGGTCGGACGGATGGTCGGCACGATGATGGCGTCGATCGCCGCCTGCGGTTCAGCCCCGTGGGGGTTGCTGAGGAGCCGCCGATGAGACGGTCGGTGGTCGGACGTGTCGATCAGACTCATGCGGTGACTTTCGGCCGGTGAGCAAGCACAGAAGCATCATCATCGCAATTCTGCGGGAAAGGCCGAAAGGCTCGTATGGAGGATGCGGCACTTGTCCGGAAGCCGCTCGCTGGTGCCGTCTTCTTGGAAGACTTCCGCCGTGGTCGGGATCGGGGAGTATCTCCACCTCTTGAAGCCGAGGGCGCGATACAGCTTGAAGAGCGTGTGGTTGTCCATGTCGACTCCCAGCGCGAGACGGGACCGGCCCTGCCCGATCAGCCACTGCTCCGCGGCGTGCAGGATCACCGGCGTCAGGCCCAGACCGCGATAACGCGGGACGAGCTCCAGATGCGTGAGCAGTGGCGTGCCGTTGAGCCGCCTGCGCAGCCGCTTCTCTTCGGCCCGGCCCAGCCAGATGTACACGTCGCCGATCGGCTCGGTGCCTGCCCAGACGACAAGGAGCATGCCGTGACGCTCTCGCTGACGTGCCAGGGCACGGACGAAGTACGGCTCCTCGCCCAGGACGTCGATCACCTGCCGGAGGTCGCCTTCGGTCAACGGCCGGACGGTGATGTAGTCGTCGCGGGTCAGCGGATCGACGACCGCCCACGGTTCGTGCGGTGGCGGGGTCGCGACCTCGGCGCGGGCCGGTGCGCCCGCCGGCTCGCTGTGAAGGACCTGAGCTCCTCCGTAACGGTCGGCCAGCTCGGCGCAGGACTTGTCCAACGCGAGCCCGCTGGGCAGAACGTGGAGGTATGCCTGCCAATCCTCCCGGTCGGTCGTCAGGGCGTCGAGGAAGCCGGAGCACAGTTTGGCGGTGATGTGCTGGTGCTGCTCATGGGCTGCTTGGAGCGACGTCCGGATTCTCTCCCGCTCCTCGGTCTCGCGCACGCTGTGCCGGGCCCGGTGCGAGATCTGTTTGAGCAGCCGCCTGCGTCCGGCGAGGAACTCCTTCCAGAAGTCGCCGTCGGCCCCGGTCAGCGGCTCTCCGTCGTCGAGCAGCCGGAACAGGCCCTCGGCGATGACCTCCCCGAACTCCTCGGTCCTGGCCCGATCCGGCGAGCGATAAGGGTCGTACGGGCGCTGCACGGCCGTGCCCACCACGGCTGTGCGTCTCATCCCCGTGCCATCCAGCAGGTCGAGCCAGTCCTCGTTGTAAATGACAGGAAAGAACGAGGGGGCGCGGGCTGGATCGAGTGCCATCGCGCCGGAGCCGATGAACGACTCCTGGGCACCGCCGGTCCGCCGGTGAGCATGGCAAACGACCGAATTGTCGGGAAACCCGGCCATGGACAACGCGACGCGGTCGTAGTCGCCGAGCAACCAGGCCGCGCGGCGCAGGTCGTCCGGGTCGGGCACGGCGATGTCGTCGTCCAGGAAGATCACGCGGTCCCAACCTGCCAGCCGCGCGAGGACCAGGCCCAGGTTGCGCTTGGCCGCCGTGTCCGCCCGGCGGTCGAGCGGGCTGCCGCGCAGGAGCCGCGAGGTCTTCAGGGGCACCGGTGACCAGCGATGCCGGGGCAGGTCCACGGCCACCAGTTCGGTGCCGTGTCCGCCGAAGGCGCGCAGCACCTGGGAGGCGGAGGTCCAGCGCCCACTGCATACGACGACCAGCCGGCAGTTCAACTGCGCTGCCAGATGCGCCGCCTCCTGGAGATAGGCCGGAGGCCGGACAGTGGGCACGATGATGGCGTCCACCCGTCCTGAGGCGGGAACGCCCGACGGGGTCGCGAGCAGGTGCCGGTGTGTCCCGTGATGGTTCATGAAAGCCGCTCCCCGGTCGTCGACCACTCGTGCAACCGGTTCTCGGGCATGGTCCAATCCGGTGTCAGCACTTCACCGTCGATGATGATCACACGGGTCAGCACGCTGAAGGTGGCGTCGCCCTGGAAGCGGCGAAGGAGATAGGCGGTGTTGCTGTCGCGGAACTTCGGATCGGTGAGTGCCTTGACGACGCCCAGCGTGCCGCGCCCGTACATGCCGTTGCACATGGTGATCGTGGAATCCGTGTAGTAAGGATTCGGTCCTCGGTAGAAGTGGCCCACATCCTGTTCCAGGAGGCCGGCGGAGTTGAGCACCGGATGGTATCTCTGCGGGCTCGGGCCCTCGTGGACCTCGAAGTAGGTGCCCTGCGGCACGTCGGTCCAGTTGGCCACCTGCTTGACCGGGAGGTGTGGGTCTTCGAGGAGCTGGCGGGTCTGCTCGTTCCAGTCGACGCCGCCGAGCAGGACGAGATGTCCCGCGTAGTCATCGGCCGTGAGCGTCGACGTCCTGCGCGTGCGGACCTCGCTGTGCGGATTGAGCGCGCGAATGTGTCCGTGCAACTCGAGGAGTGCATCGAGGTCCGCGTAGTTGTACAGGTCCACGTAGTCAGGGTCTTCGGGGCGGGTGTACGGCATGCGCGCGAGCATGTCGGGCGGTACCTGAGGGCACACGATCGTGATCGGCTTGTTGTCCCCGAAGAGCCACGGGTTGTCGGCCACTTCGCCGCGCTCGGCCACCGGCCGGCCCAGCGCGGCGGCGCGTAGTGCCAGCAGCTCGAGGCGGAGCTCGTCACGGCGGCGGAGCTCGTCGCGGGTCAGCTCGTCGTCGCGCGGAATACGAAGAGGCTCGCCTTGCGGCGGGCGGGTGGTGCTGAAGAGGGTGGCGTAGGCCTCGAGCCGGGAGGCCGGTGGCACCTTGGGGCTGACCGCCGACTCCCATGAGGAGATGAGCGACACGCTGATGCCGCCGAACGCCTCGGCGAGCATAGGCTGCGTGATCTTCGTTTCGGTCGCGGCGTCGGCGCGGAGCGACCGTAGCCGCCGAGCGAGGGCTTGGCGAGCGTCTTCACGAGGCTCCACGATGTCATCCTTCAGTTGACTTCACCTATTCAGTCAACATCGGCACTGTTGCTGTGCCTCCAGGCGAAATGGCTGGCCAGTGCATTCATACCACATGTCTCCACCGTTTGGGCCGACAACACGGCCACTGCGGGATTAGTGATGTTCAACGGAGGGAATCTCTTCTTCAGAAGTTGGTGAAGCTCAACTGAAGTTGAGTGAAGTTCACCGGAAAGGGGGTGAAAGTCATCATGATCACCCTGATCCTCTCCATCGGCACAGCAGTGCCCGAGGCCAGTCCTGTGGGTGTCGCGGCCGCTCAGGGCGTCCTCTACCTCCTCGCCATGCTCGCCATCTGGGTGCTGGTGGTCTCTCTGCGCCAGATGTCCAGGGTCGTCACCACCCTGCTCCGTGTGCTGCTCGTGGTCATCGCCATCGCCGTACTCGGGGCGGCGGCCGCCGCGATCATCGGACAGGTCGCGCTCAGCACCGGACTCTTCTGACAGCCCGATACGCCGAGATGGGTGCGATGGCGCGCCCATCTCCTCCCGGTCTCTCTCAGGTCTCCCACGGGTCACCGCACCGATGCGCGGCGTCCCGGCCACCGATGATCCAAGGCGGGCTCCGGTCGCTCAGCTCGACGTCACTTCGGCCAGGCGGCGGTAGGAGTCGAGTCTCTCGTCCAGGTCGTAGGTGTTCATCGTCACCAGCACCTCGTCGGCCCCCGTCATCTCCACCAGGTCGGCCAGTCGCATGCCGACCTCCTGCTCGGTGCCGTGGATCTGGCCCTTGCGCGACTCCTCGAACAGCGCCCGCTCCCGCCCGGTCATCTCCATCCCCAGGATCTCCCGGGCCGGCCGCAGCGGGGGAAAGACGCCGCGGGTCCGCGAGTGCGCCGTCGACCAGGCCTCCGGCACCTGCAGCAGCGCCGCGCGCTCCGCCGTCTCGCCGACCGCGATGTTCGCCGCCACCATCACGTACGGCGCCGCCGCCCACGCCGAAGGCCGGAAGGCGGTCCGGTAGCGGCCGATCGCCTCCCGGAGCCGGTCGCCGGCCCCGCCGATCACCAGCGGCAGGCCGTGCTCGGCGGCCACGTCCGCGCCCGCCCCCATGGCCAGCACGAACACCTCGGGGCGCAGGCCCTCGGCCGGCACGGCGTGCACGCCGTCCCGGCCGCCGGTGAAGAAGCCGAGCAGCTCCGCCAGTTGGCCGCCGAAGCGGTCGGCGGCGTCCTTGTCGTGGCCGAGCGCCCTGCGGATGCCGCCGGTGAAGCCCACCGAGCGGCCCAGGCCCATGTCGACGCGGCCGGGGTGCAGCGACTCCAGGACGCCGAACTGCTCGGCGACCACCAGCGGGCGGTGGTTGGGCAGCATCACGCCGCCGGTGCCGACCCGGATGCGCTCGGTGGCGGCCGCGACGGCGGCGGCCAGCACGGTCGGGGCCGATCCCGCCACGCCCGGCACGCTGTGGTGCTCGGCGACCCAGAACCGGCGGTAGCCGAGCTCCTCGGCCTGCCGCGCGAACCGCACGGTCGCCCGCAGCGCCGCCGCCGGGGAGTGCCCCTGCCGGACGAGTGAGCGGTCAAGGATGGAAAGGCTGGTCACGTATTGGTGCAACACGGACCAGCCGGAAATGTTCCTACTTGCTGTAGAGACCGAATGACCAGCGGATGGGGCGGTTGGTGGCCTCGCCGAGCACGCTGATCCTTACGGTGACGACCACGCGCTTGCCCTTGGGCACGGCGGGCAATTCGGTCATCGCCATCGGGAACGGGCCGTTCTTCCATTCAGAGCAGGTCGTGCTCTGCTGCGAGTCGGTCAGGTCCGTGGCGGTGTGCACGAGCAGTCGGCGAGCCAGGTCACCGCCGCAGATCTGGTCGAAGGCGAGCTTGCGCCCGGTGCCCACGATCTCGAAGCGCGCCGTGGTGTCCCGCGGCCAGAGGCCGGTCTTCGAGTCCGTCAGCTTCCAGTTCCCCAGCCGCCGGGGGAGGTCCTTGACCGGGGCCGGCACGACCGGCTCGGCGGGTGGCGTCCACTCGTACACGGCCAGGGACCAGTCGCCGCGCTCCGGCTCCACCGGCAGGCAGGGGCCGCCCGTGCTCACCTGGACACAGCCTGTGCCCCGGGTCGTCGTGTCGAAGGTGACCTTCACTTCCCCGGTGTTCCCGGGCACGGGCAGCGGATGGAGCTGCATGGCCTTCGTGCACCCTCTGAAGCCGATGGGCGAGGTCCGCGCACCGGCCGACGCCCGCAGCGAGCTGTTGTCCGCCCCTTCGCAGACGCCCGCCACGTCCAGCGGCTTGCCGGACAGGGGGACCGTGACGACGGCCTTGCGGTCACCGGTCGCCTCGATGGCCGTCGTCGCGACGCGCCGGTACTCGGTGCCGTCCGGGGCGGTGAAGCGCTCGGGCAGCTTCGCGATGGAAGCGGCGACGGTCGCCTTCTGCGGCTGGTCGGCCGCGCCGGGCACCAGCCAGGCGCCGAACAGCACCGCTGCCGCCGCCACGCCCGCCGCCGCGCCGCCCACCACGCGCCTGCGCCGGCGGATCCTGCGGATGTGCGCGCCGACCTGCTCGTGGCGCGCCGGGTTCGCCGGCGAAGGGCCCTCGGCCCGCTCCCGCAGGACGTCCCGCAGATCTTGTACGGTCACCGCTGCATCTCCTTCACGATCGTCTCGTCCATCCGCAGCTTGGCCAGCGCCTTGGCCGTCTGGCTCTTGACCGTGCCGGTGCCGCAGCCCAGCAGCCGGGCCACCTCCGTCACCGGCAGGTCCTCGTAGAAGCGCAGCACGATCACGGCCCGCTGCCTTGCGGGCAGCCTGCCCACCGCGTGCCAGAGCTCGTCATCGGGCAGCGCGTCGGTGCAGGGGGTGTCGGGCAGGTTGCCGCTCGGCAGCTCACGTCGCCACTTGCGGCGCCACCAGGAGGTGTACGTGGTCACCATCACCCGGCGGACGTAGGACTCGGGCTCGTCCACGCGGGGCCAGGCGAACCAGGCCTTCGCCAGCGACTCCTGCAGCAGGTCCTCGGCGATCTCCCAGTCGTGGGTGAGGAGATAGCCGGTGCGTAACAGCCGGTCGGACCTCGCGATCACGAAGTCCTGAAATATCGCTCGATCTGCCAATTTGATTGCCTTCCCGTCAGAGCTCGCGACGGTACAGACGCATCCAGGCCGCCCCCGGGTTGCCCGGCAGGCGGAGACAGATCAGCCCAGGGCCCCGGCCCTGCTCACGGTGAAGGGGGCGAGTTCGCCGAGTCCGCGTACCGACAGGCGGTCGACGCAGCGCAGGGCGAACGCCCGGTCGCCGTCGAGCTCCTCGGCCAGCTCCGGGTCGGCGAGGATCGTGTCGGGCCGGGCCAGCGCGGTGAGCCTGCTGGCGAGGTTGACCGTGGTGCCGAACACGTCGCCCATCCGCCAGATGACCGGCCCGGCGGCCAGGCCCACCCGCAGCTCCGGCATGCCCTTGTCCCGGGCGTGGGTCTCCAGGAGCAGCAGCCCGATCTCCGCCGCCGTGTGCGCCTTGTCCGCCACGAACAGGAGCGAGTCGCCGAGCGTCTTGACCACCCGGCCGCCGTTGGAGGTCACCACGTCGGCGGAGCGCCCCTCGAACCTGTCGACCAGCGTGGCGAGCTCCGTCTCGGTGATCTGCCTGCTCAGCCGGGTGAACCCGACCAGGTCGGCGAAGCCGACGGCCAGCCGTACGGTGCTCATGTCCTGGACGGCGAGCCGGCCGGCGGCGGCGGCGAGCTGGCGCTGCCAGGAGTAGACCAGCAGCCGCGCGAGGTCCGGCACCACCCGCTCGGCCCGCCTGCGCCAGGCCCTGGGGCGTTCGGCCAGCGGCACGCCGGCTTGGTCGAGCGCCTCGGCGCCGATCTCGGCCTGCGACTCGGCCAGCCGCGTCGCGGCCCTGCCGAGGGAGCGGGCGATCTGCAGCACGTGCTCCTCGTCGTAGATGCCGGCGCTGACCATGCCGAGCAGCGTCTTGAGCGCCACCACGTCGGACTCGGTGAACTCCACGGCGTCGTCGGCCACGTTGGCGAAGCCGAGCGCCCGCCAGAACCGCCTGGCCCGGTAGACCGGCACGCCCGCCATCTCGGCTACCTGATGACTGGTATAGCGGCGAGGCTCGCGCAGGAACGCCTCCGCCACCTCCCGTGTCTCCTCCTCGGCCACGGGTGCAAGATAACACCCTCACCAGGCATTCAGTACAGACGCGACACTTGTGAGGTAGGGGATTTCTCCGGTAGAAGGCGGAGATGTGCGCCGTACGGGCGGCTACTCCAGCAGGGTCCGCAGCGCCGGCCGCTCCTCCTCGGGCACGTAGCCGACGTAGTAGTCGTACATCGACTGCCGGGACAGCCGCGCCGCGAGCAGGCCCTCACCGGCGCGGATCGCCGCCAGCACCTCCTCGTGGTGGCGGATCGTCTGGCGCATGAGCGCCTCCCGGTCGGCCGCCGCCGCGATCTTCTCGGCGATCAGGTCGAGGACGATCGACCGGACCACGTCCGTGCAGATCTGGATGAGCTTGTTGCGGCTGGCCCCTGCCACCGCGTCATGGAAGGCCACGTCGGCGGCGCTGAACTCGTCGTAGCTGCCCGCGACCGCCGCGCGCATGCGCTCGATCGCCGCGTCCATCTCCGCCAGCTCCTCGTCGGTGCGCAGCCGGGCGGCCAGCAGATTGGCCGAGGCGTCCAGCACCATCCGGAACTGCACCAGCTCGCCCAGCGACAGCTCGTCCACCCGGGCCAGCGTGGTCATCGACTTGTGTAAGGCGGCGGGGGAGAAGGGCAGCACCTCGGCGCCGTGCGGGTCGCCGGGTCGGGACCTGACCAGCCCACGGGCCTGCAGCACGCGCAGCGCCTCGCGGACGGTGGAACGGCTCACGGCGAACTGCGCCATCAGCTCGCGTTCGCTGGGCAGCCGCTCGCCGGGCTGGAGTGAACCGGACTCGACGGCCTCCTCGATCTGCTCCACGATCCGCTCGTACGCGCGTACGGTCCGCACCGGCTCGAACCGTGGACCACTCATGAAAGCCCCCTTGACCTCAGCCCTCGCGGCCTGGCAAGGTGCAGCCTACTGGTCAGACCAGTGCACTAGCCAGGAGGCTGAAAGACATGAGGCGAGTCGGGACATGGATCGCCGTGGGCGGTCTCCTGCTGAGCATGAGCGCCTGCGGCGGCGGAGGCGGCAGCGGCCCGGAGAGCACGGGTGGGCAGCCCGCCAAGGCGGAGGCGCTGTCCGTCGGGTTCGTGGCCGAGCCCGCCAACCTGGACTTCACCGCGACCGAGGGCGCGGCCATCCCGCAGGCGCTGCTGGTCAACGTCTACGAGGGCCTGGTCAAGCTGGACCAGGACGGCAAGATCCAGCCGCTGCTCGCCGAGAAGTGGGAGGTGTCGGAGGATCGCAAGACCTACACCTTCACCCTGCGCCAGGGTGTCACCTTCACCAACGGCGCGCCCTTCACCGCCGACGACGTCGTCTTCTCCCTCGACCGGGTCAAGTCCGACTGGAAGCTGAAGATCAAGTCGCAGCTCGACATGGTCAAGGACGTCGAGAAGAAGGACGACACCACCGCCGTCGTCACCCTCGACCGGCCCAGCAACGGCTTCCTCTACACCATGGCCACCCGGCTCGGCGCGATGTTCAGCCGCACCGGTGTCGCGGACCTGGCCAACCAGCCCGTCGGCACCGGCCCGTACAAACTGGGGGAGTGGCGGCGCGGCGACTCCATCCGCCTGGACGCCAACCCCTCCTACTGGGGCACGAAACCGGCGATCCCCGGCGTGACGCTGAAGTATTTCAAGGACGCCACGGCGATGAACAACGCGCAGCTGACCGGCGGCATCGACGTCATCTCCAGCGTCCAGGCGCCCGAGTCGCTGCAGCAGTTCGCCGACCCCAATCGCTTCGAGACGATCGAGGGCAGCACCAACGGTGAGGTGGTGCTGTCGATGAACAACGCCCGCCCGCCGTTCAACGACAAGAAGGTGCGCCAGGCCGTCCGGCACGCCATCGACCACAAGGCGCTGCTCGACACCGCCTGGGCCGGGCGCGGTCAGCTCATCGGCTCGATGGTCCCGCCCACCGACCCCTGGTACGAGGACCGCACCGGCGACTACCCCTACGACGTGGCCAAGGCCAAGGAACTTCTCGGCGGCAAGACGTACACCGTCAAGATGCGCATCCCCAACCTCCCCTACGCCGTGGCCGGCGCGCAGGTGGTCAAGTCGCAGCTCGCCCAGGTGGGCATCACCGCCGACATCGAGCCGCTGGAGTTCCCCGCCCGCTGGCTCGACCTGGTCTTCACCAAGGGCGACTACGACCTGTCGATCATCAACCACGTCGAGCCGCGTGACATGAGCATCTTCGCCAACAAGACCTACTACTTCGGCTACGACAATCCGGAGTACGGCAAGCTGCTCGCCTCCGCCGACCAGGGCAGCGAGCAGGAGCAGACCGACGACCTCAAGCAGGCCGCCAAGCTGCTGTCCGAGGACGCCGCCGCCGACTGGCTGTTCGGCTTCCCGAACCTGATCGTGGCGAAGAAGGGCATCACCGGGCTGCCGAAGAACGCCATCTCCGAGTCCTTCGACTTCACCGGGCTCGCCCAGCAGTGATCCTCTACCTCCTGAGACGGCTGGCGGTGTTCGTGCTGAGCACCGCCGTCGCCGGGGTGCTGGTGTTCGCCTTCATGGCCGTGCTCCCCGGCGACCCCGCCGAGGTCGCGCTGGGCGTGAACGCGACACCCGAGGCGGTGGCGGCGCTGCGCGAGCAGTTCGGCACCGACCGGCCGGCGATCACCCAGTTCTTCGACTGGTTCGGCGGGCTCGTCACCGGCGACTTCGGCACCTCCTACGTGACCAGCTCGCCGATCGGCCCGCAGATCGGCGACCGCCTCGGCGTCACCGCCGTGCTGGTGCTCGGCGGCATGCTCATCGCGCTGGTCATCGCGGTGCCCGCGGGGACGTTCGCGGCCGTGCACCACCGCAACCCGCTCGGCGCCGTCATCAGCGCCTTCAGCCAGGTCGGCATCGCCGTCCCGGCCTTCCTGGCGGGCATCCTGCTGGTGTTCGTCTTCGCGGTGCAGGCGCAGGTGCTGCCGTCCGGCGGTTACGTGCCGATCGCCGACGACCCCGTCGAGTGGCTGCGCGGCCTGCTGCTGCCCTGGCTGTCGCTCGGCCTCGTGCAAGGAGCCGTACTGACCCGGTACGTCCGCTCCGCGGTGCTGGACGTGATGCGCGAGGACTACCTGCGCACCGCCCGCGCCAAGGGCCGGGGCCGGATGGGCGCCCTGTGGCGGCACGGTCTGCGCAACGCCTCCATCCCGGTGATCACCGTGCTCGGCCTGCAACTGGCCACGCTGCTCATCGGCGCGGTCGTGGTCGAGCGCGTCTTCGTCATCCCCGGCCTGGGCGACCTGCTGCTCAACGGCGTCGCGGGCCGCGACCTGCTGCTCGTCCAGTGCGTCGTCATGGTGCTGGTGGTGGCCGTCCTCCTGATCAACCTCCTGGTGGACCTGGCCTACGCCGCGCTCGACCCGCGACTGCGGGGGGCACGATGAGGGGCCGGATCAACGCGGGCCTGGTCATCGGGGGCGTCCTGGTCGGCCTCGTGGTGCTGCTGGCGCTGCTGTCGTTCGGGTGGACGCCGCGCGACCCCGTGCTCGTCGACGCCGCCGCCAAGCTGCACGAGCCCGGCGGCGGTTACCTGCTAGGCGCGGACAAGTTCGGCCGCGACACCTTCAGCCAGCTCATGGTGGGCGCCCGCACCACCCTGTACGTCGGCGTGGTGGCCGTCGGCATCGCCGCGATCATCGGCACGCCGCTCGGCATCATCGCCGGGATGACCTCCGGCAGGCTCGGCTGGCTGTCCGAGCTGATCATGCGGGTCAACGACCTCGTCTTCGCCTTCCCGGCGCTGCTGCTGGCCATCATGCTCGGCGCCGTCTACGGGGCCGGCACGCTCACCGCCATGATCGCCATCGGCGTGGCCACGGTGCCCGCCTTCGCCCGCGTGTCCAGGGCCGCCACGATGCAGGTCATGGTGACCGACTACGTCCTCGCCGCCCGGGCGGCCGGGCGCCGGCGCACCGCCGTGGCGCTGCGCCACGTGCTGCCGAACATCTCCTCGGTGCTGATCGTGCAGGCGTCGGTGTCGTTCGCCATCGCGATCCTGGCGGAGGCGGCGCTGTCGTTCCTCGGCTTCGGCACCCGCCCGCCGATCCCGTCGTGGGGCCGGATGCTGCAGGAGTCCCAGGAGCTGCTGTTCTCCACGCCGCGCCTGGCGCTCTGGCCGGGTCTGGCGATCGCGCTGGCGGTGCTCGGCTTCAACCTGCTGGGCGACGGGCTGCGTGACTACCTGGATCCGAAACTCAGGAGGACCCGGGAGCGAACCCGACGCAGCGAGCGGAGTGGACGGCCGAGGGACGAGGCCGGCCGCGAAGCGAGTGAGGAGCGGTGAGCGACCGAGTGAACACGTTGAGCGTTGAGGGACTGACCGTCCGGGCCGGCTCGGTCGAGCTGGTCCGCGACGTGTCGTTCGAGATCGGGCCCGGCGAGCGGGTCGGGCTGATCGGCGAGTCCGGCTCGGGCAAGTCGCTGACCGCGCTGTCGCTCATGGGCCTGCTGCCCGAGGGCGTCACCGCCGCCGGCACCGCCCGGCTGGGCGAGCGCGACCTGGTGGGCGTCCCCGAGCGGCGGCTGAAGGCGCTGCGCGGCCAGGACGTGTCCATGGTGTTCCAGGAGCCGATGACCGCGCTCAACCCGCTCATGCGGGTCGGCGCGCAGGTCACCGAGGTCATGACCCTGCACGGCAGGCCCGCCGGACAGGCTCGCGCCCGCGCCGTCGAACTGCTCGGCCGGGTACGCCTGCCGCAGCCGGAACAGGTGGCCCGCGCCTACCCCCACCAGCTCTCCGGCGGCCAGCGCCAGCGCGTCATGCTCGCCATCGCCCTGGCCAACGAGCCCGGCCTGCTCATCTGCGACGAGCCCACCACCGCGCTCGACGTGACCGTGCAGAAGCAGATGCTCGACCTCATCGCCGAGGTGGCGCCCGCGCTGCTGTTCATCACCCACGACCTGGCCGTGGTCGCCTCGGTGTGCGAGCGGGTCCTGGTCATGTACGGCGGGCGCGTGGTGGAGAGCGGCCCGATCCGCGAGGTCTTCGGCGACCCCCGGCACCGCTACACCGAAGGCCTGCTGGCCGCCTCCCGGCTGACCCCGCGCGGCACCCGGCTGCCCGTCATCGCCGGCAGCGTCCCGGCGGCAGGCCAGTTCCCCGACGGCTGCGTCTTCAGAAACCGCTGCCCGCACGCCACCCCCGCCTGCGAGCAGGAACCCGCGCTGACAGGAGAGGGTCATGCCCACGCATGCCGGCACCCCGCTGATCGAGGCTAGCGACCTCAGCCGGGTCTACCACCGGCCGCGCACCTCCCTCACCAGAGCGGGCGAGGCCGTGCACGCCCTGCGGGGGGTGTCGCTGACCGTGCGCGCCGGCGAACGGTTCGGCATCGTCGGCGAGTCCGGCTCCGGCAAGTCCACGCTGCTCCGCCTGCTGTGCGCGCTCGACCAGCCCACCAGCGGGTCCATCCGCTTCGACGGCCAGGAGATCACCGGCAGGCCGGAGCGGCGGCTGCGCTTCCTGCGGCAGAGCCTGCAGATCGTCTTCCAGGACCCGATGAGCTCGCTCGACCCCCGCATGCGGGTGCGCGACCTCGTCGCCGAGCCGCTGGTCGCCCTCGGCGAGCCCGCCGGCGGGCGCGTCGCCGAGCTGCTCGACCAGGTCGGGCTGCCCGCCTCCGCCGCCGACCGCTACCCGCACCAGTTCTCCGGCGGGCAGCGCCAGCGCATCGCCATCGCCCGCGCGCTCGCCCCCCGCCCCAAGGTGCTGGTCGCCGACGAGCCGGTCAGCGCCTTGGACGTGTCCGTACGCGGGCAGATACTCAACCTGCTGGCCGACCTGGTCGACGAGCTGGGCCTCACCCTGGTCTTCGTCTCGCACGACCTGTCCGTCGTCCGGCATGTCTGCGAGACGGTCGCGGTGATGAACGGCGGCGAGATCGTGGAGACCGGAGCCGTCGACGACATCTGGGCCGAGCCGCGCCACGCCTACACGCGCACGCTGCTGCGGGCCGTACCCACGCTGGAGGGATTTCTGTGATCGAGGTGGACGCCCGCGGGGTCGTCGAGTTCACCCAGGCGCTGGTCCGCGTGCCGAGCACCAACGACCCGGCGCGCGGGCGCAGCGAGCAGGCCGCCGCCGACCTGGTCGCCGCCAAGATGCGCGAGTGGGGCTGGCAGCCCGGCGTGTACGAGGCCGCCCCCGGCAGGCCGAACGTGGTCGCCGTCGTCGAGGGCGGCGGCGGGGACGGGCCGACGCTGATGTTCGAGGGCCATACCGACGTCGTCACCGAAGGGGACCTGTCCACGTGGACGGTGGACCCGTTCGGCGGCGAGATCCGCGACGGCAGGCTGTGGGGCCGGGGCAGCGCCGACATGAAGTCCGGCCTGGCCGCCACCCTGTACGCCACCCGGGCGCTGCAACTGGCCGGACCGTTCCCGGGGCGGATCAAGGTGTGCGCGCTGGCCGACGAGGAGGGTCTCATGCTGGGGGCCCACCACTTCGTCGCCGAAGGGCTCGGCGCCGACGTGGACGGCGCGATCGTGGCCGAGCCCGAGGCCGGGGAGATCTGCGCCGTCGCCAAGGGGGCGCTGCGGCTGCGGGTCGACTTCACCGGCAAGATGGCGCACGGCGCGATGCCGCAGCACGGCCGCAACCCCATCCAGGCGGTCGGCGCGCTGCTGACCGAGTTGCGTTCGCTGGAGCGGGACCTGCAAAGCCGCCACCCCGCCCACGAGCATCTCGGCGAGGTGTACGTGACCCCCACCGTGGTCCGCGCGGGCACGGAGGAACAGGTCAACGTCATCCCCGCGACCGCCTCCGTCTTCATCGACGTGCGCACCATCCCCGGCCTGGAGCACCAGGCGGTCGCCGACCGGGTCGCCGCCCTGGCCGCCTGGGACGGGATCACCGCCGAGGTGTCCGTCCTGGTCGACCGGCCGCCCGTGGACATCCCCGTCGGCGACCCGGTGGTGGCCGCGCTCGCCGCCGCGCACCGCGACGTCACCGGCGCCGAGCCCGTCTACGGCGGGGTCCCCGGCTCCACCGACGGCACCGTGCTCACCCACTGGGGCGGCATCCCCTCCGTCGTGTACGGCCCCGGCGGCAAGTGGATCGCCCACCAGTCGGACGAGTACGTCGAGGTGGCCGAGATCGTCCAGTGCACCCGCGTCTTCGCCGAAGCGGCCCGCCGCTTCCTGACCCGGAGCCTGGGGTGAGCGGTCCGTCGTTCCCTTCCCCGGAACCTCAGGTCAGGCCTGGCCCGGCCAACTCCCTGGGGGACGTCGCCGGGCTTCGGGTCGGGCATGCTCAGCGGGCCGGTGACGGCTACCTGACCGGCACCACCGTCGTCCTGGCGCCGCCCGGCGGCATGGTGGCCGGGGTGGACGTGCGCGGCGCGGCCCCCGGCACCCGCGAGACCGAGCTCCTGGACCCGCGCAACCTGATCGAGCGCGTGCACGCCATCGTCCTGTCGGGCGGCAGCGCCTATGGGCTGAGTGCGGCCTGCGGCGTCATGGACCGGCTCGCGGACGGGGGCGTCGGCTTCCCGGCGGAGGGCGGCGTCGTCCCCATCGTGCCGGCCGCCGTCGTCTACGACCTCGGCAGAGGCGGACGCTTCCGCGCCACCCCGGACGCCGCCTTCGGCCACGCCGCCTACGACGCGGCCACGTCCCTCCAAGTGGACGGCTCCGATGGCCATGCGGCCACGTCCTTCCAAGTGGACGGCCCTGATGGCCACGCGGCCTGCGGTGGGTTTTCGGGCGGACTGAACGGGTCTGTCGGGGCCGGGACCGGGGCCGTGGCGGGTGGGCTCGCCGGGGGTGTCGGGACCGCGAGCGTGGTGCTGCCCTCGGGGGTGACCGTGGCCGCGCTGGCGGTGGTCAACGCCGCCGGGTCCGTCCTGGATCCGGGCAGCGGGGTCCTGTCCGGCACCCGCTACGGACTCCCCGGCGAGTTCGACCACCTGGGTGAGCCGTCGGCGGAGGAGGTCGCCGCCTGGCGGCCCGCCGGGGTGACCTCGCTCAACACCACCATCGGCGTCGTCGCCACCGACCTGACCCTCACCAAGGCGCAGTGCGGCAAGCTCGCCGGGGTCGCGCACGACGGGCTCGCCCGCGCCATCCGGCCCGCGCACACCATGGTCGACGGCGACACCATCTTCGCCGTCTCCACCTGCGCGCTGCCCCCACCGCGACCCGAGCCGACCCTGTACGGATCCCGCCCGGTCACCACTCCGGCGGCCGGCGCCCCTGGAGACGGCGCGGCGCCCGACGGAGCGTATCTGCACGACCTGCTCGCGGCCGGGGCCGATGCGTTCAGCCGGGCCGTGGCGCACGCGGTGCTGGCCGCGACCGGGCGCGCGGACGCGCCCGCCTATCTCGACGCGTTCCCGAGCGCCCTTCGGCGAACGCCATGACCGATCAAGGGGGAACAGTGACGTTCGCAGGCTCCTGGCCGGCCGGGCTTCCGGTCGGGGACGGCTGGGCCGAGGCTCCGGCGTACAGTGACGTGATCTTCCCGTACGACGGCTCGGTCGTGATGAGCGCGCCCGTGGGGGACGCGGCGCTGGCGGCGCGGGCCGTGGAGGAGGCGCTCGCGGTCGCGCCCGCGATGGCCGCGCTGCCGTCGCACGCGCGCCGCGCCGCGCTGACGAGCGCGCACGACGCGCTCGCCGAGCGGCGGGCGGAGTTCGAGCGGCTGCTCGTGCTGGAGACCGGCAAGCCGCTGGTGGACTGCCGGGTCGAGGTGGCGCGCACGCTCGTCACCCTGGCCACCGCCGCCGAGGAGGTGGCCCGGCTGCACGGTGAGACGGTGCCGCTGGACCTGCTGCCGTCGGGGGAGGGGCTGATCGGGTTCTGGACGCGGCGGCCCATCGGCGTGGTGGCCGGGATCACCGGCTTCAACTATCCGCTGCTGCTGGCCGCGCACAAGATCGCTCCGGCGGTGGCGGCCGGCTGCCCGGTGATCGTCAAGCCGGCTCCCGCGACGCCGCTGGCCACGCTCTGGCTGGTGCATCTGCTGCGCTCGGCGGGCGCGCTGCCCGCCGCTGCGGTGCAGCTCGTCACCGGGGACGTGGCGGTCGGCCGCACGCTGGTGGAGGACCCGCGGATCGGCGCCGTGTCGTTCACCGGCTCGGCCGCCGCCGGGCACGCCATCGCCCGCGCCGCCGCCCCCACCAAGGTGCTGCTGGAGCTGGGCTCGAACGCCGCCCTCGTGGTGGCCGCCGACGCCGACCTGGAGGCCGCCGCCGACGCCGTGGTGCGCGGCGGCTACTACGCCTCGGGGCAGGCGTGCATCTCGGTGCAGCGGGTGCTGGTCGAGGAGGCGGCGCACGAGGAGTTCCTCGACCTGCTGGCCGCGCGCATGAAGGACGTGGTCGTGGGCGATCCGCGCTCGCCGGAGACGCGGGTGGCGCCGCTCATCGACCCGGCGGCGACGGACCGGGTGCTGGACTGGATCGACGGCTCCGGGGCCAGGCTCGTCACCGGCGGCGTGCGCGACGGCCGGGCCATCGTGCCGACCGTGCTGGCCGACGTGCCCGGCGGGGCCGCCGCCTGGGACGAGGAGATCTTCGGTCCCGTGGTGTGCGTACGGCCGGTGCCCGACCTGGACACCGCCTTCGCCACGGTCAACGCCTCCCGGTACGGCCTGCACGCCTCGGTCTTCACCCGGTCCCTGGCCACGGCGTTCGCGGCGATCGAGCGCATCGAGGCCGGGGGAGTGGTGGTGAACGAGGTGCCGGGCTTCCGGGCGGACAACATGCCGTACGGCGGCGTCAAGGACTCCGGCATCGGCCGGGAGGGCCCGCGCTTCGCCATCGAGGAGTTCACCGTCACCCGGATGGCCATCATCCGGCCCTGAGCTCACCCGCTCGCGGCCCTCTTCGCCGGCCCGAGGACCATGCAGGGAGGGCCAATTTCGCCCCCTTCAAACGCCTGGAAAGGTAAAGAAATGGGGCAGGGATCCCTTGTGTCACAGGGGATCCCGAGGGGGAGTCAAGTCCGTCACTTGCATCGTTCCATACCGTTCACTTACCTTTGAGGCATCCGAGGTACACGCCAGGGATTTTCATTACCCGCGTGACCGTTGCACATCGCCGAGACCGCGTCTGACCTGTGCGAACGTTCGATCACAGGTGCGACGCGGCCGCCGAATCCGCGATATCGCGAAACCGGGGACCCACGTAATTCCGGGGTGAATCGGTTGCTCTCTCCTGAGGCATCCGTAGGGCACTTCCACGCCCGAACCCGTCAGCTAACCCGGTAGGCGGCATGGAAGCAAGGAGCACCCTCTCAGAATGGCAAAGAACATCTTCAAGCGCGCCTCCAGCCGGTCCAACATCGTCACTTTCGCTCTTGGACTGAGCGTGGCCGCAGGCGCCACCCTGGGCGGCACCTCCGCCATGGCGGCAGAGCTCCCGTCGCAGCAGAAGCCCGTTCCCGCCGCCCAGACCGGCAAGGTCAGCACGCAGTCCGTGCTGCGGGTCGCCGAGTCCCAGATCGGCGTGAAGGAGAACGCGGCAGGCGGCGGCACGCCGTACCACAGCTGGTACATGTCCTCCCCGCGCGCGAGCGAGACGCTCGCCCGTGACGGCGGCGGCAAGCCCGCGCTGTACGCCAACGCCCCGTGGTGCGCGATGTTCGTCTCCTGGGTCGGCGAGAAGGCCGGCGCCCGCGCCTCGGTCGGCTGGGACGCCTACACCGTCACCTACGCCGGCTGGTTCAAGGACAACAACCGCTGGGGCAGCGAGGCCAAGCCCGGCTCCGTGGTCTTCTTCGACTGGAACGGCGCCAAGGACATCAGCGGCATCGACCACGTCGGCCTGGTCAAGAAGGACAACGGCGACGGCACGATCACCACGATCGAGGGCAACACCGGCAACGGCAAGGTCGAGGAGCGGGTCCGGCCCACCTCGCAGGTCGCCGGCTACGGCTACCCCGAGTACGCGGCCTGACCCCCGGGCCCACCACCCGCAGGACGCCACTGTCGGCTTGAGTAGGCTGCCGGACAGTGGCGAGCCTCACCCGGGCGCGCCTGCCCCGCAGTCCCCCAGGAAGGCGCTCATGCACCTCGTTCGTTGCTCTCGTTCCTCCCGCTGGGCAGTGCGCGCCGCGGACGGCTACCGCGCGCTGCCCGCCGGCTTCTCGCTCGGCGACGCGCTCTCCGCCGATCTCGCTCACTTCCGTACGCTGCTCGACGCCGCTGCCGAGCGGTTCGACGAGGTGGCGCCCGGCGCGCCCGTCGACCCCGACACCGAGGTGTGGGCGGCCGGGGTCACCTACCGGCAGTCCCGCGAGGCCAGGGTCGAGGAGAGCACCGAGCCCGACATCTACCAGCGGGTCTACGACGCCGAGCGCCCCGAGCTGTTCTTCAAGTCGATCGGCAGGCGGGTGCGCGGGCACGACGAGGCCATCGGCGTGCGGCCCGACTCCACCTGGGACGTCCCCGAGCCGGAGCTGGCCGTGGTGGTCACGGCCGGCGGCGAGATCGCCGGCTACACCGTCTGCGACGACGTCAGCTCCCGCTCCATCGAGGGCGAGAACCCGCTCTACCTGCCGCAGGCCAAGATGTTCGCCGGCGCCACCGCGCTCGGCCCCGGCATCCGTCCCGCCTGGGAGATCCCCGACCCGTACGCCCTGGAGATCGAGATGACGATCTTCCGTGGCGGCGAGGTCGCCTGGGAGGGCACCTCCGGCACCGGGCAGCTGCACCGCCGCCTCGACGACCTGGTCGGCTACCTCTTCCGGGCGGACCGCTACCCCCGAGGCGTCATCCTGTCCACCGGCACCGGCCTGGTGCCCGGCCAGGACTTCACCCTGACCCCCGGCGACCGGGTGCAGATCCGGGTCGACGGGGTCGGGACGCTCGCCAACGACGTGCTGCCCGCCCTGGAGATCGGCTGACGGCTCAGCGGGGCGGGTCGAAGCGGCCGTCCACGGCGGTCCAGCCGCCGTCCACGTAGAGCACCGAGCCGGTGACGAAGCTCGCGGCGTCACCGGCCAGGTAGACCACCGCCCCGGCCATCTCCTCGGCGGTGGCCCAGCGGCCGAGCGCGCTCTTGGCCGCGTACGCGTCGTACCAGCCGGGGTTGTTCTTGATCTGCTGGGTCAGCGGCGTCTCCACCACGCCCGGCGCGATCGCGTTGACCCGCACCCCGTGCGGGCCGAACTCGGCCGCCGCGGTCCGCAGCAGTTGCACGAGCCCGGCCTTCGTCGCCGAGTAGACGCTCTGGCCGGGCTCGGTCACCGAGGCGCGGATGGACGCGAAGCCGATGATCGAGCCGCTGCCCCGCGCCACCATGCCCGCGCCGAAAGCCCGGAGCACGTCGAACGAGGCGCGCAGGTTGAGCTGCACGACCCGGTCGAACTCCTCGCCCGAGTAGTCCAGCAGCCGCTTGCGCACGTTGGTGGCGGCGGTGAACACCAGCACGTCGGCGGCGATCTCGTCGGCGCACGCCCGGACCGCCTCGCTGTCCAGCACGTCGAGCAGCCGCGCCGTGCCGCCGCACCGCCCGGCGGTGTCCTGCGCGGCGGCCAGGTCCCGGTCCGCGCACACCACCGAGGCGCCCTGCGCGGCCAGCGCGAGCGCCGCCTGTCTGCCGATGCCGCTCCCGGCGCCGATGACCACCGCACGCCGCCCGTCCAGGCGGAACAACCGCTCGTATGCCGTCATGAGAAGCACCTTAACGACTGGTCTGACCAGTGCACCAGGTCGGGTGACGGTCAGAGGTCCGCGACGCGCGCCAGGACCTCCCGCAGGAGGGACGGGCTGGTGGCGAAGTTGAGCCGGGCGAACGGGGCGCAGTCCACGTCGGTGCCCTGGGCGAACTCCGCCCCCTCGCTGAGCAGGACCCGCGCCTTGTGGAGCAGATGCTCGGCCGGGGCCGCCGCGCCGATCGGCGTGTCGGTGAAGTCGAACCAGCTCAGATAAGTCGCCTCCGGCGAGTGATAACGCAGGTCCCACGGCAGCGCCGCGGCCCACCGGGCGACGAGGCTCCGGTTATGGTCCAGGGCGCGCATCAGCTCCGCGAGCCAGGCGTCACCCTCACGCCAGGCCGCCACGGTGGCGACCCGGCTCAGCGTGCTCGGCGTGCCGAAGTAGTCGAGCGGGGCCTCGGCCAGCGACCGGTGCACGCGTTCCGCGCCGATGTGCGCGACGGCGCAGCGCAGGCCGGCGATGTTGAACGCCTTCGTGGCGGAGGTGGTCGTGATCGTACGGGCCGCGGCGTCGTCGTTCAGTGACGCGAACGGGATGTGCCGGGCGGGCCGGAACGCCAGGTCGGCGTGGATCTCGTCGGCCAGGACCACCAGGTCCAGCTCCGCGGCCACCTCGGCCAGCGGTGCCAGCTCGGCGCGGGTGAACACCCTGCCGGTCGGGTTGTGCGGGTTGACCAGCACCAGCATCCGGCAGCCCTGGGCGCGCAGCCGGTCGGCCAGGCCGTCGCCGTCGAAGTCCCAGCCCGACTCCCGCCGGCGCATCGGCAGCGGCACGACCCGCCGCCCGGACCTGAGGATGCTCGCCAGGAACGGCGGATAGGTGGGCACGTGGATCGCGACGGCGTCGCCGGGCCGGGTCGCGTGCTCGATCATCACCTGCAGGATCTGGATCAGATCGGTGAACACGCGCGTCCGTCCCGGCTCCGGCCGCCAGCCGTGGCGGGTGGCCATCCGGTCCTCGAACGCCTCGGTCACCGGATCCCCGTCCGGCCAGAACGGGTAGCCGAAGTCCTGCCGCTCGGTGACCCGCAGGATGCTCTCCCGCACGGCGGGCGGGACCCCGAAGTCCATGTCGGCGACCCAGGCGCCGAGGGTGCCCGGAGGCAGCGAGCCCCACTTGACGCCATGGCCGGAGCGCAGGCGATCGACGTCCACGGCGTGGAAGGCGTCGCCGGTCATGCCCTGGCCTCCGCGCCGGCCAGGATGACGTCCCGGATGATCTCCATCTGGCCGTGGTGCTGGGCGAGCTCCTCGTACACGTGCAGCAGCGCCGCGCCCTGGGTCAGCTCGCGGTCGGGGCCGAGGAAGCCGGGCGGCGGAGTGCCGCGCAGCGGGTCGGCGGGGGCGGCGGCGCGGGCGTCCTCGGCCAGGTCGGCGCGCACCGCCGCCGCCCGCTCCAGCAACGGGCGCACCGGGCCGGAGGCGGTGAACTCGGCGTCGCGGTCCCGCGCCACCTCGCGCCCCGCCACCAGGGTGCCGGCCCAGTACGAGACCACGCCGAGGCAGTGGGTGAGCAGGGCGTACGGGCTGTTCGCGCCGGGGAACGGCGGCCGGACGTTGGCGAGCTCGTCATCGAGCCCCGCCACGATGCCGCTCATGCCGTCCAGGGCACGGCGGACGAAGTAGAGGTAGTCGTCGTCAGTGATCAAGAGGGGTCTCCGCGAGCCGAGCGGTGAGGTCGTCACCGGCTTAACAGGTGACGCCAACATTGCGCTCCGGCCGCGTCACCTGTCAAGCTGGTGACATGGGTTTCGTGTTCGTCAGCGGCGACCTCGCCCTCGACCTGGCCGGGACGCTCAAGTGGCGGCGGAGCGATCCTGAGGAGCTGCTGGTCACGCCCGCCGACCTGGCCCGCTGGACGGTCGAGGCCGGGGTGCTCAGCGACGAGCCGCCGGTGGACGCCGCCGGGCTGCGGCGGACACGCGCGCTGCGTGAGGTCGTCTACCGGCTGGTGCGCCACGGGATGGACGGGCTGCCCTGGCCGGAGGACGACCTGCGCGAGCTGAACCGGGCGGCGGCGGGCCCGACGCCCCGGATGGCCCTCACGACCTCCGGCCTGAGCCGGACCGGCGACATCGCGGCGGTCGCCGCCGAGGTGGCCCGCGCGGCCATCGCGCTCCTGGCCGGCCTGGACCGGCTGCGCGTCCGCGAGTGCGGCCACCCCGACTGCACCCGCGTCTACATCGACCGGTCCCGGGCCGGCAACCGGCAGTGGTGCGGCATGGAGGAATGCGGCAACCGCGTCAAGGCGGCCAACTACCGCTCCCGGAAGGCCCGATCCGTCAGCGCTTGATCTCCGACCGCCCGCTGAGCGGGCCCAGCGTGATCAGGTACGCGGCCCCGCTCATGGCGCCGTACGGTGAAGGCGACGCGGGCCGCCAGGAAGACCTTACGGTCGCTCGGCACGCTCGGCCTGGCCACCCGGCGCGGCCGGCTCTGACCATGCGCGCCGGGGGTTACCTCCGGTTGTTCGACACCACGGTCGAGCGGCCGCGGACGTGGACGGGCTCGCCGACGCCGACCAGCTGGTAGAGGCGGTCGGCCGCCTTCATCGGCAGGCGGACACAGCCGTGCGACGCCGGCCACAGCGGCACCCTGGTCGAGCCGTGCATCGCCACCCCGCCGACGAAGTACAGCGAGTTGTACATCGACCCGAGGGGCCCGGTCGTCCAGCCGGGAGCCCGCGTGGTGACGCGGAAGTCGCCCACCGGGGTCGTCGCCGTCCGGCAGCGGCCACCGTTGCAGAAGGTCACCCCGGCGCCGCTGGACATGTGGGTGATCAGCACCGGGCGGCGGTCCCGGTAGACGACGAGCAGCTGCCGGCGCAGGTCGATCTCGACCCGGTCGCGGGCGCCGTTCGGCACGAGCGGGCGCGGCCGGCGCGGACGGTTGAGCGTCCGCCACATGACGTGGTCGATCTTCGCGCGCGGGCGGATGCCGTGCAGCTTCTGGAAGCCGTAGACGGCGGCCGTCGTCGGGTCGTCGTACACGCCACTCACCCGGCCCCAGAGGTAGCCCTCGTCGCGCAGCAGCCGCTGAAGCCGTTCGACGCTGTCGCCGCGGTCGCCGGGACGAAGGACGATCTCCAATGGTGTGGTGTCGGCGACGGCGGCACCTGGAACGACCGGGAATCCCAGGCAGAGGGCGAGCACCAGGGGCCGGTGAACGTTGATCACAAACGGTTCGTAACCCGAATGATCAAATGGCTACCCCATGAAACCAAATTTTTCCGCCAAGGCCCGCGAGGCAGCTTTATCCGGAGAAATTGGGTCATAGGCCATATGTGTGCTCGGTGGGTTCCGGAAATGGTGAGACTTTGAGCGCACATTACATTTATGCAAGATAAAGCGGATGATCGACAGGGGTATGTCTGGCGCTGTGGCGGGGCGTTTGAATCGGGCGCCCGCCTCCAGGTCGATAAACCCATGAACGGAACGATCGCCCATGAAGAATGAAAGTCGAGTGCCCCACGCACTCTTCTCCAAGCGAGCCGTCACCCTGGCACTCGCGACCGCGGCGGCGAGCGTCATGCTCCTTCCGGCCGCGCAGTCGGCCAGTGCCGGCACGCTGCAGGTGGCCGGCGCCGCCGTCCAGATGACCTTGCTCGGCGAGAAGCCGATCCTGGGCTGCAAGCGCGGCTGCGGTCACCGCCGCCACCACTGCCACCACAACAGCTGCGGGCACCGCCACCACAAGCACCGTCACAGGCACGGTCACAAGCACGGCCACCACGACAACGTCCGTCACATCCACATCCCGGTCCCGGATGACCACAAGGATGACAGGCACGACGAGGACGACGACTTCGACGAGGTCGACAGGCCCGTGCGGCCTGAGGTGCCTGAGGTGCCCGAGCGGCCTGAGAAGCCCGAGAAGCCCGAGAAGGACTACTGGGACCACGGGGACAGAGAAGACTGGAGGAAGGTCCACGGCAAGCTTCCGTGGTGGTCCGCCGGCGACGACCACGGCAAGCACCCCTGGTGGGTCGACCAAGAAGACGTGCCCAGGGGCGACTGGCGCGGACCGGAGCCCAGGGGCGACTGGAGGGCGCAGGAGCCGAGGAGCGACTGGCGGGGACCGGAGCCCAGGACTGACTGGCGGGGAGCGCCGCCCAGGACTGACTGGCGGGGTGCGCCGCCCAGGAGCGACTGGCGGGGCGCGCCGCCCAGGGGCGACTGGAAGAAGGCTCACGACCACCACGGCAAGCTTCCGTGGTGGAGCGCCGACGAGAGGAACCGCAAGCACCCCTGGTGGGTCGACTGACGGTCTTGGCCGGCGTGAACACCGCCGTCACGTCGACGGCTGCTGAGCCTGGCCGTAAAGGCCGGCTTGGCGCTAAATCCGAGGCGAATGCCGCATCCATCCGTGGGTGCGGCATTCGGCCGACTATAGAGGGATATATCCGGAAACGTTGACGGCTCTCTTTTCCCGTCCCTAAACTCATCATGGAATGAATTCCAGGGTGGGAGATGAGCATGCGAAAGACTCCGGCCGCCGTCGGCAGTGCGTTGTTCTTCGCCGCCGCCCCCGGGACCGTCGCGGTCCTCATTCCTTGGTGGATCACCGGCTGGCAGCCTCGCGCGCCGCTCCCCGTCGCGCTGATGCTCCCGATCAGGCTGGTGGGAGTGCTGCTGACCCTCGCCGGGGCGGTGGTCCTGGTGCAGGCGTTCGTCCGGTTCGTGGTCGAAGGGCTCGGCACCCCTGCTCCGGTGGCTCCGCCGGAGCGGCTCGTCGTCGGTGGTTTCTACCGATACGTACGCAACCCCATGTACGTCGCGGTCCTGGCTTCGATCATCGGTCAGGGCCTCCTGCTCGGCCGGTTCGACCTGCTCCTTTACGCCGCGGTGGTCGGCGCCGCGGTGACGGCCTTCGTCCACTGGTACGAGGAGCCGCTGCTGCGGCGCAGTTTCGGCGCCGAGTACGACGCCTACCGGGCGGCCGTGCCGGGCTGGCTGCCGCGCCTGCGCCCCCGCGACTCCTGACCCCGGGCCGCCCCGAAGGAGCCTGGAGCCCCATGTCCTCGGGAGTTTGACGACAAGTCACTATATGTGGTCAGCTCGTAACTTCTGTTGCTGATGGGTTGATTTACACCGCTTCGGGGGAACCTCTTCCATGCCTTTCAGGCACGCCCTCGTACGCCTGCTCGCATCCGCGTCACTGGCAGCCGCCGTCCTGGCCCCTCTGCCCTCCACCGCCGACGCGCGTACGACCGCCGACGTCCGGACAACCGGCGACGTCCGTACGACGAGCGATGCGCGTACGACCAGGGACGCTCGTACGACCAGGGACGCTCGTACGGCTGCCGTCGCCGTTGAACCGGTGCCCCCGGTGCGGCAGCCGGCGCCCGCGTCGGCCGATGTCCCGATGGAGCCGTCCGCGGCCACCGTCGCGGTGGAGACCGACAAGGGCCGGGTCGGACCCGAGGCGCCCGAGGTGACGACCCCCGCGGGCCCCGCACTCGTCGAGCGGATCGAGGCCGAGGCGAGCAAGCGGGCAGGCGGCCCGGGGCCGGACCTGCGGGCCGTGCTGCCGGACACCGCCCAGGCCGCTCCGCTCAAGCTGAGCACCCCGGTGGCGGGGCTGTTCAACGCGATCCGCCTGCCGGTCGGCGCCCTGACCTACCGCCTGTGCGTGCAGAGCGCCGAGGTGCCCGTCTCCTGCTCGGGAGGCCAGCCGCTGGTCAAGCCGGTCGCCGCCGACGTCACCGGCGACGGCGTCGCCGACCTCGCGGCCAGGCTGCTGCCCACCGCCCAGCAGCAGAAGTTCACCGGGCTCGATTTCACGGTCAAGCGCCTGCCCGGCCGTCCCGAACTCCAGGCGCGCGTCTGGGCCGAGTACGACGAGCGCGTGTCGATCGGTTTCGACGGCATGCGCGAGGGCTCGGCGCTGTCCGCCTCGGACCGGGGCACGTTCACCGTCGACCCCACGGGCAAGCGGGTCAAGGCCGAGGTCGAACGCACCGACCCGGGCGCCTCCGCCGCCGTCGTGGCCGGGCTGACCGGCCGCACCCTGGTGCGGCTGCGGCAGACGCCCGCCACCGACAAGCTCACGATCGACGCCACCCTGAACGCGACGAGGCTGGACCTCACCGCCTCATCCCCGGCCAGGCTGGACGCGCTGGTGGTGACCGGCGACCGGCTGACCCGGGCGGTGCTGGATCGGATGCCCACCCGGGCGCGGGTGACGATGAACCGCGGCGGGGACGGCGACACCGAGGTCCAACTGACCGCCGCCGCCTCCATCGGCCAGGCCGAGCTGCACGACCAGACCTACGACGACGGGCGGCTGTCCAGGCTGGCGAGCGTGACGCTGGGGGACGTGCCGCCCGCCTTCACCGCCAGGTACGGCGCCACCGGCGCGAAGCAGACGCTGGCCCTGGACACCCGGCTGCGCCGGGCGGGCACGGCCCGGGTCGTCTACTTCGACAGGGCGGCGGCCAAGACCGTGCTGCGGGCGGAGCTGAGCGGCCTGCCCGCCCGGCTGCGCCTGACGAGCGACCCGGCGGAGCACCGGGTGCGGCACTCGACCAGCTCACCGATCGGCAGGTTCGCGCTGGTGGCGCAGCGTGGCGGGGGTGCGATCTCCACCCTGCGGGGCGGCCACGTCACGATGATCAAGAACGGGCCGGCCGTCGGCGTCTCGGCGCTGCTGTCCGGGCTGTCCGGCTTCGACGTCACCTACGGCGCCAAGCCCCGCGCCCTCCTGACCGCCACCGCCGGGGGCCGCTCCTTCGTCGGCGCCGCCAGTATCGACGGCATCCACCTGGCCAGGATGGAGATCTCCAACACCCCCGCCCGGGTCGACGTGACGCTCGACCCCGCCACCAGGAAGGCGGTCTACCAGGCCAGCGGCGACATCGGCAAGCTCCGCGCCGCCTACGCCAACACCCGCCAGGGCCCCACGATCGAGGCGACGGTCCGTGGCATACGCGGTGACGTCAGCGCCTCGTGGACGCTGGGGGAGCGGTCGACGGTCGCGTTCACCAGTTCCTCCCCCTTGCCGAACGTCCAGGTCTACGCGAACAGGAAATACGTCACCAAGCCCGGCGGCGAGGACGTCCACGCCGCCATGGACGGCGTCGGCAAGCGGGCCGAACTGGTGGCGGACACCGCCGCCAGGACCCTGACCTGGACCGCGGACACCCCCGTCCGCTCGGTGACCGCGCTCGCCCGCGTCAAGCTGCAGGGCCGCGAGGTCCGGGCCGCCGCCCGGGTCACCGGTGTGCCCACCCGTTTCGACGCCTCCTGGAACCCGGGCGACTACCACTTCCGCGGCCTGTCGGGCCCGGTCGGCACGGCGGCGCTGGCCTTCACCAACCACGACGGGGCCAAGGCGCCGGCGGGCCCCCACCTCGCGGCCCACTACGACGAGGCCACCGGGGACCTGGACGCCAGCGTGCGGATCCAGGGCCTGTCGGCGGTCCGGCTCACCCCCGAGGGCGAAGGACTGACCGCCGACTTCCGCGCGGCCCGGCAGCGCCTCGCGATCGACGCCGACATCACCCGGGGCGATCTGCGCTTCGGCGTGCTCGGCACGCTCGGGCCGGTGGTGGAGAAGGGCAGCCGCCTCACGCTCACGGCCGCCGGCTCGACCCTCAGCTACGCGGGCACCCGGCTCGACGTGCGGGCCCGCGCCTGGCTCGGCAAGGCGGGCGCGCTGCGGCGGATGCCGGCGGCCCCCGCGGTGGCGGGCGGGCTCTCGCTGGTGGACGGCGGCTGCGCGGCGGGCTCGCAGGGGTGCGCGCCTGGCCCGTTCTGTACGGCCAGAGGCTGCTTCGGCATGCAGGGATACCTCGACGTGACCGGACTGCCCGAGCGGGTCACGGTCGACCTGGCCGCCAGGACGTTCACCTTCGACGGATACCGGCCGGGCAGCCGGGGCCTCGGCGTCTACCTGGCCAGCACCGTCCTGGCCCCGGTGCCGATCAAGGCCACGGCCAGGCTCACCGGCCTGCCCTCGAAGATCACCCGGATGTCGCTCGGCCCGTTCGAGGTGACCGGGGGCAACACCGTGCGGGCCTTCTACCGCATCGAACCGGCGGCCACGCTCGGCTCCCTGTCCGTGCACGCCCAGGCCGGCGACCTGCGCGGCCGGCTGACGGTCGAACCGGTGCCCGCCGTGGTCGCCGTACACGGAAGCTACGGTGCGAAGACCCGCGTCCGGGTGCAGAACTCCGCGGCCGTCGACCGGCTCACCGCGAAGGTCACCCTGCCCGGGGCGGGCACCGGCGAACTGCGGCTGAAGGACGTGCCCGCCACGTTCGGCGTGGACGCCGACGCGGCCGGTGGCGGGGTGCGCGTGCCCGCCCTCACCTACAAGGCCGAAGGGGGTGCCAGCACGCTGGACGGCCACCTCGCCGTGGAAGGCGGCCTCACGGACCGGCGGGGCGAGCTCGGGGCCGTGTCGATCGCGGTGACCGACCTGGCCGCGGACACCACCGTCAGGCTCAAGCCCGACCTGTCGCTCGACCTGGTGTCGAAGCCGGTGCCCACCGGGCGCATCGAGCTGCACGCCGGGCTGACCGTCGAGCCGGTCGCGCGCCAGCCGATCAAGCTGGCCAAGGAGGTGCCCAGCACCAAGGGATTCCTCACCTACCGCGTGGGCGGCGCCTTCGCGCTCGGCAGGAGCACGATCGAGGATCTGTCACTGAGCGTCCGGCGGGTGTCCTGGCTCAGGATCCGGCCGGGCCAGATCCCGTTCGACCTGAAGGCGCCGCGCGCGGTCGGCTACCTGACGCCCGGCGTCGAGGGGGACTATGCCCGGCTCGACGTCGGCGCCGAGGGCGTCAAGCTGCGTCCCGACGTCAACCTGCGCCTCAGGCTGGTCAAGGACGTCGGTGGTGACGTGTTCCACGAGTCGGTGCGGATCGGCCCGACCACCTCGCTCGCCCTGCGCCGCTACGACCAGCGGATGCGGCGGATCGGCGCGCAGCATGAGGTCAGCGCGGCCGGGGTGCGGCTGGCCTGCCTGGCGGTCAACGCCAAGCCGGGCTTCGCCGGGAAGGGCAAGGTGAACTCGATCACGCTGCGCGGCTCCGGCGGCCCGCAGATCATCTCGCTGCTGGACGCGGGCGGCCGGGTGCCGGACTACGCGGTCGACCTGCTGACGCACTTCATGTCGCCGTTCCCCGGGGCGCACTGGAAGGTCGCGGAAGCGCGGGCGGGCGGGTGCGCCGGCCCGGCCTGACCCGCGCCTTCACGCCCCCGGCCTGACCCGTGCCTTCACACCAGGGGCTCGCCCAGGCGCACCAGGCGCCGCCCTTCCTGTTCGAGCACCTCCCGCACCGTCCACAGCCGCTCGGCGACGACCGTGCCGTCCATGGTCATGTAACCGCCGACCCGGACGAGGGGGCGCCCGTCGTCGTCTCGGATCAGCTCCGCCCGCGCCTCGGTGTCGTCGGCGAAGTTCAGCAGGAAGTCGTCATTGTCGGCGGGGGCGTCCAGGATCATGCCGGGGGCCAGATGAGGGTCGGTCGTCTGCACCAGATACGCGCTCATGGTGCGCCCACTACCCCGAATCCGCACGATCCTGCCTGTGCAGGGGGGTAGGTTGACCCCGCCGTCAGCCAATACGGTGAAATATCACCATCCTCTACTGGCTGGAGTTATCAGTGCCCCTGTTCGACCTGCCGCTTGAACAGCTCCGCGACTACCGCCCCGAGCGCGACGAGCCCGCCGACTTCGACGACTTCTGGTCCCGTACGCTCGCCGAGGCGCGTGAGTTCCCGCTCGACGCGACCTTCACTCCGTACGACGCTCCGTACACCAATGTCGAGGTGTACGACGTCTCCTTCGCCGGGTGGGGCGGCCACCGGATCAACGGCTGGTTGCTGACGCCGAGCGGCGCCGAAGGGCCGCTGCCCTGCGTCATGCACTACATCGGCTACGGCGGCGGGCGCGGGTTCCCGCACGACCACCTCATCTGGCCGGCGGCCGGGCACGCGGTGTTCGTCATGGAGACGCGCGGCCATGGCGGCGCCCAGACGCAGAGCCCCGGCGTCACCGGCGACCCGCACGGCTCCGCCTCCTCGCAGGCGCCCGGCATGATGACCCGCGGCATCCTGGACCCCGACGACTACTACTACCGGCGGGTCTTCACCGACGCGGTACGGGCCGTGGAGGCCGCCGCCGCGCATCCCGCCGTGGACGCCGAGCGCGTCATCGCCTCCGGTGCCAGCCAGGGCGGTGGCATCGCCCAGGCGACCGCGGTCCTGCACCCCGGCGTGCGGGCCGCCCTCATCGACGTGCCGTTCCTGACGCACTTCCGGCGGGCCGTGGAGATCACCGACCGGGACCCGTACCAGGAGCTCGTCCGTTTCCTGGCGACCCGCAGGGACACCGCCGACCAGGTGTTCACCACCCTGTCCTACTTCGACGGCGTCAACTTCGCCGCCCGCGGCCAGGTGCCGGCGTTGTACTCGGTGGCGTTGATGGACTTCGTCTGCCCGCCCTCCACGGTCTTCGCCGCCCACAACCACTGGCAGGGACCCAAGGAGATCACCATCTGGCCGTGGAACGGCCACGAGGGCGGCAGCGGCTACCAGCGTGAGGAGCAGCTCCGCTTCCTGCACAAGCTGCTCGGCGACGGCTGACCTGCCGCCCGACCGGCCGCCGGTCCGGTACGAAACCGGCACCGGACCGGCGCTGGCGGGTCAGGCCGGGCGTTCGGTGACCAGGAAGGACACCGCTCCCTGGTCGTCGGCGCCCGCGTCGAGGGACTTGTCGTCCAGCACCGTCGCGGCCACCTGGTCGAGGTAGACGCGGGCGCCTTCCGCCTCCACGACCTCGTCGGCCGGCTCAGGAGCCGTGGCCAGCGAGAGGGTCAGCGCGTTGGCGCCCTCTCCCTGGGACGAGATGCGGATGCCACTCTGCGTCGGCTCGGGCGCCGCCGCGGTCAGGTCTCGGATGGCCTGTGCTGCGTTGGCTGTCAGGGTGAGCACTAGGGCTCCTCCTCGCGTTCGACGTATATGAACTGCCTGCCCTTCCCTCCTCTGCCGAGCCCAACCATCGGTGCCGAAATTCTTTGCCGACCCGTCGGCGGTTCCCGGCGTGGCATACCGGGCGGAGACATGCCGATCTTCATTACTGTACGTGACTGACCTACCGCTGACGGTAGGCACGTCTATTCGGGGGACAGTCATGACAATTCAGCGTTCGCATCTCGTTCCGCTCGCGCTCGCCGTGGCCGTGCTGACGGCCGGCTGCGGCGAGGCCACTACCGGGGCCGGGACGGCGGCGAGCGCGTCGCCGCAGGCCCAGGCCGACCAGGTCGCGCTGTCCGACCAGGACCGGATCTGGATGAAGAGGATCCACCAGGGCTACCTCGCCGAGACGCGGGCGGGCGGCCTGGCCGAGCGCAAGGGCGCCAGTGCCGCCGTCAAGGAGCTGGGCACGAAGCTGGTCAGCGCCCACACCGATCTCGACGCCGAGCTCACCCAGGCGGCGGCCCGGCTCGGGGTCGAGTTGCCGTCGGCGCTGTCGGGGGCGCAGGAGAAGGCCGGGAAGGCGCTGGAGGGCGCCTCGCGAGAGGAGTTCGACCGGGCGTTCGTCACCGCGATCCGCAAGCAGCACGCGACCGCGCTGAAGGAGACGCGGACCGAGCTCAAGAAGGGGAGCTCTCCCGAGGTGAAGGCGATGGCCACGAGCGCGCTCGCGGTCCTGCGTCACCATGTGCTCCTGACCAAGACGGCACTGAACAAGGACTGACACCGTTTTTGCAGGAATTGTCATGAAATATCGGTGAAAGGAAATTCTAGGTAATTAGGGTGCACTTGTGGATGTTTGGGGTATTTGTCCGTCTTGAACCACCTGTCGGCAGGGGAACGGGCCGGCGGGGACAACGATTCGGGGGATCGTCTTGTCTACCCAAACAGAGATCCGCAACTTGCTCGACTGTCGTGTCGTGGGCTCGGACGGCCAGCAGATCGGCAAGGTCGGGCAGGTGTACCTCAGCGACCGCACGGGCGAACCCGAGTGGGTGACGGTGAAGACCGGGTTCTTCGGCACGAAGGAGAGCTTCGTGCCGCTGACCGGCGCACAGCGCGGCTCGGGCACGCTCCGCGTGCCGTTCGACAAGGAGAAGGTCAAGGGCGCGCCCGCCATCGACGACTCGGACGACCGGCTGAGCATGGAAGAAGAGGTGAGCCTCTACCGCTACTACGGCCTGCAGTCGTCGAGCGTCCCGACCCAGCGCAGGGAAGGCCAGGGAGGGGGACCGGCCACCGGAGGGCCGGTCGCGGGCCGGCCGACGACCGGACAGCCGCCGACCACCGGGCGACCTGAAACGGGGCGACCCGAGATGGGGCGGCCGGGCATGGGGCGGCCCGAGGCGCCGCGGCCACGGCCGGGACCGGGGCCGGTGTCCGGAGCCGCGGCCGGGATGACCGGCGCCACCGGCCCGAAGCCCGGAATGGCACCCGACCGCGACGACGACATCGACATGACCCGCTCGGAAGAGCAGATGCACGTCGGGAAGGAGAGAAGGGAGTCCGGACACGTACGGCTGCGTAAGTACGTGGAGAGCGAGAACGTCGAGGAGACCATCCCGCTCGAGCGCGACGAGGTCGTGATCGAACGCGAGACCATCGTCGGTGGCGAGCCCGTCCAGGGCCACGAGTTCGGCGAAGCCGAAGAAGAGACGTTCACCCTGTACGAGGAGCGCCCCGTCGTCGGCACCGAGAGCACGCCCGTCGAGCGCGTGCACATGCGCAAGGAGAGGGTCACCAGGGACGAGACGGTGCAGGGGAAGGTCCGCAGGGAGCGGTTCGAGGTCGACCGTGACGGTGAGACGGTGGACGAGAGCGACAAGCCGCTCCGCGACCGGCCTCACCCCGACGACCCTTCCTCCGGCCACTGACCGCCGGCCGCCCGGTCAGGCGCGGTGCCGATCGCCCGGCCCGGCCGCGGCGGGAGCACGCCGCCGGGCCCGGCGCGGCGTGAAGCGCTCGGCCCGGCGTAGTGGCGTGCCCGCCCGCAGGCGCCCGGTGTCCACCGGGGCAGCGTTCACGTGGCGTTCAGGGAAGTACTTGTACGTGCCGTGGATCTGCGCGCCCGGTGCCGCGTGCGCTGATATATAGGTGCTGCTTCGTCGAATGTTTGATTATCTCCATTTGTCCCATCAAAAGGCATATTTCTTGCTTGTCAAGGAAAGTCAACCAGCTTGTCAAGGTCGGCGAAGCCGAGCGCCAGGCGGCCTTTCCGGGAAATCATGAGGACTTGGTCGCCGCGTAAAGTTCCACCTCGTTCAGCATCGCGCAGGTGGCGCCGATTTCCGGGTCGCAGTCCTTGGTGGCGTCGACTTCGATCTTGACGTGCCGGCCCTTGACGGGCGTGGCCAGAGCCTCGTGGCGGAGCGCGTAGTCGGTGCGGCCGCTCACCCGCAGGACCGGGGAGCCCCAGGCGCGGCCGTCCCGCGAGACGAACACGCGGGCGCCTGCCGCGTGCCCCCGGCGCAGGCTGAGCCCGATCCGGGTGAAGGCGCGCATCCGGTTCAGGTGCAGGACGTACCGGCCGGGGCCGGCCGAGACGGCGCTGGACCAGTAGCCGGTGCTGCCGTCGAAGGCGCCGCCGGGGCGGGCGAGCGGCCGGCGCCTGCTGGTCCACGTCATCGTGGTGTTCACTGTCAGTTTCCCGGACCGGTGCAGCGCGGCCAGGTTCAGCCGGCCGGGGCCGGGGAGCGGAATGTCCAGATGCCGGCGTTTGATGGCGTACCAGCTGCCGTGCTCGAACCCGTTGCCGGCCGGGCAGGCGGTCTCGTTGAGCGAGCCGTCCCTGCGGGCGCCCGGCAACTTGCAGTTGTCGAAGACCTGCAACAGCCGGTACGGCCCGACCGCCGCGATGCCGCTGTAGCCCGACGTGCCGTGCGTGTCGTAGATCCCGTCCCGGTTGTGGTAAGTCACCCGCTGCCGGTCCCACCTGCCGCCCAGCCCGTCGAAGGACAGGGCGACCCAGACGTCCGGGCGGCCCGCGCTCAGCACCAGGACGCCGCCCGGCATCAGCAGCAGCCGCGGCGCCACACCGCGCACCAGGCAGTCCTGGCCGGGCAGCCGCAGGTCCTGTGGGGGAGACCAGGTCGCGCCCGCGTCGGTGGAGCGGCTGTAGGCCAGCGTGGCGTAGGCGCCGCCGCCCTCACGGCGCAGCACCGCCAGCAGGCTGCCGTCGGCCACCTGCTCGACCGCGGCCTCGTTGTAGGCGTAGCGGCTGTCCGGCCGGCCGATCACGCCGCGCCTGGTGAAGCTCGCGCCGCCGTCCGCGCTGGCGTACACCTCGGACTGGTCCAGGTCGACGTCGGCGTAGCGGCCGTACACCGTCACCAGGATCGTGCCGTCGGCGAGCTGGATCGGCCGGCCGTGCGCGACGCCGCCGCCCGCGAGCTTCTCCGGGGTGCCGAACACGGCCTCGGCGCGGTCCCAGCTCTTGCCGCCGTCGGCCGAGGTGAGGATGCCCAGGCTCGCCGTGTGCGCGGTCACGCCGGTCAGGTAGTACTCCGTGGCGAACAGGCGGCCGTCGTGCAACGGGATGGGCGCCTCGCGCAGCGGCGTCCGGGCCGACGGGCCGAACGTGCGGCCGTCGTCGCCGGAGGTGGCCGCGGCGCTGACGTACGGCATGACCACGTCGATGTTCTTCGAATAGGTGACGATTGTGTGGCGTCGAGGTGAGCCGTCCGGGCCGACCGCGTCGATGACGGCCGCGTTCGGGAAGCCGGCGTAGTCCCGACGCTGCTCGGCGGTGGGTTCGGACTCCTGCGGCGGCGGGCCGGGATAGATCCACGACACCGTGTCGGGGCCGGTCGGCTCGTCCTCCGGCAGCGGGCAGTACCCGGGGCCGGCCGCCGCCTGGGCGGCGGGCAGCGGCGACAGCAGGCACGCGACCGCCATCGCGGTGATCGAGGCAGTGCGAGCGGGCCTCATGGCTGTAACCGAAGGGTCGGCTTTAGCCAACCGCGGGGGACGTCCACCTATCCTTTGCGCCATATCGCGGACTGTAGATCATGCGTGGCCCGCAGAGCCGCATTCACCTTCCGAGTCCTGCCGAAACGGCGGACTGACGCGGCTGGAGCGGCGGGCGTGCCGCCGTGCGACGGGCGGGGAGTCACAGGTCGGGCGAGGGGGATCGCCGAGAGCCATACGTAAAGTGTCAGTTGACAGAATGGAGGCACCTGGCAGGATCGGGGTGCAAGCAAATAGTCAGGGTTTACACCAGGACCCTGGCGAGGGCCTTGGCCGGGAGGTGGCACCCAGATGACCGTTCATCCGCATCACCACCCCGCGGGTGTCACCTCGGCGCCGAGGCCGACCGCACCAAGATCACCGTTTGGTAGGAGCCCCGTCATGCACCTCCAGTCCGACCTCGCCCGGCGAGCGTCCCAAGAACCCGCTTCCTCTCCACATCGCGCACCGGCCGAAGAGGCCTACCGCCACCCATACGGCGGCGACCGGCGCCAGACGCCCCGCAGGGCGCGCTTGGCCGTGATCGACGTCCAGGACGAGACCATGCCTCCGCCGCAGGAGCCGGAGACCCACGTCAACGAGCGCCTGCAGCAGATCCGGGAGATATCCCACCGAGCCATCGGCTCGATTGACGACCTGCTCCAGCGCACCGCCTGATCGAGGGACCAGCGGGGGGAACCCGCGCGGACCGAGAGTCCGCAGGGAACCGCACGAGAGACATCTCAGCCAAGAGGAGTGTCATGCAGGGTCAATCGCGACTGGCGCCGGCAGTGCGCGACGTCGGAGCACACCGCCCCCGGGCGATCGCAGGCGAAGTACGGCCGCAGAGCGTCGCCGAGGTGAGCGCCCTCGTACGGTGCGCCGCCGCGGACGGCCGCCGTCTCTTCCCTTACAGCACGGGCCGCAACTGGGGCATGGGCTCAGGAGTCCCCGCCACCGATGAGAACATCGTCGTCGACCTCGGCGGCATGAACCGCATCCGCAGCCTGGACCTCGAGAACGGCTTCGCCGTCGTCGAGCCGGGCGTGACCCAGGCCCAGCTGGCCGACGAACTGCGCGAGACGCCGTGGCTGCTCAACGTCACCGCCTCGTGCGCCGACACCTCGGTGCTCGGCAACGCGCTCGAGCGCGGCGACGGCTCGGTCCGCTCCCGCGTGCACGACGTGGTCGGCCTCGAAGCCGTCATGCCCGACGGCAGCGTCATCACCACCGGCGGCCTGGACACCTGGGGCCGGTACCGCGGCCGCGTCGCGGGTCCCGACCTGACCGGCGCGTTCGTCCAGCACAACCTCGGCATCGTCACCGCGATGGCCATCGCGCTGGTGCCCCGGCCGCAGGCGTTCGGACTGGTCTGGTCCCGGATCCCCCGCGACCAGGCCGAGCGGGCGGTCAGCGCCATGGGAGCGTTCCTACGGCGCGGCAACCCGGCAGAAGGCCTGATTCGGGTGCGCGAGCTGTCCCTGGTGCCCAGCCGGGGCGAATGGACGCTGCCGGCCGGGGTGGACCCCGAGCTGTTCACCATCGTCGGACCGCTGATCGGCAGTGGCGAGACGGTGCGCCTGGCCGAGGAACTGCTCCGCAAGGCGCTCCTGGAGGTGGAAGGCGCCGAGAACCTCCAGGTCCTGGACGCCACCGCCATCAGGCCCGACGACCCGCTGTACAACCGGGCACTCATGGCCCAGGGCATCCCCACCTGCAACGGCGTGCACAAGGCGCTCGGCGTGGGCTCCTGCGAGCAGGTCGACAGCGGGCGGATGGGCTTCCTCGCCCTGCTGCCGCAGCTGCCGATGGACGCCCGCTCGACCGAGAACATCCTCCAGGTGCTGCGGGCCTCCGTGGAAGTCAACGCCACCGCCGGCCTGCTGGAGTGGAACCTCGTCAGCAGGAACCTCGCCAACGGCGTCCTGCAGATCTTCTTCGACCGTGACGTGCCGGACGCCCCGGCCCGCGCCCACCGGCTCCGCCAGGAAGCGGGCGCCCTGCTGCGCGGCTACGGCTGCGTCATCTACCGCTCGGACATCGACAACTCCGCGGCGGACGTCTACGCGCAGAGCAGCCCCGGCACGCTCAGCATGCTCCACCGGCTCAAGGGCGCCTTCGACCCAGGCAACGTGATCTCGCCCGGACGCTACAGCATCAGCGCCTGAACCACTCTTTCTCCCCCCGGCCTGCTGGCGCCGGCAGTCGAGCGCGCCAGCAGGCGGACCATATAGCTCTCATGGAGGTGGCCACGTGCGTTCGTCCCCAGCGGCCGTGCAGCCAGGTTCGGTCCCTGGAACCGACGCCCCCCGGCGCGCGACCCTGCTACGGCTGGTCGGTGCCGGCGTCATGCTCACGGTCATGGCCGACACCACGGCCACCACTCTCGCCGTCGGCCTGATGCGCAACAGCACCGCCGGCAACGGCATGCCGCTCAACGACCTGGTCTGGCTGACCAGCGCGGCCTTCGTGCCGATCGCCGCACTGCTCGCTTCCGCAGGTCGCTGGGCCGACCTGTTCGGGCGCAGGCGCGTGCTGGTCATCGGCCTGCTGGTGTTCGTCGCCGGTGGGATCGCGACCCTTACCCTGCCCTCCTGGCCGGCGGTGCTGGCGGCCAGAGCGGTCCAGGGCGCGGGCGCCGCGGCGATGATCCCCGCGAGCCTCGCCGTCCTGCTCGGCGAACTACCGGAACAGCAGCGACGCGGCGCCATCGCGCTGTGGAGCTCCGCCTCCGGCCTCGGCTGCCTGCTCATGCAGGCGGGCAGCGGCTGGCTGGCCGCCGGGTTCGGCTGGCGCGCCCTGTTCGCGCCGGTCGTCGTCACCGGCGTGCTCCTGCTCGTGGCCTGCGCCTGGCTGCCGCCCGGCACCAACCGCGCCACCGCGCGCAGCCGGCCCGACCTGCTCGGCGGCTGCCTGCTGGCCGCCTCGATCGCCGCCCTGGTGCTGGCCATCTCCAAGATGACGACGTGGGGCATGGACTCGGCCTGGCTCGCCTGCGCCGCCCTCGTCCTGCTCGTCGCCGCGCTGGCCCAGGCCCGCCGCCACCGCGTGCCCGCCATCGACCTGACCCTGTGGCGCAGGCCCGGGTTCGCCTGGGGCTGGCTGGCCACCTGGGGATTCGGCATGCTGTCCTACGGCCTGCTCACCCTCCAGCCGCTCTACCTGCTCCAGCTCGGCTTCCCCATGATGGAGGTGGCCCTGTGGCTCACCCCCACCTCGGTGGCCATGGTCATCACCGCCTGGCTCGGGGGCAAGATCGTACGCAAGCTCGGGCCGTACGGACTGATCTATCTCGGCGCCGCCGTGTGCGGCGGCTCCTGCGTGGTGGCGCTGGCGCAGACGACGCCGAACCTGTGGGGCCTGGCGGCCAGCATCGGCATCGGCATCGGTGTTGGCGCGCTGGCCCCCGGAACCTCGATGGCCACCACCCTGACGGCACAACCTCATCAGTACGCCTCCGCGGTCGGCGCGGCGGTCATGTCCCGGATGGTCGGCGGAGCCGTCGGCGTCGCCACCGTGTCCGTCATCATCGACCACCCGTTCATGGCCGGGCCACTCGGCGGGCTGGCCAGCGCGCTCGCCATCTGCGTGGCCGTCTCGGTCCTCGTCGGCAGCCTCGCGCTCATCAAGATGCTCCGGATGCCGCACGCCACCGGCGAGGTCATGGTCCTGGTGCCACGCCGGATGCTGCTGGAGCTCCGCACCACCCTCGCCACCGTCGCGGCCGAGGCGGACGCGCTGCAGGCCGCCCAGCTGGCCGGAGAGAGCCCCGCGATAAGTCCCACCACCGCCATTCCACAGCAGCGGCGAGCCACCGCCCCCGCCCCCGCCATGAGGGCCACCGCAGGCTCGCCCACCCGTCCCCTCGGGGGCACGCTTGTTCGATCACCAGAAGGGCTCTCATCATGGCAGTGACATCCTGCGACGTAGCGATCGTCGGCGCCGGCCTCGGCGGCTGCTTCCTGGCACTCCTGCTGGGCCGCAGCGGCAGACACGTCGTCGTCGTCGAGCAGGGACCGAGCGTCCCCACCGCAGGCGCCGACTTCGTCAAACGCCCCGGCATGCAGGTGCTCGCCCGGCACGGGCTCGTGAGCCTGGTCGAACGGCACGCGCTCAAACGCGACATCGTCCGCTACTACCACGACGGCGAGCCGATCCAGGAGTGCACCTACCCCGACGGCTTCCTCATCCGCCCCTACCGTGAGCTGGTCGAGGTCATCTACTCCTCCTGCGCCATGCAGGGCGTGGAGTTCTGGTTCGACTCCCAGATCGACCACCTGGCCATGGACGGCGACCGCGTCGAGCACCTGTCGCTCGCCGACGGCCGCGAGCTGCGGGCGAACGTCGTCATCGGCGCCGACGGCACCCGATCGGCCGTGCGCCAGGCGCTCGGCTTCGACAAGGAGAGCACGTCGTACCCGCACCTGCTGCGGGTCGCCACCGTGCCCCTGACCGCCAGCGTCGCCCAGCTCAACCGGCTCTACTTCAACTCCGACGGCTGGTTCAGCTACCTGTACCCGATCAACCACGACCAGGCCAGGGTCTTCGTCGGCCTGCCCGCCGACGACGACCGCGAGGTGTTCGGCACCGCCGGCGCGCCGACGCTGCTCAACGCGCTCAGCGGGCTCGTCACCGACAACGCCGACGCCTACACCGTGCTCGGCTCCGCCTCCTGGCAGGCGATCCCCATCGCGGCCATGCGGGTGGCCGCCTACCACAAGGGCAACGCCGCCCTGCTGGGGTCCGCCGCGTTCGCCTGCCACCCGATGACCGGCATGGGCATGAGCTACACCCTGCACGACGCGGAGATCCTCGCCGAGATCATCTGCGCCGCCGAGGGGGACCAGGACCTGCTGGACAAGATGCTCGAGACAGGGTACGAGCCGCGCCGGCGCCGGCACGGCGAGCTCATCGACTACGGTGACGCGCTGTCGGGCACCTTCCACGACAAGCCGTCCTACCTGCGGGCCTTCCGCCAGGACCTGCACGTCTTCGGCGACACCGAGCCGATCGGGGAGGAGTTCGTCAAGGTGATGGGCTGACGCCCCCAGATGACCTGTCCAGGGTGAGTCCTTGGGGCTCCTCGGCTCACCACTGGACGGTCCGCGACAGGTCGCGGCGGGACCGCGGCCTGTCGCGGTCTTTTCTTCACCCGGATGGTAGGGCAGGCACTACCACGAATATGGGTGACAGCGGCAGTTCGCCCACGCCGACGGCTCAATGATGCTTGGCTTGGATCCCGTCGAGCATCGGAGCGATTTTGGCAGACAGCACGATCGAACGCGCCCCCGTGAGCCCGGAGAGGAAAGGCAGCGACTTCTCCCAGCTCTCACGCCGCATCGTCCAGGAAGGACTGCTCGATCGCCGGCCCGTCTACTACACGGTCAGGATCGCCACGGTCGTGACCTGCTTCGTCGGCGGCTGGGTGGCCTTCGCCCTCGTCGGCGACTCCTGGTGGCAGATCCTCGTCGCCGCCTTCCTCGCCGTCGTGTTCGCCCAGATGGGGCTGCTGGCCCACGACCTGGCGCACGGGCAGGTGTTCCGCTCCCGCCGCCCCAGCCGGATCGCCGGCCACCTGGTGGGCAACCTCGGCATCGGCCTCGGCTACGGCTGGTGGGCCGACAAGCACACCCGCCACCACGCCAACCCCAACCACGAGGACCACGACCCCGACGTGGCGCCCGACGTGCTGCTCTGGTCCGCCAAGCAGGCCGAGGTCAGCAAGGGCCTGCCGCGCTTCATCGGCCGCTGGCAGGCGTTCCTGTTCTTCCCGCTGCTCACGCTGGAAGGCCTCAACCTGCACGTCTCCAGCCTGCGCTCACTTGCCCGGCCCACCCTGAAGCACCGGCGCACCGAGGCGGTGACGCTCATCGTCCACGACCTCGTCTACCTGGGGGCCGTCTTCGCCGTGCTGCCGGTGGGCAAGGCACTGGTCTTCCTCGCCGTCCACCAGGCCCTGTTCGGCGTCTACCTCGGCTGCACCTTCGCCCCCAACCACAAGGGCATGCCGATACTCACCGGCGACGACCGGCCGGACTTCCTGCGCCGCCAGGTCCTCACCTCCCGCAACGTGCGCGGCGGCCACCTGATCAACACGGCGCTGGGCGGGCTCAACTACCAGATCGAACACCACCTGTTCCCGAGCATGCCGACACCCAACCTGCGCAAGGCGCAGCCCATCGTGCGCGAGCACTGCGCCTCGCTCGGCGTCGAGTACGTCGAGACCGGGCTCATCGACTCCTGGGCGCAGGCCATGCGCTCCCTGCACGAGGCGGGCGCGTCCCTGCGCGGCGGCGGCCGGTCACAGGCCTCCGTGGGCTGACCGTACGGCCACCACCGTCAACTGCGGATGCTCGTGCTCCTCCTCCACCACGAACCCGGCGTCGGTGAGAATCGTCCGTAACGCCAGCCGTACGGCGGTGCGGAGGGTGTCGTACCTGCTCTGGTGCTCGATGGGCGGCTCGTCCGGCGCGCCCCAGCGGACCAGGACACCGCGCCCGGGCTCGTGCCAGACGCCGAGCCCACCGTCGGCCGGTATCACGGACGGCTCGACGGTGAATCCGGCGCCGGCTAGCTCCCGGCGGACGAGATGCTCCAGCTCGGGGCCCTCGATCGCGGCGGTGTTCATCAACCACCGCTGCCCGGTCACGGCCGCCCCGAACCTCCCGCCCGCCCCAGGAGGCCGCTGTCCGGGGTAGTCTTCGTCGCCTTGCTACGAGAGGGGCGCCGGAATGCGGATCGAGCAGGCCAAGAGGATCGCCCGGAAGTGGGTGCTCGACGAGGGCACCCGCCTGCCGGGATTCGCCGGCGCCCTCCTCACCGGATCCACCCTGTGGTCCCACCCGAACACGGTGCTCCCCACCACCTCCGACGTGGACATCCTCGTAGTCCTGGACCCCCTCCCATCCGCAGCCGGCGGCGGTAAATTCCCTTACGACGGCCTCCTCCTGGAGACCTCCTTCACCTCCTGGCAATCCCTCACCCCGACCCCGGACCCTGTACGGCGGGAGTTCGGCCCGACGGCGCATCCCGTGCAGCGCGATCTCGGCCCAACATCGGACCTCGTACGGCGGGATCCTGGTCCGGCGGCGGATCCCGTGCGGCGGGAGTTCGACACCTCGGCGGAGTTCGTACGGCAGGCTGAGGCGATCCTTGGCCACTATCACCTCGCGGGTGCCTTTCATCGGCCCGGTGTGCTGGCCGACCCGACAGGCCGGCTCACCGCGATTCAGCGGATCGTGGCGCGGCACTTCGCCGAGCGGCGCTGGGTGCTGGAACGCTGTGGGCACGCGGAGAACAGGGTGCGCGACTGGATCACCGGCATGGACGACCAGGTGTCGCTGCCGGAGCAGGTCACCGCGTGGCTGTTCGGCACCGGGGTGACGACGCACGTCCTGCTGGTGGCGGGCCTGCGCAACCCGACCGTCCGCCGCCGGTACGAGGCCGTGCGCGAACTGCTCGTCGAACGCGGCCTGGCCGGCCACCACGAGCACCTGCTCGACCTGCTGGGCTGCGCCGAGCTGAGCCCCGAGCGGGTGCGGCATCACCTGCACCGCCTGGAGCGGGTCTTCGACACGGCCAAGCGGGTGCGGGCCCCGTCCTACCGATTCGCCTCCGACATCACGGAGCAGGCCAAGCCCATCGCCATCGGCGGCTGCCACGACCTCATCGACAGGGGCCTGCACCGGGAAGCCGTCTTCTGGCTGGTCGCGACCTTCGCCCGCTGCCTGGCCAAACTGTCCGCCGCCGGGCACCCCGCACCGGCGGACGACCTGGCCGACCTGCTCGCCGACCTCGGCGCCGAAACCCCCGCGGACCGCCGCCACCGCGGTGACCAGGTCATAGCCGCACTCCCCGACCTCCGCCACCTCGCCGACTCCCTAGCCCCACCCTGACCCAGGCCTCGCCGCCCTTCGGCCGTGGGGCTAGTCGCGGACCTCAAGGCCGAGGGCGGTGGCGACGATCGTTGCCTGGTAGGGGTCGATGATGGCCTTGTTGAGCTTGACCGTGTACGGGTCGAGGTCTCCCAGGTCGCTGCCGCGCAGGTCACAGCCTGTGAGGTCGGCGCTGTGCAGCCACGCCCCCGACAGGTCGCACCGCCGGACCTCGGCGCCCTCCAGCCTGACCCCTGTCAGGTCGGCCTCGCGCAGCCGTACGCCGTATAAGGCGCTGCCGCGCAGGTCCGCGCCCGGCAGCCCGACGAAGGACCAGTCGCCGCCGTCGACCTTGAGCAGCCCGTAGGAGCAGCCGTCGAACATGCTGCCGGTCAGCTTGCAGCCCTTGAACGTCGCGTCGAAGAACGAGCAGCGGGAGAAGGCGCAGTTGAGGAAGAGGGCGTCCTCGTGCTCGGACACGTTGAAGCGCACGTTGCGGAACGAGCACTCCTCGAAGGACGAGCCGCGGTTGATCAGCTCGGTCATGTCCACGTCGACGAACAGCACCCGGCGATAGGTCTCCCCGGTCAGGTCACGCCCGTCCCAGTCGGCGGACCTGACCGTGGTCTCGGTCGGGGGTGCCGGGATGCCGTGCTTGCGATCGGCCATGTGCTCTCCGTGTGCTGCCTTTCGACGCCATGAAGGTGACGCCGGAGAGAGTCTGCCACCCGCCACCGACAGAACGGCCGCGTCATGCCCGACGCGGTCCCAGGTACCTGACGTATGCGGCGGTTGTCCCGCCGCACTCATACCTGATCACTACAGTGACGACCTTCTGTCGGCCTGTTCGTGGGTTGTCGCCTCCGGAGCGATCATCGAGAAGACGGCCAGGTCATGAGCCTCGCACCCTTCCTGCTCGGCCATCCGCAGTGTGCCCTCCCGCTGGTATCCGGCCTTTTCGGCCACCCGCAGGGAAGCGACGTTGTCGACGCGGGAGCGCAACTGAACCCGCCGCATCCCGCCGTCGGTGAGCGCCCACCGTCCGACCGCGCGCGCTGCCTCGGTCGCATAGCCCCGACCTCGCTGACTGGTGTGCATTCCGTAACCGATCTCGGTGCGACCGGCTTCCCAGTCGGCGTCCCGCAACCCGATACTGCCGACGATCTTGCCGGTGGTCTGTTCCACTATCGCCAGGAGGACGCCTTCGCCGTCCAATCGCCGCTGGTGTACTTCGCTCAGCCATTCGTCCACGTCAGCGACCGCCCCAGGGGAGCCCGGCGGCAGTGCCGTTCGATCCCCGGCCGCCACGAATGCCGCCACAGATGCAGCGTCCTGCGGCCCGAACTCACGAATCTCCAACCCACCGGAGATGATCTTCACTGGAGGAAACATGGTGTACAGGGTCTCACCAGTGCGCGGTACAGCGGGATGGCACCCGTTCGTGGCCTCGCGAGCAGCCGCGTAACAAGACGGTTCACACCCGGAAGGTGAGCGTGAGCCGTACAACGTGCTCTCTGTACGAGCCGGGGCGCGGACAGGGCCGGAGCGCAGACAGGGCCGGAGCACCGGACCGCGGGCCGGCCGAACTGGGGGAGTGGCGGGCCGGTCGGGAGCCGACCGGCCGGGGGGTGAAAGGTCAGGCCCGCTTGGCGATGTTCTCGATCAGCGGCTGCACGGCCTTGGCCGCCAGCGGCCCGAACGCCGCAAGGATGAGCACGTACGCCGCCGCCAGCGGACCGAGGTCCGGGTGGACCCCGGCCGCCACCGCCAGACCGGCGATGACGATGTTGAACTCACCTCGGGGGATCAACGCGATACCGGCCCGGGCCTGACCGGCCTTGGCGATCCCCGCCCTTCTGGCCGCGTAGATGCCGGTCATCAGCTTGGTGATCATGCTGATCAGGGCCAGCAGCGCGGCCAGCCCGGCGACCGGGAGGATCTTCACCGGGTCGGTCTGCAGGCCGAAGAAGACGAAGAACACGGCCGCGAACAGGTCCCGCAGCGGTGACAGCAGTGCCTGAGCGTCATGCGCGAGCTGCCCCGACAGCGCGATCCCGACCAGGAAGGCGCCGACCGCGGCCGACACCTGCAGCTGCTGCGCGATACCGGCGACCAGCAGGGCCAGTCCGACTATCTTCAGCAGCAGCACTTCGTTGTTGGGGCTGGAGACGAACGCCTCGATGAAGCGCCCGAACCTGAGCGCGACCACCAGCACCACGCTCACCGTGCCCAGCGCGATCGCCACGGTCACCGCGCCGCTCACCAGGCTGAGCCCGGCCAGCAGCGCCGTCAGGATCGGCAGGTAGACCGCCATCGTGAGGTCTTCGAACACCAGCAGCGACAGCACCGTGGGTGTCTCGCGGTTACCGATCCACCCCAGGTCGGACAGCACCTTGGCGGTGATTCCGGAGGAGGTGGCGTAGGTGACGCCCGCCATGGCGACCGCCGCCACCGGCCCCCAGCCGAGAAGTAAGGCGCAGATCGCGCCGGGCGCCGCGTTGGCCACCAGGTCGACGATGCCCGCGCGGGCGTTGCTCTTGAGGCTGGTGACCAGCTCGTCGGCGTTGTATTCCAGACCGAGTGTCAGCAACAACAGGACGACGCCCATCTCCGCGCCCACGGAGATGAACTCCTCGCTGGTGGCCAGCGGGAGCACACCGCCGGTGCCGAAGGCGAGACCGGCGATCAGGTAGAGCGGAATGGGCGAGATGCCGGCGCGCAGCGCCAGGGCACCCAGAACACCCAAACCGAGAAGTACAGCCCCGACTTCGAGGAAAAGTATTGCCGTGTGATGCACCCGCGGCCCTAACCCTCAGCCAGGATGTGGGCGACGTCGGACGTGGTGTCGGCGCTGCCGACGACGACCACTATGTCGCCTGAGGCGAGCATGAAGTCCGGCCCCGGGCTGGCGAACACCTGTCCGGCGCGGACGATCGCGACGATCGACGCGTTCGTACGGGTCCGTACGCGTGCGTCACCCATGGGCCTGTTGACGTACGGAGACGTGGGAGGAATCGGCAGTTGGAGGCTGACCAGCCCTTCGACCTCCTGATGCGCCTGGTTGAGCCGCTGCACGATGCGCGGGGCACCGAGCAGCTCGACCAGGGCGTCGGCCTCTTCGTCGTTGAGCTTGACGACCTCACACGCCCGGTCGGGGTCCTCGCGGTCGTAGACCACCAGGTCGCGCCTGCCGGTCCGATGCGACACGACGCCGATCCTCTTCCCGGACTGGGTGGTGAAATCGTGGCGCAGGCCTATCCCTGGCAGCGCCGTCTGTTCGACCTCCACCGCAGAATCCCCACCCATCTCGATTGCGAATAAGCGCGCTAACCCTACCAATTCTCCCTGATGACCGCGCCTTGAGGTAGTAGCGAGGACGGTCAACCAAAGATCTACCTGACGCTCAGGGCTTGCCCCCACGGCCGTGCGGCCACCCGGGCCCGAAGCCGCCCGTCACCCTCACCCCGGCCGCTCTTACTCCGGCGGAGTGAGGAAGTGTGAGAAGCGTGACAATGGAAGGGCCTACAGCGCGCATCAGGGGGGAGTTACCGACCATGTCGCCCTTATCTGACCCTCTGGCGGTCGCTCCCATCCGCCTGGTGCTGGTCGAGGATCACGACATGGTGGCCGAGGCCATCGGCATGGCGCTCGGTCACGCCCCGGGCATCGAGGTCGTGGCCAGGTCCAGTTCGATCGCGGCGGCGGTGGCCGACACCCGCCGCTGGCGGCCCGATGTGGTGGTGCTGGATCGCCGCCTGCCCGACGGCGACGGGATCGCGGCGATCGGCACGATCTCGGCGGCCGCTCCCGAGACCCGCGTACTGGTGCTGACGGCCGAGGCGTCCGCCTCGGTGGCCGTGCGCGTGGTCGAGGCCGGCGGCGCCGGCCTGGTGGAGAAGTCGTCGGGGTTGCAGGAACTGGAGGAGGCGGTGCGCGAGGTGGCGGCGGGCGGCGTGGTGTTCGGCCCGGGCCTGCTGTCGGGGGTGCTGGACCGGCTGACCGGCCGTACGTGGACCGCGGGCGGGGCGCTGACCGGCCGGGAGCGGGAGACGCTGCTGCTGCTGGCGGAGGGCGTGAGCACCGACCAGATCAGCGAGCGGCTCGGCGTGGCGCGCAACACGGCGCGCAATCATGTCCAGCGCGTGCTGGAGAAGCTCGGCGCCCGGTCGAAGCTGGAGGCGGTGGCGATCGCCAGGCGCGAGGGGCTGCTGGACTAGTGCATCTGCACTAGAGGCAACTGGCCGAACGCATCAGGCATCCCGGCACGCCTGCGTCTCGTGACCAATCCTTGGGTGTCCGAAAGTGGAAGAATGGGCATCCGTACTGAGTCGTTCGCGGTGGAGCGCCACCTGAGCGAGGAGATGGGCAGCATCACCGTGGCCCGCCAGATCGTGCGCGACGCCTTGAACGCCTGGCACTACGCCGGACGGCACGAGGACGTGCTGCTGGTCGTCTCGGAGCTGGTGACCAACGCGCTCATTCACGGGGCAGGCGCCCCCGTGCTGCGGCTGACCGGGGGATCGACGCATATCCGGATCGAGGTCGGCGACTCCAGCGAGGAGATGCCGAAAGCGCGCGAGCCCGGCCCTGGCGACGGATGGGGCATGCACGTCATCGGACGGCTCTCCTCCCGCTGGGGGATATCACAGCACGCAGGCGGAAAGGTGGTCTGGTGTGAGCTCGCGGCACCTCTCGCTGCACTTGCTCCCGATCCCACCCGCGTCTGAATCCGAGCCGTTGGCACGTGGCGGCACCGGCATGCGAAGCTGCCCTATGCCCGAGTACGAGCACGTCGACCTGAACCTGCTGATCCAGTGCGTGGTCGACTACGCCATCTTCATGCTGGACCCGACCGGCCACGTGGTGAGCTGGAACACCGGCGCGCAGCGGATCAAGGGTTATCGGGCCGAGGAGATCATCGGCAGGCACTTCTCGGCGTTCTATTCGCCGCAGGAGGTGGCGGACGGCAAGCCCGATCGCGAGCTGGCCACGGCGGCCGTCGACGGGCGGCTGGAGGACGAGGGCTGGCGGGTGCGCAAGGACGGCACCCGATTCTGGGCCAACGTGGTCATCACCGCGCTGTACGACCAGGCCGGGCAGCTGCGCGGATTCGGCAAGGTGACCCGTGACATGACCGAGCGGCGCACCGTCGAACGCGCCCTGGACGAGCGCGGCCAGCTGCTGGCGCATCTGGTGCGGGCCCAGGAGATGGAGCGGCGGCGCATCGCCTGGGACGTGCACGACGACACCATCCAGTCCATGGTCGCCGTCGGCATGCGCCTGCAGCTGCTCGCCACCAAGGCGCCGGCCGAGCACGCGGACGCGCTGCTGCGGCTCAACGAGACGGTCAACGCCTCCATCGGCCGCCTGCGCAACCTCACCTTCCGGCTGCACCCGCCGGGCATCGACAGCGACGGCATGGTGCAGGGCCTGTCCAGCTATCTCGACCAGGTGGTGGTGGGGGCCGGGCTGACGTACGAGCTGACCCACGACCTCGCCGCCGAGCCGCCGTCCGAGACGGCGATCACCATCTTCCGCATCTGCCAGGAAGCTCTCACCAACGTCCGCAAGCACGCCAGGGCGAGCGCGGTGAAGGTCTCGCTCACCTCGGCCGACCAGGGCGTGTACGTCCGGGTGACCGATGACGGCGTCGGCTTCGCCGAACAGGTGGACAGCCAGGTCAAACACGGCCACTTCGGCCTCATCGAGATGCGCCAGCGCGCCGAGGTCGCCGGCGGCTGGTGGAACATCCGCAGCGAGCCCGGCTCCGGCGCCAGCGTCGAGTTCTGGGTGCCGGCCGTGCGGCGCGAGGCGCCGTGAGCGAACAGCGCGAACAGCCCGAACGGCGCGAACGGCTCACCGTGCTCATCGGCGACGACGAGCCGCTGATCCGCGAGGTGCTGAGCGAGGTGCTGGCGGCGGAGCCCGACCTGGACGTGGTCGCCACCGCGAGCGACGCCGACGAGGCCATCCAGCTCGCGGTCCGGCACACCCCGGTGGTCGCCATCCTCGACGTCCGGATGCCGGGCGGCGGCGCCTGGGCGGCGCACGAGATCCGCCGGCTGTCCCCGCGCACCCGCGTCATGGCCTTCTCCGCGTACGGCGACTCCGGGGCCGTCGACGAGATGCGGCGCGTCGGCGTACAGGAGTATTTACTCAAGGGCCTGCCCAACACCGACATCGTGGCCGCGGTACGGCGCGTCGCCGCGGTGTGATCAGCCGAGCAGCTCCAGCGTCTGCCTGGCGATCTCCCACTCCTCGTCGGTGGGGATGACGAGCACCGCCACCTCCGCGCCGGGCGGCGAGACGGCTCGCTCGTCATCGCGCGCGGCCTCGTTGCGCTCCTGGTCGACGACGATGCCGAGCCGGTCGAGCCCGGCCAGTGCGGCGGCCCGGGTGGCGGCGTCGTTCTCGCCGACGCCGCCGGTGAACACGACCGCGTCCACCCGGCCGAGCACCGCGTAGTACGCGCCCACGTACTTGCGGATGCGCCGGCAGTAGACGTCGAGGGCGAGCCGGGCCCCGGCGTCGCCGGCCGCGGCGTGCCGGCGGACCTCGCGCATGTCGCCGGTGCCCGCGAGCCCGAGCAGGCCACCGCCGTGGCCGAGCGCCTTCTCCACGTCCTGGGCGTCCAGTCCGGCGACTCTGGCCAGATAGCCGCACAGGGCCGGGTCGACGTCCCCGGACCGGGTGCCCATCACCAGCCCTTCCAGCGGCGTCATCCCCATCGAGGTGTCGACGCTGCGGCCGCCCTCGATCGCGGTGGCGCTGGCGCCGTTGCCGAGGTGCAGCACGATCAGGTTGACCTCGTGCGGGTCGCGGCCCAGCAGGGCGGCCGCCCGCCGGGACACGTACGCGCACGAGGTGCCGTGGAAGCCGAAGCGCCGCACGCCGAGCCGCTCACGCCACTCGCGCGGCACCGCGTAGGTGTACGCCTCCGGAGGCAGCGAGAGCTGGAAGGAGGTGTCGAACACCGCCACCTGCGGCACGCCGCGGAAGGCCTCCTGCGCCACCCGGATGCCGGTGACATTCACCGGGTTGTGCAGCGGGGCCAGCGGCGCCAGCTCCTCGACGGCGGCGATCACCTCCTCGTCGACCAGTACCGCCGCGGGGAACCGGGTCCCGCCGTGCACCACCCGATGCCCCACCGCGACCGGGTCGAGCTCGGGTCCCGCCGTCCGGAACGCCTCCAGCACCGCGCGCAGCCCCTGCGCGTGATCGGCGAAATGCCCCTTCTTCTCGTACGGCGGCCCGTCGGCGAGGTGATGGGTCAGCAGGCCCGCACCGTCACCGATGCGCTCGATCAGCCCTCTGGCGGGCCGGGCCCCCGAGGCGGTGTCGATGAGCTCGTACTTGATGGAGGAGGAGCCGGTGTTCAGGACGAGTATGTGCTGGGCCATGTCCATCCACTGATCTCGGGGGCGTCCTCGCCGTGGACGCGGGTGTGGGCGCGGGCCCGCAACCGTGCGTCGGACATGCGCTGGCGCAGGTGGGCGGCCTTGCTGGCGAGGCCGGGGACCCGGTCGATGACGTCCATGACCAGGTGGAAGCGGTCGATGTCGTTGAGCATGGCCATGTCGAAGGGCGTGGTGGTGGTGCCCTCCTCCTTGTAACCGCGTACGTGCAGGTTGGCGTGGCCGTGCCGGCGGTAGGTGAGCTGGTGGATCAGGGTGGGATAGCCGTGGAAGTTGAAGATGATCGGCCGGTCCGTGGTGAACAGCGTGTCGAACTCGTTGTCGGGCATGCCGTGCGGGTGCTCGGAGGAGGGCTGCAGGCGCATCAGGTCGACCACGTTGATCACGCGGACCTTCAGCTCGGGCAGCTCCTCGCGCAGGATGGCGGCGGCGGCCAGGGTCTCCAGCGTCGGCACGTCCCCGGCGCTGGCCAGCACGACATCGGGCTCGACGCCGTCGTCGGTGGAGGCCCAGGGCAGGATGCCCAGGCCGCGGGTGCAGTGCGCGATCGCCTCGTCCATGGTGAACAGGTCGAGGACGGGCTGCTTGCCGGCCACGATGACGTTGACGTAGTCGCGTGAGCGAAGGCAGTGGTCGGCGACCGAGAGCAGCGTGTTGGCGTCCGGGGGCAGGTAGACGCGCACCACCGAGGCCTTCTTGTTCACCACCACGTCCAGGAAGCCCGGATCCTGGTGGCTGAAGCCGTTGTGATCCTGCCGCCACACATGCGACGACAGCAGGTAGGTGAGCGAGGCCACCGGCCGCCGCCACGGGATCTTCTGCGACGACTCCAGCCATTTGGCGTGCTGATTGAACATCGAGTCGATGATATGGATGAACGCCTCGTAGCAGTTGAACAGGCCGTGCCGGCCGGTCAGCAGATAGCCCTCCAGCCAGCCCTGGCACAGGTGCTCGCTGAGCACCTCCATCACCCGGCCGCCGGGCGCGAGATGCTCGTCGGTGGGCAGCCGCTCGGCGTTCCAGGCGCGGTCGGTGGTCTCGAAGACCGCGCTGAGCCGGTTGGAGGCCGTCTCGTCGGGCCCCATCAGCCGGAAGGTGCGCGGATTCTCGGCGATCACGTCGCGCAGCAGCGTGCCCAGCACCCTGGTCGGCTCGCTGGTCTGCACGGCGGGCGACTTGACCTCGACGGCGTGCGTACGGAAGTCCGGCAGGCGCAGCGGGGCCAGCAACTCGCCGCCGTTGGCGTGCGGGTTCGCGCTCATCCTGCGGGCGCCCTCCGGCACCGTCCCCAGGATCGCCGGGATCGGGCCGCCCCGCTCGTCGAACAGCTCCTCCGGCCGGTACGAGCGCATCCACTCCTCCAGCATCGCCAGGTGCGCCGGGTTGTCGCGGACCTTGGCCAGCGGCACCTGGTGGGCACGCCAGGTGCCCTCGACCGGCAGGCCGTCGACCTCGCGCGGCCCGGTCCAGCCCTTGGGCGTACGCAGGATGATCATAGGCAGGCGGGAGTCGTCACCGGCGCGATAGGCGGCGATCTGGTCGAACACCTCGTCCAGCGTGCCCGCCATCTCCGCGTGGTCGGGCCCGACCAGATGCGGTCGGTAGCCGTACCCTTCCAGCAGCTTGAACAGGTCCGCCTCGGGGATACGCGCCAGGATGGTCGGGTTGGCGATCTTGTAGCCGTTCAGCGCGAGGATCGGCAGCACCACGCCGTCGCGTTCGCGGTCGAGCAGCTTGTTGGAGTGCCAGCTGGCCGCCAGCGGGCCGGTCTCCGCCTCGCCGTCGCCGATCACGCAGGACACCACCAGGCCGGGGTTGTCGAAGGCGGCGCCGTAGGCGTGGGCCAGGGCGTAGCCGAGCTCGCCGCCCTCATGGATGGAGCCGGGCGTCTCGGGAGCCACATGGCTGGGGATGCCGCCGGGGAAGGAGAACTGGCGGAACAGCCGCCGCATGCCCGGCGCGTCCTGGGTGACGTCGGGGTAGCGCTCGGTGTACGAGCCCTCCAGCCAGGAGTGCGCCACCGCCGCCGGGCCGCCGTGGCCGGGGCCGGCGATGTAGATCATGTCCTGGTCGCGCTCGCGGATGATCCGGTTGAGGTGGGCGAAGCAGAAGTTCAGCCCGGGGGTGGTGCCCCAGTGCCCCAGCAGGCGCGGCTTGATGTGCTCCGGGCGCAGCGGCTCGGTCAGCAGCGGGTTGTCCAGCAGGTAGATCTGCCCGACGGACAGATAGTTGGCCGCACGCCAGTAGGCATCGATGTTTTCCATGGTGTGGCCCATGCCCTCTGCAAGGCCGGTGTAGACGTCACTCGGGCCGACGGCGTCAGGTGATCGCCGGCAGTCATCGGAGGGGTGGGCTATCACCTCACCGGGGCGGCTGGTTTAAGGTGCGAATATGTCCCTCCGCAGTTCGCAGTGGTATTCCGGTAATGACAGAAACTCCTACATGCACCGTGCCTGGATGCGGCGGGGCCTGCCTCGCGAGGCGTTCGACGGCGAGCGCCCGCACATCGCGATCGCCAACACCGCCTCCGACCTGACACCCTGCAACTCCCATCTGAACGAGGTGGGCAAGAGCGTCGAGCAGGGCATCTGGGCGGCCGGCGGCATCCCGCTCAACCTGCCGGTCGTGTCCCTCGGCGAGACGAACGTCAGGCCGACCGCCATGCTCTGGCGCAACCTCGCCGCCATGGCCACCGAGGAGATGCTGCGCGCCAACCCGATCGACGGCGTGGTGCTGCTCGGCGGCTGCGACAAGACCATCCCGTCGCTGCTCATGGCCGCCGCCTCCGTGGACCTGCCCGCCGTGGTGATGCCCGGCGGCCCGATGCTGACCGGCACCTTCCGCGGCACCCCGCTCGGCTGCGGCACCGACGTGTGGCGGCTCAGCGAGGAGGTGCGCGCCGGCACGCTGTCGAGCAAGGCGTTCATCGACTCCGAGTCCGCGATGATCCGCAGCCGCGGCCACTGCAACACGATGGGCACCGCCTCCACCATGGCCTGCATGGCCGAGGCCCTCGGCATGACCCTGCCCGGCACGTCCGGCACCCCGGCCCCCGACAGCAGGCTGCTCGAACGCTCCCACGAGACCGGCCGCCTCGCCGTCGACCTGGTCCGCGAGGGACGCCGCCCGAGTCAGGTGATGACCCGCGGCTCCTTCCTCAACGCCATCGTCACCCTGGCCGCGACCGGCGGCTCCACCAACGCCGTCATCCACCTGCTGGCCATCGCCGGCCGCCTCGGCGTCGAGCTCGACCTGGACGACTTCGACCGCACCGGATCAGGGGTGCCGCTGCTGGTCGACCTCCTGCCGGCCGGCCGGCACCTGATGGACGACCTGTTCCGCGCGGGCGGGCTGCTCGCCGTGTTCAAGGAGATCGCCGACCTGCTCGACCCGACGGCGGTGACCGTCACCGGCCGCCCCCTCGTCGACTACCTCGACGACGCGGAGATCTGGGACGAGAGCGTCATCCGGCGGCGCGCCGACCCGCTGCTGCCCGACGCGGGCATCGCCGTGCTGCGCGGCAACCTCGCCCCCAACGGCGCGGTGATCAAGCCCGCCGCCGCCTCGCCCGAGCTGCTGCAGCACCGTGGCAAGGCCGTCGTCTTCGACAGCATCGAGGACGTCTACGCCCGGCTCGACTCCCCGGAGCTCGACGTGGACGAGACCTCGGTGCTGGTCCTGCGCGGCTGCGGGCCCAAGGGCTACCCGGGCATGCCGGAGGTCGGCAACCTGCCGTTGCCCGCCAAGCTGCTGGCCAAGGGCGTGCGCGACATGGTGCGGATCAGCGACGCGCGGATGAGCGGCACCGCCTACGGCACGGTCGTGCTGCACACCTCGCCCGAGGCCGCGGCCGGCGGGCCGCTCGCCAGGGTGCGCACCGGCGACCCGATCGTGCTCGACGTGGCGGCCAGACGGCTCGACGTCGACGTGCCGGAGGCCGAGTTCGCCGCCAGGAAGCCCGCGATGGGCGGCCACGCCGAGCCCGTACGCGGCTGGCAGCGCCTCTACATCGACCATGTCAACCAGGCCGACCGAGGCGCCGACCTCGACTTCCTCACCGGATCCAGCGGAGACGCGCCCGGCCGCGAATCCCACTGACCCCGCGCCCGGCGGACACGCCGCTCCGCCATGCGCGGAATCCGGCATCCGGGGGTACGACGGTACGGGACCATGTGATCGCAGTGTGACGGCGCGAGGAGGAAACGTGAGCAGCGACATCACCCAGAGCCAGGAGTGGGCGGCACTCGCCAAGCACCACGGCGAGGTGGCGGGCAGACACCTGAGGGAGCTGTTCGCGGAGGATCCGGAGCGGGCCGCCCGGATGACGGTCACCGCGGGCGACCTCTTCCTCGACTACGCCAAACACCGCGCCACCGGCGAGACCATCGGCCTGCTCGTGGCCCTCGCTGAGCGCGCGGGCCTGCGCGACCGCATCGAGGCCATGTACACCGGGGCGCACATCAACGTCAGCGAGGACCGCGCGGTGCTGCACACCGCGCTGCGCGCTCCCGCCGACGCCGGCCTCGTCGTCGACGGCCAGGACGTGAGCCGCGACGTGCACGCCGTGCTCGACAAGATGAGCGCCTTCGCCGAGAAGGTCCGCTCGAAGCAGTGGCAGGGCGCCACCGGCCGGCCGATCTCCACCGTCGTCAACATCGGCATCGGCGGCTCCGACCTCGGCCCCGCCATGGCCTACGAGGCACTGCGCGACTACGCCGACGCCGGGATCCAGGCCAGGTTCGTCTCCAACATCGACCCGGCCGACATCACCGGCAGCCTGGCCGACCTCGACCCCGCGACCACGCTGATCGTGGTCAGCTCCAAGACCTTCACCACCCTGGAGACCCTCACCAACGCCAAGGTCGCCCGCCAGTGGCTGACCGGCGCGCTCGGCGAGGACGCCGTGGCCAAGCACTTCGTGGCCGTGTCCACCAATGCCGCCAAGGTCGCCGAGTTCGGCATCGACACCGACAACATGTTCGGCTTCTGGGACTGGGTCGGCGGCCGCTACTCCTACGACGGCGCCATCGGGCTCTCCCTGATGATCGCCATCGGGCCGGACCGGTTCCGTGAGATGCTGGCCGGCTTCCACACCATGGACCAGCACTTCCGCACCGCCCCCTTCGAGGCCAACATGCCGGTGCTGCTCGGCCTGCTCGGCGTCTGGTACACCGACTTCTTCGACGCCCAGACCCACGCCGTGCTGCCCTACAGCCAGCGCCTGCACCGTTTCCCCGCCTACCTCCAGCAGCTCACCATGGAGTCCAACGGCAAGTCCGTGCGCGCCGACGGCACCCCCGTCACCGTCGACACCGGCGCGATCTTCTGGGGCGAGCCGGGCACCAACGGCCAGCACGCCTTCTACCAGCTCCTGCACCAGGGCACCCGCCTGGTGCCGGCCGACTTCATCGGCTTCGCCGAGCCGCATGAGGATCGCGAGGGCATGCACGACCTGCTGATGGCCAACATGCTCGCGCAGACCTCGGCGCTGGCGTTCGGCAAGACGGCCGAGGAGATCGCCGCCGAGGGCACGCCCGCCGACGTCGTGCCGCACAAGGTGATGCCCGGCAACCGTCCCACCTCCACCATCCTCGCCCGCCGGCTGACCCCGGCCACGCTCGGCCAGCTCGTGGCGCTGTACGAGCACCTGGTGTTCGTCCAGGGGACGATCTGGGGCGTCGACTCCTTCGACCAGTGGGGGGTCGAGCTCGGCAAGAAGATGGCGATGGACCTGGCGCCCGCGCTCACCTCCGAAGAGCCTCCGACGACCTTCCCCGACGCGTCCACCGAGAGCCTGGTCCGTCACTACCGCCAGCTGCGCGGCAGACGCGGCTGACCCGGTCCCGGCCCGCCTCACCGGGGCCGGATCAGGCGGGCCGTCACCGGGATTCGACTGAACGGCTGCCACCGGGTGACCATGAGGGATGGACATCACGGAGCTGGTCGAGCAGTCAAAGGATTCCGCCACGGTCAAGCGCGTCTTCGGGGACCCCATCCAGCATGGCGACATCCTGGTGATCCCGGTCGCCAGGATCGCCCACGGGGGTGGCGGCGGCAGCGGTGAGGGCCGGAAGAACGAGGGGGAGGCGGGCAGCGGGAGCGGCGGCGGCTACGGTGTCGGCGCGACGCCCGCCGGGGTGTTCGTCGTCAAGAACGGCGACGTCCGCTGGCACCCGGCCGTCGACGTCAACCGCATCGTGCTCGGCGGCCAGATCGTCGGCATCGCCCTCCTGCTGACCCTGCGCGCCATCTTCAAGCGCACCCGCCACAAGCGCTGACCCCGCCCCCGCGTCTCCGGGCTCGCGCCTCGTTCGTACCTGCGGCGCGGGTCTCGGGCCGGGTTCGGGCCGAGATCCCCGTTCTTGAGGCTGGGGCGGCCTAGGGTTGGGGGGTGACGTCTTTTGCGCAGATTGTGGCTTTTGGGGGCGTGGTGATGCTGGGGGCGATGTCGCCCGGGCCTGACTTCGCCGTGGTCGTACGGAGGTCCGCTTCCTCGGGGCGGGCACACGGGATGGCGGCGGCGGTGGGGATCTCCATCGGCGTGTTCGCCTGGGTGGTGGCGGCGGCGACCGGGGTCGCCGCGCTGCTGGCCGCTTCGGCGGTGGCGTTCACGGTGGTGAAGGTCGTGGGTGCCGCCTATCTGCTCTATCTGGGGGGCAAGGCGTTGCGCTCGGCCGTGCGCGGTGACGGGGGGCTGCGGTTGGACGTGGCCGAGTCCGGGGGCAGGAGCCCGTGGGCGGCGTTCACCGAAGGGCTGCTCACCAACGTGCTCAACCCCAAGGCGGCGCTGTTCTTCGTGGCGCTGGTGCCGCAGTTCGTGTCGCCGGGGGCCGCGCCGGCGGACACGCTGGTGCTGTCGCTGATCGCGCTGGCGGGGACCGTGGCGTGGTTCCTGGTCGTGGCCAACGTGGTCGCCGCGCTGCGCGCGGTGTTCGCCAAGCGGGCCGTCCGCCGCGCTGTCGACGGGCTCACCGGCGGCGCCCTGGTGGCGCTGGGGGTCAACCTGGCGGTCTCCGGCCGTCCCTGACCTTTCCACGTCTGGGAAGAGTCCCGGTCTGGGAAGAGTCCCGGTCTGGGAGGAGGCCCGGTCTGGGAGGAGGCCCGGTCTGGGAGGAGGCCCGGTCTGGGAGGAGGCCCCGTCTGGGAAGGGTCCGCGTCTGGGAAGAGGCCCGGGTTTGGGAAGGGTCCGCGTCTAGGCAGAGGCCCGGGTCAGGACACGGTGACGCCCAGGAGGTGGCCGAGGCCGAAGGTCACCGTGGCCGCGCCGACGCCGAGCGCGAGCTGGCGCAGGCCGCCGAGCCACCAGGGGCGGGCGGTCATGCCGGCCACCACCGCGCCGAAGACGAACAGGCCCACCACGCTCAGCACCACGGCGGCCACCAGGCCGGCCGCGCCGAACAGGAACGGCACCAGCGGCACCAGCGCCCCCGCCGCGAACGCGCAGAACGACGCTCCAGCCGCCAGCAGCGGCGACGGCAGGTCGTCCGGGTCCACGCCGAGCTCTTCGCGTACGTGCACCCGCAGCGCCTGCTCCGGGTCGGCCGACAGGCCCGCCGCGACCTTGTCCGCCAGGTCGGCGTCGAGGCCGCGGGAGCGGTAGAGGGCGGCGAGTTCGGCCTGCTCGCCCTCGGGGTTACGAGCCAGCTCGCCCCGTTCGACGGCGATCTCGGCGCGCATCAGCTCGGTCTGCGACTTCACCGACGTGTACTCGCCCGCCGCCATCGAGCAGGCCCCCGCCGCCAGTCCGGCGAAGCCGGCCACTACGGCTCCTCGTCCGGCCCCCGCGGCGCCCACCACTCCGGCGATCAACGCGAAGTTGGAGACGAGTCCGTCCATCGCCCCGAACACCGCCGGCCGCAGCCAGCCACCGGTCACGTCCCGATGGCTGTGATGCTTCTCCGGCGAGTGCGTCCGCTCCAGCTCGATGGTCATGAAAACCCCTCCCCACAACAGCTATTCATCCGACATTCAGGCATAAATGCCAATAGTCCGCAACGAAGGAGAGGCTTGCCTGACGTGCGCATTCATCGCCTGGCCAGGCATTATCTCGAATATGGTGTCGAATATCGCTAGTGCTCGGGGAGTCCCCAGAAGGCGCCGTGCAGGCCCGCGGCGGTGAAGTGGGCGGCGGCCGACGAGGGGTCCCGGCGGATGTGGCCGCGCTCCAGGCGCCCGTCGTACCAGCCGCGGGCCAGCCGCCACAGCGTGGGCAGGTCCATCACATAGCCCCGCTCGCGCCCGGTGCGCTTCAGCCAGGCGTCGACGCAGCCGGTGGAGCAGAACAGGCGCTGGTTGCCGCAGGTGTGCACGATGTCGTCCCACATGTGCGCGACGGGGACGAGGAAGTGGGCGACCTGATCGCCCGGGGGAGGGGTGTCGCGGCGGGCGACCCAGGCGTGCGGGGCGTCACAGGCCGGGCACCGGGTGGCCACCAGCACGTCCGGCTCGTCCCGGAGCAGGTGCGGGATCGCGAAGGAGTCCCACGCGCAGCCGCCCCACCACAGGGTCCGCGAGCCCATGATGGAGAACCCGAGAGGCACCGAGGAGAAGGGGTGCGCCATGACGATGTCACCGGTGGCGGTGTCGATCACCAGGTCGCGGGTCTGGTGCAGGAGCTCCAGCGCCTGCCGTACCTCCCGGTTGTCGAACCCGGTGCGGGCCGCCAGCTCGGCCGCGCCGGGAGCGCGGCCGATGCGGGCGAATCCACCGTAGACGGCCAGGCGGACCTCTTCGGCCCGCTCTGTCTCGGACATGTCGGCTTCCTCTCGCGGATGCGGCGTACGGGGACCTGCGGGTCTCCTGCTGCATGGTGCCGGACATGTTACGTCGTCCGCCGAACCCGGCGCAGGGCGGACGCAGGACACCCGCAGGAGGGATCCTGACAGATCCGGTACGTGAACCGCGCGTCGAGGAAGATCAGCCTCCTGGCTCCGCGAACGCCGGGAGGGGCACAACCGGGTCGGCCGTGTCGGCCGGGCCGCGGATGAGCTGCCTGCAGTCGGCGATCGCGGCCGTCAGCAGCTCGCGCAGCAGCGTGTCCGGATCGGGGATGCACGCCTGGACGATGCCCACCACGGACAGCTGCACCGCGTTGGGCGCCGCGTAGCGACGGAAGCCCTTCTCGGTGATCCGCGCTGCCCGGCTGAACCTGTGCGCCTGGGCCGCCGCCTGCGGGACCTGGGCCATCGCCTCCTGGGTCTGCTCACTCAGCCGCCCTGGCGGCAGGCCGTCGAGCCTGGCCAGCATCTCCTCGGCGGCCAGGATGGACACCGCCAGCGCGAGCTGACGCTCGGCCGCGGCCACCGGCAGCGCCGTGGTCGCGCAGCGCAGCGAGAGCCGGGCGTCGACCCGCAGGTCATCGCTGGACAGGCCGATGATGGAGGGGACAAGCCCGATGAGCCGGCCCCGCTTGTCGTCCGAGGTGTTGTCGTTGACCAGGCGGGCGAGGGCGGCCAGCAACGGATGCGTACAGGCCGGGTGGTCGCTCCACCGCTCTCCGGCCAGGTAGGAAGCTAGCTCCATGAAGCAGGCGCCCCGTTTCGGGTTGCGGTGCTTGCCTCTGGAGAGAACCGGCATGTGATCAAGATGGTTGTCCACGGGTGCTCCACTGGTTCGCGGGATCGCCGTCTTTCCAGTCTGCGCTGATGTGCGCGGCAATACCAGTGATCGGATGTCCTTTTCGCCGATTGCGCGTACTCCTCATGGGGTTATATTGGGGTTATTCCAAGCGGAAGGTGCGTGCGGTGCCGAAGATCAACGTTTATCTGCCGGACGAGTTGGCGGAGGCGGTCAAGGAGGCGGGGGTGCCGGTGTCGGCGGTCTGCCAGCGGGCCCTGGAGCAGGCGGTGCGCCGGGTGACCGCCATCAGGGAGACGGTGCTGACCGACCTCGACCTCGAGGTGCCCACGGGGGCGCTGATCCACCTGACGGACCGGACGCGCACCGTGCTCAAGCTGGCGGCCGATCGGGCCGGCGCGGCCGGCGCCACGGCCGTCGGCACCGGGCACCTGCTCGCCGGCCTGCTCGACGAGGGCGGCAACCTCGCCCTGCACGTGCTGCGCGCCATGGACATCGAGCCCGGCCAGGTCGGCCGCGACCTTGCGCAGCGGACGCCCGCGCCGCCGCCGGGCGAGGCCGGACCGGCGCGGCGCTTCAGCGGGACGGCGGCCAACGCGCTGGAGTTCGCCGTCACGGAGTCCACCTCGCTCGGGCACAACTACGTCGGCTGCGAGCACCTCCTGCTCGGCCTCGTCGCCGAGCCCGACGGGACCGCCGGGCAGGTCCTGCGCGGGCTCGGCGCCGACCCCCGGCTGACCAGACGCGCCGTGGTGGCGGCCCTGGCGGGGTACGTCCACCTGCGCGCCCAGGCCCAGAGACCGGCCCAACCGGCGGACGCGGCGAATCCGGCGGACATGGCCCAGCTCCTGGCCTCCGTGGTGCGCGATCAGCTCCAGCCTCTCCTGGAGCGCATCACGCGCCTGGAAGAGCGTGCCGGCCTCGACCCCGACGCCTGAGGGGGCCTTCATGAGCTCCCGGGCGCGGATGGCGGCGTTCCGCTTCGCCGTCATGGCGGTGATCGTGGCGGGCGTGGTGATCGGAGCCCTGTGGTGACGCCCGGCCCCGCCGCCGGGTGGTGTGGCGCCCCTCGGCCCACCCCAGGGCCGAGAGCGGGCGTCAGGCTCCCGGGGCCGGGGCGGGCGTCAGGCTCCCAGGGCCGGGGGCACGGGTCAGGCTCCCGGGGCCGGGGGCACGGGTCAGGCGCGCAGTTCCGGTGGGAAGCCGGTCCAGCGGAGTGCGGCGGGTAGGTGCGTCATGTCGTTGTGGACCAGGACGGCGGGCAGCCGGTCCGGGGCGTAGCGGATGACGGTCAGGGCGGCGTTGGCCTGGTTGATCCCCAGCCAGCGCCACGGGGGAGCGCTGTAGGCGTCCCGCACCAGCCAGCCGATCAGGAAGTTGTGCGTGACGACGAGCTCGTGGCGGTCCCGCTCGCCCGCCACCGGGCCGGTGAACCGGTCCAGCGCCTCCTGGGCCAGGGCCCGGCCACGGTCGCGATCCTCCGGGCCGAAGTGGCTGAGGAAGCCGGTCAGATGGCCGGTCGCCTCCGGCGGCAGCTCCTCGGGCGCGGGGACGTACGGGATGAAGTCGCCGGCCGCGTCCGACACCCGCACGTCGGGACAGTCCAGCTCGGCGGCGATGAGCCGGGCGGTCTGCGCGGCCCGGGGCAGCGGGCCGTGGTGGACCGCCGCGAACGGGACGTCCCGCAGCCGTCTGCCGAGGAGTTCGGCCTGGTGGCGGCCGTCGGCGCTGAGCCCGCTCTCGTCCGGCAGCGCCTCGCCGTGCCGGACGAGGTACAGATATCGAGGGGCCACGCCGGTTACCTCCGGTCTCTCCTTCGGGCATCGGCACCTTAACCCATCCGGTTCGGGCACCCGCGCGGGGAAGTCAACAAGGGCCGGCCCGTGCTAGGTTGCCCACGTTTCCTGACATGAGCGCCGCCGTCGGACGGGGTCATCTCCGACGCGCGGGCTCCTTTCTCCGTATGGGGGCCAACGGTGAGGTGGGCGCTGTTCCTGCTGGTCGCGGCGGCGTTGTGGGGGGCGGTGCCGACGGCGACAGCGCTCGCCGACAGCCCCGGCACCCGAACATCGGAGGTCTCCGCAGACGCCCCCGGCCGGGTGGCGTTCGTCGGCGTGCCAGGCCTGCACTGGGACGACGTCGACCCGGCGCGCACCCCCAACCTGTGGCGGCTGGCCGGGCAGAGCGACCTCGGCTCCGTCTCGGTGAAGACGCTCGGCACCGTGGCCTGCCCGTTCGACGGCTGGATGACCGTCTCGGCGGGCATCCGCTCCGCCTACGGCCAGGCCTGCGGCCTGCCGCCCGCCCCCGAGAAACTGGGCGAGGGGGCGCGGGTGCCCGGGTTCGCCGAGCTGCTCGCCAAGCGTGACGGCGGCTACGTGGGCACGCTCGGCACCGCCGTGCACGGCGCGGGCCAGTGCACCACGGCGGTCGGCAGAGGCGCCGCGCTCGCGCTGGCCGACCGCGACGGCAAGGTGGACCTCTACGCCGAGAACCCCGCCGCCCTGACCGACTGGGCACGCTGCCAGGTGCTGGCCGTGGACGTCGACGAGCTGATCACCCCCTACCTGGTGGACGGCAAGCTGGCCAAGGAGCCGGAGGCGGTGCCGGCCGACGCGCGCCGGGCGGCGGTGCGCGCCGCCGACGCCGAGGTGGGCGCGGTGCTGGCCAAGCTGCCCGCCGACACCCAGGTGGTGCTGGCCGGGATCGGCGACCACGGGTCGGTGCCGCACCTGCGGGTGGCGATGTGGAAGCGGGCCGAGGCGACGGGCGCTTACCTCGGCACCCGCTCGACCCGGCGCGACGACATCGTCATTCTCACCGACATCACGCCCACTGTGCTGACCGCGGCGGGCATCGCGATCCCGCCCACGATCATCGGCCTGCCGTGGCAGGCGGGGGAGCGGGCCTCCCTGGAGGAGGTGGTGGCCGAGCTGCGCAGGTCGGACCTGATGGGCACGAGCGTGCGCAGCACGACCGGCCTGTTCTTCACCGGGTTCGCGATCACGCAGGTGGCCTTCTACGCGATCGCCTACTACGTGCTGTCCCGGCGCAGGAAGGCCACCGCGGTCGGGGTGGCCGCGCTCGGGGTCGCCTCGATCCCGGTGTCCACCTACCTGGTCAACCTGCTGCCCTGGGTGCGCGGGGACCAGCCGGTGGCGCTGCTGATCGGCGGGGTGATCGCCATCGCCGTGGCGATCATGGGCGTGGCGGTGGCGGGTCCGTGGCGGCGCAGTCCGCTGGGTCCGCCCGCCGTGGTGGCGGGGATCACCGGGGCGGTGCTCGTCGGTGACCTGCTGACCGGGACGACGCTGCAGTTCAACAGCCTCATGGGCTACACCGCCGTGGTCGGCGGGCGCTATTACGGGCTGGCCAACATCCCGTTCGCGCTGCTGGCCACCGCGGTGCTGATGACGACCGCCGTGGCCGCCGACCATCTGGTCCGCGTCGGGCGCAGGCGGGTGGCGGTCGGGCTGGTGGCCGGGCTCGGCGTGGCCGCGATGCTGCTGGCGGGCTGGCCGGGGATCGGCAGCGACTTCGGCGGGGTGATCGCCTTCGTGCCGGGCATCGCGGTGACGGCGCTGCTGGTGGCCGGTCAGCGGGTGTCGGTGGTGAAGTTCGTCGGGTTCTGCGGGCTGGGCGGGGTGGCCGTCTCGGTGATCGCGGTGCTCGACTTCCAGCGGCCGCTCGCCCAGCAGACGCATCTGGGCAGGTTCGTCGGTCAGGTGATCGAGGGCACGTTCCTGCCGATGATCTTCCGCAAGCTGGGCGCGATGCTCAACACCATGCTCTCGCCGAACCTCATGCCGATCGTGATCGCGGGCCTGGCCTTCCTGATCTTCGCGATCATGCGGCCCGGCAAGATCAGCGCCGGGGTGGTGCCGCTGGCGTTCGCCCGCGCCCCCATGCTGCGCGCCGGGTTGATCGGCGCGCTGGTCAGCGGCGTGGTGGGCATGCTGGTCAACGACTCGGGCACCGCCGTGCTGTCCATGGTGGTGGCGCTGGCGGTGCCGCTGGTCCTCTACGCCGGGATCAACTCCGCGCCGGAGGAGGCGCAGGTGGCCGGACCTTTAGGGGATGACGCCGTGGACGGTGCTGCGAGCGGTGCCGCGAACGAGAGTGACGGGCACGCCGGAGTGGTGGCGGGCAAGGCGTAGGCGGGGCGTAGGCGGGGCGGCCGGCGTACCTCGGGCTGAAATTATCTTTTAGTTCACTCGTAAGCCTTGAAACTTATAGCCATGGGCGATTGAGTTCGGTCGTGCAGACCCTCCGTTCACTGGCCGCCGCCGTGCTCCTGTTAGGGCCCATGGCCCTGACGGCCGCCCCCGCGCAGGCCGACCCCCCGCCCCCCTCGGAGGACGCGCCGAAGGCGTCGTCCTACCCGCCCCCCTCGGTGATGCTCGCCGCGGCCGAGCCAGGCGACGGCCTGGACACGGTCAAGAAGACCAGGCCGGTCGCCCCGGGCATCTCCCTGACCTCGTTCGACCGGTTCGACGCGCTCGGCTGGCTGCGGGCCGACGCCCTCACCGCCGATCTCGGCGGCGGCGCCCGCGCCGACTACGTGTTCTCCGGCGAGGTGTCCAAGACCGAGCCCCTGTCCGGGCCCGCCGGGCGCTCGCGAGCCGTCGCGGCCGTCAACGGCGACTTCTTCGACATCAACAACTCCGGCGCAGCCCAGGGCGTCGGCGTCCAGAACGGCAAGCTCGTCCAGTCGCCCGTCGCCGGCCACGACAACGCGGTCGCGATCACCGGTGACGGCGTCGGCCGGGTGCTGAAGATGTACTTCGAGGGCACCGCCACGAAGACCGGCGGCACGCCCGTCAAGCTGACCCAGTTCAACCAGATCGTGCAGAAGGACGGCGTCGGGCTGTTCACCCCGCTGTGGGGCTCCTACACCAGGGCCCGCGCCGTCGAGGGGGCCACCTCCGTCACCGAGGTCGAGCTCGTCGACGGGAAGGTCACCGCCGTGCGGCAGACGGCCGGCAGCGGGCCGATCCCGGCCGGGACCACGATCCTGCTCGGTCGCGACGCCGGGGCCGCCGCCCTGGCGGCGCTCCGGCCGGGGGACGCGGTCGAGGTCGCGTACCGGCCGAGGGCCTCCGACGGCAGTCAGGTCAAGGCCGCGGTCGGCGGTAACTACGTGCTGGTCAAGGACGGACAGGCGCAGCACTCCACCGACCAGGCCGCGCATCCGCGCACCGCCGTCGGCTTCTCCGCCGACGGCACCACGATGTACCTGCTCACCGTGGACGGCCGCCAGGCGGACAGCCGCGGCGTCACCCTCGACCAGCTCGCCGCCATGATGATCGAGCTGGGCGCCGCCGACGCGCTCAACCTCGACGGCGGCGGCTCCTCCACCATGCTCGCCCGCGAGCCCGGCCAGGCCGGCGCCCAGGTGGAGAACAGCCCGTCCGACGGCGGCGAGCGGCACGTCCCCAACGGCCTCGCGCTCTATGCGCCCGAGGGCAGCGGCAGGCTCAAGGGCTTCTGGGTGGAGACCGCGAGCGACCCGGCCAAGGCGCCCGGCGCCGCCCCGGTCGGTGGCGGGCGCCCCGACCGCGTCTTCCCCGGGCTCACCCGCCGGCTCACCGCCGCCGGATACGACGAGACGTACGGACCGGCGAGCGGAACACCGCGCTGGCGCTCGACTCCGGCCGCGCACGGCGTCATCCGCGACGGGAAGTTCCACGCCCTGGTGCCCGGCACGGCGGAGGTCACCGCCGCGAAGGGCACGGCCAAGGGCAGCCTGGAGCTGACCGTGCTGCAACCGCTGCGGCGGCTCGGCGCCACCACCGACCGCGTCGGCCTGCCAGGCGCCGGCGGCACGGCCGCGTTCGGCGTCGTCGGATACGACCGCAACGGCAACTCCGCGCCCATCGAACCGGGCGACCTCACCCTCGACTACGACCGCGACCTGTTCGAGGTGACCCCCGCCGAGCAGGGCCACTTCACCGTCAAGGCCAAGCGGGAGACCGGGGCCGGGCTCATCACCGCCAAGGTCGGCAAGCTGAGCACGGCCGTGCCTGTCACGGTCGGCTTCGAGGACAGGCCCGTCGCCGCCTTCGACGACGCCGCCTCGTGGACCTTCGCCGCCGCGCGCGCCACCGGCTCGCTGGCGGCCGCGCCGGGGCGGGAGGGCGGCGGGCTCAAGCTCGCCTACGACTTCACCCAGTCCACGGCCACCCGCGCCGCCTACGCCAGTCCGCCGCAGCAGATCGTGGTGGAGGGGCAGCCGCAGGCGTTCGGGCTGTGGATCCACTCCAGCGGCAAGGGCGAGTGGCCCAGCCTGGAGTTCTACGACGCCACCGGGCAGTCGCAGATCCTGCGGGGGCCGTACCTGACGTGGACCGGCTGGCAGTATGTCGAGTTCGCGGTGCCGGCGGGCGTCAGCTACCCGCTCAAGCTGCGGCGCTTCTACGTGGCGGAGACCAAGGCCGACGCGAGCTACACCAACGAGATCCTGATCGACGGGCTGGTGGCCAAGGTGCCGCCGTCGGTCGAGACACCCCAGCCGGCGAAGGTGGCCGATCCGGTGGTCAGGGAGCAGGTGGCGGACATGCCGTGGCGGTTCGCGGTGATGTCCGACGCCCAGTTCGTGGCCCGGGACCCCGACAGCGACATCGTGCGCAACGCCCGCCGCATCCTGCGGGAGGTCAAGGCGGCCAAGCCGGACTTCCTGCTGATCAACGGTGACCTGGTGGACGAGGCGTCGCCGGAGGACTTCGCGCTGGCGAAGAGGATCCTCGATGAGGAACTCGGCGGTGAGCTGAAATATCACTACATCCCGGGTAACCATGAGGTGATGGGCGGCCAGATCGACACCTTCAAGGCCGCCTTCGGGAACACGTACCGGAGCTTCGATCACAAGGGCACCCGCTTCATCACGCTCGACACCTCCAGGCTCACCTTGCGCGGCGGCGGGTTCGAGCAGATCGCGCTGCTGCGCGCGCAGCTCGACAAGGCGGCCGAGGACCGCTCGGTCGGCTCGGTGGCGGTGCTGTTCCACGTGCCGCCGCGCGACCCGACGCCCGGCAAGGCCAGCCAGCTCGGCGACCGCAAGGAGGCCGCGCTGGTCGAAGGCTGGCTGGCCGACTTCCAGCGGGAGACCGGCAAGGGCGCCGCCTACATCGGCGCGCACGTCGGCACGTTCGACGCCGCCCGGGTGGACGCGGTGCCGTACTTCATCAACGGCAACTCCGGCAAGAACCCGGCCACCGCGCCCGGCGACGGCGGCTTCACCGGCTGGTCGCTGTGGGGGGTGGACCCGGTGACGGACAAGGAGGCCGCGCACGTCCGGCGGAACTGGTTCGTCGACGCGCCCACCTGGATCGGCGCTCAGGTCCGCCCGCACGTGGACGACCTCACGCTGACCGCGCCCGCTACGGTCGCGATCGGCGCCCCGGCGCGGGTCAGCGCCGCCGTCAGGCAGGGCACGCGGGTGGTCCCCGCCGCCTACCCGGTGTCGGCGCGCTGGTCGGGCTCGCCCAACCTGCACGTCGGTCCCCGGTCCACGGCCAAGCCGCAGCACGTCGCCGTACTCGACCCCGACAGCGGCACGCTGACGGCTCTGCGCAAGGGGACCGTCACCGTGGCGGTGACGGTCAGCGGCGAGACCAGGCAGGCCGGCGTCGCCCTCACGGCCCGAGCGGCGGGCTGAACGCGGGGGACGGGCACGGACGCCGTGCCCGTCCCCATGGCTCGTTCACCCCGCCGGCGAGCAGAACTCGGGGACAGGGGCCATGGTGAGAGGCAAGGGGCCATGGGGGTGGGCGCGGTCTGAGGTTCGTCACCGCGGGTAGGACGTTGCTGTATGACCGACGAGATCAAGGACCGGGCGGGCGCACATGGCCGCTGACCTCACCGTCCCTCCGGGCCTGCACCGGATCATCGAGGACCTGGCGCTGGCCGACCATCACGCGCACGGTGTCAGCGGACACGACCTGTCGCGGGTCGAGTTCGAGCAGCTGATCACCGAGTCGGACCGGCCGGTGCCGGAGTGGATGACCCAGTTCGACTCCCAGCTCGGCTACGCCATCCTGCGCCACTGCGCGCCCGTGCTCGGCCTCGAACCGCACGCCTCGCCCGAGGCCTATCTGGCCCGCCGTGCCGTGCTCGGCGCCGACGAGGTGAACCGGCGGCTGCTCACGGCCTCGGGTGTCGGCCACTATCTGATCGAGACGGGCTACCGGGCCGGGGAGATCCTCGGCCCGTCCGCCATGGCCGAGGTCACCGGCGTCCCGGTGGAGGAGGTGGTCCGCCTGGAGGCCGTTGCCGAGCAGGTCGCCGCCACCGGAGTGACGGCCGCCGGGTTCGCCGCCCGCTTCGCCGAGGTGCTGTGGGAGCGCACCCGGTCGGCGCGCGGGCTCAAGACCATCGTCGCCTACCGCCACGGCCTCGACTTCGACCCCGCCCCGCCCGAGCCCGCCGAGGTGACCGAGGCGGCCGGACGGTGGCTGGCCACGGGGGGCGCCCGCCTGGACGAGCCGGTGCTGCTGCGCCACCTCATCTGGGCCGGTCTGGAGCGGGGGCTGCCGCTGCAGTTCCACATCGGCTACGGCGACCCCGACCTGGACCTGCGCCGCGCCGACCCGCTGCTGCTGCGCGGCCTGATCGAGCTGGCCGAGCCGGTGGGCGTGCCGCTGATGCTGCTGCACTGCTACCCCTTCCACCGGCACGCCGGCTACCTCGCGCACGCGTACCCGCACGTCTACTTCGACATCGGCCTGGCCGTTCACCACACCGGCGCGAGGAGCGACGCGCTGGTCGCCGAGTGCCTGGAGGTCGCGCCGTTCGCCAAGCTGCTGTTCTCCTCCGACGCGTGGGGGCCGGCCGAGCTGCACCACCTCGGGGCGGTGCTGTGGCGGCAGGCGATGGCCCGCGTGCTCGGCGGCTTCGTCGCCGACGGCGAGTGGTCGTCGGAGCAGGCGGTGCGGGTGGTCACCATGGTCGGCGCCGGCAACGCGCGCCGCGTCTACGGCCTGGGAGTGGCCGCGTGACGGGAACACATCATCGCGACGTCCTGCTGCGCGAGGTGCTGCGCGCGGAGCTGCACGCCGCCCAGGAGCTCAGACGGGAGCTGCACGCCCAGCCGAGACTGTCGGGCAAGGAGGGGCCGACGCTCAAACGGGTGCTCGAAGCGCTCCCGGACGGGCAGGTCGAGTACGTCGCCGGCACCGGCGCCATGCTCCGGGTGGGCGGCAGGGGCCCGGCCGTGGGCGTGCGCGGCGAGCTGGACGCGCTGCCGCTCGTCGAGCGCACCGGGGTGCCGTGGGCTTCGGCGAACGGCGCCATGCACGCCTGCGGCCACGACGTCCACCTGGCCGCCGTGGTGGCGCTCGCCCGTACGGTCCACCGGGTCGCGGGCATCCTGGAGGCACGGCGGACGCGGCGCGCCGGCCTCGAAGCGGTGGCCGAGGACGCCGACCGGGTCGCGCCGCTGGTCGTGGTGCTGCAGCCGCGCGAGGAGAGCTTCCCGTCCGGCGCCAGGGACATCGTCGAGGCGGGCGCGCTCGAACGCCTCCAGGTGAACGCCATGGTGGGCGCGCACGTGCAGCCCGTGCTGGAGGCCGGCGTGATCGCCTGTACGCCCGGCGCGGTCAACGCCTCCGCCGACGAGTTCCGGGTGACGATCAGGGGCAGGGACGGGCACGCCGCCTACCCGCACCTGGCCCGCGATCCGGTGGTCGCCATGGCGCAGGTCATCGTCGCCGCCCAGCAGCTCGTCAGCCGGGTGACCGACCCGATGGTGCCGACCGTGGTGACGTTCGGCACGGTGCACGCGGGCACCGCGCCCAACGCCATTCCAGGCGAGGCGGTGGCCAGGGGGACCCTGCGGACGCTGTCGCGGACCTGGCGGGAGGCGCTGCACGCGCGCTTCGCCGAGCAGGTGCGGGAGGTGGCCGGGGCGCACGGGTGCGAGGCCGAGGTGCGGGTGTTCCCGGGGGAGCCGGTGCTCGTCAACGACGCGGTGCTGGCCGTACGGACCGGGGAGTTGCTGCGGGAGCAGGGGCACTCGGTCAGCGAGGAGCTGCGCTCCTGCGGCGGGGACGACTTCGCGCAGTACGGCGCGCTGGTGCCGTCGCTGATGATGTTCGTCGGCGTCGACACCGACGCGGGGCTGCACAGCCCCGACTTCCTGCCCGACGACTCCGCCGTGGCCGCGGTCGCGGAGAGCCTGCTCGCGGGCTATCTCGCCGCCTCCGAGGACGGGGTCAGCGCCCGGCGGTGAGCACGTCCCTGGCGATGGCCTCCCGCTTCGCCGCCTCGTCCGCCGTCGCCCGCTGCTCGGCCGCCACACGGACGTCGTAGGCGGCGCGGGCGGCGGCGATCTCGTTCTGGTGGCCCTCGGTCCAGGTGACGAGCGTGCGGATCGTCTCGTGCAGCGTCGCGCCGAGCGGGGTGAGCGCGTAGTCCACCCGGGGCGGCACGGTCGGGTGGACGGTCCGGCTCACCAGCCCGTCGCGCTCCAGATGCCGCAGGGTCCGGGTGAGCATGCGCTGGCTGACCCCGTCGATCATGCGGCGGAGCTCGGTGAACCGGAGGCTGCGCTTGTCGAGCAGCGCGATGGCCAGCAGCGACCACTTGTCCGCGACCCGGTCGAGGATCTGCCGGACCTCGCAGTCCACCCGCGTGTCCCACTGGAGAACGTCGTAGTCGCCGCCGGTATCCCCGCAGTAACCGGGGAACTCTGATGTGCCGTCTTCCATGCCCCTAGCTTCCTCCAGCAAGCTCCTTGGTTACAAGAAGGAACTGGCAATCACTTTGAATACCAAGGTTTATGGAAGGAAACGGATGATGTCCACATCAAGGGCCCGCATGGACGCGCGCTCCTGGAGCGTGCTGTTCGTCCTGGCGGGAGCGGTCTTCCTGGAGGGCATCGACGTGGCGATGCTCAACGTGGCGCTGCCGGCCATCCGGGCCGATCTCGGCCTGTCGACCGGGATGCTCAGCGGCGTCGTCAGCGCCTACGTGCTGGGATACGGCGGCTTCATGCTGCTGGGCGGCCGGGTCGCCGACGTCCTGGGCCGCCGCCGGATGTTCCTGTTCTGGCTGACCGTCTTCCTGGTCTTCTCCGGCCTCGGCGGCTTCGCCACCGAAGGCTGGATGCTGCTGGTCGCCCGGTTCGTCACCGGCGTGGCCGCCGCGTTCATGGCGCCGGCCGGGCTGGCGCTGGTCACCGGCAACTTCCCGGAGGGCCCGCTGCGCACCAAGGCGCTCGGTGTGTACGCCGGGACCGCCGCGGGCGGGTTCTCGCTCGGCCTGGTCGTGGGCGGGCTGCTGGCCTCGATCGGCTGGCGCTGGGTGTTCTTCGCGCCGGTGCTGCTGTCGGCGCTGATCCTCGTGGCGGCGGTGCCCCTCATCAAGGAGACCGCCCCGTCGCGGCCCGCCACCGGCGGTTTCGACCTGGCGGGCGCGTTCACCATCACCGGGTCGATGCTGCTGCTGGTGTACGGGGTGATCCGCCTGGAGCACCCCGGCGACGGCGTGGCGGGCACGATCCTGACGTTCGCCGCCGGGCTGGCTCTGCTGGCGGCCTTCGTGGTGATCGAACGGCGCTCGGCCGACCCGCTCGTACGGCTCGGCATCCTGCGCTCCGGGCCGCTCGTCCGGGCCAACCTGGGGGCACTGCTGTTCGTCGGCTCGTTCGCCGGGTTCCAGTTCGTGGCGACCCTCTACTTGCAGGAGGTGCGCGGCTGGAGCAGCTTGCAGACCGGTCTCGCCATGCTGGTGATCGGCCTGGACACCATTCTCGCCCCCACCCTGACGCCGCGGCTGGTGAACCGCTTCGGCAACGCCCGCGTGCTGTTCGGCGGGATCGTCGTGGCGGTCGTGGCCTACGCGCTGTTCCTGCCCATCGGGATGGACTGGACGTACACCGCGATGCTGCCGACCATGCTCCTGCTCGGCGTGGCGTTCTCCCTGGCGTACGGCCCGCTGACGATGGCCGCCACCGACGGGATCGCCGAGCACGAGCAAGGGCTGGCCAGCGGCCTGCTCTACACCTCGATCCAGTTCGGTACGGCGCTCGGGCTGTCGGCGGTGACCGCCGTCGCCGCGCTCGGCGACGCCACCACGGCCGAGGCGCGGCTCGGCGCCCTGCAGACCGCCCTGTTCGTCCCGCTGGCCGCCGCGGTCCTCGGCGTGCTGATCACCGCCATCGGCATCCGCTCCCGCCCCCGCCCCCGCTCCAGTGAACCCGAGCCCGCGCTCGCCGGCTGACAGCGCACGGCCGTTCAGCGACAAGAAGGAGGAACCAATGGCCACCAGAACATCGTTCGCCGCGATCGAGAGCCAGTTCAACGCCTACATAGGCGACATCGTCTACGCCACCATGACCACCGTGGACGCCAAGGGACGTCCCCGGGCGCGCGTCCTGATCCCGATCTGGGAGACGGTCGACGGCCGCCCCATCGGCTGGCTCGCGACGTACCGGACGCCGGTCAAGGCGGCGCACCTGGCGAACAACCCGCACACCACCTTCTCCTACTGGAGCCCTCGCCAGAACGCCGTCAGCGTCGACACCGTGGCCGCATGGGAAGAAGACGCGGAGGTCAGGCGCAGGGTGTGGGACCTCTACCGCACGGGCAGCCCGGCCGGAGCCGGTTATGACCTGGGCAACTTCTGGAAGAGCCCCGCGGATCCACAACTGCACGTGCTGCGGCTCACCCCCTGGCGGGTGCAGGTCATTCGCGGAGCGGATCTGCAGAGCAAGATCTGGCGGGCGGACTGAGCCGGGGAGGTGCGCGGGGGTCCCGGCCCCCGCGCACGTCCTATGCCGAGGATCGGCCAGATGGACATTGCTGACGAAAACCTCCCGAACCTCTAGGCTCTTGCGGCGATGGAATGCGAAGACTTCACCCCTGGTTCCGGCCGCCTCGACCCCCGGGCGGCCCTGCGCTCCGACGCCCCCAGCCTCGACCTGAACGGCACCTGGCGCTTCCGCCTGTCACCCACGGCCGGCGCCGCCGAGGACTTCGCCGCGCCCAGTTACGACGACTCCGGCTGGGACGAACTGCCCGTGCCGGCGCACTGGCCGCTGCACGGGCACGGCTCGCCCGCCTACACCAACGTCGCCTACCCCTTCCCGATCGACCCGCCGCACGTCCCTGCGGAGAACCCGACCGGCGACCACCGCCGCGCCTTCGACCTGCCGGACGGCTGGACCGGCGGCCGGCTCCGCTTCGACGGCGTCGAGTCGTACGCCAAGGTCTGGTTGAACGGGCACCTGCTGGGGTTCACCACCGGCAGCCGGTTGCCGGCCGAGTTCGACGCGGGACCCTGGCTGAAGCCGGGGCGCAACGTGCTGGCCGTACGGGTGCACCAGTGGTCGGCCGCCAGCTACCTGGAAGATCAGGACATGTGGTGGCTGCCCGGCATCTTCCGGGAGGTGACGCTCACCCGGTCGAGCGCCAACGTGTTCGTGCACGCGGGCTTCGCCGGCGGGCGGGGCACGCTCAGCTTCGAAGGGGACGGCCTGCTCAGCGTCCCCGAGCTCGGGATCAGCGGCCTGGAGCCCGGCGTCGAGATCACCGCCGAGGTGGAGCCGTGGACCGCCGAGACGCCCCGGCTGTACGAGGCCGTCGTCACCACGGCCGAGGAGAGCGTCCGGGTGCGGGTCGGGTTCCGGACGATCGGCATCGAGGACGGGGTGCTGCTCGCCAACGGGCGGCCGCTGCTGTTCAAGGGGGTCAACCGGCACGAGTTCCACCCCTCCCACGGGCGCGCGGTGCCGTACGCGACCATGCGCGAGGACGTGCTGCTGATGAAGCGGCACAACATCAACGCCGTCAGGACCAGCCACTACCCGCCGCACCCCGACTTCCTGCACCTGTGCGACGAGCTCGGGCTGTGGGTCATCGACGAGTGCGACCTGGAGACGCACGGCTTCACCCAGGTCGGCTGGCGGCGCAACCCCAGCGACGACCCCCGCTGGGAGGAGGCGTACCTCGACCGGATGCGCCGCACGGTCGAACGCGACAAGAACCACCCGAGCGTCGTCATGTGGTCCCTCGGCAACGAGGCGGGCGTGGGCCGCAACCTCGCCGCCATGGCCGCCTGGACGCGTGAGCGCGATCCGTCGCGGCCGATCCACTACGAGGGCGACCTGTCGTGCGCGGACGTGGACGTGTACTCGCGGATGTACGCCTCGCACGCCGAGGTCGAGGCCATCGGCAAGGGCGTCGAGGACCCGCTGGACGACCCGGAGTTGGACGCGCGGCGGCGGCGGATGCCGTTCGTGCAGTGCGAGTACGCCCACGCGATGGGGAACGGGCCCGGCGGGCTCGCGGAGTATCAGGAGCTGTTCGAGCGGTATCCGCGGCTGGCGGGCGGGTTCATCTGGGAGTGGATCGACCACGGCCTGGCCCACCCCACCCTCGGGTACGCCTACGGCGGGGACTACGGCGAGCCGGTCCACGACGGGAACTTCGTCATCGACGGGCTGGTGTTCCCGGACCGGACGCCGTCGCCCGGACTGCTCGACCTCAAGAAGGTGTACGAGCCGGTCGCGTTCTCCTTCTCGGAGAGCTCGGTGACGGTCCGGAGCACGTACGGCTTCCGCGACCTGTCCCACCTGTCCTTCTCCGGAGAGGTGGAGGCGGAGGGCGTGCCGCGGGCGGCGTTCCCGCTGGCGGTGCCCGCCGGCGGCGGTGAGGTCAAGCTGCCCGCGTTCCCCGCGGAGGAAGGCGAGAGATGGCTCACCGTCCGCGCCGTCCTGGCCGGCGACGAGCCCTGGGCGGACGCGGGCCACGAGGTGGCCTGGGCCCAGGTCCCGCTCACCGCCGGCGGCACCCCGTACCAGGGGACGGACGACCTCAGCGGCACTCCCTACCGCCCGTTCCCGCCCGCCGGGAGCGTCATTCCCGCTGAGGGATCCGCTCTCGAGCGGGCCTCCGAAGGCCCTGCCTCCGAAGGCCCTGCCACTGAAGGTGCTGCCACCTTCCTCACCCCAGCCACGTACGGCGAGGAGATCGAGGTCGGCGGGGCGACGTTCGACCCGGTGACCGGTCGTCTCACCCGCCTGTTCGGCCTCGACGTCGACGGGCCGGCGCTGGAGCTCTGGCGGGCGCCGATCGACAACGACCGGTACAGCGGTGCGGAGTGGCGGTGGCGGCAGCTCGGCCTGGACCGGCTCACCCATCGGGTGGACGCGGTCGAGACCGGGGACGGGCTGGTCGTGCGTACCCGGGTGGCACCGGCGGCGACCGACCTCGGGATGCGGGTCACGTACCGGTGGATCGCCGTGGGGGAGGGGCTGGAGCTGGTCGTGGACGTGGAGCCCGACGGCGAGTGGAGCGAGCCGATCCCCCGGCTCGGCGTCGCCATGTCGCTGCCGGGCCGGTTCGACCGGGTCACCTGGTTCGGGCGGGGACCGGGGGAGGCATACCCCGACACCGGGATGGCCACCAGGGTCGGCCGCTGGAGCGCGAGCATCGACGAGCTGCAGACGCCGTACGTGTACCCGCAGGAGAACGGGCAGCGGGCCGACGTCCGCTGGGCGGAGCTCACCGGGGGCGGCGGACCCGGGGTCAGGGTGACGGGCGATCCGGTGTTCGGGCTGACCGCCCGCCGCTGGAGCACCGCCGACCTCGACCGGGCCACCCACCTGCCGGACCTGGTGCCGGGGGAGCGGGTGCACGTCAACCTGGACCTCGCCCAGCACGGCGTGGGCACGGCCGCGTGCGGGCCCGGCACCCTGCCCCGGTACGAGCTGACGGCTCGGCCGGCGACCCTCCGCCTCCGCTTCGACCCGGCGTAGACCTCGGCTGAGCAGGCCGCCGGTCCCCGGCCCCGGCCCCGGCTGAGCAGGCGGTTGGTCCCCGTCCCCGTCCCCGTCCCCGTCCCCGTCCCCGTCCCCGTCCCCGTCCCCGTCCCCGGCCTCGGCTGAGCAGGCGGTCGGTCCCCGGCCTCGGCCGAGCAGGCCGTCGGTCCCCGTCCGGGACCGGCGGTCTCGGGGTCGGCTCAGTCGGCGGTGAGGGCGAGCTTCCCCTGGCGGGGTCCTCGCGCGGCGGCCTCGTGCGCCCTGGCCGCCCCCGTCATGGGGAACACCTCCTGGACCGGAACACGGAACAGGCCTTCCACGGAGAGCGTGGCCGCCAGGGCGAGGCCGTGCCGCCCGTCGGGTTCGCCGCCGACTTCGCCGCGCGAGAGCCGTACCCCGAGCTCGGGGCCGCTGAAGTCGGCGATCGTGAGGACCGACGCCGGCGCGCCGGTCAGCGCGATGAGGCCGGGCAGCGAGCCGGCCCCGGCGGCGTCCAGCGCCAGGTCGACCCGTTCGACGCCGAGAGCGCCGACGCGTTCGGCCAGCCCCGGCCCGTAGGTGGTGGGGATCGCGCCCAGGTCGGCGAGGAAGGTCTGGCTCTCCGGCCGCGCCGTGCCGATCACCCGGGCGCCACGGGCGACCGCCAGCTGGACGGCGACGCTTCCGACGCCGCCCGCCGCGCCGTCGATCAGCAGCGTCGTTCCCGGCCGCACGTCGAGCACGTCGAGCGCCCGGGTCGCCGTCTCGACACTCGTGCCGGCGGCGCCGGCCTCCACCCACGACATCGACGGCGGCTTCACACTCCAGAACCTCAGTACGGCGAACTCCGCGCTCGCGCCGCCGAGCCGGGAGAGGGCGACCGAGCCGAAGACCTCATCGCCGACCGCGAACCCGGTGACCTCCGCGCCGACCTCGTCGATCACGCCGGCCGCGTCCACTCCCGGGACGTGCGGCAGGGGGAGCCGTCCGTTCGAGCCGGCCCGCAGCGCGAGATCGACCGGCGAGATCCCGGCCGCCCTGACCGCGATGCGAACCTCGTCACGACCCGGGTGCGGCTCGGGAAACGGACCGACGGTGAGCACCTCGGGAGGACCGAACCGGTCGAACTGGACGGCGAACATGATGACCTTCTTCACCTGGGCGACAACAGCGCTACTACGCTAAACAGGCAACCGGAACAGGTGTTTCGGATCGTGCGAATGTGAGAGGGGCGGCGACCACAGTGACTCGGAAACCTCGCGTCGACGCGGCACACAACCGGCGGCACATCGTGGCGGTCGCGCATGCCGCCTTCGCCGCGGAGGGGCTGGAGCTGCCCATGCGCGAGATCGCCCGGCGCGCCGGCCTGGGCGTCGCGACGCTCTACCGGCACTTCCCGTCCCGCCCGGACCTCATCGGCGCCGTGCTCGCCGAGCAGGCGGCCGACTGCGGCGCGGCGATGCGGGCCGCCCTGGACGACCCCGACCCCTGGCGCGCGCTGAGCGGACTCATCCGCCGATTCGCCAACTACCAGCTCCGGGCGCGAGGGCTGAACGACGCGGTGCTCGGCTCGCACGCCGCCGGACTCCCGTTCGCCGAGCAGCGCCGCGCCCACGCGCGCGGGCTGGAGCGGCTGGTCGAGCGCGCCCGGCGTACGGAGGCCGTCCGGCCCGAGCTGTCGGTCGAGGACGTACGGGTCGGCCTGTGGGCCATCGCCTCGTTCCGGACGCTTCCCCCCGAAAGGGCCGGCACCGCGGTCCCGAGACTGGCGAACCTGCTGCTCACCGCGCTGGCACCAGGCTCAGGCTCCCGCCAATCCTGAGGTCGGGAGGATCGTGCAAGCTCGTAAGAGCATCATTCTAACGTTCCTGCAGCTCAAGCTGGTCAAATAGAGGAGAAGCGATTCCCGCGGAGCACTGATCGGCTCCACGAATGAACAGGTGGGCACACCATGAAGGTCGCCATCGTCGCCGGCGCCAGCTCCGGCATCGGGCAGAGCGCCGCCATCCAGATCGCCAAGCGCGGGGTCGGGGTGATCCTGACCTACAACGGCAACCAGGCCGGCGCGCTCGACACGGTCGCGGCCATCGAGAAGGAGGGCGGCCAGGCCGTCGCGCTGCCGCTGGACATCGGCAGGAGCGAGACCTTCCCGGCCTTCCGCGAGAGCGTCGTCGCGGCGCTGCGCGACACGTGGCAGCGGGACACGTTCGACTACCTGGTCAACAACGCCGGATTCGGGCGGATGGCCCTTTTCGAGGACACCACCGAGGAGCTGTTCGACGAGTTCATGCGGGTCCTGCTCAAGGGGCCGTACTTCCTGACCCAGACCCTGCTGCCGCTGCTGGCCGACGGCGGCGCCATCGTCAACACCACCAGTAGCTCGGCGTCGGTCGCCGGCACGGAGGAGGGCTACTCCGCCTACGCGACGATGAAGGGCGGCCTGACCGTGCTCACCCGCTATATGGCCAAGGAGTTCAGCAAGCGCGGCATCCGCGTCAACTCCATCGCCCCCGGCACCACCCGGACCCGGATCGGCGACGACGCCTTCGCACGCTACCCCGAGCTGATCCCGGCCATCGCCGCGAACACCGCCCTCGGCCGCCTGGGCGAGCCCGACGACGTCGGCATGGTGATCGCGACACTGGTCTCGGAAGAAAGCCGCTGGATCACCGCCCAGAACATCGAAGCCTCCGGCGGCTACGGCCTCTGACCGAAGTCAAGCGCTTTCAGTTTCATTAAGGCGGCTCTGGAGAATGGTGCGGGGCTGAGATGGAAAGCGTTGAAGTGTGTACGGATGATTCCGAACGCGTCGCAAGCCTACCGGGGATAGTGCATCATGCTAATAAGGAAAGGTGACTTAGATTCATATATAAAGTGGAGGTTTGGGCTATGTTGCGGGGAAAGGGCGGCAGGCGAGTTTTTGGGCCGGTCAAGTGCATCTCTGCGCTTCTGTGCATGATAGTGCTTCAGGGTTGCGCGGACTGGGCGCCCCGGGTGGTGGAGGCTGACCAGGTCGCTCTCGGCGAAGTTTTCAGTGTCGGGACGGTGGTGGCGCAGACCACGGACGACCAGATATCCGACGAGAAAATTCAGCGAGTGAACGTCCTGATCACGGATGTCGGGGCCTCGTCTTTCGCGGAGGCGCTTGAGGTGGCGCAGGATCGCCTCGCCAAGCATGGCTGGACGACCACCTTCAAGAATGCCGACTCCATGGGAATGAGGTCGGACAGGTGGGAGCGCACCGATCTGGTGGTCCGTAGGCTCGCGGGTGCCGACTCCTTCTTTCTGGAAGTGCAGCAGCAGGTGGAGAAAGACCTCAAGTCCGATCCGTCGAAGTGGGACGAGTATCTGCTGGTGCACGTTTCAAAAGCGATCGAATAGCGTTGACGATATTCATGGCGCGGTGGGTGGTGTCTCCTTACCGTGCGGTCCATGGCCGGAGCTTCTCGGGATTGCGTACCACCCAGATGTGCTTGATCTGGTCGCCCGCGATGTCGAATGCCGCCACCATCACGGTGACGCCATCGAGCTGAGCCACCAGGCCGGGCCGGCCGTTGACCGTACGTTCCAGGATCGCCAGGTCGGGGGCTCGGCCGACGATGTGGGCGGTGTAGCGCGCGATCTGCTCGCGGCCTTCGATCGGGTGGAGCGCGGTGCTGACCAGGCCACCGCCGTCGGCGATCACCGTGGCGTCGGGGGCGAGAAGGCCGACCAGCGCCTCGACGTCCTTGGCTTCCCAGGCCCGCTTGAAGTCCCTGACGATGCTCGCGTTCCCGGCGGCTGTCGAGGTCGCGGTCGTGGATGCCTGCGCCTCGCGGACGCGACGGCGGGCCGAGGAGGCCAGCTGGCGGCATGCCGCCGGTGACCGGCCGAGGACCTGGGCCACTTCGGCGAAGGAATAGCGGAAGACATCGTGCAGGACGAACGCGACGCGCTCGGCGGGGGTCATCGTGTCGAGCACGACGAGGAAGGCCATGGTGATCGACTCGTCGAGGGTGACGTGGTCGGCCGGGTCGGCCGCGATCCCACCCGTCCGGCCGCTGCTCCACTCGGCGCGGTCGGGCAGTGGCTCCGGGATCCATTCACCCACGTAGCGCTCCCGCCTGGCGCGTGCCGAGCCGAGCAGGTTCAGGCAGATGCGGCCGGCGACCGTCGTCAGCCAGGCGCCGGGGGAATCGATGGCCTCCTGTTGCGCGCGGGACATGGCGTACCAGCGGGTGTAGGTCTCCTGCACGGCATCCTCGGCATCTGCCAGGGAGCCGAGGAGCCGGTAGGCGAGATTGATCAGCCGGCGCCGTTCGCCCATGATCGCGCTCAGGCCCGGGTCGGTCTGGCCGGGTTCCGGCTCGGCTGGGGTGGTCATGGCGTCGCCTGCTCCCTTGGTCTCGTCTGCCCGCACCTGTCCGACGAGACAGCGGTCGAAATGGCCTGCCACCTCACATTCTCGGGGGCCGTGTTGTCGGACTGGTGCGCGCTGTCCAGCGTCGCAGATCGTCCTGAGCAGATCGTCTTGAGGAGTCACCCATGTTCTTGCGGGTCGCGATCATTCTGCAAACCGTCGCCCTCTTCACCGCGCCGATCACCGCCGCGCTGCTGCTGTCCGCCCCAGGGGGACGGACCTTGCACAGTGTTTCGGCGTACGGCGTGTTCGCCGCGGCGGTGTTGTCCCTGGTCGCCGCGGTATTGGCGTGGCGGCCGGGTGGTGGCTCGCCGAAGCCGATCCTGCCCGCGGCCGTATTCCTCGGGCTCACGCTGGCGCAGGTGGCGCTGGGCATCGCGGATGTGAAGACCCTGCATTTCCCCTTGGGCGTGCTGTTGTTCGGCATGAGCGTCCTTCAGCTCAGCCAGGTCTGGACCGGCCGCCGCGCGCACGCGGCCGTCGCAGGCCGCAGGGGTGACGACGGCCTGGTCCGCGGGACCTCCTAGCCTCGCAGGTCGGACAGGTCTTCCTCGCTGAGAGTGAGCTCCCCTGCCGCGAGGTTCTCCTCCAGATGATCGAGGCGGCCGGTGCCCGGGATCGCCAGCACCGACGGCGAGGTCGCCAGCAGCGCGGCGATCGCGACCTGCGCGGTGGTCGCGCCCAGACGTACCGCGACCTTGCCGAGCCGTTCGGTGTCGAGCGGCTCGCGGCCACCACCGAGCGGGAAGAACGGCACGTACGCGATGCCCGCTTCCTCGCACTGCGCCAGCAGCCCCGGATCGTCGGCGTGCACGTTCTGCACCGCCGCCACGGGCGCGATCGCGCGGGCCTCGGCGAACTGGGCGGCGTCGACGTTGCTGACGCCCAGGTGCCGGATCAGCCCCTGCGCGCGGAGCTCGGCCAGTACGGCGAACCGTTCGGCGATCGACTCGCCGCCCGGTCCGGTCATTCCGCCGACCCGCAGGTAGACCAGATCGAGCCGGTCCAGGCCGAGGGAGCGCAGATCCGCCTCGACCAGGCCGCGCAGCTGATCAGGTGTCGCCTGCCCGCTCGGCCTCCCGTCCGGGCCGGGCAGCGGCCCGACCTTCGTCGCGATCACCAGGCCGTCACGGTAGGGGGCCAGTGCCGTACGGATCAACTCGTTCGCCCGGACCTCGCCCCTGCCGTAGAAGGCGGCCGTGTCGATGTGGTTCACGCCCAGCTCCACGGCGCGCCGAAGCACGGCGATGCCGCCCTCCGCAGCGCGCGGCGGGCCGCCGAAGGTGCCCATCGCCAGGCGCATCGCGCCGAAACCGAGCCGGTTGATGGTCAGATCTCCGCCGAGGGAGAAGGTATCGATCGTCATGACCCTCATGGTGTCCACCGCGACGCCCCCCGGCGAACGCGTGGCAGCATGCTGCCAGACTGGAGGAATGCGGAACGAGCAGGTGTTCTCAGTACAAGGGGACGCGGAGCTGGTCGCGCGTGCCGGTCATCTCTTCGCGTCCGCGCGGACCGAGTTCCTGTGTGCCGCCCGGGACCTCAACACGTGGTCGCAGCCGGAGCCCAGAGCCGCGATCGGGCAACGGATGCGCGCCACGGACCTCATCTCCCGCAAGCTGCTGAGCCCGGTCGCACTCGCCGACGAGGACGATCGCGCGCACCTGCGGCTGGTGCAGAGCATGGGCGCGCTCGTACGGATCAGCGGCTCGCGGCTGCCGCACGAGACCATCCTCATCGACCGGCGGGTGATGATCCTGGCCGGTCAGGAGACTCCCAACGGCCGCGAGTACACCGTGACCACGTCGCAGACCCTGATCGACGGCGTCCACTCGCTGTTCGAGGCGATCTGGGACACCGCCGCCGACCTCGACACCTACTTGCGCGGCGACATCCCGGACCTCGACCCCGACAGCCGCCTGATCCTCCAGGCCCTGGGTTCGGGCCTCACCGACGCTTCGGCGGCCAAACGGCTCGGCGTCTCGCTCCGCACCTACCGGCGGCGCGTGGCCGACCTGATGGCCAAGCTCGACGCCGACTCCCGCTTCCAGGCGGGGTTGCGCGCGGGCGAGCTGGGACTACCCCGCTGAAACACAGGGGAATGGTCATGGATTCGCCAGCCCCGGTGGTGACTGACCTGCGCGGTTCGACCGGGAAAGCACCGATGGTTGATCTCGCCGACCAACATCAATAATGTTGAAGCCTCAACAGTTGAGCCAGATCGAGATCCCACTGTCCGCTGCTCGACCAGCCCGGCCACACCGTCCTGTCGGCTCCACGACCGGTGGGTGATCGGCCGTCATGACGCTGTCATCCGGCGCACCATTCACACGAAGGAAGCCGAACATGAAGCTCAAGAAGCGAGTCGCCGTGGTGGCGACCGTCGTCGCCTCCGGCGTCGGCCTGTTCGCCGCCCCGGCGCAGGCGGCCACGCCGATCAGCACCTTTGCGAACAGCGAGGCCGGCGGACTCTTCTGCCAGGCCGTGGAGGGCCACTTCGAGGAGAGGCGAGCCCAAGCGGAAGGCCACCCCGGGGACTGGTACTACTGCGAGCAGACACCCGCCAAATGGTCCTTGTACGAACGCTGAGCCACCTCTGATCTTCTGACCGGCAAGGACCAGGATCTCGCGGAATCCCGATCTTCTTGCCGGTCGACGCGTAACCCGCCATGTCGCCGGGCGGTGCGGTCACCCTGCGGGGATCGATCGCACCGCCCGTTTCGGTTCCGTGGCGGCCTCGCGGCTGCGGTCAGTCGGTCGTCGGCGCGTCGTTGTGTCAGGGCGTCGGCGGAGATACTGGGGCGAGTAACCCATCCGAAGGAAGAGTATGGATGCACGTTCCGAGGCGGGCAGCCGCCTCACCGCCATGGGCACACAACTGCTCGAAGTGCATATCTGGCTCCGCGAGATGCTGGAAGACCTCCAGGACAGCGTCGACGACTACTTCGACGGCAAAGGGCTGCCGCCACGGGACCTGCGTGCCCACTGTCTGTCCTTCTGCACGGCATTGACGCGCCACCACACCGGCGAGGACAGGGGCGCGTTCCCGGCGATCGCCGAAGAGTTCCCCGAACTGCGCAAGGTGCTCTCCGACCTGCGCACCGACCACAACCAGCTGGACTGGCTGCTGGGCAACCTCCAGAACCTGCTCGAGTCCCTCCCGGAGAAGCCGGACCCCGCCACGGCCGCCAAGGTGCGCGAGGAGGTGACGGCGCTGTCGGCAATCATGCAGACGCACTTCATCTACGAGGAGAAGAAGCTGATCTCCGTCCTCAACTCGATGGACGTGCCCGAGTGGCGCGAGAACCGGCCCGACTTCCTGCTGATCGACGACGAGGACGGGTCTCGGACTTCTTCCCAGTGAGGCCCCACGCCAGAGAACGGCGACCGCAGACCGCCCCGGCTTGACCAGCGCAGTCCTTCGCCAACGGAGGGTTACTTACCGAATAGGGCTGTTGTCCATTTTGTGATGATCACCCCTCTTGTCGGGATGGTCATAATTTCTTACGTTGATCATCAGGTTGATGATCAGCTCCGAGCTGCGCGGAGAACGAGTACTTCCACTGCGGCGAAGGGTGACGGCTACGCCTTGGCTGGCGTCCTTCGTGGTTCGGAGTGTGATGGCGTATGCGCCGGTTCTCGTCGGGGGCTCGATCGCCGCGCTTGATTCCGTTGCTGGTGGCCGCATCGCTGCCTGGTCTGCTGTTTCTTCCTGTGGTGCCCGTTCAAGCCCAGGCGGTCGCACAGGCCGGGGAGCTCCTGGCCACGGGGCCCTTTGACGTTCCCAAGCAGATGACCGGGACGGCCGCTGGGTTGCCGACGCTGGTGGACACCTCCGTCACTCAGGCGTCCAGCGGGTCGCCGGAGGTTGAGGACGGTCCCGTACGTGGGGCGTTGCCGTTGGAGAAGCGACCGTCGGTCAGAGTTGCCACCTCGCAGAGCACCGGGCCGAAGCTTCCCGGGGGCGTTGAGCGGGCGGAGCAGCTCGATCGGCAAGCGGCGATGGGCTTTCCGCTCATCAACGACTTCTGGCCCGAAAACGGAGCGCTGGTGGAGGCCACGCCGCTGCTGAGCGTGCAGGTGACAAGCGGGGGCGGCGGGTCATCGGCGGATTTCAACTTCTTCTACACCGTGTGTGAGGTGCTGGAGGAAGACGAGGAGGACGGCGGATTCCCGGAACCCGATCCGACGCCGGAGTGCGTGGAGTCGGGAAGGCTCGCGGGAAAGGACACCTGGCGGGTGCCGGCGGGTGAGTTGGAGTGGGGCAAACAGTACGAGTGGTGGGCCCGCGTCGTCGACCCGGGAGGTGAGGGGTCGGCGCGGACGGACAAGCAGCGGTTCACCACGGGGGCGCCTCAGCCGCAGACGGGGGCGCACCTGGGTGAGCGGGCCAGCGGCGGTCAGGAGTTCGCGCCGATCTCCGGCAACTACACCACCGCTGTCATCGATGCGCAGGTAGCCGTCGCGGGGCCGCCGCTTTCGGTGACGCGTACCTACAACAGTCTCGAAGCGCGCACCGATGGGATCTTCGGCTCCGGTTGGTCGACCCAGTGGGACATGAAGATCGTGGCGGAGAGCGCGGGCTCGGCGGTCACCGGGCTGCTGGTCTTCTACCCTGACGGTCGCCGGGTGCGGTTCGCGAGCAAGGGGGACGGCGGTTACCAGCCCCCGCCGGGGATGCACGCCGCGCTGTCGGATGTCGACGGCGGCGGCTGGCGGTTGATGGACCAGTCGTCGACCAGCTTCTCCTTCAACGCCTCGGGTCGCCTGACGAAGATCTCCGATGCTCGCGGGCGGGCGCAGACGCTGACGTACGGCAGCGACGGCAAGCTCGCCAAGGCGACCGGCGTGGGCGGTCGCTCGTTGCACTTCACCTGGTCCGGCCCTCGGGTGGCGACGGTGTCCACCGACCCGGTGGACGGACAGAGTCTCACCTGGACCTACGGCTATGAGGGCGACAACCTGACCCAGGTGTGCGCGCCGGTCGCGGCACCGAACTGCACCGGCTACACCTACGCGGACGGGTCCCGCTATCGCAGCATCGTGCTGGACTCCGAGCCGGTGGGGTACTGGCGGCTGGGCGACAAGCGGTTCGAGCCGGCGGCCAACGAGGTCAGCGGGGGAACGGGCCAGTACACCGATGTCACCGTGGGGCGGCCCGGCGCGCTGGAGGGCAGCACGGACACGGCGGCCGGCTTCACCAGGTCGCATGTCCGACTGCCGCTGTTCACGCTGGCCCGGCTGCGGGATCGGGTGTCCATCGAAACCTGGTTCAAGACCGCGCAGAGCGGCATGATCTTCTCCGCCAGCGAGCTCAACGGTGGGGACGGGGCGATCATGCCGGCCCTTTATGTGGGGACCGACGGGCTTCTGCGTGGTCAGCTGGGGCAGATCAGGAACAGCGCGGGGTCGTGGGTGTACACCCCGGTCACCAGCGCTGCGCCGGTCACGGATGACCAGTGGCACCATGTGGTGCTCAACGTCGACGGCACGCGGCAGGAGATGTTTCTCGACGGTCAGTCGGTGGGCGAGGTCAACGGCGAGCTTTATCCGGAGTTCCGGGAGAACGCTGTCATCGGCAGCGGTGACCGGGGCAGCTCGTGGTCCGACATCCCTGGTGGGCCCAGGACTCGTGGTGTCTTCGCGTTCAACGGCTCGATCGACGAGTTCGCCCTGTACGGCAAGCCGCTGACCAGCGCCGAAGTCCAGGCCCACTACACGGCTCGCACAAAGGTGCCGAACAAGCTGGCGGGGATGACGCTCCCGTCTGGACGGGTCTGGGCGTCGAACACCTACGACACGGCTACCGATCGTCTCAAGACGCACACCGACCGGCACGGCGGTACCTGGACCGTCGGCAAGTCGGAGACTGACTGGGTCAACCAGGTCGCGACCGTCAAGGTGACCGACCCGCGCAACGGCACGGTGACTTACGCCTACGACGGGGGACGCAACTTCCGACTGGTGTACGAGGAAGACCAGCACGCGTTCAAGACGGAGTTCGCGTACGACACAGGCGGATTCCCGGCGAAGACGACCGACCGCAATGGCAACGTCTCCCGGCGATGGAATGATAAACGCGGCAACGCGCTCAGAGCCAGGTCCTGTCGCACCGGCGGTAACTGCCAAATTCACTACGCCACCTATCACTTCAACAAGGACGATGAGTTCGACCCGCGCAACGGTCGCCAACTCACCTTCAGAGACGCGCGATCGTCCAGCGAGACCGACGACAGATACCTCACCACCTACGAGTACGACGCGTACGGCGAGCCGACGAAGCAGACCGGCCCGGTCACTCTGGAATTCCCTACGGGGCGCTCCATCAGCACCGCCTACACCGACGGCAGCGAAGCGGCAGTCGGCGGAGAGACCCAGCCTGCCGGCCTGCTGAAGAGCCGTACGGATGCCAGAGGCAACAGTTGGAGCTATCGCTACACCGCAGCAGGCGATACCGCTGAGCAGACCGACCGCGAGGGCCTTGTCACCAATTACGCGCATGATGGGCTGGGGCGGATCATCTCCCAGACGGTGACCTCGACGGCGAACCCCGATGGGGTGACCAAGAGCTTCGCCTACGACGGGCTCGGGCGGGTGGTGAGCGAGACAGGCGCGGCTGTCAAGAACGACATCGCCGATAGCGTTCACACCCCGCAATTGCGCTACACCTACGATCCTGATGGCAATCTGCTGACCGAGACGCTGGCGGATCTTACGGGCGGAGATGCGGAGCGCACCACCACCTTCACCTATGACACGCATGGGCGTATTGAGACCGAGACCGGGCCTGAGGGCGGTGTGGTACGCAATGTGTGGGATCACACCGGCGCGATCGTTCGCGTCACCGACGCTGTCGGCACGGTTGTGGAGAACGGCTATTCCACACGTGGCGAGCTGATCACCCGCACGCTGAAGGGCTGGACCGGCAGCCCTGTCGCCCCCCAGCCAGCCCGGGACGAGGTGTTGGAGGCGTGGTCATATGACGCGGCCGGTCGGCTCGCGTCTCACGTGGATGCCATGAAGCGCAAGACCTCTTATTCCTATTTCGGCGACAATCGGCTTTCGAAGGTCACCGCGGAGAATGCCAAACTCAACGGATCCGACACGGGTCGGAATGTGGTGCTGAGTTCACTCACCTATGACGCGGCCGGTTATCTGACCAGTGAGGAGGGCAGCGGCAGCACAGTTCGTACAGACTATGTCTACGACGCGGCAGGTATGCTGACGTCGCAAACCTTCGACCCGTCGACGCTGCGCCGTAAGACCGCCTTTGCTTATGACGGCAACGGCAACATCACCGCTCAAACACTGACCGCCAACGGCAGCACCCGTACCGAGAGCACTTCTTTCGGCTACAACAAGGATGACCAGCTCATTCGGTCCACGGTGGACAACGGCGCCGACGATCTGACGACGACCTGGAACGTGGACGATCGTGGGCTGGTCACTCAGGTGACCGACCCTCGCGGCAATGCGGACGGTGCAACGTCCGCTGCCTTCGCCACCTCGTACCGCTATGACATCGTGGGTCAGCTCATCGAGGTCAAGGCACCGGAAGTGCGGATCGAGAAGGCCGGCACGACAGAGCCTGGGCGGCCGACCACCCGGTTCGGCTACACCAACGCCGGCGAGCGAAGCCATGTGGTGGACGCTGAGGGCAGGACCGCAGCCACCGGGTACGACAGAGCCGGGCGGGTCACATCCACGACCGGAACGCCGTACACGCCGCCTGGCGGTACGGCGCTCACTCCCAGGACCGCCATCACCTACGACCCCGCCGGGCGCGTGATCAGCACCACCGACGCGCGCGGTCAGGTCACCGGTGTCGAATACGACGCCCTGGGCAATGCCGTGCGCATCACCGATCCCGCTCCACAGGGGCAGCAAGCCGGGCAATGGCTCACGGAATACGACCTTCTCGGTGAGCCGCTGGCCACCGTGGATCCGACCGGGGCCCGTGACCAGAGCACCTACGACGACCTGGGCCGTCTGATCACGAGCACCCAGATTGAGCGCCGTCCCACCAGCGCCGTCTACACCACCAAGCTGGAATACAACACCGCCGGTCACCTCACCAAGGTGATCCAGCCGGGGAACAAGACCACTACGTACGTGCCCAACGCCGCCGGTGAAGTCCTTTCGACCACCGACCCGCTGAACCACACCTCCACCGCCGTCTACGACCTGGCAGGCCGCCAGACCAAGTCCAGCGACCCGCTCGGCAACGCGACTGCGGTCGAGTACGACCTCGCCGGACGGATGAGCACGGTCAAGGATCTCAACGATGTCGGCTCCACGGTCCGCACGCAGAGCATCGAGTACGACCTGGCCTCCAACCCGATCCGGTCCACGTCAGGAGAAGGGCACACCACCCGCCGCACCTTCGACGCCACCGACAAGCTGACCGAGATCATCGAACCCGTCTCGGACGGCCGATCGATCACCACCACGGTGGGCTACGACGCCACCGGCGCCCGCACTCGCCTGACCGACGGTCGCGGCAACACCACCTGGACCACCTACAACAGTCTCGGGCTGATGGAAACGCAGGCCGAGCCCGCCACCACCGCCCATCCCGCCGCCGCTGACCGTACCTGGACCCACACCTACGACGCGGCAGGCAACAACGTCGGAACCCTCGAACCCGGTGGGGTACGCGTCGATCGCACCTTCGATCACCTCGGTCAGCTCACCAAGGTCACCGGCAGCGGAGCCGAAGCCGCCAGCGCCGACAAGACCTACGGCTACGACTTGGCGGGCCGCACCATCACGGCCGGCGACCAAAGCCTGGAGTACAACGACCGCGGCCTGCTGATCTCGATCTCATCCGCGTCCACACCCGCCACGACGTACAACTACGACGCGGTGGGCAACCCCCTGCAACGCGTGGACGCGGCAGGAACCGCCACCTTCACCTGGGACAACGCCAACAGGCTGGCCACGGCGGTGGACCCGGTCACCGGACGCACCAGCACCTACGGCTACGACGACGCCGACCGCCTGACCCGCATCTCCTCAACCGGTCCCACCACCACTCAGACCTACACCTACGACGCCATCAACCAACCCACCGCCCATACGCTGAAGAACAGCACCGGCACCCAACTCGCCAAGATCGATTACGAGTGGGACGACGACGGCAACCTCACCCGCAAGACCAGCACAGGAACGGCCGGGGCAGGCAGCAACACCTACGCCTACGACCACGCCGGTCGACTCACGTCGTGGACCCGGCCGGACAGCACCGTCACCGACTACGCGTGGGACGACGCCGGCAACCGCGTCAAAGCCGGCGACAAGACCTACACCTATGACGAACGCAACCGCCTGACCAGCGGCGACGGCACCGACTACACCTACACACCCCGTGGCACCCTGGCGAGTCAGACCAAGGACGGAACGGTCACCAACCTCACCTTCGACGCCTTCGGCCAACTCATCTCCGACGGCGAGGCCACCTACAGCTACGACAGCCTGGGCCGCATGACGACCCGAACCAGGGGCGTGCAGGTCGACAAGTTCCGCTACTCCGGCGCCAGCAACAAGCTCGCCGCGATCACCAATGCGGTCGGCGCCACACAGGCTCGCTATGGACGCGACCCGTTCGGGCAACTGCTCGGACTTCAAGAGGGGAACAGTCCCGCCCTCGGCGTGATGAGCGACCAGCACGGGGACATGGTGGCCACCTTCACCGGCACAGCGTTGGTCGACTCCACCGCGTACGACCCCTTCGGCGCCGTCATCGCGCGTACCGGTGAACAACGCGCACTCGGCTACCAAGGCGAATACACCGACCCGGACACCGGCAAGGTCAACATGCACGCCCGGTGGTACCAGCCAGGAACGGGCAGCTTCGCCTCCCGCGACGACTGGACCCTCGCCCCCTCACCTTCGGTGCAGGCAAACCGCTACACCTACGGCAACGCCAACCCACTCCGCCATGTCGACCCCACCGGACACGCTCCAGGTGTTCCATGCCGAATTCCCTATTCAACCTGGGTGCAGGCCTCCTATTCGCCTTCACCCCCAGTCGAGCGCTGTCCTCCTCCGCCTCCTCCCCCATCCAACCAGCCCAAGGGCGGCGTCGGCACGGTCGAACCCATCGAAAGATCAACTCCCCGGAATCCGAAGCAGCGCAACGCCCATAACCCCACGCCGACCAACCCCACACAGACCAAGCCGAGGCAGACCAATAACACCAACCGGCCGAAGGATGAGCGGCCGAGGAAAAAAGAGCCGTGGCCTACTCCGCAACAGATAAAGAATGACCCGAACAATGTAACGGTTGACCGGGATCCACCTACCAAGCAAGAGGTTATCGACCGCAAGTGCACCACCGGCGCTTGTAATGTCAGCTGGTCAGGCCACCAGAACGCCATAGGTGGAACCCCCAGCGGTGGTGTTACCGAATCAAGCGGCCCCAGCAGCGGAACCCGTTGTGATGGGTGGGATTGCTCCACCTCGATCAAGCCAGTCGATCTACCTAAGAATGATGAAATATGTATCGGATACGGGTGCGAAAACGATGCGCCAGATCTGACGGCCAGATTCACGGATCCTTCACTTTATGACGCTGCGAAGGCTGGCTACGCTCCGTATGTCGATATCTTCTTGGGGGACGCTCTCGGGTGCAAGGATGGTAGTGCGGGCGATTGTGGAATGGCTGCTGTAGGGCTGATTCCAATCACTAAGCTGGGCAAGTTGGCGATAAAGGCAGGGGAAAGAATAGGGAAAAAGATCTTCGGTAAGGGGGACGTTGTTGTCTCATGTCACAGTTTCGTCCCGGGAACAGAAGTTCTCATGGCCGATGGCACCCGGAAGCGGATCGAGGATTTAAAAGTCGGCGACAAGGTGCTCGCAACGGACCCTGAAACCGGAGAGACCAGGGCTGAGCCAGTCACTGCGGTCATGACGAGCGCGGAGAGCAAACACCTCGTCCAAATAAGCCTCAGCACCGGCGACGCGAGCAGCACGATGGTCGCGACTGAAGGCCACCCCTTCTGGGCCCCGGCTCTGAAGCAGTGGGTCAACGCCACAGACCTCGAGCCAGGCATGTGGCTACGCACCTCCGCCGGAACCTACGTCCAGGTTAAGGCAATCAAGCAGTGGACCGCCGTCCAACGGGTCCACAACATGGCCGTAGGTGACCTGCACACGTACTATGTGCTAGCGGGGGCCACGCCGGTACTCGTTCACAATTCTGGTCCGTGCCCGGCGATCGGTCCGAATGGCGAACCAATTTATGAAATTCCGGTCGGATCTAGCGGCGGGCCGGGCGCAAGAAAGAAGATTCCTCCAGATGTGTTGCGCAAGTATGATGTCGGCGTAAATGCCCGTCCTGGAAGCACAGGGCCGCTATGTTCTTGGTGTCGAACGAATCCAGCGACAGGTATCGATCATGTTCAACCGCGAGTTAATGGTGGCGATTTGACCGATGCAAATACAACACCCGCCTGTACGTTTTGCAATAGTTCTAAAGGCTCTAGGCCACAACCCCTGAATCCTCCTCCGAACTATGTCGGTCCCTTCCCTCCGCCGTGGTGGTAACGGGACGCGAAGAATGACTTGGGCTAGAATGGTCAGGTGTCTCCATTGATCCCGTGGAGGTGCCTGGCCATAGTCAACTAGGATGCGAGGAGTTCGCCGTGGGCGTAGCTGAGCCTAAGTTTATTGTGCATGATGCCCCAGCAAAGGCGGCCAAGCAGAACTACATCGCCAGGGTCGACCTCGCGCCCTTTGGGTTTTCTAGCCTTTTCGAGCAAATGTGGCTAGGTGATCTAGGTGGCGGAGTATATGAAGTTCGATGCATTCCATTTCGGGTCTATGGGCTTGCCTTGGAGGATCTGGTAAGCATATCTTCCGATGGTTCCTTGGTTGATTCTTTGGTGTACCCGTCAGGGCGAAGAGTCCTTCGTGTGCTACTAATCCCAGAACTCAAAAGCGACCGTCTCGCTGAAATTGTGAATTCGCTTAACGCGGCAGCTAGGGCGGGTGGTCTTCTTTTCGAGTGGAGTGGGGATCGCCATGTAGCTATAGATATTCCTGTAGGCATCAACGTTGATTATCTAATACGCCTTGTGCATGGTTATGTCGAACAAGGGATAGCCTTCTGGGAATGGGGGGATGCTGAGCCATTTAGGGCGCCATAAGATTTGAATACATCGCAGGTTAAGATCGCTGATGAGGGGTGCGAGGAGTTTTTTGTTACGCTTACCGAGCCTGAACCTCGATTCTTCAGGGGTGCTGATCGTTTGATTGAGTGTCCGGTTGCTGCCCGCTTGTCCTCTGGGTGGTGAGGCCGGGCCTTCGCGTGTCGCTGCGGCTGCGTCCGGTTCCAAAGGCCGGAGGTGTTCGGGTTCCTTCCTTTCGTCGCGGGGATGCCGGGGCCTGAGGGTCAGGCCGGGGCGGGGGAAGTGCGGTCAGGCGCTTCCAGCAGGTGAGGAAGGCGTCCCGCCAGGGCCAGTCGCGGCTGATGGTCAGGGTCCGGCGGCGGGCGTGGCGGGTGAGCTTGGCCGGCAGATGCAGGAGTCGGTAGCGCAGCGTGCTGAGCTTCTCCTTGTAGCACGGACACCTGAGGTGAGGTCACTCAGCGGTGTCTGACGGCCTGTAGAGGGCCTCGAACGTGACCGGGATGGCCAGGACTTGCAAGGTACGCGTGGCAGCATGCCTGGCTAACTCCTTGATCGCAGCTGCGATCTGCATAGCTAGGCGGACGGTCCAGCGCTGATAGCGGCGCAGCAGCCCCCGGAACCCGCTGGCGAAAGGTTCGCCGACAGCCCGGAGTCGGGCACACCAGACGACGCACGCGTACTGACTAGTTAAGACCGCTTCCACCTGCCAAAAGGGCGGCGTCCGGAGGTCAGTCGTGTTCGGTCAGGCGGAACCAGGCCAGTCCGCCTGTCTTGTCGTGTTGGAATCCCCACTCGTCGGCAAGTGTGTCCACCAGCCACAGTCCCCTGCCTCCATCGTCGGCGAGGGCAGAGGCGCGGACGGCGGGCGTGGTGGTGGAGGAGCCGGCGTCGGCTACTCGCGCCGCCAGGTCCGCGACATTCCCCTGGTCACCGTGACGGTGACCGAGCACCGGGCGCATCGCTGCCGGTGCGGCGGGTGCGGCGCTGTCACCGGCGCGGACATGCCTGGGCAGGTGGCGGGGTCCCCGTCGTTGTACGGGCCGAACCTGCGCGCGCTGGCCGCCTATCTGCTGGTGTTCCAGCATGTGCCGGTGGAGCGCTGCGCTCAGCTGATAGCCGACGTCACCGGAGCCCGCGTGTCACCCGGCTGGGTGAGTTCGATCGTTGCTGAGGCCGCGCTGCTGGTCACCGACAGTGTCAAGCTGATCCGTGCCCTCCTCACGCTCGCCCATGTGCTGCACGTCGATGAGACCACCACGAGGATCGGGACGACGCGGCGCTGGCTGCACGTGGCCTGCACCAGCCGGTTGACGCTGCTCGGCTTGGGCGAGCGCTCCCGCGACGGCGTGAACGCCCTCGGCATCCTGCCCGATTTCCGCGGCGTGCTGGTCCACGACTCGTTGTCGCTGTATGACGGCTACCCCGACGCCCGGCACCAACTGTGTGGATCTCACCTGGTCAGAGAGCTGACCGCCGCGGCCGAGGACCACCCCGGCCAGTGGTGGCCCGGACAGATCCGCTGGGCTCTGGCGGAGCTGAACAAGCAGGCCGGCGAGGCCCGCGCGGATGGGCTGACCGAGATTCCACCCGAGCGAGCCAGGGTTTACCTCAAGTCCTTCCACCACGGCCTGCGCGTCGGGCTGTCGTTGCATCCCCGCGTGTCCGGGCGCAAACAGTCCCCGGCCCGGAACCTGCTGGAACGTCTTCAACGGCGGGCCTGTGACGTGCTGCGTTTCGCCGATTTCCCCAGCTGGGTGCCGTTCACGAACAACGCGGCGGAAAGGGCGCTCCGTCCGGTGAAGACGCAGGTGAAGATCTCGGGCTGCCATCAGTCCGAGACCGGAGCCGCCGTCTGGCTGACTATCCGCTCCTACCTCGACAGCGCCCGCAAGCACGGCCTGCCAGCCTTCGACGCGATCCACCGCGCCTTCACCGGCAACCTGTGGATGCCACCCGTCGCACTCGACGCCTGATCAGCTCGAATCACCCAGCGTCACAGACTCTTCTGAATGCTTACCCACAGATTCCCGTGTCAGGTGGCGGACATGGCGCTAATAGTGACGTTTTGTCCTGTTCTTCGCTCGTGTGAGGTCGAGGACGGTGAGGGCACGGGCGGCATCGCGGGACATGTGGCGGATGGCCTGGGCGATGTTGCCGACTCCGGTCAGGCGTAAGGCGCCGAGGGCGAGTTTCTTAAAAATCTTCGCGAAACATCCTGACGGGAGTCCTTCCCCGGCGTAGCGTCGAGCACACAGATGCCCAGCCCGGGAGGTCCTTACATGGCCAGCACAGAGAAGATCAACGAAGCACGGAAGACACTCGCCGACCGGCTGAGAGAACTCCGCCTCCACCCTGCCAATGGCAACACCATGACCGGCGACCAACTCGCCGACGCCATGGGATGGCCTGGCCGCAAAGCCCGCATCAGCAAAATCGAGAATGCGACCCAACTCCCCACCATCGACGACATCAAGGCATGGGCGACCGCATGCGGTGCCGACCATGAGATCCCCGACCTGATAGCGCAGGTGCGCAACATCGACAGCATGTACACCGAATGGCGGCGCCTGGAGAAGACGGGGCTCGGCCAGATCCAGGAGGCGTTCGTCGGACTCTATGAGCGCACCACCCAGCTACGGGTGTGGCAGCACTCTGCGATCCCCGGCCTGCTCCAGACGGAGGCGTACGCCCGCTCCCACCTCGGGACCATCATCGCCTTCCGCGGCATCCCGGACGACCTGGATCGCGCCGTGGCCGCCCGCATGTCGCAGCAGGACAGCATCGGCGGGGTGCGCCGGTTCGTGTTCCTGCTTGGCGAGCAGGCGCTCCACACGCCGATGCTGGACGCGGGTGAGATGCGGGAGCAGCGGGAACGACTCGCCGACTACACCCACGACCACCCGAACGTGTCCCTGGGGATCCTGCCCCGAGACGTTCGCCCTCCGGTGATGCCGCCGGAGAACTTCTGGCTCTACGACACCGCCGAGGTCCGCGTGGATGGGGTGGCGGCTCAGTTCCGCATCAAGAAGCCCGACGACATCGCCGTCTACGAGAAGGCGTTCACTGCCCTGTCCGAGGTGTGCCTGTACGGGGAGGCCGCCAGGAGGCTGATCGACGCCAACGGCTGATCTTTAAGAAACATATCGAAACTTCGTTGAGCTGCAACGACGCAACTCTCTAACGTCAACGGCGAACGCCATCGCAGGCCAGGCACTCGGGACCGCGCCACCCGCCTGGCTCAATGTGGTCACCACCTACGTCGCTCGTGAGGAAATCGCCGTGCTCAACGACGCCTCAACTCAGGCCGCCCTCGACCTCCACAGCGCGGTCGCGAGAGCCGCGGTAGCCGCCCGCGCCGCCGCTGCCCGCGAACCGTTCGAACTCCGTGAGTTGTCCGCATTGCAGAACACCTATCCCGGCTGGGCCATCAGCCGCAGCAGAGATGAGTCCGGCCGGCAGCGGTGGCTCGCCGTGTACGGCGGGCCGCTCACAGACGAGATGCAAGCCGCCAACGCGGCCACCACGATCCTGGAGTCGGACGCCGTCACCCTCGCGGCCACTCTCGCGTGGCAGTCGGCCCTCGTCGGTTCCATGTCCGTGGCACATCAGCCTTCGGCCAGTCCTCCAGCGGGAAGACGTAACTGCCGCGTTTCTCCACCGTGACCACCCAGTCCTGCTCTCGCAGCAACGCAACGGCCCGGCGGACGGTTCCTTTCGCCACGTCGTACTGCTGTATGACCTTCCCCTCCGACGCCCCTGAGCCAGAGGTTTCCGAATGCGATGTCGCACTCGACCAGTCCGGCGGCTTTCTGTTCACGCACCGGCGCACCCGCGAGACCGCCACAGCGGCCACGGTCGCCGACACTGTGATCGAAGGCATCGCGTTGCGGGTTGCCTCCTCGTGGAAGCCGAGGATCATCCCGTTCCAGACGGGCGGCCTCACATGATCGGCTATATCACAATCCCATACGTGATCGCGTTCGCGAACGAACTCGTCGACGACCCGATCCACTTCGAGCCGCATCGCCGAGAAGGTGCCCTACGACTCGCATACAAGACGTCCAGACAGAGCGACAGGATTGACGGGATCCTGCGAGCTCGTGTGCTCGACCTACGCGACCGACCCGACGACGTGCGCGGCCCTGAGCGGATGAAGAAGCTCAACACCCTGCGACAGTGGCGATGCATGGACGCCATGCGATGCCAGGTGTGCGGTCAACCCGCCGTCGACGTTGAGTCCGGCCGCGTCTCCTGGCTGCTCACCGAGACGGTGTTCGAGGCGACGGGCGCGGACAGCGGGCGCACCAACGCCCCACCCACCTGCGCCGGCTGCGTCGACGACGCGCTCAAGCAGTGCCCGATGCTGCAGGACAATGCCACCCTGTTTACCGTGGCCGCCGCGATGCCTGCCGGGGTGCTCGCCGACCTGTACCGTCCCGGCCGTGACCTCACGCCTGTCCTGTACGGCCACAACGTATTCGTCCCCTGGAACTCCGGCCCAGCCGCACATCTCCGTGGTGCGCTGGCCACCTGCCAGGTGGTTCACCTGCACGGTATGAAGGCCGTCACCTAGACAGACCGGCTCCTCCTTCTGCCGTGGATCGCGGGAGCCGGGCATTCGACCCCGGTCCCAGCAGCGCGGACACGGGAACGGGTGGCCCTGCTCTTCCGACCGGAAGGGCAGGGCCACCAACACACGCGCAGCCCGCACCACAACACCACCCGGCCCGCGAAGCCAGAAACCTGGTCGTGCGTGAGCTGGGGCATCACACTCTTGCACGTGAACCGCAAGGCACCACGTATTGGAGACCAACGCTCATGAGGTGGATGCTCGACCACCCCAGCTGGGAGATGTACTCACAGCCTGCGCGCGCCATGCGCACCCCGGCCGGGACCTGGCTGATCCAGGCCACGCCGACGTACCGGCCGGTCCTACTCGACGGCGGCGGCCCGCCTCCCCGACTGGACATCTACGACCCCGTCACGTTGGCGGATCTCCACCTGCCCGCCGGTCTGGCCCGCGCGTTGAATGAGTCGGCTCCCGTCCAGCGGGTCGGCAACGCTGACCTGTGGGATGCACTGGCCACGGCCATCATCCGGCAGGTCATCCGAGCCTCACAGGCCCGAACGATGTACCGGGAGCTACTCGACACAGCCGGGCAGCCCGCCGGGCTGGCGTGCCTGCCCCCTTCTGCGGAACAGATCCTCGCCATGCCCGCCGAGCAGTTCGCCGGCCTCGGGATGGCGTTCAAATGCCGGCCCCTGCATGCCGCCGCCGACACCTACCTGCGCTGCCGCGACGAGTGGGTGACCATGCCCGCCGATGTCCTGGTCAAGGCGCTGCAGACAGTGCCGCGGATCGGTCCATGGACCGCTGGAGCCGCGGTCGCCGATCACACCGGCGATTTCTCCGTCTACCCGTACGGCGACCTTGCCGTACGCACCTGGGCCCGCCGCGCCGACCCGGCCACGGCATGGCCCGACGATGACCCCGGCTTCGCCGCCCTCTGGCGCGCCCTGGCCGGGCCGCACCTGTCCACCCTGACCGCTCTTACCCTCGCCTGGGGAGACCAACGTGTGCATCAACCCGCTCATCCAAGGAACCCCGCGCACTGAACCCGGCAGGCAACTCGACCTGCTGCTCGTGAACGCGCCCCTGCGCGACTACCGTGCCCGGCCCCGCGTCAACGACTACACGCTGCCCGTGCTCGGCATGGCCTACATCGCCACCTACGCCGCCAGCCGCGGCTACCACGTGGGCGTCCTGGACGCCGAGGCCGCGGGCCTGCCCGTTGATGAGACCATCGCCGCCGTCAACCAGGCACGTCCTCGCTGGGCGGGATTCAACCTTCTCGCCCCCACCTACGAGCTGACCGCTGCCATCGCGTCCGCCCTCGATCCCGGCATCCGGGTCATGGCCGGCGGACACCACGCGAAGGCGATGCCGCAACGGATCCTTGCGGACCCGCGCATGGCCCACTGCGATGCGCTCATCCTCGGCGAGGCGGAAACCCGCGTGGTCGAACTACTGGCCGACCACCGCGCCCGCGCCGACCTGCCCGGCGTGATGTGGGTCGACCCGCTCCTCGGCCGACCCGTCACGGGCGGCCGCCCTGGCGCCGGACACCACCTGGCACCTGACATCAACGCTCTCCCATTCGTTGACCGCGCCTACCTCGCGCAGGACCCATACACGGCCGACAACGGGCTCATCGAAGCGAACATGGTGGGCGCCCGTGGCTGCCCCTACGACTGTTCGTTCTGTGGCGCCGCGGTCTCTGCCAACCCGGATGTGACGATCCGCGTCCGCGAACCAGACAACATCATCGCCGAGATGCAGCAGCTCCGCGACCGGTACGCGGTGAGGGCGTTCCGGTTCGTCGACGACCTGTTCCTCGGCGCCGGCCGCGTCATCGACCAGATGACGGCCGCCTTCGACCGGGCCGACGTCGGGCGGTGGGCGGTGTGGGACGCGACCGGCCGGATAAACGTGCTGGACCGGTGCGGCGACGACCGCCTCGCCCAGTTGGCCGCGTGCGGGCTGCGCGAAGTGGCCCTCGGTGTCGAATCCGGGAGCGAGCGAGTCCTGTCCTACATCGATAAGCGCATCACGCCGGGCATGGTGCTATCGGTCGTGGATCGGTTAGTGACTCGTGGCATCAATGTCAAGGGGTACTTCATCCTTGGCTTCCCAGATGAGAGCCGGTGCGAGCTGCTGCAAACGGTCGATCTGATCCACCGCCTATGGAAGGTGGCCGACCGTCGTTCTGGAACGTTCCGGGTGTCCGTTTTCCAGTTCCGCCCGTACCCGGGAACGCCGGAGTGGGGGCGGCTCATGGCCACCGGCCGATACACCGCCGAGCAGTTACTCGCCTACGCTCCTGTTGATCTTGGCGGCGATGACGAAGCGATCCGTGGCCGTGACGAGTTCAACTTCTCCTCCGGCCTGCAATTCGGCGAGGCCGGCGAGGAGGAGATCCACCGCCACCTCGCCGAACTGGCCCGCGAACAGCACGCCCGCACCCACCCCATCGGGAGGCACTGATGTCCGGCCTGTTCGTCACCATCGACGGGCCTGGCGGTGCCGGCAAGTCGACCCTGCTGCCCATGCTGGGCGCCGCCTTCCAAAGCGTCGGCCACAGCGTCCACCTCACCCGTGAGCCGTCCGGCGGGCTGCTCGGCCGCGCCGCCCGCGAGCTCACCAGTGCCTTTCATGGCATGTCCCTGGCATGCCTGGTCGCAGCCGACCGCTTCCACCACCTGGCTGAGGAGGTCGAGCCTGCCCTGGCGCGCGGCGAGGTGGTGTTGTGTGACCGTTACGTACCGTCCTCGTACGTACTGCAGGTCCTCGATGGCGTCCCTCTGGACTACGTCCGCCACTTGAACAGACCAGCCCGCCGCCCAGACGTGGCGGTCATCGTCACTGCCGCCCCGCATGTGCTGGAAGCGCGGCTGCGGACGCGCGGCGCCCACTCGCGGTTCGAGCACGACGGCTCCAGCGGCCCTGAGGTGGCCATGTACGACGAGCTGACCGTAGTCCTGGCCGATGACGGATTTCCGACGTTCAGAATGGACACCGGGGAGTTTTCACCTCAAGCCGCCGTCCAGGCCATCTCCTGCCACGCCAGTACGCTACTGTCACGCATTCAGCAGGCGTAGTCGGCAGCAAGGTGCGTGGCATGACCCAGCGCTATCAGGTGACCGTTGACGTGCACGTCATCCTCGAACGCGGCGCAGACATCCTGGTCTGCCTGCGTGACGGCACAGGCTACCGGGACGGCTGGTACTGCCTGCCCAGCGGCCACCTGGAAGCCGGGGAAACGGTGGTGGACTGCGCGGTCCGTGAGGCCCGCGAGGAGGTCGGCGTCGACATCGACCCGGCAGCACTACGGCCGGCGACTGTGGTCCACCACCTGTCTCCGGAAGGAGCCCCGCGTATCGGCGTGTTCTTCGCGACCAGCTCGTGGGCGGGCGAGCCGGTGAACGCCGAACCGGCCAAGTGCGCGGACCTCCTCTGGGTGTCCGCCCGCCGGCTGCCGGACAACACGGTCCCCTACACGGCGGCCGGGATCAGCCTCTACCAAAACGGCGTCGGCATCGGGTTGCACGGCTGGCCGGCATTCGCCACCCAGTAGGCCGAGCAGGACGGCCCCTCGAGGAGCCCGGTTGCGTGCCTGCCCGTTCGATAGCCCGACTGGGAACGACCCCGCTTTGAAGACGCCGGATCCTGCCTCAGCTCGCATCCGAGCTGAGGCAGGAGTCAGGCCAAGCCCCCGAGGGCAGCGGGCGTCAGTCCGTGACGGTGAGGACCGTGCCGGCGCCGACCGTCAGGCCGCCCTCGCGGATGGCGAAGCCGAGTCCCGGCTCCAGGGCCACGGCCTTGCCCAGCTGGATCGGCACCTCGATGGTGTCGCCCGGCTTGGCGGGCTCGGTCAGCAGCAGCTCGCCCGGCACGTCCGTCGTGCGCAGGTAGAACTGCGGCCGGTAGCCGGAGGCGATCGGCTTGCGCCGGCCGCCCTCGTCCGCCGTGAGCAGGTAGATCCGGGCGGTGAACGACCGGTGACCGCGCTGGCTGCCCGGGGCCGCCAGCACCATCCCGCGCCGCACCTCCCGACGCTGCACGCCGCGCAGCAGGACGGCGGCGTTGTCGCCGGCCTCGCCGCGCTCCATCGTGCGGCCGAACGTCTCCACGCCGGTCACGACCGCGGTGACGCCGGTGTCGAACCCGACGGCCTCCACCGTGTCGCCGACCTTGACCGCGCCGCGCTCGATGGCTCCGGTGACGACCGTGCCACGACCGGTGATCGTGAGCACGTTCTCCACCGGCATCAGGAACGGCGCGTCGACGTACCGCACCGGCACCGGGATGTGGTCGTCCACGGCCTGGAGCAGCGTGTCGATCGACGCCGTCCACACCGGGTCGCCCTCCAGGGCGCGCAGCCCGGAGACGCGGACCATCGGGGTGCCGGAGTAGCCGTGCTCGTCGAGCAGGTCCTGCAACTCCAGCTCCACCAGGTCGGTGAGCTCCGGGTCCGCGCCGTCGGCCTTGTTGACGGCGACGACCAGGTGCTCGACGCCGACCCGCCTGGCGAGCAGCACGTGCTCCTTGGTCTGCGGCATGATGCCGTCCCGCGCGGACACGACAAGGATGGCCCCGTCGAGCTGCGCCGCCCCCGTGATCATGTTCTTCACGTAGTCGGCGTGGCCCGGCATGTCCACGTGCGCGTAGTGCCGGGTGGCGGTCTCGTACTCGACGTGCGAGATGTTGATCGTGATGCCCCTGGAGGCCTCCTCCGGGGTGCGGTCGATCCTCTCGAACGGCGTGTACGTCGCCTGCCCCCGCTCGGCGAGCACCTTCGTGATCGCCGCGGTCAGCGTGGTCTTGCCGTGGTCGACGTGGCCCATCGTGCCGATGTTGAGGTGCGGCTTGTTGCGCACATAGGCCTGCTTGGCCATGATCCCTTCCTTTTTGACTCCTGGACGCGTGGTGACCCGTGTCGGGGCCGCTACCTCCCCCCGCCGGGTCACTCTCAGGACTTACGGGAAGAGGTCAGCGCTCCAGGCCGTCGCAGGCATGCCCGAACGCGCCCGCGATGGCGGGCGTCGTCAGCTGAGCGTGCCGGATCATGAAGACCATAGTGACGGGCTCAGCAACGGGCGGCAATGGATTATTCCGTCCGGCCGCGCGGACGGCATTTGGCCGTGCGGACAACTCGAGCGGGCCCGTTCGTCCTGCAGACCGAAGCAGGCGGCGTGGCACTGGCCTAACGTTCGCCTATGCCCCGCCTCTCGCTGGACGACCTCTTCCGGATCACCGTGCCGTCCGACCCCCAGCTGCGGCCCGACGGGAGCGCCGTCGCCTACACGCTGACCGCCTCCTGCAAGGAGCCGGACGAGAACCGTACCGAGATCTGGCTCGCCGCTCCCGGCGCGGAGCCGCGGCGGCTCGCGGAGGGGTCCGGCGCGCGCTGGTCGCCGGACGGGCGGGCGCTGGCGTACCTGAAGCCTGTGGACGGGGTCCCGCAGATCCACCTGCTGCCCATGGACGGCGGCGAGCCCGCCGTCCTGACCGCCGCGCCGCTCGGCGCGGGCGCGCCGGTGTGGTCGCCCGACGGCGCCCTCATCGCGTACGCCGGCGCGCACGGCGAGGTCGAGCCGCACGCGCCCGTGGTGACGGACCGCCTGGACTACAAGGCGGACGGCGCCGGCCTGCTGCGCGGCGTCACCACTCATGTGCACGTGATCCAGGCCGTGCCCGGTCAGGAGGCGGTGCGGCTCACCGAGGGGGACTTCCACGCCGGCCAGCCCACCTGGTCGCCCGACGGCCGGCAGCTCGCCTTCACCGCCGGGATGGAGCCCGACGGCGACCTGAACCACTCCAGCTCCGTCTACACCGTCGAGGTCACCGGCGGCGAACCCAAGCGGCTCACCGGAACCGACGTGGTCTGCACCGGCGTGTGGTGGCTGGGCGAGCGGCTGGTGGTCGCCGGGCTGCTCAGCCTGGTCGGGCACACCAGGCTGTTCACCCTCGAACCGGACGGGCTGGTGGAGCTGGAGACCGGCCTCGACCGCAACGTCATGACCGGCGGCCCCGGCTACCCGGGTGCCGCGCCGCAGCTGCGCGGTGACGACCTGCTGTTCGCCGCGCGGGACGCGGGCTGCACGCACCTCTACTCCATGCCCCTCGCGCGTCCGGGCGCGGCGGCCAAGCTCGTCGGCGGGGACGTCTCGATCGCCGGCATGACCACCGCCGCCGGACGGATCACCTATGTCGCCAGCACGGCGCACACCGCCGGCGACGTCCACCTGACCGGCGAACAAGCGCCCATCGCCGCGTACGGCCTCGACGGGGTCGAGCTGTACGTGCCGCGCCGCCGTATGTTCACCGCCCCGGACGGCACCCGGGTCGAAGGGTTCGTGCTGCGCGACGAGACGCTGGAGGGCCCGTCACCGCTGGTGCTCGACGTGCACGGCGGCCCGCACAACGCGTGGGCGCCCGTCTTCGACGGCGCCCACCTCTACCACCAGGTGCTCGCCGCCCGCGGCTGGACCGTCCTGACCATCAACCCCAGGGCCAGCGACGGGTACGGCGAAGCCTTCTACACCGCGGCCGTGGGCGCCTGGGGCCTGGCCGACACCGGCGACTTCCTCGCGCCCCTGGACGAACTGGTCGCCGAGGGAGTCGCCGACCCCGACCGGCTGGCCGTCACCGGCTACAGCTACGGCGGCTACATGACCTGCTGGCTCAGCACCAGGACCGGCAGGTTCAAGGCCGCGGTCCCGGGCGGGGCCGTGACCGACCTGACCAGCATGAGCGGCACCTCGGACATGGGCTATCTGCTGACGAAGTTCGAATGCGGGGACGATGTCGTCGCGCAGTCCCCGTTCACCCACGTGGCGGACGTGCGCACCCCCACCCTCCTCCTGCATGGCGAGAACGACGACCGCTGCCCGGTGAGCCAAGCCGAGCAGTGGTTCGCCGCGCTGCGCGAGCAGGGCGTGCCGGTCCGGCTCGTCCGCTATCCGGGGGCGTCCCACCTGTTCCTGCTCAACGGACGCCCCGCACACCGACTGGACTACAACGAGAGGATCATCACGTGGCTGGAGCAATGGGTCACCGGCTCGCCGAGCTGATCGCCGAGTACGAGGTGCCGGGATCGGCCCTCGCCTACCTGCACGACGGTCAGCTCCACGAGTTCGCCGCCGGCGTGCTCAACACCGACACCGGGGTGGAGAGCACCACCGACTCGCTCTTCCAGATCGGGTCGGTCACCAAGGTGTGGACGGCGACCCTGCTGATGCAGTCGATCGAGCGGGGCGAGCTGACCCTGGACACGCCGGTGGCCGAGGTGCTGCCCGAGTTCAAGGTCGCCGACCCCGAGGTCACCAAGACCGTCACCATCAGGCACCTGCTGTCGCACACCAGCGGCATCGACGGCGACCTGTTCCTGGAGACTGGCCGCGGTGACGACTGCGTGGAGAAGTACGTCGCGGCCTGCGCCGACCTGGCGCAGAACCACCCCCTGGGCGTCACCCAGTCCTACTGCAACTCCGGCTTCACCATCGCCGGGCGCATCCTGGAGAAGCTGACCGGCAAGACCTGGGACGAGGTGCTGCGCGAGCGGATCATCGAGCCGCTCGGCCTCACCCACACCGCCACCCTGCCCGAGGACGTGCTGCGCTTCCGCGCGGCCATGGGCCACGTCGAAGGCGGCAAGACCGCCCCGGTGTGGGGGCTCATGCGCTCGGCCGGGCCCGCCGGGGTGATCTGCGCCCGCCCCGCCGACGTGGTCGCCTTCGCCCGCGCCCACCTCGAAGGAGGCCTGCTGAACGACCCGCGGGCCATGTGGGAGCCGCAGATCGACATCCCCAATCCGTACACGCTCGGCAAGCAGTGGGGCCTCGGCTGGATCCTCGACGAGTGGGACGGCCGGCGCGTCATCTCGCACGGCGGCAACACCATCGGCCAGCACGCGATGCTGTGGGCGGTGCCCGACACGGGCACGATCGTCTGCGTGACGGCCAACGGCGGCCACAGCGGCGCCTTCACCAAGGCGGTCGCCACCGAGCTGTTCGCCGAGCTCGACGGCCTGACCGTGCCGGCCACGCTCGGGCCGCCGCAGACCCCGGTCCAGGTCGACACCGCCCCGTACGCGGGCGTCTACGAGCGGGCCGGGTCGCGCATCACGATCACCGAGCGGGCGGGCGAGGAGGGCGGGCTGCGGCTGCGCATGGAGGCGACCGGCGAACTCGCGGCCCTGCAGGGACCGGAGGAGCTCGACCTCGTGCCCGTCGACGAGGTCACCTTCGTCGGGCGCAGGAAGGGCGACCCCGACTGGTTGTCCGCGGTGTTCTTCCAGCTCGCCGACGGCTCCCCGTACGTGCACATGGGCGCCCGAGCCACCCCCAAGACGAGCTGACGTGCGGGAGATCTTCGACGAGGCGGGCGCGCGCGGCTTCGTGCACGCCCGCGACATCGACGGCGACGACGAGGTCGGGCTCGACCCCGACGAGCCGGTGGTGCTCGCCTCGGTGTTCAAGATCCCGGTGGTGCTGGAGTACGCCAGGCAGGCCGCGGCCGGGGAGCTGGAGCGCACCGAGCGGCTGACGGTGACGGCGGCCGACAAGGACGGCGGCATCGGCACCTCGGGCTGCGCCGACGACGTCTCGCTCACCCTCCGCGACCTCGCCCACTTCACCCTGACGATGAGCGACAACGCCGCCACCGACGTGCTGCTGCGCCGGGTCGGCCTGGACCGGGTGCACGCCACCCTCGCCGAGCTCGGGCTGCGGCGCACCCGGCTGATCGGCGGCTGCGCCGAGCTGTTCGCGCAGGTGGAGGCCGAGCTGGGCACCCTGGAGCTGTACGGACTGCCGCGCGAGCTGGTCGAGCCGCTGGCCGTGCGCGACCCCGAGCGCACCACCTCCGGCACGCCCCGCGAGTTCACCACCCTGCTCGCCCGCATCTGGCGGGACGAGGCGGGGCCCGCCGAGGCGTGCGCCGAGGTGCGCAAGATCATGGGCGAGCAGATCTGGCCGCACCGGCTCGCCTCCGGATTCCCCTCGGAGGTCCGCGTCTCCGGCAAGACCGGCACCCTGTGGGGCATCCGCAACGAGGCCGGGGTGGTGGAATATCCGGACGGTGGGCGCTACGCCGTCGCGGTGTTCCTGCGCACCCACGACCTCGGCGAACGCAACGCGCCCGCCGACGCGGCGATCGGCCGGGCCGCACGCGCGGCGGTGGACCGCCTGCGGGCCGGATGACGCTGTACGACGCCTATGGTGAGTGGATGAGCAGCCGTCCACGCGCCAGTCTGGGAAGGATCCTGCACGACCTGGGCAGCACGGTCCTCGACGTGGCCGCCGCCCCCGGTGAGCTGGACGCCGAGGTCACCGGGGTGCACATCTACGACCCGCTCGACGAGCTGCTGGTGCCGCCGGGCGGGATCGTGCTGGCCGTCGGCATCCACCGCGCCGAGGACATCCAATCCCTGCTGAAGTCGGCCGGCCGGGCCGCGGGCATCGTGGTGAAGGTGCCCGTCGACGTCGACGAGCGGGTCCGGGCGGCGGTCGCGGAGACCGGCGTGGCGGTGCTCGGCCTGACCAGGGCCGCCTCCTGGGCGCAGATCGCCGCGCTGCTGCGCTCGCTGCTGGCCGAGGGCGACCTGGCCGAGCCGGGGGAGGAGCCGCACGGCGACCTGTTCGCGCTGGCCAACGCCCTGTGCGCGCTGCTCGACGCGCCGGTGACGATCGAGGACAGGTCCTCGCGGGTGCTGGCCTACTCCGGGCGGCAGGACGAGGCCGACGCCGGCCGGATCGAGACCGTGCTGGGCCGCCAGGTGCCCGAGCGTTACCAGCGCATGCTGGACGAGCGCGGCCTGATCAAGGAGCTCTACCAGAGCCGCGCCCCCGTCTACATGGAGTTGCCCGGCGACCTCACCAACAGGACCGCCATCGCGGTGCGGTCGGGCGACGAGATCCTCGGCTCCATCTGGGCCGCCGTCCACGAACCGCTGACCGAGCAGCGGCACCGCGCGCTCGCCGACGCCGCCAAGGTCGTCGCGCTGCGCCTGCTGCGCGAGCGGGCCGGGGCGGACACCCAGCGGCGGCTGCGCGCCGACCTGCTGTCCACCGTGCTCGCCGGCGGCTCGGGCGCGGCCGAGGCGGCGGGCCGGCTCGGCGTCGCCACGCAGCGGCTGTGCGTGCTGGCGGCCCAGCTGACCGACCTGCCCGAGGCCGACCCGGCACGCGGGGAGAGCGATCGGCAGCGCTTCTGCGACGCGCTCGCCCTGCACGTGGCCACCATCCACCCCAAGGCGGCCGCCGCGCTCGTCGGCTCCGTCGCCTACGCCATGCTCCCTCTCACCTCGGGGCTCCCCCTCACCTCGGGCGACGGCGGCACGGACGAGGAGGCGCGGGCCGTCCGCATCGCCCAGGACTTCCTGGCCAGGGTCGGCCCCCGGCACCCGGCCAACATCGGCGTCGGGCGGCTGGCCGACAGCCTCGGGCAGGTGGCCAGGTCGCGGGCCGACGCCGACCGGGCGCTGCGCGTGCTGCGCGCCCGCGGCACCTCGGGCGAGGCGGCCGGCTACACCACCGTCCACTTCGAGTCGCTGCTGCTGCAGGTCGCCGACGTCGCCAGCGCCGAGGAGCAGACGCCCACCGGCCCTTACCAGCGGCTGCTCGCCCACGACCGCGAGCACGGCAGCGAGCTCGTCACCACGCTGCGGGCCTACCTCGACGCGTTCGGCGACGTCAACCTCGCCTCCGCCCGTGTCCACGTCCACGCCAACACCTTCCGCTACCGGCTCAAGCGGCTCGTCGAGATCAGCGGGCTGGACCTGGCCGACTCTGACGCGCGGCTCACCGTGATGCTGCAGATGCGGATCTTCGGGCCATAGCACCAGATCGGCTGGACATTTCGTCACCGGGCACGAAGAACGCGGCGCAGCCAGCGGACAAGGTGGGGCATCACCTCCCAGTTCCCGGAGTTCCCATGAAAAAAGCAGCAGCGGCCCTCTCGCTGGCCCTGTTCGCCACGGCCTGCGGCGGTGCGGACGCCCCCGCGGACGCCCCCGCGGCCGGGCCGGTCTCCACCAGCGGCACCTTCACCTACGCGATCCCCACGGATCCAGGCGCACTCGACCCGGCCACAGGCGTGCTGTCGGTCACCAACACGGTGCTCTCCCTCGCCTACGACAGCCTGGTCCACACCGCCGCCGACGGCACGCCCGCCCCTGGGATCGCCGAGAAGTGGGAGGTGAAGCCGGACGCCGTCACCTTCACCATGCGCAAGGACGTCACCTGCTCCGACGGCTCGAAGCTCACCGCCTCCAACGTGGCCGACACCGTCAACCACATCGCCGACCCGGACACCAAGTCGCCCATCTACGGCGTGCTCGTCCCCACCGGCATGAAGGCCAAGGCCGACGACGCCGCCGGGACCGTCACCCTCTCCACGCCCGAGCCGTTCTCGTTCATCCTGCAGACCGCCCAGTCGCTCTTCGTCGTCTGCGGCGAGGGGCTCAAGGACCGCTCCAAGCTGGCCCGCGGCACCTCCGGTTCCGGCCCGTTCGTGCTGACCGAGGCCGCGCCGGGCAACCAGTACACGTTCAAGGCGCGCAGGGACTACGCCTGGGGTCGTGACGGCGGCACCGGCAAGGACCTGCCCGAGAAGGTCGTGCTCAAGATCGTGCCGAACGAGCAGACCGCGGCCAACCTGCTGGTCGCCGGCAGCATCAACGCCGCCTCGTTCTACGGCCCCGACCGCACCCGCCTGGAGGCCACGCCGGGCATCAACAAGGTCCTGCCGCCCGTCGGCAACGGCCAGTTCTTCTACCACCAGGGCGACGACCGGCCCGCCAAGGACCCCGCCGTCCGCAAGGCGCTCACCCAGGCCCTCAACCTCCAGGAGCTGTCCGGCATCGCCTCCAGCGGCACCGGACGGCCCGCCAGCGGCCTGGTCCTCGACCCCCGCCCCTGCAAGGGCGACAGCGTGACCGGCCACGTGCCCGCGTTCGACGCCGCGGCGGCCGCCGCCGCGCTGGACGCCGCAGGGTGGAAGGCCGGCGCCGACGGGATCAGGGCCAAGGACGGCAAGAAGCTGACCCTGCGCCTGCTCTACGCGACCACCAGAGGGCCGGGCGTGCAGGCCGCGACCGAGTACATGGCGGCCGCCTGGAAGAAGATCGGCGTCGAGGTGGAGCTCAACGGCCTGCTCGACACCAAGCTCGCCGAATCGCTCAACGTCACCCAGGACTGGGACGTGTTCTGGCTGCCGATCACGGTCACGCTGCCCACCCAGCTCGTCGGCTTCCTGTCCGGGCCGGCCGCTCCCAAGGGCGCCAACTTCGCGCACCTGAGCAACGACCGCTACGAGAAGCTGGTGGCCGAGGCGCAGAAGACGCCCGGCGACGCGGGCTGCAAGCTCTGGCTGGAGTCGGAGTCCGCGCTGTTCGAGAACGCCGACCTGGTCCCCGTCGTGGAGAACACCCTGCTGCTGGCCTCCAAGAACGCCTCCTTCGAGATGGTGGGCGGCCTGTTCGCCGCCTCGACCATCCGGCTCACCCAGGGAAGCTGAGTGGCCGCGACCATCCTGTCGGGCCCCACGAGCCGTCCGGTCCTCCGGCGGCTCGTGCGGTTCGCGGTCTCCCTCGTGGTGCTGGTGCTCGCCTCGTTCGCGATGATCCACCTGATCCCCGGCGACCCCGTGCGGGCCTCGCTCGGCCCGGCCGCGCCGATCGAGCTGGTCGAGGCGCGCACGGCCGCGCTCGGCCTGGACCAGCCGATCCTGACCCAGCTCACCACCTACGTCTCCGGCCTGCTCTCCGGCGACATGGGCACCTCGTTCCTCACCGGGGAGCCGGTCTCCGAGGTGATCGCCGCCAGGCTGCCCAACACGCTGGCGCTCGCCCTGCTCGCCACCGTCATCGCGCTGCTGGCCGCGATCCCGCTCGGCATGTGGGCCGCCGTACGGACCGAGAACGGCCGCCACCGCGGCACCGAGGCCGCCTTCGGCACGGCCACCGGCACCGTCGTGGCCGTGCCCGAGTTCCTGTACGCCATCGCGCTGGTCACCGTGTTCGCCATCACCCTGCGGGCCTTCCCGCCGGCCGGCAAGGACGGGCTCGAGTCGTACGTGCTGCCTGTGCTGGCGCTGGCCATCGGGCCGATCGGCATGATCGCCCGCATCGCACGGGTCGAGACGCTGCGCGTGCTCGGCACCGACTACGTACGGCTGGCCAGGGCGAAACGGCTGCCCGCCGGCCGGCTGTACCTGCGGCATGTCCTGCCCAACACGCTCACCGCCACCCTCACCCTGGGCGGCCTGCTGCTGAGCTCCCTGATCGCCGGCAGCGTGCTGGTGGAGTACGTCTTCGCCTGGCCCGGCCTGGGGCTGAAGATCGTCGAGGCGATCACGCAGAAGGACTACCCGGTGGCCCAGGGCGTCATCCTCGTCTACGGAGCGATCGTGCTGCTCGTGAACCTGCTGGTCGACGTCGTCCTCAGCATGAGCGACCCGACCTCCGCCATCAAGGAGTCCTGATGCTCCGCACCCCCTCGGCGATCGCGGGCACCGTACTGGTCGGCCTCATGGTGGTGCTCGCCGTGATCGGGCCACCCATCTGGGGCGAGCAGGCCGACCTCATCGACGCGGGCGCCATCCTGCAGGGGTCGTCGGCCGCGCACCCGCTCGGCACCGACAACCTCGGCCGCGACCTGCTCGCCCGCGTGCTGGTCGCGGGCAGGTTCTCGCTGCTGCTGGCACTGGCGGCCGCCCTCATCGGGGCCGTCGCGGGCGTCGTGCTCGGCGCGCTGCCGTCCGTGCTGCCGACCAGGCTCGCCCGGCTCGTCACCGGCGCGGTCAACGCCCTGGTGGCCTTCCCCGGACTGCTGCTGGCCATGTTCACCGCGGTCGTCGCCGGGCTCGGCGCGCGCGGCGCGGTGCTCGGCATCGGCGTGGCCATCGCGCCGGGCTTCGCCCGGCTCACCCAGACGCTCGCCGCCTCCGTGGCCGGCGCCGACTACGTCTCCGCCGCCCGCATGCTGGGCGTGCCCCGCCGCCGCATCCTCGTGCGGCACGTGCTGCCCAACATCGCCGAGCCGCTCATCCTCAACCTCACCCAGGCGCTCGGCGGCGCGCTGCTCGGCCTGGCCGGCATGTCGTTCCTCGGGCTCGGCGTGCAGCCGCCGTCCTACGACTGGGGGCGGTTGCTGTTCGACGGGTTCGGCCGCATCTACGTCACTCCCGTGGTGGCGATCGGGCCGGCCGTCGCCGTGGCGCTCGCGGGCATCGGGTTCAACCTGCTCGGCGACACCCTGGCCAGGAGGGCCGCCCGCACGACCGTACCGGGCAAGAAGGCGACCACCTCGGTGGCGGCGGACACGGAGAAGCCCGACGAGGGCGCCGTACTGGAGGTGAAGGACCTGACCGTCACCTTCCCCGGCGGCGTCACCCCCGTCCGGCAGCTCTCGCTGAGCGTCCGGCCCGGCGAGATCGTCGGGGTGGTCGGCGAGTCCGGCAGCGGCAAGTCGCTGACCGCGGCCGCCATCGGCGGACTCGTCCCCTACCCGGGAACCGTCGGCTACGGCCGCCTGCGGCTGTGCGGCAAGGACGTCACCGAGCTCAGCCGCAAGGAGCTCGGCACCTCGCTCGCCATGGTGTTCCAGGACCCGATGGCCTCGCTCAACCCGGCGCTCAAGGTCGGCGGGCAGCTCGCCGAGGTGGCCGTCGTCCACCAGGGCGCCACCCGGGCGGAGGCGCGCGGGCGCGCCGTCGACCGGCTCGGCCACGTCCACCTGCCCGAGCCGGACAAGCAGGCCAAGAAGCATCCGCACGAGCTGTCCGGCGGCATGCGCCAGCGCGCCGTGATCGCGATGGGCCTCATGGGCACGCCCCGGCTGATCATCGCGGACGAGCCGACGACCGCGCTCGACGTCACGGTGCAGCGGCAGATCCTGCGGCTGCTGCGCGAGGTGACCGAGGAGACCGGCTCCGCCGCCCTGTTCATCTCCCACGACATCGCCGTCGTCGGCGAGCTGTGCGACCGGGTCGTGGTCATGTACGCGGGCCGCGTGGTCGAGGAGCTGCCCGTGAACCGGCTCGCCACCGGCGCCGCCCACCCCTACACGCGGGCGCTCATCACCTCCCTGCCGGACATGGACACCGACAGGACGCTCCCGCTCGCCAGCATCCCCGGCCGCCAGCCCGGCCCGGCCGAGGTCGGCGACGGCTGCGCCTTCGCCCCCCGCTGCGCCCTCGCCACCGACCGGTGCTCGACCGAGCGACCCCTACTGTCCGTGTACGGCGACGCGCACCAGGTCGCCTGCTGGGAGGCCAAGTGAAGATCGAGGACCTGACCGTGCGCTTCGGCGCGTTCACCGCGGTCGACTCCGTCACGCTGGAGGTCCCGCCCGGCCGGATCGTCGGGCTGGTGGGGGAGTCGGGCAGCGGCAAGTCGTCGCTGGCCAAGGCGGTGAGCGGCCTGGTGCCGTACTCCGGGAGCATCACCGGGGCCTCTCGGGTGCAGATGGTCTTCCAGGACCCGTACGCCTCGCTCGACCCGCGCATGAAGCTCGGCGAGTCGGTGGCGGAGGGCCTGCTGCGGCTGCCCGGCCAGGCCAGGGCCGCCGAGGTGGCGCGGCTGCTCGACCTGGTGTCACTGCCGGCCGAGGTGGCGGGCCGCTACCCACGGGAGCTGTCCGGCGGGCAGCGGCAGCGGGTCGCCATCGCCCGCGCCCTCGGCGCCGAGCCCGACCTGCTGGTCGCCGACGAGATCACCAGCGCGCTGGACGTGTCGGTGCAGGGCTCGGTGCTCAACCTGGTGCGGTCCCTGCGCGACCGCCTCGGGCTGCCGATCCTGTTCATCTCCCACAACCTGGCCGTGGTGCGGTACGTGTGCGACGAGGTCGCGGTCATGCACGGGGGCCGCATCGTCGAACACGGACCAACCCTGGACGTGGTCTCCGAGCCCGCCGACCCCTACACCCGCATGCTCCTGGAGTCGGTGCCACGGCTGCGCCGCTGAGGGAAGGGCTCGTCTTTACGGCTTGATCAATCGACGTGAGGATGGCCGCCGCTCAGGTAGTCGTTGAGCTGCCGCCACTGCGTCGGATGGATGTCCAGACCTGGCAGGGCCTCCGGGGCGACCCAGCGGACTTCGCTCGCCTCGTCGTTGGCCAGCGGTTCGCCCCGGACGGGACGGGCGAGCAGCATGATCTCGTACTCCTGGCGGACCTCGCCGTCGGTGTAGGCCACGATGTGCCCGGGATCGGAGTAGATGCCGAGGATGCCCGCGGGCTCCACGAGCACGCCGGTCTCCTCCTCGACACTGCGCCTGCGCCGCCGATCTCGAACTCTGACCGCTGGATCACGCTCCGCCGTGCGGAACTCGCCTCGGCGCTCGGGGGGGTGCGGGGGCGTGCCCCCGTGAACGCGGCCCGAGCTGGTTTGCGCGTAGCGCTTGGATCGTGAGGACCATGCCGTTGCGGCCGGAGGACGCAGGGGTCGCCCTCGCTGGACGCAGCCCGGGCCGCCGTCCCGTGCCTGGTGAGGACTGCTAGAGCGGGATCCACTCCTTGGCCGTGGTGACCTCGTCCAGCAGGCGCTGGACGGGCTCCACGCCGATGCCCGGTCCGGTCGGCACCGTCAGGTGGCCGTCGGCGAGCTCGAACGGTTCGGTGATGTCGGTGGCGTAGTAGCGCCGCGAGCCGGACGTGTCGCCCGGCAGCGTGAAGCCGGGCAGAGCGGCCAGCGCCACGTTCGCGGCCCTGCCGAGACCCGTCTCCAGCATGCCGCCGCACCACACCGCGATCCCGTTGGCCTGGCACAGGTCGTGGATGCGCCTGGCCTCCAGGTAGCCGCCGATCCGGCCAGGCTTGATGTTGACGATCGAGCACGAGCCGAGCGCGATCGCGGCCGCCGCGTGCTCGGCCGACTCGATGGACTCGTCCAGGCAGATCGGGGTGCGCAGCAGCTTGGCGAGCTTGGCGTGCTGCACGAAGTCGTCGTTGGCCAGCGGCTGCTCGATGAGCAGCAGGTCGAAGTCGTCCAGCCGGGCCAGCTGGCGGGCGTCGACGAGCGTGTAGGCGGCGTTGGCGTCCACCTGGAGCAGGACGTCGTCGCCGAACCGCTCGCGCACCGCCCTGACCGGCGCCACGTCCCAGCCGGGCTGGATCTTCAGCTTGATCCGGACATAGCCCTCGTCCAAATAGCCCGCGACCGCGTCGAGGAGCTGCGGGACGGAGTCCATGATGCCGACCGAGACGCCGCACGGCACCCGGTCCCGGGTCGCGCCCAGGAACTGGCCGAACGACTCGCCGGCCGCCTTGAGCTGGGCGTCGAGCACGGCGGTTTCCACCGCCGCCTTGGCCATCCGGTGGCCCTTGATGTGCTCCATGGCCCGGCCGGCGGACTGGGCGTCCACTTCGGCCGGCAGGGCGGGCAGCAGGAAGCGGCGGATCACTTCCGCCGCGGCGTCCACGTACTCGGAGGAGTAGAGCGGCTCCGACATCGCCACGCACTCGCCCCAGCCCTCGGCGTCCGGCGTCACGACCCGGACCAGCAGCACGTCGCGGACCGTCTCGGTGCCGAACGAGGTGCGGAACGGCGCGACGAGCGGCATCGCGATCCGGCGCAGCTCAACTCCTGTGATCTTCACGCACTCTCCACTACATAGAACGATTTATCGTGAAATCCCGTGATTTTCCGTCCGTCGGCCAGCATGCCGCCCAGGACGTCCCGTACGGCATGCCGCCACGCCTTCGCCGTTCCCGGGTCCACGCGGCGCAACCCCTCGACGTCCTCCGGCACGGCCACCAGTACGGTCGGGGCGCCCTGGTGCGGCCGGTACGCCGGGCGCCCGCCCTCATCGGCCAGCGCCACCACCGCGCCGTCGGGCAGCGCGGTGGGTACGGCGGGCGCGGTGAGCGTGGTGAGCGTGGTGGGCATAGCCGGCACGGCTGGCCCGGTGCCGCGCCGTACCAGCGCCTCGACGTGCGGCGCGGTCAGCGGCCAGACGGCGAGGACCCGGTCGGACTCGTCACCCCGGTTGATCGAGTCGTCCATGATCCCGTAGAAGGCGGGCAGGTACTCCTCCGGCATGGCCCCGAGTTTGGCCAGGTTGAAGTGGGCGTTGCGGCGCACCAGCGGATCGAACGTCCAGGTGATCCGCCCCAGTCCGCGATCGAGCGCCCACTGCCGCTGGTGCAGCTTCAGCGCCAGCCCCGCGCCGGGAGCCCCCGACACGCCCGTGATGTGTGAGTGCAGCGCCGAACCCGCCGCGAAGAACGCCACGGACGCCCCCACCAGCCGGTCGCCGACGAAGGCGCCCGCCGTGTAGTTGCCCGCGTGCGACAGAGCCAGCATCAGCTCCACAGTGATCGGCTGCCCGCCCGGATCGAAGTGCCAGATGTCCTCGAACAGCGCCATGACCTGCTCGAACTCCCCGATCCCGTGGAGCTCCCTGATGGCGATCAATGCCGTCGTCCCTCTCGGTGCAGCGGATGTCATCGCGACGGTACGCGACGGCGCGCGCGAGGGATTCGTGCCAGACCACCAAGAGGGCGACGGTCTTCGTCGGCGTGCCCTACGCCTCCAGGCCGGGGCTTGCCCGGGGTGCCCACGCGTCCATGCGGTGGGCTTGGCCGGGGGCCCCTGCGCACGCCCCCATGCCGGGGCTTGCCGGGGCGCTCGGCGACAGCCCGCACGCGTTCCGCTCGGGCGCGGGCCGGCCGCGCCGACCTTCAGCGGTCGAGGACGCGCAGGGTGTGCGGGCTCGTCGTCAGGACCGCCGCCGCCTGCGGCGTGCAGGCCGCGACGTCCGCGAGGCGCGCCCCGAACAGATCGGGTACGTAGATCGCCGGCTCGACGCAGAGCGTCATCCCGGCCTGCAGGGCAGTGCCGTCGCCGGGGAGCAGCCGAGGGGACTCGTCATGACCGAGGCCGACGCCCCGGCCCACGCACGGGGCCGCGAACCGGCCGTACCCGCTGCCGTCGATCACCTCCGTGACCGCCGCGGCCACCTCGTCGGCCGCCACGCCGGGCCGTACCGAGCGCAGGGCCGCGTGATGCGCGGCGAGCACCACCGAGTACATGGCCTCGAAGTCCTCAGGCGGCTCGGCGACGGCGAAGACGCGGGCCACCTCGGCGCAGTAGCCGTCCCACCGGCCGCACAGCGACATCAGCAGCGCGTCACCCGGATTGATCACCCGCGCGCCCGGCAGGTGGCCCGGCCGGGCGGTGTGCTCGCCCGCCGCCACCCGTACCGACAGCACCTCCTCGCACCCGGTCTCCAGCAGCAGCGCCCGCAGCCTGGCCGCCATGGCCCGCTCGGTGGCGCCGAACCAGGCCAGCTCGCCCACCCCGTCCAGCACCGCCTCCGCCGCCCGCGCCGCCCGGCCCACCGCGTCGACCTCGTGGGGCAGTTTGCGCAGCCTGAGCGGTTCCAGCACGGCGCCGGCGGGCACCAGCTCCGCCTCGATCGCCAGCCCGAACAGCTCACGCACCCGCATCTCCGGATCGACGCCCACCCGCCGCGCGTCCCCGGGCACGTACGGCGCGGGATCGTCCGTCTCGGCCACCGCGTCCATGGTCACCACCAGAAAGCTCGCACCCCGCCCGCCGAGGAACCGGAAGTCGGGCGAGGGCCGCAGCACCAGCGCGTCCACTCCCTCCCGCGCCATGGCCCCCCGAACGGCGGCCAGCCGATCCCGAACCACCCGGGAACCCCCCGAATGCACGAAGTCGGTGGTCAGCGAGTCCGGGTGGGGGGTGTCGGTAGTCGAGGGGGTGGGGTCGGAGGGGGTGGCGCCTGGGAGGGGGGCGTCGGAGGTCATGGTGGCTCGTTCACGCGGTCCCGGCTCGGGACGGCTCGTGCAGCCAGCAGGCGACCGGGCCGAACTCCGGCTCCTCGACCCGGCACACGTCCATCACGTGCGGGCAGCGCGGGTTGAACCGGCACCCCTGGGGCGGATCCGCCGGGTCCGGCACGTCGCCCGGCAGTTCGGCGGGCAGCACGCCCAGCCCGTCGGGCTTCGGGATGGCTCCCAGCAGCGCCCGCGTGTAGGGGTGGCGGGGATCGGCCCACACCTCGGCGGTGTCGCCCACCTCCACGATCCGGCCCAGGTACATGACCGCGATCCGATCGGCGATCAGCCGCACCACCGACAGGTCGTGGCTGATGAACAGCAGCCCCGCGCCGGAGTCCACGGCCAGGTCCCGCATCAAGGTGGCGACCTGCGCCTGGGCCGAGGCGTCCAGCGCGGAGATCGGCTCGTCCCCGATCAGCAGCCGCGGCCTGGCCGCCAGCGCCCTGGCGATCGCGATGCGCTGCCGCTGGCCGCCGGAGAACTCGTGCGGGTGCCGGCCGGCGAAGTCGCGCGGCAGGCCGACGCGCTCCAGCAGGTCGGCCGGCCGGGTGGTGGTGTCGCCCGCGGTACGCAGGCCGTCGGCGATCTGGTCGCCCACGCGGCGGCGCGGGTTCAGCGACGCGTACGGGTCCTGGAAGACCATCTGGATGCCGGTCAGCTTCCTGCGCCGCAGCCCGAGCGGCGTCACCGGCTCGCCGTCGAAGGCGATCCGGCCCGCGGTGACGGGGTTCAGCCCGCAGACGGCGCGGGCCAGCGTGGACTTGCCGCAGCCGGACTCGCCGACGAGACCGACGACCTCGCCCGCGTTCACCTCCAGGTTGACCCCGGCCACCGCCCTGACGACGGGACGGCCGGGGGAGCGGTGCTCGACGACCAGGTCATCGACGCTCAGCAGGCTCATCGAACCCCCTCATCAGTGACAGTGCCGGGCAGACCGGTAGCAGCGGGCAGGTCGGTGGTGGTGGCGGTGTCGGGCAGGGAGGCGAGCAGGGAGCGGGTGTAGGGGTGCGCGGGCTCGCGCAGCACCTGGCCGCGCGGCCCGCTCTCCACCACCAGGCCGTCCTTCATCACGCTCACCTCGTCCGCGACGGCGGACATCACCCCCAGGTCGTGCGTGACGAGCAGCACGGCCAGGCCGAGCTCGTCACAGAGCCCGCGCAGCAGCCGCAGCACGCCCGCCTGCACGGTCACGTCCAGCGCGGTCGTCGGCTCGTCGGCGATCAGCACCTTCGGCGAGCAGGCCAGCGCGATCGCGATGGCGATGCGCTGCCGCATGCCGCCGGAGAACTGGTGCGGGAAGCGCCCGTACGCCTCCTCCGCGCCGGGGATGCGCACCTTGCCGAGCAGCTCCACCGCCCTGGCCCGCGCCTCCTTCTTGCCGACGCCCAGGTGGTGGCGCATGTGCTCGGTGAGCTGCCGGCCGATGGTGAGCATCGGGTGCAGGCTCGTCGCGGGGTCCTGGAACACCATGGCGACCTCGCCGCCGCGTACCTGGTTGAGCTCCTTGTTCGCCAGCGTGAGCAGCTCCCGCCCGCCGAGCGCGATGCTCCCGGTGGCGCGGGCGCCGTGCGGCAGCAGGCCGAGCACGGCGAGGCCGGTCATCGTCTTGCCCGATCCGCTCTCGCCGGCCAGGCCGTGCACCCGCCCCTCCTGGAGCGACAGGTCGACGCCGCGCAGGATGTCCTTGCCGCCGATGGTCACCTTCAGGTCGGTGATGGCCAGCGTCACAGAGCACGCTCCTTGATCGCTCGGGCGGTACGCGGGTCGAGCGCGTCGCGCAGCGTGTCGCCGAGGAAGTTGAACGCCAGCACCACGGTCAGGATCGCCAGGCCGGGGAACGTCGCGACCCACCAGCTGTCGAAGACCTCGACGCCCGACGACACCATCGCGCCCCACTCCGGGGACGGCGGCTTGGCGCCCAGGCCCAGGAACGACAGGCCCGACAGCAGCAGCAGCGCGGTGCCGATGTCCAGGGTGGCCAGCACGAGGATCGGGCCGGTCACGTTCGGCAGCACGTCGACGCGGAGCGAGCGCCAGGCGGAGAAGCCGAGCAGCCGCCCGCTCAGCACGAACTCGCGCTCCCGCACCCCCAGCACCAGCCCCCGGGTGACCCGGGCGTAGGCGGGCCAGGCCACGACGAGTACGGCCAGCACGGCGTTGGTCAGGCTGGGCCCGAGCGCCGCGGCCACGACCATGGCCAGGATCACCGTCGGGAAGGCGAACACCAGGTCCGCCAGCCGCATGATCGACTCATCCACCCATTTACCGAAATATCCGGCACAGGCGCCGAGCAGGCCGCCGATCACCAGCGACAGCGCCACCAGCACCACGGTCAGCGGGATCGACACCCGCGCGCCGTACATGACCCTGCTCAGGATGTCGCGCCCGAGCTGGTCGGTCCCGAACCAGTGCCCGGGGCCCGGCGCGGCCAGCCGCGGCAGGTCCTGGGCGAGCGGGTCGTGCGGCGCCAGCAGCGGCGCGGTCAGCGCGATCACCAGCCAGCCGAGCGCGATCACCACGCCGGCCACGGCCAGCGGCTGCCGCCACGCCTCGGGCAGCCGCCTCAGCAGGCCCTTGCGGGCCAGAGGATCCCGTTTCACTGCAGCCTCACTCGGGGATCGATCACGCCGTACAGCACGTCCACGATCAGGTTGATGGCGAGATAGACCACGCCCACCACCAGGCCGACGCCCATCACCGCGGGCAGGTCCAGGCTGGTGGCGCTCTTGTAGGCGTACTGGCCGATGCCGGGCCAGGCGAAGATCGCCTCCACCAGTACGGTGCCGGACAGCAGGCTGCCGAACGCCAGGCCCGCCACCGTGATGATCGGCACCAGCGCCGAGCGCAGCACATACCGGAACAGGATCACCCTGCCGGGCAGTCCCTTGGCCCTGGCCGCCCGTACATAGTCCTGACCGAGCACCTCCAGCACCGCCGAGCGGGTGAAGCGGGTGAGCAGGCCGATCGTGTAGAGCGCCAGCACCAGGGCGGGCGTGATCAGGTGGCCGACGGCGGAGGTGAAGATGTCCCACCGGCCCGCCAGCAGCGCGTCCACCGTCTGCAGCCCGGTCACGCCCGGCGGCGCGCCCAGCGCCGGATCCACCCGGCCGCTGCCCGGCGTGATCTGCAGCCGGAAGAAGAACACGTAGAAGGCCACCAGCGCCAGCCAGAACGTCGGCACCGAGATGCCGACCAGGCTCAGCACGCGCAGCACGTGGTCCGCGAGCCGGTCCCTGCGCAGCGCCGCCACCACACCGAACGCTACGCCGAGCACCAGCGAGATCGCGATGGCCACGCCCGCCAGCTCCAGCGTCGCGGGCACGTACTCGGCCAGGTCCTCGGCGACCGGGCGGTGGCTCTGCTGGCTCATCCCGAGATCGCCCTGGACGACGCCCCCGAGGTGCAGCGCGTACTGCTCCCACAGCGGCTTGTCCAGGCCGTGCTCGGTGCGCCACTGCGCCACGATGGCCGGGTCGCCGAGCGCCCGCTGGCCCAGGTTCGCCGCCACCGGGTCACCCGGGACCAGGTTCGTCAGCACGAACGTCACCAGCGTGATCCCCCAGGCCAGCAGGAGGGCCATGAGGATCCGCCGGATCAGGAACCGGGCCAGCGGCGGCACCCCGCGGCGCCGCCTGGCCGGTCGCGGCACCGCCGCGACCGCTACGTCCTTCTCGGGCATGTGCGCTACTTCGCGCCCAGGTCGGCCACGTCGACCGTCCAGACCGGGTGGTACTCGAGGCCCGTCACCGAGGCGGCCGTCACGATGTTCTGGCTCGGCTGGATCAGCGGGACGAACGGCCCGGCGGCGTTGAGCTTGGTCTGCACGTCGACGTACGCCTCCGTACGGGCCTCGTCGCCGATCGCGGCGGCCGCCTTCTCGCCCGCGGCCTCGATGTCCTTGGCCGTGCCGCTCTGCCAGCCGGCCCGCTTGCCGACCGTCTGGCCGGGCAGGAACGCCAGGTAGTCGCTCGGGTCCGGGTAGTCAGGGCCCCAGTACCACAGGCCCATCTCCTCCTTGCCGTTGCGGTAGTTGTCCAGTGCCGTCGTCACCGGGGCCGGCTGCAGGTCCACCGTGATGCCGACCTCCTTGAGGTTGGCCTGGATCCGCTCGGCCAGCGGCTGGAAGGACAGGCCGTTGACGGTCAGCTCCGTGGGGTACTCCAGCTTGACCGACGGGGCGCTCAGCCCGCTCGCCGCCAGCGCCGCCTTGGCGCCCTCGACGTCGCGCTTGACCGCCTGGTCCGCGGGCAGCGCACCGAGCAGCTGCGACGGGATCACGCCCGGCGCCTGGGTCGAGCCCTCACCGGCCAGCTCCAGCAGGCCCGCGTAGTCGACGCCCTTGCGCACCGCCTCCACGAACTTGGCGTTCGTCGTGGTCTTGCTGATCGCGGAGTCCTGGTTGGCCAGCAGGAAGATGACGTTCGCCGAGGCGGTCTTGTTCACCTGCAGGGTCGCGGGCATGTTGGTGACCTGGTCGCCGGACAGGTTCAGCGCCACCTGGCTGTCGCCGCGCTGCACGTTCAGCTTCTGCGTGGCCGCCTCGACGTTGCGGATCACGACCTTCTCGTAGGCGGGCTTGGCGCCGTAGTACTTCGGGTTCGCCTTGAGCACGACCTGGCTGCTCACGTTGAAGGACTCGATCTGGTACGGCCCGGAGCCGGCCGAGTTCGCGTTGAGGTACTGCTCGGCCTTGTCCTGGGCGTCGGCCGTCGCGCCGTTCTGCTTGGCGACCTTGCTGTTGAGGATGCCGAGCCCCGGGTTCGGCAGGATGTACGGCAGCGCCGCGTTGGGCTTCTCGGACGTCAGGGTGATCGTCGAGTCGTCGGTCTTGGCGATCTCGACGCCGTCCAGCAGGAACGACGGGGTGCCCTTCATGTCGCGCACCCGGGTCAGCGAGAAGACCACGTCGTCCGCGGTGATGGCGGAGCCGTCGGCGAAGGTCGAGCCCTGCTTGAGCTTGAGCGTCAGGACCTTGCCGTCCTCCGACAGCTCGTAGGACTCCGCGAGCGCGGGCACCGGCTTCGTCACGTCACCGCCGTCGAAGGTGAGCAAGGTCTCATACGTCGCCTTGCCCACGATCAGACCGGTCGGCTCGTACGTACGTCCGGGGTCGGCCGTCTTGAGGTCGAAGGACGTGTCGATGACGAGGGTCTTGCCGTCGCTCTGCGCGGCAGGCGCCGGGGCGCCGCCGCTTCCGCAGGCGGCGAGGGCGAGTGCACCGGCGAGCAGCACAGCCGCCGTCTGCGAGCGGGTCGCCATGGTGAGTCCTCCAGATGGACGATTGGAACGAAGATGTCCAGGATTGTCCGGCAGAATGTCCAGGCTCCGTGCGGTCGCCGAGACGGATATAAAGGGCCAGGAGGTAGCTGTGAGTGAAATTTCCAGAAATGGTGGCAGCGGTGGCGGTCAACCTGGACGGATCGGTATCGGTCTCGAACTGGACGCCACCCATATGAAGATCCTCGAGGTCCTGCGGGAGAACGGCAGGATCTCGGTCGCGGCACTGGCCGAGCGGGTGGGCATCTCCCGGGCGAACGCCTACACCCGTTTCGAGGCGCTGCGCGCGGACGGGGCGATCAAGCGGTTCACCGCCGAGATCGACCCGGTCAGAACAGGGCTCGGCATCACCGCGCTGATCTTCGTGACGGTGCGGCAGCAGATGTGGAAGCAGTTCAGGGCCGAACTGGCGCGGATGCCGGAGGTCGAGTACTGCGCGATCACCACCGGGCAGCACGACGCGATGATCCTCGTCAGGATGGGCGACGTCGCCGCGGTGCACGCCATGGTGACCGACCGGCTCGCCAACATCCCGGCGGTGAAGGCCACCGAGACGGTGTTCATCCTGGACGAGGTGCTCAAACGGCCGTACGTGCTGCCGAGCGACGGCGAGAAGGCCAGGACCGCCCGGCGCCCCGCCCAGGAGGCGCAGGGCGGCGAGGTGCCGCTCGGCATGATGCGCTTCGTCGGCGCGGCCGAAGGCAGGGCGGCCCTGCAGAAGGACACCTGACAGGGCCCTCAGGCGGCGTTCCCGGGCGGTGTCCCCAGGACGTGTCCCCAGGACGTGTCCCCAGGACGTGTCCCCAGGACGTGTCCCCAGGCAGTGGCGTCGGGCGGTGCTTTTCGGGCGGTGGTTTCAGGTGGTGACGACCTCGGTGCACACGCTCACGTGCCGGGTGTCGTCGCCCTTGAACCGGAACTCCTCCACCAGGCGCAGCCTCCCGTCGGCCTCCGTCTCGACGCGGCTGTCGCTCTGGCCGCCCGCCTGGCCGCCCGCCTTCAGCGCGTGCACGTACGAGATCGTGACCTGGTCGCCGTCCCGGGTGCCGACGAAGCGGCCGTGGATCACGGTGTCGCCGGTGTAACTGCCCCACACGACGCCGTCGGCCTCCTGGTAGAGGAACTCGGTGGGCCGCTCCGGGTCCACCACGCTCGCCGTCGAGCTCACCATCACGAATCTGCGGCCGTTGAGAAGGTTCACGCTCCCCATGCTCGCGAGGTCTCCCGGCGACGCGGTGCGCCGCTGGACGGATCGTCGCGCACGCCCCCGCTCGGCCGGCGATCCGTCCAGTCGCCCCCGCCGGGCAGCCCGCCCGCCGGCACGACGGTCCATCGGCTCCCCGGCCTCGGCGCGTAACGCCAAGACTTCGTAGTGTGATAGTCATGTGACTCTACGTGGTTCATCAGGTTGGGGGAGATCTTCATGCTGACGTACCTGTTCTCGATCATCGCGGCGGTGGGCGTGGTCGCGATCGCCGCCCTGTCGTTCAGGCTCGCGGGCAAGGGCAGCGACGACCGCGGCGCGGACGGGCCCTCGGCCGGCCACGCGGGCGCCATGCTGTCGGCGCTGTTCCTGGTGGTCTTCGCCATCGCCATCATCGTCCCGTGGACCACGGCCGACGCGGCCAGGCAGAACACGCACGCCGAAAGCCGGGCCGTCGTCGACGCCTACTGGGCGGCCGCCGACCTCCCCGCTGACGGCGTCGCCCCGATCCGGGCGGGGCTGCGCGACTATGCGGCGTTCGTGGTCAGGGACGAGTGGCCCGACATGACGCAGGGGAAGCTGGAGGAGGCCGGCGCCGAGCGGCTCGACCGGCTGCGCGCCGAGGTGCTCAAGCTCGACGCCGACACCGACGGCGAGCTGGCGGCCAGAGGGGTCGTGCTCGACCAGCTCGGCGCGGTCGCCGCGACCCGCGCCCAGCGCGCCGCCGACGCCGCCGCCACGCCCCCGGCGGGGCTGCTGTGGCTGACCATCCTCACCGGGCTGGCGGTCATCGTCTTCCCGTTCCTCGCCGGAGCCCGGCCGCGCGGGGCGGCGCTCATCCCGCTCGCCGCGATGGCGGCCATGCTGGGCTTCGGCATCCATCTCACCTGGGAGATCTCGCGCGCCTTCGCCGGACCGCTCGCCGTGGGGCCCGAGGCGTTCAGCGGCGCACTGCAGGAGCTCGCCCGGATCGCCGGGGGAGTGTGACCGTGGCTGCCAGGCACACGTCGCTGCTCGCCGCCGTCGCGCTCGCCGCGATCTGCGCGAGCGCCCCGGCGGCGGCCGCGCCGCGCCCGCCGCAGGTCCCGAACATCCCGGACGTGCGCGTCTCCCCGCCCGCGGTGTCGAGGAGCGGGGTGAGACTGCCCGGGGCGTCGAAGAGCAGGGTGAGACCGCCCGGGGTTTCGAAGAGAGGGGTGAGACTGCCCGAGGTGTCGATCAGGCGCGGGCCACGGGTGTCGGTGCCGGAGGTGTCCATTGCCAACACCCCCCGCCCCCGAAGGCCCCGCCCGGCGCCCCAGGTGTCGACGCGCGGCGTGCGGGTGTACGACGACGCGGTCTGCGTGGACGGGCCCTTGGGCAGTGTCCTGGTCGGACGGTGCGGTCGGGCGGCGGTGCCGGTCAAGACCCGGCGTGCCCCGGTCCCGGCGCAGGGGCCGCTCCGGATGATGGTGCCCGACCAGGTCCGCCCGACCCCCTCGCCGACGCCCACTCCCACTCCCACGGCGAAGGACGCCCGCGCGTACGCGCCGAACCCCGTCGCGCCGCTCAAGCGCCCCAACCCGCTGGCCACTGTGCTGATCATGGTCGTGCTGACGACGGTGATCGCCTCCACCACCGCCGTCGCCTTCGGCGCCGTCCGCTGATCCGGTTCCCCCTACGGAGCCGGAGATCGTCAAGCCGACGGCAAGAGCGCCGCTCGCAGTAAAGGGCGGCGCTCTTTCGCATGCGGCTACCGGGATCGTCCGCAGTGCTCCGGCCTTCAGGCCGGGGAGCGCGTCAAGCGCGGTGCGGTATCTGGCGGCCGGTCAGGTCGTAGGTCTGACCGCGTTGCAGGTAGACCACCCGGTCACCGACCCCGGCCTGCTCGGCGTACTGGCGGAAGTCCTGCAGGGGTGAGGCGAACGCGCTGTAGTCGTCGTAGTGGATCGGCACCACGACGCGAGGGTTCATCAGGTCCACCCAGCGGGCGCCCTGCTCGCCGTCCATGGTGACCGTCATCAGGCCGAGCAGCTTCGTACCGCCCAGGTGCACGAGCGCCACGTCGATGTCCGGGAAGTGCCGCGGGATCGCCTCCAGCCAGTGGTCCATCAGCGTGTCGCCGCTGATCAGCAGCCGCAGGTCCACCTGCCCGGCCGGGTCACGGAACTCCAGCATGCTGCCCATGACCGGCGGCAGCAGCGTCTCGGCGATGCCGGGCGCGTGGCGGGCCGGCAGGGACGTGACCTTCAGGGAGCCGTTGCCGCCGCGCAGCTCGTGCGCCCGCCAGGTGCCCAGGCCCACCGCCTGACCGAACCCCTGGTGGCCGAGCCTGCGCGCGGCGTGCGGGGTGGTGAGGATCAGCGTGTCCCGGTCCAGACCCCGCCGGGTGACGCGGTCCCAGTGGTCGCCGTGCATGTGCGACAGCACCACGGCGTCCAGCGGCGGGAGCTCGTCGATCCCCATCGCGGGGTCGGTCAGGCGGCGGGAGCTGATCCCGTAGCCGAGATAGGCGCGCTGGCCCCGGTGCAGGAAGTTCGGGTCGGTGAGCAGGGCGAACCCGTTGTACCGGATCAGCACGGTCGCGTTGCCGATGAACGTCAGGCTTCCATGGCCAGCCATGGTGGCCTCCCTTGGTACGGCCTTTTCCCCGCCCCTGCCACGAGGACCCCGAGTCAAACTCCAGGCGGCGCGATGCCCCTCAGGCAGGTGGCGACCAGCTTCCCGGCGAAGTCGGGGGGAACCGCGATCTCCGCCGCCGGAGTGCCGTGGAACAGGTGAGGAAGGATCAGCTCGTGGCAGGCGCCCACGATCATGGTGGCCGCCGCGTCCGGATCGGCCTCCGGCGACAGCCGGCCGAGAGCCTGCTCGGCCCGCAGGTACGCGGTCAGCGCGGCACGCAGCGGCGGCCCCTGCTCGACGGGCATGCTCAGCTCGGCGAAGCGGTGCAGGATCTTGGGGTGGGCGACCAGGCCGGCGAAGGCGGGCAGAATCGCCAGGTGCAGCGCCAGCCCGTAGCCGACGTACGAGCGCAGGTTGTCCTCCAGCGTGCCCGAGCCCGCCGCGGTGGGCAGCGGGGGCAGGCTCCGCTCGACCGAGCGGACGTGCGCCCGCAGCGCCAGCGCGATCAGCTCCTCCTTGTCGGCGAAGTGGTTGTAGAGCACCCCGTCGGCCACCTGGGCCTCCCTGGCGATCGCCCGCACGGTGAGACCGGCCGCGCCGTGCCTGGCGAGCAGTCGCTCGGCGGCCGCCACCAAGTGGGCGGACAAGGGCTCGCCCTCGCGCGCGGCCGCCGGCTTGCGCGGGGTCACGGCCGCACGGCCGTGATCAGGTAGGCGGCCCCACGCAGCCGTACGGCGCCGTCTCGCTCGTACGGTGCCAGCGCGGGAACGAGCGCGGCCGTCGCGCGCGCGGCGGCGGCCGGGTCCGCGTGGCTGAGATGGAAGCGGGTGGGACCCCAGGCGGCCAGGAAGTCGGCGGCGTCCTGAGCGTCCCTGCCCCAGACCTGATCCGCTTCCACGGGGGTGGCCGCGACCTCGGTGTATCCCGCGGCGGTGAAGATCTCGTGGATCCGCGCGGGATCGGACAGCGAGGCCGGGGAGGTGCCGTCGGGGGAGGCGGGGGCCGGCGGCAGGTGCTCGGCCATGGCGGCGAACACCGAGCGCAGATCGTTGTCGGCCAGGTCGCGCATGCACAGGAACGCCACCCGCCCACCGGGGCGCAGCGCGCGGGCGATGTTGGCGAAGGCGGTGACCGGGTCGGCGAAGAACATGATCCCGAAGCGGCTGATCGCCAGGTCGTACGACTCGGCGGGGAACGGGTGGATCTGCGCGTCGCCCTGCTGGAAGTCGATGTTGGCGATGCCCTCCGCCGCCGCGAGGGCGCGGGCCGTGCTCAGCATGGGGGTGGACAGGTCGACACCGGTGGCGCCGCGGGCTCGGCGGGCCGCCAGCCTGGTCACCTGACCGTTGCCGCACCCGATGTCGAGGACCTGGTCGCCGTCGCCGGCGAACTGGAGCAGGTGGTCGTTGAAGCCGGAGTTGAGCGCGTCGTAGCGGTCATGGTGGTCGGCCCAGTGGGTGCCTTCGTAACCGTTCCATGCCTCGGACTGGTGGGTGTTGACGATCGTCACGATGGCCTCCGAAGGGAATGAACAAGCGTTCATGAACATACGTTCATAGCGCGCTGAGGTCAAGCGCGATGGCCGAGCACGCCGCCGATCCCGGAGTCCGCGGCCGCCCGGTGCTGCCGACCACGCTCTGACCAGTTCACCTCGGTCAGGCGGGGGAGCCGCTCATGCCCGCTGGTCTCCGATGCCGTTCACGTCTTCGGTCACGTCAGTTTGCTCAGGCGGGTGAGCTGGGTGGTGCGGGCGCGTTCGAGGTCGGCGGCGAGGGTCAGGGCGCGCGGGTCGGCGCCGGCGTCGCGCTCGCCGCGCGTCACCAGCACCGACTGGTCCAGGTGGTCGCGCAGGCAGCGCAGGAACAGTCCGTCGAACGCCTTCCCGTCGGCCGAGCGCATGGCGTCGAGCTGGGACGCGGTCACCATGCCTGGCATGTCATGACCCTCATGGACATTGACGTCGGACAACCCCGCCGTCCGCCGGAGCTCGGCCAGGCGGGCCAGCTCGGCGCGGTGCGCGGTGGCGAGGGAGGCCGCCAGCCGGCCGACCGCCGGATCGGCGGCCTGCCGCTCGGCCAGGTCCAGCATCGGCAGGGTGCGCTCGATCATCGGGATCATGAGCTGCACCCACGCGGCGTCGGTCCCGTTGAAGCCGCCGGTGGGGGAGGCGGAGCCGGCGGGAGCGGGGGTGGTGGGAGCGGGGGCGGTGTGAGCGGCATGGTGGCCCCCGGAGGCGGGGGTCTCGCCTGGACCGCATCCGGCGATGGCGAGCAGGAGGGCGAGAAGCAGGCCGGTTCGCTTCATCTCAGCAGTGGTCCTCGTCGAGGGGGGTGTCCGCGGGGCGGCTGGTAGTGGTCGTAGCCGCGCGGGCCGTACGGCAAACCGCCGCCGGCGCAGTGGGGAAGACAGCGCGGGCCCCTGCGGTTCACAGTGATGTGGACGAGATCGACGTGGTGGTGATCGGGGCAGGGCAGGCGGGGCTGTCCAGCGCCTACTATCTGCGCAGGTTCGGGTACGAGCCGCTGGTGCTGGACGCCGCCGACGGGCCGGGCGGGGCCTGGCGGCACCGGTCGCCGACGCTGACCATGGACAAGGTGCACGGCATCTTCGATCTGCCCGGCATCAGGCGCGACCCGGACGACGACCGGTCGGGCGGGAGCGACTCGGACGGCGAGCGGTCCGGCGGGCGCGATCCGGGCGACGGGCGGTCCGGCGGGCGTGACTCGGATGGCGGGCGGTCCGGTGGGCGGCCTGCCGCCGAGGTCGTGCCCGCCTACTACGGTGACTACGAGCGGCGGCTCGGTCTGCGCGTCGTGCGTCCGGTCAAGGTCGCGGCCGTGGCGCGGGCGGGTGAGCGGCTGGTCGTGACGGCGGACACGGGACAGTGGGCGGCCCGCGCCGTCGTCAACGCCACCGGCACCTGGACCCGCCCCTACTGGCCGTACTATCCGGGGGCGCGTGACTTCCGGGGCAGGCAGTCGCACTACGCGACCTATCGGGGGCCGGCGGAGTTCGCCGGGCGCCGGGTGGTCGTGGTGGGTGGCGGGCACTCGGCCGCGCACGTGCTGTCGGAGCTCGCCGGAGTGGCCGCGAGCACGCTCTGGGTGACCCGGAGCCTGCCGGCCTTCAGCGACGCCGACTTCGGCGAACAGGCCAGGCGCGCGGCCGTCGCCCGGGTCGAGGAGCGCGTACGTGCGGGGCTCGTACCACAGAGCGTCGTCAGCGTCACCGGGCTCGGGCACACCCCCGTGGTGCGCGAGGCCCTGGCCAAGGGGGCGATGGAGCGGCTGCCGATGTTCGAGCGGATCACGGAGTACGGCGTGCGCTGGGCGGACGGGAGCAGCCATGAGGCCGACACGATCGTGTGGGCCACCGGCTTCCGCTCCGCCCTCGACCACCTGGCGCCGCTGCGCCTGCGCGAGCCCGGCGGCGGCATCAAGGTCGACGGCACCCAGGCCGTCAGGGAGCCGGGGCTGCAGCTCGTCGGCTACGGTCCGTCGGCCAGCACCATCGGCGCCAACCGCGCGGGCCGTAAGGCCGCCGAGAACGTCCGCCGCTTCATGACCGGCGGCTCGCCCGCCTCGACGGCCGCCTGATCCATCGCGAATCCTGATTCGGCGTGACAACGGTTACAGGGGTGAAATTTCTCGACACGGGCTGTGACGGTGGTCTAGCGTCCTCTGCGAAGGATCTCGCCGGAGCTGGAGGTGTCACGCATGGAGGTTCCCGGCTACACCGAGATCCGGGAACTCGGACGCGGTGCCACCGGGCACGTGATGCTGGCCGTACGCGACTCCGACGGCGCGTCCGTCGCGATCAAGCACCTGGCCGCGCGGTTACGCGAGGACGGCGACTTCCTGGAGCGCTTCCGCGCCGAAGCCGCGGTGATCGGCGAGTTCGACAGCCCGCACACGGCCCGCCTGCTGGACTACGTCGAGAACCCCGGCGACGCGGCCATCGTGATGGAGCTCGTCGACGGCATCCCGCTGCGCCGCCTGCTCCGCCAGGAGGGCGGCACCGGACCCCAGGCCGCTTTGAGCGTGCTCAAGGGCGCGCTGCTCGGGCTGGCCGAGGCGCACCGGCGCGGCATCGTGCACCGCGACTTCAAACCGGAGAACGTGATCATCACCGAGGACGGCGGCAGCAAGCTGGTCGACTTCGGTGTCGCCGTCCACGCGGGTGAGCAGGCGCCCCTGATCGGCACCCCCTCCTACATGGCGCCCGAGCAGTGGGACGGCGCTCCGGCGGGCCCGTCCGCCGACATCTACGCGGCGGCCGTGGTGTTCTACGAATGCCTCACCGGGCGCCGCCCGTTCGCCGCCGACGACCTCGCGGCCCTGGCCTACCGGCACCGGCACGCGGCGCCCGAGCTGGGCGGCATCGACGAGGAGGTCCGCGGGCTGGTCCGGCAGGGCCTGGCCAAGGACCCCGCCGACCGGCCCGAGTCGGCCGAGGCGTTCCTGGCCGAGCTGGAGGCGACCGCGACGGAGGAGTACGGCCGGCGCTGGGACGTGCGCGGGCGCTCCAGGCTCGCCGCGCTGACCGTGCCGTTCCTCATGACCCGGCCGCTCGCGGAGCCCCCTCCCGACGTGGGCACGACCCTGTTCCAGTCCGCGTTCGCGCCGGCCACCAAGATCGCCCTGACCGGCGGGCTGGTGCTGGCGACCGGGGTGGCCGTGGTCTCGGTGTTCCTGGTCTGGAACGAGGGTCCGCGGCAGGACGGCGGCGCGTTCCCGCCGGCCGCGCTCGCGACCTCACCCCCGCCGACCCCGGCCCCGACGCCGCCACCGACATCGCCGCCACCGGCCACTTCCGGTACGGCCACGCCGGCCGTGACCGGCGGCTCGCCGTCCGGCGGCTCGCCGTCCGGCGGTGACCCGGAGCCGGCCGCCACCGCGAGGCCCACGTGGGCGCCCGACACCGGCCGTACGCCGGCGCGTGAGCCCAGCCGGACGCCGGTCAGGTCCGACCCGCCGCGCGAGCCCACGAGCCGCCCGACCACGAGCGGCCCGACCACGAGCCGGCCCACCACGAGCCGCCCCACCACGAGCCGCCCCACCAGGACGGCCGCCGAGCCGACGCCGGACCGGAGCACGCGGACGCCCGGTGCGGAGCCGGAACCCACCGGGCCGCCCGCCACCAGCGCGCCCGGCCCCAGCACGGCCCCGCAGACCGCCGGGGCTCGGGAGCCGCTCGTCTCGGTGTCGGTCAAGGTGTCGCTCGACGTGCCTGTGCTCAGCGGCAGGGGGGACGGCCTGCTGGACGCCGATATCGGGCTCGGCCTCGGCACCGGCCTGCTGGGGCTGGTGGCCGTGCCCGGGTCCGTGCTGCTCGGACGCCGGCTGGTGGTCCGCAGGACCCCACGCCCGCGCGACGTGGCGCCGGGCGCCCGACGCCCGCGCGACGCGGAGCCGGGCGATGGGTAACGGTTGAGCACACACGATAGAGCGATAAATCATACATTCATATGCTGACCCGCAAGATCCCCTACTATCTTGCTGAGGGCGTTCCTGGTCGGGATTACTGGCTGACCGAATCTCGCCCCGCGGCTATGGTCAAAGGAGAAGTGTGGCGGTTGCGTCTTCCGCCGACCGGCGGCGCGGCCCGCTCCGAGCCCGCACCACAGCTGCCTTCAAGGGGCTGACGGCCGGGCTCGCCGTGGCGTTATTGCTGGTCGTGCCCGCTACAGCGGGACATGCGGACCCCAAGCCCTCGGTCAAACGACTGGAGAAGGAGCTGGCCGAGCTCAGCAAGGATTCGGACAAGCTGATCGAGGACTACTACCACGGCCGTCGTGAGCAGCAGGACGCGGAGAAGGCCGAAAAGGCCGCCCGCGAGAAGCTGGAGGCCGCCCAGGAGGTCTACGACCGCGAGTCGACCCAGCTGAGAGCCATGGCCGTCTCCGAGTACATCGGCGGCCGGCCCAGCCCCCTCACCCTGATCGCGGACTCCGGGGAGTACACCTTCACGATGAGCAGGCTGGCGCTCAGCGACTTCCTCATCTCCCAGCAGGAAGCACGGCTGAGCGGCTTCACCCGGGTCCGGGACGAGCACCGGCGGGCCCAGCAGGAGGCGGCCGATCTCGCCGAGGAGCTAGACGCCACCGTCGACGACATCGACGAGCGGCGGAAGAAGGCCAAGAAGCTGATCGAGAAGATCAAGGACAAGATCGACCAGCTGCACAAGGCGCCGGGACGCCGCTCCGACGGCACCTTCGTGCCCCAGCTCCCCGGCGGCTCCGACAACATCACACCCCGGATGCGCCTGGTCAAGACGCTCATCGCGCAACGCTTCGAGGTCCCGTACGGGATCGGTTGTTATCGGGCCATCCAGGACGGCGGCCAGCACCCGCTCGGCCGGGCCTGCGACTTCATGCTCAGCCGGGGCGGCACGATGCCTTCGGGTGCGGAGATCGAGCGCGGCGAGGAGATCGCCAAGTGGGCGATCAAGAACGCCAAACGGCTCGGCATCATGTACATCATCTACCGGCAGCGGATCTGGCACATCAGGACCGGCGGCTGGCGCGTGATGACCGACCGCGGCGGCACCACCGCCAACCACTACGACCACCCGCACATCTCCGTCTACTGAACGGCGCCCGCCCGCGTCGAGGGTGCGCGCCCTCTTTGCCAAGGCCCGACTCGGAAGCGACGTTCGGCTCGCTACGCTGGCATGACGGCGCGGAACGCACGAGCGACGGGGAAACGATCGAAGCGTGGCCAAGCTGCTGGCGGTGAACGTCGGCCTGCCGCAGGACATCGCCTGGCACGGCAGGACGGTGCACACGGGTGTGTGGAAACAGCCCGTCACCGGCCCGCGCATGGTGCGCCGGCTCAACATCGACGGCGATGGCCAGGGAGACCTCCAGGGGCACGGCGGCGAGCACCGCGCCGTGCTGGTCTACCAGCTCGACTCCTACCGCTACTGGCAGGAACGTCTCGGGCGGGACGACTTCGTCTTCGGCCAGTTCGGCGAGAACTTCACCGTCGACGGGCTGCCGGACGACGAGGTGTGCGTCGGGGACCGCTATCGGATCGGCGAGGCCACGTTCGAGGTCACCCAGCCGCGCGTCACCTGCTACCGGGTGGGCCTGCGGATGGGGGAGCCGCGGATGGCCGCCCTGCTGGTGTCCCACCGGCGTCCCGGGTTCTACCTCCGGGTCCTCACCGAGGGGCGGGTCGAGGCCGGAGACGAGATCGTCAGGATCGAGCGGGGCCCGCAGGGGATGACCGTCGCCGAGATCGACGCCCTGCTGTACCTCCCCGGCCACTCGCGCGAGCGGCTGGCGCGGGCGCTGCTCATCCCCGCGCTCAGTCCCGGCTGGCAGACCTCCTTGCGGGCCCTGCTCGACCAGGCCGCCACTCCGGCAGGCGCTCCGGCGGGCAACGCGGGGCTGGTCCCGGCCACCGCCGCCGGGCCGCCCGCCGCGTGGAGCGGGTTCCGGCCGCTGCGGGTCACCCGCGTGGACGTGGAGAGCGAGAGCGTGTTCTCGCTGACGCTGGAGGACCCCGGCGGCGCCGCGCTGCCGGCGGCACTGCCCGGTCAGTTCCTCACGCTCCGGATGCACCCGGACGGCGGCCCGCCGCTCGTCCGCAGCTACTCGCTGTCCGGCCCGCCGGGGGCCGCCCGGTATCGCCTCAGCGTCAAGCGCGAACCCCATGGCGCCGCCAGCGGCCATCTGCGGGCCCACGTGCGGGCCGGCGACCTCCTGGAGTTCGCGGCCCCGCGCGGCGCGTTCACCCTGGAGGCCGGCGACAACCCGGTCCTGCTGATGTCGGCGGGCATCGGCGCCACCCCCGTGCTCGCCATGCTGTACGCGCTCGCCGCCGAGCGCTCCACCCGCGAGGTGTGGTGGCTGTACGGGGCCCGCGACGGCACGGAGCACCCCTTCGCCCAGGAAAGCGGCGCCCTGCTGGCCCGGCTTCCGCACGCGCGTGAGCATGTCTGCTACAGCCGTCCGACGGCCGCCGACCGGCCGGGCGTCGACTACCAGACGCACGGCCGGCTCTCCGGCGGCCTGCTCGGCCGCCTCGGTGTGCCCCGGGGCGCGGACGTCTATCTGTGCGGCCCGTCCGCGTTCATGACCGAGCTGCCCGCCGCCTTGGCCGAGGCCGGTCTGGCTCCCGGCCGGATCCACACGGAGGTCTTCGGGGCGGGCCCGGCCTCCACGCCCGGCCTGGCCGACGTCCCGGCACGACCCGTGCACCTGCCCGCGGGCCCGCCGGGCACGGGCCCGGCGGTCACCTTCGCGCGCAGCGGGCTCACCGTGCCCTGGGACCCCGACTACGCGAGCCTGCTCGATCTGGCGGAGGCCTGCGACGTGCCGGTCCGCTGGTCCTGCCGCACCGGCGTCTGCCACAGCTGCGAGAGCGGCCTGCTGTCCGGAGGCGTCGGCTACGCACCCGAACCGGTCGACGCCCCGGCCGACGGCAACATCCTGATCTGCTGCTCCCAGCCGCGCGACGAGCTCGTTCTGGACCTGTGAGCCGCGTCAACCCCTGACCAGCTGGATCTGTGGCCCGTGTCAGTCCTTGGCCAGGGCGGCGAGGAGGCGTTCCTCGGTCACCTCGGGGCCGGCGAGCTGGTCGGTGATCGCGCCGTCCCGCAGCACCACCACGCTGTCGCAGTTTTCCACCAGCTCGGCCACGTCCGAGGAGATCAGCAGGATCGCCAGGCCGTCCACGGCCAGCTCGTCCAGCAGGCTCTGCATCTCCACCTTGGTCGCCACGTCCACGCCCCTGGTCGGCTCGTCCAGCAGCAGCACCTTGGGGTGCATGGCCAGCCAGCGGGCCAGCAGGACCTTCTGCTGGTTGCCGCCCGACAGCTCGCCCGCCGCCTGGTGCGGGGAGACCGCCTTGATGCCGAGCCGCTGCATGAACGTGGACACGATGCTGTCGACCCGCGCGTCCGACACGATCCCGGCCCTGGACAGGCGGGGCAGCGCCGCCAGGGCGATGTTGTCGCGCACCGACAGGGTCGGCACGATGCCCTCGGTCTTCCTGTTCTCCGGGACCAGGCCGATGCCGGCGCGGATGGCGTTCCTGATGGACCACTTACGGGCCCCGGCCTCCGACACCGCCCCCGACACCGTCACCTGGCCGGCGTCGACCGGCATCGCGCCGGCGATGGCGCGGGCCGTCTCGCTGCGGCCCGCGCCGAGCAGGCCGCCGAGGCCGACGACCTCGCCCGCGCGCATCACCAGCGACACCCCGTCGAGCACGTGGTGCCGGGTCAGGCCCTTGGCCTCCAGCACCGGCAGGTCGCCGGGCTCATCCGGTTCACCGGTGACGGCGGCGGGGCGCGCCGGGTGGAAGGGCCGGCCCAGCATGAGCGAGACCAGCCGCAGCCGGTCCAGGCCCGCGAGCGGGCCGGTGTGGACGACCCGGCCGTCGCGGAGCACGGTGACGCGGTCGCAGATCTCGTAGAGCTCCTCCAGCCGGTGGGTGACGTAGACGACCGAGCGGCCCTGCTCGCGGAGCCTGGCCACGGCGCCGAACAGCGTCTCCAGCTCGGCGTGCTCCAGCGCGGCGGTGGGCTCGTCCATGATCACCAGCTGGGCGTCCGCCGAGGCGGCCCTGGCCAGTGCGACGAGTTGACGGGCTCCCTCGCCCAGCGAGCCGAGCGGCCTGCGGACGTCCGTGCGCAGGCCGTACGTGGCGAGAACCTCGGTGGCGCGGTCGTTGACGGCCGTGAAGTCGATCAGCCCGAGCCTGCCGCGCGGCTCCCTGCCCAGCAGCAGGTTTCTGGCGATGCTCATGGTGGGCACCAGGTTGGTCTCCTGGTGGACGGTGGCGATGCCCGCGCGCCTGGCGTCGGCCGGGTCGGCGAACCTGACCGGCTCGCCTCGGAAGCGCAGCTCGCCCGCGTCCGGCTGGTAGACCCCGGACAGCACCTTGACCAGGGTGGACTTGCCGGCGCCGTTGCCACCGGCCAGCGCGTGCACCTCACCGGGGCGCACGGACAGGGTGACGTGGTCGAGCGCGATGACGCCCTGGAAGGTCTTGAGAACTCCTGCCACCTGTAACACGGTTGCCTCCGGACTCGATCGTGATCGTAGCAGGAAACAATCCAGTAACAGAGAAGTCACATTCGATCAGAGTCGCGCGATGTGCAGCCGGACCCCGCGGCCGGCCAGCTCGTCCAGCACCTCGCTGGGCGCGCCCTCGTCGGTGACGAGGTGGTCGATGCCCTCCGGCGGGATGGTCTGCACCATGGTGTCGATGCCCACCTTGGTGTGGTCGGCCAGCACGACCACTTCCTCCGCCGCGGCGGCCAGCGCCCGGTCGACGCCCGCGACCACCATGGTGGGGGTCGACAGGCCGCGTTCGGCGCTCAGCCCGTTGCCCGAGATGAACGCCCGGCGCACCCGCAGCCCGGCCACCGAGCGCTCGGCGGCGCTGCCGACCAGGGCCAGGATGGAGCCGCGCAGCGTGCCGCCGGTGAGCATCACCTCGACCCGCGGCGAGGCCGCCAGGGCTTGGGCGACCAGCAGTGAGTTGGTCACCACGGCGAGCTCGGAGTGCCTGGTCAGGCGGCGGGCGAACTCCTGGGTGGTGGTGCCGGGGCCGATCACGATGGCGTCGCCGTCCTCGACCAGCGCGGCGGCCAGGTCGGCGATCGCGGCCTTCTCGGCCGACTCCAGCGACACCTTGTGCGTGTAGCCCGCCTCGCGGGTCAGCTCACCGGGCAGGGTCGCGCCGCCGTGGTGGCGGTTGAGCAGTCCTTCCGACTCCAGCGCGCGCAGGTCGCGGCGCACGGTCACCTCGGAGGAGTGCACCGCCTGGGCGAGCTCGCGCAGCGACACGGCGCCGTTGGCGCGCACCAGCTCCAGGATGCGCTGCCTGCGCTCAGCGGCGAACACGGGCCGGCGTCCGTCGCTCTGCGTGTCGCTCACACTCCCGATCATAGACGTACGGTCAAATCCGCTTCGCCTCTGACCGTTTAAGTACGAATCTGATCGGAAATCTTGACCGGCTGGGTCCACTAGTGCTTATTTGGGAGCCAGACAGGGGTCACTTCCTGTCCGATCCTGATCGAAGGGCCGCATCATGCGCACCCCCCACCTTCGTCCGCCTGGTCGCCCTCGCCTTGCCGAGACCTGCTCCACGCAGCCCCCCGCGTGCTCGTGAACGTGCTCCCCGTGTGAAAGGACCATCCGTGCGAAAGACGATCGCGGTACTGACCTCCGTACTGCTGGCGGTGTTAGGCCTGGCGCCGCCCGCCGTCTCCGATACGAACGCCGCCGAGGAGCGGCACGGGCTGCGCGGCGACTACCACCTGTCCACCGGGGCGGGCGCGCTGGACTTCGGCGAGCTGAAGGCCACCGTCGTGGACCCCAACCTGGAGATGGCCGACCTCAACCCGACGCTGCAACTGCTGACCGGCCGGGCCGACGACGTCTCCGTGCGGTGGACCGGGCAGATCCAGCCAGAGCACTCCGAGACGTACACCTTCTCGATGTTCGGCGACAACGGCTTCCGGCTCTGGATCGACGGCCAGGTGATCATCGATCACTGGGTCGACGACTGGGACATCGAGCAGGTCGGCACGCCGATCGCGCTGGAGGCGGGCCGCAAGTACGACATCAAGGTGGAGTACTTCGAGCACTTCGGCGGCGCCCACCTGCGGCTGCGCTGGCAGAGCCCGAGCGTGCCGAAGGAGATCGTGCCCGCCGCGGCGCTCACGCTGCCCGAGGGGTTCGACCCGCCGGGACCGGTGGCCGCCACGGTGAACGCGGCCGGTGACGTCGCCACGCTGACCTTCGGCAAGGCCCTGAAGCCGCTGCCCGCCGGCGCGGCCGACAAGCTGGTCATCACCGTCGGGGGCACCAGATGGCCGGTGAAGTCCGCCGTCCTGAAGAACCGGGACACGGTGGTGCTCAAGCTGCAGCATCCGGTGCCCGCCAAGGCGGGCGGCACCCTGCGCGCCTCCTACGACGGCAGCGGCGGGATCACCCACACCGACGGCACCGCGCTGGCCGCCTTCCCCTACGCCTTCGTGGTCAACGCCTCCACGCACATCCTGTCCACCCGCTGGTCCAAGGACGTGAACCCGGCCCGCCCGCTGCCCGAGTACCCCCGCCCGCAGCTCGTCCGGAAGGACTGGCGCAGCCTCAACGGCACCTGGCAGTTCGCCGCCGCCCAGGAGGGCGAGGCCGCCCCGATCGGCCGCGACCTGGCCGAGCGGATCGTCGTGCCGTACCCGGTGGAGTCGCAGCTGTCCGGCATCGGCCGGCACGAGGAGCGCATGTGGTACCGCAGGACGTTCGACGTGCCGCACTCCTGGACGAAGGACCGCGTCCTGCTGCACCTGGACGCCGTGGACTGGGACTCCACCGTGTACGTCAACGGCAAGCAGGTCGGCAACCACAAGGGCGGCTATGACCGCCACACCGTGGACGTGACGGACGCGCTGAAGCGCCACGGCCGGCAGGAGCTCGTCGTCGGCGTCGTCGACCTCACCGACAAGGGCGGCCAGGCCGTCGGCAAGCAGCGGCTGGAGCAGGGCAGCATCTGGTACACCCCGGCCTCCGGCATCTGGCAGTCGGTCTGGCTGGAGCCGGTGCCCAAGAACCACATCGAGCGCGTCGACACCGTCCCCGACGTGCCCGGCCAGGCGCTGAAGGTCACCGTCAGGGGCGCGTCCGGCACCGCGACCGTCACCGCCCGCGACGGCAGGCGCGTCGTCGGCCAGGTCGTCGGCCAGGTCGGCACCGAGCTGCGGCTGCCGGTGCGCAACCCGAAGCTGTGGTCACCGGAGAACCCGCACCTGTACGACCTCACCGTCACGGTCGGCAAGGACGAGGTGCAGTCGTACTTCGGGATGCGCACGATCTCCCTCGAGAACAACCGGATGATGCTCAACGGCAAGCCCGTCTTCCAGATCGGCCCGCTCGACCAGGGCTTCTGGCCTGACGGCATCTACACCGCCCCCACGGACAAGGCCCTGCGCCACGACCTGGCGGAGACCAAGCGGCTCGGCTTCAACGCCGTCCGCAAGCACGTCAAGATCGAGTCCGACCGCTGGTACCACCACGCCGACCAGCTCGGCCTGCTGGTCTGGCAGGACATGCCATCGGCGCACCGCAGCATCGACAGGCCGCAGTTCGAGGCCGAGCTGAAGGCCATGGTCGACCAGCACCGCAGCAGCCCGTCGATCGTCATGTGGGTGCCCTTCAACGAGGGCTGGGGCCAGTACGACATGGCCCGCATCGCCGATCTGGTCAAGAGCTGGGACCCCACCCGTCTGGTCAACAACCAGAGTGGCGTCAACTGCTGCGGCGCCGTCGACGGCGGCAACGGCGACGTCAAGGACCTGCACATCTACCCGGGCCCCGGGAACACCGGCAAGCCCAGCGGCACCCGGGCGACCGTGCTCGGCGAGTACGGCGGGCTGGCCCTGCCGGTCATCGGCCACACCTGGACCGGCGGCGGCTGGGGCTATGCCACCGAGCCCGACAGTAAGGCCCTCACCGACCGCTATGTCGCGATGACCGAGGAACTGCGCCGGCTGCACGCCTGCGACGACCTCAGCGCCGCCATCTACACCCAGACCACCGACGTCGAGACCGAGATCAACGGCCTCATGACCTACGACCGCGCGATCACCAAGCCCGACGTCAAGCGCATGCACGACGCGAACAAGGCACTGACGGGCGAGATCAGCCCGGCCTGTGCCTGATAGGAAGGAACCGCTATGAAACCCCCCATCCGGAGCGCGACACTGGCGCTGGCCGTCCTCCTCACCGCCGCAGGGTGCGCCAAGGCGGAGGCGCCGCAGAGCGCACCCGCCGCCACCAGCACGGCTGGGCAGCAGGTCGTGCAGACCCCCACCGGCAGCGCCGGCGCGAACTGCACGCTGCAGCAGTTCGGCGGCGAGAAGTTCGACCTCAAGACGGCCACCGTCGGCTTCTCCCAGTCGGAGAAGGAGGCCAACCCGTTCCGCATCGCCGAGACCCAGTCGATCAAGGACGAGGCGGCCAAGCTCGGCATCGCCGACCTGAAGGTCACCAACGCGCAGTCGCAGTTCTCCAAGCAGATCACCGACGTGCAGCAGCTCATCGCCCAGGGCGTGAAGCTGCTGGTCATCGCGCCGCTGAACTCCGACGGATGGGAGCCGGTGCTCCAGCAGGCGGCGGCCAAGAAGATCCCCATCATCACCGTCGACCGCAAGATCAACGCCAAGCCGTGCAGCGACTACCTCACCTTCATCGGCTCGGACTTCTACGAGCAGGGCAAGCGGGCCGCCGACCAGATGATCGAGGCGCTGTCCAGCAAGGGCAAGGTCGCGATCCTGCTCGGCGCGCCCGGCAACAACGTCACCACCGAGCGCACCAACGGCTTCAAGGACCGGGTCAAGGAGGCGGCGCCGGAGATCGAGATCTCCTTCGAGCAGACCGGCGAGTTCGCCCGGGAGAAGGGCCAGCAGGTCACCGAGCAGCTCATCCAGTCCAACCCCGACATCAACGGCATCTACGCCGAGAACGACGAGATGGCCCTGGGCGCCGTGACCGCGCTCAAGGGCGCCGGCAAGGAGGCCGGCGACATCAAGATCGTCTCGGTGGACGGCACCCGCAGCGCGGTCCAGGCCATCGCCGACGGCTGGCTGCACGCCGTCATCGAGTCCAACCCCCGCTTCGGCCCGCTGGCCTTCTCCACCGCCCAGAAGTTCCTGGACGGTGAGGCCATCCCCGAGAAGGTGATCATCTCCGACCGCGACTACGACACGAGCAACGCCAAGACCTCCCTCGGTGAGGCGTACTGAGTTGGAACCGGTACTCGAGGCCAAGGGGATCAGCAAGCGCTTCCCCGGCGTGCTCGCTCTCGACGGCGTGTCCCTCGCCCTTCACCCGGGCGAGGTGCACGCCCTTGTAGGGGAGAACGGCGCCGGCAAATCAACGCTGATCAAGGTCTTCACCGGCGTGTACCACCCGGACGGCGGCGAGCTGCTCCACCAGGGGCGGCCCGCCGTGTTCGGCACACCCATGGACGCGCAGCACGCCGGCATCTCCACCATCTACCAGGAGGTCAACCTCGTCCCCATGATGAGCGTGGCCCGCAACCTGCTGCTCGGCCGCGAGCCACGCGGCCGCTTCGGCGTCATCGACGCGGGCGCGATGTACGAGGAGGCCGGGCGCGTCCTGGCCGGCTACGGCGTCGAGACCGACGTCCGCCGGCCGCTGCGCGACCTCGGCATCGGCGCCCAGCAGATGGTCGCCCTGGCCAGGGCCGTCTCGGTGGACGCGCGGGTGGTCATCATGGACGAGCCCACCTCCTCCCTGGAACCGCGCGAGGTCGAGACCCTTTTCGGGGTGATCAGGCGGCTGCGCGACAGCGGCATCGCCGTCATGTACGTCAGCCACCGGCTCGACGAGCTCTACCAGGTGTGCGACCGGGTCACCGTGCTCCGCGACGGCCGGCTGGCGCACACCGGGCAGCTGGCCGAGCTGGAGCGGTTGCAGCTCATCTCGCTCATGCTCGGCCGCGACCTGGGCGAGGTGCGGGGCTCGGGCATGACGAAGTTCTCCCGCGACCGGCATCTCGCCGCCGGGACCTCCGTCGACCAGCAGGCCGAGCCGGTCGTCGAAGCCCGCGGCCTCACCCGGCGGCACGTGCTCGACGGCGTGGACGTATCCGTCAGACCGGGTGAGGTCGTCGGGCTCGGCGGCCTGCTCGGCGCCGGCCGTACCGAGACCGCCAAGGCCATCGTCGGCGCGATGCCCATCGACGGCGGGCAGGTGATCGTCGGGGGGCTGCCGCTGCGCGGCGGCTCCACCAAGGCGGCCATCAGGGCGGGCGTCAGCCTGCTGCCCGAGGACCGCAAGGCCGAGGGCATCATCCCGACGCTGTCGGTGCGGGAGAACATCGCGCTGGCGGCGCTGCCCTCGCTCGGCACGGCCGGCGTGGTCTCCGACACCAAGATCGACCGGGTGGTGGAGATCTTCATGCGCAGGCTGCGGATCAAGGCCGCCTCGCCGAACCAGCTCGTGTCCGAGCTGTCCGGCGGCAACCAGCAGAAGGTCCTGCTGGCCCGCTGGCTCGCCGTCCGGCCCAAGGTGCTGCTGCTCGACGAGCCCACCCGCGGCATCGACGTGGGCGCCAAGGCCGAGGTGCAGGCGCTGATCGACGAGCTGGCGGCCGAAGGGCTGGGGGTGCTGCTGATCTCCTCCGACCTGGAGGAGCTCGTCGAGGGCGCCGACCGCATCCTGGTGCTGCGCGAGGGCGCGGTCGTCGGAGAGCTGTCCGGCGACGACGTCACCGAGGAGAGAATCATGGCAACGATCGCGGAGCAGGCGGATGGCTGAGCTCACCTCGCCGCGGAGCGAGCGGATGGCGGTGCTCAAGCCGCGCGTCTACGCCTGGGTGCAGGACTACGGCGTGTACGCGGCCGTGCTGGCGCTGCTGCTGTTCAACGTGCTGTTCACGCCGTACTTCCTGGACGCCTCCAACTTCCGCACCCAGCTCGTCCAGGTCACGCCCATCGTCATCGTCTCGCTCGGCATGGCGCTGGTGATCGGCACCCAGGGCATCGACCTGTCGGTCGGCTCGATCATGTCGCTGGCCGCCGCCGTGGTCGTGCTCTACCTCGGCTACGGATGGCTGCCGGCGCTGATCGTCGCCCTGGTCGGCGGCGCCGTCGCCGGGGCGGCGGGCGGGGCGCTGGTCGCCTACGTCGGCGTCCAGCCGATCGTCGCCACCCTCGCGCTGCTCGTCGGGGTGCGCGGCCTGGCCAACGTGTTCGTGCCGCAGCTCGTCGAGTTCCGCAGCGCCGGGCTGATCGCGCTCGGCAGCAGCTCGGTGGCCGGTATCCCGATCATCGTGCTCATCGCGGGCGCGCTCACGCTGCTGATGATGTTCGTGGTCCGGCGCACCACGTTCGGCCGCCAGGTGGTCGCCATCGGCGGCAACCGGACGGCCAGCGAGCTGTCCGGCCTGCCGGTCAAGCGCGTGCTGCTCAGCGTGTACGTCATCTCCGGGCTGCTCGCGGCGCTGGCCGGCGTGCTGGCCACCGCCAGGCTGCAGGCGGCCGACCCGACCTCGCTCGGCCTGTTCATCGAGCTGTCCGCGATCACCGCGGTCGTGGTCGGCGGCACCCCGCTGACCGGCGGGCGGATCAGGGTGCTCAGCACGGTCATGGGCGCCCTGCTCATGCAACTGCTCGCGGCGACCCTGATCAAGCATAACCTGCCACAGTCGTGGACGCAGATCGTCCAGGCCGGGATCATCCTGGCCGCCGTCTACGCCACCAGGGAGCGTGGGACCCGATGACCTCTCGCGAACAGGTGAGCCGGACCCTCCAGCAGCACGGCGCCCTCATGGTGCTGGCTCTGCTGGTGCTCGTGGGCAGCCTGGCCTTCGACTCGTTCTCCAGGTTCGACAACGCCGCCAGCGTCGTGGTGTCCTCGTCCTTCCTGGCGATCATCGCCATCGGCATGACGTTCGTGATCATCAGTGGCGGGATCGACCTGTCCGTGGGGTCGCTGTTCGTCCTCGGCGGGGTGCTGGCGGCCTACGGCTCCCAGTACGGGCTGCTCGTCGCCCTGGTCCTGCCCCTGGCCGCCTGCGGGCTCGTCGGTCTGCTGCAGGGTGTGATCATCGCCAGGACCGGGATGGCGCCGTTCATCGTCACCCTGGCCGGGCTGCTCGGCGTCCGCGGCCTCATGCTGGCCCTGTCCGACGAGGGCGCCACCACCTACCTGGTGAAGGACCCCGCCTTCGCGGCGCTGGGCCAGGGGCAGATCCTCGGCCTGACCTACCCTGTGTACATCACCATCGGGCTCGCCCTGGCCGCCATGGTGCTGCTGCAACGGACCGGCTTCGGGCAGAACGTCTACGCCATCGGCGGCAACCAGCAGGCGGCCGCCCTCATGGGCGTGCCCGTGGCCAGCACCAAGATCCGCGTGTACGTCATGTCCGCGCTGCTCGCCGGGCTGGCCGGAGCGCTGAACGCGGCCCGGCTCTCCTCCGGCGTCACCATCCTCGGCATCGGCCTCGAACTCGACGTCATCGCGGCCGTCGTGATCGGCGGCACGCTGCTGACCGGGGGCGCGGGCGGCATCACCGGGACGGTGGCGGGGGTGCTGCTGCTGGGGGTCATCCAGAGTCTGATCAACCAGGTGGGCAACCTGACCTCGGCCTTCCAGCAGGTGGTCAGCGGGTTGTTCCTGGCGCTGGTCGTGGTGGCGCAGCGGCTGCTGAGCAAGGCGCAACGGCTGTCCTGAGGCTTCGGCGGCTTCGCGTAACGGCCATAATCGGGGCATGCCGCCCACTGTCGAAGATCCTGCCGTGCTCGGGGGTTACGCCATCCGGGGACGGCTGGGCGAGGGCGAGCGGGGAGTCGTCTACCTGGGCGCGGGCGACGACGGGGGCCAGGTGGCGATCAAGTGGCTGAGGCCGCACCTGGCCGGTGACCCGGTGGCCGCCCGGCGCTTCGCCCGCGAGGCGGCGCTGGCGCGGCGGGTCGCGCCGTTCTGCACGGCGAAGGTGCTGGCCACCGGGGTGCACGAGGACCGGCCGTACATCGTGAGCGAGTACGTCGACGGGCCGTCGCTGCGGCAGGCGGTGGCGCGGGACGGGCCGTGGGCGGGCTCGGGGCTGCACCGGCTGGCGATCGGCACGGCGACCGCGCTGGCCGCCATCCACCAGGCCGGGATCGTGCACCGCGCCTTCGACCCGGACAACGTGCTGCTGGGCGGCGAAGGGCCGCGCGTCATCGACTTCGGCCGCGCCCAGGCGTTCGACGGCCAGATGTTCGACGGCCAGGCGTTCGACGCTCAGGCGTTCGACGCCGGCGCGTTCGACGTCAACGCGCTCGATGCCGGCGCGTTCGACGCGGACGCGGCGATCGGGGCCGAGCCTGTGGGTGACCCCGCCTTCATGGCTCCTGAGCAGCTTCTGGGGCGGGCGGCGGGGCCTGCGGCGGACATGTTCGCCTGGGCGAGCACCCTGGTGTTCGCCGCCGACGGCGTGGGCCCGTTCGCCGCCGGCGGCGTCGGGCCGTTCGCCGCCGCGTCGGCGCCCGAGATCGTCCGGCGGGTGTTGTACGACGAGCCGGATCTCACCGGGCTGGCCGAGCCGTTACGCGGCGTCGTGGCCACCTGCCTGGCGAAGGATCCGGCCCGCCGGCCGACCGCCGAGCGAGTGATCCTCCGCCTGATGGAGCACCCGGCGTCCGGGCAGCGCGAGCGGGAGCGGGCCGCCGCCCTGGTCAGCGGCCACCGGCCGAATCCGCCGGTCGAGCCTGGCCGGGAGGCGGCGGTTGAGTCTGTCCGGGAGAGGGCGGTCGAGTCTGGCCGGGAGGCGGCGGGCGATCCTGTTCGGGAGAAGGCGGGCGAGCCGGTCCGGGGGTCAGGACGGAGAGGGTGGGTGGTCGGGGCCGTCGCGGTCGGGGTGGCGCTGGTCACGACGGTCGCCGTGGTCCTCGTCTCGGTGAACGACCTGGACGGCAGGCCCCGTGTGCGGTCCACCGCCTTGACGGGCACCCCGGCCGGCAGCCCGACCCCCACGCCGGTGCGGACCGCGAACCTGGTCAGTTCGCCGTTGCCGGGCACGGACGCCACCTTCTTCGAGCACCCGTCCGACACCGCCCGGCTGACCACGTACTCGGTCTACAGCGCGAAAGCGAAGCAGTGGGTGTACTACACCCGCGACTCCCTCTCCGGAAGATTCCGGAAATATGCGGATGTGTGGGAGAGCGTTCTGTCGCCCGACGGCCGCTACCTGGCCCGGCGCGGCAAGCGCTACCGCAACGGCTACGACAGCGTCAAGATCACCGACAAGATGACGGGCCGGACCTCCACCGTCGACGTGGTCCGCAGGCCGCTCAGCGCCTACGTCCAGGCCTGGTCACGCGACAGCCGCCGCCTGCTGCTCAACGTCGGCACCCCGATCAAGGACTCGTGGCAGTCGACCGGCTTCGCCGTCGTGGACGTGACCAGGCGCACCGCCACCGTCGCCGCGCTCAGGGAGAGCCGGCTGAGCGACATCCGCTACGGCTTCGCCCCCGCGGGCGGCGGCGTGGTGGCTCTGGCCGTCGGGGCCAGGCGGCAGGCCCTGCGCTTCTTCGACGGCGACGGCCGGCGCCTGCGGAGCATCCCCGACGTGGGCGCGGGCGTCGCCGACTACCTGTTCTCCCCGTCGGGGAAGAAGTTCGTCACCAACTGCCCAGGGCTCGCCACGGGCACCGCCTGCGTGTACGACTCCCTCTCCGGGCTGGAGCTGGAGCGCTTCGACAACCGCTGCACCAACCTGGCCAACTGGTACGACGACGACCACCTGATCTGCTGGGTCCGGCCGGACACCGGCGGCCAGGGACACCAGGCGCAGGTCGTGGACTTCACCGGCAACCCGGTCCGCGTGCTGGTGGACGCGCCGACCGGAGCGGCGGACCTGAGCGTGACCTACACCTACACCGACTAGCTCGCGCCCACGTGCCGGAGCTGCGGACTTGAGCGTGACAGCCCACCGCTGCCCACGTCCGGGAGGGGCGGTAGCCGCGCTCTGGAGCTGCGAGGACTGCGGCGCGGCGGTGGCGCGGCGCTGTGGGATGCTGGTCGGGTGACGTTGGAGGACCTCGTCCGGCTGCGCCGGGCCCGTGACCGGATGGACCGCGACTACGCCGAGCCGCTCGACGTTCCGGCGCTGGCCGGCGGTGCCTTCATGTCGCCGGGTCACTTCTCCCGCAGCTTCCGCGCCGCCTTCGGCGAGACGCCGTACAGCTATCTGATGACCCGCCGGATCGAGCGGGCCAAGGCGCTGCTGCGGCGGGGCGACCTGTCGGTGACGGAGGTCTGTTTCGCGGTCGGCTGTACGTCACTGGGGTCGTTCAGCTCGCGGTTCACCGAGCTGGTCGGCGAGAGCCCGAGCGCCTACCGGGCCCGTGGCCATGACGAGGGTGCCACCATCCCGGCGTGCGTCGCCAAGATCTACACGCGACCCGTCAGGAACGGAGAAGCCAAGGCGGCAGACCCCTCCCTAGGGTGAAACGCATGGACATCAAGCTCGCACAGTGCTTCATCGCCGTCGACGACCACGACAAGGCGCTCACCTTCTACCGCGACGCCCTCGGCCTGGAGGTGCGCAACGACGTCGGCTTCGAGGGGATGCGCTGGGTGACCGTCGGGTCACCGGCGCAGCCCGACGTGGACATCGTCCTCGAACCGCCCCTCGCGGACCCGAACGCCTCGCCCGCCGACCGGGAGGCCATGGCCGAGCTGCTGGCCAAGGGCCTGCTGCGCGCCGTCATCTTCAGGACCGACGACTGCGACGCCACCTTCGAGCGCGTCCGCGCCGCCGGCGGCGAGGTGCTGCAGGAGCCGATCGACCAGCCGTACGGCGTGCGCGACTGCGCCTTCCGCGACCCTTCCGGCAACATGCTGCGCTTCAGCCAGCCCCGCGCCCAGTGAGAGGCCGGGGGATTTAACGCACTCGCCCGCGCGCGGTCGCAGCCGGGGGGACTCAACGCACCCGCCCGCGCGGGCGCAGCCGGGTCCCCGGCAGGGCGGGGGCGGGCAGCGGCTCGCCGTCGAACCCCTGGACGGAGCCGAAGCCCGTGCCCTCCGTCCACTCCTTGCGGAAGGCGACGATCTCGTCATGGTCGCGGCCGACGAAGTTCCACCACATCACGATCTCCTCGCCGAACGGCTCGCCGCCGATGAGCAGCATCCGCCCCTGACCGCTGACCCGCAGGCTGTCGCGGCCGGGCGGCAGGTAGAGCAGAGGGCCGGGGCGCAGCGGCTCGATGGCCCCGTCGAGCAGCAGCAATCCGTGCTCGAACGCCGGGTCGAGCGGCACCACGGCACTCCCGTCGACCGCCACCTCCGCCCCCACCAGCGGGCTGTGCACGGTGGCGGGCGACGCCTCCCCGCCGAGTGAGCCCATGATCACGGTGGCCGCGAAGCCGGTCCCGGCCCGTACGGGCAGCACCGCGTGATGCTCGAAGGCGGGCGTCACCTCCCGGCGCTCGCCGGGCAGCGCCACCCAGAGTTGCACCCCGTGCAGCGCCTCGTGCCGCGACTCCTCGGAGTGCGAGATGCCGCGCCCGGCGGTCATCAGGTTGAGGCTGCCCGGACGGATCTCCTGCAGGCTGCCGAGGCTGTCGCGATGCAGCACCCGGCCGGTGAGCAGCCAGCTCACCGTCTGCAGGCCGGTGTGCGGGTGCGGCGGCACCCGCATCGCCGTCTCCTCGGGACCGTAGGCGTCCACGAAGCACCAGGCCCCTATCATGCGCCGGCGCACGTTGGGCAGCGTCCTGCTGACCGCCATCGCGCGCGGCCCGCCGAGCGGCACCAGGCGCCCCTCCAGCAGTTCGCTCTCCCCGCCCCCGCCGCCCGCGCAGCGCACCTCACGCGGCTCCCGCTCCAGATTGCTCATCCTGCGACTGTACGGCGAGCCGCCCCGACGCTCGAAACCCCGCACAGCGAAGCGCTGCCACGTACGTAGCCCCGCACAGCGAAGCGCTGCCACGTGCGTAGCCCGTACGGCGAGCCGCCGCGAGGTTCGTACCCCCGTGATCAGCCCAGTGTCTTCCACCAGCCGTCGACCGCCGGGGCGGCGGTGGTGTCGACGGCCTCGCCCGGGCGTGGCACCACGATCGCGACGTCGCGGGCCTTGGCCTCCCGCCACAGCCGGTCGACCGGCTCCGCCCACGGGTGCAGCGCCAGGGTGAACGTCGCCCAGTGCACCGGCAGCATGAGCTTGCCGCCCAGGTCGAGGTTGGCGTTGACGGCCTCCTCGGGGTCCATGTGGATGTCCGGCCAGGACGCGTTGTAGGCGCCGATCGGCAGCAGGGTCAGGTCGAACGGCCCGTGCGCCGCCCCGATCCCCTTGTAGCCCTCGAAATAGCCGGAGTCGCCCGCGTAGAAGACCCGCTTGGCCGCGCCGGCCACCACCCACGAGCCCCACAGCGTGTCGTTACGGCTGAGCGTACGGCCGGAGAAGTGCCGGGCGGCCGTGGCGACGAACCGCAGCCCCGCCACCTGCGCCTCCTCGTCCCAGTCCAGCTCGATGATCCGGAAGGCGGGCACGCCCCACCGCTCCAGATGGGCGCCGATGCCGAGCGGCACCAGGAACGGCGCCTTCTGCGTCCTGGTCAGCGTCCGCACGGTCTCCCGGTCCAGGTGGTCGTAGTGGTCATGGGAGATCACGACCGCGTCGACCTGCGGGAGCCGGTTGAGCGCCACGGGCAGCGGATGAAGGCGCTTGGGGCCGACGAATCGCGAGGGCGAGGGCCGATCGCTCCACACCGGGTCGAACAGCACCCGCCGCCCCTCGATCTCGACCAGCGTGGAGGCGTGGCCGTACCAGATGGCCCGTAGCCTGGTCGGCGAGGGGTCGCCGGTCGGCGGCACGCGCACCGGGACGGGGCCGGGCGGGCGGCGCAGCTCCCTGTCCTTGGCCAGCTCGCCCAGCATGTTCACCGGCGGGGCCGTCATCATGGTGGTGGTCTCGGGCATCGGGTTGAAAAAGGTGCCGTCCCTGAACTGCGGCGAGCGCCGTATCCTGTCGGCCCGCTCCGGCCCCGACTTCAGGGGCCGGACGCCCAGCTCGGCGGGCACATCCCGCAGTGCCCATCCTGCGGCGGCCAGGGCCGCGCCTCCCGCCAGGATGCGCCGGACTGTCCGAAAATCTGCCATCGCACACTCCTTCATGAAGTCAATCGCACCCAGCTCAACTGATCCCGACGGCCGCTGTGTTCCCTACTGGCAGCGATATGTCGCGATACGTCAGAAAACCCGGCTATCGCTCCGGTCCGTCGTCCCTGCCGGGGTGCGGCCAGGGGTTGGGGCGGCAGCGGCCCAGCGACTTCGACTGCTGCATCATCACCGGAGCCGGACGTCCGGGGCCGGGGCAGGTGGTGTGATCATGGCCGAGGGCGTGACCGACCTCGTGGCTGATCACGTACTGACGGTATGCACCCAGGTCGCCGCGGTACTGCGGGACACCCGTGGCCCAGCGGAGGGCGTTGATGATCGAGCGGGTGCCGTTCCAGCACGACAGGCCGCCGCCGGTGCGCAGCGGCTGGCACCCGCGGTCGGTCAGGCTCGGACTGGACAGGGCCACGCGGACCCGCACCGGCGGGTGGTCGACGCGCCGGAACCGGGCCCAGCCGCGCGGGTCGTTCAGCGTGCGGTGCACCTCGGCGGCGAACGCGCGGCCGTCGAACGGCAGGCCCCGCTCCACCTCCACCAGGTAGCGCAGCACCGCCCCACGGCCACGCCTGGGGGCCGCCCCACCGCGCACCACCGCGTAATGGCCGGACGCGGCCCTCGGCACGCGCGGCACCTGCGATCTCCGCGGTTTCGCCGCCGCCGGGGGTTCGCCGGGCGGCACGTCCTCGGCGTCGGTCCTGCCCGGGGGCGGGGAGACCTCGCGGGTTCTCGGCGTCGTCGCGCCGCACGCCGTGACCGGCAGCAGCATCAGGACCAGCAGTACGAACCGGCGCATGGCCGCCTTCCCCTCCGAGCACGGTGGGGAGACTTCGATCATAGAAGAGCGGTTGTGCTCCTCATCCAGGGGGACCGTACGGAGTCAGGTCGATGGGCGGCTCCTCGCCCAGCACCAGACCGGCCACGAGCGACCCGGTGAGCGGACCCGCCGTCAGGCCGTACGCGCTCAGGCCCGTCGCCACCGCCACCCGATCGGTGACGCGGCCGATGAGCGGCGGCCCGGGGGCGTACACCGGGCGCAGCCCCACCCTGGTCTCCGTCACCGTCGCGCCGAACAGGCCGGGCGCCACCCGCAGCCCCGCCTGCAGCACCTCCTCGAGCCCGCCCATCGTGACGCGCGGCGCGAACCCGACATCCTCCACCGTCGCCCCCACCACCACGCGAGAGCCGGGGAACCCCAGCAGGTACGGCCCGCTCCTGGGCAGCACGATGGGCCACCAGGCCGTGTCGACGCCGTCCAGGGTGGCGTGCACGATCTGGCCGCGCCTCGGGAAGACCGGCAGCTCCACGCCGAGCGGCCGGCACACCTCACCCGTCCAGGCCCCGGCCGCCACGATCACCGCATCGGCCTCGACCACCGCCCAGCCCTCCGCGGCGACGCCGATCTCCTTCCCGGCCACCACCCCCTCGCCACCGGCCTCGCTCTCAACAACCGCCGCCTCCTCCACCCCGGCACCGTGCGGGCCCGCATCCTCACCCAGCGGGCGGGTGCCGGCGTCCTCCGGGCCGGTCGTGTGCTCGCCGGCGGGCTCGCGTCCTGGGCGTTCAGGTGACGGGGGTTCCGGGGCGCCCTGGCGCCAGGACGGTCGGCCGCCGGTCGTGCCGCGTGCCTCGGGCGGAGGCGGGGACAGCGACCGGCCGCGCGCGTCGGCCTCACGCGCCGCTCGTACCAGCACCTGGCCGTCGGGGGTGATCGTCGCCGTTCCCGTACGCAGCTCCGCGCCCTGGCGGAGGGCCGCACCCAGGAGCGCGTCCCGCACCGCGCGCCCGTCGACCCGGGCGGCGCCGGGGACGAGCAGCGCGCTCAGGTCCTCGGCGATCGGCGGGAACAGCGCCGACGGCGCCGTCACGTCCGAGACCACGCCCATCTCCGGCGCCTCCGCGTAGCGGCGGGCCAGCAGGGCGCGCACCGGCTCCAGCTCGGCGGGCTCCTCCGACACCAGGAGCGCCCCCACCTGGGCGTAGCCGATGTCCTCGCCCAGGGCGCCGACGAGCTCGGGGTAGCGGCGGGCGCCCTCCCGGGTCAGTTGGTACCAGTCCTCGTCGTCCGGATGGTCCACCCACGGGCACACGATGCCCGCCCCCGCCTGCGTCGCCTCGCCCCGGTAACCCCCGTCGATCACGGTGACGGACACGCCGTGGCCGCTCAGGTGGTAAGCGGCGGCGGCGCCGACGATGCCGCTCCCGATCACTGCAACACGCATAGGCCAATGATCGCAGCCGGGTTAACGTCGGAAGATGACCGTCGTACTCATCGGCACGCTGGATACCAAGGGCCAGGAATACGGATGGCTGCGTGACAGGCTGATCGGGCTCGGCCGGGACGTTCTGGTGATCGATATGGGCACCGGCGAGCCGGGCGTGTCGTACCCGGTGGACGTACCCGATGACCACGTCGCGGCAGCCGCCGGCGCGGGCGGCTCGTCGTCGATGGAGCGCCTGCCCACCGAGCGGGCCATCACCGAGCAGGTCACTGCCTTCAAGAACCTGGAGCTCTAAATGCTGATAAATCCGGACAATGTGTCGACCATGACCTTCGACTGGGGCTCGATCAAGTGGTTCGTCACTCCGTCGCTCGTCCCGGGCGCCAGCAGCACCCTGGGCGAGGTCATCGTCAACCCCGGCCAGGGCCACGCCCGCCACAACCACCCGGACGCCGAGGAGATCCTCTACGTGATCTCCGGCGAGGCCGGCCAGATGGTCGATGACGCCGAGCCGTTCCCCATCCGGGAGGGCGACACCGTGCACATCCCGAGAGGCGTCTTCCACTCGACGCACAACACCACCTGGCGTCCACTCCGCCTGATCGTCACCTATACGCCGGGCGGCGAGGAGAAGGCCCTGGAGGGCGCCCCCGACTACCACCTGCACGAGCCGGGCCAGGTCCCACACTGGCACCAGCCGTAACGGCTGGCGATCATGGACCGCCAGGGTCAGCGGCCGGCGGACCAGTTGTACAGCTTCATCAGGCGGGCCGCGACGCGTACGAACTGGTCGGCGTCCATGATGGCTCCTTCGCGCCGGATGTCGTCCTCGTCCAGCACGAACACCCGATCCAGCCGTACAAAGGAGGCCTTCCCGTCACGCCCCCACGCGCCGACGCTCATCCACTCGGGCCCGTCGTCGCCCTGGCTGGACAGCATCATGCCCAGAAGCCCGCGCCCGCTGCGGCCCACGACGAGCAGCGGCCGGTCCTTGCCACGCCCAGGATCCTCCTCGTACGGCACCCAGGCCCAGACGATCTCACCGGGGTCGGCCAGACCGTCGAGATCGGGGGAGTAGGACAGCTTCACGGCCTGCGCCGACGACACCTCACGCACAGCGCCCTTGACGGGCCGGGGGTCTTCACCTGAATCTCGCACCGTCGGATCCTACGGAACCCGCCCACACCCGCACCAGGCGGGGCACGCGATATCCCCTCGAACCACCTCCTTCGTGTACCGCCTTCTGGCATCACCATCGGGTGGGGCTACCGCTGCCGGGCGCTCCCGTGGGGTGATGGCGTCGGGGGTGTGAGGTGCCTCGGAGCGTTGGGGCAGCTGGATTTGATCTTCAGGAGTGAGGTGGGTGGGTCAAGAGGTGGCGGAGGGCTTTGGGGGTGTGGCCTACGTAGCGGCGGACGGTGCGGGTGAGGTGGGCCTGGTCGGCGAAGCCCAGGTCGGTGGCCAGTGTGGCGAGGCTGGCTTCGCCCTGCTCCAGGCGGTCGAGGGCGTTGCTGACCCGTACGCGGTTGCGGTGGTGGGTCAGTGAGACGCCGAGCTCTCGGGTGAAGGCTCGGCTCAGTTGGTAGGGGGACACGGTCAGGAGCTCGGCGAGCGGCACCAGGCCGTCGGCTGCGGGGTGGCCGGTGGCGATGGCCTCGCGGGCGGCTTCGACGATGGTGGCCGAGCGACCTGGTGACCTTCGAGGGGTCGCGGGGGTGGGAGCGCCGGCGACTTGGCTGAGGGTGGTGGAGACGAGCGGCAGCAGGGCCTCGGCGAGCTCGTAGGCGGGGTCGCCGGCTCGGGCGGCGGACAGCACGCGCCGGTGCGCCAGCTCCAGGCGGGCGTCCACGTAGACGGTGGAGCGGGCCGGCCGGGTGTCGTCGCCGGCGAGGGTGCGCCACAGGCTGGGGGACAGGTAGAGGGCGGTGCACTCGTCGCCGCCCGCCGGGTGGGCGAAGCGCTCCTCCTCGCCAGGGATAACCAGATAGGCCAGGGTGGGGTCGACGACGGCGGTGTGGCCGTCGGACCCGCGCCGGAACCGGCCGCGCCGGACCAGCACCATCCGGTGGCCGGAGCTCACCTCGGGTGCCGACCACCGCGGATGATCGTCCAGGCAGGTCACCGCATCCAAGGCGAATCCGGACCAGGCCCCCAGTCGTCGAGCCGAACGCATGACGCACAAGCTACGCCGCGCCTACGACAGTTTCACGGACCGAGCTCTCGGACACTGATCCGGGAGGCGCAAGGATGTTCAAGACCCGGTGCGCCGGCTCCAGGCAGGCTGGGCTCATGACCATTACCGCTGTCTCTTCGATCGTGTTCGACTGCGCCGCACCCGGCGCGCTCGCCGAGTTCTACGCCAAGGCCACCGGCTGGACGGTGTCGCACGCCGACGCCGACTCGGCCGGGGTCGATGGCGGCTCCGTTCAGCTGTCCTTCCAGCGGATCGACGGCTATCAGGGTCCCGGCTGGCCGAACGATGCCAAGCACGTTCACCTGGACCTGCTTGTCGCCGACGTCGGAGTCGCCAAGCGGGAGCTGGCCGAGCTGGGGGCCACGGTGCCGGAGTTCCAGCCGGGCGGCGACGGGTGGACCGTGCTCGTCGATCCCGAGGGCCACCCGTTCTGCGTCTCGGCGGGCTAGAAGCACCGACGATCCCTGATGAGTGATCTGGAAGCATCGGCAACCCACCGGCAAGCTGCCTCGTACCTGAGTGAGAAGTTCGCGTGAAGCGGCCACCATGTGATCATTCCGAGTCGAAGATCGTGCGGCGACCGCGGGTCACAGCGGCGGCGCCTCTCGCCGCGGTCACGGTTCGGATGGAATGCCGATCGCATCGGCCCATGCGTGGATCAACGCGTCGTGGCCGGTGAAGTGTCTGCGCTGGAGGACGCCGGCGGGGTCGAGGTGGCGGGACCCGGCGAGACCGAAGCGGGTCAGCAGGTCGATGACGAGTGGTCGCGCCGTCGCGGAGAGGCCGGACGACAGGCATGCGGCCAGGTCGACGGTGCGGCGAGCGGTGGCGACCTCGGTGAGCCGACGGTCTCCCGCCGGGCCGTACAGGTTGTTCGCGTGGTTCCAGACCTCTGTCGGCACGGCGCCGGCGGAGGGGACGATGGTCGCTTCGACGACGGCATCGCCCAGAACCGTGGCGTGAACGGCGAAAGCCGCCGTGAGACGTACCAGCGCGATGGTGATCCACGCCACGGCGCCCTCGCCGAGCGCCCAGACCTGCCTGCCGTCGGGTGGGCTGTCGCGAAGCGACCCCACCGGGAGCGCGCCGAGCGCGGACCCGTCCGCGTGCAGCTCGCAGTAGTAGGTGCTCGGGGGTCGTGACGGCGTGAAGACGAGCTTGTCCGCGTGGATCTCCGGCCGCTCGGCGCCGATGGCGATCGGTGCCGGCCAGTCGGCGACCTGCTGCCTGACCCATCGCCGCAGGTCGTCGCCGCTCGTCGCGCTGAACTCGGCGGCTGCCGGACGGACCGGCGCCGCACGCACGGCGAGCCACGGAGACGCGGAGTTCAGCCGCTCCGGCTGATCGGTCATTCGTCCTCCGTTTCCTGAGGGGATGCGTTCCTGCGGGGAACGGGCCGGCCCGGCGGTGCGAAGCCGAGCCGGCCTGTCGAGGCGAGGTTCAGAACAGCTTGCGGGTATCGGAGTCGGCGAGCAGTTCCGGGTCGGGCACCACGGACTTGCTGGCCACGTTGGCGAGCATCTGGTGCGCCATGTGGAAGCCGAAGTCCTCGGTCACCGCCTTCTTCCAGTGCCGCGACACGATGTTGTGGGTGGCCCACCGGGTGTAGCGCGGCCGCTTCATGATGAACCGGGCGAGTTCCCACGCGCGGTCGAGGAGCTGCTCGCGGGGGAGTACGTCGCTGATGATCCCCCAATCGAGCGCCTTGTCGGCCGGGATCGACTTGGCCGCGTAGATGTAGTACGCGGCGCGCTTGGGGCCCATCAGCGCCTGGAGCGCCATGCCCTGGCCGTCTCCGGGAGGGGAGCCCAGCCAGAAGTGCGGGTCCATGAAGTCGGCGTCCGGCGCGGCGAACGTGACGTCGCTCATCATGGCGAACTCGGTGTGCACGCCGGGGCCGTTCACCGCCGCGATCGTCGGGATGTCGATGTTGTTGACGAAGCTCTCGATGAGCTTCCAGCCGTCGGCCATCCGCTGGTAGATGTGGTCGGGGTCCAGGTCGGAGGCGGGCTTGGGATTGAGCCCCTTCGGGTTGCCCGTCATCCACTTGTCGCCGGTGCCCGTGATGATCAGCACCTGGTTGCCGGGGTCGTTGCCGATCTCCTGCCAGACGCGCGTCCAGACGTTGTGCGCGGCGGGGCTGTGGGCGTACGGGCCGTCGTCGGTGTGCAGGCGGACTTCGATGATGCCGTCCTCGCGCCTCATCCGGAAGAAGTCCGCGTACCTGGCCGAGTACTCCTCGAACGAAGGCGGGGCCAGGTAGCCCTCCCAGTGCTCGGCCGGATCGAATGCCATGTGACTACCTCCGTGTGGTGGGCCGGCGCCAAAAAGCACACTCATAAGTGTGTTTTTCAGAACCTAGCGTATGCTGAGCGCATGTCGAGGGCCATCGCGGAGGTTCAGACTCCCGGCCGCCGCCGGCGGTCCGAGGGCAAGCGGGCCGCGATCCTGGATGCGGCGGAGGCGCTGTTCATCGCCGAGGGCTACGAGCGGGCGAGCGTGGACGCCATCGCGGCGCTGGCGCAGGTGTCCAAGCGCACCGTCTACGACCACTTCGGGGAGAAGGAGACGATCTTCCTGCGGGTGCTCGAGCGGGTGAACGACGCGCTGGTGAGCACCGTACGCGCCGCGATCGACGAGGAGTTAGCGCCGGGTCGTGAGCTGCGCGTGGCGTTGACGGCGTTCGGGCGACGACTGGTCACCCAGGCGTTCCCGTCCTGCGACTATGTGACCTTCCGGCGACTGACCTCGCTGCAGCGGCCGATCCCCCGGCTGGCCGAGGCCGCGCGTGACCGGCCCGACCGGATGCTCGCCGAACGCTTCGCCGTGCTGGTCGCGGAGGGTGAGATCCGCGCCGTGGATCCCGGTCTGGCGGCACGCCACTTCACGGCTCTCACGATCGGCCTCACGCTGGACGCGATCGAGGACCGGCGCGAGGAGCCGGAGATCCTGGCGATCATCGACGACGGGGTCGAGGCGTTCCTGCGCGCCTACCGCTGACCGCCCTCCTCAGGGACGAGCGGCACGGAACGGATGGATCGCCCCTCCTTGTCCAGGACGCGACCCAGCAGCTTGGTCATGTTCAGCACCACCGAGCGGTCCTGAACGCGCAGCTCCGGCAGCTCCTGGCCCATGCGCCACTCGAGGTCGTGCACCTCGGCGGTCGAGCGCAGCGAGGCGTCGACGATCACGTTGAAGGGCCCGGCGACGAACGTGGAGGCCCGGACCCCCGGTAGCGCGCGCATGCGCTCTTCGGCGGCTCTCAGGTCCTGTACGTCGAGGGAGCCGAAGTACACCGCGGCGACGGACCGGGCGGACAGCCGGCGGGAGACGTCGCAGCGGAAGGTGATGAGTCCCGCTTCCCGCATCCGCGACAGCCGGCGGCGCACGGACACCGGGCCGACCCCCGCCCGCTGGGCGAGGCGTGCGAAGGACATCCGCCCGTCAAGGTGCAGCGCACGGAGGATCCGGGTGTCGCAGTCGTCCAGGACGTCGGCGTCCTCGGACCGGAGTCCCGTGTGGGAGCCGAGGCGGCGCTTCTGCTCGGGGTTGAGCGCGCCCTCCCGCCAGCGGCTGGCCTCCAGGGTCGACCGGGTGACCACATGGCTGCGGATCCTCGCGATCGCCGGGAAACGGCCGACGAGGTTGAGCAGATAGTCCGACAGCGCGTCGAGGTCGGGCGCCTGGGCCAGCATGAGCACGTCCCGCGCGCCGCTGGTCACCTTGACGGTGGCCGCCTGCGTGTCCTCCGCGAGGGAGCGCGCGACGTCGGCCGATCGCCCCGCCGTACAGTCGACTTCCACCAGGGCGCACGCGGGAGTCGCGCTGCCCGAGGGGTGGGCGGTCACCCAGGCCGCGCCCTCGGACTCCATGCGCGCCCAGCGGCGGCTCACCGTCGCCGGGTCGACCCCGAGCACCTCCCCGAGGCTCCGCCAGCTCGCGCGCGGCGCCGATCGCACGGCGTCGACGATCGCGACGTCGAGCTCGTCGAAGGACACGGGAGGCAAATGACACCTTTCCTGCAAAAAACCCATTAAAGATGGAGATTTCATGCAATTTCGCGGCTGAATCGCGAGGTCACCCTACCGTCGGTGGCCACAGCCGGGCCAACGAGAACAGGGCGACGAGTGAGACTGAACGACGGAATCGCGCTGCGGATCCACCATGCGCGGCTCATCGACGGGGTCAGCGCGGAGGTCGTGGACGATGCCGTCCTGGAGGCCGGCGCCGATGGCCGGATCACCTACGCGGGTCCGGCGGCGCTGGCGCCCGAGGCTCAAGACGGTGTCAGGACGATCGACGGCCAGGGTGGAACGCTCCTTCCCGGGCTCTTCGACTGCCATACCCACCTGGGCGTGGCCTCCGACCGGTCGCTCGTGGAGGCCGCCCTGCTGACCGACCCCGTCATGGGCGTCCTGCAGACGGCCGAACGGCTGAGCCGGACGCTCGAGGCCGGGATCACGTCGGCTCGTGACCTGGGCGGGCTGCCCGCCGGGTTCCGCGACGCCGTCGCGGCGGGACTCGTCACCGGCCCCCGCCTGCAGACGTCGGTCGGCGTGATCAGCCACACCGGCGGGCACGCCGACGGCACCCTGCCCAGCGGGAAAGACCTCGGGCTCGACTACTGTGAGCTCGCCGATGACGTGGTGGGCGTGCGGACGGCCGCGCGGCGGATGCTGCGCGCCGGCGCCGACCTCATCAAGATCTGTACGAGCGGCGGGATCAGCAGCGCCCACGACGATCCCGACGACCAGGACCTGCTCGACGAGGAGATCGCGGCGGTCGTGGACGAGGCGCGCCGCCACCGGGAACGCCCGGTCGCCGCGCACGCGCAGGGCCGGGCCGGCGTCCTGGCCGCGATCCGGGGCGGCGTCCGCTCGGTCGAACACGGCTTCGGCATCGATGACGAGGGCTGTGACCTCCTCGGTGAGAAGGGGGCCTTCCTCGTACCGACCCTGTCGGCCGTCTTCCAGCCGCTGGACCCGCGCACGACCACACCGTGGCGCTACCAGAAGAAGCTGCGCTGGAACGAGCGGGCCAAGGAGAACATCGCCGCGGCCATCGCCAGGAAGGTGAACATCGCGGTGGGCACGGATGCCGGCATCACCCCACACGGGCAGAACCTCTTCGAGCTGTCGTGCCTGGTCGAGCTGGGTATGTCGCCGATGGACGCGATCCGCGCGGCGACGTCCGGCAGCGCCCGGCTGCTCGGGGTGGGGGACACGCTCGGGACGCTGCGACCCGGCTACGCGGCGGACGTCGTCCTGTGCACCGAAGATCCGCTACGGGACATCGCCGTCCTGGCGGCACCCCAGAACCTCGCGATGGTCGCGCAGCAGGGCGTCGTCCGCAAGCTCACGTTTCCTGACGCCTCGCCGGCGGCCGGCCGGAACCCCTGATCCCATCCCCCCGCGAAACACCAGAAAGAAGATTCCCATGGGAGACATCACCGCAGAGAAACCGACGACCGATCTGCACACCGGCTGGACCGGCCGGGTCGTCGGCTATGTCGCCATCCTCATCCTGGTGAACGTCATGGTCGACACCGTGCTCGCCTCCCCGACCTTCGTCCTCCCGCAGCTGAGCGCCGCCTTCGACACCACGCAGTTCGCCTGGATCGATTCCAGCGCGATGCTGGCCGGAGCCATGTGGGCGCCGCTGCTCGGCAAGAGCGCCGACATCTACGGCAAGCGCAGGGTGCTCGTCATCACGCTGCTGGTGGCCGGTCTCGGCGGGGTCGTGTGCCTGTACGCGCCCCACATCGGCGTCTTCGTCCTCGGGCGGGCCCTGCAGGGCGCCGCGGTGGCGGCCCTGTTCCTCACCGTCGCGATCATCCGCGACATCTGCGCGCCCAAGTTCGCCATGCTGGTGACCGGGATCGTCACCTCGGGCTCCGCCGTCTTCGGCATCGCCAGCGCCTTCATCCTGGAGCCCGCCACCGAGGCGTTCGGCTGGCGGTTCGTGTTCGTGGTCTCCGTGGCGTTCGCGGCGCTGGCCGCGTTCCTCGTCCGCCTGGTGATCCCGATCTCCCGGATCAGGACCCCGGGCAAGGTCGACGTCGCCGGGGCGCTCCTGCTCGGCGGCGGCCTCGCGGGCGTGCTCACGTACATCAGCCTGGGGCAGGAGTTCGGCTGGCTCGGCGTCGCTCCGCTCGTGCTGCTCATCGGTGGCGTGGTCGCCCTGCTGGTCTGGTACTTCGTGCTGAGCCGCATCCCGGAGCCCGTGATCGACATCCGGGGCGTCTCCCTGGTGCTCGGCCTCGGCCTGCTCGTGGTCGTGATGGGCACGGGCGCCTACCGGAGCATGCTCGCCCTGTTCAGCCTGCTGATCGCCGTCTCTCCCGAGGACGGCCTCGGCTACGGGATCGCCGGCCCGGGGGCGCTCGGCCTGATGTTCGGCGTCCCGTCGATCGGGATCATGCTCGGCGGCGTCATCGCGGGCGCGATCGCGACCAAGGTGGGCCCGGCCTGGCCGCTGGCCGCCGGTGTCGTGCTGGGAACGGCCGCCTCCCTGGTGATGTTCCTCGTCGGGGCGGGCAGCCTGCCGATCGCCGTGATCTGCTCGTTCACGTTCAGTCTCACGGCGGGATCGCTCGTCACCTCCGGGTTCAACCTCGCGTCCATCCTCGCGCCTCCCGAGCGGCAGGGCACCGTCTCCAGCATGGTGATGGTCATGGTCGCGGCCGGCTCGGTGACGATGAGCTTCATCGGCTCCGCCATCCTCGGGGCCACCGATGTCGTCGTCGGCGGAGAGACGGTGAACTCCTCGCTCGGCGTGCACGCCTACATCGCCGTCGCGGCCGGTGTGTTCGTTCTCGCCGCCATTCCCACGGTCTTCCTGGTACGCAGGATGCGCGGCCACGTCGTCACGGGCGTCCCCGTGAGTCATCTCTAGGAAGGCGGGAAGCATGACCTTCGCACCGACGAGCCCCTCGCAGGCGCGGCATCCGTACAGTCCGGTACGCGAGAGCGAGGGCCGGCTCGTCTACCTCTCGGGGCAGCTGGGCATCGCCGAGGGCGAGCTCGTAGAAGGCGGCATCGCGCACGAGACCCGGCAAGCCCTCGCGAACGTACGGAGCAAGCTGGCCTCGGCGGGCCTGGAACTCCGCCACCTCGTGAAGATCACCGTCTACCTGGTGTCGATGGACGACCGCAACGCCATGGACGCGATCTACCAGGAGACGCTGCCCGAGCCGCTGCCGGCCCGCACCTGCGTCGCCGTCGCGGAGCTGCCGTACGGCGCCCGGGTCGAGTTCGACGCCATCGCCGCACGCGAGGGAGTCTGACATGGGCGCCCCAGCGGTGACCATCGACGATGTCGTCGCGGCACGGGCCCGGATCGCCGGGGACGTCGTACGCACGCCGCTGCTGCCCGCCTCCTGGGCGCCGGGAGATCTCTGGCTGAAGGCGGAGAACCTCCAGCCGATCGGGGCCTTCAAGCTGCGCGGGGCCCTGAACGCGATCGGGCGGCTGCACCCGGACGACCGCGCCCGGGGCGTGGTCACGCACTCCAGCGGCAACCACGGCCAGGCGATCGCCTGGGCGGCGCGCGCGGTGGGCGTCCCCGCCGTGGTCGTCATGCCGGACGGGGCAATGGCGGTCAAGGTGGAGGCGATCAGGCGATTGGGCGCCGAGATCGTCATGGCCCCCGGCGAGCGAAGAGAGATCGAGGCCGAGGCCGTGCGGGCCGGACGCGGGATGACGCTGATCCCGCCGTTCGACCACGCCGACGTCATCGCCGGGCAGGGGACGCTCGCTCTCGAAGCGCTCGACGACCTGGACGACATCGACACGGTGCTGGTGCCGATCGGCGGCGGCGGGCTCATCTCGGGCGTGGGGGTCGCGGTCACGTCGCTGTCCCCGCGAACCCGCGTGGTCGGCGTCGAACCGGAGCTGGCCGCCGACGCGCGCGACTCGCTCGCGAGCGGACGCCGGGTCGAGTGGGACGCGCGCTCGACCTACAGCACGATCGCCGACGGCACGCGCACGCCGGTCGTGGGCGAGATCACCTTCCCGCTCATCCAGGCGACGGTCGACGAGATCGTCACGGTGAGCGAGGACGAGATCCTCGCCGCGGTGGCCGTGCTGGCGCGTCGCGCCCACCTCGTCGCCGAACCCAGCGGCGCCCTCAGCGTCGCCGCGCACCTCGCCGCTCCGGGCCGGTACGGGCGGGCGGTCGCCGTCCTGTCGGGCGGCAACATCGACCCATCCGTCCTGGCCCGCGCGCTCGCCCTTCCCTCATGAAAGGTCACACACCATGACATATGCGGAAGCCGTCGCCGACGGCATCTGGACAGCGGGCGTCGCACGCGTCGGGTACATCCCCTCCGTGACCGTGGCGCCGATCATCAACGCGCTGGTCGCCGCCGACGGCGGGGCGAACGGCGTCTCGCCGCGGGTCACGCCGCTCTCGCGGGAAGAGGAGGCCGTCGGCGTCATGGGGGCGGTCGCGTTCACCGGCAGGCTCGGCGCCGTCGTCATGCAGGACAACGGCTTCGGCAACGCGCTCACCGCGCTCACCACGTTCACGCTCTCCTACCATCTGCCGTTGCTCGTCTTCGCGAACACCCGCGGCAGCCTCGGCGAGTACAACTCGATGATCCACTCCATTAGCCAGCCGGTGCCGGCCCTCCTGCGCGCGGTCGGACTCCCGGTCATCGAACTGGACCGCAGGAGCGGCGCCGAGGACTGGCGCGACACCGTGCGGGAGGCCGGCGTGCACGCCGTCATGACGTACCGGCCCGTGGTGGTCCTCGGGTCCTTCTGGCACACCGACGGGAAGGTCGCCTGATGAAGCGGATCGAAGCGCTCGCGGTGCTCGCGGACCTGACGAGCCGGCACCCCGTGGTGGTGACCTGCGCGGCGACGAGCCGTGAGCTGGCGTCCGTGAAGGACGCCGACAACCACCTCTACCTCCTCGACGCGATGGGCCTCGCGGGATCGGTCGCGACCGGGCTGGCGCTCAGCGTGGACCCCGCCGCGCCGAAGGTCGTCGGCATCGAGGGGGACGGCTCGCTGTTCATGAACCCGAACGTCCTGCCCACGGGCGGCTACCTCGCCCCGGACAACCTGCTCCTCGTGCTGCTCGACAACGGGGTGTACGGGTCGACCGGGGCGCTGCCGACCTACTCGTCGCGGGTCGGCCTCGACCGGCTGGCGGCCGCCGCGGGATGGACCACCCGGGTCACGGACTCCGCCGACGGGCTGCGGGCCGCCTTCGGCGACCTGCTCACCGTCACAGGACCGGCGTTCCTGTACGCCCGCATCGAGGAGGGCAACGCCCAGGGCATCGAGAAACTGCTGATCGACCCGGTCACGATCACCGGCCGGTTCACCCGCTGGCTCCGTGAGGCGCATGCCGGCACCGGGGGCACCGGGGGCACCGGGGGCACCGGGGGCACCACGTGAGCGGCGTGAGCGGCATCGTCACCGTCAACCCCGCGACGGGCGACGAGCTGGACTTCTACCCGTACACGACTCCCCAGGACCTCGACCGGGTGCTGGACCGCGCCGCGGCCTCGCGCTGGGGGCGGTCAGGCGTGGCGGACCGCGTCGCCGCCATCGGCCGGCTCGGCGACATCCTGGCGGAGCGGCGAGAGCCGCTCGCCGCGCTCGTCACGCTCGAGATGGGCAAGCCGATCCGGCAGGCGCGCGCCGAGATCGACAAGTGCGTCACCGCCTGCCGCCACTACGCCGGGGAGCTTCCCGAGATCCTGCGGCCGGAGACCGTCGACCTCGACGGCGACGCCGGGATCGTCCGGGTCGTGCCGATCGGGGTGGTGTTCGCGATCCTCCCGTGGAACTACCCGTGGTGGCAGGTGATCCGGGCGATGCTGCCCGCGATCGCGGCCGGCGACACCGTCGTGCTCAAGCACGCGGAGTCCGTCACCGGCAGTGCCCTGGCGGTCGAGGAGGTGTTCCGGGACGCGTTCGGCGCGGGCGTCCTGCAGACGATCGTCGTCGACGCGGCGACGGCGGGGGACGTCATCGAGGACAAGCGTGTCGCCGCCGTCACCTTCACCGGCAGTGACCGGGTGGGCGCGCTCGTCGCCGCGCGGGCCGGCGCCGCGCTCAAGAAGTGCGTGCTGGAGCTCGGCGGATCCGACCCGTTCATCGTCCTCGCCGACGCCGACATCCCGGCCGCGGCCGCCGCCGCGGTGCGCTCCCGATTCCTCAACAACGGGCAGAGCTGCATCGCGGCGAAGCGGATCCTCGTCCACCGCGACGTACGGGATGCGTTCGTGGACGCGCTGGTGCCGCGGGTTCGCGAGCTGAGCGTCGGCGACCCGGCGGACGAGACGACCGACGTCGGCCCGCTCGCCCGCCACGACCTGCGCGACTCCCTTCGCGACCAGCGCGCCCAGGCCCTGGCGGCCGGCGGCCGGGTGATCGCGCGGGTGGACGCGCCCGAGTCCGCGCCGGGGGCGTGGTTCTCGCCGTCGATCGTCGAAGTGGACGGGCCCGACTCGGTCCTGCTCACCGACGAGACGTTCGGGCCGCTCGGCGCGCTCACGACCGGCGCGGACGACGACGAGCTCATCGCCCTCGCGAACGCCTCCCGCTACGGGCTGAGCAGCAGCCTGTGGAGCACGGACGGTGAGCACGCCGCCTCCGTGAGCGCCGGGATCCAGGCCGGAGCCGTCTTCATCAACACCATCTCCGCGACCGATCCGCGCCTGCCCACCGGCGGCATCAAAGCCAGCGGCCACGGCCGCGAACTCGGCCGGTGGGGGGTGCACGAACTGGCCAACGTCCAGGCGCTGCGCGTCCACCCGGCGTGACGACCTGGCCGCGCCTGGACGGCGCTGCTCTAGAATCTCATTCTGTGACGTCAGCGTTCTTCACGCGCGGCGCGGCAGGGTTCGTCCCCGCCCCGCACGCCCGCAGTCCCTGGGCCCCCGGCATGCTCCACGGCCGCCTGATCGGCGGGCTCGCCGCCCGCGCCGTCGAGGAGGAGTACGGCGACCCGGAGATGCACTTCGCCAGGCTCACCGTCGACCTGTTCCGCAACAGCCCGATGCTGCCGATCACCGTCGAGGTGGCCCTGGTCAGGGACGGGCGCCGGATCCGGGTGGCCGACGCCGTGCTCAGCACCGAGCGGGGCGTGATCGGCCGGGCGAGCGTCGTCCTGCTGAGGAAGGGCGAGCAGCCCGCCGGCGACCGGCCGGTCACCCCGGCGTGGGACGAGAGCCCGCCCGACGGGCCGCCGCCTGAGCACACGGGCGGCTGGGTCCCGCCGTTCGACCTGTGGTCGCTGCCGGGGTGGAACGGGCCGGGACGCAGGCGGATCTGGATGCGTGAGACCTGCCCGCTCGTCGAGGAAGAGAGGCTCTCCCCGTTCGTGCGGGCGGCGCTGGCCGCCGACTTCGCCAGCCCTCTCAGCGGCATGGACAGCGGCGGCCTGCAGTTCATCAACGCCGACTACACGCTCAACCTGGCGCGCCTGCCGGAGGGCGAGGTGATCGGCATGGACGCCACCGGTCACCTCAGCACCGAGGGGGTCGCGGCCGGGCAGTGCACCGTGCACGACGCGGCCGGACCGATCGGCTACTGCCTGGTGTCCGCCATCGCCAACCTGCACAGGACTTAAGCGGAAAGCTGATCCGCCGCCCTGCGCAGGCTTGCGGGAACCTGATCCCGCAGCGTCGGCCGGCCCGGACGTTCGACGTCCGGGCCGGATGCTCGGCGGCTAGGCCGGGTGCTCGGCGCGGTCGCCCGACCAGTCGGTGTGGAAGGAGCCCTCCTTGTCCACCCGGTGGTAGGTGTGCGCGCCGAAGTAGTCGCGCAGCCCCTGCACCAGAGAGGCGGGCAGCCGGTCACGCCGCAGCCCGTCGTAGTAGGCCAGCGCCGAGGAGAAGCCGGGCGTCGGCACCCCGATCCGCACCGCCGTGGTCACCACCCGGCGCCAGGACTCCTGCGCCAGGTTGACCGCGGCCGCGAACGTCGGGTCCGCCAGCAGCGTCGGCAGGTTCGGGTCGGCGTCGTAGGCGGCGCGGATCCGGTCCAGGAACTTGGCCCTGATGATGCAGCCGCCACGCCAGATGGTGGCCATCGCGCCCAGGTCCACGTCCCAGCCGTACTCCTTGGACGCGGCCGCCATCTGGTCGAAGCCCTGCGCGTAGGCGACGATCTTGGATGCGTACAGCGCCTGCCGTACGTCCTCGACCAGCTCCTTGGCACCGTCCCCGGACACCTCGGGACCCTCCAGCGACCTGGCGGCCCGCCGCTGCTCCGGGTGACCGGACAGCGCCCTGGCGAACACCGCCTCGGCGATCCCCGTCACCGGCACGCCCAGCTCCAGCGCGCTCTGCACGGTCCACCGGCCGGTGCCCTTCTGCTCGGCCTGGTCCACCACCACGTCCACGAACGGCTTGCCGGTCTCGGCGTCGACCTGCTCCAGCACCTCGGCGGTGATCTCGATCAGGTAGGAGCCGAGCTCGCCCTCGTTCCACTGCCTGAACACCTCCGCCAGCTCGGCGGGGGTGACGCCGAGCGCCTGGCGCAGCAGGTCGTACGACTCCGCGATGAGCTGCATGTCGGAATACTCGATACCGTTGTGCACCATCTTCACGAAGTGCCCGGCGCCGTCCGGGCCCACGTGCACCGCACAGGGCACGCCGTCCACCTTGGCCGAGATGTCCTGGAGGATCGGGCCGAGCGCCTCCCAGGACTCCTTCGAACCGCCCGGCATGATGCTCGGGCCGAGCAGCGCGCCCTCCTCGCCGCCGGAGATGCCGCTGCCGACGAAGTGGATGCCCTGCTCGCGCAGCGCGGCCTCGCGCCGGCGGGTGTCGGCGAAGTGCGCGTTGCCGCCGTCGACGATCATGTCGCCCGGCTCCATGAGCGCCGCGAGCTGGTCGATCACCGCGTCCGTGCCGGCGCCCGCCTTCACCATGATGATCGCCCGCCGGGGCCGCTTCAGCGAGGCGACGAAGTCCGCCAGCTCCCGCGCGGGCACGAACGTCCCCTCGCCGCCGAACTCCCGCACGAGCTCTTGGGTACGGCCTTCCGACCGGTTGTGCAGGGCCACCGTGTAGCCATGCCTGGCCAGGTTGCGAGCCAGGTTGCGGCCCATCACGGCCAGGCCGGTGACGCCGATATCTGCCAAGTCCATGTCAGCTCCTCTGTGAGGGATACGCATGATCCAGCCGGACGGTTCGGCCGGATATTCCCATCAGTCGCTCTGCCGGACCCCCAGCTCATCGAGCCGGTCCAGCATGTCGGCGGGGTCGGCGTAGACCCTGAACGCGCCCGCCCGTTCGAGCTCGTCCCGGCCGTAGCCGCCCGACAGCAGCCCGATCCCGAGCGCGCCCGCCCTCCGTGCGGCGAGCAGATCCCAGATGCTGTCACCCACCACCATGGCATGCGCCGGGTTCACCCGCAGCAGGGCGGCGCCGGCCAGGAACAGGTCCGGGTCGGGCTTGGCCCGGCGCACCATGTCCCGGGTCACCATCGGCGCGTCCTCGGGCAGCCCCAGCAGGCCCAGCGCGAGCCTGGCCGTACGCGCGTAACCGCTGGTCGCGATCGCCCAGGGCACGCCGCGCGAGGTCAGCTCCGTCAGCAGCTCGACCGCGCCGGGCAGCGGCCGGACGGAGCCCGCCTGCTGCTCGTAAGCCGTGGCGTGCGTCGACTGCAACGCGTCGATCTGCTCCTGCGTCAGCCTCAGCCCGGTCTCCCGCAGCAGCGCGTTCACGAACAGCCCGCCGCTCATGCCGATGCGCCGGTGGATCCGCCACACCGACAGGTCGATGCCCAGCCCCGACAGCGCCTGCCGCCAGGCGATCACATGCTGGTAGACACTGTCGATCAAGGTGCCGTCCAGGTCGAAGAGAAACGCCGGAGTGGGTGCCTCAGGGAAGTCGTCCATATCTCCATGACACCATGGCGACCATGAGGATCATCATCGCGGGCGGGCATGGCAAGATCGCGTTGCGGCTGGCGAAGCTGCTCGGCGCGGGCGCGGCGGGCCTGGTGCGCAACCCGGCGCACCTCGCCGACGTCGAGGCGACCGGGGCCGAGGCCGTGCTCTGCGACCTGGAGAAGTCGAGCGTGGCGGAGGTCGCCGAGATCCTGCGCGACGCCGACGCGGTGGTCTTCGCGGCGGGCGCCGGGCCGGGCAGCGGCGTCGCGCGCAAGGACACCGTCGACCGGGCGGCCTCCGTCCTGCTGGCCGACGCCGCCGAGCGGGCGGGCGTGCGGACCTTCGTGCAGATCTCCAGCATGGGCGCGGGCAAGCCGCCCGCCCCCGGGAGCGACGAGGTGTGGGCCACCTACATCAGGGCCAAGACCGAGGCCGAGGAGGACCTGCGCAGCCGGGACCTGGACTGGACGATCCTGCGGCCGGGCCGGCTCACCGACGAGCCGGGAATCGGCCTGGTGCGGCTGGCCCCCGAGGTGCCCCCGGGCTCGGTGCCGCGCGACGACGTCGCCGCCGTCATCGCCGCGCTGCTGCGCACCCCGTACGCCGGCCGCCGCACCCTGGAGCTCGTCACCGGCGACATCCCCATCGGCGAGGCCGTCGCGACGCGGTGACGTGCCTCAGTCGTCGAGGTAGCGCAGGATGGCCAGCACGCGGCGGCTGTAGCCGGGATCGCGCGGCAGCTCCAGCTTGTCCATGAGCGAGTGGATGTGCTTTTCGACCGTGCTCAGCGACACGTGCAGGCGTTCGGCGATCGCCGTGTTGATGCAGCCCTGGGCGAGATGCCGCAGCACCTCTGTCTCGCGCGCGCTCAGCCTGCTCAGCGGATCGGCGTGCACGGTACGGGTGAGCAGTTGGCGGACCACCTCGGGATCGAAGGCCGTGCCGCCCGCACGGATCCGCTCCAGCGCGTCGAGGAAGTCGGCCACCTCCGTGACGCGGTCCTTGAGCAGGTAGCCCAGGCCCCTGGCATCGCCGGCGAGGAGCCTGGCGGCGTAGGTCTTCTCCACGTACTGGGACAGGACGAGCACGCCGACGCCAGGGTGACGCTCGCGGATCTCCAGAGCCGCGCGCAGTCCCTCGTCGGTGTGCGCCGGTGGCATGCGTACGTCGATCACCGCGACGTCGGGCGGATGCTCGGCGACGGCTTCCAGCAGCGCCTGCCCGTCGCCGACGGCGGCCGCGATCTCATGCCCGGCGTCGGCGAGCAGCCGCGTCAGCCCTTCGCGGAGCAGCACCGAATCGTCGGCCAGGATCAGGCGCACGGGACCTCCTTGGGCAGCGTGGCCGCGATCCTGGTGGGCCCGCCTGGCGGGCTGTCGACGGTGAACGCCCCGTCCAGCGCCCGCACGCGCCTGGCGAGCCCGGACAGCCCTCCGCCGGAGGGGTCGGCGCCACCCGCGCCGTCATCGGAGACCGCCGCGCGCACGGTCCGCTCATCCTCATCCACCACGACCAGGATGTCACGTGCGCCCGCATGCTTGATCGCGTTGCTGATCGCCTCGCGGACGACGAAGTACAGGGCGGTCTCGATCTCGGACACGGGCCGTTCGGCCAGCCCATAACGTACGCTCACCGGCACCCCGGACCGCTCGGCGATGCCCGCGAGCGCGGCACGCAGCCCCAGCTCGTCGAGCGCGGTCGGGTAGATCCGCCAGGCCACGCTGCGCAGCTCGTCCATGAGCCGGCGTGACTCGGTGTAGGCCTGGGCGACCAGCTCACCGGCCTTGGCCGGGTCGGCAGCGTGCTGAGCGCGGCCGAGCAGCATGGCCAGCGCGATCCCCCGCTGCTGGACACCGTCGTGCAGGTCGCGCTCGATCCTGCGCCGCTCGTCGTCCACGGCGCGGACGATGTCGGACCTGGTGGCGGTCAGCACGGCGATGCGCCGGCGCATCCGCTCCTGGCCGCTCGGCCCGAGGAGCCGGTCGGCGAGCCGGCGCTCCGCGGCACCGGCGGCAAGCGCTCCGGCCAGGGTCAGCACGAGCAGGAACCCGCCTGTCAGCAGCCCCATGACGCCGATGTTGCTGATCACCTTCACCCCGGGGAAGTCGAACGGTACGGACTCGCTCGCGCCGGTGAGGAGCTCCCACGACCCGCCGAACAGGAGCAGGCCGCTCAGCAACAGTCCGGCGGTCACGCCGTACCCGGTCACGAGTCCTGCGGCGGCGCGCACGACGAGAAAGCCGTAGCCGCCGCCGGCCTCAGCCGTCGGATGCCCCAGCCACGTGGCGAGGCGTGCCCGTTCGAGTGCCAGCAGCTTGTCCGCGATCCGGTCGCAGGTGGGCCGCGTCGCCGGGATCAGCCGGGCCGGCCCGGCCACGCAGAGGAACACCAGCTCCACCACGCCAAGGACCGCTCCGGCCAACATTCCCACCAAGGTGCGCGCACCACGACGACCTGACACGGCCTGCAGTCTAGGCAGCACACCACCTGCGCGTTCATAGCGGTTTCCCGTAACGAACGCGGAGGATTCTCGCAATGGTGCGGGGGAGAGGGCCTCAGTAGCTTCGGCGGGTGCTCAAAACCGCCTTTGCTGCCATCTGTCTCGCCCTGGCCCTCACCCTTCCAGCGTCGGTCCCCGCGTCGGTCGCCGCGCCGGTTCCCACGTCGGTCCCCGCGTCGGTCGACGCCTACGTCGAGGCGTACCGCGCGGCTACGGGCCTGCCTGGCGTCACGGTGGCGATCACGCAACAGGGCAGAGTCATCCACACCGCCGGATACGGCACGACCGCCACCGGCGAGCCCGTCACCGCCGACACCCCCATGGCGGTGGCCTCGGTCAGCAAGTCCTTCACCGCCCTGGCCGTCATGCAGCTGGCCGAGAAGGGCAAGGTCGCCCTCGATCAGCCGGTGCGCGGCTACCTGCCCGAGCTCACGATGGCCGACCCCCGGGCCGCGCAGATCACCGTACGGCAGTTGCTGAACCAGACCTCCGGCATGGCCGACTCGGCCTTCCGGGAGAAGAGCCTGCCGCAACCGGAAACGCTCCAAGGCGCCGTGGCCCGGCTCAGCACGGCCAGGCTCGCCGCGGATCCCGGGACCGCCTTCAGCTACCACAACACCAACTACCAGGTCGCCGCCCGGCTCGTCGAAGTGGTCAGCGGTCAGCCGTTCGCGGCCTACCTCGCCGCGCACGTCTTCGAGCCGCTCGGCATGCGCCACAGCACGACGATCGACACCGACCGCGACCTCCCCGACAGCGCCCGCGGCCACCTGTACGTACTCGGCCAGGCCGTCGCCCTGCCGGAGCCGACCGGGTTCGGCAACGGCTCCGGTGGGGTCCTCAGCACCGCCAACGACATGGCTCGATGGCTGATCAAGCAGAACACCGGCCTCCAGGGCCTGCTGTCCCCGCACGGCGTCGAGGAGATGCGCACCGCCTCCCGGCCGAACCAGGACTACGCCCTCGGCTGGATGATCGACAAGACCGAACGCGGCACCCCGGTGCTGGAGCACGGGGGAGACCTGTTCACCTCCACCGCCCACCAACTGCTGATGCCCGGCTCGGGACACGGCATCGCCGTCATGGCCAACACCGGCATGGCCTTCTCCGACGCGCACACTCTCATGACAGGCCTGGTCGCCATCGTCGAGGGCGGCACCCTGCAGCCGCCCTCAGGGCAGCGAACGCTCCCCACCGACGTGCTCTTCGCCCTGCTGACCCTGGTGACCATCGGGCTCGCGGTACGCGGCACGGCACGTGCCCGGCGATGGGCCGCGCGCCGCACGGGATGGCAGCTCTGGCGGCTGGCGCCGTACCTGCTGCCGATCGGGTTGTGCACGACGATCGCCCCGATCCATCGCATCCTGGCCCGCGGCCGCGACGCCGGCTGGGTCCAGCTGGCCTACCTCTACCCGACGTTCATGCTCTGGCTGGTGACGGCCGCGGCCGCGGGCCTCACGGTGGTCGCCGCGCGCCTCTGGGGCGCAGCGCGGCTGCGACGGCGATGAAGCCGAGGCGCGACTCTCCGCATCCAAGACGTCGAAGCCTTTACCGTCGCATGGCCATACGTGGGGGTGTGCCCGGCAACAGGTCCCTGAAGGCTTGCGAAAGGGGACAAAGGTGTCGAGCATGCCATTCGGGTCGTTCTTCGGCAGGGACCCGTTCAGAGGATTCGAAGAGCTGACCGGCCGGGTGTTCGGCGACGTGGACGCCTGGCCGCCGGCCAGGCCCAGCGTGCAGCGGGTCGACGTCGGCAAGCTGCTGAGCGCCACGGCCAGGGACGTGCTGTCCAGCGCGCTGGAGCACGCCGGGCGGCGCGGCGCCGAGGACCTGGACGTGCTCGACGTCCTGAGCGCGCTGACCGAGGCGGAGCCCACCCGAGAGCTGCTGCGCAAGGCGGGCGCGGACATCGGCCGGCTACGCGACCAGATCGGCGCGCTCGCCGGGCAGGGCCAGGCCGCAGAGCCACCGGCCACGCTCTCCCCGGCGGCCAAACGGGCCATCCTGGACGCCCAGCGCGTCGCCAGGGCCCTGGGGTCCTCCTACATCGGCCCCGAGCACCTGCTGCTCGCCGTGGCCGCCAACCCCGAGTCCAGCGTCGGGCGCATGCTGGCGGAGCAGGGCGTCTCCGCCAACGAGGTGCAGCAGGCCATGCTTGCCGAGCCACCCGGCACCGCACAGCGGGCGCCGGGGGAAGAGCGGGCCGGCGGTGACACGCCCGCGCTCGACCAGTACGGCAGAGACCTGACCGAGGAGGCCAGGCAGGGGCGGCTCGATCCGGTCGTCGGCCGCGAGGAGGAGATCGAGCAGTCCATCGAGGTGCTGTCGCGCCGGACCAAGAACAACCCGGTGCTCATCGGCGAGCCCGGCGTCGGCAAGACCGCCATCGTCGAGGGCATCGCCCAGCGCATCGTGAACGGCAGCGTCCCCGACACGCTCAAGGACCGGCGGGTGATCGCCCTCGACCTCACCGGGATGGTGGCGGGCACGAAGTACCGGGGCGAGTTCGAGGAGCGCATCAAGCAGGTCATCGACGAGGTGCGGGCGCACGCCGACGAGACCATCGTGTTCATCGACGAGGTGCACACCCTGGTGGGCGCCGGCTCCGCCGAAGGCGGCATGGACGCCGCCAACATCCTCAAGCCCGCCCTGGCCCGGGGCGAGCTGCACGTCATCGCCGCCACCACCATCGACGAGTACCGCAAGAACATCGAGAAGGACGCCGCCCTGGAGCGCCGCCTCCAGCCGATTCTGGTCGCCGAGCCGACCGTCGAGGAGACGATCGAGATCCTGGCCGGCCTGCGGGACGCCTACGAGGCCCACCACCAGGTGCGCATCACCGACGAGGCGCTCGACGCCGCCGCCACGCTGTCCGCCCGCTACATCGCCGACCGGTTCCTGCCGGACAAGGCCATCGACCTGATCGACCAGGCCTCCGCCCGGGTACGGCTGCGCTCCCGGACCCCCGCCGGCGACGTGCGCGAGCTGGAGGAGCGCCTGGAGTCGCTGCGCCGCGACAAGGACCAGGCGATCTCCTCCGACGACTTCGACCGGGCCAAGGAGATCACCGCCATGATCGACAAGGTCCGGCCGGAGCTCGACCGGGCCAGGCAGGGCCACCACGAGGTGCCGCAGGTGATGGTGGAGGACATCGCGCACGTCGTCTCCCGCCGTACCGGCATCCCCGTCACCCAGCTCACCCAGCGGGAGCGTGAACGGCTGATGCGGCTGGAGCAGCTCCTGCACGAGCGGGTCATCGGCCAGGACGAGGCGGTCGTCGCCATCGCCGAGGCGGTACGCAGGGCCCGCGCCGGCCTGGGGGACCCGAACCGGCCGATCGGCAGCTTCCTGTTCCTCGGCCCCACCGGGGTCGGCAAGACGGAGCTCGCCAGGGCGCTCGCCGCCGCGCTGTTCGGCGGGGAGGACCACATGGTCCGGATCGACATGAGCGAGTTCCAGGAGCGGCACACCGTCTCCCGGCTCATCGGCGCGCCTCCCGGCTACGTCGGCTACGAGGAGGCCGGGCAGCTCACCGAGGCCGTCCGCCGCCGCCCGCACGGCGTGATCCTGCTCGACGAGGTCGAGAAGGCGCACCCGGACGTGACGAACATCCTGCTGCAGATGCTCGACGCCGGCCGCCTCACCGACGGTCAGGGCCGCACCGTCGACTTCAGCAACGCGATCATCATCATGACCAGCAACATCGGCGCCCAGCTGATCCTGGACGCACCCGGCGACGTGCCACGCGAGCAGCTCATGGACCTGCTGCGCCATTCGATGCGCCCCGAGCTGCTCAACCGCATCGACGAGACCATCGTGTTCAAGCGCCTGGAGCGGGAGCAACTCCGGCAGATCGTCGACCTGCTGCTGGAGAAGACCCGGCAGCGGCTGCGCGGGCAGGACGTGACACTGGAGGTGAGCGACGCAGCCAAGGACTGGCTGGTGGCACGCGGCCACCAGCCGGAGTTCGGCGCCCGGCCGCTGCGCCGCACCATCCAGCGCGAGCTGGACAACCGGCTGTCGACGATGGTGCTGACCGGGGAAGTGACCGAGGGCGGCCGGGTGACGGTGGACGTCGAAGGCGACGAGCTCAGCCTGCGCGCCCACCATCCCCAGCCGGTCGGCTAGCGATCAGGCGGTGGCCGTACGGGCGCGTTCCCGGCATTCCTCCAGGGTGAGCCGGGCCAGCGCGTCGCGGACGGCGGGGACGCAGACCGGAGCCATGGACAGGCTGGTGACACCGAGCCCGGCCAGCACCGGCGCGAGCACCGGATCACCGGCCGCCTCGCCGCACACGCCGACCGGCTTGCCCGCCGCGCGACCCGCCTGCGCGCAGGCGCCGACCAGCCGCAGCAGGGCGGGCTGCGCCGGGTCGAGCAGATCGGCCAGGCCGGGATGCTGGCGGTCCGCCGCGAAGGTGTACTGGCTGAGGTCGTTGGTGCCGATGCTGAGGAAGTCGACCTCCGCCAGCAGCCGGTCCGCCTGGAGCGCGGCGGCGGGGACCTCCACCATCACGCCCACCCGGCCGATGCCCCGGGCGCGGGCGCGGCGGGCGAAGTCGGCGGCCTCGGCGCGGGTGGTGACCATCGGCGCCATCACCCACGCGTCCGCGCCGGTCGCGCGGGCCGCCTCGGCGATGGCGTCGAGCTGGGTGTCCAGCACCTCCGGCAGGAGGCGGTCCACCCGCAGGCCGCGGATGCCGAGCGCCGGATTGTGCTCAGGCGGGAGGCCGAGGAACGGCAGCGGCTTGTCGGTGCCCGCGTCCAGGGTGCGCACGACGACCTGCTCGGCCTGCCTGAACACCTCGGCGTAGGCGGCCACCTGCTCCTCGAACGACGGCGCCTGCTTGCGGTCCAGGAAGAGGAACTCCGTCCGGAACAGGCCGACGCCCTCCGCGCCCGGCCGCAGGTCGGCGGCCGAGCCGATGTTGAGCAGCAGCTTGACCGGGTGGCCGTCGGCGGTCCTGCCCGGCCCGCTGGTCGCGGCCAGCCTCGCCCGCTCCCTGCTCTCCTCCTCCAGGATGCGCGCGGCCTCCGCCACGGTGACGCCGACGGCGATCTCGCCGCTGACACCGTTCACGGAGATGTACGTACCGTCCGGCAGTTCGGTGATGCCCGCGCACGCGACCACCGCGGGCAGCCCGCGGCCGCGCGCCAGGATCGCGGTGTGGCTGGTCGGGCCGCCCTTCTCCGTCACCAGCGCCAGCACGTCGGCGCCCAGGCCCGCCGTGTCGGCGGGGGAGAGGTCCTCGGCGACCAGCACGTACGGGTGCCCCGGCGACGGCAGGCCGGGCATCGGCACGCCCAGCGCGTCGGCCACCGCCCGGTGCTTGAGGTCGTCCAGGTCGGCGGCCCGCTCACCCAGATAGCCGCCGAGCGCCGCCAGCGCCTCCCGATGCCGGTTGAACGCCGCGTCCAGCGCGTGCGCGGCGTCGAGCCCGTCCCGCACGCCCTGCTCGGCCTCCTCCCGCAGCATCGGGTCGTCGGCCATCATGGCGAGCGCGTCCAAAATCTCGGCCGCGTCGTCCCCACCGGAGCCGCCGGTCTTCCCGGGGCCGTCAGCACCGGAGCCGCCGGTGCCGCCGCCGGAGGTGCGGTCCCGCGCGGCGGCGGAGCGGTGCCGCAGGTCGGCGGCCACCGCCTCCAGAGCCTTGCCCACCACCGCGATCTCCGCCCCGGCGTCGGCCACGGGCCGCGCCGCGGGCAGCACCGGCGGCCCGGCCATCCGCATCACCGGCCCGGCCGCCCGCCCCGGACTGACGCCCAGCCCGGTGAAACCGCCCGGCGCCGGGCTGACGCCCACGCCAGTGGAACCGCCCGGCGCCGGGCCGGCGCCCGGGGTGGCGGAGCCGGCGGCGGGCGGCTCGGGAGCGCCGGCCGCCGGGACCACCTCGTCAGGCATCGAGGGCCTCTTCCGCGTCCAGGTCGCGGGAGAGCAGCCCGGCCAGGGCGTCGAGCGCCTCCTCCGCGTCCGGCGCGTCGGACTCCAGGGTCACCTCGGTGCCGTGCACCGCGCCCAGCGACAGCACGCCGAGCATGCTGTTGGCCGGAACCGCCTTGCCGTCACCCACCCGGATCCGTACGGGCACCCCCAGCCGCGCGGCCTCCTGGACGAAGAGCTTGGCAGGGCGGGCGTGCAGCCCACTGGCCGACGCGACGGCCACCGTCCTTGCTGGCATCGGAACCTCCTCAGGGTTCGATCGTGACCTTGATGGCCGCGCCCCGGCTGACGAGATCGATCCCGTCGAGCACCTGGGACAGCGGGAGCCGGTGCGTGATCAGGTCGGCCACCGGCACGGCGCCCTCCGCGATCAGGCGGAGCGCCTCGGCGTTGTGCGCGGGGCTGGAGCCGTTCGCGCCGACGATGGTCAGCTCCCGGTAGTGCACCAGGTTGGAGTCCAGCCTGATGAACGGGTCGTCCTTGGGCAGCCCGCCGAAGAAGCTGATGCGGGCCTGCCTGGCGGCCATCAGCACCGCCTGCTCCTGCGCCGCGCCGGCCGCCGCCGCGGTGATGACCACGTCGGCGCCGCGCCCGCCGGTCAGCTTGAGCACCGTCTCGACCGGGTCGGTGTCGATGGCGGCGTCCGGATGCACCAGGTCGGCCGCCATCGCCAGCCGTTCGGCGTTCACGTCCACCAGGAACACGCGGGCCGCGCCGCGCGCCCGCGCCAGCCGGACGTGCAGGCAGCCGATCGGGCCGGCGCCCATCACCACCACGTCGTCGCCCTTGCCCACCCGGGCCAGGGCCTGCCCGTTGAGCACGCAGGCGAGCGGCTCGGCCACGGACGCCTCGGCGAAGCTCACCCCGCCCGGGATCGTGTTGACCCCGTTCACGGCGAGCACCTTGGCCGGGACGATCATGTACTCGGCGAAGCCGCCGTCGTAGTGATAGCCCATCGACTCCTGGTTCGGGCAGACGGTCAGGCGTCCCCTGGCGCACTCCGCGCACGTCCCGCACGGGATCGCGGCGATCACCTGCACCCGTTCGCCGGTGCCGACCACCTCGCCGGCGATCTCGTGCCCCATCACCCGGGGCGGCCGGATGTGGTGGTGCCCGAACTTGAAGATCTTCGCGTCGGTCCCGCAGGTCGAGCAGTTACGCACCCGGATCTTCAGCTCGCCCGGACCCGCCTCGGGCTCCGGAGCGTCCTCCACCCGGATATCGCCCGGCGCGTGGAATCTGGCGACCTTCACGACGTCAACTCCTTTGTCACCTGATGGACCTCGGTGGCCTCACGCAGCGTCCTGGCCCGGTCGGGGTCGAGCAGGATCTCCGCCAGCGCGGCCAGCAGCGGCACGTGCCCGTCGTTCTTGGCCGCGATGCCGACGCAGACCGTGACCTGATCGCCGTCCCAGTCCACCCCGTCGGGGAAGCGCACCACGCAGATCGCGTCCCGCTTGACGTCCTCCTTGGAGGCGGCGGTGCCGTGCGGAATGGCCACCCCCTCGCCGACATAGGTGGAGATGGACCGCTCGCGTTCGAGCATGGCCTCGATGTACGGCTCCGCGACGGCGCCCACGTCGACCAGGGCGCGCCCGCACCGGCGGATGGCCTCCTCCCGGCTGCCCGCGCTCTCGTGCAGCAGCACGCCGCGTGGGTCGAGCAGGTCGTCACGCATCTACGGTGCCGCCGTTCTTGATCGTGGCGATCAGCTTGGTCACGGCCGGGTCGCCGAGGAAGATCTGGAACGGCACCAGCACCTTGCCGGGAGCGGAGACCCTGGCCCTGGCGGCGAGGCCGGTGTGGCACAGCACCACGTCGGCGTCGGCCGGGATGTCGTTGACCGGGGTGTGCTCCACGGTGACGCCGGTGGACTTGAGCTGCTTGCGGAGCTGGGTGGCGAGCATCACGCTGCTGCCCATACCCGCGTCGCAGGCCACGATGATCTTGTGGATGTCCTTGCTGTCGATGCTCGGCATGACTCACGCCTCCTTGGCGATGGTTCGGGGGTGCGGTTGCGGCGTCTGCTCCGGCTTGTGCGCCTCGGCGCGCTCCGCCTCCTGAGCCTCGGCGCGGGCGGGCTCGGCCTGCTCGCTCGGCTGGGCCTGCGCGGCGTCCTCGGCCGGCTCCGGCGCGGTGCCGGACGCCGGGCCGTCGGCCGGGACCTCCTTCTCGCCCCTGCCGAAGCCCATGAGGACCGCCGCGACGACGAAGGTCACGGCCGTGGCGATGAGAATGCCGGCGATCATGCCCAGCCAGCCGCCACGCGGCGTCACCGCGATGTAGGCGAAGATGCTGCCCGGCGACGGCGTCGCCACCAGGCCCGCACCGGTGATCATGAAGGTCGCCACGCCGGAGGCGCCGCCCGCGATCATGGCAAGGATGAGGCGCGGCTTCATCAGCACATACGGGAAGTACATCTCGTGGATGCCGCCGAAGAAGTGGATGATCATCGCGGCGGGGGTGCTGGGCCGCAGCGCCCGCGGGCCGAAGAACAGGAAGGCCAGCAGCAGGCCGAGGCCGGGGCCGGGGTTCGACTCCAGCATGAACATGATCGACTTGCCGGTCTGCGCCGCCTCGGTGACGCCGATCGGGCCGAACACGCCGTGGTTGATGGCGTTGTTCAGGAACAGCACCTTGGCGGGCTCGATCAGTATGGAGACGAAGGGGAGCAGGCCGTTGTCGATCAGCCAGCCGACCGCACCGCTGGCCGCCGTGGTGATGCCCTGGACGATCGGGCCGATGGCGAACATGCCCGCGATGGCCATGACGCCGCCGACGATGCCGGCGGTGAAGTTGTCCACCAGCATCTCGAACCCGGACTTGGTCCGCTCCTCAGTGAACTTGTCCACATATTTCATGACCAGGGCGGCCAGCGGGCCGATGATCATGGCGCCGAGGAACATCGGAATGTCGGCGCCCACCACGACGCCCATGACGGCGACGGCGCCGACCACGGCGCCCCGCTGCCCGTGCACCATCCGGCCGCCGGTGTAGGCGATGAGGATGGGCAGCAGCATCGTGATGATCGGGCCCACCATCGCGGCCAGCGTGGCGTTCGGCAGCCAGCCGGTGGGGATGAACAGCGCGGTGATCAGGCCCCAGGCGATGAACGCGCCGATGTTCGGCATGATCATGCCCGCTAGGTGACCGCCGATCCGCTGGATCGTGGCCTTGATGCCGGTCCCTTGGACCTTGGGAGTGTAGGTGTCGGCCATTGGACATGCTCCTTCAGGGGGGTGAGCAGGCGCTCCTGTGATCAGCGGGACGCCGGTGGAGGATGGTGACCCGGCTCGCCCAGGCCCGCCCCCGCCGGGCCAAGGTGATCCGGGCCGGTGAGGCTTCGGCCGGCGGGGTTCGGGTCGGCGGCTTCGGACCAGACGGCGGAGGTGAGCAGCCGGGCCGGGTCGGGTCTGCCGGTGCGTACGCCGTCGCGCCTGATGTCGCCCGGCCCCGGCATCCGGCTGCCGGGCAGGCGGACCGCCGCCGCGCCCCAGGCGAGGGCCTCGACCAGGGCCGCCTCGCCGCGCGCACCCCCGGCGAGGAACCCGGCCAGCATGGCGTCCCCCGCGCCGACCGAGCTGCGCGGCTCGGTCACCGTGGCCTCGCCGTACCAGATGCCCTGCTCCTCGACCAGGACGGCGCCGTCGGCGCCGAGGCTGGCCAGCACGGTGCGCGCGCCGGCGGCGCGGAGCCGGACCGCGGCCTCCACCACGTCGCCGACGCACAGGATCGGCCGGCCGGTGACCCCCGCGAGCTCCTCCAGGTTGGGTTTGACCAGGGCGGGGCCCGCGTCGAGCGCGCTGGCCAGCGCCGGGCCGCTGGTGTCGACCGCGACGTGGATGCCCGCGCCGGCGAACCTCCGGCAGAGCCTGGCGTAGACGTCGGCGGGGACCTCGGGGGGCAGGCTGCCCGAGGCCACCACCCAGTCGGCCTCGTGCGCCTCGGCCAGCACGGTGTCGGCGATGGTGTCGAGCTCGGCGGGGGACAGCGCGGTGCCCGGCTCGTTGATCTTGGTGACGGTTCCGTCCGGCTCCGCCAGGGTGACGTTGGACCTGGTCCGCCCCGCCACTGGGACGGTCACCATGTCCAGGCCCTGCTGCCAGAGCAGGTGCACCAGCTGCCTGCCCTCGTCGCCGCCGAACGGCACGACCGCCCGTGAGGCGACCGAGTTGGCCAGCAGCGCCCGCGAGACGTTGACGCCCTTGCCGCCGGGATCCAGCCGGGCGGTCGCGGCACGGATGACGGCACCCCTGGTCAGCGAGGCGATCTCGATCGTACGGTCCAGGCTCGGATTGAGCGTCAGCGTGAGGATCACGACCGCCACCCTTCGGTACGGCCGCCGTACGCAATCGTCGTCGAGAGGGGCCATGCCCGTACTGCTTCCGGGCCGTCGTGCGAGGTCGTCAAGGGGGTCATGCCCGTACCACCTCCGGGCCGGCCGCCGACAGGTCGGCGGCGAGGGTGAGGTCCAGGCCGGTGTCGGTGATCACGAGGTCGATCTCGCTCAGCGACGCGAACTGGGCCAGGTAGGTGTTGGTGAATTTGGTGTGATCGGCGAGCAGCACGCTGCGCTGGGCGGCACGCACCATCGCCCGCTTGATCGCCGCCTCGGCGGGGTCGGGCGTGGTCAGCCCCTTCTCCGCCGAGCAGCCGTTGGTCGCGATGAACGCCACGTCCACGTGGAGCTGCGCCAGTGGTTGCAACGCCCAGTCGTCCACCGTCGCCAGCGTCCTGCCCCGGACCCGGCCGCCCAGCATGATGACGTTGAGGTTGGCGCGCGCGGCCAGCACGGTGGCCAGCGGCGGCGAGTTCACCACCACGGTGAGCTCGCGGTCGGCCGGCAGCACCCCCACCAGGCGGCCCGTGGTCGTGCCCGCGTCGATGATCACGGACCCGTCCTCGGGCAGCTCGGCGAGCGCCGCCTTGGCGATGCGCTCCTTCTCGGCGGTCAGCACCTCGTCGCGGGTGGCCAGCGCGGGCTCGAACCCGAGCCGCTCCACGGGGATGGCGCCGCCGTGCACCCTGCGCAGCACTCCCGCCCGCTCCAGCGCGGTGAGATCACGGCGGATGGTCTCGGTGGTCACGTCGAGCTCGGCCGCCAGCGACACCACGTCCACGCGGCCCGCTGCACGCGCTCTGCGGAGGATCTCCTGCTGCCGTTCCTCGGCGTACATGATGTTGATTCACCGCCGTTTCCGTTTGGTTTCCTCTGTGTTTAGTACTGTTTCTGTGGTTCGTCAAGAGTCTGATAGGTATGTCCGATGCGAATGAAGCCGTGGGCCGCCGTGGCGGCAGCCGTACCCCTCGCAACGGGCTGCATCGCGGGCCTCACAGCGGTTCCCGCGTCCGCGACGACCAGCGCGCCCGCGTCCAGCGCGCTCGCGCCGGGCGTGTCCTCCGCCAGTGCGTCTCGTACGGCCAAGCCGCCCCAGGTGCCACCCGGCACCACGGCCTCGTGGCTCGTCTACGACCGCAGGGCCGGCAAACTCGTGGCGACCCGGCACGCGCACCGCAAGTTCCGCTCCGCCTCGGTGATCAAGATCCTGATCGCGATCGACTTCCTGGACAAACGCGCCTCGCTCTCGGCCGCCGACGCCCGGCTGCTCAGGGTCATGCTCCGGGAGAGCGACGACGCCGCCGCGACGGCGTTCTGGAACCGGGGCGGCAAGGGCGCGATCATCACCAGGATGGCGCGCAAGCTACGCCTGTCCGACACCGCGCCGCCGCCCGCCACCCACCCGGGGTTCTGGGGCTACGCGTCACTGAGCGCCCACGACATCGTCCGCACCTACCGCTACCTGCTGGACACCGCGCAGCCGCGCGTCCGCGACACCATCCTCGGCCACCTGCGCAAGGCCACCCCGTGCGGCAGCGACGGCTTCGACCAGACCTTCGGCATCCCCCAGGGAGTGCCCGGCCCGCGTGCGGTCAAGCAGGGCTGGTCCGGGTTCGGCACCGTGCCCCCGGTCAAGTGCGACGCCCGCGCCTCGGGCGCGTCGATCTCCACGGTCGCGCTGCGATCCGCCGGCACGGGAGTCCCCGACCTCGGACGGCCCGTCCTCTATACGACCGGGCTGGTGGGCAAGGACGAGCGGTACGTCATGGCGCTGCTCACCACGCACCCCGCGGGCAGCACCTGGAGCAGCTCAGTACGCCGGATCACCACCCTGGCCAAGGGCCTCTACCGCAGCGTCACCTGACCCACCACGCGCCCGGCAGCTCGGCCTTCACCACTCCAGGCGCGGGGAGTGTGGGGTCAGCAGGGCGGTCTTCGGGGTGGTGGACCAGAGGGTCTTCAGGTCGTCGGCGAGTGCGGACATGAGCGCGCGGACGTCGTCGGCCGCCGTGGCGTGCAGCGCCTCGGCGACGATCAGGACCGAGCTCGTCGTGTCGCGCACGGCCGACAGGCCGCTCTGCCGGTTGGACCAGCGCCGGGCGTGCGCTCGCCCGGCGCCGTCGGCGAAGACCACCTCGTGGGCCTCCGGGTGCTCGATCTCGCCGCCGAAGGTGAGATAGTCCTCCTCGCCTGAGGCGCGCCGGACTTCCAGGAACCCGGTGACCTGGGACAGGTCGAACACGGCCACCGGGATCGCGAACGCGAGCGAGATCGCGTTGCAGACATCGATCAGCGGATGGATCCGGGGCAGCGTCCCGTCTTTCTTGAAGCGCCGGAGCAGCGACTCGGCAGCGCATCGGTATTGGGTGGGTTTGAGGCCCATCGCGGAGAAGGTCCGCCGCCAGGCCCGGATCTCCGGCAGCTCGGACTCCGGCCCGCCGGTCAGCCGGGACCTCGCGGTCGCGTGGTAACCGGCGATGGCGGGGTCCACGTCACCGGTGATGCCGTCGGCCAGGAGCGCGCCGGCCGCCAGGTCGGGGAAGTCCCGCCAGATGTCGCTGGAATGCTGGAAGTACATGTGGTCACTCCTGGCCGTCCGCTCCGATGCGTGCTCACCCTAGCGGGATCCGGCCAGGTAGGCGGCGTAAACCTTCTTCGGCACCACCATCCGCCAGGCCTCCACGACCAGCTCGCGCATCTCCTCCGGGTCCAGCACGGCCATCCGCGCCATCACCCAGTTGAAGCGCATGTCGGACTCCGGCGGGAGCAGGAACGTCTCGGGCTCGGCGGCGACCAGGGCGGCCCGTTCCTCCTTCGGGAAGGCGAAGCCCATCAGCGTCTCGTCGCGGGAGAACGCCAGGTAGACGATGGCGCCCACGCGGAACTTGACCCGGTCGCGGATCAGATGCTCCGACGAACGCGGAAAGGTCGCCGCGAGCCGCCGTACGTCCTCGACTGTGACCACGAGGCCACCCTAACGGGTGGCCTCCGCGGCGGAGATGTCGGCGAGCGCGGAGTCCGGCTCCCGCTCCATGACCAGGTCGCCCAAACTGACGATGCCCACCGGGCGGCCGTCCTCCACGACGGGGAGACGGCGCACATGGTGGCTGCGCATCAGCTTGACGGCCTGGTCGACGCTGGTGTCGGGGCCGATGGCCTCGACGCTGGTCGAGCACGCCTCCCGTACCGGCGTGTCGGGGCCCTTGTCGTCGGCGACGCACCGCACCGCGATGTCGCGGTCGGTCACGATGCCCCGCATGCGGCCGTTCTCGTTGACGATGATCGCGCCGGTGTCGTTGTCGCGCATGAGCGCGGCGGCTACCTTCACCGGCTGGTCGCACTCGACGGCCGCGGGGTGGGTGGTCATCACATCTGCCACGGTCCTGGCCATGAGGACTCCGTTCGTCGCTGGCGCTGGAGCCCACCTGCTACCCGATATGCCGATAACTCACCTGTCTCTTATAATGAGACATTATTTCTTAGAATGCGAGATGATGTTAGCGTTCAGGCATCGATCGAACCGAGGGAGTCTCGATGGACGCCGTCTACACCCATGGTCACCACGCGTCGGTGCTGCGCTCGCACCGGTGGCGCACCGCCGCCAACTCGGCCGCCTACCTGCTGCCGCACCTCCGGCCGGAGATGAGCCTGCTCGACGTGGGCAGCGGGCCGGGCACCATCACCGCCGACCTGGCCCGCCGGGTGGCGCGGGTCACGGCGTCCGAGGTGACCGAGCAGGCGCTGGCACTCGCCCGCACCGAGATCGAGGCCGGCGGCCTGGACAACGTCGACTTCGCCGTCGCGGACGTGCACCACCTGGACTTCCCCGACGCCTCCTTCGACGTCGTGCACGCCCACCAGGTGCTGCAGCACGTCGGCGATCCCGTACAGGCGCTGCGGGAGATGCGGCGGGTGACGAAGCCGGGCGGGCTCGTGGCGGCGCGCGACAGCGACTACACCGCCTTCACCTGGTATCCGGCGCTGCCGGCGCTGGCGGAATGGATGACGCTCTACCAGAAGCTGGCGCGCGCCAACGGCGGCGAGCCGGACGCCGGGCGGCGGCTGTTGTCGTGGGCCCGCGCGGCCGGGTTCGAGGAGGTCACCGCCACCTCGTCCACCTGGTGCTTCGCCAGCCCCGACGACAGGGCCTGGTGGGGCGGCATGTGGGCGGAGCGCATCCTCGGTTCCGCCCTGGCGGAGCAGGCCCTGGCCACCGGCGCCGCCACCGAGGACGACCTGCGGCGCATCTCACGGGGATGGCTGGAGTGGGCCGAGACGGACGACGGCTGGCTGTCGATCCTGCACGGCGAGATCCTCTGCCGCACCTGACCGCCAGACCCCGCCGGTCAGAGCCTCAGTGCCGGTGCGCCGAGCCCAGCCGGAGCCCTCGCGTGAGTGTCGAGCCTCGCCGGTCAGAGTCCCAGGGTGCCGGTGCGCTGCCACTGCGGGTCGCGGTAGAGGACCACGTTCGCGGTGGCGTCGAGCAGCTCGTCCGGCGCCGACAGCATCGCGATCTCGCCGTTGGCCTGCAGCTCCAGCAGCAGGTCGCGCACCCGGGGCCCGACCGGCAGCCGCCCGCCGGGCAGGCCGAGCCCGTCCCTGACCGTGTCGGCGACCTCCGACAGGTGGAACGGCCCGTCGAAGTCCGCCACCACGCCGCGTACCAGGGTCATCGTGATCACCTGCTCGGCCTCGGCGTGCGCGAGCTGCCAGATCAGCTGCTCGCGGCGGCGGCCGGTGCCGGCGCAGGCCGAGCACTCGCGCGCCACCCCGGGGGCCACCTCCTCCTCGACGGTGCCGAGGCAGGCCGAGCACAACTGCTGCTCGGCCGCGTGCAGCTCGGCGGCCATGCGGTGCACCAGCCGCGTGCCGCAGGAACAGCCGTAGCCGTCGCCGAGGATGGTGCTGGTCTGCCGGGTGATCGTGTGCTTCGTCATCGCGCCGACTCTACCGGCGCGCGACTCTACCGGCGCGCGTCGGCCAGGCCGTGCAGGCGGCGCAGCGCCTTACGGGCGGCGGCCGAGACATGGCTGTCCGGATGGTGCTCGATGAACACCCGCAGCACCAGCTCCGTGCCGGGATGGTCACCCAGCGCGAGCAGCGCGACGGTGCGTGCCTGCTCGTCGGCGTCCTTGCCGGCGGCCAGCGACTCGATGATCTCGCTGGTGTCGCTGCCGAACTCCAGCAGCGCCGCCGCCATGTCCACCAGCACCCAGGCGAGGTCCGTCGGCGCCGGGTCGTGGCCCTCGCGCTCCAGCCGGGCGGAGATCACCGCGCCCACCCTGGGCTCGTCCAGCAGCCCGTCGAGCGCCTTGCGGCCGTCCTCGCCCAACCGGGTGGCCAGCAGCTCCACCCCGACCGCCCGGCCCAGCGGGCTCGCCTTGCCGAGCGCGGCCGCGATCTCGGCCGCCGCCTGCGTGGGCTCCCGGCCCTCCAGCCAGCCCGCCAGCTCCTCGTCACGCTCGCCCTGCGGGTAGGAGCGCAGACCGTGCAGCAGCGCGGCGGCATCCTGGCCCGCCAGGGAGCCCATGACGGGCACCTCCTGCCCCGCCGCCTCCGCGAGCACCTGCCTGCCGATCCACAGGCCGAGCGGCGTCAGCTCGTACGGCCCCTTGACCCGCACCAGGCCGAGGCTGGCGAGCACGTCGGGGGAGTCGCCCTCGGCGGGGTCGCTGCCGAGGAACAGCCGGACCACCTCCAGCAGCAGCGCCTCCTCGGGGGCGAGCAGCGCACGACAGACCTCCGACCAGGTCCGCAGGGTCAGCTCGGCCGGTCCGTCGCGCAGCGCGGCGGCCATCTCGGCGTTCGCCCGGGGATCGCCAGCCTCTTCCCGGCGCATGATCTCGGCCGCGAGCGGGGTGACGCGGACGGCATCGGCCAGCTCGTCGTCCGGCGGAAGCCGGAGCGGCGGCTGGAGGGGAAGCATGTCGTTGTAGGTGCCCACGCTCTTATCCTGTCGGAACTCCCGTCACATTGGGTTAAAGTCAGCGCAGCACCAGAAAGTAGCCCGAAAAGTCGATGGAAAGGAGGCGCTGAGATGTCCCGTGGTCCATGGACGCGTCCCGCGTTCTTCTGGAGGAATCGTGCTTTTCCGCTCCACGGTCGAGGCTGACCTCGACCGCCTGCTCCACTGCACCGTCGACGAACCCATCAGCTGGGCCGGCCCTGACCGGTTGCGCTCCTTCCTGGCCGACGGCCACTACCGCCACGAGCGCGTCTGGATCGCCGAGCAGGACGGTGAGATCCTCGCCCGCGCCGTCTGGTGGGGCTTCCCCGGCGACCGGCCGCTCGCCCTCGACTGCCTGTACGTGCACCCCTCGGTCGAAGACCGGGTGGCGCTGGCCGCCGAGCTGCTGCGGCACGCCCACGACGCCTTCGGCGACGCCCCCGCCTACCACGTGTTCGTGCCGGCCGGCTGGCGCGACCTCCCCACGGTCGTCGCCGCCGTCGGCTGGCGGTGGGAGGCGGGCCGCCGCGCCGGGCTGACCGACGAGCTCGAACGCCTGCGGTACGCCTGGACGCCGGACGTCCCGGTGCCCGAGCCGTCGGGCAGGCTGACGTTCAGGGCGGAGCCCGACGACGAGGCGTTCGTCGAGGTGTTCCGCCGGGTCGCCGAAGGCAGCCTCGACCACCACACCCGCCAGGCCCTGGTCACCAAGGACGCCGAGGCGCAGGCCCGTGAGGACCTCGCCGACTACCTGAGCATGCCGGGCGACAGGTCCTGGTGGCGGCTGGCCCACACCCCGGACGGCGACCTGGCGGGCTTCGCCATGCCGTCGGCCAACAACGCCGGGCCCGTCGTCGGCTACCTGGGCGTGCTGCCCGAACAGCGCGGCCACGGCTACGTCGACGACCTGCTCGGCGAGATCACCCGCTGCCACGCCGAGCTGGGCGCGCAGCGGATCGCCGCCGACACCGACGCCACCAACCTCCCGATGGCCAGGGCGTTCGAACGCGCCGGCTACCGGGTGTTCGCGGTGCGGCTGGTGCTGTCGGCCGATCCCGCCTGAATCCCGGCGCCCGCCAGGCGCGTCCGTACGACCAGCTCGTGCACGGCCTGGTGGGCGCCGCCCGCCTCGGGAAGCGACGAGGCGTCCCGCGCCGCCTCCAGCTCCGCCGTCAGCCGCGCCACGTCCCCGGCCGCCTGGGGGATCGGCGGCGCGGCGCCGTGCTCGGCCTCCCGCTTGGCGGCCACCAGCTCCGGCAGATACCCGGGACCGTACGCGTACAGCCTGGTCAGGTCGGCTTCGAGCGCGCCGGTCCGCATCAGGTGGATGCCGGTGGCCAGCACCCGGAAGGTGTAGAGCAGCGGCTTGAGCTCACCGGTCCGCTCGTACAGGCGCCACTGGGTGCGCGCGAACCCCAGATAGTGGTGGGCGTGGTGCCGGGTCAGGCATCGGGGGGCCAGCGCCGCCAACTCCTCGTGCGCCGGCGACGACGTCACGACCAGCGGCGACAGCAGCTGCTCCAGGACATAGCCGTTACGGTTCAGCAGCAGCCGGCAGAACTTGGCCAGGTCGTGCGTGACCAGGTCCACCTCCACCCCGTCACGGGTCCAGGTCCGGTCGAGCGTCTGCGGGCCGACGGTCAGTCCGACGACCTGCTCGACCGGCAGCACGTGCACGCCGCGCAGGTCCACGTCGGAGTCCGCGGACGGGAAGCCGTACAGGTGGGCGCCGCTCACCGTCGCGAAGGCGAGCGGATGTGGCTGCTCGCCGGGGATCTCCGGCAGCCAGTCGGGCAGTCTCACAGATGCTCCCTGCGCACGTCGATGAGAAACTCCTCCACCGCGCCGCGGTCCGGCTGCTCGGGCAGTACGGATCGCGCGCCGGCCAGCTCCGCGGTCAGCTCGGCCCGCCAGGCGGTCACCCGCTCCCACGGCACCTCACCCCGCCGGACGGCCAGCAGGCGGTCGCGGTACGGGCCCACCTGGAGCAGCAGGTCGCCGTGGCGGACGAGGTGCAGGCCGCTGAGCAGCAGCCTGATCAGGTGCATGGCCTGCTTCCACTTCGGCGCGGCCGGGTCCAGCCGGCGGAACTGCGCGTCGGCGTACCCGGTGAACGTCCGGTGGGCGCGCCGCGACAGGAACGCGCCCCGCAGGTCCCGCAGCCGCTGCCCTTCCGGGGTGCACACGTCCACGATCGGCGACCACAGACACTCCAGCACCGTCGGGTTCGCCTCCAGGGCCAGCCGGCAGAACCGCTCGACCTCCCACGAGAACTGCTCGGGCAGCGGCCCGTCCCGGTGTGTGACCGGTTTGTCCAGGCGCCAGAAGTCCTCGGTCGGCGCCACGAACACGCCCCGCCGGTCGGTGTCGGAGTCCGCCGTGTCGAGCCCGTAGGCGCGCGAGCCCGCCACCACCGAGAGGATCAGATCGTCCTCCATGATCGTTCACCTCCCTGGTCATGATCTCCCGCGCCAAACCCTAACGGACCCTGCCTGATCGCCCGTACTAGCCGAGAACGCTCCAAAAACGGCGGGAACGGCGTCATGATGGGACCCTCACGTACCCCCAGGAGACGCCTATGACGGACATCCTGCGCTATGCCGACGCGCTCGCCATTCTCGGCTGCGAGCAGAGCAGGCTGGTCGAGCTCACCGACTTCGCCGCGACCGTGGCACGGACCGGCTGGGCCAGGGCCGGCGTCGCGCGGCCCGCGACGGGCCTGCTCGACCTGCGCAGCGACATCGTCGGCTACACCGAGGACGTGGTACGGCGCAGCGGCCGGCGGGGGAGGGGCGGCAACCGGTTCACCCGCACCCGGCGGCTGGCCGCGACGCACGCCGTGCTCGTCGTGTCGGCGTACTTCGAGGCGCTCGGTGAGGCCAGGCTGCCCGTCGAACTGGACCGGCTCGACCACGTCCGTCATCCCGGCAGCGAACCGGCGGAGAAGTTCGCGGCCCTGGTGGAGAGCCTGCTGCTGGCGCCGCTGCCGATGCCGGAGCCGCACCGGCCCTACGCCGAGACCAGGCAGGCCGTACGGCAGGTCTATGAGCGGATGTCGCAGGCCCTGACCACCTACGCCCGAGGGCTCCCGGTATGGGGAGAACTGTCGGCCGGGGACCGCACCCGCCTGCCCATCCTGCTGGACGACGGACCGGCCACCCAGGCGTTACGGATCTACGACGAGGACTACCGGCTGCTCAGCGTGGACAGCCCCGAATTCGGCATGTGGAGCCTGGTCACCGAGCCGCAGCCGCTGGGCACCGGCCTGTCCAGAGTGGCGCGGCTGCTGGCCGAGCTGGCCCCGCCCCGCGTCGGCGACCGGCCGATGATCCACCTGGTACGGCTGGCCGCCACCGCCCTGGACCTGCCGGTCATGGCCGGTGGCACGGCGCCCGAGGACGTCACGCTGCCGCTGCTCGGCGAGGGCTACATCAGCCCTCGCTGCCGGGTCGCGGAGATGACGCGCGAGGCCACGCCCGCCGCCAAGAGCTGGTGGGAGGGCCGGCGCGAACTCCCCGACGCCGAGGCGTTCCTGGTCGGGCACCTCACCTCCCTGTCCGCCACCCAGGCGCCGCTCGTCCTGCTCGGCGAGCCCGGCTCGGGCAAGACCAAGCTGACCGAGGTGCTCGCCGCGCGACTGGCCGGCTCGGAGTTCCTGCCGATCAGGGTCGAGCTCGGCGACGTGGCGGCCGACTCCGCCGTCCCGTCCCAGATCGACCAGGGCCTGCGCAACGTGCTCGGCGAGGAGGCGCGCCTGGAGGACCTGGTGGGCACGGGGGACGGGGCGCTGCCCGTGATCATGCTCGACGGGTTCGACGAGCTGATCCAGGCCGCGCACGCCAGCAGGTACGACTACCTGGAGCAGATCCAGGAGTTCCAGCTCGGGCAGTACCGCGCGGGACGGCCCGTCGCCGTGATCGTCACCGGCCGCACCGTCGTGGCCGACCAGGTCAGGTTCCCCGAAGGCGTGCTCGCCCTGCAACTGCGGCCGTTCGAGGAGGACCAGGTGCGGCGCTGGCTGGACATCTGGGACCAGACCAACCGCGCCGTCCTGGCCAGGCACGACCGCACCCCGCTGACCGCCGAGGTGGCGCTCGCCCAGGGCGAGCTCGCCACCCAGCCGCTGCTCCTGCTCCTGATGGCGCTCTACGACGCCACCGGCAACACGGTACGGCGCGACGGGCCGCCCATCGGCCGCGCCCAGCTCTACGAGTCGCTCATCAGGGACTTCGCCCAGCGCGAGGTGGCCAAGGACGCCGCCGCCGCGGACCTGTCGCCCGCCCGCCTGCGCGCGCTGGTGGACCGGGAGCTGGTGCAGCTCGGGGTGGTGGCGCTGTCGATGTTCGCGCGCGGCCGGGCGGTCGCCACCGAGGCGGCGCTCGACCGGGACCTGGCCGCGCTGTGCGGGCAGGCGCACGGCGACGCCGACGGCTGGGCGCGGCGAGCCACCCGGCGCTTCTTCTTCGTGCACAGAACCGAGACCGGACCGCCTGCCGACCGGGTGCGCTGCTACGAGTTCCTGCACGTCACCTTCGCCGAGTTCCTCGTCGGCTGGCTGGCCGTGCACGCGGTGCGCGAACTCGTCAGAAGGCACGACCTGATCGAGAGTGAGCTGGCCGCCGCCCCCGCCCAGGACCTCGACGACGACCTTCTCCACGCGGTGATCTCGTTCTCCTGCCTGGCCGAGCGGGGGCCGACGGTCGGCTTCGCCGTCGAACTCATGGCCGCCCTGCCCGCCGAGCTGCGCGCCCGGGCCGGCGAGCTGCTCGGCACGCTGCTGCGCGAGTCGCTGCACGAGCGGCGGCGGCGCTCCTTCACCGGCTTCGAGCCGGTCCGCCACCCGGTGACGCGCCGGCTGGCCGCCTACTCGGCGAACCTCACCCTGCTCCGCGTCGCCGCCGCCACCGAGCCGGTACGCGTCTCGGAGCTGCTGCGCGACCCCGACCCCCTGGCCCGCTGGACCTCCTTCGCGCACCTGTGGCGCAGCCAGCTCGGCGACGACGGCTGGGCCGGCCTGCTCGCCGCCCTGCCCGCGCACCGGGTGTCAACGGGCGGCGAACGGGACATCCTGCTGGGCGGAGCCGGGCAAGCTCCCGAGCCGACCGGCCTGAGCTGGTGGTTCGACCATCGGCCGCGCCGCCAGGCCACGCTGCTGCGCCACCGCACCAGGGCGCTGGCCGAACGCCCCTACCTGCTCAACGTCGACACCGACCTGCTCGCCGACCTGCTGGCGGACGAGGCGGATCTCCCTCTCGTCCTGCGCCCGTCCGGCGAGGTGGCCAGCGGCGCCCGCCTCGTCCACGAGCTCCTCACCCGCGAGCCCGGCGCCGCCGGCGAGCGCGTCGCCCTCTACCTGGACACGATCGCCGCCGTCACCGCGCCCGGCGCCCCCGCCAACGGCCGGCTGCTGGGCCTCATCGCGCACGCGGTCACCCTGGACGGCACCGCACTGCCCTTCGCCGACCGCGGCCGCATCCTCAGCGACCTCCTGCACGGCGGCACCGGCCACGCGCTGCTCCGCCCTCTCGTGGAGTCGATGATCGCCGAACGCTTCGAAAGCTGGGAAAGCCTGGTCAAGGCAGGCATCCCTGAGGATGTCCTACGCAAGATCCACAGCCCCTAGAGAGACGGGCAGTTCGACCGTGATGGTCAGCCCGCCCTCCTCCCGCGGCCTGGCGATCACCGTGCCGCCGTGCGCTTCGGCGATCACCCGAACGATCGACAGGCCGAGACCGCTGCCCCGGTCGGAGCGGAGCCGGTCGCCGTGCAGCCGCCGGAACGGCTCGAAAATCGTCTCGATCTCGTACGACGGAACCTGCAGCCCGGTGTTGGCCACGACCAGCTCCACCTGCTCACCGCGTTGCCGGGTCGTCACCCACAACTCGCCCTTGGGGTGGTTGTGCCGGATCGCGTTCTCCACCAGATTCTGTACCAGCCGCTCCACCAGCACCGCCTCCCCGGCGGTCGGCGCGGCGTCCAGCAGTCGGTGGATCACCACCTCGTGCTCCGCCGCCTCCTCGGCCGCCTGGTCCAGCACGTGCTCGGCCACGTCGGTCAGGTCGAACGGGCGGCGGTCCAGCACCGTCTGCTCGCCCTCGGTCAGCGCGAGCAGCCCGTCGATGAGCCGCTCGTGCCGTGCGTTGACCAGCAGCAGCGACTCACCGAGCCGTTTGACGTCGTCGGTCGCGTCCGGCCGCCGCACCGCCACGTCCACCAGCGTCCGGTTGATCGTCAGCGGTGTGCGCAGTTCGTGCGAGGCGTTGGCGACGAAGCGCCGCTGCCCGTCGAAGGAGCGGGCGAGGCGGCCGAGCATGGTGTCGAAGATGCCGGTCAGCTCCCGCACCTCGTCCTTCGGGCCCTCGTAGCCGATCCGCTCGGTCAGGTCGTGGCTCTGCGCGACCCGCCGCGCGGTCTCGGTGACGGTCGCGACCGGCCGCAGCACCCAGCCGGCGGCCCGCCAGCCCAGGCCGAACCCCCCGCCCGCGGCGGCCAGCACCAGGAGCGCACCAACAGTGCGCACGTTGGCCAGCGTGTCACGCTTGTAGACGGCCTGAACCTGCATCACCCGGTCTCGGGCGACCTCATAGAGGTCGTCATACCGGTTGAAGCTCCGTTGGTTGTCCACGACGATGTAGTTCGGGGTGATCAGGCCCGTGCGGTACGCGAGGCTCTGCTGTACCACGAGGTAGACGCCCGTCAGGGCCAGGCCGCCGAGCACCAGGACCACCCCGGCGCAGGCCACGGCGAAACGCAGGCGGATGCTCATGGGATGCGGTATCCCGCGCCCGGCAGGGTCTCGATGACCTGCGGCGGGCCGAGCTTCTTGCGCAGCTTGGTCATCGTGGTCCGCACCGTGTTGGTGAACGGGTCGATGTGCTCGTCCCATACCTTCTCCAACAGCTCCTCGGCCGAGACGACCGCCCCCTGCGCACGCAGCAGCTCCGCCAGCACCCCGAACTCCTTACGCGCGAGCGGCACGTACCGCCCGTCCCGGAAGACCTGCCGGTGCGCCCAGTCGAGCCGCACGCCGGCCCGCTCCAGCATGGGCGGGTCCGCCCGCCTGGCCCTGCGCCCGAGCGCGTGCACCCGGGCCACCAGCTCCTCGAACGCGAACGGCTTCGGCAGGTAGTCGTCGGCCCCGAGCGACAGCCCCGCCACCCGCGCCCGCACGTCACCGGCGGCGGTCAGCATGAGCACCCGGACCAGCCAGCCCCGGTCCACCACCGTCCGGCACACCTCGTCGCCGTGCAGCAGCGGCAGGTCCCGGTCGAGAACCAGCACGTCGTAGTCGTGCACGCCGAGCCGTTCGAGCGCCGCCTCCCCGTCGTAGGCGACGTCGACGGCGAGCGCCTCATGCCGCAGGCCCTCCGCGATCGAGTCGGCGAGCATCCGCTCGTCCTCGGCGATCAAAACACGCACGATGCCCCCAAAGATCAATAAATGACGATCAGTGTGACGGTAGGGGAATAACGCGGGCATAACCAGATTCGGTGACACGGGCGTTAGCGCCCGGCCGCTGGACTGCCCTGCCTCCGGCCGGGATCCCCCCGGCCCGTTCCGAGGCGGATCCATGGCGTCCATTCTCATCCTCAGAGGGCCGGCCGGGCACCGCCTGTTCGGCGCCGCGCTCGCGCTCGCCGCCGCGCTGCGCGTGCTGGTCATGCTGGGGTACGACACCGCGCAGCTGTACTGGTACGACTCCTTCACCTACCTGGACACGGCCGTGCACATGCGGCCGGGAGGGGCCTTCCACCCCGCTGGGTACGCCTGGTTCCTGTGGCTGATGCGCCCCTTCCACAGCGTGTACCTGATCGCGGGCGTACAGCATGTGATCGGGCTCGGCGTCGCGGTCATGATGTACGCGTTGCTGCGCCGCAGAGGGCTGCCCGGCTGGGGTGCGGCGCTCGCGACGCTGCCCGTGTTGTTCGACCCGTCGTTCATCCGGCTGGAGCACTCGATCCTGTCGGACCTGCAGGTGATCGCCCTGCTCGTGGCGGCACTGCTGGTGCTGATGTGGCGCGAGGAGGTGACGGCGCGCGCCGCCGTGGCGGCGGGCCTGCTGATCGCCCTGGCCGGGATGACCCGCACGGCCGCCGTGCCACTGCTCGGCCTGGCCGCGCTCTACCTGCTGCTGAGACGGACGCCGTGGCGGCGGACCACCGCCCTGCTGCTGGCCGGCGCGCTGCCACTGCTCGCCTACGCGGGCTGGTACGCCCAGCACCACGGCCGGTTCGCGCTCAGCGGCTCCGACGGCGTCGCGCTCTGGGCACGCACCATGACCTTCGCCGACTGCCGGATCATCCAGCCGCCGCCCGAAGAGGCGAAACTCTGCCCGAACGGCACGACGGTGGACGCCGCATCCGAGTACGTCTGGGCGCCCGGCGCCTCGCTCAACCAGTTGCCCGGCGACCGCTTCCTGCACAACGACCTGGCCAGGTCCTTCGCGCTGAAGGCCATCGCCGCCCAGCCGCTCGACTACCTGCGCGAGGTGGTCGCGGACACCTCGCTCGCCTTCACCTGGGAGCCGGTGCGGCACCCCCGGCGGGTGACGCCCACCACGAGCTTCCCGTACGGCTCCTGGGAACTGCCGGAGGAGCACGCCCTGATACACAAGGTGCGCACGGAGTACGACCCTGCCATCCGCGGCATGAGCTCCGTCGAGCCGTACGGGTCCATCCTGGCCGCCTACCCCTACCCATGGTTCCTGCACGGGACGCTGTTCGGGGTGTTGCTGCTCGTCGGGGCGGCCGGCTCGGTCGGCCGCCGCCGCCCCGCGCTGCTGCCATGGGGGTTCGCCATGTTCCTGCTCGTCGCGCCGGTGGCCGCGATCGACTTCGACCACCGGTACGTGCTGCCCGCCATCCCGATGGCCTGCCTCGCCGCCGCACTCGCCGTACCCGCCCTACCGCGACGGCGGTATCACGCGACGGCGCGGGAGCGCACTACTGTGCGGGTGTGAGGCGGCCGGTGCACTGGTGCCGGCCGCGATGGAGGTGATCGGCGGGCGGAACTGGTGGTTTCCTGACCTGTCCTTCGCGAGCCTGCCACTTAGGCGAAATGTCTCGTAGTATCCCGTCATCACGAGCGTTGGGGGCGCCAGGGTGCCAGGACAGAGCGTGGGTGTGGTGGTCGAGCCGGGAGTCTCGCCGGAGATCGCCGGGTTACTGCGTGCCAACGCCCCGCTGCTGTCCAGGATCAGATCCGGCTGGGTGCCCCCTGCCGGGGCGCCGGTCGAGCGGCCGCGCAGGAGCCCGTCGAGCGTCATCCTGCTCGCCATCACCCCGGTGATCATCGCGTTGATGGCCGTGCTGCTGGAGACCGCCATGGCGCCGGTCGGCTTCGTCCTGCTGGGGACGTTCGTCTTCGTCGTGCTCATCAAGATCGCCAGTATCAACGAGGTGCCGGTGAACCACCGCCCGCACGAGCGGGACGTCTACGAGCACGCCCGGCGTCACGACGGCCGCTACTTCCTGCCCGAGGACTTCGACGAGCAGGCCGGGCAGGTGCTCCGCAGGGCGCAGCGGGCCATCGGCACCGTGCTGCGCTCCCATGTCAACGCCGAGGGCCTGCTCGACGACGCGCGCAACGCGGTGATGCTGCCGGAGCAGGAGTGGGAGATCGCCCGGCTGCTGGCCAAGCTCTCGATGCTGCGCGCCGAGCACCGCGACCTCATCGACCGGGGGATCGCGCCGGAGGTCGCGGCCGTGGTCCGGCCGCTGCAGAACGCCCTCGACGTCAGCGAGGCCGCCGTGGTCGCGCGGGTCGAGGCACTGGAACGCTACGCCGGCCACGTGGCCGAGGCCGAGCGCGCCTACCACGCCCGCGGCCAGATCGAGGCGCTGCGCGCCCGGCTGCCCCACTACGAGGAGCTCCTGGCCGAGTCGGGCGCCGACGCGCTGGCCGTACCCGAGATCGAACGGCTCGCCCAGGACGCCGACAACGTCGAACGTACGCTGCGGCGCAGTGTGAGCTCCGCGCACGAGGCGTTCCGCTACCTGGAGGGCTGACGTTCGGACAGATCGCCACATAGGATCAGTAAGGTGCCCGGTCGCCCTGCGAAGGTGGTAGTAGAGCCGACGGTGCCTGGCGAGGCCGCCGAGCTGTTCCGTGACAACCGCAAGGTGCTGGTACGCATCCGGGACGGCTGGATCCCCACCCACCGCCCCCGTTCGCCCGCGTACGGCCTGGTCACCAACATGCTGATCAGCGCGGTGGCACTGGTGGCCATCGGGTGGGGGCTCGACTTCTTCCTGGCCGGCCTCTACACGCCGTTCGTCGTCATCATGACCCTCGCCGCGCTGCTGGTCATCGGCATGGTGGCCAGGCCCCGGCCGGACGCCGAAGCCGAGCGACGGCACGTGGTCGAGCACCACGTCTACGAGAGCGCCCGCCGCTACGACGGCAGGTTCGTGCTGCACGAGGACCTCGACGACAGCGCCCGCGCGCTCCTGTCCCGCGCCCAGACGGCCATCGACGCCATCATGGGCTCCCATGTCCACGCCGAAGGGCTGCTCGACGGCGTGCGCAACGCGGTGATGCTGCCCGCGCAGGAGTGGGAGATCGCCCGGCTGCTGGCCAAGCTGTCGCGGCTGCGGGCCGAGCACGACGAGGTGGTCGCCGAGGGCATCACCCCGGAGGTCGCGGCCGTCACCGAACCGCTGGCCCAGGTGCTCGACGGCAGCGAGCGGGCGGTGCTCACGCGCGTCGAGGCGCTGGAGCGCTACGCCGGCCACGTGGCCGAGGCCGAGCGCGCCTACCGCGCCAGGCGCCAGATCGACCGGCTCAGCGCCAACCTGCCCCGCTATGAGGAACTGCTGGCCGAATCCGGCGCCGACGACTCGGCCATGCCCGAGCTGAGCCGGCTGACCGAGGACGCCGACCGTCTTGAGGAGGCCCTGCGCGACAGCGTCAGCTCCGCCCAGGAGGCATTTCGCCATTTACGCGGGGGAGACGTTTGATGACCCCCGAACACCGATTTCCCCTAGGATCCGAGTTTGTGGTGGATGTGGTAGTAGATCCGGGGGTGCCCGCGGACGACGCGCGACTGATCAGACAGAGCAAACACGTCCTGATCAAAATGCGCCGCGGCTGGGTGCCCGTGCCACCGCCCAAGGCGGGCGTGGGCCGCTCCACGACCATCACCGTGATGACCGTGGCCGCCCTCCTGGTCACCCTCGCCGTGATGACCCGTGGCCTCGGCATGCTGCTGCTCGCCCTCGTCGCCGCGCCCGTCCTCGTCCTCACCCTGGTCCACACCGACCTCGGCGAGGAGGAGCAGGCCACCGCCGAGCGCGAGATCTACGAGCAGCTCCGCTGGTACGAGGGCCGCTACGTGCTCGCCGACGACCTCGACGAGTCCTCCCGCCGGCTGCTGGCCCGGGCGCACCGGGCCGTCACCGCCGTGACCGAGTCGACGGTCAACGCCGAAGGCCTGCTCGACGACGTACGCAACGCGGTGATGCTGCCCGCGCAGGAGTGGGAGATCGCCCGGCTGCTGGCCAAGCTGTCCGCGCTGCGCGCCAAGCACAGGAAGACCGTGACCGACGGCATCAGCCCCGAGGTGGCCGCGGTCGCCGAGCCGCTCGCCAGGGCGCTCGACAGCAGCGAGGACGCCGTGGTGGCCCGGGTCGAGGCGCTGGAGCGCTACGCCGCCAACGTGGCCGAGGCCGAGCGCGCCTACCGGGCCCACCAGCAGATCGAGGAGCTGCGCGGCCGGATCCACCAGTATGAGGAGCTGGTCGCCGAGTCCGGCGCCGACGGCTTCGCGGTGCCGGAGATCGAACGGCTCTCCCGCGACGCCGACCAGCTCGACCAGGCCCTGCGGCGGAGCCTCCACTCCGCCCACGAAGCCTTCCGCCACCTCGATCCCTGACCGGCCCCGCCGGTCAGGCGCCGGGCGGGTCGTAGGTCCACTCGGTCAGGCGCCGGCCGCGTCGTAGGTCCACTCGGTCAGGCGCCGGGCGGGTCGTACTGTCCACTCATCAGGCGCCGGTCCGCGTTGTACCTTCCACCGCCTGCACCAGCAGGTCGCAGAGCGCGTCGGCTGCGTCCAGGCGGCCCAGCTTCTGCGCCGCCTCGCCCATCGAGGCCAGCCGGCCGGGGTCGGCGAGCAGCGGCATCAGCTCCGCCAGCAGCAACTCGGCGGTGGGGCGCGGCTCCAGCAGGGCGCGCGCGGCGCCCGCCGACACCAGGTAGGCGGCGTTCTTGCGTTGCTCGTCACCGCCCGTCGGGATCAGCGGGATCAGCACCGACGGCTTGCCGATCGCGGTCAGCTCCGACACCGTGCCGGCGCCGCTGCGGGCGATCACCACGTCGGCGGCCGCGTACAGGTCGGGCAGTTCGCCACCCACGTAGGGGACCGGATGGTAGCGGTCGGCCAGCTCCGCGGGCAGCTCGACGGAGCGCATCTGCTCGATCCACGCGGGCCCGCACTGGTGCACGATCTGGGCGTGCGGCAGCAGCCGGGGCAGGATCTCCTGGATCAGCGTGTTGATCTGCTTGCTGCCCTGCGCGCCGCCCGTCACGTAGATCAGCGGCACCTCGAACGTCAGCCCGAACAGGTCGTAGGCCGCCGCCCGGTTGCCCTGGAGCAGCTCCGGCCTGATCGGGTTGCCCGTCACCACGGCCTTGTCCCTGGTCGAGGCAGGCAGGTAGTCCAGGGACGACTCGTGCGACAGCGCGATCCGGGTCGCCAGCCTGGACAGGATGCGGTTGGCCAGCCCCACCACCGTCGTCTGCTCGTGCATGACCAGCGGGCGCCGGATCAGCTTGGCCGCGACGCCGATCGGCACCGCCACGTAGCCGCCCGTGGACAGCACCACGTCGGGCAGGTAGCGGGCGGCGTGCCCGACCGCCTGGAACACCCCCACCGGGATCCGGAACACGTCGGCGATGTTGGTGCCGAGCTCGCGCAGATTGGGGCGGCGGCGCAGCTTGCCCGTGGTGATCGCCTTGAACGGGATGCCGTGCTCGGCGGTGATCTTGGCTTCCAGGCCGCCGGACGTGCCCACCCAGAGCACGTCGTGCGGCACCTGACGGCGCTGCATCGCCGACAGAGTCGTCAGAGCCGGATAGGTGTGACCACCGGTGCCGCCGCCGGTGATCAGCAGTCGCAGGGTTCGTGACATGCGCTCAGACTATGGCCGCACAGCGGAAACCCGTGTGCCCGGTGGCGGAGTCGGGAGTATTGGCAGTGCGCGCGGCCACCCGGTAGCGGTTGCAGTAGGAGTCGTGGCACAGGTAGGAGCCGCCGCGCATCACCTTGGCGTCGCCGTCGGCGGGCCCGGACGGGTCCTCGGCGAACGGCTCCCACGCCGTGCCCCACCAGTCGGCGGTCCATTCCCACACGTTGCCCGCCACGTTGTAGAGGCCGTGGCCGTTGGGCTGGAACGACTTGACCGGCATCGTGCCCTTGCTGGGCGCGCCCGGGAAGCGGCCCTGCCAGATGTTGCACCGCGGGCGGCCCTTCGGTGCCAGCTCGTCCCCCCACGGGTAGCGGGCCCGCTCCAGGCCGCCGCGCGCGGCCATCTCCCACTCGGCCTCCGTCGGCAGCCGCTTGCCCGCCCAGGCCGCGTACGTGGCCGCGTCGTGCCACGACACGTGCACGACCGGGTGGTTCTGCCGGTCGCGCACCGAGGAGCCGGGCCCTTCCGGCGACCGCCACGTCGCCCCTTCGACCCCCGCCCACCAGGGCGCCTGCGGCACGCTCGCGTCCATGACGCCGTGCCCGGCGAACTGCCGGAAGACGAACGACCAGCCGATCCGCTCGGCCTCCGTGACGTACCCGGTGTCCTTCACGAAGGTGGCGAACCGCGCGTTCGTCACGCAGGTCGGATCGATCAGGAACGGCCTCAGCCGCACCTGCCGCACCGGGCCCTCGCCGTCCTCCGGCCTGCCGTCCGGGTCGTCCCCGCCCATCCAGAAGGTCCCGCCGGGGATGCGCGCCATCCCGCGCGGTGGCTCGCGCCGCCCCGCCTCCACCACCACGGCCCGCCCGGCCTCCGGCCGGTGGGATCCGGCGGCCGCGTCCCTGCTCGGACCGCAGCACGCTGCCATCAGCACTCCTCACCTGTCACCGGAAAGCGTAGTGGGCGTTCGCGCCCTGATCATCCGGTGGAGTCGGTTTCCCCGGGTGGCGCGCTGAGCTGTAGCGTCGAGCCATGCGACTCGGCGTGCTGGACATCGGCTCGAACACCGTCCACCTACTCGTCGTCGATGCCCACCCCGGCGCCCGGCCCATCCCCGCCTACTCGCACAAGGAGGAGCTGCGGCTGAGCGAGCACCTCGACGAGGGCGACACCCTGTCGGCCGAGGGCGTCGAGCGGCTCGGCGCGTTCGTCGAGGAGGCGGTGCGCATCGCCGAGGACAAGGGCGTGGAGGATCTGCTGGCCTTCGCCACCTCCGCCGTGCGAGAGGCCGCGAACGGCGAGCAGGTGCTCGCCGACATCGACGACCGCTGCGGGGTGCGCATCGACGTGCTGTCCGGGCGCGACGAGGCGAGGCTGACGTTCCTGGCGGTACGGCGCTGGTTCGGCTGGTCGTCCGGCCGGCTGCTCGTCTTCGACATCGGCGGCGGCTCGCTGGAGATCGCCTCCGGGGTCGACGAGGAGCCCGACGCGGCCGTGTCCCTGCCGCTCGGCGCGGGGCGGCTGACCCGCGACCGGCTCACCGAGGACCCGCCCACCGCCGAGGAGGCGCGGAGCCTGCGCAAGCACGTCCGCGGCGAGATCGCCCGCACGGTCAGGGACGTCGTCAGACACGGCCGGCCCGACCGGGCCGTGGCCACCTCCAAGACGTTCAAGCAACTCGCCAGGATCGCCGGGGCGGCGCCCTCGGGCGACGGTCTCTACGTCTCGCGCTCGCTGACGAGGCAGGACAGCGCCCGCTGGGCGGCGGAGCTCACCACCATGAGCGCCGCCGAGCGCGCGGGCCTGCCGGGCGTGTCCGAAGGGCGGGCGGCGCAACTCGCCGCGGGTGCGGTCGTGGCCGACGCCGTCATGGACCTGTACGAGGTGGACCGGCTGGAGGTGTGCCCGTGGGCGCTGCGTGAAGGGGTGATACTGCGCCGGCTGGACATGCTGCCGAGCAGCCTCGATCCGCACAACACCGCCACCAGGTAAGGGCGAAATATCCTCATATAACGCCCAGTTAGCGGTGGAGAAACAGCATAAGAGAGGTCCATCGGGGGCACTTTTCGCGGATGTGGACACTGCTCGGCGCGTTCGCCTCTTTGGTGATCGCCCTCATCCTGTCGTTCCTGGCCGTGGTCCTCATCTCGGTGGTCGTGATCATCTGGCTCGCCGTCATGGCGGGCCTGACGGCTAGGTCGTCATGAAGTGCGGCCCCGCCGCCCCCGGGGCGAAGCGGAGCCTCTTCTCCAGGCACACCACCGCGCCGTTCTCCCGCCTGTTGGTGAAGCGGACGTCATCGGCGAGCGCACGCATGATCTGCAGCCCGCGGCCGTGCTCCGAGCCGGGCGAGGGCTCACGCACGGCGGCGGCGTCGAAGCCGCCGCCCGTGTCGATCACCTTGATCACGCAGAGGTCGTCGTAGACGGTGACACTGACCGTGTAATCGTCACTGGGCTGGGCGTGCCTGACCACGTTGGAGCACGCCTCGCTGAGCATGAGCTCGATGTCGTCGCGGATCTGCTCGTCCACGCCCAGCGATCGCAGTGTGCCGTCCAGCATCTGCCTGATCAGCGGCACACTCGCCGCGTCCCTGGGCAGCCGGAGCGCGATCATCGTCTCCACCGCGTTTCCTTCCCACTCGCCGTGCGACCCTCCTGCCCAAGATCTGGCCTGGCAATCGTCACCGGCGCCACCCGCGCCACAGCCCTCTACGGCCTCCTACGGCTCCCTACGGCTCCAGGAGACCGAGCGCCACCTCGATCGAGGCCTCCGCGAGGTCCTGCTCGGCGAGCGGCCCGTCGCCCGCCACCCACTTCCCGGCGTGCAGGGTGTACAGGGCCATGAAGCGGCTGACCCGGGTGGTCGTGGACATGCCGGGCTCGCTCATCTCGCCGACCAGCTCCACCAGCACCTCGCGCATCCGGAAGATCCTCGGATGATGGCGCAGCGCCGTCTGGTTGCGCTCCAGGAACCGGGCGATCCCCACGTAGCGCGGCTCGCGCAGCTTGGCCGCGTAGCGCAGGAGCAGCTCGCGCCGCATCGGCGCGGTCCTGGGCTGCGACCTGACCCAGCTCAGCAGGCCGTCCATCTCGGCCGCCCACAGCTCGGCCAGGCTGGCCACGATCTCGTCCTTGGTCTTGAAGTGGTAGTAGACCGCGGCCTTCGTCACGCCGAGCTCCTCGGCGATCTCCCGCAGCGACGTCGCTTCGTACCCCTGCTCGGTGAAGAGCTCGAGGGCGACCTCCTGGATCCGGGACCGGGTGTCTTCCCGCACTACGCACCTGTCTCGACGGCCGGAGATGAGATCCCCCAGCTTAGTCACCTGCCGGGCGGCAGGTAAGCAAGATCAGGCCGGCGGGATGCCGAACAGCCGGTCCAGCGCCGTCATCCGCATCAGGCTGCGCACATAGGGGGTCAGCGCCACCACGCGCAGCACCGCGCCGGTCTTGGCCACGGCCTGCTGCAGGCGGACCAGCGAGGCCAGCCCCGAGGAGTCGATGAAGGCCAGGCCGGACAGATCGACGTCCACCCGGTCGTAGCCGTCCACGGGGAGGGACGTGAGCTCCGCCGCCGTGTCGAAGTCGAGGTCACCGCTGAGCGCGATCTGGATCGTCCCCGGAGCGGGCGAGGCGATCTCAATGCGTAGCGGTGTCTTGTCGAGCACGTCCCACAGCCTATCCATGGAAGGAAAATGAGAGGCAGGCGGTAGGCGTTTTGTGGAGAATCACCCGCATGCACATCATCAGGCGGCCGCGGGCCGAGGATGCCGCCGCGATTCACGAGCTCAGTGCGGCATGCGACGTGGCGGCGCTCGGCGTGTCCGACACCACGCTCGGCGACATCGAGGAGGTGCTGGCCGAGCCGAAGCTCGATCTCGACCAGGACGCCTGGCTGGCGCACGACGCCGACGGCCGCCTCCTCGCCTGGGCGTGGGCGGTCGGGCTGGGCGACAGCGACCTGGTGGAGATCGAGGTCAGCGTCCGGCCGGGCGTCGACGGCCTGGCCGAGCGGCTATGGCCCGTCGTCCTGGAGCGGGCCCGCGAGCTCGCCCGCGAGCGCGGCCACGACACCGCCACGGTCGACGTGGTCGCCTACCGCGCCGACGAGACCAAGCGCGCGCTGGCCAGGAAGTACGGCTTCGAGCCCAGCACCAGCTTCTCCCGCATGCGCATCGACTTCGACGGGCCCGTCGAGCCGCCCGCCGAGCCGCCGGGTCTCACCCTGCACACCGGACTGAGCGACGAGGTCCGCCGCGAGGCGCACCGGGTGCAGCAGGAAGGCTTCGCCGACCACTACGGCTTCGTCCCCAGCGACTATGACCTGTGGTTCGAGCGCAGGCAGCAGCAGAGCGCCAACGACTGGAGCCAGCTCATCCTGGCCAGGATCGACGGCCGCCCGGCGGCGATGGTGCACGGCAACGACCAGTTCGTCATCGACCAGCAGTGCGGCTACGTCGCCACGCTGGCGGTGCTGCCCGATTTCCGGGGACGCGGGCTCGGCAAGCTCCTGCTGCGCCGCGCCTTCGCCGCGGACGCCGCCCGCGGCCGCAAGGGCACGATCCTGCACGTGGACTCCAACAACGTCACCCCCGCGCTCGGCCTGTACGAGTCGGCGGGCATGCGGCCGGTCCTGACCATCGACGTCTGGCGCCGCAAGATCTGAACGCGCGGGCGTGTGACGACACGCGATCTGGACGCGACGGCGCAAGATCCGGACGCTATGACGTGCGACGGCGCAAGATGCGGACGCTACGGCGCGCGCTGGCGCACGATCTAGACGCGGTGCGCGGCCAGGTGGTCCAGCACCGACTGGTTGGCCTCCCAGCCGTCGGGGAACTTCACCGGCGCGCCGAGCTGCACCGGCTCCGCCGAGGGGTGGGCGTCCAGCAGTTCGGCGATGCCCGCCCTGGCCACCACCACGCAGGCGTGCCGGTGCCGCGAGGTCAGCACGCACAGGCGCCCCGACTCCAGGTGGAACGCGGTGGCGTCGCGGCGTCCCGACAGCGGATGCAGCACGATGGTGACGTCGTACTCGCGGCCCTGCAGCCGGTTGGCGGTGTCGACCGTGATCTCCCGCGGCAGCCCCGCGCTCCTGATCGCCGCCACCTGGTCGCGGTGGGCGGCGCCGACCGCGATCCGGTCGGCCGTCACGGGCCGCTCGCCCTGCTCCGAGGTCGCCACGGCGCCCCGCTGCAGCAGCCGCTCGGCCAGCAGCGCCACCGCCTCCACGGCCTCGCCGTCGGTACGCACGGTGTGCCGGTTGGGCAGCTCCAGCAGCGCCCACCCGGACCTGGCCGCCTCCTCCAGCGCCCGGTCGTGCACCGTGCCCATGCCGCCGGTGGCCAGCTCCAGGTGCCGATCCTGCGGCCCGGTGCCCGAGGTGAAGCCGGTGAACGGGTAGAACGCCCCCGACACCACCGGCGCGGCCGAGGCGGGCAGCCGCCACGACACCGGCAGCCGGTGCACCGGCAGGTCCGGGTTGTGCCGCAGCAGCACCGAGACCGCGCTCTGCAGCGGGTCCCACGACAGCCCCGACCACCGGTCGCCGTCCACGATGGAGAACGGGTCCAGCTGGCCCGGGTCGCCGACGAACAGCGCCCGCTCGAACAGCCCGGCGATGCGCAGCAGCTTGTCCGAGCGCATCTGGTAGGCCTCGTCCACGATCGCCCACGGCCAGACCCGGCCGGAGATCCACGCCCACTTGTCCGCGGTGGCGATGACGATGTCGGGATCGCCCAGGTCCTGGACGCGGGTGCCGACGGTGACGCCGGGCAGCTCCAGCATCCGGGCCGGCGGCACGTAGCCGCCCGCCGACAGCCGGCCCACGGTCAGCCTCGGGTGCTTGTCGCTGATGCGCGCCACCAGGTCGTCGACCTGCTCGTTGGTCTGGGCCACGATCATCAGCGGCTCGCCGGTCTCGGCGATGTGCGCCGCCGCCCGTACGACCAGGGTGGACTTGCCGGCGCCCGGCGGCGAGTCGACCACCACGCCGCGGTGGCGCGGCAGGTCGGCGAGCACGGCCTGGATGACCTGCTCCGGGGTGGGGCCGGCCGGCTGCACGGTCACGACCACTCCTCTTGAGCGTCCTCGTCGGTGGGCACGTACGTCTGGGGCGGGCCGCCGTGCGTCCACGGGGTCGCCTCCGGGTCCGGCAGAGCCGGTGAGCCCTGGAAGTCGTCGGTGAGCGAGGTGTAGCAGACCCGCTCGCCCACCTCCGGCACCGAGCCGGGGGCGGGCGTCTTGGCCCGGCCCATCCCCTTGGTGATCTTGATGGTGACCAGGCCGTCGCGCGCCGACACCAGCTGCGCGCCCTGGCCGCGCCGCTCCGGCGTGCCCAGGGCGGTCCCCGGCGCGAGCCGTACCGGATCGTCGGTCTTGATCACGACCAGCGGGCGGAGCTTGCGCGAACGGCCCTCGCCCTCGGTGTTGTCCGGATCGTTCTCCACCACCTCGCCCGCGAACGCCTCGCCCGTCAGGCGGTACTCGGCCATGATCAGCGGGTCGTCGTAGGCGCGCTGCACGTCGTAGGCGGCCTGGGCGCGCTCCATCCGGGCCAGCCGGGCGGCCGCCGCGATCGCGCCGTCACGCCTGGCCTGCGGCGGCCCGCCCTCGGTGACCTGGGCGGCCATGCCGCTGAAGGAGGCGCGGTCCTGCTCCCACCGCTGCGCCACGCCGGCGCCCTCCCGCAGGCCGCGCAGCAGGTCGAGCGCCCGCCACATGAGCCGCCAGGTGGGTTCGAGCTGGGTGCGCAGCGCCTCGGTGACGCGTTCGGCCGACTCGCTCTCGATCGCCGGCGCGAGCACCTCGGCGTCGAAACCCGGGTCGGTCGCCGGCCCCGCGGGCGGCCAGATCAGCGGGTCCTCGGCGTCGTCGTTCGGCCCCTCGGTGATCCAGGAGACCAGCGCGGCCAGGTTGGCGTCCTCCAGCGCGCTCTGCCCGCTCGCCCAGTGCCGGCCGAGCTCGTCGGTCGCGCACAGCGTCAGCGCCGAGCCCGGGTAGGCGGCGCGCTCGGCGAAGTACGTCAGCCACCGCCCCAGCAGCGGCACCCCCATCGGCACCGGGTAGGGCCCGTCGAGGCTCCGGAAGCGGGTCGAGCGCCCCAGCAGCCGGGTGAACGCCACCCCCGCCCGGTTCGGCACCACGAGCTGCGGCGCGTCCACCGCCCGCTCGTAGGGGTCGGCGTTCTTGCGCTCCACCGTCTCGGTGCTCGCCAGAAAGGTCTCGATGTACGGCACCAGCACCCCGGCCAGTTCGGCGGCCCAGGCGAACCGCAGGTCCCGGTTGCGCGGCTGGGGCACGACCAGCAGCCGGGGCTCGTCGCGGTCGGTGCCGAGCATGGCGGCCAGCGGCGCGGCGGCCTCGCCCGACAGCTTGAGCGGGATGAACACCATGGGCCGGGCCGACACATGACAGTGCCGGACGGTCGCGATCGGCTGCGCGATGCCCTCGTCGAGGGCCCGCAGCCGGGCCAGCGAGGTGAGCAGACTCATGCCGGAAACCTCCGGCGTGCGGCGCGGTGGGGCGGGGTCACGTGAGGCACTCCCGGCGCAGGCGTTCGGCGTTGCGCAGGAGCCGGGCGATCTCCTCCTGGCCGGCGGCGGCGTCGCGGGTGCCGTCGGCCAGGCCGAGCACCTCGCCGACGGAGGCCACCCCGCCCAGCTCGTCACGGACGTGCCGGCCGAGCAGGTCGGAGGCGCCCTCCTGCCTGGCCTCGTCCCGGCAGAAGAAGCACAGGTCGCAGGTGGACAGGCAGTCGGGCGCGTAGCGGGCCGCCGCCCCGCGCACCGCGTCGGCCAGCTCGGCGACCGGCCTGGTGGGCAGCCCGTCCTCACCCGGCAGCAGGTCGAACGTCAGGTCGTCCGGCAGCCCGTCCAGCAGCCGGTCCAGGGTCGTCATCCGGGTGAGCTGGCGGCGCAGCACCGCGAGCTCCCGGCGCACGTCCACCAGCGTCGCCACCGGCCGGTTGGCGAAGTTCTCCGGGCAGACCAGCACCACCTCGTGCGACACCCGGAGCGGGTCGTGCCCCAGCTCCGCCAGCAGTCCGCGCAGTGCCAGCACGTACACGGCCGCCTGCCGCGCGGCCGCCGCCACCGCGGCCGGGTCCGCCTGCCCGTCGATCACCGCGAACGACTTGATCTCCACGATGTGGAACCGCCCGCCGAGCTGGAAGGCGACCACGTCGGGCTCCAGGTAGGCGGTGTGCCCGGCGATGTCCAGGGTGAACAGGGGATGGTCGTAGACGGTGCCCGCGTCCTCCTGCCGGACGGCGCGGTCGATCAGCGTCCTGGTGTGGGTGTGCCGCAGGTGCGCGCCGACGTTCTCGACGTCGTGGTAGGCCACCTCCGCGATCGGCAGGCCGAGCAGGTCACGCAGCATCCGCAGCAGCTCGGCGCAGCCGTCGGCCTTGACCAGCGCCTCGAACGCGTTGCCGCGCGTGATCGCGAACGGCGACTGCCCGAACGGCGCGGGGAACCCCAGGTGCCGCGCGGCGGCGTCCTTGTCGATCCCGGCCCCGTCCATCAGCGCCCTGCGGGAGCAGCCGGGGTTGGCGGCGAGCGCCGCGATCGCCCGGGCGTCGTGCGGCTTCTGCGGCGTCGTGCCGCGCAGCGCGTCAAGCCGGTTCATCGGCCGCCTCTCATCGTGGATCTTTCCTTGGCGACGGTGCTCAGCGTAGCGGCGCCGAACAGCGCGGCCACGTCATCCAGCTGGGATGTCGCGCGTTTCGCCAGCTCGGCCCGGTCCCGCGTGTCGCGGCGGGTGTGCACGCGCAGCTCCCGGCGGGCCGCCTCGACCACCCGGCCGGGATCCGGCGGGCCGAACGCGTCGTCGCCCGCGCCGGGGATGTTGCGGGCCATCCTGGCCAGCAGCCGGTCGCCGTCCGGTAAGGAGCCCGTCAGCCCGCCGAGGTGCCGCGCCACCCGTAAGGCGCAGGTGAGGAAGTCGACGCGAGGGCTGAGCGGGCCCACGACCCTGCGATCGGCGGGCCACGTACTGACCGTGAGCAGGCCGCGGGCGGGGGAGAGGCGGTCGGTGAGCGCCGCGCACAGGTAGTACGGCCTGCCGTACGGCGAGGACCGGAAGGAGCGCTCCTCGTCGCGGCGCAGGCTGGTGAGCTGGGGGCTGCGGATGGAGCCGGCGAAGAACGCCTGGCTCACGGCGACGATGAGCCGGGCCTGCGCGGGGGCGTCGAGCAGGGCCAGCGCCTGGTGCACCTGCTCGCGCACGGTCACCAGCCGCGGCCCGTCACCACGCCTGGCCGCCGCGCCGTCAGCGCGGGCCGGTCGCGGCGCGCCCGGCCCGCTCTCCGGTACGTTCTCAGCCGCCGGGCTGTGCCCCGCCGCCGGACCGTCGCCGCTGACCAGAGCGTCCCAGGCGCGCTCGGCGGTGCGCAGCTCCGCGCGCAGGATCCTGGCCGTGGCGGCGTCCCTGGCGCGCATGGCCTTCCGCACACCGGCCCGTAGCTCGTCGATCCGCCTCTCGAGATCGTCCAGCCGGTCACTCATGGCGCGAGCGTACCAATAGTTCCAGTAATTACCAGTAATATCGCTCCATCGCGTCGCCTGTGCTTCCGGGTGCCGGCCCACGGGCCGGCCCCGGAAGCGTCAGGCGTGGCGTCAGGACGGCGTGGTGGCGTTCGGCCGGTGCTCGGCCGGGTCGAGACCGAGGTGCTCGGTCGGCGTCTTGTACGTCTCCCGCGCGGTCGCCACCGCGATGGCGCTGATCGCGCAGAGGACGCCGGTGAAGATGGCGACTCCGCCCCAGCCCTGGAGGCCGAGCCAGCCGGACGGGGAGACGATCCCGGCGGCCGAGGCGACCGCGAAGCCCGCGATGGCGAACCCGATCTGCGTGCCGATCGCCATGCCCGACAGCCGGACCTTGGTGGTGAACATCTCGCCGTACAGTGCGGGCCAGATCCCGTTGGACGCGCTGTAGACGACGCCGAGCGTGAGGATGCCGACGAGGAAGATCAGCGGGTAGCTCTTGGAGTTGATCGCCGCCAGGTAAGCGAAGATCATCAAGGGGCTGCCGACGGCGCCGATGAGGAAGACGGGCTTGCGGCCGATGCGGTCGGAGAGGATGGCCCACAGCGGGATGGCGAGCAGGGCGGTGGCGTTGGCGGCGGTGCTGATCCAGAGCATGGTGGCCCGGTCCAGGCCGACGGCGTCGCTGGTGGCGTAGCTGAGCGCCCAGACGGTGAAGATGGTGCTGACGGTGGCGATCAGCGCCGCGCACACCACCCGCAGCACGCTCGCCCAGTGGTCGCGGAACAGCAGCGACAGCGGCATCCTGGGCACCGTTCCTTCGGCGACCTCGCGCTCGAAGGCCGGTGTCTCCTCCAGCCTCCGGCGGATGATCCACCCGGCCACGGCGACGGCGAGGCTCAGCCAGAACGGGATCCGCCACCCCCACGTCAGCAGGTCTTCCTCCGGCAGCGCGGCCACCGGGATGAACACGATGGTCGCCAGGATCTGCCCGAACTGCGTGCCGTTGAGCGTGAAGCTCGTGTAGTAGCCACGGCGATGGGCGGGGGCGTGCTCCAGGCTCATGGAGTTGGCGCTGGCCTGCTCGCCGGCCGCCGACAGGCCCTGGAGCACCCGCAGGACGACCAGCAGCACCGGGGCGAGGCCGCCGATCTGGTCGCGGGTGGGCAGACAGCCGATGAGGAAGGTCGACACCCCCATCAGGACGAGCGTGAACACCATGATCTTCTTGCGGCCGAATCTGTCGCCCACGTGCCCGAGGAAGAAGGCGCCGACCGGCCGGGCCGCGTACGCGACGCCGAAGCTGGCCAGCGACTGGAGCGTCGCCGTGGCGGGGTCGGATTCGTCGAAGAAGACCCGGGAGAAGATCAGGGCCGCGGCGCTGCCGTAAATGAAGAAGTCGTAGTACTCCAGCGCGCTGCCGATCCAGGCCGCAGTGGCCGCTTTGCGGGGGGTGCCTTGCGGGATGCTGGGGGGTTGATCGGTCACGTGGGCTCCTTGCGGCTCTGAGTGTGGTTCTGGATGGCTTTCGTGCGGCTTGGTGGATCCCCCGCCACGCACCGCTGATCGCGTACGCAAGCCCGCCGGATGTAGTTACGAACTAGATAGTTAATTGTGTGCCGTCATGGTCCTGTGACGGCCAACGGGTGTCAAGAGGATGCGGTGCGCCTCTTCACCGCCCGCTGCCGGGATGCTATGACTAACTCGCTAGTTCGTACATTTCGGAGTGAGGATGAGCCACGTCAGATGACCTCCTACCTGGTCGGCCTGATCGGATCCGGCATCGGCCCGTCCCTCAGCCCGGCTCTGCACGAAGGCGAGGCGCGCCATCTCGGGCTCCACTACGTCTACCGGCTCATCGACCTCGGCGACCTCGGCCTGGCCGCCGATGACGTGGGAGAGCTCGTCCGCACGGCGAGGCGGCTCGGCTACGACGGCCTCAACATCACCCACCCCTGCAAGCAGACCGTCATCCCGCACCTGGACGGCCTGTCCGGCGACGCCGCCATCCTGGGCGCCGTCAACACCGTCGTCTTCGAGGGCGAGCGCGCCATCGGCCACAACACCGACTGGACGGGCTTCGCCGAGTCGTTCGCCCGCGGCCTGCCCGCCGCCCCCACCGGCCGCGTCGTCCAATTGGGCGCGGGCGGGGCGGGGGCGGCCGTCGCCCATGCGCTGCTCACGATCGGAGCGGACGAGGTCACTGTGGTGGACGCCGTCCCGGCCCGCGCGCAGGCCCTCGCGGGGAAGCTCGCCGCACGCTTCGGTACGGGCCGCGCACACCCCGCCGGACAGGCGGACCTCGCCATGCTGCTGCCCCGAGCCGACGGCCTGGTCCACGCCACCCCGACGGGCATGGCCCAGCATCCGGGGACACCGCTGCCGGCCGATCTCCTGCACCCCGGCCTCTGGGTGGCCGACATCGTCTACCGCCCGCTGGAGACCGGCCTGCTGCGTCACGCCCGCGCGCTGGGCTGCCGCACCCTGGACGGCGGCGGCATGGTCGTCTTCCAGGCGGCGCACGCCTTCCACCTCTTCACCGGCCGGGAACCGGACGCCGAACGCATGCTCGCCCATCTGGCCGACCTCATCACCACCTGACACCCGGGAAGCCGGCGGCAGAGGCCGTGGACCGGCGCGACACGAAGGAGGACGGCATGCGCAAGTGCATCGCCACCGTCTCGGTCAGCGGCACGCTGACCGAGAAACTCGCCGCGATCGCCGCCGCTGGGTTCGACGGCGTGGAGATCTTCGAGAACGACCTGATCTCCTGCCCCCTGTCCCCGGAGCAGATCCGCGACCGCGCGGCGGGCCTCGGCCTCGGCATCGACCTCTACCAGCCGTTACGCGACTTCGAAGCGGTCGGACCGGCGACGCTGGAGCACAACCTGCGCCGGGCCGAGCGCAAGTTCCGGCTCATGGAGCGCCTCGGCGCCGGGATGCTGCTGGTGTGCTCCAGCGTGTCACCCGAGTCGGCCGACGACGACGAACTGGCCGCCGAGCACCTCCATGCCCTCGCCGAGCTCGCGGCCCGCCACGGCATCCGGGTCGCCTACGAGGCACTGGCCTGGGGACGGCACGTGAACGAGTATCTGCACGCCTGGCGCATCGTCCGGCTGGCCGGCCACCCGAACCTCGGCACCTGCCTGGACAGCTTCCACATCCTGTCGCGCGGCTCCGACCCGATCGGCATCGAGGCGATCCCGGGGGACAAGGTGTTCTTCCTCCAACTGGCGGACGCGCCGCTGCTGGCCATGGACGTGCTCCAGTGGAGCCGCCACTACCGCTGCTTCCCCGGTCAGGGCGGCTTCGACGTGGCCGGGCTGGTGCGCCACGTCCTCAACACCGGATATCAGGGCCCGCTGTCGCTGGAGGTCTTCAACGACGTCTTCCGCCAGTCCGACGCCCGCCGTACGGCCCTGGACGCGATGCGCTCGCTGATCGCCCTGGAGGAGTCCCTCGACCGTCGAGAAGCGGGACCGGTGATCCCGACGGGATTCGCCTTCACCGAGCTCACCACCGGGACGGCGGCGGCCGCGCCGACCCCGGGACCGTCCGCCGGCGACACCTTCACCCCGGCCCCCGGTGAGGCCGCCACGCTGGTCGGCTTGCTGGCGGCACTCGGCTTCGCCCGTACCGGCGCGCACCCCACCAAACCAGTCGAGATGTGGGAGCAGGGTGAGGCCCGGATCCTCCTCAACGCCACCGGAACCGGAGCGGCACTCGCCGCCATCGGCCTGGAGACCCCGGATCCCGCCGCGTCGGCCCGGCGTGCCGAAGACCTGCTGGCACCTGTACTGCCGCGCGAGCGAGCCCCGGGAGAGGCCCCACTGGAGGCGATCGCGGCGCCGGACGGCACCCAGATCTTCTTCTGCCGCAGCGGCCGGGCCGACCACCCCGACTGGACCGGCGACTTCGCCGGCGAGCCGGCACCGCCCGCACCTCCGCCGCCAGGGTGCGTCACCCGGGTGGACCACGTGGCGCTCACCCAGCCGTGGCACCACTTCGACGAGGCGTCGCTGTTCTATCGCAGCGTGCTGGGCCTGCGCCCGTTGGAGAGCATGGAGGTCCCGCAACCGTCCGGGCTCCTGCGCAGCAGGGCGATGGCCGGCCCGGACGAGGCGGTGCGGATGGTGCTGAACCAAGCGCGGGTCGGAGCCCGGCAGACGCCCTGGCAGCACGTCGCCCTGGCCTGCGACGACATCCGCGGCATCGCCCGCCGCCTGCGCGCCGAGCACCCCGGCCTGCTGCTGCCGATCCCGGGCAACTACTACGACGACCTTGAGGCCCGCCACGACGTCGGCCCGGAGATCCGGGAGCTCGGGCTGCTGTACGACAGGGACGAGCACGGAGAGTTCCTGCACCTGTACACGATCACGGTGGGCCGGATCTTCTTCGAGATCGTCGAGCGGACGGGCGGCTACCGGGGCTACGGCGCCGCCAACGCGGCCGTGCGGCTGGCCGTACAGCACGCACGCGGCCCAGGCGCGCCGTGAGCGAGCCGGTCATAGGATGAGGCGAATCGGTCCCGCCTTTCCGTGGAGCCCCATGACCTCGCAGCCCACCACCCGCCCGACCGGCGAGCGCCGGCGGGACGCCGACCGCACCAGGGCGGAGATCCTCCAGGTCGCGCAGCGGGAGTTCGCGCGGAGCGGCTACGCGGGGGCCAGGGTCGATGAGATCGCCGAGCTCACGCGCACCACCAAGCGCATGATCTACTACTACTTCGGCAGCAAGGAGAAGCTCTACGTTGCCGTGCTGGAGAAGGCCTACTTCGAGGTCCGCGCCGCCGAGCGCGCCGTGGACGTCGAGCACCTGGCGCCGGAGGAGGCGATCCGCACGCTGGCCGAGCTGACGTTCGACCACCACGACCGGCACCGCGACTTCATCAAGCTGGTCGCGATCGAGAACATCCACGAGGGCCGGCACATCCGCAAGTCCGAGGCCCTGGCCAACCTCGGCACCCCCGTGCTGGACGTCATCTCGCGCATCCTCGACGCCGGCCGGGCCGGCGGCGACTTCGTCACCGAGGCCGACGCCGTGGACGTGCACATGATGATCAGCGCGTTCTGCTTCTTCCGCGTCGCCAACCAGCACACCTTCGGCGCCCTGTTCGGCCGTGACATGACGGCGCCGGAGCACCGCGACAGGCTGCGCGCGATGGTCGGCGAGATGGTGGTGTCCTACCTGCGCGGGGGTCAGAGCCCGTAGGCCTCCAGCAGGCGCAGCCAGATCTCGCTCACGGTGGGGAAGGACGGCACCGCGTGCCACAGGCGCTCGAGCGGCACCTCGGCGGTGACCGCGATGGTCGCCGCGTGCAGGAGCTCGGCGGTGCCCTGCCCGGCGAAGGTGACACCGAGCAGCACCCGGCGATCCTCGTCGACGACCGCCTTGGCCCTGCCCTGATAGCCGTCGCCGAGCAGGTAGGCGCCGCTGACGGAGGCGAGGTCGTACTCCACCGCGCGCACCCGGAACCCGTCGCGGCGGGCCGCTTCCTCGGTCCGGCCGACGGCGCAGATCTGCGGGTCGGTGAAGACGACCTGCGGCGCGCCGTAGCCGTCGGCGGTGGCGCGCAGGGCGGGCAGGTCGTCGGCGCGCCCTTGGCGCGCGCGACGATCACGTCACCACACGCCCTGGCCTGATATTTCCCCATGTGGGTGAGCAGGTTGCGGCCGTTGACGTCGCCCACCGCGTACAGCCAGCCCTCGGCCACGCCGGTCGCCCGCAGGCTGTCGTCCACCTCGACGGACTCGCCGCCGGGCAGGCCCACGCTCTCCAGCCCGAGCCCTTCGGTGGCGGGCCGCCGCCCGGTCGCGACGAGGATCTCGTCGGCCTCGACGGGCGGCCCGTCCGGCAGGTGCACGGTCACCTTCCCGCCCGGCTCGGGCCGCTCCACCCGGACGGCCTCCGTACCGGTGCGCAGGTCGATGCCGGCGGCGGCGAAGGCGCCGGCCAGCAATTCGCCCGCGAACGGCTCCATTCTCGGCAGCAGCGTGTCGCCGCGCACCAGCACGGTCGTCTGCCGGGCGCCGAGCCCGTGCATGGCCTGCGCCATCTCGCAGGCCACCACGCCGCCGCCGATCACGACCAGGCGGCCGGGCACGGACGTGACGGCGGTGACCTCATGGCTGGTCCAGGGCGCGGCCTCGCGCAGGCCGGGTGCCGGCGCGATCGCCGCGGTGCTGCCGGTGGCCAGCACGACCGCGTGCCTGGCGGTCAGCAGCCGCTGCGACCCGTCCGGTTCGGTGACCAGCACCCGCTTGGCGCCGTCCAGCCGCCCGCGCCCGCGCACGAACGTGGCGGGCACCCCCTCGATCCAGCGGACCTGCCCCGCGTCGTCGTAGTGGGACACCGCCTCGTCGCGCCGGGCGAGCACCGCGTCCACGTCGATCGGGCCGAGCGACATGCCGGGCATCCGGGCGACCTCGCCCGCCAGCTCCACCGGGCGCAGCAGCGCCTTGCTCGGGATGCACGCCCAATAGCTGCACTCGCCGCCCGCCAGCCGGTCCTCCACGATCGCCGCGGTCAGCCCGCCGCGCACGGCCCGGTCCAAGACGTTCTCGCCGGCCGGCCCGGCTCCGATCACGATGACGTCGAACACCTCGGACACCCGTACCTCCGGAATCTAGGACACCTGTGGGCAGTCTGCCATCCCCTGCCCGGCACCACGCCGTCCCACGCGCGGCCGGGCCGGATCACTCGCCGAAGCGCGACAGCCGCCCGTGCCGGCGGGCGTAGCCGAGCGCCCACGCGAACAGGCCGAGCGTGGCGGCCAGGTAGACGACGTTCAGCCCGGACGCCCAGGCCAGCCGCTCCCAGGGCACCGGCCCGCCGCTCAGGACCGTGCGCATGCCCTCGAACACGTGGGAGGCCGGCATCAGCCAGGCGACGGTCTGCAGCGGCGCGGGCAGCACCGAGACCGGGTAGAAGATCCCGGCCAGCGGCTGCGCCACGAACACCAGCGACCAGGCGATCACCTGGGCGTTCTCGCCGAACCTGAGCACCGCCGAGATGCCCACCAGCCCGAGCGACCAGCCGAACATCAGCAGCACGCCCATGAACGGCACCAGCCCCACGCCCAGGCTCGTCACCCCGAATCCGTAGAAGAGCAGCGCCAGTCCCGCCATCACGGTGATCGCGAGCACCACCTTGCCCAGCGCGAACAGCATCAGCCCCGTGAGGTACTCGCCGCTGGACAGCGGGCTGACCTGCACGTTCAGCAGGTTGCGCGACCAGACGTCCTCCAGGAACGCGATCGAGATCTCGTTGCTGGACTTCTGCAGCACCTGCCACAGCAGCACGGCCCCGATGAGGAACGACGCCACGAACGGCACCCGCTGCGTCTGCAGGAACACCGTGAGGAAGCCCCACAGCGCCAGCTCCACGGTGGGCCAGAACAGGATCTCGAACATCCTGACGGAGCTGCGCCGCAGCGCCGCGAAGTCACGCCGGACGACGCCGAGGACCCGCCTGCGCCGCGCGGCCAGGCTGAGCGGGGGAAGAGTGAGAGCCGTCATCCGCGAGCCACCTTCAAGAACACCTCTTCCAGGTCCTCGGCCCCGTAACGGCCGGCCAGCTCCGCGGCGCTGCCGGAGGCCACGATCCGCCCGCCGGCCATGAAGTGGATCCGGTGGCACATCCGCTCGACCTCGCGCATGTTGTGCGAGGTGATCAGCATCGCGCTGCCGTTCTCCTCGGCGGCCCGGGACAGCAGGCCCCGGATGCGGTCACCGGCGTCGGGGTCGAGGTTGGCGGTCGGCTCGTCGAGCACCAGCAGCCGGGGCGCGTTCAGCAGCGCCTTGGCGAGCTGCACGCGGGTGCGCTGCCCCGACGACAGGTCCATCACCCTGCGCCCGCTGAGCGGCCCCAGGTCGAACAGCTCGATCAGCTCGGCGACCCGCGCCTTCGGCCGGCGCAGCGCGTACAGCATGGCGAAGGCGTCGAGCACCTCACGGACCAGCAGCACGCCGGGCAGGTCCACGTAGCTGGCGGCGAAGTTCACCTGGCTGAGCACTTCGGTCCGGTGCCGCGCCAGGTCCAGGCCGAACACTTTGATCTGCCCGGCGTCGGGCGTGATGAGCCCGAGCAGCATGTGCAGGGTGGTCGACTTGCCGGCGCCGTTGAGTCCCAGCAGCCCGACGACCTCGCCCTCGGCGACGCTCAGGCTCAGCCCGTCGACGGCGGTGACCGTCCCGAACCGTTTCACCAACCGGATGGCGTCGAGTAGGGGCACTGGTCCAGCCTGCGGCTCCCACGTGACGGGACGCAACGGGTTTTCCCGCGGGCCGGTCGGCGAGTGACCCGGCCCGGCCGCGCGTGGCACCGCGTGCGGCCGGACCGGGTCGTCCCGTCAGCGCGGTGGGACCGCGTGCGGCCGGGCCGGATCGTCCCGTCAGTGCGTGCCGGTCAGGTCCATGGGCTTGACCTTGGGGTCGCCCTCGTCGGCGAAATAGTCGTCGCGGGTGGTCGCGTCCCCGCCGTCGGCCACCTTCATGGCCCGGAACGCCAGGGTCGCCAGCACCGCCACCACCAGGTTGACGGCCAGCGCCAGGAACCCGGCGTAGATCGTCATCGTGGTGTCGAACCCGAGGTTCGACAGCCCGAAGGCCGATCCGCCGAAGTGCGCCTTACCGCTGACCGGGTTCGGGATCAGGTAGAGCATCCACAGCCCCGCGCCGAGCCCGAGCGCCCACCCGGTGATCAGGCCGCCCCGGTGGAACCAGCGCGTGTAGAGGCCCAGCGCCACGGACGGCAGCGTCTGCAGGATGATCACTCCGCCGATGAGCTGCAGGTCGATGGAGAACTGCGGATCCAGGATGAGGATGCACAGCACCGCCCCCACCTTCACCACCAACGAGGTGATCTTGGAGACCTTGGCCTCCTGGGCGTCGGTGGCGTGCTTGTTGAGGTATTCGCGGTAGATGTTGCGGGTGAACAGGTTGGCCGCCGCGATGGACATGATCGCCGCCGGGACCAGCGCCCCGATCGCGATGGCCGCGTAGGCGACCCCGGCGAACCAGTCCGGGAACATCTGGTCGAACAGCACCGGCACGATGGTGTTGCCGTCCGGCCTGCCGTTCGCCCCCACGACCGGCTTGGTCCCGGCCGCGATGGCCATGAAGCCGAGCAGCGCGATCAGCCCGAGCAGGAAACTGTAGGCGGGCAGCGCCGACATGTTCCTCTTGATCACGTTCCGGTTCCTGGACGCCAGCACGCCGGTGAGGCTGTGCGGATACAGGAAGAGCGCCAGGGCCGAGCCGAACGCCAGCGTGATGTACTGCAGCTGGTTGCTCGCGTTCAGGGTGAGCCCGTCGCTCTGCGACGGCGAGGCGTCGAACTTCGCCTTGGCGGCGTCGAAGATGGACTCCCAGCCGCCCAGCTGGGTCGGGATGTAGATCACGGCCGCCAGGATCACGATGTAGATGAGCGTGTCCTTGACGAACGCGATCAGCGCCGGCGCCCGCAGCCCCGACTGATAGGTGTACGCCGCCAGGATGGCGAAGGCGATGATGATCGGCAGATGCCCGGTGATCCCCATCGTCTTCAGCACCGCCTCGATGCCGACGAGCTGCAGCGCGATGTACGGCATCGTCGCCACCAGCCCGGTGATCGCCACGACCAGCGCCAGCGTCGGCGAGCCGAAGCGCGCCCGGACGAAGTCCGCAGGGGTGACGAACCCGTGCACGTGCGACACCGACCACATCCGCGTCAGCACCAGGAACACCATCGGGTAGATCACCACGGTGTACGGCAGCGCGTAGAAGCCGAGCGCGCCGGCGCCGAACACCAGCGCGGGCACGGCCACGAAGGTGTAGGCGGTGTAGAGGTCCCCGCCCACCAGGAACCAGGTGATCCAGCTGCCGAAGTTGCGGCCGCCGAGGCCCCACTCGTTGAGGCTCTCGATGTTGTCGGGCCTGCGCCAGCGGGCGGCGACGAAGCCCATGCCACTGACCAGCAGGAACAGCACGGTGAAGACGACCAGCTCGGTCGCGTGCCCGCTCACCTGGTCATCCGGTAGACGAGGGTGGTGCAGCTGACGCCCACGATGATGAAGGCGAGCTGCAGCCAGTAGAACAGCGGGAAGCCGAACAGGCGTGGCTCGTCCGAGTTGAAGAGGAACGGTAACAGGGGCAGCACGATCGGCAGGAACAGCAGCCAGTTCCACGGGCTGCGATCACTGCGTGGTTTCTGCGCGGATTCTGGGTTAGTCATTGTTTGTCTCCCAGACACACTCAGGCCAGGAGCCGAAACGACTCGGTTCCTGACTGATAGTCAGTGAATGGAGACTAACTGCGGCAAGATATATACCCCAGAGTCCCGCATATTACGGTTTGGCGTAAATTTCCTGACATGAGAGAGGGTGTCAGTAAGCGATTTGTGCGCCAGGGTAACCATGACCAGAAAGGTCGTCAGCCCGTCAAGCGGCGAGTGGTCGCCTCCCCGCGCCCAACGGTCGATCGCCCGGCCCGATGCGGAACCACCCAGAAAACATGACAGAGGATGGCCTCTTTACCGGCCAGGCTGGCCGCATGATCGCTTTGGTGGCGGGTGCGACCCGCGGCACGGGACGAGGAATAGCGGTGGCGCTGGGCGCCGCCGGCGCGACGGTCTACTGCACCGGCAGGACGACCCGCGAACAGCGCTCGGAGATGAACCGGCCGGAGACGATCGAGGAGACGGCCGAGTTGGTGACCGCCGCCGGCGGCACCGGCATCGCGGTCCAGGTCGACCACCTGGACCCGGCACAGGTCAAGGCCCTCGTCGAGCGCGTCGACCGCGAACAGGGCCGCCTCGACGTCCTGGTCAACGACATCTGGGGCGCCGAGGCGCTCTGGGAGTGGACGACGCCGGTCTGGAAACACGACCTGGACAACGGCCTGAGACTGCTCAGACTGGCCATCGACACGCACCTCATCACCAGCCACCACGCGCTGCCGCTGCTCATCCGGAACAAGGGCGGCCTGGTGGTGGAGGTGACCGACGGCACCTGGGACTTCAACGCCACCCGCTACCGCGACTCCATCTACTACGACCTGGCCAAGATGGCCGTCAACCGGCTGGCCTACGCGCAGGCGCAGGAGTTGCGCGAGCACGACGGCGCGGCGGTGGCGCTCACCCCGGGCTTCCTGCGCTCGGAGGTCATGCTGGAGCACTTCGGCGTCACCGAGGCCAACTGGCGCGAGGCCACCGCCCATCCTTCGTTCGCCGTCTCCGAGACGCCCGCCTTCGTCGGCCGCGCGGTCGCCGCCCTGGCCACCGACCCCGGCCGGATGCGCTGGTCCGGCAGGTCCGTCGACAGCGGCACGCTGGCCAAGGAGTACCGCTTCACCGACGTCGACGGCAGCAGGCCGGACGTGTGGCGCTACATCGTGGAGGTGGAGGAGACGGGCAAGCAGGCGGACCCGGCGGACTACCGCTGAGGCGGCTCGTACAGGGCGGCCATGCGGGTCGCGGCCTCGGCGACCATCGCCCGCAGCTCCGGCGGCGCCAGCACCTCCGCCTCCGGCCCGAACCCCAGCACCTGGGCGTAGGCCACCTCCATCGACTCGACACCGAGCCGTACAGTCCCGTCGGGCCGCAGGGAGGCGAGCGCGTCCGGCAGCGCGGCCGGGTCGGCGACGTGGCGCAGCAGCCGGACCCCGCGCGCGGTGAGCCGGAGCGTGATCTCGGCGCGCAGCAGCGTGCGGGTGAACGCCGCCGACTGCTCCGCCCAGAAGGCGGCCAGATCGAAGCCCGGATCGCGGGAGAAGACGTCGTCGCGCACGTCCAGGTCGCCGAACCGGTCCACCCGGAAGATCAGGAACCGGGTGCCGGAGCGGGCCGCGAGATACCAGGCGCCCGCCTTGAGGATCAGCCCGTACGGCTCCAGCGTGCGCGGCCGGTCCTTGTAGACGGCGGTGACGACCCGGTCGTTCCACACCGCCCTGGCCAGCCGGGTCAGCACGGCGGGCGGCGGGACGTCGCCGGCGAACCAGCCGGGCGCGTCCAGGTGGAAGCGCTGCGCGGCGGTCGCGGGCGCGTCACGCAGGCCGGGGGAGAGCGCGGCCGCCGCCTTGAGCCGGGCCGTCGCCGCCACCTCCTGCAACCCCATCTCGCGCAGCGCGCCGGGCACGCCCGACAGGAACAGCGCCTCGGCCTCGGCCCGGTCCAGGCCGGTCAGCCGGGTGCGGTAGCCCTCCAGCAGCCGGTAGCCGCCGCCGCGACCCCGATCGGCGTAGACGGGGACACCGGCCCCGGACAGCGCGAGCACGTCGCGGTGCACGGTCCGCTCCGACACCTCCAGCTCCGCCGCCAGCTCGGCCGCCGTCATGCCGCCCCGGCCCTGCAGCAGCAGGACCAGCGACATCAGTCGCGCGGCGCGCACAGCGGCAGCACCACCGCGGACGGGCGGCCGGGCGAGTGGAACACCTCGACGTCGGCCGGCACCATCGGCCCGCCGTCGCCGATCGGCAGGCCGGTGCCGGGATTGCGGGCGATCGTCGGGTACGCCCCCGCGGCCACGTGCAGCCGGATCCGATGGCCGCGCCCGAACCGGTGACCCACCGGCCACAACTCCACCAACACCTTCTGCACGTCCTCCAGCGTAGAGCCGGGGCCTAGTCGGCGCACACCCTCGCACACGTTCATGGACCTGCCGTCCGGGTGCACGTCGCACAGGCGCACCACCACGTCCACGTGCGGGGTGCTGGAGCGTACGAACAACTCGGCGCTGACCGGCCCGATCGCCTCCACCTCCGCGTCCAGCGCGGGCGAGGTGTAGACGAGCACGTCGCGCCGGGCCTCAAGCCGCCGCTGGTCGCGCGGCCGGGAGCCGGCCAGCAGCACCGGCCCGCCGAGCACCGGCGTCGGATGGTCCGGGTGGTAGCGGAACCGGTCGGGCTCGCTCTCCCGCGGCCCCTCCGGTCCCAGCCCGAAGCCGGACTGCAGGTGCCAGCGCCGCGGCCGCATCTCCGGCACCGGCCAGTCGGGGTAGTCGCGCCACTGCCCGGCCCCGGTCACGTACAGCCGCACCGGCTGCTCGCGCAGTCCCGAGGCGTCGCCGAGCAGGTGCGCCCGGAACCAGGCCAGCGACTCCGCCAGCGACACCCGGCCGTGCCGGGCGTCGACGTGCCACCACGGCCCGATCGTCAGGTACGGCCGCCGCCCGGCCGCGCGCAGCGCGAGATAGTCCTTGAGCTGCCACGGCAGGAACACGTCGTACCAGCCGCCGAGCATGGTGACCGCCGCCTCCACCTCACCGACCCTGGGAGAGAAGTCGCGCTTGCTCCAGTACGGCGCGGGGTCGGCGTGGTGGGCGAGCAGGTCGCGGTAGAAGGGCAGCGGCCGCCCGGCCGTGACCAGGTCGAGCTCGGCCACCGGCCGCCCGGACAGCACCGCCCGCCGGGTCACCCTGGGCGCGGTCAGCGCCGCCGTACCGCCGAACCGGCGCGACATGGAGTCCGTCAGCGTGGTCCAGCTCAGCGCCGACTCCAGCGCGAACGCCCCGCCCACGTAGGCGGCGTCCCTGAACTGCGACGCGGTGATCTGCGTGGACATCGCCTTGAGCTCGGGCCCGGCGTCGGGGGCCACGGCCCACTGCGTGTAGCCGAGGTAGGAGGGGCCGAACATGGCCAGCGAGCCGCCGTACCAGGGCTGCTCGCGCAGCCAGGCGAGGGTGGCCAGGCCGTCGTCGCGCTCGTCGCCGAACGGGTCGAGCTGCCCGCCGGAGCCGAAGCCGCCCCGGCAGCTCTGGATCACCACCTGGAAGCCGTGCCGGGCGAACCCGCGCCCGTACATGAACCCGAACAGGCCGCGCCTGCCGTAGGGGGAGCGGACGAGGATGACCGGCGCCCGCTCGGCCCCCACCGGCTCGTAACGGTCGGCCAGCAACCGCACGCCATCGGGCATCGGGACGGGCAGGTCGCGCTGAACACGAACGCGTCTCATTACCTACCAGTAACATAATCCGCGAGAAGAACGGTAGCCCGCGGGCCGGAGCCCGCCCCACTGGCGGTGGGACGGGCTCCGGAGCCGGCGGATCTAGGAGGCGGCCTTGTCGGGCCGCTCGGAGATCCTGATGGCGTTGACGAGCGTCGAGCCCTCGCGGGTGGCGAAGCGCACGTTGAGCTGCCCGTCACTGACCCGCACCGTGTACTGCCTGCTCACGGCCGTGTACGTGCCCGCCTCCAGGGCCAGGTCGAGGGCCGGGATGGCCAGCTCCCCCTCGACCAGCACGTCGAACACGCGCCGGCCGGGGCGGGTGTTCTCGATGTCGGCGAAGTCCAGCTCCACCGTGTAGACCCCGTTGGGGACGCGGTCGAAGCGGTACTCCAGCATGCCCTCGCGGGCCGTCCTGAACAGCGACTGGTCGTCGGTGCCCTTGATCGTCTTGTTCGTGCTGCCGGTGCTGCTGCTGTTGGCCACGTAGCCGTAGCCGCCGGTCTGGTACTTCTTGTCGAGGTCCCAGTTGTCCCCGGCCCCGTCCGTGACCCTGCGGCTGCCGCCGACCTCCACGGCCACCTGGTGCTTGGGCACCACGACCTTCACCGCGATCTCGATGACGGGCTGGCGGCCGCTGGCCGACCGGATGAGCAGCTTGCCGGCGCGCACCGTGCCCGCCGTCACGCCGTTGCTGGAGACGGTGATCTTCAGCGTGGTCTTCTGGTTCTTGGCCAGGGTGCCGGAGCCCGGCGCGACCTTGAGCCAGTCCGCCGACTCCGTGCTCACGGTGTAAGGCGTGGCCGAGCCGAGGTTGGTCAGCTCCAGCGTCCGGGTCCTGCTGGCGCCGGTCGGCGCCACCACGGTCACCTCGGCCACCGAGGCGGCCACCCGGCCGGTCACCAGCGCCGTGTCGACCGCGGTCAGCGTCCCGGGCGCGACCGTGACGGGCTTGGTGAAGGTGCCGTAGTGCTCCTTGGCGACCTCCACCTCGTAGTCCCCGGCCAGCACCTGGCCGGAGAACCTGCCGTCGGCCCCGGTGGTGAAGGTCCCCACCTCACCGATCTTGACGGTCGCGCCCGGCAGCGGCTCGCCGTCGTTGGCGTCGGTCACCACGCCCGTCACCAGGCCGTGCTGGCTCGCCGTGAAGGTGAGGCTCTGCCCGGTGGAGACCACCGGCTCGTTCAGGGAGTACAGCAGCGCGTCGGTGCCCGCCCGGTTCTCGATGCCGACCGTGGCGAAGGCGCCCTGGTCGCGCTCACTCTCGATGTCCTTGTAGCGGTAGCTCACCGACCCGTCCTCGCCCAGCAGGGCCGAGAACGAGATCCGCTGCGTGCTGTCGCTGAAGAACCTGACGTTGCGCCACTCGATCACGTACTGGCGGCGCGGCGCCGTGCCGACGACCCCGGTGTAGATGCCGCCCTGGTCGTCCACCACCAAGTCGTCCCAGAACGGGTAGACCGCGTGGTTGGGCGTGGCCGCCGTGGGCAGCGTGCCGTTGCCGGCGGCGGTGGACCTGTCGGCGGCGAAGCTGGCGAAGCCGTTGGTGGCGATCCACGCCCTGGTCTCGTTGGCCCCGTAGAACGGGATCGCGAACGGCAGCGTGACCTGGGCCGCTTCGTCGTCGCCGGTGAGCGCGAGCTTGTCGGTCCCGGCCACGTACGGCTCGGTGTCGCCGGCGCAGGTGTAGCCGAAGTTGTCGCCGCGCAGCGGCAGGTCGAAGTCCTTGGTCAGGTCACCGCCCACCGTCACGGACGCGGTGTCGCCGCCGGAGCAGCGCGAGGCGGGCACGACGCTGAGCTCGTAGTCGCCGTAGGGCAGGGTGAGCCGGTAGCGGCCGCCGGCGTCGGTGACGGCGCTGAGCGGGGTGCCGCCGGCCAGGATCCGGGCGCCCGCCTCGGCGGTGCCGGCCGTGGTGACCGTGCCGGACACCACGCCCGAGGCCAGCGGGGTCAGCGTCACGTCGGCGGTCGCGCTCTGCTCGGCCACGACCGTCGCGGTCGCGCTCGCCGTGGCATAGCCGAACTTCGCGGCCCTGATCTCGTACTGGCCCGGTACCAGGCGGACGAAGGTGTAGGCGCCGTCCGCGCCGGTGACGACCGTGCGGCCGGTCGGGCCGGTGATGGTGACCGTGACGCCGGCCACCGGCGCGCCGTCGGCGGTGACGACGCCCTTGAGCTCGCCCACCTCTTCCTGCGGCGCGGCCTGGACCGCGGCGAAGGTGTCGAGCCTGCCCTCGCCCCAGATGTTGTTGTCGGCGGCGGTGCCGCCACAGGCGGTGTCGGCCACGTCGATCGCGGTGACGTCGAGCAGCGGCCGGGTGGCCTCGATGTCACCGTTCAGGCTCGGCGACGCCGACCAGATGAGCGCCACGGTGGCCGCCACGTGCGGCGAGGCCATCGACGTGCCCGTGAAGGAGGCGTAGCCACCGGGCACCGAGGAGCGGACGTTCACGCCGGGGGCCGCGATGTTCGGCTTGATCTCGCCGTTCTCGCCCGCGCCCTTGCTGGAGCGCGCGTACAGGGCGTTGTTGATGTCGAAGCCGCCGGCGCTGTAGCTGGTGACGTACTGGCCGGGCGATCCGCTGCTCGTGCAGCTGGGGCCCTCGTTGCCGTTGGAGAAGGCCGGGAAGATCCCGGCGGCGACCCACGCCTCGACCGTCTCCTTGTACCAGGGGTCGAAGCCGGCGCCGCCCCAGGAGTTGTTGACGATGTCGGGCGCGAGGTCGGGGCGCGGGTTGGCGCCGGCCGCGTCCGTGGGGGCGAGGATCCACTGCCCGGCGGACAGCAGGGAGGCGTCGCTGCAGGAGTTGGCCTCGCAGCCCTTGGCCGCGATCCACTGCGCGCCCGGCGCGACGCCGATGCCGTTGGCGCCCACCATGGTGCCCATGGTGTGGGTGCCGTGGCCGTTGTTGTCGCACGGCGCGGAGGTCGGGCAGATCTGGGCCGGGTCGAACCAGTTGTAGGCGTGGCTCACCGAGCCGTCCGGGTTGTGGCCGCGGTAGTTCGCCTGCAGGTCCGGGTGGTCGAACTGCACGCCGGTGTCGATGTTGGCCACCACGATGCCCTCACCGCGGTTGCCCAGCTCGTCCCACACCCGCGGGGCGCCGACCCGGTCGATGTTCCACTCGTTCGCGTTGACCTTGTTCTCCGCCTTGCCCTGCTCGGGCTTGGGCACGCTGAGGGTGCGGACCGGCTCGATCCGCTCCACCTCGGGCCGCTCGGCGATCGCGGCCGCCACCTTGGCGTTCGCCGTCACCTTGATGGCGTTGACGATCCAGTACGGCGTGAAGTCGACGTCGTGCGACTTCAGCATCGTGCGCAGGCCCGCCTGCGAGGACTCGGCATGATCGGTCTTGGCCTCGTAGACCCGTTCGGCCTTGACCTCCTTGGAGGAGGCCCGGCGGGCGGCGGTGAGGTCGGCCCCGCCCTTGACGCGTACCCAGAAGGTGGCCTTGTCCGCGCTGTCGAGCTGCTGCTGGACGGCGGGGCTGATCTTGTCAGGGTCGGGCGCCGCGTGCGCGACGCCGTAGGGGAGGACGAGACTGAGAGTAGTGGCGGCTCCCATGAGGAGGACACGCCATCGGGGGGTGTTGAGCACAACTCTCCTTCGCGCTGAGCGGTAGAGCTGATCTTTACGCCTACGTCGAGAAGAGTGAAGAGATCGAGTTCGGAAAGCAAGTGCTTAACACAAACAAAATCTGACATTTCCTGAAACGTGATCTGGTCAACTGAAATGTCGCCATCTGTGCCATGTTGTGCTCCATGGCTGGTCAAGGCCCCTGCAGAGGTGGATCCGCACCCCTTGCTCCTCGTTGTCGATGCCGACGCCATTGTCAACTTCGGCCCTCAGCTCACAGCTCGTGAACTGCAGGTCCCGGCGCATCGGGCCGATGTCCATGACGATCGCGACCGTCCCGGACTCGGGCGGCGGACCGTACTGCCACAGCTGGTTGTGACCCGAGTAGACGCGAGGCAGACCGGCCCTTGACAGCGAGCCGTACTCGCCGTAATTGGCGGTGACGATCACAGCGCGTGACCGGTCCTCCGGCGGCAGCGAGCGCAGAATCCCGGCCACGGCGTCGTCCAGCCGGGGCCAGCCGATCGCCTCGCGGGCCACCTCGTTGATCGCCGGCACCGGCGTCCTGGCGAGCACGCCCACCGGGATCAGCGGCAGCGCGATCACCGCACAGCCCAGCGTGTTCATCGCCAGCGACACCGCGCCCGACCGGACCCGGCCGGGGCCCGCCGCCTCGACGCCCACGCAGCCCGCGGCGAACAGCAGCAGGATCAACCCGGCCGTGTAGTCGAACCGGCCGCCGCTGATGAGGGTGAGCACGGCGGTGACCGGATAGGCCACCGCCAGGGCCCGCACGCGCGTGTCCCGCCATAACCGGACGAACCCGAACGCGCCGATCACCGCCACCACCGGACCGAACAGCAGGACCTGCATCGGGACGAAGAGCGCCCGCATGCCGTCGCCCTTGTTCTCGCTCAGCTCCGCCGCCATCTCCAGCTGCGGCCAGTCGTGCGTGGCCTGGTAGACCAGGTTGGGCGCGGCCAGCGCCAGCGCGAGCAGCGCCCCGGCCCACACCCACGGGCCCGCCAGCACCCGGCGCGGTCCCACGGCCAGCAGCCCACCGGCCAGCCCGAGCACCAGCATCGCGATCAGATGCTTGTTGTAGGTGGCGAGCCCGATGACCGCGCCCGCCGCGAGCCACCAGCGCGGGTCGCGCAGCAGCGCCCGCAGGACGAACAGGATCGCCGCCGCCCACAGCGGCAGGTCGAGGCTGACCGTCAGCAGCGTGTGCCCGGCGATCATCGTGTACGCGCCGCCGGCGGTCCCCGCCGCCGTCAGCGCCTGCGCCACGCCGCGGCCGCCGAGCTCGCGCGCGATCAGCGCCATCAGGAACACCAGGACCGCGACGGACAGTGCCGGGAACACCCGGATCGCGGTGAGACTGTCGCCGAACAGCGCGAGGGCGGCCCTGGCCAGCATCGGCGTCAGCGGCGGCTGGTCGACGTAGCCCCAGTCGGGATGCGCCGCCAGCACCCGGAAGTAGAGCTCGTCGCGGTGGAATCCGTAGCCGGGGCTGAGCGCCAGCAGGACACCGAACAGCAGGACCGCGATCACTGTGACGGATCGCCATGCCAAAGGCTGCCTCATTGGGTCAAAACTAGATCCTTTGTGTCCGTCCTGTCAGTACGGCTTCCACCCGATCCCCGCCCGGCGTGTCCGCGTTGCGTGATCTTGGCCCAGCGGAGTAATCTGTGCCCCATGCGAAATCGCGCCCGGCTTCAGTGGTGGCGCCGCTTCTAGGCGGCGCGAGATTCGCATACCTCAACGGACGGCCGCCCCGGTGAAGGCGGCCTTTGTCGTGTCCGCCCCCGGGGCTCATCATTGTCGAATAGCAAAAGGGGCAGCAGTGGAGACGAGCGGATATACCACCGCCGGCGGCGTCGGCGTCGAGCGCGAAGTGCGCCAGGTGTCGGAAGACGCCCTCGAAGAGATCGTGACGTCCCTGGGCCACAGGCGCGGCGGCGCCTTCTCCTCCGGCATGGACTACCCCGGCCGCTACAGCCGATGGGCGTTCGGCTACGTCGACCCCTGCGTGGAGCTCGTCGCCAAGGGCCGCACCATCTCCGCCAGGGCGCTCAACGCGCGCGGCAGGGTCGTGCTGCCCGCCGTCTCCTCCTGCCTGCTGGCCGCCGGCAAGCCGGTCGAGGAGCCCACCGCCGACTACGTCGAGGTGCGCGTCGACGAGTCCGAGGACCTGCTCCCCGAGGAGCTGCGCAGCCGCAGGCCCACCGTCTTCACCGCGATCCGCGAGGTCATCGCCGCCTTCAAGGGCGACGACCCGCACCTGGGCCTCTACGGCGCCTTCGGCTACGACCTGGCCTTCCAGTTCGAGCCGATCAGGCAGGAGCTCACCCGCCCCGACGACCAGCGCGACCTCGTCCTGCACCTGCCCGACCGGCTCGTCGTCATCGACAGGCAGCGCGAGACCTGCGTCGACATCCGTTACGAGTTCACCGTGGACGGCGCCACCACCCGCGGCCTGGAGCGCACCGGCGAGTCCACCCCGCTCGCCGCGCCCGCGCAGCTGCCGCCGGACCCGGTCAGGGGTGACTACGCCAAGGTCGTGGCCGCGGCCAAGGAGAAGTTCAAGCGCGGCGACCTGTTCGAGGTCGTGCCCGGCCAGGTCTTCCACGCCACCTGCACCGACCCCGCCGCCTTCTACCGCAGCCTGCGCCACAGCAACCCGGCCCCGTACGAGTTCATCATCAGCCTCGGCGAGGGCGAGCACCTGGTCGGCGCCTCGCCCGAGATGTTCGTCCGGGTGAGCGGCGACCGGGTCGAGACCTGCCCCATCTCCGGCACGATCGCCCGGGGCGCCAACCCGGTCGAGGACGCCGAGGCCATCCGCACCCTGCTGACCAGCGTCAAGGAGGAGTCGGAGCTCACCATGTGCACCGACGTGGACCGCAACGACAAGTCGCGCGTCTGCGTCCCCGGCACGGTCAAGGTCATCGGCCGCCGCCAGATCGAGCTCTACTCGCGCCTGATCCACACCGTCGACCACATCGAGGGCCGGCTGCGCCCCGAGTTCGACGCCCTGGACGCCTTCCTGACCCACATGTGGGCCGTCACCGTCACCGGCGCGCCCAAGACCTGGGCCATGCAGTTCATCGAGGACCACGAGGCCACCACCCGCCGGTGGTACGGCGGCGCCATCGGCTTCATCGGCTTCGACGGCTCCATGAACACCGGGCTCACCCTGCGCACCGCCCAGGTCAAGGACGGCATCGCGACCGTGCGGGCCGGCGCCACGCTGCTGTTCGACTCCGACCCGGAGGCCGAGGAGCGCGAGACCGAGCTCAAGGCCAGCGCCCTGCTGGGCGCGCTCGCCGCCGTCAACCAGCCCGAGGCGGCGCCCGTCGCCGTGCCCAGGCGGCAGTCGGGCCAGGGCATGAAGGTGCTGCTCGTGGACCACGAGGACTCCTTCGTCAACACCCTGGCCGACTACTTCCGCCAGGAGGGCGCCGACGTGGTCACCCTGCGCCACGGCTTCCCCGCGCAGACCATCGACGAGATCGGCCCCGACCTGGTGGTGCTCTCGCCCGGCCCCGGCTGGCCGTCCGACTTCGGCATGGCGGCGCTGATCGACGAGATCTACGCCCGCGAGCTGCCGGTCTTCGGCGTCTGCCTGGGGCTGCAGGCGATGGTCGAGCAGGCCGGAGGCAGCCTGGAGCTGCTGGACTACCCCGAGCACGGCAAGCGCGGCCGGGTCGCCCGGCTGGGCGGCAGCGCGCTGCTCGACGGGCTGCCCGAGGAGTTCACCGCGGCCCGCTACCACTCGCTGCACGCCAAGCGGCCCGGGGTCGTCGGCTTCACCCCGACGGCGGTCACGCCCGACGGCAACGTGATGGCGATCGAGGACACCGCCAACCGGCGCTTCGCCGTGCAGTTCCACCCCGAGTCGATCCTCACCGCGGAGGGCGGGGCCGGCGCGCAGGTCATCGCGAACGTCCTGCGGCTTTCCCGCAGGTCCGCCTAACTCGTCGGTAAAACGTCCACGGGGCATGCGGCCAGCCTTTAGAGTCTGCCGCATGCTCCCCGTAGACCTGCCCGACACGGTGCGTGACGCCCTGCTCGCCCCGCTCGTCGACCACGCCTGCCATGGGGTGCGCCGGGACGAGCTGTCCAGGGCGCAGTTCGAGCTGCTCATCAACGAGGGGGCGAGTCCCGCGCCCCCCGGCACCACCCACTTCGACACCCCGATCGGCGCCGGCCTCCGCCGCTGGTGCGCCCCCGTGCTCGATCTGGAGCCGCACGCGCCCCCGGCCGTCTACGTGAGCCGCCGCGCCGAACTCGGCTCGGCCGAGGTCAACCGGCGTCTGCTGCGGGCGGCGGGCGTGGTGGTGTTCCTGGTGGACACCGGGGTGGAGAGCGTCGACCTGTTGTCGGCCGCCGAGATGGGGCGCGGCGGCGCGGCGGCGGCCGAGGAGATCGTCCGGGCCGAGCAGATCGAGCAGGACGTGGCCGAGACGGCTCAGGCCGCCGTCGACTACATGGACGGCCTCGGCGAGGAGCTCACCGCCAGGGCGGTGCGGGCCGTCGGGCTCAAGACGGTCGCCGCCTACCGGCTCGGCCTGGACTTCGACCCGTCCCGGCCGAGCCGCGGCTCGGTGATCGCGGCGGCCAACCGGCGGCTGTCGGACCCCAAGCGGCGGCTCGACGAGGCCGTCCTGCTGCGCCACCTGATCTGGACGGCGGTCGACGTGGCGCGGGAGCGGGGTCTGCCGATCCAGGTCCACACCGGGTTCGGCGAGTGCGAGGCGGACCCGCACCGCGCCGACCCCGCCCGGCTTGCCGGCTTCGTCCGGGCGCTCCAGCCGATGGGCGTGCCGGTGGTCCTGCTCAACGGCTACCCGTTCCAGCGCCAGGCCGCCCATCTCGCGCACGCCTTCCCGCACGTCTACCTTGACGCCGGTCCCGCGTTCGCGCACACGGGGGCGGGCTCGGCGCGGCTGATGGAGGAGTCGCTGGAGCTGGCGCCGTTCCACAAGCTGCTGTTCGGCTCCGGCGGCCGGGGCGTGGCCGAGAGCTGTCTGCTCGGCGCGGTGCACTTCAGGCGGGCCCTCGGCAAGGCGCTCAAGGCACGGCTCGACGAGGGGGAGTGGAGCGCCGCCGACGCCGCCAGAATCGCGCACATGATCGGCTCCGGTAATGCCCGCCGGATATATCGCCTTTAGCGCCCTATTTCACGGCTCGACACGCGCCACCTGCCTTTTCGGGCTTTCTGCATGTTTTGTACGGATGGAAATCGCTATTTCCGTACATTGGTAATCAAATTGTGATTTGTCTGCCAGTCAAGTCGGCTGTCATGATCGGGGCGCCAGTACTCCTACGCCACACCAGGAGGTGTCGTGTCCTGGCGTCCCAGCATTCTCACGGCCATCGCCGCGTTAGCCGCCACGCTCGCCGTACCCGGAACCGCCGCCGCGGACGACCCGCCACCCCAGGTGGAGTCCCGCGCCGGCACCGAGGCCCCCGCCGAGGTGAGCGGCCTCGCCGAGCCCGCCCGGGCGGGAGACCCCGTCCAGGCCGCCAAGACGCACCTGGAAGACCCGCGCTACCACCTGAACCCCGACGACCTGGTCCCCCTCCAGACGATCACCGACGGCGCGGACGTGACGGTCAGGTTCGCCCAGCGGCACCGGGACCTGCCGGTGTTCGGCGGCCAGTACCTGGTCCACTTCGCCGACCAGGACGGGCAGCGGGTGGTCACCGGCGCGGGCGGCCGCTTCCACACCGAGCTGAGCGTCGACCCGACCCCGACCGTCACCGCCGAGACGGCCGGCAAGCTCGCCCGCGCCCTGCTGACCAAGAACCGGATCACCCGCGAGAGCGTCGAGGCGGGCGCCGGCGAGCTCGTCGTGGTGCCGCGCGGCACCGGCGTGCTGGCCTGGCGAATCCCGCTCAAGGGCCACGACCGCGCCGCCAAGCGGCCCGTCCTGCGGGACGCGTACGTCGACGCCCGCTCCGGCGCCCCGCTGTTCGCCGTCGACAGGCTCCACTTCGAGGGCCCCGTACAGGCGACCGGCCAGGGCGCGCACGGCGAGCAGCGCACGCTCAACGCCTACCAGAACGCCGGCGACGCCTACGAGCTGCGCGACCGGGCCCGCCCGATGTGGAACGGCGCCACCGGCGAGATCCTCACCTACGACGCCGCCGGCGGCGACGTCTTCGACTACCTGGGGAGCGGCGTCCCGGACGGCACGAAACTCGCCCAGTCGCCCACCCCGGCCTTCGGCCCGCAGCACACCGACAGCGGCGCCGTGGACGCCCACTGGGGCGCCGGCCAGGTGTACGAGTACTACCGCCGGCTCGGCCGCGAAGGGCTGGACGGCGCGGGCGGCACCATGCACTCCGTCGTCAACGTCACCTACCTCGGCGAGCCGTTCGCCAACGCGTTCTGGGACGGCACCAAGATGGTCTACGGCGGGGGCGGCCCCGACTTCCACTCCTTCGCCGCCGCCCTCGACGTCGTCGGGCACGAGATGACGCACGGAGTGATCACCAACAGCGCCGACCTGGTCTACCTCGGCCAGTCGGGCGCGATGAACGAGGGCCTGGCCGACTACTTCGGCAACGCCATCGAGGTCGACACCCTCGGCATCCCCATGTCCGACCCGGAGGCGAGCCTGCTGGGCGAGGACTTCTGCAAGAACGCCACACCCGTCGAGTGCGCCACCCGCGACCTCGACGACGACCGGAACGCCGCCGAGGACTACCTCGGCGTCACCGTCGCCTCCGACGGCGGCGGCGTGCACTCCAACTCCACCATCTTCTCCGGCGCCCTGTGGGACGTCAGGGAGAAGCTCGGCGGTCCCGCGACCGACAAGGTCGTCTACAAGGCGCTGACGGAGTACATGACGCCGCTCGACGACTTCGAGGACGGCCGCCGCGCCGTCGAGTCCGCCGCCCGCGCGGCCCGGCTGCCGGCCCGCGACCGGACCACGATCGCGCGCGCCTTCGACCGGCACGGCATCAAGCCCGGCTGGGACCGGCGGATCGCCACCGACAGCCGCGTCCTGATCGACGGCCTGACCGACGCCTTCGTCAAGCCCGACGTGGCGGGGGACAGGTACGTGGTGGTGGACTCCACCTTCGACGCCACCGGGCCCACCGTCATCCGCACCGGGCGGGTGAGCGGCGGCAAGGCGGTGCGGCTGTCGGACGACGACCGGTGGAACACCGCGCCCGCGACGGACGGCCGCCGGGCCGTCTGGGTCTCCTACGACGACGCGCAGACCAGCTTCCGGATCCTGTCGCGGCCCCTCGACGGCCGCGCGCCGGCCACCGTCGTGCACGAGACCGCCCGGCTGGTGGCCTCCGTGGTGGTCTCCGGCGACGACCTCGCCTGGGAGGAGGTGAACCTGGACACCGGCGAGGCCCAGGTCTGGCTGAAGCGCGGCACGGCCGCGCCGGTCGGCGTCTCCGCCGTGGACGGCGCCCAGGGCCTGCAGCCGTCGCTCAACCGCGGCAAGCTGGCCTACCTGCGGTGGAAGGTCGAAGGCGGCGTCCCGCACAGCACCCCGGTCCTCTACGACCTGGCCACCGGCACCCGGACCGTGCTGCCCGAGGTGCCCGCCACCGGCGACGGCCCGTCCGCGTCCGCGGTGCCCGTCCTGACCTCGCGGCACCTGGTCTGGGCCGTGGACACCGACAACGACGGCACCTACGGCATCATGCGCGCCGCCGCCGACGGCACGGGCGCCACCGCGCTCGTCCCCGACGGGCCGGAGGTGGGCTTCCCCATCTGGATGGACGCCGGCGACTCGGCGGTGACCATCGGGCTCATCCCGGACTTCACCGTGGCGAACAACGCCGACCTGCCCAAGCTGTTCCAGGTTCCGCTCAACGGCGGCACGCTCCAGCGTTACTCCTGCAACCGGGGTGAGCAGTTCCTGTTCGCCGCCGGGGACGGTGAACGGGTCGTCTGGCTCGACGGCACCGCGGCCGACACCGACCTCGTCACCCGCACCCGGCCGGCCCGCCGCTGCTAGGGCGGTACGCCGGACCCGCCTGCCGCGTCCCGTGACCAGGGCGCGGCAGGCGTACGATGGCGGGCGGCCTGTTCGCAGACGGAGGGATCGACGAGTGCGTTTTCTGGACGACGTGACGGTGGAGCTGGTCAAGCACAGCGCCTCGGACCGCGATGTGCTGTGGGCGGCGCGCGTGTCCACGGCGGGCGAGCAGTCCCTGGCGGAGCTCGACAAGGACCCCGAGCGCTCCAAGGGGCTGATCAACTTTCTGATGCGCGACCGGCACGGCAGCCCGTTCGAGCACAACTCCATGACGTTCTTCGTCAGCGCGCCGATCTTCGTCTTCCGCGAGTTCCAGCGCCACCGGGTGGGCTGGTCCTACAACGAGGAGAGCGGCCGCTACCGCGAGCTCCAGTCCGCCTTCTACGTGCCCGGCCCGGAGCGCAAGCTGGTGCAGCAGGGCAAGCCGGGGCACTACGTCTTCACCGAGGGCACCCCCGAGCAGCACAAGCTCGTCACCGAGGCGATGGAGGGCGCCTACCGCCAGTCCTACGCCGCCTACCAGGAGATGCTGGAAGCGGGCGTGGCCCGTGAGGTGGCGCGCGCGGTGCTGCCGGTGGGCGTGTTCTCCACGATGTACGCCACCTGCAACGCCCGCTCGCTCATGCACTTCCTGTCCCTGCGCACCCAGCACGAGCAGGCCAGGGTGCCGTCGTTCCCGCAGCGCGAGATCGAGATGGTGGCCGAGCGGATGGAGGAGGTCTGGGCCGGGCTCATGCCCCTCACCCACGCCGCCTTCATCGCCAACGGCAGAGTCGCCCCTTAATCCCCCTGAGGAGCCGCGTGCCCGCCGCTCAGGCGAGCGCGGGCAGCACGTAGACCTCCGCGCCCGGCGGCATCGCACAGTCGAGGCCGCCGAGGCCACGGGAGTTCTCGCCGCACACGATCATGCTGATGTGCCGCCGGATGCGCCCGTACTCGTCGCGGATGCGCTCCTCCAGCAGCGGGTGGGTGCGGCGCAGCACGTCCAGGGCCGCGCCCAGGGTGGGCGGGGAGTCGCGGTCGGCGCCGACCGCGAACACCTTGACCTCGGTGCGCCCGCTGACCCACCGGCGCAGCGAGCTGGGCAGCACGAACACCACCATCATCACGGACTTGGCCATGCTCACAGCACCGCCGCGCGCACGGTCAGCACGTCGGGCAGGTGCCTGCCCACCAGCGACCAGCTCTCGCCGTCGTCCCGCGAGCCGTAGACCTCGCCGTCGCGGGTGCCGAAGAACACGCCCGCCTCGGCGGCCGTCATCGCGTCGCGCAGCACGCAGGCGTACACCGGCTCCTCGGGCAGGCCCCGGTCCAGCGGCTGCCAGGTGTCGCCGGCGTCGTCGCTGCGGTAGACGCGGTAGTGGTGCCCGACCGGGGTGCGGTCGAGGTCGGCGTGCAGCGGCAGCACGTAGACGGTGTCGGGCCTGGTGGGGTGGACCACGATGGGGAAGCCGAAGTCCGAGGGCAGCGGCGAGCCGATGTCCTGCCAGGAGGAGCCGAAGTCGTCGCTGCGGTAGACGCCGAAGTGGTGCTGCAGGAACAGCCGCTCGGGGCGGGACGGGTGCATGACCACCTTGTGCACGCACTGGCCGTATTCCGGATATTGCTGCCCTTCGGGCATGAACGGCGCGCGGATGCCCTGGTTGGCCGCCTCCCAGGACCGGCCGCCGTCGCCGGTGCGGTAGAAGCCGCCCGTCGACACCGCCACGCCCATGATCCGCGGGTCGGACGGGTGCGGGATGATCGTGTGCAGGCAGAGCCCGCCGCCGCCCGGCTCCCAGTGCTGCCGGTGCGGGTGCTCCCACAGCCCTTCGACCAGGTCGTAGGTGACGCCGCCGTCCTGTGACCGGAACAGCGCGCCCGGCTCCACCCCCGCCCAGACCACCTGCGGCTCCGACGGGGAGGGGAGGAGCTGCCAGACCCTGGCCAGGGTCGTCCCGGTCCGCTCGGGGAAGGCGACGGGCGGCCGCTCGGCCTCCTGCCAGGTCTTGCCGAGATCGTCGGAGTAGACCACCGAGGGGCCGAAGTGGCCGTACTCGATGCCGGCCAGCAGGCGGGGGGTGGTGCCGCGGGTGTCGATCGCCACCGAGTGCACCGCGACCGTGGAGAACTGGATCGGCTCGACCTCGAACGGTCCGCCACCGGACGAGCGGGCGAGGAACAGGCCCTTGCGGGTGCCGATCGCGAGCATTGCGTCAGTCATGGCATCGCTCCCATGTTCGCTTCCGGCCATCGTGCCACGCGGTGGCGGGCACCGCCGAGGACTGGGCGTTTCATCGCATTCGGCACGACGGCCGCCGTCGCCTGATGACCTGAGAGGTAATCGTCGCACTTCCCACTGACAGATAACGTGGCTGACCATGGGAGCGCTTGCCGTACAAGAAGAGACTTTTGGTGGATTGTTGCGATCGTGGCGTCAGCGGCGCCGGGTGAGTCAGCTCGATCTGGCGATCGACGCCGACGTGTCGTCCCGGCACATCAGTTTCCTGGAGACCGGCCGCGCCCGGCCGAGCCGGGAGATGGTGATCAAGCTGACCGAGGAGCTGGAGGTGCCGCTGCGGCACCGCAACAGGCTGCTGGTCGCCGCCGGGTTCGCGCCGGTGTTCCCCGAGCGCGAGGTGCATGACCCCCGGCTGCGCTCGGTACGGGAGGCGCTGGACAAGATCCTGGCCGGCTGCGAGCCGTACCCCGCGCTGGTCGTGGACGCCGGATGGAACCTGGTGGCGGCCAACTCGGCGGCCGCCCTGTTCATGGACGGCGTGCCGGCCGAGCTGCTGCGCGAGCCGGTCAACGTGATGCGCCTGTCGCTGCACCCCGACGCGATGGGCGGCAGGCTGGTCAACCTCGCCGAGGTGCGGGCCCACCTGCTGCACCGGCTGCGCAGGCAGGCCGAGATGTCGGGCGACGGGCGGCTGGCCGAGCTGCACGACGAGCTCGTCGGCTACGTCTATCCGGGCGTCGACCTCACTGTGGCGCATGTCCCCGGTCCCTCCGACATCCTGCTGCCGTTGCGGATCAGGCACGGCGCCACGATCCTGTCGATGTTCACCACCCTCGCCACGTTCGGCTCGCCCGTGGACGTGACGGTCTCCGAGCTGGCCATCGAGATGTTCTGGCCCAACGACGAGGAGACCGCCGCCGCCTTCGGCTGAGCCCGGTTACTGCTCCCGGTCACCCCTCCTGGTCACAGCTCCCGGCCACCGCTCTCCGGTCACGGCTCTCCGGTCACCGCTCGGAGTGCACGACGTCGCGGTGGATGCGCGACAGCGGCACGCCGTCGGACTGCAGGCGGGAGACCGTCTCGTCGACCATGGCGGCCGGCCCGCACACGTACACCTCGTGCTCGGTCCAGGAGCGCAGCCGCTGCGTCACCTCCGGAAGACGGCCGCGCCTGCCGTCGTAGGCGGGCTCGTCCGAGACCACGGGCAGCACCTGCAGCCAGGGGAAGGACGACTCCATCCGGATGAGGTCCGGCAGGTCGTACAGCTCGGCCGAGGTGCGCGCGCCGTACAGCAGGTGGATGCCGGGCCGGTGGCCGGAGGCGATGACCTGCTCGATGATCGCCTTCAGCGGCGCCAGCCCGGTGCCGCCCGCCACGAACAGCAGGTCGCGGGGCTTGTCCTCCGGCGCCGCCATGGTGCCCATCGGCGGCCCGAGCATGAGCGTGTCGCCGACGCGGGTGTCCCTGATCAGGGTGCCGGAGACCCACCCGCCGGGGACCGAGCGCACGTGCAGCCGGATCGAGTGGTCCGCACGCGGCGCGTTCGCGATGGAGAACGTCCGCCACACCCGCGGCCAGCGCGAGACCTGCACGTTGACGTACTGACCGGCCGTGTACGGCAGCGGCTGCGTGGGGCGCAGGGTGATGACCGCGATGTCGTCGTGCGGGCGCCGGTGCTCGACGACCTCCGCCAGCCACCACGCGGGGGAGACGCCCGCGTCGGCCTCGGCGGACTCGATCATGATGTTGGCCGCCGCGGTGTAGGCCGACACCCACGCGGCCTCGATCTCGTCGTTCCAGATCTCGCCGGCGAAGCGCCGCACGGTGGCCAGCATGGCCGTGCCGATGGCGGTGTAGTGCTCGGCGGTGACGCCGTACTTGCGATGGTCCCGGCCCATCTGGCTGAGGAACGACGTCATGCTGCCCGGACTGTCCAGGCTCCACACGACGCGGGTCAGCGCGCCGAAGAGCCGATCCCGCTGTACGTCCAGGGCAGGGGGGAACATCCCGCGCAGATGCGGGTTCTCGGCGAACAGCCGGCCGTAGAAGTAGGCGGCCGCCTTGTCGGCCACCGGTTCGATGAGGGCGAAACTCTCTTTTACCAGACGCGGATTTATCGACATATACCCAACCCGTCCTCTTGACCGGAATCGAACTCCGATCGTCGTGGCCCACCTCCCTGACGGTTCCGGGTGACGAGCGTCCGGTCGACCCCGGCACGTCCGGTCGCTCGAAAACCAGTGTTACACCGCCGTCCCGGCCTCACAACCGATTCGCCCTAATGACGGGCACGTCTGAACTGTCCGTAACGACGCCATCATTCGCCTGAGCGCGTTTCGATCCGGCAAGGTGAATAAAACTTGCATTCGCGTTCAACGTGGAAAGCGGTCTTATCTGAATATTTCTACCGGCCGTATCCCCACCTCGCCCTCCCGCGGGCGCCCGGCCGGTCCGGACACCAGGATCGAGACAGGCAGGGGGAAGGAGATCTGCGGGAGAAGCGACATAACCGAAATGGAGTGCGTCATGATGGGCGGGTGGCTGCCCGACCGGCGCCGGCACGGACACCCGCCCCTGCCGCCTGGAGAACGCTCCCCCTGGAGAACGCATGTCCCGACCGCTGATAGGCATCACCGCCTACTTCGAAGCCGCCCGCTGGGATGTCTGGGTGCGGGAGGCGGTGCTGTCCCCACCCGCCTACGCCAAGGCCGTCGAGCGGGCCGGCGGCGCCCCCGTGGTGCTGCCACCGCTCAACCCGCACGCCGCCGACGACTACGTACGCGGGCTGCGGGGCGTGGTGCTCACCGGCGGGGTCGAGGTCGGCGGCGCGGCCTACGGAGGCGAGCAGGACGAGCGCGTGCCCGCGGCGCAGCCGCAGCGCGACCGGTTCGAGCTGGCGCTGGCCAGGGCGGCGGTGCGGGCCGAGGTGCCCATCCTGGGCATCTCGCGCGGCATGCACCTGCTGAACGTCGCCCAGGGCGGCACCCTGATCCCGTGGCTGCCCGAGATGCTGGAGAACGACCGGCACGCCGAGCCCGCGACCCCGCACCGCATCCAGGTGAGCGTGTCCAGCAAGCTCGGCAAGGCGGTCGGCGACCACGTCGAGGTGGTCGCCCCGCACACCCAGTCGGTGCGCCGGCTCGGCACCGGCCTGCTGGCGGTGGCCTGGGCCGACGACCAGATCGTGGAGGGCATCGAGCTGCAGGGACACCGCTTCGCCGTGGGCGTTCAGTGGCATCCCGAGCGCGGGGACGACAACGGATTGTTCGATGCGCTCGTGGAAGCGGCCCGCTAGGCTGCGATCATGCCGCTGCACCCTCAGGCACGGGAGTACCTCACCGACTACCCGTCGGACTTGAACACCGACCTGGCCGAGCTGGACCTGGAGCGGATCCAGGAGATGCGCGCGCACGACGGCCTGGCCGCCCAGCGCGGGCCGTTGCCGCAACTGCCGCACGTCCGCGACGAGACGGCCGAGGGCGTGCCCGTGCGCATCTACCGCGCCGACCGCGGCGACGAGCCGCTGCCCGTGGTCGTCTACTTCCACGGCGGCGGCTGGGTGTTCGGCAGCGTCCGGCGCAACGACGCGCTCGGCCGCGATCTGGCCATCCGCACCGGCGCGGTCGTCGTCTCCGTCGACTACCGCCTCGCCCCCGAGCACCCGTTCCCGGCCGCCGCCGACGACGCCTGGACCGTGCTGCGCGACATCTTCGCCCGGCCCGCCTTCTACCAGAGCAACGGCAGCATCGCCCTGGTCGGCGACAGCGCGGGCGGCAACCTCGCCGCCGTGGCCGCCTGGCAGGCGCGCGACGCCGGGCTGCGCCTGGCCCACCAGGTGCTGATCTATCCGGTGCTGGACACGCGCCAGGACACCCCCAGCTACACCGAGTTCGCCAAGGGGTTCGGCCTGGACGCCGAGGAGATGGCCTGGTTCGTCCGGCAGTACGCCGCCGGCGCCGACCTGGCCGACCCGCGCCTGTCGCCGCTGCGCCTGCCGTCACTGGCCGGCCTGGCGCCGGCCACCGTGCTGACCGCCGGCTGCGACGTGCTGCGCGACGAGGGCGAGCGCTACGGCGAGCGGCTGGCCGAGGCGGGCGTGCCCGTCGAGGTGCGCAGGTTCGACGGGGCGGTGCACAGCTTCTTCGGCCTGCCGAGGCTGTTCGACCAGGCGGTCGAGGCCCGTGACTACGTCGCGGCGCGCCTCAGGACGTCGCTGTGAGCCTCAGAGCGTCCCTGTGAGCTGAGCACGGGGTTCCCCGCGCCCCCGGCCGCCCCGCGCCTGTCGCCTCGCCCCGCGCGCCGGCCGCCCCCGCGCCTGTCGCCTCGCCCCGCGTCTCGCGCCGGTCGCCTCGCGTCTCGCGCCTGTCGCCGTGCCTCGCGGTCCGCGCGAGAAGCGGTCCGCGGCCTTCTCCTGAGCGGTGGTTTCACCCGCGTGCCGAGGGTAGGCGCAAACCCATGCACGACAAAGAAGTGGCTGGTCACCAAGGGCGCCGGCACGCGCACGCGGCGGGCCTGTCAGCCGAGGCCGAGAACGCTGCCCCGGGGGACGAAGCAGCGGCCCGACGACGCCCGGCCGGCCACCCGAACGCAGAGGAGGTCGCTCACCCTCCCATGCGGAGGTAGGTGAACCAGGCCGAGGCCGAAGAGGCGCGCGAGAGGGATTCCCCTCCGGCCGAGGCATGCGGACCGGCGACGACGGGCGGCGGGCGGGCAGAGGCGACGGTCAGAAACTGCGGGGCAGGCCCAGCACCTGGGTTGCGAGGAAGTTGAGCAGCAGCTCCTCCGTCACAGGTGCGACCTTCCCGATCCGGGCGTCGGTGAGCAGTCTGGCAACGGGGTATTCCAGTGAGTACGCCATGCCGCCGTGCGTCTGGAACGCCGCGTCGGCCGCCTCCCACGCCGCCTGCGAGGCCGTCAGCTTGGCGATGTTGGCCTCGGTGCCGCACGGCAGCCGCCGGTCGAACGACCAGGCCGCCTTGTAGATCATCAGCCGGGCCAGCTCGATCTTGGCCTTGACCTGGGCAAGCGGGAACGCGATGGCCTGGTTCGCGCCGATCGGGCGGCCGAACACCTCGCGTTCCTTGGCGTACGCGACGGCCACCCGCAGCGCCACCTCGGCCCCGCCCAGCGCGGAGGCCGCCAGCAGGATGCGCTCCGGGTTGAGGATGTCCCACAGCACCGCCGCGCCCTCGTCGACCTGCCCGACCACGCTGGTGGCGGGCACCCGCAGGTCGTCGATGAAGACCATGTTGGACGGGGTGGTGTTGGCGCCCAGCTTGGGGATCGGCTGGTAGGACAGCCGCCCGGCCGCGACCGCCTCCGGCACGTTGACCAGGAAGACGGTCAGCCCGCTGGTGCGCGGCTTGGCCTCGGCCGCCGGGATCGTCCTGGTGACCAGGAGCATCCAGGTGGCCCGCTGCACGCCGGTGATCCAGATCTTCTGGCCGTTGATCACATAGTCGCCGCCGTCGCGGCGGGCCGACGTGGTGATCGCCAGCGAGTTGGACCCGGCGTCCGGCTCGGTCAGCGCGAAGCAGGTCTCCACCTCGCCGGTGGCCAGCCGCGGCAGCAGCTCCGCCCGCTGCTCGTCGCTGCCGTGCCTGGCCAGGGTCAGCGCGCCGAATCCGGGCGTGAGCACGTACGTGAAGGCCGAACCGCCCGCCGCGCCCGAGGCCGCGATCGTCTCGGTGGCCACGGCGAGCTCCAGCAGCCCCTGCCCGCCGCCGCCGTACTCCTCCGGGACGGCCAGGCCCAGCCAGCCGCCCTTGCCGAGCTCCGCCCAGACCTCCTCGGGCCAGCGCTTGTCGCTCTCGCAGCGCTGCCAGTAGTCCAGGTCGTACCGGGAGCAGATGTCGCCGATGCCGCGCTGCACCGCGAGGGCGCTCTCGGGGAGGGAGAAGTCCATTACGTCATGGTAGGAGAATCCGCCGCAGGCCGAGGGCGGCGCGCGTGGAAGACGAACGCGGGAGGCGCGTTGCGCCACACCGTCCGCCCGGCCACGACCTCCTCGAACCGGTCGGCCAGCAGCGCGCGGAAGCGGCGGGCCCGCGCCAGCGGGATCGCGTGCACGTAGGAGAACGTGGTGAAGGCGCCCGACGGATTCATCGCCGAGGTCACCGCGCTCAGCAGCCCGCGCTGCAACTCACGGGGGAAGGCCGCCCACGGCAGGCCGCTGACCACCACGTCCGCCTGGCGCAGTCCCCGCTCCGCGAGCAACTCGGTCAGCCGGGCGGCGTCCCCGTGCACCACGTCGACCTTGGGGAAGCGCGCTGCCAGGATCTTCGCCATCGGCTCGTTGAGCTCCACCGCCAGGTGATGGCCACGTCCCCCCAGCCTGCGCTGGATCTCCAGCGTGAACGGGCCCGTACCGGGGCCCAGCTCGACCACGGTCGGCTCACCGCGCTCGGGCACCGGCGCGCAGACCGCCGCCGCCAGGCGCTGAGAGCTGGGGGCGATGGCGCCGATGCTGGCCGGCGCCCGCAGGAACTGGCCGAGGAACAGTGCGCTGTCGTTCGACATGTCATTGACGGTATGGGTAAAGATCTGATGCTGCGTCCATCCAGGGGGCGGAGCTCCGGCCACAAGGAGGAGACGGTATCCCTCTCCCGGAGGACTGTCCCGGGGCCTGACCTGGATACCTTTACCTCATGAGTTGGCGTTGGCGCGGCGTGCCTTTCGATCTGCTCCTCGCCGCGGCCGGCGTCGGCCTGGACCTGCTGATGTCCGGTCAGGCGCGGACAGCGGACCTGCCGCCGCATCTCACGGTCCTGCCGCTGGCCTTACTGGTCGGCGCGCCGATGGGCTTCGTGCGGCGATGGCCGCTGCCGACCGCCCTGTGGCTGTCGGCAGCCCTGGTCCTCACCGACCGGATCGAGGCGTTCAGCTCCAACACGGCGCAGATGCTGCTGCTCGTGGCGGTCGGCGTCACCGCCTACAGCGCGGGCCGGCGCGCCCTCGCGGTCGCCGTGGGGGTGGCCGGGATCGCCACCGGGATCAACCTGGCGGATCCGGGTGTGGCCTTCAACGCGTGGCTGTACGCCGCGGGAATCACCCTGTTCCCCGCGATCGTCGGCGGCTACCTGCGCGGATCGGCAGGCCGGCCGGAGCACCGCGACATCACCCCGGACGTGCTCCTGGCCGCGGGCGGGGTCGCGCACACCGTGCTCAGCACCTGGACGAGCTGGCATGCCGGAGGCCGGCCCGCCTGGGCCATCGGGCTGCTCGCCGTCGCGGCCGGCCTGGCGCTCGGCGTCGCCAGGCGGCTGCCCGGACTGGTCTTCCTGTTCCAGGCCGTCCTGCTGGTGGCCGCCGACGCCTACCTCACCGAGGCGGTCAACACCTGCCTGGTCCTGACCCTCGTCGCGCTCGGCGTGTTCGCCATGCGGGTGGCCTCCTGGACCTGGACGTCCCTCGCCTATCTCGCCACCTGCGTGCTCGCCGCCGTCGCGGTCGTCGGTCCGGGCACCGAGGTGACCGCGTTCCGCGCCGCCGTGCTGTGCGCGCTGGTGGTCACGCCGGTCGCGATCGGCCGCTACCTCGGCGTCAAGCAGGCCGCCACCGCGGCCGAACGGCTGCGGGCGAGCGAGTCGACCAGGCTCACCGTGGCGCAGGTCCGCGCCGACCAGCTCGCCGAGCGCGAGCGCATCGCCCGCGACGTGCACGACATCGTCGCCCACCACGTCGGCGCCATGGTGCTGCGGGCCAGCGCCGCCCGCTACACCGCGCCGGACGGCCCGGTCGCCGACGCGCTGACCGACATCCGCGAGACCGGCCACCAGGTGCTGCAGGACCTGCGCGGGCTGATCGACCTGCTGCGCGACCCTGACCGCCAGCCCGGCCTGCTCGCCGACCCCGCCGACGTGGTGCGCGAGTCGGCCGAGCGGATGGCGGCCGCCGGACTCGTGGTGGACTTGACCCTCGACCCTGACACCGCCCACGCCTCGCTCATCGCCCGGACCTCGGCGGCCCGCATCGTCCAGGAAGGCCTCACGAACGTGCTCAAACACGCAGGACCAGGGACGAAGGTCCGCGTCTGCGTCTGCTCCGACGGCGACGGCCTGGCCGTCGAGATCCGCAACGGCCGCCCGCCCACCGGCATCGAGCGCCTGCCGTCCTCCGGCCGGGGCCTGGCGGGCATGCGCGAGCGGGTCAAGGCGCTCGGCGGCACCCTGACCGCCGGCCCCGTCGAGGACGGCGGCTGGCTGCTGGCCGCCAGCCTGCCCGCCACCAGGGGCGCCGCGTGATCCGTGTGCTCATCGCCGACGACCAGGCCTTGGTCCGCGCGGGCGTGCGGATGCTGTTGCAGGCCAACAGCGACATGGAGGTGGTCGGCGAGGCCGGCGACGGCGCCGAGGCGGTGCGGCTGGCCGAGCGGCACCTGCCCGACGTCATCCTGATGGACCTGCGCATGCCCAGGGTCGACGGCCTGGAGGCGATCCGCCGCGTGCTCGCCGCCCGGCCCGGCGCCCGGATCGTGGTGCTGACCACGTTCGCCGAGGACGCGAACGTGTACGCCGCCCTGCGCGCCGGGGCCGTCGGCTTCCTGGTCAAGGACGACGAGCCGGAGCGCATGGTCGACGCCGTGCGCCGGGCCCACGCCGGCGAGCAGCTCCTGGCGCCCTCCGTGCTGCGCCGCGTCGTCGAGCGCTTCCTCGACGCCGAGGAGCGGGCCGCCGTGCCCGGCCCCCGCGGGCTCACCGAGCGGGAGGTGGAGGTGCTCGCCCTGGTGGGCACCGGCCTGTCCAACGCGGAGATCGCGGAGAGGCTGCACGTCGGCGTCACCACCGTCAAGACCCACATCGCGGCCGCGATGGAGAAACTCGGCCTGCGCAATCGCATCCAGGCGGCGGTGGTCGCGCACCGCAGCGGCCTGGTCGACGCCTCCTTCCGCCCGGTGCGTCCACCGCGTGGCGGACCGGCGAATAGCCCGCCAGGCTGACGACCGGCGGCGGGCGCGGCGACGATCCTGTTGGTCCTCATCGCACGACCGGAAGGACCACCACGATGTACGACACCGCCCCCCAGGACGCCCGGCCCGGCACCGGCACCGCCCCCGCCAAGCCGGTGCCCGCCGGCCTGCTGTACACCCTGCGCGTCGCCATCGTCGCCCAGGCGGTGACCCTCGTGGTGACGGCCTCGCTCGCCGGCCAGTCGGTGTCCACCGACGGCGCGATGGGCGAGGCGCACGTGATGGCAGGGATGCTCGTCCACCTCGTCGCGCTGGTGCAGATCATCTGCGCCGTGCTCGTCTGGCGGCCCGGCCGCGGCGCCGGCTGGCCCGCCCTGGTCAGCTTCGGCCTGTTCCTCGTCGGGATGGCCCAGCACTTCACCTGGGAGCTGCTCAGCGCGCACGTGCCCAACGGCGTCATCCTGTTCGGTCTCATCACCGCGATGCTGCTGTGGGCGTGGTCGCCGGGGGCCTCCCGCCGCCGCTAGGGTCGAGAGTGTGTACGTGAAGATCTGCGGGCTGAGCGAGCCCGAGCACGTGGCCGCCGCCGTCGAGGCGGGCGCCGACGCCATCGGGTTCGTGCTGACGGCGAGCCCCCGCCAGGTGAGCCCGGAGCGCGCGGCCGAGCTCGCCGCCCTGGTCCCCGACCGGGTGCTGACCGTCGGCGTCTTCCGCGGCGAGGACCCCGCCACCGTGCGGGCCGCCGCCCTGGCCGCCGGGGTGCGCGGCATCCAACTGCACGGCAAGCACCCGCACGGCGACTTCACCGCGCTGAAGGACCTCGGCCGCACCCTCGTCCGAGCCGTCGACGCGCGTGCCGACCTGCGCTGCGGCGCCTTCGACGAGAGCCTGCTGATCGTCGACGCGCCGCGCCCCGGCTCGGGGGAGCCGTGGGACTGGGCGGCGGTGCGCGGCCGCCCCACCGGCCGGTGGCTGCTCGCGGGCGGCCTGGACCCGGCCAACGTGGCCGAGGCGGTGGCCGCGGCCGGGCCGTGGGGGGTCGATGTGTCCAGCGGGGTCGAGACCGCGCCGGGCGTCAAGGATTCCGCGCTCATCGCCCGCTTCCTCACGGCGGCCCGCGGTGCCGTCTGAGCTCAGCCGCGCGCTCGCCTTCCAGCGGGGGTTCGCCCGCCGCAGAGCACCCAGGACCGTCGACGTGCCCGGAGGCTTCGCGGTGCTCGACGACCGCTATCCAGGCTCCTACGACGACAACAAGCTCATCCTCTGGGACGCCGGCGATCCCGCCACGGTGCTGCGGACGGCCGAGGAGGTGCTGGCCGGCTTCGAGCACCGCCTGGTCCACGTGGACGACGACGAGCTCGGCGCGGCTCTCACACCCGCGTTCACCGCGGCCGGCTACCGGCCCGCCGTCAACCTCGTCATGGCGTTCCACGGCGACCCGCCCGGGGGTGAGCCCGCGGCCGAGCACCTGGACCTGGAGACGCTGGTGCCCGCGCTGCGCCGGCACTGGCGCGAGAGCCTGCCGGACGCCCCGGAGCCGACGATCGAGCAGCTCGCCAGGCGGGTGGAGACCCGGCTGCGCGGCGCCGACCTGGTCGGCTTCCGTGGCGTGCGCGCCGCCGACGGCGAGCTCGCCGCCCGGGCGGACCTCTACGTGCACGACGGCGTCGCGCAGATCGAGGATGTCTACACCGCCCTGCGCCACCGGGGCCGAGGCCATGCCCGTACGCTCCTGAGGTCGCTGCTGGCCGAGGCGGCGGGCGGGGAGCCGGTCTTCCTGGTCGCCGACGCCGACGACTGGCCCAAGGACTTCTACGCCCGGCTGGGATTCGCCGGAATCGGCCGTACCCACACCTTTCTCCGGACCTGAGGGGCACGGTAGGGCGGTCCGGCAGGGTGGTCGGCGGGCGGCCGGAACCGGGCGGACGCGGCACCGCTGCGCTGGAAGTTCACGCAGTAGGGTCTGCTGCGTGAGTGAAACTTCCGCCGAGGACCGAATCTGGACGGTTCCCAACCTGCTGAGCTTCCTGCGACTTCTCGGCGTGCCCGTGTTCCTCTGGCTGGTTCTGGGGCCGAGGGCGGATGGGTGGGCCATCGCGGTCCTGGCGGTCGCCGGGTTCACCGACTGGCTCGACGGCAAGATCGCCCGGGCGTTCAACCAGGTCAGCAAGCTCGGGCGGATCATCGATCCGGCGGCCGACAAGCTCTACGTGTTCGCCACGATCGCGGCGCTGCTGGTGCGGGAGGTCATCCCGTGGTGGCTGGTGGTGATCATCCTGGGCCGGGAGCTCTTCGTCGCGAGTTTCTTCCCCGTGCTTCGTAAGCATGGATATAGGGCGCTTCAAGTGCATTTCCTGGGCAAGGCCGCCATGTTCAACCTCATGTACGCCTTCCCCCTGCTCTTCCTTGCCTCCCACTCGGGGTGGTATGCCGATATAGCGCGCGTTGTCGGGTGGGCGTTCGCGCTCTGGGGAACTGGCCTGTACTGGTGGGCGGGTGCGCTGTATGCGATACAGGTGCGCCGGCTCACCACCGCGACCACGAAGGAGTGACCGGTGAAGGCGGTCGTCATGGCGGGCGGTGAGGGCACTCGGCTGCGACCGATGACGGCCAACCAGCCCAAACCCCTGCTCCCCGTGGTCAACCGCCCGATCATGGAGCACGTCCTGCGGCTGCTCAAGCGGCACGGGATCACCGAGACCGTGGTGACCGTCCAGTTCCTGGCCGCGCTGGTGCGCAACTACTTCGGCGACGGCGACGAGCTGGGCATGCGCCTGGAGTACGCCACCGAGGACATCCCGCTGGGCACGGCGGGCAGCGTGAAGAACGCCGCCGACCGCCTGCACGACGCGCCGTTCCTCGTCATCTCCGGCGACGCCCTGACGGACATCGATCTGACGGACATGATCCGGTTTCATCGAGAGAACTCGGCTCTGGTCACCATCGGGCTGAAGCGCGTTCCCAACCCGCTCGAATTCGGCATCATCATCGTCGACGAGCTCGGCCGGGTGCAGCGCTTCCTGGAGAAGCCCACCTGGGGCCAGGTCTTCTCCGACACCGTCAACACCGGCATCTACATCATGGAGCCGGAGGTGCTGAACGAGGTGGCCGCCGGGGAGTCCGTCGACTGGGCCTCCGACGTCTTCCCCGCGCTCCTCGAACGCGGCGCCCCCATCTACGGCTACGTCGCCGACGGCTACTGGGAGGACGTCGGCACCCACGAGAGCTACCTCAAGGCCCAGGCCGACGCCCTGTCCGGCGAGGTCAGGCTGGACATCGGCGGCTTCGAGCTGTCGCCCGGCGTCTGGGTGGCCGCCTCGGCCTCCGTCGAGCCCGACGCGGTGCTCAAGGGCCCGCTGTTCATCGGGGAGTACGCCAAGGTCGAGGGCGGCGCCGAGCTGCGCGAGTACACCGTCCTGGGCAACAACGCCGTGGTCCGCGAGGGCGCCTTCCTGCACCGCGCGATCGTGCACAGCAACGTCTACCTCGGCCCCGGCGCCCACCTGCGCGGCTGCGTGATCGGCAAGAGCACCGACGTGATGCGCGGCGCCCGCATCGAGGAGAACGCCGTCATCGGCGACGAATGCGTCATCGAGGCGGAGGCGTACGTCTCCAGCGGGGTGCGCGTCTACCCGTTCAAGACCATCGAGGCGGGCGCGGTCGTCAACACCAGCGTCATCTGGGAGTCGCGCGGCCAGCGCAGCCTGTTCGGCCGGCGGGGCGTCAGCGGCCTGGTCAACGTGGAGATCACCCCCGAGCTGTGCGTGCGGCTGGCCAGCGCCTACGCCACCACCCTGAAGAAGGGCGAGCGCGTCGTCACCTCCCGGGACGCCTCGCTGGCCGCCAGGGCGCTGAAGCGGGCCGTGATCAGCGCGCTCACCGCCAGCGCCATCAACGTGCTCGACCTGGAGGCCGCGCCGCTGCCGGTGGCCCGCTTCCACTCCTCGCGGGGGACCGCCGCGGGCGGCATCGCGCTGCGCACGACCGCCGGCGACCCGCAGAGCGTCGACATCGTCATCATGGACGACCGGGGCGCCGACCTGCCGCCCGCCGCCCAGCGCAAGCTGGAGCGCGTCTTCTCCCGCCAGGAGTTCCGCCGCGCCTTCCCCGGCGAGATCGCCGAGCTCACCTACCCGTCCAGGACCGTCGAGGACTACACCTACGAGCTGCTGCGCCGGGTGGACATGACCGGCGTCAGGGACATGAAGGTCGTGGTCGACTGCGCCGGCGGCACCTCCTCGCTGGTCCTGCCCAGGCTGCTCGGCCGCGCGGGCATCGAGGTGCTCACCGTCAATGCCGTCCTGGACGACCTGTCGCCCACGGAGACGCTCGCCGAGCGCCGCCGCGACCTCCAGCGACTGTCGGAGCTGGTCAGCTCCTCACGGGCGTCCTTCGGCGTCCGCTTCGACCCGGTCGGCGAGCGGGTCGCGCTGGTGGACGAGATGGGGCAGTTCATCAGCGAGGAACGCGCCCTGCTCGTGGTGCTCGACCTGGTGGCCGCCGAGCGCCGGGGCGGCCGGGTGGCGCTGCCGGTCACCACCACCCGGGTCGCCGAGCAGGTCTGCCGCTTCCACGGTGTGGAGGTGCAGTGGACCTCCACCGCGGTCGACGCTCTCACCTCCGCCGCCGGCGGCCCCGGCATGATCTTCGCCGGTGACGGCAGGGGCGGCTTCGTGGTGCCCGAGTTCAGTCCCGCGCTGGACGGGCTGGCCGCTTTCATGCGCCTGCTGGGGCTGGTCGCCCGCACCCGGCTCTCGCTCAGCCAGATCGACGCCAGGATCCCCGAGGCCAAGCTACTCAAGCGGGCGATCCCGACGCAGTGGAAAGCCAAGGGGGCGGTGATGCGCTCGGTCATCGAGGCGGCCGAGTCCGCCGCCGAGGGCTACCATATCGACACCACCGACGGGGTGCGGGTGGTGGGGGACGACGGAAGCTGGGTGCTCATCCTGCCCGCCGCCACCGAGCCCGTCACCGACCTGTGGGCCGAGGCTTCCGACGTGGACAGCGCCCAGCTCCTGCTGGAGCGCTGGGCCGCCGTGGTCGAGCAGGCCGCCATGTGACCGCCCGGGACCGCGCCCATGACCCCGGGGCGACGGTGATTTGTCGGATGGCGTGCAAGATCGTAATGTTAGAAGGCGCGGCGGCATGGACCTTCAGGCAGGGACGGCGGTAACTTTGTCAGCGTCCGAACCTGTCGTCCAGCGCCCCGCCTTGACCTTTGCCGCTGATCAGCGTAAGTTGCGGCATTCGCAAACTTGAGAGCGAAGCGAGGCGCGCCCCGAGCACCGTTGCCGCGTCTTCGCGGTAGGAGGCCGAGCCGATCGATGCCGAGCGTCTACTGCACGCAGTGCGGGCACGCCAACCCCGAGGATGCCCGTTTCTGTTCCCGCTGTGGGTCACCCTTGACCAGACACGAGGTCTCGGGGGACACCACTTCGACGATCTCCGTCGCGGGAATCGAGGCGTACGAGGCAGAGACCGGTGACATGCTGCTGGCCGAGCGGGCGCTGGTCGAACAGCTCCCGCCGGGCACGGCGTTGCTGTCCGTGACCAGAGGGCCCAACCAGGGCAGCCGTTTCCGGCTCGACAAGGACCTCACCACCACCGGGCGCCATCCGGAGAGTGACATCTTCCTCGACGACATCACCGTCTCCCGCCGGCACGTGGAGTTCTACCGCCAGCGCGGCGGCCTGTTCTCCGTGCGCGACGTGGGCAGCCTCAACGGCACCTACGTCAACAGGGAGCGCATCGAGGAGGTCCCGCTGCACTCGGGCGACGAGGTGCAGATCGGAAAGTTCCGGCTGTTGTTCCTGATGCGGACACCCGCCGGCGCATGACCTCGCAGGCGGCACGCTCGCACATGAGCATCGGGGAGGTGCTCGCCCTCCTGCAGGGCGAGTTCCCCGACGTCACCGTCTCCAAGATCCGTTTCTTGGAGGGGGAGGGGCTCATCGAGCCGGAGCGGACCCCGTCGGGCTTTCGCAAGTTCACTCACCTGCACGTCCAGCAGCTCCGCTACATCCTCACCGAGCAACGCGACCATTACCTGCCGCTGAGGGTGATCAAGGACAAGATGGCGGAGAGCTTCGCCCGTCCCCGCGCCGTCCAGGACAAGCAGGAGGTGCGCCTCAGCCGCGCCGAGCTGCTCGAGGCGGCCGGGCTCGACGAGGAGACGCTCACCGAGCTGGAGGACTACGGCCTGCTCGCGGCCAAGGCCAGGCGCTACGACGAGGACGCGCTCAAGGTGGCGCGCAGCGTCGGCGCGCTGGCCCGTTTCGGGCTGCACGCCCGGCACCTGCGGGCGGTCAAGGCGGCGGCCGAGCGCGAGGCCGGCCTGGTCGAGCAGACCGTGGCGCCGATCCTGAAACGGCGGGCGCCGGGGGCGATCGGCGAGGCCGACGAGGTGGCCAGGGAGCTGTCCACGCGCCTGCTCGAACTGCACGAGGCCCTGCTGCGCACGGGCGTGCGGAGCGTTCTCGGGCGATGAGCGGCCCGAGGGACATTCAGGGCTCCTCGGGTGTTACGTTGAATTGCAGAAGCGGACCAGCAATGAGCTGTGCCGGGTCGCCGGCCAGTCGAATATGGAGCAGCCCGTGTTGCAGATGGAGGTCGTGGGTGTCCGCGTAGAGATGCCCACAAATCAGCCGATCGTCTTGCTCAAGGAGGCACACGGGGAACGGTTTCTGCCTATTTGGATTGGCATGACCGAAGCAACGGCCATCGCCCTCGCCCAGGCGGAGGAGCCTCCGCCCAGGCCGCTCACGCATGACCTGTTCCGGGACGTGCTGAGCGCGCTCGGCGTGGGCCTGCGCGCCGTCAACATCGTCGCCCTGCGTGACGGGATCTTCTTCGCCGACCTGGTCTTCTCCAACGGCGTGGAGGTGAGCGCCAGGCCGTCCGACTCCATCGCGCTCGCGCTGCGCACCGGAGCCCGCATCTTCGCCAGCGAAGAGGTGGTCCAGGAAGCCGGAGTGATCATCCCCGACGACCAGGAGGACGAGGTGGAGAAGTTCAGGGAGTTCCTTGACACGATCTCTCCCGAAGACTTTGGCAGGGCGGGGTAGGTATTTCAGTGCATTTACGCTTCACGACGCGCCGAGCCGGATCGTTGACTGAGCATGGTCACGGTCCTACGGTGCAAGTGAAACCCGTGGCCCCCTTTTTACGAACCCCCAGATCAGGCCGCGGGATGAGAGAAAGCCGGAGGTCCGCGTGGCGGTCAGCAGCGGCGAGGGAAAGACGGCCGGCCAGGAAGATCCGGTACGGCGGGAGAGCGCGCGGCAGCGTGCCGGAGAGCAGGGGCTGCTCTTCGACGAGCAGCCTGCGACACTGCCGGACGACATCGGATACCGTGGCCCGACGGCGTGCGCGGCAGCCGGCATCACCTACAGGCAGCTGGACTACTGGGCGCGCACCAGCCTGGTCGAGCCCACGATAAGAGCAGCGCAAGGCTCGGGCTCCCAACGGCTCTACAGTTTCCGCGACATCCTGGTGCTCAAGGTCGTCAAGCGACTGCTCGACACCGGGGTGTCCCTTCAGCAGATCCGCACGGCCGTACAACATCTGCGTGATCGCGGGGTGGCCGACCTCGCGCAGATCACGCTGATGAGCGACGGCGTGAGCGTCTACGAGTGCACCTCGGCGGACGAGGTGATAGACCTGCTCCAGGGTGGCCAGGGCGTGTTCGGCATCGCGCTCGGCCGGGTCTGGCGCGAGGTCGAGGGATCCCTCGCGGAGCTGCCGGGGGAACGGGCGGCGGTCGCGGACACCGTCCCGGCCGACCATCCCGCTGACGAACTGGCCCAGAGGCGACGGGCGCGCCGAATAGGGTAGTAATCTAGGACATGTCGATGACCCCATGCGGGAGAGTCCCCGGCTGGCCCGGGGCGCCGAAGGAGCAACCTCCCCGGAATCTCTCAGGCAACCGGTACCGCTCGGGTGAGGCAACTCTGGAAAGCAGGCGCGCTCGCCAGGCGCGTCTCACCGACGGTGCAAGCCCTTCGGGGTGAAGCTCTCAGGTCGCGAAGACAGCGGTGACAGAGGGGGAGACCTGGCATACGCCCGCGCTCTGCGCCGGTCTCCATCGCCTTGGGAGGCATCTCCATGACCGACCTGTCACCACCGCCGTTCTCCACCCGGCACATCGGACCGTCCCCGAGCGAGCAGCAGCGCATGCTCGAGGCCGTGGGCTTCGAGTCCGTGGCGGACCTGGTGGCCGTGGCCGTTCCTGAGGCGATCAGGAGCAAGGACCGCCTCAAGCTGCCCGCCGCCGCGAGCGAGGCCGAGGCCATCGCCGAACTGCGGGCTCTGGCCGATCGCAACCAGGTGCTCACCTCCATGATCGGCCTGGGCTACCACGACACCGTCACGCCCGCGGTGATCCGCCGCAACCTGCTGGAGAACCCGGGCTGGTACACCGCCTACACGCCGTACCAGCCGGAGATCTCGCAGGGCCGGCTGGAGGCACTGCTCAACTTCCAGACCGTGGTGTCCGACCTCACCGCCCTGCCCGTGGCGGGCGCGTCCCTGCTCGACGAGAGCACCGCCGCGGCCGAGGCCATGACGCTGTCCCGGCGCACCGGAAAGAGCAAGAGCGACGTGTTCGTCATCGACGCCGACACGCTGCCCCAGACCAAGGCGGTGCTGGCCACCCGCGCCGAGCCGCTCGGCATCACGCTCGTGGAGAGCGACCTGACAGGCGAGCTGCCGGCCTGCTTCGGCGTGCTCGTGCAGTATCCGGGCGCCTCCGGCCGGCTGCGCGACTTCCGCGACGTGGCCGAGCGGGCGCACGCCGCCGGCGCGCTCGTCGTGGCCGCCGCCGACCTGCTCGCGCTCACCCTGGTCGCCGCCCCCGGCGAGCTCGGCGCCGACATCGCCATCGGCTCCACGCAGCGGTTCGGCGTGTCGTTCGGCTTCGGCGGCCCGCACGCCGCCTACATGTCCGTACGGGAAGGACTGCAGCGGCAGATGCCCGGACGGCTCGTGGGCGTGTCCGTGGACGCCGACGGCGACCCCGCCTACCGGCTGGCCCTGCAGACCCGCGAGCAGCACATCCGCCGCGAGAAGGCCACCAGCAACATCTGCACCGCCCAGGTCCTGCTGGCCGTGATCGCCGGCATGTACGCCGTCTACCACGGGCCCGACGGGCTGCGCCGGATCGCCACCCGCGTGCACCGGCACGCCGCCGTCCTGGCCGACGGCCTGCGACAGGGCGGCGTCGAGGTCGTCCACCAGGAGTTCTTCGACACCGTGCTGACCCGCGTGCCCGGCCGGGCGGCCGAGGTCGTCGCCGCCGCCGCCGAGCGGGGCGTCAACCTCTGGCAGGCCGACGCCGACCACGTCTCCATCGCCTGCGACGAGAAGACCGGCGCCGCCGAGGTGGCCAAGGTGTGGGCCGCCTTCGGCGTCGAGCGCGACGGCGTCGCCCTCGACGACCCCCAGGTGCCCGACGCGGTGCCCGCCTCGCTGGTGCGCGAGTCCGGCTATCTGACCCACCCGGTCTTCCATGACCACCACTCCGAGACCGCGATGCTGCGTTACCTGCGCAAGCTGCAGGACCGGGACATCGCGCTCGACCGCTCCATGATCCCGCTCGGCTCCTGCACCATGAAGCTGAACGCGACCACCGAGATGGAGCCCATCACCTGGCCCGAGTTCGCCGCCATCCACCCCTACGCCCCCGAGGCGCAGGCGGCCGGTTACGTCGACCTCATCCAGACGCTGGAAGGCTGGCTGGCCGAGATCACCGGCTACGACGCCGTCTCCATCCAGCCGAACGCCGGCTCCCAGGGCGAGTTCGCCGGGCTGCTCGCCATCCGCGCCTACCACCGCGAGCGCGGTGAGGGTGAGCGCGACGTCTGCCTCATCCCGTCCTCGGCGCACGGCACCAACGCCGCCAGCGCCGTCATGGCGGGCATGCGGGTCGTGGTCGTGGCCTGCGACGCGGGCGGCAACGTGGAGCTCGCCGACCTCGACGCCAAGATCGACAAGCACCGTGACCGGCTCGCCGCCATCATGATCACTTACCCCTCGACGCACGGCGTCTACGAGGAGACCGTCACCGAGATCTGCGCCAAGGTGCACCGCGCCGGCGGCCAGGTGTACGTCGACGGGGCCAACCTCAACGCACTCGTGGGCCTGGCCAAGCCGGGTGAGTTCGGCGCCGACGTGTCCCACCTGAACCTGCACAAGACGTTCTGCATCCCGCACGGCGGTGGCGGCCCCGGCGTCGGGCCCGTCGCGGTCCGCGCCCACCTCACCCCCTACCTGCCGGGCCACCCGCTGCGTGACGGCACCCCCGTCGGTCCCGTCTCGGCCGCCCCGTACGGCTCCGCCGGCATCCTGCCGATCTCCTGGGCGTACATCAGGATGATGGGCGGCGACGGCCTCACCGCGGCCACCGAGCAGGCCATCCTGTCGGCCAACTACCTCGCGCGCCGCCTGGCGCCCCACTACCCGGTCCTCTACACCGGGCGGGGCGGGCTGGTCGCCCACGAGTGCATCGTCGACCTGCGGCAGATCACCAAGGAGACCGGCGTCACCGTCGACGACGTGGCCAAGCGGCTCATCGACTACGGCTTCCACGCGCCGACCATGTCGTTCCCGGTCGCGGGCACGTTCATGATCGAGCCTACGGAGAGCGAGGACCTGGGGGAGCTGGACCGGTTCGTCGACGCGATGATCGCCATCCGGGAGGAGATCGCGAAGGTGGGCTCCGGCGACTACGACAAGACGGACAACCCCCTGCGTAACGCCCCGCACACCGCCGAGGCGCTCACCGCCGACGCGTGGCCCCACCCGTACTCGCGCACCGAGGCCGCCTACCCGGTGCCCTCACTGCGGGACGACAAGTACTGGGTGCCGGTACGCCGCATCGACCAGGCGTACGGGGACCGCAACCTGGTCTGCTCCTGCCCGCCGCTGGAGGCGTACGAGGACTGACTCACCCCCACCCACCGGCCCGGCCCGGCCCGCTTACGAGCGTGCCGGGCCTCGGCCTTTCTCCCTTGTGTACGGGCACGCATCGCGCCGCCCGTCCCCGCCCCCGGGCCTCGGCCTTTCCGCCCCGTGCGCGAGCATGCATCATGCCGTACGCCCCGCCCTCGGGCCTGCGTTCGTGAGCCCAGGCTCGCCCTCGTGTCGTCGGCTGGGGAGGGCCTGACGCCGCAAAGGTGTGCGTATCATGCCTACGGGTGCAAGTGAGCAGACATGATCGCCAGAAGTCGTTAGGCTCGGTGCGATCGTCGCCGAAGGAGCTCTCTTGACGTCCTCAGAGCTGGAGACCCCGCCGCTCGACACCGCCCGCCGCCTCGCCGAAGACGGTGATCTCGATGGTGCGGCCGCCATACTCGCCGAACTCGCCTCCGCCCCCGGCGGCCCCGACGTGGCCCAGGCCGCCGTCGGCCTCGCCGTAGTCCTCGACCAGCGGGGCGACGTCGACGGCGCCCGCGCCGCCGCCAGGACCGCGCTCGCCACCGGTCATCCCGAGTTCGCCGCCCAGGCCGCCTGCCACCTGGCCCAGGGATTCGAACGTGAGGGGCGTTACGGTCAGGCGAGGGGTGCCTGGCAAGCGGTGCTGGGGGTCGGTACGCCGGCCTACGTTCCGCTCGCCCACCTCGCGCTCGCCCGGCTCGCCGTGGAGACCGGCGAGTACGACGAGGCGGAGACCGAGCTCCGCGCCGCCATCGGCGCCGGCGACGCGACGACGGCACGGCGGGGAGACGGCCAGGGCGCCATCGGTGACGCACCTCGTGACAGCGGGCACCATGCGGCCGACGGCGAGCGGAGGCATGCGGCCCAGACGGTGAGTGGCGTACACGTCGGGCAGGGTGGTGCGGACGTACGCGTGCATGCGATTCAGCAGCTCGCGGACCTGCTCATGGAGCGCGGTGAGCCGGGGGAGGCGGCGGAGGTGCTGCTGGACGGCCTGGAGAACGCCGGGGGTGACGACGCGGCCCGGCTGCGCGTGCAGCTCGGCATCGCGCACCTGGAGCTCGCCTGCGCCGAGTTCGCGGGTGCCGTGGAGGACGACGGCGAGGCTCAGACCACCGCCCTCGCGGTCGAGCTGCTGGCCCGCACGCTTCCGCTACGGGGGCGCGCCGACGATGCCGACCAGGTGTGGGCGTACGGCTTGAATCATGAGGATGAGACGCTCGCGTCCGAGGTGCGGCTGCGTTACGACCGTGGCTGACTTCGGGCGGTGACGTGCTCGCGATCGAGGTGCCGGCTCAGCGGGGCTTGGCACGTGCCACCTCCGTCCTCCCGTGGGCGATCTTGAAGGGAGATCGGTGGAGCTCGTCGTAGTGGAGTGGCAGGACGGTGCGCTGATGCATGATCCGTCTCCGTACCTGGACAAGCTGCCCGAGCTGGGCCCGCGGCTGCCCGCCGGTGCGCGCGCGTTCGCCAGTGATCCGGAGCACTACGACTTCGCCGGCCCTCGCTGTGTGAAGGACCTCGAGTTCGGGGGCCTGTCTCTGGGAGGCGGGCCGCTCGGCCTGGAGCTTCGCCTGGAGGCGAATCCGTGGAAGCACTCCGAGCGCCTGGTCATCCGTTATGCCGGGGTGGCCGGTGTCCGCGTCGGCGGGGACCCGAAGGTGGGGCTGAGCAGTCTGCGGCTGGACGAGATCTTGCCGCACGACCATGGTTGCAGCCACGAGCTGACGTTTCTCACGGGCACCGTGCACGTGATCTGCGCCGACCTCCAGGCACGCTGGGAATCGGTCGCAGACCCGCCCGGAGACCCGGGAACACGGACCGAGGCACCGGCGTAGCCCTGCGGACTGCAGCGGCGTGGCCACGCGGGCCTGAGGGGCCGAACTCCTACGGCCAGGGGGCGCGAGACCCGGCCACGCGGGCCTGAGGGGCCAAAGTGGTGTGGGTCATGAGGGCGTGCGAGGTCTGTGGGCCAGGGGTGAGAGGGTGTGGGGCTTCGGGGATCAGGGACGGCGCATGATGACCATGGCGGACGCCATGTTGATCGCGACGATGGCGATCCAGGTCGCCACGATCGCCACCGGGCCGGAGGTGCTCGCGATGGCGGTGAGCGGGATGCCGATGGCCATCGAGCCCAGGGCGATGGGGACCATGGCCGAGCCGCTGGCGCGCTGCTTGGGGGACGGCATGCCGCGCAGATGGAGCTCAGCGGCGACCCGGGCGGCGATGGTGGCGTCCAGGCGCTCGACCAGCGAGTCGACCAGGGCGGGCTCGTAGTCGGGGCCGAGGTCACGGCGGGCGTCCAGCGTGGCCTGCAGGTCCTCGCGCAAGGGACTCGTGTCTCGCATACGGCAATCCTGCATCGTCCGGGGCACGCCGTCATCACACCTGAGACCGAGGTTGGCCTCATACCCAGGTACGGTGCTGCCATGGAGATCATGACCCCTCGGGGTCGCGCGCTGGTCGAGGTCGACGAGGTGGAGCGGGCCCGGATGCTGCTGGTGCTGACGCACGGGTCGGCCGGGGGAGTGGACGCGCCCGATCTCCTGGCGGTGCGGGACGCGGCGCTCGGCGTGGGGGCGAGCGTGGCGAGGGTGACACAGGCGTTCAGGGTGGCCGGGGCGCGGGCGCCAGGGTCGCCCGCCCGACAGGACGAGGCGTGGCAGATCGTGGTGGACGAGCTGCGTAAGCGTTGGCCGGACGTGCCCCTGGTGCAGGGCGGGCGGAGCAACGGGGCGCGGGTGGCCTGCCGGACCGCCAAGGCGGTGGGCGCGGCCTCGGTGGTGGCACTAGCCTTCCCGCTGCATCCGCCGGGCAGGCCGGAACGGTCCAGGGCCGACGAGCTGCGCGGGGCCGGAGTGGAGGTGCTGGTGGTCAGCGGGGACCGGGACCCGTTCGGGTTGCCGGATCCGGCGGACGCGACGCGGATGGTGGTGCTGCCAGGAGAGGGCCACGACCTGAAGAAGAACCCGGCCCGCGTGGGCGAAGTGGTGGCCGACTGGCTCGAGCGCCACTTGAGCTGAGCTCGCGCCCGACCTGGTCAAGGACCACTGGAGGGCAGGTGGTGGCCGACTGGCTCAAGGGCCACTTGAGCTGAAGTGGTGGCCGGCTGGCTCACGCGCCGGTGGAACCGGCGGAGAAGGGCCGGTGGTGCTGGTCCCGCAACCTGCTGGAGGTTGCGGGGTCGCCGCCTCGGGGCCGGTCGGCTGTCTCGCGGCCCTTGGCGGGCGGGGGGTGCTCGGCCTGGCGGTCGAGGCTGTCCCGCCGAGGTCACAGGCGGGACGTGGGTGACCGGCCCGCCGTCAGTGCGGGCGGCCGGGTATGGGTCAGATCGCGCCGACCAGGGGGTCGGGGCGGTGCGGGGCGATGGCGGTGCCACCGGGCAGGAGCTCCCCGGTGTCCTCGAACAGGACTACGCCGTTGCACAGCAGGCTCCACCCCTGCTCGGGGTGGCAGGCAAGAGTACGTGCGGCCTCGCGGTCGGGCGCCTCGGCAGACGGACAGACCGGGTCGTGCGGGCACATCGGCGTGCCTCCGATATCTCGTGGGTGCTCCCGGAAGAGGGGTGGGAGCGCTCGGGTTTTCGTTTGCAGCAAGTGTGCGTTGTATGTCACACATTCCGACATAGTCCGTTAGGACTGTTAGAGGAGGATGCCCCAATCGTGTGACCTTCGACACAGCGTGCCTTATGCAGGATAACGGGCCAAGCTCGACACGCACACTAGATTTGGAGCCCTCGAAGCAAAGCTTCCAGTCCGCGCTCGAAGTCGGCGTCGGCCCGTTCGTCGCGCCGGGTCCACTCGTCCACCTCCGGGTCGGCCCATCCCGACTGCTGGACCTCGACGGCGACGCTGCCGAAGACGAACGCCCGCAGCGAGCGCACGGCGTCGGCCGCGTCCGGCAGGCCCGCGTCGGTGAGCTGCTCGACCTGCTCGCCGATGGCCAGGGTGGTGCCGCCCTTCGGCGGTTTGGTGAGGGCGAGCGCGAGCACGCCGGGGTGCTCGCGCAGCACCTCGCGGCTGGCCCGGCACCAGGCCTTGGCGGTCTCCTGCCAGGTGGCCGCCTGCTCCACCCGGACGGCGGTGACGTGCTCGGCCAGCGCGTCCATCAGCGCTTCCTTGCCCCTGGGCAGGTGGTGGTAGATGGCCATGGCCTCCACCTGCAGGGCGTCGCCCAGCCTGCGCATGGTGAGCCGGCGCAGGCCCTGGCTGTCGGCGATGTGCAGCGCGGCCTCGATGATGCGCTCGCGGGAGAGGGGGACGGGCGGTCGCTTGGCGGGCATACTGATCATCTTACTATGTAAAGGCGCCGGGCACGCGGATCCGGGTACTGGGCGTGGCGCGGCACGGCGTACCCTGGTCGCTGGCAAGAACCGACAGTTCGAAGGGCAGAGTCGATGGCGTTTTTCCGTCCGCGGGTGAGCCGCGAGGCCGAGGTCCGCTTCCACGCGGATCAGGAGATCTCCAAGAGCTTCCCCGAGCTGCTGGACAAGGCCAGGCAGGCCGAGCGGACGCTGCGCGAGCTGCAGGCCACCGACGCGGACGATGTCGAGCTGCGGGCCGCGGGGATGGCGTTCGACAAGGCGCTGACCGAGGCGCTGCGGGCGGCCGAGGCGGGACAGCGGGCCACGTTCGGCGTCAAGTCCTACGACGACCGCATCGCCCGCCGCAAGGCGAAGGCCACGCCCGCCGGCGCCATGTGGACCGCCGAGGTGGAGCGGCTGCGCACGCTGCGCGAGGAGAACAGGCTCTGGGGCATCCCGCGCCTGCCCCGCCCGGTCCCCGCGGCCCGCTGACGCCGTTCGATCCGCACACCGAAACACACAGGCGCAGTTCCACCCGTACGGCCGGAGCGCACAGAGATCCGTACGGTGGAGCGCTTGAATGCGCAGACGCCCCGGTCCGGGAGGTATTCCGGGCCGGGGCGTTCGGCGTACAGAGGGCTGGAGAGGTCAGCTGGCCCAGTCGAGCAGGGGGCGTGTGTTGCTCGGGTGGCGCAGCTTGGACAGCGACTCCTTCTCGAGCTGGCGGATGCGCTCGCGGGTGAGTCCCATGTGCTTGCCGATCTCGTCCAGCGTGTGCGGCTTGCCGTCGACCAGCCCGAAGCGCAGAGCCATGATCTTGGCCTCGCGCGGTGAGAGGTTCCGCAGCACGCCCCGCAGCTGGTCGCCCAGCAGTTGGCGGTCGACGATCTCCGACGCCTCCGGCGAATCGACGTCCTCGATGAGGTCGCCGATCGTGGTCTCGCCGTCCTCGCCGATCGTCGCGTTGAGCGAGATGGGCTGGCGGCTGGTGCGCAGCAGCTCCTCGATCTGGTCGGGGGTCTTGTCCAGCTCGACGGCCAGCTCCTCGGGCGTGGGCTCGCGGCCCAGCCGCTGGTGCATGTCGCGCTCGATGCGCGACAGCTTCGACAGCATCTCGAGTACGTGGACCGGCAGGCGGATGGTGCGGGCCGAGTCGGCGAAGCCGCGCTGGATGGCCTGGCGGATCCACCACATGGCGTAGGTGGAGAACTTGAAGCCCTTGGTGTAGTCGAACTTCTCCACGGCCCTGATCAGGCCCAGGTTGCCCTCCTGGACGACGTCCAGCAGGGACATGCCGCGGTCGGTGTACTTCTTGGCGACCGAGACGACCAGGCGGAGGTTGGCCTCCAGCATGTGGTCCTTGGCCGCCTTGCCGTCCTGCGCCACGAGCATCAGGTCGGCGTGCCGCGCCGGGGTCAGGTCGGGGGTGCTCTCCAGCTTGTACTCGGCGTACAGGCCGGCCTCGATGCGCCTGGCCAGCTCGACCTCCTGCGCCGCGGTGAGCAGGGTGCGGCGGCCGATGGACTTGAGGTAGGTGTGGACGGAGTCGCCCATCACGGACTGGTTGTCGTCCAGGTCGAGCGGCTCGTTCTCGGCGTCGACCTCCTCGGCCACCTCGGCGGAGACCTCCAGCACCAGGTCGTCGGGGCCGTCCTCGTCGTCGTCGTCGGCCTTCATGTTCTTGTCTTTTGCCTTGGCGGCCTTCGAGTCGGTAGTCTCGGTGCCAGAAGCCTTCCTGGCGGAGCGCTTGGTCTTCTTGGCCAGTGCGGGCTCGTCCTCGGCGGCCAGACTCACGCCGGCGTCGGTGAGTTCGCGCAGGATGGACCGGCCCTGGGCCGGGCTGATGCCGGCCTGGGCGAAGGCGTCGCGCAGCTCCGCGAGAGAAAGGTGACCTTGGTTTCGCCCTCGGTCAATGAGCTGCTCGAGGTCTGCGGGCGGAGTGGCGGTCGCCACGGCGGTTCGGGGCATGAGGACACCTCCTCCATACAGGAGCGGAAACGATCTAGGCGGGTTCATGGTGGGGCGGCCCGGCTCCGGCCGCTCGACTCACCAGTATCCATAACGCCATCGGCCGCTATTTGTTCCCGTGAGGTCGAAAAAGGGCGGAACCTCCTATATGGCCCGCCCCTTGATGATCCTACTCGGGCAGGACGAGCTCACCCGGCTTGACCTCGGGCATCGGCATCGGCTGCGCCCCCTGCAAGCGGTCGTCGGTCCAGTAGCCGACGACCTCGTCCGGATCGGCTTCGAACTCGTCGGACACCACGATGCCGTCCTCGGTGTGCTTGGCGTCCCAGGTCGGCGGCGGACTGAACGGGGGGTCCTCCTGCACCACGGCCCTGGTCTGCCGGGCCTGGTCGAGCCTGCCCGCCGAGGCGGCCGCCGCGACCGAGACGCCGCCGACGAGGATCACGCCGACAACCGCCGCAGAGGCCCACATCTTGCGGGTCTGGTTCATGAGGCTCCCTCCTTCTCCCCACTATGACGCATGCAACAAGTCATCAGGTTCCGGACTTGAGCCGCATGAGATCTGTTTTCCCGTTTGCGAGCAATGGCAAGCGGAGCATCAGGCGCAACTCACGTGGCGCGGCGAAGGGCGGCAGCCGATCGGCGCAGTAGGCGCGGAGCTGGGACAACGTGGGCGGGTTCGCCGGGTCGGCGGGGACCGCGACGGCCACCACGGCCTCGCCCCACTCGGGGTCCGGCCGGCCCACCACCGCCACCTCGGCGATCTCGGGGTGACCGCCGAGCACGGCGGCCACGGTGGCGGCCACCACCTTCTCGCCGCCGGTGTTGATCACGTCGTCGGCCCTGCCGAGGACGCGGAGCCTGCCGCCGGACAACTCGCCGAGGTCGGAGGTGACGAACCAGCCGCCGTCGAGGGGGGCCTCGCCGCCGAAGCGGTAACCGGCGAACAGCACGGGCCCGGCCAGGCGGATCCGGCCGTCGTCGCCGATCCTGCAGTCCACGTGGTCAAGGGGCCGGCCGTCGTACACGCACCCGCCGCTGGTCTCGCTCATCCCGTACGTCGTGACCACCCGGGCGCCGAGGGCCGCGGCCTCGGCCAGCAGCCCCGGCCGGGGCGCCGCGCCGCCGAGCAGGATGGTGCGAAAGCGCGACAGGTCCGCCTGGAGCGCGACCAGCCGGTGCAACTGGGTCGGGACCAGCGAGACGTGCGCGGCGCCCGAGGCCAGCACCGCCTCGGGGTCGAAGCGCTCGTGCAGCACCGGCTCGCTCTCGCCGAGCAGCGATCGGACCAGAACCTGCAGGCCGGACACGTGGGAGACGGGCAGGCAGCACAGCCACCGCTCACCTTTGGCGGCCTCCACCCGGCGCAGCGAGGCGGCCGCGGAGGCGCGCAGGGCCGTCGCCGAGAGCAGCACGCCCTTCGGGGCGCCGGTGCTGCCGCTGGTGGCGATGGCCACCGCCACGTCACCGGGCACGCCGACGCCGTCCGCCTGCCGTACCCCGTTCACGTGGGTGGGGCGCAGGGCCGCGAGCGCGGGGCCCTCCTGGCCGGGGGTCAGGGGCAGCACGGCGGGTCCGTCGCCGGACAGCGCGTCGCGGATCGCGGCGAACAGCCGGGGGCCCGCGGGCTGCACGACGGCGTGCAGCGGGCGGTCCGGATGCGACGGGTTCCTCCACATGCTCGTAAGGTTAATGGCGTCAGATCGGGCAGCGGCGCAGGGAGGGTCGTGACGCGTTCTCCCGTGGTTTTCCGGATTCCGATGCGCACCAGGTTCCGGGGTCAGACCGTCAGAGAAGGGGTGCTGCTGCACGGGCCGGCGGGCTGGGGCGAGTTCTCGCCGTTCCCCGAGTACGGGCCGCGCGAATGCGCCCGGTGGCTCGCCTGCGCGCGCGAGGCCGCCTTCGAAGGCTGGCCCGCGCCGGTCCGCGCGTCGGTCCCGGTCAACGCCACCGTGCCCGCCGTCGGGCCCGAGCAGGCGCACGAGATCGTCCGGCGCTCCGGCTGCGGCACGGCCAAGGTCAAGGTGGCCGAGCGCGGGCAGGGCTTCGCCGAGGACCTGGCCAGGGTGGAGGCCGTGCGGGACGCGCTCGGCCCGGCCGGTCGGCTGCGCGTCGACGTCAACGGCGCCTGGGAGGTGGACGAGGCGGTCCGGCGGCTCAAGGAGCTCGACCGCTTCGACCTGGAGTACGTCGAGCAGCCCTGCGCCACGCTGGCGGAGCTGGCGGCGGTGCGGCGGGCCTGCGACGTGCCGGTGGCGGCCGACGAGTCCATCCGCAGGGCCGAGGATCCGCTGCGGGTGCGGGCCGCCGAGGCGGCCGACATCGCGGTGGTCAAGGTGCAACCGCTGGGCGGCGTGCGGGCGGCGCTGCGGGTGGTGGAGGCGTGCGGGCTGCCGGCCGTGGTGTCGAGCGCCGTGGAGACCTCGGTGGGGCTGGCGGCCGGGCTGGCGCTGGCCGCCGCGCTGCCGGAGCTGCCGTACGCGTGCGGGCTCGCGACGATGGCGTTGCTGTCGGGCGATGTGGTGGAGGATTCGCTGGTGCCCCTGGACGGGATGCTGGCCGTACGCCATCCTGAGGTGAATTTTCAGCATTTGTCGGATATGTCGAGTTTTCAGATTGATTCTCCGTCGTGGCTACGCCGGATGCAGGAGGCGTCACTGTGAATCCCGCTACCGCGCTGGCCACGGTTCTGGTCGACGAGCTGGTGCGCTGCGGCCTCACCGACGTCGTGATCGCGCCCGGCTCCCGCTCCGCCCCGCTGGCGCTGGCGCTGCACGCCGAGTCGCGGGTGCGGCTGCACGTCCGGATCGACGAGCGGTCGGCCTCCTTCCTGGCGCTCGGGCTGGCCCGGCGGGCCGAGCGGCCCGTCGCGCTGATCTGCTCCTCCGGTACGGCCGCCGCCAACTTCCACCCCGCCGTCATCGAGGCCGGCGAGTCCGGCGTGCCGCTGCTCGTGCTCACCGCCGACCGCCCGCCCGAGCTGCGCGGCACCGGCGCCAACCAGACGATCGACCAGCTCAAGCTGTACGGCTCGGCGCCCCGCTGGTTCGCCGAGGCCGGGACGCCCGAGAACCGGCCCGGCCAGGTGGCCTACTGGCGCTCCCTGGCCTGCCGCGCCTACCAGCGTGCCGTCGGCCCGGACGATCCGGGGCCGGTGCACCTGAACCTGCCCTTTCGGGAGCCGCTGATCCCCGACGGCGACCCCTCGTGGTGCGAGCCGCTGGACGGCCGCGCCGCCGGGCCGTGGGTGCGCTCCCGGGTCGCGCCGCCGCCCATCGCCCTGCACATCCCGCCCACCAGGCGCGGCGTGCTCGTGGTCGGCGACGGCGCGCCGAACGTGCGCCGATACGTCGCCGCCGCCGGGATGGCGGGCTGGCCGGTGCTGTCCGAGCCGAACGGCGGCGCCCGCTACGGCGACCACGCCATCTCCACCTACCACCACCTGCTCGGCGTGCCGGACTTCGCCGACGCCTACCGGCCGGACGTGGTGGTCACGCTGGGCCGTCCCGGTCTGTCGAAGCCGTTGCTGTCCTGGCTGGGGCGTGCCGACGAGCACATCGTGGTCGCCCCCGACCTGGGCCGCTGGCCCGACCCCACCCGGTCGGCCAGCCAGGTGGCGCAGGCGGTGGAGATCCCGGTGGCCTCGGGTGACGACAGCTGGCTGCACTCCTGGCGGCAGGCCGACGCGGCCGCCAGAACGGCGCTCGACGAGGTGCTGGACGACTCGGGGCTGAGCGAGCCCCGGCTGGCCCGCGACCTGGCGGACATGCTGCCCAACAGCGCCCTGCTGTTCTGCGGCTCCTCGATGCCGATCAGGGACCTGGACCAGGCGATGCGGCCCCGGCGCGGGCTCAAGCTGCTGGCCAACCGCGGCGCCTCCGGCATCGACGGGCTGGTGTCCACGGCGATGGGCGCGGCGCTGGCGCACAACGGGCCCTCCTACGCGCTCATGGGCGACCTGTCGTTCCTGCACGACCAGAACGGCCTGATCCTCGGCCCCCGGGAGCCCCGGCCGGACCTGTGCCTGGTGGTGGTCAACAACGACGGGGGCGGCATCTTCTCGCTGCTGCCCCAGGCGGCGCTGCGCGACCCGTTCGAGCGCGTCTTCGGCACGCCGCACGGAGTGGACCTGGGTTACGTCACCGCCGCGACCGGCACCCCGTACACGCAGGTGCGGGACCCGTCCGAGCTGTCGAAGGCGCTGCGCGGCGAGGGGCCGCGAGTGGTGGAGGTGCGCACCGACCGTGCGGCGAACGCGGCGGTGCACGCGCGGATGCGCGACGCCACCGAGGCGGCGATCACGGCCTTCCTTCAGGACTCTGCCGCCGCAGGGTGAGGAAGTGGCCCTCCAGGCCGGTGATCCGCAGCAGTCGCGCCATCGGCGCGGGGACGCCGGCCAGGAGCAGTCTCGTGGCGTGCAGCCTGGCCTGCCCGCGGAGCGCGACCAGGGCGCCGAGCCCGGCCGCGTCGATGAACGACAGCCCGCTCATCTCCAGCACCACCTCGCCGCCGGCGCGTTCCAGGACATCGAGCAGGTGGGCGCGCAGGACGTCGATGGTGGCGATGTCGAGCTCGCCGGAGACCGAGACGGTCACGGTGTCACCGTGGTCCCTGGTCGTCAGGTGAAGTGGTGCCATGGCCCGAATGCCGTCCCCAAAGCCGTGAGATGCGCCGGCCCTCGGGCACGCCACACCGTGCCCCCACGGGCGTGGCGGATCCGAGCGGTCGGCGCGAGGAATGTGTGACGCGGGGTTCGGGCGGCACGGTGAAATCAGCGGCGACTGCCTGTTTCCAGCTGGAGTGTAACCCGATGGCCGATCGGTTCGCCGGAAGATGGGGATACGGGCGGCCCTAGTGGCTCATCGCTCGATGAGGGTGACCTCCAGGGAGTAGTGGGAGGCCCGGTAGATGTGCGAGCCGTGCTCGACGGCCCGGCCCTGGTCGTCGTAGGTGGTGCGGACCATGGTCAGCAGGGGGGCGCCGCGCCGCTCGTCCAGCAGCTTGGCCTCGGTCTGGGTCGCGGCGCGGGCGCCGATGCGCTGGTTGGCCACGCGCATCCGCACGCCGGAGCCGCGCAGCAGCTCGTACAGGCCGCGGCCTTCGAGGTCGGCGGCGGTGAGCTGGGCCAGCCCGAGCGGCAGCCAGTTGTGCAGCACGGCCAGGGGCTCGCCCGCGGCGAAGCGCAGCCGCTCCAGGTAGAGGACGTCGGCGCCGGGCTCGACGCCGAGGATCGCGGCGACCGCGTCCTCAGCCTGGCGCGGCTCCAGCTTGAGCACCTGGGTGGCCGGCTCCTGGCCGGAGCGGCGCAGGTCGTCATAGAGGCTGGTCAGCTCCACCGAGCGTTTGACCTGCCCGTGCACCACCTGGGTGCCGACGCCGCGCTTGCGGACCAGCAGGCCCTTGTCGACGAGGTATTGGATCGCCTGGCGAATCGTGGGCCTGGACAGCCCCAGTTTGTCGGCGAGGAGGATCTCGTTGTCCAGCCGGGAGCCGGGTGTCAGGTCGCCGCGCCGGATGGCTTCGGCGATCTGCTCGGCCACCTGGAAGTAGAGCGGCACGGGGCTGGATCGGTCCAGGTCGATCGCCAGATTCGCGGTCATGCTGATCAGATTATCCGAGGTCAGAATGTCCTGACAAATAGCACTTGTTAGGCTGCAAGTCGTGTCGCTTGTTCATCCTGAGGTAACTATGTCCTGTCATAGTCGCCGATGGCGGGCGGTCGGCGAGCTCACAGGGGGATATGTATGGACGTGACCGGACTGCTGGACACCGCCACCGAAGCGGCCATGGCGGTGGGACCCCGGCTGCGTGAGGCCTTCAGATCCCGGCCGCAGATCACTACAAAACGGGACTTCCACGACCCGGTGACCGAGCACGACAGAGCCGCGGAGGAGGCCATCCGCGCCGTCATCACCGCCCGCCGGCCTGACAGCGCCATCGTGGGGGAGGAGGGCGGCGAGAGCGGCTCCGGCGAGGTGCGCTGGTACGTCGACCCGATCGACGGCACCGCCAACTTCGCCGCCGGCCTGCCGTTCTTCTGCGTCTCCATCGCCGCCGCCGTGCGCGGCGAACTGGTCGCGGGCGTGGTGTACGACCCGGTACGCGAGGACATGTTCACCGCCTCCACCGAGGGAGCCTGGTGCGACGGCAAGCCGATCCGCAGCGAGGGGGCCACCCGGGACCGTGAGGCGATGCTGCTGAGCAGCTATCCGTCGCCGCTCGACCTGGAGGCCGAGGGGGAGGAGGCGCTGCGCCGCTACGGCCGCTTCGTCAGCTCCTTCGCCGCCGTGCGCCGCCCCGGCAGCGCCGCGCTCAAGCTCGCCCACGTCGCCGCCGGCTGGTCGGACGCCGCCTACGGCACCCGCTCCCATCCCTGGGACGTGGCGGCCGGAGCCCTGCTGGTGCGGCAGGCCGGCGGCGTCTATCTGGGCGACCCGCTGGCCAAGGGCGACTATCTGGCGCACGTGGGCGGCTTCGACCTGAAGAACTCGGCCCTGGCCGAGGTGCTGCCCGGCTGAAGGCCGCAGCGGAGCTCACGCCCGGCTCGGTATGGACGCGCCGTGTTCAGGCCATAGTGGAGCTCATGTCCGGCTCGGTATGGGCACGCCGGGCTCAGGCCGAGCCGGGCCGCAGGCGGTTCAGGTGCGGCCGAGCAGCGGTGGCAGCTCGGCCAGGGTGGTGATCCTCGGGAAGCCCGGGGGAGCGGTCTCGACGCCGAGGCGGTCCAGCCAGACCGAGGGCATGCCGGCCGTGGCCGGGCCGGTGACGTCCTTGTCCACGTCGTCGCCCACCAGCAGCACCTCCCCGGGCGTCAGCCCGAGCGCTTCGGCCGCGCCGGTGTAGCAGGCGGGGACCGGTTTGTAGCAGCCGTTCAGTGTCTTGCCGGTCAGCACGGGGCCGACCAGCCCGGCCAGGCCGATCGCGCGTACCTTCTCCTCCTGGATCTCCTGGATGCCGTTGGTGAGCACGCCCAGCCGGAACCCGTCGAGCGCGGCCACGGCGTCCGCCGCGTCCGGAAAGGCGGTCCACCCGTCGCGGTAGTGCTCGGCGAACGCGGCGAAGGCGGCGTCCAGGTCGCCGGGCGTCTCCAGGGCCAGTGCCTGGCAGAGCGCGCGCACCCGGCGTCGGCGCTGCTCCTCCCACGAGCACTCGCCCGCGTGCCACGCCTCCAGATGCGGCCCCTCCAGCGCGGCCCAGAGCCCGGCCGCCTCGCCGAGCCGGGGGTGGCCGGGAGCGCGGGCCGACACCCAGGCGGTGATCCCGGCGTCGGCGGCGGCGCGGTGGTCGAGCAGGGTGCCGTCGAGGTCGAACAGGATGCCCTTGATCATGAGGTCATCCTGTCAGCGGGCCCGCGGGTCCGGCGATAGTCACCGGCCTGCCGGACGTGCTCGATCATCAGCAGCTCGGCCCGCGCGCCGTCGGCTCCGGCCAGCGCGGCCAGGATCGCCGCGTGCGCGTCGAGCTGCCGCCTGACCTGGGCCGCGTCCAGCCACAGCGAGGCCGCGGCGGGCACCGGGAAGCTGTTGCGCACCGCCCTGGCGTGCTGGCCGAGGAAGGCGGGCCCGCCGATGTCGGCGATGCGCAGGTGGAAGTGCCTGCTCTGCTCGCCGAGCCGGTCGTTGCCGCCCTCGTCGGCGGCGCGCTCCATCGCGGCGTGCAGGTCGTGCAGGTGGGCCAGCTCCGCGCCGGTGATCCGGGCCGCGGCCAGTCGCGCGCCGAGGCCTTCGACCACCGCGCGCAGCCCGTAGAACTCCTCCAGCGCGTCGTCGCCGAGGTCGACCACGGTGGCGCCGTGGTGCGCCTCGTAGCTGACCAGCCGGTCCTTCTCCAGCCTGCGCAGCGCCTCGCGTACGGGGGTGACCGAGACGCCCAGCCGCTGGGCGACGGCGCCGGCGCGCAGGGCGGTGCCGCCGGGGATCCGGGCCGTGCGGATCTCGTCCAGCAGGACGCTGTAGACGTACTCGGCCTTGCTCATGGGCGGCCGGGGCTGGCTGGTCATGTCTTCTAGTGTCTCCTAAAGTTGACCTATGACATATTTCTTATAAGTTGCATAACTATGACAAGCCTCGCCGACCTGAGGGTCATCGACGCCGCGACGTTGTTCGCCGGTCCCTCGGCCGCGATGATGCTCGGCGACTTCGGCGCCGACGTGATCAAGATCGAGCATCCCCGGCGCGGCGACCCGTCACGCGGGCACGGCGCCTCGGTGGACGGGGTGGGGCTGTGGTGGAAGTCGCTGTCGCGCAACAAGCGCGCGGCCGCGGTCGACCTGTCGCGCGCGGAGGGGCAGGAGATCCTGCGCCGCCTGGCCGAGCGGTCCGACGTGCTCGTGGAGAACTTCCGCCCCGGCACGCTGGAGCGCTGGGGCCTGGCGCCCGCGGACCTGATGGAGATCAACCCGCGGCTGATCGTGGCGCGGATGACCGGGTTCGGGCAGTTCGGCCCGATGGCCAGGCAGCCCGGATTCGGCACCCTGGCCGAGGCGATGAGCGGGTTCGCCGCGATGACCGGTGAGCCGGACGGGCCGCCGACGCTGCCGCCGCTGGCCCTGGCCGACGGCATCGCCGGCCTGGCCATGTCCTACGCCGTCATGGTGGCCCTGCGCGCCCGCGAGCGGACCGGGCGCGGCCAGGTGATCGACATGGCGATCATCGAGCCCATCCTCGGCCTGCTCGGCCCGCAGATGACCGCCTACAAGGCGCTCGGCGTGGTGCCGGAGCGCACCGGCAACCGCTCCAGCAACAACGCGCCGCGCAACACCTACCGCACCCGCGACGGGCGCTGGCTGGCCGTCTCGACCAGCGCCCAGCCCATCGCCGAACGCGTCGTCACCCTGGTCGGCCGCGCCGACCTGGTCGAGCAGCCCTGGTTCGGCAGCGGCAGCGGCCGGGTGCGGCACGCCGACGAGCTGGACGAGGCCGTCGCCACCTGGATCGCCGAACGGGACGCCGCCGAGGTCATCGCCCGCTTCGAGGAGGTGCAGGCCGCCGTCGCCCCCATCTACGACGTGGCCGACATCGCGGTGGATCCGCAGTACGCGGCGCTCGGCACCTTCGTCGAGGTGCCCGACGAGGAACTCGGCACGGTCACCGTACAGAATGTGCTGTTCCGTCTGTCGGAGACGCCGGGGGAGGTGCGCTGGCCGGGGCGCGGCCTCGGCCGAGACACCGACGAGGTGCTCGGCGAGCTGGCCTACACCCCTGAGCGGATCGCCGCGCTGCGCGATGGCGGAGTGATCGCGTGAACCTCCCCGTCACCTGGCTGTACGTGCCCGGCGACCGGCCCGAGCGGTTCGCCAAGGCGGTCGGCTCCGGCGCCGACGTGGTCATCATCGACCTGGAGGACGGGGTCGCGCCGGCCCGCAAGGACGAGGCCCGCGACAACGCCGCCGCCTTCCTGCGCGAACGGCCCGCGGCGGGCGACGGGGGGCCGCCCGTCCACGTGCGGATCAACGACCTGGCCGGTCAGCGCGGGCTGGACGACCTGGACGCGCTCGCCGCGCTGGCCGACGCCGTCCGGCTGCCCAAGGTCGAGTCGGCCGGCACGCTGGACCTGCTGGCGAGGTTCGGCGTACGGGCGTACGCGCTGCTGGAGTCGGCGGCCGGGATCATGGACGCGCGGGCCATCGCCGCCCACCCGTGCGTCGACGGGATCGCGCTCGGCGAGCAGGACCTGGCCGCCGAGCTGTTCATCACCGGCGAGAGCGCCGTGACCCACCTCCGGCTGCAGGCCGTGCTCGCCGCGGCGGCGGCGGGGCTGCCGCCGGTGCCCATGGCCGTCCACCCGGACGTGCGGGACGAGGCCGGGCTGGTGGCCTCGTGCGCGGCGGGGCGGGCGCTGGGCATGTTCGGCAGGACCGCGATCCATCCGCGGCAGCTGCCGCTGATCAGGGCGGCCTTCCGGCCGACCGAGGAGGAGGCGGCCAAGGCCGCGGAGATCGTTCAGGCGGCGGAGGTCGCCGGGGCGGGCGCCCTCGCCCTGCCGGACGGCAGGTTCGTGGACGCCCCGATCGTGGCCAGGGCGCGCCGTACCCTGACGCTGTACACCCGCCTGGCTGACCGCGCTTGATCCCCTGGACCTTGGCGTTGTCCGTCCGGCTGGGCGACGGGGCTCAGCCTCCTGGACCTTGACGTTGTTCGCCCGGCTGGGCGACGGCGCTTGACCCCCTGGACCGCGCGGCCGGCGGTGGAGCCTAGCCGCCGGGGCTCCAGCGGACCGACAGTTCCAGGTCGTCCGGAGCGCGGCCCGGCAGGGGGCGGTGCGCCGGTGGCTGCCGTAGGGAGTCCAGCATCAGGGCCAGGAAGCGGTGGCGGAGTTCGCCGGTCCGCTGTTCGTCGCCGAGCTTCACCGAGGCGAGCTGCTCGAAGATCAGCGCGAGGTCGGCGGTGGTGACGTCCGGCCGGAGCACACCCGCCTCCACCGCCCGGGTGTGCAGCCGCGTCGCCAGCTCGGAGGCCCTGGCGGCGTGCTGGTGCAGCTCCTGCGTGGGGTGGAAGGTGCCCGCCAGCTTGATCGTCAGTGAGTTGGTGTCGGCGTCGACGATGCCGCGCATGTAGCCGGCGAACTCCTCCCACGGGTCGTCATGGTCGCGCATCGCCTGCTCCGCGACGGCGATGTAGAGCTGCAGCCCATCGCCGCAGAGCTTCTGCAGCAGGGCCTCCTTGCTGGGATAACGCCGGTAGAGGGCGCTGATCCCGACGCCCGCCCGCTCGGCCACGGCCGCAATGGGGGCGCCCGGGTCGGCGGTGAAGACGGCGCGCGCCGCCGCGAGGATCAACTCGTCGTTGCGCGCCGCCTGCGCCTTGCGGCCGCTCATGGGTGCTGTCGTCATGAACCCAGCATACTGGAACGAACAATTCCGTTCTATCCCGTACGGTCAAAGAGCTCGTGCCGGCGTCCGGGTCGGGAGCGATTCGTCTCTCGTCCTCGGCATTAGTCCGTATGTCTATACATACAGATGATATTGGGGTACAACCGGTGGCAGCCCGTTGCTCTTGGAGGTTTCGGATGAGACGCATTCCGGTAGTGCTGGCCATGATGAGCGTTCTGGCGTTGGGCGGTTGCTCCGCCGCCGGTGAACAGGCCCCGCAGAGCGCGCCCGCGCAGGGCTCGGCGCCGGCCGCGACCGGCGCGGGCACCTACGCCGTGATCACCCACGGCGCTCCGGGCGACTCCTTCTGGGACGTCGTCAAGAACGGCGCCGAGGCCGCGGGCACGGAGTACGGCGCGCAGGTCACCTACCAGGGCGACGGCGACCCCGCCAAGCAGTCGCAACTCATCGACCAGGCGGTCTCCAGCAAGGTCGACGGCATCGTGGTCTCCCTGGCCAACCCCGACGCGCTGCGCGAGGCCATCGGCAAGGCCGTCGCCGCGAAGATCCCCGTGGTCACCATCAACTCCGGCGCCGACACCGCCAAGGAGCTCGGCGCGCTCACGCACGTCGGCCAGTCCGAGGACGTGGCCGGGCGCGGCGCGGGCGAGCAGCTCAAGGCGGCCGGCGTCACCAAGCTGCTGTGCGTCATCCACGAGGCCGGCAACGTCGGCCTCGACCAGCGCTGCAAGGGCGCCGAGGAGACCCTCGGCGGCACCGTCGAGCGGCTGCAGGTGGACGTGAGCAACCTGGCCGACGTGACCTCCAAGGTCACCGCGAAGCTCCAGACCGACAAGGCCGTCAACGGCGTGCTCGCGCTCAACCCGGCCGTCGCGGTCGCCGCCAGGGACGCCATCGCCGACGCCGGCTCGCAGGCCAAGCTGGCCACCTTCGACCTGTCGGCCGACGTGGTCACCGCCATCCAGGGCGACGAGATCCTGTTCGCGGTCGACCAGCAGCAGTACCTCCAGGGCTACCTGCCCATCACCTTCCTCCACCTGTACAAGAACAACCTCAACACCGTCGGCGGCGGCCTGCCCGTCAACACCGGGCCCGGCTTCGTCACCAAGGACAACGCCGAGCAGGTGGCCAAGCTGGCCGAGGCGGGCACCCGATGATCGGGGAGGCGCCGTGACGGCCGCCACCGCCGACGAGCGGCTCGCGCGGGTCGGGTTGCTGCGCCGCCTGCTGATCCGGCCCGAGCTGGGCGCGGTCGTCGGGGCGGTGGTGGTCTTCACCTTCTTCGCGACCCAGTCGGCGGTGTTCCGATCCCCCGAGGGCATCGCGAACTGGCTCGACCCGGCCGCCACGCTCGGCATCATGGCGGTGGCCATCGCCCTGCTGATGATCGGCGGCGAGTTCGACCTGTCGGCGGGCGTGCTGACCGGTACCACCGGGCTCATCCTGGTCACCCTCGCCACCCGCTACGGCCTGAACGTATGGCTGGCCATGCTGGTCAGCCTCGTCGTGGCGCTCGGTGTCGGGCTGCTCAACGGCCTCATCGTGACCAGGACGCGGCTGCCCAGCTTCATCGTGACGCTCGGCACCTTCCTCATGCTGCAGGGCGTCAACCTCGGGGTCACCAAGGCGCTGACGGGCACCGTACAGGTCAGTGGGCTGCGCAGGGCGGAGGGCTTCGAGGCGGCGCGGACCGTCTTCGCGGGCACGATCCAGATCGGCGGCACCTCCTTCCGGGTGGCGATCCTGTGGTGGCTGCTGGTCACCGCGCTGGCCACCTGGGTGCTGATGCGCTCACGGGTCGGCAACTGGATCTTCGCGGTCGGCGGCAGCGAGCCGGCGGCGCGGGCGGTCGGGGTGCCCGCCGCCCGGACGAAGATCGCGCTGTTCATGACCACGGCGGTCGCGGCCTGGCTGGTCGGCTCGATCATGGCGCTGCGCTACACGTCCGTGCAGGCCAACATCGGTATCGGGCAGGAGTTCATCTACATCATCGCCGCCGTGATCGGCGGCTGCCTGCTCACCGGCGGGTACGGCTCCGCGATCGGCGCGGCCATCGGTGCGGTGATCTTCGGCATGGCCGACAAGGGCATCGTGTTCCTCGGCTGGGACGCCGACTGGTTCAAGTTCTTCCTGGGGGCCATGCTGCTGCTGGCCACGCTGGCCAATCGCCTGGTCAGGCGCTATGCCGAGGAGGTCAGGCATTGATACTCGAGACCCGGGGCATCGGCAAGTCGTTCGGCTCGGTGCTGGCGCTGCGCGAGGTGTCGATGGGGGTGGCGGCGGGCCAGGTCACCTGCGTGCTCGGCGACAACGGCGCGGGCAAGTCGACGCTCATCAAGATCCTCGCGGGCGTGCACCAGCATGACTCGGGGACCCTGCTCGTGGACGGCGCGGAGGTCCGGCTGAGCAGCCCCAGGGACGCGCTCGACCGCGGCATCGCCACCGTCTACCAGGATCTTGCGATGATCCCGCTGATGTCGGTCTGGCGGAACTTCTTCCTCGGCTCGGAGCCGCGCAAAGGCCTGGCCTTCGACGTGCGCACGGCCCGGCGGGTCGCCGGCGAGGAACTGCGCGCCATGGGCATCGACATCCGCGACGTGGACCAGCCGGTCGGCACCCTGTCGGGCGGCGAACGGCAGTCGGTGGCCATCGCCAGGGCGGTCTACTTCGGCGCCCGCGTGCTCATTTTGGACGAGCCGACCTCGGCCCTCGGCGTCAAACAGGCCGGTGTGGTGCTGCGCTACATCGCCAGGGCCCGCGACCGGGGGCTCGGCGTGGTGTTCATCACGCACAACCCGCACCACGCCTACCCGGTGGGGGACCGGTTCCTGCTGCTGAACCGGGGGACGAGCCTGGGCGAGTACGCCAAGGCCGACATCACCCGCGAAAAGCTCACCTCCCTCATGGCCGGCGACGCCGAACTGGAGGAACTGGCCCACGAGCTGGAACGGGAGTGACGGCAAACAGTTCTTCGCGAAGAACTGTTTGCGAAGAACTGTTTGCGGTTTACCCTAGCTGGTATGACCCAGCCCGCGAAGCCCGCCACCGAAGTCGTCCTCGACGCCAAGGGCCTGCGCGCCCTCGCGCATCCGCTCCGCGTCGAGCTGGTCAACCTCCTGCGCAGGCACGGCCCGTCCACCGCGACCCGCCTGGCCGACCTGCTCGGGGTCAATTCCGGTACGGCCAGCTACCACCTGCGCCGGCTGGGCGCGGCGGGGTTCGTCGAGGAGGACACCGAGCGGGGCAACGCCAGGGAGCGCTGGTGGCGGCCGGTGCACCAGATCACCCGGCTGGCCGACGTCGACCTGGCCGAGCGGGAGCCCGAGGCGACGCTGACCTACCTCCAGGCGGTGTCCGCCAGTTACCACCTGCGGGTCCAGCAGGCGCTCAACGCCTTCGACACCATGCCCCGCGACTGGCGGCGCATGTTCGACCTGAGCAGCCGGTCGCTGCGCCTGACCACGGAGGAGGCCGAGCGGCTGCGCGACGAGCTCGACGAGGTGCTCGACCGCTACCGCCGGGACGCCCCTGAGGCGGTGGCGCCGGAGGGGGCCGAGCGGCTCTCGCTGATCACGCTCTTCCTGCCTGACTTGGAGGAGTCGTGACCGGGCGCTCGTTACGGCCGCTCGGGGGTGTGCTGGCGGCGATGGCCGTGTCGCTGACCGGCACCCGGGTGTCGGCGATCGCGCTGCCCTGGTTCGTGCTGGTCACCACCGGCAGCGCCGTCCAGACGGGGCTCGTGGCGTTCTGCGAGATGGCCCCGTACGTGCTGGTCAAGGCGCTGAGCGGGCCGCTGGTCGATCGGGTGGGCCCGCGGCGGATCTCCTGGATCACCGACGTGGTGAGCGCGGCCGCGACGGGAGCGGTCGTCGCGCTGCACGGCGTGGACGCGCTCGCGTTCGGGCCGCTGCTGGGCATGGTGGCGGTGATCGGCGCGGCCCGGGGGCCGGGCGACCTGGCCAAGGAGATCATGGTTCCGGAGGCGGCGGAGCGCGGGCTGGTGCCGCTGGAGCGGGCGACCGGGCTGGCGGGTGTGACCGAGCGGCTGGCCGGGACGGTGGGCCCTGCGGCGGGCGGAGCGCTGGTGGCGCTGCTCGGGCCGCTGGCGGGGCTGGGCGTCAGCGCGGCCTGTTTCGCCCTGGGCTCCGTGATCGTGGCGTGGGCACTGCCGGCGGGCGTGGGTCTGTCGCCAGGTGTGGGGGATCAGGCGCCGGGCGTAGGGCATCGGGCGTCGGCGCGGGAAGAGCGGGCCGGATACTGGCGGCGGTTCGCTCAGGGCTGCCGGTTCCTGCGCGGGGAGCGGCTGCTGCTGGCGCTGATCGTGATGATCGGCGTCACCAATCTGCTGGACGCGGCGTTCGCCTCGGTGCTGCTGCCGGTGTGGGGCAGGGAGTCGGGACACGGCCCGGCCATGATCGGGGTGAACAGCGGGGTGATGGGGCTGGCGGCGGTCGGCGGGAGCCTGGTGGCGGCGGCGGTGGCGCACCGGATGCGGCGGCGGGTGGTGTTCTTCGTGGCGTTCCTCGTCGCGGGCGCGCCCAGGTTCCTGATCCTGGCGGTGGACGCGCCGGTGTGGGCGATGGTGGCGGTGTTCGCGGTGAGCGGGTTCAGCGGCGGCTTCCTCAACCCGATCCTGGCGGCGGTCTGGTACGAGCGGGTGCCGCGCCACCTGCTCGGCCGGGTGAGCGCGCTGGGGGACTCGCTGGGGTACGCCGGCATTCCGCTGGGCGGGCTGCTGGCCGGGGCGGCGGTCGCCTGGGCGGGGCCGGCGGTGGTGCTGGTGGCGTGCGGCGTGGCGTACTTCCTCGCCACCAATCTGACGGCCCTGCGGCCGGAGTGGCGGGAGATGGACCGGCTGCGCGGCCGCGGGCGGCCCGCCGTACCAGAAGGTGCCGGTACGGCGGGCTGACGGATCCCCGGCGGCCGGTGAAGAAGGCGCGGGTGGCGGCTCCGGCTCCTCAGCGGGCGGTGAAGAAGGTGCGGGTGACGGCGGGTCAGCGGCCGGTGAAGAAGGCGCGGACGTCGGTGACGAAGGCCTCCGGCTCCTCCAGGGCGGCGAACGTGCCGCCGCGGTCGTGCTCCACCCAGCCGACGATGGTGTTGTCGCGCTCGGCGAAGCGGCGGATGGGCCGCAGGATGTCCTTGGGGAAGACGGAGATCGAGGTCGGCACGGTGGCCGCGGTGAGCTCCCATGCGACGCTGGTGTCCTGGTCGGTGTCGGGCGTCTCGACGAAGGAGCGGGCGGCCGAGCCGGCGGTGCCGGTCAGCCAGTAGAGCATGGTGGTGGTGAGCAGGCGGTCGGGGTCGATGTCCCGGTCACTCCATTCGTGGTAGACGCTCGCGAACCAGGACAGCAGGGCCACGGGGGAGTCGGTCATGCCGTAGGCGAAGGTCTGCGGCCTGGTCGACTGGATGAGCTTGTAGCCGTACTGCTCGGTCAGGTAGGCCTCGCGGAAGGCCATGCGCTCCCGCTCGACCTCGGTCAGGCCGTCGAGCTCGCCGGGGGCGCCGATGGGGAAGCAGATGATGCCGTTGCCGTGCATCCCGGCGACCCGCTCGGGGGCGAGCACGCCGACCTCGCGGGAGATCCAGCTGCCCCAGTCGCCGCCCTGCACGCCGAAGCGGTCGTAGCCGAGCCTGGTCATGAGCTCCAGCCACGCCTTGGCGATGCGGGTGGAGCCCCAGCCGGTCTCCGTGGTGGGGCCGGACAGGCCGTAGCCGGGCAGGGAGGGGATGACGAGATGGAAGTCGCGGCTGAGCGGCTCGATGACGTCGAGATACTCCACCGGACTGCTCGGCCAGCCGTGCGTGATGAGCAGCGGCAGCGCGTCCGGGGCGGCCGAGCGCACGTGCAGGAAGTGCACCCGCTGACCGTCGATCTCGGTGACGAACTGGTCGTGCTGGTTGAGCTCGGCCTCGGCGCGCCGCCAGTCGTAGCCGTCGCGCCAGTGGCCGACGAGCTCCTTCATGTACGGCAGCGGGACTCCGTACTGCCAGCCGAGGCCGGGGATCTCGTCGGGCCAGCGTACCCGGTCGAGCCGCGCGTGCAGGTCGTCCAGGTCGGCCTGGGCGATGTCGAGGCGGAAGGGCCGGATGTCGGTCAAGTCAGTCCTCCAAGTTGTTCCGTAGGGTGTACCGTACGCCCTACGGTTGGCGAGTGCAACCGGGAAATTATTAATCTACAAAGTAAAGGCGCTAGCCTGAGGCGGTGTCAGCGCCGTACCTCACCCTGAAGACCCCCGTCGAGCACGAGACCGAGGCCCGCCGCTCGCGCTTCGTCTGCGCCATGGCACCCGTGCAGAGCGCGGAGGAGGCCGCCGCGTTCATCGCCGAGCGCCGCCGCCTGCACGCCTCGGCCACCCACAACTGCACCGCCTACGTCGTCGCCGGGCTGCAGAAGGGCGACGACGACGGCGAGCCGGGCGGCACCGCGGGCACCCCCATGGTGCAGGCGCTGGTCGGCAGGGGGTTCGACCACGTGGTCGCGGTGGTGACCCGCTACTTCGGCGGCATCCTGCTGGGCGCGGGCGGCCTGGTGCGCGCCTACGGCTCAGCGGTGACCGAGACGCTGGACCGGGTGGAGCCGGTGCGGATGGTGCCGGCCAGGCTGGTGCACGTCTCGGTGGCCCACGACCAGGCGGGCCGGGTGGAGAACGACCTCAGAGCCTCCCGCTACGCGGTGCGCGAGGTCGTTTACGGCTCGGCCGTGGACTTCGTGGTGGCGGTGGGCGCGGACGAGGTGGACGCCTTCCGGGAGTGGGCGGCCGCGTTGACGGCGGGACGGGCCCGGGTCGAGCTGGGCAGCGACGTACACGTACCGGAATAAGGGCGGCTCAGCCGCCCGCGAGCGGACGGGCAGGTCGCGCCGAGCCGCCGCTCGGGGTTGAGCGGCCGGCCGGTCATCGTGCGATCGGCCGACCACGGAGGAGCGGTCGTCAGCCCTCGAGGGCGTACTGCATGACGCGGAACTTCGCCTGGGCCTCCGCGAGCTCGGAGGCCGGGTCGGAGTCGCCCATGATGCCGCCGCCGGCGAACAGGCGGGCCCGCCGGCCCTCCACGATGCCGGACCTGAGCGCGATGCCCCATTCGCCGTCGCCGTGGGCGTCGATCCAGCCGACCGGGCCCGCGTAGCCCGCGCGGTCCATGCCCTCGAGCTCGCGGATGACGTCGATGGCCTTGTGGGTCGGGGTGCCGCCGACCGCCGCGGTGGGATGCATGGCGGCCACGACGTCGAGGACGGAGGCGCCGTCGGCGAGCCGGCCGCTGACGTGGCTGGCGAGGTGCTGCACGTTGGGCAGGACGAGCAGCTCCGGCTCGTCGGGGGTGTGCAACTGGGCGCAGAGGGGGGCGAGAGTCTGCCGGACGGAGGCGATGGCGCACTCGTGCTCGTGCCGGTCCTTGGCGGAGGCGAGCAGGGCGGCGCCGCGTCTGAGGTCGTCGGCGGGGCCGGTGCCCCGGGGGGTGGTGCCCGCCAGGACGAGGGACTGGATCTCCTGGCCGGTGCGGCGGATGAGGAGCTCGGGGGTGGCGCCGACGAGGCCGGCGACGGAGAAGGTGTAGCACTCGGGATAGCGGCGGGCCAGGCGCAGGAGCAGCAGGCGGATGTCGATGGGGTGCTCGGCGGTGGCGAGGAGGTCGCGGGCGAGCACCACCTTCTCGAGCTCGCCGTCGCGGATGCGGCGGGCGGCGCGGGCCACGACGTGCTCCCAGGCGGGGGCGGTCAGGCTGCCGTCGCCGTAGCTGATGCGGCCGGGGTCGAGCAGGGGGGTGAAGGTCTGGTGCGGGGCGTCGCCGATGGTGGTCAGCCAGGCGCGGCCGTTCCTGCGGGCGAGGATGGTCTGCGGGACGACGAGGGTGGAGCCGGCGGAGTTCTCGTCGAAGGTGAAGGTGCCGAAGGCGACCGGCCCGCTCCCGGGGGGCAGCGCGTCGTCGTCGCTGTGGGCGTCGTCGAAGACCGCGGCGAGCCACTGGCGGGCCCAGGCGAAGCGGTCCGGACCTGGGGGGATGTCGGCGCGGGCGGCCTGGCCCCAGCCGACGAGGCCTTCGCCGTGCCTGATCCAGGCGTACGGCGCGGTCCGGGGGAGGGACGCCAGCAGATTACCGGGGTCGCGAATGGGGGTGGTGCGAACCGGTAGCGGGCGGGTTGTTCCGAGCGCGACACTCACCCGAGACACTCTATGCGGGAACTGAACACGTTCGACTGGGACCCCCGTGTCTGACCGGTTGCGGTTCATGTTTCCGGATAAAGGCGGCTATTGCCCTGCTTTTGCGGCAACCTGATCGGCTGAAGGTCGTCAAGTGGTGATATGAAGTCGGTCCTGAGATGGCAGACGTTGCCCCGAGCGCGGGGTGGGCCGGCGGCGGGCTCCCTACCTTGGGGCCATGATCGCTCGCAGCCTGGGGCCCGTCCTGGCCGGCCTCGTCCTCCTCGCCGGCTCCGGCACCGCTCAGGCCGCTCCCACGGAGCCGGTGCCCGAGGTGATGGCGGCGCTGGGGGACTCGATCTCGTCGGGATTCAACAGCTGCGGCTGGTACGTGTCCTGCCCGTCCCGGTCGTGGTCCGCCGGCGAGCACGCGGGCGTGAACAGCCACTACCAGCGGCTGCTGCGGCTGGGGTCGTCGATCGAGGGGCACAACCGCACCTTCGCGGCACCGGGCGCGACGAGCGCGGATCTGCTGGGGCAGGTACGGCGGGCGGTCGACGCGAAGGCGGACTACGTGACGATTCTCATAGGGGCGCAGGACGCCTGCAAGCTGGAGGAGAGGCAGATGACGCCGGTGGCGCTCTACCGGCGGCGGCTGGACCAGGCCCTGTCGGAGCTGCGGGCCGGGCTGCCCCAGGTCCGGGTGTTCGTGTCGAGCATCCCCGACCTGCACCGGCTGTGGCAGGTGGGCAAGAGCAACGCGCTGGCGCGCACGTTCTGGACGGTGGGACGGATCTGCCAGACGATGCTCGCCCAGCCGTCGTCGGTGAAACGGGCCGACCGGCAGCGGCGGGACCGGGTGCGGGCGCGGGTGATGGCCTACAACCAGGAGGCGGCGCGGGCGTGCGCGTCGCTGGGGCCGTCATGCCGCACCGACGCGGGCGCCGTCTTCGCCTATCCGTTCACGCTGGACCAAGTGAGCCGGTGGGACTACTTCCACCCGAACGAGGCCGGGCAGCGGGTGCTGGCGGAGCGGACGTTCCGCAACGGCTTCGAGTGGGCCGATCCGCGCTGAGCGCTCATCGGCACTGGGCGAGCATGGCCTTGCGGTCGGCGCGGGTGACCGGCAGGGCGTACTTCTTGGCGACCTGCGCGAAGCGGGTGACGTAGGCGCAGCGGATGCGGCGTTGCGGGGGCAGCCAGTCGGACGGCCCGGCGGCGTCCTTCTGCTCGTTGGCGCGGCCGAGCACGGGCAGCAGGTTGAGCGGGTCGTTGGCGAAGTCGAGCCGTTTCGTCATGCGCCACCGCCTGGCTCCCATCCGCCAGCCGTAGGCGAGCGGGACGACGTGGTCGACCTGGACCTCGTCGGCGTCGCTCTTGCGCCAGTCGATCATCCGGCCGGTGTACGGGTCGGGCAGGTCCATGGCGATGACCTCGCAGGTGGAGCCCTTGCGGTAGCGGACGTTGCGGCCGTCGCGGGCGAGGAGGTCGTCGCGGGTACGGCAGCCGTTGCGTGCGTACGGGACACCGGGGGCGCTGTCGGCCCAGTTGCCGCCGTAGCGGGTGCGCCGGTAGCCGGCGCTGGAGCCCCGGGCGGCGACGCGTAAGTCCTTGATGAGGGCGCGGGCGGCCTTCTTGTCGGGTCCGGTGGTGACGGGCGCCAGGCCGGGCAGGGTGCCGCTGGCGTTGCCGAGCGGGCTGGCGGTCTCGGCGGACGTGGTGTTCTCGGTGCCGCTGACCAGGGCGGCCAGGACCGCGGCTGCGGCGAGGATGGCGACGGCGTCCTTCGCGCTCAAGCACGCCTCCCGGGTGCCGTTCGGAGGTTCTCTAGAGAGATTCCCGCAGTGGGCGATGTTGACACGGTAAGGGATGTGAACCGGTTCCGTGAGAAGTTCATGACCGGCTGTCCTCTTGATCCGGGTGGCCGGTCATGGCGTTCAGCCCGCGCCGAGGCAGGTGAACGACCAGCCGGTGGCGGTGGCGACGGGGTCGCCGGCCGTGTCCAGGCGGGCGTCACGCAGCGCGGTGGCCAGGCCGGCGCCGGTACGCAGCCGCCGGTGCAGCGCGACCATGAGCGGGACGGCGGCGAGGTCGTTGACGAGCACGACGCCGGCGACGAGGGCGGTGGTGCCGAGCTGGATGAGTGAGCTGGCCAGGCCGAGGAGCTCGTCCGCGCCGGCGGCGGCGGTCAGGCCGGAGTCGCAGCTCGACAGGATGACCTGGTGGGGTGCCCGGTTGAGCCGTTCGAGGTCGTAGACCGTGAGCGGGCCGTCGTCGACGCGCAGCGCGGAGAACAGCGGGCTGTCGGCGCGGAAGGTCCCGTGCGCGGCGACGTGGGTGAGGCGGGCGCCGTCCATGGCCCGCAGGACGCGGCCGACGGTCGCGGTGCCCTCGCCGAGGACGACGGGGGCGGCGTACTCCGGCGTGACCTCCCGCACCTCCGCGCCCTGCGAGGCCAGCCCGGGGCCGCGGACGAGGACGACGCGGCCGTGGGCGGGGGCGCCGGTACGGCGGGCCCGCAACCAGGAGGCGGCCGACGGGGCGACGCTGACGGGGCGGTGGCGGAGCGCGGGGAGCAGCGCCCAGGGGACGGCGTGCAGGCGGCCCGGCGGCACGATGGCGACGTGCCGGTCGCCGAGGTGCTGGGCGGCGTCGCCGAGCAGGACGCGCTGCAGGGTGTGGCCGATGGTCTCCAACTGGGCGAGGAGCTCGGCGGGTGACAGCGCGGAGCGGCCGTGCGCGAGCCGGGACAGGCTGAAGCGGGCCAGGTCGACCTGGCGGGCGGCCTCCTCGGTGCGCCCAGCGGGATGACGGCGGACGGTGCCGGAGCCGCAGACGAGGACGTGCAGGTGGCCGTCGACGTCCACGAGTTCGAGCAGCCGGTCGTCCGCGAGCTCGTCGAGGAGGGCATCGACGTCGACGCCCGGGGTGGCGGCGGGGTCGTGGCCATGGGCGTGCAGGGCTCGGGCGCGCGCGGCCCGCTCCAGGCGGAGCTGTTCGGCGGACAGGTGCGCGGTGGGCAGACCCTTGGCGCGGGCCTGGGCCAGGCGGCTGGTGAGGGCCCGGATGGCGGCGAGCTCCGCCTGGAGGTGCTCGTCGTCGGGCGGGCGGACGGCGGGGACCGCCAGTGCGGTGGCCCGCCAGCGTTCGCTCCACGCCAGCAGCAGCCGGGGCCGGTCGAGGCGCAGGGCGTGCCGCTGGCCGAGCGCGGCGAGCTCGGCGCCGTGCGCGCTGGCCTGGGCGCGCAGCTCGCTGGAGCCGAGGGTGGCGCGGTGCTGGTCGAGGACGCGCAGGCCCCGGTGGCAGGCGCGCATCAGCCGGGCCGCGTCGTGGCCGGCCTCGGCGCGCAGTGCTTCGGCGAGCCAGGCGGCGGCCCGGGAGAGCGCGGGGCCGTGGCGGCGACCGCGTGCGGCGGTGGCGAGGTGGCCGGTGGCGCGGGCGGTGTCGCCCAGGGCGAGGGCGAGGCGGCCGGCGATGAGGTGGCCGAGCGGCAGGTCGGGCGAGGAGAGGCCGGCCAGTTCGCGGGCGCACTCCTCGGCCTCCCGCAGCAGGGCGGCGTCGGTGGTGCCGGTGGCGAGCTGGGCTCGTACTTTGACCAGGCGGGCGTGCGCCCGCCACCAGTGGCGGTGCTGGTGGCCGAAGAGATCGGCGGCGTCGGCGGCGTGGCCGAGCGCGTCGGCGGGCCGGCGGGCGGCCAGGGCGCAGTTGGCGGCGGTGAGCAGCAGCTCGGCCTTCTTGACGGGCAGGCCGCGGATGCGTTCGAGCCGGGCGAGGGCGGTGTGGGCCTCGGCGAGCGCGTCCTGGGGCAGGCCGGCGGCCAGGAGCGCGGCGCAGCGCTCGATGCTGAGGCTGGGGTCGGGGGTGCCGAGCCGGTCGAAGCGCTCGGCGGCCTGGTCGAAGCAGAGCAGCGCGGCGGGCAGGTCGCCGATGCGCAGGGCGAGGACGCCGCGGTGCACGATGGCGTCGGCCGATTCGAGCTCCTGGCCGGTGGCGTTGAAGAGCTCCTCGGCGCGGGCCAGGTCGGCGGCGGCCTTGGCGATGGCGCCGAGCGCCAGATTGCAGGTGGCGCGCTCGCTGCGGGCGCGGGCCTCCCAGATGGCGTCACCGGCGGCGCCCAGGGCGGTGACGGCGTTGTTGAGGTCGGCCAGGGCGTCGCGATGGTGGCCGAGGACGATCAGGACGCCACCTCTGCGCAGCAGGATGCGCCCGTGCAGCAGGCCGGTGGACCGCTGGACGGCGGCGTCGAGCGCGGTGCGGCCCGCCGTGGTGCGACCGGCGAAGGCGAGGGCCACGCCGAGGGTCGCCTGGACGTCGGCCTCGCGCTCGGCGCAGCCGGCCTGGCGGGCGAGGCGGCCGGCGGTTTCGAGCTCCGCCACGGCGGCGTCGATGTCGCCGAACTCGCGCAGCACGATGCCGATCGCCTGCCTGGCCATGGACGCGGCCAGTGGCGGCGGGTCGCCGGCGAGCAGGTCACGCGCCCTGTCGAGGGCTTCGTGGGGGCGCGACAGGGCCAGGGGGAGCAGCTCCGCCGTGGCGGTCGAGGAGGGTACGGGGTCCGCCGGCATGTTCCGAGCGTTGACGATCGGCTGTAGCGCCCGCAACCCCATGTCGATATAGGTGTGAAAAGTGTGATCGTTGACTACGGCCGGGAGGGGAATCCATGGACGCGGTGTTCGACGCTCAGTTCCGGATCGTCAAGGACGCGTTCCTGACGCGGGGGATCCAGGTGGAGGTGGCCTATACCCCCGCGGGTGAGGTCGACTACCTGTACGAGGCGGGCCGCCTGCTGACGCTGGACCGGGGGGACAACATCCAGCGGATCGAAGCCGTGCTGCCGGCCGTACGCCGGCTGGAGACGCGGGGGCGGGGCGATCTGGTGGTGCTGTCGCTGGAGGACGGGCTGACGGTGCCGGAGGCGCTGGAGGTCATCGAGCGGCGGGCGCCCCGCCGGCGGGAGGACGACGCCCGGCTGCCGCCGGCCTCGCCGGTGCACGTCCTGCACGTGAGCAGGCTGTGCCCCGGTACGGAGCCGGAGGTGCCTTCCGGGGCGCCGGATCGGCCGTGGCCGCCGCCGTGCCCGGAAGGCGACGTGGTGCGCAAGGCGCGGATCGGCGTCAGCGACACCGGCTGGCTCGGGCTGGACCCGGCGGCCTACCCGTGGCTGGGCGGCGTGGGCGGCGATCTGGAGACGCTGGATCCGCCGTCGCCGGTGAGCGGGCTGCCGCGGATCCCGCCGTTCGCCGGGCATGGCACGTTCGTGGCCGGGGTCGCCAAGTGCATGGCGCCGTCGGCCGAGGTGGACATCGTCGACCACTTCTCGGCTTCCGGCGCGGAGCTGGAGGACGTGATGATCGCCAAGCTGGAGGAGCTGGTCGGCCGGACGCCCGCGCCGGACGTGATCAACCTGTCGGCGGGCACCTACACCCGCGGCAACTGGTCCTCGCTCGGCTTCGAGGCGTTCCAGCAGGCGCACCCGGACGTGGTGCTGGTGGCGGCGGCCGGCAACGACGCGACGGACCGGCCGTTCTACCCGGCCGCCTACGACTGGGTGGTGTCGGTCGGGGCGCTCGGCCCCGACGGGGCGCACCGGGCGTGGTTCAGCAACTACGGCGACTGGGTGAAGGTGTACGCGCTGGGCGAGGGGCACGTCAACGCCTACGCCACCGGCGAGTACACCTACCGGGAGCCGCCGAAGATGCCCGCCGTGCAGAACTTCTCCGGGATGGCCAGGTGGGACGGCACGTCGTTCGCGGCGCCGCTGGTGGCGGGGTTGATCGCGGCCCGGATGGCGCGCACGGGGGAGTCGGCCCAGGACGCGAAGGCGGCCGTGCTGGCCTCGGCGCGGGAGGTGGACGGGGTGGGCATGGTGCTGTCCCCGTGCGGCGAGAGCTGACCTCGCGCGGATGCGGCCGATGAGGTATCAGGGCGAGGTCCGGCCGCTCCGTCCTGGTGACCGCCGTCACCGAGCAGTGAAGAGACGACATGGCCCCGGTACCGCCTGTTCGTTCGCCGAAGCGTCCTGCCTGGACGCACCGCGCATCCGCGTTCACTCTTGCTGGGTGGGCCGTGCCGGGAAGGGAGCACACGGACATGCGAGACGATCCATCGGTCGTCGCCTTGGTGGTGCGGGCGAGGGGCGGTGACAGGGACGCGTGGGACGAGATCGTCGAGCGTTACTCGTCGCTGGTCTGGTCGATCTGCAAGGCTTTCAGGCTGAGCCGGGCCGACGCCGACGACGTGGGGCAGACGGTGTGGCTGTCGCTGGTGGAGCAGTTACCCAGGCTGCGCGAGCCGGCGGCGCTGCCGGGCTGGCTGGCGACGGCGACCAGGCGTGAGTGTCTCCGGTGCGCCCAGGCGGCGGAGCGGCAGCACCGCCTCCGGCAGCAGGTGGACACCGACGTGCTGGTGGACGTCAGGGTGCCCGCGCCGGATCAGGAGCTGATCGACGCGGAGCGGAACGCGGCGCTGATCGCGGGGTTCCGGCAGCTGGAGGGGCGCTGCCAGGAGCTGCTGTCGATGCTGATGAGCCAGCCCCCCGTGCCGTACACCGACATCAGCGCGAAGCTGGCCATGCCGGTGGGCGCGATCGGGCCGACGCGGGCGCGGTGCCTGGACAAGCTGCGCCGCACACCGACCGTGGCCGCGCTGATCAGGTCCGAACGGGACACCCAGGGGAGAAGGTGACAGGGCATGGACACGCCGTGGTGGAGTGACGACGATCGGTTCCTGGCCGCTGTACGGCAGGCGCACGCGGCGGAGCGGGAGGTGCCGGAGAGCTTCGTGGCGGCCGGCAAGGAGATCTTCGTCTGGCATGACGTCGACGCCGAGCTGGCGGCGCTCACCTATGACTCGGCGGTGGACGAGGCGGGGGCGGCGACGCGGGGCGCCGAGCACGCGACGTTACGGGCGCTGATCTTCGCGACGCCGGAGCTGACGATCGAGCTGGAGGTGGGCCACGAGGCGCTGCTGGGGCAGGTGGTGCCGGCCCGGCCGGGGACGGCCTACACGCACCTGGTGACGGGTGACGTGGTCACGTCGGTGATCGACGAGTCGGGGTGCTTCGTGTTCAGGCCGGCGCCGGCCCAGGCGTTCAGGCTGCAGTGCCGTCCGAGTACGGGCAGCAACGTGGTCACGGACTGGATCGCTCTGTAACGTTGTAAGCACTCGCCTTCGGGAGGTTCTGACATGGACCCCTACTCGCAGATCGTCTCCTCCGTCGCGGCCGTGCTGCAGCCCAAGGTCGCCGGCGTGCGGGCCGGGCGAGGCAGCGGTTCGGCGGTGGTGTTCACCGCCGACGGGTTCCTGCTGACGAACGCGCACGTGGTCGGCTCCGCCAGGTCGGGCACGCTGGCGTTCGCCGACGGCTCCTCCGGCGCCTTCACCGTCGTCGGCCGGGACCCGCTGTCGGACCTGGCGGTGATCAGGTCACAGGTGCCCACCCCCGAGCCGGCCGTGCTCGGCGACAGCGCCGACCTCGTGGTGGGCCAGCTCGTGGTGGCCGTCGGCAACCCGCTGGGGCTGGCCGGGTCGGTGACGGCCGGGGTGGTGTCGGGACTGGGCCGGTCACTGCCCGCGCGCAGCGGCTCCGCCGTACGGCTGATCGAGGACGTGATCCAGACCGACGCGGCGCTGAACCCCGGCAACTCCGGCGGGGCGCTGGCGGACTCGCGGGCGCGGGTGGTCGGGGTCAACACGGCGGTGGCCGGGGTGGGGGTGGGCCTGGCCGTGCCGGTGAACGCCACGACCAGGGGCATCATCGCGGCGTTGATCAGGTACGGGCGGGTGCGGCGGGCGTTCCTGGGGCTGGTCACCTCGCCCGCGCCGCTGGCCGAGCCGCTGCGGCGGCGCACCGGGCAGCCTGGCGCGCTGCGGGTGGTGGAGGTGATCCCCGGCTCGCCCGCGGGCCGGGCCGGGCTGCGGGCCGGCGATCTGGTGCTGAGCGCCGGGCGCGCCCCGGTGGACGACGCGCAGAGCCTGCAGCGGCTGATGTTCGCCGACGCGATCGGGCGGCCGCTGCCGATCACCGTCTACCGCAACGGCGCGCTCGTCGACGTCATCGCGGAGCCGGTGGAGCTGACGGAGTCCGAGGTCTGAGCGGGATGGGCGCCGCCGCCGGGGTGCGGCGGGCGAGCAGCGCGTCCAGCAGGCTGTCCCAGCGGGCGCCGATGGTGGCGATGTCGTAGCCGCGGACGGTCTCCAGCCCTCCGGCGGCCAGCTGCCGGCGCAGCGGTTCGTCCTCGATCACCCGCAGGATGGCCGCGGCCAGGTTGGCATTGGTGCGCGGTTTGACGAGCAGGCCGTCGACCTCGTTGGTGAGCATCTCCTTGGGGCCGTGCGGGCTGTTGAAGCTGACGATGGCCAGCCCCTTGGCCATCGCCTCCAGGATGGTCATGGGGAAGCCCTCGTGCCGGGAGCTGAGCACGAACATGGAGGCCTTCTCCAGCTCCGCGCCCACGTCGGAGGTGGAGCCCGGCAGCTCGACCTTGCCGTCGAGACCCGCCTCGGTGATCTGGGCGGCCAGCGCCTCCTGCTGCGGGCCGGCGCCGATGATGCGCAGCGTCCAGTCGGGGTGCGCCTCGGCCACCTGCTGCCAGGCGGTGATGAGCCGGTGGAAGCCCTTGATGCGGGTCAGCCTGCCGACGGCGACGGCGACCTTCGCGTCCAGCTTGGCCACCTCGCCGCTCATGGCCGGCACCGCGTTGGGGATCCGCAGCAGCTTCTTGGGCTTCTTGGGCAGGGCGTCACGGTAGTCCTGCAGGTCGGCCTTGGTGAGCGCGACCAGGGCGTCCAGCCGGCGGTAACGCCACTTGATCAGCTTCTGGACCGGCTCCGGCTGGGTGGCCAGGGCGACGTGCTCCTGCCCGATGGTGATGACGCTGGGCAGCGCCAGCTGGGCCACGGCGAGGACCAGGCCGGGGCGGGTGCCGATGAGCACGCCGGTGTCCATCGAGCGGATGAACCGGGCCAATTTCAGGTCGGTCCACAGGTTGAAGCGGTGGTAGGCCGACTCCTCCTTGGGCACGAGCCTGCTGGGGAGCTTGGACAGCAGCGCCCGCATCGGGTCGGCGCTGGGGGCGAGCCGGTCGTCCAGATAGCGGAAGCGCACGCGCGGGTCGATCGGGAAGAACGGCTCCTCGGCCTCCCTCAGGACGCTGACGATCTCCACGTCATGCCGGTCGGCCAGGTGGCCGGCGAGATTGAACACGGTTCTGATCGTGCCGCCCATGCCGTTGGCGTGCAGCAGCAGGAACTTCACCTGCTGAATGGAGGCCGGTGGCGCCTTCCTGGCCCTGCGCCGGTTGTACCCCCGGTACAACCGGACCGCCGCTGACTTGCCCCTACGCGTCAGTGCCCGCACCTGGAAGTTCCCCTTGCCGTCTGGATGACCATGACAAGCAGCCGGCGGTGAGAGACATCCTCACCACCGGCGTGCCGTGGAGCGTGGAGTGGTGTGCGCCGTCCATCCCCGTGGCGCTTTCCACTTCTATGATCTTTAGACGCCTTAGAGGTGACTAAGGTTGCATGCGCGGCCTATGCGAGAGATCAGGAGTGTGTACGGGTTTGCTAGCGAGCAGGTCGAGAGCCACCTCGATGGCCTTCTCCAACTGGGCGTCCACGCCGGAGGCGTAGTCCTGCGGGGTGATGTCGACCTCGATGTCGGGGTCGGTGCCGTAGTTCTCCACCTGCCAGCCGACATCGTCGAAGGCGAAGGAGAACTCCGGCTGCGTGGTCACCGTGCCGTCGGCCAGCCGGTGACGCGGCCAGATGCCGATCACGCCGCCCCAGGTGCGCTTGCCGACCAGCGGGCCCAGCTTCAGCACCTTGAAGGTGTGGCTGAAGATGTCGCCGTCGGAGCCCGCGTACTCGTTGGTGATCGCCACCAGCGGCCCGCGTGGCGACTCGGGCGGGTAGGGCTCCGGCGCGCCCCAGCGCGGGTAGTCGTAGCCCAGGCGGCGGCGGGCCAGTTTCTCCAGCAGCAGCGCCGAGACGTTGCCGCCGCCGTTGAAGCGCACGTCCACGATCAGCGCGTGCCGGTCGTACTCGGCCAGGAAACCCCGATGGAACTCGGCGAACCCGTCCGTCCCCATGTCCGGCACGTGCAGATAGCCGATCCGGCCCGCCGAACGCTGGTGGCACAGGGCCCGGTTGAGGTTCACCCAGTCGCGGTAGCGGCCCGGCGCCTCGTCCGCGATGGTCCGCACCGTGACGGCGAAGACCCGCCCCTCGCGGCGCAGCGTCAGCTCCACCTCCTCGTCCGCCTGGTTCACCAGCCGCTCGTTCGGGGTGGCCGAGGCCCCGATCGGCGCGCCGTTGATCGCCAGCACCGCGTCGCCCGGCCGCACGTCCAGGCCCAGCCGGTTGAGCGGTGAGGTGGCGGACGGATCCCACGGGTCGCCGTGCACGATCGCGGCGATGTGGTAGACGCCGTCGCGGTAGTCCCAGTCGACGCCCAGCTTGCCCTGGCTGTAGTCGGGGCCCGGCCGGTATTCGCCGCCGCTCTCGTACGCGTGGCTCGTGGCGAGCTCGCCGTGCAGCTCCCACAGCAGGTCGGAGAACTCGCCGCGGGTGGTGACCCGCTCCACCAGCGGCACGTAGCGGTCGTAGACGGCGGGCCAGTCGACACCCGCCATGTCCTCGGTCCAGAAGTGCTCGCGCTGCAGCCGCCAGGCCTCCCGGAACATCTGCCGCCACTCCGTCTCCGGGCACACCGACACCTTGATCCGCGACAGGTCGATCCAGCCGCTGTCCCGCCCTGGCGGATCGTCGTCCCCGCCCGGCACCTCGCCGGCCTTCACCACCCGCAGCCGGTGGCGGGCGCGGTAGAGGAGCGTCTTGCCGTCACGGCCGAGCTCGAAGTCGGTGACCCCCTCGGCGAAGGTGTCGTCGTCGCCCTTGGCGAAGTCGAACAGGCGCAGAGTGCTCGCGCCCTGCAGCGGGCTGGCTAGGATGAGCGCCTTGCCCTTCAGCCCGGCGACGCGCTCGTAGCGGCCCTCCGGCACGGGGAAGGCGGTGATGCGGCGGGTCAGGCCCTCCGCGTCGACCCGCACCGCCTCCGGCTCGTCGTCCTCCTCGTCCTCGTCCTTGTCGTGCACGGGACGCGGCCGGGGGACGAACGGGTCCGGGACGTCGGCGCGCAGCGCGACGGCGTACGGGCGGGTGCCGAGCGGGAAGCACAGGTCGAACTGGAGCTGGTCGTAGGCGGGGGAGAAGACGCGCTGGCCGATGAAGTACAGGTAGCGGCCCTGCGGGTCGAAGGCCGGGCGGGCATCCTGCAGGAGCGGTTCGGTGGCGGCCACGGTCCGGCCCGTCTCGGGGTGGTGGAGTTTGATGGCGGTGGTCCGGGAGTTGAGCGGGCCGGCGTAGGCGAGCCACTGCCCGTCGTGCGACCAGGCGGGATCCTCCGGTGAGCCGTACGGGTTCGCCTCGACGAGCACGGCCTGGCCGGTGGACAGGTCGACGAGGTGCAGCTCGTGGCGGTGGTTGGTGACGGCCACCCGGTCATGGGCCGGGTCGGGCACCAGCGCCGTGATCCGCCCCAGCCGCGCCACCACCTGCACCCTCCCAACCCCCTCCACTTCGGGACCGTCATCTCCCGGACTGTGGTCCCCGGGGCTGTCAGCTTGTGGTCCGTCATCCCCAGGGCTGGCATCCTCAGAGTCGTCATTCTCTGGGGCGGATCTCTGACAGCCGTGCAGGATGACCAGGGACTCCTCGTCATCGTCGTCCGCGGCTGCGGCGATCAGCCGGCGGCCGTCGTTCAGCCAGGTCAGCAAGCGGTAGCGGACGCCGTCGGGCGCGCCGTACTGGCGGACCGGCCCCTCCCACCCCGCCATGCCGTACGCCTTGCCCCGGGCGGTGACGGCCAGCGCGCTGCCGTCCGGGCTGAGCGTGGCACCGTCGAGGTAGTCGTCGGCGTCCACGAACCTGCGGTTGCGCTGCGTACGAGAGCTGGCCAGCCGCACCTCCAGCCGGCGCGGCCGCTCGTCGGGATCATCCAGCAGGTAGAGATCGGCGCCGGCGTGGTAGACCAGCCGGTGGCCGTCACTGGACAGGTTGCGCGCGTAGTAGTCGTCATGATGGGTGTGCCGGCGCAGGTCGTCGCCGTCGGGCGTGCACGAGTAGACGTTGCCGACGCCCTCATGGTCGGACAGGAAACACACCCGCCCGCCGCTCCAGCAGGGCGAGGCCAGATTGCCGGGCAGCCGCAGCAACCGCCGGAACTCGCCACCGCCCTCGCGATCGATCCACAGGTCGCCGACGGTGCCGCCCCGGTACCGCTTCCACCGCGCCGGGTCGGCGGTGTTGCGCCCCAGCACGATCATGCTCCCGGGCCCGTAGGCGATCGAGTTCGCGGGCCCGTACGGCAGCCGTTCCGGCACCTTGCCCGGCTCCACCCGATGCAGCCACTTGCGCCCTTCGAACGGCTGCGACTCGTCGCTCGCGTACAGAATGCGCCCGTCGGGATCCCACCCGGTGACGGTGCACCGGGCGCCGTGGAAGGTGACGCGCCGGGCGGCGCCCCCGTCCGCCGGCATCACGTACACCTCTTCCGGCCCTTCGTCGCGCCCGACGAACGCGAGCTGGTCGCCGCGCGGCGAGATACGTGGATAGCCGGCCTCCGCGACCCCCGCCGTCAGCCGGAACGCGCGCCCACCCTGCGCGGACACCATCCACAGGTCGTCCTCGGCGGCGAACACCACGACATCGCGGAACACGGCGGGAAAGCGCAGGTAACCCGACATGGGTGTCCTCCACGGTCGATCAGACAGCCGGGGAACCTGCCCTCGGCTGTCTGATCATGTCACCCCCGCTACGCCTCTTCAGGCTTCGTGGGCTCCTTCTTGCTCTCCTTGGCCTGCCTGCTCGACTTGATGGCCTGCTTCTTCGCCTTGCCGGACTTGGCGCCGGGTTTCTTCTTCGTGTCAGCCATTGGTCTCTTCCCCCTGTGCGGACAGATGCGTCAGATTGGCGCACCAACGCCGTTAATACCCATCTGTCACCAAAACCCGACATAGCGCCATCTGTGCACGTCAACGGTCGATTCGGCCGGGCCTCGGGGGCGTTCGGTCAGAGCAAGGTGAGCTGCTCGGGGGCCTCCTGCTCTGGAGCGGGTGGGGGCGGGAGGCGGCGGGCCATGGCCGGTGTGGTGCGGCCGACGCCGTGACGGGCGGCCAGTTCCTTGACCTGCGCGGAGATGCGCTCCTGGTAGGACTTGGGAGCGTAGGCGCCCCTTCCGTACAGCTCCAGATAGCGCGGCACGAGCCGCGGGTGCTCGCGGGACAGCCACGCCAGCCACCACTCACGTGCCCCCGGCCGCAGGTGCAGGACGATGGGCGTCAGGTGCGTGGCGCCCGCCTGCGCGATCTCCCGCACGGTGCGGTCGAGCTGGGCGGGAGAGTCGGTGAGGTAGGGGAGGATGGGCGCCATCAGGACGCCGCAGGCGATGCCGTTGTCGTTGAGGGTGGCGCAGGTCTCCAGGCGTCTGTGCGGGTCTGGGGTGCCGGGCTCGACGGAGCGCCACACGCCGGGGTCGACGAAGCCCACCGACACGGCGGCGCCCACCTCCGCCCGCTCGGCCGCCTCGGTGAGCAGGTCGAGGTCGCGCAGGATCAAGGTGCCCTTGGTGAGGATCGAGAACGGGTTGGCCGCGTCGCGCAGCGCCGCGAGGATGCCGCGCATGAGCCGATAGCGGCCCTCGGCGCGCTGGTAGCAGTCGACGTTGGTGCCCATGGCCACGTGGTGGCCGCCCCACCGGGGCGAGGCGAGCTCCTTGCGGGCCAGCTCAGCGGCGTTGACCTTGACCACGATCTTGGAGTCGAAATCGGCGCCGGAGTCCAGGTCAAGGTATTGGTGAGTCTTTCGGGCGAAGCAGTAGACGCAGCGGTGACCGCAGCCCCGGTAGGGATTGATCGTGTATTCGAACGGGACCCGGCTGGCGGCCGGCACCCGGTTGATGATCGAGCGAGCCTGGATCTCGTAGAAGGTCATCCCCCGGAACTCGGGGGTGTCGAACGTGCGGGTGACCGCGTCGCGGGCGAACAGCGGCACGGCCGGATCGTCCCGGCCGGCGTCGGCCAGGCGCAGGTTGTCCCAGCGCATGCCTTGATTAGAACAAAGGTTCGACGATGATCGCAAACCGAAAGACGTCGCAATTACATGGTCAGCCGGAGGCTAATGATCTTCATGGTTGGGCAGGAAACCCGCACAGTGCTTGCGTTCCGGAGGTGCAACCATGGCCTGGTCGCAGGATGAGGAGCGAATGCTGGCCCAGATCGAGCAGCACCTCGTCGACGATGATCCGAGACTCGTCTCCCGGCTTGAGTCGTTCAACGAGCGGGTGCGCCGCAGCGAGGCGAGAGCCCGCGGCGAGTCGGTCGGGGGCCGCAGGCTCCAGCGTTCGACGGTCATCATCCTGATCAGCTGGCTGCTCATCGCCACGCTGGTCGCGACCCTTCTGATCATGGTCCTGCAGCACGAGACCGCCACCGCCCTCGCGCTGGCCGCCGCCTTCTGACCCTGCCGCCGCCTCAGTCGCTCGCGCGGGCCGCCGTGACCTCCGGCTCGTGACGCACGGGGAAGTTGACGGAGGCGGCGATGAAGCAGGACTTGTGGGCGTCGGCGTGCAGCCGGATGGCGGCCTCCACCATGTCCGGCGACTCCACCGTCACCTGCGGCCGTAGCACCGCCTCGGTGAAGTGGCCGCCGCCGGCGGTCTCGGCCATGGTGCCCCCGGCGTGGTCCACGTACGCGGTGACCACGATCCCGGCGTCGGCGCACAGGTGCAGGTACGCCAGCATGTGGCACTCCGAGAGCGCGCCCACCAGCAGCAGCTCGGGATTCCACCGCGCGGCGTCCCCCCGGAAGGCCGGGTCGGAACTCGCCACGATGACCTCGCGCCCGTCGGCGGCCAGCGTGTGGTCCCGGGTGTAGGCGCGGTACCCGCTGGTGCCGGTGCCCTGATTGCCGGTCCAGGTCGTGGTCGTGGCATAGGTGTGCATTCGTGACACGTCAGGCTTCCTTACTTTTGATCGCGTACGGTGACGCGGCGCTGCGCGCGAGGGGTTGCGGCAAGGGCGGCTGCGGCAAGGCGGGGTCTGTGGCGCGGCGCTGCGGACAGGAACTGTGGGGAGAGTTTGTGGCGCGGCTGCGGGCGAGGAACTGGAGCGGGGCAGGTGTGATCACTGCTGTTCGGGCGGTTGCCGGGCGGTGGTGCGGGTGTCGAGGACGTGGCGGCGGGCGATCCGGCCCGCGTCCTGCGCCCGGCCGTCGGTGATCGCCGCGAGGAGGTCCTCGTGCTGCGCCGAGACGTGCGCGTGGCGGACCACCGGCTTGAGCGAGCGCAGGGTGGAGACCTGGATCTGGTCCCAGACCCGGTTCAGTGTCTCCAGCGCGATCCGGTTGCCGGCCAGCTCGGCGATCCGCTGATGGAAGCGGCGGTTGAGCTCGACCGCCTCCACCAGGCGGCCTTCGCTCGTCGTCTCGGCGGTGACGTCGGCCAGCGTCCTCAGGGCCGTCAGGTCCGCGGGCGCGAGGCGGCCGTCACGCTGGCGGGTGGCGGCCGTCTCGGCGGTGAGCGCCTCGAGCGCGGCCCGCACCTGGTAGGCGTCCTCGAGATCGCCCGGATCGAGGGCGACCACCACGACGCCCCGCCCGGTGGTGCGGACCAGCCCGTCGGCGGCCAGCGCCCGCAGCGCCTCGCGCACCGGCGTCCGGCTCATCTCCAGCGCCGTGGCCGCGTCCACCTCGGTCAGCCGCACTCCTGGCGCGTACGTCCCGTCCAGGATCAGCTCCCGCAGGCGCCGATGCGCCACCTCGTTCTGCATGTGCCAACTGTATCCATTGTATGCAATGCATGCAAAGCTAAAGCAGACCTGTTCACCGCCGAGGTAGCGGAACCTGTCGGCGGTATGAAAGCGCGAAAGCCCCAAGCGGCAGAAGCCCCGGGCGGCTGATCACTCCGACCGGTAGTCGCCGAGCTCCCGCAGGAAATCGGCGCCGATCGGGGCCGCCACCTTGCCGCCCCCGCCGCCACCCTCCACCACCACGGCGAAGGCCACGTCATCCTTGAAGCCGATGAACCAGGCATGCGATTCCAGCTTCGGCCCGGTGCCGTACTCGGCGGTCCCGGTCTTGCCGCGGGTGCCCGAGGGGAGCCCGGCGGCCTTGGCGGTGCCCTTGGTCACCACGGCGGCCATCATGGCGTGCAGCTCGGCGGTGACGCCGTCGGGCAGCTCCTTCTCGGTGGCCTTCTGCTCGTGATCGGGCACCAGGGTGGGCGGGCGCCAGGTTCCGTCGGCGATGGCGGCGGTGACGGAGGCCATGGACAGCGGACTGGCGGTGATCCGGCCCTGGCCGAACGATTCGGCGGCGAGTTCGGCGTCGGACTCGGCCTTGGGGAAGCTGGGTTTGGTGGCCGGGACGCCGATGGTCAGCGGCTGGTTGAAGCCGACGCTCTCGGCGGCGCTCAGCAGCTTGTCGGCGCCGAGATGCTGCTTGGCCAGCGGCGCGAAGGTGGTGTTGCAGCTGTAGGCGAAGGAGTCCTGGAACGACACCGAGCCGAAGGACGACTCGTCGGAGTTACGGATCCGCAGCCCGCCGATCGTGACGTACTTGGGGCACGTCACGGCCTGCTTGGGGGTGATCCCCTCGGCCAGCAGGCCGATCGCGGTGACGGCCTTGAACGTGGAGCCGGGCGGGTAGCGGCCGTCGAGGGCGCGGTTGAAGCCGCCCTTGTTGTTGACGACGGACAGGATCTCGCCCGAGCCGGCCTCGATGGCGACCAGCGAGGCGGGTTTCTCGACGTCCTTGACGGCGGCGACGGCGGCCTTCTGGACGCGCGGGTCGAGCGTGGTGCGCAGGCTCTCACCCTCGGCGCCCTCGATCGTCTTCACCGTCTTGCCGCCGGCCTGGATCTCGGTCGTGGGCGTGCCCGCGAGCCGCTTCTGGAACGTCGCCTGCAGCCCGCTCGCGCCGATGGTCTGCCCGACCTTGTAGGCGGTGCCGAGCTTCTCCACGTCCTTCTTGGTGGCCTTGTCGAGGTAGCCGACGAGCTGCTGCACCGAGCCGCCGACGTCGCCGGTGTCGATGCGCCCGCCCGAGGCGTCGGTGATCTCGGCCCGGTCCGGCCACTTGGTCTTGAGCGCGAAGGTGGCGCCGGCGGCCAGGGACGGGTGCAGCGTCTTGGGGCTCCAGTCGACCTTCCAGTGGCGCTCGGCCACCTTGAGGTCGATGACGCCCTCGTACGTCCATTCGCCGAGGTTCTTCAGCCGGTGGGTGGCGGTGTAGGGGACGGTGGCACGGCCGTCGGTCTCGGCGGGGCGGCCGAGCCGTACCGTGGTCGACTCCACGCCGAGAGCGGTGCGCAACTGACCGTAGGGGGCGAGTGACGCGGGCGTGGCCAGCTCGGCGCTCATCTTGGCCTGGTCGCCGGCCTGCCAGGCGGCGGCGAAGCGCTGCGCGGTCTCGGCGGGGGTGCCGCGGGTGTGCAGCAGGTAGTAGGCACCGCCGCCGGCGGCGGCCAGCACCAGGACGGTGGCGCCGGACACGATCGCGATGGTACGGCCACGCGGCACTGGTCAGCCTCCAGTTCGTCGGGTCTTCTTCGCAGGCGGCTCGGCCACGCCGTTGGACGCCTTGTGACTGGCGGCGTACGTAGGCACGTACTCCTGCCCGGAGAGCCGCTGGATGGCGGCCATGATGTCGTCGGTGACGCGGCGGCGGTCGCGCGCGTTGGTGTGGTCCCCGGCGACCTTCAGCGGCTCGCCGATGGTGATGCCGATCTTGGCGGGGCGGGGCACCCTGGAGCCCACCGGCAGGACCTTCTCGGTGCCCTTGAGCGCCACGGGCAGCACGGGCGCGCCGGTCTTGAGCGCGAGCCAGGCGACGCCGATCTTGCCGCGGTAGAGGCGGCCGTCGGGGGAGCGGGTGCCTTCGGGGTGGATGCCGAACAGCTCGCCGCGCTCCAGCAGGTCGGCCGCCGCGTCGAGCATGGCCTGCGCCGCGTGGGCGCTCTCGCGGTCGGTGGGCAGGCTGCCCCCCAGGCGCATGAACCAGCTGGAGACCGGGTTGCCGGAGAAATACTCGTTCTTGGCGGCGAAGGTGACGTGCCGCGGCAGCAGCGCGGGCAGCAGGAACGAGTCCAGGACCGACAGGTGGTTGGCGGCCAGGATCGCCGGGCCCGTCCTCGGCACGTGCGAGGCGCCGGAGACATGCGGGCGGCACATCGCGTGCGCGACCGGTGCGGCGGCGAACTTGACCACTTGATACAGCAACTGGCGCTCCTGGATGATCGTCGGCTCGGCCACCCACCATAAAGCAGGCGCCCCGTCCTGGGACGGGGCGCCTGATATGTGGTTAAGGCCGATGTGGCGGTCGCCTCCTCGGCGAGGTGCACAACACGGCTCCAGCCGAACGGTATTCCGTGAAGGCGGTAATTTGCGGCCCGGGGGACACAGACCACATCGGCCATTCGATGCTAACCGACATCCGGCAGGTCGTATTCCACCGCCCCCCAAGATTTGGTCAGGATCGGGTCCAGTGAGGCTGGGTCACGTCGAAGACCCGCAGCTCACGGCCGCGCAGCGCGACCTCGGCGAACTGCCACAAAATCGCCCCCGTCGGCGCGTGGATCACGATCCCGGGCCCCAGCGGCATCTGCAGCAGCCCGTCCCGCCAGCGCGGCACCCCCGGCGCCACGAACCGCTCCAGTGGCACGGCGTGCACCGAGGCCACCTCCCAGGCGTCACCCACCGGCTCCTGCCGGCCGCCGAAGGCCACCACCGGCGTGATCACGAACCCCGAGTCGGTGACGAAGTCGTCGAGCAGCCCCGCCACCCGCACGCCGTGCACGGCGACCTCCTCGGCCAGCTCGCGCAGCGCCGCCTCGACGGGCTCCTCGCCGTCGTCCAGCCGCCCGCCCGGCAGCGCCCACTGCCCCGGGTTGCGGCCGTGCGGGGCCCGCCTGATGAGAACGGTGTACGGGGTCCGCTCGGCGTCCTCGAGCACGCACACGGTGACGGCGGCCCTGCGCACCCCCTTGGCGGGAGGAACCTGGCGGCGGTCGAAGGCCGCCAGGTTGGCCGTGATCAGGTCGTGTAGCTCGTCGAGCGGGGGCAGCACCCGCTCAGAATGCCACGGGTCAGCCCATCGAGTTGACCACGATGATCCCAAGGATCATGCCGCCGACCATGGTGACGGCGGAGGTGATGGCCGCCCATTTGCCCAGCGTCTCGCCACGGGTGTGGCCGACGATGCCGAGCACGATCCCGATGATGCCGAACAGGATCGGGATGAACAGCAGGGCGATCGCCGCGCAGACGAACCCGATGATCGACAGAACGGGAGTGGACTGCGCCTGCGGTTGCGGATAGGGCGGCTGGTAAGGGGGCTGCTGCCCCGGTTGTCCGTAGTGGTCGTCGCCTGGGGGTGGATCGTGCGGGGAGGTCATCGATCGTGCTCCTCTCGAAACGCACCTGGCGGCGGCCCGCCCGTCTCGTGACGTGAGAAACATCACACACCGAAGTGGGCGGCCTGTCGAGCCAACCTTCCGGACTCGTCTCAGCGGCGGGCCCGCCGCGCGAACCCGCACCGGCACCCTTGGCTTCCAGGGAGCCTCAGGGCGGTTCGGGCAGCTCGATCCAGGTCTCCTGGAGGTGCAGCCAGCTCAGCCCGCCCTGGTCCTGGCGGAGGACGACGGTCGCGAGGCGGCCCCGCCCTTGCTGCCACTCCTCGTAGGCCGCCACGAGCAACGGCCCCGCCACGGCGACCTCGCGGATGTGCCGGATCTCGATCGCCAGGCCGGGCGCCTTGCCGTGCGCCTTGCCGTGCGCGGATCTGACCTCGGCCAGCACCTGTTCACGGGTGAGCGTCCGGCCGTCCGGCCCGGCCAGCGTGAAGGTCTCGGCGTGCGCGCCCGCGAACACACCGAACTCCGCCGCGTCCGCCACCCCGGCCAGCCACCGCTCGATCACCCGATGGTGACGCTCGATCTCCTCGCGCGCCCTCACCCCGTCTCCCGGCGCCGGGCGGCGATCCAGGTCCGTGGGGAGGCCGGGTGGAGGTCCAGTGACGGGCCGGGGCCGTAGAGCTTGACGGGGTCGTTGGCGGCGATCCAGCGGTAGGTCCCCGCCACCCCGGCCGCCGTCGCCGCGCCCAGCGCCCTGGCCAGTCCCGCCTCGAACGCGTCCACGTCCTGCTCGGCGTACCGGACCTCGGGCCCGAAGGCCGCGGCCAGCTCGTGACCGGTCACCGCCTCAGGACCGCCGGCGTCCAGCACCCTGCCCTCCAGCCCGTCCCGGGTCAGCGCCGCGACCGTGAACCCGGCGAGGTCGCCATGGCTCAGCCAGGCCACCGGCAGTCCGGCGGGCAGGGGGAAACACAGCTCCCCGGTCGCTCGCAGCGGCCCCGTCACCCAGGGCGCGAGCAGGTTGTCCAGATAGATGGTCGGCCGTACCACCACGACCGGCAGCCCGGACGCCAGCAGCGCCTCGACGGCAGCGCGCCTCGTGTCGAACGCCGCCACCCCGGTGTCCGTCTCCGGCAGCCGGGTGCCCGTGTTGTACACCAGCCGCCGGATCCCGGCCGCCCGCGCCGCCTCGATCACGTTGCCGATCTGGCGGGCCACCAGGCCGGGCTCGTACACCATGGGCAGCGTCACCGAGGCGTGCGTCATCCCGGCGAACGCCTCCCGCACGCTCCCCGCGTCACCGAGATCCCCGGGGAAGGACTCCACCCCGCCGGGAACACCCCCCGTGCGGGTGAACCCCCGGACGAACCGCCCGTCCGCCACCAGCCTGCGCGCGACCGCGCCACCCTGGGCGCCTGAGGCGCCGATCACCAGATGTCTCATGCGGGCAAGTCTCCAGGAGGGCGGGCGATACGCTCTATAAAGAGGAAGCTCCGGATATTAAAGGATCGTCCGTGTATGGAGACCTGCTGAGCGAGCTGCTGGCACCGCTGCGCCTGCGGGGCGTCTTCCACAGCCGCTGGACCGCCCGAGCGCCCTGGGGCGTGGCGGGAGAGCGCGAGCACTGCGCGCTGCTGCACTATGTGCAGGAGGGCACGTGCGTGGTCGAGCTCCCCGACCGCGTGCTCCCCGTAGGCCACAGCGGAACCGTCCCGCCCGGAGAGGTCCGTACGGGGTCGCGGGAGGCGTCCGCGGACGGGGTGCCCGAAGAGGACCGTCCGGCACAGGGAGCGCCCGAGGATGGCCGTCCGGCGCGGGGAGCGCCCGGGGAGGTTCGTACGGCGCGGGGAGCGTCTGGGGGCGGGGTACGCGGGGCGTCCGATGAGGATCGGGCGGTGCCGTGCGAGGGGCGGGCCGGGGTGACGCGGGTCGTGCGGTTGCGGGCCGGTGATCTGGCCGTCTTCCCGCAGGGCGCGGCCCACCGGATCGCCGACGCGCCCGGCGGCGCCACCATGCCGCTGGAGACCTTGCTGCCGGGTCGCGAGCCGGGCGCGATGCGCACCGTGCGGATCGACGGCCCAGGACCGGCCACCACCATGCTCTGCGGTGGCCTGCACTACGACGAGGCCGCCGCCTCACCGCTCTACCGCGCGCTGCCGGCCATGCTCGTGCTCGGCCGGGACGCCGTGGCGGGCCAGCCCTTGCTGGGCGACACGCTGACGCGGCTGTCGGGGGAGTGGGACCTGGGGGAGCCGGGGCTCGGGCTCGTCGCGGTGCGCGCGTTCGAGCTGGCGTACGTGCTCGCGCTGCGGGCCGCGCTGGCGGACCCCGAGGGCGTGCCCGTTCTCCAGGCGCTGCGGCATCCGGCGATCAGCCGCGCGTTGCTGGCCGTACAGTGCCGGTTCGGCGAGCCGTGGACGGTCGAGTCGCTCGCGGCGGAGTCGGGACTGTCGCGGTCGGCCTTCGCCGCGACGTTCCGCGAGCTCGTCGGCGAGGCGCCGATGCGGCATCTCACCGCGCGCCGGATGCGGGAGGCGGCCAGGCTCCTGGCCGACACGCCGCTGCCGCACAGCGCCATCGCCGAGCGCGTCGGCTACCGCTCCGCCGTCGGCTTCCACCTCGCCTTCAAGCAGTGGTACGGCCACACGCCGGGCGACCACCGCAAGGACCGAGCCCGGCAGGCCGGCCCCGCCCACGCCGGCTGACATTACGAACCCGTCACCCCGAAGCTCTTCCATGGGCGATCGCCCGGGGTCAGGCCAGGGGGCGGGCCGGGGGGAGGCGGAGACGGTCGACGGCTTCGCGGCGGGTGCGCTCGGGGCGGCGGTCGTAGCGGGCGGTCGTGGCCGGGGAGGAGTGGCCCACCAGGGCCTGCGCCGTGGCCAGGTCCACGCCGGCGTCCAGCAGCTCGCCGATGAAGGTGCGCCGGAAGTCGTGCGCGGTGCGCGGCGACGCGCCCGCCTCGCCGAGCCGGCGGGCCAGGATGTCGGCGATGCCCTGCCCCGTCAGCCCCACCGGCCGGTCGTCGCGCATCCGCAGCCGCCCGGCCTTGCTGATCGGGCTGAACAGCGCCCCCGGAGTCCGGCCCCGCACCTTCAGCCAGCGCTCCAGCAGGCCGATCGCCTCGGCCGTCAGATAGACCAGGCGTTCCTTGTCGCGTTTGCCGCGCACCCGCAGCGAGCGGGCGCCCGGATCGTAGTCGGCCAGCGTCAGCCCGCCGACCTCGGCGCGGCGGCAGCCGGTCGAGTACAACACCGCGATCAGCGCCGCGTCCCGCGTCCCGGCCGCCGAGTCGCCGCAGGCCGACAGGGCCGCCCCGACGACCTCCGGCGGCACGTGCTGCCCGGTGGGAAGGCGGCTCTGCCGTACCGGAGCCAGGTCCGAGGCGCGCGCGTAGTCCTCGGCGCTGGTCTGGCCGAGCCGCCAGGACTCCTTGAGCACCCTGCGCAGCGCCACCAGATGTTTGTTGACGTAGGCGGCCGACCAGCCCTGCTCGGTCAGCAGCGTCCGGATGCGCACGGTGTGCTCGTAGCGCAGCAGATGCCACGGCTGGCCCGCACCGGTGACGGACGCGTCGCCGGTGAGCAGCCGGGCCAGCCGGTCGAGGCAGCCGCGCATGGTGCGCCGCGACTCCGGGCTGGTCAGCGAGGCGAGGTAGATGTGGTACGGGTCGCGGGCCGGCTCGACGGGCGGCGCCGCCAGGTCGGGCACGGCGGGCAGGCTCATACGGTGATCTTAGAAGCCGTTCAGCGGTCGTCGAACGCGAGCCGTTCGCCCTGGCCGAGTCCATGCCCCTGCTCGTCATCGGCGCCCGTGACGCGTCCCTCATCGCCCTCCTGCGCGGGCGCGGCACGCCCGTCCGCGCCGGCGACCCGAGGCCGACTCGATGGCCGACTCGATGGCCGAGTCGCACCTGGGGTCACGTACCGCCGCCCGCCGCGCGCGCTCAGCCCATGCCGGCCACGCCTTCCAGGAGCCGGTCCACGTCGGAGCGGTCGTTGTAGTGGACCAGGCCGGCCCGCACCGCGCTGCCCGCGTCGCGGATGCCGAGCACGGCGGTGAGCTCCCAGGCGTAGTTGTGGCCGTTCCACACGTTCACGCCGCGCGCCGCCAGGTGCTCGGCCACCTCCAGGGGCGTGCGCCCGGCCACGGTGAAGTACGCGGTGGCGGTACGCCTGGCGGGCTTGCCGTACACGGTGACGTGCGGCATCGTCTCCAGGCCCGCCAGCAGGACCCCGAACAGCGCCAGCTCGTGCTCCTCGGCGGCCGTCATCGAGGCCAGCAGCCGCTCGCGGCGCGTCCCCGTGCCGGGTGCCAGCGCGGCCAGATGGTCCACGGCCGCCGTCACCCCGGCCAGGTCGGCGAAGGCGGCGGTGCCCCGCTCGAACCGTTCGGGCACCGTGTCGGAGGAGGAGGCCAGCTTGTCCGGCCTGACCGTCTCCAGCAGGGCCGGGTCGGCGACGACCGTGCCGATGTGCGGGCCCGACCACTTGTAGGCGCTGGTGGCGTAGAAGTCGGCGCCCAGCGCCCGCATGTCGACCGGTCCGTGCGCGGTGGCGTGCACCCCGTCCACGTACGTCAGCGCCCCGGCCCGGTGCGCCAGCGCGGTGATCGCGGCCACGTCGGGGCGGGTGCCGAGCACGTTGCTCGCCGCCGTCACGGCCACCAGCCGGGTGCGCTCGCCGATCAGCTCGCGGTACTGCTCCACCGGCAGCTCACCGGTCACCGGATCCGCCTCCGCCCAGCGGATCGTCGCCCCGGTCTGCACCCACGGGCGCACGTTCGCGTCGTGGTCCAGCCGTGACAGCACCACCTCGTCACCCGGCCCCCACTCCCTGGACAGCGCCCCGGCCAGCCGGTAGGTGAGGGTCGTCATGTTGGGGCCGAGGATCACCCCGTCGGGGTGCCCGCCGACCAGGTCGGCGACGGCCGCCCGGCACGCCGCCACGATCGCGTCCGAGCGGTGGCTGGCGGGGAAGGCGCCGCCCACGTTGCCGAGCCCGGCCCGGTAGGCGCCGGCGATGGCGTCGATCACCGCCTGCGGGACCTGGGTGCCCGCCGCGCCGTCGAGGTAGGCGTGGCCGTCGGCCAAGGCGGGGTAGGCGGAACGTACCGATTCGATAGGAAAGTGCATAAAGGGTTCATGCTCACCCTGCGGAACCTCAACCGGGCCATCCCGGCACGTGCTGGGCCGCCGACTTGAAGTGGGGGGCTGAGTCTGGTTGGTTCAGGGCGGAAGTGGCACCATTTCACCATGTCCCAGCTGACCGCCCTGGACGCGCAGTTCCTGCACTTCGAGACCGCCACGAACGTCGCCAACATCGCCGGCCTGGCGATTCTCGAGGGGAGCCTCAACCGCGCCGACCTGCAGGACCTGCTGCAGGCGCGGCTGCCGTACGTCCCGGCGCTGCACCGCAAGCTGGCCCCGGTGCCGTTCGGGCTGGACCACCCCTACTGGGTGCGCGAAGACGATCTCGACCTCGACTATCACGTACGGGAGATCGGGCTGCCGCCGCCGGGGGACGACAGGCAGCTGGCCGAGCAGGTGGCCCGGCTGCATCCGCGCCGCCTGGACCGGGGCAAGCCGCTGTGGGAGATCTACCTCATCCACGGGCTGAGCGGCGGGCGTACCGGGCTCTACGTGAAGATCCATCACGCGGCGGTGGACGGCGTCGGCGGCGCGGACGTGCTGGCCGCGCTGCTCGACCTCGGGCCCGTCCCCGCGCCCCCGCCCGAGCACGAGCCCGAGGTCGACGATCCGCCGCCCGGCCCGGCCGAGATGGTGGCGCGCGGATTGTCCCGGATGGCCGGCAACCCGGCGCAGGCGTTGCGGTTCGTCGCGCGCGCGGCGCCGCACCTGGACGAGATCCCCATCGTGTCGGCGCTGCCCGGCAGCGGGACCGTCGCGGCGCTGGCCCGCCGGGCCGCGGGCAGTGGGCAGACGCCCGAGCTGCCGTCGCTGCCCGCGCCGAAGACGCCGTTCAGCGGCCCGATCTCCGCGCATCGGCGCTTCGCGTTCGTCTCGCTGCCGCTGGAGGAGTTCAAGGCGGTGCGCAAGGAGTTCGACGTCACCGTCAACGACGTGGTCATGGCGGTGTGCGCCGGGGCGCTGCGGCGCTGGCTCGCCGGGCATGGCGGGGTGCCGGACCAGCCGCTGGTGGCCGGGGTGCCGTTCTCGCTGCGCGCGGCGGGTGACGAGGGGACGGGCAACCAGGTCACGATCATGACCGCGCCGCTGGCCGTGCATCTGGAGGATCCGGTGGCCCGGCTGCACGAGGTGCGGCTCGCGATGCAGCGGATCAAGGACCGGTTCTCGCTGTCGCCCGCGCGGTGGCTGCGCGAGTTCAGCGAGTCGATGCCCGCCGCGCTCATGGGGCTGGCCTCCAGGTCGGCGTTCGGGCTGGTCGGGCATACCGTGCCGCCGATCAACGTGTTCATCTCGAACGTGCCGGGCCCGCAGTTCCCGCTGTACGTGTCCGGCGTGCGGCTGCTGCACCACTATCCGGTCTCGGTGATCACCGACATGAGCGGCGGGGTGAACATCACCGCCTTCTCCTACGACGGCTCACTCGACTTCGGGGTGGTCACCGACCGGACGATGGTGCCGGACGCGTGGGAGCTGGCCGGGCAGCTGCGCGAAGCGCTCGACGAGCTGCTCAACGCGGAAGCTTCCTTTCCGCAATAGCTCCTAGCCTGCCGGTATGAAGCTGAACCGCCGGGTGCTCAACCGTACGACGCTGGACCGCCAGCTCCTGCTCGCCCGCTCGCCGCTGTCCCCGGCAGGGGCGATCGAGCGGCTGGTGGCCCTCCAGGGACAGGACGTCAACCCGCCCTACTACGGCCTGTGGTCGCGGCTGGCCTCCTTCACCCAGGAGGACCTGACCTCCCTGCTGTACGGCAAGCAGGTCGTACGCGGGTCGCTGCTGCGCAGCACCCAGCACCTGGCCCTGGCCGACGACTACCTGTGGCTGCGGCCGATGATGCAGGCGCCGATGTCGCGGGCCCGGCAGGCCGGGTTCGGCCGGGCCACCGGCGAGGTGGACCTGGACGAGCTGGTGACGCTGGCCCGCGGGCACCTGGCGGGCCGTACGCTGACTCGGCCCCAGCTCCGCGACCTGCTCCTGGAGCGCTGGCCGGAGGTCGAGCCGATGGCGCTCGGCTGGTCGGCGCAGGCGCTGGTGCCGGTGGTGCACGCCCCGCCGAGCGGCGTCTGGAACCGGGGCGGGGCGACGCCGTTCACGCTGGCCGAGGAGTGGCTCGGCAGGCCGCTGGACGACGCCCCGCCCATCGAACGGCTCGTCACCCGCTATCTGGCCGCCTTCGGCCCCGCGAGCGTGCTGGACGTGCAGATGTGGTCGGGCTTGACCCGGTTGCGGCCGGTGATCGAGGCCATGCCTTTGCGGAAATATCACGACACTGAGGGTCGTGTCCTCTACGACCTGCCGGACGCGCCGCTCGCCGAGGAGGACGTGCCCGCTCCCGTGCGGTTCCTGCCGGCCTTCGACAACCTCATCGTCGCCTACGCCGACCGCACCCGGATGATGACGGACGAGCAGCGCAAGGCTGTGTGCGTGGGCGCCGTCATCTTCCCGACCTTCCTCGTCGACGGCGTCGTCGCCGGCATGTGGGACATCAAGGACGGCGTGCTGGAACTGCGGCCCTTCGGCCCGCTGCCGGAGCGAGCCATGGCCGAACTCGCCGCCGAGGGCGCCGGCCTGCTCGCCTTCGCGGGCGCGCCGGGCGGCACCCTCGCGTGGCGGCACCCCTCGGAAGGCCGGCGGGCGAGCGCTTAACCGAGGTAGTCGCGCAGCGCCATCGCCCTGGACGGGTGGCGCAGCTTGGACATCGTCTTGGCCTCGATCTGCCTGATCCGCTCGCGGGTCACGCCGTAGATGCGGCCGATCTCGTCGAGGGTCATCGGCTTGCCGTTGGTCAGGCCGTACCGCATGGAGATCACGCCCGCCTCGCGCTCGGACAGGTCGTCCAGCAGGGCGCGCAGCTGCTGCTGCAGCAGCGTGAAGGAGACGGCCTCGGCGGGGGAGACGGCCTCGGTGTCCTCGATGAGGTCGCCGAACTCGCTGTCGCCCTCCGTCCCGAGCGGCGTGTGCAGGGAGATCGGCTCGCGGCCGTAGCCCTGCACCTCGATCACCCGCTCGGTGGTGAGCTCGGTCTCGGCGGCGATCTCCTCCGGGGTGGGCTCGCGGCCGAGGTCGCTCTGCAGCGTCCGCTGGGCCCGCGCGACCTTGTTGATCATCTCGACCATGTGCACCGGGATGCGGATCGTGCGGGCCTGGTCGGCCATGGCCCTGGTGATCGCCTGTTTGATCCACCAGGTGGCGTAGGTGGAGAACTTGTAGCCGAGGCGGTAGTCGAACTTCTCGATCGTCCGGATCAGGCCGAGATTGCCCTCCTGGATCAGGTCCAGGAACAGCATGCCGCGGCCGGTGTAGCGCTTGGCGATGGACACCACCAGGCGCAGGTTGGCCTCCAGCATCCGCTGCCTGGCCCGGTCCCCGTCGTCGGAGATCCATTCGAGATCGGCGCGGAGCTCACCGCTGAGGCCGTCCTCGGTGTCCAGCCGCTCCCTGGCGAACAGCCCGGCCTCGATGCGCTTGGCCAGGTCGATCTCCTGAGAGGCGGTCAGGAGCGGCACCCGCCCGATTTCCTTGAGGTAGGTCTTGACGGAGTCGGTGCCGATGACTGAGGTCGTGTTGTCGTCCAGGTCGACGACAACCTCTGCTGCTGCTTGGGTCAAGGCGATCTCCTCGCTCGGGTTGGACGGAGTCGGCGGCGGCGCCGGCGTCGGGTGCGTGTCGAGTTCGGGAAATCGGCCCCCTACCACGAGCGGGAGAATTGTTCACCCCCTAAGCTACCCAACGGCACCGACAGCTTGTGACGCCCGTCTCAACCGGGTTCGAAGGACAGCCAGGCCGCGGTCGCGTCGTCGTGCGCCTTCCCGCGCACCGGGCCGTGCGCCCGCTCCTGCTCGCGCACCAGCGCCGGCAGGTCCTCGGGTGCCTGCGCGGCGCCGCTGACCAGGAGTTCCCAGGAGTATCCGTACCAGTCGGCCAGTCTCGTCACCCCGTCGGTGAACAGGGCGATCCCGCGCAGGTCCGCCACCGGCGTCGAGCCGGTCAGCGCCTGCGCCGCCGCCTCGGGGCAGGTGCTCGCCACCCAGAACCCGCCGGGCCTGTTGCGCAGCGACGCGACCAGCTCCAGCGAGTACGGCCGGCCGCCGGGCAGGTGCTCCAGCCGGTCGTCGGTGACGACCGTGACCGTGCCGTCGCGATGCCACAGCCCGATGGCGCAGTCGCACAGCACCAGATGGTCGAGCCGGTCGCCGCGGCGGCGGGCGATGGCGACGGTGCAGGAGGGGGAGTTCGGGTTACCCAGATCGCAGGTCGCCGCGTGCGCGTCCATGGTGGCGGCGATGGCCCGCGCCAGGACGCCGGGCAGGGACTCGTCGCCGTCGAGGCGGACGGCCAGCGCCCCGGCCAGAGTGCGGACCAGCCAGCTCACGTCGTGCACGCACCCGGAGTCGACCCCCTGCGGTGCGGTCGCGCCGTCCAGCACCACCACCCAGGACGGCCCGGCGATCACGTAGTCCTCGTTGACGCCGCCCGGCGCGGCGACGGTGGCATAGCGGACCCGCGTCATCGAACTCCTCGGAATGGCCGTGCGCCTTCGCGGGTAACCGTCATGGAGAAAGGCTGCGCAAATGGCGATTCAAGAGTGTCACGCGAGCCGCTCGGCGGTTCGGGCAGGTGATTTACATTCCCTTCAGGACGGCCGTGCCCACCTCTCCGGCCCGTGACAGAGGCTGGATCTACCTTTGGCGGTACATCACATGACACGCCCTCGTTCGAGCCTCGTCCACCAGGCCTCGTACGCGCTCAAGCACCCCCACAAGGTCGTGCCGCACCTGCGCAGACTCGCCCGCGACTCGTGGCTTCGCCTGCGCTCCCGCGACCACGTCGCCTACTACCGGGCGGTCATGAAGTCCGACACGGCGCGCAGTCCGGAGGGGGCCGTCGGGTCCCACTCGCACAAGCGCTGGCTGGCGCTGGGCCGCATGCAGTTCGACTATCTGGTGGAGCACGGGCTCAAGCCCGAATGCCGCATGCTGGAGATCGGCTGCGGCAACCTGCGGGCCGGGCGGTTGTTCATCGACTACCTGCACACCGGCAACTACTACGGCATCGACATCTCGCCGGACATCCTCATGGCCGCCCACGACACCGTCGCCACGCACGGGCTGCGCGACAAACTGCCCTACCTCACCCCGGTACGCGACCTGCGCTTCGCCTTCCTGCCCGACGAGCACTTCGACGTGGTGCACGCCCACAGCGTCTTCTCCCACTCGCCGCTGGAGGTGATCGACGAGTGCTTCGCGCACATCGGCCGGGTCATGCGGCCGGCGGGCTGGTTCGACTTCACCTTCGACCGCACCGAAGGCAAGGAGCACCAGGTGCTGCGCGAGGACTTCTACTACCGCACCGAGACCCTGGTGGCGCTGGCCGACCGGCACGGACTGGACGCCGCGTTCATGGACGACTGGGAGCGAGGACCGCACAAGCAGTCGAAGATCCGGGTCACCAGGCGGCGATAAAACCCGGATGCGCGCCGTACCCGCTGGTCATTAGGGTGCTGCGGGTGAGAGACGTCCGCGCGCTGCCCAAGGCCCACCTGCACGTTCACCTGGAGAGCACGGTACGGTCCGGCACCGTGCGCGATCTCGGCGGCGAGCCGGCGCCGCAGGAGGGGTTCGCGAGCTTCCGCGCGTTCGCCGACCAGCGGGGGCGCGTGCGCGACCTGCTGCGCACGGCCGCCGACTTCCGGCGGGTGGCGCTGGAGTTCTGCGAGGACGAGGCGGCGCAGGGGACCCGCTACGCCGAGGTCACCTTCACCGCGGCCGCCCACGGCGAGCGGCTGGGGGCGCCGGAGATGCCGCTGGAGGCGGTGCTCGACGGCCTCGCCGAAGGCGCCCGGTACGGCATCGAGTGCCGGGTGCTGCTCGACCACTCCCGGCGGCGGCCCGTCGAGCGGCTCTGGCAGACCTACCGGCTCGCCACCCGCTACGAGCAAGTGATCGGGATCGGGGTGGCCGGTGACGAGAGCCACCCGCTGGCGCCGTTCGCCGAGGTGTTCGAGGCGGCCAGGGACGCCGGCCTGCGCCTGGTGCACCACGCGGGGGAGTTCGCCGGGCCCGCCAGCATCCGCGAGGCCCTCACCCTCGGCCACGCTGAACGGCTCGGCCACGGCATCCGCGTGCTGGAGGACCCCGCCCTGGTCGAGGAGGTGCGCGAACGGGGCATCCCGCTCGAGGTCTGCCCCACCTCCAACGTCCTGCTCGGCGTCGTCCCCGCGCTGGCGGCCCATCCACTGCCGCTGCTGGGCGCCGCCGGCCTCGTCGTCACGCTCAACACCGACGGCGAGACCGCCCTGGCCGACGAGTACGGCCGCGCGCGGGACGTCTTCGGGTACGGTGACCCGGCGCTGGCCGGGCTGGCCAGGGCCGGCATCGAGGCGTCGTTCGCCCGGCCGGAGCTCAAGGCCGGCCTGCTGGCCGGGGTGGACGCCTGGCTCGCGGCCCCCACCGCCCGCTGAGGGACCATCAGGCGTGCTCGCTGACCACCAGCCCGCGGCCGAAGGTCCGCTCGACGGCGATGCGGGTGAGCCAGCCCAGACCGGCGGTGAACAGGGGTGGCCAAATGATCGGCCCGAAGCTGTAGCCGACCAGCACCGCGAGCGGAATCCACACCCGGTGCACGGCTTGGTAGGGCACGCCGGGGGGACGGATTCCGGCGAGTCGCGCCAGGTCGGGCAGTGCGAAGAACGCCAGCGCGGCCGCCGTGGTCGGCAGGCCGTACTTGGCACTCTCGAAGACCGCGAACGCGGCCAGGAACAGGGCTGACGCGCCCCAGCAGACTCTGCGCAGCGGACCGCCGACCACCGGATCGGGCTGCGACCGGTCATCGCGCGACTGTTCCGCTGTCATACGCACAGCGTACGGCGAAGATCTCGAAGCGATTCCCGGCCGGCGCTCGTTCAGTCGCGCCGGTGATTCGCGTGGCGACTCGCTTGTCGCGAGGACGGTAGTAAGCGGTCGCGCGGCAGCCGGGTGCCACCCAGGTGCTGCCAGCCCTGGCGCGGCTCGTCGTGGCTGCCGGTCTGGACCTCCGCCGGCGTGCTGACCCGGGCGGGCACCAGCCGCGGGACGGGCAGTACGGGCGGGGCGGGCACCACGGGGACCGGATTCACCACCGCCGGTCGGTGGCACGGGTGCCTGCGGGTCCACGCGCACGGTCCTGAGCGACCTCCGGCGCGGGCGTACCCACAGCGGAGAGATCGCCGGGAAGGCGGCCTTAAGACGCCACGGGCGCAGGTGGGCCGGACCTGGGTGAGCGACACGTCGAAACTCCTCGAACGAGACTGTCCCCCCAGGCCTACCGCTCGTCAGGTGGATCCATGCCCAAAGGCTGCCCATGTTTGCGGGTGCGTCAGGTCAGGAAATCTCAGGCATGCGGCCCCACGGTGACCGCGCCGACGGTGAGCCGGGGCCTGCCCTCCAGAATCTCCCCGACCCGGGCCACCTGCTCGTCGAGCTCGTCCAGCCGCGCCCGGCCGAGCTCGGCCAGCGGCTCCACCGTGACGTCGATCCTGCTGCCCGAGCGGCGCTGGTGCCACACGCCCGCCACCTGCCCGTCCACGAGCAGCACCGGGAAATTGCCCGCCTGCCCGCCCGCCAGCGCCCGCTCGGCGGCCGGTCCTGGATACAGCAGCTCGCGCGGCATGCCCGCGACGAGGTAGGCGTCGAAGTACGGCAGCAGCCGCACCCCTCGCGGCGCTTCGTCGGGCACCTCGGTGTCGCCGGCCACCACCCAGGCGCGCTCGCCCTCGAAGAGGACCTGCTCCAGCTCCATCGACGCGAACAGCGCCTCGGCCCACAGCTTGGGCGCGCCCAGCCACCGGGCGAACTGGCCGGAGGTCGCGGGACCGTACGCGCTCAGATAGCCCTTGACCAGCTCGGCCCGCCCGTCGGCGGGACGGAGACCGCCGGGTGGGGCGGTGTAGGTGACCTTGCGGCCCCTGACCGGGCCGAAGACGAACGCGCCCCGGTGCGCCGCCAGGCTCATCACCTGCCGCCAGCGCGGCCACATCGTCTGGAAGGCGGGCATGACCGGCTCTCCGGCCCACGGCCCGGTGGCGGCGACGACCGCGTCGGTCAGCTCGTCGATCGTCAGGCAGGTCCCGTCCAGCACCGTGCGGACGGCCGCCACCACCTCGTCGGTCTGCTCCGGCGTCATCCGGACGCTCTCGGCGAAGGGGCTGCGCCCCGTGGGCAGCGACGACAGGGCGCCCACCCATCCGGGCAGGTCACAGGCGGGAAGCACATGTACGGTGCCGCGTGGCCCGTACGTCTTGACCAGGCTGCGCTCCTCCCACAGCGCCCGGCGTACGTCCGCGCGGGTGGCCTTCTTCAGGCGGAGCGCGATGGACAGCTCGCTCGCCGACATCACCTGCGCGTGCGCCCCGCACATCGCGGTCACCACCTGCGCAGGGGTCCCGTCCTGGACCGGCGCGGCCAGCCCGGCACGCGCCAGCTTCCTGGCGCTGACCTGCTGCCACGACATCTCGATCACACGTCCTCCTCAAGCTGTACGACCAGGGTAGGAGCCATCGCGGAACGTCCGCTTCCGCATTTATCAGGAAATTTCAGGCGTTGTACGGTCGAGTCCCGGCATGCCGGGAGCATGCGGGGAGAGCCGCGGCCGCCGGAGAGGGGCAGCCCTGTCGGGGCCCAGGTGGACGAGCGTCGCGCGGCGACGGGGCGCAAGCCACCGCAGGGCCGGGAGGGCTGGTTGACAAGTATTTTTTTCGGTGCGATCGTGGGCGCATGTACGAAGTGGCAGTGATCGAGGACCCCGCGGCAGCGGAGGCGTCGCTCGACCCCATGCGCTCCAAGCTGCTGGCCCAGCTGGTCGAGCCCGGCTCGGCCACCTCCCTGGCGGCCAAGGTCGGCCTGGCCAGGCAGAAGGTCAACTACCATCTCCGGACGCTGGAGCGGCACGGCCTGGTCGAGCTCGTCGAGGAGCGCAAGAAGGGCAATGTCACCGAGCGGGTCATGCAGGCCACGGCCGCCTCGTTCGTGATCTCCCCGACGGCGCTGGCCTCGGTGCAGCCCGACCCCGCCAGATCCCCCGACCGGCTGTCGGCCCGCTGGCTGCTGGCCCTGGCCGCCCAGCTCGTCCGCGATGTCGGCTCGCTGGTCACCGGCGCGACCGAGGCCCGCAAGCGGGTGGCCACCTTCGCCATCGACGGCGAGATCCGCTTCGCCTCTGCGGCCGACCGCGCCGCCTTCGCCGAGGAGCTGGCCGGCGCCGTCACCTCGCTGGTGAGCAAATACCACGACGAGAGCGCCGAGGGCGGCCGCGACCACCGCCTGGTGGTCGCCGTGCACCCCGCCGTGACGAAGGAGCACTGAGGTGGGCCACGAGTTCGAGCTTCCCCAGGAGGCTCTGGTGGAGGCGACGCCCGAGGAGGTGTGGGAGGCCATCTCCACCGGCCCCGGCATCGACTCATGGTTCATGGGCCGCAACGAGGTGGCGGGGGGTGTCGTCAGCACCGCCTTCGGCGGCATGGACCTGCCGGCCTCCACCGTGACCACCGCCGAGCCGCCGCACCGCTTCGCGCACACCAGCGGCACGGCCGCGGACGGGCGGTTCGTCGCCTACGAGTTCCTCATCGAGGGCCGTGACCGGGCGAGCACCACCGTACGCATGGTGACCAGCGGCTTCCTGCCGGGCGACGACTGGGACACCGAGTTCGAGGCGATGGCCGGCGGTCTGGCGATGTTCTTCGCCACCCTGGTGGAATACCTCGGCCACTTCGCGGGCCGGACCGCCACTCCCCTCACGGAGTTCGGCCCGCCCATCACCGACTGGCCGCGCGCCTGGGAGATCCTGTACGCCGAGCTGGGGCACCCGTCGGCAGGCGACAAGGTCCGCTTCGCACCTGACGGCCTCGCCCCCGTCGAAGGCATCGTCTACCACCTCGGCCCCCAGACCCTCGGGGTGCGCTCCGACGACGCCCTCTACAGATTCCTGCAGGGGATGGGCGGCACGATGATCGCCTCCCACCACCTGTTCGGCGCCACCGAGAACCAGAGCCCCGCCTGGCACGCCTGGCTCCACCGACTTTGCGACTGAGACCGACGCGCCTGCCGCCGGCGACGTTAGGGCTGAGGTCCGCCGCCTGGTTCCAGTGGCTTTACGGCTGAGGTTTACGTGCCCTGATGGCCAGCACGACCGGCACGGCCCCGCCGCTCTCGGCGAACCGCTCCAGCACCAGCCCCGCCTCCAGGAACGCATGCAGCAGGTCCGGCACCGGCCAGTGGTTCGCGCCCACCTTGTCGCGAATCCCCTGGTCGGTCCAGGACTCCTTCGTCCAGCGGCCGTCGAGGTAGCCGGGCCGTACCAGCACCTCCTCGGGGTCGGTCCGGTCGGCGAACCCGCCGCAGAAGCACGGGTGCACGCCGACGTGCACGAACATCCCGCCGGGCCGCAGCACCCTGGCCACCTCGCGCAGCACCGCCGGGTAGCCGGGCATGTCGGTGTGCGCCATCATCGCGATCACGGCGGGCAGCCGGGCGTCGCGCACCGGCAGCCGCCCAGCGTCGCCGCGTACGGCCGGGAGGCGGCCCCGGGCGTGTCGCAGCATCCCGGCGGACAGGTCGACGCCCGCCGGCGTCCAGCCGAGCTCACGGACGAGTGCCGCGTGCACGCCCGTGCCGCAGCCGATCTCCAGGCAGGGTCCCCGCCCCTCGCCCAGCAGCTCGCGCAGCACCCGCTGGAGGCCCAGAGGGTCGCCCCGGGAGAGGAACTCCTGCTCGTACCAGTCGGCGATCTCGTCATAAGCGGCCTTCACCCCTCCAAACGACCACGAATCCAGGCCGGTGGCCAGCTTTTCCGCCAACGGCTCAGGACACAGGGCCACAGGGGGGAGGAAGAGGCGGTCGGTGCGCGCGTCGAGACCCGTCTCGCGCAGGATCCGCACCAGGTTCTCGATCGCCGCGAACCAGTTTTCGGGCCCACGCTCGGCCCTTCTCCGGGCGCACGGCCAGGACCGGCCCTGGAACCCATGTGGTCCCAGGGCCGATCCGGTGATCATCAGCCGCCGAAGCCGTCCAGGCCCCACCAGCCCGGCTGCAGCCAGTCGTGGTGGTGGTGGTGGCCGTGGTCGTCGTCCTTGACGTCGTCCTTGTCGTCGTCCTTGTCTCGCCTGTGGTCGTTCTTGTCGTCGTCCTTGTCCCGCCTGTGGTCGTTCTTGTCGTCGTCCTTGTCGTCATCGACCCTGTAGATCACGCGACCCTTGCACGCACTGGCGTCCCGGGTGCCCGCGGTGACCGAGTGCTGGTCGATGCGGAGCCAGGTTGCGTCCTGCTGGGCGTCCAGGACACACATGGACGCCCGCTGGTTCCGCTTGTCGTCGTCGGCGGCGGCTGTACCCACCATGGCCGTGGCCATGGCAGCGGCGGCCAGCAGCACCCCGCCAGCGGCGATGAAACTACCCTTCATGATCCCCCCTGATCACGCAGTGACATCGATTCGTCACTATACGTATTCGTGTTTCCCCCCTGTGTCACAACGCCACACCTGGCCGGGTGAACTTGTATTACTCCTGGTCAGACGGCTACTTAGGCACCTTTTTCGCGCGAGATCACCTTCCCTGGACTGGCCTGTGCGATCACGTTCCGTAGTCGGCGCTGGCAGCGGATCCTCCGCCGTCAGACGTCGGTGAGACGAGGTCACGGCGTAGATCGCGCTTGACCCTTTTCATAGATCGCGAACCGACTTAACGTCTCAATCACGCCCCCACCCGCGTCACAGGAGCCCGCATGACGAAACCGGCTGACGCCGCGTTGTCCGATGAGGGAATCGTCCGCGACGACTACGCGCTCCAGCGCGTGCCCCCCAACGCCCGCTACGGCTGGGCCACCGTGGCCGTACAACGATTCGGCCTGCTCAGCGCCCTGTCCCAGTTCCTGCTCGGCGCCACCCTCGGCATGGGCATGACCTTCTGGGACGCCGTGCTCGCCATCACCATCGGCGCCGCCATCCTGGAGCTCGCCGCCATCGCCGTCGGCGTGGCCGGGATGCGCGAAGGAATGTCCACCACCCTCCTGGCCCGCTGGGCCGGGTTCGGCCGCTATGGCTCCGGCCTCGTCGGAGTCGTCCTCGCGGTCAGCCTGCTCGGCTGGTTCGGCGTCCAGTCCGCCGTGCTCGGGCAGGGCCTGGCCGCCCTGCTCGGCGGTCCGCCCGTCTGGGTCTGGTCGGTGCTCGGCGGCCTGGTCATCACCGCCATCGTGGTGCACGGGTTCGCCGGCATGGCCTGGACCGCGTGGATCACCGTGCCCGCCTTCCTCGCCCTGGCCGGCTGGGCCATCGCCGTCGAGCTGGCCAAGCAGCCGCTCGGCGACCTCGTGGCCTCCGCCCCTCCCGGCCCCGTCATCAGCCTGGCCCAGGGGGCGACCCTGGTGGCGGGCGGATTCATCGTCGGCGCGACGATCAGCCCGGACATGTGCCGGTTCAACCGCAGCGCCGCCGACGTCGTCAAGCAGACGATCGTCGGCATCACTCTCGGCGAGTACGTCCTCGCCCTCGTCGGCGTCCTGCTCGCGCACGCGCTGCGCACCGGAGACGTGGTCGCCATCGTCACCACCACCTCCGGCGTGGTCGGCACCATCGTGCTCGTCACCGCCACACTCAAAGTGAACGACTGGAACCTCTACTCCTCCTCGCTCGGCGTCACCAACGCCCTGGACACCGCCTTCGGCCTGCGGGTCAGCCGCGCCAAGGTCACGATCGCCCTCGGCGTGGTCGGCACCGCGCTCGCCGCGTTCGGCATCGCCGACCACCTGGTGGGCTTCCTCGTCCTGCTCGGCGTCGCCGTGCCGCCCATCGCCGGCATCCTGATCGCCGAGTATTACGTGGTCCGCCGCTGGCGGGCCGACCTGGCGGAGTCCCGGGCCCGCGGCGAGCTGCCCGCCTCGGCGCCAGGCTGGGTGCCCGCCGCGCTCATCGCCTGGCCGGCCGCCGCCCTCATCGGCCACTTCGTGACCTGGGGCATCCCCGCCCTCAACGCTCTGGTGGCGGCGTTCATCCTGTACGCGGTCATCGGCCGCCTGAGCGCGAAGCCACGCACCACCTGATCAGCGGGAGCACCAGTGCGCGTAGGGATCGACGTAGGCGGTACGCATACCGACGCCGTCCTCATGGACCAGACCACCGTCGTAGCCGAGATCAAGACCGCGACCACTCACGATGTCACCGGCGGCGTCGTCACCGCGCTGCGCCGGCTGCTCGCCGCCGGCCAAGTCGACCGCGCCCGCATCACGGCCGTGATGATCGGCACCACCCACTTCACCAACGCCCTCGTCACCGGCCGCGGCCTCGCCCCCACCGCCGTCGTCCGGCTGGCGCTGCCCGCCACCGCCGCGCTGCCGCCCCTCGTCGACTGGCCGCACCGGCTGCTGACCGCGATCCGGCCCAGCGTTCACCTGTGCGACGGCGGCCACGAGTTCGACGGCCGCCCCATCTCCCCGCTGAACCCGGAGCAGCTCAAGCGGGTCGCCGCCGCCATCGAGGCGAGCGGCATCCGCAGCGTCGCCGTCTCCTCGGTGTTCTCGCCCGTCAACACCGAGCTCGAGGAGCAGGCCGCCGCCATCCTGCGCGCCGAACTCCCGTACCTGCACATCAGTCTGTCCCACCAGATCGGCCGGGTCGGCCTGGTGGAGCGGGAGAACGCCACCGTCGTCAACGCCTGCCTGCGCGACCTCGCCGACGACATCGTCGAGGCGTTCGAGCAGGCGCTGCGCACCGTGGGGGTGGCCGCGCCGCTGTTCCTGTCGCAGAACGACGGCACCCTCATGGACGCCGACCACTGCCGCCGCTATCCCGTCGCCACCTTCGCCTCCGGCCCCACCAACAGCATGCGCGGCGCGGCGTTCCTGGCCGACCGGGCCGACTGCGCCGTGGTCGACATCGGCGGCACGACCACCGACGTGGGCGTGCTCACCGGCGGCTACCCGAGAGCCGCCATCGGCGAGGTGGACATCGGCGGCGTCCGCACCAACTTCCGCATGCCCGACGTGCTGTCCATCGGCCTCGGCGGCGGCAGCCACGTCACCCACGCCCTGGGATACAGACCGGGCATGGAGTACGGACCGAACCGGCAACAGGGCTGGGGCAGCGACGGGCGCGGCGAAGCAGACAGGCAGGGTGGCGCTGACAGCCGCGGTGAAGCTGACAGGAATGGTGGAGCCGACAGACGGGGTGGCAGGGACAGGCACGGTGGCAGCGACGGATACGGCGGCTCGGGCAGGCAGGGTGGCAGGGACAGGCATGGTGGCAGTGACGGATACGGCGGCTCGGGCAGGCAGGGTGGCGCTGACCGGCAGGCGAGCCGGGACGGGCTGGCGGTCGGACCGCAATCGGTGGGCTATCAGCTCACCGAGCAGGCGCTCGTCTTCGGCGGCTCCGTCCTGACGGCCACCGACCTCGCCGTCGCGGCCGGACTGGCCGACATCGGCGACCCCGCCCTCGTCCGCCACCTCGACCCCGACCTGGTCCGGCGCGGCATCGACTGGATGGCCGCCCGCGTCGCCGACCTCGTCGAACGGATGCGGGTGTCCGCCGCGCCGCTGCCGGTCATCATCGTCGGCGGCGGCAGCGTCCTCATGCCCGCGGAGCTGCCCGGCATCCCCTCCGTACACCGCCCGGAACACCACGCGGTCGCCAACGCGATCGGCGCCGCCATCGGCCAGATCGGCGGCGACGTCGACCGGCTGTTCGCGATCACCGCCACGCACACCCGCGAGGACGTCCTCGACCAGGCGCGCACGGAGGCCGTCGAACGCGCCGTCGCGGCCGGCGCCGCCCGCGACACCGTCGACGTGGTCGAGATCGACGAGGTCCACGTCGGCTACCTGCCCGGCAACGCCGTACGGGTCCGCGTCAAAGCGGTCGGCGACCTCGACCTCGCCCGCCATAGCCGCACGGAGGAGGAGCCCCAGTGGGTTACGCCCTGACCCTCGAAGGACTGCGCGACCTGGCCGAAGGCGCGGCGGTCCTCGGCACCGGCGGGGGAGGCGACCCCTACATCGGCCGCCTCCTCGTCGAACAGCAGCTCAAAGCCGGCCACACCGTCACCATCATCGACGCCGCGGAGCTGCCCGACGACGCCCTCGTCATCCCGTCGGCGATGATGGGCGCCCCCACCGTCTTCATCGAGAAGCTGCCGTCCGGCGCGGGCAACATCGCCGCCCTGCGCGCCCTCGAAGCCCACCTCGGCCGGACCGCCGCCGCCACCATGCCGATCGAGTGCGGCGGCCTCAACAGCATGATGCCGCTCCTGCTCGGCGCCCAGCTCGGCCTGCCGGTCGTGGACGCCGACGGCATGGGCCGCGCCTTCCCCGAGCTGCAGATGGAGACCTTCGCGGTCTACGGCGTCTCCGGCTCGCCCATGGCCATCGCCTCCGACCACGGCGACACCGGCATCATCAACGCCACCGACAACCGCCGGATGGAGTGGCTGGCCCGCGCCATGACCATCCAGATGGGCGGCGCTTCCTACATCAGCGACTATCCGATGGACGCCGCCACCGTCCGCCGCACCGCGGTGCCGGGCACGCTCACCCTCGCCCGCCGCCTCGGCGCCGCGCTCCGGCAGGCCCGCGCCGAGCACGCCGACCCCTTCCAGGCGCTGGCCGCCGCCCTGTCCGGCACGCTCTACACGCACGGCCTGGTGCTGTTCAGAGGCAAGGTGACGGACGTGGACCGCAAGACCGTGGACGGCTTCGCCCGCGGCCACGTCACCCTCGCCGACCTGGCGGATCCACGCGACCAGCTGGAGATCACCTTCCAGAACGAGCACCTGGTCGCCCGGCGCAACGGCCGGGTGGTGGCCATCGTCCCCGACCTGATCTGCACCCTCAACAGCGAGACGGGCACCCCGGTGACGACCGAAGCGCTGTCGTACGGCCAGCGCCTGACGGTCTTCGCCATCTCCACCCCCGATCTCATGCGCACCCCCGACGCCCTCGACTGCTTCGGCCCCGCCGCCTTCGGCCTCGCCGACCCCTACACCCCCGTCGAACACCTCACCGCCGTCCCCTGACACCCCGCCAAAACCCACGCTCCCACGACACCCACACCCAAGCCTCCGGCTGCGCCGCCGAAACCCACACCCACAGCCTTCGGCTGCGCCGCCGAAACCTGCGCTCCCACTACACCCACAGCCTCCGCCGTTGGCAGTCTCCGGCCAGCCCCGTTGGTAGCCCCAGACCAGGCCCGTTGGCAGTCTCCGGCCTGGCCCGTTGGCGCGTCAGAGGAAGGCGGCCACTACGGTGGCGAAGTCGTCAGGGGTGATGATCTCCACGCCCAGGGACTCGGCCTTGGCGCGCTTGGATCCGGCCTTCTCGCCCGCCACCAGCAGGCCCGTCTTGGCGGAGACGCTGGAGGACGACTTGCCGCCGGCCTTCTCGATCAGCTCGTTCATCTCGTTGCGGGACAGCTCGCCCAGTTTGCCGGTCATGGAACCCGTGACCACGACCGTCTTCCCGGCGAGCGGCAGCTCCATAACCGGGTCCCCCAGGGCGGCCTCTCCCGGGCTACCGGCCGCCCCGGCCTCCTCGCCGTCGACGGCTCCGGCGGCCGACGCGACGCCGCCCGGAGCGGGCGGCGTGACGCCCGGCTCGGTCATGTTGACGCCGGCCGCCCTCAGCTTGTCGATCAGCGGGAGCAGCTCCGCCAGCTCGGCCAGCATGAGCGTCGCCTTCTCCTTGCCCATGCCGTCGACGACCTGGATGGCCTCGGAGTCGGCCGCGAGGATGGCGTCCATCGTGCCGAAGTGCCGCGCCATCCGGCGGGACATCGACCGCCCGGTGCCGCGCACCCCGAGCGCGCAGAACACCCTGCTCAGCGGCCTGCTCTTGGCCTGCTCGATGGCCGCCAGCAGCTTGTCGGTGCTGGTCTCGCCCATCCGGTCCAGGTCGAGGATCTGCTCCCGGGTGAGGGTGAACAGGTCGGCGAAGTCCACGATGAGCCCGGCGTCCATCATCTGGACGATCCGGCTTTCCGCCAGCGTCTCGATGTCGAGCTGGTCGCGCCCGGCGGCGTAGAGGATGGAGGCGACGGCCTTACAGGCACGACCCTGCACGCACCGCCACCGCTCCTGCGACTTGTCGATCTCGCTCCCGCAGTTGGGGCAGACCTCGGGGATGGGGATCTCCTCCTCCTCACCCGTACGCAGATGCACCACGGGCGCCTCCACCCGGGGGATCACGTCGCCCGCCTTGTGCACCATGACGGAGTCACCGAGCTTGAGCCCGCGCCGGGCGATGTCGGCGGGGTTGTGCAGCGTGGCATAGTTGACCTTGCTGCCGTCGAGCTCGACCTCCTTCAGCCTGGCCCGTGGGGCGATGATGCCGGTGCGGCCGACGCCCCATTCCACCCCCAGCAGCTTGGTGATCTTCTCGGTGGCGGGCAGCTTGTAGGCGATCGCCCAGCGCGGCACCCGCGTGCCGAACCCGGCCTCCGCCTGGTCGGCCGCGCTGTCGGCCTTGATCACGATGCCGTCGATGCCGAACGGCAGCTCCGGCCGGGCGGTGGCCAGCTCGCCGATGCGCTCCTGGATCCGCTCGAGGGAGGTGGCCACGATGCCGGCGACGGGCGTCGCCGCCGTGGTCGACACGCCGAGCTCGGCGACCAGCCGCATGACCTCGCTGTGCGGCAGCTCGCGCAGCCGCGTGGCGAGCTCGGAGTCGTCGTCCGGAGGCAGCGGCAGCGCGCCGTAACCGAAGAAGGTCAGCTCGCAGACATAGGGCCGGTCCTTGGCGCGCAGCGTGCCCGCCGAGGCGCTGCGCGGGTTGGCGAAGGTCGTGCCGTCGTGCGCCTGCCGCTTGGCGCAGGCGTCCTCGAACTGCTCATTGGTCATCAGCACCTCGCCGCGGATCTCCACCGTCACCGGCTCGGCCAGCTCCGGCGGCAGCCCGACGATGGTGCCGATCCCGTGCGAGACGTCCTCACCCGCCGCGCCGTCCCCCCTGGTGACGAGCTGGACCAGCCGTCCCCCGTGGTAGCGGGCCGAGATGGCCAGGCCGTCGAGCTTGGGCTCCACGCTGTAGGTCGCGACGGGCCGGCCGAGCCGGCGCTCCAGCCCGGCCACCCACTTGGTCAGCGCCTCGGCTGAGAACACGTTGTCCAGGCTGAGCATGGGCACCGTGTGCGGGACATCGCCGACCACCGCCCCACCGGCCACCTTGCCGGTGGGGGAGTCGGGCACCACCTCGTCGGGGTGCTCGGCTTCGTAAGCCTGGATGCCACGGAACAACCGGTCGTAGGAGTCGTCGTCCAGCGACGACTCGCCCGCGCCGTAGTAGGCCGCGTTGGCGTCCACTGCCAGTTGCACCGCCGCCACGTAGGCGGCGTGGTCGGGCAGGACGGTGATGGGGGGCGCGTCAGTCATGGTCCTATCGTGCCGTGTCCCACCGACAATTTCCGCCCCGCCTGCCGCCTGCTCGGTAAAGCCCTCACCTGCGGCTCAGCCCCGGATCGGCGGGCCGGAAGGAGACCGGCACGGCGATACGGGGCTGTATCGGCGGGCCGGAAGGCGGCCGTGCACGGTGAGCGCGACGCTGCCCCGAAGGTTGTTCGTATTCACCCCGCCCGCCAGGCGAGTGCTACAGAATGTGATGCAACTATCACTGAGTGTCGGGGGTCTCATGAACGTCACGTCGATCGGCGCCGCCGCAGCAGGGGTCATGGCCGTGCTGAGCCTCACCGCCGTTCCGGCCCAGGCTCGTACCGTCCCCCTCCTCCCGGCCGCGCCCGGCCCGGCCACGCTGGCCTGCGATGTCGGCACACCGCCCGGCAGCCCGCCGGCGTTCGTCCCGGCGCTCAGGCTGATGCCGGCGAAGGTCACCGTGCGCGGCGCCCTGTGGCTGAGCGGCTGTCGCGGCTCGCGCCCCCGGCTCCGGTCGGCCTGGATCACCCTGCGCGCCGCCGGCCAGGCCTCCTGCGCGGGCACCCGGGGGGTGCGCGGTGTTGCCACCATCACCTGGTACGACGCGGCGGGCCGCCCGATCGGCAGCTCCAAGCTGCGCACCGGCGGCGGCGACCTGGCGGACCGCAGCGCGGGCGGAGGGCTGCTGACCGGCACGGTGACCAGCGGGCCGCTGGCAGGCGCCCGCTCACGCGGCGGCATCACGTCCTCCGACAGCGTGCTCACCTGCGCCATCCGCGGCACCGGCGCCATCTCCGGCGCGGGCCGCATCACCTTCGGTTGAACGGGACGGCTGGACGAGGCGGCCGCGCGGGGCGGCTGGACGAGGCGGCCGCGCGGGGCGGCTGGACGAGGCGGCCGCGCGGGGCGGCTGGATGAGGCGGCTGGACGGGGCGGCTGAACGGGGCGCGCGGCTCCGCGCACGGTGGATCGACGTCATGCAGGATTGAGCGATGAGTTGCTTGCGCGCCAGGGTCCCGCGAGCGGTAGGGACAGCATGACCGCCGCGAAAGACCTGGCGGACAAGATGCACCGCACCTTTTTCCGGACGCTCTCCCTGCTCTCCTCGCGGGGGCAGGGAGCCCTGCTGCGCCGCTATTTCGACTGGTGGCACCGCCGCCCCGACCCGTGGAACATGGGCACGGACGCCTACGAGCAGGCCAAGTACGCCGCCACGCTCGCCCAGGTCTCCGCCGGCCCCTACCGGCGCATCCTGGAGATGGGCTGCAGCGAGGGCGTCTTCACCCAGCGGCTCGTCCGGGCCCATCCGGACGCGCACGTCACGGCGGTGGACATCTCCGAGCGGGCCCTGCGACGGGCCGCCGAGCGGGTCGCCGAGGCCGCCGACCGGACGCTGCTGGTCGCGGCCGACCTGCTCACCTTCACCGCCGAGCACCGCTACGACCTGGTGTTCTGCTCGGAGACCCTCTACTACGTCGGCCGTGGCGACCGGCTGCGCCAGGCCAGCGCCCAGCTGATCGGCCTGCTGGCCCCCGGCGGCGTCCTGGTGCTGGTGCACCCCTGGCCGGAGGCGAGGCGGCTGCACCGCTTCGTCGACGCCAGCGGGGCGGTGTCGCGGGTGAGCGAGTTCGTGGAGACCGCGGCGCACCGGCCGTTCGCCGTCTCGGTCTATCGAGCTCCCGGCCGGACGGCGGCTTCGGCGACCGGCTGAACCATGGCTCGGCTCTCCTCGGTCGCGGGCCAGGCCTGACGCCGCGATGGTCGCGGGCCAGGCCCAACGCCGCGATGATCGCGGCGAGCCGTGGCAGCAGGCCGTACACCAGCGCCGCGATGGCGGCCAGCACCAGGACCGACGGCAGCCGCGTCAGGCTCGCACCCAGGAGCCGCGCGACCTCGCCGCCCGGATCTCCCGTGGAGAGCCCATGGACCAGCCCCATCCCGAGACCGAGCCCGGCGAGCACGATCCCGGACCCGGCCGCGGTGATGGCCAGGTGGCCGCCTGCCCAGCGCAGCCTGCCGACCGGGCCGGCCAGGACGGCATCGGCACGGCCGGAGGTCTCCTCCGCCCGCAGTCGCAGGGTCGCCTGAATCGCGTACACAGCCGTGCCGGGCGTCGTCGCGCGGCGGCCGGGTCAGGTCACCCCCGCGTCACCGCACTTCCCCTGTGATCAGCGGGGCTCGCTCGCCTCGCCGGGGTAGGCCGCGTCCCACTGCTCCCGGGCCGCCGCCATGGCGTCCTTGTGCTCCCTCGACCAGTCGGCCAGCCGCTCGATCGTCTCGGCCAGGCTTCGGCCGACCGGCGTCAGCCGGTACTCGACCTGCGGCGGGATGGTCGGGTACGCCGTCCGTTCGACCAGCCCGTCCCGGCAGAGCCGCCGCGTCGTCAGCGTCAGCATCCGCTGGGAGATGCCGGGGATCGCCCGGTGCAGCTCCCTGAACCGCCGCACCCCTTTGCTCAGCTCCACCATCACCAGCACCGTCCATTTGTCGCCGAGACGGTCGAGCACGTCGCGGATGCCACAGTCGTCATCCCCGCACGGCCCGGGGACCTGGGGGGTTACCTCCGTGTGCGCGACTGACATGAGAGTGCCTCCTTACAGCGGGTGCCCGGGCACCCCCATGCTGGGCGTTGTTTCACCTTCTGGTTCAGCTGCGCATCAACAATAGGAGTGGTCTCATGATTCTCGTCACCGGTGTGTCGGGGGGGACTTGGCGGTGCGATCCTCGCCGGACTGCGGGCTGCGGGCGGGCCGGCGACGGCCGGGGCCAGCAGCTCCGGTGACGGTACGGCGGCGCGGCTCGCCGACTTCGACCGGCCGGAAACGCTGGAGCCGGCCTTCGCGGGCGTGGACGTGCTGGTGTTCGTCTCGGCGGGGTACGCCGAGGACGACGTCGTCCTGGCCCGCCACGGCGCCGTGGTGCGGGCGGCCACCGCCGCCGGCGTCCGGCACGTGATCTACACCAGCCTGGCCGGCTCGGGGGAGCGGCTCACGATCGCGCTCACGCACCGCTGGACCGAGGCGCGGCTGGCCGAGGCGCCCTTCGACGTCACCGTCCTGCGCAACGGCCTGTACGCCGAGATCCCGGCCGGGCTGGCCACGGCCGGGGCCGCCGCGGCGGCGGCGAGCGGGGTGTTCGCCGCGCCGCTCGGCGACGGGCGACTGTCGGCCGTCGCCCGCGACGACCTGGCCGCCGTGGCCGTGCGCGTGGCGGCCGAGGCGCAGGCGGACCTGGCTGCTGGGGCGCCGCGACGGCACGCGGGACGTACGTACGAGCTGGAGGGTGTGGAGGCGGTCGGCGGGCGGGAGCTTGCCGAGGCGCTGGCCGAGGCGCTCGGCCGGCCCGTCGAGTACCGGCCGGTGCCGCTGGGTGAGACGCGGGCGGCGCTGGCCGGGCTGGAGCCGTACCAGGTGGGGCACACCATGTCGACGTTCTCCAACGTCGGCGCGGGGCTGCTGGAGGGTCGCGGCGGCGACCTGACCGCGTTCCTGGACGCGCCGCGGCCGGTGCGCGACCTCGTCATGGCGTCGGTCAGGTCGGCCCTGGTATCGGCCCAAGGAGGCTGACACCTCCGTCCTGCCGTGCGAGCCGACCGGCACGGTACCGGCGGGAACCGCCACCGTCGGACACGAGCTGAGCTGAGCCGCGCCTACCATGGACAGCGATCTCTGGGAGGACTGAGCGAATGTCGGACGAACGCGCCCTGCGGGCGGACTGCGCGAGCTGTTTCGGGCTGTGCTGCGTCGCGCTGCCCTTCGCCGCCTCCGCGGACTTCGCCGTCGACAAGCCCGCCGGGCAGCCGTGCGGCAACCTTCAGGCCGACTTCCGCTGCGGCATCCACCAGCGCCTGCGGCAGGAGGGCTTCTCCGGCTGCACCGTCTATGACTGTTTCGGCGCGGGGCAGAAGGTCTCCCAGGTCACCTACGAAGGCCGCGACTGGCGCCGGCACCCGGAGACCGCCCAGCAGATGTTCGAGGTGTTCCCGGTCATGCGGCAGCTGCACGAGCTGCTCGCCTACCTCACCGAGGCGCTGAGCCTGCCGGCCGCCCGCGCGGTCCACGGCGACCTGCGGTCGATGCTGGACGAGACCGAGCGCCTGACCCGCCGGAGCCCGGCCGACCTGCTGGAGCTGGACGTCGCCGGCCACCGGCAACGGGTCAACGTGCTGCTGCTGCGCACCAGCGAGCTGGTCAGGGCCGGCGCCGGTCGCCGTAAGAAGGATCGCAGGGGGGCCGACCTGATCGGGGCCGATCTCAAGGGCGCCGACCTGGCCGGGGCCAACCTGCGCGGCGCCTACCTCATCGGCGCCGATCTCAAGGGCGCCGACCTGCGGCGGGCCGACCTCATCGGCGCCGACCTGCGGGGCGCCGACCTGAGCGGGGCCGACCTCACCGGCGGCATCTTCCTCACCCAGTCGCAGCTCAACGCGGCCAAGGGCGACACCGCCACCCGGCTCCCGCCCACGCTCACCCGTCCGCGGCACTGGACGTCCTGACCGGGGCGGGTCAGGCGTCCCGGCGTGGGACGCCTGACGACGCGCCGCTACTTCGGCATGAGGACCTTGTCGATGACGTACACGGTGGCGTTCTTCGTCGGCACGTTGCCGCAGACCACCTTGGCGTCGTCGACCATGAGATTGTCCTCCGAGCCCTTGGCGGTCACTTCGCCGCCGCCGAGGGTGGTGAGGGTGGCGTCCTCCAGGTCGGCCGGCTCGTTCTTGCCCTCGACCACGTGATTGCTGAGGATCTTGGTGAGCTGCGCCTTGTCGGCCATCAGCTTGTCGCGGGTCTCCTGCGGGATCGCCTCGAACGCCTCGTTCGTCGGGGCGAACACGGTGAGATCCTCGGCCGAGTTCAGCTTGTCGGTCAGACCCGCCTGCTCCAGCGCGTCCGACAGGGTGGAGAGCTCGCTCACCTCGGAGACCGCGGTCCCGACCGGCTGGCCGGCGATGTCGGTGAGGGAGCCCTCGATCGCGGAGCACGCGGGACCGAACGGGCTGGCGTTGGGTGAGCCGTCGGGTGCGGGGGAGAATGCGGAAGCGCTGGTGGTGCTCATCGTGGCGGTCAGTGTCAGAGCCGCCGCCAGAAGGAATCGTTTCACCATGGTCTCCTCGGTTCGCTGGAGCCGTCGGCGTAGTGCCTGCATCCAGTGTCCGGAGGCGTCGAGAAGCCTGGGGTTGTGGCTATTCCAAAAGCGGACAAAGAGCGCGTGTCGTCGGTCTTGAACGGCTCCGGATATGAGAAAGACGGTTTCGGGAGGTGTGACGGATGACGCGATGCCTGGTCACGGGCGCGACCGGCTACATCGGCGGACGGCTGGTCCCGGAGCTGCTCGCGGCGGGACATGACGTCCGCTGCATGGTGCGCTCTCCGGCACGGCTGCGTGACCTGCCCTGGGCCGGGCGGGTCGAGATCGCCGAAGCCGACGCGAGCGATCCCGGCCGCACGGCGGAGGCGCTGCGCGGGGTCGAGGTCGCCTACTACCTGATCCACACCATGGGCGGCGGCAAGGGCTTCGAGGAGGCCGACCGGATGGCCGCCCGCGGGTTCGCGCGGGTCGCCGAGGCGGCGGGCGTGCGGCGGATCGTCTACCTCGGCGGTCTCACGCCGGGCTCGGACGGCCACCTGTCGCCGCACATGAGCTCACGGACCGAGGTCGGCGAGATCTTCCTCGCCTCCGGGGTGCCGGCCGTGGTCCTGCGCGCCGCGATGATCATCGGATCGGGGTCGGCCTCCTTCGAGATGCTGCGCTACCTCACCGAACGGCTGCCGGTGATGACCACGCCGCGCTGGGTGCGCAGCCGTACGCAGCCCATCGCCGTCCGCGACGTGCTGCGTTACCTCGTCGCCTGGGCGGGCATCCCCGGCGACGTCGACCGCGCCTTCGATGTCGGCGGTCCCGACGTGCTCACGTACGCCGACATGATCCACCACTACGCCGCCGTCGCCGGCCTGCCGCGACGCCTGATCCTCCCGCTGCCGATGCTGAGCCCGGGACTGTCCAGCCACTGGGTCGGCCTGGTCACCCCGGTGCCCGCCAACATCGCCCGCCCCCTGGTGGAGTCCCTGCGCGACCCGGCCGTCTGCCGGGAGCACGACATCGCGGCGTACGTACCGGATCCGCCGGACGGGCTGATCGGCTTCCGCGAGGCCGTCACGCTGGCCCTGCAGAAGATCAAGGAGGCCGACGTGGCGACGCGGTGGTCGTCGGCGTCCACGCCGGGCGCGCCCAGCGATCCCCTGCCCACCGACCCGGGCTGGGCCGGCGGCAGCCTCTACATCGACCGGCGCACCAGAGCCGTCGACGCGCCCCCCGAGGCGCTGTGGGAGGTCATCGAGGGGATCGGCGGCGAGAACGGCTGGTACTCCCTGCCCGTCGCCTGGCGCGTCCGTGGCGCGCTGGACCGGCTGGCCGGCGGGGTGGGCCTGCGCCGGGGCCGTCGCGACCCCCGGCGGCTGCGGGTGGGTGACTCCATCGACTTCTGGCGGGTGGAGGAGATCGAGCGGGGGCACCTGCTGCGGCTGCGTGCCGAGATGAGGCTCCCTGGGCTGGCCTGGCTGGAGCTGAGCCAGTGCCAGGAGGACGGCCGGACGGTCTATCACCAGCGGGCGGTGTTCCATCCGCACGGGCTGCTCGGCCACCTCTACTGGTGGCTGATCTCTCCCTTTCACAGCATCGTCTTCGGCCGGATGCCGCGTAACGTCGCGGCGGCGGCCGTCCGCCGCGCCGCGAGATCCCGTTCGCACCCCGGCCCGCACGACCGGGGCGCGAGAGAACGCAGGTGAGGACGGCGTCGGACCGCCACGGCCGCTCAACGCTCAGAAGACGTCGTGGTACTGGTCGGGCCGGCGCGTCCGTACACCGAGCTCGCGGGCCGCGTCGAGCGGCCAGTAGGGGGCGCGGAGCAGCTCGCGGCCGAGCAGGACGGCGTCCGCCTGGCCGGAGACGAGGATGGACTCGGCCTGATGCGGGTCGGTGATCTCGCCGACCGCGGCCACCGGCAGGTCCGTCTCGGCCCGCACCTGGCTCGCGAACGGCACCTGGTAGCCGGGGCCGGTGGGGATCCGCACCCCCTTGGCGTTGCCGCCGGTGGAGACGTCGAGCAGGTCGACGCCGTGGGCGAGCAGTTCCTTGGCCAGGCGTACGGTGTCGTCCCCGTTCCAGCCCTGGCCGTCGGGCAGCCAGTCGGTGGCCGAGATGCGGAAGAACACCGGCAGGTCTTCGGGCCAGACGGCGCGTACGGCGTCGGCGACCTCCAGCGCGAGGCGGATGCGGTTCTCGAAGGAGCCGCCGTAGGCGTCGGTGCGGCGGTTGCTGTGCGGGGAGAGGAACTCGCCGATCAGATAGCCGTGCGCGCCGTGGATCTCCACGACCCGGAAGCCGGCCCGGTGGGCGCGCTCGGCGGCGGCCGCGAAGTCGGCCACGACGCGGCGGATCCGCTCGACCGGCAACTCCTCGGGCACCGGGTGGTCGTCCGCGAAGGGGATCGCGCTCGGGGCGACCGGCCGCCAGCCGCCGTCGGCGGGGCTCACCGGGGCACCGCCGAGCCAGGGCCGGTCGGTGGAGGCCTTGCGGCCCGCGTGCGCGAGCTGGATACCGGGCACGGTGCCCTGCTCGGTGAGGAAACGGGTGATCCGGGAGAACGCCTCCTGCTGGCGCTCGTTCCACAGCCCGAGATCGGCGGGGCTGATCCGGCCTTCCGGGGAGACGGCGGTGGCCTCGGCCAGGATCAGCCCGGCACCGCCCACCGCCCGGGTCGCCAGGTGGGTGAAATGCCAGTCGTCGGGCACTCCGGCCATGGGGCCGTCGATGGCGGCCGAATACTGGCACATCGGGGCCATCCAGACACGGTTGGGGATGGTCAGCGATCGCAGGGTGATCGGGTCGAACAGCATGGGGCCTCCTAGTTGTACGACGACTACCGTACTACGAGAAGTGTCGAACTACGAGACCTGTCGTACTATTGCCCTGTGAGAGTCCTGGAGCATCCGACGCCCGAGGAGATCCGGCTGGAGGCGGTCCTCCATGCTTTCGCCGATCCCATGCGACTAGAGGTGGTGCGTTTCCTCGCCGAGGCCGGCCGGGAGGTGTCCTGCTCGGAGATCGACCTGGCGGTCAGCAAGTCCACGGGCACCCACCACTACCGGGTCCTGCGCGAGGCCGGGGTCATCAACCAGGTCTATCGGGGCACCGCGAAGCTCAACTCCCTGCGCCACGAGGTCCTGAACGCGATCTTCCCCGGCCTGCTCGACAGTGTCATCGCCGCCACCGCCAGGCAGCGGCCGCCCGCGCCCTCGCCGTCCCAGCGGCGAGGGGAGTGATCCGTCCCGCTCAGTGGCCGCCGGTGAGCTGCCCGGCGAGGGTGCTGTGCAGGTCGGCGCTGGGCTTGTTGAGCCCCACGACGGTGACCTTCTTGCCCCGGGCGGCGTACTTGGTCTCCACCGCGTCCAGAGCGGCGACGGAGGAGGCGTCCCAGATGTGCGCGCCGGTGAGGTCGATGACGACGTCGTCCGGGTCCCCGGCGTAGTCGAACCGGTAGACCAGGTCATTGCTGGAGGCGAAGAACAGCTCGCCGGTGACCGCGTAGACCACCTGCTCGCCGTCGGGGTCGAGGCAGGCGGTGACGGTGGCCAGGTGGGCGACCCGGCGGGCGAAGATGACCAGGGCGACCAGGCTGCCGACGATCACGCCGACGGCCAGGTTGTGGGTGGCGACCACGACGGCGACGGTGATGACCATGACGATCGTCTCGCCCCAGGGCATCCGCTTGAGGGTGGCGGGCGCGATGGAGTGCCAGTCGAAGGTGCCGACCGACACCAGCACCATGACGGCGACCAGTGCGGCCATCGGGATCTGTGACACCCACGGGCCGAAGACGATGCACAGCACCATCAGGAAGACGCCGGCGGCGAAGGTGGAGACGCGGGTGCGGGCGCCGTTCTTCACGTTGATCATCGTCTGGCCGATCATGGCGCAGCCACCCATGCCGCCGAAGCAGCCGGTGACGATGTTGGCGATGCCCTGGCCGATGGACTCGCGGGTCTTGTTGGAGCGCGTGTCGGTGATGTCGTCCACGAGCTTGGCCGTCATCAGCGACTCCATCAGCCCGACCAGCGCGAACGCGATGGCGTACGGGGCCAGCAGGGTGAGGGTGTCGAGCGTGAACGGCACGTCCGGCAGACCCGGGACGGGCAGCGAGGACGGCAGCACGCCCTTGTCGCCGACGGTCGGCACGGCCAGGCCGGCGCCGAGCGTGATGGCGGTCAGCACGGCGATGGACACCAGCGGCGCGGGCACCACCGTGGACACACGCGGGAAGAACACCATCAGCGCCAGCCCGCCGATCACCAGCGGATAGACCACCCAGGGCACGCCGGTGAGCTCCGGCACCTGCGCCATGAAGATCAGAATGGCCAGGGCGTTGACGAACCCGACCATCACGCTGCGCGGCACGAACCGCATCAGCTTCGCCACCCCGAGCGCCCCCAGCACCACCTGGAAGACCCCGCCCAGGATCACCACGGCGGCCAGGTGACCGAGCCCGTACTCGCGGGCCAGCGGCGCCACCACCAGCGCGATCGCGCCCGTCGCGGCCGAGATCATGGCCGAGCGCCCGCCGACGACGGAGATCACCACGGCCATCGTGAACGACGCGAACAGGCCGATGCTCGGGTCCACGCCCGCGATGATCGAGAACGAGATCGCCTCGGGGATGAGGGCCAGCGCCACCACCAGCCCGGACAGCAGCTCGGTGCGCAGCACCCTGGGGGTCAGGTGGCGAAGATCGGGGAACGACAGGCGGCGCGTGGCCACGACGGGACGAGCAGACAAGGGACCATCCGAACGGGAGAACGAGGTGTCGGCGGCCAGGCTCTCGCACGCGGATGGCCGCCCTGTGGCACGGCGATGACGCCGCCGTATCGAACGAGGGGACTATCGGACGCCGGGCGATCGCATGGCAGGCCGCATGAGCGTGATGATGTCCCCCGGGTGACGTGCTGAAAGGGGGGGCCGGCGCTCTAGGGCAGGCGGCCGACGAAGGCGAGAGCCTGCTTGAGCAGCACGCCCTGGCCGCTGGTCATCTCCTGCTGCACCATCGGCGAGGCGGCCTCGTCAGGGGTGAACCACTCCAGGTCGAGCGCGTCCTGGCGGGGACGGCAGTCGCCGCGCACCGGCACGATGTAGGCCAGCGAGACGGCGTGCTGGCGCGGGTCGTGGAAGGGGGTGACGCCGGGGGTCGGGAAATACTCGGCCACGGTGAACGGCACCGGGGAGGCGGGCAGGCTGGGCAGCGCCACCGGGCCGAGGTCCTTCTCCAGGTGGCGCAGGAGGGCGTCGCGGATCCGCTCGTGATAGAGCACGCGCCCGGAGACCAGGGCACGGCTCACGCCGCCGTCCTGCGCGATGCGCAGCAGGAGGCCGACGCGGGTCACCACGCCCGCGTCGTCGACCCGTACGGGCACGGCGTCCACGTAGAGGATCGGCATCCTGCCCCGCACCGACTCCAGCTCCTCAGGGGCGAGCCAACCGGTCATGGTCTCGGTTATTTCGGTCACCCGCTGATCGTACTTGCCGCCGGGCTGTGAACGGCGATCGGGGAGGCGGCCGATCCCGGCGAGGCCCGCGAACGGCGCTGTTCACGAGCGGTGTTCGCGGAAGAACGCCCGGATGTCGCCGGTGAGCAGGCCGGGCACCTCCATGGCGGGGAAGTGGCCGCCCTGGTCGAACTCCGACCAGTGCGCGATGGCGTTCGCCGGGTCGATCAGCGCGCGGATGCTGAAGTCGGCGGCGAACACCGCGACGCCCATCGGCGGGCCCGCGTGCGCCTGCTCCTGCTCCTGCCCCGGCCCGGCCATCTGCGCGAAGCCGCGCATCCCTTCGTACATGGCGTTGGCCGAGGATGCTCCCGACCTGGTGAACCAGTAGAGGCTGATGATGGTCAGCAGCTGGTCGCGGTCGATGGGCTCGTCCGCCGGGCCGGTCCACTCGGCGAACTTCTCGGCGATCCAGGCGAGCTGTCCGGCGGGGGAGTCGGTCAGGCCGTAGGCGAGCGTCTGCGGCCGGGTCGACTGCAGGTGCAGATAGCCGAGCCCGTCACTCTGGAAGGCGTTGAACCGCTCGGCGCGGGCCAGGTCGGCGCCCGACAGTCCGTCCAGGTCGACAGGGCCGCCCAGGGGGTACGGCCCGGGTCCGTTGATGTGCACGCCGATGACGTGCTCCGGCGCGACCATCGGGAGCAGCATCGACACCCCCGATCCGGCGTCGGTGCCCTGCGCCGCGTACCTGTCGTAGCCGAGCCGGCTCATCAGCTCCGCCCAGGCCTGCGCGACGCGGAACAGGTCGCCCCAGGAGGCGTCGCTCAGCGGCGACAGGCCGTAGCCCGGCAGCGACGGGATGACCAGGTGGAAGGCGTCGGCGGGGTCGCCGCCGTGCGCCCGCGGATCCGTCAGCGGGCCGATCACCTTGAGGAACTCGATCGGTGAGCTGGGCCAGCCGTGCGTGAGGATCAGGGGGAGCGCGTCAGGCTCCGGAGAACGTACATGGATGAAGTGAATGCGCTGGCCGTCGATCTCCGTGGTGAACTGCGGGTGGGAGTTGAGCTCGGCCTCCTGCTCGCGCCAGTCGAAGGTCGTCCGCCAGTGGTCGGCGAGCTCTCTGACATGGCTCAGCGGCACGCCGCGGCTCCCGTCGGCTCCCGGCGCCTCGTCGGGCCAGCGGGTCCGGTCCAGCCGGTCGATCAGGTCGTCCACGTCAGCCTGGGGGATGTCGAGGTGGAAGGGGCGGATCTCGTTGCTCGCGGTCATGGGTGAACCATAGGAAGCATCGCGGAAAGTTTCGTTCCGCAATTCAGGCGATGACAGAGTGATCTACTTTGTAAAGGCGCCGACGTCGTACGAGCGCGGGCAGCCAGGGCAGGACACCCAGCAGCGACAGGATCGACAGCAGCGGGACGCGCCACCACGGTGAGACGACGGCCGGGGGCGGGGCGGGCAGGGCCGCCACCCACGGGCGCGCGGTCTTGGACCAGGCCAGGAAAGCGTCCCCGATGGGGAGCAGACCGAAGGCGTACCGCTTGGTCCACGGGGTGCCGAACGGCAGCCCGGCGAACTCGCCGTAGCCGGCCAGCGCGCCGGCGAGCGGCGCGTCGCCGTGGACCTGGGCGGCGCCCAGGGTGACGGCGGTCGCCGAGAGACTGATCCCGAGGGGGAGCGGGCCGGAGTCGACGTCGCCGGGCCCGTCCATGCCGTGGGGATACTCGCGTACGGCCGGTCCGAGGCCCAGGGGCGTGGCGAGGAAGCGGTCGCGGAAGCGTACGTACTGCTCGCCGGCGAAGGCCGGGTCGATGTCGACGAGGAAACGCTGGATGAGGCTCTGCGAGCTGCCCCTGGCCACCTCGATCGGGTCACCGGTGTCAGGATCGGCCTGGTGCGGGAGCAGGCCGGTGCGCGGATCGAGCCGCCGCCGTACCTCCTGGAGCCACCGCTCGGTGGTCCTGGCGAACCGGGCGGGCAGCAGCGTGTCGTGCAGCCGCAGTGAGGCCATCGCCACGGTGGAGTCGACCGGCCACGCCTGGCCCGGGTAGGCGGCCAGGTAGGGCGAGGCGGCGGCGTCGAACGCGGCGCCGAGGGCGGCGGAGTCGTCGGCGAACCGGCGCGTCTCGGCCGGGTCGCGCCGCCCGGCGGGCTGGAGGCTCAGCACCTGGCCGCGTAGCAGGTTGCTCCAGCCACGGTGGAAGACGCCGTAGGCAGGGGTGAGGTCCGGGCTGAACGGGGCGCGGCCGGCGGGTGAGTCCAGTCGCGCCAGCGCCCAGCGGGCCTCGCGTAACGCCACCGGCCGCTCGCCGGCCGGCCGCCGCATGCCGAGCTCGGCCCAGGTCAGGCCGTACAGAGCGTGCAGGAAGAAGTAGCCCTCGGGGAAGAGCCGCTGCGCGTCGTCGCCGGCTCCGGCGCCGAGCGCCGCGCGCAGGAACGTGAGCTGCCGCTCGACTCCGGGGGGCTCGCCGGTGGGGCCCGCGGTGGCGGGCACGAGGAGCCGCCCCGCCCCCGCCAGTGCGCAGAGGCTGATCGCGACGGCGGTCAGCCGGCGCGACCAGCGGAGGGTGCGGCGTACGCGTGACGGGGGCACGGACATCCGGTGATCGTATAGCCCGGCGTCGTGAAGCGAGCGGCCTCAGTGGCCGCCTAGTCCGGCTGATCGGCCCGCTGCAGAGCGTCTCGGAGGAACTCCAGCTGGAACCGCAGCAGCCCCTCGACGGCCGCCTCGGAGGTCGGCAGGTGGGTGGCGCCGGACAGCGGCAGCACCTGGTGCGGGCGGCCCGCCGCGAGCAGGGCCGCCGACATGCGCAGCGTGTGCGCCGGCACCACGTTGTCATCGGCCAGCCCATGCACCAGGAGCAACGGCCGCCGCAGCAGGGCCGCGTCACCGATCGGCGAGGAGCGGTCGTAGGCGTCGGGATGCTCGTTGGGGTGACCGAGGAACCGTTCGCGCCAGTGCGTGTCGTACAGGCGCTGATCGCTCGGGGCGGCGCCGGAGACGGCGGCGTGGAACACCTCCGGCCTTCGCAGCACCGCGGCGGCGGCCAGGGTGCCGCCGTAGCTCCAGCCCCGGATCGCGACCCGGCCCAGGTCAAGGTCGGGGCAGTGCTCGGCGGCGGCGTGCAGGGCGGCCACCTGGTCCTCCAGCGGGGCGGAGAGGGTGTCGCGGTGCACGGTCTTCTCCCACGCGGGCCCACGGCCGGGAGTGCCGCGCCCGTCGGCGACCACGACGGCGTACCCGGCCTCGGCGAACCACTGCGCCTCGCACAGGAACCAGGTCCTGGCCCGGACCGCCAACTGCACCGCGGGCCCGCCGTACGGCGCCATGAGCACCGGGAGCGGGTCGCCGCCCGGCCGGTGCCAGGAGGGCAGCAGGAGCGCCGTACGGATCTCCCGGGCACCCACCCGCAGCCAGGTGACGCGCGGGGTGATGGACGGCTCGGCATCGAGGGAGGCGACGGTGGCGACGGTCCGGCCCTGCCGGGTCACCCGGAAGGCGCGCCCCCGCTCGGTGTGCGCGGAGATCAGCAGCGCGCCGCCGCCGCGAGCGCCGGTGTGGACGCCCGGCCCGTCACTGAGGCGGACCAGGCCGTCCTCGTACGCCCACAGGTGGGTCTCGGTGGGTTCGTCGGCGGCGGTGAAGAGCACGCTCTCGCCCGTCACGTCCAGCACCTCGCGGACCTGCAGGCCCTCCGGGGTGACCGGCCGGCCGTCCACCAGGAGCCGCCGGGTGGTGGCGGAGTCGGCCGTGTGGACCAGCGCGCCGGAGGCGGTCCTGGCGGGTGTGCCGGGGATCAGCTGCACCCAGGCGGCGTCGCGCTGCTCGTGCAGGAGCGTGGTGCGGCCGGTGTCCGGGTCGGCGGACAGGACGCGGAGTGAGCGCTGGTCGCGGCTCTGCACGCTGATCAGCGGGCCGTGCGCGTCCCAGCCGGCCGCGGTCACGTACTCGTGGGCGGTCCTGTCCCAGTCGACCTCGACGGCCCGGCCCGCCAGGTCGAGCAGGTGCAGGGTCACCTCGGCGTTGGCGGTCCCGGCGGCGGGGTAGGCGATCTCGCGGGGTGGCCGTGCGGGGTCGGCCGGGTCGGCGACCCACCAGCGCCGCACCGCCGAGGTGTCCACCCGCGCGACGAGCAGCCGGGTCCCGTCCGGCGACCACCAGTGGCCGCGCGTGCGGTGCATGGACTCCGCCGCGACGTGCTCGGCCAGGCCCCAGGTGATGTCCTCCCCCTCGGGTACGGCGAGCGGCCGGTCTCCACCGCCGGCCAGGTCGGCGACGTGCAGGGCGCCACCGGTGACGTAGGCGACCCGGCTGCCGGTGGGGTCCAGCCGGGGATCGGTCACCGGCCCGGCGGTGGCGACAGAGCGCGGTCCGGCGGCGCCATCGAGGTCTGCCCTTCGGAGCGTGCCGTCGGCGGGCTGGGGTCCGGCCGCGCCATCGAGGTCCACCGCCCAGAGCGCGCCGTCGACGGCGAAGACGGCGGTGCGCAGGGCGGTGTCGGCCGAGTACGCGACCACGCCGGCCGCGGTCTCCCGGGCCCGTTCGCGCCGGATCAGCTCGGCCTCGGGCACGGGCCCCGCGACGGCGAGCGTCTCCGGGGCGGCGAGCAGCCGCTCCTGGTCACCGTCGAGCAACCACAGGCAGCTCGTACGGTTTTCGCCGCTGCGGCTGCGCAGGAACAGGATCCGGTTCCCGTCGGGGGAGAGGGTGAAGGCGCGGGGGACGCCGAGGGTGAAGCGCCGGGTGCGGGCGAGCTGGTGGGGGAATCGGTTGGTATCCATAACGGGGAGCCTGCCCGTCGTACCGGTGAGCTCATGGGGGAGTTTTGTGCCTCGACGCGGATCTCGCGGAGGCGGGCCGGGCAACTCGGCACCAGCGGGTTCATTTTAGCACCGACAGGAACAACACCGGACGTGCGCGTACCGGGACATCCGGTACGGACGGGCCGCGTCGTACCTCAGGTAATCGGCTTGTAGAAGAAGCTGCAGTCCTGCAGCGAGCCGTCGGGGTCGGCGGCGTAGCCGGGGACGACACCGAAGAGGGTCCAGCCGCCGGTGAGGTAGAGCCGCTCGGCCGCACTGCCGGTCCGCGTGTCCAGGACCAGCAGGGAGACGCCGGCTTCGGCGGCCGCCGCCTCGGCGGTGGCCAGCAGGGCACGGGCCAGTCCCCTGCCGCGGGCGTCGCGGTGCACCAGCAGCTTGGAGACCTCGGCGCGGTGCCGGGAGTTGGGCTTGCCCGGCAGAGCCAGGCTGACGGTGGCGACGATCCCGCCGGCGTCGCGGCAGACCCAGACGATGAGGCTGCCGTCGGCTACCGCCGGCGCCCGCTCCCGCCACCAGACGGCCGCGGCCTCCCGGTCGAACGGCGTCAGGAAGCCCACCGAGGCGCCGTCGTCGACGGCATCGGCCAGAACCTCGGCGAGGCCCTTGACGCAGCCGGTGAAGTCTTCGGCGGGCAGGCGTTCGATGGTGTGCACGGGGGTGTCTCCGATTGTCGGGTCAGGGGCGGGCGACCAGCGGCTTGTCGGGTCAGGGGCGGCTGGTCAGTGGGTTCTCGGGTCGGGAGTGGGCGATCGGCGGCTTGTCGGGTCAGGGCAGGACGACCAGCAGCGCGTAACGTGCCGGAGTGGTGCCGAGGCAGCGGAAGCGTGAGCCGCCCCAGAGGCGGAAGCGCAGGCAGTCGCCGGTCTCCAGCCGGTGCGCCTGCCCGTCGATGGTGATCTCGACGGCCCCGTCCAGCACCCAGAGGTGCTGCTCCAGCCCGGCCACCGGCGGCGCGTCGTACGAGATGTCCGCGTCCGGCAGCAGAAGTCCCTCGACGACCTCGCCACGCAGCCCCGCATGGGGCGGGGAGACGGACCTGCGGGTGAACCCCGACGCCCGGTCGCGCCACACCGCCTGCTCGGCGGCGCGCACCACCCCCGGTGGCTCGGACTCGACCTCGGCCAGCAGCCGCGACATCGTCCGCTCGTAAACCGCGCACAGCCTGCCCAGCAGGGCGGCCGTCGGGCTGATCTCCGCGCGCTCCAGCCGCGACAGCGTCGAGCGGCTGACGCCGGACCTGACGGCCAGCTCGTCCAGCGACCAGCCGTGCTCCGTCCGGAGCGCCGCCAGCCGGTGGGCGAGCCGTTCGTCCAGAGAATCCTGTCTCACGTCTGAGACGATATCTCATTATTGAGACAATCTTGAATGGTGCGCAGCGCCTGATGGACATGCTCGGCACGGGTACGGACGCTCAGAACGCACAGGCGCAGATAGAACCGGCCGTCGATGGCGGTGCTGGACAGGTAGATCCGCTGGGTGGCGTTGATCCTGGCCAGCAGGTCGCGGTTGGCCTCGTCGGCACCGCGCAGCCGGAACACCACGACGGACAGATCCGGCTCCCACGGCAGCTCGACGCGCGGGTCCAGGCTCAGCTCGCGGTGCACGAACGCGGCGAGGTCCAGCTTCTCCTCCAGCGCCTCGGCGAAAGCGCGCACGCCGTGCAGGTGCAGCGGCAGCCACAGCCGCAGACCGCGGAACTCCCTGGTCAGCTCCACGCCCAGATTCCCGAAGTCCGGCAGGTCGCCCAGCCGGTCGAGGTCCTGCAGATACTGCCCGTCCGCGGCATGCGCGGCGTGCAGTACGGCAGGGTCGCGCACCAGCAACACACCGGTCCCGTACGGCATGAAGAGGCTTTTGTGCGGGTCGAACGCGACCGAGTCGGCCTCCTCGATGCCGGCGAGCCTGGCCCGGCCGCGCCCGGTGAGCCGGAAGCCGCCCCCGTAAGCGGCGTCGACGTGGAACCAGAGCCCCTCGGCGCGCGCCAGCCGGGCGAGCTCGGGCAGGGGATCGACGGTGCCCGTGCTGGTGGTCCCGGCGGTGCCCGCCAGCAGGAAGGGCCGCAGCCCGGCCGCCCGGTCGGCCGCGATCAGCTCGGCGGCGGCGCCGACGTCCATCCGGAGCTCGGCGGTGGCCGGTACGAGGCGCACCCGGTCGGCCGGCAGGCCCGCGATCCTGGCGGCCTTGGCGACACTGAGATGGGTGTGCTCGGTCACGTACAGGGTGCCGTCGCGGGCGTCGTCGCCCAGCCGGTCGTGCCGGGCCGCGACCACCGCCGACAGCGTCGCCAGCGAGGCGCCCGTCGTCACCACCCCGCCCGCACCGGCCGGCAGGCCGAACATGTCGCACAGCCAGGTCAGCACGCTCTGCTCCATGGCGACCAGCGCGGGGGCCGTCTGCGCGACCCCGGTGAACCGGTTGGCCGCCTGGGCCAGCATCTCGGCCAGCACCGAGGAGACCAGGCCGCCCGCCGGGAAGTAGGCGAGGTAGCCCGGACCCGCCGTGTTCACCCCCTGGCCGGCCGCCTGGCGGAAGGTCTCCAGCAGCTCATGGAAGTCCCCTGGCTCCGCACCCGGCGGCCGCCCCAGCAGTGACTCCGCCAGGTGCCCGGCCTGCCGGTAGTCGCTGGCCGGGGCCGACTCCAGCTCGCCGATCCGCTCGGCCAGAAAGTCCACCGCGTATCGGCCCAGCTCGGCGACCATGTCCCGGTCGAGGTCAAGGGGAAGAGCGAGTCGCTCCTGATGGCTCGTCATCCGGACACACTAGGAGGTACGGCACCGGCAGGGATTCGACCGGGATGGTGGTCGGCTCCGCCGGGCACGGTGTCCCGCACCACGTGACCTGCCCGGTCGCGGTGGTACGGCCCCGCCGCGGCGACGATCACGGGCCCGCAACTCCTGAGATCACACGTCCGCCATCGCCCGGCTCACCCTGCCTACAGCACTGACGAGCCGCGCCCGGAATGCTGACGAAGGTCCCAGAGCTTGGGGCGGAACGGCCCTGGCACCGTCCGGCCTCGCCGCCGGAGGATGAGGGCATGGAACTTCGCCAGATCGTCGTCGGCGCCGACGGCACCCCCGACTCCGACGCCGCGCTGTTGTGGGCCGTGGACGAGGCCGTTCGCGACCAGGGCCGGCTGCTCATCGTGCACGCGTGGGGCACCCGTACCGAGACCAGGGCCCCGTACGCCCGCTACTCGCCGCGCGACGACCTGGCCTCCGAGCTGTCATCCGCGACGGCCGTCCTGGAACGGGTGACCGGGCTGGCCCGGGAGGCGGGGCCGGACCTTCAGGTGGAGTCCCGGCTGGTGCGCGGCAGGCCGGAGACGGCGCTGCCCCACGCGGCACACGGCGCCGACCTGCTCGTACTCGGCAGCGCAGCGCAGCGGGCCGGGGACGGCAGGCTGGGGGCGGTGCTGCTGTCCTGCCTGCGCCGGCAGCCCTGCCCGGTCGTCGTGGTGGACGCCCTGACACACGCAGCCCGTCAGCGCATGCCGGTCGGCTCCGCCCGGTCCCGCTGACCGGACTCTCCGCGACACGCGCCTGGTGACCCGGCTCTCGGGCTTTGCGGCAAGCGTCAACCGGACCCTCCCCCGTCAGCGACGGGTCCCGGTAGCGGTGATCGTCCGGCGCCTGTCGGCGATCAGGCGCTCGGCTCCTCACGCCGTTCCTGTGCGATCTCGTACGCGCCGTCCATCGCGGCATGGATCGCCGTTGAACGGGGACGTCGTCGGGTGTCGGGGGTGACTTTGATGAGCAGGTTCGTGGTCGTGGGAGTGGACGGTTCGAAGGCCGCGGCCGGGGCGCTCGACTGGGCCGTGGACGACGCCGCCCGGCGCCGGCTCGCCCTGCGCGTGGTGGTCGTGCGTCAGCCGTGGGTCGCCGAGCACCCGCACAGCGGCGTGCACGAATCCCACACCGAGCAGTGCCAGCGGCTGCTCGAAGCCGCGGCGGACCGGGCCCGCGCCCGCGCACCCGGCCTGGGGACGACCACCGCCATGGTCACCGGCGCGGTGGTCGAGCGGCTGCTGACCGAGTCCGAGACCGCCGACACGGTGGTGATCGGCAGCAGAGGGCTGGGCGGGTTCGCCGGGCTGGTGCTGGGCTCCGCCGGGCTCGGCCTGGCCGGGCACACGCGCTGCCCGCTCGTCATCGTCCGCGGGCCGGTGCACGTGAACCACGGCGAGGTCGTCGTCGGCTTCGACGGCTCCAGCGACACCGACGCGGCCGTCGCGTACGCGCTGGAGCAGGCGGGCGCGCGGGGCGCGCGGCTGCACGCCGTCTACGGCAGGCCGTACCCGCGGACCGCGCCCCATCCGGCCGGCTACGGGCCGCTGCCGCCCGAGGACCTCGACCTGGAGGAACGGCTGCTGCCCTGGCGGGAGCGGTACCCGGAGGTCGAGGTGGCCGGGTCCGTCGTGCTCGGGCATCCCGCGCCGGCGCTGGCGGACGCCTCCCGCGACGCCGACCTGCTCGTGCTCGGCTCGCGCGGCCTCGGCGGGCTCGCCGCCGCCGTGCTCGGCTCGGTGAGCCACGCGGTCCTGCACCGCGCGCACTGCCCGGTCGCCGTCGTCCCCCTGCGCGGCGACCCGCCCTCACCACCCCACCCCGCCTGACCGCCGCCCGGCCCCACGCAGCCACCGAGACCAGCGCCGAAGTCACCGCGCCCAAGGTCGGCGCGAAGCCGCCGCCCGTTGCCGGTCGGCGGCTTCAGATCGTACGGGTCACAGGCCGTGGATGCGGCGGCCGGTGATCTGCGACGGGATGATGCGGACGTAGAGCCGGCGGTCGCCGCCCGCCCACGGGCTCACGTCCGCGCCGATCAGCTCGGCCGTCTCCTCCTCCGGCACGTGGTGCGCCGGCCCCTGGACCAGGACGCTCCAGCCCTCACGGTGCGCCTCGTCGATCTGGTCCACCTCGAAGCCGATCTTGATCTCCACCCCCTGCATGCCGGTGCGCAGGTCCTGGTCCATCGGGCCGCCCGCGGCCGTGCGGAACAGGATGGCGCCCTCGTGCACCTGGTAGTTGACGGGCAGCACCGTGGGGCCGTGCGAGCCGTTGAACGCCACCCGCCCGATGCCGCCCGGCGCGATCAGCCGCAGGCACTCCTTCTCGTCGAGCTCCTCCAGCTCCGGCGCCGCCGCCGCGGGGCCGCGCCCCGGAGGACGGTCCACGGCGCCGCCGAGCAGCTCGTCGACGGTGGTCTCCAGCGCGCCGGCCAGGCGGGCGACGGCGTCGGTGCTCGGGCTGCCGGTGCTCTCCTCCAGGTATTCGACGTACCCGGGAGAGACGGCCGCCCGCTCGGCGACCTGCTCGCGGGTGAGTCCGAGGCGCTCGCGGTGATGCGCGATGCGGCGTCCGAGATCGCCGGTGCCGGTCATGTTCATTCCCCCTCGTTCAAAGGTGACGATGCGGCTTGCGCCACGGATCAGTGTCTCGCCGTTCACGCGCATCTCGCCGTCGCGCGCGTCGATCTTGTACGGTACCCCGCGCACCTGAAGGTTCAGCGCCACGCCCCCGCAGCGGTCCGGCAGCATCGGCTCCGCCCAGAGACCGTCACCACGCGCCTCCAGGCCCAGGTATCGGCGTTGGAGCAGGTCGAGCGTGCCGGCCATGGCGCCGAGGTGAATGCCCTCCTCCGTCGTGCCGCCCTGCACGTCCTTGATGTCGCTCATCAGCGCCTCGCCGAGCAACTCGCCGAACTCCTCGTGCTCGGCAGCGGCCAGCACCTGGGAGTGCACGACGGCGCTGAGCGTGGAGCCGTGGCTGGTCCGGTCCAGGTAGTAGCGGATCGTGCGCGGGATCAGGTCCGGCCCGGCCGGACAGCCGAGCCGCTCGAGGATCGCGAGCAGCTCCCCGCTGGTCAGCAGGTAGCACAGCATCAGCGTGTCGGCCTGCTTGGCGGCCTTGTAGCGGTTGACGTCGTCGCCCTCGGCCTCCAGAGCCCTGTCCAGCCTGCGTACCCCCTCGTACCGCGCCCAGTCCAGCTCGGCCAGGTCCGCGTAGCCGCTGAACTGGCTGATCACGCCGTCGTGGAAGTCGACCCGCATCCGCCGGGTGATGTCGTCCCAGCGCTCGGCCTCCCGCTCGGACACGCCGATCGGCAGGTGGCGCAGCTCCAGGGCGCGCATCAGCAGCCACACGGTCATGACGTTGGTGTAGGCGTTGTTGTCCAGGCCGGGGGAGGGGGCGCCGGGACGGCCGGTGTGATACTCGTCGGGGCCCATGACGCCGCGGATCTCGTACCGTCCCGAAGGCTCGTCGAGGACGGCGAGCGAGGCGAAGAACCGCGCGATGTCGATCAGCAGCTCCACGCACCACGGCGGCGAGGAGCCGGTGGCCAGGCGGTAATGCCACACGTTGTAGGCGATGGCCAGGCCGACGTGCCGCTGCAGGTGGGAGGTGTCCGGCAGCCAGCGGCCCGAAGCCGGGTTGAGGTGCAGGGTCTGCGTCTCCTCGCGGCCGTCGCTGCCGCTCTGCCAGGGGAACATCGCGCCGTCGAACCCCTCGGCGCGCGCGGCCGCCCTGGCCTCCGGCAGCCGCCGCCACCGATAGCGCAGCGGGCCGAGGGAGATCTCGGGGAAGCGCAGGTTCAGCCACGGCAGCACGAACAGCTCGTCCCAGAACACGTGCCCCCGGTACGCCTCGCCGTGCAGTCCCCGGGCGGGCACCCCGACGTCGAGGTCGGCGGTGTGCGGCGACAGCGTCTGCAGCAGGTGGAAGATGTGCAGGTGGACGATCCGGGCGAGCTCCGGGTCGGTGAAGTCCATCCGGGCCCGCCGCCACAGTCCGTCCCACGCGGCGGCGTGCCTGGCCAGCAGCTCCTCGAAGCGGGGCGCCCGCCGCGCCTGACGCAGGGCGGCGGAGCGCGGGTCGTGGATGGCGTGGTCGCGCGAGGTGACCAGCGCCACCACCTTCGTCACCGTCGCGGGCTCCTCCTGGACGAGATCGAGCACCAGGTCGGAGGTGACGGCGGTCCGTTCGGCGGTCACCTCCGGCCGCGCCGGCGCGTCCAGGCGGGCCGCCAGCGCGACGGTGATCCGCGAGGAGCGGGTCACTGCGGTGAGCCAGGTGAGGTCGTCGCGGGAGCCGGTGGCGTGCCCGGTCAGGTGGTCGCCGCGCAGGTCGCGGTAGCGGGCCACGCCCCGGTTGGCGACGTCGCCGTGCAGGGCGGCGCGCACCCGCAGCGGGCCCGACCAGTTCTCGGCGGTGAAGGTGGTCTCCAGCGCCGCCAGCAGGGGGTCGGCCATGGACACCAGCCGCCGCTGGCGGACCCGGGTGACGCGGCCCGCCTCGTCCCGCCGGCGCAGCGTGCGCAGCAGCACCCCGTGGCGCAGGTCGAGCTCCTGGTGGTAGTCCAGCAGGCCGGGCCGCTCAGGACGGAAGTAGTCGCAGCCGGGTGTGGCGAAGGTCAGCGGCAGCCAGTCGGGCAGGTTGACGAGGTCCTCGTTGATCACTGTACGGCCGGCGATCGGCGAGGTCAGCCGGTCGTAGCAGCCGGCGGCGTAGGTGCCGGGGGTGCGGGTCAGCCCGTCAGGGGTGGCTCCCCGGGTGGCGAACCGGCCGTTGCCGAGCGTGCACAGCGCCTCCCGCAGCCGTTCGGCGCCGGGATCGAAGCCGTCGTAGGACAGCGTCCAGGCGTTCATCGCGGTCCCACGGGCACCCGGCCGGTGACGGACAGCTCTGCCAGGTCGCTGACGACGGCGTCGGCCCCGGCGGCGCGCATCGCCGACGCCTGCGTCCTGGACCGGTCCACGCCCACGACGAACCCGAATCCGCCCCGGCGGCCGGCCTCCACGCCGGGCAGCGCGTCCTCCACGATCGTCACCTCGTCGGCGGGCAGCCCCAGCCGGCGGGCGGCCTCCGCGAACAGCGCCGGGTCGGGCTTGCCCGGCAGGCCGAGCCGGGCCGCGTCGTTCCCGTCGACCAGTGCGTCGAACAGGTGGATCAGCCCCGAGGAGGAGATGACGGCGTGGCAGTGGCGGCTCGCCGACACCACGGCGGTGCGGCAGCCCCGGCGGCGCAGTTCGTGCAGCAGCGCGACCGTCGAGGGGAAGGCGGCCACCCCGTGCTCGGCGATCTGCTGGACGAACAGCGCGTCCTTGGCCCTGCCGAGGCCGTGCACGGTCGGCGCGTCCGGCTCGTCGTCCGGCCCGCCCTCCGGCAGGGAGATGCCCCGGGAGGCCAGGAACGTGCGCACGCCGTCCAGGCGTGGCCGCCCGTCCACGTAGCGCAGGTAGTCGGCCCGGATGTCGAACGGCGCGGAACGGCCGCGCAGGAAGCTGTCGAACACGTGCTTCCAGGCGGCCGCGTGCACCCGCGCCGTGTCGGTGACCACGCCGTCGGTGTCGAACACCACGGCGCGCTGGCTGGACAGATCGATGGCGGCCATGCAAAGGACGCTACCCGTGCGATCCGGCGCCATCCATGGCCGTTGGACCAGGCTTGACGGGACCTCTGGCCCTGCCCGACGGCGGCGGGCCGCGATGCGATGGAAGTCGACAGAAGGAGGACATCATGATCATCGTGGGTGTCGACGGCTCCCTTGCCTCGCGGGCGGCGGTGGAGTGGGCCGCCAATGACGCGTTCAGGCTGCACCTGCCGCTGCGGATCGTGTACGCCGTGGACCGGGGCCCGTTCCAGATCTCGAAGAACCCGGCGGAGGCGTCGCAGGACGGGCCGCGGCGGGTGGGCCGGCAGGCCCTGGCCGAGGCGGTGGCTCTGGTGCGGGAGCGCCGGCCCGACGTCGAGGTGACCGCGGACCTCGTCGAGGGCTCGGCGGTGAGCGTGCTGCGCCAGGAGGAAGAGCGGGCCACTGAGCTCGTCATCGGCAGCCGTGGTCGCGGCGGGCTCGCCGGGGCGCTGCTCGGCTCGGTCAGCACGCACGTGGCCGGGCATGTCCGCTGTCCCGTGGTGGTCGTGCACGGTGAGCGGCGGCCCCGGCGCGGGGAGGTCGTCGTCGGCGTCGACGACACGCCCGAGTGCGAGCCCGCGCTGGCCTACGCCTTCGAGCAGGCCAAGGCGCGCGGCGCCACGCTGCGCGCCCTGCACGCCTGGCAGGCGCCGGTGCACGCCTTCGTGCCCGAGGTCACCTACGACCCGGACGAGGTCGGCACGGCACGGAACCAGGCGGTGGCCGAGCGGGTGGCGGCGTTCCAGGCCACGTACCCGGAAGTGAAGGTCGTCCAGGACGTACGGCCCGCGTCGCCGGCCGAGGCGCTCGCCGAGGCGTCCGCGGGCGCGGACCTGCTGGTCGTGGGCTCGCACGGGCACGGCGCCGTGGCCTCGGTGCTGCTCGGCTCGGTCAGCCGCGCCGTGCTGCACCACGCCAGGTGCCCGGTGGCGGTCGTCCGTCCCCGGGCGTGAGGACCAAAGACCGGACCGGGCGGGACCTTAGCCGCTGCCACCGCCGATCACCGCGGCGCAGGCTGGGAGACGAGAGAGAGGTGGAGATCATGGCGATCCAGGTCAAGGACGTGATGGGGCGCGTGGCCATAGCCGTGCTGAAGGAGGCGTCCTTCGGCGACATCATCGGCGCGATGAAGCGTTACGCCGTCGGCTCGGTCACCGTGATCGACGCCGACCGCCGGCCGGTCGGCGTCGTCTCCGAGGACGATCTGCTGCTCAAGGAGACGGATCAGGTACGGCACAGCGTCTCGATCTTCGAGTCGCGCAGGTCGCGGCAGGAGCGCGAGAAGGCCGCGGGGGTCACCGCGGTGCAACTCATGACCACACCGGCGATCACGGTGACCCCCGGGACGCCGGTCCGGGAGGCCGCACGCCTGATGCACGACAAGCACATCAAGCAGTTGCCCGTCATCGACCCGGTGACCGGGCGCATCGTCGGCACCGTGCACCAGCGCGACGTGCTGCGGGTCTTCACCCGGCCGGCCGCCGAGCTGGAGGCGGAGATCCGCGCGCTGCTCCCGGACCCCGACGCGTTCACCGTCGAGATCGACGGGGGCGTGGTCACCATCGGCGGGCGCGTCACCTGGCACTCGCGGGTTATCGCCCTGGTGGAGACGATCCGCGGCGTGGAGGGCGTGGTGGACGTCGTCTCCCGGATCACCTACGACCAGCAGGACCTGATGATCGTCCCGCCCCTGATGTGATACCCGAACCCCCGCCGAGCCGATGCCCCCGTCCCTGACGGGGGCATCGGCTTCGGCACCCCCGATCGCGGCCTGACCTGCGCTTTCGGGGCCTATGGCCTGGCCCGCGCGGGACCTTCGGCACTCGCGTACGCCTCACTCGACGTGGTGAACTGGAGACACATCGTCTCGTTGGAGGTGGGGGAGATGACCGCTACGACGACGCACGCCCTGGACGCGGCCGTGGAGGCCGCCCGCTGGGCTCCTTCGGTGCACAACACCCAGCCGTGGAGCTTCGCCGTGTCGCCCGAGGAGATCAGCCTGCGCGCGGACACGGACAGGAAGCTGCGGGTGAGCGACGAGGGCGGCAGGGAACTGCTGATCAGCTGCGGCGCAGCGCTGTTCACGATGCGCACGGCGCTGCGCCGGGCCGGATTCGAGCCGGTGGTGCGGATCCTGCCCGATCCCGACAAACCGGCGCTGCTGGCCACCGTCAGGGCGGGGGCGCCGATCGAGCCCGACAAGCGCACCCGGCTGCTCAGCGCCGAGATCGAGCGGCGGCGCACCCACCGGGCCGGATTCGTCGGCCTTCCGGTGCCGGACCGGCTGATCGACGCGCTGGTCAAGGACGCCGCCGGCGAGGGGGCCAAGCTCACGCCGGTCAGGTCGCCGCAGGCGGTGGAAGTCCTCGCCTCGCTCACCAGGGCCGCCCAGGGGGTGCAGTCCGCGGACCGGCGGTTCAGCCTGGAGGTGATCCGCTGGGCCCGGCCGCCGGGCAGCTCGCGCCAGGACGGGGTGCCGGCCGAGGGCTACCCGCGCGAGCCGGTGCGCACCGACCCGCGCTTCGCGCAGCGCGACTACGCCTGGCGTCACGACTGGGGCGGCGAGGGGGACCAGAGCACGCAGACGTCGACCGGGGTCGTGGCGCTGCTCACCACCTCCGGCGACAGCAGGCGGGACTGGATCGCCGCCGGGGAGGCGCTGCAGCACGTCCTGCTGCACGCCAGCGCCTACGGCGTCAGCGCCGCCTTCCACACCCAGGTGCTGGAGCTGGGCCACCTGCGCGAGTTCCTGCGCCAGGAGCTGTGCTCCGGCGAGTTCCCGCAAATGATCATGCGGCTCGGCATCACCTTCGAGGACACGAACTCCGTCCGGCGGCCCCTGTCCGACCTGACGGGATGAGCAGGCGATCCCGTCCACCCCGAGCTGGGGTGGGCGGCGGCTGGTGCGGGTGCGAGACTGGTCCGTATGACGGAGAGCGAGCAGAGCCCGCTGATCCCCCACATGCGGCTGGACGACCTGCTGGCCGAGCTGCAGGTCCGGCTGAACACCGTGCTCGCCACCCGGGATCGCGTGCACGCCCTGCTCGAAGCCGTGGTCTCGGTGGGCAGTGACCTCGACCTGGAGACCGTGCTGCGCCGCATCGTGGAGACCGCCACCAAGCTCGTGGACGCCAGTTACGGCGCGCTGGGCGTGGTCGGGCAGGAGAGCACGCTCGTGCAGTTCATCCCGGTCGGGCTGAGCGAGGAGGAGATCGCCAAGATCGAGCACTGGCCGCACGGGCTCGGCCTGCTCGGGCTGCTGATCAAGGACGCGCGCCCGCTGCGCATGGGCCGGATCTCCGACCACCCCGAGTCCTACGGCTTCCCGCCCGGACACCCGCCGATGGGCACCTTCCTCGGCGTGCCCATCAGGGTGCGCGAGGAGGTCTTCGGCAACCTCTATCTGACGGAGAAGCGCGGCGGGGGAGAGTTCGACGAGGAGGACGAGGCCATCGTCATCGCGCTGGCCACCGCGGCCGGGGTCGCCGTCGAGAACGCCCGCCTCTACGAAGAGACCCGCCGGCGCGAGCAGTGGCTGCAGGCCTCCAGTGAGATCACCACCAGCCTGCTGTCCGGCGCCGCACCGCACCAGGTGCTCACCATGATGGCCCGCCGCGCCCAGCGGATGACCGACGCCGACCTCGTCCAGGTGCTGCTGCCGGAGGAGAGTGGCGGGGTGCTGGGCGTGGACTTCGCCGAGGGGGAGGCCGGCGGGGAGACGATCGAGCTCACCTTCGATGTGCAGGCGACGGCGGCCGGGCGGGTCTACACCACCGGGCAGGCCGCCTCCGCGGACGAACTGCACGACGGTGACTGCCCGCTGCGCGACCTCGGCTACGGTCCCGAGCTGCTCATCCCGCTCGGCTCCGGCACCAGCGTGCGCGGCGTGCTGGCGCTGGCCAAGCGGTCGGGCCGGCTGCCCTTCAGCGGCGCTGACCTGCGCATGCTGGAGGCGTTCGCCGGTCAGGCGGCCATCGCGCTGGAGCTGGCCGAGATCCGCCGCGACGCCGAACGGCTCGGCCTGCTCGAAGACCGTGACCGCATCGCCAAGGACCTGCACGACGTCGTCATCCAGCGTCTGTTCGCCATCGCCATGACCTTGATGAGCGCGGTCCGGCTGGTGGACAGGCCGGAGGCGTCCAACCGGCTGCAGCACGCCATCAACGAGCTCGACGAGACCATCCGGCAGATCCGCTCGACCATCTTCGCCCTGCAGAGCCCCGCGGGACCGGCCGGGCCCGGTCTGCGCGCACAGATCGTCGAGCTGGTCGAGTCCGCCCGCGGCCACCTGGGCTTCATGCCCGGCCTGCGGATGGAGGGCCAGCTGGACAACCGGGTGCCCGACGAGATCGCCGAGCAGCTGCTCGCCGTCCTGCGCGAGGCGCTGTCCAACGTGGTGCGCCACGCCAAGGCCGCCAAGGCGAGCGTGGCGGTGGAGGTGTCGGGCGACGAGCTCGCGCTGACCGTACAGGACGACGGTGTGGGGCTGCCGCGCGAGGGCAGGCGCAGCGGGCTGCGCAACCTGGAGGAGCGGGCGACCGGGCTGGGCGGCTCCTTCGCCGTCACCTCTCCCGAGACGGGAGGCACGGTGCTCAGCTGGGCCGTCCCGCTGTGAGCTCAGTCGTGCCGGTGGCGCGCAGGTGAGCTCAGTCGCGCCGGTCGGCGCGCAGCCGAGCCGACAGGGCCGCGGCCTGGGTACGGCGCTGCATGTTCAGCTTGGACAGCAGGTTGGACACATAGTTCTTGACCGTCTTCTCGGCCAGGAACATCCGCTCGCCGATCTGCCGGTTCGTCAGCCCTTCGCCGATCAGGTCGAGGATGGTGCGCTCCTGATCCGACAGCGCGGCCAGCGGGTCCTGCTTGGCCGCCCGGTCCCGCAGCCGCTGCAGCATCGAGGCGGTGGTCTGCGGGTCGAGCAGCGACTGCCCGGAGGCCACCGTGCGGACCGCGCCGACCAGGTCCGAGCCGTGGATCTGCTTGAGCACGTAGCCGGCCGCGCCGGCCATCACCGCGTTGAACAGCGCCTCGTCGTCGGTGTAGGAGGTCAGCATCAGGCAGGCCAGCCCTGGCACCTTGGAGCGCACCTCACGGCACACGTCCACCCCGTTGCCGTCGGGCAGTCGCACGTCGAGCACGGCCACATCCGGCTTGAGCGCGGGGATGCGGGCGATCGCGGACTCCGCCGTGCCCGCCTCGCCGATGACCTCTATGTCGTCCTCTGAGTCAAGGAGGGCGGCGACGCCACGCCGGACCACCTCATGATCGTCGACAAGGAACACCCGAATCATGCTCACGACCGTAGTCACTGGTTTCGCCGCAGGGAAGAGACCAAAGTCCTTTCGGCCGAGGTCGTAGGGCTCCGCCAGATCGTGGATCTCCGGGGCATAGGCTCGGGAACAGCTGAAGAAAGAGGGGCAGGCACATGATCGTAGTGGGCGTCGACGGATCGCACGCAGGGCTGGAGGCCGTGGCCTGGGCGGCCAAGGAGGCGGTGCTGCGCAAGCTGCCGTTGAAGATCACGCATGCCATCACCGAGTGGGCGGCCGGCACCGACACCGGTCGCTACGCCGAGGTGGCCAAATGGATGCGGCAGGGCGGCCAGTCCGTGCTGGCGGCGGCCGAGGACCGCGCCCGCGCCGAGCAGGCGCAGCTCACCGTGGAGACGGCCCTGCTGCCCGGCGACCCGCGCGCCGCCCTGATCGCCGTGAGCGAGGAGGCCGAGCTGCTGGTCATCGGCAGCCACGGGCTGGGCGGCGTGCGCGGCATGCTGGTCGGCTCCGTCGCCCACGGTGTGGCCGGGCGGGCCGCCTGCGACGTGGTGCTGGTGAGTGAGCTGCCGTCGCTGCCGCGGGGTGAGATCGTGGCGGGCATCGACGGGTCGCAGGCCTCGCAGGGTGTGCTGGACTTCGCCTTCGCCGAGGCCGAGCTGCGCGGCACCCGGCTGCGGGTGGTCTACGCCTGGACCTGGCCGGGGCCGGAGCCGACCGACGAGGGCGCCGAGCGGCTGATGGTGCAGGAGGCCCTCGCCGGGCAGCGCGAACGCCACCCTGGCGTGAACGTGGTGGAGGAGATCGTGCAGGGCCACCCCGTGGAAGCGCTGCGTGAGGCCGCGACGGGCGCCGACCTGCTGGTGGTCGGGTCACGCGGGCGGGGCACGTTCGCCGGGCTGGTGCTCGGCTCGGTCAGCCAGGGCCTGCTGCATCGCTCGCCGTGCCCCCTGGCCGTGATCCGGAGCCGCCGATAATCTCGTTCTCCGGCCCGGTCGCACCGTCGCCGGTCCTGTCGATCTGGATGTTCCACTCCGCCGCCAGCGCCGCCAGGGCGCTGACGGCGGTGATGACCGGCGCGAGGATGAACGCGCCCACGCCGACGGTGACCGGCACCTCCAGCACGGTGTGCCCGTGGGAGTCCTTGACGATGATCCGGCGCACGTTCCCCTCATGAATGAGTTTCTTCACCTTCTCGGCCAGTTCCGGGCCGTGGACCTTCGTCTCTTCCCTGGTGATGGTCATATCCGGCATTTCCCTTCATCGGGGTATGTCTTGTGAGGCTTCCCCTCGATCCGGGCCGGTGACCGTGATCAGCCGTCCTGAACTTCCCCGGATCCCACAGCGGCAGGTAGATCATCCGGAGCCCGGAAACCAGTCGCGGCCCGCGCCTCCGCGCTGCTAACCTCCGCCCCATGCGCACCGCTCCGATCGAATAGCGCCCGGCACGAGGCATCACCATCCTTGTGTCCGCATTCGGTAACGGAGCGTCATCGCATGATTCCCCTTCGACGGGACAGAAACTTCACCCTGCTTCTCTCCGGCCGCGTCATCTCCTCCGCCGGCGACCACATCCAGGACTTCGCCTTCCTGCTGCTCGTGCTGGCGATGACCGGCTCGTCCGGGCAGAGCGGCTTCGTCCTCGGCCTCAACACCGCCTCCTACCTCCTGTTCGGCCTGGTCGCGGGTGCGCTCGCGGACCGCTGGGACCGCCGGCGCACCATGATCTGGTGCGAGCTCGGCCGCGCCGCCCTCGCCGGTGGCGTCGCCCTCGCTCTGTGGCTGGATCGGCTCACCCTGCCCCACCTGTACGCGGTCGCCGCCCTGGCCGGCGTCCTGACCACCCTCTTCGAAGCGGCCGGCACCGCGGCCCTGCCGAGCATCGTCGGACCCGACCGGCTCACCCGCGCGCTCGGCGTCACCCAGGGGGCGCTCAACACACTGCGGGTGGGCGGCGCCTCGATCGCCGCCCTCGTCCACGAGCTCGGCCGGACGGCGCCGTTCGTGGTCAACGCCGTCTCGTTCGTCGCCTCCGCGGCCGCCCTCCGCCTGATGCGCGTGCCGTTCCAGGGCGAGCGGCCCGCCGCCGCGCCCGCCGGCCGCGTCACCGCCGAGATCCGGGAAGGCGTCGGCTGGCTGTGGCGGCAGCCGGTGATCCGCCTGTTCGCCCTCGTCCAGACCGGCGACAACCTCCGGTACGGCGCCGGATACCTGGTCATCGTCACCCTCGCCCAGGGGGTCGGGGCCACCTCGGTGCAGATCGGCCTGATCTTCAGCGGTGCGGCGGTGGGCGCCCTGGCCGGATCGCTCCTGGCCGAGCGGGCCGCGCGCCGCTTCCCCCTGGGCGCGATCGCGGTGACCATGCTGTGGGTGGAGGCCCTGCTGTTCCCCCTGTACGCCGTGGCCCCCGGTCCGCTGGCACTCGGCCTGGTCGCCGCCGCCGAATCGGTGATCGCGCCGATCTGCGCGGTGGCCATCAGCACCCACCGGCTCACCGTCACCCCCGAGTCGCTGCGTGGTCGTACCTCGGCCGCCGTGCAGACCCTCACCATGGGCGCGCTGTCGATCGGCACCATGCTGGGCGGCGCCATGATCGCCGCCCTCGGCCCACGGGCCACCACGCTCGCGCTCGGCGGCTGGCTCGTCCTGCTCGCCCTCTTCGCCACCACGAACCGCCACCTCCGCACCGCGGCGCCATGAGGCCGTCCGCGGACGGGTCACCACGAGTCCGCATCATGAGGGCGTCTGCGGACGCGACACCGCGAATCCGCATCATGAGGGTGTCTGCGGACGGGACAGCATGAATCCCCGTCATGAAGCGGTGACGGGCAGGGCGCTCAGGAGGCCAGTGGGATGCGGAGGACGAGGCGCGCGCCGCTCGCCGAGTCCTCGACGTTCAGTTCGCCGCCGTGGCGGTGGGCGCTCTCCCGGGCTATCGCCAGGCCGAGCCCAGTGCCGCCCTTGTCCTTGCTGCGGGCCGCGTCCAGCCGGGCGAAGCGCTGGAACACGATCTCCCGCTGGCCGGGCGGGATGCCGGGGCCGTCGTCGGTCACTTCGAGCACCGCCGTGTCGCCCTCGCGCCGGACCGAGACCGTCACGGTGGAGGTGGCGTGGCGGGCGGCGTTGTCCACGAGGTTGGTGAGCAGCCGGGCGAGCTCCAGCCGGTCCCCGCGGACGAACACGCCCTGCCGGAGGTCGGCCTCCACGCCCGTCAGCGGCGCGCGGCGCGCCAGCTCGGACCCGGCCAGCTCGCTCAGATCCAGGCGGTCGTCGGCGCGCCCGGCCCCGGCCTCCAGCCGGGCGAGGGTGAGCAGGTCGCCGACGATCGCCTCCAGCCGGTCGACGCCGGCCAGCACCGCTCGCGCGGTAGCGGGCCAGTGCGCCTGGTCCGGGTGCAGCAGGGACTCCTCCACCTGGGTGCGGATGGCGGTGAGCGGACTGCGCAGGTCGTGCGAGGCGTCGGAGGCGAACCGCCGCTGCTGCTCGACCGTCGCCTCCAGCCGGGCGAGGGTCCGGTTCGCGGTGTCGGCCAGCGTCCAGATCTCGTCCCGGTGCTCGGGTACGGGCACCCGGCGGCCGAGGTCGGTGGAGGCGATCTCGGCCAGCTCGGCACTGATGGCGTCCACGGGGTCGAGGGTCCTGCTGACCGTGCGGTAGGCGCCGATCGCCGTGGCGCCGATCAGCAGCATGGATCCGAGCAGGAGGGCGGCCAGCAGCGAGAGATCGACGTACCACGCGACGACGGGATCGGCGCCGTAGATCAGCCACTCGCCCCCGGGCCGGTCGATCTTCACGGCCACGACCATGAGACACCGGTGCGGAAATCTCGGCAGATCACAGATGATCTGGTCCGCTCGCACGCTCTGCCCGCGCGGGGTGAAGGAGGCCACCCGGGGGCTGCCGAGCATCCGCGCGTTCGCCGCCACGATCCGGCCGTCCGGGGCGACCACCTGGAGGACCGCGATCCGGTGGTCGGGAAGCACGGAGGGGAGCGGGTCCCGCAGGATCTGGCGGACCGTGTGCACGTCGGCGAGGAGAATGCGATCGTTGCGGTCATCGGTGGCGTGCTCGTGGGCGCTCACCAGGATGACCCCGGACAGCGCCGTGCACAGCAGCGTCATGACGACACAGGACAGCAGTGTCATCCGGGTCCGCACGGACAGGTCGCGCCGCAAGCTCACCACGCCCCTCCGTCCACCCGATCACGTTAGGGGGCGGCGTGCGAGGCCGAGGCGCTCGCCAGGTAAGACACCACAAACTGTGCACCAAGATCAGGTCAGCGTGTCGCCGAGGGACGGGCGGGGTCGCCGGGGCCGCGGCCGCCGCGGGGACCTCAACGCCCTAGCCAAGGCTCCGCTCCTTGATGAACGACAGCATCTCCGTGACGACCTCGTCGGGGAACTGCGCGTGCGGGTAGTGGCCGGCGCCCTCGATCATCACGACCCGGCCGAGCCCGGCCGGCATGCCCGCGACGATGCCGTCCGCCTCGGCCCTGGGGTCGTTCCAGTCGGGGTCCAGGGTGCCCACGAGGACCAGGGCGGGGCAGGAGATGTGGCCGAGCTGGGCGCCCGCGTCGGTGGGGGCGGCCATGCCCATCTTGGTGACGACGGCGATCCGGCCGGGCCGGCGCAGCTCGCCTTCGAGCGTGCCGAGGTAGTCGGCGAAGTCGGCCGGCCTGGTCCCCGGATAGGCGTGGGACAGGTAGCTCTTCCACAGCCCGACGCTGCGGAACAGGGCGGTGCCCATGAGCCGCGTCATGCCCTTGCGGTAGCGGGAGTTGCGCAGCAGGCCGCCGAGCTCGGGCTGCTGCGCCCGGGTGAACGGGGCGATCTCCACGAGGGCGCTGACCAGCTCGGGCTCCCGCGCCGCCGCGATGGTGGCGGAGCCTCCCGCGAACGAGTGGCCCACGATCACGGCCGGGCCGCCCAGCAGGCGGATCAGCGCCAGGATGTCGCCGGCCGTGTCGGTGCGGGTGTAAGAGGACCAGCCGGTGCTGGAGTCGCCGTGGCCGCGCAGGTCCATGCTCGCCACCCGGTATCCGGCCGCCACCAGCCGGGGGATCACGAAGCGGTAGGCGCGCCTGCTGTCGCCCATGCCGTGGGCCAGCACGACCAGCGGGCCCGCACCGGTGACCTCGTAGCCGATCCGCTCACCGTCGATCTCCAGAAACTCCGTCATGCCCGCTCCCTTATTAAGGTGTATAGCCACAAAGCTAACAGCCTTAGCTTCTAGGGTCAACAACTCCCGGACGTAGGGTCAGGCGGTCTCGATGCTTCAGGGCGATCTGCAACACACCGGCGAGTGCCGGACATTGACCTGATGTCCGGCACCTGTCCCCTAGGAGATCTTGTGACACAGCGAGATCGCTTCGAAGCGATCTATAACGCCTACTACCCGGCGATACATCAGTACGCCGCCCGCCGTACCAGCTCGCCCGACGACACCGCGGACGTCATCTCCGAGGCGTTCCTCACCGCCTGGCGCCGCATCGGCGAGGTCCCGGAGGGGGAGCGGGCACTGCTCTGGCTCTATGGTGTGGCCCGCCGGGTCCTGGCGAACCAGCGGCGCGGCGCCTCACGCAAGGGCGTGCTCGCCGACCGCCTGCGCGCCGAGCTGGTCGCCGACCGGCCGGTCGAGCCCGTCGATCTGGAGTACGTACGGGACGCCTTCGACGAACTGCCCGAACGCGACCGGGAGGTCCTGGCGCTGGCCTGCTGGGAAGAGCTCACGGGGGAGCAGATCGCCAAGGTCGTGGGATGCACGACCCTCGCCGCCCGCACCCGCCTGCACCGGGCGCGCAGACGGCTGGCAGCGGCACTGGATGGAAAGCAGTCCCCGACGATCGTGATGAGGCAGCCATGAACGACATCGACGACCTGGTCAAGGCCATCGACCGCGCACCGTGCGCACCGGATCAGGGGCCGGGCGCGTGGGAGCTGCGCGCGCAGATCATGGCCACTCCGCAGGCCCGGCGCCGCTTCCTGCCCCGGATGCCGGCAGGCGCGAGCCGCCTGAGCATGGCGCTGGCCGGCACCGCCGTGGTGGCCACGGTGGCCGTGCTCGCCCCCGCCCTGCTGACCGGAAAGGACGGCCCCGCCACCGCCTACGCCAACGCCGCCATCGACATCCGGCTGGAGAACGGGGAGTACATCGCCACGATCAAGGACCCGTTCGCCGACCACGCCCTGTACGCCGAGGGCTTCCGGGCGCTCGGCCTCGACATCGGGCTGGAGTTGCTGCCGGCCTCACCGACCAGGGTGGGCGACATCGTACGGATGGGGTTCGCCGGCACGACCAGCAAGGACCGGCTCGGCGGCGGCCTCGAACCCGAGGGGTGCACGCCCAGCCACGAAGGCTGCCTGCTCAAGGTCACGGTGTCGGCCGGCTTCCACGGCAAGGGCGTCGCCTACCTGGGGCGGCCGGCCAAGCCGGGAGAGCGCTACCAGGCGCACCAGCGGGCCGACATCGAAGGCGAGATGCTCGACGGGTATACCCCCGACGAGCGGACCGTGGGCGAGGTCGTGGCCGAAGCCCGCAGGCGAGGGCTGCGGGTGTCCTTCCAGATCATCAAGCCCAGCCCGGGCGGCGGCTTCTCCATGAACCCCCGCGAGCAGTCGGCCACGGTCGGCGACCACTGGGTAGTCTGGGCCGCGGAGCCCGAGCAGGCCGGCACGGTGCGGCTGATCGTGTCGGAGAAGCGGGTCGCCAAGAACCCGGTCCACGGCGACTAGCGGCGGCCCGACCCGGCCATCCGGCCGGATCGGGTATCGGGGAGAGCGTGCGCCTGGGAGCGCTGGACGGGTGAGACGCCGCGCCCGGCTCTGTCCGGGTCAGGCCCGGGGGAACCGGAGCAGCATCGAGGGGTCGGGTGTGCGGGCGAAGCCCAGCGAGCGGTACAGCGGCTCACCCTCCGCCGACGCCCGCAGGAAGACCGTCGCGATGCCCCGGTCGCGGTACCAGTCGAGCAGGGCCGTCACGCACTGCCGCGAGTAGCCGCGCCGCCTCTGGTCCGGGTCGGTGGCGACGTTGTAGACGTACCCGGTCGTCCCGGCGGGGTTGCCCGGCCCGCCGAGCCGCTGGTCGACGGCCCCGACCGCACACGCCGCCAGCGCGCCCGGCCGATCGGGCCTGTCAGGTCGGTCAGGTCGGTCAGGCCAGTCGGGCCGGTCCACGACGAAGGCGGCCAGTGTCGGGTCCGGCTCGTCCAGCCGGGCCCTGAACATCTCAGCGGCGGCCCGCCGCCAGTCGTCGCCGGCCGGATCCCGCCCGCTCATGTGGGCCAGCAGCACCGCCCGCAGCCGGACCAGCTCATCGGCGTCCGCCGCCGTCGCCCTGCGCGCCTCACCCATCGGCGGGCGACTCGTTCGAGGTGAAATCCACCCCCACAGCATGGCCGGTCTCCCCGGCCGCCGACGATGCGTTTTCAAGGGACCCGGCCACCTCCTAGTACCCAGGAACTCCGCCGCTCCTCGTACCCGCCTGGGCCAGGTCGCGGGTGGAGGGTCGGCCGCTCGCGTCGGTTCTCCCCGGTCAGGACGTCGGCGCCGGGTCGAGGCCGAACCGTCCGGCGGGCAGCCGGTAGGTGACGCCGGTGAGCCGCTCGGACAGCCGCCACAGCCGGCGCGCCGTGTCGGTGTCCAGGATGGCGCGCTCCCCGGTGCGGCGTACGGGCTCGCCACGCAGTTGCAGCGGCCCGTCGGGCACGATGTAACTGCCTCCGGGCAACTCCGGTGCGGTCGCGGCGTACAGCGAGGTCCTGGCACCTTCCGCCGTCGGCCGGAACGCCAGCCGCACGACCAGCCGCGTCAGCGCCGCGTACAGGCGTCCGCGGTCGCTGTTGGCGCCGCCGGTGAGGACGTTGGTCCGGGTGAGGCCGGGGGCGACTGCCATGCTGCGCAGCCGCACCCCGGCCGCGTCGGCCGCGCGCTGCAGCTCGGTGGCGAAGTAGAGGTTGGCCCGCTTGGACTGCACATAGGCGAAGGCGGTGCGGTAGCGGCGTTCGGCGTTGAGATTGTCCAGGTCGAAGAGGGCGAAGCGCTGGCCCTCGCTGCTGACGGTGACCACGCGGGGATCCGGCGCGGCCAGCAGGTGGGGGAGCAGCAGCCCGGTCAACGCGAAGGTGCCCAGGTGGTTGACGCCGAACTGGGACTCGAAACCGTCCTCGGTCCTGGCGAACGGCACCATGGCCACGCCCGCGTTGTTGACCAGCAGGTCGAGCCGGTCGTGGTCCCATCCGGCGGCGAACGCGCGGATCGAGGCCAGGCTGGCCAGGTTCACCTGGCGCAGTTCGAGACGCGCGCCGGGCGCCTCGGCCCGCAGGCGGTCGAGGGCGGCCTGTCCGCGTTCAGGGTCGCGGCAGGCCAGCACGACATGGGCGCCGTGGCGCGCCAGCTCGCGGGCGGTGACGTAGCCGATGCCGCTGTTGGCGCCGGTCACGACGACCAGCCGTCCCGTCTGATCGGGGATGGGAGAGTTGTTCATGGAGCACCTCCATCTATCGCAACTCCAAGTCGCGATAGATTGATCCTGCCCATCATGCCCGCATAACGCAACTCGGAGTTGCAATGAAGTCTGATCGTCCGGTTGTCGGGCGCGGCGCCAAAGTCCGGGCCGCCGTTCATGCCGCCACGCTCGCCGAGCTGGTGGACAAGGGCTACGCGGCGTTCAGCGTGGACGCCGTCGCCCAGCGCGCCGGCGTCCACAAGACGACCGTCTACCGGCGCTGGAAGGACCGCGAAAGCCTGATCGTGGACGCCGTGTCCGAGCACATGGCGATGGACATCCCCGACCCCGACACCGGGACGGTCGAGGCCGACCTGCGCGCGCTCGCCCGCTCGCTCGCGCACTCGTTCACCACGCCGGCCGGGCAGGCCATCCTGGCCGCCATGTTCACCGGCGCCGCCCACCTCCCCGAGATCGCCGAGGCCAGACGGCACGTCTTCCATGACCGGCTGCGGCGGGCCGAGCCGGTGGTGACCCGCGCCGTCGCCCGAGGCGAGCTGCCCGCCGGCACCGACCCCGCCGAACTCCTCAAGACGCTGGCCGCGCGGATCTACCTCGACCTGCTGATCACCGGCGACCCGGTCGACGAGGCCCTCGCCGACAAGGCGGCCCGGATCGCGCTGGCCGCCGCGCACGCGGGCGCACTCGGCCACGCATGATCGCTGGCTATCGTGTGGGGGAGTCCGCCGGGGAAAGGGAACGCATGTCGAAGACGTACGAGCTGGGTGAGGTCGTCGCCGAGCGCCGGGTGGAGGCCGTCGCCGCGGACGGCGCCCGCACGCCGGTGGTGGTGCGGATCGGCAAGCCGCTGCCGGACCCTCTGCCGGGCGGGGACTGGTTCTGTCCCGGCCAGATCCTCGGCCTGGGCGACGAGGCCGTGCGGGCGTCCTTCGGCATCGACTCCCTGCAGGCTTTCCTGCTGTCGGTGTACGGCATCCGGCTGACGCTGCGGGAGCGTGCCGAGGCGGCCTCCGTCACGCTGGACTGGCTGGGGCAGCCCGACCTGGGCCTGAAGGTCGACCCGGAGGTGCACAGACTCACCGGCGCCTGACCGGCCCCCTACCTAGGTGAAGGCCGACCCAGAGGCGCACAGCGTGACGGCCCCCTACCTGGGCAGGATGCTGATGCCCAGCATGCGCGCCCCGGTCTCGGTACGGGGCCGGTGCGCGCTGCCCGGCGCGAACACCACATAACTGCCCGGCCCGAGCCGCCGCCCCCGGTCGAGAAACTCTCCCGACACGACGTAATAACGCTCCTCTCCATCGTGTACGTCCACCTCCGGCCATTCGGTGCCGGGCGCGAAGTCGTACATCCAGCCGCGGGCCCAGGCGGTGGCCGGCAGCCGGCGCCGGACGATCCCGGGGACCACCTCGACCCCTTCCACCTCGTCCACCTGCGTGACCTGGATGTCATCGGGTTCTTGTGTCATGCCGCCCATCGTGGCCGGTGGGCGGGACTCGGCCCAGTGTCTGGATTGACGCGTTCGGGTACATTCCTGCCATGACCCCGCACCGGGTGGTGGCCCTCGTCCTGCCCCCGCAGTCGACCTTCGAGCTGGCGTGCGCCGCCGAGGTCTTCGGCGTGTCCCGTCCCGGCCTGCCCACCCGCTACGACTTCTCGGTGTGCGCCGAACATCCGGGAGCGGTGCCGACCTTGGCGGGCTACGACATGGCCGTGCGCGACGGCCTGACGGCGCTGGAGACGGCCGACACGGTCGTGATCCCCGGCTGGCAACGGCCGGACGAACCGGCCGGCCCCGCCGTGCTCGACGCGGTGCGGCGGGCCCACCAGCGCGGGGCGCGCATCGTCGCCCTCTGCTCCGGCGCCTTCCTGCTGGCCCAGACGGGACTGCTCGACGGCCGCCGGGCCACCACCCACTGGCGGATGGCCGCCGCGCTGGCCGCCCGCTCTCCCCGGGTGCTGGTCGAGGCCGACACCCTCTACATCGACCTGGGCGACGTGGCCACCAGCGCCGGTACCGCCGCGGGCATCGACCTGTGCCTGCACCTGGTCCGTGCCGACCACGGCGCCGCCTACGCCGCGCACGTCGCCCGGCACATGGTCATGCCCCCGCATCGCGAGGGCGGGCAACTCCAGTACGCGGTGGAATCCGGCCGGGCGTCCGACTCGCTGGCCCCGGTGCTCGACTGGGCCGCCGAACGACTGCACGAACCGCTCACCGTCGACGACCTCGCCGCCCGGGCCGGGGTCTCGGCGCGGACGCTCGCTCGCAGGTTCGCCGACCGGCTCGGTGTCAGCCCGGGCCGCTGGCTGCTGGGCCAGCGGGTCTCGGCGGCGCGGGCGCTGCTGGAGGAGACCGATCTGCCGGTCGAGACGATCGCCGTACGGGTCGGGCTTTCCTCCGCCACCAACCTGCGCAGGCGCTTTCACCGCATCGTGCGCACCACGCCCGCCGCCTACCGGCGCTCCTTCGGCTCACACCACGAAGGGGAAGCTGCGCTCCAGGCCGGAGATGCGCAGCAGCCGTGACACGCAGGGGCGCGGCTGCGTCAGGGCGAGGACGATCCCGCGCTGCCGGGCACACCGCTGGAGGTCGATGAGGAGGCTGAGGCCGCAGGCGTCGCAGAAGGTCACGCTGGACAGGTCGAGTACGAGCAGGCGGGTGCTGGAGCGCAGGACGTCGTGCAGCTCGTCGCGCAGCGCCGGGCAGGTGACGAGATCCAGCTCGCCGGACAATTGGACGGTGGTCGGCTCGGCGGGCCCCGCCCCACCGAGTGGGGCCGTGTCGGTGACGGTCATCAGCTTCTCCTCTCGGACAAGCGCGAATGTGAGGCGACCACCGGATGTCCGGCGGGCCCAGCGTCTAAGGAGATGTGAGCGGTCTGTCGCCGCGGGTGACACCGGCGTGCATGCCGGCGCGTGAGAAGCACTCGATACCGCAACCCTACGCCCCGGTTGCCGGAAAAGCACTGGTGCGCATGCTCTGACCTGGGCTGCCAGGGGGAAAGAATGCGCCAACCTCTAGCCGTACGAACAGCTCGTCTCAGCGGAGGGCGGCGGCGAGGTCGGCGAGGTACCCGGAGACCGGCCCGAGGGTGAGCAGCCCGCTGCCCGCCCCGGCCAGCTCCGCGGCGGCGGGCCCGAGCGCGCGGTGCGCACGCCGCATCGTCTCCCGGTCGCCGACGCCGATCGCGGCTCGCGCGACAAGGCACCACAGAGCCTCGAACAGCAGATCCCGGGGCGGTTCAGGGACGTCACGCAGCGCGTCGGCGCCTTCCGCCCGCAGCCCCTGGCCCAGCAGCACCAAAGGACGAACCCAGGGCCCGTACGGCCCCCAATCGATGCGCTCGTCCCCCAGCCCGCCCCACCCCACGCCCTCGGGACGGCCGGTCGGTGCGAGCCGTTCCCGACCGTCGGGAAGGTCGGTCGGTGCGAGCCGTTCGCGACTGCTGGGAAGGTCGGCGGGTGCGTGCCGCAGGCGTAGGCAGAGCAGTGCGAGCGGCAGGAGGCCGTGCTCCAGGCCTGGCATGCCGGCGCCGTTCAGACGTGCGGCGGCGTCCCGGTAGGCCGTCTCGGCCACGGACGCCCGGCCGGTCTCGGCGAGTCGCATCGCCCGGTACCACTGCGTGAACACCCTGGCCAGCGGTAGCTCGTGCCGCCCGGCCAGCCGATCCACCTCGGCCGCGTGCGAGTCGGCCGCCGCGAAGTCGGCGAGCGCGCTGCGGGCCTGGAGGCGGATGAGGTGGCCGAGCACCTGATAGGTGATCAGGCCGTGCCGGGCGGACAGGGTGACCAGCTCGGCACCGATCCGATCCCGCTGCGGGGCCAGGCCCGCCCGTTCGAAGGTCTGCATGAAGACCCCGTTGAGCGCGAACGCCAGCAGCGCGGGATCGTCCAGGCGGCGGGCGAGCTCTTCGGCCTGCCGCGCGGCCTCGGGCCCCCGGGGCGAGGAGGTGCCGCGCGACTCCAGGGCAATCGTGGCCAGCAGCCGAGTACGTGCCACCTCATGCCCACCCGTCACCCCGTACGTACCGGTGGCTTCGGGGAGGTCGGTGAGGGTGCGTTCGGCCGCTGCCACCACGTGGGCCGCCTGCCGGGGGTCGTCGGAGCGGGTCCAGATCGCCGGTACGTCGTACGCGCCGATCACCCGGGCGGTCAGGTCGGCGTCGCCCAGTTCCTCGGCCGCGGCGATGGCCGCCAGCCGATGCCGGCGCGCGGCCTCCAGGCCGGTGCCGCCGGTCACCGCGAGGCTGCGCAGCATGCTCACCGTGGACTCCAGCCTGGCTCTGGCGCCGGAGGTCACGGTGCGGTCATAGACGGCGGCCGTCTGCGCCCAGATCCGGGCCGCCGCGCTGCCCGGCCCCGAGGGGAGGTCGAGGTGGTCGGCGTGCTGGAGGACGTCGGTCTCCATGCGGCGCAGCGCCGGGCCCGGGTCCACCCCGAGCTGCTCGGCCAGCAGGGTGCGCGCCCGGCGCAGCACGGCGAGCGCGTCGCCCTGCCGGCCGGCGCGATACAGCGCGAGCGCCAGCAGCCGCCAGGCGTCCTCGCGCCAGGGGTGCTCGGTCACGTGCGCGTCCAGGTCCGGCACCGCCTCGGCATCCCGGCCGAGCGTCAGCCGGACCTCGGCCTGGCGTTCGACGGCGTGCAGCCGCAGCTCGGCCAGCCGGGAGCGCTCGGTGCGGGCCCAGTCCTGGTCGGCGAACCCGGCGTAGGCCGGCCCGCGCCACCACCCGAGCGCCTCGGCCAGCCGGGCGAGCCCGTCCTCGGGAGGCAGCGTCGCGGCGGCGGCCACGGCCCGTTCGAAGCGCCAGGCGTCCACCGCGTCCGGCTCCGCGCGCAGGGCGTACCCAGGTCCCACGGTGACGAGGAGCCGGGCGGGGGAGCGGGGCGGGCGATCGGGCTCCAGCGCGCGGCGCAGCGCGGCGACGAAGGTGCGCACCGCCCCCACCGCTCCGGGCGGTGGATCGTCCCACAGGTCCTCGACCAGGTCGGTGACCGGGACGACGCGCCGGCGGGCGACGATCAGCCGGGCCAGCACCGCGCGGTGCCGCGGCCCCTTCAGGGCGACCGCGTCCCCGCCGTCGTCCCAGGCCGCCACCGGCCCCAGCACCCCGAACTCGACCCGCACGTCCGCCCGCCCTTTCTTCCCAGCGTCCGCCCGCCTCTTCCTCCCTGCGTCAGACAGCCCCTTCCTCCCAGCGTCCGACCGTGCCTTCCCCAGCGTCCGACCGTCCCTTCCTCCAGGTCACGCTAGCGCGCTGACCGGATGCTCATTCACGCCCGGCAGGCTGAGAGCAACCGACGAAAGGGCAACACCATGGCGCCTGTCATCACCGGCTTCGACTACCAACGGGTGCCCGTCGCCGACGGCGTGTCACTGAACGCCGCCGTCGGCGGCGCCGGCAGCCCGATCGTGCTGCTGCACGGTTTCCCGCAGACACACCTGATGTGGCGGCACGTGGCCGCCGACCTGGCCGCCGACCACACCGTGATCTGCCCCGACCTGCGCGGTTACGGCGCCAGCGACAAACCGGCCGAGACCGACGGCAGCGTGTACGCCAAACGCACCATGGCGGCCGACATCGTCACCCTCGCCCGGGAGCTGGGGCATGACCGGTTCGCGCTGGCCGGGCACGACCGCGGCGCCCTGGTCGCCTTCCGCGCCGGCCTGGACCACCCCCGGACGATCACGCACCTGGCCTGCCTCGACGTGCTGCCCACCCTGGACATGTGGGACGTCATGCACGGCACCACCGCCGCCGTCGGCTTCCACCTCTACCTGATGGCCCAGCCGCCGGGCCTGCCCGAGCAGCTGATCGCCGCCAGTCCGGACGCCTTCTTCGGCCACTTCCTCGACATCTGGGCGGGCGACCCGCAGGCGATCCCGGCCGACGTCCGCGCCGCCTACCTGGACGCCTCCCGCGCGGCCGTGGACTCGATCGTGGCCGACTACCGCGCCTCCGCCGGCATCGACGTCGAGCACGACCAGGCCGACCGCGCCGCCGATAACCGGCTGCGGATGCCGGTCACCGTCCTGCAGCAGGACTGGGGGAGCGCGCTCGGCTTCGACGCGGCAGCGCTGTGGCGCGCCTGGGCGCCGGACCTGCGTCACATCCCCGTCACCTGGGGCCACTTCATGGCCGAGGAGGCGCCGGCCGACCTCGCCAAGGCCCTGCGGGACCTGCTCACCCGCTGATCGGGACGCTCTTCGGGGTGGCGCGCATGCCGATGTACACGCAGTCGGTGCCGTCGGTCAGCGTGGAGAACACCACGGGCACGTGCTCCTCGCTGAAGGAGGAGCCGCCGCCGGTCGCGGCGAAGACCGTCTCCGACACCGGCACCAGGTCCATCTCCAGCGGCGGCGAGAAGTCCTTCATGCCGTCGACGAACGCATAGCGGATGCGCGCGCCGTCGTCGTCCTGGGCGACGGTGACGACGACCCCTTCGCGTCGGTAGTCGCCCACCAGCCGCGCCATGTCCACCACGGGCGGTTCGGCCGCCGGCCCGAACGGGTCCGGCATGCGCACCCCGGCGAGCTCGTCCAGCAACTCACGGAACAGCTCGGCGTACAGCCGCCGGGCGCCTCCGCCGTTGGTCATCAGGGCGACGACCACCCCGGCGTGCGGGACGACGCGCAGGTAGGCGTACTGGCCGATGGCCGCGCCGTCGTGGCCGTAGCCGAAGACGCCGTTCCAGTCGTACAGGGTCCAGCCCAGGCCCCAGCCGTCGGCACTGACAGTCCACTTGTCCGGGCTGTCGACCTCGCGGCGCCGCATCGCGGCGACCGCGCCGGCGGACAGGACGCCGCGCCCGCCGTCGAGGTGCGCCTGGGCGAAGCGGGCGAGGTCGCCCGCGGAGACGATCACCCGGCCGTACGGTCCCGCCGAACGCGGCATCAGATCCCAGGCGGGCGCCGGGTCGGGGTCGCGGCCCGGCTCCCCGAGGTGGCTCATGGCCACCTGGAACCGCAGCGCCTCCTCGGGCAGCGTCACCGACCGGCCGAGCCCGAGCGGGGTGAGCAGCCGGTCCTTCAGCGCCTGGTCCCAGGTCTGCCCGGTCAGCACCTCGACGATCCGGCCCAGCACGACGTAGCCGAGGCTGCTGTAGGAGATGGCCGTGCCCGGCGGGCAGTCCAGCGCGACCTGCCCCGCGGCCTTGACGTAGGTGGCCAGGCAGTCGTCCCCCCGGCCGGAGTCGAAGGTGAAGTCACAGGTCAGGCCGCCGGTGTGGCTGAGCAGTTGCCGGACGGTGATGGTCGCGGTGGCCGCCGGATCCGGCGTGGCGAACTCGGGCAGCACGCTCACCACGGTCGCGTCGAGATCCAGCAGGCCGGCGTCGACCAGCTGCATCACCAGCGTGGCGGTGTAGACCTTGGCGATCGAGCCGGACAGGAACAGCGAGTCGGTGGTCACCGGCACCCCGGTGCCCCGGTGCAGCACGCCGCCGGCCAGCTCGTGCAGCTCACCGCCGGACAGCACGGCCAGGGACGCTCCGGGGACATGGTGGGCGGCGCGCAGCTCGTCGAAGCGAGCCTGCCAGCGGGCCACGTCAAAGGTCATCAAGGGTCTCCTCATCGGGGTGGGTCAGCTCGTCCTTGAATCGGTGGGCAGCTCGCCCGAGGCGCGCAGGGTCTCCCGGTAGGCCTGCCACTCGGCCGCCAGCGCGGGCATCCGCTCGGCGAGGAAGCGGGCGAAGGCGGCCGTCTCCAGCAGGCGCGCCCGGCGGGCCGCGGGGGCCTCGCCGAGCGCGTCCAGGCCGTGCCGGGCCAGCGCGCCGAGCGAGGTGTACTCCGCCCGCTTGTCCACCATGCTCAGCCAGATCGCGGGATGCAGGCTGACCCGGTCCACGCGCTCGCCGGCGGCTCTCGACCGCTGGATCCAGGACCACTCCTCGAGCATGGTGACCGCGCCGCTGACGGCGCTGCGACTGGCCCGCAGCGCCTCGCTCAGCTCGGCGATGGTCTGCTGCGGCGGATCGCAGATCATCAGCCACCCGGCGACCCGCCCGGTCATCGGCGGCAGGGCGTTCTGCCGGGCGAAATGACGCCCCACCTCGTCGGCGAAGGCCAACTCCACTTCATATGCCATGCGACCGACATTACCGACATATCTGAGATAACACAAATCTCTGACATTTCAGTCCAGAGTGATGGCGTTCGCCGCTCGCTGGACGTTCTCCGGCGCGGCGCCCTGGCCCTCCTGCTGCTCCAGGGCGAGGGCCTGGTTCAGCGCGACGAACGGGCGCAGGCGCCGCTCGTAGCGGTCGAACGCGCCGGCGGGCTCCCGGCCCAGCTCGTCCGCCAGGACGTACGCCCCGACCATGGCCAGGCTGGTGCCCTGGCCCGACATCGGCGAGGCGCAGTAGCCGGCGTCGCCCACCAGCGCGACCCGGCCCTTCGACCAGCGCTCCATCTCGACCTGGGCCATCGCGTCGAAGTAGAAGTCGTCGGCCTTGTCCATGGCCTCGATCAGCCTCGGCGCCTCCCAGCGCAGTTTCGCGCAGTGCTCCCGGACCAGGCGCCGCTGCTGGTCGACGTCGTGGTGGTCGTAGTCGATCGGCCCGGCCGCGAAGCCCAGGTTGACCCGCATCACACTCGGGTCCCTGTCGCTGAACAGGCCGAACCCGGCGTCGCCGTCCCGGTGCCAGGTCTGCCAGTGGTCCAGATCCAGGAAGTTGGGGGCGGTGAAGATGGCGACGTACATGCCGAGGTGGCGCAGGAACCGCGACTCGTCGCCGAAGACGAGGCCCCGGACGTTCGAGTGCAGGCCGTCGGCGCCGACCACGAAGTCGTAGCGGCCCCGGCCGCCGCTCTCGAACGTGACGTCCACCCCCTGCTCGTCCTGGGTGAGCTCGGCGATCGAGTCGCCGTACCGGTAGGTGGCGCCGGCCGCCGCCGTGACGAGCGCGGTCAGGTCGTCGCGGAGGATCTCGATGTCCGGGCTGTCGAACCGGCCCCCGCTGACCGTCTCCTCGGTGCTGCGCATGATCTCCTGGCCGTCACCGTCGACCATCGACATGCCGCGCATGGTCGTCCTCAGGGCGGTGGCCCGCTCCAGGATGCCCATCCGATCCGCCACGGTGAGGGCGGCCCCGCGGATGTCGACGGCCTGCCCGCCCAGGCGCGGCGCGGGGGCGCGCTCGACGAGCGTCACCTCGAAGCCGCGCTCGCGCAGCCAGTAGGCCAGCACGGGGCCGCCGACGCTCGCGCCGGACACGAGAACCTTCATGATGCGCTCCAAACTCTGTTGACGTTGTACGCGATGTGAATGTACGTCGTACGAACAGCACGTTACAAGGGTTATCGAGTAGAGTCTGTACTAGTACAGGAAAGGACTTTCGATGGCTCCGCCGTACGCGCGCATCGTCGATGACATCAAGGGCCGCATAGCCGACGGGCGGCTGCGCACCGGCGACCGGGTGCCGTCCACCAGGCAACTCGCCCGCGACTGGGGCGTCGCCCTGGCCACCGCCGCCAAGGCGCTGACGGTCCTGGCGCAGGAAGGCGTCGTGGTCGCCGAGCCGCGCGTGGGCACGCTGGTCGCGCGGCCGCGCGACGGCGGAGCGCCCGCCCGGCGGCCCCTGCTGCCGGAGAACGACCTGACGCGGGAGCGGATCGTGCGCGCCGCCATCGAGATCGCTGACGCCGACGGGCTGCCGGAGCTCACCATGCGCGGCGTCGCCGGCCGCCTCGGGGCCGCCACCATGTCCCTCTACCGGCACGTGGGCGGCAAGGACGACCTCCTCATGCTGATGATCGACGCGGTGCTCAGGGAGTTCCCCCTGCCCGAGGAGCCCCCGCCCGGCTGGCGCGCCCGCCTGGAGACGTCGGCCCGCCTGCAGTGGGCCGCCTACCGCGCGCACCCGTGGATGGCCAAGGTCACCTCGCTGACCAGGCCACTGCCGTCACCCAGCCTGCTCCGGCACACCGAGTGGGCCCTCGCCGCGATCGAGGACGGCCGGCTCGACGCCGCCGGCAAGATGCACGTGCACATCCTGCTCTTCAGCTACGTCCAGGGCATCGCGGCCAACCTGGAGTTCGAACGGCAGGCGCGCGCCGGCACCGGGCTCACCGGGGACGAGTGGATGAGCGGGCAGGAGGACACCCTGCGGGACATCGTCGCGTCGGGTGCGTACCCCAGCTTCGTGAAGGTCGTCGGCGAGATGGCCGGCGGCTTCGACCTCGACCTCGACCGGCTCTTCGAGTTCGGCCTGAAACCGCTGCTCGACGGCCTAGGCCCGGTCATCGACGCTGAGGTCAACGTGCGCGAGTAGTGACGCCCACAGGTGAGGAAGTGGGGCCACGGCACCGCGACCTCGCCAGAACGCTTCGTAAATGTCTGAAGTATGCCGACTGATCATTGGTGTGTCGCTACGCTCTGCTCCTCGCAGCCTTCCGGGTGGGAGGACCGGTGAAGGCTGTGCTGATTAGTGACGATCACGAACGGGGGGCATCGTGGTGCAACCGCCCTATCAAGGCGGGCCTGGTGCGTGGCAGCCACAAGGCCGGCCGGGGCATCCGCAAGGGTGGCCGCAGGGTGGCCAAGGACATCCGCAAGGGTGGCCCCAGGGAGGCGGCTACGGGAATCCGCAGGGCCCGCCCCAGCCGCCGTATCCGCCGTACCCGGGGGGCGGCCCGCCACCCGGGTGGCCGCCGGGCCCGCCGAGGCGGAAGAAGCGCGGATGGATCGTGGCGCTGCTGGCCGCCGCGGCCCTCGTGCTCGTCCTGGTCGTCGCCATCGGTGCCGTGATCCTGCCGCAGCTTCGCGGCGGGGGCGGGGCGGGTGCGAAGAGCACGCAGACCGCCGGGCCGGACGCGAGCGGCAGCGTCGTCAAGCTGAAGAACGTCCCACGTCCAGGCTACGAGAAGCTGGCGGAGGCGGGGGTCGTCGACCCAGCGGCGCTCGTGGGGAAGCCCGTCGGGCAACCGTACAAGCACGCCGGCTCGACGGTCATCCCGGCCTGCAACCTCATGACGTTCGCCGACCTTGAGAAGCACGGCTTGATCCTGAACGTCAACCCTCTGGTTCCGGCGTACAAGCGCTCCTACTTCGACGGCCAGGGCAAGGGGCCGATGGAGGACGGCAGCGACCTGTTCCTCCCGATGACGCCGCCCAACTCCTGCTACATGGCGTTGTGGCCGGAGGGCCTGCTCGAGATCTCGGTCTTCCAGGAGAGCTACACCAAGACCTCCGCCTTGGACTACGAGTTCAAGAACTATGTCAAGAGGCCGTCGATCGGCGGAGTGAGCGTGGGGGAGAAGAAGCGCGGCACGAGCGTGGTGGACAAGACCATGAAGTACCTGACCTTCGCCCTGCGGCTGGAGAAGACGGTCGCGCAAGTGCAGCTGTCTGTGAAGGCAGGTTCGCAGTTGGCGTCGCAGAAGCAGGCGGTATTGAAGACGATCGCCAGCAACCTGGAGAAGCAGACGGCGCGTCCCGGAGGCGTCACGTCCATCTCCTACGACAGCCCACTGATCACTGCGAAGCCGGGAATGGCCTGCGAGGTGCTCAACGCCGACGACTTCCGCGAGCTGTTCCGCAGGCACTCCGCGCCGTTCGTCACGGAGGAGATCGGCAGTGCGGTCGGGAGGACGGACTTCAGCATCGACACGGACATCCGCGATCCCAACGAGTACGCCTACGTGGACACCCTGTGCGAGCGGAACACCGGAGAGGGCTACCGGGCCGACGGGCACAGGTTGAGTCTGCAGATCACCAGCTACATGGCCGACCCGGCACCCGCGCACAACATGAAGTTCGGCGGGTCGTATGACGGCGCGCAGCCGCTGAGCCGTCCCGTGGGCGAGGAGTCGTACTGCGTGACCAAGCAGTACGCCCGATCCGCGGGCGCGGTGGTGTTCCGGAAAGGGCGGTTCCTGGTCACGATGACCATGACCGAGCCCAACCAGCAGCCGAACAGAGATCCCGCCCAGCGCTGCAGGCGCCTGAGCTCTATCGCGGAGCGGGTCGCCGAACGGCTGAAGTGACCGCTCAAGCCCACGCGATCATTGCCTGTGACTTCCTGGCGGTCGAAACGATTCTGCTCAAACGGCTGTACGCACGTGCTGATCTTCATCGAGCACGGCACCCGGAAACTGCACCTGGCCGGAGTGACCGCACACCCGGCCGGGGCATGGACGGTGCAGCAGGCTCGCAACCTGGTGATGGATCCGGGCGACCGTATCACCGGGCTGTGGATCGTCACAACGCTGCCGCGGACGCCGAGAATGAACGCCACCTGCGAGCGGCACACGATCTCGCGCAGGGCGGGTTCGAGCAGGCACCGGCAGCAAGCCAGCGCCTCCATGCCCTGCTGTTCCCTCAGGATCTGCTTCATGTCTCCCTTCGCTCTTCGCAGGCCTTATACGCCCGCGACATCGAACTCCTTGTTGGCGAGGTCGGGACCGCCTCTGAACACCCCGCCCACGACCCGGCCGAGGAGCGGCCGGCGTATGAGACGCAGCATCGCGGCGCGGACGATCCGCTCCTTGCGGTCGTGCGGTGTGAAGAGCGTGCGGAGGAGCAGCGCGCCGTCCTGCTCGATCCTGATGAACGGTCGCATCCTGGCCTCCCAGTTCCGCAACGCGGCGGGCACGTCGCCGGGATGTCGAACACCGCCTCCGGGCTCTGCTCGAAGCGCTGGAACAGCTCCTCCAGCAGCGGTCCCGAGGGCCGCGGGCCGAAGGCGGCGCGGATCGACTCGATCGCGGGGCGGCCGAACTCGGCGCCGACGTCGCCGGTGCGGTAGGAGAACAGCAGGCTCGGCGGATGGTCAGCGAACGGGAAGGTCAAGGCCGAGCGGGCGCAGGTGACTCTCGGGGCCGAACGCCAGCGCGCGTACGGCCGAGCGCCGCCGCCGAGCTGATCCGCGAGGGCTCGGCCTACGTCATGATCGCGGGCGCCACGGACGCGCCCATCTCGCCGATCACGCGGGCCTGCTTCGACGCCATCCGGGCGACGACGCCACGCAACGACGACCCCGCGCACGCCTCCCGGCCGTTCGACGGCACCTGTGACGGCTTCGTGCTCGGCGAGGGCGCCGCCATGTTCGTGCTGGAGGAGCTGAAGCACGCGCGGGCCCGCCGGGCCCACCTGTAGCCCACAGGATGACGAGTGCGACGAGCGCCGACAGCGGCGTACCCATCGCGACGCGGGCGACACCGAGCGCCGGCCAGCGGGCCGGCACGGAGCCAGGGCGAGTAGGACGCCCGCGAAGTAGGCCCAGATCCCCAGCGCGAAGTAGTTCTTCGCCGACCCGGTCAGGGCCACGACGCCTGCGGCGATCGCGACGCCGACCAGGCTGCCGACAGCAGAGGTCCAGCGCTCACCGCTCACGATTCGGAACACCGTCAGTCCCACGCCCGTCAGCACAGCGACGGTGAGTGTCACCGTCAACGAGAAGAAGAGGATCGCGGCGACGAACACGACGACGGGGATGCTGGAGTAGACGAAGCCTTTCCGGCCGCCCATCCGGGCGAGCACCATCTCGTCCCGTGGGGGACCTGTGTCGGAGGGTGACGACGTGGTGGTCGTGGGGTCGTCGTCGGTCGTGCCCTGTTGCTGCTGGTCAGTCATGGTCGATTGGTCCTTTTCGCAGGCCTACCAGGCGTTGGCAGGGCGGAAGGTCAGGAAGTGGTGGTGGCCGAGCGCGTGGGCGCCGACGTCCGGGCGAACGCGATGGCTTCGTCGAAGCGAGCGCGTTGGGCAATGAGTCGGCGGTACTTCATGACGTGGCGCTGCCCGTTCAGGGTCAGCATCCCGGTCAGCCGGTCACCCTCGCGGTACAGCGCGACGAAGTGGTCACCGGCCAGGTCGCCCGATACGAGCTCGTAGCCGTCGTTGGTGGCGACACCGGCGAACTGGATGCGCGAGCCGTACCAGTCCGACCAGAAGTACGGGACCGTCGAGTAGGACCGGGCATCTGCCGGTGACACCGCGTTACGCCCGGCCCGCGCCCCCCGCTCGGCGGCGGCGAACCAGTGCTCCACCCGCATCGAGCGGTCGAACAGGAGGTTGTGCCAGCGGGCGACGTCTCCCGCGGCGTAGAGGCCGGGGGCGCCGGCACGGAGGAACTCGTCGCAGACCACGCCGTTGTCGAGGGGCAGTCCGCTGCCGTCGAGCCAGTCGGTGCGGGGCACCGCTCCGATCCCGACGACGACCAGGTCGGCGTCGATCACGGTGCCGTCGGCGAGACGCACGCTCTCGACCCGGTCGGTGCCCTGCACCGCGGCCACAGCCTGTCCGCAGCGCAGCGCGGTGCTGTCGCGGGTGTGCAGCGTCGCCAGCGCGCTGCCTAGTGCGGCGCCTGGGCCGTCCGCATGCCGTCGTTCAGCCGCGGGTCGGTGATCCCGCCGGGGCAGGCGTACCGGGGGATGTCCCACCCGGCGCGCCGGGCTCCGGCCTGGTAGGCGCTGTCGTAGAAGGCGAGGACGGCGGCGCGCGGGTCGGCCTCGGCCCGGGCGTCGTCGTAGCGGAGCACGGCCAGGTGGCCGCCCCGCTGCGTGATCCACCGCGCGGCCTCGGGTGCCAGGGGCTCGCCGTCGAGTCCTTCGGGCTCCGGAGCGGTGTAGGAGTAGAAGGCCGGCTCGGGAAAGGCCGGGTCGCCGAACCAGAACCCCGAGCTGATCACCTCCCGCGAGTACGCCTCCCGGGTCACCGGGTCGGCGTCGGCCGGCTGGTCGATCCGGCGGTCGGAGAAGCGGGTGCAGGCGATGTCGAAGGTGTGCCAGAAGTGGTGCACCGGGCTGGTCTTGCCGGAGTAGCCCGCGGCGAACTCCTCCAGCAGCAGGTTCACCTGGCTGAGGATCTGCCAGTAGCGGGTGACCATGATCGGGTCGTAGGCCGCGTGCTCGGTGTCGTCGGCGAACGGCCGGTCCGCGTCCGGCAGGTCGAACGGGTGCGGCACGTCCAGGCGCACCCGCACGCCCAGGCTGTCCAGCGCCCGCTGGGTCTCGTCGTAGAAGGACGCCACCGACCGCCCGGGGAGACCGAACGACACCTCCCGCCCGTCCACGGTGGTGATGACCAGCCGGTGGCCGAGGAAGTCGAAGTCGATGGTGAAGATCGGGTTGCCGTCGACCTGGCCCATCGGCCGGGTGGTGAGACCTCGCCCGGTGAGATGGAACGGCGCGTTCCACCAGTGATTGCGCCGGACCCCGCAGGCGAGCCGGACCTTGCCGATCACCTGGCAGAACCGGTGCACCGTCTCCTTGGTGTCCTGCCAGCCGGCCAGCGGCATCGCGGCGAACTGCTCCATGACACCACCTTGCCCAGGTGACGCGCGCCGAACCGGCACCGGCGCGGCGATGCGGCCGGCGGAGTCGCGCACCGTCGCCCCGGACGACAGCGCTGCCCAGGCGCTGTCGTCCGAGGGCGAGAAGGAACGCTCGCTTCCGGGGCGTCAGAAGCGCTGTGCCCAGCCGGATCCGATCGGCGTGGCCGGGCCGAAGGTGTTACCGCCCTTACCGTTCCAGATCGTGAACGTCGCCGTCCCGTTGTGCACGGCGCCGATGTCCGAACGCCCGTCGCCGTTGACGTCGCCCAATGACATCAACGTATGCGCATAGGGTTCCCAGCCGGGGGTCGCGGCGAACAGGTGACGGGCCAGCATCACCGCCACGGGGGCCGGCACCCGGGCGGGCGGGACATCGGCGGCGAGGATCGGCGGGGCGTCTTGCTCGGCGATGCGGCGGGTGGCCTCGGCGTCGGCGGAGGTTCCCACGTCACCCCGCCAAGGAAAGGATCACGAGTCAGGCGGAAGCGAAACAGTGGCACGCGAGTCGGTGACCCTTGGTTTCGTTGCCGCCGGCGACGTGGGCGCCGGGCGGCTCGGAAGCGGGCAGGCGTGCGTCTGCCGCTGCGGGCAGCGTACGACACGGCGCCGACAGGCGCCCTCTTTTCGGCCGGGTGCCCGTGTCCCTGGGGGAGTCACACGGTCCCGGTGAGGAGGGGCCGGGACCGTGCGGTGGCCGGGTCACCAGTCCGGTGGCTGCTCGCCGGTGGCGTCAGCGATCCGGCATCTGTCGCTGCAGCCCGTGGTCGGCGCCGAGTAGATGATGCACTCCTTGGGAGCCTCGGGGTTCACCTCGACGCCGATGTGCCCCATCGCGGCGTGGGAGCGGCGTCCGTGTACCTCGGCCTTCTGCAGGAGGTCCGTCGCCCATTCCATACGCTGGCGGACGCATGGAGGAACGCCCGCCGACCGCCCTTCCGCAACGGGGCGGCCAGCGGCGCTCCTCCCCACCCGAACCCGTCGGCTACCCGCTGCCCTTCGGCCAGTACTCGTTGCCCATCGGGGCCACCCCGCTGCCCTTCGGCCAGTACTCGTTGCCCATCGGGGCCACCCCGCTGCCCTTCGGCCAGTACTCGTTGCCCATCGGGGCCACCCCGCCGCCCCTAGGCCAGTACTCGTCGCCGGCGGCGGCGGGGCCTGCGGTCAGGGCGAGCCCGGCCGCCACCGTCACGGCGGCGACGGCGGCGGCGATAGCGATCCGCCTCATGTGTTCGATCATCGAAAGGACGCCTTCCCTTACTGTCGGCGATCGGTCCAGACCAGTTCACAGCGCCAGGCCCCGGCCCGTCACCCTGTTCCAGCCTGAGCCGGAACACCCAGCTCACCGCCACGCACCCGGCACCGCCGACAAGGTGACGATCGCGCTGTGATCCGCACCACGGAGCACGCGGGCAGGACGGCCCGAAACTCCTACGAGGTCGAGGAGCAACGGGACAGCCATCAGCGGTACGGGCCGTTCGAACAGATCAGGGCGGTGCACGCCCTGGCGCCCTGCCACTGCGCTCAGGCCCCGGAGCGGGAGTGCGGCCGCGTGGCCACTACGCGGGGATGGACGCCGCGACCGGCACCACCCTCGCGATCGGCAAGACCCGGCTGAGCATCGACTTCGAGACGGCCACCCGGATCACCGCGCTCCTCGACGGCTGACCGGCCGCGCCCGCGGCTACTCGCCGGCGTCCGGCAGGGTGCGCAGGACGCGGGCCGTCAGGTCGGCTCGGTCGACGCCGGCCAGGGCGAGGGCGCGCGGGACGGTGCCCGCCTGGGCCTGGAGGATGCCGAGCAGCAGGTGGGCCGGCCGCAGATCCTTCTTGCGATGGGACCTCGCGAGGCGTTCGAGGGCGAGCTTGGCGGAGGCGCCCAGCTGAGTCGGAGGCTGGGGGTTCCTGGTCGGCCGGGGGAGGTCGAAGGCGGCGCGGGGGACTCCGGCCGCGGCCAGGCTGTGCTCGAACTCCCGCTCCAGCGCGTCCCGAATCGTGCGGTGATCGAGCCCGGCCGATTCCAGGGTGGGCTCCGGCTGGGCGGCGATCGCCAGCAGCAGGTGCTGGGCCTCGATCGTCGCGGAGCCGTCCTGGTGGGCCTCGGCGGAGCCCTGCTCGATGATCGTATGCAGATACCTGTCGAAGCCGGACATGGTCACCGTCTCCTCAGCGTGACGCCCGCTGCGATGAGCCGCTTGGCGTGCTTCTTGTGGACCGCCTGGCGGGTCACCCCGAGTGCCTCGGCCACCTGCGGCCAGCTCCAGCCGGCCCGCATCGCCTGCTCGACGGCGGCGTCCTCGATCTGATCGGCCAGGCGCCTCAGCGCCGCCACGGACGCCAGCGCGTCAGCGGGCTCCGGGGAGACGGGATTCTCGACGGCGGGCATGTCAGCAACCGTAGTTGACCGACGCCGATCGTGCTCACCTCAGCTGGATGTCGGGCCCCGTCGCCATCTCCTGCGTGCCGATGACCAGCAGCAGCTCCAGCTGGGCGGCCCCCTGGCTGCCGGGCGGCGCGGTGAACCACAGCAGGCGCTGACGCCCGTCCTCGCTGAACAGGCAGTAGCAGTCCAGCTCGATGACGCCCAGCGAGGGATGGACGATGCGCTTGTGGTCGCTGCGGCGCAGCGCGACGTCGCGGGTGTCCCACAGGTCGGCGAACTCCTCGCTGCGCCGCCGCAGCACGGACACCATCTTGGCCACCTCGGAGTCCCGCCCGCGCCGGGCGGCGACCGCCTGCAGGTCGGCCACGAACGCGCGCGAGTGGTGCGGGTGGTCCTCGGACGGGTAGAGCGCCCGGGAGGCGGGGTCGGTGAACCAGCGGTGGACGAAGCTCGCCGCCGGACCTCGTACCGCCGGGGGCCGGCCGACGAGCGCGGCGGCCGGCTCGTTCTGCACGAGGGTCTCGTGCAGGTCGGTGATGATCTGGGCAGGGGTGGTGGTGAGCCGGTCCAGCAGGCCGAGCAGAGCCGGCTGGACGTGCGCGGCCGGGCCGTGCGCCGCCCGGGGGAGGGGGCGGTCGGCCAGATGGAACAGGTGGTCGCGTTCGTCGCCGTTGAGGCGCAGCGCGCGGGCGAGGGCGGCCAGCGTCTGGGCGGAGGGCTGGACGTTGCTTCCGCGCTCCAGCTCGGTGTAGTAGTCCACCGACAGCCCGGCCAGCTGCGAGACCTCCTCGCGCCGCAGGCCGGGCACTCGGCGCCGGGGTCCGGTGGGCAGGCCCACGTCGGCCGGCCGGATCCGGGCCCGCCGTGACTTCAGGAATGCGGCCAGCTCAGAAAGGTTCACATCTTCATCATCACCCGGTGGCGAAGCTTGAACCAGGGGATGGCAACCCCAGGGTGGACGCGGCCCTGGCTACGGGCGGCGGACCACGCCATCGTGTACGGCACAGCGCCTTCAAGTGCGGGAGTTCCCATGTCTCAGCTCAATTCCGACCACCCTCGTGTCGCCATCGTCACCGGCGGGTCCCGTGGCATCGGCAGGCAGGCGGCGAGCCGGTTGGCCGCCGCCGGGTTCGCCGTCGTGATCGGCTACGCCGGCAACCGGGACCTGGCCGAGGCCGCGGTCAAGGAGGTCACCGCGGCCGGTGGCCGAGCGGTCGCCGCCCAGGCCGACGTCGCCGACGAGCAGGCCGTGGCCGCGCTGTTCGGCACGGCCGAGTCCGCGTACGGCGGCGTCGACGTCGTCGTGCACACCGCCGGCCGGATGTCCCTCAGCCCCATCGCCGACCTGGACCTGGCCGAACTTGACGCGCTGCACCGGACCAACATCCGCGGCACCTTCGTCGTCGCCCAGCAGGCGGCCCGCAAGGTGCGCCCCGGCGGGGCGATCATCACCTTCTCCACCTCCCAGGTGGGCCTGGCCACGCCGAACTACGGCGCCTACAACGCGAGCAAGGGCGCGGTGGAGGCGATCACGCTCGTCCTAGCCCGCGAACTCCGCGGCCGGGACGTCACCGTCAACGCCGTCGCGCCCGGTCCGACCGCGACCGACCTGTTCCTCGACGGAAAGGACGAGGAGACCATCGCCCGCCTGGCCGGCCTGCCCCCGCTGGAACGGCTCGGCACCCCCGAGGACATCGCCGAGGTCGTCGCCTTCCTCGCCTCCCCGGCCGGCCACTGGATCAACGGCCAGGTCATCCGCGCCAACGGCGGCATCATCTGACGCCCGCCGCTGTCACAACCATAGAAAAGGAAACAATCATGCCGTTCGCCAATTTCAAGGTTCCCGCCGCCACCCTCACCCCCGAGCAGAAGGAGCAGATCGTCACCCGCACCACCGAGCTGTACGTGGAGATCTACGGCGAGCGCGCCCGCGCCACCACCCTGGTGCTGGTCGAGGAGGTCCCCGACGGAGGCTGGGGCATCGGCGGTGACGTGCTGACCCTCGCCAAGCTTCAGCAGACGCCCGAAGGCTGACGATCAACGGCCGAGCAGGCCGCACATCGCCTTGTCCAGCCGGGCCGCGCGCCCGGCCGGAGTTCTGGCCTTCAGCAGCGGCAGGATGAGCAGATAGCGGGCCGTCTTGTCGAGCGCCTCGAAGCGGGCGGCCGCCTCCGGCCGGGCGGTCAGCGCCTCGGCCAGATCAGCGGGGACGGTGGCGTCCCGCTGGGCCGCGTACGCCGCCTCCCACCGGCCGTCCGCCTGGGCGGCGGCGACCTCGGCCAGGCCGGGCGGGCGCATCCGCCCGGCCGCGGTCAGCGCCTCCACCCGCTCGACGTTCACCCGCGACCACGGGCTGCTCCTGCGGCGGCGGGAGTAGCGCTGCAGGTAGGCGTGCTCGTCGAGAGCCTTGCGATGGCTGTCGATCCAGCCGTAGCACAGCGCGACCTCCAGCGCCTGGACGATCGTGATCGAAGGGTCGGCCGAGCCCTTCTTGGCGATCCGCAGCCAGACGCCGCCGTCGTCCTCGTGATGTGCGGCCAGCCACGACTCCCACTGGCCGGCGTCCGTGAAGCGCATCATCGGCTCAGCATCTCCAGGTAGTGCTTGTTGTACATGATGCCCAGCACGTTGCCGAACGGGTCGGTCACCGAGGCGGTGACGAAGCCGGGGCCGTGCTCGGTGAGCGGCAGGTAGGGCGTGGCCCCCAGGGAGAGCAGCCGCTCCAGGGTGGCCTGCACGTCGTCCACGTGCCAGTGGGCGATCGCGCCCGCCGGCTCGGTGGGCGCGCCCTGCGGGGCGTAGCGCCGGTCGATGAGGCCGAGCTCGGCCTGGTGGTCACCGATCCTGAACTCGAGGTAGGCGGCGGGTTGCCCGTTGCCGGGACGCTCGAAGTACGGCTCGATGCCCAGCACCTCGGTGTACCACTTCCCGGCCGCCTCGACGTCGTCGGCGAAGAAGTTGACGGTGGCGAGTCCTCGCAACATGTGGTGCCCCTTTCTGTTACTCGAACCCTAGATTCCGTTGAGGAACGTACGGTTCCTCAAGCGTCGGCGGGCTGAGATTTCCGGGGCATCGCCGGCGTGGCCAGGATGGTCAGCGGCCGTCCAGCAGGGGCCGCCGGGGGTCCCAGGTGGTGCCGTCCCGCGCGTCGCGGCGTCTGCGGGCGATCGCCGACAGCGCTTCCAGCACCACCCGGTTCGCCAGCGCGGCGGTGATGTCCGCGTGGTCGTAGGGCGGGCTGACCTCGACCACGTCCACGCCCACGACCGGCAGCTCCAGGCAGGCCCGGCGGACGGCGTCGAGCAGCTCGCGGGCGGTCAGCCCGCCCGGCTCGGGCGTGCCCGTGCCGGGGGCGGCGCCAGGGTCGCAGACGTCGATGTCCACCGAGAGGAACACGCCGTCGCAGTCGTCGGTGGCGATGCCGAACGCCTCGGTCAGGCACGTCGTCAGACCGCGCTCCCCGATCTCGGTCATCTCGTACGAGCGCATCCGCTGCTCGGCCATCCACTGCAGCACCTGCGGCCCGGGCCAGTAGCCACGCAGCCCGACCTGCAAGAACCTGTCCCCGCGCAGCGCGCCGGACTCGATCAGCCGGCGCATCGGCTGCCCGTGGCCCCACAGCGACCCGAAGTCGACGTCACCGGTGTCCGCGTGCGCGTCGAAGTGGACCATCGAGATCCGGCCATGGCCGAGCACGTCCGCCACGCCGGAGGCGTCCGCGTAGGCGATCGCGTGGTCACCGCCGAGGATCACCGGGATCGCGCCGGCCCGGACCACCTTGGCGACCTCGGCCCGCAGGTCGGCGAGGGACTTCAGGACATCTCCCGAGAACATCTCGACGTCGCCCGCGTCGTACACCCGGAGATCCCGCAGGCCGTCGGTGCGCAGCGCCAGACTGGGCCGCGTGCCGTCGTGCGGGAGGTAGTCCGTGGAGCGGATCGCCTGCGGCCCGAACCGGGTGCCCGGCCGGTGCGAGGTGCCGCCGTCGAACGGGGCCCCTACGATCACCACGTCGGCGTCATCATAGGTTGAGGGATCGGTCAGATCGCAGGGAGGAATACCAAGGAAGGTAATGTCCGGACCGTACTGTGTCCCATAACGAGCCATTCACGCAGCCTAATCCAGTGACATCTCCTGGACCCAGAGGGCCGCGTGGACCCGCCCTCCCCAGTGAAAAGAGAAATGGCCATTATCGAGAGAGTCCTCATTGCCATCACCGAAGTCGTCGCCATTCTGGTCGCCGTCAGCGCCTGGGTGAACCGCCGGATGGTGACCCATCCGGTGACGACCGCCCCCATCGGCGGGGTGACGCTCTTCGCCCTCTGGGCGCTGGTCTCCTGGTTATCGGGCGCACCTGCCTGGGAGTGGGCGGGATGGGCGGCCGCCGGACTCACGATCGCCCTCTGGTCGCGTACGGCCTATCTCGTCAGCGTCCACCGTCGCCGGCAGAAGGCCCAGCCCGAACGCGGATAGCCGGCACCGGACCGAGGACTACGCGCGCGACCGTGCTGACCTGCGACCATATGGCAATCGTGATGGATCCCTTCGTGATATCGCTATTAGACATCCGCTGATCACATCTGCTTTGCTCCTGCCGTCTGACAACGACAGTAAGGACAAGGCATGAGACATCTCCGCACCCGCCGTTCCACGGCGGCGCTGCAGGCGACCGCGTTGACGTTCTCCCTCCTGGCGGGCGGGGCCCTCGGCGCGGGCGCCGCCTCGGCCGCGACGGTGACGGCGACGACCCGGGCGCCGTCGGGTGAGGCCCAGGCCAGGAAGGAGTTGCGGGCGCTGGAGGCGTCCTTCGACGGCCGCATCGGCGCGTACGCCATCGACACCGCCACCGGAAAGACGATCGCCTACCGGTCGGGTGAGCGGTTCCCGCTGCTGTCCACGTTCAAGGCGGTCGTCGCCGCGGCCGTGCTGCACAAGGCGCGCACCTCCGAGCCCGGCCTGATGAACAAGGTCGTGCGCTGGACCAAGGCCGATCTGAAGGAGAACTCCCCGATCACCGAGCAGCACGTGAAGGACGGGCTGACCGTCGCCGAGCTGTGCAAGGCGGCCATCACCCGCAGCGACAACACCGCGGGCAACATGCTGCTGAAGCAGATCGGCGGCCCCGCCGGGCTGACCCGCTATTTCCGTACGCTGAAGGACCCGGTGTCCCGGCTGGACCGGTGGGAGACCGAGCTCAACGACTGGAGCCCGAAGAGCAAGCGCGACACCACGACGCCCGCGGCCATGGCCCGTGACCTGCGCGCGCTCACGGTGGGCAAGGCTCTGGACGCCAAGGACCGGCAGCGGCTGAACGCCTGGCTGATCGCGACCGAGACCGGCGACACCCGTATCCGCGCCGGCCTGCCCAAGAGCTGGTTGATCGGCGACAAGACCGGCACCACCTCCAAGTACGGGTCCGGCAACGACATCGCGGTCGTCTGGCCCCGCAAGACGGGCGCGCCCATCATCATGGCGATCTACACCAACCGGAAGGCCATCGACGCCCCCGTCGTCGACAAGGTCGTCGCGGACACCGCCGCGGCCCTGGCCCGCGGCCTCGGCAAGCTCTGAGCCGCGCGGACCCTAGGCCGGGGTGTGCTCGGTGAGCAGGTCGAGCGCGGCCGAGGTGACATCGTCCGCCGGGAGGTAGACGATCAGCCGGTGCTCGTCCGGGCCGGGCAGGTCGAGGCTCTCGTAGGCGAGCACCAGCTCACCCGCGAAGGGATGCGTCCAGCGCTCGACGCCGGTACGCCCGGGAAGGCTGCCGGCGGTGTCGTACCGGTCGCTGAACCCGGCTCCCGCGCTGATGGACAACTCCTCCGCGAGCCGCGCGGCGAGCGGATCGCCGAGTGAGGCGGCGGCTCTGAGGCCGGCGGCCCGCTGACCAGCGACCTGCTCCCAGTCGGGGAAGGCGGATCTGGCCCGGTCGTCGGTGAAGACGAATCGGGCCAGGTTGGGCGGCCGGCCCTCCAGCAGGCCGACGGGGCCGGCCAGGCGCTCGAAACCGGGGGAGCAGGCGAGCAGGTCGTCCGGCCGGTTGAGCACCGCCGCCGGGGTCGCTCCCAGCCGGTCGAGCAGCGCCGCGACCGTGGGGCGCACCGCGCGGGCCAGCGGCTCCGCCCCCTGGCAGGTGCCCCCGGTGGCGGTCTTGACCAGGCGGTACAGGTGGACGCGTTCGTCGGTGGACAGGCCCAGGCCGCCGGCCAGCGCGGCGAGGATCTCGGCGGAGGGGCGGCGGTCGCGTCCCTGCTCCAGCCGGGTGAGGTATTCGACGCTGATCCCGGTGAGCGTCGCCAGCTCGGCCCGGCGCAGGCCGGGCGTGCGCCGGCGCGATCCGTCGGGGAGCCCCACCTCGGCGGGGGTGACCGTCTCCCGCCGGGAGCGCAGGAACGCGCCCAGTTCGTTGTCTCCCATGCCCGGGAGTTTATCGGCGCAGCGTGGCCCTGGCAGGGCTGGTCTCACGGCGGTCTCCCCAGGAGTGGCCAGGTCGGGCAGGCTCGATGAAAGTCCGATAAAGGGAGATTTCTTGCGTTATCGACTGCTGGGCCGTACCGGGCTGCGGGTGTCCGAACTGTTCTTCGGCGCGATGTCCTTCTACGAGCGAGGGGACGCGCTGCCGAGGTATCGCGCCATGCTCGACGCCTACGCCGGCGCCGGTGGCAACGTCATCGACACGGCGTCGGCGTACGGCGAGAGCGAGAGCGTCCTCGGCGAGCTCCTGGAGGGCCGCCGGGACCGGTTCGTCGTCGCCACCAAGTACACGCTCTCCCGCGACGGCGGCGACCCGAACGCCGCCGGCAACCACCGCAAGAATCTCACGCTGTCGCTGGAGCGCAGTCTGAGACGGCTGCGTACCGACTACCTCGACCTGTTCTGGGTGCACCTGTGGGATCGCCACACGCCGGTGGAGGAGACGATGCGGGCGCTGGACGACGCGGTCCGGGCCGGGAAGATCCTGTACGTGGGCATCTCCGACGCGCCGGCCTGGCTGGTGAGCCGGGCCAACACGCTGGCGGAGTGGCGGGACTGGACGCCGTTCGCCGGGGTGCAGGTGCCGTACAACCTGCTCAAGCGGGACGCCGAGCGGGAGCTGCTGCCGATGGCGGAGGCGTTCGGGATGAGCGTGGCCGCCTGGGGGCCGCTGGCCGGTGGGGTGCTGTCGGCGAAGTTCACCGTGCCGGGTGGCGTCGAGGGGCCGACCCGGGTCGATCCGGGCTCCCTCACCGAGCGGGATCACGCGGTGGCGCGGGCCGTGCGGAAGGTCGCCGACGAGCTGGGCGTCAGCGCGGCCCAGGTGGCGCTCGCGTGGACCCGTGCCCGGTACGGCGGCGTGCATCCGATCATCGGCGCCAGCAGCGTCGAGCAGGTGAGGGACAACCTGGGGTCGGTCGACGTGGTGCTGCCCGAGGAGGCGATCGGGGAACTGGAGGGGGCGACGGAGTTCGCGGTGGGCTTCCCGGCCGATTTCATCGCCGAGTGCGAGGCGGATCCGTGGGTGTTCGGCGAGGGCAAGGTCATCGGCCGGGCGTGAGGGGTGTGGTGAAAAGTCGGTTGCCGTAGCCGGGCAAGGCTGCCACTATGTCCGGCTGTGCCCACTTTCTCCGCATTCGACGGGACCAACCTCGCCTATCACGTGTCCGGAGAAGGCGACCCGGTGATCTGCCTGCCGGGCGGCATGCAGGACACCGAATACCTCGGCGAGCTCGGCGGCCTGCCGGCGCACCGGCGGCTGATCATGCTCGACCCCCGGGGCACCGGGCGGTCGGCCATCCCGCGGGACGCCGCCTCCTACCGCTGTGACCGGCTCGTCGATGACGTCGAAGCGCTGCGCGAGGAGCTGGGCCTGGAGCGGGTCGACCTGCTCGCGCACTGCGCGGGCGCGAACCTCGCGACGCTGTACGCGGCCCGGCACCCGGAACGGGTCGGTAGGCTGGCGCTGATCACGCCGAGCACCAGGGCCGTCGGCATCGACGCCACCGGGCAGGCACGGCTGGAGCTCGCGCGGCTCCGCGCGGACGAGCCCTGGTTCGCGCCGGCCTTCGCGGCTCTGGAGGACATCGTGGCCGGCAACGCCACCGGCGACAGCTGGGCGGCCGTCGACCCGTTCTTCTACGGCCGATGGGACGCGGCGGCCCGAGCCCACCTGGCGGCCCAGGACGGCCGGCGGAACGACGAGGCGGCGGCCGCCTTCGGCGCCGAGGGCGCCTTCGACCCGGCCGCCACCCGCGCGGCGCTCGCCACCTTCGACGCGCCGGTGCTGCTGCTGGCCGGAGAGGTCGACATGAACTCGATCCCGGGCGTCGTGGCCGAGTTCGCCGGGCTGTTCCCGGCCGCCGAGCTCGTGGTGCAGCCGGGGGCCGGCCACTATCCGTGGCTCGACGACGCCGACCGGTTCGTGGCCACGACGGCGGCGTTCCTGAAGGTCACCGCGCCAAGCGCCTGATCGATCGCATCCTCCCGGTGAGGGACACCTCACTGTCACGCCACGTCACATTGAGTGGTCGCACGCTTACGTTCAGTGAGCGAAGCCGACGGAAGGTGAGGTGGCGGAGATGCATCTGACTCCACATGAGCAGGAACGGCTGATGATCCATGTGGCCGCGGAGGTGGCCGAGAAGCGCCGGGCGCGGGGGGTGCTGCTCAACTATCCGGAGGCGGTCGCGCTGCTGACCGTACACGTGCTCGAAGGAGCGCGGGACGGTCAGACCGTCGCCGAGCTCATGGCCTCCGGGCGGAAGGTGCTCACCCGCGACGAGGTCATGGAGGGCGTCCCGGAGATGATCCCCGACGTGCAGGTCGAGGCGACCTTCCGCGACGGCACCAAGCTGGTCACCGTGCACGACCCGTTCCCGGAGGCGGGGGAGGAGGTGCGGGTCAGCCCGGGGAAGGTCGAGCATCCCGAGCAGGCCGAGCCCGTGCACTTCAACGTGGGCCGGGAGATCACGACCGTCACGGTCGTCAACGACGGTGACCGGCCCGTCCAGGTCGGCTCCCACTACCACTTCTACGAGGCCAACCCCGGTCTCACCTTCACCCGGGCCGACGCGTACGGCAAGCGCCTGCACATCCCGGCCGGCAGCTCCATGCGGTTCGAGCCCGGCTGCCCGCGTGAGGCGGAGCTGGTGCCCATCGAGGGCAAGCGGATCGTCGCGGGCCTGCGCGGCGAGGTCGGAGGTCACCTCGATGGCTGAGCCGCTGTCCCGCGCCGACTACGCCGACCGGTTCGGCCCGACGACCGGTGACCGCATCCGCCTGGCGGACACCAACCTGCGGATCGAGATCTGCGACGACTGGTCCGGTGGCCCGGGACGCAGCGGGAACGAGGTCGTCTTCGGCGGCGGCAAGGTGATCCGCGAGTCGATGGGCCAGTCCTGCGCGCCGCGCGACTCCGAGGGGGAGCCGCCGGACACGGTCATCACCGGCGCCGTCATCCTCGATCACTGGGGTGTCGTCAAGGCCGACGTCGCCATCCGGGACGGCCGGATCACCGCGCTCGGCAAGGCGTACAACGACGAGACCATGGACCCGATCCACGACGACCACGAGCTGGCCACCGACTTCCTCATCGGTCCCGAGACCGAGGTCATCGCGGGCAACGGCAAGATCCTCACGGCGGGCGGGGTCGACACGCACGTCCACTTCATCTGCCCCGAGCAGCTCCACGAGGCGCTCGCCGCCGGCGTCACCACCCTCATCGGGGGCGGCACGGGCCCGGCGGAGGGCAGCACCGCCACCACCGTCACACCCGGCACCTGGCACATCGACCGGATGTTCGAGGCGCTGGACTCCTTCCCGGTCAACATCGGGCTGTTCGGCAAGGGCAGCACCATGTCCAGACAATCGCTGGTCGATCAGGTGGACGCGGGCGTCCTGGGCTTCAAGATCCATGAGGACTGGGGGGCGACCCCCGCCGTCCTGCGCAGGTGCCTGGAGGTGTGCCAGGAGACGGGCGTCCAGCTCGCCCTGCACGCCGACTCGCTGAACGAGGCGGGTGTGGTCGCTGACACCATCGACGCCATCGGCGACCATCCCATCCACGTCTTCCACGTCGAGGGGGCCGGCGGCGGCCACGCCCCCGACATGATCACCATCGTGAGCCGGCCGAACGTACTGCCCGCCTCCACCAATCCGACCCGGCCGTTCACCTACAACACCGTCAAGGAGCACATCGACATGGTGATGGTCTGCCATCACCTGAATCCGCTGGTGGAGGAGGACCGGGCCTTCGCGGACTCGCGGATCCGGCCCTCCACGATGGCCGCCGAGGATATCCTGCACGATCTCGGCGCGATCTCCATCATGTCGTCGGACGCGCAGGCCATGGGCCGCATCGGGGAGATGATCATGCGGACGTGGCAGACCGCGCACGTCATGAAGGCTCGGCGGGGCTTCCTGGACGGTGACGACGGGGCCGACAACTATCGCGCCCGCCGCTATATCGCGAAATACACCATCAACCCGGCTCTCGCGCAGGGCATCGACCACGAGGTCGGCTCGATCGAACCGGGCAAGCTCGCCGACCTGGTGCTCTGGGAGCCGAAGTTCTTCGGCATCAAGCCGCATCGGGTCATCAAAGGCGGCCAGCTCGCCTACGCGCAGGTGGGCGACGCCAACGCCTCCATCCCGACCCCGCAACCGGTTCTGCCCCGTGCCGTCTTCGGCGCGACCGGCCGGGCTCCGCGCGCGAACTCGGTCAACTTCGTGACCCAGCGGGCCATCGACGGCGGCCTGCCCGAACGGCTCAAACTGGACAAGCAGTTCAGGCCCGTACGCAGTACTCGGGAGGTGCGCAAGGCGGACATGCGGGAGAACAGCGCGACCCCCGACGTGGACATCGACCCCGACACGTTCACGGTGCTGATCGGCGGAGCGACGGCCAAGGACGTCCGGACGGAGATCGACGACCAACTCGTCGAACGCTCCTACGCCACCGAACTCCCCATGGCCCAGCGCTACTTCCTCTTCTGATGAACCGGGATAGGCCGGGTGAGCCCGGTGGGTCGGACAGGTCGGGCGGGTCGGGTGGGCGGATAAGTCAGATGGGCCGGTTGACCGGTGGCGCGCTGTTCGTCCTGGCCGATGGCCGCTTTCCCGCTGGTGGGCACGCCCATTCCGGTGGGGCGGAGGCGGCCGTCACGGCGGGTCGCGTGCACGACGTCGCGAGCCTGGCGGAGTTCTGTCGCGGCCGGCTGCACACCAGCGGGCTGGTCGCGGCGGGTTTCGCCGCCGCGGCCGCCGCCGGATACGACCCGCTGCTGCTGGACGAGGCCGCCGACGCCCGCACCCCCGCCCCCGCCCTGCGGCACACCGCGCGCCGGCTGGGCCGTCAGCTGATGCGGGCCGCCCGCGCCACCTGGCCCTCGGCCGAGCTCGACGCGCTCGCCGCCGCCCGGCCGCGCGGCGCGCACCAGCCCGTCGTCCTCGGCCTCACCGCCCGATCGGCGGGCCTCACCCCGCTGGAGATCGCGTACGTGGCGGCGTACGAGTCCGTCAGCGGGCCGGCCACCGCCACCGTCCGCCTGCTGGGCCTCAACCCGTTCGACGCCACCGGCGTCCTTGCCCGCCTCACCACTGACCTCGACGACGTCGCGGAGCGGGGCGCCGCATGCGCCTCACGGGTCTTCGCCGAGGGCGTCGACGCATTGCCCGCGGCCTCGACACCACTGCTCGACATCGCCGCCGAGCGCCACGCCGCCCGTCCGGCACGCCTGTTCGCCTCCTAGCCGTTCCCCTCCTCGTCGTCCAATGCCCGTCGTTCACCCTCAGTCGTTCACCCCATCGGAGCAGCCATGCACCTGCACCACGCGGACGCCTTTGCCGGTCCCGCCGACCTCGAACGTCCCGACGGCCGTCGCCGTGCCCTGCGTATCGGCCTCGGCGGGCCGGTCGGCTCCGGCAAGACGGCCACGGTCGCGGCCCTGTGCCGGACGTTGCGCGACGACCTGTCCATCGCCGTCGTCACCAACGACATCTACACCTGTGAGGACGCCGAGTTCCTGCTCCGCGAGGCCGTCCTGCCCGCCGAGCGCATCCAGGCGGTCGAGACGGGGGCGTGCCCGCACACCGCCATCCGCGACGACATCTCCGCCAACCTCGAAGCCGTCGAGGACCTGGAGGATCAGGTCGGCCCGCTCGACCTGATCCTGGTCGAATCGGGCGGCGACAACCTGACCGCGACGTTCTCCAAAGGGCTCGTCGACGCCCAGATCTTCGTCATCGACGTCGCGGGCGGGGACGACATCCCGCGCAAGGGCGGTCCCGGCATCACCACCGCCGACCTGCTCGTCATCAACAAGACCGACCTCGCCCCGCACGTGGGCGTCGACCTGGCGAGGATGGCCCGCGACGCCGAGGACCAGCGTGGCGACCTCCCGGTGGTCTTCACGGCGCTGAAGTCCGAGGGCGGCGTCAAGCCGGTGGCGGACTGGGTCGGCGAGCGCCTCGCAGCCTGGGCCGCGAGCACCGCGTGACCGTCGCGCCCACCCGAGCAGGTCAGGAGGCCACCGGGCCGGGTCACGAGCCCGCCCGGTCCGGTCAGGAAGCCACTGGGCCGAGCCATGAGGCCGCCCGGTCAGGCCATGAGGCCACGCGCCCTGGGGTGCGGGCCATCGCGCGGATCACGGCGACCGCGGTGGGCGGGGCCACCGCGCTTCCCGTTCTCGACGGGGACGGGCCTTTCGAGTTGCGCCGCGGCCGGTCGTACGGAAGTCAGGCGCGGGTGTGCGTGCTGGGCGCGATGAGCGCCCCGCTCGGCGGCGACCGGCTGCGGATCGAGGTCACCGCCGAGCCGGGCGCTCACCTGCACGTCACCTCGGCCGCAGCGACCGTCGCGCTGCGCGGCCCCACCCGCGAGCACGCCACCTACGACGTGCGGTTGACCGTGGCGGAGGGGGCGCGGCTGCACTGGCTGCCCAAGCCGCTGATCTCCGCCGCGCGCAGCAACCTCCGCCAGACCTGCGCCGTCGATCTGGCCGCCACCGCCCGGCTCGTGCTGCGCGAGGAGCAGGTCCTGGGGCGGGCCCACGAGCCGCCGGGGCGGCTGACCGGTCGTCTCACCGTCCGGCGCGACGGTCGCCTCCTGCTGGACCAGCAGACGGAGTACGGTCCGGGCGCCGCTTCCTGGGACGGTCCCGCCGTTCTCGGCGGTCACCGGGCCGTCGGTCAACTGCTCGTCGTCGATCCGGCCTTGGCGGGGGAGCGCCCCGGCGTCCGGCTGTTCGGCGGCGATCCGGGAGCGGGGGAGGCCGTGCTGACCCCGCTCACCGGCCCCGCCATCCTGGTGACGGCTGTCGCCCCGGACCTCCTGGCGCTACGCCGTCTCCTCGACGCCGCACATATGATCTACAATGTAAAGGCCGATGGTTTGTGAAAAATCGCGATATACCAAGGCCACAAGCGGATCAACGAGCGTGACCCTCAAACGCCCTCTGTACGCCCCCAGGCGCCCGTTTGATCTACTGGGCGCCCAGGCGGACCGGTCCGGGATCGAAGAGGGCGGCGATGACGGTTGGGGTCCACCAGCACCTTTCGATTCCGTACGACCTGGAGACGGGGGAGGCGAGGGCCGATCTGTCTCCCTGACGGACTCAGCCGCTCACCGGCAGGTCTTCCCCGTGCAGAAGGTGATCTCCGGGTAGCGCGGCGACGGCTTGTCCAGCAGGGGCTGCGGCTTGCCACGCAGGTGCAGGTCGAAGAAGGCGCCGACGTATCTGCGGGTGATCTCCAGCGAGCGGGCGCCGGCCACCTCGGCGCCGACGTCGATGCCGAGCTGGTCGACCAGCGTGCCGTAGTCGGTGAAGGACAGGTGCACCGCGCCGGTGAGCAGCAGCCAGCGCTTCCACCCGGTCAGGAGCTTCCAGTCATTCTCCCAGGTGGCGGCTTCCGGCCTGCCCGATCCGGGGGTGTACGTGGCGGGTTTGCCGAGGAACATGAAGGGTCGCGACAGTCCGCCGGCGGGGATCGAGCCGTCCGTGGTGCCGTCCGTGTTGACGCCGGCGCGGATCCGGGTGTCCTTGACCATCGCGGTGATGGTGCTCGCGCCGCCCACCGACTGGCCGGCCATCGCGATGCGGGACGGGTCTATCAGGGTGGCGGCCTTCGTCTTCGGGCGCCGCGCGGTGAGCTGGTCGAGCACGAAGGAGACGTCGGCCGCCCGGCCCGCCGACAGCTTCGTCCAGAACGCCGGGTCGTGGTCGATCTCGCAGGCGGCACAGGTGGTGACCCGTCCGCCGGGGAACGTCATGGCGACGTTCTCGTACGTGTGATCGATCCCTGCCACCACGTAGCCCTTGCTGGCCAGCTCCTCGGCCAGGGCGGTGAGCTCGCTGCGGGGTTTGGTGAGGCCGGGGGAGAGCACGACCAGGGGCAGGCCACGCTTGCGGCCCGCCGGTTCGGCGTCCTGGAAGGCGTTGGTGCGGGTCTTGCTCAGCACGTCGTACGGCACGCCGGTGATCTCTCCATCTTTGAGCAGGAGCTCCGACTCCTTCGGTGTCATGTAGCGCGCCCGCCGGCGTCCCGGTGCCGTGGCGGGGTACCACAGGGAGATCATCAACTCCCGCGCCTTCACGGAAGGGACCCACGGGTCGGTGCGGGAGGTGTCCTTCAGGTGCAGGGTCGTGACGCCGACCGGCTTGGCGCCGGTGGGCTTGGGCAGGGCCGGCGTCACGCTCCGGGCGGCCGGCGTACCGGCGGGCTCGCGTGAAGGGCCGGGCGCGGCGCCGGGGCCGGGTCTGCCGTTCGGAATGCGCTCGGGGCCCGGCTCGGCGCCGGGATTTCGCGAGGGCCCCGGCTCACTGACGGCCGCTCGGGACGCCGGTACGGACGCGCAGGAGACGGTCGTGAGCAGGGCGAGCGTCACGGCCAGCCCGCCACGGAGACTACGGCGGTCCAGGTTTATCGCATAAGTCATGAAATTTCTCCTTGAAAGGCGAGATATCGGAGTCGAAGCTAGGCGCGACCGGGATCCGCGCGCGTCGGCCGTCGCACCGAGATCGGATACCTCCCCGGGAGGATCCAGCCGTGGAGGTCATCCCTGCGATGTACGCCACGAGGCCGCGTTCTTGGTCCCCGGGGTGGATGCCGGCCGCGGCGGACAGCGGGGACAATGTGCCGGTGGAGACAGGTGACCGGCGGCTGTGGCGGTTGTACGTGCGCGATGTGCTGCGCCCGGAGAAGGCACCCGCCAGGCCGTCCCCCCGGGCGCTCGTCACGGACGCGACGCTGGCGATCGCGCTGACCGCCGCCGCGGTGGTGGCAGCGGGCCTCTTCCCCGGCGGCGACCCGTTCCTGATCGCTCAACCGCAGCTGATCGAGCCGCTGCGGCTCCAGCAGTTGCCACCGGCCCTGCCGTCGCTGCCGCTGTTGCCGCCGTTGCCGGGCGCCGGCCTGCCCGGGCAGGCCGAGCCGGCGATGTACGAGGCCGTGCTGGTGGGGTTGACGGCGTCGCCGCTGGCGGCCCGGCGGCGTTTCCCGCTGGTCACCTTCTGGGCGGTGCTGGCCGCTGCCCTGCTGACGTCCGACGTGGCGACCTGGGTCACCGTGCTGACCTGCGCCATCGCCGCCTACGGCGTGATCGCGTACGGCCGGAACCGGCCGGTGGCGGTGGCGAGCCTGGCGCTCGCGGCCGTGCTGGCCGGGGCCGCGTTCGAGAGTGTCGCCCCCGGACTGCCGACCTGGCTGGGCCCCTTCGTCGTGCTGCTCAGCGCCGGGGTTCTGGCGGGCTTCGTCCGCTTCTGGCCGCAGCGGCAGGCCGACCTGCGGCGGGCCCAGGAGGAAGCCACGCGCAGGGCCGTCGAGGAGGAGCGCTCCCGGATCGCTGGCGAGTTGCACGATGTGGTGACCCACAATGTGAGCGTGATGCTGATCCAGGCGGGTGCGGCCCGCAAGGTGATGGACATGGCGCCGCAGGAGGCGAAGCAGGCACTGCTCGCGGTCGAAGCCGGCGGCCGAGCCGCCATGGCCGAGCTTCGTCACGTCATGGGCCTGCTGGCCGGGCCGGACGGTGATCATCCGGGCGACCCGGCCGACGGCCTCGAACCGCAGCCCGGACTCGACCGGCTCGACACCCTCGTCGAGCGGGTGCGCGGCGCCGGGATGACGGTGCATGTCACGACATTGCTCCCGTCCGGCCCGCTGCCGGCCGGGATCGACCTGGCCGCTTACCGCGTCGTCCAGGAGGCCCTGACCAATACGATCAAGCACGCGGCGGGCGCGACGGTGTCCGTGGCGATCGAGTGCGCGGGCGACTGGCTGGAGATCGAGGTCACCGACACCGGCGCTACACGGAAGGCGCGCAAGGCGCGCAAGGCGCTGCCGCGCTCCGGTCGCGGGCTGATCGGCCTGCGTGAGCGGCTCGCCGTCTACGGCGGCACCTTGGACGCCGGCCCGAGCCCCGGCGGCGGATACCAGATCAAGGCCCACCTACCGTGGACACCAGCATGACCGGCCCACGCCCCGGCGTGGCTGGCCCACCCGCCGGTGTGGCTGGCTTGCCTGACGGTGTGACCGGTCCACCCGCTGGTGTGCCCGGCTTGCCTGGCGGCGCTGCCGGTGTGTCAGGCCCGCTGCGGGTCGTCATCGCCGACGACCAGGCGTTGGTGCGCACCGGATTCCGCATGATTCTCACCGCTGACGGCATCGAGGTGGTGGCCGAGGCGGCCGATGGTGCTGAGGCGGTCGCCGCCGTCCGGCGGACCAGGCCCGACGCGGTGCTCATGGACATCCGGATGCCGCGGATGGACGGGCTGGAGGCCACCCGGCAGATCCTGGCCGGCGGCGCGAGCGAGACTCGCGTCCTCATCCTGACGACCTACGACCTCGACCAGTACGTCTACGACGCGCTCACCGCGGGCGCCAGCGGCTTCCTGCTCAAGGACGTCACCCCCGAGCATCTGGTGGCCGCGCTGCGCCTGGTGCGCTCCGGCGACGCCCTGCTCGCCCCGGCCATCACCCGGCGCCTGATCGAGCGCTTCGCCCGCCGCGACGAGGCGAAGGCCGCCCTGCACCGAGATCTGTCGGAGCTGACGCCCCGGGAGCTGGAGGTACTGCGCTTACTCGCCACCGGTCTGACCAACGCCGAGCTCGCCGACCGGCTCACCCTCAGCCCGACGACGGTGAAGACCCACGTCGCCCGCATCCTGTCCAAGCTCGGCCTGCGCGACCGCGTCCAGGCGGTAGTGGTCGCCTACGAGACCGGCCTGATCTCCCCGGGCGCCCCCAGATGAGGTGACGGGCGTGTCAGGCCGGGCTCGCGGCCCGCTCGCCGAGGGCACCCTGCCGCGGCAGCGTGCGGTGGCCCGAAAGCACCACCACGTCGACGTCTGCCTCCCGCACCAGGGTGGACGAGCTGCGCCTGAGCCGGTTCGCCGTATGCCGCCGGTAAGGGAATCGTGCTGCCGGTAAGGCGGCCTGAAGGGAATCGTAAGGGGCTCCGGGCAGAGTTGTGGTCATCGAAAGGTCCACGTACGAACCCCGGAGGAACACACGATGCGTAAGATCATCAACTCGACCTACATCAGCCTCGATGGCGTCATCGAGGACCCCGCGTGGACCATGCCGTACTTCGACGAGGAGGCCGCCGCCTTCGCCGGTGAGCAGACGGCCGCCGCAGATGCCCTGCTGATGGGCCGGCGCACCTACGAGGGCTTCGCCGCCGCCTGGCCCACACGGGACGAGAGCGACCCGAGCACCGGCGCGGCCTACTTCAACAACGTCAAGAAGTACGTCGCCTCGACCACCCTCACGGACCCGGAGTGGAACAACAGCGAGGTGCTGCGGGGCGACCTGGTCGAGGAGGTCGCCGACCTCAAGGCCGGGCCGGGTGCGGACATCCTGATGTACGGCTACGGCGCGGTCACGCACGCCCTGGTCAAGGCGGGTCTGGTGGACGAGGTCCGGTTCTGGATCACCCCGGTGTTCGTGGGCGGCCCGTCGGTGTCCGCGCCGCTGAGCGACGTCCCGACGACGCTGACCCTGGCCGACACCAAGGTCATGAAGAGCGGCATGATCATCGCCACCTACACGACCCAGGGCTGACCGTAAGAAATCCTGAAGCGGACTCCACCATGCTCACGGGGTCAGAGAGCGGCTCCCCCGTCCCACAACAAGGAGTGACAGATGGCCGGCAAGCTGGTTGTTTCGACGTTCGTATCGCTGGACGGTGTCATGCAGGGTCCCGGCGGGCCCGGTGAGGATGACTCCAACGGCTTCCCGCACGGCGGATGGCTGCCCCCGTACGTGGACGAGGGCTTCGGCCGCATCATGGGCGAGCAGCTGGACCGCGCGGACGGCATGCTGCTGGGGCGCAGGTCGTACGAGATCCTCGCCTCGCACTGGCCCGGTGTGCCGGACGAGGAGGGTGGCGCCAAGATCAACAGCATGCCGAAGTACGTCACCACCAGGAAGCCGCTGGACGCCGCATGGCGCAACACCCGGGTCCTGGTGGGCGAGGCCGCTCAGACGGTCGCCGAGCTCAAGCGGAGCACCGACGGCGAGATCCTCGTCCAGGGCAGCAGCGATCTCCTGCGCACCCTGCAGCAGGCCGAGCTGGTCGACGAGTACCGGCTGCTGGTCTTCCCCGTCGTCCTCGGCGAGGGAAAGCGGCTGTTCGCCGAGGGTGCCGCCCCGGCGGGGCTGAAGCTCACGGGGGTGACGCCCACCGACGCCGGTGTCGTGTACGTCACCTACGACTGGACGGGCAAGCCTACGTACGGTTCTGTCGTCTGACTCACGGCGGTCTCAGGAAGGCGATGGCACCATGGTCCACGCGAATGTCGGTGGGCGTGTCCGGAAACCGCCCGCCCGTTCGTCACCCTGGTGAACGCCGTCGATCCGAGGAGCACCTCATGAAGTACATGATGTTCGTTTGCAGCGACACCGAGCCTGACATCGACAAGGAGAACGAGCCGGACGTCGAGGCCTGGGTGGCCGACAACGACGCGCGCGGGCGGCGGGTGCGAGGCGCGGTCCTCGCGCCGGAGTCCGCGGCGACCACCGTCCGCGTCCGCCAGGGCGAGCTCATCCTCTCCGACGGCCCGTTCGCCGAGACCAAGGAGGTGATCGTGGGCTTCGACCTGCTCGAATGCGCCGACCTGGACGAGGCGATCGAGGTCGCCCGCGCTCACCCGATGGCCAGGGCGGGACGGCTGGAGCTGCGTCCGTTCGCCGACTTCGAGCAGTGACGGCCGCGCTGGAGGCAGTGGCCGCCGACGCCTGCCCGCGCATCGTCGCCGCGCTCATCCGCGTCACCGGCGACTGGACGCTGGCCGAGGACTGCGCTCAGGAGGCGCTGGCGCTGGCCGTGCGGCGGTGGCCGAAGGAGGGGATGCCGGCCAACCCCGGCGGCTGGCTCATGACGGTGGCGCGCAACCGCGCGATCGACACGCTCCGCCGGGCTTCGGTGGAGCGCCGCAAGCTGGCGGAACTGGCCACGCTCGCGCCGGCCGGACCAGACGGCCCCGAAGCCGTCGGCGAGGAGGAGGTCGTGGACGACCGGTTGCGGCTCATCTTCACCTGCTGCCATCCGGCGCTGTCGCTGGAAGCGCGCGTGGCGCTGACGTTGCGGACGATCTGCGCGGTGCCGACCGCGCGGATCGCCCGTGCCTTCCTGGTCACCGAGCCGACCATGACCCGGCGCCTGACCAGGGCCAAGAGGAAGATCGCCGATGCGGGGATCCCGTACCGGGTGCCGACCGGCCCGGCCCTGACCGAGCGGTTGCCCGGCGTGCTGGCGGTGCTCTACCTGCTGTTCACGCAGGGTTATGACGCCGACGGCGAGCCCGCGTTCGCGGAGGAGGCGATCCGGCTGGCGCGGCTGCTGCGCCGGCTCATGCCGGGGCAGAGTGAGGTGTCGGCGCTGCTGGCGCTCTTCCTTCTGCAGCACTCCCGGCGCGATGCCCGCCAGGACGCCGAGGGCAATCTGGTGCCGCTCGACCGGCAGGATCGTGCCCGGTGGGACCGGGCCTCGATCAGCGAGGGTCTGGAGGTGCTGGCCGGGGTCGAGCAGGACGGCCCGTATGGGCTGCAGGCGCGCGTCGCCGCCTGCCATGTCACCGCGCCGTCGGTGTCCGGCACGGATTGGCCGACGATCGCCCGCTGCTATGACGACCTGGCCCGGATGCACTCCACGCCCGTGGTCGAGCTGAACCGGGCCGTCGCGCACGGCTACGCGCACGGGCCACCGGCCGGGCTGGCGCTGCTGGCCCGGTCGCGTTCGGGCGGTGCGCTGGACGGTCATCCGCTGGCCATCGCCGCCGAAGCCGACCTCACCGCCCGGGGCGGCGACCGCGACCGCGCCGCGGACCTGTTCCGGCAGGCGGCCGCCGTCGCGGGCAGCGAGCCCGAACGCCGTGCGCTGCTCGACCGGGCCGACGAGAACGCCCCGCAGGAGCCGCGCCGATGATCAGCTCGGAGACCGAGACCCTGCTCACCCACCTGAACGATCAGCGACGGCATGTCCAGGGCATTGTGGCCGGCCTGAGCGAGGCGGACCTGCGGCGGCCGGTCCTGCCGTCAGGCTGGAGCTGCCTGGGCCTGGTACGGCATCTCGCCCTGGACGTCGAGCAGTTCTGGTTCCGCGCCGTCGTCGCCGGTGACCGGGCGGTCATCGACGGGCTCGACCAGGCCGGCGACGCCTGGCAGGTCGGCAGTGACCTGCCGGCCGAAGCGGTCCTCAGCCGCTACCGGCGGGAGATCGACGCCGCGAACGCCGTCATCGCCGCCACGCCGCTGCAAGCCGCGCCGCTGTGGTGGCCGGAGTGGTTCGCCGACTGGCATCTGCGTACGCTGCGGGAGGTCGTGCTGCACGTCATCACCGAGACCGCCTGCCATGCCGGTCATCTCGACGCCGCACGCGAGCTCATCGACGGCAGGAGATGGCTCGTCCTGACCAGGTGAGATCGCCCGGCGAACGGTGCGTGGTGCCGGGCCTCCGTTCAGGCCCGGCACCGCCCGGCATCACCACCCCGCCGCGAGGCGGAAGAATCCCCGTCGTTCATGGCGGGGAGAAGTCACCCGGCGAAGAGCTGGGTGAGCTTCAGGACCAGCTCGTACACACCGAAGGCGAAGGGCACGCCGACCCAGGCCCAGGCCAGGACCATCAGCGGGGTGCGGCTGTCGTTGCTCATGCGGGAGTCGCTCATGCGGGAGTCCTCATCGGCTCGTCACGGTCAGCGGGTGGCCGGGGTTTCCGGGGTTTCCGGCACGCGCTCGTGGAACTTCTCGGCGACCGGGCGGATCAGCTCGTTGGCCGCGAACCCGATCACGAGCAGCGCGATCATGATGTAGAGGGAGGTCGTGTACAGCGCGGGTCCCGAGCGGCCCGCGGCTGCCTGCGCGTCGGCGATCGCGTTGATGATCAGTGGGCCGAGCACGCCCGCGGCCGACCAGGCGGTGAGCAGCCGACCGTGGATGGCCCCCACCTGATAGGTGCCGAACAGGTCCTTGAGGTAGGCGGGCACGGTCGCGAATCCGCCGCCGTAGAAGGACAGGATGCCGATCGTGCAGATGATGAACAGCGGCTTGGAGCTGTCGCCGGCCAGCGCGATCGTCAGGTAGAGCAGCCCGCCCACGCCGAGGTAGACGCGGTAGATGTTCTTACGGCCGAGCAGGTCGGAGGTGGAGGACCAGACGAACCGGCCGGCCATGTTGGCCAGGGAGAGCAGCGCGACGAAGCCGGCCGCCGCGCCGACCGCGACGGGGGTGGCGGTGCCGGAGAAGAAGTCCCTGATCATGGGGGCGGCCTTCTCCAGGATGCCGATGCCCGCGGTCACGTTGAGGCACAGCACGATCCACAGGCACCAGAACTGCGGGGTACGGATCGCGTTGCGCGCGGAGACGTCCGCGGTGGTGACCAGCGGCTTGGCGGCGGCCCGGGAGGGGGTCCAGCCCTGGGGCAGCCAGCCCTCGGGCGGCACCCGAACCAGGAGCACCCCTACCGACATGAACACCGCGTAGACGATCCCGTGCACCAGGAAGGTCTGGGCGATGCCGGTCGTGTCCGTGCCGAACGTGCTGAGCATGCCCGCCGACCAGGGCGAGGCGATCAGCGCCCCGCCGCCGAAGCCCATGATGGCGATGCCGGTGGCCATGCCGGGCCGGTCGGGAAACCACTTGATCAGGGTGGAGACGGGGGAGATGTAGCCGATGCCGAGTCCGATACCGCCGATGAAGCCGTATCCCAGCACCACCAGCCAGAACTGCCCGATCGCCACGCCGAACGCGGAGAGCAGGAAGCCGCTGGAGAAGCAGGTCATCGAGACGAACATGGCCCACCGTGGCCCGTTGCGCTCGACCAGCGTGCCGCCGAACGCGGCGGACAGGCCGAGCATCACGATGCCGAGCTGGAACGGCAGGGCGCTCATCGTGCCGGACAGGCCGAGGGAGGACTCCAGTGGCGGCTTGAACACGCTCCACGCGTACGCCTGCCCGATCGCCAAGTGGACGGACAGGGCAGCTGGGGGGATCAGCCAGCGGCTCCAGCCTGGGGGTGCCACGGTTCGCGAGCGGTCGAGGAAGGCGGGGGTGAACGGGGATCGAGCCGGGGAGATCATATCGCCGGACATGCCGTATACGGTATGTGGTGAGCAGTCCGCAGTCGAGACCGAAATACGTTGATTGATTGAATTTTTCGCTACTTCCGGACGGATGCGATGGCGGCGTCGCCCGGAGACGACCCCTGCCGCCGGGCTTACGGTGGGGACCCTCAGGTGGTGCTGGGCCGGCAGGCCATGCGTGCGGAGCACCGCCCACGGCGCGGTGGTCAACGGCGAGCACGGCGGCGGTCAGGTAGTCGGTCACCGCAGCCGGGGCCGCTTGAGGGGCACGGGACAGGGCCTGGCGGGAGTTGTGGAGCCCGTCGGCTGAGCGCGGTGCCGGATAAAATATGAAAGTCGACCGTCACTATAGAATTCGGTCGTGGGTACCGGTGGGTTGCGCGAGCGCAAGAAGGCCAGGACCCGGGAGGCGATCCTGCGCGAGGCGTTCAGGCTCTTCCGCGAACGCGGCTACGGCGCCACCACCATCGAGCAGATCGCCGAGGCCGCCGAGATCTCCCCGGCCACCTTCTTCCGCTATTTCCCGACGAAGGAAGATCTGGCCACGCTCGACCGCTTCCCACCCCTCATGGAGGCTCTGACCGCTCAGCCGCCGGGCGCTCCGGTCGCCGTCCTGCGCGGCGCCTTCCGCACGGCGTTCGCCACCCTGCCCGCCGAGGAGATCGCCGCAGGGCATGCGCGCGAGGTGTTCGCGGCCACCGTCCCCGAGCTGGTGACGGCGAACCTGCGCAGAAGTCCCGCCCTCGTGCGGGAGATTCGCGAGACCCTGGCGGACAGGGCCGGATGCGCCCCGGACGACCCCCGGCTGCGGGACGTCATCGGCGCGGTCTTCGGAGTCGTGGCGATGGTCTGGCTGCAATGGGCCGAGGACCCCGCCCTGGACGGCCCCGCCGAGGTCGACCGGGCGCTGGCCCACCTGGAGTCCGGCCTACCCCTCTGAAGCCCTCAGCCCGTACGATCGCCGCGACGACGGCCGGCGCGACGTGCTCCGGCCTCGCGCTACGGGCGACGGGCGATGAACACGTACTCCCGGCTGTCCTCGGTGTACGGCTCGCGTCCGAAACCTCCGTAAAGGGCCTCCAGTTCGAGGCCGGCGACGTCGAGGAGGCCGAGCCACTCGTTCTTCGTCGCCCACCAGAAGGAGCTCGTCGCGCCGTCGTCGAGGACGAGGTCGATCCGGTTGTCCCCGACCGCGTAGCGGATCGTGTGCGGCACGGGCCGCTCCTGCCGCTCGCCGTCGAGTCGCGCGGCGATCCGGTGGTCGAAGGCGATGGCGTTGAAGGCGAAGCGCCCCTGCGGCCGGAGCGAGGCGGCGACGCGCTCGAACGTACGGCGGCGGTCGGCCCACGTGGGCAGGTGCTGGAGCGACCGGAACGGGCAGTAGATCAGCGCCGCCGGCTCGTCCAGGGCGAGCTCACGCAGGTCGCACTCGCGCAGGTCGAGTGTCACGCCGGCGGTGGCCGCGTGGGCGCGCGCCTGCGCGAGCATCGCCGGCGAGATGTCGAGGCCGACGACGGGCCGGCCGGTCTCCCGCGCGACCGGGATGGCCACCCGCCCGTTGCCGATCGCCAGCTCGACCAGCGGCCCGTCGGCCGCCCGCGCGAGATCCACGTAGAAGGCGATGTCGGCCGTCATGTGGGCCGACCATTCGTCGTACCGGCCGGCGAACGCCTCGTCCCAGGTTGTCGGCATCGGCCCATGATCGCATGCCGGCTACCGGCTGCCGGCCTCAAGCGGGACGTGGTTCAGCTCCTACCTGGCCTGTATGCAGGGGGATCGCCGGTGGCCGGCACCGTCACGATGCCGGCCACGGGATTCGCGCCGGGCGTCTACTCGGAGCTGTCGGTGTGCGTCGCGGACGTGCCGTAGTCGGTGTAGGTGTACGGGTTGTCGAGGACCTCGACCTGCGGGACGTCGGGGTTCATGCCCTTCTCCCACGCCTCCTCGCCGAGCTCGGCCCGCAGGTAGTCGACGGTCTGCTCGACGACCTGCCGGGCCCGGTCGAGGTCGATGCCGACGAGCTGGTGGTCGCGCTTGACGATGCGCCCGTTGACCAGGACCGTGTGCACGTCTCCGCGCTGCGCCTGCAGGGCGATGTGGCCGTACGGGTTGAAGATCGGGAACATCACCGGTGAGCGGTCGTTCTTGATCAGGACGATGTCGGCCTTCTTGCCGGGTTCGAGGCTGCCGATGGCGCTGTCCAGGCCGAGGGCCTTGCTGCCGCCCCGGGTGGCCCAGTCGACCACGTTCTCGGCGCGCAGGGTGCAGTGGGTGATGGTCTCCTGGCGGGCGTGGGCCTCCAGGTGCTCGCGGGAGCGGTCGGCGCCGAGCGTGGTGCGCATGGCGGAGAACAGGTCGCCGCTCCACCAGGCGCTGGTGTCCATGGACAGCGACACCGGGATGTCATGCTTACGCAGCCGCCAGGTGGGAGGGTAGCCCTGGCCGGCGCTCTGCTCGCTCTCGGTGGAGACCGACACCGAGCCGCCGGTGGCGGCGATCCGGTTGTAGGAGTCGGGGCTGAGCGTGGCGGCGTGCACGTAGATGGTCGCCGGGGTCATGAACCCGTTCTCGTGCATGAGCCGGATGCCGTCGTCGTTGGTGGCGCCCCAGACGCCGGCGTGCGTGCTCACCGGCACGTCGAGGTCGCGGGCCACCTCGAAGGCGGCGCGCTCGGGGAACTCAGGGTCGCCGGTCACGTCGAAGGCCATCTGGAAGCCGAGCATGTCCCCGCGGCCGTCGATGCGCCGCGTGACGAAGTCCCTGAACTCCGGCTTGGCCGACCAGTCCCACGGCCCCTGCTGGATGTTGCCGTAGCCGAGCACGAACCGGCCGGGGACCGCCTCCAGGGCGTCGACCGCGGCGTCGGCGTGATCCACCGTCTGCAGCCCGTGCGACCAGTCGACCGTGGTGGTCACGCCGGCGTCCAGGGCCTCGATGGCGCCGAGCAGGTTGCCCGCGTAGATGTCCTCCGGCCGGAAGAACTTGCCCGACTCCAGGTAGTACCAGACGAAGTACTGGGTGAGGGTCCAGTCGGCGCCGTAGCCGCGCATGGCCGTCTGCCACAGGTGCCGGTGGGTGTCGATCATGCCGGGCATGATGATGCCGCCACGGGCGTCGATCTCGAGGGTCTCCGCCGGGACGTCGAGATGCGGGCCGACGGCCTCGATGCGTTCACCGATCACCAGGACGTCGGCGTCGCGCAGGACGGTGTGCCGGTCGTCCATGGTCAGTACGGTCCCGCCACGGAAGACCACAGGGCGATCGGTGGCAGAGGTATCGGAGGTGGTCGTCTCGCTCATGATGTCCCAGTTCTCTCATCACCGGAGTGACGGACAAGCCGCCGCACAGCGGACATGTGAAATGTTGCTGTAACGATGAAGGCATTTGGTCTTCATGTCAATACCCCTGCTCCAGGGCTGCCGGAGGAGAGAAATGCCAGGTAGAAACCCTATCCGGCCAAGGAAAAAGACCAAGCGGGGCCGTCGGCGGACATATGTCCGTTCAGACGGTCCCCTCGCGCTCGGGGCCGGGGGGTCGAGCTGGTCCCTCGCGTCGTTCAGGTGGTGAGCACGCTGCGGTGTGGCGCCCGCCCCGAGGCCTGCCGTTCCCAGGCGACGGCGACGTCCGTCAGCGGCACGGTGTCGTAAGGGACGGTCAACCGGCCCGCCGCCGCATGCTCGACGATCGCGAGCAGGGCGTCCCGTTTCTGCTCGGCGGTCAGCTCGTTGTTGGTGTAGCCGAGCACCCGGAGCGAGCGGCTGCGCAGCGTGGCGGAGTCGAACGGCGCGGTCTCACCGGCCGAGCTGCCGAGGTTGACCAGGCGTCCGTGCGGCCGCAACGTGCGCGCCGCCGCCGCGGCCGGCAGCCCGAACAGCGTGTCGAGCACCAGGTCCACCGGTCCGTCACAGGCTTCGAGCAGTCGTACGGCCAGCGTGCCGACGTCGTCGGCGCCCGACAGGTCGACCACGGCGTCGGCACCCAGCTCGTAGGCGCGTTCGCGGCCCGCACGCGAACGGCAGGCGGCGATCACCCGCCGGGCGCCGTGCAGGCGGGCCGCCTGCACGGCGACCTGTCCGACGACGCCTCCCGCGCCGAGGATGACGACCTGCTCACCGGCGCGCAGTTCGCCCCGCCAGGTCAGCGCCATCCAGGCGGCGATCGCCGACAGGCCGAGCGCGGCCACGAGCGGCGCCTCGACGCCGTCCGGCAGCGGCACGAGGTCGCTCTCCGGCACCACGCAGTAGTCGGCCATGCTGCCGTCGCCCGCCCGCATCCCGGCCGTCGTACTGAACCAGACGGTGGTCCCGCCGGGAATCGTGGCGCCTCGCTCCACGCTGCCGGAATTCGTGCCGGCTCGCTCCACGCTGCCGGGATTCGTGCTGGCTCGTTCGACCACGCCGACCCCCTGCACGCCCGGCACGTACGGCAGGGCCGGGGTGCCGAAGTAGGAGGTGCCGGTGGCGCAGAGCACGTCGAGCGGGGTGATCGGGGCCGCGATCACGCCGACGAGTGCGGTGCCGTCCGGCTGCTCCGGAGCCTCACGCGTGGTGACGGTGGGCGGCTGGCCGCACGTACGGATGGTCGCGGCCCGCATCATGTGGCGATGTCCGGATACGGCAGGGAGAAGTGCGCGAGCCGGGCCGCGTACGCGAGCTGGAACCCGAGCGGCTCGTCATGGTCGCGCTCGAACATGGCGATGAACAGCGTCAGCGTCAGGAAGGGATGGGCGCCCAGCTCGAACAGCGCGCTGTAGTCATGGGTGCTCAGCGCCTCCCGCTCACCGTCGGTGAACGCCAGCCAGGTGCTGGCCTCGGCCTCCGGCACGTTGAGGATCACGTTGGCGCGCTCGCGCTCCCACCAGGCGACGGTCTCCACCGGCTGCTCGCGATAGCGCTCGACCAGCTCGGGGTCACGGTCCACGGTGTAGAGGAACTTGTTGAGCAGATACTTGCTCATGCGGGCGCTCCCTTCGGGTACCAGGTGAAGTAGGCCTCCATGGTGTGGAACAGGTCGAGGGTGTCGACGTAGTCGGCCTTCCTGCCCTCTCCCGCGACGCCCATCATGAGCATGAAGTCCATGAATCCATGGGTGGCGTTGCCGGGGCTGTGCAGGCTGTCCAGGGTGACCTCGGACAGGCAGCCCTCGATGTCGCCCTGCGCGATCCACTCCACGGCCCTGGCGTCGAACTCCGGATCCGGGCCGTGCGGACCGAACTGGCGTGGCCCGCCCAGCTCGAGCGACAGGTGACCGGTGCCGATGACGGCGACCCGCAGGTCCGACGGCCAGGACTCCACCAGCTCCCGGATGGCCTTGCCGAGCTGCACGAACCGCTTCGGCTGCGGCAGCGGCGGGGCGAAGATGTTGGTGTAGATGGGCACGATCGGCAGGTCGTTCTGCGGGCGCAGCGTGATGATCGGGCAGGTCACGCTGTGATCGATGCGCAGCTCGTTGCTGAAGGCCAGGTCGAAGCCGGCGTCCAGGCCGCCGCGCAGGATGTGCGCGGACAGGTCCTCCTGGCCGCGCATCCGCATCCGGGGCAGGCCGAACTCGCGCTCCTCGTTGTACCAGTTGGCGTCGTAGAAGGGCGCCTTGCCGACCAGGAACTGCGGCATGTTGTCCAGCCACAGCTGGTGGAAGTGGTCGGAGCCGACCATGACCAGCACGTCCGGGTTGGCCCTGGTCAGCGTTTCGCGGAACCCCTCGACCTTGCGCACCCACTCGTCGGCGAAGGGTGGCCGGTCCTCGCCCTGGGCGGTGCTCGCCCGATAGTAGAACGGATGGTGCGTCGAGGCGATGACCGCGGTGATGGTGGCCATGGCGGCTCCTTGGGGGGTAGGTGACTAGTCGGATTCGGGGCTGAGGTAGGTGGCGTTACGGTCGACCGTCCGATAGACGTCCATCCCGATCGGCCGGGTGCGCTCCTCGGCGATGTGCCCGAGCAGGCCCGCGGTGCGGGCGAGCAGGGCGAAGCCGCGCAGCAGCTCGACCGGCAGGCCGAGGTCGGCGAGCGCGGCGCCGCACACCCCGGCGCCGTTCAGCGGCAGCGTGCGGCCGAGCACCTGCGGATGGACCCGCCCGATGGCCTCGAACAGCCGCAGGTGCGCGCCGCGCAGGCCCTCCTCCTCAGCGATGCCGATGAGCGCGGCGGTGCGCGGGTCGGCGCTCTTGTGCACCGGGTGGCCCAGACCGGGCACGAACCGCTTGGCGGCGCGGGCCGCGGTCACGGCGGTCAGCGCCAGCTCGTCCCACTCCTCGTCGGTGCCGGGCAGCTCGCCCTCGTGGCCGGCGAGGGTGTCGGCGAGGAAGCGGCCGCAGTCCTCGGTGACGCCGAGGAAGCGCGAGCCGCCGCCGAGCAGCCCGGCGGCGATCGCGCCCTGCAGGGATTCGGGCGCGCTCAGATAGGTGAGCCGGGCGGCGATGGCCGTGGGGGTGAAGCCGTGGTCGGCCAGCGCCACCAGGACCGCCTCGAACACCCGCACCTGTGACGGCGTCGGGCGGCGCTGCGCGACGAGCCAGAAGGCCAGCTCGCCGAAGCCGACCTTGCCGATGAGGTCGTGGGACAGATCGTGGCCGAGCAGCCGGATCGTGGTCTCGTCGGAGGTGCCGATCGAGGTGGGGAAGGAAGGCGTGGGGCCGCCGTCGGTCACGTGTCGCTCCTGGTCGGGTCGGTGCTCGCGAGCCACTTACGGATCTCCGCGCCGTGCTCGTCGAGCGAGGGCGGCGGCAGGTCGTAGCGAGCGGGGGTGGCGGAGAAGCCGATCGGGTTGCGCACCGAGGGGATGGCCTGGTCACCCTCGCCGACGGAGACGACGGGGTCCAGGCCGACCTCCTCGGCGAAGGCCACGCCGCCGTCGATGGTGTTGATCGGCCCGGCCGGCACGCCGGCGGCGGTCAGCTCGCGGAACCAGTCCATCTTGGGCCGGGTGCGCAGCCGCTCCACCAGCAGCGGCCGCAGCTCCTCCCGGTTGGCGGTGCGGTCCTCGGTGCGCGCGAAGCGGGGGTCGTCCACCAGCTCGGGCAGGCCGAGCGCCTGGCACAGCTTGGCGAACTGGCCGTCGTTGCCGGCGGTGATGATCAGCTCGCCGTCCGCGGTGGGCAGCGGTTCGTACGGGAACAGGCTGGGGTGGGCGTTGCCCATCCGGAACGGCACCTCGCCGCCGGCCACGTAGGCGCTGCCGTGGTTGACCATCCCGGACAGTGCCGAGGACAGCAGGTTGACCTCGACGTGCTGGCCGTCACCGGAGGTCTCGCGGTGCCGCAGCGCGGCGAGGATGCCGATCGTGGCGTGCAGCCCGGTCATCACGTCGAACACAGAGATGCCGGCGCGGTAGGGCGGCCCCTCGGGGTCGCCGGTCAGGCTCATCAGGCCCGAGATGGCCTGCACCATCAGGTCGTAGCCGGGGATCGCGGCCCCTTTGCCGGAGCCGAACCCGCTGATCGAGGCGTAGACGACGGCCGGGTTGCCCGCGCTGACGCTGTCGTAGTCCAGGCCGAAGCGGCGCAGCCCGCCGGGCTTGAAGTTCTCCACCACCACGTCGGCCCGCGCGGCCAGCTCCCGCGCGGCGGCGAGGTCGCCCTCGTCGCGCAGGTCCAGGGCGATCGAGCGCTTGTTGCGGTTGATGGCCAGGTAGTAGGTCGACACTCCGTCGCGGGTGGGCGGCATCCAGGTCCGGGTGTCGTCGCCGCCGGGCGACTCCACCTTGATCACCTCGGCGCCCAGATCGGCGAGCAGCATCGTGCAGTACGGCCCGGCCAGGATGCGGGAGAAGTCGGCCACGAGCAGCCCGGCCAGTGGCCCGGCGGGACCTTGTCGCTCGTCGGTGCGCTTGGTCATCCGCTCAGAACCTCTCCGTCCGTCAAGCGGACGGTTGTCCGCTGGACCCAGTCTCCGAGGTGCCGCTTTCTCCTGTCAAGTCGCTCAGCCCGCCGTGACGTACGGCACCGACTCGTGCCGCGCCCAGTCGGCACTGATCGCGCCGGCGGCCTGCAGCAGCAGCGGGAGGTAGTCCTCGGCCAGGGTCTCCAGCGAGGTCTCCGCGGCGTGGGCGTTGACGTTGAGCGCCGCGATGGTCCGGCCGGACCCGTCGCGCAGCGGCGCGGCCACCGAGCGGATGGCGGGCGCGAGCTGCTGGTCGGTCAGCGCCCAGCCCTTGGCCCGCACCTCGCGCAGCGCCGCCGTCAGCTCCTCCTCGCAGGGGCTCGCGCTCGGCTGCACGCCGGAGCGGCCGGGCTCGGCCAGCACCTTCGTCAGCTCGGCGGGGTGCAGCGCGGCCAGCAGGACCTTGCCCAGCGAGGTGGCCGCGGCCGGGAACCGGGTGCCGATGTCCACCCGCAGCGTCACGATCTTGGGCACCGCGACGCGGGCGACGTACACGATGTCGGAGCCGTCCAGCTGGGCGATCGAGGACGACTGGTGGGTGCGCGCGACCAGCCACTCCATGTGCGGCCGGGCGATCTCCCACAGTCCCATGGACCGCACGTACGCCACCCCGAGCTCCATGATCCGCGGGGTGAGCGCGAACCCGTTGTCGTCGGCGCGGGCGTAGCCGAGCTCCTCCAGGGTGAGCAGGATGCGCCGCGCCGTGGGCCTGGCCAGGCCGGCTTCGGTGGCCACCTCGGACAGCGTCATCACCGGCCGGTTGGGGCGAAAGGCCCGGATCACGTCGAGGCCTCGGGCGAGCGCTTCGATGAAGTCAGGGTCGCTGCTTCGACGGGCCACGGCGATCACTACTCCTTAGGAGCATTTCCAGGTACGGCTGTGCAGCCGACTCTAGGGGATGGGTCCCGCGCTGTCCGCGACTCGGACACCCGGACCACAGACCTGTATCGGTCCCGGTGAACCCGGACTCTTGACAGGTGTCATTCGTCACATCATTCTAGGGCCACCCGTGAGCGACCGTGATGCGGACGAACGTCCGGAACCAAAGTCCGAACCAGCGCCACCATGCGGCCCCTTACGCGCGTCCCCCCGCCGAATGGAGCAGCACAATGAGCAGCACCGCTCAACAGCCACCCGAGCAGAGCACCGCCCGGTCCGATCAACTGACCAAGGTGTCCATCGCTGTCGGCTTCGCCGTCCTGTGCGCCACCTACATGCTCAACGCCATGGACCGGCAGCTCTTCTACCCCCTGCTCCCCGACATCTCCAAGGAGCTCGGGTTCTCCCTCGCAGAGTCGGGGTGGCTGGCGACGGGCTTCACGCTGGGGCTCGCGCTGGCCGGACTGCCCACCGGCTACCTGGCCGACCGGCTCTCCCGCAAGGCCATCATCATGGTCAGCGTCCTGGTCTACTCCCTCGGCACGCTGGCGATCCCGCTGTCGGTGGGCATCGCCGACATGAGCGTCTACCGGCTCGTCTCCGGCGTGGGCGAAGGCGTCCAGGCCACCGCGCTGTACGCGGTCGTCGGCGCGTTCTTCTTCCATCGCCGCTCGGTCGCCGCGGGTGTGATCGGCGTCGCCTTCGGCGCCGGTGTCTTCCTCGGCCCCCTCCTCGGCACCAACCTCGCCGGCGGCTTCGGCACCTGGCGCGCCCCCTTCTTCCTGTTCGCCTCGGTCGGGCTGCTGCTCTGCCTGCTCACCGCCCTGTTCGTGTCGCGCAAGCTGACCGAGGCCGTGACCGGCGGCACCGGCGAGAGCGCCGCCGTCTCCTACGACCACGTCCCCGCCTCGCCGTACAACCGCAACGTCCTCGGCGTGGGCCTCGTGTCCGCCGTGTCCGGCCTGGTCGTCTACGGCTACCTCGGGCTCTACCCGACGTTCCTCCGCGAGTCGCTCGGCTTCACCCCCGGTGACGCCGCGCTGGCCGTCTCCTTCTTCGGCTTCGGCGCGATGATGGCGCTGCCCGCCGGGTGGCTGGGCGACCGCATGAGCCAGCCGCGCCTGCTCGCCTTCGCCCTCGCCGCGACCGCCGTCAGCACCTACTTCATGTACCAGGTCGCCACCACGCCGTCGGCCCAGTACGTGCTGTCCTTCCTGGTCGGCACCTTCGGCAGCGGGTTCCTGTTCACCAACTGCGCCACCGCGATGCAGCGTGCCGTACGACCTGAGCACGTCGGACGCGGCGCCGGCTTGTTCATCCTCTTCTACTACGTCGCCGCCGCCTTCTCCGGACTGCTGTTCGCCCGGCTGGTCGGACTGCTCGGCTGGGACGGCGCCGGCCTGTGGCAGCTGACCATCCTGCCCATCGTCGGCATCGCCGCGGTCGCCCTGCTGCAGACCTCCAAGATGGTGCTGCCGCGACAAGCCGCGAAGTAGCGCCCGGCGCACCGGGACCATGTCCGCCGACGACGCCGGAGATGGTCCATCGGACGTCACTGTAGGGACTTTGGTCCCTGCCGCCGCCCTGGCTCATGCCGGGAATCTTGTGCCATGTCCGCCGCACTCATCACCCGCCGGTTCGCCACCGAGCCCGCCTCCCCGCCCAGCCGGTCACTCGACCTGAGCGCCGCCCGGCACGGCGGCGATCCGGCCCGCCCGTTCGGGCACGTCCAGCTGCTCGGCACGCTCGGGTACGGCCCGCCGTGCCGTCCCGTACCCGACGTGCTCGGTCTGAACGACCGGTGAACCGGGTGTCCGAGCCGATCCTGATCCAGGGCGGCATGGGAGTGGGCGTATCCGGGTGGCGGCTGGCGCGGGCCGTGGCCCGTACCGGCCAGCTCGGCGTGGTGTCGGGGACCGCGCTGGACGTCACCCTGGCCCGGCGGCTGCAGGAGGGAGACCCCGGCGGGCACCTGCGGCAGGCGCTGGCCCGCTTCCCGGTGGCCGCGATCGCCGACCGGGTGCTCGGCCGCTACTTCATCCCCGGCGGCGTCGAACCCGGAACGCCCTACCGGCCGGTGCCCCGGCTCGGGCTGCGGCCCAGCCGCGCCCGCGACGAGCTCACCGTGGTCGCCAACTTCGCCGAGGTCTTCCTCGCCAAGCAGGGCCACGACGGCCCGGTCGGCGTCAACTATCTGGAGAAGATCCAGATGGCCACGCCCGCCGCCGTCTACGGCGCACTGCTGGCCGGCGTCGACTACGTGCTGATGGGCGCCGGCATCCCGGCGGAGATCCCGCACTTGCTCGACGAGCTCGCCGAGCACCGGCCAGGGCAGGTCACGATCGCCGTGGCCGGAGCCGGCGACGCCGTCCACACCGTCGGCCTGGACCCGCGCGCCCTCCTCGGCCGCTCCATGCCCCCGCTGGCGCGGCCCCGGCTGCTGGCGATCGTCTCCTCGCACGTCCTGGCCGCCTACCTGGCCCGCTCGGCGAACACCCGGCCGGACGGATTCGTCCTGGAAGGCCCGATCGCGGGCGGGCACAGCGCGCCCCCACGCGGCCGGATGCGGCTCGACCCCGACGGCGAGCCCGTCTACGGGCCGCGCGACGAGGTCGACACCGGCAAGGTGGCGGCGCTCGGGCTGCCGTTCTGGCTGGCCGGCGGCTACGGCGCGCCCGGCGGGCCGGCCAGGGCACTGGCCGCCGGGGCGAACGGGGTCCAGGTGGGGTCGGCGTTCGCGCTGTGCCGCGAGTCCGGGCTCGACGGCGAGCTGAGGCAGCGGCTGCTGCGGCGGGCCGCCGACGGCACACTGGAGGTGCGCAACGATCCGCTCGCCTCGCCGACGGGCTTCCCGTTCAAAGTCGCCGGCCTGCCCGGCACGCTGTCCGACACCCTGGTGTACGACGAGCGGCCCCGCCTGTGCGACCTGGGCTACCTGCGCACGCCGTACATCAAGCAGGAGGGCGGGGTCGGCTACCGCTGTCCCGCCGAGCCGGTCGACATCTATGTGCGCAAGGGGCGTCCGGCCGAGGAGGCCGACGGCCGCCGCTGCCTGTGCAACGCCCTGGTCACGGCCATCGGCCTGGGCCAGCACCGGGCCGACGGCTATCACGAACCCGCGCTGCTCACCCTCGGCCAGGACACCGGCTTCCTCGCCGGCCTGCCCGCGGACCACTCGGCCGCCGACGTCGTGCGCCACATCCTGAAGGACGTGGCCCCATGACCTCCGGGCCGCCGATGACCTCCGGATGGCCGACGATCTTCGGACCGCTAGGGCGGGGCGTTGGCCTAGGCCGGGGCGTTGGCGGCGGGGACCAGCTCGAAGCCGGTGACGATCTCCGGGCGGATGCGGATCACCTGGTCCATCGTCCCGGCCACCCAGGGGTGCAGGCGGGCCTGGAAACGCTCGATCTCCTGCGGATCGGTGACCAGGTGCGCCATGCCCGTGATGATCACGCTCCAGCCCAGCCGCTCGGCCCCGTCGAGCTCATCGGCCTCGAAGGCCACGACCGCTCCGGCCGGCGCCACCTCGGTGCTGAGGATGGTCCCCTGGCTGGAGCGGATGATCACGTTCCCGTCGACGACGATGTGGTTCACCGGCCGGACGGCCGGAAGGGCCTGGCGGGTGAACACGATCCGGCCGAGTGGCACGCCGGCCAGGCGCCGCAGCGCCTCTTCCTCGGACAGGTTCTTGAGCTGCCGCAAGCCCGCCGTGCTGGATTTCACCATGCCATCCTCCCGGTTGCCCGCGCGTCCGTGACAGGGACGAAAGTCCCCTCTTTCCCAGAGGTGGTCGTGCGGGAGGGTGGCTCGCGCGTGCGCGAGGTGAGCTTTCGGGAGCTGGGCTCGCGCGAGGTCGAGAGGGGAACAAGGAGTCGCTCATGAGTGTGACCGAGGACCGGATGACGCCCGACTGCGCGGCGATGCTGTCGGCCTACGCCGCCGACCTGACCTGCTCATCGCTGGCCGACACCAGCCGAACCGCGTACTTTCACCGCGTTCGCGGCTTCCTCACCTGGGTCGCCGGGTCCGGCGACGGCGTGCCGGCGGACACGTCCGCCGCCGTCCGGACAGCCCACCGCTACCGCCGCCACCTGCACGACCGCGGCTACAGTCCGGCGACGATCAACAGCGTCCTGGTCGCCATCGACGACCTCTACACCCGCCGCGGCCTGGGCGCCACCGGCATCCGTCAGCCGAGCACCCCCGTACCGGCCCCCGGCCCTCGCTGAGCCCTCTCGGGCAGGCGCTCCGGGCGAAGGACTTTAGTCCCGGCGAAAGTGACCTTCGGCCCGGTTGCCGCGACCCGGCCGGGTCTAGCGTGAGGCACGTCCGCTCCGCCTGACCACCAGCGGGGAGTACCCCTTCTACCTGACCACCAGCGGAGAGCACCACTTCACCTGACCACCAGCGGAGAGCGCCCCAGGCAGTGTCCACACCACCCACGTCAGCGCGGCCCCGCACGCCTGCCCCGCCGAGGCCGAGACCGAGACCGGGGCCGGGGCGGGCTCGCGCGGGTCTGGCGGTCGGCAGGCTCCCCGTGCTGGCCGGGGCCGCCGTCGCGCTGATCGCGGGCCTGTCCGGAGGACTGGCCCTGCTGATCGCCCAGGTGCCCGCGCCGGTGGCGTTCACCGAGCAGCACGGGCCGCTGATGGCGCTGGGCTTCCTGGGCACGCTGATCGCGTTGGAGCGCGCGGTGGCGCTGCGCCACCGCTGGGCCTACCTCGCCCCCGCCCTGTCCGGGCTGGGCGCCGTCGCGCTGGCCGCTGGCGCCGAGCGGGCCGGCCAACTCGCGCTGACCGCCGCCGGAGGCTGGCTGGTGGGCGTCTACGTGGCGCTGCTGGGGCGGCGGCTGAGCCGCGAGACCGCCCTGCAACTGGCCGGGGGACTGGCCTGGTTCGCCGGCGGGCTGCTCTGGCTGGCCGGACGGCCGATCCCGGAGCTGATCGTCTGGTTCGCCGCCTTCCATGTGCTGACCATCGCCGCCGAACGGCTGGAGCTGGCGCACGTCGTCTTCCTGCGGACCAGCGCCTGGGGCGGACTGGTGGGCGCGGCCGCGCTGCTCGGCGCCGCAGCGGTGCTCTCCCTCGCGGACCCGGGCCTGGGCGCGCGGACGGCGGGGGCCGCGATGGTCGCGGTGGCAGCTTGGCTGGCCTGGTACGACGTGGCCCGCCGGACGGTCCGCGGCTCGGGACTGCCCCGGTACGCGGCCGTCTGCCTGCTCGCCGGATACGGCTGGCTGGCGACGGCCGGGGCGCTGTGGATCGTCACGGGCCTGTCGACCGGCGGCTACCTGTACGACGCGGCGCTGCACGCGCTGTTCCTCGGCTTCGTCATGTCGATGGTCTTCGGCCACGCCCCGGTGATCCTGCCCGCGCTGCTGCGCGTGCGGCTGCCGTACCGGCCGGTGCTGTACGCGCCGCTGGCGTTGCTGCACGTGGCGGTGGCGGCCCGCGTCATCGGGGACCTGACCGCGATCGGCCCGGTACGCACGCTGGGCGGCGTGCTGTCCGAACTCGCTCTGCTCTTGTTCGCCGGATGCGCGATCGCGGTGGCGCGCTCGCGCGCCGGTCACGATAGGAAGGCACCTGCGGTGAACCCCCTCGAGGTACGCATACAGAAGGGCCCGCAGCCGCTCACGCCGCCGCGTCCGCGCGCGTCCTGGCACCTGCGGGCGAACGCGATCGTGCTCGCGTGGCTGGGCCTGACCGTCGCGGTGGCGCTCGCCGGGGAGGCGCTGCCCGCGCCGCGCTGGCTGCTCATCCACGTGTTCCTGCTGGGTGCCGTCTCCACCGCCATCCTCATCTGGAGCGAGCATTTCACCGTGGCGCTGCTCCGCGCGCGCACGCCCGGCCGGCGCGGCAGCCTGACGCGGCTCGCGCTGCTCAACGTCGCGACGGTCGCGATCCTGTACGGCGTCGCGGTCGGCCCCTGGCAGCTCGCCGCCGCCGGGGCGACCATGGCGGTGGGAGTCGTGCTGTGGCACGCCCACACCCTGATCTCGCTGGTACGGCACGCGCTGCCGGGCCGGTTCGGGCACGTCATCGGCTGGTACGTGTGCGCGGCCGGGGCGCTGGCCGCCGGCGGCGTCCTCGGCGGGCTGCTGGCGGCGCAGGTGGGCCACGGCGAGACGCACGAGCGGCTGCAGGCCGCGCATGCCCAGGTGAACCTGCTCGGCTGGATCGGCCTGACCGTGCTGGGCACCCTGTTCACGCTGTGGCCGACGGTGCTGCGTACCCGTATGTCGGAGCGGACCCGCCGGGCGTCGCGGGCGGGGCTGCCGCTGGTGGCGGCGGGCCTAACCGTGGCCGTTGCCGGGCTGGTGGCCGGCTGGCGGTGGGTCGCGCTCGCGGGGCTGGTCGCGTACGCGGCCGGAACCCTGACCGCGCTGGTGCCACTGGCCGAGGCGGCCCGCCGGCGCCGCCCGCACACCGGGGCGGCCTGGATGCTGGGAGCCTCCGTCGTCTGGTTCGAGGTCGCGCTCGTCGCCGACCTGGTGATCGTCGCCACCCGCCCGGCGGGGGAGGTGGCCGCCGCGCTGGCGCCGCTGCTGCCGCTCGTGCTGGTCGGGTTCATCGCCCAGGTGCTGCTCGGCTCGCTGCTGCACCTGCTGCCGGCGGTGCTGGGCGGCGGCCCGGCCCGGTTCAAGGAGAACGCGGCGCTGCTGGAGCGCGGCTGGACGGCCCGGCTGGCGGCGCTCAACCTCGGAGTCCCGCTGCTGGCGCTGCCGGTGCCCACGCCGCTCGGGCTGCTGGGCTGGGCGCTGGTGCTGGCCGCCGGGGCCGCGTTCATCATGCTGGCCGTGATCGCGCTGACACGGGCGCGGGCGGCCGAGGCGGCGAAGGCGGGGAAGGCGGGGGTGGCCGAGGGGGCGAACACGCGGGAGGCCGAGGCGGCGAAGGCGGGGAAGGCGGGGGTGGCCGAGGGGGCGAAGGCGGGGGCGGCCGAGGAGCGGCCCGCTCGCGACCGCGAGGGGCGCGGGCGGGCCTGGCCCGGGGTGGCCGGGGTGGCGGCCGGGTGCCTGCTGACGGCCGCCGCGGTCGTGGTGGCGACGACCGGCGGGGCCGGGCCGCAGACGCGGGTCACCGCCACCGGCGTGCAGACGGTCGAGGTGACGCTGTCCGGGATGAGCATCCGGCCCTCGGTGATCGAGGCCGCCCCCGGTACCGTCCTGACGCTGCGCGTCACCAACGCCGACGCCCAGCGGCACGACCTGCGGCTGGCCACCGGCGAGCGCACCCCCATGCTGGGGATCGGGCAGAGCGCCACGCTGACCTTGCGGCCCCTGGGCGAGGCGGTGGACGGCTGGTGCACCGTCGCCGGGCACCGCGCCGCTGGCATGACCATGCGAATCGTTCCGACGGGCACCACGGCACACCCCGCCGACCCCGGGCACACCGCGAGGAGCACGACCGGCACGACGGGCACTACGGGCGAGACTGGCACGACCGGCACGACAGACACGACGGGTGAGACCGGCACGACCGGCACTTCGGGCGAGACCGGCACGAATAGTGCCAGCCGACCTCTTGACCTGGCGGCGCCGATGTCGCCGGGCTGGACGCCGTACGACGCGGCGCTCGAACCCGCGCCCGGCGGAACGGAGCACGCCGTCGAGCTCCGGGTGGACGACAAGGTCGTACGCGAAGTAGCCCCTGGCGTGCGTCAGCGCGTGTGGACGTACAACGGCACTGTGCCCGGGCCGGTGCTGCGCGGCGGCGTCGGCGACGTCTTCACGGTCACTTTCGTGAACGGCGGCAGCATGGATCACGGCATCGACTTCCACGCCGGGGCGAACGCGCCTGACGGCGTGATGCGGAGCATCGCGCCGGGGGAGCGGCTCACCTACCGCTTCCGGGCCGAGTTCGCCGGAGCGTGGCTCTATCACTGCTCCACCATGCCGATGACGCAGCACATCGCGAACGGCATGTACGGCGCGGTGATCATCGACCCGCCCCGCCTGCCGAAGGTCGACCGCGAGTACCTGCTGGTGCAGGGTGAGCTTCACCTCGGTGAGCCGGGCAGCGACGCCCAGGTGGCCAAGATCCGTGAGGGCCGCCCGGACGGCTGGATGTTCAACGGCACCGCCGCCGGGTACGATCACGCGCCCCTGACGGCGAAGGCCGGCGAGCGGGTGCGGATCTGGGCCGTGGCCGCCGGCCCCAGTTCCGGCACGGCGCTGCACGTGGTGGGGGCGCCGTTCGACACGATTTACAGAGAAGGTGCGTACCAGTTGCGTGAGAGCGATCCCGGCGGCGCCCAGGTGCTGGATCTGGCCCCGGCCCAGGGCGGCTTCGCCGAGTTGGTCTTCCCGGAGCCGGGCACGTACCCGGTGGTGGACCACACGATGCGCCAGGCGGAGGGTGGCGCGCACGGCCTGTTCAAGGTGGGGGCCCGGTGACCTGGTGGTCGGTGGTGCGATTCCTGCACGTGCTGTCGGCGGCGCTGTGGGTCGGCGGGCAGCTCACGGTCTCCCTGGTGGTGCTGCCGCTGGCCCGCCACCAGTTGGACGCCGAGCGGCGCGGCCGGATGCTGACCGCGGTCGGCCGCCGGTTCGGGATGATCACCGGTGCCGTGTTCCTGCCCGTGCAGCTCGCCACGGGCGTGGCCATCGCCTGGCACAAGGGGGTCACCTGGGCATCGCTGGCCGAGCCCGGCTACGGCCGGATCCTGGCCGCCAAGCTGGGGCTGTTCTGCGCGGTCATGGTCGCCGCGGCCCTGCACGGCTGGGCCAACGGCGCAGGCCACCGGCGCTCGGCCCGTGCCCTGGCAGTAGCCTCCCTGATCGGCTCGATCGGCATCATCCTGCTCGCCACCGCCCTACCAGCGACCTGACAACTCGGGCCGCCGACCACCGCCCTACCAGCGACCTGACAACTCGGGCCGCCGACCACCGCCCTACCGGCTATCCGACGGCTCGGGCCGCCGGCCATCGCCTTACCGGCTACCCGACGGCTTCAGGCCACCGTCTTACCGGCTACCTGAGCCGTCAGGGGCGCCCGATCCTGACCCTCCACAGCTCCGGCCCGGACTCGGTGTAGTCCCAGGTGAACTCGCCGGGGTGCTCGGCGGCGAACTGGTAGTACAGCGGCTTGGGATCGTGGTCGTTGACGAGCACGAACGCCGTGCCCGCGGTCAGGCCGTGGAAGGTGGACAAGATCTGCTGGTGGCGCTGGGCCGGAGGTAGCCGGCACACGTCGAGCTCGGGGTCTGGGCCGGCCGCCGCGGGCTGAATTTCCTGGGGCTCGCCGCTGCCGGCCTCGCCGAGGATCTCGTGCATCCCGTCGAGGAGAGCCGCGAGATCGACCCCGGCGTCGATCAGCGCAGGCAGCAGGATCTCGTTCTCCTTGTCCAGATGTGCCTGGAAGATGGCGTTCAGCGCGGCGGCCAGGCCGATGATCTCCCCTTGCGTGCCGGCGGTGGCGAGGTCGCCGGCCAGTTCGCGCAGGGTGAGATGTTCGGCGTGCATGGCTTGGACCAGCAGCCGCGTTCGCGGCAGGTCGCCGGCGACCCGGTAGAGCGTCTCCTCCTCCGCCATCGCGTGCGGGAGCACCTCCTGCGCGCAGAAGTCGACCAGCATCTCCCTGCGGGGCATCGGCGAGGCCAGCCGGTCGATCGAGTGGCCGATGGTGAGCGCGTGGTCGGACATGGTCCGGCCGAGCCGGTCGTGGTGGGCGCGGATCGTCGCCAGCGTGGCGTCCTGTGCGGTCAAGAGGAGCATCCTTTCAACAGCCCGCCCGGGAACAGTGGGCGGCGATCTCCGGGCACGGACTCGGCGAGATCGTCACAGGGGACGGGTCCACTGAAAACGCTAGGCGCACCGCATGGCGGCGTCATCGGCTGCAAGTCACCTCCCCGCCGGGACCATGGGCCCCGATATCAGGGTCGTTCTCCTCTACCACCGCACTGGGATGGTCACGGCATCGGAGTGCTGTGAGTATCTTAGTGAGGGAGTGAAGGGGGCGTGATGGTCAGGCTGACCCGAGCGCAACAGCAGGAACGTACCCGAGCGGCCGTGCTGGCCGCGGCCGAACAGGAGTTCGCCGAGCGCGGATACAACGACGCCAAGATCGACCGGATCGCGGAGCGGGCCGAGCTGACCCGTGGCGCGGTCTACTCCAACTTCCCGAGCAAACGCGCGCTCTACCTGGCGGTCCTGGTCGACTCGATCGAGCCCGCGGGCATCGCCGGGACGCCGTACTCACCCGGCCTCGCCGAGGCCGGGCCGCTGCCGTCGCCCGGCCCCGCGGAGACCTGGCAGCCGTTCCCGCCTGACCTCGCCGAGGCCGGGACATCGTCCTCGACCGGCATGGCCGAGGCGCTGGGCCTGTTCGCCCGTGCCCGGCTCGACCGGCTGCCGCTGACCGGCGACACCGCCGCCGGTGGGAAGCTGCGGCTGCGCTCACTGGCCGGGGTGTTCGACGACGAGCCGGGCCGCACCGCGCTGGCGCAGGTCACCAGGCTGGAGGCGCTGCTGCTCGCGCTCGCGCTGGAATCACGAGCACCGCGTACGGGACGCCGGGTACGGCTGGCCGAGCTGGTCCTCACCCTGCTGAACGGAGCCGGCCACCTGGCCGACGCCGCGCCCGGCTTCGTCGACCCCTTCGACGTGGCACGCGCCTGCGAGCACCTGGCGGGCCTCGACCTCGCCGACACCTGGGATCCGCCGCACCTGCCCTTCGTCCCCCTGGCGGACGACGTCGAGGAGCCTTGGCAGCCGCCCGCGTCGTCGCCGGACGAGATCACCGGCCGCCAGGTCGGATTCGACGCCGACGGCGTGATCGCGGTCCTCGGCGCCGGCCGGCTGGAAGCCGCCGAGGAGGCCGTCCGCGCGGCCCGTCCGGGCGACCGGGTCACCGTGGCCGTAGTGACGAGCGATCCGGCCGAGATCGGGCGCCTCATCAGGCTCAGGATCGGCGACCTCGTCGGGTGCCTGCGCGGCGTGCTCGCGCCGGACGCCTGGCAGGGCCCCCACCTCGTCCTCGGCTCCGCCGTCGCCTCGGCCGCCGGAATCCCGGACACCGGCGACTCCACCGAGGCCGCGGTACGCGTCCAAGCGGGCAAGATCGTCGCCCGCGCCCGAGGCCGAGGCGCCGCCTACGCCGTGGCGACGGCAGAACACCGGTGACCCGTCACCCGCGTGGATTGTCCAGGGTGGCGAGCAGGTCCGCTGACCGTAACTCGCGTGGGTTGTCCAGGGTGGCGAGCAGGTCCGCTGACGGTCACCCGCGTGGGATGCCCAAGGTGACGAGTAGGTCCTCATGAAGCTGGAACCACACCGCGTGATAGGACGCCATGCCGTCCGTCAGGTAGTCCAGCTCACCGGACCTGGCGCGGGTGAGCGCATCGGTGAGTCGGCTCCGATACCGCCCGAATCGCGGCATCGCACGCGACAGCGCCGTGCAGACGACGTCGGCACGCTGATCGAATTCCACGAACCGGTCCAGGACCCGGGCGTCGTAGGCCGCGTCGGTGTGGTCGTTCATGGTCGCGACACCGTCGACGGGTCGCAGCTGCCAGGCCGTGCAGAGATCGAGCAACTCCGGGTTGAGCACCAGGAAGCCGTCGAACGCCTGCGTCACCGCCGCGCGGGCGCCGGCCGCGTCCAGCTCGGCGGAGATCCGCTCGGCGTCCGCGGCGCGGCCGGCCTCGGTCAGCCCCCACCCGCCGAATTCACCGGGCACCCGTGTGACGAGTCCGGCCACCGCGAGATCGATCAGCTCGGACTCCGCGTCGGCCTCGGGGAGCCCGGCCGTTTCCGCCAGCCGGGACAGCGCGGTGAAGCCCATGCAGCGGAGGGTGTGGAGGACCAGCAAGTCAATGCTCGTCGAATGAGGCGAGTTCGGCACGGCGACAGGGTACACGGATGATCTGGATTCACCCGCTTTCGGCGGAAGTCGAGGAGAACGCCCGCGTTCTTGGCGGAAAAGCGTACGGACTGATCGCCTTGAAGCGACTGGGGCTGCCGGTGCCGCCCGGGTTCGTCATCGGCACCGGGGCGGGCCGCGCCTTCCTGCGCGACGGGCGGCTCCCCGACGGCCTCGACGCCGAGCTGGCGGCTGCCGTCGCCGAGCTCGAAACCGTCACCCGGCGGCGGCTCGGCGGCCCCGAACGGCCGCTGACGGTGTCGGTCCGCTCGGGCGGCAGCGTGTCGATGCCCGGCATGCTGAGTACGGTCCTCAACCTCGGCCTCACTACCGAGGCCACGAAGGGGCTGGCAGCCGAGACGGGTGACCCGCGGTTCGCGCTCGACTCACGCCTGCGATTCCTGACCGGCTTCGCCACCACCGCCCTCGGCCTGGCCCCGGAGACCCTGCGACGGCCAACGGACACTCAAGTCCCTACGGGCACCCAGGTCCGCGACGCCACCGGTCCGGGGCATCCCACTGACGCCTGGGATGCCGCCGGCGCGGAGCGGCTGCGTCTGGCCGATGCCGTTGCGGGCGTTGAGGCGCTTATCCGTGAAAGGGCGGGAGCGCCGGTTCCGGAGGACGCCGGACGGCAGTTGCAGCTGGCCGTCCGGGCGGTGTTCGCGTCCTGGGACACGCCGCGCGCCAAGACCTACCGCGAACTGCACGACATCCCGCACGACCTCGGCACCGCCGTCACCGTGCAGGCGATGGTGTTCGGCAACCGTGACCGGCACAGCGGCACCGGCGTCGCCTTCAGCCGCGACCCCAACACCGGCGAGCAGGCTCCCTTCGGTGAGGTCCTGTTCGGCGGCCAGGGCGAAGAGGTCGTCTCCGGTACGTCGTCCACCCGGCCGCTGACGGACCTGGCCGGACGCGAGCCGGACGTGTGGACCGGCCTGGTACGAGCCCTGAACCGGATCGAGGAGCACTACCGGGACGCGTGCTACGTGGAGTTCACCTTCGAAGCGGGCGAGCTGTGGATCCTCCAGGTGCGGCCCGCCGGTCTGGCCGGCCGTGCCGCCGTCCGCGTGGCGGTCGACCTGGCCGACGAGGGCGTCATCAGCCGCCAGGAGGCACTGCTCAGGATCTCCCCGCATCATCTTCGGCACGCTCGCACACCCCGGCTGGCGACCGATGACGTCCTCACCCGGGGGCTCGGCGCCTGCCCGGGCGTCGCCACAGGCGCCATCGCGACCACCGCCGACAAAGCCGCCCGGATGGCCGCCGACGGCCCGGTCATCCTCGTGCGCCCGCACACCTCCCCGCTCGACATGCACGGCCTGGCCGCCGCCGCCGGCGTCCTCACCGCGAGCGGCGGACCGGCCAGCCACGCCGCCGTGGTCGCGCGGGCGATGGGCAAACCCGCCGTCGTCGGGGTCGCCGACCTCACGGTCGATGCCGCCGAGGGCCGCGTACGGATGGGGGCGCGTACGTATGCGGAAGGCACGCTCATCACCATCGACGGGACCAGTGGCGAGGTCGCCGCCGGCACCCACCGCGCCACCACCACCACCAGCGACCCCCACCTGGACCGCCTGCTCATCTGGGCCCGCGAAGCCGCACCCAGATACGCCGGCGAGCCGTGAACGTGCCCATCTGGCCGCCCTGGTCCGTGCGGGAACCACCTGCATCAGCGGCAAGCTCGTCGAACGTCCAGAAGGGGTCGCCGGCATGAACGACAAGATCACCACCGGAACGCTGCACCACGTCGAAGTATGGGTGCCTGACCTTCAGCGCGCTGTCATCAGCTGGGAGTGGCTGCTGCAGGCGCTCGGATACACCCTCTTCCAGGACTGGAGCGCAGGGCGCAGCTGGCGGCTGGGGGCCACCTACCTGGTCCTGGAACAGTCCTCCGCGCTCAGCACCGACCGGCACGACCGCTGCCGCCCTGGAGTGAACCACCTGGCCTTCCACGTGGAAAGCCGCGCCCTGGTCGAGGCTCTGGCCGAGCAGGCGCCCGCCCACGGCTGGACCCTGATGTTCCCCGATCGCCACCCGCACGCCGGTGGCGAACGGCATTACGCCGCCTATCTGGAGGACATGGACGGGTTCGAGGTCGAACTCGTCGCCACGGACCGGATCCCCGGCTCGTGACGGCTGGTCATCCGGAGAACAGTTCCCGGTTCCTCTCCAGGAATTCCCGCAAAGACGTCGCCGGGCGGCCCGCCACCGCCTCGATCGTGCCGAAAACGCCGTCCGGCTCGATCAGGGAGCCGTTCCGCGTACGCTCGAAGACGTTGCGGACACACGCCATGTAAACGGGGTCAGCGCCTGCCGCGACCATCTTGTCGTAGAACGCCGGTGGTTCTGCCGGCTCGTACCACCACGGCTGTCCGGTCACCTTGCCCAGCAGTTCGGTGATCTCACTCAGCGATGCGGCTTCGGCGGCCAGGTCGTAGGCCCGGCCATCGTGCGGTCCGGGATCGCGCAGCACAGTGGCCGCGACCTCGGCGATGTCGGAGACGTCCACCCAGTTCGGCCGTGCTTCGCCGACGAAGTGCGTGAGCACGCCCGGCGCCCCGACGCTCAACCGCAGGTTCTGCATGAAGGAAGCGGGGCGCAGGTGCGTGTGGCCGAGCCCAGAGCGTTCGATGTACGCCTCGACGAGCTGATGCCAGGCGAAGTGGACGATGGTGGTGTCCTCGGCGGCGGACACCCCGACATGGACCAGATGGGAGACGCCTTCGGCCTTGGCCGCGTCCACGGCCGCCTTGGACTGCGCCAGCATCCTCACGTCGTATCCGGTGACCAGGAACACCCGGTCGACACCCGCGAACGCGGGCCGCACCGCCTCCAGCCCGGCGGTTTCCGCCTCGTCCAGATCGAGACGGCGCACCTCGACCCCACACTCCCGCAACCAGGCTGCGGCATCCGGACGGCGGGTGGCGACGACCAGGCGCAGGCGTCCCTCCTGATGATCGGGAACGAGCAGGTCGACAAGCGCGGAGCCGATCGCCCCGGTGGCCCCCATGACCAGAACGGTTGCCGGTGCCATATCTCCTCCATGTTCGGCTGGCTGGGCTGACCTGCGATGCGGGTCACGGGGGAAACGTAAAGCCTCACGTCGGCGTGAGGGTCAAGCGCCTACAATCCTGAGCATGCACATCGGTGAGCTGGCGCGGCGCACCGGCGTGAGCGTGCGGGCGCTGCGCTATTACGAGGAGCAAGGCCTCTTGGTGCCGGCGCGGGCCGCCAACGGCTACCGCGAGTACACCAAGGCCGCCGTGGACGTGGTCGGCTGCATTCAACTGCTGTACGCGGCGGGCCTGTCCAGCGCCAAAGTCGCCGGTGCTGCCCGCTGCGTGCCGCGACGCCGACGGGGTCGTGCTGTCCGGGGAGCTGACCGGGGAACTGGAAACGGTGCGGGCGCGGCTGGTCGGCGAGATCGAGGAGCGTCAGGCGTCGCTGCGCCTGCTTGACGAGGTGATGGCCGCCGCGTGTTGGGACGGCGTGACCCGTTCAGGAAGAAAACCCGCCTCCACACGTGGGGATCGAGCCTTCGCATCGGGCTCACCGGGTTAGCGGCAGAGTCTGGGTGAGCCCTTCGCGGCTGGTATCACCACGCTGCGCTGGACCGGCTCGTGAAGAGGTGCGGATCGACGACGACCCGCGCCGCTCCTTCAGCCGCTGACCTGTCACGCGTCCCGTGCCCGCAGCAGCAGCCCGCCGGTCACGAGGGCCGCGCCGGCCCATGCCGCCAGGACGCCCAGGCCGGCCCACGGGCTGAGGGGCAGACCGGACAGCTGAGTGGTCGCCTGGATGGTGAGCCCGGCGGTCGTCGGGGAGATCTGCCACAGCAAGGTGGCGAGGTCCGGGTCGGGAATCATGAGGATGACGGCGGGAAAAAGGTAGAGCAGGCCGAGGACGACGCCGATGGCGGCCGCGGAGTCCCGTACGGCGGTGGCGATGCCCAGGCTGAGCAGGGCGACCAGCGCGAGGTAGAGGACCGAGCCGACGGCGGCGCGCACCATCGGCCCGTCGAAGGCCAGCAGGGCCGGGGGGAAGCCGTTGCCGAGCAGGATGCGCTGCCCGGCCAGGGCGGACCCGAGCACGGCGAGGCCGCCTGCGGCCAGTGTCAGCCCGGTGAGCAGGACGGCCTTCACGGCCAGGACGGCGATCCGGTTCGGCATCGCGGCCAGGGTGGTGCGGATGAGGCCGGTGCCGAACTCGCCGCTGATCGCCCCCACCGCCAGGACGGCGACGACCGCCTGACCCGCCTGAATCCCGAAAAGGCTGATCTTGGCGGGGTCGTAGCCGCAGCCGGCCGAGGCGCAGGACACGACGGTGGCCGCCGCGACGCTCACGGCGACGGTGACCGCGACCAGAGCGAGCAGAAGCCGGCCGGTACTGGGCAGGGTGCGAAGTTTCGTCCATTCCGCGTGCAGGTATCGCATCATGCGTCCCTCCGGCGCAGCTGGACGACGGCCAGACCGAGGGCCAGCGCCGCGTAGCCGCACAGCACGGCGAACCCGGCCCACGGCGCCAATGGGTAGAACCCGGCGAGCGGCGCGTAGTGCCCGAGCACGTGGGCGTACTCGGGGATGCTCTGCTGGATCGCGAAGCCCGCGGCCGGAGTCACGCTGAGCAGCCACCGCGCGGCCGCGTCGGGCAGCACGGAGGTGGTCGCCAGGACGTGCGGGACCACGAGCAGCAGCACGGTCGCGATGACCGCGCCGACCGCGCGCCGGAGCAGCGCGCCCAGGGCGAGGGCGAGCACCGCGGCGACGGCGAGCAGCGCCGCCATGCCGACGACCACCCGCACCTCGGTGAGCTGGGACACCGGAAGGATCTGGTTGCCGTTGGCGCGCAGGATCCGGGTGCCGAACGTGAGGGTGATCCAGGTGGCGGCGAGCCCGGCGGCGAAGGTGACCCCGGCGATCGTGACGGCCTTGGCCACCAGCATCCGGCCACGGCCCGGGACGGCGAGCAGGGTGGTGCGGATGAGCCCGTTCCGGTACTCGGCGGTGATGAACATGACCGCCACCACGATCACCACGATCAGGCCGGTCAGCACCCCGGTGAGCGTGCGCTCGACGGTCTGCCCCTCGATGGACGGCGCGATGTCGCCCACCCCGGTGACACTGAACGTGCCGCCGGACCGGCCGGCCCGGCCCGGATGGTGGGCCGACCCGTCGGGCGCCTTCGTGACGCCGACGTCGTCATCGCGCCACCCGCCGGACGTCTCGCCCGCCAGGGCGACCTGGTCGAAGACGGCGGTGGCCTCGGTGAAGCGCGAGGCCGAGACGGATCCGCCGAGATCTCCCTGGGTCACCGTCAGATCGCCGGGGGAGGCGGCGAAGAGCCCGATCTCGACCGTGGCCGGCAGCCCGGTCAGGCGAGCGGTGCCGACCTCGGCCCAGTTCGTGCCGTCGGCGGATTCGTACCCGATGAGGGTGTCGCCGGAGCGGGTCAGCCGCAGCCAGCGCGGCGCGTCCCGCGACACGCCGCCCGGACGCCCGGCCACGTCGTGGGTGAAGTCGTGCTGCATCCGCGTCCCGTGCGCCCCGGTGACCAGCACCGCCGCGTACGCCGAGCCCTGCTCGGTGCTCTCCTTGACCATGACTCCGGCCTTCGCCCACGGTACGAGCCCCGCGACGACATTACGGACCCCGGGGGTGACGTCGGGCTTGCGGATCTCGCCGGTCATGGAGGTCAGGCGGGCGGTGATGCCGCCGTCCCCGGCCAGCGACCGGTGCACGAAGAAGAACTTGTCCTCCACGGCCTCCCCGCCCGGCCCCACGGGAACCGCGGGACAGGCGCTCTCCACGGGACCGGCGCCGCACGACGCGAGGCTGCCCGAGGCGGACGACAGGCCGAGCAGCACGATGACCAGCGCCGCCGCGGCCAGGGCGAGCACCCAGCCGCGTACCGTCCTGAACTTCGTCCACTCCGCGCGCACCGCCCTCACGCCGTGCCCCGGAACTCGGCCGCGTCCCTGGTGAGCTCCAGGTACGCCTGCTCCAGCGTCACGCGGTGGGCGGCCACCTCGGCGAACGGCACCCCGCCCGCGGTGAGCAGGGCCACGACCCGCTCGGCGGGCAGCCCCGCGACGACGAGCGTGTCCGGTCCGGTGACGGTCACGGCGGCGCTCGCGTGGGCCAGCGCCGCCCGCGCGCGCTCCGGCGCCGTCGTGCGGAGCGTGACCCTGCCACCGGCGGCGGCGGCGATCAGCTCGGCCACGCCGGTGTCGGCGATGACCCGGCCACGCCCGACCACCACGAGCCGGTCGGCGGCGTCCTCCAGCTCGCTCATCAGATGACTGGAGATCAGCACCGCGCGTCCTTCGCCGGCCAGCGAGCGCAGGAGGCCGCGGATCCACACGATGCCCTCGGGGTCGAGCCCGTTGACCGGCTCGTCCAGCATCAGCACCGGCGGGTCGCCGAGCAGTGCCGCGGCGATCCCCAGCCGCTGCCGCATGCCGAGCGAGAAACCGCCCGTCCTGCGGCGGGCCACCGAGGTCAGCCCGACTTGCTCGATCACCTCGTCCACCCGCCGGCCGGCCAGCTTCTGGGAGTGGGCCAGCCACCGCAGATGGTCGCGCGCGCTGCGGCTCGGCTGCAGCGCCGCCGCGTCCAGCAGCGCGCCGATGTGGCGCAGGGGTGTGCGCAGGCTCGTGTACGGCCGTCCGCCGACCAGGGCGTGCCCCTCGTCGGCGGCGTCCAGGCCGAGGATCACCCGCATGGTGGTGGACTTGCCCGCGCCGTTGGGCCCGACGAACCCGGTGACCTGCCCCGGCCGGACGGTGAAGGACATGCCGTCCAGCGCCAGGGTCGGGCCGAACCGCTTGCGCAGCCCGGACACTTCGATGGTTGCTTGCATGGGATCGGTTGTACGCATACGCGCCTTACGTGGGCCGAACAAGGGCTGTCACACCGCTGTTAGGTCCGGCACGGCATCCTGGAGTCCTGCACTCTTGGGGGAGACCGATGCCGCGACGCCTGGCCACCGTACGGTGGCGCTTCACCCTCATGTACGCGGGCGTGTTCCTCGCCTCCGCCGTCGGGCTGCTGGTCATTAGCAACCTCATCGGCCTGAGCGGGACGCGGATCAGCGAGAGCGCGCCCGTCGGGCAGCCACCGGGCGGGCCTGCCGACGCCGCCGCGCAGGCGCTCATCGCCCAGCTGTCGGAGGCGCGGGAGGCTCAGTCCCGCCAGATCCTGATCGGCTCGGCGGTCGCCCTCGCCGTCGTGGCCGTGCTGTCACCCGTGCTGGGCCACCTCATCGCGGGCCGGGTGCTGCTCCCGGTGCGGACGATCACCGACGCCACCCGCCGGATCTCCGCCGACAACCTGCACGCGCGGCTGGCGGTGCCGGGCCCGGCCGACGAGGTGAAGGATCTCGCCGACACCATCGACGACCTGCTCGGCCGGCTGGAGGGCGCCTTCGCCGCGCAACGCCGGTTCGTCGCCGACGCCTCCCACGAACTACGCACCCCGCTGGCCACCATGCGGGCGTCCCTGGACGTGGCCATCGCCAAACCCGGCCCGGTGCCCGTACAGACCGTCGCCCTGGCCGACCGGCTGCGCACCGAGCTCGACCAGGTCGACCGCCTCCTGGAGGGCTTCCTCACCCTCGCCCGCGCCCAGCACGGAGCTCTCGTCGACCGGCAGGCGGTCTCGCTCGGGCGCCTGGTGGCGGCGGCCCTGGACGCCCGGGCCGCCGACCTGGCCGCCAAGGACCTCACCGTCCACGACGAGCTCGATGACGCCTGGACCCGGGGCAGCGCGACGTTGCTGTCCCGCATGGTCGGCAACGTGATCGACAACGCCATCGTGCACAACCACGAGCACGGCTGGATCAAGGTCACCGTCGCCTCCGGCGCGCTGCTCGTCGTGGAGACCGGCGGGCGCGTGCTCGACCAGGCGCAGGTGGCGGGGCTGGTCGAGCCGTTCCAGCGGCTCGCCGCGGATCGCACCGGCTCCGACACCGGCTCCGGGCTGGGCCTGTCGATCGTCGCCGCCATCGCCACCGCGCACGGCGGCGACGTGGACCTGCGCGCCCGGCCGGAAGGCGGCCTCCGGGTCGCCGTCACGCTGCCACCGGCGGAGGTTCGGGCATGAGGGGTGTCGTGACGGAGGTTCCGTCAGTCCCGGGGGCGGAGGTTCGAGCGTGAGGGTACTGGTGGCGGAGGACGCCCGCGCTCTGGCCGCCGTCCTGGCCGAAGGGCTGCGCGACCAGGGCATGGCCGTGGACGTGGCGCACGACGGGCTGGAGGCCGCGGCCAAGCTCGACCTCAACCCCTACGACGTGATCGTCCTCGACCGAGACCTGCCGGGCATCCACGGCGACACCCTCTGCCAAATGATCACCGAACACGACCAGCGGGTGATGGTCCTGATGCTGACCGCCGCCGGCGCGCCCGGCGACCGGGTCAGCGGCCTGGCGCTGGGCGCCGACGACTACCTCGCCAAGCCGTTCCACTTCCCCGAGCTCGTCCTGCGCATCCGCGCGCTGGCCCGCCGCCGGCCCGCCGCCCGCGCGCGCGTCCTGCGCGCGGCGGGCATCGAACTCGATCCCGTACGACGCGTCGCCACCCGCGACGGCCGCCACCTGGACCTGTCGGTCAAGGAGTTCGCCCTCCTGGAAGCCCTGCTGAGCGCCACCCCCGCCTTCCTCAGCGCCGAGGACCTCCTCGAACAGGTCTGGGACGAGTACGCCGACCCGCTCACCAACACCGTCACCGTCACCATCAGCCGGCTACGCCGCAAACTCGGCGATCCCCGCGTCATCACCACCACCCCCGGCGTCGGCTACCGCATCACCGACGCACCCGAGGACCCTGCCTGACCACGCCCGTACGGGGTTTGCTCATCGAGCGGCCAGGGCACCTCAAGCTTTCACCGGATCAACGAAGCCTGCGTGAGCTGTTTCCCGACCGCCGCCGACGTCGTCATGGGCCATCCGGCGCCGGCCGTGCCCACCTGCGAGTGAAGGAGCAGCGCCATGGCGCATGAAGAGGTCGTCGGCCACAGCGTGCACGCGGCGGACGTCCAGGCCGCCGGCATCGGCAGGGCGCTGCTGTCGGCCTTCGTGACCGGCAGCGAGGACGCGAACGTGTGGACGATTCAGACCGGGATCTTCCCGGACAACGCCGCCAGCCTGTCCCTGCACCGGGCGTTCGGGTTCCGCGTGGTGGGCGTCCGTGAGCGGATCGGCCGCCACTACGACGTATGGCGCGATGTCGTGATGATGGAACGGCGCAGCTCCGTGGCCGGCGTCTGACCGGAAGCACGCCGGTCCGACGTCGGTGATGTCGTACGCGAGCCTTCTCCCCGCTGCGCGGGGCCGGCGCTCATGGCCCGGCCGGTCCGCTCAGCGGGGTGAACAGAGCGCCCAGCCGGGCCACCTGTCCGGGGATGATCCAGTAGTAGACCCAGGTGCCGCGTCGTTCGCTGCCGATCAGTCCGGCGGTGCGCAGCACCTTCAGGTGGTGGCTGATGGTGGGGGCGGTCAGGTCGAAGGCGTCGGTCAGATCGCACACACAGGCCTCGCCGCCCGCATGGGAGCCGATCATCGACAGCAGCCGCAACCGGACCGGGTCCGCCACCGCCTTGAGCAGCACGGCCAGCTCGGCAGCCTCGCCTTCGCCGAGCGGCCGGCGGGCGATCGGCGCGCAGCACACCGCGTCCTGCGCGTCCGTGCCGCTCGGGGCGAGGGGGAGGGTGGTGGCGGTCATGCGGAAGCCTCCGGACCTAGCGGCTGGTGGTTCGATGCTTGTCTAAATCATAGGCGGTGGTAGCCGATCAGCGATCCGGCGGCGCGGCGCTCTTCGGGCGCGGTCAGCCGCAGCAACCGCCCCCTTGGGAGGTGGTCACCAGCGGCAGCAGGCCGCCGCTGATCCCGATGGCCAGGCCGGCCCGCTGTTCCTGGGCCTCGGCCAGGTTGGAAGAGCACACGCCGGTCTCCGGCAGGTCCAGCCGTACGTCCCGGGCAGCCGCCCAGTCGCCGGCCAGGGCGGCGACGACCGAGCGGGCCTGCTCGTACCCGGTGGCCAGCAGGAACGTGGGCGCGCGGCCGTAGCTCTTGACCCCCAGCGCGTAGTAGCCGGGTTCGGGGTGGGCCAGCTCGTCGGCCCCGTGCGGGGGCACGGTGCCGCAGGAGTGCGCGTTGGGGTCGATCAGCGGGGCCAGCGCGCGGGTGGAGCCGAGAATCGCGTCGAGGTCGAGCCGCAGTTCACCGGCGATCACATGGTCGGGACGGTAGCCGGTGGCGGCCACGATGCGCTCGGCGGTGATGGTCCGCTCGGCGCCGGACGGGTCGCGGCTGACCACCCGCACCTGCTCGCCGTCGCGTTCGACGGCGTGGGTGAAGAAGCCGGTCACCAGGCGGATACGGCCGCTTTCGACGTGGGCGTGCAGCCGGGTGCCGAGCGCGCCGCGTGCGGGCAGCGCATCGGCGTCGCCGCCGCCGTAGGCACGGCGGGCGTCGCCGGCGCGGATGGCCCAGGTGATCGGGGTGTCCGCCAGCTGGGCGAGGGCGAGCAGGGTGGTGGCGGCCGAGTGGCCGGCGCCGACGACCAGGACATGCCGGCCCGCGTACCGGTCGCGGTCGGTGCCGAGCACGTCGGGCAGCGCGTGGTCGACCAGGTCGCCGGCTTCGGCCTCGCCGTGGGCGGGCAGGCCGCTCGCGCCGAGCACGTTGGGGGTGGCGTAGGTGCCGGAGGCGTCGACGACGGCACGGGCGTGCAGTTCGCTTCCGTCGGCCAGGCGGATCAGGAACGGCGCGGCCGCACGTCCGCCGGTGCGCACCCGGTCGTAGCCGAGCCTGCTGATCGCGCTCACCTTCGCGCCCAGGCGGACCCGGTCACCGAACAGTCCGGCCAGCGGGGCCAGGTAGTCATCGATCAGCTCGGCGCCGGTCGGCAGCCACTCGGGGTCAGGTGCGCTCCAGCCGCCGGCTTCCAGCAGGCGGCGGGCCGCCGCGTCGATGTTGTACCGCCACGGGCTGAACACCCGCACATGGCCCCACTTGGCCACCGACGCGCCCGCCCGCTCACCCGCCTCCAGCACCACGAAGTCGAGGTCCCGCTCGGCCAGGTGGGCCGCCGCGGCCAGCCCCACCGGGCCCGCGCCGATCACCACGACGGGCAGCTCGTCAGGCCGTACCGCCTGCCTGCTCGGCTCCAGCTCGACGGCGGCAGGACCGCAGCATCCGCTCATGGCGCATCTCCTCATGGGTCCGCGCGGGGATCGCGCCCCGCGCTGTTTTGAAGTCTGTCTAAGTACACTCATCGGCAGGATGTCCGATGGATTAGAGGCCTGTCAAATTAGAGCTCTATCTAATCAAGCGTTCTGGAGATGCTCGCCGCCCGCGCGGGTGGTCGACCTGACCGGTGAGCTCGGGCTGGCCCAGTCCACGGTGTCCAAGCACCTGGCCTGCCTGCGCGACTGCGGGCTGATCGACTACCGCGCCGAGGGCCGCCAGTCGTTCTACGCGCTGACCCGGCCGGAGCTGATGGATCTCCTGGCCTCGGCCGAGCAACTGCTGGCCGCCACCGGGCACACGGCCGCGTTGCGCCCCGAGCCGGCGGCGGGCAGGTGAGCGATGCGCGGCTGCCCGCCGTGACCGGGTCCGCCGCACGCCGCGCGGTCGGCTATGCCCGCTTCACCATCGGTTACAACGTCGTGGAGGGGGTCATCGCCCTCGCCGCCGGTGCCGGTGCCTCGGCGATCTCGCTCATCGGGTTCGGCATCGATTCGGGCATCGAGGTGGCCGCCGCCGCGGTGGTGCTCACCCGGCTGCTCGCCGAGATCCGGGGCGGCGAGCCTGATCCGGTCAAGGAACGGCGGGCGCTGAAGTTCATCGCGATCACTTTCTTCGCGCTGGCCGCGTACGTCGTCGTCGAGGGCGTACGCGATCTGATCGGCGGCGAGGCTCCCGACACCTCGATCGTCGGGATCGCGCTGACCGGCGTCTCCATCGCCGTCATGCCGGCCCTGGCGCACCTCAAGCGCAAGGCCGGGCGCGAGATGAACTCCCGGCTGGTGATCGCCGACGCCGCCGAGACCAGGCTGTGCGCCTGGCTGAGCGTGTCCACCTGCGCCGGGCTGCTCGCCTACGCCGCCTTCGGCTGGACCTGGATCGACGCGGTCGCCGGATTCGTCATCGCGGCCTTCGCCGTCATGGAAGGCAGAGAAGCCTGGGAGGGCGAACTCGTCTGCGACGACTGAACGACCCAAGCCCGGCGGCCTCGACCCAGGCTTTACGGCTTCGAGTCAGCCTGTGGGCACGGGACGCCTGGCGAAGCCGGAGGGGCGCGGCGCCAGCAGCACGATGATCGCGACATAGGCCACCAGTGTCAGCGCGGCGGCGAGCCCGCTGTACTCCAGATACCAGCCGGGCACCGACGGATTCGCCGGCGCCGGAGTGCTGAACAGGGCGCCGGCCGCGAAGCCGAGCAGGCCGAGGCCGGCGAACACCCAGGCGGCGACCCGGGCCGTGGTGCTGCCCCGGAGCACCAGCGCGGCCAGCACGACGAAGATCGCCGACACCAGCACCGAGGTGGAGACGCCGAGCCAGGAGATGTTCGTGGGCCCCTCGGAGAGCTGCTTGGCGAGCGCGTCGGCGGTCATCTCCCCGCCCAGGAGATCGCGGAGCGCGAACGATAAGGCGAGGTCGGTGAGTTCGAGGACCGCCTGGACGACCAGAAGGATCGCGGCGATCGTCAAGGTGCGGGTACGTCCGGGAGTGTTCATGTGTGTCTTCCTGATCGGTTGTGGATGGGATTCACTCGCTGCGCAGTCCGCCTGGCTTGGTCAGCCGCCAGAGGAGCGGCAGACTGGTCGTGGTGGTCAGGAGGACGACCAGGGCGGCCGCGCCGGAGGTGGCGCCGATGCCGAGCCAGTCGAGCCGGATCGGGGCAGATGCGGTGGCCTGCAGGATCGCCGCCAAGCCGGCGCCGGTGACGACGGCCAAGGACAGGCCGAGCAGTACGGGGATCGCGATCTGGTAGAGGAGGGACCCGGCCAGGGTCGCCCGGGGGGTGCCGAAGGCGACGAGCACGGCGAGCAGCCGGCGCCGTTCGCGGAGTTGCTCGACGACGTTGACCAGCATGCTCGCGCCGATGAGCAGCAGCAGCGCCGTGGCGCCCACGAGAAGCCCCTGCCTGATGCTCACCAGCGTCTCCTCCACGGTCCGCGTCTGGATCAGCATGACCTGGGCGGTCGGGTCGACCTGGGCGGCGGCGTTGCGGAGCCGGTCGAGGGCGTCGGGATCGGCGGGATCCAAGCCCACATAAAGGTCGAAGAACGACAGGTCCGGACGAGTGCCGCGCAGCGCGGCAGGGGTGACCAGAAGGGTCGTCCCGGCTTGGGGCAGGTCGCCCTGGACGGCGGGGACGGTGCGGGCCGAGGCGGGCAGGGTCCACCGCGGGGCCCGCTCGCCCGGTTCGCCGAGGGTGTAAGCGCTGCCGGCGCGGGGCACCGCCGCGTTCGGCCCGGCGACCACGAACGTGTCGCCATCGGCGCAGGCGTCAAGCTCGGCGAGCTGCCCTAAGACGGCGCAGTCGCCGACCTTCAGCCTGGTCCTGGCCGCCTGTGCGGTCGATCGCGCCGGTGTGGCCGCCACCTGTGCCACTGAGCCGGCCGCGCGGACCCCGGAAGCGGTGCTGAGCGAGGCCATCCAGCGCTCGTGGGTGCCGGCGTGCGGCAGCACCACGACCTGGAACCGGCCGGTGTCCCGCCCGGTCTCCTGCGTGTACTGGGCCTGCACCGCGACCAGCAGCCCCTGCAGCGCGATCGCGCCGGCGACCGAGACGGCGATGCCGGACACCGCGCGCACGGCCGTGCCACTGTCGAGCTGCAGCCGGCGTACCGCCAGCTGCCAGGCGACGCCGCCGCCTCCCAGCCGGCGGACCGCCGCCGCCACCAGCCAGGGCAGCAACAGCGCCACGCCGATCAGCAGCGCCGCCACCCCCGCCATGACCTGGTACGCCAATCCATCCGTGAGACCGGAACCGCCGGAGAACATCGGAGCGAGCAGGCCGAGGCCGGTCACCGGCAGGATGAGCCGCCACCACAGCCGGCGACGGCGCTCACCACCACGGCGGACCACGCCGAGCGGTTCGACCACCACCCGCCGCAGCGAGGACACCGTGACCAGCACCGCGGCGACCGGGACGAGCACCACGACCAGCGCCGCCAGGGCCGGGGCCGGCCGGAGATCGGCCAGGTAGAAGCTCATGTCGGCCGGCACGAACCGGCCGGCCAGCAGGCCTGCCACGAGGAAGAGCAGCCCACCGGCGACGAGCCCCAGCAGCGCGCCGGCCAGGGTCTCCCCGGCGGCGATCCGGCGCGTCATGGCGGCGTCCGCGCCCACCAGCCGCAGCGCGGCGAGCTGCCGGTCACGGGCCTCGCCGCCGAAACGCACCGCGGTGGCCAGGAAGACCGCGACCGGCAGCAGCAGCACCACCAGGCCGACCGCGCCCAGCAGCAGCAGAATCGCCGCGATCCCCTCGTCGGCGTCCCGCGTGCCGTATGACCGGATCCGGGTGGCGGAGTCCTCGGTCAGCCGGTCGGTGCCGAGGTAGAACGCGTACTCCCCGGGGCCGGCCAGCCCTTGCGCGCCGATCGTGCCGACCACCCGCGCACCCCACCGGCCACGCAGCAGGGCCCCCTCCTCGGCGGCGAGCAGCTGGGCGAGAGCCGGTGAGACCACCATCTCGCCGGGAGCCGGCCACCTGGTCACGCCGGGCGGTAGCGGAGCCCGCGCACCCTCCGGCCGCACCAGCCGCCCGTGGATCGTCCGGTCCCGGTAATGCGAGTCGACGGCGGCCGTCAGCAGCGTGTCGGCGCCCCGGGGCACCGGCTCCGCCGGGTCGACCGCGCGGGCGGCGAGCCGGGCGTCGCGGGCCGCCACCAGAGACGGGATCGTCGCGGCGATCAGCAACATCGCCACCCCGAGCCCCACCCCGACGGAGATCAGGGCCAGCCGGGCCCAGCCCGAGCGCCCCGCCACACTCAGCCGAACCCCCAACACCAGCTCAGCCCCCCACCGCCCGGCCCTCACCGCACATACTCCTGCTCGCGGACGCGGCCGTCGCGGACCACGGCTTCCCGGTCGGAGTAGGCGGCGACCCGTGCCTCATGGGTCACCAGCACCACCGCCGCGCCGGTCTCCCGGGCCGCCGCGGTGAACAACCGCATCACCCGCTCCCCGTTCAGGGAGTCCAGCGCCCCTGTCGGCTCGTCCGCGAAGATCACCCGCGGACGGGTGACCAGCGCGCGGGCCACGGCCACCCGCTGCCCCTGCCCGCCGGAAGCCTGCCCTGGGCGTTTACCGGCCACGTCGGCGACCTCCAGGCGGTCCAGCCATTCGGCGGCGGACCGCTGCGCCTGGCGACGGCCGACGCCGGCCAGCCGCAACGGCAGCGCCACGTTCTCCAGACAGCTCAGCTCGGGCACCAGCTGCCCGAACTGGAAGACGAAACCGAACTCGGTCCGCCGCAGCGCGCTGCGCCGCGCGTCGGACATCGCCGACAGATCATGGCCGTCGAACCTCACCCGGCCGGAGTCAGGGGAGAGGATCCCGGCCAGGCAGTGCAGCAGCGTGGACTTGCCGGAGCCGGACGGCCCCATCAGCGCCAGCACCTCCCCGGCGTACACCCGCAGCGACGCGGAGCTCAACGCCGGGGTGGGACCGAAGCTCAGGTGCAGGTCCTCGGCGGTCAGGAGGGCGTCATCGGCCAGGGGGGCCGCCATCACGGGCGGACCTGGTCGGCGAGCTGGTCGAGGCGGGCGGCGGTGAGCTCCAGCCAGCGCAGGTCGGCCTCCAGGTGGAACAGGGCGTGGTCGCAGATGAGCTGGTCGGCCAGGTCCCCGTCGCTCTTGCGGCGGGTCAGCTCGCGCATCAGCCGCAGGTGCTCGGCGCGCTGGCCGTCCAGCAGGTCGGCGGCGTCCCGCCCGGTGAGCAGCGCCAGGACGACCTTGGTGTAGAGCGTGCTCTGCAGGTACGGCTCGGGCTTCTCCGGCTGGGCCAGCCAGCCCGCCACGTCGGTGACGCCGGCCGAGGTGATCGCGTACCGCTTGCGCTCCGGGCCGTCGCCGGGCTCGGACTCCACCTCCACGAGGCCGTTCTTCAGCAGCCGCGCGAGAGTCGAGTAGACCTGGCCGTAGTGCAGCGCCCGGCCGTGGCCGAACCGCTCGTCGTAGAAGCGCTTGAGATCGTAACCGTGTCGTGGGCCGGACTCCAGCAGGCCCAGCAGGGCGAAACCAACGGACATGCCGAGCACTATACACATGGTTTATACACGGAGTGTCTAGTCGGCCTCGCCCGCACGACGGGACACCACCGGAGCGTCGCGTGGGGGAGCCCTGGGCAGGAAAGGAAGCGAAAGAAGCCGACTTGACGGGAGTCCTGTATGCGAATCGGTGTCGTTTTTCCGCAGACCGAGATCGGCGCGGACGTGGGTGCGGTGCGCGCGTACGGGCAGGCCGCCGAGGAGCTGGGCTTCCGGCACCTGATGGCCTACGACCACGTCGTCGGCGCCGACCCCGCGGTCCACCAGGGCTGGCAGGGGCCCTATGACCTGCGCAGCACCTTCCACGAGCCGATGGTCCTGTTCGGCTATCTCGCCGCGCTGACCTCGCTGGAACTCGTCACCGGCGTCATCATCCTGCCGCAGCGGCAGACGGTGCTGGTGGCCAAGCAGGCGGCGGAGGTCGATCTGCTCAGTGCCGGCCGGTTGCGGCTGGGCGTGGGGCTCGGCTGGAACCAGGTCGAGTACGAGGCGCTCGGCCAGGACTTCACCACCCGGGGCAGGCGGATCGAGGAGCAGGTCGGGCTGATGCGCCGGTTGTGGACCGAGGAGTCGGTCACGTTCGGCGGCGCCTTCCACCGGGTGACGGGAGCGGGCCTGGCGCCGCTGCCGGTACGGCGGCCGATCCCCGTCTGGTTCGGCGGGCAGTCACCCCCGGCCTACCGCCGGGCCGGACGCCTGGCCGACGGGTGGTTCCCGCAGATGCCCCCGGGGCCCGATCTGGACGCGGCCAAGGCGATGGTCGAGGAGGCCGCCGCGCAGGCCGGGCGTGACCCGGCCACGCTCGGCATGGAAGGCCGGGTCAGCTGGACGGGCGACGCCGGGGACCTGGTGGCGTCGGCCCGCCGATGGCGGGAGTCCGGCGCCACGCACCTCGCCGTCAACACCATGAAGGCGGGACTGCGTTCGGCCGACGAGCACATCGGCGCCCTGGCCGCCGCCGCGGACGCGCTCGGCCTGCGTACCGGCTAGGGCCGTCAGGTCGAGATCACGTCGGCGGCGGCCAGGACGCGCAGGTGCTCCAGGGCGTCGCGCGGCGTGTCGGCGAGCGGCTGGATGCAGACGTGGTCCGCGCCCGCGTCCAGGTGCGCCCGTACCCGATCGATGATCTTGTCTGGCTCGCCCCAGGCCACGATGGCGTCCACCAGCGCGTCGCTGCCGCCGTCAGCGAAGTCCTCGTCGCTCCAGCCCAGCTCGCGCAGGTTGTTCACGTAGTTCGGCAGAGCCAGGTAGAGCGACATGAAACGGCGGGCGGTCCGCCGCGCCCGCGCCGGATCGGTGTCGAGCACCACCGTCTGCTCCGGCGCCAGGATCGGCTCGGGGCCGAGGACCGCACGAGCGCGCGCGGTGTGCTCGACCGGCACGAAGTACGGGTGCGCCCCCTGGGCACGTTGCGCGGCGAGCTCGAGCATGTTGGGGCGGAGCGCGGCCAGCAGGCGTGGCGCCGGCTCCGGCAGCGGGCCGGCGTACTTCGTCGCGTCCATGGCGTCCAGATAGGTCCGCATCGCCGAGACCGGCCGGCTGTAGTCGTGACCGCGCGCCGCCACCGCGGGGGCGTGGCTCACGCCCAGGCCGAGCACGAACCTGCCGTCGAACGCTTCGGCCAGCGCGTCCGCGCCGTTGGCGGCGGCGGTCGCGTCACGGCCCCAGATGCTGGCGATCCCGGTCGCGACCATCAGCTGCTGTGTCGCGCCCAGCAGGAGCGCCGAATGGACCAGCGCCTCCTTGCCGGTCGGCGTCTCCCCGATCCACAGCGTCTTGAAGCCCAGCCGCTCCACCTCGGCGGCCGCCTCGCGCTCGAAAGCCGCGGACTCCCCGCCCAGGGTGCCGTTCCAGACCCCTACCCGCCCCATGCGCCGCTTGAGCGTCGCCGTGTCAGTCATCGCAGCTCACCCGTCTCAGTCGCCACCTGCCTCCCACCACGATAGGCAGCCGCTCCCCGGAGTACGGGTCACGACGTGCCGTGTTGCGGCGCGGACCGGCTATCCGGAGTCGCCCGGCGATACGAGCCCTGCCTCGTAGGCGAGCACGACGGCCTGGGCCCTGTCACGCAGGTCGAGCTTGGTGAAGATACGGCCGATATGGGTCTTGACGGTGGATTCGCTGAGGTTCAGCGCGCCGGCCAGCTCGGTGTTGGACAGCCCCTGTCCCAGCAGCACCAGGACCTCCAGCTCCCTGGGTGTCAGGGCGGCGAGGTCGCGGTGCACGGACAGGGCACGGACGGGATGGCGGGCGCCGGAGGCGAACCGCTCGACCAGCCGCCGCGTGATCGAGGGCGCCAGCAGGGCGTCACCGGTGCCGACCAGGCGGACGGCGGCGGCCAGATGCTCGGGAGTGACGTCCTTGAGCAGGAAGCCGCTGGCGCCGGAAGCGAGTGCGGCATAGATGTAACGGTCGAGGTCGAAGGTGGTCAGCATGATCACACGGCAGTGCGGCAGCTCTCGCAGCACTTCACGGGCCGCCTCCAGGCCGTCCATCGTGGGCATGCGGATGTCCATGAGGACCACGTCGGGCCGCAGCTCGCACGCCGCCGCCACCGCTTCGGCGCCGTCGCCGGCCTCGCCGACCACGTTGATCCCGCGCATCGTCAGGATCAGGCGGAAGCCGCTGCGTACCAGGGCTTGGTCGTCGGCGATGAGCACGCGCGGCACCGGTTCGGCCGCTGTCATGGCCGGTCCAGCGGGATGCGCGCCCTGACCCGATACCCGCCGCCGAGCCGCCTGCGCGCGTCCAGCTCGCCGCCGTAGACGGCGACCCGCTCGCGCAGGCCCAGCAATCCGCGCCCGGGCCCGTCCTGGGGCGGACGCGGCCTCCGCGGCGGCGGGTCGGCGCGGCCGGTCAGGACGCTCGGACCGGTGTTGAGCACCTCCAACCGCAGGTAGCGGTCGGCGTAGCGGATCGTGACCTCGGCTTTCACCCCGTCCCCGTGCTTGAGCGCGTTGGTCAGCGACTCCTGCACGATCCGGTAGGCGGTGACATCGATGCCGGCGGGCAGGGGGCGCGGCTCCCCGGAGATCCTCACCTCCACCGGCAGCCCGGCGAACGCCACCCGGTCGATCAGCGGGCTGAGCCGGCTGAGGCTTGGCTGCGGCGCCAGCTCGGCGCCGTAGGGCTCGTCGTCGCCGCTCGGCGAGGGCGCGAGCAGGCCCAGCAGATGGCGTAACTCGGTCATCGCGTCGCGCCCCGCGCCTTCAACGGCCCGCAGCGCCGCCTCCGCCTCGCCCGGCATCGTGGACAGCACCTCACGGGCGGTCGCCGCCTGGACCACCATGAGGCTCACGTTGTGGCTGACGATGTCATGCAGCTCGCGTGCGATGCGTGCGCGCTCGGCGTCGACGGCGGTGCGGGCGGCGCTCTCGCGTTCGCGCTCCAGCAGCCAGCCGCGCTCCTCCAGAGCCTTGACGTACGACCGGCGCGCACGCAGCAGAGCCATGCCCAGCCGGCCGGCGACGGCGCACACCGTCACCAGCGCGGCGAGCATCCAGCCGATCACCGATTCCCCCACGGCCCCACCTTTCCAGACCACCCGCGGTCATGCATCAGACCGAGGGGCCATCGCCGTACGCCTCTGGTATGAGCACCGGGAAAAGATCGCACTGGGGGCCGATGCCGGGAGGTTCGCCGCTGTTCTAGGGTTCCGCACATGATCAGTGCAGGCCGGGCCGGCCAGGTCGTCGTACACCTGGATGGCGTGCGTAAGGACTACGGCGAGACAGCGGCGCTGGACGGTGTGTCCCTGGAGATTCGCGCAGGGGAAGCCGTGGCCGTGATGGGGCCCTCGGGCTGCGGCAAGTCGACCCTGCTCAACATGATCGCGGGCCTGGACCGCCCGAGCGGGGGGACGGTCACGGTCGACGGCCAGGATCTGCGCCTGCTGAGCGAGACGGGGCTGACGCTGTTCCGGCGGCGGCACATCGGCATGATCTTCCAGTTCTTCAACCTCATCGACGATCTGCCCGCGCTCGACAACGTCGCCCTGCCGTCGCAGCTCACCGGCGCCCCGGCCCGCCAGGCGCGCATGCGCGCCCTGGAACTGCTCGACGAGCTCGGCATCGCCGACCGCGCAGACGCCTACCCGGCGGTGCTGTCGGGCGGCGAGCGGCAGCGGGTGGCGGTTGCCCGCGCCCTGATGAACCGGCCCGCCCTGCTCCTGGCGGACGAGCCGACCGGAGCACTGGACAGCCGTGCCGGAGAGCAGGTGATGGACCTGCTCATCGACCTCAACCAGATCGGCCAGACGCTGCTGATCGTCACCCACGACCTACGGCTGGCCACCCGCTGCGCCGGCCACCTGGTCGAGATGGCCGACGGCCGGGTGGCCGGCGAGAGCGCCCTGGAGCCCGTGGAATGAGCGCGATGTGGCTGGCCGCCTGGGCGGCGGTGCGGCGTCGCGGCCTCCAGAGCGTCGTCATCGGGCTGGTCGTCCTGTGCGGCACCACGACGATCACGCTCGCGCTGGGGCTGCTCGACGCGGCCACGACCCCGTTCGACCGGGCCTTCGCCGAGCAGAACGGCGCCCACGCGGTGGCCGTGTTCGACCCCGCCAAGGTCACCAAGGCGCAGCTCGCGCAGACCGCGAGGCGGCTCGGCGTCGAGGCGGCGGCCGGTCCCTTCGATCAGGTCGTCATCGACTTCCCCAGGACGACCGACATCCCCGAGGCGGAGGGCCCGCTCACGCTGGTGGGCCGGGCCGACCCCGGCGGCCCGGTCGATCGGGTCCGCCTGCTGCACGGCCGGTGGGCAGGCGCCCAACATGAGGTCGTCCTGCGTTCCGCCGACGACCGGCTCCGGCCCGGCACGCTCGGGTCCACGCTGCGGGCACCCGGCGTCCCCCCGCTGACCGTCGTCGGCGTCGCCGCCGGCATGAGCCGGTCGGCGGACGCCTGGGTCACGCCCGAGCAGCTGACGGCGCTACGCCCGACCGCCGTGCAGATGCTCTACCGGTTCCCCGACCCCGGCGCCGAGGGATTGCGCGCCGGTCTGGACGCGGTCACCAGGGCTGTGCCCTCCGGCGCGCTACGGGTGGCGCAGTCATACCTGGCGTTGAGACAGGCCTATTCCAGCCAGGCCGACGCCTACCTGCCGTTCATGACCCTGTTCGGAGTGCTCGCGCTGCTGGTCGCCGTTCTCATCGTCGCCAACGTGGTCAGCGGCGCGGTCGTGTCGGGGGCCCGGCACATCGGTGTGCTCAAGGCCATCGGCTTCACCCCGAACCAGGTGGTCGCCGTCTATCTCACCATGGTGTCGGTGCCCGCCGCCGTCGGCGGCGTTCTGGGCACGCTGCTGGGCAACCTGCTGGCCGAGCCGGTGCTGCGGGCCGCCTTCCAGGGCGTCGAACGGGGGAGCGTCGGCCTCGGCGTCAGCGCCTGGGTCTCGGCCGTCAGCCTGGTGGGCGTGCCGCTGGTCGTCGTCGTGGCGGCGCTGATCCCCGCGCTGCGCGCGCACCGGCTGCCGGCCGCACAGGTGATCAGCGCCGGCAGTGCGGCCCGCCCGGGGCGCGGGCTGCGCGTGCAGCGCCTGCTCAGCGGTGCCCCACTGCCGCGCGCTGTCAGCCTGGGCCTGGGGCTGCCGTTCGCCCGGCCCGGCCGGACCGCGATGACCATGGCGGCCATCGTCCTCGGCGTCACCACGGTCACCCTCACGACCGGGCTGACCAGCACGATGCTCGCCTTCGGCACCACGAACCAGGGCGCGCCCACCGAGGTAGGCGTACGAGTCGGCGAACCGGCGTTCGGGCAGCGGGCCGCAGCGCTGAGCGACGGGCAGATCGAGGCGCTGCTGCGTTCGTTGCCCGGAGCCACGCAGGTGACCGCCAAGGTGTTCGTAGACGTGCGCCTGGCCGGGTTCGCGCAGCGCGGTGCCGTCAATTTCCAGCGGGGCGACACCTCGGCCCTGGCCTCCCAGATCGTGCAGGGTCGCTGGCCGGCCGGGCCGGGCGAGCTCGCCGCGCCACCGGCGTTCCTCCGCCAGCGCGGCCTGGCCGTCGGCGATCAGGTCACCCTGGAGCTGGCCGGCCGGCAGGCCAACGCCACCATCGTCGGCCAGCTCATGAACGGCGACCCCCGCTTCCTGTGGTCCACCTGGCCGACACTGGCCACATTGGCCCCCGGCACCGCCGCCGACCACTATGAGGTCCGGCTCGCCGACGGCACGGACGCCCGAGGCTACGCCAACGCGGTCAAGGCGGCCGACCCCGGCCTTTTCCCGGCCGTTTCGAGCTCGGGGGACCTCGCCACGACGACCGTCGTCGGGTTCGCCTCGGTATTCACCCTGCTGCTGATCGTCGTGGCGGCGCTCGGTGTCTTCAACACCGTCCTGCTCAACGCTCGCGAGCGTCGCCGTGACCTCGGCATGCTCAAGTCGATCGGAATGACGCCGCGCCAGGTGACGATCATGATGGTGACGTCGATGGCCGCCGTGGGCGCGGCGGGCAGCCTGGTCGGGATCCCCGCCGGGATGCTCGCCTACCGCCTGGTCGTCGACAACGTCGCGGTCGTCGTGTTCCCCGAGTGGATGAAGGACGTCTGGCACGTGCCGCAGCTGTCCGCGCTGGCCCTGGCGGGAGTCACGATCGCGGTTCTGGGGGCGCTGGTGCCGGCGCGGTCGGCGGCGCGCCTGACGATCGCCGCCGTCCTGCACAACGAATGATCCCCGCGACGGCGTGCACCGGCCACCGGCCGGTCTCGATAGATTTGACCTTCGGGTGCCGGGAGCACGATGCGCACAGGAGATGAGACGAGACATGCGGCCCTACGGATGGATGCTCATGCTGGCCGCGGTGGTTCTCGTCGTGGACCAGGCCGCCAAGTATTGGGCGGTCTCCGCGCTCTCCAACGGCGAGCGCATCGTGGTGATCCCCGAGCTGATCCAGTTGCGGCTGCTGCGCAACCCCGGCGCCGCCTTCTCGATCGGGGAAGGGGTGACGTGGGTGTTCACCCTCGTGGCCGCCGCCGCGGTCGCCGCGATTCTGTACGTCGGGCGGCGGTTGCGCTCGACGGCCTGGACGGTCGTGCTGGGAGCGCTGCTGGGCGGCGCCTTCTCGCATCTGCTCGACCGCCTCTTCCGGGCGCCCGGCTTCGCCCAGGGGCATGTGGTGGACTTCATCGACTACGGCGGGCTGTTCGTCGGCAACGTCGCCGACATCGCGCTCACCGGGAGCTGTGCCCTGCTCGTGGTGCTCACCCTGCGCGACATCCCCATCGGGGGCGTGGCGGACAAGGGGAGTCCGTCGGTGTAGGGAGCGGCGCGACGCTGACCGACCGGTCGCGTAGGGAGTGGCACACGCTGACGGACCGGCCGGCCGGGTAGGGAGTGGCGCACGCTGACCGACCGGCCGCTCACGGCCGCTCGCGGCGGTTCATGCCTGTGGGCTGTCTCTTCTGGGGTGGTTTCTGAGGGCGAAGTCGAGGGTGTCCAGGGTCCAGGCCCAGGAGGCGTCGGCGTCGCGTGGGGTGTGGCGGAAGCTGCCCGCCATCTCCAGGCTCACATAGCCGTGGAAGGTGCTGCCCAGCAGGCGCACCGCGTCGGTCTGGTCGGGCTCCGGCAGGTCGTAGCCGCGCAGCAGTGCCCGCGTCATCTCCGCGTGCCGGGGTCCCGCGCTGGCGGCCGCGGTCTGCGTGTCGAGCTCGAACCGGGAGGCGGTGTAGCGGCCCGGATGCTTCTTGGCGTAGTCGCGATAGGTGTTGGCGAGCGCCACCAGCGCGTCCTTGCCGGCGCGCCCGGCCAGCGCGGCGGCGGCCTGGTCGGCCATCTCCTCCAGGGCCAGCAGCGCCACCCGCACCTTCAGCTCGCGCGCGTTGGCGATGTGCGCGTACAGGCTCGGGTCCTTGATGCCGAGCCGGCGCGCGACCGCCGAGCCGGTCACCTGGTCGAAGCCGATCTCGTCGGCCAGCTCCGCCGCCGTCTGGGTGAGGCGTGCGGCATTGATGCCCGCGCGTGCCATGGAACCCTCCACTGGCTTACAAAATTAAGAATTTGTCTAATTGTATTAGGATAGCTAGCCTCGCCGTACATGAGACCCATCATCGAGAGCGACCTCCGAGGGTCGTTCGTCAACTGCTCCAAGGGCGAGACCAAGCGCCTGGGCGTGCCCAGGGACCTCGACGAGCAGCCCTGGGACGACCTCGACTTCCTCGGCTGGCGAGATCCCGGCGCCCCCGAGCGCGGCTATCTCGTCACCGAACGCGACGACGGCACCCTCGCCGGGATCGCGCTCCGGGCGGCCCCCGGCACCGCGCGAGGCTTCACCTCGCGCAGCATGTGCTCGCTCTGCCTGACCACCCACACCAGCGGCGGCGTGGCGCTGATGACCGCCCGCCGCACCGGCGAGGCCGGCCGTCTGGGCAACACCGTCGGGCAGTATCTGTGCGCCGATCTGGCCTGCTCCCTTTACATCCGGGGCAAGAAGCAGACGGTTGTGGGGGCCGACTTCGACGAGACCCTCTCCATGGACGAGCGAGCCGCCCGCACCCGGACCAACCTGGCCGCCTTCATCGACAAGGTCCTCGAATGACGTTGTGACGTCGTCCTGCATCCGGCCGATCGGCGTCGGTATCGCCGCCTGCCGCGTGAGAGGCGTGCGATCGTTCATCACTCTGCGAAGTTGATATATTACTGACGGTCAGGCTAGCTCCACGCCGGCCGCCGAGGAGGCCGTACTTCGAAAGGCTCGACGATGGCACGTCACTCCGGGACCAAGATCGAGCCCGACGACCCCCGCTACGAGCCGCTCCGGCGCGGGTTCAACTCCCGGTGGCTGGCCGCCCGGCCCGACTACATCCGGCTTCCGCGCACCGGTGAGGAGGTCAGGCACGCGCTGCGGGAGGCGGTTCACGAACCCGCGCCCCCGCACCGGTCGCGCATCACGGTCCGCTCCGGCGGTCACTGCTACGAGGACTTCGTCTGCTCTCCCGACGTACGGGTGATCATCGACATGTCGCTGATGGACGGCGTCTACGCCGACGGTGCCATGGACGCCGTCTGCATGGAGGCCGGCGCCACCATCGGGCAGCTGTACAAGAAGCTCTACCAGGCGACCGGCAAGGCGCTGCCCGGTGGCTCGTGCGCCACGGTCGGGCTCGGCGGCCACGTGGCCGGCGGCGGTTTCGGCCTGCTGTCGCGGCAGTACGGCCTCACCGTCGACTATCTGTACGCCGTGGAGGTGGCCGTCGTCGACGAGGCCGGTGGGGTGGAGCTGGTCACCGCCACCAGGGACGACGCCGATCCCGACCTCAGGGACCTGTGGTGGGCGCACACGGGGGGCGGCGGAGGCAACTTCGGCATCGTCACCCGGATGTGGTTCCGCGATCTTCCCCAGGCGCCGAAGAGCGTGCTGCTCGCCACCGGGGGCTGGAAGTGGGCGGAGGTGGACGAGGACCGGTTCCGGCGCATCGTCGGCAACTTCGGCGCCTTCTTCGACCGGCACCGGGGCGGCCCTGACGACGAGTACGCCGACCTGTTCGCCATCCTCCTGCTGACCCACGCGAGCCGGCCCGAGATCGGCCTGATCGCCCAGATCGATGCCGATGTCCCGCACGCCCGCGACCTGATCGTCGACTTCGAGCGGGAGATCAACCGGGATGTCGGGCGAGAGCTGCACCCGCTGACCGAGGTGCTCGGCGAGCACGCGGCCTTCGCCATCGGCGAGGCGTTCGGCGAGCAGGTGGGCCTCATCACCGGGGAGAGCCGGATCCGCAGGCTCCCGGCGCTGCCCTGGACGGTCATCAGCAGGGTCATGGGCGCCCCGAAACCCAACGACAAATGCGGCAAGTACAAGTCCGCCTACATGCGCAGGCCGCTGCCCGCGGAGCAGGTCAGCGCACTGTGGAAGGGGCTGACCGAAGATCGGGAGACTCCCCGTGAGGCGGTGGTGCAGATCGACTCCTATGGCTCCGCCGTCAACCGGCTGCGGCCGGAGGAGACCGCGATGGCGCAGCGCGACTCCATCATGAAGCTGCAGCACCAGATCTACTGGCCGCAGGACCAGGACGGCGCCGACCATCTGCGGTGGATCCGCACCCTGTACCGGAGCATGTATCCCGGCGGAGCGCCCGTCCCCGACGACACCACCGACGGGTGTTACATCAACTATCCGGACCTCGACCTGAGCGACCCCGCCTGGAACACCTCCGGAGTGCCCTGGTCGACCCTCTATTACGGTGGCAACTACCCCCGGCTGCAACGCGCCAAGCGGCGCTGGGACCCCCGCAACGTCTTCCGCCACGGCCAGTCCATCGAGCTCTGAGCGACGGCCGACCAGCCCGTCGAGTTCTGGACGTCGGCCGGGTCGGCCGTCGAGCTCTGGGCGGCGGACGGGCGGGGCCGCAGCCGGTGTCAGCCCTGGATTTCGCCTGTTGCCGCCGCCGGGCCGCCGGTTTCCTGGTCGGCGGGCTCGAGCGTCTTCCGCAGGAGCTTCATCAGCTCACGCAGGTCCTCGGGGCTCAGCCGAGCGAACGGGGTCAGGGCCAGCGTCGCCGCGATCACGGTGGCCCGCGCGCGCCGTCCGCTCTCCGTGAGGGTCAGCACGCGTGAACGGCGGTCGGCAGGGTCGACGGACCGCTCGACGAACTCCCGCTCGACGAGCTGGTTCGTGATGAAGCTGAGGTTGGGCGCGTTGCAGAACAACCGATGGGCCATCGTCTTCATCGACGGCGGCGCCTCATCGGGATCGATCAACCAGAGGGCCTGAGCGGTCGCGGGGGTCAGACCCTGCTCAGCCAGTACGGCCGCGATCCGGTCGCCGGTCAGCATGGACAGCTCATGGCTCGCGACCACCACTGCTTCAAGGATGCTCCGGGTCATGACCCCATCCTAGCTTTTGTACTTCGAGACTCGAAGTGTTACGTTAATTCGAGTCTCGAAGTAACTTCCGCATCTGACAGGAAGCGATCGCTCATGCATGACTACTCGAACACCACGGCCCTGGTCACCGGCGCCTCGAAAGGACTGGGCGAGGCGTATGCGCATGAGCTCGCCCGCCGAGGTGCGAACCTCGTCCTCGTCGCCCGCTCCGCCGGCGCGCTTCACGCTCTCGCCGAGCGGATCCAAGCCGCGCACCACGTCAGCGTGCACGTGATCGCCGCAGACCTCTCGGACCGGCGTTCCCCGCAGGCGGTGGTCGACGAGCTCAAACGTCTCGGCCTGGAGGTGGACCTCCTGGTCAACAATGCCGGGCTGGGAGCGGTCGGCCCCTTCCTGAGCCGCCCTCTCGAACCCAATCTCCAGTCGGTCGAGGTGAACGTCGCCGCCCTGATGGGCCTGGTCCACCTGGTGGGCGCCGGCATGCTCGAACGCGGTCGCGGCGGCATCATCAACGTCGCTTCCACGGCCGCCTTCCAGCCCATGCCGTACCAAGCGAGTTACGCCGCGACCAAAGCGTTCGTGCTCTCGTTCACCGAGGCGCTCACCGAGGAGCTCCGGGGGACCGGCCTGCGGGTGATGGCAGCGCATCCCGGGGCCACCGACACCGGGTTCTTCAGCGGGACGACCGCGTCCATGGACCCGAAGGCGGACACCCCGGCGAGCGTCGCGGCGAACACGCTCGACGACTTCGCACGCGGCCGGTCCGTCTCCTATCCAGGTCGCGCCTGCAACCGTGCCGCGACCTGGGCCTCGCGCCTGCTGCCACGGGGCACGGTCGCCGGGATCACCGGCGGCCTCAACCGCAGAGCCGGATTCCATGACGTCAGCGATGTCGGCTCCGCCACGTCATGAAGGACAGGCGCGCCTGGCTATCCGATGTGGCGTACGGCCGGCTGAAGGTCGGTGGGTGAGCCGGCCTCCGGGCGGTAGTGGTCGGCCAGGGCGGTGAAGGCGGCCTTGGGTTCCCAGGGCAGGCCGGGGTAGGTGACGCCGAGACGGTCCTCGTAGACCTTGACGATGCCGTAGCTGGCCAGGTCCAGGTCCTCGCGGGGGTCGCCGTCGGGGCGGTGGACGTGGTCGTACAGGGCGAAGGTGAAGACGAAGGCGCTGTCGACGCCGCCGGCCTCGAAGGCGGCCAGCAGTTCGCGCAGATAGGCGGCCTGGCCGGCCTCGTCGCGGCGGTACACACCGTTCAGCCGGACGGGTTCGCGCGTGTCCTTGTCGTACTCCACGATCTCCAGACCGTGCGCGCCCCTCTCGCCGGCGCCCTGGTAGCCGGCCGAGCCGAACTCGGTGATCGCGACCGGCTTGCCCTGCGCGACGAGGCCGCGGATGCCTTCGGCGAACCGGTCGGCGATCTCGGCCGACCGGTAGAGATCTACGGACACGATGTCGAAGGGCGCCCAGTCGACGCGCTCAAGAGGTACGGAGGCGTACGTCACCTTGCCGCCGAAGTGCTCGCGGACGAGTGTCACGGCCCGGCCGAGGAAGTCGTTGACGCGGGTGCTGACCTCGCCGAGCTGCTCGCGCAGGTGCTCCGGCCGGAGCAGGAACGCGACGCGCTCGTCGATGCTGTCGCCGGGCAGGAAGCCCTTGTTCATCAGGCTGAGCTCGGCGCCGGTGACGAACACGACCTCGGCTCCCCGGACCCTGAGCCGCTCCGCGCGGGCGGCGCAGTCGGCGAACAGCGACAGCGTCTCCTCCGGGGACAGCTCCAGCGGGTAGGGGGAGAACCAGACCTCCAGGCCCAGGTCGGCGGCGTGCGCCGCGGCGAGCTCAATCCGTTCCGGGTTGCCTCCCATGACGCGCACCGCGGTGCAGTGCAGGTCATCGCGGATGATGCGGAGCTCGCGCCTGACGACCTCCGGGTCTAAGTCCCCGCGGCCGAGCACTCCCTTGTGGACGAAGCCGGTGTCGTAGCTGATGCCTTTGGCTCGCATCTCATGCCTTCCTCTGAGGGTACTGGACGTACCTTAAGCTTATGAGCACGGCCCTGACAAGGCGGCGCGGGAGGGTACGATCAGTACCGGTAAGGGGAGGGGATCCGATGGGTGCCGGAGGGACGCGGCGGCGTGGGGCCGCGCTGGAGGAGGCGATCCTGCATGCCGCGGTGGCCGAACTCACCGCGTCCGGATACGCGGGGTTGACCATGGACAAGGTCGCCGCCCGTGCCGGCACCAACAAGAACGCCATCTACCGCCGCTGGCCGAACCGCCTCGCGCTCGGCATCGCCGCCTACCGCCAACTGGCCACGACGGTCCCGCCGCCCGACACCGGCGACCTGCGTGGCGACGTCCTGGAGCTGCTGCGCCAGGCGAACCGGCACTGGAGCTCACCTCTCGGCGCGATCCTGCGCGAGCTGCTGTCCGCCGCCGGCGGCGCGTCGCAAGCCCTGGCGCAGCTGCGAGAGCAGTCCGGCGACGCCGTGGCCGCTCCCTGGCTGACCATCCTGGGGCGCGCGGTCGCACGCGGTGAAGCCTCGCCCGAAGCCCTCCATCCACGGGTCGCCACCGTGGCCATCGTCCTGCTGCGCAACGAGTTCGTCATGCGCGGAGCCCCGACCACCTCCGACGACGTCCTCATCGAGATCGTCGACGAGGTGTACCTGCCGCTGGTACGGCGACGCGCGCCGACCGCCTGACCCGCCACCCGACCACCGTCATACGGTCACCGCCGCGAGCCGCGAGCCGCGAGCCCGGGAGGCCCGGCCTCGGGGAACAGCGGAGCAGGGGACCGGCTGATCGCCTTGGGCCGCCTCCCTGCGTTCACGGCGCGTATGCGTCGCCGGTGCGGCTCACTACTATTCCGCCATGCCTTTCGATCTTGCACGGTACGCATTCATGGCCGTGTTTTTCGTCCTGTTCGCGGGCCTTCCCGCGGCCTGGGCCATCCCTGCCGCGGTGCTCTCTGCCCCGCCCAACCGCCACAAGTTCATGCGCTTGCGATTCGTCGTCGTGGGACTGTTGGTGTCGTTCGCCGGCGTCTTATTGATGGGGCTCGGCGCCTGGCTGGGGCGTGAGGATTCGCGCTACGGCGCCATCGAATCCATCGGGATGCTGCTGATCTCCCTCATAGGTGCGGGTCTGGTTGTCGCCGGTCTCGGCCCGCTGCCTTCGTGGCTGCTGCAGCTCCCCGGTACGTACGCGGAACGGCTGCCGCTGCCCTTCCGCCTGGCGGCCCGCGACCTGGCCCACCGTCGTGGTCGCGCGGTGCTCGCGATCACGCTGGCGATGATGGCGACGGCCTTCGGCATCGCGCTGACGGTCATCTCGGTCGGCGAAACGACGCAGAGCAGGGCCGAATACACTCCCCGGGCCCGGCCGGGCAGCTTGTTGATCCGGTCGAGCGCCTTGTTCGCGCAGCAGCCTTTCTCGGCGGCCGATGCGGGCACCGTACAAGCGGCGATCGAGCGGGAATTGCCCGGGGTGCCGATCGCCCAGAGCGAGCGCCCTTCGGCCGAATCCTGGTACTTCCGTGCGAGGGCGGAGAACGTCGAGATACCGGAGGAGGCCGTCTACTGGGACCAGGCCATCGGTGACGAGAAGCTGCTGCGGTACCTCACGGGCGATCAGTCGACACCGTACGACGAGAGCATGGCCGTGGTGATCACGTCAGCCGACGTGAAGGTCGACTCGGTCCAGCTCTCCTACGAGATCCACGAGAACGACGAGACAACGACCACCAGGACCGTCCGGGCGGTCACCGCCAGGACCGCCGACCCGCACATGGAGACGATCTTCGTCCCCTCGAAGATCGTCCGGGACCTCGGCTACCAGCTCCAACCGGACGAACTGATCGTGGACCCCACTGTCCGCCGGGTCACGGTGCAAGAGCAAGAACGTCTCGACGACCGGCTGGACGACGCGGTCGCGGAAACATACATCGAGCGGGGCTTCGAGGCTTCGACCGGGTGGCTGCCCGTCGTCGCGGCGGCGTTCCTCATCGCCCTCGCGTGCGCGCTGGCCGCCGGCTTCGGCAAGGCCGCGAACGCGCGCCAGGCCCGGGTCCTGAGGCGGGCCGGCAACGGATCAGCCACGGCCTTCCGATGGTTCTGCGCCCTCCGCGCGGGTCTGAGCGCCCTGTACGGAACAGCCCTTGGCGCGATCGCCGGATGTCCCGCCGGGATGTTGCTGCTGTGGCCCCTGACGGTGCGCACCACGTGGGAGGAACCGGTACGGGTGCCCTTCGAGACCCCCTGGCCTGCGATCGTGGCCGTCGCCGCCGGCCTTCCCCTCCTCGCCGCCGCCCTCGGTGCGCTCCTCACCCGCGACCAGTCGTACCCTCCCACACCCGCTGCGCCTCGCCCCTGAAGCGACCCCGGAACTTGATCGTGCGGGCCATCATCGTCCGGTTCTGGCCGTCCTCACCCGCATTGAACCCTGAAAGCGGAAACCACAGATACTCCGGCCGGGACAGGGCGTCGACCAGCATCGGCGGCACCCATCCCTGCAGCCAGCACCACGACAGGAACTCCCCAACCTTCCCCCCCATGACCACGTTCGCGGTGCCACCTGCTGTTCTGGTCATCCACCGAAAACACGCCTGAACAGCCACAAGAGTCACGAACGATCGTTTTCTGAAGACCCGCCCGACCGGCCCGCGTGTGACTTAGATCGCTCGATGGCGCGATTTCGCATCGCTATTCGGCATATTGTCTCAACCGCACAGAACAATAGTGTCGGATATAGACGGCTCGTTATAACAGGCCAACGGCGGTTGCGTCGCGACTACGACGACTTCCAGCAATCAGATGCCACGGGAAAGCCCAGCGTCACTTTGATCGCGGATCAGTGCAGGCCCGGGTTGAAGTAGCTCACCCCCGTGATCACCAGATCCACACCGGTGAGTTCATAGAAGGTGGCGAACCCGATCTGTTCGGGAGGTTGGACCCTGGCGGGATAGCGACCCGCTGCGGCGAGCAAGCGGCGTCCCAGATGCCGCGACATCATCGATTGGAAGAACGTCCGGGCAGCGAACCCGGGGAACAGGCCCCGATCCAGCAGCAGGTTGTTGAGATATGCCTGCGGGGCCCGGCGTACCTGCTCAGCCATGGGAGAGTCCAACGTTCCAAGCAAGGCGTCGAGCAGCGCCGAGGCAGCGGCACCGAGAGCAAGCATGGGCAGCGGAGCTGCCATGGTCAAAGCCCTTCGTGCCGTGCTGGGGCGGTCGATCCTGGGTTTGCCTCCCACCGCCGATTCGCCTCTGCTGTTGACGAGTCGGTACTGGCCCGGTGCCGGTCCGTCGAAAAAGCCCGCGAAGGTCGACGATCGGGAGAGCACAGCCTTGAGTTGCTGCGCCGTCATCCCCATGCCGAGTAGTAGTGCGGTAATAGCGCCCGCCGACGAGCCGCTGATCCCGGCGATCTGGCTCGTCCCTGGATTCTTCGATGTCGATCGGCAGGATCTTCATCGTTTCCAGCGCCTGGATGGCGCCTAAGAAGGTGGCTCCCTTGCCACCTCCGCCCTCCAGCGCCAGGTAGGCCAGCTTCGTACGGTCCACCCGGCCGCCGTTGGCTTGGTTGGTCTTCGGAATCATCAGCAATGACCCCGGGGGTAGGGACGTCGGCAGCGGTGACCTCGGCCCAAATGCCATCCTGCTTCTTTTCCCACTTCGGCAGCGTGTTGTCGGCACGCAGGTGGACCAGCGTCGTCGGCACGCGGACCTCCCATGGGTCGCCCACGGGAACTCCTGCAGGGGGGAAGTTCTCGGCCGCCCGAAGTTCTTCGAGCATGGGGAGGTAACGCTCGCTGGTGATGAGGCCGACTTCTCCGCCTGGGCCAGGTCGTGCGGCGGCTGCGGGGCCAAGGTCACCGAGTCCGGCGACGCGGTCGGGGCGATCGCGCAGGCGCTGACCCACGACGGCCCGGCGCTGGTGGACGTGGACGTCGACCCGAACGAGCCGCCCATGCCCGGCAAGGTCTCCTACGACCAGGCCAAGAGCTTCGCGCAGGCTTTCCTCAAGGGCCAGCCGCACAAGGCGGCCATCGCCATCACCCTGTTCAAGGACCGCATCCAGAAACTCGGCGACTAGCCCTTCACGGCGATGCCGCAACATGCGAATATACGTTCGAAGAAAGAAGATCGTCTTTCGGAACGGAGTGCATGTGCGTCCATCAGCCTCTGAACGCATCGGCCGATTAGTCGCCTTGGCCGGGTCCCTGCTCCTGGCGGCGAGCCTGCTCGCCGCCCCAGCCCCCGCCGCCGCGGCCGCCGATCTCGTCGCCGACCTCGGGGTCGCGGGCAAGGGCGGGGACCTGGTGGCCGGCCACGGCAAGGTCTTCGTCGCCGCCGACGACCGGATCGTGGTCACGCACCTCGACGGCGAGGCCGTCACCACGATCGGCGGCCTGTCCGGAGTCACCGCCCTGTCCGCGCCGGACGGCGCCAGGAAGGTGTACGCGACGCTGAGCGGCACGCATGAGGTGATCGAGATCGACACCGCCACGGTCGCCGTCACCCGGCGCATCGATCTGTCCGCGTATCCGTGCCCGTCCACGCTGGCGCAGGCCCACAACCGGCTGTGGATCGGATACGGCTGCGGCGGGGCGGGTGAGGGAGGGGTCGTCGCGGTCGATGTGCGGGCCACCCCCATCCTGGTCAAGGTCGGGCCGGCCACGACCCGGCCTCCGCTGGTCGCGGTCGCCGGCGCCTTCCTCGCCGTGTCGGAGCCGGGAGCCAGCCCCGCCACCGTCAGGCTGTACGACGTCAACCGCGACCCGGGCAACCCGCTCGGCGAGATCCTCGGCGACGCGGACGGGCTGCCGCCCCTGGAGGACCTGGCCCTCGCCTACCAAGGGTCGGCGGTGCTGCCGGTGCCGTCCGGCGCCCACCGCTTCGACGCCTGGGACACCACGACCTTCGACCGGGCCCACGCCTACGACGAGAAGGGGCCGGCCGGGCACGAACTGGCCGCCACCGTCGCGGCCAGCGAGAACGGCTCCTACGTCGTGGGCGGCTGGAACTCCGCCGCGGGTGACGCGGCGGAGCTCGTGGTCTACGACGCGACCACGAGAGAGGTGATCTACACGGCCGGCCACCAGGGAAAGGCGCTGGTGCCGGGCAGCATCGGCTTCTACGGCATCTACACCTTCGCGGTGCTGAAGGAGCCCGGCACCGGGCGCATGCACCTCTGGCGGCTGCCGTCCGCGCCGTACCACTCCTCGGCCCTGACCCTGACGGCGCCCGCCGAGGCGAACGCGCTCAAGCCGCTGACCATCAGCGGACGGCTCACGCTCAGCACCGGGGCGACCCCCGGCGTGCAGACGCTGCACCTGTACAGCTGGCTCCCCGACGGCACCGACCGGCCCTTCCGGGAGGTCACCACAGCGGCGGACGGGACCTACGCGTTCACCGACACCCCACCGGGCATCGGGGCGTTCAGGTATCGCCTGTCCTGGCCGGGCAACTCCTGGTATGACGGGGACTACGCGACGGCGACCGTCACGGTGGCCAGGTACGAACCGGCGCTCACCGTGACCGGGCCCGCGACGGGCGCCGTCGGCGAGCTGCTGGAGTTCAGCGGCACCTTTGCCGCCGAGGGCGTCGTCTACCCGCGCACGACGGTCACCGTCAGCCGCAGGGCCGTCGCGCCGGACGGCACCGTCACCACCAAGGGTCAGAAACTGGCCGCCGCCACCGACGGGACGTTCGCCTTCACCGACACGCCGGCCACGGCCGGGAAGCACACCTACACCGTCACGCTGGTCGGGAGCTCGACCGTCAAGGGAACGAGCACCAATCACGTGGTCACCGTCGTCGAGCCGGCGGGATAGCGTCCCAGGGAGCCGGGGCCTACCTCTCGTAGGCCTCGGCGATGCCGGCCGCGGCGGCGCGCAGGGGCTCCACCAGGCGGGGCAGCTCGCCCGCCGCGCGGGCAGCACGATGCCCAGCGCAGCGACGGGCCGCCCGGCCACGACGACCGGAGCGGCGGCCGGGCACGAGCCGGCCGTCATCTCCTCGTACGTCAGCGCGTACCCCCGCGCCCGCACCGCCGCCAGCTCCCTGGCCAGCCGGGCATCGGCCCGGCGGCCGAGCGCGGCTCGGCGTTTGGCCTCCTGCCGGTCCGGCAGCCGTATCTCCGCCGCACGGAGGCGCTGCCGCTCGCGCGCGCCGATGGTCCCCTCCACCCCCGCCATGGGGCAGGCCGGGGATCTCGCCAAGCCTGCGCAGGCCTTCGACAAGACCAAGAGCCGCTAGTTGATCTTCTTGCCCTTCACGGGATGCCTTCCGGATCTGCCCGTTGCCGCCATGGCAGATCGTGCGGGCCGGCCGGTGCCGCGACTCCTGCACGGTGAGCCGCTTGTTGAGCTTGCGCCGGTAGGTGTCGTCGATCGGGTCCAGGATGGACAGCAGGCGCAGGGTCTTGGGGAGTTCACCCCTGCAGGGGAGGCGTCTGGCTCGCTGGGGGGAGGGATGTCCGGTGTGCGGCTTCTACGGTCACAGTCATGGTTGATTCAGATCGTCCGCGCAGGTGGCCGGCGTACGCGGTGGCCGTGTTGTTCCTCGGGTACGCCGCGGGGAAGGCAGCCTTCGCGCTGCAGGCCCGGCTCGGGTTCCCGGGCGGCCCGCCCGTGTCGGCCGCCGAGGCGGCGGGCTATTTCCTGGACCCGGCCACCGCGCAGTGGTTGGCGACCGCGTCCGGCGTGCTGGGCGCGTGCGTCGCCATCGCCACGGTCACCGCCTTGGGACGCAGGGTGCCGAGAACGTTGATGCTCCTCGTGCTGGCCGGGATGCTGCTGGCCGTCGGCGGCGGCGCGGGGATCATGATCGTGGACGGGTTCGTCGGCCTCGGTGTGGGCTGGCAGTGGCACCACGGAGTCCTGGGCATGGTCGTGATCGGGTTGTTCCTGGAGATGCTCCGCTCCTACGCGACGGCGACGAGACGGGCCGTGGCCCACCGGCGGTCATCACTGAGCCGGGGGAGGCTCCGCGCCGACGGGTGAGGACGCGGACGGGACCGGTTCGGCGCTGGGATCGGCGAGGTCGTGGGCGGAGCGGGCCAGCCAGATCACCATCAGGACCTGGGCCGCCGACGCGACGTCGCCGTAGACGTTCGTGTCCGTGGCGAGCGGCAGGCTCACCACCGTGAGCAGCACCGGAGCCACCAAGGCGGCGACGCCGTACCTGACCGTGGCCTGCTGCCAGCGGCCGCTCCGCCGCTGTGCTCGCAGGACGAGCACCATCCAGATCAGGCCCGCCAGGCCGCAGATCACGGGCAGCCAGTCGGGCAACGGCCAGTTGAGGACGTCGATCACCTCGATGGCGGCGGCGCCTCCGTAGGCCACCACGCCGGCGGCCCGCGCGTGATCCGCGTGCTCCAGTTGGCTGCCCAGAACGGGCTGGAACAGCACCACGACGACCCACATCAGCGCGGCGTCCAGCGCCACCGCCCACCAGGGCCAGGAGGGTGCCAGGGCGTAGCACGCCCAGGACGCCGCCGCGGCGTACAGCCCCATCCGCAGCCGCCGCGTATCCCGGTCCAGCTCGGGTGCCGGTCCCGTCAGCGGTCCGCGCAGACTCTGCCACAGCGCCCAGGCGCACGGCAGGCCGGCCACGACCAGGATGAGCGTGTTCGGCCAGGTCACCGCGACGCCCTGGGCCGCCCCTGTGAACAGGGTCAACCGCCACAACCCGCCGAGGTCGCCGGTGGTCAGCGCGATCACGGCGGTGACCGCCAGCGCGCCGACGTACAAACCCGTGATGAGCAGGGCGGGAATACCGAAGCGGTGACGACGGGGCACGGGCCACTTCCTGAGGGCTTGGCAGGGAAAGGCCCCAGATTAGCCAGCCGACGTCCCGAAGTCGATCAAGGATCCTGTGGGCTCGGCAGCCGTGCATTTCTCACGTTCCAGGCTGGGGTCCAGGCCGGAAGCGCCGGTCTCATAGAGGGCCGCCGGCTGTCCCGGTCGCGGACGTTCCTTTTCCGTCGACCACGTCCGAGATCGTGAAAGCCGCGGCGTCGCCCCCGGCTCCGGCGAGAACTGCCTTTTCCACGGCTCCGGCGCCGGGGGATGGAGCCGGAACCCCCTGCCGGTACGCCGATTGGTGTCCCTGGCGTACGGAACAACGTGCGGGCCGTGGCGAATCGTTTGAATTCAACTTCTATAGCGCGGTCCCCATCGTGATGATCTGCCGATGGGATATCGTCTGCACGACGACTCCGTGAGGAGCCTTTGCCCGGCCGGGCGCGGGACCGTTTCGGTGGTGGCCTGTCCGCGCTGACCGCGGCACCGTACTGGCGACAACGCCCGTACGCGTCGCCGAGCCGGTGTTTGGCTTGCCGGTGCTGGTCAGCGCCTGGTGTGATACGCCACGAGTGCGCGTGGGTGTATGGAGTTAACGGCTTCCGGGCGGCTTGTCCCACCGATGCGCTAACACAGTTCGGCCATACGGCCCCCCTGCTATGCAGGTGCGGGGGTGGGCGACTTCACGCTTCAGCGGCAGTTCGCCCGCTTGTTTGACGGGCACTAAGGTTCTGGGTGGCGCCTGTTCTACTGAAGAGCGCTACAGTAGCCAAAAAATCCTATCGAGCATGGAGTTCGGAACATGGCTAAGCGGATTCAAGAGATTTTCATTGACGACGTCGATGGAAGCGCGATGGAGTCGGAGAACATCGTCAAGTTCGGTCTCGACGGCGTCGCGTATGAGATCGACTTGGGGGAGAAGAACGAGGAAGCCTTGCGCAAGGCGCTGTCGCCCTTCATCAACAAAGCTCGCGCGGTCCGGAGTGAGCGAGCCGGCCGAGGCCGGCGCGGGGCCATCGGCTCCGCTCGTGCCATGAGCCGGGAGAAGTCCGCCGAGATCCGGCAGTGGGCCAGGACTCAGGGCCTGCCGGTGAGCGAGCGAGGCCGGATCGCTTCCACGGTGGTGGAGAAGTACGAGGCCGCCCACTAGGGCACAGGTGAAGGCTTGGCGAGGGCGTACTCCTGTGGTGCGCCGGGCAGCGGTGAGACTGCGCCGCCCGGCGCGCGTCGTGACGTACCTGATGAATCTACAATGTAAAGGGCGGCGGATCTGAGAAATTCGCCGATCAATCGGTAAGCCAACAGCGACGATGGCCCGATGCCCCTGCTGTCAGCGCCGAGTGTGTCAAAGGGCGCGGCGTGATGTACGCGGGGAAAGCATCGTGCTGGATACACGCCTGTCCCGTGGTGCGGCCAGGGTGTCCAGCAGATGGGGCTTGGCATGCCAGACATCTCGGCAGGAAAAATTCTCATGGCGGTGGGGTTCTTCGCCGCCTCGATGCTGACAGCGACATTGTCGGCCACTCCGGCGGCGGCCGACATCCCGAACAGGGATGTCGTCGATGCCTCCACAGCGCCCAGCGTCGCGAACAAGGCCGTGACGGCCTCCTGTGATCCCGGACAGCAGATCATCGGCACGGGCGCGTGGGTCGCCGGCGGCGGAGGCGATGTGCGGATCACGGAGATGCGGCCCGGGGTCAACTCGCAGGGCATCTACTACCTCTACGTCGCGGCCGCGGTGGACGAGGACGGCACCTCGAACACCTGGAGTCTGCACGCCTCGGCGATCTGCGCGGATCCGCTTCCCGGCCTGGAGATCGTCCCGGCGACCAGCACGCCCGCCTCGGACCCTGCCAATCCCAGCATCTCGGCGCGCTGCACCGGCGCCAGGAAGCTCCTGGGCGCCGGCTACAAGATCAACGACGGTTTCGGTCAGGTGGGCATCGACGACTTCAGAGTGTTCTCCGGGAGCGTCGCCGCCGTGGCGCGGGAGGACGACACCGGGTTCGCGACCTCCTGGAGCGTGACGGCCTACGCGATCTGCGCCGACCCCCTGCCGGGCCTGCAGATCGTCGAGAGGATCGGCGCGTTCCAGTCCGACTATGTGAACACCGTCAACGCCAGATGCCCGGACGGTCAGAAGATCACAGGTGGTGGCGGCATGATCGAGGGCGGTCTGGGCCAGGTCATCCTGGAGGACCTCACCAACGAGAGCGACAGGTACACGGTGACCGCGTTCGAGGACGACAACGGCTGGTCATCCACCTGGCGCGTGTACGCCTACGCGATCTGCGCCGACGACTGACCCTGGGCGCCGACCCGCTGGGGCGGCGACGATCGCGCCGCCTCAGCGGGTCGCGTCCAGGACCGGTTTCACGTCGACGATCGGGGTGCCGTCGACGGCTTCGAGGTCGGCGACCCGCACCCGGAGGCCGTCGATCGCGAGCACCCGGACGCGGTGCAGGCCGACGGGATTGGGCCGGTCGGCGGAGCGGGTGCTGAAGACACCGGTCAGCGGGTTTCGCGGGTCATCGCGCGGATGCACGGCCACGACGGATCGGTCGGCGAGGTGCAGCCACGTGAGGACGAACACCTCATCGCCGACCGTAAGATCACGGATCCCCTCGGCCATCGCGGGATCGAACGTCAGCCACGTGCTGGGAGCACCCTCCACGCCCTGCTTCGGCGCGCTCGCGCGATCCGTCAGAGGCGACTCGACGACCCCGATCGGATGAATCTCGTACGTCATGACTCCTGCCTACCGCAGGTCGTGCCGAAGGGTGTCGCGTTTGTTCGCTTGTTACCTCTGTTGCGGCGATTGAAGATGGGATCCGGTACTTGAGCGCGATCAGAGGGGTTGGCGATGGACACGACATCTGGGGATACGGCGTTCTGGGATGAGGCGGACCGTCTCCTGATCCGCTATGGGACCGGCTTCACCCCGCGGGTCATCGAACGTGCCTCCGGTGCGCATGTCTTCGATCGCCAGGGCCGGGCGATTCTCGACTTCACCTCGGGGCAGATGAGCGCCATCCTCGGCCATGCGCATCCGGACATCGTGGCGACGGTCTCGGCCGCGGTGGCGTCGCTGGACCATCTCTACAGCGGCATGCTCAGTGCTCCGGTGCTGGAGCTCGCCGACCGGCTCACCGCGACGCTGCCCGCCCCGCTGGGCAAGATGTTGCTGCTCACCACGGGGGCGGAGGCGAACGAGGCCGCGATCAAGATGGCGAAGCTCGCGACGGGCCGCTATGAGATCGTCTCCTTCGACCGCTCGTGGCATGGCATGACCCAGGGGGCGGCGTCCGCGACCTTCTCGGCCGGGCGGCGCGGTTATGGTCCGCCGACGCCGGGGAACCTCGCGCTGCCCGCGCCGAACGCCTACCGTTCGCCGTTCCGGTCCGCCGATGGGTCGTACGACTGGGAGGCCGAGCTCGCGTACGGTTTCGCGCTGGTCGACCAGCAGTCGGCGGGGAGCCTCGCCGCGTGCCTCATCGAGCCCATCCTGTCCTCGGGCGGGATCATCGAGCCGCCGCTGGGTTATCTGCGTCGCCTCAAGGAGATGTGTGACGAGCGGGGGATGCTGCTCATCCTCGACGAGGCGCAGACCGGTCTCGGGCGTACGGGGGAGATGTACGCGTTCGAGCGGGACGGGGTCACTCCGGACATTCTCACGTTGTCGAAGACCTTGGGGGCCGGGCTGCCTGTGGCGGCCGTCATCACGACCGCGCAGATCGAGCAGGTCTGTCACGACCGGGGGTTCCTCTTCTACACCACGCATGTCTCCGATCCGCTGGCGGCCGCGGTCGCGGTGACGGTGCTCGACGTCATCGAGCGTGAGAACCTCGTCGAGCGTGCGGCGGAGCTCGGCGAGCAGCTCAACGGCCGGCTGCTGGCTCTTCGCGACGGGTACGAGGTCGTCGGTGACGTTCGTGGCCGTGGCCTGCTCCAGGGCATCGAGCTGGTGCGGGACAAGGAGAGCAAGGCGCCCGCCGACGAGCTGGGCGCCGCGGTCACCTCGGCCTGTCTTGAACGGGGGCTGCACATGAACATCGTCCAGTTGCCCGGGATGGGGGGTATCTTCAGGATCGCCCCGCCGCTGACGATCAGCGACGACGATCTGCACGCCGGCGTGGACATCCTTGAGGCGGCTCTCAAGGGGGTGCTTCCCTGAGGCCGGCTCAAGCCGGAGCCGAGGAAGCCGTGAGTGCTCGCAGGGCGGGCAGGTGGGCGGTCAGGAAGTCCTCGAACGTGCGCGGCGGGCGGCGGGTGAGGTCGTGGACCGCCGTCGTGGTCGTGGCCTGAGAGCCGGCGGCCACCTCCTTGACGAGTACGGCGAGGTCGTCGGCGAACCAGGGCGGCAGCCCTTGCAACTTCAAGGCCGTGGCCAACGCGTCGGGCGGCGTCTCCACGCAGGTCACGGTCCGGCGCAGCGCGGCCGAGATCTGTCCGGCGAGGTCGGCGTCGGTGAGGGCGTGGGGGCCGGTGAGGATGAAGGTCTCGTTCTCGCCGTGCGGCCTGGTCAGCAGGGCGGCCGCGCAGGCGGCGATGTCGTGGCAGTCGATGTAGGCGACGGGGCTGTCCGCGTAGGAGCTGATCAGGTGCCCGTCGGGGGTGAACGCGCCGGCGCCGAGGAAGTTCTGCATGTAGCCGGCGGGCTGCAGCAGCGACCAGGACAGGCCGGAGGCCTTCAGGTGCTCCTCGATCTCCCAGTGCGCGCCCTGGGAGAGCTTCGCCCCCTGCCGGGCGTGCCAGACCGACACCTTCACCACGTGCGTGACGCCCGCCCGGTGTGCCGCGTCGATCGCGGTCTTCTGCTGCCGGATCATCGGCTGCGCACCGTCCACCGGCAGGGCGCCGGCACTGTTCAGGAACAGCCGGTCCACGCCGTCGAGCGCTGCGGCGATCGAGCCGGGGTCCTCGAAGTCCCCGACGGCGAAGTCGCAGCCCAGCGCCCGGCCCTTGGCCTCGTCGCGGACCAGGGCGCGGAAGGCCGCGCCGTCCTGGCGGAGCCGGCGTACCAGATGGGTGCCGATGGAGCCGGTGGCCCCGGTTACCAAGATCATGTGATGTCTCCTCATGGCTGCGGCGGCACTAAGCTGAGGGTGCCTCGGAAAAGACTATATCGAGGATGCCTCAGTTTAAGTAAGGGGAGAGGATGAGCGAGCCCCGGCGACGTGCGCCGCGCGCCGACGCGCGGCGCAACTACGAACGGCTGCTGGCGGAGGCCGACGCGGCCTTCCGCCAGGAGGGGACGGACGCCTCGCTGGAGGGAGTCGCGCGGCGGGCCGGAGTCGCGATCGGCACGCTGTACGGTCACTTTCCGCACCGTCGTGCTCTCGTCGGCGCGCTGCTGCGTGACCGCAACCAGGCCCTGTTCGCCCGCGGGGAGGAGTTGCAGTCCGGCTCCACGGCGGCAGCCGCGCTCACCCAGTGGGTGCACGCGGTGGTCGAGCATGCCGCCGCGTACCAGGGGCTGGCCGCGATCCTGGCCGCGGGCCTGGACGATGAGGGCTCCGAGCTGCATGCCTCCTGCCTGCGCATGGCCGACATCAGCGATCGGCTGATCGCCAGGGCGCGGGCGGCCGGCGCGCTCCGCCAGGACGTGACCAGCGCCGACGTCCACGCGCTGATGAACGCCGCCGCGTGGACCCGCGAGCACATGCCCGCCGAGCAGGCCGACCGGCTGGTGAAACTGACCATGGACGGGATGCTGTCGTCCGCGACCTGAACGTCCCGGACCCGAAGGGCTTCAGGACCTGAACGTCCCGGGCTCGAAGGGGTTCAGGGCCGGAACGTCCCGGGCTCGAAGGGGTTCAGGGCCGGAACGTCCCGGGCTCGAAGGGGTTCAGGGGGACGCGGCGATCCGTACGCGGTGGCTGTCGTCGTCGGAGAGGAACGACGCCAGCGCCCGCCCCTGCTGGGCCACGGCGGCGCGGTCGGCCGGGGAGAGGTGGCGCAGCGGGGTGACGCTCACGGTGCCGGTTTCGACGGTCCAGGTGGCGGCGACGCGGCCGTCGACCAGGACGACGCGCGCGCCGGCGACCGACAGGCCGCGGTGGGCTTGGTCGACGATCCGGCTGCGGTCGTGGTAGCCGAGGAGAGCGTTGTCGAACGCCGGCAGGAACCGTACCGGGGCGGGGGTGTCGGGGTCGGGGCGTGGCGCTTCTGGGAGGTCGAGCAGCTCCCGGCCGCGCTCGTCGCGGAAGGTGACCAGTTCGTCCCGGATCGCGGCCACGGCGGCCGGGAGCCCGGTGAGGCCGCACCAGGCGCGCAGGTCCGCCGAGGTCGCGGGGCCGAACGCGGCCAGGTAGCGCCGTACCAGCGTTTCGCCGACCGGATCGGAGCCGTCCGGGGCCGGCGGGTCGATCTCGCGCCCCAGCCAGGAGGAGAGCGGGAGGTTGCGTACTCCCGCTTTCGCCCGCCACAGGCCGCGCGGGGGGAGTTGCACCACCGGGACGAGGGCGGCGATCACCATCTCGCCCAGCGCCCGCGGTCCCGGGGCGGGCCAGCGCCCGGCCAGCGCCCGCGCGACCTCGCTCATCGAGCGCGGCTCGCCGTCGGCCAGCAGCGCTCGGCCCGCGGCGGCGAGCTCGTCGAGATCCACGTCGGCGAGTTCGTGGCGGTAGACGCCGAGGACCCGCTGGCGCAGCATGGCGTCGTGGCGGGACCGCCAAGCGAGGACGTCCTCGGCGGTGAGGAGGTGGACGGTACGGCGCATGAGGTGGGTGCGCACCACGCTCCGCCCGACCAGGAGGCCGGACAGGGTCGCCGGGTCGAACGCGCGCAACCGCGACCAGAGCCCGACGAACGGTTCCTGCGGTTCCTGCGCCTGCAGGCCGCACAGGTGCGCGACCGCGTCCAGGACCGGCAGGCCGGCGTGGTCGAGCAGCAGCTGCCGGGCGAGCGTCGCGCGGTTGAGCGCCCGGTCGTCGAGTACGGTCATCCGGTCACGCCGTCCGATCGCCGCATCCTCATTCTGGCCTTTCCCCTCTATATGTGGTGATTCGGTGTGCTTCGCGTGATGCTCACCCGGTGTACTCGCTCACGACGTCCATGACCCAGACGACGCCGAAGCGGTCCTTGAGCATCCCGTAAAGAGAGGCCCACTGCGCGGGCGCCAGCGGCTGCACGACGGTGGCTCCGGCGGAGAGCTTCTCCCAGTACGCGGTGATCTCCTGCGCGGTCTCGCCGCGCACGGAGAGGAAGAAGGAGTTCTCACCCTGGTCGTACGGCAGCCGCGCGGGCACGTCGTAGGCCATCACGTGGAAGCCGTCGTCGGTGACGACCTGCCCCCACATCACCTGGTCCGCCTCGGCGGGGTCCTGCACGTTCCCGGCATCCTTGTAGGTGACGACGGCCAGGTCACCGCCGAACACGGACCGGTAGAACTCCAGCGCCGCGCGGGCGTCGCCCCGGAAGTTCAGATGAGTCACGGACTTGACGGTCATGGCGGGCTCCTGATGGTCGACTGTCATTCGGTACGCCGTGGTCCGGCGCGAGACAACAGTCGCAGGGGAAGAGGACAGGGTGTGGCCGCTTCTCTGAGGCACTATGGGAGACATGCCGAAGACTTCCGCGCGCCTGCTGGCGTTGCTCTCGTTGCTTCAGGCGCGCCGGGACTGGCCGGGGGCGCTGCTGGCCGAGCGGCTGGACATCAGCCCGCGTACCGTGCGCCGTGATGTGGACCGGCTGCGCGAGCTCGGCTATCCCATCGTGGCCTTCAAGGGGCCCGACGGCGGCTATCGGCTCGACGCGGGCACGGAGTTGCCGCCGTTGCTGTTCGACGACGAGCAGGCCGTCGCCCTGGCCATCGCGCTCCAGATCGCCACCACCGCCGGCGCCGGCATCGAGGAGGCCGCGGCGCGCGCGCTGAACACCGTCCGGCAGGTCATGCCCGCCCGGCTGCGCCACCGGATCGACACACTCCGGGTGACCGCCGTCGAGCGGCCCACGTTCCGGCCGGGCCCGCAGGCCGACAGCGAGGTGCTGATGACCCTGAGCGCCGCCGTACATGCTCGTGAGGTGCTGCGCTTCGACTACACGCCCGTGTCCCCGCCGGCGGTCGAGGGACTGGGGCCGCGCCGGGCGCAGCCCCATCACCTCGTCACCTGGGGCGGGCTCTGGTACCTCGTCGCCTGGGACCTCGACCGCGAGGACTGGCGCACCTTCCGCGTCGATCGGATCAACCCGCGCACCCCCGCGGGGCCGCGCTTCACCCCGCGCGAGGTCCCCGGAGGTGACGTGGCCGCGTTCGTGGCCGGCAGGTTCCGCGGCGCCGGGGACTCCGGCGACTGGCCCTGCCGTGGTGAGGTGATCCTCGGCCTGCCGGCCGCCGCCGTGTCCCACTACACCCGCGACGGAGTCGTCGAGGAGCTCGGGCCGGACCGGTGCCGGCTCACGCTCGGCTCGTGGTCGTGGTCCGGCCTGGCCGCCGCCTTCGGCAGGTTCGACGCCGACCTTGAGGTCGTCGGCCCGGCCGAGCTCAGAGACGCCTTTGCGCGCCTGGCCCGCCGCTACGCCGGCGCCGCGACCGAAGCAGGCGCTACGACCGAAGCAGGCGCTAGGACCGAAGCGGGTGCTACGGCCGAAGCGGGTGCTACGCGGGAAGCAGACCGAGAAGGTGCGCGGTGGCGGTGAGCAGTGCGGCCAGCGCGGTGATGACGGCGGCGATCGTCGTCGGCGCGACGTCGGAGAGCCGCCGGATCGCGTAATAGGTGAGCCAGAGAACGGCGAGAATGACCAGTGCGGCGCTCAGAAGGGGCAGCTGGGATGACATATGGTCCCCCTTTCGTACGAGGGGAGAAAACTCCCCTTCCGCTGCTTTTGGAAGCTATATCGACCCTGTCCGCAATCGCATCACTTGGTAATTGATCGACTACTGAACGTCGATGTTGGCACTCTACTGCCCGAATGCGGGAACAGCTCTTCATCACGCCACGCGACATGCGAGAAATTCTCTAAAGTCGCCTTCGATTACTTAAGCGAGCGATTCGCCGGCCCGGCTCCCGCAGCGAGTCTGGTGCGCTCGACCATGCGATTGTCACGGTCACCGCGGTATCGACCTCGGCCGGGCTGAGCTCGCCGCCGAGCGGAAGGTAGAGTTCGGGCGGATTGCGGCCTACGCGGGGGAGGGCATGACCGGTGGACGGCTGGGTCGTGGTCGGGGCGGTGGTGGGTGGGACGGCTCTGCTGTGGCTGCTCGCCCTGGTCGCGCTGGCGGTCGCCCGGCCTCGGGGCAATCTGCTCACCGAGGCGATACGCCTGCTGCCGGACCTGTTGCGGCTCATCTCCCGCCTGGCCCGTGACGCCGCCCTGCCTCGGCGGGTCCGCGTCCGGCTGTGGCTGCTGGTGGCTTACCTGGCGCTGCCGATCGACCTGGTGCCGGACTTCATTCCCGTGCTCGGTTACGCCGACGACGCCATCGTGGTCGCGCTTGTGCTGCGCTCGGTCGTGCGCGGCGCCGGGCCGCAGGCGCTGGAGCGCCACTGGCCCGGCACGCCGGACGGGCTCGCCGCCGTCCGGCGCCTGGCCGGGCTGCCCGCCGCCCAGGCCGGCGGGGATCAGACCCCGAACGCCGCCGGGTAGCGGATGGTGCCGGACGGCACGGGCCGGGCGGGGTCGAGGGGGAGCGCCATCATGTACTTGTCCTCGACGTCGAAGGGCGGCCGGATGCCGTGGCGGGAGGCCGGGACGAAGCCGAAGCGGGGGTAGTACTGCGAGTGGCCGATCACCAGCACGAGGTTCTCGCCCTGCTGCCGGGCGGCGTCGAGGGCGGCGTGGATGGCGGCCGAACCGGCGCCGCGCCGCTGCTGTTCGGGCCTGACGGCGCACGGGCCCAGGGTGAGCGCCGGGGTGTCGTCGACGTGGCAGCGGGTGAGCAGCGCGTACCCGGTGATGGCGTCGCCGGGCGCCTCGCTGACCCAGGACAGGCCGGGAATCCACGCCGCCGGGTCGGCGCGCAGCGCCTCGACGATGTCGGCCTCCTGAGGGGTGGGGAAGGCGGCGAGGTTGACCTCACGGATCTGGTCGAGGTCGGCGTCGGTTTCGGGGCGGGTGATCCAGGAAGTGGTCATGAGTGGGTTGGAGTCCGTCTCTCTGCTCGCGGGCGGGAACAGTCGACATTCACCTTCTTCTCTCGCCGGATATTCGACAGCTAATAGCCCACAGGCTAGCAATTCTCGCAGGTGGGGGCCGAGCGAGACCTCGGGGCCTCCTGCAGTGCGCAGGTGGGATCCGACGCCGGTATGCGGGTCGCTCCGGAGCTCGGTCATGCCCCCTTGCGGATCCGCAACTTCCTTTGCCAGTTCCGTCGGGCCGCGCCCATTGTTGCTCCTGGCCGGAGCAACCCCGGCGATCGACACCGGCTTGAGGAGGACGTGGGCGTGGCACTGGACAGACGCAGGTTCTTGGCGGTCGGCGGCGGGGCCGCCGCGATGGCGGTCACCGGCCTCGGTACGGCGTGGGCGGCGGACGGCGGCGACCGGAAGGTTCCGGAGCCGTCGTTGCCCGGCTTCACCAGCGGTTTCGTGGTGGCCAACGGCATCCGCCAGCACTACGTCGCGGGTGGCAGGGGCGAGCCGCTGATCCTGTTGCACGGCTGGCCCCAGACCTGGTGGACGTGGCGCAAGGTCATGCCGGCCCTGGCCGAGCGCTTCCGGGTGATCGCGGTCGACCTGCGCGGCATGGGCGGCACCGCCAAACCGGCCGGTGGTTACGACAAGAAGACCATGGCCAAGGACATCCACGAACTGGCCCGGGCGCTGGGTCACCGCTCGGTCCACGTGGCCGGGCACGACATCGGGTCGATGGTGGCCTACAGCTTCGCGGCCAATCATCCCGCCGCGGCGCGGAAGGTCGCGATGCTCGATGTACTGCACCCCGATGACAGCTACTACGAGTTCCGGATGCTGCCACGGCCCGGGCAGGCGTCGGCGAGCCCGTGGTGGTTCGCGTTCAACCAGGTGCGCGGGCTCCCGGAGGAACTCATCGCCGGTCAGGGCCGGGACGTCGTGGATTGGGTGTTCGACTATCTGCTGGTCGATCGCCGCGCGATCGACAACCGGGCTCGCGCCGTCTTCGGGCAGAACTACTCCTCTCCCGCGGCCATCCGTGGCGGGAACGGCTGGTACCAGGCGTTCGGCCAGGACATCACCGACCTGAAGACCTACCGGCCCGTCGGCACCCCGCTGCTGGGCCTCGCCCACCCTGGCTACTTCCCGTACATGCGGGCCACCCTGTCCGGACAGGGCACCGACGTACGCGTGGCCGAGATCGCCGACACCGGGCACTACCTGGCTGAGGAGCAGCCGGCCGCAGTGATCCGGCACTTCCTCGACTTCTTCGGATGACCGCGTAGCCGACCCGTGCCCGGCACACCCACCTGTCACTGCTATTGTCGAAGTGAGTCAGTTTCATTTTCGAAGTGACTCGTACGCTCATCATCGACACGCGGGGGACAAGCACCCATGAACAGGACCTGGTTCATCACTGGAGGCACGCCCGGCGGGTTCGGCATGGCCTTCGCCGACGCGGCCCTGGAGTCCGGCGACCGCGTCGCCCTGACCGCCCGCAGGCCGGAGGAACTGCGCGGCTGGGCCGAGCCGTACGGCGACCGGGTGCTGACGCCGCGGCTCGACGTCACCGACGCCCAGCAGGTCCACCAGGCCGTCGACGCCGCCGAGGCGCACTTCGGCGGCATCGACGTCCTGGTCAACAACGCCGGACGCGGCTGGTACGGCTCGGTGGAGGGCATGGACGACGCGGCCGTCCGGCAGCTGTTCGAGCTGAACTTCTTCAGCGTCCTGGCGGTCACCCGTGCCGTGCTGCCCGGCATGCGCGCCCGGCGCAGCGGGTGGATCATCAACGTCTCCTCCGTCGCCGGGCTGCGCGGGGAGCTCGGCTTCGGCTACTACACCGCCGCCAAGCACGCCGTCGAGGGCATGACCGACGTCCTGCGCCAGGAGGTGGCACCGCTGGGCGTCAAGGTGCTGGCCGTGCAGCCGGGGGCCTTCCGTACCCGCGCGTACGCCGGATTCGCCGGCGAGTCGGTGCGGGAGAGCATCGAGGACTACCGGCCGATGCTGCAGAGCGTCCGGACGACCATGATCGAGCATGACGGAAAGCAGCCCGGCGACCCCATGAAGGGCGCGCGGGCCGTCGTGGCCATGATCGGCCAGGACGATCCGCCGCACCGGCTGGTGCTCGGCAGCGGCGGATACGACGCGGTGATCGGCGAGCTGGAATCCATGATCACTGAGATCCGGGCCCACGAGCACGTCTCCCGCACCGTGGACTTCCCGGCAGGCTGACGCCCTCCGGTTCGCGCTTATGGACGGAATATGCGCGGGAGGTCAGTGATCCGTGCCGGGGGTGCTGAGCCACTTGCCGTCGATCATCACGTCGCGCTGGGCGAGCTCGTTCACCTCGCGCCAGGCCTGGATCCGCAGCGGGACGATACGGAAGTAGGGGTAGGCGCCGCGCTGCTCGCGCGGGTCGAAGCCCGCCTTGGCGGCGAAGGCGTCGCCGGTCTCGGCCGGGATCTCGGCGGCGGCGATCACCTCGCGCACCTCGGCGTCGATCAGGACGACGTCGCGCGTGGGGCCGAGCGCCACCCGCACCTTGCCGGTGGCCTCCAGGAACCTGGCCGTCGGATTGGTCCGGGCCGTGGAGATGAGCAGGGACCGGCCCTCCCACAGGAACGACAGCGGCATCAGGTACGGCAGGCCGGCCGGATCCGCGGTGGCGAACCAGCCGTCGACGTCGCGCTCAAGCCGGTCCAGGGTGTCGCGGATACGCCGATCGAGGGTGCGGGCGGGAGCGTTCACGGTGGCCAGGGTAGCGCTCATCAGGCCCCGGCGATCCGTTGTGTCGTCCATCGGGCCGGGCCGCTGGATCATCGCGCCGTCGGTGAAGGCGACCTCGCCGACGGGCCCGGTGAGGTCGTGCCCCACCGGGTGTCCGTCCGGCAGGGCCGCCGAGCCAGGCACCGGTGGTACCTGGCTCGGCGCCGTGACGAGCGGGCACACTGGAGGGGTGGACAGACGAGAACTGGCCGGCTTCCTGCGCAGCAGGCGCGAGCGGATCAGCCCCGCCGACGTGGGGCTGCCCGCCGGGCCGCGCCGCCGTACCCCGGGGTTGCGCCGTGAGGAGGCGGCGCAGCTGGCGTACATCTCGACCGAGTACTACACGCGGCTGGAGCAGGCGCGCGGTCCGCACCCGTCGCGCGAGGTGCTGGCCGGGCTGGCCCGTGCCCTGCGCCTGTCGGACGCCGAGCGCGACCACCTTCACCACCTCGCCGGCGTACCGCCGGGCCCGTTGCCCGGGCCGTCGCGCCAGGTGCGGCAGAGCATCCTCGACCTGCTTCACAGGCTGCCGCTGGCCGCCGCCATCGTGACGTCAGCGATCAACGAGGTGATCGCCTGGAACGATCTCGCTGCCGCCCTGATGGAGGACTTCTCCGCCCTGTCCCGGCGCGATCGCAACCTGGTGCGCCGTGCCTTCCTCGGGCCGGAGCCGCAAGGGTGGCGGTTGTTCGGCGTGTCGGACGCGGACGCGTTCGCCCGCAACTCGGCCCAGAGGCTGCGCGCCACCGCCGCCCGTTACCCGGACGATCCGGAGGTGACCGGGCTGGTGCAGGAGTTGCTCGCCGGAAGCGAGGAGTTCGCCCGGCTGTGGGCCTCCCACGACGTGTCCGCCGAGCCCACCCTGTGCAAGACCTTCCAGCATCCGCTGGTCGGCCCGATCACCGTCAACTGCGATGTCCTCGACATCGCCGACCGTGACCAGCGGGTCGTGATCTACACCGCCGTCCCGGGCTCACCCTCGGAGGAGGCACTACGGCTGCTGTCGGTCATCGGCACCCAGCGCATGGACGTGCCCCGCTGAGCCACGCCGCGCCGCATACCGGCAGTACGCCACGGCGAGCGGCCTTCCGCATGACGGCGGTACGTACCGGCGAGCGGCTTTCCGCCTGCGCGGCGCCCCCCTGTCCACGGGACTCCTCAGGCGGCGGTCATCCCGCCGTCGATCGCGAGCGCGGCTCCGGTGATGAACCTGGCTTCGTCGCTCAGCAGGAACGCCACGAACGCCGCGATCTCGTCCGGCTGCGCGATCCGCCCGACCGGGTGCATCGCCCCGGCCGCGCGCAGGGACTCCTCCGGGGTCGGGCCCAGGTTGGCCCGGAGCAGCGGGGTGTCGACGCCGCCGGTGATCAGGGTGTTGATCCGTACGCCGGCCGTGGCCGTCTCCAGCGCCGCCGACCGGGTGAGCCCGACCACGCCGTGCTTGGCGGCGCTGTAGGAAGCCATGCCCGCCGCCCCGGTGACACCGAGGTTGGACGCGTTGTTCACGATCGCGCCGCCGCCGGCCCGCAGCGCGGGGATCTGGTGCTTCAGGCCGAAGAAGACGCTGCTGAGGTTGAGCGCCAGGTCGGCGTGCCAGGCGGCGCCGTCGATGCCGGTCACCGGGCCGATCGCGGTGGCGGCGCCGACGTTGTTGAACGCGCCGTCGAGCCGGCCGTACCGCTCGACCGTCTGCCGGACCAGCTCCGCCGCCTCGGCTTCCACCGTCACGTCGGCGGGGATGAAGGCGGCCTCCCCTCCGGCAGCGCGGAGGGCGGCCACCAGCGCGTCGCCGGGTTCCTTGCCGCGGGCCGCCAGGACGACTTTCGCGCCTTCGGCGGCGAGCCGCTCGGCGGCGGCCCGTCCCATACCGGAAGTGGCGCCGGTGATCAGAATGACTTTCTCCGCGAAACGTGCGGACACGACAACTCCTAAGGTCAGTGCGGTTCAGGGATGTCAGAAGGTGAGGACGAGCCGGCCGCGGACGCCGCCGGCCTCGAGCCGCCGGTGCGCGTCGGCCGCCTCGGCGGCGGGGAGGGTCGCCGCGACGCGCGGGACGAGCGCGCCCGACTCGGCGAGCCGGCGGATCTGGTCCAGCTTGTCCGTCCGCCCCGCGTATTCGGGCACGAACGTCGTCCGCACCGTGATCCGGCCGCCGCCGTCGAGATCGTGACCGCCGGGTTCCCGGCCGGTGCGGAAGCGGACGTAGGAGCCGCCGTCACGTGCGGCGTCGAGCAGGCGCGGCCCGACCAGCGCCGCGTCGGCGACCGCGGCCACGCCCTCCGGATACCGGGCCCGGATGCGCTCGGCGACCTCGGGCCCCCTGGCCACGACCTCGGCCGCGCCGGACTCGCGGACCAGGGCCTCGTCAGTGGGTGCGGCATCGGCGACTACGGTCAGCCCCGCGTGCCTGCCCAACTGGACCAGGTAGCCGCCCAGCGTCCCGGCGGCGCCGATCACGGCCAGGACCGAGCCGGGGGCGAGCGCCAACCGGTCGAGGGTCAGCTGCGCGGTGAGCCCGTTCATCGGCAGCGTCGCCGCCGCCGCGTGATCGAGGCCCGCCGGTGCGCGGACGACCCAGCCCGCCGGCAGCACCACGTGCTCCGCGTAGCCGCCCCCGGCCGGGCCGAGGGGCATCACCATCGCCATCACCGGCTCACCCAGGGACAGCCCGGTCTCGGTCCCGGGGCCGATCTCGTCGATCACGCCGGCGATGTCCATGCCGGGGACGTATGGGGCCGGGTGTTCGGAGAGGGCTTGCGCGTGCATGCCGGCGCGCACGAGCGTGTCCGCCGGACTGACCGCGGCCGCGTGCACCCGCACCCGGACCTCACCGGGCCCGGCATGCGGCTCCGGCAGGTCGACGACCCGTAGCACCTCCGGTCCGCCGAACTCGTACAAGCCTACTGCGCGCATCATCGCAGCTCCTCCGTGGTTCTCTTTGGTTACCAGGTACGTGAGTCGTACCTTCGCATCGATGCGATGACGCGACAAGAGAGCACTTCGACGTGCCCAGGTATCACCGGGAGAACCATTCCCCAGGTAGAACCAGGTATCTCTCGTATACTGGGGGCCATGGCGCATCCGATCATGGAGATGGACGACACGGCCGGCCTGCGCGAGCGGGGCCGCGAGCAGGGCTACGACCTGATTCGCCATCTGATTCGCGACGTGCTCGAACGGACCGGTGACAAGTGGTCGGTGGTTGTCATCTGCCAGCTGGGCGACACCACCCGGCGGTTCAACGAGCTGCGACGGATGAGCGAGCCCATCACCCAGCGGATGCTCAGCGCCACACTGCGGGGGCTGGAGCGGGACGGCCTGGTGACGCGGACCGTCCACGACACCAAGCCCCCGCGCGTCGACTACGCGCTGACCCCGCGCGGGCTCAGCCTGCTCGAGGTCATCCGCTCTCTGGCCGGTTGGGCGGCCGACAACGCCGCCGACATCCTGGCATCGAGGACGGCCTTCGACGCCCGATGACCGGGCTCGATTCGCTCACCCCTGACGGGGGATGACCCCCACCACGGGGCTCTGATTCGCTCACCCTTGACGGGGGCTGACCCCCACCACAGTCAGGTCGAGGAGCCGGTTCGCCTCCGCGGCGGGGTCCTGGTGGTGCTCCGTGGCCAGGGCGATGCCGGTGATCAGGGTGAGCAGGTCCTCAATGGTCACGCCCGGTCTCAGCGCGCCCTCGCGCACGGCGCGGCGCACCAGGGGGTCGCCCGCCTCGGTGAGGGGCGCCGAGGCGCAGTTCTCGTTCTCCGCGCCGGGGTCGGCCGCCAGGTCGCGGGTCAGCGCGACGGCCAGCCCCCGGATGGTCGCCGCGTCCGCGGTGACGGCGCTCAGCCACTCCAGCAGCGCGGCCCGGCTGTCCGCCCTGTCGCCCAGGTCGCGGGCGTGGGCGCACAGGGTCTCGACCCGTTCGCGGAAGACCGCCTTGAGCAGTGCGTGACGGCTGGGAAAGTGCCGGCGCACGGTGGCGGAACCGACGCCCGCGGTGCGGGCGATCTGCTCCAGGGACGCGTCGGCGCCGTGCGCGGCGATCGCATCCTCGGCCACGGCGAGCAGGCGTGCGTAGTTGCGCCGGGCGTCCGCGCGCTGGACGTGCATGGCGGCACCTCACATTTGCTAAGTGGCGGGGTCCGCCGTATCTTACCCGAATATAAACGGCGGGGTCCGCCGTTTAAGGATGGGAGACCCTTCATGTCCACCGATCTTGCCCCCGTTCTGGTCATCGGCGCCACCGGGCAGCAGGGCGGCGCCACCGCCCGCGCCCTGCTCGCGACCGGCGTCCCCGTCCGGGCACTGGTCCGCGATCCCGCGACCGACCGAGCCAGGGCGGTCGAGGCGCTCGGCGCCGAGCTCGTCACCGGCGACCTCGAGGACCGCGACTCCGTGGTCAGGGCCGCACAGGGAGCCCGAGCCGTCTTCTCGGTGCAGATGCCCGCGATCAAGGGAGCCGCCATCGACTTCGACGGCGAGCTGGCCCAGGCCGTCAATCTGATCGAAGGCGCGCTGGCCGCCGGGGTGCCGCAGTTCGTGCACACCTCCGTCTCCGGCGCCGGGCAGCACGTCGAGAGTCCGGGCTGGGCCGAAGGCCGCTGGGCCTCACTGGCGCCGTACTACACCACCAAGACCGCGATCCAGGACCGCGTCCGCGAGGCGGGCTTCACGCACTGGACGCTCATCAAGCCGGCCTGCTTCATGGAGAACTTCCTCCCGTCCGCGGCGTACATGATCCCCCGCGGTGTCGAGGGCGGCCTGGCGACCGTGCTCAAGCCCGGCACCCGGCTCTCCCTCGTCGCGGTCGACGACATCGGCGAGGCCGCCGCGGCGGCCATCGCCGCCCCGCAGCGCTTCGACCGGGTCGAGCTGGAGCTGGCCGGCGATTACCTGACGCTGACGGAGGTCGCCAAGGTCCTGTCCGGTGCTGTGGGCGCCGAACTGACCGCGCCCGACATGACCGAGGAGGAGGCGATCGCCGCGGGAATGCCGGTGTGGGCGGGCATCTCCCACGAACACATGAACGTGGCCGGGCAACCCGCTCGCCCGGAGTACGCGCGGGCTCTCGGCATCCCGCTCACGACCTTCGAGGCCTGGGCGCACGAACACCTGCGGGCCGCCGCCTGATGCCGGTAGGCGATCGGCCGGTCGTACGCGACCTCGCCGGTCACGCCTCCCAGGTGACGGGAAGGCTGCGCACCCCGTAGATGTCCGCGGTCTCCGGGCGCAGCTCGACCTCTTCGGCCGGTACGGCCAGGCGCAGCGTGGGGAAGCGGTGGAGCAGCGCGGGGAGCGCGACCCGCATCTCGACACGGGCCAGCTGCTGGCCCAGGCACTGGTGGATGCCGTGACTGAAGGCCAGGTGCCCGCCCTCCTGGCGCTGGATGTCGAGGGCGTGGGGGTCGGTGAAGCGCTCGGGGTCGCGGTTGGCGGTGTTGAGCGACAGGATGACCGTCGTGCCGGCTTCGATGGTCCGGCCGCCCAGCTCGACGTCCTCCAGCGCCGTTCTGAAGAAGGTCTTGGCGACGCTCAGATAGCGCAGCAGCTCCTCCACGGCGTTGTCGGTGAGCGCGGGGTCGGCGCGCAGCGCGGCCAGCTGCTCCGGGTTCTGCAGCAGCGCGAAGGTGCCCAGCGCCAGCATGTTCGCGGTGGTGTCGAACCCGGCCGACAGCAGGATCAGGGCGATCCCCTGCAGTTCCTCATCGGTCAGATCGCTGTCGAGCAGGTCGCTGAGCACGTCGTCGGTGGGGTTGGCGCGCTTGGCGGCCACCAGCTCAGCGAGGTACGACTGGGTGGCGGTGTAGGCCGCGTACAGCTCCTCGTCGCTGACCTCCCCGCCGAGGAACGTGTCGATGTGCTTCTGGAACAAGCCCCGGTCCGCGTACGGCACGCCCAGCAGCTCGCAGATGATGACGGCGGGAATGGGCTTGGCGAACGCGGTCACCAGGTCCGCCGACGGCCCGGCCTGCTCCATGGCGTCCAGGTGCTCGGCGGTGACCTGCTCGACCCGCTCGGTGAGCAACCGCATCCGCCGCACGGTGAACTTGCCCACCAGCGGTTTGCGATAGCGGCCGTGCCGCGGTTCGTCCATGAGCAGGAACTCGCCGGGCGGCGCCGGCGGGACCTCGATGTCGCCGTAGTCGATCAACGGGTGGTGGCGCATGAGCTCCTTGCGCGAGCTGAACCGCGAGTCGGCCAGGACCGACCTGACCAGGTCGTAGCCGGTGACCAGCCAGCCCTGGTGCCCGTCGGGGAAGGGGTAGCGGCTGATGGGGCTGTGACTGCGGGCGTCGATCAGCTCTGCCGGCGGGTCGAAGGGACAGCCGGCCTGGCGCGCGGTCGGCAGCGTCGTGACGGTGTGGAGGGGCTCACCCATGACGGTTCCTCATCTCGCGATAGTACGTGTTCGGAATAGATCGAAAGCTACGTTGCTTTCGATATTGCTGTCAATCTTGAAAAGGCATTCTCCCAGGTACATGGCCATAAATCAGTGCGATGACGCTGGGGTCGAACGCAATGCTTCGTTGCAATGAATGGCGGCGAAGGCAATACTGCGGGCATGCCAGGAGGACGGTTGACCCAGCAGGACCGCCGGCGCATCGCGGCCGGACTCGCCGACGGGCTCTCCTACGCCGAGATCGCCAGGCGGCTCGACCGGCCGACCTCGACGATCAGCCGGGAGATCGGACGCAACGGCGGCCCCAGCGGCTACCGGCCCCAGCAGGCGCACCAGGCGACGGCCCAGCGGGCGCGGCGCGGCACACCGGCGCCCCCGCGCGCGGCCGTACCGGCGGAAGGCACGAGAGAAGCGGAAGGCGCGAGAGAAGAAAGCGCGAGGGAAGCGGAGGTCATCGAGATGGCGGTCAGGGCGGGGCTGCCGAGGATGACGGCGCGGGTACACCTCGACCTGTTGCTGTCGGAGGAGGGCAGGCGCACCGCGGCCGAGCTGGCCCGCAGGCTGAAGGTCAGCCCGGCCTCCGTCTCCGTGGCCGTGAACTACCTGGTCGATCAGGGTTATGTCCGGCGCGAGCGCGATCCGCGGCGGCGTCGCGACATCTACGTGGTCGACGATGACGCCTGGTACCACTCGATCATGATCGGCTCGCGGCAGACGCTCGAGGCGGCGCGGTCCTCGATCGAGGCGGCGCAGGCGGCCGGGCTGGACCGGCCCGTGGGGCGGCGGATGGCCAGGGCAGGGGCGTTCCTGGAGCGGGTCAGCCTGGACATGATGGAGTCGGCCGACCGCTGGCGCAGTCTCCTGGCGTGACGGGCTTGCGGCGCTCACCACAAGGCGGCGGCGCCTTCATCGAGAAAATAATCGATTATTTGTCGGATCGTCTATGATGGGCGCATGACTCAGGCAGCCGCCTCGCCGGGGAAGCAGATGCTCTCCGAGCAGGTCTACGCACACTTGCGGGACGCGATCATGCGCGGCGACTTCGCCCCCGGTGACGCGCTCAAACCGCAGGACCTCGCCAAGGACCAGGGGGTGAGCCTGGCCGTCGTCCGCGAGGCGCTCGTCCGGGTGGTCGGCGAGGGCCTCGCCGACCGGCTGCCCAACCGCGGCTTCGCCGTACCGGCCTTCTCCGACCGCCGCTGGCAGGAGATCGCGGAGGCCCGCCGGACCATCGAGCCGGTCATGCTGCGCATGTCCATCGAGCGCGGCGACGTCGACTGGGAGGCCCGCGTACGCGCCGCCCACCACCGCCTGGCCCGCACCCCGGCGTACGCGCAGGACGAGGGCGAGCACTACAGCGACGCCTGGGCCGAAGCACACCGGCTCTTCCATCGCACCCTCCTGGAGGGGTGCGGCAATCCTGTCCTGCTGGAGGTCTTCGACCGGATGTGGACCGCGAGCGAGCTGGCTCGCCGCTGGTCGGCACGCCGCACCCCCGGCCGGGACGCCGTCGGTGAGCACGGCCGGCTGGAGGAGGCGGCGCTGGCCCGCGACGCCGACACCGCGGCCGAGGTGCTGACCTGGCACCTCACCCTGACCGCCGCCGTCCTGACCGGCCGCACCCACGACGAGCCCGCGAAGGAGATCTGATCCGCCTCGCCGGGCCACGCGGGGGAGACCAGGGCCGCCCTCACGCCCTGGCCTGAGTTTCCCCAGGTCAGCCATGGGCAGACTGCACGAATCTCGTCGTGTCGGTCGTTGGCAGGAGCGCAGGAGGCACAGGCCATGGACATGAAACTCGAAGTCGTCGTGGTGCCGGTCGCGGACGTCGACCGGGCCAAGGACTTCTACACAGGGCTGGGCTGGCGGCTCGACGCCGATGTCACCACCGGCGAGGACTTCCGGGTGGTACAGACGACCCCGCCCGGCTCGCCGGCCGCGGTCATCTTCGGCACCTCGGTCACCTCCCAGCCGCCGGGCTCGGCTCAGGGCCTGCACCTGATCGTCGATGACATCGGCGCCGCCTACAACGAGCTCAAGCGGCTCGGCGCCGGCCCGAGCGAGGTCTTCCACGACGCGGGCGGCGTCTTCCACCACGCCGGGACCGACGCCCGGGTGGCCGGTGCGGATCCGCAGCGCACGAGCTACGGCTCGTTCCTGTCCTTCAGCGACCCCGACGGCAACGGCTGGGTTCTGCAGGAGGTCACCACCCGGCTCCCGGGACGGCTGGACCCGTCGCTCACCACGTTCGCCTCGGCGTCGGACCTCGCGGCCGCGCTGCGCCGCGCCGCGGCCGCGCACGGCGAGCACGAGGCGCGCACCGGCGCCGAGGACCCGGACTGGCCGGACTGGTACGCCGACTACATGGTGCGCGAACAGGCCGGCACCGAGCCGCCGTCGTGAGCGCGACGCGTCGACGTAGGAGCGGTGGCGCGCCGAACGGCTGCGCGGGGGAGCGGTTCAGCCGCCGGCCAGATTCTGGAGGCCGACCACGCGGAGCAGTTCCAGCCGCTCGTAGGACCTGCTGCCCGGGCGGGCGGTGTAGACGATCAGCCGTTGGTCGTGCTCCGGGTTCAGCAGCACCTCGCAGTCCAGCTCCAGCAGGCCGACGATCGGGTGCAGGAAGCGTTTGGTGTCGGAGCGGCGTACGGCGACGTGGTGGGCGTCCCACAGTGCCGCGAACTCCTCGCTGCGGGCGCGGAGCCTGCGGACGAGCGCTGCCACCCGCGCGTCGTCGGGGCGGCGGGCGAAGGTGGCGCGTAGATCCGCCACCGTCACCTGGGCGGCGTGGTCACGGTCCTCGGCCGGGAAGCGTTCCCGCGCGAAGGGGTCGGTGAAGAAGAGCCAGACGGCGTTGTGCTCCGCCTCGGGGCGGGCGGACACGTCACCGTGCAGCGCCTTGGCCATCGCGTTCTGCGCGAGGATGTCGCCGCGGTCGCTCACCACCTGGGCGGGAGTGTCGCTCAGCCGGTCGAGGACGAGAAGCAGGCCGGGGCGGACATGCTCGGTGGTCGGCCGGTTGCGTGGGGGCTCCTCGCCGGCCAGATGGAAGAGGTGGTCCCGTTCGTCGCCGGTCAGCCGCAGCGCGCGGGCCACGGCGGCGAGCATCTGGCGGGACGGGCGTGAGCCCCTGGCCTGCTCCAGCCGCGTGTAGTGGTCGGTGGACATGCCCGCCAGCTGCGCCACCTCCTCGCGGCGCAGTCCCGGGGTGCGCCGCCGCGCGCCCTGCGCCAGCCCCACGTCGGCAGGGGCGAGCCGGGTACGGCAGCGGCGCAGGAAGTCGGCCAGTTCGGTTCTGTCCACACCTCCACCATGCCCCCCGGACGGCGGACGCAGCCAGGGACGGCCTGTCCCCGGATAAGGACGTCTCTCCCGCCGGCGCCCGTACCGCCGCACGATGGAGCCGAGCACCGGACAGGTGCCACGTGCCCCAGGCGGCACCCGCACGACAGTCACGTCCGCCTTCCGCGGCGTCGAATCAGTGAGGAAGCCTCGTATGCAGTACCGTACGCTCGGCCGGACCGGGATCAAGGTCAGCCCCTACGCGCTCGGCGCGTTGATGTTCGCCACGCACGTCGGCAATCCCGACCCCGACGACTCCGCCCGCATCATCCACAGAGCGCTGGACGCGGGGATCAACCTCATCGACACCGCCGACGTCTACGGCGACTCCGAGGAGGTCGTCGGCAGGGCGCTCAAGGGACGGCGGGACCATGTCGTCCTCGCGACCAAGGTGAGCCGCCCGATGGGTGACGACCCCAACCAGCAGGGCGCCTCGCGACGCTATATCGTGACCGCGGTAGAGAACTCGCTGCGCCGCCTGCGGACCGACCACATCGACCTCTACCAGATCCAGCGGCCGGACCCCGCCACGGACATCGAGGAGACGCTCTCCGCGCTCTCCGACCTGATCCACAGCGGGAAGGTCCGGGCGATCGGCACGTCCACGATGCCGGCGTCCGACATCGTGGAAGCCCAGTGGGTCGCCGAGCGGCGCGGCCTGGCACGTTTCCACACCGAGCAGCCGCCGTACTCACTGCTCGACCGCGGCATCGAACGCGAGGTGCTGCCGGTCGCGCAGCGCCATGGGATGGGCACGCTGGTCTGGGGCCCGCTCGGGCAGGGGCTGCTCACCGGCCGCGTCCGCAAGGGACAGCAGAACGAACTCCGCCGCGCCGGCTTCTTCAGGCACCTCAACGACGAGCGCCGGCTGGACGCCGTCGAGCGGTTCATCTCGCTCGCCGAGGAGGCGGGCCTGCCGCTGACCCACCTCGCCATGGCGTTCGCGATCGCTCATCCGGGCGTGACCAGCGCGATCGTCGGGCCGCGCACGATGAGCCACCTGGACGACCTTCTCGCCGGCGTCGACGTGGCACTCACCGACGACATCCTCGACCGGATCGACGAGATCGTCCCGCCGGGCACCGACGTCGCCCCGCTCGACCAGGCCTATGTGCCGCCGGGCCTCCAGCGGGCCGGCCTGCGCCGCCGCCCCGCCGCCGCCTGACGTATCCCGCCTCCTACCAGGTGACCGGCAGGGCGGCCACGCCGTAGATGGCGGCCCGCGGTCGTAACCGCACCTCCCCGGCGGGTACGGCCAGCCGCAGCCCGGGGAAGCGGCGCAGCAGCGCCGGATAGGCCAGCCGCATCTCCAGCCGGGCCAGCTGCTGGCCCAGGCACTGATGGATGCCGTGACCGAAGCCCAGCTGCTGCCTGGCCTGGCGGGTGACGTCGAGGCGGTCGGGGTCCGGGAAGCGGGTCGCGTCCCGGTTGACGGCGGGGAGGGAGATCGTCACGGTCTCACCGGCTCTGATGGTCCGTCCGGCGAGCGGCACATCGGCCCTGGCGACCCGGATCGGGCCGATGTGCGTGATGCTCAGGTAGCGCATCAGCTCCTCGACCGCGGTCTCCGCGACGCCCGGATCCGTGCGTACGAGCTCCGCCTGGTCGGGGCGGCACAGCAGCAGGAACGTGCCCAGGCTGAGCATGTTCGCGGTCGTCTCGTGCCCGGCGGTCAGCAGCAGCGTGGCCACCCCGGTGAGCTCCTCGTGGTCGAGCTCGCCACCGGCGACCAGCTCGCTGAGCAGGTCCTCGCCGGGTTCGGCCCGCTTGCGCCCGACCAGCTCGGAGAGGTAGCCCATCAGCTCGGCGCCCGCGGCGCCGCGCTGTTCGATGGAGTTGTCGAGGTTCACCGCCTGCGCGGTGGTGTCCTGGAAGCGCGAACGCTCGCCGTACGGCACGCCGAGCAGCTCGCAGATCACCAGCGACGGGATCGGCAGCGCGAAGGCGGGGACCAGGTCCGCGGGAGCTCCCGCGCGGGCCATCTCGTCGAGCTGACGGTCGATGATCCGCTGCGTCCCGGGCTCCAGCAGCCGCATCTTTCGCATGCTGAAGTGCCTGGTCAGCAGCCTGCGGTAGCGGGAGTGCTCGGGGTCGTCCATCGCGATGAAGAAGCCCGGGGGGATCACCAGCTCGGCCAGCCCCTCGGGCGGCGCCAGCTCCTTGATCGGCGGTGCGGCGCCCTGCGAGGTGTTGCTGAAGCGCGCGTCGTCGAGCACCGCGCGGGCCTCGGCGTAGCCGGTGACCAGCCAGCCGGGCCGCCCGTCGGCGTAGGTCATCGGGTGCAGCGGTCCGTGGAGCTCTTTCAGCACGGCGGGCGGCTCGAACGGGTCTTCCCGCTCGACCGGCAGCGTCTCTAGGATGTCCATGCCTCCAGAGAAGCGCACAGATTGCGAAATTGCAACCTGTGCATAAAAGCAAGGTGTGCGGTATGGTGGCGTCGTGGAAGGTCATCGTGAACGCAAGAAGGTCCGCACCCGCCGCGCGCTGCTGGAGGCCGCGGTGCGGCTGTTCAGCGAGCAGGGCTACGAGCAGACCACCATCGCCGAGATCGCCGCGGCGGCGGACGTGGCGCCCCGGACCTTCTTCGCGTACTTCTCGAGCAAGGAGGATGTGCTCTTCCTGCAGGCCGAGGATCGCGGGCAGGCCATGCTCGACGTGATCGCCGGGCGGCAGCCGGGGGAGCCCCTGGGGGCTCTGCTGAGCCGGATGTTCGACGGTCTGGTGCGCGGCCTGGCCGATGACGACGAGCTGGACTTCGCGCTGTCGCCACTGCGGGCGCGGCTGATGTTCGCCGAGCCCGCGCTGCGGGCCCGCGGGCTGACGCTCATGATGGAGGAGCAGCCCCGGGTGGCGGCGGCCCTGTGCGAGGTCTATCCCGAGCTGGATCCCGTATCGGCCGGGGCGGCGGTCGGGAGCTTCATGGGCGCGCTGGCCGTGGCGGGCCTGGTCGCCCAGCAGCAGGGTGGCTCGAACGAGGACGTCCTGGTCGCCGGGCGGCGGGGGATCGAGGTCGCGATCAACGGGCTGTCGAGCCTCGGCGGTTCGTGAGCATTCCGCGTGCTCGGCCTAACGCCCCGCGCCGCTGGTGACCAGGCCGTGCGGGCGCGGGCCCGTACGTGCCGGGGCCGCCTGCGGTCAGGCGGGTGCGCCGTTCAGGATCTCGACCTGGCCTGTGTCCAGGGAGTAGTACGCGCTGACCACGGCCAGGTCCCCCTTGGCCACCAGCGGCGCGAGGTCTCGGTTGCCGCGCAGGGCGTTCGCGGTCAGCTTCACCTGGGCTCTGGCCATCGTCTCGATTGGGTCGGCGCTGCGCTCCCGTACAGCCTGTTCGTAGGCCGGACGCAGAGCGTGCGTGATCGCCTGGAGGTTGCCCGGCAGCGGCTCATCGTCCCGCAGGGCTTTGTACGCGGCGGCGACCGCGCCGCACCGCTGGTGGCCGAGTACGACGATCAGCGGAGTTCCGCTGGTCATCGGCCCGTACTCGACGGAGCCGGTGACGACGGGCCCCAAGGCCGTCCCGCCGCTGCGCATGACGAACAGATCGCCCAGGCCGGTGTCGAAGACGAGCTCGGGCGGCACCCGGGAATCGATGCAGGACAGCACCGCCGCGTAGGGCTGCTGACCGGTGGCCAGCAACTCCCGGCGGGTGGGATCGCGATCCGGATGCTGGAGCTCGTTGGCCACCCAGCGTCTGTTGCCCTCCATCAGCCGCTGGTAGGCGGCCTTCGGTGTGCCGGGAGTCGATCCTGGGCGGGACGCGGGAGCCGCCTCGGTCCGCAGGCCGGCCGATGAGCAGCCGGCAAGCCAGGCTGCCGCGAGGGACGCGGCCGCTGTGAGCAGCGTTCGCCGCGCCGGAGGTTCCCGGTGGGCGGCCCAGCGCTGGCTGGCATCGATGACGTGCGGGGACGCGGGCAGGCTGGTCACGAAGGTCACGCTACGCGTTCCGTCCGTCACTCGTCGGGAGGTTGCGCGTGGGGACGGCACCGGCCTCGGGATCCAGCGGAGTGCCGATTATAAATCTACAATGTAAAGGGCGTTGGTTCCAGGAAATTTCCACTCATACCGGACACAAACCCAGCCACAAGATGAACAGCCCAGGCTGTCGGTGGCGTGGGGCAGAGTTGCCGTCATGGGAACGAGTCTTGGGACTGTGGTGGTCACTGGTGCGGCCGGGCGAATCGGGTCGGCGGTGCGGGTCGGTCTGCGCGGCGAAGCGGAGCATCTGGTGCTCGTCGATCGGGTCGGCCTCGCCGCGCGGTCGCCGGCCGAGGAGGTGCGGCAGTTTGATCTGCGCGACGCCGAGGCGGTGGCGGCGGCCCTGGCAGGTGCGGATGCGGTGGTGCATCTGGGCGGGGTCCCGGATGAGGCGCCGCTGCCTGAGCTGCTGGACACCAATGTTCAGGGAACGCACAACGTGCTGGAAGGCGCACGTCGGCAAGGGGTGGGGCGGGTCGTGCTCGCGAGCAGCAACCGGCTTACCGGCTTCTATCCGGTCTCGACGACCGTCACCGCCGAGATGCCGCCGCGTCCGGACGGTCTCTATGGGGTGAGCAAGATAGCGGTCGAGGCTCTGGGGCGTCTGTATGCGGACAAGTTCGGTCTGTCCGTGGTGTGCCTGCGTATCGGGAGCTTCGAAGACACGCCGACCGAGCGGCGTCATCTCGCCACGTGGCTGAGCCCGCGCGACTGCCTCGGCTTCGTCCGCGCCGCTCTCACCGCCCCCGACGTCGACTTCGCGGCGGTGTACGCCGTCTCCGCCAATACGCGCCGGTTCTGGGACGTGGCGGCCGGGTCGGCTCTGGGATACACGCCCGTGGACGACGCGGAAGCCTTCGCCTCGCGTATTCCGGCGGAAGGGGACGCGGCGGGGCACGGTCTGCAGGGCGGCGCATACGCCAACGCGGAATACACGCTCCGGCACCTCTGAAAGAAGCCGGCTCTTCGGCGAATGGTGTGCCGCCGTGCCGATATCTCCCGGCTGTGCACGTTCCTGGCATAAAGCACGTACGGATAGCCCGTATCATTGCACAGTGTTATCAGTAACTTACGTTGCGTTATAGGCGGAGGTGGGGATCACAGCGAGGCATAGATCATTTACGAGAAAGGCCATAGCTTCGATGCACACGCGTATCCGCCTGGCAGCCCTGGCGTCCGGCGCCGCCATCCTCGCCGCCAGCGGCATGATGTCGGCCTCGGCGTCAGCCACGGCCCCGGTCCCGGCCTCCAGCACCCACAACCGCCCTTCCGCGCGTTTCGGCATCGCCTATCTGCCGGCGAACGTCGACCTGCAGCCCACCGCGTCGGGCACCTGGGTCGACACCGGACTGCAGGTCACCCTGCCCAAGGCCGGCACCTACGCGCTCGACCTGGACGTCCGGGCACGCCTGCAGGGGGTTCCCCCGGTCAACACGTTCATGGTCGGCCGTCTGTGGAACGTCGATGCGGCCACCGCTCTGCCCAACAGCGAGCGGATCCTCAGCCAGCTGATCGACACCACCGCGACCGGCGCCGGGATCATCGCCAAGAACACGACCTCCCCGATCAGCGAGTACATCACCGTGACCGCGCCGACCACGATCCGGCTGCAGGCCCAGCGGACCAATGCCAGCGGCGCTTCGACCATCGCCGCCATCTGGAGCGACGGCGCGGGGCGCACGTCCTTCCGTTTCGACAGGATCTCCTGATCGAATCGCCCTGCCCCTGAGACCTACTCGATCGTCCGGTGCGAACCGGGCTGGTCATCGACGGTGGCGGTCGGGCGGCGACGCTTCCCGGTCGCCGCCCGACCGGTCAGGTCTTTCCATGTCAGTGCCGTGCGTCGTGCGGCGCCGCGCATGACCTCCGCCCCTCGCGTGCGGCGCAGGAAAAATGCGACGAGACGCAGAGTTATGGCAACGGTTATCAGTTGCGGCGTATTTGTGCTGGGTCGCGGAGTCGAATTGATAAATAAGCGGGTATTCGCCGTCCCGCTCACTGGCATTCGCTTGCCAATTGTTTACGATCGGCTTCTGGCGCCTGCCGGACTCATGAGACATTCTCTTAGTAACGGCGTTATGCGCGGATACGCGCCCATGCGCTCACACTGGAAATCAGCGGATACAGGGGGATCGAATGCCGCTCAAGATCGGAAATTTCAATCCGGACCGTGGCAAGCCGCGGGACCTGATCAGGATCACGGGTGAGGGTTTCGTGCGCGGTACCCAGGTCATATTCTTCCCGGACAGGGAGGGATACGACGTGACCGTGAAGACCGCGGGTGAACTGACGGTCAAGGTCCCGGAGGTGGTCGAAACCGGGATCATCCATCTTCGGAACCCGGACGGCGAGAGCAGTTCGAGCACCAAGTCTTTCACCGTCCAAGAGCCGCCTATTTACATCACACAGCTCAAGCCGACGAGCGGGCAAGTCGGTGAGAAGATAATCATCGCCGGGCACGGCTTCGATCTCAATGGTCGGAAGGGGACCGTGAAATTCGGCAGTTACGTCGCCACGCAGATAGATTGGAGCAGCGATATCCTCATCAGGGCGACAATACCGGCGACCGCCAGAGCCGGGGAGGTGCACATCGAGGTCGCCACCCATCATGGCACCGCCAGGAGCCCACAACTTTTCACCATTAAGTGAGGGTCCGCAGATGCCCGGGGCAACTGACTGGCAAGCCATCGTCACGGCGAGCTGGGACAGCATCAAAGCGAAGGTTGCCGCCGACCTGCCCAAGGCGGTAGCCGGGAAACCGCTGTCCGACCATACCTACAACGAGCAACTCGGCGTCTGTGTCCTGCTCAACGGGCCGAACACCGGCGCCGCGGTCTGGAATGACGACGGTGCGGGCACGGTGGCGCTGACTTCGCTGAAGGTGAGCGATTTCACGTCGGTCACCGGCCAGAGCGCCAGGTTCGGGACTCTCCAAGTCGAGTTGCCGCTGTCTTTCGCGCTACTCGCGGCGAGCGGGCGGTACGCCTACGTCCAGCCGTGCGCCCAGTTCAGCCTCGGCAAGAAGGGTGCTCCGGCCAGGCTGAACGGCGCCGGGAAGATCAGTGCCAGGTCAGAACGCGGCAGCCTGACGTATCAGCTGAAGGTCGTCGATCCGGACAAGGCGCTGCACCTGGAGTTGACCGGGGCGAAGGTCGACGGCCAGCGAACCGTCAACCTTGAGGCTGACGGCCAGCCGAGCAACGCGCTGCTCCGCATCCTGCTCGGGTCGTTCAGCGAGGGCTCGCAGCGGCTGATCATCTCCTCGGCGCTCGACTCGTTCTTCTCCCACGGCGAGTTCGGCCGGGACATGGTGAACGAGCTGAACCGGATCATCGGCGCGAGCCTCGCGCAACGAGCACAGGGGTGAGGCATGGCCACGATCGAAGGCATCTACAAGGCGACCGTCGCGGTCGGCGAGACGGTGAGTCCCGTGCTCTTCATCCTGAAGGCGGGCCGGTTCGAGGGGTTCGACACCGACGATCGGCGGTTCAGCGGCACCTATGCCGCGGATCCGGCCACGCTTGACGTGCTGCTGACAGCGCAGATGTCGTACTGGACGCCGGTCCTGCCGGGAGAGGAGCCGGTGCGGGCGACGGCGCCGTTCACGGTCCGCGTTCCGGCACCGCCCGACGAGGCCGGTGCGACGATCGCGGCCGACCTGAACCTGGACGAAACGGTCGGCAGCGTGGTCATCGAGCGCCTGAGCAGCCTTGATTTCCTGAAATGACGGAATCTGGTCCTCTGCCCGATACGGGGATGTACCGGATGTTCGACGGATATCTGGTGACGCCCGACCGGGCCGGCGCGGGGTCCGTGTTCTCCCGCATCTCGTTCCGGCTGCCGGAGGCCGGGGCGGTGTCGAGCGGAAGGGGCGAGGCGGACGGCATCCCCGCCGTGCGGATCGCGGTCGCGGACAGCATCCCCTTCCCCGCGTACGGGGAGGTGGTGGCCTCCACCGTCGTCGACGATTCCCGTACCGGCGCGCAGCAGGTGTGGTTCGTCCGGCAGGTCGGCGGCGAGGTGTTCCTGGATCGCGTGTCGCTCAGTGCCACCGCGACGGGGACCGGTCAGACAGCGGCCGGTCAGACAGCGGCCGGTCAGACGGGGGTCGGTCGGACGGGGGCCGGCCAGGCGCTCGGGCGGACGACCTTTCCGCTGGGGGCGAGCTGGGTACGGTCGATCGCCGGCGAAGCCGCGCTTGCCACGAAGACCCAGGTGGTGCTGGTCACGGGGGCCTCGGATCAGGGCGTCGTGGTGGGAGCCTTCGACGCGTCATCGGGAAGGCTCACGAGCACCTGGACACTGCCCGGCTCGCCCCTGGGCTCGCTGGTCGGCAGCTGGATCCTGGTCCAGGACTTCACGACCTGGCTGTTCGTCACGGTTCGCGCGGCCGGCGCGCTGTCGACTCTCGCGGTCCCCACGACCGCACTCAGCCCCGGTCAGCAGCTTCCGGCGGCCGATGTGCACCACCTGCCCCGGGTGGACGTCGCCACGGGATCGAGCGCGGACGCGACGCTGGGGAGAATGCTGCCCGGATCGGCCGGGAGTCAGCTCATCCTGGCCGCGGCCGGGCCGTCAGGCGCCCCGTTCGTGGTCATGCAGGGGTTCGACGCGGGAAAACCGGCGCAGCGCGCCGTCGCGGTGATCGATACGGCGTTCGCCAAGCCCAGGTCGGGACAGTACCGGCTGACCTGCGCCGACCTGGACAACAACGGGCAAGAGGAGCTCGTGCTCGCCTATCCGGCCGACTACGGCGGCGTGACGGGTGCGGCCGCCTTCGTGCTGCTGCGCTTCGACGCGCAGCACAGCCGCTGGGAGGCGAGCAGCCGGTACGTCGCGGCCGGGCCGGGCGGGGCTCCGCTCGCGAGTCTGGACCTGCGGCTCGGCTCGGGCGTTCTCGGCGACGCGGTCACCAGCGGGGTGCTGGTCCTCGGCGCCGGGGGCGATCTCGCGCACATCATGAAGGGCGAGGCGCAGGTCTTCGCCGGCATCGTGCCGGTCGACCCGGTCACCTTGCGGTTCCCGCCCTATGCCGAGGCCCCGGCCACGCTGCCCGCGGTGACCCAGATCGGGGTCACAGGGTTGAAGGCGCCCGGCGTCCTCGGGTCGGTGGTGGACCTGTCCGGGCTCAGCGTCACGCTCGGACCGCCTGTGCTCACCCAGTTGTCGTCGCGTGGCCAACTGCTCGCGATCCTGCAGGTCCCGCCGTTCGACCGGGAGACCGTCAGCATCGCGCCGTCGCTCACTTTCTCCGAGTCGGACAACCAGGTGAAAGGACTGTCGGTCACCTCGTCCAAGGACTGGGTCATGTCGGAAGACGCCGGCCTTTCGCTCGGCATCAGCAGTTCGATGCTCAACTTCCACCTGAGCAAGACATACGGCCATGGCTTTTCTCATACGGAGGACAACAGCACGTCGATGGGTGTCGCGATCAGCCGGACGCCCACCCAGCTCGACCGGCTCGTGACGATGTCCGTCGATTATTCGGTCTGGCGTTACCCGATCGTCCGCCGGTCCCGCGGCGCCGAGTCGGGCGGGACGCTGATGGTCGTCTTTCCCGGTTCTTCGATTCCGGTGCAGGGCACTCCCATCGCCTACGACCGGCAGTTCGGATACCGTACCGGCTATGAGCCGGGCGTGCTGCTGTCGTACCTGAACGTCGAGCTCGACGGCTGGGACGAGACCAAGCAGAGTGAATTGCTGCTTTTCCGGCCGCTGGTCAGCCTGGAAGTCACCAACGATCAGCCGGATACCAATACCTACGACCGCACTGACACCAATCAGGGCACCGTCGGCAAGCATTACTTCGTGGCGACGTCAGCGAGCAGCAGCGCGAACCTGCTCATGAACACGCACTTGTTCAGTTATCTGCCGGCATCATTCGGGTTCAATCTGGGCTCCAGCGAATCCTATTCGGACAGCGCCATGGAAATGACGTCCTTGTCCCGGACCGAATCGCTGTCGATCAGTGTCAGTGGGGGCACCGTCCCCGATGCCAGTTTCCGCTACACGGTGACGCCGTATATCTATCAGCATGCCGGCCTCGGTGCCCTGGTCGTGGCGTTCAAGGTGGGAAATCTCGGCCCTGGATGGCGGTCCCAGTACGCGCAGCCCTATCCGATGCTGATTCTGCCTTTCCGGCACCAGAGCAAGGATCCGCTGGAGAAGATCTTCAGCCGCAGCATCAGCTTCGACAAGCAGCCCGACGGAACCGTGCACATCGTGGTCGAGGTCTTCAACCACGGTTTCACCGATGCCGAGATGGTCACCGTGCGGGTGCACCTCGGCGAGCCGAAGTTCGAGGATGGGCGCCCGGTCATCCCGGCGGACACGCCCATCGGCGAGGTGCAGGGCCGGGTCGTGGCGCTGGGCCGCCAGCGGATGCGGGTGACGTGGACTCCTCCGGCAGGGGCCGCGTTCATCACCGCGGTGGTCTGGGGCGGACCACGGACCATCGACTTCGCGGAGGTCGCGTGGAACATCTACCCCGAGTCCGCCTTCGAGGGCCTCGGCTTGCCAGGGATCAGGGATGCCTGAGGCGTCGCGTCCTCTGATCACCTCGCACGCCCGAGCCGAGGCGGTGGCGCGGCCGGCCCGCGAGCCGGCCTCGGCCGGATACGGGGTTTCCCTGGCCGACCACGAGATCGGCGGGCGACGCCGGGCGCAGAACGCCCTGGCACGCCGGCTGTATCCGGCCCTGCACGCGGTCACCCTCGCGTGCTCGCGCCTCGGCTTTCGCGAAGCGGGCGAACGCACCGGGCTGGCGAGCGAGCGCACCGGGCTGGCGAGCGAGCGCGCCGGGCTGGCGGGCGAGCGCGCCGGGCTGGCGGGCGAGCGCGCCGGGCTGGTGATCGCGACCTCGGCTGCCGACCGCCACGCCGTGGCGCGGTCCCCGCAGGTCTTCCTGCCGCCGATCACCGAATCGGCCGCTCAGCGGGCACGCCGGCTGGACGTCCTGCTCGCTGTGTCACGCTTCGTCTCCGGCGGTCTGGCCCAGGACGTGGCCGTGATGCTCGGCACGCGTGGCCCTGAGCTGTGCCTGCCGGGCGACTGCGGGCTGACGCCGCTGGCGGTCGCCCGGCTGTTCATCGATTCCGGGCGGGCCGACGCCATGGTCGTGGTCTGCGTGGACCCCCGGGCCGGCGATCCCGGCCGGCATGAGGCCGTCGCCGTGGTGGTCGAGCGGACGGCGGCGGCCGGCATCGCCGTTCCCTCCCTGTCGGCTGCGCTGTCCACCGACACAGCGGCCTGTGTGCCGGCGATCGGGACCTATCTGGCGGGCGGCCCCGGTGATCGCCGGACCGACGCGCCGGGACCCCCGGGGATCGACTGCACCATTCGCTGGGCCGCACCGGCCGCACCGGAGCCCGTCGACATCGGAGACTTCGTCGACCGCGGCCGGCGACTGCTTGACGAGAGCCTCCGCGCGGCCGGGTCGCGGGAACTCGGGGTGGTGGTCGCGAGCCTGCTCGACCTGTCTCCCGAGCACGCGCTCGCCGCGATCGAGCGCGGGGCCGCGCCGCCGGAGGTCGCCGGGGAGGCCGGCCGGATGACGTTCGCCGGCGGGCTGCGGCAGCACCACGTCGACCGGGGGCTGCGCGGCCCCTACATCGCGGTGACCGGAATCCCCGGCGCCTCGTTGCTCTCGCTGGCGATCGCCGAGGATCTGATCAGCCAAGGCGTGGTGCCGGCCGTCGCGGTCATCGCCGGCGACTGGGTCGGGGCGGGGGCCACGCGGGCGCTCGCCGTGCTCGACTGCCCTGACCGGCCGTACCTGCGATCATCGGTGTCCGCGCTGGTGCTCGGGCCGGCCGGCGGTCAGGCCGGCGGGCGGCGGATCCGGAGCCTGGTCGCCCGCCGCGACGCCTGTGATGACTTCGGTGCCGAGCTCAGCGCGCATGCGCCGGATGACACGAGCGCCAGTGGCTGCACGGGTGAGGATCTGGCCGCGGCTCTGGCCTTCATCGGGCGGTCATCGCTGCCCGCCGCACCTGTCGGCCCGTCCCTGTCCCGGTTTCTCGGCGCCGACGCGCTGGCGCGGGTGTCCGGCTCTCTCGGCCTGCCGGGGCGCGCGGCGGTGTCGGTCCGCAACGCGCTCGGCGGATCCGGAGTCGTGCTGCTGGGCGCCCCGCGTTGAGACCGGGCACCGTACGTCGCGATATGACTATGTAAGCCGTCGGTACTCGGTGGTCAGGGGCGGGCGGGGCCGAACCAGCGGGGGAGGTGGGCGAGGAGGTCGTGCTGGTCGTCGCCGGCCCAGGCCACGTGGCCGTCCGGGCGGAGCAGGACCGCGGGGGCGTCCAGGGCGTCGGCGGGGCCCACGAAGTGGTCGACGCGGTCGGTCCAGCCGGATATCGAGAGGTGGCCGGTTCGGTCGAGGAGCAGTCCACGGCCGCGGTGCATCAGCGCGTAGAGGCGGCCCTGTCGCACGTCGATGTCGCGCAGGCGGCGGCCGAGCAGGGGGTGGCCGTCGCCGAAGTCGTAGCGGACCCCGATCGCGGTGATCTTCTCGGTCAGGTGCCGGCTCACCTCGTCGAGGTCCATCAGTTCCGACAGCAGCCGGCGCATCGCCTGGGCGCCCGGCGTGGTGGAGATCAGCTCCATCTGCGCGCGGGTGTTGTCCAGCACGTCGGCGGCCACCGGGTGCCGTTCGGCGTGGTAGCTGTCCAGCAGTCCCGCCGGCGCCCACCCGTTGACGTCGGCGGCCAGTTTCCACCCCAGGTTGAACGCGTCCTGGATGCCCAGGTTGAGGCCCTGCCCGCCCAGCGGCGGGTGGATGTGGGCGGCGTCACCGGCCAGCAGCACCCGCCCGACCCGGTAGCGCTCAGCCTGCCGGGTGGCGTCGCCGAATCGCGACAGCCAGCGCGGGGAGTGGACGCCGAAGTCGGTGCCGGCGTACACGCGCAGTTGCCGTTGGAACTCCTCGAACGCGGGCGGGACGGAGCGGTCCTCGGCCACCCCCTCGGCGGGGACGACGACGCGGTACACCCCGTCCCCGACGGGCCCGAGGCCGAACCGCTTGTGGGTCAGGCGGACCTCGGCCACCACGGCGGCCACGGTGTCCTGCGGCGCGGTCGCCTCCATCTCGCCCAGCAGCGTCTCGACCCGGGTGGGCTCGCCGGGAAACCCGACGCCCAGCAGCCTGCGCACGGTGCTGCGGCCGCCGTCGCAGCCGACGAGGTAGCGGGAGCGCAGCCGCGTCCCGTCGGCCAGCTCCACGCTCACCCCGTCGTCATCCTGGCTCAGCTCGGCCAGCGCGCAGCCGCGCCGGATCTCGGCGCCGGCCTGGGCGGCGTGCTCGGCCAGGAGCCGGTCGGTGGTGGTCTGCGGAATGGCCAGGACATAGGGGTGCGCGGTGTCCAGCCCGCCGGGTGCGGGCTTGTTGATGCCGGCGAACATGCCGCCGACCGGGTGCCGGCGGCCGAGCGCGAGGAACCGCTCCAGCAGGCCGCGCTGGTCCAGCACCTCGATGCTGCGCACGTGCAGGCCGAGCGCGCGAACGTACGGGGCCGGTTCGGGCTCTTTCTCGAGTACGAGCACCCGCACCCCGTGCAGCCGCAACTCGCCGGCCAGCATCAACCCGGTCGGCCCGCCGCCGGCGATGATCACGTCCATGTCGGCCTCCATCCGCTGCCCACGAACCCCCATGCTCAGGCCCCCGCGAGGGCCGCGGCGACGCAGTCGAGGACGCGCTGGAGCCCGTGCCGGAACTGGTCGTCGCGGCTCAGGTGCGGCTGGCGCGCCTCGATCACGATCTTAGTGAAGATCGGGTAATCCCCGCTCTTCACCACCTGGTCGATGTACGGGCTGCTCCGCGCCATCCACTCCGCCTCGCTGAGCCCGCTGCGGCGGACTTCCTCGGCGGCGCTGATCTCCTCGCGGACGGTGCCCTCGACGTAGCCGGTCAGGATGGCCACGAGGCCGAGATTCTCGTCGATGGAGACGAAGGCGTCGAGCACGCCCATCAGCCGTTCGATCAGGAGCAACTGGTGGGGGCCGAAGCTGGGGAGTGACCGCTGCACGGTGGCGATCCACGGGTGCCTGAGCCACATGGCCCGCAGCCCATCGGCGTAGCGGGTCAGGTCGGCGCGCCAGTCGTCCGAGGGCATGCCCGTGACGTCGATCTCGCCCATCACCTGGTCGGCCATGAGCTCGACCAGGTTGTCGCGGCTCGGGACGTACCGGTAGAGGGACATCGCGCCGGCGCCGATCTCGGCGGCGATCCGCCGCATGGTGGCGGCCTCAAGCCCGTCGGCGTCGGCGATCCGGATCGCCGCCTCGGTGATCTGCGCGCGGCTGTAGACCGGCTTCGGCCCGCGGGCGGGGCGCTCGGGCCGCATCCAGATGTTCACGTACTCGGCGTCGGCCACCGTCTCCTCCTCCCCAGTTGCGTACATGGTACCCAGTAATCTAGCCTGACCCGCAACCGCGTACAACGTACCCAGTGGAGGGGTCATGGCTGATCCGATCGTGGTCGCCGAAGGGCTGCGCAAGTCCTTCGGCGACACCCATGCCTTACGAGGGCTGGACCTGAGCGTTCCGAGAGGGACGGTCTGCGGCGTGCTGGGGCCCAACGGCGCGGGGAAGACGACCGCGGTGCGCATCCTGGCGACCTTGTCCGACCCCGATGCCGGGCACGCCCGCATCGCCGGATACGACGTCGTCCGCGAGGCCGGCCAGGTGCGCGCCAGGATCGGGCTCGCGGGCCAGCACGCCGCCGTGGACGAGAAGCTCACCGGCCGTGGCAACCTGCGCATGTTCGGGCGCCTGTCCCATCTGTCCCGGCGCGAGGCGCACCGGCGGGCCGACGAGCTGCTCGAACGCTTCGGCCTGATGGACGCCGCCGATCGGCAGGTCACCGGCTACTCCGGCGGCATGCGGCGCCGCCTCGACCTGATCACCAGCCTCATCCTGCGCCCCGAGGTGCTCTTCCTGGACGAGCCGACCACCGGTCTGGACCCGCGCAGCCGCAGCGAGATCTGGGACCACGTCCGCGAGCTGGTGGCGGACGGCACCACCGTGCTGCTCACCACGCAGTACCTGGACGAGGCCGACCAACTCGCCGACGACATCGCCGTCGTCGACCACGGACAGGTGATCGCCACCGGCACGCCCGACGAGCTGAAGGCCACCATCGGCGACCGCCTCGACGTCGTCCTCGAAGACCCCGCCACCCTGCGCCCGGCGGCGACCGTACTGAAAGCCCTGGCCGGGACCGATCCCACGACGACCGGCGCCGACCGGCTCAGCGTCGCCCTGCCGGGCGGCGGCCTCCGGCTCGCCGGCATCGTGCGCGAGCTCGACCGCGCCGGGGTCGCCGCGGCCGACGTGCGGCTGCGCCGCCCCACCCTCGACGAGGTGTTCCTGCGCCTCACCGACCGGAAGGAGCTCGTCCGATGACCGGCCTCGCCCCGCCGCTGGACCGCCTGCGATGGACGTTCACCGACGGGCTGACCCTGGTCGGCCGCGAGCTGGGACGGCTGCGGCACGATCCCGGCGAACTCGTCGCGGCGCTGATCTTCCCGGCCGTCATGGTGGTGCTGTTCGGGTACGTCTTCGGCAGCGCGATCCAGGTGCCGGACGGCGGCGACTACCGCGAGTACCTCATGCCCGGCCTGTTCGCGATGGTGTCCTTCTCCGCGCTGCTGGGGGTCATGACACGGACGGCCGCCGACGCCTCCCGCGGGGTGATGGACCGGTTCCGCTCCATGCCGATGGCGCGCTCGGCGGTGCCGTTCGGGCAGACCGGCGCCGACCTGCTGACCGGCCTGCTGATGCTGGCCATCATGGTGGGCGCGGGCCTGCTGGTCGGCTGGCAGCCGCACCGCGGCCTGATCCCCGCGGCCCAGGCGTTCCTGCTGATGGTCGTGCTGCGGTACGCGCTGAGCTGGGTGGGCGTCTACGTGGGCCTGGTGGTGAAGAACGACCAGGTCGCGGACGCGATGGTGCCGCTGGGCCTGCCGTTCACGATGCTGTCGAACGCGTTCGTCCCGACCGGCGGCATGCCGGGCTGGCTGCGCTTCCTCGCCGACTGGAACCCGGTGAGCGCGCTCACCGCCGCCTCCCGGGAGCTGTTCGGCAACCCGGGCGCCCCGTCCGGGGACGTGGCCTGGCCACTCGCGCACCCGGTGGCCGCTGTCCTGCTCTGGTCGGCCGCACTGCTGGTGATCTTCGTCCCGCTGTCGCTCCGCGCCTACCAGCGCAGAGGACGCTGAACGCTCCAGGCATCTGCGGACCGTGTGTCCTCCGCCGAGAGGCGTCAGAATGACGTGAACATCGTCGTGGGACCACGACTGCTGGCTCTTCGCCGCCGACCCGGCCGTTGGCCCGGGTGACGTCCTCGGTGGCGCGCAGCAGGTTGTGCCCGATGGTGGGTGGCGCGTCGACGAGGACGACACCCTGGCGGGTGGTCAGGAACATGGCCTGGTAGGAGGAGTCGGTGACCCAGTGCAGGTCGCCGTCGATCCGGCCGACGAAGTAGCCCTTGTGGTTGAGCGCCGGGCCTTTCGACGCCTCGGGGATGGGCGCGTAGCCGGGGGAGGGCGCTGAATGCCGGCGCCTCGCCGGTCCTGAGCAGGCTGGCGGCCATCAGGGCGGTGCGTGGGGGCTTTCGGTTCGGCGTCGGGTCAGTTCTTCTTGAGGAAGCGCAGGAGTGTGCGGGTGAGCTGTTCGGGCTGCTCCTCGAAGATCCAGTGACCGGAGTTCTCGATGATGATCCCGGTCACGTCTCTGGCGTACCGGCGGACTTGGGTGGGGACGAAGCCACCGAGGCTGCCGCGGGCGCCGATGGCGAGCACGGGCATGGTGAGCTTCTTCGTGCGGTATGCGCTGTTGTCGGCGACGTCCTTGGGAAGGGCGCGGAACCATTCGAAACTCGCGCGCAGGTGGGCGTCATCGCGCAGGTGTCGGGCGTACTCGCGGACCTGTTCGTCGCTGACGCCGTTCTTCTTGACTTCGAGGGAGTCGACGAAGCGTTCCACCCATTGCTCTTCCCTGCCGTTCACCATGCGCTCGGGCAGGCCGTTGGTGAGGCTGAAGTAGCCGAAGTTCCAGAAGCCCGGTCCCTTCGCTGTGAGGGCGGGGAAGGTGTAGAGGGTCTTGTCGGGGATGGGTGCCTCGCTGAGGACCAGCTTGGTGACGTCGCCGGGGTGGGCGGCGGCGTAGGCGTAGGCGACCATCGTGCCGATGTCGTGCCCCACGAGCCTGATGTGCCGCTTGAGGCCGAGTGTGGTCAGCAACCCGTGCAGGTCAGCGGCGAGGGTCTTCTTGTCGTAGCCACTGGCGGGTGCGTCGCTTTTTCCTGCTCCGCGTAGATCCGGCGCGATGACCGTGTAGTGCTTGGCGAGTTCGGGCAGGACTTCGCGCCAGGTGTACCAGGTTTGCGGGTATCCGTGCAGCAGGACCAGCGTCGGCCCGTGTCCACCGCGCACGTAGTTGATCGCGACGTCGCCGACCTGGACTCTCGTCTCGCGGAAACCTGCCGGAACGCGCGGCTCGAAGCCGGTCTTCGACCGCGCCTTGGAGGCGATGGCTGTGATGTGCGCCGGTGCGGCCTGAGCGGAGGCGGCAGGGGTGAGGTAGGTGAGCATGCCGATCATCGCGATCGGGATGACGACGCCGGGGCGTCGCAGGCGGTTGGCCGGGAGCCCCGGCATCGCTGCGTTCATGGCGCAAACCGTAGAAACCGGCTTGCTCGCCGGGCGAGCGTCACCTGACTGCGTCACCGAGCGCAACGTGACTGCAGGCCGGGTTCCGCACGCTCAACGCTCTGCGCTGAGTCCGAGAATGTGCCATCGACCCCGGCACACCGGCCCGCTCCTGCCCTGAGGGCAAGCTCGCTGGACGGGACTCTGCGTACAAGCGATCATTGCTTTATATGCCAGTAAACCAGCCAGTAAGAGCACTTTTCGGGCGGGAGTCTGAACAGCGGCGTCTCGGCGAGTTCGTGGACGGCGTCCGCACGAGCGGCGGGGCGATGCTGGTGCGCGGCGAGGCGGGGATCGGGAAGTCGGCCCTGTTGCTGGATGCGGCGGGGATCGCGGCCGCGCGTGGCATGCGGGTCCTGCGGACGACCGGTGTGGAATCAGAGACGCACATGCCCTTCGCCGGGCTGCATCAGATGCTGCTTCCGCTTCGTACCGAGATCGGGGAACTGCCCGCCCCGCAGCGCGACGCGCTGGGAGCGGCGTTCGGCTTGACCGACGCCCGGGTGCCCGACCCGTTCCTCATCGCCCTGGCCGCACTGAACCTTCTCGGGGAAGCCGCGGCCCGCTCGCCCGTCCTGCTCCTGGTCGAGGACGCTCAGTGGCTGGATCGCGCCAGCGCCGACGTGCTCGCGTTCGTCGCGCGGCGGCTGGACTCCGAGCCGATCGTGCTGCTGGCCGCGATACGCGACGGTTTCCCGAGTCCCCTGGATGGGGCGGGGCTGCAGGAGTTGCTTCTCGATCGGCTCGATGGCGCCGCCGCGACCGCTTTGCTGGACGCCTACAGCCCCGCCCTGGCGCCGACGGTGCGCGCACAGTTGCTGCGGGAGGCCGCGGGAAACCCGCTGGCCCTGGTCGAACTGCCGATCGCCGCAGAAAGGCAGGACGGGCGAGGGCCCCTGCCGCCGGGGTGGCTCCCACTGACCACCCGGCTGGAACAGACCTTCACCGCCCGCATGTCGGGGTTGCCGCCGACCCTTCGGACCCTGCTGCTGGTGGCCGCGCTCAACGACAGCACCGCCCTTTCCGAGACTCTCGACGCCACCGCGGTGATCACCGGTGCTCCGGTCACGGCCGACGATCTGGCTCCCGCTGTCACCGTACGGCTGGTGGACGTGCACGAAGCCGGAGTGTCGTTCCGGCACCCGCTCATGCGCTCGGCGATCTACCAGGGGGCGAGCATCTCCCAGCGGCACGCGGTGCACGCCGCCTTGGCCGACGTCCTCACCGGCCGGCCGGACCGTCGCCTCTGGCACCGCGCGGCGTCCACCCCCAGGCCGGATGAGACCATCGCCGCCGAGTTGGAGGCCACGGCCCGAAGCGTGCGACGACGGGGCGACCTGTTGTCGGCCGTCGCGGCGCTGGAGCACGCGGTCAGGCTCAGCGAGAATCCCGCTCACCGGAGTGAACGGCTGGTACGGGCCGCCGAGCACGCGGCCGAGATGGGACGGCGCGATATCGTCGTGCGGCTGCTGGGCGAATGCGAGCGGCTGCAGTTGTCGGGCCGGCAGCAGGCCCGCATCGTGTGCATCCGCGAGAGCTTCGAGGACGGCATCCGTGACGACAGCGCGGCAGCGCACTCACTGGCCGATCTCGCCGAGACGATGGCGGCGCAAGGGGACGTCGATCTCGCGCTGAAGCTCCTGTCCAGTGCGTCCTTGCGATGTTTCTGGGCTCATGCCGACGAGCGGTCGCGGCAACGCGTCGTCACCGTGGCCGAGGGCCTGCCCGTCGACGATCTGGACGGGCGGTTGCTGACGGTCCTGGCGTTCGCGGCTCCGATCGAGCGTGGCAAGGTCGTGATCGAGCGATTACGCCATCTGGCCGCCCACCCGACCGGCGGCCGGCCGGCGGCCCGCCTGCTCGGCAGCTCGGCGCTGATGGTGGGGGCGTTCGACCTGTCGGAGGAATTCTGCGCCGCGTCGCTGCCGGCCCTGCGCGCGCAGGGCCGGCTCAGCCTCCTGGCACGAGACCTCGGGGCACAGGCGTGGAGCGCGGCCCGGCTGGCCGACCTGGGCGTGGCCATCCCCGCGGCCGAGGAGGCCGCCCGTCTGGCGCACGAGACATCCCAGCCGCTGATGTACGCCATCGCTCAGGCCTCGGGCGCGATGCTCGCGGCGCTACGCGGCGAACAGGGTCGTGTGGAGAGCCTCGCGGTGGCGGCCGAGCAGGTGGCCCTGCCCATCGGAGCCCGTCCCGTGCTGGCCACGGTACAGCTCGCGCGCGGGTTCGCCGCGCTGGGCGAGGGACGTTACGCCGACGCCTTCGACCATCTGCGGCGCATGCACGACCCCGCCGATCCGGCCTTCCACCTGGCCCTGCGCTGCTTTTCCTTGGCCGAACTCGCGGATGCCGCGGTGCACAGCGGTCAAGGTCGCGCGGTGGCCGGCATCATCGAGGAACTGGAGGCGGTGGCGCTCACCACGCCGTCGCCGTCCTTGCACGCCGACCTGCGCTACGCCCGGGCCGTCCTGGCCGATGAGGCGGCGGCAGGGCCCTTCTTCGACGCCGCGCTCGGGGCCGACCTGCGGCGATGGCCTTTCGTCCGGGCTCGGGTGCAGCTGGCCTACGGTGAATGGCTGCGGCGTCAGCGGCGTACGGCCGAGTCGCGGGCGCCCTTGCGTATGGCTCGCGAGACGTTCGACGCCTTGGGGGTGATCCCCTGGAGCGAGCGAGCGCGCCAGGAGTTGCGGGCCTCCGGCGAGAGCAGCCGCAGGCGCAGCAGTGAAGCGCGCGACGTGCTGACGGCGCAGGAACTGCAGATCGCCCAGATGGCGGCCGATGGCCTGACGAACCGGGAGATCGGCGAGAAGCTCTATCTGTCTCATCGAACCGTCAGTTCCCACCTTTACAGGATCTTCCCCAAGCTGGGGATCACCTCGCGATCGGCGTTGAGCACAGCCCTGCGCGTATCAGTCTGACCTCATCGCTTCGCTCGGGTGACGCTCGGTGACACAGTCATATGACGCTCGCGGGGGACGCGGAAGGCTTCCTACGGTGAGGCCATGACCACAGCGAGCTCTTTTCAGAACGGCAGCACGCCGACCGTCGTGCTGGTCCACGGTGCCTTCACGGACGCGTCGAGCTGGGCGGGCGTGATCGCCGAGCTCCAGGATTCCGGGATCCCCGTGATCGCGGTGGCCAACCCGCTGCGCGGACCGGCGACTGACGCCGCCTACCTCGGCGGCGTCGTCGCCGCGATCGACGGCCCGGTCCTGCTGGTGGGTCACTCCTACGGCGGTGTGGTCATCACCCGGGCCGCGGCCCAGCCGGGCAACGTGGTCGGGCTGGTCTACGTGGCCGCTTTCGCCTTGGAGGCAGGGGAGAGCGTGCTGGACATCACGGGCCGATTCCCCGACAGCCTGCTGGGCCCGGCGCTGCGGCCGGCCGTCTTGCGCACAGGCAAGGGAGAGGAGGCCGTGGAGCTGTACCTCAAGGACGACCAGTTTCCGGCTGTGTTCGGCGCCGACTTGCCTGAGCGCCTCACCTCGGTGGCGGCCGTCGCGCAGCGCCCCATCGCGGCTGTGGCGTTCGAGGAGAGCTCTCCCGCCGCGAGCTGGAAGAGCCTGCCGTCCTGGTACGTCGTGGCGACCGCCGACCAGGCGATCCATCCCGCCGCACAACGTTTCATGGCCCGGCGCGCCGGGGCCGACACCGTCGAGGTCGACGCCTCACACGCGATCACGTTGTCGCAACCGGCAGCCGTGGCCGGCCACATCCGCACCGCCGCGACCGCGACCCAGGCGGCCAAGCACACCCATTAGGAGCAACCGATGAGCGCACCGACCATTCCCGTCATCTTCATCCACGGCCTGTGGCTGCACGCCACCTCCTGGTCCTCCTGGACCGAGCTGTTCACGACCGCCGGCTACGACGCGACGGCCCCCGGCTGGCCGGGCGACAGCGAAAGCGTGGAACTGTCCCGAAAAGACCCCGAAAGCATCGCCGACCACGGCATCGACGACGTCGTCGCCCACTACACGGAGATCATCAACGCTCTGGACGTCAAGCCGATCCTGATCGGCCACTCCTTCGGTGGCATGATCGCCGAGAAGCTGCTCGGGCAGGACCTGGCCAGAGCCGCCATCGCGATCGACGCCGCACAGATCAAGGGGGTGCTGCCGCTGCCGCTGTCGGCGCTGCGCTCGACCCTGCCCGTGTTCAAGAACCCGGCCAACAAGCACCGGGCCGTCTCGCTCACCCTCGACCAGTTCACCTACGCGTTCGGCAACGCCATCCCGGCTCAGGAAGCCGCCGAACTGTACGAACGCTGGACCATCCCCGCGCCGGGCAAGCCGCTGTTCGAGGCCGCCGCCGCCAACTTCTCCCCCCACTCGCCCGCCAAGGTCGACACGGGCAACAACACTCGGGGACCGCTGCTCCTGATCGCCGGCGGCAAGGACCACACGGTCCCGGAGACCGTCACCAAGGCGACCCTCAAGCAGTACCGGGACTCCACCGCGATCACCGACTTCCAGGACTTCCCCGACCGCGGCCACTCCCTGACCATCGACCACGGCTGGCGTGAGGTCGCCGACGCCTGCCTGACCTGGCTCACCAGGAACGACCTTCAGACGCGCTGAAAGCGATCCGCAGCGTTGATCACTGTCACCGGTCAACGCTGCCCGCGCGGGCCCGTTCGGAGTCGTGATCACGTGGCCGGAAAAGGGTTGGACGGGATGATGCTCGGGCTTGTAGCTTGCGGGTGACCGTGACACCGCCCGAGGAGGTGAGACCCATGAACGCTGTATCGATGTGGGTGCTCCCCCTTCCCGTCACGGCCGGGCGATTGACGTAGGTGTCGCCGGGAGCGCCTCGCCAGGCACTCCCGAAAGGCACCACCTATGCACTCTCAGCAGGTCACCTTCGATGTGATCATCGCCGGCTGCGGGCCGACCGGCGCGATGCTGGCCGCCGAACTGCGGCTGCACGATGTACGGGTACTCGTTCTGGAGAAGGAGACCGAGCCTTCGTCGTTCGTCCGCATCGTCGCTCTGCACATGCGCAGTCTCGAGCTGATGGCGATGCGCGGACTGCTGGATCGCATGCTCCGGCACGGAAGACAGCGTCCGGCCGGCGGCCTGTTCGCCGCCATTCCCCGACCCGCGCCCAGGAGCCTGGACTCCGCGTACGCCTATCTGCTGGGCATCCCGCAGCCGGTCATCGAACGTCTGCTGGAAGAGCATGCCATCGACCTGGGCGCCCAGGTCCGGCGCGGTTGCGCGGTCGCCGGTCTCGAGCAGGACGACGAGGGGGTGACCGTCGAGCTGGCCGACGGGGAACGGCTGCGCTCGCGCTACCTCGTCGGCTGTGACGGCGGGCGCAGTACGGTGCGCAAACTGCTCGGTGTCGGCTTCCCCGGCGAGCCCGCACGGACCGAGACGCTGATGGGCGAGATGGAAGTGGGCGTGCCGCAGGAGGAGATCGCCGCCAAGGTGACCGAGATCCGCGCGACCCAGCACCGGTTCTGGCTCCGGCCCTTCGGCGAAGGGGCCTACAGCGTCTTGGTCCCCGCCGAAGGAGTCAGCGACCGCGCGGAACCGCCCACCCTCGAAGATTTCAGGCGACAGCTGCGCGCCATCGCCGGCACCGATTTCGGCGTGCACTCCCCGCGCTGGTTGTCCCGCTTCGGAGACGCCACCCGGCTGGCCGAACGGTACCGGGCCGGGCGGGTGCTGCTGGCCGGCGACGCGGCACACATCCATCCGCCCATCGGCGGGCAGGGCCTCAACCTGGGCGTCCAGGACGCGGTCAACCTCGGCTGGAAACTGGCCGCCCAGGTCCGCGGCTGGGCGCCGGAAACCCTGCTGGACACCTACCACGCCGAACGTCATCCGGTCGCCGCGGACGTGCTGGACAACACCCGCGCCCAGACGGAGCTGCTGTCCGCCGAACCGGGCCCCCAGGCCGTGCGCAGGTTGCTCACCGAGCTGATGGACTTCGACGAGGTGAACCGCCATCTGATCGAGAAGATCACCGCGATCGGCGTCCGCTACGACTTCGGCGACGGCCCCGACCTGCTCGGCCGCCGCCTGCGCGACATCGACGTGCGACAGGGCCGCCTCTACGGTCTGCTGCGTCGCGGCCGCGGCCTGCTGCTGGACCGCACCGGACGCCTGACCGCCGGCGGCTGGTCGGACCGGGTCGACCACCTCGCCGATCCTGCCGCGGAACTGGACGTCCCGTGCGTCCTGTTACGCCCCGACGGCCACGTCGCCTGGATCGGCGACGACCAGCGGGACCTGGACGACCACCTCTTTCGCTGGTTCGGCAGGTCCGCCACCGGAACGCGTCCGGGCGGGGAGGTCGTACCTGTCAGCGATCGGTGGTCACCGTGACGATGCCCCGGTAGGCGTCGACGGTGACCCGGTCGCCGGTGCGGATGGTCGCCACGGGGTCCTGGTCGAGCTGGGAGACGGCCGGGACCCGGGTGACCACCGCGCCCAGCGCCGATTTGGTGGACAGCGTGCTGAACACCATCGCCAGCGGGGCGGTGCCGAGCAGGCGGGTGCTCTGGAAGAAGGCGGACCATCCCGAGGAGCCCTTGGCGCCCGGGAAGACCAGCACCTTCCCGGTGAAGCAGACCCCGTAGAGTTCGTGGCGGCGCTCGATGATGGTGCCGGTGGCGGGGTCGATGCCGCCCCAGCCTGAGATGGTCTCGTGCGAGACCAGGGCCTCGCCCTCGGCATGGCCGGGCACGATGCCGCGCCCTCGGAGTTCGATGATCACTTCAGTTCCCCTCGCCAGGTTCCGGTGACGGCCGCCTCGACACAGTCCTCCAGGGTTCCGTACCAGGCTTCGATGCCCAGGATCGCGGGCAGGTAGTGCGCCTGCTTGGCCGAGTCGGTGGCGAACACCCGGGTGCCCTCGGGCGCGGACTTGGACATGGCCGGGCACGAGTCGGTCAGCAGCCGGCCGCCCGCCTTGTGGATGATCTCGGTGTATCCGTTGCGGTCCGCGACGGTGCGCAGCGCACGCGGGGTCATCATCCACAGCTCGGTGCCCGGGTTGAGCTTCTTGCCGTCGAGCGCGCGAGCCGCCCTGGCGATCTGGTCGAGCGAGGCGTGCGGGCAGCCGAGCAGGATGAAGTCGACGTCGGCGGACTCGCCCTGGTCGTTGAGCCGCTGGTAGACCGCGCGGCGCTCGCGCTCGCCGTACACGATTTTCTCCGGGATCGCCCGCCCGCCGAACGCGGCCTCCAGCGTCGCCGCCTCGGGGGTGATGCCGGGAATGTGATAGATCTCCACGCCGCCCGACGAGGCCGTGGCCGCGCCGAAGTGCTTGAGGTCGGCCAGGTCGGGCCGGCGGAGGTCGCCGGTGACGACCGGCCGGTTCTCCTGTACGACGTCCCCGACGAAGTAGCCGAACATGCCCCAGTCGAGGAATCCGTCGACGGGTACGGCGGACTCGATCAGGTGGGTGCCGTGGCGGTTCTCCGGCAGGTGGTTCCCCCAGCAGGGAATCTTCCCCGTCAGGCTCGCCGCCCCCGTCGAGGCCGTGCCTTCGCAGTTGGTGCGGGCACCGAGCACGGAGTTGCAGTAGACCACCGCCGACGACTCCATCCAGGCGCAGTGCTCACCGCGCACCGGAAGGTTGCCCACCTGGTACGGCGTGCAGGTGGCCAGGATGTTGACCCCGTGCGCCCCGTAGAACGACTCGGCGTCCGCCTGGAGCTCGATCATGCCCGGCGGGTACGGCGCCACCCCCAGCGCGTCCTCGCCGAACCCCTGCTGCAGCTGACAGGTGGGCACGCGCATGGGCGGGATCTCGACGTCGTCGTCGCTGTCGAGGTTGAGCACCGAGAACGCCTTGTTCCAGCCGCCCTCGCGGACCAGCTTGGCCTTCACCGGCGACGGCTGCGTCATGGTCCCGGCGACGTTGCGGATGTCGCAGAGACGCTCGGCGCCGAGCGCCTCGCCGTAGCGGACCAGCAGGTCCATCGCGGCGGCGACCGCCGGCCCTTCGGCGCCGTCCAGCATCGCCTTCTCGTCGTCCGCCAGTCTCACGGGTGCCCTCCTAGTCGTCGAGGTTGTCGTGCAGCCGGCCGCGCAGCTCGGCCTGGTCGATCTCCTGGACGCTGCCGTCACGGGCGAGGTCGAGCACGTGCGCCGCGGCGTGTCCCGTCGCCGCGCAGGGGCCCATCACCCGGACGCTCGACAGGGCGGCGGCGTCGCCGTCCACACAGCGGCCCACGGCGACGAGGTTGTGCGCGCCCAGGGGGATCAGGCTGCGCAGCGGGACGTAATGGACGTGATCGGCGTCGAACACCTCCCACACGTATCCTTCGACCCGGTCGTGCAACTCGATGGGCCAGGCCGTACGGGCGACCGCGTCCTCGAAGCGGAAGCCGGTGCGGACCTCGTCCGCCGAGAGCTGGTGGAGGGCGGCGATCCAGCGGGTCTGCCGGCGGCCCGGGAAGCCGTACATGCGCACCTTCGCCGCGCCGAACGCCTTCGGGAACTCCTTGCGCAGGAACTCCACGACGCGGTCGGCCTGGGCCCGTCCCTCGATCTGCGCGCTGGAGGCCCGGACCGCCTCCAGCGGCGCCTCGACGTGCGTCATGTTCATCACCGCCGTGTTCCGGCCGGGGAAGAAGAACGCCAGGCCGTCCCGCCGGACCAGGCCGTACTCGGTCGCCTTCTCCTCGACCCGGGCGACCAGCTCGGCGGGGTCGGGCTTGAATTCCTCACGCAGGTTCTCCAGCCGGATCTGCTGCGACCCCCAGACGGTACGCTCGGGCACCCGGCAGGCCAGGCCGGCCTCCCAGGTGAGCGAGGCGTCGCCGCTGGCGTCGACGAAGCCGTTCGCCCGTACGCGGACCTGGCCGTGCCGGGTGGCGAAGGTGGTGGCCTCGATCCGGCCGTCACTCGCCTCGACGTTGAGCACCGACGCGCCGAGGACGACCTGGATGCCCAGCGCGTGCACCAGATTCTCCACCCACCGGCCGAGCACCACCTCGTCGTACGCCACGGTGATCGTGTGGCCTTTGTTGAAGTGGATGTCGTTGGTCCTGCCCAGGTCCGCGAACATCGGGTCGAAGATCCCGTGGGTGAGCCGGCGGTACTCCGGTCCGTTGCCGTACACGCCGCAGAACAGCCCGATGAGCGAGTTCACGCACTGGCCGCCGAGAACCGGCAGGGCGTCGGCGAGGACGACGGATCGGCCGAGCCGCCGCGCCTCCACGGCGGCGGACAGGCCGGAGATGCCGGCCCCGACGACGCAGATGTCGGCGGTCAGCTCCTCGGCCGGATCACCGACCGGCTTGGTGACGGTGTTGATCTTAAGCTCGGTGAGCTCGTGCGGCATTCCTTCTCCTGAAGGTTTCGACGCGGCGTGGACAGGTCAGGGGCGGGTCGTGGGGAGGTCGTTGCCGCGGAGCGTCGCGCCGCGGGGGAGCGGCTCGACCGAACGCGCGTAGACGGGAAGCCAGCCGGATCTCCCGCCGGGGACCTGATGCCGGGCCCGGTTCGCGTGGCGCCGGGCCAGCTCCGCGCCGTCGACGAGGAGGTCGGCGCGGCGGGCGCGCAGGTCGATCGAGATCCGGTCGCCGTCCGCCACCACGCCGAGCGGCCCCGGCAGCACGCCTTCGGGCGAGACCTCGCCGACGACGATGCCCTTGTTGACCAGGCCGGACAGTTGCCCGTCGGTCACCACGGCGACCTGCTCGGTCAGGCCGGCCCCGTTGAGCGCGAAGACGGTCTGGGAGGCCATGCCCATGCCGGGTGTGCCCACCGGGCCGACCCCGCGCAGGACCAGGACGTCACCGGGCCGTACCACGCCGCCCTCGATGGCGGCGATGGCCGACAGGGCGTCGTCGAAGACGCGGGCGGTGCCCTCGAACGTCGGGGGCCGGTCCTCGGTGACCGACAGCTTCACGATGGCCGTGTCGGGTGCGAGCGAGCCGCGTACCACCACCACGGTCGGATGGCCGGCGCGCGGATCGCTCAGCGGCCGGATGATCCGCTCGTCCTTCACCACCGCACGGGCCACCCTGTCCCCGGTCGTTTCCCCGGTGACGGTGACCGCCTCACCGGCGAGAGCGTCGCCGAGCTGCTTGAGGACCGCGAGGGCGCCGCCGGCGTCCTCGAACTCCTCGATGGTGTCCTCGCCGTTGGGCCGTACGGCGGACAACGGCCTGATCGTGTCGGCATATTTCTCGAAAAGTCGGTATACGTCGACCTCGGAGTCCGCCTCGCGGGCGATCGCCTGCAGGTGTTTGACGCAGTTGATCGAGCCGCTGACCGCGAGAACCGCCATCACCGCGTTCGCGAACGCGGCCGGCGTCAGGATCGAACGCGGCCGGCGGCCCGCGAGGACCGCCCCGACGATCGCCGCGCCGCTCGCCTCGACGGCCCGCCACATCGGCTCGCTGTTCGCCCGTACCGGCGCCGAGCCCGGCAGGGTCATGCCGAGCGCCTCGGCGACGACGTGCATGGAGTTCGCGGTGCCCATGCCGGTGCACACGCCGGGCCCGGTGATCGCGCGGGCGCTCAGGTCGCACAGGCCGTCGAAGGTGATCCCGCCGAACTTGAGCCCGCCCGCGCGCAGGAACACCTCCTCGATGTCCACCCGCTCACCCGTGTCGAGCGTCCCGCAGCTCTGGTAGCCGCAGGACAGGATCAGGGCCGGTACGTCGAGCCGGGCCGCGGCCATCAACTGGCCGGGGGTCGTCTTGTCGCACGAGGCCAGGCAGACCATGCCGTCGAGCTGGGCGCCCTCGACGACGGCCTCGATGTCGTTGGCGAGCAGGTCGCGGCTGGACAGGACGTAGCCGCCGCTCGCGCCCGCGCTCATGATGAAGTCCGTCGGCGCGACCGTACGGATCTCGAACGCCACCCCGCCGGCCGCCTCGACCGATCGCTTGACCGCGGCGGCGATGGGATCCAGGTGGCTGAAGCACGGAGCCAGCCCGGACGAGGAGTTCACGATCGCGATCTTGGGCTTGGTGAGATCCTCGTCGGTCAGGCCGAGCGCGCGCCATTGCGCACGTCTGGTGGCCCAGCGCGGACTGCCGACCGGGACTTCGCTGCGCAGCCGTGAGGGAGAAGCACTCTGGGCGGACATCCGGTTCCTCCAGGTCTGGGGCGGTCCCGCTCAGGTCTTGGGCAGGAGGCTGTTGTCGAACCAGGTGCCGGCGGTGCCCCCGGACTTGGCGGCTCCGGCGTCCGTGAGCTCTTTGTACCCGGCGGTCCAGGCCGACTCGTCGGTGACGAGCAGCGGCTTGCTCGGGTCCCCGCCGGTCCAGAGCTTCCGCATCATGGTCAGGCTCGCCTTGGCGATCTTGTCGTCGTCGAGGGTGGCGAAGGAGTACTTGCCGCGAAGCTGCTTGATGGTCTCGTCGAGTGACTCGTCGGCCACGATCGCCGCCAGCGCGTCGTGGATGCCCGCCATGAACGCCTTGAGGATCCCGGTGTCCTTCTTCGTGGCGTCCTTGGTGGTGACGTAGACCTGCGAGTCGGACTTGACGTACTGGGCGGGGTCGAAGATGCCGGCGTCGGGGTTCTGGGCGGCCAGGATGTTGGCGGTGTCGATGCTGACCACGTAGCCGGCGATGCGGCCCTGCTGCACCAGGTCGAACGTCCCGGGGGTGAGCCCGACGACCTGACGCTTGGTCTGCTTGGGGTCGAGCCCGGAGCTGGCCAGCACGAGCGAGACCACCTTGTCGCTGGTCCCGCCCTCGGACGGGACGCCCATCGTCTGGCCGACGAAGTCTTCGGGCTTCTCCAGCGGGTGTTTCTTCTTGCTGTAGACGAAGCGCAGGGACGAGCCCCGGGTGAGCGTACCGATGCTGACCAGCGGCTGGGCGGTGTCCGCGATCGCGGTCATGACGTCGATCTGCCCCAGACGGGTGATCGGCGAGATGCCCGCCAGCAGCGTCTGCATGGCCTGCGGTGATCCCTTGACCGGCTGCAGCGTCACCTCCAGCCCGTGCTTGGTGAAGTGACCGCCCGCGACCGCCAGCAATTCGGGCGTGAGCGACAGGGTTTCCAGCGGAAGATAGCTCAGAAACGTGGTCTTCATGCCGTCGCCGCTCGTACCGGCGGCATCCGAGCCGCACGCGGCCAGTAAGGAAGAGCCCGCAGCGGCGGCGGTCAACAGGAACAAGGACCTACGGTCCAGGGAGAACGAGGTGAACGCGTTGACGGGCACGATTCACTCCTAGATGCGGCCTGGCCGGCTCACAGCCCCCTAGCCGACCAAAATGAGACTCGCGCCACATCCCCGCAACAACTACCCGCCTTTCCGCATATCGGAAGGTATGTTCAGCGAGTTTGCTTCGCAGGCGCTCCGAGGGCCCGCGAGATCCCGCGCGCGGTGGCCTGGACCAGGTGCGGGAGGCTGGGTCCTGGCGACTCGACGTGCGGCACGATGAGGGAGAGCGCGGCGACGACGCTGTTGTCGGAGCCGTAGATGGGCGCGGCGACCGAGGCGTACTTCGGGCTGATCTGCCGGTCGCTGATCGCGTATTCGAACCGCCGGATGTCGGCGAGCGCCTGCCGCAGCTCGCGCCCGCTCGTGTAGGTCCGCGACGTGAACGCCACCAGCGGCCCGCCGATGATCTCCTCCTGCAGCTCGGCCGGCGCGTGCGCGAGCAGCACCAGTCCGACCGCGGTGGCGTGCAGGGCATAACGTCCGCCCACCCGAGGGCGATCACTGGCCACTTCCGGGCTGACGAACCGCTCAACGAACACGACCTGGTCCTGCTCGCGTACGGCGAGGTGCACGCCGCGGTGCGCCGTCTCGAAAAGATCCTGCATGAACGGCAGGGCGATGCGCTGCAGCCCCACGGACCGGGGGGAGAGGGCGGCCACCTCCCACAGCCGCAGCCCGACCCGGTAGTCACCGGCGTCATCGCGTTCGAGCGCGCCCCACTCCTGCAGCTCCCCGACGATGCGATGGGTCGTGGTGAGTGGCACACCGGACCGGCGACTGATCTCGGACAGGCTCAGGCCGCCCTCGGCGTCCTTGAAGATGTCCAGAATGTGTAGGGCACGGCGTAGAACCGACCGGCGCTCGTCCGCCATCTCCACCGCCTCTGGCATTCCCGCGATCTGGGCAGGTCAAAGGACCCGCTCCAGATTACCGGCCGGGCGGCCGCAAGCGTAGACGCCGATCGCCGGCGCTGCTCTCGCCCCACGGCGAAAGCGCAACGTGACTTCAGGTCACCGAGAACAACTTATTCAGATCGCTACCTTACCAGCGGAAAGGCATGCCCTAATTTCAGCGGGAGTATCGCAGCTTCCGCAGGAGCACACAATATCCGTGGCAAAGAATGCCAATCTTACATTATGCATTTCTAGCAGGCAGATGTCTTGTCAGGATGAGGCATTACGTCCCCTCAACCATCGATTCGACAGGAGTGCCGATGGGAAGATTACTGACCGCCATCGTCGTCGTGGCGGCCGCCGTCCTGTGTCTTTCCCCCTCCGTGGCTGGAGCGTCGACGCAGATGCTCGGCCCCAGCACGAACGTCTGCGCGAACGCCCCCATCCCCACCGGCTCGATGCCGACGGCCTACTTCGACTGGTACCAGTGCGGCCAGCCCGGCACCATCTACTACAACGCGAAAACCGTCCAGGTGATCAGCGACACCTCCTCCGGCGGCACGGTGACCACCTGCATCACGCCTCCGCCTCCGGCCGGGTTCTATGCCACGGCGCTGTCCTACTCCTTCAACTGTGAGATCAGCAAGACGCCCAACGGCGTCCTCAACAACCAGCAGACCCTCACCAACATCAACGGCCTGCCTTCCGGCCGTACCCTCATCATCTGCGGCGTCCAGTCGGCGCCGCCCGGCTGGACCGTCGTCGCCGTCGTGCAGACCTATTTGTGCGTGTACGCCCGGGGCGGCGGGGTCGGTGACAACGCCGTATCGATTCGCAAGCTCTGAGCCCGACGCGGTCACCGAGCCTGCCACCCCCGGCCGAGGAGGGTGTCAGGCTCGGCCGGATCAGGAGCCGCTGGAGGTCACGTCAGAAGCGGCCGACCTCGACGACGGCTTGGGCGAACGCCGACGGAGCCTCCTGCGGCAGGTTGTGGCCGACGTCCGTCAGCACGCGGTGTTCGTACACGCCGGTGAATCTGTCCCGGCGTCCTGGTCCCCGCGGCGGCCGTGGCCCTGCGCGAGTCCTACCCGAACATCGAACTGCACCTCGGCGACGCCCATCCCACGGCCGCCCGCCGGATGCTGCGCGAGGCGAACTGACCGTCGCGCGGCGCCGGATCCACCTGGCGGCGTTCGGCGAGCCGCCCGACCCGCCCGCCACCACCGCCTTCATCGCCGCCCTGCGCACCGCCCTCGACGGGCGCCGTCACGGCTGAGGCGGTTGTGCGGGCGCGCGGACTGTCCCGCGCCGTCGTACGGGGCGGGTCCGGGGTTTTGTCATGCCTGGCTTGCCTCTGCGATAGCTAGCAAGCTAGTTTGTGTTGACACAAGTCAGGTGAGCCGCCTCCGGTGCCCGGAGAAGCGAGCCTGTGGAGTTTGAATGTGCCGACGCATTCACCGGTAAGGGATGTGAAAAGTCATGCCTCTCGGTTACCACGTATTCGTCGCCGATCCCGTCCCCCTGCAAGTAAATGAACAGGTGCCCAACGGCGAGCCGCGAAGGTTCTCGCCTTTGTCGGTCACGCTGATTCACGGCGACCGCGACGCCGTTCTCGTCGATCCACCTCTGACGCGGGACCAGGCAGAAGAAGTCGCGGTGTGGATTCAGAAAAGCGGCAAGAACCTCACCCACATATTCGCCACCCACGGCCACGGCGATCACTGGTTCACGGCGGGCATGCTCGCCGAGCGCTTCGACGCCCAGGTGGTCGCCACCGCCGGCACCATCGAGCAGATGAGGCGCAACGTCGCCATCCGCGCCGTCTTCTGGGACAAGTTGTTGCCCGGCCAGATCCCCGACGCACCCGTCACCGCGACCGTCCCGGACGGGAACCGCCTCGACCTCGAAGGCCACCAACTGCTCATCGTCGAGGTCGGCCACAGCGACACCGACGAGACCAGCGTCCTGCACGTGCCCGACCTCGACCTGGTCGTCGCCGGGGACGTCATCTACAACGGCGTCCACCAATTCCTCGTCGAGTCCAAGGACGGTGGCATCGACGCGTGGCGCGAAGCCATCGACATCGTCGAGAGCCTACGGCCCCGCTTCATCGTCGCCGGCCACAAGAACAAGGACCTCGACGACGACGCGCAGCGCGCCATCTCCCAGACCCGCCGCTACCTCGACACGGTCGACGAACTCCTCGCCGAGCACGAGACCGCCCTCGGCTTCTTCGACGCCATGCTCGAACGCTTCCCCGCGCTGCTCAACCCCGGCGCCCTCTGGGGAGGCGCCCTCGCCCTCCGCCCCCCACCAAGGACCCACCCATGACCACCACGTACGCGGCCGACCAGGCCGAGAGGTCTCGCGGGGTGGCTTCCTGCACTACGGCCTGCGCGTCGCCTGGGCGGCGAACCGGTTCTAGGAGGAGATCAGGCCCGGGCCCGCCCGGACCTCCATCTCTTCCAGCGCGACCTCATGCCCCTCCGCGCACACCAGCCGGACTCCTACCTCCGCCTCGCATCCCCGATGCACCGACAGCACCGGCGGCCCCGCGGGATCGGCCGCCCATGCATCGCCCCACTCCCGCAGAGCCGCGATCACCGGAAACAGCGCCCGGCCCTTGCCCGTCAGCCGATACTCATACCGCGTCCGCTGACCGGGCTCCCGATACGGCACCCGCTCCAACAGGCCCAGCGCCGTCAGTTCCTTCAACCGCGCCGCCACCGCGGGCTCCCCGACCTCGACCCGGCGCACGAAGTCATCGAACCGCCGGGCGCCGAAGAACGCCTCCCGCAGTATCAACACCGCCGAACGCGAACCGATCACGTCGAACGCCCGCGCGATCGAGCAGTTCTCCATCGACCACGCATCGCGACTCTCCAGCGCATCAGCCATACGACCATCGTACCGAGCTGACTTGTGTAAAAGAAAGTCTGCCGTACGCAGGGCTCGCCACCTTCCAGGCGGAGGGCGCGGCGCTGTTCTTCGGCCGTGAGCGGGTGACGGAAGACCTGGTGGCCCGTGTCACCGAGCAGCGGTGATCCGCTACCTGTTGAACCATTTATGCGACTTGATACAGATATGGCCCCGGCCGGGGTCCTCCGTCGGGTTGGTCCACGCCTCCTGCTGGCCGTTGAGCAGGGCCCAATGCGCGCCGCCGCAGGTGACGAGATGGACATCGTCCAGATTGCCCGCGTTGCCGTTGTTCCACAGCGACTTCACCTTGCCGCTGAACGAGCACGGCCGCGCCCCGCCCGCCCAGTTGGCGTCGTTCCCCGCCCAGTTGCACCGCTTTCCTGACCCGCTCACCCCGCTGTAGGCGCAGATACTGCCCTTGGGGCAGTCTCCCAGCCAGTCCTGAGCCGACGCGACGCCCGCGTTCCCGGTGAGAAAGAACGCCGCCATGAGAGTGGCCGTGCCGACGGACACCGCTCGTCTGATTCCCAAGATCCGCTCCCCTTCGATTCCGTTGGACCCCCAGTACACAGAGGCGAAGGTCGGGGTGTCGCCCTGTTCCACTCAGGAACGGAACACCCACGTCACAGGCCGGGGCGGCGGCCGTCCGTGCTGATCGTCAGGCTTGCACGGTAGGGCGGACGACGATCTCGCTGATGTCGACGCCATCAGGCTGCTCGATCGCATAACCGATGGCGGAAGCGACGGCCGAGGGCGGCATGGCGATCTCGGCACGCTGCTGGAGCAGTGCCGCCGCTGCCTCGGGGCTCCCGCCCTTGCCCACGCCCTCGGTGTCGGTGAAGCCCGGCGAGACGAGGGTGACCCGCAAGTCGGGACCTGACTCCTGCCGCAGCCCTTCGGTCAGCACCTTCACCGCCGTCTTGGTAGCCGCGTAGACGGCCAGGGGGGACCTCACGATGTACGCCGCGGTGGAGGCGACATTGACGAACTGCCCGGAGCGCTGCCGCCGGAAGATGGGCAGCGCCGCCCCGATACCGTTCAGCAGGCCCGTGATGTGGGTGGCGACCATGGCGTCCCAGTCGTCCTGGCGCAACTCGTCGAACGGCGAGACCGCCATGGTGCCCGCGTTGGAGACCAGGACGTCGAGCCGGCCGAAGCGGTCGATAGCCGTATCGGTCAGACGCTTCAGGTCTTCACGGTGCGCGACATCGACGACGACGCCGACGGCTGAGCCGCCCTGCGCCGTGATTCGATCCACCACCGCGTTCAGCCGGTCCTCCCGCCGGGCTCCAAGTACCAAACGGGCTCCCCGCTCGGCGAGATAGGTCGCCGTTACCTCTCCGATGCCACTGCTGGCGCCCGTAAGCGCGATGACCTTGCCTTTGATGCCTGTCATGACCAGTCCTTCGTGAGGTGTGTGGAGTCCAGTACGCTGACCTACAGTGGAACTGGGGGTGCCTCCACTTAGCGTCAGGCTAAGTGGGCGCGCCTCCACTTAGCAAATCGAAGAGCCCGAGAAAGGAGGGCAAGCGCCATGGCCGAGGGAGGCCAACGCCCGCAGCGAGCTGACGCGCGGCGTAACCGGGAGAAGATCCTCACGACGGCGGCACGCGTATTCGCCACGGAAGGGCTCGAGGCCCATCTGGAGCGCATCGCCAAGCAGGCGGGGGTGGGCAGCGCCACGCTGTACCGCAACTTCCCCACCCGTGAAGCTCTGGTCGAGGCCGTTTACCGCAATGAGGTGGCCCAACTCTGCGACGCGGCCCCTGCCCTACTGGCAGCGAAGCCGCCCTTTGACGCCCTGCGCGCCTGGACCCGCCTCTTCTTGGACTACGTGACCACCAAGTACGGCATGATCGACGCCCTGCGTGCGATCGCCGCGACGGGGAGCAACCCGTATGGTCACAGCCGGGAAATGATCCAGGCCGCCCTGAGCGTCCTCATGGATGCTTGCGTGGCCACCGGGACGATCCGCACCGACATCGGCCCCGCGGATATCAGCGCCGCCCTCGAAGGCATCGCCCTCACCTCGGCGAGCCCCGAACAACGTAAGCAAGCGGAGCGCCTGCTCGACCTCACCCTGGACGGCCTGCAGACCCCTCCACGAGGGCCGGCGTGAGAGGTGGCCACCTTCCAGAGCCTGCGTGAACAGCTGCCCTGATTCAGGCGGGCCGCCCGGCGTCCTTCACGCCCACTTGATGGCCGACGTCCTCGTCCTCGGCCGCGGCCAGCACCGCCTGCAGCAGTCCGGGAAAGCGGGCCTGTAAGTCGGTCCGCCGGAGGATCACGAAGCAGCGGGTGCCTTCCTGGCGGGTGCGGGTCAGTCCCGCATCGCGCAGCACCCGCAGGTGGTGGCTGAGGGTGGACTTGGCCACCGGCGCCCGCAGTTCGCCCCAGCCACGCTCGCGGCCGTCGGCCAGCACGCGCACCAGCCCGACCCGGATCGGGTCGCTGAGGGCGGCCATCACCCCGGTCAACGCGATCTGACCTGCTTCGGGGTGATGTGCCTGTCTCATCCTGCCATGCTAGCTTGTTCGATGTTTCACGAACATCGAACGAAAGGTAGTGCCGTGGCCGCCTCTCCTACCCACCGGCTCCAGGACCAGGTCGTGATCGTGACCGGGGCCGGCTCCGGAATCGGCCGCGCTGGCGCGCTCGCCTTCGCCCACGCCGGAGCGCATGTGCTCGCGGTCGGCCGCCGTGCCGATGCCCTGCGGCAGACCGCCGCAGGGCATTCCGGCATCGCCGTCCTGCCGGCCGACATCACCGGCGAGGGCGCTCCGCAGGCGGTGGTCGACGCGGCCGTCGAACGCTGGGGCCGCCTGGACGTGCTGGTCAACAACGCCGGCGCCACCACCGTCATGCCCCTGGCCGACGCCGATGCCCAGCGCATCGGCGACCTGTTCGCGCTCAACGTCACCGCGCCCAGCCTGCTCGCCCGGGCCGCGCTGCCGTACCTGCGCGCCGGTCGTGGCGCGATCGTCAACATCTCCAGCACCTTCGGCCACCGCCCGCTGCCCGGCGCCGCCCACTACGCCGCTTCCAAGGCCGCCCTCGAACAGCTGACCCGCAGCTGGGCGCTGGAGCTGGCCCCCGGCGGCATCCGCGTCAACGCCCTGGCCCCCGGCCCCACCGAGAGCGAGGCCCTGGCCGCCGCCGGACTGCCGGACGCCGTCGTCGAACAGATCAAGCAGGAGGAGACCGCCCGCATCCCCCTGCACCGCCGCGGCACCCCCGAGGAGGTGGCCACCTGGATCGTGCACCTCGCCGACCCCGCCGCCACCTGGATCACCGGACAGATCCTCACCGTCGACGGCGGCCTGGAACTCACCTGACGGCCCGCTCTGTCGCGCCAGTTTCCCAGGCCACTTGCCACGACTTCCTGGCCGCCGCCCCGCCGACACCGTCAAGGTGCCCAAGAACAGTCGCGAGTCGGCGGGGCCGGCGAGCTCGTGGATGACCCGGCCCAGGAAGCGGGCTCGGCGCGAGCTGAGCGTCACGCTGACGGGCGGTCGAGTTTGGCGGCCACGGCGTCGAGGACCCAATCCAGGCCGGTCGCGAAGGATGTCTCGGCGTCCACGTCCGTGCCGTCGTGCACGGCCTTGGCCAGCGACGGAAAGCGGCCCGTGGCCAACATTCTCGTCACGTGCGGCCCGGAGGCGCGCTGCCAGTCGCGCTCGGACAGGCCCGTGGCGCGCTCGGCCCGCAGGTTCGCGATCTCGCGCCTGATCGCACCAGTGACGTAGGCGCTGACAGTCTCCACGGCGCGCATGACGGTGTCGACGTCGGCGAGGCCGTCGAGGGCGGCCAGCTTGGCCTCGGTCACGGCGAGACCGTTCGGGCCCAGGGACGGGCGGCCGCCGAGCAGGTCGGCCAGCCATTCGTGACGAAGGGCGGCCTGCCTGGTGCGATGGGCGAGAACCCGCAGCGCCTCCCGCCAGTCACCGGGCTGCTCCTCGGGGAGAATCTCGGCGTGCACCTCGTCCACCATGAGGTCGAACAGCTCCTCCTTGGTGGAGATGTATGCGTACAGCCGCATCGGGCCGGCGTCCAGCCGGGCGGCGACCTTGCGCAACGACACCGCCTCCAGCCCGCCCTCGTCGGCCAGTGCGATGGCGGCGGTGACGATCCGCTCCCGGTCGAGCGGCACGGGGCGAGTCGGCGGCTCGGGCCGATCCCACACAGTCATGGTCACACTGTACTGTTGCGATACACTGTATCGATATGAGACATCGCATCGCAGTAGTCGGAGGCGGTCCCGCCGGCCTTACCTTTGCCCGCGTCCTGCACCGCCATGACCACCCCGTCACCATCCTCGAACGCGATCCCGCCCCCGACGCCCGCCCCCCGGGCGGCACGCTGGACCTGCACGAAGGGCTGGGGCAACTCGCGCTGGACAAGGCCGGACTGCTGGCGGAGTTCCAGGCGCTGTCTCGTCCCGAGGGGCAGGCCATGCGCATTCTGGACACGGCCGGGACCGTACTGCGCGACTGGCGACCCGATCCAGATGACCGGGCCAATCCCGAGATCGACCGCGGGCAACTCCGTGACCTGCTGCTCGGCCCTCTCGACGTCCGGTGGGGGAGGGGCGTGACGAAGGTGGTGCCGGGGACCCGGGACGGCGTACTGGTCTATTTCGCGGACGGGGGACAGGAGACGTTCGACCTCGTGGTCGGCGCGGACGGCGCCTGGTCCCGGATCCGCCCCGCGGTCTCGTCGGTGACTCCGCACTACACCGGCGTCACCGCGATGGAGACCTCCCTGGACGACGTCGACGCCCGCCACCCCGACCTCGCCCGGTTGATCGGCGACGGTTCCTTGGCTGTGTACGGCATGAACCGATCTCTCGTCGCCCAGCGCAACAGCGGCGGGCACGTCAAGGTGTACGCCCGGTTCCGCGCGCCGCTGGACTGGCACACGAACCTGGATCTGGCCGACGCCGAGGCCGTGCGATCGAGTCTGCTGGCTCTGTACGACGGCTGGGCCGCTCCCGTCCTCGACCTCCTCCACCACGGCACCGCTTTCGTCCACCGTCCCCTCTACGTCCTGCCCGTGACCCACACCTGGACCCACGTCTTCGGGGTGACGCTACTGGGCGACGCCGCCCATCTGATGCCTCCATTGGGGGTGGGCGCGAACCTCGCGATGCTGGAAGGCGCCGAACTCGCCGAGACCATCGCCACCGGCTCTGAAGACCTGGACAAGGCCGTCCGCGCCTTCGAGGAACAGATGTGGGTACGAGCCGGCAGATGGGCGAAGATCACGACGGCCGGCCTGGAGCGCCTCGTGAGCCCGGACCCCGCCGAAGCCCTCGCCCACTTCGACCAGGTCCAGCCATCCTGACCGCCGAGCGCAGCGATGACGTGCTCCAGGCCGTTCCCGGTCTTGGCGACGATGTCGCGGGCCGGTCCTCCGACAAGGCGAGCGCGAGGTAGAGAAGGTCATACCGAGACCGGGTCATGACCCCTTACTCACGTACGCCTGACTGGCTGCCGCTGTGCCACTCGTTCGCCTCCGGGGGAAGATCTCGGTCTCGGGGCGCTGCATGTACGCCATCGCCGCGGTGAACTCCGGGTCGCCGAAGCGTCGCTCCATCTCCTCGGGCGTCACGTCCTCGATGTGGGTCTGGATCCACCACACGTTGCCGAACGGGTCGCGCACCCGCCCGACCAGGTCGCCGAACGCCAGGTGGGTGACCTCCGAGATGGAGACGCCGCCCGCCTCGACCGCCTGGCGGTGCACGGCGCGGGCGTCCTCGACGTACAGGCGGAGGAACGCGGGCGTCGCTGGCCAACTCGGGTCGCCGTCGAACAGCATCACGATCGCGTCGCCGATGCGCACCTCCGCGTGCCCGATCACCCCGCGGGCGTCGATCACCCGGCCCAGTTCCTCGGCGCCGAACGCCTTGCGGATGTAGTCGATGACCGCGGCCGTGTCGCGAGAGATGATCCACGGCGTGACGGTCGTGTAGCCCTCGGGGATCGCCTTGACAGACATATCGGGTGGCTCCTCTGCATGCGCGGATCTGTGCAGGAGACGCTAACCCTCGTGTAGGTCAGTTTCCGTCCTACACGGCACGGAGCGTCCTGGCGGCCATCTCCCGCAGGTGTTCGACCAGCTCGGGCGGCTCGTGCACCTCGAACTCGCACCCCAGCGTGACCAGCCGGAATGCCAGCCACTCCAGGGTGTCGCTCTGCCCGGACAGCCGGCAGGTGTCAGCGTCGATCGGCTCCAGCTCGCCCACGGCGTCGCCGAGGCGGGCCGCCACCCACCCGGCGGAAGCGTGCAGGGTGGCGACGGCGCGGTAGGTGGGCGCCGTCGAGTACAGCCTGGCGGTGACGAAGGCTGCGGCGTCCTCGGCCGGAGGCGTCTTCGGCGGCACCCGCACCCCGGTCGGGCGGGGCTCGCTCACGCGGTCCACGCGAAAGATCCGCCAGTCGTCCCTGTCGTTGTCGAAGGCCACCAGATACCAGCGCCTGCCCACGGTGACCAGGCGGTACGGCTCGACTAGCCGCCTGCTCGCGGTGCCGTCGCCCGCCTCGTAGGCGAAGCGCAGCCGCTCGTGGCCGGCCGCGGCCCCGGCGATCGCGGTGAGGATCTCCGGGTCGATGTCCGGCCCGGAGAAGGGAGAGGGAGCCTCGGTCGCGGCGTTCAGCGCGCCGACCCGGTGCCGCAGCCGGGACGGCAACACCTGCTGAAGCTTGGCCATCGCGCGGACCGACGCCTGGTCGATGCCCGCGACAGGATGCCTGGCCACTGTACGCAGGCCGACGGCGATGGCCACGGCCTCCTCGTCGTCGAGCAGCAGCGGCGGCATAGCGGTGCCCGCCACCAGGCGATAGCCGCCGTCGCCGCCCATCGTCGCGCGTACCGGATAGCCGAGGTCGCGCAGCCGCTCGACGTCGCGGCGGATGGTGCGCGGGCTGACCTCCAGACGCGCCGCGAGTTCGCTGCCCGGCCAGTCGCGCGGAGCCTGGAGCAGGGACAACAGGTTCAGCAGTCGTGCCGAGGTGCCGGACATGCCACCAAGAATGACAGGAACCGTTGTTGCCGAAGGGCAAGAAGCCCGGCCGGCCGCCGACGTGAACCTGGCGGCAGTTGATCCACGGCATACGGTCGACATCAACGTCGCTCCACGGTGTGCCGGGCCCACCAGCACGCCGCCGGGGCGAGGAAGAAGGGGAGCCGCAGAAGGAGCCACCCGGCGGCGTCACCGTCGAGCCGGCCGACCACGGGCTCGGGCGCTCGCGCGGCGGCCTGACCACCAAGCCGCACCTGACTGTCGAACAGGGCCAGAAGCCCATGTCCATCGTGCTTCGACCAGGCCCGCCACCGCAAGAAACGCGGCTCCCACGGCGGCCGTCCGCCGAAGTTCGACCCGCAGGACTACCAGGCTCGGCACGCGGTCGAGTGCGAAATCAACCGCCTCAAGAGGCACCCGGGCTGTGGCCACGAGGTACGACAAGCTCGCGGTCCGCCACGAGGCGACCGGCCTCGTCGCGGCCATAAATGAGTGGCTGTGACCAGCACAGCCGACGCCATGCCCCTCTCCGAGGCGGCCAGCGATCCACAGGAGCGTGAGTGCTGAGCATAGGTTGGCAAAGTATGGAAGTACGTACTATTCTTGTACTTCATAATGAAGGATGTAGATATCTACGAGAGCGACCCCGACGGCCTCCTCTACGACCCTCGGGTCAGGGCCGCGATGACCCAGCTCGCCGACAGCGACGAAGACCTGCTCACCTTCGAAGCGGGCGCCGCCGTCCGCACCGCCAACCATGCCGTCGAGCGCATGCGCGCCCACGGCACTCAGGGACGAGGGGTCAGCGCGGGCGCGTTCGACCTGCTGATCCGCCTCAACAACAGCGAGCACGGCATCAGCATCGGCGAGCTGGCCCGCACTGCCGGGGTCAGCTCCCGCAACGCCACCGGCTTGGTCGACACGCTGGAGCACAACGAATTGGTCCGCCGGGTACCCGATCCGATGGATCGGCGTTCGGTTCTGGCCGAGATCACACCCGCCGGGCGAGCGTGGATGGAGGCGTTCCGCAAGCCGTCGCAACTTGCCATGCGGGCGATGTTCCACGGGTTCACCTCTGAAGAACTGGTCGTTCTGCGCGACCTGTGCCTGCGGCTGGCCGCCAACCAGCATCGCCTCGCCGACCACCTGCGCCAGCTCGAACAACAGCCATGACCACGACAGCTCAGGAACGGACCCGTCGCACCGTACGCGGCTATCACGAGGCCCGCTTCCGCGGAGAGGTGTCCGCAGCGGCAGCACCTGGGAGAGCCGTTCCGCTTCCAGAGCCCGTTCATCACTGCCGAGGATCGGACGGGCCATCTGGCGACATTGCCCGCGTTGATCATGCTGTGTTCGACGCCTCGCCCTGGCAGCCGATGAACGCTCAATTCGAGCTATAAACGATGCGCCCCCATCCCGAGAAGGAGTTCCTGGCGTCATGGCCGCCATCCGCCACGAGATCGTCATCGATGCGTCCCCCGAGTACATCTGGGATGTGCTGCGCGACGTCGGGGCCGTACACGAGCGCCTGCTACCGGGCCGTGTCATCGACACCCGGCTGGAGGGCGACCAGCGGTTCCTGACCTTTCCCGACGGGCACGTGATCCGCGAGTTGATCGTCGCGATCGATGACGATTCCCGCTGCTTGGCCTATTCCGTTGTTGACGGCGCGAGACCCGCGCTCGAGCACCACCACGCCTCGTTCGAAGTTCGCCCGGAGGGCGACGAAGCAGGCCGGCTGATCTGGACCACCAACGTGCTGCCACATACGCGAGCCGCCGAGATCCGCATGCGCGTCGAACATGGCGCACGGGAGATGAAGCAGGCGATCGAGGCCGCAGCACACGCGAGCCACCTACCCATGTGAACCCGTGGCAGGGGGAAGGTTCGTCATGCAGGACGACATCACAACCACATTGCCGGTGGGCACTACGGGCGTGCCGGCCACTGACGTGTTCAGGGCCATCGCCGCAACCTGCCGCCCTCGGACGTTCGAGGTGTCGATCACCGCCTGGGACCAGTTGAGCTGGCCGGCGGCGTGCGACTCGGCGAGCTGGGGCTGGTGCGGCCGGTCCCAGACACCGGCCGCGTGTCAGCCGCGCAGCAGGTCATTCCCGAGCCGAGGCCCGAATCCTGCGCCCGCACCTTGCCGGTGGCTGGGTCGAACAGATGCGGGCGCGGCGTCAGCTCGCCGAGATCGATCCCGCGTGAGTACGGTGAGCATCCCGTACGCGGGCCGCTCGGCCACATGCCGGCCTCTTGAAGACTTCGTCCAGCCGGACCGCGCCGACGTCGCCCGGCGCACTGCTCGCGAGGATCTCCTCCAGACCGTGGCCATGGGGCGGGGGCGGGGACACCCGCGCCGAGCTGCTGTCCACGCTCAAGTGGGTGGCGCGACCGGGGACCGCAGGCCGAGCCACTGCTCGGCATCCCAAGCCTGGAACCGCTCCACCTCGGTGAACCCCAGCTTTGCCGCGAGGCGCATCGACCTGACGTTGGCGGTCTGGGTGATGAGCACCACCGGCTCGCCGGGAAGGACGCCGTCGAACCAGCCGAGTGCCGCCGCGCACGCCTCGGCGGCGTACCCGAATCCCCACGCTCGCGACAGGAACAGGTAACCGAGATCGGCCTTCCCCGCGGCAGCCGGGCGACAGTGCCCCTTGGCTCTCCTGAGCAGGATCTGGCCGATCATCGCCCCGTCGAGATCAACGACGAAACTCCCAGGCCACGGCTCGGGTACCCCGGGTATCTCGCGCTCAAGCTCGGCACGCGGCCGGGGCCCGCCGAGGTAGGCGTGCACCTCTGGCGACGCCAGCAGCTCGACGAACGTCGCACGGTCCCGGGCCTCGGACTTACGGAGCATGAGGCGTTCGGTCCTTATGGGGTCAGGCGGCCAGGCGATGGGTCCGATCTCAGTCATGGCGGGCAACCTATCGCCTGCTTGTGAGAGTGATGTGAAGAGAAGACTTTGACCGCTACTCCGCGGCTCGCCGTAGCTTCGGGACCCTCGGCCCCAGAAGGCCCAGAGTTCACGCGAACTGAAGGTTCTTCAGCGAGAACTCACGTGGGTTCGGCATCTCAAGGCGTGCTTGCCTCGTGGGTTCAGCGCATTGAACGTCGCCAAGAGGGCGTCTCTGATCCCTCTGGCCTTGATCCTTTCGTGCATGGGCCGTAGCTGGGATACCAAGATCCAGTCCTTGATCTTGCCGGGATAGCCTGGCTTCCAGCGTCGGCCCGCCCCCCCCGGGAGGGCGGGCGAACCTCGCCGGCGACCATCGGCTGGCCGGCCGTCGGACAACGTGTCGGCTATGTCAATCGGTCGTGCTGGCGTGCACGGCGATGATTCGCCAGCCGTGCGTCTCGCCGTATAGCCAAGTGCGGGTGTAGCGCATCCTTGCCGCGAACGGCGCACCGGAGACGGTCCCTTCGACGGTGCCGAGAAACCACGTCACCCCGGTGCGCCCATCGGCGAGCACGGTCAACTCCTCCTCGGCCACCCTCGTCAGCACCTGCGCCCGAGTGCGGTGCAGCTCCAGGTCGTCCGCCTTGGTCGCAACGTTCGCACCGAAGGTAAAGATCAGCCGATCATCCAGCAGCCGATCCAGCGCCTCGACATCTCCAGCAAGCTGCGCGGCCTGGAGTCGGCGCTCGGCGTCCCGCAAGTCTTCCATCATGAGGTTCACCCTCCCAGCCAGCGCCGTATCCGCGCCAGGACGTTCACGCTCGGCTGATCTTCGCAGTCCGATCCAGGGACTCTGATTAAGGGTGTCAGCGGAGAGCGGCTTCGAGCGCGTCCGGCAGAGCAGTGTTGGTGATGACCAGTTCGTCGCCCAGGTTGAGGATGCGCACCTCGCCGTGATCGCTCATGTGTAACCACATGTGCTCCAGCGAGACTTGATCATCGCTGGGATGGGTGTGCCAGGACACCGTCACCTGGAGCAGCCCTGCGACTGCCCCCTTCAATCACACAGCGGCATACGCCCACGAAAAGCGCCGGCGACGATGTGATCGTTTTCTGCGTGGCGGCAGGAATGCGCTGAGCTGTCCGGGCAGATGGAGGAGCTGCGCACACCGGTACAGCGGCTGACCAAGTTGCGTGAGTCCATCGCAGTGGCGAACCGCCGGTCGCGACGGGCCTGGCTGTATCTCGATGAGGAGCGCCGCTGGTTTGACCTTGACGCTGCGTCAACTTCTAGCATCGGGGCCATGTCGATCACTGTTCTTGACACCTACTCCGCCATGAGGCGGATCCTGCTGGCCCCGGTTGCGGACCGCGTTGACCTGCTGCGTTCGATGCTGGAGGCCAACAAGGGCATGTACCGCTTCCACCCCGGCGAGCTCGACCTGGTAGCCGTACACCTCCAGTCGTCCGGGTTCCCCGTCGACCGCGACGAGGAGCGTTGCCTCGATGCGCTCGAAACCCTGGCGGCGGCCGGGGCCTGGGAGCGGATGCAACGCGCGCTCGACGACGCTCTCGCCGTACTGCTGGAGGCGACGCCGGGGCTGCAGGCCCCGGAGATCACCGTGCTGGTCGTGCTCGGCGACCCGGGTGACAAGCACTTCATGGGTCCCTGCCTAGGATTGACCGGGTTCGGCGGCATCTCGGGCAACATCGCCATCACGTTGTGGCCGTACCCCGAGAACGTGGCGCGGCTGGAGGCCACCGCCGTGCACGAACTGCACCACAACCTGCGATGGAGCCCGGGCGGGGTCGTATGGGACCCGATGACCGTCACGGTCGGCGAGCACATCGTCGGCGAGGGCCTGGCCGACGCCTTCGCCCGCCAGCTTTACGGCGACGAGCTCGGCCCCGCCCGCATCGGCGTACCGCACCTGCACGACGACGAGGTCTTCGCCAAGGTGCTCACCGGGCTCGACGTGACAGGCATGCAGAACTTCACCGCCTGGGTGCACGGCGACCCCGGCGCCGAGCACCTCGGTGTCACCCCGGTGGGACTGCCGATGGGCGCGGGGTACGCCGCGGGCAACCGGCTGGTCGACACCTACCTGGCGGCAACCGGCCAGACGGCGGCCCAAGCCCTGCACGCCGACGCCTCGGAGATCATCGCGACCACGCTTCGCCTCGGGTGACACTGGAACGATGGAGTGGACGATCCAGGAACTCGCGGCGAGGGCCGGCATCACCAGCCGGACCCTGCGTCACTACGACCGCGTCGGGCTCCTGGCCCCGTCCCGGGTCGGCGCGAACGGGTACCGCTACTACAACCCCACCGCGGTCGCCCGGCTCCAGCGGATCCTGCTCATGCGCCGGCTCGGCATGGGCTTGCCGGCCATCGCCGAGGTCCTGGCCGACGAGGTGGACGCGCTCGACGGGCTCCGCGCCCACATCGCCGCGCTGGAAGAGGAACGCGCCCGCATCGAACGGCAGGTCCGGTCTGTACGTCACACGCTCGAGGCTCTGCAGGCGGGAGTGGAACCGCGGATGGATGTCATGTTGGCGGGGTTCAATGACCTCTACAAGGACGAGGTGATCTCACGTTGGGGCGAGCGCGCGTTCCAAGTGAGCAACGACTGGTGGCACGGCAAGAGCCTCGACCAGCAGCGGGCCTGGAAGCAGGACACCGAAGACCTCGTCGCCGCATGGGTCGCCGCAGTGAAGGCCGGGGATTCGCCGACCTCGGAACACGCTCAGTCACTGGCTGCCCGGCACGTCCAGTGGCTGAGTCAGATCCCGGGCACCCCCACCGCCGAGGGCGACCGGGAGCGCTCGATCGAGATGGTGAACGGCATCGGGGACATGTTCGTCGACGACCCCCGCTTCGCCGCGATGTACGACGACGAGGCGGGGGCGACGTTCGTCCGCGACGCACTGCAGGCCTACGCGCGGACCCGGATGTAGCTCGTGTGGTGCACAGAACGGTCATATCTGCGACCGTGTCGGTCATTCGACCTTTGCCGGACCGCCCGAACCTCACCAATCTGAGGACACAGGCCAAATCACTGCTGGCGGCGTGGCGGGCCGGGGATCAGCAGGCGTTGATCCGCGTGCGGGATCTTCATCCCCGAGGCGAGCGCGTCACCGCGATGGGACGGCATTCTCTGGCAGCTGCCCAGCTGGTGGTGGCACGCGGATACGGGTTCGCCTCGTGGGCGCGTCTGGTGCAGCACCTGCGATTGACGCCCAAGGCGCGGGCATTGGGCACCATCGACTTGCCGCCGATGCCGTACGAGGCCTCGGCAAGGCGGACGACGGTGGCGTGACGATCGATGACGTGCGCGGCGCGATCGCCCGCGAACACGGTTTCGCTGACTGGGCCGCCCTCGCGGGACACCGTGACCAGCCGGTAGATGCCCGCTTCGAGGCCGCAGTCGACGCCGGCAGGACCGCCGGGGGCGGGGAGTGCGGTGTTGGGGAGCGACCGCGGCGCAGCCGGCCGCCGGGGCTGCCGACGACCGGGTCGAGCACCTCAAGGTGCCAGACCTGTCCGTCGGGACATACTGCATTCCGGCGGGTGAGGAACACCGCTTCGTGGACGTCACGGAGGATCTGGCGCTGCTGGTCGTGTTCGGCCCGGCTTACGGCTCGCGCGGCGGAACCGGAGAAAGCGATCATGGCTGACACCCTGGTCGCCGGCCTGATCACGTACTGGAGCACGCGGCGAGGGGTGAGGTCGGCAAGCGCCGCCGTTCTCCTCAGCCCGGCAGAGCGTCCTCCAGCCGGGCCAGCTCCTCGGCGCTCAGCGTGAGCTCCGCGGCTCTGGCCGAGTCGGTGATGGAGAGCGGGCGGCTGGCTCCCGGCAGGGGGATCACCGCCGGAGAGCGGGCGAGCAGCCAGGCCAGGACGATCTGCTGCGGGCTGACGTCGCGCTCGGCCGCGATGTGGTGGAAGGCGGTGCCGGCGGAGACGGGGCCGGAGGGGCCGTCGAGGGAGCTGCGGGAGATGCCACCGAGCGGGCTCCAGGGCAGGAAGGCCAGACCCAGCTCGGTGCTCAGCCGCAGCTCGGGCTCGCTGTCCCGAACAGCGGGGGAGTACTGGTTCTGTACGGAGACGAGCCCGTCACCGAGGATCTCATGCGCCTGGCGGATCTGGGCGGTGGTGACGTTGGAGATTCCCGCGGCGCGGATCGTGCCGGCCTCCAGCAGCTCGCGCAGCGCGCCGACGGACTCCGCCCAAGGTACGTCCGGGTCTGGCTTGTGCAGCTGGTACAGGCCGATCGCGTCGACGCCCAGCCGCTTGGCGGAGGCCTCGGCGGCCTGCTTGAGGTGAGCGGGGGTGGCGGTGACGGTCCAGCTGCCGTCGCCGGGCCGGCCGCGGCCGCCCTTGGTGGCCACCAGGACGCCGGAGGTGTCGCCGCCGTAGCCGGCCAGGGCGCGGGCGATCAGCAGCTCGTTGTGTCCCTCCTCGCCGGCGTGCCAGTGGTAGCTGTCGGCGGTGTCGATGAGCGTGACGCCGGCGTCGAGGGCGGCGTGGACGGTGGCGATGGCCCGCGTCTGGTCCGGGCGGTGCTCGATGGACAGCGGCATGGCGCCCAGGCCGATGGCGCTGACGGTGGTGTGGGCGATGGTGCGGTAGCGCACGGTGGCTCTCAGTTCCTCGCGGCGGGTGACGGCACGGTGGTCAGGGTCTCGGCGACGGCGCCGGGTAGCCAGTCGCCGGTGTGGCCGGAGGAGAAGCCCAGCGCCTTCGCCCGGGCGTTGCTCATGGCGTAGTGGCGAGCGAAGGAGAACGGCGAAGCCTCCTCGTCCGCGGCGACGGTCCTGAGGACGGGCTTCCGGCCGGCTTGCGTGCCGATGATCGCGGCGAGCTGGTGTACATCGAGCGGGCCGTCGGAGCAGGCGTTGACCGGACCGGTGAAGTCGGCCGTGGTGGCCCACAGCAGCACGTCCGCCAGCTCCTGGTAGTGGATGAAGACCGTGGGCAGCGCCTTGGCGTGCACAGTGATCTCATCGCCCGCGGTGACGCGCTCGACGTAGTGCGCCAGCCTGCCGGTGAACTCCTGCGCGCCGCCGCCGAGCACGTGGGCGCTGCGCACGCCGGCGAACGCGAAGCCGCCGGCGCGGGCGAAGACGGCCTCCGCCTGGCGCTTGCCCTCGGCGTAATGCGCCTCCAGGTACGTGTCGTCGTGCCAGGGAAGGTCCATGGCCACCTGCCAGGTGGCCGGGTCCACGATCTCCTCCGGCACCGGCGTGCCCGTGGGAACAGGCGGCAGCGCGGCGGTCGCGGGGTCGTACACCTCGATCGTGGAGGTCATGACGTAACGGCGGGTGCGGCCGGCGAAGACGCGGGCGGCGATGGCGGCCTGCACCGGGGTGTAGCAGACCTGGTCCACCACGACGTCGAAGACGTGGGAGCCGAGCGCGGCGGTCAGGGCGGCCTCGTCGTTCCTGTCGGCGACGAGGTGCTCGACGCCGGCGGGCGGCGGCGTCGAGCCGCGGTTGATCACAGTGACCCGGTGACCCGCTGCCCGCAGGCGCTCCACCAGGATTTTTCCGAAGTACCGGCTTCCGCCGATGACGCAGATTCTTTGCACCCCCTGATCCTGGAGCCTTATGGTCATCAGCAGAAGTCCTGATTTAATGGATAGGCATTAAGGAAAACTGTTGATCGATGTCCAACGGCTCCGCGTCCTGCGGGCGGTGGCGGAGCACGGCAGCTTCAACCAGGCGGCCACGGCTCTCCGGCTCACCCCCTCGGCCGTCTCCCAGCAGGTGGCCACCCTGGAGCGCAGTCTCGGCGCCCAGGTCGTCGCCCGCAGCACCCGCGGCGTCACCCTCACCCAGGCCGGCCAGATCATGCTCGGCGCCGCCGAAGCCGTCGCCGCGGAGCTCGAACACGCGCAACAGCAGGTCGCCCGGCTCAGCACCGGCCGTCCCCAGCTCACCGTCGCCACCTTCACCAGCGGCGGCAGGCTTCTGCTGCCCGCCGCTCTCGACCGGCTCATGGCCGTCCATCCCCGCACCGTGCTCCACGTCAGGGAGGGCGAGCCCGAGGACACCCTGCCGCTCGTCCGCCAGGGCGCCGTGGACCTCGCCCTCGCCTACCACTTCGACGGCCCGCTCCCCGTCGGGCCGGGCCCCAGCTCCAGCCTGGAGTGGACACCGCTCCTGGAGGACCCCCTGCACGTCGTCCTGCCGCAGGGGCATCGACTCGCCGACCGCGAGGCGCTCGATCTCGCCGAGCTGGCGGCCGAACCCTGGGTGCTGGGCTGCCTGAAGACCGAGACCTATTTGCGCCGGTACGCCGAGCGTGCCGGCTTCGATCCGGACGTACGCGGCACCACCACCGACTACTTCTTCGCCCGCTCGCTCGTCGCCGCAGGCGTGGGAATCTCCCTGATCCCCTCCATCGCGCTCACCCCGGAGATCCCCGGCCTGTGTACGGTCCCGATCAGGCCGCCGGCGCCGATCCGGCACATCGGCGTGGCCGCGATCCGCCGTAGCGACCGGCCCCACGTCACGACGTTCGTCGACGCCCTTCGCGAGTGTGCGACGCGGCAGCACAAGGGGCGTTGATCCCGCCACGGGCAGCCGGCCGGAAGACCACGACCGCGTACGGCAGCCTGGCCCGGCTCGACATGCGGCGCGCCGCCCGGTCGGCGGGGGAGTGACCGCCGACGAGTTGGAGAGCCGCCTCCTCTACTCTGCCGGGAGTGCCCGTCGCAGCGGCTCGTCCGGCAGCGCCGTGTGGTCGGTACCGGTGGTGGTGCCGAGGGCCTGAACGTCCGGCCCGGTCGAGCCCCCGTACGTGGTGATCTTGTATTCGACCGCCGTGAGGGAAAGGGTCAGCTCACGGATCCGGCGGCGGATGGTGTCGCGATGTTCGACCAGCACATCGAGCCGCTCCGGCACCGTGTGCCCTCCGGCATCGACGAGCGAGATGTAATGCCGCAGGTCACGCATCGGCATGCCGGACAGCCGCATCCGGGTGAGGAACACCAGGCGCCGAACCGCTTCGGCGTCGTAGACGCGATGACCATTACCGTCGCGGGCCACCTCGACCAGCCCGGCCCGCTCGTAATAGCGCAGCGTGTGGGGCGAGATGTCGAGGAGGTCGGCAACCTCGGCGATCGTCATCGTCTCGGGCAGATCGGCCAGGTCGGCGAGGCGGTGGATCGCCTCGACCGACAGCGGACCGTCGTCCCCAAGCGCTTCGAGCGCCCTGGTCATCAGATCGTCGGTGGCCATGACCACGAGCCTAGATGGGCCGTACCGATGCGGAGACACCCTCGAAGTCGGCGCTGCGAGCGGTTTCGGCCCACTGCTCGACCTCGTCCAGGCCACGCCGGTAGGCACGCGAGATACGCTCGACCGCCTCGCGCCCGAGCGGCAGCCGCAGCGGCACCTCGTCGCCGTGCGCGAGGGACACGATGATCTCGGCCGCTCGCGCCGGGTCACCTTCCTGGCGGCCGTCGGTCCCGGCCATGTCCGCACGGACGTTGGCGAGCAAGTCACGGTAGGTCGCGGACGGCTCGACGAACTCGAGCACGTCGCCCCCGTGGAAGCCAGTCCTGAACCGGCTGGGCTCGACGAGCATCACCCGGATCCCGAACGGCGCGACCTCCCCGGCCAAGGCCTCGGACCAGCCTTCGAGGGCGAACTTCGACGCGGAGTACGCCGACACGCCGGGGAACGACGTCCGCCCACCCTGGCTGCTCATCTGCACGATCGTCCCGGTGCCCCGCTCACGCATCGTGGGCAGCGCCGCCCGGACGAGCGCGGCGGGGCCGAACAGGTGCAGATCCATCAACTCGCGCAACTGCGCGTCGCTGACCTCCTCGACCGCTCCGACCACGGCCCGGCCCGCGTTGTTGACCAGCACATCGAGCTGACCGAAGCGGTCGAGGGTGTCGCGCACGAGGCCCGCGGCCGCGGCGATGTCCCGGGCGTCGAACTTCGCGATCAGGCAGGTGTCCGGGTACTTGGCCTCCAGATCGGCCACACTCTCGGGCCGGCGCACCGCCGCCACGACGCGGTCGCCCGCCGCGAGCGCCGACTCCGCCAGTGCGCGTCCGAACCCGCGGGACGCGCCAGTGATGATCCAGGTCTGTGTCGTCATGGCGGGGACGCTATGCCTTCGAGCGCGCTCGAAGGCAAAACCGACGTGACCACCAAATGACCCAGCTGGATCTCGTCGTCTCCAGTGCCGGTCAGCCCACCGCGATGATCGTTACGAGGCGCCGTTGCCGGCTTCGAGGACGAAGAACAGGAAGCTCAGGAACCTCGTGCCGGTGATCTCGCGGAACTCCTCGGGGAACAGCTCGCGGGCTTCCGGTACGAACGGTGGTTCGCTGATGGCGCGGATGTGAAAGCCGGCCGCGGTGAAGGCTTCGGTCATCGCGTGCAGCGGCCGGTCCCAGAAGCTCAGCTGGGCGGTCTGACCACCCATGGTCCATTCTTCGGTCCGGTTGCGGGTTCCGAAATAGCTGGGCTTTTCCCCGGCCAGGTGACGCATGAGGGGGATCACGAAAGGATGGTCGACCGAGATGAGGAGCCGGCCGCCAGGCTTCAGCACGCGTCGTAGCTCGGCCAGTGCCGGTCCCCAATCTTCCAGGTAGTGCAGCACCAGGGACGCGATGACGTCGTCGAACGCGTCGTCGGGAAAGGGCAGCGGGCCGGCCAGGTCGGCGACCCGCAGATCCGCGTCGGCGCCCAGCCGCCGTCTGGCCAGCTCCAGCATCCCGGCACTCGCGTCGATGCCGGTCACGGTGGCGCCTCGATCGCGCAGCGCGGCGAACAGGGGACCGGAGCCGCAGCCGGCGTCGAGGATGCGCCGGCCGGTCACGTCCCCGGCGAGTTCCAGCATCGCGGGCCGCTCGTAGTACGCGTTCGGGAGGCTCATCTCGTTCTCGGCCGCGTACCCCTCGGCGATCATGTCGTAGGCGTTGATGGGGGAGGGCTGTGCGGTCTCAACGTGATCTTCGGGCGTGGTAGGCATGCAGGCCATTTTGGACCAGTTATTCGGAGGCACGGCCTCAACGCGAGTGTGGCCGGGTGCCAGGCGTGCCTGTCACCCGGCCACTGGCCGAAGAAGGTCCTCCACGAGCTCTTACGCGGTCACCTGGTCGGGGGTCTCCTCCTCCGCCGACGCCGAGAGCGTGTTCTGCGGGCCGCGCACGGCGGCGTGGACGAACAGGACGCCCATGACGACGACACCTGCCCACATGGCCTGCTGCCAGCCGTCGACGAAGGACTGACGGGCGGCATCGACCAGCGCCTGCGCGTGGGAGCCGGCAGTGCCCGCCGCCTCGATGGCGTTGGCGACGCCCTGGCGTGCGGTCTCCGCCGCGCCCTGGGGGATGCCGCCGAGCCTGTCATCGATGGCACTGCGGTAACCACTCGCCAGGAGGGCGCCGAGCAGGGCGACGCCGAGTGCGGTGCCGAACTCGCGGGTGATGTCGTTGAGCGCGGAGGCGACACCCTGCTTCTCCCGCGGCAGGGAGCTGGTGATGGCCTCGGTGGAGGGGGTCATCGACAGGCCCATGCCGATGCCCATGGCGAGCATGCCGGGCAGGATGGACAGGTAGCCGCCGTCGACGGAGACGATGCCGGCCATGAGGGCCAGACCGGCGCCGAACAGCGCGATTCCCGCCGCCATGGTCGAGCGGGCGCCGATACGCGCGGCCGGCTTGTGCGCCAGGCCGGAGGCCACCATCATCAGCACGGCCATGGGCATCATCGCCAGGGTGGACAGCAGTCCCGACCAGCCGAGGACGGCTTGCAGGAAGGGGAAGAGGACCACGAAGACACCCGCCTGGACACCGAAGACGACCAGCAGGGTGATGGAGCCGCCGGCCAGGCCGCGCTCGTGGAAGAGGCGTACATCCAGCAGGGGAGTGCCCCCGCGGCGCAGCTCCCAGGCCACGAAGAAGATCAGGGCCACCAGACCGACGACGAGACCGGTCAGCGTGACAGGGTCGCTCCAGCCGCGCTCCGGGCCTTCCTGCAGGACGAAGATGAGGCCCACCACGGCGACGACGGAGGTCAGCGCGCCCATGGTGTCGAAGGAATGCCCGGAGTGCTCGCGAGAGTTGGGCACGGACCGCATCATGCCGAGCGAGACGAGAACCAGGACGACGGGCAGCAGGAACAGCCACCGCCAGTCCGCCACGTCCACGAGCAAGGCGGACAGGAACATGCCGATGATGCCGCCGCCTCCGGCGACGCCGGTCCACACGCCGATCGCCTTTCCACGCTGCTCGTCGGGGAAGGTCGAGGTGATCACAGCGAGGGTGATCGGCATGATCATCGCCGCGCCGACACCACTGAGCACGCGGGCGGCGATCATGATCTCGGCGGACGGGGCCAGGCCCCCCAGCGCACTGGCGACTCCGAAGATGATCAGGCCGGTGATCAGCATGGGTTTGCGGCCCAGCCGGTCACCGATCGCGCCGAGCGGCAGCAGCAGCGCGGCCAGGGTGAGGGTGTAGACGTTGATGATCCACAGGATGGTGGTCTGTGCGGCGCCGAATTCGACGGCCATGTCGGGCTGGGCGACGTTCAACCCGGTCACCGAGGCGATGACCGCCATCAACGCCACACAGACGGCGATCAGGATGGTACGCAGTTGGCGCGCGTCCGGCGCGCCTCTGCCGCTTGCTTCGGTGGTTGCCGACTGTACGGGCGGGTTCGTACTCATGAATGCCTTTCAGAAAGTGCAGGTGCAAAGGGCAGGCGCCATGATGATGAGCTGGGAAGTCGCCGGACGCGTCAGGGGACAGCGCCCCGACGACACAGGCCGGCGGATCAGGGCCATCTACGTGCGACGATATCCCCGGCTTGCAGCAGAGGCATAGGATGTTGCCTATGGAGCAAGAAGATGAAGGTCTGGACAGCCTCGTACGCAAGCGCATCCGTGCGCTGCGGGTCGCCCAGGGCTGGTCCCTGGAAGAGCTGGCCACCCGCGCCAACCTCAGCCAGTCCTCGCTGAGCCGCATCGAGAACGGCCAGCGCCGTCTCGCGCTGGATCAGCTCGTCACCCTCGCCCGCGCCCTGGACACCTCCCTCGACCAGTTGGTCGAGACCGCCACCGACGACGTCGTCACCAGTCCGGTGATCGACGGCACGCACGGCTTGATGCGCTGGCCGATCAAGGGCGACCCCGGCACGACCGTGACGCGTCAGCGCATGACCGAGCCGCCGCCCGACAATCCCGCACGCATGCGTGCCCATCCGGGCCGGGAATGGCTTGTCGTCCTTTCCGGCACGGCGATCCTCATGCTGGGCAACCGCCGCTTCCGCCTTGAGCGCAACCAGGCCGCCGAGTTCCCCACGATGATGCCGCACGCCATCGGCGCCGAAGGCGGACCGTGCGAGATCCTGGGCATCTTCGACCGCGACGCACGGCGCGGACACCAGCGCGAGGACGGCGGCCGCGATCCCCAAGAGGACGGTGACTGAGCGAAGAGGTGTGATCGCTTGGGGGCCTCTGACCCGCGCCTTCGCGGGGTCTGCCGAGTCAGGCCGCCCAGCCGCGCAGCGCGGCGGGGATCGTTGAGCGGAACGTGGTCTCGGCCGTGGCGGCGTCGAGGGCCCCGGCCAGTTCGAGAGTCACCAGACCGTGCAGCGTCACCCAGAGGGAGAGCGCGATGGAGGTCGCGTCACCCGAGAGCGCGGAGGCCGAGCGAGCGCGGTCTATCGCCTCGATGAGCGGCCTGACGGGATCTGCGGCACCCATGTCGCCGGACGGGTCGAAGCTCTGCACGCCGCCGAACAACACCGTGTAGAGGTGGCGGTGCTCCCGCCCCCATCGCCGGTACGCGACCGCCAGCGCATAGAGGTCGGCGAGGGGGTCATCGGAGGTGGGTACCGCCGACAGGTCCTGGGACAGGCCGGCGACCGCCCTGTCGCGCACTTCGGCGATCAGCCCGTCCTTGCCGTCGAACAGCGAGTAGACCGCGGCGGTCGCGGTCCCGGCGGCGGCGGCCAGGGCGCGGATAGTGATCGACTCCCGTGGACGGGTGGCGAACATCTCGGTCGCGGAGTCGATGAGGCGGTCTTTCACGGTGTCGTCGTTTGTTCTCGGCCTTCCCACGACGACCAGCCTAGCGGAGCTGGTAGCGTATCCAAACATCGTTTTGAAACAGTGTTTGGAAAATAGATGTCTCTCTCCGTTCCTCTCCGCCTCATCGGCCGCCTGATCCTGGCCCTGCTCGCCGTCATGGGGCTGGCCGGGCTGTTCCTCGTCCTCATCGTTCTGACGGACGGCGCGCGCTTCGGGCTCGCCGCCTGGCTGACCACCCTCGGCGCCGGAATCATCGCCGCGCTGTGGCGCGGCCGCGGTCATACCTGGCGGGGCCGGCTATGGCCCTTCGCGCCGGTGATCGCCGCCGCAGTACTCACGGCGTCGGTCTGCGTCCCCACCGTCCCCACGACCCGGCAGCATCCGCCCGACCTGCCCTTCGTCGCGACGAAACACTGGAGCCTGAGCACGGGAAGCCGGGTCGCGGTCTACCACTATCCCCCCGCCGCCGGCGCCCCCCGCCGTCCCACGCCGCTCGTGTACCTCCACGGCGGGCCCGTCCGCTCCATCTCCGTGCTCGACCACCGATTCCTGCTGCTCCTGGCCGGACAGGGCTACGACGTGTACGCCTACGAGCACCCCGGCGGCGGGCGAAGCGACCTGCTGCCCATGGAGCAGTACACGATTTCCAGATCCGTACGCGACCTCGCTGCCTTCATCGATCGCCTGGACAAGGGTCCGGCCGATGTCCTCGGATTCTCCGCGGGCGCGATCGTGCTCACCCGGGCCCTGGCCACCCCGGACACCGCCGCCCGCGTGCACCGGGCGATCATCGCCGAGCCCGGCCCCATGGACGGCCCCACCGCGCTGATCAGCGGGCAACAGGGGCGACCGTCCGCGCGCGGCCTCACGCCGGGCCCGACCGGAGCGCAGGCGACGCGCATCCCCCGGTACGCCGTCGCGCTCGGCCTCATCCAACTCGGGCTCCTGCCGCCCGACACCGGCCTGATCACGCAGGCCGAAGGCGTCAACGCCTTCAAGGCCGCCGATCTCGGCAGCGACACAGCCTCCGCCTACTGCGCGCCGGACGCCGGCCGCATCCCTACCGAGGACACCGCCGCGAACTTCTCCTTCAACGCCGCCGCGAGCCTCCGCATCCAGCAGACGATCAGGGACTCGCCCTCCATCGCCCCTGAGCTGAGCCGCTCTCGGACCCCCGCGATGCTGATGATCGCCGAATGCTCCTCGCAGATGCGCCAATGGCAGACCACCATCCTCGCCGCCGACCCCGCCATCGAGCGAACCCAGTACATGCCCGGTGTCGGGCACCGTATGTGGAACGGCCTCGACGGCAACAACGAGCGTGCCGCCGCCGTCATCACAGCGTTCCTCCAGGGCGAGACGTCACCCCTGCGGAACTACCCGACCCGCGCCGGCATCTCCGCCTTCCTCCGTGACCACAGGTGAGGTTCGCAGCGGGCCGACCTGGGCCTCAGAGCCGCCGCCGATCGTGAAGCCACGCCGGATCGCCACCAACCGGCAGGTGGGCCGTGTGACTGCGGAACGTCCGCCGCGAGCGCTGGATCGGATGGCCGTTCGATGCCTGCTCGGGCAGGATTCTCTCGTGCAACATGCTCTCCTCGGGCTGGCCGAGAACACGGCGCTACCGCCCGAACTGATCGATCAGCTCATCGCGACTACGGACGCGGACGTCGCCGAGGCCGTGGCCTGCCGGTCGGATCTCAGCCGCGTACAGGTAGCCGCGCTGTCACGCTTCGAGGGAGCCGCCATACGACTCGCCTACGAAGGGCGGCTCACGGCCGACGGCATCGATCCGGTAGCCCGGCCACGTGTCGCACTCGCCCTCCTCGAAGAACGTTCCGGCAGGCCGGAGTGGGCGAGACTTCTCGCCGCCGATCCTTCGGTGGAGGCGCGGGAGAAGCTGGCGGCCTGCCCCGGCCTGCCACACGATGTGATGCGGACACTCGGCTCCGACCCCGATGTTCGGGTAGTCGCTGAGCTCGCGCTGTGGGCGCCCGCGGACATCGCCGGCGAGCTTGCGGCGCATGCGCATGCCGATGTTCGTCGTTCGGTGGCGGCCAACGAAGCGACGCCGGCAACTGTACTGGCGTCGTTGCTGACCGGTGACGGGCTGCCGTCGGCGCGGTCCTGCGGGGCCTGTGATGGCTCCCATAAGTCGGCTGTGCAGGAGATTCAGCAGATGGCGCTTCGGAACCCGGCTGCCCCGGTCGACGCTGTTGTGGGCTTCGTCAGCCATCCCTCGACTCTGATGCGCGTCGAGTTGGCGGCCCGGACCGATCTGCCCGCGCAGGTGTACTCGCAGCTTGCCGAGGATCCCATCCCGTGGGTACGCGCAACGCTCGCGGACAACCCCTCGATCAGCGAGAACCTGATCCGCACCCTGGCCACCGATCGCAGCCACGACGTCCAGCGTCGACTTGCCCACCATCCCGAGCTGCCGCTCGACGTTCTGTCCGACGTCGCAGGCAACACCCGGATCGGCCCGGTACTACTGCCGCGCATCGCATCTGCCTTCGAGGCCGAAGTCACGGCACTGGCCGCGTCAGCGATCCCGGCGGTACGCATGCTGCTCGCTCATCGGCGCGACCTGCCACCCGAGATCCGCGACGCGCTCGCCGACGACCCCGATGCGAAGGTGGTCAAATCCATCGCGCCGCACCCGGGCCTGTCCGAGGCGCAACTCCGCGCGATGGTCACGCGCCACGGTGCGCGGGTGCTGGCGAAAGTGGCGGCCAATCCGGACGCCACGGCCCAGTTGCTGCAGGACCTTGCTCTGCACCGGCCGCCGGTGCGGAAGGCGTTCCGCGAGATCGCTCGGCATCCCAGCGCCATGGCCGTGGCGCTGCTGGCGTGCCTCAACGATCGCCAGGCCAGGCCCTTGGCCGCCCGGCACCCCGCCCTGCCACCGTCGGCGATCGTCGAACTACTCAACGACGAAGGCTGGGAGGTAGTGGAGGCCGCAGCGGCCAACCCGTCGTTGCCGCTCACCGTGATGCGGGAGCTGATTCCCTGATCAAAATGACCTGTGCGGGCGTGCGGCTCAGCCCACGCGGAACAGGGCGCGTGTCCAGGTCCCAACGGGTGGCCGGGGCCTGGGCGGGCGGCGTGAGACCGACAGCCCGGGCGGCCTGTTCGATGCCCCGCGCCTGTGCGGCGTTGTACTCCAGCCCCAACCGCTTGCGAACCAGATCGCGCTGACGCTTCGCTGTGCGCACGGCATCCACTTCGGCAGCGACGCTGGCCGGGAAGTTCAGCGCATCGCGTACGGGTTCGACAACGGCGTCCGGCGCGTCCTTGAGCTTCGGAAAGTAGCCCAGGCGTCGGTAGCTCTTGAGCCATATTCGCTCGCTCAGCTCCTCCATCACGGGGATACTGCATGTCGATGATCGAATATGGCAGTCCGGCCTCCTTCCGCGGTCAGCTCCAACGGGGACGCGGTGCCGCAGTGCATCGCGCGTCGACCGTCCCCGGCGCCGCTGACGCGGTGTACGAGTGCGTGATTACGGACACGCGCTGGGATCGACAAGTTGACCACCGCGACAGCTATCTCGCCGGTCTCGTCGCTCGGCTCGACCTGCCATTGGCACCGATCCAACAGCACTTGCTCACGTACGACGGTGAGGACGCCGAACCGGTTGAGCTTGCCTTGCGGGTCCTTGCCCTGCTTCCGATGGTCGGTCGACTCGACGCGGCGGCTGTGCTGCGCGGGTATGCGATCGACGGGCCGCACTGGTCCACGGCACTGGAGGCGATCGGCGACAGCGGGGCGATGAAGCTTCCCGCGATCTGGGACGGGCTCGCTGACGGCATCATCGCCAACCGCGACGATGCCCAGCTTGTCCAGGCGATCTGGTGCGACACCGAGCCGTGGAGGACGTTCGCGCAATCCCAGCCACGGGTCCGGCGAATCATCGACGAGCTCAAGGCCTCTCGTTCACCCGGACCGGCCAGGCGTGACACACGGCCCGAAATCGCCGCCATCAACAACGAAGACCTGATCGGGCTTGTCGCTGCCGGCGGCTTCGAGCGGCTGCGGGCGCTGGAGGAACTGGGTAGGCGCGGCGATCGTATTGTCTTCGACTTCGCCGAAGACCCCGGCCTACGCAACGCAGCCGGATGGCTGCCGGGTATCCCACAGGCGCTCCACCACCTCGGGCCGGACGCGCTGCCACGCGCTCGTACGTGGATCGGCAGCGGCGACGACACACTCGTCGCATTCGGGGAGCGTGTGGTGGCAGAGGTCGGTGACCAGGGCGATGCGCCGGTGTTGCTGGCCGCGTTGCACCGTACAGTCGTCGCCGGAGAATGGTGCGCCGCCGAGGTTCCAGCACGAGGCCTGGGCCGGTTGGGGATCCGTGAAGCCGCCAGCGAGCTCATGGCCGCGTGGGAAGGCACGGTGCATTCACTTGCCCGGGAAGCGTTCCTGGACGGACTTCGGGGATGCGCGCCGCATGAAGCCGAAGCCGCCGTGGTCGAAGGACTTGACGATTGCGAGTCAACGGTTCAGCGGCGCGCGTGTGAGGCGGCGCCGGATACTCCCGCGGTCCGCTCGCGTCTGCGGGAGTTGACTGCCGATCCCTTGGCACCGGAGGTTCATGAGGCCGCGAACACGAAACTGCAGGTTCTGGCGATCAGATCCTGAACTTCGCACCCGTGCAGTATGACCCGACCAGATACCGGCGTCGACCTGCGGGAAAGCGAGATCGGCTTCGCCTGGGATGGCAGGCGCTGGCTTGTCCTGGAGATCAGCGATCAGTCCACCGGCTATTGCCCCGACGTCGCATCCTGGGCGGCTGTGGGGGCCGCACTCCTCCGTACTGAAGAGGCTTCGGCTCGATGAGCGGGGGAGGCGAAACCGGCTGAGCGCCGGTGGTGGCGGCAGGCGTGGGCGCGGGGGAGAAGGGCCGTCATTACTGCTGCACGACGGGCGGGCAGGGGAGCGGTGCCGGCTTACGCGGATCGTGCACCGGTGCTGCGGAATTGATCACCGATGCGCTGATCGGGCGAAGCCCAAGTTATGAATCTACATTGTAAAGGGCTTCGCTTCGATCGAATTCTCTGTTCACACCTGACAAGCACACCACATAATCGCACCAGCGGTAGTCAACGTCCTTCCGCGGGATCGTCTACGAGGAGATTCAGAGGTACATCTTCAAGGTTGGACCGAGCGACTTGGTTGACGGGTCCCGCTTTCAGGGATTGTCGAAGTGCTCGGTGTCGGCCGTACCGCCAGGGTCTGGGCGGGTCCGCCGATGCGGCGCCAGGTGCCGGTGTCGCGGGACCAGCAGAGGATCTCCGAGCGATCTTTGCTCAGGACGTACACATCTCGTCGGCCGACTCGCACCTCCGCGCCCGCTGGGCCGATGTCCTGCCAGCTCTGGTTCGCGGGGTCGGTCCCCAGCGCCATGAGGACGCGGAGCCGCTCCTGCGCCGGGTCGGTGGAGAAGAGGCCGGCGAGGCCTCCGTAGAGGTCGCCGGCCGGGCCCGCCGCGTGGATCCAGGCCACTCTCGGTTGTTCGTCCAGCCAGAGAGTGACCGCGGTGCGGTTCGGGATGAGGCCGTACAGGTGTTTCCCGGTGAGTGCGAACGTGGCGCCCGCTGAGCCGGTGAACGTCCACTGGTCGGGGCGGCCCGTGTATCTGAAGATCGAGCCGTCCTTCAGGGCGATCGCGAACAGGCCGAGCTCGCCGCCGTACAACCGAGCCGCCGAGCCGCCTATTCGCGTCCAAGACATGCCCCGTCCGTTCCAGATGTGGATGGACTGGCGGTCGGCGGCCAGCCGGTAGAGGTGTGAGCCGGCGACCGCGAAGTCGGCGCCCGGCTCGCTGATGGGGTGCCAGCGTCCGGGGCGCCCCTCGTACAGGTAGAGCTTGTTGTCCATCCCTGTCGCGAACAGGCCCGCGGATCCGGCCCAGAGCTGCCGCGCGCTGTCGCCGATCTTCGTCCAGCCGGCCGCGTTCTCGCCGTCCCACTGGAAGATGCCTCGGCCGCCCGGCGCGATGGTGAACACCTCGGTGCTTGCGGGCAGCACGGCCGTCGCGCCGCCGGCGTCGGGGGTGCCCGGCCCGTCGGCGATGCTGGCCACGTTCGCCGGACGCCACACGAGCAGCAGGACGAGCAGCGCGAGAAGCGCGATCGCGGTTCCGCCGCCGATGAGGGTCAAGCGACGGCGTCCGCCCGCGGCCGGTGCGGGCTCTGTCGCTGCTGCGGGTTCCGGGGCCATGGCGAGGTCTGGCGCCGGTGCGGGTTCGGTGATCGACGGAGCGTGTGGTGCTCCCTCGAGGGCCGCCGCGTGCAGCCGCTCGGCGGTTTCCAGGCGTGTCTCGCGGGTGCGCTCGTCCGGTGTGTGGTCCCGCACCAGTCGCCTCAGCAGCTCCAGCGGGATGATCTTCTGTCCGGTGCGGTATTCGCCCCAGAGCGTCTTGCCCACGTGGTAGCGCCCGGCGAGCTCGCGGACGGTCATTTCGCGGGTGAGCGTCAGCAGGAACTCCGCCAGCGCGTTCGCCTCGTTCGTGCTTCCTTTCGGGCCGCCCTGGGGCCTGCCCGCCCTGCGGTTCACCGGCATCGCCTCCCTTCTGCCTTCCTCCGAAGATCAGTGCAACAGAACGGTTGTCCGCGGACAACTCATTGTCCGAACTTCACCAGGCATTTCGCGGCGGAGGGTTCCGGACAACCGACGTGCCCTCCAGCCTCGGAAATGCCGGGCGATCACCGCCTGGCTGGAGGCGGGCGGCCGGATCAGGCGGGCCCGTCGCGACCCCGAAAGGACAATCATGAACAGCAGAGACATCTCACGGTTCGCGTCAGCAGCCCTGCTAGCCACCACCCTGAGCGCGTTACCGGCTTCCGCCTCCGCCGACGCCTCGCAGAGCGCGTCCACCCCTGAGCAGATCTGCGGGAGCGGCTTCGGGAGGGTGGCGGACGGCACCATCCCGGTGACCGACGTGAACGACATCGTCCGGGGCCATGTTCATCTGCTCTACAACGCGCGTACCGGAGAGAACTGCGTCGTCACCATCAAGTCGAGTTTCGTCGGGCAGCCCACCATGACCAGGGCGGTCCTCTACCGCCAGGGAATAGCCCTGGGAGCTGACGACGAGGGAGCTTTCAGGTACTACGCGGGTCCGGTGATCAGGCAGGCCAGGGACAGATGCGTCCTCTTCCAGGGGATCATCACCAATCTGCGCTCTGGCGAGAAGTCTTCGAGCTCCAGCATTCAGGCCTTCGGCGGATCGCCGAAGTTCGGCCACTGCGGGAGCGGGGAGAGGCGTCGAAGGCTTGGCTCTTGATCGCTGTTCAGCCGCGGGCCGCGAAAGCCCCCGTCGTCGACGGCGACCATCCATGTCGAGATCCGGGTGGCCGCCGACGGCGATCCACCGGCGCACTGATCGCCTCGATCTGGCCGATCAGCCAGTCGCGATAGTCGAGCGTGGTGCAGCCGAATCCGTCGGGAATACGGCGAACGTCCTTGTCAGGCCCGCCGCCGAGCGGTACGCCGTCCCTTGAGGAACAAGATCGTGCCGATCGGGGTGAACAGCACGCCCAGCCCGCCGGTGATCATTGGGGCGAGGAATGCTGACCAGAACGAGGAGATCTGCGCGTTGTACGGGTCATCCGGGTCGTAGGCGACGGGTAGGCTTTCGCCCTTCGTGTAGGCCGGTGGGTTGCTGCCGGTGGAGCTCTCGAATGAGTACTGCTTGCCGTCGACGGTGAACTCCACGGTCGGGTACCACGTGGTGCTGCGGCGGGAATGGCCGTCGGAATTCCGGGTCGTGCTGGTCCGTGCGGTCAACTCGACCACGGTCCCGTCTGTTCGCTGGGCCGAGGCCAGGAAACTCGCCGTCGAGACCGCCAGCGCGATGGTGACGCAGAGCAGGGCCAGGCCGATCAGAGCGAAGATTCCACCGACGAGGGTGGGGAGCCGTCCGTTATGCATGGGACGAGTCTGCCCGAGAGGGAACCCCGGCCGGCCGTCGAGTCCGGCGGGGGACGCTGGTGGGGGTCTTCCGCGCACAGCGCGCTACGGGTACGTACTAACGAGACGCGCCTGCGCGTTCCAACAGCTCGGTGGTCGCCTCCCACAGGCGCCGCTCCCGGTCGCGGTCGTGGGCGACCGGCTTTACCTCGGTCAGCTTGGTCTTCACCACGAACGCGCCCTCGCGCAAGTGCGCCCACGTGTCGTCGAGGGCCATCGCGGCCAGCAGTGGCCCCGAGCGTCGCGGCGTCGACACGCCGGGGACACGGCCCAAGGCGCGGCTCATCGCCTGAAGTGCCTCGGGGGCGCCACGGCCCAGCGCGGTGCCGGGCATCCAGCCCGGTTCGAACACTGACACGTTGATCCCGGTGCCGGCGCGACGCTGCAGCTCATGGGCGTAGTACAGGATCGCCAGCTTGGCGTTGGAGTAGGCGACGCCGGACGCGGCCATACCAGGGGCCCGCTCGCCGGTGGCCGGGCGGGCGAGCTCGACGGGATCGGCCCACTCGGCTTCGGGAACGCCCAGCAGCTTGCGCCAGACATTGGCGTGATAGGTGTTCGAGCCGAGCAGCACGACCCGCGCCGGGGCGGTGAACGAACCGAGCAGGTCGCCGATGAGCTGGGCGTGGGCGAGGTAGTTGACGGCGAAGGTCATCTCGTAGCCATCGGGTGAGGCCCGCCGGGTGTCGGCCGACATGGTGCCGGCGTTGGCGACCAGCGCGCGCAGCGGCCGTACGGTGCCGGCGGCGAGCAGGGCGCGCACGGTGGTGGCGGCGGCACGGACGTCGGCCAGGCTTGACAGGTCGCAGCCGATCTCGTGGACGCTGGCGCCGCGCGCGCGGGCCTCGTGGGCGACGGCCGTCAGGTCCCGTCCGGCGCGGCCGACCAGCAGCAGGTCGGGTCGCCGCCCGTCCGGGCGGGCGGCCATGGCCAGCACGGCGTGACGGCCCAGGTTGCGGGTGGGGCCGGTGATCAGAACGGTTCCAGGTTCGGTCATGGCCCCAGCCTGCGGGACCGGTCGGGCCGCAGCCAGTCGTCCGGTTTTCGTGGGACTGCCAGGGCCAGGACAACCCGTGACGAGGGCCAATACCGCCGAACTTGCCGCTGTAAAGTCGTAATAACTATAGTTACGACTTGAACCGGGCCGACATGGGACGCCGTGTACGACGATGTGGCGGTCGCCCTGCGCGGGGAGCTGGCCAAGACCCCGCTGAGGACGTACCGCGGGACGTCTTGAAAGCCGCCTGACTTCCCCAGATCGAAGGGGATCGCCTCCCGCGCTCAATGATGTAACCAAAACAGTTACAAATAATGTGGAGAATCTCATGGGACAGCTGGACGACAAGACCGCCCTCGTCACCGGCGCCTCCAGTGGCATCGGCCTGGCGATCGCCCGCCGTTTCGCCGCCGAGGGAGCGACCGTCTACCTGACCGGGCGCCGCAAGGCCGAGCTGGACGCCGCCGTCGCGCAGGTCGGCGCCCGAGGCATCGCCATCCAGGGCGACGCCTCGGACCTGGGCGATCTCGACAGGCTCTTCGCCGAGATCGCGAGCCGCAGCGGCCGCCTGGACATCGTGGTGGCCAACGCCGGGGTCGGGGACTACGGCCCGCTCGGCGCGATCACCGAGGAGGCGTACGACCGCACTGCCTCGATCAATCTCAAGGGCACGGTCTTCACCGTCCAGAAGGCGCTGCCGCTGCTGACGGCCGGCGCCTCGGTGATCCTGCTTTCCTCCGGCTCGGTCCTGCGGGCCGTCCCGGGCCTGAGCGTCTACGCCGCCACCAAAGCCGCAATCCGCAGCCTCGCCCGCACCTGGGCCGCCGAACTGACCGGCCGTGGAATCCGCGTCAACGCCCTCACTCCCGGCCCCGTCGAGACCCCGGGCCTGGAGGAGCTCCTCGCCACTTTCCCGCACGGCGATCGGCCCACCGCGGCCGAGCCCGCCCCACCGACCCCGCTCGGCCGGGCCGGCCGTCCCGACGAGGTCGCCGCAGCCGCCCTCTATCTGGCCGGCGACCAAAGCAGTTTCACCACCGGCGCGGAACTGCCCGTCGACGGCGGCGCCACCCAGCTCTAGCTCGCGCCGGCAAGGGTCAGGAAGCCGGCGTGGCCAGGTAATCGCCGTGCTCCAGGTCTTCGAGCAGTGTCGGATGGGTGGGGGACCAGGCGAGCAGCTCTCGGGTGTGAGAGCTGGAGACAGGCCCGTCGAAGCCGTAGACGGTGGCCATGAACGGGCTGACGAAGTGCGTGGCGGCTTCGTCGGGGGTCAGCGAGACCGTGGGCAGATCCAGGCCGCGGCCGATCGTTTCTGCGATGCTTTTCAAGGTGACGCCGCTTTCGGCCACTCCGTGCAGCACGCTGCCCGCAGGCGCCTTCTCCACTGCCAGGCGGAACAGGACCGCCGCGTCAAGCCGGTGCACCGTGGGCCACCGGTTGGCGCCGTCTCCGACGTAGGCGGAGACGCCGGTTTTTCGTGCGGTGGCGATGAGCATGGGGATGAAACCGTGATCTTCGGGACCGTGGACGGTGGGGGCGAGGCGGACCACGCTCGCGCGCACTCCCCGGGCGGCGAAGCCCAGGCAAGCTCGCTCACCCGCGATCCGGAAGGCGGCGATTCCCGCCATGTCAGGCTCGTCCTTCTCGGTGGCCTCCCGGCCGGCGGGCATGACAAGGGTGCCTGAGGTGATGACGAGCGGCTTTCCCGAGTGTTCCAACGGCCGGCCCAGCGACTCGATCGCGGTCCGATCGCGCCGCGTCATGTCGTCGAGATCGGAGAAGTCGCCGCCGTAAGCCATGTGCAGGACGCCGTCGGCGGCGTCGGCGCCGCTGCGCAGGCTGTCGAGGTCGTCCAGGGAGCCGCGGTGCGGTGTGGCGCCCAGCGACTCCAGCCGGGCGGCAGCCGTGTCCGAGCGCGCCAGGCCGGTGACGGTGTGGCCGGCCGTGATGAGTTCGACCAGACCACCACGGCTGAGATCGCCGCCCGTGCCGGCGTCAACGAGCGCACCTTCTTCCGGCACTTCCCGGACAAGCGTGAGGTGCTCTTCGACGGCGAAGCCGACCTGCGCGCCACGCTGATCCAGGCGGTGGCCGAAGCGCCCGATGGCCTGCAGCCGCTCGACATGCTGCTCTGCGCCTTCCGGGAGGCCGAACGGATCCTTGAGCGCAATCGTCCGTTCGCCGAACCACGCCTCCGGGTCATCGCGATGACGCCGGCGCTCCGCGAACGCGACCTGGCCAAGGCCGCGTCACTCAGCGACGCCGTAGCGGAGGCGCTGCGGCAGCGAGGTGTCGCCGACCGGCTGGCCGGCCTGGCTGCTGTGACCGGATGGGCCGCCTTTCACCAAGCGGCCCAAGCCTGGATCGACGACCCCTCACAGAGCCTGTACGCACATCTCCTGCGAGTCTTCGACGACCTGCGCGCCCTCTACGGGAGCGACGTACCAGCACAGGCACGGCCTGAAGGCTGACACCACCCCGCATACGGCCATCGATCATCGCAAGCGATCGGTGAGTGGATCAGTTCCGATGCGTGGGCAGTTGCGGACGGTCGTCGGTCCAGCCGATCGCCTGGAACGAGGTGGACAGACGCAGCTCCGCCTGCCGCCCGTTCGCGAGCTCGGTGGTGTTCGTCCTCACCTCGGCGAGAAGCAGGCCGGTGCTGGGATCGACCACAAGCTGAACCTGGGTGAACAGGCCCGGCTCGATCTCCTCCTGATAGCTGAGCGTCTGCCCACGCCGGCCCAGCGGATCGGTCATCTCCCCTTCGGCCCGTATGCCGGGCAGAGACGCGAGGATCCGGTACGCGGATGCCCGGACCTCGGGCGAGGCCGGCAGGCCACTGATGATGCCCACACAGCCTCGCAGCAGGATGTGCGCCCTCGCCTCCTTCGCATCCATCCCCGAGCCGGACAGCTCCAGCCGGCCGATGCGCTCTTCCAGGTAGTTCCGGAGCTTGTCCTGTTCGCCCGGGATCGCGCGCACCTCCTTCCAGGTCATCGAGTCCCCCGCCAGGTGACCGGCCGAGCCCTTCCACTTGCCGTATAGCCGTTCGGCGGTTCGCTCACCTGCCGCTGCCTTCAGCGGCCTGGACGGGACGGAGAACAGATTCTCCGTCTTCATGTTCTTGGGGTATCGCCAGCTGGCAGGCGCCCCCGCGGCCCGCCAGGCCGCCTCGTCCTGCGGGGTCGCGGGCTTGACGCCGAGATCCTGCCAGATGCGCCAGTACTGCAGATCCGGCCGCTTCGCCCGCCAGGTCTCAAGGGATCGGCTGCCCTCGAGCACATAGCCGCGGGTGGGGTCGGTCAACATCCACTGGTCGACGGTCGCGGTGCGCCAGTAGTCGCCGCTCGCAGGGGCCTTCGCCACGGCGACGGCGGCAGCGAGCAGGATCTGCTGGGCAGTGGGTCCGGCCGTCGTGGACACCGACGTACTGGGCCGGGGCCCGACGGAGATCGTGCCGTCAGACAGCATCGCGGGGGCGATGACCGCCACCGCGGCGGCAGCCGCGGCCAGGCCGAGCAGAGAGCGGCCAGGAGTGAGCAGGAGCCGCCGCCGCCGGGCCGGGACACGCTCCAGCGAGACGACCTCCGCCAGCAGCGCGTCCGCCCCCGCGGTGGACGCCCGGCCGGCCAGGTCCTCATCCAGCACTCGCGCCCGGTCCTTGAAGATCTGGTCGTTGTTCACCCTGACTCCTTCTCGATGAGAGGCCGTGAGGCGAAGCCGGCGGCCGATGGGCGGGTCTTCTCCAGGGCCTTGGCGAAGCGCTTGCGGGCCCGGTGCAGGCGGATACGGGCGGCGTTGCGGGAACAGCCGAGCACTGTTGCGATCTCGCCGGGGTCGAGCCCTTCCCAAAGGGTCAACGCCAGTAGTTCTCGATCGCTGTCGGCGAGCATGTCCATGGCTTCGCCCACGCCGTCCTGCTCACTGTGGTGGGAGGGGGCGGCGTAAAGGTGTGCGATCTCGTCGGTGAGTTCGGTGTGCCGGGTGAGCCTGCGCCGCTCGCTACGGCGGTGGTTGGCCAGGACCCGACGCGCCACCCCGTACAGCCAGAGCTTGCCGCCCTCGCCGTCAGGGAGCTCGGTGATCCGCCGCCAGGCGATCACATAGGTCTCGGCCACAACATCGGCGGCGTCCTCAGGAGAGGAACAGCGCCGCATGGCATATCCGAGGATCTGCTCATAGGTTCGCCGGTACACCGCCTCAAATCGGGACCGATCATCTTGTTCACTCACGCGTCATCCTCGTCAGACCTTCCGAACGCTGCGGGCTTTCACTTCCTACGTGTCCGCGGCCGACGGCAGAATTTCAGGCCAGGCGGGAACGACTGAACCGATCCGCCGCGGCGAGGAGACCTCCGCCCGCATTCGCCGCGAAGCCGACCTCAATCCAGCGCCGCCGTCCCCGCTGAACCCACCTGCCGTGATCGACGCGATGAGCTGCTCCGGCAGCGCCTCAGCGGAGTTGCTCCGCCGGCAGCCCGGGGCTACCTCAGCCGGTCGACTCATGCTGCCGCCCGCGCGTCCGGGTGAGCGCGGCCGCGTTCTCGGCGATCTCGGCCTGGAACAGTGCCGCAATCGCTGATCACCTCGCGGCATCCACCATGGCCGGCCCTCTGATGCCGGTGCCGCTGAGCAGCGGCTCTGCCGTTCCGCGGCCCGTTTCTGAGGAGGGGGCCCATGTCTTCATCACCGGCCGGCGGCAGGAGGCGCTGGATGAGGCGGTGAAGGCGATCGGCCGGGAGGTGACCGCCGTGCAGGGTGACGCGGCCGACCTGGCCGACCTCGACCGTTTGTACGAGACGGTCAGTCGGGAGAAGGGCTCGATCGACGTGCTGTGGGCGAGTGCCGGGATGGGGGAGCCGGGCAAGAGGGAATCTCACCCTTGGTGGTCCCGGTCGTCGCCTTGACGTTTTCCAGGGCGTTGTCGATGAGGACGGCGGCGATGGCGGCGGCGGTGGGGAAGGACTCGGCGTTGAGGACCCGGGTGCGGGCCGAGGCGCCATCGAGGAGCAGCGCCAGTTGCTCGCCGAGCCGTTCGGGGTCGGTGGCGCCGGCTTCGCGGGCCGTTTCGGCGAGCCGCGCGGCGATGGCGAGCTTGTACTCGCGGGCGTATTCGGACGCGGGGTGCTGGGGGTCGTGGATTTCGACGGTCGCCGCGATGTACGGGCACAGGGGCGTGAGCTCGTCCGGGCCGGACATGGGCATCTCGAAGGCGGCGAGGAGTCGTTCGCGGGGGGTGAGGTCGGTGCGGTCGAACACCGCGGCCATGAGGCCGGGATCGAACCGGCGCAGGTATTCGGCGACCAGTTCGTCCTTGCCGGCGAAGTGCTGGTAGGCCGTGCGCTTCGAGACCTGGGCCACTGCGCAGAGTTGGTCCATGCCGGTGCGGTTGATGCCCTGAGCGCGAAACAGCTGCTGTGACGCGCTGAGGATGCGCTCGCGCGCACCCCTGCCGCGGCGCCGGCCTTGGGGGCCCTTCTCCGGCTTCGTCATGTCTGCATCATATCTCAATTCGGTACCGCTCGGTATACATAGCGTGCGTTCCCCTTGGTCGCCGCACCCTGCCATCAGGCCTTCGACAGGTCGCCGGCTCCCTGGTCGCCAACCAGGTCCGTAACCTGCTCGGCCGCTCAGAGGAGGGCGCCGCCGGAGACCTCGATGCGCTGGGCGGTGACCCAGCGCAAGCCCTCGGAGGCCAGCGTGGCGATGGCGTCGCCGATCTCCTCAGGTTCGCCGACGCGGCCGAGCGCGGTCTGTCCGGCCAGAACCTGGCGCATCTCGGCGTCGTCCCGCATCGCTCCGCCGTTGAAATCGGTGGCGGTCGGCCCCGGGGCGATGGAGTTGACCCGGATGCCGCGCGGGCCGAGTTCTGCGGCGAGGGTGCGGCTCAGGGCTTCGACGGCGGCCTTCGAGGCGGAGTAGACCGAGGTGGCGGGGCTGGTGTGGCGGGTCAGTGACGTCGAGACGTTGATGACGCGGCCGCCCTGGGTCAGCAGCGGCACAAGTGACTGGATGAGGAAGAACGTGCCCCGGACGTTGGTGCCCATCACCGTGTCGAAGTCGTCGATCGTGACGTCCTCCAGCGGTCCGAAGATCCCCACTCCCGCGTTGTTGACCAGGATGTCGAGCCGCGAAGCACCCCAGCGCTCCAGTTGCTCGCTCAGTTCGGAGGTGAAGGACGCGAAAGAGGAGACGTCGCTGATGTCGAGCCGGAGCACAGCGGCAGTCCCACCCACCGCCTGCACCTGTTCCACCGTCTTCTCGGCCCCGGCCGCATCACCGCGGTGGGTGACCAAGACCCGCACCCCGCGTGTGGCCAGAGCGATGGCCGCGCCGCGTCCGAGACCGCGATTCGCACCGGTCACCAAAGCGATCTTGTCGATCGTCATGAACTGTTCCTCCACCGCGCGGCCACCGGAATTCGTCCGGGCGCCACAGATAGGATGCGAGTCACTCGACTCGCCTTGCTCTCGTACCGTAACCAGGACCATCGAGGCGAGTCAAGTGACTCGCCTCGGGTCTGCGGCATACTGTCCGCATGGCAGCAGAGCTCTCCGCACACCACCGCAGACTCGCTCAGCAGAAACGCGAGGCGATCACCACCGCAGCCACAGAACTGTTCCTGGATCGTGGCTACGACGGCACCTCACTAGCCCGGATCGCCGAAGCGGCCGGGGTCTCGAAGTCCACCCTGTTCAAGCGGTTCCCCACCAAGGCGGCACTCTTCGAGGCCATCGTCACCGAGTCCTGGCAGCGTGACGCCGGCGACGCTGCCGCGCGGCCACAGACCGGAGATCTGCGCTCCGGACTGACAACCGTCGGCCACCGCTATGCCGACCTGGTCGGCCGGCCCGGCATGACAGCCCTGTTCCGGATCGTCATCGCCGAACTGCCTCGTTTCCCCGAACTGGGACGGATGCAGTTCCAGCTCGGCAAACTGCCCTATTTCACCTCCGTCCAGCACTACTTGGAATCCGAGCACGAGGCGGGCAACGCTGATGTCCCGGACGCCGCGAGCGCCGCGAACCAGTTCCTCGGCATGATCGCCAACTACGTCCTGTGGCCGCGCATGCTGCTGACCGACTGGAACCCCTCAGCCTCCGACATCCACGACGCCGTCGAACAGGCCGTCCAGACCATGCTCGCCAGATACACCCCGACCCACCGGCCTGACCCGAAGCCGGAAGGCTGACACTGGCGCGCAATGCTCAACATCCGCGACGCCTCCACTCAGCGGCGCCTGTCGGACGGACAGGCCCGCGACGCGACCGAACGCCGGCAAACCGAGGTTGCCCGGCCACGCCGACGCCCGCCATGGCCGCCATCGCGCCGGTACGGTCAGCCGCACATCGCCATGCCGTACAGAGCCGCAAGTGCTTCGTCGATGGGGTGGGGCTGCGGCCTGCCCGTGGAGTCGAGCCTGCTCCACCTCTGCATGTTCACCGCGACGGACATCTGCCGCTTGCCGTCGGCGCTGGTCATGGCCAGTGCTCCGGCGCCCCAGACGGTGCCGCCATGCCCCCAGAAGGTGCCGCCGCCGGGCATCTCCATCGGGTGCAGGCCGAGCCCGTAGTCGATGAGCTTGCTTTCCTGGGAGACGACGCGGACGATGCGCCGCATCTCCGCCAGCGAGGCCGGGCTGACGATCTCACCGGCGAACAGCAAGCCGAAGAACCGGTTGAGATCCGCGACGGTCGAGATCAGCGAAGCCGACACCCCCGCGAAGGACATGTCGAAGACACTGAAGTCGCGCGGCGGCTCGATCATGCCGAACCACGCCTCGTAGATCTGCGACTGCGGCCCGCTGAACCGCGGTCCATCGGGAAGCTCGGTCTCCCGCAGCCCGGCGCGCTCGATGACGTTCCGGGTGATGTACGTCTCGGCCTTCGTGCCGGTTACCTGCTCCAGAAGCTGGCCGAGCAGGAGGTAGTTGGTGTTGGAGTACAACCCCGGAGTGCCGCCCGGCGCGCTGACAGCGGGTGCGGAGACGCCTTTCTCGATGAGCTCGATGGGGTGAAACCGGGTGAGCCGGTGGTCGTCCAGGCTCTGCGGCCTCGTGTCGGCCACGGCTGGGAAGGCTCTGAGGGAGGGGTAGGCGTACGGGAGGTATTCGGCGAGGCCACTGGTGTGGTTGATCAACATGCGGACCGTGATCGCATCGCCGCGTTCTCCGGGAACCAGCTTCGGCAGGTAGTGGCCGATCGGCGTGTCGAGACCGACCTGACCACCTTCGACCAGCTGCATCACCGCGGCGGCAGTGAAGGTCTTGGTGATGCTGCCGACGCGGTGCCGCATGTCGGCGGAGACAGGGCGGCCGGTAGCGATGTCGGCGACCCCGGCGGCACCGCGCCAGACCTCGTCGCCGTCGCGCACCTCGGCGAACAGGCCGGGCATTCCGGCGCGGTGGACGTTCTCCAGTGCGGTGTTCAGCTCTTCGGGACTTCTCATGACAGGTGTCCATCCGTAGGGACCGGGCTTATGTCCCTATTATGCACGCGGTGCGTGCAACGCCAAGTGCATAGGTATGCTGATCTCTGACGAGGGGGATGGCATGGCAGGTAGAAGGCGCTGGTCGACCGAAGAGATCCTGGACACGGCGGCGGAGCTGCTGCGCACGAGCGACGCCGAGTCGTTCAGCGTGCGCAAGCTCGCGGCGGTGCTCGGCACCGATTCCTCCAGCCTCTACCGGCATTTCCGCAACAAGACCGAACTGCTGCGCGCGGTCGCCGACCGCATCCTCCTGGCCGCCATGGACGGCTACAGGCCCGAAGGCGACTGGAAGCAGCGCATCACCGCCCTGGCCCTGCGCGTGAGAGAGGCCTTCGGCCGGCACCCCCAGCTCGCCGCGGTCTGGGGACGCTACGCGTCAGGCGGCACCGGTTCGCGACTGGTCATGGAAGAGGTGCTGCAGGCCCTGCGCGCGTCGGGACTGCCTGACGCGCAGATCCCCGCGCGCTACCACCGGATCGCGGTCCTCATCGCCGCGTTGATCGCCTCCGAGGCCGGGATCAGCACCCTCACCCCGGAAGAGCACGAACAGGGCATGGAGCTGTTCCGCGTCGCGGTACTCGGCGCCGACCCCGACCACTTCCCGGCCCTGGCCCACTTCGCCCGCGACGTACGCCCTCTCGGGGTGGACCGCCGCGCCGCGTTCGAAGAGATCCTCGCCGTCCAACTCGCCCACATCGAGACCGCGATTCGCCTGAGCTAGCCGACCTCGGGGTTGAGGAACGAGCGGACGGACCGAGCGATCGGTTCGAGATCGCAGAAGACGTTGGATGGCGATATCGCGGTAGGAGCACACGTCATCGCGGGTCAATGGGTATGACGTTCTGATTTCACCACGACGAGCAGACCCGCCGCGACCAGCCCGCCGGCGTGCAGGCAGAGCGTGGGGACGATGCCGAGCCGTTCGCCGAGCACGCCCGCCAGCGCCATCCCGAGCAGTGACGTGGCGGCCTGGGCGCTGATGAGGAGCCCGAAGACCGCGCCTAACCGGTCGTCGCCGGTGGTTGTCTGGGCGAACGTGGTGAGGCCCGCCATCGCTGCCGCGGCCGGTAGCCCGGCCAGGGCGATCAGCGCGATGGCCGGCCATAGCGCATGGGTCAGGAGTGGGTAGGTGAACAGCGCCAGGTCGGCCAAGCCGAAGACGACCGTTCCCCATCCGAACAGCGCTCGCGGGGTGGCGTTCCCCGGGCGGGCGGCGATCGCCAGACCGCCGGCGATCCCGCCGACTGCCTGCGCCGACAGGAACAGCCCGTAGGCGTCTCCTTCTCCGCCGAGCACGTTGGCCACGAACGGTGCCGCGAGCGTCGCGAAGATGCCCTCGCCGAGCCCTGTGATCACCATGTACGCCAGCAGCAGGCGCACGCCGCGGTTGGTTCTGGCCAGCCGCAGCCCGGAGACCCATTGCCCGCCCATTGTCGTCGCGGCCGTGGCGCGTCGAGCGGGTGTCCGCAGGCGTGCCAGTAGGAGTGCGGAGATCAGGAAGCCGGCCACGCCGATCCAGACGACGGCGGCCAGCCGGCCCGCGCCGACCGCGACCCCGCCCGCCGACGCTCCCAGCAGTCTGGCGGCCTGGCCGGTCTGCCCGTGTAAGGCGTTGGCCCTGACGAGCTGCGAGGCGGCCACGATCTGTGGCACGAGGGCTTTCTGGGCGGGGAACAGGACGGTGCTGAGCACGCCTGTCCACAAGGCGACGGCGTAGATGATCCACACCTGGCCCGGTTCACGTACCGCCAGGAGAGGCAGCAGTCCCAGCGCGAGCAGCACGTCCGTGATCGCCAGCAGCCTGCGGCGATCCCATCGGTCGGCGAGCACGCCCGCCAGTGAACCGAGCAGGACGTCGGGTAACCGGGCGGCCAGCAGCATGGTGGCGCTGGACAGTGTGGATCCGGTGAGTACGTAGACGTGGTAGGCCAGGCCGGTGCTGATGGCCCAGTCACCGGTCTGCGAGATCAGCCCGGCCGTGAGTAGTCGCCGGTAGTCCTGATGCTTCCCGAGCAGGCTCCGGATCCCGCCCGGTGCCTCCTCGGTCGACTTCGCCGGAGCGCTCGTGGCCTCCCTCGCCGGTTCCTCTCCCGGCACGGTGGCGTCCCTGGCGTCAGTCACCGGTGCCGGTGGCCGGCAGCGGAACCAGGAGCGTGGCCAGCAGGACGGGCCGGGCCCCCTCCGGCCGCTCGGAGGGGTCGGCGATCCGCGCCATCAGCGGCTCCAGCAGCCGGTTGAACGCGGCGTCGAACGCGGCGAGCTCGTCGGGAGTGACGTAGAGGTAGGAGCTGCCGATCCCGCCTGATTTCCGCCACTCATCCGGCTCGTCCATGCGGCGCTCCTGCCATTCGGCCAGCCGTGACAGCGCTCGTTCGGCGATGACCTGTTCCAGCAGGCCGCGGGCGGCCGAGGTCTCGGGGGTGGACTCGGCGTCGGACCACTCCTGGGTCAGTGAGGTCGCCTTCCACGGCCGTTCCCGCTCGTCGCGTGCCTCGGCCTGCTCCACGAAGCCGTACTTGGCGAGTTGCCGCAGGTGGTAGGAGGCCAGTGCCTGGCTGATGCCGACCTCGCGGGCGGCGTCCGCGGCGGTCGTGGCGCCGGCCCGCATCAGCAGCTCGTGCAGTGCCAGGCGGACGGGGTGGGCGAATGCCCGCATGGCGGCCGGGTCGTCGAGCACCCGTCGGGGCCGCTTCCTCCAGGATTCCAAAGACATGCTTGGAATCCTGGGTCCCACTCGATCACATGTCAAGGAAACCTTTGGAATGTGCTGGCAGGTCGATCAATGTGTGGTTGTTGCGCAGAGACACATCCGGAGACGCCGTAGCGGTCATATTCGAAGGGGCAGGTCGGTCATCGCCGCAGGCGGTTGGCGCAGTCCGGCTGGCGCCCGTCCACTTCGTCGGCCGTATTGCGCTCGGAAGGCACCAGGGGGTCGGCCTGTGGCGTGGTGTCGGCCCGGAGGGGGGTCTCGCGGATGAGCCAGGAGACGGCGAAGGCGATCACGGAGAGTACGGTGGCGCCGATGAGGATGACGTGCAGGCCGCTGGTGACGGCCAGCCGGACGGCGTCGGCCACCTGCACAGGCAGATTCGGCAAGAGGGCGGGCGTGAGCTCGCCTCCTCCGGCCAGCCGGTCGGCCATGGCCGGCCCCAGGTGGGCGGCCAGGTCGGTGTGCATGCGGGTGGCGTACAAGGTGCCCAGCAGGGCGATGCCCACCGATCCTCCGATGGTGCGCAGCAGCGTGAGCGTGCCGCTGGCGGCCCCCATGTCGCGCGGATCGGCGCTGTTCATGGTGATCAGCGTGGTGCTCTGCACCACCAGGCCCATTCCCGCCCCGATGAGGAGGGTGAGTGCTGAGGCGAGGGCGGCGGGGGTGTCGGCGTCGAGCCGGAACAGGGCCAGCGCGCCCGCGATCATGAGGGCTCCGCCCAGGATGGGATAGACGCGGTAGCGGCCGTTCGCGCTGATGAGGCGGCCGGTGACCAGTTGGGCGCCGAGCATGCCGAACATCAGCGGGAGCAGCAGCATGCCGCTGGCCGCCGGGGAGGATCCCTGGACGAGCTGCATGTACTGCGGCAGGTAGTTGGTCACGGTGAGCATCACCGCGCCGACCAGGAAGCTGAGGGCCTGGGCGAGGGTGAAGTCGCGGTCGGCGAACAGCCGGGGCGGGATGATCGGCTCCGCCGTACGGCGTTCCACGGCCACGAAGGCGGCCAGGGCGAGCAGCCCGATCGCGCCGAGGGTCCATGAAGTCCCGCCCGCCAGCAGGGTCAGGGCCACGATGGCGATGGTCAGCAGGGCCGCTCCGGTGTAGTCGATGCGGGGGCGGTGACGCTCGGCGGGTGGCAGGTGGATGCGGGTGACGATGAGCAGCAGGGCGAGGGCGCCGAGGGGCAGGTTGACGTAGAAGGTCCAGCGCCAGCTGAGGTGGTCGGTGAGCAGGCCGCCCAGCAGCGGCCCGCCGACGTAGGCGATCGGCATGATGATGCCGATCATCGACTGCAGCCGGCCGCTCTCGCGGGGCGGGACCAGGACGCCGATGATGGCCAGCGCGCCGACCATGAGCCCGCCCGCGCCGAGTCCCTGAACGGCGCGGAAGGCGATGAGCTGGGCCATGTCCTGGGCCAGGCCGCAGAGCGCGGACCCGGCCAGGAAGAACGTGATAGAGGTGATGAAGGTGGCCTTGCGGCCGAACAGGTCGCCGAGCTTGCCCCAGATGGGGGTGGTGGCCGCGGCGGCGAGCATGTACGCGGTCACCACCCAGGGCAGCAGGTCCAGGCCGCCGAGTTCGCCGGCGATGGTGGGCAGCGCGGTGCCCACGATCAGGCCGTCGAGCATGGCCAGGAACATGCCGATGAGCAGTCCGAAGACGCCAAGACGGGTCATGGTGGTTCAGGCGGCGTAGGGGCGGGCGGTCCTGGCCTCGCGCAGCGAGTGCGCCCACCAGGCGAGCCGGTCCAGCATGACCTTGGCGGCGGCGTCGGCGGCCGGGTCCACGGCTTTGCCGTCGCCGTCGAACTGCGCCCACGGGTGCTGCAGGCCGACGCTGTCGCGGAGGGTGACGGCGTGCAGTTCGGCCAGGACGAGCCGCAGGTGCTCGACGGCGCGCAGTCCGGCGGAGAAGGCGCCGTAGGAGACGAACGCGACCGGCTTGGCGTGCCACTCGATGCTGTGCCAGTCGATGGCGTTCTTCAGCGCCGCCGGGAAGCTGTGGTTGTACTCGGGGGTCACGATGACGAAGGCGTCGGCCGCTGCCATCCGCGGTGACACGGCCGCCAGCAGATCCTTGGCCTGCTGAGTGGCGGGCGGCTGCCCGAGCACCGGCAAGACGGTCGGCAGCGGGGTCTCGATCAGGTCGATCAGGTCGGCGCTCATGTCGCCGCGCTGGTCCAGGTGGTCCATGACCCAGTTGGCCACGGCGGGGCCGAAACGTCCGTCACGGGTGCTGCCGAGAATGACCGCGATGTTGAGCATGATGCCCCTTCGTTGTGTACAACGTATCTGGTTCGAGACAACGTACACACGAATGTGTACGTTGTCTACTTCTGATACGTTGTATAGGGATGCGAGGAAAGGACCTGCGACATGGCCGACGACAAGAGCGCACCTCTATGGGAGCGGTTGGAGCGTCCTTCGCCGGCCCCCCGCCAGACGCTGTCGTCGCAGCGCATCGCCACGACGGCTGTCGCGATCGCCGACGCCGAGGGCCTGGAGGCCATCACCATGCGCCGCCTGGCCGCCGAGCTGGGCGTCGCCCCCATGGCGCCCTACCGTTACGTGTCCGGCAAGGACGACCTGCTGGAGCTCATGGTCGATCACGTCTACGCCGATCTGCGCCTGCCTCGTGGCCTCGACTGGCGGGAGAGCCTGCGCACGCTTGCCGTACAGACGCGCGAACTGATGCTCCAGCACCGATGGCTGGCCCAACTGTCCCCGCGGGCCAAGCTCTCCCTCACGCCCAACCGGATGACCGTGGCCGAGCAGGCCCTGGTAGCGCTCGACGGCCTGGACCTGGACGCCGACACGATGATGAGCGTCTTTCGCACCGTGGACGCCTACGTGCACGGCGCCCTGAGCTACGAAAGCGCCGTCAGCACCGTCATCAGCGAGCAGAGCCTGTCCGGCGGAGACGAACTACGCGACGAACTCGCCCCGCTGATGATGTGGCACATGCGGACCGGCCGTTATCCGACCTTCCAGCACTACCTGCGCACCGCCACCCGTAAAGACGACACTTCGTGGCAGTTCGACCTGGGCCTGGACTGCCTCCTCGACGGCATCGCCACCCGCCTTGGCATCTGAGGCGCCCCCCGGGTGAATCCGGCATCACCACTGGCCCTCGCCGCGACGCCTTCTTGGAGTCGAGCAGTTTTGTACGCCCGTGAACTCCTGGCCGACGGCCGGTAGGGGAGCTGATGGCAGGCTGCCTGGTATGTCGAACTAAGCCTTGATCGGTGCGGCCGACCTGGCGGCCTGCTCGATCTTCGCGCAGTAGGCCGCCCGGGCTTCCTCGTCGATCTGCTTCTCGTGTTCGGCGCGCAACCCGGTCCGGCCGTCGAGGCTCTCGCGCAGGATATCGGCGTGCCCGGTATGCCGGATGGACTCGCCGAGGACATGGACCAAGACGGCGAACAGGTTCGTGTCGGCATAAGGCTCCGGCCACCACGGCACGTGGCCGGGGGCGTCGACGGGAAGCTCGTTGATCGTCGCGTCCGAGTGTTCCCACGTGCGCCGGTAGAACCCGATGATCTGATCGCGAGTCTCGTTCTCCGTCGCCCACAGATCGCTGCCGTCGGAGTCCTGCCACCGGGGCAGCGGTTGCGGGGAAGGGCGGTCGAAGACCTCGCCGAAGTACCTGGCCTCGACGGTGGCCACGTGTTTGACCAGGCCGAGGAGGTTGGTCCCGGTCGCTGTCAAAGGTCGGCGGGCGTCGTATTCGGACAAGCCGTCGAGTTTCCAGAGCAGCGCCTTGCGGTCCCGCCGCAGTCTCCCGTGCAGGGTGTCCTTCGCGAATTCATCGATCATGCGGCATGAGCCTGCCATGGGCTGCTCAAGGTCTCAAAATCCCGTACGTGGTCCGCAACGACTGGCCGAATCGAGAATCTCATGGGCCCTTTTCCGTACCGCGACTCCTCATACCCGGAAGTGTCCGGCGACCCCGGCGGCGGCCAGAACGTGCGCGGTGTTGACCCCGATCAGCGCCATGCGGCCCAACCTGCGCCCGCCTCCCGCCCTTGTCACCCGTGGCCGGCGCCCCGCGCGGAGGTGGGACCGTGAACGGCGGCGCGATCCGGGCCGGAGACCGGATCGCGCCGCCGTCGCCGGTTACTGGAGGATCTTCACGTCGTCGACGCCCGCCTCCACCAGGCTCGCAGCCGAGGCGTCGGCGGCTTCGACCAGCACCCGCACGCTCTGCCCCGCGAAAGCGGACACGTCGACGGTCGTCGCCGCCCAGGCGCCGTCACGGTCCGTGGCGGCGCCGAGCTGCTGGAAGACCGTGCTCGTCGTGCTGCCGACCACCCTGACCCGCAGGTAGTCGGCGCTGGAGGAGTTGCTGCCGTGCGCGAGGTACCAGGAGAACGACAGCTTCGGCGCCCCGGCCGGCAACGTGATCGGCGGCGACTGGATGGATGTCACGCCGCCGTCGACGTCGTGGGCGCCGGCCGATGATCCGGCCAGCCGTCCGGTGACCAGGTCGTTGACGCCGTTGACCGTGGTGCCGAGCTGTTTGGCGCCGCTGGAGGTGGTGGCCTCCGGGTCGCCACGCTCCCACAGGCCGCTCGTGGCCGTACCGGCCACCGGCGTCCAGCCCCGATCGGTCTCGAAGTCGTCCGACCAGACCACGACGGGCGGCGTGGCGGTGCCGATCGTCCAGACGGCGTACGCCACGGCGTCGGCGTTGCGGTCGAGCGCCGTGTCGCTGATGTTGGCCGTGGTGTCGCACGCGCGGTGGTAGCACGGGTCGAATGCCTGCCCCGCGGTGCCTCCCCACAGCTGCGCCTGGGCGCTGGACTTGATGCCCTCGGCGCCGGTGAAGGTGCCACCCGCCGGGATGCCGCGGGAGATGAACGGGCCGTAGTCGGAGCGGCCGTCGAAGTCGGTGCCGCGCGTGGGCACGCCGATGGAGGTGAAGTAGTCCTGCAGAACCCTCTCCAGCTCGGCCGATCCGGCGGGTCCCGGGCCGGAGCCCACCCCGTCGGAGTTGTCGCCGTCGTAGAGGAAGTAGCCGGCGTTGGGCGAGCCGACCATGTCGAAGTTGAGATACCCCTTGATCTTCGCCCGTTCGGTCGCGGACAGGTTGGTGACGTAGTGCTGCGAGCCGCGCAGCCCCAGCTCCTCGGCGCCCCACCAGGCGAAGCGCAGGTGCTTGGCGGGCTGGAGAGCCTGCCGGGACACTTCCAGCGCGGTCTCCAGGATCGCGGCGCTGCCCGAGCCGTTGTCGTTGATCCCGGGCCCGGCGGTCACACTGTCGAGGTGGGCGCCGATCATGAGGATGTCGTCGGGGTCGCCGCCCGGCCAGTCGGCGATCAGGTTGTAGCCGGTGGCGCCGCTGTAGGTGAACGACTGCAGGGTCGTGCTGAACCCGGCGGCGTCCAGTCGGCCCTTGACGTAGTTGGCGGAAGCGAGGTAGCCGGGCCGGCCGTGGGCGCGGTTGCCGCCGTTGGCGGTCGCGATGGACTGGAGCTGGGTCAGGTGGGCCTTGACGTTGGCCAGCGGGATGTCGGGCGCGGCGAGCGCCGTCGTGGCCTGGGCCGGCGCGCCGATGAGGGCGCTGGCTAAGGCCAGGGTCACGGTGGTGATGACGGCGAGCAGTCGTGATCTCATGCCATTCCTCTGGGGTTGTGAGGAGCAGGGTGAGAGCGTGCGGCAGGTGCAGGATGCCGCGTGAGGTGCCTCCATCGGGATCTGACGGGACAGGAACAATCCCCCGAGATGGTGCTGCAAGGAACGTAATGTCACAAAGGGATGTCGCCTAGACCCGATCTCGCACCGTCACCGCGAATCGCCACGACCGCAGTGGCCACGGCGCCGTCGTGCGGGTGGTAGGACCGGTGTGGTTCTCCATGAAGGAGACCGGGCGCAGGAACGTCGCCGGCAGGCCCAGCCGGGTGATGTGCTGTTCGATCCGCCACTTGTCGGGATGCCGTTAAGAACATCGCTCAGCGATGGTCCTGAGTCCGTCACAGTGCCGCATCTCGCACCATGCAAGTCTCAGCAGCAGGGCAGGCCCGCTCTTGCGTTGCGTGAGAACGACCTCTCAGCGCCCAGGTCCTGATGCTTCCCTGACGTGGCCCGCGGCCGGATCCGAGACGCGGAAGGTGCGCCGGTACGCCGATGGGGCGACCCCCGTCTCCGCTGCCAGGTGCCGCCGCAGCGAGGTGGCGGTGGCGAAGCCGACCTCATGGGCGACCCGGTCCACCGGCAGGTCGCTGGACTCCAACAGGTGCCGCGCCCGCCTCAGCCGCTGCTGGGTCAGCCAGCGGCCGGGGCTCAGACCGGTCTCTTGCCGGAAGCGCCGGGCGAAGGTGCGGGTGCTCATCGCCGCGTGCGCGGCCAACTCCTCCAGCGACAGCGGCAGTTCCAGCCGCTGCAGGGCCCAGTCGCGGGTCGGTCCTGTGCCGGTTTCGCTCACCGGCGGCAGCGGCCGCTCGATGTACTGCGCCTGCCCGCCTTCCCGGTAGGGCGGCACGACGCAGCGGCGGGCGACCTGGTTGGCGACCTCGCTGCCGTGGTCCTGGCGCACCAGGTGCAGGCAGATGTCGACACCGCTCGCCGCCCCCGCGGAGGTCAGTACGTCACCGTGGTCGACGAAGAGCACGCCGGCATCCAGCTCGACCCGGGGGAACAGTTCCTGGAAGATGTCGGTGAGCTCCCAGTGGGTGGTGGCTCGGCGTCCGTCCAGGAGACCGGCGGCGGCCAGCAGGAAAGCGCCGGTGCAGATGGACACCAGGCGGGTGCCGGGGCGGATACGGGACAGGGCGGTCAGGGCCTGCGGGTCCGGGGCGGCGGCCGAGGCCGGCGAGATTCCGTACGGAGGGATGATCACGGTGTCCGCCTCGGCCAGCACTTCGGGACCGTGCCCGGGGGTGACGGTCAGGTCCGCGTCGGTACGTACGGGTCGCCCGTCCACGCTCGCGGACAGCACCTCGTAGCGGCCATCGGCGGATCCCAGGACCCGGTGCGGGATGCCGAGTTCGAAGGGGTAGACGCCCTCGAGGGCGAGGACGACGACCTTGTGCGCGCCGGGCCGCGGGGCCGGGTCCAGTTCGGCCGCGCGATCAGCGAGGTCACGGTCCCGGGCGGACGCGGGGAGAGCGCGGGGAACGCGGTGGGCGGCAGGGTCGATGGACATGGCAAGAATGTATCGGAGGCTGACCTTCTTGCCATCGCCCCGGGCTGGACCGTAGGGCCAGGATCGAGGCATGACTCCAACGGACACCCTTGACGATCTCAGCTCCCCGGGCCCTGCTGCCCCGCACAGCGCCCCTGTGATGCTCGCCCTGCACCAGACGGCCCTCGGCGGCCCTGAGGTGCTGCGGTTGACCGAGCTTCCGCGGCCCGCGCCCGGCCCCGGGGAGATCCTCGTCGCCGTGCACGCGGCCGGACTCAACCCCACGGACTTCAAGCACCGCGCCCTGAGTATTTTCCTGCCACCCCCGCCGCTGATCCTCGGTTGGGACGTCTCCGGCACCGTGGTGGAGACCGGCCTGGGCGTCACCCTCTTCCAGCCCGGTGACGAGGTGTTCGGCATGCTGCCATACCCGTATGGGGCCGGCTCCCACGCCGAGTACGTGACCGGTCCCACCCGCGCCTTCGTCGCCAAGCCCACCGGGATCGACCACATCCAGGCGGCCGCTCTGCCGCTGGCCGCGCTCACCGCCTGGCAGGCCCTCGTCGAGACCGCGGGCCTGCGGGCCGGGCAGCGGGTGCTGATCCACGCCGCGGCCGGCGGTGTCGGTCACCTCGCCGTACAGATCGCCAAAGAACGCCGGGCTCATGTCACCGGGACGGCGAGCGCCCCCAAGCATGCTTTCCTGCGCGAGCTCGGCGCGGATGCCTGCATCGACCACCGCTCCGAGGACTTCACCGACACCGAGGAGCGCTACGACATCGTCCTCGACGCCCTCGGCGGGGAGACCGCCACCCGTTCCGTGGGCGTGCTCCGCCCCGGCGGCGTTCTCATCTCCCTGGTGCCGGGCGCCGAGGACACCCGAGCCGCGGCCGAGAAGGCACAGGTCCGCGCCGTCACCCTGATCGTTGAGCACGACCAGGCCGGGATGCGTGCCATCGCCGACCTCGTCGACCGGGGCAGGCTCCGCGCCCACGTCTCCGCCACCTTCCCCCTCGCCGAAGGCGCTCGGGCCCACGTTCTGGGGGAGACGGGCCGCACCACGGGCAAGCTGGTCATCACCGTGCGCTGAGGCGGATGGCTCCGGCGCAGGGCAGGGCAGGAAGCGGCGGATGGTGGCGTAGCGCTGCAGCAGTTCTTCTTGGAAGTCTTCGTCCGGTTCGCGGGCGATGTCGCCGATGAGGTGCGCAGCAGATCGCCAACCGCCTGGTCGAACACCTCGATCGCGTCGTCGGCCGACTGCGGGGCCATGGCCGCGGCGAAAGCGACCAGAGTGGCGAGTGATGTCGGTGGGCTCTTGCCTAGGGGGAGCGACGCCACGGACCGGCGTGGCGGAGCTGCGCTTTTGGGGTTAACGCTGAAGAAACACTCCTCTCGTTAGAACTTGTGGCTCGACATCTCGGTCTTCAAGGTTGGAAGAGGCAGACTTCATGATTCTTCGTCGAACGACGTTCACTGGCGCAGCCTCACTGGCGTGCGCGGCGCTGGTCTTGAGCGCGGCGCCGCCCGCCACCGCCGCGACAGCTGCCGCCCCCGTCAAGGTCGGGGACGTGCAGCAGGCGATGGAAGCCTTGGTGGAAACGGGCCACGTGGTGGGCGCCATTGGCGAGGTGTACGTGGACGGCAAGCGGGTCGGAAAGGGATCGGCCGGGTCCCGCCTGCTCGACGGCAAGGGCGGCGCGATCCCATCGACAGCCCGTTACCGGATCGGGTCGCAGACCAAGACCATGACCGCAGCCGTGGCGCTGCAACTGGTCAAGGAAGGCAAGCTGAGCCTGGAGGACAAACTCAGCGAGGTCCTGCCGGAGGTGGCGAAGAAAGACCTGGTGGAGCGAGCCGACGAGATCACCGTACGCCATCTGGTCCAGTTGACCTCGGGCATCCCCGACTACATCGGCCCGGACACCTCGAGCCCTACGCGCAACTACCGCCCGACCGACCTGCTGGCGGCCTCGCGCAAGAACGCACGCCGCGTGGAAGTCGGGACCTTCGACTACTCCAACACCAACTACATCCTGCTCGGCATGATCATCGAGAAATTGTCCGGCAGGTCACTGGCCGCCGAACTCAACCGGAGGCTCTTCGTCCCGCTCGGCATGCGCCACACCTACCTGCCCGCCAAGGCGAACGAGGGCATCAAGGGCCCGCACGGGCACGGCTACGCCCCGGACGAGACGGGCAGGATGCGCGATGCCGACAAGATCAACGCCACCACCCTGCTCGGCGCCGGCGGTGTGATCTCCACCACGCGCGACGCGAGCACCTTCCAGCGCGCCTTCCGCCAGGGCAAGCTCCTGCCGGCGTCCCTGAGCAAGCTCGTCACCGACCCGCCGCCCGGCCAGACGCCGCCGCCCGCGGGCGGCCCGTGCGCCGGCAACCCCGAGTTCGCCGCAGGAGGCGGAGGTAGCGCCCCCGGCTTCACCGCCGCGACCCTTACCTCATCCGACGGCCGCGTGCAGTTCGCCGTGTCCCTGACCCTGGCCATGGACAACGACGAGCGCAGCACCGTGTCGACGCGTATCACCAACGCCCTCAAATCGCTGTTCTGTCCCGCGACGTGATCGTTCCAGCCGCACATGGCAGACGTGATCGGATCATCATGGCCGAGTGCGGCTGAAGATTGGGAAGCCTCTGGGCGGCCGTGGCACATACGCGGCACGGTTCTGTGAGGCCGGCCGGATGACCTAGAGACCTTTCCCGCACGCCGGCAGCGGGGCGGCGCCGAGAGCCGGAGCGTTCCGCCTGCAACGAGCGGCTCAGCATCATGGGGGTCTTTCCGCGCCGCCGCCGACCTGCCCGCCCTCGCGCGCGGCCAGCGGGACGGTGCGCCACCCACCCCGCCCGCGCCGGCCTCCCAGTCCGGCGGCGTGTCCCACGGCAACATCTCTGTGACGTCCATCAGCGAGCCGGCACGGCAGGTCATCACCCGAACCGCCGCGCCTTTCTTGCCCTTCCGTCCCTTTCGAAGGAGCTCTTGTCGTGAAACGCCTGTCTGTTGCCGCCGCGACTGCGGTAGGCCTGCTGCTGGCCACCACCTTGCCCGCGATGGCCAACGGCGCCACCGCGATCGGCGACGTCCAGCGGGCCATGGAGGCCCTGGCCGCGACGCCCGGCGTCGTGGGCGCCATTGGCGGTGCGTACGTGGCCGGCGAGCTCGCCGGCCGGGGCACCGCCGGGTCGCGGCTGCTCAACGGCAAGGGCGGGACCATCCCGGCGGACTCCCGTTTCCGTATCGGCTCGCAATCCAAGACGATGGTGGCCACCGTGCTCCTCCAACTCGTCAGGGAGGGCAGGCTCGGCCTGGAGGACAAGCTCGCCGAACTGCTGCCCGAGGTGGCCGCCGGCGGGTTGGTGGAACGGGCCGGCGAGATCACCGTCCAGCAGCTGGTCCAGCACACCTCCGGCGTCCCCGACTGGTTCCACCACAGTGGCTCGACCGCCCCGGCCTTCGACGTCTTCGACTTCACCACCTACTACCGGCCCATCGACCTCGTGAAGATGACGCGGGGCCGGCCGCGCACCGGCGAGCCGGGCGAGATGTACACCTACTCCAACATCAACTACACCCTCATCGGCATGATCATCGAGAAGGTGACCGGGCACACCCTGGCCCGCGAGCTCGACCGGCGTCTCTTCCGCCCGCTCGGCATGACCGGGACCTACCAGGCCACCAAGCCCCCGGAGGGCATCAAGGGCCCGCACGGGCACGGCTACTACCCCGACTCCACCGGCACTTCGCGTGATGTGCACCGCTTCAACGCCAGCTGGGGCAACGGCGCCGGCGGCGTCATCTCGACCACGCATGACGTCAGCGCCTTCCGGCGGGCCTTCGACCAGGGCAGGCTGCTGCCGCCGTCACTGCAGGAGGTCCTCACAGGTGGCAGCGCACAGCAGGGCACGGGCCTGTGCGGAGGAAAACTCAAAGGCCAGATGCTCGGTGGCTCGGCGCCCGGCCTCACCACACTGACCTTCGCCTCGACCGACGGCCGGCAGCAGTTCGCCATCTCCGTCACGCGCAGCACCGCCGACGATAGCGCCATCGTCCCCGTGGTGATCAAAACCGTCGAAGCCGTCCTCTGCCCGACGGCTTGAAGCCCCACTCGGCGCAGCCTGATAGACGTCGCGCCGCTTCACCAACTCGAGCCGGTGGATGCGCCGGTAGCCTTCCGGGGAGGATCGGACCGGACTGTGGCGCTACAAAGGCGGCCTCTCATGCCTGTGGATTTCCTCACAGATGGAGCAAGTGGTCCGCTATCGCCGGTTCCGGCCCGAGGTGTCGGGGGCCGAACTCGAGCAGTTCTTCCGGCCGGCTGGACTCCCAAGCGCGGGAGGCGCTGGCGGAGAAGCGCACGCACCTAGGAAGAGGCGCTCCTCCTGGTCGGTGGCGGCCACGGCAAGCTCGGGAAGGGCTTGCACAAGCGGACCGCGGGCAGTGCGAGCGGCCAGCGGGAGGCGATGCTCCTGCCGGAAATGCGGTGCTTGGTGCGGGGGGTTATAGGTTCGGGTGGGGGTGACCAGCATGAAGACCACAGAGTTCGGCGAGTTTCTGAAGGCGCATCGGGCACGTATCGAGCCCAGCGAGGTCGGGTTCCCGTCGGGCGCCAAGCGCCGGGTGGCGGGGTTGCGCCGGGAGGAGGTCGCGGTGCTGGCGGGGGTCAGCAGCGACTACTACACCCGGTTGGAGCAGGGGCGGGAGCGTAATCCGTCGGCTCCGGTGCTGGAGGGCATCAGTCGCGCGATGCGCCTGGACCACGACTCGCGCGAACACCTGTACCGGCTGGCCGGTCTGAACCCGGGCGTGGGGCCCGATGCCGATCGCGCGCGGGTTCATCCGGCGCTGGCCCGGCTGCTGGACGCCTTCCCGGCGTCGGCGGCTTACGTCCTCGGCCCGGCCTTCGACGTGCTGGCCACGAACGCGGTCGCCGCCGCCCTGCTGTCGCCCTTCGGCGACGAGACCAACATGGTCCGGATCCTGTTCACTCATCCCCAGGCCCAGGTCGTGTTCGCCACCTGGGACGAGGTGGTGCCCAAGACCGTGCACGCGCTGCGGCTGCACGCCGGCCGGTTCCCCGATGACCGCCGGATCAAGGACCTGGTCGAAGAGCTGCTCGGCGTGTCCGGGGCGTTCCGTGCGTTGTGGCATGACCAGGTCGTGGGCGAGCTCAGCCGCACCTTCAAGGTGTTCGTGCATCCCGAGGCCGGGCGGGTGGAGCTGACCTATCAGACCTTCGACGTCAGCGACGCGCCCGGTCAGCAGCTGCTGGTCGGCACGCCCGAGCCGGGCAGCCGCAGCGCCGAGGCCGTGGCCCGGCTGGCCGCGGCCCGGACGGTCGCGGCGCCGAGCCGTTCCTAGGTGCCGCACACCCACTCTCAGGCGGCCTTCTTCAGCCGCTGGTGAGGGAGGAAGGTGGTTTGCGGAACAACACGCACCGCACACCTGAGGAACCTGATGTCCCTTACCTCATATCGCACGCTGGGCACCTCCGGCCTGCGGGTCAGCCCGCTGGCGCTTGGCGCGATGACCTTCGACAACGACAGCAGCTGGGGTTCGCGCCCCGAGACGTCGCATGCGATCCTGGACCGCTACCTGGAGGCCGGCGGCAACTTCGTTGACACCGCCAACATGTACAACGGCGGCGCCTCGGAGGCCACGCTCGGCGCGTACTTCGGCAAGCGCCCGGGCGTCCGGGATCGCATGGTGCTGGCCACCAAGTTCGGCGGCAGCATGGCCCACGACGATCCCAACAGCGGCGGCGCCGGCCGCAAGGCGATCCGGGCCCAGCTCGACGCCTCGCTGCGGCGGCTGAACACCGACTACGTCGACCTGTACTGGATGCACCAGTGGGACCGGCACACCCCGATCGAGGAGACCCTGTCCACCCTCACCGACCTGGTCCGGGCCGGGAAGGTGCACGCCATCGGCCTGTCCAACGTGCCCGCCTGGCAGGTGGCCGAGGCCACCACCGCCGCCCGCCTGCGGGATTGGGAGCCGGTCGCGGTGCTGCAGGTCGAGTACTCGCTGCTGGCCCGCAGCGTCGAGGGCGAGAGCTTCGGCGTGGCCCGCCGCTTCGGTTTGGGCGTCACCCCGTGGAGCCCGCTGGCCAGCGGCGCCCTGTCCGGCAAGTACTCGCGGGCCACCACGCAGGTGACCGGCTCCGGGCGCGCCGCCTACGCCGGCCCGCACCTGACCGAGTCCACGTTCGTCCTGCTCGACGCGCTCTCCGAGATCGCCGGCGAGCACGGCGCGAGCGTGGCCGCGGTCGCACTGGCCTGGGTCCGCCATCGGCCCGAGGTCACCTCCACCCTGATCGGCGCCCGCACGATCGAGCAACTGGAGGCCAACCTCGCCTCGCTCGATGTCACCCTCACCACCGAGCAGGCGACCCGGCTCGACACTCTGACCGCGCCCGCCCTGAACTACCCGTACAACCTGATCGACTCGATGGTCGGCTTTCAGCAGGGCGACACCACCGTCAACGGCCTGGCCGCCCAGGCGTTCGTCCGCTGAGGAGGACCGATGCCGACGAACGAGCAGCTCACCGCCTGGGTCGAGCGCTATGTACACGCCTGGCGCACCTGCGACCCTGCCGACATCGCCGCCCTGTTCACCGCCGACGCCGAATACCACGAGTGGCCGTACGAGACCGCCTGGGCCGGCCGCGAGGAGATCGTCAAGGGCTGGCTGTCGCGCCGGCCCTGGCAGGAAGGCGGCTGGGACTTCGACTGGATCCCGCTCATGATCACTGGAGACACCGCGGCGGTCCGGGGTACCGGCGTCTACACCGAACTCGGCACGTTCGACAACCTGTGGGTCGTCACCTTCGCCGGCGACGGGCGCTGCAGCACTTTCCGCATGTGGAACAACGAGGCCGGGACCTGACGCCGTCGGGTGGGCGGCAAAGGTCCCGGCATCGATGGCGCAGGAAGGAGGACATGACGGGCGCCAATCTCTTGGGGGACTTTCTGGCCTCGCGCCGGGCCGCGCTTGATCCCGCGCGGACAAGCCTGCCCGCCTCCCTGGCACCGCGCAGGGTGCCCGGGCTGCGCAGGGAGGAGGTCGCCGCGCTGGCCGGCATCAGCACCGCGTACTACGCCAAGCTGGAGCAGGGCCGCGCGGCCCGGATCTCCGCCGAGGTGATCCGGGCCGTCGAGGATGCGCTTGAGCTGGCCGGATGCGATCGCTTGACTTTTCGCGCCCTCGTGGAGGACACCTTCGGCGGCCCCGTGGCCCGCCCCGCAGCCCGGCGGCCGGTCATCGGAGTGGCCTCCGGAATGGTCAAGGTGCGCCCGGCTCTGATCGCGATGATGAACGCGCTCGACGCCCCGGCCCTGCTGCACGGACCCCGGCTGGACGTCCTGGCCACCAACGATCTGGCCAAAGTCGTGTTCGGCGATTTCGACCGGCTGCCGGTCAAGGAGCGCAACCTGGCCCGATGGACGTTCCTCGACCCGCGCGCCAGGATCGTCCACCCCGACTGGCGGCACATCGCCCCGCACGTCGCTGCCGCCCTGCGCCGCCTCACCGACGGCAGGGGCGCCGACCACCGGCTGGAGCGGCTCCTCGGCGAGGTGCTGCTCGGCGCACCCGAGTTCGCCCGCTATTGGGCGGACTACCGCTTGTATCTGAACCACCGAGGCACGAGGAGGCTGTTTCATGAGGCCGTGGGCGAGTTCACCGTGCACTACGAGACGCTGGCCCTGCCAGGAGACGACCAGAGCCTCATCGTCTACACCGCCGAACGCGGTTCCCCATCGCAGGACAAACTGCGCCTGCTGGCCAGCTGGACCACGCCGGCGGTCGACGCCCCGGCCACCTGACCGCCACGTCCCGCACTCTCCTTGACCAGAAATGACGGCGGCCGGACCGTCCAGAAGTGATCTTGCCCGCGTCTGGCCTTAGCGTGAACCATGTCGCCACAATACGGAGCTTCGCAATGACAGTAAGTGATCTGCTTGTTTACGGAGCCACCGGCTACACCGGCCGGCTCGTCGCCGAATACGCCCGTGACCTGGGCCTCCACCTCATCGTGGCCGGCCGCGACGAAGAACGCGTCACGACCCTGGCCGGCGAGCTCGGCGTGGAGGGCCGCGCCTTCCCGCTCGACGATCCGGCGGCGGTGCGCGAGGGCCTGCGCGGGGTGGCGGTCCTGCTGAACGTGGCCGGTCCCTTCCGCGTGACGGCGCGCCCGCTGCTGGACGCCTGCGTCGCGGCCGGCGTGCACTACCTGGACACCACCGCCGAGTACGACGTCTTCGCCGCCACCCAGGCCCGCGACGCCGAGGCCGCGGCGGCAGGGGTCATGGTCATGTCCGGCACCGGCAGGGACGTTGTACCCAGCGACTGCGTCGCCGCGTACGCCGCCGCCCGCGTCACCGAGCCCGTCCGGCTGCGGATCGCGCTCAAGCTGCTCAGCGCCACCCCCGAGGAGGCCGCCGGGCTGAACCTGTTTTCCCGCGGCTCCATCGCCAGCGCCGCCGAGGGCATCGGCGGCCTCGGCGCCCTCGTCCGCGCCGGCGGCGAGATCGTCACGCTGCCCGTGCCGAAGAGCGCCCCCTTCGACTTCGGCGACGGCGGTCCGGAGGAGTGCGTGTCCGCGCCGATGGGCGACCTGATCACCGCGTACGTCTCCACCGGGGCGCCCGACATCGAGGTGTACGTCCAGAGCGGGCAGCCCCTGCCCATCGACCTCGACCTGACCGTCCTGCCCGACGGCCCCACGGCGGCCGAACGGCAGGTGGGCCGCAGCAAGGTCATCGCCGAGGCGACCGGCCGCGACGGCACCGTGGCCCGCGCCCTCATCGACACGCCGACCGGCTACCGCTTCACCCAGCTCTCCGCGGTGGAGATCGCCCGCCGGGTCCTGGCCGGCTCTTACAAATCGGGCTTCCAATCACCGGCCTCCGCCTACGGCCCCGGCCTGGCCCTGTCCATCGCCGACACCCGCATCACCGACTTCTGATCACCGGAAAGGGAACATCTGATGAGCGAAAACCCGAACGGCCTGGCCGGGGCGGCCGAGACGGCCCTGCGCGTGCGAGCCCACTACGAACAGCTCGAACAACGCCTCCTGGGCAGGACCTGGACGCTGCCGGAACTCGCGGTCGGCTTCACCAATGACGCCGCCTACGTCGGCCGCCTGGTGCTGGCCGCCGAACACACCTGGGACATCGACGGCGACGTGGGCGCAGAACTCCGGCACAAGCTGGCCGAGTGTCTCTGGTGGGCGTTCGTCCTGGCCGACAAGCTCGGCGTCGACCTCCCCGAGGCGTACGAGGCCACGATGGACCGCATCGACACCGGCCTGCGCACCACCTTGCACGACGCCCCTGGGGACGGTCAGTGAAGTCCGGACAGCACAGCGTCAGCACCGTGACCGGCGCGACCGCGCAAAACGCCGGCGGCGCTCTTCCTGGCCACCGATCGCGCGGGCTTCGTCACGGGAGCCGAACTCGTCATCGACGGCGGCGAAAGCCGCAGGCGTTGAAGCCTTTCCATCACATCAGGAGGACCCATGGACACCACCAGCAATACCGCTATTCCGGTGACAGCGCACCTGCACGCCGCCGATACTCCCGAGCTCGTGCGGGCACCGCGCGCCACCTTCATCTCCACCACCGGGAAAGGGCGTCCGGGCACCGACACCTTCTACCGCAAGAAGGCGCTCGTCGCGGCCATCGCCGCCGCCCTCCCACCCGCCCTGCAGCCGCACGACTCCGCGAACGTCGTCGAGATCCTCTACCGGTACCCCGCCGACGCCGTCCCCGTCGAGATCGCCGATTTCTACAGCGTCAACCCCATCGACACACTCGAATACCGCGTGCTGGCACGCGTCAGCGATGAAACCACTACCACCGATCTCGCCTCCGTCCGACGCGCGGACCCCTCGGCCGACGACGAGGTGACGCTCTTCACCCTGCCCGAACAACTGGTCGTGCAGGTCATGCACCATGGCCCCTTCGCCGACGAGTTCGGCACACTCGCGCGGCTCGGCGCCTTCACGTCGGCGCGTGGCCTGCGACGCGCCGGCGCGCACCACGAGATCCACCTGGACCCCTTCACCGCCACCACCCCTCAGGAGCATCTACGCACCATTCTGCGGGACCCGGTCAGCTGACACCGCGCGCCGCCGGGTGCGTTCGCCAACGCCCGCCAGGCCACCGCCGCCGAGGCCTCCACCGAGCAGCTCTTCATGGTCCACCGCGGCTCCGTGATCTGAATTCCGGCGTAGCGCCTCGCCAGCGCCGCACCCAGTGGGGCGCTCGCAGGCGAACCGGCGACACGTCTCGCCTTCTCTGGGGCCGGCCACCTGCGCCAAGCCGGACCGAGGGGGCAGACGTTCAGACCGGGCCGGCGGGAAACAGCACCCGCGGCTCCAGATCCAAGCGCGTGGTCGGCGCCTGCTCCGGCGGCGTCAGGTTGATCACCCAGTTGCCGAACCGGCGCACCGTGTGCGTCATGTAGGGGTGCCGTTAACGAACGTGTCACCAGCCGCCATAGGACCGGCGGCGGGTCGCACGGTGAGCGCGGGCTGCCGGAAGACGATGGGTTACGGCGTCATGATGGGGTCGGGGCGGGGACGGCGCGCAGATAGGTGTAGACGGTCTCGCGGCTGATGCCGAACTCTCTGGCCAGCGCGGACTTGGGTTCGCCGGCGGCTGCGCGTTCGCGCGAGGCGTGAGATTGCTCGGGGGTGAGAGCGGGTTTGCGGCCGGTGTAGGCGCCGCGGGCCTTGGCCACGGCGATGCCCTCACGTTGGCGTTCGAGAATCAGGGCGCGCTCGAACTCGGCGAACGCGCCCATGACCGACAGCAGCAGGGTGGCCATGGGGTTGTCCTCGCCGGTGAAGGCGAGGTTCTCCTTGGCGAACTCCACGCGGACGCCCTTGCCGGTCAGGGTGCGGACGATGCGGCGGAGGTCGTCGAGGTTGCGGGCGAGGCGGTCCATCGAGTGCACGCGCAGGGTGTCGCCCTCGCGTACGAAGGCGAACATCTCCTCCAGGCGGGGTGGGGCGGCGTCCTTGCCGGAGGCGTGGTCGGTGAACATGCGTTCGGCCTGGAGGGCGTCGAGTTGCCGGACGGTGTTCTGGTCGGCCGAACTGACGCTCAGATCCCAGCCGACATGTGTCAGAGAATCCGGCATCGGACTCTTCTGGTCTCGTCAGCGGGACGATCCGTAACGGCGGTAAGGTCCGTCGCGTGCCCCTGAACCCGAATGATCTCCTCACCGAGAGCGCCGCGATACGCCTGGCCGGCGACAACGTCATCGGCTGCGAGACCGACGGCGCTACCGTCCTGCTCGGCGACGCTGCAACGGTGATCATCGCGGACCCGCGGGACGGGCTCGACGTGAGCGGCGTGTGGAACAGCCGCCGGTTCCACCTTCACGGACCATTCGTCGACGACGTTGGCATCCGCCTGTTCGGACATCCCCCGAACTCTCCCGGATGGAGCTGGACCCGACGCCCGGAGGCGTGGCCAGTTCACCTGCTGGCCCGACTGCCGGAAGGCTGCGTATACCTGGGAGTCGGCAAGCCCGGGCAGGCAAGATACACGAACGGGTGTCTGGACTACGCCGCCCTGACGATAGAGCCGGAACTGACCCCGGAGCTCCTGGACCGGGTCAGGCCGCCTGCCGAACCCGAGACATTGCCGAACCTGGACTGGCTCACGCTTATGACCGCCAGCCCGCTCGAAGCGCTGACGCGGTTCGTCGAGGGCTGGATCCCTGAGACTGACCAGGACCTCGGCGACTTCGCCGCGGCCCCATGGGATGTTCCCGAACCGCTTGCTGTGTTCTATCGGCTGGCCCGACACCGGCCCGCACTGCTCGGCGTTCAGAACCGGCTGCGGCCCCCACACGCGTGGCGGGAGGCGGACGACGGCCTGATCGCCTTCGGAGACGAGAACCAGGGCGGATTCACCTGGCTGTTCGATCCATCGCGCCCCGACCCTGAGGTATGGATCGACCAGGACGGGTACGAGCCGCGCCGCGAGCACCAGCCGATGAGCGGCTTCCTGCTCCAGTTCGCCCTGTATGAGGCCATGATGAACGCCCCCTACAAGGCCCTGCGCAGCGATGTGGCCGCCGAGTACGTCGGCACGCTGGCAGCCGCGCTGACTCCGGTGCCGTGGGAGCCCTGGCGCTGGCCGAACGACTCCACACACTTCTACGTCGCACCCGGCGTGATCGCCGAGACGACGGACCAGTGGCACGGGAACACCTCAGTGTGGGTCGGCGCGGTACATCGCAGCGTTCTGCGGCCGCTGGGGCAGCTCGGAATCCCCTGGACCAATTTTGACGGCTGAGCCACCGACGGTCCAAGCAACGCGACGCGATAGTTCGTCGAATTCTCATGGGTGGCTAATAAATCACATTCATTGATGCGATCGTATCGAGGCCGACGGGAAATGCCGGGGCGCCGTGAAATGTCCGGTCATTGTCCTGTGCCATTGCCGCCGTCCTGCCGGACGCCGCGACTCGCGAAACTCGATCCGCCGCCGGGGCCATCACCTGGCCCCGGCGGCCTTGCCGTCGCCGACCCTAGAGCGGCTTGCAGGGGGTGACCACCTGCCGGTGGACGACCACGTCGAACCACTGCGCCAGCGACCCGCCCTCCATGTACGACTTTTGCGCGAACGCCGGGTTGTAGCCCGCGTAACCGCGCACCTTCGCCGGCGCGCGCAACCATGCGCTCACGGCCTCCGGCGCCTCGCCCCGCAGGTCCACGACGTACTGGGCGGGGCCGTTGCCGGCGAAGGCGTCGCCGAAGACGCGGTTGGCGAAGCCCGCGTCCGGCCGCGGCACCGGCGCGGGGGAGACGCCGCAGCCGGAGCCCGTGCCCAGGGTCCCTTGGTCGAACAGCACGGTGATCGAGCGGTAGCGCTCGCCGTACCAGCGGCGCAGGTAGGAGCCGGCGTTGTCGAAGACGAGCGGCGGGCCGCCGAGCGTCAGCCGCAGGCCGGGCGCGTTGGCGGTGTGCGCGGTCGACGCCCAGTAGGCCACCTTGTCGCCGGTGCGGCGTTGCCACCAGCGCAGGTTCTCGGCCGCGCGGGCGTCGCGGTAGGCGTAGAGGTCCGCGAACGGCAGGTTGAAAGCCTCGTACCAGGACAGGATCTGGCGAGCGTTGTGCAGGGCCAATTGCTGGTCGTCGTTCTTGGGCAGCCGTTCGACCAGCTTGTACACCGCGCGGGCGTGGCTGATGAAGGGCCGCTTGTTGGGCTCGTTGCGGTACCAGTCCAGGTTGGCCTGGGTGTTCTCGTGGCGAGGCGCGATGAACTTCAGGTGGCGCCGCACCTCGCGCAGCCGCCACGGGGCGGCCTTGGCCACGTACGAGGAGACGGCGTCGTGAGCCAGGGAGCGGGTGGCGTAGTACTCCACGCCGACGAACTTCACCTTGCGGCCGGGGTGATCCGCGTTGTAGGACCGCAGCCAGGCCAGTACGTCGCGCACCTCGCGGGTGCGCCACGTCGTCGTCAGTTCGCCCATGAGCGCGTCGAGGTCGCCCTTGCCGGTGAGGACGTAGCGGTTGACCCGTACGCTCGTCGTCCAGTCCTCCTCCCAGGCGATCGACCGGAACCCCAGCTCCTCCACCAGGTATCTCAGGAGGCCGAACTTGATCACGGCCTCCTCGTGCGTGCTGTGGGCGGACTCGCCCAGGCCGACGATGGTGGCCTCGCCGATCGACTCCTTGGTGATCTCCTGCCGGGCGTTCTGCTCGATCCAGTCGATCACCTGAGGGTCGGCGACAGGCGTGGCGGCCAAGACGCCTGCCATGAGTAGATGCAACATGAGGGCTCCGTTTCGAGAGAGGCAGTGAACCAAGAGTTCCTCCCACCGCGGGCCGGGGACATCCGATAGGCGAACCATTGCCGACTACACCGAGCGGCGTAGTCGCAGGGGGTGTCGGCTCAACTCGCGGTGAGACGGACTCGTCGGCCGGCTCGCCGGCTGTTTCGGCCGGCGTGAGGGGCCTCGGCGCCTGTCTCCCCGCCCGGTCTCCCACGACTTCGTGAAGCCAGGGTGAAACCGGCTCCTTCCGTCGTAGGCCGGAATCCGGCCGACTTCAAGGTGAACGTGGGCTCCAACGATTACCTGGGCGGCAAGATCATTGATGCGGCCGTGTTCGTGACGCACCCGTACTGGGGGTGCCACCGGAATACGGCAGAAATGGGCCGCGCTCTTGATCACTGATCGTTAGACTCCTGGGGGTTCGCGCTGGTTGGTGGCGATTTCGGAGGTTCGGGTGGCGTCGATCGACCGGACGGTCAAGGCCGCCGAGACCGTCGGGGCCGCGGCCTGCGGCTACGACTCCGGGAAGAAGATCAAGGGGCAGAAGCGGCACATCGCCACCGACACGCTCGGGCTCGTGTTGTGCGTGCTCGTCACCTCTGCGGCGGTTCAGGACCGCGACGGCGCCCACTCGTTGCTGGCCCCGCCTGGCCCGCGAACTGACAGGCGGGCCGGCTCACGGACGCTGGGGAGACCCGCCGCCACTACCGGAGCTGACCAGCCCCGACCGACGCGGCAAGATCCTGGAACTTCTCGCGGCCCAGCCCTGGCGCGCCTGGCGAGGCAGCGAACTGGCCGCCATCCTCGGGATCGACAACGTCAACAGCTTCCGCGTCAAGCTCTCCCAGTGGTCCCACCAGGGCTACATCCGCAAGATCGGACCCGCCCTCTACGGCCCCATCCCCACGAGCACTTAAGTCTTCGTCAGCAGCCTCTGAAATCTCATCAATACCTGGAGAAGTCGGAGCGCCAGCCCAGAAGCCCAGGTCCTGGGGCTAGGGAGACCCAAGAAGCCCAGCTGAACTCAAGGGTTATCAGTTGAGCGTCTACAGGCAGCCCTCCGCCACCTCACCGTCGACCGGGCTGAGATCCGCCGACGCGTCGAGGCGGGCCTACCGCAGGGCCCGCTCACCGACCCCGGCCCGTTGCTCTGCTACCTCACCATCGACGGCCTGGACCACACCGACAACTCTCGGGCCGCGATCCGGCTCCGAGGACAGATCCACGCCGCCATACGCAGCGCCACCGAAGACCGCCTCACCACCTATCACACGACCGAATCCACCATCACCATCGGCATCCACGGTCATGACGCCCAGGAACGCATCAACCAACTCCGCAACGCCCTCGGCAAGCTTCTCGCGAAGAACCGCCTCGCTCTCCGTGAATCTCCTCGCTGACCCTGCGTGTTCGTGCTTAGCGCTAATTTCCGGCCTAATATGACCACGCCGCCTCCCTAGCCCGCGCGCGACCCCGGGGTAACGGTCCCGGCGCCCCGGTCCACCAGCACCACCTGGTCTGTCGGGTCGATGCGTGGAAGCCGGTGCGCGATGATCACCAGGGTCTTCCCCGCACAATAAACTCGCAGGGCGTCGTACACCTCGTCCGAGGTGACGCCGTCGAGGGCGCTGGTGACCTCGTCGACGACGAGCACCTGCCAGTCGGCCAGCAGCGCCCTGGCCACCGCCAGCCGCTGACGCTCACCGCCCGACAGCTGGAGTCCCTCCACGCCGATTGGAGTGTCGAGGCCGTGCGGAAGGTGGGACACCAGGTCGTCCAGCCGGACGGCGGCGAGCACCCGATGGATGTCCTCCTCGGTCACGGCCTCGCGGGCGAACATCAGGTTCTCCCGTATCGACGCGTCGAACAGGGTGGTGTGCTGCGGAATGATCGTCACCACGTCGCGCAACTCCGCGTCGCCGGCGCCGTCAAGCTGAACGGTTCCGGTGGCCGGGCGCAGGAGGCCGGCGATGATCAACCCCAGCGTGCTCTTGCCCGACCCGGTGCGTCCCCGGACCACGGTGACCGATCCTGCGGGCAGGTCCAGGTCGATGCCACCGAGCACGTCCCGCCCGTCGCCGTACCGGTGGCCCACCCCGCGCAGGGTCAGGCTGATCCCGGCCCCCGGCACGGGAGCGCGGCCCTCGTCGATCGGCAGCGGCTCCGGCAGGTCGAGGTATTGGATGACGCGCTCGAACTTGGCCAGCGAGACGTGCAGGCCACTGGATAATTGCAGAAGGGATTGGATGGGCTGGGACAACTGCGTCTGCAGGATCACCATGACGATCACGGTCCCTGTACTCAGTCCGGAGACCGCCGTACCGGACACCCAGTACACCAGGGGCGGCACGCACGCGAACGACGCGCCGATGATCACATAGGCGGTGGCGCCCACGACTCGCTGCCGCACCGTGATCTCACCCAGTTGCCTGCACACCTCGACGAACCGTTCGAGCTGCCGGCCGGAACGACGCAGCGTCCGGCCCAGGATCACCCCGCCCAGGCTGAGATCCTCGGCGGCGAAACGCAGCAGTGAGGTGACGTGGCGCTGCCGTTGCCTGGCCAGGTCCTGGCGCCGCTTGGCGAAGCGATGGTTGAGCAGCGCCAGCACGTACGCCAGGGAGAAGGAGAGCAGGGCCAGTTGCCAGCTCAGCATCAGCATCGCGATACCCGAGGCGACCAGCGCGGTGAGGGAGCCCAGCGCCTGGTGGATGGTGCCGGTGACGAACCGGTCGATCCCCTCGATGTCGCTGACCAACCGGGCCTGCACCTCCGAGGTGCTCTCCTCGGTGTAGAAGGCCAGTTCCTGCGATTGGGCGCGGCCGTACACGGTGGCGCGCAGGCTGGTCGTCACCCGCTGGCCGACGATGTTGGTGAGCGCCACGTTGCCGACGTCCAGAACGCTGCTCGTGACTCCCAGGACGACCATGAGTACGCACAGCAGCGTGAGCAGCCCGACGTCGCCGTTGAGCAGCCCCTGATCGATGACCATGCGGGTCAGCAGCGGGTTGGCCACTCCCAGGGGCACGGTGATCACCACGATGATCAGCGAGGCCACCACCTGCCACCGATGCGGGCGGAACCAGGTGAGCATGCGCCGGAGTACGGCGGTGGCCGTCATAGGAAGGGGTGGGGGTCGGAGGTGAGCTCTTCCGGCGCCAGGTCCCGGTCGCGATGACCGAGCAGCCGCGGCACGGTCAGGAGCCGGGGGAGATCGTCGAGACGGCGGTGGTCGTGCCCGAAGGTCATCGACAGGGTGCCGGGAATCAGCACCTTCACACAGGTGAACCCGCCCGCCCGGTGCTCGGAGCCGGTCTGGTCGACCACGATCACGTCGAGCCCGGTGTCCAGATAGCGCTTGACCATCTCGGTGAGCACGCCCGTCAGATCCGTACCGGTGACGGCTCCCAGGTCGGCCGGCCTGCGACGGCCGGGCGCCCCGGTGAGGAAGTCGAGCCGCCGCGCGGCGTCCGGATGCGCGTACAGCAGGGAGTGGTCATCCATCTCCTTGACGAGCCCGGGGTCGGCCAGCATCTGCCGCGCCCGTTCACGGTGCTCTGCGTACTTCTCGCCCACGGGAGCGATGCTCGAGGCGACCTCGGAGAGGGCGTTGGCCATGGCGCGTTCCGGGTCGGGGCTGGACCCGGCCGCGGAGATCGTCGCCGCCCGGCCGTCGTCGCGCGGGTTGACGGCGATGGCCCACACGCAGGGGATCCGCTGCTCCACGCTGATGTCGTGGAAGAACACGTCGTACCCGGTCTCCGCCTCCACGGACGCGAGTTGCCACAGCAGCCGGCGATCGGACACCCCGGCCGTCTCGATGCGCGGCGCGGGTATCCTGCAGTACCAGGTCAGCAGGAAGGCGTCGCGCTCGGCGACCTCCAGGACGCCGTGCAGGACGGCCTCTTCGAGGGAGCCGCCGAGGGCGCAGCCATTGGAGATCTCGTAGACCAGCTCGTGCCCGTTCTGGTAATAGGCGCAGGACTGCGGCACCAGGATCGGCTCCTTCCGCGCGAAGGAGTAGCCCCACACCCAGGTGTAGGTCTCATTCACGTCGAACGGCCGGTACAGGAAGCCGGGCAGGCGGTACCGTTCCGGCGGGTAGAGGCCCAGGGTCCGCGGATCGAGCGCGTGCCCGGCGACCTCGGCGAAGCTCGCGCGCACCGCCGGCCTGCGCGCGCCCTGGGCGCCACCGTACCTCTCGAGTCCTTCCAGCACGGCGATGCGCCTGCCGGCGGTGCGCGTCTCGGCGCGCCCGTAGCCCATGACCTCGCCGCCGCCGCGCCCGCCCACTCTGGCCGACGCGACGGCCAGGACACCTGCCGTCCATTCCGAGATCGAGCCGATCAGCCCGCATTCCTGGTCCACGTACAGCTCTTCCAGGTCCTCGGTGACCTCCCGCGTACGGAAGCTCCCTGCGCGCTGCATCTGCCGGGGTTCCAGGACCAGGTCCGCCAGTTGGGCGGTGTCCTGCGGCGCGTCACCGCAGGTGTCGCAGAGCGCGTCCGGCAGGAACGGATGAACGCCGACGTCCAGGCGCTCCAGATTCACCGTCATCAGGGCCCTGCGCGTCCGGGAAGCGTCCCCTTCCGCCAGCAGGGCCGCGACGATTTCGGCCACCTGCGTGGCGGCGAGCGGGGTGAGCCAGGACGACGGGCGTCCGCGCAGGACCCTGCCGTGCCTGCGCCAGATGGCGCGGTGCCCCTCCTGGTCGGTACGGACGAGGCGCCGTCGCCGCTCGGCGCAGGACACGCAGCCCGCCTCACCCGGGGTCTCCAGGGGGCCGATCACCACCTGGCCGAGCTCCGCGCGGACGCGTAGCCACGGCACCGCGAGCTTGGTGGAGGCCGCTCGGGCCTCCGCCGTGCGAGCGGTGTTCCAGCTGTCGTCGGCCGCGATCAGCAGGTGCGGCCCGCCGGGCATCTGCGCCGCCGTGTCATGGCGGCCGACCTGCCAGTCGGCCGCCAGCCGACCGGCGATGGCGTCGTGCATCAGCCCGTGCCCGATCAGCGCCACCTCACGCATCAGCCACCACCACCCGAGTCAGATAGGGCATGATCGCGGCCACTTCCGGATCATGATCGAGGGGCACGGCCAGCGCCACCCGGCCGCCGGCGCGTAGCCGCGAGGCCGCCGTCGCGAGGTCTCCTGCCGGGGCCGGAGTCCGCCGCCATGGGCCGCGCAACCGGGCGGGCAGCGGTTCCGCCTGGCCGTACCGGGGGGATTGCAGGTGCACGAGCGTGGACCTCAGTCCTTCTCCCAGCGCCTCGGCCGGGTCCAGGTCGGCGAAGTAGCCGATCGTGACCTCGCCGGCGCAGTACGCGAAGGCCGGGATGCCCAGCGGGCCGGTGAGGTCGTACACGTCGGGCAGTTCGTCGAGGCGGGAGAGCACCTCGCGGCATCTGCGCCCTTCCTGGCGCAGGTCGACGGCGGTGAGGTCGATCCGCGGAAAAGGCGCGGAGCGCGCGGCGAGACCGGCGATGATCATCTGCAGGCACCGGCCGGCCAGTCCCTTGCCGAGGGCGTGCTCCCAGCTATCCCCGGTCGCGAGCCCGGCGCCTCCGCTCCCGAAGACATCGGCGGCCGGTACCAGTCGCGCCCGGTCCGGGCGGTCGATCTCGTGCGCCCAGACGTCGGATCCGACCAGCCTCCGCGGATCCACCGTGCGCGCTCCGTAGGCGGCCAGCGCGCGGCAGGCGGCGTCGCGGTGCGCCGCCTCGTGGCCGAATCCGGCGCCGATCACCGCCTCCCCGTCCGGCGATACGGCCCGGCACAGGTTCATCAGCACTTGGGGCGCGTCTGCCTCGGCAAACCTGACAACGCCCAGGCGCTCGTCGACGCACGGGGCGATCCTGCGCAGGAATGACTCCTGGTCGAGACGTTCGCCGGCCAGGAGATCACGCACGCGCCGGAGGAACTCCTCGCGGGAACGCGGGGACGCCGGGCGTGTCAAGGGGTGGGGCAGGCAAGAGTGGCGCGTGCGCCGCCACGTCCCCTGCTCGATCCTGACCAGGAGGCCGCGTTCGGCGGGCGGGACGGCGCCGGTCAGCTCCCGGTAGGCGGTCTGGACCAGGCTCGCTGCCGCTCCCGGCGGCGCGGTTCCGCCCTGCCCAGCCGTGACGCCCATCCGGCGCCTCGCGTCGTCCCATCCCGGCGCCGCGGGCGGCAGCAGCCAGGTGGCCTCGCCCGTGACGACCATCAGGGCGAGGGGGATCGCGCGCTCCGCGCAGGCGTGCTCCAGCGGCAGGGCGGCCGGCCCGTCGCCCGCGTAGAACACCAGGTCGGTGCCCGCGGGGAGATCGGTCACCGCGGCGGAGGAGAGGTCCAGTACCGTGATGTCCCGCAATCCGGACGACGAAGCCGCCCTGACCAGTTGTCCCAGCATCGGCTCCACGCCCGCCACCACCGCGGCGCGGCCGGCGTAGCTGTCATCCCGGTCCTCTTCGAGGGCGTCGCAGGTCCGCAGGAGCTCGACGACTCGCCTCACCGCCTTCTCCCGGTCGGGCGGCATCCCGGCGGTCAGGTCCCCGATCGTGTACCTGCCGTCGAGGAACGGCGCGAGCCGGTCGACCCAGCCCGCGATCGCAGCCCCATCGATCCGCGCCAGCCCTCGATGCGTGAGTACGCGCAGGCCGTCGCCAGTCAGGGCCAGGTAGACGTCGTCACGCATCCACAGCCTCATCGCGCCGCTCCCCGCGGGAGGGATCCGAGCGCGAACTCGCCCACCGAGCCCTCGTCCATCTCGTCCAGGCCGGTGGCCGCCGCGAAGGCGGTGGAGTCGCCGCCGCCGAGCGCGCAGGGCGCCAGCTGCATGGCGGTCGCCACCAGGTACATCGTCTGGAAGAGGACGCCGACGTTCTTCATGATCAGTGAGTACGCCATGGACTGGTAGTTCCACATGACGCGTCCGAACCGTGCCGCGATCACCAGGAGCACCTGCGGCTCCTCGTGCCCCGTCGACGCGGCGGCGGTGCGCAGGAGCCGCCGCACCTCGGGGGTGACCCCGCAAATCCTCTCCAACCGGTGGCGCTGCGGATCGTAGTGATGCAGCCCCTGCTCCAGCCCGTGGACCTGCCGGATCACCGGGTAGATCTCCAGTTCGTACAGGGCTCCGCCACTGGGATACGGCCGGCGCACATAGTCGGCGCCGCCGGCGCGGAAGACATCCCGGTTGCGCGAGCAGCGGTAGAGGAACTCCCCGAGTTCCGCCGCAGTCATCGGGTTCGACGCGTCGTACCTGCACAGCGAGCGCCGTTGCTCCAGCACGGTGGTCAGCCCGGGGTCGCCGGCGCGTACGCGGCTCAGATCGGGTCGGGCAAGCTCGACGACCTCGCCGTCGAACGGCTCACGGAGCGCCGCGTGCGGGACCGGCCTCCCTGCGGCCCAGTCGCCCTTGCCGTACGGGACTCCGGGCAACGGCCTGCGGCTGCGTCGGTGGAACCACAGCTCGTGGGGTCGCCAAGTCGGCGACCGGTCGTCCTCGTCGCCGGCCCGGGCGACCGCCAGTCCACCGGCCCACAGGTCGCGGCGGAACCGGCGCAAGGCCGGGACGTCGTCGTCGGCCGGCCGCGGCAGCCCGAGCCAGGCCAGGGCGCGCGAGTCGTGCAGCCGCACGCGGCACCATGAGCGCGGGGACTCCAGGACCATGGCGCTCCCGTCTCTGCGGGCCACCGCGTACCGCGACAGCACCAGGTCCTCGGGCATCTCACCCGCGATCGGGTGCTGCGGTCCTTCCGGCTCCACGGTGTAGACGTCCGTTCCCGACCAGGTCACGGTCGCCTGGAGCCACCCCTCGCGCTGCAGCAGGCTCAGGTCCTGCTCCACCAGTTCCTGCGCCGGGACCGGCTCCCTGGCCAGCCGGTGCAGCAGCGCCTGCTGCGCCGTGCTCAGACGACCCAGCGCCGTGCTGTACGGCCCGCTGAGCAGGTAGTAACAGCGGTCAGGTGTGACGCCACCCGAGACACCCGGCCGGATCCGGACGCGTTCCTCGATCTGCGATGTCATTTCGATATCTCTTCCTCGCCAAGGTCCAGCACGGTCCGCGCGGCCAGGGCGGCGGCGTACTGCTCGGTGAGCAGATCGACCCCCAGCCGGTTGGCCGCGAGGTGCGCGCACGTCGTCATCACCGCCGGCTGCCGCCGGGGCTCCAGCTCCTTCTGCAGGCCCGCCATGGTCTGCGCCCAGCCCGCCAGGCCGTCGCCCGGCGGCAGCCGATCCGTCCGCTCGACCAGCGCCCGCATGCGCCGCCCCAAGGGGAGCAGGACGTCGCGTTGCCGCGCGAAAAGATCGGCGTGATCCCCCCGCGGCAGCGCACCGGCCCCCAGCCGCAGCAAGACGATGAGGTACATCGCCACGACGGCGGTCACCCGCTGCTCGGGCGTGACTCCTGCCGTGAGCATGGACAGGACGATCCTGCTGGAGTCCACGAAGTGCTTCTCCACCGCCCCCATCGCGACCCGCCCGTAGCGCCGGTTCTCCCTGCGGTAGGGAATGAACGACACGGAGTTGTTCTGCGCCAGTTCGCGGGCGAAGCCCGCCATCCCTTCCCCGCGTGCCAGCAGAGCGGCCCTCGTCTCGTACTCCTCCTGGCGCACGGCGACGGCGGAGGGGCAGGCGCGGAAGAAGGCGCGGCTCCTGGTCTCGATGACGCGCCGTACCCGGTCGTGCTCCGCCGGCTCGGCTCTCACGCGCAGGCGTACGTGCGGACCGGCCTCCCAGTAGCGCAGGAAGAAGACGTCCGGGCGGTCGCCCCCGTCCGCCAGCTCCGCCACGATCGCGGGAATCAGCCGGACGATCAGGGGATCCTGGTCGCCGTGGTAGAAGAGATGCGCGCTCACCCACTCGTGGTGGCCCACGTCAATCGCCCCACGCCGCGACATCGATCACCATCTCCATGACGTGCTCACCGCCGTGGTTCTCGGGTGCCCGCATCGGATCGGGCAGTGCCTCCTCGAAGGAGACCACCTTGTTCGGCTGTCGCAGCAACTCGTTGAAGGCGTGGAGGAGAAAGGGGTTGGCGAAATCCAGGTACAGCGGCTTGTTCTCGTAGGAACGCCCGCTGGCCAAGCCTCTGACGAAGCACGTCTCCGGGATGCCCGCTTCCAGCCGCCACGCGGTCAGCCGGAGGAGGTATTCGGCCATCGGCTCGTTCGCGCGCCGCGCCGGGATGTTCGCCGGCGTCATGTGACGGCTCGCCCGGCGCACCACGACCCGCCCCACCCGCGCCCGCGGGATCACCGTCACCTCGGGCCCGGACCTGCGCTGCCCACGCGGCGCGATGTCCATGACGGCCTCGGGCGGCTCCTCGCCGAACGCCCGAACGAGCAGCTGCGCCGCGCGCGGCAGGGTCCAGAGGGCGCTGTTGCCGAGATGCAGCGGCCGGACCAGCCGGTCGAGCCTTCCCGACCGCAACCGCAGGAGTTCGCGAGTGGGATCCCGCTCCACCCACAGGTCGTGCAGATCGATCCGATCAGTCCCCGGCCGGACGTCGCCGTGCCACGGATAGGTGATCTCGTACGGCGCGCACGGCTCCCTGACGTTCAACGAGGTGCCTAGAGACCCGCCGAGAGCGGCGAACACCGGATAGTCGCCGGGCGGTTGCGCCCACGGCTTCGTGCGGGCGCCGGTCAGGTGGTCCAGGCGGCTGTGGACCCTGCCGTACCCGGTGAAGATGTTGTTGATCACGAACGTGGGGCCCGACTCGTCCGCCAGCGGCTGCCCGTACACCCCCACCGCGTGCAGGTCGTCCAGCCAGCGCGGGTATCCGGCCACCGCGAGGGTCAGCTCACCGGGCTCGATCGCGACGACCCCGTCAGGTCCGGCCGCGCGCCACAGCAGGCCGGCCGCGTCCTGGCGCAGCGTGCGCAGTTCATGGATGCGCTCGAACACGCTCGCCCGACTGCCTCCTGACGAATGCCACAGCCGGCCGATCTCCTTGCCTGCCGGGGAACCGTCGGCGATCTCCTTCACGAGCTCGTGGTAGAAGGACAGGAAGGGAGTCGGTGGTCGCTGCCCCCACCAGGCATTGAGCGCGATCTTCAAGTCCTGGCCGAAGCTGAACAGCGCCAGCCACCGGCGGATGACCTGCAGGTCGGCCAGAACCGGCTGCCACGCGAGACGCCCGCACTCGGCCAGGGGCTCTCCGGCTACGGCCGTGTCGAAGGTCTGGCTCGTGATCGGCTGCCCCAGGTGGCCGGACAGGCTCCCCATCGCCTGGCCCACCGCATCCAGCCGCCGCCGATGCAGTTCGACGTCCTCGACCGGTACGGCCGCCCGCACGGCCTCGTCGACGGCCAGGAGCAGCGCGCCCTCCTGCGCGAACTCCGCGCTGAGCGAGCGCAACCAGCGCCCCGCCTCGCCTGGTGTGGTGATCTGCCCGGCCGGCTGCGGTATGAGCTGCAGCAGTCCGATCTCGACGAGATGGTCCAGGAAGGCCGCGACCTGGGCGGGCTGGGCGTTTCCCGCCGCCTCCAGCTTGCCTGCCAGCTCACCGAGGGTGATCGCGGCGTCGGGGATCAGTTGCAGGCAGGCGCTGATCGCCGGGGTGGCGTCGATTGTGACCATCGCCTCCGCCGGAGGAGGACCCAGGAAGCGCAGCCGGTCGCCGGAGCCGACCACGCTGGGATTGACCCGGATGATCATGGCGCGCCGCAGCCGTCCGCCCGTGACCAGTGCCGCGTGCAGTTGCGACCGCGCGACATGGCCGAGGTCGAGGACGCCCGCCGCGCCGCGCAGACCTTCGGCGCACTGACGGACCGCCACGTCGTCGTCCGTCCACGTACCGCGTCCCGTCACCATGAACGTGCTGAAGGGGCTGGTCTTCGCCGCGGCCCGGACCAGGTACTTGACCAGGGCGGGCGCCAGCCGCCGGGTACCACGGCCCGGGTCGGCCAGCCACTTGTCCAGATCCGCCGACAGATCGGGGCTCGCCTGGAGGAGCGCCCGCCGGAAGACCGGGGCGGAAACGAGGTCACGCAACCGGCTCTCCAGGGTCGCCATCTCCGATCCGACACGTTCGTCCAGGTCGCGTCCACCATCCCGCCACTCGTCGCAGGCGGCCACCCAGCGTTCCACCCGGTCCGCGAGGTCACGGCCGAGCAGTTCCCGCGTCGCCGGGCTCCACTCGCGGGCGGTCGGCCTGCGCCCCTGATAGACGGCCCGCCGCAGGCCGACGAGCAGCGGCCTCGCTGGGTGCGCCGCCGCGCGTGCGATCACCGGGTACAGCTCATCGCTCAGCGTCGCGCCCTCGGCCCGCACCCACCGTCGCAGCGAGATCCGGTCACGCACGGCCAGTCCCACCTCGTGGAAACGCAGTTCTCGCAGGACGGTGGCCGGTAGGCCGGCCAACCGGATCAATGGAGCAGCGAACATCCTTCACCTCCCCCGAAGAAACGCGGGCCGTGCTGCGCGCAGCACGGCCCGCGGTGCTGTCCGCTACTCCTCGTCTATGTCGTCATCGGGGTCGGCGTGCGGCTTGTCGATGCTGCCGCAGCCGCAGACGCAGCCGCTGGGTCCGACGCACTTGGTGAACGTGCAGGACGCCACGATGTCGTAGCCGCGTCCGAGCGTGAGTGTCTGCACCTCCAGCCCGCTGACGGTGAGGTCGAACACGTCCATCGGAAGATCGTGAACATCGAAGTCGAGGGTGGAAACGGGTGGCATCGATACCCCTTTTTCGCCTAGCTGGAATGCGTGTCCATGCGCTGCCGAAGCTAGCAACGGTGGGTATATCGGAGGTATGTCGGTGCTACGCCGCTAGATCGGTTTCCGCACATGTGGATGTTCAGGATCTTTCGCGCGGTGGCTTGGCGGTGTGTTCGGTGGGCGGCAGGCTGCTGGCGTGTGAGACAACATGCGCGGTTCGGGGCTGCGTCGGCGGAGAAGCTGCTCGGGGCGTTGCCGGTGATAGCGGGTTTCTCTTCCCGCTTGAAGATCAGGGACATCATTGATGAGGCCTGTCCGGTGCGTGATCTAGCCGCGCTCACGCACGGGCAGGTGATCGAGGCGCTGGTCGCCTACCCCGGCCGGATCCTCATCGACTCACTCAAAGACATCGCAGCGACCTGCACGAAGCCCGCTGGTGAGTAGAAGGCGGTACGTGGCCAAGGGCGTTCCCGGCGGGTACCGGATCTGGGACACCAAGGCACGACGGTGGTGGGGAGACCGTTACGAACTCTGCCCTGACGCGCAGTTGGCCAGGAGCTCGTTGAACTCGATGATCTTCTCTTGGTAGTCGGGGTCGTTGTGGCCGATGAGCTGGCCGCCGAACATCAGCCAGTCGGCGAAGTTGTGGAAGGACTCGTTGCGGTTGGTGACCTGGGTGATCTGCTCGCGAAGGTCGGGGTCCGACAGATACCGCAAGAGCGTGATCGTCCTGACGGCGCGGCCGAGTTCGCGGAAGGCCCGGTAGAGCCGGTTCTTGCGGGAGTGGTTGCCCAGCCGGCGCAGCAGGGTGACCGAGGACAGCCGGTTCTCCCGGATGGAGTTCGCGGTGCGGAGCAAGTCCGTCCAGTGCGTCTCGATCAAGGTCCAGTCGATCGCCTCGTCGCCGAACAGTGAGTCGATATGCTGATAGGGGGTCCCCGCAGACCGACGTCGACGTCCTGATGAAGGAGATCGTCAAGCAGCCGCTGACGTCCGAGCCGGGCACGAAGATGCAGTACAGCAATGCCGGCTACATCGTCCTGGGCGCGATCATCGAGCAGGTGGGCAAGCACGACTACGCCGACCACGTCCGCAAGCACATCCTGACGCCCGCACGGATGCACGACACCTTCCTCGGCCCCTGGACGCCCGCCAAGGTCAAGCGCATGGCTCATCCCTACGCACTGTTCGACACGAACGGCCAGTGGGTCGGCATGCCGGTGATGGACGGCACCACACCGGAGGGCGAGCTACGCGACCTCGGCGACCAGCCCGACGGGGCGTCGCCCGCTGGTGGCGCCATCTCCACCGTGGGCGACATGCTCAAGTTCGCCCAGGCCCTGCAGGGACACCGGCTGCTCAATGCCAAGCTCACCCGGACCGTCATGGAGGGCAAGGTGCAAGGCCTGAACAAGGACAGCAAGTACGCCTACGGCTTCAGCGACGAGGTGCGCAACGGCGTACGCGTGGTCGGCCACAACGGCGGCATCCCCGGCTACTGGAGTGAGCTGGACATGTTTCTCACCAAGGGCTACACCATCGTCATCCTCACCAACCAGGACCTCGCCCTCTTCGAGCCACTCAGGAAGGCCAGAACCCTGATAACGGGTTAGCGCCGCCCTCATCACTCTGGTCATCTGGTGGATCACCCACCGCTAAAGGCCCACCCGCCCGGCAGGCTCTCAGCCCTCGACGCGAGAGCCCTGCCGGAGCCGGCGACTTATGAGAACACACTCCACGGTCCCGCACGTTAACGATCAGAAGAGCATCGCTCCGGAGCCGGACGCGGGGTTGTGTCGGCTCGCCGCAGCTTCGGGAGTTCTAGGCCAGGACAGTGGCACTGGCGATGCCAGCCTCGGGCAACGCCACCGCGCCGAGCGGCCGCAGGCCCTTGTCCGGGGCCGAGGAAGCGATCGCGTAGCGGCCCAGGCAGTTGAGGTGGGCGTGGCCCAGCGGGGACAGCCGCGCCACGTCCTCGTCCTTGACCGGCACGCCCTGGGCGCGCAGTTGGTCGACGATCGCTGACAGATACGTCGAATTCCACAAGACCACGGCATTGAGAACGAGCCCTAATGCCGCTAGCTGATCTTCCTACCCTTCCACCCGCAGCCGCACCAGCGAAAACCAAGTGAAGATCCGACTGGACCTCGGTCAGTCGATGCCTTCGACGATGCGGAAGTCGCGCTCGACGCCGTCGGAGAGGGCGACCAGCGCCTCCTGGTAGGCCGCACTCTCGTGCGCCGCGACGGCCTGCTCGAAGCTGTCGAACTCGATCAGGACAGTGCGCTCGGCGATTCCGGCGTCATGCGCCACGACCCGACCGCCACGGGCGAGGAGCCGACCGCCCCCGGCCTCGACGGCCGGACCGGCCAGCTTGTTGTAAGCAGCCAGCTTCTCAGGGTCTGAAATGGTGCGGTAGGCGCTGACCCAGTAGCCCTTGGGCATGGAACCTCCAGTGTTGGGATGAGTGCATCTAACTTACGGGTTGGTCTCGGACGAGCGTCGACGGGCGAGAGCGAGGCTTGTCAGCGTCGTGATCGCCATGGCGCCGATGCCGACCAGCGCCGCGGTGGTGTAGGCGCTGTCGTCGGGGAAGAGGTGGCCGGGGCCGGTGCCCGAGGCGAGGATCAGGCCGCCGAGGGCGCTGCCCAGGGAGTACCCGACGCTGCGGACGACGTAGTTGAAGCTCATGGCGCTCGACGTCTCGCTCTTGGGGGTGACGGCCAGGATGACGCCGGGCATCGCGGCCGAGAAGCCGCCGACGCCGAAGCCGAGCACACCCATCGCCGCGAACAGTTCGGCCAGGTCCGACCGGGCCGCCGCGAACAGGGCGAACCCGCCGCCGACCACGACAGCGCTGCCGGCCAGGAGCAGGGGGTCGGCGATCCGCGTCCGGACCCGCGGCGTGAGCTTGCCGGCGACGAACCCCAGCACGGAGAACGGGATGAGGACCAGCCCGGCGACGAAGGTCGTCAGCCCGAAGCCGTAGCCGGCGCCGTGCGGCGTCTGCGCGTACCGGGTGATGAGCGTGAGCAGGAGGTACATGCCGATCCCGCCGACGAACATGGCGAGGTTCGCCCCGGCGACCGCCGGGTGCCGCACCGCCCGTACATCGACCAGGGGCGTCGTGCTGCGCAGCTCGATGACGGCCCAGACGCAGAGCAGCACCACCGCGACGACGGCGAGGCCCGCCGCCACGGCGAGGTGCCGGCTCCACAGATTCCGTTCGCCGGCGAGGAACAGCACCAGGAGCAGCGCAGCGGCCAGGACGACCGCGCCTGCCACGTCCACGTGGGCGGAGCGGCCTTCGGGGGCTTCGGGCATGGAGCGCCACGCGGTCAGGAGGGCGGCGGCGGTGACGACCAGGCCGAGGCCGTAGGCGGCCCGTACCCCGCCGAGCTCGGCGAGCAGTGCGGCCAGCGGGTAGCCGACGCCGGCCCCGATGATCGAGACCACCGAGATCAGGGAGATCACGGCCGCGCTGCGCTCCTCGGGGAGGTGGTCCCGGGCCACGCCCATCATCAGCGCTGTCAGCCCGAGCCCGACGCCCTGGGCCGCCCTGCCGGCCAGCAGCCACGCGAACGGCAGCGGCAGCACGGTGAGCGCGCTGCCGGCGACGACGACCGCCAGCGTGACGAGGATCGTGGCCCGCCGGTGCGGGCCGGCTCCGAGCCGGCCCAGGACCGGCGTGGCGACGGCGCCGCTCAGCAGCGCGACGGTCAGCGTCCACTGCGCGCTGCCGAGCGAGACGTGGTACGAGGTCGCCACGCTGGTGATGAGCGGCGTCCCGAGGCTGGCGACCGCCGCCACGACCAGAGCGATGAACATCAGGGCGGGGACCAGCAGCCGCGCCTCGGAATGCGTGAACGCTTTCCCCGCCGACCGGCTGCCGGTCACTGCTTCGGCCCTTCGCGGTCCTGGTTTTCGAGCTCTGCCAGATGCTTCAGCGCCGGAAGGGCCGCCACCAGCGCCTCGACCTCGTCGCCGGTGAGCTCGCCGATCAACCGCTCGAACGCGTGGACGCCCGCCTGGCGCCGCCTCCGGACATAGGAGGCGCCGGCCTCGGTCAGGCACACCAGCGTGACCCGCTTGTCGGACGCGTCGCCCCGCCGCTCGACCAGGCCGGACTCCTCCATCACCCGGACCAGGGCGGTCATCGCGGGTTGGGTGACGCCCTCGACCACGGCCAGATCGGTGATGCGCCGCGGGCCGGTCCGGTCCAGGGTGGCCAGGGTGGCGGCGGACGTCAGGCTCATGTCCCGGGGCAGGCGTCTCGCGGCCCTGGTGGCCAGGCCGTAGAGGGCCGCCCCGATGGCGGCGGACGCGCCAGGAGCGGTGTCTTGACGACTCATGCTCGAAGCATAGTACTTTTATATTCATAGTTTATGGAAATGGTCGGCCGGCCGGTTCAGCTTCGCCCGCAGCGTCGTCCCGCACCTCGGCCAGCTGCTCGACCGGCTCCTCTGCCAGCAGGTCCAGCTCGCCACGTCACATGGCGATCCGCTCCAGCCTCCCCTCATCCGTCATGACACTCCAACAGATCGTGGGTCACCGCTGATCTCGCCGCGCTGATCGAGCGGCGACCGGAGAAGCGCGACCGCACCCGCGCCATCGACCGGCACAAGGTCCGCGGGATGTGCGCCCATCACGCGGGTAGGTCCGGGGCCACATCAGGGGCATGGCCGTTAAGACCGTCCTGGATCAGAATGTGCCGATGACGACTCCGGTCTCGACATGCAGATCTGGTTGATCGACAGGTGGACCGGAACACCCGTCAACGCCGCACCGGACGAGCACGACGCTGTGGCAGCTCGCCGCTGAGCTTGCGGATGTCGATGGCCGTGCCCTGCGAACCGGCCTGTGATCGCGAGAAGTTCCTGTCCTGGCTGGAGCGGACCTTCGGCCTCGCCCCGCCGACGGCCCGGTCACCGTCATCGCGACCGCGCGGGCCAAGCTCAGCGACCGCCTGGCTGGAACGTCTGGGGTTGTTCGTTCGTCGTCCGAAGTGTGACGAGCTCTTCAGATCTTGACGAGCGGCTGCGCGCGGCAGCCGCCCGAACGCACCGGGCCGACCACCTGCGGCGCCGGCACGCGGCCACCGCACAGCAGATCCAGCAGGCCCACCACACGCTGGCCGGCCTGGAGAAGGACCTGTCCAAGGAGGAGGCCGACGTCACCCGCCTGGAAGGCGGGCTGACCGCTTTCCTGGCCCGCCTGGTGAGCCAGCGCGAGGAGTTGCTGGACCGCGAGCGTGCCGAGGCAGCCGCCGCCAGGCAGCGGCTCGACGGCCACCGGGCCCGGCTTGCCCAGATCGAGGCGGACGCGCAAGCGATCGAAGCCGAGCTGGCGGGACTCGCGACGGCCCCGGCGGAGTACGAGAAGCTGCTGGCCGAGAAGGAGCGGCAGCTCCTTGCCCGCGGTGATGCCCGCGCCAGTGAGCTGGCGAACCTCGGTGCCGCCCTCGGCCGCGTCTCGGCAGAGCTGCGCGAACACACCGAGGCGTACCAGGCCGGGCAGGCCGCACTCCACGCGCTGGCCCAGGTGCTCGGCTACCTCGGCTCGGCCAAGGGCGCCTCCACCTGGGACCTCTTGGGCGGCGGCCTGATCGCCGACGCTGTTGAGCACAACCGGCTGCGCTCCGCCGACGAGGCCGCATGGCACGCCCAGCGGGCCCTGGACGTCTTCTCTCGCGAACTCGACGACGTCGGTGTCTCCGCGCGTGCCCGCCTGCCCAAAGTGGACACGCGGTGGTTCGTCGACACATTCTTCGACAACATCATCACCGATGTGCTGAAGCATCAGCGCATCGAGAACACCCGCGCCGAGGTCGAGCGGACGGCCCGATGGGTCCAGGACGTGGGGAAGCACCTGCGGCACCGTAACGCCGAACTGTCCAAAGAACGAGCGCGACTGCTGGCCGGGCGGGAGGAGTTGCTGCGCGGTTGAGGCGTACGGAGGAAAGCGGCAACCATCCGCACCTGATCCATCTCACCGTCAATGGCTGTCCTCGAACGTCAACACGCAGACTTGCATGCCCGCCGAGCAGGGGTGGCCTCCCGCGCGCTGACGGCCTTGAGCGTCTGGGCACTGGGCGAGGCTGGTTTCCACCGTCTGCACCTGCACGCCCGCATCCGAGGCGACGAGCAGTTCGGCTCAGCGAAGCTGATGCGCGCAGAAGATCGGGATCGGCCGGGATAACAGGAGTTCCGGCCATGAGCGGATCTTGAACTCTCTCACTTGCGAAAATATCGAGGTACCGAGCTCCGTCGTGGGGCTTGTGCCAGCCGTACTTCCGGGTCACCCGTGCCCGCCGGCGGCGGCGAGTGACCGGAGCTTTCCGCTGTTGGCGTCGAGCCAATGGGTCGTGTCCTCCAGCTTGCGGATCCGGTCGGTGACCTCGCCGAGCTGTGCCTTCCCGTTCAGCCAGCGGCCCGCCCGCGACAGGGCGCTGCCGGCCGCCCGGGCGAGGAGCAGCCGGGGCAGCGCGTCGGCCTCGGCAGCATCCAGCGGGCGGACCGAGGCGTATCCCCGGAGGAAGGCCGCCGTGCGGAGCTGCCAGTCCCGAGTGTCCAGGGCCCCGCTGAAGAACAGCGCCGCCATCATGTCCTGGACCAGGAAGCCGACCCCGGCGAACTCAAAGTCAAGCAGCCCGCTCACCTCCCCGGTGTCCTCGTCGACCAGCACGTTCGAGGCCGCCAGGTCACCGTGGATGACCTGGGTCGGCAGCGCGCCGCCGCCCGCAGGCCACTCCTGCTCGACGCGGCGCGCCACGGCGTCGAGGCGGGAGACCCGCTCCGCGCTGATCCCGGCGGCGCGCAGCTGACGGCAAAGGGCGCCGAAGTGCGGCACGGCGGGGTGCGTCAGAGGATTACCGCGCCAGTCGCCCAGTCCGTCTTCTGGCGGCACGCCAAGCATCGCCTCGCCGAGCAACCCGGCCGCCCGGCCGAAGCGCTCGAGTGCCGTCTGGTCCGTGAGGTCGGGCCGCACGCCGGGGATCCACCGGCAGACGGTGGCCGGCCCGGCCGCAGTCTCGATCACCGTGTCCCCGCTGAGCGTGGCGACTGGCTCAGGCACCTGGAAGGGAAGTCCGGCCTGCCGCACCCCCCGCAAGATCCGGTGCTCGGCGCCCACCTGCGCGGCGGACAGGGTCTGGCTGACCCGGAGCACGAATCGGAGGCCCCCCTGGCGGAGCATGAACGTCTGGTTGTTGGTCCCCTGCTCGGCTCGGATGATCGTCGTGCTCGGGGGGAAACCCCACGCTGCCGTCAGCGTGGCCGGGAACTCCAGGTCGGCGGGCGCGCTCACGCGTCAATTTTGGCAGCATGCCCAGGCCGGCGCGCAACCGGATATAGGCGCCTTCAGCCCAAGAGTCGGCAGAGGGTTCCCGTTCCAATCGACCAGCCGGAGCGGGGGCGAGTGTGTCGATTGGCTGCGACAGCCCGCCGGTGCAGCGAGACCATGAGGCTGGTCAATCGAATTCGCTCCGAGTGGAAGCTCGCGACGCAGGCAGGGTCGTCATGGCCAATGCGTTTCCAGTCGGGCGATATCAGAATCGCAGCCGTCCGCGCCGACGGAGCGTTCGTCGGTACCTGCCATGCCCGTCGCCGGCAGCGTAGGCGAGCCGTTGTCCCCGCTGGTCTACCATCCGTTCGCCGGGTACCTGGCGTGCTTCACCGCTGCGCTACTTGGGCGACAGCCGTTCCAGCGCCCGTGACCTGCCTGGCCACCGCATCAAGGATGAAAGAACTGTGACCGCAGGCCAAGAAGGGACACCTTCATGAACTCACGGACGAGCGATCGCAGTCGAGCGTTGCCCTGGTGGGATGTGGTCGAGCAGCGCAATGTGCCCAAGCAGGCCGGCCGGGGGGAGGATCGGCTGGTAGTGATCGATGGCGATTCAGGGGTTTCGTGCGCCGCGGTGATCGACGGAGTCACCGACAAGTCGGGGCGCGATTACGGGGGCATGACCGGCGGGGCCCGAGCCGCTGATTGCGTCGCCGCATCGCTCCGCCGTCTGCCGCCCGACACCCCGCCGCAGGCAGCGGCCGACGCCATAACGACGGACCTGGCGCGGTTACGTCGTAGCTGGGGGATCGCCGATGATGACCCTCTGGCCCCAGCTGCGGTCGCCGCGGTGTTCCTGCCCGCGCAAGGAGTGATCTGGCGGGTGGGCGATGTGCATGTGGCCATCGGCCGTGGCGCGAGGTGGGAAACGCGACCCGCGGACAAGCTGATCGACCGAGTGCTGGCCGGGACACGGGCGGCCTATCTGCACTGTCTGCTCGCAGAGGGACACGATCTGGACGAGCTGATCGCCGAGGATGTCGGACGCGCCCTGGTGTTACCCGTGCTCAAGCGGCAAAGCCTGCTGGCCAATCGTGAGCACGCCGGCCCGTTCGGCTATGGCGTCTTGGACGGCAGGCCGGTTCCTGCACGGTTCGTCGAAGTCATCCATCTCGACCAAGAGGTGGACCAGGTGGTTCTGGCGAGCGACGGATACCTCTCTCCCGCAGGCGACCTCGCTACCGCCGAGCGGGAGCTTGCCGAGTCTCTGCGGGCCGACCCCATGCGCATCGGCGTCCACGCCGCCACGAAAGGGCTGGCTCCGGCGGCCACGAGCTTCGACGACCGGGCCTATATCCGGCTCCAGACCTCGCAGCGCCCGGGGCCGGGGTGATGTTCGTGGCCTCCGTTCCAGCTCTTGGCGCCCATGCCCTGGTCACAGAACTACTTCTGGCGCAGGCTCTCGATTTCGGCGGCCAACACGGCCATCTCGCGCACATGGGTGTAGTACGTGGTCGCATACTCGTCGTCGATCATCGGGAGGACCTTCTCGAACACCGGCGTCAGCCGCGTCAGGCCAGAGCGGCGCTGTTCGCTGAGCGGGCCTGCAAGGACGCCCGAGGCGAAGCCGTAGGCATCCGCGTCGAGCATCACCATGTCCGGGCCCTCGATATCGAGGCCGCGCCAGCCGGGTGGGAACGGCCGCCCTGCGGAGGCAGGTGCTCAGACGCTGCGAAGGACCGAGACCACGATGCCCAGCACCACGGCGCCGTCGCCGTCGATGACGTCGTAGAGGGGATTGCGCGGTTCGAGATGGACGTGCCCGTCGCGTCGGCGGTACACCTTGACGGTGGCCTCACCGTCGATCATCGCAGCGACGATCTGACCGGAGTGCGCCTCGGGCTGCTGCCGTACGACGACGATGTCGCCGTCACAGATCGCGGCGTCGATCATGGAATCGCCCCGCACCCGAAGGCCGAACACGTTGCCCCGCCCGGTGAGGCCGCGGGGGAGTGTCAGCGTGTCGTCCACATACTCATCGGCCGGGATGGGACTGCCTGCGGCGATGTCTCCGACCACGGGCAAGGTCACCAGGTCGTCGGCCGGTTCAGGCGGCGAGGCTCGCAGGAACCGACGCACGTCGATCGGCCGGGTCATCGTCGTGCCCCGGCGAAGAAACCCCTTGTCCTCCAGGCTCCTCAGGTGCTTCGAGACCGACGAGGACGACCGCAGTCCGACCGCGTGGCCGATCTCGCGTGTGCTCGGGGGGTACCCGTATCTGACCACCCAGTCCCGGATCGTGACCAGGATCCGCTGCTGACGCTGCGGCAGGGCCGAGAAATCCAGGTACTCGAACGTGTCATGATCGTCGTAGGTGGTCACATGCGCAATGCTAGAGGCCGGGCCGAGGATCGCACTCGGCTACCGCCTGGGATGATGAGGAGGGCAAGAACGCCCTGGTCAGCGGGTTGGTCACCGCCGTCATCGCAGGCGAGGCTTCCCCGCAACCGACATCCGACGGTACGTCACCCCTCCTTTGCGTACGGAGCATATAAGGCTTGATTGTGTGGGACTTTCTTGTGCTGAGGGGAAAATCTGCCATCGGGCTAACGCTTTATGGGGCTGCGATGAAGGAGACCGAAGGTGTTCTCAGGCTTTACCAGACTCGACATCGAGGTCAACGGCGTGCGACTTCGCGGTCGCGTCGGCCCGCATCCGCACAAGGCCCCGCTGCTGTTGCTGCACGGGCACCCGGAGTCGCATCTGATGTGGCACCGTGTCGTGCCGGCGCTCGCCGAGGACTACTTCATCGTCGCTCCGGACCTGCGCGGATACGGTGACTCCGGCCGGCCGGCGCCGAGCCCGGACCATTCCACGTACAGCAAGCGGGAGATGGCCCGCGACTGCATCGCGCTGATGGAGGCCTTGGGGCATCAGCGGTTCTTCGTGGCGGGCCACGACCGCGGCGCCCGGGTGGCGGCGCGTCTGGCCGCCGATGCGCCCGGCCGGGTCATCCGGGCGATGCTCCTGGACGTCGCACCCACCCTTGACATGTATGAGGACACGAGCCTCGCCTTCGCAACCGCCTACTGGCACTGGTTCTACCTCATCCAGCCCGCCCCGATGCCCGAGACCCTCATCGGCGCGAACCCGCGAGCCTACGTCGAAGGCGTCATGGGCGCCCGCCACGCGGGGCTGACCCCGTTCCCGCAAGAAGTGCTCGACCACTACGTCTCAGGATTCGACGGAGCCGACCGAGCCCGCGGCGCCTGCGAAGACTACAGAGCCGCCGCGACCATCGACCTCGAGCACGACCGCCTCGACCGCGCCGAGGGCCGAAAGATCGAACCCCCGCTCCGCGTGCTCTGGGCCGAGCACGGCGTCATCGAGCGTCTGTTCCGCCCGCTTGAGCTCTGGAGCAACATCGCCCGAACCGTGTCAGGCCATGCCATCGACGCCGGCCACTACCTCCCCGAGGAGCGGCCGGAGGACATCGTCGACGAGATGCGCGACTTCTTCATCGTCGACGAACCCTGATCCACACCCACCCATGCGACCTTCGTACCGGATGGGGTCGGCGTCGGCGGTGATGCGGGCGGAGATCTCCTCGCCCAGGCGCACGTAGCGGCCGAGGCTGGCCAGGTGTTGGTGGCGGCTTCTGGCCTGCAGTTCGGGCGCGGTGCGGCCGGCTTGCGCGAGATGCTGGAGCGCCGAATGACGGAGTTGATGCAAGTTCTGTGTCACAGATGTGCGGCGCCATGGGCAGTGGCTAGGTGGTCGTTCGCGCCCGGGCCTCGGCGGCCCAATGAGGTGCGTTCCACCGGTCGGCGATGGTGGCGGCCTGAGCGAAGTAGGCGGCGGCCTCGTCGTCGTGGCCGAGGAAGCCGACGGCGTGCAGGGATCCGGCGCACCGCATGCCGTCGGCGGCCTCGGTGTAGGGCCGTTCGGCGTCGGCGAACCGGCCCTCGACGCCGGGTCACGAGCAGGTGGAGCCCGGCGACGGTGACCTGGTCCGAGCAGCCGACCAACACCACCGAGAACGCCGTGACCAACCGCAGCAGCGTGGGCGGTTCGTGTGCGCCGACGCCGATGACGTGGGACATCACCACGATAGCGAAGCAGTGGGCTACCGACGTGGGCAACTACGGGCTGGTGCTGGATGTCGCCGACGGAGCGGGCGGCCCGCAACCACCGCGTCTACCCGTCGTCAGAAGACAGTGACTTCAACGACCCTCCGAAGCTCACAGCGACGTTCTCGCCTGTCGGCGACCCGGGTCGTGGTGAGCCCTGCCGGACCCGACGGCGTCAAGGTGTTCACCGCGCCTGAGGCGTGGAAGCTCGACGGCCTGCCCGTCTCCACCATCCACACGCATGCGCTGGACGGCGCATACAACCGCGCCCACGCCCACGCCAACACTCTGGCGCCGCCCTACTTCGACCCGGCGGCCGGGCAGGTCGTCGCACCGGCGACGTCGGCGGGCAAGGACATCGCGGGCCAGGTGCTCACCGGCACGGCGGTAGCCAACGGAGAGGCTGACGAGACCATCCCGGGCGAATTGGCCGACGATGAGTCCGCTGCGGCCCGAGCCACCGCCGTGGCTCCTGCCGAGAGTGACTATCGATCAGCCCGCGGGTTGTCGAGGTGATCAACAGCTACCAAGCCCTCAACGCCATCATCGACCAGGTGCTCGACCTCGACGACGCGATCCCGGCAGGTGACAAGCTGTTCGCTACCCAGGTCTGGCCCGAGCGCAACCTCGTCGTGGTGCAGTCCACCAACGCCTCTCCGGAACTGCGCAGAGCCCTCGCCGACCGGTACGGCACCAACAACGTCGCCATCTGGCTGCGATCGGAAACCGACCGCGTGCGCCTCATCGGCCAGACGGAAACCGTCACCGCCGCGGACAACCGACAATCTGACATCGGCAAGGTCAACGGAGGATCCAAGTTCCTGGCACCCACCGGACAGCCGGGCAAGTACAAGAACTGCACCACCGGCTTCTCGATGGGCAGCGCGAGTGACAAGTTGATGGTCACAGCCGGCCACTGCCTTCTCCCGCAAGGCGGAGACACCGACGCCGGCTCCATCCGATGGTCCAACTGGCAGGCCCCCACTCGGGTCGCCGTCACCAGGGGCAAAGTAACTCTGCGTGATCGCTGTTCGGGTAGATGGTGAAGGGGGCGACCAGCTCCAACATAGATGTACCCCTCGGACTTCGAGGCGGCGCCGGCGCCGATCCGCATCACGCTGCTGGCCGCGTTGTGCCATGTCCGGCAGGCCGAGATCACCGACGGTCTCGTGGAGCTACTGGTCCAGCTCGTGCACAAGATCAGTGTGCGAGCGGAGAAGAAGGTCGAGGGCGAGATCAACGCCGAGTTCCGGCGGGTACACGGTAAGAACGGCATCTTGGTCAAGCTCGCGACCGCGGCGCTGGAGCTGCCGGAGGAGATCGTCCGCAAGGCGCTGTACCCGGTGGTCGGCAAGCGGACGTTGGAGGACATCATCGCCGAGGCCAAGGCGAATGAGAAGGAGTTCAACACCCGGGTCCGGACCAAGCTGCGCGGCTCCTACTCCCACCACTATCGGCGTGGTCTGCCCAAACTGCTGCGGGCGGTGACGTTCGGGTGCAGCAACGACACCTTCAGGCCGGTGATGGACGCACTGGACCTGCTGGAGCGGTACGCCGATTCCAATGAGGACTTCTACGCCGCCTCCGAGGTAGTGCCGTTGGAGCATGTGGTGCCCGAGGACTGGATGGAAGCGGTGGTCGACCCCGATACCTGGCTGGTCGAGCGGATCCCGTATGAGTTGTGTGTCCTGGTGGCGCTGCGCAAGGCGATCCGCCGCCGCGAGATCTGGGTGGAGGGCGCCAACACCTGGCGCAACCCCGACCACGACCTGCCGGTCGACTTCGAGGACAACCGGGATGTGCACTACGAGGCGCTGTCCAAGCCCCGCGACCCCGCCGACTTCATCGCCGACCTCAAAAAACAGCACGTCGCGGCGCTGGACCGGCTGAACAAGGGGATGAAGAAGAACACCACCGGCGGCGTGAAGATCACGAAGAAGAAGGGCGAGGCGTGGATCAGCGTCCCACCGGTCGGCCGCCAAGTCGAACCGGAGAACCTGGAGGCGCTGAAGGAGGAGTTCGCCCGCCGGTGGGGCGTGATCGACCTGCTTGACCTGATCAAGAACGTCGACCACGCCACGACGTTCACCGCCGAGTTCACCTCGGTCGCCTCCCGGCAGATCACCGACCCTGACGTGCTGCGGCGCAGACTCTTGCTGTGCACGTTCGGGCTGGGCACGAACATGGGGATCAAACGGGTAGCCGATGGCACGGCCGCAGTCGCGGGGATGGAGGCCGACACCGAGGTCGCGCTGCGCCGGACCCGCCGGATGTTCGTCAATCGCGACAACCTGCGGGCCGCGATCCGCACGGTGGTCAACAAGACGCTGGAGGCACGCGACATCTCCCTGTGGGGGCCGGGCACCGCATGCGCGTCGGACTCGCGCAAGTTCGGCTCCTGGTCGGCGAACTTCATGACCGAGTGGCACCAACGCTACGGAGGTGCCGGGATCATGGTGTATTGGCACGTAGAACGCAAAAATGTGTGCATCTACAGTCAGGTACGCTCGACGACGGACTCCGAGGTCGCCTCGATGATCGAGGGCCTGCTCCGGCACCTGACCAGCGCGGAGATCGATCGCCAGTACACCGATACGCATGGAGCTTCGGTCGTTGGTTTTGCCTTCTCGCATCTGCTGGACTTCAAGCTGCTGCCCCGGCTGAAGAACATCGGCTCGGCCCGCCTGTACCGGCCGGGCCTGAGTGAGGGAGAGGCCTGGCCGCAGCTGGAGGGCGTCCTGTCGGGCAAGACCATCGACTGGGAACTGATCGCCAACCAGTACGACCAGATGATCAAATACGCGACCGCGCTGCGGCTGCGCACGGCCGAGGCCCACCAGATGCTGCGCCGCTTCACCCGCGGCGGCCCCAAGCACCCCACCTACCGGGCTATCGAGGAACTGGGCCGGGTGATCCGCACCGTCTTCATCTGCGACTATCTGGCCGAGGAAGAGCTCCGCCGTGAGATCCACGAGGGCCTCAACGTGGTGGAGAATTGGAATTCGGCCAATAAGGACATCTTCTACGGCAAGGCCGGTGATCTGACCGGCGACGACCGTGAACACGTCGAGGTCTCCGCGCTGGCCCTTCACCTGGTCCAGGCCGCGATCGTCTACCTGAACACCAGGATGGTCCAGATCGTCCTCGCCGAGCCGAAGTGGCAGAAGAAGCTCACCGACGCCGACCGGCGCGGCCTGTCGGGCCTGTTCTGGAGTCACCTGAACCTGTACGGCAAGTTCGAGCTCGACATGAGTAAACAGCTCGACCTCGGGCCGGGGCCGGGCGCCGAGGGTCAACAGTCAGATGATCCGCTCTGAGTGACGAACGACTTGGGGTTCAGCCAAAAGGTGAGTAGCCCCTGAAAGCCATAACGGCGATCTTGAGGTAGGACGTGGGCCCGCGTCGCCTGCCACCACCGCCGCCGTGTCAGGGCACGGTCAGGCAGCGAACCGATGGTGACCGGTAGGCGGGCTGCGACGTCGGCAGCCCGGGAGTTGAGTGCGGCGATCTCGGGCACCTGGTGGCGGTTCACCGCGGACAGCAGGGTGTTGAGCCTGGACGCTACAAGGGCCGAGTGCATACCGGCACTCTCCATGGCCTGGTGACCGGCAGCGGCGGCCCACTCAAGGTCGCCCTCGTCGATCAGCGCGGCAGCCAGCCCGATCCGGTCCATCGTCCGTACCCGGTCGAACCCTGGCCTGCGCATCGCAGCGCGGCGTCGAAGTGTGGATGATCTCTTCTGGCATGTAAGGCACGTTGACCGGCTCTCGCCGCATAGTGCGAGGAGCCAGGCGCTCCCGTCCTGTCCCTGTGGAAGTCGGCCATGCAGGGCTGTGCGGCATCTGGCCACGGGCCGTCGCGTCCGCCCTTGGGCCAGCGGAAGCCGAGTGCAGAAGATCAGGTGTAGGAATGATCTGCTGGTGTGAATACGAATCAGGGGAACGGCGAAGTAGGCGTGTCCATGGTTCTTCTCCGAAGGGCAGGCATGCCAGCTCCCCCTCCGCAGTCGGCTCCGCCAACCGCTGAGACCGACGCACAGCTCATCGAGGTGTCACTACGCCGTCCTGAGCGGTTCGGTGCGCTGTTCGACCGGCACCACGAGGCCATCCACCGCTACGTGCACCTCCGTCTCGGAGAATCGGCGGCGGACGACATCGCCGCAGAGACGTTCCTGCGGGCCTTTCGCGGCCGTACGCGCTACGACTTATCCCGCCCCGATGCCCGGGCCTGGCTGTACGGCATCGCCTCCAATCTGGTGGACGGTCACCGGCGCGCCGAGGCCCGCAGGTACCGCGCCCTGGCTAGGAGTGCCGAGGTCACCCACGTCGTGAGCCACGACGAGCGTGTGGTCCAGCGGGTGGCGGCTGCCGTCATGCAGCCGCGCCTGGCCGCCGGTCTGGCTGCGCTTTCGCCCGGTGACCGGACCGTGCTGCTGCTGGTGGCCTGCGCCCAGCTCACCTACGAGGAGATCGCCGAGGCGCTCGGCGTCCCGCGCGGCACCGTCGGCTCGCGGCTCAACCGGGCCCGCAGAAAGCTCCGCACGTCCATCACCATCGAGGAGTCGTCATGACCGATGACCTGCAGGAGATCAAGACGTTCCACGACACACTGCCCGGCCCCTCCGCCACGGCCACCGCCAAGGCGAAGGATTTGCTCGCAGCTGAGGCGGTGGCGGAACGAACGCCTCGTACCGGTTCGGCTAAGCACCGCCTCCTGCTCAGGGCGGCCGCGGTCGGCCTGGCGGCAGTCGTTGCCGCAGTCGCTTTCCTGACTGGTGCCGACGGTGGTGCGACCCCGGCCAACGCGGCGGAACTGCTCCAGGAGGCGGCTGCGGCCGCCGGCCGGCAACAGGCGCCACGGCCGGGGCAGATTCTCTACGTCAACCGCACGGACCAGAGCTGGGCGACCGTATTCGGTCGCGGCGGCCGTTCCGAGGTCACCCAGGAGAGCAACCGCGAGTACTGGATTCCCGCCACCAACCCCGACGGTGCGCTGACCCGCCTCACCTACGGCAAGCTGCGTACGCACACCGGCCAGGTCCCGACCAGTATGGAGACCCCGGGCACAGTCGAGTTCCAGCGCGCCGGGCCGTGCACCGTGAACGTGCTCTCACCGACCAGTGAAGGCAACCTGCCCGCAGACCCGGACCAACTGCTCGCCCGGGTTCGCGTGGACGCCGCTGCCTCGGTCAAGAACGAACGGCCCGAGCCCGGCGCGGCACCACCCAGCAAGGACCAGATCGAGCAGCTCGTCGAGCACACGGTGGTGAGCCGTCTCGTCACCCTGGCCGGAAACCCCTTCCCCGGTCCCGGCCTGCGTGCGGCGGTGCTCGGTGCGCTGTCCAAGATGCCCACCGCCACCATGCGCACCGACCTCACCGACCTGGCCGGGCGACAGGGCGTCGGCGCCTCGATCAGATATCAGGGCCCAGACGGACGGCAGCGCGCCGAATTGATCTTCGAACCCGGCACCTACCGCTTCCTCGGCTCGCGATTCCTGTCCGAGCGGCCGCGCGGTAGCACGGAGGTACTCCGCTACGCTAGCGCAGTACTGGAAACCAAGATCGTCAACTCCATGCCGAAGATCCCGGTCGATGCTCCCGAAGCGGTGACCTGCTAAACATCAAACGCCGCGGTCTTACGCTCAACCCCTTCGACAGCTCGCGCCGCTTCCCCAAGCGCATTCCGGGGAGGCGGCGAGGCCAGGCCGCACACGGACACCCGGTTCCCGTGAACCCATGGCCATCGCCCGCTCAGGCCGGTGGTACCGAGGCAGTATCCATGCGCCCACCCAGCAAGGCATAACGCTTCAGATTCACTCGATCACATTGCGGCATCAGGGGCATAGACCCGCAGGCCGCCCCTCTGAATACTGGCAGGTGCGTACGATCTTACTTACCTTACATGACTGACTACTTAGAGTCACCAAGAGATATCTCCCGCATCGACGCCGACACACTGACACGAGGTGCCGTTTCCGGGTTGAGACGCAGGAACGACGGTCAGTCCGCAGCCTGAACCGCATCACCGTCAGCGAGAATCCGGTAGACGCTGGCGACGGACGGATGCCTGCCTTTGTTCTTGCCCGTAGGGATGACCAGCTTGCCAGCGATATCAGGCACGGCCACGCCACGGGTGCGCAGCGTCCGCGCATAAGCGATCATGTCGTCATCGAGCACCTTCGGACGCCCGCCGTGGCGGCCGCGCTCACGCGCCGAGGCCTGGCCCTCCAGCGACTTCTCCCGAATGTATTCCCGCTCAGACTCGGCCATGCCGGCGAAGAAGGCGAACAGCGCCGCCCCGTGCCCGCTGGGATCGTAGAGGCCTTGTAGCGGCCCGGTCAGCAGCTCAAGCTGGATGTCGGCCTGGCGCAACCCCTCGGCGATGGTGAGCAGCTCCGCGGCACCGCGGCCCAGGCGCTTCATCTCATGCACCGTGAAGATCACCCGCTGATGCGGGACGGCCTGCTTGATGGTGCGTGCGTACTCCATCGCCTTAGCGAACTGCGGCCGCACCTTGACCCGGGTGCTGATCTTCTCCGAGAAGACCGGGTCACACGCCGCGGCCTTTAGAGCATCTAGCTGGCTCTGCAACTCCTGCTGAACGGTAGCCGACGTACTACGGCGATCTAGGCCTGCTACACGCGGACATCTGCGGCACAAGCCCCACCATCTTCATCGGCGACAAGAACTCCGCCGAGAAGCGCTGGGTCACCGGACGCTACTCGATCCGCGCGGAGGAAAACGACCTGTGCTGCACTGACGGGCTTTCCACGGGGCAGATCTGCGGATGGAAGGTCACCGACATCGCCTGGAAGATCGACATGAAGAGCGAAGACGGCAGCAAAGAAACAGTGCGCTGGGTTCAGGTCGGCAAGAAACGCGGCAAGTGCGTCATCGACGGCGACTCGGGTGGACCGGTTTACACCTTCCGATCCGACGGCTCGGTCGTCGCCAAGGGCGTCACCAGCGGATCCAACGCCGACGAGACGACACCGGTCAAGGACACCTGCGTCCACACCTTCACCGACTTCCATGACGTGATGAAGGCCGTCGGCAAGGACATCTACAAGAGATGAATTCACCGGGCCCGTTCTCCCTCCTGCGCGCCAGCTGCATCCTGGCCCTCACGATGCTGGCTGCCGCCTGCGCGCAGGAGCCGGCCAAACCCTTCGACGCACAGGTATCCGTGGTCGAGGCGGCCCCTGGAGGACGGGCCATCACCCTGCACGCCGACGGAGTCATGGGATCAGGCGGCACAATCTGTACTGCGGTCGAACGGGCCGAGGCGGTCGAGTCACCGACCAGCGTCACCGTGCGGGTGGTGCTGCGCTACATCTGCCCTGACGCCTCCGACGTGAAGATAGAGACCGGTGCCGACCAAGCCGTGCCCATCACGCTGAAGGAACCGTTGGGCCGACGCAAGGTACTCGACCAGGAAGGGCAGGAAATCCAGGTCTGCCCCTCCACCTCGGGCTCATTCATCGAGACGATGCGGCAGTGCCGCGAAGCGCGTCGATGACACCCCGCCCGGTTCTTCGAAAGCGGGGTCGAGGAACCGGGCGGGACAGCCATTAGTCCGCTTGCCCTCCACCGCGCCGCCCTGGAGCAAAGCGTCGCCCTCGGCGACGGCACCGCCCGGCCGCGCGCAAGGCCTACCGGGTGTACGCCGCCCGCATCACGGCCGCCAAAGCTCCCCAAGCGTGATCAACCTCGTTGAGAACTGGCTGATCGGCTGATCAGGATTCTGCATCCGGCCTCCCACCAGCCCAGATCAACGCCGTTTGGGGCCTATGACAGCGTTCTTACTGGCACCCCTTCCTGCGCCGGGCCCGGCGCAGCCAGTGCTATGCGGTGATCAAAAGCCTCATCGACAAGGGCGTGCTCCAGCGTCGAGGCGGGCCGCAAGCACCGGCGCGCCGTCTTCCGCATCCGAGAGCTTGCCCCCGAGCTCAGCGACCTGCGGGAGGCCGGCGACGTCGGCCAGCTCCCCGCCGGTGCGGGAGACAACCTTCCCGGCCCGGGGCAGCGTCCCGGAAACGGTCAGGATCCCGGAAACCGGGACGCCGACCGTGGCGCGCAGATCCAGCGAGCGCCACAGCGTCCCGCAAATCGGGACCCGGCGACAGCGGCCAGGGTCCCGCTCCGGAGCGCTCAGCAAAATCGGGAGTGGCAGACCCGCCGGACAACTTCACGGCAATCTTCACCCGGTCGCTGGGTGCGGATCGCCTTGTGCGCTTACTTGCGGGAATTCTGCATTCTCGCAAGTTACGGTCACTTTGGAGGCACACAACAGAACCTAATTTCTGATTTCGATTTTCTAGAAAATCGAAAATGGTAGGCTGCTGCGGTGACTGGTGAGAGCGGCACGGTTACGCCGTGCAAGCACTGTGGGGCGCCCATCGAGCAGCGGCGGGGGAGGGGGCGGCCCAAGGCCTACTGTCCCGAAGGGGACTGTCAGGCCGCGGCGAAGCGGGAGCGCGAGTTGCGGCGGGCGACGCCTGGGCTGGAGGGGGCGCTGGCCAGGGCTGAGCAGTTGTACGAGCGGATGGAGAGCGGGCTGGCCGCGGCGATCGAGCCGCTCGCGCAGGCGCTGTCCGACGAGTTGAGCCCGGCCGGGGTGGAGGCCAGGCTGAGCGCGGTGCAGGCTGAGGCGCACACCCGGGTGGCCATCGCGCGCACCGAGCGGGAGCAGGCGTTCGAGCAGGTACGGCTGGCGCGCGAGGCCGCCGAGCACGCACGCCGGCAGACCGGGGAGATGCGCGAGCGGCTGGACGAGGCCGAGGCGGAGCGGGACAACGCGCTCGGCGATGCCGAAAGGGCCCGTGAGCAGGCGCTAGCGGCGTTGCGGGAGGCGGCAAGCACCGAGCGGCAGGCACTGCAGGCCGCCGAGGAGGCCGGTCGGCGGGCGGAGGTGGCCGAGCAGCGGGCCGAGGAAGCGGTACGACGCGTCGAGCAGACCGAACGGGCCAGGGAGCAGGCCGTTCGGGAGTTGGCCGGGCAGGTGGAGGCGGCCGAGACGCGTTCGGAGGAGGCGCGGGCGCAGGTCGTACAGGCTCGGCAGGAGGCTGAGCAGGCGCGGGAGGGAGAGACGCGGGCGCGCGAGGAGATGGCGGTGGCCGTGCGCGGGCGGGAACGGGCCGAGCGGGACGTCGCCGCGGCGGCGGCCACGGCGCAGGCTGCCGAACAGGAGCGTGACCGGGCGGTGGCGCGCGCGGAGAGCGCCGAGCGAGTCGGCGCGGAGGCGCAGCGGGAGCGCGCCGTCGCGCTCAACGAGGCGGCGCAGGTGCGTGAGGCGGCCGGCGCCGAGGTCGCGCGGGCGGAGGAGAACAGGCGGCGCGAGCTGGCGATGGCGGCCGAGCGGCTCGCCGCGGTGGAGAAGGAGGCCGAGGCCGCTGTTCTGGAGGAGCGGGCCAGGGCCGAGGGGGAGAGGACGCGGGCAGAGGCCGCGGTTCGCGAACGGGATCAGTTGCTGGCTGACCTGCGGTTGGAGCGGGCCCGTCTGGAGGATGCGCGCGCGGAGGTGGAGGCGGCGCGGGCGGAGGCCGGGCGGCTACGGGAGCGGGCGGTCACAGCGGAGTTGGCCAATCGCCAACGCGATTGACACGAGGATCTTCTCCCGAATGTGACTCCGGCTCCGAAGTAGCTTTGGGTGATCGAAACCCACTGGAGCGACCTGCTGCGCGCCGCGAGGACGAGTTGTCGTCCGTTTCGGCGTCTCACCCGCCCCCTGACGGCGGCGAAATGTAGTCGCTCGCCGCACCGGGAGCCCGCTACGGTCGCGCGGGTGACCAACGATTCTCTACCTCTGCTCTGGCTTTCGGGACCCACGGGTGTCGGGAAGTCCACGGTTGGCTGGGAGGTGTTTGCGCAGCTGAGTCGTACTGGCGTCACGACGGCGTTTGTCGACGCTGACCAGATCAGCCTGTGCTACCCCATGCCAGAGGACCTGACGCATCGCCTCCGCGCGCGGAATCTGGCTGCGATGTGGCCACACTTCCGGCAGGAAGGGGTGCAATGTCTGATCCTTGCGGGCTTCGTGGACACTCCCGAGGAGGTTCGTGAGTACACCGCCCTTCTTCCCGGGGCTGCGTTCACGGTGTGCCGGCTGCGCGTTGATAGCGCTGAGCTCAAGGAACGGTTCCTCATGCGGGGCTGGCGTCCGCATCTGGTGCAGGAGGCGGTCATTGAAGCGGAAGCCCTGGAGCGCAGTAACTATGCCGACGTGTGCGTGGACACCGGCGGCTTAGGGGTGTCCGAGGCGGCCCGGCTGGTCTGTGAGCGGGTTGGCGGATGGCCGGGCACCCTTCCGGCCGCGACGTTCCACAGCGTCGTCGACCAGCAGGACCACCCGACCTCCCAGGCGGATGCCGTACCCGCTTCCGCGCCGGTACCCGTGCTGTGGTTGTCCGGCGCCACGGCGGTCGGGAAGTCGACGGTCGGCTACGAGATCTTCACGCAGGTCTACCGGACCGGCGTGCGAGCTGCCTACGTCGATGTGCAGCAGATCGGAGCGCTGCGTCCTGCCGCGGACGATGACGTGGTCGGCCATCGCCTCAAGGCCCGCAACCTCGCGGCCATCTGGGCAGGGCATCGCGCGGCCGGCGCCCGGTGCCTGGTCGTCTCCGGGGAAGCAGACTCCGACGACACTCTCCGTGGCTACGCCGAGTTGCTGCCCGACGTGGCATTGACCGTGTGCCGACTGCATGCGGGGCCGGCAACGCTGGCCGAGCGCGTCGCGCGACGTGGCCGGGGAGGAGGGCCGGCCACACCGGGTGATGAGCTACGGGGGCTGGGCTCGGACGCCCTGCACCGTATCGCCGAACGAGCGGCGCACGAGGCCAAGGCGCTCGACAGCGCCGCGGCAGGCGATCTGCGCGTCGACACCGATGGTCGGTCGGTACACGAGATAGCCGCGGACGTACGGGCTCGCGGCGGCAACTGGCCGAATCTCTTCCCCTGATTGAGTTCCGTCAGCGTGCCGTCGAGCTTGCCCGTAAGGGTGATAAACCGGTCTTTGTCCTTGCTAACCCGGCAGCTTGAGCTGGAGGATGAGATCCTCCAGCGGGCGGCCGCGTATTTCGCCCGGGAGAACGTGCTCCCAAATAGGAGACGCGCTGGTCCGTGAACTCACCGATGATGACTTTCCCGTCGCGGTGACCTGCCGGGTGTGAAAGGGCCGGCGCGGTCCCTGTACGGGCGGGCGCGGGTTGCGTCGGCGGTGCACCGTGGCCCGGGATTGCCTGAACACCGCGCAGGCCCGCACGGTGCCGACCGAATTCTCCAGGGCCGGAAATACGCGTCCAGGATCTGATTCAGTCCGTGTCGGAGTCCGCGCTGCTTGAGATGTCCTGAAGCAGCGCGACTCGCGTGCGCGACCACATGCGCGCAGCCGCCCCGCTTGGCGGCCCCGCGCAGGCGCCGTACCCGGTCAGAGACCTAGCACGGCCTCGAGGTCGTCGATGGCCGCCAGGGACTGGGCGAGCTGCTCGCGTTCTGCCTCGGTCAGGGTGAGGGCGCGCGCCCGGGCCAGGGCATGCCCGGCGGCGGCGTGGTCCTTGGCGCGGACGGCGAGCTCGGCCCGGTAGACCAGCGCCTCCAGCAGCTCGGCCGCCGACGCGGTGTCCTTGTCCCGCTCCAGGGCGCCGTCCAGGATCTCGGCCGCCCGCTCGTGCGAGCCGTGGGAGTCGCCCATCACGACCGCCCGGTTCAGCGAGGTGGTGAACCTGCTCGTGGCCTCCTCCTTCTCCGGCAGGGGGCGGGCGGCCATGAAGCGGATCCAGTTGCCGCCGGGGTCGATGACGGCGAAGCCGGAGTGGTTGCCGTCGTTCTTCCGCCTGCGCGGCCGGGTCATCCGGGGGATGCCGGAGACCAGCAGCTTGCCGTGCGCCGCGCGCATGCCCGCGGCGAACGCCTCGAACAGCTCTCCGGTGTCCGGCACGACGATCACGCAGGTCCCGTAGGAGTCTTCCGGCTTGAACGCCTCCGGCATGCCGAAGAAGCCTAGCTGGAGATCCTCGCGCTTGAGCAACACGTACGGGTTCGGCCGAACCTGGTAGTAGATCCGGCGGAAACCGAGCATCGTGTAGAAGTCGGCCATCTCGTCGATGGAGCGGCAGGGAAGCAGCGGTATGGCGATCTCGTTGGCCATCGGGGGAACTCCTATTCGCCGGCCATGGTGAACGCGCCCTCTTCCAGGCGGCGGATCATCTGGTCGGTCCACTGGGCGCCGGCGTCGGCGGTGCTCAGCCACAGGGACAGCACCTCGCCCACCGGGCCCCAGGTCGCCAGATCCGTGCCATCGGGCAGGTACGCGGTGATGCTCGCGCGCCACTCGCGCATGGCGCGGGCCCGCTCGCGCAGCAACTCCAGGGCCCGCTCCCGGGGAAGGTCCTCGATGAGGCCGACAGCGGCGCCCAGCACGTCCAGGCTCGGCTCGCGGTCAGCCAGCGCCTGACCCAGCAGGTCGAGGTACTCCTGCTCGCCCTGCCGGGTCAGCTCGTACTCGATCCGCGGCGGCCCCCCGGCTGCGGAGGCGACCGTCTCGTGCGCCACCAGCAGGCCCTGACCGGCCATGCTCTTGAGCGCGTGATAGACCGAGCCCGAGGTGGCGGTCGACCACTCGTGCGCCCCCCACGACTCCAGATCCGCGCGGACCTGGTAGCCGTGGGCGCGCACGCGCCTGCGCAGCGCGCCCAGGACCAGCAGCCGTACCGGCTTCATCGAACCCTCCCGAACTTCGCTAGCCAAATTTGGCTAGCTGCTACCAGGAGCTTACCGCACCAACGTGCAGGAAATCGACGTAGCGGCCGCTGCGGCGTACCCGCTCCTCGTGATCGCCCTCCTCGACGACCCGGCCACCGTCCAGGAAGGCGACAAGAAGCCCATCAGTCCTGGCCGCTACCTCGCCGCCGCCATCTACCGCCCATTCGCCGTCCGCGCTCCGCCCCTCAGCGCGCGTGTGCAGACGACTCCTGATATCCGTGCACGGGACTTCGGAAACCGACACCACGAACCGAGCGCGTCTGCGCCGCCAGCGTCGGTACGAGCGCCGTCGACCCGTGACCGCGGGGTTCGTGGCGGTGGCGGTCGCCCTCCTCGGTGGCGGACGGGAGCGTGTTCTCACAGGTGGTAGACAGGTTGGGCTAAGGACACGCACAGAATCGTCCCCCACGATCGGACCATGAGCATGGCGAATGCGGAGGCTCGCGGGCAGTTGCGCCGGCCCGACGGCAGCCCGGTGCGGGTGCTGGTGGTCGACGACGAGGCCACGCTGGCGGAGCTGCTGACGATGGCGCTGCGCTTCGAAGGCTGGGAGGTGAGCAGCGCCGCCGACGGTCTGGGCGCCGTGCGCGCCGCCCGTGACTTCCGCCCCGATGCTGTCGTGCTCGACATGATGCTGCCCGACATCGACGGCCTGGAGGTGCTGCGGCGGCTGCGCGCGGAGTCGCCGGACGTGCCGGTGCTGTTCCTGACGGCGCGCGACTCCGTCGAAGATCGCATCACCGGGCTGACGGCGGGCGGCGACGACTACGTGACCAAGCCGTTCAGCCTGGAAGAGGTGGTGGCGCGGCTGCGCGGGCTGATCCGCCGGGCGGCCAGGTCGGAGCTGCTGGCCGGTTCCCAGATCGTGGTCGGGGATCTGGTCCTGGACGAGGACAGCCATGAGGTCCGGCGCGGCGGCAAGCTGATCAACATGACGGCCAGGGAGTTCGAGCTGCTGCGCTATCTGATGCGCAATCCACGCCGGGTGCTCAGCAAGGCGCAGATCCTCGACCGGGTGTGGAACTACGACTTCGGCGGGCAGGCCAACGTGGTGGAACTGTACATCTCGTACCTGCGCAAGAAGATCGACGCGGGCCTGCCGCCGATGATCCACACGCTGCGTGGTGCGGGGTATGTGCTCAAGCCGAGCGAATGAGCCGCCGCGCTGGCGTGATCCGGGGCGCTGGTCGCTGCGGGCGCGCCTGGTCGCGGCGATGGTCGGCCTGCTGGCGCTGGCGTTCCTGATCGTCGGCGTGGCCACCGAGGCGACGCTGGTCAGAGCGCTGTACAGCCGCGTCGACGACCAGCTGACGGCGGCGGCGGCCCGGGTGCCGCGCGGATTCGACCGCTTGCCGCCGCTCAGCCCGCGCGAGCCCAGGTTCCCGCCGGGGCAGGTGATCGGCACGCTGGCAGCGCACCTCCGGTACGGCCAGGTCGTCTATGCCGGTGTGCTCCCCGAACAGGGGCAGACGCCGCCTGACCTGGGCGGACAGGAGACGACGCTGCTGCGCGTGCCCGCCGACGCGGTGCCCCGCAGCTACGACCTCGGCGAGCTGGGCGACTACCGCCTGGTCGCCCGGCGGATGCCCGACGGTGACGTGTTCGTCACCGGGCTGCCGCTGGCCGAGACGCGGGAGACGCTGTACCTGGTGGCCGGGGTGGTGGCCGGGGTGACCGTGTTCGCGCTGGCCGGGGTCGGTTATCTGGGCGTGGTGATCGTACGGCGGACCCTGCGGCCGCTGTCCCGGGTGGCGGCCACCGCCACCCGGGTGTCCCAGCTGAGGCTCGACCGCGGCGAGGTGGAGCTGCCCCAGCGGGTCGCCGAGCGGGACGCCGACGACCGCACCGAGGTCGGCCAGGTCGGCGCGGCCCTGAACCGGATGCTCGACCACGTCGGCAACGCTCTGCAGGTACGGCAGGCCAGCGAGACGCAGGTACGCCAGTTCGTCGCCGACGCCAGCCACGAGCTGCGCACGCCGCTGGCGGCCATCCGCGGCTACGCGGAGGTGAGCCGGCGCGGCGGGCAACCGGTGCCGCCTGAGGTGGCGCACGTGCTGCGCAGGGTGGAGTCCGAGGCGGAACGCATGACGGCCCTGGTCGAGGACATGCTGCTGCTGGCCCGCCTGGACGCGGGACGCCCGCTCGCGCACGACCAGGTGGACCTGTCCATGCTGACGGTCGACGCCGTCAGCGACGCGCACGCGGCGGGCCCGCGTCACGACTGGCAGCTGGACCTGCCCGAGGAGCCGGTCGTCGTGGTGGGCGACTCGGCGCGGCTGCAGCAGGTGCTGGCCAACCTGCTCGGCAACGCCCGTACGCACACGCCGGAGGGGACCCGGGTCACCGTCGGCGTCGGCGTGAGCGGTCGGGAGGCGGTGCTGCGCGTCGTGGACAACGGGCCTGGCATCCCCGCCGAGCTGCTGCCGCATGTTTTCGAGCGGTTCGCGCGCGGTGACAGCTCACGTTCCCGGGCAGCGGGCAGCACGGGCCTGGGGCTGGCCATCGTGCACGCGGTGGTTGCGGCGCAGGGCGGCAGCGTGGCGGTCGAGAGCGCGCCCGGCCGCACGATCTTCACCGTACGGCTGCCGGCTTCGGACGGCCGTTGAGGAGGCGGTTGGTCTCGGCCAGCAGCTCGCTCTGGCGGAGGCGGTCGGCGGGGAACGGCATCGCGATGACGCGGTGCACGCCGACCTCGGCGAGCGCGGCGAGCCGTTCAGCGGCCGCGGCGGGTGGGCCGGTGACCAGGCCGCCACGGGCCTCCGCCTCGGTCATCCCGTACTCCATCAGCGACCGGGCTTGAGCGTCGATCACCGACGCAGGCAGGTCACCGAGGCCGACGCTGAGGCCGATCGTGACGCGCGGCGCCGGGCGGCCGTATTCGGCGGCGAGGCCGGCCAGCCGCCGGGTCTGTTCGGCGATCTCGGCCGGGGTGGAGAACGCCGGATACCATTCGTCGGCGAAACGGGCGGCTCGGCGCATGGGGCCCGCGCCGATGAGGAGGGGCGGCATCGTTGCGCCCGGCGAGAGAGTGATCACCTCGCCGTTCACGTTCGTGGGCTTGCCCTCGACCAGGCTCGGCAGGATCTCCAGGGCGGCGTCGGTGCGCTGCGCGCGTTCGGCGTAGGGGATGCCGACGGCCCGCCAGGCGGCGTCGCCGTGCACGCTGCCGCCCGAGCCGATGCCGAGCAAGACCCGGCCGCCGGACAGGTGCTGCAGGCTGGCGATCTGCTTGGCGGCCCAGGCGGCCGGACGCAGCGCCAAGACCATCACCCCGAAGCCGATCTTGACGTGCTCGGTGACGGCGGCGGCCGTGGCCAGCACCATGGTGCTGTCGAGGAACGGCCGCACCGGGATCAGGTGGTCACCGACCCAGATCGACTCCAGGCCGAGCTCCTCGGCGTGCCGGGCATGCTCGCGCACCCCGGCGGTCTCATCCACGCCGAACGACGGTAGGTTCACGCCGACCTTGAGCATCAGCGCACCTTGAGCAGGGTCTTGCCGACGCTGACGCGCGACTCGATGGCGGCGTGCGCGGCGGCGGCCCGGTCGAGGGGGAAGCACTGCCCGATCAGCGGCCGCAGCCGTCCGGCCACGGCCTCGGCGAGGGCGCTCTCGGTGTACTCGCGCATGGTCTCCGGGGTGGGCTTCACCTGGACGAGCGTGACGCCGCGCGCGACAGCAGCCTCCTCCTCGATGCCGGCCCACTCTCCGCTCGCCCACCCGAAACTGACCATCCGCCCGCCTCGGCCGAGCAGTTCGAAGGCTGCCCGGCCGATGTCACCGCCGACCCCGTCGAGGACGACGTCGACGGGGGCGACCCCGTCGGTCCAGCCCGGAGCCGTGTAGTCGGCCACCTCGTCGGCGCCCAGGTCGCGGGCCACACCGGTCTTGCGCGAGCCCCCGGCCGCCCCGACGACGACGGCGCCCGCCGACTTGGCGAGCTGCACGAGGAGCGAGCCCACGCCGCCGGCCGCCGCCTCGACGAGAACCCGTTCGCCGGGCTGTGGCGCGGTCGCCCGGATCATCATGGTCGCGGTACGCCCGTCGGCCAAGATCGCGACCGCGTCGTCCAACTCCAGGCCGTCGGGGACGGTGAAGAGCCCGGACGCGTCCACCGCGGCCCGTTCGGCATAGCCGCCGGAGCCGCCCATGGAGGTCACCACCCGACGGCTGACCAGGCCGGAGTCGACACCTTCGCCGACCGCCGTGACGATGCCGCCGACGCCGTTGCCCGGGATCATCGGCAGGTCCGGCTTGAACGGCGACGGAGCGCCCGACCGGAACTGGGTCTCCACAAAGGTGATGTTGGCGTAGGCGACGTCGATCAACACCTGCCCCGGCCCTGGGACCGGATCGGGGGCGTCGCCAGGTACGAGCACCTCGGGCCCGCCGAACTCCTTCAACCACACCGCACGCACAACGCTCTCCCCTGTTCAGCTGATGTCGGCCCCAGCATGCAACCTCAACCAAGCTCGAGGTCAAATCAGGTGCAGCTCCGGGGTTGACTGCCCCGAGACGGCCGGGGCCGCCGGCCGGAGGGCGCTGGACGCCGGTTCGTGTAGCAGTAGACCTCCTTGGCGACGGCGTTGCCGAGGCGAATTTCCTTCGGCTAGCAGGGGTAGACGACGGCGTGCGCTGCTGGCCGGGCGTCCGGCCGGATCCGGCTTCCTGGAGGCGGCTGTGTGGAGCGCGGGCATCGCCCTGGTCAGTTATCTGTGGGCACGCAGGCTCTACAACCGCTGGATTCGGTCCAGGATCGGACAGGTCACCGGACGGTGTGGCGGCGCTTGCCGTCATCGTGTCTAGAGGGCGAGGGTTTCCAGGTTTACGGCGTTGGCCATGGCCTGGGCGCCCTTGTCGTTGGGGTGCATGCCGTCGCCGCTGTCCAGGTCGGGGTGGATGTGGTCGGGGGCTTCGGGGTTCTCGACGGCTCGGGCCACGTCGAAGACGGCGTCGAACGTGTCGGTGGTACGGATCCAGTCGTTCACCTCGCGTCGGGCGGCGAGGCCCTCGGGGGTGCTGATCCCGGGGTAGACGGCGCCCGCGAAGGGGCCGATGGTGGCGACGAGGATCTTCAGGTCGGCCTGGTGGACGCGCTGAGCCAGGGTCTTGAAGCCCTCGATGAGGGCGTCGGAGGTGACGGGAGGTTCGCCGGACATGCCGGGCAGGCCGAGGTCGTTGATGCCGAAGTGCACCAGGACGTGGGTCAGGCCGGGGAGGGAGAGCAGGAGTCGCCGAACGCCACGGCGATCGCGGTGTCGTCCGGCGCGAGTACGTCGACGCCCGAGACGTAGAACCTGGCTTCCACCTGCTCGGCAGCAGGGAGTACGGACGACGTGACGTGGTCGCCGCCGACGATGTGAGCGGTCTCCATGGGCATGTGCTCGGCGATCGACCTGCATCACTATGGACAGGTAGCTCTCCAGCGGGAAGTACACCGAGCCCGCGCCGTCAGGTCGAAGAGGCGGGCCGATGGGTGAAGGACGCGAGGAGGAGGGCGAGTCTGAGGTCGTGGTGCTCGCGGGGGATCCTGCCGTCGCGCATCAGCATCGCCAGTCCGTGCAGGGCGGCCCAGAAGGTCTCGGCCAGCAGGGCCGCGTCGGTGTCGTGCGCGTGCGGGCTGACGGCCTCGACGAATTCGTCGAACGCGGCGCGCAGGGCGGCCGGGGTCTGCGGGGTGGCGAACGGCAGGTTGACCTTCCGGCTGAACATGGCGTCGTAGAGGGCCGGGCGCTGGTCGGCGAACGCCACATAGGCGGCACTGAGCCGGGCGAGGGCGTCGGCGGGGTCGCCTGCCGCGGTGCGGGCCGCGCGTAGCTCGGCGGCCATGTCGGCGAAGCCTTCCAGGGCGACGGCCGTGGTGATCGCGTCCTTGCCCTTGAAGTGGCTGTAGAGGACCGGCTGGCTGTATTCGACCCGCTCGGCCAGCCGCCGCGTGGTCACCGCGTCCCAGCCCTCGGCCTCGGCCAGCTCACGAGCGGCCGTGATGATCAGCTTCTCCCGTTGCGCGCGGTCGCGTTCCTTGCGGGCTTGTATCGACATGCTCCGAAATCTAGCACCGCTAGCGCAACGATGCATGGGTGCGCTAGCGTTGAGCTTGTTCCTAGCAGCGCTAGATTATGGAGTCGCACCATGCTCACCACCCTTGCGTACGGTCTTGCCATCGCCCTCAACCTGTTCTGCCTGTTCCTCGGGGGTCGCTTCCTGTTCGCGCCGTACGCCGCCGCCGCGGGCTACGGCGTCCCCGCCAAGGAGGACCGCGCCTACCTGACGATCAAGGGCGTGCGTGACGGCACCTACGGCCTCGTCGGCCTGGCCCTGCTGGCCTTCGCCGGTGCTCAGGCCGAGGCCTGGTTCATGCTGGTCGTCGCCCTGGTGCCGCTGGGCGACACCCTGATCGTGCTGCGCAACGGGGGCACGAAGGCGACCGCGTTCGGCATCCACTTCGCCACCGCCCTGATCGTCCTGCTCAGCGCCGCCCTGCTCTTCGCCGTCTGACCCGGTCCGCTGGAGGCGCCCTGAACGCCCGGCGCATGCCGAGGCTCACAGGTGCCGCACAGCGATGGCACACGTCGCGTACAGGCCGGTGGCCCACCGTTGGTGGCTGAACCGGATGAAAGGACGCGACCGATGACCTCGACCTTGCCCGCGCCGCCCGTGGGCCCGCCCGGCGTGCCGCGCGCCAGGAGATGGCTGCGCGGCCGGGCGGACGACGCCGCCTGGGTCCGCCCGGCCCTGCTGGCGCTGCTGTCGGCCACCGCGATGCTCTATCTCTGGGGTCTGGGCGCCTCCGGCTGGGCGAACTCGTTCTACGCGGCCGCGGCGCAGGCCGGATCGCAGAGCTGGACGGCCTTCTTCTTCGGCTCCTCCGACGCCGCCAACTCGATCACCGTGGACAAGACCCCGGCCTCGCTGTGGGCGATGGCGTTGTCGGCGCGGCTGTTCGGCGTCAACGCCTGGAGCCTGCTGGTGCCCCAGGCGTTGATGGGCGTGGCCACGGTCGGGCTGCTGTACGCGACCGTGCGCCGCTGGTACGGCCCCGCGGCGGGCCTGATCGCCGGGGCGGCGACCGCGTTGACGCCGGTGGCGGTGCTGATGTTCCGTTTCAACAACCCCGACGCGCTGCTGGTGCTGCTCATGGTCGCCGGCGCGTACGCGATCGTCCGGGCCGTGGAGAGCGGCGCGACGAAGTGGCTGGTGTGGGCCGGCGTCTTCGTCGGGTTCGGCTTCCTCGCCAAGATGCTGCAGGCACTGCTGGTGGTCCCGGTGTTCGCGCTGGTGTATCTCATCGCCGGACCACCCAAGCTGGGCAGGCGCGTCTGGCAGCTCCTCCTGGCGGGAGCCGCGCTGCTCGCGTCGGCCGGATGGTACGTCGCCGTCGTCGAGCTCGTCCCCGCCTCGATGCGCCCGTACGTCGGCGGCTCGCAGAACAACAGCCTGCTGGAGCTGACCCTGGGCTACAACGGCCTGGGCAGGCTGAACGGCAACGAGACCGGCAGCGTCGGCGGCGGGCCGGGCCGCGGCTGGGGCGAGACCGGCTGGACGCGGATGTTCGACGCCGGGCAGGGCGGTCAGATCGCCTGGCTGCTGCCCGCCGCCTTCATCCTGCTGGTGGCGGGCCTGGTCATGACCGCACGGACGGCACGTACGGACCGCGCTCGTGCCGGGTTCGTCCTGTGGGGCGGCTGGCTGCTGGTCACCGCCGGGGTGTTCAGCTACATGGCGGGCATCTTCCACGCCTATTACACCGTCGCGCTCGCCCCCGCCATCGGCGCGCTGACCGGGATGGGCGCGGTGATGCTGTGGCGGCGGCGGGCCGACGTCCGGGTTTCACTGGCCGGCGCCGCGGCGGTGGTGGTGACGGGCTGGTGGTCGTTCGAACTGCTCGGCCGCAGCGACACCTTCGTGCCGTGGCTGCGCTGGCCGGTGCTGGTCGCCGGGCTGCTCGCGGCCGCCGGGCTGCTCGTGTCCGTACGGCTGTCCGCGCGGGTGGCCGGAACGGTCGCGGCGGCGGCGCTCGTCGTCGTCCTGGCCGGGCCCGCGGCGTACGCGATCGACACGGCGGCGACCCCGCACGGCGGCTCCATCCCGTCGGCCGGGCCTGCCGTGGCGGGCGGCTTCGGCGGGCCCGGCGGGCCCGGCGGGCTCGGGCGCGGCTTCGGGCCGTACGGACCCGGCGTGCTGGGCGGCATGCCACAGCCGGGGAACCAGCGGGGCCCGGGAGCTCGCGGAGGGCGCGGCGGCGGCATGAACGGGCTGATCAATGGCTCCACGGCGAGCGCGGACATGGTCGCGCTGCTCAAGCGCGACGCCGCCGCCTACACCTGGGTGGCCGCCGCGATCGGCTCCCAGAACGCCTCGGGCTACCAGCTGGCCACCGGCGCGCCGGTCATGGCCGTCGGCGGCTTCAACGGCAGCGACCCCTCGCCCACGCTGGCCCAGTTCCAGAAGTACGTGACCGAGCGGAAGATCCACTACTTCATCGGTGGCGGCGGACCACAAGGCGGGCCAGGCGGCGGACCTGGTGATGGGCCCGGTGATGGGCCAGATGGTGGGGCAGGTGGTGGGGCAGGTGGCCGGATGCGGGGCGGCACCGGGGGCAGTAACGCCAGTGCGGAGATCTCCGCCTGGGTGGCGGCCACCTTCACCGCCACCACGGTCGGCGACGTCACCGTCTACGACCTGACCGCCCCCTGACCAGGGGGTACGACTCGCCGCTGCCCACCCGGCACCGGGTGGGCAGAACGGCCCGGGGCATGACGTGATGGCCTGGCGGGAAGCCCTCGTGCGAACATTCACAGGCCGGCCACAGCAACACCACAACTGCGGGAAAGCCGCCCGACCGAAAGTGGAGGCATGAGCCCTTCGACGCTTCCCGCGCCCGTCGCGGCCACGGCTTCCGCAGGTCACAACGCCCCGGTGCTCGATGTCGTGGTCCCCGTCCACAACGAGGAGAACGACCTCGAACCGTCCGTACGCCGCCTGCACGCCCACCTGTCGACCGGCTTCCCCTACCCCTTTCGCATCACGGTCGCCGACAACGCCAGCACCGACAGGACCTCGCGGATCGCCGCCGAGCTCGCCGCCGAGCTGCCGGAGGTGTCCTTCGTCCGGCTGACGGCCAAGGGGCGTGGCCGGGCGCTCAAGCACACCTGGTCGGCCTCCGACGCGCAGATTCTCGCGTACATGGACGTCGACCTGTCCACCGATCTGGCCGCCCTGCTGCCCCTGGTGGCCCCGCTCATCACCGGCCACTCCGATCTGGCCATCGGCTCCCGCCTGTCGCGCGGGTCCCGGGTGACCCGCGGCCCCAAGCGGGAGATCATCTCGCGCTGCTACAACCTGCTGCTGCGCGGCACGCTCGCGGCCCGCTTCTCGGACGCGCAGTGCGGCTTCAAGGCGGTGCGCGCCGACGTCGCGGCCCGGCTGCTGCCCTTGGTGGAGGACACCGGCTGGTTCTTCGACACCGAGCTGCTCGTCCTCGCCGAACGCGCCGGGCTGCGCATCCACGAGGTGCCCGTCGACTGGATCGACGACCCGGACAGCCGCGTCGACCTCCTGCCCACGATCATGGCCGATGTCCGGGGCATCGCCCGGCTGGCCAGGGCGCTGGCGACCGGCAGCCTGCCGCTGGCGGGCCTGCGCGAGCAGCTCGGGCGCACGCCGCTGCCCGTGGCGGGCGTGCCCGCCGGCCTGCCGGGCCAGCTGCTGCGCTTCGCCGCCGTCGGCACCGCCAGCACGCTCGCCTACCTGCTCCTGTACGCCCTGCTGCGCGGGACGACCGGCGCCCAGGCGGCGAACCTCGTCGCCCTCCTCGTCACCGCCGTGGGGAACACGGCGCTCAACCGCCGGCTCACCTTCGGCGTGCGTGGCCCCGGCCGGTGGTGGCGGCAGCAGGCCCAGGGCCTCATCGCCTTCGCCGCGAGCCTCGCCCTGACCGGCGGCGCCCTCGCCCTGCTGTACGCGACCGACAGCGCACCGCCCCGGCCGCTGGAGCTGGGGGTGCTGGTGACGGCGAACCTGGCCGCCACCTGCGTGCGCTTCCTGCTCCTGCGTACGTGGGTCTTCCGCACGAGCCGCGAAGCACGGGAGGACTGAGTCCCGCTGTCCTTGTCACGGAGTCCGGCCGAGGTTCAGGGGGTGGCCCTAAACGGGCCGAGGCCGATGGCCGGGAGGATCGCCTGGTCGACGATGTCGGCCAGGTCGGCGTCGGTGGGAGGGGCGCCGTCGAGCAATCGTTTGGTGACGAGCGCTTCGCCGATGTCGGCCACCACGGGGGTGAGCAGGTCGGCGGGGAAGTGGCCGCGTTCGGCGTAGTGGCGCAGCACGGTGCTGGTGAACGTGCCGCCCTTGTTGGCGAAGACCCTTTCGAACAGCGCTTCGGAGACCTTCGGGGCGCCCTTGGGGTCGGTGAGGATGGCGGCGACCGCGCGGCCTGCCGGGCTGAGGGTCCACGCGACCATGAGCTGGAGCGCTCGGATCAGGTCGCCGCGCAGATCGTCGGCTCCGGGGGTCGGCTCCTCGACCGGATGGGAGTGGTAGAGGGCGTCCAGGAGCACGTCGATCGGGTCCGACCAGCGGCGGTACAGCGTGGTGCGGGGAGTCGCCGCACGCCTGCCGATGCCTTCCATGGTCAGTCGCCCGACGCCGACCTCCACCACTTCTTCCAGCACCGCCGCGTGGATGGCGGCGAGCAGCTCTCCGCCGCGCCGCCGGGTCCGGCCGCCGTGCTCGCCCATCGTCGCCCCCTGTCCGGCTCCAGGGACCGCATCTTACCGACCACAACCTTAGATACGATTCTGTAGCTTATCGGCACGAAAATAAGCTACATTGATGTATCCAATCACTTGCCATCTCTTTGGGGGAGACCCATGTCCACCATCACCCCGGCCCCTGCTCAGGGAGCCGTGCCGCTCACCGAGCGGGCGCCGGCTCCCGACCTCGCGCGCGGGCTCATGCTGCTGCTCATCGCGGTCGCGCACGCGCACATGTACCTGTCCGGACACCCGGCGGGCTTCCGCGGCTACACCCTGGACGGAACCACCCTCGACCGGCTGGTGGCCGGGATCCAGATCCTCCTGGTGGACGGGCGCGCGCTGCCGATGTTCGCCGGCCTGTTCGGCTACGGCCTGGTCCAGTTAGCGAACCGGCGGCTCGCCGCCGGAAGCGGTTGGCCGCAGGTGCGGCGTGTGCTGCGACGCCGGAGCCTGTGGCTGCTGGCGTTCGGGTTCTGCCACGCGCTGCTGCTGTTCTTCGGCGACATTCTGGGCGCGTACGGCCTGGTCGGGCTGGTGCTCATCGGGTTCGTCCGGCGCAGCGACCGGGCCCTGTTCTGGGCCGCCGGCGTGGGAGCCGTCCTGCACATCGTCGTGATCACGCTGTTCGGACTGCTCACCGTGGCCGCCGAGAAGGGCGACACGCCCGCCGCCATGGCCGATCCGCTCCAGGCCGCCGTGACGCGGATGGTCGGCTGGATCGCGATGACCCCGACCTACTTCGCCATGAGCGTCGTGCCGGCCTTCCTGCTCGGGATCTGGGCGGCCCGCCGCCGGCTGCTGGAGGAGCCCGCGGCGCATCGGGGACTGCTGTCGCGGACCGTCACCGTGGGCACGCTGCTCGCGGTCGCCGGTGGGCTGCCGCTGACCCTGATCGACACGCGGGTCTGGATCCCCTCGGACGCGATCGGCGTCTCGGCGTACGCACTGCACAGCGTCACCGGCATCGCCGGCGGACTCGCGTACGCCGCGCTGGTCGGACTCGTCGTGGCCGGGAGGCGGCGCGACGGACGGCGGCCCGGCGCGGTGAGCCGCGCGCTGGTCGCGTGCGGCCGGTGGTCGCTCACCTGCTACCTGCTCCAGTCGGTGGTCTTCGTCCTGCTGTTCACGCCGTACCTGGGCGGGCTCGCCACCCGCGTCGGCGATGCCGCGGCGACCGGCATCGCCGTGCTCACCTGGCTGGGGACCGTGGTCCTGGCCGCGACACTGTCCCGTACGGGCCGGCGCGGGCCGGCGGAGACCGCGCTGCGGCGGCTGACGTATCGCCGAACCGGCTGACCGGAGCTTGGCGTGACGGCACCCGCCTGCACAGTGGTAACTTGGCCATATGGCTAACTTGGGCGATCGGCCAAGTTCTACGCGAGGGCTTCGGCGGCGGGAGCAGCTGGTGGATGCCGCCATCGCGCTGCTGTGCGAGGGGGGATGGCAGGCCGTCACCACGCGTGGGGTGGCCGAGCGCGCGGACACCAACGCCGGTCTGATCCACTACCACTTCGGCGGGCTGCCGGGACTGCACGCGGCGATCGTCCGGCGGGTGGGGGAGCTGGTCATCAACCCTCTGGTCACCGAGCTCCTCGACGCGCCGGACGAGTGGGCGGCGCTGGCGGCCGTACGCCGGCTGCTGCCCGAGACCACCGGTGACGAGCGGACGGCCCGGCTGTCCGCGGAGCTGCTCGCGGGGGCAACCCGCGACCCGGCCCTGGGCGAGGTGCTGCGGAACCAGCTGCGCGAGGCCCGGTCACAGATCGCCGGCCGGATCCGGCAGCTGCACCCCGCATGGCCGCCGGAGCGGGCGACGGCGGTGGCCACGCTGGTCGCCGCGCTGATCGACGGGCTGGTGCTGCACCACATGCTCGACCACGACCTGCCCGTCGGCGAGGCGCTCGCCGGGGTGGAGGACCTGCTCAGAAAGGACTGAGATCATGCGGATCATCAAGAAGCCCGGCCCGCCGACCGGGCTGCGTCGCAGGCTGTGGCGCCTGCCCATCCAGTTCTACCGGTTCGGGTTGGGCTCGCTGATGGGGCAGCGCCTCATGCTGCTCACCCACCTCGGGCGGGTCTCCGGGCAGCGGCGCCAGGCGGTCATCGAAGTCGTGGAGCACGATGAGCACGGCTGGGTGGCGGCCTCCGGATTCGGGCCCCGCGCCGACTGGTACCAGAACGTCCTGAAGAGCCCCGACGTCACCATCCAGGTCGGCGGCCGCACCCTGCCGGTGACGGCCACGCCGCTGCCCGCCGACGAAGGCGCGGAGCTCATGGCACGGTACGCGCCGCGCCACCCGGCCGCCGCCCGCCGGCTCTCCAAGATCATGGGGTTCGAGGTGGACGGCAGCGTGGCGGATTACCGGGAGGTCGGCCGGCTCGTACCCTTCGTACGGTTCGTCCCGAGGGCGACCGAAACCTGACTCCAGAGCGACGGTCCAGCAGGCCGCCGCTCTGGCGCTGAGGCGTTATAGGCGGACAAACTGTGAAATGCCGTGACACGACCACATCAAGGAGTTTTTGTGACGGATGAGCCGACCCCTCCTCGGCGTCCCTCCACAGAGATCGACACCACCACGCCCCACCAGGCCCGCGTCTGGAACTTCTTGCTCGGCGGAAAGGACTACTACCAGGTAGACCGGGAAACCGCGGAGCACCTTGAGCAACACATCTATCCCGGAATCAAGGACATCGCCCTGCACGCCCGGGCCTTCTTAGGACGCGCCGTCCGCTACGTGGCCGAAGAGGCAGAAATACGACAATATCTAGATGTCGGTACGGGACTGCCCACGGCGGACAACACCCACGACGTCGCCCAGCGCGTGGACCCCACCAGCCGCATCGTCTACGTCGACAACGACCCGCTGGTGCTGGTCCACGCCCAGGCCCTGCTCGCCAGCCACCCCGACGGCGCCTGCGACTACATCGAAGCCGACGTCCGCGACCCGGACGCCATCCTGACCCATGCGGCCAGGACACTGGACCTCACCCGGCCGACCGCGCTCATGCTGCTCGGGGTGATGGGCACGATCACGGACAACGATCAGGCGTACGCGCTGACCAGGCACCTGATGGCGGCCCTGCCGTCCGGCAGCTACCTGATCCTCGAGGACGGCACCAACACGGTCAAGCCGAAGGAGGCCGCCGAGGCCGCGAACCTCGTGGACGAGGGGCAGGTCTATGACTACCGCCTTCGCACCCCCGAGGAGATCACCCGCTTCTTCGACGGCCTGCGGCTCGTCGACCCGGGCGTCGTGTCGGTCTCCCAGTGGCGGGTGGAATCCGAGGTGTTCGGCCTCCCGGAGAAGGTGGACGCGTACTGCGGGGTCGCCGTCAAGCCATGAACGGCGCAGCCGGCCCCGTCAAGGCGTGGCGTGCGCGCCGAGGTCGCGCAGCGCGGCCGCCAGCCGGTCCACCTCGTCAGCGGAGGTGAACAGGGCCGGGGTGACCCGGACGGCGTCGCCGCCGCTCATGCCGCTGCGGGCGACGGTGAAGATCCGGTGCCGGTCCATCAGGGCCTCGGCGATGGCGAGGTTGTCGGCCTTGGAGCTGCGGCCGGGTAGTCGGAACGCGGTGATGCCGCCGTACATGCCGGGCTCGTCCGGGGTGAGGATCTGCACGCCGAGAGCGTGCGCCTGACGTACCCAGCGGTCACGGAGGTAGCGCAGACGGGCCTGCTTGACCTTCGCGCCGAGAGTCTCGTGGAAGTCCAGGGCGGCGTCCGCGGTCAGGAACGGAGCCACGTTCATGGTGCCGGAGTGCACGCGGGAGCGGATGTCGGAGGCCGGGTAGGTCTCGTCGGCGTAGAGGAGGTCGATGTCGGCCAGGCGCTGCTCGCGGATGTAGAGGAATCCGGAGCCCAGCGGCAGGCCCATCCACTTGTGCAGGGAGAAGACGGCGAAGTCGGCGTCGAGGTCGGGCAGGGTGAAGTCGAGCTGGCCCCAGGAGTGGGCGGCGTCCACGATCACGTCCACGCCGTGCGCGCGGGCCATGGCGACGATCTGGCGCACCGGGGTGACCAGGCCGGTGCGGTTGTTCATATGGCTGAGCAGGAGCAGGCGCACCTTCGGAGCCCGGCTCAGGGCGCGCTCGTAGGTGTCGAGCACCGCCTGGCGGGTGGCGGGCTCGGGGATGACGATGCGCTCGACCGTGACACCGCGCCGGGCCGGCAGCCAGTTCATGGCGTACTGGCCGCTGTGGTAGTCGAGATCGGCGTACATCACGGCGTCGCCCGGTCGCAGGCGGCCGTAACCGGCGATCAGGTTCTGCAGCGCCTCGGTGCCGCCCCGGGTCAGCGCGATCTCCTTCCCGGAAACGCCGAGCAGGGCGGCGATGCGGTCGCGGACCTCGTCGGCGCGCGGCTTGTAGGTGGTGCGCAGCAGGTGGGAGCTCCGTTCGTTGAGATGGTCGACGTTGCGGTGGTACGCCTGCCGGACCGGCTCCGGCATGATCCCGTAGTAGCCGTTCTCCAGGTTGACGAAGTCGGGGCTCACCTGGAACTGCCGGGCGACGGTCGCCCAGAAGCGCTCGTCGCGCGCGAGTGCCTCGGGGGTGCGGCCCTGCGGCACGGTGAGCGCCTCCGGTGGCTTCGATGGCTCCGGCGTGACGGGGCGGGCCAGGGCGCCGGCGGCCATGGCGCCGAGCCCGGTGACGATCCGGCGTCTGGACAAGGTCATAGAGGACTCCACCTGTTATCAGCGAGAATTCACGGGCGGTACGCAGGACCGCCCGTGCTTGCCAGTGTGGCCGATATTCCCCGCTCGGATGATGTTCCTTTCTCCGTGTCGGTAATAACGACCTCAGAATGACGCGAAACGTACGGGCGGGTCTTTACCGGAACCTGTGCCATTGCTGGGCGCGCCCGGCAGCACTTCGGGCATTATCACCGGTGATGCTTGCGACCCGAACGGATCATTCGCGTTGCCCGGCCGCCTCTCGCGCCGGGCGACTGGTGGCCCATGCGCTGCTCGCGATCGTCATGGTCATCGGCGTGGTGTTCGCGCACGGCGGCGCCTGCGCGGCCCTGGAGTTGTCGGAGCACAGCGCCCACCTCGCCGACAGGGGGCACGCGGCGGACGAGAGCGGCGTTTCCGCTGATCACGACCGGAACTGCTGGCATCGTCAACTGCCGGAGGGGCACCGGCACGGGACCGGGCCCGACTGCTCGGCGACCCATCCGGCCGGTCCGACGGTCGGCGTGCCCACGCTCGCGGCGGTGGCCGCCTCCTCCCCGCCGTCTGCTGCCGAAGGCGTCACGGCCCGGGCAGCGGAATGCCGCCTGATCGCGCCTCATGGGGAAAATATCTGTGTGATGCGCATATAGGACGCGCGACTCCTATAAGTCGCTCACCGTCCACCTGATGCGCGGTCATCCTGTCATGCCGCGAATCGCACCTATTTACTTCGGGATTTCACCCATGTCATCGCAAGCAATTTTCGCGCGCCTGAAAGATACGCCACCGACCGGCAGCCGCGCGCTTTCCCTGACCGTAGGAAATACGCCACTGGCCTTCATCTCCGAGCCGTTCGTGCCGGACCGGGGAGGGTTCTGGGCCAAGCTCGAAGGCTTCAATCCGGGCGGCATCAAGGATCGTCCCGCCCTGCACATGATCCGTCAGGCCAAGGCGCGGGGGGACCTCCGGCCGGGCGCGACCATCATCGAGTCGACCAGCGGCACCCTGGGACTCGGTCTCGCGCTCGCCGGCATCGTCTTCGGTCATCCGGTCGTGCTGGTGGGCGACGCCGGCATGGAGCCGCTCATGTGCCGGCTGCTCGCCTCCTACGGCGTCCGCCTGGAGATCGTCACGGAGCCGCACCCGACCGGCGGCTGGCAGCAGGCCCGTCTGGAGAGAGTGCGCGACCTGCTCGCCGAGGAACCCGGGTCCTACTGTCCCGACCAGTACAACAATCCCGACAACGTGGAGGCCTACGCCGGACTGGCCCACGAGCTGATGAGCCAGCTGCCGCAGATCGACACGCTGGTGTGCTCGGTCGGCACCGGCGGGCACAGCGCGGGCATCTCCAGCGTGCTGCGCCGGCACTTCCCCGACCTGCAGCTCGTCGGCGTCGACACGGTGGGGTCGACCATCTTCGGCCAGCCCGCCCGGCCGCGCCTGATGCGCGGGCTCGGCTCCAGCATCCACCCGCGCAACGTCGCCTACGACGCCTTCACCGAGGTCCACTGGGTCGCCCCGGCCGAAGCGGTCTGGGCATGCCGCACCCTGGCCGCCCGGCACTACGTCTCCGGCGGCTGGAGCACCGGCGCCGTCACCCTGGCGGCCCGCTGGCTGGCCCGCACCCAGCCGGACCGGACCATCGTCGCCGTCTTCCCCGACGGGCCGTGGCGGTACTGGAACAGCGTCTTCGACGACGACTACTGCCGGGCGCACGGCCTGCTGGGGACGGTCCCGGCCGACGAGCCGGACCTGCTGCGCACGCCGGCCGAGCGGGAGGTGCACCGCTGGACGCGCTGCACCCTCGTGCGCGACCCACTGGCCGGTACGCGATGAGGGGCGTGCTGGCCGAGTTCCGCTCCTTCGACCGGCCCATCCAGCTCCTGCAGATCAACCAGGCGGGCATCAACCTCGGCTTCTACATGCTCATGCCCTACCTCGCCCAGCACCTGTCGAGCGGCGTGGGGATGGCCGCCTGGACGATCGGGCTCATCCTGGGCCTGCGCAACCTGAGCCAGCAGGGCCTGTTCCTGATCGGCGGCACGCTGGCGGACCGGGTCGGTCACAAGCCGCTGATCATGCTCGGGTGCGGGCTGCGGACCGTCGGGTTCGCGCTGTTCGGGCTGACCACCTCGCTGCCGTGGCTGATCGTGGCGGCCGCCGTGACGGGGTTCGCCGGGGCGCTGTTCAATCCGGCGGCCCGCGCCTATCTGGCGTGCGCGGCGGGGGAGCGCAAGGTGACGGCGTTCGCCGTGTTCAACGTCTTCTACCAGGGGGGCATTCTGCTCGGCCCCCTCGTCGGCCTCGCGCTGCTGAACGCCGGGTTCACTGCCGTGTGCCTGTCCGCCGCGGCGATCTTCGCCGTACTGACCGTGCTGCAGGGCCTGTGTCTGCCGGCTCGACAGGGGTCGGCCGGTGAGCGTCCACCGGTGCTGAGCGACTGGCGGCGGGCGTTCGGCGATCGGGCCTTCGTCTCCTTCGCGGCGGCGATGATCGCCTCCTACGCGCTGTCGTACCAGATGTATCTGGCGCTGCCGCTGGAGGTGGACCGGCTCGGCGGCGGCCAGGCGGGCGTGATGACGTTGTACGCGCTGTCGGCGCTGCTCGGCATCGGCGGGCAGGTACGCCTGACCGCCTGGTGCTCGGCCCGGTGGAGTCGCGGGCAGGCGATCAGCCGCGGCCTGGCCCTCATGGGGGTCGCGTTCCTGCCCCCGGCCGTGGTGGCGAACCTGGCTCTCCCGCCGGGGTGGGCGCTGCTGCCCCTGGTGGCGTGCACGCTGCTGCTCACCGTGGGGACGCTGGTCGCCTTCCCGTTCGAGATGGCCACCATCGCCGACATGGCGGGGGATCGGCTGATCGGCACCTACTACGGGCTGTACAACCTGCTGTCCGGCGTCGGCATCCTGGCCGGGAACCTGCTGGCGGGGGCCCTGGTCGACGTGGCCCGATCCTTCGGGGCGGCAGGGCTGCCGTGGGCGCTGCTGGCCGTCGCGGGGCTGGTCTCCGCGGCGGCCGTCAGGCGGCTGGATCGACGCGACCGGCTACCGGTGGCCGGTCAGCTCGCCGCCTGACTTGATACCGATTTGTCGGTTAATGGGCCAAGGCTTATCCTAGGGTCATTAGGTTTTAATGAGTGACTCTAGGAGATAGGTGGTACGCGCATGGCGCGGGCCGGGTTGACGGCGGACCGGGTGACGCTGACGGGCGCCGAGCTGGCGGACGAGGTCGGGCTCGAACACGTGACCATGTCGGCGGTGGCGCGGCGGCTGGGAGTGAAGGACGCCAGCCTGTACGTGCACGTACGCGGCCTGGAGGACCTGCGCGGGCGGATCGCGCTGCTGGCGGCGGACGAGAAGACCATCCGCATCGCGGAGGCCACCGCGGGGCGGGCCGGGAAGGACGCCCTGGTGGCGTTCGCGGACTCCTGGCGGGCGTACGCCCACGCCCACCCGGGCCGGTACACCGCCACGCAGATCCCGACGCAGATCGATCCCGAGCTCGCGGCCCGGGCCGCCGGGCCGCGACGTGCGGTCGAGCTGACGTACAGCATGCTGCGCGCCTACGAGCTGGCCGAGCCCGACCTGACCGACGCGGTCCGGCTGGTGCGCAGCACGCTGCACGGTTTCGTCAGTCTCGAGGCCGCCGGCGGCTTCGCGCACGCGCGCCCGGCGGAGACCTCGTGGGCCCGCTGCCTCGACGCCCTGCACGCTCTCCTGGAGCGCTGGCCCGCATCCCGTGAAGGAGACCCATCATGACCGACCCGACCACCGGCCGCCTGCGCGTGGACGGCGCCACCCTGCACTACGAGGTGCGCGGGACAGGCCCGCTCCTGCTGCTGATCCCCGGCGGCGCGGGCGACGCCGCCTCCTACGACGGCATCGCCGACGACCTGGCCATCGACCACACGGTCGCCTCCTACGACCCGCGCGGCATGTCCCGCAGCCCGCTGGACGACCCGGAGGCCACGCAGCAGGTCGCCCAGCATGCCGACGACGCGTTTCGGCTGCTGGAGCTGCTGTCGCCGGACACGCCCGCCCGCGTGGCCGGCTGCAGCTCGGGGGCGATCGTCGCGCTGCACCTGCTCGCCACCCATCCCGGCCGGGTCGCCCGCGTGGTGGCGCACGAGCCGCCGGTGGTGGAGGTGCTGCCCGACGCCGCCGAGCACCGCGCGATGCTCGCCCGCGTCCAGGACACCTTCCGGCGGGATGGGCTGATGCCGGCGGTGGCCGAGTTCGCGGCGGCCCTCAGCCGACCAGCGGACCTCAGCCGCGCAGCGGGGCTCAACCGCCCGGCGACCCTCAGCCAGCCAGCGGGCCTCAGCCGGTCGGGCGCCGAGAAGCCCGTTGCCGCCGAGGCCGTCATCGAGCTGCCACCGCGGGCAGCGGCACGAGCCGAGCGTACGAGGGCGAACATGCCCTACTTCCTCGGGCGGATCGTGCCGAGCTTCATGGCCTATGTCCCGGACCTGCAGCGCCTGGCGGCCCTGTCGGATCGGCTCGTGCTCGCGGGCGGAGCGGACTCGCGCGGCGAACTGCCCTACCGTCCCGCCGCCTTCCTGGCCGAGAGGTGCGGTACGGAGCTCGTCCACTTCCCCGGCGGGCACATCGGTCTCAGCACGCACCCCACCGAGTTCGGTGAGCTGCTCCGCAAGGTGCTGAGCGCCTAGTAGGCGGTTCAGCCGGCTGCCCATGGTCCACAGGGTGGGCAGCCCGGTCGGCCGGTGCCGGCCGCCCCTGGCCCACAAGGCGGGCATTTGGGGCATCCGGTGCCGGGCGCGGCGGGAGGTCTGGAGCTCCTAGCTCGCCCGGCGGGCGGCGACGGCCAGGCGGGTCTCCTCGGCGACCAGGTCGCCGTTGATGGCCCCCGCGGCGCGCAGGCCCGAGGCGGCGGCGGTGATGACCACGTCGGTCAAGGTGGCGACGTTGCCGGCGGCCCAGACGCCGGGCACCTCCGTCGCCCCTGCCGGATCGGTGGCCAGGTGCGTGCCGACGGTGTGCCCGAACATCTCCTGCTCGACCGTCTGCAGGCCGAGGCTCTCCAGCACGCCGGCGCGGGCGGTGACGCCGACGGCCACGATCACGGCGTCGCACAGGACGACCCGGCCGTCGGCCATGGCGATCCCGGCGAGCCGGTCGCCGGGCACCTCCAGGGCGCTCACCTTGCCCTGCACCACGGTGATGTCGCGGGCGGCGAACTGCTCCAGCTGATCGGCGGTGAGGTCCGGCGCCATGTGCTGGAAGAAGGTCACCCGGTCGCTCCACTGCCGCCACAGCAGCGCCTGATGCACCGAGATCGGGCCGGTGCCCAGGACCGCGAGCCGCTGATCGCGTACCTCCCAGCCATGGCAGTACGGGCAGTGCAGCACGTCACGTCCCCACCGCTCGGCCAGCCCCTGCACCTCGGGCAACTCGTCGACCAGCCCGGTGGTCACCAGCAGCCGCCGGGCCAGCACCGAGGACCCGTCATCGAGCGTCACCCGGAAGTCACCCTGCTCCAGCCGCTCGGCCGCCACCGCGGTGGCCGGCAGGAATTCGCCGCCGTACCCGGTCACTTCCTCGCGGCCGATGGCCAGCAACTCCGACGGAGCGGTGCCCTCACGGCCGAGGTAGTTGTGGACCTGGGACGCGGGGGCGTTGCGCGGCCGACCGGCGTCGATCACCAGCACCGACCGGCGAGCCCGCGCCAGCGTGAGCGCACCGCTCAACCCGGCGGCGCCGCCACCCACGACCACCACGTCGAACCGCTTGTCCCCGTCTACCGGGGCGTTCGTTGTCGTCATGGGGTAGATGGTCGGTCCAGCTCTCGTCGTACGGCAAATATTGTTGCTGGTTCAGCAACTGGATCGCGTTGAGCTCCGTGTCCGGAACCCCGCGCGGCACTCGCGGGCACGACACGTCACCGACGCCGCCCGTACCGTGGCCACCTGGACGAGGCCAGCCGGTTCCGGCTGGCCTCGCCGGCCTCACCGAGACCTGGCGGCAGCACGAACCGGATCCGCCGCTCATTCCCCAGTGGTGACGAAACAGCAGGTTGTGATGGGCGACGAACGCCTCGGTGGCGGAGTCCGTTCCGCGGTCCTTCCGTCTCAGGGTTCGATGACCAGGCGCTCCACGAGGTCGCCACGCAGCGCGAAGCGGTAGTGCAGGTCGACGGTGCCGCCGGGGAAGTCGCCTTCGAGGTGATGGGTGGCGACGTAGTGGGTGGCGTCCACGCGCTGGGCGCCGGTGAGCTCGCTGGTGTACGTGAACTCGGCGGCGGCCTTGCCCAGCCAGCTCTCGATCGCCGCGGTGCCCCGGTAGGTGTTGCCGTCGTCGATGACCGTGGCGTCACCGGTGAACGCGGTGATCGCGGTGGCCTTGTCGTGGACGCGGTGCGCCTTCAGGTAGCGGGTGATCACGTCGGGCAGCGCATCCGGGGTGATGGTCTTGGACTGGCCTTCGGGCATGCGAATCCTCACGGTGACTGGTAGGGGCAGCAGAGGACGAAGCGACTGCTAAAATAGGAGCTACTGGGTTCGACTTTAGCAGTAACTGGAGGATGGTCACGTGGCGAGCCGGATCAGGCTGGAAGACCGGGAATGTCCCCTGTCCACGACGGTGCAGCATGTCGGCGAGTGGTGGACGCTGCTGATCCTGCATGACGCCTTCGACGGCTACACCCGCTTCGACCAGTTCCAGGAGAACCTGGGCATCTCCTCCAGCATGCTCACCGCCCGCCTGAAGACCCTCGTGGCCGACGGACTGCTGGAGCGCAGGCCGTACCGGAGCAATCCGGTCCGCCACGAGTACGTGCTGACCGACCTCGGCCGCACTCTGCGGCCGGTCATCCTGGCCCTGGCCGCGTGGGGCAACTCCCGGCTCGAGCCGGAGCGGCGCAGCATGATCGTCGTCGACGCGAACAGCGGCGACGAGGTGGAGCCGGTGATCGTCGATGCCAGGACCGGCCGCCGACTCGACGACAGCGCCACGTACGTCTTCGCGGCGGGCCCGGCCGCGAGCCCGGCCATGCGGGACCGCTACCCGGGCCGCCGAGAGGGCGCGTGATTTCAGCGGGATGGCGGACCCGCCGCGCGTTGACTTTCCAAGTTGGAATGTGATTGACTTTCCGATATGGAAAGTAATGGGGTCGAAGGGCTGTCCCTCATCGCCGAAGCCCGTGCGGCCCTCGCCGACCGGCTGATCAACCCGTGGTGGTATCACCCGCTCCTGGGCCTGATGATCGTCGGTTGCGTGCTCGCGTTGGGGTTCGGCGGCACCGCGCTCAAGGTCGGGGGCGTCGTGCTGGCCCTCGCCGGGTGCGCGGTGCTCGTCACCGCCTATCGCCGCGTGACCGGCGTCTGGGTGTCCGGCCTCGAAGCCGGCCCCGCCGGCCGGTGGCTCGGCGCGCTGGGCGGGTTGACGGTGCTGGTCGCCGTCGCGGCCCTCGCCATCGGAGCTCTGACCGACCTGCGGTGGCCGGTGTTCTGCCTGGCCGTCCTGGGGTTCGTCGCCACCATCGCGCTGAGCCGGCGGTTCGACATGGCGCTGCGGGCCCAGCTGAGGGCGGGCGCATGACGGGGCGGTTCGACGAGGTGGTGCACGCGCCGAACCGGTTGCGGATCTGCGCGCTGCTCGCCGCGTCGTCCAGCGCCGAGTTCGCGGTGTTGCGCGACATTCTGGGCGTGGCCGACTCGGTGGTGAGCAAGCATCTGAAGGTGCTGCAGGACGCCGGTTACGTCGCGATCTCCAAGCCGACCGGCCGGGGCCGGGTGAAGACCTGGGTGAGCCTCACCGCCGAGGGCCGGCGCGCCTATGCCGGGCATGTCCAGGCGCTCAAGGCACTTCTCGATGACCCGGGCACCCCGGTCGGCTCGCACGAGCAGGGACACCTCCGCTGACGGCCGGCGTCCGGGAGTAGGTCACGTACCGCCTCGATCGGTCCGTCCGCGGGTCGATCGCCATGAAGCAGAAGGCGCGGCCCTTCACCGTTCTCCTTGTCATCTGTGAGGTCTCAAGACGATGCACACCATGCCTTCGACGAACGAAAGCGACCGGCGAACCGTCGGCGCCATGAACCGGATCGCCACCGTGGCGCAGCTCGAAACGATCGTCGGACGCCCCCCGGCGCTCGTGATGATGAAGGAGCTCGCGGAGCTGGACGACGCCTGCCGGCACATGCTCGCCATCGCGCCGCTCGCGGGCTTCGGCCACCACGACGACGACGGGCGGCTGCGGACGACGGTGGTCGGGGGAGAGCCCGGCTTCGCCAAGGTCGAATCGCCGACGCGGATCGCCTTCGCCACCGAGGTGGCCGCGTCGGGCCCGGTCTCCTTCGTCTTCCTGCTGCCCGGCGTCGGCGAGACGCTCCGGCTGAACGGCTCGGTCGCCGAGCGATCCCCTGGCCGGCTCGTGGTCGAGGTCTGCCAGGCCTATGTCCACTGCGCACGGGCGATCATGCGGTCCCGGCTGTGGGACCCGGTCGTGCCGACGGCGGGAACGGACGCCGGCGGCACGACCGGGCCGTTGTCCGGCGCGGGCGTCGCCGGCTTCCTGGCGGCCTCGCCGTTCCTGGTGGTGTCCTCCTGGGACGGTGAAGGCGGCGACACGAGCCCGCGCGGTGACACGCCCGGCTTCGTCCGGGTGATCGACGGGCACACGCTGGCCATCCCGGACCGGCTCGGCAACAAGCGCGCGGACACCTCGCACAACCTGCTGGCCGACGACCGGATCTCCGCGGCGATGCTCGTTCCTGGCCGTACCGGCGTGCTGCACGTGAGCGGTACCGCATTGATCACGGACGACGCGGACTTGCTGGCGGACATGGCGCTGGGCGGCGTCGTCCCGCAGTCCGCCCTCGTCGTCACCGTGGAGCGGGCCGAAGTGCGGCACAACCAGGCCGTCGCCGCCGCCAACATCTGGGACCGTGCCAACCACGTCGACGCGGCCACGCTCGCCGAGCTGATGGCGTCGACGACCCGGCAACTCGGCGTGAAGATGCCGCTGCTGCGCCGGCCGGCCAGGTTGCTGGCCGCGTTCTCCAAGCCGATCCGGCGGATCCTGGACGCCACCTACCGCCGCGCGCTCGAGAAGGAAGGCTACGGCGCCGCGACCGACTCCCGCCCCGGGCGGCCGGTGCGGGTGATCGACGTGATCCAGGAGACGCCCGACACGGTCACCCTGGTGCTGTCCGGGGCCGACACCGGGTTCGCGCCCGGCCAGTTCTACACGCTCATCACGGAGATCGACGGGCGCACCGTCCGGCGCGCCTACTCGGCCACCTCCGTCCCCGGCACGGATCGGCTCGCGCTGACCGTCAAACGGGACGGCCTCTGCTCCACCTATCTCCACGACCACGCCCGCGCCGGCACCGAGCTGCGCGTCCTCGGGCCGTCCGGCGGCTTCCGCGTGACCGACCCCTCGGCGGCCGGCGCGGACTACGTCCTGATCGGCGCGGGCAGTGGCATCACCCCGCTCATGAGCATCGTCCGTACGGTGCTCGCCGCCTCGCCCGACGCCACGATCACCCTGCTGTACGGCAACCGCACCGAGGCCGACATCATCTTCGCCGGCGAGCTCGCGGCGCTCCAGGAGGCTCATCCCGGCCGGCTCACGGTCCACCATGTGCTGTCGCGGCCCGGCCCGGGCTGGACCGGCAGCACCGGCCGGATCGGCCCCGGCCACCTGACGTACTCACCTCGCGCCCGCTACTACATCTGCGGACCGGCGGCCATGCTGACCAGCGTCCGCGACGGTCTCACCGGTCTCGGTGTCGCGTGGGACCGGCTGCACGACGAGCGTTTCACCAGCGTGCCCACGGCGGCTCCCGAGCTGACCGCGAAGACGATGACAGTCGAGAACGTCGGTGACGTGGTGGTCGCCGGCGGCCGGACCATGCTCGACGCGGGCCTCGCCGCAGGCGTACCGATGCCCTATTCGTGCACCGTCGGCAGCTGCGGCGAATGCCGGATCCAGCTGCTCCGTGGCGAGGTGCGCGGCACCGTCGAGGACGGCGGCGTCCTCACCTGCGTCTCCTATCCGCTGACCGACACCGCCGTCGCGATCGGGCCGGCCGAGCCACAGGCTGACGACCCGCTTCTTCGAGCAGGCGGGCGCAGAAATATGACATAGGGTGTCGGCTTTTCGGTCGAGCATGGTTCGTCGGTGGGCATGACCGCGCCCACGGATGGATAAGGACCTCACATGTACGAAACGTCAGTAGAGCTCAAGGAGCTTCAGGCCCTCCTCGACGCCTCCCTCTCCCGCTCGAACGAACACCTCCGCTCGATCATCAGCACTGAGCGCACCCTGACCGCGGAGCTGCTCACCCAGCTCCTCACCGGCATGCGCACCCTCGCCCTGTCCACCGTGACGGCGCAGGGCGAGCCGCGGATCAGCGGCGTGGACGGGCACTTCCTGCACGGAAAGTGGCACTTCGGCACCGCGCGCGGCGCCGCCAAGGCCCGCCATCTCGCCGCCCGGCCCGCCGCCAGCGCCGCGCACCTGCGCGGGGAGGACCTGGGCGTGTTCACGCACGGCACGGTGGAGATCCTCAACCCTCAGGGTGGCGAACCGGCTGCGGACTGGCCGGACCTGCTCGCGTACTTCCAGGACTTCTACGGCGACGACCTCTTCGACTGGGACAAAGACGTGGTCTACTACCGGCTGCATCCGCACTGGATGACCGCCTACGCCCCCGATCTCGCCAAGCTCACCGCGGCGCCCCCGTCCTGACCTCCCGTGCCGGCCAGGGGATCGTCGTGGAGCCGCGTACGATGACCGCATGAAGATCGTCGTTCTGGACGACTACCAGCGGGTGGCCCGTGACCTTGCGCCCTTCGACTCCCTGCCCGGCGTCGAGGTCGAGGTGCTGCACGAGCACATCGCCGGCCTGGACGAGCTGGCGGCCGCGCTGCGCGGCGCGGAGGTCGTCGTCGCGATGCGCGAGCGGACGCCCTTCCGGGCCGGGACCTTCGACCGGCTGCCGGATCTGCGCCTGCTGGTGACCACGGGCATGGCCAACGCGGCCATCGACCTGAGGGCGGCCGCGGCGCACGGCGTCACGGTCACCGGCACGACCATGTCCGGCTCGGCCAAGAGCTCCAACACCACCGAGCTGACCTGGGCGCTGATCCTGGCCTGCCTGCGGCACGTGGTGAGCGAGGACCGGGCGCTGCGCGACGGCCGCTGGCAGACCACCGTCGGCACCGACCTGGCCGGCAGCACCCTGGGCGTGCTCGGGCTGGGCCGGCTGGGCGCGCAGGTGGCGCGGATCGGCCAGGCCTTCGACATGCGGGTGCTCGCGTGGAGCCAGAACCTGACGCCCGACCGGGCGGCCGAGGCCGGCGCGACCTGGGTGCCCAAGGACGAGCTGTTCGCCACCGCCGATGTCCTCACCGTCCACCTCAAGCTCAGCGACCGGACGACCGGCCTGGTCGGCGCGGCCGAACTGGCCGCCATGAAACCCACCGCGATCCTGGTCAACACCTCGCGCGGGCCGATCGTGGACGAGAACGCGCTGGTCACCGCACTGACCACCGGCACGATCGCCGGGGCCGGGCTGGACGTCTACGACACCGAGCCGCTGCCCGCCGGCCACCCGCTGCGGGACGCGCCCAACACCGTGCTGCTGCCGCACCTCGGGTACGTCACCGAGCGGGCGTACCGCTCGATGTACGAGCAGATCGTCGAGAACATCGCGGCCTGGCAGACCGGGTCCCCGCTTCGGGTGCTGACAGCCTGAGCACGCTGGAGGCACGGGAGAGGATCGGGTGGTGCACGGGAACGAGGAGACGCGGCTGCGGGTGAGCCTGCTCGGCGGCCTTCAGGTGCGCCGCGGTGAGACCGTGGTGGCCGTACCCGGGGCCCGGCTCCGTGGCCTGATCGCGCGGCTCGCGCTGGCCGGCGGCCGGCCGGTCGAACCGGGCGTCCTGGTCGACGCGCTGTGGCCGCAGGAGCTCCCGGCCGACCCGGCGAACGCGCTGCAGTCGCTGGTCTCGCGGCTGCGCCGGCTGCTCGGCGAGGCCGGCGCGGTCACGCAGTCCGAGGGCGGCTACCGCCTCGGCGTCACGGCGGACGACGTCGACGCGCTGCGGTTCGAGCGGCTGGCCGCGCACGGCCGTGACCGGCTCCGGGCCGGCGATCCCCGAGCCGCGGCCGATCTGCTGAGCGAGGCGGTCGCGCTCAGCGGCGAGCCGTCGGCGATCGCCGCGGTCGCCCCGGCGGTCGCGACGCGGCTGGCCCGCGCCGCGGTCGAGGCGGGCGCGGATCTGGCCGAGGCGGAGCTGGCCCTGGGCCGCGCCGACGACGCCGCCACCCGGCTGACCGCCCTGCTCGCCGAGCACCCGGTGGACGAGCGGGTGGCCGCGCTGCAGATGGACGCGCTGGCCGCCCAGGGCCGCCAGGCCGACGCCCTCGACCTGTACGAGCGGGTGCGCGAGGCCCTCGCCGACCGGCTCGGCGCCGACCCCGGCGCCGCCCTGCGCGAGCGCCACCTGCGCCTGCTGCAGTCACCGGCTCCCGCTGCCGAGGCGCGGCACGGGGCGCAGGTGCGGTACGGGATGGAGGTGCGGCACGGGGTAGAGGCACGGCATGGGGCGGAGGCACGGCATGGGGCGGAGGTGCGGGGGGCTGCGCCCGCGAGCAATCTGCCCGCCGCCCTGACCAGCTTCATCGGGCGCGACGACGACCTCGCCAGGATCGACACGCTGCTCGCCCACGGCCGCCTCGTCACGGTGGTCGGGCCGGGCGGGGCCGGCAAGACCCGGCTCGCGGTCGAGGCGGGCCGCCGCCACCGCCACGCGTACCGCGACGGCACCTGGCTGGTCGACCTGGCCGCGGTCACCGAGCCGGCCAAGGCCGGCGCGGCGATGCTGGCCGCCATCGGGCTGCGCGGCGCCGCGCTCTTCGAGACCTCCGGCCGGCCCCGAGCCGAGGGCAGCGAGCTGGACGTGCTCGCCGACCAGCTCGACGGCCGGGAGAGCCTGCTCGTGGTGGACAACTGCGAGCACCTGATCGACGCCGTCGCGCACCTGGTCGCGGCGCTGCTGCCGCGCTGCGCCGGGCTGCGGGTGCTGGCGACCAGCCGCGAGCCGCTCGCGATCGACGGCGAGGCGCTGGTCCCGCTCGGCCCGCTGGCGCTGCCGGACCCCGGTGACGACCTGGAGGACATCCGCCGCAGCGCGTCGGTGCGCCTGTTCACCGAACGGGCCGCGGCGGTGCGCCCCGGCTTCGACGTCGACGAGCGGACGCGCGCCGACGTGGTCCGGCTGGTGCGCGGCCTGGACGGCCTGCCGCTGGCGCTGGAGCTGGCCGCGGCCCGGCTGCGGACCCTGTCGCTGGCCGAGCTCGCCGCCGGGCTGTCCGACCGGTTCCGGCTGCTCACCACGGGCAGCCGGGCCGCGTCGCCGCGGCATCGCACGCTGCGCGCGGTCATCGCCTGGAGCTGGGATCTGCTCGGCGAGAACGAGCGTACGGTGGCCGAGCGGGTCTCGGTGCTGCCCGGTGGCGTGACGCCGGAGTCGGCCGCCGCGGTCTGCGCCGGCACCGCGGTGCTCCCGGGCGAGGTCCCCGAGCTGCTCGCCGCCCTGACCGACAAGTCGCTGCTGCACCTGGCGCCCGACGCGGGCCGCTACCGGATGCTGGAGACCCTGCGCGAGTACGGGATCGAGCGGCTCGCCGACCAGGGCGTGCTCGACGCCGTCCGGGATCTCGCTGCCCGCTACCTGGCCGGCCTGGTCGCCCGCGAGGAGCCGCTGCTGCGCGGCCCCGATCAGCTCGCCGCGCTGCGGGTGATGCGCTCCGAGTACGACAACGCGGTCGCCGCCCTGCGCCACCTGTGCGACACGGGCAACGCCACCGCGGCCGTCACGCTCGCCATGGATTTGTCGTGGTACTGGCAGATAGTCGGCCGGCCCGCCGACACGGCGTACTGGCAGGGGCGGGCGCTGGCGCTACCCGCCGAGGGGCACACGCTGGACCGCGACATCGCCCAGGCGGTGCTCCTGCTGAGCAGCATCAACGCCCGCTCCCCGCTGGCCATGGAGGGCCTGCACGAGCACGAATCCGCGCTGCGAGCCCTGGCCGATCGCCTGCTCGCCCACCCGTCGCTGCCCGGATTCGCCGGCGTCCTGGCCGCGATCACGCTCCACTTCCTGCGGGAGCACGAGGCGTCGCTCGCCTTGGTCCAGCGTCTCGTCGACGGCCCCGACGTCTGGCTGTCCGGGCTGGCCCACCTGTTCCGGGCCTCGTTCGCCGAGAACGAGGGCGACCTCGACCAGGTGCGCGCCGACGTGGCCGCCGCGCTCGACGCTTTCGGCAGGGCCGGCGACCGCTGGGGCCTGGCCGCCGCGCTCCCGACGCGCGCGCTGCTGCGGCAGTACGACGGGGACCTCGACGGGGCGTTGGCGGATCTGCGCGAGGCCCGGGCACAGGCGCGGGAGTTCGGCGCGCTGAGCCTGGCCGACGAGATCTTCCTTGACACCCGCTGGATCGACCTCTACCTGCGGCGGGGCGAGGACGCCCAGGCGAGGGCGATGCTGGAGGCGGTCCGCGAGCGGGTGGAGCGATCGGCGTCTCCGGAGCTGATCGTCCTCGTCACCGTTCTCGAGGCCGGCACGTGGTTGCGGCTCGGCGACCCGGACCGCGCGCAGGCCCGCATCGAGGTGGCCGAGGCGGAGCTGGCCGGCGAGTCCCCGATCGGCGGCGACCACCGCCAGGTGATCGCCGGCTCGGTGCGGGCCCAGCTGTGCCTGCGGCGGGGCGACGCCGCGGGCGCCGAGGCGGCGCTGGCCCGGGCGTACACGGCGGCCCTGGAGAGCGGGGATCTGCCGATCATGGCGATGGTCGCGGTGACCGAGGCCGAGCTGGCCCGGCTGCGGGGACGGCACCGGGACGCGGCCCTGCTGCTCGGCGCGGCGGCCCGGCTGCGCGGCGCCCACGACCTCAGCGACCGGCAGATCCAGGCGCTGGCCGCCCGTGGCCGCACGGCGCTGGGCGAGGACGTCTTCGCCGCGGCGTACCAGGAGGGCTGGCAGTTGGACGGGAAGACGGCCTCGCTTCGGGTCGATCCGGCGCGCCTGCGCCGTGAGCCGGACGGCCCGGTGCGGGCGTAAGCCCTATCGCCGGAACAGCTCCAGAGCCCTATCCCCGGAAGAGCTCCAGATCGAAGGCGTCGGCGATCGCCTTGTTGCCGGCGTCGTTCGGATGGATGCCGTCGCCGGAGTCGAACGCGGTGCGCAGCCTCGTCGGCTCGGCCGGGTCACGGGTGGCCACGTCCAGATCGACCACCGCGTCGAACTCGCCGCTGCCGCGGATCCAGCGGTTCACGTCCTGACGCATGCGCTCGCCCTCCTCCGTGAAGACGAACGTGCCGCCGAACTGCGTCAGGGTGCAGCCGATGATCCGCAGGCCGTGCAGATGCGCGCGGCCGATCAGCATGCGGTAGCCGGCGATGATGTCCGCCGCCGTCGCCCGCTCGCTGTCCGGCATGCCCGGCATGGAGCCGAAGGCGATGTCGTTGCCTCCCTCGGCCAGCACTACCCAGCGCACGCCGGGCCGGGCCAGCACGTCGCGGTCGAAGCGCGCCAGGGCGCTGGCGCCGAAGCCGTCGGTCTCGCGCAGCACGCGGTTGCCGGCGATCCCCATGTTGATCACCGCGCGCGGCGGCAGGTCCTGCCGCTCGGCCAGCCGGCGCGCCAGCGAGGAGGGCCACGGGGTGTCCGCGTCGGGCGTGGTGGCGGCGCCGTCGGTGATGGAGTCGCCGAGGGCGACGATGGTGGCGGCCGTGGGCTGCGCCAGCACGTCGATGCCGGCGAGCCACAGGTAGGACGCGAACCCGGTGGCGTCCCGCAGGCTCTGGGTGGCGGTCTGGTCGCCCGGTGCGAGCCACGCCGTGCGCAGTCCCAGCTGGTGCGTCGTGGGAGTGATCTTCTCGTCGGGGATGTACAGCGAGACGACCAGGTCGGTCTGCGCGGGCACGTCGTACTCGATGGGGTCGCTGTGGATCTGCGCGCCGGTCGGCAACACCACCGCGTCGCGCCCGCCGAAGGTCAGGGTGCGCGTGCTGCCCGCGCGGATCGCCGCGCCGCTGTCGAGCCGCGCGATCCGCGCGGCCTCGATGCGCACCGGCGCGTGGCCGAAGGAGTTCGACAGCGCGACCCGCACAGCCGTGCCGCCCAGGGTGGTGCGCGCCACCATGCGCACGGTCTGCGCGCTGACCGTCGTCGGCGCGGCCGCCGCTTCGACCGGCTCGGGCGTGGCATCCGGTGCCGGCAGAGTGTCGTCCGGCAGAGCGTCGTCCGGCAGTTCCGGCCCTCCACCGGGCTCGGCAGCCGGCGCCAGTTGCTGTGCCGTGCCCCAGGTGGCGATCCAGGCGCCCTGACCCGCAGGGCTTGTCCCCGTGCTTTCGTTCATGAAGAAAACCTCCCGTAAGCGAAACCGATCCAGCTCTTGTGGTCCTGGCGCGGATCAGAACCAGCGCGCGAGCGCCTCGTCGAGTGAGGTGGACGACGCGTCCGTCCATGCGATGCAGCCGTCGGGGCGCAGCAGCGTCGACGGGCCTTCCTTGGTGCGGGCGTGGCGCACGTCGGGCGGGAGCGACCGTTCCGAAGGCGAGACGAACAGGCCGCCGCCCTTCTCCGTCAGCGCGTAGAGCCGCTCTTCGCCGCCGTCGGCGAGGGTGAGGAGCCGGTCCGGCGCGAGCGTGCCGACGAGTGGGTCGTCGTCGCCGAGGTCGTAACGGATGCCGGCCCCCGAGAGCATCTCGCCGATGAGGCGGTTGCCTTCGGGCAGCTTGATCAGGTCGCTCACGATGGCGCGGAGCGCGGTGGTGAGCGGGTCGGGTCGTACCAGCGCTACCTGCGCGCGGGTGTTCTCCAGGACGCGCGCACCGACGGGATGGCGTTCGGCGGTGTAGGAGTCGAGGAGATGATCGCGGCCCCGCACCGCCGCGGCGAGCTTCCACCCGAGGTTGGCGGCGTCGACGAGGCCGAGGTTCAGCCCTTGACCGCCGAAGGGGGAGTGGACGTGCGCGGCGTCGCCGGCGAGAAGGACACGGCCCATGCGGTAGGTCGTCGCCTGCCGCGCGTGATCGGTCCAGCGCGTCGCCTTCGCCATTGAGAGGATCTTGACGTCGGTGCCGCTCACGCGCTGGATCGACGCCTCGACCTCGGCCTGCGTGACCGGCGCGGCCCGATCCGGCGGCGGGCCGTCGAACTCCGCCGTGAAGACGCGCCCCGGGATCGACGTGATGAGGCCGCGTGGCGTTCGCTGCCAGCCCATCGCGAGCTTCGCGGGCGCGTCGAACTCGACGAGAGCCTGATAGCCGGTGATGGTGGGATCCGTGCCGGGAAACTCGAAGCCGGCGAGCTTGCGGACGGAGCTGCGGCCACCGTCGCAGCCGATGAGATACCTCGCGCTCAACGGGCCCGCGCTCGTCCGCACGCGCACGCCGTCGTCGTCCTGCTCGAAACCTTCCACCTCGACGCCGCGCCGGATCTCGATCCCGAGCTCGCTCGCGCGCTCGGCCAGGATCCTCTCCAGCGCCTCCTGCGGCACCATACGGCTGTGGCGCTCCGGGGCGCGCTGAAGGTCCTGGTCGATCACGAACAACGCGGAGAAGTGGCCTCCCGGCTTCTTCACCGGTCCGGCTCCGGCACGCGCCGCCTTGGCCATCGGCAGCGTCACCTGTTGCTCGTCGAGCGCACGCGCGAACCCGCGTCGTTCCAGCGCCTCGGCGCCCGCCGCGCCGACGGCGGCGGCCTTGATCCCGTCGTCGGGCTCCACGAGTCGCTCCAGTACGAGCGGCCTCACGCCCGCGGTCTCGAGCTCGATCGCCAGGAAAAGCCCGACCGGGCCGGCGCCGACGATGACGACGTCGTGCACTACAAGATCGCTCATGTCTCCGTCCTTCCGTCTCGGATCGGAGCCGTGGGGGCTCCGTCCTCGACCTGGAGACTGCCGCGGCCCGCTGGCACCGCCCGCACATGCCGCTGGTACGGCCCTGTCAACGGCCGTCAGGGTCCGGTGCGAGGGACGTGGCCGAGGCTCAGCGGGTCAGGACCGGGAGGACGCCCGAGGTGTGAAGGTGCTCGCGGGCGGCGGCGATGGCGTCCGGGGTCGTGTGGAAGACGTGCCCGGCCTCGTCGAGGCGGGCGATGACGCCCAGCGCGTGCAGGGGCCGGTGGTGGCCGTCGCGGATGCCCGAGACGTAGACAGTGATGCCACGGCGCTGCAGGCGTTCGATGGCGTCGCCGAGGACGAGGGCGCCGCTGGCGTCGATGGTGGTGATGCGGGACATGCGCAGGATCACCACGGAGACGGCGGCCACCTCCGACAGCTCCAGCAGGAAGCGGTGGGCGGCGGCGAAGAACAGCGGCCCGTCCAGGCGGTAGGCGACGATGTGCTCGGCCAGCAGGGCGAGCTCCTGCTCGGTGTGGTCCCCGGACAGGTCCTCGTGCTGGATGGGCATCTCGTCGATCCGGACGTCGCGGGCGATGGCGCGCAGGGCCAGCCCGCCGGCCACGAGCAGGCCGAGCAGGACGGCCTGGACCAGGTCCAGCGCCAGGGTGGCGATCGCGGTCAGCACCAGCACGATGGCGTCACCCCGGGTGGAGCGGACCATGGCCTTGACCGAGCCGACCTCCACCATGCGCACCGAGGTGGCCAGCAGGACGCCGGCCAGCGCGGCCAGCGGGATCGCGGCGACCAGGCCGGCCGCGGCGTAGATGATCGCGGCCAGGATGCCGGCGTGCGCCAGCGAGGCCAGCCGGGAGGTGGCGCCCGAGCGGACGTTCACCGCGGTGCGGGCGATCGCCCCGGTGGCGGGGACGCCGCCGAACATGGGGGAGACGAGGTTGGCCAGGCCCTGCCCGAACAGCTCCCGGTCCGGGTCGTGCCGGTGGTTGACGCTCATACCGTCGGCGACGGACGCCGACAGCAGCGACTCCAGCGCGGCCAGGGCGGCGACCGCGACCGCGGGTCCGGCCAGCGACGACAGCACGGCCGGGTCGAAGAAGCCGAGGGAGGGGGCGGGCAGCCCGGCGGGCAGCTGCCCGATGGTGGCCACCGGCAGGTCGGCCACCGCGACGGCGACGGTGACGGCGGCCACGGCCAGCAGCGAGAAGGGCAGGGTGGGCCGCCAGCGCGCGCCCAGCAGCATGATCGCGGCCACGCCCAGCGCGATGCCGATGGACCACCACTGCGGATGTGCCAGGAAGTCCAGCAGGGCCTGCCCGGCGACGACGATCACCTTGTCGCCTTCGGGGATGGGGACGCCGAGCGCGGTGGGGATCTGCTGCAGGCCGATCACGCAGGCGATGCCGATGGTGAAGCCCTCCACCACCGGGGCAGGCACCAGCGCCATGTACTTACCGGCGCGGGCCAGCGCGAGCGCCATCAGCAGGAGGCCGGCCAGCACGCCGACCATGAGGACACCGGAGGCGCCGTGCTGGTGCATGATCGGCACCAGCACCACGGTCATCGCGCCGGTCGGGCCGGACACCTGCAGGCCGGATCCGCCGAACACGGCCGCGAGCGCGCCCGCGACCACCGCGGTGGCCAGGCCCGCTTCGGCGCCCATGCCGGAGGAGATGCCGAAGCCGAGCGCCAGGGGCAGGGCGACGATGGCCACGGTGAGGCCGGCGAGCAGGTCACGGCGCGGGCGGCGGCCCATGGCGACCAGGTCGGCGCGCAGGGGCAGGACGGAACGCACTCGGGTCCACCCCGAGGAGAGCACGCGGTTCACCGAGACTCTCGCTCCGCGCCGAGGAGCTCGGTCAGCAGCTCGTTCTGACCGGTGAGCATCTGGGTCAGCAGGGTGCGAGCGGCTTTCAGCAGCTCGGCCACGTCTCCGCCGGCCAGGGAGTAGACCACGGTGGAGCCGTCGCGGTGCGCGCTGACCATGCCGGAGCGGCGCAGCACGGCCAGATGCTGGGACAGGCCCGTCGGCTCGACCTCGATGGCGGCCAGCAGCTCGCGCACCGGCATGGGCTTGTCCTGCAGCAGCTCCAGCACGCGGATCCGGACAGGGTGGCCGAGGAGCCTGAACAGCTCGGCCTTGGCTTCGTACAGGGGGACGGACATCAGGCGCTCGCCTCGTCGTCCGGGTCGATCCGCACACCGTTGTCACGCGCCAGCCGGACCAGGTCCTCCCATTCGCCTTCGGCGATGAGCAGTCCTTCGACGTCGTCGTTCTGGCGAGCCACCTCCAGCGCCGTGCGCGCCTGACGCACTCGTTCTCTGATCGCGACAGCGAAGGGCCCGCTCACATCACACCCCAAAGGCTCGATTACTGACTATCTTACCTCAGGAATTGCGCAGTTTCGCAATTCAGCTTGTCAGGCGGGCGGCCCGGCCGTGGAGGTAACGCTGCCGGGGCAGACTGGTCGTGCGCTCGGCGGCCGCCTCGTAGGCCGCCCGCGCCGCCGCCCGGTCCCCGGCCATCTCCAGCAGGTGCGCGCGGACCGCGTACACCCGGTGGTCGCCGGCCAGCCGCTCGTCGGCGGCGAGCCCGGCCAGCAGGTCGAGCCCGGTCGCCGCGCCCCGCGCCATGGTCACCGCCACCACGTGGTTCAGCCGCACCACGGGGTTGTCCACGACCCGCATCAGCACCTCGTACAGCGCCACGATCTGCGGCCAGTCGGTCTCCGGCGCGCTCGGCGCCTCGTCGTGGACCGCGGCGATGGCCGCCTGGAGCTGGTAGGGGCCGACCTCCCGCCGGGGGAGCGCGGCGGAGACCAGGGCCACGCCCTCGGCGATCAGGGCGGCGTCCCACAGGCCGCGGTCCTGCTCGGCCATCGGGATCAGCTCGCCGCCCGGCCCGGTGCGCGCAGGCCGGCGGGCGTCGGTCAGCAGCATGAGCGCGAGCAGCCCCGCCACCTCCCCGTCGCCCGGCATCAGCCGGTGGACCGTGCGGGCCAGCCGGATCGCCTCCGCCGACAGCTCCGCGCGCTCCAGCCGCGGGCCCGAGGTGCTGGCGTACCCCTCGTTGAAGATCAGGTAGAGCACGTGCAGCGCCGCGTCGAGCCGCTGCGCGCGCTCGGCGGCCGGTGGCATGGCGAACGGCAGCCCGCTGTCCTTGATCCGCTGCTTGGCCCGGCTGATGCGCCGGGTCATGGTCGCCTCGGGGACCAGGAACGCGCGGGCGATCTCCGCGGTGGCCAGGCCACCCACCGCGCGCAGCGTGAGCGCGATCTGCGCAGCCGGCGACAGCGAGGGATGGCAGCACATGAACAGCAGCACGAGCGTGTCGTCGGCCGCCACCGGCGGCCGGTCGGCGGGGGGCGCCGACCGGTCGCCGGGCAGCCGCCACCCGGCGACGGCGTCCTCACGGCGGCGGCGCGCCTGCTCGGCGCGGAGCAGATCCGTCAGCCTCCGCGAGGCGACGGTGATCAGCCAGCTTCGCGGACTGTCCGGCACGCCTTCTCGTGGCCACTGTACGGAGGCCGCCAGGAGCGCCTCCTGCACCGCGTCCTCGGCGGTGTCGAAGTGCCCGTAGCGCCGCACCAGCGCGCCGAGGACCTGCGGCGCCGCCTCGCGCAGCAGGCCCTCCACTCCGTCAGCGGCCACGGCGGCGGGTCAGGCGTCCAGGTGGTCGTCGAACGAGTCGACGATCGGCCGGATGTCCACGTACCACTCGTTCTGCAGGACCGTGCCCTGCGGGTGCGGGGTGTCGGCCAGGCGCGCGGCGATCTCGGTGGCCCGGTCGAAGCTCTCGCACTCGACGATCGTGTACCCGGCCAGGACCTCCTGCGTCTCGGCGTACGGGCCGTCGGTCACGACGGGGACCCCATCCTTCAGGCGCACCCGCCTGGCGTGCACCGGAGCGGTGAGCCCCTGGGCGTCGACGAACTCCCCGGACTCGACCAGGTCGCCGTTCCACTCCGCCATGAACGTGTGCAGCGCCTCCAGGTCCTCGCCCGTCCAGGTGGGGCCCTCGCCGGGCTTGCCGGACAGCAGGTCGTAGTCCTGCTGCGAGCCGTACAGCATGATCATGTACTTCATCGTTCTCTCCTTCTCCGCCGGCGGCCCCTTCAGGTGCCGCTCGCCAGAGACGTCGGAGCCGGCCGCTCTTCCCGGACACCCGTCCCGGAAACGCACCTACGATGTCGGTCCTGATGGTTCAGGGCAAGAGCCGGAGCGGCTGTCAGCGTTGACTGGGCAGCCAACGAATCACCGTATGCTGTGTCCAGATAGTTATGGGTTGGGCTTTTAGGTTCGTCTCTGGTGAGCATCTCCTGTGCACTGTCCGTTTACGGATGACGGACGACCAGCGCTCGGCGCTGTCAAGAAGGGATGGCGGTGCCGACATGGCCTACGAAGATCCGCGTGCGCTTCCGCTCGTCCTGCTGGTGGAGGACGACCCCGAGGACGCGCTGATCGTACGGGAGCTCCTGGAGGACAGCGCCGTGGCGGTGCGCCTGGAGTGGGCGCGCTCCCTGGACGAGGCGCGGCGGGTGCTGGCCGGTCACCCGGTGCAGTGCGTGCTCCTGGACCTGGGCCTGCCCGACGCGAACGACCTGTCCGCGCTGACGGTGATGCGCGAGGCCAGCGATGACGCCGCCGTCGTGGTGCTGACCGGCCGGTCAGAAGAGCGGGCGGGGCTCGCCGCGGTGGCCGCGGGCGCGCAGGACTATCTGATCAAGGGCCAGGTCGAAGGCGAGTGGCTGGGCCGGGCGCTGCGCTACGCGATCCAGCGCAAGCAGGCCGAGCAGGCGGCGGTCGCGCTGCAGACCGAACGGGTGCGCGCCAAGGAGAACGCCCGCCTGGAGCGTGGCCTGCTGCCGACGCCGCTGCTGCAGCACATGCCGATCGACGTGGCGACCCGCTATCGGGCCAGCCGGGTCTCGGGCACGCTCGGCGGCGACTTCTTCGACGTCGTCGAGGCCGACGACAAGGTCGTGCACGCGGTGATCGGCGACGTCTGCGGCCACGGGCCGGACGAGGCGGCGCTGGGCGTGTGCCTGCGGATCGCCTGGCGGACGCTGGTGCTCAGCGGGCTGACCGGTGTGGCGCTGCTGCGCCGGCTCGAGCGCATCCTGCGGGCCGAACGGGGTGACTCCGAGGTCTTCACGACCGTGTCCACCCTCATGCTGGAGCCGGACCAGCGCACGGTGCGGGTGTGGCGGGCCGGCCATCCGGGGCTGCTGGTGCACTCCGGTGACGAGCTGTCCTGGGCCGAGGTGGGACACGGCCCCGCGCTGGGGCTGCCCATCGAGGCCGACTGGCACGAGGGCGTGATCGAGTTGCCCGAAGGCGGCGGGCTCACCCTTTTCACCGATGGGCTGTTCGAGCGCCGGTTGCCCGGCGCCGAGCCCCGGTGGCTGGGGGAGCGGGGCCTGCTGGACGTGGCCCGCCGGTGCGCGCACCTTGGTGGGGAGGAGTTCGTGGACGCGCTGATCGCCGGCGCCGAGGAGGCCACCGCCTCCAACGCCTCCGCCGACGACGTGGCCGTCGTCCATCTTCGCTGGAGAGAGGAACCATGACAGGGAGAGGCTGGCGGCGGCTGACGGTGCAGAACTGGTTCGTGGTGATGATCGCCGCCATCACGATCGTCGTCGGGATCTGCACCGTGGTGGGCGCGGTGATGCTGGAGCGCACCAACCGGCTCTCCGACCACCTGACCGACCGCCTCTCGCCCGCGCGCATCGAGGGCACAGAGCTCCAGACGGTCCTGGTCGACCAGGAGACGGGCGTGCGCGGTTACCTGCTCACCGACAACCGCCAGTTCCTGGAGCCCTACGCCAGCGGCGTCGTCGCGGAGCGGCGGCAGTACGAGCTGATCGAGGGACTGCTGCGCGACCGGCCGGACCTCGTCAAGGGCCTGCACGAGATCCGCGACGCGGCGGCGGCGTGGCGCAAGGAGTACGCCGAGCCCCTCATCGCCGACAAACAGGCGGGCAAGGAGATCAGCGCGGTGCGGGCGGAGAGCGGCAAGCCCGCCTTCGACCAGGTCCGCGCCCTGCTGGCGGCCCAGAACGACCGGCTGTCCAAGGCGCGGGACGACGCCCGGACCGAGCTGGCCGCGGTGCACAACCTGCGCAACTGGGCGTTCATCGCGATGCCGATCTTCTTCCTGATCTTCGGCGTCGCCATCGCCGTGCTGCTCCGCCGGGCCGTCGGCCGGCCTCTGGACGAGCTGCGCGTGGCCTCCCGGCACGTGGCCGCGGGCGACTTCAACCACCACATCCCCGCGCACGGCCCCGCCGACATCCGCGAGGTGGCCCTGGACGTGGAGGCGATGCGCACCAGGATCGTCGCGGCGCTGGAGTCCTCGCGCGAGCACGAGGCCATGCTGAGCAGCCAGGCCGCCGACCTCGACGCGCAGGCGGTCGAGCTGCGCCGCTCCAACGCCGAGCTCGAGCAGTTCGCCTACGTCGCCTCCCATGACCTGCAGGAACCCCTGCGCAAGATCGCCACCTTCTGCCAGCTCCTGGCCAAGCGCTACGGCGACGTGCTCGACGAGCGCGGCGCCCAGTACATCCACTTCGCCGTCGACGGCGCCACCCGGATGCAGGGGCTGATCAACGACCTGCTCAGCTACTCGCGGGTGGGCCGCCTCTACGACGCCCGCAGGCCCGTCAACCTGGAGCTCAAGCTCGACAAGGCGCTGCAGAACCTCGCGGCCACCTTGGAGGAGACCGGCGCGGTCGTCGAGCGGCCCGACGCACTGCCCCCGATCGTCGGCGACCCCACCCTGCTGTCCCTGCTCTGGCAGAACCTCATCGGCAACGCCATCAAGTTCCGCCACCCGGACCGTCCGCCGGTCATCCGGGTCGAGTGCGAGCAGGTGCAGGAGAAGGAGTGGCGCTTCTGCGTGATGGACAACGGCATCGGCGTCGAGCCCGAGTTCGCCGACAAGATCTTCGTCATCTTCCAGCGCCTGCACAGCCGTGAGGCCTACAGCGGCACGGGCATCGGGCTGGCCATGTGCAAGAAGATCGTGGAGAACCACGGCGGGCACATCTGGCTCGACACCTCCCACGGCGGCGACGGCGCCCGGATCTGCTTCACCCTCCGCACGGACACACCGTCGGCAGAGACCCGCATCGCGGCCGCGACCAGTAGTACGAGAGGATCCAGCTCATGACCATCGGCCAGCCCATCGAAGTGCTCCTCGTCGAGGACGACCCCGGCGACGAGCTCATCACGCGGGAGGCGTTCGAGGACAACAAGATCGGTAACACCCTCCACGTCGCCCACGACGGCCTGGAGGCGCTCGACTTCCTCTACCAGCGGGGCCAGCACGCCGACAAGCCGCGGCCCGATCTCATCCTGCTCGACCTCAACCTGCCCAAGTACGACGGCCGGCAGGTGCTGGAGAAGATCAAGGGCGATCCGGAGCTGCGGGCCATTCCCGTCGTGATTCTCACCACCTCCTCCGCCGAGGAGGACATTCTGCGCAGCTACAAGCTCTTCGCGAACGCGTACGTGACCAAGCCCGTCGATCTGGACCAGTTCATGTCGGTCATCCGGCAGATCGACGAGTTCTTCGTCACCGTCGTGCGCCTTCCCGGCCGTACCCACACCTGACGTACGGGCCCGGGGTCACACGCTCGCGGGCGCGTCTTCCTTGGCGGCGTCGTAGGCGGCCCGGCCGGCCAGGACGTCGGCCATGTGCGCGGCCGACCACTCCTTGAGCGCCCCCAGTACGGGGCGCAAAGTCTCGCCGAGCGGGGTGAGCCCGTATTCGACGCGGGGCGGCACGGTGGCGAACACGGTGCGATGGATCAGCCCGTCACGTTCGAGGCTGCGCAGCGTCTGCGTGAGCATCTTCTCGCTGACCCCGGTGAGCTTCCTGCGCAGCGCCGAGAACCGCTGAGGCTGAGTCTCCCCGAGGGCGCTGAGCACGAGCACGGTCCACTTGTCCCCGATGCGGTCGAGCAACTCCCGCGAGGGGCATTTGTGCGCGTACGGATCCCACGGCAGCTTGTCCACCTGGACACTTCCCATCAGGTATGTACCTTACTCGGTAGTGGCTACTTCCCTTCAGAGAGTACGCCCATCTACTGTTCGGTGCCAGGGGGCGAAACACGCCTCTCGTTCGAACGCTGAGGAGTACGCATGTCACTGGTCGTCACCGGAGCCACCGGCCGGCTCGGCCGTCTCGTCGTCGAGGCGCTGCTGGAGCGGGGAGTCGCCCCGTCGGAGATCATCGCCACCGGCCGGGACATCAAGAAGATCAACGATCTGGCCGACCGTGGCGTGACCGTACGGCAGGCCGATTTCGATGAGCCCGACAGGCTCGCCGCCGCCTTCGCCGGCGGGGACAAGCTGCTGCTCGTCTCCACCAACGCCGTCGGACAGCGCTTCGCCGGCCATCGCGCGGCGATCGACGCCGCCCGCGCGGCGGGCGTCTCCCTGGTGGCCTACACCAGCATCACCCGCGCCGACACCTCCGGGGTCAAGCTCGCCGTCGAGCACCGCGAGACCGAGCAGTACCTGCGCGACAGCGGCATCCCGTTCACCTTCCTGCGCAACAGCTGGTACCTGGAGAACTACACCTCCGGCCTGGCCGGCTACCTGGAGCAGGGCGGCGTCGCGGGCAGCGCCGATGACGGCCGGGTGAGCGCCGCGTCGCTGGCCGACTACGCCGAGGCGGCCGCCGCCGTGCTGGCCACCGAGGGTCACGCCGGCGCGGTGTACGAGCTCGGCGGCGACGAGGCGTTCACCCTCGCCGAGCTGGCCGCCCAGATCGGCGTCGCCTCGGGCCGTGAGATCACCTACACCGACATGCCGGCCCAGCGGTTCGCGGAGCTGCTCACTTCCGTGGGCCTGCCGAAGGGCTACGCCGAGGTCCTGGCCGACGCCGACCAGGGGCTCGGCCGGGGCGAGCTGTTCACCGACTCGGGCGACCTGGGCCGTCTCATCGGCCGCCCCACCACCACACTGTCCGAAGCGATCGCGGCCGCCCTGCGCCAGAGCTGACGCCCCGCGGTCACAGCGCGTCGTCCAGTGCTCGGCCAGGTCGTCGTCGAGCTTGAGTGCGGGCCGTGTGCGCGCCGGAGGCTTCGGTGGCCTTCACTGCAGCCGAACGGCTATCGATTCGGCGGAGAGCGTGACCTCGACGGTGATGTGCGGATTGTCCAGCTGCGGGAGCTGAAGCCCACGCTTGAACTCCTCGGCATCGTCCGGCATCACCTTCGGCTGAACTGTGACCTTGACTTGGCCGGTCTCGTCATCTGGGTGCGCCATCATCGTGGCCACCTCAGGATGGGATCGGAGCCAGGAGAGGACCGTGTCCTGGGCCCGCCGAAGCTCCGAGGTCGAGAATCCCTTGCCGCCGATCAGGGTGACCTCCATGGGGAGGGTCCTGGCCAGCTCGATCGCGCGAGCCGGGATGGGGCCCCTGAAACCGACGCGCAGCCCCCGCTGGTCGTCGACGTATCTGACGCCGGAGATCTCGTCAGGGAACTCCGCATTGAGTTTGTCGATCACCCGGCCGTTGGACGACTGTGAGCCGAAGCGGTCGATGGCCTCCTCGTAGGAGATGCCCTCCGATTTGGCGATGGTCCCGAGGTCGACCAGCTCGGCGTAGGGAATGCCGTCGATCACCACGTCCGGGTCGGTCACCGCAGGGTCGTAACCCTCGAAGTCCGTCGGTTTGGGCGACGAGGTAGCGGCCACCCGGGTCGCGTACCGCTTGACGACCTCCTCCAGGGGTCGGCCCGACGACGCCGCCTCTCGCTTGAGCCGCTCCAGGGTGGGCCGATGCGCTTGGGGCTGATCGGCCCGCGGCAACACGATCGTCTCGGTCCCGGCCACAGGGGGTACCGGACCAGCACCAGACTGACCGCAGGCGCACAACGACGCGAGCAGCGCGATGACGGTCAAACGCGATCTCTTCATACCAAAGGGGTACCCCAACGTGCGTCGCCGGCGCGGCAGGCCGCGACTTTCCCGGCGCCTGGGCCGCGGCGTCAAGGCGCTGTGGCCCCGTGCCGGGTTTGCGGTGGCTCATCGCAACCATTAGATTGCCATCATGATGGCAACTCAAGGGTTGCGAAGGAGTGTGGGTGTGGTTTCGGACAGGATCGAACGTGAGACGGTGCTGCGGCACCCCGTCGAGCGGGTGTGGGCCGCGCTGACCACCGCCGAAGGGTTGTCGCAATGGTTCGGCTCGGTAGCTGAGATCGATCTGCGGCCCGGCGGCCGAGCGTACTTCCGCTGGGAGGACCTCGACGAAGAATCCGTCGCCACGATCACGATCGTCGATCCACCACACTGTCTGGCGTTCAGATGGCCAATCGAGGGCTGGCCGGAGGACGACCCACCCCGAACGCTGGTGACCTTCACCCTGGAACCCGTAGCGGATGGGACCCGGCTGCGTCTGGTGGAGAGTGGGTTCACCCAAGCCGCCGACCACCTTGCCCGGTCCGCCCACCAGGCCAACAGCCAGGGATGGGCCGCAGAACTCGGCGACCTGGAGACCTACCTCGATGCGGCCGCCTGATTCACAGGAGCAGGCCGTCGCGGTGTTCGCGGCGCTCACCGATCCGACCCGGCGTGCGCTGCTGGACGAGCTCGCCCGCGCCGGACCCGCAACGGTCACTGATCTGGCGCGGCGCCTGCCGATCAGCCGACAGGCAGTGGCCAAGCACCTCGATCAGCTCGCTGAAGCGGGCCTGATCAGCTCCGGTCAACCGGTCGGCCGCCGCCACCCCTACCGGTTGGAACCAGCTCCCATCCGCGCGGCCCAGGTTTGGCTGGCCACGCTCGCCAACAGGTGGGATGACCGGCTGACCGCGCTGGAACGCGCACTGGACGCCACCGCCATCCGACACCCGGCCAAGGAGCCACCTAGCAATGAACCGACCTGAGTTCACCGCCGGCCTGAACATCGCCATGAAGATCCCCAAGGCGCAGTACGAGGCCACCGTGGCCTTCTACCGCGACACCTTGGGCTTCGCCGTCGAAGAGGAGGACGTTTCCTACGCCCCGACCGTCTCAAGAACTCATTCGGTGCAGTTCGGTCCTAACACGCTGTGGCTGGACTGCGTCGACAACTACAGCCAGCCCGACCTGTGGTTGCAGCTCCATACCGATGACCTGGACGCGGCGGCGGCCACACTGGCCGGCACCGGCATCCACCCGTGCGACGAGGTGGAACCACTGCACAACCTTGAATCCAGAACCCACTGGATCAAGAACCCGGCCGGAGTGGTTCACCTGCTCGCAGAATCCGGCTGAGCTGCCCAGCCGATCACGCCAGCCACAAAGAACAGGGCAATATGATCCGCCGCTACATCATCTGGCGGAACCGCCACGCCGGCGACCGGCGCCTACGCGCCGTCGTCGACATGGCAAACGTTGCCTGACGTGGCACTAAGGACCAGATGCTGCGGGTATGTCACCCCAACTGGTTCCTCATGAGGGAGGAGACAGGGCCGGCCGAGGTCGGCGACGTACGGGGTTGGGTGGCCGCCACCCACCAGGCCATCGCGACACTGAAGGCGGCCCTGGGCAGCTGACCACACCGCTGCGAGCCGCGCGGCCGTCCTGACAACCGAGAACCACCGAAGGAGACGAGATGCGGATCGTGGTCATCGGGGGCAGCGGGCTCATCGGCACGAAGGTGGTGGACGAGCTTCGCGGGCAAGGACACGAGGTGGTGCCGGCCTCGCCCCGCTCGGGGGTGAACACCCTCACCGGGGAGGGATTGGCCGACGCGCTCGCGAACGCCCAGGTGGTCGTCGACGTGTCGAACTCGCCGTCGTTCGAGGACACGGCGGTGCTGGAGTTCTTCACCACCTCGACCCGCAACCTCCTCGCGGCGGAGGCGGAGGCGGGCGTGCGGCACCATGTCGCGCTCTCCATCGTGGGCATCGAGCGCTCGCCCGAGAACGGCTACTTCCGCGCGAAGGTAGCGCAGGAGAAGCTGATCAAGGAATCCTCGATCCCTTACTCGATCGTCCGCGCGACGCAGTTCTTCGAATTCATCAAGAGCATCGCCGACGGCGCCACCGAGGGGGACACGGTCCAGGTGCCGGCCGCGCCGTTCCAGCCCATCGCCGCCGAGGACGTCGCCCACGCGGTGTCCGAGGTCGCCGCCGGGCCGCCGCTCAACGGCACTGTGGAGGTGGCCGGCCCGCGCCGGATGCCCTTCGACGAATGCGTACGGACGGCCCTGCGCGCATGGCGGGATCCACGCGAGGTGATCGGCGACCCCGAGGCGACCTACTTCGGCGGGAAACTGGCGGAGCACACCATCGTCCCCATGGGAGACGACGCCCGCCTGGGTGCGCTCCGCCTGGAGGATTGGCTGAGTCGCTGACGACGGCACCCGCCGAGGTGCTGAAGGGGTCATGGGCGGTTGAGGGCTCAGGCGGTGTCCCAGAGGAAGTCGCAGATCGCCGGGACGAGGTGCTCGTGGACGTCCTCCAGCACGTAGTGGCCCGCGCGGCGGTAGACGTGGGTACGGGCCCGCGGCAGGCGGCGGCGCCACTCGGCGAGCATGGCCCGGTCGAAGACCGGATCGCGCAGCCCCCACCCGATGAGCACCGGCCGATCGGCGAACAGGTCCAGCGCCCGGCCCGTGTCCCGCAGGATCGGCCAGGCCGGGTCCTGCGGGGTCAGCGGGATGTCGTGCACGAAGAGCTGGATGGCGAGCCGGTGCTCGGGCCGGGCGTACGGGGCCAGGAACGCCGCGCGCACGGCGGCGGGCATGCGGCGGCGCACGCCGAGCGGCCGCCAGGTGGCCCCGCGGGCGAAGGCGTTGTGCCGCAGGAACAGCCGGGCCCCTAGCGGGGTGCGGCGCAGCAGCCAGAGCGGCAGTCGCAGTTCGGGACGGACGCGCTCGCCGTGCGGGTTCGGGAAGGCGGCGGTGTTGAGAACGACCAGGCGGGCGACGCGGTCGGGGTGACGGCCGGCCCACGCCATGCCGATCGGCCCGCCCCAGTCGTGCATGACCAGCGTCCAGCCGTGGTCGGGGACGCCTCGGTCCTCGATGAGGTGGGTGGTCAGGGCGTCGAGGTCGTCGACCCGCGAGGCGAGGGTGTGCCGGTAGCGGTCGGCGGCGGGCTTGTCCGACAGGCCCATGCCGATGTGGTCCGGGGCGAGGCACCGGTAGCGGTCCCGCAGCGCCAGGATCGGCCGCCGCCACAGATAACTCCACGAGGGGTTGCCGTGCAGGAACAGCACCGGCGCGCCCGTCCCCTCGTCCAGGTAGTGCTGGCGCAGGCCGGTGGGGTGGTCGTACCAGTGAGAGGTGAAGGGATAGCCGGGGAACGGGGTCACCGGGCGGCCTCCGAGAGGTGGGCGGTGAGGCGGGCCAGGCCCTCGGCCATGCTGACGCGCGGCCGGTAGCCCAGGTCGCGGCGGGCTGCGGAGATGTCGAACCAGTGCGCGGTGGACGCCTGCTCCACCAGGAACCTGGTCAGCGGCGGCTCGCCGCGCAGCCCCATGGCCTGGGCCAGGCCGTAGCCGCGCTCCAGGAGCCCGGCCGCCAGCCGCGCCGGGCGGACCGGCAGCCGGCGGCGCACCGGCGGCAGCCCGGCCGCGTTCAGCAACGCGTTGACCCAGACGCCGAACCCGCACGGCTCCCCCTGGGTGATGAAGTACGCCCGGCCGCACAGCGGCGAGCCCGCGTGCAGCCGGTCCAGGGCCAGCACGTGGGCCTCGGCGGCGTTGTCGACGTAGACGGTGTCGATGGTCTTGTCGACGCCGCCCAGCAGCCACAGCCGGTGCCGGTTGGCCGCGAACCTCGGCAGGAAGTGCGGGTCGCCGGGGCCCCAGACGAGATGCGGGCGCAGCGCGACGGCGGGCACGGCGGCGGCCAGGACCTGCCTTTCGGCCAGGGCCTTGGTGCGTGGGTAGGCCGCCGGGAAGTGCCGGGGGTAGGGGATGGATTCGTCCACTCCCTCCAGATCTTCCCCGGCGTGCACCACGCTGGGGGAGGAGGTGTGGACCAGCCGTGCGCCGGTGCGCGCGCAGGCGTCCAGCACGTTGCGGGTGCCGTACACGTTGATCTCCTGGAATTCGCGGTCCGGGCCGTGCGAGCCGGCCTTGGCGGCGCAGTGCACGACGGCCTCGCAGCCGCTGACCGCGTCCCGCACCGCCGTTCGGTCCCGGATGTCGGCCAGATGCTGGACGATGCCGAGCGCGCCCAACTCGGGGTGGTAATGGCGGTGCAGGGTGTGCACGGTGTCGCCGCGGGCGGCCAGGAGGCGGCACACGGCCAGGCCGAGGAAGCCGCCGCCGCCCGTCACCAGGACCTTCATCGCCACCCCCCGCGCAACCGCCGGGCGGCCCAGGCGGCGAGCACGCCTCGGCGGATCTTGCTGTTGTGCCGGGCGTCCACCGGGAAGCCGCGGTGGAACAGCACGGCCCGCAGGTCCGTACCGGCCGCTTCGAGGACGGCGGCGCGCACGCGGGCGCGCCGGGCGCCCGGCTCCCGCTCCACCACCAGCACGGGACGCTGAGCGCCGACCGGGCCGACGCCCACCAGCGCGGTACGGCGCACCCCCGGCAGCCCGGCCAGCAGGGACTCGACGTGGTCGGTGCACAGGTCGCCGTCGCGGGTACGGACCCGTTCGGACTTACGGCCGGCGAACCAGAGCCGCCCCTGCTCGTCCAGGTGGCCGAGATCGCCCATGCGGTGCCAGACCCGGTCCCCGTCGTGGATCCGGGCCAGCGCGGTGGCCTCGGGATCGTCGAGGTAGGGGTCGCTGACGGCGGGGGAGGCGACGACGATCTCCCCGACCACGCCGGGCGGCACGGGCAGGTCGTCGCTCCACCGCCCGATCGGGCCGTCGGTGACGCCGATGACGCGGACCTCGGCGCCCGGCACCGGCAGGCCCAGGCAGGTGCCCGTCCCCGGGGACGCCGTGTGCCCGGCGGCCAGGCCGCGGCCCTCGATGGCGGCGACCGGCAGGCACTCGGTGGCGCCGTACACCGACAGCACCCGCGCGCCGGCGGGCAGGCAGGCGCGCACCCGTTGAAGTGTCGGCAGCGGCAACGGCGCGCCCGCGACCAGCACGCTCTCCACCGTGCCGAGCACCACGCCCCGCGCGACGCAGTGCCGGGCCAGCCGGTCCAGCAGGGCGGGGGCGGCGAACACGCTCGTCACGCCGTACCGCTGGACGTCGGCGACCAGGGCCGCCGGGCTGGCCCGGATCGGGCGCCTCGGGTCCAGGTCCGGGAGCACGGCGGTCGCGCCGAGCGCCGCCGCGCCCAGGGCGAACGGGATGAACGTGGACAGCACGGGCGTGCCTGGCCGGACGGCCTCAAGCCCGCTGAGCAGGTCGAGCTGCGCGGTCAGCTGCCGGTGCCGCAGCGGCACCCCTTTGGGCGGCCCGGTGGAGCCGGACGTGTAGGCGATCAACGCCAGATCGTCCGGCGCGGGCCTCCGCCCCCGCACCACCTCACCGGACAGCGCCGAGCCGGCAGAGTGCGGCGCCGAACCGGCCGACGGCGGCGCGGAAGAGGCTGACGGCGGCGGGTTCGCTGCGGTGGTTTCCTGGGGGTGGCTGGGTTGTCGGTTCGCCGCGGACCGTAAGGAGGCGAGGGTCCGGCCCGGCCACAGGCGGCGCGGGCCGACCGTGATCGTGACGCGGCTGCTGCGCCGGCCCCAGCCCAGGGCCAGCCGGGCCAGCTGGGCGCGCGGGACGCCGATGAAGACCTCGGGGGCGGCCCGGTCCAGGCAGCGCCGGACGGCGGCGTACGGCAGGCCCGGATCGACCATCACCGGCACCGCGCCCAGCCGCAGCAGCGACAGCGCCAGCACCCCGAGCTCCACGCCCGGGAACACCAGCACCACGGTCCGCGTGCCGTGCCGTACCCCGGCATGGGCCAGGGCGGCCGTGGTCTCCCGCACCGCGCGGGCCGTCTCCGCGTAGCTGACGGCCTCGGGGCGCCGGCCGCCGACCTGGCAGGCGACGGCGCCGGGCCGGTCGAGGACCCAGCGTTCGGCCCGGGTGAGGAGCTCGCTGACCGGCGGGACGGTGTCGGGCGGCACCGGCGTCACCACCGCACCACGACGATGCCGGCGCTGAACCCGCTGGCCAGGCCCACCAGCGCGACCAGGTCACCACGCCGCACCCGCCCGGCCGCGACCGCCTCGGCTAGCTGGACGGGCAGCGTGGCCGCGACGAGGTTGCCGTGCCGGGCGATGGTGACGACGACCTTGCCCTGCGGGATCCCGACGTGGTCGCAGAACTTCCACAGCGCGGGCAGCGACGCCTGGTGCACGCAGATGGCCGCGAAATCGTCCCAGGTCAGGCCGAGCTCGCCGAGCGGCTTGAGGAAGACGCCGTGGTCGGTCCCCTCGATGCCGCGCGCCAGCTTGAACCCGTCCACGGTGAGCGGCCGGAGGGCCGGCCAGTCCGCCGCCGGATCGCTGGTCATGTTCAGCAGCGGCACCACCGCCGCGTCCCAGCCGGGGGAGTGGGCGGCGAACCGGTGACCGAGCACCCCCGGCGTCGACGCGGCCTCCAGCAGCAGCGCGGCCCCGGCGTCGGACACCGTGTACGCCGCGCCGACGGTGAAGAACTCCTCCGCGCTGGGGAGCGTCCACGGCATGAAGGCGGAGGGCAGTTCGCCGCAGCAGATCAGGATCCGCCGGTAGCGGCCCGCGGCGATGAACGCGTCGGCCACCTCGATCGCGTTCAGCACACTGTTGCAGGCGTTGCGCACGTCGAACACCGGGCAGCTCGCGCCGAGCTTCGCCGCCACGATGTGGGCGGTGGCGGGCTCGATGAGGTCGACCGACACCCCGGCGAACACGATCAGGTCGAGGTCGTGCGCGCGCAGGTCGTGCTCGGCCAGCAGCCGGCGGGCGGCGTGGACGGCCAGGTCCGAGGGCTTCTCGTGCGGCGCGGCGAGGTGCCTGCGGCGCACCCCGCTGCCGTTGTGGATGACGCCCCTGGGCAGCTCCAGGCCGGGGTTGCGCGCGGCGAGCCGGTCCTCCAGCTCCGCCGTGGTCATCGTCGTCTCGGGCAGATGGGCGGCCACCCCGGCCAGCCGGGTATGGATCGTGCTCATGGCGATCTCCTTAGGAGGCCTGGTGCGCGGTCTGCAGCCCGAGGTGGAGGAGCACCGTCGAAGCGATGTCGGCGACCGTCCCGGCGCCACGGATCAGCTCCATGGGCGGGATGTCCACGTTGAACTGGTGCCGCATGGACAGCAGCAGCTCGGTGGCCATCAGCGAGTCCAGGCCGTACTCGTCGAGCCGCCGGTCTGGGGCGAGCTCGTCGGCGGGGATGAGCAGGACGGTGGACAGCAGCGCGGTGATCTGCCCGACGATGTACGCGTGCGCCTCCTCGCCGGTCATCGCCGCCAGCATCGGCAGCAGGTCGGTGGTGCCGATGCTCTGGTCCGCGCCCGGCGGGAGCACCGCCGACAGCCACGGCCGGCGCAGGCCGGGAAGCATCCGCCGGAGCCGGGCCCAGTCGCAGCGGCCCACCATCGCCACGTCGGCCCGCTCGCCGAGCAGGTCGTCCACGGCGGCCAGCGCCCGGCCGGGGGCCATCGACTCGATGCCGAGCCGGGCCAGCGCCTGGGCCTGCGTGCTGCCCGCCAGGACCCCGGTCTCGGCGAGCGCGCCGAGGCCGACCGCGAGCGCGGGCCGGCCCTGCGCCCGCCGCCTGCGGGCCAGCGCCTCCAGGAACAGGTTCGCGGACACGTACGGCGACTGGCTGATGTTGCCGATCGTGGTCAGCGACGAGTACAGCACGAACGCCTCCAGAGGCAGGTCCCTGGTGAGCTCGTCCAGGACCAGCGCGCCGGCCACCTTGGGGCGCAGGACCGCCCGGATCCGGTCGTCGGACAGGTCGACCAGTGCGGCGTCGTCGAGGTGCATGGCGGCGTGCACGACGCCGCGCACCGGGTGGCCGCTCTCGCCGAGCTCGCGCAGGATCGCGCGCATGGCGGCGCGGTCGGCGACGTCGGCGGCGTACGCCCGCGCCTCCGCGCCCAGCGCCTTGAGCTCCTCCAGCAGCGCGGGGGCCTCGGGCGTGCCGGCGCCCCGGCGGCCGACCAGCGCCAGCCGCCGGACCCCGGCGCGGGCCAGGTGGCGGGCCGTGGCCGCGCCGAACCCCGTCAGGCCACCGGTGACCAGGTACGTGCCGTCGGGGCTCGGGTGCGGCCGGGCGGGGCGGGTCCGTACCATGACCGGCTCGTCGCGCGGGTCGAGCGAGACGACGACCTTGCCGACGTGCCGGGAGTGCCGCATCAGCGCGAAGGCGTCGGCGACCCGCTCGGCCGGGTAGACCGTGTGCGGCAGGACGGGGAGGTGAGCCACGGCCTGGGCGAGGGGCTGTGCCTGCTCGGCGATCTGGGCCGGGTTCTTCCACATCAGGGTGCCGATGTCCACGCCGAAGAACGCGATGTTGTCGCCGAAGGGGCGCAGCGGCAGGTGTCTGCTCTCATAGATGTCGCGTTTGCCCAGCTCGATGAACCGGCCGCCGTGCCGCAGGCATTCCAGGCTGCGGGTGATGGCCTCGCCGGCCAGCGAGTTGAGCACGATGTCCACGCCCTGCCCCCCGGTCAGGTCCCTGATCTGCTCGGCGAAGCGGAGGCTGCGTGAGTCCAGCACGTGGGCGGCCCCGAGGGCGCGCAGCAGGTCGCGTTTTGCGGGGGTGCCGGCCGTGGCGATCACCCGGGCGCCGGCGAACCGCGCGTACTCCAGCGCGGCCAGGCCGACACCGCCCGCGCCGCCGTGCACCAGGACGGTCTCGCCCGCCTTGATCCGCGCGCAGTGGTGCAGGGAGTGGAACACGGTGGCGAACGCCATGGGCAGGGTGGCGGCCTGTTCGAAGGTGACGCCGTCGGGGACGGGCATGGTCACCCACTCCTCGATCAGCGCGTGGCTGCCGAACCCGACAGGCCCGGCCGCCGCCACCCGGTCGCCGGGCCGGAACGCGGTGACGCCCGGCCCGACGGCGGTGACGGTCCCGGCGCACTCCAGCCCCAGCTCGTGACCGCCGAAGACGGCTTCGACGGCCTCGGACGGCAGCAGGTTGACCGCGCGCATCACGTCGCGGTAATTCAGCCCGATCGCCCGCACCTCGACCAGCGCCTGGCCCGGCCCCGGCGCGGGCGGCTCCGTCCGCTCCCAGGCCAGGCCGTACGACAGGCCCGGGTCGCGCACGGTGAGCCGGTAGGCGGTGTCCACGGACGCGGGGACCGTGTGCTCGTCCGTCTTGACCAGACGTGGTGTGAAGCGTCCCTGCCGGGTGAGGAGGATCTCGTCCTCCTCACCCGGCGACAGCAGCTCGGCGGCCAGCCGGGTCGCGTCGTGCGCGGCGTCACCGGTGCGGTGCAGGCACACGCGCCGGATGTCGAGGCGGGGCTGCTCGTTGCCCAGCGTGCGCGTCGTCCCCCAGGTGGCGGCGTCCTGCGGGTGGACGGGCACGCCGGCCGTCCCCGGCTCGGGCAGCGCCCCGCACGGACGGCTCACCAGCCACAGCGCGACCCGCAGGTCCTGGGGAAGCTCCTCGCAGGCCAGCGTGATGGCGCGCAGCGCCGCGGCCCGCCGGGTGATCTGCTCGACGACCCCCTCGGCCTCCTCGCCTTCGGCCGCGTCACCCAGGACGAGCGCGAACGTCACGGCTCGGGCGGAGGCGGGCACCATGGCGGCCCAGCCGGTGGGATCGTCGCCGAGCGGCGACAGGCGCACGTGGGCGCCGCGCCGTTCCAGCACCGACCCCAGGGTGGCGGCGAGGCCGTCCCGGTCGTCCTCGTCGGCGACGATCCACACCTCACCGGCCGCGACATCCGGCAGCAGCGGCCGGGGGATCGCCGCGTTAGGCAGCACCTGCTCGGCTCGCGTCGAGCCGAGGTCGAGGAGCGCGCCGTCAGGGGCCGTGGCCAGCATCACCGAGAAGGCGGGGTCATCCTCGGGGCCCGCTTGGACGATGTCGGTGTAGCCGGCCGTGGACAGCAGCTCCGGCCACCTCTCCCGGGACAACAGCGGTGAGTCCGGGCGTACCGTGAGGTCGTCGAAGTCCCAGAAGTCGGGCATCAGCCCCAGGAACGGCAGCAGCGGCTCCACCCAGTGCGGCTCGGCGACGAGCAGCTTGCCACCGGGCGCGAGGAGCGCGGCGAGCCCGCGCAGGGCGGCGGTCAGGTCGCGGGCCAGATGCAGGCAGCCGGCCGCCACCACCAGGTCGTACCCGCCCAGCTCCCCGATGCCGTCGTCCAGGTCGAGCAGGGCGTAGTCGACGAAGTCCACCCCGGCCAGGCGCTGCCGCAGCCGGGCCAGCGCCGGTTCGGCGGCGTCGGTCACCGTGTATCGGGTGCGGTCGGCGGGCAGGACCGGCAGCAGCGCGGCGGTGGTGCCACCCGTTCCCGCGCCGACCTCCAGGATCCGCAGCGGCCGGTCGGCGGGCCACGCCCGGACGACCTGCTCCACGAGCGCCCGCGCGATCCGGTTACCGAACAGGCTGACCGGCCCGATGTCGTGGAACTGCTCCAGCAGCTCCGCGCCGCCCCCGGCCCCGAGCACATCGGCCGCGGACCGCTCCCCACGCAGCAACTCGCGCAGATGCAGCCCACCCCGCACCGCCAGCGCGGTCTGCGCCACGAACGAAGTCCCCCCACGAACCAACTCACCGTACGCCCGCTCTCGCACCTCGCCGTGTCCCTCGTCCGGCCGGGTCGGTGGGGTCAGTCGTACGTGCTGCTCGTCCAGGCGTTCCAGGAGGCCGTGCCGTTCCAGCAGGGGGAGGGCTGCCTGGAGCATCCGCCGGTGGTGCGGCTTCTGGCCGGTGGCCAGCAGGGTGTCGACGGCGAGGCCGGGCGTGACGCCGCCGGTCAACTCCACCAGCGCGGCGTGCAGCGTACGGGCGAAGGTCTCTTCCAGCCGGGCCGCGTACGCGGGATGGCCGAGCTCTCGCCAGCGCGCCCGCACGTCGGCGAGCCGGTCGGACGCGCCGGCGAGGAGCCGCTCAGGGCTGGGCGCCGGCCAGGGGGCGGCTGGTTCGCCGGGCCGGGGCGCGGCTCGCAGCTCCACGTGGTAGCGGCTGACCTGGGTGGCGTGGACGCCGGGCATCCGGCGCAGCCTGACGCCCTCCATCTCGGCCGCCACCCGGCCGTCCGCGCCGGCCACCGTGATGTCCCAGCACACTTCCTCAGCCTGGCTAGAACGCTCACGAACATGTACGAATCCCTCCGGATCGGGCCTGCCCCACAGCCGGACCGCCCTGATCGCCGCCGGCATGTACCCGGTCCCCGAGCGCAGCGCGTCCACCAGCCACAGCACCCCCGCCTGCAGCGCGCTGTCCAGGACCACCGGATGCGCCTGGTAACGCTCGTCCCGCTGATCCGGGCAGACGTACGCGCCCAGCATCTCACCCTGGCCCGCCCACAGCTCCGTCAGCACCCGGAACCTCGGGCCCCACACCATGCGCCCCTCGGCCGCCCGCGCGTAGTAGCCGGGCACGTCCACCGGATCGCTGACGCGGGCCCGCAGCCCGGCCACGTCCAGCGGCGGCGGAGCCTGGCGCAGCAGCGGCCGCACCCGGGCCCGGAAATGCTCCCGCGCGCCCTGCCCTCGCGGCGACACGCTGGCCACTGTGATCGTGCCCGTCTCCGACAGCGACGTCTGTACGAACACCGTCTCCGCGCTCGGCCCCGGCACCACCAGCGCACGGCTGATCCCGATCTGGTCCACCTCCACCGCCGGTCCGGCCTCCGGCGACGCCAGCCGGCCGGCGGCCAGGGCCATCTCCACGTACCCGGTCGCGGGCATCACCGCGGCCCCGCCCGCCCGATGGTCGGTGACCCAGGGCACCCGCGCCTGGTCGATCTCCCCGTGCCAGGAGGGTTCGAGCGTCGGCAGCCGCCGGCCCAGCAGCGGGTGCTGGATCACCGGGTCACCGATCACGTGCTCCCAGGACAGCGGGCCACCCGCCCAGTGCCGCTGCCGCTGCCACGGATAGGCCGGCAGCTCCCGCACCACACCCCGCCGCGGAAAGTAGCGCGCCCAGTCGATCTCCACCCCGACCGCGACAAGCCGAGCCACCGCCGCACGCACCTGAGCCACACCGGGCTCCACGTGCCCAAGCGCGGACGCGACCGCCGCGCGCCGCAGGGTGGGGACGACCGCCGTGCGGACGCGGGCCGCGCCCGAGACACGGCGTAGGTACGTCTGCAGCACCGGATGCGGGCCCACCTCCACCAGCACGTCGCACCCGTCGGCGAGCACCCGCTGCAGCGCCGCCGCGAACCGCACCGGCCGGCGCAGGTTCTGCCACCAGTACGCCGTGTCCAGTTCATCGCCCTCCAGCACTTCCCCTGTCACGGTCGACACCATGGGGATCCGCGCCCGCGCCGGACGCAGGTCCGCCAGCGCCGCGCACAGGGGCTCGCGCAGGGGGTCCATGGCGGCGCTGTGGAAGGGGTAGTCCACGTCCAGTTCGCGGAAGAACACGGCCCGCCCGGCCAGGTCCTCGCCCAGCTGCTTCAGCGTCTCCTGCGGCCCGGCGACGGTGACGTCCCGGTCGGAGTTCACCGCGGCGACCTCCACCTGCGGATAGTCGGCCAGGAGCTGCCTGGCCGCCGTCTCCGACAGCCCGACCGCGGCCATCCGGCCCTGCCCGCGCGTCGTGGCCTGTGCCAGACCGCGCTCGGCGACCACCCGCGCCGCCTGACCGAGCGACAGCGCCCCGCAGGCGTACGCGGCGGCCACCTCACCCACGCTGTGCCCCAGCACCGCCCCCGGCCGCACGCCCGCCGCCAGGAGCATCTCCACCAGCCCGACCTGTACGGCGAACAGCAGGGGCTGCGCGATCTCGGTCGCCGACAGCCGCCACCGCTCCGCCGGCACCATCAGCTCTTCCAGAACGGACCAGCCCAGGCGGGGTGTCAGCTCGGCGTCCACCGCTTCGACGGCCGCCCGGAACGTCGCGTCGGCCAGCAGATCCGCCCCCATCCCAGCCCACTGCGACCCGTTGCCGCAGAACACCAGGGCCACCCGCCCCAGTTCCACCACCTCCCCGACCACCGCCTTGGGCACATCGAGGGGCTCGGGGGTGGGCGCGGCGTCCGGGGTGACGGCGCCGAGGTGGGACAGGGCGCGGGCCGCCTCGGCCGCGGAGCCGGCGAGCACCACGGCGCGATGCCGGTGGAGGGCGCGCCGGCGGGTCGCGGTGTAGGCGGCGTCGTAGAAGTCCCGCTCGGCGATCGACGCCAGGTGACCGGCGGTCCGTTCGACGGCCTCGGCGAGCGCTCCCGCGCTGCGCGCCGACACCACGAAGGGGAGCGGCCCACCGGATTCGGCCTCCTGGACTCCCTCTTGGACGGCTTCCTGGACGGCCGGGTGCGCGGCGACCCGCTCGACCTCCTCGTCACCGGCCCCGGAGACCGCTGACCCGGGCGGGGCGGCCAGGGCTATGTGGACGTTCGCGCCGCCGAAGCCGAAGGAGTTCACCCCCACCACCGCCCGCCCACCCGTCTCCGGCAGCGGTCGCGGCCGGGTGACGACGCTCAGCCCGAGGCCGTCGAAGTCGATGGCGGGGTTGAGCGAGGCCGCGTGCAACGACGCCGGGATCGTCCGGTGCCGGAGCACCAGCAGCGCCTTGAACAGCCCTGGCATGCCGGAGGCCGGCTCCAGATGCCCCACGTTCGTCTTGACCGAGCCGATCGGCAGCGCGCCGATCGAGCGGCCGGTGCCGAGCGCGCGGCCCAGCGCCCGGCATTCGGCCGGATCGCCCGCCTGGGTGCCGGTGCCGTGCGCTTCCACGTACACCACCTCGTCGGGCCCGATGCCGGCCTCGCGGTACACCTGCCGCAGCAGCGCCTCCTGCGCGTCGGTGTTGGGCAGGGCCAGCCCGACGGTGTGGCCGTCGTTGTTGGCGGCGGCGCCCACGATCACCGCGTGCACCCGGTCGCCGTCGGCGAGCGCGTCGGCCAACTGCTTCAGCACGATCACGCCCCCGCCCTCGGCGCGGACGAACCCGTCGGCGTCGGCGGAGAAGGCGCGGCACCGCCCGGTCGGCGACAGCATCGACGCCTGGCTGAAACCGACGAAGCCCATGGGGCTGAGCAGCACGTTGACGCCACCGGCCACGGCCACCCGGCTGGAGCCCTCGGCGAGCGAACGGCAGGCCCGCTCGACCGCCTGCAGCGAGGAGGAGCAGGCGGTGTCGATGCTCATGCTCGGCCCGCGCAGGTCGAAGACGTGCGACAGCCGGTTGGCGGCGATCGACAGCGCCATCCCGGACATGCTGTAGGGGCCCATGGAGCCGCGTTCCAGCGCCTGGAGCACCCCGTAGGACGGGTCGGAGATGCCGACGAACACCGCCGTGTCGCTGCCGGCCAGGCGCCCCGGGTCGATGCCCGCGTCGTCGAACGCCTCGGCGGCCATCTCCAGCAGCAGCCGCTGCTGCGGGTCCATCGAGGCGGCCTCCTTGGGGGAGATCCCGAAGTAGGCGGCGTCGAAGCCGGCGACGTCACGCAGGAAGCCGCCTGCCCGGGTGTAACTCCTTTCCGGCCTCGGGATGGTCTCGTCGACGTGCAGCTCCGCCTCGAACCGGTCCGGGGGCACCGTGCCGACCAGGTCGTCGCCGCGCAGCAAGGCCTGCCACAGGCCGTCGAGGTCTTCGATGCCGCCAGGAAGCCTGCACCCTACGCCGACCACCGCCACGGCCTGCCGAGGCCAGACGCGCCCGTTTCCGCCACCGCCCGTGCTCATCCCGTCACCCTTCTGGTCGCCTGTGCCCCATGGCATCACAGCCGTGTGTGACTAGATAGCAACTGTTCGTGTTCCGCCAGAGTCACGGTGTTGCCTCCCGTTAAGGGATGGTGTGGCGGAGCTGGGACCCGTACGCGCGCGGCGGCTGGCCGCCGGTTCGTCCGGCATCCTTGGACGATGCTGGAAACCTCGGTCCGCCTGCTACGCCTGCTCTCTCTGCTCCAAGCCCGCCCCGACTGGCCCGGGCGCGAGCTGGCCGACCGGCTCGACGTCACCACCAGGACGGTGCGCAACGACATCGAACGGCTGCGCGGCATGGGCTACGAGATCCACTCGGTCACGGGAACGGCGGGCGGCTACCGGCTCGGAGCGGGTGCGGCGCTGCCTCCGCTGCTGCTCGACGACGAGGAGGCCGTCGCGGTGGCCGTCAGCCTGCACGCCGCCGCCGGCGGCACCGTGACCGGCATCGAGGAGACCTCGCTGCGCGCCCTCACCAAGCTCCAGCAGATGCTGCCGGCCCGCCTGCGGCACCGCATCGAGGCGGTACGGGCCGCCACACTGTCGGTCGCCGGCCGCGGCCCCATGGTGGACGCCGGGACCCTGACGGTGATCGCCGCCGCCATCCGCGACCACGAGGGGCTGCGCTTCGACTACCAGAACCACGACGGGGCGATCACCACGCGCTCAGCAGAGCCGCACCGGCTCGTCTACACCGGCCGCCGGTGGTATCTGCTCGCCTGGGACACCGACCGCGACGACTGGCGGACCTTCCGCGCCGACCGCATCACCCCTCGCACGCCGAACGGCCCCCGTTTCACCCCGCGCGAGCCCCCGGGCGGCGACGCCGCGGCCCACGTCGTACGCGGCGCGGGCTCGACCGCCTACCGGCACCCGGCTCTCGTACGACTGCACGAGCCGTACGAGACGCTCTTCGAGCGGCTGCCCCCGGCGGCCGGCCTGCTGCGCGCCGACGGCGAGCAGGCCTGCGTGCTGGAGACCGGCGGCGAGTCGTTCCACAACCTGGCCGCGTTCCTGAGCACCCTTGAGATCCCCTTCGAGGTGCTCGAACCGCCCGAGCTGCGCACCTTCCTGCGCGACCTGGCACGGCGCTACACGGCCGCGGCCGCCCAGGACGGCTAGTGTCCTGCCGCCGGAGACCCCCATGCCGCTCTAGGGAGAGGCGCAGTGCGCGGCATCTCCGGCCAGGACCGCGCGCCCGTGGGACCAGGTGTCCGTCGCACCCGCACGACCTCCTGCGACCCGCAGGGCGTTAGCGTTGCGCTCCATGATCGTATGGCTCAACGGCACCCACGGCGCCGGCAAGACGACGACCAGCCCGCTGGTGCAGCGACTGCTCCCGGATTCACGGGTGTTCGATGCCGAGAAGGTCGGCGTGACACTCATGGACATCACGCCCGGGCTGCCGGCGACGGACAACTTCCAGCACTGGCCGCCGTGGCGGCCGCTCGTCGTCGAGACCGCCCGCCACGTGCTCGACTACACCGGCGGCACCCTGGTGATCCCCATGACCGTCCTGGTCGAGCGGTACTGGCGCGAGATCAGCACCGGCCTCGCCCACCATGCCATCCCGGTACGGCACTTCGTCCTCCACGCCGACCAGGACACCCTCCGCGAGCGCATCGAGGGGGACACTCTCCTTGGCCCCTCCCCATTCCGCCTCAAATACCTTGAGCCCTACGCCGAGGCCGCCCGCACCTGGCTCCACGCCGAGGCCGAGGTCATCGACACCACGCACCTCACGCCCGCCCAGGCCGCCCAGCGGATCGCGGAGGCCGTCAAGGGCTGAGGTCCCGCCGCAGGAAACCGCCCACCCCACGGTGCGGTCGTCACCGGCTACCTCGGCATATCCGCCGCCGCCGAGCCGAGCGGGCCGAACGCCTGCCGGCTGTGCGCGAGCAGTTCGCGCAGGGCGGGGTTGTGCGTGCCCTTCCAGACCAGGGCGAGCAGGGCGGGCGCGTCGACGTCGTCGATGGTCAGGGCGGTGAGCCGGTCGTCGTAGCGGGCGGCCATCGACTCGCTGAGGATGGCGACGGCGAGCCCTCGGGCGGCCAGGTCGGCGATGGCCTCGGCGGCGCTGGCCTGCAGCGCGACCACCGGCTGCACGTGCCGCGCCGCGCACGCCTGGTCGAACACGGTGCGCAGGCCGGTGCCCGGCGGCATGCACACGATCGGGTGGCCGGCCAGGTCCCGCAGGCGGAGGTGCCGCCGGGTCGCCAGAGGATGCCCGCGGGGGACCGCCGCGACGAGCCGCTCGCTGATGATGGTCAGCGCGTCCAGGCCGTCGGGGGTGGCGGTCGCGGTGCCGACGAGGGCCAGGTCGACGGTGGCGGCGCGGACCCCGTCGATCAGGCGGTCGGAGTTGTCCTCCCGCAGCGAGAGCTCCACGCCGGGATGCGCCCGGTGAAAGGCGGCCAGGGCGTCGAACAGCGGCGTGATCGTACAGCCGGTGACCATCCCGACGGTGAGCCGGCCCCGGATCAGGCCGGTCACCTCGCCCACGGACCGGCCGACCGCGACGGCGGCGGCGAGCGCGGCGCGGGCGTGTTCGAGGGCGGCCTTGCCCGCGACGGTGAGGGTGGCGGTGCGTGCCGAGCGGTCGAACAGCTCCGCGCCGAGCTCGCGTTCGAGCTGGCGGATCTGGGCGCTGACCCCGGACTGGCTGATGTGCACGCGCTCGGCCGCCCGGGTGAAGTTGCGCTCCTCGGCGACGGCGACGAAGTATTCGAGCTGCCTCAGATCCATAACTGGCAATTGTAGTTTCTAGTAGAACCATCTGTTGGACTTCTGATGGCCGGGGCGCGAACCTGGAGGCCGGACGATTGGAGAAACTCATGACCGAGTACGCGAAGGCCATGCGGCCGGAGGACATCACCCGCCTGTTCGTCGAACGCTCCAACGCCGGCGACGCGGCCGGCGTCGCCGCACTGTACGAGGAGGACGCGGTGCTGGCCTACCCGCCCGGCGGCCGGACGGTGGGCCGGGAGGCGATCCGCGCCCTGTGGGAGAAGGTGCTGGCCAATCGGCCCCACTTCGAGCAGGAGCAACCGCTGCCGACCCTGATCAGCGGCGACATCGCGCTCACCTCGACCCCGCCGAAGGACAACGCGGGCGCCCGCGCGCAAGTGGTCAGGCGCCAGCCCGACGGAAGCTGGCTCCGCCTGCTCGACCAGCCCGAATTCGTCACCCCTCGCCCCTAGACCCGGGTCCTGCCGTTATCCAGGTGGTCCCCACGTGGCCTTGCCGCCTGGGCGGCCGCGCGAACTGAAGGAACGCGTCGAGATCGCGCCGGCGGCGCAGTGGCCGGAGGACGGCAGCGCGGGTGCGGCGCCCCTGGCACGTGCCTGCCGCGCGATCGATACAGAAGCCGGAGGTGACATTTTCTGCATCGATCGCTGCAGAAGGGTTAGACTGCGGGGGTGGAAGCCAGGCAGCGCCGCCCGATCGGCCGACCGCGGGGATTCGACGCCGACGAGGCTCTCGAGCGCGCCCTGCTGGTGTTCTGGGAGCAGGGCTACGAGGGGGCCAGTCTGGCCAACCTGACCGACGCGATGGGCATCTCCACCACCAGCATGTACGCCACCTTCGGCAACAAGGAGGAGCTCTTCCGTAAGGCCCTGGAGCGCTATACCGAGGGCCCGAGCGCCTACCTGGGCCGAGCCTTGGACGAGCCGACCGCCCTCGGCGTCGTCACCGCGATCTTCGCCGGCACCGTCCGAACCACCGCCCGCCCGACCGGCCCCAACGGGTGCCTGGGCGTCCAGGGCGCCCTGGCCACCGGCGACTCCAGCCGTGGAGCCCGCGACCTCCTCATCGCGTGGCGCGACAACGGCTTCTCCCGCATCCGAGAACGGTTCGAACGAGCCGTCGATGACGGTGACCTGCCGCCGGAGACCGACCCAGCACTGCTCGCCCGCTACGTCACCGCCTTGGCCTACGGCATCGCCGTGCAGGCCGCCGGCGGCGTCGGCCGCGACGAACTCCAGGACATGGCCGACGCCGCCCTGCGCAACTGGCCACCCTGCTGAGGGCCGCCCGGTGTTCGGCTGACCCCTGGCAACGACTCGCAGCCTTGCCGGGCTGCGCGCCTCCCGACGCCGCTCACGCGTCGTCGTTGCGAGGCGCGTCCATGTGGGTGACGAGGTTGATGCCGCCATCGACGTTGATCACCTCACCGGTGACGAAGGGGACCTTGATGAGCGCCAGGACCATCGCTGCGACGTCGGATGGCTGCCCGAGCCGGCCCAGCGGTGTCATCGCCCCGGTGCGCGCCGCCCGCGTGGCGAGACTGGCCGAGGTCAGTCGGGTCTGGAGCGGCCCCGGGGCGATCGCGTTCACCCGGACGTCTGGACCCACGGCCTTGGCCAGCAGCCTCGTCAGATGGTCGAGTGCGGCCTTGCTGACGGAGTAGGGGATCGAGCTGCCGAGGGGTCGCGAGCCGCCCACCGAAGTGATGTTGATGATCTGGCTGCCGGGCTCCATGACCTTCACGGCGGCGACGGAGACCTGCCACGTCCCGACGACGTTGACGCCGAGGATCCGGTGCCAGTCGTCAGCGGTGATCGCGTCCAGGTCGGCGTGGGGGACGGGTCTCGACACCCCGGCGTTGTTCACCAGCAGGTCGAGCCGGCCGTGCCGCTCCACGGCCGTCTCCACCAGGCGCACGGCGTCGGAGGGATCGGCGATGTCGGCCTGGACGTAGCTCGCCCCCGGGAGCTGGGCCGCGAGCCGCTCACCGGCGTCGACCGAGGTGGCCGAGTTCACCACGACGGTGAAGCCGTCGGCCGCGAGCGCGCGGGCGATCCCTTCTCCGATCCCGGAGCTCGAGCCCGTCACGATGGCGACACGTGGCGCGCTCATCGGGCGACTCGCTCAGCGACGGGTGCTTTCAGCGCGTTCACGATCGCCCGGCCTCCGCTGGCGAGGATCGAGGTGTCGTTGCTGACCACCACGTAGTCGTAGCCCCGGGCCAGCGCGGCCCGGGCCTGGTCACTCGTGGCGGACGCGGTGCCGATGGGAACACCTGCCGCGGCGGCGGCCGCCAGCGCGGACGTGACGAGCCGGTCCACCTCGTCACTTCCCGCCGCGACGCCCATCGACATCGAGAGGTCGGCCGGCCCGACGAACGCGGCACCGATGCCGTCGAGGGCCAGGATCTCCCTCGTGTTCCTGATCGCCGCCTCGCTCTCGAGCTGGACGACGCACAGGGCCTGCTCGTTGCCGTACTCGAGGTAGTCCGCCCGTGGCAGCAACCCCCAGCGACCCGCCCGGCTGGTGCCGCCGGACCCGCGGTCGCCGCGCGGCGGGAAGCAGGTGGCCCGCACCACCGCCCGGGCCTGCTCAACCGTGTCGACGTGCGGCACGACCACGCCGGCCGCGCCGGCGTCCAGGACCCGCTGGATCACGCTGGGGCCGTGGTCGGGCACCCTGACGAGCGGATCCACCCCGAGGGCTCGGGCCATCGCGATGTGGGTCGAGGCGGCGGCCAGGTCCAGTGTCGTGTGCTCGAGGTCGATGACCACGAAGTCGAAGCCCGCGTAGGCCATGATCTCGACACTCTCGGGGCTGGAGAGCTTGATCCAGGTTCCGAGCGTGCCGCCGTTGATTCCGTCGCGTACCCGTGTCATGGATCAGACCTCGCTGGCGGCGTTGGTGGGGGTGGCGGTCCAGAAGACCAGCCACTTGCCGAGCTGCACGACGACCGCGTGCAGGGCGATGCCGACGGCCGACAGCACGACGATCACCGCGAAGGTCCTGGCCACGTCCAGGGTGAAGTTGCTCGCCTGGATCAGGTAGCCCAGACCTTCTGAGCTGCCCACGAACTCCGCGACCACGGCGCCGGTCACGGACAGGATGACGGCGACCTCCAGCCCCGCGAAGATGTGCGGAAGCGCCGACGGGATCTGCAGGTGCCGCATCACCTGCATGCGGGACGCGCCGAAGGACCGGAGCATCTCGACCTGCTCGTGGGCGGCGGACCGGAATCCCAGGACGGCGTTGATGAGGAGGGGGAAGAACGCGATCAGGGCCACGGTCAGCACCTTCGAGCTGATCCCGATGCCGAACCAGACGATCAGCAGAGGCGCCATGGCGACCTTGGGGATGGTCTGGGTCAGGATGAGCAGCGGGAAGAGCACGCGCTCCACCGTCCGGAACTGGGTGATGAGCACCGCGGAGACCAGTGCCGAGCCGACCGCGATGCCGAACCCGATCAGGATCTCCTTCATGGTGACGATCGAGTGGCTCACCAGGCTGCCGTCCCGGAAGCCGTCGACCAGGGAGACGGCGACGGCCGTGGGCGCGGGGACGAGGATGTTGGAGACGTCGAACATCTCCACGACGACCTGCCAGACCACCAACAGCCCGATGAACACCAGCACGCTGTAGGTGATCTCCGGTACTCGGCGGCGTCGGCGTCGGACCGGGGCGTCCGAGCTCGTGGGCGCCTCCACCGGTACGGTCTCGCCGTCCGGGACGGCGAGTGCCTCTCGGGCGCCCGCCTGGCGCTTGGTGTTGGTGGACATCAGGTCTCCTAGTGGGCGCTGTGCTCAGAGTCGAGCAGCTTGCGAATCTTCAGGACGATCTCGCCGAACTCGGGCGTGTTGATGTTCTCGAGCCGCCGCGGTCGGGGGAGCGCGACCTCGACGACGTCCGCCAACCGGCCGGGTCGCGGTGTCATGACCACGACGCGGTCGGCGAGGAGCACCGCCTCGGGGATGCTGTGCGTCACGAACAGCACGGTCTTGCGGTCCTGGTCCCAGATCTTCAGCAGGTCCAGTCCCATCTGGTCGCGGGTCATCGCGTCGAGGGCGCCGAACGGCTCGTCCATGAGCAGGATGCGCGGGTCGTGCATCAGGGCGCGGCCGATCCCCACCCGCTGCTGCATCCCGCCGGACAGCTCGTTGGGGTACCGGTCGCCGAACTCCTCCAGGCCGAGCATCACCAGCAACTCGTCGGCCTTGGCTTGGGTCGCGGCGTCCCGGGCGTGGTGAAGGTCCGGCGACGTCAGCAGGTTCTTCCGTACGGTGCGCCATGGCAGCAGCAGCGGCTGCTGGAAGACCATCCCGAGCTGGTTGCGGTGGGTGTCCTCCGACGGCCCGAAGGTGACCTGTCCGGAGGTCTGGCGGGACAGGCCCATGATGATCCGCAGCAGCGTGCTCTTGCCGCAGCCGCTGGGGCCGACGATGGAGATGAACTCACCGGCTCGGACGCTGAGGGAGACGTCGTCGAGAGCCTGGACGGTCCCGCCGGACTTCGTCGGGTAGAGCATGGACAGCGAGTCCAAGCGGATCACGCAGTCGGTGTCGGTGCTGGTCGGCATGTCTGTCATTCCTCACCTGGTTCGAGCGCAGGCTGCCCGCGCCTCGGTTGTCGTGCTGGCAGCAATCAGTCGGTCGCCTCGGGCCACGTGCCGCCCATCTCCTTGGTCAGTCGCTTGCAGGCGGCCTTCAACGCCAAGGCCTCTCGGGAGTCCAGCGCCTCCGGCAGCATCCGCTCGGTGCCGACGGCCGCGATCGTGGCGCAGATCCCGGTCGCCGCGAACACCGGCGCCGCGACGACGCAGATGCCGCGGTTGTTGACGTAGCTGCTCATGCCGGCCTGTCGGATCGCCTCGATACGACGGCGAGTCTCGGTGCGCTGGGGCTCGGGGAGGCTGCCGGTGAGTCGGTCGGCGTGGAACTGGTCGGGGAGGAAGGCCAGGAAGACCTTGGCCTGCGAGGAGTCCAGGGCGAGCTGCGAGCCCACGCGCACCGTCACCACGGTGGGATGGTCGGCCTCCTCCACCAGCGAGACCACCGGGCCGGAGGTGCCCCACAGCGACAGCACGGTGCTGATCTTGATCTCGAGCGTGAGCTCGCGCATGTAGGCCGGCGCCATCTGCATGATGCGCTGCTTTCCCAGCGTGAAGCTGCCGAGCTGCAGGATCGACCGTCCGGGACGGACGAGTGCGGAGTCCTCCACGCGCTCGAGCAGGCCGGAGCTGATCATCGAGCTGAAGTAGCGGTGCGCCGTGGTCCGGTTCAGACCGAGCCGGCGGGTGGTCTCCGCGACGGAGAGCTCCGGAGTCTCCGGACCGAACAGTCCGAGGATCTGCGCGGTCCGGCTCACCGCCTGGATGTCCTGCTCGCGAGCAGCCACCGGCTTTTCGTCCTGGTGCTCCGTCATAGGCCCCCACCCCGTCGCGTTGGATGTTCCAAAAAGAGTTCTCGCGGTTCGCAGTACGGACAGAGAGTAAGCGTGCCCTGCGCCTTGCTGCAAGGTTTTCCTCGTGTTTCGCGAAAGTGTTTCCGAACGCACCCTATTGACAGACCGGATAGTGAACTTCCAGTCTGTGATGCGAACGGTGATGTGAACCCTGTCGACACCCGGAGACTTCATGACTGACTCGCCCGCCATCATCAAACTGCTGAACGGCTGCGTTGACCTGCACTGCCATTCCGGCCCGAACCCGTTTCCTCGACGCATCGACCATGCCGAGGCCGGCAAGGACGGCGAGCGGCTCGGCATGAGGGGCGTGCTGGTGAAGTCCCACCACCACAACACCGTGATGGACCTGCTCTCGATGAGCGACCGGCTGGCGAAGATCAAAACCCCGGTCTTCGGCGGCATCACCCTGAACAGCATGATCGGCGGCATCAACCCCCAGGCGGTGGCCATGTGCCTGCGTATGGGGGGCAAGGCCGTGTGGTTTCCGACGTTCTCGGCCGGCCGGCACATCGACTGCCATCCGGAGGGCGTCGGCTTCCCCACGGCGAGCGTCGAGGTGCCGTCGTCCCGGGTCGACGTCCACCAGGAGAACGGTGAGCTCATCCCCGAGGTCTACGAGGTGCTCGACCTGGTGAAGGAGACCGGCGCGATGGTGACCGGCGGTCACATGGAGACCGAGTCGATCACCCAGCTGTTCGCCGCGGCCAAGGACAAGGGTGTCACCCGGATGCTGCTCAACCATCCGGACTACGTCATCGGCGCGGACGAGGCGAAGTGCCGTGAGCTCATCGGCTACGGAGCGTTCATCGAGCACGAGACCGGCTTCTACGACCCCGAGGGGACCAAGAAGTGGGACCCGAGGATCCTCCTGGACTGGATCGAGAAGATCGGCCCCGAGCACACCGTGATCGCCTCCGACCTCGGTCAGAAGGATCGGCCGCTGCCGGTGGACTCCTACATCCGCGTCGCGACCGCGCTGCTGGACCTCGGCCTGGACGAGAGGTCGCTGCGGCAGGTCTTCTGCGACAACCCGGCCTTCCTGCTCGGCCTGGACGACTGAACCGGCATCTTGCCGCTGACCAGAAAGGACAGACGATGACCATCCTGGCCACCCCGCCCGACGTGGAGTTCTCCGACCTCGGTACGGGCGATCCCGACGAGACGACCCCTGGCGGATCGTCGACGTGGTATTTCCGCGGACACAACTTCGTGCTCGCCCACACGACGCTGGTCGCCGGCGACGTGCTGGAGCGGGGTGATCAGCCGGACGAGTACGTCGTGATCCTCCCCTACGAGGAGTGCAGCGTCGAGGTCCGTGCGTCGCAGGAGGTCGCGTCGGTCTCGGGCAAGGCGGTGGTGATGGTCCCGCCGGGCAGCAGTACCGTCGTCGCCGTCGCCGACTGCACCGTCGTACGGCTGTTCAGCTCCCGCTCCACCGACCTGCTGGACAAGGCGCGCAACCGGGACGCGTACGCGGACCCGCACCCGAACACCAAGCCGTTCGAGCCGTGGCCGGACCCGCCGGAGGGTTATCGCATCCGGCCCTACCGGCTGGCCGACCTGGAGGTGACGCAGGACGCCATCCGCCCGGGCCAGATCGTGCGGTGCAGCACCTTCATGATCAACTTCCTGGCGCCCAGGATCGGCCCGCGTGATCCGAACACCCTCTCGCCGCACGACCACGACGACTTCGAGCAGTGCTCGCTCGCCGTGGAGGGGGAGTACGTCCACCACCTGCGGACCCCGTGGTCCAAGCGTCGCACCGAGTGGCGCGAGGACCGGCACCTGCGGTGCGGCAGTCCTTCGGTGGCCGTGATCCCTCCGCCCATGCTCCACACCAGCGAGGCTGTTGGTTCGGGGACCAACCAGCTGATCGACATCTTCTGTCCGCCGCGTCTGGACTTCTCCCTGACGCCGGGCCGGGTGCTCAACGAAGACACCTACCCACTCCCCAACCAGTAAGAAGAAGGTTCCATCGTGAAGACCAGACGAGCGATGAAGGTCGTGAGCGGTGCGGTAGCCGTCCTGTGCGCGGCCGTGACGCTGAGTGCGTGCGGTTCCGACAGCGGATCCGGCGACTCGGCCCAGGTCGGCGGCAAGCTGACGCCGGTGACGTTCGCGATGGCGTCCCCTAGCTGGAACGCCGGCTACGCGGTCATGGCCGTCGTGGAGGCCGAGGGCTTCTACGAGCAGGAGGGTCTGAAGGTCACGACCAACCTGTTCCCGTCGGCCACCCAGGCGGCGCAGCAGGTCGCCGGCGGCGGGGCCGACCTCGGCCTCATGACGGTCGAGCCCGTGGCCATCGGGCACGACAAGGACCTGAACCTGGCCTACTTCAGCTCCTACTGGGCGAAGTGGATCTACAGCCTGCAGGTGCCGGACGGTTCGGCCGTGAAGAGCATCGCCGACCTGGAGGGCAAGAAGATCGGCGTCTCCGCGGTCGCAAGCTCCGGCGCGACGTTCGCCCGGACCGCGATGAAGCTCAACGGGATGAGCGAGAACGCCGCCAGCCTGGTGCCGATCGGCGCCGGCGCCCAGCAGATCAACGCCATCAAGAGCGGCCAGGTCGACGTGCTGGCGCTCTGGGACATCCAGTACCAGAGCGTCAAGAACGCCGGCGTCACCCTGACGCCGCTCCCGGTCAAGGAGACGGCGGACGCGTGGGGCGGCGGCTTCGCGACGACCCGGAAGAACCTCGAGGCCAAGAAGGACGTCCTCGAACGGTTCGGTCGTGCGGTGGCGAAGGCGTTCGTCTTCTCCAAGGCCAACCCCGAGGCCGCGATCCGCGACCTGTGGAAGCTCCACCCGGAGACCCGCGGGTCAGACCCGGAGGAGAAGGCGCTGGCCGACGGGGTCAAGGTCCTCCAGGTCCGCCTGGACGGACAGGGCTTCGACGACAAGACCCTGGGCCGGATCGACGACGCCGCGTTCACCCGTTCGCTCGACTTCATGGCCAAGGCCGGACTGATCAAGAAGTTCCCCGCGAAGGACATCTACACCGACGCGATGTTCACGGCGTTCAACAACTTCAATCACGAGGACGTCGTCAAGCAAGCAGAGAGCGCCAGCTGAATGCGGCTGGGGATCGCGCTCGACCTGAGCTCCCAGGAGCCGGTCCGCCCGCAGGTGGATCGCACGGTCACGATGCTCGCCCGCGCGGAGCAGCAAGGTTTCGACTCCGCGTGGGTGGGTGAGAGCTATCACGCGGCCTCTCAGCCGTTCCACCTCCCGTCCGTCCTGATGGTCCTGGGACATCTGGCCGGACGGACGTCCCTGGCGCTGGGATCAGCGGTGCTACTCCTGCGCGCGTACAGTCCGGAGAAACTGGCCTACGAGGCCGCGCTGCTCGACCAGCTGTGCGGCGGGAAGCTCACCCTCGGCCTCGGGCTCGGCAGCCCGGAGATCGCCCGACGGGCCGGGCTGCCCGCGTCAGGTCCGGCCGGCGCGGCCTTCGACGCCACGCTGAAGCTGCTGCGCGACGCCTGGTCCGCCGACGCGGGCACCGACTCGCCGGTGGCGATCCCGCCCCCGGTGCGGCGCGGCGGGCCGCGGATCCTGGTGGGCGGCAAGGTGGCCGCCTCGGCCCGTCGTGCCGCGACGCTCGCCGACGGATTCTACGGCGCGACGAACTACTGCGACGACCTGTTGATCAAGCAGTCGGCCGCCTACTGGTCGTATCGCGGCGGCCGGCCGGGCGAGACGGGGGGAGTGGTCGCCACCACCAGGTTCTGCGTCGTCCACGAGGATGCCGCCACCGCCCGCGAGCTCGCCGCGCGCCACCTGAAGGCCGCGACCGGCTACTACACCGAGCGGGGCTCATGGATGGGTACGGACGGTCCTGCTGAGCTCGAGCTCCCCATGGTGGGCACGCCCGAGGAGATCGACGCGACGATCGCCCGGTACGTCCGGGCGGGGGTCACGTCCGTCCAGTTGCGGGTCGCCCCGTTCGGCACGCCGCCGGAGGTCGCCCGCCACACGCTCGACCTCGTCGGGCGGCACGTCCTCCCGCACTGGCACAACACGACGACTACAGACGCGATCACGAGCTTCGATGGGGAATGACCGAGGATGACGAGACGACTCAAGAGCTTGACCGGCCTGTTGGCAGGCATCCTCGTGGTGGCCACGCTGGGCGCATGCGGTTCGGAGGGGGGCGACTCGGCGGGCGGCGACGGCCTCGACACCGTCACGTTCGCCCTGAGCGCGCCCAGCTGGAACTCCGGCTACACCACCTTGGCGGTCCCCGAGGCCGAGGGCTACTTCAAGGACGAGGGGCTCGACGTCAAGGTCCAGCTGTTCCCCTCCGGCACGCAGTCGGCGCAGCAACTGGCCGCCGGCGGCGCCGACATCGGACTGATGACCGGTGAGCCGGTCGCGATCGGTCACGCCAAGAACCTGGGCCTGGTCTACTTCGCGTCGTACTACCCGCACTGGATCTACAGCCTGCAGCTGCCCCAGGGCTCGAATGTGAAGAGCATCGCGGACCTGAAGGGCAAGAAGATCGGGGTGACCGCGGTGGCCAGCTCGGGCGGGACGTTCGCCCGGACCGCGTTGGAGCTCAACGGGATGAGCGACAACGCCGCCGGCCTGGTGCCGATCGGCGCCGGCGCCCAGCAGATCAACGCCATCAAGAGCGGCCAGGTCGACGCGCTGGCCCTCTGGGACACCCAGTACGCGATCGTCGAGGACGCGGGAATCCAGCTCACCCCGTTGCCGGTGCCCCAGACCGCCAGCATCTGGGGCGGCGGGTTCGCCGCGACGCGGAAGACGATCGATGAGAGGAAGGACGTCCTGGAGCGGTTCGGCCGCGCCATCGCGAAGGGCTTCGCCTTCGCCCAGGCCAACCCCGAGGCCGCGATCCGCGACCTGTGGAAGCTCCACCCGGAGACCCGGGGCACCGGACCTGAGAAGGACGCGATGGCGTCCCAGGTCAAGATCCTCAAGGTGCGGCTGGCCGACCAGGGGGTCGAGGACGGCGACTGGGGCCGGATCGATCCGAAGGCGGCAACCGGGATGGTCGAGTTCATGGCCTCCGCCGGGCTCGTGGGCAAGTCGTTCCCGGCGACGGAGATCTATACGACCGACCTGCTCAAGGCCATCAACGACTTCTCCTACGACGACATCCGCAAGCAAGCGAAGGACGCCTCCTGAGATGGGGCAGGAAGTGGAGACGACCCGAATGGGCAGCTCATTCGTGTACGCGTCGGCCCGGACCCCGTTCGGCCGGTTCAACGGAGCCTTGGCCGACACGAGGACCGACGATCTGGCCGCGACCGCGCTGAAGGGACTTCTCGACCGCTCGCCGGGCCTGGATCCCGGCCTGGTCGGCGACGTGTTCTGGGGCAACGCCAACGGCGCCGGCGAGGACAATCGCAACGTCGGCCGGATGGCCGTGCTGCTGGCGGGCATGCCCGTCTCGGTGCCCGCCACCACGGTGAACCGGCTCTGCGGCTCGTCGCTGGACGCCGCCATGATGGCCGCACGCATGATCGAGGTCGGCGACGCGGAGATCGCGATCGCCGGAGGCGTGGAGTCGATGACGCGGGCGCCGTGGGTCCTGCCGAAGCCGTCGCGCCGGTTCCCGGCAGGCGACGTCACCGCCGTCTCCACGACGCTGGGCTGGCGTCTGGTGAACGAGCGGATGCCCGCCGAGTGGACGGTCTCGCTGGGCGAGTGCAACGAGCAACTGCAGGAGAAGTTCTCGATCTCGCGCGAGCGGCAGGACGAGTTCGGCGCTCGCTCGCACCGCCTCGCGGCGGAGGCGTGGAAGAAGGGCTTCTACGACGACCTCGTGGTGCCCGTCCCCGGCGCCGACCTGGTCCAGGACGAGAGCATCCGGGCCAGCACCTCGCTCGAGGCGCTGGCAAAGCTGAAGCCGGCGTTCCGGCCCGACGGGACGATCACCGCCGGCAACTGCTCACCGTTGAACGACGGCGCCAGCGCGGTCCTGCTGGGCTCGGCGAGCGCGGCCGCGACCATCGGTCGTGACCCGGTCGCGCGGATCGCCGGTCGCGGCTGGGCGGCGCTGGAGCCGCAGCAGTTCGGCTACGCCCCGGTCGAGGCCGCCAACGGCGCGCTCGAGCGGGCCGGCATCACCTGGGCCGACATCGGCGCCGTCGAGCTGAACGAGGCGTTCGCCGTACAGTCGATCGCCTGTGTCGACGCCTGGATCGAACTCGGGCTGCGGGACGCCGAGGTCGTCAACGCCAAGGGCGGGGCGATCGCCATCGGGCACCCGCTGGGTGCCTCGGGCGGGCGCATTCTCGGGACCCTCGCGGCGCGGCTCGTGGAGTCCGGTGAACGATGGGGCGTGGCAGCCATCTGCATCGGTGTGGGTCAAGGCTTGGCGGTCGTGCTGGAGAACGTCGCATGACGCTGCTCTGCACCTCTGTCGACGAGGCGGTCAGCGGCATCGCCGACGGCTCGACGGTGCTGGTCGGCGGCTTCGGCACGACCGGCATGCCGTTCGACCTGATCTACGCGTTGATCCGGCAGGGAGCGCGAGACCTCACCGTGGTGTCGAACAACGCGGGCAACGGGGACACCGGGCTCGCGGCGCTGCTCGCGGCCGGGCGGGTGAGCAAGGTCGTGTGCTCGTTCCCCCGGCAGACGGACTCCTGGGTCTTCGACGAGCTGTACCGCAGCGGGAAGATCGAGCTCGAGGTAGTGCCGCAGGGGAACCTGGCCGAGCGCATGCGCGCCGCCGGAGCCGGAATCGGCGGATTCTACACCCGCACCGGAGCCGGAACCCTCCTCGCGGAGGGAAAGGAGACCCGCGAGATCGACGGCCGGACGTACGTCCTCGAGCGGCCCATCGCCGCCGACGTCGCGCTCATCAGCGCCCACACCGCGGACACCCTCGGGAACCTCGTCTACCGCAAGACGGCACGCAACTTCAATCCCGTCATGGCGACGGCCGCGACGACCACCATGGTGCAGGTGCGGCACCTCGTCGAGCCGGGAGTGCTGGATCCTGAGGCCGTGGTCACCCCAGGCATCTACGTCGACCGGATCGTGCAGGTGTCGTCATGAGCGCGGTGTCTCCGAGCATCGTCGAGCACACCGACCGTGGCCCGCTCGGACGGGACGAGATGGCCCGGGTGCTCGCGCGCGACATTCCCCGCGGGGCGTACGTCAACCTCGGCATAGGTCAGCCCACGACCGTCGGCGACCACCTTCCCCCGGAGTCGGGGGTCATCTTCCACACCGAGAACGGCATGCTCGGCATGGGGCCGGCGGCGACGGGCGACGCGATCGATCCCGACCTGATCAATGCCGGCAAGTTCCCGGTGACCGAGCTGCCCGGCGCCTCGTACTTCCACCACGCCGACTCGTTCGCCATGATGCGAGGCGGCCACCTCGACCTGTGCGTCCTCGGCGCCTACCAGGTCTCGGCATCGGGGGATCTCGCCAACTGGCACACCGGCGAGCCCGGCGCGATCCCGGCGGTCGGCGGGGCGATGGACCTCGCCGTGGGCGCCAAGCAGGTCTTCGTGCTGATGTCGCTGTTCACCAGGACCGGCGAGCCGAAGCTCGTCAGGGAATGCACGTATCCGCTCACCGCGCTGCGGTGCGTGGACCGGGTCTATACCGACTTCGCCACGTTCGAGATCACCGGGGGGGACCAGATCCTCGTCCGGGAGACGTGGGGGATCTCGTTCCACGAGCTCCGCTCGCGCGTCGACGTCCCGCTCACCGTGGCGACACCGTGACCACGCTTGTCAGAAGGTTGGAGAGCGACATGTCCACTAGGCGCCAGTTCTACATCGGGGGTGCGTGGGTCGATCCGGCCGCGCCGCGGACCTTGGGCGTCCTCGACCCCGCGACCGAGGAGACGTTCGCGACGATCAGCCTCGGGACGGCCGAGGACGTCGACCGCGCGGTGGCGGCGGCGCGCGCGGCCTTCGCCACGTACTCGCAGGTCAGCGTGGAGCAACGGCTGGAGTACCTCGAGCGGATCATCTCCGGCTTCCGGGCTCGGCTGCCCGAGATCGCCCGGACGATGACGCGCGAGATGGGGGCGCCGATCACGTTCTCGACGGAACGCCAGGCCACGGTGGCGCTGTTCCACTTCGAGGAGGCGGCCCGCGTGCTCGCGGACTACTCCTTCGAGGAGGAGATGGGAGCCGGGATCGTGCGGCGCGAGCCGATCGGCGTCTGCGGTCTCATCACGCCGTGGAACTGGCCGCTGAACCAGGTCGCGTCGAAGGTGGCCCCGGCCCTCGCCACGGGATGCACCGTGGTGCTCAAGCCGAGCGAGATCGCGCCGCTCAGCGCCATGGTGCTCGCCGAGGTCATCCACGACGCCGGGCTGCCGCCCGGCGTGTTCAACCTCGTCAACGGTGACGGTCCCACGGTCGGTGAGGCCATCGCGGCGCACCCCGACATCGACCTGGTCTCGCTCACCGGCTCGACCGGTGCCGGCATCAGGGTCTCCAAGCTCGCGGCCGACACGGTGAAGCGCGTCGCGCTCGAGCTCGGTGGCAAGTCGGCCAACATCATCCTGCCCGACGCGGACCTGGAGTCCGCGGTCGTCGCCGGGGTGCACTCGTGCTACACCAACGGCGGCCAGAACTGTCAGTCGCCCACGCGGATGCTCGTGCACCGCTCTCAGCGCGACGAGGCGTACGCCGCGGCGCGACGGGCGGTCGAGGAGGTCCGTCTCGGGGACCCGTTCGATCCGTCGACCACGATGGGGCCCGTGGTGAGCCAGGCTCAGCTGGAGAAGATCACCGCGCTCGTGCAGTCGGGGATCGACGAGGGCGCGACGCTCGTGGTCGGCGGCCCGGGGCGCCCCGACGGGCTCGACAAGGGGTTCTACGTCCGCCCGACCGTGTTCGGCGATGTCACGCCGAAGATGCGGATCGCGCGCGAGGAGATCTTCGGCCCCGTGCTCTCGATCCTGCTCTACGAGACCGAGGACGAGGCCGTCGAGATCGCGAACGACACGCCGTTCGGGCTGGCGGGCTTCGTGCAGTCGAAGGACCCCGACCGCGCCCGCAGGGTCGCCAACCGCATCCGTGCGGGCCGTGTCTACCTCAACGGCGCTCCGTTCGACCGCAGCCTGCCGTTCGGCGGCTACAAGCAGTCCGGGAACGGACGAGAGTTCGGGCGGTTCGGCTTCGAGGAGTACCTCGAGGTGAAGGCCGTGCTCGGCTATCCGCAGTGAACGAGAGGACGACATGGTGAACCCTGACCACAGCGAGCGGCTGGCAGTCCTCCTGGACCGCGAGGAGCTCTTCGACCTGGTGAGGCGGGAACGCTTCGCCCGCGACCAGCGCCTCTTCGACGTGATGCGTGACTGCTTCCACGACGACGCCTACGTCCGGACCACGTGGTACGACGGACGCGGCGGCGAGGCCTACGTCGAGGCGACGAAGACGTGGATGGAGCGGACCGGGAACAGCAAGCACTGGGTCTTCCCCGCCTACGCGCGGGTCGAGGGCGACCGGGCGACCGTCGAGAGCCCGGCGAAGATCTTCAACCGGACCACGGTGGAGGGAGTGGAGGTCGACTTCCACGCCTACTGCCGGTTCTTCTCACGTGCCGTTCGGGACGAAGGACGGTGGAAGCTGATGAGCTTCGAGGTCCTGCTGGAGCGCGACGAGCTGCGCCCCGTCCACGCGGGTGCGGCGCTCCCGGTGGACGTGGCTCGGCTCGCTGGGCTTCGGCCGTCCTACCGGTTCCTCACCTGGATCCAGTCGACCCGCGGCGTGACGGTGAGTCAGGACCTGCTCGGCGACGACCGGCGGGCCGAGCTCGACGCGTTCCACCAGGGCGAGACCGCCTGGCTCGCCGGCACGGGATAGCGGTCAGCGCCGCGGGCCCTGACTGAGCCGCTCGGCGCCCGCTCCGACGGGCCCGGGCGTGCCCGAGGGCATCCGGCGCAGCAGCCACCCGTCTCCGTCCCACAGGTCCGCGCCCTTCCGAAGCGATCGCTGCGGAACGTGCTACGGTTGACTTCCGCATCGATCGATGCGGAAGTCGGGGTAGAGAGCGGTCGCACCCAACGGTTCGCTCGGCCACACACTGCGGGAGGGAACCCATGACCGTCACACTGATCACCGGGGCCAACAAGGGCATCGGTTTCGAGACAGCCAGACAACTTCTGGAGCTGGGGCACACCGTCTACATCGGTGCGCGCGACATCGAGCGAGGCGAGAAGGCCGCAGCCGCCCTGGGCGCACGGTTCGTGCAGCTCGACGTGACCGACGACGCCTCGGTGAGCAACGCGCTGGCGACGATCGGTGAGGCCGAGGGACAGCTCGACGTCCTGGTCCACAACGCGGGCATCCTCGGGAACGAACTCCTCGACGGTCCCACGGCCCTGCGGGCGTTCGACACCAACGCGGTGGGAATCGTACGCGTCACAGAAGCCGCACTCCCCTTGCTGCGCAAGTCCTCGAACCCCACCGTGGTCACCGTATCGAGCAGCGCCGGATCGTTCTGGGCGGTGAACAACCCTGACCGGCCCGAGTTCCACCTGCCGCTGGCGCTCTACTCCGCGTCCAAGGCGGCGGCGACCATGCTGACGGTCCAGTACGCCAAGTCCCAGCCCGGCATCAAGTTCAACGCGCTGGAGCCCGGCACCACAGCCACCGACATGACCGCGGCCTTCGGGATCGGAAGATCGCCGGAGGAGAGCGCCAGAGCTGTCGTTCGCCTGGCCACCCTCGACGTGGACGGCCCGACGGGAACCTTCCAAGACGAGACCGGAGAACTGCCCTGGTAGTCGCCACGCGGGCGTAGCAACGCGCGGCTCAACGCGCTCGTATTTGCCGCCGTAGCGGCATCCACCTCAGCGACATGGTCGCGACGATCAACGAAGAGGACATGAGCTCTCCTGATCACGGAGCGACACCCGATAACCCCCGGCCGAGCTCCTGCCGGGCGCGCCGCAGGAAGGCTCGCTCGGCCTCGTTCGCGGTGCCGGCGATGGCCGCGTCGTAGGCGGCCGCCGCCTCCTCGGCGCGATCCAGCCGGCGCAGCAGGTCGGCGCGGATGGCGTGAAACAGGTGGTAACCGCCGAGATCCAGGTCGTCGACGAGGGTGAGCGCGGCCTGCGGGCCGTCGACCTCGGCCACCGCCACGGCCCGGTTGAGTGCCACGATCGGGCTCGGGGCGATCGCCATGAGCTGGTCGTACAGCAGCACGATCTGCCTCCAGTCCGTGGGCGGCTCGCTGTGCACGGCGTTGACGGCCGCCTGGATCTGGTAGCGCCCGGGCCGGCCGCGGCGCAGGCAGCGCCGTACCAACTGCCGGCCCTCCGCGATCAGCTCCCGGTCCCAGAGGCCGGGGTCCTGGTCGGCGAGCAGGACGAGGTCGCCGTCCGGCGAGACGCGGGCGGGGCGGCGCGACTCCAGGAGGAGCATGAGCGCGAGCAGCCCGGTGACCTCGGGCTCGTCCGGCATGAGCTCGGCCAGGAGCCGTCCGAGTCGGACGGCCTCGGCGCACAGCTCCTCGCGGACCGGCCGGTCCCCGGAGCCGGCCAGGTAACCCTCGTTGAAGATCAGGTAGATGACGGCCAGCACGGCCTGGAGGCGGTCGGGCAGGTCGGCCTCGTACGGGATCCGGTACGGGATGCGGGCGTCGCGGATCTTGCCCTTGGCGCGCACCAGGCGCTGGGCCATGGTCGGCTCCGGCACCAGGAAGGCGCGGGCGATCTCGGCGGTGGTGAGCCCGCCCAGCAGCCGCAGCGTCAGGGCGACCTGGGCGGCCCGGGCGAGCGCCGGATGGCAGCAGGTGAAGATCAGGCGTAGCCGGTCGTCGCGCACGGGCCCCTCCTCCACGGGTTCGTCGCGGGCGTGCACCAGGGCGGCCTGGGCGTGGCGGTCCTCGCGGGAGGACTCACGCCGCAGGCGGTCGACGGCCCGGTTGCGGGCGGTGGTGATGATCCAGCCCGCCGGGCTCGGCGGCAGCCCCTCGGCGGGCCAGCGGCGCACGGCGACGGTGAAGGCGTCCTGGACCGCCTCTTCGGCGATGTCGATGTCGCCGAAGACGCGGACCAGGACAGCGACCGCGCGCCCGTACTCCTCGGTGAAGACGCTCTCGATCGCCGAGAGAGGCGTCACTGGAACGGCCGCACCTCGATCGGCAGCGTCGTGACGCGGGCGAGCTTGCGGCCCCACACGAGAGCGGCGTCGAGATCGGGCGCCTGGATGATGGTGAAACCGCCCAGGTGCTCCTTGCCCTCGGTGAACGGCCCGTCGGTCATGAGCACCTCGCCCGCCTGCGGGCGCAGCACGGTGGCGGTGCCCGGCGGGTGCAGCCCGGCGGCGAAGACCCAGGCGCCCGCGGCCCGGAGCTCGTCGTTGAGCGCTGCGAGATCGCGCATCACCGGCTCCAGGACCTCGGGCGGCGGCGGGTCGCCGTCGGGCTGGTAGATGCTGAGCAGATACTGCTTCATCGCGGATGTCCTCCTTGCTCTCACCTTCTATACGAACGACCGCCCCGCGAATCGACAGCCGTCCTGGCTCAGGTGTAGTAGCCGTCGACCGCGGCGCGGGCCTCCTCGTAGAGCGCCGGGCCCTCGTGGGGGACCTGCGGGAAGCCGCCGCCCGGCTTGAGACCGTCGAGCTGCTCGCCGGAGAGCGCGAACACGACGCGACCGAGGCCGGAGCGCTCGATGGCGCCCGTGCACATGCCGCACGGCTGGCAGCTGGTGTACATGGTGGTGTCGGCCGCGGCGTCGGCGTCGAGCTCGCGTGCCGCCCATCGGGCGAGCTTCAGCTCGGGGTGCGCGGTGATGTCGGAGTCGGCGAGGCTGGTGTTGCGCTCCTCGGCGATCACCTTGCCGTCCTTGCTCACCAGCAGCGACCCGAAGGGCGGGTTGCCGGCCTGCCTGGCGGAGGTGGCCAGCTCGATGGCCCTGCGGAGGAAGTGCTCGTCGTCCTGGCTCATGAGGTCTCCATTCGGGGTCGGTGGGCGGCGACCGCCGCGAGAGCTTCCCAGGCCACCTCGGGGTGGCCGGTCTCGTGCGGGTCGCCGTTGAAGGGATCGAGGACCACGGTGCCGGCGCCGAGCCCGTGCAGCTGTTCGAGGTCGTCGAGGATCTGCTCGATGGTGCCCTCGCCGGCCGCCCGGTCGGGTCCGGTGACCGGCGTGGTGGTGAGCCGCAGGATGATGCGCGGGACCACCGGCGGCACCGGGCGCTCCAGCTCGTCGGCGATGACCTTGAGCCGATCCAGCGCGCCACGCAGCCAGGGCAGCGTGAAGCGCAGCGGATGCCACGCGTCGCCCAGGCGTACCGCCCGGCGCAGCCCGGCGTCGCTGTTGCCGCCGACCCAGATCGGGATGCGACCGGGGCCGTAGTCGCCTTCGTCGGCCCAGGCGGCGCGCATGGCCCCGATGTGGTCGTCGGTCAGCTTGCCACGCTGCTTGAACGGGACGTCGAGCGCCTCGAACTCCTGCCGCGCCCAGCCGACTCCCACACCCAGCACCAGCCGCCCGCCGCTGAGCTGGTGCAGGTTGGCGGCCATCCGGGCGACGAGCAGCGGATGCCGGTACGGGACGATGAGCACAGTGGTGCCGAGCTTGACCCGCTGGGTGATCCCGGCGAGCCAGGCCAGCGTGGTGAAAGGCTCATAGAACGGCGCGGGATACTGCTCGGCCACATCTGGCGTCACCACCACGTGATCGGACAGCATGAGCAGGTCGTAGCCGAGCCCTTCGACCGTCTGCGCCCAGCGCCGCAGCGTGTCGGGATCGGCGCCTGGCCCGAAATTCGGAACGTTCACCCCAATGTGCATCAGCAAAGGCTACGGGGTCGCGGCCTCCCCTGCGTGAACGGCCGCTCTGAGCTTCTCCTCGCCGGTGAGGGTGGTGTCACTTCTCGTACGTGAAGCCGCCGGGACGCTCGCCGGGGCGGGAGGGTGGACAGGGCGGGAAACGAGCGTGACAGCAGGGGCCCCCCGGGTATGACAACCCGGAAGAAAATGACCACGGGAGGGAGGCGTGCCGCATGCTGAGCGACGGCGAACGCATGCTCGGCGGTCTCCTGCGGGCCAGTCACACCGCGACCCTGGAGGACGTCGTCCCCCTGGTCGCCCAGCACGCCGGCTACGCCGGTTTCACTGATACCCAGATCTACGTGGCGGATCTGCAGGGGGAGTTTCTCGTACCCCTGCCCGGGCAGGCCGATGCGGCGGGTGAGCCGCTCTCGCGGCTGCGCGTCGACGGCACTGTCGCCGGGCGGGCCTTCCGCGACATCACGCTCGTCAGAGCCCCGCTGAACAAGGCCGACGACCCGGACGCGGTGCGGCTGTGGGCGCCGCTGCTCGACGGCACCGAACGGGTCGGGGTGGTCGGCGCGATCACCCACCGCTCGGACGAGACGACCGAGTGGCGGATGAAACGCCTCGGCACGCTCCTGTCCCTGATGGTCGTCAGCAAGCGCCACTCCAGCGACACCTACGCCCAGCTGGTCCGCACCGAGCCGATGACCCTGTCGGCCGAGGTGCTGTGGAACCTCCTGCCGAACGGCAGCTTCGCCAACGACAAGGTGGTGCTCGGCGGCGCGCTCGAACCCGCCTACCAGGTGGGCGGCGACGCCTTCGACTACGGCATCACCGGGGACCTCCTGCACCTGACGATCCTGGACGCGATGGGCCACGACCTGACGTCCGGACTGACCGCGACCATCGCCACGGGGGCCTGCCGCAACAGCCGGCTCCAAGGGGTGGACCTGCTCACCACCAGCGAGGCGATCGACGAGGCGATCGCCGACCAGTTCCGCCAGACCCGCTTCGCCACCGGCATCCTGGCCGATCTGAACATGACCACCGGTGAGCTCACCTGGGTCAACCGCGGGCATCACCCGCCGCTGGTCATCCGCGACGGCCGCCTGGCCGCCACGCTGGAGAGCAAGGTTCCCGCGCCCCCGATGGGGTTCAGGCTAGGAACGTCGTCCGGGATCGAGCGCTATCAGCTCCATCGCGGCGACCGGCTGCTCTTCTACACCGACGGCATCATCGAGGCCCAGAGCCCGGAGGGGGAGATGTTCGGGCTGGACCGGTTCATCGAGTTCATCGTGCGGCACGAGGCGTACGGGATGTCCGCGCCGGAGACCCTGCGGCGGCTGATCCAGTCGATCCTGCGGCACCAGCACGGGCGGCTCCAGGACGACGCCACCGTGCTGACCGTGGAGTGGCAGGCCGGCCGGCACGTCGCCCTCATGATGTGACAGGCGCCCGGCCGCCCGCGGCCCAAGCGGTTCCCTGGGCGCGTCTCGACCACCGCCATCAGGCGGTCGAGACGCTTTGGGCGCACCGGCTCTCCGCACCGCGATCAGGCCGGTGCCGCCGCGGGCGCTAGACGGTGACAGAAAGTGATGCCAGGCGCCAGGTGCCGGGATCGGGCAGGCGCGCCGGGGGAGCGGCGAGGCTGAGGCCGGGGAAGCGGCGCAGCAGCGCGCCGAGCGCGACCTCCGTCTCCAGCCTGGCCAGCGGGGCGCCGAGGCAGAAGTGCGGGCCGTGAGCGTACGCGAGATGTCCTGACGATTCGGGGTCGCGGCGGAGATCGAGCCGGTCGGGGTCGGGATAGACGCGCGGGTCGCGGTTGGCGCACCCGATGGCGGCCGTGACGGGCACGCCCTTGGGGATCGGCACGCCGCCGACCTCGACGTCCTCGCTCGGGAAGCGCGGGATGGCGAGCAGCTGGGGCCCGCACCAGCGGGTCAGCTCCTCCACCGCGCGGGGCAGGAGAGCGGGGTCGGCGCGCAGCGCGCCGAGCTGGTCCGGATGGGTGAGCAGGGTCGCGACGGCGTTGACGATGAGGTTGATCGGCGTCTGCCCGGCCAGCACGAGCTGCCACACCAAGGTGACGAGCTCGGCGTCCCCCAGCCGGTCGCCGTCGTCCTCCTGGACCCGGATCAGGTCGGAGATCAGGTCGGGGCCGGGCTCCTGCCGCCGCCGGGCGATGGCCTGCTTCGCGCCCTCCATGATGCCGGGGATGGCCTTGGCCAGCTTCTCGCCTGAGCCCGAGGCGACGGCCGCGCCGTACTCCCGCCACTGGGCGCGGTCGGCCTCGGGGATGCCGACCAGCTCGCAGATCACGTCGATGGGCAGCGGCCGTGCGAAGTCGGCCAGCAGATCCACCGGGCTTCCGTCCGCGGTCAGGTCGTCCAGCAGGCCGTCGACGATCCGCTCGATCCGCGACCGGAACCAGGCGATGCGGCGCGGGGTGAACGCGGGCGCCACCAGCCTGCGCAGGCGCAGGTGCTCGGCGCCGTCCATCTCCTGCATGGTCCGCATGTAGACGAGGTACTCCTCGGGCACCTCCGGGCGCATGAAGCTGGCCGAGCTCAGCCGGAAGCGGGGGTCGGCCAGCATCGCCTTGGCGTCGGCATGGCGGGTCACGGCCCACATCGTGCCGAAACCGGGGGCGATGAGCCGGGCCACCGGCGACTGCTCCCGCGCGCGCCCGTAGGCGGCGAGCGGATCCTCCAGCACGCCGAGATCACTCAGGTCGATCTCCGGTACGCCGTCCATGGCGTTCCTCCTCATTCCGATGTTCTCATCATTCAAATGATGACGGTATCTCGCCTGGAGGAGTGCGGCAAACGGGCAAGTTAAAGATTGTTGACATCAGGTCCGGTGCGCTTTACATTTCGAGGGTGTCAACGATTTTTTACACGGAGGACGGCATGTCGTACGAGGAGAAGCGGGCGTGGGTCTACGCCGTGATCGCGGCCGTCGTGCCCGCGGTCTACGCCGTGATCGTGTTCGGGCAGCCGGCCGGCGCAGCGGAGGTCTCCTATGTGCGGCCGCTGCTCATCGCCGTCGGCGCCGGCATCCTGGCGAACGTCGTCGCCGGCACCCTGCTGCCCAGGGGCGCCGACCGCCGCGACGAGCGCGACGTCGGCATCTTCCGGTACGGCACCCAAGCCGGCTACTTCGTGCTCGCGGCGGGCGCCGCCGGCGCACTCCTGCTGACCCTGGCGGGATTCGCGCACTTCTGGATCGCCAACGCCCTCTACCTGGCGTTCGTCCTCGACGCGCTCGTCTCCTCGATCGTGAAGATCGTCGCCTATCGCCGGGGCTTCTAGGCATGGCCAAGCCCACCAAGATCACCAACACGATCCGCTACCTGCGCTTCACCCGGGAGGAGATGACGCAGGCCGAACTGGCGGCCCGCGTCGGGGTGACCCGGCAGACCATCATCGCCATCGAGCAGGGGCGTTACTCACCCTCGCTGGAAGTGGCGTTCCAGATCGCCAGAGTGTTCAACGTGCCGCTCGACGAGGTCTTCCAGTACCCCGGCGACGAGGCCGGCCCCTAACGAAAGGATGCTTCTCATGAGAGCCGCCATCTACGACACCTACGGCTTACCCGAGGTTCTCCGGGTGGAAGACGTCGAAACCCCGCAGCCCGGAGACAAGGACGTGCTGGTGAGGGTGGGCGCGGCACCGGTGTCGGCGGCGGATGCCACCTTCCGGGCGGGCACGCCGAGATACTCCCGGCTGTTCACCGGCCTCACGAAGCCGAAGGCGAAGACGCTGGGCGTCGACTTCGCCGGGGAGGTCGTGGCGGTCGGCAAGGACGTGAGCCGGTTCGCCGTAGGAGACCGGGTCCTGGGCGCCACCGGTGCCACGTTCGGCGCGCACGCCGAATATGTCCGCGTGCCCGCGGACGGGCCCCTGGTCATGGCGCCGGCCAACCTGTCCTACGACGAGGCCGCCTCCCTCAGCGGGGGAGTGCTGACCGCGCTGCCCTTCCTCAGGGACCACGCGCACCTCCGGCAGGGGCAGGAGATCCTCATCAACGGAGCGTCCGGGCAGGTGGGGCTGGCGGCGGTGCAACTGGCCAAGCACTTCGGAGCGCGGGTCGTCGGGGTGTGCAGCACCGCCAAACGGGACCTGGTGACCTCCTACGGCGCCGACGAGGTCGTCGACTACGTCACGGAGGACTTCACCCGCGCGAGCCGGAGCTACGACGTCGTCTTCGACGCGGCCGGCAAGAGCTCGTTCGCGCGGTGCGAACGCGTCCTGAAGAGCGGCGGGGTCTATCTGACCACCGTGCCCTCACCGGCGATCTTCCGCCAATCGCTGTGGACGCGGTGGTTCGGCGACAAGCGGGCCGGCGTCGCGTTCACCGGCCTGCGGAAGGACGGCGACAAAACCGCGGACCTGCGCTTCCTCGTGGAGATCGCGGAGGCGGGACACATCAGGCCGGCCATCGACGAGCGCTACCCCCTGGCCCGGGCCGCCGAGGCGCATCGGCGGATCGAGTCCGGCCTCAGCCGGGGGACCGTCCTCATCACGATGGAGCGGCACGACAGCTGACCTCCGAACGATCGACGCGCTCGGGAACGCTCGGCGTCTGGGTATCACTTCAGGACGGCCCTACACAGAGGAGCGTGATCATGCCTGTTCTGGGTGGCTTCCACCATGTCAGGCTGCCCGTCTCGGATGTGGGCAAGAGCCTGGAGTGGTACACGCGCGTGCTTCGCCTCGAAGTGTCGATCGAGTTCATCGAGGACGGCGTGCTGGGTGCTGTCGCCCTGATCGACGCGAACCGGACCCTCACCCTCGCCCTGCGCGAGGACCCCCAGCGCGCCGCCGGCCTGGCCGGATTCAACGCGCTGTCCTTCGGCGTGCCGACCATGCAGGCCCTGCGCGTCTGGGCCGGCCACCTGGACGCGCTCGGCGTCGAGCATTCCGGCATCGCCGAAGGCAGCACGGGCTGGCTCATCGGCGGCATCATCGACCCGGACGACATGGAGATCCGGCTCTTCACCCATGAGAGGCGGCCATGAACGCCACCCATCAGGTCGCGCCGCCGGCCTGAGAACCGCGCGCTGCTTCCCCTGACCCCGCATCAGGTCGGCGCGCCGGCCAGCCGACGGGCGAGGGAGTCCAGGGTGGCGACGAGGTCGGCGACCTCCGCCACCTCCACGCCCAGCGCCTCGGCCAGGGCGCCGTCGACGGTCATGCTCTCGGCGTTGCGCCGCCCCTTCTCCGGTACGCCGGGCGCGGGACGCACCAGGGTCCGCCGCCGGTCCGCGGGGTCGGTCTCGGTGACCACCAGGCCGTCCTCGCGGAACCTGGCCACCGAGGAGGACACCAGGCTCTGCGGGAAACCGGTGCGCTCGGTGACCTCCCTGATCGAGCTGCCCGGATGCTCGAAGACGTCGACGAGGATCGTCCGCGCGCTGTTCGTCAGCGCGTGGAACCCCGATCGGGGGATGGCGTCCTGACCGATCCTGATCAGCTTGTGTCCCAGGAGAAACAGCTCCAGCCCGTTCATGCGTCCATGATGCACCACATACGTGATACATCTTAAATATGATGCATCTAGAATCAGATGGAGTTGGCGCGCTGGACGTGCCCGGGGCCCGCCTGCGCTATCTGCGACGGGGCAGCGGCCCGCTGCTTCTGCTGGTCGCCGGCGGCGACGGGGACGCGGCGGCCGGCGACGACCTCGCCGCCCACCTCGCCGACTCCTACACCGTGCTCACCTACGATCGGCGCGGCCTGTCCGGAAGCACGGTCCACGACCCGGCACAGTCGCCGACCGTCACCACCCACGCCCACGACGTCCACCTGCTCCTCGCCGCCCTGACGGCAGAGCCCGCGTACGTCTTCGGCAGCAGCATCGGCGCGCTGATCTCCCTGGAGCTGGTGTCCCGCCACCCCGAGCAGGTCGGCCTCCTGGTCGCGCACGAGCCGCCCGCGACCCAACTGCTGCCCGAGCCCGAGCGTACGAGCGCCCGCGATGACCAGCGGAGGGCCGAGGACGCCTTCCAGGCGGCGGACGCCTCAGCGGCGATGCTCACCTTCGCGGCCTTCGCCGGCATCGACCCCGCCGACCGCGAGCCGGACGTGGTGCTCATGCCACTCGGCCCGGAACGACTGCCGAACATGGAGTACTTCCTGACCCATGACGCCCCGGCGGTGCGCCGTCATCGGCTGGACCTGGCCGCCCTGAAGGAGGCGTCCACCCGGATCGTGCCCGCCGTCGGCCAGGCCTCCGCGCACATCTGGGCCCACCGCTGCGCCCGCCTGCTCGCCGAAGAGCTCGGCACCCCGTACGCCGAGTTCCCCGGCGGCCACAACGGCAGCGTCTTCCGCCCCCGGGCCTTCGCCGCCACCCTGCGCGACGTGCTCGGCGGCCGGCTGCCGTGACCCAGCGACCGAGCAGGCGGCGAGTCGCCGGCCGCCTGCTCGGCGGTGCTAGGGCATGATCTCGTTCAGGATCGGGATGAGGTGCTCCTCCTCATAGGTGAGGTGGGCATCGAGCTCGGCGATCAGCCGTTCCACCTCGCCGAGCAGGGTCGCGGGATCCGTACCGTCGCCTGAGACGAGCTTCTGGAGCTCGTCGAGCAGCGACTTGATCTCCTGATGCTCGCGGCGCAGCCGCGTCAGGGCCGGGGCGAGTCCGGGGTGCTGCCCGTCGAGGTGCGGGAACATGTGCCCGTCCTCCATCAGGTGGTGGTGTTCCAGCCCTTGGCACAGGGCGAGGCAGTTGATGCGCAGTTGCGAGCCGAGGCCGGGCCCGGACTCCGCCACCTCCTTGCGGACCAGGGCGAGCTCCCGGCGGAACGCGTCATGGATCGCCTTGAGCCCGTCCCCTCCCCGGGTGATGTTCGCGGTGGGGGTACCGACGGGGGTCAGCGCGACGACGGGGATGACGCGCCCGGAGGCGGCCTGGTATTCGGCCCAGCCGGGATCGGCTTCGACGGCGCGGGCGAAGATCTCGTCGCGTTCGCCGCCCTGAAGGATCCGCGCGTCGGCTTCGCGGGTGAACATCCCGTCCTCGATGGTGACCCGGGGGTTGGCGCGCAGGTTGTGGTACCAGGCCGGGTTGGTGGGGGCGCCGCCGGCCGAGGCGATGACGAACACGCTGCCGGAAGCGTCCGGCAGGTAGCCGAGCGGGGTGGTGTGACGGGCGCCGGTCCTGGCTCCCGTGGTGGTCAGAAGGAGCAGCCTGGCCCCTTCGAGGGGCGGGCCTACCTGGCCCTGGTTGGCGCGGAACTGGTCGATGATCTGCTGGTTGAAGTCGGGCATGCTCTGCTTTCTTCGGGCGTGCGGACAAGACCGCAGGGATATGCGGCGAAATTTCGGTACATCGCACGCCGACGCCCAGGCCGTGGGCAGGCAAGCCTCGAAGAACACGGGACACGTGAACGAGGCGGCGGTCAACACCACCGAGCGCGGGGACGGCGCGCGGGCGCGATCAGATCAGTCGCTGCCGGTGAGCTGTGAAGTCACGGTATCGTCCCCTTGCTGCGCGGCCTCCATGCCGCCACCGTCCTCCAGATGGCGTCACGCGACCTGCCGACGATTACACGACGTCCGACCGTGCCTGTCAATCTCGGCGGCCCCTAACCGGTCCGGCCCCCTCGACGGCGCCCGCGTGTTCTCCCTGGCCGAGGCGCCCGCCCGCCGAGGTTTGCGCGCCGCCGATCGGCTCGGATAGTGTGCGCGTCGCCGGCAGTTGACCGACACGACCGAGGAGGTGAGACCCATTACCGCTGGACCAGGTCGGGTGCTCTCACCTCACGGCCGCGCGGATCACCTGGCGTAGGTGACCGGGAGAGCGCCCACAGCATCCCCGAAAGGCGCTCATGTCCCTCCCTCATTCCGCCATCGTCACCAAACTCCGCGCCGCCGGCTGCGTCTTCGCCGAGGACGAAGCCCGTCTGCTCATCGCCACGGCACAGACCCCGGCGGAGCTCATCGACATGGTGGACCGGCGAGCCGGTGGCCTGCCGCTCGAACACGTCCTCGGCTGGGCGGAGTTCTGCGGGCTGCGCGTCGCCGTCGACCCCGGCGTCTTCGTGCCCCGCCCCCGCACCGAATTCCTCCTCCGCCAGGCCACCGCCCTGGCCCCCACGCCGTACGTCCCCGATCCCACCGCCCTGACTGCCAAGCCCTCCCCGCTCACCCCCACGCCGTACGCCCCTCATCCCACCGCCCCGACGCCGTCCGGGGAGCGGCCGGTGGTGGCCGTCGATCTGTGCTGCGGCACCGGGGCGCTGGGGGCCGCCCTGGTCGCGGTGCTGGAGCGGGTCGAGCTGCACGCCTCCGACATCGACCCGGCCGCGGTCACGTGCGCCCGCCGCAACCTCACCGCCGCCGGCGGTCAGGTGTACGAGGGCGACCTGTACGAGCCGCTGCCCTCTGACCTCCTGGGCCGGATCGACCTGCTGCTCGCCAACGTGCCGTACGTGCCCACCGGTGAGATCGACCTGCTCCCCTCGGAAGCTCGCCTGCACGAGGCCCGGGTAGCGCTCGACGGTGGCGCGGACGGCCTCGACGTCCTGCGCCGGGTGACGGCCGAGGCGGGGAAGTGGCTCGCGCCGGGCGGCCACCTGCTGTTCGAGACCAGCGAACGCCAGGTGCCGCAGGCCGTCGAGGCCGTGACCCGCCACGGCCTCGACGCCCGCGTGACCATCTCCGACGAATGGGACGCGACCGTCATCATCGGCACCCGCCCCTGACCCAGCGTATATAGCAGGTTTGACTTATATAAGTTCACCCTGAAATAATGAGGTCGTGCACGCATTCGACGTTCTCGGTGACCCTGTCCGGCGCCGGATCCTGGAGTTGCTCGCCGACGGCGAGCTGAGCTCCGGCGAGGTCACCGCCGTCATCCAGCGCGAGTACGGCATCTCCCAGCCCGCGGTCTCCCAGCACCTGAAAGTGCTGCGGGACAACGGCTTCGCCAGCGTCCGTGCCCAGGGCACCCGGCGGCTCTACGCCGTGGACCCGGGCCCGCTGCGCGAGGTCGACGAGTGGCTGGAGCGTTTCCGCGGTTTCTGGAACCAGCGCCTGGACGCCCTGGCGACGGAGCTGGCCCGCGGCAGGCGCGACCGCCGACCCTCTGAACCACGACCGAAAGACGAGCCCGACTGATGGACATCATCGACGAGATCACGCGAACCCATCGCGAACTCAAGGAGAGCGGCGAGACCAAGAGCCTTCTGGTGACCCGGCACTTCGACGCCGAGACCAAGGATGTCTGGGACGCCTGCACGACCGCTGAGCGGATCAGCCGCTGGCTGACGCCGATCACCGGAGACCTCCGCCTCGGCGGCTCCTTCCAGCTGAAGAGCAACGCCAGCGGTGAGATCCTGCAGTGCGAGCCGCCCAGCCTGCTCAAGGTGAGCTGGGTGTACGGCGGCCCGCCCGCCTCGGAGGTGGAGGTGCGCCTGTCCGCCGAGGACGGCGGCACCCGCTTCGAGCTGCGGCACACCGCGGAGCCACCGCCCGACATGTGGACGCGGTTCGGTCCCGGCGCGGTCGGCGTCGGCTGGGACCTGTCACTGCTCGGCCTGAGCCTGCACCTGAGCGGCGGCGTGCTGCCGGATCACGAGACCTTCCACGAGACCGAGGAGGGCAGGCAGTTCATCACCCGCATCAGTCAGGCCTGGGGCGAGACGTTCCTGGCCACCGGCGCCGACGCCGAGCAGGTCGCCGCGGCCACCGCGGCCACCACCGCCTTCTACGCACCCTCTGGAGAGTGACCACCATGCCGCAGAAGATCACCACCTTCCTGATGTTCGAAGGAGGCATCGCCGAAGAGGCGATGACCTTCTACATCTCTCTCTTCGACGACGCCGAAGTGCTCGCCATCACCCGCTACGGCCCGGGTGAGCCGGGCGCCGAGGGCAGCGTGATGCACGCCACGTTCAAGCTGGCGGGCCAGGAGTACATGGCCATCGACAGCGCCGTGCATCACGCGTTCACGTTCACCCCGTCGATCTCGCTCTACGTCCAGTGCGAGACGGAGGCCGAGCTCGAGCGGCTGTTCACGGCGCTGTCGGAGAAGGGCGAGACGCTGATGCCCCTCGGCAACTACGGGTTCAGCACCAAGTTCGGCTGGGTGTCCGACCGGTTCGGCGTGTCCTGGCAGCTCAACCTCGCCTGATCCCGGCGTCAGTGGAGCAGGGCCGACGGGTCCCGCTCCGGCGGGCCGGCCGGCCACCACGCGTCGCCGCGCCGGGCGAACGGATACCAGCGCCCGTCGCGCCCGTACCGCACCTGGCGCTCGCCGAGCGTCCACCGGTTGCGCCACCTGTCCACCTCGGGGGGAGGCTCGTCCTCCCAGCCGGACTCCAGCAGCGCCTGGGCCCTGGCCAGGTCCTTCCTGGGCGGGGTCCAGGCGGATTCGAGCACGTCCAGGCCGTCGACGCCGCCGTGCCGCCACGCCTCGACGGCGGCGTCGAGGCCGAGGTCCAGGCCGAACGTGGCGGACATCCGTACCCTGTCCTGATGTTCTGTCAGGGTGCGCAGGTCGCCGGAGGTCAGCAGTTCGCGCGCCCGGGAGGCGGCGGAGGCGGCGAGCACCCGCAGGGCGGCGACGTCGACGCCGGGGGCGGGCGCCAGCATCAGCGGCGCGAAGGCGGCGTCCAGCGGGGGCGGGTCGGGCAGCGGCGGGACGCCCATGGCGAACGCGTCGGCGGCGGGGGTGCCCGGCGGGGCGGTGGCGGGCAGGTCGCGCCGCTGCAGCGCCTCGATCAGGTCGTGCTCGTCCCGGCCGCGCAGCAGCAGGAGCACGAACGGGTCGGCGTCGAGCAGCCAGGACGCCTGGTAGCACAGGGCGGCCGCGTGCTGGCAGGGGTGGCCCCAGTCCGGGCAGGTGCAGCGGGGCTCCAGGTCGCCGACCGTGGGCAGCAGGGGCACGGCGGCGTCCTCCGCCGCCTCGACGAGGTCGTGCGGCATGTCGCGGTCGAGCAGGGCGGCGATGTGCCCGGCCTTGGCGGCCACCTGGTCCAGGAAGCGTTCCCAGGCGGCGTCGGTGAGCTGCTCGACGTGCACGACGGTGTCGTACTCGTCCTCGGTGACGGCCGCCAGCCGGCCGGGGCTGACGGTGATGGGGCCGACCTGGCCGGTCTTGGCGTAGGCGCGGCCCCGCTGCAGCAGGATCTGGTCGAGGGAGGTGTCCTCCAGCGCCTTGATCCAGGCCCGGCCCCACCAGGCGGTGGCGAAGCGGGCGCCGGCGCGCTGGCGGGGGAAGGCGGGAAATCCGCGGGCGGCGTTCATCTGAGCTCCACGAGGGCGGCGAGTTCGGCGTCGGTCAGCTCGGTAAAGGCCCCCTCGCCGGCGGCGAGCACGGCGTCGGCCAGGGAGCGCTTGGCGTCGAGCATCTGGGCGATGCGGTCTTCGATGGTGCCTTCGGCGATCAGCCGGTGGACCTGCACCGGCCTGGTCTGGCCGATGCGGTGGGCGCGGTCGGTGGCCTGGTCCTCGACGGCGGGGTTCCACCAGCGGTCGTAGTGGATGACGTGGTCGGCGCGGGTGAGGTTGAGCCCGGTGCCGGCCGCCTTCAGCGACAGCAGGAAGACCGGGACGTCGCCGTCCTGGAAGCGCTGGACCATCTCCTCGCGCCTGGCCACCGGGGTGCCGCCGTGCAGCAGCTGGGTGCCGACGCCGCGGCCGGCCAGGTGCTTGTCCAGGAGCCTGGCCATGGTGACGTACTGGGTGAAGACGAGCACGGCGCCGTCCTCCGCGACGATCGTGTCGACCAGTTCGTCCAGCAGTTCCAGCTTGCCGGAGCGGCCGGGCAGCCGGGGCGTGGCCTCGTGCAGGTATTGGGCGGGGTGGTTGCAGATCTGTTTGAGCCCGGTCAGCAGCTTGACGATCAGGCCGCGCCTGGCCATGCCCTGGGCGGACTCGATCTGGCCGAGGATCTCCCGCACGACCGCCTCGTACAGGCCCGCCTGCTCGGTGGTGAGGGCCACCGGCCGGTCGGTCTCCGTCTTGGGCGGCAGCTCGGGCGCGATGCCGGGGTCGGACTTGCGGCGGCGCAGCAGGAACGGCCCGACGAGCCGGGCCAGCCGCTCGGCCGTCGCCTGGTCGCCGGACTCGACGGGCTTGGCCCAGCGCGAGCGGAACCTGGTCAGCGGGCCGAGCAGTCCGGGGGTGGTCCAGTCGAGGATGGCCCACAGCTCCGACAGGTTGTTCTCCACCGGGGTGCCGGTCAGCGCGACGCGGGCGGCCGCCGGGATCTCGCGCAGCGCTTTGGCGGTGCCGGAGATCGGGTTCTTGACGTGCTGGGCCTCGTCGGCGACGAGCAGGCCCCAGGGGTGCTCGGCCAGGCGTTCGGCGTCCAGCCGCATGGTGCCGTAGGTGGTGAGGACGAACCCCTCATCGGCCAGGGCGCGGCCGGCGCCGTGGAAGCGGCGCACCGGGACACCGGGGGCGAACCTGCCGATCTCGCGCTCCCAGTTGCCCAGCAACGACGCCGGGCAGACGACCAGCGTCGGCCCCGGGCCGTGCCGCTCCTGACCCTGCTGGGACAGGTGCAGGTGCAGGGCGATCAGCGTGATGGTCTTGCCCAGGCCCATGTCGTCGGCCAGGCAGCCGCCGAGCCCGAGCGAGGTCATCCTGACGAGCCAGCGCAGCCCCTGGAGCTGGTAGTCGCGCAGGGTGGCCGCCAGGCCCGCCGGCGGGCCGATGTCCTCCGGCTCGGCCAGCCGGTCGCGCAGCTCGCGCAGCCAGTCGCTCGGCTCCACCGCCACCTGCTCGCCGTCGACCTCCACCGTCCCGGTCAGCGCGGCGCCGAGGGCGTCCAAGCCGGTCAGCGGCTTGAGCTCGCGCTGGCGGGCCTTGCGGGCGACGTCGGGGGTGACGAGCACCCACTGGTCGCGCAGCCGCACGACCGGGCGGTGCGCCTCGGCGAGCAGGTCCATCTCGGCGGCCGTGAGCCGCTCGCCGCCGAGCGCCACCTGCCAGTCGAAGCGGGTCAGGTGGGCGCCGCCGAGGAACGACGGCATGTCGGACGGCGCCGGGTCACGCTCGCCGAGGACCGCCCGGGCGCTCAGGCCCTGGACCAGTGATCGGGGCCAGTGCACCTCGACCCCGGCCGCGGCCAGCCGGTCGGCGGCCCCCGCGAGCAGGTCCTCGACGTCGGCGTCGGACAGCACGAGCTCGTCCGGCACGGCGCTGTCCAGCAGCCGGTCCAGCCGCGGCCAGGCGCGGGCGGCGCCGCGGATGGCGATGGTCGCGTCGATCCTGGCCCGCCCGCCGAAGCCGGGGTCGCGCCCCTCCCACAGGTCGGCCGCGTCCACCACCAGCGACGGGTCGGCCAGGCTGTGCAGTTGCGCGACCGCGCGGAACTCGGCGCGCGCCGGATCGCCGGTCTCCAGCCGCAGGGACAGCCGCACGCCGGAGTCGAGCCCCGCCGACACCTCCGCCGCCCAGGTGCGCAGCCGGGGTACCTTGACGGGCTTGGCGGCGGCGAACGCGCTGGTCCCGGTGGCCCGCACCGCGCCGGGGGAGCGCGGCATCGCATCGGCCACCGCGTCCAGGAAGGCCCGCACGTGACCCTCCGCCTCGGCCAGGCGCAGGTCCGCATCGACCGGTAGGGCACGGGCCGCGGCGGGCATGGCGTCGGCCAGCTCGCGGATCCGCCGGGCGTCGGCCTCGTCGAAGGGGCCGGCCCGCCAGGAGTCGTGCTCACCCGCCGTGACGCCGGGCAGGATGCGGCCTCGGGCGACGAGCTGGAGCGCCACCAGCGACGCGGCGCCCCAGAACCGCGCGGCGGGATGGGCCGTCTCGTCCCGGCGCGCTCTGGCCAGGGCGGCGACCGCCTCGGTGACCGGGACGCGGACGGCCGGAGCCTCGCGGACACGCACCTCCCCGTCGTGGTGCTCCACGACGGTGGCAATGGTGTCCCCCTGAGGGTCGAGGAAGGCCATCCAGCCGGATCTGGGCGGATCGCTGGGCTGGAAAACGACCGGGTGTCGTACCGAATCTGGTGTGAGACTCACAACCGTACAGTGTACGGTAAGTGGGGGTGAGGTTTACCGCAGGGGAGGTCGGGCGTCTTCCGCATTCCCCGGCACTGCGAATGATCCGTAGCCTTAGGCGCATGGTTGATTGGGTCGTGTCATTAATGGCCGCTCTCGGTGCGCCCGGGGCGGGAATCGCTATCGCGCTGGAGAACTTGTTCCCGCCGCTGCCGAGCGAGGTGATCCTGCCGCTGGCGGGGTTCACCGCGAGCAGAGGAGAGATGAATCTCATCAGCGCGCTGCTGTGGACCACGGGAGGTTCCGTGGTCGGCGCACTGGCCCTCTACTGGATAGGGGCGCTCCTCGGTCGCGAGCGGACGCTGGCGATCGCTGCCAAGCTGCCGCTCGTCAAGGTCTCCGACATCGAGAAGACCGAGGCCTGGTTCCTCAAGCACGGAAAGGCGACGGTGTTCTTCGGGCGGATGATTCCCATCTTCCGCAGCCTGATCTCGGTGCCGGCCGGCGTCGAGCGCATGAACATGGTCACATTTCTGCTACTGACCACTGCGGGCAGCGCGATCTGGAACACCATCTTCGTGATGGCCGGATACCTCCTGGGGGCGCAGTGGGCGCTGGTCGAGACGTACGCGGGCATCGGGTCGAAGGTCGTGCTCGGCCTGGTCGTGCTGGCGGTGGTGGTCTTCATCGTGGTACGGCTGCGCGAGCGCAGCAAAGGACGGCATGCGGTCCGCAGTTGAGGGAGCACGACGGCTCGGCGCGGTGGCCCTGGGGATGGTCACCGCGGCGGTTGAGCTGGTTTTCCTGCTGGTGACGCTGCCGTTCCTGGGCAGTGCCAGGGTGGCGGCGGCGGCCGGGCGGCTGGCGGGGTTCGAGGCGTGGCGGCTGCGCCTGGACCCCGCCGCGCTGGACGCGATGGGCGATGGCCGGCGGGTGCTGCGTTATCTGGCGCTGCGCGTGCCCGTCGGGATGCTGGGCGGGCTGGTGGTGCTGCTGCTGGTGCCCGGGATCGGGGCGGCCGTGCTCTTGGCGATGTCGTGGGCCGTGGGTGAGCCCTTCGACGGGATGACACCGACGCTTCCGCTGGTGGCGTACGCCTTCGTCGCGGGACTCGTACTGCTATTTCTGGATTTGTCGGGTGTGATGGGCGTGCACGCGCTGGAACGGCGGCTGGCCCGCCGGATGCTCGCCGGCGACCCGACCGTGGCGCTGGAGCGCCGGATCGCCGAGCTGGCCGAGAGCCGGGCGGGGATCGTGGCGGCGGTCGACTCCGAGCGGCGCAGGATCGAGCGTGACCTGCACGACGGGCTGCAGCAGCGGCTCGTCGCGCTGTCCATGCTGATCGGCCGCTCCCGGCGCGGCCGGCCCGAACTGCTGGACCAGGCGCACAGCGAGGCGCAGCAGGCGCTGGCCGAGCTGCGGGAGGTGGCCTGGCGGGTCTACCCGAGCGGGCTGGACTCGCTGGGGCTGAGCGAGGCGCTGGCGGGAGTGGCCGAGAGGTCGGGCGTACCGGTCAGCGTGACGTGCGAGCTGCCGGATCGGCCGCCGATGGCGGTGGAGACGGCGGCGTACTTCGTGGTGAGCGAGGCGGTCACCAACGCCGCCAAGCACGCCGGCGCCTCCGGCATCACCGTGGACGTGCGCAGGGAGGGGATCACGCTCGTCGTCCGGGTGCGGGACGACGGGACAGGCGGCGCGCGCCTGGCGGGCGGCGGGCTGTCGGGGCTGCGGCGCCGGGTGTCCGCGCTGGACGGCGCCTTCGAGGTGGTCAGCCCGCAGGGCGGGCCGACGGTGATCACGGCGGAGTTGCCATGCGCGTGATCCTCGCCGAGGACTCCACCCTGCTGCGCGAGGGCCTGGTACGGCTGCTGCTGGAGGAGGGGCACCAGGTGCCCGCCGCGGTGGGCGACGGTGACGCGCTGGTCGAGGCGGTGGCCGAGCACCGGCCGGACATCGTAGTGGCGGACGTGCGGATGCCGCCCACGCACACGGACGAGGGACTGCGCGCCGCGCTGGAGATCAGGCGGCGCTGGCCCGAGGTCAAGGTGCTGGTGCTGTCGCAGTATGTGGAGAAGAGGTACGCCACCGAACTGATGAGCGCGAACGTGTCCGGGGTCGGATACCTGCTGAAGGACCGGGTGGCGCAGGTCGCGGACTTCCTCGACGCGCTGGACCGGGTGGGCGCCGGGGGAGCGGCGTTCGATCCCGAGGTGGTGCGCCAGTTGCTGGCGCGTACGACGCAGGTGGATCCGCTGGCGCGGCTGACTCCCCGCGAGCGGGAGGTCCTGGAGCGCATGGCGCAGGGGCTCACCAACGCCTCCATCGCTCAGGCCCTGCACGTTTCGCAGAGCGCGGTGGAGAAGCATGTGAACTCCCTTTTCGACAAGCTGAGCCTGTCCCACGCCACCGGCTACAGCCGCCGCGTGCTGGCGATTCTGCGCTTCCTGGAGTCCTGAGCTTTCTCGACGGCATACGCCTGGCGGACAAGTATGCCCGTCTTGACAATTTTATTTGTCGGTGAGACGGTGGTGGCACACCCCGAGAAGCGGAGAAGACCCATGAGGAAGATCATCGCCGGCCTGTTCATCTCGCTCGACGGCGTCGTGGAGGCGCCGCAGAAGTGGCACTTCCCCTACTTCAACGAGGAGATGATGCAGTCCGTCACCTGGCTGATGGAGCGCGGCGACGCCATGCTGCTGGGCCGGGGGACCTATGACGAGTTCGCCGCGCACTGGCCGCACCAGGACCCCGCCGACCCGATGGCCAGGACACTGAACGAGACGCCGAAATATGTCGTCTCCACCACGATGGAGACCGCCGCCTGGCAGAACAGCACGATCATCAACAGTGACGTCGCGGCCCGGCTCACCGAGCTCAAGCAGCAGCCAGGCAAGGACATCACGATGAGCGGCAGCCCCACGCTGGTCTCCTGGCTGCTGACCGAGGGCCTGCTGGACGAGCTGCACCTGCTGGTGCACCCGATCATCCTGGGCACCGGTCAGAGGTTGTTCACCGAGGGGATCGGGCAGATCCCGCTCACCCTCACCGCGTCCGAGTCCTTCAGCACCGGCGTGCTGGACCTGACCTACGAAAGGGCCTGATCATGGCTGCCAAGACCGTCGCCGACAAGCTGCTCATCAAGCCGGGCGGCACCGTGTGGATCTCCGACGACGAGCACCTGCCCCGCGTCGGGCCGCTGCCCGAGAAGGCCGAGCGGGTCAGCGACCCGCGCGAGGCCGCCGTCGCGGTGCTCTTCGCCGCCGACGCCGCCACCGCCCGCCGCCTGCTCGACGAGCATCGCGGCGGCCTGACCGGGACGACCTGGATCGCCTACCCCAAGGGCAACAAGGCGGACATCAACCGCGACACGCTCTGGCCGATCGTGACGGAGTACGGGTTGCGGCCGAACGGGCAGGTGGCCCTGGACGAGGTGTGGTCGGCGCTGCGCTTCCGGCCGTACAAGGAGGGTGAGGCTCCGTTCACGGGAGGCCGCTGAGGCCGTCCGCCGGCCTGGCGCGGCGCCCTGGACAGGTCGGCGCGGAGCCCGGACGGACCGCTGCGGAGCCCGGACGGGCCGGCGCGGAGCAGGGCGAACGCGCGGTCGACCAGGGCCGTTAAGTCGGCAAAGCTTTGACATGTCGGGATTGGCGGCAACCGGGGGATGGAATGATGCGCTCTGCCTTGTCGGCCCGCGTGATGGGGGAGCGGAAATGATCGACCGTAAACTGGGCGTCCACTCCGAGGTCGGCACGCTGCGCAAGGTGATCGTGCATCGGCCGGAGCTCAGCCTGCGACGGCTCACCCCCGCCAATAACGACGAGCTGCTGTTCGACGACATCCTCTGGGTCGAGCAGTCGCAGAAGGAGCACGACGCGTTCGTGACGGTGATGCGCGAGCGCGGCGTCGAGGTCTTCTATCACCAGAAACTGCTGGCCGAGGCACTGGACGCCGACTTCGAGGCCAAGCAGCACGCCCTGGAGCAGGCCGTCACCCATCTGACCGTCGGCCCGTCACTGGTCGACGCCGTCCGGGAGACGCTGTCCGGGTGGAGCGGCGAGAAGCTCGCCACCCATCTGATCGGCGGCCTGACCAAGGAGGAGTTCGGCGTCGCGGACATGGACACCCGCTCGCTGGTCACGGCGTCCGGCGATCCCCAGGCGTTCCTGCTGCCGCCGCTGCCTAACTCGCTCTATCAGCGCGACCCGTCGGCGTGGCTGTACGGCGGGGTGTCGCTCAACCCGATGTTCTGGCATGTCCGCCTGCTGGAGACCATGAACCAGTCCACGATCTACCACTACCACCCGATGTTCGCCTATGAGGACTTCTCCTTCTGGTACCCGTTCGCGGGCGACGACGAGCGGTTCAACGAGGAGTCCTACGGCAACGCGGCCATGGAGGGCGGCGACATGATGCCCATCGGCCACGGCACGGTGGCCATCGGCATCAGCGAGCGCACCAACCCCCGCACGATCGAGCACATCGCGCTGTCGCTGTTCGCCTCCGGCGCGGCCGAGCGGCTGATCGCGGTCAACGTCCCGAAGAGCCGCTCCTACATGCACCTCGACACCGTCTTCACCTTCCTGGACGTGGACAAGGCCACCGCCTATCCGCCGTTCCTGGAGGCCGCCGCCACCTACTCGGTGCGGCCGGGCGACAAGGAGGGCACGCTGGAGGTGCATCGCGACCGCAGTTTCGTCGGCGCCCTGGAGGAGGCGCTCGGCCTGACCACGCTGGACATCGTCCCGACCGGCGGCGACGACTTCCAGCGGGCCCGGGAGCAGTGGGACTCGGGCAACAACTTCTTCGCGCTCTCGCCCGGCGTGGTGATCGGCTACCACAAGAACCAGTTCACCAACCGCAAACTGCGTGAGCACGGCGTGGAGGTCCTGGAGATCGAAGGCTTCGAGCTGGGCAAGGGCCGGGGCGGCGCGCACTGCATGACCTGCCCCATCGAGCGCGACGCCATCTGACCGACCAGGCCAACCGCGCCACTGAAGGGGTCCGCCGGATCCGGCCCGCCTCCCGCTCCACCCGCGGGTACCAACTTGCCCGAACAGCCCGTTTTCCTGGAGAAAGGCCCGGGTACCCGATCCGCGACATCAGCTGCGGATCGGGGGGAACGCGCGTGATCACTGACTGCCGGACGGGTGTCCGATGACCAGCCACCCGGCTCTCGTTCTGTTCCTGGCGCTGTTCGGCCTCTACAGCCCGGTCGCCGCGCTCGCCTCCTACGTGCCCATCGTACGGACCTTCGACGGATCGCAGATCATCCGGCTGGCCCTGGGCCTCGCCTTCAACGTCGCGGTGTTCGTCCTGGTCGCGCTCTGGGTCGGCGAGCCGGTGCTGAAGCTGCTGGGCATCAGCACCGCCGCGCTCACCGCCACCGGAGGCATCGCCCTCAGCTTCGCCGCCATCCCGCTGATGCTCGGCAAGGCCGGAGCCGTCGAGGAGCTGAACAAAGCGGACGAACAGGCCCCTGAGCCGCCGGCGAACGTCCAGTCGGTGCTGTTCACGCCGGTGACCTTCCCGCTCACGGTGGGCGGCACCACCTTCGCCTTCTGCGTCGCGGCCGCCGCCGACGCCGGCAGCCTCCGGGACAAGCTCTTCCTGTCGATCGCCACGCTGGCCTTCGCCGTCGTCACCGGCCTCACCATGTACGCGGCCGGCCACGTCCAGCGGCGCATCACCTTCAAGGGCGCCATGCTCCTCGACCGGGTGGCCGGCATCCTGCTCACCGCCATCGCCGTCATCCTGCTCGCCAACGGCTTCACCGACCTGGTCACCGCCCGCCTGGACCGCTGACCGGCCGACGGTTGTCCGGCCAGGAGCGCCGGGAGCGCCGTGCCCGGCCGGCAGCGCCGTGCCGGTCCTGGAGCCGTTCCCGCCCACCCGCCCGGTCAGTCCGGGGCCTTCGCTTCCAGGTAGTGGTGCAGGTGGCCGGCGCCTTCGAGCATGGCTCTGGCCCGCCGGGTCAGCTCCGCCTGGCGTTGCGCGATGGCGGCGCGGAGCGCGTCGCTGCTGCCCGTGCGGCGCAGGCCGTCGAGGACGAGCTGGATCTGGGAGAACGGGTAGCGGCCCTGCCGGAGCATGTTGATCATGCGGGCGTCCCGGACGTCGGTGGGGCCGAAGCTGCGATAGCGGGTGCTGGGCTCGCGTCTAGGGGTCAGGAGGCCGACCGACTCCCACAGACGCAGCGTCGAGGTGCGTACCCCGAGGTAGGCGGCCACTTCGCCGATGCGCATGCCGGAGCGCGGCAGCGGCGCCGCCTCCGGGTTCTGCTCCGCGACCGCTTCGAGTGCCGCGCCCGCCGCCTGGAGGGACAGCCGCTCCTCGTGCAGCGCGACATGGCCGGCGTCCAGCAGCGTGAGGGCGAGCGGGAGGTCGGCGTCGTGCACGGCCTGCATGACCGTTCTGGCGGTGTCCCTGCCGTAGCCTCGCGTCAGAGCCTGGTAGGTGAGCAGGGCCGAGCGGTGCTCGGCGCCGAACCGGCGATAGCCCGACTCCGTCCGCGGCACCGGCGGCAGGATGCGCTCGGCGGCGTAGTTGCGGATCTGCTGGGTGGAGATGTCCGCCAGCCGCGCCAGATCGATGGGGCGGATGCCTGCTTTCTCACGGCTCATACGGCCCATCATCCTGTCGTGCCGGTTCCATGGCAATTTGAGGGTTGAGCGTACAAGACCTCGATTTATGCCGAAAAATCTGGAAAAAGTTTAGACGATTGGGTCAATGAGACACTTGAACGCATGAATGTCGGCAGTCGAGGATGGAAGGGTTCCTTGGTTCCCAGTCAGCAGGACAGCAGCGTTCACCCCCGCCGGTCGGATCACACCGCCGCGGACAGCCACGACCTGATCCAGGTCCGCGACGCCAGGGAGAACAATCTCACCGGCGTCTCCCTGGACATCCCCAAACGACGGCTCACCGTCTTCACCGGAGTCTCCGGCTCCGGCAAGTCCTCCCTGGTCTTCGACACGATCGCGGCGGAGTCCCGGCGCCTGATCAACGAGACCTACACGGCGTTCCTCCAGGGGTTCATGCCGAGCCTCAGCCGCCCGGACGTCGACGCGCTGCGCAACCTGAGCGCGGCGATCATCGTCGATCAGGAGCGGATGGGCGCCAACGCCCGCTCGACCGTGGGCACCGCCACCGACACCTACACGATGCTGCGCATCGTCTTCAGCCGGGTCGCCACCCCGTACGTCGGTCCCGCCTTCGCCTTCAGCTTCAACACCCCCCAGGGCATGTGCCCGGTGTGCGAGGGGCTCGGCAAGGTGTCCGACATCGACGTCGACGAGCTGGTCGACCGGGACCTGTCGCTGAACGAGGGCGCGCTCAAGCTCCCCGGCTACGGCGTGGACACCTGGCCGTGGCAGATCATCGTCGCCTCCGGCTTCTTCGACCCGGACGTCAAGATGCGCGACTACACGCCGGAGCAGTGGGCGGACTTCCTGGACAAGCCGCCGGTCAAGGTGAAGCTCGGGGCCAACAACTTCACCTACGAGGGCCTGGTGCCCAGGGTGCGGCGGCAGTATCTCGGCAAGGACCGGGAGTCGATGAAGGGGCAGGCGCGCGCGTTCGCCGATCGGGCGGTCAAGCTCGCGCCCTGCCCCGACTGCGCGGGCTCCCGGCTGAACGAGGCGGCCCGGTCGGCCACCATCGACGGCGTCGACATCGCCCGGTGCTCCGCCATGCAGATCAGCGACCTGGCCGAGTTCATCGGCGGGATCCGTAACGCCTCCGTCGGGCCGATCCTGGACAACCTGCGCGAGACGCTCGACTCCCTGGTGGAGATCGGCCTCGGCTATCTGAGCCTGGACCGGGAGTCCTCTACGCTGTCGGGCGGCGAGGCGCAGCGGGTGAAGATGGTCCGGCATCTCAACTCGAGCCTGACCGACGTCACGTACGTCTTCGACGAGCCCACCGCGGGGCTGCACCCGCACGACATCCAGCGGATGAACGACCTGCTGCTCCAACTGCGCGACAAGGGCAACACGGTGCTCGTGGTGGAGCACAAGCCGGAGACGATCCAGATCGCCGACCATGTCGTCGACCTCGGTCCCGGCGCCGGCTCGGCGGGCGGGCGGCTCTGCTTCGCCGGCGACCTCGACGGGCTGCGCTCCTCCGGCACCCTGACCGGCCGCTACCTCGACCACCGGGTGACCCTGCGCGAGAAGGTCCGCACGCCCACCGGTCAGCTGCCGATCCGCGGCGCAACCCTGCACAACCTGCGCGACGTGAGCGTGGACATCCCCCAGGGGGTGCTCAGCGTCATCACCGGCGTCGCCGGGTCCGGCAAGAGCTCGCTGATCCACGGCTACGTCGCCGGGCTGGAGGGCGTGATCGTCGCCGACCAGTCGCCGATCCGCGGCTCCCGGCGGAGCAACCCGGCCACCTACACCGGGGTGCTCGACCCGATCCGGACGGCGTTCGCCAAGGCCAACGGCGTCAAGCCCGGCCTGTTCAGCGCCAACTCCGAGGGCGCCTGCCCGGCCTGCAAGGGCATCGGCCTGATCTACACCGATCTGGCGATGATGGCCGACGTGGCGACGGTGTGCGAGGAGTGCGAGGGGAAGCGGTTCACCCCCGAGGTGCTGTCGTACGAGCTGCACGGCAAGAACATCAGCGAGGTCCTGGCGATGCCCGTGGCCGAGGCCCGCGAGGTCTTCACCACCGGCCAGGCCGGGGCCATCCTCGGCCGCCTCGACGCGGTAGGGCTCGGCTACATCGGGCTCGGCCAGCCGCTCACCACGCTGTCCGGCGGCGAGCGCCAGCGCCTCAAGCTGGCCATCCACATGGCCAGGAACGGCACCACCTACGTGCTGGACGAGCCGACCACCGGCCTGCACCTGGCCGACGTCGACCACCTGCTGGCGCTGCTGGACCGCCTGGTGGACGACGGCAACACCGTCATCGTCATCGAGCACCACCAGGCCGTGATGGCGCACGCCGACTGGATCATCGACCTCGGTCCTGGCGCGGGCCACGACGGCGGCCAGGTCGTCTTCACCGGCACCCCCGCAGATCTCGTAGGCTCCGGCAAATCACTCACGGCGCAACACCTGCGCATGTACGTTGACCACCCGTAGGAAGCTGATCCGCCCGGCCTTCGCGCGCATCGAGGGCGGACGGCGCCGAACAGTTCGGCGGGGACCTGGTCCCCACAACGGGAGGAAACCTCATGAAGATGTCGCTCATCGTGCTGCTGACCGGCGGGGCGCTGCTGGTCACCGGCACGCCCGCGCTCGCCCAGACCGCGAAGCCCACGTTGGGGCCGTACGGCTACGGCACGGTCAAGCTCGGCATGAGCGCCACCAAGGCGAAGGCGACCCGGCAGGTCGTGTTCAAGAGGAGCGCCGGGGAAGGCTCGTGCTCCGGCTGGGACCTGAAGGCGCTCCCGACCGACAAGGACAGCGTGGGCCTGTACATCTCCAAGACGGTCGGCGTGGCCGTGATCTTCGCGCAGAAGGGGGTCAAGACACCTCAGGGGATCGGCCTGGGCTCCTCGCTCAAGCAGGTCAAGAAGGCGTACCCGCAGGTGAAGAACTCGGCCAGCGGGTTCCCGTACGTCGCGGTGCCCGGCAACCCCAAGGCCTCCTACGTCTTCATCCACGCCAAGGGGAAGGTCAGGGAGATGGCCATGTCGCTCAACACGCAGGACTGCGTCAACTGACGTGAGGGCACCGGCGGCGCCAGGCTTTCGGCGCCGCCGGTGCGGGGACTTCTACGCGGGCACCAGCGCCGCCAGGGGGACATGGTGCTGGCCCGCGTGGATGTCCCGGTCGCGCAGGCTGCCCTGGGCCACCGGCCGGGGGAAGGAGATCTTCACGACGTTGAGTGAGGGGATGCGGAAGATCTGGATGGTCGCCGGGTCCAGGTCGTACAGCCGCGCGACGACCTCCTCGTTGATGAAGTCCTCGTCGGCGACGATCGCGTAGTCCTCCGGTGTGCGCATGAAGAGCTCCATGGTGACCCAGAAGGGGCCGGCGTTCTTCGAACGGACCTCCAGCGCCATCTCGCCCAGCGTGGGCCTGCGGTCGTCAGTCACGGGAGTCACCCATCTCGATGCGGAACATGTCAGTAGGTTCGTCGACGTCCACCACGTGGTTGAGCACGAACTGGTAGACGGGCCCGCGCTCGGTCTCGGCCGGTGAGGTGGCGAAGGCCAGGCTGGGCAGGTAGTCCATGTCGGGGGTCGGGAGATGCAGCATCAGCGGATTCGCGATCTTGGCGATCGCGGTGGCGGTGGCCTGGTCCGGGGCGTTGACCAGCATCATCACGCCGACCTCCCGGGGCGGCCCGGTCGCCGGGTCGATGTCCCCCAGCACGGCGTTGTAGCCGTACAGGCGGATGTCCACGGCGTACTCGGCGGGGTCGAGGTTCAGGGTCTGCCGCACGCGCCCGGTGTGGACCTCGTGCATCAGCGCGACCCACTCCTCGATGTGGGCGAGGATGTGCGGATCGCGGATGGCGGAGAAGGACATGGTCTCGTAGCCGGTGACGCGGGCGCCTTCGAGCTTGACCGTGTACTGCTCGGCGAGGTCGAAGCGGGACCCTTCGACGCGCACCCGGCGGTCGTCCAGCGCGGTGTAGATCGCGTCGGAGACCACCAGCGTGCCCGCCGGCTCGCGCATCTCGAACGGGTTGACCGTCTCGTAGAGCATGTGCGCCGCCACCGACGTCGTCGTGCAGGCGGCGGCCGGGTCCAGCGGCTCGATGGTGAAGCCGTCCTGGTCGATGGTGGCGAGGACACCGCCGGTGCGCGGATTGGTGGTGCACTGCCCGCCACACTCGATGATCTTGGATGCGTGCCAGGTGGGGCCGGCCGGCATGCCCATCATCAACGGGTACGCGGCGGCGACGGCCGTGTCGGTCGCCCGGCCGGCGAGCACCACGTCGGCCCCGGCCCGCAAGGCCGCCTCGAAGGGTTCGTGCCCCATCATGCCGACGATGTGGCTGCAGCCGTCCAGTGTGGCGGCGTCCAGGTCGCCCATCGGCGCCAGCGGATGGACCCGTCCCTCGTTGAGCCTCTCCTTCAGTGCGGCGGCCGTCTGCTCGCTGTAGATCCGCGCGACCCGCAGGTCCAGGCCCTCCTCCCGCAGGATGCCGTCGACGATGCCGGCGACCCAGTCGACGCCGGAGTCGGTGCCGCTCGTGCCGCACGACCCGACGATCAGCGGAATGCCGGCGCCGGCCGCGGCCCGCAGCAGGATCCGCAGGTCACGGGCGACGGCCGCGGCGGTCGTCTTCGCCGTCCCCGAGCCCAGATAGTAAGGTCCGGAGTCGGTGGAACCACCGTCAAGGGCGATCACGTCGGCCCCGAGGGCGATCCCCCGATCGATCGTCTCCGCTGGAAACCCTGCCCCGAGCATTCCGCTGGGAGCCAGGACTCTGACCGTCGTGCGGGGATCGCGCTCCCCGGTCACAGGCGTACTCATCATGTCGTTCTCATCTCTTCAGTCGCCGCCCCGGCGGTGCGGGGCGGAAGCGGGGTGCTCACTCGGCGCTCTCCCTGGTGCCGCTCGCGCGCCGGAGCCGGTAGACCCAGACGACCAGCGCGATGGCGACGGCGGCCAGGAGGGCGATGTGCAGGAGCAGCAGGTGCCAGCCCGTGACGTCGACCGCCAGGCCGACGACCGCCGGTCCGACGAATCCCCCGCCCGCCCAGCCGACCGTGTACAGGCCGGTGTACGTGCCGAGGACGCGGCTCGACGGGGCCAGGTTCCACAGCACGACGACTGCGTTGATCATGAACCCGGCGGCGCCGACCGCGGCGAGGCACAACGCCACGATGGTGACCGTCGGGGTCTGGACGACGGCCCCGATGATCGCGCCCGTGGCGAAGACCGCTATCCCGGCGGCCATGGTCCGCAGCCGGCCGAAGCGCTCGGCGAGCAGCGCGGCGGGGAAGGCGGCGAGGATGTAGGCGATCCCGCTCGGCAGCGTCAGTCCGCCGGCCTCGCCGTCGGACAGGCCGAGGACCTGCACGCCGTACGGGGTCATCAGGGAACGGAAGGCGAACCAGGCGCCGCCGAAGACGAACACGGCGATGATCACCAGAAGCCGGCTCCGGTCGCGGTCGAACACCAGGTCGCGAAGGATCGTCCTGATCGTCACCTTGACCTTGACGTCGGGCGACTCGGTGGCCGCCGAGGCCCGGTCCTCCGCGAGGGCGGCCTGGTAGGCCCGCGAACGGCTGTCCCGTACCCGCCAGACGAGCACCGCCACCGCCACCAGCATGATCGCGGACGGCACGGCGAAGGCGAGCTTCGGGTAGTCGTCGACCAGCAGCAGGCTGACCAGCGCGGCCACGATGGTGGTCAGCGCTGAGGCGATCTTCACCACGGCGTTCGCCCGGCTCCGGCCCGCGGGCTCGATGAAGTCGGGCATGAGCGATTCGCTGATGGGCTTGAAGCTGTTCATCACCAGCGCGTAGAGGAGGATGACCACGATCAGCCAGCCCAGCGACGACATGTGCGGGATGAGCAGGAACAGTGCGGCGCCCACGGGCATCATGACCGCGAGGTACGGGATCCGGCGCCCCCAGGAGGTCCGGGTGTTGTCCGACCGGTTGCCCATGTAGGGCTGGATGAAGATGCCCAGCAGGTTGTCCATGCCCATGATCAGGCCGATCACGGCCGCGCTGGCGACGTGGTCCCGTAGGAGCTCGGGCACCCGGTTGTCGTAGAAGTTCCAGGTCGACTCCTGGGCGAACACCGCCAAGGCCACGTAGAACGTGATCCTCCTGGTGTCGGCCGTACGGCTTTCGGCTCGCAACGCGCTGGCCATGACGTCCTCCTCGAATGTGGCAGCAGTCACACTAGTTGCCATAGCAAAAATGTCAACGGATAGCATCGAGCTAATGCCATGGCTACTGTTATCGTGGGCGTATGACGGTCGACTCGACGGACCAAACCCCCGCACGCGGCGAGACCCGAGCCGATCGCGCCTACCAAAGCCTCCGGCAGGCGATCGGGACCGGCACGCTGCGCCCCGGCCAGAAGGTGACCGAGCGCGGCCTGGCCGAGCAGCTCATGGTCAGCCCGACCCCGGTGCGCGAGGCGCTGCTCCGGCTCGAACACGACGGGCTCATCGAGCGCACCGGCCCCCGGACGGTCGTCGTGGCCGACATCGCCGAGCACGCCATCGACGATCTCGCCGAGGTCGAGATAGGGCTGCGGGGCCTGGTGGCCCGGTTCGCGGCCCGGAACGCGACCCCCGAGCAGGTGGACGCTCTCGACGCGATCCTCGACGCCGCCGACGATCTGCTGATCGTCATCGTCTCCCGGCACCGGAAGGGCGAGAACGTCGACCGGCACGTCGCCGCACTGCTCGACCGGATGCAGGAGTTCAACGAGGCGGTGAACGCGTGCGCGGCCAACCCGATGCTGATCCGGCTCCTCGAACAGTCCCAGGTCTTCTCCCAGCCCGAGCGCCGGGCGCTGCGCCTGGAGAAGATCGCCGAGGACGACCACTTCGGGCTGGACCGCTACGCCAGTCACCGCGCCCTGGTGCGCGCCCTCCGGCAGGGCGACTCGGCGACCGCGGAGCGGCTGGTCATCGAGGACGCCCAGGGCGGACTGGCGGCGCTGAGGGCACGACCTCGCCGGAGTGACCGATGACAGCGCGATGCCGCTCGACCACCTCGGGCTCACCGACACCGACGCGCACCTGCTGGGCACGTCATGATCGCCTTATCGTCAACACGCGCTTGAGCAAGGGAGTACCGCCATGGACGCGGACGTCATCATCGTAGGTGCGGGCCTGGCCGGGCTGGTCGCGGCGCAGCAGCTGACCGCCCAGGGCCGGAAGGTGGCGCTGGTCGAACAGGAGAACGCCGCCAACCTGGGCGGGCAGGCGTTCTGGTCGTTCGGCGGGCTGTTCCTCGTGAACACGCCCGAGCAGCGCCGCCTGCGCGTGAAGGACTCCTTCGACCTGGCCTGGAGCGACTGGCAGGCGAGCGCGCGGTTCGACCGGCTGGAGGACGAGGACAGCTGGGCGGTGCGCTGGGCCCGCGCGTACGTCGAGTTCGCCGCGGGTGAGAAGCGGTCCTGGATGGACGCCCAGGGCATCAAGCTGACGCCGGTGGTCGGCTGGGCGGAGCGCGGTCGCCTGCGCGCCGGCGAGCACGGCAACTCCGTGCCCCGGTTCCATGTGGCCTGGGGCACCGGAACGGGCGTGGTGCGCCCGTTCGTCCGCAGCGCACTGCAGGCGGCCGACGCGGGACTGCTGACGTTCTACCACCGCCACCAGGTCGATGAGCTCGTCGTCCAGGACGGCGCCGTCACCGGGGTGCGGGGGAGTGTCCTGGCGGACGACTCCTCGCCGCGGGGGGTGTCCTCCAGCCGGGAGGTGACGGGCTCCTTCGAGCTGACGGCGCAGGCGGTCATCGTCACCAGCGGCGGGATCGGCGGCAACCACGACCTGGTGCGCCACTACTGGCCCGAACGGCTGGGCGCCGCCCCCCACAACATGATCACGGGGGTGCCGGCCCACGTGGACGGGCGGATGCTGGCCATCAGCGCCACCGCGGGGGCCCGGCTGGTCAACCAGGACCGGATGTGGCACTACACCGAAGGCGTGCAGAACTGGGACCCCGTCTGGCCCCAGCATGCGATCCGGATCCTGCCGGGGCCGTCCTCGATGTGGTTCGACGCGCTGGGCCGCCGCCTGCCGGAGCCGTTCCTGCCCGGTTACGACACTCTCGGCACCCTCGAATACCTGCGCACCACCCCCGACATCGCCGCGTACGACCACTCATGGTTCATCCTGACCGAGAAGATCATCGAGAAGGAGTTCGCGCTGTCCGGCTCGGAGCAGAACCCGGACATCACCAGCGGGGACCGCAAGGCGGTGCTCCGGAACCGGGTCTTCGGCAAGGGGGCGCCCGCTCCGGTGGAGGCTTTCAAGCAGCGCGGCGCGGACTTCGTCGTCGCCGCCACGCTGGAGGAGCTGGTGGTGAAGATGAACGGCCTGACCGACAAGCCGCTGCTCGACGCCGACGAGCTGCGCCGCCAGATCGTGGCCCGGGACCTGCAGGTCGACAACCCGTACAGCAAGGACGCCCAGGTGCAGGGCATCCACAACTCGCGGCGCTTCCTCGGGGACCGGCTCAGCCGCACCGCCACACCGCACCGCATCCTGGACCCGCAGGCCGGTCCGTTGATCGGGGTCAAGCTGCACGTCCTGACGCGCAAGAGCCTCGGCGGCATCCAGACCGACCTCGACTCCCGCGTGCTCGGCCTCGACGGCGAGCCCATCAGCGGCCTGTACGCGGCGGGCGAGGCGGCCGGATTCGGCGGCGGCGGCGTCCACGGCTACAACGCCCTGGAGGGCTCCTTCCTCGGCGGCTGCCTGTTCTCCGGCCGTCAAGCCGGTCGCGCCGCCGCCCAGGCGGCCGGGTAGGCCGATCGTCCCCCGGGACATGCCGGGGCGTCACCGTCCCGTCTTCCGCACTATGCGCCTTTTGTTCCTTTTTTGGGGGCTATCCGGGCCGTCCGGAGGGCACGAGCCTCCAAGCACGAGCCTTCAAGCCGGGCCCGCACGCCGGGAACAGGAGGAGCCATGGTGTTTCCACGCCGAGGGAAGACGGTCGCCTGCATGGCGGTGCTCACCGTGGCCCTCACGCAGGTGACGGTCGACGCCCGGGCGGCCTCCGCCCTCGGCGACCCGCTGCCGTGCCGGTCGCCCGGTCAGGCCAAGCCCACGGTCGTCCTGGTCCACGGAGCCTGGGCCGACACCTCCAGCTGGAACGGCGAGGTGGACGCCCTGCGACAGGCGGGCTATGCCGTACGCGCCCTGGCGAATCCGCTCCGCGGCCTGACCGGCGACGCGCAGACCGTCGCCGACTTCCTCAAAACGGTCTCCGGCCCGATCGTGCTCGTCGGCCACTCCTACGGCGGCGCGGTGATCACGAACGCCGCCGCGAACCTCCCCAACGTCAAGGCCCTGGTGTACGTCGACGCGGCCGCCCCCGATGTGGGCGAGCCCAACGGCCGGCTCAGCGGGGCCGGGTCCGCGCTCAACAAGGATCCGGACACCCTCTACGACCAGGTGTCCTATGCGGGAGCGGCCGAAGGCGCGAAGGACCTCTACCTCAAGCAGGACGTCTTCGTCGGCTCGTTCGCCTCGGACCTGCCGCGCGACACCGCCCTGCGCCTGTGGGCCACCCAGCGAGCCGCCTCGACCAGCGCGTTCATGACCCCGTCGAAGGCCGCGGCCTGGAAGACGATCCCGTCCTGGTTCTTCATCAGCACCGGCGATCGCATCATCACCCCGGACTCACAGCAGGCCATGGCCGACCGCGCACGCGCGAAGGTCACCACGTTCCAGGGCGGATCGCACCTGACCCTGATCTCGCACCCGGACGCCGTGACAGCGGTCATCGGCTCCGCGATCTGCTCCGTGCGCTGACCGAACCCGGTCACCGGTCCGGGCTGACGGGTGAGGCGGTCGACGCGCGGCCAGTTCCCGATAACGGCCCAATGCCCGCAGCGGCAACTGGGCCAGCAGGCCGACCAGCCCGAGCACCATGATCAACGGAGCTGACGCGCCCAGCACGAAGGCGGTCGGGCCAGCCATTCGGTCGCCCACCACTGCGCCAGAATCGCCAGCGCCACCCCGGCCACCACCACGGGCAGGCCGACTCCGACCAGCAGCGCCGCCCCCACCACGACGGCGTAGACGAGCGTCAGCGCCACCATCGCCGCGATCATGCGGCGAACCAGACCGTGCGTCGTCCGCCGAGCCATGGGCTTCTCCATCACGCGCCAGCAGAGAGAGGGTTCCTGGCTCCAGTAGACCTCTCGTGCCCGGGGTCCTCAAGAGGTGCTTCCCCGCCTGCCACGATGGCGCGCGAACAGGGCAGATCGCGCTCCTATCCCGATGCACGGCTTGCCGGACCGTTCCCTGATGTTGCCCGCATCCATGCATCCCCGCCCGAATAACCGGTCAGATTAGGGCAATTCTTCGTTTATGGGTCGAAACTGGTGGATATCGCGCGCCATTTCCGGTGAGAATCGGTCGGCTCCCGGGCGCGCGGCAGGCGGCCGGCCGCCGGCATCAGCGCTGCGCCCGCGCTCCATCCGTGTGCGCTACACCCTCGTGGTGGGAGCTCTTTTCCTGGTGATTCTCACGGCGGTCGGTTCTCTCATCGTCCTCGCGATCCGCCAGAACATCGCGGCGGACATCTCCAAGAACATGCGGCTGACCATCGTCGACTGGGCCAGCGAGATCCGGCCCGGCCACATCCCGCCGCCCAAGCCGAACGCCGGCGCCAAGTACCTGCAGCTCGTCAACTCCCAGGGGCAGGTGGTCGAGTCCAACATGGCCGCGTCGGGCCTGCCCCCGCTGACCACGCTCCGTCCTCCCCACGACGACCGTCTGCAGGACGTCACGGTGTGCCCAGCGTGGAGCGAAGGCAGGTGCCTTCTGGTCACCGCGCTGCGGTTCGACACCGGCTCGACCCGCACGCTCTTCAGCAGCGAGCCGCACTACATCTACGCCGGTGCGACACAGCCTCCCGCCCTGGCCATGCGCTACCTGGAGGCCGGCATCGGGGCCGCGGTCCTGTTCGCCTCCGCGACGGCCGCATGGAGCACCTGGATGGTGGTGGGCCGGACCCTGCACCCGGTACGGGCGATCAGCGAAATGATGCGCGAGGCCACGGAGAGCGACCTGAGCCTGCGGGTCCCGACACCGCCGGGCAACGACGAGATCGCGCAGTTCGCCCGTACCGCCAACATGTACCTCGATCGGCTGGAGAAGGCGGTGAAGGGGCAGCGCCGGTTCGTCTCGCTGGCCTCTCACGAGCTGAGGTCGCCGGTCGCCGCCCAGCGCATCCAACTGGAAGAGGCGCTGCGCTATCCGGACGAGGTGGACGCGAGCATGGCCCTGAAGCGCACACTGCACAGCGCGGAACGCCTCGAGGCGATCATCGACGATCTGCTGGCCTACACCCGGGTCAAGAACGCCTACCCCGCCGTCCACCAGCCGCTCGACCTCGCCGACCTGGTGAAGGAGGAGGTGGCCGAACTGCCCTGCGGCGGCATCCCGATCCGGCTGCGGGTGGCATGCCGTCCGACCGTGCTGGGTTCGCGGGTGCAGTTGTGCCGGGTGTTGAACAATCTTCTGGCGAACGCGCGCCGGCACGCCCGGTCCCGCGTCGATGTCACCGTCGAACAGGTGGGCGGGCAGGCCGTGGTGAGCGTCCAGGACGACGGCGCGGGCATCGCCCCCGAAAATCGTGAGCGTGTCTTCGAAGCTTTCGTCCGGCTGCGGGAGGGGCAGCTCCTCGATCCGGGGGGCAGCGGGCTCGGGCTGCCCATCAGCAGGGAGACGTGCCAGGCCCACGGCGGATCCCTGGTCGTGGAGGACAGCCCGGCCGGTGCCCGGTTCGTGGTCCGCCTCCCGGTGGCCGGCCCGACCGCCGGGCACGAGGCCGCGGCCGGGGCCGGCGACTGACGGGTCGGGCTACCAGAAGCGCACCTCGGGATAGGCCGCCGACGGCCTGTCCAGCAGCGGTTGGCGCTTGCCCCTCAGGTGCAGGTCGAGGAAGGCGGCGACGTACGTACGGGTGATCTTGATGGCGCGCTCGCCGTCGAGCGGCGCCCTGGGCAGGCCGAGCTGGGGCAGGAGCACCGCGTAGTCGACGAAGCTCAGGTGCTCCGCGCCGGTCACCGTCAACCAGCGCTTCCCGTCGCCCGTCACGTGCGGCCAGAACCGGTCCCACGAGCCGTCCCTGCCGCCGGACTCCGGCTGGTGCCGCGGGTTGCCGATCATCATGAAGGGCTTGTCCAGCGGCTTGGCCGGGGTCGCGGGGTTGTAGGTGCCGTCGAGGTTGACGGCGGCCTTGATCCGCGTGGTGGCGGGCAGGAGGTGCGCGGCGCTCTGGCCGCCGACGGAGTGTCCCACCATCGCGATCCTCCGCTCGTCGATCAGCCGGTTCCAGTGCTTGCTCCGGTTCAGCCGGTCCAGGACGAACTCGGTGTCGGCGGCGCGCACCCTGGCCACCTTCGCGCCCGTCTCGGGGGTCTGACCGGCCTTTCCTGCCTCGAAGGTGACGGTTCTGCCGTCGGGGAAGGTGGTGCCCAGTGACTCGTAGGTGTGCTCGATCCCCGCGACCACGTAGCCGCGGCTGGCGAGCTCCTCGGCCAGCGAGGTCATGGTGGCGCGGGGCAGCGTCATGCCGGGCGACAGCACCACCAGCGGCGAGCCGCCCTTGCGCCGCGACGCGGGCGCGCCGGCGCGGGCGTGCGTCGGGACCTTGGCGAGCGTGTCCGCCGGTACGTCGTCGAGCCTCGGCTCGCTTCTGATGAGCAGCTCCGACTCCTGCGGCGTGAGGTACCGCACGGGTCTGCCGGTCGCCTTGCGCGCCGGGTACCAGATCGAGACCATCAGCTCCCGCGGCCGACCGGCCACCCAGGGATCGGCCCGGCCGTGGTCGACCAGGTGGAGATCGGTCTTGCCGACAGGATGAACGCCGGTCGGCGCGGGCAGGGCGGTGACCGGCAGGGCGGTAACAGGCAGGCTTGTGATGGGTGAGCCGGTGACGGGCAGGGCGGTGACGGGCAGGGCGGTGACGGGCAGGGCGGTGACGGGCAGGGCGGCGGGCGTGGTGGGCGCGGTGGTGGTGGGGGCCGGGGACAGGGGGGTCAGCGGCGCTGCGAGGGCGAGGATGCCCGCCATGACGGTCGTCTTCATGTCTCCGACCCTGCCGGGCCGGTGGCGCCGGAGCGGCCCGGCGAAAGTCACCTGGCACCCGCGACTTTCGTAGGGGGCACCCCCCTGCGTACCGCCCATAGCCTTGGACGGTGAAGCTCGGGGGACTAGGAATGATCGACCGGATCGCGCCGTGGGTGCTCGGCGCGGCGGTGTTCCTGCTGTCCATGGCCTCGACGGCCGGGTCGGTCGGCGTGCGGTCCTCGCTGCCCACACCCGTGCTCGCGACCGTGGCGGCCTGCTGCGGGGTGGCCGCGGGTCTCGCCCGGCGCCGATGGTGGCCGCTCGTCGTGACAGGCGCCGTGGCGTACGCCTGGCTGGTGATGTGGCCCGCCGCCGTGGTGGCTTCGTACTATGCGGGCACGCGGCTGCATCGTGGCCGTGACCTGTGGCTCTACGTCGGCGGCGCGGTCGCGCTGCACGCGCTCGGCGGCGTCGTCTCCGCGCACGCGCAGGGGTATCGGGCTCTGGTCGCCGGCACCCTCGGCAACGTGCTGCTCATGGGCTCGGCCATGCTCGGGCTGCCCCTGGTCGCCGGGCTGTGGGTGCGCGCCAGGCGGCAGGTCCTCGACGGGATGCGCGAGCAGGCCGGGCAGCTGCTGCGGGAGCAGGTGCTCCGCGCCGACCAGGCCCGCGACCAGGAGCGGGCGCGGATCGCGCGGGAGATGCACGACGTGGTCGCGCACCGGGTGTCGCTGATGGTCCTGCACGCGGGCGCGCTGGAGGTCAACGCCCCCGACGTCCGTACGGCCGAGGCCGCCGCGTTGATCGGCGGCGTGGGCCGGGAGGCCCTGACGAACCTGCGCGAGGTGCTGGGCGTGCTGCGCTCACCCGAGCCGGTACGCGGCCCGCAGCCGACGCTCGCCGACCTCGACCGGCTGCTCGACCAGTCCCGGGCGCTGGGCATCGTGGTCAACCGCCACGACGAGGGCGAGGCCCGGCCGCTGCCGCCCACCGCCGAACGCACCGCCTACCGGGTGGTCCAGGAGGCGCTGACGAACGTGCACAAGCACGCGGGCAACGCCGAGACCGACGTCCACCTGCGCTACCGGCCCGCCGAGCTGGAGGTCCTGGTCCGCAACCGGCCCCGCGCCGGCGCGGACGGCGACCTGCCCGGCTCCGGCTGGGGCCTGGTCGGGCTGCGCGAACGCGTCGAGCTGGTCGGCGGCAGGCTGGAGGCCGGGCCGTGGCACGGGGGCGGCTTCCAGGTGCTGGCCGGGATACCCGCCGCATGATCCGCGTCCTGGTCGTCGATGACGAGGCGCTGGTCAGGTCCGGGCTGCGGATGATCCTGGAAGCGGCGGGCGACATGGCGGTCGTCGGGGAGGCGAGCGACGGCGCCGCGGCCGTGGGCGCCGTGGCCCGGCTCAGGCCGCAGGTCGTCCTCATGGATGTGCGGATGCCCGGCGTCGACGGCCTGACCGCCGCCGCCCGCATCCTGGCCGCTCCCGACCCGCCCAAGCTGATCATGCTGACCACGTTCGACCTGGACGCGTACGTGCACCAGGCGCTCCGGCTCGGCGCGGTCGGCTTCCTGCTCAAGGACACCCCGCCGCGCGACCTGGCCGCGGCCGTGCGCACGGTGACGGCGGGTCAGGCCATGCTGTCGCCGACCGTCACCAAGCGGCTGATCAGCTCGTTCGTCGACAAGGCGCCCTCGCGGGCCGAGTCCGCCCGCAGGCGGCTCGCGGCGCTGACCGCCCGCGAGGAGGACGTGATCAGGGCGGTGGCACGCGGCCTGTCCAACGCCGAGATCGGGCGGGAGCTCAGCCTGACGGAGGCGACGGTGAAGGCGCACGTCAGCCGGGTGCTGGCCAAGCTGGGCCTGGCCAACCGGGTGCAGGCGGCCATCCTCGTCCACGACGCCGCCCTCGGATGACCGGCAGGGTCACTGTTCCTGGGCGGGATCGTGGCGGCGTCGGCGGTCAGGCTCGGTGCCGGAGTCGGTGAGGGTCCAGCTCGCGAGGAGGTCCAGGGCCCGTTTCGACGGGGATCCGGCCTCCGCGGTGTAGACGAACAGGGTCGTGTCGGGGTCCCCGGGGAGCGTGAGCGTCTCGTACTCGACCGTGAGTTCGCCGACCAGAGGGTGGCGGAGGCGTTTGGAGCCGTGGGTGCGCTGGTGCACGCGGTGCTGCTCCCACCACTGGTCGAAGGCCGGGCTGTGCGTGCGCAGGTCCGCGACGAGCGTGTTCGTGGCCTGGTCGCCGGGGTCGCGGCCGACCTCGAAGCGCAGGCTCTCGACCGCGGCCCGCGCCTGGTCCTCCCAGTCGACGAACAGTGAGCGGGCGTCGTCGCCGAGGAACATCCAGCGCGCGTAGTTGCGGTCCCGGGGGAGGAGCTGCTCGAAGTCCGTGAACAGCGCCTTGGCCATCCGGTTGGCGGCGAGGACGTCGGTACGGCGTCCCAGGATGAGGACGGGTTCGCCGTCGAGGGCGTCGAGAAGCTGGTAGAGGCCGGGGCGGACCCGCTGGACGGGGCGGGGACGCTGCCGGGCGGGCGACGCGGTCGCCCCGATGAGGTCCTTCAGGTGCGCGCGTCCCGCGTCGTCGAGCCCGAGGGCGCGGCCGAGGGCCTCCACCACGGCGGGCGACGGGGTGATGGGACGCCCCTGTTCGAGGCGGGCGTAGTAGTCGGTCGAGACTCCGGCCAGGAGCGCGACCTCCTCGCGGCGCAGGCCGGGCACCCGGCGGACGCGGCCGTCCGGGGGGAGGCCGGCGCGCGAGGGATCGCTCTGGCTGCGGGCTCGCTTCAGGAAATCGGCCAGTTCACGGTTGGTTCTAGCCACAGGGACAGTCTCGCCGATCCCGGGCGTTCCTAACGGGCCCTGTGCGTCCTAGGTTGCCCCGTCCGAGGCTGTCCAGGGCCCGATATGAGCCTCCATGAGGGGGTACGGCGAACCAAGCTGGGTGACGTACCGACCTCGGGAAACGCTCGGGGCGACCCACAGATAGGAACGATCATGGCTTCTGCGACAGAGCGACCCGCGATCTGGTTCGTGACGGGCACCTCCCGCGGCCTGGGGCTCGAACTGGTTAGGCAACTGCTGGAGCGCGGTGACAGCGTCGCCGCGACGACGCGCTCGGCCGAGCGGCTGCTCGCCGCGCTCGGCGACCGGGCCGACACCTCGCGGCTGCTCCCGCTCACCGTCGACCTGCGTGACGAGGCGCAGGTCAAGCAGGCCGTACGGGAGACCGTCGAGCGGTTCGGCGGCCTGGACCGCGTCGTCAACAACGCGGGCTACGGGTTCCTGGCCGCGGTGGAGGAGACCGGCGACCGCGACGTCCGCGACATGCTCGACGTCCAGATCATCGGCGTGTGGAACGTGCTGCGCGCCACGCTGCCCATCCTGCGCGAGCAGCGCGGCGGCCACGTCGTCAACGTGTCGTCGATCCTGGGCCTGACCGCGGTGCCCGGCTGGGCGCTGTACAGCGCCGGGAAGTTCGCGCTGGAGGGGCTGAGCGAGGCTCTCGCCGCCGAGGTGGCGGACTTCGGGATCAAGGTCACCATCGTCGAACCCGGCTATTTCCGTACCGACTTCCTGTCCCAGGACTCGCTCGCCCTGCCCGCCGACACGAGCGCGCACTACCCGGCCATCCGCGAGATGGTCGCCGACCACCTCAAGCTCCAGGGCAGCCAGCTCGGCGACCCGGTCAAGGGCGCCGAAGCGATCATCGGCCAAGTCGAGTCCGGCGACGGCCCGCTGCGTCAGCTGCTCGGCTCGGACGCCCACGCCTACGCCACCGCCAAGGTCGGGGCCCTCCAGGCGAACCTCGACGCCACCGCGAGCAGCGCGCCCGCCACCGACTTCCCCGCCGCTGGATGACCGTGGGACCGTGGTCAGGCGGCGGGCTCCAGCACGACCACCGGGATCTGCCGCTCGGTGTAGGTCGCGTAGTCCGCGTACGGCTGGTACATCGTCACCAGCCGTTCCCACAGCGCCGCTCGTTCGTCGCCTTCGGCGAGGCGCGGCCGGACCCGTCGGCGTTCGCCGCCGGGCAGTTCGACCTCGGTGGTCGCCATCGCCATCAGGTTGTGGAACCACGCCGGGTGGGCGTCCACGCCGCCCTTCGACGCGACGATGACCAGCCGGGGTGCGTCGTCGAGGTAGAGCACCGGGTTGGCCCGCGCCTGTCCGGACTTGCGGCCGACATGGTTGAGCAGCAGCACGGGCGGGCCCAGGAAGGTGCCGCCGATCCTGCCGCGGGTGCTGCGGAACAGGAACCTGTGCAGGCGCGCCATCTGACGCTGGAGTTTCCAGTAAGGGGACGTCGGGGCGGGAGGAGGCTTCGGCATGGCGTCATGCTGACAGTCCTCGGCACCTGTCGTCAACTGAAGAATGGCAGTGCGAGACACTTGGCGCTTGGTGTCGAAAAGGCGTTATAGTGGTGCCGTGGACAAGCCTGGCCTGCGCGAGCGGAAGAAGCAGCGGACCCGCGAGGCGCTGACCGACGCCGCGTACGCGTTGTTCTGCGCCCACGGCTTCGAGGCCACCACCGTCGACCAGATCGCCGAGGCGGTCGAGGTCTCGCCGCGCACCTTCTTCCGCTACTTCACCTCGAAGGAGGACGTCGCGCTCTCGCTCGCGGACGAGCAGATCACGGCGATGCTGGAGAGGTTCGCCGCGCAGCCGGCCGACATGCCGGTGCTGACCGCGATGCGGCGGGCCGCGGTCGAGGTCGTGCGGGCCTACGAAGGGGAGACCGACGCGGGTCAGGCCCGCTACCGGCGCATGCAGGACCTGATCTCGGCCAGCCCGGCGTTGACGGCCGCGTGCGTCGAGCGCGGCGCGGCCCGGCTGGACGAGGTCGCGCGACTGATCGGCGTCCGGATGGGCGCCGACCCGGCCGCTGATCCGCGGCCCTATCTGGTGGCCTCGGTCGCGCTGTGCGCGATGCCGGCAGCGGTCAACGCGTGGCGCGCCACCGGCCGGGACGAGCCGGACTCCGAGCTGATCGGACAGGCATTCGACCTGCTCTCCGCCGGCCTCGACCACCCGGCCGCCTGAGGTGCGGCTACCGTGACCTTCTGGGATCACCCGCACCGGCGGGCAAGAATCTCGCCACGCCCTATGACCGAGGCGGACGTACGGGAAGGCGAGGATCTTCAGCGGCTCGGAACAGTGCGACGGCTCGGGTGCCGATCTTGAAGGATGCTCGGGGGCGTGGTCCGTGGTCGGCGGGGACCTTGCGGCCCCGCACCGTCACCGCGATCACGCTGTCGTACGGGAGCACGGCCGTCAGGGCGTCGACCATGCCGGCGACTCCCGCCGCCGCGCCGGGTCCGCCCCACTGGGTCTGTTCGCCGTAGGGAACGTCGGTGATCACGATGTCGGGGGTGAGCCCGCCGAGTGCCCGCTGAAGCTGGCCGGGGTCGAACACGTCGGCCTGGCGCACCGCGTGCGGCAGATCCCCGCCGGCGGCGTCGAGTCCGGCGGCGAGCCGGTGGGCGGCGTCCGCGGCCGAGTCGTACGCCGGTTTGCCGAAGCGGGCGGCGCGCGCCCGCAGGTCGGCGGCGCGGGCGGCCAGGCCGGCCTGGCTCAGCAGGGCGAGATTGCGCTCGGCCAGGCTCCGCGCTTCAGGGTCGAGGTCGGAGGCCAGCACCGAGGCGAGCCGGCGCCGGTGCAGCAAGGCCACGACGGTCAGCAGATAACCGCTGCCACAGCACGGGTCCCAGAGCACGGCGGGCCGGTCGCCGCCGCGCAGGGCCAGCGCGCGCTGGAAGATCTCGCTGGCCAGCCGGACGGGGAACGCGGGAAACCCTGGGGCGGAGTGCAGCACCGCGCCACTGGCCAGGTCCTGATGGCCGGTCCGGACGGTCGCGTGCCGGTAGGTCATGCGGTGTGGTCGCGCCGCTGGCGGGCGGCCTCGTACAGCACCACGGTCGCCGCGCTGGCGGCGTTGAGGGAGCTGGCCGAGCCGGCCATCGGGATGCGCGCCATCGTGTCGCACGCCTGCCGCCATCCCGCGCTCAGTCCGGTGGTCTCGTTGCCGATGACCAGAAGAGTGGGGCCGGTCAGGTCCAGGCCGGCGATGTCGGAGGTGCCGCTCTCGTCGGTGCCCACCACCGTCAGCGCCATCCCCTGGGCGCGCAACCGCTCCACCCAGGCCAGCACTTCCCGGTGGGACGGGGTCCGCACCACCGGCAACGCCAGCAGCGACCCGGTGGAGGCCCGCACCGATCGGGGATCGTAGGGGTCGGCGGCGTGCCCGGTGACGATCAGGCCCGCGCCGCCGAACGCGTCCAGTGAGCGCGCCATCGTCCCGATGTTCCCGGGGGTGTTCGGCCGGTCGAACACGGCGCCCAGGAAGGACGGCCCCACCTGGACGCGGGACAGCTCGTCGGCCGGCAGCCCGACCACCGCCACCAGCTCGGGGACGTCCTCGTCCTTGCCGCCCAGCTCGCGCAGCAGGTCGGGGGCCATGGCCACCCGCTCGCCGCCGGCCGCCTTCAGCATCTGCTCCGCCCAGTTCGACAGCGGCCGCTCGGCGTCGTAGATGAGCGCGTGCACCGGCCAGCCGAACTCGACCGCCAGGCTGATCGGGCGCACTCCCTGGATCAGGAACTCCCCGGCCCGCTGCCGCTTGGCCCGATTGCCCAGCAGCGCCTGCCACTGCTGGAACCGCGCGTTGGCACGCGTGATACGCACGTCCCCCGATGCCGAATGCCCTCGATTCACCACGCTCTATAGAGTAGTGACTTCTCCGATTCCTGAAGGGAGCGGAGTCGCCTCTGGTCCCTGCCGTCAGCGGGCGGAGAAGTAATGGCCGTGGTCCAGATCGGCGAGCAGGCTGGGCTGAGCGGGTTCCCAGCCGAGGGTCCGGCGGGTGATGAGGTTGGACGCCGGGTAGCTCTGCGTGACGATGCTGGCGAGGAACCCTAAGTATCCCGGCACCATCAGTACGTCCGCGGGAATGCTCACGGCGGGCAGGCCCGGACGGCTGCCGATGGCCTCGTCCTCAGAATTGATGTGGCGCGAGAAGTGGTGGTGCGTGCGCCTCCATTTGGTTAACATATGAACCAGAACGTACGCCGCACTCGGTTACCATGTCAACCAGACGGTAAAGTGACGTGCGTGACCGAGCCGCGGTGGTTGGACGAGCGAGAACAGCAGGCCTGGCGCAGCTTGATGAAGATGCAGGACGGGCTGTCGGAGTTCCTCGAGCGGCAGCTGCGCAACCGGCACGGGCTGTCGGCCGCTGACTACCAGGTCCTGGCCCATCTCTCCGAGGCGCCCGAAGGCCGGCTGAGGTCGTTCGAACTCGGCCGGCTGTTGCGCTGGGAGAAGAGCCGCCTGTCACAGCACCTGGGCCGGATGCAAACTCGCGGCCTGGTGTCCCGCGAGCGGTGCCTCACCGACCAACGGGGGGCGGTGGTCGTCATCACTCCCCGGGGCAGCGACCTGATCAAGGTCGCGGCTCCGCAGCACGTGGCCGACGTCCGCGACGTGTTCATCGATCACCTCACTGCGGCAGAGATGGCGATGCTCGTCGCCCTCGGCGACAAAGTAGCCGAACGGCTGGCGGCGCTGGAACACAAGCACTGATACCCGATCCCGGACCTCATCGCTCACGCACTGCGTGCGCGTCGGCCTCGAACTCCTGAAGCCACGGCCGAGGGCTGAGGCCGTTCAGCACAACGGCAGCTTGCGGGGCCGGCAGCGCGTCCAGCCCGGCCGCGGAGTGCCACGTCAACTTGACGTTTCCTCCCGCCCCCGGTCATCGCCGTGCGCTTGGACACCTGGGCCGCCGCGCAGAGCGCCCCGGCCGCGGTGGCGGCCCGTGGGGCCCTTCTCCAACTCTGTCATGGGTCCATGACACCCTGGTTGGGTAACGACCGGTGTACATAGATTGCGCCCCGGCCACTCAGTCTGTACCGTAAGCAAACAGATCGGTGTACATAACACCGTCACCCCAGGTGCGCTCGGCACCATCGACCCAAGGGAGCGACCATGGGAAAGCTTGACGGCAAGGTAGCGGTCATCACCGGCGGCACCACCGGCCTGGCGCTGGCCGGCGCGAAGCTGTTCGTCGACGAGGGAGCGCACGTCTTCATCACCGGCCGCCGCCAGGACGCCCTGGACGAGGCCGTGAAGCAGATCGGCCGTAACGTCACCGGCGTCCAGGGCGACGCCGGCGACCTGGACGACCTGGACCGCCTGTACGACACGGTCAAGCGGGAGAAGGGCAGCCTCGACGTGCTGTGGGCCAGCGCCGGCATGGGCGAGCCCGCCCCGCTCGGCGAGATCACCGAGGCCCACTTCCACGCCGCGTTCTGGCTCAACGCCCGCGGCACCCTGTTCACCGTCCAGAAGGCGCTCCCGCTCTTCAACGACGGCGGCTCCATCCTCATGACCGGCTCCAACGCCTCCCTCGGCGCGTTCCCCGGCTGGAGCGTCTACGCCGGCAGCAAGGCCGTCCAGCAGGCCTGGGCCCGCGTCTGGCTCAACGAGCTCAAGGACCGCCGCATCCGCGTCAACGTCCTGACCCCCGGCCAGGTCGCCACCGCCAAGCAGGAAGAACTATTCGACGAGGCCACCAAGCGCCAGTTCGAGTCCCTCATCCCCCGCGGCCAGATGGGCCGCCCCGACGAAATCGCCACCGCCGCCCTCTTCCTCGCCTCCGACGACTCCAGCTACGTCAACGGCATGGAGCTCGTCGCCGACGGCGGCACCACCGCCATCTGACAACCGTTGATCTCGCGGCGCACGGGTAACGTCGCAGCAGGGAACTCGACGAGGGGACTGGGATGACACTGACCGTTGAGGACCGTACGGCCATCAACGAGCTGATCTCGTTGCACGGCCATCTCGTGGACGCGGGCGAGCTCGACCGCCTGGACGAGCTCTTCACCGCCGGCATCCGCTACGACGTCACCGACCTCGGTGGCGGCATCATCCAGGGGCTGGCGGCGCTGCGGGAGGCGGCGCTCGCGCTGGGCGAGGCGAACCCCGTCGGCCATCACGTCACCAACATCGTGCTCACCCAGCAGGCCGACGGCACGGTGCACGGCCTGTCCAAGGGGATCGGCGTGCAGGCGGACGGCACCTGCGCGAGTGTCACGTACGAGGACGTGATCGTGCGCGGTGACGGCGGGTGGCGCATCACCCAGCGCAAGGTCGTGCGGCGGCGGGCCCCGCTCGGCGGGCGGTGACGGCGGGCTTCAGGCGAGGGAGTCGATCCAGCGCGTGAGGCGGCGCCCTTCGGCGGTCATCAGCTCCGGGTCGCGGAAGGTGTTGGTGAGCAGCGAGATCCCCTGGTAGGCGGCGACCAGGGCGACCGCGAGTTCGCGGGAGTCGGCCCGGCCCATCTCCGCGAAGCGCCGCTCCACCCAGTCGATCAGCAGCCCCATGACGCCGGCCGCCACCCGGTCCAGGCCGTCGGCCCGTTTGCCCAGCTCCGAGCAGAGAGTGCCGGTGGGGCAGCCGTAGCTGACGGTGAGGTCGCGCTGGTCCACCCAGCCCTGGACGAGGGCTTTGAGGCGGTCCTGCGGCGTGGCGGCGTGCTGCTCCAGGATGGCGGTCATCGTGTGCAGGTGCTGCGCGTGCGCGCCGATCGCCGCCTCGATGAGCTGGTCCTTGGTCTTGAAGTAGTAGTAGACGTTGCCCACGGGGATCTCGGCCGCCTGGGCGATGTCGGCGAGCGTCGTCTTCTCGACTCCCTGCTCGTGCAGCACCCGCGTGGCGGCGGTCACCAACCGCTCACGCTTGCCCGGCTTGCGCGTCGCGCTCTTCACTGAGTCAGTCATCTCACTGACATGATAGGCGACCGGGTCGCCGCCGGCGCCGCTCACGGGTGCTGTTCGGCGACGGTCCGCATGGCGGCGAGCAGGTCGTCGGCGGACGGCTCGCTGGCGGGGTCGACGAGCCACAGCGCCGCGGCTCCGGCCAGCAGCATCTGGTAGAGGGCGCCGAGCCGTTCGTCGGGCTCATCGTGGCCGAACAGCTGGACGAGTCCCTCGCGCGCCTGCCGGTTGGCCTCGGCCAGGGTGGCGCGCAGGCCGGGGTCCATCTGCCCGGAGTCCATGTGCGCGAGCAGTTCGAACTGCACCGCCCACAGCCGCTTGGACTCCGCGAAGGACTCCACGACCCGGGGCCAGACGTCCGCGAACCGCTGCCCCGACAACTGGCCGAACCCGTCCGCCCATTCCTCCACCGCCCCCGTCAGGGCCGCGTTGAGCAGCGCCTCTTTCGACCCGAAGTGGTAGCCGATCGCGGCCAGGCTCACGCCGGACGCCGAAGCGATGTCGCGCGCGGTCGTCCGGGCGTACCCCTTGGCCAGCAGGCAGCGCTTCGCCCCCGCGAGCAGGTCTTCGCGATTTCCCATACGGCTGATTCTACAGATGTTCCAGACGTTCGTCTTGTACAAGTGTCTCACACATGCGTACTATCGAGGTATTCGGCGGCACGACGAGGGGAGAGCCTCATGAAGATCCTGATCTCCGGCAGCGGCATCGTCGGCACCACGCTGGCCTCCTGACTTACTGGTAGGTCCCTACGGCGACATCCAGCTGAACATGGACCGCCGTCTCGACCTCGCCGACACTGATCCGGCCACCGCGACTACCGCCGATTCCTCTTCACTCGATCAGGCCCCGCCACCCGGACAGGACGAATCCACTCCATGACCAGATGCGACCCAGCAGACCTCGCGTTTCGACGACGGTGGTAATGTGCCGGCCGCCGAGGTCGCGAGTGGTGCCCTGCTCGCAGCGGACCACGGTCACGGGCGGTCCTCGTGGCGCTCGGCGCGCCAGGGCGGACTTCTTTGCCCAGGCCTCGCCCACCACCCTGCGAGTGCGGCTGCGCGCCAGGGCCGGTGCAACCCCCGATCGGGTATGGCAGGCCGTACAGGAGGAAATCACGCACCTGCTCGAGGAGCAGAAGATCGTCGAGGTGACCCTGGAGCGCGCCGAGGGAAGAGCCGGAGCGGTCCCTCGGCGGCATGTACCGACGGATCATCCCGCTCGAAAGTACCTAAGCGCGTCAGATTCCCTGTCGTTCCCGTCTCCGTAAGTTTGTGGTCACAAGAGAGCACCACTGAGGAGACAGACATGAGCGACATGAACGAGCTGGTCCAGCGCTACCTGGCCGCGTGGAACGAGACCGACGCCGCCGCCCGGCAGGCCATGCTGGCTGAGGTGTTCGCCGAGGACGCGGTGTACACCGACCCGCTGGTCTCCGCGCAGAGCAGGGACGGGCTCGACGCCACCATCGCCGCGGTCCAGGGACAGTTCGGCGGGCTGGTCTTCAGCCTGGGCGGCGTGGTGGACGCTCACCACAACATCGCGCGGTTCACCTGGCACCTGGGCCCTGAGGGCGCCGAACCGGTCGTCATCGGCTTCGACGTCGTGGTGCTCGGCGAGGACGGACGGATCAGCCAGGTGCTCGGCTTCTTGGACAAGGTGCCAGCCGGAGTCTGACGGTCGTCCACCAACATTGGGAGGAATCATGTCCGCATACGTCATCGCTCGCCTGCAGGAGGCGGACCCGCACCCGGAGATCGCCGAGTACATCGAGCGCATCTCCGCCACCTTCGAACCGTACGGCGGCCGCTTCCTTGTGCGTGCCACGCAGCTGGAGGTGCTGGAGGGGGACTGGCCAGGGCACCTCGTGATGATCGGCTTCCCCGGGACGGCCGAGGCGCGGGCCTGGTGGGACTCGCCCGCGTACCAGGAGATCGCGCCGCTGCGCTCGCGGCACATCGACGGCGACATCATCCTGGTCGAAGGCATCCCCCACGGCTATGACCCGGCTTCGGCCGCCAAGGCGATGCGTCAAGCGGTGACGTCGTAGTTGAAGCCGAAGGCGCGCACACCGGTCTCCGTACGGGGCCGGTGGCTCGTCTTTGGGCCGAAGGCGACATAGGTGCCCGGTCCGTGGGTGCGGTCGCCCTCGATGAGCTCGCCGCTCACGACGAAGTACGCCTCGCCGTAGGTCTCGTGGACGTCGAGGTCCGGCCACTCGGCGCCAGGGGCCAGGTCGATCACCCATGGCCTGATCCCGGGCATGCCGGTAAGCATCCGCACCTGGATGCCGGGCGCCAGCTCGACCGGCGGGACCTCATCGACGTCCACGGGGAGTATTTGTCCAGGTAGAACCATCATGTTCACAGCTCCAACTTCTTGAGCTCGCTCCGGGAGACGATGCCGAGCTTGGGATAGGCCTTGTAGAGGTGGTAGCCGACCGTCCGGTGGCTGAGGAACAACTGCGCGGCGATGTCACGGTTGGACATGCCCTGCGCCGCGAGCCGCGCGATCTGCAGCTCCTGCGGGGTGAGGCCGGCGGCCGCGCCTTCGGCGGGCTTGGACCCCTCGTCCTGGGCGCCCGTCGCGCCGAGCTCGCCACGGGCGCGTTCGGCCCACGGCCGCATGCCGAGCCGGTCGAAGACCTCAAGGGCCTCCTTCAACCAGCCGCGCGCCTCTGCCTTGCGCCGGGCCCTGCGCAGCCACTCGCCGTAGAGCAGCGCGGTTCTGGCGTACTCCAGCGCCCGACCGTCCTGGTCGTGCAGTTCGAGCGCCGCGGTGTAGAGCGCCTCTGCCTGGTCGTCGTCGGCGAGTAGCGCACGGCACCGCAGCAGCAGCGCGTCGGCCCACGGTTGGCGGACCGAGGAGGCCCACCGCTCGAAGCGCGCGAGAGGCTCGGCTGCGCATTCGGGCGTCCCCACCCGTACGGCTGACTCCACCAGGTCGGGAGTGGAACGGGTGGCGCAGATGTGATGGCGTATCGGCTCGCGGGTTAGCCGCTCGAATCGGGCCAGCGCCGCCGCGGCGCGACCGAGGCCGAGGTCCAGCAGCCCGAGCGACCAGTGAGCCCACGGCGCGCCGGGGGAGATGGCTCCTGCGACTGCCCCAGCCAGCCCCTCCTCGGCGTTGCTCCGGCAGGCCGCCTCATCGCCCCTAGCCGCGTCGAGGTAGGCCAGCACGCTGCTGAACTGGCTGTCCCACTGCTGCTGGCCGGTGTCGCGGGCGAGCTGCAGCGCCTCGGTCGCCGTGGCGAGCGCGTCCAGGTGCCGTCCGGTGAATACCTCGCCTTCGGCCACGAAGAAGAGCACCGTCGGAAGCCGTCCCGCGCCGCCTCTCGCGCGGTGCTCGGCGGCGACCGAGGTTGCCAGCTCGTAGGCGGCGGCGTCCTGGCCCAGCGCGAGCGCCGCTCCGCAGAGGATCATCAACACCTGGTCGGGGGTACGGCCGCGCAGCCGTACCGCAGCAAGGGTTCCGCCCAGCGGCGGCGGCCGCTCGGAACGGCCACGGACGAGGTGGAGCAGGTAGGGCCCCACCGGCGCGAGCGGATCCGCATCGGCCAGCGGCAGCGCTGCCAACAGGTCCAGCGTCGCGGCGAGCTGCGACTCCCCGAGGTACCAGGAGGTGTGAACGGCCTGGGTCAGCATCACGGCCGCCTGGCCGGGATCGGTATCGCGGATGAGCTCGGCGCCGTCCAGCAGCAACCGGTGCGCTGCGGGATAGGAGCCCTGCCAGAAGTCGGCGAGTGCCCGTACCTGGGCGATCCGCGCATTGACCGAGGGATCCTTATCCAGCCGCCTGGCCGCGCGGCCCCCCAGCGATTTGGCGCGCTCCAAGTCGCCGGCCTCAAGCGCCGCCTCCGCGGCGAGGGCCTCGCGGTGAGCCCTGGCGTCGGGCTCCACGCTCAGGCGGGCAGCTCGTTCGTACGCCGCCGCTGCCGCCGCGTAGCCGCTGCGTTCGCGAGCGCGGGAGGCGGTGCGTTCCAGCGCGGCGGCGGCCTCCTCGTCGGCCCCGGTGGCCGCGGCCGCAAGATGCCAGGCCCGCCGGTCGATGTGCTCGGGCGAGTCAAGGGCAGCCGCGAGCACGCGGTGTACGGCAAGGCGCTGCCCGAGCGGCGCCCGCTGGTAGACGGCTGCGCGGATCAGCGGATGACGGAAACGGATCGTGGTGCCCTCCGCATCGCCGCGAAGCACCAGACCGGCCTGCTCGGCGAGGGACAGGTCATCCACGGTCGCACCCAGTGCGGCGGCGGCACGCAGGATTATGGCGAGTTCACCGGTCTCGGCCGCCGCCGCCACCAGCAGCAGGCTCTGGCACGCCCCCGTCATCCGGCTGACCTGCCCGTGGAAGGCCAGCTGCAGACGGCTGGTGAGTGGAAACGCCCCCGGCGAGAAGACGCTGCCACCCTCGGCGGCCAGCGAGGCAGGGAGTTCAAGCAGGGCAAGCGGGTTGCCGCCCGCCTCGGCGAGCAGGCGATAGCGTACAGCTGGCGCGAGCGGATGCCGATCCAGCAGCGCCGCAGCCGCCTCAGGGGCCAGCCCCGACAGGCGCGACTCCGCAAGGCCGGGAGCGGTGAAGGACCCCTCACCGTCACGAGCAGCGAAGATCATGACCGTACCCTCGGCATGCAGACGCCGAGCGGCGAACAGCAGCGCGTCCCGCGACGCCCGATCGAGCCACTGCGCGTCATCGACAAGGCACAGCAGCCCCGTCCCGTCCGCATGCTCCGCCAGCAGGGACAGCACCGCCAGCCCCACCAACATCGGCTCGGACTCGACCGCAGGACCGAGCCCGAACGCCCCTTCCAAAGCCGCACGCTGCGGCGCTGGCAGCGCGGCGAGAGATCCGAGCGCCGGGCGCAGCAGCAACTGCAGCCCCGAGAACGGCAGCTCCGCCTCGAACTCGACCCCCGTACCGCGCACCAACCGCAGGTCCCCCGCCGTCGCAGCGGCGTGGTCGAGCAACGCCGTCTTGCCAATGCCAGGATCACCGCGCAGCACCAGCGCTGAGCTGGTACCTGCCCTGGCTCCCGCCAGCAGCTCGGCGATCGCGTCCTGTTCGGCCTTCCTCCCGTGCAACTCTCCCGCGCCCATGATCCCATCATGGCATTCGTCCATGAATGTCCGGTACATGATGGTTAGCGCCTGGTTGTCGGCAAGAACGGGTCGCCAAAGTAGATTCCGACACATGCTCTTCGGCTACGCACGGGGTATCTGACCGCGGACCAAAACCCCGATCACCAGATCGACGCGCTCATCCGCGCGGGCGTCGATCTGGAGCACATCCATCTCGACCGGGCCTCCGGCGCGAAGGCCTTGGCGCGGGCCCGCGGCCGGGTCGGCGGCCGTCGCCCCCGGCTGACCGAGGACCAGGCGGCGCTTGCCCAGGAGCTCTACGACGCCCGCGTCAAGACGGTCCAGCAGATCGCCGACCTGTTCGGTGTGCCGCGGTCCACGGTGTACGGACACCTGAACAAAGAGGCGACGGTGCCACGCCAGTCGAAGAAGAAGGCAGTCACGCAGGACTCGTGACCAGCGGATCAATCGCAAATGGCGGCTGGTGGTAGCAGCCTTACGGGTGGGCCGTCTCCGCCCGGACGCGCACCTCGCCCCGGGCCACCGCCGCGAGCCTGTGGGCGCCTTCGGCCAGGTCGGCGGTGTCGGCGGCGGCCGCGAAGCTGAGCCTGAGGTAGGCCCCGGACGGTTCGGCGGGGAAGAAGCGGCGGCCGGCGTCGACCGCCACGCCGTGCTCGCGGGCGGCGGCCGCGAAGGCGGCGTCGTCGGCTCCCGGCGGCAACTCCACCCACAGGTGCAGGCCGCCCGCCGGGGAGCGGGTGAGCCGCCAGCCGGGCACCCGCGTGGCCAGCGCGCCGACCAGGAGGGTGCGGCGCTCGCGCAGCGCCGCGCCGAGTGCGCGCAGGTGGCGGTCCCAGGCGGGGGTGCTGAGCAGCTCGATGGCCGCCTCCTGCAGGGGGCGGGCGGTGAAGAAGTCGTCGACGAAGCGCATGCCCGCCAGTCGCCGCAGCACCGGGCCGCGGGCGATCACCGCGCCGATGCGCAGGCTGGGCGCGGCGGGCTTGGTGAGCGAGGTCAGGTGGATCACCGTGCCGTCGCGGTCGTCGGCGACCAGCGGGGGCGGCAGCGGGCCGCCGTGTCCGAGGTGGCGGGCGAAGTCGTCCTCGATGAGGAAGGCGCCCGCGGCCCTGGCCACCTCGGCGACCTGCCCGCGCCGCTCGGGCGCGAGCACCGTGCCGGTCGGGTTGTGGAACGTCGGCTGGCAGTACAGGACCCGGGCGCCGGTCATGGCGAAGGCGTCGGCGAGCAGGCCGGGGCGGATGCCGTCGCCGTCCATCGGCACGGGCACCGGGCGCAGCCCCGCGGCGCGGGCGGCGGCCAGCGCGCCCGGATAGGTGGGCGACTCCATCAGCACGGCACAGCCGGGCGCGGCGATCGCCCGGAAGAGCATGGACAGGGCGCCCTGCGCGCCACCGGTGACCAGCACATCCTCGGCGGTGACGGCCCCGCCCGCCTGCCTGGCGAAGATCGCGCGCAGGGGCGCCAGGCCGGCCGTGGGAGCGCGGTGCCAGGCGTCCGGCCGACGGGCCGCGCGGGCCAGTGCGGCGCCCAGGGCCCGGGTCGGCTGGAGCGTCTCGTGCGGGTAGCCGCCCGCCATGGCGATCATCCCCTCGGGCAGGGGGCGCGGCGGCTCGACGGCGACGCCCGGGTCGAAGTCGCGCCCGGACAGGGCCACCGACTGCCAGGAGGTGTCCGGCACGCCGTCGGCCGGCCGCTCCCGGCGAAGGGCGACGAACGTGCCGCTGCCGGGGCGGGTGACCACCGCCCCCTCGGCGGCCAGGGTGGCGATCGCCCGCGAGACGGTGCCCGGCCCCACCCGGTAGCGCCGGGTCAGCTCGCGGCTGCTGGGCAGCCGGTCGCCCGGCGCCAGCCCGGTCAGCAGCGCGCGGAGGCTGGAGGCCAGATCGGTGGAAGTGCTACTGTCGGACATGAAGACTCATGGTAGCGCTACCGACTCTGGGGCGGAAACACTACTGGACGTCGCCGCGCTGCGCGCCGACACCCCGGGCTGCGAGCAGGTGGTGCACTTCAACAACGCCGGCTGCGGCCTGCTGGCCGCCCCCGTCCTCGCCACGATGCTCGACCACCTCAACCTGGAGGCGCGCCTCGGCGGTTACGAGGCGGCCGCCGCCCGCGCCGAGCAGGTCCGCGCCTTCTACACCGAGACCGCCGCGCTGATCAACTGCGCGCCGGGCAACATCGCCTTCGCGGGCAGCGCCACCCATGCCTACGCCACCGCGCTGTCGTCGATCCCGTTCGAGGCCGGGGACGTCATCCTGACCACCCGCAACGACTTCATCTCCAACCAGATCGCCTTCCTGTCGCTGCGCAAGAGGTTCGGGGTGCGGCTGGTGCACGCTCCCGACCTGCCCGAAGGCGGCGTGGACGTGGCCGCGATGGCGGCGCTGATGCGTGCCCACCGGCCCCGCCTGGTGAGCGCCACCCACATCCCCACCAACTCCGGCCTGGTCCAGCCGATCGCCGAGATCGGCGCGCACTGCCGCGAACTCGGCCTGCTCTACCTGGTCGACGCCTGCCAGTCCGTCGGGCAGTTCCCGATCGACGTGGCCGAGATCGGCTGCGACCTGCTCACCGCCACCTGCCGTAAGTTCCTGCGCGGCCCGCGCGGCTCGGGCTTCCTGTACGTGTCCGACCGGGTCCTGCGCGACGGGTACGAGCCCCTGTTCATCGACATGCACGGCTCCCGCTGGGTCTCGCCGGACAGCTACCGGCCGGTGGAGTCGGCGGCCAGGTTCGAGGAGTGGGAGTTCCCGTACGCCACCGTGCTGGGGTGCGCGGCGGCCGTCCGCTACGCCCGCCAGGTCGGCGTGGCGGCGATCGCCCGGCGCACCCCGGCGCTGGCGGCGCGGCTGCGCGCCCGGCTCGGCGACCTGGCGGGCGTGCGCCTGCTGGACCGGGGCCGGACGCTGGGCGCGCTGGTGACCTTCGAGGTCGAGGGCTGGCAGGCGGAGCCGTTCAAGGCGGCGATGGACGCGGCGGGGGTCAACTCGGCGCTCAGTTTCCGGGAGTTCGCCCAGTTCGACTTCGCGGACAAGGACGTCGAGTGGTGCCTGCGCCTGTCACCGCACTACTACAACACCGAGGACGAGGTGGACCGGGTGGCGGACATCGTGGCCGGGCTGCGTACGTCCCGTTGAGCAAGGCGAACACGCGGGGGCGCCGGTCGCCGTCCGGGGTCCGTCAGCCGACGCGGCGACGGCTCAGCACCGCCGCGATGGGCACGGCTGCGGCCAGGCCGCTCAGCAGTACGGCGGCGAGCGCTCCGAGGATGGCAGGCTGATTGCCGAAGGCGAGGCCCACGGCGGCGAGGGCCGGTCCTGCGTTGCGTACCGCCGCGACCGAGCCCATGGTGGTGCGACGTGCCGGTGGTCCGGTGGCAAGGGCTGTGCCCAGGGTGAAGGCGACGGCGGAGAAGACGAATCCGGCGAGCAGGCTGAGTGAGCCGATCAGGGCGACGACATCGCGCCAGTTGCCCAGGAGCATGCCCGCGAGCACGATGAGGAATGTCACGTTCGACGTCTTGGCGGCCACGGGATGCCAGGACAGGGCTGTGGACGGCGCGTAGTGGCGGACGATCAGTCCGACGGTGAACGGCACGAGTTGAAGCACCGCCACGGTCAGCATCAGCGCCGGGACGTCAAGTGCGACTCCGCCGCCTACATCCGCTGCCTTGAGCAGGACGTTCGCGGTGGGACCGAAGGTGATGCTGCCGATGGCGGCCAGCAGTACTTGCACCGTCGCGCCCGCGACTACGTCGCCGTTCTGCACCATGCCGAGTTTGGCCCCGAACGGCCCGCCGGGTGAGGACGCGATCAGCAGCAGCGCGATGCAGGCCGCCGCGGGCAGGCCGAACAGCGCGGCGACGCCCCAGCCGAGGAGCGGGATGGCTACCAGGTTGGCCATGAGCACGAGCACGAGCAGCACGACGTTGGTGAGGACGGCGCGCAGGGCCGGCAGCGTCGCCCCGAGGCCGGCGGCGAACATGGTGGCCACGATGAAGACGACCGTGACGGCGTTGAACAGCAGGTGCAGCGTGTTCATGAGGATTCCCGGTCGTCGTGCCGGAGCGGCGTCGCCCCGGTCAGTCCGATAGTTCGCCGAGCCGGCGCAGCGCGGTCAGTCCGGGCATGAAGCAGTATTCGCCTCCACGCGTGACGACGAATTGCGGCAGGGCGAGCAGGCGTCTCCGTACGGGACGCCGGGGGATGGTGTAGTCACCGGATCCGTCGCCGGAGCCCACGACGGGGTCCTTGGCGTCGCCCGCGCCGAAGAAGACGCCGTCGTTCATCCATTCGGACTGGACGAATTCGAACTGCCGTCCGAGATGAGCTCCGACGAAGGCAAACATCAGCCCCCGGTCGGCGCCGTCGTCCTCCAGGACGCCTTCGGGAAGTGGCGGGCCGTAGACGGTGCCGCGTCTGATCATCCGGTGCAGCCTCGGCACGCCCGCCACCGCCGCGTCCCGGGGGTTGCCCCGGCGGATGTGACTGCCGCAGGGAGTGATGAATCCCGCCGGGTCGTCCTGTTGATAAAGGAAGCTGTTGCGGTACGGGTCGGCGTCGAGGCCGGGATCGTCGTGCGATGGGCTGAGGGCCAGGGGTGCGCCGCTGCGCCAGCGCCCCATGATCTTCGCTGCCAGCAGTTCCTCGTCCTCGGGGCCGGTGGCGTTGTCCCTCAGGTAGCGCCGGAAGGCGCCGACGCGCTGGTGCAGCTTGCGGAAGGCCACGTAGCTGCCGTTGCGTCCCAGCACCTCAGGCTGGAGAGTCTGGATGCCGCCGAGCTCGTCGGGGTAGCCGAGCACGAATTCGCCGGCCTTGAGCGGCCTTTCCAGCGTGTTGGATCCGGCGATGCCGCTGCCCTCGACGGCGGGATGGCTGATGCCGTCGCGGTAGCCGAAAGGTTCGGTCTCGGTGGGCAGCGCGTGGCAGTTCTGCCGCCAGATCGCCGTCACTCCGGGCAGGGCCTCGTAGGCAGGGCGGGCGCGGTCGATGGCGGCCTCCAACTGGGCGCCGTCGGGTGCGAGTGCCACCAGCACCACGTGGACGTCCGGCGTGCCGAGCGGCGACTCCCAGTTGGCGGGGCTGCTCTCGCCGACGTCGCCCAGCACTGTGGCCCGGGCCGCCATGCCCTGCCTGAACTCCCAGGCGAAGCTGTCCAGCCAGTCCTGCCGAACACCGAGTGCCTTCAGGCCGTGGTAGGTGAGCGCGACGCTGACCCAGGCCTCACCCAGCGGGCTGATCGTGTCGGCGGCCGAGGTCACCACGGCGCTCGCGCGCCGCATCAGCTCCCGCCCGTGGTCGCGGTCGTCGATGCGGAACAGGATGTAGGTCGCCGCGTACGGCGTCGGCCGGGGACTGAGGACCCCGCGCTGGACGTCGTCGAGTTCCAGCTCGACGTGAGTGGCGTCGCTCACTTGGACCCGCCTCCCTATGGCGCTACTTCGCCTGGACGATGTTGCTCCAGAAAGAGCGCAGGCTCTCGTCTATCCCGAACAGCGAGCTGAAGATCGTGGTGTCGGCGAAGATCACGTCCCCGGCCCGGCCACCACCGGGCGGCATCCACAGGAACATGTTGAACTCGGTGTTCCCCTCCTCGGTGAACGGGTGCGGCGGCCTGGACAGGTCGATCGGCTGCCTGCCCAGCACGTGGACGGCGTTCGGGTCGTCGGTGGTCACGGCGTAGTGCGGCAGGTGCATGTGGAAGTTGAAGCTGGACACCCCTTCCAGCCACCCCTTGGTGTCCAGATCCCTGGCGATCGACAGAGGGACGCTCTTGCCCCCGTCCGTCACCGCGGGACGGAGCCCGTAGCGGTTCTCGACCGGGATCCCCAGTCCCGCCATCAGCGATCGGGTGTACCTGCCGAAGCGTTGCCGGCGGGGCACCAGCGCGTCGCCGTGGTGGTGGTACTCCATGTCCAGCACCGCCATGTCGTCCGACGCGCCGACATCATGATGCGGCCCCAGAGCCAGGCACGTTCCTTCGCGGGTGAGGAACTCGCGCACCGCCTCGATCTCCGCAGGCGTGGCGTTCTGCCCGGTGATCATGTGGTCCAGCCCCCACACGAACAGCGTGTCGGTGTCGGCCAGCACCCGCTCGTCCAGCGGCGTATGGAAGCCCGCCTGATCGACGCGCTGGTACACGGGCACGGGGTGTCCGGTGGTCTCCTGGGCGAACTGCTGGAAGGGCAACCAGCCCCAGAAGAACAGCTCCAGCCCACCCGCGATGCCTTGCTGGAAGCGCAGCGGATCCGACCACTTCGGGTCCTCATAGGCCGGCCACGCCACGCGACGCACTTCGGTCATCGTGGAGAACCGATTGTCCAGCTCCGCGACATTCCTTCCCGCCTCGGCGGGATAGCTCCACGCCACGTAGATGCTCAACCGGCGCCGACCCGGGCTGTAAGGGCGCGGCACATGGTTCTGGTTGTAGGTGCGCGCGGTCATGGACTCACTCATCTCGTCTCCGCAGGGCGCTGCTGGGCGTCACTGCAACTGGTCGAGCATCTCCGACATCGCGCTCTTGATCCGCAGAGCTTTCTTGATCTCGTCGGCTGTGACGTACGGGTACTCGCCGTACTCGATGAAGCTCGGGCAGTGGTGCTCACGAACGAATCTGATGAACGCCTCCGGGTTGGTCTTCCAGTCCTCGGGAAAGCCCTCGAGGTTCTCGAAGACCGTGCTCACTCCCGCCTGGCTGAACAGCGCGATGGCGTCTTCGGTGTACTTGTCGAAGTCGGTGTCGAAGATGCCCTGGTACATGAAGCGGGTGTCGTCGTCGAAGAGCACCCAGCGCAGGTAGTGCAGCTTCAAAGGGGCGAGCAGATCCGGGTCGCTCTCCAGCGCCTTGGCGAGCGTGTAGCCGTAGCCGCGGACGGCGTCGGCCCGGCCGGGTTTGACGTCCGCGATGATGGTGAACCCGTAACACGCCGGGGTGCGCGGATGGACGGGACCGTATTTTCCCTGCTCCAGGTGGTCGGTTTCCTTCGAGATGACGACCGCTTTCGGCGTGATCTCCATAACCGTTCCTCTCCGTCGTCCTGCGCGAGGGGGAGGATGAAGCGACCTAAATGTCGCATTTGTTCAATAAAGGGGCGTTGTGTTCGATTCGTACCCAACGGCGCCCGTTTGAACCGGGGCGAAGGTGTAGGTGCCGTGGACGCCCAGGTGGGAGTGGACCAACGGCGACAGCCGGGCCATGTTCTAGGCCTCATCCCCCGCTTCGGCGGCGTGGACGGTGATGACGACCTTCGCCCGCGCGTGTTCCACGCCGAGGTAGCGCAGCGCCTCGGCGGTCTGGCTCAGGGGGTAGGTCCTGTCGATGGCCGGGGTGATCTTCCCGGCTTCGATGAGGTCCTTCAGCTCGGCCAGGTGGTTGCCGCTCGCGCTGACCGGGCGCAGGCTCTGGCGGACGAACGGTGAGATCGCCAGGGCGCGGAGGATGCGGCGCATGGGCCCGAACCAGCGGCCGCCTTCGCCGGAGGAGAGCAGGAGGGTGCCGGTGGGGGTCAGGGTGCGCCGCAGGGCCGACAGCGGATGGTTGCCCACCAGGTCCAGGATGACGTCGTAGCGCCGCTCGCCCCGGGTGAAGTCGTCCTTGGTGTAGTCGATGACCTCGTCGGCGCCGAGCGAGCGGATCAGGCCGGTGTTCCTGGTGCTGCAGACGCCGGTCACGCGGGCGCCGGCGGCCTTGGCGATCTGCACGGCGAAGGTGCCCACGCCTCCCGAGGCGCCGTTGACCAGGACTTCGTGCCCGGGCCGTAACCGGCCGCGGAACGCCTGGAGCGCGGTGGTGGCGGCCACCGGCACCGCGGCGGCCTGCTCGAAGGTGAGGTTGGCCGGTTTCGTCTCCAGCAGCCGCTCCGGCACGCAGGTGTACTCGGCGAGGGTCCCGAAGGCGTTCTCGGCGTAGACCTCGTCGCCGGGGCGGAACCTGGTGACCTTCGCCCCCACCGCCTCCACCCGGCCGGCGACGTCCCTGCCGGGCACGGGGTGCTTGGGCCGGCGCAGCCCGAACACCAGGCGGAGCACGTACGGCGATCCGCTGGAGACGATCCAGTCGCCCCGGTTGAGCGAGACGGCGTGGACGCGTACGAGCACGTCGTCGTCTGTCATCACCGGCATCTCGATGTCCCGAAATTCCATGACATCGGGGGAGCCGTATCTGTCGTGCACGATGGCTTTCATCACAGTCCTTCGCTGGTGGTCGTGGTGGGCCGGCGGCGCAGCGCCCGCCGGAAGCCCTCGGCGGTGTCGGCCAGGCCCATGAGGGCCAGGGCGATCACGAGGACGTTGGAGATCACTGCCCGCGGCCAGCCCAGGGCCGCGAAGAACGCGTCGTTCAGCAGCAGGCCGCCGGTGGTGAGCCAGATCACCGGCACCAGGAACAGCACGGTGAGCACCGCGTTCGCCACGGCCTGCGGCATCCCCCAGCCCACGTAGTGGCCCAGAAGGTCGAAGCCGATGCGCGCGGCGGCGAAGAAGATGCCCAGGTAGAGCGCACCGGACTCCCACAGCGCGGGCGCGATCACCCCGATCGGCTCGCCGGCGGCGCCGGTGAGCGGTCCCACCGTCTGGGACAGCACGAGCAGGCAGGCGAGCAGGGCCGTGACCACGGCCCCGCCGATCAGCCCGGCGAGGTCGATCCGGTAGGTGGGCAGGGCGGAGACGTCCCACTTCGTCCGCACCTTCTCGCGCAGCGCCGGCGACCGCCCGACGACGGCGAACACGGCGGTCACCCAGAACGCGATGTGCATGGCCGCCACCAGGACGGCGACGACCGCGTCCCCCACGACCCGCCCGATCGGCGCGCCGTCGAGGAACCGCACGATGCCGGCGGCGACGAACAGCAGCGGCAGGACCGCCGACAGCAGCGCCTTGAGCACCCGGACGTAGTCGAGGTAGAGCTCCGGGCCGATGAGGTGCAGCGGCCGGTCGGTGTAGCGGGCGGCCAGGCGCGCGGGGTCGCCGAGCTCGGCGAGCACCTGCGCCTCGGCGCTCCCGGCGTCGGCGCCGTCCCGCAGCCGGTCGTCGATCGCGTCGGCGATCGAGGCGCGCAGCTCGCGCTCCAGGTCGGGGCGCTGCCTGCCGGGAACGCCGCGCAGCATCGCCAGGACATAGCGGTCGGTGAGGGTGGCCGTCATGACTCGTCCTTCAGGAGGGTGCGGAAGGCGGTGTTGAGCTCGGTCCAGTCGCCGGTGAGGGTGGCCGCGAGCTCGGCCCCGTCGGCGCTGGTGCGGTAGAACTTGCGCGGCCGCGACTCCTCGGTGTTCCACTCGCTGGTGAGCAGCCCCTGCTTCTCCAGGCGGCGCAGCAGCGGATAGAGGGTGTTGGCGTCGACCGCGAAGCCCTTGCTCTCCAGCGCCTCCAGCAGCGCGTAGCCGTAGTCGGGCCGCTCCAGGATCAGCAGGCAGGCCAGCACGACGGTCCCGCGCCGGAGCTCCTGGCGGTGCGTGGCGAGCGCGTCATCATCGATCACCCTCAGGACGATACTGTGCGGCACACACTATGGCAAGGTCGCACAGCATTGTGTGCTGTTAAGGTATGGCGGTGATCAGCCGTCATGCGCTCAACCGCGCCACCCTCGACCGCCAGCTGCTGCTGCGGCGCCACTCCATGCCGGCCCTCCAGGCCGTGGAGCACCTGGTCGGATTACAGGCGCAGGCGCCGTTCCCGCCCTACTTCGGGCTCTGGTCGCGCCTGGACGGCTTCCGCCCCGAGGAGCTGGCGCGGCTGCTGGAGCAGCGGGAGGTGGTCCGGATCGTACTCATGCGCGGCACCGTCCACCTGGTCAGCGCCGCCGACGGCCTGACCCTGCGGCCGCTCACCCAGCCGCTGCTCACCAAATACCTGCTGAACTCGCACGGCACGGTCATGACGTCGCTGGACCTGGACGCGGTCGTCGCGACGGGACGTCAGGTGCTGGCGGCGGGGCCGCTGACCGGCGCCCAGCTCGGCGTGCGGATGGCCGAGCACCACCCCGGCGCCGGCGCGACGGATCTGTCGCAGATCATGCGCACGCTGGTGCCGCTCGTGCAGGTGCCGCCCCGGGCCGTGTGGGGCAAGGCCGGACAGACCGCCTACGCCACCGTGGAGTCATGGCTCGGCCGCGAGCCGCACCCGGCCCCCAGTCTCGACGACCTCGTCCTCCGCTATCTGGCCGCGTTCGGTCCCGCCACCGTCGCCGACGCCCAGGCCTGGTCCGGGCTGACCAGGCTGCGCGAGGTGTTCGACCGGCTGCGGGCCCGGCTCGTGGTCCTGGAGGACGAGCACGGCCGCGAGCTGTTCGACCTGCCGGACGCGCCCAGGCCGGGGCCCGGCGCGCCGGCGCCCGTGCGCCTGCTGGCGCCGTTCGACAACCTGCTGCTCAGCCACGCCGACCGCAGCCGCGTCATCTCCGACGACCACCGCAAACGCGTCATCACCATCAACGGCCAAGTCCTCGGCACCGTCCTGGTCGACGGCTTCGTCCAGGGCGCGTGGCGGCGGGACAAGGCCGTGCTGACCGTGGACATGTTCGCGCCGGTGACGGCGGGGCAGGCGGAGGAGATCCGGGCCGAGGCCGCCGCGCTGCTGGCCTTCGCCGAACCCGGCAAGGCCCACGACATCAGGGGGATCTGAGTGGGGGAGTACGTGTACGCGACCGCCGCCGTGCACGTGCCCGCGCCGCCGGAGCAGGTGTTCGCGCTGGTCACCGACTGGCCCCGGCACCGGGAGTGGATGTTCATGACCACGGCCCGGCAGACGGGCGCCGACCGGGTCGAGGCCTACACCGGGATCTGGCCGGTCGGATTCCTCGACGTCATGACGATCACCGCGTGGGAGCCGCCGACGCTGGTGCGGATGCGGCACATCGGCCGGCTGGTGCGGGGCGAGGGCGTCATCCGCGTCCAGGCCCGCGAGGGGGGTAGCCGGGTGATCTGGGGCGAGCGGCTGCGACCGCCGTTCGGGCCGCTCGGGCGGGCGTTGTGGCCGCTGGCACGGCCGATCGCCGTCATGCTGGCCCGCCGCTCCCTGCGCAAACTGGGCCGGCTGCTGTCCGCGTGACGCTCAGACCAGGGACGTGCGTACGTGCTCCGCGACCTGACCGCTCAGCAGGGCGCGCACGGCCTCGGCGAGCACGGCGTCGGTGTGCGGCCCGGCGGGCTCGGCGGCGCGCCAGGCGATGAACCCGTCCGGGCGGATCAGCACGGCCCCGCCGCCGGTGACCCCGAACGCCGTCGCCCAGCGCCGCTCCGGGTCCCCGAGCAGCGGGCTCGCCGGAATCACCGGCCCGTCCGCCACCTGGTACGACGAGAGCCACGGCCCGATGAGGCGGGCGGCGGCCTCGGTCCACGCGGCGCCCTCGGGCCCGGCCAGCAGCACGGCCCCCTGCGCCCACAGGTCGACGGTGGACACCCGCCGCCCCCGCCGGCGCAGCCACACGTGCGGCGCACGGGCGCCGGGGTCGCCGGTCGGGTGGTGGGCATCCTCGAAGCCCGCGCCGTCGTAGCGGTAGCCGAACTTGACGCTCACCTCGTCGACGAGCTCGACCGCCGCGACCTCGGGCGGCAACTCGGCGCCGAACCAGTCCCTGCCCGTGGCCAGCGCCTGCTCGACGGTCAGGGTGGCGACGGGGCGGCGTTCGGTGTCATAGGTCTCCAGGAGGGACGGCTCGGCCCACCCGTTGAGCACATAGGCGAGCTTCCAGGCCAGGTTGGCGGCGTCCTGGATGCCGGTGTTGGCGCCGTAGGCCCCGGCCGGCGGCATGACGTGGGCCGCGTCACCGGCCAGGAAGACCCGGCCGTCGGCGAACCAGTCGGCCACGGCGGCCGTGCTCTGCCAGGGCAGCACCTCCAGCGGTTTGACCGCCAGGTCCGGTATGCCCGCGGCGGCACGGGCGAGCTCGACACAGCGCGCCGCGGTGAACTGGCCGACGCCGTCGGCGGGATCGTAGGGGACGTGCAGGGCCATCGTGTCGCCGGTGACACGGACCATGCCGGCGAAGCCCGGGTTGTTCACCTGGCAGATCGCGAAACTCTTGTCGCGCAGCGCGCTGCCGAGGTCGGCGCGGACCATGATGCCGGCGACGTGCTCCAGCACGCCGACGCCGCTCCTGCCGATGCCGAGCTTGCGGCGGATCTTGCTGTCGGTCCCGTCGGCGGCGATCAAGTAGTCGGCGTGCACCATGGTGCGGGCGCCGGTGGCCCGATCCGCCAGCACCGCCGTCACACCGTCCGGCCCGTCGTCGTACGCGCGCAACTCCGTGCCGAACCGCAGATCGGCGCCGAACGCCTCGGCATGCTCGCGCAGCACGGGCTCGAGCACGTCCTGGGAGAGCATGACGTCGTCGCAGGGGCTGACGGCCGACAGGTCCTGGCGGCTGCTCGGCCGCTCGAGCCAGCGGTGGTTGGGGCTGGTCAGGCTCTCGGCCCAGAGCAGCCCGGAGCCGGTGAGCCGCCAGGGCCCCGCCGCGCGCACGGCCTCCTCCACGCCCGCCGCCCGGAACAGCTCCATCGTGCGGGCGTTGTAGCCGGGGGTGCGCGGGTGAATGGAGGTGCCGGCGTGCCGCTCGGCGAGGATCACGCTGACCCCGTGCCGGCTCAGGAACAAGGCGGAGGATAAGCCGATCAGGCTGCCGCCGACGATAAGTACCTCGGTGTAATGGTGGGACATGTCGTCATCTCCTTGGATGTCTCTTCCTTGGATGTCTCTCAGTCGAACGAGGCCAGCAGCCGGTCCAGTTCGTCGCTCAGGTGCGCGCCGGCGCCGGCGGGCAGGGGAGGGCGCATCACCATGCCCATCACGATGTACATGATCATCGTCGCCACGGTGCGGGTGTCGAGATCGCCGCGGACCCGGCCTTCGCGCCGGCCCGCCTCCAGCCAGCCGGTGATCGTCTGGTGCCAGTCGGTGTGAGTCTCGGCGATCATGTCGTGGATCACCGGGTCCTCGTGCGAGGTCCAGACCATCTCGTGGAGCAGCCGGAAGTGCCCCGGCTCCGCCTCGGCCTGGCGTTGCAGGCCGGCGAGCATCGTCCGCAGCGCGGCCAGGCCGTCCTCCCAGTCGGCGTCGAGCCGCAGCGGGGCCAGCATCCGCTCGCGGATCGTGTGCTCCAGGACGGCCCGTACGAGGTCGTCCTTGGTCGGGAAGTAGTAGTGCAGGGTCGCGACGGTGATGCCGGCCTCCGCGGCGATGTCGCGGGTGCGCGCCCCTGCCAGGCCGGAGCGGACCATGGCGCGATATCCCGCGGCGACCAGGCGCTCCTGTCGCTCCAGTGATCGCGGTCCCGGCTTGGCACGCTTGACCGTCATGCAACCCTCCACTTTCTATCAGTTGATAGAAAGCTAGGGCCGGTCCACCAGAAAGTCAATCACTTGATAGAAAAAGGGGCCGGGGCGACGAACCGGGCGGTCGATGAGCCCGCGAAAACTCGATGTCCAGCGAGAATCAGCGTGTACGTGTCCCGGCGCTTGCCGGAGCGGCCATCCACGGGTCCGTTCCATCGAACGGCGGTATCAGAGGGAGGTGGAGGACGCCGCGTCGCCGGATCTCAGGGCCGCCTCGACGATGCGGAGCGCCTCGTTCGCGTCGAGGCCGACGCTCGCCACCACGGCCGCGAAGTCGGCGGCGGCCCGGCGCGCTCGTTCGCGGGCCTCCTCGCCGGCCGCCGACACGAACGACCCCGCCCGCCCCCGGGTCTCGATCAACCCCGCCTCCTCGAGCTCCCGGTAGGCCCGACCGACGGTGTTGACGGCCAGGCCGAGGTCGCCCGCGAGCCGGCGGATGGTCGGCAGCCGCGAGCCCACGGCCAGCGTACGGTCCTGGATCTGCCGGGCGAGCTGAGCCCGCAACTGCTCGAACGGCGGCACCGGTGAGCCCGCGTCGATGACGATCATCGGACGCCCAGCACGTGTCGCGCCAGGTCCGCGGCGCGCGGCGTCCTGGCCTGGACGGCGATGTAGGCGGCCAGGCCCAGCACCACGAAGCCGAGAGCGGCGACGTTCCACCAGCCGGGCGCGGACCCGAAGAGCAACACCACCGGCAGCGACCACAGCACGGTCGGCGCGGTGCTCTCGCGGGCGTCCTCGACGCGCATGATGACGTCGGCCGTCAGGGACACCTCGTCCTCGGCCACGACCGGCCGGGCCAGCAGCTCGCGCAGTTGCAGAGCCGCGCCGAGGCCGACCCCGGCCACGGCGACCAGCAGCACGACCGCCGTATGCCACACGGCGCCCTCGCCGACCACCAGTGCGCTCGCTCCCAGCGCGAACGCGCCGGTGAGCGTGCCGGCCGACATGACGGCGTACGGCCGGCCGAGCAGGGCCCGCCAGCCGGGCTGCACCGGATGGGCCGCCCGCCGTGCCAGTGCCGCCCCGGCCTGCCGGTCGACGCGCCGTATCCAGGCGTCGAGCAGCGTCTGGGCCAGCAACAGCGCGACGATCAGCACGCTCAGGAGCAGCACCTTCGTCGGCCCTTCCGGCTGGAACCCGCCGAACGCGGGCGTGGCCGTCCGGTCGGAGACCTGGACCAGCGCGGCGCCGATGATCAGCAGGGCCGACAGGACGCTGCCGAGGATCCGCGCCCGCCGGCGCACCGCCAGCCGCGCCGTCAGCAACGGCGTCGGTGGACCCTCTCCTAGGCCGTGCCGCAGCAGCCAGCTTTCCGCGTTTCGAACGTCCGCCGGCCGCGACCCGCCGCTCAGCGGGGAATCGTCCGTCATACTCTCCTCCTTTGTCGCAAGCTTTGTATCAATACAATGCGTCATAGCTTGCGACAAAGTCAACCTGAGGGCCTCCGATCACCGGGTCCGCCGTACGTCTACCGTGGAATCGATGCGCACCGACCACGTCCATCCGCCGCAGGGCAGGCCGTACGGCGCGCCCGACGCGCAAGGGATCCTCGTCTTCGTCCTGCTGGGCGTCGCCGCCGCCTGGGACACCGCGGCCGGCCTCAGCCGTCCCGCCTGGCTCGCCTGGCCGGCGCTGGCCGCCGCCACCGCCCTGTACGCGGCCGCGGTCCTGCCGGCGTTGCGCCGCGGCCCGGCCCCCACCCCGGCCGGGCTCGCCGCACTCACCGCGCTCACCGCCGTGGTGACCGCCGCCGCGGCTCACTTCGGCGGCGGCTGGCTGTACCTGTTCCCCATGGCCGGCATCGCGTGCGGGGCCGTGCTGTACGGCAGGCGCGTACGGATCGCGCTGCTGGCCCTGACCGGGGTGACGGCGCTGGTGGTGTGGCGGGGCGGCGGGGGACTGGAGTCGATCATGGCCTTCTCCTGGGGGACGTTCAGCGCCGGGATCGTCGTCGCGTTCCTCCGGCACCAGCACACCCTCATCACTGAACTGCACGACACCCGGCAGCAGCTGGCCGAGGCCGCCGTGACGCGCGAGCGGCTGCGCTTCGCCCGCGACCTGCACGACCTGCTCGGCCACACGCTGTCGGTGATCGTGGTGAAGGCCGAGGCGGCGCGCCGCCTGGCCCTGCGCGACCCCGAGCAGGCCCGGCGGCAGGCGGGCGACATCGAGAAGGTCGGAAGGCAGGCCCTGGCCGAGATCCGCGAGGCGGTCACCGGCTACCGCGAGGCCGGCCTGTCCGCCGAGCTGGAGCGGGCCGCCGACGCGCTGCGGGCGGCGGGCGTCGAGCCGGTGGTGCGCAGGACCGGCCCCGAGCCGGACGGGCGGGCGCAGACCCTGCTCGGCTGGGTGGTGCGCGAGGGCGTCACCAACATCATCCGGCACAGCGGCGCCACCCGGGCGGAGATCCACCTGGCAGGCACCTCCCTCACCATCCGCAACAACGACCCCACCCCCGCCCCACCTCCCGCCACCACGATCGGCCCCGCCCCTGACCCCGCCGACGATGCGGTCACCGCCAGCGGTGCCTCCGCCAGCGGTGCCTCCGACGGCGGTGGCAGTGGACTGCGGGGCCTGGCCGAGCGGCTGGTCCAAGCAGGCGGCCGGGTCGAAGCGGGTCCGCTGCCACAGGGCGGCTGGCAGCTGACGGCCACCCTGCCCCCGGACTGACCTGGCAAGAAGCGGCAAAGAGGACAGCCGGGGCCCGAAGAGGAGGAGGCCGAAACCGTGTGGGTGAGATGGGCGCGCTGATCCTCGCCCGGTCGAGCCGCTGCCGCCATGGGACCGAGTCCGGAGCCCGAACCGGCGGCGCCCTCATCTTGACGGTGGCGAAAGTGCGTTGACCTGCTCCGCGCAGTGGGAGATCATCGCTGCTCATGCTTCACAGTGAGATATGGGATGACCAGGCCGCTCAGAGCTATGACACTCCTGGGGCCGGCATGTTCGCACCGGCGGTGCTGGGACCGACGGTGGACCGTCTCGTGGAACTCGCCGAGGGCGGGCCGGCACTGGAGTTCGCGATCGGGACCGGGCGGGTGGCCCTGCCTCTCGCGGAGCGCGGAGTCCCGGTCAGTGGCATCGAGCTGTCGCAGCCGATGATCGATCAGCTCCGCACCAAGGCAGACGAGGCGGCCATCCCGGTCGTCGCCGGCGACATGGCCACGGCACGCGTTCCGGGCGAGTTCCGGCTCGTCTATCTCGTCTACAACACCCTCTCCAATCTGCTCACGCAGGCCGAGCAGGTTGCCTGTTTCCGTAACGCCGCACGCCATCTCGCGCCGGGCGGGCGGTTCGTCGTCGAACTGTGGGTCCCCGAACTTCGCAAGCTGCCGCCGGGTCAGCAGGCCGTGGTCTGGGAGTCGGCGACGGGCTACATCGGGCTCGACACCTACGATGTCCTGCGCCAGCAGGTCGTCTCGCACCACTTCCGGTTCGACCCCGAGGCCGGCCGCGAGGCCCGGTTGTTCCGCAGCCCGCACCGGTACATCTGGCCGGCTGAACTTGACCTGATGGCCGAACTGGCCGGAATGACCCTGGAATCCCGGCACGCCGGCTGGACGGGAGAGGAGTTCACCGCGGAGTCACGCTCTCATGTCTCGGTCTACAGGACGCCCGGCCCGCTCTGACCGGCGGCCTGGTGTCTGTCTCCATACACGTCCGGGGATCTGTCTAGGCGTAGCGGGTGATGAGCCGGGCGATGGCGTCGGGCCGCTCGGCGAGCATGCCGTGGCTGGCGTCGAGTTCGTGGATCTCGATGTTCGGGCGGGTGGCGGCCAGGGCGGTCAGGTCGCGGCGGAGGCCGGCGCGGAAGGCGTCCATGAGGGCGGACAGTTCGGGCGGCACGGGCAGGTTGCGGGTGGCCGTCACGATCAGGAACGGGGCGGTGACCTCGCCGAAGACCGGCAGCGCGTCGGCGAACTCCGGCAGTTCGCGCAGCGCGCGGGTGACCTCGGGGCCGGGCCGCAGCCAGGTGTGGCCGTCGCGTTCGGTCAGCCCGCGCCTGGCCGCCTCCTCCCACGCGTCGGCGTCCAGGCCCTGCGCGGCGGCGAAGGCGCGCTGTCCGTGCAGGTAGGCGGCGGCCTGCTCGCCGGTCATCGGCTGGGCCATCATGTCGGCCTGGGCGGTGAAGGCCGCGTTCAGTGCCGCCAGGTCGCGTTCGAGGCGTTCGGGGGCCAGGCCGTCGTAGTGGGCGGGGTGGGTGGCGGCGGCGCGGTGGCCGTCCAGGCTGATGGCGGCCGGGCAGGAGGGGTGGCGGCGGGCCCACATGCCGGCGAGCATCCCGCCCAGTGAGTGGCCGGCGACGACCGGATCGGCCGTCGCCAGCCCGGCCACCACCGCGTCGAGGTCGTCGAGGACGGCCTTCCAGGTCCACGGGCCGTCGCCGGAGCGGCCGTGACCGCGCAGGTCCACGGCCACCACCCGGAAGGCGCCGGTGAGCAGCGGGGCGAGCCGCTCCCAGTGGAGCAGGTTGCCGCCCGCGCCGTGCAGCAGGAGTAAGGGCCGGCCGGCGCCGCCGTGGTCGCGGATCGCGATCGGCACCGCCGCCGCGCCGGTGATCATCTGGTCACTGCTCATGGGCCTGTCCTAGGTCTCGGGTGTCGAGCCGCTCCCGGATCGACGGCGTGGTGACGCCGCCGTCCGGGTGCGCGTGCAGCTTGCCGCGTCGTACGAGGTCGTGGACGCCCTGCCGGGTGATGCCGAGCATCGCCCCGGCGACGGCGTACGAGACGCGCTCGGCCGAGGGGTGGCCGACGCGCCGGGCGATGGCCCGGCCGAGGGGGGTGCGCCACCAGTCGGCGGGCGGGTCGAAGGCGGTGTCGCCGGGGTAGAGGACCGCGACCAGGCGCGCACCCCGGTGGGTGGCGCGGGCCCGGTCGTCGCCCAGGAGCTCGTCGGCCCAGGTGCCGGCGTCCTGCCGCACCCGGTGGCGCATCGCCTCGATGGCGGGGTCGTCGCCCAGGAGGATGTCGAGCGGGTCCAGCAGCCTGCTGGTCACCAGCCGGATCAGGTCCTGGACGAGCTCCTCTCGCTCCTGCTGTGACACGGTGCCTCCTCCGTCTCGCCCGACCACTGCTTGACGTACGATAGCAAGTACTTGACGTGTTACGTCAAGTGGCTAGTGCCAGTCGTCGACGCCGCCGGGCACGGGTGCGGCCGGGTCGTAGGGGTCGCGGGTGAAGATGAACGTGTTGAGGTCGAGATGGTCGGCCGCCACCCGCAGCGTCTCACCGGCGTAATAGCCGTCCAGGCCGAGCCAGGTGCCGTCGTCCTGCGGCACGAACCTGGAGGCGCGCCCGGCGCCGCGCACCGGTTCGAGCGACAGGCCGCCGCCGGGCAGCAGCCGCAGCAGGTAGGGGGCGGGCCCCCAGTGCCACAGGCCGGTCAGCGCCAGCAGGGCGGGGTCGGCGCCGGCGGGGGTCCACTCCTGGGGCAGGCGCGGCTCGTGCTCGTCGAGGATGTCGAGCAGGTCGGTGAGCAGCCCGGGTCGCAGGCCGGAAGTGGTGTTGGCCAGGAACAGCACGCCGACGCCGTCGGCGGGGTCGGCCCACACGGTGGCCAGGAAGCCGGGCATGGAGCCGGTGTGGCCGGCCAGGCGGCGCCCGGCGTGCCGGGTGAGCTGCAGGCCGAGCCCGTAGCCGGAGGTCCAGGCGTCGCCGTCGGCGACGGTGGCCGGCTCGCGCATCTCGGCGAGGGTGCCGGGCGACAGCACGCCGCCGGTGTCCCCGGCGACGAACGCCGCCCAGCGGGCCAGGTCGGTGGTGGTGGACCACAGCTGCCCGGCCGGGGCCATGGCGCCGGCGTCGTGCTCGGGCTCGGGCAGCAGCACGTCGGCGTAGGGGTGGACGGCGTAGCCGGTGGCATGCGGCGGCCGCGGCCTGGTGGTGGTGCCGGTCATGCCGAGCGGGCCGAGCACCTCGGCTTGCGCCACCTGCGCCCACGGCGTGCCGCGCAGGCGGGCGACCAGTTCGCCGAGCAGGGAGAAGCCGAGGTTGGAGTAGTGGTAGCGGCGGCCCGGCCGGTGCTTGACCTCGCCGGGGCCGACGCGGGACAGCAGGTCGGCCATCTCGATGCCGGGGGTGCGCTCCCACCAGCCGGTGGGCGGCTCGGCCGTCAGGCCGCCGGTGTGCGAGAGCAACTGGGCGATCGTGACCTCGCCGAACCGGGTGTCGGGCAGGTGCTTGCCGATCGGCTCCAGCAGGTCGATCAGGCCCTCGTCCCGCAGCCGCATGACGGTGACGGCCACGACGCTCTTGGTGATCGAACCGATCCGGTATTGGGTGCCGGGCTCCGGCGGACGCCCGTCCACCTGGCCGCGGCCTGCCTGCCACGCGATCTCGCCGTCGCGCACGATCGCGGCCCGCACCGAGGGGATGCGGCATTCGGCCTGCTCGACGGCGAGCCTGCGCAGCAGCGCCCGCGCCGTCTGATGTCCTACCTGACTCATGGACGTCAACCCTAATGCCCGGCCGGGCCCCCGGCCTGGTCGTTTCAGACGGGCCGGGCCGCGTCGAAGGCGTCCAGGATGAGCCGGGTGGCGTCCAGGTGCCGGTTGGTCGCGCCGAGCGTGGACACCTCGATCGGGCCCGGCCAGGTGTGGCCGCCGCCGCTGATCGTGTACAGGTGTACGCGGGCGCCGCGGGCGCAGCCTGTCCAGGTGCGCAGCCGTACCCCGGGGGCGGGAGCGGTGGTGGCGGCGGAGGGACAGCCGAGCGCGTCCGCCCAGCCGCGCGTCACCTGCTCCACCGGCTGGAGCGTCACCAGGTCGGCGAGTTTGCGCAGGTCGCCGGGGGCGTCACGCAGCGGGTGGCCGCCCCGGTAGGGGACGACGCGGTCGGCGGTGCCGTGGAAGGCGACCAGCGTGGCAGGCTCCGGGTCCCGGCACGGCCGGACGATGTTGACGCCGCCGACGGCCGCCACCCCGGCCAGCCTGCCGTCCAGGCCGCACACCAGCGCCGTGGCCATGGCGCCGCCGTAGGACAGGCCGGCGGCGAACTCGCGCCGCCGGTCCACGCACAGCCGCTGCTCCAGCCGGTCCAGCAGCGCGCCCAGGAAACCGGTGTCGTCGGGGCCGAAGCCGTGCGGCAGCGTCCAGGCGAGCCGGTCCTTCGCCACCTGCGGGGTGGCGACGATGTAGCCGCGCCGGCCGCCCACCCGGGGCAGGCGGCTGTAGGCGGCCTGCTCGCGGGCGGTGGAGCCGAGCCCGTGCAGGTTGAGCAGCACCGGATGCGGGCCGTCGCCCTCGGGCAGCGTCAGCAGGAAGACGCGGTCCTCGCCGGCGAACGTCAGCTTGTGCCTGCCGGCCGTGAGCCGCGCACCGCCCGCGCACCCGTCCTGCGTCGCCGCCGAAGACGCCGCCGCCGAAGACGTCTTCGGCGGCGACGAGGGCCGCTCGGGCGCCTGCCCGCAGCCGGCCATAGCCGGCAGCAGCGCCGCCAAGGCGAGCCCGAACACGCGTACGGCCCTCCCCGGCCACCGCTTCCCGGCGGCGTGAGGAGGGCCGGCACCGATGCGCGTCGTGGTCATCTGGCTCCTTCGCCGGGTCGGTCGACGGCCAGATGCGACGCTACACGTGGATCACTGGGTGGCGCCGCGCGCGCCCTGCCGGGTGAGGCCGCGCATCTCGCCGCCGTGGACGAGCAGGGCGTAGATGACGAGGATGTCGACGGCGATGACGATCAGCGACCAGAACGGGTAGGCGGGGAACCAGGCGAAGTTGACGATCGCCTGGATCGCCGCCAGGAAGATCCCGACCGCGCGTCCCCACGTCTTGCCCGCCATGACGGCCAGCCCGGCGAGGGCGACGATCACCCCGAGGATCAGGTGGACCACGCCCCAGGTGGTGTAGTTGACGGGGATCGCCAGGTTGTTCGCGGTGATGACGTAGAAGTCGGTGTTGAAGATGCCGACCAGCCCCATCACCGCCTGGAAGCATCCCACGATCACCATCGTGAAGCCGGCGAACAGCACCCAGCCGAGCCACCCGGTCAGCCGGGGCGGCTCCTCCTGCTGCGACCGCGTGGGTCCTTCCCGTTGCTGGGGTACGGCCGTCGTCGCCTGTTCCTGGGACGTCTGGCGGGCCTGTGGATGATGCTGCTGTGCCATGTTCGGCTCCTTCCGCCCTTCCGCGCCTGCGGCCCGGCACGTCAGGAGCCCTGGCCATGCGCTTCGGGGACTCAACAGGGCGAGCGGATCTGGCACCTTGTCACACCGCCCTACCCCCCTTGAACCGGCATATCACGGTCCTTCGCACAGGTGTCTCATGGCTGGGTAAAACAGGATTTCGCCACAACCTGGCCGGATCTCGCGTCCTAGGATGGTGATCATGCGCCTCACCCCCCTCCTCGCGGCCTTCATCCTGGGCTCGATCCTGTTAGCCGGGACGGCCCAGGCCGCCACCTACCCCATCCGCGATCGCGCCCTGACCGCGAACGAGCTCTACCGCAGCGGCCCGCTACGGCCGAGCCAGTGCACCGAACACCCGGTCAAGCCGAACGACGTCCGGGCCGCCAAGCGCTACCTGACCACGGTGGTGAACTGCCTCAACACCTCCTGGGCCGCTCACTTCCGACGAGCCGGCCTGCCGTTCACCAAAGCCAGGGTCGCCTTCATCACCAAGCCGCGGCGCTTTTGCGGAACCGCCTGGAAGGACGCCGCGGCGCGCTACTGCGATGACGAACGGCGCTTCGTCTTCCTGCTGAACCGCGACCTGCTCGGCGAGCCGTCGGACCTGTTCCTCTTCGACGTCGCCGCCCACGAGTTCGGGCACCACGTGCAGAACCTCACCGGGATCAGCCGCGCCTTCGACCGGCACCCCTACAAGGGCAAGAGCGAGCTGAACGAGCAGCTGCGCCGCCTGGAGTTGCAGGCCGAATGCCTGGCCGGGGTGTTCATCGGCAGCACCTGGAAGTCCTTGGACCGTACCTCGCGCGACTGGAAGGTCCTGCTCGACATCGACCGCGACAGCGGCGACGAGCAGAGCAAGAACCGCACCCACGGCAAGGGGCGCAACATCGCCGCCTGGCTCGACAAAGGCTTTCGCTCCGGCTCGCCCGCCGCGTGCAACACCTGGACGGTCCCCTCCGCACGGGTGTCGTGACCCGGCGCCCGGGGATCTCGCCGCGGCCTCAGCCGCGGCTGCGGATCACCATGATCAGCCCGGCGATGAACGACCCGAGCAGGACCGGCGACAGGACCGCGAGGCCGCCCCACACGACGAGGCCGAGATAGCCGAGGGCGGACGAGCTGTGCGTCGCGTCGGCGTCAGCGGCCGCGAACAGCCCCAGGCCGAGGACGACGGCGGCCACCGTGAGCGCGATCGGGGTCCACAGCAGCACCTGGGCCCACACGCGGTACCTCCGGCTGCGGACAGGCCGGGCCGGCGGCACGTTCGGCCGCGGGGAATACCCGACGGAATCACTCATGCCCCCTTTGTACCAGCCCTCGTGGGTCCGCCGGCGTCGGCCGGGGCGGTCTACAGCGAGATCTTCCGTTCGTCGGCCTTGAGACCGCGCAGGGTCCACAGTCCGTACAGAGCCAGCAGCGGTTTGACGGCCATCCACTCGCCGGGGCGGTAGTCATCCGCGCGCACCAGCCGCTCGGCGAGGTCAGGGCGCTGCCGCCGCAGGTACGCGCGGGCCTTGAGCGCGTGAGCCGGCTGGGAGACGATCTTGATGCGGTCGGCGTTCTCCAGCAGGGGAATCACGTTCGTGATGTTCTCCCATGTCGTCGCGCTCCGGTCTTCGAGCAGCACCGCGCCGTCGAAGGCGAGCGCCGACGTCGCGTAGCCGGCCATCAACCGGGCCTCCGCGGCGCCCCCGCCGGTCGCACCGCCGCTGAAGATCACGACGGTGCCAGGCGCACTGCCGGCGGCGATGGAGCGAAGGCCGGCACGGACTCGCCAGCGGTTGACGAGGTTCACCGTCGCCTGCGGGTTGCGGTATCCCAGCACGACCACGGCCTCGGCGGCGCCCCCGCCGTCCTTCACGAGAGCTCGGGACCAGCGCCAGTTCAGCCACTCGCCCCAGGCCAGGACCGCGGCCCCGGCGATCGACCATCCCGTCCTTCGCCGCATGCGGCGACTCTAGATCACCGCGAGGCGCGGTCGCGCTCGTATTCGCCTTCGCCGAACACGAGCGCGAACGTGGCCACGGTCAAGATTTCGGCCGGCCTCGGCGTGTTCTACGCTGGCCCCCGGGACGGCTGGGGAGTGAGGGTTTCGTGGTCGATGGTGCAGGCGGTCCGCCCGCTGCGACCCTGGACGCGGTCTTGGAGCGCGTCACTTACGCGAATGAGGAGACCGGCTACACGATCGCGCGGGTCGCCACCGCCCGCTCCGGGGCCGAACTGCTGACCGCGGTGGGGCCGCTGCTGGGCGCGCAGGTGGGGGAGTCGCTGCGGCTGACCGGGCGCTGGACCTCCCATCCCCGCTACGGCAAGCAGTTCGAGGTGTGGTCCTACACCACCGTGCTGCCGGCCACCGTGCAGGGCATCCGCCGCTATCTCGGCTCCGGTCTGATCAAGGGGATCGGCCCGAAGATGGCCGAGCGGATCGTCGACCACTTCGGCACCGACACCCTCGACGTGATCGAGCAGGAGCCGCAGCGGCTGGTGGAGGTGCCGGGGCTGGGCCCCAAACGCACCAAGATGATCGCCGCCGCCTGGGCGGAACAGAAGATCATCAAAGAGGTGATGATCTTCCTGCAGGGGGTCGGCGTCTCCACCTCCATCGCGGTGCGCATCTTCAAGCAGTACGGCGAGCGCTCCATCGACGTCGTCCGGGCCCAGCCGTACAAGCTCGCCGACGACGTGTGGGGGATCGGCTTCAAGACCGCCGACACCATCGCCCAGGCCGTCGGCATCCCGCACGACAGCCCCGAGCGCGTCAAGGCCGGTCTGCGCTACACCCTGTCGCAGGCCGCCGACGACGGCCACTGCTACCTGCCGGCCCCCAACCTGGTCGGCGACGCCGTCAAGATCCTGGAGGTGGACGCCCCCCTGACCGTCACCTGCCTGGAGGACCTCGTCACCGAGGAGGGCGCCGTCCGCGAGGAGATCCCCGCCGGCGACAACGTGGTGCCCGCCGTCTACCTGCCGCCGTTCCACCGCGCCGAGCTGTCCCTGGCCGGCTCCCTGCTGACGCTGCTGCACAGCGGCCACGACCGGCTCAAGGCGTTCGGCGACGTCGACTGGGACAAGGCCGAGCAGTGGCTGCACGGCCAGACCGGCGCGGAGCTGGCCACCGAGCAGCGCCAGGCCGTCCGGCTGGCGCTCACCCGCAAGGTCGCCGTGCTGACCGGCGGCCCCGGCTGCGGCAAGAGCTTCACCGTCCGCTCCATCGTCACCCTGGCCCGCGCCAAACGCGCCAAGGTGATCCTGGCCGCCCCCACCGGCCGGGCCGCCAAGCGGCTGGCCGAGCTCACCGGCCACGAGGCCACCACCGTGCACCGGCTGCTGCAGCTGCGCCCCGGCGGCGAGGCCACCTTCGACCGCGACAACCCCCTCGACGCCGACCTGGTCGTGGTCGACGAGGCGTCCATGCTCGACGTGCTGCTGGCCAACAAGCTCGTCAAGGCCGTCGCGCCCGGCTCGCACCTGCTGTTCGTCGGCGACGTCGACCAGCTGCCGTCCGTCGGCGCGGGCGAGGTGCTCAAAGACCTGCTCGCCGCCGACGACATCCCGCGCGTACGGCTGACGCAGATCTTCCGCCAGGCCCAGGAGTCCGGCGTCGTCGTCAACGCCCACCGCGTCAACACCGGCCGCCACCCGGTGCTGGAGGGCATGAAGGACTTCTTCCTGTTCCCGTGCGAGGAGCCGGAGGAGATCGCCGCCATGACCGTGGACGTGGTCGCCCGCCGCATCCCGCGCAGGTTCGGCCTCGACCCGCGCCGCGAGGTGCAGGTGCTCGCCCCCATGCACCGCGGCGCCGCCGGAGCGGGCGCGCTCAACATCGCCCTGCAGGAGTCCCTCACCCCCGCCCGCGACGGCATGCCCGAACGCCGCTACGGCGGCCGCGTCTTCCGCGTCGGCGACAAGGTCACCCAGTTGCGCAACAACTACGACAAGGGCGCCGCCGGCGTCTTCAACGGCACCGTCGGCATCGTCACCGGCATCCAGCCCGACGACAGCTCCCTGACCGTGCTCACCGACGAGGACGAGCAGGTCGACTACGCCTTCGACGAGCTCGACGAGCTCGCCCACGCCTACGCCGTCTCCATCCACCGCTCCCAGGGCAGCGAATACCCGGCCGTGGTGATCCCGCTGGCCACCAGCGCCTGGATGATGCTGCAGCGCAACCTGCTCTACACCGCCATCACCCGGGCCAAGCGGCTCGTGGTGATCGTCGGCTCCCGCCGGGCCCTGGCGCAGGCCGTACGGACCAAGGGGGCGGGGCGGCGGCACACGAGCCTCACCCACCGGCTGTCCCGCCCCTGACCTGCCCGATGATTGTTTACCGGGCATTGACCCGGCGCTGACCTGCGCCTTACTCTCGGAAGTGATCGAAATGTGACCGAACTCTCCCAAATGATTCCGCGTCATACATGCAGGAGCATTAAGGTTTTAGTGCGGCAGATGATAGCGGGAAGAGGTTCGCGGTGAAGGTTGAGACCGGCTGGAGGAAGATCGTCGCAGGCGTGGCAGTGGCCACCGCGACCGCCCTCACAGCCTCATGTTCCGGCGGGGTCCCCGGTGCGGGACCGGCCGCCGACGACAACGCCACCACCTCGGCGACCCCTGAAGCCCCCACCATCGCCATCACCCCCCAAGAGGGCAGCACCAAGGTCAGCCCCGGCAAGAGGGTCGTCGTCACCGCCGCCGGCGGCGCCCTCGACGACGTCGTCGCCGAAGGCGACGGAGAGCCGGTCGACGGCAAGTACAACGCCGACAAGACCCGGTGGATCTCCAAGACACCGCTGAAGCCGGACGCCAGCTACAAGATCACCGCCACCTCCGGCGTCACCACCGCCGCCAGCACCTTCACCACCCAAAAGCCCGAACGCGTCCTCGCGATCGCCGACGTCACCCCCAACGTCAAGGGCGAGAAGGTCGGCGTCGGCATGCCGATCATGGTCAGGTTCACCCAGCCGGTCACCTACAAGGCCGCCGTCGAGCGCGCCCTGAAGGTCGAGTCCGACAAGCCCGCCGACGGCGCCTGGCGGTGGATCGACGACACCTACGCCATCTACCGCCCCGCCAAATACTGGGCCGCCCACCAGACCGTCACCTTCAACGCCGACCTCGACGGCGTCAAGGCCGGCAAGGGCCTGTGGGGCATGAAGAACTACGACTACAGCATGAAGATCGGCGCCAAGATGATCTCCAAGGTCTCCGCCGACAAGCACATGATGTACGTCTACCGCGACGGCAAGCGCATCCAGACGATGCGCATCAGCGCCGGGATGGGCACCACCCGCGAATACACCACCACCTCCGGCGTCCACCTCACCATGGAGCGCGCCAGCCCGGTCCGCATGATCTCGCCCGGCCGCAAGAAGGGCGACCCCGGCTACTACGACGTCATGATCGACCACGCGGTCCGCATCTCCAACAGCGGCGAGTACGTCCACGCCAAGAACAACGTGTGGGCCCAGGGCGTCCGCAACGTCAGCCACGGCTGCATCAACGCCCGCCCCGACCAGGCCAAGTGGTACTTCGACACCTTCCAGCGCGGCGACGTCGTCGAGATCACCGGCACCGACCGCGACCTCGAGTGGAACAACGGCTGGGGCTTCTGGCAGATGTCGTTCAAGCAGTGGCAGAAGGGCAGCGCCCTCGGCGGCGACAAGGCCTGACCCACCCACCCCCAGGTCTGATCCACCCCAGCCACATCCGGGCCACGCCCGGGCCGCATCGTGGCCGCTGAACGTCCCGGCCAAAACTTGGCCCGACCTTGAACGCCCCCGCCCGGCCCGAACCCCGCCGCCGATGGAGCATGTCATCCGAAAGGGCACACGCCCCGAGATGACCACCATCGGCGACGGGAACGGCGATGAACCAGCACGCACCGGCGGCCGGACCGCTCGGCCACGCCGCCGCAGCCCGCACCGCCCCCGGCACGGCCCTGGCCCAGGACGCCCAACGGATCACCGCCGCCGCCCGCGACCTGGCGGCCCGCTTCCGGCGAGGCGGCCGGCTCCTCACCTTCGGCGACGGCCCCGCCGCAGCCGACGCCGGGCACGTGGCGGTGGAGTTCACCCACCCCGTGATCGTCGGCAAGCGGGCCCTGCCCGCCCTCTCCCTGTCCACCGACACACCGTCCACCGGCGCCTCGCCCACCCTGTTCGCCGCCCGGCTCCGGCTGCTGGGGCGGCCCGGCGACATCGCGATGGGCATCCTCACCGACGCCCGGCGCGGCGGCGAGGTGCTCGACGCGCTCGCGGCCGCCCGCGCACTCGGCATGCTCACCATTGCGCTGACATCGGGCGAACCCCCAGAGGGGGACAGCGGCTCAGGTGGCCCGGATGCGCTGGTAGCCGGCGGCGGTGCGTCGCCGGCGGCCGACCACGTGCTGGTGGCGCGCAGCGACGACCCACTGATCGCCAGAGAGATCCACGTCACCACCTACCACCTGCTGTGGGAGCTCGCCCACGTGTTCCTGGAAAGTCCCGACAGCTTGGCGAGCAACCCGCCCGGCTGCCGCGACGACGTCTGCCTCACCTGTGCCGACGCCGCGACACCCGTGCACATCACCGAGCTGCGGCCGGGCGGCCTCGCGCTGGCCGCCACCGACGCCGGAACCGAGGAGATCAGCGTGGCCCTGGTCCAGGCACAGGTCGGCGACGTGGTCCTGGTCCACGCCAAGGAGGCCATCGCGGTGCTCGGCGGTGAGAGCCGATGACCGGCCATCTCTACCCCTTCCTGCAACCCGGCGCCACCACCGCCGAGGAGCTGACCCGCTCCACCGTCGCCAAAGCCACCGAGAGCCTCCACCTGCGCCTGCGCGTGCTCAACGACCTCGGCCCCGCCCTGACCGCCTGCGCCGACGCCCTCGCCACCGCCTTCCGGGCCGGCGGCACCCTGTTCGCCTTCGGCAACGGCGGCAGCAGCACCGACGCCCAGTCCGTCGCCCACCTGTTCTCCACCGGCTACCCGGGCGGCCCCGGCGACCCGGGCGACTCCGGCAGCACCGGCGACCCGGCCATCAGGGGCGGCAGGGGCGGTGCCCAGCCCGCCCTCTCCCTGACCGGCGACGCGGCCCTGCTGACCGCGCTCGCCAACGACGTCGACTTCGACGTCGTCTTCGCCCGCCAACTCGCCGCACTCGGCCGCCCCGGCGACATCGCCATCGCCCTGTCCACCAGCGGCGGCTCCGCGAACGTCCTGCGCGGCCTGGAACAAGCCCGCCGCACCGGCATGGTGACCGTCGGCCTCGCCGGATCCGGCGGCGGCCGGATGGCCGACGAGAACCTCGCCGACCACCTGTTCGTCATCCCGTCATCGTCGGTGCACCGCATCCAGGAGGCGCAGACCACCGCCTACCACGTGCTGTGGCAACTGACCCAGCAGGCCCTGGACCAACGATGAACGAGCGGATCCGGACCAGGATCCACGTCGAAGGAATCGTCCAAGGCGTCGGCTTCCGCCCGTTCGTGCACGCCCTCGCCTCCACCTACGGCCTGGCCGGACTCGTCGGCAACGACCACGGCGGCGTCTTCATCGAGGCCGAAGGCCCACCCGCCGCCGTCACCGCCCTGGTGCAGGCCCTCCGCGACCGGCCACCCACGCTGGCCGTCATCGAACGCGTCAGCCTCACCCCCATCCCACCGACCGGCGCCCGCGCCTTCACCATCGCGCCCAGCGTCACCGGCGCGCCCGCCCACGCCCTCATCCCGCCCGACGTCGCCACCTGCGACGCCTGCCTCGCCGAACTGTTCGACCCGGCCGACCGCCGCCACCGCTACCCGTTCGTCAACTGCACCGGCTGCGGCCCCCGCTTCACCATCATCCTGGCGCTCCCGTACGACAGGGACACCACCACCATGGCCGGCTTCCCCCTGTGCGACCGCTGCGCCCGCGAATACCGCGACCCGCGCGACCGCCGCTTCCACGCCCAGCCGATCTGCTGCCCCGCCTGCGGCCCCACCCTCACGCTCCGCGCCCCGGACGGCACGGCACTGCCCGGCGACCCCCTCACCCAAGCCGCCACCCTGCTCGCCACCGGCGCCATCGTCGCGGTCAAAGGACTCGGCGGCTACCACCTGGCCGCCGACGCCACCGACCACACCGCCGTGACGACCCTGCGCACCCGCAAACGCCGCACCGGCAAACCCTTCGCGGTGATGGCCGCCGACCTGCCCGCCGTACGGGAACTGTGCGACCTCGACGACACCTCCGCCCGCCTGCTGTCCGGCCGCCGCCGCCCCATCGTCCTGCTGCCCCGCCGCGCCGCCGCGCCCGTCGCCCCCTCCGTGGCGCCCGGCACCCGCGAGCTCGGCGTCGCACTGCCGTACACGCCCCTGCACCACCTGCTCTGCCGCGAACTCACCCACCCGTACGTCCTCACCAGCGGAAACAGCTCCGGCGAGCCGATCGCCCACGACGACGAGGACGCCCGGCGGCGACTCGGCGGCATCGCCGACGCCTTCCTGAGCCACGACCGCCCGATCCACGCCCCCGTCGACGACTCGGTGATGCGCGTCTTCGACGGCGCCCCCCTGCCCATACGCCGGGCACGCGGGTACGCCCCCGAACCGCTCCGGCTGCCATGGCCCTTCCCCCTGCCGGTGCTCGCCTGCGGAGCCCAGCAGAAGAGCACCTTCTGCCTGGCCCAGGGCAACCGCGCGATCCTGTCCCAGCACCTCGGCGACCTGGAGGACTACCGCACCCTGCGCGCCTACACCACCGAACTCGGCCGGCTACGGCGGCTGACCGGCATCGAGCCCGCCCTCGTCGCGCACGACCTGCACCCGGAGTATCTGTCCACGAAGTACGCGCTCAGCCTCGACGGCGTCGACACGATCGGGGTACAGCACCACCACGCCCACATCGTCTCCTGCCTGGCCGAGCACGGCGAGCCGGGACCGGTCATCGGCGTCGCCTTCGACGGCACCGGCCACGGCGGCGACGGCACCGTCTGGGGCGGCGAGCTGCTGGTGGCCGACCTGGCCACGTTCGACCGGGCCGGGCATCTGGAGCAGGTGCCGATGCCCGGCGGCGCCACCGCCGTCCGCCAGCCGTGGCGGATGGCGGCGGCCTTCCTGCACGCCGCCCGCGAGCCCGCCCACGGCCTCGACGTGCTCGCCCGCAACCCGGCCGCCTGGCAGGCGGTGTCCGCCGTGCTGGCCGCCGGCGGCCCCGCCGCGCCGCTCACCTCGAGCGCCGGGCGGCTGTTCGACGCGGTCTCCGCCCTGGCCGGCATCTGCGACCGGGCGGGCTACGAGGGCCAGGCGGCGGTGGAGCTGGAGCAGCGGGCCGACCGGACCGTCCGCGACGGCTACCCGGTCACCGTGACCCCCGGCCCGCCGGTCGTGATCACCAGCACCGACCTGATCCGGGCGGTGGCGGCGGACCTGCGCGGGGGAGTGGCGACCGGCGTGATCGCGGCCCGCTTCCACCACGGGCTGGCCGAGGCGGTCACCGCGGCGGTCCGCCTGGTCGCCGACGCCACCGGGCTCGGCACCGTGGCGCTGTCCGGCGGCGTGTTCGCCAACACCCTGCTGCTCGGCGGCATCACCGAACGGCTGCGCCGCCACGGCTTCCGGGTACTGACCCACCACCGGGTGCCCTGCAACGACGGCGGCCTCAGCCTGGGCCAAGCGGTAGCAGCCGCCGCCCAGACCACCCGCACCTGACCCCGGCGGGGGACCGGCACGGCAGCTCAGCAGATGCGCGGTAGCGGATCGCCGACGAGCAGGTCCACGATGCGGGTGCCGCCGAACACCGTCCGCAGCAGCACCAGACCCGGCGGATCATCACGCACCGTCCCGATCCGCACCGCCCCCGCGCCACCCGGCTGCCCCCGCAGCACCTGCACCGCCCGATCGGCGTGCTCCCCGTCGACCACCGCCACGAACCGGCCCTCGCAGGCCACGTACAGCGGATCGATGCCGAGGAGCTCGCACACGCCCGTCACCTCCGCCCGCACCGGCAGCGCCTCCTCCTCCACCACGACCGCCACCTGCGAAGCGGTCGCCACCTCGTTCAGCACGGTGGCCACCCCGCCGCGGGTGGCGTCCCGCAGCGACCGCACCCCGCCCGGCAACGCGTCCAGCAGCGCCGCGACCAGGCCGTGCAGGGGAGCGGTGTCGGAGACGATCGGCGCCTCGATCCCGAAATCGCCCCGCGCCAGCATGATCGCCGCCCCGTGCTCGCCCATGGGGCCGGACACGATGACCGCGTCCCCGGGCCGGGCGCCGGCGGCCGACAGGCTCACCTGCCGCTCCAGCAGCCCGACCCCCGAGGTCGTCACGTAGCAGCCGTCGGCCTTGCCCCGCTCGACCACCTTCGTGTCGCCGGCCACGATCGACACCCCCGCCGCGCCGGCCGCCGCCGCCATGGAGGCGGCGATCCGCCGCAGGTCGGCCACCGGGAACCCTTCCTCCAGGATGAACCCCGCCGACAGGAACGCCGGCCGCGCCCCGCACATCGCCAGGTCGTTCACCGTCCCGTTGACGGCCAGATCACCGATGTCCCCGCCGGGGAAGAACAGCGGCGAGACCACGAACGAGTCCGTCGTGAACGCCGCCCGCGCGCAGTCCAGCGACAGCGTCGCCCCGTCCTCCAGCGCCGCCAGCACCGGGTTGCGGAACGCCTCCAGGAACACCGCCTCGATCAGCGTCTGCGTGGCCTTGCCACCCGCCCCGTGAGCGAGCGTGATCCGCTCCTCCCTGACCACCGCCCTGCGCCGCCGGACCCGGGCGATCCGATCGAGCACCTGCTGCTCACGCCCCCCGGACGAGGAGCCACCGGGCACGACACCGGCCCGCGACTCCACCACCGCCCGCTCCGCCCCCTCGGCCCGCCCCTCGGCCCGCCCCTCGGCCCGTCCTTCGACGGCCGGCTCCGAACTCATGCCCGGGTCGCCTCCCTCACACGCTCACGACTGAACCGGCCGAAGGTGTAGTAGGCCGCGCACGCCCCCTCCGACGACACCATGCACGTCCCGATCGGCGTCTCCGGCGTGCACGCGGTGCCGAACACCTTGCACTCCCACGGCTTCAGCACCCCCTTCAGCACCTCGCCGCACTGACACGCCTTCGGATCGGCCACCCGCAACCCCGGCAGGTCGAACACCCGCTCGGCGTCGAACGCCGCGTACTCATCGGCCACCGACAGCGCCGACTGTGCGATGAACCCCAGCCCCCGCCACTCGAAGTACGGCCGCAACCGCATCACCTTGCCGATGACCTCCATCGCGGTCCGGTTGCCCTCCCACGGCACCACCCGCCCGTACTGGTTGCCCACCTCGGCCCGCCCCTCACCGAGCTGACCCAGCAGCATGTGCACCGACTGCAACACGTCCAACGGCTCGAACCCCGCCACCACCAGCGGCTTGCCGTACTCCCGGGCGATGAACTCATACGGCCGGCACCCGATCACCGCCGACACGTGACCAGGCCCGATGAACCCGTCCAGCCGCAGATCAGGGGAGTCCAGAATCGCCTTGATCGCCGGAATGATCAGCACGTGGTTGCAGAACACCGAGAAGTTCTCCACCCCCTCGGCCGCCGCCCGCAGCACCGTCATCGCCGTCGACGGCGCGGTCGTCTCGAACCCGATCGCCATGAACACCACCCGCCGCCCCGGATTCAACTTGGCGATCTTCAGCGCGTCCAGCGGCGAATACACCATCCGGATGTCCGCCCCCGCCGCCTTCGCGTCCAGGAACGACCCCGCACCACCCGGCACCCGCATCATGTCGCCGAACGACGTCATGATCACATCCGGCTGGGCGGCGATGTGCATCGCGTCGTCCACCCGCCCCATCGGGATCACGCACACCGGGCAGCCCGGCCCGTGCACCAGCGCCACCTGCTCCGGCAGATGATCCTCCAGCCCATGCTTGTAGATCGTGTGCGTGTGCCCCCCGCACACCTCCATGAACGTGTACCGCCGCCCCGGCTCACACCGCGCGGCGATGTCCGCGGCCAGCACCCTGGCCTTCCCGGCGTCCCGGTACTCATCGACGAACCGCACCGGCCGCCCCCCTCGTCCTCACGTGATGTCCGACGCCCGCAGCGCGTCCAGCTCGTCGTCGTAGTCCCGCCCGAGCCCCTCCAGATAGCCGAGCACCGCCCGCGCCTCCTCCTGCGAGATCTTCGACAGCGCGAACCCCACATGCACCAGCACCCAGTCGCCGATCCTCAGCTCCTCATCGGCCAGCAGCCCCACGTTGATCCGCCGGCGCACCCCGCCGACCTCCACCACCGCCAGATCCGGATGCTCGGGAGCGTCGGCCACCAGCTCACCGGGAATCCCCAGGCACATCGCGCGGCTCCTTCCCGAAGTCGACGGACTCCAGCACCAGCTCGTCACCGTCGCTGACGTCCACCTCATCGCTGCCGCACGGCGGGCACAGCGCCAGCACGTCCAGCGACTCGCTGCGGCTCCCGCAGGAGCGGCACGCCACGGTGACCGGCGTCACCACCAGATCCACCACGGCGCCCTCGGCGGGCGTGCCCGCAGAGGCGAGCGCGAAAGCCTGCTCGAAGGCGTCCCCGACGACCGCGTGCCGGACCCCGACCCGCACCCGCGCGCCGGTCACGGGCCTGCCCTCGGCGCGCCGCTGGATCAGCTCGACCAGGCCCTCGCACATCCCGACCTCGTGCATCCGCTTACATCCGTTTCATCTTCAGATACCGGGTGATCTCCGGCCACTGGTGGACGACCAGCGCCACCGTCCCGAAAATCATGACCAGAGCCGCGATACGCGACATCCTCATGTCAGGTCACCTCATCCCTCACACCCCGGCCGGGAGCCAGGCCCGGCACTTTCCGCAATCATGTCCATCACCAGGCGGACGGCTGGCCCGACCGCCGCCCGCACCGGCCCGCTCAGCTCCACCAGCACGTCCTCGCCGGGCTCGCCCGCCGGCACCACCGCCGGCTCGCAGCACATCACGATCACCCGCTCCGGCACCCGGCCGAGCTCCGCGGCCAGCCGCAGCACCCTGACCGGATCCATGCCGTGCGCCTCCACCGGCCCCGACCCGATCGACTCCGGCAGGTCCGAACCCGGCAGATCATGACGCGGCTGATCCACCTCCAGCACCGTGATCGTGCCCGGCGCCTGCCCCCGCACCGCCGCGTCCACGATGATCACCAGGCCGTAGTCCCGTTGCAGCGCGTACGCCAGATCCATGCCGCGGATGCCGAAGTCCACCACATCCACCAGCTCGTCCGGCCCCGTGCCGGACCACTGCTCCTCGGCGAGCCGGCGGACCACCTCCACGCCCCACCCGTCATCACCGAAGAACACGTTGCCCACCCCGGCGACCAGCACCCGCGCCGCCCGCTCCGCACCCTCCTCCGGCTCCACCGGCTCGATCTCCTCGGCCGAGTAGAAGAACCGGTGCCCCGGCAGCCGCGCCTGCCCGAGATCACGCCCCGGATCGTCGTCCAGGGTGACCGCGAAGTGAAAGACGCCCTCCTGGTCCTGCTCGATCGACTCCACCACCGCCACCCGCCCGTCCAGGACCAGATCCATGATGTCGGCCCGCGCCCGCGCCGGCCGCAACCGCACCCGGCACCCCTCCCGCACCGGCCACCCGGCCACCATCACCTCCTCCGGCCCGCGCCGCTCCATCCGCGCCCAGAAATCCAGCCCGGCCCCGACCCGCCCGGACCCGTCGAACTCCGCCGCGCCGGCCTCGCCGGGGAAGTCAGGGAAGTCAGGGGAGTCAGGGGAGTCGCCGCCGCGACCGGCGCCCGCGCCCAGCCCCGTCACGACGCCGGCTCCGCCCGCACGATCCCGTGCAACCGCATCAACTGCTCCGGCGACAACGCCGCACACCGCTCCAGAATCTCCCGCCCGCGCGGATCCCCCTCCCGGATCTCCCGCTGCTCCTCCTCGCTCAGCGCCAGCACACTCAACGTCAGCAACTGATCGATCTCCGTCGCGTCGAACAGATCACCCGGGCTCTGCGGCGAGATCCGCGGGTGGTCGTACAAGATGATCGGCGCCGACAGCATCGCCCGGCGATCACCCTCCGCACCCAGCAGCACCGGCCACCCGCCCACGTTCCGGCACCCCTCGGCGAACCCGCGCAACCCCTCAGGCGGATCCATCAGCGACACGAAAGCGCCACCGTCCGCCCGCAGCACCGTGTGCGCCGCCACCAGCGTCCGCCGCATCGCCTCCCCGCGCTCCTCACCGCACCACGCGGTCGTGTTCACCACCCGCACCGACAGCCGCACCAGCCCCGGCCGCAGCGACTCCGCCGCCACCTCCACCCGGCCGCGCAACGCCTCCCAGCAGCGCACCACCCCACCGGCCGCCACCTCACGCCCCGCGGGCACGTCGATCTCCACGACCCGCGGCTCCCGCAGCAGCGCCGCCACCGCAAGCCCGCACGCCGCCACCTCCCGCTCCACCGCCTCCTCGCGCGGAAAACCCTCCCGTACGGGATCCGCCTCGCACGTGACCACATGCAGCCACCGCACCCGCACCGTCACCGCCGCATCCGCGCCCGTGTCCGCCTTCAGCAGGCACTGCGTCCCAGACCACCACGCATACCCCGCCCGCGCCCGCCCGTACGGCTCCGGATGCACGCCGCCGATCGTCCACCGCTGCCGGTTCTTCAACGCCGACAGCCGATACGGCCACAACAGATACCCCTCGTACAGCACCGCCCGCGCCAGCCGCCCCGCCTCGTCATCCAGCTCGTCCATCACCCACCGCCCTCCTTCAACAACCTGTCCAGCACGTCGTCCCAGCCGGTCAGCGTGTGCCGCACCCGGTAGGCGTACAACCGGTCGAACACCTCCCGATCCAGCCGCACCCACGCGCTCCCGGCGAAATACCGGTCCATCAGCTCCCGCCACGCCCGCACCGGCATCCGGAACCCCGCCTCGCAGTCCCACGGCACCCGCCCGGCCAGCAGCCGCCCCTCCACCAGATAGAAGATCGTCCCGCTGAACAGGAACTCCAGCGGAATCTCCCCCTCCCGCAACCCGTGAAAGTACTTCGCCACCGCCACCTCGAAGTCATAGGTGCACGCCAGCCGCACCGCCACCACCGTCTCCCCGCTGAACGCCGGCACCTGCGTGACCGTCTGCGCCCACAGCAGACTCCGCAGATTGCGGCTCCACTCCTCCCGCCGGCCGAACAACTCCGCGAGCCGCTCCCGGCTCGCCTCGTCATAAGCCCGCCCGGCGGGGGAGATGCGCACCTGCGTGTCCAGCGTGAGCGACCGCACCGGCGGCCCACCCGCGTGCACGATCCGCAGCATGAACTCCAGCGTGGGCACCGCCGCGTACTCCGCCGCCCGCACCCCGTCCACCGTCATCGACAGCACCGGCACCCCGGCCGTCATCGAACCGTCCACCGGAGTCAGGCGGGGGACAGGTTCGGCATGTCCGGATCGATCGCGTCCCGATCGGCGGCGTTGATCCCGGTCGACCGCGCCGCGGTCGACCTCCCGTCCGGCAGATGACCCGGCTGCCCCTCGTAGTTCCCCGTCGCGTTCCCCTCGCGCACGCCCTTGACGTGCGCCGGCGCGTCCGGGCGCACCTGCCTGCGCCCGGTCACGATGGGCTCGGTCCTCTTCTTCCTGGCCATCACGCGATCCCCTTTCCCCTGCCCAGCGCCTCATCCGCCGGCGACACGATCCTGGACCGCCGGCGTAGTCCGGTGAAAAAGCTCGTGATCTCCCGCCACACCTCCGGCCCGCCCGCCAGCCCCTTCCACCGGGTCCGCAACAGGCCGACGAGCGCGTAACAGTCATCGACGGGCACGATCCAGTGCTCCCGCACCGGCCCCGTACGATTCACCAGCAACGCCTCGACATCCGCCGCCAGGCCGCGCAGCACCGGATTGGCCCGCCGCAACCCCTCCCACGTCGCCTCCTCCAGCGGCGACTCCACCGGCCCGCCGGGACTCGGATACACCAGCACGGCCCGCCCCGCCGCCGAGTCCTCCACCACGAACGCCATCCGCACCGGAATGCTCAACCCCGCCCAGGTGGCGTCATCCAGCACGAACCCCTCCACCAGCCACCGGCGATCCGGCACCAGCACGTACCGCGCCTCCCCGCCCGGACCCGCCGCCGCCCGATCGAACAGCACCGCGCAGGCCCGGCACGCACACCGCAGCTCCCGCCCGGCCACCTCCAGCAGATGCCGGTGCTCCGCCGCCACGGCGGCCGCGCACACCTCACACCGCTCCCCGTCCTCCCGCCTCTCGCCACCCGCCCGCACCCCGACCGGGTCGTACGACGACGCGAGGTCGTACGGCAACGACGACACGGAACCGGGCGGCGAGGCAGGACCGGGGTGCGGCGCGGGGCTGGGCGATGCGGGGGGAGCGGGCGGCACGGTGGCGGCTCCCGGACGGACGCCGGTCAACTCCCCGGCGATGAGCCTGCGCAAGGCGCCGCCCGTCACGCCCGGCCTCACGCCGGCATCCCCGACGGACCCCGTACCGGAGCCCGGAACAGCTCCTCCACGGGGATCACCACGGCAGGCGGCGCACTGTCCACGACCTCGATCTCGACCCGCTCGATCTCCGGCGCCGCGTCACGCACCGCCGCCTCCAGCGCCGAGCCGAGCGCGTCCCGCGACGAGCCGCAACCCTTCGCCGCCCGCCGCAACCGCACCCGGGCCACCCCCGGACCCACCTCCACGACCTCCGCCGCCACCCCGGCCACCCGCGCGGCCGCCCGCTCCACCCGCACCCGCGCCTCCACCGGATGCAGGCCGTGCAACAACAGCAGATGCGACACCAGCTCATCAGCGGCCACCCGCTCCACGAGCCCCTCCACCGCCCCCGAAGCCGAGACAGCCGAGACCGAAGCCGCCCCAGGAGCCGAGACGGGAGAGCCTGGAACCGGCAGGGGAGCCGGCGGGGGAGCCGGCGGGGGAGCCGACACCGCCGATACCGTCGCCATCACCCGCGACAACGCCTCCCCGTACAGCTCCAGCAGCGCCCCGGCCAGCTCCACCGCCCGCTCGTCGGCCACCTCCAGCAGCGCCTCGACCCGGCGCACCCGCTCGGCGACCTCCCGCTCCTCCACCGCTAACCCCCCGCACTCATCCCGAGCGTGGGGGAGTGCACCTGCCGCAGCACCTTCCCGTCACCCAGATACATGTGCACCCCGCACGGCAGGCACGGATCGAAGCTCCGCACCGTCCGCATGATGTCGATGCCCTTGAAGTTTTCCGGCCCGTTCTCCTCGAAGATGTGCATGCCCTGCACCGCGTCCTCATACGGCCCCGGCGTCCCGTACACGTCCCTCGGACTGGCGTTCCACGGCGTCGGCGGATACGGATGATAATTCGCGATCTTCCCGTCGCGGATCACCATGTGATGCGACAGCACCCCCCGCACCGCCTCATGGAACCCGCAGCCGATCGCCTCCTCCGGCACGTCGAAGTCCGTGAACACCTTCGTCCGCCCCGCCCGCACCTCCGTCAGCGCCTGCTCCACGAAATGGAACGCGATCGCCGCCGCGTACGCGACGAAGTACATCCGCGCCCGGTTCCGCTCGATCGTGTTCGCCCACCGCGGCACCTGCCACTCCAGCCGCATCTCCGGGAACGCCGCGCTCTTCGGCAGATTGATCTCCACGCTCCGCCCGGTCGCCCGCACCGGCCCCGTGTCCACCAGCCCCGCCAGCGCCGTCGTCCACAACCGCGCCAGCGGCCCGCCCCCCGTGTCCAGCGCCAGATGATCGCCGGTACGGTCGTCGAACCAGCGGGGACTCATCACCCAGCTGTAGTTGCCGCCGTCCAGATCCCGCTTCTGCGGCTTGGGCAGCGTCGTCTGGTTCCACGGATGCCGCTGATCGACCGGATTGCCCAGCGGGTCACGCTCGACGAACCGCTCCTCACTCACCCAGTCGTCGTAGAACGAGCTCCCCAGCAGGATCCTGATCCCCAGATTGATGTCGACCAGGTTCGTCGTGCGCAGCTCACCGTCCAGCACGATCCCGGGCGTCACGAACATCGCCCGGCCCCACTCGTCCATGTGCCGGTAGTCGTAGTCCACCACCGCCGGGTCCTGGAACGCCCCCCAGCAGCCCAGCATCACCCGCCGGCGACCCACCTCCTCATACCCCGGCAGCGCCTCGTAGAAGAAGTCGAACACGTCGTCGTTCATCGGCACGGCCTTCTTCACGAAGTCCAGCACCCTGATCAGCCGCACCAGATAGTCGGTGAACAACTGCGGCGTCGCCACCGTCCCCACCCCACCCGGATACAGCGTCGACGGATGCACATGCCGCCCCTCCATCAGGCAGCACATCTCCCGCGTCACCCGGCTCACCTGCAACGCCTCGCGGTACATGTCCCCGACGAACGGATTGAACGCCCGCATGATGTCCGCGATCGTGCGATACCCGTGTATGTCACCACGCGGCGCCTGCGTCGTCTCCGCCCGGCGCAGCAGACTCGGATTCGTCTCCTTCACCATCTGCTCGCAGTAGTCGACGAACACCAGGTTGTCCTGGAAGAGCGTGTGATCGAACATGTACTCCGCGGCCTCACCCAGATTCATGATCCAGTCGGCCAGCGGCGGCGGCTTGATCCCGTACGCCATGTTCTGCGCGTAGATCGAGCAGACCGCATGATTGTCACCACAGATGCCACAGATCCGGCTGGTGATGAAATGCGAATCCCGCGGATCCTTCCCCTTCATGAACACGCTGTAGCCACGGAACAACGACGACGTGCTCTTACACTCCACCACCTCCCGATTCTTGAAATCGATCTTCGTATAGATCCCCAGATTGCCGATGATCCGGGTGATCGGATCCCACGACATCTCCACCAGCTCGCGGGTCTCCTGCGCCTGCACTGATCGGGCCGTCACCTCGACGTCCCCCCTTCTAGCCCCGCCAGCGGGGATCGTAGCCGCTCGTCAATCGCCGGCCGTTGTGCCGCCACTTCGGCTCCTTGTTGGCCGACTTGTTGGTGATCGCCCGAAGACTGCGCACCAACCCCCCGTACATCGACGCCATCCCCGCCGACAAAGACCCGCCCGGCGGCTCATCCATGAACGGCATGAACTTGTCCGGAAAACCAGGCATCGTGCAGCCGATACAGATCCCGCCCACATTCGGGCACCCACCGATACCGTCCATCCAGCCGCGCTTGGTGACATTGCAGTTCACCACCGGCCCCCAGCAGCCGATCCGCACCTGGCACTTCGGCGAGTTGTAATCCCGCGCGAAATCCCCCTGCTCGTAATAACCCGCCCGGTCACACCCCTCGTGCACCGTCTTGCCGAACAACCACGTCGGCCGCAACTGCCGATCCAGCGGAATCATCGGCGCCAGCCCCGCCACCTGATACAGCAACCAGGTCAGCGTCTCCATGAAATTGTCCGGCTGCACCGGGCACCCCGGCACGTTCACGATCGGCAACCCACCCGCCGACCGGAACCCCTCCCCCAGATAATCCGCCAGCCCCATGCTCCCCGTCGGATTACCCGCCATCGCATGAATACCGCCGTACGCCGCACACGTGCCGATCGCCACCACCGCCCACGCACCCGGCGCCAGCCTGTCGATCCACTCGTTCACCGTGATCGGCTGACCCGTCACCGGATCATTGCCCATCGACGTCCAGAACCCCTCGCCGTTGATGTGCTCGTTCGGGATCGACCCCTCCACCACGAAGATGTACGGCCCCAGCTCACCCTCCGCCGCCCGATGGAAGGCCGCCATGAACTCCGCGCCCACCTCCGGCGCCAGCACCTTGTTGTGCAGATGCACCTTCGGCAACCCCGGCACCAGCCCGAGCAGCACCTCCTCGATGCTCGGCAGCCCCGCGGCCGTGACCGACACCGTGTCCCCGTCACAGCTCATGCCCTCCGACGTCCACAGAATGTGAACCTCGTCGACCCCCGCCTGCGGCGTGACCGCGCTCATGCCACCACCCCCTCACCCCGCCCGGACACCCACGGCGTCCGGAACGTGACTCTGAGTAGTGCTCTACCTCAGCACGAGGCCCCACAAACCACACCAGTCAGGACACACGCCGGAGCAAGGGATGCAACCTCCCCGCGTCACACCACAGTCAACTGCGGAAACCGAGGCTCCCGCACCCGCGCCACCACCGACCCCACCGGCACCCCGTACCGCCGGCCCAACTGCCCGATCTGCCCCAAGATCCGCCGCTCATAATCGGGGGAGGGGAACCCCGCCCCGTCATACAGCTCCTCATAACGCCCCACCAGCTCCGGACGCGCCCGCCCCAGCCACTCCACGAACCACGCCCGCGTCCCCACCGGCAACCGCAACACCACCGGCTCCACCGCCACCGCACCCGCCGCCGCGATCCGCCGCACCGTCGCCTCCAGCTGATCCGCCCCATCACTCAGCAACGGCAACACCGGAGCCATCAGCACCCGGCACTCCACCCCCGCCTCCACCAGCGACGCCACCAACTCCAGCCGCGCCTGCGCACCCACCGCACCCGGCTCCACCGCCCGCCGGATCCGCTCGTCCACGAACGCGATCGACACCGCCACCTGCGCACCCGCCCGCGCCAGCAACGCCGCGTCCCGCAACACCAGCGGACTCCTCGTATACACCGTGAACGGCACCGCCGCCCCCGCCAGCGCCCCCACGATCCCCGGCATCAACCGGTACGTACGCTCCGCCTCCTGATAACAGTCACCACTCACCCCCACCGCCAGCGCCTCACCACCCCACCGGCCCAACTCGACACCCAGCCGCTCCACCGCGTTCGCCTTCACCACGACCCGCGTGTCGAAATCCACCCCCGTGTCCAGCCCCAACCGGCGATGCCCGCCGCGGGCACCGCAGCCGCGGCAAGCATGGGCGCAACCACGGTAGGGGGACACCGCCCACCGCTGCGCGATGCCCGCGGACCCCGGCACCCGCTCGATCACCGTGCGGACCTGCGTCTCATAGAACCCGTCACGCACCACGGCCCGCCGCTCGATCAGCGGCCGCTCATCGACGGCGTCCACCAGAGGTAACGCATCCCAGCCCACCCGCCCAGTGGAACACGCATTCGACTCCCTTTTCAACCCGCCCACCCTAAACTGGCACGCCCGCACCACCATCCCAGAGAGGGCCCCATGCCCTGGCTCCTGCTCGCCCTCGCCATCGCCAGCGAAGTCACCGCCACCACCGCACTCAAACTCAGCGACGGCTTCACCCACCTCGGCTGGACCACCCTCACCGCCCTCGGCTACATCACCTCCTTCATCCTGCTCGCCCAGGCACTCAAACTGCAGCTCGACATGGGCACCGCCTACGCCGTCTGGGCCGGCGCCGGCACCGCCCTCATCGCCCTCATCGGCGCCGCCTTCATGGGCGAAAGCCTCACCCCACTCAAAATCGGCGGCATCCTCCTCATCATCGGCGGCGTCGTCGTCCTCAACCTCGCCGCCACCCCATGACCACCCAAGAACGCAGCCGCCGACGCCACGCCCACCACCCGCACACCCTGCTCACCGCCGCCCGCGAAAACGCCTCGCGCCCCACCCAGCCGCCCCTCTACACTGCGCCGGTGCTCAAACCTGACTACCCGATCACCACCGACCGCCTCCTCCTGCGCCCCTTCACCCCCCACGACCTCCACCCCCTGCACGCCTACGAATCCCGCCCCGACGTCACCCGCCACCTCTACTGGGGACCCCGCGACCTCGACACCACCCGCACCTTCCTCGACAAGAAGATCTCCCGCACCGCCCTCCTCAACGAAGGCGACGCCATCGACCTCGCCATCACCCAGCGCGACACCGGCGACCTCATCGGCAACTGCCTGCTCATCTGGACCAGCCAAGAACACCGCCAAGGCGAGATCGGCTACATCCTCAACCCCACCCACCACGGCCACGGCTACGCCCCCGAAGCCGCCCGCGAAATGCTCCGCCTCGGCTTCGACCACCTCGGCCTGCACCGCATCGTCGGCCGCCTCGACGCCCGCAACACCGCCTCCGCCCGCGTCCTGGAAAAACTCGGCATGCGCCGCGAAGCCCACCTCATCGACAACGGACACGTCAAAGGCGAATGGTCCTCAGAAATGATCTACGCCATGCTCGCCACCGAATGGACGCCATGACCATCCACCACCTGGCACTCCCCACCGACTGGACCCACGCCCAGCACACGGGGGAGTACCGCATCTCCACCCTCGGCCGCACCCTCGACCAAGAAGGCTTCATCCACTGCAGCCGCGACCTCGACCAACTCCACGGCGTCCACACCACCTTCTACAGCCACCTCACCGAACCCCTGCTCATCCTCGACATCGACCCCACCGGCCTCGACATCCGCACCGAGAACGGCTTCCCCCACCTGTACGGCCCCCTGCCCGTCACCGCCGTCACCGCCACCCGCCCCTACACCCGCTGACCCCCACCCGCCACGGGCGAAATTCGTTGGCGCCGCCGTCACGCGGCGGTCTAGCGTGGCGCCCGTCAGGCGCCGGGCAGAACCCGCCCGGCCGCGCCCGTCAGCCAACAGATTGGAGATGCGCCATGACGTCGCACCTCTTCGCCCTCTGCTTCGACGCGAACGACCCACCCCGCCTCGCGCGCTTCTGGGCAGAATTCCTCGGCTGGGAACTGTCCGACGACCCCCACGACGGCATCACCACCCTGCCCGACGACGACACCGGATTTCACATCCGATGGCTCCCCACCCACGCGAAGAGAACCGGGCCCAACCGGGTCCACTTCGACCTGACCAGCACCTCCCTGGAAGACCAGCAGCACAAGGTGGCCAGAGCACTCGAACTCGGCGCCCAGCACCTCGACGTCGGCCAACTCCCCGAAGAAGACCACATCGTCCTCGCCGACCCCGAAGGCAACGAGTTCTGCATCGTCGGACCCGACAACAAGTTCCTCGCCGACTGCGGCCTCATCGGAGCACTCTCCGGCGACGGCACCCAGCAGGTCGGCTACTTCTGGAGCCGAGCACTCGACTGGCCACTCGTCTGGGACCAGGACGAGGAGACCGCCATCCGCTCACCGCACGGCGGCCCCAAGGTCACCTGGGGCGGCCCGCCCGTCGAGCTCAAGACCGGAAAGAACCGGCTCCACTTCGACCTCGCCCCACCCGCACACGGCGACCAGCAAGCCGAGGTCGAGCGCCTCATCTCCCTCGGCGCCACCCGCCTCGACATCGACCGGCACGACACCCACGGGGTGCCGATGGCCGACCCCGACGGCAACGAGTTCTGCGTGCTGACCCCCCGCTGACCCCGAAGGCCCCCGGCACAAGAAAACGACCAGCCCGTCACCACCGCAGACGGCGTCTTCGCCCGCATCAACCGTGACGGTCTGGTCGTACAGACCCGCAACCACTGGCGGCCCACGGCCGCCGACAACACCTCAGCACCACCGCCCCACCCGGCGGCGGCACCTCAGCGCGACATCCCGGGAGCCACCGGAATCTGCTGCCCGCGCACCGGACCGGCCGGCGGCACCGGCGCGACCGGACGCACCTGCTGCTGCTCTTCCTGCTGCTGCGACTGCTGAGCCAACCGGGCCCGCTCGCCACGCCGTTCGGCGCAGCCACCCGCGCAGTAGCCATTCGTCACGATCAACCGCCCACGCAGTGACGTGTACGCCTCACGGCCCGATGCGGGGAGAACCCCCTGGCACACCGTACATAACACAGACTCGTTTCCCACGTGCTGCTCCTCTCGCGGCGCGATAGCAGAAGACCACCCTAAACGCCACACCGCGCCAAAGACAGCGAATCAACGACAAGTCAGAGGTGCTGTCAAGCACGCGGCGCATCCGGCGGCGCAATCCCGCGAACCAGGGGAGTGGCCCCCAGAACCCCACCCAAGATCTCAAACGGCACAGACCGTACCCACAGTGACCAGCCCTGACACCTCCGACACGGAAGTCACCAACTCTCACACGAAACGGTCACCGCCACGCGCGAAACAGCGGATCTCATCGGAGCGCTCACGCACCGTGAGGTAACGCATCTCACAGGATCCATATCCGGCTCGGCCCAAACGGGCATATCTGACCGGCATCGGTGCGCCGGGCCGACACGCGAGCCACACCACCCCAGGGGAGCCCCCACCCCCTCCAGAACCGGCTACTTGACATAATGTTCATTATCAAGCAACCTCAGATGCGCCCGAACCACCCCAAAGGCACGCTTCAAGAAGCACCCAACAGTCCAACTCGGCGCGCTACGATCCGGCCCATGGGACTCTCGGTGACCGAGCTGCTGATCATCGCCACCGTCCTGATCGTCGCCATCGGCGCCGGCGTCATCGCCCTCAACCGCCGGCGCGGCGACACGACGGACCGGCGCCCGGCGATGCCCGCGCCCCGGCCGTCAGCCCAGGAGCTCGACGGCGCCCTGCACGACCTGATCAGGCAGGACAAGAAGATCCAGGCGATCAAACTCCTGCGCGAGCACACCGACCTCAGCCTCAAGCAGGCCAAGGAAGCCGTCGACGGACTCGCCGCCGGCTACCCCATCCACTACCCGCCCGCCATCGCCCGGCGGCCCGCCCGGCCGCAGGCCGACCTCGCCTCCCGGGTGCGCGCGCTCAAGGAGGCGGGCCGCGCCGAGCAGGCCGTCCTCCTGGTACGCAGCGAGACCGGCATGGACGAGCCCAGCGCCACTCTCTTCGTCGACAGCCTGTGACCGCGCGGTCTCATTGGCGAGAACGCCTCTGATCAGCCCGCCGAAACGGCGATACGATCGGGTCATGCCCAGCCTGGCGATCTCCACCGGCGGTCTCGTCGCCCTCACCGTCGTCGTCACGGCGGTGATCATCCTCCTGATCCTCCTGGCCGTGCGAATGACCCGCAGCCCCCGCAACAGCCTCACCCCCAACCCCGGCCTGGTCGATCAGGCGCGTGAGATGAAGGCGATGGGTCAGATCCAGGAAGCCGTCTTCCTCGTACGCGGCGAGACCGGCATGAGCCACCGCGCAGCCACCCGCTTCGTCAACCGCCTCTAACTCCACCAAAACACCCCGAAAGTGGCTATACCAGACAGAAGCTGGATTCTGTCTGGTATAGCCACTTGTCTGGCGCTGACCTGTCGTCAGCCGACCCGACCACGCCGTGGCCGTCCCTCAGATCAACCCGCTCGGTATCCGTTGCGAGTGCTGGCCTCACCGACCCCGCCCTCCCCTGCGGCCCGCTTCCGGCGGCGCGCATCGGGTCTCGAGTCTCACGTGCGCTGCAGGACGACCGGCCACCGCTCGCGGCGTTATCTGCGGCGGCGGCGTCACGACTGCACGAACCGTTCATGGCCGAAGCGTCTCCCGAGAATCTCGGCGGGCTTTTGGTCCGGTTCGCAGGCATATCAGGAGTTGACCAGGGTCATTCGGCCGTAACCGAATGACCCTGACCGGGCTTCTCATGACTACCTACGATGGGGATCAATCACCCAAAAAGTGAACACGGGGGTATTCATGTCAGGTAAGACCAGAGCGTATACGTCCATGGGCGCGATTCTCCTCACGGCCCTTGCGTTACTCGCGTCCGGGGCTCCGGCCTCTGCCGCCGCGACCGACCCGGGCAGGGGCTCGGATGCCCTTGCGAGCGAGAGCGCCGACCCGGTGACGCCCCTGGGAGGCTGTATCGGCACCATGTGCGGTCTCGTCTACAACTACAGCCCGGACACCATTTCCGTCACCATGGACTGGGGGAACATCAACGGGAACATCCGCTACCTCTACGGTGGGCAGAACACCCAGGGGTGGGGGGACGTCGACGGTGTCCACGTAGGTCCGGGGCTGACCAGGAGAGTTTACATCGACAGCCGGCTGTGGGGCGGGCGAGACGACGGTTACTACAATTGGGGGCCAGGCTGGCACAAAATCGAAACCGACGAAATCGTGTACATACAAAACCCCAACGGGTAACTCAATCTCAAGGGATTACCCGCTGCGCGCGTTTCGCGCCTCGGTGAGGAGCTCGTTGCCGAGCCGGGTCGGATGGTGGAGCATCAGGTTGGCCTGCCGGACGCTGGTGATCAGCTTGGCCTGGCGGAGCACCTGGGCGTGCTCGCTCGCCGTGGCCTGCGAGACCCCTGTCCGGCGAGCCAGCTCGGTGGTGCTGCAGCCGCCGGGGGTCAGGGCGATGCGGTGCAGGATCTCGGCTCGGGTTCGCCCCAGCAGTGCTGCCAGGGCGTCTGTGGCGCCGGTGTCCGGGGGGCGCCGGTGGGGAGCGGGATAGGCCAGCACGGGAGGTAATCGGTGGTCGACGAGGGCGACGGGGTTGGCTCGGCAGAAGTAGGTCGGGATCAACGTCAGCCCTCGTCCCCGGAGGTGGATTTCCCGGTCCAGCCCGGGCGGATAGTCCACTTCGAGGGTGGGAGGGCGCCAGCGGATCGTGGGCTTCAGGTGGGCGAGCGTCTGTTCGATGCCGTCCATGCTGAGGTGACGCAGCAGGATGGCGCGCTCCTGGGCCAAAATGCGGTCGATCGCGGGGCGTCGTGGGGTGAGAATGGTGTCGCAGTAGGCGGCGGCCAGGTTGCCGAGTCTTGCGATGGTCTGCGGGTTACCTCGTGCGAGGTCCTCCAGGTCGGCGGAGGCCAAGCCCGTGCTGTGGCGCAGGAGGTCGAGTTCGTGCTGGATACGGGCACGCGGGGTGTCCAGAAGCGCCTGGATCGCGTTCTCGTCGGATAGCTGGGCTTCGATGGGGGTCAGGAAGTCGGGGAAATACGGGCCGCGCGGTGCGAGTGGCAGCAGGAGCGCGCGCACGGATGGGAGCAGGCCGGTTTCCGTCAGCCGGAGGTGGGCCTGGCGTCGCCATGAGTCCATGGTCGCGCCGCCGTCACGGATTTGCAGGCGGTGGAGGCTGCCCATCATCTCCCACATGAGATCGGCCCGGTTCGCGATCCGGGTCAGTGCGAGATCTTCCGTGGTGAAGACGATTTTCAGGGTGCCTTTGGGGCGCTGTGTCGACATGTTTGCTGACCTTCCCGTTGCTGGGAGACGTCACTGCGACGCGTGTCGGGGTGGGCGATGACTCGGCGGCGCCGGAAGCATGCGATGACGATGATGTCCTGCCTCTGAGTGCGCCGAAACCCTGATGTCACTGGTTCGTGCGCCAGAGGCCGGCGCGGCCCGGCTGTCGTGCGGCGGTTTCACGTACCCAGGCTTGTGCGGCCCGTCCGGGCACTCCCCTGGGCCGGATCGGCGCGGCCGGGTCTTCGTCGGTTCAGGTTGGCGTGGACGGGTCGGGATGGTGACCGTTCGCGAGGTGGGGTCGTACGGAGTGTGGTGGTTTTCGGCTGTGCGGTGGGGTGGGGTGAGATGCGGAGATTCACCACACTTCGCGAGGAAATACCCGACAAAAGTGGACTAATGGGGTCAACACGGGCGGCTTTTTGTCGTGATATGTCAGCAGGGCTTGCTCGGCCATGTCAGCATCGACGGATGAACGGGTCATATGGGGCTGCCGTAAACCGCTGGGGCCGGTGGGCTCCCCCGCGGCGGCCCCGCGCCGTCTGACCACCCCCCGTCCCCTGGCCGATCCCCTCAGAAGGAATCTCCCCTTGCGTATCCTGCTTCTCTGCTCCTCGTTCAACGGCCTGACCCAGCGCGCCTGGCTGGAGCTACGCCGGGCCGGTCACGACGTCAGCGTGGAGCTGGCGCTGTCGGAGCGGGTGATGCTCGAGGCCGCCGAGCTGGCCAAGCCGGATCTGGTCATCTGCCCGTTCCTGAAGGAGAAGGTGCCGGCGCGGCTGTGGCAGACGCAGCGCACGATCATCATCCACCCGGGGCCGCCCGGCGACCGGGGCCCGTCGTCGCTGGACTGGGCCATCGCCGACGCCGAACCCGAATGGGGCGTGACCGCGCTGCAGGCGGTGGAGGAGATGGACGCCGGCCCGATCTGGGGCTACCGGATGTTCCCGATGCCGGCGGAGCCGCCGCGTAAGTCGGCGCTGTACAACGGGCCGGTGGCAGAAGCCGCGGTGGAGCTGGTGCTGGAGGTGGCGGCCAAGGCGGCGGACCCGGCGTTCATGCCCACGCCGCTGGACCCGCGCCGCCCCGAGGTGGTGGGGCGGCTGCGGCCGGCGATGCGGCACGCCGATCGGGACGTGTCCTGGGCGGCGCCGACGGAGACGGTGCTGCGGCGGGTGCGGGCGGCCGACGGGGCGCCGGGCGGCCGGGCCACGCTGTGCGGGCTGGCGGTGCGGGTGTTCGACGTGTACCGGGGGCCGGCGGTGGCCGGGGAGCCGGGTGCGGTGGTGGGGCGGCGTGAGGGCGCGGTGCTCGTGTGCACCGGTGACGGCACGGTGTGGGTCGGCCATCTGCGGCTGGACGAGCCGGGGGCGGTGAAGCTGCCGGCCGCGGCCGTGCTCGGCGATCTGGTCGCCGGTGTCGAGGAGGCGGCGGGGTACAGCGAGATCACCTATGACCGCAGCGAAGGGGTCGGGGTGGTGAGTTTCGACTTCTACAACGGGGCGATGTCGACCGATCAGTGCCGGCGGCTCGCGGCGGCGTTGCGGTACGCGGTGGCGCAGGACACGCGGGTGCTGGTGGTGCGTGGCGGTGAGACGTTCTCCAACGGGATCCATCTGAACGTGATCGAGGCGGCCCGTCATCCGGAGATGGAGGCGTGGATGAACATCAACGCGATCAATCAGGTGTGCCGTGAGGTGCTGTGGTGTACCGGGCAGCTGGTGGTGGTGTCGGTGGGCGGGAACGCCGGTGCGGGCGGGGTGATGATGGGGCTGGGCGGCGATCGGGTGATCATGCGGGCCGGGGTGGTGCTGAATCCGCATTACCGGACGATGGGGCTGTTCGGCAGCGAGTTGTGGACGTACGCGCTGCCGCGGCGGGTGGGTGCGGAGCGGGCGGCGCGGTTGACGCAGGAGGCGTTGCCGATCGGTGCGGTGGACGCCGTCGAGGTCGGACTGGCGGACAAGGTGGTGGCGGGGACGCGGCCGGAGTTCGAGCGGACCGTTCTGGAGTATGCCGAGAGGCTGGCGGTGGATCCGAACTATGAGCGGTTGCTGGCGGCGAAGCGGGCGGCGCGGGAGGTGGATGAGCGGCGTAAGCCACTGGACGCCTATCGGGTGGAGGAGCTGGCGGAGATGAGCCGGGACATGTTCGACGACCGGTGCGGGTTCCGGGCGGCGCGGGAGGGGTTCGTGCTGAAGCGGAAGGCGGAGGCCACGCCGGAGCATCTGGCGGTTCATCGGGAGTTGTCCGGCGCGTCGAACGCGTCGAACGCGAGACCATCTCATATGTGAGATAGGTTGTCGTCTTGTGGCAGATGACTATCTTGTGCGAATCGGCCGGCTCATCCGAGATGCGCGCCAGCATCGAGGATGGACGCAGCTCCAGCTGGCCGACGCCCTGGCAACGAGCCAGAGCGCGGTCAACCGGATCGAGCGCGGCAACCAGAACATCAGTCTTGAGATGATCGCCCGGATCGGCGAAGCGCTCGACAGCGAGATCGTCTCCCTGGGCTACGCGGGACCGATGCACCTGCGGGTGGTGGGCGGCCGCCGCCTGTCAGGCAGCATCGACGTCAAGACGTCGAAGAACGCCTGCGTGGCCCTGCTGTGCGCGTCCCTCCTCAACTCCGGGCGGACGATCCTGCGCAAGGTCGCCCGCATCGAGGAGGTCTACCGGATCCTCGAAGTGCTCGCCTCCATCGGCGTACGGGCACGCTGGATCAACGAGGGCAGCGACCTGGAGATCGTGCCCACCGCCCGGCTGGACCTGGAGGCGATGGACACCGAGGCGGCCCGCCGCACCCGCAGCGTCATCATGTTCCTCGGACCGCTCATGCACCGCACCGAACAGTTCCGGATCCCGTACGCCGGTGGCTGCGACCTCGGCACCCGCACCGTCCAGCCGCACATGTCGGCCTTGAAGCACTTCGGCCTGGACATCACCGCCACCGGCGGCTTCTACCACGCGCGCGTCGACCACGAGGTATCCCCCACGCGGCCCATCGTGCTCACCGAACGCGGCGACACCGTGACGGAGAACGCCCTGCTGGCCGCCGCCCGCCACGACGGCGTGACGGTGATCCGCAACGCCTCCTCCAACTACATGGTCCAGGACCTGTGCTTCTTCCTGGAGCAGCTCGGTGTGCGCGTGGACGGCATCGGCACCACCACCCTCACCGTCCACGGCGTGCCGTCCATCGAACGCGACGTCGACTACTCCCCCTCCGAGGACCCGGTCGAGGCGATGAGCCTGCTGGCCGCCGCCGTCGTCACCTCCTCGGAGCTGACGATCTGCCGGGTGCCGATCGAGTTCCTGGAGATCGAGCTGGCCGTGCTGGAGGAGATGGGCCTCGACCACGACCGCAGCGCCGAATACCCGGCCGCCAACGGCCGCACCCGCCTGGTCGACCTGACCGTCCGGCCGTCGAAGCTCACCTCCCCCATCGACAAGATCCACCCCATGCCGTTCCCCGGCCTCAACATCGACAACGTGCCGTTCTTCGCGGCGATCGCCGCCGCGGCGCAGGGCTCCACGCTCATCCACGACTGGGTGTACGACAACCGCGCCATCTACCTGACCGAGCTGACCCGGCTCGGCGCCTCGGTGAAGCTGCTGGACCCGCACCGGGTGCTGGTCGAAGGCCCGACCCGGTGGCGCTCGGCGGAGATGATGTGCCCGCCGGCGCTGCGGCCCGCCGTGGTGGTGCTGCTGGCCATGATGGCCGCCGAGGGCACCTCGGTGCTGCGCAACGTGTACGTGATCAACCGCGGTTACGAGGATCTGGCGGAGCGGCTGAACGCGCTGGGCGCGCGGATCGAGACCTTCCGCGACATCTGAGGATTCTGTCGGTGCGGGCCGCTACCGTCTCTTCGTGGATCTCCATGGGGATCTCCATGAGGGTGAGGGGGGACGGTGCGGCCTGCGGAGCTCGACCGGCTGACGGTGGTGGAGGCGGCTGATCGCTATGTGGAGCTGGTGCGGGCCAAGACCCTGACGGGGGCGCTGTCCCCGGCGACGGCCGAGGTCTACGCGCGGGACGTGGCGACGCTCGTGGCGCTGGCCGGGGAGCGGACGGTGCTGGACGACCTGACCGGCGAGGACGTCGACGCGATCCTGCTCGCGTTCGCCCGCAAACCGGACGGCCGCCGGACCACGGACGCCGGCTCGCGGCAGTCGGCGTCGTCCCAGGCGCGTTTCCGCCGGTCGATCTCGGCGTTGTTCAAGCATGCGACGTTGGCCGGGTGGGTGCAGATCAACCCGATGGCGCTGGCCACCGTGACCGCCAAGGAGCGCGGGGGGCTGCGTGCCGAGCGGCGGGCGCTCACCCGTGAGCAGGCGCAGGGGCTCATCGGCGCGGCCCGGACCTTGGGTGAGGAGCCGCGGCGGCCGGAGCGGCGGCGTGATCAGCGCACGGAGCTGCGTGACGCGCTGGTGGTGTTGTTGCTGGCGGCGCTGGGGCCTCGGGTGTCGGAGCTGGTCCGGGCCAATGTCGAGGATTTCTACACCAATGACGGCGTGCGTTACTGGCGGATCTTCGGCAAGGGCGGCCGGACTCGTGATGTGCCGCTCCCCCGTGACGTGGCGGCGGTGCTGGAGGCCTATCTGCAGCGGGGCAGGCCCGCGACGCAGGACAAGGCGCTGCTGCTGTCGTGGCGGGGGCGCAGGCTGGCGCGCGGGGACGTGCAGGCGGTGATCGACCGGGTGCTGCGTGAGGTCGATCCGGAGCGGCGGCGGTCGGTGACGCCGCACGGGCTGCGGCATACGACGGCGACGCATCTGCTGGCCGATGCCGTCGACATGGACGCGGTGCGGCGGGTGCTGGGGCACAGCGATCTGTCGACGCTGGGGCGCTACCGGGACGAGTTGCCGGGTGAGCTGGAGGTGGCGATGCGGGCGCATCCGCTGCTGCGTGAGCCGAAGCGGTCCGACTGACGGGGGCGCTGCCCGAGGTGCTACCTGGGGTGCTGCCTGGGGCGCTGGCCGGGGTCAGGTGGGGACGGCGGGGGCGGCGCCCACGGCGAGCCGGTCGAGGGGCACGTCGAGCACGACGGCCAAGGCGGCGATGGTGAAGAAGGCCGGTGTCGCGATCCGGCCTGTCTCGATCTTGCGGAGGGTTTCGGCGGACATGCCGGCGGCGGCGGCGACCTCGATGATGCTGCGCTCGCCTCTGGCCTGACGCAGCAGCCGGCCGAGTTCTTCGCCGCGGAGGCGTTCTTGCGGGGTCAGCGGGGGTCGCACCATGCGTCCGATTCTACACACCCCGATAACAATACCGTTATAGTTATCGCCGCCATTGACGACGGCCCCCGCTCCCCCGACCCCCCGGGGGCGCGCACCGACGCGCCCCCGCGGCCAGATGCTTCGCACCCCCCGGCTCCCCCATCCCCGACACGTTCACGCACGTCACCGGACCGCACGTCACCAACTCAGGATTCACTGCTCCTCCTCCAGACACACCATCACCTCGGTGACCAGCTCATCAGCCGGCGTCACCGCCGGATCGGACACGTACACCTCCCGGATCGGCCCGCCGATCCGCAGCCGCCGCTCCGCGCACCACGCCAGCACCGCATGCACCGTCAACCCGATCTGGTCGTACGGCCCCACATGAGTGGCGGTCGCGAACCGGCCGCCCGGCAACACCTCCGCACGCGCCCCACCCGTCAACGCCTCCACGCCCTCCAGCACGTACGCCACCTCGACCTTCACCACCTCTCCCAGGTCCATCGGAAACAGCCCCACCAGGCGAACCGGCGCATCAGGTGCCCGCGAGGCCGGCCCGCCCACCAGTCGCGCGACCGCGGCGGACGTCACCCGCCCGATGTCCTGCGGCCCGTCCGCCACCTCCCGCACCACCGCCACCCGCCGAGCGGGCTCACTCACCACCCGCACGTTCGCCGCCGGCAACCCGTGCGTCATCACCCGCTCCAGCGACGCCAACGTACGACTGCGCCGGGCAAGCTCCTCCTGCAGCGAATCCCGTACCTCGTCCAGAGCTCCCAACGCGCCCGACAGCACCTCACCGATCACCGCCAGCGGCACGTCGAGCGAGCGCAGCAACCCGATCGACAGCGCCACCCTCGCCTGCGACGCCCGGTAGTAGCGGTATCCCGAATCGGGATCCACATACGCCGGCTCCAGCAACCCCAGCTCGCCGTAGTGCCGCAACTGCTTCACACTCAACCGGGCCAGCCGGGCGAACTGCCCGATCGGCAGCAGATCATCTCTCACACCCACCAGCATGGCCGGTTGCGCCTGACGTCACGTGAGGCCCCATCCTGGAGGCATGAGTCTGTCTGTCGGCCAGGTGTCCGGTCTCGCCGGGATCACCGTGCGCACCCTGCACCACTATGACGAGATCGGCCTGCTCACCCCCGGTGAGCGCACCGGCGCCGGCTACCGCCGCTACACCGACGGCGACCTCATCCGGCTGCAGCAGATCCTCCTCTACCGGGAGCTCGGCTTCCCTCTCGACGAGATCGCCGTCATCCTCGACGACCCTCACGTGGACGAGCTGACCCAGCTACGCCGCCAGCACGAACTCCTCACTCGCAAGTCCGAACGCCTTCGTGAGGTCATCGCCGCCGTCGAGCGGGCGATGCAGGCGCGTTCCCTCGGCATCGCCCTGACCCCGCAGGAGCGCGTGGAGCTGTTCGGCGGCTTCCGGCCCGAGGACCACGAGGCCGAGGTCGAACGCCGCTGGGGCGGCACGGAGGCGTACACGCAGAGCCGCCGCCGCGTCGCCTCCTACACGAAGGCGGACTGGGCAGAGCTCACGGCCGAGGCCGCCGCCCTCACCGAAGCGCTGGTCGCGGCGCTCAAGGGGGGTCTGCCGCCCGACGGCGTGGAGGCGATGGACCTGGCTGAACGGCACCGGCTCCACATCAGTCGCTGGTTCTACACCTGCGACCACGAACATCACCGGTGCCTGGGCGAGCTGTACGTGTCCGACCCACGTTTCACCGCCACCCACGACGCTCACGCCCCCGGCCTGGCCCGGTATGTGCGTTCGGCCATCGTTGCCAATGGTTTTCGGGTGGTCGGTGATTTTTGAGACCAGTGATGGCCTTTACATTGTAGATTAATGCGGTTGATCGGGTGGCGGATCGCTGGCGTCGTGGACCGGCTGCTCGACGGTCTGCCGGCCGTGTGTAAGGGAGGGCCATCGGTCCCCGGCCCACTCCGGCCAGCCCAGCCACCCCGGCGGCGGGCCGGGGATGTCGCCGCCGCCGAGTTCGGCGGCATCTGGTGCCTGGAACCGCTTGCGCCATGCGTCGATGTCCGCCTCGCTCATCGGAAATGTCGTGTGCGGTGCGGTCGCCTGACGGTGAGCGATCCGGGCGCGTTGGGCGTCCTTGTCGATGGGCAGGTAGATGACGTGGCAGGCTGCCCCGGCCGATGTCGCCAGCCAGCGCAGTGCCGACCGTTCGTCGCGGCTCCAGAGCCCGAAGTCGAGCACCACGTTGGTGCCCAGTCGCAGCGCTTGCAGGGCCAGGGCGATGAGCCGTCCTTCCAGAAGGTCGCGCTTGCCGTCGGGCTGCGACCCGTCGAACAAGGAGATCATCCACTCGTCCGGGGTCAGTTGCAGCGCGCGGTGCGCCGCGGCGAGTTCTTCGGCCCGGGTGGTCTTTCCGGCGCCGGGGAGCCCGACCATCAGGAGAAGCTTGGCGGGTTCGGCCTGCACGTCATGGTCCGGCTTCGCTCTCGCGGTGGCTGTGGCCGGCTCGTCGGTGACGGCGAGGAATGCCTCGGACGTACGAGAAAGAGGATCGTGGTGTGTTGGATGGAACCGCTGCGACATGGATGTGCTCCCCGGATCACGCAGGACGATCCGGCAGCACAGCGTGACACGTGATCGGGCTGCCGGGCGGGACACTGATCCGGCGGTACGCCCCGGCACTGACCCTAGCGGGGCAGGCGATGAGGCCGCGGTTCACGGCGACCGCGATACCGCCGCTAAGCGGCGGCGCGGATGTTCATAGCGGCACAGCAACCCATGTCACCACCATAAGCGACAGCACCGGCATAGTCGTCGACGGCGATCGGTGACCGCTCGGTCCTGCCGCCGCCGACGAGGAGATCAGCTCGGCGAAGGAAGTCCGCCGCGTTCGGCGAGGTACTCGTCGAGGAGATTGAACAGGGTGTCGATGACGAGTTCTTCCTGCTCGGTGGACAACTCCCAGCGGTCCCAGGTGCCCAGGGCGATATGACGCACCTGTCCTGACCAGTGGTGATTGCAGGTCTTGCCGCGACGGCCGATGAGCCATTCCGTCCACCCCTGCAGGCCGGGGCCGCCGTGTCGCCTGGCGTGCTGGTCGTAACCTTCGAGGAATGCCTCCAGGCCCGCCAGCCGACCGCCGAGGACGTACATCCCTGGTCGGCGTCTGATGGTGGCGAAGTACTCGCGCTCGCTCATAGAAGTCAGAGGCGTACTCATGATCGATGTTCTCACCTGCGCACAGCGGACCCCGCACCCGCCCGCCCTCATAGGCGCCTGTACGCGATCCGTACCGGCCGTCCGAGACCTCTCGGCAGGCGCGGCCGGCGGCGGGTCAGGGTTATGGATCATCTCTGTCCGGCGACTTGCTGGAGGCTTGCCATGGCCGACGTGCTGCTGTTCCATCACTCTCTCGGCCTCACCCCGGGTGTGATCGCTTTTGCCGAGGATCTCCGTGGCCACGGGCACGACGTGCACACACCTGACCTGTACGACGGCCGTACCTTCGACACCCTCGATGCGGGGTTGGCGTACTTCGAGCAGATCGGCGTCGATGGGTTCCTGGACCGCGGCGCTCGGGCGGCGGCGCCGGTCTACCTCGGGTTCTCCCTCGGCGTGCTTCCGGCGCAGCAACTCGCTCAGACCCGGCCGGGCGCGCGTGGTGCCGTATTCGTCCACGCCTGCGTGCCGAGCTCCTTCTTCGGGCCATGGCCGGCACAGGTTCCGGTCCGGGTCCACGCCATGGAAGCGGACCGCGTCTTCCTCGACGAGGGTGACGCGGACGCCGCCCACGCGCTCGTCGACCAGGCTTCCGACGCCGAACTGCACCTGTATCCCGGCGATGAGCACCTGTTCGCCGACAGCTCGCTGCCTTCCTACGACGCCAAGGCCACGACCCTGTTGCTTGCGCGTACGCTGGCGTTCCTCGGCACCCGCTGAGGAGCCATGTGCCGCGAGGTCGGTCGCGCCGACCGTGATGCCTTTCTCACCCCGGTGACTTCGATCGCGGGCTCGCGGTTGTGTTCAGGCCGTCCAGGAGCAGGTCGAGGCCGGTGGTGAATTGGTCGCGGTCGTCGTGGTCGCGTAGGTCCGTGGTGGTGCGGGTGAGGAAGGGGTAGTCGGCGGGGTCGAGTTTCTCCCAGTGTTCGGCGGTCTGGGCGAGGAAGGCGTCGCGGCCGGTGGCCGCGACGGCGGTGGCGCGGGGGGCGATGATCTGGGCGCTGACGCCGGTGATGTAGTACGAGATCGCGGTGGAGACCGCGAAATGCCGTTCGGCGGGCAGCCCGGTGCGTGCGACGAGGGTGCCGATGCGGTCGAGCAGGCGCAGCGCGTTCGCCAGGGTGGGCGGCGCGTTGACGTGCGAGGCCGCCCACGGGTGCTGATCGAGGGCGTCGAAGACGGCGATGGCGAGCGCGCGCAGCCCGGCGCCGGCGCCTTCCCCGGGGGGCGGGGCCGCGGTGAAGGCGTGGCCGAGCACCTCGTCGGCGGCCAGGGCGACGAGCTCGTCCTTGTTCGTCACGTGCCAGTACAGCGCCCCGGGGCCGGTGTTCAGCTGTTTGGCCAGCAGCCGGAAGGTGAGTCCCCGCTCGCCGAGCTCGTCCAGCAGCGCGATGGCCGCGCCGACGATGATCTCTCGCGACAGGGCGTCGGCACGCCATTTCCCATCGGGTGCTCTTCCTCGTGTCCGTGGCATGCCCCCATTTTGACACACTCTGGAACCGCGTTCCATACTCCTTATGGAACGTCGGTCCAAATAGTGTCCCGGGCAGCTGCCCGGCGCTCCCCCGCACGGGAACGAGGAAGCCCATGAACACCAGCCACTACCCGATCGCCATCGTCGGCGCCGGCCTCGGCGGCCTGACCCTCGCCCGGGTCCTACACGTCCACGGCATCCCGGCAACGGTCTACGAGGCCGACCCCTCGCCACAGTCCCGCACGCAGGGCGGCCAGCTCGACATCCACGAGGACGACGGGCAGCGCGCGCTCGCCGACGCCGGCCTCACCGACGAGTTCCGCGCGATCATCCACGAAGGCGCCGAGGCCCTGCGCGTGCTCGACCAGCACGGCAAGCTGCTGCACGACACCCCCGACGACGGCACGGCGCGACGTCCCGAAGTGCTCCGCGGCGACCTGCGCCGGATCCTGCTCGACTCCCTGCCCGGCCGGACGGTCCGGTGGGGGCGCCGAGTCAGCGGTGTCCGGCCCCTCGGCGACGGCCGGCACGAGCTGACCTTCGCCGACGGCTCGACCGTGACCAGCGGTCTCCTCGTCGGCGCCGACGGCGCCTGGTCGAAGGTCCGCCCGCTGCTCTCCGACGCCAAGCCCGAGTACATCGGCACGACGTTCATCGACACCTACCTGCACGACGCCGACGAGCGGCACACGGCGACGGCCGAGGCGGTCGGCGCCGGCGCGATGTACGCGCTGACGCCGGGAAAGGGGATCATCGCGCACCGCGAGGCGGGGAACATCCTGCACGTGTACGTCGAGCTGAACCGGCCCGCCGAGTGGATCGCCGGCATCGACTTCACCGATGCCGCCGCCGCGACCGCTCGGGTCGCGGCCGAGTTCGACGGGTGGGCACCGGAGCTCACCGCGCTGATCACCGACGGGGAGGCGGCTCCGGTCGCGCGCATGATCCATGCGCTCCCGGACGGTCACCGATGGGAGCATGTGCCCGGCGTGACGCTCCTCGGCGATGCCGCGCACCTGATGCCGCCGTCCGGCGACGGCGCGAACCTGGCGATGTTCGACGGCGCCGAACTCGCCAAGGCGATCGCCGCGCACCCCGGCGACGTCGAAGCGGCACTCATCGCCTACGAGAGGGCGCTGTTCCCCCGCAGCGAGCCCTTCTACGCCGACGCCCACGACATGCTGGACCTCTGCCTCGGCGACCGCGCCCCGTTCGGGCTCCTCGACCTCCTCAACGGTGTCCCCCAGAGCCAGGTGAGAAATAACCAAGGAGGGGCATGTTCACGACAATGCGCGCCGCGGCGGTCACCGCCGGGTCCCTGACTTCAGTTATGGCGCGGGTCGTCTCGGGGATCGACGTACTCCAGGGTGATGGGTCCGATCGCCGTCACCTGCGTGATGTACTCGCCAGACTTCGCCCAGTGGAAATGCGGGGTTCCGCCCGGCAGTACGACGACGGCACCCGGCGGGTGCGCCTCCAGCTTCGCTTCGTCGAACTCCTCGCCACGTCCGATGTAGAAGACGCCGGACATGACCGTGTAGACCCGGTCCTCCTCGTGGCGGTGCGGCATCAGCTTCTCGCCGTCGGGCAGCTTGACCCGGACGGTGTACGGGCCGGGCCCTGGTGGATCGCCCACGATGACGGCGAGGCGGGCCGCGGGCGGGAACGCCGGAAACGGCCGCCACTCTATGTCCTGCGGGTGAAGCGACCTGAAGACATCCTGGTCGGCTTGGTGGATGCGCATCTTGGCGACCTCCTGGCGTGCGAAGCCTCCGCGATTTCCCTGTCAACCCTTCACCATGCCCCCGTGCGGAGTTCCCCTCTCTGCGGAAGCTGCCGGATCAGGTCAACCGGGCACAAAACTCCGCTATCGCGTCGAACGCCGCCGGTCCGTTCTCGCGCGGCGTCCCCGCTGGAGGTCGCCGGCCCTACCGCCCGGCCGAGGTGATGCCCTCTTCTGCCTATACGGCACTTGCCGCACCGCCGGGGTGCCGCTGACCGCGCCAGGCGTAACGTGGCTGGTTGAGGACCTGTGCCAGCCGCAGTCACATCGAGACGGGGGGGCGGTTGTCCATGGCTAGGTTGCTTTTCGTGATGCCCGCGGCGGCGTACTGGACGCTCAAGGACGGCACCCGGCACGCCACGGGTTACTGGGCCGAGGAGTTCGCGGCCCCGTACAAGGCGCTCACGGAAGCGGGTCATCAGATCGTGGTCGCCACGCCGGGCGCGGTGGTCCCGACCGTGGACATGATGAGCCTGCGCCCGGAGATGGCCGGCAGCGCGCAGATCGCCCTGGACCTGGAGGCGATCATCCGTTCCGCCGAAGAGATGCGGCGGCCCATCCAACTGTCCGAGGCTCGCCTGGAGGACTATGACGCCGTCTACTGCCCGGGTGGTCATGGCCCGATGGAGGACTTGTGCGCCGACGCCGACGCGGGCCGGCTGCTGACGGCGGCGCTCGCCTCGGGCAAGCCGCTGGCCATCGTGTGCCACGCGCCCGCGGCGATGCTGGCGACCAGGATCCGCGGAGTGTCGCCCTTCGCCGGCTATCGGGTCACCGCCTTCACCAACGAGGAGGAGGAAGGAGTCGGTCTCGCCTCCAGGGCGCGCTGGCTGCTGGAGGACGAGCTCGTCGCCCTGGGTGTCGACTACACCAAAGGCGAGCCGTGGAAGCCGTACACGGTGGTGGACCGCAACCTGTTCACCGGGCAGAACCCCGCCTCGGCTGCCGTTCTGGCCGAGCGGCTGCTCAAGGCCCTGCCATAGCGACGGCCCGCCCATGCCGGCCCCCGGGAGATCGCCTTTACGTTGTAGATCAGAAAGCGGAATTCGCTGATCGGGGCGGGTTCGCGGTGGTCGTGCTGGTCTACTGTTCGGGCTGGTAGACCAGGATGACCAGGCCGGAGCTGAAGGTCCTGTTCTCCAGCAGCTTCAGTTTCGTCTTCGACTCGCGCCTGAACAGCGGCTCACCCTCACCGACGATGAGGGGGTGCACCCACAGGTGGTACTCGTCGAGCAGCCCGGCCCGCGACATCGCGTCGGTCAGCCGCCCGTTGCCGTAGATGATGATGTCGCCGCCCGGCTGCTGCTTGAGCGCGGTGACCTCCTCGACGAGGTTCTCGCCCCTGATGATGGTGGAGGTGCCCCAGATGTCGGCCTTCTCCAGAGTGTCGCTGACCACGTAATGGTGCATGCCGTTGATCCGGTCGGAGAACTCGTCGCTGGGCCTGGTCGGCCAGACCGACGCGAACCCCTCGTACGTGAGCCGCCCCGACAGCAAGGCGTCCGACCTGCGCATCAGGTCCAGGGCGTACTGGTTGGCATCGTCCGTCCGGTAGTCGAACGACCAGTTCTGCGGGTCGTCGATGTAGCCGTCGAGCGTGGCGTAGGTCGACGCGATGACTTTCCTCATTGTTCTCTCCAGGGGTGATCGTTTCTGGCGTCCCGTAGCGCACGGGCCCACCATGACAGCTGGTCAAGCGTGATTCCGGCCGCCGCATGGCAGCTCGCGCCCCGTTTGGGCCAGGAGCCGTCGGCGTCGAAGAGATCCCAGTAGCAGGGCAGGCTGACCGCCTCGGTGACGGCCACCGCCCGCAGCACGGCGAAGATCTCACGGAGCTGGGCGACCGCGTGCAGGCCGCCCGACTCCCTTCCGTACGACACGAAAGCGACCGGTTTGGCCTGCCACTCCGCGTCGTACCAGTCGATGGCGGTCTTGAGCGGTGCGGGGAAGCTGTGGTTGTACTCGGGGGTCACCACCACGAAGCCGTCCGCCGCGGCCAGCCGTGGAGCCAGTGCCCGTACCTGGGCCGGCGGCTCCTCGTCCTCGTCGGTGAGGACGTCGGGCAGCCGGGCCTCGGCCAGATCGACGACGTCGACCTCCAGCTCCCGGCGCCTGCGGGCCTGGGCGGCGAACCACTCGGCCACCGTCGGGCCGAACCTGCCGCTTCTGGTGCTACCGATGATCACCGCCACCCGCAGCCGTTCGTCGCTTGCCATGTGACCACTGTGCTGGGCGGGCCTTACCGGTTCCTTCCACCGCGCTTACCGCTCCGGCATAGGGTGACGGTCATGCGGTTTGGGGTGCTTGGCCCGCTGATGGTGTGGGACGCGGACGGCGTGCCCGTCACGATCCGTGGGCTGAAGGTCCGCGCGCTCCTGGCCGACCTGCTCCTGCACGAGGGCCGCCCGGTGTCGGCCGATCGGCTGGTCGACGACCTGTGGGGAGACGACGCCCCCGCCCAGCCGTCGGCCACGTTGCAGGTCCGGGTCTCGCAGCTGCGCAAGGCGCTGGGCGATCGGAGCCTGGTGGCGCACCGGCCCGCGGGCTACTCGCTGCAGGTGGAGGCGGACGCGGTGGACGCGCGCCGGTTCACCGAGCTCACCAGGCGGGCCCAGGCGGCGAAGGACCTGGGAACGCGGGCCGCGCTGCTGGCCGACGCGCTGGCCCTGTGGCGGGGCCCGGCGTTCGCCGATTTCGCCGACGAGGAGTTCGCCAGGGCGGCGATCGCCCGGCTGGAGGAGCAGCGCCTGACCGCCGTGGAAGCGCACGCCGAAGCCCGGCTGCAGCTGGGAGAGCACGCCCTGCTCGCCGGGGAGCTGGGCGACCTGGTGGCGCGGCATCCGCTGCGTGAGCGGCTGCGGGCCGTACACCTGAAAGCCCTGTATCGGGCCGGGCGGCAGAGTGAGGCGCTGGAGAGTTACGCCGACCTGCGTGAACGGCTCGGCGAGGAGCTCGGGCTGGACCCCGGCCCCGAGCTGGCCGAGGTGCAGCGGGCCATCCTCGCCCAGGACCCTGACCTCGCGCCGGCGGTACGGCGCGCCACCAACCTGCCCGCTCCGCTCACCGAGCTGATCGGACGGGACGAGCCGGTGGCCGCGGTTGCCGCACAGCTCGGCACGCATCGGCTGGTGACGCTCTGCGGGTCCGGCGGGGTGGGCAAGACGCGGCTGGCCGTGGAGACGGCGGGCCGGCTCGTCTCCGCCCACGCCGACGGGGTCTGGCTGGTCGAGCTGGCCGCCATGCCCCGGTCCGGCGAGGTGGCCGAGCTCGTGATGGCGGTCATGGAGATCCGCGACCCGGGCGGCGAGCCGCTCTCGGCGAGCGACCGGCTGGCGCGGGCGCTGCGCAACCGGCGGATGCTGCTGGTGCTGGACAACTGCGAGCACGTCGTGGAACAGGTCGCGGACCTGGCGGAGGCGCTGCTGCGGGCCGCGCCGGAGCTCCGCATCCTGGCGACGAGCAGGGAGCCGCTGGCGCTGCCCGGCGAGGTGGTGTGGAACGTGCCGCCGCTGGAGCACGGCAGCGCGGTCCGGCTGTTCGCGGCCAGGGCGGCGGCCGCGCAGAGCGATTTCCGGCTCGACGACACGACCGCCCCCGCCGTCTCGCTGCTGTGCAGGCGGCTGGACGGGATCCCGCTGGCGCTGGAGCTGGCCGCCACCAGGGTGCGGGCGCTGGGCGTGGACGGCCTGGTGGACCGGCTGGACGACCGCTTCAGGCTGCTGGCGACCGGGCATCGGGGCGCGCCTCCCCGCCAGAAGACGCTGACCGCCATGATCGACTGGAGCTGGGAGCTGCTGACCGAGCAGGAGCGGCTCGTGCTGCGCCGCCTGGCCGTGCACGCCGACGGGTGCGTCCTGGAGGCGGCCGAGGCCGTGTGCCCCGGCGACGGCGTGGCCGCCGAAGACGTCCTCGACCTGCTCGCCCGCCTCGTCGACCGGTCGCTGGTGGCCAGGGCGGAAAACCGCTTCCGCCTGCTGGAGTCCGTCGCCGCCTACTGCGTGGACCGCATGCGCGAGGCGGGCGACCTGCACGAGGTACGGCACCGGCACCACGCCTATTACACCGAACTCGCTGAACGAGCCGCCCCCCACCTGCACGGCCCCGGCCAGCGCCGGTGGCTCGGCCTGCTCGACGCGGAGGCCGCCAACCTCCGCGCCGTCGTGGACGGCGCCCACCCGGAGCTGTCCCTCCGTCTCGCCCAAGCCCTCACCTGGTACTGGTACCTCCGCGGCCGCCTGACCGAAGCCGGTCGCTCCCTCGACACCGCCCTCACCGCAGCGGACGGCGGGGGGCGGTCCGCGGCGAGGGCGTGGCTGCTGGGCGTCTCCGTGCTGAAGGGCGGGAGTGCCGCGTGGGAGGCACACCGGGAGCAGGCGGCGGAGGTGCTCGCCGGGGAGCTGGGCGAGCGGGCCAGGGCCGCGTGGTTCCTGGCCTCCGCGCTGGTGAACCTGGGGGAGATGGAAGCCGCCGAAGACCTGCTCGACAGGGCTCTGGAGGCCCTGCGCGCCGCGGGTGACCGGTGGGGCGAGGCGGCGGCGCTGAGCACGCGCGCCCAGTTCGCACACGTACGCGGTGATCTGGCCGTCCTCGAGCGGGCGGCGACCACAAGCGCGGAGCTGTTCGCCGAGCTCGGCGACCGATGGGGTCAGCTGCAGGCGTCGGGCTGGCTGGGCGGCCTGGCCGAGCTGACCGGCGACAGCGACCGCGCCGCCAGGCTGCACGAGGAAGGCGTGCGCAGGGCGGAGGAGCTGGGCCTGTGGCCGGAGGTCAGCGGTCAACTCGCCTGGCTCGGCTGGACCCACGTGCAACGCGGCGACTACGCGACAGCCTGGAAGCTGTGCGAGCGCGCCCTCCGCCTCGCCACGGAGCAGGACTACGCGGGCGGCGAGATCCTCGCCGAGATCGGCCTCGGCTACGCCGCCCGCCGTCGGGGCGAGCTCGATCTCGCCGAGAAACACCTCGGCAACCTGGTACGGCGGGCGAGGTCAGGAGGCGGCGCCGAGCCCCTGTACCTCTCGATGGTCCTGGTCGAGCTGGGCTTCACCGCCGAGGAACGCGGCGACGCCGAGGCCGCCCGCGCCCTGCACCTGGAGGCGTACGGCGCGGCACGCAAGCTCGACTCCCCGCACAGCGCGGTCGCCGCCGCGGAGGGCCTGGCCGGGGCCGTGGCCCTCGCGGGCGCCCACGCCCACGCCGCCCGGCTCCTCGGTGCGGCGGCCGCGTCCCGCGAGGCCACCGCCCTCCCCCGGTCCCCGGCGGAACGTGCCGACGCCGACCGGATCGCCGCGACGTGCCGCCGGATCCTGGGTGTCGAGATCTTCACCGCTGAGTACGCCGCCGGCCGCCACCAGACCCTGGACGAGACGATCACATGAAGTCACGCAGCGGCGCGTACTCCTGGACGGTCTCGGCCAGGTCGCGGACGAGTCGAAGAGGAGCGTGGGGATGAGCGCGGTGACTTGCTGGACGCCATGGTCGCGCACCTGGTGACCCCGCCGGACGGCGCCGCTGCACCCCTCGACGGCAGCTGGGACGAGCGGCTGCGCGCCGTCGCGGCCGGCACCCGCGAGATCATGCCGGCCCACCGCGACGGCGCCCGCCTCGTGTCCGGCTTCCACGACCCGGGCCCCGGGGCCGTCGCCGTACCCGATGCTTCATAGAAGGTCGGGGTGTGAGGGACATCCGCGGCCTGCCCGGCGCGCACCGGCGGCGGCCGCGAGGTCCCGCCGCCGAGCTCGGCCGGGGGTCAGGCGGTGAGGCCCAGGGCCGCGGCGGTCACCGTCCGGGCGCTGCCCGGCCGTACGAGCAGGTCGACGGAGTCGGAGAGCTGGTCGACGCATCCCACCGGCGGCAACTGCTTGATCACCGGGTCGGAGACCCCGGCCATCAGCGCGTCGGCGAACCGGTCGCCGCCGATCACCTGGAACGGCCGGTCGTGGAAGCCGCGCACCCGCTCGTCGAGCCGCCCGGCCAGCCCGATCCGGTTCTGCAGCGCCGCCAGCCGGGTGTACGCGTCCGACAGGCCGTCCTGCCGATCCCACCACGACCGGGCCGCCAGCGCCGCCCCGAGGGACTCCCCCAGCTCGGTGGAGCCGGGCATCCGGGCCAGCGCGCTGCCGAGCCATTTGGCGTACGGCGGGTAGCGCCGGCGCAGCAGCAGCGCCAGGCGCATCACGTCCCGGGCCAGCCGTGCCCCCTCGACGGCCGAGCCGAGCTCGTCGCCCACCTCGCCGCAGCGGCCGGGGAACGGCTCCTCCTGAGCGATGCGCCGCCACTGACAGGCGAGGACGTAACGCCACACGTCCTCGGGATACCAGCGCAACGCCCGCCGGACCGCCTCCAGCCCGCCCGCCGAGGACGGCTCGTCCGCCAGCCCGTCGTGGAACACGTCGCCCTGGGTCACCTCGGCCAGGCGCTGCCACGGCACCGACAGCCAGTCCAGCAGCGACATGCCCCGGCGCGGGTCGAACCCGAGCTGCCCCGCCAGCCACTCCCCCAGCTCGGCGACCACGACGCCGGGCCGTACCTCGCCGTGGTAGTCGAACACGGTGGCCAAGCCTCGGAAACGCGCGGGCAGCCCGGCGGCGACCTCGGCCTCGACGGCGGTCACCAGCCCATCGGGGACGAAGACCAGCACCCGGGGGCCCCAGTCGTGATCGGCGGACCGGCTCGTGTCGAAGGACAGCACCTCTGAGCCCGGCCCGATCAACGCGGCACTGTGCGGCACCCCGGCCAGCAGCGGCGCCACCGCCTCGGCGTAAAAGGCACGGGACAGTTCGATACCAGGTACGAAATCGGTCATCATTCGTCCACTGTGCCTGACCACTCCGCGAAGCTCATCCGATTTACGTGCGGCCAGGTCAGCGGGCGGTCAACCGCAGGTCATGGCGTACGAAGCCGGCACGGGGGCGAACCTCAGGCGGTGACGTACGGTGAACCTCCGCCAATGACGGACGAAGCCGGCACAGCAGACCGACCTCAGGCGATGACGTACGAAGCGAGCACGGGGCGGCGGCGGTAGCCGAGGCGCTCGTAGACGGCGATGGCCGTGAGGTTGTCGTCGTCGACCATCAGGGCGGCCCGCCCGTGCGCGGCGACCAGTTCCCGCGACACCCACCGGCACACCCGTTCCGCCATCCCCTGTCCCCGCCATCGCGCCGCCGTGGCCACCCCGGCGAGGAACCCCACCGACGGCGCCGACCAGGCCTCGGCCGCGACCGACGCCGGCATCCCGTCGATCCGCACCCCGGCCCACCGCCGCACCCCCACGGCCCCCGGGACCGCGTACGATCCGGGCGCGTGCCGGGCGAGCAGCGCCGCCACCTGCTCGTCGTCCCCCTCGTCCAGCCAGCCGACCGGCCCGGCGTCCCAGGCGGGGTGGGGGGCCGGGGGCGGAAGGCGGGTGAGGCTCATCCAGGAGAACTCGCCCGCGACCGTCAGCCCGGTCAGCTCCCCCGTCACCCGCCTCATCAGCTCCCGCTCCCCGAACGGGCGGTAGCCGGGCCCCAGCTCGGCGAGCGCGTGCCGCACCAGCTCCACCGCGGGGGCCGTACGCGTGCCGCCCAGGACGGCGAGCCGGTCGCCGCGGGAGATGTCCGGGGCGGCGGCCACCACCGCGTCGCCGAACGCCCAGGCCCGCGCCCGGCCGGTCAGATCCTGCGCCGCCCACACCAGCAGGTCGTCATCGCAAGCGGCCCGCAGCTCCGCCAGGCCGGTGAACTCGTGGATCAACCCGCCTCCCCGGCCTCCGTGGCGAAGTGGATCAACCCGCCTCCCCAGGCTCCATGGCGAACCCGCCCATCAGGAGACCGGCAGCCGGAAGCTCACCCCGAAGGCCCAACCCCGACGGGCGCGCTGGGGGGACGACCCGAACAGGCGGGAGTCCGTACTGGAACAGGGTGAGCCGGACGGGCGGGAGTCCGTGCCGGGACGGGGCGAGCCGGTCGGTCACAGGATCGCGCCCGGCCGATAGGCGGCCGCGTCCGGGTGAGCGGCCACCACGTGCCCCACCTGCTCGGACACGGCCGCCACCTGGCCGGCCGCCGCGCCGGTGAACGACACCCGGTCCGCCAGCAAAGCGTCCAGCGCCGGCCGGTCCAGGGGGAAGCGGTCGTCGGCGGCCAGCCGGTCGAGCAGCTCGTTGGCGGCGCCGCGCGAGCGCATCGCCAGCGCCGACCCGACCGCGTGCTCCTTGATCAGCTCGTGGGCCTGCTCGCGGCCCATCCCGGACCGGACGGCCGCCATCAGCATCTTGGTCGTGGCCAGGAACGGCAGGTAGCGGTCGAGCTCGGCGGAGATCACCGCCGGGAACGCGCCGAACTCGTCCAGGACCGTCAGCATCGTCTCCATCAGCCCGTCGAAGGCGAAGAACGCGTCCGGCAGCGCCACCCGGCGCACCACCGAGCAGGACACGTCGCCCTCGTTCCACTGGTCGCCGGCCAGCTCCCCGACCATGGAGGCGTAGCCGCGCAGCACCACGGTCAGGCCGTTGACGCGTTCGCAGGAGCGGGTGTTCATCTTGTGGGGCATCGCCGAGGAGCCGACCTGACCCTCCTTGAACCCCTCGGTGACCAGCTCGTGCCCGGCCATCAGCCGGATGGTCTTGGCGAGGGAGGAGGGGGCGGCGGCGAGCTGGACCAGGGCGGTGACCACCTCGTAGTCGAGCGAGCGGGGATAGACCTGGCCGACGCTGGTGAAGCGGTGGGGGAAGCCCAGGTGGCCGGCCACCCGGTCCTCCAGCTCGGCGAGCTTGCCCGCGTCGCCGCCCAGCAGGTCCAGCATGTCCTGGGCGGTGCCGACCGGGCCCTTGACGCCGCGCAGCGGGTAGCGGGCGATGAGCTCGTCCAGCCTGCGGTAGGCGACGAGCAGCTCGTCGGCGGCGGAGGCGAACCGCTTGCCGAGGGTGGTGGCCTGCGCCGCCACGTTGTGCGAGCGGCCGGCCAGCACGGTGGCCTCGTGCTCGGTGGCCAGCGCGGTGAGGCGGGCCAGCAGGGCGACGACGCGGTCGCGGGCCAGCAGGAGGCTGTCGCGCACCTGCAGCTGCTCGACGTTCTCCGTCAGGTCACGGGAGGTCATGCCCTTGTGCACCTGCTCGTGCCCGGCCAGCGCGTTGAACTCCTCGATGCGCGCCTTGACGTCGTGGCGCGTCACCCGCTCCCGCTCGGCGATCGAGGCCAGGTCGACCTGGTCGACGACCTTGTCGTAGTCGCCGATCGCCTGCTCGGGGACCGCCACGCCGAGCTCGGCCTGGGCGCGCAGGACCGCCAGCCACAGCCGCCGCTCCGCGACCACCTTGTATGCGGGCGACCACAGGCGGGCCAGCTCGGGCGAGGCGTATCGGGCGGCCAGAACATCGGGGATAAGCGGCTTGGAAGTCACGTCGGACAAGTGTATGCACCCGTGTCCGCCCGTACGGCACGCAGGTCGTACGGGCGGACGGCGCCCCGGCAGGGGCGGGGGTCATGACGTCGGCGTCAGCACCTTGGCCTCGGGCTGGGCGGGGGCGGGGGTGCGGCGCAGCCGCTCCTTGCCCCGCTCGACCATCGTGTAGAGCGTCGGCACCAGGACGAGCGTGAGCAGCGTCGAGGTGACCAGGCCGCCGATCACCACGATCGCCAGCGGCTGGGAGATGAACCCGCCCGAGCCGGTCACGCCGAGCGCCATCGGGATCAGGGCGCAGATGGTCGCGATCGCGGTCATCAGGATCGGCCGCAGTCTGCGGCGGCCGCCTTCGATCACCGCTTCCACGATGCCCATGCCCTGGTCCCGGTACTGGTTGATCAGGTCGATCAGCACGATCGCGTTCGTCACCACGATGCCGATCAGCATGAGCATGCCGATCAGCGCGGGGACGCCCATCGCCGTGTCCGTCGCCACCAGCAGGCCCACCGCGCCGGTCGCCGCGAACGGGATCGACACCAGCAGGATGAGCGGCTGCACGAAGCTCCGGAACGTCGCCACCATGATCATGAACACGATCGCGATGGCGGCCAGCATCGCCAGCCCCAGATCCGCGAAGGCGTCCTCCTGGTCGGCGGACGCGCCGCCGATCTCGTACGACGAGCCGGCGGCCAGGCCGAGCCCGTCGAGCTTGGTGGTCAGGGTCTGGGTGACGGCGCCCAGGTCGGCGGCGGACGCCTTGGCCGACACCGTCGCCGAGCGTTCGCCGTCGATCCTGGTGATCTGGGTGGGACCGGCGACCTGCTCGACGTCGGCCACCGTGGACAGTTTCACCATGCCGGCGGCGGTCGCCAGCTCCAGGTCCTTGACCGCCTTGACGTTCTCCGGCGCGTCGCCGCCGCGCAGCACCAGGTCGCTGGCCCGGCCGTCGAGGGTGAGTTCGCCCAGCGGCGCGCCGCGGAACGCCTGCGCCACCGCCTGGCCGATCTGCGCCTCCGACAGGCCGCGCTCGGCGGCTTCCTCCCGGTCGACGCGGACCTCGATGCGCGGGGCGCTGGTCTCCAGGTTGGACGCCACGTCGCGCAGTCCGGTCACCTGGCCCATCGCCGCGGTGACCGCGTCGGCGGCCGTGCGCAGCGCGTCGGTGTCGGGGGCCCGCACGATCACGTCCACCGTGTCGCTGGAGAACCCGCCGCCGCCTCCGCCGGCGCCGCCGACGGTGACCTCGCCGATGCCCGACAGGGTGGCGAGCTTGTCGCGGAGTTGCTGCTCCACCTGGGGCGTGTCGGCGTCCTCCTTGAGCGTCACCGAGTAGGAGGCCCGGTCGGCGCCGCCGCCGGTGCCGCCCATCATGGCGTTGCCGCCGCCCACGTTCACCTGGTAGGACTCCACCGTGTCGAGGCCGGCCAGGACGTCCTCGACCTTGGCGGCGGCCTTGTCGGTGGTCGCCAGGTCGCTGCCGACGGGCATCCGCTGGCTGAGCGAGATCGTGTTCTGGCCGGAGGAGTCCAGGAAGTTGGTGCGCAGGCCGCCGGCCAGCGCGATGGTGCCGACCATCACCGCCACTCCGATCAGCACCGTCACCAGCTTGAAGCGGGTGGCGAAGCGCAGCACCGGCAGGTAGGCGCGCTGCAGGGGGCTGCGCAGCTCCTTGGCCTCGGCGGCGTCCCGCTGGGCGCGGGCCTGCTCCGGCGTCAGGTCGGGCGCCTTGAGGAACCAGTACGCCATCACCGGCACCACCGTCAGCGACACCACCAGCGAGGCCAGCAGCGCGACCGCGACGGTGATCGCGAACGGGCTGAACAGCTCGCCCACCATGCCGCCCACGATGGCGATCGGCGCGAACACCGCGACCGTCGTCAGCGTGGACGCTGTCACCGCGCCGGACACCTCGCGCACACCGGCGAGGATGGCGGACTGTTTCGCCTCGCCGTAGCTGAGGTGGCGTTTGATGTTCTCCAGCACCACGATCGAGTCGTCCACCACCCGCCCGACCGCGATCGTCAGCGCGCCGAGCGTCAGCATGTTGAGGGAGTAGTCGCCCGCCCACAGGGCGATCAGCGCGATCACGACCGACAGCGGGATGGACACCGCGGTCACCACGGTGGAGCGCACCGACAGCAGGAAGACCAGGATGACCAGCACCGCGAAGCCCAGGCCGAGCAGGCCCTCGGTGGTGAGGCTCTCGATCGACTCCTCCACGTACGGGCCCTGGTCGAAGACGACCTCCACCGCCTTGTCGGAGCTGTCGCCGAGCGCCCGGCCGAGCTCGGGCAGCTTCGCGGCGATGTCGTGCGAGATCGCCACCGCGTTGCCGTCGGGTGCCATCGTCACCGACACGCCGAGGCTGGTCTTGCCGTCGGTGCGGGTGATGGTGGTGGCGTCGGCCAGGTCACGCTCGATCGTGGCCACGTCGCCCAGTTTCACCGGCTTGAGCGGCTTGGGCTTGACCACCGGCTGCGCCTGAGCCTGCGTCTGTGCCTGAGCCTGCGGCTGGCCGGGGCGGGCCTGCTGCGGCTGGGACTGCTGGGGCTGCTGGGGCTGGGCCTGCGGCTGGGCCGGCGTCAGGTAGAGGCCGCGCAGCTTGGCGAGCGAGTCGACCCGCGTGCCCACCTGCACCGTCAGGGACTTGCCGTCGTCGACCAGCGCGCCCGCCGGGATCGGCGTGCCGTTGGCCCGCAGCACCTCGGGGATCTGCGCCGGCGACACCCCGGCCAGTGCCATCTTCTTCACGTCGGGGGTGATCGTCACCACCTCGTCGCGGATGCCGGTGACCTGGACCTCGCGCACTCCGTCGACGGCCTGCAGCTCCGGCACCATGATCTTGCGCAGCTCGTCGGCCATCGCGCGGGGATCGCCGCCGTCGCCCACGCTCAGCACCAGCACGGGGATGTCGTCGGTGTTGCCCGCCACCACCTGCGGCTCGACATTGGCCGGCAGCCGGCCCTGGATCCGGGACACCGCCTGCTGCATCTTGTTCACCGACGCCTCGATGTCGGTGCCGAACGCGAAGGCCACCTGGATCTGCGCCAGGCCCTCCTTGGAGGTCGAGGTCAGCGTCTCCATGCCGTCCAGGCCCTGGAAGGAGTCCTCGATCGGCTGGGTGACCTGCTCTTCGACGATGTCCGGCGAAGCGCCGGGGTAGGACGCCACCACGAACGCGCCCGGGAAGGACAGGGAGGGCAGCAACTGCTGCTTGAGCTGCGGGATCGTGAACGCGCCGAAGGCGGTCAGCACCACCGCGAGCAAGATCACAAGACTGCGATTGGCGAGGCTTAACCGGGCGAGTGCGGTCATCGGCGTCCCTTCGAAAATATATTGCCCAGAGACTAACACTTCGCCTTGAACGAAATATTAGGACGACGTGACTTTCCTGATAACCTTCTCAGGAACGAGAGGCGAATGTGAACGACGAACGTGAAGAACTGACCCGGCGGATCCTCGAAAACCAGCGCGGCATCGTCAAGGCCTTCTCCCGGCTGCAGTCTCCCCTGTTCTCCTCCAACCTGACGATGCGCCAGCTCATGGTGGTCATGATGGTGTCGGTGAGCGGCTCGGCCACCGGCCAGGAGCTGTCCCATCACCTCGGCGTCGCGCTCGGCACGGTCACCGGCATCGTGGACCGGCTGGTCGCCCACGGCCTCGTCAGCCGGCACGAGGACCCGCACGACCGCCGCGTGCGCCGGGTCGAGCTCACCCCGGCCGGTCTGAAGCTCGTCGAGCAGATCAACGACGCCGGCCTGCAGCAATACCAGTCGATCATGAACTACCTCGACACCGACATGCTCCACTGCCTGAGCAAGGTCAGCCATCGCATGCGCGAGGTCGCCGAGGATCTGTACGGGACGTGACCGGCCGGCGCCTTTACATTGTAGATTCCTTGACGAGGCGGTCCAGCAGCGCGGGCGGCTCGCCCTCGTGGACCACCGTCAGCCGCCTGGTCGCCCGGGTGATCGCCACGTACAGGTCCCGCGTCCCCATCGGCGACTGCGCCATGATCCCCGCCGGGTCCACCACCACGACCCCGTCGAACTCCAGCCCCTTGGCCTGCGTCACCGTCAGCACCGTCACCGGCGCGTCCAGACCGCCGTCCGGGAACAGCGCCGCCACCCGCCCGTGCACGGCATCGGAGGTCACCACGCCGAGCCGGCCCTCGCCGATCGCCGCCAGCTCCCGCGCCACGACACCCGGCAGGCCCGCCACGCCAGAACGGACCGCACGCGGCTCGGCCTCCCCCTCGCGCACCGACTCCGGCGGCCGCAGCGCCGGATCGATCGCGCGCAGGACGTCGGCCGCCACCCGCATGATCTCGGCCGGGGTCCGGTAGTTCACCTCCAGCCGCTCCTGCCGCCAGCGCCCCTCCAGGTAGGGGTCCAGCACCTCGCCCCACGACCGGGCGCCCGCCGCCGAACCCGTCTGCGCGATGTCGCCCACGACCGTCAGTGACTTGGCCGGCACCCGGCGCATGACCAGCCGCCACGCCATCGCCGACAGCTCCTGCGCCTCGTCCACGATCACATGCCCGTACGCCCACGTCCGGTCGCGCGCGGCCCGGTCCGCGGTGCTCAGCTCCTCCCCGTCGTCGGCGTGCCGCTCGGCCAGCACCTCCGCCCGCTGGAAGATGCCCTCCCGCGCCAGTCCCGTCGACTCCAGCACCTCCGCGGCGTACAGCTCCTGCTCCTGCCAGTCCTCGCGCCGCCGCCTGCTCGCCTCCCGCTCGGCCGAGTCGTCCTCGCCCAGCAGCTCGGCGGCCTCGTCCAGCAGCGGCACGTCGTCCACCGTCCAGGCGGCGTCCGCCGGCCGCACCAGCGCCCGCCAGTCCAGCCCCGGCGGTACGAGCGCCCGCAGCGTCCGCGGCGAGGCCAGCAGCCACGCGATCAGCCGCTGCGGCGTCAGCTCCGGCCACAGCGCGTCGAGCGCCCGGCGCACCTCCGGCTCCGCCCACAGCCGCCGCCCGTTCAGCCGCAGGTCGACCTCGTCCAGCTCCCCCTCCAGATCCAGCGGCCCGGCCAGCTCCGGGTCCTCCAGCTCCATCTCCTCCAGCCGCAGCGAGGCCTCCAGCGCCCGCGCCTCGGCCAGGGCCAGCTCCTTGAGCATCTCCAGGACGTACAGCTTGCGTGCCATGTTGTGCGGCAGGCGCACCGCCTGCGCGCGCGCCCGCAACCCCGCGCACACCTCGTACGGCACCCGCAGCGTGAGCCCGTCGGTCACCACCTCCAGGTCCCCGTCGGGCACCCGCTGTCGCTCCCGCACCGCCCCGGCCACCACGGCGGCCATCCGGGCGTCGCCCTTGACCACCGCGGCCCGCGGCTCGTCGGCGGCGGTGGCGCGCACCCCCGGGAACAGCTCCCCGAGCGTGGCCATCACCACCTGCGTCTCCCCCAGCGCGGGCAGCACCTGGCCGATGTAGCGCAGGAACATCGCGTTCGGGCCCACCACCAGCACGCCGCGGCGCTCCAGCGTGGCGCGGTGGGTGTAGAGGAGGTAGGCGGCGCGGTGCAGGGCGGCCACCGTCTTGCCGGTGCCGGGCCCGCCCTGCACCACCAGGGCGCCCTGCATGGAGGCGCGGATCACCCGGTCCTGCTCGGTCTGGATGGTGGCCACCACGTCGCCCATCCGGCCCGTCCTGCCCCGGCGCAGCGCCGCCAGCAGGGCCGCCTCGCCCACCAGCGTGCGTCGGTCGCCGTCGCTCAGCCCCGCCAGGTCGAACACCTCGTCGTCGAGCCCCACCACCTGGCGGTCCCGGGTGTGCAGGTGGCGGCGGCGCAGCACGGCGCCGGGGTCGGTGGCCGTGGCGACGTAGAAGGCGCGGGCGGCCGGGGCCCGCCAGTCGATCAGCACCGACTCGTGCTCCTCGTCCCGCAGCCCGATCCGGCCGACGTAGACGGTCCGGCCCGAGCGGTCGTCGATCCGGCCGAAGCACAGGCCGCGCTCGACGGCGTGCAGCTGCGCCAGCCGCCTGGCCTGCTCCGACGCCATCACCTCGCGCTCCACCATGGCCTGGCGGCTGCCGCTCGCGCCGCCCAGGCCGTGCACCTGGCGCAGCGTCGCCCGCGCGCGCGTCCTGGCCTGGTCGAGCCGGTCGTACAGCGCCGAGACGACACGCTGTTCGGTGTCAAGGGCTTCAGCAAGAGCATCTTGACGATTAGCCATTAGCTGCTATACTCCCTAGTGGGACGGTTGCCTTTTGGTGACGGGCGGTTCAGCGTACCTTTCGCGTGCTCCTCGGGCAAGGGTCGAGCGCGCGTCCGTGCTACCTTCTCCGGTCGTGACCGACTACCTCCAGGATCTGTTCTCCCTCGCCGGCCGGCGCGCCCTCGTGACCGGCGGCAGCTCCGGCATCGGCCTCGCCATCGCCGAGGCCCTCGGGCGGGCCGGCGCGGAGGTGGTGATCGTGGCGCGCAGGCAGGCCGAGCTCGACCAGGCCGTCGAGCGGCTCGGCGGGCACGGCGTGCGAGCCCTCAGCATCAGCGCCGACCTGGGCGACCGGCAGGCGGTCGAGCGGGTCTGCGCGACGGCCGGCCGGATCGACATCCTGGTCAACGACGCCGCCAACAACATCCGCAAACCCATGGCCGAGCTCACCGCCGACGACTACGAGCAGACCATCGCGGTCAACCTCACCGCCCCCTTCCTGCTCGGCCAGCACTTCGGCCCGCGCATGGCCGAGCGCGGCTGGGGCCGCATCATCAACATCGGCTCCCAGCAGACCGTCAGCGCCTTCGGCGACAGCGGCGTGTACGGCGCCGCCAAGGCCGCCCTCGGCGGGCTGACCCGTTCGCAGGCCGAGGCCTGGTCGCCGCGCGGCGTGTGCGTCAACACGATCATCCCCGGCTTCGTGCTCACCCCGCTCACCGAGCCCGCCCAGGCCGTCCCCGGCCGCGTCGAGCACATGGCCGCCCGGCACATGGCCGGCCGCAACGGGCTGCCGCAGGACTTCGCCGGCGCCGCCGTCTTCCTGGCCGGCGACGCCAGCGCGTTCGTCACTGGCCAGATGCTGTTCGTCGACGGCGGCTTCTTCGTGCACTGAGCCGCCTGGCGCTTTACAAAGTAGATCCGTACGATCCAGTTCATAAATGTACGATCATTTACCATGACGGCGCTGCCGGAGTACGGTGGCGAGCCTCCGGTGACGAACGGGGGTGTCCGTGGCGCGACCGCGTACGACCAGCGACGAGGCGATCCTGGGGGCCGCCGCGCGAGCGGTCGGGCGGCACGGCCCGACCAGACGCTGCGCCCCTACCGGGCCGACGGCGGGAAGTGAGACGACCATGACCACACCGTTCACCGCCTCGGTGTTCATCGGCACCAGCCTCGACGGCTTCATCGCCCGGCCCGACGGTGACCTCGCCTGGCTCACCAGCCGGGGCGAGGCCGCCGGCGAGGACCTCGGCTACCAGGAGTTCATCGCCGGCGTCGACGCCGTCGTGATGGGCCGGGGCACCTACGAGGCGGGGCTGAGGTTCGACTCCTGGCCGTACGAAGGGATGCGGGTCGCCGTGCTCAGCACCCGCCTGGAGCCCGGCGCGGACCCGCGCGTCACCGTCTACCGCGACCTCGACCGGCTCATCGAGGGGCTGGCCGAGAGCGGGGTCAAGCGCGTCTACGCCGACGGCGGCCAGGTGATCCGCTCGTTCCTGCGGGCGGGACTGATCCACGATCTGACCATCACCACGGTGCCCGTCCTGCTGGGCACCGGCCTGCCGCTGTTCGGCCCGCTCGACGGCGACGTCTCGCTCACCCACCGGTTCACCCAGGTGTTCGGCGCGGGCGTCGTCCAGTCCACCTACACCGTCGACTCCTGACGCGCGGACCCGGGCCTTCCGGACCCGCGGACCCCTGGATTTGCCGGACATTCTGCGGGAAAGTGGCAAGATCCCCGGCGTTGAGGAGGCGGCAGTGCGGCTCGGATTCAGCATTGGCACCCTGGGGCCGGTGGCGGCCACCCACGAGGCCCAGTTGAAGCTCGTGCGAGAGGCCGAGCGGCTGGGCTACGACTCGGTGTGGGCCTCCGAAGGCTACGGGGTCGATCCGGTCACCACGATGGCGTGGCTGGCGGCCGGCACGGAGCGCATCAACCTCGGCACCGGCGTGCTGCAGGTGTCGGGCCGTACCGCGATCTCCGCGGCGATGGCCGCCGCCACGGTCGACCGCCTGTCGGGCGGCCGGTTCCTGCTCGGGCTCGGCGCCTCCGGGCCGCAGGTGGCCGAGGGCTGGCACGGGCACCGCTACGAGCGGCCGCTGGCCCACCTGCGCGACTACGTGAGCGTGGTACGGACCGCGCTGGACGGGCGGCCGGTCGAGCACGACGGGCCCGAGATCGTGCTGCCGCTGCCCGACAGCCGCGGCAAGGCGCTGAGCATGACGGTCTCACCGGTGCGCAAGCCCCTGCCCGTCCACCTGGCGGCCATGGGGCCGAAGGCGGTCGAGCTGGCCGGGGAGATCGCCGACGGCTGGCTGCCCATCCACTTCCCGCCCGAGCACCTCGCCGACACGATGGAGCACCTGCGCGCCGGGGCCGCCCGAGCCGGGCGGGACGTGACGCGGGTGGAGGTGTCGCCCATGGTGATGGCCATGGTGGACGACGACGCCGACTACGCCCGCGACCTCATCCGGCCCATGCTGGCCCTCTACCTCGGCGGCATGGGCAGCCGGGGGGTGAACTTCTACAACCGGCTGGCCCACCGGCTCGGCTTCGGCCCGGCCGCCACCCGCGTCCAGGACGCCTACTTCGACGGCGACCTGGGCGAGGCCGTGGAGGAGCTGCCCGACGACCTGGTCGACGCCCTGTCCCTGTGCGGCACCCCCGAGCGGGTGCGCGAGCGGCTCGCCGCCTACCGCAAGGCGGGCGCGACCAGGCTGATCGTCGGACTCAACGCGCCCACCGTGGACGACCGCGCCGAGCAGCTGGGCTGGCTGGCCGAGCTCAGCTCGTGAGCGGCGCCTGCGGCATCTCGCGCATCTTCGGGATCGGCGACCTGGCCAGCACGATCATCGGCACCACCGCGCCGATCACCGCCGCGACCAGGACCACCGGCCGCATGCCCACCGCCTGACCGAGCAGCCCGGCGACCAGGGCGCCCAGCGGCGCGGGCACCAGCCCCATCGCCCAGATGGTGGCGATCACCCGGCCGACGAGCTCGCGCGGCGCCGCCGACTGCAGCACGGTGATGTTGTTGACCACGAAGATCTGCGTGCACAGGCCGACGAGCAGCTGGGACACGGCCAGGATGCCGATCGCCAGCCACAGCGGGCCGCCCGCGAGCGGCACCAGGATGAGCGCGCTGTTGCCGACGACCGTCGACCAGAACATCGTCGGCCCCGGCCCCGCCCGCTTCATCAGCCGCACCGACAGCCACGCGCCCGCGATCGCGCCGACCCCGCCGACGGCCAGCACCGCCCCGACCCAGCCGGCCGGCACCCCGGCGCCGTCGATCACGTACGGGATGTAGAGGGTCTGCAGGATGCCGATGTCGAAGAAGGAGTAGACGGCGCTGGCGATGGCCAGCGGGCGGATGATCGGCTGCGACATCACGAAGCCGAACCCCTGCCGGATGGCCGCGATCATGGTGCCGCCGTCGTCGGGCGGCGGCGGGTCCTCCCGCTTGCGGATGGAGATCAGGCACAGCGCCGACAGCACGTAACTGACCGCGTCCACCAGGATGACCAGCGGCGCCGAGCGGGTGGCGATGAGGACGCCGGCCAGGCTGGGGCCGACCGCCTTGGAGACGGAGTCGCTGAGCTGCAGCTTGCTGTTGCCGTCGCCGAGGTGCTCCGGCGGCACCAGGATCGGCAGGTAGGAGCGGTAGGCGATCTCGAACAGCACCCCCGCCACGCCCATCGAGAACACGACCACGTACAGCCACCACAGCGTCAGCATGTCCATGGCGAACAGCACCGGCACGGTGGCGAGCATGAACGCGCGGAAGACGTCGCTCCAGATGAGGACCGGGCGGCGGCGCATCCGGTCCACCCAGACGCCCACCACGAAGAACAGCACCATGGGCAGCCTGGCCAGCGCGCCGAGCACGCCCATCTCGGCGACGGAGGCGTTCAGCCACAGGTAGGCCACGATCGGCATGGCCAGCACGGTGACCTGGGAACCGACCAGGGACAGGCTCTCGCCGGTCCACAGTTTGAGGAAGTCCCTGTTCCTCCAGAGGGTCGTGGGTTCAGTCGTGGGGGGTGAGGCCATGGTCGACGCTGCTCCTCAACTCGGCGGCCGCGAGGGCGACCCTGGGTTCGTACATGACGGTGAAACGTTCGCCGTGGATGGGTGAGATGCGCAGCCGTCCGGTGACGACGTCGCCCCAGCCCATGTCGTCGGGTGCGACGCCTTCGGCGGTGGGTGAGAACAGCAGGACGTCGCCGTCGTACGGCTCGTGCCGGTAGTGGCCGACGGCGTGCGCGTTGGCGCGGAAGACCTCGACGAAGCGGCGCGCCTGGCGCAGGTCGGCCGTGTCGGGCTGCAGCTTGTCGGCGCGGGCGGCGGCGTCGATCACGGCGAGCAGCCGCTCGTCAGGGTCCATCTGGTGCAGGTCGTCCAGGTTCACCTGCACCGGGCCGCCGGCCAGCGCGTGCATGAGCAGCACCGCGTCGTCCTCCAGCGAGGCGCGCAACACCGGCTCGGCGGCGTCGGAGTAGAACAGGACGACGAGCGGCACCTGCTCGCCCATCGCGCGCAGCCGCCGGGCGGTCTCCAGCGCGATGTTGCCGCCGATGCAGTAGCCGCCGAGCACGTACGGGCCGTGCGGGCGGACCTGGAGCAGGTGCGCGGTGTAGTCGTCGACCATCTCCGCCAGCGTCGCGTGCGGTCGCTCGCCGGGGGCCAGACCGGCCGCCTGCACCGCGTAGACCGGCTGGTCGGTGCCGAGGTGGCGGGTCAGCGGCAGGTAGCGGAAGACCTGGCCGCCGAGCGCGTGGAACAGGAAGAGCGGGTCGCGCTCCCCGGCCGGGCGCAGCGGCACGATCCGCTGGGGGGCGCCGTCGTTGTCCTGCGGGCGGCGCAGCTCGACGGCGAGCTGGGCGACGGTCGGCGCGGTGAGCACCGTGGACAGCGGCACGTCGCGGCCCAACTCCTTGCGCAGCCGCATGGTCAGGCGCAGAGCGAGCAGGGAGTGGCCGCCCAGAGCGAAGAAGTCGTCGTGGACGCTGACGGCGTCGACGCCGAGCGTCTCCTCCCACAGGGTGGCCAGCTTGGCCTCGAACGGGTCGCGGGGCGGCAGGTACGGGGCGCGGCCGGCGTCGCCCGGGTCGGGCAGCGCGGCCCGGTCGAGCTTGCCGTTGGCGGTGACGGGCAGCGCGTCGAGCCGTACCCAGGTGGCCGGGACCATGGAGTCGGGCAGCTGCCGGCGCAGGACCGAAGCCAGGTCGGGCAGCTCCTCGCCGTCGGGGAGCTCCTCGCCGTCGGGGAGTTCCTTACCGTCGGGGACGATGTAGCCGACCAGGCGTTCGCCGCGCAGGACGACGACGGCGGCGCGGACGGCCGGGTGGGCGGCGAGCAGCGCCTCGATCTCGCCGAGCTCCACCCGCTGGCCCCGGATCTTCACCTGGAAGTCGGTCCGGCCCAGGTACTGCACCTCGCCGCCGGGCAGCCAGCGGGCCACGTCGCCGGTGCGGTAGAGGCGGGCGCCGGGCGGACCGTACGGATCCGGGATGAACCGGTCGGCGGTCAGTCCCGGCCGGTTGACGTAGCCGCGGGCGAGCTGGACGCCGCCGAGGCACAGCTCTCCGGGCGTGCCGACGGGGACCCGGCGACCGTCGGCGTCGAGGATCTCCAGTCGGGTGTTGGCGACCGGCCCGCCGATGGGCACCAGGCTCTCGCCGGGCGCGCAGGCGTGCCAGGTGACGTCGACCGCCGCCTCGGTCGGACCGTACAGGTTGTGCAGCGCGGTGTCCGGGAGGCGCTCGTGGAAGCGGGCGGCGAGCTCGGCGCTGAGCGCCTCGCCGGAGCAGATGACGCGGGTCGCGGCCGGCAGGTCCGGCTCGTCGAGGAAGAGCTCCAGCATGGACGGGACGAAGTGCAGGGTGCTGACCCGCTGCTCGGTGGCGAGCGCGGCCAGGCGGGCGCCGTCGCGGTGCGCGCCGGGCTCGGCGACGACCAGCCCGGCCCCGACCGTCAGCGGCCAGAACAGCTCCCACACCGACACGTCGAACGACAGCGGCGTCTTGTGCAGGACGCGCTCGCCGGGGGCCAGCTGGAAGGTGTCCTGCATCCACAGCAGCCGGTTCACGATCGCGCGGTGGGAGACGCCGACGCCCTTGGGCCTGCCGGTGGAGCCCGACGTGAAGATCACGTACGCGAGTGAGTCCGGGTGCGCGCGCGCCGCCACGGCGGCCTGCGGCGCGGTTGCCTGCGGCGCGGTTGGCTGCGGCGCGGGGCCGCTCACGGGCAGGGCGACACCGTCCGGCAGTCCCGCCGCCCCGGCCGCACCGGTGAGCACGACGCGCGCCCCCGCTTCCTCGATCATGTACGCGAGTCGCTCCGGCGGCAGCTCCGGCTCCAGCGGCAGGTAGGCGGCGCCGGCGCCGAGCACGCCGAGCAGCGCGGGCAGCAGGTCGGGCCCGCGTTCCAGGCAGACGCCGACGACGTCGCCGGGGGCGGTGCCCGCCGCCAGCAGCCGGGCGGTGACCGCCCGGGCGCGCGCCGCCAGCTCCCGGTAGGTGAGCCAGGTGCCGTCGTAGCAGACGGCGGGCGCGGTCGGGGTGCGCGTGGCCTGCTCGGCGATCAGCTCGTGCAGGGTGGTGGCCGGGTAGGGGCGGGCGGTGGCGTTCCAGCCGTCGATGGCCGCGGCGTCACCGGTCAGGTAGGGGGCGGTGTCGCGGGGGTCGGCGCCGACGTCGGCGGCCTGCCGCAGCGCCGTCGCGTACAGCTCACCGGCGCGGGCGATCTGCCCGGCGCCGAACTGGCCCCGGTCGTAGGTGATGGTCAGGTCGAAGCCGCCGTGCTCGCGCGAGCGGGTGAACCCGGCCGCGAACGGCAGGTCCGTCTGCTCGAAGAAGTCCTGCTCCACGATGTCGATGCCCGACATGCCCCGGTAGACGTGGAAGTCGCGGAAGTCGAACAGCACGTCCAGCAGCGGCGAGCGGCCGGCCGCCCGCTGGATCTCGAACAGCGGATACTGCCGGTGCGGCAGCAGCGCCACCTCCGCGTCGAACACCCGCCGTACCAGCTCCGCCCAGGTCGGGGCGGCCACGTCGACGCGCAGCGGGACGGTGTTCAGGAACAGGCCGAGCACTTCCTCGCCCGCCTCGCTCTCCGGGCGGCTGTGCGTGACCAGGCCGGTCAGCACCTCGCTCTCGCCGGTGAGCAGCGCCAGGACGCGCAGGTGCGCGGCGAGCAGCACGGTGCGCAGCGGCACCTTAAGCTGCCGGGCCGCCTCCTCCACCCGCTCCAGCTCCATCGGCAGGCGCAGCACCTCGACGCCCTCGCCCCCCGGCCGGTCCGGCAGGCGGGGCAGGCGCGTGTCGGGGGCGTCGGCCACCTGGGCGTGCCAGAAGTCGCGCGCCTCGGCGGAGGCGAGCGTGGCCCTCTCGGTGGCGACCAGCTCCCGGAAGGCGGCCCCAGGCCGCTCGACCGGGAGCGGCTCGCCGGTCAGCTGCCCGTGGTAGCGGCGGAACAGCTCGGTGATCAGGGCGGCCACGCTCCACCCGTCGAGGATCGCGTGGTGGAAGCTCAGGCTGAAGGCGAACAGGTCCTCCTCGAACAGGTGGACGTGCGCGCGGGCCAGCGGCGGCGTCGCCCAGTCGAACGGCCGCCGCTTCTCCTCCTCCGCCCACCGCGCCACCTCCTCGCGGGCCGCCGGATCGCCCGACAGATCCGTCACCTCCAGCGGCAGCACGGCCGAGCGGTGCACGAACTGCAGCGGCTCGCTGAACCCCGTCAGGTCCATCGACGTGCGCAGCACCGGATGGCGGGCCGTCACCTCGGCCAGCGCCGCCTCGAAGGCCTCCCGCTCGAACCGGCCGCGCAGCGTCATCGTGGTCAGGTCGTGGTAGGTGGTCGCGTCCGGCTCGTACGCGCTGTGGTAGAGCATGCCTGCCTGCAGCGCGGCCAGAGGATAGGCGTCCTCCAGGCCGCGTGCGGCTCCCGTCGTCACTGTCATCGCTTCTCGCCTTCCAGCATTCGTGCCAGATCCTCGGGGTTGAGCAGGCCGAACGCCGCGGGCGCCGCCTCGGGGCGTTCGGCTGCTTGGGCGGGCAGGAGCCGTCCGGCGAGTTCGCGGACGGTCTGGTGGAGGAAGAGTTGCTCAAGCCGCACGGCGTAGCCGGCCTCGCGCAGGCGGGCGACCACCTTGAGGCTGCGGATGGAGTCGCCGCCGACGGCGAAGAAGTTGTCGTGCGCCGACACCTGGTCCAGCCCGAGGACGCCGCGCCAGGCCGCGGCGACGGCCAGCTCGGCGGCGCCCTCCGGCTCGGCGTGCGCCGCCGCCCTCGGCGCCCGCGGGTCCGGCAGGGCGTTGCGGTCCAGCTTGCCGCTGCGGTTGAGCGGCAGCGCGTCCAGCACGGTCCACGTCCTGGGGATCATGTGATCCGGCAGCCTGTCCCGGAGCAGCCCGGCCCAGTCACGACCGGCCGGGACATCCTCGGCCGGCCCTGCCTCGGCCGGGCTTCCGCCGGACGGCGTGCCACCCGCGGCCAGCCCTCCGCCCGATCGCGTGCCCCCCTCGGCCGGGCCTCCGTCGGACGGCGGGCCATCCCCGGCCAGTCCTCCGCTGGGCAGCGTGTCTTTGTCGGGGACCACGTGATCGGCGGCCGCCTTCTCCGGGACCACGTAACCGGCCAGGCGTAGTCCCGCGCCGTCCCGGACCGCGCGTACCGCGGCGGCGCGGACGCCCGGCAGGCCGGTCAGGGCCGTCTCGATCTCGCCGAGCTCGACCCGCATGCCACGGATCTTGACCTGGTGGTCGGACCGGCCGAGATACTCGATCTCGCCGTCGGGCCGCCACCGCGCCAGGTCGCCGGTGTCGTACAACCGCCCGCCGGGCGGCCCGTGCGGGTCGGGGACGAACCGCTCGGCCGTCAGCCCCGGCCGGCCGGCGTACCCCCGGGCGAGCTGCACGCCGCCGATCCACAGCTCGCCCGGCACCCCGATCGGCACACGGTTCAGCCGCTCGTCGAGGATCTCCAGGCGGGTGTTGGCGACCGGCCGCCCGATCGGGATCGCGGGCTCTCCCGGCCGGCACGCGTGCCAGGAGACGTCGACCGCCGCCTCCGTCGGACCGTACAGATTGTGCAGGCCGGCGCGGGGCAGCGCGGCCGCGAACCGGTCCGCGAGGTCGGCGCCGAGCGCCTCCCCCGAGCAGATCACGGTACGCAGCCCGCCGAGCCGCTCGTCCAGGCCGGGTTCGGCGAGGAAGGCGTCCAGCATGGACGGCACGAAGTGCGCCGTGGTGACCGCCTCGCTGCCGAGCAGGCCGGCCAGGTAGGCGGGGTCGGCCTGGCCGCCTGGCCGCGCCACGACCAGCCCGGCCCCCGTCATCAGCGGCCAGAACAGCTCCCACACCGACACGTCGAAGGAGAACGGCGTCTTGTGCAGGACGCGGTCGTCGGTGGTCAGCCGGAAGACGTCCTGCATCCAGCGCAGCCGGTTCACGATCGCGCGGTGGGAGACGCCGACGCCCTTGGGCCTGCCGGTGGAGCCCGACGTGAAGATCACATACGCGAGCGACTCCGGATGGATCGGGACGCCGACCGGTCCGGACTCCTCGCCGACGACGGCTTCGGCATCGCGATCGGGTACGCCGCCCTCCCCGTCGCGGTCGCGTACAACGGCCTCCGCGTCGCGGTCGCGTACAACGGCCTCCCCGTCACGGTCGGGTACGACTGCTTCGGCGTCGCGGTCGGGTACGACTGCTTCCGCGTCGCGGTCGAGCAGTACGGCGGTGACCTCGTCCGGTAGCCGCGCCGCGTGGCCGCCGGTCGAGATGGCCAGCCGGGCGCCCGCGTCGGCCAGCATGCCCGCCAGCCGATCGGCCGGGTGGTCCGGCTCCAGCGGCAGGTAGGCCGCGCCGGCGGCGACCACGGCGTGCACCGCGATGACCAGCTCCGGCCCCCGTTCCAGGCACACCCCCACCACCTGGTCCGGTCCGGCGCCCAGCGCGCGCAACCGCCTGGCCAGCCGGTTCACCCTGGCGGTGAACTCCTCGTAGGTGAGCCACGCGCAGCCCCCCTGCGGGGTCTCGAAACCCAGCGCGGGCGCGTCCGGGGTCCGCAGCGCCTGCTCGGCCACCAGCGCGGGCAGCGTCGCGAGCGCCTGACCGTCGGCGTACCCGATGCTGGTGGTCGTGTCGTTCGCGTGCAGGATGGTGGTCAGCTCGGCGGGGGTGAGGATGGGCACGTCGGCCACCGGGCGCTCGGGGTCGGCCACCGCCGCCGCCAGGAACGCGCGGAAGTGATCGGCGAATCGCTCCATCCGGTCGTGGTCGAACAGGTCGGTCGCGTAGTGCAGCACTCCCGCGAGCCGCTCGTCCGCCTCCTCGACCACCAGGTGCAGGTCCGCCTGCGTGACCCCCGGATCGATGTCCAGGGTGCGCAGCCCGATCCCCGCCACCTCCGGCGGCGACGGCGGCACGTTCTGGTAGGCGAGCATCACCTGGAACAGCGGGTTCCTGGCCAGGTCCCGCTCCTCGGCGAGCTCCTGCACCAGCACCTCGAACGGCAGTTCGGCATGGTCGTGCGCGTCCAGCACCCGGTCACGGGTGCGGCGCAGCAACTCGGCGAAGCTCGGCTCGCCGGACAGGTCGCCGCGCAGGACGAGCGTGTTGAGGAAGAGCCCCGCCATCTCCTCCACCTCCGGATGCGCCCGCCCGGACACCGGCGTGCCGACCGGGATGTCATACCGCCCGGTGTAGCGGGCGAGCACCGCCTGGAACGCCGCCAGCAGCACCATGAACGGCGTCACCTGCCGCTCCAGCGCGCAGGCCCGCACGGCGGCCACGGTCTCCGCGTCGATGGTGAACGTCAGCCGCCGCCCCTCCAGGCTCGCCAGCCCCTGCCGGTGCCGGTCGGCGGGCAGATCCAGCGTCGCGGGCGCGTCGGCGAGCGCGTCCTTCCAGTACGCCAGATCGGCGGCCCGGCCCGACACCCGTTCCCGGTGCCAGACGGCGAAGTCCCGGTATCCGGCGGCCAGCTCGGGCAGCTCGGCCGGGGTGCCGGTGATCTGGGCCCGGTACAGCTCCATCAGGTCGCGCAGCAGGATCGACAGGCTCCACCGGTCGGCGATCACATGGTGCAGGGTGAGGAACAGGTCATGCTCACCCGGCCCGCTGCGCACCAGCAGCGCCCGCACCAGCGGCCCCTCCCCCAGCTCGAACCGACGGCGCGCCTCCTCCCGCCCGATCACGACGACACCTGGCGCGGGAGGCCGATCGGACGTGACAAGGTGATCGGTCGCGGGCTCCTGATCGGTCGCAGCACGTTGATCCCCGCCTGGTTCGGCGGTGCCGGGCCCTTCTCCTGGGGGCTCCGGTGAGCTGGAGAGATCTCGTACGGACAGGCGGGGCCGGTGCGGGCCCTCGCGCAGCAGTGGCTCGCCGTCCTGCGCCACGATGACCAGGCGCAGGGCCTCGTGCCGGTCCACCAGCGTGTCGAACGCGGCGGTCATCGCGTCCGGGTCGAGGGGGCCGGTCAGGTGCTCGGCCCAGGCCACGTTGTAGGCGGGATTGCCGGGGTCGAGCTGGTCCAGGAACCACAGGCGGGCCTGCGCGTGCGACGGCGGCACCTGTCCGTCACGCGCCCGGCCGGCGGCCTCGGCGAACGAGCTCTCCATGGTCCCGCCGGTCCTGGCGGTGATGAGGTCGGCCAGTCCGGCGATCGTCGGGGTTTCGAAGCACTGCCGGAGCGATACCTCGGCGCCGAGCTTGTCCCGGAGTCTGACCACGAGCCGCATGGCCAGCAGGGAGTGGCCGCCCAGGGCGAAGAAGTCGTCCTCGGTGCCGATGTCGTCGCGTTGGAGGAGTTCGGTCCAGATGGCGTGCAGAGTGCTTTCCGCCGGGGTTCGGGGCGGGTGCAGGCGGGGGCCTCCGGTGCTCGGCTTCGGGGGTGGCGGCAGGGCGGCGCGGTTCAGCTTGCCGCTGGGCAACACCGGGAAGTCGTCCACCAGCACGAACGCGGCCGGAATCATCGCCTCCGGCAACCTCGCCCGCAGGTGACCACGCAACACACCGGCGGCATGCTCACGCGCCGACCCGGCCGCAGCCTCCGCTTCACCATCCTGGGCATCCCGTACCGGCACCACGTAGGCCACCAAGCCGCGCCCGCCCGGGGCGTCGTCCCGAACGGCCACCACCGCACGCCCCACCAGCGGATGCTCACCCAGCACGGCCGCGACCTCATCCAGCTCGATCCGCACCCCGCGAACCTTCACCTGATCATCTAGCCGCCCCAGATACTCCAGCGACCCGTCCGCGCACCACCGGACCAAGTCACCCGTCCGATACAACCGGCCCCCGCCGCCGAACGGATCCGGCACGAACCGCTCAGCCGTCAACCCCGCCCGGCCGTGGTACCCCCGCGTCACACCCGCGCCGCCCAGGAGCAGCTCCCCAGGCACCCCGATCGGCACCGGATGAAGCTCCCTGTCCACTACATAGGCGGTCGTGTTGGCCACCGGTGTGCCGATGGAGCCGCCGGTGCCGTCGGTGACCTGGAGCCGGGTGGACCAGACGGTCGTCTCCGTCGGGCCGTACAGGTCCCAGAGCTCGCCGGTGACCTTGAGCAGGCGGGCGGCGAGCGGGCCGGGCAGGGCCTCGCCCGTGCTGACCACTCGGGGGACGCCGCCGTGGGCGAGAGCGGGCAGCAGGCCCTCCAGCACCGAGGGGGTGGTCTGGACGGTGTGCAGGTCGCCGTGCTGGATGAGGTGGTGGACTCGGTCGATGTCGGCCGTGGAGGCGATCACGACCGTCCCGCCGGTGACCAGCGGGCCGTAGATCTCGATCATGGCGATGTCGAAGGACACGGAGGTCAGGAACAGATAGCGGGCGCCAGGAGCGAGACCGGGACGGGTCCGTACATCCGAGAGCAGGCTGACCAGACCGCGGTGCGGCACCACCACGCCCTTGGGGCGGCCGGTGGAGCCGGAGGTGTAGATGAGGTACGCGGCCTGGTCGAGGTGGAAGGCACGCGCCGCCATCCGCCCCTGTGGATCGGGATGGTCGGGATGGTCGGGATGGTCGGGATGGTCGGGACCATCGGCCTGGCCGAGTGCGTCGAGGTGATCGGGCTGGTCAGAGCGGTCAGGGGTGTCGGGGCGATCGGGGTGGTCGGCGCGGTGGAGGGTGTCGGGGTGGTCGAGGAGAAGGAGGGGAGGGTTCGCGGGGAGTCGGTCGGTGAAGGGGGTGGCGGTGAGGACCAGGGTGGCGGCGGAGTCGGTGAGGATCTGGGTCAGGCGGTTCGGGGGGTAGGCGGGGTCCAGGGGGACGTAGCAGCCTCCGGCCTTGAGGACGGCGAGCAGCGCCACCAGGAGGCCGGGGTCACGGGGCAGGCAGACGCCGACCCGGGTCTCCTGGGTGACGCCGAGCCGGCCGAGCCGGTCCGCCAGGGCGGCGGCGCGGGACTCGAGCTCGGCGTAGGTCAGGGTGGAGCCGTCCGGGCCTTCGACCGCCACCGCCGTCGGGGTGCGGGCGGCCTGGTCGGCGACGAGTTCGTGGATGCCGCGCTCGGGGTGGGCGAGCGTGGTGTCGTTCCAGGTGCGCAGGGTGCGCTGGAGCTCGCCGGGGCCCATCAGCGGCAGGCGCGACAGCGGCAGGGCCGGGTCGGCGACGGCGGCGGCGAGCAGGGTGCGCAGGTGGGCGGCCAGGCGTTCGATGCGGTCGTCGTCGAACAGGTCGGTGGCGTAGTCCAGGACGCACAGCAGCCCGCCGTCGGGGCGTTCTTCGACGATGAGGTCCAGGTCGAACATGGCGGTGCCGGGCCGGACGTCCAGGCGTTCGAGGCGCAGGCCACGGGAGTCGCCCGGCAGGGCCGGAGTGCTCTGGTAGGCGATCATGACCTGGAAGAGCGGGTTGCGGGACAGGTCCCGGCCGGTGGCCAGGTCGTCGACGAGGGTCTCGAACGGCACGCTCGCGTGGTCGAAGGCGGTCAGCACCCGTTCCCTGGTGCGCCGTACCAGCTCGGTGAAGGTGGGGTCGCCGGACAGGTCGCCGCGCAGGACGACGGTATTGAGGAACAGGCCGACGGTCTGGTCGAGCGAGGGGTACGGCCTGGCGGACATCGGGGTGCCGAGCGGGATGTCGGGCTGGCCGGTGTAGCGGGCGAGCAGCGCCTGGAGGCCGGCGACGAGCACCATGAACGGGGTGGCGCGCTGCCCGGCGGCGAGTTCGCGCAGATCATCCGCGAGCCGCTTGTCCAGGTCGAACAGCAGCCGCCGGCCCTCGTTGGTCCGTGCGGGAGGTCTCGGCCGGTCGGCGGGCAGGTCGAGTACGTCCGGCAGCCCTTGGAGTGCCTGCCGCCAGTGGTCGAGGTCCTCCTTCGAGCTCTGCGGTCGTTCGGCCCGCCAGGCCACGTAGTCGGCGTAGGCGACGGGCACGGCGGTGAGCGGGTCGCCGGCGTAGAGGCGCAGCAGGTCCTCGAACAGGATCGCCACCGACCAGCGGTCGGCCAGGATGTGGTGAACCGTGAGAACCAGCAGATGCTCCTGCCGCCTCTGTCCCGGACCGGACGGGTGTTGCTCTCCGGGGGCGGGGGTCACGTGGATCAGGCGGGCTCTGGTCAGTGGGCCCGTGCTCAGGTCGAAGCGGAAGCGCGCCTCGTGCCGGGCGGCGGCGTCGGCTTCGGCGGTGGGCAGCGTCTCGACCAGCAGCGCAGGCCGTACCGGGCCGGGGAGCTGGTGGGGCTCGCCGTCGCGGGCGTCGATGACGTACCCGAGGATCGGATGCCGCTCCACGAGGGCGTCGAAGGCCGCCGCGAGCGCGGCGGCGTCCAGGTCGCCTTCGATCTTGTACGCCCACGACAGCGTGTAGGCGGGGTTGCCCGGGTCGAGCTGGTCGACGAGCCAGAGGCGCCGCTGGGCGTCGGAGAGCGGCGCGGCGGCACCTGACCGGCGTGGGATGGATGGCGGGCCGTCGTCTCGTGGGCGAGCCGGGCGGCCGTTCCCGGAGCGGGCGAGGCGGGCCTCCAGTGCGGCGCGCTGTTGCGGGCTGAGCCGGGCCAGCCGCTCGCGTACGCCGTCCACGTCGCTCAAAGCTCATCCTCCAGGAGTTCCAGCAGGTCGGCCTCTGTCAGGCTGTGTTCGAGCACGGCGAGGGCCTGCTCTTCGACGGTGGTGGCGTCGAAGCAGCGGCGCAGCGGCAGCTCCACGCCGAACTCGTCGGTGATGCGGCCGACGAGGCGGACGACGAGCAGGGAGTGGCCGCCGAGGGCGAAGAAGTCGTCGCTCGCCCCGATCCGGTCCCTGCCGAGCAGGTCGGCCCAGATGGCGGCCAGGGTCTCCTCCATCGGGGTACGCGGCGGGACGAACGCGGCGGCCGCGGGGCCCGGCCCGGGTGGCGGGAGGGCGGCACGGTCGAGCTTGCCGCTGGGCAACACCGGGAAGTCGTCCACCAGCACGAACGCGGCCGGAATCATCGCCTCCGGCAACCTCGCCCGCAGGTGACCACGCAACACACCGGCGGCATGCTCACGCACAGACCCGGCCGCGGCCTCCGCTTCGCGATCCTCGGCGTCCCCATCACCCGAACCGTCGTCGCTCTGTGCCGGCACCACGTAGGCGACCAAGCCGCGCCCGCCCGGGGCATCGTCCCGAACGGCCACCACCGCACGCCCCACCAGCGGATGCTCACCCAGCACGGACGCGACCTCATCCAGCTCGATCCGCACGCCGCGGACCTTCACCTGGTCATCGAGCCGCTCGAGATATTCCAGCGACCCGTCCGCGCACCACCGGACCAGGTCACCCGTCCGATACAACCGGCCCCCGCCGCCGCCGAAGGGATCCGGCACGAACCGCTCAGCCGTCAACCCCGCCCGGCCGTGGTACCCCCGCGTCACACCCGCGCCACCGAGCAACAGCTCTCCGGCCACGCCGACGGGCACCGGACGAAGGTCCCTGTCCACCACGTACGCCGTCGTGTTGGCCACCGGTGTGCCGATGAGCATCGTGGTGACGCCGTCCGGCACCCGGTAGGCGGTGGACCAGATGGTGGTCTCCGTCGGGCCGTAGAAGTTCCACAGCTCCTCGGTGACCTGGAGCATCCGGCGGGCCACGTCGAGAGGCAGAGGTTCGCCGCCGAGGATGGCTCGGGGCAGCCCGGCGGGCAGGTGCTCGGCCGCCAGCCCGGCGACCGAGGGGGTGAGCTGGACGAGGTCGGCCTGCTCGGCGGCCCGGCGGATCTCCTTGGGCGTCCGGGCGGCGTCCTCCGGGGCGAGCAGCAGGGTGCCGCCCGACAGCAGCGGCGTGAAGATCTCCAAGGCGGCGATGTCGAAGGACAGGGACGTCATCAGCAGCGTGTCGCCCCCGCCCAGGCGGCGGATCACATCGGTGACCAGGTTGACGACGCCGCGATGCGGCACCTGCACCCCTTTGGGGCGGCCGGTGGAGCCGGAGGTGTAGATGAGGTAGGCCAGGTGGTCCTGGCCCACGGAGGGCGGTTCCCCCGTGGACGCCGGCGCCGGTTGGTCGGCCGGACGCTCAAGTGACGGACGGGTGGGCGGGGGGTCGGAGGGGGGCTGGTCGAGGAGCAGTTCGGGTGGGCGGTGGGCCGGTAGGCGGTCGCGGTAGGTGGAGTCGGTGATCAGCAGGGCCGCGCCGGAGTCCTCCAGCAGGTACGCCAGCCGCTCCTGCGGGTAAGCCGGATCGAGCGGCAGATAGCAGGCGCCCGCCCGCAGCACGGCGAGCAGGGTCACGATGAGGCCGGGGTCACGGGGCAGGCACACCGCCACGCAGGACTCCACGCCCACCCCCAGCCGCCCCGCCAGCTCCCGCGCCCGCGCGTCGAGCTCGGCGTAGGTGAGCTCCGCGCCGTCCGCGCCCCGCACCGCCACCGCGTCCGGAGTGCGCGCCGCCTGCTCGCCGACCAGCTCGTGCAGTGGCAGGTCAGGGTACGGCGCGGCGGTGTCGTTCCAGCCGGTCAGCATCTCCCGCAGCCGCTCCGGCGCCATCGACGGCAACTCCGACAGCCGGGTCCGGGGCTCGGCCACGGCGGCGGCGAGGATGAGCTCGTAGGCCCCGGCCAGCCGGGCGATGGTGTCCTCGTCGAACAGGTCGGTGCTGTATTCGAAGTAGACCCCGGCCCCTTCGGCCGTCCTGACGACGTCCAGGCTGAGGTCGAGCTGGGCGGTGCCGTTGGGGAACTGCCCGCGCGACTCCATCGGCAGCAGGTTGAAGCCCACCTGGTGCAGCGGCGTGCGGCTCGGGTCCCGTTCCGGCTGGAGTGCCTGCACGAGCTGGTCGAAGGGCACCTCGGCGTGGTCCAGGGCGTCGAGCACGGTACCGCGCACGCGGCCGAGCAGCTCCTCGAACGGCGGGTCGCCGGTCAGGTCGGTGCGGAGCACCAGGGTGTTGACGAACATGCCGATCAGCGGCTCGAACTCGGGCAGGTCGCGCCCGGCCACCGGCGTGCCGACGGCGACGTCGTACTGGCCCGAGTACCGGGCGAGCAGCGCCTTCAGCCCGGTCAGCAGTGCCATGAACAGGGTGGCGCCGCGCTGTCTGGCGAGGGCTTCGAGGCGGTCGACCAGGTCGGCGGGCAGTGCCAGGTGGAACTCGGCCCCGTCGTGGCCGCGGGTGGCGGGCCTGGGGCGGTCGGTGGGCAGTCCGGCGTCGCGGGGCAGCCCGGCGAGCCGTTGCCGCCAGTAGGTGAGCTGGTCGGCGAGCACCCCTTGGGCTAGGTGCTCGCGCTGCCAGGCGGCGTAGTCGGCGTACTGGACGGGCAGGTCGGGCAGCCGGGGCGGGCGGCCCGCGCCGGCGGCGGTGTGGAGCTCGCGCAGCTCGGCCGCGAAGTTGGTGCCGGAGCGGGCGTCGAACACGGCGTGGTGGACGACGAGCACGAGCCGCTGCTCGTCGCCCGGCATCCGCACCAGGTGCGCCCGCCACAGCGGCGGCCGGTCGAGGGTGAACGGCCGCCTGGCCTCGGCGACGGCGAGGGCCCGGTACTCCCGCTCGGCGTGCTCGGGCGGCAGGTGCCGCAGGTCGGTGGTGGGCAGGGTGACCGGCAGGTCGACGTGCACGACCTGGACGAGGGCTCCGTCCTCGACGGTCAGGGCGGTACGCAGCGTCTCGTGCCGCCTGACCAGCTCACGCAACGCCTGCGCGCACCGGTCGGGATCACCCTGCCCGGGGAGCTCGATCATGGCGTTGACGTGGTGCGCGGGCGCGTCGGGGTCGAGCCGGGCAAGGAACCACAGGCGTTCCTGCGCGAACGACGCCGGTAAGACGTACGTGCCGGTCACAGGCCGCTCCCCTAGTGGTCCATGGCCTCGCGCAGGCTGCGCGGGCGCATATCAGTCCAGATCTGCTCGATATGGTCGAGGCAGCTCTGCTTGGGCCCGTCGAAGCCGGCCTCCCGCCAGCCTTGCGGCAGGGGCCGTTCGGCGAACCAGATGGAGTACTGCTCCTCGTCGTTGACCACGACCTTGTACTGGCCGTCTTGCATGTCAGCGCCTTTCCGTGCGGGGGAGCCTGGTGATCGTCGTTGCCTGCTGGGGCGCGTCCTGGCCGCGCAGCTCTTCCACGAGGGCCGCCATGCCGGCGACGGTCGGCACCTGGAAGAGGCTGCGCATCGGCAGCCGGACGCCGATCTTCTTCCTGATGAGGGCGATGAGCTGGACCGCGACGAGCGAGTTGCCGCCCAGCTCGAAGAAGTCCTGCTCGACGCTGACCTGGCGGGCGCCGATCACCTCGCCCCACAGCCCGGCGAGGGTGCTCTCCAGGTCGTTGCGCGGTGCCACGTGGTCGGACGGCAGCGCGTCCTGGCCGCCGGCGGCGGAGGCCGCGTCCAGCTCGTCGGCCACGGTGTCCTGGGTCAGCTCGCGGACGCCCGCCACGAACTCCGGGAGCGCGGTGGCGTTGACGACCACCTGCGGGCCCAGGCGGGCGGCGAGCAGGCGGCGGAAGGCCTCCGCGCCGTCCGCCGGCGTGATGCCGCGCTTGGCGCCGTCGAGGTCGAGGGCGACGCCGGCGGTGGCGGACTCCTCGTTGACGGCCGCCTCCTCGGCGCCCTGCCGGGCCCCTTCGCCGACGGTCTTGGTGACGGCCTGCTTGTCGATGCGCCTCAGGACGAAGTCGGTGATGGTCACCACCGCCTCGCCCGCGTCGTCGTACAGGGTGAGATCGGCGGCGAGCACCTCGCCGCCGCCGGTGTCGCGGTGCCGGGCGTGGCTCCACAACCGGGCCGGGAGCGGGGCGTGCACGGTGACGCGGCCGTAGCCGAGCGGGAGGTAACTGTGCTCGCCGGAGACGGCGATGTACGCGGTCGCCTCGTCCAGCAGCGCCGGGTGGAGGGGCAGGCGGTCCAGTTCGGCGGCGACGTCGGGGCCGGCTTCCAGGCGGGCGAGCTGCTCGTTCTGGCCGAGCTGCACGGCGCGCAGGCTGTTCCAGTGCGGCCCGAAGGCGAGCAGTCCGGACGCCGAGGTGAACGAGGCGACGTCCGCCGAGCCGTAGCCGCAGCGGGCCCGGACGTCGGCGAGGTCACCGGGCTGTTCCTCGGCGGCCACCCACACCGCCGAGCCCCGGGCGTGCTGGGTGGACCCGCCTCCTGTCACGCTGATCACCTCGAAGTCCATGCCGTCGCCGCTGGGGGTGAGCAGCACCCGCAGCTCGGCGGTGGACCCGTCGGCGACCGGGAGCGGCGCGACGAAGGCGACGTCGCGCAGCTCGATCACGTGGCCGGGGGCGGGGCTGGGCACGGCGGCCGCGAAGGCGGCGCGCGCGGTCTCCAGGTAGCCGGTGCCGGGCATGACGGGCACGCCGGCGACGCGGTGCTCGTTCAGCACCCAGTGGGTCTCGGCCGAGAGGGTCGCGGCGTACCAGGGGCGGCGGCCGGCGCTCTCGTGGCGGTGGCTGAGCACCGGGTGGTCCAGGCGGGTGACCCGGTCGCCGCGTTGCAGCGCGCGGAAGGCCACGGGGGCGGCGACCTCGGCCGCCATGCCGACCTCCAGCCAGGCTCCCCAGTTCACCGACACGACGTGGCCGGGCCAGGTGTGCGCGTAGGAGTCGAGGAAGTTGTTGGCGGCGCAGTAGTCGACCTGGCCGAAGCCGCCCGCGACGGCGGTCACCGAGGAGCACAGCATGACGAAGTCGAGCGGCAGCTCGCCGAACACCTCGCGCAGCGCCAGCGTGCCGGTGATCTTGGGTGCCATGACGTTCTCGGCCGTCTCGCGCTCCTTGACCTCGGCCATGCCGCCGCCGGGGACACCGGCCGCGTGGATGAGGCCGTCGACGCGGCCGAACCGGTCGAGCGCCTCGGTCCTGGCTCGCCGCAGGGAGGCGGGGTCGGTCACGTCGGCGGCCAGGACGACCACCTCGGCGCCGGCCGCCTCCATCCTGCGGATCGCGGCGACGGCCCGGCGGGTGCGCTCCGGCGCCCCGTCGAGGGTGTCCCACTCCGCGCGGGGCGGCAGCCCGGAGCGGCCGAGCAGCACCAGCCTGGCCTCGGCGCGCACGGCCAGGTCCTCGGCCAGGGTGAGGCCGATGCCGCCGAGTCCGCCGGTGATGACGTACACGCCGTGCCGGCGCAGCGGGTCGTCCTGCGGCTCGAGCGGCACCGGCGCGAAGCCGCGCACCCAGCGGCGGCCGGCGCGCAGCGCGACGGGAGAGGGCGGCACGCCCTCCTCGGGGTCGGCGTGCTCGGCGGCCAGCTCCGCCAGCACGGCGGCCGGGTCGTAGGCCGCCGACTCCAGGTCGAGGTGGCGGACGGCCAGCCAGCGGGCTTCCAGCGGGACGACGCCGGTGATGCCGGCGACGGTGGCGTGCTCGGGCCTGCGGACGTCCTGGCCGATGACGCCCTGGGTGCTCGCGGTGAGCATGTCGAGCCGGACGCCGGCGTCCCGCTCGGCCGCCGCCAGGGCCTGCACCAGGGCGAGGAGGCTGAAGAAGCCCACGTCCTGGGCGGCACGCGTCTGCGCGGCGTCGCGGGCGGGGTCGCCGTCCAGCGCCCAGGCGTGGATGATCCGCTGGGGCACGCCCGTGCGGGCGATGAGCGTCTCGTAGTCGTCGCGCTCGGCCGGGCGGAGGGTGATCGTTCCGTCGGGCGCGGTGCCGTACTCGCTGCCCGCGACCACCGCGACGACGTCGGCGCCGGCCGCGCGCAGCCCGTCGAGCAGCGGCTGCGCCGCGGGACCGGCGAACACCAGGCAGCGGACGCCGGCCAGGACGGACGGCGAGGCGGGCGCGACGGGGGCCTGACGCCAGGCCGGCAGGGAGAACCAGTCCTCCAACGGCTGCGCGCCCGTGCTCGGCGGCCGGGGGAAGACGAGCTCCGGGTCGACCGGGGTGTCCACCCAGTGGTGGGCGCGCTCGTAGGGGTAGGCGGGCAGCGGGACGCGGCGGGCGGGCTCGGCCAGGGCTTCGGTGTCGAGCGGGACACCGGTGGTCCACAGGGTGCCGGCCGTCGCGTAGATGATCTCCAGGTCGGACTTGGCGTCGGCGGGGCCGGGCAGGCTGGCCAGCGGCGCCGGGGCGGTCCGGGCGAGCTGGCCCCTGGCCAGGCCGGCGAGCTGACGGCCCGGCCCGCACTCCACCAGCCGCCACTCGCCGTCGGCGGCGAGCGTGCTCACGCAGTCGCCGAACCTGACGGCCTCGCGCAGGTGGCGCGTCCAGTAGGCCGGGTCGGTGGCCTCCTCGGCGGTGATCCAGGCGCCGGTGACGTTCGACAGGAACGGCAGGCTGGGCGCGTGCCGGGCCGCCTGGGCGACGGCGTCGTGGAAGTCGCCGAGGATCGGGTCCATCATCGCGGAGTGGAAGGCATGCGAGGTGCGCAGCGCGGTGTGCTGGATGTCGGCTTCGTCCAGCTGAGCGGCGTACTGGGCGATGAGTTCGCCGGGGCCGGACACGACGCAGGTGCCGGGGCCGTTGACGGTGGCGATCGACAGGCCCTCCGGCAGGGTGCCGCGCACCTCGTCGTGGTCCTGGCGGACGGCGAGCATCGCGCCTTCCGGCATGCTCTGCATGAGCCTGCCGCGGGCGGCGACCAGGCGCAGCGCGTCGGGCAGCGGGAAGACGCCCGCGACGGTGGCGGCCACGTACTCGCCGATGCTGTGCCCGATCATCGCGGCCGGCTCCACCCCCCACGAGCGCCACAGGCAGGCCAGCGCCCACTCCACGGTGAACAGCGCGGGCTGGGTGAGCGCCGTCTGGCGCAGCCGCTCGTTCGCGGCCTCGCGCTCGTCCTCGGCGGGGAAGAGCAGGGTACGCAGGTCGAGTCCGAGCTCGTCGGCCAGGATCTCGGCGCACTCGTCCACGGCCGCGGCGAAGGCGTGCTCGGTGCGGTAGAGCTCGGCGCCCATGCCCGCGTACTGCGCGCCCTGGCCGGAGAACAGCCACGCCACCCGGGGCGTGCCCGCCTTGCCCTTCAGCAGGCGCCGGGAGTCCGCCAGCGCGGCGACCGCGTCGGCGGCGTCGGCGGCCACCACGGCGGCGCGGTGGGCGAACTGCCGCCGCCCCACCCGCAGGGTGTAGGCCACGTCGGTGAGGTCGATCTCCCGGTCGGTGAGGTGCGCGGCCAGCCTGGCCACGGCGGCGTCCAGCGCGGCGGGCGTGCGGGCGGACAGGTGCAGCAGGTGGGCGGGGCGGGGCGGCGCGGGCGGCAGCGGGGCGGGCGGCGCCTGCTCCAGGACCACGTGCGCGTTGGTGCCGCCGATGCCGAAGGAGCTGACGCCGGCGCGGCGCGGGAAGCCGTCGGTGTCCCACTTGGTCAGGGTGTCGGCGACGTGGAAGGGGTTGGTGCCGAACTCGATGCGCGGGTTCGGCCGCTCGTAGTTGAGCGACGGCGGGATCAGCCCGTTCTCCAGGGAGAGCACGGTCTTGATGAACCCGGCGATGCCGGCCGCGGGGCCCAGGTGGCCGATGTTGGTCTTGACCGAGCCGATGCCGCACCAGCCGGCCTCGTCGGTGCCGGCGCCGAGCACGCTGGACAGGGCGGCGACCTCGATCGGGTCGCCGAGCGAGGTGCCGGTGCCGTGGGCTTCGACGTAGGTGACGGTGCGCGCGTCGATCTGGGCGACGCCCAGCGCCTGGGCGACGGCGGCCGCCTGGCCTTCGGAGCTCGGCGCGGAGAAGCCGACCTTGCTGGCGCCGTCGTTGTTGATGGCGTTGCCGATCACCACGGCGCGGATGTGGTCGCCGTCGGCGACGGCGTCGGACAGCCGCTTGAGCAGCACCATGCCCCCGCCGCCGCCCCAGATCGTGCCGGTCGCGGAAGCGTCGAAGGCGCGGCAGTGCCCGTCGGGGGCGTAGATGCCGTCCTGGTGGTACTGGTAGCCCCATTCGGCGGGCATCTCCAGGGAGGCGCCGCCGGTCAGCGCCATGTCGCACTCGCCGGTGCGCAGCGCCTCGCACGCGACGTGCAGGGCGACGAGCGAGGAGGAGCAGGCGGTGTGCATGGTCACGCTGGGTCCGCGCAGGTCCAGCTTGTACGACACCAGCGTGGCGAGGTAGTCGGGGTGGTTGCCGGTGTAGATGGCGAGGTTGCCGACGGAGGCGAACACCTTCTTGTTCGGCCGGATGTACATCCATTGGTATTCGTCCGAGCCGATCGCGCCGTAGACCCCGATCTCCCCCTTGTAGCGGGCGGGATCGTACCCGGCGTCCTCCAGCGCCGTGTTGGCGAGCTCCAGGAACATCCGCTGCTGCGGGTCGCGTAACTCCGCCTCACGGGGCGACATGCCGAAGAAGGCCGCGTCGAGCGCCCCGTAGTCGGCCGCGATGGCGGCCGCCGGGACGAACGTCGGATCGTCGAGCAGGTAGTCGGGGACGCCGAGAGCCTCCTGCTCCTGCCTGGTGTAGAACCTGACGGACTCGACGCCGTCCACCAGATTGCGCCAGAACGCGGGTGCGTCCTCCGCTCCGGGCAGCCGGCAGGCCACCCCCACGACCGCGATCGGCTCGACCCCAGGCTCCTCATCGTGGTACGTCATTCGGTGCTCTCCCGTCTGGCCTGGTGAGGCCGCTGTGGTGCGGGTCGTGCCCGGCGCGCCGCGACCCGCCGCGCGGCGCGCTCCGAACCGGCCGGCCGGCGCTCGCCGTCGAGGTGCGCGGCGAGCGTCCGTACGGTCGGGAAGCGGAACAGGTCCACGATCGGCACCTCGCGCCCGAGCGAGGCGGCCAGCCGGGCCTGGACCTGAGCGGTGGCGAGCGAATGCCCGCCGATCTCGAAGAAGTTCGCGTCGGCGGAGATCCTCGGCAGGCCGAGCACCTCCCGCCAGACGCCGGCGACCAGCCGTTCCGTCGCCGTGGCCGGTTCCTGGCCCCGCCCTGCGGCCAGGCGGTGCGGGGGAGCGGGCAGGCGGGCTCTGTCCACCTTTCCGTTCGGGGTGAGGGGGAGGGTGGGCAGGAGGACGACTTCGGCGGGGACGGCATGGTCGGGGAGGCCGGCCGCGAGGTGGCGCCGCAGCTCACCGGACTGGACGGCCGCGTTCCGCGGCACCGCGTAGGCGTGCAGCACCGCTCCCCCGGGCTGCTCGGCCACCTTGGCGGCGGCGGCCCGGACACCGGGATGGGCCACCAGGACGGCCTCGATCTCGCCGAGTTCGACGCGGTAGCCGCGGATCTTCACCTGCCCGTCGGCCCGCCCGGCCAGCACGACGCGGCCTTCGGCGTCGTAGCGGCCGAGGTCGCCGGTGCGGTAGCGGGCCGTCTCGCCGTCCGGCTCGCGGCTGAACCGCTGCCGGGTGAGCTCGTCGTCCAGGTACGCCTCCGCGAGGCGGCGGCTCCTGACCACCACCTCCCCGAGCTCTCCGGTGGCGGCCGGGGCGCCGCCGGCGTCCAGGACGAGCAGTTCCGTCCCGTCCACGCCCCGGCCGACCGGCACCGGATCGCCCGTGCCGGCCGGCTCGCCGGTGATCTCGTGCACGGACTGGGCCTGCGGGGTCTCGGTGGTGCCGTAGGTGTTGACCAGGCGGGCCGCCGGCGCCACGGCCCGGAAGCGGGCCACGTCCGCGTAGGTGAGGCGGTCGCCGCCGAACAGCACCAGCCGCAGGTCGGGCAGCTCGACCCCGGCGGCGGCGATCAGCGTGCCGAGCTGCGGCGTGAGGTGGGCGACGGTGACGCGGTGCTCGCGCAGCCAGGAGGCCAGGCGGGCGGGGTCGCGGACGCGGTCCTGGCCCGGCACGCACAGCCGCGCGCCCAGCGCCAAGGGGGTGAAGACGTCGCGCAGCAGCGGGTCGTGGGCCAGACCGGCCAGCAGCGCGAACCTGTCCTGCGCTGTCAGGCCGTACTCGGCGGTGTACCAGGACAGGAAGCGGGCCAAGGGGCGCTCGGCGGCGCGCACCGGCTTGGGCTCGCCCGTGGTGCCGGAGGTGAACGACAGATACCCGCGCCGCTCCAGCGGCACCTCCGTCACCGCCTGGCAGCCCTCCGGGCCTCCCGTCCGGGTGGCACCGCCGGGAGGGGCGGTGGTGTCAGGCGGCGCGGTCTCGCCGAGGCGGGGCAGCCAGGCCAGCTCGGGGGGCACCGGGACGCCGGGGCAGGCGATCAGCGCGCGGGCTCGTACCGAGCGGGCCTGGGCCGCCAGGCGGGCCGGGGGGAGGGCGGAGTCGAGCACGGCCCAGCGGGCGCCCGCCGTCAGGACGCCGAGCATCAGCGCGGGCAGCTCGCGGGTGCGGGCCGCCAGGATCGCCACCGCCTCACCCGACCGTACGGCCGCGGTGACGGCGGCGCCGGTCGTGGCCGCGAGCTCGGCCAGCTCGGCGTAGGTCAGCTCGCCGTCCTCGCCGGCGACCGCCACCCGCTCGGGGCCGTCGGCCACCTGCTTGAGCGCGCGCTCGACCACGCCGTGGCCATCCCAGGCGGCCAGCGCGCGCGTCCCGTCCGGCAGGCTCGCCGGTACCGCCCGCAGGCCCGGCGGTACGGCCAGCGGGCTCGCCGGTACGGCCAGCGGGCGGAGTGAGGCGTGCCGTACCGGCTGGTCCGGGGCGGCGACCAGGTCGGCGAGCAGCCGGAGGTAGCCGTCCAGCAGCGCCTCGACGCGCTCGGCGCGGAACAGCCGGGGGTTGTACACGGCCTGCAGCACGTAACGCCCGTCCTGTTCCGCCACGTACAGGGTGAGGTCGAACAGCGCGCCCGGCAGCCCGGGCGGCAACGGGCGGGCGGTGACCTCCGGCAGGTCCAGCCGGGGCAGGGTGAAGTCGTACATGTTGAACAGGACCTGGATCAGCGGGTTGCGGGACAGGTCACGCCCCGGCCCGAGCCGGTCGACCAGCCGCTCCAGCCGCACGTCGAGGTGGGCCAGCGCGCCGGACAGCTCCTCCTGGCAACGCCGCACGTGCGTGTCGAACGCGGTGCCGTCCTCGATGCGCAGCCGCACCGGCAGCACGTGCACCAGGCAGCCGGCCAGCGGGTCCAGCACCGGGTCACGGCGGTCGGCGACCGGGGTGCCGACGATCAGGTCGTGCTGCCCGGTGAGCCGCCGCAGCACCTGCGCGTACGCGGCCAGCAGCACCGCGTACGGCGTGCCGCCCAGCCGCGCCGCCAGGTCCCGGACGCCGGCGCTGACGCCGGCGGCCACCTCGGCGGAGGCGGCGGCCCCCTCGAAGGTCTGCACGGGCGGGCGCGGATGGTCGCGGGGCAGGTCGAGCACGGTGGGCGCGCCGTCCAGCCGCGCGCTCCACCACTCCAGGTCCGTCTCGCCGTCCCGCCCGGCGAGCCAGGCCACATACCCGCCGTACGAGGCCCGCAACGGGGTGAGCGTCTCGCGGCGGTAGGCGCGGCCGATGTCGTCGTACAACACCTTCTGCGACCACCCGTCGAACACCAGGTGGTGCGCGGTGATGGCCAGGACGTGCTCGTCGTCGGCGACGCGCAGCAGCAGGGCCCGCCACAGCGGCCCCGACTCCAGGTCGAAGGGCTGCCGGGCCTCGGCCTGCAGGTGCTCGTCCACCTCCCGCTCGGGCACGTCCCGCATGGGCAGCGGCACCGGTCCCGGCCGGGTGACCGCGACGACCGGCACCCCACCGGACTGCGGCACCCGCCACCTGAGCACCTCGTGCCGCCGCGCCACCACCGCCAGCGCGGCTTCCAGCGCCGCCACGTCGAGCGGGCCCGACAGACGCTGCGCCATCGCGATGTTGTGCGCGGGGGTGCCGGGGGCCAGCCGCTCCACGAACCACATCCGCCGCTGGATCGCCGACAGCGCGGCCGGGGCCTCGCCCGGCGGTTCGTCCCGCACGGGCGGGGCAAGCTCGGCGCGGCGGACGATGCCGGCCACGGTCCGGCCGGTCAGCACGTCCTCGACCGCGAGGTCCTTGCCCAGCTCGGCCCGCAGCAGGGCGGTGAGCCGCATGGCGAGCAGCGAGTGCCCGCCGCTGGCGAAGAAGTCGTCGCCTGGCCCCGGCTCCCCGCCCCCGAACGCCGCCGCCCACGCCCGCGCGACCCCACGCCCGGCCTCGCCCTCCACACCGGACGCCGCTTCCGGCCCGGCGGGACGGTGGGCGCGCAGGGCCGCCAGGTCGATCTTGCCCGCCACCGTGAGCGGGAGGGCCGCCAGCCGTACCACCCTGGTGGGGACCATGTACGCGGGCATGTTCTCCAGGCAGTGCGCGCGTACGTCCGCCACGCCGGGCGCGGCCGCAGGCGCCAGGTAGGCGGTGACCTCCTTCAGGCCGGTCGCGCCGGTGTCCACGTCGACCACCGCCTGGTGGATGTCCGGGTGAGCGCGCAGCACCGCCTCGATCTCGCCGATCTCCACGCGCTGACCCTGGACCTTCACCTGCCGGTCCAGCCGCCCGATGAAGCCGATGCGCCCCTCGTCGTCCAGCACGACTTGGTCCCCGGTGCGGTACAGCCGCGCGCCGGGCTCGCCGTACGGGTCGGGCGCGAACCGTTCGGCGGTCAGCTCCGGCCGGTGCAGGTAGCCGCGGGCCAGTTGCGGCCCGCCGATGCACAGCTCGCCGGGCGTGCCGGGCGGGCAGGGCTGGAGCAGGTCGTCGAGGATGTACGCGGTGCAGCCGGGCAGCGCGTGCCCGATGGGCAGCGGCCGGTCCCAGGCGCCGTCGAGCTCGGTGCCGACGACGCACACCGTGGTCTCGGTGGGCCCGTACCAGTTGTGGAAGCGCCGCACTCCCGGCTTCGACCAGCGCGCGACCTGCTCGGGCCCGGCCGGCTCCCCCGCCGTCAGCAGGTCGCGGAGCGCGGGCAGCCGCTCCGGGTCGAGCAGCGGGAGCAGCGCGGGCGGGATGGTCCCCCAGGTCACCTGGTGCCGTTCCAGGAAGCGCTGCAGGCGTACGGCGTCCACCCGATCGCCGTCGGGGATGAACATCACCGACCCGCCACGGGCGAGCGGCGCGAACACGTCGAGCACCGACACGTCGAAGCCGAGCGCGGCGAACCCGATCGACCGGCATCCGGCGTCGAGCCCGAACACCTCCCCCGCCATCGTGACGAAGGACACCGCCGAGGCGTGGCTCACCACGACCCCCTTGGGCCGCCCGGTCGAGCCGGAGGTGTAGAGCACGTAGGCCGCCGCCCCCGCCGGGATCGCGGGCGAATCCGGCGCCTGGGCCGAGGGAGGGGGCGCGTCCTCCGCCAGGGTGATCAGGTCGACGGCGAGCCCGGACAGCAGCTCGACGCCGGTGTCATCGGCGACGACCGTGGTGATCTGCGCGTCCTCGATGATCCCGCTGAGCCGCCGTCGCGGGTGCGACGGGTCCAGCGGCACGTACGCGCCACCGGACATGAGCACGCCCAGCACACAGATCAGCAGCTCGGGAGTACGGCGGCCGCAGACGCCGATCCGCACCTCGGGCCCCGCCCCCAGCGCGCGCAGGCGGCGGGCCAGCGCCGAGGCGGCCGAGGTCAGCTCCCGGTAGGTCAGCGTCCGGTCCCACTGCCGGACGGCCGGCGCGTCCGGCGTACGCCTGGCCTGGGCCAGGACGAGGTCATGCAGCAGTGGCCCGATGCTCATCCCGGTCACCCCGTCACTCGGCCTGTTCGGCGGGCATGTCGAATCTCAGCCGCACCCTGTCGTACGGCACCGCGACTGCGGCCAACGCTTCCCCCCGTGAGGTGTGCAGAGTCAGGTGGACGACCCGCCACCGGGCGAGCCGGTCCAGCCCCGGGCCGCCCTGGGCACGCCAGGGGCCGGGGTCGGCGAGGTCGGGAAAGCCGGCCAGCGCGGGATCGGCGCCCTGGCCGTCGGCGGCCAGCAACGCCCTCTTGGCGGCGACGGCCCGCAGTGCCAGCCACTGCCGGTCCTGTTCGGCCGCGTCCTCGATCTGCTCCCGCTCGGCCGCGCTCAACTCCGCCATGCCACGCTGAGCCGTCTCGCCCGGCGACCCGGACAGCGCTGTCGTGGGGTGTGGCGGCGAGGCGTGTGGTGGCTGGGAATGTGGCGGCGGGGACAGGGTGGCGGAGTGGCCCGCGCGCAGCACGGCGGCGCCGACCTCGGGGCCGGCGGCCGCGGCCAGCAGGGTCAGGCCGTCGGCGTGGCTCACGGCGATCGTGGCCTGGCCGTCGTAGTGGCGCAGGACCCGGTCGCGGCTCGCAGGGCCGGAGTCCTGGTCCAGCCAGAGGTGCACCTCGTCGGGCTCCGGCGGGGCGTGCCGGCCCGTCAGGTCCGCGGTGACGAGCGCGGCCAGGTCGGCGGGGCGGTCCTTGACGAAGAGGTGGCCGCCGCGCAGCGTGCGCAGGTGGAAGCCGGCCGTGGTGTGCCGGGCCCAGCCGAGCATCTCCTCCGCGCCCACCTCGCCGTCGTCGAGGCCGGTGAAGGCGACGATGCGGCAGTCCAGCGGGGGCTCGGGCGCGTACCGGTAGTTCTTGATCCAGGCGAAGTCGGCCCGGAGCACCGGCAGCAGCAGCTCGCGCAGCTCGGGGACGTGCTTGAGCTCCGGGAGCGCACCCGATCGGCGGACGAGCTGGTCGATGAAGGCGTCGTCGGGCAGATCGGCGGAGGCGGCCAGCGGCACCTTGCGATGCGGCGGGTGCGCGCCGCCGACGTACAGCCCGGCGGGCCCCGGCAGGCCGCGACGGCGCAGCTCACGGGCCACCTCGAAGGCGATCCGCGCGCCCATGCTGTGGCCGTACAGCAGGTACGGCGCGTCCGTGGCGGGCGCGATCTCGTCGGCGATCTCCTGGATCGTGAAAGCCGGGGGTTCGGCTATGCGGTTCTCCCGGCCGGGAAGCTGGATGGGGACCACCGTGAGATCGGTGAGCTCGCGAAGGAGCCCGGTGTAGGCGCTCGCGCCTCCTCCGGCGTACGGCAGGCAGAACATCGTGCGGGCAGAGCATGGGTTCGAGGGGTGGGAACCGTGCGGCGCCGCGGTCAGCTGGCCTGTGATCGCCCCGCACCTCCCCGGCATGAGGTCACTACCGGCCGCGCCGCCGCCAAGGACGGCGGAAGCTCGATTCGTCGCTGAATACAGAGGTCGTCAATCGCCATGTTACGGCGCTCCTCGACAAATGCCTCAAAACAACATCGAAAAGGATTTACTACGAACAGTTACGAGATTTCATACGATGTCGCACCGAAGTTCGACAGTGACTCTTATATCTATCTTTGGAGCCTGGAGTCAACGGCCCGATAACCAGGCCGGGAACCGTAGTCCCGCGAAACGCACATCAAACCCCGATGGGCACTTGATCTGTCAGATCGGCGATGATAGATGGCCCCACACCCGACTTGACCGAAACTCCATTCCGGCCCCCCAGAACACTTCCCATGCCCGACTTATCCCGTTTTGTACCACATTGATCAGATTTGTCGCACTCTCTCGCGCAGGGGGCACCGCGGCCAAGCGCGCCGGCCCACCGAATAAGCCGTGATCACCGCATTTCTCGCCCCACTCCAAGGGCAGGCCCGCACCGAAAGAAGTTCCGCCGCACACGCGGGCGACCATTTCCGAGCGACCAAGATCCACTGCCGGCGACCTAAGTCACCCGAACAGAGATCATTCAGCATGGCCACAGCGGGCGTCCCGCCATCGACTGGGCTCCCGACCGCGAAAAATCCGACTTGTCAAGAACCCAAAATATGCCTGCATATCGGCCTGGGCCCCGCCCCTGCGCACCATAATCCCAGCTCGCGCCGCACCGAAACCCGCCCCGGAGGCCACCGACCTGACACAACTCAGCCACGGTCCGGACCACCCGTGTTGAGACACCCCGATTCGCGACGCCTGAATGCCGCGTCCTTTTCACCTCGCTTTTCACTTCGTACGAACTCCGCGGTGATCAGCTTTACCATTCCGCGGCCCCGCGCAATGACTCCGACTTCAACCCGCGTACGCGAATTCGGCGACCTCTCGCGAGGTTTCTGGACGGTCCAAAGTTTCGGCTGGGCCGTTACACACGCCCCTACGAGCGAGCGGTCACCCTGACGCCGCCGGCGAGCAGTGGCCGCCATTGCCCCACCCGCCGGGCCTGGTCTCGGTCAGCAGCAGGTCGACCACGTCGGCCAGCTCCCCGCGGCGGGCGAACGCCCGGCGCTGGCGTGCCGCCGAGCTGCCCCGGGGGAGCGCGTCGGCGGCCAGAGCGGAGACGAACGCCCAGTCCGCGCACTCCTCCAGCTCCGGGCGCAGGCTCGCCACCAGGCGGGTGATCACCTGGGCGGCCGGAGCGGGCGTTCCCTCGACCGGGTCGACCAGCTCGCCCTCCAGCCCTGAGCGGGCCGCCTGCCAGGTGGCGGCGCGCACCGGCTCCAGTTGCACCTCGCCGTCCGGGTCACGGCGCACCTCGGCCAGCGCCCTGAGCACCAGTGCCCTGAACAGTCCCGCGATCAGCAGGATGTCCGCCACGCGCGGGCAGGAGTCGCAGATCCGCAGCTCCACCGTGGGCACGTGCGCGGACGGCCGGATGTCGTAGTAGATCATCCCGGGGTCGCTGATCACCCCGGACCGGATCAGCTCCTCGATCATCCGCCGGTACGCGGCGGCCGACGCGAACTTCGCCATCGGCCCGGCGGTGGGCCACCGCTGCCACACCAGGGTGCGGTAGCTGGCGTATCCGGTGTCGGCGCCCAGCCAGTACGGCGAGCTGGTGCTGAGCGCGAGCAGCGGCGGGAGGAACGGCGCCACCCGGTGGGCGACGGCGATCGCCAGATCCGGGTCGGTGATCTGGGCGTGCACCTGGGTTCCGCAGATGAGCTGCTCGCGGGTGAGCACCTGATAGTCGTCGAGCATCCGCTCGTAGCGCGCGTCCGGCGAGATCTTCATCTGCTCCAGGTCAGCCAGCGGCACGCTGCCCGCCGCCACGATGCCGAGGCCCACCTCCGCCGCCGTCGCGATCACCGTCGCCCGCATCCGGCCCAGGTCACGGCCGAGGTCCTCCAGCCGGGCGCAGGGCGCGCTGTTGGCCTCCAGGGTGGAGCGTTGCAGCTCCTTGGTGAAGCGGTCCTTGGGCAGCATGTCGAGCAGCAGGCCCGCCTTGGAGACGAGGTGCCGGGTCCGCGCGTCGACGATGTGGAACTCCTCCTCCACACCGAGCGTGATCTCTCCCGCTGAAGGCGTCATCGCCACCACCCCCCGCCTGTACCGCTTCCGCTCCTCTCCCCCGAAATGACGACTTCGCACTTGAACTCCTCCCCGGCCTGGAGGCCGGAGATTCTCCCGTCGCGTCGCGGTTAAGCGGCGTGCGGGGGTTGACGCTTCGCGGACCGGGTGGCCCCGAGGTCTCCACGTCCTGACACCGCAGTTCCTGCGGCGTTGCGTATGTTGATCGCGGCGTTGGTGTCGGCATGGCCGCTCCACCCGCACGCCAGGTTGGCGCAGGAGAACCGGGTGCCGTCACGGGAGGCCGGGTCGCGGTGCCCGCACCGGTGACAGGTCTGCGAGGTGCCGGGGGCGGGGACCTTCACCACCAGCCCGCCGCGATCACGGGTCTTGTACTCCAGCAGGGTGACCGTGCGGCCCCACGCCTCGCCGGTGATGGCGCGGTTCAGCCCCGCCTTCTGCCGCACGTTGCGGCCGGATCGTTCGATCGTGCCCTTGGCGGAGCGGACCATGTTCGTGATCTTCAGATCTTCCACCACGACCACACTGAAGGTGGCGGCGAGTTCGGTGGTGGTCTGGTGTTGCCAGTCGACGGCTCGGCGCTTGGCTGTCGCGCGGAGCCTGGCGATCTGGTCGTAGGTGCGGGTCAGCCGGTGGGAGGTCGGCTGTCCGGGGGTGCGGGCGGCGCGCCGGCGGGCGGATTTCTTCTCCAGGCGGCGCAGGCGCTCTTTCTCACCGGCGCTCAACCAGGGGCCGTGCTCGCGTGTGGTCTGGTCCGACAGCGCCAGGGCGACGGTGATCCCCCGGTCGATCCCCACGACGGGACCGGGATGGGCGCCGGTGACCGGGGCGGCCATGGTCTCGGTGCGGAACACGATCTGCCAGCCGAAGGCGTCCTTGACCAGCCGGGCTCCGGTGATCCGCCCGGCCGGGATCGGAACCGGGCCTTGAACGTCGGGCGGTCGGCGGGATGCTCAGGGTTGAAGAAGTTCGCCCATGCCTGCCGGTAGGTCTTCAGCACCGCCTGAGCCGCCTGGGCGGGCAACTGGCCCAGCCAGTCGATCTCGCGGCGAGCCGCCCGGATCGCCTCGTCGCACTGCTTCAACATCGCCAGGCGGCCCTGCCGGAAGGTGACGTACTCGTGCAGCAGGTTCCACAGCGCGCGGGCGGTGTGCGCCTGACCGTCCAGCACCGCCACCTGGGCCGCGCTCAACTCCAGACGGGTCACCTGCGCCCGCGCTTGTTTCACCAACTCCACACCGTGATCGTATCATTTGGTTTATGTCACCGAGATGGGAACCGAACCCCGATGTGCGCGCCGGACGACACGTCGAATATCACCTTCATGCCCATTTGGTGTTCCTCACCAAGTACCGGCGGGGGGCTCTCACCGGCCCGATGCTGTCCCGCTGCGAACAGATCATGCGGGAGATCTGCGCCGACTTCGAGGTCGAGCTTCGCGAGTTCAACGGCGAAGACGACCACGTTCACCTACTGGTCCACTATCCGCCCAAGGTCGCCCTGTCCAAGCTGGTCAACTCGCTGAAGGGGGTCTCAGCTCGGATACTGCGCAAAGAGTTCGGCACCCACGTCCGCGACCACCAGCCTGGTGGTGGCCGTTTCTGGTCTGGCTCCTACTTCGCCGGGTCGGCTGGCGGAGCCACGCTGACTATGGTCAAGCAGTACATCGAGCAGCAGAACCGGCCGCTCTGATCGGGGGGTGGACGGTAGAACCGGGAAACCGGCTGTCACGCGGTCATCCGCCCCTCCTCCTGGCCGCGGTCCCTGCCGCCCATCGACCCGCCACCGTCGGCCTCGCCCTGCTCGATGGTGCCGGGGGTGTAGTAGCGGCGCAGCCAGGCCGCCAGCCCGTCCAGTCCGGGGAGCAGCATCCGCTCGGTGACGCCCGCCTGGTCGAGCCGCTCCCTGATCTCCGCCTTGACCCGTGGCGGAACCGTCCATCCACGGCACAGCCGGGGATGCTCGCCGAGCCACTGTTCCACCTGGAACGTCGGCCGGGACGTCGCCGACAGCACCGACGACTGGTTGACCACCCTCTCGTCCAGCGACGGCGGCTCGAAGAAGGCCAGGAACGGCTGGTCGGTGGTGAGCCTGTCGAAGCTCGCCAGATCGCGGGCCGCCTCGCCCAGCATCTCGGTGGTGAACACCAGCGCCCCTTCGCGTTCCAGCGGCGCGCGCAGCGACTCGGGCAGCAGCCGGTGGGTGCGGTCGCAGTCGACCGCGAGCAGGGTGCCGTCCTCCTCGGGCCAGGAGGCGGTGGTGAAGTGCAGGGCCACCAGGGGCGAGAAGGTCCAGTCCAGCAGCCGGGTGGGCAGTCCGTGGTGCTGGCCGAGCGCCAGCCAGTCCCACACGGTCGGGCCCGGGATCGCGCGGTAGGCGTACTTGCGGAAGTTACGCACCAGATGCGGCTCCAGCGCCGCGTAGTCACCCTCCAGCCGCGCCAGGCTGGACACGTGTGAGAACGAGCTCTTCGCCAGGCCGCGGAAGACCAGCGTCGAATGCGCGAGCCCCGGCCGGCGGGATCCGCTGGCCTCGCAGATGGCGTCGTCGAGCTCCCTCCAGGAGGACACCTCTTTCATCCTCACCCGGCCTCCGCTGCCCCGGGCCTTCGTCCCCACACCTGACCCCGGGGGTCACCGATCCAGCAGGCGGGTGAGCCGGGCCAGCGCCCGCGCGATCTGCTCCGGGCTGAGGCCGAGCACCCTGCGCTGGTAGCCGTACACCTCGGGGGCCAGGGGGGCGAGCAGGACCTCGACCAGCGCGTCCGGGCCGGGGGTGCCCGCGGCGGACAGGAGCGTGCGCACGTGGGCGCGCCAGAAGCCGTACGCGCCCGTCTCGAAGCGGGAGCGGCCCACCTCCGAGCCGAGCACCAGGTGGGAGTGGTCCTCCAGCAGGCGCACCATGGCGGCGTAGAAGGCGGCCAGCCGCTCGGCGGGCGGCGCTCCCGGGCCCAGCGGCGGATCGCCGCGCAGCAGGCGCTCCTGCAGCTCCCGTTCGTGGTCGTCGAGCAGCGCCACGGCGATGGACGCCCGGTCGGGGTAACGGCGGTAGAGGGTGCCCCGGCCCACCCCGGCCTTCTTGGCGATGTCGTCCATCGTCACGTCCTGCGGGGGCCGCTCCGCGAACAGCAGCGCGGCCGCCTCGAGGATGCGTGCGCGGTTGTGCGCGGCGTCGGCTCTCTCCATATGCCCGATTGTATGTGGACACGCCGTCCGGTTATAGTCAAACGGACACCGTGTCCACATACGACGGGGAGAGAGCTCATGCTGCTTCACTTGGACGGCAGTGCCCGCGGGGCGTCGATCTCGCGGAAGCTGTCGGGCGTGTACGCCGAGACCTGGCGGGCCGCCCATCCCGGAGCCGGCTACGTCTACCGCGACCTGGCCGCACGGCCCGTGCCGCACATCGGCGAGGCCTGGACCGAGCTGTGCGACCACATCCTCGAACACGAGATCACCGACATCTCGCGCTATCGGGAGGCGGTCCGCACCCCTGCCCAGCGTGCGGCCTGGGCCATCGTGGAGCCGCTGCTCGACGAGGTGGTCGCGGCCGAGGTGATCCTCATCGGCACGCCGATGTACAACTACTCGATCCCCTCGGCGTTGAAGGCCTGGCTGGACCAGATCACCTTTCCCAGGATGTCGCTCGCGGGCCGGTCGTTCGTGGTGACCAGCGCGCGCGGCGGCGCGTACGGCCCCGGCACTCCTCGCGAGCCGTACGACCATCAGGAGCGCTATCTGCGCGACTTCTTCCAGGGGCACTTCCGGGTCGAGGACGTGCGGTTCATCCACGCCGAGCTGGCCAACGCCCGCCTCGACCCGGCGCTGGCGCACCTGCGGGACCGGCACGAGGAGTCGCTGGCCGCGGCGCTGAAGGAGGCCGCCGGATAGCCGGCCGATCCTGCGGAGCACCCCGGGGCGCCTGCCGCGGCCGGCGTGGTGCGGAGGAAGACTCAGGAGAGGCCGGAGGAAGGCTCAGGAGGGGCCACCTTTCACCTCGCAGGTGCCCGTGCGCCCGTGCCATTCGGTGAGCAGGACGGTCGCGTCGTCGTGGAGCCGGCCGTCATGGTGGTCGAGGACGTCCTTGATGAGCCGGCGCAGCGTCTCGGGGACGGGCAGCCGGGCGGCGCAGTGGCGCAGGATGAAGTCGACGAAGCGGGCCACCCCGAACTCCTTCCCCTGATGGCTGCCGGCCTCGATGATGCCGTCGGTGTAGAGAAGCAGGCGGTCGCCCGGTTCGAGCTGCTCACGGCAGACGGTGACGGGCTGGTCCAGGCCCAGGCCCAGCGGCGGCGCGGGCGGGCACTCGAGCGCGGTGATCCACCGGCCGCCCCGGATGAGGATGGGCGGGGGGTGGCCTCGGTTGACCCAGGTGAGCGCGCCGGTGCGCAGGTCGAAGTCGGCCATGACGGCGGTGACGAAGCGGCAGCTCTCGCCCAGCTCCTTCAGCAGCAGGCTCTCGATGCCCTCGCTGTTCGCGGCCAGGTCCGCGCCCTGCCGGCGCAGGCTGCGGGAGGTGGCCAGAGCGAGGTTGGCGGCCAGCCCGGCGGCCAGGTCGTGCCCCATGGCGTCGAAGATCGCCAGATGGACGACGTCGTCCGCCAGCGCGTAGTCGAAGGCGTCGCCGCCGATCTCGTAGGCCGGCTCCAGCACCCCGGCGACCGTGACCTCGGCGTTGGCGAACGTCAGCGGGGGCATCAGGTGCCAGAGCATCTCCGCCGCCACGTTCATCGGCCGCGAACGCACCAGGCGGGGGTAGGCGTCACTGAAGGCGCGTTTGCTCGCCACGAAGAGTGCCACCATCGCGGCCAGCGCGCGGACGAGCTGCTCGTCCACGTCGTCGGGCCGGTCGGCCAGGACGTGCAGCACGCCCAGGCGTTCGGCTCCGTTGCGCAAGGGCACCCACCAGCACCCCCGGCCGTTCTCGTCACGATGGCGCAGAATCCGGTCCTCCTGGAAGGCCCGGCCGCCGTAGGTGGAGTCGATGCGCAGCTCTTCGGGCGGTTTGTCGTTTCCTTCGGGCACCGGGGCGTCCAGGTCAGGAAGCAGGCGCATCCTGGTCTGCTGCAGGTCGGCTAGGTAGATCAGGCAGGCCCGGATGCCCGCCGCCGGAAGGTGCTGTCCCACCAGGGACGGCAGTCGTTCCAGGGTGGCCTGCCCGCCGAGGTCCAGCAGGCTGACCAGCATCCGATCCACGCCGCGAGGGCCGTTCATGGCGTTGTTTGCCCCTGTTTCGGCTGATTCTTGCTGACAATTATCGACGCCTCACCCGCTTGATTCGTGAAAGCCCATGTCAAAGGTGGTTAAACGGCCCAGGAAAACCAGGAGCGCTTTGCCGTACCCGCATCGTGACGCGGAACGCGGGGGCGTGACCTGGTGGTCACGCCCCCAGGACCTGGTCACACGACGGCGCCCGAGCCTTCGCGCGACCGCTTGGTCCGCGGCTTGGGCGGCTCGGGGGGCGACTGCCCGTCGAATCTGCCGAGCACGATCGCCATCGGCCCCGCCACGAACGACGACGACAAGGTGCCGACCACGATGCCCGCGACCAGCGCGATGGCGAAGTCACGCAGGGAGTCCCCGCCGAAGACGGCCAGCGCCACCAGGATGAACAGCGCGCCCAGCCCGGTGTTGACCGTCCGCGGCATGGTCTGCAGGATCGCCCCGTTCACCGCCTCGGACAGCGGCGCCTTGCGCCGGGCCGCCCACAGCTCGCGCACCCGGTCGAACACCACCACCTTGTCGTTGACCGAGTAGCCGACGACGGTCAGCATCGCGGCGAGGAAGACGCCGTCGATCGGCTTGCCGAGCCAGGCGAACAGGCCGATCACGACGGAGACGTCCACCAGCAGCGCGATCACCGCCGCCGCGCCGAACGACCACCTGAACCGGAAGGCCAGGTAGGCGAGCTGCGCCGCCACGGCCACGGCCAGCGCGATCAGGGCGTTGCGCCGCAGCTCCTCGCCGAGGCTGGGGCCGATGAACTCGTCGCGCTGCTTGGTCACCTCGCCAGCCTGCCCCTCCAGCGCCGCCTCGATCTTGGCCACCTCGGGGATGGTGAGCGCGCCGGCCCGCACGGAGACGCCGTCGCCGGACGACTGCACCACCGCGTTGGGGAAGCCCGCCTGCGCCACCGCCTGCCTGGCCTTGTCCGCCGACAGCGGCTGGGCCGTGCCGAACTCGACGATCCTGCCGCCGGTGAACTCGACGCCGAAGTTCAGCCCGCGGGAGAACAGCCCGGCGAGCGCCACCACCGCGATGCCGCCCGCCACGATCAGCCACAGCTTCCTGGCGGACATGAGCTGCGGGTTCTTGCGCGTCAGCCAGGTCCTGACCGAGCCGATGGAACCCAGACCCGAGATGCGGGGCCCGATCCGGTTGATGACCAGCTGGGTGAGCGCCCGCGTGATCACCATGGCCGACACCAGCGAGGCCAGCACACCGATCCCGAGCGTCACACCGAAGCCCTTGACCGGGCCGGAGGCCAGCCAGAACAGCAGGCCGGCGGCGATCAGGGTGGTGATGTTGGAGTCGGCGATGGCGCTCCAGGCGAACTTGAACCCCCGGTCGAGCGCCGTCTTCAGGCCGCGCGCCGGCGCCTGGTGGTACTCCTCCCTGGCCCGCTCGAAGACGAGCACGTTGGCGTCGACGGCCATGCCGATCGCCAGCACGAACCCGGCGAGTCCCGGCAAGGTGAACGTCGCCCCCATCGCCACCAGCACCGCGTAGGCGATCAGGCCGTAGCAGACCAGCGCGATGGCGGCGAGGAGGCCGACGAGGCGGTAGACGATGATGATGAACAGCGTGGTGGCGATCAGGCCCACGACGGCGGCCTTGGCGCTGGCCTCGATCGCGTCCGCACCGAGCGTCGGGCCGACCGTGCGCTGCTCCACCAGGTCCATCGGCAGCGGCAGGGCGCCGCCCTTGATCAGCACGGCCAGCTCGTTGGCCTCCTCATGGGTGAACGAACCGGTGATGTCGGTGCCGCCGCCGGGGATGCCGGCGCGGCACGGCACGGACGGGTCGACCTGCGGCGAGGAGATGATCTCCTTGTCGAGCACGATCACGACCCGCCGTTTCGGGTCGCCGGCGGGGGCGCAGGCGGCCTCGCCGGTCATCTTCTGCCAGGCGGCCGCGTCGCGGAACTGGACGCTGACCCACCAGCCGGGACCGCGCTGCGGGTCGCTCTCCGCCGCCGCGTCGGTGATCCCGTCGCCGCTGATCACGGGCGGGGTGAGCTTGAGCGGCTGCCCGCTCTCGTCGGGCAGCGCCGTCTTGTCGCCCTGCTCGGCCAGGCCCTCCACCGAGTGGAAGGCGAGCTGGGCGGTGCGGCCGATGACCTCGGCCGCCTGCTGGGGGTCGAGCACGCCGGGCAGCTCGACGATGATCCGCTTCTCGCCGGAGCGGACCAGGGTGGGGTCGACGACCCCGAGCGCGTCCGCCCGGCGGCGGAGCACGTCAAGGGCACGGTCGGTGGCTTCCGAGTCCGCCTTGACCGTCGGCGAGTCCTTGGTCTCGAAGACGAGCTGGGTGCCGCCGCGCAGGTCCAGTCCCAGGCGCGGCTCCGTACTGAAGGCGAGGAACAATGAGGTGGCGATGACGGCGAACGCCGCCAGCGCGCGCCACAAAGGCGCACGTGACATGAAAAGCCTCCACAGGGCTTAAAAGGGCTCAAAAGTGCAAGAAAAGGTGTCTTCAGCGCACTGTGGAGGGCGGCGCCCGCGCGGACGTGGTGTCGCGGTGCCGGGTGACGGGGGCGCCGGTGGCGGGCCGCCGCACGACGACGGCCCAGGTGGTGCGCGCGTGCGGGCCGCCCGACGCGAGCACGGCGGTCCCGCCGCCGATCACGTCGTACGGGCCGGTCCGCGCGTGCGCCGAGGCCGGATGGAAGGGCAACTGCCGTGCGCCGGGATGCTGCTCGGCGTGCCAGGTCGCCTCGTGCACGACGCCGACCTGGGCGGCGGCGTGCGCGTGCCCGGTGGCGGGCAGGAACCAGGACAGCAGCAGGAGCAGCGCGGCGGGCAGTCTGGTCCGCACGGCGCCTCCCCTCTGTCTCGGTTCGTCCGGCCGCGTCCGGTCACGCGGGCCCTCCTCACCGTAGCCTGCGCCCGGCGTGCCCGCTGGAGACATCGCTGTGCGGGGGCCCAAAGTGGGCCTTGTCCCTGAAAGCGGGAGCGCGGGCAAGTGCCCTTCTCAGAAAAGTGGGCTATGGTCGGCCTCATGGCGACCTGGGGCACTTCTCGTTCCTCCGCCGCTTTCCCGGCGGTGGTGGTTCTGCTGCTGCTTGCCCTGGTCATGGCCGCTTCCGCGCCCACCTGGGCGAGCGGGAGCGCCGAGCGCTCCGGTGTCACCGACGTGATGACGCCGGGCTCCGAGGTGTCGGCCCTGTCCACCCTGCCGTTGCAGCCTTTCCGCGGCCCGGAGCACCTGCCGCGCCTGGGGCTGCCCCGCCACGAGGCCCAGCCCGCGTCCGTGCGGCCCGCGCTGGCCTGGTCCGAGGCCGACTCGGCGAGCATCCGCGGGCCTCAGCAGCCCGGGCACCGGGCCGCCGGTTCGCGAAGTCCGCCGGCCCTCTAGAGGTCCCCGTCCTTCCCCCTTGCCGCCTCCACGAGGCTTTGCGGCGCCGCCACGCGCCCGACGGCACCGGGGCTCATCGGCGTATCCGCCTCGCGGACCGCGCCGGAATCCTCAGGCTGGGAGCGATGACTCATGGCTTCATTGCAGACATTCATGCAGGACTACGACCACCACCTGGCGCGTCTGGAAGAGCTGCGCGAGCTGCTGGAGGAGCGGCTCACCGCGGCCCATGACGTGCTGGCCGGGATCGCCGTGCCAAGCCAGGCGGGGCCGGCCAGGGAACAGGTCGCCGCGATCGAGGCGGCGCTCGAGCGGATGGACCGCGGCCTGTACGGCACCTGCCGGCGGTGCAGCGCCTTCATCCCGTACGAGGTCCTGCTGCGCGCTCCGCAGGAACAGCTCTGCGCCGGCTGCGGCAGCGCGGGACGGACAGAGCGCACGGGGCGGACGCGCAGCGCGCGGCGGGCCGAGAGCCCGCTGGGGACGGAAGGTTCCGTGCGGACAGAGGGTTCCGTGCGGACGGAGAGCGCGGGCCGCGCTGGGACGGCGGCATGATCGGTGACGACCGCGCGCCCGAGCTGAACCGCCGGGCCACGGTCGTTCTCCGCATGCCCCGGCCCTGTTGACGGGCCTCGCCACCCACTGATCATTGACGAATCGGGCGCCGGACCCCGGCGTCCGTTCTGGCGCGCGCGGCGACGGACGGACGGTGACGGGCGAGCGCCCGTCGAACGAGACGACACCGGACGTCGCACGGCATTCCCGCCCACCTCGCACGGGCTCCGACGCCCTGCGGGCGATCACACCTGCACGGCCGGTCAGCCGTGCCACGACTTCACGAAGGAACACTCATGACCCAGCACGACGAGTTCACCATGATCAGCGACACCCAGGTCCAGTCCATCACCGAGCAGCTGCGCACGCAGCTCATCTGGCGCACGTCGCGCCTGGACGAGCTCAGGGCGCTGGTGGACAGCGGTGGAACGGACGACGGGTCACGGCAGAGCGTGCTCGCCGACCTGGCCGCCACCGAGCGGATGATCACCGACATCAACAAGAGCCTGGCGCGGCTGGCGGAGGGCACCTACGGCCGGTGCGTCGACTGCGACGCGTCGATCCCGTTCGAGCGGCTGAAGATCAGGCCGTTGACCCGCCACTGCATGCCCTGCCGCCAGCGGCACGAGGCTCGCTGACGACAGGCCGCGCGCCCGGTGCGGGCGCGCGGCGCGTCCAGGTCGTCGGCCCGGTGCGGGCGCCCGGCGTCGGCCCGGTGCTCAGTGAGACCAGCGCCGTCAGGCCGTGTCATGGTTGAATCTTGCCCAGTGTCGGACCGGCGGTGTGGGGGGACAGTGCTGCAAGCATGGGAGAAGGCGACGCGGGCCGCCTGCGGACGCGCCCGGTGACGTCGCTGGGGGCGCTGCGGTGGCTGCCGTTCGTCGTGCTGTTCGCGGTGGCCGTGATCGACCTGCTCGCCGGGCCGTCGCTCGGCTTCCTGCCGCTCCTCACCCTCGGCCCGACGTTCGCATCGGTGTCCGGCGGCGTGCGGCGGACCGCGATGGTGGGCGCGGTGGCGATCGTCATCTGCGTCCCCCTGGCCTCCTACAACGGCCTGCTGCTCAAGCGGCAGAACACCATCACCATCGTCACGATCGTCGGCGTCACCGCCGCGAGCATGCTGGCCGCCCACCTGCGGCTCAAGCGTGAGCGGGAGCTGGCGAACGTCCGGCTCGTCGCGGAGGCGGCCCAGCGCGTCCTGCTGCGCCCGGTCCCCCGGCGGGCCGCCGACCTGCGGGTGGCGCTGTCCTACACCTCCGCCGCCGCCGAGGCGCAGATCGGCGGCGACCTCTACGAGGTCGTCACCACGCCGCACGGCGTACGCCTGCTCATCGGGGACGTGCAGGGCAAAGGGCTGGCGGCGGTGGAGACGGCGGCCTGGGTGCTCGGCGCCTTCCGCGAGGCCGCCTATGACGAGGCGGAGTTGCCGGATGTGGGCGAGCGGCTGGAGGCGAGCCTCGCGCGGCATCTGAGCGGCGAGATGTTCGTCACCGCGATCGTGGCCGAGGTGCACCACTCGGAGATCTCGCTGTACAACTGCGGCCATCCGGCGCCGCTGCTCATCAGCCCGGACGGGCGGATCACGGCGATGGAGCCCCCGCACGAGGGGCTGCCGCTCGGACTCGGCGCGCTGGCCGCCGACCGGCCGAAGCCGCACCGGGTGATGTTCGAGAACGGGGATCAGATCCTGCTGTTCACCGACGGGGTCATCGAGGCGCGCAACGCCTCCGGCGAGTTCTATCCCCTGGCCGAGCGGGCCCCGCTGCTGATGGCCGACGACCCGCAGACGGCGCTGGACTCCCTGCGGAGCGATCTGGTGCGGCATGTCGGGGGGCCGCTGCTCGACGACGCGGCGATGCTCCTGCTCCGCCGCATCCCCGCCTGAACCGACCACCTCGACCGGAGGTGAGCCGGTACGCCGGACGCGAACCTGCCGAGACCCGAATGACACAATGTCCGGTATGGAGGTACGTATCCGGAACAACGTCGTGGTCACCGGGCAGCCCGGCGCGCCGATCGTGATGCTGGCCCATGGGTTCGGCTGCGACCAGAGTCTCTGGCGGCTGGTGGCGCCCGCGCTGGCCGAGGAGTTCCAGGTCGTCCTGTTCGACTATGTCGGCTCCGGGCGTTCGGACGTGTCGGCGTGGCGGGAGGAGCGCTACGCGTCGCTGGACGGTTACGCGGACGACGTGCTGGACATCTGCCGCGAGCTGGACCTGCGGGACGTGGTGTTCGTCGGCCACTCGGTCAGTTCCATGGTCGGCGTCCTGGCGGCGGCGCGCGAGCCGCTCCGCTTCGGCAAGCTCGTGCTCCTCGTCCCCTCCCCTTGTTACATCGACGAGGGTGACTACCGGGGCGGTTTCAGCGCCGCCGACATCGACGAGCTGCTCGACTCGCTGGAGTCCAACTATCTGGGCTGGTCCGCCACCTTGGCCCCGATCATCGTGAACGACCCGGACCAGCCCGAGCTGGGCCAGGAGCTGACCGACAGCTTCTGCCGCACCGACCCGGCGGTCGCCCGGGTGTTCGCCCGCACCACGTTCCTGTCCGACAACCGCGAGGATCTCGCGTCGGTGAAGACGCCGACGCTGATCCTGGAGTGCCGGCAGGACATGATCGCGCCGCCCGAGGTGGGCGCGTACGTGCACGCCGCGATCCCCGGCAGCCGGATCGTCACGCTGGACGCGGTCGGCCACTGCCCGCAGCTGAGCGCCCCCGAGGTCACCGCCGCGGCCATCGCCTCCTTCGCCCGCGACTGACGATGAAACCCCGGCCCGAGCCCGAACAGCCCGAGCGACCCGGCCAGGACGGCATGGCCGACGTCAGCGCCCTGCTGGAGGACAGCGCGGAGGAGCTGTACGAGAACGCCCCCTGCGGCTACCTGTCCACCCTCATGGACGGCACGGTCGTCAAGATCAACAGGACCCTGCTGAACTGGGTCGGCTACACCCGTGCCGAGGTCATCGGCCGGCTGCGCTTTCCCGATCTGCTCACGGTGGGCGGCAAGCTCTATCACGAGACCCACGTCGCGCCGCTGCTGCGCATGCAGGGCGAGCTCAACGGGATCGCGCTCGAGATCCGGACCGTCAACGGCAGCCGGCTGCCCGTGCTGGTCACCTCCGTCGTGAAGACCGCGGGCGACGGCCGGCAACTCCTCGTCCGGACCACGGTTTTCGACGCCCGCGACCGCCGGGCGTACGAGAGCGAGTTGCTGCGCGCCCGGCACGAGGCGGAGGAGGCCCGGCGGATCGCCGAGCGCGACCGCGAGCGGCTGAAGAGCGTGCTGGGCACGCTGCAGCGCAGCCTGCTTCCCCCCTCGCTGCCCAAGGTGCCCGGCCTGGAGGCCGTCGCCGCCTACCACGCGGCCTCGCAGGACGACCTGAGCGGCGACTTCTACGACCTGTTCGCGCTGGGCGGCGAGCGCTGGTGCTTCTTCCTCGGTGACGTGTGCGGCAAGGGGCCGGAGGCGGCGGCGGTGACGTCGCTGACCCGCGCCACGTTGCGCGCCGCAGCCCTGCACGCGCCGGAGCCGATCAGCATGCTCGGCACGCTCAACACCGCCCTGCAGGAGCGCTATACCGGCGACAGCTCACGCTACTGCACGGTCATCGTCGGCATCCTCGCCGCCGAGCGGGACGGCTTCACCGTCACCCTGGCGGGCGGCGGCCATCCCCCGGCGCTGCTGCTGTGCGCCGACGGCCGGGCCTGCTACGTGCCCACCACCGGCGGGATGCCCGTCGGGCTGCTGCCGTCGCCGTCGTTCGTCGTCGCCGAGGCCCGGCTGGAACGCGGCGACACCCTCCTGCTCTACACCGACGGGATCACCGAGGCCCGCACCTACTCCGGCGACGGACGCTACGGCGACGAGGCGCTGCTGGCCTTCGCCGGCAGGCTGGCCCCCACGTCGGCCGCCGCCACGATCGCGGCGGCCACCCGCCTCATCGAGAGCTTCGGCGCGGGCGTCGACGACGACACCGCCCTGCTCGCGCTCGGCGTCCCACCCGCCTGAGCCCGTACCGGCCCTGACCCCGTTTCTGGGAGGCCCGCGGCCTCGCCATCAAGAGGAGTGCGTATGGACACGGCAATGGACACGGCATCCGGTGCCGACGTGGAGCCGTCGAGCCACGACACGGCCATGCTGGACTACAACGCCTGGCTGTTCTGGCATGAGGCGACCGAGGAGCGGCGCCAGGCCCAGCTCGACCGGCAGGCGGCCCTCGCCGAGCTCACGGGCGGCTCGATCGGGGCGCGCGTCTTCATCTCGGAGCTGGCCATGGTGCACCCGAGCGGCCTGCGGATGGGCGACGACTCCTACATCGCCGCGCACGCGTACGTCACCGGCGCCTTCCACGCGGGCCACGACTGCAGCGTGAACGCCTTCGCCGTGGTGCGCGGCGCGGTGACCATGGGCGATGGCGTCCGCGTCGGCGCGCACACCTCGATCCTCGGCTTCAACCATGCGATGGAGCCGGACCGGCCCGTCCACCGGCAGCCGCTGACCGAGCGCGGCATCACCATCGGCGACGACGTCTGGATCGGCTCGAACGTGGTGATCGTGGACGGCGTCACGGTGGGCTCCCACGCGGTGATCGGCGCGGGCTCCGTGGTGACCAAGGACGTGCCCGCCTGGGCGGTGGTGGCCGGCAACCCGGCCCGCCTCATCCGCGACCGCCGCCACACCTCCCGCGCCACCGGCACCGCACACGCCCTGGCCGGTCTCGCGGCCAAGGCCAGGGAGCAGGCCGCCGCGATCATCGAGCGAAGCTGGGAGCCGAACACACCCGTCGCCCGAGGCGCGGCCCCCACCGACCAGACGCACACCGGCCAGAACGCACCCGCCGACGGAACACCCACCGGCCGGTACGTGAACGCCCCCGGTGAGCCCGCCACCCTGCGGGCGCACGCCGATGCCGTCGAGCTGTCGTACCTGCTGTCGGACGCTCCCCCGGGACAACTGCCGCAGGCCGAGCATGTCCGCAGGCTCCGGCAGGGCCAGGACCCGGTGACGGGCCTGACCCCGCTGCTCGACGCCGCCGGCTCGCCCGGGCCGCCGCCGGCGGGGTTCGAGGACGGGTCGGCGCACTATCACGTGCTCAGCCTCGGGTACGCGCTCGACCTGCTCGGCTCCCGCTTCGAGCACCCCGTCGGCGCGGTCGCGCGGATGTCGCCGGCCGACCTCACCGCCGTGCTCGACGGGCTGCCGTGGCGGGCCGGCGGCTGGGGTGCGGGAGCGACGGTGGACACGCTGGGCACCGCCCTGATGTGGAACCTCCGCCACTTTCCCGCCCAAGGCTCGCGCACCGCCGTCGACGCCCTTCTCGGCGGACTGCTGGTGCGCTGCCGCCGCGACAGCGGCCTGTGGTCCCCGTCCCGCGCGGCCGACGGGCTGCTGCAGGCGGTCAACGGCTACTACCGGGCCGTACGGGGCTCGTTCGCGCAGTTCGGGCTGCCGGTGCCGTACCCGGAGCGGGTCATCGACACGGTGCTGGCGCACGCCGCCGACGAGCGGCATTTCGGGCCCGGCCGTACCACCGCGTGCAATGTCCTGGACGTGGCGCATCCGCTCTGGCTGGCCCGCCGGCAGAGCGCGCACCGGGCCAAGGAGGTGACCGCCTGGGCGGCCGGGCAGGTGGACGCGATCATCGGGCAGTGGGTCGACGGCCAGGGCTTCCCGTTCGCCCATCCGCCGTTGAGCGGCCCCCAGCACCGCGACCACCGGCCGGGCCTGCAGGGGACCGAGATGTGGCTGGCGACCCTGTGGTACGTCGCCGACCTGCTCGGCGTCGCCGAATCGCTCGGCTACCGCCCCCGTGGCGTCCACCGGCCCGAGCCCGCGCTCGACGCGCACGACGACCAGGCGGTCACTCCTGGCCGCTGAGCCGGTCGCGGGCCTCCTTGAGCTCGGCGCGAAGCACGGTGAGCTCGCTTTCGAGCTCGAGAATGCGGCGGATGGCGACGAGGGTCATGCCCTCGTCCGCCATCCGCGTGACGTGCTGGACGGCCATGACGTCCCTGCGTGAGTAGCGGCGCTGGCCGCCGGCCGATCGGCTGGGGCTGATGACGTCGTGCTGGTCGAGGCGCCGCAGGAAGGCCTGCCGCACCTGGAGCATCTCGGACACCTGACCCAGGGAATAGAGCGGCGCGCGCTCGTCGTCGAAGGGCAGCTCGGACATCATGACCTCCTCGGTCCGGGGGGGCGGGTGCCGGGGCGCCCGCCCCCCCGGCACCCGGATCAGGCCCTTATGGCCTTATTGTCGGCGCGCTGGATCTCGACCTTGCGCGGCTTGGCCCGCTCCGTGACGGGGATCCGCACGGTCAGCACGCCGTCGGCGTAGCCCGCGTCGATCCTGTTGCTGTCCAGGTGCTCCGACAGGTAGACGCGCCTGGTGAAGGTGCCCATCGGGCGCTCGCGGACGAACAGCCGCTCGTCCTGGCCGATCTCCTCCTCCCGCGTGGCGGTGACGCTGAGGACGCCGCGGTCGACGGTCACCTCGACGGAGCCGGGGTCCACGCCCGGAAGGTCGAAGCGCAGGACCACGTCGTCGTCGCGGCGCAGCCCGTCCATCGGCATGACGGCGGTGTCGAGCGATTTGCGGGCCAGCTGGCCGAACTGGCGCTCGAACTCCTGAAGGAACGGGTCGATGGACGTGAGAAGCATCTCTGCATACCCCCTTGGTCGCTTCTTCGGTGACACCTAACTTCTAATTACAGTTGTAGGTTACATCTCCCTCCGATGTCAAGCGACGTCGGCGGAGAAATTTTCGACGGCGTGCCGACAGCTGTCGGAGGCAGCGTTCGAACCGGAGCCCGGCACGCGCGGCGGTGGACGTGACCTGGTCCGGCGCGGGTGAGCCGGTCCCTCCTACATGGCTCACCCGCGAAAGATGGGTGCCAGGCCCGATAGTGGAACCTGCCGCCAACGGCCAGAGTGGAGGGACAGCGAGCAGGAAGGAGAGATGATGAACGCGATCGCCCTCGGAGTGAGCATGATCCTGATCCTGCTCGCCGTCGCCGTCATCAGAGCCGTCATCGTCTTCGTTCCCCGAGGCCGGCGGCTCGTGGTGACCAGGCGCGGTCGCGAGACCACGGTGAAGGGCCCCGGTCTCACCGCCGTACTCCCAGGGGTGGACAACGCGGTCATGACCCCGCACGAACCCGACTACCTGGACATCCTCTGGCTCGCCGCCACCACGGCCGACGGGGTGACGGTGAGCGTCAACGGTCTCGCGCTGGCGTCGGTGCGTGACCCGGTCGGCTACGCCCGGCATCACACCTCACCGATCTCGGCGACCGTCACCGAGGCCGAGGATGCGATCCGCCGCTTCGTCTCCCGCCACGACCTGATCGAGCTGGCCGGACTGACGGACGACGCCCTGCGCGAGCTGTCGGCCGAGATCACCGAGCGCACCGGCGCGTGGGGCGTCGAGGTGGCCCTGGTCGAGTTCTCCCGGATCGAGATCCGGCTCAAGGAGGACCTGCTGGAGTGGGCCGACGGGTTCGCCATCCGGCGGGCGGCGGCCCTGGCCGCCCAGCACGACGGGTCCGGCACGGCCACCCGGCCCGTGGCGGCCCCGCAGACAGCAGCCCCGCCGACGATGACGTCGCAGACCGTGCCCGGCACCGGGACGTTGCACCACCTCCTCACCCGTGGCGGGCAGCGCCTGGCCGTGCTGGCGCAAGGCGCCGAGCGCACGCTGTTCGTCTACGGCTCCGGCGCCGAGGACACACCGCTGCGGACCATCGTGCTGGCGCGGGACGAGGCCGACGACCTGGCCGAGCTCCTGCACAGCAGCTCGGTCCCCGACCGGCTGGAGCTCGTGGAGCGCCGCCTGGCCGACCTCACCGCCCAGGCCCGCTGACGTCCCCTTGATCCGCCCCAGGCTGAACGAGCCGGTCAGTCAGTCTTCTCGGAAAGACACCTTCTTGGGGTCAGGAGCCTTGATCGATGTCTTGGCGCCCCAACCGGTGAAGCGGCTGTCGATCGTCATGGTCTTGCCGTCGTACCTGCTTATGTCCAGCACGCCCGTCGCCGCGTACGAGCTCTTCACCCTGCTCACCAGCCCGGCGGAGGTCAGGGTGAGGGTGTAGGACACTTTCGTGTCGTCGTACATGCGCAGCGGGACGAACTCGTCGAACCAGGGTGAGAGCTTGTCGAGCTCCTTGAAGGTGATCTTCCCGGTGATGGTGCGCTTGGTCAGTTTGCCCCTCTTGATCAGTGCGGCCAGGGTCTTGGGCTCAAGGGGGTTGATGACCTGTCCCCTGAAACCGCCTCCGCCGCCGGACCAGCCACGATATTTCGCCCAGGTCTTGCCCGCCGGAAGCTCGCTCGGCGGGAGGCCGCCGGACAGATAGCTGAACTTGCCGACGGAGACGACCCTCTCGTGCCTTCCGGGAGTGAAGGTGGTCACGATGTCATAGGCCGCGATGCCTTTGGCGTTGAACTGGAAGGTGCCCTTGCGGCTCTGCTCCTTGAGCTTCTGGCCCGACAGGGTGGTGGTCTCGGTGAAGCGCACGCCGTGCCCGGCGACGAATTGGCCCTTCAGCGCCCGTACCGGATCTTTGGCCTTGGGGGCGGCGGCCTGGGCGGGGAGGGCCACCAGCAGGGGGGCGCAGGCCGCCAGCGCGATGATCGTCTTCTTCATGAAGGTGATCATGCCGAAGGCGGGTCACGGGCAGGCCACGGCCTCGGTCAGGCTCCGTACCAGCAGGGACTCGACGCCGAGCAGCATCTCCCGGGCCGTCTCCCGGGACAGGTAGGCGGTGTCGATGATGAGGCTGAGCTGTCCGGTGTCGGGAGCCGTGCCCACGGTGAAGAACACCTTGAACCGCACCCCGGGCCACGCGTTCGTGACGTAGGTGTGGGTCTTCCCGGTGAGCGCGGCCAGGTCCTCCCCCGGTGCGAGCCTGGGCAGGCTCGGCCAGCTGCCGCCCCCTCGCCGGTCGTTGAAGAAGGCGTCCAGGTCCGGCTCCCGGCCGCGCCGCCGCCCGACCTCCTCCCGCATCGCCTGCATGGCGTACGGGTCGTAGTGCGCGTTGCGGTAGGCCATGAGGGCGCTGCGGTGCGCGGCCTGGGCGGTGTCGGCGAAGTCGGTGCCCGGCAGGTCGAGCACCAGCAGCCCGTCCTGCCCCACCGTGGCGACCATGCTCTCGGTACGTGGATCGCGCCGGTTGCTGTGGACCAGCTGCATGACGGCCCGCCGGCGGCCGTTCACCCGGGCCAGGACGGTGGCGCAGGCGGCGATCAGGACACTGGTCGTGCTGATCGTCCACCGCTCGGCCAGCCGGACGGCCGCGCCCGCGAGCGCGACCGACTCCATGCCGACCTCGATGAACCGGGGGTCCTCCGGCTCGCCCGGCGGATGGTCGAACACCTCCAGCGGGACCTCTTCGAGCACCGAGCGCCAGTGGCGGACGGACCTGGCCGAGCGGGCGAGGTACGGCTCGGTGCGCTCCAGCTCGGCCTGGTCCATCGGCGTCCACGCGTCGGCCGGGAGGTCCTCGCCCCTGAGCAGCCCTCGCCACCGCGCGGACAGCAGGCCCAGCGCCTGGAAGTCCACCGCGAGATGGGAGAAGGCGAACGCGAGCGCCTTCGGCCGGCCGTCGGCGGTCACGATGGCGCAGCGCAGCGGCAGATCGTGCTCGTGCGCGAAGACGGTCCTGCTCATCTCGCCGGCGAGCCGTTCGGCCGCCACCAGCGCCCGCTCCTGCCCCGCCTCCACCAGCTCCACGGTCAGCTCGCCGCGGCCGGCCACCCGTTGCACCGGCCCGTCCGGCGTGTCGGCGAAGGTGGTGCGCAGGCTCTCGTGCCGTTCGAGCAGCACGCGCAGCGCCTCCAGCACCGCGGCGAGGTCGCGCCTGCCGTAGACGGGCAGCACCCAGGGGCAGTTGAGAAAGGACTGACTGTCTCCCATCAGGTGGACGGCCCGCCACATCAGCCGCTGCCCCCACGTCAGGGGCCCCTCACCGTCCCGCTGCCCGCCGAACGTCACCGTCCGGACGTCGTTCCCGCTCACGGTCATCGCGAACGCCCGGGGACCAGCAGATCGGCGAGGTGGGCGGCCAGGGTGCTCACGTACTCGAAGGAGGACAGGTCGCCGCTGAGGTCGACGTCCACGCCGAAGGCGTCCTCGATCGCGTCGACGAGCCGGATCAGGGCCAGCGAGCTGAGCCCGAGCGCCGAGAGCGAGTGGCCGCCCGCGAGCACCTCCTCGGCGCTGATCTCGCCGTCGGACAGCCCGGCGATCATGTCCGCCAGCTTCCGCTCGAGCTCCGCCGCGCCCGCCGTCACAGCGCGCCCCCCGCGCCACCGACGCCGGCATCCACGGCGTTCCCGGCGTTCCCGGCGTTCCCCGCATCCTCGGCGTCCTGGCGGGTGCGGACGCTGCGCGGCCGCATGTCCGTCCAGACCTCGTCGATGTGGTCCAGGCACTCCTGCCTGCCGCCGGCGAACCCCTCGGCCCGCCAGCCGTCCGGCAGCGGCCGGTCGAAGGGCCACAGCGAGTACTGCTCCTCGTCGTTGACGACCACCTGGTGGCGTGCGGCCTCGGTCATCTCAATGCCTCCGTCTTCTCGTTCGCGGTGGTGGCGGGGGTGGCGCGGCGCAGGGCCTGTACGCCGACCAGGTCGTCGGCGATGGCGTCGGGCACCTCCTGGTCGAAGCGGGCCAGCGCCGGGATCCGCATGGCGACCAGCGTGATCACCAGGATGGCGGCGCCGAAGAGCAGGTACATGAACCCGATGCCGCGCCCTGGCCCGGTGCCGATGAGCGCGCCGACGGTCGGGGCCAGCGCGCCGTTGTCCAGGAGCAGCGGGTCGAGCACCGCGGCGGCGTACGGGGCGACCAGGCCGAAGCCGACGGGCAGCGTGGACCAGGCGATGAGGGTGTTCATCGCGAACACCCGGCCGTGGAACCGCTGCGGCACCTTGACCTGCACGATCGTGGTGTAGATGCCGTTGAGCAGGGTGAGCCAGGCCGTCATCCCGCACACCCCGATCGCGATCACCGTCAGGTCGGCGCGCATGCCGGTGACCACGCAGAAGACGCCCAGGGCCAGCGTGCACAGCAGCACGCCGCGCAGCCGCAGCCGGCGCGGGCCACCCCAGAGGATCATGATGAGCGCGCCCGCGAACGTGCCGACGCCGGCCAGGAAGGAGATCCGGCCGACGTCGGCGAGCCCGGCGAAGGAGAGCACCAGCGGCGAGAACATCAGCAGGAGCGGCGACAGGAACACGTTCAGCACGACGAAGAACAGCAGCATGCCGACGAAGCCGCGGTGGCCGAGCGAGTAGCGCAGCCCGCCGAGGATCTCGGCCTTGATCGACTCGCGGCGCCGCCACGGCATGGTGGCGGGGAACTTCACCATCAGCAGGATGACGATCGCGATGGCGTAGCTGGCGACGTCCAGGATGAGGATGCCGCCGAGGCCGATGCCGGCGAGCAGGCCGACGGCGAAGATGGGCACCAGGAGCTGGGTGGTGCCGTTGCTGAGCTGCATGATGCCGACGGCGTGCCCCAGGTAGCGCTTGGGCACGATCTGCGGCACGGCGGAGAAGTACGCGAGCCGCTGGAAGGTGAGCGCGACCGACAGGCAGCCCAGCAAGGGGTAGATCATCGTCACGGACAGGTTGCCGGTCCACAGCAGCATGCCGAAGGCGAGCTGGATGGTGAACGCGGCGGCGTCGGCGGTGAGCATCACCCGGCGCCGGCTCGTCCGGTCGATGATCGCCCCCGCGATCGGGGCGGTGAGCAGGCCGGGCACCAGGCCGACGACGGCCATCAGGGCGAACTGCGCCACCGACCCGGTGGTGGTGTAGATCCACAGGGGGACGGCGAACTCGGTCAGTGCCGTGCCCATGATGGAGATGAGCTGGCTCAGCACGACGGCGAGGAAGCGCGGGATGCCGGGCTGTGGCCCGGACGGGGCGGTGGGCGCGTCGGCGTTCGACACGTCGTGCAGCCACCAGGTGGCGTCGGGGTCGCGGGCCGGTTTCAGCCTGGCCGGCGGCTTGGACAGCTTGGGGTGGAGGGTGGTGACGATCTCGGCCAGCTCTTCCGCCCGATATTTCAGGAAAAAGTGTCCGGCTTCCGCGAGCACGACCACGGCCGACGTCGAGGTCAGGAAGTGCCATTCACGGAAGCGCTCCTGGTAGTAGTCCGTCGCCGGATCCTCGGAGCCGACCACGCTGATCACCGGGGCGCGCAGCCGGTCGGGGCCGGCCTCGAACAGGCGGGTGTAGTACTCCTCGGCCTCCCGCGAGTCACGGCGCATGTTCCGGACGATCCGGCGGGCCTGCGCGGGGTCGAGCTCGCTCATGTCCACGCCCTGCGAGATCAGCCAGTTGACGTAGCGCTGGTCGCTGCGCAGCCGTTCCGCCTCGGCGAAACGGGCGATCCTCGACATGAGGGCGCCGCGTGGCCGGGCGAAGGGGAAGATCCCGCCGATGTAGACGGCGTCGAGATCCCGTCCCGCCGCCTCCAGCCGGAGGGCGATCGCCACGGTCACGGCCGAGCCGACGCCGCAGTGACCGTACAGCGCGATGGGGCCGTCGACCTTCTCCAGGATCTCGCGCACGCAGGTGGCGACCAGCTCGTCCAGCGACAGCGGGTCTTCTTCGAGGCCCACGTCGTGGCCGGGGATCGCCACCGACCACAGCGCGTGCCCGTCCGGCAGGGCGTCGGCGAGGGGCTGGTAGACGACCGCGCTGCCGCCGCCGTAGGGGACGCACACGTAGCTGAGCACCGGCGCCATGCTGCGGGCCGGGGTCAGCCGGTGCAGCAGCGAGCGGGGGCCGCGCCGGTCGGCGGGGGTGTCGGCGAGCCCCGCCAGCTCGCGGATGGTGGGGTGCTTGAACACGTCCATCACGCTGACCGCGCCGCCGGTCTGCCTGCGCAGCCGGGCCACCACCTGGGTGGCGAGCAGGGAGTGCCCGCCGAGGTCGAAGAAGTCGTCGTCGACGCCGATCACCTCGACGCCGAGCAGTTCGCCCCAGATCGCGGCCAGGGCCAGCTCGGTCGGCGTGCCGGGGGCGACGAGCTCGATCCCGGCGTCCCGGCCCGCGACCGGCGCCGGCAGGGTCCGCCGGTCCAGCTTGCCGCTGGGGCCGAGCGGCAGGGCGGCCAGGGTGACGTAGCCGCTCGGCACCATGTAGTCGGGCAGCGTCCTCTTCAGCTCGGCGCGGACGCCGGCGTGGTCGAGCACCTCGTCGAGGTCCTCCTCGCGGTCCGCGTCGGCCGGGGTGATGTAGGCGACCAGGCGGGGGTCGCCGGGCCGGTCCTCCCGGACGATCACGGCGGCGTCCCGGACGGCGGGCAGGGCGCGCAGCGCCGCCTCGATCTCGCCGAGCTCGATCCGCAGGCCGCGCAGCTTCACCTGGGTGTCCAGCCGGCCGAGGAACTCCAGGGCGCCGTCCGGGCGGTGCCTGGCCAGGTCGCCGGTGCGGTAGAGCCGGGAGCCCGGCGGGCCGTACGGGTTCGGCACGAATCGCTCGGCGGTGAGGGCGGGCCGGTTCAGGTAGCCCCGGGCCAGGCCGGTGCCGGCGATGAACAGCTCGCCCGGCACCCCGATCGGCACCGGTCGCATGGCCTCGTCGAGGACGTACAGGGCGGTGTTGGCGATCGGGGTGCCGATCGGCACGCGGGCCGCCGAGGTGAGCGTGGCGGGGCGGCAGTGCCACGCCGACACGTCGACGGCCGCCTCGGTCGGGCCGTACAGGTTGTGCAGCTCGGCGGCGGGCAGCGTGGCGACGCAGCGGCGGGCCAGGTCGGCGGGCAGTTCCTCGCCCGAGCAGATCACCCGGCGGAGCGAGCCGCAGCCGGCCGCGCCGTCCTCGCCGAGGAACACGGCGAGCATGGACGGCACGAAGTGGGCGGTGGTCACGCCCTCGGTGACGATCAGCTTGCGCAGGTACGCCGCGTCCTTGTGGCCGCCGGGGGTGGCCAGGGCGAGCCGCGCGCCGGTCCGCAGCGGCCAGAACAGCTCCCACACCGACACGTCGAAGCTCAGCGGGGTCTTCTGCGCCACCACGTCGCCGGCGTCGAGGGCGAACCGCTCCTGCATCCAGTCCAGGCGGTTGGCGATGCCGGCGTGCGTGTTCGGCACGCCCTTGGGCCGTCCGGTGGAGCCCGAGGTGTAGATGACGTAGGCGATGTCGTCCGGCCGCACCTCGGGAAGCGGCCCGGAGGCGCCGGTCCAGACGGCGGGGTCGTCCAGGTCGAGGGTGATCGCGGTGGTGGGCGGGAGCGTCGGCCGGATCCTCGCTTGGGTGAGGAGCGCGGCGGGCGCGGCGTCCGACAGCATGAACGCCACCCGGTCGGCCGGGTAGTCGGGGTCGATCGGCAGGTAGGCCGCGCCGGCCTTGAGCACGCCCAGCAGCGCGGGCAGCAGCTCCAGCGAGCGCTCGGCGCAGACGGCGACGACCGACCCGGCGCCCACCCCCAGGCCGCGCAGCGTGCGCGCGACCCGATTCGCGGCCGTGTCCAGCTCGCCGTAGGAGAGTGAACGCCCTTCGAAGCGTACGGCGGTCGCCTCGGGCGTGCGGGCGGCCTGGTCCTGGATCGGGCCGTGCAGGGTGGCCGGGCCGGGGAAGACCTTGGCGGTGTCGTTCCAGTCCTCGACGACCAGGCGGCGCTCGTCGCCGGTGAGCAGGTCGAGCTGGGACAGCCGCAGGCCGGGCCGGGCGGCCACCCGCTCCAGCAGCGCGCTCAGGTGGCCGGCCAGCCGTTCGACGGTGGCCGCGTCGAACAGGTCGGTGTTGTAGACGAAGAGGCCGGACGAGCCGCCGTCCGGGCCGTCGGTGACGTACAGCTCCAGGTCGTAGCGGGTCGCCCAGGCGTCCAAGGGGAAGTCCGCCACGCTCAGCCCGGCCGGCGGGGCGATGGTGGCGTCGCGGAAGTTCTGCATCGCGAGGATGACGCCGAACAGCGGCGACCTGGACACGTCACGGGGCAGGTCCAGCTCGGCGACGAGCTGCTCGAACGGCAGGTCCTGGTGGGCGAAAGCGTCCACGGCGACCTCGCGCACCCGCTCCAGCAGCTCGGCGAAGGTGGGGTCGCCCGACAGGTCCACCCGCATGGTGAGCATGTTCACGAAGCAGCCGATCACCCCGTCGAGCTCCGGCGCCTGGCGGCCGGCCACCGGTGAGCCCACCGCGACGTCGGGGGTGCCCGCGTAGCGGCCGAGCAGCGCGGCGAAGGCGGCCAGCATCGTCATGTACGGCGTGGCGCCGTGCTCGCGGCCCAGCCGGGCCAGCTCGGCGGACACCTCCGGGCTCAGCGGGAAGGCTCGGGCCGCGCCGGTGTAGGTGCGTTCCGGCGGCCGGGGCCGGTCGGTCTGCAGGTCCAGCGGCTCCAGCCCGGCCAGCCGGTCACGCCAGAAGTCCAGGTCGCGCCGCGACGGCGGCAGGGCGCGCTGCCAGGCGGCGTAGTCGCCGTACCCGACCTGGGGGGCCGGCGGCGCGTCGCCCTCGTAACGGCCGAAGACCTCGCGCAGCAGGAGGTCGGCGGACCAGCCGTCGGCGGCGATGTGGTGCACCGCGATGACCAGCACGTGATCGTCGTCGGCCAGGCGGACCAGCAGCGCCCGCGCCACCGGGCCGGTGGCCAGGTCGAACGGCTCGGCCAGGAACTCCTCCATCTGCGCCCTGGCGGCGGCCTCGTCGTGGGCGTCGCGCCGGATCAGCGGCAGCGTGCCGTCGGCGGCGACCACCACCTGCGGCTGCCCGTCCCAGGTCGCCGGGTAGCGCATGCGCAGCGCGTCATGGCCTGCCACCACCGCGTCGAGCGCGGCGGCGAGGGCCGCCACGTCCAGCGGGCCGCGCAGCCGCAGCCTGATCGGGATGGTGAGCTGCGTGGTGCCCGGCGCGAACTGCTCCAGGAACCACAGCCGCTCCTGGGCGTGGGACAGCGGCGGCGGCTCGTCACCCGACCGGGTGGGAATGGTGCGCCGCGCGGCCGCCGTGGCGCCCCGCCGCAGCCGCCGTGCCAGCAACTCCTGCTTGGTGGCCGACAGCGCATCCGATCCACTCACCGAGGCACCTCCACATCCAGAGCCGACACCGTCGGCGGCGCCTCCGCGTTCAGCAGGCGAGCCGCCTCCGCGTCGGAGATGCCTGACAGTTGTTCGATCAGCAGGGTCTCGACCGCGGCCGCCAGGGCGGCGACGGTCGGCCGGTCGAACACGGTGCGGATCGGCACCTCCGCCTCGATCGCGTTCCCCAGCAGGGCCGCGACCCGGGTGACCAGCAGCGAGTGGCCGCCGAGGGCGAAGAAGTCGTCCAGGGTGCCGACCCGTCCGGCGTCCAGGCCGAGCACCTGCTCCCACACCTCGGCCACCAGCGTCTCGGCGTCGGTGCCGGGCGGCACGAACCGCGCCGCCGCCTCCGGCTCGGGGTCCGGCAGGGCGGCGTGGTCGATCTTGCCGGTGATGGTGAGCGGCAGCGCGTCCAACGGCACCCAGCCCGTGGGCACCAGGTGGGCCGGCAGGCGCGCGGCCAGGTGCCGGCGCAGCTCGTCCGGCGCGGCCGCGCCGACCACGTACGCCACCAGCCGGTCCTCGGCCGCGGTCACCACCGCCTGGCGCACCCCTGGATGGGACAGCAGCGCGGCCTCCACCTCGCCCGGCTCCACCCGGAAGCCGCGCACCTTCACCTGGCCGTCCAGGCGGCCCAGGAACTCCAGCGCCCCGTCCTGCCGCCACCGCACCCGGTCCCCTGTCCGGTAGAGCCTGGATCCCGGTGGTCCGTACGGGTCGGGGATGAATCGTTCGGCGGTCAGCGCCGGGCGGCCCAGGTAGCCGCGCGCCAGTCCGGCCCCGCCCAGGCACAGCTCGCCGGGGAAGCCGGGCGGCACGGGCTCGCCGTACGGGCCGAGGACGTGCGCGGTCGTGCCGTCGATCGGCCACCCGATGGGCGGGCGGCCGGTGGTGTCGTCCGCGCCGAGGGTGACCGCCGTGGCGATGATGGTCGCCTCGGTCGGCCCGTAGGTGTTGACCAGCCTGATCCGGTCACCGAACCGGTCCCGCCACCGGCCCACGGCCGTGGCGTGGACCTGCTCACCGCCGAGGATCACCAGCCGCAGCCCTTCCGGCCAGCTCACGTCGTCGAGCGACTCGGTGAGCCGGTGCCAGTAGGCGGTCGGCAGGTCCAGCACGGTGACCTCCCGGCCGGCCGGGTCGCGCAGCGCGGCGGGCAGGCTGAGGGCCCCGCCGGGCAGCAGGTGCACGGCCGCGCCGGCGGTCAGCGCCGGGTACAGCTCTTCGGCGTGGGCGTCGAAGCTGAGCGAGGCGAACTGGACGACGCGGTCGTCCGGCCGCAGGTCGTACGCCTCCCGCATCCAGCGGACCCGCCCGGCCAGGCTGCCGTGCTCGACCAGCACGCCCTTCGGCACGCCGGTCGAGCCGGAGGTGTAGATGACGTACGCCGGGTCGTCGAACTCGACCTCGTGCCATCCGCCGAGCCACCGGTCGTCGCCGCGCCGGGACTCGTCGGCGGCGATGAGCGTGACGGTGTCCGGCGGCAGCCGGTCGGCCAGCCCGGCGTCGGTCACCACCAGGCGGGCGGCGCTGTCGTCGATCAGGAAGGCGAGCCGTTCGTCCGGATGGTCCGGGTCGAGCGGCAGGTACGCGCCACCGGCCCGCCAGACGGCCAGCAGCGCCACCACCGCCTCGGTCGAGCGCCCCAGGAACACGCCGACCACGCACCCGTCGGTGACCCCGCGCCGCCGCAGCGCCGCCGCGAGCCGCGCCACCCTGAGATCGAGCTCGCCGTAACTCACCCGCTCCTCGCCGCACAGCAGGGCGGTGACCTCGGGGGTGGCGGCGACCACCCGCTGAAAGAGCACCGGCACCGGAACACCCTTGCCCTGACCACTCTGCCGGTACGCCGAGCCCCCGCCTGCCGGCGCGGCGGCGTCGGCCGGAGCGGCTGTGTCGATGTCGGTCAGGGCGACCGTGTCACTGCCGGTCAGGGCGGCCTTGTCAGTGTCGGTCAGCGCGACCGTGCCGCCGTCGGTCAGGGCGGCCTTGTCGGTGTCGGTCAGGAGTGGCAGGCGTGACAGCGGGGTGCCGGGGGCGTCGGCGATGCCGCGCAGGAGCACGGCGAAGCGTGCGGCCAGGCCCTCGGCGGTGGCGGCGTGGAACAGGGTGGTGTCGTAGCCGAGCACGGCGAGCAGCCCCTGGTCGTTGCGCCAGGTCTCCAGCGCCAGGTCGAACTTGGCCTGCCGGAATCCGCCGTCGTACAGCTCCACGCCCAGGTCGCCGATCCGCTCGGGCGGCGTGCCGTCACCCGCCTGACTGTGCAGGATGATCATGGTGGCGAGCAGCGGATTGTGCTGGAGATCGCGCGGCACCCCGAGCTCGCCGATGAGCCGCTCGAACGGCACGGCGCGGTGGGTGTGCGCGTCCAGCACCGAGCTGCGGGTGGCCGCGAGCAGGTCGCGGAAGGACGGGTCGCCCGCGAGGTCGCCGCGCAGGACCAGGGTGTCGGTGAGGTAGCCGATGACCGGTTCCAGCTCGACGCGGTCACGGGTCGCCCACGGCGTGCCGACCAGGATGTCGCTCTGCCCGGTGTGCCGTGCCAGCAGCACCTGGTAGGCGGCCACCAGCACCATGAACAGCGACGCGCCGTGCTCCTGGGCCAGCCGTTCCAGGCGGGTGACGACCTCGGGCTCGATCCGGAACGTGTGGAAGGCGCCCTCGGGGCGTTGCCCGCCGGGCTTGTCCGTGGGCAGCTCCAGCAGGGGCGGCTCGGCCAGACGGCGCCGCCAGTACGCCAGCGACTCCTCGGCCGCCTCCCCGTTGTCGCGCTCCCGCTGCCACAGCGCGATGTCGCCGTACTGCACCGGCAGCGGAGGGAGCCGGGGCTCGCCACCGGCGACCTCGGCCTGGTAGAGCGCGAACAGGTCGTCGAACAGGACGCTGAACGACGCCCCGTCGGCGATGATGTGGTGCAGCACGAAGCAGAGCACGTGGTGGCCGGGGCCGAGAGTGAGCAGGCTGATCCGCAGCGGCGGCGCGGCGGCCAGGTCGAACGGCGCATTGGTGCGCTCAGCGACCAGCCTGCGCGCCCACTCCTCGACACCGGCCTCGGGGCCGGCCTCGGAGCCGGTCCCAACGTCAGCTCCGAGAGCGGTCCCGAGGTCAGTCCCAGAGGCGGCCCCAAGGTGAGTTCCGGGCTCGGTCCCGAGGTGGGTTCCGGGGGCGGTCCCGAGGTGGGTTCCGGGGGCGGTCCCGAGGTGGGTTCCGGGGGCGGTCCCGAGGTGGGTTCCGGGGGCGGTCTTGGTGGTCAGGTCCAGGCGTTCGACCGGGACGGGGCCGGGCGGGTGGATGACGGTGATCGGCTCGCCGTCCAGGTCGGGGAAGCGGGTGCGCAGGCTCTCGTGCCGCGCCACCACCGCCTCCAGCGCGGCGTCGAGCGCGCCGGCGTCCAGCTCGCCGCGCAACCGCAGCACAAGACACATGTTGTACGACGCGTCGCCCGGGTCGAACCGTTGCAGGAACCACAGCCGCTCCTGGCCGAACGACAGCGGCGGGCTCACTCCGGCCGGCCGGGGAACGGGCCGGTCATCCCCTTGGTCCGGGTCGTCCTCCGCCGGATGCGCTGCGCGAAGACGGGTGATCTCCTCGACGATCCCCGTGACGGTGGGGTCGTCGAAGAACGCGTCCAACGACACGTCCACGCCGAGCCGCTCCCTGATCCGGGCGGTGATCTGGGTCATGGTGAGCGAATGGCCGCCAAGGTCGAACAGGTCGTCATCGGCACCGATCTCCTCCACGTCGGCCAGATCCAGCACGTCCCGCCAAATCCCCCGGACGGTATCGACCAGACCCGCGACCGAACCGCCTCCGACCGGGGCCGGAGCTGCCTGGCCCGCTTCGGGGCCCGGGGCGACCGGGGTCGGCGTGGCGGTGCCGGTCAGAACCTCCGGGGCCGGAGCGGCGGTCAGAACCCCCGCGGCCAGACCCCCCGCGGCCAGATCCTCCGGGGTCGGGGGCGTGGTGCCGGTCGGTGTTCCTGGGGTGGTCGGCAGGGCGGCGCGGTCGAGTTTGGCAACCGGAGTCAGCGGCAGGGCGGCGCGGTCGAGTTTGCCGACCGGGGTCAGCGGCAGGGCGGCCAGCGTGACGTACGCGCTGGGCAGCATCGCCTGGGGCAGCGTCCGGGCCAGGTGGGCGGTCAGCGTGCCGGGTTCGGGCGTCGCGCCGGGCGCCGGGACGACGTAGGCGATCAACCGTTGATCGCCGGCGTCACCGTCCCGGACGAGCACCACGGCCTCGGCCACCTGGGCGTGCTCCAGCAGCCGGGACTCGATCTCGCCGAGCTCGATCCGGTGCCCCAGCAGCTTGACCTGGCCGTCCTGGCGGCCGAGGAACTCGATCTCGCCGTCGGCCCGATACCGGGCCAGGTCTCCGGTGCGATACAGCCGCGAACCAGGCGGACCATACGGATTGGGGACGAACCGTTCGGCGGTACGGCCCGGCCTGCCCCGGTAACCGCGCGCCACCCCCGCGCCGCCGACGCACAGCTCGCCCGCGACGCCCACCGGCACCGGGCGCAGTGCCTCGTCGAGCAGGTAGATCTGGATGTTGGCCAGGGGCCGGCCGATCGTGACCGTGTCGCCGAGCTCGCCGTAGGTGCTCCAGATCGTCGTCTCGGTCGGGCCGTACACGTTGAGGACCCGGTCGCAGCGGGCGCGTAACTCCTCGGCGAGCCGGGGCGGCAGCGCCTCGCCGCCCGTCAGGGCGGTGACGCCGCCGATGCCGCCCGGCAGCAGCAGCCGCCACACCGACGGGGTGGCCTGGACGTGCGTGACGCCCTGCTCGGCGACCAGCCGGGCCAGCGCCGCCGGCCGCCGCACCGCTCCGTGCGGGGCGACGACGACCCGGCCGCCGGTGATCAGCGGCAGGTAGAGCTCCAGGGCGGAGATGTCGAACGCGGGCGAGGTGAGGGCGAGCCAGGTCCCGTCGGGTCCGGCCTTGAGCCGGTCGCGCATCGCGAGCAGCAGATTGGCCAGGTTGCGATGGTCGACCTCGACCCCCTTGGGCCGCCCCGTGGACCCCGAGGTGTAGATCACGTACGCGATCTCGCCCGGCAAGGGCGCCTCCCCCGGCCGCAGCTCAGCCCTGCCACCCGGAGCCCGCCCTGCCGAACCACCGGCAGCGGGCTCGTCCCCGGCTGAAAGCGCCGGACCAGGCGAACCACCGGCAGCGGACCCCTCGGTGGGCTCTTCGCCGAGGACGAGCACCGGGCCGGGCAGGGCGGGGGCGGGGGTTTCGGACAGCAGGAGCCGGGGGCGGGCGTCGGCGGTGATCATGGCGAGTCGTTCGGCCGGGTGGTCGGGGTCGAGGGGCAGGTAGGCGGCGCCGGCGCGGTGGACGGCGAGCAGGCTGATCAGGAGGGTGTCGGAGCGTCGCAGGTGGACCGCGACCAGGTCGCCGCGCTCGACCCCGGCGGCGCGGAGCCGCAGGGCGAGCCGGTCGGCCGCGGCGTCCAGGCCGGCGAAGCTGAGCGAGCGGTCCTCGTACGTCACGGCGGTCGCGTCCGGGCGTGCCCGTACCTGCTCGGCGAACAGGCCGGGCAGGGTGGCGTCGGCGGGGTAGGCGGCCGCGGTGTCGTTCCACTCGGTCAGCAGCCGCCGCCGCTCGGCCTCGGGCAGGATGTCCAGATCCGCCAAGGGGACGCCGGGGTCGGCTGCGGCACCGCGCAGCAGGGCGCGCAGTGCGTCGGCGAACCGGGTCACGGCGCCGGTGCCGACGGCCGCCGGGTCGAACCGCAGGCACAGGGCCAGCCCGTCGGGCCCGTCGACGAACTGCAGGTGCAGGGCGTTGCGCACACCGCCGCCGAACATCATGCGGTCGACGGACAGCTCCAGCCCGGGAAAGACCGGGTCGGCCGCCGCCTCGCGGTAGCTGATCGACACCGGGATCGCGGCCCTACCGGCCGGCAGTCCGGCGGCCCGTGCCAGAGGCACCTCCCGGAACCGGTACAGCTCACGCACCTCACCCCGGAGGTCCCGGACGAACTGAGCGAACGGCTGGTCGGCCGAGGGGCGCGACAGCACGGCCAGTTCGTTGACGAACGGGCCGATGTGGTCGCGGGTCGCGGGCCGGCGCGTGGTCACGTCGATCGCCACCGCCACGTTCTCGGTGCCGTACCGGAACAGCAGCGCGTGCACGCCCGCGAGCAGCACCTCGAACGTCGTCGCGCCGACCGCCCTGGCCACCTCGGCGGCGTCCCGGCCGAGTTCGTGGTCGACGCCGACGTCGATCTGCTCACCGACGCCGTACCGCCCGGTGGTGCGGCGCTGGCCGGGCAGGACGAGTTCGGCGGGTGGCGTCCAGCGGCCGGCCCAGAACTCGCGGGCGGCGGGCAGGGACGCCGCCGCGCGCTCGTGCTCGGCGCGCAGCGCGTCGCCGATGGGCAGCGGCGGCAGCGGATCAGGGGCTCCGGCGCCGATCCGGGACGCGTACAGGCGGGCCAGGTCGCTGATCAGGATGTCCTTGGAGATGCCGTCGAAGACCAGGTGGTGGGCGACGAACAGCAGCAGGTGCCGGCCCGGCCCCGCCGGTGCGAGCGTGAACCTGGCCAGCGGCCCCTTCTCCAGGTCGAAGCCCCGGGCGCTCTCCTGCCGGATGAGGGCGTCGGTGGCGGGCCCGTCGGCGAGCGTGACGGACGGCTCGGCCCCCGCGACCAGCCGCACCCCGTCTCCGCTCTCCTCGAAGGCGGTGGCCAGCACCGGATGCCGGGTGGCCACGTCCGCGCAGGCCGACAGCAGCGCGCGAACGTCGAGGTCGCCGTCGAGCCACAGGGCGAGCGGCATGTGGTAGGCCAGGCCGGCGCCCATACGCTCACTGATCCACATGCCTTGCTGGGTGAAGGAAGCCGGAAGGCTCTCCTGGCGGTGCGTCATGACCGTTCTCTCTGTCTTGTCCGCTGGCGCTGAAGTCGGGTTCTCACAGGGACGCGTCCGGGTTGCCGAGCAGGTCGAGGAGCTTGGGCTTCACCACCTTCCCGACGTGGTTCTTCGGCAGTTCCGGCAGGAACAGCAGCCGGCTCGGCAGCTCGTGCCTGGCGAGCCGGTCCAGCAGGAAGGTCCGCAGGTCGGCGGCGGTGACCGGGGAGCGGGTGACGACGGCGGCGGCGGTCACCCGGCCGAGCACCGGGTGCGGGACGCCGACCACCGCGGCCTCGGCGACCGCGGGATGTTCGAACAGCGCGGCCTCCACCTGGAGCGTCGAGACCTTGTGCGCGCCGGACTTGATGACGTCGCTCTCCCGGTCGACGAGGTAGAGGTAGCCGTCCTGGTCGAGGTAGCCGACGTCGCCCATGCGCACCCAGCCGTCCTGGAAGATGTCGTCGGTCAGCCGCTGGTCCCGGTAGTAGGCACGGGTCCCGGCGGGCGACCGCAGCCAGACGTGCCCCTGTTCGCCCGGCTCGGCCGCGCTGCCGTCCTCGGCGACGATCTTGAGGTCGCTGCCGGTCGAGGGCCGCCCCACCGACGCGGGCCGCTCGGGGTCCACGATCATCGTGGTCTGCGCCGGGGCCGCCTCGGTCGAGGTGTAGTAGTTGACGATCGTCGCCTTCGGGAACGCCGTGGCCATGCCCGCGGCCACGGCCGGCGGCAGGCTGGCGGCGGTGGAGCCGAGCAGCCGGACGCTGGACAGGTCGTGCCGCTCCTGCACCCGGGCGTTGAGCAGCTCGATGGCCATGGCCGGCACGACGAAGACCGTGCCGGCGCCGTACGACTCGATCAGGCGGGCGAAGCGGGACGGGGTGAAGCGCGGCAGGGTGAGTGCGGCGGGTCTGGCGTCCAGGGCGTTGACGAGCATGGTCTGGCCGGCGTTGCTGCCGATCGGGAACGCGTGCAGGAAGTGCCGCGAGTGGGCGAGCTTACGGCGGCGCGGGTGGGTGGAGACGCCGTAGCCGAGGTTCGCGTGGGTGGCGCCGACCCCTTTCGCCCGGCCGGTCGTGCCGGAGGTGTAGATGATCTGGGCGAGGTCGCCCGGCCGGAGGTCGCGCCGTACCGAACTCTCGTCGTCGCCCTCCAGCTCCGCCAAGGTCGCCCGCCACTCCCCTGCCTCGGGCGGCGTGACGTCCGCGCCGTGCAGGACGGCGGTCACGGCGCAGTCCAGCAGCGCGTGCCGCAGTTCGGCGGGCGCGAGCCTGGTGGACAGGGGCACGCTGACGCAGCCGGCCCGCATGACGGCGCACCAGGCGACGGCGAGGTCGGCCCAGTCCCGCTCGTCGAACAGCAGCCCGACCCGGTGGCCGGGCGGCAGACCGCGGTCGATCAGCGCGTGCGCGAGGGCGTTGGCCCGTCTGTCCCACGCGCCGAACGTGAGGGCGCCCACGTCGGCCACGATGAGCGCCGGTCGTTCGGGCTGCTCCTCGGCACGCCGGGCGAGGAGATCCGGTAACGTGATCCGCCGATCATCCCTCATCACGAGACGTCACCGAAACATTTCGACAGCATGACGTACTCCCTGATCGACACCGCCGGGCCTAGGGACGACCGCGAGCGCTCTTGCAGGGCAGAATAGGCAATACTGACGTCAATGCAACAGAGAAACTTTAAGGAGATTTCCGAAAGATTTCGACACGCACACGGGTGAGCCAGAGTGCTCCGGTGGGGAGCCCAGCCGGGATTCCGGGCGGATCACGCTCGGTGCGGCACCCCCGCGCAGCCCGGTTTCACCGGTCGCCCGGCCGGTCCGGCGGGAGGAGAGCCCGCAGGACCAGGTCGGCGACCTGGCGTAGCTCCTCGCGGGTGCGGCCGCCGGCCGCCTGCACCGCGATGCCGTCCGTGATGGTGTCGACCAGCCGGGCCAGAGTGCCGGGGTCGTGGCCTTCGGGCAGGTCGGGGGCGCCCTCGAAGCGCCGGCGCAGGGCCGCCTCCCCCGCCTTGCGCCGGGTGAGCGCCGCCTGGCGGGCCGGCACCGCATCGGGGCCGCAGGCATGCACGCTGTTGACGCTCAGGCAGCCCTGCGGGGTGTGCTCGCCGGTGGTGAGCTCGATGGCCCCGTTGACCAGGCGTTCGACGACCTCTCGCACGGTGGGCGCCGCCAGCGCCTCGGCGGCGAATGCCCCTGGGCCGTCGATGTAGCGCTCCAGCGCCTTGACGAACAGCGTCTCCTTGTTGCCGAACGTCGCGTACAGGCTGGGCCGGTTGATGCCCATCGCCGCGGTCAGGTCCGACAGCGAGGTCCCTTCGTAGCCCTGCCGCCAGAACACCTCCAGGGCGCGGTCGAGCGCGGTGTCGGGGTCGAACGCGCGTGGTCGGCCGCCTGGCATCCCGCACCTCCAAAGTTTTTTACCTATCGGTATTTTACCCCTTGCCTCCCCTCTCCGCCTCCTCTAGTTTCATACCTGTCAGTATAAAACTAGAGGAGGCGACATGGTGATCAAAGTAGGGGTGGTCGGCGGGAGCGGCTGGGCGAAGGTGTCCCATTTGCCAGCTCTCGCGGGGCTGACGGCGTTCGAGGTGACCGCGGTCGCGACGACCAAGCGGGAGAGCGCGGAGCGGGTGGCCGCCGAGCACGGCGTGCCGCTCGCGTTCGCCGACGCGGGGGCGCTGGTCGCGCATCCCGACGTGGAGCTGGTCGTGGTGTCGGTACGGGCGCCCGAGCACACCAAGGTGATCAGGGCCGCGCTGGAGGCGGGCAAGCACGTGCTGTCGGAGTGGCCGCTGACCGTGGACTCCGCCGAGGCGGACGAGTTGGCCGAGGCCGCCACGGCCGCCGGGGTGGCGCACGCGGTATGCCTGCAAGGGGTGCACGCGCCGGACGTCCGCTTCGTCGCCGATCTGGTGGCCGGGGACCGGATCGGGCGGCTGGAGGCGGCCATCATGGTCGCCTCGGGTGGCCCGCTCGGCGGCGCCACCATCGCGCCGGAGCTGGCATGGGGCGCCGAGCCCACCGGCGGCAACACGGTTCTGACGATCATGGCAGGACACTTCCTGGCCACGCTGGAGCGGATGGCGGGCCCGCTGGCGGAGGTGTCGGCGAGACTGCCCCGCCTGTACGACCGGGTCACCGTCGCGGGAACGGGCGAGACGGTCGCCAACCGGGTGCCGAACCAGGTCCTGATCCACGGAACGCTGCACGGCGGTGCCACCGCGTCCGTCACCGTGCACGGCGCGAGCGGCCCTCCCGACGGGTTCCTCATCAAGCTCGTCGGTTCCGGCGGCACGCTGACCGCCACCCCGCCCCGGCCGGGCACGTACATGCACTGGACCGACTGGGACATCAGCATCGACGGCGAGCGCGCGAACGTGCCGGACACGTACCGGACCGTCCCCTTCCATCCGACCGACGGTCCCGTCGCCAACATCGCTGCCGTCTACCAGGAGTTCGCCCAGGCGATCGGCGAAGGCCGCAGCCCGCACCCCGACTTCCACACCGCCGCCCGCCACCACCGGCTGCTCGCGGCCATCGAACGCGCCGCACACACCGGCACCACGGAGGAGATCTCATGAAGATTCTGGTCATCGGCGCCACCGGCTACATCGGCTCGGCCGCGGCCACCGCCCTGGTGCGGGCCGGGCACGACGTCGCCACCCTGCGGCGGCATCACGGCCGCACGCCAGAGGGGCTCCAGGCGGTCGAGGGTGATCTGGCCGATCCGGCGTCGCTCGGGCCGGCGGCCACGGGGTTCGACCGAGTGGTGCACGTGGGACCGCCACTCGGCGAACAGGCCGACCTCGCCGCCGTGGACGCCCTGCTGTCCGCCGGCAGCCCGCTCGTCCACACGACCGGCGCCGCCGTGCTGGGCTCCGGCGCCGTGGACGAGGACAGCGCGCCCGACCCGCATCCCATCGTGGCCTGGCGGGCCGAGGTGGAGCGGCGGGTGCTGGCCGCGGGCGGCCAGGTGGTCAGGCCCGGCCTGGTGTACGGCAACGGCGGCGGTCTCGTCCCCGGCCTGTTCGCCCGCAAGGCCGCCGAGCGCGGCATCGGCCTCTACATCGGCGAGCCGGGGGTGCGCTGGCCGGTCGTCCACGTCGAGGACCTCGCCGACCTGTACGTCACCGTGGTCGGTCGCGCCGGACCGGGCACCGTCTGGCACGGCACGAGCGAGACCGTGCGCCTCGACGCGATCGCGGCCGCCGTCGGCGGGGGCCGGGCCGTCTCGTGGCCCCTCGACGAGGCCACCGCCGAACTGGGCGAGATCGCCGACCTGTTCACCAGGGACCAGGACGCCTCCTCCGCCAAGACCAGACGGCTGCTCGGCTGGCACCCCGCGAACACCTCGCTGATCGGCTACCTCGAAAAGAGCGAGTGACCGTCAATCGATCAGCGCGCTGCCCGGGGAGCGGACCTCGATCCGGTCTCCGAGCAGGTGGGAGCGGCCGAACAGGGGCGGGCGGGCTCAGCGGACGGGGCGGACCGCGAGCCGTACGCCCAGGTGGGCGTGCGTGCCGAGGAGCCACGCCGCGCTGACGTACACCGAGACGGTGGAACCGCCGAAGATCTGAGCCACCATGGTCACCGGGAACCACATCCCCGCGAGCAGCGGCAGCCAGCGGACCGCGCCCTGGTAGCGGCCCTTGACCGCGACGGTGATGCCCAGGACCAACATGCCGAGCTGGCTGAGCGGCCAGCAAGCGTCCAGGATCATCAGCGGCAGCGGGAAGTCGTCGTGGCTGGCGTACCCGAAGGACAGCGCGTTGAGCAGGAACGCACCGGGCAGCAGCACGAGCAGCCCCGCCGGGATCACCCGGGTCCACCCGTCACCCGCACCCCGGGTGGACAGCACCGTCCAGACAAGGGCGAAGACCCCCACGACGAACAGCATCCCAGTGAGGGTGTCGAGCGTCTGGATGCCTTCCTGGATCTTGTCGCCCACGATGACGGTGCCGGCCGCCCAGGCCGTGGCCCCGACGGCCAGGAGCAGTCCGGCGAGGCGGACGCGGGCCGGATCCACGACGCGCCGGTCCGCTACCGGCTCGCGGGGTCGACGTTGCTGGGCACGAGACGACTGGACGTCGTTTCTTCCTCCGTTGGGTTGTCGGTGGACCTACGATCCCGGCTGCGTGTCCCGGGGGCCCAGGGAGCAGGATCACGCGGAAGAGTCCCGGATCCGCCCCCCGTGACCAGGCCATGTGTCCCGGGCGGGAGGGACACCGGCACCGTGCAGGTGGGACATGTGCCGTGACAGGCTGGCGGCGTGTCCGACCCCTCCCCCGCCGACCCCTCCCCCGCCGCACCGGCCCCCTCCGCACCGGATCGCGCTTCGGCGGCGATCGATGCCGCGCGTATCACCGCGGATCGGCGGATCGCGGCGGGGGCGGTGGGGCTGGCCGTGCTGTGCGTCGTGGCCTGCGTGGCCGCCACCTGGGCCGACGTGGCGACCGGGACGGTGATCCGGCCGGAGCCGCTGGACTGGGCCGTGTGGTCCTCGACGGTGCCCGGTGCTGCCCTCGCGATCGCGGGAGCCGTGCTGGCGGTGCGGCTGCCGCGCCACCTCATGACCTGGCTGTTGATCGGCGGCGGGGCCGTGGCCGCCCTGAACGGTCTGGCCGGCGCCTACGCGGTGCTGTCGCTGACCCGCCACGACGGCGCCTGGCCGCTCACCTCCGCCGCGGTCTACGCCGGGGCGCGACTGGGCCCGCTTCTCAACCTGCTTCCGCTGCTCATCCTGCTGTTCTTCCCTGACGGGCGGCTGCCGTCGCCGCGCTGGCGGTGGGCCGCCTGGCTCTCGCTCGGTTCCACGGGCCTGGTCGTCCTGGTGTTCCTCACCGTCCCGTGGCGGATCGAGTCGGCGGACGGCGAGTGGCCATGGCTCGACCCGCCACTGCCCCCGATCCCGGACGGGTTCTGGCGCTCCGCGCTGGCGCTGGCACCGGTCCTGCTGGTGGTGAGCCTCCTGGTCTCGGTGGCGGCCTTCGCCTGGCGGTTCAGGGGCTCCACCGGCGTGCGACGGGCACAGCTTCGCTGGATGCTGCTGGCGGCGCTGCTGAACATGATCCTGATCCTGGCCCCCGCGGTCGTGACCGAGTTGCCGCAGGACCTGTCCTTCGTCGCCTCGCTGGTGTCGCTCGCCACGGCCGTCCTGATCGCGGTGAGCCGGTTCCGGCTCTACGACATCGATCCGGTGCTCGGCTGGACCATGCTGTACGGCGGGCTCGCGGTCGCCGTCATCGCGATCGACGTGCCCGTCTTCGTGGGCCTGGGGGCGCTCATCGACGAGCCGATCGCGGCGGTCCTGGCGGCGGTCGCGGTGGGAGTGGTCTACAGCTCACGGCGCGAGAGCGGGAGATACTCGCGCTCATCGCGGCCGGCCTGTCCAACCGGATGATCGCCGAGCGCTTGTCGCTGTCGCCGAAGACGGTGCGTAACAACGTGTCCAATGTCTTCACCAAGCTGCAGGTCGCCGACCGCGCCCAGGCCATCATCCAAGCCCGCGACGCCGGTCTCGGCCGGTGACCGACCCGGGGATGTTCGCTACTGTGCGGTAATGTCTTTCGATCATCGATTGCCTGGCGCGGTGGCCCTCGTGGCGGTTGCCGTACTCACCACGACCTCGACCGCGCAGGCGCACGAAGCGCCCACGGCGGATCACGTCCTGCGGGTCTACAGCAACAACATCGAGAACCTGGTACGGAACAACGCCGACGGCTCGTGCACCCGGATCTCCGGCCCGGACCACCTCACGTCGATGCTCGTCGACGACAACGGCAGAACGGGCACCGCCGACGTGCGGGCACCCGACCTGCTGATCGTGCAGCAGGTACGCGGCACCGGACAGGCCACGGCCTACGCCGACCAGCTCTCCGCCAAGTTCGGCTATCCGGCGGGCACGTACAAGGCGATCGTCGCGTGGGACGACCCGGAGGCGTGGGGCGCCTCGCACAAGTGCAGTCAGCAGGCGCTCGGCGACCTGAAGAAGAAGCAGACCAACGGGATCGTCTACAACACCAGGACGCTGAGCCTCGCGGCGGGCGACGTCTCGAAATACTGGAGCGCCGGCTGGCTGAAGCCCGGCACGTCGTACCGCGGCGGGGCCGGGTGCACGCTGTACAAGCCGCCGAGCAATGACGACGGCACCACCAACGCCCACAAATGGAAGCGCACCAGCGCCATCGCCGCCAGGTTCACGATCAAGGAGACGGGGACGAAGGTCTTCGCCGCGACCATGCACCTCCCGGAACAGAACGGCGCGAACGCCTGCGCGGGCGCGGGCACCACGGGCATCGCGAACTCCGGCATCCATCTCGGCGCGGACGCCACGAGCCTGCTGAACGCGTCGACGATCCGCGTGGTCGGGATCGACGCGAACCGCACGAACATCGCCGCCACCACCCTCAGCGGCTTCGGCCTGACCGGCCACGGCGCGAAGGCGACCTCCGGCTCCAGAAAGATCGACTACCTGTTCGCCAAGGGCACCGTCCAGCCGTCGAGCATCGACCACACGGTGAGCGGCACAAAATCGAACCACCTCGCACTGTACGCATTCATCGCCTTCTGACCGCGCACCCGTGAAGGATATCTTCTTATCGCCAAAAGAAGCGGAAAATAATGCCATTTCATCTCCAGTTGCGCAGGCGTCCGTGCGACGGTGCAAGTGGAGGTGGTTGTGATGACCACGATGCCGAAAACCTTCGCGCAGGCCGCGAAGAGACATGGCGTACCCGAGAGCGTCCTGCTCGCCGTGTCCTACATGGAATCCCGCTGGGACTGCAACGGTGGCAGGCTGAGCACGGCCGCCGGATTCGGCCCCATGCACCTCACCGACGGCGCCGGGCCGAGCCGGTCACGGCACCACCACCTCGACGGGTACGAGGACCCACGCGGCGACGACTCCCGCTCTCCACACTTTCCCATCGAGCCGGAAGAGCGGCAGAACGGTTCTCCCACGTCCTTGCACACCCTGGAGCGCGCCGCCGAGCTGACCGGGGAGAGCCTGGAGCACCTGCGTAAGGATCCGGCGGCCAACATCGACGGCGGCGCGGCGCTGCTCGCCGACTATCAGCGGGCCCTGGGCGCCCCACCGAGCGACGACCCCGCCGACTGGTACGGCGCGGTGGCGCGCTACTCGGGCGCCTCAGCCGAGGAGATCGCGGCGAACTTCGCCGACGAGGTGTACGAGATCATCCACGAGGGCGCCACCCGAACGACCGACACCGGCGCGGAGGTGACGCTGCCGCCCTCTCCCGAGGTGCACCCGTCCCGCTCCTGGCTGACCCGGCTGGACCTGCCCCACCTGACCGGCGCCGACGCCGTGGAGTCCCCCGGCTCCGTCTCCTGCGAGTGGATCCCGGCGCTCTACAGGAGACGGCCGGAGGGCAAGTACGGCAACCACGACATCGCCGACCGCCCCAGCAGCCAGACGATCCAGTACATCGTCATCCACGACACCGAGGAGCTCTACGACAAGACGGTCGGCCTCGTACAGGACCCGGCCGAGATGAGCTGGCACTACACGCTGCGCTCGCGCGACGGTCACCTCGCCCAGCACGTGCTCACCAAGGACGTGGCCTGGCACGCCGGCAACTGGTACGTCAACACCAAGGCGATCGGCCTGGAGCACGAGGGCTTCCTGGCCGCGGGCGGCACCTGGTACACCGAGGCGATGTACCGCACGTCCGCCAAGCTGGTGCGTTACCTGGCGGACAGGTTCGGCGTCCCGCTGGACCGCGCCCACATCATCGGCCATGACAACGTGCCCGGCCTGCTGCCGGAGAAGGTGCGGACGATGCACGAGGACCCGGGCCCGTACTGGGACTGGGCGCACTTCTTCGACCTGATGGGCGCCCCGCTGCGCCCCGACGGCGAGGCCGGCACGGCCACGGTCATGATCCTGCCCGACTATGACCGCAACCGTCCGCACTACATCGGCTGCGACAAGGAGCACCCCGACGCCACCTGCCCGCCGCACGGGTCGGCCTCGGTCTGGCTGCACACCGAGCCGCGCGGGGAGTCACCCCTCGTGAAGGACATCGGCAAACATCCGGCGGATGAGTCCAGCTACAGCGTGTACGATCACGCGGCCCGCGCCGGCACCGGCCAGCGTTACGTCGTCGCCGAGCGACGGGGCGACTGGACGGCCATCTGGTACCTGGGCCAGAAGGCGTGGTTCCACAACCCGGCGTCCGATCCTGTGGCCGTACCCAGCCGTACCCTGATCGCGACGCCCCGGCCCGGCCTGACGTCGGTTCCCGTGTACGGCCGCGCGTACCCGGAGCCGGCGGCGTACCCGGCGGACGTGGAGGTGCAGCCGCGGATCCCGCTGCAGTACACGTTCCCTGCCGGACAGTCGTACACGGTCGGCCTGACCACGACCGGCGAGTTCTACAAGGCGACCACCTTCGACACCACGCTGCACCGCGTGGTCCGCGGCACTCAGCAGTACCACCAGATCCAGTTCGGCCACCGCGTCATGTTCGTCAAGAGCGAGGACGTCGACGTGACCGAGGCGTGAACGGCGCGCTTGCCGACGCGGCCTCCCTGGAAAACGCCATTGAAGGGGAAATGGGCTTAATGTCCGACCTCACACCCGATATGTCATGAAATTTACCTATTGTCAGATATGTGACCATTGGGTAGATAATGCATCATGGCTGAACGCGAGCGACGTACCGGCGACCCCGAACTCGACCGGCTCATGACGGAGTTCCAGGCGAATTCCCAGGAGTTCGCCGGCGTCATGGCCGAGATCGGGGACGTCGTCGGCCAGGCGGCCGGTGCCGATGACAAGGTCAGGGTGCGGGTGTCGGCCTCGGGGCAGCTGCTGGGGCTGCGCATCGATCCCCGCGCGATGCGGCTGGGCTCGCAGGAGCTGGCCGAGACGATCGTGGAGCTGTCGCGGCGGGCGACCGAGGACGCGGCCCGCCGGACCATGGAGCTGACCCGGCCCTATCTGGAGACGGACAGCCGGTAGGGGCGGCCCCGTCAGAAGATCCGGGGGATGAGGCTGCGGGTGCCGTGGATGATGAACTTCTGGTACATCTCCTCCTCGGTCAGCCCTTGCTCGGTGCCGGGGAGCGGGTTGTCGCCGTGCTGTGCGTCCAGGCTCATCGAGTACGCGGTCGAGGCCGCCATCCGGGGGACGAAGTTGCCGGTGTTCAGCGTCACGTTCTTCCCCAGCTTGATGTTGGTGGCGACCGTGCGCAGGCCCGGCACCTTGGACGCGAGCGCCACGCCACCGTCGGCCACCCCGTCGAAGACCATGTTGGCGACGAAGTGCTCACGGAACACCGTCAGGTTGTGGCCCGCCGAGCGCACGTCGTTCCCCGCCAGGTCGGTCTTGATGCCGCCCGCGAGGTTCAGCCCGAGCGGCAGCAGCACCTGGCCGCTGGCGTACGCGGTGCTGTCGGCGATGTAGTAGGCCAGCAGGGGCAGCAGCATCGTGACGTAGCGGCGCGCGGTGAACTTGAGCAGCAGCGCCTGCCGCTTCATGATCGCCTGAAACAGTTTCCAGGTGAGCACCTGGTACCCGATGGTGAACATCATGTCCACCGTCATGATCCAGCACAGCACCCGCAGCGCGTGGTTGACCTTCTCGATGACGTCGGCGTAGGCGCGGCAGGCGGCGGACGCCCTGCGGTGCTTGAGCGAGACCGCGAGGACGGCCGGGCCGTACCGCTTGGTCCAGAACTTCTTGAACGCGTCGACCGCCGGGCCGGAGCTTTTCGTCCAGACGACCGCGGCGGCCGTGTTCGCCTCGCGGAAGTGGGTGTCGATGGCGTCGGCGATGTCGTCCAGGACGTCGGCCGCCTCGCGGATCTTGTCCGGGTCTCCTTCCAGGTACGAGAGGCCGAACAGGAACTCGGGCGCCAGGATCCCGGCCGCGCCGGCACCGGCCATCCCGCCCAGGGCGACCTTGCCCGCGACCCCGATGGGCATGTCCGCCTCCTCAGGCTCGCTCGACGGGAGTGGTCGGCACGCTGATGCCGTCGTTCTCGCGCTCGGCGAACTCGAAGAGCTCCTTGATGAAGGCGTTCTGGTCGATCATGCTGGCCAGGTCGCCCGCCTTGGTGTTCCTGCTCATCGTCACCACGGCGTTGCCGATGACCTTGTACGCCTCGCTCAGGTTGGTCAGGGCCTCGCTCAGGTCCTCGTAGGCGGAGTCGAAGCCGGGATGGCCCTCCTCGCCCAGGCGGAAGATGCGCGCCGCCTCGTCGCTGGACGGGTTGCCGAAGTAGGCGATGAACCGCGCCAGCTGCGTGCCGAGCCGGTCCGCGCTCTGCCGGAACTCCCCTCCCTCGGTGTGGATCGCCTGACCGGCCGCCTCCATGCTCGTATGGTCGTGCTCCAAGATGATCACCTCCATGGACTGCGCTGCGCGGCCAGTCTCCGTCCCGCCGATTACCGGAGAATGATCAATTTGTTGCCATTGCACACTCTTCGGACCCGTGGGGCTCACGTGACGGCACCAGATGACAGTCGGGGAGGATGGGCAGGCTCTTCGCGGCGAGGATTCCCGTCTCAGGCTTCTGAGGCGTCGGCCTTGTCGGTATTGCAACCCGGCGGATGATCTGGTGATAGTCGATCCATGACATCGGCTGATGGCGGGAACCTGCAAGAGCTACTCGACGAGCAGGTCGTCTACTACCGGGCGATTGCCGCAGAATACGAGCGCCACGCTCTGCCCTTTCCCGGAGTCTCCGAGCTGTCGGCGGCGCTCGACGCGTTCCGGCCGGCCGGCAGCGTGCTCGAACTCGCCTGCGGCCCAGGCACCTGGACCGCTCAACTGCTCCAGCACGCCACCGAGGTCACGGCCGTGGACGCGTCTCCAGAGACGCTCGCCATCGCCTCGGCGCGGGTGGGCGAGGACGAGCGGGTGCGCTTCGTGTCGGCCGACCTGTTCGGCTGGCAGCCGGACCGTCGCTATGACGTCGTCTTCTTCGGGTTCTGGCTGTCGCACGTTCCGGCCGAACGCTTCGCGTCCTTCTGGTCGCTGGTGGCCGACTGCCTGAAGCCGGAGGGGCGGGTGTTCTTCGTCGACGACGACTACCGCACCCCCGACGAACTCATCGAGGGCGAGCAATCCGCGACCATACAACGCCGGCTCCTGGACGGGACCGCCTACCGGATCGTCAAAGTCCCGCACCGCCCGCCGGACCTCGAACAACGACTCGAGCAGCTCGGCTGGCGCATCAAGATTCACTCAACCTCCGGGCCGTTCTACTGGGGAGCGGGAAACCGGGCCTGACCTTAGGATCGCGCTCTGGAGATCCGTACGGACTGTCAGGCGGGTTCGAGATGGTCGGCGAGGCGGCGGAGGGTGACCGCGAACCGGCCACGGAGGCGCGGAAGAACACGCCGGCGCGAGCGCGGCGGAATCATGCGCGACCGTGCGGCCTCGGCTCGCCGCTCAGCGAGGTCCGCCCGGATGAGCTCCTCATACAGGTGATGCATTAGAAGGCTCCTCAGGGCTCTTCGGGGAACGCGTGGTAGAAAATGAAAATCGGGCGGGTATCCGGCGGAGCCTCGTTCGATTCGACACGTGATCGGGTCAGCTCGCGCCACGGCTCCACCACGGCATTGAGCTGGTCGCCGAGCTGCGTGAGCTCATCCTTGGTGAGCCGTAGGTGGCGACTGCTTCCGAAGGCCACGTTCTGCCAGTCCTCGGGAAGCGCCTTATGAGTGCGTTCGAAGTCCCGCAGCCGTTCGAACTGGTCGATCACCCACTGTGACGTCCACGCCTGCACCACGGCTCTGGCTTCCGGGGCTTCGAAATCACTGTCCACTACCAGCCCGTGCATAGCCGACCGCACCCAGCGTTCCCGGCTGTCCCGGGCGAGCTCCGGCACATCCTCGATCAAGCCATGTTTCTGCAGTTGCCGCAGGTGATAGCTCACCTGGCCGGGGTCGGCTTCCATCCTCCTGGCGAGCTCGCTCACGGTGACCGGACCGACCCGGAAGAGGAGGCTGAAGAGCCTCATCCGAAACCGGCTGGTCAAGACCCTGAGCACGTCCAGGTCATCGATCTGTCGCATGGCCACGACGGTAGGACCAGCAGGCTAAGACGCTCAAGACATCTACTGGATCTTGAAATCACGGGCCTGCTGCCAAGTCCGCCGGCATCTCCCGAACCTGGTCATCGTTGAGAGTGGTCAAGGCGGATCAGTAGGCGCCGGGGATGGCGGCGCCGAGGATGGGGCGGCGAAGGTGTTGCGGGCTCACCAGGATCCCGGTGATGCGGCCGGCCAGTGCCAGGGCCGCCGGGATGGGGTTGTCGATGCTGTCGCCGGCGGCCGGATCGATGCCCAGCTCCCGTAGGTGACGATCGAGCCGGTCGGGATCCACGCCGTGTCTGTCCATGGGGAACCCCGGATTGATGACGGTGATGAGCCGGCCGTCGACGGCGTAGGTGACCTGGTGCTGGGCGTAGTCATGCCGGTGCACCGCCACGACCTCTCCGCCGTTGTGCGACAGGGCGCCCAACACCTCCTGTTGCAGGCCGCGCCAGCCGCAGTCCTCGATGGCGATCGCCCAGTCCTCGATTCTCCTCACAGTGATGACCGCCGGCCCTTCGGGCTGGGAGTAGTCCTCGTCCGTGATGAGCCGGATGTCCTCGTTCGCGGCCCCCATCCGGCGAAGCACCTCATGCCCGTCGAGCCCGCGGACGAAGACGATGGTGTAGATGTCGCCGAGCCTGCTGCCTATTTCCCACCCGTAATCTCCCGGCGAGGCGCCGGGGGTTCTCGCGGTGGCGCGGACCATCTCGAACGTGCTCGCCTGCTCAAGGATCTCGGGATGGGCGGCGAAGAAGGCCTCGGTGATTTCTGGAGCCATCCGGCCACGCTCACTGACCGGGTAGCCGTTCTCTCTCGCCCAGTCCCGGATCTGCGTGCGGCCGAGCGTGGGCGACCGGTAGGTGATGCGGTGGGGGGTGAAGTCGGCATCGGACATGATCAGAAACTACCGACAGGCTTGATGCCCTGTCTGCCTTGCGCTTCTCCCGATGCGTGTTCCGCCGGAGCATCCAGGCGTGCTGCTTCGAAGTCGTCGACGAGCAGGACCGCGGTGGCCGCACGGCCCGGTTCCTAGGTATGACACTCCCAGGAATTCCGCGACCCTTTTCTCATCTCGCTGACCTGGGCAAACTCCTAAATGTCAGCCAAACGGAACGAAAGCGAAGGACACCGTCATGGCCACCTGGTTCATCACCGGAGCATCCCGCGGGCTCGGCGCTGAGATCGCCCGCACCGCCCTCGCCCAGGGCGACAACGTCGTCATCGCGGTTCGCAACCCGGCCCGCGTGCCAGACGACCTCGCCAAGGCCGGCAACGTGCTCACCGTCGCCCTGGACGTCACCGACAGCGCGGCCATCCCGGCCACCGTCCAGGCCGCCGTCGACCGGTTCGGCCGGATCGACGTACTGGTCAACAACGCCGGCCGCGGCCTGCTCGGCGCGCTCGAGGAGATCAGCAACACCGAGGCCCGCTCGCTGTTCGACCTCAACGTCTTCGCCCTCATCGACATGACCCGCGCCGTCCTGCCCGTCATGCGCCGCCAGGGCGCCGGCAAACTCGTGCACATCGGCTCGCGATCGGGCTTCGAAGGCGAGCCCGGAGTGAGCCTGTACAGCGCCTCGAAGTTCGCCGTGGCCGGGATCAGCGAGGCGCTGTCGAAGGAACTGGAGCCGTTCGGCATCCAGTCGATGGTGGTCGAGCCGGGCGTGCTGCGCACCGACTTCCTCGACGCCAGCTCCCTGTCGACAGCCGCGGCCCGCATCGCCGCCTACGACGGCACCCCCGCCCACGTCACCCTCGACTGGGCCGGCACCGCCAACCACACCCAGCTCGGCGACCCGGTCAAGGGCGCGGCACTGATCTACGAAGTCACCGGCCAGGACACCCTGCCCACACACCTGTACCTGGGCCCCGACACCCTGGACCGGCTGCAGGTCAAGCTGGACCAGATCGAGCAGGACGTGGCCCCCTGGCGGGCCATGTCCGCCGCGACCGCCCACGACGACGCCGCGGCCTGACCGTCACCATCTCCCGAGCCGAGCCTCCTGCCGAACACGCGCCTGCTGACAGTCCCGATGTCCCGCTGCCAGGTGCTCTGACACCTTGATCGCCGTACTGACATCTGCAAGCGCGCTAGCCATAAAAGGTGATTTAGTCGGATTTGTGCTTGACGAATCAAATGAATGATCTTTTAATTCATTCATGGGACGGATCGCCGGCGTCACCGCCGCCGAGACGCGGGCGCGGCTGCTGCGGGCCGCCGCCGATGTTTTCGCGCAGCGGGGGTACGACGGCACGCGGGTGGCCGACATCGCCGCCGCCGCGGGCGTGAGCAACGGCGCCCTGTATGCGCACTTCGGGTCGAAGGCCGAGTTGCTCGTGGCGGCGATCCGGGCGCACGGGCGGCAGTTGCTCGCCGAGTTGCTCGCCGCCGATCCCGACCGGCCGATCAAGGACCTGCTCGTCACCGTCGGCCGGTGGCTCCCCCGCCGGGGCGACGCCTCCTGCCACCTCATCGTCCAAGCGCTGGTCGCGGCCCGTCGCGACCAGGAGGTGGCGCGGCCGATGCGCGACTACCTGGGTGAGCGCGCCGATTGGATCGCCGACCTCGTCCGCAAAGGCCAGGACGGCGGCGAGCTCGACCCGGCCGTGTCGCCGGCGGCGGTGGCCCACTTCTGCCTGCTGCTGTCGATGGGCAGCGCCCTGATCACACCGGAACTGCACACGGTCGACGACGCGGAGTGGACCGCCTTGCTCACCCGTATCGTGACTGTTCTGGCCGTACCGTCATTAGCCGCACAGAGGGAAGCATTGTAGTGAAAGCGCACATCGACCCCCAGCGATGCCAAGGGCACGGCCGCTGCTACACCCTCGCCCCGGACCTGTTCGGGGAGGACGACGAGGGATACGGGACGGTGCCCGGCGACGGCGTCGTACAGCCGGCCCAGGTGCACACGGCGCGCCTGGCGAGGTCGAACTGTCCGGAGAGCGCGATCGACCTGTCCGAGGAGAGCTGACATGGCCGTTGACGACCGCTTCACCCAAGACCACCGGGATTCGGATCCGGATCAACCGGCCGGGACGCGCAACGAGGTCGTCACCGGCCCGGTGGCCGACTGGGCGACCGACTTCTCCCATGTGGAGCCCGAGTGGGCCGCCGATCCCTACACCATCCAGGACGACCTGCGGCAGCGCTGCCCGGTGGCGCACACCGAGCGGTTCGGCGGCGCGTGGCTGCCGACGCGCTACGCGGACGTGGCGGAGATCGCCTACGACACCGAGCGCTTCTCCTCGCGCTCGGTCGTCATGAGCAACTTCCGGCCGCCGCTCGATCTCGCGCCGATGGGCGCCATTCCGCCGATCTCCTCCGACCCGCCGTTCCACCACGGCGCGCGCAAGCTGCTGCTGCCGGTGTTCACCAGGTCGGCGGTCGCCAAGCGGGAGGCGGCGACCAGGGCGTTCTGCCACTCGCTGATCGACTCCTTCGGGGACAGGCCCGTCGTCGACGCCGCCCACGACTACGCGCAGCACATCCCGATCCGGGTGATCGCCGACATGCTCGGTTTCCCGCCCGAGGACGCGCCGCAGTTCAAGGAGTTCATCGAGAACACGCTCGAAGGCGTCAACAGCCCGCCGGACGAGCGTATGGAGGCGATGAACCAGCTGTTCGACTATCTGTACAAGCAGATCCACGACCACCTCGGCGACCCGCGTGACGACCTCACGACCTACCTGATCAACGCCGAGCTGTACGGCCACAAGCTGCAGCCCGAGCACGTGGCCGGCACGATGGCCCTGCTGCTCATCGCCGGCATCGACACGACGTGGAGCGCGATCGGCGCCTCGCTGTGGCATCTGGCCAAGACCCCGGCCGACCGCGAGCGCCTGGTCGCCGAGCCGGAGCTGGTGCCGACGGCGGCGGAGGAGATGCTGCGGGCCTACGCGCCGGTGACGATGGCGCGGCTGGTGAAGCAGGACATGCGCTGGCGTGACGTCGACATGAAGGCCGAGGACTGGGTGCTGCTGTCATTCCCGGCGGCCAACCGCGACCCGGCGCAGTTCGAGCGGGCGGACGAGGTCGTCATCGACCGTGAGGTCAACCGGCATGCCGCGTTCGGTCTCGGCATTCACCGGTGCGTGGGCTCGCACCTGGCGCGGATGGAGCTCCGTGTCGCCCTGGAGGTCTGGCTGGAGCGGATCCCGAGCTTCAGCCTCGACGACCCTTCCGGGGTGACCTGGGCGAAGGGTCAGGTGCGCGGGCCTCGTACGCTTCCGCTGCGCATCGGCTGATCCCCGGCCGCCGCGACGAGGACGAGGCCGGCTCGCACGGCGACGAGCCGGCCGGGACGGCGCCTCAACTCTCAGCGGCCGCCCTTGACGGCGGTGCGGCCGAGGGCGCGGAGCTGGCGAGGGGTGAGCGGGGAGACGTTCTGGTCGACGGGGTTGTCGGAGTACTGGTGGATGGCCCAGGACTTCCAGTCGGCCGGCGGGGTGACCGTACCCTTGGCCTTGCTGTAGTGGGCGACCCAGAGCGGGTATTCGGCCAGCCCCTTGCCGTAGGTGTTGGCGAACTTCCAGCCGCTGTAGAACATCGGGGTGGTGCCGGTCTTGGCCTTCACGTGGGCCAGCCAGGTCTTGGCCCACCTGTTGACCTGGGCGACGGACCGGCCGTCGGTGGTCTCCAGGTCCAGCACCAGCAGGTCGCCGGGCTTGGCGGGCTGGGAGTTCACCATGGACAGGAAGTGCTCGGCCTCGGCGATGGGGTCGTTGCCCGGATGACCGTAGTGGTAGGCGCCGCGCACGATGCCCTTGGCGTCCAGCTTCTGCCAGTGCCGGGCGAAGGTCCGGTCGCGGAAGGTCACGCCCTCGGTCGCCTTGATGATGCCGAATTTCGCGGGGCTGGCGTTCCAGTCGTGGTGGGGCTGGTGGTTCGAGACGTCCTGGCCGTAGGTGAGCGGGAGGGACCGCTCCTGGGCCGAGGGCGCGTTCTCCGGTGGTGCCGCGTGGGCGGGAGCGGCGATGAGCAGGCTCGCGGCGACGAGGGCCGACCCGGCGAGGTACGGGCGCAGGCGGGGGTTGCGCATGAGGGGGTTTGACTCCTTGCTTCCATGCCGCCTACCGGGTTAGCTGACGGGTTCGGGCTGGAAAGTGCCCTACGGACGCAGCTGGTGGGCTGACATCCGATTCACCCCGGAAAAGAGTGGGTCCCCGGCTCCGCGCGAGCGGATTAGGCGGCCGCGCACTGCCCTGGCTGGCAGGGGGTCCCACCAGGGCAGCGCGCGGTCCGGTCAATGATTCGGCAATGGATGGTCGAGGGAAAACCATGTTTCCGCTGCCGCAATGACGCTGAAGGTATATAAACCCCCATTTGCCCGCAAGAGGGGCAAATGGCGACATAGGCGCTTTTAAACCCCGGAGCCCCTTGCCCGTCAGGGATTCCCGCCTATGGGTAGATCTTTTGAACGGCGAAGGAGGTCAGCCGTCCATCGCCTCGGCGAGCGAGCGCGGGCGCAGGTCGGTCCAGTGGGCCTCGACGTAGTCCAGGCACGCCTGCCGGCTGTTCTCCGTGAAGGCGACCGTCCACCCGGCGGGGACCTCGGCGAAAGCGGGCCACAGGGAGTGCTGTCCCTCGGCGTTGACCAGAACCAGGAAGCGGCCTTCCGGGTCGTCGAACGGGTTGGTGCTCATGTACGGATTCCTCCTGAAGCGGCGCGACTCAGCGGGAGAGGGCGTAATGCGGGCTGCGGAGCCGGTCGGCCATCGACTGGACGATCTCGCCCACCCGGACCGCGGTGTTGGACAGCAGCGTCGAGGTGAGGCCGTGGGTGTGCTCGGTGGCCCCCTGGACGTAGATGCCGCAGCGCATCGCCTGCGACGTCGCGATCCGGTAGTCGCGGCCGACCCGCAGCCCGCCGCCGGGCAGCCTGTCGCAGTGCTCGCCGATCGCGCCCAGCAGGGTCAGCGGGTCGGCCGGGCGGTAGCCGGTGGCGAAGACGACGGCGTCGGCGTCCAGCGGGGTCCGCTCACCGGTCGGCAGGAACTCCACCGTGGCGCGCACGTCCGTCGCGCCCGGCTCGACCTCGACGAGCCGGGAGGCGTTGAGGATGCGCAGCCGCTCGGTGCCCCGGACCTTCTCCTGGTAATGGCGGCGGTAGAGCTCGTCGATGACCTCCAGGTCCACCACCGAGTAGTTGGTGGAGGCGTGGTAGCCGAGCAGCCGCGACTTCACCTCGTCGGGCGCGGCGTAGAAGTGGTCGACCGCCTCCGGGTCGAAGATGCGGTTGGCGAAGGAGCTGTCGTCGGCCGGGGTGTAGCCGTACTTGGTGAAGACGGCGCAGACCTCGGCGTCCGGGAAGGTGGTGTGCAGGTGGCCGGTCACCTCCGCGGCGCTCTGCCCGGCGCCGACCACGACGATCCGGCGCGGGTCGCGCAGGCCGGGGAGCCGGTCGAGCAGCTCCTCGCTGTGCCAGATCCGCTCGTCGCTCACCATCCCCTCCGGCAGGATCGGTTCGAGCCCGGCCGCGAGGACCAGGTCGCGGGTGCGCCGGGTGGTCAGCGTGCCGTCACCCTGGCGGACGACCACGTCGAGGTACTCGACCGTCCCGGCCACGGCCACCGGGGTGACCGCGACGACCTCGGAGCCGTACCGCACCTGGTCGGCGAAGGGAGCGGCGGCCCATTCGAGGTAGTCGTGGAACTCCATCCGGGAGGGGAACATCGTCTTGTGGTTGATGAAGTCGAGCAGGCGCCCCTTGTCCTGGAGATAGGCGAGGAAACTGAACTCGCTCGCCGGATTCCGCATGGTGACCAGATCCTTGAGGAAGGACACCTGCATCGTGGTCCCTTCCAGCAGCATGCCCCGGTGCCACCCGAACGCGGGCTGCTTGTCGAGGAACACGGCGTCTATCAACTGGCCCGTCCGCGCGTGGTGCTCACGTAAGGCGATCGCCAGGGCGAGGTTGGACGGCCCGAAGCCGATGCCTACGAGATCGTGGACGTGCTGCTCCATAGCGGACATGTATGCCTTCCTGACGGACCGATTCAGGGGTGGATGACCTAGCTCTATTAGGTTAGCCTGGCCTAATTAAGGCGAGCCTAACCCGATCAGATCCCCTCGACAAGGAGACACCCATGCGGGTCGTGATGTTCGGTTACCAGACCTGGGGGCACCGCACCCTCCAGGCCCTGCTGGATTCCGAGCACGAGGTCGTGCTCGTGGTGACGCACCCCCAGAGCAATCACGCGTACGAGAGGATCTGGAGCGACTCGGTCGCCGAGTTAGCGCAGGCGCACGACGTCCCTGTGCTGCTGCGTGACCGGCCGGACGACGAGGAGCTGATGAGCCGGCTCAAGGACGCCGACCCGGACCTCATCGTCGCCAACAACTGGCGGACCTGGATCCCGCCGCAGATCTTCCGCCTGCCCCGGCACGGCACCCTCAACGTGCACGACTCGTTGCTGCCGGCCTACGCGGGCTTCTCGCCGCTGATCTGGGCGCTGATCAACGGCGAGCAGGAGGTCGGCGTCACCGCGCACATGATGGACGAGGACCTGGACGCCGGTGACATCGTGGTGCAGCGGGCCGTGCCCGTCGGGCCCGAGGACACCGCCACCGACCTGTTCCACCGCACGGTCGACCTGATCGGCCCGATCGTCGCCGAGGCGCTCGACCTCATCGCCTCCGGCCGGACCGACTGGACGCCGCAGGACCGGTCGAAGGCCAGCTTCTTCCACAAGCGGTCGATCGAGGACGGCGACATCGACTGGACCTGGCCGGCCGAGGACATCGCGCGGCTGGTCCGGGCGCAGTCCGACCCCTACCCCAACGCCTTCACCCACTACAAGGGCCGGCGCGTCCGCGTGCTGAAGGCCTCGGTGTCCCAGGGCATCTACGGCGGCACCCCCGGCCGGGTCTTCATCCGCGAGGGCGACGGCGTGGTGATCGTCGCCGGCGCGGAGGCGCGCCGGGGCCGCAGCCATGGGCTGGTGATCGAACGGGTCCGCACCGAGGACGGCACGGACCTGCCCGCCACCGAGCTCTTCCGCACCATGGGCGGCTACCTCACCCGGGGGGCATAACACCGCGATAGGGGCAATTTGCCAGGTCTCCTTCCCGGGATGTCACGCATACCGTGACAGCGTCGCCACTCCGGAGGAGTCCCCCCATGCGAAGCCCCCTTCGACTCGCCCTCTCCCTCCTGCTCACCCTCTCCTGCCTTCTGGTCAGCTCCCCCGCCCAGGCCGTCACCATGGTCAGAGTGCTCAAGTACGACGCGAGCCGGGCGGCGGAGTTCCGGGGCGCGGTGGACCAGGCCGCGCAGATCTGGAACTCCAGCGTCTCCAACGTCCGGCTGGAACCGGGCACGCCCGCCCACTTCACCGTGCGCGCCGACAACGGCTGGCCCCGGGCGCTGCCCACCAGCCTGGGCCGGGGCACGATCTGGATGGGCAGGCAGGCCACCGACCAGGGCTACCATCCGGTGCGCATCGCCACCCACGAGATCGGCCACATCCTCGGCCTGCCCGACCGGCGTACCGGCCGCTGCTCGGACCTGATGTCCGGCTCCAGCGCCGGGGTGAGCTGCACCAACCCGAATCCCAGCGCGGCCGAACGGGCCGAAGTGGACGGCAACTTCGCCGGCAGCACCCCGCAGGTGACGTTCGGCAGCGTGCACGTGGACCGCTGACCGGGGTCCGTCAGCCCACCGCTCCTCCCATGGGAGGACAGCCCCGGCGATCTTCACTCGCCGGGGTGAGGTGCTCCAGGGCCGCCCCGCCGCCCGGCGGCACGCTCGCGCCGGGCGACCGTACGGGCTCGATCTCCTGGTGAGTTGTCCAGGCGTTGATTTTCCTACTTTCTGTGCATACTTCTTACCTTACCGGGCACGTTTTGGCCGTGGACGGCGCCCTGTGGCTGCTGTGATCGGTAAGGATTTGCAGGCTGACCCACGAGGACAACCGTGATCCGAACTCTGCTCGCTGAGGACATGCATCTGGTGCGCGGAGCGATCGTGGCTTTGCTGGCGTACGAGGAGGACATCGAGGTCGTCGCCGAGGTGGATCGCGGTGATCGCATCCTCGCCACCGCGTGTGCCGTCCGGCCGGACGTCGCGGTGATCGACGTCGGGTTACCCGGCAAGGAGGGTCTGGTCGCCGCGGGCGAGCTGCATCAGAAGCTGCCCAGCTGCGGGGTCCTGATCCTCACCGGCGTCGGCACGCCGGGGCTGCTACGGCGGGCGCTCGACGCGCACGTGCGGGGGTTCATGGCCAAGGACGCGCAGCCCGGCCAACTGGCCGACGCCATCCGCCGGGTCGCCTGTGGCGAGCGGGTCATCGACTCCGAGATCGCCATCGCCGCGATGACCCCGCCCGACGCGCCCCTGACGGCGCGCGAGCTCGACGTGATCGGCGCCGCCGCCGAGGGGGCGTCCGTGTCGGAGATCGCCGCCTCGCTGTACCTGTCCAAAGGAACGGTCCGAAATTACCTTCATCGCAGTACGGCCAAGCTCGGCGCGCGCAGCCGCATCGACGCCATCCGCATCGCCCGCGAGTCGGGCTGGATCTGAACCGCCCGGCCCTGACCAGTCCGGGCCGGTGCGATCAGGCCGGTGCGATCAGGCCGGTGCGGTCAGACCGGTGCGGTCAGACCGGTGCGGTCAGGCCGGTGCGGTCAGGCCGGTGCGGTCAGGCCGGTGCGGTCAGGCCGGTGCGGTCAGGCCGGTGCGGTCGGCGACGAAGGCCAGGATGTCGGCCGCGAGCGTGATGGAGCGGCTGGCCGCGCGGGCGCCGTGGCCGACGTCGGGCTCGTGCCGCAGCAGGATCGGCCGGTCTCCCGAGGTGGCCTGCTGCAGGGCGGCGCACATCTTGCGGGCGTGCATCGGATCGACCCGGGAGTCCGCTCCTGAGACGGTGAACAGTGTCGCCGGGTAGTCCACCCCGTCGCGGACGTGGTGGTAGGGCGAGTAGCCGAGCAGCCAGGGCAACTGCCCGGGGTCGCCGGCGGAGCCGTACTCGGCCGTCCAGGAAGCGCCCAGGCCGGAGCGTTCGTAACGGACCATGTCGAGCAGGCCCGCGGAACAGACGACCGCGGCGAACAGCCCGGGCCGCTGGGTCATGGCCGCGCCCACGAGCAGACCGCCATTGGACTCGCCCCAGACGGCCAGCCGGTCGGGCGTCGTCCACCCGTCCGCGACGAGTCTCTCCGCGGCGGCGACGAAGTCGTCGAAGACGTTCTGTTTGCGGTCCAGCATGCCGTCGCGGTGCCAGGCCTCTCCTTCCTCGCCGCCGCCGCGCAGGCCGGCGATCGCCAGCACACCGCCGGCCTCCACCCAGGCGCGGGAGTCGGCGGCGTACCCGGGCGTCAGCGGCAGGCCGAACCCGCCGTAACCGGTCAGGATCGCGGGCCGGGGCCCTTGTCGCCCTGGGAGCGCGGAGACGACCATGCGGACGAGCGTGCCGTCGGCGGAGCGGTACTCCACGTGCCGGCTCTCCACCCCGGGCAGCGGCACGTGGCCGGGCGCCGCGGCCCACCTGACGGCCCGCTCCTCGCGCGCGTCGTAGCGCCACACCTCGGCGGGGGTGACGGCATCGGTGTAACCGAACCACGCCTCGTGGCCGCCGCCCGGCCGGGACGTCAGCGAGGTGACGGTTCCGCTGCCGGGCATGGGTACGGTGGCCAGCCGGGTCCCGCTGACGGCGTCGTGGACGCCGATCTCACTGATCGCGTGGCGGGTCCGGGAGACCAGGAGCCGGTCGCCGTCGAGGACGGTGAAAGCGCCGAGCACCGCCTCGGGATCCTCGGGGATCAGCTCCTTCCAGGCGTCGGGCGCCGCCGGGTCGGCCACGCACAGCCTGCGCCGGGGCGCCCCCTGGTCGGTCAGCAGGTAGAGACGCCCGTCGTGGCCGACGGCCGCCGCCGTGCCGGCCTCCAGCCCTTCCTGCACGACGCGCAGCTCGGGCCGCCGCGCGGAGCAGGTGCACAGGTCGGCCAGCCAGATGTCGTTCCCCGTCCGGGTGCCCGCGGAGATCGTCAGCCAGCGGCCACTGGCGTCGATCAGCAGCCCGTACGGCACCGCGCCGCGGCTGAAGACCTGGACGTCGTCCGGCTCCCCGAGGCGGTGCAGGTAGACCCCTTGACGGAAGCGGACGTAGAGGAACCCCGCCGCGCCGGGTAACCAGGCGACCGGGGAGTAGCGGCAGCCGCCCACCGGGCCGTCCACCACCCGGCCGGTGCCGAGGTCCATGACGTACAGGTCGGCCCGTTCGTCGCCGCGCCTGGACAGCTGGTAGGCGAGCAGCCGGCCGTCCAGGTCGGGCTGCCAGTCGTCGAGCGTGGTGAGGCCGCTGGGGTCCAGCCGCATCGGATCGAGGATCACCTGGTCGTCGAGGCTGAGCACCGGATGCTCCTGACCGGCGGACTGGGACAGGTGGAAGCGGCGCGCGCCCCGCCAGACGGGAGCGGTGACCAGCCCCGTGGCGGCCAGCTCGGTCAGGCGGGCGGCGAACCGCTCGCGCAGCGGGAGTCCTGCGGCGCTGTCGCGCCACAGCCGGTCCTGGGCGGCCTGCCAGGCCCGGGTCGCGGGATCGTGCGGGTCCTCCAGCCAGCGGTAGGGGTCGGGGACCCGGTGACCGTGCAGGTCCTCGACGAGGGGCAGTCGCGTTGCCGCCGGATATCTCATGACACGGGCTCCGATTGCCAGTGGCCGACCAGGTCGGCGTACAGGGATGCGGTCCGTACGAGCTCGTCGTGGACGCCGGCCTGGACCCGGCCGCCGTCCATGAGCAGGATGCGGCCGGCGCGCCGGGCCGAGGTGATGCGGTGGGCGACGACGACGAGCGTGCCGCCGCGGGCGGCGAAGGCGTGCTCGACCCGCGCCTCGGCGGCGGGATCGAGATGGCAGGTGGCCTCGTCCAGGATGACCAGGCGGGCGGGTGACAGGTAGGCGCGCACCAGCGCGATGAGCTGCCGCTGTCCCGCCGACAGCGCGCCCGGGTCCAGGCGGGCGTCGTACCCTCCCACGGCCGCCACCAGATCGGCGGCTCCGAGAGCGTCGGCCACCGCCTCGAGCTCGGACTGACTCGGTTCCGCTCCGTCCGGCCGGTCATCGCCCTCCGCCCGGCCGTCCGGCGGGGTGAGAAGGTAGGCGAGGTTCTCGCGCAGGGTGCCGCGGAAGACGTACGCCTCCTGGGGGACGAGCACCCGGGCGGCGTGCTCGGCCTGGTCCGCGGGGACACCGCCGATCAGCACCTGGCCCGCGTCAGGGCGGAGCAGCCCGCTGATCATGGCTGCCAGCGTGGACTTCCCGGCCCCGCTCGGCCCGACGACGGCCAGGTGCTCACCCTCGGGAACGCACAGCGAGAGGCCGTCGACGACCGGGGCGGACCAGCGGCCGTACGCGAACGTGACCTCGTGGAGCCGCACCTCGGCCGACGCGGGCCGACGGCGGACCGGCGGCGGGGGTGATGGCGGGGCGGCGGTGATCCGCTCCAGGGTGGCGGCGAGCTGGACGCCGCTCACCCCGAGGCCGTGCACCAGCCCGCCGAGGGCCGGAGCCAGTGACTGGGCGACATAGGTCAGCGCCCCGACGACCACCCCGGCACCCGCCCCGCCGCTCAGCAGCCACGGCGTACCGGCGAGCACCAGCACCACGGGCAGCCAGCCTCCGACGCCCAGCGCGGCGGTGCGGACGGCGGTCGCCCTGGCCAGGGCGCGCGCGGCGGACGCCTGGTCATCGACGTGGGCGGCCATCCTCGCGCTCTGGCGATCCTCCGCGCCGCACGCGACGATGTCGCGCAGCCCGCCGGCCATCGCGGTCATCGCCTCGGCGAGCCGCTCGTCGGCCAGCAGGAACGCCCGCTGCCGACGGGCCAGGAGTGGCAGCGATGCCAGGAACAGGACCAGCCCGGCCGCGAACGGCGGCAGCACCAGCGCCGCGGCCCCCGGCGCCAGCGTGAGCAGGCCCAGCGCCACACTCAGCACGGTGAACGCGAAGCCTCGCACGGTGGTGACGACGGCCGCGAAGGCGTCCCTGGCCAGCTCGACCTGCAGGCCGGCCCGGGTGACGGCGGCGCTGTCCTGCCGGGCGCCCGGCGCGGCGGCGGCGCGGCGAACGGCCCCGCCGACGACGTGGGCGAGCAGGTCGTCGCGGAACGGCTCCGCCACGGCCGCAACCGCGAGCACGATCTGGCGGGCGGCCACCGCGGCCACGGCCCAGGCCGCGCCGAGCGCCGCCAGCCAGACCAGTCCGATCTCCGGCCTGCCCGCGGCGAAACCGTCCTCGATGGCCCGGGCGACCGCGAGGCCGATGAGGAAGGCGGGCGCCGCCTCCAGCACCGACCACAGGCAGATCCGGACCAGCTGACGCGGCTCGCGGCACAGCGCGCGCCACAACAGTGCCCTCATGGCTCCTCCCCCTGGAAGACCGCCCGATAGGCCGGATCGCGCCACAGCTCGCGGTGCGGTCCCTGGCCGCGTACGGCACCGTCCTCCAGCCAGACGACCTGGTCGGCCTGGGCGGCCGTGGCGAGGCGGTGCGCGACGACCAGCCGGGTGCGGCCGCCGGGGCCGTCGGCGAGCGCGCGGCCGATTTCTCGTTCGGTCACGGTGTCGAGGCTGGACGTGGCGTCGTCGAGGACCAGCAGCCGCTCCCCCTGGGCGAAGGCCCGGGCCAGGCCGAGGCGCTGGCGTTCGCCACCGGACAGCGGCGCGTCCATCGTCCGGGTGGCATACCCGTGCGGCAGCCGCCTGACGAACCCGTCGGCGCGCGCCGCCACCGTGACAGCGTCGAGCACACCGTCGAGCACACCGTCGGGCCCACCGTCGGGCTCACCGTCGGGCTCACCGTCGGGCTCACCGTTGAGCACGGCGTCGTCCGGGGTGGGGCGGCCGAGGGTTATGGCGTCGGCGAGCGTGTCGCCGACCAGGACCGGACGTTCGAAGGCGCAGCCGACGGCTCGCCTGAGCTCAGGGCCGGTCAGTTCGGGCAGTGGGATCCCGTCGAGCAGGACCGTGCCGCGGTCCGGGTCGGCCATCCGGGCCGCGAGCGCCGCGAGCAGCGACTTGCCCGACCCTGACCGCCCGACCACGGCCGTGAGCGAGCCGCCCGGGATGACCAGTCGCGGCACGGTCAGGCCGGCGGCCGTCACGTCGCGGAACTCCATGGCGCCCGTCCCGGACGGCAGTGCCCGGCTTCCGTGGCGGGTCCGCGGCACGGCGAGCACCTCGGCCATCCGCCCGGCCGCGGCCCGCGCCCTGGCCAGGCCGCCGATGGGACCGAGCGCGCCGCTCAGGGCGGCGCCGAGCACCGCGTACCTGGCGGCCGCGTACAACTCACCTACCGTGAGGTCGCCCGCGGCCAGCATGAAGCCACCGACCGCCAGTACGGCCACCTCCACCAGTGGCACCACGAGCCCGGCGCGCACCCCCGCCGTGGCGTTGGCGCGCCACAGCCGCATGCCGTGCAGCCGCAGCCGGGGCAGCGGTCGCAGGACCCGGAGCACCTCCCGGTCCTCGGTCCCGGCGGCGGCGATCGTGCGCGCCCCGCCGAGCGCCTCGACGAGGCCGGCGGCCAGCTCGCCCTGCGCCTCCTGGTAGCCGCCGGCGATCGTGGTGGTCGCGCGCAGGAAGGTGTTCAGCACGATCAGGATGAGGACGATGCCGGCGAGCAGGGTCAGGGTGAGCACGGGCGCGATGAGGGTCAGCGCCACCAGCGCACCGGCGGTGGGCACCAGGAGCGCGAGCGCGCCGGTCACCGACGCGGGGGCCCGCGCGACCTCCTCGGCGTTCAGCCCGGCGCGGGTGACGAGCTCGCCCTCGGGAAAGCGGCGGGTGACGGCGGGGCCGACGCCGAGCACGTGGCGCAGCATGCCGAGGCGCAGCCGGGCGGCGGCGCGGGCTCCGGTCACGCCACCGGCCCACATGCCGAGGCTCTCGCAGAGCACCACGCAGGCGACGACCGCGGCGCAGCCGGCCAGCCACCGCACGGCCGCGGGGTCGGCGACGACGAACGCGTCGACGGTCCGGCCCGCCATGTACGGCAGGGCCAGTTCGGCGGCCGCGCCCCCGACGGCCGTGGCCGCCAGGATCGCGGTCCACGGTGCGTTTCGCCGTACCGCGTGCATGACCAGCCGGTCTCCGGCGAGCACCCTGGGCCTCCTCGCGTCAGAGCTGGAAGATCCCCGCGCCGCCCTTCTCAGCCGGCGCGGGGATCGGCATCACCTATCAGTGACAGAGTGCGACACTGAGGTTGCTGGGCTTGCCGGAGTGACATCCGAGAACCGTAAGCGTGCTGCCGCCGCTGGCGACGTCGCTGCTTGCCGGGGTCTCGAGCCCTTGCAGGTCGAGAAGTACCATGGTCTTACACCTCCTTCCGGGAGTCGTGGGTGACAGGCCGGCGAGCAGGCACGGCCTCCAGGAACGGCAGGTGTCCCGGGTTGTCGCCCCGCACCGTGTTCAGGGCGAAGAGGACACCTGCCGTACCAGTCGCGAAATCCATGGACAGCCGCAGCAGCTGGTCGCCCGGAAAGGCCAGGCCACCCCCGTACGGCAGTGCGTGCCAGCGCAGGCCCTGGACGTGGGCCTCCAGCACCTGGGCGGTGTCCGGCTCCGCCGGCACGCCGGCGAGCGCGGCGATGATGCCGGCGCGGCCGGTGAACAGGCCCGGCTGCACGAAGAAGCCGGAGCGGACCGCCTTGAGCAGGTCCGCGAGCGCGGCGGCGAGCGCCGGGTCGTCGCGGTGGGCCAGGTAGCGGGCGAGCACCAGCGCGATGCCGGCCGAGCCCTCGTCGACGTACGGAAGCAGCCGCCAGCCCTGGTTCACCTGGAGCGAGCCGTCCGCTGCCGCGCGGCATCTGCGCAGGTCCTGCCGGAGCGCGACCGCCGCCAGGTCGAGCAGCGACGTGTCGCCGGTGTGCTCGTAGGCGTGCAGGAACAACAGGGCCGGGCCGCTGGAGCCGTACATGAGCCCGGCCCGGGGGTTGGCGCCGCCGCTGACCTCCGGCACGTCGTCGGGACCGCCGAGCCGGTCGGCGCAGATGTCGACGGCGCGCAGGCCAGCCTTCGTCAGCTCGGGCTCGCCGAGGTGCAGCAGGTTCAGCCCGATGCCGGCCAGCCCGGAGTGGAGCGCCGGCTCCAGCCCGTCCCACTTCTCGCGCAGGCAGATGTCCACCAGGTCGAGCGCGTCCTCGCGGTATCCGAGCCGGTCGAGGACGAAGGCGATGCCGTGCAGCCCGTCGTACAGTCCGAGGCCCGATCCCTGGAGCGGGCGCAGTGCCCGCTCGCGCAGCCAGCCGTCGTAGTCGGGGAAGCGTCCGGCCCCGGTGACCGCCAGCGCGTACAGGACGCCGGCCGCGCCGTGGGCGAGGTTCAGGCCGCCGCCGGGGCGGAACTGGGCCACGTCGCCGGGGAACAGCCGGTCGTCGCGATCGGGTGTCGCGGCGGCCGTGATGGCCTGGCGGAGCGCGTCGCGCAGCGGCGGCCAGGGGGCGGAGCCGGGCATCGGGAGCTCCTCCGCCTCGGCCCGGTCGCCGCCCATGACGGTGGCCGCGGCCGCCCGCGCCATGTCCCGAGTGCCGGGGAACGTCTCCCCGACCAGCTCGCCGAGCTGCGCGACCTTCGCGGGCCACAGGGGCAGCATGATCGTGCACTGCGGCGCGAACAGGCCCAGTCGCAGGCATGCCATCGCGTACCTGTCGACGTCGGTGCCCTGCCGGTCGGGGGGTGCCACGAAGGCCGGGTGGGCCAGGGCCGCCCGGCTCCCGTCGCCGGCCAGGGTGGCGACCTCGTAGTCGATGAGCACCACGCGTCCGCTCTCGGTCAGCAGGATGTTGTCCGGGTGCAGGTCGCCGAAGACGACGCCGCGCTCATGCAGCGCCTCGATGGCCGCCTCCACCTGGTCCAGGGTGCCGAGCGCCCAGCGGGTGTAGGCGGCCAGGTCGTCGGCGTCGCAGGTCGCGCGGGTGAGCGGATAGCGGTGCACCAGGCGCCGCTGCAGTGGGGTGCCGTCGACGAACTCCTGGACGAGGAAGTGGTGCTCGCCGACGGTGAAGTGGTCACGCAGCTCGGGTGCCACGCCGAGACCGGCCAGGCGTTCCAGCATGTCGCGCTCGTGCGCCAGCCGGGTCACCGCGTCCCGGCCGAGGGCGTCGAGGCCGGCGTGCGGCCTCGCCTCCTTCAGCACTACCTGGTCGCCGGTGGGCAGGTGGCGGGCGAGGTAGACGCCTCCGCCGTTGGAGAAGTGCAGCACCGTGTCGATCTCGTACGGCAGGTCACTCAGGGTGACCGCGTTGCGGGCGGCCAGGTGCGGCTGGAGGAATTCCGGCAGCGTCGTCCACGGCGGCACGGAGAAGGTGGCGCCGCGCACGTCGGGGACGAGTTGTCCGGCGCCGTCCTCGACGGCCAGCACGCGCTCGCCGCCACCGGACAGGCAGTGTCGTTCGGCGAAGCCGCCGTACCTGACGAACAGCGGTCCCTCGCCGTAGCGCAGGTCGCTGAGGATGTAGGGGCCCCGGACATCGCGCAGCAGTTCGTGCAGTTCCTTCAGGACGAGTTCGAGCTGTGCCTCGTCCCTCGGGTAAATCGTGATCAGTTTGCCGCTGGAGGCGCGTGAGGCGGCCTTGGAATTGACCATGACCAGGACCGCCGGGCCGCGCAGGAATTTGAAGGCGATCATCCGGGGGACGCAGTAGTCGTAGACGGCCGCTATCGCTTTCTCGGCGTCGTCGAGCCGGGCGGACACGTGAATCTTCCACCCCTGCGCGGGAAGCGGCGGCTGCCCGCCGGGGGCGTAGTAGCACCAGGTGCCGGTGACCTCGGATGACCAGTCGCCGGGCGCCGGCCTGCGCAGAATGGGAAAACCGGCGTCGTCGGTCGTGCTGTGCTCAAGGGTGTCGTAGAAATGACGATCCGCGAGGCAGTACAGCTCATACTGGTCCATCACGCGCCTTCCGGAGGAGTTCTACGCAAGAAGAATGACGGCGCGCTGATTTCTCGTCTAGTGACACGGGACAGCAGTGCGGTGTGTTGAACACACTGCCCTATGTGCGTTTCGCACAAATGGACCTGTTAGGCGGTCACTATTGGTTTCTCGGAATATGCAGGGCGAACAAGAAACGCTCGCCGTGTAACGTGGTGGCCTGCAGCCGGCCGCCGAGCACCGCGACCCGTTCGGTCAGGTTGATCAGCCCCTGCCCGCGGTCCCTCAGCCGGTACTGCTGGAGGACGCCGTCGTTGCTGATCGACAGGCTCACGAGCCGGTCCCGATCGAGCAGCTGGATCGTGCACTCGCGGGCGGTGGCGTGCCGCAGCACGTTGGTCACACCCTCGCGCAACCCATGGGTGAGCGCCTCCGCCACCTCCCGTGGCAGGTCACGGCACGAAACCCGCATTTGGCAGCGGATCCCCACCGACTCCAGCAGGGCACGCGCCGAATTCAGCTCGGTCTCCAGCGAGGAGCGCTGCTCGCCGTGGGCGACGGCACGCACGTCGGCGGCCAGGACACGCAGCAGAGCCAGCGTCTCGTCCACCTCCTGGCCGGCCTTCTCGTCACCCTGGCGCACGAGCCGCTGGATGAGGTGCGCCTTCAGCACCAGGACGGTGAGCCGATGGCCCACCAGGTCGTGCAGATCCCTGGTGAAGCGCCGGCGTTCCTGGACCACCGCCCGGTGGATCACGTCACTGCGCGTGGCCGACAGCCGGTCGGCCTGCGCGGCCAGGCTGACCAGGGAGTACTCCACCAGGCCGAGCAGCGGGGCGGTGACGGCCCAGCCGGCGTGGGTCAGTGCCACGGACGGGACCGCGAGGAGCACCGGCCCGCAGGCCACGGCCAGGGCCGCCACGGTGAAGGATCGGACCTCATGGGCCGCCAGCAGCAGGACCCCGGACAGCAGCCCCGCCACGGGGGTCCAGGCCACCCCGACGAACGGCAACGGCAGGTACGTCACCCCTGCCTGGACGACGACCAGCCCCCACCCGACGCCCTCGCGGGCCAGCATGCGCAGCACGAACCGGGCGTGCACCGCCAGGAGAATGAACAGGACCGCCGAACCCGCGCAGACGTACCCTGAATCCGCTAGTTCGCGCTGAACCGGCACCGTCAGCGCGGGCGTCCCGGCCATCAGGCCGAGCCCGCCCAGCATCAGTGGAGAGGAGGGACCCCTGGCCACGGAACGTGATCTGCGCGCGAACCAGCCATCTGTTCCGTTCACCCATCCCCCGAAATCAGTCGGTCACCACTGGACGCGTCGCACCATACAAAATGGAACGCGCATCTCACCTCCAATTGACCTGATTGATCTGCCTATGTAAAGCGCGTTAACGACTTCCGACACGGCCCCGTTACCATATGAACTTATTTCACGACGCGGGGCATCTTACCGGCCTTTCGTGGATCACCGGACATCCGGTCTACCCGACGGCACCCCGCTCTCACCCTTTGGGCGACAAATGGTCAAGGTCATTTTCGTTCGGCAACTCCGCAAGACCTGTCAAAATTGCAACATATCCGGACATATGACTGCTCCTATGGCGCACATGCGATTAAGCGCCAGCGGGCTGAAAGTTTCTCGCGTCTGCCCGGGATGATGAGCCACGGCGATCTGGCCAGGCGGGAATGGGCGCTGCCCGAGGCCGCCCACCGCTCAGATCGCGCGCCGCGCTCATCCGGACGCCTGCGCGGCTTAGAGCGGCGGGGCGGCCGTGGGAGGCGGACCGGCCAGGCGGCGCATGGTGAACTGGGCGAGGTTGCCGTGCGCGACGACGACCGTCCCGAAGGCCACGATCAGCACCACGATGTACGGCATGCGACCCTCGGGCGGCAGGAGGATGGCCGGCCCGTCGGCGAATCCGGTGGACGCCGTGGCCCAGCCCGTCACCGCCGCCGTCAGCCATCTGCCCGCCCGCCGCACGACCGGGCCGGCCATGGCGGTCACGGCGGCGGGCAGGGCGAGCACGGTGAAGACGAACAGGATCCCCACCGTCCCGCCCACGGAGAAGTGACTCTCCTCGGCGGCGGCGATGGTGAGCGCGCTCATCAGCAGGCGCGCCACGAGCCCCACCACGACTCCGGCCACCACCGTGGCGCCGAGCGCCGCCCCCGCCTGCCGGACCAGGCGACCGTACCGCCCATCATGTCCCCACATGCCACCCTCCATTTATTGCCAGAAGGGTTTTATCGGACACATTCCGAGTGCGGCAAGGCCAGATCTATTCCGCAATGCGTACGTTATTGACAAATATCCTGAAATTTCCGAATTGATCGTGCCAAGTCGTGGTGGGGTCGCCCGCAAGAGGCGGCCCGCATCGCGCGGCCACCATCACAGGTCAGGCGCGAAGCCGTCCACGGCGGCGTGTAACGCCTTGCGGAGAGTGTCGCTGCCGGTGTGGCCGGAGTCCTCCACGACCACGAGGCGCGCGTCGGGCCAGGCCTGGGCCAGTTGCCAGGCCGTCTCCAGCGGCCCGCCCAGGTCGAAGCGGCCGTGGATGAGCACGCCGGGGATGCCGGCCAGCTTGTGCGCCTCACGCAGCAGGACGCCCTCCTCCAGCCAGGCAGCGTTGGAGAAGTAGTGGGCGCAGATCCGGGTGAAAGCCAGAAGGGCGGCGGGCGGGCGGTCGCTGTAGGCGTTCGGCTTGCCGTTGACCTCCAGGGAGATCACCGTGTCCTCCCACGTCACCCAGTCGTGGGCCGCCTTGGTACGCACGGCGGGATCCGGGTCGGACATCAGCCGGGAGTAGGCGGCCAGCAGGTCGCCGTCGCGCTCGGCCTCCGGGACGCCCTCGCGGAAGCGCTGCCACTGCTCGGGGAAGAAACGGCCGACCCCGCGGTAGAGCCAGTCGATCTCGGAGCGGCGGGTCATGGTGACGGCGACGATGACCACCTCCGACACCCGCTCCGGATACGCCTCGGCGTAGGCGAGCGTCAGCGTGGACCCCCACGACCCGCCGTACAGCAGCCACCGCTCGACCCCCAGGTGCTCGCGCAGCAGTTCCATGTCGGCGATCAGGTGCTGGGTGGTGTTGGCGGACAGGTCGGTGGCCGGATCGCTGGCATGCGGCAGGCTGCGGCCGCAGTTGCGCTGGTCGAACAGGATGATGCGGTAGTGCTCGGGATCGAAGGTGCGGCGCTGGTTGACGCTGCAGCCCGAGCCCGGACCCCCGTGCACGACGAGCGCGGGCTTGCCCTCGGGGTTGCCGCACACCTCCCAGTAGACGAGATGGCCGTCGCCGACGTCGAGATACCCATGGTCATACGGCTCGATAGGGGGATGCATCGCCCCAACGTACACAGCGCCGCGGGTACACGGAAAACGAATTCCCGGCCGGGAGACCCGGCCGGGAACGCGTCACGAGCGGGGATCAGCCGGTGAAGCCGACCTGGGTGTAGTCCCTCCACCGGTAGCCGAAGGCGCCCCAGTTGGCGAGCGTCTTCTTGGTGGCCTGGATGTCGGGGCGCTGGTACAGCGGAATGGTGTGCACCATGTCCCAGACGAGCTTGTCCACGGCGTTGGCCTTCTCGAAGGCCTTCACCGGGTCCATCTCGCTCACCGCGGCGTCGATCGCGGCGTCCACGGCGGGGTCGCTCGCCTTGGGGAAGTTGCTCTCCGAGCCGGTCTTGTAGATCTGCTGCAGCGAGCCGAGCGGGAGCGGGTCGCCGATCCAGGAGAACGGCACCAGGTCGAAGTCGCCCTTGATGATGAAGTCGGTGAAGAACTTGTCATCGGGGACCGGGCGGATCGTGATCTTGACCCCGGCCTCCTTGAGCATGGCCTGGGTGAGCTCGCCCTCCGTCTTGGCGTACGGCACGCCCGCGGGGACGACGAAGCTCAGCGCGAACTCCTTGCCGTCCTTCTTGCGGTATTCGCCCTCCTGCTTCCAGCCGGCCGCGTCGAGCAGCTGCTTGGCCTTCTCCAGGTTGTACTTGCCGAGGTCGCCGGAGTTGTCGACGTAGCCCTTGTGGTTGTTCATGAAGACGTGGTTGTTCAGCGCCTGGATCGGCCAGTCCATGTCCTTGAGGTCGGACTGGGTGATCACGTCGCGGTTGATCGCGTACTGGACGGCCTGGCGGACCGACTTGTCCTTCAGGAAGTCGCTCTGGTTGTTGACGGTGATGTGCCGCCAGTTGGGGCTGAGCGCCTTGCGGATGTCCACGTCGGGGACTTCCTTGGCCCGCTTGAGGTCGGCCGGGCTGCCCGGCGGGATCTCCACGCCGTCGAGCTCGCCGTTGGCGAAGGCGTTCACCTGCGCGGCGGGCGTCTCGATCGTCCGGAAGATGATCTTGTCGAGCTTGGCCTTCTTGCCCCACCACTTGTCGTCACGCACGACGGTGAGCGTCTTGGTGCCCTCGTCGATCTTCTCCACCTTGAAGGGCCCTGCGGTGACCGGGATCTTCTGCAGGTAGTCCTTGTCGTACGCCTCGGGCGTCTCCATGTGCTTGGCGGGGTGCAGGAACGGCGAGCGGGAGAACAGGTCCTGCCACTCCGGACGCGGCTTGGCGTAGGTCACGATGGCGACCTTGTCCGTGTCGCCCTTGGTGACCGACTCGATCTGCTCGTAGCCATCCGTGGAGGCCGGCTTGAACTTCTTGTTCTCGCCGTTGTTGGCCTTCCAGGTCGCCTCGAGGTCCTTCCAGGTGATCGGCGTGCCGTCCGACCACACGGCCTTGTCGTTCAGCGTGTAGGTGACGACCTGCTTGTCCCCGGACATCTCGTTCTTCACGTCGGTGACGAAGTCGGGGTTCGGCGTGTAGTTGGCCTCCTCGTCGGCCACCATCAGCTGCGGCAGGATGGTGTCCATCATGTCCGCGGTGTCGGCCTGGTTGCCGTCGACGTGGTTGGTGTTCCACTGGCTGGGCCACTGACCGACCGAGAGGGTCAGCGTGCCGCCGTCCTTCACCTGCTCGTACGGCACGGGGTTGATGCTGACGCCCGGCGTCTGCGACATCTGCTCCTGAGCCTGCTGCGACTGCTCGGCATTGGGCTTCTGGGCGGCGCCGCCGCCACCGCCGCAGGCCGCGACGGCCATGGCGAGAACCGCGATTCCCGCCGTTGCCCGATAACGAACCTTCACTGTTCCTCCTGATCTTCCGAGGCCGTGATGACCTCGATCTCTTCCGCGTAGTGACAGGCGACGCCGTGATCCATGGCGTTCGCGTGCCGAGCGACCAGCGGTTCCTCGTCCACACAGCGCCGCTGCTCCGCCTGGCTGAGGCGGGCGAACTTGGGGCAGCGGGTGCGGAACCGGCATCCCGATGGCGGGTCCGCCGGACTGGGCAGGTCGCCGTCGAGCAGGATCCGCTTACGCGTGCGTTCCAGCGCGGGGTCCGGCAGCGGGATCGCTGACAGCAGCGCCTGCGTGTAGGGGTGCGCGGGGCGGTCGTAGACGTCCTCGACGGCCCCGATCTCGGTGATCTTGCCGAGGTACATGACCGCGACCCGGTCGGCGAGGTGCCGCACCACGGCCAGGTCGTGCGCCACGAACAGGTACGACAGCCCCAGCGTGTTCTTCAGCCGCTCCAGCAGGTTGATGACGCCGGCCTGGATGGAGACGTCGAGCGCGGAGACCGGCTCGTCGAGCACCAGCACCTTCGGGTCGAGCGCGAGCGCGCGGGCGATGCCGATGCGCTGGCGCTGGCCGCCGGAGAAGTGCTGGGGGTAGCGGGCGGCGTGCTCGGGGGCGAGCCCCACCAGCCGCAGCAGCTCGTCGACCCGCACGGCCACGTCCTTGCGCCCATGGGCGCGCAGCGGCTCGGCGATGATGTCGCCGACCGGCATGCGCGGGTCGAGCGCGGCCATCGGGTCCTGGAAGACGATCTGCAGCTCGCTGCGCAGCTCCTTGTGCGCGGCCTTGTCCAGCGTGGCGCTGTCCCTGCCGAGCACGACGACGCGGCCGCGCTCCGGCGCCCGCAACTGCATGATCTGCTGCAGCGTGGTCGTCTTTCCGCAGCCGGACTCGCCGACCAGGGCCAGCGTCTCGCCCTGCGCGATGTCGAAGCTGATGCCGTCGACCGCGTGCACGGTGCCGACGCGGCGCTTGAACACCGCGCCCTTCATCAGCGGGTAGTGCCGGATGACGTCGTCGAGCTCCAGCACGGTCGGGCGCTGCTCGCGCGGCACCCGGACGGCATCGCTCGGCGGGATGACGGGAACGGGGAAGACGTCGGTGCCGGTCAGGTTCTTGTGCTCGATCTCGCGCGAGCGGATGCAGGCCACCTGACGCCCGCCGCCGATCTCGACCAGCGGCGGCTCCTCGTCGTCGCAGGCGTCGACCTTCATCGGGCAGCGCGGCGCGAACGGGCAGCCCGGCGGCAGCTCGACCGGGGAGGGCGGGTTGCCCTCGATCGGCACCAGCGGCCCCTGTTCGCCGTCGATCCGGGGGATCGACGCGAGCAACCCCATCGTGTACGGCATCCGCGGCCGGGAGTAGATGTCGTCCACCCGGCCCTGCTCGACCGGCCGGCCCGCGTACATGACGAGCACCCGGTCGGCCATGCCCGCGATGACGCCCAGGTCGTGGGTGATCATCACGATGCCGGCGCCCGTCTCCCGCTGGGCGGTCTTGAGCACCTCCAGCACCTGGGCCTGGATGGTGACGTCCAGCGCGGTGGTCGGCTCGTCGCAGATCAGCAGGTCGGGGTCGTTGGCGATGGCCATCGCGATCATGGCGCGCTGGCGCATGCCGCCGGAGAACTCGTGCGGGAAGGACTTGGCCCGCGCGTCCGGATGCGGGATGCCGACCAGGTCGAGCAGCTCGACGGCGCGCTTGGCGGCCTTGTCCTTGGGCAGCTTCTGGTGCACCCGGACGGCCTCGGCCACCTGGTCGCCGATGGTGTAGACGGGGGTGAACGCCGACAGCGGGTCCTGGAAGATCATGCTGATCGACTTGCCGCGGACCTTGGTCAGCCTGCCCTCGTCGAGGCCGAGCAGCTCCTGGCCGTGCAGCTTGACCGAGCCGCTGACCACCGCGTTCGGCGGCAGCAGGCCCATGATGGCGAGCGAGGTCACGGACTTGCCGGAGCCGGACTCGCCGACGATGCCGAGCACCTCGCCGCGGGAGACCTCGTAGCTGACGCCGCGCACGGCCTCGATGCCGCCGGGGAAGGTGACGTTGAGGTCGCGGACCTCCAAGATGCTCATGAGTTGCTCCCCGGGTCGAGTGCGTCGCGCAGTCCGTCGCCCAGCAGGTTGACGCTCAGCACCAGGACCACCAGCAGGCCGGCGGGGAAGGCGAACAGCCAGGGGTAGCCGGTGGCGTTGCGGGATCCTTCGGCGATCAGCGTGCCGAGTGAGACGTCGGGCGGCTGGATGCCGAAGCCGAAGAACGACAGCGCCGCCTCACCGATGACCGCGGCGCTGACGTTGAGCGTCGCGTCGATGATCAGCAGGGAGGACAGGTTCGGCACGATGTGCCGGAGGATGATCTTCCAGCGCGGGATGCCCATGTAGACGGCGGCCAGGACGTACTCCCGCTCGCGCAGGGAGAGTGTCATGCTGCGCACCACCCGGGAGGTGATCATCCAGGTGAACGCCGCGAGCAGTGCGACGAACCAGAGCCAGGAGGCGCCCTTCAGCCGGGGCGAGACGATCGCGATGATGAGGAAGCTGGGCAGGACGAGGAGCAGATCCACGCCCCACATGAGCGCCTTGTCCACCCATCCACCGAAATATCCGGCGAATGCTCCCACCAGGGCCGCGAGGCCGGTGGCGAGGAGTGCCACCAGCAGCCCGATGATGATCGACTTCTGCATGCCCCGCAGCGTGACCGCGTACATGTCCTGGCCGATCGTGGTGGTCCCCCACCAGTGGTCGGCCGACGGGGGCGACAGGAAGGACAGGAAGTCCTTGTCGGTCCAGTCGTAGGGACCGAGGTACGGGCCGATGTAGGCCAGCGCCACCAGCAGGATCAGCGCGATGGCGCCATAGCGGGCCTGCCTGTTGCGCAGCAGCCGCGCGAATACGACCTTGGATCGCACCTAGCTCACCCGCACTCGGGGATCGAGGGCCGCCACCAGCAGGTCCGAGAGGAAGGCGGCGGCCAGGACACAGACGGCGGAGAAGAAGCTGACCGCGGCGACGGCGTTGACGTCGTTCTGCTGGATCGAGTCGATCAGCCAGGCCCCCATGCCGTGCCAGGCGAAGATCTTCTCGGTGAACGTGGCTCCGGTGAGCATCGTCCCGAAGGCGAAGGCGAAGTAGGTGGCCGCGGGGATCAGCGCGGTGCGCAGCGCGTGCTTCAGCAGCGCGGCCCTGCGCCGCAGCCCCTTGGCCATCGCCGTGCGGACGAAGTCCTGGTTCAGCACGTCGAGCATCATGCTGCGCTGGATGCGACTGTAGAAGGCGATGGAGCCGAGGCTGAGCGAGATGGTCGGCAGGATCAGGTGGTTGAGCCGGTTGAGGAGCTGTTCCCAGCCCGACAGCCTGGGGTTGTACTCCCCGGTGTACTCGATCAGCGTGAACCCGAGCCCGCGGTTGAGGTTGTAGGTGCCGATCGCGAGCAGCGTGGCCAGCACGAACACCGGGATCGCCATGACCACGAAGGAGCTGACCCCGATCGAGCGGTCGGCGAATCGATACTGCCTGACCGCCGAGTAGGCGCCCAGCGCCACTCCTAAGGCGAAGCCCACGAGCGTGCCGATGAGCAGCAGCCGGAGGCTGACCATGATCCGCCGGCCCATCTCGTCGTTGACCGAGCCGCCGTTCCAGGTCTTGCCGAAGTCACCGGTGACCACCCCCGACGCCCAGGTCGCGTACCGCTGCAGCACGGGCGTCTTGTCGTTGAGGTTGTACGCGTCGAGCGTCGCGTCGACGACGGCCTCGGCGACCGGCGGCTGACGCCCTTCGTACGCGGCGCGCGGGTTCATGGTGGTCGCCGCGAGCATGTACGCCAGGCTGGCCGCGACAGCGACCAAGATCACATTCACCGCCAACCTGCGAAGCAGGTACTTGCCCATCACTCTCCGTCCACGTTGGACGGGGCTCGCGATTCGGAATGAAAACGGCCCCTACAACGAAGACGTCGTCTGCCATCATGGAAATCCATTGACGCGAAGACGACGTTCGAGTGAACAATATCGGGCCGTACGTCACGGTCAGCAAGGGTTAAATATAACGGTCAGATCACCGGCGCTCGCCTCCACGCCGCCATTAACTCGCCCTGACCTGCACGAACACCACCTCCCACGGGGATGTCGCAATATAGGGACATTGTCACGAGATCAAGACAATGACCACCTAATTCAGAAAGCATTCGTGATCAGGAGCGCTCGGGTAAGCGGTGTGACCCGATGCCGCTAAGCGCTTGTGATCGAAAACTCCGGCCGCCGGCGAGGCGTCCGCTACCGATCCGCGGGACGCCGGGCGCCGGGCACCGGGACCCGCGACCAGTCGAGGTCGGAGCCGAGATAGAAGCTCGGGTAGGCCGGCTGGTTGTAGCCCGTCTGCTGCCGCGCCACGTCCGCCCGATACTGCGGGTCGTGCATCAGGGTGTGGAGCTTGCGGTCCGTCGGCTCGGTGCTGAGGTAGATCCGGACCGCCGTGCTGTCGGCCGTGCGGACCAGCAGTTCCTCCCGCCAGTCGCCGAAGACGTCGGCCACCAGGGACGGGTTGCCCTTGGTCCAGTTGTTGGCCAGCGTGCCCGCCGCCGTGAGCAGCGTGCCCCGCGCCCGGTCGTCGATCGTCGGGGTCTGCAGGACGGTGGTGGCGGTGCCGTTGACGAGCTGGGTGGTCATGTCGGCCGCCCAGCGGATGCTCATGTTCGTGCCCGGCGCGTCCGTGCCCAGATGGTCGCCGCGTGCCGACCACAGGCCCGCCTGGACCGTCTGGCCGGGCGGCATCGACGACCAGGCCTCCAGGCCGCGGACGGCGGGGTCGACGTCGCCGACCATGCCGCGCCCGGTGTCCACGCCGCTGTAGCCGCCGAAGAGCACCTCGCCGGTGTCGGCGTCGCGCATCGCCCAGCCGTAGGGGGCCGAGCGGCCGCCCTCGTGCACCGTCCAGATCTCCAGGCCGTCGCGATCCGGGTCGAGGTCGCCGACGTGCATCGCGTCACCGTGCCCGAGTCGCACGCGCCGCCCCGGCACGTCGCTCTGCGGCGGTCCCTCGGCGAAGGAGGAGTAGAGCAGGTCGCCGTCGTCGTCGATGGTCGCCGCGCCGTACACGACCTCCTGCCTGCCGTCGCCGTCCACGTCGGCCACGCTCAGGGAGTGGAATCCCTGCGTGGTGATGGTGCCGAACTCGGGGTCGGAGCCGTCCACGCCGTGCGGTGCGGCGTTGAACGGATTGGCCATCGGCACGTGACCGCTGTCGACGTACCAGATCTCCTGCAGTCTCCTGCCGTCCCAGTCGTAGGCCACCAGCGTGGTGCGGGTGTAGTAGCCACGGGCGAAGACGGCCGACGGGCGCCTGCCGTCGAGGTAGCCGACGGCGGCCAGGAAGCGGTCGACGCGGTTGCCCGGCTCGATCCGGGACATGGCGTAGTCGCCCCAGAGCAGCCCGTCGTCGCCACGGGCGGGCTTGTACGGGATCGTCTGCAGCTCCTTGCCGGTGGCGCCGTGCAGCACCGACAGATACTCCGGCCCGCTGATGACGAAGCCCGCGAACTCCCGCAGCCGGTTGTTGCCGCTGCGGCCGGGCGCGTAGACGTCGACGAAGTAGGTGGCGAGCTCGGTGGCGGCCTGCCGGGAGAGCGGGTAGTCGTGCGCCGGTGGGATGCCGAAGGCCTGCTCCAGCGTCGCCGGCCAGCGCCCGGCCACCACCTCGGGGTGCTCGTGCCAGCTTTGGAACATCTCGACGAGATGCTCGAAGTAGTCCTCGGCGCTCATCCGGTGGTCGTCGGTGTGCGCGTGCCCCGCCCTGACGTCCTGCTTCGGCAGCGTGATGTGGCGCTCGGAGACCACCTCGCCGTTCGCCCCGTAGCGGATGATGCTGCTGCCGGGTGCGGTCTTGACCATCATCTCCGAGCGGCCGTCACCGTCGAAGTCGTAGACGAGGAACTGCGTGTAGTGGGCGCCGGAACGGATGTTGACGCCCAGGTCGAGCCGCCAGAGCAGGGTGCCGTCAAGTGCGTAGGTGTCAAGAAAGGTGTTGCCGGTGTAACCGCGCTGGGAAACGTCCTTGGAATTCGACGGATCCCATTTGACGACGAACTCATATCTCCCGTCGCCGTCGACGTCGCCGACGCTCATGTCGTTGGCCGTGTAGGTGTATGCCTCCCCCGCCGGGGTGACCCCGTCGGCCGGTTTCCGCAGCGGAAGGTCGTAAAACGATTCAAGCCACGGCGTGACCGGAGCGCTGCGCCGGCCCTCCCTGCCCCGGACGACGGGGGCCACGCGGTACTCGGCCGAGCCGGTGCCCGCCGCGTCGTGGTAGTTGGTGCTGCCGGTGACCGTCGCGATGGGCCGGCCGTCGCGGTAGACGCGGAAGTCCGCCCCCGTCATTCCGCCGTCGCCGTGCCCGGTCACCTCCTCGCCGAGCAACCGCCAGCTCAGGAACACGCCCTCGCCGGTGGCGGCGGCGACCAGCCCGCGGTCGAGGCGCTCCATCCGTGGCCCGTGCCACCCCGAGGCCGCCGCGTCGGCGGACACGTCGGCGGACACGTCGGCGGCAACGGCCACCGGCGAGGAGCAGAGCAGGGCGGCCACGGCGGTGGCGAGTGCGCGACGGATGCTGGGGCGGCTCATGGCACAGGCTCCTCGCGTCCCGGAAAGGGATTGAATCGATATAAGCAGACCGGACGCTATTGGCGTGTCACACCGCTGTCAAGGGCCGGTCACGGGCAGATGTCGCCGTGCCGGACGTATCGGCGGCTCATCGCCGAAAACCTATTCACGTTGCCGTCGAACGTCGATCGTGTAAATGTCAGAAGGTGAACGGGACCGACGCATTACTGAGAATCGACGGTCTCAGCTGGGAGGCGGGCGGCCGGCGCCGCGGTGTTCCTCCGGGGCCGCTCAGCGTGGGCTCCGGGCAGACCGCCGTCATCGTGGCCGGCGACACCGCCGAGGCGGAGGTGCTGGCGGACATCCTGCTCGGCCTGGACTGGCGCTTCCGGGGAAAGATCAGCGTCAACGGCCAGGAGATCACCATGCGGCCGCCGGAGGAGCGGGAGATCGGCCTGGTCCCTGCGGGTGGCGGCCTGCTCCCCCAGCTGACCGTCGAGCGGAACCTCGTCCTGGCGGCCCGCGAGCACCGGGGGAGCTCGCAGGTCCACGGCAGGGTCGGCTTCATGGCCGCGAGGATGCGGATCGAGGGCTTCCTGCACGCCCGTCCGCACGAACTGGCGCACGATGAGCGGCTGACCGTCGCGCTCGCGCGGGCGCTGTGCCGGCACCGCCCGGTCAAGGTGGTCCTGGTCGAGGACCACACCGGTAGCGGCCCCTGCCACGCCGCCGTGAGCGCGGCCATGGGCGCCGATCCGAGCCTGGCCGTCGTGGTCGTGACCGACGACCGGACCCGCGTCGCCAGCCTCGCCTCCCCCGCGCTGCTCTGGGAGGTGGGCGATGTCGCTGAGCCGTAGGAGCTTCCTGGCCATCCCGGCGGCGGCAGGCCTGGCGGGCTGCGCGGGCAGCAGGCCGCTGCGGGTGGCGGTCGTGTGGAGCGGGGACGAGCTGCGGCGTTTCCTCCGCGTGGTCAAGGACTCGCCCTACCCGGTCACCGTCTACTCGGCGGGCGACAACATCGGCGCGCTGCTGCGCGGCCCCTCCGGCGAGGTCACGCCGGACGTGGCCGTCATTCCCCGGCTCGGACTCCTGTACGACCCGGAGATCCGCCGCCGCATCAGCCCGTTGACGCCGATCAGGCGGCAGCCGGAGTTCTGGCGGGATCTCGCCTCCCCCGTGCCCGGCCAGGTGCTCGGCGCCTGGTTCAAGATCGCGCACAAGTCGCTCGTCTGGCACCGGGACGGCGAGGGCCTGGCCCGGCCGCCGACGCTGGACGCCTGGGCGAGCCGGACGCTGTCGATCGGCGCCGCCGACGGCTGGGTGCTCACCGACTGGTTCGAGAACGTCCTGCTCGCCCGCAGCCCTTCCACCTACAGCAAGCTCTTCTCGCACGGGGAGAGCTCGCCGGAGCTGTGGGCGACCGGCGAGGTGCGCCAGGCGCTCGAACAACTGGCGACGATCTGGCAGCAGGGCGTCACCGCCGAGCGGGGCAGGCGCGCCCTCACCCTGCAGTTCCACGACTCGATCCTGGACGTCTTCACCTACCGCACCGCCGAGGTGGTGGCCGCGCCCGACTTCGCCTGGCCGGTCATCGCCCGCTACCACGCGGCGGGCGTACGGGCCGCGCATTTCCGCTTCCCCGCCAACGGCGGCGCGGCGCCTCCGCTGGTGATCGGGGGCGATGTCGCGGTCGCGATGAGCGGCGGCACGGCGGACGCCTTCGACTTCGTGCACTGGCTGACGAGCCCCCGCCCGCCCGGCGGCGACCGGTCGGACACGCAGGAGGCGTGGGCCGCAGAAGGCGGTTTCCTGGCGCCGTACATCGACGCCTCGATCTCGCCGCCCGCGCTGCGCGGCGCGGCGCGGGACCTGGCCGGCGTGCGCACCGGCCAGTACGACCTGTCCGACCGGCTGACCGGCCCGCTCGCGGGCGGTGACGGCCGGGGGCTGTGGCGGATCCTCACCGAGCTGTTCATCGCCGTGACCATCGACAGGGCCCAGCCGGCCACGGCGGCCGGCACGGCGGCCGACGACCTCGTCAGCGCCGGAAGCAGGGGTTCGCGGTGAGCGGCAAGGACCCGTTCCTGTTCGAGGTGGTCCCGCACCACGACACCCGGGTGCCGGTGACCGCCCAGGGGCTCAGCCGCTGGCGGGCGGGCCTGTACCTGCTGCTCGCGGTCCTGCTGGCGGCCGGGGTGCTGCTCGCTCCGCTGGCGGCGACCGTGGTGATCAGCCTGTCCGGCGGTCTGGCGAACTACGAGGTACTCGGCGACGCGCAGGTGCTCCAGGCGCTCGGCAACTCGCTCGTGTGGCTGGCGCTGGCCGTGCTGGTCTGCGCGGTCGGGTTCGGCCTGGCCTGGCTGGCCCGGGACGCGGGGGCGGGCCTCAGCGGGGTGCTGCGCGTCATCCTGGTGCTGCCCGCGGTGGTCTCCCCGCTCACCACCGGCGCGATCTTCCGCCTGATCTTCGACACCAACCCGGCGCGCGGCGTGGTCAACGCCCTGCTGGGCGGGGCCGGGGCGAACGTGGCCTTCCTCGGTCCGGGCTGGATCTGGCTGGTGCTCGGGCTGGCGTTCGTCTGGCAGTGGGCGGGGTTAGCCTTCCTGATCTTCCATGAGGCGCTGGCCAGGCTGCCCGCGAACCTGCTGCGGGTGGCCCGGGCGTTCGGGATCGAGCGGCGCAGGCGGATCTGGTCGATCGTGGTCCCCGCTCTCGCCGGTCCGGCGGCGCTGGCGTATCTGCTCGCGCTGGTCGCCGCGGCGCGCGTGTTCGACCTGGTGCTGATGGGCGCGCCGGGCGCGATGCAGGCCCAGGTGGAAGGCGGCGGCCTGTTCTGGTGGCGGCACCACAGCGATCTGGGGGCCGGGCGGGCCGCCGCGCTGGCGGTGCTGCTGTCCATCCTGGTCGGCCTGCTCGCGCTGCCCGCGCTGGCCGGGCTGCGCGGCCAGGTGACCTGGTCCGAGCCGGCCGCGCGGCCCGCGTCGAAGGCCGCCGGTCCGCGGCGGCGCCGGCGGCTGTGGCTGCTGCCGGTGGCGGTGCTCTGGCTGCTCCCGTTCGCGGTGCTGGTCCTCACCTCGCTCCGCGCGCCGGACGCGACGGCCGTGTCGGGGTGGTGGCGCGTCCAGTGGGACCTGTGGCAGCTCGCCTCCTACGGGGACGCCTTCGCCGACGGCGGCTTCATGGGCGCGCTGGCGATCACCGCGGTGCGGACGCTGGTCGTCGTCGCCCTGGTCCTGCTGGCGGCCGTGCCCGCCGCGTACGTGCTGGCCCATGAGCACCTGCTGCCGCGCCGCACCTGGCGGCCCGTCCTGCTGGTGGCGGTGGCCCTGGCCGCACTGCCGCCGCAGGCCTTCGCCGTGCCGCTGCAGGAGTCGATCAGCCCGGTGGTGGGCTCCACGCTGGCGCTGATCACCGTGCACGCCGCGCTGGTGATCCCGCTGGCGGTGCTGGTGCTGCACAACGCGTTCGCCCGCGTACGGACGCCCATGGTGACGCGGCACCGGTGGGAGCTGATCCATGTGGTGTGCGAGGGGGCGCCCGCCGTGGTGCTGGCCGGGGTGCTCGCGTTCGTGCTGGTGTGGAACGACACCGTGGTGGGGCTGCTGCTCAACTGGCCCGCCGGCGACCATCTTCCGCTCCTGCTGCTGGAGCAGGCACGGCACTTCATGTCCACGATCGGCCCGCTCGCGGCGCAGGCGGTGATCGCCACCGTGGTGCCGGTGGCCCTGGTGATCGTCACCGGGCGATGGCTGTACCGCGGGCTGACGCACGGAGTCCGGAGATGACGGGCATCTCCCGCAGGGATCGGCTGCGGTTCCGGATCTCCCGGCTCTACCAGCAGGCCAGGGCGCACCTGCCCGAGCTGGGGCTGTCGGGGCTGGTGACGGTGGCGGAAGCGCTCGTCGTCCTGCAGGACGAGCTGCGCCAGCGGGTGGTGGACGCCCTCCTGGCGGTGCTCCCCCACCCGCTGCTCGCCCTTCCCCTGGCGCTGCTCGTGCCCGCGCTGACGGGTCTGGGTGTGCACGCCGCCCGGCGCGAGCGCAAGCCCGCTCCGCAGCCGCTCTTCGGCCATCTGCCCTTCCCCGACCGGGTGGAGCCGCTCATCGGCCGGGAGGACAAGCTGCGCGAGGTCGTGGACCGGGCGCGGGAGAGCGGCATCGTGGCGGTGCGGGGCGCCACCGGGACGGGCACGTCGGCGCTGGCCGTCCACTGCGCATGGGAGCTGGCGGCCGAGGCTCGTAAGCAGCGCTACGCCGACGTCCGGGGCCCCGACCGGCAGCATCCGGAGACCCCGCTGAGCGTGGCGCAGCGGGTGCTGCGCACCCTCGACCGCCCGCCGGGGTCGATCCAGGAGCCCGAGGACGCCGCCCCGGTGGTGATCGAGGCCCTCACCGGCACCGGCCGGGTGCTCCTGCTCGACAACGTCAGCACCTGGAGCCAGGTGGCCTGGCTGCCGCCGCGCGTGCCGGGAGCGCACATCGTGGTGGCGGGCGAGGCGGCCGGCGACGTGCCGCGCCACCTCCAGCCGGTCGAGCTCGGGCCGCTGACCTCCGAGGCCGGGCAGGAACTGCTGGCGGCCCACATCGGGGACCGGCGGATCGACCGGGACCGGCAGGCCCTGCGGCCGCTCGCCGACGCCTGTCTGGGCAGCCCGGCGGAGATCGTGCGGATCGGCCGCTGGCTGGCCCGCAACCCGAACGTGCCCCTGCGGACCCTCGTCGACGACCTGGACCGGCTGCCCATCGACGAGAAGCTGAGCTTCGTGCTGCGGCTGAGCATCGAGCAGCTCGGACCCACGGCCAAGCAGCTGTTCATCCTGCTGGCCGGACTGCCGATCGCGGAGGTGGACCACCAGGCGGCCGCCGCGCTGGCCGGGCTGCCGTCCGCGCGAGAGGCGATCGACGAGCTGGCCGAGCGCGGGCTGGTGGAGAAGGTCCGGATGTCGCGGGTCCGGGTGACCGGCGCGTTCCGGGACACCGGCGCCGCCGCCACCACTCAGGAGGCGGGGGCGTGGCGGCGGCTGGTGGAGTACTTCGCCGACCAGGCCGACGCCTTCGCCGCCCGCCTGCCCGACGACGACGCCAGGACCTGGTTCGCCGCCGAGGACCGGGTGCTGCTGCAGGTGCTCGCCCCCGAGCCGCCCGCGCGCCGGACCAGCCGGGCGCTGGGCCGCATCGCGGACGCGGTGGAGGCCTGGTTCACCCTCGAACAGCGGCACGAGGACCGGCTGCGCGCCGCGGCGCTGCTGGCGCGGGCGGCCAGGTCCCTGGGGGACGACCACGTCCAGGCGACCGCCGAGCTGCGTCAGAGCGCGATCCTGCTCACCCTGGGCGACCCGGGCGAGGCGCGCCGGCACTTCGACCAGGCGGCGGCGCTGCGGGTGCGGGTGGAGTCGTGGCCCGCCGAGCTGCATCTCGGCCACGCCACGATCCTGCTGGCCACCGGGGACGGGTTCAGCGCGGTGGAATCGGCGCTGATCCGCTACGGGCAGGCGCTCGCCGGCGGCGACCTGGTCGGCCACTCACTGCGGTTGATCAACGTCGCGGCGCTGCTCATGCGCCGCGCGCAACTGCTCGGCCGCGACGACGCCCAGCGCCTGTACGCCGACGCCCGCGCCCTGCTGTTCGAGGCGCTCGACATGGCGGGCCGGGGCGGTGACGCGCATGCTCAGGCGCACGCGCACGAGCTGCTGGCACAGGCGCACTGGCATCTGGACCGGCCTTTCGACGCGGACCAGCACTGGGGGGAGGCCGAGCGGATGTACGGCGAGACCGCCGACGAGATCGGCCGCGCCCGCTGCCACGTCCACCAGGCCATCGCCCTGCTCGCCGAGCCGGACACGCGTCCCGGCGAGGCGGCTGAGTTGCTGGCGGCGGCTGAGCCTCGGCTGCCGCCGGCCGGGTTGACCACTGCCCTGGCCTATCTGCACCTGGCCCGCCTGCACCCCCGTCAGGCCGCGGCCCACCGCGCCGCCGGGCTGGCGGCGCTGGCCCCCTGGGACGGGATCGCCGAGCCCCAGCAGGTCACCGAGATCAGGGCCCGCCTGACGGCGCTGAAGCACTGATCCCCGGCGCGGCGGCGGGCCGGGTGGAGGCCGCTTCCCAGGTGCGCAGGTAGGACTCGGCGCCGGCCGCCATGTCCTGGACGAACTCCGCGCCGGCGAGGAGCCGCATGTCCTCGATCCAGTCGGGCACCAGGCCGTAGTTGGCGACGCCGTCGGCGTTGACGTCCCAGACCCGCTGGCCGGTGCGCTGCCGGTCCAGGCTCACGCTGCCGTCGAAGGAGGTGAACGGGTACGTGACCGGGCCGACCGGGCCCGCGGCGCGGGGCCCCGGCAACTGGCCCATGCCGTTGACGTCCAGGCCGTAGCCGTAGCCGGCGACCTGGTGCGCCTGCCGGAGCGGCTCGGTGCGCCGCCACTCGGCGACGAAGTGCTCCGCGTCGTGCCCGTACTGGGTGATCATGCCACCGAGGGCGTAGATCCTGCCGAAGTAGCCGGGGTCGGCCCAGCTGTGGGAGGAGATCACGCCGGGGTAGCCGGCGGCCTCCAGGAGGTCGAGGGTGCGGTCGGCGGCCTTCACGCTCATGTGGTCGATCTCCACCAGCATGCCGCGCCGCATCATCCCCTGCACCATGTGCTCGCCGAGCCCGCTCAGCCCCCGGGTGTTGCAGTGCGGGGCGGGGGGATACAGCGGCAGCGAGACGCCGGGCGGCAGCAGCCCGGCGAGCTGGTCGGGCAGCACCCCGCCGGGCTCGATCGTGTTGTCGTGCTCGGCTCCGGTGCAGGTGCGGGCCTGCCAGAAGGAGCCGGTGCTGAGCAGGTTGCCCAGGTTGACGATGGCGCCCTGGGTGCCGGAGTCGAAGCGGACGCCGCACAGGGCGTTGTCGTACTTGTGGCAGACGTACATGCTGCGCACGCCGAGCGCGTGCAGCTCGTCCAGGCCGCGGTCGATCTGTCCCCTGGTGCAGTGCGGGATGCCGAGGGTCTGGCGGCAGCCGAACGGCTCGGAGGCCTCGACGCCCAGGACGACGGCGAGCTTGCCCGCCGCGACGGTCCGCCTGGCCTCGGCCGCGTCGTTCACGATCCTGAACCAGCCCAGGCCGGGGCCGCCGTGCTCGGCGTCGATGTGCGCCTGCAGCTCGCGGGCTCGCTGGGCCTGGAGTCTGAGGGTGTCCATCTCGTCGCAGGAGTTCTTCCTGAGCGGGTAGATGGCGCACAGCTGGCGGTTGGCCACCAGGTGGTTGACCAGGATCCGCAGGCCGCCGCGCCAGGCCCGTTCCACCCAGGTGTAGTAGGCCTGCTGGTGGGTCAGCGAGTCGTGGGCCGGCCAGCCCGCGAAGGTGGGCCAGCCTGCGGGGTCGTGCGTGCCGGTCGGCGAGCCGGTCCTGGTGAAGTTCTCGAACCAGGCCAGCTCTCCGTTCGGATAGTGGTCGGCGCAGTCCTTCAGCGCCTGCGCGATCCCGTCGGGGTGGAACGGCCTGCCGCACATCAGCTTGCCGCCGAACGCCTCGTAGGAGAACAGGTGGCTGTGCGCGTCGACGAACCCGCGCACCTCGGCGGCGGCCTCCGCCGGGCCCGCCTGCGCCGTGGCGCCCGTGAACGGGGAGACCAGCGAAGCGGCCAGCAGCAGCACGACGGTGAGCATCCTGGCGGCGGAACGACGCATCACGGACACCTCACAGGGCCGGGTATCGGATCTGCCGTCAGCATCCACCGCCTCACGGGCGCCAACAAGACCCAAACATGAGCCGGTCTCAGCCCAGCCGCCGGGTCACGGGCCGGTCAGGCGGCGCTCACCGTCCGTGGTCAGGACGAACACCTGCCAGTTGTAGTAGACGTAGTAGTTCCTGGCGTCCCGCTTGATCTGGCGGGCGTGCAGGAGGATGGCGTCCACGTACGCCTGCGACGGGTTGTAGGCGTGCAGCGCCCGCTGGTAGTCGCCCGGCGCTCCGGTGGCGCGCAGATAGTTGGCGGCGGCCATCACCGCGTCGCGCGGGTCCTGGATGTCGCCGCCCAGGCCGTACAGCTTCCAGGTGGCGGGCATGAACTGCATGGGGCCCTGGGCGCCGGCGTGGCTGTCCGACTTCACCCTGCCGAACTTGGTCTCCGCCAGCATCACCGCCGCCAGCACCTCCCACTCCACCCCGAAGCGGCGCTCGGCCTTCTTGAAGTGGCGCAGCAGGTCGGCCGCGGGCAGCGGCGGCTGGACCTTGAAGACGGCCGAGCCCTTGATGGGCCGGGCCAGGGCGAGCAGCTCGCGAATGGCCGCGGTCTCGTCCTTGGACTGGGCGGCGAGCGTGCGCGGCAGCTTGGCGAAGGCTTTGGTGGCCACCTTGGGGTGCCGGGCGGCGTAGCGGAGGATCCGCTGCTGGTAGAGCGCCAGCAGCTCGACCTCCTGCGGCGGCTTCTCGCTGTCGCCTTCGGTCCACGCGTCGATGGCGTCGTGCAGCGCGTCGCTGGTCGTCTCCAGCGCCTCGGCCAGCCGCGCCGCGTCCTTGGGGATCACCTCGTTCGGCCCGGGGAGCGCCACCGCGGGATCGGGGGTGGCCACAGGTAACGCGGCGGTGGGCTGCGCCATGGGGACGGCGACGGGCGGCGGCTCCTGGCCGCCACAGCCCGCCACGGCGACAAGGGCCGCGACCGCCACGGCGGTGATCCGGTCAAAGGGGCGTTGCTCCATGAGCGCCCAACTTACCCGGTCGAGATCTCTCATGAAGGGCGTCAGACCGCGCGGTCATGGTCATCGTGGTACGGCCCGGTGAGGTCGGCGCCGTGCGCTCGCCGGGAGAGATCTCCCCGGTGCAGGTCGGCGGTCTGGATCACCCGGCTGATGTCGGTGGGGGTGAGCAGCCCGACCAGGTGGCCGCCGGCGTCGAGCACCACGGCCCGTCCGTCCGCGCTGCCGCTCATCCGGGTCAGCAGCTCGGTCAGCGCCTCCTCGGGGCTGGCGCGCGGCACCTGCTCGGGCGGGCAGGCGATGTCCCGCAGCCGCAGGGAGGCCCGCCGGTCGGGGGCCACCTCGCGGATGCGGTTGAGCGTCACCAGCCCGGCGAAGCCGCCGCCCGCGTCGACGAGGGGATAGGTGGACAGGCGCTCGCGCATCACCACCCGGTCGATCAGCCCGGCCACGGTCTCGTCGGGGTCGGCCACGATGGGCCGCTCCGTCATCGCGTCCGCGACCCGGACGCCGTACAGGGCGGTGCCGATCCTGCTCTGCTGCTCCTCGGCGCTGGCCGCGTTGACCAGGAAGAGGCCGATCAGGGCGAGCCACAGCCCTTCGAAGCCCCGCCCGCTGACGACCTGCAGGAAGCCCAGGGCGATGAGGACGTAGCCGAAGACGCGTCCGGCGCGGGCGCTGGCGATCGCCGCCCTCGTCCTGTCGCCCCACCGCGCCCACAGCGCCGCGCGCAGCACCCTGCCGCCGTCCAGCGGCGCGGCCGGGATCAGGTTGAACACCGCCAGCAGCACGTTGACGCCCGACAGGTAGCCGAACATCCCGGCGACCAGGGGCGGGCCCACGGCCGCCGACAGCAGCGCCAGGCCGCCGAAGACCGCCCCGGCCGCCAGGCTGGTCAGCGGCCCCACCACCGCGATCTTCAGGTCGGCGCCCGGCGAGCGGGGTTCTCCGCGCAGCTCCGCCACCCCGCCGAGCAGCCAGAGCGTGATCTGGGCCACCTCGATGCCGTGCCGCTTGGCCGTCAGCGCGTGCGCGAGCTCGTGGGCCAGCAGCGAGGCCAGGAACAGCGCCGCCGACGCCAGCCCGGCCAGCACGTAGGCCACCGAGGACAGACCTGGATAGACGGCGGGGAAACGCCCGAAGGCCAGCCCGAACACCAGGATCACCACGATGAACAGCACGCTGATGTTGAGCCCGACCGAGACACCACCGATGCGGCCCAGACTGATCGACGAGCGCATCTCTCCTCCACGGATATCCGAGTCAGCCCCCTTTACCCCCAATCAGCGGCATGTCACGCCGCTGGTCGGCCGCCCAGGTGCCGAGCGCGCGGATCAGTCTCTGCGGCGGGCGCGGTAGGCGCTGGCCTTGGCGCGGTTCTGGCATGACAGGCCGCAGAACCGGCGGGAGGCGTTGCGGGTGACGTCGAAGAAGACCAGGTCACATCCGTCCGCCTCGCACGAGCGCAGGCGTACGCCCTGGCCTACTCCGATCACCATGGCCATGGCGGTGGCCGCGCTCGCGGCCCAGGCGTCGACCGGGTCGGCGTCCTCGCGGTGGAAGGCGAGCCTCGGCGGATCGCCCTGCAGGTGCGGGACGGCGCCGTGTCGGATCAGGGCCGCGTTCAGCGTGCCGAACTCCGGGGTCCGGCCGAAGACCGGGCGCAGCTCCGCCGCGACCTCCGCCAGCCGGTCGGCGTCGCCGGCCGTCAGCGGCCGGCTCGGGCTCAGCGCGCTCGCCAGGTCGCCGATGGCCGACAGGCGGGCGGGGCCGTCGGCGGGCGGCTCGATCCGGCGGCCGCGTGCCCGGTCGACGGTCAGCGTGTTGACCAGTGTGACGGCCTGCTCCGCCCAACGGCCGACATAACTGTCTATCTGGGATTGACCAGTGATGCGCCATGCCTCTATCGTCACTGTCATATCTTATCTAGACAGTGAGGATTTTTCGCTATGTCCAGTGATTCCCGGCTTGCCCGCAGCATGTGGCACCAGCTTGAGCCGATCCACGCCGTGTTCTACTTCTCGCCCGAGGGCTTCGAGGAGGCCGCGGCGCTCGGCTACGACGTGGCGGAGCGCTGGCCCAGCTACTTCGCCTACCGCACCGCCCCGCTGGGGCCCGTGGGCACCACCGCGGCCACCGCCGCCTATTACAGCTTCAGCCCGAGCATGATCGACCGGTACGTGCGCGGCCTGTGGGACACCGCCTCGCCCGCCCAGGTGCTGCGGACCAGGCTGACGGCGGTCGACCGCACCTACCGTGCCCTGCTCGGCGACCGGGTGGCGAGCCCGGAGATGACGGAGGCGGCCGAGCTGGCCAGGCGCGCCGCCGAGAGCGTGAGCGTGGCCGCGCGGCCGTTCGCCGCCGCCAACCTCGACCTGCCCTGGCCCGAGGAGCCGCACCTGGCGCTCTGGCACGCCGCCACGGTGCTGCGCGAGCACCGCGGCGACGGCCACCTGGCCGCACTGCTGACGGCCGACCTGGACCCCTGCGAGTCGCTGGTCTCCTTCGCCGCGATCGGCGCCGCCCCCGTGGCGAACTTCGCCGGGCGCGGCTGGAGCGAGCAGGAGTGGGCCGCCGCTCAGGAGCGCCTGACCGCCCGCGGCCTCGTCGACCCTTCGGGGCAGGCCACCGAGCGCGGGCGGGAGCTGCGCGACCAGGTGGAGCGGACGACCGACGAACTGGCCGCCGCGCCCTGGCGGACCTTGGGCGAGGAAAAGGCCCAGCGCCTGGTCCAGCTCGCCGGGCCGGTCCTGGGGGCCGTCTTCGGGGCGGGCCTGCTGCCGATGACCAGCACCCTCGGCATCGCGACCGTCAAGGTCCCGGACTGATCACGCCAACCCAGGGGCCGGTTGCCACAGCCCGATGACGGTGCCCTGGTCGTCGGTGCAGGTACAACTACGGCCGGATTTGCTGTCCAGCATCTCCCCTGTGGCGCCGCCGAGCTTGCGCACCTGCTCGGCGGAGGCGTCGATGTCGGCCACGTGATAGTAGAGGTTGGGCTGCGACGACGAACCGCCCGCGGTGAAGCCCATGGGCACCGCCGTGTTGCTGACGTGCAGGCACGTCTCGTGCTCCCGCCTGAACTCCCAGCCGAACAGCGCGCCGTAGAAGGCGGCCGCCCGGTCGAGGTCGCCGACGGACAGGGTGTAGTAGCCGAGTTCGACGGCCATATACGTTCCTCCGCAATGATTAGCGCTATCGTGAAGTATTAACACTATAGCGAAAGCAGTCAAAGATTAACAGTAACGTTAACCAATTGGACGCGACGCTGGCCGCGCTGGCCGATCCCACCCGGCGCAGGGTGATCGACCTGCTGCGGGACGGTCCGCGCCCGGCCGGCGAGCTGGCCCAGGCCGTCCAGATGAGCGCGCCCGCGCTGAGCAGGCACCTGCGCGTGCTGCGGGCCGGCGGCCTGGTGCGGGCGGAGGCCGGTGGCGACGACGCCCGCCTGCGCCTCTACTCCCTGCGGCAGGAGCCGTTCACCGCCCTGCAGGCCTGGCTGGACCAGGTGCAGGCGTTCTGGGCCGAGCAGCTCGGCTCGTTCAAGGACCACCTCGAGACCACCCAGGAAGGTGACCGGCAGTGAGCTCGGTCCAGGCCGGCGTGACCGTGCCGGTCGACCCCGGCACCGCCTTCCGCGTCTTCACCGACGAGATCGACCGCTGGTACGTACGCGGCCCGCACAGCTGGGTGGACCCGGAGCGCGCGGTCGGGATCCGGTTCGAGGACGGGTTCCTCCGCGAGGTGTGGTCGGACGGCGGCCATGTCGACACCGGCAGGATCGTCGCCTGGGAGCCGCCGCACCGCCTCGTCTGGGCGGACCTGATCAACCCGACCGGCCGGATGGAGATCGAGGTGGCGTTCACCGCCGTCGAGGGCGGCACGCGGGTGCTGCTGGAGCACCGGGGCCTGGACACGCTGCCCCCGGCCGTGGCCGGGCGGATCAGGAGCGGCTACTCCTGGAACATCGTGCTCGGCTGGTTCGCCGGGCAGTGGAGCTAGCGTTTGCCGTACTTCTTGTGCACGGCCTGCTTGCTCACCCCGATCGCGTGCGCGATCTGCGCCCAGGGCAGGCCCGCCACCCTGGCCCGCCGCACATGGACCGTTTCCATGCGCTCGAGCTCGTGGCGCAGCGCGGTGGTGGCCTCCAGCGCGCGCAGCGGATCGTCGTCCTGAGCCTGCCGCATCAGCGTCGCCAGATCGCTCGTCATGGTCTAAAGGTAGTCCAGCAGCAGCCGGGTGACCTCCGACGGCCGTTCCAGCGCGGGCAGGTGACCGGCCCAGTCCAGCTCGACCAGCTCGGCGTGCGGGAGCTCGGCGGCCACATGGCGGGCGCTCCGCCGGAAGAACTCCAGGTCGTACGGGCCGGTGACGACCAGCGCGGGCGCCTGGATCGCGCCGAGGTCGTAGCCGGCCCTGAACTGCGACGGCTCGGGGTCGGCGGCGAGCTGCATGGTGAAGGCGTGCTGCTGCATGGCGGTCACCCGCTGCCTGGCCTCCTCGTCGGCCGCCGGGCCGAGCCAGGTGCGGGCGTTCAGCTCGGCGGCGGCCCGCGCGTCGCCCGCCTCCAGCAACCGGTCCTCCTCCTCGGCGAACGCCACGAGATCCGGGGTTTTGGGCAGGTCGGAGCCGGGGTTCATGAGCACCAGCCGGGTGGCGAGGTGGGCCAGCTCCAGGGCGACGACACAGCCGTAGGAGGCGGCGACCAGCGCGGCCCGCGACACGCCCAGCTCGGCGAGGACCGCCGCCACGTCACCCGAGTCGCTGTACGGCTCCGAGGCCGCGTAGGGCGTGTGGCCGAAGCCGCGGTAGTCCACTCTGATCACGTGGAAGCGCTCGGCGAGCGGCTTCCACTGCGCGTCCCACATGCCGGCGTCGGCCGCGCTCGACGCCAGCAGCACCACCGGCTCGCCGGAGCCCGCGTGTTCGTACCAGATCGTCACTTGGCCTCCAGGACCAGTCGGGCACCGAGATCGTTTCATATCAGGCCGGGTTCAGCCGTACATTTTTCGCAGTTCGGCGACCGACTCGGCCATGAGGGCGCGCAGCTCGGGCGGGCCGAGCACCTCCACGCTCGCGCCCATGCGCAGCAGCAGCCAGCGGGCGTAGGTGATGGACTCGACGGGCACGGTCAGGGTCCGCCAGCCCTCCGCGTCGGGCTCGGCTCCGGCGGCCAGCGCGGTGGCCACCACGTCGGCGCCCATGGTGTAGGAGAGCAGCTCCTCCATGCCGGGGGCGATCTTGATCTCCGCCGTCGCGGTGTACATCCGCTCGCGGAACTCCGCCGCGTACGCCTTCCAGAACTCCCCCAGGTCGAACTCCGCGGGCCCGTCGAAGTGGCCGGGCAGCGTCCGTACGGTGAGGATCCGGGCCACCCGGTAGGTGCGCGGGCTCGCGCCCGGCGGGGCGGCGACCATGTACCAGGAGCCGCCCTTGAGCACCAGCCCGTACGGGTGGACCAGCCGCTCGACCTCCTGCCTGCCCCAGCGCCGGTAGGTCATCAGCAGCGGCCGCCGCTCCCACACCGCCTCCGACACCTCGCTCAGATGAGGCACGTCGTCGGGGCTGCGATACCAGCCGGGCACGTCCAGCAGGAACCGCTCGCGCATCCGCGCGGCGTGTGAGCGCGGCTCGGGCGGCAGCGCGGCCAGCAGTTTCAGCTCGGCGTTGGCCGCCACCTCGGCGAGCCCCAGCTCGGCGGCCGGCCCCGGCAGCCCGGCCAGGAACAGCGACGACGCCTCCGCCACCGTAAGGCCGTTCAGCCTGGTGCGGTAGCCGTCGAGCAACTGGTAACCGCCCGCGGGACCCCGGTCGGCGTAGACCGGCACGCCGGCCGACGACAGCGCCTCCACGTCCCGGTAGACCGTCCGGACCGACACCTCCAGCTCTTCGGCCAGCTCGGGCGCGGTCATGCGCCCGCGTGTCTGCAGGAGCAGCAGGAGGGAGAGCAGGCGGCTGGCACGCATGGTGCCATTGTATTGCGCACATTATCTGTGTTTGTATGAACATATGGAGCGTTTACATCACATCATGAACAGGCTGCGCACCAACGACAGCGTCTCCGTCGCCGAGCTGGCCGACGAGCACGGCGTGTCCGAGATGACGATCAGGCGCGACCTGGACGAGCTCGCCCAGCAGGGCGTCGTGCGCAGGATCAGGGGCGGCGCGCTGTCGCTGCTGCTGCGCGGCGAGGAGCCGCCGTTCGGCATCCGCGAGCGGGAGGCGACCGAGGCCAAGCAGCGGATCGGCGCCGAGACGGCCGCGTTGATCGCCGACGGGGAGGCGGTGGTGCTCGACGGCGGCACCACCGCGCTGGAGGTGGCGCGGAGCCTGCTGGAGCGCCGGCTGACCGTACTGCCGCTGGCGTTGCAGGCGGTCTCGCTGCTGACGTCCGCGCCACGCGTGCGGCTCGTCCTGCCAGGAGGAGAGGTACGGCCCGGCGAGCTGAACTTCATGGGCCCGCTCACCGAGAGCTCGATCAGGGCGCTGCGCTTCGACACGGCGGTCATCGGCTGTTGCGGGCTGTCGTCCGAGCACGGGCTGACCGCGCACGACCTGCCCGAGGTGGCGGTCAAGCAGGCGGCCATCGCCGCCGCCCGCCGGGTGATCGCGGTCTGCGACTCGGGCAAGTTCACCCGGACGGCGTTCGGCGCCGTGTGCTCCATCGCGCGGCTGGACGTGGTGGTGACCGACGACGCCATCCCGCGCGACCAGCACGACGCGCTGCTCGCCGCCGGTGTCACCGTCCGCCTGGTCAAGGAGCTCGCGTGACGCCGCTGAGCCGGGCCCGCGTCGCCGTCTACCTGCTGTTCCTGCTCGCCGGGGCGGCCATCGGCACCTGGACGGCCCGGATCCCGGCCATCAAGCAGGACCTCGGGCTCAGCGACGGGCAGCTCAGCCTGGCGCTGCTGGCCATCGCCGCCGGGGCCATGGCCGGCATGCAGTCGGTGGGCCGCCTGGTGGACCGCTACGGCAGCTCCCGCGTCATGCTTCCCGCCGCCCTGGCCCAGGGCGTGGTGCTGGTGCCGGCCGCGTACGCGCCGAACCTGCTCACGCTGGCGGTGGCGCTGTTCGGCTTCGGCATCGTGCACGGGGTGCTGGACGTGTCCATGAACGCCAACGCCGTGGAGGTGGAGCTGGCGTGGGGCAGGCCGATCATGTCGTCGTTCCACGCCGTCTTCAGCGTCGGCGGGTTCGCGGGCGCCACGCTCGGCGGCGTGTTCGCGCACGTCGAGCTGTCCCCCGCCGCGACGTTCTGGACGGGCGGCCTGGTGATCGCCGCGCTCGCCGCGTGGGCGGCCCGGTGGGCGCTGCGCTCGGTCCCCGCGCCCCCGGCCACGGCGGGAGAGCGGGCCGGGCTGCCCCGGGGGATCGTCTTCCTCGGCGTGCTCGCGTTCTGCTGCCTGGTGGGCGAGGGCGCGGCGGCCGACTGGAGCTCGGTCTACTTGCGCGACGAGCTGGGCTCCTCCGCCGGGTTCGCCGCCGCCGGGTACGCCGCCTTCGCCGCCATGATGACGGCCGGCCGGCTGGCCGGGGACCGGCTGGCGGCGCGGTTCGGCCCGGTGCCGCTGGTGCGGGCCTGCGGGCTGCTGGCCGCCTTCGGGCTCGGCACGTCACTGCTGGCCGGGCATCCGGTGGCGGCGGTGATCGGGTTCGGCTGCTTCGGCGCGGGCCTGTCGTGCATCGTGCCCCAGGTGTTCTCCGCCGCCGGCCACCGCGACCCGGCGTACGCGGGCCGGGCGCTGGCCAGGGTGGCGAGCATCGGCTATCTGGGCTTCCTGTCGGGGCCGGTGCTCATCGGCGCCGCCGCCGAACTCACCGGCCTGCCCCGCGCCCTGGCCCTCCCGGCGCTGCTGGCCGCCTTCGTCGCCCTGACCGCCACCGCCCTGCGCACGCGGGTGCGCGCTTAGCACTCCGCCGACCATCCCCGGCCGTGCTCCCTGGTACGACCATGGTGGCGCATTCATCGCGCCCCTACCTGGCTCCTGCGATGGCCGCCGTCACCCGGGTCCTAGCCGAACTGCTGCCAGGCCATCCGGGTCACCATCGCCACCACCACGCACAGCAGGATGATCCGTACGAATCCCGTACCGCGTCTGATGGCCATGCGCGCGCCGAGCTGCGCGCCCGCGATGTTGAACGCGGCCATGCCCAGCCCCAGCCCCCACAGCACGTGCCCCTGCGCCCCGAACACGAACAGCGCGCCCAGGTTGGTCCCGGTGTTGATGATCTTCGATGAGGCGGACGCGGACACGAAGTCGAGCCCGAGAATGGTGGTGAACGCGATGATGAGGAACGTCCCCGTACCAGGCCCCATGATCCCGTCGTAGAACGCGATGCCCACCCCCGCGACGACCACCGCGACGGTGACCCTGGTGTTGGTGCGCAGGTGCGGATGCGCCACCGAGCCGAGCGCCGGCCGCAGCGTCACGAAGGCGGCCACGCCGAGCAGGATCACCATGACCGCCGGCCGCAGCACCTCGGCCGAGATCGCCGCCGCGGCCGAGGCGCCGAGCCCGGCGCTGAGCACGGCCAGCCCCGCCCCCGGCAGCGCCACCTGCCGGTCGAACTTGGCGGTCAGCGCGTAGGTGACGGCGGCCGAGGCGGTCCCGAAGACGGAGGAGAACTTGTTGGTCGCCATGGCCTGCACGGGCGGGATGCCGGCCACCATCAGCGCGGGCAGTTGCAGCAGCCCGCCGCCGCCCACGACGGCGTCCACCCATCCCGCTCCCGCCGCCGCCACCAGCAACATGAGCACCTGTTCCAGCGGCACGCGACTCCCCGTTTTCCCCCGATAAACCCCCGAGAGACCCTATAACCTCCCTATTTCCCGCCCGATACCGCCCGTGCGCTAGGAACGCCGTACGTTCAGCGCCTCGATGCCGCCCAGCAGGAGATTGAGGCCGAACAGGAAGTCGGCGTCCTGCACCCAGCCCTCCGCTCCTCCGAAGCCGCCCGCGCGCACCGCGGCCGACAGGGCGGGGTAGCTGAGCGGATCAAGCACCTCGGCCAGCACCTCGCCGTAGTCGGCCGCCCCGCCGACCCCGTCCTCGGCCGGTTCGCCCGACGCCGCGCTCATGCCGTACGTGAGCGTGGCGTCGGACAGCGCGTAGCCGGTGAGCACGGTGGCCGCGCCAGGCCCTCGGCGTCGGCGAGCTCGATGGCGGCGGTGACGATCTTGGCCAGGTCCAGCCGTGGCCGAGGCCCCCGGCTCGTCACCGGCTCCCGCCCCCACATGCGCGCCACGACGGGCGGCAACGCTCGCTCCTGTGCCATCGAACTCCCTTCACGGACTGCGTACGTGATATAGCTTAGTAACCATGTACGACATACACAGTAGGGCACACGCAATTTCCGGAGCCGCGATCCACGCCCGCGGCCTGCACAAATCCTTCGGCGGCACCCACGTGCTCACCGGAGTGGATCTGACCGTCCCGCCGGGCACCCTGCAGGCCCTGCTCGGGCCGAACGGGTCCGGCAAGACGACGACCGTACGGATCCTGACCACCCTGCTCGCCCCCGACCGCGGCACCGCCATCGTCGGCGGCCACGACGTCACCCGCGAGAGCGCCGCGGTGCGCCGCGGCATCGGCCTGACCGCCCAGCAGGCCACCGTCGACGGCCTGCTCACCGGCAGGGAGAACCTGGAGTTGTTCGCCGGCCTCTACCACCTGGGCAGGCGCGAGGCGCGCCGGCGGGCGGCCGAGCTCCTCGAACGCTTCGACCTCGCCGCCGCCGCCGACCGCCGGGCCGCCACCTACTCGGGGGGCATGCGCCGCCGCCTCGACCTGGCCGCCAGCATGGTCGCCGCCCCCAGAATCCTCTTCCTCGACGAGCCCACCACCGGCCTCGACCCGCGCAGCCGGGCCGAACTGTGGTCGGTGATCCGCGAACTGCTCGCCGCCGGCACCACCATCCTGCTGACCACCCAGTATCTGGAGGAGGCGGACCACCTCGCGGACCGCATCGCGGTGATCCACACCGGCCGGGTCGTCGCCGACGACACCCCGGCCGCGCTCAAACGCCAGGTGGGCTCCGAACGCCTGGTCCTGCGCCTGGCCCACGCCGACGACCTTCCCCGGGCCGCCGCCACCCTGCCCCCGGGCGACGCCGCCCCGCACCTCGACCCGGACGCCCGTGAACTCACCCTCGCCGTCCAATCCCCCGACCACCTGCGCCACACCCTCGATCTCCTCCACCGGGCGGGCATCCCGATCGCTCAAGTGGAACTGCGCACTCCCACCCTGGACGACGTCTTCTTCGCACTCACGGCGACCACCCCACCCCTGACCCCCGCGACGCCCTGAAGCTCTCCACGGAGACGCCAAGCCCCCACCCGCGACCAGGGCCGCCCCTCCCCCTAAGCCCGAATCGGGCGGAACCTCCCTACCCGACCCCGCAACCCGAGGACACCTCCCCACCCGAACCGCAACCCCAGGGGCACCTCCCCGCCCGAACCCGAATCGGAGGCGACATGACCTCCGCTCTGGAAGACCTTCCCGTCAAACCCGCAACGGAGCCGACATGACACCCCCTGTGTCAACCTCACGCCGCTTGAGGCTCCATGAATGCCGCTGCGGCCCCGTGTTTGGTGGGGTTGTAGGGAACGCCGTCGAGCCAGCATCGCCAGATCACCCGGACCCAGGCGCGGGCCAGGATCCGGATGGCGTGGGGATGGTCCTTGCCGCGGGCGCGGGCTCGCTGGTAGATGTCGGCGGCCCATGGACTGGTGTGACGGCTGTTGCCGGCGAAGGTGGTGATGGCCTGGCGCAGGCGTTTGTTGCATGCCCACCGGTAGCCGACCGCGTGGTGGCGGCCGGAGGCCTTGGTGACGGGGGCGACGCCGGCGAAGGCCGCCACCGCGTCCGGGCCGTCGTAGGCGCTGCGGGCATCGCCCCACTCGGCCAGTATCTGGGCGGCGTTGATCAGGCCAGAGCGTGGCAGCGAGGTGAAGACCTGGGCGTCGGGATGGGCGGCCAGGTGAGTGGCGGTCGAGCGGTCCAGCTCCTTCTTGACCGTCCCGAGCGTCGTCAAGACCGTGACCAGGGCCAGTACCGCGTCCCGGCCTGCGGCGGTCTCGGCCTCACCGGTGGCCCCGGGTGGTGCCGACCGCAGCCGAGCCAGCAACTGGGCGGCGGGCCGTTTGCCGGAGTAACCGTGCTTGGCACAGAACGACGCGATCCGCTTTTCACCCAGCCGAGCAGCGCTCACCGGAGTGGGGTAGGCGGTCAGGAACGCCAGCGCGATGGGCGACTCAACATCGGCGAAGATCTCTTTGGCACCGGGCCAGAACGCATCCAGCAGCGCCGACAGCATGTTGGTGGCCATTACGCGCAGCTTGATGATGTCATCGCGGGTGCGTACCACGGTGCGCAGCGCCTTGGTCTGCCCGGAAAACGGCCGGGCCGGGGTCAGCTTGTGCTGGCGCAACCGCAGGTATTCGGCGATGACGTGGGCGTCTCCGGCGTCGGACTTGGCCCCGGACAACACCTCGGCATCTCGCCAGGCCTTGATCGCGTTCGACTTCACCGGGACCACGGGATGCCCGGCCTCCAGCAGCACATCGACCAGGCGGCCGTCGGGACGCTCGATCCCGATCGGCAGTTGCTCGGCCTCACCGAGCCTGCCCAGCCTGCGGGCCAGGTCGGCGAATCCGGCGGCGGTGTGAGCGATGGTGAACCGGGTCTTCACCCGGCCCGCCTCATCCAGCACGCACACCGCATGCTCGGCCGAACCCCAGTCGATCCCGACGTAGTAGACGCAATCTTGCAGTGCCACAAGGCTCCTCACGCAGCTCGACACAATCCACAGCGTGATGCCGGTGACGGGACTGCTCTCCGGGCGGTCACTGACCGGCGCTCTACGGCGCGTCCCTCTGTTGCCGGTCAACAGACCCGAAAGAGCCGGGGGCGGCAGTGTCATGCGGGCCCTCAACGAGCCACCACCACCAGGCCGTCACCCCGGCTCTCACCGGCATCCAACCACAAGCACTCTTTCAGCGCTCGCAAGAAGAAGGTGCACCAGTGACCACCACCACCACAGCGCCCGGCCGGCCGGACCGCGCCCCCTCCGTGGCGACGACCCTCGCCGACCTGCGCCGCCTCGTCACCCGCACCCTGCGCCACGAGGCCCGCACGCTCGACGCCCTCCTGGTGAACATCGCCCTGCCGATCCTCATCATGATCATTTTTGTGTACGTCTTCGGCGGCGCGATCACCACCGGATCCAGCGGCCTGGCCTACATCGACTTCGTCGTCCCCGCCGTCCTGCTCATGGCCGGCGGCTACGGTGCCGCGCTGTCCGCCGTCAACATCGCTGAAGAGATGACCGGAGGCATGATCGACCGTTTCCGTACCCTGCCCATCAGCGGCTGGGCCCTTCCCGCCAGCCACGTCATCGCCTCACTGGTCCGCAACGTGGTCACGACCGGGTTCGCCCTGACCGCGGCCGTCCTGCTGGGCTTCCGCCCCGACGCCACCGCCACCGACTGGGCCCTCGTCCTGGCGCTCATCTCCGGCTACATCCTCGCGGTGTCCGCCCTCGCGATGCTGTGGGGCCTGCTCGTCAGCTCACCCCAGGCGGCGGGCGCCTTCAGCTTCGCCGTCATCTTCTTCCCGTACCTGTCCGACGGCGTCGTCCCGGCGGAGACCATGCCGCCGCTCCTGCGCGGCTTCGCCGAGCACCAGCCGACCACCCCCATGGTGGAGACACTCCGAGCCCTCCTGCTCGACCGGCCGATGGGCGACGCCGGCCGGCTGTCCGCGGCCTGGCTCACGGCCGGCGTAGTGATCAGCATGCCGATCGCCGCCTTCCTCTTCCGCCGCCGCACCACGACATAAGGAACCCCCACCCCCACCCCCACCCGCCGCGCCCCCACCCGCCGCGCCCCCACCTGACCGCCTGACCGCCTGGACTCAGCTTGTCGCTGTCGCTCCGCGCGCCGACCTCTCTTCTTGCCATCCGGAACGTCGCTCCGTATATTTAACGGAACGCCGTTCCGATTGCTTATGATCCCGAAGCAGAGTGCGGCGACCATGCGACGCCCGCTTGCGGAAGCAAGCTCCACCCAGGACTCCGGTAGTGCGCCCCCATCGGCGGTGGCCGCCGGCGTTGAAAGGACCAACCGCTCGATGTCACACAGCCCTCGGCCCAGTTTCGGCATCATGACCGCCCCCTCGCAGGTCGACTACCACGACATCCTGCGGGTCTGGCGTGAGGCGGACACCATCCCGGAGATCGAGCACGCGTGGTTGTTCGATCACCTCATGCCGATCGGCGGCGACCCGGGCGGACCGGCCTACGAAGGCTGGACGCTGCTCTCGGCCCTGGCCGCCCACACCCGGCGACTGCGGCTCGGCGTGATGGTGACCAGTAACCGACTCCGTCCGCCCGCGATGCTGGCCAAGATCGCCACGACCGTCGACATCGTCTCCGGCGGACGCCTCGAGTTCGGCATCGGCGCCGGCTCACGACCCGACCACCCGCTGGCTCGGCGCGAGTACGAAGCACACGGCCTGCCCTTCCACGACTTCGCGCACGCCGTGGGGAGCCTGGCCGAAGCGTGCACGGTGATCCGGCGGTTGTGGACCGAGGAGAAGCCGTTCGACCTCCACGGCACCTACCACCACCTCACCGGAGCGTTCGGCAACCCCAAACCCGTCCAGCGCCCGCACCCTCCGATCCTCATCGGCGGACGCTCCGCCGCGACGCTGCGCGTGGCCGCCGAGCACGCCGACAGGTGGAACATCCCGGGCGGCGACATCGACGACGCCGCCGAGCGCAGCGCACTGCTGGACCGCCACTGCGCCGAGATCGGCCGCGACCCCGCCTCGATCACCCGCTCGATCCTCCTGCCCGTCTCTTACGACCACCCCGGCACCACACGGGCCGCGATCGGCGAAGCGCTCGACGCCGGCTTCCGCCACATCGTCCTCGGCCTGTCAGCGCCCTACCCCGCCGACGTCGCGCGATGGGTCACCGACGAGCTCATCGGCGCATCGATCCAGACAGGCCTCTTGCGCAGTCCGTAGGCAGAGCAGGACGGCCCCCTCGAACAGGGACATCTCTCTTGTACAGTCCGCAAACAGGGCGGGATGACTCAGCATTTCGGCCCTCAGGGCGTCCGGGGGCCCGCGGGGCCCGGTGGGTCAGTGGGTGGAGGCTAAGGTGCGCTTCCTGGAGGCGTAGATGTCGTCGATCAGGTGGTAGGTGCGGGCCTGCTCCGCCGTGAAGATGCGGTCTCGTTCGATGTCCTTGCGGATCTCCAGTGGTGTGCGGCCGGTGTGCCGGGCCAGGATCTCCTCCTGCTGGTCGCGCATGCGGAGGATCTCTCTGGCGTGGATCTCCATGTCGCTGGACTGGCCGCGGCCGCCTTCCGTGGCGGGCTGGTGGAGGAGGACGCGGGCGTGGGGCAGGGCGGCGCGCTTGCCGGGGGTGCCCGCCGCCAGCAGGACCGCCGCCGCCGAGGCCGCTTCGCCGATGCAGACGGTGTGGATCTCCGGCCGGACGAACTGCATCGTGTCGTAGATGGCCGTCATCGCGGTGAACGAGCCGCCAGGCGAGTTGATGTAGAGGTTGATGTCCTGGTCGGGGTCGATCGACTCCAGGGTGAGCAATTGCGCCATCACGTCGTTGGCGGAGGTGTCGTCGATGGGGGTGCCGATGAAGATGACCCGGTCCTCGAAGAGCTTGTTGTAGGGGGTCTGCCGTAGGACGTGCGTTCGGTGAAGGAGGGCAGCACGTAGCGTCCGCTCATGTCAGTTCATCCTTTCGGCGAGGTGGTCGACGAAGCCGTACTCCAGCGCCTCCTGGGCGGTGAACCAGCGGTCCCGGTCGGAGTCGGCCTGGATGCGCTCCAGAGGCTGGCCGGTGTGGTGGGCGATGATCTCGGCCATCCGGCGCTTGGTGTGGAGGAGGTTCTCGGCCTGGATCTGGATGTCGGTGGCCGAGCCGCCGATGCCACCGAGCGGCTGGTGCATCACGACCCGGGCGTTGGGCAGGGCGTAGCGCTTGCCGGGAGCGCCGGCGCAGAGCAGGAACTGGCCCATGGACGCGGCGAAGCCCATCGCGACCGTCGCCACGTCGCAGGGAATGAACTGCATCATGTCGTACAGCGCCATGCCGGCGGACACGGATCCGCCCGGCGAATTGATGTAAAGGGTTATGTCCGCCTTGGAATCCTCTGCCGCCAGCAAAAGCAACTCGCCGCACAGCTTGTTACAAATGTCGTCGTCGACCTCCTGGCCGAGAACGAGGATGCGCTGCTGCAGCAGACGCTGGCTGAGCTGGTCAGGCCACTGCGAGCGCTGAGTCTCCGTCATGGGCATCGCCTTTCCGCGGAAATCATTTACACCGAAGACGCTAACCCCGGACGTCGCGAACAACGGAATCTTTTCGCTGGGGGCGCATTTCTCTCCAGGCGCATTCATCCGTGAGCGAATAAAGGTCGACATACAATCACCACTGTGAGATGGAACCGCTTGCTGACCCGGCGCTGGGCATGCCTGATCCTGGGCGGGGCCCTGTTGATGCCGTACATGATGGCGGGGGTCCTCATCTCCGGGCTGGCGCGGGGCGAATCGGCCGACCTGCTGCTGCCCGTGGAGATCGGCGTCTTCGGCGCGGTGCTGCCCGTGGTCGCGCTCACCGGGCTGTTCCTGCCCGTGCGCTCGCTGGAGGTGAACGCCGCCCAGGGACTGCTGGGCGCCCGTGTCGAGTTCGCGCCGGGTCCGGCGTACAGTCGCCGGTCATGGCAGGAGCGGCGGCGCACGGCCGCCTGGTTCACCCTGCACCTGGGCATCGGTGGCCTGGTCAGCGGGTTCACGCTGGCGGTCGTGCCGTTCACCCTGTTCACCCTCGCGCTGCCGTTCGTCACCCTGTCGACCAAGGTGCTGGGCTTCGCGGTGGAGACCGGCTGGCCCGGGGTCGGCTGGGCGCTGCTCGGGCTGGGGGTGCTCGCGCTGCTGGTCCTGGTGGTGGCCGGGGCGGGGGCGCTGCTGGCCAGGCTGGCCCCCGTCCTGCTCGGCCCCACCCCCGCCGAACGGCTCGCCACCGCCGAGGAGCACGCCCGCACCCTGGCCGAGCGCAACCGGCTGGCACGGGAGTTGCACGACTCGGTGGGCCACGCGCTCAGCGTCGTCACCCTGCAGGCCGCCGCCGCGAGCAGGGTCCTCGACCGCGACCCGGCCACCGCCAGAACCGCGCTGGCGGCGATCGAGCAGTCGGCCCGCGCCGCCCTGGAGGACCTCGACCACGTCCTGGGCGTCCTACGCGAGGGCGAAGACCGTGACCCGCAGGCGACGCTCGCCGATCTCGACGCGCTCGTGGCCGCCTCGGGCGCCGAAGTGCGGCGGGAGGTGGGCGACCTGTCCGGCGTCCCCGCCGTGATCTCCAGGGAGGCCTACCGCATCGTCCAGGAGGCACTCACCAACGCGATCAAACACGGTCAAGGTCCGGTGAATCTGGCGGCCAGCGTACGAGAGGACGTACTGGACCTCCAGGTCACCAACGCGACAGGCGACGGCATCGGACCCAACGACGGTCACGCTGTCGGAGACAGCGCCGGACACCTCGGCGGAGACAGCGGCGGGCATTCCGCCAGAGACAGTGCCGGACACGGGAGCGGCGGGCGCAGGGGCGGCAGGGGGGTCACCGGGATGGCCGAACGGGTGCGGCTGCTGCGCGGTGAGTTGGACGCCGGCCCGGAGGAGGGCGGCTGGAGGGTGTCGGTGCGCTTGCCGCTACGGTCACTGTCATGACAATCAGGGTCGTGGTCGCCGACGACGAGGACCTCATCCGCACCGGTCTGCGTATCATCATCGACTCCGAGCCCGGCCTGAGCGTGGTCGGCGAGGCCGCTGACGGCGCGGCGGTGCTGCCGGTGGTGCGCCGCGAGCGGCCCGACGTGGTGCTGATGGACGTACGGATGCCGGCCGTCGACGGCATCCAGGCCACCAGCCGGCTCATGGAGCTGCAGGAGCCGCCGAAGGTGCTGGTGGTGACCACGTTCGAGAACGACGACTACGTCTATGACGCGCTCCGGGCGGGCGCCGACGGGTTCCTGCTCAAGCGCACCCGCCCGGACGAGCTGGTGCGGGCCATCAAGCTGGTGGCCTCCGGCGAGTCGCTCCTGTTCCCCGCCGCGATCCGCACGCTCGCCGGCCGCCGGCCCGTCGCCGAGGTGCCCGGCATCGGCCGGCTGACCGGCCGCGAGGGTGACGTGCTGCTCCTGATGACCAAGGGACTGTCCAACGGCGAGATCGCCGCCGAGCTGGTGGTCAGCCCGGAGACCGTCAAGACGCACGTCGGGAACGTGCTCACCAAGTTGGGCGCCCGCGACCGCACCCAGGCGGTCATCGCCGCCTACGAGTCCGGCTTCGTCTCACCCCGCTGACCCCGCCCAACAAACCCACGTACGACATGCCCTGACCCCGCGACTACCTCCGCAGCAGCTCGGCGACCGGCAGCCCCGTGGCCTGTGCCACCGTCATGCCGGTGGCCGCGAGATGCTCATCCACCAGGCGCAACCCCACCGCATACCCCGACATATCCGGAATGCCGCGCGGCTCCTGCCCGAACAGCCGCATGGCACTGTCCCCCAGCACGTACGCGGACGTATGCTGCATGCCCGCCAGCTCGAAGTCCTGCAGCGTCTCGGCTTGCTTCAAGTGGCAGAGCCTCTGCGGCGCGGGCCAGCTCCCGTTCGACCTGCCCGAGCACATCGGTGTCGGCCAGCCGCTGGACGGCGTCGAGGTAGCGCGGGTCGTCGGCGTCGACGCGGAAGCCGCCGCCCTGGTGGTGGATGCCGACGATGTCTCCCGGCATCGGGATGGCGGAGCGGATCGGCGCGAGCAGCTCCCGGAGCCCGTCGGGCCGCCGATCCAGCGGCTGCCGCAGCAACGCGGCCCATGGCGGCAACGGTGTCGTGAACGACGAATCTCATGCCGTGGACGCTAGAGCGTCTGCGATTCTCTGTGGTTTCCTGAGGGATTCAGGCTTCGGGCGGGCGTAGCGTGGTGTCTGCCGCTCCCGTACTCGGCTAGTGCGAGTACGGGGGTGGCTTTCACTTTGTGGAAGCCGGTCCGTTGGTGAGGATCGCGTGCAAGTCCTGTGCGGACGGCCGTTGGGCTGTCCGTCTGGGGTGCTTGGCCCGCCGGACGCTGTCTCACCGGGTGGGTGGGGGCGGGCACCAGACGCCGGTCGGGCAGCTGGCTGAAAGTCTTGTCCGTGCTGGATCGCTCAGTGGGTCGCTCGGGGGTGGGTCGCTCGGTGGGTCGCTGGCGGGTGGGTCGTTTGGGGGTGGGGCCGGTCTTGGTCCGGTCGTGTCGGGTGTGCGGGCGCGGGTGGAGGTCAGTGCGGGTGCGGCGGGCGCGTCTGGCGGCCCTGGTCGGCTTTCGGGGGCGGCGGGCGCGGCTGAGGTTGCCCTCGACGACGGTGCGGATGGTGCGGACGCCGGTGGTGCGGTCGGTGTGGGTGTGGTGTTGGGCGAGCAGGCCGCGGGAGATGATCCGTTCGGCGGCGGCTTGGTCGCGGTCGCAGGACAGGCCGCACCTGGGGCAGTGCGCCCATTTCCAGCCGCGCTGGTCGAGCCGGTCAGGGGCGGGCGCGTGGTGCAGGGGTGAGCTGCCCGCGCCGCAACGCGGACAGTATTTGCTGGTACCTCGCGCGGGCACCGTCACCACCGCGAGTCCGGTTTTGGCGGCCAGATGGCGGATGGCGTCGGCCACGCGTCCTCGGACTTGGCCGGACAGGGCGGCGTTCCCGCGTCGATGCCCGCGGGCTTCGAGGGTGGCAAGGTCTTCCAGGTAGATGACCGACGCCCCCAACGCAACCGCTTGGTCGACGGCCCAGCGGGCGGCGCTCCAGGACAGGGCGTTGTTCAGGTGCCGGATCCGCGCGCACACCCGCGCGTGCTCCCGGTCGGCCCGCTCATGTAGCGCGGCCACCTGCTCGTGGCGGGCGGTGTGGGGGTGCAGGCCGGTTTGGAGTTTGGCGTAGTGGTCGCGTTTGGCGGCCAGCGCCTCGCGGTGCCCGCGCAGCCGGTGCAGTTTGGCGCTGACCGGGGTGGCGTCGTAGATGAGCGGACGGCCATCACCCTCCACCCGCCCGCTGTGCAGCCGTCCGACGGTGCCGGTGAGCAGGGTGTTGACCCCCCAGTCGAACCCGACCGCGACCGTGTGGCCGGTGGCCGGGGCGTACGGCACGGTCACCGTAAAGGGCAGGTCGACCCGCACCCGGCCGTCCATCACTCGTAGGGTCGGGCTGCGCAGCCTGGCATCGGCCGGTATCTGCGCGGGCAGCGGGACCAGCAGCACATGCCACGCCCAATCCCGTCGGATGGCCGGCCGCGCACACAGCGGAAGCTGGACACGCAGCCGCGCGTCGGAGGCGCCGATGCGTTCCAGGGTGATGAGTTGCCGGTCGGCGGCTGCCAGCAGCACCTGCGCGGCCACCATCGGTGGCCCTTCCACCTCCACCACATCCACCCGGCGCACCTGATCGGCTTGACCGTCCTGGCGGGTCAGGTCGGCGGGGGAGAGCGCGTGGTCGTCGAGGTAGGCGCGTAGCTGCCGGGTCCGGTTACGGATCAGCGCGGACGACACCCCGCCACCCGCCTCCTTCAGCGCCGCGCGCAGCGCCGTCCACTCGGCGTCGGTGCGCCGGCCGGGATCGGCCGGCCAGGTCGCGGTGATCGCCGCCAGGATCGAGCGGCGATGCAACGCCAGCCGCAACGCCCGGGTGGCCTCCTCCTCGGCGCACCGGCGCACCCGATCAGAGACATACACCCCCACCGGAGCACCCGCCCCCCAACCGAGACGGCGCACCGCCATCCACCCCTTGGCGGGCAGAGCCCGGCCGTCCAGCCCGACACCCGCATCCAACCGGTCCAGATCCGCCCGATTCCAGCGCTCCGCCACCACCCCGGCCGCCATCTGCCGCACCAAAGCGGCCAGCCAGCTCACCCGCTCGGCCAGCACCCGCGCACCGACCACCTCACCCGTGGCTTCCAGCACGGCCCGAAAGGTCCGGCACGTCGCGGTGGACACCACCTCACCCATCGGCATCCACCTGACCCGCGTCCGCCCCATGACCTCAGCCCGTCGGGCCGGCTATAGCTTAGCGTGACGTTCCCGACACCCACGGATCATAGCCGAAACACAGCTACACATAGCGGACATGCAGCACAGTCTTGACCCTCACGTCACGTGAGGCTCAACTCACAATTGCGGCTCCTGCGGCGGCTCGTCCCCCGGCGAGCGTCCGGGCGTCGGCTCGCCACTGCGCGGGGCCGACGGGGACGGCGACGGCTCCTGCGGGTAGGGCGTGGAGGGGACGGGCGGCGGCGTCGGCAGGAACACCGTCGGCGGCAGCTGCCTCGGCATCGGATCGCCGCCGGACCTGCCCAGCAGCATCAGCAGCACGATCGTCACCAGGAGCACCAGCAGCGCCAGGAGCACGGCCACGGCGATCAGCACCCGCCGCCGCGTCTCGGTGAGCGGCCTGCGGCGCACCGGCGCGGCCAGCGCGGGCGTCCGGTCGGTCAGCCAGTAGGGGACGAAGTCGGGGCCGTGCGCGACGCCGATGAGCGTCCCGCCGACCATCACCGGCTCCAAGAACCGCTCGGCCCCCGGCTTGCCCGGCACGTACGCGACCGCCACCCACGGCGCGTGCCCGGTGTTCATGTCGAGCACCGGCGGCGCGTCCTCGGTGACGGTCGCGCGCCCCTTCGAGCCCAGCCCGAGCCAGCTCCGCACGCCCGACCGGTCCCCCGACGGCGCGGCCTCCTGCAGCGCGGTCACGAATCTCTCGCGGGCGGCCGCGTCGATCGCCGCCCCTCGCGTGAGTACGGCCAGCGAGACCGCACGCCCGTCGGACGCCTGCCCGAGATAGACGAACCCCGCCGGGGCCGAGTGCAGGCGGGCCTGCACCACGAACGGCCCCAGCCGTGGCGGATCACCGTACTGCAGCGGACTGGCCACATCTGCCATGAAAGCACAGACGTGGCGTCGTGCACGTTTGCGGCACGTTTGGTGGAATAGCGTCATGAGCGTCGCCGAAGAGCAGCCAGGCGGAACGGACGCGGCCCTGCTGCGTCAAACCCTCGACGAGGTACGGCGTGTCATCGTGGGGCAGGACCACATGGTCGAGCGATTGGCCGTGGCCCTGCTGGCGCGCGGCCACTGCCTGCTGGAGGGGGTGCCCGGTGTGGCCAAGACGCTGGCCGCCGCCACCTTGGCCACGGTCGTGGGCGGCACGTTCGCCCGCATCCAGTTCACCCCCGACCTGGTGCCCAGCGACATCGTCGGCACCCGCGTGTTCCACCCCTCCACCGAGAAGTTCGACGTCGAACTGGGGCCGGTGTTCGTCAACTTCCTGCTCGCCGACGAGATCAACCGGGCGCCGGCCAAGGTGCAGTCGGCCCTCCTGGAGGTCATGGCCGAGCGTCAGGTCACGCTCGCGGGCGTCACCCATCCGCTGCCCAGGCCGTTCATCGTGCTGGCCACCCAGAACCCGATCGAGTCCGAAGGCGTCTACCCTCTGCCGGAGGTGCAGCGCGACCGGTTCCTGTTCCGGGTCCGGGTGCCGCATCCGAGCGCGCACGAGGAGCTGGAGATCCTGCACCGGATGAGCGTCACCCCGCCCACGCCCGCGCGGGTGCTCGACCCGCAGCAGCTGATGGCGCTGCAGGAGGCGGCCGAACAGGTCTCGGTGCACCAGCTCGTCGCCGACTACGTGGTCCGCCTGGTCATGTCCACCCGCGCCCCCGCCGAGTACGGCCTGGCCGACCTGACCGACACCATCGAGATCGGCGTCAGCCCGCGCGCCACCCTGGGCCTGGTCGCGGCCGGGCGCGCGCTGGCCGTGCTGCGCGGCCGCGACTACCTGCTGCCCGACGACGTGCGCGACGTGGCCGTGGACGTGATGGCGCACCGCCTGATGCTCACCTTCGACGCGCTGGCCGACGGCGTCGACCCCGAACAGGTCGTCAAGCAGATCCTGCACGCCGTGCCCCCGCCCCTCGTCGTCTGGAACCAGAACCGGTGAGCGACCTATGAATACCGCCGAGCAGGCGCTGCGCCGGCTGGAGCTCACGGTGACCAGACGGCTGGACGGCCTGCTGCACGGCGCGCACCAGGGCCTGCTGCCCGGCACCGGCAGCGAGGCCGGCGACAGCCGCGTCTACGTGCCGGGCGAGGACGACGTGCGCCGCATGGACTGGGCGGTCACCGCGCGCACGACCGTGCCGCACGTACGGGACCTGGTCGCCGACCGCGAGCTGGAGACGTGGGCGCTGGCCGACCTGTCGCCCAGCATGGACTTCGGCACCGCCGACACCGACAAGCGGGACCTGGTGGTGGCCGCGGTCGGCGCGATCGGTTTCCTGGCCAGCAGGCTGGGCGACCGGTTCGGGGCGCTGGTGCTGCACGACGAGTTCGTGCACCGCATGCCGGCCCGCACCGGCAGGTCCGCGCTGTACGGGCTGCTGCACTCGCTGATGGACGCGCCGCGCGGTCAGGTGGTGCCCGACCCTCCTGACCTGGCCGAGGGCATCGACGTGCTGGCGGCCTCCCGCAGGCGGCGGGGCATGCGGGTGGTGGTGTCGGACTTCCTCGACGCGGAGCCGAGCCTGGACCCGGAGGCGGAGCGCCCGTGGGAGCGGCCGATCAGGCGGCTGGCCGCCCGGCATCAGGTGCTGGCGGTGGAGGTGATCGACCCGCGCGAGCTGGAGCTGCCGGACGTGGGCCGCGTCGCGTTCGCCGACCCCGAGACCGGGAAAGTACGCGAAGTGCACCTTTCACCCAAAATCCGCCACGCGTACGCCGAGGCCGCCGCCCTGCAGCGGGAGGGCACCCGGATCGCCCTCCGCCGCGCCGGCGTGGCCCACCTCGTGCTCCGCACGGACCGGGACTGGGTGTTCGACATCGCGCAGTTCGTCCTGCGCCAGCGGCGCACGCGCCACCTGGCACACCGGAAGGTGACCCCTTGACTTTTCTGTCGCCGCTCTGGCTCTGGCTGTTCGCCCTGGTGGCGCTGCTCGTGGCCGGATACGTCGCGGCGCAGTTCGCGCGGCGCCGCTACACCGTGCGCTTCACCAACCTGGCCCTGCTCAACCTCGTCGCCCCGGCCGGCCCCGGCTGGCGGCGGCACGTGCCGCCGATCCTGTTCCTGCTCATGATGTCGCTGCTGGTCGTCGGCGCCGCCAGACCCGCCGACGAGGTACGCGTGCCGCGCGACCGGGCCACCATCATGATCGCCCTCGACGTGTCGCTGTCCATGGACGCGGCCGACGTCGACCCCGACCGCATCAGCGCCGCCAAGTCCGCCGCCCAGGCGTTCGTCCAGGAGCTGCCGGACCGGTTCAACGTCGGCGTCGTCTCCTTCGCCCGCTCCGCCAACGTGGTCGTCTCCCCCACCACCGACCACCAGGCCGTGGCGACCGCGATCGGCAACCTGACCACCAGGCCCGGCACCGCGATCGGCGAGGCGGTCTTCAACTCGCTCGACTCGGTACGCTCCTTCGACCGGGACGCCGTCACCGACCCGCCACCGGCCGCCATCGTGCTGCTGTCCGACGGCGACAACACCTCCGGCCGCTCGGTCAAGGAGGCGATGGACGCGGCCCAGCAGGCGAACGTGCCGGTCAGCACGATCGCCTACGGCACGCAGGAAGGGACGGTCTCCATCGACGGCCGGCCGGTGAACGTACCGGTCAACAAGCAGACGCTGCAGGCTCTGTCCGACGGCACCAGCGGCCGCGCCTACACCGCCGAGTCGGGCAGCGAGCTGCGCGACGTCTACGAGCAGATCGGCACCTCCCTCGGGTTCAAGCTGGTCAACCAGGAGATCACCCAGCAGTTCATCGTGGCCGCGATCATCCTGGGCCTGCTGGTCGCGGGCGCCGCGGTCCTGTTCGGTACGCGCATCCCGTAACGTTTTCCCACGTGGCCCATTACTTCTCCGAGGACCCGGCGACCACGAGCCGGCCGGGCTCGGTCGACCTGGTCCTGCCCGACCTGCACCTGCGGCTGGAGACCGACCGGGGCGTCTTCTCGCCCGAGCGGGTCGACCTCGGCACCCGCGTGCTGCTGGAGTCGGTGCCCCCGCCGCCCCAGCACGGCGACCTGCTCGACCTGGGCTGCGGCTACGGCCCGATCGCGCTGACCATGGCCACGCGGGCTCCCGAGGCGACCGTCTGGGCCGTGGACGTCAACCGCCGCAGCGTGGAGCTCACCGCACGCAACGCTCAGGCCGCCCGCCTTTACAAAGTACGGTCGGTGCATGTGGATGAGATGCCCCCCGACGTCACGTTCCAGGCCATCTGGTCCAACCCCGCCATCCGCATCGGCAAGGCGGCCCTGCACGACATGCTCACCAGGTGGCTGACCCGGCTGGCGCCCGACGGCGTCGCCCACCTGGTCGTCCAGAAACACCTCGGCTCCGACTCCCTGCAGCGCTGGCTCGGCGAGCAGGGCTGGCAGGCCTCCCGCGAGGCCTCCAGGGCCGCCTACCGAATCCTGAAGGTGCACCGATGAGAAGGCAACTGCGCCCCACCGACGTCAAGCGGCTCAACCGGACCTGGCGCCGAAGCACCGGAAACCGGCTCGCGCTGATCCTGGAGTCGGTCACCGGCCCGTTCAACGTCGGCTCGATCTTCCGTAGCGCCGCCGCGTTCGGCGTCGACACGATCTGGCTGGCCGGCAACGCGACCCCGCCGACCAACCCGAAGGCGGGCAAGACCGCGCTCGGCACCGAACGCCTGGTCACCTGGCACGAAGCGATGCCCGCCACCGAGGCCGTCAAGGCGGCCAGGGACGACGGCTACACGGTGCTGGCCATCGAGCTCACCTCCGACGCCCTCCCGCTGCACAAGGCCGACCTGGCCCGCGACGTGTGCCTGGTGGTCGGCAGCGAGGACCACGGCTGCTCCCCCGCCCTGCTGGACGCCTCCGACGGCGTCTGCTACATCCCGCAGGTCGGGCGGGTCGGCTCGTTCAACGTCTCGGTGGCCGCGGCCATCGCGCTGGCCGAGGCCCGCCGTCAGGAGTGGCAGAATCTCCCTGATTCGTAACCTCATTGTTCACCCGCGAGAGGCATACTGCAGACCGTGCTCAGCCGTCGATTCGCCTTTCTCGACCACCCGGGCCCCCTCGCCTTCGCTCACCGTGGCGGCGCCGCCGAAGGCGCCGAGAACTCGGCCGAAGCGTTCGAGCGGGCCGTGCGGCTCGGCTACACCCACCTGGAGACCGACGCGCACGCCACCGCCGACGGGGTGCTGCTCGCCTTCCACGACCACACCCTGGACCGGGTGACCGACCGGCGCGGCCGCATCTCGGAGCTCCCCTACAGCTCGGTCAAGCAGGCCCGCATCGGCGGCACGCACGAGATCCCGCTGCTCGAGGACCTGCTGGGCACCTGGCCGGACATCCGCTTCAACATCGACGTCAAGGAAGCCGCCGCCATCGCGCCGCTGGCCGAGGCGGTGCGGCGCACCGACGCCTACGACCGGATCTGCCTGACCTCCTTCTCCGACGAGCGCCTGATGCTGGCCAGGGCGGCGCTCGGCCGTGAGGTCTGCTCGGCACTCGGCCCGCGCGGCGTCGCCACCCTGCGCGCCGCCGCCACCACCTCCGGCTACGGCCGCCTGCTGGTCCGCCTGTCCCGGGCGGGCATCCCCTGCGCCCAGGTCCCGGTGGGCTTCCGCGGGCTGCGCGTGACCACCCGGAGCCTGGTCCGCACGGCGCACGCCGTCGGCATGCAGGTGCACGTCTGGACGATCAACGACGTCCCGCGGATGGAGCAGCTGCTCGATCTGGGCGTCGACGGCATCATGACCGACAACATCACCGGGCTGCGCGACGTGCTGGAGCGGCGCGACCAGTGGCATCCCGGCCGCATGGCCGCATAGGAGCGACTCGACACATGCCCACCCCCGCACCCCCCGCGGACCCCCCTGTGGACCCCACCGCCGAATCCCCCGCGGCACGCAGACGCGAGCAGCGCGGCTGGTACGTCTACGACTGGGCCAACTCCGCCTTCTACACCACGGTCATCTCGGTCTTCCTCGGCCCCTACCTCATCGCGGTGGCCAGGACCGCGGCCTGCGCCCAGGACTTCCCGCAGATCGCCGCCGCGACCTGTGCGGACGGCTTCGACCGGTTGACCGTACAGAATCCCGGTTTGGGCTATGTCGACGTGCTCGGCATGGACATCAGGCCGGCCGCCTTCTTCGGGCTGATCACGACGGTGGCGGTGCTGGGGCAGATCCTCATCCTGCCGATCGTGGGCGCGCTGGCCGACCACATCGGCCGCAAGAAGGAGATGCTCGGCATCTTCGCCTACGCGGGCGCGCTGGCGGCGATGGGCCTCTACTTCGTCGAGGGTGACCGCTACCTGCTCGGCGGGGTCCTGTTCATTCTGGCCAACCTGGCCTACGGCTCCTCGATCGTGGTCTACGACTCGTTCCTGCCGCAGATCTCCACGCCGCAGGAGCGCGACCACGTCTCCTCCCGGGGCTGGGCCATCGGCTACCTGGGCGGCGGCCTGCTGCTGGCCCTCAACCTGGTGCTCTACCTCAACTACGAGGCGCTCGGCCTGACCCAGGGCGAATCGGTGCGGATCTGCATGATGTCGGCGGGGCTGTGGTGGGCCACGTTCACGATCGTCCCGCTGCTGAGGCTGCGCAACCGGCCGGTCCCGGCACACGAGCGCACCACGCCGGCCGCGATCGGCGGCAGCTTCCGCCAGCTCGGCCGCACCCTCAAGGGGCTGCGCCAGTATCCGCTGACGATGCTGTTCCTGGTGGCCTACCTCGTCTACAACGACGGCATCCAGACCGTCATCGGCAACAGCGCGGCCTTCGCCTCGGAGGCACTCAAGCTGAAACCGGATGTGCAGATCAGCGCGATCCTGATGGTGCAGTTCGTCGCCTTCTTCGGCGCGCTGCTGCTGGGCTCGCTGGCCCGCCGGTTCGGCACCAAGCGCACGGTGCTGGCCAGCCTCGTGCTGTGGACGGTCATCGTGGTGATGGCGCTGTTCGTGCGCGAAGGCGACGCGCTGCAGTTCTATCTGATGGCCTTCGCCATCGCGATCGTGCTGGGCGGGAGCCAGGCGCTGTCACGCTCGCTGTTCTCCCAGGTGATCCCGAAGGGCAAGGAGGCGGAGTACTTCAGCCTCCTGCAGATCAGCGACAAGGGCTCGGCCTTCATCGGCGCGCTCACGGTGACGATCGCGCTGCAGCTCACCAACAGCTACCGCATCGCCATCCTGTCCATGATCGTGTTCTTTGTGCTGGGCTTCGTCCTGCTGGCCCTGGTCAACCTGCCCAAGGCCATCCGCGCCGCCGGCAACGAAGTCCCCGAGGGAATCTGAGCTCACCATCGTCGAAGAAAGTGGAGGTCAGGCAAGATCTTCGGCCGCCACGCCCGGGCCGCCACACGCCCGTCCCCCCGCCGACCGGCCGCGGTTTCTGACGCCTGACGACGCCCCGCCGTCCTAACTGCTAGCCGGTAGCGCGATTGGATCACGCCGTGGATGGGAATCCCATCACGGTACCAAGCGTTACACACCGTGGGAGACAGACCCCCCACGCATGGGGGCCCTGTAGGAGGCATTTAAACATGGGCGAGCGCGCGCTTCGTGGCACCCGGCTCGGGGCAACCAGCTACGAGAACGACCGTAACACGGATCTGGCCCCCCGCCAGGAGGTGTCCTACACCTGCCCAAAGGGTCATCACTTCGACGTTCCGCTTGCCGCCGAGGCCGAGATCCCCGCGACCTGGGAGTGCCGCATGTGCGGCGCGACCGCGCTGCGGGTGGACGGCGAGCAACCGGAGTCGAAGAAGACGAAGCCCCCGCGGACACACTGGGACATGCTTCTAGAGCGGAGGTCCATCGAGGACCTGGAAGAGGTGCTCAACGAGAGGCTGGCGGTCCTGAGGGCCCAGCGTCGCAAGAGCGCCTGACGACATCTCACGGTGAAAACCCCCGGGCCGGCGGCCCGGGGGTTTCTCTACGCCCGCATGCACCCCGCCTGGTCCGAAGCGCGTGGTCACTCGCACTTCGTTCCGGCGTGCGGTCAGGCGTCGTGGTCCTCGCGGATGACCTCGCCGTGCACTACCCGGCCCTGCGGCGACTCCCCTCGCGCCGCACCCGCGGGCGCCGCACCCGGCGGGACCGGAAAGAGGTTCGCGTACGGCGAGGCCGCCGCCATCCTCTTGACCCGCCGGTCGAAGAACCACACGCCGAGCCGCCGCATCGCCGGCCTGGTGAACGGCAGGATGCAGAGCACCCCCAGCACGTCACTGAAGAACCCCGGCGTCAGCAGCAGCACGCCACCCACCAGGATGAGCCCGCCGTCGGCCAGCTCGCGATCGGGCAGCCGGCCCTCCTGCAGTGAGCTCTGCAGGCTGTGCCAGGCCCTGCGCCCCTCGCGGCGGATCAACCAGGTGCCCAGCAAGCTGATGATGATCAGCAAGGCCACGGTCGGCCAGCCGCCGATCACCGTGCCCACCTGAATGAGCAGCCAGATCTCCAGCACGGGGATCACCAGGAAAGCCAGGAAAAGCAGGAGCCGCATCGTCGCCTCGCTTCAGCATTCGTCTACGTCAAGGACAACGCCCGGTGCGGCCGATGCGTTCCGGAGACGCGACAGAATCGGACACCGCTGGGTCAGCCTCGACGTCTGCGCAGCCTGGTCGGCAGGCCGGTGACACCCCACTGGGTGACGCGCCAGAACGCCTCGGCCATGACCCGGCCGCTCATCTTGCTGGTGCCGACGGTGCGCTCCACGAACGTGATCGGCACCTCGGCCACCCGCAGCCCGTGCCGCGCCGTACGCAGGGTGAGGTCTACCTGGAAGCAGTAGCCCTGGGACTCCACGTCGTCCAGGCCGACCTTGTCCAAGGTGGCCGCCGGGTAGGCGCGGAAGCCCGCCGTCGCGTCGCGGACCGGCAGGCCGAGCATGATCCGCGTATAGAGGTTGGCCCCTCTGGACAGGAACTCCCGCGAGGCCGGCCAGTTGGTCACCCGGCCGCCGGGGACGTAGCGTGACCCGATCGCCAGGTCGGCGCCGTCGGCCAGCGCCGCGAGCAGCCTGTTCAGCTCCTCGGGCTGGTGCGAGCCGTCGGCGTCCATCTCCACCAGCACGTCGAAGCCCTCCGACAGGCCCCAGCGGAATCCGGCGATGTAGGCGGCGCCCAGCCCCTGCTTGGCGGGCCGGTGCAGGACGTGGATGTGATCGTCGTCGGCGGCGAGCGCGTCGGCGATCTCACCGGTGCCGTCGGGGCTGCTGTCGTCGGCCACGAGCAGGTGCGCCTCGGGCAGCGCGGCCCGCAGCCGCTCGGCGATCTTCGGCAGGTTGTCGCGCTCGTTGTAGGTCGGGACGATGACCAGCACCCGCCCAAGAGTCTCCATCGTCACTCATTCCCCATCCGGTCGTGCCGTCGCCTGCGCCATACGGCCGCGAGGACCGCCGCCGCTCCCAACACGATCAATGCCCACTCCGGCACCGCTCCGACCTTGGTGGCGACCGTCGTCTCGGTCTGCACCGGCACCTTCACCACGGTCATGTCGGCGACGAGCTCACGAGTCTGCCAGGAGACTTTACCGTCAGGCGTGACAAATGCGGATATGCCAGTGGTTGCGGCGGTGACGACGGCCCTGTTGTGCTCGACGGCCCGCAGCTTGGACATGGCGAGCTGCTGCGCGGGGAGGTTGGACAGCGCGTAGGAGGCGTTGTTGGTCTGCACCACGATGGGCGTGGCGCCGGTCCGCACGGTCTCGCGCACGGTGTCGTCGTAGGCGACCTCGTAGCAGTTGACCGCGCCGATGGTGACCGGCCCCAGCTTCAGGTCGCCCGGCTTCTCACCGGGAACGGACTGCCTGCCGACCAGCGAGGCGCGGTCGTACAGGGCCATCACGAGGTCCTTGAACGGGGTGTACTCGCCGAACGGGACGAGCCGCTGCTTGTCGTAGTAGGCGCCCGGTCCGGCGACCGGGTCCCACACCAGGCTGCGGGTGGCCCGGTGCTCCTCGCCGATCGCCACCACGGCGCCGATCAGCGTGGGCACGCCGACGTCCTTCACCGCCTCGTCGATCGTCCGATGGGCGAAGGCGTCGCGGTAGGGGTCGATGTCGGTGGAGTTCTCCGGCAGGACCACCAGGTCGGGCTTGGGCAGCTCGCCGGCGCGCACGGCCCTGGCCAGCCGCTTGGTCTCCTCGGCGTGGTTCTTCAGCACGACGGCGGGCTCGTCGCCGAGGAAGTCCATCCCCCGGCCGGGCACGTTGCCCTGGACGATGCCCACGTTGACGGTGCGCCCCTCGTCGGCCGGCCGCGGCACCGCCAGGCCGAGCAGGGGGACGAGCAGGGCGAGCGCCAGCGGGATCGCCTGCCTGACGCCCGCGGCGGGCCGCAGCAGCGCGTAGGCGAGCAGGGCGCCGCACAGGGCCACGGCGAACGACACCAGCGGCGCGCCGCCCAGCGCGGCGTAGGGCGTGAAGACCGACTCGCCCTGGCTGAAGGCCACCCGCGCCCAGGGGAAACCGCCGATCGGCACCAGCCCGCGGATCCACTCCATGGCCACCCAGAGCGCGGCGAAGTAGAGCGGCCACAGCCGCAGCCTGAACACCAGCGAGACCGGCACCGCCATGGCGGCGTAGAACAGGCTCTCGACGCCCACCAGCATCAGCCAGACGTCGTCGCCGATCGTCCGCACCCAGACCAGCGCCGGCAGCAGGAACACCACGGCGCCCAGGAAGGCCACCCAGGCCGCCCGTCGCGGGCGCGCGCCGTAGAGCGAGGCCACGACCAGCCCCAGCCCCAGCGGGGCGCACAGCCACCAGTCCAGCGGCGGGAAGGACAGGAAGAGCAGCACGCCACCGGCGACGGCCGCGGCCACGCGGCCGGACAGGACCCATTTCGACTCGGGAGCGGGCGTGCGGCGGCGCGGCTCGACCGCGACCGGACCGGGCGCGAGGGTGGGCGACGGGCCCGTCTTTTCCTGCACCACTCAGGTTCTCCTCGCGATTGGCACGCCTGCCTTGCGAAAACGCTACCGCCCCGGGGCCGCGCTCAGGTCACGGCACGACCAAGGGATGACGCCATCCGGGGCTGCGGCGTACCTGGCCGGACTCCAGAGCGGCGGCGGCGGGCGACCGGCGGCGCGGAAGCGGGAGGAGCGGTGGCGAGGGGAGCGGCAGGGTGGTCTCGTCGTGGACGAGACCACCCGGCGCGCTGACGATCCTGGGCACGAGAGCGGGAAGAGGGCCCGGGAACCCTTCGGACCGGATCCGTCTCGTCGGCGGCGAGCGCGAAATTCCGTTGTCTACTGGGCTCCCGGGCCCGTCCCGGGTCCAACCCCCCGCCCGGCTGGGGTGCCCCGACTCGACGGACCGACGGCCCTGCACCTGGCTGTGTGGACGGAGCTCGCTCCGTCACGGGCGCAGGATCCGACGATGTCAGAGACGGCCAACCGGCCAAGTCCCGTGCTGGACTGGGCAGCAAACTACCGACTCCACCTCAGATGTCAACCGTGTCCCGATCAGCAGGAACATCAAGTTTTCGCAGGTGGGAGCGTCTGGGCCAGCACCACTAAAGCGCCTTAATCACCATTTGCCGGACCGTTCGAGCGGCTTGGCAAGCCGCTCAGCGCCTGCGACAGGGGCCGTTCGTGGACGACTCCGAGCCGTTGCGTGGCACGGGTGAGAGCGACGTAGAGGTCGCTCGGCCCGCGCGGCGACTGCCCGGCGATGAGGTCGGGCTCGGCGACGATCACCGAATCGAACTCCAGCCCCTTGGCGTCGGCCACCCCGAGCACCGCCACGGGGGCGTCCAGCGCCGCCGCGCCGTGCGCCCGGCCCGCGCCCGGCGCGATCACCACCGCGCCGTCGACCGCGCCGAGAACCGCCTCGCCCAGCTCGGCGAGCATCGCGTCGGGCGCCACCACGGCCACCTTGCCGCCCTCCCCCACCTCCGCCTTGACCAGCTCCGGCAGCGCCGCCAGCGACGCCGACCAGGGCTCGGCGCCGCCTTCGCGGACCGAGGTCGGCGGCTCCAGCTCCGGATCGATGGTGGCGAGCACCCGCGAGGCCAGCGCCATCAACTCCACCGGCGTGCGGTAGTTGACGCTCAGCCGCTCCTGCCGCCAGCGCCCCGCCACGTACGGGTCGAGCACGTCGGCCCAGGAGCGGGCCCCGGCGGTCGAACCGGTCTGCGCGATGTCGCCGACGATGGTCATCGAGCGGGTGGGGACGCGGCGCATGATCGAGCGCCAGGCCATCGGCGACAGCTCCTGCGCCTCGTCCACGATCACGTGCCCGTAGGCCCAGTTGCGGTCGGCGGCCGCGCGCTCGGCGGTGGTCAGGTAGGGGCCGTCGCCGCGGTGCCGCTCGGCGAGGCGTTCGGCCTCCATGACGTCCGACAGACCGGTCAGCTCCAGGACCTCGCGGGCGTAGGCGAGCTCGGCCTCACGCTCGTGCTCCTCCGCCTCCCGGGCGGCGGCGAGCTCCTCCTCGGCCTGCATCGCGGTGGCGCGCAGCACCTGCTCGTCGATCTCGCCGAGCAGCTCGGCCGCCTCGTCGAGCAGCGGCACGTCGGAGTCGGTCCACTCGGCGACCCCGTCGCGCCGCAGCAGCTCCCGCTCCCGCGGGGACAGCGCCGAGGCGGCGTAGTCGAGCCGCTCGGCCGAGCCGTACAGGCTCACCAGCAGGCGCTGCGGGGTCAGATAGGGCCACAGCCGGTTGAGCGCGGCCCTGACGACCGGCTCGGTCCGCAGCTCCTCGCGCAGGTCGGCCAGCTCGTCGTCGTCGATCAGGCCCTTGCCGAGGGTCCGGGCCACCTGCCTGGCCAGGGCGTTGAGCAGGGACCTGACGAAGGTGGCGCGCGCCTGGTTGTGCGGGCGGCGGGACCGGGTGGCCTTGTTGCGCGCCGACTCCAGCATGTTGCGGTCGATGGTGAGGGTGTAGCGGCCCAGGTTCAGCTCGACGGGCTTGCGCGGCACCCGCTGCCGGTCGCGCACGGCTTTGGCGAGCACCTCGGCCATGCGCGGGTCGCCCTTGAGCGCGGCCACCTCCGACCGCTCCCTGGCGGTGGCGACCAGGCCGGGGTAGAGCTCGCCGACGGTGGACAGCAGCACGTCCGTCTCGCCGAGCGAGGGCAGCACCTGCTCGATGTAGCGCAGGAAGGTGAGGTTGGGGCCGAGGATGAGCACGCCCCGGCGCTCCAGGCGCTCGCGGTGGGTGTAGAGCAGGTAGGCGGCGCGGTGCAGGGCGACGACGGTCTTGCCGGTGCCCGGACCGCCCTGGACGACGAGCACGCCGCCCAGGTCGGACCTGATGACGCGGTCCTGCTCGGACTGGATGGTGGCGACGATGTCGCGCATCCGGCCGGTGCGCCGCTCGTCCAGCGCGGCCAGCAGCGCGGCCTCGCCGTTGAGCGTGGCGCGGTCGTCGTCGGTGAGCGCGTCGAAGTCGAGCAGATCGTCCTCGACGGCCTTGACCACACGTTCCTTGGTCTGCAGGTGGCGGCGCCTGGTCACGCCCATCGGCGCGGCCGGGGTGGCCCGGTAGAACGGCTGCGCGATCGGCGCCCGCCAGTCGATGAGCAGCCGCTCCTGCTCGTCGTCGCTCAGACCGAGTTTGCCGATGTAGAGCCGGCCCTCGTCGACGTGGTCGAGCCGGCCGAAGGTCAGCCCGCGCTCCACCGCCCACAGCCTGGCCAGCCGGGTGGCGTACATCTCGGCGAAGGTGTCACGCTCCGACCTGTTCTGCATCGTCCCGACGGCGCCCGCCGCCAGCACGTCCTTGAGTTGCCCCTGGGTGCGCTCACGCAACAGGTCGAGACGGTCGTAAAGGCGGGTGACATACGCCTGCTCCTTGGCGAGCTCTGTTTGACGCGTTGCCGCCAGACCATTAATGTGGGTAATGGGACACTCCGGGCTATTCTGCTTGTTGTTACGACAAACGACGACATTAGCATGCCTGTCGAGGGACTCCCACTCTTACACCCGATCCCCCTTCCGCTGGTGATCACGGCTCGGCTTCGACTCTTGACCCGACCCGCCGGCACTCCTTACGTTCATTTCATTAGGAAAGTTTCCTAACGTTGCGGTGAAGGGGTGACAGTGAGCGGTCCCGTACCGGGCACTCCCAGTCTGCTACGCGCCATCAATGATCGCGCCGCTCTGCGCGTGCTTTTGGAACACGGCCCGCTGACCCGCCCCGAGATCGGCGCCCTGACCGGTCTGTCCAAGCCGACGGCCTCCCAGCTCCTGCTCCGGCTGCAGGAGGCGGGCCTGGTGGTCCTAGACGGCATCCGGCAGGGCCTGCCGGGCCGCACCGCCGAGCTCTACCGCATCAACCCCGCGGCGGCGTACGCGGCCGCGCTGGACGTCACCACCACCCGCATCGAGGCCAGGGTGGCCGACCTGTCCGGCGCCGTCGTCGGCGAGCACACCCTGCCCACCGGGCCGCGCCCGCGCGGCACCCTGATCGACCGGCTGCGCGCGGCGCTGGCCGGCGCGAAGGCGCCGGCCCCGCCGCGCCGGGTGGTGATCGGCGTCCAGGCGGCGCTCGACCCCGTCACCGGCAGACTCGGGTACGCCACCGCGCGCGACATGCCGGGCTGGCACATCGACGACCTGGAACCGGCGCTCACCGAGGGCCTGGGCGTGCCCGTCTCGGTGGAGAACAACGTCAACCTGGTGGCGATGGCCGAGCAGGCGCACGGCTCGGCACGCGGCACCCCCGACTTCGTGCTCCTGTGGGCGGACGAGGGCATCGGCGCGGCCATCGTGCTCGGCGGCCGGTTGCATCGCGGCGCCACCGGCGGCGCGGGCGAGGTCGGCTACATGCCCACGCCGGGCGCGCCCACGGCCCGCGAGACCGGCCAGTACGCCGACCACGGCTACCAGGCGCTCACCGGCGGCGCCGCCGTCCTGCGGGTCCTGCGCTCCCACGGCGTGCCAGGCGCCGACCTCCGCCAGGCCGTCGCCCACGCGGCGGCCACGGCTGCTGGCACAGCAGCGGGCACAGCAGCGGGCACGGTGACCGGAGCGGGCACGGTGGCGGACGCGGCGGCGGACGCGGCGGCGGGCACGGTGGCGGGCACGGCGGTGGGCGCCGTGGTGGGCGGGGCGGCGGGGGTGGGGGCCGAGGTCGCCGGGGTGGCGTTGCGGGAGGTCGCCGCGCGGCTGGCGGTGGGACTGGCCGCGATCACGTCCGTGGTGGATCCGGGGCTGATCGTGCTGACCGGCGGGGCCGTGCTGGCCGGCGGGGAGACGCTGCGTGCGCTGATCGAGCAGGAGTTGCACGCGTTGACGATCGCCCGGCCGCGGGTGCGGCTGTCGGCGGTGCGGGGCAACCCGGTGCTGGCCGGCGCGCTCGATCTCGCTCTGGCGACCGTCCGGGACGAGATCTTCGACTCCACGGGGAGCCGGCGGTGAGCTCCCCGGGAACACGACCATGACAGGAGAGAACGGTTGAGACTGGCTGTGGTCGGGGGCGGTTCGACGTACACGCCCGAGTTGATCGACGGTTTCGCGCGGCTCAGTGACGAGCTGCCCGTCACGGAGATCGCCCTCATAGATCCCGATAAATCGAGACTTGAGGTGGTGGCGGGGGTGGCGCGGCGGATGCTCGCGCACGCCGGGCATCCCGCCCGGATCGTGGCCACCTCCTCGGTCGAGGAAGGGGTCGCGGGGGCGCGGGCCGTGCTGTTCCAGCTCAGGGTCGGCGGCCAGGCCGCGCGCGAGGTGGACGAGACGCTGCCGCTGCGCTGCGGCTGTGTGGGGCAGGAGACGACGGGCGCGGGCGGCCTGGCCAAGGCGCTGCGGACGGTGCCGGTGGTGCTGGAGATCGCCGACGTGGTACGGCGGGAGGCCCCTGACGCCTGGATCGTCGACTTCACCAACCCGGTCGGCATCGTGACCAGGGCGCTGCTGGACGCGGGGCACCGGGCGATCGGGCTGTGCAACGTGGCCATCGGCTTCCAGCGGCGCTTCGCCGCCACGCTCGGGGTCGAGCCGTCGCGGGTGTCGCTCGGCCACGTCGGGCTCAACCACCTGTCCTGGGAGCGGACGGTGTTCCTGGACGGGCGTGACGTGCTGCCGTCGCTGCTGGCGGGCCACGCCGAGGAGATCGCGGCCGACCTGGGCCTGCGCCCCGGGCTGCTGCGCCGGCTCGGCTCGGTGCCGTCCTACTACCTGCGCTACTTCTACGCCCACGACGCGGTGGTGGCCGAGCAGCGCGCCAAGCCGTCGCGCGCGGCCGAGGTGGCGGCGATGGAGCGGCGGCTGCTGGCGATGTACGCCGACCCGGCGGTGGTGACCAAGCCGGAGCTGCTGTCCGAGCGGGGCGGCGCCTTCTACTCCGAGGCCGCGGTCGCGCTGATCGCCTCCCTGCTGGGCGATCGGGGTGACACCCAGGTGGTGAACGTGCGCAACGGCGGCACCCTGCCGTTCCTGGATCCGGAGGCGGTGATCGAGGTGCCGGCGACGGTGACCGCGTCGGGAGCCGCGCCGCTGCCGGTGACGCCGGTGGAGCCGCTGTACGCGGGTCTGATCGCGCATGTGTCGGCGTACGAGACCCTCGCGCTGGGCGCGGCCCGGCACGGCGGGGCGGACCGTGTGCGGGACGCCCTGCTGGCGCACCCGCTGGTCGGCCAGGACGCGGTCGCGCAGGAGCTGACCGGTCTGCTGCTGGAGGCCGATCGCGGGCACCTGCCGTGGGCGGTGAGCTAGTGGCGGCTCGCAGGCTGCTGCTGGCGGTGGACGGCGGCAACAGCAAGACGGACGTGGCCGTGGTGGCCGAGGACGGCGGGGTGCTGGCGACCGGCCGCGCGGGCCCGTTCCGACCGCAGAGCACGGGCGTGGCGGCAGCGGTCACCGTGGTGGAGCAGGCCCTGGCCGCTGCGCGCCCGGAGGCCGTGGTCGAGCGGGCCTTGACCGCCGCGCACCTCGAGGTCGGGGTCGAGGGGGTTCTGCCCGGCGTGCGGCCGGGCGGGGTGGGGTTCGATCATGTGGCCGCCTTTCTGGCGGGGGCGGATCTGCCGGTGGAGGAGGAGGCGCTCGCGCGGGAGTTCGCGGCGAGGGGGTTCGGCGCCGACGTCGTCGTACGCAACGACGTTTTCGCGTTGCTGCGTGCGGGCGCGTCGGGCCCGGCCGGCGTCGCGGTGGTGTGCGGGGCGGGCATCAACGCGGTCGGCGCCTCCCCCACCGGGCAGGTCGCCCGTTTCCCCGCGCTCGGGCGGCTGAGCGGCGACTGGGGCGGCGGTGAGGGGCTCGGCGAGGAGGCGCTGTGGCACGCGATCCGCGCCGAGGACGGGCGCGGCCCGGCCACCGCCCTGGCGGAGCTGGTGACGGCCCATTTCGGGGCGGCCACGGTCGAGCAGGTCGTCCTGGCGCTGCACTTCGGTGAGCTGGACATGGACCGGCTGCACGAGCTCGCCCCCGGGGTCTTCGCCGCCGCCGAGGCGGGCGACGAGGTGGCGGGCTCGCTGGTGGACCGCCTCGCGGAGGAGGTGGTGGTGCTCGCGGAGGTGTGCCTGCGCCGCCTGGGATTGCTCGACACGCCCGCGCAGGTGGTGCTGGGCGGCGGGATACTCACCGCCGGGCATCGGCGGCTGACGGGGCGCCTGGAGGCCGCGTTCGCGATCAGGGCCCCGAAGGCGGAGCTGGTCGTGGCGAGCCTCGCGCCCATCGCCGGCGCCGCGCTCAGTGGCCTGGACCACCTGGGGGCCACCCCGGCCGCCAAGGCCCGGCTCCGCGCCCACTACGACCTCGGGACCTCCCGGTGAATCGCCGGAACCGCCGGTGACGCACGCCGCCACGACATCGGGAACTCCTGGTGAATGGGCGATTACGTAGCGCGAGCGCGCTCGTCGCCGTCATCCTGCGGTCATGGACGGGTTTCTGGACACCAGTACCACGGGCGTGACCGAGTTGCGCGTGCACGGCGTCTCCGGCACGCCGCCGGGCCCGATGCTCGATCACCCGTATCCGCGCCTGGTGGCCGGCGACGGGACCACCGGGTTCTACCGCCGCTGGTGGCCGGCCGGCAGGCCCCGCGGGCAGGGCGCGGACGTGCCGGGCGTACGCCATCGCGAGGCGTACGCGTGGGGCGGGCTCACCTCCGGAGGGCGGACCAACGCGCTGTGGCTGCTGCTGTTGCCGTTCTCGATGGCGAACCTGGCCTACTTCATGCTGCCGCGACCGGCGGGCGGGCGGCGGCTGCGCCACACCGTCGAGGCGGCGCAGCGGCTGTTCGCGCTGCTGCTCACCGGGACGCTCGTCGGCGCCCTGGTCGGGGCGAGCGTCGATCTCGTCGGCTGGCAGTGCACCGCGGCCGGGCGGGCCTGCGCGCAGGAGAGCGCGCCGGTGTGGGTGCGCTGGCTGAGCCAGTTGTGGGGGACGCAGGAGTCACGGCGGCTCGCTGTCACCGCGCTGGTGCCGCTGGCGGTCGTCGGGGTGCTGTGGGCGATCGCGCGGCGTACGTGGCGGCGGGACGAGCGTACGGTGCTGCCGCCGAGCGGGCCCGGCCGGCCCGAGGTGCTGCTGGCCCGGCGGCGGCTGTGGCACGGCGGCGTCCCGGTGTGGCGGCTGCGGAACGTGCACATCGCCTTCGCGCTCGGCGCGATCGGGCTGGCGGTGTCCGCGCCGTTCGCCCGTTCGGCGGCGGGTCTGGCGCTGACCGTGGCGAACGCGGCCGTCCAGGTGGCCGCGGTGGTGCTGGTGATCCTGCCGGGAATCGCCCGCCGGGTGGATCCCGAGGACGGCGACGCGGCCGGGTGGCTGAGCCGCGCCTGCCGGGCGCTGGGGGTCGCGGCTCCGGTGCTCTTCCTGGTGACGTTCGGGTGGGCGCTGGCCGGGCTGCCGTCGCCTGAGGTACTCAGCGCGCAGTTGCCGGGGGTCGGGTCCGGAACCGCGCAGGTGGTGCTGACGATGGTGCTGGCGGTGGTCATCGGCGCGGGCACCTGGGCGCTGGCCAGGATGGACCGGGCGGTGGATCCGGGCACACGGCCCGCGATGGGAGGGGTGGACCGGGCGGTGGATCCGGGCACACGGCCCGCGATGGGCAGGGTGGACCGGGCGGTGGATGCGAGCGGGCGGCCCGCGATGGGCGGGATGGCGAGCTGGTTCACGCTGATGGCGGCCGCGGGCAGCGCCAACGCGCTGGCGCTCGGCCTGCTGTTCTGGACGGCGTCCTTCTTCGGCACCCCGGAGTCCCCGTCCCGGGCCGCGGACCTCGGCGGCGACCTCTTCCTCGACGACCCGGTGTGGTGGACGGCGGCCCTGGTCCCGGTGATGGTGGCGGGCGTGGTCCTGGTCGCGGTCGTCCTGTGGCGGATCCGCGAGGCGACCACCGCGACGCTGGCGCCGAAGCTGACGGACTTCTACGGCGGGCACGCCAGCGAGGTGGCCGGGAAGTGGTCGCTGGCGGCGCTCTCCGACCGGGCCGGGCTGGTGCTGGGGCTGCTGGTGGGCGCCGGGTTGACCGGGTTCGCCGTGGTGACCGTGATCTACCGGTTGCGGCTGGTCACGCCGGTGGAGGGCACCGCGGGGCTGTTCGCCACCCTGGGCAGCTGGGCGATGGCGACGCTCGCCGTCGGTCTGGTGCTGCTGGGCCGGCGCTCGTACAGCGACTCCCGGCTGCGCAGGACCGTCGGCATCCTGTGGGACGTCTCCACCTTCTGGCCGCGCGCCATCCACCCGCTGTCGCCGCCCTGCTACACCGAGCGGGTCATACCCGAGCTGGTCTCCCGGGTGGAGGTGCTCACCCGGGAGGAGGACGACCAGGTGCTGATCTCTGGGCACAGCCAGGGCAGTGTCATCGCCGCAGCCCTGGTGCTGCAGCTCGATCCCGCCGTACGGGAGCGGGTGCGGCTGCTCACGCACGGCTCGCCGCTGCGCCGGTTGTACGCCGCGTTCTTCCCCGCCTACTTCGGCACGCCGGGCCTGTCGGCGGTGCGTGCGGCGGCGCCATGGGTGAACCTCTACCGGCTGAGCGACCCGATCGGCGGTCCCGTCTTCGATCGCGCCGACCCGTTCGCACCGGCGAACAGACGGGCGGACGGACAGGGACGGGATGCGCGGGCGGACAGGCGGGCGCGGGATGCGCGGGCGGACGGGCGGGCGCGGGGCGCGCGGGTGGACGTGTTCTGCTGGGACCCGCCGCTGCGGGAGGCGGGCGAGCCGCTCGCCCCGGCGCGCTGGCATGTCGACTACTGGTTCGACCCGCCGTACGACGAGGCGCTGGGCCGCCTGACGGGCAATTTCCTCCCATAAGGGATGTGAGGTGATCTATGGGGCATTAACCCATCGATGTCGACCCCAGACCTCCTCCTCGCCATCGGCGGCGGCGCCGCCCTGCTCGCCGCCCTGTTACCCGGCATCCTCGCCCGGCGGGCGATCTCGCTGCCGCTGGTCTATCTGATCGGCGGCGTGCTGCTGTTCCTGCTGCCGATCGGGTTGCCCGAGCCCGATCCGGTCGCGCACCGGGTCGCGCTGGAGCACATCACCGAGCTCTGCGTCGTCATCTCCCTGATGGGCGCCGGGCTGGCGATCAACCGGCGGGCCGGGCTGCGCGGCTGGGCCACGACGTGGCGGCTGCTCGGCTGGGGGATGCCGCTCACCGTCGCCGCCGTCGCCGCCGTGGCCCTGCTCCTGCTGGGCTGGCCGATCGGGGCGGCGCTCCTGCTCGGCGCGGTGCTGGCGCCGACCGACCCGGTGCTCGCCTCCGACGTCAGCGTCGGCGAACCGGTCGACGCGGCCGACGCCGACGACGAGGTCCGCTTCTCGCTGACCTCCGAGGCCGGGCTGAACGACGGGCTGGCCTTCCCCATCGTGTACGCCGCCATCGCCGTCGCGGCGGTCGGCGGCGTGGGCTGGGTGAGTGAGTGGGCCCTGGTGGACGTGCTCTACCGGACCGCCGCCGGGGTCATCTGCGGGCTGCTGCTGGGCCGGCTGCTCGGCCGGCTGTTCTTCCACGCCGGGGAGAAGAAGCTGCGGCTGGCCGAGCACCGCGACGGCTTCGTCGCCCTGGCCGCCACCCTGCTCACCTACGGCCTGACCGAGCTCGTGCACGGCTACGGCTTCATCGCGGTCTTCGTCACCGCGTGCACCATCAGGAACGCCGAGCACGGCCACGGCTACAACAACGTCCTGCACGGCTTCGTCGAGCAGATCGAGCGGCTGCTGACCGCCTGGCTGCTGCTCCTGCTCGGCGGCTTCGTCGCGACCGGCGGGCTGGCCGCGCTCACTTGGCAGGGCGCGGCCGTCGGCCTCCTGCTGGTGCTGGTGATCCGGCCGGTGGCGGGGTGGCTGACCCAGCTGGGCGGCGCGGCCGGGCCCCGTGAGCGGATCGCGATCTCGTTCTTCGGGGTACGCGGCATCGGCTCGCTGTTCTATCTGGCCTACGCGCTGGGCCAGGCGGACTTCGGCGTCCCCGCGGCGGAGCTGTGGGCGGTGGTGGCCTTCGCCGTGCTGACCTCCGTCGTGCTGCACGGGATCACCGCCACCCCGATCATGGACCGCCTCGACACCCTCCGGGCCGGCCGGCCGCGCGACGTGGACCGGGCCGGCAACTGAGCCCTCACTCGGCGTCGGGCGGCCCGGCCGTGCCCTTCACGTCGGGGGCGCGGTGCTCGTAAGGGGTGCTGAGCACGACCGTGGTGCGGGTGGAGACGTTGGCGAGGGCGCGGATCTGCTGCAGCAGCTCCTCCAGCCCTACCGGCGAGGCGACCCGGACTTTGAGGATGTAGCTCTCGTCGCCCGCCACGCTGTGGCACGCCTCGACGGCCGTCAGGTGGGACAGCCGGTCCGGGGCGTCGTCGGGCGCGGCCGGATCGATCGGCTTGATGGACACGAACGCGGTCAGCGGCAGCCCGATCGCGTCGTAGTCGATGATCGCGGCATAGCCCCGCAACACGCCGCGCTTCTCCAGGCGGCGCACACGCTGGTGCACGGCCGAGACCGAGAGCCCGGTCTCCCTGGCCAGCTCGGTGAAGCTCATCCGGCCGTCCTCGGCCAGCAGCATGACGATCCTGCGGTCGATCTCCTCCATCGGTCAAAGGTAGCCGGTGAAGGTCACGACATCGTCCCGACCGGAGAGGCCCCCATGCGCAGCGCGTGCTCCACGAGCGTGACGAGAACGTCCCTGCTGGAGTCGCGCCGGCGCGCGTCGCAGCGCACGATCGGGACGCCCGGATCCAGGCCCAGCGCCTGCCGCACCTCGCCGATGGTGAACGGGCGGGCGCCGTCGAAGCAGTTGAGCGCCACCACGAACGGCTGGCGGCGCTTCTCGAAGTAGTCGATGGCCGGGAAGCAGTCGGCCAGGCGGCGGGTGTCGGCCAGCACCACGGCGCCGAGCGCGCCCATGGCCAGGTCGTCCCAGACGAACAGGAAGCGCTCCTGGCCGGGGGTGCCGAACAGGTAGAGCATGTAGTCGCCGCGAATGGTGATGCGGCCGAAGTCCATGGCCACGGTGGTGGTCGGCTTGGCCTCGACGCCGGACAGGTCGTCGATGTGCCGGCCGATGTGGGTGAGCGCCTCCTCGGTGCGCAGCGGCCGGGTCTCCGAGACCGCGCCCACCATGGTGGTCTTGCCCGCGCCGAAGCCGCCCGCGATCAGAATCTTGATCGGGGTGGGCAGCCGCCACCGCTCAGAGCGACCGAAGTCCATCCAGCACCGCCTGCACTTCCCTCCACGCCCGCGAGACCGTCAGCCTGCGGCGCCGTGGTCAGTGGCTCCTGCTCAAGGCGTCGAGAAGATTGATCCACTTACCTGGCATCGAGACACCCTAGCAACGCCGCATATTCCACTCAAGCGCCGAAGACCCCCAGAGATCCATATGTCACCGTATGTCGGCTATAACCTCTTTAGTGGGTCAGAGATTGGCGTCGGGTAAAACAGATCGTCATGCTATCTGACATCTTGGTTACTCATGGACGGCCATAGCCCGAAATGTTGTGATAGCCAGCGTTAAAACCCATTTGTCGCCACAAGTAGTCGGCCGCACGTGGGCTGCTCTCCCGTACCCGGCCGATCAGCTCGCCCGCCTCGCCCGCGAGGCCGGCCATCGCGTCCGTCACCTCGCCCCTGCCGATGCCCAGCGTGAGCACGTTGAGATCACCCCAGCTCACGTCCCGCCGGTAGGAGGCCAGGTCGCCCAGCAGGTGCAGATAGCGCTGCACCTGCTCGCTGGCCGCGCGCAATTCCGCCAAATGCCCTTTCGCCCACGTATCGCCCGCGTAGATCCAGTGCGACAGATCCACGAAGCAGGTGCCGCGGCTGTCGGCGTTGTCGACGAAACGCGGGAGCGTGATCTCGGCCCGGGTGTCACGCCACACCCAGGCCCTGGCCATTCCGGCGAGCATCCTGGCGAGCTGGTCGCGCCAGAGCCGGTGCAGGACGCCGAACTCCTCGACCGTCGCCAGTTCGTCACGCAGGTCGGCCAGGAACCGGGTGACGGCCGCCTGCGGCGGCGCGCCGTCGGCGACCGCCAGACAGTCGCGGATCAGTGAGGTCACCTGCTCAAGGCTGGCGGCGGTGTGGTCCACGAGCCGGTCCAGGGCCAGCACCCACAGCGCGGTACGGCCGGCCATCTTCAGGCGGTCGGCGCTGGCCCAGGGCGCGCAGAACGCGGCGGCCAGCGAATGCGCGGTGTAGAAGTCGCCGTCGAAGGTCGTCGCGGGGAACAGCTCGTCGTACATCTGGGCACAGCGCCGCAGGTCCCTGCCGCACTCGGCGGCCAGCGCGCACGTCCTGCCAAGCTCGAACGCCTCGTCCGGCAGGCCCCCCGGCATCCTAGGTCCGCTCGATCGGCACACGGATCATGCGAGACCCCCAACACCCACGGTCACCCCTGTGTGATTGATTGTCACATGATCACAAGCATCCGATCAAGGTGACAGCAGCGTGGCCAGATCATCCAGGCCCGCGCGACGCTCTCACGTGCGGCCGGCCCGGACCCTCGCCGCCGGGCCGGCCCGCACGCCGGCGACCCTCACGGCCGCGCGGGAAGGCGGCGAGCATCGCGTACGGACAGCGCGGATCTTCGGGTGTGCTCGCACGACCGCTCGGTGGCCCTTCCGGGCAGCGGCCGCCCGGAGACTGCCGACCCCTCCGACGGCAACTCCGGCGCACCTGCCGGGTCGGACCCCGGCTCCCCTGAAACCCTCTCGCTCGCCGCCTCCCTTGTCCTCGCACTCTCAGAGCGCGCGGCCCCGGATCTGATACACCGGCACGCCGGCGAAGGTTCTTCTGGAAAAGCCCTCTCGTACGGGACCGCTAGATGATCACCAGCTCGCGGGTGGTGGTGTTGAGGCGCTCGCCGCCGGTCTCGGTGCACACGACGATGTCCTCGATGCGCGCGCCGTGCCGGCCGGCCAGGTAGATGCCCGGCTCGACGGAGAAGGCGAAGCCGGCCTCCATCGGCTCGCCGTTGCCCGCGACGATGTACGGCTCCTCGTGCGTCTCGATGCCGATGCCGTGACCGGTGCGATGGATGAAGTGCTTCCCGTAACCGGCCTCGGCGATGATCTCGCGGGCGGTGGCGTCGATCAACTCGCAGGTCACGCCGGGCCGTACGGCGTCGCAGGCGGCGGCCTGGGCGCGGCGCAGCACCTCGTAGTAGGCGGCGAAGTCGGCGGGCGGCTCGCCGAGGCTGTAGGTGCGGGTGGAGTCGGAGCAGTAGCCGTTGTGCAGCTGGCCGCCGATGTCGACGACGACCGGCTCGCCCTGCTGGATGACCCGGTCGGACACCTCGTGGTGCGGGCTGGCGCCGTTGGGGCCGGAGGCGACGATGACGAAGTCGATCGTGTCGTGGCCGGCGGCCAGGATGGCCTCGGCGATGTCGCGGGCGACCGCGCGCTCGGTGCGTCCGGCGCGCAGGAACTGCGGCACCTGCCGGTGCACCGAGTCGATCGCCTCGCCGGCCTCGCGCAGCGCCGCCACCTCGCCGGGCGACTTGCGCATCCGCAGCTCCCGCAGCACGTTGCCGGCCAGCACCTGCTCGGCGCCGGGCAGCGCGTCGCGGAAGCGCAGCGACGACATCGCCCACATCCGGTCGGCCAGCCCGACCCGGGCCACCTCGCCGAGGCGGCGGGCGGCGATCCGGTAGGGGTCCTCGGTCTCGTCCCAGGCGACGAAGTCCAGGCCGAGCCTGGCGGCGGGCGAGGCCTGCGCGGCCGGCAGCTCCAGGCGCGGCACCATCATGTACGGCTCCGCGGCGGCGGGCACCACCAGGCACGTCAACCGCTCCAGCGGCTTGGCGTCGTAGCCACTGACGTAACGCAGATCCGGGCCGGGGGTCAGCAGCAGCGCGTCCAAGCCCGCTTTGGCGGTGGCCTCCTGAACGGCGGCGAGGCGGGACACGGGGTACAGGTCTGAATCGGTCACAGGCCCCAATCTACTCGGATCACGCATCCTAAAATCCGCGAAAAGCTCTCACAACACGGCAAGCTCTCGCTACACTCCGTTGAGGATCGATCACGTATTGTGAGGCCAATTGTCCTGTTCCCGCGCCGTTTGAGAGTGAGATCATGGTCGATGCCATCGGAGGTCACCAGCGCGGTCACCGGCATCGTCCGATGAGCGCGGCGACGGAGGTCGGCGGCCATCTCGACTGCGAGCTCCTCGCGGTGCGGCTCGCGCACGCCCAGCGGCTGGGCAACATGGGCTGGGCCGAGTGGAACCTGCGCACCGGCTGCATCATCTGGTCCGACCAGACCTACGCCATCTTCGGCCGCGATCCGGATGACGGGCCGCTGCGGCTGGCGGAGGTGGCCGACCACGTCGAGCCCGCCGACCTGGCCGCCCTGGACGAGCTGCTGTGGACGGTCGGGCAGGGCGTGGAGCCGGTGCAGGCGGAGTTCCGCATCCGGCGCGGCGCCGGCGACGTGCGCAACCTGCGCATGGTGCTGGAACCGCTGATGGCCCCCGGCGGGCCGACCGGCGTGCACGGCGTGATCCAGGACATCACCGGCCGCCGCCGCGCCGAGCGGATCATGTCCGAGTCGCGCCGCCAGCTCCTTGAGGCCCGGGTGCAGGCGGCCGAGGAACGGCACGTGATGCTGGCGCTGCGCGAGGCCATCCTGCCCGAACCGGTCGGCTGCCTCGACCTGCCGCGCACCCGGATCGCCGTCCGGTACGTGCCCGCCGAGAAGACGGCCAGCCTCGGCGGCGACTGGTTCGAGGCCGCGGCGCTGCCCGACGACCGGGTGCTGCTGGCCATCGGCGACGTGTCCGGGCACGGCCTGCCCGCCATCGCGCACATGGCACAGCTCCGCCACGCCCTGATCGGCCTCACCATGACGGGCGCGCCGCCCAACCGGCTGCTGGCGTGGCTGAACGACCTGGTGCTGCACCGGCTGGCCGACACCACGGCCACCGCGATCGTCGGGCATCTCGACACCGCCACCGGGGTGTTCACCTGGGGGCAGGCGGGCAACCTGGCGCCGATCCTGGTGCGTGACGGCGTGGCCTCCCAGCTCGATCCGCCCAGAGGGGTGCTGCTCGGCGCCGCCGGCGACCGGCCGTACCGGCTGGCCACGACCGAGCTGCGCGACGGCGACCTGCTGCTGATGTTCACCGACGGGCTGGTGGAGCGGCGCGACCGCGACATCGACGAGGGCCTTGATCTGGTCATGACGGCGGCCTGCAAGCTGCCGGGCTGCGATCTCGACGAAGGGCTGGACCGGCTGCTGACCGACATCGGCGGCCCGAATCCGGAAGATGACGCGTGTTTGCTGGCGGTGGGCATACTGGGCTGGTGCTGATGCTTCTGGACACCCCGTCGCTGTACTTCCGGGCCTTCTACGGCATCCCGGAGTCGATCACCGCCCCGGACGGCATGCCCGTCAACGCCGTGCGCGGCCTCATCGACATGATCGCCACGCTGGTGCGCGGGCACTCCCCCAGCGAGCTGGCGGCCACCATGGACGCCGACTGGCGGCCCGCCTTCCGGGTGGCCGCGATCCCCACGTACAAAGCGCACCGGGTCGCCCACGGCGACGCCGAGGAGGTGCCCGACCTGCTGGTGCCGCAGATTCCGGTGATCGAGCAGGTGCTCGACGCGGTCGGCGTCGCCCGGCTGGAGTCGCCCGGCTACGAGGCCGACGACGTCATCGGCACCCTGACCCACCGGGCGTCCGGCGCGGTCGACATCGTGACCGGCGACCGCGACCTGTTCCAGCTCGTCGACGACGCCCGCCCGGTCCGCGTCCTCTACACCGTCCGCGGCCTGCGCAACCTGCAGCTGGTCGACGAGGCGTTCGTGGCGGCCAAGTACGGCGTCCCCGGCCGCGCCTACGCCGACTTCGCCACGCTGCGCGGCGACCCCAGCGACGGCCTGCCCGGTGTCGCGGGGGTAGGCGACAAGACCGCGGCCGCGCTCATCACCCGGTTCGGCTCGCTGGACGCGCTGCTGGCGGCGCTCGACGAGGGCGTCACGGAGGGCTTCCCGGCGGGCAGCCGCACCAAGCTGGCGGCCTCCCGCGACTACCTGACGGCCGCGCCCGCCGTGGTGCGGGTGGCTCCCGACGCGCCCCTGCCGGACGCCGACCTGACGCTGCCGGTCAAGCCGCGCGATCCGGAGGCGCTGGTCCGCCTGGCCGACCGCTACGGCCTGGACGGGCCGCTCAACCGCCTGCTGGAGGTCCTGCGGCGGTAGGCGTACGTCCTCGGTTGTAGGTTGAGCGCGTGTCGAGTACGAGCATCCACGTGCCAGGCGAGGTTCCCGTCCGCCTCGAAGACGGTTTCGACCGCGTCCGGCGGGAGCTCAACCTCCCCGCCGACTTCCCCCAGGCCGTGCTCGCCGAGGCCGAATGGGTCGCCGAGGTGCCCCGGCTCAGCGGCATGGATCTGACGGACCTGCCGTTCATCACCGTCGACCCGCCCGGTTCGATGGATCTCGACCAGGCTCTGCACCTGGAGCGGCTGCCCGGCGGCTACCGCGTCTGGTACGCCATCGCCGACGTCGGCGCGTTCGTGCGGCCGGGCGGCGTGATCGACACCGAGGCCCGCACCCGGGGCGCGACGGTCTACCTGCCGACCGGCAACGTGCCGCTGCACCCCCGGGTGCTGTCGGAGGGCGGGGCCAGCCTGCTGCCGGGCGCGACCCGGCCGGCCGCCGTGTGGCGGGTGGACCTCGACGCCGACGGCCGCACGGTCGGCGCGGACGTGCAGCGGGCGCTGGTACGCAGCCGCGAACGGCTCGATTACGCCTACGTGCAGGCGGCCGTCGACACCGGCACCGCCGACGGCACACTCGCCCTGCTGGCCGAGATCGGCCGGCTCAGGCTGGCGCTGGAGCGCGACCGGGGCGGGGTCACGCTGCCGACGCCGGACCAGGAGATGGTGCCCGCCGACGGCGGCTACCGGCTCGAATACCGGCTGCCGCTGCCGGCCGAGGCGTGGAACGCCCAGCTGTCCCTGCTCACCGGCATGGCCGCGGCCGCCATGATGCTGGACGCGGAGATCGGCGTGCTGCGGGTGCTGCCCGCGCCACGCCCGGCCGACCTGGCCAAGGTCCGCCGGGTGGCCGAGGCGCTGGAGGTGCCCTGGCCCGAGGGGGCCGCCTACGGCTCCGTGGTGCACGGGCTGGACGCCAAGGTCCCGCAGCAGGCGGCGTTTCTGCATGAGGCGCGGGTGCTGCTGCGCGGCGCCGGTTACGTGGCCTTCGACGGGGCCCCGCCGAAGCTGGCCGACCATGCCGCCGTCGCCGCGCCGTACGCGCATGTGACGGCGCCGCTGCGGCGGCTGGTGGACCGCTACGCGACGGAGGTGTGCCTGGCGGTGGCAGCCGGGGAGCCGGTTCCTTCGGACGTGCGGGCGGCGCTGGCGGCGCTGCCGGAGGCGATGTCCGTGAGCGGGCGGCGGGCGAGTGCGGCCGAGCGCGCCTGCGTGGACCTGGTGGAGGCGTTCCTGCTGCGCGACCGGGTGGGGCAGGCGTTCGACGCGATGGTGATCGACGTCGACGCCAAGCGCGGCGGCGGGCTGGTGCAGCTCACCGATCCCGCCGTGATCGCCCGCTGCGACGGCGAGCTGCCGCTGGGCGAGCGGGTGAGCGTACGGCTCGTCCAGGCCGACCCGGCGACCCGCGAGGTCCGCTTCACCCTCGCTTGAGGACTCATCTGGTCACCCGCCGACGGGCGTGGGGAGGCCATCGAGGCTCCCGTTTCCGTTCCTCGTCGTCGCGGCGCCCTCGGCCGTCCGCTCCGGGGCCGGCGTCTCAGTGCAGCCGGTCGGCCAGCCAGCGCGCGACGTCGGTGAGGACGTCGGTGTCCACCGGCCGGCGTAGCTGGCGGCGGTAGGACAGGATCGACGCCGGGCCGGGGTCGCGCCGCAGGATGTGGGTCAGATCGGGGATCAGGCGGGTGTCGGCTCCGCCCGGGACCAGCCGCGCGATCGTCGCCAGGTCGCCGGGATCGACCTGGAGGTCCTTCTCGCCGGTGATCGCCAGTACGGGAGCCTGGATGCGGGCCAGATCCGCACACGGGTCGTAGGCCAGTTGCTCCCGCCACCATCGGGCGTTGATCCGCGTGCCGCCGAGGCGGGCCACGTCGGTGGTGGTGGCCGCCAACCGGGTGAGTTGCCGGGCCGCGATCGTGCGCAGGAGCGGCAGCAGCGGACGGGACGGGCGGGGCAGGGTGGCGGCCAGCCGGGCGGCCTGCCGGCGCAGTGCGCTCTCGCCGGGACGGGCGTAGCCGGCGAGCAGCACCACGGCCGCGGGGTGCTCGTGCGCGCCCAGCCACATCGCGTGCATCGCGCCCTCGCTGTGCCCGACCACTCCGGTGGCTTCCGCCCGGATCTCCGGACGCGCGCGCAGCCCGCGCAGGGCGGCCGCCGCGTCGGCGCGGTTGTCGAGGAAACCGACCGCGCGCCAGTCTCCCGGGGTCGCGCCGACACCGCGCCGGTCATAGCGCAGCGAGGCGACACCCCGCTGGGCCAGCACGGTGGCCAGGGGGCGGCCCAGGGCCATGCGCAGCCGGCCCGCGTTGGACTCGCGGTCCAGCCGGCCGGAGCCCGGCAGGCACACCACGGCAGGGTGCGGGCCCGGGCCGGCGGGCAGGGTGAGGGTCCCCGCCAGCGCCAGGCCGTCATCGGCCGTCGCGATCATCTCGATCTCGCGTAAGACGCCCGCGTCCGCGGGTGCCTGTCCCGAGGGCCTGTTCCGTCCGGTCATGCGCACCTCCATCATTATCAGTTTTGATAAAGGTATCATATGAGGGAATAATGGATCCATGGCAAGCCTCGATCTGCTGCTGCACCCCGTCCGGCTGCGCATCCTGCGGGCGCTGCTGGACGGCCACCCCAGCACGACCGCCGAACTGCGCGGGCGCCTGCCCGACATCGCCCCGGCGACGATGTACCGGCACATCGCGGTGCTCACCGCCGCCGGGGTGCTGGAGGTGCTGGAGGAAAAGCGGGTCCGGGGCGCGGTGGAGCGCACCTACCGGGTGCACTGGGACCGCGCCGAGATCGACCCGGCCGACCGTGCCGCCATGACCCCCGACGACCACCGGCGAGCCTTCACCGCGTTCACCGGCGGCCTGCTGGCGGACTTCGACCGCTACCTGACCCGCGAGCCGGCCGACCCGACGGCCGACGGCGTCACCTATCAGCAGGCCGCGCTATGGCTGACCGACGAGGAGCTGGCCGAACTGCTCACCGAGGTGCGCACCGCCGTCACCGCCCGGCAGGGGCGCGCCCCCGGCCCGGACCGCACCCGCCGCATGATCAGCCTGATCGCCATGCCCTCGGACGGCTGACCGGCCGGCGAGCGTGCCCAGGTCAGGACGGCTGACCGGCCGGCGAGCGTGCGCCTAGGTCAGTACGGGTGACCGGCCGGCGAGCGTGCGCCTAGGTCAGCGACGAGTAGGCCACCACGCCCCGGCGCATCCCGTCCATGGCCTTGTTCGCCGTCTGCCTGATCTTGCTGCCCTCCGGGGCGGCGCCACCGAGCTGGCCGAGCAGGTCCATGAGCTGCTTGATCCACCGTACGAAGTCGCCGGCCGCGAGCTCGTTGCCGTTGACGCCGTCCATCAGCACGGCGTCCAGGCTGTGGCCCTTGGTCCACCGGAACGCCGCCCAGGCGAAGCCCAGGTCCGGCTCACGGATGGTGGACAGCCCGTGGTCGGACTCGATGCCCTCCAGCTCCGCCCACAGCCGGGTCATCGCCGTCAGCGCGTCCTGGGCGCGACCCGCCGGGATCTTGGGCCGCCTGGCGTCCTCCGACTGGCGCGACTCGAACACCAGCGCCGACACGCACGCCGCCAGCTCCGCCGGCTCCAGGTCCTCCCACAACCCGCTGCGCAGGCACTCGGCGGTGAGCAGATCGAGCTCGGTGTAGATGCGGCCCAGCCGGCGGCCCTCGTCGGTGACGGCCTCCTCCTGCAGATAGCCGAGCTGCTCCAGCACCGAGCAGATCCGGTCGAAGGTCCGCGAGATGACGTGCGAACGGCCCTCCACCCGGCGGCGCAGCCCTTCGGTCTCGCGCTGCAGCTTGTAGTAGCGCTCGGCCCAGCGGGCGTGGTCCTCCCGCTCGTCGCAGCCGTGGCAGGGATGCTGCCGGATGCGCCGCCGCAGCTCGTTGATCTCGTCGTCCTCCACCGCGTGGTCACGCGCCCTGGCCGGCTTGCCCAGGTCGCGGTCACCGATCTTGGCGAGCAGCGTGGAGACGAGGTTGGCGCGCTCCTTCGGGGCGCGGGCGTTGAAGTTCTTCGGGATGCGCAGCTTCTCGATCGGCTCGACCGGCACCGGGAAGTCCGCCGGGTCGAGCTTCTTGACCTGCTTGCTGATCGTGAGCACCAGCGGGCTGGGGCCGTTGCCACGCGGGTTGCGGCCCGGGTCGAGCACGATCGCCAGCCCGGCCCGGCGCCCGCCCGGCACCCTGATCACGTCGCCCGGCTGCAGCGCCTCCAGCGACCGCACGGCCGCCGCCCGGCGCACGGCTCCGCGCTGCTTGGACAGCTCCGCCTCGCGGTCCGACAGCCGCCTGCGCAGCCCCGAGTATTCGGTGAAGTCACCCAGGTGGCAGGTCATGGCCTCCTGGTAGCCCTCCAGCGCCTCCTCGTGCTTGCGCAACTGCTTGGCCAGCCCGACGACCGCCCGGTCGGCCTGGAACTGCGCGAACGACTCCTCCAGCAGCGCCCTGGCACGCTCGCGGCCGAACTGGCCGACCAGGTTGACCGCCATGTTGTAGGAGGGCTGGAAGCTGGAGCGCAGCGGGTAGGTGCGGGTGCTCGCCAGACCGGCCACCGACAGCGGGTCCATGCCCGGCTGCCACAGCACCACGGCGTGGCCCTCGACGTCGATGCCGCGCCGCCCCGCCCGGCCGGTGAGCTGGGTGTATTCACCCGGGGTAAGGTCGGCGTGGGTCTCGCCGTTCCACTTGTCGAGCTTCTCGATCACCACGCTGCGGGCGGGCATGTTGATGCCCAGCGCCAGCGTCTCGGTGGCGAACACCGCCTTGACCAGGCCGCGGGTGAACAGCTCCTCGACAACCTCCTTGAAGGCCGGCAGCATGCCCGCGTGGTGCGCCGCCAGGCCGCGCTCCAGGCAGTCGCGCCACTCCAGATAGCCGAGCACCGCCAGGTCCTCGTCCGGCAGGTGCGCGGTCCGCTCGTCGACGAGCTGCCTGATCTCGTGCCGCTCCCGCTCGGTGGTGAGCCGGATCCCGGCGTACAGGCACTGCTTGACGGCCGCCTGGCAGCCCGCCCGGGAGAAGATGAACGTGATCGCCGGCAGCAGCCCCTCGGCGTCGAGCTTCTCGATCACCTGGGCCCGGTCCGGCGGCCCCGACCGGCCCGGCCTGCTGTAGCCGCGCCGCCCCCGGCCGCCGGTGAGCCGCTCGGCGTCGCGCGTCACCCGCATCAGCGTCGGGTTGATGCGCGGCGTCTCGTCGTCGGTCATGAACAGGTCGTAGATCCTGCCGGAGATCATCATGTGCTGCCACAGCGGCACCGGCCGGACCTCGTCCACGATCACGGTCGTGTCGCCGCGCACCTCGCCGAGCCACTCGCCGAACTCCTCGGCGTTGCTCACCGTCGCCGACAGGGCCGCCAGCCTGACCGACTCGGGCAGGTGGATGATGACCTCTTCCCACACCGCGCCGCGGAAGCGGTCGGCCAGGTAGTGGACCTCGTCCATGACGGCGAACCCCAGCCCGGCCAGCGTGGCGGAGCCGGCGTAGAGCATGTTGCGCAGCACCTCGGTCGTCATGACGACGATCGGGGCCTCGCCGTTGACGCTGTTGTCGCCGGTCAGCAGCCCCACCTTGGCGGTGCCGTACCGTTTCACCAGGTCGTTGTACTTCTGGTTGGACAGCGCCTTGATGGGGGTGGTGTAGAAACACTTGCGGCCCTGCTCCAGGGCGAGGTGGACGGCGAACTCGCCGACGACCGTCTTGCCCGAGCCGGTGGGCGCGGCCACCAGCACGCCGTCGCCCGCCTCCAGCGCCCGGCAGGCGTCGATCTGGAAGTCGTCGAGCTCGAAGTCGTACAGGCCCCGGAACGACCTGAGAGCGGCCCCGTCATCGGCATATCTCTGACGGAAGGCCGCGTAGCGTTCCGCTGGCGTTGTCATAACCGCCAGCCTACCGAAATCGGCATTCCGGTCGGCCCTCACGGGGCTGTTGAGATCACCTTCCCGCGCCGGCGCCTTTACAAAGTACGGCTCACGTGAGGACACGTAACATCCCAGGCCGGATCTCGCATGTGACCGGGACCGGCCCGATGCGTTCCCCGTCGGCGTAGGCCACCACGCCTGGCGCCTCCAGCGTGACGCTCCTGGCCTGCCACACCGACACGGCCGGGTGGGTGATGTGCGAGCCGCGGTAGACGCGCGGGAAGACCCGCAGGAACTCCCGCTTGGACAGCGCTCCCACCATCACCACGTCCAGCAGCCCGTCGTCGGGCAGCGCGCCGGGGCAGACCCGCATGCCGGCGCCGTAGGAGCCGGTGTTGGCCACCGCCACCATCATGGCCTCCCGCTCGATCGGCTCGCCGCCGTCCAGCGTGACCCGGAACGGGATGGGCTCGAACGCGCGCAACTCCTGCGCGGTGGCCACCAGGTAGCGGGCCATCCCGGTCGGCCAGGTGAGCTCGTTGGCCCGCTCGTTCACCCGCGAGTCGAACCCGCTGCACAGCACCCCGGCGAACAGCTCCTGCCCGGTGCCGGAGCTGACGCCCACCGCGTCGATCACCCGCGGCCGCATCCGCAGCACGGTCCTGGCCGCGGCGATCGGATCCTTGCCCGGCACGCCGAGCGCGCCGGCGATGTCGTTGCCCGTCCCGGCGGGGATGATGCCGAGCGGCACGTCGGTGCCCGCCACGGCCTGCACGGCCAGGTGGACCAGGCCGTCGCCGCCGAAGGCCACGAGCGCGTCAGGGCGCTCGGCCACGGCGGCGCAGGCCCGTTCCAGGGCGTCGGCGGCGTCCACACCGACGATCACCGACAGCTCGGCCCCGCCCGCGCGCAGGCGGCGGGCCACGGGGTCGAGCAGGCGAAGCGTCCGGCCGCCGCGGGCGGCCGGGTTCACGAGCAGGGCTAGTTGAGGGGCCACGCCCGGAACTTATCGCCTATCGCGTGGAACCGGAATCCTCTTCTAGTGGCGAAGCCTCGTCGTCGTCCAAACCGGCGAACTCGTCGGCCGGCATCCGCCTCTCGCGGACGTACATGAACAGCTCGGCCAGGAAGTACAGAGCGATCATGGGCAGGGCGAGCGCGATCATCGCGAACGGGTCACCGCCCGGCGTGATGACCGCGCCGAAGGCGAACATCGCGACGATGATGGTCCGGCGGTGCTTGGTCACGGTGGACCGGGACAGCGCGCCGATGATGTTGAGGAACACCAGCAGCAGCGGCAGCTCGAAGGAGATACCGAAGATCACCAGCATGATGAGCACGTAGTTGACGTACTCGTCGATCTGGATCGTGGCGACCGCGTCGGAGGGTGAGAAGCCCAGCATGATCGCCAGGCTGGTGTCCATGATCAGGTAGGCCAGCACGGCGCCCAGCAGGAACAGCGGGATCGCCACCACCAGGAAGGTCAGCGAGTAGCGCTTCTCGTTGCGGTAGAGGGCCGGGGTGACGAACGCCCAGAGCTGGTAGAGCCAGACGGGCGAGGAGACGACCAGGCCCACCATCGCCGAGACCTTCAACGTCAGGAAGAAGGACTGGAAGATGCCGCTGTAGGTGAGCGTGCAGGTGCCCTCGCGCAACTGCTGGGCCTGCGGTGTCTCACAGAAGGGCGCCTTGATGAACGCCCAAACCGGATCGAAGACGAACCAGCCGACGATGATGCCGACGACCACGGCGATCGTCGCGATCAGCAACCGGTTACGCAGCTCACGCAGATGCTCCATGAGCGGCATGCGACCCTCGGGGTCGGCGTCGGCGGCAGGTGCTTGTGGTCGTGACCGTTTGAGCAGCGCCATCTAGCGGTCCAGGTGATGAGGAGGGATGAGGTCAGGCTTGCTTGTTGGCCTGCCCGGCACCGGCGCGCAGCCTGGCCGCCTGCTCCTCGAGCTGGCGGGCCTGCTCCTCGGCCGAGACCACCGGCGCGGCGGGCGGGATCTGCTGGGGCGCGACCGGCTGCGGCTGCGGGGTGGCGGTCTGCGTGGCCTGCACGGTCGGCTGGGCGGCCGGCTGAGCGTCATCGTCGTCGTCGCGGAGCTTGGCGGTCTCCGACTTGAAGATGCGCAGCGACCTGCCGACGCCGCGGGCCACATCCGGCAGCTTCTTGGCGCCGAACAGCAGGACGAGCACGCCTGCGATGATCAGAAGTTCGGGAACTCCGAGTTGCGACATGGGACGTCCTTATGGTGCGAAGGCTCTTATCAGCCCCGATCGTACGCTGCCCTGGGGGTGGTCTCACCCCCGAGTGGCGTCCGATCTGGCCTGCCTCGGCTCGAGCTGAGCACGCGCCTCGGCTATTTCTCTGTCAAGACTACGTGCCGCGAGTGTCACACGGCCACCCGCGATCGCGAGCACGGCCACTCCGGCCACACCGAGACCGGTCGCCAGAAAGATCACCGTCATGCCCCATGAGCGTACAGGGACAGAGCCCGCTCGGCCTCCTGCCGCACCCGGACGGCCATCGCGGCGGGCGCCACGACCCTGCCCGTGTCGCCCAGCCGTAGCGCGAGCTTGACGATCCAGTCCTCGTCGCGGGCGCGCAGCGTGATCCGCAACCGGCCCTCACCGAGCTCGGTCACCTGCTCGCACGGGTAGTATTCCGCCACCCACCGCCCGGCGGCGGTGACCTCCAGCTCCACCAGCTCGTCGGTCGGCGACGGCCGGAAGACCCCCTGGGCGACGTCGATGGGCTCGGCCCCGGCGGGCGGGTCGGCCGGCACGTCCAGCACCTGCACGCCGAGCATCCGGTCCAGCCGGAACAGCCGCATCGCCTCGGCGCGGTAGCACCAGCACTCCAGGTAGGTGCGGCCGTCGGCGACCACGATCCGCATCGGGTCCACCTCGCGCGGTGTCACCTCGTCGCGGCCCGGCACGTAGTAGCGCAGCGACAGCCTGCGCCGCAGCGTCAGGCCCTCGCGCACCCGCGGCAGCGCGTCGGGGGCGGCGTCCACGTCCACCGCGACCTGGTTGCTCACCAGGGCGGCGCCCTCGCCGGCGGCCTGCTCCAGCTTGGCCACCACCCGCGGCAGCGCGTCGCCGCGCACCTCGGCGAGGTCCGGGCTGGCGGCCAGCATGCGCAGCGCCACCAGCAGCGCGCTGGCCTCGTCGATGCCCAGGCGCAGCGGCCTGGCGATGGTGTCGGCGTTGTCGATGAGGATCTCACCGCCGTCCCACGACACGTCGATGAGGTCGCCAGGGGTGTGCCCCGGCAGCCCGCACATCCACACGAGCTGCAGGTCGTCGATGAGCTGCTTCTCGCTCAGCCCGAACACCTCGGCCACCTCGCCCACCTGAGCGCCCGGGTGGGACATCAGGTAGGGGACGAGCGCGAGGAGTCTTGGCAGCCGGTCGGCGGATCCACTCACGCCAGCGCCCCCTTCAGTCGGCGGATGACGGCTTCGCGGGCGTCCGGTGGCTCGACCACCTCGACGTCCGCGCCCAGGCTGGCCATCCATCCGGCCAGCCGGTCCGGGTCGGTGAAGGGCAGCTCGGCCTCGTCCCACCCGCCGGCGCCCGCGCGCACGGCGCCGGACAGCTGGCGCAGCCCCTCGCAGGTGCCCTGCCGGACCCGGACGAGCGCGGTGCGCGCCTGCGTCGGCTCGTCCGGGAAGCCCACCATGGCCCGCAGGTCGACGCCCTGCGGCACCTCGACGGCGCCGCTCCTGCCCACGGCCGTGACCGGCCCGGTGATACGGCTGAGCCGGAAGGCCCGCGGCGCGTCCCGTCCCCGGTCGAACCCGGCCAGATACCACCGGCCGCGGCGGCTCACCACGCCCCACGGCTCGACGGTGCGGGTGTGCACGTTCTCGCTGCCCGCGCCGCGGTAGTCAAAGCGCACCACCCGCCGGTCGCGGACGGCCTCCCACAGCGCGGGGAAGGCCGGGTCGCGGGTGTCGACCCGCAGCTCCAGCGCCCCTCCCCCGACGCTCCCGCCGACCGTCTCGTCGGTGGCGACGCCGCCGGCGCGCAGCTTCAGCAGCGCGCCGGATGCGGCCTCGGCCAGGCTGGCCCGCTGCCACACCTGCGCGGCCACGCCCAGCACCGCCGCCTCGTCCGGCTCCAGCACGATCTCCGGCAGCTCGTAGGACTGCCGCTCGATGCGGTAGCCGGGCTCGTCCTCCCACGGGTCGCGCACCACGTCGATCGGGATGCCGATCTCGCGCAACTCGTTCTTGTCCCGCTCGAACATCCGCTGGAACGCCTCGTCGCCGTCACGGTCGTAACCGGGGACGGCGTGCCGGATCTGCTCGGCCGACAGCGGGCGGCGGGTGGCGAGCAGGCAGATCACCAGGTTCAGCAACCGCTCGGTCTTACGGCGCGACATCTGCTCACTCCTCCTTCAACGACGCTACCCTGCCCCCGTGATCAGATGGCGCAAGGGCGAGGTTGTGCGGATCCGGCGCGAGTGGCCGGGAGCGATGGAGCTGGAAGTCGCCGTCCCCGAAGGGGACAACCCACCGGGCGCGGAGCCCGGCGCGTTGTACCGGGCACTGGCCTATCCAGCGTTGGTGGGCCGCCCGGAGCCCGGCGACGAGGTGCTGCTCAACACGACGGCACTCGCAATGGGTCTCGGTACGGGAGGTTACGCCATGGTGGTGGCCGTGCCGAACCGTTTGCCGCAAGATCCGCAAGGCCCCGGGCACCTGGTGAAGGCCCGCTACACGCCGTTGCAGGCCACGGTGCTGGGCGCGGACGAGCAGGACTCCCCGTTCCATGACCGATTGCGCGAGGCGGACTCCGTCGACGGGATGCCGGTCGTGGTCGCCGACCTGCACTCGGCGCTGCCGCCGATCCTGTGCGGGCTGTACGACACGGCCGCGCGGGACCTACGGGTGGCGTACGTGATGCTGGACGGCGGGGCGCTGCCCGCGTGGTTCTCCATGGCGGCCGCCCGGCTGCGGGAGATCGGCTGGCTGTCCGGGGTGGTCACGGTCGGGCAGGCGTTCGGCGGGGACGTGGAGGCCGTCACCACCCACACCGGGCTGCTGGCCGCCCGGCACGTGCTGGAGGCGGACGTGGCGATCGTCACCCAGGGGCCCGGCAACCTGGGCACGGGCACCCGCTGGGGGTTCTCCGGGGTGTCGGCGGGCGAGGCGGTCAACGCGGCGTCGGTGCTGCAGGGGCGGCCGGTGGCGGCGCTGCGGGTGAGCGAGGGCGACCTGCGCGAGCGCCACCTCGGCGTCTCCCACCACTCGCTGACCGCCTACGGGCGGGTGGCGCTGACCCGCGCCCAGGTGCCGGTGCCGATGCTGCCGGGCGCGTTCGGCGAGCGGGTCAGAGATCAGGCGGAGCTGCTGGCGGTCCGGCACGAGCTGGTGCCGGTGCCGGTCGACGGCCTGCACGAGGCGCTGCGCGCCTCGCCGGTCAGGCTGTCGACGATGGGCCGGGGGCTGGAGGAGGACCTGGCCTACTTCCTGGCCTCGGCGGCGGCGGGCAGGTTCGCCGCCTCGCTGCTGGCGTAAGAGTCCTTGAAGGTGAACGCCTCGGGGCCCGGCCCCTCCGTCCTGAGGCGTTCGAGACGCCGCATCGCCTCGTCGAGTGACGGGAGGTCGCCTTCGGGGGTCCACCACATCACGGTGTACGGCTCCGCCACCCGGTGGAACCACTCCCGGCGCCGGCGCAGCACCTCCAGGTGGCCGCTGCGGTAGACGTAGTCCCACAGCGCGTCGCGGGACTCCCACACCGAGAAGTTGACCAGCAGGTGGTCGCCGTAGTCGTGCACGACGGTGGCGGTCGGGTCCACGTCGCTCTCCTTGAGCCGCCACACGAAGCCTGGCGACCGGTCGGCGAGGTCGTTCATGGGCTCCAGCAGGGCCACGAACTCGGCGAGCTCGGCGGAGTCGACGGGCGCGCGCAGGTGCGCGATGTTGAGCTGAGCGAGATGCATGACGCTCAGCAGATCACCTTCCCCCTTCTATGTCAATTGTCATTTGTTTTAGAAACGGTGACACAGCACTCCCCCGGGCGCGGATCCAGCCGCGCCCGCCCCGGATCGTCGCCGAGCCCCTCCAGCAGGCCCTGGCACAGGGCCAGATTCATCGAGCACACCAGCAGCGGCTGCTCGTGCGACAGCACGTGGAAGGGACAGTTGCGCATGCGCAGGACGCCGTCGTCGGGGTACGGCTCGTAGCCGCGCCCGCGCAGCACCGACTCCACCGGCTCGCCGCCGTGCCGCCCGGCCAGCCGGCGGCCCGCCCCGCGTGCCGCCCGCTCGGCCCGTTCCTCGGCGCCCAGCTCGTCGACCACCTCGGCCAGCACCGAGGCAAGCGAGACATAGTCGCGCGGCGGCAGGCTCACCGACCGGTCCCCCGCCGCCCTGCGGTAGACCTTGGCGGGCCTGCCGCTGCCCGGCCCCTTGCGCTCCTGGGGGCGGAACCCGCTCTCCAGCAGCCCCGCCTCGACGAGCTTGTCCAGATGATGGCCGGCGAGCGTCCTGGACACCCCGGCGGCCTGCGCCGCCTCCGTCCTGCCCACCTCGCCGCCTCCGGCCGCCACGGCGTCGTACAGGCTCCGCCGGACCGGATCCTGCAGCAGCCCCAGCGCCTGGAGGTCGTCGTCGCTCACAGCCGCAGTCTAGGGGAGCCCGCGCGGCGCTCTCAGAGCCGCTTCTGGGCGCGGGCGAGCCTCCGACGCGCCGCACCCACGCCGCCAGGCGCCCTCGCGAACCACGGCGAGCACCGCACTTCCCGCGCACGACCTTGGCGCCACTTCCCGCGCACGACCTTGGCGTCGCGAAGGGGATGCCCAGGGTCCTCGCGCGCGACCACCCGACGCGTACGTGGCTCAGTACGCTGCCAGGATGTCGACCGCGAAGACCAGGGTGTCCTGCGGGCGGATGCCGGAGGGCGGGTGGCCGGCGGTGCCGTAGCCGTCGGCGGGCGGGACGATCATCAGGACGCGGCTGCCCACGGGCACGCCGAGCAGTGCCCGGTCCCAGCCTCTGATCACGCTTCCGTCGCCGATCGTGAAGGTCTTCGGCCGGCCGGTGCGCCAGGTCGAGTCGAAGACCCGGCCCCCGTCCCAGACCACGCCCACGCACTGGGCGACGAGGAGCCGGCCGGTCTGCGTGGCGGGGCCGGAGCCGCGGGACAGGACCGTGGCGGTGAACGCTGTGGGGGGAGCCGTCCGGGGCACTGTCAGCCGTGGCCGGTCCGTGCCGGTGACGCGTACGCCCGCCAGCGACCCGCCGGCCGCCTCCACCGTGGTGTCCCGGCCGTGGGCGCCGAGGATGTCGACCACGTAGAGCAGCTCGTCGCGCAGGCCGTCACCCGGCGGGATGGCGGCGACCACGCGGCTGCCCACCTTGCGGCCCCGCAGCGCCCGGTCCAGGCCGGGCGGCAGCCGGCCGAGCGGGAAGGCGGCCGGGGCGCCACGGTTGAAGCTGGAGTCCACCAGCCGGTTCGCACCGCCGTCCCACACGTGCGCGGTGTACTGCACGATCGCCACGTCGTCCTGCTCCAGCGTCGCGCCGCTGCCCGCGGCGAGCTGGTTGATCCGCAGCTCGGCCGCCGGCCTGCCGGTGGGGAAGACGACCGTGGGCCGGGCGCCGAACGCGCCCGCCACCTCCGGCTCGGACGGCGAACCGGAGCACGCCGCCGGGGCCAGCAGCGGGATCAGCAGCAACGCGATGGTACGGCGGCGCATCGGCGACCTCCCGTGCGGCGAGGCCCGGCGGCGTCCTGCCCCCGGGCCTCGCGATGCTACCGCGTACCGCGACCGCCGGTCAGCAGGCCGGGCAGGGTGCGCCGCGTGGGCACCCGGCAGGGCGCCCGCGTGCGCGAGCGTCGGTCAGTAGGCCGACAGGATGTCCACCACGAACACCAGCGTGCTGTTGGCGGGGATGCCCTGCTGCTCCTGAGCTCCGTAGCCGAGGTCCGGCGGGATGCTCATCACGACCCGGCTGCCGACCGGCACCCCGGCCAGGCCCTTCTGCCAGCCCTGGATGACGTTGGCCAGCGGGAACGCCGCCGGCTCGCCCCGGGTCCAGCTGGAGTCGAACTCCTTGTCGGTGCCCCAGATCTTGCCCGTGTAGTGGACGGTGAGCGTCTGCGTCGGCTTGACCTTCTCGCCGGTGCCCTTGATGAGGGTCTTGACGACGAGCTCCTTCGACGGCTTGTCACCCGTCTTGGTCGTCAGCGTGGGCGCCTTGTCGCCGCCCGGGTTGACGACCTTGACGCCCTTGAGCTTGTCGCCGGTCTCCTTGCCGGTGGCGGCCTTGAGGGCCACCGGCGGCGCGCCGACCACGTCCAGCACGAACACCTTCGTCGGCTGCGGCGGCGTGCCCTGCTGCTGCTGCGGAGCGGAGTCGCTGGCCATCACGGCCAGCAGGCGGCCGCCGTGCTTCACCTTGGTGAAGCCGTCCCGCAGCACCTGCGGGAGCTGCTCGTTGACCGGGATGGTCTCCGGAGCCTTGGTGTCGTAGGAGGACCCCTGGAAGGCGTTCTGCTGACCGTCCCAGTTGTAGACGGTCAGGTTGACGATGACCTTGTCACCGGCCTTCACGGCCGGACCCGTCCCCGCCGTCAGCACCTCGAAGGAGGACTTGGTGGCAGGCGACCCGGAGGGGAAGGTCACCGTGGGCTTGGCACCCACCTCACCGGTGACCTTCACCCCCGCGCCCGCCGCTGAGGACGAGCCCCCGGCGGCCGGAGCCGCCGGGGTGTCGGAGCCGCACGCGGCGGCGAAGAAGATCAAAGGCACGGCGGCCAGGACGGCCAGAGCGCGGCGCATGGACTTCCCTCGGAAAAGACGTCAGATTCGCGCCACACTATCTGACTCTCGGTAGGGCCGAGGTAAACTGCTTTGTTTACATGCCCGCGATGAGTTTGTCGACCCTTTCGTCCACCGATCGGAACGGGTCCTTGCACAGAACCGTCCGCTGAGCCTGGTCGTTGAGCTTGAGATGCACCCAGTCGACGGTGAAGTCGCGCCGCTTCTCCTGCGCCTTGCGGATGAACTCACCCCGCAGCCGCGCCCTGGTCGTCTGCGGCGGCACCGACTTGGCCTCGAAGATCTTCAGGTCGGAGGCCACCCGCTCCACCGAGCCGCGCTTCTGCAGCAGGTAGAACAGGCCACGCTTACGGTGCACGTCGTGATAGGCGAGGTCGAGCTGCGCCACGCGCGGCGACGACAGCGGCAGGTCGTACTTCTTGCGGTAACGCTCGATCAGCTGATATTTCGTCACCCAGTCGATCTCCCGCGCCACCAGATCGAGATTGCCCGTCTCGACCGCGTGCAACGTGCGCTCCCACAGCTCCAGCACCCGGTGGGCGATGGCATCGCCGCCGCGCCGGTCGACGAAGTCCTTCGCCTTCGACAGGTATTCCTGCTGGATCTCCAGGCTGGAGGCCTCACGGCCGTTGGCCAGGCGCACCCTGCGCCTGCCCGTCATGTCGTGGGAGACCTCCCGGATCGCCCTGATCGGGTTCTCCAGCGACAGGTCACGCATCACCGTGCCCGCCTCGATCATGCGCAGCACCAGGTCGGTGGCGCCGACCTTGAGCAGCATGGTGGTCTCGCTCATGTTGGAGTCGCCCACGATGACGTGCAGGCGGCGGAACCGCTCGGCGTCGGCGTGTGGCTCGTCCCGGGTGTTGATGATCGGCCGGGAGCGGGTGGTGGCGGACGAGACGCCCTCCCAGATGTGCTCGGCCCGCTGCGACACGCAGTAGACCGCCCCGCGCGGAGTCTGCAGCACCTTGCCGGCACCGCAGATGATCTGCCTCGTCACCAGGAACGGAATCAGCACGTCGGCCAGGCGGCCGAACTCGCCGTGCCTGCCGACCAGATAGTTCTCGTGGCAGCCGTAGGAGTTGCCGGCCGAGTCGGTGTTGTTCTTGAAGAGATAGATGTCCCCGGCGATGCCCTCTTCGCGCAGCCGTTTCTCGGCGTCGACCAGAAGGCCCTCGAGGATGCGCTCACCGGCTTTGTCATGGGTGACGAGCTCGATGACGTTGTCACATTCAGGTGTTGCGTATTCAGGGTGGCTGCCCACGTCGAGATACAGGCGTGCGCCATTGCGGAGGAAGACGTTGCTCGATCGGCCCCAGGACACGACTCGCCGGAACAGGTAGCGCGCGACCTCGTCCGGGGACAGCCTGCGCTGCCCCCTGAACGTGCAGGTCACGCCGTACTCGTTCTCCAGCCCGAAGATGCGACGATCCATCACCTCACACTATGCCCACGGATCGGCCAACGGGAGAGATCTCTCCTGGTGTTTTCCGCACACCCCGCTTCACCTGTGCTCGCGCCCCCGCGGAGCCCTTTCGCCGCCCGTCAGGGCGTGTAGATCTCCTGAAGCTTTACGATCTTGCCCTGGTGGACGGTGATGAGCGCCGGGTGCCCGCCACCCTTGTGCCGCTTGACCAGGTCCGCCCTGGAGCAGCGCTTGCTGCCGAGCCCGTGCTTTCCGCTGACGGTCACATTGACCATCTTCGATCCGCAGCCGAACGCCGACAGGAAGACCACGTTCTTGGCGATGGGCGAGGCGTAGGCCGTCACGTCACCCTCGGGCGGGCCGACGAAGCGGCCCTCGGTGACGGTGCCCTTCTTCCACTTGATGGGCTCGTACTCGGCCACGGAGCCGCTCACGTGGGTGATCCAGCCGCGCAGGATGCCGTTGTGCCGGGGGCTGATGCGCTTGGTGAAGTCATGCTTCGGATCCGCCTGGAACGTCTTCCCGAAGACCTCCGGGGCCTTGTACTTCGGGATGGCGGCGGCCTCGGCCGCCGCGCCGGACGCGAGGATCATGGCCGCGGCCGCACCGGTCGCGAGGAGGCTACGCGTAAGAATCTTCATGGATCGTTCGATGGCCAGGGCCGTCCCGGAGTTCGACCGGCACATAGTGATACAAATCACACCCAAAGGGCCGCCGACACCCTGGGATGCCGGCGGCCTGGTCCTACAGCGGCGAAGAGCCGTCGTCCACGTCTCCCTCGGGGCCGGTGGGCGGCGGCTTCTCACCCTCCTCCGCGGCGGGTGCGGGCGCCGAGGCGTCGGCAGAAGGCAGCAGGCGCTCCAGGCGTGAGCCCGTCAGCCGCAGGAACTTGCGGTGCTCGCGATTGCGATCCAGCACCGCCACCTCCAGCTGCGTCACCGGCGGCCGCTCGCCACCGGGCTCGGTGAGGGCCGCCAGCGCCACCTCCAGCGCCGCCGACAGCGACATCGACTCGCGGTAGCGCTCCTTCAGCCGCGTCGACACCGCCTCCGCCTGACCGCCCATCGCCGCGAACCCGTGCTCGTCGAACACCGAGCCGTCGAACGTCAACCGGTAGATGGCGTCACCGTCAGGCTCGTCACCCACCTCGGCCACCACCACCTCCACCTCGAGCGACTTGATCGAATCGGTGAAGATCCGGCCCAGGTTGGAGGCGTAGAGGTTGGCCAGGCCACGACCCGTCACATCGGAGCGGTCGTAGGTGTAACCGTTGATGTCGGCGTAGCGGATGCCGCCCAGCCGCAACTCCTCGAACTCGTTGTAGCGGCCCACGGCCGCGAACCCGATGCGGTCGTAGATCTCGCTGATCTTGTGCAGCGCCTTGGAAGGGTTGGGCGCGACGAACAGGATCCCGTCGACGTACTGCAGCACGACGACGGAGCGGCCCCGCGCGATCCCCTTGCGCGCGTAGTCCGCCTTGTCCCGCATGATCTGCTCAGGGGACGCATATCCGAAAGGCATCGACACGTGGGGTGGTCCTTTCTAACGCAGCGGGGCGATGGGGCCGTCAGGGGAGATCAAGCGAGCCTCGAGCATCCGCTCGACATAACCGGTCACCTGCTCCTCGCTCAGGCGCCGGAAACCGTCGGCGTCGACCACCGACACGATCGGCCAGATCTTCCGCGTCACGTCAGGACCACCGGTCGCCGAGTCGTCGTCGGCCGCGTCGTACAGCGCCTGGATCAGCGTCATCGCCATGTCGTCGGCCGAGGCGCCGTCACGGTAGAGCTTCTTCAGCGAACCCCGCGCGAAGATCGAACCGGAGCCGATCGCGTCGAACCGCTCCCGCTCGTAAGGCCCGCCCGCCACGTCGTAGCTGAAGATCCGCCCGGCGTCGGCGGCAGGGTCGTAGGCGGCGAACAACGGCACCACCACCAGCCCCTGCATCGCCATCGCCAGGTTGCCCCGGATCATCGTCGCCAGCCGGTTGGCCTTGCCGGCCACCGACATGGTGCGGCCCTCGAGCTTCTCGTAGTGCTCCAGCTCCACCCGGTAGAGCCTGGCCATCTCGATGCCGGTGCTGGCCGTGCCCGCGATGCCCATGCAGGAATAGTCGTCAGTGCGGAACACCTTCTCGACGTCACGCTGGGAGATGATGTTGCCCGACGTCGCACGCCGGTCTCCCGCCATCACCACACCCCCGGCGAAGGTCGCGGCGATGATCGTGGTCGCGTGCGGGACCTGGTCGCCGATCGGCGTGGCCAGCACCTCATTCCGAAGCGGCAACAGCTCGGGCGCATATGAGCCGACGAAGTCGGTGAACGAGGAACTCCCTGTGTTGTGGAAAAGCTGGTCTCTCAAGCCGGCGGGCAGATCCCTGTGCGATGCCACGCGACTCCCTCCCATGTCAGTGTCCCTGAAGCGACCCTACTGTTCTTGCGTCGCTGTCTGCACTTCCCACGATCAGCTCACGGCGAACCGATCACCAGATCGTTTCTTTACGCCCACGAAAGCCCATGCGATCGTCGATATGTCCGCCCGCCCTCGACAGGAGGCCGACATGCGACTCCCGAGCCGCCCGGCGGTGCTCGCGGCCCTCGCCCTCCTGGCGCTCACCTCCTGCGTAACCGGCGCCCCCGCCGAAGGCGGCGGCATCACCCTCACCATCGCCGCCAACGCCATCTCCGGCGGCAAGAACTCCGCGTCCGCCGACTGGATCAAGCAGTGGGTCATCCCCCGGTTCGAGAAGACCCACCGCGACGTCAAGGTGCTCTTCGAGCCGAGCGGCGTCGACGACGAGCAGTACAAGACCAAGATCGCACTCGACCTCAAGGCCAGGACCGCCGCCGACGTCATCGACCTCGACGGCATCTGGATCGGCGAGTTCGCGCAGGCCGGCTACATCGAGCCGCTCGCCGAAGTCGGCGGCGCCGCCGTCGACTCCTGGAGCGGCTGGTCCCAGATCCCCCCGGCCGTGCAAGGACTCGGCATCTTCGACGGCAGGAAGTACGGGCTGCCCCAGGGCACCGACGGCCGCGTCCTGTTCTACAACAAGACCCTGTTCGCCAAGGCGGGCCTGCCACGAACCTGGAACCCCGGCAGCTGGCAGGACATCATCGACGCCGGCACCGCGCTCAAGGCCGCCGGCGTGCCCACCCCCATCCAGATCAACGCCGGCAGCGCCATGGGCGAGGCCACCACCATGCAGGGCGTCCTGCCGCTGCTCGCCGGCGCCGGGGCGGAGATCCACGCCCAGGACAAGTGGACCGGCGCGAGCCGGGCCATGAAGGACGTGCTCGGCTTCTACCAGCAGATCTACGGCGGCAGCGGCCTCGGTGACCCCAAACTCCAGCAGGAGGCCAAAGGCCGCGACAAATCCTTCGCCCAGTTCGCCGACGGGAAGATCGCCATCCTGGCCGAGAGCGACTATTTCTGGCGCTCGGTCATCGAACCAGGCGCCGGCATAGCCCCCATGAAGGACCGCGACCAGATCGTCGGCTACACCAGGATCCCCGCCAAGAAGCCCGGCGCCGGCATCCGCGGCCAGGACCATGTCAGCATGTCAGGCGGCGCCGTACGCGTGCTCAACCCGTTCTCCGAGAACCCCGCGCTCGCCTGGGAACTGCTGTCCTTCATGCACTCCGCCGAGGCCACCACCTCGGAACTCGCCGGCCGCACCCGCGTCAGCTCCCGCATCGACGTCAACGACGACGTGCTCGCCGGCGACCCGATGCTGAGTTACATCGCCGACGACGTGCTGCCCGTCACCGCCTACCGGCCTGGCCTGGCCATCTACCCGCAGGTCTCCGTCCTGCTGCGGGAAGCCACCGCCGACGTCGTCAGCGGCAAGAGCGCCGACGAGGCGGCCGCCGCCTACCAGCGGAAACTCGAGGAACTGGTCGGCGGCGCGGCCAACATCTCCATCACCGGCTGACGCGACTCGTACCCCACCGCGACCTTCGTCCCGCGCGAGCGATACTGGACAGACACCATGAGGGACTGGATCCTGCATCTCGACCTCGACCAGTTCATCGCCGCCGTCGAACTTCAACGCCACCCGAACTCCGCGGCAGACCCGTCGTCGTCGGTGGCGATGGCGACCCCACCCGCCCACGCACCGTAGCCGCCACCGCCACCTACGAAGCCCGCGAACACGGCGTCCACTCCGGCACACCCCTGCACACCGCCCTGCGCCGCTGCTCCGACGCCGTCTTCCTGCCCAGCGACCCACCCGCCTACGACGCCGCCTCCGTGCGCGTCATGACCACCCTGCGCGACTCCCCCGTCGACGTCGAAGTATGGGGCTGGGACGAAACCTTCATCGGCGCCCGCACCGACCAGCCGGAAACCCTCGCCACCGCCCTCCAGCAAGCCGTACGCGCCCGCACCGGCCTCGACTGCTCCATCGGCATCGGCGACAACAAACACCAGGCCAAACTCGCCTCGAACCTTGCCAACCCGTCGGCGTCCACCGCCTCACCAGCGACACCTGGGCGCACGTCATGAACGACCGCCCCACCGACGCCCTCTGGGGCATCGGCGCCAGAACCTCGGCCGAACTCGCCGAGCTCGGCCTGCGTACCGTCGCCCAACTCGCCACCGCCGACCCGCACGACCTCGCCGCCCGCTTCGGTCCCACCAACGGCCCCTGGCTGCGCTACCTCGCCCTCGGCAAAGGCGAAACCGAGATCGTCACCACCCCCTGGGTCCCCCGAGGCCACAGCCGCGAGACCACCTTCACCTCGACCTCACCGACACCGCCGACATCATCGCCGCGGTCACCGGCCTCGCCGAACAGGTCGCCGCCGACACCGCCGACGTGGGCCGCCTCGCCACCCGCGTCACGGTCAAGGTCCGCTTCACGCCCTTCCGCACCCGGACCCGCCAGCCCCCCGGCCTCCACCACCGACCCGACCACCCTCATTGACGCCGCGCTCACCGCGCTCGGCTGCTTCGACCTCACCCGCCCAGTACGCCTCCTCGGCGTCGCCTACGACATGCCCGAACCGACCCGCACGGCCCGCTCGTAGAACGCCGACCGCGCCTCCTCCTCGGCCGCGATCAACGACCGCACCTCCTCATCGGAGACCTCGGACGCCCCGTCGCCCTCCAGCGAGGCCTCCACGTACGCCAGCGCCCGCCACACGACCGCCGGATCATCCCGGAACTGCCCGATCCCGGTATTGCACGGCAGACAGAGCGCGTACCGCACATCCCCGGTCCGATGACAGTGATCGACATGCTCAGGCGGCCGGATCCAGCACACCACGCACAACCCATGCTGCCTGGCCACCATCCGCTCGACATCCTCATGCCGCATCCGGTAACGCCGGGCCAGGTGATAGGACCGGGTGCGCGCCACCGCCCCATCGGAGCGCCGCTCAGGCGGCACCACGAACTCCGGCCAGAGAATCTCCCCCTCCAGGTAGAGAGCGGCCCGCTCCAGCACCGCCATGCCGTCCTCGAAGTGACCGAGCCCGTTGTTGCAGTTGAAGCAGAGAACGCCGCGCACCTGCCCGCTCACATGACAGTGATCGACGAACGTCCCCGGCACAGCCTTACAGATGGCACAGAGGCCACCCTGCTGAGCGAGCATCCGCTCGAAGTCGTCCTCGCTGATGCCGTAGCGACGTTTCAGGTGATAGTTACGCGTGCTGCCGTGGTTCTTGATGCGGTTCTCCCGCATCGCCTGACTGTGACACGGCTTGCAGTAGTCAGTCAGCCCATCCTTCTGTGATCTATTGCTCCCGAACTCCCCATGAGCCTTGACCACCTCACATCTCGGACAGTACTTGTGCCCGGCAGGAACCTCGACTCTCTCCCGCACGCTCTTACCCTGAGCAGCCATCCTCTTGCGATAACTCTGCGTGGAACGCACCCGGAAGCAAGCCTTGCAGTATCGCGCCAGCCCATCGACCATGCGCTTGTTCGCCCCGAACTCCACGACCTCTTTCACCTCCCCGCAGTCCGGGCACCACTTCAACCCCTCCGGCGCTTCCACCCGATTTACCCTTAAGTCTGTCCGCTTTGCCCTACTCTCCGCCCTTCTGTACATACGAGCGCACGAATTCCTCTGCGTTCTCTTCGAGAACTTCGTCGATCTCGTCCAGGATCGAGTCCACGTCGTCCGTGAGCTTCTCCTGGCGCTCCTGCACCTCCGGTGCCGCCGACGCCTCGGTCTCCTCGACCTCGGACTCACGCCGACCGGTCTGCTTCTGTCCGCCGGTGTCCTTGCTGGCCATGTCCAACCTCCACGGTGGGGGACTACCTCTCTAGCCCATATCTTCCCCGAACGGGGCGACATTTCGCGCCGATCGTCCCGCGATCTTGCCGACTTGACTAGATAGCTTCACTATCCAATACTGGAGCCTCGCCCCACCAGGAGGTTCACCATGTCCCCCGCATCCCTGAGCACGGCCGGCGTGCTCCTCATCACGGTCCCGACGATCGCCTTCGGCGGCGTCTCCCTGCTGGCGTTCCTCATGCGCGACGTGCCCGGCTACCGGGACAACCCGGTCCGGCGCGGCCTGTGGCGGGCCGGGCACGCGCACGCCGGCGTGCTGGTCCTGTTCAGCCTGGTGGCACTGCTGTACGTGGACCAGGCCGACCTGTCCGACGCCTGGAAGACTTTGGTACGCACGTCGATCGTGGCCGCCCCGATCCTGATGCCCCTGGGCTTCTTCCTGTCGGTGGCCCGCCCCAGCGACACCAAGCCCAGCAAGCTGATCTATCTGGCCATGGCGGGCGGGGCGAGCCTGGCGGTGGGCACGCTCACACTCGGCATCGGGCTGCTCTGACAGCCGGACGCCTTTACGTTGTAGATCAGAGTTGTAGATCAGAAAGGTACGGACGTCGTACGCAAGCCTGGGTTTTCGCCGGCCACGGCCGTCCAGGGGCCCCTAGTCTCCGCCGGTGAGGGCGGCGACGAGGTCGGCGGCGGTGCGGCAGCGGTCGAAGAGCTCGCCCACGTGGGCCTTGGTGCCGCGCAGCGGCTCCAAGGTGGGGACGCGCTGCAGCGACTCTCTGCCGGGGATGTCGAAGATGACGGAGTCCCAGGAGGCGGCGGCCACGGATTCGCTGTACTGGCGCAGGCAGCGACCGCGGAAGTAGGCGCGGGTGTCGGTGGGCGGGTTCTCGACGGCCCGGTCGACCTCGTCCTCGGTGATGAGGCGCTGCATGCGGCCACGGGCCACGAGCCGGTTGTACAGGCCGCGGTCGGGGCGGATGTCGGAGTATTGCAGGTCGACGAGGCCGAGGCGGGGGTGGGACCAGTCGAGGCCGTCGCGGCTGCGGTAGCCCTCGAGGAGTTCGAGCTTGGCGACCCAGTCAAGCTCTCCGGCCAGTTGCATGGGGTCTTCGGCCAGACGGGTGAGGACGGACTCCCAGCGGTCGAGGATGTCCTTGTTCATCTCGTCCTGGGCGGTGCCGCGCTCTTCGACGTACTTGCGGGCCTGTTCGAGGTATTCCATCTGCAGCTGGACGGCGGTGAGCTTGCGGCCGTCGCGCATCGGGATCTCGTAGCGGCAGGTGGGGTCGTGGGAGACGGCGCGCAGGGATTGGACGGGGTTGTCGACGGCCAGGTCGCGGGTGAGGAAGCCGTCTTCGATCATGGCAAGGACGAGCGCCGTCGACCCTAGCTTTAGATATGTCGAAATTTCCGACATGTTGGCGTCGCCGATGATCACGTGGAGGCGCCGGTACTTCTCCGGGTCGGCGTGCGGCTCGTCCCGGGTGTTGATGATCGGCCGCTTCAGCGTGGTCTCGAGCCCGACCTCCACCTCGAAGAAGTCGGCCCGCTGGCTGATCTGGAAGCCGTCACCGCGCGAGTCCTGCCCGATGCCGACCTTGCCCGCGCCGACGACCACCTGCCGGGAGACGAAGAACGGAGTGAGGTGGCGCACGATGTCGGCGAAGGGCGTGGCCCGGCGCATGAGGTAGTTCTCGTGACAGCCGTAGCTGGCGCCCTTGGCGTCGGTGTTGTTCTTGTAGAGCTGGATGGGCGCGTTGGCGGGGATGGCGCTGGCGCGCTGGGCCGCGTCGTACATGACCCGCTCCCCCGCCTTGTCCCAGATCACCGCGGCGCGCGGGTTGGTGCACTCGGGCGTGGAGTATTCCGGGTGGGCGTGGTCGACGTAGAGCCTGGCGCCGTTGGTCAGGATGACGTTGGCCAGGCCGAGGTCCTCGTCGGTGAGCTGAGTGGGGTCGGCCACCTCTCTGGCCAGGTCGAAGCCTCTGGCGTCGCGTAGGGGGTTCTCCTCCTCGAAGTCCCAGCGCGCTCTGCGTGCCCGGGCGGCCGAGGCCGCCAGGTAGGCGTTGACCACCTGTGAGGAGGTCACCATCGCGTTGGCGCCTGGCTGACCTGGTACGGAGATGCCGTACTCGGTCTCGATGCCCATCACCCGACGCACCGTCATGCGCACCCTCTGTTCGTCCGGATCTGTCTATCCGCCGTTTATATGCCCGAGCCTATGCCCTTCACAGTGCCCCAGGGTCACAGAGTTATGGCACCGAAGCCTTTTCATCCTGTACGGCAGGCGTTGATGTGCTTTGTGGTGTTCTGCGGGGCTTCAGTAGCCGCTGGATGGGGCGTTCGGCAAAGAAGTAGACGGCGTACGACAGCAGGACCGCCGCGAGCGTGGTGACCGTGGCCACCACCCAGGGCGGCAGATCCCCGACGAGCAAGGGGATGAGCGCGACCGCGATCGTGGAGTGGAACAGGTAAAGCGGGTAGGTCGTGGCGCCGAGCGCGGTGAGCCAGCCGCGCGACCGCACGCGTAACAGCCCGAGGGCGACCAGGGCCATGACGGCGAAGATCAGCGTGATGGTGATGATCACGCTCAGGTCGGTGACGGGCATGTTCTTGAACCCCGCGACCTTGATGCGCCCGTGCACCCGTTCGAGTGCGGAGTGCAGCGACATGGCCCAGCCGGCGACGAAGTAGATCCACGGAAGCCAGGCGCTGCCGTGCTTGTGGATGAGGTACAGGGCCATTCCGGCGACGAAGTACGGCGCGTAGCGCGGCATGACGATCTCGTTGAGCACCGGGTCGCCGAGCAGTTCGGCGCCGAGCGCGGCTGCCAGCCAGACGCCCCCGAAGACCAGGACCCGGCCGTAGGTGACGCCCACCAGGACGAGGATCGCGATGAGCAGGTAGAAGCGCAGCTCGGCCCAGAGCGACCAGTAGACACCGGCGGCGTCGGTGATCTTGAACAATCGCTGGAACATGCTGGCGTTCACCAGGTAGTGCTCTGGCGAAAGTTTTGGGTTGAGCGCGGTGGCGCCGGTGAGCCCGTAGAGCGCGGCGACGGCGATCAGGCTGAGCCAGTAGGCCGGGTAGAGCCGGACGACCCGGGAGCGGGCGAAGGCGCCGAGACCACGCCCCCAGGCGCTCATGAGGATGACGAACCCGCTGATCATGAAGAACAGCTCGACGCCTAAGATGCCGAGCCCGGCGACGGGGGCGACCGCGGGGAAGAGCTCGGCGGGCCGGTCCCCCCAGACGGAGGCGTAGGCGACCAGGTAGTGGAAGGCCAGCACGGCCAGGGCGGCGATGAACCGCAGAAGGTCGAGCTCGGCCAGCCGGCCGTCTCCGTGAGCGTGCTTCGGCCGGTTGGGATGGTGCACGGCCACTTAGACGCCCCGAAGATCCCTTTGGTTCCCTTGCTTCACCTCTGTCACAGCGAAGCATCGAAATCTTCGTCGTTGAGAGCCGTGAGGTCGTGGGGCTGCACTAGCCGCCGTGTCGCCTTGCGGTATCACCGAACGCGCCCGAGGCGAGGCGCAGGCAGGCCTGGGTGAGCCGCGGGGTCTGCGCGGCACATCCCCGACAAGAGCGACGCCGGAAGGGGCTGAGTGGCCCCTTCCGGCGCTGGTGCTACAGGTATTGGCCGGTGTTGGCGACGGTGTCGATGGAACGGCCGGCTTCGGCGCCCTGCTTGCCGGAGACGAGTGTGCGGATGTAGACGATCCGCTCGCCCTTCTTGCCGGAGATACGGGCCCAGTCGTCGGGGTTGGTGGTGTTGGGCAGATCCTCGTTCTCGGAGAACTCATCCACGCAGGCCGCGAGCAGGTGCTGCACCCGCAGGCCTTTCTGGCCGCTCTCCAGGAACTGCTTGATCGCCATCTTCTTGCCCCGGTCGACGATGTTCTGGATCATCGCGCCAGAGTTGAAGTCCTTGAAGTAGAGGACTTCCTTGTCGCCGTTGGCGTAGGTCACCTCAAGGAAGCGGTTCTCTTCGCTCTCGGTGTACATCCGCTCGACGACGCTCTGGATCATGCCGTGGATGGTGGACTCACGGGAACCACCGTGCTCGGACAGATCTTCCGGGTGGAGGGGCAGCTCGGCGAGGAGGTACTTGGAGAAGATGTCCTTGGCCGCCTCGGCGTCCGGCCGCTCGATCTTGATCTTGACGTCCAGGCGGCCGGGCCGCAGGATCGCCGGGTCGATCATGTCCTCGCGGTTGGAGGCGCCGATGACGATGACGTTCTCCAGCCCCTCGACGCCGTCGATCTCCGACAGCAGCTGAGGGACGATGGTGTTCTCCACGTCGGAGGACACGCCCGAGCCGCGGGTGCGGAAGATCGAGTCCATCTCGTCGAAGAACACGATCACGGGGGTGCCCTCGGAAGCCTTCTCACGAGCACGCTGGAAGACCAGGCGGATGTGCCGCTCGGTCTCGCCGACGTACTTGTTGAGCAGCTCGGGACCCTTGATGTTGAGGAAGAAACTCTTGCCGGACTGGCCGGTCTTCTCCGCGACCTGCTTGGCCAGGGAGTTGGCGACGGCCTTGGCGATGAGCGTCTTGCCGCAGCCCGGCGGGCCGTAGAGCAGGACGCCCTTGGGCGGGCGCAGCTTGTGCTCGCGGAACAGGTCGGCGTGCAGATAGGGGAGCTCGATGGCGTCCCTGATCTGCTCGATCTGCCGCATAAGGCCGCCGATCTCCTCGTAGGAGATGTCGGGGACCTCTTCGAGCACGAGCTCTTCGACTTCGGACTTGGGAATGCGCTCGTAGACGTAACCCGAGCGAGGCTCGAGCAGGAGTGAGTCGCCCGCCCTGATGGGCTGGCCGACCAGCGACTCGGCCAGTCGCACGACGCGCTCTTCGTCGGCGTGCGAGATGACCAGGGCGCGCTTGCCCTCGTCGAGCAACTCCTTGAGCATCACGATCTCGCCGACCTCTTCGTAGCCGAGAGCCTCGACCACGTTGAGCGCCTCGTTGAGCATGACCTCCTGGCCACGCCGCAGCGAGTCGGCGTCGACGGCCGGGCTGACGTTCACCCGCAGCTTGCGGCCGCCGGTGAACACCTCGATCGTGCCGTCTTCTCTGGCCTCGAGGAAGGTGCCGAATCCGGATGGCGGCTGCGCCAGCCGGTCGACCTCCTCCTTGAGAGCGACGATCTGGTCCCGTGCCTCCTTGAGCGTCGACACCAGGCGTTCGTTCTGGCCGGTAACGGCCGCGAGGTTCGCCTGTGCTTCATGGAGACGTTCTTCCAGGACTCTGGCCTGACGGGGTGACTCGGCCAGTTTCCGCCTCAGCGCGGTGATCTCCTCCTGGAGGAAGGAGACCTGTGTTGAAAGATCAGCGACCTCCCGTTCGCGCTGCGCGGCTCGAGCCTCAGCATCATCGCGAGCTGCCACGCCCGTCACCTCCTTCCCAGTCGAGGGCGACTACTAAGGACCTTACCTATCTCGGGCCCCTCCGTAACCTGGCCGGGCAGTGTTCGTAGAGTGACAATCAGTATTCGGTGAATAATCCCCAATAGGGCGTTTAATACTTCCAGCATATGAACACGGCGAAGTGTTCCCGTGTCACGCACCAACGCACCCTTGTGGCCAAATTGTCATAGTTCTTCGGTGGTTCCCTTCGGTCGTCGACGGCGCGGCGGCGGGGTGACGCCGTCGGCCATGCGGCGGGCGGTGACGAGGAACCCGGTGTGCCCGATCATCCGGTGATCGGGCCGAACGGCGAGCCCTTCGACATGCCAGTCGCGAACCAGGGTCTCCCACGCATGAGGCTCGGTGAAACTCCCGTGATCGCGAATCACCTCGACGGTTTTCGACAACTGGGTCGTCGTGGCCACATAACAGCAGATCACACCGCCTGGTGTGAGGGCCTTGGCGACGGCGTCCACGCACTCCCAGGGGGCGAGCATGTCCAGGATCACCCGGTCCACGTCGGAGGTGTCCAGGGAGGACACCAGGTCGCCGACGACCAGCCGCCAGTTGTCGTCCATCGAGCCGCCGTAGAACTTCTCCACGTTAGTGCGGGCGATGTCGGCGAAGTCCTGGCGGCGCTCGTAGGAGGTGACATGACCCTCGGGACCGACGGCGCGCAGCAGGAAGCACGTCAGCGCGCCGGAGCCGACCCCCGCCTCGACCACCCGGGCGCCGGGGAAGATGTCGGCCATGCCGACGATCTGGGACGAGTCCTTGGGGTAGATCACGGCCGCGCCGCGCGGCATCGCCAGGGTGTAGTCCTGCAGCAGATGACGGAAGGCGAGATAGGCGGTGCCGCCGGAGGAGCGCACCACGGAGCCTTCGGGCTGCCCGATCAGCTCGCTGTGCGGGATGGCGCCCTTGTGGGTGTGGAAGACGCCGTCGTCCTTGAGCGTGATCGTGTGGCGCTTGTTCTTGGGGTCGGTGAGCTGCACCTGATCCCCCGCCTGAAACGGCCCATGCCTGCGGAAACCCATGGCGGCAAGGTTATAGGGCTTTCGAGCACGACTTGACGCGCGATATCTATGGGGGATGTTCCCGCGCGAAGTGATCGCCGTAGGCTCCCTGGTGCTGCGTCCACCGGTCGACGACGACGTGGAGGCGATCGTGGCCACCTGCGACGATCCCGTGACGGCCCGGTTCCTGCCGCTGATCCCGTCGCCGTACACGGCGCAGGACGCGCACGCCTACGTACGGCGCGCGCGGGCGAAGTGGGACAGCGGCGGCACCGAATACTCGATCACCGAGGACGGCCGCTACATCGGCTCCATCGGCACCAGCGCGCCGTCCCCGTGGGGCTCGGTCGAGCTCGGCTATCTGGTGGCGCCGTGGGCGCGCGGCAAGGGCGTGGCCGGGGCGGTGGCGCGCGGGCTGGCCGAGTGGCTGCTCGACCGGGGCGTGGAGCGGGTGGAGCTGGCGGCCGAGGTGGCGAACCTGCCCAGCCTGCGGGTCGCGTACAAGGCCGGATTCCGCGAGGAGGGGCGCAGGCGGGACGCCAAGGCGCTGCGGGACGGGCAGCGGGTGGATCATGTGATGTTCGCCAGGCTCGCCCGGGACGCGGGCGAGGCGATGGAGCCCTACCTGCCGTTCTTCGAGGGCGGCGAGCTGGGCGACGGCGTGGTGCGGCTGACACCGATGGACGAGCGGGACGCCGCGGACTTCCACCGGATGATGGCCGAGCCGAGCGTCGCCCGGTTCGGCATGGGGCCGCTCGGCACGCTGGAGGACGACGAGCAGCGCTGCCGGTGCACCGGCTACTTCTGGCTGTCGGGGCAGCGGGTCGAGCTGGCGGTCAGGGACGCGGCCACCGGCGAGTTCGCCGGCAACCTGCAGCTGACGCGGATCATCCCGGCGTTCGGGGAGGCCATGGTGGGCTACTCGCTGGTGCCGCGCTTCCGCGGCCGCGGCCTCATGACGCGCGCGGTCGGGCTGCTGGCCGACTGGGCCTTCGCCCATACCCGGCTGCACCGGCTGATCGCCGGGACCGACGTGGCCAACACCGCCTCGCAGGCGGTGCTGCGGCGCGCCGGGTTCGTCCAGGAGAGCGTGCGCCGGCAGGTGTTCCCCCAGCCGGACGGCTCCCGCTCCGACGAGATCGAGTGGCTCCTGCTGCGCCCCGACACCCTCTCAGCGGGCACAGCGCCCCCTCCGGACGCACAGGTCCGGTCCTGAGCGCTTCTCCACGGCCTCCCAACGGGCCCCTGAACCCTCCCAGTGGCCTGGAGCCGCCGCACGGCTCCAGGTCAGCGTGCGGGCCTTCACCGGAAGATCCAGGACCTCAGCACGGCGTACCGGGAGATCCAGGACCTCAGCGCGGCGTACGCCCGAGCGGAGGGACGGTCGCCGCGCCCCCGCGGGGGTGCGGGCCGGTCAGCCGCGGTGTGCCTCGAAGCGGAGGGTACGGGAGACGCCCACGCGCACGGTGGTGCCGGGCGCGATGGTCACGGGCTCGTTGGGCGGGATGTCGTAGAAGTTGGGGTCGCCGGGCGGCTGGATCTGGGTGCCGTTGACGGAGCCGAGGTCCACCAGGTTGACGTCCCAGCCGTCCAGGGCCACCCGCAGGTGCCTGCGGGAGACCGACCCGTCGGGGCTGGTGACCTTGGCGGGGCGGGCGGTGCCACCCGCCACCTCGGGGGCCCGCTCGGGGTCGCGGCCCAGCAGGTAGTCGCTGTCCAGCGGCAGCGCCGTGCCGTCGTCCAGGACGAGGACGCCGAGCGGCGGGCGCGGCCCCTTGTAGGGGACGAGCGTGCGCTGGACCAGGGCGATGCCGCACACTGCGCAGTAGGGCGCGCGCGGATCGTTGAAGTGGTCGTTCTTGCAGTCGACCCCGTAGACCAGCGGCCGGTCGCCGTGGTCCTGCTGCTCCTGCGGCGGGGGCCCCTGCTCGAAGTGCTCCTGCGGCGGCGGCCCCAGGAGCGGCGGCGGGCCCTGCTCGAAGGGGTCCTGCGGCGGTCCCAGGCGCGGCGGGCCCGGGTCGAAGTGATCCTGCGACTGCCCCTGGTGCGGCGGCGGGCCCGGGTCGAAGGGGTCCTGCGACGGCGGCCCCATGGGCTGGTCGTAGGGCTCGGGGACCGTGCCGTTGCCCGAGGGCGCGGGCTCGTCGTAGGAGGGGAAGGAGACCGGCTCCGGCTGCGCCGGGGGCTGCTCCAGCACGGGCGGCGGCGGGAACTGGGGGCCGGAGGACGGCTGCCGCATGGGTGGCTGCTGGTCGGCGCCGGACATCGGGTAGGGGGGCGCCTGGGCCGGCTGCGGCGACGGCTGGCTCGGCGGCTCGGCGCGCTGCGGCAGCAGGTCGGGCTCGAGGTGGTAGGCCGTGTTGGGCATCTCGGCGGTGAGCGGCCTGGACGGGCCGGCGGAGACCTGCTCGCCGAGCTGGGCGGCGACGCCGCCGCCGTGCACGATGCCGCCGCCGTCGAAGCGGACGGCGGGGTGCGCCTGGCCGGCGCCGGGCAGGCTCAGCTCCACGCTCTCGACGGGGCCGCCGATGAGCCGGTCGGCCCAGGTGAGGGAGTCGCTGCCGGCCAACCGGGTCTGGCCCGCGGCGGTGTTGATCGTGGCCGAGGCGGAGCCGCTCACCAGGACGGCCACGCCGTCACCGACGGGGCCGGCCACGGCGCAGGTGGCGGGGTCACGCGCCATGTTGGCGGCGAGCACCTGGGCGGCCCGGCGGGCCAGGGCCCTGCCGTCGCCTCCGGAGGCGGCCGTCTCGCGCAGCGCCTCGAGCAGGCCGGTGCCCGCGGTCTCGTCCGCGTCGCACACCAGCAGCAGCCCGCCTTCGTAGGCGACCAGCCCGTTGCCGGGAAGCGGGCGCACCGCTCGGAAGCCCTGGTCCGTCATGAGTCCTCCCTCATGACCGTGCTGCACTCATCGGTGCCCTCGCTGCGCTCGGTCACTCAACTCTCCTCCCCGGAAGCCTGGCGATGTGGCGGCACCCGCACCGCCGTGCCGGCCCAGCCATACGCATACCCAGACGACGGAGCGGTGTCGCGGCCGCACCGTCTCGATTCGGTGAACCGGCGGGCCACGGCAAACCCCCCACCTGTGCAAGGTTGGCCAAACAGCACACTATCGGCCAGAGGTCACATCTTCGAATCGCCGGGGGCGTGAACGGGCCGCAACGTCCTGATCACTGGACCTGACATTAGCCGGGGTCAGCCGCTTAGACGAGTGGGACAAATCAGACGCCGGTGAAGACCCGGTTGACGTCGGCGGTGGCCAGCACCCCGTAGATCTCGCCGCCCTGCTCCACCAGGAGGTATTCGCCGGCCGGCGCCTCGCGCATGGCGTCGATCAGCGGCTCACCCACCAGGTCGGCGCCGAGCACCAGGGACGGCTCCAGGGACTTGGCCATGGAGCCCACGTTCACCCAGGGGCGGCGGTGCTCGGGGGTGGCCTGCACGGCCGACTCGTTGACGATGGCGAGGGGCCGGCCGTCGTGGTCCACCACGACCAGGGCGCCCGCCCCGCTCTGGGCGGCCTGCCGCAGTGCCTCGGCCAGCGGCGTCTCGGCCGTCACCGGGATCGCCCTGCGGGCCAGGTTGCGTGCGTTGACCTGCGGGATCCTGGCGCGGACGCGGGCGACGCGGAGCGACTGGGTGGCGCCCATCCAGATGAAGGAGGCCAGCACGAGCGGCCAGATCAGGTCGCGGTAGTCGACGTCCCGCCCGGTCGACATCGCCATGGCGAAGGGGGCCGCGATGAGCAGCACGGCGAGCACCCGGCCGCCCCAGGCGGCGGCGACGGTGCCGGTGCCGGGGTTGCCGCTGAGCTTCCACACCCCGGCCCGCAGCATCCGGCCGCCGTCCAGCGGCAGGCCGGGCAGCAGGTTGAAGACGCCGACGATGAGGTTGGCGACCCACAGCTGCCAGATCAGCACCTCCGGGATGCCGCCGCCGTTGATGAGGAAGACGTCGGCGAGCCAGCCGACGCCGGCCAGGCCGAGCGAGAGCAGCGGCCCCGCGGCGGCCACCATGAACTCCTTGGCGGGCGTCGGCGGCTCCTTCTCGATCTCCGACACGCCGCCGAGAAGGTAGAGGGTGATCCGGCGGACCGGCAGCCCGTAGGCCTTGGCCAGGACGCTGTGCGCCAGCTCGTGCAGCAGCACCGACAGGTACAGCAGCACCGCGAAGGCGAACGCGACGGCGTAGGCGGCGGCGGAGGAGAGCTCGGGCAGCATGGCGCGCACGGTGTCGCCGAACAGCCAGGTGATGAAGGCCGCGACGATGAACCAGGTCCATGACACGTAGACGGGGATGCCGAAAGGTCTGCCCATCCGGATACCGGAGAACTCCTGTCGGGGGCTCTGCTCGCTCACCGCGCTCCTTGCCGTTCACCAGTGCCTGTCGCTGCCTTGATGCTACGCGCCGGAGGGAGTGATCCCGGACTCGCGAGCCCGGTTATGTCGGGCCGGTGACCTAGAGTGCGGTGCATGACGTTGACCGATCCGGTGATCATCGGAGCCCTCTCCCCGTCCCGGGCGGGCGACTTCATGACCTGTCCGTTGCTCTACCGGTTCCGGGTGATCGACCAGTTGCCGGAGAAGCCCTCCCCGGCGGCGGTGCGCGGCACGGTGGTGCACGCGGTGCTGGAGCGGCTCTACGACCTGCCCGCGCCGCGCCGTTCGGTGGAGGCGGCGCTGGGGCTGCTGGAGCCGCAGTGGGAGCGGCTGCTGGCCGAGGAGCCGGCCTACGCGGAGATGTTCGCCGACGACGCCGAGCGGGCCGAGTGGCTCACGCAGGCGCGCGGGATGCTGGAGCGATACTTCACGCTGGAGGACCCGACCCGGCTGGAGCCGGCCGAGCGGGAGCTCTACGTGCAGGCGGTGCTCGACGGCGGGCTGATGCTGCGCGGCTATGTGGACCGCCTGGACGTGGCGCCGACCGGTGAGGTGCGGGTGGTCGACTACAAGACGGGCAGCGCGCCGGGGCCGGACTTCGAGGCCAAGGCGCTGTTCCAGATGAAGTTCTACGCGCTGGTGCTGTGGCGGCTGCGCGGCGAGGTGCCCCGGCTGTTGCAGCTGGTCTATCTGGGCGGCCGCGGCGAGGTGCTGCGGTACGCCCCCGACGAGGCCGATCTGCTGGCGACCGAGCGCAAGGTGCGGGCGCTGTGGACGGCGATCGAGCGGGCGCTGGAGACGGGCGAGTGGCGGGCCAGGCCGAGCCGCCTGTGCGACTGGTGTGATCATCAGGCGCTCTGCCCGGAGTTCGGCGGCACTCCCCCGCCGGTGCCGGCCCGGCAGCCGGGTGACACGGTCCGCAGCAACCGGCGCGCGGCGACCGACGAGCTGTAGCCGCGTTCTCCTCCTTGGGTAGGAGGTTTCGGGCTTTCACCTGGGCCTACAGTGAAGCGGTGCGCGCAGACCGGACCACGTTCCATGACTCGGTCCTGGCGGTGCTGGTGGCCGCGGTCTCCGTGGTGCTGTTCCTGGGCCGGGACGGCGGGCGGTTGGAGCCACCGGGCCTGTTCGCCAGCCGGGCCCCTGACGCGGTGGGCGTCACCCTCGTGCTGCTGATGTGCGTGCCGGTGGCCGTGCGCAGGCGCTGGCCGCTGGCCGGACTGTGCGCGAGCCTGGTGTCCGCGACGCTGCTGTCCGCCCTCGGCTACGGCGTGGGCCTGGCGGGCGTCGCGGTGGTGGTGCTGCTGTACGCGGTGGCGTCCTATCGCGGGCTGGCGGCGGCGCTGGGCGGGCTGCTGCTGTCGCTGGTGGTCTACGGGGTGGGCGCGGCGGCCGGCCCCCTCACCACGACCCGCTGGAGCGATCATGTGGCGGTGCTCGTGGTGCTGGTGGCCGTCTGGGGCGGCGGGCGGAGCCTGCGGCTGCGCCGCGCCTACCTGGAGGAGCTGCGGGACCGGGCCGCCCGCCTGGAGCGGGCGCGCGCGGCCGACACCCGGGCGGCCAGGGCGGAGGAGCGTACGCGGATCGCCCGCGAGCTGCACGACGTCGTCGCCCACCACGTGAGCGTGATGACGGTGCAGGCGGCGGCGGCGCGCAAGGTGCTGGCCACCGATCCGGAGTCGGCGAGCGAGGCGCTGTCGGCGATCGAGTCGACGGGCCGCACGGCGATGGCGGAGATGCGCGACATCGTCGGCGTGCTGCGGGCGGACGCCCGTGCCGAGCTGACGCCGCAGCCGGGCCTGCGGGACCTGCCGGCGCTGGTGGAGCAGATGCGCGAGGCCGGGCTGAGCACCACGCTGTCGGTGGAGGGCGCGGCGCGGCGGGTGCCCGCCGGGGTGGACCTGGCCGCCTACCGCCTGGTCCAGGAGGGTCTGACGAACTCCCTGCGGCACGCGGGCGCGGGCGCGCGGTCCGAGGTGACCGTGCGGCACGGGCGGGACGAGCTCGAGGTGCGGGTGGAGGACGACGGGCTGGGCGCGGCCGCCTCGCCGCGGCGGCCGGGCCATGGTCTGGTGGGCATTCGCGAGAGAGTCGCCCTCTATGGTGGAATCCTGACCATCGGCCCGAAAGCCGGAGGCGGTTTCAAGGTGCGGGCGAGGTTCCCGTTGAAGGACGGACAATGACCATCAGAGTGCTGCTGGTCGACGACCAGCCGCTGCTGCGTACGGGGTTCCGCCTGATCCTGGAGGCCGAGCCCGACATCACGGTCGTGGGCCAGGCGGGCGACGGCCAGGTGGCGCAGGAGCAGACGAGGGCGCTGCTGCCCGACGTGGTGCTCATGGACATCCGGATGCCGGGGGTCGACGGCATCGAGGCGACCCGCAGGATCGTGCGGGAGGCGGCGCCGAGCGCGCACGTGCCGAAGGTGCTGGTGCTGACGACCTTCGACCTGGACGAGTACATCGTGGAGGCGCTGCGGGCCGGCGCGTCCGGGTTCCTGCTCAAGGACGTGCCGCCCGACGAGCTGGTGCAGGCGATCAGGGTGGTGGCGGCGGGTGACGCGATCGTGTCGCCGAGCGTGACCAGGCGGCTGCTCGACCGGTTCGCGGCCAGGCTGCCGTCGGCCTACGCGCAGACCACGCCCGTCCGGCTGGACCGGCTCACCGAGCGGGAGCTGGAGGTGCTGCGGCTGATCGCCAAGGGCATGTCCAACGCGGAGATCGCGGCCAAGCTGGTGGTGAGCGAGACCACGGTCAAGACGCACGTGGGCAACGTGCTGACCAAGCTGGGGCTGCGCGACCGGGTGCAGGCGGTGGTGCTGGCCTACGAGACCGGCCTGATCACCCCGGGCGCCCTGTCCTGAGCCGACGGGCCAGGACAGGGCCGGGTGGGTCGCCTCACGCCTTCGTGGCGTCCTCTGCGGTGGCGGCGACGGGCGCGTTCTCCGGGAAGTGACAGGCGACGCGGTGGCCGCCGGCCAGCTCCTCGAGCGGCGGCTCGACGGTCTTGCAGATCTCCTGGGCCTTCCAGCAGCGGGTGTGGAAGCGGCACGCGGGAGGCGGGTTGAGCGGGCTCGGCACGTCGCCGGTGAGGCGGATCCGGTCGCGGTCCCTGCGCGCCTTGGGGTCCGGCACCGGCACCGCCGACAGCAGCGCGTTGGTGTACGGATGCATGGGCGCGGTGTAGAGGCGCTTACGGTCGGCGATCTCCACGATCTTGCCGAGGTACATGACGGCCACTCTGTCGCTGATGTGGCGCACCACCGACAGGTCGTGGGCGATGACCACGTACGTCAGGTCGAGCTCGTTCTGCAGGTCTTCGAGCAGGTTCACGACCTGGGCCTGGATCGACACGTCGAGCGCGGAGACCGGCTCGTCGGCGATGATCAGCTTCGGCTTGAGCGCGAGCGTGCGGGCGATGCCGATGCGCTGCCGCTGCCCGCCGGAGAACTCGTGCGGGTAGCGGTTGTAGTGCTCCGGGTTGAGGCCGACCATCTCCAGGATGTCCTGTACGGCCTTCTTGGTGCCGTTCTCGGTCTTCACGCCCTGGATGCGGAACGGGGCGCCGACGATGGCGCCGACGGTGTGCCGCGGGTTGAGCGACGAGTAGGGGTCCTGGAAGATCATCTGCATGTCGCGGCGGAGCGGGCGCAGCTTGCCCTGACCCATGTGGGTGATGTCGCGGCCCTCGAAGACGACCTTGCCGCCGGTGGGCTCCAGCAGCCTGGTCACCAGCCGGCCGGTGGTGGACTTGCCGCAGCCCGACTCGCCCACCAGGCCGAGCGTCTCGCCCTTGAACACGTCGAAGCTGATCCCGTCGACCGCCTTGACGGCGCCGACCTCCCGCTTGAGGAGGCCTTTGGTGACGGGGAAGTGCTTCTCGAGGTTCTGTACCGAAAGAAGCGGCTCGTTCTCGCTCACTGGGTCTCCAGCACTGGCTTGATCTCGGTCTCCCACAGCGTCCGCCGTTCGGTCCTGCTCATGTGGCAGCGCACCAGGTGCCCGCGCTCGGTCGGGGCCAGGTCCGGCACCTCGGTGGAGGAGCGGCCGTCGGTGCGGTCGGCGTACGGGCAGCGGGGATGGAAGGCGCAGCCCGGAGGCACGTTGATGAGGGACGGCGGGGAGCCCTTGATCGGCAGCAGCCGTTCGGTGCGCTCCCGGTCGAGGCGGGGCATGGAGCTGAGCAGGCCCCAGGTGTAGGGGTGCTCGGGCTGGTAGAAGATGTCGTCGGCCTTGCCGTACTCGATGCACTTGCCGCCGTACATGACCAGGATGTCGTCCGACAGCTCCGCCACGACGCCGAGGTCGTGCGTGATGACGATCAGCGCGGAGTTGAACTCGCGCTGAAGGTCGCGCATCAGGTCGAGGATCTGCGCCTGTACGGTCACGTCGAGCGCGGTGGTGGGCTCGTCGGCGATGAGCAGCTCGGGGTCGCACGACAGCGCCATGGCGATCATGGCGCGCTGGCGCATGCCGCCGGAGAACTCGTGCGGGTAGCTGTCGACGCGCTTGGCCGGCTCGGGGATCCCGACGCGGCCGAGCAGGTCGACCGCGTGCTTGCGCGCCACCTGCTTGCTCACGTCGTGGTGGATCCGGTAGGCCTCGATGATCTGGTGGCCGACGGTGTAGTAGGGGTGCATCGAGGACAGCGGATCCTGGAAGATCATCGCCATCTTCTTGCCGCGCAGGCCGCGCACCGCCTCGGCCGAGGCGCCGACGAGCTCCTCGCCGTCGAGCCAGATCTCACCGGAGATCTTGGCCCGGCCGCCCTTGTGCAGGCCGAGGATGCCGAGGCTGGTCACGCTCTTGCCGGAGCCGGACTCGCCGACGATGCCGAGGGTCTGGCCGCGCTCGAGGCTGAAGGTCAGGCCGTCGACGGCTCTGACGAGCCCGTCGTCGGTGGGGAAATGGATCCGCAGATCCTTGACGTCCAGGAAGCTCACGACAACCTCACCCTCGGGTCGACCACCGCGTAGAGGAGGTCGACGACGAAACTCGCGACCACCACGAAGCCGGCGGCGAACAGGACCACGCCCATGACCTGCGGCAGGTCCTGGTTTCTGATGGCCAGGATGGCGAACTGGCCGAGTCCGGGCAGAGTATAGGTCGTCTCCGTCAGGATGGCGCCGCCGATCAGCAGGCCGAAGTCGATGCCGAACAGGGTGAGGATCGGGGTCAGCGCGGCGCGCAGCCCATGTTTGACCACGACCTCACGTTCGTGCAGTCCCTTGGCGCGCGCGGTGCGGATGTAGTCCTCACCCATGGTCTCCAGCATGCCCGCGCGGGTGAGCCTGGCGTAGGTCGCCGCGAACAGGAACGCCAGCGTGATCCACGGCAGCAGCAGGTTGTAAGCCCATTGGGCGGGGTTCTCCGTCAGGTCGGTCCACGCGCCGCCCGGCGGGGTCCAGCCGAGGCCGTAGCTGAAGACGACCAGGGAGACCATGCCGGTGAAGAAGATCGGCAGCGACACCCCGGCGAGCGCGGTGCCCATGGACAGCCGGTCGAAGAAGCTGCCGCGCCGCAGCGCGGAGAGCACGCCGACGGACACGCCGAAGACCACCCAGAGGAGGGCCGCCCCGATGGCCAGGGAGAAGGTCACCGGCATGCGGTCGAGCAGGTCCGGCCAGACGGGCTGGCCGCTGATGAAGGAGTAGCCCAGGCAGGGCGCCGGGCACTGCTCGACGCCGGCTCCGTAGTCGTACTCGGCACCGACGAAGATGCCCTTGAGGAACCGGCCGTACTGCACGACGATCGGGTCGTTGAAGCCCAGTCGCTCGGCGACCAGGTGCACCGTCTCGGGAGTGGCCGCGCGGCCGACATACCGCGAGGCGAGAGCCTCCGGGGTGGAACCGGCCCACTGCGGCACCACGAAGAAGATGCCGAAGGTGACCATGCTGATGACGATCAGCATGGCGAAAGCGCCGATGAGTCGTCTGATGATGTATGTGAGCACCGCTACCGGCCGGATGGCCTGCCCGTCGCCGGGCAGGCCATCCCTGCCTTCACCTGCCTTCGCTTAGATCCCCGAATATCGCCTGGTCACTCGACGCCGAGCATGATGTAGTCGTACATGCTCTGACCCTCGTTGTAGGCGACGTTCGTCACGCCCTGGCCGCGCAGCAGCAGCGCCTTGGCCCAGACGACCGGGAGGAGGGAGGCGTCCTCCATGACGGCCTTGTCGACGTCGACCCACAGCTTGTTGCGGGCGGTTGTGTCGAGCTCACTCGAGGCCTGGTCGATCAGGCCGTCGACCTTGTCGCTCTTGACGCTCAGGTTGTAGTTACCGGCGTCACGGATGGTGCGGCTGTCGACGATGGCCTGCATGAAGCCGTAGCCGTCAGGCCAGTCGGAGCCCCAGCCGTGGGTGGCCAGGCCGATGCCGTTCTTCTTGACGTACGCAGGGTTGCCGGCGTAGTCGGAGAAGTAGCTGGAGGCCGGGAAGCCCTTGAGCGTGAGCTTGATGCCCACCTTGGACAGCGCCTGCTCCATGGCCTCGGCCAGCGCCTTCTCACGCGGGCGGTCGGCACGGAAGGTCATCGTGGTGGAGAAGCCGTTGGGCTGGCCACAGGCGGTGAGCGCCTCCTTGGCCTTGGCGATGTCGCCCTTGTTGCCCTCGGACGGGTAGGTGTCGAACTTCTCCTGGCCGACGATGGGCGGCGGCATCACGTTGGTGGCGATCTCGCCGCCAGCGACCTCGCCTCCGTAGGCGGTCTGGTTGGCGACGCGGTCCGCGGCGTACATCACGGCCTTGCGGCAGTCGACGTTGTCCAGGGGCGGGTTGTCCGGGATGACGGAGATGTACCAGAGCCTGGGGATGGTCGGGTTGTCCGTACGCGCCTTCATGGCCGGGTCGGGCAGGACCTTGCCCAGCGCGGCCGGCTGCAGACCGGTGCCCGGGATGTCGAGGTGGATGTCTCCGGAGATGAGCTGGTTGTCCAGGTCGTCGGCGTTGACGTTGAGCTGGACCTCGATGCGGTCCGGCAGCGCGGGACGGTTCGGGTCGGTCGCCGGGTCCCACTGGTCGTTGCGGACCAGCGCGAACTTCTTACCGATCTCGTTCGTCTCGAACTTGTACGGCCCGGAGGAGATGATCTTCTCACGGTACTTCGCGCCGGTGTCCTTGTCCTTCGGCACCGGAGCGGTCATCGGCATCTGGACGATGTAGTCCATGGACGCGAACGGCTTCTTCAGGTGGAAGACGACCGTCGTGTCGTCCGTCGCCTCGACGGCCGACTTGTAGTCGACGTCAGGGGTCTTGTAGACGCCCTTGAAGTCCTTCGGCCAGTCCAGCAGCTCGTTCAGGTAGGACGGGCCGTGCGGGAAGGTCTCCTTGTCGAAGGTCCTGGCCACCGCGTAGGCGACGTCCTTCGCCCCGATCGGCGTGCCGTCCTCGTACTTCAGACCAGGCTTGATCTTGTACGTCCAGGTCTTGCCCTCGTCGCTCGGCTCACCCAGCGACTCGGCGAGGTCAGGGATGACCGTGTTGCCGTCAGGGCCGGGACCCGGCTTGTACATCGTCAGCGTCCGCCAGTAGAACCGGCCGAAGTTGAACGAGTAGCCGTAGTAGGTGTCGCCCGGGTCGAGGCTGTCCCAGTCGGCGGAGTGGGCGGCCTTGAGCGTGCCGCCCTTCTTGGTCGAGGGGTTGAACACCTCGGTCAGCGCGGCGTTCGCCACGGGTTGCGCGGCGGCGCCCGAGGCGGACTGGGCTGGCTGGGTTGTGCCGCCCCCTCCGCCGCCACAGGCGGAGAGCACCAAGGCGAGTGCCGCTGTCGCGGCCGCCGCCAGTGCGGATTTCCTTTTCATTCACTACCCCTTGTTAGTGGAGATGGGGATGGAGCATGGGCGAAGGGTCAGTGCGCCCGCGGGTCGAAGGCGTCCCTCAGCCCGTCGCCGAACAGGTTGAAGGCCAGAACCGTGATGAAGATCGCCAGACCGGGGAAGATCACGAAGTGCGGCAGCGTGTAGAAGCGCACCGCCTCTGAGAGCATGCCACCCCAGGTGGGGGTGGGCGGGTTGATGCCGACGCCGAGGAACGACAGCGCCGCCTCGAACAGAATGTTGGCCGGGATCAGCAGCGTCGCGTAGACCAGGATCGGCGCGATCAGGTTGGGCAGGATCTCACGGAACAGGATGTAGCCGTTGCGCGCGCCCAGGCTCCGCGCCGCGTCGACGAACTCGCGCTCGCGCAGGGACAGGGTCTGGCCACGGACGATGCGGCCGATGCTGGGCCAGCTGAAGAAGCCGATGATGAAGATCAGCATCGCGATGCGCAGCCCGTTGCCCTCCAGGCCGAACCCCTTGTCGGGGACGACGCCGGCCAGCGCGATCGCGAAGACCAGCAGCGGGAAGGCGAGGAAGACGTCCATCAGGCGGCCGATGACCTGGTCGACCCAGCCGCCGAAGTAGCCGGCGACGACGCCCATCACGGTGCCGATGAGCACCGACACGAGCGTGGCCAGGAAGCCGATCAGCAACGAGATGCCGGCGCCGGCCACGATCCGGCTGAAGATGTCACGGCCGTTGACGGGCTCGACGCCGAGCAGGTATTCGGAGCCCATGCCGCCGAAGTCGCCCTTGGGCAGCAACGTGGATGAGTCGATCATGTCCTGGTGGAACTCCAGCGGCGGATGCCCGAACAGCGCGATGATCGGTGTCGCGAAGACGGCCACCAGAACCAGCAGGAGCACGGTGATCCCGCCGGTCAGCGCGACCTTGTCCCGGCGCAGCCGCATCCAGGCGATCCCGGTGAGGGATCGTCCCTGGACGGCCTGCCCCGCTCCCGTGAGCACGACCTCCGGCTGCGCTTCGGAAGCCGAACCGGAAACGTCTAGCGGTGCGGTCATGCCGGATTGCCCCCTGATTTCAGACGACGTTGTCTGTGCGTTCTTGATACAGACCGCTCGTCGCGACCTCAGGAGGCAGGATCTATGCCCTGAGCTGCGCTGACTAGTCCCTAGGGCAGCTATGTGGCTCAACTGTGATTGTCACGAAACTCATTCGTATCGATCTTGAGGAGTTTGTCTGGGACCCGTCTCGGTTACGTCCCGGAACTGTGACACAGCGGGCTAGCTGATGCCCCGCTTCTTGAGGAGATCTTCGATGTCGGAGAAGTCGTCGTCGGCGCTCTTCTTCTTGGACTCGACCGCCGGCTTGGCCGCCGCCGGCCGCGCCGCCGGAGCTTGCCGGCCCGCGGGCGCCTGCCGGCCCGCAGGGGCCTCGGCCGCCGTCTCGCCGGCCTTCTTGCCGCCGCCCGCCTTGGCCAGCTTGCGCCCGCGCAGCACACCGGACACCACGAACAGCACCACCGACAGCCCGGCCACGGCCACGCCCGCCCACACCAGCGGGTTGAACACCAGGCTCGTCACGAAACCCACGAGGGTCGAGCCGATGGTCCACAGCGCCTGCAGCGCGTTCGTCAGGTAGGCGGCCAGCGGCAGCAACGCCCACGCGGCCACCCGCATCCCGGATGCCGCGCCCCGGCGCCGGAACGCCATGAAGCTCAGCACCAGCCCGGCCACGGTCAGTCCCACGCACAGCGGGAACCATGCGATCTGGTCAAAAGGCATTCGGGGCCACCCTCCGTCTTCGGCTACCCCTCCATCCTGGCACGCGATATGGCGCGTGCTCCTCCTCCGCGAGAACCACCCTCCCCCTAGGGGAAGACCGGATCATCCCGTACGGGGTCCGCCCGCGGCCGAGGTCACCGTACGGCAACCGTCACCTACGGTGAGCGACGTCGGCCCCGCGCCCTCACCGTTCGGCGCCACGAGCAGGTACGACCGGACACGAGCAGGTACGACCGGACACGAGCAGACACGAGCAGACACGATCGGACACGAGCAGGCACGACCGGGCACGAGCAGGCATGACCGGGACACGACCGGGCACGACCGGGTCAGCGGGCAGGAGCAGGGCGTCAGGCGGAGATGTGGGCGCGCAGGGTGGAGACGGTGACCTCGGTGAGGGAGGAGACGACGAGGCGGCCTGGAACCGCCTCGATGGGCAGCAGGCTGGGGACCGCCACCACCGCACAGCCCGCAGCCGTGCCCGCCGCCACTCCGGTAGGCGAGTCCTCCAGCACCACGCTGCGGACCGGCCGCACGCCGAGCAGGCGGGCGGCCGTCAGGTAGGGCTCCGGGTCAGGCTTGGGCCGGAGCACGTCGCCGGCCGTGACGATGGCGTCGAAGCGATCCCTGCCGACGCTCTTGAGCACCGCGTCGGCGATGTCCAGCAGGGACGAGGTGACCAGCGCCACCGGCACGCCCTCGTCCCGCAGCGCGTCGAGCAGCTCGCCCGCGCCCGGCATCACCTGGACGCCTCCCGCCAGCCGCGACACCATGCCGGTGATCATCGACTCGCGCACCCGCTCCGGGGCGACCGAGGAGCCGGACACGGTGAGCATGTAGTCGACGGTCCGCTCCATGGACCCGCCGACCAGGTGCGTCTGGTGCTCCAGCGTCCACTGCCCGCCGAGCTCCGCCATCACCTCGGTCTCGACCTCCAGCCACACCCTCTCGGTGTCGACCAGAAGGCCGTCCATGTCGAAGAAGACCGCGTCCATACATCCCCCATACCGAATCGTCCATGAACCTGCGCGTCGCGCACCACCCACCCGGCCGCAGGACACCGAACGGAAGCACCCGCGACACCCACCTGACCCGCCACCGAGCACCGTACGGCACCCGACCGGGCGCCGGACGGAGCCGCCCGTGACGCCCCGCCGCCCCGATCGCCCACCGGCCGCAGGACGGGAACGCACGTGACGCCTCACCCCGTCCGGGCGCCGATGTCAGACGTTGAAGTATTTGGCCTCGGGGTGGTGGACGATGAGGGCCGAGGTGGCCTGCTCGGGGTGGAGCTGGAACTCCTCCGACAGGGTGACCCCGATCCGCTCCGGGTCGAGCAGCTGGAAGAGCTGCCGCTGGTCCTCCAGGTTGGGGCAGGCCGGGTAGCCGAAGGAGTAACGGCAGCCCTGGATGTTGACCTTGAGCATGTCGTCGAGCGACTCGTCGCCGCCGATCCCCCACTCCGACCGGGTCCGCGCGTGCCAGTATTCGGCCAGCGCCTCGGTGAGCTGCACCGACAGGCCGTGCAGCTCAAGGTAGTCGCGGTAGGCGTCCTTGGCGAACAGCTCGGCGGTGGCCTCGGAGATCTTGCTGCCCATGGTGGCCACCTGGAAGCCGACCACGTCGACCTCGCCGGTGTCCTTGCCGCGGAAGAAGTCCGACAGGCACAGGTGCCGGTCGCGGCGCTGGCGCGGGAAGGTGAAGCGGGTGCGCTCGTCGCCGGCCTCGTCGAGGATGATGAGCGAGTCGCCGTCGGCGACGCACGGGAAGTAGCCGTAGACGACGGCCGCCTCCAGCAGCCCCTCGGTCTGCATCCGCTGCAGCCACATGCGCAGCCGGGGGCGGCCCTCGCTCTCGACGAGCTCTTCGTAGCCGGGGCCGTCGCCGCCCCTGGTCGGCTTGAGCCCCCACTGGCCCAGGAACAGCGCCCGCTCGTCCAGGAAGGCCGCGTAGTCGTTCAGCGGGATGCCCTTGACGATGCGGTCGCCGTGGAAGGGCGGCCGCGGCACCCGGTTGTCGGCGGCCACGTCGGAGCGGGACGGCAGCTCCTCGACCGGGGTGCGGGTCAGCACGGCGCCGGCCTTGACGCGGCGCTCGCGCAGCGGCGGCAGCTTGGCGCCCTCGACGCCGCGCTTGACGGCCATGAAGGCGTCCATCAGGCGCAGCCCCTCGAAGGCGTCGCGGGCGTAGCGGACCTCGCCGGTGAACACCTCGGCCAGGTCCTGCTCGACGTAGGCGCGGGTGAGGGCGGCGCCGCCGAGCAGCACCGGGTAGTCGGACATGCCCCTGGAGTTCATCTCCTCCAGGTTCTCCTTCATCACGACGGTCGACTTGACCAGCAGGCCGGACATGCCGATGACGTCGGCCTTCTGCTCCTCGGCCGCCTCCAGGATGGTGGACACAGGCTGCTTGATGCCGAGGTTGACCACCTGGTAGCCGTTGTTGGACAGGATGATGTCGACGAGGTTCTTGCCGATGTCGTGCACGTCGCCCTTGACGGTGGCCAGCACGATGCGGCCCTTGGTCTCGCCCTCGACCCGGTCCATGTAGGGCTCCAGGTAGGCGACGGCGGTCTTCATCACCTCGGCCGACTGCAGCACGAACGGCAGCTGCATCTGGCCGGAGCCGAACAGCTCGCCGACCGTCTTCATGCCGTCGAGCAGCACCTCGTTGATGATCTCCAGGGCGGGGCGCTGGGCGAGCGCGTCGTCCAGGTCGGTTTCGAGGCCCTTCTTCTCACCGTCGATGATGCGCCGCTTGAGCCGCTCCCACAGGGGCAGCGCGGCGAGCTCCTCGGCCTTGCCGGCCCGCACCGCCGCCGCGTCGACGCCCTCGAACAGGTCCATGAACCGCTGCAGCGGGTCGTAGCCCTCGCGGCGCCGGTCGTAGACCATGTCGAGCGCGACCTGGCGCTGCTCGTCGGGGATGCGCGCCATCGGGACGATCTTGGAGGCGTGCACGATGGCGGAGTCGAGGCCGGCGTTGACGCACTCGTTGAGGAAGACGGAGTTGAGCACCACGCGGGCGGCCGGGTTGAGGCCGAAGCTGATGTTGGACAGGCCCAGGGTGGTCTGCACCGCCGGGTAGCGGCGCTTGAGCTCGCGGATGGCCTCGATGGTCTCCAGGCCGTCGCGCCTGGTCTCCTCCTGGCCGGTGGCGATGGGGAAGGTGAGGCAGTCGACGATGATGTCCTCGACCCGCATGCCCCAGTTGCCGATGAGGTCCTCGATGAGGCGGGAGGCGACGCGCACCTTCCAGTCGGCGGTGCGGGCCTGGCCCTCCTCGTCGATGGTCAGCGCGACGACGGCGGCGCCGTGCTCGCGTACGAGCCTCATGATCTTCTGGAACCGGGAGTCGGGGCCGGCGCCGTCCTCGTAGTTGACGGAGTTGACGACCGCGCGCCCGCCGAGCATCTCCAGCCCGGCCCGCAGGACCTCGGGCTCGGTCGAGTCCAGCATGATCGGCAGCGTGGAGGCGGTGGCCAGGCGGAAGGCCAGCTCCTTCATGTCGGCGACGCCGTCGCGGCCGACGTAGTCGATGCACAGGTCGAGCATGTGGGCGCCGTCGCGGGCCTGGTCGCGCGCGGTCTCCACGCAGTCGTCCCAGCGGCCCTCCAGCATGGCCGACTTGAACGCCTTGGAGCCGTTGGTGTTGCAGCGCTCGCCGATCGCCAGGTAGGAGGTGTCCTGGCGGAACGGGATGGTCTGGTAGAGGGAGGACGCGCCGGGCTCCGGGTGCGGGCGGCGGACCACGGGCTGCCGCTCACGCACCCGCTCGACCACGTGGCGCATGTGCTCGGGGGTGGTGCCGCAGCAGCCGCCGACCAGGGACAGGCCGTAGTCGCGGGTGAAGGTGTCGTGCGCGCCGGCCAGCTCCTCGGCGCTGAGCGGGTAGTAGGCGCCGTCGGAGGTCAGCACCGGCAGGCCGGCGTTGGGCATGCACGACAGCTTCAGGCGCGAGTGGCGGGCGAGGTAGCGCAGGTGCTCGCTCATCTCGGTGGGGCCGGTGGCGCAGTTGAGGCCGAGCACGTCGACGCCGAGCGGCTCGATCGCGGTGAGCGCGGCGCCGATCTCGGAGCCGAGCAGCATCGCGCCGTTGGTCTCGATCGTCACCTGGGCGATGATCGGCACGTCCCGGCCGGCCGCCTCGATGGCCCGCTTGGCGCCGATGACGGCGGCCTTGACCTGGAGGAGGTCCTGGCAGGTCTCGATGATGAGCGCGTCGGCGCCGCCCGCGATCAGGCCGGCGGCGTTGTCGCGGTAGGCGTCCCGCAGGCTCTGGTAGGGCAGGTGGCCGAGGGTGGGCAGCTTGGTGCCGGGGCCCATCGAGCCGAGCACGTAGCGGGGCTGCTCCGGCGTGGCCCAGTGGTCGGCCCGCTCGCGCGCGATCCGCGCGCCCGCCTCGGAGTATTCGAAGACCTTGGCGCCGATGTCGTATTCCGCCAGGGCGGCCAGGTTGGCGCCGAAGGTGTTGGTCTCCACGCAGTCGACGCCCACCGCGAAGTAGGCGTCGTGGACGCCCTGCACGATGTCGGGCCGCGTGACGTTGAGCACTTCGTTGCAGCCCTCGTGGCCTTCGAAGTCGTCGAGCGTCGGGTCCTGGGCCTGAAGCATCGTCCCCATCGCGCCGTCGGCGACGATCACGCGCTGGGACAATACTTCACGGAAGGACGTGGGCAGGCTCATGCGGCAAGCTTATCGGCTGCCCCGAGGCCATCCGGCGACGCCCGCTACGCCGCCGGGGCCGGGTGTGCGCGGATCGCGGTCACCACGTGACACGAGTACCACCTCACCGCATAGGCTTAGCGTGATGGTTGAGACAGGAGGCGACACGTGATCGAGCTCGAAGGGCTCCCCGAGCTCGTCGACCCGGTGCTCATTGCCGCATTCGAGGGGTGGAACGACGCGGGCGAGGCCTCGAGCGGTGTGATCGCCCATCTCGAGTCCGCCTGGAAGGCCGAGCCGCTGGCCCAGCTCGACCCGGACGACTACTACGACTTCCAGGTCACCCGTCCGCTCGTGGAGATGGGCGAGGGCCTGACGCGGTCGATCATCTGGCCGACCACGCGGCTGCTCCACGCCCGCCCGCCGGGTGTCGAGCGGGACGTGGTGCTGCTGCGCGGCATCGAGCCCAACATGCGGTGGCGGTCGTTCTGCGCCGACATCGTGGCGGTCTGCCGTGAGCTGGGCGTCGAGTTCGCGGTGATGCTGGGCGCGCTGCTCAACGACTCGCCGCACACCCGCCCGGTGCCGATCCTGGGCAGTGCCACCGACGAGGCCCTGGCGCGTTCGACCCATCTGGAGCTCAGCCGTTACGAGGGCCCGACGGGCATCGTGGGGGTGCTGCAGCACGCCTTCGGCGAGGCCGATCTCGATGCCATCACGCTGTGGGCGTCGGTGCCGCACTATGTGGCCCAGCCGCCCAACCCCAAGGCCACGCTGGCGCTGCTGCGCCGGATGGAGGATCTGCTGGAGATCCCGATGCCGCTGGGCGAGCTGGACGAGGAGGCTCGCGCGTGGGAGCTGGGGGTGGACGAGCTGGCCTCACAGGACACCGAGGTGGCCGAGTACGTCAAGGAGCTGGAGGAGCGCAAGGACGCCGCCGAGCTGCCCGAGGCCAGTGGCGACGCGATCGCCGCCGAGTTCGAGCGCTACCTGAGGCGCCGGGACCGCGACACCGACGGCTGACCTGGCAAATACCCAAAGGCAGCAATTGGGTTCATACTTAGGTTTTACGTGTCTGCGCACGTTAGGCGGATCATGTCGACTTCCCCCGGTGACCCGCACCACACCAGCCAGGACACCAGGCGACGCGTGCTCCAGATGGCCGTCCCGCTCAGGGAGAACCGCGTCGACGGCTCGGTCGACCACTTCCTCGCCCTGCTCCAGGACCGGCTCCCGCTCTGGATGCGGATTCTCAACGAGCTGACGCACCGCGCCGGCAAGGGCCGGGTGCCGGACAATCTGGTCCCGGTGGCGCGGGCGGGCATCGACTACTACCTGGACGTGCAGTCGGCGGCGCTGCCCGCGTTCACCTCCCCCTCGGTCCGGGTCCGCTTCCGGCAGGCGCTCAGGGACAACGGTCTCGGTCCACCGACGGAGGTCAGGCCGCTGGCCGCCTACCTGACGGCCGAGCAGCGGCTCGGCCGGGTCGTGCCACGGGTGGATCCGGAGGCGAGCGCCCGGCTGCTGCTGGCGGGCTGCTTCCACCATGCCTACATCGAGATGTTCGTGGGCGCCGACGCGGGCCCCACGCGCGACGCGGGCGCCGAGGAGATCGTCCGCGAACTGCGCCTGGAGCCCGTTCCCGGCTAGAAGACCGGCTTAGGGACCGGCCTGGGGACTGGGTAAAGGACCGGCTTGGAGATCGGTGGGGAGTGGGCTAGGAGATGAGTCTGGTGGCGAGTCGCCTGGCCTGGTCGTAGCGGTGCCAGACCAGGGCCGCCACGTCGGGGTCGGCGCCGAGGGGGGCGCTGACCAGGTCGGCGCCCGCCGCGGCCAGGCGGGAGTGGAAGTGGCCGGGCGCCAGCAGGTAGGAGGCGACGGCCACCCGGGTGGCCGGTCCCGAGCGCAGCCGGTCCATGGCCTCCTCCAGGGTCGGCGTGCCCGCCGAGGCGAACGCGGCCGTGACCGGCCGGGCCAGGCGTAGGGCGAGCAGGTGCGCGGCGGCGCGTACGTCGTCCAGCCCGGCCGGGTCGGAGGAGCCCGCGGCGCCCAGAATGACGGCGTCGGTGGGGCGCAGGCCCGAGCGTGCCAGCGCACGGGCCAGCGCTGCTGTGAGGAGCCGGTGCGGTCCGAGCTTGGGGGCGATGAGCGCGTCGGGGCGGTGCTCGGCGATGATCTCCGGCAGGTCGATGTGGACGTGGTAACCGCCCGCGAGCAGCAGCGGGACCACGACGACCGGCCCGGGGACGGCGGGCAGCACCTGCGCCAGCAGCGGTGAGCTGATCTCCAGGTAGCTCAGCTCGACGCGGTGCCCGGGGCGGTCCCGCCTGACGGCTTCGGCCAGCGCGGCCAGGGTCCGCTCCCCCTGCTCACTCCTGGTGCCGTGGGCGGCCAGCACGAGGGTAGGCGTCACGGGGTGGCCTCGTAGCCGTAGGCGCAGGCCAGGCGGTAGCCGCGTTTGACGACCGTCTCGACGATCCCGGAGGCGCCGAGGGCGCGGCGCAGGCGGGTGATGGCCATCTCGACGGCGTGCTCGGCGGTGTCCCTGGCGAGGCTGCCGGGCAGCACCGTACGCAGGTCGGCGCGGGACACGACGTGGCCGGGCTTGTCGGCCAGGCGTTTGAGCACCGACATCGGGGCGGGCGGGAGCGGGCGGAGCTCGCCGTCGACCACCACGGCGTGGCCGCGGATCTCCAGCTGGTGCCCGCCCGCGTCCAGGCGGGTGACGGAGTGCTCGGGTAGGTGCCGGGCCAGCGCCCGCGCCAGGGCGCCGAGCCGGGCGCGGTCGGGCTGGAGCGTGGGCACGCCGCGCGCGTCCAGCGGGGCGGCCGTGACCGGGCCGACGCAGGCGGCCACCACGGACCCGGAGAAGGCGGCGACCAGCGCGTCCTCCACGCCTTCTGCGCGGGCCGCGCCGAGCATGGCGTGGACGGCGGGCGCGCTGGTGAAGGCGACCGCGTCGACCGCGCCCGAGATGGTCTGGGTGATCAGGCGGCGCAGCGGTGACGGGTCGCGGTACGGCAGCCACCGGTAGACCGGGATCTCGATCACCTCGGCCCCCGCCTCCCGCAGGGCGGCGACGAACTCGGTCAGCGGCTCGCCGTGCAGCTGCACCGCGATGCGGCGGCCACGCAGGTCCTGGGCGAGGAGATACTGCTTGACCTCCTCGCACGATTCGGTGGCGGGGGTCCAGTGGTCGGTCAGCCCGGCGGCGCGCACGGCTCCCCTCGCCTTGGGCCCGCGGGCGAGCAGGCGGGCCCCGGCCAGGTGGTCGGCCAGGTCGCCGGACAGGCCCCAGCCTTCGGCCGCCGCCATCCAGCCGCGAAAGCCCACGCCTGTGGTGATCACCACGTCGTCGACGGGGCGTTCCAGGCTGTGCCGGGTGGCGGCGAGCAGGTCGGTGTCCTCGGCGAGCGGCACCAGCCGGATCGCCGGGGCGCTCAGCACGCGGGCGCCACGGCGTTCGAGCAGCGCGCCGAACTCCTCTCGCCGCCTGGTGGCGGTGACGCCGACGGTGAAGCCCGCCAGGGCGTCCGGCGCGGTCTCCGGTGAGGAGGCGGCGCCCTCGATGGGATGCGCGCTCATGCGAACTCCTCGTCATGGGGGATGCCTGGCCGGGCCCCGAGCACTCGGCCAGGCATCACAGGCACGTGAGCCGGTGGTGAGATCACGCACCCGATAGTGCGTTCGGGGGGTTTCCGGGTTGGGTCCCTTCTGTTACCGCTGTGCTACAAGCCAGATCCCGCATGGTTGGCGAGCCCTTCCGGCGGGAAACCACTCCGGTGTCCGGCGGATGATCGATCGGGGAGTCGCGGGTGACAGAGCCCATCCGAAGGTTCGACGATCCGGTGCTGCGCGCTGTCGCGGCGCCGGTGCGGGAATTCGATCGCGAGCTGCGCAGGCTGGTCAAGTCGCTGACGCTGACGATGCGCGCCGGCGCGGGCCGGGCCGGGCTGGCCGCACCCCAGCTGGGGGTGCCGCTGCGGGTGCTGGTCTACTCCTTCGACGGCGCGTCCGGCCATCTGGTCAATCCGCGGCTGGAGCTGTCGCCGAGGCGGATCACGGCCGATGAGGCGTGCCTGTCGGCGCCGGGTGTGTGGTGGCCCCTGGAACGTTCCTACATGGTCACGGCGCGTGGCCGGGACATGTTCGGCAAGTCCGTGACCGTGCGCGCGCTGGGCGTGCTGGCCAGGGTGCTGCAGCACGAGGTCGACCATCTCGACGGCGTGCTGTTCAGCGACCACCTCGAAGCGAGCGAGCGGGAGCGTTTCCTGGCGGTGGCATTGCCCTCGGAATGAGGGACCGGCGCTGTTCGGGATCGGTTCCGCCCCAGACGCCGTGGGTCTGGCCGCTGCTGACGGCGTAGTCCAGGCAGGGCCGGCGCACCGGGCAGCCCCGGCACACGGCCTTGGCGCGTTCGACCTGAGAGTGGCCGGCGCCCTGCAGCGAGATCGGAAAGAAGAGCTCTGGGTCCAGGTCGAGGCAGGCGGCGCTGCGCGACCATTCCAGCTTCATCACCATGGTCCGCGCCTACCCAGGCGTCCTGGGGTCATACCTCTTCGAGCAGGTGGTCCCAGTCGTCGAGGAATCTGGCGAGCCCGTATCGGGCCAGCGCGGCGGCCCGCGCGGCTTTGCCCGCCTGGGACGCGCGCTCGGGGTCGGACATGAAATCCGTCAGCGCCCGTACCAGCACGTCGGTCCTGGTGGACAGGACGCCGGCCTCGGCCGGCACCGCCTCGACGGCCTCGGTGGCGGCCAGCGCGACCACGGGCATGCCGAGCGTCATCGCCTCGATGAGCGCCAGCCCGAGCGAGGTCCACCGGTAGGGGTGCAGGTAGGCGCGCCGCCTGGCGAGCTCGGCGTGCATGCGGGCCTGCGGCAGATCCTCGTAGGTGCCGTACGGCAGGCCCTCGACCCGCATGCCGAACACGTCGAGCGGCACATGGGCGGCGAAGCGGGGCAGCAGGTCGGTGCCGGCGACGCGGGTGCGCCTGACGGGCTCGTTCACCACGACGCCGGCTCGGGCCAGCTCGCCGGTGTAGAGGTGGCCGGGGTCGGGGATGCCGTGCTCGATCACCCGGGTGGGCGCCCGGCCGTTGTCCCAGAACAGCTCGTTGAAGTGGGTCACGTGCACCAGGGGGATGTCGGTACGCCCGGCGAGGGGGTGCCGGGTGCGGGGCACGTCGCCGCCGGGGGTGTTGTGCTCGACGTAGACGCCGGGCAGGTCGCGGCCGAGCCACTGGCGGGCCAGCTCCAGTTCGTGCGGCCGCTGGTAGACGACCAGGTCGAGGGGTTCGTCGCGGAGCCGGTCCCAGGGCACCTCGCGGGCGGTGACCGGCCAGTCGTAGGTGGCGGCCCGGCCCCGGCCGTCGGGTCCCCGGCCGGGGACGAGGGGCAGCGTGTAGTCGTGGCGGCCGCGTACGAACGAGGTGGTCCACGAGCCGTGGACGTGCCACAGCAGGATTCTCACCAGCGGTTCCAGCCGGTCGTCCGGGACCAGGTGGTGGAGGGTCCCACGGTCGTCCCCACGGTGACGGGGGTGGCGGTGACGGTGCCGGTCAGCATCCGGTCGACGGCGTCGAGCAGGTCGTCGGCCACCTCGGGGGCGCGCCCCACCTCCTCGCGCAGCGTCTGCGGGGTGGGCACCAGGATGCCGCGCGCGCCGGCGGCCCTGGCGGCGTCCATGTCGCGGCCGATGTCGCCCACCACGACGCAGTCGCGCGGGCTCACGTCGAGCACGGCCGCGGCTCTGATCACCAGTCCGGGCGCGGGTTTACGGCAGGTGCAGCCGTCGTTGTCGTCGTGCACGCAGATGGCCCAGGCGTCGAACGGCCCGAGCAACTGCTCGACCCTGGCGTTCACCTGCTCCATCTCGTCCGCCGTCAGCAGGCCCTTGGCGACGCCGGACTGGTTGGTCACGACCGCCACCGGCACGTCGGCCTGCCGCAGCCTGCCCAGCGCCTCCTGCGCGCCCGGCATGACCTCCACGCGCGCCGGATCGCCGTTGTAGGGGACATCCCTGATCAGGGTTCCGTCCCTGTCGAAGAGTACGGCTCCGGGACGTCGTTGTTCGAACACCATTCACCTCCGGCTCACGTCTTCGCCAGCTACCCGGAGGGCCACCCGGCAAACAACGCTACTCTCCGTGACCAACCCCAGGCGGTTCAGCCTGTTTTCGCACCTCAGGGGATGCCTCAGTGTTTGAGAGCCGCTTCTCTCGGTAGCGGTTCTCCATTCCTCAGGGGGAGGGGACCGATGAGATTTCTCGGCATCAACGCGATCTTCCACGACCCGGCCGCCGCTCTGGTGGCCGACGGAAAGGTGGTCGCCGCCGCGGAGGAGGAGCGCTTCAGCCGGCGCAAGCACGGCAAGCGGCCGCTGCCGTTCTCCGCCTGGGAGCTGCCGGAGCAAGCGGCCGCCTGGTGCCTGCGGGAGGCGGGGATCGGGCCCGAGGACCTCGACGCGGTGGCCTACTCCTACGATCCGGCCCTGGTCCGCCAGCGCCCCGACGGCGACTGGGAGGATCTGCGCACCAGGTACGCGGTGCGCGCGCCGCTGTTCCTGTCCACGGCGCTGCCCGGCCTCGACCCGGCGCGGGTGCGGTTCGTGCCGCACCACGTGGCGCACGCCGCCTCGGCGGGGCTGGCCTCGCCGTGGCGCGACTGCGCGGTGCTGGTGTGCGACGGCCGCGGCGAGGACGTCTCCCACCTGGCCGGCCGCTACCGCGACGGCGAGCTGGAGGTGCTCGCCGCGCAGCGGCTGCCGCACTCGCTCGGTCTCATGTACGAGGACGTGACCGAGCATCTGGGCTTCCTGCGCTCCTGCGACGAGTACAAGGTGATGGCGCTGGCCTCCTACGGCCGCCCCCGGCATCTGGACGCGCTGCGCGAGCTGATCCGCACCACGGGCGACGGCGGCTTCCACGTCGCGGCCATCGACTGGAACGGCTACGCCAAGGCGCTGGCCAGAGGCGAGCCGTGGACCGCCGACCACGCCGATCTGGCCGCCAGCGTGCAGGTCCGGCTGGAGGAGGTGCTGCTGGAGCTGGTCGGCTGGCTGCACGAGCGCACCGGGGAGCGCCGGCTGGCGCTGGCGGGCGGGGTGGCGCTGAACTGCGTGGCCAACACCCGGCTGCTGGCCGAGGGCCCGTTCGACGAGGTGTGGGTGCAGCCGGCCGCCGGCGACTCCGGCACCGCGCTCGGCGGCGCGCTGCACCTGGCGCAGGCCCACGGCGAGCCCGCCGCCCCCATGCCGGGCGCGGCGCTCGGCCGCGGTTTCACCGACGAGGAGCTCGGCGCCTGGCTGGACGTGGCCAGGGTGCCGCACTCCCGGCCCACCGACCTGGCCGCCGCCGTGGCCGCCGAGCTGGCGGCCGACCGGATCGTCGCCTGGTTCCAGGGCAGGTCGGAGTACGGCCCGCGGGCGCTGGGCAACCGGTCGCTGCTGGCCCACCCCGGGCACGCCCGCAACACCGAACGGCTCAACGACGTCAAGGGGCGCGAGCAGTTCAGGCCGATCGCGCCGATGGTGCTGGAGTCGCGGGCCGCCGAGATCTTCGGCCGGGGCCCGACGCCCTCGCCGTACATGCTGTTCGTGCACGAGGTGCGGCCGTCGTGGTGCGCGCGGATCCCCGCGGTGGTGCACGTGGACGGCACCGCCCGCGTGCAGACGGTCTCCCCCGCCGCCCAGCCGCTGCTCGCCCGCATGCTCGCGGAGTTCGAGTCGCGCACCGGGCTGCCGGTGGTGGTCAACACGAGCCTCAACACCGCCGGGCGGCCCATGGTGGACGACCCGCGGGACGCGCTCGAATGCTTCGGCTCCTCCCCGGTGGAGGTGCTCGCCCTGGGGCCGTACCTGGTGCGGCGCGGGGAGGTGTTCGCCCGGTGATCACCGTCGTGATCCCGACGATCGGCCGCCCTTGCCTGCGGGCCACGCTGGCCGCGCTCGGGCCGGACGTGCCGGCCGTCGTGGTGGACGACCGCCCGGACGGCGCCGCGCCGCTGGAGGTGCCGGAGCATGTACGGGTCGTCCGCACCGGCGGTCGCGGGCCCGCCGCGGCGCGCAACGCCGGCTGGCGGGCGACCGGCACGCCGTGGGTGGCCTTCCTGGACGACGACGTGGTGCCAGGGGACGGCTGGGCGCGGGCCGCGTTTCAGGACCTGGCCGGTCTGGCCGACGACGTGGCGGGCAGTCAGGGGCGCATCGTGGTGCCGCTCCCCCGCGACCGCCGCCCCACCGACGCCGAGCGCCACACCGCCGGGCTGGCCGGCGCGAACTGGCCGACCGCCGACATGGCCTACCGCCGGGCGGCGCTGGAGCGGGTCGGCGGGTTCGACGAGGGCTTCCCGCGCGCCTACCGGGAGGACGCCGACCTGGCGCTGCGGATGTTCGAGGCGGGCTATCGGCTCGTCAAGGGGGCCCGGGTGACGGTTCACCCGGTGCGGGCGGACGGGTTCTGGTCGAGCGTGCGGTTCCAGCGGGGCAACGCGGACGACGCCCGCCTGCGCCGCCGCTTCGGGCCGGGCTGGCGGGAGGCCATCGGCGGCGGCCCCACCCGGCTGCGCCGCCACGCGCTCACCACCGCCCTCGGCGTCACCGCCCTCGCCACCTACGCCCTTACGAGGCTCATGCCCGGCACAGCACCACCCCGTGGGCGCGCGCTGGGCGCCGGACCGGCCCCAGCGCCGCTCGTAGGGGCGGTTCCGGTCTCCAGGCCGGTCTCCAGGCCGGTCGTCGGGGCGGTGCTGGGGGTGGTGGCCGCTGCTGGGTGGGTCGGGCTCACCGCGGAGTTCGTGTGGGCCAGAGTGGCGCCCGGTCCCCGGACTCCCCGGGAGGTGCTGCGGATGGTGGTCACCAGCGTGGTGATCCCGCCGGTCGCCTGCGCGCACCGGCTTCGGGGGGAATGGAGGGCACGGCGATGAACGGTCGCTTGGGGGTGCTGTCGCGGGCCAGACCGGCGGCGGGTGAGGCGGCCGCCCGGCGGCGACCCCGCCGGGAGCGGGTCCTCGTGGCCCGGCTCGACGACGCCGGGGACGTGCTGCTGGCCGGGCCCGCCGTACGGGCCGTACGGGAAGGCGCGCGTGAGGTGGTGATGCTGGCGGGCCCGAACGGCAGGGCGGCCGCCGAGTTGCTGCCCGGCGTGGACCGGGTGATCGAGTGGCGGGCCCCGTGGATCGACGGCGACCCCCCGCCGGTGGACCTCGGCCAGGTCACCGAGCTGGTCCGGCGGCTCGGCGGGATCGGCGAGGCGCTGATCCTCACCTCCTTCCACCAGTCGGCCCTCCCGCTGGCGCTGCTGCTGCGGCTGGCCGGGGTACGGCGGATCGCCGCGATCAGCAACGACTACCCGGGCTCCCTGCTGGACGTGCGCCACGTCGTGGACGAGAGCGTCGACGTGCCCGAGGCGGAGCGGATGCTGGCGCTCGCCCGCGCCGCCGGATTCGAGCTGCCACCCGGCGACGACGGCCGACTCGCAGTTCGCAGGCCACTTCCGGATATCGGCCCCGTTCTGGGGAAGTCCCTGGGCGTCGGCGGCGCTGCCGACGCAGGCGCGTATGTCGTGGTACACCCAGGGACTTCTGCCCCCGCCAGGACCTGGCCGGCCGACAGGCACCGGCAGGCCGTGCGGGAGCTGGTAGAGGACGGCCATCGGGTCGTCGTCACCGGCAAGGAACGTGAGCTCACCGCCTTCGTCGCCCACGGGGTCGCCGTCGACCTGGGCGGCAGGACGACGCTGGGCCAGCTGGCCGCCGTGATCGAACGCGCCGGCGTGCTCGTGGCCGGCAACACCGGCCCCGCGCACCTGGCGGCGGCTGTCGGCACCCCCGTCGTGAGCCTGTTCGCGCCGGTCGTCCCCGCCGCGCGGTGGGCCCCGTACCGCGTGCCGACGGTGTTGCTCGGTGACCAGCATGCCCCCTGCCGGCTGAGCAGGGCGCGCACCTGCCCGGTCGCCGGGCACCCGTGCCTGTCGGAGGTGACCGGTGAGCAGGTGGTCAAGGCAGTGAGGGAGCTGACGCAGTGAAGATCGATCTCGTCTCCGAGCACGCGGATCCGCTGGCCACGATCGGCGGCGTCGACTCAGGCGGCCAGAACGTGTACGTGGCCAAGCTGGCCGCCGCGCTGGGCGCCCGCGGGCACACGGTGGTCGTGCACACCCGGCGCTCCGATCCGATGCGGCCCGCCACGGTGCGGCTCGCGCCGCGCGTCACGGTCGCCTACGTCCCGGCCGGTCCGGCCACGCCGCTGCCGAAGGACGAGCTCCCGCCGTACATGCCGGAGTTCACCGAGCGGCTGGCCGACCGCTGGGCCCGGCGGCGGCCGGACATCGTGCACGCGCACTTCTGGATGAGCGGCCAGGCGGCGCTGCGGGCCGCGCAGACGTTGCCGGTGGGGGTGCCGGTGGTGCAGACCTTCCACGCGCTCGGCGCGGTGAAGCGGCGCTGGCAGGGCGACGCCGACACCAGCCCGGCGCACCGGATCGAGACCGAGCGCGAGATCGGCAGGCGGGCGGACGCGGTGCTGGCCACCTGCGGCGACGAGGTGGATGAGCTGCGCGCCATGGGCGTGCCCGAGCAGCGCATCGCGGTCGTGCCGTGCGGCGTCGACGTGGACATGTTCCGCCCGGAGGGGCCGGTCGCGCCGCGCACCGGCGGGCCGATGGTGCTCAGCATCGGCCGCCTGGTGCCGCGCAAGGGCGTGGACACGGTGATCGCGGCCCTGCGGCAGCTGCCGGACGCCGAGCTGGTGATCGCGGGCGGCCGGGCCGACGACGAGGAGGCCGTACGGCTGCGGGAGCTGGCGGCCGGCTACGGGCTCGGCCACCGGGTGCACGTGATCGGCAGTGTGCCGCGCGAGCAGGTGCCGCCGCTGATGCGCGCGGCCGACGTGCTGGTCACGGTGCCGTGGTACGAGCCGTTCGGCCTGGTCCCCGTGGAGGCGATGGCGTGCGGCGTGCCGGTCGTGGCGTCGGCGGTCGGCGGGCATCTGGACACGGTGGCGGGCTGCGGTCTGCTGGTGCCGCCGCGCCGGCCCCGAGCGCTCGCCAGGGCGCTGAGGGAGGTCCTCGAGCATCCGGACCGGCGGCGGGCGCTCGGCGCGGCCGGGGCGCGGCGCGCTCGTGAGAGGTACGGCTGGCCGCGGGTCGCCGAACAGACCGAGACCGTGTACACGCAGGTCATCGACGGGCAACTGGGCCGTCTGACCGCTCTGGGGGGTTAGCCATGGACACGCATCTGCGCAAGCTCCGCGCCGCCCTGACCCAGGTCGACGTCCACGCGGTCACGGTTCGCGCCTGGGGAGGAAAGCTCGCGGGCGTGCTGTCGGCCGGAGGCAGGCTGCTGGCCTGCGGCAACGGCGGCTCGGCGGCGGAGGCCCAGCATCTGACGGCCGAGCTGGTCGGCAGGTTCCGGGCCGACAGGCCGCCGTACGCGGCGATCCCGCTGCACGCCGACAGCTCCTCGATGACCGCGATCGCCAACGACTTCGGCGCCGAGGAGGTCTACGCCAGGCAGGTGCGCGCCCACGGCCGCCCCGGTGACGTGCTGGTGTGCCTGTCGACGAGCGGCGTCAGCGCCAACGTGCTCGCCGCCGCCCGCGCGGCCCAGGAGCACGGCATCCTCGCGTGGGCGCTGACCGGCCCGGCGCCGAACCCGCTGGCCGGCCTCTGCGACGAGACGGTCGCCGTGCCCGCCGACGACGCGGCGACCGTACAGGAAGTGCATCTGGCGATGATCCACATGCTCTGCGACGCGGTCGAGGAGGCGCTGTGACGGGTCAGCGGCGGAGCGCGGACCTCCGCCACGGCGCCCCGGGCAGGGGCCGGCCCGTACTGGGGCCGCTCGTGGTCATCGGCGACACGCTGCTGGATGTGGACGTCGAGGGGGACACCGACAGGCTCTGCCCGGACGCGCCCGTCCCGGTGGTGGACGTCGCCGCCGAGCACGCCCGCCCCGGCGGCGCGGGCCTGGCGGCGCTGCTCGCCGCCCGCGACGGCGCCGAGGTGGTGCTGATCACCGCGATCGGCGACGACCCGGCCGGCCGCCGCCTGTGCGGCCTGCTGTCGGACGAGCTGGATCTGGTACGGCTCCCGCTGCGCGGCGGCACCGTGCACAAGACCAGGATCAGGGCCAGGGGGCAGACACTGCTGCGCCTGGACACCGGCGACGGCACCGTCGGCCAGGCCCCCGAGCACGCCAAGGCGGCCGAGGCGGTGGCCAGGGCCGGTGCGGTGCTGGTCGCCGACTACGGCAGAGGCGTCGCCCGGCTGGCGCGCGCGCTGCTGCCCGGCCGCGGCGTGCCGATCGTCTGGGACCCGCACCCCCGAGGCGACCGGCCCGTGGCCGGGTGCACGCTGCTGACGCCGAGCGAGGCGGAGGCCGAGCTGCTCTGCCCCGCCCCCTACCCCGGCCCCGACCGGGCGGCCCGCCGCCTGGTGCGGGAGCTGCGGGCCGGGGCGGTGGCCGTCACGCTGGGCACCCGCGGCGCGGCGCTGGCGCTGGCCGACGGCTCGCTCACCCAGATCCCCGCCCCCGTACAGGCCGGCGGCCAGGACGTGTGCGGAGCCGGCGACCGGCTGGCGAGCGCCGCGGCGCTGGCGCTGCGCGCCGGGGCGACCGTGCGGGAGGCGGTCACCCTCGGGGTGGGCGAGGCCTCCCGCTTCGTCCAGCGCGGCGGCGCCGCCGCGGTCCGCGTCCAGGAGCAGCAGCTCGGCGACCGGCCGCGCAGCGCGGTCGAGGTGGCCGAGCTGACCCGGGCCTCCGGCGGCCGGCTGATCGCCACCGGGGGCTGTTTCGACCTGCTGCACGCCGGGCACGTCAGCCTGCTACGGCGGGCCCGGGCGCTGGGCGACGCACTGGTCGTCTGCGTCAACTCCGACGACTCGGTCCGCAGGCTCAAGGGCCGCAGCAGACCGGTCGTGGACGCCCTCGACCGGGTCGAGGTGCTGCGCGCGCTGAGCTGCGTGGACGCGGTACTGGTGTTCGACGAGGACACCCCCGCCCGCGCGATCGAGCTGCTCCGCCCCGACGTGTGGGTGAAGGGCGGCGACTACGCGGGCGGAAAGCTGCCCGAAACCGAGGTCCTGGACCGGCTGGGCGCGCACACGGTCGTGCTGAGCCTGCTGCCGGGACGTTCGACCACCAATGTGATCAGGGAGATCCGATGAACGTTCTCATCACCGGCGGCGCCTCCGGGCTCGGCCTGGCCACCGCCGAGGCCGTCGAGAAGGAGGGCTGGCGGCCGCTGGTCGTCGACGTGCGCGCCGGCGACCAGCGCTTCGAGCACGTCACCGCCGACCTGGCCGACCGGGGCCAGGCCGAGCGGGCGGTGCGGGAGCTGGCCGAGCGGGCCGGCGGCCTCGACGCCGTGGTCACCGCGGCGGGCATCGACGCGTGCGGCCGGCTGGAGGACGTGCCCGCCGACGACTGGGAACGGGTGATCCAGGTGAACCTGCTGGGCACGGCCGCGGTCGTACGGGCGGCGCTGCCGTACCTGAAACGGACCCGCGGCCGGGTCGTCACCTGCGCGTCCACGCTGGGCCTGCGCCCGCTGAGCGACGCCTCCGCCTACAGCGCGTCCAAGTTCGGCGTCGTCGGGTTCACCAGGGCGCTGGCGGTGGAGCTGCGCGGTGAGGTGGGGGTGACCCTGCTGGTGCCCGGCGGCATGCGCACCGCCTTCTTCGACGGCCGGGCCGAACAGTACAGGCCGGGCCCGGAAGCGGGCCTGAACGACCCCGCCGACGTCGCCGCGACCGTGGTGTTCGCGCTCGGCCGGCCCGTCGGCTGCGAGATCAGGGAGCTCGTCATCTGCCCGGACACGGAGACGTCATGGCCCTAGAGCTGCTGGCGCTGCGCGGGCTGGGGCTGGGCGACCTGCTCACGGCCGTTCCGGCGCTGCGCGCGCTGCGCCAGGCCTTTCCCGAGCACCGGGTCACGCTCGCCTGCCCGGCCGGCCTGGACGCGCTGCTGCCGTTGATCGGCGCGGTGGACGACCGCCTCGACGTGTCGGGGCCGGGTCCGGTGCCGTTCGAGCGGCCCGACCTCGCGGTCAACCTGCACGGCAAGGGCCCGCAGAGCATCGACGCGCTGCGCCGTACCGGACCCGGCACGCTGATCAGCCACGGCGTGGGGCCGCCGTGGCGGGACGGCGTGCACGAGGTGCGGCGCTGGTGCGACCTGCTGGAGTGGTACGGCATCGCCACCGACCCGGAAGACCTGACCCTGGGCATCTCGGACAGGACGGGACCGGTGATCGTGCATCCCGGCGCCGCCTTCCCGGCCCGCCGCTGGCCGCCGGAGCGCTTCGCCGCGGTCGCCTCGGTACTGGACGACGTGGTCGTCACCGGCAACGCCGAGGAGGTGGGGCTGGCCCGGCGGGTGGCCGAGCTGGCCGGGCTGCCGGACGAGCGGATGCTGGCCGGTCGCACCGACCTCGCCCGGCTGATCGAGCTGGTCAGCCGGGCCCGGCTGGTCGTCTGCGGCGACACCGGCGTCGCGCACCTGGCCACCGCGTTCTGCGTGCCGTCGGTGGTGCTGTTCGGGCCGGTGTCACCGGCGCTGTGGGGGCCGCCACCTGGCTGGCGGCACGTGGCCCTGTGGGCGGGCCGCAAGGGGGACCCGCACGGGGCCCGGATCGATCCGGGCCTGCTGAAGATCGAAGTTTCCGAAGTCGTCGATGCCGCTATGGAGGTAACGTCATGAAGGCGCTTGTCACCGGCGGAGCCGGGTTCCTCGGCTCCCACCTGTGCGAGCGGCTGCTGGCAGAGGGGGCGGACGTGGTCTGCATGGACAGCTTCCTCACCGGTGGCCCGCGCAATGTGGAGCATCTGATCGACCGGCCGTCGTTCCGCATCATCGAGTGCGACCTGACGGGGTATGTCCACGTGCCCGACCGGCTGGATCTCGTGCTGCACTTCGCCTCGGCCGCCTCGCCGGCCGACTACCTGCGCTACCCGATCGAGACGCTGCGCGTCGGCAGCGTCGGCACGCTGCACGCGCTCGGCCTGGCCAGGGAGAAGGGCGCCAGGTTCGTCCTCGCCTCGACCAGCGAGGTGTACGGCGACCCGCTGGAGCATCCGCAGCGCGAGACGTACTGGGGCAACGTCAACCCGGTCGGCCCGCGCAGCGTCTACGACGAGGCCAAGCGCTTCGCCGAGTCGCTGACCACGGCCTACCGGCACTCGCGCCGCACCGACACCGGCATCGTGCGGATCTTCAACACCTACGGGCCCCGGATGCGGCCCTTCGACGGCCGGGCCATCCCGACCTTCATCCGGCAGGCCCTGCTCGGCGAGCCGATCACCGTCACCGGCGACGGCTCGCAGACCCGCTCGATCTGCTACGTCGACGACACCGTGCAGGGGATCATGGCCATGGCCGGGAGCGGCTTCGACGGCCCGGTGAACATCGGCAACCCGGACGAGCTCACCATGCTGGAACTGGCCAGGATGATCAAGGAGTTGAGCGGGTCGTCGTCGCCGATCGAGTTCATCGACCGGCCGACCGACGATCCCCGGGTGCGCAGGCCCGACACCACGCTGGCCGCCGAGCGGCTGGGCTGGCAGGCTCGGGTGCCCGCGCGGGAGGGGCTGCGCAGGACCATCGAGTGGTTCGCGACGGAGCTGAAGGGCTACCGCCGGCTGACCGCGGCACCCGCCTGACACCCCGCGCTCTCACCGCCCGGCCGGCCGCGGGACCCGCCTGACCCCGCGCTCTCACCGCCCAGCCGGCCGCGGGACCGCCTGACCCCGCGCCCGCGGCGCCCGCCGGACACCCCGCCCGCGCCGCCGGCTGGACCTCGGTCCAGCCGGTGGGTGCGGGCGCGCCTCTTCGGGCCGGCGCCGGCCGGTCAGAGCTTCAGGCCGAGGAGCGCGTCGGCCAGGTCGCGGACCAGGCCGGGCGCCGAGGCGTCCGTGCCCTGGCCGGCCGTCGCCCGCGCCGCCCAGGCGTCGATCGCGGCCAGCGCGCCGGGCGCGTCCAGGTCGTCGGCCAGCCGCTCGCGGACCCCGGCCAGCAGCTCGTCCGCGGGCGGGGCGGCGGCGAGCGCCGTCGCCGCCCGCCAGCGCTCCAGCCGGGCCTCGGCCGCGGTGAGCTGGTCGGGGGTGTAGGCCCAGTCCTCGCGGTAGTGGTGGGCGAGCAGGACGAGCCGGACGGCCATCGGGTCGTGCTCGGCCCGCAGTTTGGAGACGAACACCAGGTTGCCCTTGGACTTCGACATCTTCTCGCCGTCGAGCGCCACCATGCCCGCGTGCGTGTAGAACTTGGCGAACGGCCACTCCCCCGTGGCGGCGTGCCCCTCGGACGCGCCGCACTCGTGGTGCGGGAAGATCAGGTCGGTGCCGCCGCCGGCCACGTCGAAGCCGGCGCCCAGGTTGTCCAGGGCGATCGCGGTGCACTCGACGTGCCAGCCGGGCCGGCCCCTGCCGAGCGGGGAGTCCCACGCGGGCTCGCCGGGCCGCTCGGCCCGCCAGAGCAGCCAGTCGAGCGGGTGCCGCTTGCCGGGCTTGTCGGGGTCGCCGCCGCGCTCGCCGAACAGGGTCAGCATCGTCTGCTCGTCGTAGCCGGACACCTGCCCGTACTTGGGGGCGTCGGCGACGCTGAAGTAGACGTCGCCGTCGAGGGTGTAGGTGACGCCCTTGGCCGCCAGCTCGGTGATGAGCCCGGCCACCCGGTCGATGACCTCGGTGACGCCGACGTACTCGCGGGGCGGCAGGATGCGCAGCGCCTCCATGTCCGTGCGGAACAGCTCGATCTCCCGCTCGGCCAGGCTCTGCCAGGCGACGCCGGTCTGCTCGGCCCGCTCCAGCAGCGGATCGTCGACGTCGGTGGCGTTCTGCGTGTAGTGGACCTCGTGGCCCGCGTCCCGCCACAGGCGGCCGACCAGGTCGAAGGCGAGGTAGGTGTTGGCGTGGCCCAGGTGGGTGGCGTCGTAGGGGGTGATCCCGCACACGTACATCGTCGCGACCGGCCCGGGATCGCTCTGCCGCACCTGGCGGGCCGCCGTGTCGTAGAGCCGCAGCGGGACGCTCACGCCGGGCAGTGGGGGGACGTTGGGGGCGGACCACGATCTCATGTCTTTGAGCCTATCCGTCCTGATCAGATGTCATGTCGGTGAAGTCGTAGTTCACGCCGTCTGGGGTGAGGGTGAGCAGGGTGACGCAGAGGGTGGCGAAGACGCGGCCGTCGGGGAGCTCGTGCCGGACGATCAGCGCGGCGGGGTCGGCGGAGGGCGGATCGGTGATGAGCTCTCGCCAGTCGGTGTCGCCGGCGAATCTCGGCTGGAAGGCGGCGATGCGGTCGTTCGCCGGGTCCAGCCCGGTGTTGACGATCATGTTGGTGCCCTCGGGCAGCTCACTGACGGCGAGCCGTTCCCCGTCCCAGCTGTACAGCCGTGTCCGGGCCAGGTCGGCGAGCACCAGATGAAAGGGGTCGTAGCGGGTGAGGTCCAGCTCGGGAAGGTCGCCCGCGGTCACGGCGAGCAGCGGCAGCCCGCCGCGGGAGATCTTCGTCGTCTCGGGTGCGGCGCGGCCGTGCCCGTTGAGCAGCGCCGCCGCGCGGCGGGCGGCGGGGTCCACGGCGAGCCAGGTGCCGCCCGCCTTGAGGTCCAGGCCGCCGAGCACGCCCGGATGATCGGGCCAGTGCTCCCCGGGGCCCTCCCAGGGCCGATCGGTGAACTCGTCCCGCACACCCATCAGGGTGAGCGGCTGCCCTGTTTTCACGATCACCGTGCACATGGGGCAAAGCGTACAAAACCGGTTTAGATGGGTGGCCAGGGGATGGCAGGCCAGCCCTCCGAGGGGGACGGATGCACGCCGGTGTCGAGCAGCCGGCGCACCCGCTGCCAGGTGGCCTCCACCTCCGCCAGCGTGAGCAGGTCGCGCAGCCTGCGGCCGAGCGAGCCGGACTCCAGGTCGCGCTCCAGCTTGGCGAGCACCGCCACCGCCTCGCGGGCCAGCGGCTTGCCCCGCCACTGCCACAGCACCGTGCGCAGCTTGTCCTCGGCGGCGAAGCAGACGCCGTGGTCGACGCCGTAGACGTGGCCGGTGGGCAGCGGCAGCAGGTGGCCGCCCTTGCGGTCGGCGTTGTTGACCACCGCGTCGAACACCGCCATCCGGCGCACCACCGGGTTGCGGCTGCGCACCAGCCGCATCAGGTCGACCTCACGCTCGGTGTCGATCCAGAGCTGGCACATGCCGGGCCCGAACGGACCCTCGCGGTAGACCGTGGGCGGCACGATGTGCCAGCCGGTCGCCTGGGACACCTCGAAGGCGGCCACCTCGCGGGCGGCCAGGGTGCCGTCGGGGAAGTCCCACAGCGGACGCTCGCCGCGCACCGGCTTGTAGACGCAGGCCGCGCTCCGCGTCCCGAGCTTGACCGAGCAGTAGAGGGTCATGTTGGTGGCCTCGACCAGGCGGCCGGCCACCTCCAGGGTGCCGTCGCGCAGCAGCTTGAGGGTCTCTTCCTCATCCATGGCCGACGGGGGCGCGGACCTGGTCACAGGCTCGCTCTCGGGAGCGGTCATGAAGCCGCCTCACCTCCGCGGTAGCCGTTGAGGCGGACACAGACGTGTCCCCCGGCGTCCAGGGGTTGCGCGCACAAGGGGCACGGCGGGCGCCCGGCCGCGACGACCTTGAGCGCCCGCTGCGTGAACGCGCGGGCGGCCCCGGCGCTGATCCGCACCCGCAGCATCGCGGGCTCGGGCGCTTCGAGGTCCTCCTCGTCGATGACCTCCTGCGCCTCGATGACCACCTGCGAGGTGTCGGGGTCCCAGGCCAGCGCCATGGTGCCGACCCGGAAGTCCTCCGCCAGGGGCGCTTCGAGGGGGGCGTCGTCGGAGAGATCGGCCGGCGCCATGGCGGGCACCTGGGCGGCGCCACCGCTGCGCCGCAGCACCTCGTCCAGCAATTCGTCCAGCCTGCTCGCGAGCGCGGCCACCTGGAGCTTCTCCAGCGCCACGGTGGTCAGTCTGCCCTCGGCCCTGGCCTGCAGAAAGAAGGCGCGCGCACCTGGCTGCCCGAGGGCGCCTGCCACGAACCTCTCTGGTGGGTCGTAGTCGAAGACCGGCATAGCCTGACCTTACGTGGTTCCGGGCCCGCCGCCGACGGCGGCATCGCTCCCGGTGGTGTTTTCTCCCCCGTCTTTCTCCTCCGAATCCTCGGGGAGCGCCAATTCCCCCATATCGTTAAGCCTGAGAATAAAGGGGCGCAAGGGGGCATAGCGAATGACGGTGAGGGCTGCCGGATCAGCTGTAATCCGCTGAAAATGATCGAGGTGGAGTCCCAGCGCGTCGGCGACGATCGCCTTGATCACATCCCCATGACTGCACGCCAGGTAGACACTCTTCTCCCCCAGGCGGCTATTCCACTCCCGGACCGCGGCGACCGCCCGGTGCTGCATCGCGGCCATCGACTCGCCCTCGGGGAAGGTCGCGGCGCTCGGATGCGCCTGCACCTTCCCCCACAGCGGCTCCTTGGCGAGCTCCTTCAGCTCGCGGCCGGTCCATGAGCCGTAGTCGCACTCCAGGAACCGTTCGTCCGTCGTCACCGTCATGCCACGCCCCGCGGCGACGGCCTGGGCCGTCTCCTGGCAGCGCTCCAGGGGGCTGGAGACGATGGCGTCGAGCCGGACGGCCGCGATCCGCTCGGCCAGGGCGGCCGCCTGCGCCAGGCCCGCCTGGCTGAGATGGACACCGGGAGTGCGGCCGGCCAGGACCGGCCCGGTGAGGTCGGTGAGCCCGTGGCGGGCCAGAAGCAGGGTGGTCACCCGACAAGTGTCTCAGGCGTGGATCACGGCGTTTCCCCCGCCTGGACGGTAACCTGGCGGGATCATGGAGCAGCGCTATGTCGGCCGCAGCGGCCTGTCGGTGTCCCGGATGGGCCTCGGCACGATGACGTGGGGGCGTGACACCGACGCCGACGACGCGGCGGCCCAGCTGCGCACGTTCATGGACGCGGGCGGCACGCTGGTGGACACCGCAGACGTCTACACCGGCGGCGACGCCGAGCGGCTGCTCGGCCGCCTGATGCGCGACTCGGTGCCGCGCACGGAGCTGGTGATCTCCACCAAGGCCGTGGTGACGCCGCTGGGCCGCAGGCCGCGCGACGCCTCCAGGCGGCACCTGATCGCCGCCGTCGACGACTCGCTCAACCGGCTCGGCCTCGACTACGTCGATCTGTGGCAGCTGCACACCTACGACTCCGAGGTGCCGCTGGAGGAGACCATGGCCGCGCTGGACGCGATCGTCTCCTCGGGGCGGGCCATCTACGCGGGCGTCTGCGACTACACCGGCTGGCAGCTCGCCGCCGCGGCGGTGACCCAGCGGGCGATCCCCGGCCGCATCCCGGTCACGGCCGTCCAGGCCGAATACTCCCTGCTGGCCCGCGATCCCGAGCGTGAGCTGCTGCCGGCCGCCCAGCACACCGGCGTGGGCGTGCTGGCCTGGTCACCGCTCGGCAGGGGCGTGCTGACCGGGAAATACCGCACCGGCATCCCGTCCGACTCACGCGCGGCCACCCCGCACTTCGCCGAGTTCGTCCGCCCCTACCTCGACGAGCGCAGCCGGCGGGTGGTGGAGTCGGTGATGACCGCCGCCGAAGGGCTGGGCGTCTCGCCGCTGGCGGTGGCCCTGTCCTGGGTGCGCGACCAGCCCGGCGTGTCCTCGGCCATCGTCGGCGCCCGCACACTCGCCCAACTCAAGGGCACGCTCCTCGCCGAGGACATAGTGTTGCCGATAGAGATCCGAGAGGCTCTGGATGATGTGTCGTCGCCCGACTGACGGCCAACGAGAGCCGCACTCGCGTATCACTAGTCGATACCGAATCGCAACTTTAGCGGGAAATCGCCTGCATCATATGGCCCAGTCCATCAGGATTTCCTCCGAAGGCTACGCAGGAGGGGACGGATGGGGAGCAGGACCGCGATCTCGGCCGGGATTCTCGCGGTAGCGCTGGCGACCGTCGCGGTGGCCGCGCCGCCCGCGACGGCCCTGGCCGGGGACTGCGAGCGCGGCGGCGGCCTGCTCTCGGGAGTGACCGACGGCCTGTGCGACACCCTCGACGCGGTCACCGGCACGGTCGACGACCTGACCGGCGGCCTCACCGAGCCCGTGACCAAGGGGCTCGACAAGACCACCGACACCGTGCTCGGCAAGGTCGGCGAGGCGGTGCCGACGTCGCGGCCCTCCTCCGGGCCGGACCTGCGCTCGCCCCGGCCCAGCCCCTCGGCCAAGCCGAGGCGGACAGAGCTGCTGCCGGAGACGCTCAGCGAGATCTGCCTGCCGGTGCTGGCCTGCGAGGACCACGAGGTGCCCGACGGCACCCCCACCCCCGCCCCCACGGCGGAGCCGCGCCAGTCGGACACGACCACCCCCTCGCCGGACGCCGAGCGTACGGCTCGCGACGACCGTGAGTACGCCGAGGTGGCGCCCACCGACGCCGGCACGCCGCCCGACACCCAGCCGCACACGCTGCAGGAGCGCAAGCCGGTCGCCGAGCGGCGGGCCGACCCCGAGGACCTGCGCTTCGACCTGCTGTGGCCCAACCCGTTCGCCGATGAGCTGGCGCTGCCGGTGCACAAGCAGCGCATCCTGCGGCCCAGCGCCCCCGCCTCGGACGTCGTCGGCACGGCGCTGACCATCATCCTGCTGGCCACGGCGGTGCTGGCCACCCGCATCGTGCAGCAGCGCAAGCAGCGCAGCGAGCAGCCGGACTCGATCCCGTTCGAGCCGGCCAGGCAGGGCAACAGCCGCCACCGCCTGGCCTGAGCAGCGGCTTAGCCGCCGATCGCGTGGACGCCGCCGTCCACGTGCACGATCTCGCCCGTGGTGGCGGGGAACCAGTCGGACATCAGCGCCACGCACGCCCTGGCGGCGGGCAGGGTGTCGGACAGGTCCCAGCCGAGCGGGGCCTTCTCCGGCCAGCTGTCCTCGAACTCCTTGAAGCCGGGGATCGACTTGGCCGCCATCGTGCGCAGCGGGCCGGCGGCCACCAGGTTGGCGCGGATGCCGTGCTTGCCCAGGTCGCGGGCGAGGTAGCGGTTGCAGGACTCCAGGCCGGCCTTGGCCACGCCCATCCAGTCGTAGACGGGCCAGGCCCTGCTGGCGTCGAAGTCGAGGCCGACGACCGCGCCGCCCTGCTTCATCAGCGGCAGGCAGGCCACCGCCAGCGACTTGTAGGAGTAGGTGGACACGTGCAGGGCCGTCGCGACGTCCTCCCACGTGGTGTTGAGGAAGTTGCCGCCGAGGGCGGTCTGCGGCGCGAAGCCGATCGAGTGCACCACGCCGTCGAGGCCGTCGACGTGCTCGCCGACGCGGGTGGCCAGGCTGTCGAGATGCTCGGTGTTCTGGACGTCGAGCTCCAGCACCGGCGCCTTCTCCGGCAGCCGCTTGGCGATCCGCTCGACCAGGCTCAGCCTGCCGAACCCGGTGAGCACCACGGTGGCGCCCTCCTCCTGGGCCAGCTTGGCGACCGAGAACGCGATGGAGGCGTCGGTCAGCACACCCGACACCAAGATCCGCTTACCTTCGAGAATGCCCATGTCAGTGCCCCATTCCGAGTCCGCCGTCGACGGGGATCACGGCCCCGGTGATGTAGGAGGCGTCGTCGCTCGCCAGGAAGCGGACGACGCGCGCCACCTCGCCGGGGGTCGCCTGCCGCCCCAGCGGGATGTTCTTGACGATGGCCTCGGTGTCGAGGTCGGCCGTCATGTCGGTGGCCACGAACCCGGGTGAGACCACGTTGACGGTGATGTTGCGCGAGCCGTACTCGCGGGCCATGGAGCGGGCGAAGCCGACCAGGCCGGCCTTGGAGGCGGCGTAGTTGGTCTGCCCGGCCTGGCCGGACAGGCCGACGACCGAGGAGATGAGGATGACCCGGCCGCGCTTGAGCTTCATCATGGGCCGGATGGCCCGCTTGGCGACGCGGTAGGCGCCGGTCAGGTTGGCGTCGATGACGTCGGTGAAGGTGTCCTCCTTCATCATCGCCAGCAGGGTGTCCTTGGTGATGCCGGCGTTGGAGACCAGAACCTCGACCGGGCCCTGCTCGGCCTCGACCTTGTCGAAGGCGGCCTCGACGTCGGCCATGCTGGTCACGTCGCACCTCACCCCGAACAGGCCGTCCGGCGGCTCTCCCGATCGATAGGTGACGGCGACGGAGTCGCCGGTCGCGGCGAGTTCGCGGGCGATCGCGAGGCCGATGCCGCGATTGCCTCCGGTGACGAGTACAGAGCGTGCCATGACAGACGACGCTATCTCCTACCCGCCGGTATCCGCTTGTCCGGGGGAGACAAGATCACGGCGCTAGGATCGTGGACATGCGCCAGATCGATGCCGATTTCCTCGCGCTGCCGCTCAGGCGGCTCGCGGACGCCGCCCTGCAACGCGCCCGTGAGCTGGGGGCCGAGCACGCCGACTTCCGGCTGGAGCGTGTCAGAGCCGAGACGCTCAGCCTCTACGACACCAGATTGGAGGGTGCCTCCGACGCCGACGACCTGGGTTACGCCGTCCGGGTCGTCAAGAACGGCACCTGGGGGTTCGCCTCCGGCATCCAGCTGACTCCTGAGGCGGCCGTGCGGGTCGCCGAGCAGGCGGTGCGGGTCGCCGAGGTGAGCGCGCCGATCAACACCGAGCCCATCGAGCTCGCGCCCGAGCCCGTGCACGCCGACGTCACCTGGGTGTCGGACTACGACGTGGACCCGTTCGAGGTGCCCTCGGCCGACAAGGTCGCGCTGCTGGCCGACTGGTCGGCCGGGCTGCTCAAGGGCGCCGACCACGTCTCGGCCCGGCTGCTGCAGGTCAAGGAGCAGAAGTTCTACGCCGACACGGCCGGCACCGTCACCACCCAGCAGCGCGTACGCGTGCATCCGAAGCTCAACGCGATGAAGGCCTCCGCGTCGGGGTTCGACGACATGTCGACGATCGCGCCCCCGGTGGGCCGCGGCTACGAATACCTGACCGGCACCGGCTGGGACTGGGCGGCCGAGCTGGCCAAGCTGCCGGAGCTGCTGGCGGAGAAGCTCGCCGCCCCGTCGGTGGAGGCGGGCGACTACGACCTGGTGGTCGACCCGTCCAACCTGTGGCTGACGATCCACGAGTCGATCGGGCACGCCACGGAGCTCGACCGGGCGCTCGGCTACGAGGCCGCCTACGCCGGCACCAGCTTCGCCACCTTCGACCAGCTCGGTGAGCTGGTCTACGGCTCCTCGTCGATGAACGTGACCGGCGACAGGACCGTCACCCACGGGCTGGCCACGGTCGGCTTCGACGACGAGGGCGTCCAGGGGCAGAGCTTCGACATCGTCAAGGACGGCATCCTGGTCGGCTACCAGCTCGACCGCCGGATGGCGCTGATGAAGGGCCTCGGCAGGTCCAACGGCTGCGCCTTCGCCGACTCCCCCGGGCACATGCCGATCCAGCGGATGGCCAACGTCTCGCTGGCGCCCGACCCGGACGGGCCGGCCACGGAGGAGCTCATCTCCGGCGTCGAGCGGGGCCTCTACATCGTCGGCGACAAGAGCTGGTCGATCGACATGCAGCGCTACAACTTCCAGTTCACAGGTCAGCGGGCGTACCGGATCTCGCACGGCCGGCTCGCCGGGCAGGTCCGCGACTTCGCCTACCAGGCGACGACGACCGACTTCTGGCAGTCCATGGAGGCCGTCGGCGGCCCCGGGACCTACGTGCTGGGCGGCGCCTTCAACTGCGGCAAGGGCCAGCCCGGCCAGGTCGCGCCGGTCAGCCACGGCTGCCCCTCCGCGCTGTTCAGGCGCGTCCGGATCCTCAACACCGTTCAGGAGGGTGGTAAGTGATGACTCCCCAGGAGATGGTGGAAAGGGCCCTGGAGCTCTCCACGACCGACGGATGCGTGGTGCTGGTGGACGAGGAGTCCACCGCCAACCTGCGCTTCGCCGGCAACACCCTGACGACCAACGGCGTGGCCCGCTCCAGCCGGCTCACCGTGATCTCGATCGCGGGACAGGGCGTGGGCGTCGTCTCGCGCGCGGCCGTGCGCCCCGAGCAGCTCGCCGACGTGGTCGCCGCCGCCGACGCCACCGCCCGCGACGCGCAGCCGGCCGAGGACGCCCGGCCGCTGGTCGAGGGCGGGCCGGCGAGCGCGGGCTGGGACGCGCCGGTGACGCCCACCGACATCGAGGTGTTCCAGAGCTTCGCGCCCGCGCTCGGCGAGGCCTTCGCCGCCGCCAAGGCCGGCGGCAGGAAGCTGTACGGTTTCGCCGAGCACACGCTGACCTCGACCTTCCTCGGCAGCTCCACCGGCCTGCGGCTGCGCCACGACCAGCCGACCGGGCGGCTGGAGCTCAACGCCAAGTCCGCCGACCTCAAGCGCTCGGCGTGGACCGGGGTGGCCACCCGAGACTTCACCGACGTGGACGTGGCCGTGCTCGACGCCTCGCTGGCCCGGCGCCTCGACTGGGCCAAGAACCGGGTGGACCTGCCGGCGGGCCGCTACGAGACGTTGATCCCGCCGAGCGCGGTGGCCGACCTGATGGTCTACCTGTTCTGGTCGGCGCAGGCCCGGGACGCCGTGGACGGCCGCTCGGTCTTCGCCAAGCCGGGCGGCGGCACCCGGGTGGGCGAGCGGCTGGCCACCTTGCCGGTGACGCTGGCCAGCGACCCGGCGGCGAGCGGCATCGGCTGCGCGCCGTTCGTCATGGCGCACTCCTCCAGCCGGGAGAGCTCGGTGTTCGACAACGGGCTGCCGCTGGCGGCGACCGACTGGATCAAGGACGGCCGGCTGGAGGCGCTGCTGCAGACGCGCTACTCGGCCGAGCTGAGCGGCCTGCCGGTGACGCCCGCCGTCGACAATCTGATCATGAAGGGGCCGGAGGACGGCCGCTCCCTGGAGGAGATGATCGCCTCCACCGAGCACGGCCTGCTGCTCACCTGCCTGTGGTACATCCGCGAGGTCGACCCGCAGACGCTGCTGCTGACCGGCCTGACCCGGGACGGCGTCTACCTGGTCGAGCACGGCGAGGTGGTGGGCGAGGTGAACAACTTCCGGTTCAACGAGAGCCCGGTCGACCTGCTGGGCCGCCTGACGGAGATCGGCGCGGCCGAGCAGACGCTGGCCCGCGAGTGGGGCGACTACTTCACCCGCACCGTCATGCCCGCCGTACGGGTGCCCGACTTCAACATGTCGACGGTCAGCCAGGCGAGCTGAGCGAGTCGCCGACCGCATGCCGAGGGTCGGCCAGGCGAGCTGAGCAGGCCGCCTGGCACCTGCCTGACGGCCGGCCAGGCCGCCTGGCGCCCGCCGGCGGTCAGCCGGGCGGGCCGACGGTGAGCTCGTGCACCCGGCTCCACCGCTGGCCGGTGACGAGCCGGGCGGTGCCCGCCTTCATGTCGTAGACGATCGACCAGCGGGTGTGCGGCTGAGCCACCTGGCGCAACAGGTCGAGGGCGTCGGTCTCGGTGCCGATGCCCTTGGTTAGGGTGCCGTAGCGCGAGTCGGCCATCCGGGTGCGGCGGTCGGCGCCGGCCATGGTGATGTTGGTGAGGATCCGGTCGTCGATGACGTGCAGCCTGCCGCCGCCGTACTCGACGACCACGGACCGGCCCGACCGGTCGGCGATCAGATAGTGCACCTGCGGCCCGTCGGTGAACTCCACGTCGTAGCGGCGCATGAGGGCGACGGCCTCGTCCACGGTGGCGGCGCGGTCGAGCATCAGCCGGATGATGCGCGTGGTGCCCACCAGGGTGCGGCCCGGCGTCCTGGCGGGCAGCTCGGCGTCCGGCACCTGGGCCAGGCCGACGGTGAGGCCCTGGTCGTTCATGCCGTCGAACGGCAGGAGCACCGCGTGCCCGAGCCGCCGCCGGTCGGCGGCGTCCTTCAGGTCGGGCGCGCCGCCGTCGAGCACGTACGAGACGTCCGACAGCGACAGCGAGGCGTAACCACCGGACGGGCTGACGCGCACCACCATGGCCGGGTTCGGGTCCCAGTCGAAGTTCCTGCCGAACTCGGTGCCCCGGACGAACAGCGAGCAGGCCCAGTCGTCGTCGCGGCGGGCGAGCTCCGGGTCGGTGAGCGGCGCCTCGGCGTCGTAGTCGCCGTGGTAGGTCATCTCGTAGAGCGGCAGGTCGTCCACCTGCCGCAGGCTGCGCACCGTGCGCGCGATCTCGTCGGAGTTCTGGCGTAACACCCCTGACCCCTGCTCGTCCGCGGACTCCTGGGCCGGGTGCTGAGCTGCGGGTGTCCGCCCCGAGCAGGCCATGACCGCGGGCATGATGAGGACGAGCAGTGCCGACAACACCCCCGCCGTACGGCTGCGCATAGTCGCAGTTTGTCGTCTGACGCCTGATCTGTCACCCAGGTAGCCCCAGATGTCTAGGAGTCCTCCAGCCGGAACCCCACCTTCAGGCCGACCTGAAAGTGCGCCACCTCTCCCCCTTCGATGTGGCCGCGTACCTCGGTCACCTCGAACCAGTCGAGGTGCCGCAGCGTCTCGGAGGCCCGCCTGACCCCGTTGCGGATGGCCTGCTCCACGCTCTCCGCCGACGTGCCGACGATCTCGGTCACTCGGTATGTGCGATCCGTCATCTCCACATCCTCCTTACTCCACGGCCATGATCGCATGACCTGCGCCGATGTACGGGAGCGCCGTCATGGGCGGTTCGTCCGAGGTCTACCGTGGGAAGTATGAAAGGTTGGCGCAGGAACAAAGATGTCCACCAGGTCACGGATGCCAGGCCGTCGCTGACCGCGGACATCCACCGGCGCGAGATCAGCTACCTCATCAAGATGGGGATCCGCACGATCTGCCTGATCCTGGCGGTGGTGCTGCCCCTGCCGTGGCCCTACCGCATGCTGTTCATCGCGGGCGCAGTTCTTTTGCCATACATAGCCGTAATCGGAGCCAATGAGAGAGGCGCGGACGCCCCTCCTCCCACCTTTCACAGCCCTGGAGATGACCAAAGTGAGATACCGATGCACCGACGCGAGATCGGGTCGTGACTAAGTCTTGACGCATCCCACGGGTTGTAGGTGTACGCTTTAGACAAGCGCTCCGGTCCCCCGTCGGAGCGCTGGTGCCGGCGTTCCGGGCCCCCGTCGGAACGCCGATGAAGCGACGCCGGGTGGTTTGCCCCCGTAACCACCCGGCGTTGCCCCTTTTCCGGGCAAAACGTAGATCTAAATGATCTGTCTCGTTACAGGGCGCAGTCGGATAGGGCCGCTTTCCCGAAATCGTTTACACCCCGCCTTCCCCACATTTCACAGGAAACGTTCAGGTTCGGGCGGGGCTTGACAGCGACAGTTCGCGCAAATGTCAGCTGTCGGTCAGTGTCTCCTTCGTGGCCTGGCTCCAGTTGCCGGCCAGCGTCGTCAGCCGCGCCACCGCGTCGTCAGGCGCGGTGCCCGCTCCCTGGGCCAGCCCGAGCAGATAGGCCGTCAACGGCGCGGCCGGCCTGGCCACCCCGTGCGCCACCTCCTTGGTCAGCTCCAGGACCAGGTCCCGGTCCACCCGGGCGGGGTCCACGCCCAGCTCCTTGCAGGCCAGCGCGGTCCACTCGGCCAATACGTTCATACGAGCCTCCTCGAGATCGTCCCCAGTGTCGCAGTGTCGAACCAGGTTTACCTCAGGGCAGACGCGCGGGGGCCCGTCCCCGGCTGCTAGCCGCCGATCGCCGACATCGGGCGGGACGGCTGGAGGAAGCTGGGGTCGTCGATGCCGTGGCCGGCCTTCTTGCGGGTGACGGCGGCGATCCACCGCTCGGCCAGCTCGTCGTCGCTCGCGCCCGCGCGCATCGCGGCCTTGAGGTCGGACTCCTCGGTGGCGAACAGGCAGTTGCGGATCTGCCCGTCGGCGGTGAGGCGTACGCGGTCGCAGGCGGCGCAGAACGGCCGGGTGACCGAGCCGATCACGCCCACCCTGCCGGGGCCTCCGTCGACCAGGAACCGCTCGGCGGGGGCGCTGCCGCGCTCCTCCTGGTCGTCGGCCGTCAGGTCGAACGAGGCCGACAGCAGCTTGAGGATCTCGTTGGCCGTGACCATGGTGTCGCGGCTCCAGCCGTGCTGGGCGTCGAGCGGCATCTGCTCGATGAACCGCAGCTCGTAGCCCTGCTCCAGGCAGTAGCGGAGCAGCGGTACGGCCTCGTGCTGGTTGACCTCGCGCATGAGCACCGCGTTGACCTTGACGGGGCGCAGACCGGCGTCGTGGGCGGCGGCCAGGCCGGCGATCACGTCGGGGAACCTGTCGCGGTGCGCGAGCCGCTTGAAGGTGTCGCGGTCGAGGGTGTCGAGGGAGACGTTGACCCGGTCCAGTCCGGCGGCGGCCAGCGGGGCGGCGACGCGGGCCAGGCCGATGCCATTGGTGGTCAGCGACACCTGCGGCCGGGGCCGCAGCGCGGTGGTCCGGCCGACGATGTCGACGAGCTCGCGGCGCAGCAGCGGCTCGCCGCCGGTGTAGCGCACCTCCTGGATGCCGAGCCGTTCGACGCCGATCGTCACCAGCCTGACGATCTCGTCCGCGGTGAGGAGTTGCGCGTTGGGCAGCCACTCGAGTCCCTCGGGGGGCATGCAGTAGGAGCAGCGCAGATTGCACTTGTCCGTGAGGGACACCCGCAGATCCGTCGCCACCCGTCCGAACGAGTCTCGCAACATGGGGCGTCACCTCCTGTCGTTCTCAGACGGCCAGCCTATGTCTCCCAGCCCGCCTGTCCCAAAACGGGTATACACCGCAGATACTGCTCACTCGGGGCGCAACTGCCGGGCGTGCGCGGCGACGTGCCGGGCGTCGCGAAGGTAGAGCTCATGGTGGCCGTCGGCGAGGTGGCCGGCGAAGGCGGCGCTGCCCGCCGCCGCCCGCTCGCGCATGAACGCCACCAGCGCGTGCAACCGCTCGACGACCGCTTCCGGCAGCACCCGCCGATCATGGACGGCCAGGCCGTAGGCGTCGCACAGCAGCCGCAGCCGCCGCGCCTGCTCGGCCACGGGCAACGCCGCCTCACCGTTGCCGTCGAGCTCCCCGCCGCCGACGGCTGAGCTGAGCGGGACGAACCGGTAGGCGGCGTAGGCCACGTCCCACAGGCGCGGGGCCGGGTGCGCGGTGTCGAAGTCGATGAACGCGACCGGCAGGCCGTCGCGAAACACGCAGTTGTACGGCGCGACATCGCCATGACAGATCACCTCGGCGGGCTCCCGGGCGGGAAAATACCAGGTGGCGCCGTCGGCGGGCAGGAACCCGGCGGTGGCGTCGTGGTAGCCGCGCAGCAGCGTGGCCAGCCCGCGCAGGGCGGTGTCGTGCCACACGTATCCGGGCGCCGGGTAGTGCCCCACGACGCCGGGCACGAAGTCGAGGATCTCGCGGCCGCGCTCGTCCACGCCGTGCGCCCGCGGCGCGCCCGTGAAGCCCCGGGCGGCGAGATGGCCGAGGAGGCCGTGCACGGCGGGCGTCCACGGCCCCACCGGCCGCCGCACGGTGGCGCCGATCCGTACGACCTCGTTGACTCCCCCGCCGGTGAGAATCTCCTCCTGTCGCGTCACGGACCGATCGTACGAGGCGGGCGTAAAGCGCGCGACGGAGATAAATGAGTGGGCATTTACCCGGCGCGGCGGCAGACTTGGATCAAGGACGAACGAGGAGTTCCCATGCCGAACCAGCCCGCACCCAACCTGTTGTCGTGGGCCAGCGAGATCGACGAGCACGCGGTCATGCAGGCCGCGCGCACCGCCCGGATGCGGATCGTGTCCGGTCATGTCGCTCTCATGCCGGACGCGCACGTGGGCATCGGCGCGACCGTCGGCTCGGTGATCCCCACGGAGGGAGCGATCATTCCGGCCGCCGTCGGCGTCGACATCGGCTGTGGCATGGTCGCGACCGAGACCACGCTCACCGCCGCCGACCTGCCCGACACGCTGGAGGCGCTGATGCGGCTGGTGGAGCGCCGGATTCCGGCCGGTGTAGGCAAGGGGCACGAGGACCCGTCCGTCGATCGCGCGCTGGACGAGCTCGGCCGCCCGCACACCGCGCTGACCGGCAAGCAGGAGACGACGGTCGCGCGGCAGTTCGGCACCCTCGGCTCCGGCAACCATTTCGTCGAGGTCTGCCTGGACGAGCGGGAGCGGGTCTGGACGGTGCTGCACTCCGGCTCGCGCGGCATCGGCAACCAGCTCGCGACCCGGCACATCGCGGACGCCAAGAAGCTGATGAAGCACCAGGCGGTCGGCCTGGAGGACCCGGACCTGGCCTATCTGGTGCAGAGCACGCCGGAGTTCGACGCCTACATCGCCGACATGCTGTGGTCGCAGCACTATGCGATGGCCTCGCGCGCCCGCATGGACAAGGTGCTGATCAACGCCCTGTTCAGGGTCGTCGGCCACGGCACGCGGGTCCGTACGATCAACTGTCACCACAACTTCACCCAGATAGAGACCCACGACGACAAGCAGCTCTGGATCACCCGTAAGGGGGCGATCAAGGCCGACCGTGGCGACGAGGGCGTCATTCCCGGCTCGATGGGGACGCGCTCGTACATCGTCAGCGGCCGGGGCAACCCGCTGTCCTACAACTCGTGCGCGCACGGGGCGGGCCGCCGGATGTCGCGGAGCAGGGCCAAGCGGGAGCTGTCGGCGACGTCGCTGAAGGCGGCGATGCGGGGCCGTACGTGGAACGCCGACCGCGCCGGGGCGCTGGTGGACGAGCACCCGGAGGCCTACAAGCCGATCGACCGCGTGATGGAGGACCAGAAGGACCTGGTGACGGTTCAGCACACGCTGCGGCAGGTGTTCAATTACAAGGGCTGAGCCGGCGGTAAGGTCGTCGGCCGGTCCTGGCGAACGGAGCGAGCCGCGTGACATCCGTCTACGTGTTCAACGGCCCTAATCTCAACCTGCTCGGCACCCGCGAGCCGGAGGTCTACGGAACGTTGACGCTGGCCGACGTGGAGACGATGTGCCGCATGGAGTGTGAGGAGGCCGGTCTGGAGCTGGTCTTCGGGCAGTCCAACCACGAGGGGCAGCTCATCGACTGGATCCAGGAGGCCGGCGCCGAGGTGCAGGCGGGCCGGGCGATCGGGGCGGTGTTCAACCCGGGCGCCTTCACCCACACGTCGGTGGCGCTGCACGACGCGATCGAGGGCGTGCAGCTGCCGGTGGTGGAGGTGCACATCTCCAACGTGCACCGGCGCGAGCCGTTCCGGCACCGCTCCTACGTCTCGCCGGTGGCGCGCGGGATCGTGGTCGGCTTCGGCGTGTACGGCTATGTCCTCGCTCTTCGGGGGCTGCGGCACGCGATCACGGGGGGCTGACGCGCCAGGCGGGCCGCTCGCCGGTGTCGACCAGGTTCCAGCGGCCGTCCGTGTTCAGGCGGTCCTCGTAGTAGTAGGCGGTGGCGGGGAGCGCGACGGCCGCGCCGCCGTGGGCGGCGAACGCCTCGCGCGCGGCCTGCCTGAGCCGTTCCGGCGGCACGTCGAGCGTGTCGGCGGCGACCTGGGCGAGGCGTTCGAGCGCGTGGTGGGCCATGAAACTGTCATAGGTGAGGCTGAAGACGCGCTCGCGCGGCTGCCGGATGTCCCGCGAGATCACGTTGACCGGCGGCAGCTCCCGGTGCAGGCCCCGCTCCCGCCGCACGCGCGGGTCGACGTAGACGCCGCAGTCCCGGTAGAGGATCGCGGTACGGCGCGCGTCCGGGTCAAAGGCGAACAGGGTGTTCTGGCCGTGCAGTTCGAGCGCGCAGCCGGTCCGGGTGACGGCCCGCAGCCAGAGCCGGACCATGGGAGCGACGACCCGCCGCGCCAGCCAGAGCGCCGGGTCCTCGCCGCTGCGGGCGACGAGCTGCGCCAGCAGCGCCGGGTCGCCGGGTCGCCGGATGTCACCGCCGTACAGCGCGAACAGCGGCACGGTGTGGTGCGGCGGGTCCGCCCCGAAACAGGGCTCCTCCGGCGGATCGCCGTCCGGACCGGTCACCGTGCCCGCGCGCGGCCGGGACTCGCGGATCAGGAAGCCCCATGCCTCCTCCGGCACGTCGCCGAGCACGCCGCCCGCCACCTCGGGCAGGACGGGCAGTCCGGCGGCCAGCAGCTCCTCGGCCGCCCAGAGCTGCAAGGAGATGATCGGCCGGCGCAGGCGGCGGGTGAAGCGGGACAGCCGCTTCGGGTAGTGCAGCTTGACGAAGTGCGGCTCGACGGGGTCGCCGTCGATGCGCTCGACGAAGACGGTGCGGGCGTTGGCGGAGGGCACCGCCACCAGGTCCGGCCCGCGCTCCCGCAGGGCGTCGCGGCCCGGCAGGCCGGGGAAGGCGAGCGTCTCGGGGTGGACGGGCAGCAGGAAGGTGTCACCGCCGCGGTAGAGCTTGGTGAGGGTGGACTCCACCCCGTTGCTCAGGAACGTCCCCTGCCCGGCCGTCACCCTGAACGTCGGCACCACGAACCGCTCGGAGCCGCGCTGCGGATGGTAGGACTCGGAGATCTCCAGGTCGCCGGAGAACCTGCTGTAGGCGCGGGTCCCCACGCCCAGGTAGCGCTCCGCGTACTGCCAGGACGGCAGCGGATCCGATGCGTCATCGAGGATCATTCAGTGGATTCCATCCGAGTCACGTCGAAATCCGGTATTTACCCGCCGTCCGCCGCTCAACGCCTACGGGCCGTCCACGTAGTGGAAAGACGGCTTGGGATGCAGGAGGAAGTCGTGGTGGGACAGGTTCCAGGCGTAGGCGCCCGCCAGGCCGAACGCGACCAGGTCGCCCACCCGCAGGCCGGTGACCTCGGCGTCGCGGTGGAGCACGTCCCTGGGCGTGCAGAGCTGCCCGACGAGGGTGGCCGTCCCGGTCAGGGCGGGGCCGGCGCTCGCCCGGTGGATGACGGTGAAGGGCTGGTCGTGCCCCCTGGCGACCGGGGTGCGCAGGTGGTGGGTGCCGCCGCGGAGCACGGCGTAGTGGCGGCCGTGGGTCCGCTTGACGTCCAGGACGTCGGTGACGTACCAGCCGTCGTAGGCGGTCAGCGACCGTCCCGGCTCGATCCGCAACCGCACCGGCCTGTCCCGTCCCGACCCCGGGCCCGGGCCCGAGTCCAAACCCGACCCCAGGTCCGACTCCAAACCCGACCCCAGGTCCGAGTCCAGGCTCGACTCCAGTTCTGACCCCAGGCTCGACAGCGCTGCACTGTAGGCCGGCCAGTCGAAGCGGGTGTGCGGCGCGCCGTAGTCGACACCCATGCCGCCGCCGAGATCCAGCTCCGGCTCGGTCACCGCCGGCAGGTGCTCGCGCAGCCAGGGCAGCGCCCAGGCGGCGACCCGGCGGGCCAGCTCCGCCATCGCGGGGGCGTCGTGCCGGTCCCAGGTCAGGTGGGCGTGGATGCCGTGGAGGGTGATCCAGGGCGCGTCCCGCAGCAGCCGCACGCAGGTGGCCAGCCCGTCCGGGTCCATGCCGAACGGGCTGTCCGCCGCCTGCCGGATGTCCGCCCCGGGCAGGTCGGGGTTGGCGCGCAGCAGGATGTCCTGCCGGGCGCCGGTGGCGATCAGCCGGGCCAGCTCGCCGGGGCTCTCCACATGGAGCCGGTGCACGCCCAGCTCCCGGGTCAGCGCGAGCTCGGCATCGGTCTTGCCCGGTCCGCTGAACGCCACCGGCGCGTCCGGCAGCAGCTCCCGTACGAGGGCCAGCTCGCCGCCTGAGGCCACCTCGAAGCCGTCCACGAAGGGCCGCAGCGTCCGCAGGATCTCGGCGGCGGGATTGGCCTTGACCGCGTAGAACACCTGCGCGCTCCCGGCCATCGCCGCCTGAACGGCTCCGGCGTGCGCGCGCACCCCCGGCAGGTCGTAGACGTACGCGGGCAGGTCACCCCCCGCCGCCACTCGAACCGCCCGCGCCCGTACCGACTCTGCCACCATCACGCCCCCGCAGGATCGACCATCCCGTACGAAACGGTACGGACTCCATCCCGTACGGGAAAGGCGAGGAACTACCGGAAACGGCGGAACCATACATTTTGCTGTGAAAGACGGAGGATCTCCTCCAGGTGGTGTAGGAGGCATGAAGGCGGCGGATCGCTCTCCGATGGGACAGGTGAAAAGCGGCGGATCGCTCACGGTGGGAGGGCGGAGGCGCGGCACCGTCTGCCGCGCCTCCGCTTGTTTCCGTGTGGGCCGTACGGCACCCGACTGCCGCTCCTCCCTCGGCCCACGCGGAGCCTGTCAGGGTGAGGCGCAGGTGTAGGTGGACGGGGTCTGGGTGTTGCCGCTGGGGCGGCTCACCTGGAAGCCGAAGCTGGTGGTGGCGCCCGCGGCGAGACTGGCGTTGTGGTTGACGCTCCTGGCGGTGACCGTCTGCCCGCTGGTGGTGAGGGTGGCGTTCCAGGAGCCGGTCAGGGAGTGGCCGGTGGGCAGGGTGAAGGTGACGGTCCAGCCGTTGAGGGTGGCGGTTCCGGTGTTGGCGACGGTCACGGGCTGTACGACGTAGCCGTTGTTCCACTGGGTCTGCACGGTGCCGGTGGCGGTGCAGGGGCCGCCGGGCTGGCCGCCGCCGGAGGTGGTGGTGAAGGTGGCGGTGGCCGACGGGGTGGACAGGTTGCCGGCGCCGTCACGGGCTCGCACGTAGACCTGATACTGGGTGGCCGGGCTCAGCCCGGTCAGGGTGATGGAGTTGGTTGCGCTCTGGCCGAGTTGCTGATCGGTGCTGCCCTGCTCGCGGTAGACGGTGTAGCCCGCCAGCCCGCTGCCGCCGGAGTCGGTGGCGGCCGTCCAGGTCAGCGTTGCGGAGGTGCCGGTGATGTTGGCGGCCGACGGGGTGCCTGGAGCGGTGGGCGCGGTGGTGTCGTCTCCGCCGCCGCCGGCGGCCAGCGCGTCGTGCACGGCGGTGTAGGCGGGTTTCTGCTGGTAGTTCTCGTCGTAGATCAGGGCGGCGCCCTCGCCGCTGAAGGTGTCGGGCACCCAGGAGTGCTTGTCGGTGAAGCCCCAGATGGTGACGCCGGCGCAGGCGGTGACCGCCAGGCAGGCGTTGACGACGTTGCGGTAGTAGGTGGCCTGGGTGGCGTCCTTCGAGGAGCTCCTGGGCATCTGCATGCGGATGTCCACCTCGGTGATCCGCACCTGGACGCCGAGGTCGGCGAAGCGCTGCAGGTTCTGCTGAAGGTCGCTGGGGAAGCCGTACTGGATGGCCAGGTGGCTCTGGAAGCCGACGCAGTCGACCGGCACGTTCTGCTGCCTGAGTGACCGGACCAGGTTGTACATGGCGGTGCTCTTGGCGTTGATGCCTTCGACGTTGTAGTCGTTGATGCACAGCCGCGCGTCGGGGTCGGCGGCGCGGGCGGCGCGGAAGGCGTCGGCGATGAAGCTCTGCCCGAGCGTGTTGTACCAGAACGAGCCGCGCATGCCACCGTTGTCGTCGAAGACCTCGTTCACCACGTCCCAGGAGACCACGGTCGGATTGTCGGCGTAGCGGCCGACGACCTGGCCGATGTGGTTCTGCATGGCGGTGCGCATGGCGCCGGCGCCGAGGCCCTGCACCCAGCCGGGGGTCTGGTTGTGCCAGACGAGCGTGTGCCCGTGCACCTGCTGGCCGTTCTGGGCGGCGAAGTCGACGATGGCGTCGGCGCCGGAGAACGTGAACTGCCCCTGGTTGGGCTCGGTGGATTCCCACTTCATCGCGTTCTCGGCGGTGACCTGGCTGAACTCGGTGGCCGCGATGTTCCGGTACGAGGTCTCGCTGGACAGCGGGCCGGTGGCCAGCGCGGTGCCGATGAACTTGCCGCGACTCGCGGCGTGCTGGCGCAGGGGCGCCGAGGCGTCGGCGGGGGTGACCGGCACCAGGAACACCACGAGCAGCCCGAGCAGGGCGGCCGCGGCGAGGGTCCTGCTGATGCGGACCCCGGATCTGACGAGCGATGACGAAAGCACGAGCACCTACCTCCGGAAGCGTGCCAGGACTCGAACCCGAAAGTTTCGACCCTTTGGGGATGCATGCCGGACGGTATTGACATGCTCTGGAGCGGTCAATGCCGGAGGCGGTCGGGCAGCGTCAGGGCAGGTGGGGAGGTGAAATTATCACTTTTCTCGTGAAACTTTCAGACTCGTAGGAGGATGCCGCGTGCCCGCCTCGCTGGGGGAGCAGGGGCGGGCACGGTCCCGGAGGTCCCGGCCTTCCGGGAGCATGGGGTGGCGGTCAGGCGTCGTCGTCGGACACCCGCGAGGCGTCCTGGCAGACGCTGGAGCCACCTTTGGTGAGCATCGGCAGCAGCGCGCCGCAGGTGCTCACCGGCGCGGAGACGGGCTCGACGATCTCATCGTTGAAGATGATCACATCGCCGACGACCGAGGGCCGGGCCGCAGGCGCGGCGGCCGACGGGGGCACGGCCGCCGCGGCTGGAGGCGACACGATCGCCGTGGCTGGAGGTGGGGGTGTCGTTGCTTCGGCGGTGGGAGGGGTCAGGGTGAGGAGGCCGGCGATCATGCCACCGACACCCGCGATGGCGCGTTTGCCGGTCCGCCCGCCTGGTGCCCGAAGCGGCCGGGACGCCCGCCCAACATGATCCTGTCGATGATCGCGAGCGCCACCGCCGAGATGATGAAGGTCAGGTGGATAAGCGTTTTCCATAGGAGTTCCCTGTCGGTCACGGCCGGTCGCGCCGCGTTGATGAAGATCTGGAGAAGGTGGATGGAGGAGATCCCGATGATCGCCATGGCGAGCTTGACCTTGAGCACGTTGGCGTTGACATGCGACAGCCACTGGGGCTGGTCCGGGTGCCCCTCGATGCGCAGCCGCGAGACGAACGTCTCGTAGCCGCCGACGATCACCATGATCAGCAGATTGCTGATCATCACCACGTCCACGAGGCCGAGGACGATCAGCATGACGGTGGTCTCAGCGGGCTTGCCGCCGAATCCGAGCTGGACGAGGTGGATCAACTCCGCCATGAACCGCCATACGTAGACCACCTGGGCGACGATGAGCCCGAAATAGAGAGGAGCCTGGATCCAGCGGCTCAGGAACATGATGTAGCCGAGGCGCCGCAGCGGGCTGCGATACCCGTTCGGCGGACCAGTCACGGACTGTAGCTGGTGCATCTACGAGGTGAACACGTTCACATGCTGGATGACGGTATCCATGCCGAATATCGCCTTCTCCCCGGTCAGCTCGGCCAGCACGGGCGGTAGCGTGCCCACGGCGACCGTGGCCGCGGCGGCGATGGCGGCAAGGGCTCGGATGCTCAATGCGACTCCTTCGGTTGCTGTTCGGATGCCCCCGTCAGGATCCAGGGGGGAGCCTGAGGCCCGGGGCGGCGCGACGGCGACCGACCGCGCCGCCCCGCCCCTCGGGCAGGCCGGCAGGCCGGCAGGTCAGGGCGCCAGGCAGGTGGTGCCGGGGATCTCGGTGGGCAGACCGGGCGCGGACGGGTCGACCATCGAGCCCACGTCGGCGGCGCTACTGGTCAGGCAGCCGATCACCGTGATGGGGTCGACGACGGCGTGGGCGGCGGGGGCGACGGCCATGAGCAGCCCGCCGGCCACCAGCGTGGCCACGGCGAGGCGGCGCGTGCGGTGCATGAGACCTCCAGGATCGAGTGTCAACGTTGGATACTCACCGTAATCCTTTGGTCACTCTGAGTAAATATTGAGCCCATGCGTTCACCCATAGTTCCCCAACTGTTCCCCTGCGCCACACCAGAGGGGCGCGCTTCAAGACCTTTGCACTCTTATTTGAATCATGTTAGATGGATGAGCAAAGGTGCCTAACGTCGCGGTATCCGACACGCTCCGGGAAGGACCGGGCACAGTGACGCTGATCATCGATGGCGTCTCCGTACGGCAGCGCGGGGAGATCTGGCTCGACGACATCCGTCTCGAGTTACCGAGTGGGATGACGACGCTTCTCGGCCCGATGGGGGCGGGGAAGACGACCTTGATGCGGGTCGCCGCGGGGCTGTCGCCCCCCGACCGCGGGCGGGTGCTGGTCAACGGGCGCGACGTCACCTCCGTCTCCGTACGCAAGCGCTCGGTCGCCTTCGTCTACCAGCAGTTCATCAACTATCCCTCGCTGACGGTCTACGACAACATCGCCTCCCCGCTGCGCCTGGACGCCTCCTTCCCCAGAAGTGACCTGGACCGGCGGGTGCGCGAGGTGGCCGAGCTCATGGGCATCGGCGACCTGCTCGAACGCAGGCCCGCCGAGCTGTCGGGAGGCCAGCAGCAGCGCACCGCCATCGCGCGGGCGCTGGCCCGGCAGGTGGACGTGCTGCTGCTGGACGAGCCGCTGGCCAACCTCGACTTCAAGCTGCGCGAGCAGCTCAGGGCCGACCTGAAGAGCATGTTCGCCGTGGCCCCTGGCGTGGTGCTGTATTCGACGGCCGACCCGAACGAGGCGCTGTCGTTCGCGGCGCCCACGGTGGTGCTGGGCGAGGGACGGGTGCTGCACACCGGTGACGTGGCGGACATGTACGCCGAGCCGCCCACGCTGGCGGTCGCGGCGACGCTCAGCGATCCGCCGCTGAACCTGCTGCCCGGTGTGGTCCGCGAGGGCAGGATCGACTGCCTCGGCGCCTCCTTCCCGGCGCCGGGAGCGCACGGGGACGGCCGGGGCGTGGTCCTGGCGGTCCGCCCGCACCAGGTGAGCATCGAGCGTGGCGGGCCGGACCTGCTGGAGTTCCCCGCCGAGATCCGGCTCGCGGAGGTGACCGGGAGTTCGACGTACCTGCATCTGATGCCGGCCGGTGGCCGGCACCTGGTCGCGCACCTGGAGGGGGCGCGGCTGTTCGACCCCGGCGAACCGGCGACCGCGTACGTGGATCCGGCGCACCTGTTCGTCTTCGACGAGGTCGGCGGCCGGCTGCTGGCCACCTCCGCGGCCGGGGCCGACCTGCATGGCTGACATCCGGCTGGAGGGCGTGGGCCACAGCTACGACGGCGGCCGGACGTGGGCGCTGCGGCCGATGACGTGGACGTGGCGCGACGGCCGGGCGTACGCGCTGCTCGGCCCGAGCGGGTGCGGGAAGAGCACGCTGCTCAACATCATCTCCGGCCTGCTCTCCCCCACGGTGGGGCGGATCTGGTTCGGCGACCGTGAGGTGACCGGCGTGCCGACCGCGGGGCGCGACATCGCGCAGGTCTTCCAGTTTCCGGTGCTGTACGAGGAGATGTCCGTCTACGACAATCTGGCGTTCCCGCTGCGCAACCGCCGCCGTCCCAAGGCCGAGGTGGACCGGCGGGTGCGCGAGGTGTCGCGGCTGCTGGGTCTGGAGGAGCACCTGCGGCGCCGGTCGCGGCGGCTGGACCCGGGCCGGCAGCAGCTCGTCAGCCTGGGCCGCGGCCTGGTGCGCGCGGACGTGGCGGCGGTGCTGCTGGACGAGCCGCTCACCGTCGTCGACCCGGCCATGAAGTGGACGCTGCGCAGCGAGCTCAAGCAGATCCACCGCGACACCGGGCACACGCTCATCTACGTCACCCACGACCAGACCGAGGCGCTGACCTTCGCCGAGGAGGTGGTGGTGCTGAACGACGGGGCGATCGTACAGGCGGGCGAGCCGAGCGAGCTGTTCCTGTCGCCCGCGCACGAGTTCGTCGGCCACTTCATCGGCTCGCCCGGCATGAACGTGCTCCCGGCCGAGCTGCTGGACGGTGTGGTGCGGGTCGGCGACGCCACGCTCGGGCGGGCGTCCGTCGAGCTGCCCTCGGGTCCGGTACGGGTCGGGGTACGGCCGGAGTTCGTCCGGATCGGCCCCGGCGGCGCCGCGTCTGGGCCGGTGGCGCGGGTGACGGGCGTGGACCGGATGGGCGCCTACAACCTGGTGCACGCCGAGGTGAACGGGCATCCGGTGATCGCCAGGACCGACGCCGCGACCACGTTCGACGCCGGAGCCAGGCGGGTCCTGCGCTTCACCGAGGGCCGCGCGTTCCTGTTCAGGGACGCGGTCCGGTGCGGCGTGCTGGAGCCGCTGGACGGGAGGGCCGGGGCATGAGCGAGCGGACGGCGGCCCCTGCCGGCCAGGCGGACGGTCGGACGGACGACCAGGCGGATCGGCGGGCGGATCGGCGGGCTGAACGGCGGGCTGAACGGCAGGCGGAGGAGGGCGAGCGGCGGGCCGACCCCCGGCGCAGGAACAACCGGGCCTGGCTGCTGGTGCTGCCGGTCGTCGTGTCGGTCGCCTTCACCGCCGTGATCCCGCTGATGACCGTGGTGAACTTCTCCGTGCAGGACATCTTCAGCCCTGGCGACCGGCTCTTCGTCGGCCTGGAGTGGTTCCGGTCGGTCTCGCGGGACCCGGAGGTGCGGGCCGCGTTCGTGCGCACGCTGCTGTTCTCGGCGCAGGTGCTGCTGCTGGAGATCCCCCTGGGCGTGCTGCTCGCGGTGGCGATGCCGCGCCGGGGCGTGTGGGTGTCGGTGACGCTGGTGCTGGTCGCGCTGCCGCTGCTGATCCCGTGGAACGTGGTGGGCACCATCTGGCAGATCTTCGCCCGCCCCGACATCGGGCTCGGCGGCTGGGCCGTCAACAACGTGCTGGGCCTGGAGTTCAACTACACGCTGGACGCCACCGACGCCTGGATCACCGTGCTGGCCATGGACGTGTGGCACTGGACGCCGCTGGTGGCGCTGCTGGCCTACGCGGGACTGCGCTCGATCCCGGACCCGTACTTCCAGGCGGCGCAGATCGACGGCGCCTCGGCCTGGGCCACCTTCCGCCACATCCAGCTCCCCCGGCTGCGGGGGGTGCTGACGATCGCGATCCTGCTGCGTTTCATGGACAGCTTCATGATCTACACCGAGCCGTTCGTGGTGACGGGCGGCGGGCCGGGCAACGCCACCTCCTTCCTCAGCGTCCTGCTGTCGAAGATCGCCGTCGGGCAGTTCGACCTGGGGCCGGCCGGGGCGTTCTCGCTGCTGTACTTCCTGGCCGTACAGATCGTCTGCTACGTCTTCTTCACCGTGCTGACCAGGACCGGGAGGTGAGCGCCATGGGCGACAGGCGGCTGCCCTGGGCGCGGACCGTGCTCTGGCTCTACGGCATCACGCTGCTGCTGCCCCTGCTGTGGATGTTCGGCATGTCCATCCGCCCCAACCAGGACATCCTCGGCAGCTTCTCGCTCATCCCGCAGCGGGTCACCTTCGACAACTACGTCACGTTCTTCACGAACTCGGTGTGGTACTCGAGCTACCTGAACTCGATCGTCTACACGTCGATGAACGCGGTCATGTCGCTGGTGGTGGCGCTGCCCGCCGCCTACGCCTTCTCCCGGTTCAGGTTCGCCGGGGACAAGCACCTGTTCTTCTGGCTGCTGACGAACCGGATGGCGCCGCCCGCGGTGTTCCTGCTGCCGTTCTTCCAGATCTATCAGGCGGTCGGCCTGTTCGACACGCATCTGGGGGTGGCGATCGCGCACATGCTGTTCAACGTGCCGCTGGCGGTGTGGATCCTCGAAGGGTTCATGTCGGGCATCCCCCGCGAGATCGACGAGACCGCGGCGATCGACGGCTACTCGCTGCCGCGGTTCTTCGTCAAGATCTTCCTGCCGATGATCCGCTCCGCGATCGGCGTCACGCTCTTCTTCTGCTTCATGTTCAGCTGGGTCGAGCTGCTCATCGCGCGGACCATCACCTCGGTCGACGCCAAGCCCATCGCCGCCACCATGACGCGCACGGTCAGCGCGGCGGGCGTGGACTGGGGGCTGCTGGCGGCGGCCGGGGTCCTGACGATCGTCCCCGGCGCGATCGTGATCTGGTTCGTCCGCAACTACATCGCCAAGGGCTTCAGCCTGGGGAGGGTCTAACCATGCTTCCTGGGCTGGAGTGGATGGTGTGGACCGGGCCCACGGCGGCCGTCTTCATCGGGCTCGGGCTGCTGCTGTGCGGGATGGCGGTCTGGGCGAAGATCTCTCCGCCGGTGGCGCGGCGGGGGTTCCTGCGCATCGAGACCGATCGGGGGGACCGGCTGTACATCGGCCTCATCAGCGCGGCCGTCGTACTCGCCGGATGGATCGCGGTCACCGACCTGTCCATGTGGCTGGCGCTGGCCTGCGCGTTCCTGGTGGCGCTGACGATCGGGTTGTGGGGCTGACGAAGGAGGCGGCTATGCCGTTCGACAGAAAGATCCCCTACAGGAGTACGGCCTGCGCGGCGGTGCTCGTCCTGCTGGCCGCGGCCTGCTCGCAGGGCAGCGGCGGTGGTGGCGGCGACTTCCGGGAGGCCGACGCCAAGGCGGCCGCCCAGCGCTGGGTGTCCACCGAGTTCACTCCGAGCACGCTGTCCAGACAGCAGCAGCTGGCCGAGATGGACTGGTTCATGAAGGCGGCCGCCCCGTACCGGGGCATGGAGATCAACGTGGTGTCGGAGACGATCACCACGCACGAGTACGAGTCCAAGCAGCTCGCCAAGGCGTTCACCGAGATCACCGGGATCAGGCTCAAGCACGACCTGATCCAGGAGGGCGACGTGATCGAGAAGCTGCAGACGCAGATCCAGGGCGACCAGAACATCTACGACGCCTACGTCAACGACTCCGATCTCATCGGCACGCACGCGCGCGGCGACTATGTGGTGCCGCTGTCGGACTACATCGCCGGGGAGGGCAAGGCGGTCACCTCGCCCACGCTGGACCTGGCCGACTTCATCGGCATCAGCTTCACCACCGGCCCGGACAAGAAGATCTATCAGCTGCCCGACCAGCAGTTCGCCAACCTCTACTGGTTCCGCTACGACTGGTTCACCGATCCGGACGTCAAGAAGCAGTTCAAGGACGCCTACGGGTACGAGCTCGGCGTGCCGGTCAACTGGGCGGCCTACGAGGACATCGCCGACTTCTTCACCACCAAGGTCAACGGCAACGGCACGATGGACGGCAAGAAGGTCTACGGCCACATGGACTACGGCCGTAAGGACCCGTCGCTGGGCTGGCGCTTCACCGACTCGTGGCTGTCGATGGCGGGCAACGGCGACCCGGGCCTGCCCAACGGCCTGCCGGTGGACGACTGGGGCATCAGGGTGGAGAACTGCCGCCCGGTCGGCTCGTCGGTGACGCGCGGCGGCGACACCAACGGCCCGGCCTCGGTGTACGCGCTGACCAAGTACGTGGACTGGCTGAAGAGGTTCGCGCCGAAGGAGGCGGCCGGGATGAACTTCAGCGAGTCCGGCCCGGTGCCCGCCCAGGGCAACATCGCCCAGCAGATCTTCTGGTACACCTCGTTCACCGCCGACATGACCGCGCAGGGGCTGCCGGTCGTCAACGGCGACGGCACGCCCAAGTGGCGCATCGCGCCGAGCCCGCACGGCGCGTACTGGAAGGACGGCAACAAGCTCGGCTACCAGGACGCCGGCTCGTGGACGCTGCTGAAGAACACGCCGAAGGAGCGGCGGGCCGCGGCCTGGCTCTACGCGCAGTTCGTCACGTCGAAGACGGTGTCGCTGAAGAAGTCGATCGCCGGCCTGACGTTCATCCGCGACTCCGACATCAAGAGCGACTACTTCGAGCAGAACGCCGACAAGTACGGCGGGCTGATCGAGTTCTATCGGGGCCCCGCTCGCGAGCAGTGGACGCCGACCGGGACGAACGTGCCGGACTACCCCAGGCTGGCGCAGCTGTGGTGGCAGAACGTGGCCACCGCCGTCACCGGCGAGACCACCCCGCAGCAGTCCATGGACAACCTGGCCAAGCAGCAGGACGACATCCTGTCCCGGCTGGAGCGGCGGGGGTACGGCGGCGCCTGCGCGCCCAAGCTGAACCCGGAGCGGGACGTCCAGTACTGGCTGGACCAGCCGGGCGCCCCGGCTCCCAAGCTCGCCGACGAGCGGGGCAAGCCGGAGACGCTCGACTATGACCGGCTCATCGCCCAGTGGAAGAAGGCCGGCTGAGCCGCCTGTCAGGCCGAGCGCACCGGCTCGCCGTCGGCGGCCGGTGCGGCCGGCTCCAGATCGAGGGTGTCGCGCAACTGGATGGGCGGCAGGAACAGCGCCGCGATGACGCCCACCGCGGCGATGCCGGCCGAGACGAGGAAGATGTGCCCGGTGGCGTCGCCGTAGGCGACCTGGACGATCGCCTTGATCGGCGCGGGGAGCGCCTGGATGTCGAGGCTGTTCCCGCCGGAGCCGCTGACCGGGATGCCGGCCTTGGTCAGGCCCTGCGCGATGCCGGTGGCGACGTGGCTGGCCAGGATCGCGCCGAGGACGGAGACGCCGATGGTGCCGCCCAGCGAGCGGAAGAAGGTGACCGCGCCGCTGGCGGCGCCGAGCTCGTGCAGCGGGACGGTGTTCTGGATGGCCAGGACGAGGTTCTGCATGGACAGGCCGACCCCGGTGCCGACCATCAGCATGCCGGCGCCGATGACGAGCAGCGACGTGTCATGGTCCATCGTGCTCATCACCAGGAATCCGGCGGTGAGCACGAGTGAGCCGGTGACGATGTACGGCTTGACCTTGCCGCTGCGGGAGATCATGCGGCCGCTGATCGTCGAGGAGAGCAGCACGCCGGCCATCATCGGGATGGTGAGCAGGCCCGCCTCGGTCGGGGTGTAGCCGCGGCCGATCTGGAAGTACTGGCCGAGGAAGACGGCGCCGCCGAACATCGCCATGCCGACCGCGAGGCTGGCCACGATCGCCAGCGCGGGCGTACGGCGGCTGATCACCTTCAGCGGCACGACCGGCTGGGGAACCCGCGCCTCGACCAGGGTGGCCAGCACCAGGATGGCGACGCCGCCACCGGCCATGACCGCCGTCTGCCAGGAGAGCCAGTCGAAGGAGTTGCCCACGAAGGTGACCCAGATGAGCAGCACGCTGACACCGGCGGCGATCATGGTCGCGCCCAGGTAGTCGATCTTCACGTCGGTCCGGCGCACGGTCGTGACGTTCAGCGTCCGGTGCAGCAGCACGAAGGCGGCCATGGTGAACGGCACCGCGACGAAGAAGCACCAGCGCCAGCCGAGCCAGGAGGTGTCGGCGATGAGCCCGCCGAGCAGCGGGCCGCCGACAGTGGCCACGGCCATGACGCCACCGAGGTAGCCGTTGTAGCGGCCGCGCTCCTTCGGGCTGATCATCGCGGCGATCACCACCTGCACGAGCACCTGCAAGGCGCCCATGCCGAGCCCCTGGATCGCGCGAAAGGCGATCAGCTGCTCGGTGTTCTGCGCGAACCCGCAGGCCAGCGAGCTCACCATGAAGATCCCGATGGAGATCTGGAGCAGCAGTTTCTTGCTGAACAGGTCGGCGAGCCGGCCCCAGATCGGGGTGGCGGCCGTGGCGGCCAGCAGTGAGGCGGTGACCACCCAGGTGTACTGGGACTGACTGCCGTGCAGCGCACCGATGATCTGCGGCAGCGCCACGGAGACGACGGTGCTGCTGATCATCGCGACGAACAGGACGAGGAGCAGGCCGCTGAGCGCTTTGAGAATCTGCTTGTGGGTCATCGGCTCGGCGGCCAAGCCGGCGGGTGCGCTCACGCGCGTCCTCCAATAAAGGAAAGTTTCATTACAAGAGGGACACTTTACATGCCCACTCGGCAACTTTGCGCATTGGGCATATATTCCCAAGCGGTAGAGTTGTCCGCACTATGGACAGCACGCTGGGACTACGCGAGCGCAAGAAGGCCGAGACGCGGCAGAGCGTCCACGAGGCGGCCGTGCGCCTGGTGGAGGAGTACGGCTTCGACGCCGTCACGGTCGAGGCCATCGCCGACGCCGCCAACATCTCCCGGCGCACCTTCTCCAACTACTTCGCCGGCAAGGAGGACGCGGTCCTGTGGGGCGAGGAGCAGCGCTTCCACACACTGGTGGCCGAGGTCCGCGCCCAGCCGCCGACCGTTTCCGGCTGGCAGGCGCTGCGCACCGCCGTCCATGACCTCTGCGAGCGCGTGGGCGGGCCCGGTGAGTGGGCCTCGCGCACCCGCCTGGCCAAACGGCACCCCGCGCTGCTGGCCAGGCAGCTAGCCAACCATGCGGCGCTCGAACGCGAGCTGGCCCAGGCCATCTCCGAGCACCCCAGCCCGATCCGGCCACGGGTGATGGCGGCGGCCTGCCTGAGCGCGCTGCGCGTCGCCGCGAACGTGTGGGTCGAGGAGCAGCAGGCCCGCCCGCTGGTGGAGGTCTGCGACGAGATCTTCGAGGAGATGGGGCGCTCGTTCGGCTGAGCGGTGCGCGGCGAATCCGCAGATGACGTCCGTATCGGGAGTTATTCGCCGCGTCGGGGGAATCCTTCTACCGACGGCTTCGGGGCCCGGCAGAAGAGCGGGCCCTGCCGGCGTGTGCATGGGGCGTGGTCGCTCCGACATAAAGTGGGCGAAATGCCACATTCGCACCTGGGCTCAGCGCAGGCGCCAATACCATGCCCGTCAGTACCGTCCCCTTCATCCAGGAGCCACCCTTGACCGTCCAGGCCGATGCAGCGAGGCGACGCATCGAAGAGCTGCTACGCGCCGAGGAGGAGCTGATCCTGCCCCGGTGGCGCGCGATCGCCAAGGCGCCCGCCGACGAACTTCAGGAGATCTACCAGGCTCTGCTCTCCGCGTTCCAGGAGGGCGAGGACCTGACGGAGGTCCGGGGAGCCCTCGCCGAGCTGTCCCGCGCCCGCGCCCGGCAGGGCCACACGCCCTCCGACACCGCCCGGGCGGTGTTCGGTCTCAAGGAGGCCGTCTACGAGACCGTCGAGCGCGACGGGACGGCCGAGGCGCTGGTCGGCTTCACCTGGTTCTCCCGGCTGATCGACGATCTGGGCCTGTTCACGTTCGAGAGTTACGCCAGCGCCCGCGAGAAGATCATCCTGGACCAGGCCGAGCAGCTCCTGGAGCTGTCGACGCCGGTCGTCAAGCTGTGGGACGGCATCGTGGCGGTGCCCCTGGTCGGCACGCTGGACTCCGCCAGGACCCAGGTCGTGATGGAGAAGCTGCTGCAGACGCTGGTCGACAACGGCGCCGAGCACGCGGTGATCGACATCACCGGAGTCCCCGCGGTGGACACCCAGGTGGCACAGCACCTGCTGAAGACCGTGTTCGCGGCCCGGTTGATGGGCGCCGAGTGCGTCATCTCCGGTATCCGCCCGCAGATCGCGCACACCATCGTCACTCTCGGCATCGAGTTCGGCGACATCGTGACCAAGGCCTCCCTGGCCGACGCGCTGGCCTACATGCTGGGGCGACGCGGCATCGAGATCAGCCAGGCGGAGCGACCCCGCATCGCGGTGCGGACGGAACATCGATGATGGAGCGCATCCCCATCCTCAAGCTCGGCGACACGCTGATCGTCTCCATCCAGGGCGACCTGGAAGACCAGGGCGTGCTCGCGCTGCAGGAAGACCTGGCCGACAAGGTCGTCACGACCGGCGCGCGGGGCGTCATCATCGACATCTCCGCCGTCGAGATCGTCGACTCCTACATCGGCAGGATGCTCGCCACCATCGCTGACATACTGCGGATGCTCGACGCCGACACCGTGGTCGTCGGCATGCGCCCGGCCGTGGCGATCACCCTCGTCGAGCTCGGCCTGTCGCTGGGCGGGGTGCGCACCGCGCTCGATCTGGAGAAGGGCGTAGCGCTGCTGGACCACGTCAGGAGCACGCCACGATGACCGGCGACGGACCGCTGCCCATCGTCAGCAACGCCGACATCGTCGCGGTCCGGCAGCAGGTGCGGACCGCGGCCGTGGAGTCAGGGTTCTCCCTCATCGACCAGACCAAGGTGGTGACCGCGGCGAGTGAGCTGGCCCGCAACGCGCTGGTCTACGCCGGAGGCGGCCAGGTGCGCATCGAGGTCGTCGAGAACGCCCGGCGACGGGGCCTGCGGCTCGAGTTTCGCGACGAGGGACCGGGTATTCCCGATGTGGAGCAGGCCCTCACCGACGGCTGGACCACCGGCTCCGGCCTCGGGCTCGGACTGAGCGGGTCGCGGCGGCTGGTCGACGAGTTCGACCTCGACTCCGTACCGGGGAAGGGCACGACGGTGACCGTGACGAAGTGGGCCAGGTAGGTGGACCAGGTCAGGCAGACCCGACCGGACATATGGGTGCGGGCCGAGGAGTCCAGCGCGGTCGGCGCCGTGCGCAGAACGGCCACCCACCTGGCCGAGAGCGTGGGCATCGGCCCCGAACGCGTCGGGCAGATCGCGGTGGCGGTCACCGAGGCCGTCTCCAACCTCGTCAAGCACGCCGTCCAGGGCATGGCCCTGGTCCGGCCCTGCCCCGGCGCCCCGGCCGTGGTCGAGCTGATCACCCTCGACCGCGGGCCGGGGATGCCCGACGTCGCGCGCGCGCTGCGCGACGGCTACTCCACCTCCGGGACGCTGGGCATCGGGCTGGGCGCGATCGCCCGGTTCGCCTCCCACTACGACGTGCACTCGGTTCCCGGCGCGGGGACGGCGCTGGCCATGCAGTTCGCCGACGGTGACCTGCCCGCGCTGCCGCCCGCCAGCGGCCTGACCCGCCCCATCGGCGAAGAGGTGGAGTCGGGCGACTCCTTCGCCATCGCCACCGGCGACGAGGCCACCACCGTGATGCTGTGCGACGGACTGGGCCACGGGTCGCTCGCCGCGCGCGCCTCCCAGGAGGCGGTGCGGCTGTTCCTGGCAGCGCCGGACGACGACCCCGCGGCGATCCTGCGCCGGCTGCATCACGGGCTGGGTCACACCAGGGGCGGCGCGGCGGCGGTGGCCCGCGTCACCTCGGACTCCGTGACCTACACCGGCATCGGCAACATCTCCGGCTGGATCGTCCACGACGGGCAGCGCCAGGGCATGATCTCGGCGCACGGCATCGCCGGCCACCAGGGGCGGCGGCCCCGGCAGTACGTCTACGAGGTGGACGAGCACGCGACCGTGGTGCTGCACTCCGACGGCCTGACCGACCGCTGGAGCCCGGCCGCCATGCCGGGCCTGTTCGCCCGCTCCCCCGCCGTCGTCGCCGCCACCCTGCTGCGCGAGGCGGGCAGCCGCCGCGACGACGCGGGCGTGGTGATCGTGAGGCCCCGGTCATGACCGCGATCGAGCTGGCCGGCATGCACCTGGGCCGGGAGCAGGACGTCTTCGCGCTGCGCCGGCTCGGCCGGGCCGCCGCCGAGCTGAGCGGGCTGGAGGCGCAGGACCAGATCCGGGTCGCCACCGCGCTCAGCGAGATCGGCAGGGAGGTGGCCGCCGGCGGCGCGGAGGTCGTCTTCACGCTGGACGGCGGCGAGCTGCGCATCACCATCGAGCACACCGCCACGACCGACCCGGCCGGCTGGGAGGCGCTGGCGCTGGCGAGCCGCCTGGTGGACTCGGTCGCCGCGGACACCGAGCGCGGGCACATCACGATCACCAAGCGGCTGACCGCCCTTCCCGCCGCCCCGTCGGCCCGGCACATCCGCGAACGGCTGGCCCAGCTGGCGCCGACCACCGCCGTCGACGAGCTGCGCGAGCAGAACAAGGAGCTGGCCGAGACCCTCGACGAGGTGCGGCAGCTCAACGCCGAGCTCCAGGAGACCAACCTGGGGGTCATGGTCCTGTACAACCAGCTCTCCAGCGAGCTGGAGGAGACCAACAGGGGCGTGGTCGCGCTGTACGCCGAGCTGGACGAGAAGTCCAGCCGGCTCCGCCAGGCGGCCGAGACCCGCAACCGGTTCTGGGCCACGGTCAGCCACGAGCTGCGTACTCCGCTCAACTCCATCATCGGCCTGGTCAGGCTGCTGGTCGGGCCGGGCGGCGACCCGCTGACGGAGGAGCAGACGCACCAGGTGGGACTCATCGGCGGCTCGGCCGAGACGCTGCTCTCCCTGGTCAGTGAGCTCCTGGACATGGCCAAGGCCGACTCGGGACGCCTGCAACCCCAGCTGGCGACCGTGGACCTGGACAGCCTCGTGCACCAACTCCACCTGACGATGCAGGCCACCAGCGACGTCGCCCTGCGCACCGAGGTCGCCGACGAGGTCACCGAGATCTACACCGACGAGGTCATGCTCACCCGCGTCCTGCGCAACCTGCTGTCGAACGCGCTGAAGTTCACCCGGCGGGGCGAGGTGCGGCTGAGCGCCCGCCTGGACGAACCGGCCGGGCAGGTGGTCATCACCGTCGCCGACACCGGCATCGGCATCCCCCCGGAGTACCTCGGCCAGGTGTTCGAGGAGTTCGTCCAGGTCCCCGTCCCCGCGCAGGCCGCGAGCAAGGGGACGGGCATCGGGCTGACGTACGCGGCCAAGCTCACCGAGATGCTGGACGGCTCGCTGGAGCTGGACAGCACCTTCGGGGAGGGCACGACCGCGACCGTGCGGCTGCCGTACTACGGAGGACCTCCCCGGATCGAGCGGGTGCTGATCGCCGACGACGACGAGGACTTCCGCGCCACGGCCCGTAGGATGCTGTACGGCTTCGCCGCGCAGGTGGACGAGGCCGCTGACGGGGTCGAGGCGTTGGCAGCGATGAGGGACGGACGCCCGGACGTCATCGTGCTCGACATGCTCATGCCGCGCCTCGACGGTAACGCGCTGCTGCAGCGCATGGCGGAGGACGAGGAGCTGAGGAAGGTGGTGGTGGTGGTGGTGACGGTGGCGCCGGGCAAGGCCGCGGCGGAGCATCCCGTGCTGTCCAAGCTCGACCTGAGCCGCGAGCAGCTGCTCCGGTCCGTGCTCGAGGCGACCGGAGCTGACCGTGCCTGAGTCGTCGGCCTGTGTCCTGGTCGTGGACGACACCCCCACCAAGCGCTACGTCCTGTCGAGCTGGCTGCGGCGGGCGGGCCATCGGGTGATCGAGGCGGCCGGCGGCGAGGAGGCCCTGGCCGTGCTGCGGGAGCAGCGCCCCGACCTGGTGATCCTGGACGTCCTCCTGCCCGGCCTCAACGGCTTCGAGGTGTGCGAGCGGATCAAGGCCAATCCGGCGACGGCCTCCATCCCGGTCATCCAGGTGTCGGGCAACGCCATCACCGTGGCCGATCGCACCGAAGGGCTGGAGCGCGGCGCCGACGCCTACCTCGCGGAGCCGATCGAGCCGAGCGAGTTCGCCGCCACGGTGGAGGCGACGCTGCGTTACTCGCGGGCGCGCCGGCGGGCGGAGGTGATGGCCGGACGGCTGGCCATGCTGGCCGAGGTGACCTTGCGGATCAACCGGGCCGACTCCTTCGAGCGGTTGCTGAGCGTGGCCGTCCAGGGCACGGTGGACATCATGGGCCGCCGCTCCGGCGCGCTGGCGGTGCCGGCCGACGGCCGGTTGCGCAACTACCGCGCCCGCCCCGGCGAGGCCCCCATCAGCAAGAGCGCCGCCCCCAACCTGCTGGACCGGCTGTGCGGGCTCGTCCTGGGCGACGCCGCCGGAGCCGAGGTGCTCACCGTCGAGGCCGGGGACTGGGTCACGCTGATGCCCGACCTGGAGCTCAGCCGGCCGGTCACCGGCGTGCTGTGCCGGACCAGAAAGGGCAGGCCGCCGGTCTTCCTGGGGCTGGAGGCCGCCCCGGCGCTGGACGCCGACGAGCTCAACCTGCTGCTGCAGCTCGCCCAGGGGCTGGCCCTCGCGGTGGACGCGCTGCGCGCCTACACCGAGGAGCACACCATCTCGCTGACCCTGCAGCGCAGCCTGCTGCCCTCGCGGGTGCCGGAGGTGCCCGGCCTGCAGATGGGCCTGCGCTACCAGCCCGCGGTGGACAACATCGAGGTCGGCGGCGACTTCTACGAGGTGCTCATGGTCGGCGACCGGGTGCTGGTGGCGATCGGCGATGTCATGGGCCATTCGCTGCACGCGGCGACCATCATGGCCGAGCTGCGCCACGCGCTGCGGGCTTCGATGATCGACCATGTGGACCTGGCGGCCTCGATGGACCTGCTGAACAAGATCCTGCGCCGCTACCACCCCGGCATGACGGCCACCGTGTGCATGCTGCTGCTGAACCCGGCGACGGGCGAGATCGAGCTGGCCAACGCCGGGCACATCCCGCCGCTGCTGGCCGGCCCGCAGGGGCGCTATCACGGCCTGGGCAACCTGCTGCTCGGCGTGGCCGCCGAGGACTACAAGGTGGAGCATCTGGTGCTGCCGCCGGGGGGCACGCTCATGCTGTTCACCGACGGGCTGGTGGAGGACCGCCACATCCTGCTGGACGACAGTTTGGAACGAGCCAGGCAGCTGGCGGAGACGGTCGAGGACGACCTGGAGGCGTTCTGCGACCGGATCCTGGCCGCTTTCGGCTCACGGGAGGACGACGTGGCCTTCGTCGTGCTCCGCCGGGACGCGGCGCAGACCTGACGGGCGGCGCAGACCTGACGGGCGGCGCAGACCTGACGGGCGGCGCCGACCGGCACGGTCGTCGGTGGCCGCGACCGTGTCGCTCAGCGAGGTCAGCCGGGTCGCTCAGTCGGTCGGGGCGGTCTGGAAGCCGAACAGAGGGCGGACCTCCACGCCGCCGCTCACGACCGGGGTGAGCTCGGCGAGTTTCACGGCATGGTCGTGGTTGCGGGCTTCGAGCACGAAGACGCCGGCCACCGCCTCCTTCGTCTCCACGAACGGGCCGTCGGTCACCAGGCCGCCGCGCACGGTCGTCGCCGTCTCGGGCTGTTCCAGCGCCAGTTCGGCGACGACCCGGCCGCCGAGCTCGGCGATGCGGGCGGGGAGCCGCTCGTGCGCGTGCTGGACCTCCGGCGGAAGCTCGGCAGGCGGCACGGCCTCGTAGATGAGCACCGCGTACTGGTTCATCACGCCACCTCCTCGACAGGGCGAAGTCCCTCCGCCACCCGTCCTGCCCAGGCGGGGAAACGCCTCACCCGATGAATCCGACATAAGACCATAAAGATGCATATTTTCGGACTGTTGGCGGGCTATCTTGGCGACGCATTGTTTGAGAGTCGTCTCTCCAGGTAGTCGCCCGGCTATGGAACGCGACATCATGGACGACGACCACACGGACCGCGACGTCGACGCCGTGGTCGTGGGCGACGTGATGCTCGACTCCTGGCTGCGCGGGCCGGTCAAGCGGATCGCGCAGGAGGCTCCCGTACCGGTGGTCAGCGTCGAGGCCACCGAGGAGGCGCCCGGCGGCGCCGGCAACACGGCCGCCAACCTGGTCGCGCTCGGCGCCCGCGTCCGGCTCATCGGCGCGGTGGGGGACGACGCCTGTGCCGACCGGCTCGGCCGGGCGCTCGCCCTGCTCGGCGTCGATGCCCGTACGGTGACCGTGCCGGGCCGCCGTACCCCCCACAAGCGGCGGCTCATGGTCGGCGAGCAGCTCGTCGCCCGCTATGACGAGGAGGACCGCGAGCCGATCACCGGCGCGGCGCAGGCACGGCTCCTCGCCGAGCTCGAGCGGGCGCTTCCGGGCGCCGACGTGGTGATCGCCTGCGACTACGGCGGCGGAGTCTGTACGCCCGCCGTCCGGGAGGCGCTGGCCGGGGTGCCCCTGCTGGTCGTGGACGCGCACGCGATCACCCCCTGGCGGGCGTGCGGGCCCGCCGTCGTGCTGCCGAACTACGGAGAGGCGCTGGAGCTCCTGCGCGAGGACGGCGACGTGGCCGACCGGGTGAGCTTTCTCACCCGGCGCTCGGCACGGCTGCTGGCCGAGTCCGGCGCCGGCATGGTGGTGACGACCCTCGACGGGGAGGGAACGCTGCTGCACCGGCCGGGACACCCGCCGTACCGCACCTATGCCGAGCCCGCGCCCGACCACATGGCGACGGGGGCGGGCGACACCTACACGGCCGCCTTCGCGCTGTGGCTGGCGGGCGGCGCCACGCCCGAGCACGCCGCGCGGGCGGCGCAGGCCGCCGCCGGCGTGGTGGTGCGGCGGCCGGGCACCGCCACCTGCACCCGGCAGGAGCTGCTCCGGGAGCTGCGGCGGACCGGCGGGCGCGAGGACGGCCCGGTGCAGGCCGCCGACCGGCTGGCACACCGACTGGACGGGCACCGGCGGCGCGGGCAGCGGATCGTGTTCACCAACGGCTGCTTCGACGTGCTGCACCGGGGGCACGTGAGCTACCTGGAGGAGGCCTCGCGGCTCGGGGACGTGCTGGTCGTGGCGGTCAACAGCGACGCGAGCACGGCGCGGCTGAAGGGCCCGGGACGGCCGATCAACTCCTGCGAGGACCGCATGTCCGTGCTGGCCGCGCTCACCTTCGTCGACTACGTGACCGGCTTCGACGAGGACACGCCCGAGCGACTGCTACGCATGATCCGGCCCGACCTGTACGTCAAGGGCGGCGACTACACCCCGGACATGCTGCCGGAGGCCCCGCTGGTCAGGGCCATGGGGGGCGAGGTCATGGTGCTGGAGTACGTCTCCGACCGGTCCACGACGGCCATCATCGAGCGCGTGCGCTCCCTGCCCGCACCGAACTCGGCGGAACCCCGGTGACCGGCGCGGGCCACCGTCCGCGGATCGATCGCGGCGGGTGAGCGGCGGTGGACCGGACCGCGCGGCTGGACGGGATCGAGCGGATCGCGGTGCTGCGCGCCAACGCCCTGGGCGACTTCCTGCTGGCGCTGCCGGCCCTGGAGGCGCTCAAGGCCGCCTATCCGGGCGCCTCGATGACGCTGCTCGGGACGGCGTGGCACGCCGCGTTCCTGGACGGGCGTCCCGGGCCGGTGGACGAGGTGGTGGTGCTGCCGCCGATCACCGGGGTGTCCACCATGGAGGCCGGTCATCGGGCGCCGGCCGAGCTGTTCGAGCGGCTGCGGGAGCGCCGGTTCGGGCTGGCGGTGCAGATTCACGGCGGCGGGCGGTATTCCAACCCGTTCGTCCGGGGGCTGGGGGCCCGGACGACCGCGGGCCTGCGCACCCCGGACGCGGAGCCGCTCGACCGGTGGGTGCCGTACGTGCCGTACCAGCATGAGACGTTGCGTTTCCTGGAGGTGGCGGCGCTGGTCGGCGGGGTCGCGGGCCGGCTCGAACCGTGGGTGGCCCGCACCGGGGCCGACGCCGCCGAGGTGGCGGCGGCGCTCGGCGAGCCGCCGGCCGGGCTGGTGGCGCTGCATCCCGGCGCCATGGATCCGCGGCGGCGCTGGCCCGCGGAGTTCTTCGCGGCGGTCGGTGACCGGCTCGACCGGCCGATCGTGGTGACCGGCAGCGAGGCGGAGCGTGAACTGGTGGAGCGGGTCACCGAGGCGATGCGGCGCCCGGCCGTGCCGCTCGCGGGCGCGCTCGGCGTCGGCGGGCTGGCCGCGCTGTACGCGCGGTGCGATCTGCTGGTCGCCAACGACACCGGGCCCCGGCACCTGGCCGCGGCCGTCGGCACGGCGACGGTGGGGATCTACTGGTGCGGCAACCTGATCAACGCCGGACCGCTCACCAGGTCCCGGCACCGGCCGCTGGTCTCCTGGACGGCGGCGTGCCCGGTGTGCGGCACCGGCGGGCTCGATCCCGCGGCGGAGCGCTGCGCGCACGACCCGTCGTGGGTGGCGGACATCCCGGTCGACGCGGTCGTCGAGCAGGCCCGGGAGCTGCTGCGGGGAGCGTGACAGCACGAAGGCCCGCACCTTCGAGAAGGTGCGGGCCCCAGGTCGTGCAGGTGCGTCGTCCTTAGACGGGAACGATGTTCTCCGCCTGCGGGCCCTTCTGGCCCTGGGTGACGTCGAAGCTGACCTTCTGGCCTTCCCGCAGCTCGCGGTAGCCCTGAGAGGCGATGTTGGAGTAGTGAGCGAAGACGTCGGCGCCGCCGCCGTCCTGCTCGATGAAGCCGAAGCCCTTTTCGCTGTTGAACCACTTAACGGTGCCAGTCGCCATGTCGATCTCCTTCATAGGCGCAAAAGACGGAATCCGCAGGTCACGAACTCCATGTCGCCGCAATCGACCCATCCGGAAATGACCGGCGAAAAGACAAATGCGCCCGAGGGCTTACATCCCGTCAGGCGCACACGAAATCCATGGGTACCAGAACTGCGAACACACGGATCAGCCTACCACGACCCCCCGTCCCCCACACCACGTCGGCATGTGGCCAGTTCAGGGCGTCGAGACGGCGCGCTAGCCAACAATTGCTGAAAAATACACAAGCACTGTGCCCTTTTACGCAATCCTGACCGCAAGCGAAAAGTTAGGGTTACTGCATGTTGTCCAGTCTTGACGGGGAATATTCATCGCTGGGGCAGCGCATACAGGCCGCTCGCGACCGCGCGTTCGTGGGGCGCGGCGAGGAGCTCGCCCTCTTCCGCGCGACGCTCGGCGCGGACGGGTCGTTCGGGGTGCTGTATGTGCACGGACCCGGCGGCATCGGCAAGTCGGCGCTGTTACGGCGCTTCGCCACCGAGGCCAGAGCGGCCGGCCGGCGGGTGGTGACCGTGGACGGGCACACCGTGGCCCCCTCCCCCGCCGCCTTCGAGGCGCAGGCCGGCGAGGTGCTGACCGGCGAGCGGGTGGTGCTCCTTGTGGACACCTTCGAGCTCTGCCAGGGCTTGGCGGGGTGGCTGAGAGAGCGTTTTCTGCCGCGCGTGCCGGTGGGGGCGCTGGTGGTCGTGGCCGGCCGGAACCCGCCCGACCTGCGCTGGCAGGCCGACCCGGGCTGGGCGGAGGTGCTGCGGGTGATTCCGCTGCGCCCGCTGGCTCCGGAGGAGGCCATGGAGCTGATCGACGCCCGCGGGGTGGCGTCCGAGCTGCGTGAGCCGCTGCTGGCCTTCGCCGGCGGGCACCCGCTGGCGCTCTGCCTGGGCGCCGCGGTCGCGGCCAAGGACGAGCGGGCGTCGGTCCGCTGGACGCTGCGCAAGGACGTCGCGAAGACGCTGCTGGACCAGCTCGTCGGCGAGGTGCCGTCGCCGGCGCACCGCCGCGCGCTGGAGGTGTGCGCGCACGCCAGGACGACCACCGAGGAGTTGCTGCGCGCGGTGCTGCCGCAGGACGCCGGGCCGCTGTTCGAGTGGCTGCGCAGGCTGCCGTTCATCGAGTCGAACCGGCACGGCCTGTTCCCGCACGAGGTGGTCAGGGACGCGCTGGAGGCCGATCTGCGCTGGCGCGACCCCGAGGGATACGCGACCATGCACCGCCGCATCCACGCGCACCTGGCCGCGCAGGTGCGCGTGGCCGGCGACCAGGCCGCGCCGGCGGCCATGGGCTCGCTGTTCTACCTGCACCGCAGCGACGGGGTGACCTCGAAGTTCCAGGGCTGGCAGGGCGACGGCGAGGTGCACGAGGAGCCCTTCCGGCCCGAGGACCGGGCCCAGGTGCTGCGCATGGTGGCCGAGGCGGAGGGCCCGGAGTCGGCGGCCGACGCCGCGTTCTGGACGAGCCGGCGGCCGGAGTCCTTCTGGGTGCACCGTGACACCGAGACGGGCGAGCCCGTCGGCCTGATGGCGTGGCTGGTGCTGGCCGAGCCCAGTGAGGAGGAGCTGGCCGCCGACGTGATGCTGGGCCCGGCCTGGGAGCACATCCGGGCCACCGCCCCCCTGCGGCCCGGGGAGCACGTCGCCCTCTGCCGCGCCTGGGTGGTGCCCGCCTATCAGGGGCCCTCGCCGGTGATGGACCTGGTCCAGTGGCGCGCCATCGGCGAGTGCCTGCGGGCCGACCGCCTGGCCTGGGCGTTCATGGTGATGCGGGACCCGGACTCCTGGCGCCGCTACCTGCGCCACCACGACCTGCACGACCTCGCCGTACGGCTGCGTCGCGGCGAGGAGACCTACGGCCTGTTCGCCCACGACTGGCGCACCACGACCGCGGAGGCGTGGCTGGAGCGCATGGGGCGGCGCGGGCAGTCCGGCCCGCAGGCCACCGCGCCGCCGGAGCCGTCCGGTCTGCGGGTGCTGTCGCGGCCCGAGTTCGACTCCGCCGTACGTGAGGCGATGCGCAGCCTGTCGCGGCCGGGAGCGCTGGTCGGCAACCCGCTGACCCGCACCAGGCTGGTGGCCGGCCATCCCTCGCCGGACCCCGCCCAGGCGCTGCGCGAGCTGCTCGAGGCGGCGGTCGAGCAGGTGGGCGCGGATCCACGGGCGGTCCGCCAGCATCAGGCCGTGGTCTCCGCCTACCTCAGCCGGGTGCCCACCCAGGAGGCCGCCGCCGAGCGTCTCGGGCTGCCGATCAGCACGTTCAGGCGCCACCTTGCGGGCGGGCTGGAGCGAGTGGCGGAGAGACTGTGGCATCGGGAGGTGTACGAGGCGCCCGAGGCCCCGCCAGACGCCTGATCAGCGGGCCGACGGGCCGCTCCACCCAGCGGTACACGGCGTAGGCGGCCAGGAGCATCACCGCGATCAGCCCGGTCACCAGCACGTACCGGTTCACCGAGTCCCCGATCCGGTTGATCAGGATGAACCCGATGTGGGCGTGCAGCAGGTAGAGCGGGTACGTCAGCGCTCCGGCGGTGGCCAGCCATGGCCGGGCCAGCCGCTGGAGCACCCGCAGGGCGATCAGCGTCATGATCAGGAAGATCACCACGACCACCGCGACGACGACCACGGAGTCGTACGCCACCCCGTAACGCCTGCCCACCGAGTCGGCGTACCCGATGGCCCGGTAGGCGGCGTTGCCCAGGCAGAGGGGGACGATCAAGGCGACCTGCCAGTTGAGCCCGTACTCGTACAGCAGGAACAGCGCCATCCCGGCGATGAAGTAGTGCGAGAACTCCGACTGCACGACCAGGTCGGCCGCCCCCGGCAGCAGCCCGGTCTGGACCAGGGCGGTCAGGCCCAGCCATCCCCACATCAGGATCATGACCCGCGTCCTGGTCATGCCGACCAGGGTCAGGAGGCCGATGAGGAAGTAGAACCTCATCTCGGTCCACAGCGTCCAGTAGACGACGTCCACGTTGGCCACGTTCGGCACGGCCTGGAACATCGTCAGGTTGACCAGCACCTGATAGAGGGAGACGTCGAACATGCCGGCGCCCAGCGTCACCGTCACCAGCGTGGTGGCCGCGATCCCGACCCAGTAGGCCGGGTAGAGCCGGGCCAGCCTGGACACCGCGAAGGCGCGGGGGGTCCTGCCCCACGCGCTCATCAGCACCACGAAGCCGCTGATCAGGAAGAACAGGTCCACGCCGAGATAGCCGTAGCGCGCGACGCCTTCGAGCTCGGGGAACGCCACCGTGCTGTGTCCGCCCACCGGCCCGGAGAAGGCGTAGTGGAACACCACCACGCACAGGGCGGCCACCAGGCGTAACCCGTCCAGCTCGTACAGCCTGGCCGAGCGCCGCCTGCGGCTGACGTACGGTGCTTGTTCTTTCCCCCTGATCACGAATGCCAGGATGGGGCGGATCGGCGCTCAGTTCCCAGTCCGATTCGCTCCCAATCACCGCTCAGTCCGCTCAGCCCCACCCGAGCGCGCCACCCACCCCCGCCCGCCTCGGCGTAGGCCCGCGGCCCGCATGATGATCCCGTCCGCCCGGCGGGTAACCGCGCTTCGCGCCCTTCCGTGAACTTGTCCGGCGGGCGGCTCGTACCTGTACGAAGACGGGTTGCTGTCTCGCTGAGGAGGTCTTCGACGTGGCCGTGCTTCACCGGATCGTGGGCACCGCCGTGCTCGGGGCGGGCCTGCTGCTGCCGGCCCTGTCGACCACGGGGGTGGCCGTCGCGCAGGAGGCGTCGGTGCACGGGGTCCAGGTGGTGCACGGGGGGCTGACCAGCCCGGTCAGCCGGGCGGCGGCCTGCGGGGTGGAGAGCACGCTGAAGGCCGGGCCCGCCTGCGTGGCCGCCGCCAAGGTGAGCGGCCGGCTGCTGGTCGAGGAATGGGACGACCTGCGGGTGGCCGACGTCGCGGGCAGGGACCGCGAGATGATCCCGGACGGGAAGTTGTGCAGCGGCGGCCTCGACCAGTTCGGCGGCCTCGATCTGGCCCGCGCCGACTGGCCCGCCACCGATCTGGCGCCGGGCGCGAACTACACCTTCCGGTATCGGGGCACGATCCCGCATCAGGGGACCTTCCGGATGTACGTCACGGCGAACGGCTACGACCCGTCCCGGCCGCTGACCTGGTCGGACCTGGAGCGGAAGCCCTTCCTCAAGGTCACCGATCCGCTGCTGGCGGACGGGTCGTACACCATGAAGGGCCGCCTGCCCGCCGGCAAGAACGGCCGTCACCTGATCTACACGATCTGGCAGAACTCCGACACGCCGGACACGTACTACTCCTGCTCCGACGTGGTCTTCGGCGACGCGGCCGATGCCGAGTCCCCCTCCGCGCGGACTTCCGACGCGGCGGACGCCGAGCCTGCCTCCGTGGAGACCCCCGACGCGGCCGTTGCCGAACCCACCTCCGTGGACACGCCCGACGCGGCGGACGCCACTGCCCCCGACGTGGGGGACGCCGAGGCCCCCGACGACACGCCGGCCGTGGCGAACGCCGGGACCGACGCGCCCGCCGTACAGGACGGCGACCTGGTCTGGGTGCTCGGCGCGGCGGGCCTGCTCGCCATCGCCACGGCGGGCGCGATCGTGGTGCTCCTACGCCGCCGCTGACCCCTCGGACGCCTGGCCGGCCAGCGGCGGCCCGGCGGGCGTCACAGCCCTCGGGCGCCTGGCCCGCCGACGGCAGCCCGGTGTCACAGCCTTTGTACGCCGCGACCCCGGCCGGGCCCGATCACGACCACAGGGCGGCCGGGTCCTCCACGATGGCGCGGACCGTGACCAGCGCCGCGCCCAGCAGCGGCCCGCGCCTGCCCAGCTCGGAGACGGTCAGCGCGCCGGAGTCCCACGACCGTACGGTGACCCGCTCGGCCAGCTCGCGCCGCATCGACGGCAGCAGCCACGTGCCCAACTCGGCGTAAGCGCCGCCGAGCACCACGGCCGCCGGGTCGAGCAGGTTGACCGCCCCGGCGAGCGCCGTGCCCAGCGCCGTGCCCGCCTGATCCAGCGCGTCCAGCACCCGAGCGTCCCCCTCCCCCGCCCGGACCGCGAGCATCTCGATCACATCGCGCCGCCCCCCAGAGACCCCCCGCCGCCCGAACCCCGCCGCGCCGCCGGCGACCCCGACACCGTTCGCCCCCTCGACATCACCCCGGCCGACCACGGCCTCCACCACACCGCCCTCAGCCTCTTCCGCCCCGCCAACGTCACCTGCGGCGGCCGTAGGCTCTCCTGCCCCGCCGGCGTCACCTGCGCTAGGGACGCCCGCCGCCGCACCACCGCCGCCACCTGCGGCGGGCGCGCCCGCCGCAGCGCTGCCGGTGCCGCTTTCGGCGGGTACGCCTGCCATGCGGAGGACCGCTGACTTGCCGGCGTACTGCTCCAGGCAGCCGCGGGCGCCGCAGGAGCACGGGTGGCCCTCCGGGTGGACGGGCATATGCCCAAGCTCGCCCGCGAGCCCCCGCGCGCCGCTGAACAGCCGTCCGCCGACGACCAGGGCGGCGCCGATGCCGCTCTCCGCCGAGACGTGGACGAAGTCGGCGGCCACCGGATGTGCCCACAGCTCGGCGAGCGCGCCCAGGTTGGCCTCGTTCTCCACCCTGAGCGGCAGCTCGCCGGGCCACAGCGCGGCGACGGGGACGTCGTGCCAGCCGAGGTTGGGCGCGTGGTCCACGGTGCCGGGCACGTCACCGACCAGGCCGGGCACCGCCACGATCGCCGCCACCGGCCGCAGCCCGAGGGCGGCGGCCTGCTGGGTGGCGTCGTCGGCCAGGGCGGACAGGCGGGTCAGCGCCTCGGCGGGGGTGAGCGCCGCGTTGGCGCTCTCCACCCGGATCCAGACCCGGACGGCACCGCGCAGATCGGTGACGCACGCGCCCAGGTGCTCGACGCCGACCTCCAGCCCGAGCCCCGCGGGACCGCGCTCGCTGACCTCCAGCGCGCTGCCCGGTCGCCCGACCCTGCCGTTGGCGGCGGGCCCGAGCTCGGTGAGCAGCCCACCGGCGAGCAGTTCGTCCACCAGGCTGGAGACGGCGGCCCTGGTCAGTCCGGTGTGCCCGGCCACCGCCGCCCGCGAGATCGGGCCATGGGCGGCGACCGTGCCCATCACCAGGGCGAGATTGTGCTGCCGCATACCCTGCTGCGACGCGGGCCGCCCACGCGGCGCCGCAGCCCCACCCAGCCCAACACGCGGCGCCACAGCACCACCAGACTCACCACCCGGCCCAACACGCGGGGCCACAGCACCACCAGAGTCACCACCCGGCCCGACGCGCGGCGCCACGGCACCGCTGGGCTCGTCGCTCGGCTCGACGTGGGGTGCCGGGGCTTCGCCGGTGGCGATCCGGTGGTCGCGTCTCGTGTTCTCCGGGTTGTCGCTGATCAAGGTGCGGTGAAGAGTGGCTCGGCCCGGGGCAGGGTGGCGGCGATCCGTTCCACCGTCTCGACGTCCCTGGGCAGCGGGTCCAGCAGCTCTCCTTGCGCCGTCCCCCAGCGGCGGGACACCTCGTCCGGCGCCTCCCCGGTGACCAGCGCCGCCGCCTGCGCCGCGGCCCCCAGGGCGACGAGTTCGGCCGCGGCGGGCACCAGCACGGGCCGTCCGGACAGTCTGCGGATCGTCTGACGCCAGGCGGTGCCCCTCGCGCCGCCACCGATGAGCAGCAGTGGCACGTCGGGGTCCGGCTGTTCGCCGCCCGCCCGCAGCACGTCGTCCAGCGCGCCCAGCAGCGCGGCCGCGGCGCCGTCGTAGGCCGCCTGGAGCAGTTGCCCGGCGGTGGTGTCGTGGCGCAGGCCGTACAGCAGTCCGGCGGCGTGCGGCAGGTTGGGCGTCCGCTCGCCGTCGAGGAACGGCAGCACGACCGCCTCGCCGCCGGGCTCGACGGCCTCCCGGTCACGCCCCAGCAGCTCGGCGATCTTGTCGACGGCCTGGGTGCAGTTGAGGGTGCAGGCGAGCGGCAGCCAGTTGCCGAGGGCGTCGGCGAAGCCCGCGACGATCCCTGTCGGATCCTGCGGGCGCGCGCGGGAGACGGCGTAGACGGTGCCCGAGGTGCCGAGGCTGAGCACCGGCGTCCCCGGCCGCACGCCGAGGCCGAGGGCGGCGGCCATGTTGTCGCCGGTCCCGGAGGCGACCTTCGTGCCCTCGGCCAGCGGGCCGCCCGCCCGTACGGTGCCCGCGAGGCCGGAGACCACCCGCGGCAGCATCGCCGGGTCCAGCTCGGCACCGCGCAGCAGTTCGGTGTCGTAGCCCTCGGGCGTCCACCAGCCGGTGCCGGAGGCGTCGCCCCGGTCGGTGACGGCCTCGCCGGTGAGCCGCTCGGTCAGGTAGTCGTGCGGCAGCCGGACGGCGGCGACCCGGGCGGCCGCGGCGGGCTCGTGCTCGCGCAGCCACATCCATTTCGCGATGGTGAACGCGGCCGTCGGCACACTGCCGGTCCGCCGGGCCAGCTCGTCCGCACCGTACTTGGCGGCCAGGCTCGCGGCCTGACCCGCGGAGCGGACGTCGTTCCAGAGCAGCGCGGGGCGCACGGGCGCGCCGTCGGCGTCCAGCGTCACCAGCCCGTGCTGCTGCCCGCCGACGGAGACCGCCTGGGCCGCCGCGGCGTGCCCGGTGCCCTCGACGGCCGCGCACAGCGCCTGCCACCACTGCTCGGGGTCGCTCTGCCGGCCCGCCCCTGAGCTCACGACGTGCGCGGCACGTCCCTCACCCAGGATCGCGCCGGTGTCCACGTCCACGGCGAGGGCCTTCGACGATTGGGTAGAGCTGTCGATGCCTATGACGACGCGCTGTGGCGACATGCCTCACTCCTCACGATCATGGGGGCGGTCTTCCCACCGCCACCCTTCGCATATTAATTTGTTTTTTGCCCTTACGAATAGGAGTCCCGATGACTGACAGTCTCACGCCCCGCCCCGAGCACAAGTTCACCTTCGGCCTCTGGACGGTCGGCTGGCAGGGCCGCGACCCGTTCGGCGACGCCACCCGCCCCGCTCTCGACCCGGTCGAGAGCGTCAACAAGCTCGCCGAGCTCGGCGCGTACGGCGTGACCTTCCACGACGACGACCTGATCCCCTTCGGGTCCACCGACACCGAGCGGGAGAGCCACGTCAAGCGCTTCCGCCAGGCCCTGGACGCGGCGGGCCTGAAGGTGCCGATGGCCACCACCAACCTCTTCACGCACCCGGTCTTCAAGGACGGCGGCTTCACCGCCAACGACCGCGACGTGCGCCGCTTCGCGCTGCGCAAGACCATCCGCAACATCGACCTCGCCGTCGAGCTGGGCGCTCAGGTGTACGTCGCGTGGGGCGGCCGTGAGGGCGCCGAGACCGGCGGCGCGAAGGACGTACGCCTCGCCCTCGACCGCATGAAGGAGGCCTTCGACCTGCTCGGCGATTACGTGCTCACCCAGGGCTACGACCTGCGCTTCGCCGTCGAGCCCAAGCCCAACGAGCCGCGCGGCGACATCCTGCTGCCGACCGTCGGCCACGCGCTGGCGTTCATCGAGGAGCTGGCGCACCCCGAGCTCGTCGGCGTCAACCCGGAGACCGGCCACGAGCAGATGGCCGGGCTCAACTTCACCCACGGCATCGCCCAGGCGCTGTGGCACGGCAAGCTGTTCCACATCGACCTGAACGGCCAGACCGGCATCAAGTACGACCAGGACCTGCGCTTCGGCTCGGGCAACCTGCGTGACGCCTTCTGGCTGGTGGACCTGCTGGAGACGGCCGGTTACGCGGGACCGCGGCACTTCGACTTCAAGCCGCCGCGTACCGAGGACTTCGACGGCGTCTGGGCGTCGGCCGCCGGCAACATGCGCAACTACCTGATCCTCAAGGAGCGCGCGCAGTCCTTCCGCGCCGACCCCGAGGTCCAGGAGGCGCTGCGGGCCTCCAGGCTCGACGACCTGGCCAGGCCCACCCTGGCGGCCGGCGAGTCGCTGTCCGACCTGCTCGCCGACCGCACCGCCTACGAGGACTTCGACGCCGAGGCGGCGGGCGCCCGCGGCATGGCCTTCGAGCGGCTGGACCAGCTGGCGATGGACCACCTCATGGGTGCTCGCTAGGCGGACCAGGTCCCGGGCCCGCCTCTGGCGCCGAGGCGGGCCCGGGAGCTCGCACGATCACCGTGCACAGCGACAGAAGGATCGCTGAGGGTAACGAACCGGGAAGACCGGTGATAGAAACCCTTATATGGATGATTATGGCGAAGATTCCCACAATCAACCGGTCTTAGCGGTACGTGACCAAGCGAGCACCTACGGATTCGGTGCCCGCCCGCTCCGATCGGTGAAGGAGGAATCGACATGGACGTGGTGTCGGTCGGCACGTTGACGGACGGCACGCTGCCGGTGGTGCTGCGCGGCGAGGTCGAGTTCACCAACGCGGCCCGGATACGGGAGACGATCTCCGCCGCGATCGCCGGGGAACGGCCCGCCGCGGTGCGCGTCGACATGTCCGAGGTGGCGTTCCTGGACTCTTCCGGGGTCGGAGTGCTGGTCGACGCGATGAAGGCGGCCTGGGAGGTCGGTGCTTCCTTCGCCGTGGTGGAGCCCACCCCGAGGGTGTACGACCAGCTGCGCATCGCCGGGCTGCTGGACGTCTTCGGCCTGTCCTGAGCCCCGCCCCACCCCGGTTTCGACCGGCCCCGGTCGCCGTGCGTGGCGCGGTCAGGCCGGTCCCTTAGACGCCTCTTGTGTCACTTTGGTTTACCCCAATATCCGTAATTTCAGGACAGAGCGGTTACCCACTCGACAGAATTCGGATTCCATCCAGCATCAACCGCAACTGGAGGGATTCCCATATGCGTAAACCCTTAGGGGTGCTCGCGTGCCTCGTCAGCGTCGCCGCCCTGTCGACCCCCGTCGCCACGGCGCACGCCGCGACGGAGTCGCAGGCAGCGTGCCGCGTCTCCGTGGCCAAGCCGCAGGTCAACGACTTCGGCAGGATCCAGGCGTCCGCCACCCGGCGTGGCTGCCTGTTCAACGCCGTCGTCCGGGTCCGGATCAAGCGCGCCCAGCCCGGCGCGGACCCGGTCGTCAAGAGCGGCGCCAGGAAGTCCCGCAACGCCCGCGTCACCATCGCCCTGCCCTGCGCTCCGGGCGTCTACTACGCGGTGGCGACGGACTACCGCGGCCACAGCAGCAAGTCCCGGCCGGTCCGGCTGTCCTGCTTCCCCACGGACACCCCCACGCCGACCGTCACGCCGACCACCACGGTCACCCCCACGCCGATCCCGTCCTCCAAGCCGACGACACGGCCGACGACACGGCCGACCACAAGGCCGACGTCCACACCGACCCCGACGCGGACGAGCACCGCGCCGCCGTCGGGCACGGTCGGTTCGGCCGAGGAGAACGAGGTCGTCCGGCTCACCAACGCCGAGCGCGCGAAGGGTGGTTGCCAGCCGCTCAAGCATGACGCGCAGCTCCGCAAGGCCGCCTTCGACCACTCCGCGGACATGGCCGCCAGGAACTACTTCAGCCACACCTCGCAGGACGGCCGCAGCTTCCTGGACCGCATCAGGGGAGCCGGCTTCACCGGTGGCTCAGGCTGGGCGGAGAACATCGCCAAGGGCCAGCAGACCCCCGCCTCCGTGGTGAGCGCCTGGATGAACAGTTCCGGCCACAAGGCCAACATCATGAACTGCAGGTACAACCTGATCGGCGTCGGCGCGGTCAAGAGCTCCTCGGGCCAGATCCTCTGGACCCAGAACTTCGCCAGCCGCTGACGGGCCCCACCTGATGGTCTCCGTCGCCTGACACGAGGAGCCCCGGCGACGCCTCGCGGCCCCCACCCGCGAGGCGTCGCCCTTCCCGGCCCGCCGTGAGCCCCAGCACCCGCCGTACGGCCATAAGTCCGGACGCCCGGCCCCGTACGCCTCAAGGCGCCTGAAGGCCTGTACGGTCAGCGTTCGCGGTGCATGACCATGCCGCCGTGGTGCAGGACGTCCGGGCTGACGAAGGTGCCGTCGGCGGTGAAGCCGGTGTCGTCCACGTAGTCGATGTGGTCGCCGGTCACCGTGTAGCCGCCGGTGTAGGCGCGCTCGCGCCCGTCCCGTGCCTCCTCGTAACGCCCGTCGGGCAGCAGCTCCTGCCGGATCCGCCCGTCGGCGGTCACCCACATCCCCACGTACGGATGCGGCGTGGCCGGACGGTCACAGGCGTTCAGGGCGCCCATGGCGACGAGAAGGAGCAGCAGTCTCCTGATCATGGTCAGTGCCTTCCAAGGTGAGCCGGTCATGCTCCCCACCCTGACCCGGCGCCAACGCCGCGACCAGACCGCCGCTCTCCGGGGTGCGGCACACCCACGTTCGGCTCACTCGATCAGGATGCGGGGCAGCACGCCGGTGATCGCCACGTGCAGGAGGAGGGTGGCCAGGTTGTAGGCGATGTGCACGGCGATCGCCGCCACCAGGCCGTGCTCGAACAGGACCAGGAACAGGAACATGCCCAGGTACCACGACCAGATCCAGCCGATCAGCCCCTGGTAGGTGTGGCTGTTGCGGAAGCGGCCGTTGCTGGTCAGGATGGCGGCGGCGACCGCCCACGGAGCGGTGGTCAGCACCTCGTGCAGCCGCCCGGCCGTGGCGAAGTCCGCCACTGGGATGAGCACCTCGTTGAAGATCCACGGGATCGGGTGCAGACCGGCGAAGCCCAGCACCACGAAGTCCGCGATCACCGCCCCGGCGATGGCCGCGTAGAACAGCAGCCACCGGAACAGGACCTCTTCCAGGGCGCTGTGGAAGATGAGCTGGAACGGGCCCAGCGTGATGACCCGTCCCGGCGGCGGGACGTCGCCCCAGGCGAGCTGCCGCTGGAGCTGACGGTGGGCCGGCACTTTGATCAGCGTCAGCAGCAGCCCGGCGGCCATCGGCGGCCAGGCCAGCAGCAGCGAGTCGGTGAAAGCGGTCCAGACCGGCTGCTCGACGTACCAGAAGGTGCCGAGCTCGAACGGGATGAGGTCGGGTCGCAACCACTCCAGCAGCAGCACCAGGAGGATGGAGAAACCGAATCCGAACGGCAGGAGGGAGCAGGACACGGCGAAGCCTAAGCGTGGCATACGCGAACCCTTTCGGGGGGTTTCAGCCTCCTTCCATCATGCCCACCGGACGGCTGCCGCGAGCGCCCGCCGTCAGGCGGACAGCGGGTTCACGTGCCGATGGTGCATGCCGACGACCGGTGTCTCGTGCAGGCTGCCGGAGTAGAGGAACTGCGTCATGCCGACCAGCAGCCGGCGCACGTCCTCCTGCGGCCGCACCACCAGGCGCAGGAACTGACTGGTCGTGCCCAGCTTGTTGCCGCATTCGCGCACGTACACGCCGTGCTCGGTGAGCAGGTGGTCACGCAGCGGCACCCCGTCGAACCCCGCGGGCAGCTTCACCAGCAGGAAGTTGCCCTGCGAGGCGTAGACCGACAGCTCCGGCATGCAGCTGAGCTGGTGGAACATCGCCCGCCGGTCCTGGGCCAGCCGCCTGAGGCTCTCCTGGTACTCGCCCATGAACTGCTTCATCATGAACACGACGACCTCGGCGAAGGAGTTGAGGTTCCACTTGGGCAGCGCGTCGCGCACCTTGCCCGCCAGCGCCGGGTTGGCCACCATGTAGCCGAAGCGGATGCCGTGCAGGCCGAAGTTCTTGCCCAGGCTGCGCAGCACTATCACGTTCGGCCGCACCGCCGCCTCGGCGGCCACGCCGGGGTACGGCTCGGCGTCGACGAAGTCGCCGAACGACTCGTCCACGATCACCAGGTCGAGGTCGATGAGCTCGTCCAGCAGGCGCAGCACCTCGTGCTTGGGCAGGTAACCGCCGTCCGGGTTGTTCGGGTTGCAGATCACCGCCACCCGCGAGCCGCGCATCCGGATGAAGGAGACGTACTCGTTGACGTCGAGGCCGAAGTTGCGGTTCTCCAGCAGCGGGAACATGTCGACCCGCTTGCCGGTCTCCATCGGCTGGTCGGTCCAGCGGCCGAAGGTGGGGATGGGCACCGCCAGGCTCTCCCGCACCAGCAGGTGGTCGATCCAGGTGATCAGCTCGGTGGAGCCGTTGCCCATGGCGACCGTCTTGGGGTGCAGGCCGAGCGTGGAGCTGAGCTCCGCGGTGATGGTGTCGGCGTCGCTGGGGTAGAACTTGAGGATCGTCTCCAGGTTCCGGCCCAGGTGATCGAAGATGTCCGGGGTCGGGAAGTACGGGTTGCACGGGATGCAGAAGTCCACCGGGGCGCTCTGTCCCACCGAACCCCTCATCAGGGAAAAGTACGAGGGGCTGTGCGCCTGTGCGCGCAAAAGGCTGAGCTCCACCACACCTCCATGGGCACACTTTGTCCGATGTGTGGAGGTACGTACTGATCAAGCGGCAGGTTCAGCCGTGGAGCGGCGCCGCACCAACCGGACCGCCAGCTTGGTGTCGCGGCTGGTCATGCCGGGCCGCTGGATGCGCTGCACCAGATGCCAGACCGCCTGCGCGCCCAGCAGTTCCTTGTCGGCCGCGATGGTGGTGAGCGGCGGCGAGGCGTGCGCGGACATGGCGACGTCGTCGTAGCCGATGACGCTGACGTCGCCGGGGACGCTCAGCCCGCGGTCGCGCAGCGCGTCCAGCGCGCCCAGGGCCGACTCGTCGTTGGCGCAGAACACGGCGGTCGGCGGCTTGGGCAGCGCGAGCAGGGCCGCCATCTGCTCGTAACCGAGCGCGGAGCTGAAGTCGCTGCGCCTGACGTAGGAGGAGGGCGCGCGCAGCCCGTGCTCGGCCAGCGCCCGCCGGTATCCGGCCAGCCGCCGGGCGGCGGGCACGATCCGGTCGTCGGCGGTGATGACGGCGGGCGGCGGGTCGGTGTGGCCGAGCTCCAGCAGGTGGCGGGTGGCGAGGTAGCCGCCGGTCTCGTCGTCGTGCCGGATGTGGTCGACGGGCAGCTCCTCGACGGCGTGCTCCAGCAGCACGCAGGTGACCCCCGCGTCGAGGATCCGGCGCAGGTAGTCGCGGTCGGGCGCGAAGCTCAGCACCAGCAGGCCGCTGACCTGCTCACGCTCCACGCACAGCGGCAGCCGGTCGCCGCCGGGGTGGACCACCTCGTACGTCATCGACAGCCCCAGCTCCGCGCAGGCCTGCTGCGCCCCGGACAGGACGGGGGCGTAGTACGGGTTCGACGGCGAGAACATGTCGCTCACCGAGGAGACGAACCCGATCAGCCCGCTCTCCCTGACCGCCCGGCGGGCCCGCGGCCGATAGCCGAGGTCCTCGGCCGCCCGCCGCACGGCGGAGCCGGTGTCCGGCGAGACCCAGGATTTGCCGGAGAAGACGGCGGACGCGGTGCCGATGGACACGCCCGCCCGATCGGCCACCTCCTTGAGCGTGGCTCGTCCAGGCACCCGTCCCATGGATCCCCCTGTCACTGAACTTCACTACAAGGTACTGAAATTTCAGTATTCCAGGGACGAAAGCACGCATCTAGGAAGTACGACATCATCGGTCCGATGAAGTATCGGATCCCTCTCGCGCTTCTCACGTCCCTCACCGCAGCGGGACTGACCGCCTGCGGCATCATCCCGACCCCCGCACCGCCAACGGAGCCCCCCTCCCCCAGCGCTTCGGCGACGACGCCCCCCTCCCCCTCGGGCTCCCCCAGCCCCAGCGCCAGCGGCCAGGACGAGCGGCCCGCACTGGCCGAGACGCGGAGCACCCTCACCCCGGATCTCAAGGTCGAGGTCGTCGGGCTCAACCGGATCAAGGGCGAACACCTGGTCGCCCAGCTCAGGCTCAGCAACACGGGCACCGGCAAGCACATCCCCTGGACCGGCGAGATGGGCGACAACACGCGCCCCCTGGGAGAGATCCGGTGGGCCTCGGGCATCGGCGTGCTGGACGCGCGAGCCCGCACCTGGATCCTGCCGTACCAGCCCGCCGGCTCCCCCTGCCTGTGCAGCGACCGACGGCGCGACGGCCTCGACTACTTCATCGACGCCGGACAGTCGATCACCCTCTACGCGGTCTTGCCGGCCCCCTCCGGTGACCCGGCCACCACCACGGTCGTCACTCCCGTCGGCCCGCCCATGCCGGACGTGCCGATCAGCGACGAGCCGCCCGTCACCCCGGCCGGCATGAACGTCCCCGACCCCGACGCCGAGCCCGTCACCACCATCACGCGCCGCATCGTGACCCCTTCGCAGTCCCTCGACAAGTCCGAAGAGACCGCCGACGACGGCGAGGACCTGCGGGTCAGCCTCTCCTCCGACGTGCTGTTCGCGGTGAACAAGGCCACGCTCACCGGCCGGGCCCGGACGATCCTGGCGCGCACCGCCAAGCTGGTCGACTCCTCGCCGGGCCCCACCGTACGGGTTGAGGGCCACGCCGACTCCTCCGGCACCGACGCCATCAACGACCCGCTCTCGCGGCGCCGCGCCCAGGCCGTGCGCGCGGCCCTGTCCCCGCTGGTGACCAGGCAGGGCGTCACCTTCCAGGCCAAGGGGTACGGCTCGCGCAGCCCGCTCTACAGCAACGACACCGAGGAGGGCAAGCGGCGCAACCGCCGGGTCACGGTCACCTTCGCCAAGCCCCGGCCCGCCGAGCCGGAGCCGGCCACCGCCTCCCCCGCCGAGACCCCGGACGAGACCGGCCTGACGGGCACCGCCGCGGCGGACGGCCAGCCGATCTCCATGGCGGTGAACGGCCTGCGCCGGCTGCCCGGCGGCCTGGGCCTGCTGACCTACACCGTCACGAACGAGGGCGACAGCGAGGCCTGGTTCAACGAGTTGCACCATGCCAAGGACTGGATGTCGTTCAAGTACCAGGCGGCGACCAACGTCACGCTCACCGACGAGGCCGCCGGGCGTCAGTATCTGCCCGGCAGGCTGCAGGTTCCCACCGACGACGGCGGCGTCGACTCCTACTGCGCCTGCACCTCCGTGTCGGGCGTGCGCCTGGCCACCGAGAAGTTCGCACCCGGCCAGTCCAAGCAGTTCTGGAACCTGTTCGAACTGCCCGCGGACGCCTCCGCCCGTACGGTGAAGATCGCCGGCTTCAAGGAGCTTCAAGTGCCCGTCAGGTGATGTCCCTACGCAGCGGCACCATGACGGCGATCGCCGAGGCGACCAGCGCGTAGCCGAGCAGCACCAGGCCGCCCGCCGGGGCGGACAGCAGGGCGACGGCGGTGCCGCCGGTCTGCTCGGCGATCGCGTCGGCCAGCTGGGTGAACCCGGTCAGCGCCGAGGTCGCGCCGCCCGGCAGGAAGGGATAGAGCTCCTTGACGCCCGGGATGAGCATCAGCAGGGTCTCGGCCAGGTAGAGGTACGCGCCGACCACGACGAGCGCGGTCACCTGATTGCGCAGCAGGGCGCCCATGGCCACGCCGAGCAGGGTGTAGACGGCCATGGTCGCGGCGATGCGGGCCAGCAGCGCCAGCACCACGCCGGCGGGCAGGCCGAGCTCGACGCCGTTGAGGGCCGCGGCGCCGAACAGGCCGACCGCGGCCACCGCCGCGGCCACCGCGCCGTAGCCGAGCCCGCCCGCGGTGTACGCCGCCAGCTTGGCGACCAGCCAGGTCCAGCGCCTGGGCGCGAACAGCGCGGTCGTGGAGACGGTGCCGTGCCGGTATTCACCGGCCACGGCGGCCGTGCCGAGCAGCGCGGGGACGAACGCGGTGAAGCCGAGCAGGCCGAGCAGCGCCGTGGCGCCCTCGGGGGTGTGCAGGCCCGGCATCGGAGGGGTGAAGTTCTCCGGGCCGACGAGCGCGAGCAGGCCGGTCAGAGCGCCGCTGCCGAGCGCGGCCAGCAGCCCCCACAGCCAGAGCCTGGTGGTGGTCAGGCGCCGCCACTCCGCCGCGATGAGGGCGATCATCGGGTCTCCTTCGTCAGGTGCAGGAACGCCTTCTCCAGCGTGGGGCGTTCGGGGGTGATCTCGTACAGCGGGACGCCGTGGGCCGCCGCGGCGGTGGCCACCTGCTCGGTGGTCAGGCCGTGGACGCGCAGGGCGCCCGATCCGGCCTCCTCCACCTCACCGCCCTCGGCCGGCAGGCACGTCCGGAGCAGGTCCGTCCGTGGTGACCGCACCAGCACGCTGCGCGCGCCGGCCAGCTCGGCGGTGGTGGCGGTCGCGACCAGCCGCCCCTGCTGGATCACCACGACCCGGTCGGCCACCTGCTCGACCTCGGCGAGCTGGTGGCTGGAGACCAGCACCGCGCAGCCCTGCGCGGCCCGCTCCCGCAGGAATCCGCGCAGCCAGGCGATGCCCTCGGGGTCGAGGCCGTTGCCCGGCTCGTCGAGCAGCAGCACCCGGGGGTCGCCGAGCAGGGCGGTGGCGAGGTTGAGCCGCTGCCGCATGCCGGTGGACAGCTCGCGCGTGCCGCGCCGGGCGAACGCCGACACCCCGGTCTCCTCGGCCACCCGCTCGACGCGCCCGGCGTCGTAGCCGCCCATCCGGGCGTAGACGCGTAGATGGTCCAGGGCGGTGTGGGCGGGATGGAAGCCCGAACCGTCGAGCAGCGCGCCGACGGTCGCCGTGGGCCTGGGCAGGTCGGCGTAGCGCCTGCCGCCGATCGTGGCGGTGCCGGAGGTCGGGGTGACGAGACCGAGCAGCATCCGCATGGTGGTGGTCTTGCCCGCGCCGTTGGGCCCGAGGAAGCCGGTGACCGTCCCCGGCGCGACGTCGAAGCTGAGGTCGGTGACGGCCTGAACGGGTCCGAACCTCTTGGTCAGGCCGCGCACCAGGACGCCGGTCATGCGACCACCGCGGCCAGGGCCCGGCGGATCCCCTCGGCGTCCCGAACGCTGAGGACGAGCTCGTCGTAGCCCGATCGCCTGTCCTTCATGACGATCCGGAGGCCGGGCTCGCCATGGCGGGCGGCGACCAATCGCCTGACGCCGCCGAAGGAGGTCCAGACGCCGACCTTCATGACGCCGCTGACGACCAGGCCGGCGCGCCATCCGGTGGCTGCCGCCAGCGGCCGGTCGAGGTGGCGCGCCTCGCGGATGCCGTCGACCGGCACGCTCACCGTGCTCGCCCCGCTGAACAACCTGGCCCAGGAAGCGAAGTGCACCTTCAGCATCCCTTGCCGGATCGTCACCTGGATCATATGTCCTCCCGCGGCACTATGGCTTCATGTTCTATCTGTTCTACTAGTTGTATATCAGCTAAGCTGATGTCGTGCAATTGACTCTCGATCTGGACAGTGAGGTCCCGATCTATCTGCAGATCAGGGATCGGGTCGTGGAAGCGGTCGCTCGCGGCGAGGCGCGGGAGGGCGATCCGCTGCCGTCCACCCGCCAGCTCGCCGCGGACTTCGGCATCAACTTCCACACCGTCAACAAGGCGTACGACCTGCTGCGGCAGCAGGGCGTGATCCGGATCAACCGCAAGAGCGGCGCGGTCATCCGGCGGGACCACTCCACGGGCCCGCCGGAGGCCGGATTCACCGAGGCCTGGGAGGAGCGGATGCGGGTGCTGCTGGCCGAGGCCACCGTCCACGGCCTCGACCGCGAAGAGGTGATGCGACGGTGTGCGGCGATCCTCGCCGGGTTCGCGTCGGGCGAGAGGGTGACGCTGTGACGCTGCTGCTCGCCGCCGACGTGGCCGCCATCGCGCTGGTCACCTGCGTCATGCTGGCGCTGCCCACGCTGGGCGGGCCGACACTGGCCTTCGGTGTGCAGGTGACCGCCGACAGGGCCTCCGACCCGGCCGTCATCGCCGAGCGCCACGCCTACGCGCGGCTCACCGTCCTCGCGGCCGCGCCGGCCACCGCCATCTCGATCCCCGTGACGGCCCTCATCACCGCGACCGACCGGCCGCCCGCCATCGGCGTCACCGCCGCCGCTCTCGGCCTGGTCCAGCTCGCGCTCTACCACCGCGCCCACCGCAGGATCCGCCGGGCCAAGCTGGCCGGAGGCTGGCAGTCCGAGCGACGTCAAGGCGTCACGGTCGACACCACCTTCCGCACCGATCCGGTCCGGCTGCCGTGGGTCTGGGGACTGCCGGGGCTCGCGATCCTGCTCGTCACGGCGGCCCTCGGATGGTCACGTCTCGGCGAGCCGCCGGCCACGCTGCCGCTGTGGCGCGGCTTCGGGATCGACCCCGCCCGCCGCGTCCCGGCGACCCCCACCGCCGTCCTCGAGCCGGTGATCTGCCAGCTCGCCATCGGCCTGGTCGTCCTCGCGACGATCTACGTCGTGCTGCGGGCCCGCCCCGACCTCGACGCGGCCAAGCCCAGGGGTTCGGCCCGCCGCTACCGCGTCCACCTGCGCGGTGTCGCCGTGCTGTGGCTGGTGTCGGCCGCCTGCCTCGGCCTGGGCCTGCTCCTGTCGGCTCTGCTGCTGTGGGAGATCGTCCCGTTCACCCTCTTCTGGCGCGTCATCGCCTACGTGCCGCTCGCCGCCCCGCTGGTTCCGTGGCTGATCTGGGAGGTACGGGTAGGCCGGGCGGGACACCGCCTGCCCGCGCTGCCCGGCGAGGAAGAGGAGGAGTCCGGGGTCGTCCAGCGGGACGACGACAGGCACTGGTTCCTGGCGGGCGCCGTCTACGCCAACCGAGCCGATCCCGCCCTGTTCGTGCCCGCCCGCCTCGGCTCCTCCTGGACGCTCAACATCGGCCACCCGGCCACCTGGCTGGTGCTGGCGACCGCGCTCGCCGTGACCGCGCTGGCCCTCGCCGGCGTCGTGGACCTGCCCCAGAAGGAGAGCCTCTTCTGATGAAGGGCGCCTCCGGTCGCCCGGGGAACGCCGAACGCCCGGCCACTTCATGGAGTGGCCGGGCGTCGAGTCGCTTCCCCGGGCGTGACCGCCCGCTGGAGGCTAGTGGTGGTGCCTGTTGCGGTGGTGGCCGATGACCTTCACCCAGTCGGTGGCGGTGGAGGACTCCAGGTGGCGCGAGCCCTCGAAGACCGCCCGCCAGGTGCCGGACTCGTAGGCCCGGACCCTGGTCTCGAAGGAGCCGTCGCGCCCGGTCTTCACCGACTTGACGTGTTGCCACTGGCCGCTGCCGGCCGGCTGGAAGAGGATGGCGATCGACTTCCAGCCGAGGCGGTCCCAGCTTCCCTCGTCCTCACAGTGGTTCGCGTGGTGCACCACGACGAAGCCCTTGATGTAGTCCTCGTCGCAGCGCACCGACAGCCTGCCCGAGACCGTCACCGGCTGACCGCGCCAGGCGGGCTCGGGGGTGACGTCGAACGAGAGACTGGTGTGACCGCCGTCGTTGCCGGAGCTGGCCAACGCCGGCGCTGCGGCCCCCGCGAGCACCGTGGCGCCCAAGGCGGCCGCCGCTACTCCGGCGGCGAGACGTCGCATCATGAGGGTGACTTCCTTCCCCGTGTGGGACGCACACCGAACGGGGTGCGTCAACGCGATTGACGCGTTTGGGTAAAGAAAAGTTCTCGGAAGTCAGATCACGATTTAACAACGACATCTCACGACGTACGGCATTTATCGCTATTGGTGTTGTTTTATTGCGCTATTAGTTGATTTGTCGGATTTTCGAGTCGTCTGGGGCGTAGTGTCCGGTTCCTAGGTAGCGGACGCGCCAGTCGCCGCCGGGCCGGCCGGAGACGGTGCGATGGAACGCGCCGCTGGCGGTGGTGGTGGCCTCGGCGACCCGCCGCCACGTCCCCGTCGCGTCCTCGCGCCAGAGGATCTCCACCCGCTGCCGGGCGAACGGCGAGAAATCGGTCGTGCCGCGCGGGTCAAGCCTGGTGAGCGAGCCGCTCAGCCGTACACCCTGGGCGTCGCCCGCCCTGGCCACCCGCACCGTGCTGAGCTTGCTCTCCCGCTTGAGCTGGAACGACGCGTACGACGTCACGCTCGTCCCGTTCGGGCCCTTGGCGGTCGCGGTGATGGTCCAGGTGCCGGCGGGGTAATACCGATTCAGCGGCTTGTCGGGCAGGAAGCGCCAGGTCTGCCAGCCACCACGCATCCGCATGGAATCGGGGGCGAGGCTCCAGGCCGGCGGCGCGGCCTCAGAGGACGAGGCTTCCTTCTTCGCCGACTCGGCGGCCGGGATGTCCCCCTCGGCGGAACGCTCCCCGACCGGCGACTCGGCGTCCGGCCGGATCTCGCTCTCGGTCGGTGATTCGGCATCCGGGCGGACCTCGGCCTCGGCCGGCGATTCGGCATCCGGGCGGATCTCGGCCCCGGTCGGCGATTCAGCGTCCGGCCGGGTCTCGGCCCCGGCCGGGGACTTGGCATTCGGCCGGATCTTGGCGGGTGGTTCGGCGCGCTGCCGGCTGGACGGCTCCTTACGCGACTCGTCGTTCGTGGCGGCGGGCGAGTCGTCCGATTCGGACCAGCCTTCCGCGTTCTCCGAAGATGGCTCGTCGGACCATTCGTCCCAGCTTTCCTGGACCGGCGGCTCGCCGGTTCTGGACCACGTGTCGTCGCCGGTGTCCGAGGGCCGCCGCTCGTCGGATTCGTCCGAGGGCCGCCGCTCGTCCGAGTCGTCCGAGGGCCGCCGGTCATCGGATTCGTCCGAGGGCGGCGGCGCGGACGGCCGCTGGTCGGGGCCGGGCGGCGCCCCCGGCTCGACCTTGATGCTCACCCCGTCCTGTCCTCTCACCCCCTTGGCGACCACGTCGATCACCAGGCGGACGGAGTTCCCGGCCCCGACCACCGGGGCCGCGGGCCGTACGTTGATCTGACGGATGGCGGGCTCGGCCGCAGCGGAGGACGCAGGCATGGGAACCGTGAGCGCCCCCGCCGCGAGCGAGACGAGGAGAAGGCTTCTGGTCATGATCAAGACGGTAAGAACCGCCCGGTAATGTCCAGGACCACGACACACGCCCCGGATGGCAAAAACCGGCCGGGAGGGACCGTACCTCCAGATCGACCGGCACCCTCAGATCGACCGGCACCTACAGGTCAGCCGGCAACTTCAGGTCAGCCGGCGTAGAGCCCCTCGATGAGCTCGGCGTACTTGGCGTGCACGACGCGCCGCTTCAGCTTCAGGCTGGGGGTCAGCTCCTCGGTCTCGATCGTCCACTCGGTGCCGAGCAGCACCCACTTCTTGACCTGCTGCACCCGGGCGAGCTTGGCGTTGGCCGCCTCGACGGCCGCCTCCACCTCCTTGAGCACGTCCGGGTGCGCGGCCAGGTCGGTGAGGCCGGTGAAGGTGATGCCGCGTGCCTGCGCCCAGCCGGGCGCGACCTCCCCGTCGAGGGTGAGCACCGCCACCGGGTGCGGCCGGTTGTCTCCGTAGGCGAGGGCCTGACCGATGAGCTGGTGCTCCTTGAGGTGGTTCTCGATCTCGGCCGGCGAGATGTTCTCGCCGCCGGCGGTGATGATCAGCTCCTTCTTACGGTCCACGACCCGATAGAAGCCGTCGTCGTCCACGGTGCCGATGTCGCCAGTGTGCAGCCAGCCGTCGGCGTCGATGAGATCGGCGGTGGCCTCGGGCCGGTTGATGTAGCCGCTGGTGTTGAGCGGGCTGCGGGTGAGGATCTCGCCGTCCTCGGCGATGCGCACCTCGACTCCCGGCTCGGCCCTGCCGACGGTGCCGAGCCGGTAGCAGGCGGGGCTGTTGCCGGTGAACGCGCCCGTCGTCTCCGTCATCCCGTACACGTCGATGACCTTCAGCCCGAGCCCGGCGTAGAAGCGCTGCACCTCGTCGGAGAGCGGCGCGGCGCCGGTGGCGGTCCACTGGGCCCGGTCGAAGCCGATCATGCCGCGGATGATCGACAGGAGCGCGCCGTCGGCCTGGTCGTAGGCGGCCTGGATCTCGGGGGTGATGGTGCCGCCCCACTGCCCGGCCTCCACGTAGGCGACGCCTGCCGCCATGGCCTGCCGTACGGCGTCCTGCTGCTCGGCGGGCTGGGTGGCGAGCACGGCGTGCAGACGGGCCATCATCTTCTCCCACACGCGCGGCACGCCGAAGAACATCATCGGCTTGACCTGCCCGAGCGTGGCGCCGAGGTTGGCCAGGTCGGTGCAGAAGTGCACGTGCGAGACCTTCACCAGCGGCAGATAGAGGCTGAGCACCCGCTCGGCGATGTGCGCGTAGGTGAGGTAGGAGATCTGGGTGCCCTGGACGGGCAGCGCGGTCAGCCTGTCGGTGGACTCGACCTCGTAGAAGACGTTGGTGTGGCTGAGCGGGACGCCCTTGGGCATGCCGGTGGTGCCCGAGGTGTAGAGGACGGTGACGACGTCGCCGGCCGCGACCGCGCGCCATCTGTCCTCGACCCCGGCGGGGTCCTCGGCGAGCCGGGCGCGGCCCAGGTCGAGGAAGTCCTGCCAGGGCATGAACCGCTCGTCGTCGCCGGGCGCGCCTTCTAACATGATGATCTTGCGGAGGCCGGGCAGCCGGTCGAGGACGGGCGCCCAGCGGGCGAGTTCGGCGGGCCCGCCGAGCACGGCGATCCTGGCGCCCACGTCGTCGGCGACGAACGCGATCTGGTCGGGCGCGAAGGTGGAGTAGACGGTGCAGCCCACCCCGCCCGCGTGCACCGCGCCGAGGTCGGCCAGGACGTGCTCGCTCCTGTTGACCATCATCATCGCCACCGACTCGCCCGGCTCCAGCCCGAGCGCGGCGAACCCGGCGGCGATCTCCAGCACCCGCCCGCGCGCCTCGGCGTAGGTGAGGGTGGCCCAGCCGCCGCCCTCGACCGGGTCGGAGTAGGCGGGGGCGTCGGGGTGACTCTCCGCAACCTGCCTGAGCTGTTCGCAGACGGTGCGACCGGCTATCTGCCGCTCGATCTCCGCCCGGACTCCGAGGACATCGGCCATGGCACCCGCCTCCAGTCAGTAACCACTTGCACGGTTGGCATGCATCGCACCACACCGAGCGAGGAGCGGCAAGAGTCTGATCCACTCATCACCTAGAGTGATGGGTCGCACGCTTTTCGTGTCCGGAGGAGGGCTGGGATGACCAACGGCGGCAGGACGTTCTTCGGCCACCCATGGGGCCTGGCGACGCTGTTCGGCACGGAGATGTGGGAGCGGTTCAGCTGGTACGGCCTGCGCGCCATCCTGGCCACATTCCTGGTGGCCTCCCCCGCCCACCAAGGGCTGGGGATGACGGAGGAGACCGCGCAGGCGGTCGTCGGCGTCTACGGCGCGCTGATCTACCTGGTGGCGCTGCCCGGCGGATGGATCGCCGACCGGATCCTCGGCCCGCGCAGGTCGGTGCTCTGGGGCGGGTTCGTCATCATGTGCGGCCACATCAGCATGGCCGTCCCGGTGCCGACGCCGTTCTTCGTCTGGCTGGGCCTGCTGCTCATCATCGCCGGCACCGGCCTGCTCAAGCCGAACATCTCCGTCATGGTGGGCAAGCTCTACCCGGAGGAGGACGACGCCCGCAGGGACGCCGGGTTCTCCCTGTTCTACCTGGGCATCAACCTCGGCGCCTTCTTCGCGCCGATCGTGGTCGGCCGGCTGGCGGCCGACGACCAATGGCATCTGGGCTTCGGCGCGGCGGCGGTCGGCATGGCGCTGGGCCTGGTCCAGTACGCGTGGGGCGGCCGCAGGAGCCTGCGGGGCGTCGGCGGGCGGCCCGACGTGCCGCTCACGCCCCGGGAGATGCGGCGCTTCACCCTGCTCGTCTCGGCCGCCGTGGCGGTGGCGGCGATCGCGCTGGGCGTGTGGGCGGCGAGCGGCACCTTCACGCTCAGCCGGTTCACGCTGGTGGTGACGGTCCTCATCCTGGTGGTGCCGGTCCTCTACTTCGGCTACATCATGCTCGGCGGCCACGGCCTGACCGAGGACGAGCGGTCGAGGATGAAGGCGTACATCTGGCTGTTCATCGCGGCCTCGATCTTCTGGATGATCTACGACCTGGCGCCGAGCAAGCTGCTCTTCTTCGCCCAGAACCACACCGACCTGTCGCTGTTCGGCGTCACCATCCAGGCGGCGACCACGCAGTCGTTCAACCCGCTGTTCATCATGATCTTCGTGCCGGTGTTCGCGGCGCTCTGGGTCAAGCTGGGCACGCGGGTGAGCACGCCGCAGAAGTTCGCCTTCGCGCTGGTCATGGTGGGCCTGAGCTTCGTGGTCATGGCGCTGGCCGCGTCCTTGGCCCAGGGGGGCCGGGTCACGGTCTGGTGGCTGGTGCTGGTCTACCTGATCCAGGTCTTCGGCGAGCTGTCGCTCAGCCCCGTCGGGCTGTCGGTCACCACCAAGCTGGCGCCGCTGGCGTTCAAGGGGCAGATGCTCGGCGTCTGGTTCATCGCGGTGTCGGTCGGCGACGCGGTCGGCGGGCAGACCGGGCGGCTCGGCGACGTGCTGTCCGAGCCCGCCTACTACCTGCTGCTGGCCGCGATGGCGATCGTCGCCGGCCTGGCGCTGTTCATGTTCACCCGCAGGCTGCGGGTGATGATGTCGGAGCACCACGTGCCCGAGCCGCCGCCGATCCGGTAGACATTGCCACCGTGGCTGAACTTCTCGATCTCGTGGGCATCTTCGTCTTCGCCCTGTCGGGCGCGCTCATGGGCGTGCGCAAGCGACTCGACGTGGTCGGGATGGCGGTGCTGGCCGAGATCACCGCGCTGGGCGGCGGCATCGTCCGCGACCTGGTGCTCAACGTGCGCCCCGCCGCCTTCCAGAGCGTCGGCTACGTGGTGGTCCCCCTGGCGGCGGCGGTGGTGGTCTTCTTCTTCCATCCGCACGTGGCCCGGGTGATGCCCGCCATCCTGGTGTTCGACGCCGCCGGCCTCGGCCTGTTCTGCGCGGTCGGCACCGCCAAGGCCCTGGACTACGGCCTGAGCCCGCTGCACGCGACGCTGCTCGGCGTCACCACGGCGGTGGGCGGCGGCATGCTGCGGGACATTCTGGCGGGCGAGATCCCCACCCTGCTGTACGACCGGCAGCTCTACGCCCTGCCCGCTCTGCTGGGCTCCACCGCGCTGGCCGGCCTGTCGATCGCCGGCGTGTACGGCTGGCCCGCCACCCTGGCCGCCGCCGTCCTCGCCACCGGCCTCCGCCTCGCCGCCATGCGTTACAACTGGCGCGCCCCCCTGGCCAGAGGCGTCGGCGACCAGACGTGACCGCCGCCGCGGATGTCGGCGACCCGATGTGACGGTCGCCGCGGCGGGTGTCGGCGACCAGACGTGACGGTCGCCGCGGATGTCCGCTCAGACCGTCGGGCTGAGCGTGTCCGGCAGGGGGACGGAGCCGACCCGGCCGCGGTGGCGGGCCTCGGCGATCCGGGCGACCGCCTCGCGCAACACCTGGGGCGGCTGCGTGTACGGCAGGCGCAGGTAACCCTCCAGGGTGCCTTCGAGGCCGAACCAGGGGCCGGGCGCGAGTCGTACCCCATGGCAGGCGGCGGCTTCGGCGAGGGTGACGGCGGAGCCGGTGTCGAGCCGGATCCAGAGCGTGCCGCCGCCGCGCGGCACCGCGAACTCCCACTCGGGCAGGTGCTCGCGCAGCGCCGCCACCAGCGCGTCGCGTGAGGCGCGCAGGTTGCGGCGGCGTTCGGCCCTGGTCTCTTCGAGCCGGTCGAACAGCCGGGCCACGACGAGTTGCTCCAGCACGGGGCTGGCGATGTCCTTGGACGCCCGGTGCAGGGCCATCCGGCGGGCCAGCGCGGCGGTGGCGCGGACCCAGCCGATGCGCAGCCCGCCCCACCAGAGTTTGGACGCCGACCCTATGGTGATCACCTGGCCGTCGTGGCCGAAGGCGGCCATCGGCGTCGTGCCCGGCACCTCCTCCAGTTCGAGCTCCGCCCAGGCCTCGTCGACGAGCAGCAGGGTGCCGGTCGCCTTGGCCGCCTCGGTGACGGCGGCGCGGGCGGGGTCGTCCATGAGGGCGCCGGTCGGGTTCTGGAAGTCCGGCATCAGGTAGGCCAGCCGGGCCGAGGACTGCCGCATGGCGCCGGACACCAGATCGAGCCGCCATCCCTCGGCGGAGACGCCGACGGACGCCAGCTTGGCGCCGCGCAGGCGGGCCGCGTCGATGGCGTGCGGGTAGGTGGGCGACTCGACGACGACCGCGTCGCCGACGCCGATAAGCGTCCCGAGCACGATGTTGATGGCGCTCTGGGAGCCGGTGGTGACCAGGATCTGCTCCGGCCGGGTGGCCACGCCGCGCGCGGTGTAGTAGGCGGCGATCCGCTCGCGCAGCAGGGGCAGGCCGAGCGGGTGGTAGCCGTTGCCCATCCCGTAGCGGGGCACGTCGTCGACGGCCTCCAGCATCGCCTCGCGCATCGCGCGGGGCGCGGCGGGGGCGGCGGCGTGCAGCTGGATCAGGCCGTCGTCGTAGGCGGCGAGCCAGGGGCTGTCGGAGCTGACGGCCGGGTCGGGCAGCGCGGTGTAGCTGCCCGAGCCCTGCCTGCTCTCCAGGAAGCCGCGCTCGCGCAGCAGGTCGTACGCGGCGGTCACGGTGTTGCGGCTGACCTGGAGGGCCTCGGCGAGGTGACGCTCGGCGGGCATGCGCACCCGCACCGGGATCTGCCCGTCCATGACCGCGGTGCGCACGCCGTCGGCGAGCGCGCGGTAGTAGGGCCGCGCCTCGGGGCTGACGTCGACGAGCCGGGCCACCTGACCCGCAGACAAATGCCTCATAGGGCCACTTTTGATGATTGGCTCTGTTTTGGCAAGTTGTGCCATGTCACGCTGGGGTCATTATGAGCGAAGCGACAATACCTGCCGTCAGCGGCCTGCCCGGCCGGCTGGCCCGCCTGTACGGAGGTCTGGCCCTCTACGGCACCGGCATCGGCCTCCAGGTCGAGTCCGGACTCGGCAACGGCCCTTGGGACGTCTTCCATCAGGGCGTCGGCCTGCGGGCGGGCCTGTCGATCGGGACCGTCATCATCGTGGTCGGCGCCCTGGTCATGCTGGCCTGGATCCCGCTGCGGCAGCGGCCCGGCTTCGGCACGGTCAGCAACGTCATCTTCGTCGGCCTGTTCGCCGACGCCGCCATCCACCTGCTGCCGCCCGCCGGCCACCCCGTGCTGGCCTGGCTCTACGTGGCGCTCGGCGTGACGTCGATCGCGCTGGCCACCGTCCTCTACATCAGCGCCGGCCTGGGCGCGGGGCCCCGCGACGGGATCATGACCGGCCTGGTCCGGACCGGCCTGTCCGTACGGCTGAGCCGCTTCCTCATCGAGATCACGGTGCTGGCGGCCGGCTGGCTGCTCGGCGGCACGGTCGGCCTCGGTACCCTGGTGTTCGCGCTGGCCGTGGGCCCGCTGACCCAGCTGTTCACCCGCTGGTTCCCGCTGAGGTGAATACCCGCCCCCGCCGGGGCAGGACACAGATCTGATCACGTGGCCGGACCGGCATGACGCGACATGACCGGACTCGGCCGCGTGATCACCCCTTCTCCGAGTAGCGTCAGGTCATGCGGATCGAGGACTACGCGCTCATCGGGGACATGCAGTCGGCGGCACTGGTGGCCAGGGACGGCTCCATCGACTGGCTCTGCCTGCCCCGGTTCGACTCACCGGCCTGTTTCGCCGCGCTGCTCGGCGGTGATCACAACGGTCACTGGTGGTTGGGCCCCGTCGGCCGCAAGCCCGCCACCCGGCGCCACTACCGGCCCGACACCCTCATCCTGGAGAGCGAGTGGGACACCCCCACGGGCACCGTGCGGGTGATCGACTTCATGCCGCCGCGCGACGTCAACCCGGACGTGGTCCGCATCGTGGAGGGCGTGTCCGGGACCGTCCAGATGTCCACCCAGCTACGGATCCGCTTCGACTACGGCCGGATCGTGCCCTGGATGCGCCGCTTCGAGGGCCACCTGCAGGCGGTCGGCGGCCCGGACTCGGTCTGGCTGCACTCCCCCGTCCCGCTCAAGGGCGGCGACTACGCGCACGTGGCGGACTTCGAGGTGAAGGCGGGGCAGCGGCTGTCGTTCGTCTTCACCTGGCATCCGTCGCACGAGCCGATGCCCCGGCAGATCCACGGCGAGACCCAGCTCGCCGAGACCGAGGACATGTGGAAGGACTGGGTCGGCGCGTGCACCCACCACGGCCCGTGGCGCGAGGCCGTGGTCCGCTCGCTGATCACGCTCAAGGCGCTCACCTACTCCCCCACCGGCGGCATCGTGGCCGCGCCCACCACCTCGCTCCCGGAGGACCTGGGCGGGGTGCGCAACTGGGACTACCGCTTCTGCTGGCTGCGCGACGCCACGATGACGCTCGACGCGCTGATCGGCAACGGCTACCTCGAAGAGGCCGAAGCCTGGCGGACCTGGCTGCTGCGGGCGATCGCCGGCCGGCCACAGGACCTGCAGATCATGTACGGCGTCGCGGGCGAGCGCCGCCTGCCCGAACTGGAGCTCGACTGGCTGGAGGGCTACGAGCGCTCCCGCCCGGTCCGGATCGGCAACCAGGCGGTCAACCAGCTCCAGCTCGATGTCTACGGCGAGGTGATGGCCTGCCTGTTCCTGGCGCGCAACTCCGGCCTGGCGCCCGACGACCGCGCCTGGGCCATCCAGCGGGAGCTGCTCAACTACGTGGAGGAGCACTGGGACGAGCCGGACGAGGGCCTGTGGGAGGTGCGCGGCCCGCGCCGGCACTTCGTGCACTCCAAGATGATGTGCTGGGTGGCGCTCGACCGGGCGGTCCAGTACGTCGAGCGGTTCGACCGCAAGGGGCCCGTCGAGCGCTGGAGGGCGCTGCGCGACACGATCCACGCCGAGATCTGTGAGAAGGGCTTCGACGCCGAGCGCAACACCTTCACCCAGTCCTACGGCTCGCACGAGCTGGACGCGGCGCTGCTGCTGATGCCGATGCTGGGCTTCCTGCCGACGGACGACCCGCGCGTGACCGGCACCGTGGCGGCCATCGAGAAGGAGCTGATGTCGGACGGGTTCGTGCTGCGCTATCCGGTGGCGGAGGACAACGACGTCGACGGCCTGCCGGGCGGCGAGGGCGCGTTCCTGGCGTGCAGCTTCTGGCTGGTGGAGGTGATGGCCATGCAGGGGCGCAAGGACGAGGCCGAGGAGCTGTTCGAGCGGCTGCTGGCGCTGCGCAACGACGTCGGGCTGCTCGCCGAGGAGTATGACCCGCGCTACGACAGGCTGGTCGGCAACTTCCCGCAGGCCTTCTCGCACGTCCCGCTGATCCACGCCGCGCGGGCGCTGGCCAAGGACGTCACGCGGCCAGGCGGGCCAACACTCTAGCGAACTCCGGCGGCGGGGCCACGACCAGCCGCGTCTGGCCCCGCTGCAGCACGAGGTCGGCCTTGATGAGCGTCAGCCGCCCGTCGTGCCACCAGTAGACCTGGGCGCTGAGCCCGCCGGTGCGGGCCGCGTGCACGCGCAGCCGCTCGATGGCGCGCACCACGCCGATCCCGTCCACCGGATGCACCAGCACGGTGTACGGGTCGGGCAGCACGGCCAGGGCCCCGTCGGCGGGGACCGGCAGATAGTCCTCCAGCCAGCGCAGGTGCGTGGCCGCGGCCGGGGTGTGCCCGGTGAGCCGGGTGACCGGAGTGCCGGACAGCTCAATGGCCTCCACCGACAGCTTGTCCGCCCGCCTGACGTTGGCGACGGCCAGGTCGAGCGCCTGCGCGGTGGGCAGCGGCCAGCAGCCGGCCTCCTCGGGGCGGACCGGCCGGGACCCCACGGTGAGCAGCTCCACCAGGTCGCCGTTGAGGTGCCGGCCCACCACCCGGGTGAGGTCGGCCACCTCGTCCACGGCCTCGACCCGGGTCGACAGCAGCGCCGCGACCTGCTCCAGGTCGCACACGTCGAGCAGATCGTCGGCGGCGGCGACGGCGTGCGCCAGATGCTCGGAGACGAGGATCGGCCAGTCCTCCCTGGGCCGGCGGCCCACCTCGCGGCGCAGTCCGGTGAGCCGGACGAGGATCTCCCGGCCGCCGCCGAGGGTCAGCGAACCCCCGTCCGCGGCGAACGTACAGGTGTGGCCGTGGGAGTCCGCGACGAGCGCGAGCAGAGAGTCGAGGTCGACGTCCTCGGTGCGGCGCGCGGACTCCCGGTCACGTTTGAATAGATTCACGTGCCGTGTCCTTCTCTGTCGGTTTCGTCCGCATATGCGTTCTACCTTGCCTGCTCCTCGTTCCAGAACGGACCAGACAGCGAGCACGATTCGGTATCGATAACCCCAAGAGCCCCAAGCCACACACTCATTTGTGGAGACCCATGCCCGATGGGCAGCCCGGCCAGAATCGGCACCCCGAGCGGCAGCAGCCGGTCCCGCAGCACCGGAAGGGGGTCGCCGCAGTCGACCCAGGAGCCGAGCGCGATCCCCCGCACGCCGGCGAACGCGCCCGACTGCAGGAGCTGGGTGAGCAGGCGGTCGACGCGGTAGGGCTGCTCGCCGATGTCCTCCAGCAGCGCGATCCGGCCGGCGAACGACGGCTGGTAGCCGGTGCCGCACAAGGAGGCCAGCAGCGACAGGTTGCCGCCGCTGAGCACGCCGGTGGCCCGGCCCGGCGCGAGCACCAGGTCACCGGTGACCGGCGCGGGCGCGCCGAACAGGGCCGCCCGCAGGTGCTCCCACGTCGCGGGCTCCGGCCCCTGCTCGCCGCCCAGGAGCAGGCCGCCGGGCATCGGGCCGTGCAGTGTGGGCACCCCCAGCTCGGCGGCGAAGGCGTGGTGCAGCGCGGTGATGTCGCTGGAGCCGATCAGGGTCTTCGGCCCGGCGGCCCGCATGCGGTCCCAGTCGAGCAGGCCGAGCAGCCTGGCCGCGCCGTAGCCGCCCCTGGCGCAGAAGACCGCGCTGACCGCCGGATCGCACCAGGCCGACTCCAGGTCGGCGGCGCGCGCGGCGTCCGAACCGGCCAGATAGCCCAGGTCCTGACGGTCGAGCACATGCGGGCCGACGACGACCTTGAGCCCGATCCCCTCCAGTCGCCGGGTGCCGCGTCCGAGCAGGACGGAGTCCACCGGACCTGACGGGGCGACGACGGCGACGGTGTCACCTTGCTGCATCGATCAACTCCATGACGAGCGGGAGCGGTGCCGCCGACCGGCCCAGCTGCGCGACCCACCGGCGAAGGCATCGTACGGCCTGCGCGGGCAGCGCCCACGACCGGCCCGGCGCCGGCTCGCTCACCACCGGCCCGGCGCTGGCTCGCCCACCTGCCAAACGGTGCCACACTTACCTGTCGTATGCGACTTCCGCCCCACATCCTCGTGGTCAACGGCATCAAGGTCCGCAGGCCGGTGTTCCTGCTCGGTGCTCCGCATTCCGGCGCGGACCTGCTCGCCCGTGCCCTGAAACGCGCGCCCGGCTGTCACGTGACCATGGGCCGCGCCTGCGTGGCCCATGTGGTCTACGCCTTCGCCCGCAAGCCGTCGATCGGCCGCACCTCCGGCGCGGTCCGCGTGCTGCGTGACGCGCTCGCCGAGTCGTGGCAGGTGCTGGGCGGCTCGTGCGGCCTGTGCTCGGAGCCGTGCCGGGAGGCCGGCGGCGTCACCACCACCGGGCCGTGCGTGTCGACGGACGAGGTGACCAGGTTCGGCGACGCCAGCCCCGATCTGATCTACAGTGCGCCGGTGCTGCTGCAGGCCTTCCCCGACGCCCGCTTCGTGCAGCTCATCCGCGACGGCCGGGACGTGACCGCCGACATGCTGGACGACCCGGCCTGCCTGGCCTGGTTCAAGCCGGTGATGCTGCCGGAGGACACCGAGTTCCCCAACGCCTTCCTCGGCGTCAACCGGGACGAGCACCGCGACCGGTGGAAGACCATGCCGGTGGCGGGCAAGAGCGCGCTGCGCTGGCGCAGCGCGGTGCGGCTGAGCGCGAGCCTGCGTAAGGAGCTGCCCGCCGACCAGCTCCTCACCCTCCGCTATGAGGACCTGGTGCAGCAGCCCGCCCGGTCGGTGGCCACGCTGACGGAGTTCCTGGAGACCCGGGTGTCCAAGATCGCCCTCTACGGCCCGCGCGTCCCCGAGGTGGGCTCATGGCGGACCCGGCTGCGCCACGAGGACCTGGAGCTGGTGGAGAAGGTGGCCAAGCAGGAGCTCACCCGGCTGGGCTATCTGACGAGCTGAACTGGGTGCGGTAGAGCTCGGCGTACAGGCCGCCGCGCGCCAGCAGCTCCTCGTGCCGGCCCCGCTCGGCCACGCGCCCGTCGTGCACGACCAGGATCTCGTCGGCCTCCCTGATCGTCGACAGCCGGTGCGCGATCACCAGCGAGGTGCGGCCCCGCAGCGCGGTCTTGAGCGCCTTCTGCACCGCCGCCTCCGACTCCGAGTCCAGGTGCGCGGTGGCCTCGTCGAGCACGACCACGCGCGGCGCCTTCAGCAGCAGCCGGGCCAGCGCCAGCCGCTGCTTCTCGCCTCCGGACAGCCGGTAGCCGCGGTCGCCGACGACCGTGTCGAGCTGGTCGGGCAGCGCCTCGACCAGTTCGCCGATCTGCGCGGCCCGCAGCGCCGCCCACATCTCCTCCTCGCTCGCCTCCGGGCGGGCGTAGCGGAGGTTGGCGCCGATGGTGTCGTGGAAGAGGTGCGAGTCCTGCATGACCACGCCCACGGTGTCGCGCAGCGAGGCGAGGGTGGCGTCCCGTACGTCCATCCCGTTGATCCGTACCGCGCCCTCGTTGACGTCGTAGAGCCGGGAGACCAGCGCGGTGATCGTGGTCTTGCCCGCCCCCGAGTGGCCGACCAGGGCGATGAGCGAGCCTGGCGCGGCCGTGAACGACACGCCGTCCAGCACCTGCTGCGACGGGCCGCCCGTCTCCGTCCTGGCGACCGACTCCAGCGAGGCCAGCGACACCTCCTCGGCCGACGGGTAGCCGAAGCGGACGTCGTCGAACTCGATCGTGACGGGCCCGCCGGGCAGCGGCCGGGCGTCCGGCCTGTCCTTGACCATCGGCTCGAGGTCGAGGATCTCGAAGACCCGGTCGAAGCTGACCAGGGCGGTCATCACGTCCACGTGCACGTTGGACAGCGAGGTCAGCGGCCCGTAGAGGCGCATCAGCAGGGCCGCCAGCGCCACCAGCGTGCCGAGCTCGAACACGTCGCCGACGGCCATCACGCCGCCGATGCCGTAGACGAGCGCGGTCGCCAGCGCCGCGACCAGGCCGAGCGCGACCCGGAAGACGGTGGCGTACATGCCGACGGTGACGCCCACGTCGCGGACCCTGGCGGCCCGGTCGCCGAACATCCGCGCGTCGTCCTCGGGCCTGCCGTAGAGCTTGGCCACCATCGCGCCGGCCACGTTGAAGCGCTCGGTGGTGACCGAGCTCATCTCGGCGTCGAGCTGCATCTGCTCGCGGGTCAGCGCCGACATGCGCCGGCCGACCCACTTGGCGGGCACGATGAAGATCGGCAACAGCACCAGCGCGACCACCGTGACCTGCCACGACAGCACGAGCATGGCGCCGAGCACCAGGACCAGGCTGACCACGTTGGACACCACCGACGACAGCGTGCTGGTCAGCGCGCGCTGGGCGCCGATGACGTCGGTGTTGAGCCGGGAGACCAGCGCGCCGGTCTGCGCGCGCATGAAGAACGCCACCGGCATCCGCTGGACGTGGTCGAACACCTCGGTGCGCAGGTCGAAGATCAGCCCTTCGCCGATCCGGGAGGAGAACCAGCGCTGCACCAGGGTCAGACCGGCGTCGACCAGCGCGAGCGCCGCGATCGCCACGGCCAGGCCGATCACGACCTCGCTCCGCTTGGCCAGGATGCCGTCGTCGATGATCGCCTTCATCAGCAGCGGGTTGGCGACCACGATCACCGCTCCCGCCACCACCAGCAGCAGGAAGGCGACGATCTGCTTGGTATAGGGCCTGGCATAGCCGGCGATGCGCCTGACCGTGCCAGGCGAGAGCCGTTGTTTGGTCACCGAGCCGTCGCGTCGCAGCGAGGCCCACACCGACGGACCGAAGCCGCCGCCCATCATCGCCATATCGGGAGTCCCTCCTCCCTCAGCAGAGCGTCCCGGTGTCGTCCGGCGATTCCCGCGTCAGCTCAAGGCGAAACCCGGCTCACGACCCACCGGCGAACAGGGCTCTCAGCCGCTGGGCCTGCTCGGCGCCCTCCGCGGCGCGCTGCTCCTCCAGGGTGCGCCCCTGCGCCCCCTGGAGGAGTCGCTTGGTCGCCGCCGCCGCGTCCCGGTTGGTCGACAGCAGCTGCGCGGCCTTTTCGTGTACGGCCTTCGCCAGGTCCCCCCCGGCGACCACGCGCTCGGCCAGGCCGATGCGGAAAGCCTCGTCCGCCTCCACGACCCTGGCCGTCAGGCAGATGTCGATCGCCTTGGCCAGGCCGACCAGGTCGACCAGCGGCTTTGTGCCGGTCAGATCGGGCACCAGCCCCAGTGCGGGCTCTTTCATACAGAACTTGACATCGTCGGCCACGATGCGCAGGTCACAGGCGAGCGCGAGCTGAAATCCCGCGCCGACCGCGTGTCCCCGCACGGCCGCGATGGAAACTATCTCTGGGCGGCGTAGCCACAGGAATCCCTGCTGAGCCTGCTCGAGCAGCTTCTCGAACGACGCGTTGTCGAGCCGCGCCGCGGAGCTGAACGAGCCCTGGCCGGGCACCCCCTCAGGTGTGAACATGCGCAGGTCGATCCCTGCCGAGAAGGACGGTCCCTCACCGTTCACCACGACCACGCGAACCTGCTCCGGCAGAATGTCGCCGATGCGGGCCAGGGCCGACCAGGTAGCGAACGTCTGAGCGTTTCGCTTGTCCGGCCGGTCCAGTGTGATCGTCGCGATCTCACCGTCCACCTCGAAGCGCAGTCCGATCTCCGCCAGTTCTTCGGCGAAGACGTCCTCCGTGTACCCCCCGCGCTGATGTGGCGCCTTTGCTTCCGACATCGCCCGCTCCCTCGTCCACTGTCCGTCGCGCCCGAGCTTACAGAATATGATTCTGGCTCGGGCGCGACGGTGGCAGGCTAGGGACGAGCGGCTGCGGTCGCACGTTCCGAGACGGCCGTCAGCGCTTGGACTTCCCTCGGGTCGCCCCGCCGCGCCCGCGCAGAGTCACTCCGGACTCGCTCAGGATGCGGTGGATGAACCCGTAGGACCGACCGGTTGAAGCGGCCAGGGCGCGGATGCTCTCACCCGCGGCATAGCGCTTCTTTAGATCTCCGGCCAGCTTCTCACGATCGGCCCCGGTGACCCGGGTGCCCTTCTTCAGTGTCTCGGCCACGAGTACCTCCTGTAGTGCCGGACTTCCGCAGCGTTACTCCGCCATGATCAGTCATTTCAGCGGGATCGGCTACCTACTCCACGGGAAAAGATCCGTACCCACCCAAATTAAGATCAGGCAAGTGCCACAAGATCGGAAAATTCCTCGCTCCACGCGTCTTCAGTTCCGTCTGGCAGCAAGATCACCCTATCCGGTGAAAGGGCGTCAACGGCACCCTCGTCGTGGGTAACCAGGACGATTGATCCTGAATATGACCTCAGAGCGGTGAGAACCTGCTCCCGGCTGACCGGATCGAGGTTGTTCGTGGGCTCGTCGAGCAGCAGCACGTTGGCGCTGGAGAGCACCAGCATGGCCAGCGCCAGACGGGTTTTCTCGCCGCCGGAGAGCACTCCGGCGGGCTTGTCGACGTCGTCGCCGGTGAACAGGAAGGAGCCGAGGACCTTGCGCAACTCGGTGTCGGTGAACGTGCCGCCCGCCGAGCGCATGTTCTCCAGGAGGGTCCTGCCGCTGTCCAGCGTCTCGTGCTCCTGGGCGTAATAGCCGACCTTCAGGCCGTGGCCGGGCCTGATCGCGCCGGTGTCGGGCTGCTCGACCCCGCCGAGCAACCGCAGCAGCGTGGTCTTGCCGGCGCCGTTGAGGCCGAGGATGACGACCCTGTGACCTCGATCGATGGCCACGTCGACGTCGGTGAAGACCTCCAGGGAGCCGTAGGACTTCGACAGGCCCTCCGCCATCAGCGGGGTGCGCCCGCACGGCTGGGGGTCGGGGAAGCGCAGCTTGGCGACCTTGTCGCCCTGGCGCACCTCCTCGGTGCCGGACAGCAGCCGGTTGGCGCGGCGCATCATGTCCTGGGCCGCCTTGGCCTTGGTGGCCTTGGCGCGCATCTTGTCGGCCTGCGCGAGCAGCGCGCCCGCCTGCTTCTCGGCGTTGGCCCGCTCGCGCTTGCGGCGCTTCTCGTCGGTCTCGCGCTGCGCCAGATAGGTCTTCCAGCCGACGTTGTAGTGGTCCACGGAGGACCTGTTGGCGTCGAGGTGGAGGACCTTGTTGACCGTGGCTTCAAGAAGCTGGACGTCATGGCTGATGATCACCAAGCCGCCCTGATGAGAGCGCAAAAAATCACGAAGCCACCCGATTGAGTCAGCATCTAGGTGGTTTGTCGGCTCGTCCAGAAGGAGAGTTTCCGCTCCGCTGAAAAGAATGCGCGCCAATTCGACCCGCCTGCGCTGGCCGCCAGAAAGCGTTTTCAGCGGCTGCCCCAGGACCCGGTCCGCGAGCCCCAGGCTGGAGGCGATGGAGGCGGCCTCCGACTCCGCCGAGTAGCCGCCCAGGACGTGCATCTGGTCCTCGAGGCGGCCGTACTGCCGCACGGCCTTCTCGCGGGTGCGCTCGTCGGCCGAGGACATGCCGAGCTCGGCCGCGCGCAGCTTGCGCAGCACCTCGTCGAGACCGCGCGCCGACAGGATGCGGTCGCGCGCGAGCACCTCCAGGTCGCCGGTGCGCGGGTCCTGGGGGAGGTAGCCGACGGCGCCGGCGGTGGTCACGGTGCCCGCGGCGGGCAGGGCCTCGCCCGCGAGCACCTTGGTCAGGGTCGTCTTGCCCGCGCCGTTGCGGCCGACGAGCCCTATCTTGTCTCCGGGGTTGACGCGGAAGGAGGCGCTCTCGATGAGCAACCGCGAGCCCGCACGCAGTTCGATATCAGTGGCAATGATCATGGCGAAGGAAACACTCCCGAGGTAGGAAACGAGGGATTGGGCGCGCGGCGCCGGTCAATCGGGAGTGTGCATACCATTCAGTGTAGGCCCCTGATCGGGAGCCCCACCTCTGCTTTCTACGTCCCCCGAGGCCCGGCGGAGGTCACCGGGCCTCGCTGGTCAGGCCCCTGACAGCGCTCCTGGTACAACGCCCGCGGAGGGCTTCTGATTTCCTGCGGCACTCCCCGGCGAGGACCCGGAGCTCCGGCCCCGGCGCCTTGAAACGATTCACCCGCTCGGCCCGGCCCTCCCGCCTCTCCGTCTCAGCCGCTCCTGCGGGCTTCGCTCGACGCGCGTACGACCAGGTCCGGCTGGAAGATGACCTGCCGGTGCCGGTGCGTCCCCGGGGTGGTCACCTCTTCCAGCAGCAGCTCGATGGCGGTGCGGCCGAGCAGCTCGCGCGGCTGGCGCACCGACGACAGCGGGATCGCCGCGGCGGCGGCGAAGTCGATGTCGTCGTAGCCGACGATGGCCATGTCCTCGGGCACCCGCAGCCCGCACACCGCCATGGCCTGCAGGAACCCCAGGGCCAGCAGATCGTTGGCGCAGAGGGCGGCCGTGGGCCGCGCGCCGTCCGGCAGCGCCGCCAGGCGCTCACCGGCGGCCCGCCCCTCGGCGACGCTCAGCGTGGGCGTGCGGCAGTCGGTCAGCTCGACGCCGTCGCCGGCCGCGTGGACGGCGTCGCGGATGCCCGCGTGGCGGTCGGCCACCTGCTTGATCGACAGAGGCCCGCCGATGAACGCGATCCGCCGGTGCCCCCGCTCGATCAGGTGCGCCCCGGCCGCGCGGCCGCCGAGCCGGTCGTCGACCGCCACCGAGCACTGCGGGCCGACCGCCGGGCTGTCGACCAGCACCAGGGGCGTGCCCCTGGCGGCGAGCTCGGCCAGGTGCGGGCCGGCGGCGTCGACCGGGGTGATGAGGATGCCGAGGACCCGCTGCTGTTCGAGCTGGTCGAGGTGGCGGCGCTCCCGGGCGGGGTCGGCGGCGCTGTTGCAGAGCACCAGCATCGTGCGGTGCTCGTCGGCGAGCGCCTCGGCGCCCTTCGCGACATCGGCGAAGAAGGGGTTGAACACGTCGAGGACGACCAGCCCGACCGTGCGGCTGCGCCCGGCCCGAAGGTGGCGGGCCACCTCGTTGCGGACGAAGCCCAGCTCGTGGATCGCCTTGAGGACCCGGTCACGGGTGGCGGGCGAGACGACCTCGGGACGGTTGAGCACGTTGCTGACCGTGCCGACCGAGACGCGCGCGAGCCGCGCGACCTCCTTGATGCTCCTGGTCGCCAAGTGATCCCCATGAGCCGTGCCGGCGTGAACGCGCCCATCATAGCCACGTTGAATCGTCTCAAGCCGGATCCAGCACCCGGATCCTGACCGCGCGGAACAGCGGCGGGGTGTCCCGCAGGACCGCCAGTCTCGGGTCCGGCACCACGAGGAACGGCTCGGCCTCCAGCGCCAGCAGCGGGGCCAGCCGGCGGTCGGCGCGCAGCGCGTCCACCGCCTTGCGGTCGCCGCCGAGCACCACCGCGTCGAGCTCCCCCAGGTGGGGTGACAGCACCCGCAGCGCCGTCTCCGCCGCCACCTCGAAGACCTTGCTCGCCTGGTTGTCCCTGCGTCTGGCGAAGCGCTGCTGCGACCAGCCGCCCGCCGCCGTCCGTCCCTGGACCAGGCGCGAGCCCACCTTGGAGGCCACCAGCGTGCCGCCGTGGAAGACTCCCGCCGCGTAGCCGCCGAGCCGGACCAGCACCACGCCCACCCGCCGCTCGGCCCGCGCGTGCTCGACCAGCCTGGTGACGTGCGGCGGCCCGGGGCGCATCGGCGGGAAGGGCACGTGCAGTTCGGCCACGCCGCCGTCGGCGGCCACCAGCCGGACCATGCGCTCGTCACCGGAGGCCTCGAACGCCCCGTGCCGCCCGGCGAACCCGTCGATCCATGGGTGCACCCGCTCCGGCGGCACCGAGACCCACCGGCCGCCGCCCTTAGCCGGTCGCGCGCCCATGCCGGAAGGCTAGCCCATGCCGCCCCGTCCGCATCTCCGCCAACGAAGTATGGAATATGCGGAAAATGTCGGTGAACTTCATCGCGCCAGGGTGCCGCCAGGGGCCATCCGCCCCCATCATCACTACGTGTCCTCCCTGCTCACGGGCCCCGTCGTGGATCTCGACACCGGGGCCGTCATCGCTTACCCAGCGGCGCTGGACGCCTCCGGTCACCTCCGGGCGGCCCCCTTGCCCATGCTGCTGGACCTGCCCATGCGCGTCGCCCTGGCCGGCGCCGGCGCGATGGCGCCCCTGCACGACGCGCTGCGCCGCACCGGACGCCATCCCCGCGAGGCCATCCTGCTGTTGCACGGCCCGTGCGCCGAGAGCGACCGGCCGGTGCTCCGGGTGGTGCTCGACGCCCTGCGCAACCACGGTTACCTGATGGGCTTCGGCGGCGCCGGCGGCCAGAGCGCACCGCTCGACCTGATCGCCGACGCCGCGCCGTACCTCGTGGGGCTGGCGCCCGACGTGGTCGCGCGGGCGCCGCTCGACCATCGGGCGACGGCGGTGCTGCGCGCGGTGGCCTCCCTGGCGCAGGGCGTCGGCGCGCACGTGCTGGCGCCGGGCGTCACGACCGAGGCGGAGCTCGCGGCGGCCCGCGCGCAGGGGGCCCGGCTGGCGCACGGCCCGCTGCTGGCGCCGGGGCCGGACGGGCGGATCCGGGTACCGCTGCCGTCCCCCGCCGAGTCGCCCGCCGAGTCGCCCGCCATGGTCGCGCTCGGCCCACGGGTGCAGGAGCTGCTGATGCCCGCGGTGACGCTGCCCGCCGCGGCGAAGGCCGAGGACGTGGTGGCGGCGTTCGGGCATGAGCCGACGATCACCAGCGTGATCCTGGTGGACGAGTACCAGCGGCCCGAGGGCAGCCTGGACCGCGGCCGGTTCCTGCTGTCGATCGCCTCCCGCTACGGGCACGCCCTGCACGGCTCGAAGCCGGCCCGGCGGCTGGCCGACGCGCCGCGCACGGTGCCGAAGACCACCCCGGCCGTCGCGGCGATGCGGGTGGCGGGCCGCGACGGGGGGCGCGTCTACGACGACCTGGTGGTCACCGACGAGCTCAATCGCTGCCTGGGGATCGTCCGGGTCTCGGATCTGATCCGCCAGGTGACGCAGAGCGCGTAAACGGCTGTGCGCGCGCCCTGGGCACGGGGAGCCGGGGCGCGCGTAACGACTGTGCGCGCGCCCTGGGCACGGGGAGCCGGGGCAGGGTAGGAAAGGAGACGTGACTCGGCAGCTGAACAGACGGGCCCTGCTCGGCGCGGGAATGCTGGCCGGGGTGGCCGCGTGCACCGCCACGCCCATCCCCCTCCCCGACGGTTCGCCGTCCTTCGACCCGGACGACTGGGAGTCGGTCCGGGCGCAGTTCGCGCTCGATCCGGCGTACGGGCAGTTCGCGGCGTTCGTCCTGGCGCCCGCGCCCGCCACCGTCCGGGAGGCGATCAGGCGGCACCGTGACGGCCTCGACGCCGACCCGCACTACCTGCCCGGCGGCAACGCCGACCCGGACGGCTCCGTCCTGGGGACCGCCGCCCGCTTCATCGGCGCCGACTCCCGTGACATCGCCCTGACCGACAGCACCACGATGGGCCTGGGCCTGCTCTACTCCGGCCTCAAGCTGCGGCCCGGCCAGGACGTGCTCACCACCGAGCACGACTTCCTCGCCACCCACGAGGGCGTGCGGCTGCTCGCCGACCGGACGGGGGCGAAGGTGCGCAGGATCAGGCTGTACGACGATCCCGCGGGCGCGTCGGCGGACCGGATCGTGAGCGCGATCAAGGAGGGCCTGCGGCCCCGCACCCGGGTGGTGGCGCTCACCTGGGTGCACTCCAGCACCGGGGTGCGGCTGCCGATCCGGGCCATCGCCGACATGCTGACCGAGGTCAACCAGGGCCGCGACGAGCAGGACCGGGCGCTGCTGTGCGTGGACGGGGTGCACGGCTTCGGCGCGATCGCCGACGGGGTCGACGACCTGGGCTGCGACTTCCTGGCGACCGGCACGCACAAGTGGCTGTTCGGGCCGCGCGGCACCGGTTTCCTGTGGGGACGCGCGTGGGACGCGGTCGCGCCGGTCATCCCGGGGTTCGGGCGGGCCTCGTTCGTGGCCTGGCAGCGACGTGAGGGGCCGCTCGACACCACGGCGCAGCTGGCGACGCCGGGCGGCTACAAGGCGTTCGAGCACCGGTGGGCGATGACGCAGGCGTTCAACTTCCAGCAGGCGATCGGCAAGGACCGCATCCAGCGACGCACCCAGGAGCTGGCCACCCGGCTCAAGGCGGGCCTGCGCGACATCCCGCACGTCCGGCTGACCACCCCCGACTCCCCCGACCTGTCGGCGGGCCTGGTGTGCTGCACGATCGACGGCCTCCAGCCCGAGGAGGCGGTGAGCCGGCTGCACGATCAGAAGGTGATCACCAGCACCACCCCCTACTTCCCGCCGCTGCTGCGCTTCGGCACCAGCATCGTCACCGACCCCGGCAAGGTGGACCTGGCCATCGCGGCGGTGCGGGAGCTCAGGTGACGCCGCCGTCCGGCCGGCCGGGCAGTCGTCCGGGCAGCCAGCCGTGCGCCTGGGCGCGGCGGACGGCCTCGATGCGGTTGCGCGCGTGCGTCTTCTGGATCGCCGAGGACAGATAGTTGCGCACGGTGCCCTCCGACAGGTGCAGCCGCCCGGCGATGTCGCCGATCGACGCGCCGTCGGCGGCGGCGACCAGGACGTCCCGCTCGCGGGGCGACAGCGGGTTGGGGCCCGCGCTGAGTGCCGCGGCGGCCAGGCCGGGGTCGATGACCCGCTCCCCCGCGCGCACCCGGCGGACGGCGGCGGCCAGCTCACGCGCCGGGCTGTCCTTGACGAGGAACGCCACCGCGCCCGCCTCCATGGCCGCCCGCAGGTAGCCGGGTCTGCCGAAGGTGGTGAGGATCATCACCTGACAGCCGGGCACCCGGGCGCGGATCCCGGCCGCCGCGGCGATGCCGTCCATGACCGGCATCTCGATGTCGAGCAGCGCGATGTCCGGTCGTTCGCGGACGGCCACGGCGACGGCCTCCTCACCGTCGCCCGCCTCGCCCACGACCTCGATGTCCGGCTCCAGCCCCAGCAGCGAGGCGAGCGCGCCGCGTACCATGCCCTGGTCCTCCGCGAGCAGCACGCGGATCAGCCCGGTCACGGCGCGGGGACGCGGGCGCGCACCCCGAAGCCGCCCGCCGGCTCGGGTCCCGCCGCCAGCTCGCCGCCTGCCGCGCGCACCCGCTCGCCGAGGCCCTTCAGTCCACTTCCCGGCTCGTACGGCTCCGCGCCCCGCCCGTCGTCCACGATGACCAGCATGGCCTGCTCGCCGTCGTACGTCACGTCGAGGTCGCAGCGACGTGCGGCCGCGTGCCGTACGACGTTGGTGGTCCCCTCGCGCACCGCCCAGGCGAGCAGCCCGTCGAGCGGGGCGGGCAGCGGCAGGCCGGAGCGGCGGGTGCGCACCTCCACGCCTGCGGCGCGCAGCACGGCGGTGGCGCTGTCGAGCTCCTCGGGCAGGCTGAGCCGCCGGTAGCCGGTGACGGCCTGACGCACCTCCTGCAGCGCCTTGCGCGCGACGGCCTCGATGTCCCTGATCTCGCGCTGAGCCTGCGGCGACCGCTCCGCCAGCCGCCCGGCCAGCTCGGCCTTCAGCACGATCAGCGACATGCTGTGGCCGAGCAGGTCGTGCAGGTCGCGGGCGATGCGCAGCCTCTCCTCGGTGGCAGCGAGCCTGGCCATCTCGCCCTCGGCCGCGCGCAGTTGCTGGGTCAGCAGCCTGGATCGGCGCACGCCCATGAACAGCAGGCCCAGCGTGACCGCCTGCAGCCCGTAGATCGCGATGGCGGCCGGGTCGGCGCCGACGAGCAGCCCGCCCCCGGCGACGACGACGAGCATGCCGCCGAGGCTCACGGCGGCCGGCCGGGGCGGCAGGATCATCGCGTGCAGCACCACGGTGAAGACGGGCAGGCCGAGCCAGGCGCCGCCGAAGAGCAGCGGCGGCACGACGCCCAGCAGCGTGGTGAGCCAGAGCAGGGGGTAGGTCCACGGCACCCGCTCGGCGAAGGTGCGCGGGCTGAGCGCGGTGGCGACGTAGGAGATGGCGAAGGCGAGCAGCATGGCCCAGGCCCACGGGACGCCGGCGGCGGGGACGCCCCCGGTCACGATCTCCCTGGCGGGCAGGACCAGATAGATCAGCCCGAACGCGAGTGCCGCCAGCCGCCTGCCCCGGGACGGCACGTCGTAGGCCGCCGCGCTCATGCCCGGACCGTGGCCCTGCGGTAGAGGCAGAGCGCCGCGCTCATGCTCATGCCCGGACCGTGGCCCTGCGGTAGAGGTAGGCCGCCGCCCCGCCCAGCGCGATCCCCCAGCCCGTCACGGTGAGCACGTCGCCCAGGGCCAGGCCGCCGCTCGCGACGACGCTCCAGCCGAGACCGGCGTAGTGATAGGAAGGGGTCAGCTCGGCGATCGCCTGGAACGTGCCGCCCATCACCTCCACAGGAAACCACAGGCCGCCCAGCAGCGACAGCGCGAACACGAGCAGGACGGCGGCGGGCTGGGCCGCCTCCGGTGACAGCAGCGAGCCGATGGCCAGGCCGAGCGCGACGAACGGGATCGCGCCGAGCCACATCACCGCCGCCAGCGCCGCCCACCTGCCCAGCGGCATGCTCACGCCCTGCTGGAGCACCGCCACCGCGAACACCAGCACCAGCGACGGCAGCACGAGCAGCATCGCGATGGCGAGCTTGGTGACCACGATCGCCCAGCCGGGGAGCGGGGTGATCCGCAGGTGACTCAGCCAGCCCGAGCGGCGTTCCTGCGCCCACGGCACGGCCGAGCTCATCATCGACGCGCCGAGCGCACCGTAGCCCGCCATCTGCACCATCAGGTAGACGGACTGCCGGACGCCGGCCGCGCCGGGCTGGTCGCCGTAGATGCCGGCGTTGATCAGGTAGAGGGCCACGGGGAAGAGCACGACGAAGATGGTGTAGCGCCGGTTGCGCAGCGTCCGCAGCGCCTCGGTCCAGGCGTAGTAGAGCATCATGACCTCCCGGTGAGCGCGAGGAAGGCCTCGTCGAGGCCGGACAGTTCGAGGTCGCGTACGTCGAGCGCGGTGTCGCGGTAGAGGGCGGCGAGCGTTGCGTCGGTGTCGCGGGTGCGCAGCGTGGCGATCCCCGCGCCGACCTCCACGGCGGTGACGCCGGGCAGCCGGTCGAGCCCGGCGGCGGGCTGCTCGCCGAGGGCGAAGCGCACCACCTGCCCGCCCGCGCCCGCCTTGATCTGGGCGGCCGTGCCGTCGGCCACCACCCTGCCGCCGGCGATGACGATCACCCGGTCGGCGTGCTCCTCGGCCTCGGCCAGGTAGTGGCTGGCGAACAGCACGGTCCTGCCGCCCGCCGCGTAGGCGCGCATGCTGTCCCAGAACCGCCGCCTGGACTCCACGTCCATGGCTGCGGTGGGCTCGTCGAGCAGCAGCAGCCTGGGGGCTCCGGCCAGGGCGAGGGCGAATCTGACCCGCTGCGCCTGGCCTCCCGACAGCCCGCCCGCCCGCCGCCTGGCCAGCTCGGTGAGGCCGGCGAGCTCCAGCACCTCCGCCAGCCCGAGCGGCGCGGGATAGAGCCTGCGGACCAGCTCGACGAGCTCGCGTACGGACAGCTCGGGGATGAGCTCGCCCTGCTGGAGCATGGCCCCCACCTCGCCGGCCAGGACGGCCCGCTCAGGGGTGTGGCCGTGCACGGCGATCGTGCCCCGGGTGGGCCGGGACAGGGCGAGCAGCATGCCGATGGAGGTGGACTTGCCGGCACCGTTGGGACCCAGCAGGGCCACGGTGGCGCCGGCGGCGATGGTCAGGGACAGCTCGTCGACGGCGAGCACGTCCCCGAAGCGCTTGCTGACGTGGTCGAACACGATGGCGTTCATGCGGGTAACGCTAGGCTCGCCGATCCCGCCCGGTCAGTGAGCTCCGTCCGGGATCGGCGGTGACATTTGTCAGAGGCGGCAGGTGTCAGAGGCGGCAGGCGTAGATGTCGGTGACCAGGATGGCCCGCCCGCCGAGGTCCCAGAGCTGGTCCATGACCTGCTGGTGGCCCTTGCGGCGGACCATCGCGCGCACCGCCACCCAGCCCTCGCGGTGCAGCGGCGAGACCGTCGGTCCCTCCATGCCGGGCGTGAGCGCGATGGCCTCCTCGATCCGCTCGGCGCGGATGTCGTAGTCCATCATGACGAAGTCGCGGGCGTGCACGACCCCCTGGAAGCGGCGGACGAGCTGCTCGGCCGCCTGCGTCCCGGGCGCGCTGTGGCGCTTGATGAGCACGGCCTCCGAGCGCATGATCGGCTCGCCGAACACTTCGAGCCCGACGTTGCGCAGGGTCGTGCCGGTCTCCACCACGTCCGCCACCGCGTCGGCGACGCCGAGCCTGATAGCGGTCTCGACGGCGCCGTCGAGCTTGATGACGCGCGCGTCGACACCCTCCTCGGAGAGGTATTTGTCGAGCAGGCCGGCGTAGGAGGTGGCCACACGCAGGCCCTGCAGGTCCTTGACGGAGGTCATCGTGCCGGCGTTGCAGGCCAGGCGGAAGGTCGATCCGCCGAAGCCGAGCGACATGATCTCCTCGACGGGCGCGCCGGAGTCGATGAGCATGTCCCTGCCGGTGATGCCGACGTCGAGGGTGCCCTCGCCGACGTAGACGGCGATGTCGCGGGGGCGCAGGAAGAACAGCTCGCAGCCGTTGTCCTCGTCGACGACGACGAGCTCCTTGCTGTCCCTGCGCGACCGGTAGCCGGCCTCTTTGAGCATGATCTGGGCGGCCTCACTGAGCGCGCCCTTGTTCGGTACGGCCAGACGTAGCATGTCTGTTCCTCGGTGTTCTCACTGTTCGCGGGTGTGGGCCGGAGGCGGGCGCGGGGCGCCCTAGAGATGCTTGTACACCTCGTCCAGCCCGATCCCTTTCGCGACCATGAGCACCTGCACGTGGTAGAGAAGCTGCGAGATCTCCTCGGCGGCCCGGTCGTTGGACTCGTGCTCGGCCGCCATCCAGCTCTCGGCGGCCTCCTCCACGACCTTCTTGCCGATGGCATGGACGCCGGCGTCGAGCGCGGCCACGGTGCCCGAACCCGCGGGCCGGGTCAGCGCCTTCTCGGACAGCTCGGCGAACAGCTCTTCGAAGGTCTTCATGATCTCTCTCGTCGGTCGGCTGACGTGCGAGTCAAGCCTAGTCTGCGCGGGCACGTGGCGATGCCGCGCGTCCGCCTGGCGAGACCGGGCAGACTCATGTGCCGATCTTGACGCGGCCCATACCGACATGACGAAACGGCGTCGCCCGCCGCACCCCGGAGGGGGTACGGCGGGCGACGCCGCAGATCAACGCAGCGGATCAGCGCTCGAAGCGGCGGCCACCCGAGGCGCGGCGGTCGTCGGAGCGGAAGCCGCCCCTGGCGCCACGGTCGTCCTGACGGGGTCCGCCGGAGCGGTAACCGTCACGCGGCCGGTCGTCGGAGCGGACGCCGTGGTCGGCCGAGAACGGCCGGCCACGGTCACCGGCCGGGCGGCTGCGGTCGTCGGACCGGTAGCCACCCTCACGGGAACCGCCGCGGTCCGCCTCACGGGCACCGCCACGGTCGTCGGAGCGGAAGCCGCCCCTGGCGCCACGGTCGTCCCGGCGGAAGCCACGGTCCTCACCAGGCGCGGCCCCAGCCGGACGGTCGCCGTTGTCGTGACGTCGAGGGCGCCGGTCGTCAGCCGACGCTCCCGCGAAAGGGCGCTCACCACCGTCATGGCGACGGGGGCGACGCTCGCCACCGTCGAACTCGCGGCGGGGACGACGGTTGCGACGGTCCGAACCGCCGTGGCCGCCACCCTCGCGACGGGCGCCGCGCAGCGGCTTGCGGGCGTCGGGCTCCCAGACGGGGATCGACTCGCCACTGGGCGTGCGTGCCCCGGCGACCTCCGCCAGGCGCGGGTGACCGGGAGCGGCCTTGAGCCGGAACGGCTGGATGCCCGCCCGCTTGGTCAGCGCGTCGGTGGAACGACGCTCGTTCGGCAGCACCAGGGTGACGACGGTGCCCTTCTCGCCGGCCCGCGCCGTACGGCCGCCGCGGTGCAGGTAGCTCTTGCTGTCCTGCGGCGGGTCGACGTGCAGCACGAGGCTGATGTTGTCGACGTGGATGCCGCGGGCGGCGACGTCGGTGCAGACGAGCACGTTGACGGAGCCCTCACGGAACTCGGCCAGGATGCGGGTGCGCTGGTTCTGGCGCTTGCCGCCGTGCAGTCCGCCGGCCTTGACGCCGACCCGGGCGAGCTGCTTGCACAGGCGGTCGACGCCGTGCTGGGTCTTGACGAAGATGATCGTACGGCCTTCGCGGTTGGCGATCTCGGCCGTGACGTCGAACTTGTCGTCGCGGCTGACCTGCACCACGTGGTGCTCCATCGTGTCGACCGGGGAGGTCGCGGGGGCGACGGAGTGCGTGATCGGGTTTCTGAGGAAGCGCCGCACGAGCTTGTCCACGTCGCCGTCGAGCGTCGCGGAGAACAGCAGCCGCTGCCCGTCGGTGGGGGTCTGCGCGAGCAGCTCCGTGACGACGGGGAAGAAGCCGAGGTCGCACATGTGGTCGGCCTCGTCGAGGATGCTGATCCGGACGTCGGCCAGCGTGCACTCACCCTGGCGGATGAGGTCGCCGAGCCGGCCCGGCGTGGCGATGACGATGTCGACGCCGCGGCGCAGCGCCTCGATCTGCTTGCCCATGGACATGCCGCCGACGATGACCTTCATCCGCAGGCCGAGGCCACGGCCGAGCGGCTCGATGGCGTCGTGCACCTGGAGCGCGAGCTCACGGGTGGGCACGAGGATCATGGCGCGGGGGCGGCCGGGGGTCGGCCGGACGCCTGCCAGCCGCGCCATGGTGGGCAGGCCGAAGGCGAGGGTCTTACCGGAGCCGGTCTGGCCGCGTCCGAGGACGTCGGCGCCGGCGAGCACGTCGGGGATCGTCGCGCTCTGGATGGGGAACGGGCTGTCGATGCCCTGCTTGGCCAGGCCGTTCACGAGGGGCTTGGGCAGGCCAAGCAGCTCGAACTCGGAAGGGCCAGATGCCGCAGCGGGGGTCGTTTCGGGCATGACAGCGTCAAGCATGGTCACGAAATTCGTGCCTTTCAGTCGAAGTGGCACGTCACTTCTGCGAAAGGACGAGCCAGGGTCGTACGGCGATCTTTGCCGTACACATTGCAGTGCGCCCGCCGCGGGGGCGGAGCGAGGGGAAGGCGCACCTGGGGCGCCGGCCGCAGGCGGCGCGGGACGCGCGATGAGGCGTCAGGTGTCCTAAGGTGCCAACACGGGGCAGATCAAGAGTATTCCCCATGTGGGGACTTGGGAAATCCTAGGCCCCCGGCACGCTGAAGCGGCTGACGCAGTGCGCCAGCCGTACAGCCTGAAAAGATCAGACGTTGAATCCTAGCATACGAAGCTGCTCGCGCCCCTCATCGGTGATCTTGTCCGGGCCCCATGGCGGCAGCCAGACCCAGTTGATCTTGACGTCGGAGACCATGCCTTCGAGCGCGGAGTGCGCCTGGTCCTCGATCACGTCGGTGAGCGGACAGGCGGCGCTGGTCAGCGTCATGTCGATGGTGGCGACGGGCTTGGCGCCGTCGGCGGGATCGAGGTTGAGGCCGTAGATGAGCCCCAGGTCCACGACGTTGATGCCGAGCTCGGGGTCCACGACGTCCTTGAGCGCCTCCATCACCTCCTCGACGGTGGACTCACCGTCGAGGTCGATCGGGGTCTCGACCGGTTTGCTCATCCTGCAGCACTCCTCACAACAGCGTCCTTGTAGGCCATCCAGGAAAGCAGCGCGCACTTGACCCGCGCCGGGAACTTGGCCACCCCGGCGAACGCGACCGCGTCGCCGAGCACGTCCTCGTCGGCCTCCACCTGTCCCCTGCCCTGCATCAGACGGGTGAACTCGGCGACCACGGAGAGCGACTCCTCGACCGTCGAGCCGGTGGTGAGCTCGTGCAGCACCGAGGCGGCGGCCTGGCTGATCGAACAGCCCTGCCCGTCGTAGGAGACGTCCTCGATCTTGCCCGCGTCGCCCATCTTGACGCGCAGGGTGATCTCGTCGCCGCAGGTCGGGTTCACGTGGTGAACCTCGGCGTCGTACGGCTCGCGGAGCCCCCGCCCCTGCGGGTGCTTGTAGTGCTCCAGGATGAGTTCCTGGTACATCGACTCGCCGATCATGGCTATGCGAACACCTTCTGAACGTGGTGGAGGCCGCGCACCAGGGCGTCGATCTCCGCCGTGGTGTTGTACAGGTAGAAAGACGCCCGGGTGGTCGCCGGTATTCCGAACCGCAGGTGCAGCGGGCGCGCGCAGTGGTGCCCGACGCGCACCGCGATGCCGAACCGGTCGTCGAGGATCTGCCCCACGTCGTGCGGGTGGATGCCCGCCAGCGTGAACGACAGCGTGCCGCCCCGCAGGTCGAGCGAGTCGGGGCCGATCAGGCGCAGTGAGGGCACCTCGCGCAGGGCGTCCAGCGCGTAGGCCGTCAGCTCCCGCTCGTGCGCCTCCACGGCGTCCATGCCGATCCCGGTCAGGTAGTCGACCGCGGCGCCGAGGCCGATGGCCTCGACGATGGGCGGCGTGCCCGCCTCGAACTTGTGCGGCACCGGCGCGTAGGTCGAGTGGTCCATCCAGACCGCCTCGATCATCTCGCCGCCGCCGAGGAACGGAGGCATCGCCTCCAGCAGCTCGCCCCGGCCCCACAGCACGCCGATGCCCGAAGGGCCGACCATCTTGTGACCGGTGAAGGCCACGAAGTCGACGTCCAGCTCGGCGACGTTCACGGGGTGGTGCGGCACCGACTGGGAGGCGTCGAGCATCACCAGCGCGCCGACCTCACGAGCCCGCGCGAGCACCTCGGTGACCGGGTTGACGGTGCCGAGCACGTTGGACTGGTGCGCGATCGAGACGATCTTCGTCCGCTCGGTGACCAGCTCCGGCAGCCCGGACAGGTCGAGGCGGCCCTCGTCGGTGACGCCGAACCACTTGAGCGTCGCGCCGGTGCGCTGCACGAGCATCTGCCACGGCACGATGTTGGAGTGGTGCTCCATCTCGGAGATGACGATCTCATCACCGGGGCCGAGCGTGAAGCGGGGATCGGTGTTGGCCCGGTTGCCGAAGGAGTAGGCGACCAGGTTGAGGGCCTCGGAGGCGTTCTTGGTGAAGATCACCTCGTCGCGCGACGGGGCGCCGACGAACGCGGCGAGCTTGTCGCGCGCGCTTTCGTACGCCTCGGTCGACTCCGAGCCCAGCGCGTGCATGGCGCGCCCGACGTTGCTGTAGTGCATCGCCAGGTGCTCACGCATGGTCTCGATGACCTGGGTGGGCTTCTGTGAGGAGTTGCCCGAGTCGAGGTAGACGAGCGGACGCCCGCCGGGCAGCTCGCGGGAGAGAACCGGGAAGTCCTTCCTGATCCTCTCCACGTCCAAGCTGGTGGAAGTCATGCAGACGCCCTCGTGTACTGCTCGTAGCCCTCGGCCTCGAGCTTGTCGGCCAGCTCCGGCCCGCCCTCCTCGACGACCTTGCCGGCCGCGAAGACGTGCACGAAGTCGGGTTTCACGTACCGCAGGATGCGGGTGTAGTGCGTGATCAGCAGCACGCCCGTCTCACCGGTCTCGCGGAAGCGGTTGACGCCCTCCGACACCACGCGCAGCGCGTCGACGTCGAGGCCGGAGTCGGTCTCGTCGAGGATCGCGATCTTCGGCTTGAGCAGCTCCAGCTGGAGAATCTCGTGGCGCTTCTTCTCGCCGCCGGAGAAGCCCTCGTTCAGGTTGCGCTGGGCGAAGGCCGCGTCGATGTGCAGGGCGTCCATGCCGGCCTTGAGGTCCTTGGCGAACTGGCGCAGCTTGGGCGCCTCGCCGTGGACGGCGGTGACGGCCGAGCGCAGGAAGTTGGACACCGACACGCCGGGGACCTCGACCGGGTACTGCATGGCGAGGAACAGGCCGGCGCGGGCGCGCTCGTCGACCGACAGCTCCAGCATGTCGACGCCGTCGAGCAGCACCTGGCCGCCGGTGATCGTGTACTTGGGGTGGCCCGCGATGGCGTAGGCCAGGGTTGACTTGCCGGAGCCGTTGGGGCCCATGATGGCGTGGGTCTCGCCCGACTTCACGGTGAGGTTGACGCCGTTCAGGATCTGCTTGTCCCCGACGGCGACCTGAAGGTCACGGATCTCAAGGGTGGACATGTGTTTTATGACTCCTTCGAGAGCGAGACGAGCACGTCATCGCCGTCGATCTTGACTGTGTAGACGTTCACGGGCTTGGTCGCGGGCGGGCCGGTGGGCTTGCCCGAGTGGATGTCGAAGCACGAGCCGTGCAGCCAGCACTCCAGCGTGCCGTCGTAGACGTCGCCCTCACTGAGCTTCACCTCGGCGTGTGAGCAGACGTCGTGCAGGGCGAACACCTCGTCGCCCTTACGCACCAGCGCCACGGGGGTCTCCCCCACCTCGACGCCGATCACCCCCTCGTCAGGGATGTCGCTCACCTTGCACACCTTCGCGAAATCACTCATCGGGCGAGCTCCGCCTCCACCGCGCTCATCACGCGGTCGCGGATCTCCTCGATCTGGATCTTCTCGATGAGCTGGCCGAGGAAGCCCCGGATGACCAGGCGGCGAGCCTCGTCGAAGGGGATGCCACGGGCCTGGAGGTAGAAGATGTGCTCGTCGTCGAGCCGGCCCGAGGTGGAGGCGTGGCCCGCGCCGGCGACCTCGCCGGTGAGGATCTCCAGGTTGGGGACCGAGTCGGCGCGGGCGCCGTCGGTGAGGATCAGGTTGCGGTTGAGCTCGTAGGTGTCGGTGCCCTCGGCCTCGACCCTGATGATCACGTCGCCGATCCAGACGGCGTGCGCGCCCTCGCCCTGCAGCGCGCCTCGGTAGTCGACGTTGCTCCGGCAGTCGGGCCGGGAGTGGTCGACCAGGAGGCGGTGCTCCAGGTGCTGGCCCGCGTCGACGAAGTAGACGCCGGCCAGGTCGGCGTCGCCGCCGGGGCCGGTGTAGGACACGCTCGGCGACAAGCGTACGAGGTCGCCGCCCAGGGTCACCACGAAGCTGCGGAAGGTGGCGTCCTTGGCGAGCTGGGCGTGGTGGTGGGAGACGTGCACGGCGTCGTCCTGCCAGTCCTGCAGGCTGACGACCCGCAGCGTGGCGCCGTCGCCGACGACGAACTCGACGTTGCTGGCGTAGACGGCGCTGCCCTGGTGCTCGATGACGACGATGGCCTCGGCGAGCGGCTCGACCACGACCACGATGTGGCCGTAGGACGCGCCGTCGACGCCGCCGCCCCGCACCTCGACGCGGATGGGCTCGGCGAGCACGGCCTCCTTGGGCACGGTCACCACGAGCGCCTTCTCGAAGGCGTTGTAGGCCTGCGCGCTGATGCGGTCGGCCGGCACGTAGGCGCGGCCGATGCGGGCGTCGTCGCGGCCCACCCATTCGGAGCTCACGCCGGCCGGGGTGTAGGCCTGGGTGAGCACCTGGCCGGTGACCTCGGCCGTGCCGTTGTGCAGGCCGCGCAGGCGGGCCAGCGGCGTGAAGCGCCAGGCCTCCTCACGCCCCGTCGGCACCTCGAAGTCGTCCAGGTCGTAGGACGCCTTCTCGTGCAGGGTCGACAGGGGCTTCTCGTTCAGGCCCATCAGCCGACGGCTCCTTCCATCTGCAGCTCGATCAGCCGGTTGAGCTCGAGCGCGTATTCCATGGGCAGCTCACGGGCGATCGGCTCGACGAAGCCGCGCACGATCATCGCCATCGCCTCGTCCTCCTCGAGCCCGCGGCTCATGAGGTAGAACAGCTGGTCCTCGCTGACCTTGGAGACCGTGGCCTCGTGCCCCATCGAGACGTCGTCCTCGCGGACGTCGACGTAGGGGTAGGTGTCGGAGCGGCTGATCTGGTCGACCAGCAGCGCGTCGCACTTGACGGTGCTGGCGCTGCCGTGCGCGCCCTCCTCGATCTGCACGAGACCGCGGTAGGAGGTACGGCCGCCGCCGCGCGCCACCGACTTGGAGATGACGCTGGAGCTGGTGTGCGGTGCCAGGTGCACCATCTTGGAGCCGGCGTCCTGGTGCTGGCCCTCGCCGGCGAACGCGACGCTCAGCGTCTCGCCCCTGGCGTGCTCGCCCATCAGGTAGACGGCCGGGTACTTCATCGTGACCTTGGAGCCGATGTTGCCGTCGATCCACTCCATGGTCGCGCCCTCGTAGGCGACGGCGCGCTTGGTGACCAGGTTGTAGACGTTGTTCGACCAGTTCTGGATGGTCGTGTAACGGCAGCGGGCGTTCTTCTTCACGACGATCTCGACGACCGCGGAGTGCAGCGAGTCGGAGGAGTAGATCGGCGCGGTGCAGCCCTCGACGTAGTGGACGTAGCTGTTCTCGTCCACGATGATCAGGGTCCGCTCGAACTGGCCCATGTTCTCGGTGTTGATCCGGAAGTAGGCCTGCAGCGGGATCTCGACCTCGACGTTCGGCGGCACGTAGATGAACGAGCCACCGGACCACACCGAGGTGTTGAGCGCGGCGAACTTGTTGTCGCCCACCGGGATGATGGTGCCGAAGTATTCCTTGAAGAGCTCCTCGTGCTCCTTCAGGCCCGTGTCGGTGTCGACGAAGATGACACCCTTCTCCTCGAGGTCCTCACGGATCTTGTGATAGACGACCTCGGACTCGTACTGGGCGGCGACGCCGGCGACCAGGCGCTGCTTCTCCGCCTCGGGGATGCCGAGCCTGTCGTAGGTGTTCTTGATGTCGGCGGGCAGCTCCTCCCAGGAAGCGGCCTGCTTCTCGGTCGAGCGCACGAAGTATTTGATGTTCTCGAAGTCGATGGTCGTGAGGTCGGAGCCCCACGTCGGCAGCGGCTTCTTGTGGAACAGGCGGAGCCCCTTCAGGCGAAGGTCGAGCATCCACTCCGGCTCGTTCTTCAGCGCGGAGATGTTGCGGACGACCTCCTCGGACAGGCCGCGCTTGGCCGTCGCCCCCGCGGCATCCGAGTCGGACCAGCCGAACTTGTAATTCCCGAGGCCTTCAAGCTCCGGGCGGTCGGTGACAGTCACCTTCCGGTCTCCTTGCTCTTGTCTCTATGTGCGGTCTCGCCCAGCGATTGCGGGCTCACGTGCGTGGTGCAGACCCCGTCGCCGTGCGCGATGGTGGCCAGGCGCTGCACCGGTGTGCCGAGCAGTTGCGCGAACGCCTCCGTCTCGGCCTCACACAGCTGCGGGAACTCCGCCGCCACGTGGGCCACCGGGCAGTGATGCTGACAGAGTTGGTCGCCACCCGACTTGGCCTTGCTGGCCGAGGCGGCGTAGCCCTCCGCCGACAGCGCCTGCGCCAGCACTTGCACACGCTGGTCAGCCGGCACTGTCCGCATGACCGGCTCCAGCCGCGTCAGCAGGCCGGACACCTGCGAGCGGGCGAAGTCGGCCACTGCTCCCGCACCCATGCGCTCGGCCAGGAAGCGCAGCGCGCTCCCGGCGAGGTCGTCATAGGCGTGCTCGAAAGCACTGCGCCCCGCGTCGGTGATGGCGAACAGCTTGGCCGGTCGCCCCCGCCCGCGCTCACCGCGCGGACGCACCGTACGAGGCTCTATCATTCCATCCGTCAGCAGCGCGTCGAGGTGACGGCGGACGGCGGCGGGCGTGAGCCCGAGCCGCTCGCCCAGCGCCACGGCGGCGATGGGTCCGTGCTCCAGGATGAGCCGGGCCACGCGCGCACGGGTGCTGCGCTCGCTGCCTGGCTCGATGGTGGGCACGGGCTTCATCGGTCGCTCACCACTCCTGGTTCGTCGCGCGGGGAGATCGCCTGGCGGCGCCGCCCGTTTTGCTCAGCGGATCGGACTCGCTTCTTGTTTTGACAACATCAGTGTGCCGTAATTCCTTCCCCGTTCTCAAACGGATCCGGTTACCGGTTCAATGCAATTTCTCACGCAGGGTAGCCTTACCTAACTTTTCCTCTGCCGCCCCAGCACCATGAAAGTCAGGACCGAGAGGGCCAGCAGGACGAGCATGGTGACGGCCATCGGCAGGGCCGAGTCCGACCCGAAGAGGCCGACCAGCGGGGCCGCGCCGGCGCCCATCGCGAACTGCATCACGCCGAGCAGCGCCGAGGCCGATCCGGCGATCTGCTGGGGCTGCTCGGCCAGGGACAGCGCGCCGGTACCCGGCAGGACCAGGCCCTGGCCGCACATGATGACGAACAGGCCGGCGATGATCGCGGGCAGTCCGAGGCCCGTCGCGGCGCCGGCCAGCATCAGCCCGCCACCGGCCAGCGCGACGAACAGCCCGACGACGACCAGCGTGGCCGGCGGGACGCGGCCCGACAGCCGCCCGCCGACCTGGGCCATCAGGACCAGACCGAGGGCGTTCGCGCCGAAGATCAACGAGTACTGCGCGGGCGTGGCGTCGTACACCTCTTGCAGGACGAACGGCGAGCCGGAGATGTAGGTGAACATCGCGGCGAAGGAGAGCCCGGCGGTGAGCGCGTACCCCATGAAGGCGCGGTCGCGCAGCAGGTGCCAGAACGTGCGCAGGGTCTGCCCGAGCCCGCCGCCCGCCCGCTCGCCCGCGGGCAGCGTCTCGCGTACGCCGAAGAGCACCGCCACGAGCAGGACCAGGCCCATCAGGCTGAGGGCGACGAACACGCCGCGCCAGGAGGTGAACTCCAGCAACTGGGCCCCGGCGATCGGGGCCAGGATCGGTGCCAGGCCGCTGACCAGCATGAGGGTGGCGAAGATGCGGGCGATGGCCGCGCCGTCGTAGAGGTCGCGGACCACGGCGCGGACGATGACCAGCGCCGCGCCGCCCAGCACGCCCTGCAGCAGGCGCAGCACGATGAGCACGGGCACGGAGGGCGCGAACGCGCACAGCAGCGAGGTGACGGTGAATCCCGCCACGCCCACGAGGAGCGGCATCCTCCTGCCGCGCACGTCGCTCACCGGCCCGGCGACGACCTGGCCGACGGAGACGCCGATGAGGCAGGCGGTGAGGGTGAGCTGGACCTGGGCGGGCGCGCTGACCATCTCGCCGCTGATGGCGGGCAGCGCGGGCAGGTACATGTCGATGGCCAGCGGCCCGATCGCCGACAGCGCTCCCAGGATCAGGAGCAGCAGTCCTCGGCGGTCCTCCTTGGCGACCGGAAGCGTGGCCTGTGCCACGGACATGCGGAACCCCTCTCCCTCATAGGTGTGACCCATGAGGGCCGAGGGAACAAACCAGCATTCGGTCCCCCAAATTCCCAATTTTGCCCCAAATCCTCCATAGGAGGATATTTCTTTCGGGCCTACCTGTGGCCCCGACCGGCATGGCCTGTCCCTAGACTCGTGGCCATGGAATCCCCAGCCGTCGAGCCGGCGGCCGAGCCGGCGGTTGAGATCATCGAGCTGGTCAAGCGCTACGGCGGCGCCACCGCGATCGACGGCCTCACCCTGCGCGCCGGCCGTGGCGCGGTCACGGCCGTGCTCGGCCCCAACGGCGCGGGCAAGACGTCCACGGTGGAGATCTGCGAGGGGTTCCGCAAGGCCGACGCCGGCACCGTGCGGGTGCTGGGGCTGCCCCCCGACGCCCCCGCGCTGCGCCCCAAGGTGGGCGTCATGCTGCAGTCCGGCGGCGTGCCGCCCGCCATGCGCTGCGGCGAGTGGCTGCGCCTCGTCGCCCGCTTCTACGCCCGTCCGCTGGACGCGGGCACCCTGCTGACGCGGCTGGGGCTCTCCGATCACGTACGGACCCCGTACCGCAGGCTGTCGGGCGGTCAGCAGCAGCGGCTCTCGCTGGCCGCGGCCGTGATCGGCAGGCCGGAGCTGGTCTTTCTCGACGAGCCGACGGCGGGCCTGGACCCGCAGGCCAGGCACGCCTGCTGGGAGCTCGTCGGCGAGCTGAGGAGCGCCGGCGTCTCGGTGGTGCTGACCACCCACCACATGGACGAGGCCGAGCGGCTGGCCGACCAGGTGGTGATCATCGATCGCGGCCGGGTGGTCGCCGAGGGCAGCCCCGCCGCGCTGACCGGGGCCGAGCGGCAGCTCCGCTTCCGCGCCCGGCCGGGGCTGGCGCTGGAGGAGCTGCTCAACGCGCTGCCCGCCGGCAGCGCCGCCAAGGAGTCACCCGCCGGCCACTACATCATCGAGGGCCAGGTGGGACCCGAGCTGCTGGCCACCGCGACGGCGTGGTGCGCGGCCGAGGGCGTCATGGCCGACGACCTGAGCATCGAGCGCCGCACGCTCGAAGACGTGTTCCTGGAGCTGACGGGCAGGGAGCTGCGATGACCTCCGCGCTGGACTTCACCCCCGCCCCGGGGGCGGCGCCGCTGCCCCGGATGGTGCTGGCGCAGACGGGCGCCGAGGTCCGGGCCATGCTGCGCAACGGCGAGCAGCTCCTGCTCACGCTGATCATCCCGGTGCTGCTGCTGGTCGGCTTCTCGGTGGCGCCGCTGATCGACGTCGGCGGCGGCAGCCGGGTCGGCTTCCTGACCCCCGGCGTGCTGGCGCTGGCCGTCATGTCCACCGCCTTCACCGGCCAGGCCATCGCGACGGGCTTCGAGCGGCGCTACGGCGTGCTCAAGCGGCTCGGCGCGACCCCGCTGTCCAGGACCGGGCTCATGCTGGCCAAGACCCTCGCGGTCATCGCGGTGGAGGCCGTGCAGGTCGCGGTGCTCGTCCTGGTGGCGCTGGCGCTCGGCTGGCGGCCGCAGGGCTCGGCGGCGGCCGTCATCCTGCTCATCCTGCTCGGCACGGCGGCATTCAGCGGGCTGGGCCTGCTCATGGCGGGGCTGCTGCGGGCCGAGGCGACGCTGGCCGCCGCCAACCTCGTCTACCTGCTGCTGCTGGCGGCCGGCGGGGTGGTCTTCCCGCTGTCGAAGTTCCCGGACTCGGTGCGGCCGATCCTGGAGCTGCTGCCCATCTCGGCGCTGACCGGGGGCCTGCGCGCGGTGCTCACCGGCGGCGCGGCACTGCCTCTGGGCGCGGTCGCGGTGCTGGCCGGGTGGGCGGTCGTGTCACTGGGGCTGGCCGCTCGCACCTTCAGGTGGGAGTAGGCCGTAGCGGCGCCTGCTGAGCGTCGCCACCACGGTCAGCGGGACGGCGACGGCCGCCGTGAGCCCGAACAGCAGCGGATACGCGCCGTTCTCGGCCAGCGGCCCCGCCGCCCACGACGCGACGGCGCCGCCCACGAAGAGCGAGGACGCGAAGAAGGCCACCGTCGTCCCCCTGGCCTCCGGAACGACGGAGGTGGCCCAGGTCTGCAGCGAGGAGTGGATGAACGAGTAGCCGCCGCCCAGCACCAGCGAGCTGACCGTCACCGTGGCCACGCTCACGTCGGCGGCGACGATCGTGTAGGCGGCGCACAGCTGCGCCCCGCCGATGGCGATCAGCAGCCACACCGGCCGGCCTCGCGACAGCCGCATGACCAGCCGGGAGGACAGCCACACGCCGATCCCGTAGGTGGCGGTGCCGAGACCGGCCACCGTGGTGGAGATCCCATGGTGCTGCAGCGCGGTGGCCAGGAACGCCATCGTGCCGAGCAGGACGGCGCCCTCCACGAAGGCCAGCGAGAACACCAGCAGCGCCCACGGCCTGCTCAGCACCGCGCGGACGTGCCTGCCCAGTCCGGCGATCTCGACGCGCGGCGGCTCCGGCACCGCGCGCAGCGCCAGCACGCACACCAGCGCGCAGAGCGCCGGCACGGTGAAGACCAGCCGCCAGCCCGCCAGGTCGCCGAGCAGGCCGCCGACCCCGGTGGCCGTGGCGGTGGCCACCGCCATCACGCCCATCAGGCTGGACAGGGCGCGCTGACGCAGCGCGACCCCGACCGTGTCGCCCACGTAGGTGAGCGAGGTGGGGATCACTCCGCCGAAGCAGGCGCCCGCCACGATCCTGGCCACCACCAGCGTGCCGAGCCCCGGTACCAGCGCGGAGACCAGGCCCGCCAGCGCCGCGCCCAGCAGGGCCACCCGCATCACCCGCAGCCGGCCGAACCGGTCGGACAGCACGCCCCACATCGGCTGCGACAGCCCGTAGGCGAGGTAGTAACCGCTCGCCACGGTGACCGCCGCGGCCAGGGGAACGTCGAGCTCCACCGCGATGAGCACCAGCATGGGGGTCACGGCGACGCGGTCGAAGCTGCTGACGAAGCAGGACGCGGTCAGCGCCGCAGGCGGCTTGGCGAGCGTGGCCGGGGGGACGGTTTGCGTCATAGGTCCTATGCCAGGTTCGTCGGTTGTCTGACAGTAAATACCAGCGTGACCACAGCGTTGTCGGAGGGGGTCGGTAAGCTCTCAGGGTTGCCCTGACCTGAGGAGTTTCCCGTGACCGCCTTCGCCCTCGACGAGCCGCTGGAGCGAGGACCCGGCCTGGGCCGGCCCGGCCACCTGCTGCGCACGGCCGCGGACTCGATCCCGCCGTCCGGGCTGGTGCTGCTGGGGATCTTCTCGGTGCAGCTGGGCGCGGGCTTCGCCAAGGAGCTGTTCACGGCGCTGCCGCCGAGCGCGGTGGTGTTCCTGCGCATCGCCATGGGCGCGGTGGTCATGGGTGTGGTGGCCCGGCCCAGGCTGCGCGGGCTGTCCCGGCGGGACTGGGCGGTCGCGCTCGGCTTCGGCGTGACGCTCGCGGTGATGAACCTGACCTTCTACGAGGCGCTGGCCCGGCTGCCGCTGGGCATCGCGGTGGCCATCGAGTTCCTGGGCCCGCTCGGCGTGGCCGTGGCGGCTTCCCGGCGCAGGCTGGACCTGCTGTGGATCGCGCTGGCCGGGGCCGGGGTGCTGCTGCTCGCGCCGTGGGGGCAATCGGAGGCGGTCAGCTGGATCGGCATCGGCTTCGCGATGGTGGCCGGAGCCTGCTGGGCGGCCTACATCCTGCTGTCGGCGGCGGTCGGCGGCCGCTTCCCCGGCGCCACCGGGCTGTCGTTCGCGATGATCGTGTCGGCCGTGCTGGTCGCGCCCGTGGGCATCACCACCGGCGGGGTCGACCTGCTGCAGCCGGAGCTGCTGCTGATCGGTCTCGGCGTGGGGCTGCTGTCCTCGGTGATCCCCTACTCGCTGGAGCTGCAGGCGCTGCGCCGGATGCCCAAGCAGGTGTTCGGCATCCTGATGAGCATGGAGCCGGCGGCGGCCGCGCTGATCGGCGTGCTGGTGCTGAACGAACTGCTGCACGCGCAGCAGTGGGCGGCCATCATCTGCATCGTGGCCGCCAGCCTCGGCTCCACCCGGATGCGCCGCGGCTAGACCGTCGCCCGCCCGGACGCGCCGGGGTCAGGCGTCGCTCGCCCAGATGCCCCGGACATGCTCGATGTGCTCGCCCATGATGAGGCCCGCCGCGCTTTCGTCGCCGCCCTTGAGCGCGTCGAGCAGCGCCAGGTGCTCGCGGGCCGAGTCGGCCAGCATGCCGTGCCGCGAGAGCTGTGACAGGCCGTAGAGGCGCGCCCTGGTGCGCAGGTCCCTGACGACCTCCACCAGGTGGGCGTTGCCCGACAGGCTGAGCAGCTCCAGGTGGAAGCGCAGGTCGGCGGCCACGTAGGCGAGCAGGTCACCGGCCTCGGCGGCGGCCACGATCTCCTCGGCGACCGGCCTGAGCCGCTCGAAGTCGGCCGCCCGGCCGGAGTCGGCGAGCCGCGCCACGGTGGGCACCTCGATGAGCCTGCGGATCTCGGTGAGCTCGTCCAGGTCACGGTCGGACAGCTCGGTCACCCGGAAGCCCTTGTTGCGCACGGCCTCGACCAGGCCCTCCTTGGCCAGGTCGAGCATGGCCTCACGCACCGGCGTGGCCGAGACACCGAACTGCGCGGCCAGCACGGGCGCCGAATACACCACTCCCGAGCGCATCTCCCCGGTGATCAGCGCGGCCCTGAGCGCGTGCGCCACCTGCTCACGCAGGCTCTGCCGCTCCCCCACCATCGGCAGGTCGAGCCGGTATTCGGCAGCCATCCACCCATCCCCTCCCTATGTCGTCCGCGACCACGCCTCATACGCGGCGGCCGCGACCACCAGGTCCTCCCACGCCATGCCGGTCCCCTTGAACACCCGCGGCCCGGCGCCGACCGTCACCCGGCCCGCGACGAGATCCGCGAGGTTTCCGGCGAGATGGTGAGTGGTGATCGTACCGTGACGGATCGGCTGGATCACGTCCCCCGCCTCGGCCAGGGCCGCCGACCGGGCCTCGACGACCAGCGTGGCGCGGGCCACCAGGCCGCTGTCGAGCTCCCGGGCGTCCGGCTCGTGCGAGCCGACCGCGACGACGGTGACGCCGTCGCGGACCAGCTCACCGGGGAAGAGCGGCTGCCTGGCGGTGGTGCAGCAGGCGATGAGATCGGCCCGCGCCACCGCCTCGGCGACCTCCCGCCCCTGCACACCATGAGGTTCCCCAGAAGCGGGCCGATCATCGTACGGGGCCTGGGCCCGTGCCCCCGAAACCGGCCGCTCGTCGTACAGGGTCTGGGTTCGTGTCTCCGGAGCCGGACGCTCGCCGTACAGGGCCTGGGCTCGCAGGCCGTGGGTGCGGCAGCGGGCGGCGAGGGCCTCGGCGCGGCCCTGATCGCGGCCGATGATCGTGACGCCGGTCAGCGGCCGGACCTCGCGCAGGGCCAGGACGTGCCCCCACGCCTGCGGTCCCGACCCGAACACCACCAGCTCGCGAGCGTCGGGCTCGGCCAGGTGGCGGACGGCGAGCGCGGAGACGGCGGGCGTGCGCAGGGACGTCAGCGCGATGCCGTCCATGACGGCGAGCGGGGTGAGGGTGTCGCCGTCGAGCAGCAGGTAGGTGCCCTGGATGCGGGGCAGCCCGCGTCCGGGGTTGGCGGGCGCGACGGTGGCCGCCTTCACCCCGGCGTAGCCTCCGGCCGCGGCGGGCATGAGCAGGAGCTGCCCGGCGGGCAGCTCGACCACCGGCCGCTGCGGCGTCCGCTCCGGATCGAGCCCGGCCTTCAGCGCGTCCTCCAGAATCCGTACGGCATCCGCCACGGGCACCAGTCGTGCGACGGTGGCGGCGTCGAGGTAGGGCAGCCCGGTCATCGCAGCGTGAACCCGGTCCCGATCGGGTCGTCCGGATCGAGCTCGAAGGCGTGCCTGCCGGTGCGATAGGCCATGCCTTCGATCTCCGGGACGACCCCATCCCCGGCCAGGCCCGCGACGCGGGCACGGAACTCGGTGCCGACGATGCTCTCGTGCACGAGCGTGCCGCGCAGCCCCTCGTCGTACAGCAGGGCGAGCCTGGCGGCGGTGCCGGAGCCGCAGGGCGAGCGGTCCACCTCGCCGTCGGCGAACACCGTGACGTTGCGCTGGCGGGCGTGCTCCGGACCGCCGTCGAGCTCGTCGTAGAAGATGACGCCGTACACGCCGGACAGCCGGTCGTCGGCAGGGTGCCGGGAGGCGGGGTGGCCGGCCAGGGCGGCCTTGATCCGGCGGCCGTGGGGGATGAGCTCGCCCAGCCGGGCCGGCTCGACCGCCAGGCCGAGCGCCTTGGCGGGCACGCAGGCGTAGATGGCCCCGCCGTAGGCGACGTCGACCGTCACCCCGGCCGCCGGGACGTCGCGCGCGATGACGTACGAAGGGACGTTGACGAAGGTCACGGCCGTGATGCGGCCGCCCGCGCAGCGGACGCGGGCGGTGACGCGGCCGGACGGCACGTCCACGACCACATCGGTCTCGCCGTCGGGGTCGGCCGTGACCAGCCCTTCCCGTACGGCGTGCACGCCGAGCGCGATGGTGCCATGGCCGCACGCGGTGGAGTAGCCGTCCTTGTGCCAGAACAGCACGCCGAGGTGGGCGCCGGGGTCGTCGGGCGGGACGAGGAAGCAGCCGTACATGTCGGCGTGGCCGCGCGGCTCGTGGCACAGCAGCCGCCGCACCTGTTCGGCGTCCTCGGCCCGCGCGGCGTTGGCGCGGCGTTCGAGCACGGTGGCGCCGGGGATCTCGGGGACTCCGCCGGTCACGATCCGGAACGGCTCCCCGGCGGTGTGGTAGTCGACGGTGGTGACGGTCACAGCTCGAATCCTTCGGGGAAGGGGTCGCGAGGGTCCAGGAAGTACTGGGCGGTGCCGGTGACCCAGGCGCGGCCGGTGATCGAGGGCACCACCGCCCGCCTGCCGCCCACGGCCGTCTCCTCCAGGAGCCTGCCGACGAAGCGGGTGCCGATGAAGGACTCGTTGACGAAGTCCCGGCCCAGCGGCAGCTCGCCCCTGGCGTGCAGCTGGGCCATCCGGGCGCTGGTGCCGGTGCCGCACGGCGAGCGATCGAACCAGCCCGGGTGGATGGCCATCGCGTGCCGCGAGTGGTGGGCGTCGGAGCCGGCGGCGGTGAAGTAGACGTGGTGGCAGCCGCGGATGCGGTCGTCCTCGGGGTGCACCGGCTCGTCGGCGGCGTTGATCGCCCGCATGGTGGCCAGGCCCGCGTCGAGGATCTCGTTCTTGGCCTTGCGGTCGAACGGCAGCCCATAGGCGTCGAGGTCCACGATGGCGTAGAAGTTGCCGCCGTAGGCCAGGTCGTAGCGGATCTCGCCGTGGCCGGGCACGACGACGCGGGCGTCCAGCCGGTCGGCGTAGGAGGGCACGTTGCGCAGCGTCACCGACATGGCCATCCCGTCCTGTACGGCCACATCCACCACCACCAGCCCGGCCGGCACCTCCAGCCGCACGGTGGTGACCGGCTCGACCACCTCCACCATGCCGGTCTCAACCAGCACGGTGGCCACGCCGATGGTGCCGTGGCCGCACATCGGCAGCAGGCCCGACACCTCGATGAACAGCACTCCCCAGTCGGCGTCCGGCCGGGTCGGCGGCTGCAGGATGGCGCCGCTCATGGCGGCGTGGCCGCGCGGCTCGTTCATCAGCAGCCTGCGGATGTGGTCGAGATGGTCGCGGAAGTGGACCCGGCGCTCGGCCATGTTCGCCCCGGGGATCACGCCCACACCGCCGGTGATGACGCGGGTGGGCATGCCCTCGGTGTGCGAGTCGACGGCGTGGAAGACGCGCTTGGTCCTCATCGCAGCCCCTCCGCGAGCGCCTTCTCCGTGGCGGACCTGACCACCGCCGCCTGCTCGTCCGTCAGCGGCTGCCGCGGCGGCCTGCACGACCCGCCGTGGCGGCCCGCCAAGTCCATGGACAGCTTGATGGCCTGGACGAACTCCGTCTTGGAGTCCCAGCGCAGCAGCGGGTGCAGCGCCCGGTAGAGGGGCAGCGCGGTGTCGAGGTCCCCGGCGAGCGCCGCCCGGTAGAGGGCGACACTGGAGACGGGCAGCGCGTTCGGGTAGCCGGCGACCCAGCCCACCGCCCCGGCCAGCGCCAGCTCCAGCAGCACGTCGTCGGAGCCGATCAGCAGGTCGAGCTCCGGGGCCAGCTCGGCGAGCTCGTAGGCGCGGCGGGGATCGCCGGTGAACTCCTTGACCGCCACGATCAGGCCCTCCTCGTGCAGCCTGGCCAGCAGGGCCGGGACGAGGTCCACCTTGGTGTCGTACGGGTTGTTGTAGGCGACCACCGGGACGCCGGCCTCGGCGACCTCGCGGTAGTGGCCGAACACCGCGCGCTCGTCGGCCCGGTAGGTGTTCGGCGGCAGCAGCAGCACCGAGCCGCAGCCCGCCTCGGCCGCCTGCTCGGCCCAGCGCCGCGACTCGGCCGCGCCGTACGCCCCCGCGCCCGCCATCACCCGGTCCCCGCCCACCGCCTCGACGGCGGTCCGGATCACCCGGGCCCGCTCGTCGGCGGTGAGCGTCTGATACTCGCCCAGCGAGCCGTTGGGCACCACGCCGTCACAGCCGTTGTCCACCAGCCAGCGGCAGTGGTCGGCGTAGCCGTCGTAGTCCACCGTCAGATCTTCGCGCAGGGGCAGCGCGGTGGCGACCATGACTCCGTGCCAGGGCTTGCTGCGATCGGTCATGCCGGGTCCTCCGTTGTGTGTGGTTCCGTTCGGGTGCCGTCCTCGTCGAACGCGGCGAGAGCGGCCAGGGAGATGGGCTGGGCGACAGGTCTTCTGGGCGGCGCGGGCGGCTCGCCCGCCAGGCAGGCGACGGGGTAGCCGCAGATGCGGCCCTGGCACCAGCCCATGCCCGCCCGGGCCAGCAGCTTGATCGAGCGGGCATCGGTGGCGCCGAGCTCCTGCGCCTCCCGTACGCGCGCCAGCGGCACCTCCTCGCACCGGCACACCAGCGTGTCGTCACGCAGCCACCCCTGCCAGCCGGACCTGACCGGGTACGCCTCCAGCAGCGCCGCCGCGAACGCCCGCGCCGACCGCCGCCGCCTGAGCAGCACGCTGGGGACGGGGACGGGGACGGGGGCGTTCGCGGCGGCGGGGACGACAGCGGCGGCGGCGACAGCGGCGGCGGCGACAGCGGGGGCCGTAGCGGCGGCAGCGGCGGCTATGGAGAGGCCGGCGAGGCGGCCTTCGAGTTCTGCCAGGCGCCAGCCGCCCACGCCGGTGGGCTCGCCCGCCGCCCAGACGCCGGGCACGCTGGTGCGCTGGCCGTGGTCCACCGCCAGGATCGGGCTGCCGTCGGCGTCGTGGCGGGTGTCGCAGCCGAGCTGGACGCCGAGCTCGATCTGCGGGATGAACCCGTAGCCGGTGGCCAGGGTGTCGCAGGCGACCCGGCGCGTGCCGAGCACGCGCCAGTCCCGGTCGAGGCGGGCCACCGTGACGGCCTCCAGCTCGTGCTCGCCGTGCGCGGCGATCACCGCCCGTCTCGTCCGGTACGGCACTCCATGCCGAGCCAGCGCCACCCCGTAACCGGCCGCCTCACCCGCCTTGCTCAGGGCCCGCAGCGGGTGCCGGGCCGGCCCCAGACCTCCGCCGGCCTCGTACACACCCGCCACCCGAGCCCCGGCCTCGGCCAGCCCCACGGCGACGGGCAGCAGGAACGGCCCGGTCCCGGCCACGACGACCCGGCTCCCGGCCACGACGCCGTGCCCCTTGAGCAGCGCCTGCGCGCCGCCGGCGGTGAGCACGCCGGGCAGGTCCCAGCCGGGGAACGGCAGCACCCGGTCATGCGCGCCGGTGGCGATCAGCAACCGTCGGCACCTAAGAGCCACCGGACGCTCCCGCCCGCCGTCGCGCGCCGCACAGTGAACGGTGAGCCGGCCGTCCACCTGCCTGGTCACACTCCAGACCTGATGCTCGGTCAGCACCTCGGCCCGCTCCCGCAGCGCCCGCACCTGGCCGAGGAAGCGGCCGAACCCCGGTGTCGAGGAGTGCGGCGGCGCGGCACGATGGCGGAAGTACTGCCCGCCGAGCCGCGCCCCCGCGTCCACCACCGCGACCCGCAGCCCGTGAAGGGCCGCCGTCAACGCCCCCGCCACCCCGGCGGGCCCCCCACCGATCACCACCAGATCCCAGTCACCCAGAAGCACCGGGCCCGCTCCGAACCCATGAGCCGCGTCGAAGGCCGGGGAGCCACCGTCCGGTGAGGTGGACGGCCGGGGCGGGGTCACGTGGTCACCTCGTCCCCTGGCCGGGCCGGCAGGAGGCAGGCGCGTTCGGGAGGCCGGCCGTTCACCGTGATCAGGCAGTCGAAGCAGACGCCGATCCCGCAGAACAGCCCGCGCGGGCGGCCGCCGAAGCGGGTCGTGCGCCAGGAGCGGCGGCCCGCCGCGTGCAGGGCGGCGCCGATCGTCTGGCCGGGGGTCACGGGCACCGGGTGGCCGTCGATCGTGATCTGGAAGGGTTCGGTCAACGGGACTCCTCGGCCTGGAAGCGGTCGGGGCGGAACGGGTGCGGGTCCAGGTCGGGCCGGTGCCCCTGGATGAGCTGGGCGAGCAGGTGTCCGGTGGCCGGGGCCAGGCCGATGCCCGCGCCTTCGTGCCCGCACGCGTGGTAGAGGCCGGGCGCGCGCGGGTCGGCGCCGATCACCGGCAGATGGTCGGGGCAGTACGGGCGGAACCCGCAGTAGGACCTGATGACCCGCACGTCACGCAGCACCGGGAACAGCGCCACGGCCTGCGCCGCCAGCCGGGCGAGCACCGGCGGGGAGGTGGTGCGGTCGAAGCCGACGCGTTCGCGGCTGGCGCCGATCAGCACGGTGCCCGCCGGGGTGCCCTCGATCACGGCCGAGGTCTCCAGGTCGGCCGAGTCGCTGGCGACGTTGGTGACGTAGGCGGCGGTGTAGACCTTGTGCCGGATCAACGGCTCGCCAAGGGGCTCGGTGACCAGGATGAAGCCGCGCCTGGGCTGGACCGGCAGGTCCACCCCGGCGAGCGCGGCGATCCGGCCGCCCCAGGTGCCCGCGGCGTTGACGACGGCCCCGCCGGGCAGGTCGCCCTGGTCGGTGCGGACGCCGCTGACCCGCTCGCCGGAGCGGAGGAGACCGGTGACGGTCACCCCCAGCCGCAACCGGACCGCACCGCCTCCCGGGAGACGGCCGCCACGGCCACCGGCACTGTGCCGGAGGAGGCGGGCGGCGGCCAGCATGGGCTGGACCTGGGCGTCCTGCGGATAGAGGACGCCACCGGCCAGGCCGTCGGCCAGGTGTGGCTCAAGGTCGCGCAGGGCGTGCGCGGGCACGTTCTCGTGCTGGATCCCCTGCTTGGCGGCCAGGTCGGCGAGCTGGAGCCGGACGTCGGCCGTCTCGGCGACGACGAGCCCGCCCTTGGCCTCGAACTCGAAGCCGCCGACCGACCGGTCGAGTTCGCGCCACAGCCGGTTGGACAGCAGGGCCAGGTCGAGCTCGGGGCCGGGCTCCTTGTCGGAGACGAGCACGTTGCCCTCTCCCGCGCCGGTCGTGCCCCCGGCCACCGGCCCCCGGTCCACGACCGTCACGTCGAGTCCCGCGCGTGCGGCGTAGTAGGCACAGGCCGCGCCGACCACCCCGGCGCCGACGACGATCACGTCGGACATCGACCACCTCCCAGGAGTAATATGTCACATACCTAATCAAGGGAAAAGGCGGTGACAGGACCGCCCTACCCGGCCTCTAACATCGATGACGTGAAGCTATCCACAGACCATCGCCCCCCTCTGGCGCGCCGGTTGTTCTCCTTCTGGACGCCGACCCCGAGGACGATGCGGGGCTGGGCGCTGGCCTCCGTGGTGGTCAACGCCGGCATCACGGTCAGCGGCGCGGTGGTGCGGGTCACCGAGTCCGGGCTCGGCTGTCCCACCTGGCCCAACTGCACCCCCGACAGCCTGCTGCCGGTCGCGCATCCGGAGATCTCGCCGATCAACATGGCCATCGAGTTCGGCAACCGGATGGTCACCTTCCTGGTGCTGGTCGTGGGGATCGCCTGCGTGCTGTCGGCGATGCGGCTGACCCCCCGGCGCACGTCGCTGGTGCGGCTCGCCTGGCTGCAGCCCCTGGGCATCGCCGCCCAGGCCCTGTGGGGCGGCCTGGTGGTCAGCACGATGCTCAACCCGTTCACGGTGAGCATGCACTTCCTGATCTCCATCGGCCTGATCGCCGCCTGCTGGGCGCTGTACGCCCGCGCCGGCGAGGGTGACGCCCCCGTGCGCCGCGTGGCCCACCCCGCCACCTGGCGGCTCGGCCAGGCCCTGCTCGCGGCGGTGTTCGCGCTGCTGGTCGTCGGGGTGGTGGTGACCGGCACCGGCCCGCACTCCGGTGACGTGCTGGCCTCGCGCTACGACTTCGACATCGAGACCGTGGCCAGGCTGCACGCCGACCTCGCCTACGTGGTCGTCGGGCTGACCTTCGCGCTGCTGTTCGCCCTGCACGTGACCGACGCGCCCCGACCGGCCCGCCGGGCGGCGCTGGCGCTGCTGGTGATCGAGCTGGCGCAGGGCGTCATCGGCTACACCCAATACTTCCTGGGCGTGCCCGCCTTCCTGGTGGGGCTGCACGTGCTCGGCTCCACCCTGGTCTGGATCGGCGCCCTGCGGGTCGTCACCGCGCTGCGCGTACGGGACCCGCTCGGCGAGCCCGCCTCCCCCTCCCCCACCGAGGCGACCGCCGGAGCCTGAGACCATATGGCAGCGTATGGAGTGAAAAGTCGGCCACTCCCCCATTGCTGAGAAGTGCCTTTTTGTAGGCAATTGTCCGCCCCTCTCGTACCACGCCGCGACGTGCGCCCCGGCTGCGGGCGCAGGGCGGCGGAACCCTCAGCCAGGAGCGTAGGGCGGCGGCTTGCCCGCCGGTGACGAGGGGAAGTCGGCCCGGGCGGTGCTCATGCACTCCAGCAGTGCCCGCTGCTCCTCGTGGAAGGTGTGCTCGTCCACCATGCGCTTGGCCGCGCGCTCGTGCAGCAGTCCCAGCTCGGTCGCCGCGAGCTGGTAGTCGTTCATGGCGCGCAGCCCCCGCCGGCCGCCGTACATCTTCGCCCACTGCCTGGCCCGCCTGCGCTGGGGCAGCGCCGACAGCATGGTGATGTCGTCCTTGCTGACCAGCCTGGTCGGCTCGTACGGCGGCAGGTAGCGCTGGATGAGCGCGACGATGCGCCGCCGGTCCCGGAACACCACCACGATCAGCACCACGAGCACCACCATGAGCACCACGTACGCGATCACCAGGCCCGTGAAGCCGCCGTAAGAGACCAGGCCGTTCCACAGGCCGTGCAGGATCATGGCGCCGGACCAGCCGACCAGGATGGAGAAGACCCGCTCGGCCCCCGGACGCTGGGCCGCGAAGGCCACCGCCAGCCCGATCATCGAGGTGAACAGCGGATGGGCGAACGGCGACAGGATGCCGCGCAGCACCACGGTGACCGCCAGGCCGACCCCGCCCTCCTCCGAGTTGAGCGCGGCCAGGTAGTAGCTGACGTTCTCGCTCATGGCGAAACCGAGGCCCACCATGCTGGCGTAGATGATGCCGTCGGTGAGCCCGTCGAGCTCGGCCCTGCGGAACTTGAACAGCCCGAGCAGGACCAGCCCTTTCATGGTCTCCTCGACCACCGGGGCGCCGAAGGTGGCGGCGATGTTGCGGGCGCTGGCCTCGGAGAGCTGGACGGTGTCCATGATGTAGTGCAGGTTCAGTGAGTTGATCAGGCCGGCCACCAGCACGGCGACCCCGGCCCCCCAGGCGAAGGCGAAGACCAGGTTGCTGCGCGGCTCGGGCTCCATGCGGTCCAGCGCGAGCACGGCCGCCAGCAGCAGCGGAACGGGGGCCAGCGCCAGGCCGAGCGCGATGAAGAACTGCACCGGCTCGCCGTTGAGCACGTCGAAGGAGAACGAGGCCAGCGTGCAGAGCCCGGTGAGGACCAGCCCGGTGATCAGCGCGGACGACGGGCGGTCCTTCAGCACCCAGCGCGGATCCCTGGACGTCCTGGTGGGCCCTTCGTTCCCGAAGGGCGGGGACCCGCTCACGGCGCCCCGGCGCCTGTCCGCCGGACCGCTGTCCGCCGGACCGCTGCCAGGCGGACCGCTGCCAGGCGGCTCATCGTCCCGGACGCTCGCGGGTCCCGCACCGGCTCACGGTCCCGGCTGAGCGGGCGCGCCGTCCAGGGCGGCCGCATTCAACGGCCCTGCTGCTGCTCGAGGTAGCGCTCGACCATCGCATCCTGAGCGCCGCCCACGGTGACCACGAGGTAGGAGTTGGTCCACAGGGTCGGCAGCCGGCTGCGCAGGTGCGGGAACTCCTCGCGCAGCGCGTGGGAGGAGCGGCCCTTGACGGCCTTGACCAGCCGGTGCACGCCGTATTGCGGGTCCACCTCCACCACCAGGCGCACGTGGTCGGCCTTCACCTCCGCCTCCACCAGCCAGGCCTCCTTGTCCGCCACGACCTCGTGGATGAGCTCCGTAAGGCGTCCTTCGACCTTGTCGCCGAGCACCTGCCTGCGATATTTCGTGCACCACACGACGAGGAAGGCGCATCGGAAGACGACGTCGCCGTTGGACCGCAGAGTCACAGCCACCTGGGATAATATACAGCTTGCGGTTATCTAATGCTCGCGCGGCGCCCTCCCCAGGTGCCGGGGCCCGTGCGGGTCGTCGCAGTGCTCGTCGGTCTCGGCGGCGCCGTGGTCGACCTGCAAGGTGGTGTGCCCGATGTCGAAGCGGTCATGCAGCAGCCTCGACAGGCGGACGCGCAGGCTGTGGCAGTCGGCCCCGCGCGCCACGATGATGTGCGCCGACAGCGTCGGATAGCCGCTCGTCACCGTCCAGACGTGCAGGTCGTGCACCTCCACCACGTCCTCGTCGGCGGCCAGCAGCCGGCCGATCTCGTCCGGGTCGAGGTCGCTCGGCGCGGCCTGCAGCAGGACGCGCGCCGAGTCGCGCAGCAGCCCCCAGCCGGCCTTCAGCATGAGCGCGGCGACCACCAGCGCGGCGATGGCGTCGGCCGCACGGAACCCGGTCACCCAGACCACCACGCCGGAGACGGCGGTGGCGATGAAGGCGTACATGTCGTTGAGCACGTGCTGGAAGGCGCCCTCGACGTTGAGGCTGCGGCGGTCGGCCCTGGACATCAGCCAGGCGGCCAGCGCGTTGATCGCGATGCCGGCCAGCGCCGTGACGACCACGAGGGGCCCCGACACCTGCGGCGGGTCCACCAGCCGCTGCACGCCCTCATAGACGAAGTACGCCACCAGCAGGAGCAGCGTCACGCCGTTGATCTGCGCGGACAGGATCTCGGCGCGCTTGAAGCCGAAGGTGTACGCGCCCCGCGCGGGCCGGGCGGCGATGCGCATGGCGACCAGGGCCAGCGCGATGGCACTGGCGTCGGTGAGCATGTGGGCCGCGTCGGAGATCAGCGCGATCGAGTTGGCGATGACACCGGCGACCACCTCGATCACCATGAAGCCGGCGATGAGGGCGAGCGCGCCGATCAGGTAGCGCTTGTCCGCCGTGGCGGAGTGCCCGTGCCCGTGCCCATGTCCGTGCCCACCGCCCATCAGGTCACCTCTCTCAGGTGCTCGCGGCTCAGGTCCAGCAGCATCCGGACGTGCCCGTCGGCCAGCCGGTAGTAGATCATGCGGCCCGCCCGCCGGCTGGCCACGATGCCCGCCGTACGCAGCAGGCGCAGCGCGTGGGAGACGGCCGTGTCGGTGACCTCGACGACGTCGGCCAGGTCGCACACGCACAGCTCCCCCGCCTCCAGCAGCGCGTAGAGCAGCCGGGCCCGCGTCGGGTCGCCGAGCAGCCGGAACAGCTCCGCCAGCCGGGTGGCCTCCTGCGGGGTCACCAGCCGGTCGCGGGTGGCGGCGACCCGCGCCGCGTCCGGCTCGGGGGTGACGCACCCGTCCAACGCCGCCACGACACCTGAAGAGCTATTCATATATGCATATTAAGGGCGGAAAGAGACCCGCCGCAACAGGGGGCGGCGGGCTCAGGCCAGCAGAGGGTCGATCGCGACGGCGAGGAAGAGCAGCGCCAGGTAGGCGTTGGACCAGTGGAAGAAGCGCATCGGGCGCAGGTCCACGCCGGTCTTGCCGGCGTTGAGGCGGGCCATCAGGCGATGCACCTCCCACAGGCACATCACGCCGAGGACGGCGGCCACCGCCGGGTAGAACAGCGTCGTGCCCGCCACCGGCCACAGCGCCAGCGAGCACGCCACCGTGGCCCAGGTGTAGAGGATCGACTCCGTGATCACCCGGCGCTCGGTCGCCACCACGGGCAGCATCGGCACCTTGGCCGCCGCGTAGTCCTCCTTGTAGCGCATGGCGAGCGTCCAGGTGTGCGGCGGTGTCCAGAAGAACACCACGCCGAACAGCACCAGCGGCGCCCAGTCGAGCCGCTCGGTGATGCCCGACCAGCCGATCAGCACCGGCATGCAGCCCGCGATGCCGCCCCACACGATGTTCTGGGCGGTGCGCCGCTTGAGGATCATCGAGTAGACCAGCACGTAGAACAGGATGGCGCCGGTGGACAGCACGGCCGCGAGCCAGTTGGTGGTCAGCCAGAGCCCGGCGGTGGACAGCACGCCCAGCACGATGCCGAAGACCAGCGCGCCCCGGGGCGACACCTGGTGCCTGGCCAGCGGGCGCCGCCGGGTGCGGCGCATCATCTGGTCGATGTCCCGGTCGACGTAGCAGTTGAGCACGTTGGCGCTGCCCGCCGACAGGGTGCCGAACACCATCACCGACACGGCCGTCCACAGCGGCGGCAGGCCACCGGCCGCCAGGAACATCACCGGCAGCGTCGTGATCAGCAGCAGCTCGATGATCCGCGGCTTGGTCAGCGCGATATAGGCCTTCACGACCGCGCCGACGGAGCGGGGGCCGATCGTTCGCGGCGCCTCGGCCTCGAGGGCGGGGGCCGTCGTCTGCCTGTTCGTCAGCACCGTCAAGGCGCTTCCAGCACGTGCGGAGTCAACGCGTAACCTCAGATTAGAGCGGATTCGTGAACGGGTGCCGTGGCGACCCTGCGAACAACCAAACTGTAGTCGCAGGGATGGCCGGTCCGGCCAATGGGGGGCTCGCGCCATCTACGGACACCACGACAGAAAGGGAATTGATCGCCAGCGCCGCTCGGTTAGGGTCCGGTGTGGGCGGGATATGCCAACCGGCACCACCAATGACGACTAGATTCCGGAGACCGAGCACTTGAGCACCGAACTCGTGCCAGCCCTTGAATGGACCGACCTCGACAAGCAGGCCGTCGATGTCGTTCGAGCCCTGGCGATGGACGCAGTGGAGAAGGCGGGTTCGGGACACCCCGGCACCGCCATGAGCCTGGCCCCCGCCGCCTACCTGCTCTTTCAGCGGACGATGCGGCACGATCCGACCGATCCCAACTGGCTCGGCCGCGACCGTTTCGTCCTGTCCGCCGGGCACACCAGCCTGACGCTCTACATCCAGCTCTTCCTGTCCGGCTACGGGCTCACGCTGGAGGACCTGCGCCGCCTGCGCCAGTGGGACAGCCTGACGCCGGGTCACCCCGAGCACGGCCACACCGCGGGCGTGGAGACCACGACCGGCCCGCTCGGCCAGGGCCTCGGCAACGCCGTGGGCATGGCGATGGCGGCCCGCCGCGAGCGCGGCCTGTTCGACCCGGACGCCGAGCCCGGCACCTCCCCCTTCGACCACCACATCTGGTGCGTCGTCAGCGACGGCGACATCGAGGAGGGCATCAGCCACGAGGCCAGCTCCCTGGCCGCCCACCAGCAGCTGGGCAACCTCGTCGTCATCTACGACGACAACAAGATCTCCATCGAGGACGACACGCTCATCGCCCTGTCGGAGGACGTCCTCAAGCGCTACGAGGCCTACGGCTGGCACACCGCGAGCGTCGACTGGACCGACACCGGCAGCTACGTCGAGGACGTGGCGGCCCTGCACGCCGTGCTGGAGGAGGCCAAGGCCGAGACCGGCAGGCCGTCCTTCATCCGGCTGCGGACCGTCATCGGCTGGCCCGCGCCCAACAAGCAGAACACCGGCAAGATCCACGGCTCGGCTCTCGGCGCCGACGAGGTCGCCGCCACCAAGCGGGTCCTCGGCATGGACCCGGACAAGTCGTTCGACGTACCGGACGAGGTGCTCAAGCACGCGCACCAGGCCGCCACGCGCGGGCGTGAGGCGCACACGGCGTGGCAGGAGGGTTACGCGCGCTGGCGCGCGGCCAACCCGGAGCGGGCGGCCGAGTACGACCGCATCTCCCGCCGCGAGCTGCCCGCCGGCTGGGCGAGCGCGCTGCCGGCGTTCGAGACCGGCACCTCGGTGGCCACCCGCAGCGCCTCCGGCGAGGTGCTGAGCGCGCTCGCGCCGGTGCTGCCGGAGCTGTGGGGCGGCTCGGCCGACCTGGCCGGGTCCAACAACACCACGATGAAGGGCGAGCCGTCCTTCATCCCCGAGGAGCACCAGACCAAGGACTTCCCCGGCCACCGCTACGGCCGCACGCTGCACTTCGGCATCCGCGAGCACGCCATGGGCGCCATTCTCAACGGCATCGCGCTGCACGGCGGCACCCGCCCCTACGGCGGCACCTTCCTGGTCTTCTCCGACTACATGCGGCCTTCGGTACGACTCGCCGCGCTGATGAAGCTGCCGGTCACCTACGTGTGGACGCACGACTCCATCGGCCTGGGCGAGGACGGCCCGACACACCAGCCGATCGAGCACCTGTGGGCGCTGCGCGCCATCCCCGGCCTCGACGTGGTGCGCCCGGCCGACGCCAACGAGACCGCCGCCGCCTGGAAGGCGGTGCTGGAGCACACCGACCGCCCCGCCGCGCTCGCCCTGTCCCGGCAGAACCTGCCGGTGTACGAAGGCACCAGCACCGAGGGCGTGGCCCACGGCGGCTACGTGCTGCGCGAGGCCACGGGCGGCCAGCCGCGGGTGATCCTCATCGCCACCGGCAGCGAGGTGCAGATCGCCGTCGAGGGCAGCGAGTTGCTGGAGTCCCAGGGCATTCCGACACGGGTGGTCTCCATGCCGTGTGTCGAGTGGTTCAAGGGGCAGGACTCCGCGTACAGGCAGACCGTTCTGCCACCGTCGATCCGGGCTCGGGTGGCGGTCGAGGCGGGCATCGCACTCGGCTGGCACGAGTTCGTCGGGGAGTGCGGCGAAGTCGTCGGCCTCGAACACTTCGGCGCGTCCGCGCCGTACAAGACTCTTTACGAGCAGTTCGGGCTGACGCCGGAGCGGGTGGCGGCGGCGGCCAGGTCGAGTCTGGCCAAGCTGGGTCAGGACAAGGGCGAGACGACGGGAAACTGAGAAAATGAGCGAGATCCTGAACAAGCTGTCCGGCCAGGGCGTGTCCATCTGGCTCGACGACATCAGCCGTGAGCGGCTGCGCACCGGCAACCTGGACGACCTGATCCGGGACAAGAACGTGGTCGGTGTGACGTCCAACCCGACGATCTTCGCCGGCGCGCTCAGCAAGGGCGACGCCTACGACACCCAGATGCACGACCTGGCCGTACGCGGCGTCGACGTGGGCGAGGCCGTGCGGGCCATCACCACCTACGACATCCGCTGGGCCGCCGACGTGCTGCGCCCGGTCTACGACGCCACCTCCGGCGTCGACGGGCGGGTGTCGATCGAGGTCGACCCGCGCCTGGCCCGTGACGCCGACAAGACGATCGCCGAGGCCCGCGCCCTGTGGTGGCTGGTCGACCGGCCCAACCTGTTCATCAAGATCCCGGCGACCGTGGAGGGCCTGACCGCGATCACGCAGGCGATCAGTGAGGGCATCAGCGTCAACGTCACGCTGATCTTCTCGCTGGCCCGCTACCGCGCGGTCATGGACGCCTGGCTGGCCGGGCTGGAGGCGGCGCAGGCCAAGGGGCTCAACCTGGCCACGATCGAGTCGGTCGCGTCGTTCTTCGTCAGCCGCGTCGACTCCGAGATCGACAAGCGCCTGGACAAGATCGGCGGCAAGGACGCGCTGAAGGGCAAGGCGGGCGTCGCCAACGCGCGCCTGGCCTACGCCGCCTACGAGGAGGTCATGAACTCCGAGCGCTGGCAGCGCCTGCGCGCCGCCGGAGCCCGTACGCAGCGGCCGCTGTGGGCCTCCACGGGCGTGAAGAACCCCGACTACCGCGACACGATGTACGTCGACGACCTCGTCGCCCCCGGCACCGTCAACACGATGCCGGAGAAGACGCTCGACGCGGCCGCCGACCACGGCAACGTCACCGGCGACACCGTCCGCCCCTTCTACGAGCAGGCCTGGAACACCATGGCCGAGCTGAAGGAGGCCGGCGTCGACTACGACGACGTGGTCCGGGTGCTGGAGGACGAGGGCGTGCAGAAGTTCGAGGCCTCGTGGAACGAACTGCTCGACAGCGTCAGCAAGAACCTGGTCCCTTGATGAGGCTGTCCCACCGTGGCGAGGAGGCGGCCGGCGCCGTCTCCCCGTCACGGGGCCGCGCGGTGGGGAGCCGCGCGGCCGCTCCCAGCGGCGCAGGAGGTTTGAGATGAGTGAGCCCGCAGGCCCCCCTGAAGAAGCCGTCGCCGTGGCCTCAGCCGTCGCCGGCACCTCCACCACACTGGAGGTGGCCGCCGCGAACCCGCTGCGGGACCCGCGCGACAAGCGGCTGCCGCGGGTGGCGGGACCGTGCGTGATGGTGCTGTTCGGCGTGACGGGTGACCTGGCCAAACGCAAGCTGCTGCCGGCGATCTACGACCTGGGCAACCGGGGGCTGCTGCCCCCGGGCTTCTCCCTGGTCGGGTTCGCCAGGCGGGACTGGAAAGACCAGGACTTCGCCAAGCTGACCCATGACGCCGTGAAGGCCCACGCCAGGACCCCCTTCCGCGAGGAGGTCTGGAACCAGCTGCGCGAGGGCATCCACTTCGTGCCGGGCGAGTTCTCCGACGACGGGGCGTTCGACGCGCTGGCCATGGCGCTGCGGGAGATCGACGAGCTGCGGGGCACGGGCGGCAACTACGCCTTCTACCTGTCGGTGCCGCCGAAGTTCTTCCCCGTGGTGGTGGAGCAGCTCAGGCGGACGGGGCTGGCCGACGCGCCCGACGGGTCGTGGCGGCGGGTGGTCATCGAGAAGCCGTTCGGCCACGACCTGAAGTCGGCGCACGAGCTGAACGAGATCACCAACTCCGCCTTCCCGGAGAGCTCGATCTTCCGGATCGACCACTACCTGGGCAAGGAGACGGTCCAGAACATCATGGCGCTGAGGTTCGCCAACAACCTCTACGAGCCGATCTGGAACCGCAGCTTCGTCGACCACGTGCAGATCACCATGGCCGAGGACATCGGCATCGGCGGCCGGGCCGGCTACTACGACGGCATCGGCGCCGCCCGCGACGTGATCCAGAACCACCTGCTCCAGCTGCTGGCGCTGGTGGCGATGGAGGACCCGACCTCCTTCGACGCCTCCGCCCTGCGGCGGGAGAAGGAGAAGGTGCTCAAGGCGGTGCGGCTGCCGGCGGACCTGTCGCTCAACACCTCACGCGGCCAGTACGCGGCGGGCTGGCAGGGCGGTCAGAAGGTCGTCGGCTACCTCCAGGAGGACGGGATCTCCACGGATTCCACCACCGAGACCTACGCCGCGATCAAGCTGGAGATCGCCAACCGGCGCTGGGCCGGCGTGCCGTTCTACCTGCGCACCGGCAAACGGCTGGGCCGCCGGGTCACCGAGGTGGCCGTGGTGTTCCAGCGGGCGCCGCACCTGCCCTTCAGCAAGGACGACACCGAGATCCTCGGCCAGAACGCGCTGGTGGTCAGGGTGCAGCCGGACGAGGGCATCACGGTGCGGTTCGGCTCCAAGGTGCCGGGGACGGCCATGGAGGTGCGGGACGTGTCCATGGACTTCGCCTATGGCGAGTCGTTCCTGGAGTCGTCGCCCGAGGCGTACGAACGGCTGCTGCTGGACGTGATGATCGGCGACCCGCCGCTCTTCCCGCACCAGCGTGAGGTCGAGCTGTCGTGGCAGATCCTCGACCCCATCGAGGAGTTCTGGACCACCCAGGGCCAGCCGGAGCCGTACCCCTCGGGTTCGTGGGGGCCGCCGGCGTCCGACGCGATGATGGCCCGCGACGGGCGTGTCTGGAGGAGGCTCTAAGTGACGACGTTCATGCTGGCCGACACGACGGCGGGCAAGATCTCCAGCCAGCTGACGCAGTTGCGCCACCAGATGGGCGCACCCGCCGTCGGCATGGTGCTGACGCTGGTCGTGGTCTGTGAGGAACGCGACCAGTACGACTCGCTGCGCGCCGCCACCGAGGCGGCGCGCGAGCATCCGTCACGCATCCTGGTGGTGATCAACCGGGAGACCGACGAGGCCAACCGGCTCGACGCCGAGCTGCGCATCGGCGAGTCCTCGCCGGGCGAGATCGTGGTGCTGCGGCTGTACGGCGAGCTCACCGAGCACGCCGACTCCGTGGTCAGTCCGCTGCTGCTGCCGGACACGCCGGTGGTCGCGTGGTGGCCGAGCCGCGCCCCCGAGGTGCCGTCGACGGACTCGATCGGCATGCTCGCCCAGCGGCGCCTCACCGACGCCAAGAACGCCGGCGACGACGGCGTCTGTTTCCTCGCCGACCGGGCCAAGGGCTACGCGCCGGGCGACACCGACCTGGCGTGGGCCCGGCTGACGCCGTGGCGCAGCCTGCTGGCCGCCGCCTTCGACCAGCCCGTGGGCGCGGTGCACCGGGGGGTCGTGGAGGGTTCCGCGGGCAACCCGAGCGTGCCGCTGCTGGCGGCCTGGCTGGCGGAGCGGCTCGGCGCGAAGATGCGGGTCGGCGTGTCCAACGGCCCCGGCATCACCGCGGTCCGGCTCGCGATCGACGACGGGGAGCTGTCGGTGGTGCGCGGCGACGCCCGCCAGGCGGTGCTGTCCCGCCCCGGACAGCCCGGCAGGAACGTGGCGCTGGCCCGGCGGCAGCTGTCGGAGCTCCTGGCGGAGGAGCTGCGCAGGCTGGACACCGACGAGGTCTACGAGGCCGCGGTCAAGCGCCTGGCCCAGCTGTACCGGCCCTGAGTCACGGGCGCCGCCGTGGGCACACGGCGGCGCCTGGGCCTGGCCGGGGACGAAACATGAAAGAGTGTCGCCGTGAGTGTTCCCACTGTTGTTGTGCACCGTGACGGCGAAGTGCTGGCCAAGGCCGTGGCGGCGCGGATCATCACCCGACTGGTCGACGTGCAGTCCGCCAAGGGGTCGGCGTCCCTGGTGCTGACCGGAGGCACGGTCGGCGTCGCCACGCTGGCCGCGATCCGCGACACGCCCGCCCGTGACGCCGTCGACTGGCGGCGCCTGGACATCTGGTGGGGCGACGAGCGCTTCCTGCCCACCGGCGACCCCGAGCGCAACGAGACCGGCGCCAGGCAGGCGCTGCTCGACCACGTCGACGTCGACCCCGAGCGGGTGCACGTCATGCTCGGCCCCGACTCCGGCCTGTCGGCCGAGGAGTCGGCCGACGCCTACGCCACCGAGCTCCGCAAGGCCTCCCGTCCGGAGGACCACGGCCCGGCTCCCAGCTTCGACGTGATGCTGCTCGGCATGGGGCCGGACGCCCATGTGGCGTCGCTGTTCCCCGGCATGCCCTCGCTCTACGACACCCGCACCGTGGTGGCGGTGCACGGCGCGCCCAAGCCGCCGCCGACGCGCATCTCGCTGACGCTGCCCGTCATCCAGGGCTCGCGCGAGGTGTGGGTGGTGGCGGCCGGTGAGGGCAAGTCCGGCGCCGTACGGCTCGCGCTGTCGGAGTCCGGACCGGTCCAGGTGCCCGCGGCGGGCGCCCGTGGCCGGGGCCGGACGCTGTTCCTGCTCGACCGTGCCGCCGCCGGGAAGATCCCGCCGGGTCTGGGCCGCATCGCCTCACCCTGACCGCTTCAGGCGGCGGCCAGGGCGCCGATCTCGTCCAGCAGGGCCCGCTTGCGCTCGGCCGGCAGGAAGGACGCCCGTACGCCGTTGCCCGCCAGTCGGGCCAGGTCCTGGACGCCGAGGCCGAACACGCGGGCGGCGAGGCGATACTCCTCGCTCAGCGTGGTGGCGAACATGGGCGGGTCGTCGCTGTTGAGCGTGACGAACAGGCCCTCGGCGAGCATGCGGGGCAGCGGGTGGTCCTCGATCCGGGCCACCTGGCCGGTACGGACGTTCGAGGTGGGGCAGACGTCCAGCGGGAGCTGGGTCTCACGCAGGTACGCGACCAGGCGCGGGTCGTCGAGGCAGGCGATGCCGTGGCCGATGCGCTCGGCCCCCAGCCCTTCGATGACCTCCCAGATGGTCTCCGGGCCCGTCATCTCGCCACCGTGCGGAACGCTGTGCAGGCCGGCGGCCCGCGCCGCGGCGAACGCGTCGCGGAAGACGTCCCTGTAGGGGGCCCGGCGCTGCTCGATCCCGCCGATCCCGAAACCTACCAGCGCGGCGGGAGGTTCCCCCAGCGCGTGGTCGAGGGTGATCTCGGCCGCCTCCCGTCCGAACTCCGAGGGGATGTCGAAGATGTACGCCATCTCGACGCCGTGCTCGGCCAGGGACTGCTTCGCGGCGATGTCCAGGGCCTGGGTGACCTCGCGTTTCGGCAGGCCCATGATGTGGTGCGCGTACGGGGTCACCTGCAGCTCCGCATAGCGCCCACCCTGGGTGGACAGGTCCCGGGCCAGGCCGAGGACCAGGGCGGCCACGTCCTCGGGCTCCCGTACCAGCGCGTTGACGGCGCCGTAGACCTGGGCGAAATGGGGGAAGTCGCGGAAGGTGTAGAAGGCGCGGAGCTCCTCCTCGCTGGTGGGCACCGCGCTGTCCGGGTGCCGGCGCGACAACTCCAGCACCGTGGGCACCGAGGCGGAGCCGATCAGGTGCACGTGCAGCTCGACCTTGGGCAGAGCTTGGATGAAGGCGTCGAGGGTCATGCCGACGACGATAGGCCGGACATTTCACGTTCCGTAAGGATTTAGGGCGATATCTCACACAAGAATGTCCACTTCACCTTGTCCCCCTCGGGTGGTGTTCCTCCGCGACAGATGGCACCCCTTTGCGAGCCGCTGTAGGGGCTCCAGCTTGACGCTACGAGCACAAGGCCAGAGGTGGACCGACCCGACGCCCCAGGGCGTCTTGGGCCCACCTGGCGGCCCCAGCCCTACTCCTCCAGCCGTTGCCGAGCGTGGCGCTCCTCGCGTCTGGTCACCTCCAGACGTTGCGCGCTCTCCGCGAGCCGCTTGCGGGCCTTGGCCAGCTTGGCCTCCAGCTTGGCGACCTTCTCCGCGCGTTCGCCGTGCTCCCGCTCGGCCCCGGCCAGCGCCTCCCTCCACTCCCGGTGCGCGGCCTCGGCCTCCTGCCGCTCCCTGGCCCTCTCAGCCTCGGCCTCCGCGCGTTTGCCGGCCCGCGCCTCCTCGTCCGCCGCAGTGGACTTCTTCCTGCCTGCGGGACGTCGGCCGGCAGCGGGGGCCGGGGCGAAGCCGCTGTAGCTGAGCGGCTTGACCAGGCGGCCGCGCCGTACCTCCTCGGCCGCGGCGGCGTCCACGACGGCGGCGTCGAGCGTCTGGTCCACCTCGGCCGCGGCGGCGGCCGAGACCTCGCCACTCTGTCGGATCAGCCTGGCGAGCCGGCCGGTCACCTCGCCGCGCCGCCGGGTCAGCTCCGCCAGCGCCACGGCGTCCTGCGCCTGCCAGGCCGCGCGCAACTCCTGCCCGAGGGAGAGCAGCTCGTCCAGCTCGTCGGGATGCTCACGGGCGACCCGGTTCACCGCCCAGGCCGAGACCGTGGGCCTGCGCAGCCCGGCGATCCGCCGCGCCAGCGCGGCGTCGCCCGCCCGCTTGGCCGCGGCGGCCTCAGAGGTACGGGCGGCGGTGAACTCCGAGGGCGCGAGCGCGTACAGCCGGCCTGCCACCTCATCAAGATCCACACAGATGGGATACCCCACCTGGGCCGGTTTCTAGCTCGGTCAAGGAGCTGCTCGATGCCGGCCGAGCGGCTCACCCACCTTCAGGAGAGCTCGACCGCATCGAGCGAGCCCGCACCGGCTCAGACCGGCGGCACAGCGCCGACCGGCAACCTCGCCTCCACTCAGACCAGCGCCACAGCGCCGACCGGCAGCCTCGCCTCCACTCAGACCGGTGCCACGGCGCCGACCGGCAGCCTGGCCTCCACCACGCCGGGGTCCTCGGTGTAGCCGAGGGTGGCGCCCAACGAGATCATCAGCCTGCGCATCCGTACGTTGTCCGACAGCATGGTGGCCCTGACCTCGGCGTAGCCTCGATCGCGCGCCTCGCCCACCAGCATCCTGGCCAGCACCAGGCCCAGACCGCGCCCCTGCCAGCGGTCCTCGACCAGGAAGGCCATCTCGGCGACGCCGGGATCGGCGGTGAAGTGCAGGGTGGCCAGCCCCACCACCTGTCCGTCGTTGCCCGCCACCAGCGAATATCCCCGGCTGCGGTCGCAGAGCCGGTCGAACATCCGGGGCGGCAGCGTGGGCATGGCGGTGAAGTAGCGGAACCTGCGCGCCTCCGGCGAGCACCTGTCGTGCAGGTCGCGTACGGCCTCGCGGTAGATCGAGGTGAGCGGCCGGATGGTGATCTCGACGCCGTCGGCCAGCTTGATCGGGCTCTCTCCGGCGGGCTGCTCCACCGGCGGCTGGGCCAGCCGGGCGAAGGAGGCCGCTCTGGCCGCCTCGGTCAGGGTGAAGGGCAACTCGGTGCGGCGCAGCCGGACGGCGCGCCTCGGCGCGACGGGCACCACGAGCTGCGTCGGGTCGGGAAGATCACTCACCGCCTCACCATAGATCCACCTGGCGTCGTCGGCGCGCAGCAGCTCGGCCAGGAGTTCGGGCAGCCGCCAGGGCATGGCGCGCAGCCTGGAGGCGAGCAGCAGCGCGCGGGTGGGCTCGTCGGTGAGCTCGTGCGCGGTCGCGGGGACCACCTGGACCCGGCGGCCGCCGGCCGCCTCCAGGGCCTCGCGTACGGCTTCGGGGTGGGCGGGGATGTCGGCGACGAACTCGTCGACGGTGCCGTCGCTGTCGGACTGGACGCTCAGGCCGAGGATGTTGCCACCCCGGGCGGCAAGGGCCGCGGCGAGGGAGGCAAGCCGTCCCGGCCGCTCGTCGACCGTGGTGCGGATGCGCATAAATCCCATATGAGAAGGATGCCGGGCGCCTGTTACGGTACCGCTAAGGCCATGTTTCGTCACGGAATTCGTACCGAGATGCGCAAACTAATCCGGATATAGCAGGATATGGCGTCATGAGCGCGCGAGTTCCCTTGTCACCCGGGTACGTCAATGGCGATGTCGCCTTCTGGTACCGCTCCTCCGGCGTGCCCACCCCCGGCCCGCCGCTCGATCGAGACCTCCAGGCCGACGTGGTCATCGTCGGTGCCGGCTACACCGGGCTGTGGACGGCCTACTACCTCAAGAAGGCCCGCCCCTCCCTGGAGGTGGTGGTGCTGGAGCAGGAGTTCGCCGGGTTCGGCGCCTCCGGCCGCAACGGTGGCTGGCTCACCGGTGACCTGGCCGGCTCGCACGAGCGCTACGCCAAGACGCACGGGCTCGCCGAGGCCAAGCGGTTGCAGCGGGAGATGTACGCCTCCATCGACGAGGTGATCGCCGTCTGCGAGAAGGAGGGCATCGACGCCGACATCGTCAAGGACGGCGTCGTCAACGTGGCCCGCACCACCGCCCAGGCCGCCCGGCTGCGCGCCTCGGTCACGGCCGCCCGCCCCTGGGGCATCACCGAGCAGGACCTGCGACTGGTGGAGCCCGGCGAGCGCCTGCGGGTGGCCGGAGCCGTCGCCGCCACCTGGAGCCCGCACTGCGCGCGCATCCAGCCGGCCAAGCTGGCCCAGGGCCTGGCGCGGGCCGTACGCGACCTGGGGGTGACGATCTACGAGGGGACGCCCGTCACGCGGATCGCCCCGCACCTGGCGCGGACCCCGTACGGCACGGTGCGCGCCCGCCATGTGATCCGCGCCACCGAGGGCTTCACCGCCCGGCTGCGGGGGCTGCGGCGGCAGTGGCTGCCGATGAACAGCTCCATGATCGTCACCGAGCCGCTGCCCGCGTCGTTCTGGGCGGAGACCGGCTGGCACGGCGCCGAGCTGCTCGGCGACCTCGCGCACTACTACATGTACGCCCAGCGCACCGCCGACGACCGCATCGCCTTCGGCGGCCGGGGCAAGCCCTACCTGTACGGCTCCCGTGTCGACGCCCGCGGCCACACCCACGAACGGACGGTCGAGGACCTGTGGGACCTGCTGACCGACTTCTTCCCGGCGGCGGCCTCCTCCAGCGTGGCGCACACCTGGTCCGGCGTGCTCGGCGTCCCGCGTGACTGGTGCTCGGCCGTGCACCTGGACCCGGCGACCGGGCTCGGCTGGGCCGGCGGCTACACCGGCCACGGGGTGACCACCACCAACCTGGCCGGCCGTACCCTGCGCGACCTGATCCTGGGCGAGGAGACGCCGCTGACCACGCTGCCGTGGGTGGGTCGCGAGGTGCGGGCGTGGGAGCCGGAGCCGCTGCGCTGGCTGGGCGTGCACACGATGTACCGCCTCTATCGGGTGGCCGACCATCGGGAACGCTCCATGACCCGCACCTCGGTGCTGGCCCGGCTGGCCGACCGGATCACCGGCCACTGACCGTCCGGGCATGATGGGCGGCAGCGAGATGGGAGACACCCCTGTGGACATTCTCTTCAGAGGCGGACGCGTGTTCACCGCCCGGGGCGGCTTCGCCGAGGCCGTCCTGGTGCGGGACGGGACGGTCGCCGCCGTGGGCGCCGAGCGGGAGCTCACCCGCCTGGCCGGCCGGCACGACACGGTGGACCTGGACGGCGGGCTGCTCGCGCCGGGGTTCACCGACGCGCACCTGCACCCCGTCCAGGCGGGACTCGAGCACGCCAGATGCGACCTGTCGGAGCTGTACGGCCTCGGCGACTACCTCGACGCCGTGCGCGCGTACGCCGAGGCGAACCCCGGCAAGGAGTGGATCGACGGCGGCGGCTGGGACATGACGGCGTTCCCCGGCGGGCTGCCCCGGCGCGACCAGCTCGACTTCCTGGACCGGCCGGTCTACCTGATCCAGCGCGACCACCACGCCGCCTGGGTCAACAGCAGGGCGCTGGAGCTGGCCGGGATCACCAGGGACACGCCCGACCCGGCCGACGGGCGGATCGAGCGCGACGCCGGCGGCGCCCCCAGCGGCGTCCTGCACGAGGGCGCGATGGACCTGGTCGGCCTGCTCACGCCCCGGCCCACCGCCGAGGACCTCGACACGGCCCTGGCCGGCGCCGAGCGTCACCTGTTCTCGCTGGGCATCACCGGCTGGCAGGACGCGATCGTGGGCTCGTACGCGGGCTCCGACGACCAGCTCCCCACCTACCTGTCGGCGGCGCGCTCAGGGCGGCTGCGGGCCCGCGTGGTGGGCGCGCTGTGGTGGGACAGGACCCGCGGCCTGGAGCAGATCGACTCCCTGGTGGCGCGGCGGGCCGCCGCCGAGGGGCTGGACCGCTTCGCGGCGACCTCGGTGAAGATCATGCAGGACGGCATCACCGAGAACTTCACCGCCGCCACGCTGGAGCCCTACTGCCGCTGCGGTGGCACCGGCCTGTCGTACGTGGACCCGGCCAGGCTCAAGGAGTACGTCGCGGAGCTGGACCGGCTCGGCTTCCAGGTGCACTTCCACGCCATCGGCGAGCGGGCGGTGCGTGAGGCGCTCGACAGCTTCGAAGGCACCGACCCGGCCAACCGGCACCACATCGCGCACCTGCAGATCATCGAGCCGTCGGACGTGCCGCGCTTCGCCGCGCTCGGCGTCACCGCCAACCTGCAGCCGCTGTGGGCCACCCACCACGCCCAGATGGACGAGCTGACGCTGCCGTTCCTGGGCGAGCCCCGCTCGTCGTGGCAATATCCGTTCGCGGACCTGCTGGCGCACGGCACCCGGTTCTGCGCGGGCAGCGACTGGCCGGTGTCGACCGCCGACCCGCTGCAGGCCATGCACGTGGCGGTGAACCGCACCGAGCCGGGCGGCTCGGTGCACGTGGACTACCCGACGGCGCGGACGCCGTTCCTGCCGGAGCAGCGCCTCGACCTGGCGACCGCGATGACCGCCTACACGGCGGGCTCGGCCTGGATCAACCGCTCCCCCGCCGGGATGATCGAGCCGGGCCGCCCGGCGGACCTGGTGGTGCTGGACCGTGACCCGTTCGCGCTGCCCGCCGGGGAGATCTGGACCACCCGGGTCCGCATGACCTTCGTCGACGGCGTCCCCGTCCACGAGGAGCCGTAACAGACGTCCCCGTACACGAGAGTCCGTGACAGAACAGCAGGGCCCCGGCGAGAAGATCGCCGGGGCCCTGCTGACGTTGCCGTCCCTACCAGGGGGACTTGTTGTTACGCAGACGCTCCAGCGCTTCCTCGAGGATCGCCTTGCCGTCCTTGTCGCTCCGGCGCTCCTTCACATACGCCAGGTGCGTCTTGTACGGCTCGTTCCGGGGCGGGGCAGGCGGGGCCGCCTCGTCCTGGCCGGCCGGGAGCCCACAGCGCGGACAGTCCCACAGCTCGGGAACCGCCGCGTCGCTGGCGAAACTGGGGCGCGTCTCATGCATGTTGGCGCACCAGAACGAGACCCGCACTCTCGGAGCTGCCTCGCCGCGCTCGGCCTCCCCCATAGGGCCGGCGCCGACTCGGCTGCCACGGATCGCGTTGCCACTACCCACGGATGAACTCCTCGCTCGATCGCCCCGTGAGACACGGGGGCAGAATCACTGTCACGCGTTTACTTGGCCTCTCAGGGCTTGACGACCAGGCCCAGAGCGATGATGGAGACGAACCAGACGACACCCGTGATGACGGTCAGCCGGTCCAGGTTGCGCTCCACCACCGAGGAACCGCCGAAGTTCGACGAGAAGCCGCCGCCGAACATGTCAGACAGACCGCCGCCCTTCCCCTTGTGCAGCAGGACGAGCAGGATCATGAGAAGGCTCGCCAGGGTGACGGCGATGGAGATTCCGAGTTCCACGGTATGCCTGTTCCTTCAATGCTCTGTTACGCGTGACGATTCAAACTTGCTTCTTGAGGGTACGGCCTGATGTCAAATCGCACCCCCAGAACGACTCAGTTAGCCAGGCATTTCGGAGAAACGGCAGATACGCACGAGCTCCGCGGCATCGATGCTGGCACCGCCCACGAGCGCGCCGTCCACATCCGCTTGCGCCATGATCCCCGCTATGTTTCCTGACTTGACCGAACCTCCGTAAAGGATACGGACCGACGAGGCCACTTCGGCGTCGTAGAGCTCCGCGAGTCGCACCCGCAGAGCGCCGCAGACCTCCTGGGCGTCCTCCGGAGTGGCCACCTCGCCGGTGCCGATCGCCCAGACCGGCTCGTAGGCCACCACGATCGATTTTGCCTGATCGGCGGAGACCTTGCGCAGCGCGCCTTCGAGCTGGCCCAGCGTGTGGGCGATCTGACCGCCCGCCTGCCGCACCTCCAGCCCTTCGCCCACGCAGAGGATGGGGGTGAGCGAGTGCCGCAGGGCCGCCTGCACCTTGGCGTTGACCAGGTCGTCGTCCTCACGGTGGTATTGACGCCGTTCGGAGTGCCCGGCCAGCACGAAGGTGCAGCCCAGCTTGGCCAGCATCGCGCCGGACACCTCACCGGTGTAGGCGCCGGCGTCGTGGGCGGACAGGTCCTGGGCGCCGTAGAGGATGCGCAGCTTGTCGCCGTCGATGAGCGTCTGCACGCTGCGCAGGTCCGTGAACGGCGGCAGGACCGCGACCTCGACCTTGTCGAAATCCTTGTCGTTGAGCGCGAAGGCCATCTTCTGGACCAGCGCGATCGCCTCAAGGTGGTTGAGGTTCATCTTCCAGTTGCCGGCGATGAGCGGCTTTCTCACGTCAGTCCTCCAAGGCGGCGAGTCCGGGCAAGGTCTTGCCCTCGAGGTATTCCAGGCTCGCCCCGCCACCGGTGGAGATGTGGGAGAAGCCGTCTTCCGCCAGGCCGAGCTTGCGCACGGCCGCGGCGGAGTCACCGCCGCCCACCACGGTGAAGGCGTCGGAAGCGATCAGCGCCTCGGCCACCGCCCGGGTGCCGCCGGAGAACGCCTCGAACTCGAACACGCCCATCGGCCCGTTCCAGAAGACGGTCCTGGCGTCGGCCAGCTTGGCCGCGAACAGCTCGCGGGTCTCCGGCCCGATGTCGAGCCCCTCCCGGTCGGCCGGGATCTCGGTGGCGCCCACGACGTCGTACGGCGCGTCCTCGGCGAAGCCGGTGGCGGCCAGCACGTCGACGGGCAGCACCAGGTCGACGCCGCGCTTGGCCGCCTCGTCGAGGAAGCCGCGCACCTGGTCGAGCTGGTCGGCCTGCAGCAGCGAGTTGCCCACCTCGTGACCCTGGGCCGCGAGGAAGGTGTAGGCCATGCCGCCGCCGACGAGCAGCCTGTCGACCTTGGTGAGCAGGTTGGCGATGACGCCGAGCTTGTCGCTGACCTTGGCGCCGCCGAGCACGACCACGTAGGGCCGCTCGGTGTCCTCGGTGAGCTTGCGCAGCACCTCCACCTCGGCCACGACCAGCCCGCCCGCCGCGTGCGGCAGCAGCGCGGGCACGTCGTAGACGCTGGCGTGCTTGCGGTGCACGGCGCCGAAGCCGTCGCTCACGTAGAGCTCGGCCAGGGCCGCCAGCTTCTCGGCGAACGCCCGGCGGGTGGCGTCGTCCTTGGACTCCTCACCCGGCTCGTAGCGCAGGTTCTCCAGCAGGGCGACCTGGCCGTCCTGCAGGCTCGCCACGGTGCTCTGCGCGCTCGGCCCCGCCACGTCGCCGGCGAAGGCCACCTCCTGGCCGAGCAGCTCGCCCAGGCGGCGGGCCACCGGCCGCAGCGAGAACTCGGGCTTCGGCTGCCCCTTGGGCCTGCCGAGGTGGGCGCAGACGATGACCTTCGCCCCGGCCTCGACCAGCGCGGTGATCGTGGGCACGGACGCCCGGATGCGCCCGTCGTCGGTGATCGTCGCGCCGTCGAGCGGCACGTTGAGGTCGGCGCGCACGAGCACGCGCCGGCCCTTCACCTCGAGATCGTCCAGCTTGCGCAACTAAGCTCCTCCCGTCCGCTCGGACGGCGTGGTGCGGCGGACTCCGGTCACAGGTCCTTGCCCACCAGCTCGATGAGGTCGACCAGGCGGTTGGAGTAGCCCCACTCGTTGTCGTACCAGCCGACGACCTTCACCTGGTTGCCGATGGCCTTGGTGAGGCCGGCGTCGAAGATGCAGGAGGCCGGGTCGGTGACGATGTCGGAGGAGACGATCGGGTCCTCGGTGTAGCTGATGATGCCCTTGAGCGGCCCCTCGGCGGCGGCCTTGACCGCGGCGTTGACCTCTTCGGCGGTGACCTCGCGGCCGAGGTCGACGGTGAGGTCGGTGGCCGAGCCGGTGGGGATCGGCACCCGCATCGCGAAGCCGTCGAGCTTGCCCTTGAGCTCGGGCAGGACCAGGCCGATGGCCTTGGCGGCGCCGGTGGAGGTGGGCACCACGTTGAGCGCGGCGGCGCGGGCGCGGCGCAGGTCGGAGTGCGGGCCGTCCTGGAGGTTCTGGTCCTGCGTGTAGGCGTGGATGGTGGTCATCAGACCCTTCTCGATGGTGAAGGTGTCGTGGATCACCTTCGCCATCGGGGCCAGGCAGTTGGTGGTGCAGGAGGCGTTGGAGACGATCGTGTGCCGCGCCGGGTCGTAGGTGTCGTGGTTGACGCCCATCACGACGGTGACGTCCTCGTTCTTCGCCGGGGCGGAGATGATGACCTTCTTGGCGCCGTTGTCGGCGTGCGCCCTGGCCTTGTTGGCGTCAGTGAACAGGCCCGTGGACTCCACGACCACGTCGACCCCGAGGTCGCCCCAGGGCAGCTTGCCCGGGTCGCGCTCCTCGAAGACCTTGATGGCCTTGCCGTCCACGGTGATCTCGTCGCTGGAGGCCTTCACCTCGTACGGCAGGCGGCCCAGGATGCTGTCGTACTTCAGCAGGTGGGCCAGCGTCGCATTGTCGGTCAGGTCGTTGACCGCGACGATCTCGATGTCCTTGCCACTGGCGGCGACCGCGCGCCAGAAGTTGCGACCGATGCGGCCGAAGCCGTTGACGCCTACGCGGATGCTCACGGAACCGATCTCCTCGTACGTGATGACGGAGTCTTACCTCAACCATCGAACCCTATCGGAACCAAATTGGTTTAGACCACTTCAACCCCCGCGTTGTGAATCGCTGTTGAGGAGACACAATTTGCGAGGTTCGAGTAAAGTGCCCGACTCGTCGGAGTAAATTAGGCATTCTCTGGGGGCTGAGATGTCACACAAGCGGTCCGGCCTGCTGCCCGGACTGATCATCGGACTGATCGCCATGCTCCTCGGCATGGCGGGAGTCGGCGCGGGCATCCTCTTCGCGCCGCTGCTGCCGAGCATCGTCTACACCTTCGCGCACGGCATCCCGTACGTCGTGGCTCTGTCGATCGTGGCCGGCCTGCTGGTCGGACGGGCCATGACGCTGGTACGGCCACGCGCGCGCACCCTCATCCCGCTCGCCGCCCTGTACGGCGCCGGGGCGTCCGCGCTCGGCCTGATCGGCGGCTCGGCGGTGCAGGAGGCCAGTCTCCCGGCCGCCGCGTTCCCCGCGGGCGCCCGGGCGGCGTCCTACCCCGGCCTCACCCTCGACACCTTCATGGAGGCCCTCCCCAGGGCGATCGCGATCTTCCGGGCGCCGGTCGAGCTCTCCTGGCCCCTGTGGACGTCCGTCGCCGTGTCGGCCCTGCTGCCCCTGACGCTCGTCGCCCGCCGGGTCCGCCGCCTGCGCCGCGCGGACGCGTCCGTGCCCGCCCGCCCCACGGCGCGCAAGGAGCCGGAGCCCGAGTACCGAGCCCCGTTCGAACCCCTCCAGGCCGCCAAGCCCGCCACCGCCCCACCCAACCTCTTCAGCCCACCCGACCGCGGCGAGGCCTGACCTCCCGATCGCGGCGAGGGCCCGCTTCCTGTCCGCGATCCGTACAGGAAGCGGGCCAAGGGATCAGCGGTCAGGACGACAGCATGTCCACCGTGAGGCCGGCCTCGGTGTTGGGGACGCCTAGGTCGGAGGCGCGCTTGTCGGCCATGGCCAGCAGCCGCCTGATCCGCCCCGCGATGGCGTCCTTGGTCAGCGGCGGGTCGGCGATCTGCCCGAGCTCCTCCAGAGACGCCTGCTTGTGCTCCACCCGCAGCCGCCCGGCCACCACGAGGTGGTCGGGCGCCTCGTCACCGAGGATCTCCAGCGCCCGCTGCACCCGGGCACCGGCTGCGACCGCGGCACGGGCCGAGCGGCGCAGGTTGGCGTCGTCGAAGTTGGCGAGCCGGTTGGCGGTGGCCCTGACCTCGCGGCGCATCCGCCGCTCCTCCCAGGCCAGCACGCTGTCGTGCGCGCCGAGCCGGGTGAGCAGGGCGCTGATGGCGTCGCCGTCACGCACCACGACGCGGTCCACGCCGCGCACCTCACGGGCCTTGGCGTGGATCTTGAGCCGCCGGGCGGAGCCGACCAGGGCCAGCGCGGCCTCCGGGCCGGGACAGGTGACCTCCAGGGACATGGACCGCCCGGGCTCGGTGAGCGAGCCGTGCGCGAGGAAGGCGCCCCGCCAGGCCGCCTCCGCGTCACAGGCCGCGCCCGCCACGACCTGGCGCGGCAGGCCCCGCACCGGCCGCCCGTGGTTGTCGATCAGCCCCGTCTGGCGGGCGAGCGCCTCGCCGTCGCGGTAGACGCGCACCACATAACGTGATCCCTTGCGCAGCCCGGCGGGCGCGAGCAGGAGAACCTCCGCCTTGTGGCCGAACACCTCACCGATGTCCTTGATCAACCGTCGTGCGGTCGCGTTGGTGTCAAGCTCCGCCTCGATCACGATGCGCCCGCCCACGAGATGCAGGCCACTGGCGAATCGCAGCAGCGTGGACACCTCCGCCTTGCGGCAGCAGGGCTTCAGCACCGGCAGGCGGCTCAGCTCGTCCTTCACCACACCCGTCATTGCCATAAGCGTTAGTCCTCCCCCATTCAGACCGGCTCACAGCAGTCTCTCGCACCTTTCCGCCGCGCCGACCAGGATCAACGCTTCTGGAGGAAAATCTCGTCCAGGACGGAGGCAAGACGTCGTGGGTCATGCCGGGGCGAGCCGTCGGTCGCGGCCACGTCGGCCATGACCAGCCGCGCGCCGAACCCGGCAGCGGCCTTGTCAAGGGCGTCGAGGTCGTCGACCACCCCGGCGTCGGCGAGCACGACGTCCAGCGACAGCCCCGGAGCGTGCTGTCTGAGCACCTCCAGGTGCTGCTGCGGGGAGAAGTCGTCGGTCTCGCCCGGCTGCGGGGCGAGGTTGAGCGTGACGAGCCGCTGCGCCCGCGTCCGGTGCAGCGCCCTGGCGAGCTCGGGCACCTTGAGGTGCGGCAGCACGCTGGTGAACCACGAGCCGGGCCCGAACACGACCCAGTCGGCCTCCAGCACCGCCTCGACGGCCTCCGGCCGCGCGGGCGGATCCTCGGGGACCAGGGTGACCGACTGCACCCGGCCGGCGGTCTGCGCGCACGCCACCTGGCCGCGCACCGTGGAGATCACCCCGTCGAGCTCCACCTGAGCGACGATGTCGAGCGGCACCGACGCCATCGGCAGCACCCTGCCGTGCGCCCCGAGCAGCCGCCCCACCCAGTCGAGTCCGGCGACGGGGTCGCCGAGCAGCTCCCACAGCGCCACGATGAGCAGGTTGCCCACCGCGTGCCCGTGCAGGTCGCCCTCGCTGCGGAAGCGGTGCTGGACGACCTCGCTCCAGGTGCTGCCCCACTCGTCGTCCCCGCACAGCGCGGCCAGCGCCATCCGCAGGTCGCCGGGGGGCAGCACGCCGAGCTCACGTCTGAGCCTGCCGCTGGATCCGCCGTCGTCGGCGACGGTCACCACCGCGGTGAGCGCGTCGGTCACCACGCGCAGCGCCGACAGCGAGGCGTACAGGCCATGCCCGCCGCCCAGCGCGACCACCTTCGGGCCGCCGGGCGGCGGCTGCGCCCTGGACGAGGCCCGGCTTAACTCGCTCGCCATCGCGCCGAGGCGTTCATCGGTCACTCCCGCCCCACATCCCGGTGACTCACCTGGACCTCCATGCCGCGGTCCCGCAGACGGGCGGCTATCTGCTCGGACATGGCCACACTGCGGTGCTTGCCGCCGGTGCAGCCGACCGCGAGGGTGGCGTAGCTCTTGCCCTCACGCGCGTAGCCACCGGCGATGACCTTGAGGACCTCCTCGTAGGCGTCGAGGAACTCCTTGGCGCCGGGCTGGCCGAGGACGTAGTCGCGCACGGCCGGGTCCATGCCGTTCATCGGCCGCAGCTCGGGCACCCAGTGCGGGTTGGGCAGGAACCGGCAGTCGACCACGAGGTCGGCGTCGACCGGCAGGCCGTACTTGAACCCGAAGGACAGCACGTTGACCCGCAGGCCGGGCCGGTTGTCGCCGCCGAAGTAGGCGACGATCTTGCCGCGCAGCTCGTGCACGTTGTGCGCGGAGGTGTCGATGACCAGGTCGGCGTTGGCGCGCACCTCGCGCAGGATGCCGCGCTCGCGGGCGATGCCGTCGACCAGCCGGCCCTCGCCCTGCAGCGGGTGGGGGCGGCGCACGTTCTCGAAGCGACGCACCAGCTCCTCGTCGCTGGCCTCCAGGAACACCACGCGCACCTTGACGCCACGGCCCTCCAGCTCCTCGATGGCGGCGTTGAGGTCGGTGGTGAAGGCCAGGCTGCGCACGTCCACGACGGCGGCGACCTTGTCGGCCGCCAGCTTGACCTTGCCGGCCTCCTCCGCCATGGCGAACAGCAGCCCCGGCGGCAGGTTGTCGATGACGAACCAGCCGAGGTCCTCCAGGGCCTTGGCCGCCGTGCTGCGCCCCGCCCCCGACATGCCGGTGACGATGACGAACGCCGGCTCGTTGGTGTTCACTGTCCATCCCCCTTCAGGGTCGACACGATCACGTCGGCGGTGGCCGGGCCGATGCCCGGGACCTCGCAGATTTCTTCCGCGGTGGCCTCGCGCAGTTTCTTCACCGAGCCGAAGTGCTTGAGCAGCGCCTGACGGCGCGCCGGTCCGAGGCCGGGCACGCTGTCGAGCGCACTCTCCTTCACGGACTTGGACCTCTTGGCTCGATGGTAGGTGATGGCGAACCTGTGTGCCTCGTCTCTGACCCGTTGCAGCAGGTAGAGGCCCTCGCTTGAACGGGGCATGATCACCGGTTGGTCGTCGCCCGGCAGCCACACCTCCTCCAGCCGCTTGGCCAGGCCGACCACGGCGACGTCGTCGATGCCGAGCTCGTCCAAAGCCCGCTGCGCGGCGGCGGCCTGCGGTCCGGCGCCGTCGACCACGACCAGGTTGGGCGGGTAGGCGAACTTGCGCGGCCTGCCCGTCTCCGGGTCGATGGGGCCGTGGGCGTCGTCCTCGGCGGCCAGCTCACCGGTGGCGGAGCGCTCCTCCAGATAGCGCCGGAACCGGCGCATGATGACCTCGTGGATGGAGGCGACGTCGCCTTCCTTGGACTTGACGGCGAAGCGGCGATATTCGCCCTTGCGGGCCAGCCCGTCCTCGAAGACCACCATCGACGCCACGACGTTCTCGCCCTGGAGGTGGGAGACGTCGTAGCACTCGATGCGCAGCGGCGCCTGCTCCAGGTCGAGCGCGTCGGCGATCTCCTGCAGCGCCTTGCCGCGCGTGGTCAGGTCGCCGGCCCTGCGGATCTTGTGCTGGGCGAGCGACTCCTTGGCGTTGCGCTCGACGGTCTCCATCAGCGACTTCTTGTCGCCGCGCTGCGGCACGCGCACGTCCACCCTGGCCTTGCGCTGCTCCGACAGCAGCTCGACGACCGCCTCGGCGTCCGGCGGCAGCGTCGGCACCAGGACCTCGCGGGGCATCGACTCGGCGCCGGCCTCGCCGTACATCTGCAGCAGGAACTGCTCGACCAGCTCGCCGGGCGTGACCTCGTCGACCTTGTCGACCACCCAGCCGCGCTGGCCGCGGATGCGGCCCCCGCGCACGTAGAACACCTGGACGGCGGCTTCGAGCGGATCCTCGGCGAGGGCGATCACGTCGGCGTCGGTCGCCTCGCCGAGCACCACCGCCTGCTTCTCCAGCGCCCGCTGCAGCGCCTGGATGTCGTCGCGCAGCCGGGCGGCGCGTTCGTACTCCTGCTCGGAGGCGGCCTCGCGCATGTCCTTCTCAAGGCGCTTGATGAAGCGGGTGGTGTTACCGCCCATGAAGTCGCAGAAGTCCTCGGCCAGGTCGCGGTGCTCCTCCGGGCTGACCCTGCCGACGCACGGCGCCGAGCACTTGTCGATGTAGCCCAGCAGGCACGGCCGGCCGATCTGCCCGGCCCGCTTGAACACCCCCGCGCTGCAGGTGCGCACCGGGAAGACGCGCAGCAGCAGGTCGACGGTCTCGCGGATGGCCCAGGCGTGGGAGTAGGGGCCGAAGTAGCGGGTGCCCTTGCGCTTGGCGCCGCGCAGCACCTGCACGCGCGGGAAGTCCTCGCCCATGGTGACCGCGAGGTAGGGGTAGGACTTGTCGTCGCGGTATTTCACGTTGAAGCGCGGGTCGAACTCCTTGATCCAGGAGTATTCGAGCTGCAGCGCCTCCACCTCGGTGCCGACCACCGTCCAGTCGACGGCCGCGGCGGTGGTCAGCATGGACTGGGTGCGCGGGTGCAGGGCGGAGAAGTCGGCGAAGTAGGAGTTGAGCCGCTGCCGCAGGCTCTTGGCCTTGCCGACGTAGATCACCCGGCTGTGGGCGTCCTTGAACCGGTAGACCCCGGGGGAATCGGGGATGGAGCCTGGACTGGGCCGGAAACTCAAGGGGCTGCCCGCTGATCTCGCCACGATTCCAGCCTAATGGCCCCCACCGACAAGGTGGCCCGCCATACCTTCGGCCAGGTACGGCGGGCGGAGCGGAACCGTCCGGGTCAGGCGAGGGTGATCTGGTCGCCCTCCACCTTGATCTCCTGCGCGGCCAGCGGCTCGGTGGCGGGCCCCTGCGACACCGAACCGTCCTCGATCTTGAACTTGCTGCCGTGGCACGCGCAGTCGATGACGCCGTTCTCGACGGCGGTCACCGCGCAGCCCTTGTGCGTGCAGGTCGCGCTGAAAGCCTTGAAATCACCCTCCGTCGGCTGGGTGACCACGATCTTCTGGTCCGCGAAGATCTTGCCACCGCCGACGGGGATGTCGGCGGTGCTGGCCAGCCCTCCACCCGCCGCGGCCGGCGCGTCGGCCGCCGGCGCACTCTGCGTGGGTGCGGCGGCCGTGGTGTCGCCACCCGCCCCACAGGCGGTCAACGCCAGCGCCAAGCCACCCGCGCCGACGCCTGCGAACACCGTTCTACGACTCTTGAGGTCATCTCCCATGCGTCACAGCAAACCGCACGCACGTGAGAAAATGATGAATATCGGCTTAGGCGAGTCTGATCTTGCCGTCCGCCACGTCGATCTGCTTCTCCTCCAGCGGGTCGCTGGCCGGCCCCTTGGCCACCGAGCCGTCCTCGATCTTGAACTGGCTGCCGTGGCAGGGACAGTTGATCACACCGTTGGAGATGCTGGCCACCGTGCAGCCCGCATGGGTGCAGGTCGCGCTGAAGGCCTTGAACTGGCCTTCCTTCGGCTGGGTGATCACCAGCTTCTGACTCTCGAATATCTTGCCGCCACCGGTGGGGATGTCACTGGTGTCGGCCAGCGCCTTCGGCGCCTTGGCCTTCTTCTTCGGTGCGGCCGACGACTCCTCGTCGCCGACGGGCTCCTCAGCCGGATCCGCCACCACCGTGGTGGGCGATCCATAACTGGCACAAGCTGTCAGAACGGCGGCCAGCCCGGCGCCTCCGGCTCCGAAAACCACCGCGCGGCGCGTCGATTCGGTCATGGTGCGTCCTCCCAGGTAGTGGGTCTCACTTCAGGTACGGCTCCCGCCCTGACCCCGGTTCAGCGTGCCGTGTCTTAATCCCGCGCACTACGTAGATTTACCGAAAGCCCGGCTTCCCGTCGCGGGGAGACGTCCGCCGCTCAGACCACCACGATGCCGTCACCCTCGACCTTGACCTGGTAGGCGATCAGCGCCCTGGTCGCGGGCCCCGTCATCGCCTCGCCGGTGTCGGCGGCGAACTCGCTTCCGTGGCACGGGCACCTCATCACGTTGTCCTTCGGCGCGCCGACCGCGCACCCGCGATGCGGGCAGGCCGAGCTGTACGCCTTGTAGACGCCCTCGGACGGCTGCGTGACCACGATCTTCCACTTGCGCACCACCGTGCCGCCCCCGACGGGCACGTCGGCGGTCTTCGCGATGACCTGCCCCTTGATCCCCTTGACCACGGGCTCGGCCGCGGCGTCCCCGGTGCCGCACCCGGCGAGCGCCAGCCCGCAGGCCGCGATCCCGGCCGCCCCGAGCGCCTCGCGCCGCCCGACCGCGGGCATGGCGAAGCCCCCCTCAGTAACCGTCATCGCCGCTGACCCCTCCGCGTCTCCGCTGACCCCCTGCAGGTCAGGCCGTTACCATCCCTTCACCCTAGAACCGACACCCCTCGCCCCCACCGGCGGGTGCCGGAACCAGGTGCCACACACCTTCAAGCACGTTCCTCCCGGGCGCGCAACGCCACGCCCTTCGCCCATACGCACGGACCGAGACGCACCCGCCCAGGCGATCTCGCCCGTACGCGAGGCGTACAGGTCTCAGGTCTGCAGGGGTCTAGACGGAAAGGATCTTGCGGAGGAAGCGTCCCGTGTGGCTCTCGTCCACCAGGGCCACCTCCTCCGGCGTGCCGGCCGCGACCAGGGTGCCACCGCGTGAGCCGCCTTCGGGTCCCATGTCGATGACCCAGTCGGCCGTCTTGATGACGTCGAGGTTGTGCTCGATGACGATGACCGTGTTGCCGCCGTCGACCAGCCGCCCGAGCACCCCGAGCAGCCTGCGGATGTCCTCGAAGTGCAGGCCCGTGGTGGGCTCGTCGAGCACGTAGATGGTCCGCCCGGTCTGCCGGCGCTGCAGCTCGGAGGCGAGCTTGACGCGCTGCGCCTCGCCGCCGGACAGCGTGGTGGCCGGCTGGCCGAGCCGTACGTAACCCAGGCCGACGTCGTTGAGCGTCTGCAGGTGGCGCTTGATCGCCGGGATCGCCTCGAAGAAGGCGAGCCCCTCCTCGATCGGCATGTCGAGGATCTCGGCGATCGTCTTGCCCTTGTAGTGGACCTCCAGCGTCTCCCGGTTGTAGCGGGCGCCGTGGCAGACCTCACAGGGGACGTAGACGTCCGGCAGGAAGTTCATCTCGATCTTGATGGTGCCGTCGCCGGAGCACGCCTCGCAGCGGCCGCCCTTGACGTTGAAGCTGAATCTGCCGGGCTGGTAGCCGCGCACCTTGGCCTCGGCGGTGGCGGCGAACAGCTTGCGCACATGGTCGAACACGCCGGTGTAGGTGGCCGGGTTGGACCTCGGAGTGCGGCCGATGGGCGACTGGTCGACGTGCACGACCTTGTCGACCTGGTCCATGCCGTTGATGCGCGCGTGCCGGCCGGGCACCGTGCGGGCGCCGTTGAGCTCCTTGGCCAGCGCGCTGTAGAGGATGTCGTTGACCAGCGTGGACTTGCCGGAGCCCGACACGCCGGTGACCGCGGTGAACACGCCGAGCGGGAAGTCGATGTCGACGCCCTGGAGGTTGTGCTCGCGCGCACCCTTGACGGTGATCTGGCGCTTCTTGTCACGCTTACGGCGCTTGGCGGGGATCGGAATGCTCCTGCGACCGGACAGGTATTGGCCGGTCATGGACTCCTCGCTGGCCAGCAGCTCCTGCACCGTGCCGGAGACGACCACCTGACCACCGTGCTCGCCGGCCCCGGGGCCGATGTCGACCACCCAGTCGGCGGCGGCGATGGTGTCCTCGTCGTGCTCGACCACGATCAGCGTGTTGCCCATGTCGCGCAGCCTGATGAGCGTGTCGAGCAGCCGCATGTTGTCGCGCTGGTGCAGGCCGATGGAGGGCTCGTCGAGCACGTAGAGGACGCCGACCAGGCCGGAGCCGATCTGCGTCGCCAGCCGGATGCGCTGCGCCTCGCCACCGGCCAGGGTGGCGGCGGCGCGGTCCATGGTGAGGTAGTCCAGGCCGACGTCGAGCAGGAAGCCCATCCGGGCGTTGATCTCCTTGACCACCCGCTCGGCGATGTGCATGTCGCGCTCGGACAGCTGGAGCTCGGCCAGGAACTTCGCGCACTCACCGATCGACATGCCGGACACGTCGGCGATCGACCTGCCGTCGACCGTGACGGCCAGCGTGACCGGCTTGAGCCTGGCCCCCTTGCAGGCCGGGCAGGGGATCTCGCGCATGTAGCCTTCGAACCGCTCGCGGGTCGCGTCGCTCTCCGCCTCGGCGTGCCGGCGCTGCACCCACGGGATGACGCCCTCGAAGGTGGTGTAGTAGGAGCGCTGGCGACCGTAGCGGTTGCTGTAACGGACGTGCACCTGCTCGTCGTGGCCGAACAGCAGCGACTTCTGCGCCTTCTTGGGCAGCTTCTCCCACGGCGTCGCGAGGGTGAAACCCATGGTGTGGCCGAGCGCCTCGACAAGCCGGACGAAGTATTCGCTGGTGTGGCCGCCCGACCAGGGGTGCAACGCGCCCTCGCCGAGCTCGCGCTCGGGGTCGGGCACGACCAGGTCCGGGTCCACCTCCATCTTCGTGCCGAGGCCGGTGCACTCAGGGCAGGCGCCGAACGGCGAGTTGAAGGAGAACGAGCGCGGCTCCAGCTCCTCGAACGACAGATCGTCGTACGGGCAGTAGAGGTGCTCGGAGTAGAAGCGCTCGCGTCCGGGGTCGCCCTCGGGCAGGTCGACGAACTCCAGCGTGATCGTGCCGCCGGACAGCTGCAGCGCGGTCTCGACGGAGTCGGTCAGCCTGCGCCGCGACGACTCCTTGACCGACAGGCGGTCGACGATGACCTCGATGTCGTGCTTCTCGTACTTCTTGAGGGTCGGCGGCTCCTCCAGCCGGACCACGGTGCCGTCGACCCTGGCGCGGGCGAAACCCTTGGTCTGCAGCTCACGGAATAGCTCGCCGTACTCGCCCTTGCGGCCTCTGACGACCGGGGCCAGCACCTGGAACCGGGTGCCCTCCTCCAGGTCCATCACCCGGTCGACGATCTGCTGCGGCATCTGCCTGGCGATGGGACGGGCACAGACCGGGCAGTGCGGCTTGCCGATGCGGGCCCACAGCAGCCGCAGGTAGTCGTAGACCTCGGTGATCGTGCCGACGGTGGAGCGCGGATTCTTGCTCGTCGCCTTCTGGTCGATCGACACCGCCGGCGACAGGCCCTCGATGAAGTCGACGTCGGGCTTGTCCATCTGGCCGAGGAACTGGCGTGCGTAGGCCGACAGCGATTCGACGTAACGGCGCTGGCCCTCGGCGAAGATCGTGTCGAAGGCCAGGCTCGACTTGCCAGAGCCGGACAGGCCGGTAAAAACGATCAGAGCGTCTCGCGGCAGGTCCAGCGAGACGTCCTTGAGGTTGTGCTCTCGTGCACCACGCACGATCAGGCGGTCTGCCACGGTGATCCCGGATGTCGAAAGGCGGATAGGTCCACGGGGGATGGTAGACGGGGGGTCCGACAATTTCGGCGGGGCCGCACACGGCCGGGCGGAAATCCGTCTCTCTCAGGTTACGGCCTACTCCCACCCCGACAGGAGGCCTTCCTGAATCAACCCCGCGACCTGCCCGTTTATGCCCATCACCGGCGACTTGACCGGTCGGGCCCCGGCTGACCTCAGATGATGAAATATCAGATCATGACCGTCCTTCAGAGACTACTGGCCGAGATGGCCGCCGCCAACGACCGGTTGCTCGCCACCGCCGCCTCCCTGTCCGACGCGGACGTCCTCGCGCCGTCCCGCCTGCCCGGCTGGTCCAGAGGCCACGTGCTCGTCCATGTCGCCAGGAACGCCGACAGCCACCTCAACCTGCTCACCTGGGCCAGGACGGGAATCGTGACCCCGCAGTACCCGAGCATGGCCGTTCGCGAGCGGCAGATCGAGTCCCGCGCCGCTCTCCCGGCCGCCGAGCTCGTCGCCGACATCAAAGACAGCGTCGCCCGCCTGGACGCCGCGATCCGCGACCTGCCGGACCAGGCGTGGCAGGCTCCGGTGGGCGGCCTGCGCCCGCCCCCGCATCCCGCCTGGTACATCCTGGTCAGGAGGCTGCGTGAGCTGGGCATGCATCACGTCGACCTCGGCGCCGGCCACCACCCGTCGGACTGGCCCGCCGCGTTCGTCCGCAGGGAGCTGCACGACTGCCACCGGATGTGGGGGCACGAGCACAGCACGGTCGGCGCGGTGCGCTTCACCGGTTCCTCGCTCCCGCCCTGGCCGGACCTCGGCCAGGGCCCCGCGGTGGAGGGCGCACCGACGGACATCCTGGCCTGGCTCACCGGAAGATCAGCGGGCGAGGGCGTTAAGGTGGTGCCCGTGGGGCGATCGTGGCAACCCGGCGCGGCAGGCTCGGACCTTCCGCCGGCACCGCCGTGGCTGACGATGACCGCTCCCGCTGACCTTCCCGCGACGCCACCGAAGGACTACCCATGACCTACACAGGCGACGTTCAGGTCGGCGGCCCCGCCGACGTGCGAGAGCTGCCCGGCCTGAAGATCTACAAGCTCGCGGTCGGCCCGTACGACAACAACGCCTATCTGCTGCGCTGCACCGAGACGGGCGACGGGGTGCTCATCGACGCGGCGGCCGAGGCCGACCGCCTGCTCGCCCTGGTGGCCGACCAGCCGATCAGCGCCATCATCACCACCCACCAGCACGGCGACCACTGGCAGGCGCTGGAGCAGGTGGCCTCGGTGACGGGCGCTCAGGTGCTGGCCCACCCGCTGGACGCCCCCGGGCTGCCGATCCCGGTGGACCGCACGATCGAGCACGGCGACCGCGTCACCGTCGGCGTCGTCACCATCGAGGCCATCCACCTGCGCGGCCACACCCCGGGCTCGGTCGCCCTGCTCTACGACGGCGGCGACGACGAGCAGCACCTGTTCACCGGTGACTCGCTCTTCCCGGGCGGCGTGGGCAACACCCAGAAGGATCCCGAGCGCTTCCAGCAGCTCTACACGGACGTGGCCGAGCGCCTGTTCGACCGCCTCCCGGACCGGACCTGGGTCTACCCGGGCCACGGCAAGGACACCACCCTGGGCGCCGAGCGCCCCTCCCTGCCGGAGTGGAAGGCCCGGGGCTGGTAACGACCGACACGCCGCGCCCGGGCAGCCGTACCAGATCACGCTCGCCGCGAACCCCCGCGACGGCGCCCGCGCGCGCCGTCGCGGGGACCCGCCACCTCCGGGTCAGCGGCCGCTCCCCTGCAAGCCCTCCCGCGACGGGCAGGTACGGATCAGCGGGCGCCCCCATGGAAGCCCTACCGCCACCAGCGGGTACGAATCAGCGGCGGCCGAGTACGTGCACGATCCGGGTGGCGGCCAGCGCGGGATCGTCGGCCACCCCCACCAGATCGCCCCACGACCACCGGTAGAACCATCCGTCCGGCAGGGGCACACAGTCCACGGTCTCGGCGAGCAGCGCCGTGTCGGGATGGCTGATCCGCAGCGCGGGCGGGTCGGCGCGCAGGGTCGTGGTCAGCCCGTGCCGCTCCAGCTCCACGGCCAGCTTGCCGAGGAAGTACGTTCGGGTGTGCTCACGGGGCGTGGCCGGCATGTCTCCATCAAAGCGGATGGCACCGCGAAAATCCTGCCCCTCGCGATGCCATCCGATCGAAATCCGCAGTGGTCAGGAGCCGATGCGCTCCGCCTCCCGGCGGAGTTCGCGCTTGTAGAACAGCACGCGCAGCGGAATGGCGGCGACCAGCGCGATCTGCATGGTCGCACCGATCTTGATGGGCATGTCGCCGCCTTCGGGCCAGGCGACCCAGAAGGTGAGGAACGCGACGTTCACCATGATCCAGGCGAGGACGACGGCCGCGAGCTGCCCCTTCGGCTTGGGGTATTCGATGCGGCTGACCATCAGCCAGGCCACGCCCAGCACGGCCAGCAGCGACCAGATGCTCGGCTCGAACAGCAGCACGATCGAGATCACGGTCATCGCGCCCATCGGGATGGGCAGGCCCATGAAGTCGCCGCTCTTGGTCTTGACGCAGGCGAACCGCGCCAGGCGTACGACCCCGGCGACGAGCAGGGCCGCGGCGGCGCCCACCACCGCCGCGAAGGGCAGGTCGTCGGTGAACCCACCCCAGATCACGATCATGAACGCGGGCGCGAACCCGAAGCTGATGACGTCGGCGAGGTTGTCGAGCTCGGCGCCCATGGCGGAGGCGCGGAAGCGCCGCGCGACCAGGCCGTCGAACAGGTCACAGGTGGCGCCGATGAGCAGGAGCACCACCGCCGTGGCGAAGTAGCTGGGAGCGGGCTTGAAGTTGCCGTCCGTCTTGAGGGCCTCGATCGCCGAGGCGGCCAGCACGCATACGGCGAGGAATCCACACAGCGCGTTGCCCAAGGACAAGGAGTCTGCGGCGGACAGGCGGAACGCCTTTCCGACAGGACCGCGAGGCTCTTCCTCTTCGGCCTGCCAGCCACCGGCGTCAGCCGTGGTCAATTCTGGTCACCCCCGCAACCGTCTTCTCGCCCACGGAGACCGCGGGGGAGATCCCTTCGGGAAGGTAGATGTCGACCCTCGATCCGAACCGGATGAGCCCGATCCTCTCGGCGCGCGCGACCTTCGCTCCGGCGCTCACGTACGGCACGATCCTGCGCGCCACCGCGCCCGCGATCTGCACCATCTCGATGTCACCGAGTGCGGTCTCGAAATGCCACACCACGCGCTCGTTCTGGTCGCTGTCCTTGTTGAAAGCCGGCAGGAACCCACCTGGCACATGCTGCACGGATGCGACATTTCCCGCAAGGGGTGCACGGTTGACGTGAACGTTCAGCGGGCTCATGAAGATCGCGACCCGGGTGCGGCCATCCGGCCATGGATCGACGCTCTGCACGACGCCGTCGGCGGGTGCCAGGATCCGGCCATCGCCCGCGCTGCGGTCGGGGTCGCGGAAGAACCAGAGCATCGCACCGGTCAACGCGCCCAGCGGCACTGCCGCGAGCGCCCACCGGCGATCCCGTCGCGTCAGAAGCGCGGTGGCGGCCGCCGTGGCCACCGTCGGGAGGAGCCACGGGGAGACCCCGCGTGCGAGCCTTACACGGCCCGGCTTAGCAGAATCGACTGACACGTACAACCTTCGGTGGTGACTAGGACTGAGGCGCTTTGCCGTGATGTTACAGAACACGCAACTATGACACGACGCAACTACACAAGCAAAGCGCCCCGAAAGCCATTCCGCTAGACCTGCTCCGATGGGGTTTGCTCGCTCTTACGCGCGTCAATGCGGGACTTGACCAGGCTCGCCACGGTTGTGACCACCATGGTGACGCCGATGACCGTGAGCGACACCCAGATGGGGATCTGCGGTGCCCAGGAAACCCCACTGGCGTGCAGAGCTTCCAATACCAGCTTAACCCCGATGAACCCCAGGATGAACGCCAAACCATAGCTGATGTACACGAGTCGCTGCAGTAGCCCGCCCAGGAGGAAGTACAGCTGACGCAGTCCCATCAGGGCGAACGCATTGGCGGTGAAGACGATGAACGGGTCCGTGGTGAGCCCGAAGATCGCCGGAATCGAGTCGAGCGCGAACAGCAGGTCGGTGCTGCCGATGGCGATCATGACGATCAGCATGGGGGTGACCATGCGCCTGCCGTCGATCTTGACGGTGACCTTGGAGCCGACGTAGGTCTCCGTGGTGGGGAAGGTCTTGCGCGCCCAGCGGAGCAACAGGTTCTCGTTGACCTGTTCCTCTTCGCCCTTGAGGTGCTGGCGGATGATGTTGACCGCCGTGTAGACCAGGAAGGCGCCGAAAACGTAGAACAGCCAGCTGAACCGCTCAAGCGCGACCGCGCCGACCGCGATGAAGATGCCGCGCATGACCAGGGCGAGCAGGATGCCGACGAGCAGCACCTTGTGCTGATAGGCCTTGGGCACGGCGAACCGGCTCATGATGATGAAGAAGACGAACAGGTTGTCGACGCTGAGGCTGTATTCGGTGATATATCCGGCGAAGAACTCGCCGGCTTTCACCGGTCCCGCTGTCATCCAGAGGATTACGCCGAAGATCGCGGCCAGCGCGATGTAGAAGGAGACCCAGTAACCGGCCTGCCGCATCGAGAACTCGCGGGCTTCACCGCGATCAACAATCCACAGGTCGATCGCCAACACGAGCAGAAGCCCGCCGATGACGACAGCCCAAGCCCACCAAGGTTCGCTCACGTTGCTTTACCTCCGGCATACACGACGGATTGCCGGAGGTCTCTCCCGCCCGCCTGACACGCGGACCGGCAGCCCCGGGGGCCCCGTGGAGTGGGACTACACCGTGATGACGAGGCTGCCGCGAAGGGATACTCCCCTCCCTTAACGCACGCAGTATACGAGAACGCGTATGCCGCACCTAATCAGGGCTACGATCTGACCGCTCATAGACATCCAGGACGCTCCTGACGGCATCGTCCTCCCCCGGCAACTCCGCGCCGCGCCGCGCCGCCGCCGCCGCCCACCGCGCCGCCGCCGCCGGATCCGCGATCACCTCGTGTACGGCACTCCGCAGCGCGTGCACGTCCCCGTAGGGCACCAGCACCCCGGCGTCGCCGACGAGCTCGGGGACCCCGCCGACGGCCGTGGCGACGACCGGCCGCCCGGCCATGAGGGTCTCACTGAGGCTCAGCGGCTGCCCCTCCCACCTGCTGGCCCAGACGGCCACGGTGGCGGCGGCGAGCAGGTCGGGCACGTCGTCCCGGTTGCCCGGCAGGAGCACGGGCAGCCGCTCGTCGTCGATCCTGCGCTGCAACGCGGGGCGCAACGGCCCTTCCCCAGCGATCACGAAGAGCGGCTCCCGCCCACCCGGCCACGGGCCCGCGGCGGCGTCCAAGAGGCTTTCGAGCCCTTTCTGCTGGGCGAGCCTGGCGATCGTGAGCACGATGGGCCGCTCCCCCGCCCCCAGCTCCGCCCGCACCTCGGCGGGGGAGCGCCGGGCGGCGCGCGGTACCGGCGCGGGCACCACCGCCGGGCGCACATCTCGGGCGCCGAGCGCACGCATCCGCTCTCCCAGATCGGGCGAGACGACCAGAACCTGATCGGCCAGCCGCGCCACGATCCGCTCCAGCACCCCGTAAACCGCCCCGACGGCGCCCCCGGCGGTGAGCGCGTTGTGCAGGGTGACAACCAGCCCCGGGCCACCCTGCCGATCCGGCAGCCCCGGCCCACCCCGGTGCACCGGCACCCTCGGCCTATCCCGGCGAACCAGCATCCCTGCCCCGCCCCGCCATGCCAGCCCGGCCAGCGCCCCGGCGCGCAGCCCGTGGGCGTGCACCACGTCGGCCCCCCTGGTCAGACGTCTGATCGCCAGAACCGTCCGCAGGTCGTTGACCGGATCCGGCCGCTCGGAGACGCGCACCTCCGCGAACCGGGCTCCCACCGCGCCGAACCCGAACCGCTCCTCCACGCTGCGCGGCCCCACCACCAGCACGCGATGCCCGAGCCGCGCCAGGCCACCGGCCAGCATCAGCACATGCCGCCCGGTACCTCCTGACGTGGTGCCCAGCACGAAAGCCACCCGCACAGCCACTCCTCCCTCTCGACCAACCGTCACCACCCCGCCCTCACCTCACAAGCCCCGCTGAGCCGCGCACCCCCGGCCCAGCCCCACCAAGCTCTTCCCAGATGGACGGACTTCCCCTAGCCACAAAGACCTCCACCAGGCCTGACCGGCTTCCGCCCAGCACACGGGCCTCTCCTGGACTGACAGGCCTCCACCCAGCGCATAGGCCTCCGCCCGGACTGACGGGCCTCCACCCAGCACACGGGCCTCCGCCCGCACGGACCTCCGCCCAGTCTCATCAACCCCCGCGCTTACCGAGCGCGTCGGCCACCATCCTGGCGTCGCCCCGGTCCATGAGAATCACGACGCCGCCTCCCACGGCCAGCGCCAGAACAGCGGCCAGCAGCGTCGCCCCCACGTTCGCCCACGTCCCCGTCGCCCCGAACGCGCTCGCCACGGCGGCCCCCGCCCCGAACCCGGCCGCGCCCCCCACGACGGCGGCGGCCGCCGCCCGGCCCAGCCCGGCCATCGCGGCCCTGCCCCGCGCCCGCACCACGAAGAACAGCAGCACTCCCCCGCCCACGGTCATCCCGGCGGTCATCCCCAGCGCCATCCCCGCGATCTGCCACCCGGTGGGAAACGCCAGCGCGAACCCGGTCTGCGCCACCATCACCACCCCCCACCCCAGCACCGTCCCGGCGGCGGCGGCCCGGCCCCGCCCGAGGGCGTACAGCACCCGGCTCAGGTGAGCGATGAGCCCGTATCCGATCAACCCCGGCGCGAACAGCGCGACCGTCCGGGCCAGCTCGACCGGCGACACGGTGGTCCGGCTGCTGTCCAGGAACACCACCGACCCCGGCTCGGACGCGGCGGCGAGCATCCCGGCCGCCACCCCCGACACCAGCACGACCGCGCGCGTGGTGCTCGCCGCGAGCGCCGAGAACGCCTCCGTCTCGCCGCCCTCCGCCTGCGCGCTCAGCCGGGGGAACGCACTGGTGGCGATCGGTACGGCCAGCACCGCGTACGGCACCAGGTAGATGGCCCACGCGTAGTTGTAGGCCGCGAGCGCGCCCTCCCCGATCACCTTGTTGGACAAGGCCAGCACGACCACCATGGCAGCCTGCTGGGCCAGGAGCGCGGCGATCCCGGCCAGGGCGAGCCTGCGCACCTGCCCGGCCACCCCTTCGGGGAAGCGCAGCGTGGGCCGCCATCGCAGCCCCAGCCGGGCGGTGGGGCCGACGACGGTGAGGACGAGCGCCAGCACGCCGAGGCTGGTCCCGACGGACAGCGCGAGCTCGGCGGCCCTCGGGACCTGGCCGGGGTCCACCGTGCCGTCGCTGAGCGGCACGAACAGCAGGTAGCCGACGATGACCACGATGCTGGACACGAGCGGCGCGACGGCGGGCCCGGCGAACCTGTTGTGCGACTGGAGCAGGCCGTAGAGCACGACGGCCACGCCGTACAGGGGGATCTGCGGCGCGAAGACGACCAGCATCCGGGTCGCGACGGCGTCCACCGCCGACGCCTCGCACCCGTCCACGCTGAACAGGCCGACGATCGGCCCCGCCAGCAGCGCGGTGAGCACGGCCACCGGGACGAGCACCACGAGCACCCAGGTCAGCAGGGCCGAGGTGATCCGCCCCACCCGGTCGCGGCCGGACCCGGGCTCGGTGACTCCGGCCGCCGAGCCGGCCAGGACCGGCACCACCATCCCGGCCAGCGCCCCGCCGATGACGACCTCGAAGACGATGTTGGGGATCTGGTTGGCCGTGAAGTAGGCCGAGGACAGGCAGTTGGTGCCGACGGTCTGGGCGAGGGCGTACTGCTTGGCGAAGCCCGTGATGCGGGCCAGGACGGTGATCGCCCCGATGAGCAGCGCGCCTCCCGCCACGCCGCGCGCGAGCCGGGACGTCACACTCCTCCTGACATTCGCCCGATCACGGTGGGCACGGTCCTCACACGGGGTCGACGGGGCGGCGCCCCAGCATGTCCAGCCGGTTGAGCACCGGGTTGCCCGCGATGACCTTGGTAAAACTGATCTTCTCCGAGGCGGCGGTGAGCGCCGCCACGGTGCCGAGCAGGACCAGCCTGCCGGGGCGGCCGAGCTGGGTCACGGCGGCGAGGCCGAGCAGGGCGCCCAGGGCGTTGGCGCCGGCGTCGCCGAGCATCGCCTGCTCGCCGAGGTCCTCGGGCAGCAGCGCGGCGGCGGCGCCCAGCGGCACCGCGGCCAGCGCCGCCGTCATCGGCGCGTCACGGACGACGGCGGCCACGAGCAGGGGCCCGCCGGTGAGCAGCCCGACCTTGATGGCCCGGCCGGGGCGCAGGTCGAACAGGTTGGCCAGGTTGGCGGCCCCGGCGATGGCGGCACCGTTGACCATCGTGTCGACCGGGCCGCGGGAGACCAGGGCGGCGGCGGCGAGGCCGGTCGCGCCGATCCCGAGGATCTTGACGGCACCGCTGGTGACCTCGCCGCGCGCGAGCGCCGTCAGGTGCCCCTTGAAGCCCTTGGACGAGGTCGTCCCGTACAGGTCGTCGTAGGCGCCCAGCGCTCCACTGCCCGCGCCCGCGAGCAGGGCGGCCATCCGCACCCGGGGCGGCAGACCGGGCGCCATCGCGGCGGCCGCGCCGGCCCCGGCCACGAACGCGGGGCCTTCCAGCAGCGTGATGGGCTCGCCCCGGTGGTTCTTGCGGGCCCAGCGACTGCCCGTGTCCCTGTCCCGGGTGAAGGCGGTGAAGGCGGTGTAGGCGGCGCGGGCCGCGGCGGCGCCGAGCGCGGCGCCGGCGAGGGCGTAGAGCAGGCCACGGGCCATGTCAGCTCCCTGACTCGGTGGATGACGGGGTCGGGGTCGGCTCCACGGGCTGGAACGCGCTGACCCCCTGGCCGGTGCCGTATTGTCCGGCGCCCCCGCTCACTTGCTCCCGCAGAGCATAGACGGTCACGACCCGGCCCTCAGGCAGATCGACCCGGTCGACGCTGGAGACCCGCTTGGCGAGCTCGGCGTCCTCGCGCAACGAGGTGATCACGCCGCCGGCGGCGGCGGAGGTGGGCGGCCCGGCGATCACCACGCCCTTGCCGCCGGCGTCCAGCCCGCCGGCGAGCGTGGTGAAGGCCGCGGCCTGGGCCGGTGCGCCGTCGCCTTCGAAGGGGGTCTCCGGCGCGAGCATCACCGCGAGGGTGGCCCGCTTGCCAGGGTCGCCGTCGAGGTCGAGGAACCCACCCGTCTCCAGGCCGGTGAGCACGGCCTCGGCCGTCTGGTCGGCGACGCCCACCTGGGCCTGGTCGGTGGTCATGACGGTGGCGGCGATCAGGGTGGCGGCCTTGTCATGCGTGGTGGCCGTCGTAGCGAACGTCATCTCGGCGGGTTTGAGCTGGTTGACCAGGCCGTCGAGCACGCCCGCGCTCTTGGGGTCGAAGTATCTGTCGGCCAGCGACAGGCGGCCGGTGATCACGGCGCCGGCCGTGGTGAGCATCTCCTGCTCGGCCTCGCGCATGCTGGCGTTGACGCCCGGCGCCTCCACCAGCAGCACCTGCTCGCCGGCGAGCTCACCCTCGACGAGCTTCGGGGTGAGGGTGGTCACGAACGAGTCGGTGGCCTGGTTGCGTCTCAGCAGCTCGTCGATCTGCCCGCGCTGCTCCTGCTTGTCGGCGGTGAGCTGGCGCGTCAACTCCTCGGCCGACCTGATCGCGGGATTCTCCAGCAGCGTGGTGCCGAGAACGATGCCCACGGCCAGCGCCAGGAAGATGGCGACGATGGAGACGAGGTGATAGCGGAAATCGATCACGAGAAGAGCCCGACCAACCAGAAGATGAAGGAGTTCCAGATATCTTGCAGGCCGTTCAGCCAGGTCTGGCCGAGCGGCGACAGCGCGAGCGCGACACCCATCGTGATCAGCGCGGTGATCGCCAGCAACAGCAGTTGCGGGGTGGAGATGCGGCTGCGGTAGAGCATGCTCACGCCCTTGGCGTCGACGAGCTTGCTGCCGACGCGCAGCCGGGTCAGGAAGGTGCTGGCCATGCCGGAGCGGCCCTTGTCGAGGAACTCCTCCAGCGTGCCGTGGGTGCCGACGGCCACGATCAGCTCGGCGCCCTTGTCGTCGGCCAGCAGCATCGCGATGTCCTCGCTGGTGCCGGTCGACGGGAAGATCACGGCGTCGCGGCCGAGCTGGTGGACTCGCTCCAGGCCGGGCGCCCGGCCGTCCCGGTAAGCATGCACGATGAGCTCGGCGCCGCAGGTGAGCGCCTTGGTGGAGACAGAGTCGAAGTCGCCCACGATCACGTCGGGCAGGTAGCCGGCCTCCAGGAGCGCGTCGGCGCCGCCGTCGACGCCGATGAGCACCGGCCGGTATTCCCTCAGGTAGGGGCGCAGGGTGGCGATGTCTTCCTTGTAGTGATAGCCGCGCACCACGATGAGGGCGTGCCTGCCCTCGATGGGCGTGCGGATCGGCGGCACTCCCACCCCGTCGATGAGCAGCTTGCCCTCACCGCGGACGTACTCCATCGTGTTGACGGCGAAGGCCTCGATCTGCACGGCCAGGCCGGCCCGGGCCTCGGCCATGGCGGCCTCGACGGCTTCGGGAGTCTGCGCCTCGCCCTTGCCGACGACCTCGTCGCCGACGTAGACGGCCCCCTCGTGCAGTCGGACGGTGTCGCCGTCCTTGATCCGCTCGAACAGCTCCTGGCTGGCGTTGTCGATGAACGGGACACCGGCCTCGATGATGATCTGCGGGCCGAGGTTGGGGTAGCGACCGCTGATGCCCGCGGCGACGTTGACCACGCCCGCGGCCTCGCATGACACCAGTGCCTCCGCGCTGACCCGGTCCACGTCGACGTGGTCAATGATCGCGATCTCGCCCGGCTTGAGGCGCTTGGTGAGCCTCTTCGTCCGCCGGTCGATTCGCGCCACACCCGTGACACCGGGAAGGTCGTTGACCTTCCGTCCGCGGAGGCCCGGCATCCTGTTACCCGGAACCTTCATCAAGACCATCCTGCCAGAGGGAATCACTTAGGAGGCCACGCACTGCGGGGCGTGTCCACTATGTCACGCAGGATCACCGGTCGTTGGCGGCCAAGCCGAGCAGTTCCTCCGCATGTGCCCTGCCCAGCTCGGAGTCCTCCAGTCCGGCCAGCATGCGTGACAGCTCCTTGACCCTACCTTCGTGATTGAGCGTGACGACGCCGCTGCGCACCACGCTGCCGTCCCCGGCCTTCTCCACCACCAGGTGCTGGTCGGCGAAGGCGGCGACCTGCGGCAGGTGGGTGACGACGATCACCTGCGCGGTGCGGGCCAGCCGGGCGAGCCGGCGCCCGATCTCGACCGCGGCCTTGCCGCCGACTCCGGCGTCGACCTCGTCGAACACGAACGTGGGCACCGGGTCGGCGCCGGCGAACACCACCTCGATCGCGAGCATGACCCGGCTCAGCTCGCCGCCCGAGGCGCCCTTGTTGAGCGGCAGCGGCGGCGCGGCGGGGTGGGCCGCCATCCGCAGCTCCACCTCGTCGACGCCGTCGGGGCCGAACTCGGCCGCTTCGGAGAGCTCGACGGTCACCCGGGCGTGCGGCATGGCCAGGGCGGTGAGCTCCTCGGTGACGGCCCGGCCGAACCGCTCGGCGGCCGCCACCCGGACCCGGGTGAGCTCGGCGGCCTGCTCGGTCAGGCGCTCGGTCAGCTCCTCGAGCTCGCGGGTCAGCTCGCCGATGCGCTCGTCGTCGCCCTCGAGCTCGGTCAGCCGGCCTGCGGCCTCCTGCGCCCAGGCCAGGACCGACGCGCTGTCCTCGCCGTACTTCCTGATGAGCCCGGTCAGCACCGAGCGCCGCTCCTGTACGGCGGCCAGCCGGGCGGGGTCGCTCTCGATCGACTCGGCGTAGGCCGCCAGGTCGGTGGCCACGTCGGCGATGAGGTAGCCGGCCTCGGCGAGCCTGTCGGCCATGTCGGCGAGCTGGGTGTCGAAGTCGCGCACCGCCTCGACGGCGGAGCGGGCCTCGCCCAGCAGCGAGATCACGTCATCCGCGCCGCCGCTGGCCTCCATCGGGTCACCCAGCAGCGCCGTGTGGGCGGTGGTCGCGGCGCTGCGCAGGGCGTCGGCGTGCGAGAGCCGCTCCTCCTCGCCGAGCAGGTCCTGGTCCTCGCCCGCCTTGGGGTCGACCTTCTCGACCTCCCGCAGGCCGAACCGGAGCAGGTCGGCCTCCTGCGAACGCTCCCTGGCCCTGGTGGTGAGCTCGTCGAGCAACGCGGCGACCTGCTTGTGCCGCTTGTAGGTCTGCGTGTAGGCGCGCAGCGGCTTGACCAGGTCGTTTCCGGCGTAGCGGTCGAGGGAGGCGCGCTGCCTGGCGGGCTGCAGCAGGCGCTGCTGGTCCATCTGCCCGTGCACGGCCACCAGGTCGTCGGCGAGGTAGGTCAGGGTGCCGACCGGCACGGTGCGGCCGCCGAGCCAGGCTCTGGACCTGCCCTCGGCGGAGACGGTGCGGGAGATGATGAGCTCGCCGCCCTCCACCTCGCCGCCGACGTCCTCGACCTGCTGGGCGACGCGGCCGCCGCCCTCGATGACGAGCGTGCCCTCGATGGTGGCCTTGTCGGCGCCCGGACGGATGCGCGAGGGGTCGGCCCGGCCGCCGAACAGCAGTCCGAGCCCGGTGACGACCATCGTCTTGCCCGCACCGGTCTCGCCTGTGACCACGTTGAAGCCCGGCGAAAGCTCCAGCACGGCCTCGTCGATGACGCCGAGTCCCTGGATGCGGACCTCCTCGACCCTTGGTCGCAACTGCCCACTCCCGTCACTTCCGTGTTTCATGATCACGCGCTCGGCAGAACGCCTCAGGCATGTTCCGAACACCTGTGCGCATGTGATCCTACGCGCTCGCTCACCAATTGACTCAGGGTCGCACCCTTCCGCGCCACCCCTGAACGGGTAGTTCGAACTTGGCGACCAGCCGGTCGGTGAACGGCGCGCCGGTGCTCTCCACCCCGTGCAGCCTGGCCAGCCGTACCGGCTCGCTGCCGCGCCGGACCTCCACCCGTGCGCCCGACGGCAGGTCGAAGCGCCGGCGGCCGTCGCACCACAGCACCCCGCCGGGCGTGTCGGGGAGGATCTCGACGGCGAGCGTGGAGCGCGGCGAGACGACCAGCGGCCGGGCGAACAGCGCGTGCGCGCTGATCGGCACCATGAGCATGGCCTCCACCTCCGGCCACACCACCGGACCGCCCGCGGAGAAGGCATAGGCGGTGGAGCCGGTCGGTGTGGCGCAGATCACACCGTCGCAGCCCCAGCGGGACAGCGGGTGGCCGTCGATCTCGGCCACCACCTCCAGCATGCGGTCCTGCTTCTCCACGGTGATCTCGTTCAGCGCCCAGGTGTCGGCGATGATCTGACCGTTCTGCCTGGCGAGCACGTCGATGGTCATGCGCTCCTCGACGTCGTAGCGGCCCGCCACCACGCTGTCGACGGCGGTGGTCAGGTCCGCGACCTCGGCCTCGGCGAGGAAGCCGACGTGCCCGAGGTTGACGCCGAGCAGCGGGGTGCCGGTGGGCCTGGCGAGCTCGGCCGAGCGCAGCAGCGACCCGTCGCCGCCGAGCACGATCATGACCTCGGCGTCTTTGACGGCGCCGGGCTCACCCGTCACCACCTCCGCACCATGGCAGCCGAGGTCACCCGCCTCCACATCGAGCACTTTGACGCGAATGCCCGCATCGAGGAGCCGGTCGATCACCAGGCGGGCGCTCTCGATGGCGGCTTCCCGTCCGGTGTGCACGGTGACCAGCACGGTCCGGTTCATTGCGGCCCTTCCGCCACGGCCCGCCGGATCTCGGTCTCGAGGTCGGCGACCGGCGGCTCGCCTTCACCCTTGCCCAGCCAGAGCAGGTATTCCACATTGCCCGCCGGTCCGGGCAGCGGGCTGGCGACGACCCCGCGCACGCTCAGGCCCAGCTCCCGCGCCTTGGCGGCGGCCTCGCGCACGGCGCCGGCCCGCAGCTCGGGATCGCGCACCACGCCACCCGCTCCGACGAGCTCCTTGCCCACCTCGAACTGGGGCTTCACCAGCATCACGAAGTCCGCCCGCGGTGCCGCGACCGCCACCAGGGCGGGCAGCACCAGCCGCAGCGAGATGAACGACAGGTCGCCGACGATCAGTGTCGGCGGCTCGCCGACCTGGTCGGGCGTGAGATCGCGGACGTTGACCCGCTCCATGACCGTCACCCGCTCGTCGCTGCGCAGCGGCCAGGCGAGCTGGCCGTAGCCGACGTCGACCGCGAGCACGCCGGCGGCGCCGCGGCGCAGCAGCACGTCGGTGAACCCGCCGGTGGACGCACCCGCGTCCAGGCAGCGGCGTCCCTCCACCGACAGCTCGCCGAACGCGTCCAAGGCCCCGACCAGCTTGTGCGCGCCGCGCGAGACGTAGTCGGGCCCGTCGTCGGACTCCGCCACGACGATGGCCGACGCGGTGTCCACCTGGGTCGCGGGCTTGGCCGCGCGCCGGCCGCCCACGCTGACCCGGCCCGTCTCGATGAGCTGGGCCGCCTGCTCCCGCGATCTGGCCAGGCCGCGGCGTACCAGCTCGCTGTCGAGCCGGAGCCTGCGGCTCACTGGGCGTCCACAGCGCCGAGGGTGGCCTCCAGCCCGGAGAACGCCTCGTCGAAGACCGCCACGTGGTCGCTCACCGGCAACCCGGGCAGGCGGGCCAGCCCCGCGAGGACCGCGTCGACCCGCTCGTCGCCGGTCTCCTCCGGCAGCTCACTCATGACACGACGGTAACGCCTCGCGGAAGCGTCCGGGACCTTGGAAGGGGTGTCAGTCGTTGGAGGTTCGTACGAGCGACCGTGATGTGGAACGCTACGGACCGTAAAAGGGCAGAAGGGAACACCATGGCAAGCGTCGAGGAGTGCCGGACGGCACTGGTCAAGCTCGTCGCCCAGTTCGACGAGATCGACGAGGCGGACCGGGCCAAGCATGTGGTCGAGCGTACGGTCAGCTGCAGATTGTCCGACCTTGACGTCGTCTTCTACGGCCGCCTGCACCACGGAGGGCTGGACCCGTTCCTGGAGCGGGCTCCGGCCGACGGCAAGCCGGCCGACGTCAAGCTCACCATCGGCAGCGACGACCTGATCGCACTGGCCGACGGCCGGCTCGACCTGGCCCGCGCGCTGTTCGGCGGACGGGTGAAGATCGACGCAAGCTTCGGCGACCTCCTCCGCCTACGCCGCCTCCTATGACCTCCAGCCCACCCAGCTGCGCCGCCCCCACCACCCCCAGCTCCCCGCTGCCCGGCGGCGCCTCGTGCCACCCCCAGCTCCAGGCTGCCCGGCGGCACCCCGGGCCACCCCCAACCCGCCCGGCGCCCTCCCCGGCGTCGCCGCCTCCCGCGACCTCAGCTGGTACGGCGATCGACCGTGGACGGTGTCAGGTGATGCGGTCGAGCACCGGCTTGACCGCGTCCTCCTCGGCGCTGCCCGCACCCGCCTCGGCCCAGGCCGCGTCGCAGGCGGCGCGCAGCCCGTCGATCCGGCTGCCGTCTCCCTCCAGGCGCAGCGAGCCGTTCACCCACCCGGCCCGCCAGCCTCCGCAGGCGCCGTGCCGTACCTCTGGATAGGGCCGCAGGAGCGCGGACAGATCCTCGCTCACGTACGTCGGCCTGCGCCGGGCAGGCGCCGTGAGCAGGTCGAGCGGAGTGCAGACGCCCGTGAGCACCGCCAGCCCGTCGACACCCGCGTTCACGGCGCCCTCGATGTCGGTGTCGAGCCGATCCCCCACCACCAGCGGCCGCCGCGCCCCCGTACGGATCACCGACTCGCGATGCAGCGGCGGATCGGGCTTACCCGCGTACACCGGCTCCACCCCCGTGGCGGTGGCGATCACCCGGACCATCGACCCGTTGCCCGGCTGCTCCCCGCGCCCCGTGGGCATCGTGCTGTCGCCGTTGGAGGCCACGAACAGCGCCCCCTGCCGGACGGCCAGCGCCCCCTCCGAGAGCAGCCCGTACGACAATCCCGGCGCGAACCCCTGGACCACCGCCACAGGCGAGTCCGCCGCCGTGCTGACCGGCCTGAGTCCCTGGTCCCGTACCGCCAGCCGAAGCCCTGACCCGCCCACCACCAGCACGTTCGACCCCGCCGGAACCCTCTCCGCGACCAGCCGCGCCGCAGCCTGCGCCGAGGTGACGACATCGGCACTGCCCGCGGGCACGCCCAGCGCGCGCAGGTGCGCGGCGATCGCGGCGGGCGTCCGCGAGGCGTTGTTGGTCACGTACGCCAGCCGCACGCCACACCGCTGCGCCTCCTCCAACGCCCGCGGCGCCCCCGGCACCGCCCGATCACCCAGATAGACGACCCCGTCCAGGTCCAGTAGCAGGGTGTCGTAGCCGTCGATCAGCACCGCGCCTCATTCCGTTGACTCTCACGTCGCGTCAGACCTTAGCCTCGGCGGCGTACCCACCTATGAGGAGGCTGACCATGTCCATGGAACTCAATCTCACCCCAGAGGATAAGGCGGAGCTTTTTGGCGATTTCCCCCCGGAGGAGTACGCGACCGAGGCGGAGCAGCGATGGGGCGGCACCGACGCCTGGACGAAGTCGGCCGCCCGTACCCGGTCGATGACCAAGCAGGACTGGGCCCGTTTCACCGCCGAGGCGGCCGACATCTCCGACCGGCTGGCGGCCCTGATGCTGGCCGGCGCCCCGGCGACCGGCGAGCAGGCGATGGACCTGGCGGAGGAGCACCGCGCGCACATCACCCGCTGGTGCTATCCGTGCGGGTACGACATCCACCGGGGTCTCGCCGAGCTGTACGTCACGGACCCGCGTTTCACAGCCGCCATCGACCGCACGACTCCCGGCCTGGCGACGTACTACCGGCACGCCATCCTGTCCAACGCCACCCGCCACACCCCCTGACCCAACCCGAACCCACGCTCTCCCCACCACCTCGTCAGCCGCGCCAAGCCGGGACCGGAGTTGACGCCCCGCTGAACCGCCCCGGTTCAAGCTCGGGACCCGGTTCGGGTTGGGCACCCGCTTCGGGCTCAGGACCCGGTTCAGGCTCAGGTCGACCCTGTCCGGTGGGCCGGGTCAGTTCTCTTCTGGTCGGGGGCGGGTCGGGTCAGGGTGGGTCGGTCGGGTGAGGGCCTGGTCGGGTCAGGGTGGGTCGGTCGGGTGAGGGCCTGGTCGGGTCAGGGTGGGTCGGTCGGGTGAGGGAGGCGAGGGCGCGCATGCTCTGAGGCAGGCTCACCGCACGGGCTTCACTCGTGGGCGGGCGTCTTCCGGCGTCAGCTCGGCGATCACGAACCGCTTGCCCTTCGAAGCTGCCCTTGTTGCGTAAGGGCCGCTGCCGAGAATCTCTCGGGTCTACATCTCCCGCCGCGCGCGCAGCGTCGCGCGCACACTCTTCAAGGCCGACACGTAGTGGTTCTCGTCGGGACGCATGGCCACAGCGATGGCCAGCGGCTCCTGGGCCCCCTCGATGTCACCCGTGCGCCACAGCGACAGCCCCAGCCCGAAATAGGCGTAGTCCTCCGCCGGGTTCGCATCGACGATCTGGCGGAAGCTGCTGGCCGCCTCGGCGTACTGCCGGGAGTTGAACTGCGCCCTGGCCAGCGCCTCCCGGATGCTGCGCGAGTCGGGCTCAGCGTCGGCGGCCCGCTCCAGCAGCGCGGCGGCGGCAGCCGGACTACCTTCCTGCAACAACTTCACCCCACGCTGGTACCAGTCGTAGACATCACCACCCGGGGTCCCATAGGGGTCATCGTGTACGTTTCCGCCCTGGACCATACGTGAGCTCTCCTTCTTCGACATACGACGATTTCCTGCGGAATCGGACGCCGTCGTGGCGTCGGGGCTACTACGGAAAGGCTCAAGGGTTTATGGCAGCATGCCCGGTATGGGGATTTCCGAACTGCCGATACCGGATGGGCTTGTGCTACGCCCGTTCCGGGGTGTCCGTTTCGCCGTTGATGATCCCGCCAAGGTGACCTCCCCACCGTACGACCTGATTTCGAACGGGGACGCCCACACCTTGCTGGACTCCCATCCCAACAACGTCGTCCGTCTCATCCTTCCCGCCCCGCCCTCATCGGACGCCCCCATTGAACATGTACGGCAACTCCCCGAGGCTCCCCAGCCAACCGATGCGACAAATACCGACACAATTCCTAACCGTCCCCAAGGCTCCGCCCCATCGCCCTCCCGGTACAGCGAGGCCCGCAACACCCTGCTGGCCTGGCTGAAGTCCGGAGTGCTCGTCCGCGACGAACAGCCGGCCCTGTACGTCTACGAGCAGCGCGGCCAGGACGTCCTCCAGCGCGGACTCATCGGGGACGTGGGCCTGACCGATCCCGCGCAGCGCATCATCCTGCCGCACGAGGACGTGCTCCCCGGCCCCATCACGGACCGCCTCGCGCTCATGAGCACCACCCAGGCCAACCTCGAACCCATCTTCCTCCTCTACAACGGCGACCACGGCGCGGCCACGACGCTGGTGGACGAGGTGGCCGCAACGCGCCCGCCCCTCATCACCGCCCACACGGAAGATGACCTGACCCACCGCCTCTGGTGCATCACCGACCAGGCCGAGATCGACGCCATCAACGCCGACCTCCACCCCCGCCAAGCGCTCATCGCCGACGGCCACCACAGATACGCCACCTACCGCGTCCTTCAGCGCCAGCAACACCTCACCCAGACCACCGCAGCCTCCGCCGAACCCCAGCCGACCACCGCACCCCCCACCGCAGCCCAGCCCACCACGGCACCCCCCGCCCCAGCCGAGCAAACGATCCCGCCGGCCTCAGAAGACACACCCCGTACGGACGCTCTGAAGCCCGGACCGAGCCGGCGTGAGTCGAGCCCATGGGACTTCGGCCTCGCCCTGCTCGTGGACTCCACCACGTACGCGCCGAACCTCCAGGCGATCCACCGGGTCATCCCCGACCTCCCCCTGGAGGAGGCGGTCGCCCGGGCGAGAGGATCCTGGCGCGTCCACGATCACGGGGACCTCGAACATGGCCTGGCCGCCCTCGGCGCCGCCGGCGAGCCCGCATTCCTGCTGGCCGGCGAGGAAGGCGTCCACCTCATCACCGACCCTGATCCCGTGCAGCTCGCCCTCGCCATGCCCGCCGACCACTCCGACCGATGGAACTCGCTGAACACCTCCATCCTCACCGAGTTCGTCCTACCGAAGGTGTGGGGCCTGGAGGACAACGAGCAGACCGTACGCATCGTGCACCACGACGCTCAGGCCGCCGCGAGACTGGCCATCACCACGGGCGGCACCGCCGTCATCCTCAAGCCGCTGGCCATGAACGACGTGCTGGCAGTCGCGGCGGGCGGCGAACGAGTCCCCCGCAAATCCACCTCCTTCGGCCCAAAACCCAGAACAGGCCTCGTCCTCCGCACCTTCGCCACCGACTGAGCCAACCCCACCCCGCACTGGCTGGACCACCCTCACCCGGCCACCGGCCCAGCCGGCCAAGCCGACCTCAACGCCACCGGCCCAGCCGACCCGGTGGATCTCAGCGCCACCGGCTCAGCCGACCAGGCCGGCCTCAACGTCACCGGCTCAGCTGGCCGACCTCACGCACGCCCGTACGCCACCCACCGCACCCCCATGCCATCAACTCGCATCAGCGAGATAAGCCACCGGCCGGGGCCGCAAGGACTCCGGCGGATCGGGTTCGGCCAAGGACTCCGCCTGAGGCAAGAGCTCGGCCTCGAGCGGTCTGACCGTGCTCACCTCCACCTGGTAACACCAGATCTTCGCCCCCGTCGGGCCGTAGACCCGGCAGCGGAAGGCACCGGTGATCTCCATCGCGTCTCGGGGCTTGAGATTCCGGACGAGCTCGGCCGCCTCCGGGTCGAAGGTGACGCAGGGGATGCTGTCCGTGTGGCTTCCGACGCGCCCGTGCTTGCGGCGGCGCACCAGCAGCCGCCATTTCGTCATGATGTCGCCGCTCGGCAGGCGCCGGTCCTCCACCGCCGCCGACAGCCGCCCCACCAGCAAGACCTCGTTGCGGTCCACTGTCGTCCTCCCCTTGATGTCGTGGTGGAGATCACTCTCTACGATGAGAGGAAGTCCGGTTCGGCTCGAACGCCGTTCTGGGGATAGCCGACGCTGCTCGGGAGTGCCTGTGGACAACATCACCGCCCTAGGCGGCGACGTCTATGAGATCGACACGAAGATGGCCGGCTACACCGGAATCACCGCCGGTTACCTGATCCTCGGTGATCGCCCATGCCTGGTGGAGACCGGGACCTCGACGTCCGCGCCGGTGGTGCGCGATGCGCTGGCCTCGCTGGGCGTGGGCCCGGAGGACCTCGCCACGGTGGTGGTCACGCACATCCACCTGGACCACGCGGGCGGAGTGGGCGACATCGCCAAATTCTTCCCCTCCGCGCAGGTGGTCGTCCATGAGAAGGGCGCGCGGCACCTGGCCGAGCCGTCCCGCTTGATGGCCAGCGCCCGCATGGTGTGGGGAGATCGCCTCGACACGCTTTTCGGGGAATTGTCGCCCACCGAAGCCGAACGCATCGTCGCACTGGGCGACACCGGAGCCATCGATCTCGGCAACGGCAGAACACTGAGCAGCCATTACTCGCCCGGCCACGCCAAGCACCACGTGGGCCTGATCGATTCCGCCACCGGTGACCTGTATGTCGGCGACGCCGCGGGCGTCTACCTGCCCGAGACCGGCGACCTCCGTCCCGCGACGCCCCCACCGGACTTCGACCTGCAGACGGCACTCAACTCGATCGCCCTGTTCGAGGCGCTCGGTCCGCAGCGGCTGCTGTTCAGCCACTACGGACCGGTTGATGCCGTACATGAAACGCTCGAACGATCCGCGGAAGAACTCCAGATCTGGGTGGATCTGACCCGCCAGGCCCACGCCGAGGGCATGGACCTCGATCATGCCGTCGCGATGGTCCGCGACCGTACCAAGGAGCGCTACAGCGCGCTCGCCGCCGAAGACGGCGCGGCCGAGCAGCTCGAACTCCTCAGCGGCGCTCCCTCGAACGTCGCGGGCATCCTGCACTGGCTCGACCGCGTCACGCCGTAACTCTTCATGCGGGTACGGGAGCCGTACCCGCATGAAGGCTTACTTGTCGCGCTTCGAGGTGTCCTGAGGCTCCTCGTCGGGCTGGTCGAGGATGTCACCGAAGTCCGGCTCGATGAAAGCCGGGGTGATGCTCGGAACACCAAGCTCCATGACCTTCTCCGGCTGCGCAGCCGGAGAGACATCGCCTTCCGAGTCACCCGACCCGGCAACCTCCGAGACCTCGTCCGACTCGGCGTCCTCCGGGTCATCCAGAAGATCACCCGACCCGGCATCCTCCGCCCCATCTTGAACGCTGTCCCGCTCCGCATCGCGCGGCTCGTCCTGAACGTCGTCCTGCTTCGCATCAGGGCCATCGTCCAGAGCGTCGTCCCGCTCCCCATCACGCGGGTCATCCAGGACGTCGCCTCGATCAGCATCCTTCGAGCCGCTCGGAACTTCATCCCGCTCCGACCCAGCCTCAGCGGGAGTGTCCGCCAGATCGCCGGCGGCGACTTCCGTCACCTCGACCGAGTCAGAAGCGTCCTGATCGATCCCCGGATCGGCGTCTTCCGGATACTCGTCGACGATCTCGTCGGACTCCTCCGCCGCCGAGTCTTCGAGAAGGTCACCCTCCTCCACGGACGCCTCGTCGGAGTCATCGTCGTCGACGAATTCCTCCTCGACGTCCTCGATCACGGCACCGGTCAGCTCGGCGTACCGCTCGGCGGCCTCCGTCTCCCCGTCCTCGTCGAAGGCCATCGCCCTGCCGAACCAGTCCGTGGCCGCCTCCTCGTGCCCCGCCTCGGCCAGCGCGTCAGCGTAGGCGTAGGCGAGCCGCGCGGACCAGGGCTTCGGCTGCGAATCGCGCAGCTCGGGCAGGCGCTGGAGGGTGATGACGGCGGCGTCGTGCTGCCCGAGGTCGCGCCGAGCGCCAGATTCGACGATCGACAGCTCGATACGGCCTGCCCGGTCGAGACGATCAGCCTCCCGCGAACGCACAAGGTCCAGCGCCCGCTCCGGCCTGCCCATCCCCCGCTCGCAGTCAGCCATGATCGGCAGGTACGCATCCGAACCGGTCATTCTCCGCGCGGCACGCAGATCGCTCAGCGCCTCGGAGAAGTGCCCCGCACGGTAGGCGACGATGCCGGCCGCCTCACGTACAACGCCGATGCGGGCCGCGAACCTACGAGCCGCCTTGGTGTGTTCGTACGCCTTGTCGGGGTCATCCTGTTCGAGAGCACGCTCGGCGGCGATCATGTGCCGGCCGACAAGCTCCGCCAGGTCGTTGGGCAGGGACCGAAGCTCCTCACGCACTTCCTTGTCGAGCTCGTCAGCCGTGATGTCCGGCTCAAGCTCGGGCAACGGTTCGCGCGCCGGGGCCTCCGCCGCACGGTCGTCCCTGCCGTACCTCGCCCGTGTCCCACTGTCGGGACGCTCCTCACGCGAATCCCGTGAGAACGACCGCGAACGGTCATTACCGCCCTGATACCCGCCTTCCCGCCGAGGCCCACGATCGTCCCGATCCCGGAACGGCCGACGCTCACCACCGGCGGAACCCCCACGATCGTCCCGGTCCCGGAACGGACGGCGCTCACCACCGGCAGAGCCCTCACGATCGTCCCGCCCACGGAACGGAGGCCGGCCCTCGCCACCCCCACGCTGCGGCCCACGGTCGTCCCGGTACGGCCGGCGCTCGCCGCCGGAGGCACCCTCAGCACGAGGACCCCGGTCATCCCGATCCCGGAACGGCCGACGCTCACCCGAGGCACCCTCAGGACGACCACCACGATCGGAACGGAAATCACTACGAGGCCCACGGTCATCCCTGTCCCGGAACGGCCGACGCTCGCCACCGGCGGAGCCCCCACGATCGTCCCGCGCACGGAACGGAGGCCGACTGTCGCCACCCTCGCCACGAGGACCCCGATCAGAGCGGTAGCCGCCCTCACCACGAGCCCCCCGATCGTCGCCACCCCGATACGGACGACGCTCACCGGAACCACCCTCAGCACGCGGCCCACGATCATCGCGGAACGGCCGACGCTCACCGCTGGAGGATCCCCCACGATCGTCGCGGAAACCACCCCCACGCTGCGGCCCACGGTCGTCCCGGTACGGCCGGCGCTCGCCGCCGGAGGCACCCTCAGCACGAGGACCCCGGTCATCCCGATCCCGGAACGGCCGACGCTCACCCGAGGCACCCTCAGGACGACCACCACGATCGGAACGGAAATCACTACGAGGCCCACGGTCATCCCTGTCCCGGAACGGCCGACGCTCGCCACCAGAGGCGCCCTCGCTACGAGGACCACGATCGTCCCGGTCCCGGAACGGACGGCGCTCGCCACCGGCGGAACCCCCACGATCGTCCCGCGCACGGAACGGAGGCCGACTGTCGCCACCCTCGCCACGAGCCCCCCGATCGTCGCCACCCCGATACGGACGACGCTCACCGGAACCACCCTCAGCACGCGGCCCACGATCAGAGCTCCTGGGACCCCGATCATCGCGATCCCGGAAGGGCCTGCGCTCAGAGGCGCCCTCAGCACGAGGAGCACGATCGTCGCGGTCCCGGAACGGCCGACGGTCACCGCCAGAGGTGCCCTCACGACGAGGACCCCGATCATCCCGGAACGGCCGACGCTCAGGAGCCCCCTCAGTACGAGGTCCGGAGCGGTAGCCGCTCCCACGGTCATCACGCTGACCGCCTCCGGCACGAGGACCGCGGTCATCCCGCCCGGTACCTCGCTCGCCACGTCCCTGCGAACCAGAATTCCGATCCTGGTAAGGACGCCGCTCATCACTACGCGGATAATCCCGGCGCGGTCCCTGGTCGCCGCGCCCTCCCTCGTCACGCCGTGGCCCGCGGTCATCACGGCTGAACGGACGCGCCCCGCCATCGTCGGAGCGGGACGGACGGTCGCTCCTGGAGCCGCGCTCCTCGCGCCCGCGGGAACCGTAGCCGCCGCCGCTCCTGTCACCGCCGCTGGAGCGCCCGTCCTCGTGGTCGCCGCGACTGCGCTGTCCGCCGTCCGATCCGCTATCTCTGTTCACTTCTAGGTCCATTTCGTTGGCTCACTCAGCGGACCCTTGCTCTGTACGGCGGCCCGCCGTGGCTGGTCGCCGCCTGTCGAAGGCCTTACGCGACGAAGGCCACCCGTGGTGGGGTGGCCCGGTGACACAAGCCTAGCAAGCCACAGCACACGCGAGCGCCGGACGCCCGCCGGATAACCAGTCGCCCGGCACGAGATGATTCGCGAAACTGACCGCATGTCCCTGCGCTTCCACGAAATCGCCGAATCACGCCATCGCATTCTCAATCCGCTCACCGAGAACAAGCTCCGCCAGCTCGGCGAGATCTGTCGCATCACTCCAGCCACCCGCCACCTGGACCTGGCCTGCGGCAAGGGCGAGATGCTCACCCTCTGGTCCGCCCAGTACGGCCTGCAGGGCGTCGGCGTCGACATCAGCAAAGTGTTCCTCGAAGCCGCGCAAGCACGCGCCGACGAGCAGGGAGTCGCCGACCGCGTCCGCTTCGTCGAAGCAGACGCCGCCACGTACGTCGACGAACCACAGTCGTACGACATCGTCTCCTGCATCGGCGCGACCTGGATCGGCGACGGCCTGGCCGGCACGCTCGAAATAATGCGCCGGCCGCTCCGCCCTGACGGCATCGCTCTGGTCGGCGAGTGCTACTGGATCAATCCACCCCCGCCAGAGGCCCTGACCTCCCTAAGCGTGGCCGAGAACACCTTCACCTCTCTGGCCGGTACGGCAGCGCGCATCGAAAAGGCGGGATTCGAGCTCCTGGAAATAATCCTGGCCAGCCCCGACGACTGGGACAGATACGTGGCGAGCCAATGGTGGACCCTCAGCGACTGGCTGCGCGACAACCCAGCCGACCCCGAGGCCGCCGAGATTCGCACCTTCCTGTCCCGCTCAAGAACCTCACATCTGGAGTACGGCCGGCAGTACCTGGGCTGGGGCATCTTTGTCGTGCGCCCGGCCAACGACCACTGATCTCAAGAGCGGCAACATCAGACTTATGCGGCATAAAAAAAGGGGTCTCACGCGCCATAGGCGTGAAACCCCTGTGAGCCGACTAGACGGCGGCGAAAAACCCCAGAAATGCAGATAAGGCCCCGACAGCCAAAGTGTCGGGGCCCTACCTGAAAGATTGTCCGGCGGTGACCTACTCTCCCACACCCTCCCGAGTGCAGTACCATCGGCGCAGAGAAGCTTAACTTCCGGGTTCGGAATGTAACCGGGTGTTTCCTTCCCGCCATAACCGCCGTAACCCTGCGAAACACACAAACAACACCAGCCACACCCAGCACGCTAGGTGAACCGATACCTGCTTGTTGTCTCAGAATTGCGTAGTGGACGCGAGCAAGATGCCTTCTCACAGTGCGGCGCTGTTCCGGACCCGGCGAAGAGTACAGAACGCAGCACACACTCACAAGAAGCAAAAGCTTTGTGGTCAAGTCCTCGGCCTATTAGTACCGGTCAGCTCCACACGTTACCGTGCTTCCACCTCCGGCCTATCAACCCGGTCGTCTACCGGGAGCCTTACCCACTCTCATGGTGGGAGACCTCATCTCAAGGCGAGCTTCCCGCTTAGATGCTTTCAGCGGTTATCCCTTCCGAACGTAGCCAACCAGCCGTGCACCTGGCGGTACAACTGGCACACCAGAGGTTCGTCCGTCCCGGTCCTCTCGTACTAGGGACAGCTCCTTTCAAGTCTCCTGCGCGCGCAGCGGATAGGGACCGAACTGTCTCGCGACGTTCTAAACCCAGCTCGCGTACCGCTTTAATGGGCGAACAGCCCAACCCTTGGGACCTACTCCAGCCCCAGGATGCGACGAGCCGACATCGAGGTGCCAAACCATCCCGTCGATATGGACTCTTGGGGAAGATCAGCCTGTTATCCCCGGGGTACCTTTTAGCCGTTGAGCGACACCGCTTCCACATGCCGATGCCGGATCACTAGTCCCAGCTTTCGCTCCTGCTCGACCCGTCAGTCTCACAGTCAAGCTCCCTTGTGCACTTACACTCAACACCTGATTGCCAACCAGGCTGAGGGAACCTTTGGGCGCCTCCGTTACTCTTTAGGAGGCAACCGCCCCAGTTAAACTACCCACCAGACACTGTCCCCGATCCGGATCACGGACCAGAGTTAGACGTTCAAAACGACCAGAGTGGTATTTCACCAATGACTCCACCATCACTAGCGTGACAGCTTCCCAGTCTCCCACCTATCCTACACAAGACGTTCCAAACGCCAATGTCAAGCTGTAGTGAAGGTCCCGGGGTCTTTCCGTCCTGCTGCGCGTAACGAGCATCTTTACTCGTAGTGCAATTTCGCCGGGTCTGTGGTTGAGACAGCGGGGAAGTCGTTACGCCATTCGTGCAGGTCGGAACTTACCCGACAAGGAATTTCGCTACCTTAGGATGGTTATAGTTACCACCGCCGTTTACCGGCGCTTAAGTTCTCACCTTCGCTGTGTTACCACAGCTAAGCGGTCCCCTTAACGTTCCGGCACCGGGCAGGCGTCAGTCCGTATACATCGTCTTACGACTTCGCACGGACCTGTGTTTTTAGTAAACAGTCGCTTCCCCCTGGCCACTGCGACCACCACCAGCTCACAGAGCAAGTCCGATCACCAGCAGAGGTCCCCCTTCTCCCGAAGTTACGGGGGCAATTTGCCGAGTTCCTTAACCACAGTTCACCCGATCGCCTTGGTATTCTCTACCTGACCACCTGAGTCGGTTTAGGGTACGGGCCGCCACAACACTCGCTAGAGGCTTTTCTCGGCAGCATAGGATCATCCACTTCACCACAATCGGCTCGGCATCACATCTCAGGATTAATGCGGGGCGGATTTGCCTACCCCACTCCCTACATGCTTACCCCAGGACTACCATCGCCTGGGCTGGACTACCTTCCTGCGTCACCCCATCGCTTACCTACTACCCGATCGGACCGAGCGTTCACTCTGACCCCAAGCCCGAAGGCTTTAGGCGAGTTAAGGACTCTTAGCATCACGAGGTTCAGTATGGGCGCGTTAAAGCGGGTACGGGAATATCAACCCGTTGTCCATCGACTACGCCTGTCGGCCTCGCCTTAGGTCCCGACTTACCCTGGGCGGATTAGCCTGGCCCAGGAACCCTTGGTCATCCGGCGCGAGGGTTTCTCACCCTCGATTCGCTACTCATGCCTGCATTCTCACTCGCACAGCCTCCACGACTAGATCACTCTGCCGCTTCACCGGCTGCACGACGCTCCCCTACCCATCCACCACCCCCCGAAAGAGATGATGAATGCCACGACTTCGGCGGTGTACTTGAGCCCCGCTACATTGTCGGCGCGGAATCACTTGACCAGTGAGCTATTACGCACTCTTTCAAGGGTGGCTGCTTCTAAGCCAACCTCCTGGTTGTCTCTGCGACTCCACATCCTTTCCCACTTAGCACACGCTTAGGGGCCTTAGTCGGTGATCTGGGCTGTTTCCCTCTCGACTACGAACCTTATCGCCCGCAGTCTCACTGCCACGCTCTCACTTACCGGCATTCGGAGTTTGGCTGACGTCAGTAACCTTGTCGGGCCCATTAGCCATCCAGTGCTCTACCTCCGGCAAGAAACACGTGACGCTGCACCTAAATGCATTTCGGGGAGAACCAGCTATCACGGAGTTTGATTGGCCTTTCACCCCTACACACAGGTCATCCCCCAGGTTTTCAACCCTGGTGGGTTCGGTCCTCCACCCAGTCTTACCTGAGCTTCAACCTGCCCATGCGTAGATCACTCCGCTTCGGGTCTACAGCATGCGACTCAAACGCCCTATTCAGACTCGCTTTCGCTACGGCTCCCCCACACGGGTTAACCTCGCCACACACCATAACTCGCAGGCTCATTCTTCAAAAGGCACGCAGTCACATCACAGCCGAAACAAGTTCCGGCTAAGCTCCTACGGCTTGTAGGCACACGGTTTCAGGTACTATTTCACAACCCCTCACCGGGGCACTTTTCACCTTTCCCTCACGGTACTCGTGCACTATCGGTCATCAGGGAGTATTTAGGCTTACCAGGTGGTCCTGGCAGATTCACACAGGATTTCTCGGGCCCCGTGCTACTTGGGATCCCCTCCGACAGTCGACAAGGTTTCGTCTACCCGACTCTCACGGTCTACGGCGCCCCTTCCCAGAGGCTTCGACTACCCTGACGATTTTTTACTGTCCGAAGAAACGGCAGCTCCTTCAAGAAGGTCCCACGACCCCGGACGTGCAACGCCTGCCGGCTATCACACACGCCCGGTTTAGCCTCATCCGCTTTCGCTCACCACTACTCACGGAATCACTGTTGTTTTCTCTTCCTACGGGTACTGAGATGTTTCACTTCCCCGCGTTACCACCAACCGCCCTATACATTCAGGCGGAGGCAACACCACATGACTGGTGCTAGGTTTCCCCATTCGGACATCCCCGGATCAACGTCTGGTTGGCGACTCCCCGAGGCTTAACGCAGCCTCCCACGTCCTTCATCGGCTCCTGATGCCTAGGCATCCACCGTGTGCCCTAAAAAACTTGGCCACAAAGATGCTCGCGTCCACTATGCAAATCTCAAACAACAAACAGCAACCAACCCCACCCACCACCAGACACCCAACACGACGAATCGCATCAGACCGGTATGACGGAAGGTCGGCCCTGCATGAGGTGGTAACAGACAACAAGCCCGCCTCAGCGGGCCCGCCGGTCCGTTCCCTCAGGACCCAACAGTGTGTCCAACCCAGCCGAACCCCCGCAACCGCGTTCCCCTCCGCTGTCACCAGCGACGGTACTAACGATCCGGCAATCCGAACCGATTGAGTAGCCAGTGCTCCACTAATGAGCTGCCGTGTGCGAGACGATCGCTCGCAGTCACAGCGTAGACCGATGGCTTCCGCCACCAGCCGGTGCTCCTTAGAAAGGAGGTGATCCAGCCGCACCTTCCGGTACGGCTACCTTGTTACGACTTCGTCCCAATCGCCAGCCCCACCTTCGACCGCTCCCCCCAGCAAGCTGGTTGGGCCACGGGCTTCGGGTGTTGCCGACTTTCGTGACGTGACGGGCGGTGTGTACAAGGCCCGGGAACGTATTCACCGCAGCGTTGCTGATCTGCGATTACTAGCGACTCCGACTTCATGGGGTCGAGTTGCAGACCCCAATCCGAACTGAGACCGGCTTTTAGGGATTCGCTCCACCTTACGGCTTAGCAGCCCTCTGTACCGGCCATTGTAGCATGTTTGCAGCCCAAGACATAAGGGGCATGATGACTTGACGTCATCCCCACCTTCCTCCGAGTTGACCCCGGCAGTCTCCCATGAGTCCCCAACCCTCCGAAGAGGTTGCTGGCAACATGGAACAAGGGTTGCGCTCGTTGCGGGACTTAACCCAACATCTCACGACACGAGCTGACGACAGCCATGCACCACCTGTCACCCAGTCCGAAGAGGCGCACATCTCTGCACGTTTCCGGGTGATGTCAAACCTTGGTAAGGTTCTTCGCGTTGCGTCGAATTAAGCAACATGCTCCGCCGCTTGTGCGGGCCCCCGTCAATTCCTTTGAGTTTTAGCCTTGCGGCCGTACTCCCCAGGCGGGGCGCTTAATGCGTTAGCTCCGGCACGGAGATCGTGGAAGATCCCCACACCTAGCGCCCAACGTTTACAGCGTGGACTACCAGGGTATCTAATCCTGTTCGCTCCCCACGCTTTCGCTCCTCAGCGTCAGGTAAGGCCCAGCAAGCCGCCTTCGCCACCGGTGTTCCTCCTGATATCTGCGCATTTCACCGCTACACCAGGAATTCCACTTGCCCCTACCTACCTCTAGCCGGCCCGTATCCACCGCAGACCCGCAGTTAAGCTGCGGGCTTTCACGGCAGACGCGACCAGCCACCTACGAGCTCTTTACGCCCAATAATTCCGGACAACGCTTGCGCCCTACGTATTACCGCGGCTGCTGGCACGTAGTTAGCCGGCGCTTCTTCTGCAGGTACACGTCAACTTCGTCCCTGCTGAAAGAGGTTTACAACCCGAAGGCCGTCATCCCCCACGCGGCGTCGCTGCGTCAGGCTTTCGCCCATTGCGCAATATTCCCCACTGCTGCCTCCCGTAGGAGTCTGGGCCGTGTCTCAGTCCCAGTGTGGCCGGTCGCCCTCTCAGGCCGGCTACCCGTCGTCGCCTTGGTAGGCCATTACCCCACCAACAAGCTGATAGGCCGCGAGTCCATCCCCAACCGAAAAAACTTTCCACCACCACCAGATGCCTGGGGCGGTCATATCCGGTATTAGACCCAGTTTCCCGGGCTTATCCCAGAGTCAGGGGCAGGTTACTCACGTGTTACTCACCCGTTCGCCGCTCGAGTACCCCGAAGGGCCTTTCCGCTCGACTTGCATGTGTTAAGCACGCCGCCAGCGTTCGTCCTGAGCCAGGATCAAACTCTCCAAAAAATGCTTGGAATGGTTTCACCCGGCCAACATTCGCAAAAATGTCAACCAAAGGAATCCGTCATAAATGACGGGGTTGTGCATCATGCACTGGCTTTTAACACACTGTTGAGTTCTCAAGAAACGGACGCGTACATCCCCGCACAAACCCTTGATCAGGGCCGAGCGGCGGAGGCGCTCATTTCGTATTCTTAGCTTAATGGGCTTGCTTATTTCCTGTCAAATTCAGCGAACTTGCTGGAAATCGGCTAACCCATTTAGAATTCGGTGCCCCTTTTCTGAGGCAACCCTCGTAACTTACCGTGCCATCCTGCGCCTGTCGAATCAACCGGTTTTTCGGTGATCTGGAGACACCCGAGACGGCTCGTGCCTGAGCGCGATGAAGCGCCTCTGCCGAGTGGTCTGTTCTCAAGGGGCCGCTCTGGGGCCCGTCCGCCTGTCGGCGTCCGGCTCACTCCCGGGGCGAACTAAAAGCATAGGTCGCGATCCGCCAGGCGTCAAATCGCCACGACCTCAGGCGGTGCGCGTACGCACCTGCTCCGGCGAGGCGAAGAGCTCCGCCGACATCCCCGCCGCGCGCGCCGCGACCACGTTGACCTCGTTGTCGTCGAAGAACAGCACGTCCCCCGTGGTCACACCCAGCCGCTCAGCACAGATCTCGTAGGCCCGCCGATCCGGCTTGGCCACGCCGATCCGGCACGAATAGGTGAGCGCGGTGAAGCGCCCCAGCCAGTCCCCGTGCCGCTCCTCCCAGATGGGCACCAGTTCCTCGATGATGTTGGAGAGCAGCCCGAGCGTCCGCCCGCGATCGGCGAGTTCGTGCACCACGGCCACCATCTCGGGATCGACGTGGCACCAGCTCTCCAGGTCGGCGTCGATCAGGGCCGGCACATCGGCGAATCGGGTGCCCAGCCGCTCGGCGACGTCAGCCCAGTACAGAGCGCTCTCCTGCCCGGCGTCATAGGCGGGCCTGCACGCCCAGTACGCCTCCCAGAACGGCTCCCCCCGCGCTCCCGCCAGATCAACGAGCTGCTGCTTCGCCTCATCCGTTTGCGTACGAGCGATAACGCCGTACAAATCGAACACGATTACTTCAGGCATGGCTTCGAGCTTATGCGCGTATTCTGCCCCGGTGACCAGTACCGCCACGCTTGCCCCACCCATCACCCCTGCCACACGTCCGTCCAGGTCAAGCCCATGGTGGGCGGGTCTGGCGGCCGGGGCGGTGGCGTTCAGCGGAACGGGCGCTTCCACCCTCAACGGGGACGAGATCGCCACGATCAGCGCGGCCACCCGGTCACTGTCCGGTCTGTGGGAGCTCGCGCAGCACATCGACGGTCACTTCCTGCCCTATTACGTGTTCATCCACTTCTGGGCGATGGTCAGCACGGCGGAGCTCTGGTTGCGGCTGCCATCCGCGATCGCGATCGCAGTGGCCGCGGGGTTCCTGGTCGAGCTGGGCCGAAGGCTGCACAGCACGCGAGCGGGGGTGACGGCCGCCGCGCTGTTCGCCGTACTGCCCTCGGTGTCCTATTACGGGGCCTTCGCGAGGTCGTACTCCTTTGCCGCCGCGGCGGTGGTGGTCTCGTTCTGGGCGCTGCATCGGACCGTCGAGTCGCCTGCCGCGCGGCGCTGGGTGCTGTACGGGGCGAGTGTGGCGCTGGTGTGCTGCACGCACCTGTTCGCGGTGCTCGTCCTGCCCGCGCAACTGCTGGCCGCCGCGGTTCTGCTGCCGCGCCGGACGCTGCTGCTGCGGATGCTGCCCGCCCTCGCCGTCGGCGGCGTGCCCGCCCTGGTGCTGGGCTTGGTGGGGTACGGCGAGCGGCACGCGATCAGCTGGATCCCCCAGCGCGGTCCTGACGTGCTGCTGAAATTCCCGAAGATGGCGGCGGGCGCGACCGAGCCCGGGGTGCTGCTGTTCGCCGTGGCGCTGACCGGGGCGGTGCTGCTGTGGCTCGCGTCGCGCGGCTCGCGCACCGCCGGCCGGATCACCGTGGATCGGCCGTGGCTGGTGGCGCTGCTGGGCTGGCTGCTCCTGCCGCCGCTGCTGCTGCTCGCGGTCTCCCATCTGGTGACACCTGTGTACGTGGACCGCTACCTGTTCGTCACCGCCCCGGCGCTGGCGCTGCTGGCCGGGCTGGCGGTGGCAGGGCTGTTCCGTGGCCGCTCGGCGGTGGTGGCGTGCTGCGCGCTGGTGCTGGTCGCGGGCGCCGCCGGGGTGCCGCAGCAGCTGGAGGTACGGGAGGTCAACGGGCGCTTCGAGGACATCCCGTGGGCGGTGCGGAAGATCGACACCCGGCCGGGGGACGCGATCGTGTTCGGTCAGAGCGCGGTGCGGTCCAGGTTCGACTACTACGGTGACGACTCGATGCCCGACGACGTGCTGCGCATGAGGTCGGCACCGGAGCCCGACGGGTTCGGATACCCCGAGCGTGACGATGTGGCCGAGGCGCTGGCGGGGCGCGAGCGGGTGTGGGTCGTGTGGCGCGGCGCCAAGTCCGCCGGGCCTCGGTTCGACCGGGTCAAGGCGCTGCGTGAGGCGGGCTTCACGCAGGAGGCGGCGTGGCACTCGGCGGATCTGCCCGGCCTCACGGTCGCGCTCTACACCCGGCCCCAGTGAGTCGGCACGACAACGCCAAGCCGTTCCGGTGAACTGAGACCGCCGACCAGATCCTTGATCGCATCTGCCGCTCCTGCGAGCGAATCTCATGGCGAGCCCCGTACAGCAAAGACGCCCGGCTGCACAGAGCACCCGCGACAGCGAGGCCCGTACACGAGAAATACAGACGGCAGCGGGCCCTCCCCTAGGGGAGGGCCCGCTCGCGTCAGGGTCAGCCGACCTCGACGCCGCCGATCGACTTCTTGCCGCGTCGCAGCACCATGAACCTGCCGTGCAGCAGGTCGTCGGCGGACGGCGTGTGGGTCTCGTCGGTGATCTTGATGTTGTTGAGGTAGGCGCCGCCCTCCTTGACCGCTCGGCGGGCCGCCGACTTCGACTCCACCAGGCCGCTGTCGGCCAGCAGGTCCACGAAGGTCGCGCCGAGCTCGGGCACGGTGGCCTTGGGCACCTCGGCGAGGGCGGCCGCCAGGGTCGAGGCCGGGAGCTCGTCGAGCGAGCCCTGGCCGAACAGTGCCTTGGACGCCGCGACCACCGCGGCCAGCTCGTCCGAGCCGTGCACCAGCGTGGTCAGGTCCTCGGCGAGGGTCCGCTGGGCCTCGCGGGCGAAGGGCCGGTCGGCGACGGCCTTCTCCAGCACCTCGATCTCCTCCCGGTCGCGGAAGGTGAACACCTTGAGGAAGCGGACGACGTCACGGTCGTCGGCGTTGAGCCAGTATTGGTAGAAGGCGTACGGCGAGGTCAGCGCCGGGTCGAGCCAGACCGCGCCGCCCGCCGTCTTGCCGAACTTGGTGCCGTCCGCCTTGGTGATCAGGTGGCCGGTCAGGGCGTGCACGTGGGCGCCCTCCACCCGCCTGACCAGGTCGACCCCGGCGGTGATGTTGCCCCACTGGTCACTGCCGCCGACCTGCAGGGTGCAGCCGTGGCGGCGGTAGAGCTCCAGGTAGTCGTTGGACTGCAGGATCTGGTAGCTGAACTCGGTGTAGCTGAGGCCGTCACCGCCGAGCCTGGCGGAGACCGCCTCGCGGGCCAGCATCCGGTTGACCGGGAAGTGCTTGCCGATGTCGCGCAGGAAGTCGATGGCCGACAGCTCGGCGGTCCAGTCGAGGTTGCTGACCAGCTCCGCCGCGTTGGGCGAGGATTCGAACGACAGGAACTTCTCCACCTGCACCCGGATCCTGGACACCCACTCGGCCACCACCTCGGAGGTGTTGAGCGCGCGCTCGGTGCTGCGCCCGCTGGGGTCGCCGATCAGGCCGGTGGCCCCGCCGACCAGGCCGATCGGCCGGTGGCCGGCGCGCTGGAAGCGGGTCAGGATCAGCAGCGTGGCCAGATTGCCGACGTGCAGCGACGGCGCGGTGGGGTCGAAGCCCGCATAGACCGTGATCGGACCCTTCGACAGCGCCTCGCGCAGGGCGTCGATGTCGGTGGTCTGCGCGGTCACGTCGCGCCATTCGAGCTCATCGAGAATGTCGGTCACGGTGCTGGCTCTCTGATAGAGGTTGACTGGTTACAGCGTGCCCGATCGCGCCGGGTGACCGCTACTTGGATAGTCTCGGTCAGCATGTGGAAGGTCCGTCGCGAGCTGGCTGTTTTCAAGATCTTAGGGGCTCTGGCATGCGCCGGGCTCGCCGCCTACTGGTATGTGGACGGCGACGTGCGCGGGGTGATCCTGGCGGTGCCGGCCACCGTGCTGGTGGGGGCGATGGGGGTGCGGGATCTGCTGGTGCCGGTGCGGCTGTCGGCGGACCCGAGCGGCATCACCGTGGTGCGCGGCTTCGCGGGCAGGCGGCACGTGCCGTGGGAGGCGATCGAGGACGTCAAAGTGGACGTGCGCAGGAGGTTCGGGCTGCGCAGCGAGATGCTGGAGATCGACACCGGCGACGACCTGCACATCTTCAGCCCTCACGATCTGGGCGCCTCCCCCACCGAGGTGGCCGCGGCGCTGCGCCGCCGTGGTGCGTGAGCCTTGTAGGGCGACACCGTCGGGTCGCCCTCGATCCAGAACCGCCAGGGCGTGTCCCTGGCCGTCGAGACCCCGGTCCGCGGTCCTGACCTGATCGCGGCGGGCTCCGGCGGGCGGCCTGCCAGCAGCACGACCGAGCCGGCGGGCAGGCCGGTCAGCGAGCCGTGGCCGTTCAGCGCCTGCGGGGAGCCCTCCCAGATGGCGTCGAGGCCGTTGTGCTCGCGCAGCAGCCCGAGCGCCACCGCCAGCCGGGCCGGGCCGCGGGCCAGGTCCCGGTCGGGCAACGTCTGGCCGCCCGAGCGGCGGGCGCGGGCCACGGCGCCGCCCGCCACCACCTCGCCGGCCCGCATCAGCACCCCCGACCCGTGGCCCTCAGGCAGGCAGACGACGTTGGCGCAGAAGTGCATGCCATAGGTGAAGTACACGTAGAGGTGTCCGGGCGGGCCGAACATGACCGCGTTGCGTGGCGTCTTGCCGCGGTAGGTGTGGGCCGCCGGGTCCTCGCCCGGACCGCCGTACGCCTCGACCTCGGTGAGGCGTACGGCGACATCGCCGTGCACGAGCACGCGCCCGAGCAGCTCGGGCGCGACCTCGTGCGACGGCCTGTCGAAGAAGGCGCGCGGCAGCGGCGCGGAGCTCAGGAGCCCGCCGCCCATGCCGCCTGGGCGTCGACGGCCTCGCCCAGCGCCACGAGCTGGTCGCGGACCCGGTCCGGGGCGGTGCCGCCGGGGGCCTTGCGCGCGGCCAGGGCGCCCGGCACGTTGAGCACGTCGCGGACGTCGGGTGTGAGGTGCGGTGAGACCTTGGCCAGCTCGTCGTCGGTGAGGTCGCCGAGGTCGGAGTCGTTGACCTGGCACCACACCACCAGGTGGCCGACTGCCTCGTGCGCCTCGCGGAACGGCACGCCGCGGCGCACCAGCAGCTCGGCCAGGTCGGTGGCCAGCGCGAAGCCGTCGGGCGCGGACTCCTGCATGCGGGCGGTGTTGACGCGCATGGTGGCGACCAGCCCGGCGACGGCGGGCAGCACCAGCAGCAGCGTGTCGACCGAGTCGAACACGGGCTCCTTGTCCTCCTGCAGGTCGCGGTTGTAGGTGAGCGGCAGGCCCTTGAGCGTGGTCAGCAGCGCCATGAGGTTGCCGATGAGGCGGCCGGACTTGCCGCGGGCCAGCTCGGCCACGTCCGGGTTCTTCTTCTGCGGCATGATCGACGAGCCGGTGGAGTAGGCGTCGTCCATCTCGATCCAGCGGAACTCCTGCGAGGCCCAGAGCACGATCTCCTCGCCCAGCCGCGACAGGTGCATGCCGATCATGGCCGCGGCGAACAGGAACTCGGCCGCGAAGTCACGGTCGGAGACCGCGTCCATCGAGTTGGCCGCCGGCGCCGAGAAGCCGAGCTCCTCGGCCACGGCCTGCGGGTCGAGCGGCAGCGACGAGCCGGCCAGCGCGCCCGCGCCGAGCGGCGAGATGGCCGCGCGCTTGTCCCAGTCGGTGAGCCGGTCGATGTCGCGGGTGAAGGCGTGCACGTGCGCGAGCAGCTGGTGGCCGAAGGAGACCGGCTGCGCGTGCTGCAGGTGCGTCATGCCGGGCGCGGCGGTCTCGGCGTGCTGTTCGGCCTGGGCCATCAGCGCCGTTTCCAGCTCGACCAGGCGGGAGACGATCGTGCGGGCGTGGTCGCGGAGGTAGAGGCGCAGGTCCGTGGCGATCTGGTCGTTACGGCTGCGGCCGGCGCGCAGCTTGCCGCCGAGCGAGCCGAGCCGCTCCAGCAGGCCGCGCTCCAGTGCGGTGTGCACGTCCTCGTCGGCGACCGTCGGCCGGAACTCGCCCGCCTTGCAGGCGCGCTCCAGGTCGTCGAGCGCGCCGATCATGCGCTCGAGCTCGCCGCCGTCCAGCAGCCCCGCCCTGTGCAGCACGCGGGCGTGCGCCCTGGACGCGGCCAGGTCGTACGGCACCAGCCGCCAGTCGAAGTGCACGCTCACCGATAGCCGGGCCAGCGCGTCGGACGGGCCGCTCTCGAAGCGTCCGCCCCACAGCCGCATCGGCTTGCCATCACTCACCAGTGTCTCCTCAAACTTCCCCACGACGTCCTCCGCGACGATAGTGCAACTCAGCCGTGCTTGGCGTCGCGCGCCGCTGCGATCTTGGATGGCAGGCTGAAGAGCTGCACGAAGCCCTTGGCCAGGGATTGGTCGAAGGTGTCGCCGGTGTCGTAGGTGGCGAGCGAGAAGTCGTACAGGGACTGCTCGGAGCGCCGGCCGGTGACGGTGGCCCGGCCGCCGTGCAGGGTCATCCGGATGTCGCCGGAGACGTATTTCTGGGCGTCGGCGATCAGCGTGTCGAGGGCCCGCTTGAGCGGCGAGAACCACAGGCCGTCGTAGACGAGCTCGCTCCAGCGCTGGTCGACGCCGCGCTTGAAGCGGGCCAGGTCGCGCTCGACGGTGACGGCCTCCAGCTCCAGGTGCGCGGTGATCAGCGCGATGGCGCCGGGCGCCTCGTAGACCTCGCGGGACTTGATGCCGACCAGCCGGTCCTCGACCATGTCGATGCGGCCGACGCCCTGCGCGCCCGCGCGCTTGTTGAGCTCGTCGATGATCTGGTACGGCGTCAGCGTCCGGCCGTCGATCTTGACCGGGACGCCCTGCTCGAAGGTGATGACGAGCTCGTCCGGCTCGCGCGGGACGGCGGGGTCGGCGGTGTAGGCGTAGACGTCCTCGGTGGGGCCGTTCCAGATGTCCTCCAGGAAGCCGGTCTCGACGGCGCGGCCCCACAGGTTCTGGTCGATGGAGAACGGGTTCTTCTTGGTGGTCTCGATCGGCAGGCCGCGCTGCTCGGCGAACTCGATCGCCTTGTCCCGGGTCCAGGCGTAGTCGCGGGCCGGGGCGACGACCTTGAGGTCGGGGGCCAGCGCGGCCAGGCCGGCCTCGAAGCGGACCTGGTCGTTGCCCTTGCCGGTGCAGCCGTGGGAGACGACCGTGCCGCCGAACTGCTTGGCGGCGGTGACCAGGTGCTTGACGATGAGGGGCCTCGACAGCGAGGACAGGAGAGGGTAGCGGTCCATGTAGAGGGCGTTGGCCTGGAGCGCGGGCACACAGAAGTCGGCGGCGTACTCCTCCTTGGCGTCCACCACCACGGACTCGACCGCGCCGCAGTCCATGGCGCGCTTCTGGATGACCCCCATGTCCTCGCCGCCCTGGCCGAGATCCACCGCGACGGCGACGACCTCGGCGTTCATCTTCTCGGCGAGGAAGGGGATGGCGACCGAGGTGTCGAGGCCCCCCGAGAACGCTAGAACTACTCTCTCCGTCATTTCGTGATCTCCATTACTAAAGTCTGAAATTTCGCCTTAACGCCCTTGTGGGCTAGGTACGTCGGTCAGCCACCTTCAGCAGGGCCTCGGCCACGGCCTGTCCGCCCTGCGGATCGCGGCTGATGACCAGAATCGTGTCGTCGCCCGCGACGGTGCCGAGAATCGACTCCCAGTCGGCGTGGTCGATGGCGGAGGCGAGGAACTGCGCGGCGCCCGGCGGCGTCCTGGCGATCACCAGGTTGGCCGACGCGTCCGCGCTGACCAGCAGCTCTTCCGCGATGCGGTGCAGCCGGGCGGCCGGCGACTCGCCGGTGCCCAGCCGCGCCAGCCGGATCCGGTCGCCGCCCTCGCCGGGCAGCGCGTAGACCAGCGAGCCGTCCTCGGCGCGCAGCTTGAGCGCGCCCAGCTCGTCCAGGTCACGGGAGAGCGTGGCCTGAGTGACCTCGACGCCGCTCTCGGCGAGCAGTTTGGCCAGCTCAGGCTGGGAGCGTACGGCCTGCCGCTCCAGCAGGTCGGTGATCTTCGCCTGCCGGGCGACCTTGGTCATCGGGAGGGTCATGTCCGGCTCACCAGCCAGTGCAGCAGCGCCTTCTGCGCGTGCAGCCGGTTCTCCGCCTGGTCCCACACCACACTCCGCGGACCGTCGAGCACCTCCTCGGTGATCTCGTTGCCCCGGTAGGCCGGCAGGCAGTGCAGCACGATCGCTTCCTCCGCGGCGTGCTCCAGGAGCTCGGAGTTGACCTGGTAGGGCATGAGCGTCGCCACCCGCTCCTGCTTGCCGTCCTGGCCCATCGACACCCACGTGTCGGCGGCCACGACGTGCGCCCCCCGTACGGCCGCCGCCGGGTCCGACAGCGAGAGCACGGAGCCGCCGGTCCGCGCGGCGATGGCCGCGGCCTGGTCCAGGATGACGGCGTCCGGCTGATAGCCGGCCGGGGCGGCGACGCGGACGTGCATCCCGGCGGTGGCGCCGCCGAGCAGGTAGGAGTGGGCCATGTTGTTGGCGCCGTCGCCGACGTAGGTGAGGGTCAGCCCGGCCGTCCTGCCGAGCCGCTCGCGCACCGTCTGCAGGTCGGCGAGGATCTGGCAGGGGTGGAAGTCGTCGGTGAGCGCGTTGACCACGGGCACGGCCGAGTGCGCGGCCATGGTGTCGATCAGCTGCTGGCCGCCGGTGCGCCAGACGATGGCGGCGACCTGCCGGTCGAGCACCCGGGCGAGGTCCTCGACGGGCTCGCCCCGGCCCATCAGCGTCGAGACGCCGTCGACGACCAGCGGCAGGCCGCCGAGCTCGCCGATGCCGACGTGGAAGGAGACCCGGGTCCTGGCCGACGGCTTGTCGAACAGCACCGCGACCGTCTTGGGCCCCTCGAACGGGCGGTAGCCGTAGCGGTCCTTCTTCATCGCCGCGGCCAGGTCGAGCACCTCGGCCTGCTCAGCGGGCGAGAGGTCGTCATCGCGCAGGAAGTGCCTGGTCATCCGGCCGCCTCCGTGAGGATCCGCGGGAACGCGGCGACGAACGCGTCGATCTCCTCGTCCGTCACCACCAGCGGCGGCGCGAGTCGTACGGCGTCCGGCTGCAGCGCGTTGACCAGGAAGCCGGCGTCGGCGGCGGCCTGCTGCACCTTGCCGGAGACCGGCTCGCTGAGCACCGCCGCGAGCCACAGGCCGCGCCCGCGCACGCCCTTCAGCAGCGGATGGCCGATCGCCTCCAGCCCGCCGCGCAGCCGCGCGGCGGCCGACCGTACGTGGTCGAGGTCCACATGATCGAGTACGGCCAGCGCGGCGGCGCACGAGACCGGGTTGCCGCCGAAGGTGGAGCCGTGGTCGCCCTTGTCGAACAGCGTGCCCGCGTCGCCGAAGCCGATGCACGCGCCGATCGGCAGGCCGCCGCCCAGCCCCTTGGCCAGGGTGAGGATGTCCGGGGTGAAGCCGTCGGCCTGGTGGGCGAACCAGTGGCCGGTGCGGCCGATGGCCGACTGGATCTCGTCGGCCACCAGGAGGGCGCCGGTGGCGTCGCAGATCTCGCGGGCCGCCCTCAGGTAACCGTCCGGCGGCGGGACCACGCCCGCCTCGCCCTGCGTGGGCTCCAGGAAGACCGCGGCGCACTCGCCGGTGACGGCCGCCTTGAGCGCGTCCGCGTCGCCGTAAGGGACGAACCGGACGTCCGTCGGGAAGGGGCCGAACTGGTCGCGGATCGACGCCTTGCCGGTCAGCGACAGGGCTCCGAGGGTGCGGCCGTGGAAGCCGTTCTCGGCGGCGACCAGGTAACTGCGGCCGGTGCGCTTGGCGTACTTGAGCGAGAGCTTGAGCGCGGCCTCGTTGGCCTCGGTGCCGGAGTTGGCGAAGAAGACGCGGCCGGGCGCGTCCAGCAGGCCCAGCAGCCGCTCGGCCAGCAGCACCTCCGGCTCGTGCAGGAACAGGTTGCTGGTGTGCGCGATCGTGGCGACCTGCTTGGCGACCGCCTCGACCAGCGCCGGGTGGGCGTGGCCGAGCGAGGTGACCGCGATGCCGCCGATGAAGTCGAGGTAGGGCTTGCCGTCGACGTCCCACACCCGGGTGCCCTCGCCTCTGGCAAGGGCCACCGGCGGGACGCCGTAGTTGGGCATGAATGCCTGCTCGAACCTGTCGTAGAGGCTCATGAGGGCATCACCATGGTTCCGATTCCTTCGTTGGTGAAGATCTCCAGCAACAGCGAGTGGGGCACCCGGCCGTCGAGCACGTGCGCCTGCGGGACGCCGCCCTGGACCGCGGTCAGGCACGCCTCCATCTTGGGCACCATGCCGCTCGACAGGCTGGGGATGAGCCGCTCCAGCTCCGCCGCGTTCAGCTGGTCGATCAGTTCGGTGTTGTCGGGCCAGTTGGCGTACAGGCCCTCGACGTCGGTGAGGACGACCAGTTTCTCCGCGCTCAGCGCCACGGCGAGGGCGGCGGCGGCGGTGTCGGCGTTCACGTTGAAGACCTCTCCGTCGACGCCGCGCGCCACGCTGGAGACCACGGGGATGCGGCCGTCGGCGATCAGGGCCTGGACCGCGCCGGGCTCGACCTTGACGATCTCGCCGACCTGGCCGATGTCGACCGGACTGCCGTCGACCATCGCGCTCTTGCGCTCGGCGGTGAACAGGTGGGCGTCCTCGCCCGACAGGCCGACCGCGAACGGGCCGTGCCGGTTGACCAGGCCGACGATGTCGCGGTTGACCTGGCCGACCAGCACCATCCTGACGACCTTCATGGCCTCCGGGGTGGTGACGCGCAGGCCGGCGGTGAAGGTCGACTCGATGCCGAGCCGGTCGAGATGCTCGCTGATCTGCGGGCCGCCGCCATGCACGACGACGGGCCGCAGACCGGCGTAGCGCAGGAAGACGATGTCCTCGGCGAAGCCCTCCTTGAGCGCCTCGTCGGTCATCGCGTTGCCGCCGTACTTGATCACGATGGTGGCGCCGTGGAAGCGCTCCAGCCAGGGCAGTGCCTCGATGAGCACGCCCGCCTTGGCGTGTGCGGTGCCGGCCCTCATGAGGAGTACGCCGAGTTCTCGTGGACGTAGTCGGCCGTCAGGTCGGTGGTGTGCACGGTCGCCGTGTGCGGACCGGCCGACAGGTCGACGGTGATCGTCACGTCGCGGGGCCGCATGTCCACCTTGTCGCGATCGTCGCCGACCGCGCCGGCGCGGCAGATCCAGATGCCGTTGATGGCCACGTTGAGCCGGTCGGGCTCGAACTCGGCGTCGGTGGTGCCGACGGCGGACAGCACCCGGCCCCAGTTGGGGTCCTCGCCGTGGATGGCGCACTTGAGCAGGTTGGAGCGGGCGACCGAACGGCCCACCTTGACCGCGTCGTCCTCGGACGCGGCGCCGACGACCTCGATGGCGATGGCCTTGGAGGCGCCTTCGGCGTCGACGAGGAGTTGCCTGGCCAGGTCGGCGCAGACCTCGGTGACCTTCTGCTCGAACTCCGCGATATCGGGCTTGATCCCGGAAGCGCCGCTCGACATCAGCAGAACCGTGTCGTTGGTCGACATGCAGCCGTCGGTGTCGAGCCGCTCGAACGTCTGCGCGGTGGCCCTGCGCAGCACCGCGTCGAGCTCTTCCGCGGTGAGGTCGGCGTCGGTCGTGATGACGCTGAGCATGGTGGCCAGGCCGGGGGCGAGCATGCCCGCGCCCTTGGCCATGCCGCCCACCATGTAGCCCTCTCCCCGCTTGAAGGAGATCTTGGAGACGGTGTCGGTGGTGCGGATCGCGTCGGCGGCGGCCAGGCCGCCGTCCCTGGAGAGCTGCGCGGCCGCCACCTCGACGCCGGGCAGCAGGTCGTCCATCGGCAGCCGCTCACCGATCAGGCCGGTCGAGCAGACCGCGATCTCGCCCGCGGAGTCCTCGATGACCTCGGCCACCTTCTCGGCCGTGGCGTGCGTGTCCTGGAAGCCCTCCGGGCCGGTGCAAGCGTTGGCGCCGCCCGAGTTGAGCACGACCGCGCGCAGCCGGCCGCCGCGCAGGACCTGCTGGGACCAGAGCACCGGGGCGGCCTTCACGCGGTTGGCGGTGAAGACTCCGGCGGCCGCGCGGTTCGGGCCGTCGTTGACGACGAGGGCCAGATCGCGGGAGCCGCCCGCCTTGATGCCGGCGGCGATGCCCGCGGCCCGGAAGCCGAGAGGTGCGGTCACGCTCATGCGGCCTCCTTCGCCGACCGCCAGGGTGTCACGCACCTGTGCTTGCTGATGGATGGGCTGCGCTTGCTCACGGAGCAACTCCTGTCAGGGGGAGGCCGAGCTCTTCCGGCAGGCCGAGGGCGAGATTGGCGCTCTGGACAGCGCCTCCGGCCGTGCCCTTGGTGAGGTTGTCGATGGCGATGACGGCGACCACGCGGCCGGCGCGCTCGTCGAGCGTCACCTGCACGGCGGCGGTGTTGGCGGCGTAGGTCATCGCGGTGGCGGGCCAGGTGCCTTCCGGCAGCAGCCGCACGAACGGCTCGGCCTTCAGTGCCGCCTCGTAGGCGGTCCTGAGCGACTGCCGGGTGACGCCGGGCTTGGCGGGGGCCGAGCAGGTGGCCAGGATGCCGCGGCTCATCGGGGCCAGCGTCGGGGTGAACGACACCCGCACCGGCGTGCCCGCGGCCAGGCTGAGGCCCTGCTCCATCTCCGGCGTGTGGCGGTGCGTCCCGCCGACTCCGTAGGCGCTGACCGAGCCCATGACCTCGCTGCCGAGCAGGTTGGTCTTGAGCGAGCGGCCGGCGCCGCTGGTGCCGCTGGCGGCCACGACCACCACCTCCGGCTCGGCCAGGCCGTGCGCGAAGGCGGGCAGCAGCGCCAGCAGGACGGAGGTCGGGTAGCAGCCCGGCACCGCGATGCGGGTGGCGGCGCGCAGCACGTCCCGCTGGCCGGGCAGCTCGGGCAGGCCGTAGGGCCAGGTGCCGGCGTGCTCGCCGCCGTAGAACTCCTGCCAGGCGGCGGGGTCGGCGAGCCGGTGGTCGGCTCCGCAGTCGACGACGAGCGTATCCTTGCCCAGCTGTGCGGCCACGGCCGCCGAGTGGCCGTGCGGCAGGGCCAGGAAGACCACGTCATGGCCGGCCAGCGCCTCGGCGGTGGTCTCCTGGATGATCCGGTCGGCCAGCTGCGGCAGGTGGGGCTGGTGGGCGCCGAGCGCGCTGCCCGCGCTGGCGGCCGCGGTGAGCGTGCCGATCTCCAGCTCGGGGTGGCCGAGCAGGAGGCGGAGCAACTCGCCACCCGCGTAGCCGCTGGCTCCGGCGATCGCCGCTCTCATCAGACCTCCTGCATGTTCATGCATCCGTGCTCATGTTCTTGCTTATCGATGATGCCCTCCAGCGGGTGCACATGCAAGCCGATAGCGCCGAGTGTCCAGATGTCGAGACGATGTCAGAGTCCGCAATTCCCACTCCCACCGGCCGTGAAGACAATCTGGCGTCACGTACTTACCGGTCGGTACTGTGATTTATCCGACAGTCCTTAATTGCCGGGAGTGCTACGCAATGACGCTTTCGCACGATGAGGTCCAGGCCAAGCTCACCGCCCCGGGCGAGCTGTTCGAGACCGTGGAGCTCGGCGACACCGGAATACGCACCTGGAAACACGCCCCCACCGACCTCCGTGCCCTGCTCGGCATCAGCAGGTTCCACGGCGACAAGATCTTCCTGGTCTACGAGGACGAGCACCTCACCTTCGAAGAGCACTTCCGGCGCGTCGCGACCCTGGCCGGCCGTCTCATCGAGGACTACGGCGTGACCAAGGGCGACCGGGTGGCGATCGCCATGCGCAACTATCCGGAGTGGTCGATCGCCTTCTCCGCCATCCTGGCCTGCGGGGCCGTCGCCGTACCGCTCAACGCCTGGTGGACCGAGCCCGAGCTGGCCTACGGGGTGAGCGACTCAGGGGCCAAGGTGCTCATCGCCGACGGCGAGCGCGCCGTACGGCTCCTGGGGACCGGCGTGCCGCTGATCGTCGTCAGAGGCGAGGCGCCGGCGGGCGCACGGACACTCGGCGACGTGCTGGGCGAGGTCAGGCCCGACGTGACGCTGCCCGAGGTCGACCTCTCCCCCGAGGACCCGGCCACCATTTTCTACACCTCCGGGACCACCGGGCACCCCAAGGGCGCGCTCGGCTCGCACCGCAACCTGGGCCAGTCGCCCATGACGGTCGCCTACGGGCTGATGCGGGCCGTGACGATGGCGGGCCTGGACCCCGCCCAGGCGGCCGCCGTACGCAGGGTGACGCTGCTGGCCGTGCCGCTGTTCCATGTCACCGGCTGCTTCTCCGCGCTGACCACCACCATGTTCACCGGCGGCGGCCTGGTGCTCATGTACAAGTGGGACGCCGGCAAGGCGCTGCGGCTGATCGAGCGGGAACGGGTCACCACGATGATCGGTGTGCCCACCAACGCCTGGCAGCTCATGTCGCATCCGGACTTCGGCTCCCATGACCTGTCGTCGCTGACCACGCTCGGCTACGGCGGCGCCCCCGCGCCGCCCAAGCTGCTGGAGCGGATCACCGCGAACCTGCCCGGCCGGGCGCCCTCCAACGGCTACGGCATGACCGAGACGACGGCCCTGGCCATCGGCAACGCGGGCGGGGACTATCACGGCAGACCCGACAGCATCGGCCGCCCCACGGCCGTGGTGGACGTGCGGGTCGTCGGCCCGATGGGCGCGGAGCTGCCCCCTGGCGAGGTGGGCGAGCTGTGCGTACGCGGGCCGAACGTCATCCTGGGCTACTGGAACAAGCCCGAGGCCACCGCCGGGACGTTCGTGAACGGCTGGCTGCACACCGGCGACCTGGCCCGGATCGACGAGGAGGGCTTCGTCTACATCGTCGACCGGGCCAAGGACATGGTCATCAGGGGTGGCGAGAACGTCTACTGCGCCGAGGTCGAGGCGGCCCTGTTCGAGCATCCGGCGGTGGACGACGTGGCGGTGATCGGCGTACCGCACGACGAGCTCGGCGAGGAGGTGGGCGCGGTGGTCCGGCTGACACCGAGCGCCACCGCCACCGAGGAGGAGTTGCGGACCTTCCTGACCGGCCGGATCGCCGCGTTCAAGATCCCCGAGCACGTCTGGTTCCGCGACACCGACCTGCCGCGCAACCCGGGCGGCAAGATCCTCAAGACGCACCTGCGCCGGGAGATCCTGGGCGGCTGACGACCCCGACAACCCGCGCGGTTTCTTGGGATCCGCGCGGGTTTGCGCATTTTCCGGGGCTACCTAGGTAATACGAATATAGGTAGTGACACAGGGATTTATCACCTTCTACGTGTGTATGGGGAGTGGAGATCCTGGGTAACTCAGTGGCTTCACCCGGAGAGGGAGAATGATGTGCCAGCACCACCCGACGTGTCCGCCGGCGGACGCCCCGGACCATGAGGCCGCCCGGCTCGTGGCCTACCACCCCGAGCAGGGCTGGGGGCTGCTCTGCAACGGCGTCGTGTCCTTCGACGACACCGGCGAGTTGCTGCCGGACGGTCAGGCCGTGCCCGCCGGCACCGTGCAGGGCGCGGCGTGAACATGGTCGTCCAACGACTGATGCCGGCCGTGTGCGGGAACCGTACCAAGATGGCGTCGTGGACGTTCCCGCCCACCGCCGTCTCCGTGCGCAGGGCGCGGCACGAGGCCCGCACGCAGATGGAGCGCTGGGGGCTCGGCCGGCAGGGTGAGGTCGTCAAGCTGCTCGTCAGCGAGCTGGTGACCAATGCGATCCGGCACGGCCGCGGCCAGATCCGGGTCACCATGTCCGTCGAGGACGGGGTGCTGCGGTGCGGGGTCGAGGACGAGAGCGCCGAGCCGCCCCGCATGCGTCACGTGGGCTGGGACGCCGAGCGGGGCCGGGGGATGCACTTGGTCGACATGCTGGCCTGCCGCTGGGGCAGCGCGCACACCCGCCTGGGCAAGGTCGTCTGGTTCCAGCTGGCCGTGAAGGCCCCCAGCACCTGCTGGGAGACCGTTCCGAGGCCCGCCGATCACTTCTGAGCCTTGAGTCACGCGATGCCCAAGAGTAGTTGCCGCTCCTTTGACCTGCGAGGACGCATCCTTCTCAAGAACCGGGCATAACGGTTATGGACCGCCGTTCCTCATGAAAGGAGCGGCCCTCCCGGCATTAAGGCATCCATGACTGCGGTGACAGCGAGCTCTACCCGCCGGCGGCGGGTGAACAGGCTGCCCGCCGAGATGACCAGCTTCGTGGGGCGCCGCCACGAGGTGGCCGCCGCCAGGAAAGCTCTCGGTGAGTCACGCTCGGTGACGCTGACCGGCGCGGGCGGGGCCGGCAAGACCCGGCTGGCGCTGCGGGTGGGCGAAGAGGTGGCGCGGGCGTTCAGGGACGGCGTGTGGCTGGTGGAGCTTGCCGCGCTGGACGACGCCGGGATGCTCGGCCAGACCGTGGTCGAGGCTCTGGAGATCCGCGGCCCCTCGGCCCGCGACCCCCTGTGGGTGCTCATCGACCACCTGCGGGACAAGCAGGCCCTGCTCATTCTGGACAACTGCGAGCACCTCGTCGAGGAGTGCGCCGTACTCGTGGAGAAACTGCTGCGCGCCGCCCCGGGAGTACGGGTCCTCGCCACCGGCCGGCAGGCGCTGGGCATCGCCGGCGAGCAGACGCTGACCGTGCCGACGCTGCCGCTGCCCGCGACCGGCGAGCCCCGCGAGTCGCTCGACGCGCTCCTGCGGTACGACGCGGTACGGCTGTTCGCCGAGCGGGCCCGCGCCATCCTGCCGACCTTCGCCGTCACCGAGGAGAACCGGGACGTGGTGACGGCCATCTGCCGCCACGTCGACGGCCTGCCGCTCGCGATCGAGCTGGCGGCCGCCCGGCTACGGGCGCTGTCGGCCCAGCAGATCCTCGACCTGCTCGACGACCGCTTCCGTCTGCTCACCGCCGGGTCGCCGGCCGTGCTCCCCCGCCATCAGACGCTGCGCGCGCTGATCGACTGGAGCTACGAGCTGTGTTCGCAGCAGGAGCGGCTGCTGTGGGAGCGCGCCGCCGTGTTCGCGGACGGCTTCTGGCTGTCGAGCGCCGAGGAGGTGTGCGCGGGTTCGGGCATCGCCCGCGAGGAGGTCGTCGACCTGGTGATCGGCCTGGTGGACAAGTCCATCCTGATCCGGGAGGAGCATCAGCAGGACGTGCGCTACCGGATGCTGGAGACGATCCGCCAGTACGGTCGCGACCGGCTCACCGCCTCCGGCCAGGAGAGCACGCTGCGGCGGCGGCATCGCGACCACTACCAGGCCCTGGCCGCCCGGGTGCGCTCGGAGCTGTTCGGGCCCGCGCAGGTGTCCTGGTTCACCCGGCTCCACCTGGAGAACGCCAACCTGCGCACCGCGCTGGAATACTCCTTCGGCGAGACCGGCGAGACCGGGGCCGGCATCGACATGGCCACCGACCTGCTCTACCACTGGATCACGAGCTGTTACCTCGGTGAGGGCCGGCGCTGGCTCGACCAGGGGCTGGCCGCCTACACCGAGCCGGATGAGATACGCGCCCGCGCGCTGTGGACCGGCGCCTGGCTGGCCATCCTCCAGGCCGACACACCGGCCGCCACCTCGATGCTGGACGAGAGCCGAAGCATCGGGGAGCGCCTGCGCGACGAGTCGATCCTCGGCTACGCGGCCCTGTTCTCCGGCATGATCGCCATGTCCGACGGACGCGCGGAAACGGCGATCAAGCTGTACGAGGACGCCCTGGCCAGGCATGCCGACACCCAGGACCCGGTCGGCCGGGCACTGTCGCTGATCCGGCTGTCTCTCGCCCACTCCTGCCTCGGCAACTTCGCGCTGGCCGACTCCGTGGCCGAGGAGTGCATGGCCGTGTGCGACGCGCACGGCGAAGGCTGGCACCGCGCGTACTGCTCGATGGCGCTGGGCGTGTCGGCGTGGCGGCAGGAGGACCTCGGACGCGCGACCGAGCTGGAGAAGGAGAGCCTGCGCTTCAACCGCTCGCTCGGCGACGCGCTCGGCTCCGGCGTGACCCTGGAGGTGCTGGCGTGGATCGCCGCCGGCCAGAAGCGGTGCCGGCGGGCGGCCCGGCTGCTGGGGTGCCTCATGACGGTCTGGCGGTCCACCGGCGCGCCGCTGTCCGGCTACGGGTTCATGGCCGACTATCACGACGGCTGCGCGGCTCGTATCCGCAAGGCGCTGGGCGAGACGGCCTTCGCCACCGCCGTCAGGCAGGGCGCCCGGCTCTCCTACGACGAGGCGCTCGCCTTCGGCCTGGAGGAGGACAGGCCCGCGGTGGAGGAGTCCGCGGAGCCCGCGCCGCTCACCCGGCGGGAGAGCGAGATCGCCCGGCTCGTCGCCCAGGGGATGACGAACAAGGAGATCGCGGCGTCCCTGGTGATCGCCCAGCGGACCGCGGAAGGCCACATCGAGCACATCCTGACCAAACTGGGCTTCAACTCCCGGGCGCAGATCGCCGTGTGGGTCGGCGAGCAGGCCCGGTCCTCCCACGGGACCTGACACCCGGCATTACCTCACGCGTAATCGCGGCGGCTATGCCTCCGGTGGCACCTTGGCGTTGTCGGAAAACGCCCAAAGGAGACGCGAGATGACCGCTCTTACCGTTGCCACCGCCGATCGCACCAGGTTCCTGCGCCTCGTCCTGGCCCTCGACGCCGCCGTCACGGGGGTCAACGGGCTGGCCTACCTCGCCGGCGCCGGTCCGCTCACCGATCTGCTCGGGCCCGACGCCGGCGCGCTGCGCGGGCTCGGGATCTTCCTGCTCGGGTACGCCGCGGCGGTCGGCCTGCTGGCCGCTCGCGGCACCGTCAGCCGGGTGGCCACCATGGCGGTCATCGGGCTGAACCTGGCCTGGGCGCTCGGCAGCGTCGCCGCCGTTCTCACCGGGCTCCTGGAGTTCACCACGATCGGCGCGATCTGGGCCATCGCCCAGGCGCTCGTGGTGGCGGTCTTCGCCGAGCTCCAGATCGTCGGCCTGCGCAGGCTCCGCTGACTTCCGTACCCCTCCTTCGAAAGGCTGAAAAATCATGACTAACCTCATCGAGCGCTACCTGGCCGCCTGGAACGAGACCGACGCCGACGCCCGTGCCAAGGTCGTCGCCGAGGTGTGGACCGAGGACGCCACCTACACCGACCCGCTGGCCGACGTGGCCGGGCACGCCGGGATCGCCGCCGTGATCGAGGGCGCCCAGGGCATGTTCCCCGGCTTCGTCTTCACTCCCGGCGAGGTCCACGACGCCCACCACGGCATCGCCCGCTTCACCTGGCACCTGGGCCCGGCGGGCGAGGAGCCCGTGGTGGTCGGGTTCGACGTGGTGGAGGTGGCCGAGGACGGCCGGATCAGCAAGGTGCTGGGCTTCCTGGACAAGGTCCCCACGGCCTGAGAATCCCGCCCGTAGACCCCCGGCACGCGCCGGGGGTCTACGGGCGGAAAACCATTTGCGCGGCGGGTACGGGCGACCGACAATCGACGTCCGTGCTCAGTCGCATCAGAACCCTGGCAGGTCACCTCGCGCTGGACGTGAGCCCGCTGCGCGACTCGCGCGAGTTCCGGCTGCTGATGGCCTCGGGCGTCGTCACCATGTTCGGCACGTTCATCACCATGGTGGCGGTGCCGTACCAGATGTGGGAGCTGACCGGCTCCTACCTGGCGGTCGGGCTGATGAGCCTGGCGGAGTTCGTGCCCATGGTGGCCTGCGGGCTGTGGGGTGGCGCGATCGCGGACTCGCTGGACCGCCGAAAGATCATCCTGCTGAGCGAGCTGGGGCTGACGATCACCTCGGCGCTGCTCATGGTCAACGCGATGCTGGCGGCCCCCCAGATCTGGGTGCTGTACGTGGTCGGCGCGCTGGCGACGGGCATCAGCTGCCTGCAGCGGCCCAGCATGGAGTCGCTGATCCCGCAGGTCGTCGCGCACGACCAGCTCGGCGCGGCGGCGGTGCTGACGAGTCTGCGCTGGAACTTCGGCGCGATCGCCGCCCCCGCCCTGGGCGGACTGCTGGTGGCCACGCTCGGCCCGGCCTTCGCCTACGGGCTCGACACCCTCAGCTTCGTGCTGTCCCTGCTGCTGCTCTGGCGGATCTCCTCCAGGCCGCCGGCTCGGGATGCCGCCGCCGCCTCGCTCAGGTCGCTGGCCGAGGGGATGCGCTATGCCGTCGGCCGCAAGGACCTGGTCGGGACCTACCTCGTCGACATCGCCGCGATGGTGTTCGCCATGTCGACCTCCCTGTTTCCCGGCCTGGCCGAACGGTACGGCGCGCTGGAGGCCGTCGGCCTGCTGTATTCGGCGGGCGCCGTGGGCGGCCTGCTGGCCTCGCTGACCGGCGGCTGGACCGCGCGCGTGCACCGGCAGGGCCTGGGCGTGCTCGTGGCGGCGATGCTGTGGGGCGTGGCGGTCGCGCTGGCCGGCGCGATCCCGAACTTCTGGGTGATGTTCGGCTGCCTGGCGGCGGCGGGCGCGGCCGACATGGTCAGCGGCATCTTCCGGATGACCATGTGGAATCAGACGATCCCCGATGAGATGCGCGGCAGGCTGGCGGGCATCGAGCTGCTGTCCTACTCCACCGGCCCGATGCTGGGCAACACCAGGGCGTCGCTCATGGAGCCGCTCGGCGGGCCGCGGCTCTCGCTGGCGGCGGGTGGCCTGCTGTGCGTCGCCGCCGTCGCCGCGCTGGGCGCCGCCCTGCCTCGCTTTCGCCACTACGACGCGCGTACCGACGAGCACGCCCTGGCGGAGCGCGCCCGCCGTGCCGCTCAGCTGACCCCGGAAGTTCGCTCCACGGACAAGGTCTAGTCAGATGTGGGTCCCATAGGACACTCTAATGTCCTGATTTATCACCTAGATCGATGAAAGGCGTGCGAAGAACACATGCGGGCTGCACACGTGGTTGCTACGGCTTTGATGACTTCTGCCCTTTTCGCTACCCCTGCTCACGGCTCCGGCAAGCCGGAGTTCCCCGCGGAGGTGTACGGCGGAGCATGGACGTCGGGCCACGTTCAGGGGATCGCGGTCGACGAGAAGAAGGGGTTCATGTACTTCTCCTTCACCAACCTGCTCGTCAAGACCGACCTGGCGGGCCGGCCGGTGGGCTCCGTCACCGGCTTCACCGGCCACCTCGGCGACCTCGACTTCAACGCCAAGGACGGGCGGGTGTACGGCTCCCTGGAGTACAAGGAGGCGCAGGCCTTCTACGTCGCCATCTTCGACGTCGACCGGATCACCAGCCTCGACATGGACGCCGAGACCGCCAACGTGGTGACCGCCGTCTACCTCAAGGAGGTCGTGGCGGACTACAGCGCCGACATGAACGGTGACGGCACCTTCGACGGCAACGTCGGCGCCACCCCGGACCACCGCTACGGCTGCAGCGGCATCGACGGCGTCGCCTTCGGCCCGTCGTTCGGCAAGCGGCACGGCAAGCAGAAGCTGACCGTCGCCTACGGCGTCTACTCCAACACCGGCCGCCAGGACAACGACCACCAGGTGCTGCTGCAGTACGACATCACCAAGTGGCGCGCGTTCGAGCGCCCTCTCACCCAGGCCGCCCCGCACACCTCCGGCCCCGCCCGGCCCGACGGCAAGTATTTCGTCTACACCGGCAACACCACCTACGGCGTGCAGAACCTGGAGTACGACGGCTACACCGGCAAGTGGCTCATGGCCGCCTACAAGGGCGTCAAGCCGCAGTTCCCCAACTACTCCCTCTTCACGGTGGACGGCTCCGCGCGCCCCACCCGCGGCCCCGTCAAGGGTCAGCCGCAGCCGGAGCAGGGTGACCTTCTCCGGCTCTCCCCCGAAGGCCTGCACCACCCGGAGACCGGCATCCGGGGCTGGGAGTCCGGCGGCCAGTACGGCCTGGCGTCGCTGGACGACGGCCGCTTCTACGTGACGCAGGACGGCAAGATCGTCGAGGACGGCGTGACCAAGCAGACCGCCCACTCCCGGCTCCACCGCTGGACCGGCCAGACCCCGACCCCGTTCGAGCGCATCCAGTAGCCTGTCAGCCCTTCGGCGCCGGAGCGAGCCGTCCCGGCATGCTCCGGCGCCCGGGCTCAGCCCTGCTCGCGCCAGCCGTCATACCGCTCCACCAGCTCGTCGACCTTCGCCAGCCCACCCTCGTCCAGCCCCTCGGCCACGACCAGCCACTGCGCGTCCTCGGCGTCGTCCTCGCCCGCCAGCGTCTCCCGGACCACGTGCGGCACCCCCAGCGCGGGAAACCACTCGGCCAACGTCTCCGCGACCTCCTCGGCATCGCCCCGCTCACCGAACACGAGTAGCTGCCTCATGGACCCGTATTCTGCCAGCCTTCAGACGGAAGCGCCGACCACCTACCGGCTCGTTCACAGACAGTGAACGAGGTAGCTTGCTACCGTAAGACCATGACGGCCGAAGCGGTGAGCATTGACATGAGAGAGTCCTCGCTGCCCGACTGGATCTTCCCACCGCCGGAAGGCTTCGCGGCCGAAGACCTCGATCACATTCCGGATTTGCCTGCGCACACAGAGTTGATCGATGGAAGCTTGGTCTTCGTGAGTCCGCAGGCTTCTTTCCACATGCGCATGGTCGACCTTCTGGTCCTCGCCTTGCGCCGCACCGTTCCGGCTGACTTGCGCATACGCCGGGAAATGAGCGTCATCCTCGCCAAGGATCAGCGTCCTGAGCCGGATGTGTGCGTCATCCGCGCTGATGCGGACCGGAGCCCTGAGCAGACCTTCTACCGTGCGCAGGACGTCGCGCTCGTCGTCGAAGTGGTGTCCCCCGAGTCCAGGTCGCGAGACCGCAAGCGCAAGCCGGTGCTCTACGCCGAGGCGGGGATCCCGCACTTCTGGCGCGTCGAGAGCGATGCCGGCCGGCCCGTGGTCTACGTGCACGAGCTCGACCCGCCGACTTCCACCTACGTTCCCACCGGCATCCACCACGACCGCCTCAAGGTCACCGTCCCGTTCGACATCGAACTCGACCTCACCGAGATCGACCGCCTCTGACCCACGAAGAAAGGGCCGGTACGGAGTCCGTACCGGCCCTTCGTCGTTGCTGTCAGCCGCTACGGAGCTGCGCTCCGACGCGGTCGGCCGCCAGGGCGACGGCGGCGTCGCGGGCGGCGGTCGTCTCCTCGGCCGTCAGCGTGCGGTCCGGCGCCCGGAAGCGCAGTGTGTACGCCAGGGACTTGTTGCCCTGGCCCACCTGCTCGCCCGTGTAGACGTCGAACAGCCGGATGGACTCCAGCAGCTCTCCCGCGCCGTCACGCAGCGCCGCCTCCACGTCGGCAACCGGCGTGAAGTCGGGCACGAGCAGGGCCACGTCCTGGGTGGCCACCGGGTAACCGGAGATGGCCGGCGCCTGGACGGGGCCGGGCATGGCCGACTGCAGGCGGGTCAGCTCCAGCTCCATCGCGGCCGTGCGCGGCGGCAGGCCGTAAGCCTCGACGACGCGCGGGTGAAGCTCGCCGGCGTGGCCGACGAGGGTGTCGCCGACGTAGAGGGCGGCACACCTGCCGGGGTGCCAGGGCTCGTGCTGGTCGGCGCTGATCGACAGCTCCAGCCGTGCCTCGCCCGCCACCAGGCGCGCGGCCTGCACCGCGTCGGCCCAGGAGGCCTGCCGGCCGGCGCCCCACCAGCCGGAGCGGTCGAACTCGCCGGCGAGCACGACCGCGACCCGGATCGGCTGGTCGGGCAGCGCCTCCTCGATCGAGGCCAGCTCCTCGGCCGTCGGCCTGCCCTCGACGCCGAGCACCGGCGCGGTCGCCGGGGCGCCCTCACGCGGCCGGTAGACGGCTCCAGTCTCGAACAGCGCCACGTCGCCGAAGCCGCGCCCGACGTTGCGGACCAGGGTCTTGAGCAACCCCGGCAGCAGCGTCGTACGCATCAGCGGCTCGTCCTCGGCCAGCGAGTTGGACAGCCGCATGGCGCGGCGCCGCGCGTCGTCGGCGGGCAACTGCAGCTGGTCGAAGTCGTCGGCGCTGATGAACGGGTAGGCGAGCACCTCGACGTAACCGGCTTCGGCGAGCACCCGGCCGACCCGCCGGTGCAGCCGCTGCCCTTCGGTGAGCCCGGCGCCGGCGGGGGCCGTGGGCAGCACCGAGGGCAGGTTCTCGTAGCCCTCCAGCCGGATGACCTCTTCGGCCAGGTCGCTGGGGTCGGTGATGTCCGGCCGCCACGACGGCGGTGTCACCGTGATCATGTCGTCGCCGGTGACGGCCAGCTTGGCCGCCAGCTCGCCGCCCGTGACGACGCCGGTCGGGTCCACACCGCCGCTGCGCACGGCGGGGTCGTCGCCGTCGACGACGGTGCAGCCGATCTGCTCCAGCCGCTGGACGACGGTCTCCTTGGAGTAGGGGATGCCGGCCACGTCGCCCGGGTGGCTCGCCGGAATGGCGATGCGGGCCGGTGTGACGTCCACCTGAGCGTGCGTCACACCGGGGTGCACGGTGGCGCCGCCCAGCTCGGCCAGCAGCTGCGCGGCCCGCCACGAGGCGACGAGCGGCAGCTCCCTGTCGACGCCCCGCTCGAACCGCTTGGACGCCTCCGACACCAGGTTGTGCCTGCGTGACTCGCGGGAGATGCCGGTCGCCGAGAAGTGCGCGGCCTCGATCACGATGTCGGTCGAGCCGCCGGAGATCTCGGTCTCCAGGCCGCCCATGGTGCCGGCCATCGAGATCGGGCCCGAATCGTCGGTGATCAGGATGTCGTCGGGGTCGAGGTCGCGTACGACGTGGTCGAGCGTCTCCAGCCGCTCACCCTGCCGCGCCCTGCGTACGACGATCTCGCCGGTCAGCTTGCCGGTGTCGAAGGCGTGCAGCGGCTGGCCGAGCTCCAGCATCAGGTAGTTGGTGATGTCGACGGCCAGCGACACCGGGCGCATGCCGGCCCGGGACAGCCGTACCCGCATCCACAGCGGGCTCTGCGCCTCCGGGTCGAACCCGCTGACCTGGCGCAGCACGAACCTGTCGCACGCGGTCGGGTCGGCGATCGAGGCGGGCCACGAGGACTCCGCCTGCTCGGGCAGCTCGACGTCGGCGGGGTCGCGGAACGGCACGCCGAAGCCGGTCGCGGCCTCGCGGGCGACGCCCCGGATCGACAGCGCGTAGCCGATGTCCGGAGTGATCTCCAGCTCGATGACGTCGTCGCGCAGGCCGAGCAGCTCGACGACATCGGCGCCGATGGGCGTGTCGGGCGGCAGCACCATGATGCCGTCGTGGCTGTCGCCCAGGCCGAGCTCGCGCTCGGAGCAGATCATGCCCTCGGACAAGCGGCCGTAGGTCTTACGGGCGCCGACCTCGAACCCGCCGGGCAGCACGCCGCCCGGGAGCACGACCGGCACCCGGTCGCCGACGGCGAAGTTGACGGCGCCGCAGACGATCTCGCGCGGCGTCGCCTCGCCCACCTCGACCTTGCAGTGCCGGATCGGCTTCTTGAAACCGGTCAGCTCCTCGACCTCCAGCACCTCGCCGACCACGACGTTCTTGACGTCGTAGCCGTGGGAGGTGATGGACTCCAGCTTGAGCCCTGCGGCGGTGAGCTTGTCGGCCACCTCGTGCGCGGTGACCGCCGGGAGATCGACACACTCCCGCAGCCAGGAAAGCGGGACCTTCATCAGATCTCCATTCCGAACGGGAGCGTGAAGCGCACGTCTCCCTCGATCATGTCGCGCATGTCCTCGGCGTTGTGGCGGAACATCAGCGTCCGCTCGATGCCCATGCCGAACGCGAACCCGGAGTAGACGGACGGGTCGATGCCGCAGGCGACGAGCACCCGCGGGTTGACCATGCCGCAGCCGCCCCACTCGATCCAGCCCTCACTCTTGCAGGTGCGGCAGGGCGGGTTGCCGGGCACGGCCGAGGCGCCGCGGCAGACGAAGCACTTGAGGTCCATCTCGGCCGACGGCTCGGTGAACGGGAAGTAGTTGGGCCGGAACCGGGTGGTGATGCCCTCGCCGAACATGACCTCGGCGAACCGGTCCAGCGTGCCCTTGAGGTGGGCCATCGTCAGGCCCTTGTCGACGGCCAGCCCTTCGGTCTGGTGGAAGACCGGGGTGTGGGTGGCGTCGAGCTCGTCGGTGCGGAAGGTCTTGCCGGGCGCGATCGCGTAGCAGGGGGCACCCCGCTCCAGCAGCGCGCGGATCTGCAGCGGCGAGGTCTGGGTGCGCAGCACCATGCCCGAGTCCGCGGAGCCGACGAAGAAGGTGTCGTGCTCGGAGCGGGCCGGGTGGTCCTTGGCGATGTTGAGCGCCTCGAAGTTGAACCATTCGGCTTCGAGCTCGGGGCCTTCGACCACCTCGTAGCCCATCGCGACGAAGCTGTCCTCGATGCGCTCCTGCATGGTGGTCAGCGGGTGGCGGGCGCCGCGGGGCCGCCGGTCCCAGGGCAGGGTGACGTCGACGGCCTCCTCGACGAGCACGCGGGCGTCGCGCTCGGCCTCCAGCTCGGCCTGCCGGGCGACGAGCGCCTCGTTGATGGCCTTGCGGGCGCCGCCGACGCGCTTGCCCGCCTCGGCGCGGGCCGCCGGAGGCAGGGCGCCGATCTCGCGGTTGGCCAGCGCGATGGGCGAGCGGTCACCGGCGTGCGCCAGCCTGGCCTGCTTGAGTGCGTCGAGGCTGTCGGCCGTCTTGATCGCCGCCAGGGCGTCGGCCTCCATGCGGGACACCTCGTCGGCGTGCAAGGGTGTGACCTCGACCGGGTCGTAGTCAGACAAGAGTGAGCTCCGTATTCAGGGCTTGAGCGGAAAAGTCTAGTGGGGCCCGCCCACCGGTCCTGCTCTAGGCGAAGTCAGGTGTGCCGGTGGGCATGGTAAATCGGAACTCCGCCCCGCCCTCGGGCGCCTGCTGCACGATGATGGTGCCGCCGTGGGCTTCGACCAGCCCCTTGACGATGAACAGACCGAGGCCGGTGCCGCCTCGCCTGCGGCTGTTGCCCCGCCAGAACTGCCTGAAGACGCGCGGGGCCAACTCGGGCTTGACGCCCTCGCCCTGGTCGCGCACCGACACGGCAACTCCCCATCCCACGGATTCGATCTCTATCGTCACAGTGCCGCGCCCATGGCGCACCGCATTTTCCATCAGATTAGCGAGGATCTGGTCAATCTTGTCCTGGTCGAGCCACATCTCGGGGAGATTGTCGCCCACGATCAGGTGGAACCGCGTCTCCTGCTCACCCGCCGCGACCCGGCCCGCGACGATCCGCCGAACCCTGGCCGGCACGTCGACGACCTGCCGGTGCACCTGCATCCGGCCGGACTCGATCCGGGAGACGTCGAGCAACTCGGTGATGAGCCGGGTGACGCGGTCGGCGTCGTTGTTGACGGTCTCGAGCATGACGCGCTTCTGCTCGTCGGTGAAGCGGGTCCACTTCGCCAGCAGCGTCGCGGTGAAGCCCTTGACGCTGGTCAGCGGGGAGCGCAGCTCGTGGGCGACCGTGGAGACCAGGTCGGCGCGGCTGCGCTCCAGCCGGGCGCGGGCGCCGCCGTCGCGCAGGGTGATCACCACCCGCTCGACGTCGCCGCACCGCTCGGGCTCACGCACCAGCCTGGCCGCGACGTAGAGCTCCTGCCCACCCGGCAGGTGCAGCGGCCGCTCCGGCACCCTGGTCCGGGTACGCAGGCCGCCCTCGGGATCGAGGGCCTTCCACCATTCGCGGCCGTCGTTGTCGCGCAGCGGGAACACCTCGTTCATGTCCCTGCCGACGGCGCGCTCCACGGGCACCTTGGTGAGCCGGGCGGCGGCGCGATTGACGGCGAGCACCCGGCCGAACCGGTCGGTCATGATGAGGCCGTCGGGAAGGTCGTCGATGGCCATCGTGCACGCGGCGGCCACTACTCGCCCGTCGGTGTCCTCGCCGTGCACGACCTAGCCTCCTCCGCCTACAAGGCCGACAATAGCGGGTTTCCCGTCGCCTAGGACACTCGCTGAGCCCTTGCGGAGGAGTAAAGGCAGACCGCCGCGGCGGTCGCCAGGTTGAGGCTTTCGGCCCGGCCGTAGATGGGCACGCGGACCACCTCGTCGGCCTGTCCGAGCACCTCCTCGGGGAGCCCCCACGCCTCGTTGCCGAAGATCCACGCGGTGGGTCCGGAAAGATCCACGTCGTCGAGGGTGTGCTTGCCCGCGCCGTCCGCGGCGAGCACCCGCAGCCCGCGCTCCCGCAGCAGGCTCACCGCCCGCGCCACCGGTGCGCCGATCACCACGGGCAGGTGGAAGAGGCTGCCCGCGCTGGCCCGTACACACTTGCCGTTGTACGGGTCGACCGAGGCGTCGGTGAAGATGACCGCGTCGGCGCCGGCGGCGTCGGCGGCGCGCATCACGGTGCCCGCGTTGCCCGGGTCGCGCACGTGCGCCAGCACGGCGACCAGGCGCGGCTCGGCGGGCAGGGCGTCGTCGAGCGCCACGTGCACCAGCCGGCAGACGGCCAGCAGCCCCTGCGGGGTGACGGTCTGGGACAGCTGGGCCATGACCTCGCCACTGGCGCGGTGGACGGGCACGCCCTGGAGCGTGGCCTCGGTGACGAGCTCAGGGTGGCGCAGCTCGGCCTCGGCGGTGGCGAACAGCTCCAGCGTCACGCCGTCGAGCTTGAGCGCCTCGCGCACCGCCTGCGGGCCCTCGGCGAGGAACTTGCGGTCCTGCTCCCGGTAGGCGCGCTTGGTGAGCCTGCGCGCCGCCTTCACCCGCGGTGACCGCACGTTCGTCAGCTCGGTTCCGGCCATCTCTCCCCCTGCTCGCGCGTACGGAGTGCCGCACGCCTGCCCTGCAACATGCCGAAGGGCCCACCGGAACGGTGGGCCCCTCGACTCACAAGCCCGGCCGGGCCTGTCGAACGGCTCAGCTCGCTGCCGGCGCGTTCACGTCCGCCGGCAGCGCCTTCTTGGCGGCCTCGACGAGCGTGGCGAAGGTCTGGCTGTCGTTGACCGCGAGGTCGGCCAGGATCTTACGGTCCACCTCGATGTTGGCCAGTCGAAGGCCCTGGATCAGGCGGTTGTAGGTCATGCCGTTCTGGCGGGCAGCGGCGTTGATCCGCTGGATCCACAGACGGCGGAAGGCGCCCTTACGGTCCTTGCGGTCCCTGTAGGCGTAGGTCATCGAGTGGAGCATCTGCTCCTTGGCCTTGCGGTAGAGCCGCGACCGCTGGCCACGGTAACCGCTTGCCCGCTCGAGAACGACCTTGCGCTTCTTCTTGGCGTTGAGCGCCCGCTTCACGCGTGCCATGATTCTTCTCCCCGGGGGTTCGCGTTACTTGGCGAGCAGTTTCTTGATCTTCTTGGAGTCGGCGTCCGAAAGGACGACCTCGTTCTTGAGACGGCGCGTCAGCGTGGACGACTTCCACTCGTTGTAGTGCGCGCGGCTGGCGCGGCGGCGCATGACCTTGCCGGAGCCGGTAAGCCGGAACCGCTTCTTCGCACCGCTGTGCGTCTTCATCTTCGGCATGTCGCCGTCTCTCCTCAATTCGGTCGTGCCGGTGGCCGGGTCGGTGCTGGGCCGACCCGGTCGCGGCGTCTTCGTCGGGCGGTGGCTGCTCGGGGTGCCCAGTAAGGCTAACCCCAACTGCAGGTCACGCTTCCTGTGGGGAAGGCTCCTCGCTGCCACCCTGTGCCTTGGCCGCGGCCTTCTCGGCCTTGGCCTCAGCCTTCTTCTTGTGCGGACCGATCACCATGATCATGTTTCGGCCGTCCTGCTTGGGCTGGGATTCGACGAACCCGAGCTCCTGGACGTCCTCGGCCAGCCGCTGCAGGAGCCGGAAGCCGAGCTCCGGGCGGGACTGCTCGCGACCACGGAACATGATCGTGACTTTGACCTTGTCCCCCGCCTTGAGGAACCGCACCACGTGACCCTTCTTGGTCTCGTAGTCGTGCGGGTCGATCTTCGGCCGGAGCTTGATCTCCTTGATGATCGTGTGCGCTTGATTCTTGCGCGCCTCGCGCGCCTTCATCGCGGACTCGTACTTGAATTTGCCGTAGTCCATGAGCTTGCACACGGGCGGTCGAGCCGTCGCCGCGACCTCGACGAGGTCAAGGTCGGCTTCCTGGGCGAGCTTCAGCGCATCGTGAATCGACACGATGCCCACCTGCTCACCGTTCGGGCCCACAAGGCGAACCTCGGGAACTCGGATACGCTCGTTGATGCGGGGCTCAGTGCTGATGGGGCCTCCTAGGTTTGCGATCCCTACGTGCTCGTCGTGCCGGAGAGCTTTCGCAGAACGCGAAAAGCCCCGCACGTCGCGCATGCGGGGCCACTGAGCTCTTCGGCATTGCGGCCTTAAGCTCCCCGGAAGAGTCCGGCGTGATCCGTTACCCGGCCGCCTCTCGGCGACTCAGGTGGGAGGGAGACCTCCGCTTGCGCGTCCAGCAGTGATGCCGGACCGATCAGAGAGCTACGTTACCACAACCACGACACTTCCTCGAATCATCCCCGCTGGCCAGAGTCCGTGCACTAGAATTCTGTCCAGAATAGTCAGAAGGAGATCATATGTCCGTACATCAGGTGGAAGCCACCAAGTGGCAGCTCCAAGAGGCCAAGCAGCGCTTCAGCGAGGTCGTCCGCCGCGCCCACGACGAGGGCCCGCAGATCGTCACCCGGCACGGTCAGGACGTGGCGGTGATCATCGACATGGATGAGTACCGCCGCCTCAAGGGCACTGAGCCGGACTTCAAGGAGTTCCTGCTCAGCGCCCCGGACTGGCCCGACGACCTGGAGATCCCGCGATGCGAGGATCTCCCGCGAGAAGTGGACCTCGGCTGGTGAGCGTCGGCTACATTCTCGACACCAATGTCATCTCCGAGGTGCGCAAGCCGCACGGCAGCGCGCTGGTGAAAGAGTGGGTGAGCGCCTCCCCGGGACCGACGCTCTACCTCAGCGTCATGTCGGTCGGCGAGATCCGGTGGGGCATCGAACAAGTCAGAGAGCGCGATCTTCAGCAGGCGCTGACCATCGAACGGTGGCTGGACGGGCTCTCCCGATCCTTCCAGGGCCGGATCATCCCGATCACCGAGGCCATCGCCGAGGAATGGGGGCGGATGCGAAAGCAACGTCCGTTGCCCGTCGCTGACGCGCTGATCGCCGCCACCGCCAAAGTCCACGGCTGGAGCGTCGTGACCCGCAACGTCAAGGACTTCGCGGACACCGGCGTCACCGTGATCAACCCGTTCGACTGGTCCGCCTGAGGATCTCCGCCTCACCGGCGGCGCGCATGGCCCCCACCGGCACGTCCGCCCGGCCCGTCATCAGCTCCACCTGCCGCACCGCCTGGTGCAGCAGCATCTCGAACCCGCCGACCACGGTGCCGCCCGTAGCTCGTACGGCCACCGCCGCGCTGGTCGGCCAGGGCGAGTAGACCACGTCGAAGAGCGCGGGAACCCCCGCCAGCAGGTCCGCGTACCCGTCCGCCGCCCTGCCGGGCAGCGTGGACACCACCAGATCGACGTTCGTGAGCGCGTCGAGCTTGTCGAACGTCCGCACCGACAGCGCCACGCCGAGCCGCTCGGCCACCTCCGCCGTCTCCTTGGCCTTGGCCGGATCGCGCACCACCAGCGTCACGGCGAACAGCCCCAGGTCACGCAGCGCCGCCAGCGCCGAGCCGGCCGTCGCCCCGCCGCCCAGCACGGTCGCCGACCGCGGCGCGATCACCCCGGCCTCCGCCAGCGCCCGCTCGATGCCGTACACGTCGGTGTTCTCACCGTGCGCGGCCCCGTCCGCGAACACCACCGTGTTGGCGCCGCCCACCTCGACGGCCAGCGCCGAGACGGTGTCGAGCAGGGGCAGCACGGCCCGCTTGAGCGGCATGGTGAGCGACAGGCCCGCCCACGTGCCCGCCGTGTCCGGCCCTTCGCCCCGCACCGGGCGCAGCTCGCGCAGCATCCCGGGCAGCCGCTCCTCGTCGCACTCGAACGACGCGTAGCTCCAGCCGGTCAGCCCCATCTCCCGGTAGGCCGCCCGGTGCAGGAAGGGCGAGAGGGAATGACCGATCGGGGACCCCATCACCGCGGCACGCATCCGGCTCAGCCTCCGTTGCGGCGGAGCTTGGCCTCCAAGGCCTGGAACTCCGCGTCGGTGGTGGCGAACTCGGTGACCTTGCTCTTCGGGTCCGTCGCCACGAAGAAGAGCCAGCTTCCCTTGGCCGGGTTCAGTGCCGCCTCGATCGCGTGATCACCGGGATTGGTGATCGGGCCGGGCGGCAGGCCGAGGTTCTTGTACGTGTTGTACGGGGACTTGATCTCCAGCTCGGCGTGCGTGGCCGTGGTCCGGTAGCGCTTCCACGCGTACATCACCGTGCTGTCCATCGACAGCGTCATCGGCGGCTGACGGTTGAGCCGGTTGTAGATGACCCGGGCGATCTTGGGCATGTCCTCGTGCCGCCCGGCCTCGGCCTGGATGATGCTGGCGATGGTGACGATCTCGTGCGGCGTGTGGCCGAGGCTCTTGGCTCCGCCCACCAGATCGGCCTTCTCCGCCGCCTGGTGGAAGCGCTGGACCATCCGTGCCAGCACGTCGCCGGCCGTGGCCTTGGGCGGGAAGTCGTACGTCGCGGGGAAGGCGTAGCCCTCGAGCTTGCCCTTGGCGTAGGCGGGCAGGTCGAGGTTGTCGACGTTCTTGGCCGCGGCCTCGAACTTCTTGCGGTCCAGGCCGGTCTGCTCGGCGAGCTTGGTGTAGATGTCGGACAGCCGCAGGCCCTCCGCGAGCCGCACCTTCATGAGCACCTGCTGCTTCGGGTCGAGGAGCAGCTTCACCACGTCGGCGGCCGGCATCTTCTTGCGCACCTTGTACGTGCCGGGCTGGAGCGCGTCGCTCTTGCCGGCGTTGCCGATGGCGTTGGTGAAGGCTCTGGCGCTGGCCACGACCCCCTGCCGCTCCAGCTCCTGGGCCACGTCCGAGGCGATCTGACCGTCCTTGACCTCGAAGACGACCTCCTCCGTGCCCTTGCCGGTGTAGTCGTCGGGCACCAGGGCGTCGTTCGCCCACCGGTAGCCGTAGTAGCCGCCGCCGCCGATGATGCCGGCCAGGATGAGGAAGGCCAGCAGCGGGGCGAGCAGGCCGCCCCGGTTACGGCGCCTGCGCCGCCTGCGGCCGTTGCCACGCTTGCCGGAGCCTCTGCTGCGGCGTCCGCCCCGGCCGTCGTCGTCCTCGGCGCCGAGGAGAAAGTCCATGTCGAGATCGTTCATAGCTGAGCTGGCCAATCTCCCGGTACAGCGAACCCGGCGTCGATTGGATGCACCGGGCGGTGGGGGGGCACCGAGCGGACGAGGGGGCTGCGCCGGACGCGGCATGACGACCGGCGGAAGTCACTGTGGGTAGCCATGCTAGAGGACGGAAAGAGCGTGTGTGTCCCGGGTCGGAAGCGCCGCACAGAGTCGGCGGCGATCTCCCGCGTGGCGGTAAGCGGACCGATGAGCATCAGTTCGTCCCGAGGTTCTCGTTCAACTCTTTCCGGTATCTCACGAACTCGCTCTCTTTGTTGGTGAATTTGGTGATTCTATGCAGCGGATCCGTCGTAACGAACCAGCGCCAATCACCCCTCGCCGGGTACAGCGCCGCCATCAGTGCCTTCTCTCCCGGATTGGCGATAGGCCCCGGCGGCAGTCCCTTGCGGGTGAACGTGTCGTACGGCGAGTCACTCCGCGTGACGCTGACGGTCCGGCCGTCCTGGGCGTAGGCGAGAGTGCTGCCCAGCCGGAGCGGCAGGCCCCGCCGGAGCCGGTTGTAGATCACTCTAGCGATCTTCGGATAGTCCGGCACCGCGCAGGCCTCGACCTGGACGATGCTCGCCACCGTGACGGCCTCCAGCGGCGTCAGATGCACCCGCGCCGCCCGCTGCCGCAGCCGTAGCTGCCGGGCGGTGACGCCGAACCGCTCCACCATCGCGGCCAGCACGTCCACGCCCCTGGCCGCGGGCTCCACCTCGTACGTCGCCGGAAACAGGAACCCCTCCAGCCCCGCGGCGTACGCCGGCGTCTCCACCAGGGCGGGATCGACCGCACGCAGCTCGTTCAGCGGCAGACCGGACTGCGCGGCGACCCGCCGCAGCGTCTCCTCCACCCGCAGGCCTTCAGGTACGGTCACCCGTCGCACGACGCGTGATCCGGGGGCGAGCAGCAGGTCGAGCGCCGCCGCCGCGGCCATGCCCCGGCGCAGCCGGTAATGGCCGGGCCTGAGCCAGGACGCCATCGAGCGCTGCTCGGCCACGTTGACGAAGGAGCCCACGCTGGCCACCACCCCGGCTCCGGCCAGCGTGGAGGCCACGTCGGCGGCGGTCGCGCCGGGCGCGATCCGCACCGTCACCGGGTCGCCACCGCCGCCGTCGAAGTCATCGGGATACAGGCGCGGCTTGAGCACCGCGTGGCCGCCGGCGCCCAGGGCGAGCACCGAGGCGGTCAGCCCCAGCGCGAGCGCCCTCGACCGGCGCCGCGCGGGCAGAGTGGAGCAGGGGGAGCAGCCGGTCATGAGGCAGGGCCGTCGGCCGCCGCGGAAGGCGGGTCGACAGGCCTGCCCGGTGGCCGGTCCGTGGCACGTTCGGCGTCGAGTGCGTCCTGCAGCAGCACCACCGCGGCCGCCTGGTCGATGACGCCGCGCTGTTTCTTGGCCCGCACCCCGCTGGCCCGCAGGCCCTGCTGGGCGGCCACGGTGGTGAGCCGCTCGTCGAACAGCCGGACCGGCGTGGCCGGGAGCCGCCCGGCGAGGAGGGTGGCGAACTCGCGCGCCAGCTCCGCGGCCCGCCCCTCCTTGCCGGACAGCGACGTGGGCAGCCCCACCACCACCTCGATCGCCTCATGATCCGCGGCGATCGCGGCGATGCGGTCAAGGTCACCCTGGCCGCGCCGGACCGTCTCCACCGGCGTGGCCAGCATCCCCGAAGGGTCGCTGCGCGCCACGCCGATGCGTACGGACCCGACGTCGACGCCGAGGCGTGCACCGAACCTCATATCAGCCGAGCTGCTCCGTGACGGCCTGCTCGACCTGCCGCAACGCGTCGTCGATCGCCTCCGGGCGGGTCCCGCCGCCCTGCGCGACGTCGTCCTTGCCGCCACCGCCACCCCCCAGCGCCTTGGCGGCGACGCCGACCAGTCTCCCGGCCTTGAGCCCCCGCTCGCGCCCCGCCTCGTTCACCGCGGCAACGACCACGGGCCGGTCGGAGGGGACACCGGCGATCACGATCATCGCCGGTCGGTCGGCCGGGAACCTGCCACGCACGTCAAGCGCGAGCTTACGCAGGTCGTCGGCGCTGGTGCCATCAGGCGCGCGGTGTGTCACGGCGGCGACTCCGGCGAGGTCACGGGCCTGCGCGGCGAGCTCGCCCGCCACCTGGAGCACCTGCGCCGAGCGAAGCTTGTCGAGATCCTTCTCGGCGGCGCGCAGCCGGGTGACGATGCCCTCGATGCGCTCGGGCAGCTCCTCGCGGCGCGCCTTGAGCTGCTCGGTGAGCTGCGCCACCAGCAGGCTCTCGCGTGCCAGGAAGCGGAAGGCGTCGATGCCGACCAGCGCCTCGACCCGGCGCACGCCCGCGCCGACCGACTGCTCGCCGAGCACCTTGACCAGGCCGAGCTGACCGGAGCTGTGCACGTGGGTGCCGCCGCAGAGCTCGCGGGAGTAGTCGCCGATCTCGACCACGCGGACCTCGTCGCCGTACTTCTCGCCGAACATCGCCAGCGCGCCCATCGCCCTGGCCTCCGCCTGCGAGGTGTAGAAGGCGTTGACCTTGAGGTCGTTGATGAGGACCGCGTTGACCTCGTCCTCGACGTCACGCAGCACGCTCGGCGGGACCGCGCCCGCCGCGGTGAAGTCGAAGCGGAAGCGGCCGGGTGAGTTCTCCGAGCCCGCCTGCGCCGCCGACTCGCCCAGCGCGTTCTTGAAGCCACGGTGGACCAGGTGGGTGGCGCTGTGGCTGCGCGAGATCGCGCGCCGGCGCTCCAGGTCGATCTCCGCGCGCGCCTCGTCGCCGACCTTGATCTCGCCGCTGCGGACCTTGCCGCGGTGCACGACCAGGCCGGCGAGCGGCGTCTGCACGTCGACGATCTCCACCTCGGCGCCGCCGGTGCGGATCACGCCCTGGTCGGCGAGCTGGCCGCCGCCCTCGGCGTAGAAGGGGGTGCGGCCGAGCACGACCTCGACCGTGCTGCCCGCGCCCGCGGCCGGGACCGACACCCCGTCGACCAGGAGGCCGATCACGCTGGTGTCGGACTCGATCTCGTCGTAGCCGAGGAACTCGACCTTGCCCGCCTGCTCCAGAAGCTGCCCGAAGACCGAGATGTCGGCGTTGCCGGTCTTCTTGGCCGCGGAGTCGGCCTTCGCCCGCTCCCGCTGCTCCTTCATCAGGCGGCGGAAGCCCTCTTCGTCGACCTTGAGCCCCTGCTCGGCCGCCATCTCCAGGGTGAGGTCGATCGGGAAGCCGTAGGTGTCGTGCAGCTGGAACGCCTGGGCGCCCGACAGCGTGGCGGCGGACTTGCGCTTGGTCTCCTCGACGGCCACGTCGAAGATCGCGGTGCCGGTGCGGAGCGTGCCGAGGAAGGACGCCTCCTCGGCGTCGATGACCCCGTGGATCTGCGGCGCGTCGGCCTTGAGCTCGGGATACTGCTCGGCCATCACGCCGATCGCGACGTCGGTCAGCGTGTGCATGTGGCGCTCGTCGCCGGAGCCGAGCAGGCGCAGGTTGCGCACCGAGCGGCGCAGGATGCGGCGCAGGACGTAGCCGCGGCCCTCGTTGCCGGGCATGACGCCGTCGGCGACCAGCATGGTGCCGGTGCGGACGTGGTCGGCGATGACGCGCAGGTTGACGTCGGTGCGCGGGTCCTGGCCGTAGCGGGTCCTGGTGAGCTCCGCCGCCTTGTCGAGGATCTTGTAGGTGGTGTCGATCTCGTAGATGTTGTCGACGCCCTGCAGGATCGCCGCCATGCGCTCCAGGCCCATGCCGGTGTCGATGTTCTTGCTCGGCAGGTCGCCGGCGATGTCGAAGTCGACCTTGGAGCGCACCTGGCTGAGCTGGTATTGCATGAAGACGAGGTTCCAGACCTCGAGGTAGCGGTCCTCGTCGGCGATCGGCCCGCCCTCGCGGCCGTACTCGGGGCCGCGGTCGTAGTAGATCTCCGAGCAGGGGCCGCCGGGACCCGGCACGCCCATGTGCCAGTAGTTGTCCTCCAGGCCGCGCCGCTGGATCCGGTCGGCGGGCAGGCCGACCTTGTTGCGCCAGATGTCGTAGCCCTCGTCGTCCTCGAGGTAGACCGTCGCCCAGAGCCGGTCCTCGGGGAAGCCGAAGCCGCCGTCGGACTCGGACCTGGTGAGCAGCTCCCAGGCGAACGGGATCACCTCGGCCTTGAAGTAGTCGCCGAAGGAGAAGTTGCCGAGCATCTGGAAGAAGGTGGCGTGCCGGGTGGTCTTGCCGACCTCTTCGATGTCGGGGGTGCGCACGCACTTCTGCGCGGTGGCCAGCCGTGACCCCGGAGGCTTACGCTGCCCCAGAAAGTACGGCTTGAACGGCACCATACCCGCGTTGACCAGGAGAAGCGTTGGGTCCTCAGCGATCAGGCTGGCCGAGGGCACGATCTTGTGCCCACGCTCCTCGAAGAAGCGCAGGAAGCGGCGCGCGATCTCTGCCGACTCCATGGTGGCCATCCTTTGCTTTAGTCGTTGGTTTCAGCGTTGCCCAGGCCGAAGTGGGCCCGCAACTCGGTTTCGCGGCCGGCGGCCTCGCCGAGCGCGTCCGAAGTAAAGTCTCTCACCTGCGTGAGCATGTCCGCGGCACCGCCGACGGTCCTGCGGGCCACATGGGCCGGATGCAGGGCCTGCAGCCTGCGCATCACCCACACGGCGAGGAACGCGCCGAGCGACATGTAGAACAGTCGCCTGATCATCGCCGCCCCGCCCTGCGCGGCCTGCGGGCCTCGATGGCCCGGCGCACGCCGTGGCCGAGGGCGGACACCTTGATCAGCGGCCCGGTGAAGATGGTCTGCGTCACGGCGCTGAGCTTGGCGGCGTGCCCGCTGACCTGCTTGACGTCCCGCGCGATGGCCTCCACCGCGACGAGTCGCCTGTTGGTCTCGTTGACCGTGACGCTCATGTCGTCGAGCAGCGGCGTCAGGCGTGCGTTGAGCTCGGAGACCGCCTTGGTGGTCTCGTTGAGCAGCCTGGCGAGCTTGACGAGCACCATGACGAGAACGCAGACCAGGACCGTCCAGCCCGTGGCGGCGATCAGACCGGCGACCTCTCCAGCGGTAAGCATCCGCTCATCTCCCTCGTACGCTGGGCCGGAACGGCAAGACCCTATCGCGTCCCGGCGACAAGGTCGGTGAGGCCGCCGCAAACTCGGCATCCCACCGCGAAGCCCGTCTCCTTCCGGCAGGGGTCAGGCGCCTCGGAGAAAGTCGCGGATCTTGGCCCAGCGCTCGGCGACCGGCCCCTCCGCCCCGTGCGTGGTGGGCTCGTAGTAGCGCCGGTCGCGGACCTGCTCGGGGGCGTAGTCCTGGCGCACCAGGCCGTGGTCGAAGTCGTGCGGGTATTTGTAGCCGTCACCGTGGCCGAGCTTGGCCGCCCCCGGGTAGTGGCCGTCGCGCAGGTGGCCGGGGACCTGGCCGATGAGGCCGCGGCGCACGTCGCCGACGGCCGCCCCGATGGCCTTGACGACGGCGTTGGACTTGGGGGCCAGCGCGCAGTGGATGACGGCGTGCGCGAGGTTGATCTGGCCCTCGGGCAGGCCGATGAGCTGCACCGCCTGAGCCGCGGCGACCGCGGTCTGCAGGCAGGTGGGGTCGGCCAGGCCGACGTCCTCGGAGGCGAAGATCACGATGCGGCGGGCGATGAAGCGCGGGTCCTCGCCGGCCTCGATCATGCGGGCGAGGTAGTGCAGGGCGGCGTCGGCGTCGGAGCCGCGCATCGACTTGATGAAGGCGCTGATCACGTCGTAGTGCTGGTCGCCCTGCCGGTCGTAGCGGACGGCCGCCTTGTCGACGGCCTTCTCCACCACCTCGACCGTGATGTCGTCGGCGAGCAGGGCCGCCGCCTCCAGGTAGGTCAGCGATCGGCGGGCGTCGCCGCCGGCCAGCCGGACGAGGTGGTCCAGGGCCTCGGGGGCGAGCGTGCCGCGCCCGCCGAGCCCGCGCTCGTCCGACACCGCGCGCCGCAGGACGGCGCCGATGTCGTCGTCGGTCAGCGACTCCAGCGTGAGCAGCAGCGAGCGGGACAGCAGCGGCGAGATGACGGAGAAGAACGGGTTTTCAGTCGTGGCGCCGATGAAGGTGACCCAGCGGTTCTCGACCGCGGGCAGCAGGGCGTCCTGCTGGGCCTTGTTGAAGCGGTGGACCTCGTCGACGAAGAGGACGGTCTGGCGGCCGCTCATGCCGAGCTCGCGCCGGGCGTTGTCGATGGCGGCCCGGACGTCCTTGACGCCCGCCGAGACGGCGGAGATCTCGACGAAGCGGCGCTTGGTCACGTTGGACACCACGTAGGCGAGCGTCGTCTTGCCGGTGCCGGGCGGCCCCCACAGGAAGAGCGACATCGGCGCCTCGCTCTCGACCAGCCGGCGCAGCGGGGTGCCGGGGCCGAGCAGGTGCCGTTGGCCGATCACCTCGTCGAGCGTGCGGGGGCGCATGCGCACGGCCAGCGGCTGCGGTGTGGCGTCCTCGGCCGCCGCATCGAACAAACTCTCCACAACGCGAGGCTACCCCCAAACGGCTCTTGCTCCGGAGTCGCCGGTGCGGAAGACGAAGTAGGCGGCGGCCAGCGCCAGCACCACGGTCGCCCCGGACAGCACCATCGTGCCGGACTTGCCGAAGCGGTCGCCGCGGGAGACGTACACCAGGACCAGCGAGACGGCGCCGAGCCCGAGGACCGACAGCAGCAGCGGGGTGGCGAAGGAGGCGTGGGCGGCGAGGCCGTCGGCCATGGCGCCCTCGGCGGTGGCGAAGCGCGCCTCCAGCAGCTTGGGGCCGCTCGCCCAGGAGGCGAAGACGGCCACGACCGTGGCCAGGGCGAGCAGGACCACCGCCCACGCCGTGGCCGCGCGCCAGCGGGGCACGAGGGCGTACGCTACGGCGACGCCGACCAGCAAAGGGGTTAGAACCACCGCGAAGTGGACGACAAGTGCATGGACCGGCAGGCCGAGGACCTCATGGAACATATCGGGGGCTCCTTAGTTTCAATTTGAACTATGCACCCCGAAGCTTATGGTTTCCGACCAGTTGCCCCGCAATGGTGACTTTGCGTGACTTACATGCAGCACATTTCTGGGCCGGTAGCATTCCCGTGTTGTTCGGGTCATGTGTAGGCAAAGATGGAGGACATACCGGTGAGCGGCGACGACGACCGCCAGAGCGAGTTGGCGCGGGAGCACAAGGACCGGCAGGCGCAGCGCGCCGCCGAACAGGCCGCCAAAGCGAGGCGTAACACCTTCATCGGCGCGGGCGTGGCCGTGGCGGTGGTGGCAGGCGGGATCTTCGCCGTCACCGCGATGGCCGGCGGCGGGCCGGCCAAGACCCCCGTAGCCGCCGAGACCTCGGCCTCCGCCACACCATCGGCTCCGGTGCCGGCGACGGCCACGCCGACGCCCACGAAGACCGGCCCGGTGACCTGCACGTACAAGCGGGACACCTCGGACGTGCCGATGAAGTACGTCGGCATGCCGCCCAAGAAGCCCAACCTGAAGCTGAAGAAGATGACCATCGCCACCAACCATGGTGACATCGTCATCGACGTCGACCCGGCGGTCTCCCCGTGTTCGGTGAACTCGATGGCCTTCCTGGCCAAGAAGAAGTTCTTCGACAACACCAAGTGCCACCGCCTGGCGAAGCCGGAGACGTCGGGGCTGTACCTGTTGCAGTGCGGCGACCCGAAGGCCAAGGCCGACGGCAAGAACCCCACGGACGGCCAGGGCACGGCCGGCTACGTCTTCCCTGACGAAGCCCTCGGCATCGTCCCCTACGCGCGCGGCGTGGTGTTCCTGACCCAGCCGGTCGACGCGGCCGGGCAGAACAGCAGCCAGTTCGCCATCTCCATGTCGGACGAGAACACCCAGATCGACCCGGCTTACTCGGTGCTCGGCATGGTCAGCGAGGGCCTGGAGCTCATCGACAAGGTCGCCGAGGACGGTGTGATCGTCAACGAGGCCGACATCACCGGCGACGGCGGCTCCAGCGCCCCGAAGAACCCGATCATCATCAAGAAGGTCACGCTCTCCTGACGACCACGGCAGGCGTCCCCTGGACGCCTGCCGTGCTCACTGCTGTCTACGCCTCCGTCTTGGGCCGGGCGTCGACGCCCGCCTCCTTGCGCTGACCGGCCGTGATCGGCGTGGGCGCGCCGGTGAGCGGGTCGAAGCCCGAGGCCGTCTTCGGGAAGGCGATCACGTCCCGGATGGACTCGCCGTCCGACAACAGCATGCAGATCCGGTCCCAGCCGTAGGCGATGCCGCCGTGCGGGGGCGGGCCGTAGTTGAACGCCTCCAGCAGGAAGCCGAACTTGCTCTCCGCCTCCTCCTTGGAGATGCCGAGCACGTCGAAGACGCGCTGCTGCATCTCGGCGCGGTGGATACGGATCGAGCCGCCGCCGATCTCCATGCCGTTGCAGACCATGTCGTAGGCGTAGGCCAGGGCCTCGCCCGGATGGTCCTGGAAGCTGTCGGCCCACTCGGGCTTGGGGCCGGTGAACGGGTGGTGCACGGCGGTCCAGCCGCCCTCCCCGTCCTCCTCGAACATCGGCGCGTCGACCACCCAGAGGAACGACCACTGCGAGAAGTCGATCAGGCCGCAGCGGCGGCCGATCTCCAGCCTGGCCGCGCCGAGCAGGTCACGCGAGGCGTTCTTGGCCCCGGCGGCGAAGAACACCGCGTCGCCCGGCTGGGCGCCGACCTTGGCCGCCAGACCCGCGGTCTCCGTCTCCGACAGGTTCTTGGCCACCGGGCCGCCGAGCGTGCCGTCCTGCTGGACCAGCACGTAGGCCAGGCCCTTGGCGCCGCGGCTGCGCGCCCACTCCTGCCAGCCGTCGAGCTCCTTGCGGGTCTGCGAGGCGCCGCCGGGCATCACCACGGCCCCCACGTAGTCCGCCTGGAAGACGCGGAAGGACGTGTCGGCGAAGTAGTCCGTCATCTCCACGAGCTCCTGGCCGAAGCGCAGGTCGGGCTTGTCGGAGCCGTAACGGGCCATCGCGTCGGCGTAGGTCATGCGCGGCAGCGGCAGCGGGATCTCGTAGCCGAGGATCTCCCGCCAGAGCCGCCCGATCAGCTTCTCGCCGACCGCGATGACGTCCTCCTGGTCGACGAAGGACATCTCCACGTCGATCTGGGTGAACTCCGGCTGGCGGTCGGCCCGCAGGTCCTCGTCGCGGTAGCACTTGGCCAGCTGGTAGTAGCGCTCCAGGCCGCCCACCTGCAGCAGCTGCTTGAACAGCTGCGGCGACTGCGGCAGGGCGTACCAGCTGCCCGGCTGCAGCCGGACGGGCACCAGGAAGTCGCGAGCGCCCTCGGGCGTGGAGCGGGTCAGCGTCGGCGTCTCGACATAGACGAAGTCAAGCTCGTGCATCACCTCGTTGGCCAGGTAGGTGGCCTTGGAACGGGTGCGCATCGCGCTCGCCACCTGCTGGCGGCGGATGTCGAGGTAGCGGTACTTCAGCCGCGCCTCCTCCGACACCCCCACGTTGCCCTCGATCGGGAACGGCAGCGGCGCCGACTCGCTGAGCACCTCGACCGTGTCGGCCACGACCTCGATCGCGCCGGTGGCCAGCTCGGGGTTCTCGTTGCCCTCGGGCCGCACCCGGACCAGGCCGACGACCTTCACGCAGTATTCGGCGCGCAGGTCGTGAGCGTGGTCCTCCTCGCGGAAGACCACCTGCGCCGAGCCCGAGGCGTCGCGCAGGTCGATGAAGACCACGCCGCCATGGTCACGGCGGCGGGCCACCCATCCTGCGAGCGTCACCTGCTGCCCGGCGTGCTCCTTGCGGAGCGACCCGGCCGTATGCGTGCGGATCACTGCACTTTCCCCTTCAAGACGTCAACGACCTGGGCCAGCGGCACCTCGGTCTGCTCAGCGGTGGTCAGGTCCTTCAGCTGTACGGCTTTCGCCGCCAGGTCACGCTCGCCCAGGATCAGCGCGAAGCGCGCCCCGGAGCGGTCGGCGCCCTTCATCGCGCCCTTGAGCCCCTTGCCGCCGAAGGCCATGTCGGCGCTGACGCCCGCCTGGCGCAGCTCGTGCACGAGCAGGAACATCCGGCGGCGGGCGTCGTCACCCAGCGCGACACCGTACACCTGGACGCGGCCGGGTGCGGCCTCGGCGATCAAGCCCTCGGCCTCCATGGCCAGGAACGTGCGGTCGACGCCGAGCGCCCAGCCGACGCTGGGCAGCGGCGGCCCGCCCAGCATCTCGCTCAGCCCGTCGTAGCGGCCGCCGCCGCCGATGGCCGACTGGGAGCCGAGCCCGCCGTGCAGGAACTCGAACGTGGTGCGGGTGTAGTAGTCCAGGCCGCGCACCAGCCGCGGGTCGTCCTCGAAGGCGACGCCGGCGGCGGTCAGCAGGGCGCGGACCTCCTCGTGGTAGCTCTTGCAGGCGGCGCAGAGGTGGTCGACCACCAGCGGCGCGCCGCCGAGCTGGGCCTGCACCTCGGGCCGCTTGTCGTCGAGCACCCGCAACGGGTTGATCTCGATCCGGGCCCTGGTGTCCTCGTCGAGATCGAGGCCGCGCAGGAACTCCTGCAGCGCCGCCCGGTAGGCGGGACGGCAGGTCTGGTCGCCGAGCGAGTTGACCAGCAACCGCACCTCCCGCAAGCCGAGCGAGGCGAAGCCCTGGGCGGCGAGCACGATGAGCTCCGCGTCGATCGCCGGGTCCTCCGAGCCGAGCGCCTCGGCTCCGACCTGCCAGAAGTGGCGGTAGCGACCCTTCTGGGCCCGCTCGTAGCGGAACTGGCTGCCCGAGTACCAGAGCTTCACCGGGAGCTGTCCGTTGTGCAGGTTGTGCTGGAGCACGGCGCGCACCACGGACGCGGTGCCCTCGGGCCGCAGGGTCAGCGAACGACCGGCCTTGTCGGGGAAGGTGTACATCTCCTTGGAGACGATGTCGGTCGACTCCCCCACGCCCCTGGCGAACAGCTGCGTGTCCTCGAAGACGGGCGTCTCGATGTAGCCGTAACCCGCTCGCCGTACCGGGGCGACGAGAGCCTCGCGGACGGCGAGAACCTGCTCGGAGCGGGGTGGCAGCCAGTCGAAGGTGCCCTTGGGTGCTTGGAAGCTCATTAGATCCCTCGTGTGGGACCGGCGTGCGGCGCGGCCTCCTTGAGATAAGGATTGGTGGCGCGCTCGCGGCCGATCGTGGTCTGTGGTCCGTGGCCCGGCAGGACGACCGTATCGTCCGGCAGCGGCAGGCACTTGGCCGCCAGGCTGCGCAGGATCGTCGGATAGTCGCCGCCCGGCAGGTCGGTGCGGCCGATGGAGCCGGCGAACAACAGGTCGCCCGCGAACATGATGTCCTCGTCGGGCAGCCGGAAACTCACCGACCCCCTGGTATGGCCGGGCGTGTGATCGACCACCAGCTCCATCCCGGCCAGCTCCAGCGTGGCGCCGTCGGACAGCTCGCGCACCTCGTCCGGCTCGCTGAAGGTGAGGCCGCCGAACATCGAGGCGCTGCCCGGCGACAGCCCCGCGGACGGGTCGCTCAGCAGATGACGGTCGTCGGGGTGGATCCAGGCCGGGATGTCGCGCGCGCCGCAGACGGGCGCCACCGACCAGACGTGGTCGAGGTGGCCGTGGGTCAGCAGGACCGCGACCGGCTTGAGCCGGTGCTCCCGCAGCATCTCCTCGATCCCCTCGACGGCGTCCTGACCAGGGTCGACGATCACGCACTCCTCGCCGGCGGCGGGCGCGACTGCGTAACAATTGGTCTGGAAGGCCCCTGCGGGGAAGCCTGCGATGAGCATCTGCCTCAGCTGATCTCGTCAAAAAAGCCAATGGGAATGTAACCGAAGGGTACCGGTGCGGGTCGCCGGGCTGCGAATCATTACCCGTTGGCCGATACGATTCGCCCACCTCAGTTGATTCACTATGGGAGGCAAAGCGGTGGCCACGGGGAAGGACCGGCAGAAGCAGCTGGCACGCGAGCACCACGAGCGGCAGCTTCAGCGCCGTCTCGAGCGCGAGCAGCGTAACAAGCGCACCGCCATCATCGGCTCCACGGTAGGGGTGGTCGTGGTGGTGGGTGGCATCGTCGCCGCGGTCGCGCTGCTGGGCGGCGGCGACGAGCCGACCGACGCGGCCGCCTCGCCCGCGGCCTCGGCGCCACAGGACACCGCCTCGGCGGCGCCGGCGGCGCAGCCCAAGCCGTACGATGCCGCGACCGGCGCCTGCGAGTACGTCGCCGACACCACGGGCGGCGCGACCAAGGACGTCGGCATGCCGCCGGCGAAGGTCAAGCTCAAGCCCGCCATGAAGACGATGACGCTCGACACCAATCTCGGCGACATCGTGGTGGAGCTCGACAACGCCAAGGCGCCCTGCACGGTCAACTCGCTGCAGCACCTGGCGGACAAGAAGTTCTACGACGGCAGCAAGTGTCACCGGCTGGGCAACGACAAGTTCCCGATGCTGCAGTGCGGCGACCCGACGGCCAAGGCCGACGGCAAGGGCGCGGCGGACGGCTCGGGCGGCCCCGGCTACGTGATGGTCGAGGAGAACCTCAAGGGCGCCGCCTACAAGCGCGGGGTGATGGCCATGGCCAAGACCCCGGCGCCCGGCTCGACGGGAAGCCAGTTCTTCCTGGTGTACGGCGACATCGGGCTCACCCCCGATTACACACCGGTGGGTACGATCACCAAGGGACTCGACATCCTGGACAAGGTAAACAAGGCGGGCGTCATCGGCGATTCGGGCGATGGCACCGGAGCGCCGAAGGAAACCGTCGAAATCAAAGACGTGACAATCAGCGGCAAGAGCTGACGTAATACAAACTAGGGACGAGTAGTCCCGAAGGGTCTGATGGAAAGTGCGGGAGGACACGGTGAGCACCGACCCGTGGGGCCGGGTAGACGACGACGGCACCGTCTACGTGCGTACGGCTGAGGGAGAGCGGGCCGTCGGGTCCTGGCAGGCCGGTGAGCCCGAAGAGGCACTGGCCTATTTCCATCGCAAGTACGACGAGTTGGCCGGGCAGGTCCAGCTGCTGGAGCAGCGGGTCAAGGGCACCGACCTGGCTCCGGCGCAGGCGGAGGCCAGCATCGTCAAGCTGCGCGAGGCCGTCGCCGATGCGCACGCGATCGGCGACCTGGCGGCGCTGACGGCACGGCTCGACGGCCTGACGGAGCTGGTCGCCAAGCGCCGCGAGGAGGTCAAGGCCGCCCGCGAGCAGGCACGCGCCGAAGCCAGGACGACGAAGGAAGGCATCGTCGCCGAGGCCGAGCGCATCGCCGACGAGACCACCCACTGGAAGTCGGGTGGCGAGCGGCTGCGCGAGCTGGTCGAGGAGTGGAAGGCCGCCGACCGCATCGACCGGGTCACCGAGGCCGCGCTCTGGAAGCGGCTGTCGGCCGCCCGCACCGCCTTCGCCAAGCGGCGCAAGGTCTACTTCGCGGGCCTCGACGAGCAGCGTGAGGGCATCCGCGCCGCCAAGGAGGCGATCGTCGCCGAGGCGGAGGCGATCGCGGACTCCACCGACTGGGCGCAGACGGCGGCCGTCTACCGGGACCTGATGCAGCGCTGGAAGACGGCGGGCAGGGCCTCGCGCGAGGCGGAGGACGAGCTGTGGGCGCGCTTCAAGGGCGCCCAGGATCAGTTCTTCCACGCGCGCTCGGCCGTCTTCGCCGAGCGTGACGCCTCGCTCGCGGCCAACGCCGAGGTGAAGGAGGAGCTGCTGATCGAGGCCGAGAAGCTGCTGCCCGTCACCGACGCGCGCAGCGCGAGGGTGACGCTGCGCAATCTCCTGGAGCGCTGGGAGGCCGCCGGACCGGTGCCGCGCGAGCAGCGTGACCGGCTCGAAGGCGGGCTCCGCAAGGTGGACGAGGCGGTGCGCAAGGCCGAGGACGCCGAGTGGAAGCGCTCCAACCCCGAGGCCAGGGCCCGCGCGCAGAGCACGGTCGACCAGCTGCGCACCTCGATCGAGCAGTTGGAGAAGCGCCTGGGCAAGGCGCAGGCGGCCGGCCGGCCCAAGGACGTCAAGGAGGCCGAGGAGGCCATCACGGCCCGCCGCTCCTGGCTGCAGGAGGCCGAGCGCACGCTGGCCGAGTTCAGCTGACGCCGCAGGCCGGTGTCCGCCAGGAGCGGACACCGGCCACACGCACCGGCCGCTCACAGATGCCCTGCGCCCATGCACGGGCTTGAGAACGGACGCCGGCCCTTACGCTCGCCGTCCTCTCATGGTCGGAGGGGGTTGGGACCACAGCGGGCGTGTCTATGGTGTCCGTATGGATGCTGTGCGCGACGCGCGTGCCCTCGTCGAAGAGCTGTTCCCGGACGCGCTGTTCGCCTTTCTGGGCGGCAGCCTGGTGAACGGGCGCGGTACGGCCACCTCCGACCTGGACGTCGTGGTCGTGCTCGACGGCCTCGTCCGGCCGCAGCGGGAGTCACGCCGGTGGCGGGACCGGCCGGTGGAGCTGTTCACGCACAGCCAGACCAGCCTCACCGCCTACCTGGAGCAGGACGCGGAGCGCCGCCGGCCGAGCCTGCTTCGCATGTGCGCGGACGGGGTCGTGCTCGTCGACCGCAGCGGCGGCCGTGCCACCGCCCTCCAGCAGGAGCTACGGGCCCGCCTGGCCGCCGGACCGGGCGTACCGGAGCCTGCGGAGCTGGATCGGGCGCGCTACGTCCTGACGGACCTCCTGGACGACCTGTCGGGGGTGACGGATCCGGGCGAGCGGGCGTTCATCGGCTGGACCGCCGTCCAGGAGACCGCCAAGCTGGCGCTCTCGCTGGCCGGCGGCTGGCACGGCGGCGGCAAGTGGCTGCTGCGCGAACTGCGCGCCCACGACCCCGAACTCGCCGCGGAGCTCCTCGCCGCGCGTGAGCACCCCGCGGCGCTGGCCGCCGTGGCCACCCGCGTGCTGGACCGGGCGGGTGGCCGCCTGTGGGAGGGCTACCGGGCGACAGGGGACGCCTTCCACCGGCCGTTGCGGCACATCACCGCCGTCGAACTGTCGGGCCGGACGGCGCAGACGTCGGGCATGCGCAGGCTGGCCGCGATCGGCCGGAGCACGACGGGCGCGCGGCGGCTCTGGATGGGCCAGACGCACGTGGCTCCCGCATCCCGGTCCGCCGACCACCACCACGGCAGGTCGGAGACAGCGATCTACGTGGTCGACGGGGCTCCGTCGTTCGTCTTCCTGGACCCGGACGACGGGCAGGAGACCCGGATCGACACCAAGCCGGGCGACTACATCTTCGTCCCGCCCTATGTCCCCCATCGGGAGGAAAATCCGGACCCATCCCGGGAAGCGGTCGTGGTCATCGCCCGCAGCACCCAGGAGGCCATCGTGGTCAACCTCCCCGACCTCAGACACCACTGACGGCACCCGCCCCTGCGGCTCGCCGTCCGTCGCCGAGATACTGCCTCCGATCGGGGATTTTTCTTTACGGCCGGCCTGGTCCAGCCACCCGCCGCACGTGATTGCGCGCCTCCAGGGAAACGGCCGCTGACCGGATGACGGCAGGCCGCCGTGACGCGAGCCCATGGTCGCCCACCTGCCAAGTGACGCGTCATCCGCTCACCCCAGGTCGCCCACCTGCTGAGTGACGCGTCATCCGCTCATCCCAGGGGCCCGGACATCCTGTCCAGGTGCCTTGGGACCCGAGCATCCTGTCCGGGTGCTCGGGACCCGAGGATCGCGCACTTCGCCGGCCTCGAAAGCCGCAAGCCACTGACGGCGAAGCTGTGCCGGCGCGAATCGCGTCCGCTCAGCTGCCGGCGCCGCTCACGCGGTAGACGTCGAAGACACCCTGGATGCCGCGCACGGCCTTGAGGACGTGCCCCAGGTGCTTGGGATCGCCCATCTCGAAGGTGAACTTGCTGACCGCCACCCGGTCGCGCGAGGTGGTGACCGACGCGCTCAGGATGTTGACGTGCTGGTCGGACAGGGTGCGGGTGACGTCGGACAGCAGGCGGGGCCGGTCCAGCGCCTCCACCTGGATCGCCACCAGGAACACGCTGTCGTCCCCCGGCGACCAGCTCACCTCCACCAGCCGGTCCGGCTGCTCCTTGAGCTGCTCCACGTTGGTGCAGTCGCCGCGGTGCACGGACACGCCGTGGCCCCGGGTGACGAAGCCGACGATCTCGTCGCCGGGCACGGGGGTGCAGCACTTGGACAGGCGTACCCACACGTCGGCGTCGCCTGCCACCACGACTCCCGCGCCGCCGCCCCGGGGGCGGCCGCGCAGGCGGGTCGGCAGCGAGGTCTCGGCGATGTCCTCTTCGGCGCTGTCAACCCCGCCGATGGACGCCACCAGCTTCTGCACGACCGTCTGCGCGGCCGTGTGGCCCTCGCCCACGGCCGCGTAGAGGGCCGACACGTCGGAGTAGCGCAGGTCGCGCGCCAGTGCCAGCAGCGCCTCGCCGGACATCAGCCGCTGCAGCGGCAGGCCCTGCTTGCGCATGGCCCGGCCGATGGCCTCCTTGCCCGCCTCGATCGCGGTCTCGCGGCGCTCCTTGGAGAACCACTGGCGGATCTTGTTACGGGCGCGGCCGGACTTGACGAACTTGAGCCAGTCCCGCGAGGGGCCGGCGTCGGGCGACTTGGAGGTGAAGATCTCCACGGTGTCGCCGTTGCCGAGCCGCGACTCCAGCGGCACCAGCCGGCCGTTGACCCGGGCGCCGATGCAGCGGTGGCCGACCTCGGTGTGCACGGCGTAGGCGAAGTCGACCGGCGTGCCCCCTTCGGGCAGGGCGATGACCTGGCCCTTCGGGGTGAAGACGTAGACCTCCGACACCGACAGGTCGAAGCGCAGCGACTCCAGGAACTCGCCGGGGTCGGACGTCTCCTTCTGCCAGTCGAGCAGTTGGCGCAGCCAGGCCATGTCGCTGCCCGGCTTGACCTTGCCGGTGGGACCCGGCCCGCCGACCTCCTCCTTGTACTTCCAGTGGGCGGCCACGCCGTACTCGGCCCGGTGGTGCATGCCGTGCGTGCGGATCTGCAGCTCCACCGGCTTGCCCTCGGGACCGATCACCGTCGTGTGCAGCGATTGGTACATGTTGAACTTGGGCATCGCGATGTAGTCCTTGAACCGGCCGGGGACCGGATTCCAGCGCGCGTGGATGGTGCCGAGCGCCGCGTAGCAGTCGCGCACGCTGTCGACGAGGACCCGGATGCCCACCAGGTCGTAGATGTCGTCGAAGGCCACGTCGCGGGCGATCATCTTCTGGTAGACCGAGTAGTAGTGCTTGGGCCTGCCCTTGACCACGGCGCGGATCTTCGCCTCGCGCAGGTCGCCGGAGACCTTCTCGATGACCTCCTGCAGGAACAGGTCCCTGCGCGGGGCCCGCTCCGACACCATCCGGGCGATCTCGTCGTAGCGCTTGGGGTAGAGCATCGCGAAGGCCAAATCCTCGAGCTCCCACTTGATCGTGTTCATGCCGAGGCGGTGGGCCAGCGGCGCGAAGATCTCCAGGGTCTCGCGGGACTTCTGGTGGCGCTTGTGCTCGGGCAGGTAGCGCATCGTGCGCATGTTGTGCAGCCGGTCGGCCAGCTTGATGATCAGCACCCGGATGTCGCGCGACATGGCGACGACCATCTTGCGCACGGTCTCGGCCTGCGCCGCGTCACCGAACTTGACCTTGTCCAGCTTGGTGACGCCGTCGACCAGGGACATGATCGTGTCGCCGAAGTCGGCGCGGAGCTCGTCGAGGCTGTAGGCGGTGTCCTCGACCGTGTCGTGCAGCAGGGCGGCGCAGAGCGTCTCGTCGTCGGTGCCGAGCTCGGCCAGGATCGTCGCCACGGCCAGCGGGTGCGTGATGTAGGGATCGCCGCTCTTACGCTTCTGATCACGGTGGTGGTAAGCCGCCATGTCGTAAGCCCGCTCGATCAGCCGCAGGTCGGCCTTGGGGTGGGTGGCCCGGACCGTCCTGAAGAGCGGCTCCAGCACGGGATTCATGGCCCCACCCCCAAAGCGCCTGCGACGTCCGGTGGGCGCGCCGGAGACAGTCTCGGCACTGCCTGCGTCCGTTACGTCGGGCACGACCACATCACGGGGCACACAGACTCCTTACGTTCGAGTCCAGATCCCCCAGTGTATCCAGGTGGCGAACCCGGACCGTCGCGGGCCCGTTCAGACGATCACCAGGGAGCGGATCTCCACGCCTGGCAGCCGCTCGCGCCCCTTGAGGAAGGCGAGCTCCATCAGGACGGCGAAGCACACCACTTCGCCGCCGGCCCTGCGGACCAGCTCCACGGTCGCCGCCGCGGTGCCGCCCGTGGCCAGCACGTCGTCGACGATCAGGACCCGGTCGCCGGGCGTGAACGCGTCGTGGTGCACCTCGACGGTAGCGGTGCCGTACTCCAGCTCGTAGGACTCCGCCAGGGTCGGGGCGGGAAGTTTGCCCTTCTTCCTGACCGGCACGAATCCGGCGCCGGTGCGGTAGGCGACGGGGGCCCCCAGGATGAACCCGCGTGCCTCGATGCCGACGATCTTGTCCACGTCGTGCAGCCCGGCCAGCTCGTCCACCACGGCCGCGAACGCCACGGGGTCGCCGAGCAGGGGCGTGATGTCCTTGAACAGCACGCCCGGCTCGGGGTAGTCCGGCACGTCCCGGATGCGCTCCATGATCGTCGTGCTCAGCTCGCTCTTCACCGTTCTCCTCCGGGGGCCGGTCCCACGCCTGACGGGCTCCATGATGGCCCATGACGGCCCGTACTCCGACCACGCGGCCCCGATTCCCCGCCCCACGCCGCCGGGGACGCACGCGCCCGCTCAGGGACGGCCGGACATGACGACGCCCCCGCCCTGGACCTGGGCGGGGGCGTCGAGGTGGAACAGGTCAGCCGTTGGCAGTCGCGGCGCTCTTGGAGCCCTTGGCGCCCTTGGCACCGCTGGTGGAGGCGATCCTCCTGGCGATGGCCTGATATTTCGGCTCCCGCTCCTTGAGCGTCACCAGCAGCGGTGTGGCGACGCACAGGGAGGAGTAGGTGCCGACGACCATGCCGACGAACAGGGCCAGCGACAGGTCCTTCAGCGTCCCCGCGCCCAGCACCGTGGTGCCGATGAACAGGATCGCCGCAACCGGCAGGATCGCGACCAGCGAGGTGTTCAGCGATCGGATCAGCGTGTGGTTGAGCGCGTCGTTGGCCGCCATCGAGTACGTCTGCTTCGAGGTGGTGCCCAGCTTGGCCGTGACTTCCTTGATCATGTCGAACACCACGACCGCGTCGTAGAGCGAGTAACCGAGGATGGTCAGGAAGCCCAGCAGAGTGGCCGGCGTGACCTCGAAGCCCGACCAGGCGTAGACGCCCGCGGTGATGACGAGGTCGTGCACCAGCGCGACGATCGCCGCCAAGGCCATCTTCGGCTCGAACGCCATCGACAGGTACAGGATGATCGCCAGCATGAACACGCCCAGGCCCATCCAGGCCTTCTCCGAGACCTCACCGCCCCAGGACGCGCCGATCGACTGGATGTTGACCTCGTCGACGGGGACGCCGTACTCCTTCGAGATCACGTCCTGCATCTTGAGGGTGGTGCTCTCCGAGAGCGTCTCGGTGGTGACCCGGTAACGCTCTCCGGCGGTCTGCACGATCGGCTGGTGCACGCCCTGGTCGCTGAAGGTGCCGCGCACCTCCTCGATGCTGACGCTGGACTGCGGCTTGAAGGAGAAGACCGAGCCGCCCTTGAACTCGACGCCCAGGTTGAGGCCGTTGATCAGCAGTCCCGCGAGCGAGATGACCAGCAGCAGGCCGGAAAGGCCGTACCACAGCCTCCACTTGCCGACGAAGTCGACATCGATCTCGCCGCGGTAGAGGCGACGCCCCAGTCCCATCTCAGGCCTCCTGCACGGTGTTCTTGTGACCGGCGGCGCCGGACGACGGGTGGACGCTCATGCGCTCGGCGTCGAGGCCGGACAGCGGATGTCCCTTGGCGAAGAACTTCATTCTCGCCAGCAGGGCGATGAACGGCTTCGTGAACATGAACACCACCACGATGTCGATCAACGTGGTCAGGCCCATCGCGAACGCGAACCCGGCCACACCGCCCACCGCCAGGACGTAGAGCACGACCGCGGCGATGAACATGACGGCGTCGGCGATCAGGATCGTGCGCCGGGCGCGGACCCAGGCCACCTCGACGGCCGCGCGCAGCGTGCGGCGGCCTTCCTTCATCTCGTCGCGGATGCGCTCGAAGTAGACGATGAAGGAGTCGGCGGTGATGCCGATGGACACCACCAGGCCGATGATGTGCGGCAGCGACAGCCGGAACCCGGCGTTGTGGCCGAGCACCACCACCGCCGTGTAGGTGAGGATCGAGGCGACCACGAGGCTCAGCACGGCCACGATGCCCAGGCCGCGGTAGTAGAGCAACGAGTAGATGACCACGAGTGCCAGGCCGATGATGCCGGAGATCAGGCCGCCGCGGAGCTGGTCCTGGCCGAGCGTCGAGGAGACCGTGTCGATGGAGCTGCGCTCGAACTTCAGCGGCAGCGCGCCGTACTTGAGCTGTTCGGCCAGCTCACCCGCACTCTTCTGGTTGAAGCCACCGGTGATCTCGGCGCGGCCGCCGGGGATCGGGCTGATGATGTTGGGAGCGGTGATCACGACGCCGTCGAGGACGACCGCGACCTTGTTGCGCGGCTCAGGGGAGTTGAACGCCGCGGAGGTGAGCTTGCTCCACTCGGTGGCGCCCTTGCTCTTGAAGTCGAGCTGGACGACCCACTCGGTGCTGCCCTGCTGGACACCCGAGGAGGCGGTGTCGATGTCGGTGCCGACCACCTTGGCCACGTCGAGGACGTACTTGAAGGTGCCGTCGGTCTCGCACGCGGCGTACTGCTTGTTGGGGTCGTCCTGAACGCCCTGGCCGCGCTTCTTCGGGTCGGTGCAGTCAAGCTCGTTGAACTGCTTGAGCACCGCCGGGTCGATGCCCTGGGTGTTGATGCCGGCGTTGGGGTCCTCTTCCGGCTGAGCGCTCGGACTCGGCGTCGGGCTCGCCCGCCTGCCGTTGTCGCCCTTGTTGGGCTGCTTCTTGGTCTCGGTCGCCGAGGGGACCGGGGCGGGCGAGGTCAGGGCCGACGACAGCGCCTTGCCCGTGGGGGTGGCGGAGGGCCGCGCGGCCGGTGACGTGGTCGACTGGGGCGCGACCGACTGGGTCGGCTCGGACGACGAGGGAGAGCTCGGCGCGGCGGACGGTGAGGCGCCGGGGGTCGGAGCCTCGGTCGCGAGCTGATCCTGCAGCAGCTGCGTCGGCTCCATGGCCATCACCTGCCGGAAGCGGAGCTCCGCCGTGGTGGCGACCAGCGCGATGGCCTCGCTCTGCCCGACGCCGGGGATGGAGATGATGATGTTGTCGCCGGATTTGGCGACTTCCGCGTCGGAGATGCCGGTCCCGTTGACCCGGGTCCGGATGATGTTGACCGCGCGGTCCAGGATCTCCTCAGGTGGAGCCGCACCGTTCTGTGTGACGGGAGAGAGGGTCACCGTCGTGCCACCGGCGAGGTCTAGCCCCAGCTTCGGCGTGAACGCCTGCTGCAGGAACATCGTCCCGCCCAGGGCGAGGGTGAGCGCCAGGAGCAGCAGGAGCGTGCGCCCCGGCTTGCTGTGGCTGCTGGTCGGTCGGGCCACTGGTCGTCGATTCTTTCAGGTAGGAGTCGGGTGGGGAGCCTAGTCAGGATTGCTTGCTGCTGGAGCCCTGATCGCCGTTGTGCTCCACACTCGCATCCTTCTCGTCGACCGCGTCGCTGTCGACCTCGTCCACAGGCTCGTCACCAGGGGTGACGACTCGACCGATGGCCGCCTTGACCCAGCGGGTCTCGACGCCGGGCGCCACTTCAAGGATGACATCCTCGTTCTCCACGGCGACCACGGTGGCGAACAGGCCCGTCGTCGTCATGACGCTGGCGCCGGGCGCCAGCGAGTTCTGCATCTTGAGCGCTTCCTGCTGACGCTTGCGCTGAGGACGGATCAGCAGGAAGTAGAACACCACCACCAGCAGAATCAGCGGCAGGATGCTGCTGAGTTGTCCCATGTCCATAAGAGGGCGACCTTCCATCGTCGTACAAGAAGTTTGACACCGGCCTCGCGCCGGAAATTCCGTGCGTTGCTTCGGGCCGCGCCGCTCAGCCCGTCAGCCTACACAGCCAGCCAAGGCACGGAGTGTAGGCGGTTGTTGCGAAACGCGGCAACGAAGCAGCGTTCCGGCGCGCGGGGAAGTTCCCGATTTGAAATGGTTGCAACCATTCTGTAATCAGTCGAAAAGTGTAGCTCCGAACGCATCCGGGGGCGCCGTCATGCCCAGGTGCGCCCACGCCGCGGCGGTCGCGACCCGGCCGCGCGGGGTGCGCGCGAGCAGGCCCTGACGCACCAGGAACGGCTCGGCCACCACCTCGACGGTCTCCGGCTCCTCCCCCACGGCGACGGCCAGGGTGGACAGGCCGACGGGGCCGCCGCCGAACTTGCGCAGCAGTGCGTCGAGCACCGCCCGATCGAGCCGATCGAGCCCTTCGGCGTCGACTTCATAAAGATTGAGCGCCGCCGATGCAATTTCACGATTTATCAGGCCATCGGCGCGTACATCGGCGAAGTCGCGCACCCGGCGCAGCAGCCGGTTGGCGATCCGGGGCGTGCCACGCGAGCGCCTGGCGACCTCGTGCGCACCCTCCTCGGGCAGCGTCACGCCCAGCAGTCTGGCCGAGCGCTCCAGCACCTGCTCGAGCTCCGCCACGTCGTAGAAGTCCATGTGCGCGGTGAAGCCGAACCTGTCGCGCAGCGGCGCGGGCAGCAGCCCCGCCCTGGTGGTGGCGCCCACCAGGGTGAACGGCGCGATCTCGAGCGGGATCGCGGTGGCGCCCGGCCCCTTGCCGACGACGATGTCGACCCTGAAGTCCTCCATCGCGAGGTAGAGCATCTCCTCGGCGGGCCTGGCCATCCGATGGATCTCGTCGATGAACAGCACCTCGCCCTCGGCCAGCGTGGACAGGATGGCGGCCAGGTCGCCGGCGCGCTCCAGGGCCGGTCCCGAGGTGATGCGCAGCGGCGCCCCCAGCTCGGCCGCGATGATCATGGCGAGGGTGGTCTTGCCGAGCCCCGGGGAGCCGTTCATCAGCACGTGGTCGGGTGGCCGCTGCCGTCGCAGCGCGCTCTCCAGGACCAGCGAGAGCTGCTCACGCACCCGCGCCTGCCCGATGAACTCCGCCAGCCGCTTGGGCCGCAGGGCGGCCTCGATCTGCGCGTCGTCGCCCTCGGCGGCCGGCGAGACCAGCTCGCGCTCGTAGCTCATCGGACGCTCAGCGCCCGCAGCGCGGACTTCAGCAGGCTCGCCACCTGAGGCTGGCGACCGGCGGCCAGATCGGCCTCGGCCTCCGGCTCGACCTCGGCGATCGCCTCGTCGGCGTCCTTTGCGGAGTAGCCGAGACCCACCAGCCCGGAGTGCACCTGGTCCCGCCAGAGGGCGACCCGCCGGCCGCCGTTGAGCGCGGCGTTGACGGCCTCCTCCGGCGTGCCGAGGCGGTCCTTGAGCTCCAGCACGATGCGCTGGGCGCCCTTCTGGCCGATGCCGGGCACCCGGGTGAGCGCCTTGAGGTCGGCGGCGGCGACGGCCACCCGCAGGGCTTGGGGCGAGTGCACGGCGAGCATGGCCAGGGCCAGCTTGGGGCCGACGCCGCTGGCGGTCTGCAGCAGCTCGAACACGGTCCGCTCGTCGTCGGTGGCGAAGCCGTAGAGCGTGAGCGACTCCTCGCGCACCACCAGGCTGGTGGCCAGGCGCGCCTGCTCCCCCACCTTGAGGGTGGCGAGCGTGCCGGGGGTGCAGTGGGTCAGCAGGCCGACTCCGCCGACCTCGACGACCACCCCGTCAGGGGCGATCGCGGCCACCCGTCCGGTCACCGACGCGATCACGGCCGCGGGTCCTTTCGTGAGCGGGCCGGCGCCGCGCCCGCCTTGGCGCGGGCCACCGCCTCGGCCAGGCGGTGCTGGACGCCGCCGCGCCAGACGTGGCAGATGGCCAGCGCCAGGGCGTCGGCGGCGTCGGCGGGCTTGGGCATCTCGGTCAGCCGCAGCAGCCGGGTCACCATGGCGCCGATCTGCTTCTTGTCGGCGGTGCCGCTGCCGGTGACGGCCGCCTTGACCTCGGAGGGCGTGTGCAGCGCGACCGGCAGGCCGCGCCGGGCGGCGCACAGGACGGCGATGCCGGCGGCCTGCGCGGTGCCCATCACGGTGCGCACGTTGTGCTGGCTGAAGACCCGCTCCACCGCGACCGCGTCGGGCCGCACCTCGTCGAGCCACTGCTCGATGCCGGCCTCGATGCCGACCAGCCGGGCGCCGAGCTCCTCGTCGGCGCCGGTGCGGATCACTCCGACGGCCACCAGGCTGAGCGGCGCGCCGGGGCGCCCCTCGACGGCGCCGAGGCCGCACCGGGTCAGTCCTGGATCGACGCCCATCACCCGCACCCGCATGCCTCCCCGCGCCCGCCGAACACCTGTTCGGCACGAGACTCTACCCCTGCCCGCCCGCTCTCGCATCGGGAAACGCCCGTCAGAAGTGGTCGAGCATGTACGGCCGGGCGGCGAAGGCGGCGTCGAGCACCTCGTCATAGCGCTCGTCGCCCGACATGAGCCCGCTGCCGCGCAGCGTGGCGGTGGGAATCCCGGCGTAGAGCGCGGAGAAGGCGTTGACGCTGAGCACCGGCCCGGCCGCCGCCGCCGTCTCCAGGGCGGTCGCGACGCCCGCGCCCTCGGCGAACTCCAGCCGCCACCGGCCGGTGTTGCCCTCCACCAGCGGATCGTTCACCTGGACGACCGCGGTCGCGGTCAGGACCGCCGGATAGCCCCGGCGGCGCACGGCCTCGGCCACGTCGAGCACGCGGAACATCCACGGATCCCGGGTGATCCGCTCCTTGGTCCGCTCGCGCAGCAGCCACAGCACCGGGTCGTCGGGGGCGACGGTGGCGGTGACCCGCTCGGCGATCGAGGAGGAGCTGCCGACGACCGACCACAGCGCCCTGGCGGTCTCCGCGGAGCCCGCGACGAGGTTGTCCACCTCCATGTCGGAGCCGTCCCAGCGGTAGACGAGAAAGCCGTCCTCCGCCAGGTAGAGGAAGTCGTCCTTGTCGTCGAGCCAGAGCCGCCAGGTGTCCTCGTCCCAGGACATCGGCCCGCTGGCGCGGGTCGCGGCGTGCACCCGGTGCAGAACGGAGACCACCTCCGCGGCGTCGCCCGGGCCCATCCTGCGCAGCTTGACCTGCTGCGACGGCACGACGGCGCGCAGCGCCGCGGCCGGGAGGCTCACCTGGTAGCGAGCCCCGGCGTGCTCGAAGCCGAGCGAGCGGTAGATCGGCGTGGTGGCCGGGAACAGCGCGGACACGGCGTCGCCGAACGACCCGGCCCGCGCCATGGCCGCGCGCATGATCGTGGTGCCGAGGCCGCGCCCCCGGTCCTCGGGGCTGACGGTGACACCCGCCACGCCCGCCATCGGCTGTGGCCTGCCGTGCCACCACTGGGTGAACGACCGCAGCCGCGCGGTCGCGACCAGCCGGTCGCCGTCGAAGGCGCCCAGGTAGCGGCCCTGCGCCAGCGTGGGCAGCACCGCCGCGCGCCAGGTTTGCGCGTCGGCGACCGCCAGCAGGCCGAAGGAGCGCTTGCGAATGTCGAGTACGGCGTCCAGATCGTCGGCCGTCAGGTCACGGATATCCACAAGGAACCAACTTACGCAGGTGGCGCGGGCACGCGCGACCGGGTATCGCCGCCCACCGTGATGGCCAGGCGGTCCAGGTAGAGCAGTTGCGCGGCGACCGCGACGGCGAGCGCGAGCCCGACCACGAGCAGCGGGGTGGTGACGCCCACCTCGACGACCCCGCCGCCGAACCCGCTCAGCGGCAGCACCTGGGCGACGGGAGCGGTGGCCAGCTCTCTGTCCTGCGCCACCAGCAGCGGCCAGAGCAGGTCCTGGGCGTTCACCAGCGTCACCGCGCCGGCCAGGATGCCCGCCATGGGCAGCGAGGGCAGGACCACGCCGCTCAGGAAGTCCCGGTCGGTCCGCATGACCAGGCCCTTGCACAGCAGGGTCAGGACGAACAGCGCGGGCACGCTGATCAGCAGCGGCGGGATCAGCGCCACGAAGGTGTCGATCAGGCCGAGGCCGCGCAGGTTGTTCCAGTTGGCGACGCTCAGCGGGCCCGCGCCGACCAGCAGCCACGGGGCGAACGGGAGCAGCAGCCACTCGCTGTGGCGGCCCAGCGGGCGCAGGCCGCCGATGCCGAGCGCTCCCAGGTAGGCGACGCCGACGGAGGCCAGGGCGCCCACCAGCGCGGGCACCCACGTGTTCAGCTGGACGCGCAGCCCGGAAGGCACCGGGGCGGCCGGCTCGGCGGGCGTGAACAGGGCCGACAGCCAGGGCCAGGCCAGGATCACCGCGATCACGGTGACGACCAGCAGGGCAACCACCCCGACCGCGACGGCCACGACGGAGGGCCGCCGCGCGCGACCGCCGGGACGCGGCGGCCGGCCGTACAGCGGTGCCTTGTCCGTCGCGCGCGGTGCACCGCCGGGACGCGGCGGCTGGCCGTACGGCGAGGTCTCGTTCGTCGCGGGCGGTGCCCAGCCGGGAGGCGGCGGCTGGCCGTACGGCGACGGCTCGTCCGTCGCGGGTGGTGCGGTGACGGCGATGCGCAGGCCGCTGAGCACCACGATGAGCGCGGTGGCGAGGCCCAGCACGCCGAGGATCACCCCCGTCGCGGTCGCGATGGCCGCGCCCACGCCGAGCCGGGCCATCTGGAAGACGACGGTGTACTGCAGCAGCGCGATCGTCATCGTCGAGTCGAGCGGGCCGCCGCGGGTGAGCGCCTGGCTCAGGGTGAACGTCTGCAGGCCGGCGGCGACGGCGGCCAGCACGACGACGCCCGCCACCGCGACCATGGCCCCGGTCACGGTGCCGCCGCGCAGCGCGGGCAGGAACGCCGGCACGGCCAGGGCGCACACCAGGCCGAACGTCGCGGCAGCCACGACCAGCCTGAAAGTGCCGGGGGCCGTGGCCGGGTCGGTGAACGCGCGCACCATCGTGGCCAGGCCGTCCGCGGCGGGATCGAGCCCGCGCAGCCAGGACACGGCCACGGCGGCCGGCGAGAAGGTCACCAGGGACAGCGCCAGCAGGATCCGGCCGGCTCGCCGGGGCCAGGCGCCCGCCCGGTCGAGCGCCAGTGCCAGCAGCGGGCCGACCACCAGGGCGACCAGCAGCGGCATGATCGTGAGCGACAGGGTGAAGCCCAGCGCGGGCCATAACGAGCCGGTCGCGCCCAAGATCGTGTCGTAGTTCTTCAGCCCCGCCGACTCAGACGGGCCGACGAGCCCGCCCGACCTGAAGCTGAACGCGATCGTCTGCACGGTGGGCAGGACCAGCGTGATCAGCATGCCGAACACGGCCGGCATGAGGAGCAGCCAGCCGAGCGCCGGCGGTGGGGCCTGAGGTGCGGTGCGGGAGGTCACGACGCCCGACCTTACGCCGACTTCCACGCGCCCGGCCAACTGGAGAACGGGAGCGATGAAACCGCTCAGATGCCGTCAGATCAGCCCTGCACCGCAGCGGAGGGCTGATCACCGGCATCGTGCCCGCGCTCGCCGTACCGGCGCTCTGAGGAGCGTCTGGAGGCGTCAGACGTCGAGCTTCTCCATGACCTCGTCCGACACGTCGAAGTTGGCCCACACGTTCTGGACGTCGTCGCTGTCCTCGAGCGCGTCGATGAGGCGGAACACCTTGCGGGCCGCTTCCTCGTCCAGCGGCACGCTCATCGTCGGCAGGAAGCTGGACTCGGCCGAGTCGTAGTCGATGCCGGCGTCCTGCAGCGCCTTGCGGACCGGCACCATGTCACCGGCCTCGGAAACGACCTCGAAGGAGTCGCCGAGGTCGTTGACCTCCTCGGCGCCCGCCTCCAGCACGGCCATCAGGACGGTGTCCTCGTCGAGGCCGCCCTTGGGCACGAGCACGACGCCCTTGCGGTTGAACATGTAGGACACCGAGCCCGGGTCGGCGAGTGAGCCGCCGTTGCGGGTGAGCGCGACGCGCACCTCCGAGGCCGCGCGATTGCGGTTGTCGGTCAGGCACTCGATGAGCACCGCGACGCCGCCGGGCGCGTAGCCCTCGTAGGTGATGGTCTGCCAGTCGGCGCCGCCGGCCTCCAGGCCGCCGCCGCGCTTGCGGGCCCGCTCGATGTTGTCGTTGGGCACGGAGCTCTTCTTGGCCTTGAAGATGGCGTCGAAGAGGGTCGGGTTGGCATCCGGATCAGGGCCACCGGTCCGGGCCGCCACCTCGATGTTCTTGATGAGCTTCGCGAACAGCTTGCCGCGCTTGGCATCGACCACGGCCTTCTTGTGCTTCGTCGTCGCCCATTTGGAGTGGCCGGACATTGGCTACTGATCCCTCACTGTGTTGACAACCATCTCTACGAAGTAACGGTGCACTCGCGGGTCCCCGGTCAGCTCCGGATGGAACGAGGTCGCGAGCAGAGATCCTTGGCGGACCGCGACGATCCTATCGCCAGGCTCGGCGGTGCCCAGCACATCGACGTCCTTGCCGACCGATTCGACCCACGGCGCGCGGATGAACACGGCGTGCAGCGGCGAGCCGGCGAAGTCGAGATCGGCCTCGAAGGAGTCGATCTGGCGGCCGAAGGCGTTGCGCCGGACGACCATGTCGATGCCGCCGAGGGTCTGCTGACCGGCGGCGCCGTCCTCGATCCGGTCGGCCAGCATGATCATGCCGGCGCAGGATCCGTAGGCGGGCATGCCCTCCTTGATCCGCATGCGCAACGGCTGGAGCATGTCGAAGGCCTCGGCGAGTTTTCCCATGGTGGTCGACTCGCCGCCGGGGATGACCAGCCCATCGACCGCGTCGAGCTCGCCGGGCCGGCGGATGGCCATGGCCGAGGCGCCTGCCTCCTGGAGCATGCGCACATGCTCGCGCACGTCTCCCTGCAGCGCGAGTACACCGATCGCGGGCAACGTTCATCCTTCCGTCAGGTTCCGGGTGCAGTCGATTCAACACCACGTCCGCCTGACATCTTCCTCCAGACCCGCAGGAAAGCCGGAAAGCAGACCCGCAGGAAGGCCGGCGAGGCGGCACCCGTCCGGATGCCGCCTCGCCGTCGTCCGGGGTCAGGGACGCTCGGTCTCCAGGCGGACGGTCTCCTCCACGGTCATCTCGGTGCGCAGGCGCAGCGCCGGGTCCACCGGGCGCAGGTAGGTCTGCCGCACGCCCGGCACCCGGTCCTCGATCACGTAGGTGGCCTTGGTGTGCACCGCCGCGCCGGGCTCGCGCACCTGGGGCAGCACCTTGAAGTCGGCGGTGAGCAGGTCACGGTCGATCTTCGTCAGCACGTAGCCGCGCTGGTTGTTGTAAAACTTCAGATGCGGGTTGATCTCCAGGAACGGGTGGGCGGCCGGGTCGGAGTCGCCGCCGTCCCCGCCGGTGGAGATCGAGGTCGCCACCAGCTCCGAGCCGACCGACGGGCCGGTGGGCTCGTCGTAGTCGAGCTTGAGGTCGGCGGCCCAGTGCGCGTGCACGTCGCCGGTGAGCACGACGGGGTTGCGCACCTCGGCGTCGATCCAGCCCTGGGTGATGCGGCGGCGGGAGGCGACGTAGCCGTCCCAGGCGTCCTGGCTGGTGATCTTCGCGGGGCCGGCGTTGTTGTCACGCTGGGCGAAGAAGACCTGCTGGCCGATGATGTCCCACTGGGCCCGCGAGCGGCGAAAGCCGTCGAGCAGCCACGCCTCCTGCTCGGCCCCGGTGATCGACCGGGCGGGGTCGACGGCGGCCGGGCAGTCCCGGTAGCCGTCGCCGCAGCCCTGGTCGTCGCGGTACTGGCGGGTGTCGAGCATGTGGAAGGTGGCGGTCCTGCCCCACTGGACGCGCCGGTAGAGCTGCATGTCGATGCCGCGCGGGATGGAGGTGCGGCGCAGCGGCATGTTCTCGTAGTAGGCGCGGAAGGCGGCCTCGCGCCGGGACAGGAAATCCGGCTGGGGCACCTCGGGCTTCTCCGGCACCTCGTCGGCCCAGTTGTTGTCGAGCTCGTGGTCGTCCCACACGACCAGCCAAGGCGCGGCGGCGTGCGCGGCCTGCAGGTCGGGGTCGGATTTGTACTGGGCGTGACGCTGGCGGTAGTTGGCCAGCGTCTCGGTCTCCGGCCCCTCGTGGTGGCGGACATTGCCGCCGGGGCTGGTGTAGGTGTTCTTGGTGTACTCGTAGGTGTAGTCGCCCAGGTGCAGGACGAGGTCCGGGTGCTCCTCCGCCAGCCTGCGGTAGGAGGTGAAGTAGCCGTGCTCGTACTGCGCGCACGAGACGAAGGCCATGGCCAGCGGGCCGCCGTACGAGCGGGGGTGCGGCGCGGTGAGCGCCCGGCCGACCGGCGAGAGGTACGGGCCGACGCGGAAGCGGTACCAGTACGGGCGGCCCGCCTCCAGGTGATCCACCTCGACGTGCACGCTGTGGCCCCACTGGGGCGCGGCCGTGACCACCCCGGAGCGGACCAGACGGCGGCAACGTTCGTCGGCGTAGATCTGCCAGAGCACCGGGAACGGGCGCTGCGGCATGCCGCCGAGGCCGTCCTCGGCCAGCGGCTGCTGGGCCAGCCTGGTCCACAGCACGAAGCCGCGGTGGTCCGGGTCTCCGGAGGCGACGCCGAGGGTGAAGGGGTCGGCGCGCAACCCACGCGAGGCCAGGCTCTGGGCGCTCTCGGCGGCGGGGTCGGGGTCGGCGTGCGCGGCGCCGGCGGGGACGGTCGCGGCGGCGCCCGCGGCTAATCCGGTGACGAGGAAGTGCCGGCGGTTGAGCTCGGGCATGGGTGCTCCTGGGACGATCAAGGCCGGGGACGACCGACAGCCTGACTCGGCTTGGTGACCACGCAGTGAACTCCACACAACACGAAAAAGGCGACATCCTTCACGGATGTCGCCTTAATCGGAAATTTCCTACCGTCACGTCGCGACGCCCCGTCAGGGGCGGCTCGGCCGCCCGCCACGGACGATCATGTCATCCGGCGGGACGGCAGCACCGACGTGACGCGCCGACGTGAACGTGCCGGCGGGATGTGCCGGCGTGAACGTGCCGACGTGACGCGCCGATCACCAGCCGCGCTCGGCCAGGCGGTGCGGCTGCGGGATCTCGTCGACGTTGATGCCGACCATGGCCTCGCCCAGGCCGCGCGAGACCTTGGCGATGACGTCCGGGTCGTCGTAGAAGGTGGTGGCCTTGACGATGGCGGCGGCACGCTTGGCCGGGTCACCGGACTTGAAGATGCCGGAGCCGACGAACACGCCCTCGGCGCCCAGGTGCATCATCATCGCGGCGTCGGCCGGGGTGGCGATGCCGCCCGCGGTGAACAGCACGACCGGCAGCTTGCCGGCCCGGGCCACCTCGGCGACCAGCTCGTAAGGCGCCTGCAACTCCTTGGCCGCGACGTACAGCTCGTCCTCGGGCAGCGAGGACAGGCGCTTGAGCTCGGCGCGGATGGTGCGCATGTGCGTGACGGCGTTGGAGACGTCGCCGGTGCCGGCCTCGCCCTTGGAGCGGATCATGGCCGCGCCCTCGGTGATGCGGCGCAGCGCCTCACCCAGGTTGGTCGCGCCGCAGACGAAGGGCACCGTGAACTGCCACTTGTCGATGTGGTTGGCGTAGTCGGCCGGGGTGAGCACCTCGGACTCGTCGACGTAGTCGACGCCGAGCGCCTGCAGGACGCGGGCCTCGACGAAGTGCCCGATGCGGGCCTTGGCCATGACGGGGATCGAGACGGCGGAGACGATGCCGTCGATCATGTCCGGGTCGCTCATCCTGGAGACGCCGCCCTGCGCGCGGATGTCGGCGGGCACGCGCTCCAGAGCCATGACGGCGACCGCCCCGGCATCTTCGGCGATCTTGGCCTGCTCGGCGGTGACGACGTCCATGATGACGCCGCCCTTGAGCATCTCGGCCATGCCTCGCTTGACCCGGGCGGTGCCGGTGACGGGGCCGGTGGTTGAAGCGGTTTCGGGCGTGCTGCTGGACACGGTCTTCCTTCACGAGCTCTGGGGGGACGGTAAGTTATCAAACCCATCGTAGGTCCTGAAGCACTCTTTCCCCGCATATCACCATGTCAGCGATGGCGGAGAATTTCGTACGTCAAGGAATCACGGGCTTGCGGCTGGCGAGCGCCACCCAGACCTGGCCGGGAGCGAAGTTCAGTGGCTCGCCGCTCGTTGTGGTGAACGTCGTGCCCCCGTCCTCGGATTCCCGCTCCCACTTCGCCTTGTACGCCATACCGTCGCGCAGCACGATCGCCGAGCCCTTGCCGGTGGTGTGCACCAGGGGCGTGTAGCTCTGGTTGCTGTCGTGGAACTCCGAGCGCTCGGTCTTGGTGTACTGGATGACGATCGTGGGCGCGCCGAGCTGGCCGCCCTCGGCGGCCATGTCCTTCTTGCCGTCCTGCCAGATCAGCCACTGCTTCTTGGCGTCGGACCAGGCGAAGGTGAAGCGCGCGGCGGGCCATTTGACGGTGTACGACTTACGCTCGACCCCGCCCTCGGCCGGCGCGTCGCCGAAGGTGAAGCCCACGTCCTTGGCCTTGGTCGCCTTGGGCGCGGCCGACAGCAGCTTCTTGGTGTTGGCGAACAGGTTGTAGGGGGCGAAGCGGCCGGGCTGGCGGAAGTAGGCGCCCGGCGCCCGGCTGTCGGAGACGTCGAACAGCGACGCCTCGGCGATGAACGGCAGCATCTTGGTCTGCGCGCCGGAGTAGGCGAACGCGGGCTTGCCGAACATCGGCGCGATGTGCAGGTCGGAGATACGGGCGCTGCGGACCGGGCCCACCTTGGGCGGGATCTTCGAGGAGAAGATCGCCATCAGGCGGGTCAGGCCGGCCTCGACCTGCTCGATGTAGACGATGTCGGCGCTCTTGAGCCCGAGTTGCGGCTTGCCCGCCGCGGTGTTCTCGATCTTCACGGCGATCACGCGTTTGGCCGCGTCGAAGGGCTCGCCGGTGAAGGGATGGAGCTTCTCCGGCGCCGGCTCCTCGATCGGGCCGGTGGAGACGCTGGCCTCTGGTGCCTGACCTGCGGCGGGCTCGTCGGACGAGCAGGCCGCAGTGGGTATCAAGATAGCCACTCCGGCAAGTGTCACCGTGATCATCCGGGGTAGCCGCACGTGTCCACTCCTCCGCTTTTGCCCAGAACGGAAGGAAGCCTACCGGTCTATCCAAATTGGGGTCATTCAGTTGCCATGGCCGCAGGCGGATTGTCATCAATCTCGAAGAATTGGGGATAGTCGGTGTGCCCGGCCAGCCGTAGTGTCCGGGCCAGCCAGCGGCGCTGCGCCGTACGGGTGACCCCCACCGCGTTGTTGTAGAAGCGGCGCGAGTAGACGACCTTGGCCACGGCCGCGTCGAGCTCCTCCAGCAGGTCCTGCCCGCCTGGGGACTCCGACAGCTTCTCCCGGAACCGCTCCTGGTCCACCGCCGCGCGCAGGGCGCCCGACAGGTCGCTCTCGGCGTGCTCGCGCTCCTCCGGCCCCGCCATCCTGGCCTCGTGCGCCGCCGCCGCGAGCACCAGCGAGGTGGCCGGGTCGAGCAGCCGAGAGCCCGCCAGCTCCAGCACCACCGCCCGGCGCCGCACCAGCGCCGCCTCCAGCGCCTCCCGGGCCAGCTCCAGGCGGATGTGCAGCCGGTCCAGGCGGCCCGCCCGCCAGGAGATGTAGACGGCCGTGAGCACCACGACGATGCCCACGATCAGGAAGATCATGGTGGATGTCACAGGTCTTCCTCCACCCGCCCGGCGCCACCGGCCGTCACGGTCTCGTACACCCGCACCACGTCACGCGCCACCGTCGACCAGTCGTACTTCATGACCGCGACCAGCGCCTCCTCCGCCAGCTCGGCCCGCCGCTCGGGCGCGTCCAGCAGCGCCCCCGCCTCGCGGGCGAGCGAGGCGGCGTCGCCGTTGGCGAACAGCGCGCCCGCCTGACCGTCGCCGAGCACCCGCCGGAACGCGGGGATGTCACTGGCCAGCACCGTGGCGCCGGAGGCCATCGCCTCGGCCAGCACGATGCCGAAGCTCTCGCCCCGCGTGTTGGGCGCGCAGAAGACGTCGACCGAATGGTAGGCGCGGATCTTGTCGGCCTCGCTCACCATGCCGAGCACCGTGACCCGGTCGTGGAACCGCTTGGGCACTCGGTCGTAGACGTCCTTGGCGTCACCGGGCCCGGCGATCAGCAGCTTCAGCTCCGGCCGATCGGCGGCCAGCAAGTTGAACGCCTCCAGCAGGATCGGCAGGCCCTTGCGCTCCTCGTCCATCCGGCCCAGGAAGCCGATCGTCGCACCGTCGGCTCCCCAGCCGTCGAGCGGCTCGGCCTTGGTGTAGCGGCCGACCGTCACCCCGTTGGGGATCAGCACGCTGTCGCCGCCGAACTGCTCGACCAGGCTCTTCCTGGCCGCGTCGGAGACCGCGATGCGCCCGCTCAGCTTCTCCAGCGCACTGCGCAGTAACGGCTCGGCCATCGCGATCGCCCGCGAGCGCACCCACGAGGCGTGGAAGGTCGCCACGATCGGCCCCTTGGCCGCCCAGCACGCCAGCACGCCCAGGCTCGGCACCAGCGGCTCATGGATGTGCAGCACGTCGAAGCCGCCGTCGCGCACCCAGCGCCGCACCCGCGCCGCCGAGATGAACCCGAACGACATCCGGGCCACCGACCCGTTGTAGGGCACCGGCACCGCCCGGCCGGCTCCGGTCACGTAAGGAGGCAGCTCGTCGTCCTCGCTGGCCGGCGCGATCACCGAGACGTCGTGCCCGTGCGCGATCAGCGCCTGGGCCAGGTCGTCGACGTGCTGCTTGACGCCGCCCGGCATGTCCCACGAATACGGGCAGACGATGCCGACCTTCATGGGCGCAGATCCTCCAGCCACAGCCGCTGCAGCATGTGCCAGTCCTCCGGGTGCTCGGCGATGCCCTTCTCGAACACGCAGGCCATCCCCTGCGCCACGGCCGCCACCTTCTCCTGGCGGGTGCCCTCGGCCGGGACCGGGATCTCCTCGTGGATGTGGATGCCCCAGTCGTCGCCGACGAAGTAGACGGTGGCCGGCAGCAGCGCCGCGCCCGTCTGCACGGCCAGCAGCGGCGGCCCGGCGGGCACCTTGGTGGTCGCGCCGAAGAACTCCACCTCGATGCCGCTCTTGGTGAGGTCGCGCTCGGCCGGCAGGCAGACCACGCCGCCCTTGCGCACGCGGGTGGCCAGCGTGCCGAAGTTGTGCCCGTCGCCGCCGGTCAGCGGCAGCACCTCCATGCCGAGACCCTCACGGAAGCGCACGTAGCGGTGGAACAGCGACTCCGGCTTGAGCCGCTCGGCGACCGTGGTGAACGGATGCCCCACCCCCACCAGCCAGGCTCCCGCCTGGTCCCAGTTGCCCATGTGCGGCAGCGCGAGCACCACGCCGCGGCCCGCGGCCACGTTGTCGTGCACGTGCTCGGCGCCGATCACGTGGGTGCGCCGGACGACCTCCTCGGTGGCCATCTTCGGCAACCGGAAAATCTCATGAAAATAACGGAAGTACGAGCGCATGCCGGCTTTGCTCAGCTCGCGGAGCTCATGGCTGCCGGGGTCCAGCCCGGTCACCCTGGCGAGGTTGGTCTCCAGCCGGCGCACGGACTTGCCGCCCTTGCGCCACACCCGATCGGCCATGAACCGGAACGCCGCGGCGGTCGGCCGCTCGGGCAGCAGCGGGACCAGCGTCCAACCGGCCGCGAACCCCGCGGCCACGACGCGATCGGTGACTGACGGCTTGTCGCTCATCGCTCCCTCGTCTGCCGATAGACATGGACCACACGCTGCACAACGGTGACGGCACTGGCCGCCGCGAGCAACCACATGCCGGCCGCCAGGATGTAGGGCACGCCCAGCCCGCCGAAGCAGGCGGCGACCAGCACCACCACCAGCCGCTCCGGCCGCTCGGCCAGGCCCACGTCGCAGGTCAGCCCGAGCCCTTCGGCCCGCGCCTTCGCGTAGGACACCAGCAGGCCGGCCACCAGGCAGAACAGCGTCACCGCGGTCAGCAGCGCGTCACCGGTGGACACGAAGTAAAGGATCAGCCCGGCGAAGATGGCGGCGTCCGCCACCCGGTCGAGCGTGGAGTCCAGGAACGCCCCCCAGGTGCTGCCCCCTCCCCCGCCCATCCGCGCCACCAGGCCGTCGAGCAGGTCGAACAGCACGAAGACAGTGATCACGACAGAGCCCACGGGCAGCTGTCCCAACGGGAAGAAGAGCAGGGCGGAGACCACGGTGCCCAGGGTGCCGATCGCGGTGACGGCGTTCGGGCCGATCCCACGGCGGACCAGGGCCCTGCCCAGGGGGGTGAGTATCCGGGTCATGGCCGGGCGCAGGAGTTTCAGCATCGCGCTGTCGATCGTAGGCCATCCGGCGGCCGACGACTTTCTTTGCTTCACCCCTCTTGTGATATCCGCCACAGGGGTATTTGGTGAACACACCGCGTCCATGCGGTCCTGATCCCCTCCGTGCGGGCGCGGCGTTGGCACGCACAACGACGACGCGGGAGGCGGATGTGGCGGAGAAGCACGCAACCGGTGCCATGGGAGCCGCGGGCAGGGCACCAGCGGCCGACAGGGCGGACGCGATACGCAATGTCGTCCTGGTCGGCCACTCAGGATCGGGCAAGACCACCCTGGTCGAGCAGCTCCTGGCCGCCACCGGCACGATCCAGCGCACCGGCCGGGTGGAGGACGGCAACACCGTCAGCGACTTCGACGAGGTCGAGGTCCGCCAGCAGCGCTCGGTCAACCTCACCCTGGCGCCGCTCACGTACACCGGTATCAAGATCAATCTCCTGGACACTCCCGGCTACGCCGACTTCGTGGGCGACCTGCGCGCCGGGCTGCGCGCCGCCGACGCCGCCCTGTTCGTCGTGTCCGCCTGCGACGGCGTCGACGGCCTGACGCGGATGCTGTGGGAGGAGTGCGCCCAGGTCGGCATGCCCAGAGCCGTCGTGATCACCAAGATCGACCACCAGCGGGCGGACTTCGACGAGGTGCTGGCCACCTGCCAGGGCGCCTTCGGCGACGGGGTCGCCCCCCTCTACCTGCCGGTGATCACCAACGGGCATGTGAACGGCCTGATCGGGCTGCTGACGCAGAAGTTCTACAACTACGCCACCGGCTCCCGCACCGAGAAGGACCCGGGGACGGAATATCAGGCCCAGATCGAGGAGCATCGCGGCGTCCTGCTCGAAGGGATCATCCAGGAGAGCGAGGACGAGTCGCTCATGGAGCGCTACCTCGAAGGGGAGGAGATCGACACCGGCGTCCTCATCGACGACCTGGAGAAGGCCGTCGCCCGGGGCAGCTTCTACCCCGTGCTCTGCACCGGGCTCGGCGTCGGCGCGACCGAGCTGCTGGAGCTCATCACCCAGGGGTTCCCCGCCCCGCTCGAACACCCGATGCCCGAGATCACCACCCTCGACGGCAAGCCGGTCCAGGGCATCTCCTGCGACGCCGAGGGCCCGCTGGTCGCCGAGGTCGTCAAGACCACCAGCGACCCGTACGTGGGCCGCATCAGTCTGGTCCGCATCTTCTCCGGCACCCTGCGGCCCGACATGACCGTGCACGTCTCCGGGCACGGCCTGGCCGACCGCGGGCACGAGGACCATGACGTCGACGAGCGCATCGGCGCCCTGACCTGCCCCCTGGGCAAGCAGCAGCGCGGTGCGGCCAAGGGCGTGGCCGGCGACATCATCGCCGTCGCCAAGCTGTCCAGGGCCGAGACCGGCGACACGCTCTCCGACGTCGACCGGCCCCTGCTGATGACCCCCTGGAGCATGCCGGAGCCGCTGCTGCCGATCGCGATCCGCGCCAAGTCCAAGGCCGACGAGGACAAGCTCTCCCAGGCGCTGGGCCGGCTGGTGGCCGAGGATCCGACCCTGCGCCTGGAGAACAACCCCGAGACCCGCCAGCTCGTGCTGTGGTGCATGGGCGAGGCCCACACCGACGTGCTGCTGGACCGCCTGTCCAAACGCCACGGCGTCGAGGTCGAGCGGGTCGAGCTGCGGGTGCCGCTGCGCGAGACGTTCGGCGGCAAGTGCCAGGCGATGGGCCGCAACGTCAAGCAGACCGGCGGCCACGGCCAGTACGCCATCTGCCACCTCGAGGTCGAGCCGCTGCCGTCCGGCGGCGGGTTCCAGTTCGTCGACAAGATCGTCGGCGGCGTGGTGCCCAGGCAGTTCATCCCGTCGGTGGAGAAGGGCGTACGGGCGCAGATGGAGCGGGGCGTCGTCGCCGGCTACCCGATGGTGGACGTGCGCGTCACCCTGTACGACGGCAAGGCGCACTCGGTGGACTCCTCCGACATGGCCTTCCAGATCGCCGGCCAGCTCGCGCTGAAGGAGGCCGCCTCCAAGGTGTCGACGCTGCTGCTGGAGCCGGTGGACGAGCTGTCGGTGCTGGTCGCCGACGACCACGTCGGTGCGGTGATGTCCGACCTGTCCGCGCGCCGCGGGCGGGTGCTGGGCACCGAGCCGGTCGGCACCGGACGCACCCTGGTCAAGGCCGAGGTGCCGGAGCTGGAGCTCACCCGCTACGCGATCGACCTGCGGTCCATGTCGCACGGCACCGGGAGCTTCCACCGCGCGTTCCTGCGCTACGAGCCGCTGCCGCAGCATCTGGCGGGCAAGGTGGCGGAGACGGAGTGAGCGGGGGCCGGGAGGGTCATCCCTCCCGGCCCACGCCTACCGTTTCATCACAGGAGCATCACAAATCGATTTCCTTTTTCCGTACAGAGCATGCCGGACCTGATGTCACACTGGGTGGCATTATGCGAACCGGACGCCCACTCCTAGCCGTTGCCGCCCTCGCGATCGTCTCCACCAGTGCCGCCTACGCCTTCGGCCCCGGAGCTGACCAGAGCACGGCGGCCACCGCGGCCAAGAAGAAGACGACCGAGACGGTGGAGACCGCCGCCTGCACGGCCGACGCCCGATACCCCAAACGACAACTGCGCGGGGTGTGGATCGCCACCGTCCAGAACATCGACTGGCCCTCCCGTACGGGCCTGGCGGTCGAGCGCCAGAAGGCCGAGTACGTCAAGTTGCTCGACGCTGCCGCCCAGCGCCGGCTCAACGCGGTCTTCGTGCAGGTCCGGCCGGCCGCCGACGCGATCTACAAGTCGTCGATCGAGCCGTGGTCGCGCTTCCTCACCGGCACCGCGGGCAAGGACCCGGGCTGGGACCCGCTGCCGTTCCTCATCCAGGAGTCGCGCAAGCGGGGCATGGAGTTCCACGCCTGGTTCAACCCGTACCGCGCCTCCTACGACGCGGACGTCTCCAAGCTTCCGTCGAACCACCCCGCGCGCCGGCACCCGGACTGGACCGTCAAATACGGCGACCGCGTCTATTTCAACCCCGGCCTGCCGCAGGTCCGCGACCATGTCATCAAGGTCGTCACCGACGTCGTGAAGAGGTACGACATCGACGGCGTGCACTTCGACGACTACTTCTACCCCTACCCGGCGCAGGGCGCTACGTTCGACGACGCCGCCGCCTTTACAAAGTATGGCAAGGGCAAGAAGCTGGCCGACTGGCGCCGCCAGAACGTCAACAAGCTCATCGCCGAGGTCGACAAGGCCGTCCACGCCACCAAGGGGCACGTCAAGTTCGGCGTCAGCCCGTTCGGCATCTGGCGCAACAAGTCCAACGACCCGAGCGGCTCCGACACCGGCGGCATGTCCGCCTACGACGCCATCTACGCCGACGCCCGCGCCTGGATCAAGGCCGGCACCGTCGACTACGTGATGCCCCAGCTCTACTGGTCGCGCGGCCACAAGACGGCCAGCTACCAGGCGCTCGCGCCCTGGTGGGCCGAGGCCGTCAAGGGGACCGACGTCCACCTCTACATCGGCCAGGCCCTCTACCGGGTCGGCGCCAAGGACGAGCCCGCCTGGACCAAGCCGGGCGAGCTGCCGGCCCACCTGACGCTCAACCGCAAGCACAAGCAGATCGACGGCGACGTCTACTTCAGCGGCAAGCAACTGCTGACCAACCCGCTGGGCGCCATCGACCGGGTCGCCAAGGCGCACTACGGCCGCCCGGCCCTGCTCCCCCTCATGAAGGAGCGCGGCGGCCAGGCCCCGGCCGCGCCGTCGGGCGTCAAGGCAGCGGGCATGGCCGTGTCGTGGCCCGCCACGGCGGGAGCGCGCTCGTACGCCGTCTACCAGGTGCCGAAGTCCGGCAAGGACTGCCACACCACCGACGCCCGCAACCTGGTCGCCGTGGTGTCCGACCCGGCGTTCACCGCCACGTCCCCCGGCACCTACCTGGTGACGGCGCTGGACCGCCTGCACCACGAGAGCAAGGCGGTCAAGATCAAGGTGAAGGCGTCCTGATCGGCCCGGTCACCGCCAGGTGTCGGCGAGCAGCTGCCGCGTGTCGCGCAGCAGCTGCGGCAGCACCTTGGTCCGCGCGACCACCGGCATGAAGTTGGTGTCGCCGCCCCACCTCGGCACGATGTGCTGATGCAGGTGGGCGGCGATGCCCGCGCCCGCCACATGGCCGAGGTTCATGCCGACGTTGAAGCCCTGCGCGCCGCTGGCCGCGCGCAGCGCCCGCACCGACCGCTGGGTGAACTCCCCCAGCTCGCAGAGCTCCGCGCCGTCGAGCTCGTCGTAGTCCGACACGTGGCGGTAGGGCACGACCATCAGGTGGCCGGAGTTGTAGGGGTAGAGGTTGAGCACCGCGTAGACCACCTCGCCCCTGGCGACGACCAGGCCGTCCTCGTCGCTCATCTTAGGGATCGCGTCGAACGGGCAGCCGTCCTCCGGCCCCGACCCCGTCGGCTTGTTCTCGCCCTTGATGTAGGCCATCCGATGCGGGGTCCACAGACGCTGGAAGTTGTCCGGCTCCCCGGCTCCTGCCTGATCGTGCATATCTAGCAGCATAGAGCCACGGGTCAGCGGACAAACGGGGTGAACATCCGGCACAATCCAGACACGCCAGAAGGAGGCTGCCATGAGCGACGCCCTAGCCGAGCACACCGCCCCGACCGAGCCCACCGCCGACGACGACCTCCCCTCCGACAGCGCGCTCATCACCGCGCCCAACGGCTCCGCCGCACCGGACGGCGAACCTTCGCCGACTTCCAGACCGTACGGCGAACTCGCGCCGTCCTCCCCCGCCACCGCCGTCAAGGGACGGATCACGGTGGCCGACGAGGTGGTGGAGAAGGTCGCCGCCCTGGCCGCCCTGGAGGTGCCGGGCGTCGCCGACCTCGGCGGCGACTTCGCCCGCGCCCTGGAGTCGGTACGCGACCGCATCGGCATCGGAGCCCGGCGCGGCACCCAAGGGGTGAGCGCCCAGATCCAGGACCGCCAGGTGGGCATCGACCTGACCGTCGTGGTCGAGTACGGCCACGTCGTGATGGAGGTCGCCGGCGAGGTCAAGGCCAACGTCGCCGGCAGCGTCAGCCGGATGCTGGGCATGCGGGTCGTCGAGGTGAACGTGACGGTCGACGACGTCCGCCTCCCCGGCGAGGCCAGACCCAGCCCGGCCCCCGAGGAGGACGACCCGTTCTGACCCGCACCACCCCCGTGCGCGGGCTTACCGGCCCGCTCCGGTGTTACTTCAGCCGGGTCATGTTCGAGTCGTAGCCGCCACCGCCCGGGTAGATCCAGGCACCGGTGGCGGTGTCGCCGTCGGGACTGAAGGTGCCTCGGTAGTAGGCGGGTGAGCCCTTTTCCCCGCCCCAGATGGTCAGCGTGTCGCCGTCGAGTTCGTACACGTAGTCGAAGGTGTTGCCCTGGTTGTCGTAGAAGCGGGACTTGATGTCCGCGCCGGGCCGCTCCGCGCCGAAGGGGCGCTCCCGGCCGATCATCTCCACGCCGCTGATCCGCCGGCCGTACTGCTCGAAGTCGACCTCCTGGATGAGGAAGAAGCCGCCGTCGAGCCAGCGGTAGGTGACGGTGCCCTCGGCGCCGCCGGTCACCCGCCAGGTGCCCACCAGCCGGTCCAGGGCCTTGAGCTGAGCGTCCGGCTGAGCCGTGTCGGCGGCGGTGCTGTCGGTGGTGGTGTCGGTGGTGGTGTGCTCGGTCATGTCGGTGATCCCTTTGGTTCGTCGTTTCAACCGGTGTCGCCCATATGACCGGAGGGCGCGGCGAAAGGAATCGGCCCGGAGGGATAATTCAGGAAATTTCCTTTTTTCGCTGGTCAGAGGGTGTCCGGGAGGCCGAAGGCGGGGAGCACCTCCGGGGCGAACGTGGTGATCTCCGCGATCAGCCCGTCCTCGATGCGCACCACATCGAGATTGACCGCCGTGAACGCGGTCTCGCCACCGCGCCGGACATAGTTGGCGACCGCGGGCCGCCGGTTGGCGAAGGTGAGGATGGACCGCCACTCGCCCCACGCCTGCGCCCCCTCCACGACCGGACGCCACATGTCCAGGATCGCCTCGCGCCCGGCGTACAGCAGAGCCGCGGGCGGCATCGCCTGACGGGCGTCCTCGCGGAGCAGCGCGGCCAGGCTCACCAGGTCGCCCTCCTCCGAGGCCCGCATGTAGCGCCGCAGCACCGCCCGCTCCTCCTCGCTCGGCTCGCTCGCCGGGCCCCACTGGGAGCGCCGCTCGGGCAGGTGCAGGCGGAGGGTCGCCCTGGCCCGCTGCAGGGCGCTCTTGACCGCCGCCACGCTCATCTCCAGCGCTCCCGCGGTCTCCTCGGCCGGCCAGCCCGCCACGTCACGCAGGATGAGCACCGCCCGCTGACGCGGCGGCAGATGCTGGATGGCGGCCAGGTAGGCGAGCTCGACCGTCTCCCTGGAGACCACGAGCGCGTCCGGCTCCCCGTCGCCCGGCCCCGCCAGGTCCAGCAACCGATCAGGGTAGGGCTGCAGCCACGGCACCTCCGCCAGTGCCGATCGCTCGCCGCCCTCCATGGTCACCACGACCTCACGCGAGCGAGCCGGGCCGGACAGGGCATCGAGGCACACATTCGTGGCGATCCGGTAGAGCCACGCCCTGAACGTCGAACGCCCCTCGAACGTCTCCCGCCCGCGCCACGCCTTCAGCAGCGCCTCCTGCACCATGTCCTCGGCCTCGACGTAGGACCCGAGCATCCGGTAGCAGTGCACCTGCACCTCATGCCGATAGCGCTCGGCCAGCTCGGCGAACGCCACCTGATCGCCCGCCCGAATCGCCTCGACACCCTCGCCCGCTTGGGCCGCCCCCTGTGGCCGCGTCCCCACGCCGGCCCCCGATTCGCCATTCACGCCGGCCATCGTAAGCCCCGGGTCCGACGGATTCGGGCTTGACCGGCTCAGGGTGACGGTCATGGCTGAGCAACTCGCACCCATGCCCGCCGACTGGCGGCGCGCCCTGGCCGTGGTGGCGCACCCCGCCGATCTCGAGTACGGCTGCGCGGCGGCCGTGGCCACCTGGACCGGCGCGGGGCGGGAGATCTCCTACCTGCTCGCCACGCGCGGCGAGGCCGGCATCGACACGCTCGAACCGGCCCAGGCCCGACCGAGCGATCCCGGCTGCCCCCGTCGCTTCGAGGAGGCAGCCGTGCGCGGCGGGCCGGACCCGCGAAGGGCCTCGCCGCGGTCAGACCTGGACGCGGCGCTCCACGGCGTCGATGATCTCGGCGATCGCCTCGTCCACCGGGACGCCGTTCTTCTGCTCGCCGTTGCGGTAGCGGAAGGACACCGCGCCGTTGGCGATGTCGTCGTCGCCCGCGAGCAGCATGAACGGCACCTTGGCCTTCTGCGCGTTGCGGATCTTCTTCTGCATCCGGTCGTCGGCCACGTCCACCTCGACCCGGATGCCGCGCTCGCGCAGCCGCTTGGCGATGTCCTGGAGGTAGGGGGCGTGGGCGTCGGCGATCGGGATGCCGACCGCCTGGACCGGGGACAGCCAGGGCGGGAACGCGCCGGCGTAGTGCTCGGTGAGCACGCCGAGGAAGCGCTCGATCGAGCCGAACAGCGCCCGGTGGATCATGACGGGCGTCTGGCGGCTGCCGTCGGCGGCCTGGTATTCGAGCTCGAACCGCTTGGGCTGGTTGAGGTCGAGCTGGATGGTGGACAGCTGCCAGGTGCGGCCGATCGCGTCCTTGGCCTGGACCGAGATCTTGGGGCCGTAGAAGGCGGCGCCGCCCGGGTCGTCGACCAGCTCCAGCCCGGACTGCTCGGCCGTCTGGCGCAGCGCGGCGGTGGCCTCGTCCCAGTCGGCCGGGTCGCCGATGAACTTGTCGGAGTCGTCGCGGGTGGACAGCTCCAGGTAGAACTCCGCCAGGCCGAAGTCGCGCAGCACGCTGAGCACGAAGGTGAGCAGGCTCTTGATCTCGCCGACCATCTGCTCGCGGGTGCAGTAGATGTGCGAGTCGTCCTGCGTCATGCCGCGCACCCGGGTCAGGCCGTGCACCACGCCCGACTTCTCGTAGCGGTAGACCGAGCCGAACTCGCACAGCCGCAGCGGCAGCTCACGGTAGGAACGCCCGCGCGCCCGGAAGATCAGGTTGTGCATCGGGCAGTTCATCGGCTTGACGCGGTATTCGATGCCCTCCAGCTCGAAGGGCGGGAACATGTCCTCGGCATACCACGGCAGGTGACCGGAGGTCTCGAACAGCGTCGACTTGGTGATGTGCGGGGTGTTGACGAACTCGTAGCCCGCCTCGCCCTGCCGCCTGCGCATGTAATCTTCCATCTCCTTGCGGATGATCCCGCCCTTGGGATGGAAGATCGGCAGCCCGCTGCCCAGCTCCGGCGGGAAGCTGAACAGGTCCAGCTCCGCGCCGAGCTTGCGGTGGTCGCGCTTCTCGGCCTCCTCCAGCAGCTTGAGGTAGTCGTCCTGCTTGTCGCGGGACTCCCAGGCGGTGCCGTAGATGCGCTGGAGCTGCGGGTTCTTCTCGCTGCCGCGCCAGTAGGCGCCGCCGGAGCGCATCAGCTTGAAGGCGGGGATGGACCGGGTCGACGGCACGTGCGGGCCGCGGCACAGGTCCTTCCAGCGCAGGTCGCCGGTCTTGGCGTCGAGGTTGTCGTAGATGGTCAGCTGCCCCGCGCCGACCTCCACCGACTCCTCGTCCGCGGCGCCGCCCTTGAGCCCGATGAGCTCCAGTTTGTACGGCTCGGCGGCGAGCTCCTGGCGGGCCTCGTCGTCGGTCACGGCCCGGCGGGAGAACAGCTGGCCCTGCTTGACGATCTCGCGCATGCGCTTCTCGATGCGCTTGATGTCGTCGGGGTGGAAGGCCTGGGCGACGTCGAAGTCGTAGTAGAACCCGTTGTCGACCGGCGGGCCGATGCCCAGCTTGGCCTCGGGGAACAGCTCCTGCACCGCCTGCGCCATGACGTGCGCGGTGGAGTGGCGGACGATCGCCCTGCCCTGCTCGCTGGAGATCTCGATGGGCTCGACCACGTCGCCCTGCTCCAGCGGCCAGGCCAGGTCGCGGGCCTCGCCGTTGACCTGGGCGGCGATGACGGCGCGGCCGTCGGCCTCCAGCGCCTCGCCGGCCGTCGTGCCGGCCTCGACCACACGCTCGGCTCCGGCGAGGGTGATGCGTAGCTCGGCTGACACGATGGCTCCCTTGGATAGCACGAGATGGTGATCCGATGCTATCGCGGGTCGAACCCCAGCCTGGTCAGGTCCCGGCGGCTGCCGTGGAACACGTTACGGTCGACGGGGCTGTTGGCGTGCTGGTGGATCGTCCAGTCCTGCCAGGGCCGGGGCACCTCGGGCCTGCCGCGCTGGCTGTGCGGGCTGGCGATCCAGAGCGGATAGCGCTCCAGCCCGGCGCAGTGACCCGCGGCCGCGAAGGAGTGGAAGGTGTAGATGAACGGGCGCACGCCCGAGCGCCGTTCGACGACGTGGCACCAGCGGCGGGCGTAGCGGGCGACCTCCTCGGGCCGCTGCCCGTCGGCGGTCTCCAGGTCGAGCGCGATCAGGTCGCCGCGGCGCAGCCCGCCCGCCGCCCTGACGGTGTGCAGGAAGTGGCGTGCCTGCTCGCCGGGGTCGCCTTTGGGGCGGGCGAAGTGGTAGGCGCCGCAGACGATCCAGCTCTCCCGCATGCCGTCCCAGTTGCGGGCGAACCACCGGTCGGTGAAGTCGCCTCCCTCGGTGGCCTTGGCGAAGGCGAACGCCACTCCGGACCGGGCGTGCCCGCCCCAGTCGACGGAGCCCTGCCAGTTGGACACGTCTATGCCGTGCAGCAAGCCCTTCATCGTGCCGGAGTTTATGGCGACGTCACCTGGTCAGCCCTTCGACGCGCCGATCAGCACGTCGCGAGTGCGCCGGCGGTCGCCCAACACGGCGGCCACGAAGTCGGTGACGCCGGCCTCGGCGAGCTGGTCGATCTGGGCACGGACGGAGGACTCGTCGCCGACGATCGCCACGTCCCCGGGACCGGCCGCGCCCTCCCGGTCCAGCATGGCGCGGTAGGAGGGGAGCTGGCCGTACACCTCGAAGATCTCGTTGACGCGGGCCCTGGCGGCGTCGGGGTCGTCGGTGACGCTGACGGGCAGCTCGCAGACGATGCGCGGCGGCTCGCGGCCGGCCTCGGCGGCGGCCGCGTTGATCGTGGGCGCGATGTGGTCGGCGACGGTCTTGGGGCCGGTCATCCAGAGCACGGTGCCGTCGGCCACGGTGCCCGCCAGCTTGAGCATGCGCGGGCCGAGCGCGGCGATGAGCACCGGGAAGCCGGCGCCCGGCGTGCCGAGCCGGATATTGGCCTTCACGGTCTCGCCGGTGTAGTCGACCTGCTCGCCGCGGGAGGCGGGCAGGAGGACGTTCAGATACTCCGTCATGTGCCGGGCGGGCTTGTCGTAGCTGTAGCCGTACATGTTCTCGATCACGACCTGGTGCGAGAGCCCGATGCCGAGCGTCAGCCGCCCGCCCAGGGCGGCGTTGACGGTCATCGCCTGCTGGGCGAGCGCGGCCGGGTGGCGCGGGTAGACGGGCACCACCGCGGTGCCGAGCTCGATCGCGTGCCCGCGGCCGGCGACGGCCAGCGCGGTGAGCGCGTCGACGCCGAAGATGTGGGACGACCACGCCGAGTCGAAGCCGTCAGCGGCGGCCTGGGCGATCGTGTCGCTCAGCTCGGCGAGCGGATCGTCGCCGGTGGGCTCATTGAGCAGCAGTCCGAATCGCATGGCTCCAGAACTCCATTCGGTTGGCTCAGGCGAGTGTAACGCCGATCATGTACGCGAGCGGGTGTCGACCCGGCCGTCCTGGCGGAGATTTGTACAGTGGCCCCATGACCGACGAACGCGCGGGACAACCCGCTCAGCCCGCCGACCTGGTCGACGTCTCCAGGCTGGTGACCGCCTACTACGCGCTCCATCCGGACCCCGGCGAGGTGGCCCAGCGGGTGGCGTTCGGCACGTCGGGGCATCGCGGCTCCTCGCTGAACGCGGCGTTCAACGAGGACCACATCCTGGCCACCAGCCAGGCCATCTGCGACTACCGGCAGGCGCAGGGCACCGACGGGCCGCTCTACCTGGGCGTCGACACGCACGCGCTGTCGGAGCCCGCGCGGGTGTCGGCGCTGGAGGTGCTGGCGGCCAACGGGGTGCGGGTGCTGATCGACTCCCGCGACGGCTACACGCCGACGCCCGCGGTGTCGCACGCGATCCTCACCCACAACCGGGGCCGCGCGTCCGGCCTGGCCGACGGCGTGGTGATCACGCCGTCGCACAACCCGCCGGCCGACGGTGGCTTCAAGTACAACCCGCCGGACGGCGGGCCCGCCGGCACCGAGATCACCTCGTGGATCCAGGACCGCGCCAACGAGCTGCTCGCGCAGGGCCTGAAGGGGGTGCGCCGGGTCTCCTACGCCAAGGCCGTGGCGGCGGCGGGCCGTCACGACTTCATCGGCGCGTACGTGGACGACCTGCCGAACGTCGTGGACCTGGACGCGATCCGGGCCGCCGGGGTGCGGATCGGCGCCGACCCGCTGGGCGGCGCGAGCGTCGCCTACTGGGGGGAGATCGCCGAGCGGCACCGGCTCGACCTGACCGTGGTCAACCCGCTGGTCGATCCGACGTGGCGGTTCATGACGCTCGACTGGGACGGCAAGATCCGGATGGACTGCTCGTCGCCGCACGCCATGGCCTCGCTCATCGCCAATCGCGATAAATACGATATTTCCACGGGGAACGATGCCGACTCGGACCGGCACGGCGTCGTCACCCCCGACGGCGGCCTGCTGAACCCCAACCACTACCTGGCCGTCGCCATCTCCTACCTGTACGAGCACCGCGACGGCTGGCCGGGGGCGGCCGGGGTGGGCAAGACGATGGTCAGCAGCGGCATCATCGACCGGGTCGCCGCCTCGCTCGGGCGGCGCCTGTATGAGGTGCCGGTGGGCTTCAAATGGTTCGTGCCCGGTCTGCTGGACGGCTCGCTCGGCTTCGGCGGCGAGGAGAGCGCGGGGGCGTCGTTCCTGCGCCGGGACGGCTCGGTGTGGACGACGGACAAGGACGGGATCATCCTGGCGCTGCTGGCCTCGGAGATCCAGGCCGTCACCGGCCGCTCGCCCAGCGAGCACTACCGGTCGCTGACCTCGCGCCACGGCGAGCCCGCTTACGCCAGGGTGGACGCCCCGGCGACGCGGGAGGAGAAGGCGGTGCTGGCGAAACTGTCGGCCGACCAGGTGACCGCCTCCAGCCTGGCCGGCGAGCCGATCACCTCCGTGCAGACCTCGGCGCCCGGCAACGGGGCGGCCCTTGGCGGGGTCAAGGTCTCGACCGCGAGCGCCTGGTTCGCCGCGCGGCCGTCCGGCACCGAGGACGTCTACAAGATCTACGCCGAGTCGTTCCAGGGCCCGGACCACCTGGCGAAGGTCCAGCAGGAGGCCCGGACCCTGGTCTCCTCGACCCTGGGCTGAGGGCCGAGGCCGGTCCGGACGCCTCTGGCTGAGAGGGCGCGACGGCCGGCATCTGTGGTCCTGGGTTGACGGGCGGGTGGCGTGCTTGCCCCCGGCCGCCTTCAGGTGAGTTCGCGGGGGGCGTCGTGGTGGACGCGGGTGCGGCCGAGGTCGGCTCGGCGGCCCGCCGCCACGCCGTCGCCGTAGCCGCTGCCGCTGGTGCGGGGCACGCTGAGCCGGATGCGCGGGTAGGCCGCCGCCACCGCGCGCTCGACCTCGGCGTGCCGGTCCGCGAGGACGAGGGCGGTGCCCGCCACCGGCGCCTCGGCCTCGGCGCGCCGCTCGGCCTCGCGCAGCAGCCGGTAGACCTCGTCGGTGAAGCCGAGCAGCCACGACCGCCGGTAGGCCCGTACGGCCGTCACCTCACCCGGCGGCCGTACGCGGGCCAGGCCGGAGGCCATCTGCAGCAGCAGGGACGTGGCGAGCAGCTCCGCGCGCTCCAGATCGGCGGCGAAGCCGAACACGTGCACCCGGTGCCCGCCGTCGCCGCGCCCGATGAGCAGCGGGCGGCAGCGCAGCGCCTGGGCGACCAGGCTGACCAGCCGGGCCTTCTCCCCGGCCCAGGGGCCGGGGACGGTGACGATCCGGTCGCCAGGCGCCTGGCGGGGCCGCTCCGGGTCGAGGGAGTCGATACCGTACTTGGCCATGAGCGCGGACGCCGCCGCCATGAAGGCGGCCCGCTCGTGCTCGTTGTCCGTACGCTCGGCCTTGGCCAGCAGTTTCCTGACCCGCTCCAGCGTGCGTCCGCGCACCCGCTCCCCCGCTCCTGGGACCTATGACTTGGTCAGCACCCGCCCGTCGGCGGCGATGACCGGGAAGGTGCCGGTGTCGACGATGCCGTGCTGGTGGTAGAGCGCCTCGATGAGGGCGTGCGCCTGAGGCTCCAGCTTCCACAGCGAACGATACTCGCGCGCCGTGGTCAGCGAGATGCCGATCTCCTGGGCGATGTCGACCGTGCGGGGCACGATGCCCTTGGCGATCTGCCGGTCCCAGAACTCCCTGGACGCCCGCATCAGCGCCGCTCGCTGGGCGGTGTCGACGACCTGCGGGGTGGGGTCGAGGATCTCGACGTCCTCGTCCTCCTCGTCCACGAGCTGGGCCAGCGCCGGGGGCAGCGCGGGCCTGGCGGGCACCGGGTGGTGGTCGGCGTGCGGCTCCCACGGCACGCGCGGGTCGGCGTCGATGAGGGCGGAGGTGTTGTAGAGGGCGGCGATCTGGGCGAGCAACGCCTCCTGGCGGGTGGCGTCGACGGCCAGGCCGGTGTGCTCGACGGCCTGGTCCATGGCCTTGTCCAGCTTGGCCAGCGCGGCGCGGACCTTCCGCTCGGGGGCGCCGCCCTCGCGCAGCACCTTGGCCTGCTTGGCGGCCAGCGCGACGCGGGTGAGCCTGCGGTGCGCGTCGACCTCGCTCGCCGTACGGTCGCTGACCTCGGCGATGCCGAGCCTGACCAGCAGCCGCTCGGGGGTGAGACGCCAGTTGATCCGGCCGGTGCCGCGGATGCGGTGCCGCTCGATGGCCATGCCGCGCTCCCACAGCCAGGCGGCCACCAGCGGCGCGGCGAGCCTGAAGATCGCCTCGGGCAGGCTGTGCGCGTCCATGCTGGACAGCACCGCCGTGAGGCAGGTCAGAGCCCATACGGCGATGCCGTCGATGCCGGCGGAGTAGTTCTCGCGCATGTTGCGGCGGGCCCGTACGGCGGAGGTGATGATGGCCACTTCGATGAAGGCGAACAGCAGCAGCCGGAGGGGGCCGTCCAGGCCCAGCACGTCGCCGGAGAAGCGCCACATGCCCTGGGCGGAGACGCCGGTCGCGATGGACGCGGCGACGACGGTGAGTACGTCCTCGATGGGGCGGGGGGCGACGTAGCGGGCGACCAGCCAGGTCAGGGCGCGCCAGGCGACTCTGAGCACCAGGTAGGCCAGCACGAGGCCGACCAGGCTCAGGAGGGTGATGACAGCGGTCGCGAGTGGCTTGTCTGTGATGAAGGCAGTGATTTCCTCGAATGTGGGCATCAGTCACTATCCGTGAGGCTCAGGCTTGGGCTCTAAACGACGAGATCATCGCAGAATGTCGCCATCTTGTATGCCAAACACCGCCTGCTGCCCCACTTTGCCCGTCTTTCCCCATACGTCCCACCTGCATGATCAGTGCGCGGGACCGTACCAAAATCGCTTCTTGAGGACCGTCGCGCTCGCCGGGCCCGAGGCTCACAATGGAGGGGCGAATCGGCCCTAGGAGGGTTTGTGAGCAAGCGATCTCGCAGGCGCCGCGCGCTCACCGGTGGCGCGCTCGGCCCGCGGCCCGGTTTCGGGCCGGGCGAGCCGCACGAGCCCGGTGCGGATGATGATCCCCCGTTCGACGATCCCTTCGGCGGTGACGGCGGGGTGCGCGAGCCGCGCAGGCCCAAACCCGCGCCGCCGTCCATGACCATGGAGGCGCCGCCGCCCGAGCCGCCGCTGCGGGCCCGCGACCGGACACTGCCACCGCCCGGCGAGATGACCAGCGTGCTCACGCCAGGTTGAGATGAAATCTCGTCCTTCCGGAGGGGGCGCACCCTACCTATAAATGGGACCATCTATGGAGGGATTTATCCCAACATGGTGCGATGCATCCCAAATAGGACGGATTCGATGACTGACTCAGAGTTCCCCCTCGTCCAGTTCATGCGTGACGGGTTCGATCCCGACGCCGAGCTCGCGCGCATCCGCGCCGAGCAGCCCGTCTTCCCCATGGCCATTCCTGGCGGGCAGACGGTGTACCTGGTCACGCGGTGGGACGACGTGCGCAACGTGCTCGGCGACCATGAGCGTTTCAGCAACGACTTCGCCGGCGTGATCGGCCTGGGCTCCAGCCAGGAGGACCCCGGCGGCCTCGGCTTCCGCGACCCGCCCGAGCACACGCGGCTGCGCAGGTTCCTGACGCCCGAGTTCACCGTGCGCCGCCTGCGCCGGCTTGAGCCGCGCATCGAAGCCATGGTCGAGGAGCACCTGGACCGGATGGAGGCCAAGGGCTCCCCCGTCGACCTGATGGAGGAGTTCGCGCTGCCGCTCCCGTCGCTGGTCGTCTCCGAACTGCTCGGTGTTCCGTACGAGGACCGCGCCGACTTCGTGAAGATCAGCACGAACCGCTTCGACTTCACCGCCGGTCCGGAGGCGTCGCTGCAGGCGGTCAACGACGCGATGGCGTACCTGACGGAACTGGTGGCCCGCGAGCGGCGCAACCCCGGCGAGGGGCTGCTCGGCCAGTTGCTGCGCGACCACGGCGACGAGCTCGACGACCGGACGCTGGCCAGCATGGCCGACGGCCTGCTGACCGGTGGCCATGACACCAGCACCAGCATGCTCGCGCTCGGCACCCTGTGGCTGCTGGAGAACCCCGAGCAGGCCGCCAAGGTGCGCGAGGTCGACGGCTACGTCAACGACGTGGTCGAGGAGCTGCTGCGCTACATGACCGTCGTGCAGGTGGCCTTCCCCCGCTTCGCCCGCGACGACCTGGAGCTGCACGGGCAGCTGATCAAGAAGGGCGAGCTGGTGCTCTGCTCGCTGGCCGCCGCCAACCGCGACCCGAACCTGGGCGAGGACATGGACCAGGTCAGGCCGGGCCGCGCGACGGTGGGCTCGCACCTGTCGTTCGGGCACGGCATCCACCGCTGCCTCGGCGCGCCGCTGGCCCAGATGGAGATGCGCATCGCCTACCGGGGACTGCTGCGCCGCTTCCCCGGCCTGCACGTCGCCGGCGAGGTCCCCTGGCGCAAACTGGCCATCGTCTACGGCGTGGACAAGCTCCCCGTCGCCTGGTAGCCGAGCCACTTCGCGACCGCGACGACCGCGCCGCGAAGCCGCAGCCTCGGCGAGCTGACCGTACGCGGCAGGGTTCACGGGTGACCGCCCACCCGTGAACCCTGTTCGCGTGCGCCCTATCCTTGGCGTCGTGACCGTGCTCATCGACCCTCCCCACTGGCCCGGCCCGCGTGGGCTCATGTGGTCGCATCTGGTCAGTGACCTGTCCCATGCCGAGCTGCACGACTTCGCCGTACGACTGGGCGTGCCGGCGCGGGCGTTCGACCGGGATCACTACGACGTGCCGGAGAGCGTGCACGCACGGGCGGTGTCCCTGGGCGCGCATGCGGTCAGCTCCCGCGAGCTGCTACGCCGCCTGATCGACGCGGGCCTGCGCCGCCGCAAAGTCCACGGCGCGACAAGCTAGCGCGCCCCCTCATCACCGCACAGTTCGCAGCACCCGCCCTGGCGGCGTGCGGCCCGGGGCGCGTCGGGCGCTAAGGCGCCTGCTGCAGTGTCGTCAGCTCGGCGTTCATGTGGGCGCGTGCCCGCTCTTCCCACAGCTCCCGCGCCAGCGGGGTCCTGAAGAGCTCCGGTACGGCCAGCAACCGGCGCAGCACCTGGGCCCGGCCCTGCCGGAAGAGGTCGTCCGGTACGTGGGCGTACTCCTGGCGGATGGCGGCCGCGTACTCCTCGTAGCCGTCGCCGCCGAGCACGGCCAGGTCGGCGTCGCACAGGACGGCGCCGTCGCGGTCGGTGCCGGTGAGCGTGTCGTGCGCGGCGGTCAGCCGTACCAGGCGGGCCACCTCGGCGATCCGTGCGGCCGGCACCCCGCAGCGCGGCAGCCTGGACTGCGCGAGCTGGGCGCTGCGCTCCTCGTCCCAGCCGGGCCTGCCGTCGTAGACGGCGTCGTGGAACCAGGCCGCCAGCCGTACGGCGTGCGGGTCACCGGCCTGGTCGGCGAGCCGGTCGACGGCGGCGAGCACGGCGGCGAGGTGGGTGAGCGTGTGGTAGCGGCGATGGGGCTCCGACCAGCGGGCCACCAGCTCGGCGCCGACGGCCTCAGCCGCCGGCGACTCCCCTGCCACAACCCGCCACCCCGTCAGCACGGACCCTCAGCCCGCCGGCCCCTCAGCACGGGCCCGCACCCCGCCGGCCCGTCAGGCACGGGCCCACAACCCATCGGCTCGTCAGCACGGGCCCACGACCCATCCGCTCGTCAGCATGGGTCCACGATAGGGCCGCGGTCACGGGGAGACGCGCGGCCCCCGGCTTGCTAGCGTGGCGGGCATCGACGTGACATCGGGTGATCCTCGGCGGCTGCCTCGCTGGCGGGAGTTGCGGGCGTTCATGCCCGGGCGGCCGCGGCTGTTCCCGTCGCGGGAGCGGCGGCTGGCGCGGGCGGCCGACGTGGCCGATCTGCGGCGGCTGGCGGCGCGGCGGGCACCGCGCGTGGTGTTCGACTATGTGGACGGGGCCGCCGAGGGCGAGGTGTCACTGGCCAGGTCGGTGGAGGCGTTCGGGCGGGTGGAGTTCCGGCCGCGGGTGCTGCGTGACGTCGCGGAGGCGCCCACTTCGGTGGAGATTCTGGGCCGGCGGGCCGGGATGCCGGTGGTGCTGGCGCCGACGGGCTTCACCCGGATGATGCACCGGGAGGGCGAGCGGGCGGTGGCTCGGGCGGCGGCCAGGGCCTCGGTGCCCTACACCCTGTCCACGATGGGCACGACGACGGCCGCGGACGTCGCGGCGGCGGCGCCCGGCGGCTGGAACTGGTTCCAGCTCTACGTGGTGCGCGATCGGGGCCGCACCCGGGAGTCGCTGCGCCTGGCTCGGGCGGCGGGCATGGACGTGCTGGTGGTGACCGTGGACGTGCCGGTGGCGGGGGCGCGGCTGCGTGACGTACGGCACGGCATGACGATGCCGCCCTCCCTCCGCTGGGGCGGGGTCCTGCGGGCGGTGGGCCGGCCGGCCTGGTGGTTCGACTTCCTGACCAGCGAGCCGCTGCGTTTCGCCACCGTCGAGGGGGCGCCCGACGACCTGGCGGGGATCACGAACCTGCTGTTCGATCCGACGGTGACGATGCGGGATCTGTCGTGGATCCGGTCGGAGTGGGAGGGTCCGCTGCTGGTGAAGGGCGTGCAGCGGGTGGACGACGCCCAGGAGCTGGCCGCTCTGGGGGTGGACGGGGTGGTGGTCTCCAACCACGGCGGGCGTCAGCTCGACCGCTCCCCCACACCGCTGGAGCTGCTGCCGGAGGTGGCGGCTGCGGTGGGCGACCGTACCGAGGTGTTCCTGGACGGCGGCGTGCGCAGCGGCGCCGACGTGGCGGCCGCGGTCGCGCTGGGCGCCCGCGCCTGCTTCGTCGGCAGGGCTTACCTGTACGGCCTCATGGCGGGCGGTGAGCCGGGCGTGGACCGGGTGCTGCAGCTCATCCGCGCCGAGCTGGTGCGCACGCTGCAACTGCTGGGCGTCGGCGGAGTGGCCGGGCTGAACCAGGACGCGGTCCGCCTGCGCTAACGGCGGCACGCCACCCGTACATGGTCCGCCTGCGCTAACGGCAGCACGTCACCCGCACGTGGCCCGCCTGAATCAGCGGCGGCGCGTCACCCGTACGTGCCACTCGTCCGGCCCCTCGCGGAGGTAGGCGAAGCCGTAGTCGCCGCGTCCGGACGCGGACAGCCACCAGCACAGTGCGTTCAGGTCGTGGCCGGAGCGCAGCTCGATCTCCTCGTCGCGGCGCAGCCGGCGCAACCGGTCGGTGACGGCCTCGGTCGCCGTGGCGGGCGGCAGCGCGTCCAGGTCCACCACCGGTCCCTCGGTGAGGGCGTACCAGCGATGGGGGTGGGCCCCCAGGGCGGCGGTCGCCGCCGCCGGGGTGCCGAGCCCGGCCAGGAGGCGTTCCTCGGTGGCGAAGTGGTCGCTGAGCTGGGTGAGCAGGTCGCGGGTCATCGTGGCCAGCCGGGTCAGCGAGCAGCGGCGCTCGCCGCCGGCCGTACCGGCCATCGCGTCGACGGCGGCGCGCAGCCGGGCGTGGTCGCGAGCCACCCAGGCGAGGACGGGCGCCGCGCCGTAGGTGGGGAGCAGCAGCCGCTCCTCGTCCCTGATCTGCCGGATGACCTCCGCGCGCAGGTAGGCGGTCAGCGCCCGCAGCTCGCGCTCGGGCCAGCGGCTCTGGGCGGCCACCGCGAGCAGGTCCCTGGCCCGGGCGGAGACCTGGGCGAGCAACTGGGCATGTTCGGCGGTCAGGGAGTCGCCGCTCTGGCGGGCCGGCGTGCCCCCGCTCACCGCAGGACACCCTGCTCTTGGCCGAGGCGCTGCTCTTGGCCGACGCGCTGCTCGGGCTCGGCGCGCAGCTCGGGCTCGGCGGGGGTGGCCCGTTCCAGGAAGCGGAGCAGCTCGACGGGGAAGGGCAGCACGAGGGTGGAGTTCTTCTCGGCGGCGACCTCGACGACCGTCTGGAGCAGCCGGAGCTGGAGCGCGGCCGGGTGCGCGGCCATGCACTCGGCGGCCTGGGCAAGCTTCTCCGAGGCCTGCAGCTCCCCTTCGGCGGTGATCACGCGGGAGCGCCGCTCCCGCTCCGCCTCCGCCTGTCGTGACATGGAGCGCTTCATCGTCTCCGGCAGCACCACGTCCTTGATCTCGACGCGGTCGATGTGCACGCCCCAGTCCACGGCCGGGCTGTCGATCATCAGCTCCAGGCCCTGGTTGAGCCGCTCCCGGTTGGACAGCAGGTCGTCGAGCTCGCTCTTGCCGATGATCGACCGCAGCGAGGCCAGCGCGACCTGGCAGATGGCGGATCCGTAGTCCTGGACGTCGACGATCACGCGGACCGGGTCGACGACGCGGAAGTAGATCACGGCGTCCACCCGGACCGTCACGTTGTCGCGGGTTATGCCGTCCTGGGCGGGGATGGGCAGGGTGACGATCTGCATGCTGACCTTGTGCAGCCGGTCGGCGATCGGCAGGATCACGGCGAGCCCGGGGCCGATGGTCTTCGGGCGGACCCGGCCGAACCGGAAGATCACTCCCCGCTCGAACTGCCTGACGATGCGCACGCTCAGGCAGGCCCAGAGCGCGGTAGCCGCCAGGATCCCGATGAGCACAGCGACAAGGGCGTTCATGTCATCCTCCGATCTCCGGCCCGGCCGGCGCGCAGCCGGAGTCCCCACATCACGCCGGCCGCCATGGCGAAGACCAGGCCGCCGAGCGGCGCCCCCGCCATGAGCGCGATCACGCTGAGCATCAGGCTCATCACGAGCAGGGTGGTGTAGGTGGACCGGGGCAGATGGGACGGCGTTTGTTCCAGACGCCGGGCGTCGGTACTGAAGACCCGGGCGAAAGCCGGATCCTCGGCCAGCAAGCGGCATTGAATCTCGCGCAATGCCTCGCGTTCGCGATCGCTGAGCACGACACACCTCCTGGGTGCCCGTCTGCCGGAGGCCGTCGTCCCATCTGTGCCACCCGAGCAGTTGTATCGTAACACGATAGATATGAGATGAACATGACCTGCTGGATCAAGCACGACATGTCGCATCACGATAGGCTCAGGCTGTGACGAACCCAGAGGGCGCGCAGCTGACCAAGCAGGACTTCGAGGCGCTGGCCAGGTTCCGGTTCGGCATCCGCCGTTATCTGCGGTTCAGCGAGGAGACGGTGCGCGAGGACGGCCTCACCCCGCAGCAGTATCAACTGCTACTGGCGCTGAAAGGGTTTCCCGGCCGCGAGTGGGCGAGCGTGCGCGAGCTCGCCGAGCGGCTCCAGCTTCGCCACCACAGCGTCGTCGAGCTGGTCAACCGCGCCCAGGCGCAGGACCTGGTGCGGCGGGAGGCGCATCCGGACGACGGCCGGGCGGTGCGCGTGCTGCTGACCCCGAGGGGCGAAGAGGTGCTGGCCCGGCTGAGCGCGCTGCACCGCGACGAACTGCGCCGCATGCACACCGTACTCACCCTTCCGGTCTGGAACAGCGCGCCACCCGAAGGATAGAAATGACGGGTGAACCATCGCCGCCGCCGCGACGTATCTCCGTCTGTGAGCGGTGATCGTGTGCACGGCGGCCGGCCGGTTCCGCGCGCCCTGCGTGCCGCCGCGTTCGCCGTCGTCTGCGTGTACACCGCGCTCGGCACGCACATGCTGGCCGGTGGCGGGGGCGCCCGGCTGGGCGTCGTGGCCGCCGCCACCGCGATCACCGGAGCGGGGGCGTTCGTCCTCGCCGGCCGCCACCCGTCCATGGGGACGCTGCTGGCCGCGGCCTTCGCCGCGCAGTACGGCATGCACCATCTGTTCAGCGCGGGCGCCACCGCCGTGCGCACGCCCGTGCCCGGCGCCGAGCATCACCAGCCCGCCGGGCTCTTCCCCGGGCTGGGGATGCTGGTGGCGCACGTTCTCGTCGCGATGCTGTCCGCCTGGTGGCTGGAGCGCGGCGACGCGGCGCTGCTCACGCTCCTGCGGCTGCTCGGCTGCGCGCTGCGCGATCTGTGGCACCCACTGCCCCGCGGGTTCGCCCCGCTCGCCGCGCCCCGTCCCGCGCCGCCCGTCGCGGCGCCGGCGCCCGCTCTTCGCACCGCCCAGGCGCTGTCCTCGGCGCTCTCCCGCCGAGGACCGCCGAGGTAGCAGGAGGCATCCGCCCGTCACCGCCGCCGCGCCAGCGCGCGCGGCCGGCCCTGCCTGCCCTGCTCCTCCTCGCGCGCCCTTCGGAGAACGCCCATGACCTCTGTCCACGTACGGCCGGAAACCACCCAGCCGGTCACCGCCACCTCCTCCCAGCGCTACCGTGCCGTCTGGCGCTGGCACTTCTACGCCGGCCTGTTCGTCGCCCCCGTCCTGCTGGTCCTCGCCGTGACGGGGGCCATCTACCTGTTCAAGGAGCCGTTCGAGGAGTGGCGCTACCAGGACGTGCGCACCCTCTCCTCCCCCGCCACCACCGCCCGCCCGCTGTCGGAGCAGATCGCCGCGGCCCAGCAGGTCCGTCCGGGCGCGGCCGTGATGTCCGTCATCCCGCCCAAGGCCGCGGACCGCACCACCCGCGTCATCCTCCAGGGCGCCGACACCGGGCCGTTCGCGGAAGGGCTGTCGGTGTACGTGAACCCGGCGACCGCCACCGTGACGGGCCAGATCGACGACTCGGCCACCTTCATGCGCGTCGTACGGACGATCCACGGCGAGCTGATGGCCGGCGTCGCCGGCGACCGGGTGGTGGAGATCGCCGCGTGCTGGGCGCTCATCCTCGTCGCGACCGGCACGTACCTGTGGTGGAGCAGCCCTCGCAAGCGCCGCGCCACCTCGGCACGCGGACGGCTGCTCCGGCTGCACACGATGACCGGCGTCGGGGCGGGCGCGGTCGTCGTCTTCCTCGTCCTGTCCGGGCTTCCCTGGTCGGGCGTGTGGGGTGCGGGGCTGCAGAGCCTGCAGGAGACCACCGGCTCCACCACCCCGAGCGCGGGCGACTACCCCAGCTCCTCCACCGTGCCCGCCCTGTCGGGAGACCTGTCCCACCACCCTGACGCCAAGGTGCCCTGGGCCGCCGAGCAGCTGCCCGTGCCCGACTCGCAGGACGACCCGCACGCCGCCCACAAGAGCACGGGTGGCGTCCTGCAGCCCGGCGCGCTCCCTGTCGAACGCGCGCTGGCCGCCGCCCGGCCGGCCATCCGGGACTGCCCGGCCGCCGAGTGCGACGTCAAGATCCTGCTCCCCGACGGCGCGAAGGGCGTCTACACGATCGTGACCGACCCGCGCCGCGACCCGTCGGCCGCGCAGACGCTGCACGTCGACCAGTACAGCGGGCGAGTGCTGGTCTCCTACGGCTGGGCCGAGTACGGCCTCATGGCCAAGGCCGTCGAGCAGGGCATCGCGGTGCACGAGGGCCGCCGCTACGGCGTCGCCAACCTCATCCTGATGCTCGGCGCCTGCCTGGCGCTGATCACCCTGATCGTCACGGGCGTGTGGATGTGGTGGAAGCGCCGTCCCCGGGGCCGCGTCGGCGCCCCCGCCCGCGTCACGAACAGGCGGACGGCGTACGGCGTGATCGCCATCATGGCGGTGCTCGGCGTGCTCTTCCCGCTGGCCGGCGTCACCATGGTGGCTGTGCTGGCCCTGGACCTGCTGCTGCGGCGCATCCCCAGGCCGGCCCGCGCCTCCGGCTGAGCCGACACCACCGCGTCACCCGGCCGGATCCGACATCTCGTCGGGTCCGGCCGCGCCGTTTCCGCACCTCGCGCTAAATACCTTTATTACCAACCTGGACAGTAGGTTATATAGGGATTACAGTGAAGGGCATGCACGAGACCTGCCATCTCGTCACCCGATGTAGGCTCTGCCGCTTTCGGTGACGGCGTCACCCCGTCCTGCCGCACCCTTCCCATCGCCCGCTCACGATCTCTTCCCGACGCCGCCTGGCGCATGCCCTTCGAGCCGGCATTCCCTCCGACGTCCCACCCGATCGCCGCCGTGTGTCCCTCCGGCGTGCGCGCACGTCTCAAGGAGCCTCCCCCGATGACGTCCCCCGTCCTGAACGCCCCAGCCTCGGACCAGCTCGCCGGCCCGAGCGCGCCCGCGCCGAAGGCCCTGCCACCACCGGTGACGCGGTTCGCCGGCGCCGTCACCGCTCGCGGGCGCAGGCTGGTGGGACTCGCGGCCATCCTGGTCTTCTGGCAGATCGGCGCGTCCCAGGGGTGGTTAGGGGTGAGCACCCCGCCCCCGACCCGGGTGTGGACCGCGGGCGTCGAGCTGATCAGCACCGGCGAGCTCCAGCACCACCTCGCCGCCTCACTCGCCCGCGTGGCGAAAGGGCTGGCGATCGGGCTGTCCGCCGGACTCGTGCTCGGCCTCGCGGCCGGGCTGGTCAAGCTCTTCGAGGACCTCGTCGACGCGCCCATCCAGGCCCTGCGGATGCTCCCGCACCTGGCGCTGGTGCCGGTGTTCATCATCTGGTTCGGCATCGACGAGACGGCCAAGATCGCCCTGATCACCATCGGCCCGATCTTCCCCCTCTACCTCAACGTCTTCCACGGCATCCGGAGCGTCGACGAGCGGTTCGTGGAATCGGCCAGATCCTGCGGGGTCCAGGGGTTCGGGCTGATCCGCCAGGTCATCCTGCCCGGCGCCCTGCCGCAGATCCTCGTCGGGCTGCGCCAGGCGCTCGGCATCGGCTGGCTCAGCCTGGTCGTCGCCGAGCAGACGGCGACCACCTCCGGCATCGGCTTCCTGGTGACGGACGCCAAGGAGTTCCTGCGCACCGACGTGGTGTTCGTCGTCCTGGTCGTGTACGCCCTGCTCGGGCTGGCCACCGACCTGTTCGTACGCGCCCTGGAACGGCACGCCCTGGCCTGGCGCCGAGGGCTGACCGCGAGATGAACCGAGCCGAACCCGAAAGGAGCCCGGCATGAGCCAGGGCCACCTGACAGAAGCCCGCCCCCTCTCCGACGCCACGGGCGGCGTGCGCGTGCGCGGGCTGCGGCGGGCGTTCTCCGGGCGCGTCGTCCTCGACGGCGTCGATCTCGACATCGCCCCCGGGGAGTTCGTCGCGCTGCTGGGCGCCAGCGGCTCGGGCAAGAGCACTCTGCTGCGCGCGGTGGCCCGGCTGGACACGGGCGCGGAAGGCGTCCTGGACGTCCCCGGGGAGTCGGCCGTCGTCTTCCAGGAGCACCGGCTGCTGCCCTGGTCGCGGGTGTGGCGCAACGTCACGCTCGGGCTCACCGGCCCGGACCTGCGGGGGCGGGCGCTGCGCGCGCTCACCGAGGTCGGCCTCGCGGCCCGCGCCGACGCCTGGCCGTCGACGCTGTCCGGCGGCGAGTCCCAGCGCGTCGCGCTGGCCCGCGCACTGGTGCGCACCCCCAAGCTGCTGCTGCTCGACGAGCCCTTCGGCGCGCTGGACGCCCTCACCCGGCTGAAGGCGCAGGCGCTGGTCGCCCGGCTGTGGACCCAGCACCGCCCGGCCGTCCTGCTGGTCACGCACGACGTGGAGGAGGCTCTCCTGCTCGCCGACCGGGCCCTGCTGCTGGCGGACGGCAAGGTCGCCGACGAGATCCACGTCGACATCCCCCGCCCTCGCTCCCTCGACCACCCGCGCTTCGCGCCCCTGCGCCGGCGGCTGCTCATCAGCCTCGGCGTCGACCCCGATCTCGGCCATGACGACCAGCTTCAGGAGTTCTCGTGACAGTGACAGGTCTCTCCCCGCACACCCATGAGCTGTCGGCCGGCGTGCTCGTCGTCGGCGGCGGTCCGGCGGCCGCGTGGGCGGCCTACAAGGCGGCGCAGGCGGGCGCGGACGTCGTGCTCGCCGACAAGGGCTACTGCGGCACCAGCGGCGCCACCGCCTCCGCGGGCACCGGCGTCTGGTACGTGCCACCGCACCCCGCCGAACGGGAGAAGGCGATGGCCGGCCGGGAGGCCCTCGGCGGCTACCTCGCCGACCGCCGCTGGATGGCCCGCGTCCTCGACCAGACCTACGAGGGCGTCAACGAGCTGGCCGACACCGGGCGCTACCCGTTCCCGCCGGACGGCGCGGGCGGCCAGCTCCGGCGCGGCGTCCAGGGGCCGGAGTACATGCGGCGGATGCGGATCCTGCTGCGCCGGGCCGGGGTGCGCATCCTGGACCACAGCCCGGTCGTCGAGCTGCTGGTGGACGCCGACGGCGCGGTCGCGGGCGCGGCCGGCTACCAGCGGCGCCACGACCGGCCCTACCGGGTCTCGGCGGGCGCGGTGGTGCTCGCCACCGGCGGCTGCGCGTTCCTGAGCCGCGCCCTGGGCTGCGACGTGAACACCGGCGACGGCGCGCTGATGGCCGCCGAGGCGGGCGCGGAGCTGTCCGGCATGGAGTTCTCCAACGCCTACGCGCTCGCGCCGGAGTTCTCCTCGGTGACCAAGACCGCCTACTACTCCTTCGCCACCTTCTACCACGAGGACGGCACCGTGCTGGAGGGAGCCGGCAGCCAGAAGGGCCGGTCGGTGATCGCCCGCACCCTGCTGACGGAGAAGGTCTACTGCAAGATCGACCGCGCCGACGCCGACGCGCAGCGGGCGATGCGGCTCGCCCAGGCGAACTTCTTCCTGCCCTTCGACCGGATGGGCATCGACCCGTTCACCCAGCGCTTCCCGGTCACCCTGCTGCTGGAGGGCACGGTGCGGGGCACCGGCGGCATCCGTATCACCGGCGACGACTGCGCCACCTCGGTGCCCGGCCTGTACGTCGCGGGCGACGCGGCGACCCGGGAGCTGATCTGCGGCGGCTTCACCGGCGGCGGCAGCCACAACGCGGCCTGGGCCATCTCCTCGGGCACCTGGGCGGGCCGGGGCGCGGCCCGGCACGCCGCCTCGCTCGGCCCCCTGACCGCGCGCCGCCGGGTCAGCGCCCTGGGCGGCGCGGGTCTGCGGCCCACCGGCAAGCCCGGCCGGCCCGGTGCGGCGCGCGAGGTCGTGGCCGCCGTGCAGGCCGAGGTGCTGCCGTACGAGAAGAATCTTCTGCGGCACGGGGACCGGCTGGCGCCCGCGCTGGCCGGGCTGCACAGCACCTGGAGCGGGCTGCGCGCCTCGCTGTACGGCGGCGACGGCGCGGAGGTCGTGGCCGCCAGGCAGGCGGCGGCGCTGGCCGCGCACGGCCGCTGGATGTACACCGCGGCCCTGGCCAGGCAGGAGACCCGGGGCATGCACAAGCGTGAGGACCGCCCCGGCGCGGACCCGTCCTCGCGGCGGCGGCTGCTGGTCAGCGGGCTGGACGAGATCCAGGTCCGGCCCGACCCGGTCGCGCCGGTCGGCCCGCAGGAGTACGCCGGACTGCGGGCGGCGTCGTGATCGAGATCGTCTCCCAGGAGCGGTGCATCGGCTGCGACCGCTGCGTGGAAGTCTGCCCGACCAGCGTCTTCGACACGGGCCCCGGCGACATCCCGGTCATCGCCCGCGTGCAGGACTGCCAGACGTGCTTCATGTGCGAGGCGTACTGCCCGGTGGACGCCCTGTTCGTGGCGCCCCAGGCCGAGCCGGTCGAACCGGGCTCGCCGCTGCGTGACGAGGCGTACGTGACCGCCGCCGGGCTGCTCGGCGGCTACCGCAAGAAGATCGGCTGGGGCCGCGGCCGCACCCCGGGCGCCCTGCGAGCCGTCGGCCCCGACCTCCCCCGTCCCACCCCCGCACCACCCCGCAAGGAGCATTGATGAAGACCCGCGCAACGTTCGCGCTCATGGTGGCCGCCGCACTCGCGCTCCCGGCGGTCCTGTCGGGCTGCGGCGCGGACTCCGCCGGCGCCACCGGCGCGCCCGCCACCCTGCGGATCGGCGTGATCGGCACCGGCAACAAGCTGACCGGCGTGATCGGCTATCTGAAGGAGAAGAACAAGCTGCTGCCGCTGCTGGCCCCGGCCGGGATCACCGGCGTGGAGGTGTACTCCTTCCCGAACGGCCCCGACCTCAACCAGGCGCTCGTCGCGCGCGAGCTGGACGTCGCCTCCTACGGCGACACCCCCAGCCTGGTCGCGCGCGGGGCGGGCCAGCCCACGAGGCTCATCGCGCAGGCCTCGGTCGGACTCGACGCCGGCGTCCTGGCCAAGAAGGACGGCGGCCCCACGTCGCTGGCCGAGCTGGCAGGCAAGCGGGTGGCCACGCAGAAGGGCTCCTACATCCACCGCTACCTCCTCGGCGCGCTCGGTGACGCCGGGGTGAAGCCGGGCGAGATCGTGCACATCTACAACACCGAGATCGAGGCGGCGCTGGAGCGCGGGGACGTCGACGCGGTGGCCGTGCCCTCGGCGAACTTCGAGGCGCTCAAGAACAAGGGCTATCCCGTGATCGACGTCGCCTCCAAGGACCATCCCCAATATCTGGGGACGAGCTCCACCGTGGGGTCGGAGTCCTTCCTCGACGCCAACGCCGGCTTCGTGAAGGTCTGGCAGCAGACCCAGCGGGAGGGGACCAAGCTCGCCAAGGCCAACTGGGACGACTATCTGGACTTCGCGGGCAAGGTCGGCGGCTTCGCCCCGGAGATCACCAAGGCCACGACGCTGCGCGGCCAACTGCCCGACGAGCCCTTCACCGACAAGGGGCTGGCCCTGCTGGAGAGCACCAAGAAGTTCCTGGTGAAGGAGGGCTTCGTCAAGACCGACTTCGCCCTCGACGACTGGATCGCCGCCGGAGCGCGTGGATGACCGCCGAGGTGACGCTGCTGCGGCATGCCGACGTGCTGGTGCTGGGCGGCGGCCCCGCCGGGGCCTGGGCCGCGATCGCGGCGGCCGGGACGGGTGCGGACGTCGTGCTCGCAGACAAGGGCTACTGCGGGACCAGCGGCTCGGCGGCGGTGGGCGGCAACAACCTGTGGTACCTGCCGCCCGACCCCGCCCTCCGCGAGGCCGCGATGGACGCGCGCGAGGCCATCGCCGGCCGGCTGACCGAGCGCCGCTGGATGGAGCGGGTCATCGAGGAGACCTACCACCAGATCGGCCGGCTCGCCGGCTGGGGCTACCCGTTCCCGGTGGACGAGGGCGGGGTGGAGCGGCGCGGCAGCCTGCAGGGGCCCGAGTACATGCGCAGGATGCGGCGCAAGGCGCACCGCAGCGGCGTGCGGATCCTCGACCACCATCCCGCGCTGGAACTGCTCGCCACTCCCGACGGCACGGCCGTGGGCGCCGCCGGGATCCGCCGCCAGGACGGCGGCGGGCGCTGGGAGGTGCGGGCGGGCGCCGTCGTGCTCGCGACCGGCGGCTGCGCGTTCCTGTCCGGCGCGTTCGGACTCGACGTCGACACCGGGGACGGCCACCTGATGGCGGCCGAGCTGGGCGCGGAGCTGTCGGGCATGGAGTTCTCCAACGCCTACGCGCTCTCCCCGGCGTACGGGGCGCACACCAAGGGCCTGATGATGCAGTTCGCGAGCTACTACGACGAGGACGGGCGGCCTCTGGACCTGGGCGACATGGGGACCGCCCGGCAGGCGGTGGCCCGGCTGCTCGCCGACGGCCGCCAGGTGCTCGCCCGGCTGGACCAGGCGCCGCCCGGCCTGCGCGAGGCGATGCGCCGGTCCCAGCCCAACTACTTCCTTCCGCTGGACAAGGCCGGCATCGACCCGTTCACGCAGGCGTACCCGGTACGGCTCGTCATGGAAGGGACCGTACGCGGGACCGGCGGGCTGCGCGTCGTCGGCGAGGACTGCGCCACCACGGTTCCCGGCCTGTACGCGGCGGGGGACGTGGCCACCCGGGAGCTGATCACCGGGAGCGTCAGCGGCGGCGGCAGTCACAACGGCGCCTGGGCCATCTCCTCCGGCACCTGGGCCGGCACCGCCGCCGCGGCCTTCGCCACCAGGGGCGAGGGCCGCGCACGGTCGCGCCCCGCCGGCCGGGCCGGGCTGCGCCCGCACGGCCTGGCCACGGGAGCGGCGGCCGAGGTGGTCCGGGCCGTCCAGGACGAGGTGCTGCCGCTCGACCGGAACTACTTCCGCACCGCCGCGGGACTGCGCCGCTCCCTGACCTCCCTGGACCGGCTCTGGACGGACGTCGCCGCTCACCTGGCAGGCGAGGGCCGTGGGGCACTGCGGGCGCGGCAGGCCGCCGCCATGGTGGCGCACGGACGGTGGATGTACCGTGCGGCGCTGGCCCGCGCGGAGTCGCGCGGCATGCACCAGCGGCTCGACCGGCCCGAAGCCGACCCGCGCCTGGCCCGGCGCATCCGCATCGGCGGCCTGGACGAGGTCTGGACGGCGCCGGAAGAGCCGAAGGAGGCCGTCGCATGATCGAGGTGGTCAGCAAGGACCGGTGTGTGAAGTGCGACGTGTGCGTGAAGGTGTGCCCGATGGACGTGTTCGCCCTCGGGCCGGACGGCATCCCGGTGATCGCCCGGCAGGACGACTGCCAGACGTGTTTCATGTGCGAGGCGCACTGCCCGGTGGACGCGCTGTTCGTCGCCCCGCTGTCGGGTCCGGCGCCGGCCGGCTCGCCGTACACCGACGAGGCCGCGCTGCTGGAGGCCGGGGCGATGGGCCGCTACCGGGCCGTCCTGGGCTGGGGCGGCGGCCGGACGCCCGGCAGCCGCCTGGACCAGAACCACGTCTTCACCGCCCGCCTGGCGGCCGGCTCGCGGCCCGGGGAGGAGACGCCGGCCGGTCAGCGCCGGGTCAGCGGCGAGCCTTCAGCCTGAGCACGGCCTTCTTGCCGGACAGCGAGGTGACGGTGAACTGGATGCCGTTGACCGTCACCGCGCCGCCCTTGCTGAATCCTCCTCCGGCCGTGACGCCGGGGCCGGTGCCCTTCACCCGGACCTGCCGGGAGTTGAAGGTGATGGTCAGCCGGGTGATGCCGAAGCGCGGGTGGACGCGGAACGACGCCTTCTTCTTCAGGGTGATCTTGCAGGTGCCGTCGTAGCAGGCCCGGTAGTTCGGAGCCGTGGTGGCGGCTGACTGGGCCGCCGAGGCCGGCGCGGCGGCGGTCATCGAGGCGGCTATCAGGATTGCGGCGAACGCGTGGGGCATGACTCTCCGTACTTGCGCTTTCGCGGGCCGTTCTGCTGATCCACTATGCGTGGCGAGTCGCCTACCCGTCCAGTGAATCCGGATGAATAGTCATATTTCCTGTCAAGTCTCACAGGCGCTCGATGATGGTGACGTTGGCCTGGCCGCCGCCCTCGCACATGGTCTGCAGACCGTACCGGCCGCCGGTGCGCTCCAGTTCGTGCAGCAGGGTGGTCATGAGCCGGGCTCCGGTGGCGCCGAGCGGGTGGCCGAGCGCGATGGCGCCGCCGTTCGGGTTGACCCGTGCCGGGTCGGCGCCGGTCTCCTTCAGCCAGGCCAGCACGACCGGGGCGAACGCCTCGTTGATCTCCACCGCGGACATGTCGCCGATCGACATGCCGCTCTTCTTCAGCGCGTACGCCGTCGCCGGGATCGGCGCGGACAGCATCCGGATGGGGTCCTCGCCACGGGCGGACAGGTGGTGGACGCGGGCCCGGGGCCGCAGGCCGTGCGCCCGCACCGCCGCCTCCGAGGCGAGGAGCAGGGCGGCGGCGCCGTCGGAGATCTGCGAGGCCAACGCGGCGGTGAGCCGCCCGCCCGCCACCAGGGGCTTCAGGCCGGCCATCCGCTCCCGGGTGGTGTCGCGGCGCGGGCCCTCGTCGGTCGTGACGCCCTCGATCGGGGCGATCTCGCGGGTGAAGCGTCCCTCGTCGATCGCGCGGACGGCGCGCCGGTGCGACTCCAAGGCGAAGTCCTCCATGTCCTCGCGGGACAGGTCCCAGTCGCGGGCGATCATCTCGGCGCCACGGAACTGGGAGACCTCCTGGTCGCCGTAGCGGGCCCGCCAGCCGCGCGAGCCGGCGAACGGGCCCCCGGTGAGGCCGAGCGCGTCGGTGGCGCCCACGGAGGCGTACGCGATCGGGATCTGCGACATGTTCTGCACGCCGCCGGCCACCACGAGATCGCAGGTGCCCGACAGCACCGCCTGGGCGGCGAAGTGCACGGCCTGCTGGGAGGAGCCGCACTGCCGGTCGACGGTGACGCCCGGCACCTGTTCGGGCAGCCCGGCCGCCAGCCAGCAGGTGCGCGCGATGTCGCCCGCCTGCGGGCCGACCGCGTCCACACAGCCGAAGATCACGTCCTCGACCGCCGCCGGGTCCACGCCGGCGCGGGCCATCAGCTCGCGCAGCGCGTGCGCGCCGAGGTCGGCCGGGTGCACGCCGGCCAGGCCGCCGCCGCGCCGGCCCACGGGCGTGCGGACCGCTTCGACCAGGTACGCCTCCGCCATCGCGAACTCCTCAGCTGGTCAGGATCCCTTCCAGGACCATCGCTATGTACTGCCGGGCGATCTCGTCGGCGGGCAGCGGGCCGTCGCTGCGGTACCAGCTCGCGGCCAGCCAGACGGTGTCACGGATGAAGCGGTAGATCAGGCCGGTGTCCAGGTCGGCGCGCAGGACCCCGTCGGTGACACCCCGGTCCAGCACCGCCAGCCACATCTCACGGAACCGCCGCTGCGAATCCAGCAAGTACGAGAAACGCGGATTTGTCACGAGATGCTTGGATTCGTTCTGATAAATCACCACAGCGGGCCGGTAGCGTTCGATGCACCGGAACGACGCGACGATCAGCGCCTCGAACGTCTCCCGCGCGCCCAGACCGGCCGCGAGCACCGTGTCGTAGGCCGACCACAGGTCGGACAGGAAGACGGACAGGATCTCGTCGACCATCGACTCCTTGGAGTCGAAGTGGTAGTAGAGGCTGCCGCCCAGGATGTCCGCCGCGTCGGCCACCTCACGGACCGTGGTGGCCGCGTATCCCCGGGACGCGAACACCTCGGCGGCGGTCGCGAGCAGCTCCGCCCGCCGCCCGGCGCGGGCGGCGGCGGTGCTCTGGGAATCTCGGCGTCGTGCGCTCATGGGACGGTGGACCTCTCAGGGATGCCGGCTGGAGACCGAGACGACCTCTCCGGTCATGTAGGAGGAGTAGTCGCTCGCCAGGAAGACGATAACGTTGGCGACCTCCCACGGCTCCGCGGAGCGGCCGAACGCCTCCTGGCCGGTCAGCTCGGCCAGCAGCTCGCGCGTCGTCACCTTCGCCAGGTGCGGGTGCAGGGCCAGGGAGGGGGCCACCGCGTTGACCCGCACGCCGTGCGGCGCGGCCTCGACCGCCGCGCACCTGGTCAGCGCCATCACGCCCGCCTTGGCCGCGGCGTAGTGCGCCTGGCCCTCCTGGGCCCGCCAGCCGATCACCGACGCGTTGTTGACGATCACGCCGCGCCCGCGCGGCTGCATCCGGGCCAGCGCGGCGCGGGTGCAGCGCATGGTGCCGCCCAGCGTCACGTCCAGCACCCGGCCCCACTGCTCGTCGGTCATCTCCACGAGCCTGGCCGTGCCACCGAGCCCGGCGTTGTTGACCACCACGTCGACCGGGCCGAGCCGCTCCTCGGCAGCCGCGAACAGCCCCTGGACCTGCTCCTCTGAGGTGACGTCGCACGGCACCCCGGTCACCGCGCCACCGAACTCGCGCGCCAGCCCCGCCACGCTGTCGGCCAGCCGGCGCTCATGGGCGTCGCTGACGACCACCCGCGCGCCCTCTTCGAGCATCCGGCGGGCGCACGCGCCCCCGATGCCGGTGCCGGCCGCGGCCGTGACCACCGCCACGCGATCGCGCAGCAGGCCGTGGCCGGGCACGTAGACCGGCCGCGCGGGCGAGCCCTCCTCGCTGAGCTTCACATGAGTTACCCTACCAAATACTTGTTAGAAAGAATGCGAGGGCCCCATGACCGTGGTGAACTACGAACGGCGCGGCCCCACGGCGCTGGTCACCATGAACCGCCCGGACTACCGCAACGCCCAGAACTCCGCCATGACCTACGCCCTGGACGAGGCCCTCTACCGGGCCGCCGCCGACGACGAGGTCAAGGTGATCGTGCTGGCCGGCGCGGGCGAGCACTTCAGCGCCGGGCACGACATCGGCACCCCGGAGCGCGACGCGCACCTGCCCTTCGAGCGCCGGGCCGGCCTGTGGTGGGACCACGTGGGCAAGGACGGCGCGGAGAGCCGCCTGGCCCGCGAGTCGGAGGTCTACCTCGGCATGTGCCGGCGCTGGCGGGAGCTGCCGAAGCCGACGATCGCGATGGTGCAGGGCGCGTGCATCGCGGGCGGGCTGATGCTGGCCTGGGTGTGCGACCTGATCGTCGCCGCCGACGACGCGTTCTTCGCCGACCCGGTGGTGCGGATGGGCATTCCGGGCGTGGAGTACTTCGCCCATCCGTGGGCGATGCCGCCGCGCATCGCCAAGGAGTTCCTCTTCACCGGTGACCGGATGCCGGCGCGGCGTGCGTACGAGGTGGGGATGATCAATCAGGTGGTGCCGCGTGAGGAGCTGGCGGCGCGGACCCTCGCGCTCGCCGGGCGGATCGCCGCCATGCCGCGGCTGGGCCTGGCGCTGGCGAAGAAGGCGGTCAATCAGGCGGAGGACCTGCAGGGACTGCACGCCGGCCTGGACTCCGTCTTCGGGCTGCACCACCTCGCCCACGCGCACAACGCCGAGACCGCGGCCGACCCGCTGGCCGGGATGGACGCCAGGAGCATGAAGGCGGCCGCCGATGGATCTTGACCTGTCGGCCGTGGAGCCGTTCCGGGCCGAGGTGCGGGCGTGGCTGCGCGCGCACGTCCCCGCCGCCGCCCTGCCGTCGCTGGAGACCGAGGCGGGGTTCGCCGCGCACCGCGCCTGGGAGCGCGAGCTGTACGCGGCCCGCCTGTCGGTGGTGTCCTGGCCACGGGAGTACGGCGGGCGGGCCGCGACGCCGCTGGAGTGGCTGGTCTTCGAGGAGGAGTACCACGCGGCCGGCGCGCCCGCGCGGGTCGGTCAGAACGGCGTCAACCTGCTGGCCCCGACCCTGTTCCGGCACGGCACCCCCGAGCAGCTCGCCCGCGTCCTGCCGCCGATGGCCTCGGGCGCGGAGATCTGGGCCCAGGCCTGGTCGGAGCCGGAGGCGGGCAGCGACCTGGCGTCCCTGCGCGCCACCGCGACCAGGACCGGCGGCGGCTGGCTGCTGAACGGGCAGAAGACGTGGAGCTCGCGCGCGGCCTTCGCCGATCGGGGTTTCGGCCCGTTCCGCGCCGATCCGGAGTCGCGGCGGCACCACGGCCTGATCTACCTGATGTTCGCGTTGGACGCCGACGGGGTCACCCGCCGGCCGATCGGGCGTCTCGACGGCAAGCCGGCCTTCGCCGAGCTGTTCTTCGACGACGTGTTCGTGCCCGACCGCGACGTCATCGGGCGGCCCGGCGAGGGGTGGCGGGTGGCGATGAGCACCACGGGCAACGAGCGGGGGCTCACGCTGCGCAGCCCCGGCCGGTTCCTGGCCGCCGCCGACCGGCTGGTCAAGCTCTGGCGCTCCTGCGGCGACCCCGCCGACACCGCGCTCCGGGACCGGGTGGCCGACGCGTGGATCAGGGCCCGCGCGTACCGGCTCAAGGGCTTCGAGACGATCTCACGTGGCGAGGACGTGGGCGCGGCGGCCAGCGTCAACAAGATCTTCTGGTCGGAGCTGGACGTGGCGCTGCACGAGACCGCCCTGGACCTGCTCGGCCCGGACGGGGAGCTGGACGGCGAGTGGCTGGAGGGGTACGTCTTCTCCCTCGCGGGCCCGATCTACGCCGGGACCAACGAGATCCAGCGCGACATCGTCGCCGAGCGGGTGCTCGGCCTGCCGAGAGCGGGACGGTCGTGAGGCTCGCCCTGGCCGGCGAGTCCGGGACGGCCTTGGGGGGCGTGCCGGACGTGAAGCGGAGGCCGTGGTGAAGTTCGTGCTGGATGCCGAGCAGCGGCTGTTCGGTGAGACGGTGGACAAGGTGCTGGCTCAGGCGGCGGTGCCCGGCGTCATCCGGGCCTGGGCGGGCGGCGATCCGGGGCCCGGCCTGGCGCTGTGGCGGTCGCTGGCCGGGGCGGGAGTGTTCGCGGTCGCGGTGCCGGAGAGGGCGGGCGGCGCGGGCGTGCTCCCGGTCGAGCTGGTGACCGCCTTCCACGAGCTCGGCCGACACGGCGTGCCCGGCCCCTGCGCCGAGACGGTCGCGGTGGCCGCGCTGCTGGACCGGCTGACTCCGGACTCCCCGTGGCCGGCGGGCATCGCCGACGGCACGGTCGTCGCCACGCTGGCGCCGCCGCCCACCCTCGACTCGCCGACGCCCCCGCTGGACGCCGGCACACCGACGCCCCCGGATCCGCTCACCGCCGCGCGGACGCCTCCCTACGCGCTGGATGCGGACGTCGCCGCCCCGGTGCTGATGGTGGCGGGGGCGCAGTTGCGGGCCGGGGTTCCGGGGGGTGTCCGCGGCTCCCTGGATCCTGCTCGCCGACTGTTCCCGGTCACGCCGGGGGACGTGCTCGCCGCCGGTTCCGAGGTGGCGGCCGCCGCCGGGGAGGCTCGCGACCTGGGCACGCTGGTGTGCGCCGCCCAGCTCACGGGACTGGGCCGCCGTCTGCTGGAGGTGTCGGTGGAGTACGCCGGGACGCGGCGGCAGTTCGGGCGGCCGATCGGCGAGTTCCAGGCGGTCAGGCACCAACTGGCGAACGCGCTGGTCGAGCTGGAGTACGCCCGCCCGCTGGTGTACGGCGCGGCCCTCGCCCACGGCACGCCGGACTTCGCCCGCGAGGTGTCGGCGGCCAAGGTCATGGCGTCGGAGGCGGCGTACCGTACCGCCAGGATCGCCTTGCAGGTGCACGGCGCGATCGGCTACACCGACGAGTACGACCTCAGCCTGCTGATCCGCAAGGCGCGCGCCCTGCGCGCCGCCTGGGGCTCGCCCACCGAGCACCGCGCCCGGCTGATGTCGGCGCTGAGCTGACGTGCCCGCCGCACCCGACACCCCCGGACAGGCGTACGGCGCCCAGAAGCTGTCTTTGCTCCCCGTAAGGATATTTGGATCACGCTCCGGGCAAGCCCGAAGACGTCACCTCCATCGCGATAAGGCCGATGGAGGCACCGAGGATAAGGCGACCGTCAGCGCGTCAGTGCGGCGCCCAGCAGGCGAATCACCTCGGCCTCGCCGGGGTTGACGTCGTCGCTGGATGGCGCGTGTTCGGTGATGGCTGCCCCGATGATGTCGTCCACGTGGGAGATGAGGTCGATCAGTCGCTGCGGCCGCACGCCGTTCGGCTCCGGATAGCAGGTTGCGCCGAAGGTGGTGGGCTCCAGGACATCGAGGTCGATGTGGACGTACACGGGGCCGCGCAGACCGTCGAGTGCGCGCTCCAGGTCGTCGACGCCGTACCTGCGCAGGCCGGTCTTCGCGAGGTACTCGTGCTCGGACGCGTCACCCGCTCGCTCTCCAGTGATGATCACCTGATGTGGTGCCAGCGGATGCTCCAGGGTGAGGCCGGTCGGCCCGTCTCCGAGCAGGGCGCGCACCACCATCCCGTGGAAGGCGCCCGATGGCAGCGTCTGCGGGCTGTAGACGTCCGGGTGGGCATCGATCCACAGCACCGTCAAGGCGTCCCCATAGCGGGTATAGGCAGCGGCGATCGGCGGGATGTCGACCGCGCAATCGCCGCCGATAGTGATCACTCGGTCGTCGATGCCGGCCAGTGCCTTCTGTGTCAGCCGCTGGTTCTCCACGAGCACGTCGTACGCGCGGATCCCGGCGGCCTTGTCCCCGCCCGTTTCAAGCACCGGCACGGTCACCACCGTGTCGGCCGGAATGAGTTCGGCGGCGCGGCGAGCGCCGGCCATCAGCTGCGGCGCCTTGCTCGACGCCGATCCTTGCCATTGGGGCACGCAGAGCACAGTCGTCATGCGGCGACAATACGAGATGCCAGAATCAAGGGTCTAGATCGATCTCTGGCTTTGCCAAGGAAATTTCCGCCAGATCGACACGATGGCAGGAATCCATCCATAAAGTTCTCATCACCGCCCCCGGCGCTGGGCGAATAGGCGACAGCGGTCACTCCCATGCCGAAGAATCAGCCGGACGAATACTCACCGAAGCTCACTTGAGTCTGGTCTTCGCTCAAGCGGCTTGCGCCGAAACCGACGCTCGTCGTGTCCGCGTCGGCGCGGCGGCGTTCCTGCCGCCATCGCCGAGACCTCCCGGATGTGAAGGAGCGTCCCCGGACAGGCGCATGGCGCTCAGTGGGGCAGGTGCGCGTCGAGGTCGCGGATCGCGGCGGCGGCGCGGGTGACGATGGCGTCGATCAGGGACTCGCAGGAGGGCAGGTCGTCGATGACCGCCACCGCCTGGCCGGAGGCCAGCACGCCGAGGTCGGGGCGGCCGTCCACCATCGCGGCCCTCAGGAGCATCGGGGTGTTGGCCGCCATCAGCACCTGCGACCAGGTGAGTTCCTTGCCGCGCTTCATGGTCAGCCCGTCCCGGATCAGCTCCGGCCATGACATCCGGGAGACCGCCTTGAACCGCGCGGCGTTGCGCAGCGCCCGGATCGTCCGGGTCACCGGGCCCGACACTTCCAGGCCGTCCACCAGCCGGGTACGCAGGACGCGGTGCGGCAGGCCGTCCACCTGGCGGGTGACCACGGTCTCGGCCCCGGCGAGGTAGGTCCGCTTGACCGCGTCCGGGACCGTGCTGTCGGAGGTCAGCAGGAACCGGGTGCCCATGGCGATGCCCGCCGCGCCGTACGCGAGGGCGGCGGCCAGCCCGCGCCCGTCGAAGAAGCCGCCGGCCGCGATGACCGGGATGCCGACCGCGTCGACGACCTGGGGCAGCAGCAGCGTGGTGGCGATCGGGCCGGTGTGCCCGCCGCCCTCGCCGCCCTGGACCAGCACGGCGTCGGCGCCCCAGGCTGCGACCTTCTCGGCGTGCCGCCGCGCGCCCACCGACGGGATCACCACGACCCCGGCGTCCTTCAGCCGGGCGATCAGCTCTCGGCGCGGGGCCAGCGCGAACGAGGCGACCCGTACCCGCTCTCTGATCAGCAGGTCGATACGGTCGCCCGCGTCGGCGGCGTCGGCGCGCAGGTTGACCCCGAAAGGCTCGTCGGTGCGGGCGCGGACCTCCTTGATCGCGGCGGCGAGCTCGCCGAGGCTCATGGTGGCCGAGCCGAGAATGCCGAGCCCACCCGCGCGCGCCACGGCGGAGACCAGCCGGGGGCCCGCCACCCAGCCCATCCCGGTCTGCACGACGGGATGCCGCACCCCGGTGAGCCGGGTCAGCGGCGTGTCCAGCACCTGCCTCGTCATGTCCGGACCTCGCGGTCACGCGCCGACCGTGGGTCGAGGACCTCGCGGATCAGGCGGAGCTCCTCGACCGTCGGCTGCCGGGTCTCCGGTACGTCGCCGTCGATGGCGAGGGCGAAGCCGGTGGCGGCCAGGACCTGCTCGACGGGCACGCCCGGGTGAGTGGAGACCAGCCGCATCGTCCCGTCCGGCGTGCCGAAGTCGAGGACCGCGAGGTCGGTCACCACGCGCCGCAGGTCGTGGAAGCGCGCCGCCACGGGGCCGAGCGCGGCGGCGCGGTCGGCGCCGACGCCGCTGACCACGTCCACCTTCGGCACGAAGACGCGGGTGGTGTGGCGCGGGATCCAGTAGCTCGTCGGGTTGGCGATCGTGTTGCCGGGCGCGCCGCGGACGCCGAGGAGCTGCGAGGCGGGCCGCTCCCAGGAGCCGATGGCGGAGATGTTGGTGTTGCCGTGCCGGTCGATCTGTGAGGCGCCCATCATCACGTGCCGCCGGCCGTTCTGCACCAGCCACAGGTGCTCGCGGAACGGCAGCCACCCTTCGACCGGGCCGGCGGGCGCGCCGATCGGCACCGGCTCGGTGGTGAGCAGCGCGCCGCCGTCCGTCGTCAGCAGGCCGGGTTCGAACGTCAGCCGGGCCAGCCTGGCCCCCAGAATCGAGCAGGTGCCCATCGCCGCGGCCAGCACCTCGCCGTCGCCGCGCCACGCCTCGGCGCAGGCGACCACGCACACTTCCGCCCGGCTCGCGCTCATCGCGTCTCCTGTTCCTGGTGCCATCGGCGTACGGCCTCCTGGTAGGCCCGCTCGTCGCCGGACAGGAACCGGCCGGCGAAGGCCTCCCACCGCTCGGGGTCGGCCGCCGAGGTGGCGTAGTACCGCTGGAACGCCTCGTCCCGCCCGGTGCCGAGGTCGGTGAAGTGGCCGCCGCCGGGCGTCTCGACGACCCCGGTGACGTGCATGCGGCTGAGCAGCAGCGTCTGCGGCGGGCCGCCCAGCTCGCCGGGCCGCACCAGCCGCTCGCAGGACAGGTAGCAGCGGGCGGCGGCCTTGGCGAACAGGTCGTCCATGAAGGGGTCTGGGCCGAGGTAGCGGCCGTTGCCGCGGGTGTCGGCCAGGTCCAGGTGCACCAGCGCGGCGTCCAGGGTGAGCGCGGGCACCGCGACCAGCTCCTCCTGGTCGGCGTACGGGGAGCGTACGGTGCGCAGGGCGGGGTCGACCCGCAGGACGTCGGAGCCGAGCCCGGCCCGCGTCGGCAGGAACGGCAGCCGGTGCGCCCCCGCGAGCAGGCCGAACATGAACATGCCCTCGTCGTACTCGGTGAACTCGACGGTCCCGCGCTGCCGGGCGGTGCGGAAGTGCGGTTCGAGGGCGATCGAGTCGAGGGTCACGAACGGCGCGACGACCCGGCGGACCTTGCCCGCCGCGCACAGCAGGCCCAGGTCCGGCCCGCCGTAGGACACGATGGTCAGGTCGCGCAGCGCCGACCGGCACAGTGCCCGGACCAGCGCCATCGGCTTGCGCCGCGAGCCCCAGCCGCCGATCCCGATCGTCATGCCGCTCTCCAGCGCGGCGACGACCTCCTCGACCTGCATCACGGCGCCCATCATCGGCCTCCTTCCGTGAGGAAGGCGTCCCGGTGGCGGTCACCGGCGCCCATCAGGTTGAGCTCGTAGGTGAAGCCCTGCTCGTAGCGGTAGCTGCGGTTGACGTCGATCGGGTCGATGCCGTTCAGCGACTCCTTCGCGCGGCGGATGACGTACGGATCCTTGGCGGCGATCGTGGCGGCCACCTCCAGCGCGGCCGCGCGGAGCCCGTCGCGGGGGGGCACCTCCAGGACGGAGCCGAAGGCGTGCAGCTCGGCGGCGGTGACGTTGCGGCAGGTGTAGACCATGGCGCGCATCAGGTGCTGGGGCACCAGCCGGGCCAGGTGGGTGGCGGCGCCGAGCGCGCCCCGTTCGACCTCGGGCAGCCCGAAGTAGGCGTCGTCGGAGGCGATCACGATGTCGGCGTTGCCGGCCAGCCCGATGCCGCCGCCCAGGCAGAACCCGTGCACGGCGGCGATCACCGGGACCTCGCACGCGTAGACGGCGGCGAACGCGGCGTAGCAGCCCCGGTTGGCTCCCACCAGCGCTTCGAAGCCGCGGGCGGCCTGCATTTCCTTGAGGTCGACGCCGGCGTTGAAGCCGCGGCCCTCGGCGCGCAGCACCACGACGCGGTTCGCGGGGTCGCGCCCGGCGGCCCGCACGGCGTCGGCCAGGTCGAACCAGCCCTGGACGGTGAGCGCGTTGACCGGCGGCACGTCCATGACGACCTCGGCGATGCCCTGGCCGGGGCTGTGGGCAGAGATTCCCATGAGCCGCCTTTCGACCTAACATTTGTTAGAAACAATAGCTCGTCAACGAGGACAGCGCGAGGAGACCCTGGGCATGAGCGTGGACTTCACCGGTCGCACGGTGCTGGTGACCGGCGGCACCAAGGGCATCGGGTACGTGATCGCGCGAACGTTCCTCGCCGCGGGCGCCGACGTGGTGGTGTGCGGCAGAACCGACCCGACCGCTCCGCCGACCGCAGGCGGCAGGACCGCCTGCTTCGTCGTGGCGGACGTCCGGGACCCGGCGGCCGCCGTGCATTTGGTGGAGCAGGTCGTCGAGCGGTTCGGGCGGCTCGACGTGCTGGTCAACAATGCCGGCGGCTCTCCGGACGCGGACGCGGCGACCGTTTCGCCCAGGTTCGTCGAGCGGGTCGTGGCGCTGAACCTGCTCGCCCCGTTCTACGTGGCGCAGCCCGCCAACCAGGTGATGCGGTCCCAGGACAGCGGCGGGTCGATCATCAACATCGGCAGCGTCTCCGCCGTGCACCCCCAGCCGGGCACCGCCGCCTACTCGGCGGCCAAGGCCGGGCTGCTCACGCTGACCAGGGCGCTGGCGCTGGAGTGGGCGCCGAAGGTGCGGGTCAACCACGTCACCGCCGGCCCGATGGCCTCCGCCTACGGCGAGGACGGCGGCGCGGCCGTGGCCGGGGTGATCCCGATGGGGCGGCCGGCGGTCCCGGCCGACGTCGCGAACGCCTGCCTCTTCCTGGCCGGCGACGCGGCCTCCTACCTCACCGGCGCGGACCTCGCGGTGCACGGCGGAGGCGAGTTCCCGGCCCGCTACCTGGCGACGCGCAGCTGACCCCGGCTCCGGCGGCCGTCGGCAGCGGTCCGAAGCACGACGCCTCGCCGCGTCACGCCCGAAGCCGGGCACGCACGGCGGGCCCAGGGTCAGGGACGGGCCTCGCGGGGCAGGCCGAGGACGCGTTCGGCGATGATGCCGCGCTGGATCTCGTTCGATCCGGCGTAGATCGTGTCGGCACGCGAGAACAGGTAGAGCCGCTGCGCGTCGCTCAGCTCGTACGGCGGGCCGTCGGCGATCATTCCGCCGGCCCCGAGCACGTCCATGGCCAGCTCGCCCAGCTCCCGGTGCCACACGCCCCACACGAGCTTGGAGATGGACGTCTCGGGCCCCGGCGGGCCCTCCATGGTGCGGATCGCGTTGAGCCGCATCACCCGCAGGCCGATCCACGAGCGTACGAGCCGGTCGCGCAGCAGCGGATCGTCGATCGCGCCCGTCCGGCGGGCCGCCTCGATCACGGCCTCCAGCTCGTGCCGGAAGCCCACCTGCTGGCCGAGGGTGGCCACGCCGCGTTCGAAGCCGAGCGTGGCCATGGCGATCCGCCAGCCGTCGCCCGGCGCGCCCACGATGTCGGCGGCGCCGGTCACGGCGTCGTCGAAGAAGACCTCGTTGAACTCGCTCGTCCCGGTCAGCTGGACGATCGGCCTGACCTCCACCCCGTCCTGCCGCATCGGCACGAGCAGGTAGGACAGGCCGTGGTGGCGGGTGGAGCCCGGCTCGGTACGGCAGAGCGCGAAGCACCAGTCGGCCTCCACCGCCAGGGAGGTCCACACCTTCTGCCCGGTGACGCGCCACCGGTCGCCGTCCAGCTCGGCGCGGGTCCGTACGCCGGCCAGGTCGGAGCCGGCGCCGGGCTCGGAGTAGCCCTGGCACCACAGCTCGCGCACGGCCACGATCGGCGGCAGGAACCGCGCACGCTGCTCGTCGGTGCCGAACGCGATGATGGTCGGGCCGAGCAGGTTCTCGCCGATGTGGTTCACCCGGGCGGGGGCCCTGGCCAAGGCGTACTCCTCGTGGAAGGCGACCTGGTCCGCGATGCTCGCGCCCCGGCCGCCGTGCTCCTCGGGCCAGCCCAGGCAGGTCCAGCCGGCCGCGGCCAGGTGCCGCTCCCAGGCCAGCCGCAGGTCGAACGCCTCGTGCTCGCGCCCCGGCCCGCCCAGCCCGCGCGCCTCGGCGAACTCACCCGTCAGACTGTCCCGCAGCCAGGCCCGGACCTCCGCCCTGAACGTCACACCTGGCACCCTACCAAGCACTTGTTAGATAATACGAGTGTGATCACCACGGACGAGCAGGAGGAGCTGCGGAGCACCGTGCGCACCCTCCTGGCGCGCACTCCCCCGTCCCGGCCCGCGCCGGACGCCGAGGCCGGTTACGACGAGACCATCTGGCGGCTGCTCGCCGACCAGGTGGGCGCGTTCGGCCTCGCCGTGCCCGAGGAGCACGGCGGCGTGGGCTGCACCCTGGCCGAGACCCAGGTGGTGTGCGAAGAGCTGGGCCGGGCCGTGGCCACCCTGCCCTACCTGGGCTCCGCCGTACTCGCCACTCAAGCCCTCCTCGCGTGCGGCGCGACCAGCACGCAGCCCAGCCCCGCCGACAGCGTGAGCGGCGCGACCGGCGCGCTGCCCGGTCTCGCCGACGGTAGCCGGGTCGGGGCGCTGGCCTGGGCCGAGGGCGGCACCTGGGATCCGGCGGCGATCCGCGCCCAGGTGGTGGGCGGGCGGCTGACCGGCGTCAAGGAGCATGTGCTCGACGGCGCCCGCGCCGACCTGTTCATCGTGCCCGCCCGAACTCCCGACGGGCGCCCCGCCGCCCATGGCGCGGTCAGCGGCCTCGTCGCCGGTGCGGGCGGCGGGCACGGGGCCGATGCGGGCGGCGGGCACGGGGCCGATGCGGGCGGCGGGCTTGGGCTTTATCTTGTGGACCCCGCTGCCCCCGGTGTCCGGGTGGAGTCGCTTGTCACGCTGGATCGCACCAGGCCGCAGGCGCGGGTGCGGTTCGACGCCGCGCCCGCCCGGCTGATCGCCGCCGACGGGCGGCGCGTCCTCGAACGGCTGCTCGCCGTGGCGGCGACCGCGCTCAGCGCCGAACAACTCGGCGGCAGCGACCGGTGCCTGGAGATGACGCTCGCGTACGTGCAGGTCCGGGAGCAGTTCGGCAGGCCGATCGGCTCGTTCCAGGCGATCAAGCACCGGCTGGCCGACCTGTACGTCCTGGTCGAATCCGCCCGATCGGTCAGCCGCGACGCCGCCCGCGCGCTCGCCGACGACGCACCCGACCTCGGGGTACGGGCGGCCACGGCCCAGGCGTACTGCGCGGAGGCGTACGCGGCGGTGGCCGCCGAGACCATCCAGCTGCACGGCGGCATCGGCTTCACCTGGGAGCACGAGGCGCACCTGCACTTCAAGCGGGCCCACGCGGCGGCGGCCCTGTTCGGCTCGCCGGCCTGGCACCGGGCCCGGCTGGCCGCCCACGTGCTCGACGAGTGATCATCGTCATATCGCTCTTGTAAGGTCACACCGTCGGCACCCGCCCTGCTCGTCCAGAGAGGACTCCCATGTCCCGTCGCGACCTGATCGACCCTGCGAGCCGCATCCCCCTGGACGCGATGCGCGCCATGATGCCCGAAGGACTCCAGAGCATCCCCGACATCACCGAGCGCCGGGCCGCCGCCGCTGCCATGGCGCTCGCCGTCGAGGTGCCCGACAACCCGAACGTCACCAAGGAGGACCGGACCGTACCCGGCCCTGACGGGGCTCCCGACATCACCGTGCGGATCTACCGGCCGGTCGACCAGGCGGGCCCGCTGCCCGGCCTCTACTACATCCATGGCGGCGGCATGATCCTCGGCGACCTCACCTCGGAGGACAACGTCGCGACGAAGATCTGCGACGCGGTCGGCGCCGTCGTGGTCTCCGTCGAATACCGGCTCGCCCCGGAGCACCCTCACCCCGCCCCCGTCGAGGACTGCTACGCCGGCCTGGTGTGGACCGCGAAGAGCGCCGCCGAGCTGGGCATCGACCCGCAGCGGCTGGCGATCTACGGCGGCAGCGCCGGCGGCGGGCTGACCATCGGCACCGCGCTCCTGGCACGCGACCGTGGCGGGCCCGCGCTGTCGTTCATGATGCCGATCTACCCGATGATCGACGACCGGAACGAGACGCCGTCCAGCCATGAGGTCACCGACATCGGGCTGTGGGACCGTGCCACCAACATCGAGGCCTGGGCCTGGTACCTCGGCGGCAAGGACGCCGACCAGTACGCCGCCCCGGCCCGGGCCGAGGACCTGGCCGGTCTGCCGCCCGCGTACCTCGACGTCGGCACCGTCGACCTGTTCCGGGACGAGGACGTCGCGTTCGCTCAGCGGCTCATGCAGGCGGGCGTGCCGACCGAGCTGCACGTCCACCCGGGCTCCTATCACGCCTCGGAGATGTTCGCCCCCGAGGCGGCCCTGTCACAGCGCATCTGGGCCCACCGGCTCGACGCGCTCCGGCGGGCCCTCGCCTGAGCTACCGCTCGTCGAGCCGGCGCACCGTGACGTCGAGCCGGGCGGCGAGCTCGTCGACGGTCGTGCCGTACGTCTCGACCGCCGTGACCCCGCCGGGGCCGATCTGGAAGAGCGCCTGGTCGGTGTAGAGGCGGCTGACGCAGGCCAGGCCGGTGAGCGGATAGGTGCACTCCCGGACGAGCTTGGGTGAGCCGTCCCTGGCGAACAACGTCATCATGACGAACACGTCCTTGGCGCCGATGGCCAGGTCCATGGCGCCGCCGACGGCGGGGATCGCGTCGGGGGCGCCGGTGTGCCAGTTGGCCAGGTCGCCGCGCTCGGAGACCTGGTAGGCGCCGAGCACGCAGACGTCCAGGTGGCCGCCGCGCATCATGGCGAAGGAGTCGGCGTGGTGGAAGTACGCCGCGCCGGGCGGCTCGGTGACCGGGATCTTGCCGGCGTTGGTCAGATCGGGGTCCACCTCGTCGGCCGACGCGGCGGGGCCCATGCCGAGCATGCCGTTCTCGGTGTGCAGGATGACGCCGGAGTCGGCGGCGAGATGGTCGGCCACCGTCGTCGGCTGGCCGATGCCGAGGTTGACGAACGAGTCGCGCGGGATGTCGCGGGCGACCACGGCGGCGAGCTCGTCGCGGCCGAGCGGACCGCGGCCCAGGTGCTCGACGGTCCGGCCCGCCGGAGGGATGGGGAACGTCATGAGCCGGCCTCCGCTGCGCTCAGGTCCAGGATCCGGTCCACGTAGATGCTGGGCGTGACGACCGCCTCGGGGTCCAGCTCGCCGAGCTCGACGACCCGGCGCACCTCGGCGATCGTCAACGTCGCCGCCGTCGCCATGACGGGCCCGAAGTTCCGGGCGGTCTTGCGGTAGACGAGGTTGCCCCTCCGGTCGCCGAGGTAGGCGCCGATGAGCGCGACGTCACCCTTGATCGGATACTCCAGCACGTACTCCCGGCCGTCGATGGTGCGCCGCTCCTTGCCCTCGGCCAGCAGCGTGCCGACGCCGGTGGGGCTGAAGAACGCGCCGATGCCGGCGCCGGCGGCGCGCATCCGCTCGGCGAGGTTGCCCTGCGGGACGACCTCCAGCTCGATCCGCCCCTCCCGATACAGGCCGTCGAAGACCCAGGAGTCGCTCTGGCGCGGGAACGAGCAGATCATCTTGCGCACCCGGCCGGCGGCGAGCAGGGCGGCCAGGCCGGTGTCGCCGTTGCCCGCGTTGTTGCTGACCACGGTCAGATCCGTGGCGCCCTGCCGGATCAGCGCCTCGATCAGCGTGACCGGCATGCCCGCCATGCCGAACCCGCCGACGAGCACGGTGGCGCCGTCCGCGATCCCGGCGACGGCCTCGCCGGGGTCTTCGGTGATGGCCGTCATGAGGCGTTCACGTTCTCGAGGACGACGGCCAGCCCCTGGCCGACGCCGATGCAGATGGCGGCGACCCCCCACCGCTCGCCCCGTTCGGCGAGCACGTGGGCGAGGGTGCCGAGGACGCGGCCGCCGGAGGCGCCGAGGGGATGGCCGAGGGCGATGGCGCCGCCCTTGGTGTTGACGATCTCCGGGTCGATCTTCCAGGCGTCCACGCAGACCAGCGACTGCACGGCGAACGCCTCGTTCAGCTCCACGGCCCCGACGTCGTCCCAGCCGATGCCGGCCCGGCGCAGCGCCTGGTCGGCGGCGGCCACCGGCGCGTACCCGAACAGGTGCGGTTCGAGGGCCGAGGCGGCGCGCCCGGCCACGCGGGCGATCGGGTCGGCGCCGATCCGGCTCGCGGCCGCCGCCGAGCCGAGCACGACCGCCGAAGCGCCGTCGTTGAGCGGCGAGGCGTTGCCGGCCGTGATGGTGCCGTCGGGCCGGAAGACCGGCTTGAGGCCGGCGAGCGTCTCCGGGGTGGAGCCGGGTCTGATCCCCTCGTCGCGTGCCAGGTCCACGCCCTCGACCGGCACCACCAGGTCGTCGTAGAACCCGGCGTTCCAGGCGGCGTCGGCCAGCACGTGCGAGCGGGCCGCGAAGGCGTCCTGCCGCTCGCGGGAGATGGCGTACCTCTCCTGCAGTCGCTCGTTCGCCTCGCCGAGCGAGACGGTCCACTCCTTGGGCATCCTCGGGTTCACCAGGCGCCAGCCGAGCGTGGTGGAGACGGCGGTCACGTCGCCGGCCGGGAACGCCCGCGAGGGCTTGGGCAGCACCCACGGGGCGCGCGTCATCGACTCCACGCCGCCGGCCACCACCACGTCGGCGTCGCCGCTCTCGATCGTCCGCGACGCCATCATGGCCGCGTCCAGGCTGGACCCGCACAGCCGGTTCACCGTGGTGGCGGGCACGCTCACCGGCAGGCCGGCGAGCAGCACGGCCATCCGGCCGACGTTGCGGTTGTCCTCACCCGCGCCGTTGGCGTTGCCCCAGACGACGTCGCCGATCGCGGCCGGATCCAGCGCCGGGACCTTGGCCAGCGCGCCCCGCAGGGCGGTGGCCGCCAGGTCGTCGGGCCGCACGCCGGCCAGCGCGCCGTTGAACCTGCCGAAGGGTGTACGCGCCGCGGCGTAGACGAAGGCGGAGCCCATACCGTCCTCCAACTGTTCGCTATGCGAACACTTGTCCTCTTTATGAACGTCTGTAGAGTAGCCCACCGACACGACCGGCCCAGGCGCCGATCTCGGCCGGCTCGATCGGCGATGAGGTCCATCGCGCGGGCATACCCGTACGTGCTTGTCGCGGCGTCAGATCTGGGCGGGGACGGCGATCGCGGTGATCAGCAGGCCGTCGCGGTGGATCCAGCGGCCGGTGAACCCGGTCAGCGGGCCGATGACGGTGCTCGGCGGCGCCACCAGCAGTGTCGCGGTGAACCCGCCGGCCGAATCCAGCTCGATCCGGGCCTGGTCGAACTCCAGGAACCGGTGGGTGAGCGGGAACCAGGCCTTGTAGACCGATTCCTTCGCGCTGAACAGCAGCCGGTCCCACGGGACCCCCGGTCCCAGGCGGCGGAGGCCGGACCGCTCCTCCGGCAGCGCGATGGCGTCCAGGACGCCGTCGGGCAGCGGCTCGGCCGGCTCGGCGTCGAGGCCGATCGTGCGCAGGTGACCGGCGTGGGCGACCGCGCAGCCGCGGAAGCCGGCGCAGTGGGTCATGCTGCCGACGACCCCCGCCGGCCAGCGCGGCGCGCCACGCTCGCCGGGCAGGATCGGGCCGGGCGTCACCCCGAGTCGTTCCAGCGCGGCACGGGCGCAGTGCCGGACGGTGGCGAACTCACGGCGGCGCTTGTCCACCGCGCGCGCGATCACCGCCTCCTCGTCCGGGAACAGCACGACACCGGTCGGATCGGCGTACACCTCGGCGGTCAGCGCCTGCGCGGGCAGGACCTGGGCGAGCAGTCCGGTCGTGGACAGCGGGTCGTTCAACCCGTCCCGGTGCGCGGTGCCGCCATCGCGCGTCACTCCGCCGCGTCTCCGGTCACGCTGATCTTCCGGCTGAGAACCAGCGAGAACACCTGCCCCACCGCTCGTCACCTCGTTGATGTCGACCGCGCGTCGGCGACGGTGCGGGAAATCACCGGCCAGCAGCACGGTACCCAGACCGATCGGCGCGAGACAACCCTGGGGCTCACGTACTGGATGACGGCAGGGGGTTGAGGTCGGCGGGAGCCTCGCCTAGCCTTCGCCCGTGGAAGCCCCGACGCCTTCGGCCGTGGAAGCCCCGGCACTGTTCGCGATCAGCGACCTGCACGTCGCCTACAAGGAGAACCGTGAGATCGTCGAGAGGATCAAGCCCGAGCACGACGGCGACTGGCTGATCGTAGCCGGTGACGTCGGAGAGCTCTTCGCCGACGTGGAATGGGCCCTGGGCCTGCTCGCCGGCCGGTTCGCCAAGGTGATCTGGGCACCGGGCAACCACGAACTGTGGACGCCCCGGGAGGACCCGGTCCAACTGCGCGGCGAGGCCCGCTACCGCCGCCTGGTGGAGTCCTGCCGCGAGCTCGGCGTCGTCACCCCGGAGGACCCGTATCCGGTGTGGACGGGGCAGGGCGGCCCGGTCGCGGTCGTGCCGCTGTTCCTGCTCTACGACTACTCCTTCCGGATGCCGGGCCTGACCACCAAGGAGGCGTCGCTGGACCACGCCTACGAGACGGGCGTGGTGTGCACCGACGAGATCCTGCTCCACCCCGACCCGTACCCCAGCCGGGAGGCCTGGTGCTGGGCCCGGCTGGCCGAGACCGAGCGGCGGCTGGCCGACCTCGACGACACCCTGCCGACCGTGCTGGTCAACCACTATCCCCTGGTACGCGAACCCACCCGGATCCTTCGTTACCCGGAGTTCGCCCAGTGGTGCGGCACCGAGCGGACCGCCGACTGGCACCTGCGCTACCGGGCCGCGGTCGCCGTCTACGGGCACCTGCACATCCCCCGGACCACCTGGCACGACGGCGTCCGCTTCGAGGAGGTGTCGGTCGGTTATCCGCGCGAGTGGCGTCCGCGGAGCACCCCACCGGGGACGCTCCGCCGGGTGTTCGACTGAGCGGGCGCCCGGATTGGCGGCGGCGCCCTCGATCCGGCGATGGAAGCGGGCGAGGATCGCCATCACCCGGTCCAGCGATTCGGCGCACTCGCCCAGCGTTCTACTTGCTATCGCATGCAGCCCACAGCAGCTTGGCCGTTCCCTCGGGAGCCTCCACCTGGAAGTGGTGGCTCCCCAGGTCGACGAGCACGACGTCGACGCGGTCCCCGAGCTGATCGATCGCCTCCCGCGTGACCAGGTCCCGCACCCCGAACACCGTGATCGGCTGCTTCGCCTCGGCCAGCGCCTCTTCCATGTTCCAGCGCACCAGGCCCTCGAACGCCCGCCTGCCCGCCGGCTGGCGCATGGAGACGATCTTCTGGAAGTACGCGTCCTTGAGGGCCGGATCGGTGCCGGCCGGCGAGCCCGCCTCGACCATGCCGCGCACCAGTCCGGCGAAGTCGTCGTCCAGTGGCCGCAGCATCTCCTGCGTCTGCTGCTCGTCCAGCGCGCCGAACAGGAAGACGTAGTGCAGCGCGTCGAGCGCGACCACGTGCGTGACCGTGTCGGGAAGCAGCCGGCCGACCTCGACGGCGACCGCCCCGCCGAGGGAGTGCCCGGCCACGACACACGTGTCGACCGACTCGGCCTCCAGCACCGCCGCCACGTCGTGAGCGAACTCCGCCATCGTCCAGATGTCCCGCGTCGAGCGCGACTCGCCGTGCTCGGCGAGATCGATCGCGATGACGCGACAGCGGTCGGGAAGGTAGCCGGTGATCGCGTCGAAGTCGGTGCGGTTGCAACCCCAGCCATGGATCAGGGTCAAGGTGGTCCCGTCCGCCGGACCGCTGATCGTGTATCGAATCGTCGTGTCGCCCGAACGCTGAACCTGACGGTTCGTCGCAGTCCTGCGTGCTCCTGCCATGGGAACCCCTTGTGCCGCATGATGAAACGCCGTGTCGTTTGGTAGCATGACATTAAACACAGCACCCCGCCGCGTCAACGACGATCGGTGCTTTGACACGCCGAGTGCGCACCAGTGCTCCTGGTCGTCACCGCTTGTCCGTGCCATGGCCGGCCATGGACGTCGCGTCGCCACCTGACCTGCCGGCCAAGGGAGCACGCACATGTCCCATGACCTGTTCAGCCCGCTCGAGATCCGAGGAGTGCGGCTCAAGAACCGGGTGGTGGCCTCTCCGATGTGGCAGTACTCCGGCGTGGACGGCGCGCCGACGGACACGCACGCCGTGCACCTCGGCCGGCTCGCCGAGGGCGGCGCCGGCCTGATCTTCCAGGAAGGCACGACCGTCGCTCGCAAGGGCCGAGGCACCGTCGGCGACCTGGGCATCTGGGACGACAGCCTGGTGCCTCACTACGCGCGGCTGGTCGACCTCGTGAAGGCCGGCGGCGCCGTACCAGGAATCCAGCTCATCCATGCCGGCCGCAAGGGTCGCCGGAATCCACCGTGGGCCTGGCGCGAGCCCAATCCCCCGGCCGCCGAGGACTGGCAGGTGCTGGGCCCCAGCCCGTTACCCGTCATGCTCGACGGCTACAACATGCCCATCGAGATGTCGCTCCGCGACATCCAGGAGGCGGTGGACGCATGGGTGCAGGCGGCGCGGCGGGCACAGGAGGCCGGATACGACGTCCTTGAGGTGCAAGCGGCGCATGGTTACCTGATCCACACCTTCCTCTCGCCGCTGTCGAACCAGCGCACGGACGACTACGGCGGATCGCCGGAGAACCGCGCCCGGCTTCTCATGGAGATCATCGACGGGATCCGGACCATCTGGCCGGCCGACAAACCCCTGTTCGTCCGCCTGTCCTGCGTGGACGTCGACTGGGAGATCGACCAGACCGTCGAGTTGGTACGGGAGCTGCGCGGACATGAGGTGGACGTCATCGACTGCAGCTCGGGGAGCCTCACGGGCCGGCCCGTCTTCGACACCACGAGCGCGGGTTACGGCTACCAGGTGCCCTACGCGGAGGAGGTGCGGGCACGTACCGGGATCAGGACGATGGCGGTCGGGCACATCGTGCACGCCAAGCAGGCCCAGGCGATCATCGAACAGGGCCGGGCGGATCTCGTCGCACTGGGCCGCGAGCTGCTCTACAACCCGAACTGGCCCATGGACGCCGCCCGAAAGCTCGGCGTGCCCGATCCGTACGCGCAGGCGCCGTCCCGCATCGCCTACTGGCTCGCCAAGCGCGACGGCAGTTTCGAGGGATTCGCACCCTCCACCGAGGGGACCCGCTGACGCGACCGCCGCTGGAGGCTCAGGCGGATGAGATCAGCCGGCTGATCTCATCCGCCGCCGCGACGGTCATCCGCGCCAGCGCATCCCGCCGGGAGTGGTCGTAGCGCATCTCCGGGATGGCCAGCGCGAGCGCCGCGACGGGCCGTCCCTCCGCGTCCGTGATGGCCGCGCCGATGGAGGCGACGTACGGCGGGTGGTACCACGACGACATGTTGAGCGCGTAACCACGCTCGGCGGTCCGGGCGATCTCCTGCCGGAGCTCTTCGGAGCTCGGCATGGGAGTGCCCGCGAACTCCTTGAACTCGTGCCGCAGCAGCCGGTCGACCTCGGCGGCCTCCAGGCGCGCCATGATCGCGACGCCGGCCGACGTGGCGCGGAGCGGCAGGCGGGCGCCGATGTCGAGGAACGCGCGGACGACCTGCGTGCTGTCCTCCCGCGCGACGATGACGCACTCCTCGCCGTCGCCCACCCCGAGGAAGACGGTCTCGTCCGCCTCGGCCGACAGCCGCTTCATCGCCGGCCCCGCCAGCTCTCTGAGATCCTGCTCGCCGGCCCCGCGCAGCCCGAGGGCCAGCACCTTCATCGTCACGCCCCAGCGCGCGTGCTCAGGGTCCACGATTCTCAGCCAGCCGGCCTGCTGGAGGGTCACCAGGCACCGCTGAACCGAGCTCTTCGGGATGCGCGTGACGCGGGACAGCTCCGAGACGCCGATCGGCTGTCGCACAGCGACTTCTTCGAAAACGCGGAGCGTGCTCAGCACGCTGTTCATCGTCCGGATGCCACCGGCCGGCCTGTCCTGGCCAGGCGTGTCGTCGCTGCCTTTTCCGGTGCTCATGGGGAGCCGAGCGTACCACCCAGCACCAAGCCATGCCTCATCGCGGCACAGCCGGGAGCGCGCCTCTTTACCGCCACCGCGCCATCGGACTACTATGCGGCACGTCGTGCTGCATAGTGGAACGGACGATCTATGGATCTCACCGTCGTAGGAGATGTCGTCGTGTCAGGGTGGCCGCGGCGCCCGGTCGTGGACCGCCCCGGACCGGGCGACTCCGCGTTCGGGCTGCTGCGGAGCGGGGATCTGACGATCGGCAATCTGGAGGCGCCGCTCACCGCGGCCGGGCAGCGCGCCGAGAAGCTGGTCGCCATGCGCGCGCCGACGGCGGGCGCGGCGGAGCTGGCGGGATCAGGCGTCGACCTGGTGTCGCTGGCGACGAACCATGCGATGGACTACGGCGCGGACGGCATGCGCGACACCGTGCGGGCGTTGGACGCGGCGGGAGTCCTGCATGCCGGCTTCGGCGAGTCGGTCACCGAGGCGACCCGCCCCCGGGTCGTGTCCGCCGGCGGGAACACCCTCGCCTTCTTCAGCTTCTGCTCCGCGCTTCCGCTGGGCTACAACGCCACTGCCGACCGGGCGGGCATCGGTGCGATCCGGGTACGCCAGAGCTTCGAGTACGACACCGGCTTCCTGGAGGAGACGCCCGGCACGCCCCCGTTCGTGCACTCCAGCGCGCATGAGCCGGATGTCCGAGCGGCCGAGGCCCTGATCGGCGAGGCCAGGAAGAGCAACGACTTCGTCGTGGTGGCGCTGCACTGGGGAGTTCCCTTCCCCTATCTGCCGACGGCGCAAGGACCCCTGGCGCAGTATCAGCAGCCCCTGGCACGACGCCTGATCGACGCCGGAGCGGACCTCATCATCGGGCACCATCCGCACTGCCTGCACCCCGTGGAGTTCTACGCACACGGACTGATCCTCTACTCGACGGGAAACTTCGTCTTCGACTGGTGCGACGGGTGGAGCCCGGACTCGATGGTCGCCCGGGAGGACGCGCACCCGTTCGCCCCCTACCGGCCGGTCCTGATGAAAGGCCCCTGGTACGAGAGTGCGGTGTTCCAGGTGCGGCTGGGAGTGGCCGACGCGCCCACACTCCGGGTCGAGCCCGTCGAGCTCGACCAGGACAGCCAGCCGATCATGCCGCGACCCGAGATGGCGGCCTCGATCCTCGCGCGGTTCGCGGCGGCGTCGAGGGACCTGGACCCGTCCGTCGTGGTGGACGACGACGGGTCCGTACGACGCCCGCCGGTCGGCCGTTGACAGCGAAACGTGACGACTGCCACAGTTTGTACTGCAATGCAGAACAGCGTGCCGCACTACGGCACGAGAATGACATCAGCCCGAGAGAGGCAACCTTCCATGTCCAGCCCGGTGGCCAGGCCGTCCGACTACGAGTCGTTCCCGTACATGCGGCGCGGGATCGACTTCCCCGCCGTCGAGCTGTCCGATCCCCGCCATCGCCGGAGCGGTTTCGCCGCCGCACTGGACGAGGAGCAGGTGGCACGGGTCGAACGACTGCTCGCGGACAACGTGGTGATCAGCTTCCACGACCATCCCCAACTGTTCCCGGCGGACCTGAGCGACGTGTCCGCCTTCCTGCGGACCACGCGGGAGTTCACGGCCTTCACCGAACTGCGGCGATCCGGACTGACGGCGATCTTCGACAACTGGTTCGGCGTCATCGGGAGCACGACCCCGTCGGGATGGCAGTGGGACGACCTGATCACGACGCTCGGCCTGCGCCTGGCGGACCTCGCCCACCAGGACGGGGTCGTGGTGGCGCACACGGTCCAGGACATCCTCGACGCCAAGCGCGACGGCCGCCTCGCCTTCATCATGGGCACCGAGTCCGTGGGACCGATCGGGACCGAGCTGGACCGCGTCGACGTGCTCTACGGGCTGGGGATCAGGCAGATGGGCCTGGTCTACGCCACGGCGAACACCCTCGGAAGCGGACAGAAGGATCCCAGCGACGAAGGTCTGACGGCCTTCGGCCGGCGCGCGGTGCGGCGCATGAACGCGCTGGGCGTCCTCATCGACGTCTCCCATGCCGGTGACCGGACCTCCCTGGAGGCGATCGAGGCCTCCTCGAAGCCGGTCGCGATCACTCACGCCGGCGCCCGCGGGGTGTGGCCGATCGCCCGCATGAAGCCGGACGAGGTGCTGAGGGCATGCGCGGAGCGCGGCGGTGTCCTGGGCCTCGAAGCGGCGCCGCACACCACCGTGTCCTACGACCACCGCACGCACACGATCGAGTCGGTGATGGATCACTTCACCTACGCGGTCGACCTGATGGGCATCGAGCACGTCGCGTTCGGCCCGGACACCCTGTACGGCGACCACGTGGGTTTCCACCACGCGATCAGCGGGAAACTCGGCCTCACGGCGACCGACGTCGCCCACGACCGGGTCGCGCACGTCGATGGGCTGGAGAACCCGAGCGAGAACTTCCGCAACATCACCGGATGGCTCGTCGAGCACGGCTACAGCGACAGCGAGATCCAGGCCGTCCTGGGCGGCAACATCCTTCGGCTGCTGAGCGAGGTATGGCGATGACCGACATCAACGACCGGATCACCCGTGAGTTCGACCAGAACCTGAACGCGGTCCTGGACCTCTCCCACCGGATCAACGCCGATCCCGAGCCGGCGTTCCAGGAACACCGGGCCTCGGCCTCGATCGTCGCGACCCTCGACGGCCGTGGGGCGTTCACGATCGAGAAAGGGGTGGCCGACCTGCCGACGGCCTTCGTGGCGTCGGCGGGCTCCGGTGAGCTGGTGTTCGGCATCTGCGCGGAGATGGACGCGCTTCCCGGCATCGGCCATGGGTGCGGTCACAACGTCATCGCCGGAGCGGCCGTGGGCGCCGCGCTCGCGCTGGCGCCGTTCGCCGACGAGCTGGGGCTGACGGTACGGGTCTTCGGCACTCCCGCCGAGGAGAGCGGGACCGGCAAGGAGATCATGCTGAACCGTGGCGTCTTCGCCGGGACGCACGCCGCGATGATGGTGCATCCGTCGCTGAAGGACGTCGTCGCGCCGCGGTTCCGCGCGTCGCGGTCGTGGCGGGTCACGTACACCGGCCGTGGCGGGCACGCGTCGCGGCCGTGGAGCGCGCTGAACGCCGCCGACGCGACAGTGGTCGCCCAGGTCGCCATCGGGCTGCTGCGGCAGCAGCTGCGGGACGGCATCCTGGTGCACCACGTGGTGAAGGAGGCCGGCTCCGCCGTCAACGTCATCGCCGACCGCGCCGTGGTCGAGTGCATGATCCGAGGCGACACGATCGACGAGGTCGACGAGGTGTGGGAGCGGGTGCGCCGCTGCTTCGAGGCCGGAGCCGTCGCCACCGGGACCGCCGCCGAGTTCGCCTTGCTGCCCTCCCTCTACCGCGAGTTCCGCCACGACGACGATCTGGCCGCCGCCTTTCAGGCTCAGGCGGAGGCCATCGGACGCACCTTCCCCGACTATCCGGACAAGCTGTTCGGGTCGACCGACATGGGGAACGTCTCGCAACGCGTCCCCGCCCTGCACCCGATGCTCTCGTTCGACCTTCCGGCCGAGGAGGGCAACCACACCGCCGCCTTCGCGGTCGCCGCGGGAGGCCCGGAGGGCGACCGGTTCGTCCGCGACGGCGGGCTGGCGATGGCGCTCACCATCGCGGACATCGCGCGGTCCGCGCCGCTTCGCGCGCGGCTGCTGGCCGGCGGTCCCGCCGTGGGCACGGGTCGTTGAGGACCGTCACGGTGTCCGCCGTCGACCAGGCCGGCTCAGTCTGACCGCTCGACGGCGCGGGCCGTCGGCCATCCCCCGTCCTTGACCAGCCGGCGCGCGGCCCGGACGAGTTCGGTCGCGACCACCTGCACCGCGGCCGGCACCCGGCCGCTCCGCTGCAGGGCGAGGACGACGGTACGGGACACCTCGGGCTCGGTCAGCGGGCCGCCGTTCAGCCGTCCGGCCGCCACGTCCCCGGCGACGCCCGCCGCGGGCAGGACACTCCACCCGCTCCCCGAGGCCACCAGCCTCTTCTGCAGCAGCATCGAGTTGGTCTGGCACACCACCGTGGGCTCGACCTCGGTGATGTGCAGCGCCTCGTCGATCAGGACCCGAAGGCCGTGCCCGGCCACGGGCAGCACGAGGGGCTGCTCCGCCACGTGCTTCCAGGTCAGCGCGTCGGCGCCGAGAGCCGCGCCGGGCGGCGCGACCGCCCACAGCGACTCGTGGAGCAGCGGCGTGACGAAGATCGAGGGGGTCGACTCCAGGTTGTACAGCAGGGTCATGTCGACATCGCCGTCGTCGAGCCACTGCTGCAGATGGCCGGAGAAGGCGCTGAGCAGGCGCAGCTCGACGCCCGGGTGCTGCCGCGCCACCGACTCCAGCAGGGGCGCGGCGAGGATCTCGACGGTGCTCTCCAGCAGGCCGATCGTCACGATCCCCTGGACCGGCCCGCGATCCGGGCGGATCTCGGCCCGGGCCCGCTCCAGTTCGAGGAGCGCGCGACGGGCGCGCTCGGTAAGGATCTCACCGGCGGGGGTGAGCGTCATGCCCTGCCGGGTGCGCTCGAAGAGCGGCACGCCGACCTCCTCCTCCAGCGAGCGGATGTGCCGGCTGACCGCGGGCTGCACCACGTGAAGCAGGCGCGCCGCCTTGGTGACGCTACCGACGTCGCTCACGGTCACGAGCGCGGTGAGCTGCTTGAAGTCCATCGAGTCCTTCCGCCGTCATGCGCGAACCGCCTGGGGACATCACAAATCAGCATTACACCGTACGACCCATAACAAAGCAAGATGTAAGCAGCCCTGCGCACCCACCCCGCCTCGAAAGGCCCACCATGTACGAGCTCAGCGCAGATGAGACAGCGATCGTCGCCCTGGTACGGGACTGGGTCGACCATGAGGTCAAGCCCGTCGTACGGGACCTCGAGCACACCGACACCTATCCCGAGGCCCTCATCGAGCAGATGAAGCAGATGGGCATCTACGGGCTGGCCATTCCCGAGCCGTGGAACGACGCCGCCGTGTCCGCACCCTGCTACGCCGCGGTGACCGAGGAGCTCGCCCGCGGCTGGATGAGCCTGGCCGGCGCCATGGGCGGGCACAGCGTGGTCGCGAAGCTGCTGCTGAACTACGGAACCCAGGAGCAGAAGGACACCTACCTGCCGAAGATGGCCACCGGCGAGATCCGGGCGACCATGGCCCTGACCGAACCAGGCGGCGGATCCGACCTCCAGGCCATGCGCACCGTCGCGCGCAAGCAGGGCGACGAGTATGTGATCAACGGCTCCAAGACCTGGATCACGAACGCGCGGCGGTCCCAGCTGATCGCCCTGCTGTGTCTCACCGATCCGAAGGCCGAGCCGGCGCACCGGGGCATCAGCGTCCTGCTCATCGAGAAGGGGCCGGGCTTCGAGGTGTCGCGCGACCTCCCGAAGCTCGGCTACAAGGGCGTCGAGAGCTGCGAGCTGTCCTTCGACGATCTCCGCGTGCCCCGGTCCGCGCTGCTCGGCACACAGGAGGGCCAGGGCTTCGCGCAGATGATGCGCGGCCTGGAGATCGGCCGCATCCAGGTGGCCTCGCGCGCGCTGGGCGTCGGCGCCGCGGCGTTGGAGGACGCCGTGCGGTACAGCCAGGAGCGGGAGAGCTTCGGGCAGCCGATCTGGAAGCACCAGTCCATCGGCAACTACCTCGCGGACATGGCCACCCAGTTGACGGCCGCGCGGCAGCTCGTACAGTACGCCGCCCGCCGGTACGACTCGGGTGAGCGAGCCGATCTGGAGGCCGGGATGGCCAAGCTGTTCGCGTCCGAGACGGCCATGAAGATCGCCCTCGACGCCATGCGCATCCACGGCGGGTACGGCTACTCCACCGAGTTCGACGTCGAGCGGTACTTCCGCGACGCGCCCCTGATGATCCTCGGTGAGGGGACCAACGAGATCCAGCGCAACGTCATCGCCAGGGAGCTCGTGAAACGCAACAGGATCAGCTCATGAACTCATGGCTGTTCGTCCCGGGTCACCGGCCCGACCGGTTCGCCAAGGCCGCCGCCTCCGGGGCGCACGAGATCATCGTCGATCTCGAGGACGCGGCCTCCCCCGAGCACAAGGACTCCGCCCGGAGCGAGGTCGTCCGGTGGCTCGCCCACGGCGGCACGGCCTGGGTGCGCGTCAACGCCGCCGGCACCCCCTGGCACCACGACGATCTGGGCTCCCTGCGGGACTCCCCCGGGCTGCGGGGCGTGGTCCTGCCCAAGGCCCAGGGACCGGCGACGGTGCGGCGCGTCCAGCGGGAGCTGCCGGGCACGCGGATCCTCGCGTTGATCGAGACCGCTGTCGGGCTCCAGGACGCGCCCTCCGTCGCGGCGTGCACCGCGGTGACCGGGCTGGCCTTCGGCTCGATCGACTTCGCCCTCGACATCGGAGCCGACGAGAGCGACGAAACCCTGCTGTTCGCCCGCAGCGCCCTGGTGGTCGCCGCACGCGCGGCCGGCCTCCCCCCGCCCATCGACGGCGTCACCGTCGAGACGCGCGACATCGAGGCCGTCCGCGCGGCGGCCGTCCGCTCCCGGCGCCTCGGCTTCGGCGGCAAGCTGTGCATCCACCCCGCCCAGGTGGATCCCGTCAACCACGCCTTCAGCCCGGAGCCGGCCGAGATCGACTGGGCCCGGAGTGTGCTCACCGCCGCCACCGCCCAGAGCGGCCCGTTCACCGTCGACGGCCGCATGGTCGACGAGCCGGTCCTGGCCAAGGCCCGCCGCATCCTGCAAGCCCGACACTGAGGAGATCTCATGCTTCCGCTGGCCGGCATCACCGTCGTCTCCCTCGAACAGGCGGTCGCCGCCCCCTTCGCCACCAGGCAGCTCGCCGACCTCGGCGCGCGGGTCATCAAGGTCGAGCGCCCCGGTGCGGGCGACTTCGCGCGCGACTACGACCGCACCGTCCACGGCGACTCCAGCTACTTCGTGTGGCTGAACCGCGGTAAGGAGTCGATCGAGCTCGACATCAAGGACCCCGGCGACCGGCAGGTGCTCGACGCCATCGTCGGCGCGGCCGACGTGGTCGTCCAGAACCTCGCCCCCGGCGCGGCCGCCCGGCTCGGCCTCGACGCCGCGACTCTGCGCGCGTCGCGTCCCGAGCTCGTGCACTGCTCGATCTCCGGGTACGGACCGCAGGGACCCTACCGGGCGAAGAAGGCCTACGACCTGCTCGTCCAGTGCGAGACCGGGCTCGTCATGGCCACCGGCACCCCGGAGGCGCCGTCCAAGGCCGGCGTCTCCGTCGCCGACATCGCCACGGGGATGTACGCGTACTCGGGGATCCTGACCGCCCTGCTCCAGCGGGCGACGCAGGGGGCCGGGGCGACGGTCGAGGTCGCGATGATCGACGCGCTCGGCGAGTGGATGGTCCAGCCGGCCTACCACGCCGCTTACGGCGGGTCGGAGACCCGCCGGACGACCGCGAAGCACCCGTCGATCTCGCCGTACGGCCCCTATCAGGCCGGTGACGGGAACCGGGTGTTCGTGGGCGTCCAGAATGATCGCGAGTGGGCCCGGCTGTGCCATGAGGTCCTGGGGCGGCCCGATCTGGTCGACGATCCCCGCTTCGCCCACAACCCCGAACGGGTGGTCAACGACGACCTGATCGGTCCGCTGATCGAGTCGGCCTTCGCCACGCTCGACGCCGACCGCGCCGTCGAGCTGCTCGACCGGGCGGGCATCGCCTGCGCCCGCCTGCGGCGACCGGTCGAACTCCTGACCCACCCGCAGCTGGTGGCCCGCGACCGCTGGCGTGAGGTCCGTACCCCGGGAGGTGTCGTCCAGGCGATGCTGCCGCCCGTCACGATCGCCGGCCAGGAGCAGGTGATGGGGGACGTACCGCGGCTGGGTGAGCACAACGAGAGCCTGCGCGCCGAGTTCGGCGGAGCACGAGAGGAGGTCACCGCATGACCGGGGACCACGAGGTCATCACGCGCACCGAGGTGCTGCGGCCGGAGCCCGCCATCGCGTTCGCCGGGCTCCTCGACGTCGGCCTGCCCGACCTGGAGATCGAAGGGCTCCCGCTGCTGTGGCACTGGTTCCATCTGCTGGAGCGGCCGCGCCAGGCCGACCTCGGGCCGGACGGTCATCCGGTACGCGCCGTGCTCCCCACCCCGCCAGGACCGGGGCGGCGCCGGATGTTCGCCGGTGGCCGGGTCACCCGGCTCGGCCCGCTGGTCGTGGGCCGCGAGGCGACCCGGCGCACCGAGGTCGTGTCGTCCTTCGACAAGGAGGGGCGTACGGGCCGGCTCACCTTCACCGTCGTGCGGCACACCCTCACCCAGGGCGGCGAGGTCAAGGTGGTCGAGGAGCAGGACCTCGTCTACCGTGACGCCGCGGCCCCCGGCCCGCCCGCCGAGGCGGCCCCGGTCACGCCGGTGCCGCCCGGGGACGGTGAGTGGTCCCTGCCCGTGGACCCGGTCCTGCTGTTCCGGTTCTCGGCGCTGACGTACAACGCCCATCGGATCCACTACGACCGTGACTACGCTCGCGACGTCGAGGGCTACCCGGGCCTGGTGACTCATGGCCCGCTGCAGGCGCTGGCGATGGCGGAGTCCGTACGGCGGACCGGCGTGACCGCCACTTCCCTCGACTATCGGCTGGTGTCCCCGCTGTTCGACCATCAGGGCCTCATCGTGAGCAGCGTCGAGTCCGGCTCGGGCCATGCGGTGATCGTGCGCGACCTCGGTGGCCGCGTCACCGCGAAGGGCCAGGTCGAGGCGTGAGCGGATCAGCCGGCAGGTGACCCCGGGTGCGGCGGCTCGCGAAAGGTCGCAGCCGCTGGAAGATCATGACAAAGGACAGGAATGATGGACATGAAGATGAAGGCCGGTGTGGTGCGGCGTTTCGGCGGTCCGGACGTCGTCGAGATCGACGACGTGCCACGGCCCGTCGTAGGCGACGGGGATGTCCTGGTCCGGCTGCGGGCCGCCGGGCTGAACCGCGCTGACGTGACCGTCCGGGAGGGCCGTTTCGCCGAGCAGCAGCCGCTTCCGATCATCTTGGGGGTGGAAGGCGCCGGGGACGTCGTCGAGGTCGGCAGTGCGGTCACCACGCTGCGGCCGGGGCAGCGGGTCGTGCTGCTGCCGATGCTGGTGTGCGGATCCTGCGCCGCCTGCCGGTCGGGGCTGGACAGCCGATGCCCCGCGCTGAAGTTCCTCGGCGAGCACACCGACGGCACCTACGCCGAGTACATCGCGGTCCCCGCGCGTAACGCGATTCCCGCCCCGGAGTCTCTCGGCTACGCCGAACTGGCGGCGAGCATCCTGGCCTACCTGACCGCCTGGCACATGCTCGTGACGCGTGGCCGGCTTCAGCCGGAGGAGACCGTGCTGGTCGTCGGCGCGGGCAGCGGCGTGGGCAGCGCCGCCGTCCAGCTGGCCGGCGTCCTGGGCGCGCGGGTCATCGCCACCACCGGAACCGACGACAAGCGCGACCGGCTCCTTCGGCTCGGTGCGCACGAGGTCGTGAACTACAGGCAGGTTCCCGAGTTCAGCGACGCCGTCCGGACGCTGACCGAAGGGCGCGGCGCGGACCTCGTCCACGATTCGGTCGGCGGTGCGACGATCCAGCAGTCCATTCACGCGCTGCGTCATGGCGGACGCCTGATCGGCATGGGCTCGCACTCCGGTCCCCACGCCGACATCGTCCTGTACAGCCTGTACCGCAACGAGATCGACTTCCGTGGCGCGCACGCCGCCGACTCCCGCGAACTCGCCGAGGTCCTGCCCATGCTGGCCGACGGGCGGCTGCGTCCCATCGTCGACTCGGAGTTCACCCTGGACGACGCGCCGGCGGCCCAGGAACGCCTGGTCAGCCCGGACCGCTTCGGCAAGGTGGTGCTGACCATCGAGTGACCCGGCATCCCGTCCCTGGATCCCGCCCTGCCAGGACGGGATCCAGGACCGTGACGTGGACTACAGCATGCGGTGGACGGCGTCAGGAACGCTTCGACCCGCTGACGCTCCGTCAGTCCAGCAAGCGGCCGGCGATCCGGGAGGCGTTCGAGCATGGCCTGAACCTCGATCACCAGGTCCAGCTCTCTCGCGCTCCCCGGAGCGACGTCGCGCATCTCGGTGCGCAGCGCGTCCGCCTCGCCCAGGCACCGGGACATCTCGCGGCGCTGGGCCGCCGTCGACTTCTCCGCGGCCAACCGGGCGGCGAGCGCCCGGAGCACATCCTCGATCATGGTGAACTCGCGCAGCTCGTCCTCGCCGAACTCGGCGACGCGGACAGATCTGGGCCCCGTCCGTTCGACCAGGCGATCCTGCTCCAGCCGCCGCAACGCCTCGCGTACAGGGGTCGCGCTGATGTTGAGCGACTCCGCCAGCCCTCGCTCCGTGACCTTCTCCCCGCGCTCCAGAGAGCCGGTGACGATGGCCTCGCGGATGGCGGCATACGCCTGATCGCCGAGAGTAACCGGCGAGGGAAGCTGGGGAAGCGCGGCCATGGCTCGTATGGTATTTGCTACAGCATCATGTCAACGGGAACACGGGCCGGACATCTCCAGCGAGGTCGAGAGCCACCCACCATCTGGGGGACGGTCTCGACGGCTGACTTTGCCGCCTGCAGATCAAAAAAGCCGCCTCCCGCATTCGGGAGGCGGCTCTTGAGCCGGTGGGCGATACTGGGATCGAACCAGTGACCTCTTCGGTGTGAACGAAGCGCTCTCCCCCTGAGCTAATCGCCCGGCAGGTCGGTGCCTCACGGTGCCGACGGGGAAAACCATACCGCATCCCAGGGGCCGCTGGCGAAACGGCGAGCGAGCGAGCCCGGAGGCGGCGGCAGGTGGATGATTCGGGTGAAAGGCGGCGGTTGCCCATCGGTGTGGCAGCCGGGTGGCATACCATCGTCCTGTCCCGGGTAGACGCCGATCGTGATCCACGCCGTAAACGTTCTTGGAGCCTCTCGGAACCTGGCTTCGCCCCACGCAAAACCCTTGCAAATACGACCCGATAGATGCCGTTTAGCCAGCTAGAGGGCTAAATGTCCAGCTGTGAGTTGCGTTACAGAAGGCCCTTGGAGCGGAATCTTTCCTACAGGTTTCTTCGTTCCGCGTCATAGCTCAAGGACGAAGTCCGCAAGAGCAGTGAAAGCCCCGCAGAGGGGACCTACGACGAAAAGGTTTGGCTGACGATGAACAGCACCACCGTCTCCGCCGAGCTTGGCCTTCGGCTTGTGGTCCCCGACCGTACTACCGTCCCCCTGCTCGCCGGACTGAGCTACACAGCCGACGATCCGTACGCCATCCGCATGGCATTCCACGTAGGGAACGACGAACCGGTCGAGTGGATCTTCGCACGCGAGTTGCTGACCGTCGGGATCGTGCGACGAGTCGGCGACGGCGACGTGCAGGTGTGGCCCGCGCGCGCCGACGGCGAGCGCACGCTGCACATCAGCCTGACCTCCCCCTTCGGGCAGGCGCTGTTCGAGGTGCCGTTGGCGCCGCTGACGGAGTTCCTGCACAGGACGTACGAGAAGGTGCCCGCCGGCCGCGAGGCCGACTACATGGATCTGGACGCGGAGCTGACCAACATGCTCTGGCCCTCCTGAGCCTCAGCCGGGCAGTGTGTCCAAGGTCGTGCGCATCCTGGTGATCTCGATGCTCTGGCCCGCGTACACATCCCTGGCCATCCGCCGCATCCGCTGGTCACGGCCGCCCGCGAGCTGCTCCCCCGCCATCCGGACCGCGCCCTCGTGGTGCCGGATCATGAGCTCCAGGAACATCCGGTCGAAGGCCGCGCCCCGGGCCGCGCGCAGCTCCCGCAGCTGCGCCTCGGTGGCCATGCCGTAGCCGTCCCCCGCGCCGTCGTGCGTGTGCCCGCCGGGGACGGGGCGGCCGAGGGCCGTCAGCCAGTTCGACATGATGGTGATCTCGGGCTGCTGGGTGAGCGCGATCTGGTCGGCGACGGCCCGGATCGCGGGGCTGGTGGTGCGGTTCGGCACCAGGCCGGTCATCTCCAGGGCCTGCCTGTGGTGCGGGATCATGCCTTCGGCGAAGCGTACGTCCGCGGCCGTCGGGCTCGCGGGCATCCGCCCCACGCGCTCGCCGGGTGTCGCCGTACGGCCCGTCCCGCCCGGCTGCTGGGGGACGATCACCGGAGCGTCGGTGCCCACCGGCGCCGGGCGTTCCGGCTCCTGGCCGCAGCCTGCCGACCCAGATATCAGCAGAACCGTGACGAATAGTGCGCACATTCGGGACTTCTCTGGCATAGCTTCCATACTGAGCTATGTGACGAGGGGGACAGGCGTGATCTTCGCCAAGGTTCGGGGGGCGGCGCTGTGCGCCGCCGTTCTGCTGGTATCCGCGTGTGCGGCGAGCCCGGAGCAACCGGCGGCCGCGCCGCCGACCCAGCAGCCGGACACGCCGTCGAGCAGCCTTCCGCCGGGCCAGGTCAAGACCAGCGACAACGTCAAACTGGTGACCAACGTGCCCCGCGCGGCCCCGCTCAACGGCGCGGACGACTGGAACACCGACCTGGCCTTCCAGGGCGACTACGCGTTCGTGGGCAACTTCGGCGGGTTCTCGATCTACGACATCAGCGACCCGACCGCCCCCAAGACGGTGAGCCAGGTGGCCTGCCCCGCGCAGCAGAACGACGTCACGGTCCACGGCGACCTGCTGATCCTTTCGGTGGACGAGCCGCGCAGCGGCGAGGGCTGCGACTCCACCGATGAGGAGCGCGCCTGGGAGGGCCTGCGCATCTTCGACATCAGCGACAAGAAGAGCCCCAAGTACGTCTCCTCCGTCGCCACCGCCTGCGGCTCGCACACCCACACGATGGTGCCGAAGAACGACAAGCTGTACGTGTACGTCTCCTCCCCCGGCCCCGAGCCGGACTCCAAGACCTGCCCGCCGCCGCACAAGCTGCTGCAGATCGTGGAAGTCCCGGTGAGCGATCCGAAGTCCGCGCGGGTCGTCGCCGCGCCCGACATCCCGATCAAGGGAGCCGAGGAGGGCGCCGTCGGCTGCCACGACATCACCGCCTTCCCGGAGAAGAACCTGGCCGCGGGCGCCTGCTTCGGTGACGGCGTACTGCTGGACATCGCCGACCCGGTGAACCCCAAGCTGCTGCAGCAGATCAGCGACCCGGAGAACTTCCAGATCTGGCACTCCGCGACGTTCAACAACGACGCGACCAAGGTCCTGTTCAGCGACGAGCTGGGCGGCGGCGGCGCGCCGACGTGCGACGCCAAGACCCCGGCCACCAAGGGCGCGGACGCCGTCTACGACCTCGTCGACGGCCAGTTGCAGAAGCGCGGCTACTTCAAGATCCCGCGCGAGCAGCAGGAGAGCGAGAACTGCGTCGCCCACAACGGCTCACTCCTGCCGGTGCCGGGCAAGGACATCATGGTCCAGGCGTGGTACCAGGGCGGCGTGTCGTTCGTCGACTTCACCGACTCCGACAACCCGAAGGAGATCGGCTACTTCGAGCGCGGCCCGTTCGACGGTGAGGGCGGCATCGCCGGCTCCTGGTCGGCCTACTACTACAACGGGTACGTCTACTCCTCCGACATCCAGCTGGGCCTGGACGTCCTGGAGATCACCGACCCGCTGACCGATCCGGCCAAGCAGGTCAAGATGGACGACTTCAACGTCCAGACCCAGAAGACCTACTGAGGCGCCTCGATCGTGCCGGTGCGCCAGCCGCTGTAGCCGGTGGTCCAGGAGGACGCGAGCACGGCCTCCTGGATCGGCGCCCGCCAGACGAGCTGGAAGGCCCGCGGGCAGTTCTGCTCGTCCAGCGTGAGCTTCCAGTTGAGGGTGCTCTTCTCCAGCTCCTGCCTGCTCCAGCCGCCGGCGATCTCGGCGAGGATGTCCTGTACGGTGTGCGGCGCGGTGGTGGTGACGAGCGAGCCCATGTAGACGCGGTCTGACCTGCTCAGCCTGGGGGTGAGCGCGACCAGCTCGGTAATGGCCCCGACGGAGGCCACGAACGCGATGACGCGGGTGTACAGCACGACCCCGGTCTCGTCCTTGCCCTTGACCTCGCGCCCGTCGAGGTAGACGCCCTCCCGCTCGCCGGCGCCGATGACCACGACCTGGTCGTCGTCTGTCTCGGGGGTGGTCAGGGTCATGGTGACGTTCACGCTGCCGGAGCCTTCGGTGGCCGGCGGATCGTGGACGAGGCTGCCCTTGGCCGTGGCGGTGAAGCTGCTCTGGGACAGCCCGCCCTCATGGGTGAAGTCGGCCATCGGCGTGACGGCGAGGGCGGCCCGCAGCGCGGCGGCGAGCGGTTGCGGCTCACCGGGCGGCGCCGCCACGGCCTCGGGAGCGGACGTCGGCTCGGTCGCCGGGGTGCCGGACGTGGTCCGCCACCCGACGGCGGCGGCGATTCCCGCGGTCAGCGCTCCCGCCCCGAACAGCAGCAGCCTGCGCCGCGAGACGGGGGCGGGCGTGGCGGCTATGGCGTCCCACCGCCCGTCAGCACCTTGATGGCCATGCGCTCCGCACCGTCGGCCTCGCCCAGATAGACGCCCAGATAGACGCCCAGATGGACGCCCAGATGGACGCCCGGACGGTTGCCCGGACGGACGGCGTCCTGGCCAGGCCGGCCCACGATGCGGTGGTCGCCGAGCCGTTCGAGATCTCCCGGACGCGGCTTGCCGACGGCCAACGCGATCAGGGATCGATGTCGGCGGCGGAGCGCTCGGCGAAGACGCGCATCGCCTTGGCGGTGATCGGGCCCGGCGCGGTGGGCAGCACGGTCTCGTCGACCAGCGCGATCGGCTGGATGTCACGGGTGGTGGAGGTGAGGAACGCCTCCTCCGCGCCGTAGAGCGCCTGCAGCGGCACGTCCACCTCCTCGGCGCCGAACCACTCCACGACCAGCGCGCGGGTGACGCCCGCCAGGCAGCCGGAGGCGAGGGTCGGGGTGAGCAGGTGCCCGTCGCGGACGATGAAGATGTTGGACCCGGTGCCCTCGCACAGGTCGCCGGCGAGGTTGCCGAAGATGGCCTCGCCGCCGCCGCGCGCCTTGGCGTAGGCCAGGGCCTTGGCGTTGTCGCCGTAGGAGGTGCTCTTGACGCCGGACAGCGCGCCGCGCTCGTTGCGCGGCCACGGGACGACCGTGACGTTCGCGGTGGCGGGGAACGGCTTCTGCTCGTCGACGATCACGACCGAGGTGCCGCCCTGGTCGCCGCGGTCGGAGCCGAGCGGGCCGGGGCCGCTGGTGTAGGTGATCCGGATCCGGCCGAGCGTCCAGGCGGGCGCGGCGGCCAGGCACTGGTCGATGCCGTCGGCGATCGCCTTGACGTCGGGCTCGGGCAGGTCCATGCGCTGGGCGGAGAGCGTGAGCCGGTCGAGGTGCCGGGTGAGGGCGAACGCCCTGCCGTGCACGATCTTCACGGTCTCGAAGACGCCGTCGCCGACCATCAGACCGTGGTCGAACACCGAGACGCTGGCCTGCGCGGGGTCGAGAAGCTCTCCGTTGACCCAGACAGGGATGTTCATCAGTTGCCTCCTGAGGATGCCAGGGCTATCAGCCTGGACGCTTTGAGCTCGGTTTCGACCCACTCTCGCCTGGGGTCGCTGCCCCAGGTGATGCCCGCTCCGGTGCCGAAGCGGATCTCGTCGCCGGTGATCCAGAAGGTCCGGATGCTCACCGCCAGCGTCGCCGTGCCCCGATCGGCGTCGACCCAACCCACCGCACCACAGTAGGGCCCGCGCGGCTCTGGTTCGAGCTCATTGATGATCCGCAGCGCGGACGATTTGGGCGCGCCGGTCACCGAGCCGGGCGGGAACGTGGCGGCGAACAGCTCCGGCCACCCCATGCCCGGCGCCAGCCGGGCCCGCACGGTGGAGACGAGGTGCGCCAGGCCAGGGTGCTCCTCGATCGCGCAGAGCTCCGGCACCTCGACCGATCCGACGGCCGCGACCCTGCCGAGGTCGTTGCGGACCAGGTCGACGATCATGACGTTCTCGGCGTAGTCCTTGGCCAGCATGTCGTCGGCGGTGACGCCGGTGCCCTTGATGGGCCGGGACTCGACGACGTCACCGGCCCGCGACAGGTAGAGCTCGGGCGAGGCCGACACGACGGTGAGGCCCGGCACCTGGATGACGGCGGAGTAGGGGGCCGGGTTGCCGGCCGCGAGCCGGGCGGCCAGCGCTAGCGGGTCTGCGCCGGGGGCGACGGGCGCGGTCAGCACCCGGCACAGGTTGGCCTGGTAGACCTCGCCGCGCTCGATCTCGTCGCGGATCGCCTGGACGCCGCGCTCGTAGGCGGTCTGGTCGAGCGAGCTGCGCCACTCGTCGAGGCGCGGGCCGGGCCAGGCGCCGCGCGGCTCGGGCAACGGTGCGGGACGAACCTGGTCGAACCGGGCGCACGTCACCTTGCCCTCGTAGTCGGCCACGACGGCCCACCAGCCCTCGCCGTCGAGCGCGGCGAGGTCCGTCGTCACGTCGCGCAGCCCCGTGGCCAGCCGGTGGCCCAGGTGCGCGAAACCGTCGTACACGCTTCCCATTCTCCCAGCATTCCAGCGAGCTCCCGCGCCGCGGGCAGCGGCCTGTCCGGGAGGGCGGCGTACACCGTCCGCGCGGGCATCTGCCCGCGCAGCGGCACCAGCACCAGATCATGGGGTACGGCGCGGGCCGCCAGTTCGGGGACGAGTGTGACACCGAGCCCGGCGGCCACGAAGCCGAACTTCCCCGACCATTCGGCCACCCGCAGCCCGCCGCGCGGCGTGAACCCGGCGGCTGCGCAGGCGGCCACCAGCAACGTCGGCTGCCCACGCGGCGCCGCCTCGATCCACCGCTCCCCCGCCAACTCCCGAAGATCCACCCCGCCCCCCGGCGACTCCCGAAGATCCACCCCGCCCCCCGGCGACTCCCGAAGATCCACCCCGCCCTCCGTCGACTCCTGAAGATCGCCCCCACTCTCCGGCGACCCGGCCACCGTCCCGCCCTGGCAACACCCCGGCCCACCGCCCTCGTGGCCGTCGCCGGATCGGGCGCGGCTCTGGGCCAGGGGGTGGTCGCGGGGTAGGGCGACCAGGAGGCGGTCCTCGTACAGGGGGATCAGGCGGCCCGCGAAGGGGGGCAGGCCCGCCGGGTAGTCGCTGATCACCGCGAGGTCCAGCGCGCCGGCGGCCAGCCGGTCGGTCAGGCGCGGGCTGAGTCCTTCGACGAGCCGCAGCTCCACCTCTGGATGCCGGTCGGCGAAGCGTTTCAGCGTCGCGGGCACCAGGTCCACGTTGGCGGTGGCGAACGCGCCGACGCGCAGCGTCCCGCCGCTGCCGGCATGGATCGCGGCCAGTTCCTCGCCCGCGCGGCCGAGCCGGTCCAGCACGTCGATGGCGTGCCGGTGCAGCGCCGCTCCCGCGGGCGTGAGCCGTACCCCTCTCGGCAACCGTTCGAAGAGCGGCCCGCCGGCGGCGCGTTCGAGGGCGGCGACGCGGCGGGAGACCGCCGACTGGGTGTAGCCGAGCAGCTCGGCGGCGGCCGTGAAGGAGCCGCTCCTGGCCACCTCGTCGAGCAGGCGCAGGGCGGTGATGTCGAAGGCATTCACATCAGGCATGGCTGGTATGCAATCTAGTCGCTGGTGGAATACCGCACATTCCCTTTCACTGAGGGACGTGATTGCATTTCTCGGACAGGGACGCATGGGCGTCCCCATGGCCCGGCGGCTCAGCGAGGCCGGGCACGAAGTGACCACGTGGCGGCGCGGCAGCGGCGTCACCGCGGCAGCGGTGGACGGGGCGGACCTGGTCATCACGATGCTGCGGGATCCGGACGCGGTACGGGAGGTGCTGGCGGCGGCCCTGCCGGGGCTGCGGCCCGGCGCGACGGTCGTGGAGATGTCCACGATCGGGCCCGAGGCCGTGCGCGAGCTCCGCGCGGCGCTGCCCGCGGCGGTGCGCCTGGTGGACGCGCCGGTGCTGGGCAGCGTCGGCCCGGCCGCGGACGGCACGCTGACGGTGCTCGCGGGCGGGGACCTGTCGGGCTGCCGCGAGATCCTCGAAGTCTTCGGCACCGTGCGCGAGCTCGGCCCGCTGGGCGCGGGGGCGGCGATGAAACTCGCCGTCATGAGCGCGCTGGTGCCCGTCCAGGTGCTGCTCGCGGAGACCTTCGGGTACGCCGACGCGCACGGGATCGATCGTGACGCGCTGGCCGACGTGCTGTCGGGCACCCCGCTCGGCGCGCTGGCCGGGCGGCTGCACGCCCCGGCCCAGGACACCCGCTACGCGCTCGGGCTCGCCGCCAAGGACGTGGGCCTCGCCGCCTGGCCGGGCGCCTCCCTGGCGACCGCCGCCCTCACTCGGCTGCGCGAGGCCGAGGCGGCCGGCCTGACCGACCGCGACATCACGGCCATCGCCGACCACGTACGCGCCACACCACCCCAGAACCCGCCCCATCAGAGCCCGTCGGCACCTCCGAGCCCGGCTTCGGCACAGACCCACGCGGAACCGCACAGCCGGGCAGAACCACTGAGCCACACGGAATCGCACAGCCGAGTGGAACCGCAGAGCCGGGCGGTGGCGGTCAACCCGGAGACGGTTCCCGCCACCAACGGGTTCTACTCGCACGCCGTGCGGGTCGGGGACATGCTCTACATCTCCGGCCAGGCGGCCTTCGACGAGCGGGGGGAACTGGTCGGCGAGGGCTCCATGACGGACCAGGCCGAGCACGTCTTCCAGTGCCTGTCCCGCATCCTCGCCGACCAGGGCGCCACGTTCGACGACCTCGCCTTCCTCAGGACGTACCTCACGGACATGGACCTGCGCGTGGAGTACGGACAGGTGCGCAGGAAGTACATCACCGGCGTCCCGCCGGCGAGCACGACGGTGGAGGTGTCGCGGCTGTTCATGCCGGGCCTGCTCCTGGAGATCGACGCGATCGTCGCCCTGCCGGGCCCGCGCCAGCGGCCGCGGTCGGCGCCCTGCCGTGCTCGCGCCGGCGGCTAGGCGAGCGGGCCCGTCACCGACTCGACCGCGTCCAGCACCGTGCCGTCGGTCACGAACCGGACCGCGGACTCGATCTCCGGCGCGAGGAAGCGGTCCGGCCCCGGCCCGGGGATGGTCTCGCGCAGCGCCCGGACCACGGCGGCCGTCGCCGGGGCCGGCGTCAGCGGGCGGCGCAGGTCGAGGGCGCGGGCGGCGGTGAGCACCTCGATGGCCAGCACCCGGGTGAGCCCGTCGATCGACCGGCGCAGCTTGCGGGCCGCCGACCAGCCCATCGAGACGTGGTCCTCCTGCATGGCCGAGCTCGGGATGGAGTCGACGCTGGCGGGCACGGCCAGCCGCTTCAGCTCCGACACGATGGCCGCCTGGGTGTACTGGGCGATCATGTGGCCGGAGTCGACGCCGGGGTCGTCGGCCAGGAAGGCGGGCAGGCCGTGGTTGCGGGCCACGTCGAGGAAGCGGTCGGTACGGCGTTCGGACATCGAGGCCAGGTCGGCGGCGACGATGGCCAGGAAGTCCAGCACGTAGGCGACGGGGGCGCCGTGGAAGTTGCCGTTGGACTCCACCCGGCCGTCGGCGAGCACGGCGGGGTTGTCGACGGCGCTGGCGAGCTCCCAGGTGGCGACCGTCGCGGCGTGCGCGATCGTGTCGCGGGCCGCGCCGGCGACCTGGGGGGCGCAGCGCAGCGAGTAGGCGTCCTGGACGCGGGTGCAGCTGTCCGGGTCGCGGTGGCTGGCCATGATGCCGGAGCCGGCCAGGACGGCCGTCATGTTGGCGGCCGCGGCGGCCTGGCCGGGGTGCGGGCGCAGGGCCTGGAGCTCGGGGGCGAAGACGCGGTCGGTGCCGAGCAGCGCCTCCACGCTCATCGCGGCGCTGACGTCGGCGGTCCTGGCGAGCCGGGTGAGGTCGTGGATGGCCAGGATGAGCATGCCGAGCATGCCGTCGGTGCCGTTGATGAGCGCCAGGCCCTCCTTGGCGGCCAGCTCGACGGGGTCGATCCCGGCCTGCTTCAGCGCCTCGGCGGCTTCCGTAATATTTCCGGACTTATCCCGTACGACGCCTTCGCCCATGAGCGTGAGGGCGACGTGCGCCAGCGGGGCCAGGTCGCCCGAGCACCCCAGGCTGCCGTACTCGTGCACGACCGGCGTGATGCCCGCGCTGACGAGCGCGGCGAGAGTCTTGGCGGTGGTCGGCCTGATGCCGGTGTGGCCGGTGGCGAGGGTGTGCAGCCGCAGCAGCATGAGCGCGCGCACCACCTCGGTCTCCACCTCGGGACCGTTGCCCGCCGCGTGCGAGCGCACCAGCGAGCGCTGCAGCTGCGCGCGCAGCTCCGGGTCGATGTGGCGGGTGGCCAGCGCGCCGAACCCGGTGGAGATGCCGTACACCGGGACCGGGCTCTCGGCCAGCTCGTCCACCCGCTGCCGCGCCGCCGCGACGGCGGCCATGGCGTCGTCCGTGAGCCGTACAGGGGCGCCGTGGCGCGCCACCTTGATCACATCGTCGAAGGTCAGGGGCTCGGGACCGACGTTCACGACTCCGTTGTCGCGCATGATTACTCTCCCGCATAGGTAACTGGCGTATGCGATGTTAGCTCCTTACCCGGGAACAGTTCCGCCAGCCCCTGCCTGCCTTCGTCGGTGAGCGTCACAGCGCGAGGTGTCGTGCCCGGCCGGTACCACCCTCGCTCCAGCAGCACCCCGGTGATCGCCGCGCCCAGCGCGCCGCCGAGGTGCGCGCGGCGCTCGGTCCAGTCCAGGCACTCGGGCGCGAACCTGCGCCTGGTCGCCCGCGCGCCCGCCACGTCGACGCCCAGGCCCGCCAGCCGCCGCTCGCCCTCGGCGGTCACCTCCTCGCCGTCCAGACAGCCGCCCGCGCGCAGGCCATCGAGCAGCGCCACCCCGGCCCGCCCCGCGAGGTGGTCGTAACAGGTACGGGCCTCCTCCAGCAGCCGGGCCTGCCGCGACTGGCGCAGGGACCGCACCGGCGGCCGGGCGCTGACCCGGGCCAGCACCTCCAGCACCTCCGCCACCTCGTGCCCGGCCAGGCGGTAGTAGCGGTGGCGGCCCTGCCGCAGCACGTCCACCAGGCCGCCGTCGAGCAGCCTGGCCAGGTGCGCGCTCGCGGTCGCGGCGCTCACGCCGGCCAGCCGGGCCAGCTCCCCCGCCGCCAGCGCGCGTCCCCCGAGAAGCGCCGTCAGGATCGCGGCCCTGGTCGGGTCGGCGATGAGCGCCGCCACCGGGGCGATATCGGCATCGCGTGCCGCGTGGTCAACAGCCATGCCGTGACGTTAACTCACTCACGTTTCGTCCCGCGTCGAAGCGTCACCGGTGCTGCCCCCTACGGCGGCTCAGCAGCAGGCCGAGCGCGATCATGCCGACGCCCAGCAGGAAGTGCAGCCAGTCGTCGGCCGTGTTGAGCGGTACGAAGTTGGCGGTGCTCGCCTTGCTGATGAGCAGCCCGTACAGCCACAGGATCAGATAGATGATCCCGCCGCCGACCAGGAACGTCCGCGCCGTGGAGACGGCCCGCGACATGAGCACGCCCGCGATCCCGAACAGCAGGTGCACGATGTTGTGCAGGATGGACACCTGGAAGATGCCCAGCAGGTACGCCTCGGAGTGGTGGCCGGCGAACCGCATGCTGCCGTAGCCGGTGGTGATGCCGGGGATGAATCCGAGGATCCCGACCAGCAGGAACACCACGCCTACGACCAGCGCGGCCAGCTGGAGGGGTGTCCGAGTATGTGACTTCGGGGTGACCATGTGACCCTCCCGTTCACTGAGTTTTTCGCCCGGCCTGGGCGAAAGTCCCCCATCTGATCCGGGTGAGTGCCCGGTGCGGGTTGACCTCTATTGCCACCTGCCCCGCCAGGTGGGGTCTTATAGTCGGCTCGGCGTCCGTTTTCGGGCTCCGGGCCGCTCACCGGTGGGCGTGGTTCAGGCTCATCGAGACGCGGCCGGGCAGAACTCGGCGGCGAGCACGTCGGTGAAGACGCTCAGGGGCGCCCAGTCGCCGTTGACCTGGGTGGTGAGGCGGTGCTTGCCGTCACGGGTGCCCATGGCATAGCTCCATGAGCCGTAAGTGGCACCGGCGTTGCCCCAGACGCTGGTGCCGCAGGGCAGCTTCTGCTCGAAGACGCCCAGGCCGTACCGCGTTCCAGGGATCCAGTTCGCCCCCTCGGTGGGGACGGTGGTGAGCATCTCGCGCAGCTGCGCGGCCGGCAGGACGCGCCCGCCGAACAGGGCGCCGAAGAACCGGTTGAGGTCGATGGTGGTGGAGACGACGCCACCGGCGGCCCAGGCGAAGGACTGGTTCATCCGGGTGGCGTCGTAGATCCTGGGATGAGGGTCGCGGGAGAACAGGATGGAGTAATGCACCGGGTGCGGACCGCGGATCTCGGGGTCGGCGCCGGGCAGGGAGGTGCCGGTCAGGCGCAGCGGGCGGATGACGGTCCGGATGAGTTCCTGCTCGAACGTCCTGCCTGCCGCCTTCTCGACGACCATCGCGGCGAGGATGTAGTTGGTGTTGGAGTAGGCGAAGCGCTGACCCGGCTCGCCGGTGGGCGGGTGCGCCAGGGCGATCTTCGCCAGCTGCCGCGGGGTGTAGGTGTCGTAGCGGTGCTTGAACCACTCGGCGCCGACGCCCCTGGCGAAGAACTCCTCATCGCCGGTGTAGGCGTAGATGCCGCTGGTCTGGTTGAGCAGCTGCCTGATGGTGATCTTGCCTGGCTTGTAGGCGCTACCGTCGAACAGCCCAGGCAGCCACTTGTCCAGGGGGTCGTCGAGACTCAGCTTGCCCTCGGCCGCGAGCTTGAGCACCACGGTGGCGGTGAAGGCCTTGGAGGCGCTGCCGATACGGAACCGCTCGTTCTGCCGGCGTTGGCGTCCGGTCCCGGTGTCGGACACGCCCGCTGAGCCGAACCAGGAGCGGTGACCGTCCCGGACCTCGGCCACCATCCCAGGGGCGAGCTCGGCGGCCACGGTCCGGTCGAGCACTCGCTGCACCTGGGGATGGACGGGAGCAGGCGATGCGGCGGCGGGCAGGGCGGTGGCGGCCAGGGTCGCGGTGACGAGCAGTGCCGCCTTGGCGGACTTCGATGCGATCACGTCAATTCCTTCGAGGGGTGGGGCGCCGTCCAGCGGGGCGCCCACTTTGCGTTCACGACAATCGAAAAGCTAACTTGCGTTTACTGAAACGTCAACATGAATTGATCCTTCATACAGGTGATGTATGCCTGACTTGCAATGAGAATGGCGGTGAACGCAAGCCAAGTGACTTGCAATGAGATGGGTACGAATGCAAGACTGCGCTGTCCGAACGCGTATGACCAGGAAGGCGTCGCCCATGCCCGGAGGCAGGCTGACCCACCAAGACCGCCGGCAGATCGCCGACGGACTGACCCAAGGGCTGTCTCCGACCGAGATCGCCGCTCGCCTGAACCGGCCGCTGTCCACCGTCACGCGGGAAGTCGCCCGCAACGGTGGCCCTGACGGCTACCAGGCCGACCAGGCGCACCAGGCCACCCGGGACCGCGCCCGCAGACGTCCGCCACCGCAGGGGCGGCGCGACCCCAAAGCGGTCGGCGAGCTGGAGGAGCAGTTCATCACGGTGATGATCGACACCGGGCTGTCGCGGATGACCGCCCGCGTCCTGGCCGGCCTCTACCTCACCGACAGCGGCAGCCTCACCGCGGCCGAGCTCACCCGCAAGCTGCAGGTCAGCCCCGCCTCCATCTCCAAGGCCATCGGCGAACTCGAACGACAGGAACTCATCCGCCGCGAACGAGATCCCCGCCGACGGCGCGATCGCTACGTCATCGATGCCGATGCCTGGTTCCGCGGCTGGCTGGCCAGCGCCCGCCAGAACACCCGGCTGGCCGCCTTCGCCCGCCAAGGAGCGGCGACGCTCGGCGCCACCTCGCCCGCCGGAATCCGGCTCCGGGACATCGGCGACTTCTTCGACCACGTCAGCCAGGCCATGCTCCAAGCAGCCGAGCAGTGGCGCCAGGCCTACGAACGTTCCCTGCGGGAACGCCCCCCGACCGACTCGCAGCCGGATGGGCCGACCCATGCTCGCTAGGCTGGCGCGCATGTGCGTACCAAGGAGTGAGCGGTGAAGGTGGCGCTGGTGACCGGCGCGTCCCGGGGGCTCGGCGCCGCCATCGCGCGGCGGCTGGGCGCCGACGGCTGGGCCGTCGCGGTCAACTACCGCTCCGACTCCGGCGGAGCCGCCCAGGTGGTCGAGGAGATCCGTACGGCGGGCGGCCGCGCCGAGTCGTTCGCCGCCGACGTCACGGACGAGGCGGGCACCGCCGAGCTGGCCGCCCAGGTGGCCGAGCGGCTCGGTCCCATCGACGCGCTGGTGCTCAACGCGACCGGCCCGCAGCCCGAGGCGCCGGTGGCGGAGGTGACCTGGCAGGCCTACCTCGACCAGCTCACGTTCTTCGTCAAGAGCCCGACGCTGCTGGTGCAGGCCTGCCTGCCGTCCTGGCAGGCCCGAGGCGGTGGCCGGGTCATCCAGATCGGCTCCGACATCGTCGACCGCGCCCTGCCCCTGACGTCCGCGTACACCGCCGCCAAGGGTGCGCAGCAGGCCCTGACCCGCCTGTGGGCCCGCGAGCTCGGCCCGCACGGCGTCACCGTCAACCTCGTCGCTCCCGGCTGGATCCCGGTCGAACGGCACGCGGGCCTGGAGGTAGCCGATTACCTGACTCAGGTCCCCCTGGGCCGCATGGGGACGCCCGAGGACGTGGCGGGCATGGTGGCCTACCTCGCCTCGGACCAGGCCGCCTTCGTCACCGCCCAGCACATCACCGTCAACGGCGGGCACACCTGACCTTCGCGTGCGCCGCCGTCCCGATGTCTCGCTTCACGTGCGCACCGGCCCGCGCGCCCTCGGAGCGGTGCACGGCTCAGGTGCTCAGCGCGCCCGCGGAGTGACTCAGGTGTTCAGCGTCGCGGCGGTCGCCATCGTGGTGTAGGTCATGGTGAAGCCGCCGCCGATCGCGTCGATGGCGGCCCCGACGCTCTCCAGCACCTCGGCCAGCCTGTCCGGTGGGAGCCGGGTGAGCGCGCCGGTGGTGGGCAGCAGGTCGAGCCAGTCGTCGCGGCGGTAGTGCCGCTCCCAGTCGAATCGCCACCGCTCCGGCTCGCCGAACCCGGCCGCGTCCCGGATGCCGTCGCTGAACGTGTCGAACATCGCCTGGTAGACGTCCTGGGCCAGCCTCGGCGGTCCGGCGCTGAGCGGCGAATCGGGCGCCACCTTGCGGAAGACGGTGGCGAACGCCTCCGCGACGGACGGCGGCGGGGCGTACGCGTGCGCGAACACCGCCAGCAGGCCGCCGGGACGCAGCACCCGCGCCGCCTTGGCCGCGCCCGCGACGGGGTCCACCCAGTGCCAGGACTGCCCGGCGACGACCGCGTCGAAGGTGCGACCGGCGGCGTCCCAGTCCTCGAACGTCGCCACCTCGACCTCGACCCCCGTGCGGCGGGCGAACTCGGCCATCCGGGCGTCCGGCTCGACGCCCAGCACCGTGCACCCGGCCGACAGGAACTGCCGGGCTTCTATGCCGGTGCCGCAGCCGACGTCGACGAAGTCGGGGCCCGGGGCGGCGGCGATGATCCGCCGCACGAGGGCGTCGGGATACTCGGGCCGGGTCCGGTCGTAACGTTCGGTGTCGGCCCCGAAGGACTCCGCCATCTGCCTGGCCTTATGGGGTTCGTTCCGCGGAGGTTCAGGTCGTTCTCGCGCTATAGTGGGCATGCGCCCACGCTAGTGGGCAGTCGCCCACTCTACAACCGGTCAGCGGTTCGCCGTGAGCGAAGGCGTGTGCAGAAGGAGGAACGGGCGATGCCGACGGGAGTGGCTCTCCGGGATGTGCGGCAGCAGTTGTTCGAGGCCGCCGAGCGTGTCCTGCTCCGGGACGGGGCCGCCGGCCTGACCAGCCGGGCGGTCACGGCGGAGGCGGGTGTCGCCAAGGGCGTCCTGCACCGGCACTTCGAGGACTTCGACGCCTTCCTCGCCGACCTCGTGCGGGACCGCATCGCCCGGCTCGAGAGCCAGGCCGCCGCCCTGCGCGCCTCCGCCGGGACCGGCGACGTCGCCGGCAACCTGACCGGGGCACTGTTCGAGCTGTTCGACTCGGTCGCCGTGGCGATCGTCGGCCTGGTCATCTTCCGGGATGAGTTGCGAGCCCGGCTGCGTCAGGCCGGGCCTGCTGTCGGCATTCCGGTCCTGACGGATGCCGTAGCCATGATCGCCGCCTATCTGAACGAGGAGTGTGAGCTGGGCCGCGTCGCGGCGGACGCCGACGTGGACGCGCTGGCGCTCGCCCTGATCGGGGCCGGTCACCTGCTGTTCGCCGGCCGGGAGGGGGTCGCGCCGAAGCCCGCGGAGGTCAGCGAAGTGGTGACCGCCGTCATCGCCGACATCGTGCAACGACGACTGCTGTGAGCCGATGATCAACGGATCCGTCGCGGGATCACCTGGTACGCCGAGCGGGTGCGGTAATCCGGTTTGGGGACTTGGCCGTCATTCGCTAGAGTTCTCTTCGTCGCCCGGTGTTCAGCCGGGACGGACGCGGAAGTGGCTCAGTGGTAGAGCATCACCTTGCCAAGGTGAGGGTCGCGGGTTCGAATCCCGTCTTCCGCTCTGAGCTTCGGCTCGACACGGACGATTAGCTCAGCGGGAGAGCGCTTCCCTGACACGGAAGAGGTCACTGGTTCAATCCCAGTATCGTCCACCACACTCTGCGACAGTCCAGGTCCGATGGGCCGGACAGGCTCAGCGCCCGCCATCGGTGACTTCCTCGCTCCCGGCCGCGGTCCCGAAACCGTGCAGGGTCTCGCGTTCCTCCTGGCCGAGAAGCTCCTGAAAGAGCGTGATGTGCAGGTCCGCGGGCGCGTCCAGGCGTGAGTTCAGCGACTGCCAGGGCGTGACGGTGGGTGGTGCGACCTGGGTGGCGCCGGCGGCCAGCAGCCGGTCGGTGGCGGCGGCGCTGTCGTCCACCTCGAACGCGACGCGGATCCGGGGCGCCACCTGGCGGCCTACCTCGACGTCGTCGATCATCCGCTTCTGCGCCGGGTTGGCGATCTCCAACGTGGCCCGGCCGGCGTCCAGGATCATCACCTCAGCGCCGTCGCCGCCGGAGAAGGCGGCTTCCTCACGCAGGCCCAGCTGGTCGCGGTAGAACGCCACGGCGGCCTCGTAGTCCTCCGCCTCGACCACCAGCCGGAGCTGGCGGACAATGGGGGACGGAGAGTCGGTGGGTGAGGTCATGCGAAGCTCCATGGGAAGGTCAGCGGATACCGGTCCGGTGCACCGGGCCGGGAGCGGGCGTGTCCATCATCTCGATCAAACCCCTGCCCGGTGTGGCGGGGTCGCATCACGGCCTGGTCGCCGCCAGTGCGCCCGCGCGAGCTTCGACGATCTTAAGTGGCACACGAGCGGAGACCGGGACCAGGACGTAGGCGGCCGGCATCTCCATGATCGGCCGCGAAGTCCCGCCGTGGGTGCGGCGAGTTGGGAGAGCCGATGAAGGTGATCATCTTCGGCGCCGCCGGCATGGTCGGGCAGGGTGTGCTGCGCGAGTGCCTGGCCGATGACCGGGTGGAGGCGGTGCTGGTGGTGGGCCGGTCCCCCGCCGGGCGGGCGCACGGCAAGTCGCGTGCGATCGTGCACGGTGACCTGCTCGACCTGCGGCCCATCGAGAGCGAGCTGGCGGGGTTCGACGCGTGCTTCTTCTGCCTGGGCGTCTCCTCGGCGGGCCTGGACGAGCACCAGCGGGTCGCCCTGTCCGCCGGGACGACGCTGGCCAGGGTCAGCCCCGGCTCGACCTTCGTGTACGTGTCCGCCGCCGGGGCCGACACGCAGGGTCGCCAGAAGTGGGCCAGAGTGCGGGGCGCGACCGAGAACGCGCTGCTCGCCCTGCCTTTCGAGGCGTACGTCCTGCGGCCGGGTTACATCCAGCCCCGGACGTCGCGCACGCCTTTCTACCGGCTGGCGTACGTGGTGGCGCGACCGTTCTACCCTGTGCTGCGGCGGCTGATGCCGTCGGCGGTGACCACGACCGAGCAGATCGGGCGGGCTATGATCGCGATCGCCGACCACGGGGCGCCGAAACGCGTTCTCGGCGCGGCGGACATCAACGCTCTGTGATCTGGAATATACGAGCAGGCCCTGTCGCTGTTAGCAGTTGAAAGTTCAATAGTTAGGGATGGTGACTATCATGCAGTTCGGGATTTTCAGCGTCGGGGACGTGACCACCGATCCGACCACGGGCAGGACCCCGACCGAGGCCGAGCGGATCAAGGCCATGGTCGCCATCGCGCTCAAGGCCGAGGAGGTCGGGCTCGACGTCTTCGCCACCGGCGAGCACCACAACCCGCCCTTCGTGCCGTCCTCGCCGACGACCATGCTCGGCTACATCGCGGCCAGGACCGAGCGGCTCCAGCTGTCCACGGCCACCACGTTGATCACGACCAACGACCCGGTCAAGATCGCCGAGGACTTCGCCATGCTGCAGCACCTGGCGGACGGCCGGGTGGACCTCATGCTGGGCCGTGGCAACACCGGACCGGTCTACCCGTGGTTCGGGCAGGACATCCGCCAGGGCATCCCGCTCGCCGTGGAGAACTACGCGCTGCTGCACAAGCTGTGGCGCGAGGACGTGGTGGACTGGGAGGGCCGCTTCCGCACGCCGCTGCAGGGCTTCACCTCCACGCCCCGCCCGCTCGACGGCGTGCCGCCGTTCGTGTGGCACGGCTCCATCCGCAGCCCCGAGATCGCCGAGCAGGCCGCCTACTACGGTGACGGGTTCTTCGCCAACAACATCTTCTGGCCGAAGGAGCACTTCGTCCGGCTGATCGACCTCTACCGGCAGCGGTACGCCCACTACGGGCACGGCACCGCCGAGCAGGCCATCGTCGGGCTCGGCGGCCAGCTGTTCATGCGGAAGAACTCCCAGGACGCCATCCGCGAGTTCCGCCCGTACTTCGACAAGGCCCCCGTGTACGGGCACGGGCCGTCGTTGGAGGATTTCATGGCCGAGACGCCGCTGGCGGTCGGCAGCCCGCAGCAGATCATCGACAAGACGCTGCGCTTCCGCGAGTACTTCGGCGACTACCAGCGCCAGCTCTTCCTCATGGACCACGCCGGGCTGCCGCTGAAGACGGTCCTGGAGCAGCTCGACATCCTCGGGGAGGAGGTCGTGCCGGTGCTGCGCGAGGAGTTCGCCAAGAACCGCCCCGCCGAGGTGCCGGAAACCCCGACCCACGCCTCCCTGCTGGCCGCCCGTACGACCGAGCCCGCCGGCGCCTGACCCGTCGCGGTCCGAAGAAGGAGATCACCTCATGAAGCTCGTCGTCGTCACGGCGGGACTCACCCAGCCGTCCTCCACCCGCCTGCTCGCCGACCGCCTCGCCGAGGCCACCGGGGAGCGACTCCAGGGCGTGGCCGACACGACCGTGATCGAGCTGCGCGAGCTCGCGGTGGACATCGCGAACAACTTCGTCACCGGGTTCGCCAACGCCCGGCTGCGCGCCGCCCTCGCGGCCGTGACGGAGGCCGACGGGCTGATCGCCGTCACGCCGGTGTTCACCGCCTCCTACAGCGGGCTGTTCAAGTCCTTCTTCGACGTCGTGGACAACACCGCGCTGGCGGGCAAGCCGGTGCTGATCGCCGCCACCGGCGGCACGCCGCGTCACTCGCTGGTGCTGGAGCACGCGCTGCGCCCGCTCTTCGCCTACCTGCGCGCCGTGGTCGTGCCGACGGCCGTGTACGCGGCCTCGGAGGACTGGGGCGCGGGCGGCGACGCCGGCACCGACGGCCTGGCGGACCGCATCACCCGCGCGGCGTCCGAGCTCGCCGGCCTCATGCGCCCCTGCGCCCCGCTCACCGTCCCCCAGGCCGACGCCCAGGTCAAGATCGGGACCGGCGACAGGACCGGGGCCGGCAACGAGACCAAGGGGAACGGACAAAACGGGCGAAGTGGCGGAGACGGCAAGCGGGCCGGCACCACGCTGCCCGAGGACGTCGTCCCCTTCGCGGAGTATCTCGCCTCCCTGCGCCCCTGATCGGCGACACTCCCCTGCCGCCGGCCGGGCACACGCCCTCGCGCTACTCGCCGTTGCGCAGGTCGGAGAGCCGTTTGGGGGTGTACTGGATGTCCTCGAAGCGGACGGTGGCGCCGTCGCCGGTCGGGCTCTGGGCGAGGAAGCCCACCTCGGGGTCTCCGTCGAGCGCGAAGTAGCGGATGAGGCTCCAGGGGCCGTCCCCTTCGGCGATGTGGAAGGCGAAGGCGGAGCCGACCCGGGAGACGCGGAGCCGGATGTCGCCGCCCCTCATCGGCATGGAGTTGCAGTCGTCGGACACGCCCCGGTTGACCACCGAGACGACCGTGGGCGTGCCCTGCGGGGACAGCTCCAGGCAGAACTTGGCCCACCGGTCGCCGTCGGCGTGCAGCAGCAGGACGGCCGCGTCGAAGGTGGACAGCAGGTCGAGCCTGACCCGGGCGCTCAGGGTGAAGTCGCCGTCCAGGCGTCCCACCAGGGCGGGGGCGTTGGCGTACCGGTTCGGCTCGCCCGGGTCGGAGAACAGGTCGGTGCCCGCCGCGGCGGTGATGACGAGCGCGTCGTCGCCGTCGACACTCCACTGCTCGGGCTCGTTCAGCCAGTGCAGCGGCGCGGGGAACGCGGGCAGGGATACGGCGGCCGTCATGTGTCTTCCTCCAGAGGGGTGGCGGCCGCGTACACGGCCGAGATGAGTCGGTCGACGGCGAGGGCGTCGCGGACGGGACAGATCGGTGCGGACCCATCGCGGACGCTGCGCGCGAAGTCGGCCATGAGCGGGATGTGCAGGTTCGCCGGTGGCGGCAGGAACTCCTCGACGGTCACCCCGTCGACGGTCCCGCGCACGTTGCCCGAGTCCAGGGGGTCGAGCTCCAGGTGCCCGCTGTCGAAGGCGAGGCGCAGGTGGTCGCGGCGCGGCTCGGGGCCCCACACCGTCCTCACCTCGCCGGTGGCCCCCGCGGGCCAGGCCAGCCGCGCCCGTACGTCCCGCTCGGCGCCGAGCGGGAAGCGCCGGCCGGTCCGCGCGCCGGTCACGGCCGGCTCGCCCAGCAGCAGGCAGAGCAGGTCGAGGCGGTGGCTGCCGACGTCGGCGAGCACGCCGCCGCCGGACAGCGCGGGGTCGGTACGCCACAGCTTCGGGTCGTCGGGGCCGGGGTCGAAGGGACCTCGATAATCCACTGCCACCTCGTGGATCGTGCGGCCGCGCAGCAGGTCGAGCACGCGGCGGACGGCGGGCGCGAGCCTGCGGTAGTAGGCGACCCCCACGTGGGCGGTGGCCAGCTCGGCAGGATCCGGCGGGCCACCGGCAGGCCCCGCCACCAGCGCGGGCAGGGCGCCCAGTGGCTTCTCCATGAGTACGGGCAGGCCGGCGCGGGCCGCCGCCACCGCGAGAGGCACATGGGTCGCGACCGGCGTGGCGACGTAGACGACGTCGACCGCGTCGAGCAGCTTGCCGTAGTCGGAGGTGCCGAAGCCCGTGCCGAACTCGTCGCAGGTCCGCTGCGCACGGGCCGCGTCGCGGCCCCACACGCAGGTGACCGTCTCGCCGAGGGAGAGCAGCGCGGGCAGGGCGCGCTTGCGGACGATGTCGCCGTAACCGGCGACTCCCCATCTCAGGGGCATATCGCGATCTTCAGGGTCTTCTCCGGCGGAGTGCGGTGGGGCGTGTCGTGCCCGGCGGGATGCAGGGTGGGGCTCTGGGAGAGGCGGTCGAGGGCTTCCTGGAGGTTCTCCAGCGGGTAGGTGGCGGTGAGGATCGTATCGAGGCGCACCCGCCCGGTGAACGCCAGCCGTACGGCGACCGCCATGGCCTCGGCCCTGGCCAGGTCGGTCGGCTCGGCGGAGCTGTGCACGCGCAGCCCTTTCTTCTCCCACTTGACCATGTCGAAGGTGACCTCGGTGTCGACGTGGTGGGTGCCGAGGAAGACGACGAGCCCGTTCTGGCGGACCAGGTCGACGCAGGCACGGGCGGTGTGCGGGGTGCCGACCGCCTCGACGGCCACGTCGAAGTCCGCGCCGAGCCGGTCGGGCACGGCGTGCGGGGACTCCACCAGGACCGTCCGGTCGGCGCCCAGCAGCACCGACTGGTCCAGCCGCCACGGATCGAGGTCCGCGACAGCGATCTCCGCCGCGCCGCGCAGCCGCGCGACCTGGAGGGCCATCAGGCCGACGGGGCCCTGGCCGACGATGGCCACCCGGTCGCCGAGCCGTACTCCCCGGGTGGCGTGCACGGCCAGCGGCAGCAGTTGCAGGATCGCGCCGCGCTCGAACGGCACGTCGTCGGGCAGCGCGCCCACGCTGACCTCCCTGGCGGCCGCGAACTCGGCGAATCCCGAGGTGAGCGGGGTGCGCACGAACACCCGCCGCCCCGGTTCGACGCTGGTCACCCGCTCGCCGACGGCCGCCACGGTGCCGGCGATCTCGTGGCCGAAGCAGCCGGTGGCGCAGTGGTCGCGCAGGCCGTAGTAGTGGTAGTAGGCCAGGTCGCTGCGGTTGCAGACGGTGCAGGCAGCCACCCGGACCAGCACGTCGCCCGGCCCGATGGCGGGCACGGGCGCGTCGTGGTCCAGCCGGATGCGGCGGCGGCCGGCGAGCGAGATGTGGCGCACGCGCTTCCCCTCAGAGGTCGATGTCCATGAACGGCTCCCGCCAGTGGAGGTCGCCGGCCGGGGTGGCGCCGATGAGCCTGCCCGCCGTGCCGGTCAGGGTGGTCAGGCCGGGGGTCGGGCCCGATCGGGTCCACGCTCCGGTGTCCGGCGCCCTGCCGTACAGCGTGCCGTGGTCGTCCAGGCCCATCAGCCGTCCGCCCACGTGCGCGAGCGCGACGAGGCGCGGGCCGTCGGCCAGGCGGGTCCACGGGCCGGAGTGCGCGGCGGTGAGCGGGCGGCTCCACAGGCCGCCGCCGGGGCCGAGTGCGTACATGGTCCGGTCGACGGGTGCGATGCCGATCGCGCCGGGTGGCGCCTGGTAGATCTCGGTCCAGGCCGCCGCCTCGGGGACCGGGTCACGGGCGAGCACCCGGCCGGTGGAGTCCAGCCCGTACAGGAAGACGGGTGAGCCGGGCGTGGCCTCGCGCGGGGCCGCCAGCGCCACCAAACCGGGCGCGGGCTCGATCCGCCGCCACGGCAGGTTCTGGGTGCGGCCCTGCCGTACGTGCAGGTCGCCGTCGGTCAGCACGCCGAAGAGCAGGTGCGCGCAGGCGGCCAGCCCGAGCGCGCCCGTCCCGCCGCCCATCGGCTCCCACCACCCGGTGGGGCCGCCGAGCCGGCGCAGCACGTTGCGGGTGACGCGGTCGATGACCGGGTCGTCGATGGCGTCGCCCCAGCCGATCGTGGCCGCGTTGAAGACGGTGCCGGCGCCGCGCCGCATGATGCCCATCGTGGCGTGCCCGCCCTGGCCCAGGCTCCGCCAGTGCCGCAGGTCGGCGGTGGCCAGGATGGCGAACTCGGCGGGCGTCCCGTCGGCGCCGGTCGCCAGCGGCACCCCGTCGACCTCGGTGTACTCGGCGGCGTCGGTCTCGTAGCCGATGGCGCCCCTGCCGAAGGTGTCGCCGTCGCGCAGCCCGGTGCCCTCGAACACCCAGTGCCCGGCGAACCGCACGGTGTACGCCTCGGACTTCACGGCGTTCATGTCCTCCCAGCAGCCCGCGCCGCGCCGGAAGCTCACGCCGGTCAGGGTGTTCTCCGGCCGGGACACCGGCGCGCTGGTCCACTCGACCGTGACCAGGCTCGGATCGACGGCGGCCATGGGGTCGAGCAGGGCGTCACGATGGCACACCATCGTCCGGCCGCCGTCCTCCAGCCGGGTCTGCCACCAGCAGGTGTTGCCGCCGAAGAAGGCGATGTTGCCGCCGGCCGCGACGAACGCCTCGGCCGCGTCGCGCATCCGCCTGGTCCAGTACTCGTCGTGGCCCGCGATCACCAGCAGCCGCCGGCCGCGCAGCAGCGCGCCGGGGTCCTGGTGCAGGTCCAGGTTGGAGCAGTAGTCGGCGGGGAGGCCGGTACGGCTCAGCCAGTGGTAGAAGCGGTCCTCCCAGTGGCCGGCCGGACCGCCGCCGGGCCGGTCGAAGGTGACCCGGCCGGCCCGGCTCGCGCCTTCGGTCGGGTAGAGCCCCTCGCCGGGCACGCCCGCCTGGTTGTACGCCTGCCAGGTGAGGAAGGGGACGGACACCAGGATCGCGTCGCGGGGCGGGCCGCCGGGCCGGACGACGAAGTAGACGTCGTCGTCGGGGTCGGCGGAGCCGAACGACGCGGCGTACAGGGAGCTGGGCCAGTCGTGCGGGATCCGCAGTGTCCACCCTGGCTCGGTGCGGCCCCGCTCCGCCCGGATCTCGCCGGTCACCGCGTCGCGGATCGCGCAGCGGTCCGCGACGGCGGCCAGGTGGAAGCGCAGCCGGCCCCCTTGCGGCGCGGAGGTGCCGCTCGCGTACGCCTTCATCCCCGGGGTCCTCGCAGGTCTCCGTATCCGGCGTCGGCGGTCCAGCTCAGCGGCTCGATGTGGGCGTTGAACGGCGTGCCGTCCAGCGTCATCTGCGGGCGCGGGTGGGCCAGGTGCAGCAGCGGGTCGTCGAATCGGGTCAGCCGCCCGGCGCGGGCCAGCCTGGCCACGACGTCGTCGTCCTCGCCTCCCCAGCCCTGGTAGCGCTCGTCGAACCCGCCGATCTCGTGGAAGAGCGCGGCCCTGACCCACAGGCAGGCGCCGGGCGGCTCGCGCAGCACCAGCGAGCGGATCTCGTCGAGCGGCACGTCGCCCTCGCCCTGCTCGATCCGGCGGCGGATGGCGGCGGCGGAGGACTCGGTGTCGAGGCAGTACATGCGGCGGTAGGGCAGGAAGGCCGACAGCGCGGGGTCGGCGGCCATCCTGTCCAGGTTGCGCGCCAGGAAGCGGCGGTCCGCCAGGATGTCGGTGTCCAGCACGCAGATCAGCTCGGGCTCGCCGGGCGTGTTGCGCACCCCGGCGTTGACCGCCCACGACTTGTTGAAATGGCCGTCGTGCCGGGCGAACAGGTAGTGGTCGGCCAGCGGCTCGACGGTGTCGCGCCAGCGCGGCTCAGAGTCGGACTCGACCACGGTGACGCGCACCTGGGCGCCGTGATGGTGCTGGTCGCGCAGGGCGGCCAGGCAGGCCAGCAGGTTGCGGGCGCGGGCGCCGCCCACCCGGTCGCGGAAGGGGATCACGATCGTGACGGGCAGCCGCGGCCGGGCCCAGACGGCGACCTCGTCCAGGCTCGCGCCGGCGGCCGATCGGCCGGCCCGCTCGCCGTTGTGGTAGTCGACCAGCACCTGCTCGTCGGCCGCGGTGACCAGTTTCTCGAACCGGGCGCGCTCGTCGGGGAACTCCCGCAGCAGGTCGGTGAGCGCGTCGGCGAGCGCCGACTCCAGCGGGCGGTCGTCGGGCGCGTCGGCGAACCGGGACACGAGCGCCGCGGCGGGACCGCGGGCCACGAGGTCGGCCACCGCTCCGGCCACCTCCTTGTAGTGCGGGCCGCTGATCTCCCACCAGTCGGCCGCCACGGCCGGAACCGATGGATCGTTCGCCAGGAAGACATAAGCGGCCAGCCTGCGACCAAGTGCTCCGACTTCCGTTCCGGACATTCCGGACGACGCTATCGGGAATTCTGCCACGCCGATTCCTCTCACCTGCAATAACACGGAGCGCGCCAAACGTTACCGCGCGGAAAATTGCCTCACAAGAGGGGTTGACCAATTTCGACATTTACCCTAGCGTCTCCTGGGAGCGCTCCCAAAACCTGCCTCCAGCAGGAATAGAGGCCTTCCCGAGCTGGCGTTAGAATGCTGGCGAAGCGCCCGCCGACGACTCGCGACTAACCGGCCGTCATGGAGACTGAGCGGCCGAGGGTGGAGACGAGATGCCCGACGAAACTTATCGATCCGCGCGCCCCCAGAACAGCGACGGCCTACCGGAGGTCACTCTCGACCAGGCCCATGCACCCGACAAGGTGCTGGCCCACGAGGATCTGCTGCGGAAATTCGTCAACGGCGAGACGTTCCGGCCCATCCATATGCGCATTGGCATCATGGGCGCTTGCAACATGCGTTGCAATTTCTGCAACTTCCATTCGCCGAACGAGGAGAACTTCTACGACCTGTTCTCCTTCAAGGACGCCATTCCCACAGATAAGAGCGTCAAGCTCATGCGGGAATTCGCCGAGTCCGGCGGCCGGGCGGTCACGTTCTGCGGCAGCGGCGAATGCACCATTCATCGCGGATACACGGAGATCTGCGCGGCCGGGCACGAGGCGGGGCTGCGCATCGGCCTCATCACCAACGGATCCCGCCTGCACAAGCAGCAGATCTCCGACTGCGTGATCAACACGCACACCTGGGTGCGGATCGGGCTCAACGCCGGCACCGAGGCGACGTTCAACGAGATCACCCGGGACAAGGAGCGGACCTTCACCACGTTCTTCAAGGCCGTGAGCCGCCTGCGCGAGCAGGCCGTCGACCCGGAGTTCCGGATCGGCTTCAACTTCGTGATCACCCGGCAGAACTACAAGGAGATCGTTCAGGCCGCCCAGGCCGTGCGCGACTCCGGAGCGCACTATGTGCGCTTCGAGCCGGAGTTCTACAGCTCCATGGGTCACGAGACCATCGAAGAGGTCATAACCGAGGTCTCCGCCTCGTTGACCGAGGTCGCCGCGCTGTCGTCGGAGGAGTTCGAGATCTCCGTGCCCAAGCTCGACCGGGGCCCGATGGACCAGGTGGAAGAGGTCGAGGGCGACTTCGAGCACTGCCACTACAGCCGCTTCGTCACGGCCGTCGGCGCGGACGGCAACCTCTACCCGTGCCCACAGGTGCACCTGAACAGCCGTTACCTCATCGGCAACGTGCTGGAGGAGGGCTATCTCCCCGTCCTCGAGGGCGGCCCCAGGGCCGAGTGGGAGGCCAGCAACCCGCGCCGGACCGATCTGTGCAAGTCCTGCTTCTACCGGCCGCAGAACGAGCTGCTCGAATGGCTGCGCCGAGGGCAGATCAAGATCGACGACGCGCTGAACAACTACCGCATCGAAGTGCCCCACGCGCTTCACACCGACTTCGTCTGAGATCCGAGGACGCCGTTGACGCCGATCGAGCGCTTCACCCACCTCGGCCGCTCCCCCGTACGTGCTCCGGACCAGACCATCCGCAACGCGCAGGTGCGCGGGGCGGTCGTGCGGCTGGCCGCCGTCCAGGAGCGGACCCTGCGGGTCCGCTCCACCTACGGCGCGGACCGGCAGGGGGCCCGCGTGGACCACTACGTCTTCGAGCACGACGGCCGCGGTGAGCTGCGCGCCGTCATGCTCACCCCGGCGGGCCCGCCGCCGTGGCCGGGCGTGCTGGTGTGCCCGGGGCGCAACGCGACCCTGGAGCGGGTGACCGGCCTCATCCCGCCCGACCATCCGGGCCGCGACGTGGCCGCCCATCTGACCCGGGCCGGATTCCTCACCCTCACCCTCGACCACGGCCTCGACCTGTGGGCCGCGCCCGCCGCGCTGGGCGGGCGCGACGCCGGCGACGTACTGGACGGCACGTTGCGGCTGCACGGGGGCAGCTTGCTCGCCGCGCTGGCCGAGGACGCCCTGGCCGCGCTCGACTGGCTGCGCGCCCGGCCGGACGTGGCGGCCACCGGCCTGTTCGGCCACAGCATGGGCGCGGCCGTGGCGCTGCACACCGCCCTCCTGGCGGACGAGCCGATCCCGCTGTGCGCGGCCAGCCACCTGGGCACCTACCAGACGATGATCGGCAAGCTGCTGGCCTGGAACCAGTACACCGCCCTGCCGTCCATCCTGCGCCACGCCGACCTGCCCGAGCTGTACACGGCCCTGTCCCCCGCACCCCTCCAGATCCAGTACGGCAACGCCGACGCGCGGCTCGACCACGACGACGCGGCACAGGCCGGCGAGCGGATCGCCACCTCCTACGAGCCGGGCCGGGCCGAGGTGCTCGACCTGCCCATGGGCCACAGCACCGGCCTGGCCGAGGCGGCGGACTTCTTCACCCGCACCCTGGCCAAGCCCGCCGCCGGCGACGACGAGCCGTTCGTGCCCGCCGCCCGGGTGTCCTTCGGCGTACGGGCCCGCCTGGACGTCCTGGACCTGGTGGACGACGCGCTGGCATCCGGGTCGCTGACGCTCGGCCCGTGCGGCGCGCGGCTGGAGGACCTGGCCGGCCACGAGCTCGGCCGTGGCACCGCCGCCGTCAGCTCCGGCTCGTCCGCCCTGGAGATCGCCCTGCGGATCGTCGGGGTCGAGGGGCGCACCGTGCTGGTCCCGGCCAACACCTTCTTCGCGACCGCGGCGAGCGCCGTCCGCGCCGGGGCGCTGGTCGACTTCGTCGACATGGAGCCCGACGGTCTCGGCCTGGACCCCGATGGCCTGCGGGCGGCGCTGGACGCCCATGAGGACGTGGCCGCGGTGGTGCCCGTGCACCTCGCCGGCGTCCTGCCGGACTCCCTGCCGCAGGTGCTGGCCGTCTGCGCCGAGCGGGGCGTCGCGGTCGTCGAGGACGCCGCGCACGCGCTCGGCTCTTCGCTGGACGGGCGGCAGGCGGGCACGTTCGGCCGGCTGGCCGCGTTCTCCCTCTACCCCACCAAGGTCATCACCAGCGGCGAGGGCGGCCTGCTGACCGCCGCCGACCCCGCCGACCTGGAGCGGGTGCGGCGCCTGCGGGACCACGGCAAGCTGTCCTTCGAGGAGAACCTGCACGAGGACCTCGGCAGCAACTGGCGGATGAGCGAGCTGCACGCGGCCGTGGGGCTCACCCATCTGGCCCGGCTGGCGGAGGTGCTGGCCGAGCGGCGGCGGCTGGCCGCCTGGTACGACGAGAACCTGGCCCGGGTGCCCGCCCTCACCCATCACGAAATTTCGCCTGATTGCGCGACAAATCATTACAAGTACCTGGCGTTGCTGCCGGACGGCGTGGACCGGGCGGCGCTCAAGCGCCGGCTGCGTGCCGGCGGAGTGCGCCTGGCCGGCGAGGTGTACGACGTCCCGCTGCATCGCCAGCCCTACTTCGCCCCGCGCTTCGGCGACCGCTCCTACCCGCGCGCCGAGGCGTTCACCGCCCGCCACATCTGCCTGCCGATCTTCCCCGGCATGACCACCGCCCAGCAGGAACGGGTCGTCCAGGCCCTGCGGGACGCGCTCTCGTGATCGGTCAGGCGGTCCTCCCGCTGCTGCGCGGGGGCCGGTGGTACCGGTCGATGGACACCGTGCCCGTCCCCGGCGCCGGGTCGCTCTGCCTGGCCCCGGAGATCATCGTCCGCGACGACGCCGCCCGGCTGCGCGCCCGGACGGCGCAGGACGGCCCCGGCCGCGCCGCGGGACCGGACCGCGACCGGCGGCTCGACCTGCTCCGCGAGGCCGTCGACCTGTTCAGGTTCGGCCGGGTCCCCGTCGAAGGGCTCGGCGTTCAGGACCCCGGCGACTTCGCCGCGTCGATGGGCGCGGCGGCCGGACTCCCGCCCGCCCTGGTACAGCGCTGGTCCGACCTGCTCGCCGCCCAACTGGAGGAGCCGGCGCCTCACGAGCACGACGGCCCGTCGGCCGGGCTCGCGCCGGAGGAGCGCGGGGGCCTCACCCTGGTTTCGCTGCCCGCCAACACCTTCACCTGCCTGGAGGCGGTGCTGGAGGCGGCGCTGTCCGGCGCGGCCGTCTGGGTCCGGCCGAGCCGGCGCGAGCCGCTGTCGTCGGCCCGCCTGATCGGGGCCCTGCTGAGCGTGGGCTGGCCGGCCGAGACGCTCGGCTACTACCCCACCGCGCCCCGTACCCTGCATGCCCTCATCCAGAGCTCCGACCACCAGATCGTGTACGGAGGGGACGATCTGGCGGCGGAGCTCTCCCGGCGGGCGGCGGGTCCGCCGGCGCTGGAGTTCCGCGGTCCGGGGCGAGCCTGCGTGATCGTGGACGAGCCGCCGGACCCCGAGTGGCTCGCCGAGCGGATCGCGCAGGACGCCGGCCGGTTCTGCACCAGCGCCTGCGTGGTGGCCTGCCTGCGCGGCACCGAGCCGCTCGCCCGGCGGGTCGCCGAGGTGCTGGACGGCATCTCGCTCGACCCGCCGGACCCGCGCCGCCCGCAGGCGGCCTGGCCCGAGCCCGACGCCGCGCGGCTGGCCGCGTTCGTCATGGAGCGGCTCGAACCCGGCGGGCGGCTGCTCACCCGGCGGCCGCTGCTGTCGGCAGGGTTCCTGGCGCCCACCCTGGTCGAGGTGGACGACCCCGGCCACCCGCTGGTCGGCGTCGAGCTGCCCTTCCCGTTCGCCGTCATCGTCGCCACGGACCGGGCCGGGGCGCGCGGCCTGGCCGCCCGATCGCGCTTCGTCCACCCGCCCCGCTTCGCGATCTCCCCGGAAGGAGTGTCGTCCTGAACACGAATCACCTCCCGGAGCCGGGCGGCTCCCTGTTAGAGGCCATGCGAGAGCACGTCCCGCCGCTGCGCGAGTCACTCGACGAGTGGACGGCACGCATGATGAGCTGGCATTTCGACGACCGGACCGGGTCGGCGTTCTGGCTGGCGCGCAAGGGCGGCCTGCCCTTCGACCCGATCAGGGACGTCACCGACTACGCCTCGCTGCGCCTGTTCGGCCTGTTCGACAAGACGGATCTGCGCGGGGTGCGGGCGCGCGACCTGGTGCCGCGCGGCTTCGCCGGCCGCCCGTTCCGGGTCGTGGAGACCGGCGGCTCGTCGGGCCGCCCGTACCGGGTGGTCGATGTCACCCGCGCCATCTACGACGTGCGGATGTATAGCGTCATGCTGGAGGCGCGCGGCCTGCTCGGCGTCGACATCCTGGCCATGACGCCCAGCGGCCCGCACGCCTACGGCCACTTCGTCAAGCTGCTCGGCGACAGCTGGGGCGCGGCCGTCTTCTCCGTCGACTTCGACCCGCGCTGGGTCAAGCAGCTGGTCCGTGCCTCGGGAGAGGCCGACGCCTACGTCGGCCATCTGATCGCGCAGACCGCGGACATCCTTGAGGACGAACGGCCCGCGCTGCTCTTCACCACCTCCCGGCTGCTCATGTCGCTCGCGCCGGCGCTCCGCAAACCCCTCAGCGCGTACGGCGTGCGCGCGGTGTGCACCGGCGGCACCTCCTGCTCGCCCGAGGAGGCCCGCTACCTGCGCGAGGAGTATCTCCAGGACGTGCAGTGGATCGACACCTACGGCAACACGCTGTCCGGGCACGCGCTGCAGGGTGACGCCCTGGAGCCCGGCGCGCCGAACAGCCACCACCTGCCGCCGCCGCTGGCGGTCATGCACGTGGTGCGGCCGGACGACGTGTGGCAGGAGGTCCCCGTCGGGGAGCGGGGGCGGATCCGGGTGGTGACCCTGCTGGAAGACCTGTTCCTGCCCAACCTGCTGGAGCGGGACACGGCGGTCGCCGCCCCCGCGCATCCGTGGTTCCCGTGGCCGGGAGTGTCGCAGGTGGGGGCGTACGAGTCGGAGGACGCGCCACGCGTCATCGAGGGGGTCTACTGATGTCCCGGCAGGCGGTGACGTCCAACGGCGTGCCCATCCCGTTCACCCCTGAGCTGTTCGCGCCGCTGGCCGACAGCACGCCGCTGGCCGGTGACCTGCCCGCCCTGCGCCGGCGTTTCCGCCAGGACGGGGTGGTGCTGCTGCGCGGTTTCCTCGACCGGCGGAAGGTGCTGGACCTGCGCGGGGCGTACCTGTCGAGGTTCCCGGACGGGTTGTTCGCGGCCGGGTCCACGCCCGAGGAGGGCATCTTCTCGGGCCGGGTGCCCGACGGGCTGCCCGCGCACGGGGTGCGCGGCCATCCGGCGCACGCCTTCGTCCGCGAGCGGCTCTTCGCCTCCTTCGCCGATCAGCCGGCGCTGCGGCGTTTGGCGGAGGCGCTGCTCGGCGGCCCGGTCGACCGGCTGCCGCGCGCCATCCTGCGGCACTTCCACGCGGGCACCCTGATGGCCTCGCGCGCGCACACCGACCACGCCTACATGACGTGGGGCAGCGAGCGGGTGCTCACCATGTGGATCCCGGTCGGCGACTGCCCGATGGAGGCCGGCGGCCTGGTCTACCTGGAAGGCTCGCACCGGGAGGCGGCCGAGCGGTTCGAGCGGGCGCGGCTCGGCAGCGACCGCGCCGGCGACCCCCGGCCGATCAGCCACGACCTCCGGGCCACGGCGCAGGCCGTCGGCCGCCGGTGGCTGTGGCATGACTATGAGGCGGGCGACCTCACCGTGCACAGTCCGCACCTGGTGCACGCCTCGCTCGATACTGTGACCGATGCCATGCGCGTCTCCGTGGACCTGCGGTTCATCCTCCGGGGCGAGAAGGCGGACACCCGATGGATGAAGGAGTGGGCCGGCGATGACGGCGCCTGAGGACACGACCACACCCGAACTCGACCCCGAGCCACGCACCGCGGCCCTGACCAGGCTGGCCGCGATGTCCATGTTCTTCATCGTGGGGCTCGCCTTCGCCACGTTCCTGATCCGGGTGCCGACCCTGAAGGTCGAGCACGGTCTCACGGACGGGCAGCTCGGCCTGCTGCTGGTCGTCCCGTCGGTCTGCGCCGTGATCTCCATGCAGGTCACCGGCGCGCTGGTCGCCAGGTTCGGCAGCGCGCCGATCGCCAGGATCACCGGCGTGGCGCTGCCGCTGTCGCTGATCGGCATCGCGGTGGCCGCCGACCCGATCCAGCTCGCCGTCGCGCTGGTGGTCTTCGGCCTGATCGACGGGCTGCTCGACGTGTCCATGAACTCCCACGCGATCGCGGTGGAGCGCACGCTCAAGCGGGCCGTGATGAACCGCTGCCACGCCGCCTGGAGCATCGGCGCGCTGGGCGCCTCCCTGCTGGGCGGCCTGACGCTGCAGCTCGACATCTCCCTGGCGACGCACTTCGCCTGGGTGGGCGTGGGCGTGGCCGCGCTCGCGCTGGTGGTCGGCTTCTGGATGCTGCCCGCCGGCGCCGACCAGCAGCCGGAGCCCGACAAGAAGATCAGGATGCGCTGGCGGGCCGGCTGGACGCCCCGGGTGCTGCTGCTCGGCGCGATGGGGGCGAGCGTCCTCATCCTGGAGGGCGCGGTCGGCAACTGGAGCGGCGTCCTGCTGATCGACGACCGCGGCGCCACCCTGGCCGTCGCCTCGCTCGGCTACATCCTGTTCAACATCTGCCAAGTCGGCGGCCGTCTCGTCGGCGACCGCCTGCACGAGAAGTACGGCGCGCCGCCCCTGGTCCGGGTGAGCGGCGCGGTCGCGTTCGCCGGTCTGGCCATGGTCGTGACGGTCCCGAACGCGGTGGTGACCATCGTCGGCTTCGGCGTGGTCGGCGTGGGCCTGTCCGTCCTGTTGCCCCTCATCTTCAGCGCGGTCGGGCACGGCAGCTCGGACGGCGCGGCGATGGCGCTGTCCCGGTTCACCACCATGACCTACTCCGGCCTGCTGTTCGGCCCGGTCCTGATCGGCTGGATCGCCGAAGCCATAGGCAAGATCACCACTTTCGCCGGGCTGCTCCTGCTGCTGATGGTGGTGATCCTCAACGCCAGGGCGACCGCCTCCGCCGACCTGAGGGACGCCTGACCTGACGGCCTCCCCCGCCACGCTCGGATGGCCGTGCCCCTCGCTGACCTGGTTCAGTCGGCGAGGGGCACGGCCGTACTGGCGCTTGATGGCCGCTCGGCCAAGCCGCAACGTGCGCTGACCGTAAAACTTGCTCAAGCCCCGAGCAAGATTCGGGATGGGCACCGCCGGTCCAGGAAGGCCGATGAAAGCGTAGGGAACGCCCGGCGAGCGAGTCAGCGGAAAGGGCGGGGAAAGATGCAGGAAAGCGCGAGGGCCGATGATGCCCCCATGCGATCCACAGCAGGCGTCCCGCGCGGCCGAGTTCGCCCATCGCAGCCGGATCTGACGCCGCGCCCGCTCTGACGCCGGGCCCGCTCTGACGCCGCGCCTCAGCTGGATCGCCGGCCTCGCCGGTCGGGCGGGGTCCGAGGGCGGAACACACCGAACCATCAATGAATGGGGCTACATGCACACCGTTGTCTCGGACGTGATCGCGGACGTGGTCGCTCCCTCCGCGGCCCAGGTCGACCGCGCCGGGGAGTTCCCGCGCGCCGCGATCGAAGCCCTGGCCAAGGCGGGCCTGCTCGGCCTGACCAGCAGTGTGGAGGTGGGCGGCGGCGGACAGGGGCTCAGGGCCGCCGCCGAGGTCATCACCGAACTGGCCACCGCCTGCGGATCCACCGCGATGATCACTCTCATGCACTACTCGGCCACCGCGGCGCTTGAGGCGCACGGCCCGGCCGAGGTGCGCCGGGAGATCGCGGCGGGCCGCTACCTGGCCATGCTGGCCTTCTCCGAGGCCGGCTCGCGCAGCCACTTCTGGGCGCCGCTGAGCACCGCCGAGGCCGACGGGGGCGAGATCCGGCTGGACGCGCGCAAGAGCTTCGTCACCGCGGCGGGCGAGGCGGACGGGTACGTCTGGTCGAGCCGGCCGCTGTCCGGCGACGGTCCCATGACGCTGTGGCTGGTGCCCCGCGACGCGGCCGGGCTGACGGTCAGCGGCTCCTACGACGGCCTCGGCCTGCGCGCCAACGCCTCCAGCCCGATGGCGGCCGAGGGGGTGCGCGTACCGGCGGACGCCATGCTGGGCACGGACGGGGACGGGCTCGACATCGCGCTCGCCACCGTGCTGCCGACCTTCCTGGTGCTCAACGCCGCTTGCTCCCTGGGCGTCATCGAGGCGCTGGCGGCCAAGGCCCACGAGCACCTGGCCAGGACCAACCTGGCCCACCTGGGGCAGCGGCTGGCGGACCAGCTCCCGGCCAGGTCCTCCTACGCCCGCATCCGTACCAGGGCCGACCAGACCCGGGCGTTCCTGAACGACACCCTCGCCGCGCTCGAGTCCGGGCGCGAGGACGCCATGCTGCGGGTCCTTCAGGTGAAGGCCGTCGCGGCGGAGGCGGCGGTCGAGATCGGCGACGAGGTCATGCGGCTCTGCGGCGGGTCGGCGCTGCGGCGGGACCTCGGCATCGAACGGCACTTCCGCGACGCCCTGGCCGCCCGGGTCATGGCCCCCACCACGGAGGCCCTGCACGACTTCGTGGGCCGGGTCTCCTTCGGCCTGCCGCTGCTCGACGGAGGCGCGTCGTGACGCTCCTCATGGGAGCGGTGGCCTACGACGCGAAGGTGGTGCCGATCTGGACCGGGTTCCGGTCCTGGCTCCTGCGCAACGGCCTGCCGTTCGACTTCGTGCTCTACTCCACCTACGAGCGGCAGGTCGAGGACCTCGTCGCGGGACGCGTCCACGCCGCCTGGAACTCGCCGCTGGCGTGGGTCCGCGCCCGGCGGCTGGCCGCCGCCGCGGGCCGCTCGGTGCGTCCGCTGGTGATGCGCGACACCGACCGCGATCTGCGCTCCGTCGTGGTCGTGCGCGCCGACTCCGGCATCGCCGCCCTGGACGACCTCAAAGGACAGGTCGTGGGCACCGGGGCCGTCGACTCGCCGCAGGCCACCCTCCTGCCGCTGCATCACCTGCGCGTCGCGGGGGCGACGTTCGAGGTACGCCGCTTCGAGGTGGGGGTGGGCCTGCACGGCGACCACATCGGCGGCGAGCGGGACGCCGCCCGGGCGCTGCTGGCGGGCGAGGTGGCCGCGGCCTGCATGGTCGACGCCAACCATCTGCTCTTCAGCCGCGAGGGCACGCTGTCTCCCGGCGCCACCCGGATCCTCACCGGCACGGCGGCGTACGACCACTGCAACATGACCGTCGTCGACTCCGCGCCGGAGGAGCTCGTCCGGCTGTTCGGCGAGCTGCTATCCGGCATGTCGTACGCCGACCCGGAGGTGCGTCCCCTCCTCGATCTGGAGGGTCTCACCGCCTGGGTGGAAGGCCGTACGAGCGGATACGGCGAGCTGGAGGCCGCGGTGGACGCCGGCGGCTTCTACGACCGGGACGGCCGGATCACCGCCGACGGTTACCGGCCGTGACGGTCCCGGCTCTCGACCTGGGGGACGTGGGGTTCGATCGGGGCGCCCACCTCCTGCTGCGCCGGGAGCTGGCGCTGCTGCCCGTCGGCGGCCGGCTCGCGGTCGCGGGAACGGACGAGGCGCTCGTCGTGCACCTGGCCGCGTGGTGCCGCCGGGAGGGCCACGAGCTCCTCCCGGCGGACGAGCGTGACGGCCGGGTGCGCGCGTGGATCGTCCGCGGCCGGGCCGGACACGACCGGTGGGCCGGGGCGGAACGGGCCGGTGGCTCCTCCCCCGCCGGCCTGGTCGCCCGGCCCCCCGCGCACTGGGGGCTGGCGGCCCGTGGCGCCCTGGTGGAGTCGGGCGGCCCGGCGGTCCCCTTCGACTTCGACCGCAAGGAGACCGTGTGGTCCGAGCTGGCGCCGAAGCTCTACCTGCAGGCGGTGGCCCGGCAGTGGGACCCGGTGGCGGCGGTCGTCTGGGACACCCCGTTCGAGCTGCCCGCCGAGATCGAGGCGGCGGTCGTCCAGGTGATGACCTACCTGGTGGAGAACGAACAGGCCGCCCTGGTCATCCCCGCGCGGCTGCTGGCCCGGGTGCACCCGCACTTCCGGGAGGTGACGCAGCTGCTGGCCGTGCAGGCGGCGGACGAGGCCCGGCACGTCGAGGTGTTCACCCGCCGGGCGACGCTGAAGGGCGATGAGCTCGGGACCTCCTCCGTCGGCGGGCGCGCCTCCCTGATGTCGCTGCTGGCCGAGCCCGACTTCTCCCTCGCCTCGTTCCTGCTGTCGGTGCTCGGCGAGGGCAGCTTCCTCAACCTGCTGTCCTTCCTGGACCGGTACGCGCCCGACCCGGTCACCCGGCGGATCGTCACCCTGGCCCACCAGGACGAGGCCCGGCACGTCGCGTTCGGCATCGCCCACCTGGAGGAGCAGGCGCGCGCCGACCCCGCCTTCCGGGGCACGCTCCGAGGCGCGATCGAGCGGCGGCACGACGCGCTGGCCGACACCGCCGGCATCAACGCGGACGTACTGGACTCCCTGACGGTGCTGGCGGCCGGTGAGTGGAGTCCCGCCGCGATCGCCCGGGGGCACGCGGCGGTCCAGGTGCTCCAGGCGGAGATGCTCGACGGCCGCAGGAACCGCCTGGTCCGGCTCGGTTTCCCGGCTGACGAGGCCGCCGACCTGGCCGCCCTGCACACCCGCAACTTCATGTGAGCGCCGGTCGTGGCGTACCGTCCACAGCTCCCCGTCATGGTGCCCTGATCGGTCAGGCGATCTTTCCGTACGGTTTCCGCCACCTGTCCGCATCCCCGATTGCGTCGAAAGTCCGATTCCTGGCCTGTGAAGGGGTTGACCCGCCGAGGCCCTCCGAATGATCGTCTACGGCGACGGCCGTGCTGCGGCCGCCCTAACGAAAGGCGCTAACGTGGACGTAGGACGCATCTCCGCTCGGGCTCTGGCGACGGCGGCGGCCGCCGCGCTCCTCCTCCAGGCCGTTCCCGCCGGGGCGACCACCGCCGCCGCCTCACCGCAGAGCGTGTGCGGCTCCGGGTACGGGGTCATCGACACGCTGCCGATCAGCACCGGCAAGCTGTGGGCGACGGTCTACCTGCTCTACAACAGCGGCAACGGCTACAACTGCGTGGTCACCATGAAGACGGCGGACATCGGCACCGCCACCTACACCCAGGCCCGCATCCAGGTGTCGGGATCGAGCACCATCCACCGCGACAGTGGCAACTTCACCAGCTATGCCGGTCCCGTGCGGGTGAAGGCCGCCGGCAAGTGTGTGCAGTTCGGCGGCATCGCCTCGGACGGGCCAGGTGGCCAGCGCTTCCAGAGCCTGAGCTCGTGGGGACACTGCGGCTGAACGACCGGGACCGGCGGGGCCGGGCGAGGTCCGTGGGCGGGTCGCGGGGAGCCGCCCACGGATCGGCGCCCGGCCTTGATCGAGACGACGTCGTCCGTCGTGTCGAGATGACAGTCGACGAGATCGTGCTCCGGTGGGACTCCAGGCGTTCGGGGTGAAAGGCAGGATTGTTGCGGTTTCAACTCCTTGGCCCGATGCGGATCCAACCCGCCGGCACCCCCCTGCGGATCGCGGCGCCCAAGCAGCGCACGCTCCTCGCCATGCTGCTCGCGCACGCCGACCACCCCGTGCCGGTCACCTCGCTGGTGGCCGAGGTGTGGGATCAGCGACCGCCCCCCTCGGCGGTGGCGAACCTGCGCACCTACCTCATGCGGCTGCGCCACCTGCTCTCCCCCGCCGCCCACCCGGACGGCGAGCGGCTGGTCACCTCGGACGGTGGTTACCTGCTCCGGGTCGAGCCCGCCGAGGTGGACCTCGCCCAGTTCGAGACGTTGTCCGCCCGCGGCCGCCGGTCGCAGGAGCGAGGCGATCTCGAGACGGCGCACGACGAGTACGCCAAGGCGCTCGCGCTGTGGCGGGGCATGGCGGTCGAGGACGTGCCGCTCGGCCCGGCCCTGCGCGAGGTCGTCGCCCACCTGACCGACCACTACCTGAACACCGTCGAGGAGTTCACGGAGGTCCAGTTCGCGCTCGGCAGGCATGCCGCGGCGGCCGAGCGGTTGCGCGCGTTGACGGTGCGATACCCGCTGCGGGAGGGACTGCGCGGCCGGCTCATGGTCGCGCTGTACCGGTGCGGCGACGTGGCCGGCGCGCTGGACGCGTTCCGGGCGGCCCGCCAGGTCCTGGCCGACGAGCTCGACGTCGAGCCAGGTGCGGAGCTGCGCCGGTTGCACCAGGCGATCCTGCGCCGGGAACCGGACGTGGAGTCGCCGGGCGGGCCGGCGGCCGTACACGTGCGGAGCAGCCACCCCCGGCCACGCCAGTTGCCGCGGGAGCCGGCGGTGTTCGCGGGCCGGTCGGTCGAGCTCTCCCAGGCGCTCGACGTGCTGTGGCGCGACGCCGAGGCAGGCGCCGGCTCACGGCTGCTCGCGCTGCACGGTCCCGCCGGAGCCGGGAAGACGGCTCTGGCGCTGCGGGCGGCGCACCTGGCCGGCGGTCACTACGCCGACGGCCTGCTCCACGCCGACCTGCAGGGCTCCACTCCAGGTAGGCCGCCGCTGCCGCCGGCGGAGGTGCTCGGCCGGTTCCTCCGGGCGCTGGGGGTGCCGCACGACGACGTACCCGCCACCGAGGCGGAGGCGGCGGCCGTCTACCAGTCGCTGCTGGCCGACCGGCGCGTGCTGGTGTTCCTCGACAACGCCGTGGACGCTGCCCAGGTGACGCACCTGATCCCGGCCGGCGACGGATGCGCGGCGCTGGTCACGAGCCGGCCCATGCTGTCGACCCTGGATGCCGTACAGATCTCCGTCGGCATGCTCGACCCGCCGGACTCGGTGCGGATGCTGACGATGCTGGCGGGCGAGACCCGGGTGACCGCCGAGCCCGGGGCGGCGGCCGACATCGCGCGGCTGTGCGGTCACCAGCCGCTGGCGCTGCGCATCGCCGGCGCCCGCCTCGCCGGCCGCCCCGACTGGTCGCTCGGCCGCTTCGGCGAACGGCTGCGGGACCGCAGACGGAGGCTCGACGAGCTCCAGACGGCCGGCTTGAGCGTCCGCTCCGGCTTCGAGGTGAGCGTCGCGGCGCTGGAGGAGGGCGTGAGCCCTGTCAAGGACGTGGCCGTGCGCGCCTTCCGGCTGCTGGGCGCGATCGACCTGCCCGAGGTCGGCGTCGATCGCGCCGCCGAGCTGCTCGGCGTCGAGGCGAAGGTCGCCGACGCGGCGCTGGAGGAGTTGATGAAGGCGCGCCTGCTGGAGCCGATCGGCGCCGACCGCTTCCGCATGCACGATCTGCTGCGGCTCTTCGCCGCGGAGCTCGCCGCCCGGTGTAGCGCGGATGTATCGGCCCCTGTAGGCGCCCTCACTAGCGTCATGATCCAACACGCTCCTGCAGAGAGAGGTGGTTCCAGATGAACGCATTGCTGCGCGGGTTCGGTGACCGGATACTCGACCGGCTGGTGCCGAAGGCCACGGCGAAGGCGGACACCAGCTTCTACAAGCGCTGCTACTGCCGGCCGCCCGCCGACGTCATGAAGCTCTGCCACGTGGTCGGCGGCCTTTCCTCGTGCGGCCCGTGCGACACGTACTTCATCAGGTCCTGCTGACGGCTCCAGTGTGGTTCGGCGGCGGCCGGAGTGCCGCCGCCGGACCCGGTAGGAAATGGAACGAACCGGCTAGATGATGCTCTATCTGATGACGACCTGCCGGGTGCTGCTGGCCGGGGTCTTCGTGCTGGCGCTCGCGGGCAAGGTCCGCGGGCGTGCCGACTTCGAGGCGTTCGCCGCCTCGATCAGGGCGCTCGGGCTGTTCTCGGGAGCCTGGTCCGCGCTGGCGGCGTACGCGCTGGTGGGGGCCGAGGCGGTGGTGGTGCTCCTGCTGCTGTTCCCGCCCACCGTGATCGCGGGTCTGGCCGCGGCGGGCGCGACCCTCACCGTCATGACCGCCGGCATCCTCGCCGCACTGCGCCGGGGGCGGCGCGGGACGTGCCGGTGTTTCGGCGCGTCCGACACCCCGCTCGGCCGGGTGCACGTGGTGCGCAATCTGCTGCTGATCACAGGCGCCGCCACCGGGCTCGCGGCCGGACTCGCCACCGCCGGCACCGGATCTCCCGCCCACCCCGCCGGTCTCGCCCTGGCGGCGGTCGTCGCCGCCGTGGGGATCCTGATCGTCGTACGACTCGACGACCTTGTGGCCCTTTTCACCGTCTCGTCTCGATGACCGGAAGTGAGATCGTCCGATGCCCTTTCTGATCGCCGCCGTCGTCCTGGTCGGCGTGCTCTGCCTGGTGAACCTGCTGCTCACCTTCGCGGTGCTGCGCCGCCTGCGTGAGCACACCACCGAGCTGGAGCGCCTCGCCGGCGAACCGAGGACGCTCCCCTTCGACCCCTCGTTCCTGGTCGGACGCACGCTGCCCGCCACCGCCACGCGTGCCGTGCCCAGCCCGCGGCTGGTGGGATTCTTCGACGCCGACTGCGGTTCGTGCCACGAGCACGCCCCGAAGTTCGCGGCCGAGGCCCGCCCCGGCACGTCCCTGGCGTTCGTCACCGGGACGGGCCGGCAGCTCCAGAACCTGGTCGACGTGGTCGGCGAGGCGTCCGCCGTCGTCGTGGCGGAGGAGGCGGCCGCCGTGGCGGCGGACCTCGGTATCCAGACGTTCCCGTTGTTCCTGCGGGTCGACGCCGAGGGCAGGATCGTCCAGGCCGACACGGACGCGGACCACCTGGCCGAACTGGCCGCGACGGTATGAGCGCGGCGTCAGCCGCCGGCGACACGCCGATCGAGGACCTGCCACGCAGACCGCTGCGGCACGCCGCCACGGTGGGGCTGCTGTCCTGGCGGGCCGGACCCGGCCTGGTGGTGTGCCAGCTCGCGCTCACGGTCGTCGCCGGTCTGCTGCCGACCGGTCTCGTGTGGGGGACGAAGGTCCTCGTCGACGGGCTCGCCGCCGGTGATCCGGATCAGGCGCTGCCCGCGGCCGGGGCCCTCGCCCTGCTCGGCCTCGCCTCGGGAGTCGTGCCGTACGTCACCACCTACCTGCGGACGGAGCTGGATCGGCGACTGGACCGGCTGCTCCAGGACGGGCTCTATGCCGCGGTCACCGGCTTCCAGGGCCTGTCCCGCTTCGAGAACCCGGTGTTCCTCGACCGGCTGCGCATGGCGGCGGAGGCGACCGGCGGTGCGCTGACGCCGGTGTCCTCCGGCCTGTTCGACGCCGCACGCAATGTGATCACCCTGGTCAGCCTGCTGGTCAGTCTGACGCTGCTGAGCCCGGTCATGGCGGGCCTCGTGACGGCGGCCGCCATCCCCGCCCTGGTCGCGCGGATGGTCATGGTCAGGCGGCGGGTGGGGATGCTGGCCGGACTGTCCGCCACGGCGCGGCGCCAGATCCTCTACTCGTCGCTCATCACCGACGTCCGGGCGGCGAAAGAGGTCCGGCTGTTCGGACTCGGCGGCTTCCTCAAGAACCGGGTGCTCGGCGAGCTCGCCACGTTGCAGGCCGGTGAACGGCGGCTGGACCGGCAGGAGGCGATCACCCAGTCGCTGCTCGCCCTGCTCTCCACGGCCGTCGCCGGTGCGGGGCTGCTGTGGGCGGTGCTCACCGCCCTGAATGGAGGGCTCAGCCTCGGCGACGTGACGGCGTTCGCCGGCGCCGTGGCGGGGGCGCAGGCCGCACTGGTCGGGCTGGTGGAGACCGTGGCGGGAGCCCATCATGCGCTGTTGCTCTTCGGCTATCACGCCGGGGTGACGTCGCTGCCCGACGACCTGCCGTCGCCGCCTCGCGAGGCCGCCGTGCTGCCCGCGATGCGGCACGGCATCGAGCTCCGCGACGTGTGGTTCCGCTACGACGACGGCCACCCATGGGTGCTGCGCGGGGTCGACCTCACCATCCCGCACGGCGCCTCGGTCGCGCTGGTGGGGCTCAACGGGGCCGGCAAGAGCACGCTGATCAAACTGCTCTGCCGCTTCTACGACCCGTCGCGCGGCGCGATCTACTGGGACGGCGTGGACATCCGTGACGTGCCGCCGAGCGAACTGCGCCGCAGGATGGGCGTGCTCTTCCAGGACTACATGTGCTACGACCTCACCGCGGCCGAGAACATCGCGATGGGAGAGATCGAAGCTCTGCACGACCGGCCCAGGATCGAGTCCGCGGCCCGCCTGGCGGGCGTGCACGACATGGTCCGGGCGCTGCCGCGCGGCTACGACACGCTGCTGAGCCGGATCTTCTTCGGCCTGGAGGACGAGGACGACCCGCAGGCCGGGGTGGTGCTCTCCGGTGGCCAATGGCAGCGCCTGGCGCTGGCCCGCGCTCTCCTCAGGGAGCGACGCGACCTGCTCATCCTCGACGAACCGAGCGCGGGCCTGGACGCCCAGGCCGAGCACGAGATCCACACCCGGCTGGCCGAGCACCGCGCGGGACGCACCAGCCTGCTCGTGTCGCACCGGCTCGGCACGGTCCGGGCGGCGGATCTGATCGTGGTCCTGCGCGGCGGCGAGATCGTGGAGCGGGGAACGCACGACGACCTGATGGCCGTCGGCGGCGGATACGCCGAGCTGTTCGACCTGCAGGCCAGGGACTACCTGGCCTGCAGGTCGAGGCCTAGCCTGCCCGTCCACTGACTGATCAAAAGGGGTGCGATGAACGCGGTCACGTGGGTTCTGTGCGGGTTGTCCGCCACCGGGTTCGCGCTGGGCGTGGGCCTCCGGCGGGCTCGCCGCCGGTACGTGGTGGTCACCGTGGAGGGAGCGAGCATGGCGCCGACCCTGGCCGACGGCGACCGGGTCCTGGTACGGCGACGGCGGATCGGACAAGTGCGCCGGGGCGACGTCATCGTGCTCGAACCACCGCTGGATCCGTCCGGCCCGTACCAGCCGGGTCCGCCCGCCTCGGACGGCCGGCACTGGAACATCAAACGGGCCGCCGCGCTTCCCGGCGACCCGTTGCCGGCGGGGGTGGCCGGGCAGGACGGCCTGGAGCGGGTGCCCGCCGGGGCGGTGGTGGTCTTCGGCGACAATCCGGACAGCATCGACTCCCGGCACCGCGGGCTCTTCCCCGCTGATCACCTACTCGGGGTGGCGCTGCGCAAGCTGAACGGGCCGGCCGGGTCCGGCGGGCTGACGACGGAAGCGGACAGGTGAGGTTCCACCTTCTCGGCCCCCTGGGCGTCCAGCTCAAGGGGATGCCCGTCCGGGTCTCGGCGCACAAGCAACGCACCGTTCTCGCCATGCTGCTCGCGCACGCCGGCCGCACCGTGCCGATCCAGTCCCTGGTGGCGGAGGTGTGGGACGAGCGACCTCCCCGTTCCGCCGTGCCGAATGTGCACACGTACGTCATGCGGCTGCGTCACCTGCTGTCGGCCGCCGATCCTCGGGCCGGCCGGCGGCTGGTCACCTCCGACGGGGGTTACCTTCTTCAGGTCGACCCCCCTGAGCTCGACCTCTTCCTGTTCGAGGAACTGCTCACGCTGGCCAGGAAGGCGCTCGTCCGAAAGGATCTCCGCGCGGCGGAGGACGCGTACGAGCGAGCTCTCGGGATCTGGCGGGGGACGGCCGCGCAGGACGTGCCGCTGGGACCCGTGCTCCGCGATGTGGTCGCCCAGCTGACCGACCGTTACCTGAGCACCGTGGAAGAGCACCTCGACGTCCGGCTCGCACTCGGCTCACACCGGGCCGCTCTCGACCGGCTCCGCGAGCTGACGAGGCGATATCCGCTGCGCGAGCGCCTGCACGCCCAGTCGATGGTGGCGCTGTACCGATGTGGGGACGTGACGGGCGCGCTGGAGGCGTTCGCGACGGCCCGCCGGGTTTTGGCGCACGAACTCGGGCTCGACCCCGGCGCGGAAATGCGCCGACTGCACCGGGCGATCCTGGACGGGGACCCGGTTCTGGACGGCACGGGCCTGCTCACCGGCACGGACCTGGGCAACACGGGCATGCTCACTCCGGGCGGCACGGGCATGCTCGCGGACACCGGTGGCGTGACGCTCGACGGCGGGGACGGGTATCGGCGTGCGCGACGGCTGCCTCCCGAGCCGTCGGCGTTCGTCGGCCGGCGCTCCGAGCTCGCGCGCGCGAACGACGTACTGTACGGAGCCGCGCCGCCGGGGTCGGGAGCCCGGGTGATCGCGCTGCACGGCGCCGGCGGAGTGGGCACCTCGGCGTTGGCCCTGCACCTGGCGCACCGTGCGACCGGCCGTTACACCGACGGCCGGCTCTACGTCGATCTGCGAGGATCGAGTCCCGGCGTGCCGCCTCTGCGGCCTGCCGACGCGCTCGGCGGTTTCCTGCGTGCCCTGGGCGTTCCCGGGCGTGAGGTGCCCGCGACGACGGCGGAGGCGGCCGCCGCCTACCGGTCGCTGCTGGCCGGACGGCGGGTCCTGGTGATCCTCGACAACGCGGCCGACGCCGCGCAGGTGACGCCGTTACTCCCGGCGAGCGACGGCTGCGCCGCGTTGATCACCAGTCGTACCCTCCCCGCGACCGTGGACGCGGTGCCGATCGCGGTCGGCATGCTCGACGAGACAGACGCCGTGCGCCTGCTCAGGCTGCTGGTGGGCGAGTCCAGGGTGGCCGCCGAGCCCGAGGCGGCGGCGGACGTGGCGCGCTGGTGCGGCTACCATCCGCTGGCGCTGCACATCGCGGGCACCCGGCTCGCGAGCCGCCCGAACTGGTCCCTGCGGAGGTTCGGCGAGCGACTACGCGACCGGCGAAGGCGTCTGGACGTGTTACAGGCCCCGGGCCTGAGCATCCGTTCCTGCTTCCAGGCCAGCTACGGGCTCCTGACCGACCGCGCGGGCACGGTCAGGACGGCGGCCGCACGCGCCTGCCGGCTGCTGGGCGTGCTCGACCTGCCCGAGGTCGGCATCGGGCGGACCGCGGCGCTGCTCGACGTGGACCCGCACCTGGCCGAGGCCGCGCTCGACGAACTGACCGAATTCCGCTTGCTGGAGCCGGCGGCCGGCGCTCGCTTCCGCATGCACGACCTGGTCAGGTTGGTGGCGGCGGAGCTGTCCGTCGCCCATGACACGCCGGAAGAGCGCGCCCGAGCCTTACGACGAGCCCGGCCGTGACGGGAGACCAGGAGCGGAAGGCTGTAGCGCGGATATACGGGCGGTCGTATGCCCTGCCGATAACTTCCTGATCAGGACAGCCCCTCCACGGAAGGTGTGAATCGTCATGACAGGCATGCTGGAAAGACTCGGTGACCGGGTACTCGAAAGGCTGGTGCCGAAGGCGACCGCGAAGGCCGACACCTCCTTTTACGTGACCTGCTCCTGCAAGAACCTGGTGCGGAAGCGGAAGTTGTGCCACGTGGTCGGCGGAATGACCGGGTGCACCGGCTGCACGTACGTCGACGTCTGGGTCTGCTGAAGCAGAGCTCGACGAGAGTCAGCGGACACGACGTGACCGCGCCCGGCCGCTCGCGGCCGGGCGCGGCCTTCCTGTATCCGGCCCGATCAACAATCCGACCTGATCAACGACAGCTCCGAGACCGGCCGACCTGTACGGATGGAGTCCCACCACGCTCGCCCACCGGCCTGCGGCGGCCCCACGGCCGTCAGGGCCGCCTGTGCCGCGTACCGGTGGACGATCATCGCCCTGATCGGGTCGAGCAGCCGGTACCTGCGGCCGGCCCCGGCCTCGAAGGGCAGCACCAGGCCGCAGTCCACCAGCGCCACCAGCGAGTTGAGCACCGTCCCGGCTTCGACCGGCCGGCCTGCCTCCTGCGTGCAGTCCGTACCGATGTCCTCCAGGCCGAAGTCGCGGCGCAGGACGGCCAGCCTGAGCAGCATGGCCCGCTGGGGCGCGGTGAGCTCGTGCCAGACCCGATCCAGGCCGGCGGTGAAGCGCGCGGCGGGCGGGTTGGCGCCGTCGATGAGCGCGCCCAGGTTCGCGGCGGCGTGCCGGGCCAGCTCCCGCGGCGGGAAGGTCCGCAGCAGAGAGGCGAGGCTCTCCACGACGGCGGGCAGCCCGTCCGCCTGCCGGCACAGCTCACGCACGTAGGGCTGCTCCCGCTCCGCCAGCGCCAGCCCGGGCACGGCCTCGCCGGCCCGCCGGCGGAACAGCAGCTCCGCCGAGGCGGGGTCGAGCGGGCGCAACGCCCAGATGGCCTCGCCCGAGATGCCGAGCGGGCGGACCGCGGCCACCAGGACGGCCCGCGGGCCGCGCTCCCGGATCAGCCGCTCGACGACACCCCGGACCCGGCCGGAGGCACAGGGGCCGCTGTCGATCACCAGCATGGAGTCCCCCGGCTCCTGGACCGCCTCCTGCACCTGGATCTCCTCCTGCTCCGGCCCGTGAGCGGCCGGCTCGGCCAGACGCAGGTGGTGGACGCCGGCGAAGCCGCGCCCGGCGGCGTCGGCCGCGAACCGCGCGGCGAAACTGGCCTTGCCGACGCCGGGCGGCCCGATGATCGTGACGACGCGATGCCCGGCGAGCAGCTCGGCCATCCGCGCCAGCTCCTCCTGCCGGCCCAGCAGGTGGTCCGTGGCCGGGCGGCGGGCACGGCAGGCGCCCCGCCCGTCGTGCCGCGGTGGCTCGTCCAGGCAGGCCAGGTGCGCCTGCCGCAGGAGCGTCCCCGGTCCGATGCCCAGCTCCGCCGCCAGCCGCCGCCGGATCTCGTCGTACACCAGTGCCGCCGCGCCCTGTCTGCCGGCGGCCACGAGCGCCTCGATCAGGACCGCGTGCGCCGCCTCGTCCAGCGACTCGGCATGGCACAGCGGCTCGGCCAGCGCGACCGCGGCCGCGGCAGCCCCCTGGTCCAGCGCCGCGCGGGCGGCGCGGATGGTCACCGCGTCGCGCTCGCTGAGGAGGACGTCCACCAGGCGGCTGTCGCACCGCTTGCCCGGGACGTTGGCGAACGGGCGCCCGCGCCACAGGTCCAGCGCCTTCGACAGCGCTTCGAACGACGCCCCCGACCCGGCCGTCCACTCCCGGAACAGCACCAGGTCGGTGCGGCCCGCGTCGAGGCGGTAACCGGCGTCCGTCGTGGCGATCCCGATCTGGGTCCCGTTCGCGCGCAGGTAGTTGCGCAGCCTGGACATCGCCAGGTGCAGGGCGCTGCGCGGGTCATGCGGCGGGTCGTGCCGCCACAGCACGCCCATCAGATACTCGGGGGACAGCGGCGCCTGGCCCGCGCCCAGCAACCCCAGCAGGGCCCGGAGCAACGGAGCCCGCGGGGTGTGCAGAACCCCGTCCCTCATCAGGCCGACCGTGCCCAGCACGGCGACGTACTCTTCGCTCATCTGTGCCCGTTCTCCGAACTGACAACGATTACAGCAGACCTAGCTGACAACGATTACAGCGGACAAGAGTGATCAGGACGACCAAAAGCTGAGTTTTTGACGCCCGACTTGACACATGATCGTAGGAATGACGGCGGATGTGAACCCTCTTCCGCCCAGCGAAAGATCCAATCCACCAAGCAACCTCTCCGTACGACGTCCGCCGCCCGCCCGCGTCGCCAGTCCGGTCCGTCCCTCCGCAGAGAGGATCACCGGCCGAGCCACTCCCGAAATCAAGCTTTCGGGTCGGTCCTCACCTGCGGACACGCGGCGGAGGGATGCGCTCGGTCAGCCTTGCCTGGAAGTGCGGGCAACCGGGCAGGTTCTCGTGTGCGCAGTCCAGCGCGCAGTCGATGAGCTCGAGCGAGGCCTGGGCCTCGGCGATGCGGCGGGCGAGCTCGGCCCGCTGACGCACGAGGACGGCGCGCCGTGCCGCGGGATCGGACGTGTTGATCACCTCGCGAACATCGTCCAGGCTGAAGCCGGCCTCCTTGGCGCGCAGGATCGCCGCCACCCGATAGAGGTCGTCGGTGCCGTACCGGCGGCGATCCCCGCCGATACGGGCCGGCGCGAGCAGACCCACCGCCTCCCAGTGCCGCAGGACATGCGTGGCCAGACCGAACCGTGCCGCGATATCCCCGATGCTCATCGGGACACTTGACTTCATGTCGACATTAAGTCGCATCCTGGCTGCCATGCCCAAATCGACGACATCCGCTCCCATGGAATCGCTCATCCGCATGATGGACGCGGCCGACGCCCTCCCCGGTGCCGCCGCACTGCGTACCCGGTCCTACGAACTGCTCGACCTCCCGGCCGACGCGCGCGTGGTGGACGTGGGCTGCGGGACCGGGCGGGCGGTGGCCGAACTGGCCGAACGGAACGCGCGCCCCATCGGCGTGGACCTCAGCCGGCAGATGATCGCGGCGGCCCGCCACCGCTGGCCGGACGCCGACTTCCGCGTGGGTGACGCCTACGACCTGCCGATCGAGAACGGCGCGGCAGCCGGTTACCGAGCCGACAAGCTCTTCCACGACCTCCCCGACCCCGGCAAAGCACTGACGGAGGCCACAAGGGTCCTCGCACCCGGCGGGCGGATCGTCCTCCTCGGCCAGGACTGGGACGCCTTCCTCATCGACTCCGACGACCCGGCCCTCACCCGCACCATCGTCCACGCCCGCGCCGACCGGACCGCCAACCCCCAGGCCGCCCGCCGCTACCGCAACCTGCTGCTCGACGCCGGGTTCGAGGACATCGCCGTAGAAATCCACACCGGCATCTTCACCGACACGACCATGCTCCCCATGCTCACCGGACTCGCCGAGACCGCCCGCTCCAGCGGAGCCATCACCGCCGAACAAGAGTCATCTTGGACCACCGAACAAACCCAACGCGCCCACACCGACCGCCTGTTCCTAGCCCTACCGATCTTCGTCGCCTCCGCCCGACGCCCCTGAGCCGTCCCCTGTGACCGGCGTGGCCGCTCTCCTGTCACAGCTGCGGGCATCGAGGTGATGAAAGGGTTCAAACCCGTACACACTCCCGTGGACGCCAACGTCTCTTGACCTTCACCGCCTTGGCGGTGGTCAGATCTGGCCGATCCCGCCGTCGACGGGAGGTCGATCCCGGTGACGAAGCTCGAGTCCGCGGAAGCGAGGAAGAGCGCCGCGGTGGCGATCTCGTACGGGTGCGGCCCAGGCCGGGGATCGGGCGTTCGGCGACTTCTTGGCGCGGCGCTTTCCCGGTGACGACCGCACCGAGGCCGTACACAGCGAGATCTGCGAGCGCAACAGGTGCTAGGGCGGGCGCAGGCGGCGGGCGTCGTGCGTTCGGACGTCACCGGCGCGGACCTCTTTCTGCTGTTGTGGGCGAGCAGCAGGGTCGCCGAGGCCACGGCACGTTGCCCCGTCAATGTGGCGGCGGCACGTCTACCTGACGTTGGACGGGTTCCGGGCGTCGAACCGGCTCGATCTGCGCGAGCCCGCCTGGGACGCGGACCAGCTCTACCGTGCGATGGCCAAGCTGGGGAAGGTCTTCCACGATGAGGAACCGCTACGTCGCGCTGGAGAAGCTCCCTGACGTTCCTCAGCGCTGCCCGGCGGCACCGCACGCCGGATTCGGGGTGCGAAGGTCCTGCCGGGTATCTTGCCCGACAGGACCTTCCCCTAGCAGTCGGGCCCGCGCAGCCTCACAGCCGGGATCTCAGCACGTCGACCTCACAGCCCGGCGCGAACGGGTCGAAGCCGTGCTCGACCAGCCAGCGAACCGCCAGCAGGCTTCGCAACGACCACCACGCGCGGATCACGTCGAGGTCGACGTCGGTGCCATAGCCGGCGACGACGTCGCCGAGGTGCTCCTCGTGTCCGAGCGTCAAGATGGCGAGGTCGAACAGGGCATCACCCTGGCCTGCCTCGGACCAGTCGATGATGCCCGTGATCTCGTCGCCGTCGACGAACACGTGAGTGATCTGCAGGTCGCCGTGCGTGAACACCGGAGCCCACGGCCGGAGCGCGGCCTCGGCGACCTGGCGGTTGCGGGTGACCAGGTCTGCGGGCAGGACGCCGTTCGTCACAAGCCGCTCGCACTCGCCGTCGAGTTCCGCCGCCAACTCGTCGATGCCCCGGCCAGGCCTGGGCGGCAACGGCGCGTCGTGCAACCTCCGGATGGCGGCGCCCGCCGCGGCCCACGCCGCCGGGGACGCGGTCGACGGCTCGCCGAGACGGCCGAGCGCCCTCCCCGGGACCGCCGCGATCGCGAGCACGGGCGGCTCGCGCCACAGGACCTTCGGGGTCGGGACCGGCGCCAGGGCCATCGCCTCGACCTCGACGTCGATGCGCGCCTGATCGGCGTCCACCTTCAGGAACACGTCGCCGACGCGCAGGGTCACGCGCTCGGAATGGGCGACGACCATTTCGACCTCATCCATGGGCGACCAGTATCCCGGGGGGGGATCGTCGACGTCACCGGGTTTATTTCCCCTGACAGCCAAGCCATGATCAATGCACGCGGGACACCCTCGCGCGGGGCGAACGAGGGGGCGGCACCGTCTCGATCACGAAATGTGGGCCAGAACCACACGTACTTGGCCGTTGACAGCCCTCTCCGCCCACGTCCACCGGCGTACCCATCGATGGCGAAATTCGTCAGCCGCCCGTGCCGCCGGCGCGTCTTCGGACAGCGAGTCAAAAGGAATACGGCCTCGCGACGTTCTCGGCCTCGACGTCGAGTCCGGTTGTCGGGATACAGATAGTAGGACGGTGAAGGGTGCAGGCATTCCTTGTGCTGTGCGATGCAGCCGGCTCCGACACGGCAACCGGCAAGCTGAACCTGCTCGGCGCCGGATGGTCGCTCACCGGTCCCGCCATTCCGATGTCGGCAGTCGCCGGCTTCATACGTCTACCGTGGGATGAGGTAAACGGCGAAGATCTGAGCTTCCAGCTCCAGATCGTCGACGACTCAGGTGAGCCCGTACGTCCTTTCATCGACAACAACGTGCCCTTCCGAATCGAAGGGAAGTTCACACTCCGCGATCCGGAGCAGGCGGAAAAGGCAGCGAAGACGGTGCCGCTGAACATCAGCTTTGCCTTCCCGCTCCCGCCGTTGCCGCTGACGCCGGGGTGCACGTACCGGTGGATTCTCGAAACCCAGGACAAGGAAGTAGCCTCGGTGGCTTTCACTGTCCGCACGGAACCGTCGGCGGTGTAAAGCAGGTTCGACGCGGCGACCTGCGCCGCTACCCGCAGATTCAGCCCGATCGGGATGTGTGGGGCAGGTCTTGCAGGCGGTCGGGCCTGAACCCTGGGTGTACGTCAGACCGCCCGCTGGCGGTCGGCGCCCACTCAGTCTTCCTCGTCGCGTTCCTCGTCGTCCCCGCGTCCACGGAGCGCTCGCTCGGCGATCCGGCTGGAAAGCTTGCCCGTCGTCGATTTGGCCCGGTCGAGGGTCTCGTTGCCGAGGCGCCTGGCGGCATCGACGCCGTCTGCTCCTGTCTCGAGCGCCTTGTCCTTCACCTCCTTGGCCGCGTCCGCCCATCGTCTCGCCTGCGATGACTTTCGAGCGCGCTCGATCCCGAGCCGCCCGTGGAAGTCGATGATGGCGCGCGAGACATGGTTGCTCGACTGCACTACAGCCGGGGCTTTGGCCGGATGCATCAGCACCTTGGCATTGGCCGTGCCAGCAGCCGCATCCATGCGGGCCATCAAGCGCTCGGTGCTCCGTGAGATGACTTCCAGCCGGTCCTTCCGGGCATTCCTCAATCCGAGGCGATGTCCGTCCAACTCCCCCGGAGACGCGTCCAGCACCCGGTCGAGTTCAAGCACGGCGATCGCGTCTTGCAGCTGGAAGCAGCGCGCCAGCACAGCGAGCCACTCCTGTCCCTTGGACTCTGCTTCCTTGGCCGCCCTGGCGAGATCAACGAACTTAGTTGTGCTTCCCAGCTGTTCCGCGAGCGCGTCGAGTTGACGCAACGCATACGCCTGGGTATCTGCGATCGTCGCCGGCGCGGTCTGTACCTTCGACCACGTGACTTCGTCGACGCGGCCCCTCATCTCTCGGATGGTCATGGCCTCCTCGATGACGAAGCCCACTCCGATCATGCGGGCCAACACGGCGTCCTTCTGGGCGCGCAGCACATTGTCGATCTTCTCTTCGATCGTGACGAGATAGTCGGTGATCTCGTTCATGGTCTGCTGCATCGCAAGCTGCGCCATGACCGCTGCAGCAGTAGCCAGAAGCGCCGGGTTGGGCACAACAAATCCGGGCCCCTTCGCGATCTGGAGCCACGACGTGATCGAGCCCGGCCGCCCCACCATTGCATGGCTGACGCCTGGAGTCTTGCTTTCCATCAGCCCAAATCTCTTGACAAGCTGCGCGGACTCCTTGGTCAGCTTCACCCAGCGACCTGAGTTGGCGGCAATCTCGGAACCTGCTTGTGCGGCTCCAGCCCCGGCCCTGAGAACAGATCCGAGCCGTTGCAGCCTGAGGTCCTTCGCCGGCAGTCCCTCAGAAACCAGGAAGCGTTCGACAGCGATCGGATTCCCGATGACCGCAAGGCCATCACCGTCACTAATCAGTTGAATCTCGTCATCCATCAACGGCTCCTGAACTGTGGGCAGGGAAGCGGCTTTTCGCAGTTGGGGGGGTGGAGTCGGGGTGCGCGCGACGATGTCAGGGTGAGTTTCGAGGGCTTCGGGGACGGGAGCTCCTACGCTCACCGTCCGACGGAGGACTTCGACGCGCCCACGCTACCTTCGACGCCCCTGGCCTGTCCGCGTTCTGCCACCTCAGGGAGCTCGAATTGGAAGCCGTCGGGCACCGCATACGCGACAAGATAGATTCCGGACATCATTCACCAAAAGGTGCACAGCAGGTGATAGGCAAAGAGGCCGCCGCGTTCGGATGTTCAGACGGCGGGGCAGGTCAGCCGCTGCCGGAGGCGCAATTCACGCAGGTCTTGTACGGGCGGCTGACGCCCGAGATGTTGCTGACCGCCGATCGCGGCTTCTATAGCTTCTGCGCATGGCAGTACGCGTCCTCGACCGGCGCGCAACTGCTGTGGGGCATCAGCAACATCAACGCCCCTAGCCCAACCAGATCCGTTAGCCGGCCCGACCCACCGACCTTGATCCACTCCACCACCCGGCGGACACTACCAGCACAAATCCCTATCTAAACGACATTGGCATCAAGACACAGTAGGGCGCCTCTCTGCCCGCGAGAACGCCGTCGAGGGAATCCTGCTTTTCGACGTCCTAACCGTCATCCCAGCGGCATCACAGCTTCTCGGTAGCGCTTTCATCACATCGGTTGACATCAGTACCAGAAACCGAAAAAATCACGCAGTTTCCAGTTAATGGACCGGTCCACCCGGAACCCTCCTTTAGAGCCGCGCCCAAACATGACCGAGAGAACATGTGTCTTCCGTGACGGACCAGGAACTTGCCACCGAATTACGAGAGCTCGCCGGGCACCCGGAACTGAACCCTCGCGCTGGACAGCTTCGTGAGCTGGCGAAAGCCATTATGACCCCCGACGAGGCCGAGCAATGGTGCGAGGTGGATCTGTTCGCCGCCTTCCCACCCCGAGAATCGGTCAACCCGGCCGTGTCGGAGGTGAGTCGGCGCGGACACGGAATGCTCAAGATTCTCGACCTCTTCCTGCCTGTTCTCGTCTTCGTCCCCATCGCCGTCACCTGGTACGGCCTCAAGGAGGCCACGTCGGCGTACGGTGAGACCCTCGCGGCAGGCGGCATCGAGGCGGCGCGCCGGCCGTTCCTGGAGATGTGGCAGCAGGGCTTCGACGGAAGGCTGCCGGCCTGGCTCCAGTTCGACGGCGTCGCCTTCATGACGCTGTCGGCCATCGTCCTGCTCGTAGCCGTCACCCTCGGCGAGCGGCTGCTGCGACGCTCGATCGAGCAGCAGGCCGAGGAGCAGGTGGATGCCCTCCGCGCCCGGCTGCTGGCCGCGCTGACCCGGGCGACCCTGGTGCTCGCCCAGGTGCGACTGTCCTCTCCGGTCCGGTTCCAGGCCGAGCTGACCAAGAGCGCGGCCGAGATGCACAAGCTTGGCGAGACCACCAGGACGGTCTACACGAAGGTTGTGGAGGCGCTCGACTTGGCGCTCGAAGCCGCTGGCCAGGCCTCGGACGCGCTGACAGCGGGATTCGCCGACATGCGGGGGTCGATCGAGTCCCTTGACAAGCAGGTGGCCACGGTCGCCTCCGCCACCGAGACCTTGCTCCGCGCGGTCGAGCGGACCGCGTACGCCGTCGACTCGGTCGGGGAGAAGACCGATGAGGCGATCGATCGCGTGGGCGACCGGCTCAGCCGCGTGATCCTCGACTCCACCACCGCCGTACGCAAGTCGGTCGACGAGCTGGCGACACTGACCGCGCAGGCCGTAGGCGACATGGCGACATCCGCCGGCCGGGTCGTCGATGAACTCGCGACCTCGACCAGGCAGACGGTGCGGGAGTTGACGCATTCGACCGACCGGGCCGTACGTGACACGGCGGCGAGCCTGGATGTGCGCGTCGGCGAGCTCGTGAGCGTCACCGCCGATCTCGGTTCCGCCGTGGGCCGGGTGGAGACGGCCGCCGACGAGAGCGGCGACCGGATCAGCCGCGCCCTGACGGACGCCAACGGCACCATCGCCGCCACTCTGGGCAGCGCGGGCACCGAGGTCAGGGAGGCCCTCGATGACTGGGCCGGGACCGCGAGCGCGCACGCCGCGCGAATCGAGATGGTCTCGGACACCGCTGGACGCACCGTACGACTGCTGGAGGAGACGCGGGCCGCGCTGGACCGGCTTCCCGCCGACCTCGCGCGGGCCCTTCAGGAGGTCCCGTCAGCCGTCCGCGAGGTCACCGCTCCCGAGATCGCCGGGCTCCAGGCCGCCATCGCCCGGCTCGACGACGCGGTACGGCAGGCCGCCGCGGCGGTCACCACCGGTCTCGCCGCCGGCGCCGCAGTTCACCCGTCACCGGACACCGCGGCGGCCTCGGGAGGGCACCAGTGACCGCCCGTCGCGGTTCGGTCGCACCGCTGCTCCTCGCGGGTTGGCTGTTCGCCGACCTCCTACTGGGGCTCATGATCATCATGCTGGGAGCGCAGGCGCCGCCGCACATCCCTGCCAAGACCCTCGCGGGCGAGGAGACGACGTCGCCGAGCCCGTCCGCATCGCCCTGCGCGACGCGGACCGCCGGAGTGGCCGCGAAGGCCACCAAGATCTCCTTCCGGGTACGCCCCGGCGCCGCCGATCGAGAACTGCTCGGTCAGGTGAGGCGGGAACTGCTCAAGCACAGGAAGCGGCTGGCCGGACGGCACGCCGGCATGGTGCTGACCTTCGGCGCCGACGGCGGCGCGGGGAACGGCGTGCACCTGGCGACCCGGGTCAACGCAGCCGCGGGCAAGGCGTTTCCTCGCATCTTCCGGACTGCGGCGACCCGGAACTTCCATGACCTGGCAGCCCCGAGCGGGTCGATCTCCATGGAGATCTACTTCGTCTCCGACGGCTGCTCCTCCACCCACAAGAGTTGAGGACCATCTGATGAGCGAACAGGTACTCCCCTTCTACCTGGTCTGCGACGAGTCGTACTCCATGCAGGGCCCGCCACTGGAGGCCATCAACCAGGAGCTCCCCCTGATCTACCAGGAGATCGCCAGCAACCCGGTCGTCGCGGACCGGGCCAGGCTCGGCATCATCGGCTTCAGCACCACCGCCGAGGTGCTGCTCCCGCTGGCCGACCTCAACGACGTGCACTCCATCCCGCAGCTCACGCCGCGCGGCGCGACCAACTATGGGGCCGCGTTCTCCCTGCTCAAGCAGACCATCGAGCAGGACATCGCGGCGCTGAAGCAGTCCGGGCACACGCCGTACCGTCCCACGGTGTTCTTCCTCACCGACGGGCTCCCCACGGACCAGTGGCATGTGGAGCACAAGAATCTGGTCGACCGCGACTTCAAGGCCTATCCGACCATTCTGGCGTTCGGCTTCGGCGACGTGGACGCGACGACCCTGCAGCAGATCGCCACGTTCCGGGCGTTCATCGCCGACGGCGACATGGCGCCTGCGCAGGCGCTCCGGGAGTTCGCGCGGCAGCTGCTCAACTCTGTGGTCCAGTCGGCCGTGGCGTCGTCGTCCCATCCGTCGGGCGCCGCCCAGCTCATCGTCCCCGACCAGGTGCAGGGGTACACGGTCCTCGCCCCCGACCCCATTTGACCAGGACAGTGACGCGAAAAGGAACCGCACATGGAACAGGTTCAGGAGTTCTCGGCGGCCGAGACGGAGGAGGCCACACCCGGGATACCCGAACCCCTCGTCATCGGCCGCACACCGAGGCTGCTCTCCCAGCCAGGCCCGCTGCCGCCGGTGCGGCGGCCCGACACGGAAATCGACGGCGGCACGCTGCCCGGCCTGGAGGTTCGCGCTGCGTCCGTAAGAGGAAACATGCATCGCTACTACGGCACGCCCCGCCAGGACGCGATGGGGCTCTGGCACGACGGCGACCGCAGGCTGCTCGCCTGCGTGGCGGATGGCCTGGGCAGCAAGGAACGGTCACATATCGGAGCGGCCACGGCCTGCGAGATCGCGCACGCCAACCTGCCTGACTTCCTCTCATGCGCCGAGCCGATGACGGCTGCCCGATGCCTCATCGAGAACATCGCCGACGACATCAACGACCGGGCGGAGAACCTCAAGATCGCACCGGACGAGCTGTCGACGACGTTCCTCGCCGCCGTCGTCGAAGAACTGCCTGAGGCGTCCATGCATCGCGCCGTCATCATGCGGGTCGGCGACTGCACCGCCTGGCGGCTGCACAAAGGCGAGTGGATCTCCTGCTTTCACGACGACGAAGCCGCGGAGACGGTCGCGACCTCGGCGACCCGTGCCCTGCCGCGGGACGTCGAACACGTAGAGGTGGGCCACGCCGACCTCTACCCGGGCGACATGCTGCTGCTGTGCACCGACGGTCTGGCCAGGCCGATGCGTGCGCCGCAGGTGAGCACGCAGCTGTCGGACTGGTGGCGGCTGGGACCGCCGTCACTACCCGAGTTCTTCTGGCAGATGAGTTTCCGGGCCAGGACGCACGACGACGACCGGACCGCCGTCTGCCTCTGGAGGGTCTGAATGGCCTTCACCCCCCATCCGCTCGACCGGCAGCACGGGACACTGCCCCTTGAGCCCGAGCATCTGGACAAAGGCGGCCAGGGCGTGGTCACCCGTGTCCTCGGGCCGGAGAACCTCGTCTACAAGGGGTACATGCCGCAAGCCGGCCACGTGAACGGCACGGCCCTGGCGGAACTCGTCGACTTCGGTCATCGGCGGACGGCCGGAGAAGTGGGCTTCCTGCTGGCCCAGTGCGCCTGGCCCATCGCGAGGGTGGTGCACGAAGGCCGGGTGACCGGCTTCCTCATGCCGCACGTACCGCAGGAGTTCTACGGCCAGATCGGCGGCAAGCGCAAGCTGGTCGAGCTGCAGTATCTGCTGTACGAGCCGAACTGGGCCTGGCAGGACCTGCACCAGCCGGACGTCAGGGGCCGTCTCGAGATCGCCACGCTGGCCGCCAAAATGATCGACTTACTGCACACCCACGGCTGGGTGGTCGGAGACCTGTCCTTCCGGAACCTTCTCTGGCGCCCGGGCGCTCCGTACAAGGTATTCATGCTCGACTGCGACGGCCTGCGCCGGCACGGCGGAGAGCCGGTGCTTCGGCAGGCTCACACACCCGACTGGGACGATCCGCACCAGCCGTCCAGCGGGCCAGAACTGGACACAGACCGCTACAAGCTTGCGCTACTGGTCGGCCGGGTGCTGACACGGACCGCGTCGGTACGGCCCGGTCAGGAGCCGACGCTGCTCCCCAGCCTGCCGGACCAGGTGCTCACGGCGGTCAGAGAGCTCTTCACCCGTGCGCATGGGCCGCGAGGCAGTCGTCCCAGCGCGGCCGAGTGGGTGCAGGCGCTGGTCGGTCGCAAGCGCATCGCAGTGACACGCCCTTCCCGTCCGAAGCCGTCAGTCCCCGCCGGGCCCGTCGCCCCGATCAATTTGTCCGGCACAGGCCGGCGCAGCGTGACAGTCAGCAGACCGGCCACGGGAAGCAGCCCTCTCCTCGCGCAGCCATCACCTCCACCGTCTACCGAGCGGGAATGGGCCCCTGTCCTTCCACTCGGGGGGACGGCTTCCTCCGGCAACGTGACAGAACCGCCCTCGACGCCTCAACCGGCGAGGCCGCGGCCCGTGCCTCAAGGGGCACAGCCCGTACCGGCACCGCCGAGACCGCAGCCTGTGCCAGTGTCCGGGGCACAGACGGCATGGTCGTCGCCGTCGTCGGCCGTGCCCCTTCCACCATCGGCGAGAGCCGTGCCGACGCTGGGGCGGCGGGTGATCGCCTCGGATACCTATGCCGAGCAACGGCAGATGGCCCCGCGGGGCAGCGCCATCGACGACGACACGGTCGCCCGCCTCATCGATCACCTCGCGGCTGGCAGCGGGCGGGACTCGGTAGCGAAGGTGGCGGTGCTGCTCGGAGACCCCGCAGACAGGGCGGCCCTGCTCATGCGGGCGTTGAAGAATCTGCTCAACGTGGAGCAGACCGAAGTGATCACGCTGAAGGACGGCGACCGTACGGTCGAACTGAACGTACGACTGCTGGAAGAGCAGTTCCTTGAGGAGGATGAGCCGTGACACCCAAGGTCAGCCGGGCCAGACGCCGACAGATCATCGAAGCCCTGGGCCGTGGGACGGTACCGCGAAACGGCCTGGACCTGTTCGCGGTCGGCATGGAACGGTTCGAGAAGGTGCTCGACGAGGAGCTGTCAGCGGTCACGGCGGGCAGCGCTGGGTTCAAGGCGGTCCGCGGCGAGTACGGCTCGGGCAAGACGTTCTTCGCCCGGTGGCTGGCCGAGCGGGCCAAGCGGAAGAGGATGGCCACCAGCGAGATTCAGATCTCGGACCGGACCACACCGCTGCACCGACTGGAGACCGTCTACCGGTCCTTGATCGGCGCGTTGAGCACGGCGACCTCACCGCCGAGCGCGTTGCGGGACATCGTGGACAACTGGCTCCTCGCCCTCGAGGATGACGCCGAGGTCGCGAAGGACGACCGTCGCGCGATGACGGCGGCGGTCGAAGACCTCATCGAAACACGGCTGGCGGAGACCGCCAAGAACGCCCCCGCGTTCGCGACAGCGCTACGTTTCTACCGCCGGGCCCGGCTGGCGGGCGACCACGCGACCGCGGACGGCCTGCTCGCCTGGGTCGGCGGTGAGCCGAACGTCGCGGCGAGCGTCCGCCGCTACGCCGGGCTCAAAGGCGACCTCGACTCGACCGCGGCCCTTCACTTCCTGCAGGGCCTCCTCGTGGTGCTGCGGGACTGCGGTTATCCAGGGCTGCTCGTCGTGCTCGACGAGGTCGAAACCCTGCAGCGGATGCGCAGCGACAACCGCGAGCGGAGCCTGAACGCCCTTCGGCAGCTCATCGATGAGATCGACAAGGGCCGGTTCCCCGGCCTCTACCTTGTCATCACCGGCACCCCAGCCTTTTATGACGGCCGGCAGGGGGTTCAGCGGCTCACGCCGCTCGCCCAGCGGCTCCACGTCGACTTCCAGACCGATCCGCAGTTCGACACCACCCGGGCGGTGCAGATCCGGCTCACCGGTTTCGACCAGGACAAGCTGGTTCAGCTGGGCGGTACCGTGCGCGATCTGTACGCCCAGGGGAACCCTGCCGAGCAGCGGATCAGAGCCCTCGTCGACGACGCCTACATCAAGGATCTGGCTGCGTCGGTCGCCGGGCATCTAGGGGTCGGTGTGGCGCCCCGTATCTTCCTCCGCAAGCTCGTGGCGGACGTGCTGTATCGAGTGGCGGACCATGAGGACTTCGACCCACGCAGGGACTACCGGCAGGTCATGGTCACGGAGGGTGAGCTGAGTGAGGACGAACTGAACGCTTTCCGCCGGAGTCGGGCTGCCGTCTCCGCCGACGAGGTGGAGCTCGACCTGCCGTGACCTCACCGACGCTCGCGTTGCATCCGACCATCGCTTATCACCTCACGAACACCCTGGGATGGCCTCAGCTGCGACCGCTGCAGGCAGAGGCGCTCGGCCCGATCGGCGAGGGGCAGGACACGCTGCTGATCGCGCCGACGGCGGGCGGTAAGACCGAGGCGGCGGTGTTCCCGCTGCTGTCCGCCATGGAGGAGCGGACCTGGACCGGGCTGTCCGTGCTGTACGTCTGCCCGCTCAAGGCCCTGCTCAACAACCTGCTGCCCCGCCTGCAGGCGTACGCGAGCTGGCTCGGCAGGCGGGTGGAGCTCTGGCACGGCGATGTGTCCGGCTCCCGCCGCCAGGCGATCCTGCGTGATCCGCCGGACATTCTGCTGACGACGCCAGAATCCCTGGAGTCCATGCTGATCAGCAACGGGGTGGACCACCGTCGCCTGCTGGCCGATCTGCGCGCAGTGGTGGTGGACGAGGTGCACGCGTTCGCCCGGGACGACCGCGGCTGGCATCTGCTGTTCGTCCTTGAACGGCTGACCCGGCTGACGGGCCGTCCGCTACAGCGGATCGGCCTCTCCGCGACGGTAGGAAATCCCGCCGACCTTCTCACCTGGCTCCAGGGATCAAGCGCCGGCAGACGCCCGGCGCGGGTCCTCACCCCCGAGTCGCCTGCCTTGGCCGCCGAACCCGACGTCGAGCTGGATTATGTGGGATCGATCCCGAACGCGGCCCGGGTGATAGCCGCACTGCACGAGGGCGAGAAGCGGCTGGTCTTCTGCGACTCCCGGCGCATGGTCGAGGAGCTCGCGCAAGCTCTGCGCGGACACGGCGTCACCACGTTCGTGTCCCACGCCTCACTGTCTCTGGACGAGCGCCGCCGCGCCGAGGAGGCATTCGCCCAGGCCCGCGACTGCGTCATCGTCTCCACGTCCACGTTGGAGCTCGGCATCGACGTGGGCGACCTCGACCGTGTGGTGCAGATCAACGCGCCGTGGTCCGTGGCCTCATTCCTGCAGCGGCTCGGTCGTACGGGCCGCAGAGCGGGCACCCGCCGCAACTGCCTGCTGCTCACGCTCACCGACGACGACCTGCTCACGGCGGCCGGGCTCCTGCAGCTGTGGGGCAAGGGGCACGTCGAAGCGGTCCAGCCGCCCCCGGAGCCGCGGCACATAGTAGCCCAGCAACTCCTCGCACTCGCCCTCCAGGAGGGGAGGGTCGGCGACGCGCTGTGGCCCGACTGGTGGAACGGCCTTGGCCCGTTCACGCTCGCGGGGGCACAGCAGGTGCTGGACCATCTGATCTCCAAGGGCTTCCTGGAACGCGACGGGGGCGGGCTGCTCGTCGGACCCGAAGCGGAACGGCGATTCGGTCGTCGGCACTTCATGGATCTGACCGCGGTGTTCACCGCGCCGCCGGAGTTCACCGTGTTTCACGGCCATGCGGAGATCGGACGGACCGATCCCGCCGTACTGACCAGCGCGGCGCCCGGACAGCGCCTGCTCCTGCTCGCCGGGCGCACCTGGCAGGTGGACTGGATCGACTGGAGGCGCCGGCGATGCTTCGTACAGCCGGTGGACGGCACGGGCGGCGAGGCCCGCTGGGCGTCATCGGCGTCCGGCGGCGTCTCCTATGCACTCGCCCGCGCGATGCGCGACGTCGTTCTCGGCGCCGATCCCCCGGTACGGCTCACGCACAGGGCCGTCACCGTGCTGGCCAGACTGCGCGACAAGCGCAGCGGCACGGTACAGCGGGGCGGTACGGTGATCGTCCGCGAAGACGGCGACCTCTGCTGGTGGACCTGGGCCGGCCATCAGGCCAACGCCACACTGAAGAGCAGCCTGGGCCCGCTTACGGACCCCCTCCAGCGAGGCGACGAGCTGTACATCAGGCTGCGCAACGACATGGAGCCCGGCACCTGGCGGCACGCCATCCGGGGCCTCGACACCCGGCTCCACCCTCCGAAGGCGGACGACAGGGCGCTGCGCGGTCTCAAGTTCACCGACGTGCTTCCGCGTGATGTAGCCCACCAGACGCTGGCCGCCCGCCTGGCCGATCTCCCCACCGCTGCGTCAGTGCTCCGTGAACCCGTGCAGTTCACGACGCCCGGCTTCACCAGATAGGCAAGCCGGCCCCCTGACACGACGGGTAGTGGAAAGCGTTCCTCCGCGGCGTCATGACCGGTAGGTCAATTCCGGGCCTGATCAACGACAGGTCCGAGACGGATCGTCCTCATCGGCCAGGACTGCGACGCCTTCCTCATCGACTCCGGCGACCCGGCGCTCACCCGCACCGTCACACTGGCTATTTACGCTTCTCCCTTTCCCTGATGATCTCCATCGGGTCGTCGAACTCGGGGAGGCCGCCTGCCGGGCCATCGACCTTGGTGAATGTCCGCGGCGCCTTGACGGCGAGGCCGGAGCGCCAGGAGAGGAACTCGGTCGCGATGCCGCCCTCCCCCGGCTCGACTCGCAACCGCGCGATCTCCTCCGACAGGCCGCCGGTGGCCAGGCGGGCAACCTGGGGAGCGGTGCTGCGGCGCGCGGAAGCCCGACTCCATCGAGCCGTGCGACTCAAGTCGACAGCGTATTCGTCAGGTGCCTCATCGCCGCCAGGGTCTGGTTGACGGTGGCCGGGAGGTCGGGGTCGCCGTGCTGGTTGAGCCAGCGGGTCGCCGCTATCCGGAACGTGGTCACGGCGAGCTCGGCCGCCAGCTGGGCGGTCAGGTCGTCGACGCCGCGGTCCCGAAAGCCCTGCTCCAGAGCCTCCGCCATCAGCGAGAACTTGCGCAGCTCGCGCTCGCGCAGGGCGGGTTCGGCGTCGATCACGGCCCGTCGGCGGAGCAGGTAGTCGAGACTGCGGCCCTCGAAGATCTCGGCCGCGGCGGGGGCCAGGCCCTCGGTGATCAGTTCCATCGGACCGAGTGACGGCGGGGCCTCGGCCATGAAGCGGGCCACCTGCTCGGGCACCGACTCCTCGCCGGCGAACAGCACCTCACGCTTGTCGGCGAAGTGCCGGAAGAACGTACGGGTCGTGAGCCCGGCCCGCGCCGTGATCTGCGGCACGGTGGTCTCGGTGAAGCCCTGCTCGAGGAAGAGATCGAGCGCGGCCTGCTCGAGCCGTTCTCGCGCACCCGGCTGCCATCGACCCATACGGCACATCCTACTGATGACACGTCGTGTCATGCTATGCCATAGTGATGACACGACATGCCATGACTATGGGAGGCGAACATGACGGGTGAGATCTGGGTGCTCGGCGCGACCGGACGGGTCGGCCGGGAGGCGGTGGAGCGGCTGCGCAAGGCGGGCGCCGAAGTGGTGGTGGTCGGCCGCGATCGGGAGCGGCTGACCCAGGTGAGTCCGGACGCCCGGGCGGTGACCGGCTCGCTCGACGAGGTCTGCGCGCGGCTGGCCACCGAGGCGCCGGCCGTCGTGATCAACACGGTGGGCCCGTTCGCGGTCACGGCGCCGCAGGTCGCGCGGGCCTGCCCGCCAGGCACCCACTACGTCGACGTCGCCAACGAGCTGAGCGCGTTCGAGCTGCTCCACGGCATGGACCAGGAGGCGGCGGCGACCGGCCGCACGCTGGTCTCCGGGGCCGGCTTCGGCGTGCTCGCGACCGAGAGCATCCTGCTGCATCTACTGGCGGCCGAGGAAAAGCCCTCGCACGTACGCGTCGACGCCGTCGCGTCGGTCGCGATCGAACCCGGCGCCCTCGGCGAAGCCCTGGCCGCCACCATCGTGCAGGCGTTGCTCGACGGCGGCCGCGAGGTGCGGCAGGGCCGGTTGGTACGCGCTCGGGCCGGCGGCGCCGCCGAGCGATTGACCACCCCCGACGGCGACGTGGTCACCACCGCGTCCCTGGGCAGCGGCGAACTCTTCGCGGCCTGGCAGGCCAGCGGCGCCCCGTCGGTGATCGCTGCCTCGGCTCTCGCCCCCGCCAACCCGGCCGTCCGAGCGGCCCTGCCGGCGATCGTTGGCGTGCTGCGCCTGCCCGGCCTGGCCGGCTTCGCCACCCGGCGGCTCGCCCGCATCACGACGACCACGGCCAAGGAGCGACCACGCCGATCGTCCTGGGGCCGCGCCCGGGTCGAATGGCCGTCCGGTCGCGTACGTGAGGGCTGGCTGCGCACCGGCGAGGGCATGACGTTCACGGCGGGCGCCGTCACCGAGGTGGCCCAGCGCCTGGCCAAGGGCGAAGGCCGCCCCGGCGCGTTCACCCCGGCCAGACTCTTCGGCCCCGAGGTAGCGCTGGCCGCCGGCGCCGAGTTCATGATCACGATTGAATAGGTCGATCTGAGTGGTTGTCGATCACGATCGTGCGGAAGGGGCAGCAGCCGCCGTGGATCGTGTCGGACAGGTTGTGGGCGCGTATCAGCCGGCCCGGCCGTCCCCCCGAACCGCCCGCCCCGAGGCCGAGCCCAAGGTAACGTTTCCGATACTTACAGTGACGAGGCGGGCCACGCCCGCCCCTCCCCCCAGGAGACCACCATGCGCTTCGCCCCCGCGCTCGCCACCGCCGTGATCCTCACCACCTCGTGCACACCCGGCGGCGCCTCCACCCCACCGCCCGTCGTCGTCACCGTGACCGCCACCCCGCCGGCCCCGCCGGCCGAAACCAGCCCTACGCCCGCCGACACGCCCTCCTCCCAGGCCGCCGAACGCAAGAAACTCCCCGACGTCACCGGCATGAACCTCCAAGCCGCCCAGGACCACCTCCAGGCCGCCGACTTTTGGGTCCTGAACGACAAGGACGCCACCGGCCAGAACCGCTTCCAGGTGCTCGACCGCAACTGGCAGGTCGTCCGTCAGACCCCCGCCGCCGGAAAGCGCATCCCGACCGACACGCTGATCACCCTCTACGCGAAAAAGATCGGCGAGTGACCCGCGGCCGGGAACGAACGCTCACCGCTCTTCCGCGGGGCCGCCGATGCTGATCTCGGCGGAGATGTCGGGCTCGTCGCCGGCGCGCGCCGCCCACCCACAGGCCTGAACACCCGGCGGATCACGGCCAGCGCACCTCCGGGGTGCGGTCCACGAACTGCGCGTACTGCTCGAACGCCCCCTCAACCTCCGCCCGGTCGCTGCTGTGGAGTGGTATGAGCGGCTGCACGGCGATCCGTACCCGGCTCTTCGTAAGGGTGCGTTTCCAGGTGGCCACGACCCGGCCGGCGCGTACCACCGTGGACTGGAAGACCCCGTTGTTGCCGGGGATGATGGCCGCCTTGTGCTCGTCGGCGACCATGAGCGAGCGGTCTTTGTAGCCCAGCAGGTATTCGTCGAACCCCGGCAGCACGAGCACCTCGTCGTCGCCGGCCGGGACAGGGGCGGTGTCGAGGAGCGCGGCGTCGACGTACGTCTCCACCCCCTCGACGGTCACCCGGGCCAGCGCGTCGCCGGCCACGGCGATGCCGCGTTTGGCGTCGGCCGCGGTCAGGCCGGTCCAGCCCGCGAAGTCCTGCCGGGGGGCCGGCCCGCGACCGCGGAAGTAACGCAAGGCGATGATGCCCAGCGCCTCGTCGCGCTCCGGCCGGTGCGGGTCGGGAACCCACTCGTCGAGCAGCACGAAGCTCTGCTCGTTGCCGATGTTGGGGGCGATGCACAGCAGGCCCCGCTGGCTGGCGTACCACAGCAGGTGGTAGCCGCGCTGGCCACTGGTGTCGATGCCCTTGTCGGCCAGCACGGCCAGGCACTCCGACCTGCTCAGCCGCCCGCCGCCGGTCAGGGCCGCGCCCAGCACCTCCATGGCCTGAACGGCGGTCTCCTCCGAGAGGCCGAGTTGTTCGCGCCGCCTCGCCGCGCCGTTCAGCACCCGGACGCCCATCAATTCGACCATCCAGCAGGCATCGCGGGACGGGACGAAATGGATGGTGCCGCGCATCGGCCACGTGCGCAGCGCCTCACGCCGCTCCAGCGCGGCGGTGACGTCGGCGTCGGTGTATCCCGGCAGTCGCGTGCCGAACGACCACAGACCGCTGGCCAGGTCTTGCGCCTGCATCGCCCCGAGCCAGGTCACCACCTCGGCCACGCCCGTCGCCCGGTCGGCGCCGCCGGGCGACGCTCGTAGCAGCAGGCTGGACATCCGCAGGCCGAGCGCCTGCTGGGGGGAGAGTTCCACGGGTCAACCGTATCCTTCGCCACCGACAATCCGACGATGTGATCGCGACCGCCAACCTGCTCCAGGCCCGCGGGCCGGGCTCGCCCTCCGACCGGCGGGGCGGCTCATCGGGCCTGGCCGGCGAGCAGAGGAGGGGTCATGCCATCCTCGACAATGCAGCAATTTCGCCGAATCGCGCCATCGAAATGTCGTCGAACTCGACAATCTCCCGCGACGGTGCAATTTCACGATTCAGGCCTGAAATCGCCGACTACGGCTCTGAAATCGACGCATTCCAAAAGGAAGGTACATCCGCCCCCAATTCCGTCCACAACAAATGTTGATAAGGGGGGTTATCGGCTTGAATTCAGCGGTCGTCAAGGAGCATGGAACACAGTGCTCTCGTCAACGACTTCGGGCTCGACGTCCGACCGCGAGAGGACTCGACATGACCCATCACAACCTCGGCACGGGCCCCCACCCGCAGCCGCCATACCAGCAGCCCTTTGCCCCGCCCGGCCGGCAGCCCGCCACCCCCGTTGGGCCCACAGCCCGGCCCGGCCGGCGTTTCCTGGCCCACGGCCTGACCGCGATCGTCTCGTTGACCATCGGCGTGGGGATCGGTGCGGGTGGCGACACCGGGACCTCGGCCTCCCCGCGCCCCATCGTCACGGTGACCGAGACCACGCAGGCCGAGTCGGTGCCCGCCGCGACCGAGACGGTCACTGCTGAGCCCGTGGTGGACCCGAAGGGAGAAAACGGCCCGCAGACCGCGTTCTCCGGTGACGGTCAGTATCTCGTCGGTGAGGACATCAAGCCCGGCACCTACAAGACGGCCGGGGCGGACGGCTCCAGCTGCTACTGGGCCCGCCTGAAGAACGCCTCCGGCGAATTCACCTCCATCATCGCCAACGACAACATCCAGGGTCAGACCAGAGTCGCCCTCAAGAAAGGCGAGTTCTTCGAGACCAGCGGGTGCCAGGACTGGAAGCGGGTGGGCTGAGATGACTTCCTTCTACGTAGTCGTACTGGCGATCGTGCTTGCGCTGGTCAGCGCCGCGATCGCCTATCTGATCGCCCGTGGCCGCGCGGCGGACGAGCGTGTCGCGTTGAAGCTCGCCGAGGAACAGCGAACCCAGGCCACCGAGCAGGCGGCCGCGCTCCGTGCCGAACGGGACAGGGCCCAGAGGCAACTGGCCGATCTGAGCCAGGCACACACCACCGCGCTGACCGAGCGCAGGACCCTGGACGAGCGACTCGGCCGGCTCGGCGCCGAGTTGGAGGCGACTCGGGGCAGCCTCCAACGGAAGCAAGCCGACGCAGAGCGGCTGCGAGTGGAGCTTCAGTCGGAGCAGGCGGGAGGAGCGGAAGCCGGTCGTCGTATCCGCGACACCGAACTCTGGATCACCGAGCTGAAGGCGAAGGAGTCGGTTCTGCGCTCGGAGATCCAGGACCTGAAGACGCAGCTGACGGAGTTGGTCATGCAGAAGCAGGCGCTGCTGGAGCAGGCCGCGACGGTGCAGGCTGTCCGCCAGGAGCTCGATCAGACCCGCTCGGACAACAACCGGCTTCTGGAGGAGACGCTGCGCGCGGCGACCAACCAGATGCTGAAGCAGTCTCAGGTCGAGCTGGTGACCAAGGCCGAGGCGACCCTGAACGCGGCCAGCAAGCCGGTCCGCGATCAGTTGGCGGAGATGGACCGGCAGCTCAAGGAGTTCTCCACCACGCGCGTCGCGGCAGAGGCCACGCTGAGCCGGCAACTGCTCACCCTGACCGAGGAAGGACAGCGGACCCGGAAGGAAACCCGGGCGCTCGTCGAGGCGCTCAAGAAGCCGCAGGTGCGCGGGTCTTGGGGCGAGATGCATCTCAAGAGGGCCGTGGAACAGGCGGGCTTGGTCGAGCGATGCGACTTCGACACCCAGGTCCACTTCGCCGACAGCGAGGGTTCACTCCGGCCTGACATGCTGATCCATCTGTCGGGTGGCAAGCACGTCGTCGTGGATTCCAAGGTTCCGATGGCCGCGTTCATGTCAGCGATCGAGGCCGTCGATGAGACCGAGGCGGACCGGCACTGGGCCGACCACGCCCGGCAGTTGCGCCAGCACGTAGATGCGCTCGGGGGCAAGGAGTATTTCCGGAAGGTCGCCGCATCACCGGAGTTCGTCGTGCTTTTCGTACCCAGCGACGCCTTTCTCCAGCCGGCGCTGGAGAAGGAGCCGACCCTGCACGAGTACGCGATCGCCAGGAACGTCCTGATCGCGACGCCGACCTCGCTCATCGCCCTGCTCCGCACCGTGGCGTTCGCGTGGACACAGGCGGCGCTGCAGGACAACCTCAAGCAGGTCTACGAACTCGGCCGCGAACTGTACGACAGGCTTTCGGTCATGGGCGGGCATCTCAACACCCTGGGCAGGTCCCTCGACCGGTCGGTCAAGGCGTACAACGACACAGTCGGGTCGATGGAGGGGCGGGTCATGGTGACCGCGCGGAAGTTTCACACGCTCAAGGTCGTGGAAAGCCAATTGGTCGAGCTCAAGGCGGCCGAGCAGGGTACGCGACCGCTCGGTAGCCCGGAGCTCGTGGAATCGGCCGGCGCCACGGCGGGTGTCCGAGCGATCCCGCCGGCACCTGGCACGGAGAACGGGCTCACCGGTTGAACATCGCGCCGTCGGCGTCGAGACCCGATGCGTGCCGGATATGCGCATTGACAATGCAGAGTACGTAGATCGATTTTTCCTGTAAAATCCCGCCTGGATCGGTACTCCCGACAACCCGACAAGCGGAGGTTGAGAGCATGGCGAAGTGCAACGGTTGCCGCAGCGAGGTGTCGGAGGGAAGCCTCTGCCCATTGTGCGCCGCGAAGATGATCGCCTATCACGACGGGGATTACGACGACGAAAACGATCCCGCCGTGAAGCTCTACCACCAGACCGCCGCCAAAATGAATTCAAATTCATCCTCGTCGAGCGGGTGCGCTCTCGTCGTGCTCGCCCTCACGTCTGTCTCCGCCGCCCTCGCGGCCACGGGGATCGGCATGGAGCACCTCATCGGTTGATCGAGAAGAGGCGATGTCCTCTCGACCGGTTCTGAGCTTTCCCACGTTACTTGTTGTCCGGGTGCTGCTGGTGAGTGGTGCTGAAGCGGTTGCGGTAGGTGGTAGGGGTGATGGCGAGATGGCGCAGGAAGGTGCGGCGCAGCGTCTCGTCGCTGCCGAAGCCGCTGGCGCGAGCGGCGGCCGTGACCGGGGCTCCGTCGGTCAGGAGCCGCTGGGCGATCTCCAGGCGGCTGAGTTCCACGAAGTGGGTGGCGGTCATGCCGAGTTCGTGACGGAACAGGCGGGTGAGGTGGCGGGTGGACACCCCCGCCCGGCGGGCCATGGACGTCAGGGTGTGCTCACCCGCCGGGTCGCCGGTGACGGCGTCGAGAACGGTGCGAAGAGGGCCGGCGTGCGCTGCCGGGACGTCGAGGCGGGTGGAGAACTGTGACTGGCCGCCGGGGCGCTGCATGAAGACGACGAGCGTCCGGGCGACGTCACGCGCGAGTTCCGGACCGTGGTCCTGTTCCACCAGGGCGAGGGCGAGATCGATGCCGGCGCTGACACCGGCCGAGGTGAACACGTTTCCAGCTCGGACGAAGAGCGCGTCCGGCTTGACCGAGACTGTCGGATAACGTCGCCGCAGTACGTCGGCGTAGCGCCAGTGCGTCGTCGCCTCACCGCCGTCGAGCAACCCCGCCTCGGCCAGCAGGAAGCTTCCGGTGCAGATCGCGGCCGACCTCTCCGCCGACCTGCCGAGCCGGGCCACGATGGCGACCAGTGCCGGGTCGAGGCGGGGAGGCCCGTCGGCACCGGGCACGATGAGGGTGTCGAAGCGCTGGTCGCCCGCACGCTCGTCGACCGCCATCCGTACCCCGCTCGAGGTGCGCACGTAGCCGGTCCCTGGGGCGACGATGGTGATCGCGTACCGCTGCCGGCCGGCGTCGGCCTCGTGCAGCACCTCGATCGGCCCGGCCGCGTCCAGCAGCGTCATACCGTCGTACGCCAGCACACCGACCCGATGCATCCGTGTCGCCTCCTCCATATGTCCGGATCCGAGGGTTTCACGTCCATGAGGACATGGTCGCCCGAGGACGATGACGGCCACGCTGGGTCGCATGGAACTGCTCATGAAGGTCACTGTCTGCCAGCTCGACAATCGAGCCGGCCACCGCGCCGCTGCTCTGGCCGCGCTGGCCGAGCACGTCGCCGATGCCGGGTCCGACCTGGTCGTTCTGCCGGAGATGCCGTTCTCCGACTGGTTGGCCGCCGACGCCTCCGTCGACGCGGCGCGCTGGCAGCAGAGCGTCGCGGAACATGAGGCCGCCGTGGCGCGGCTCGCCGAACTCGGCGCCCCCGCGGTCATCGCCTCCCGGCCGGTCGAGAAGGCCACCGGCAGTCGCCGGAACCAGGCATTCGCGTGGACCCCGGATAACGGTGCGGTGGGCATCCGCGACAAGTACTACCTGCCCGACGAACCCGGCTTCTGGGAAGCCACCTGGTACGACCGCGGCGAGCTGTCCCTCGACATGTGCCGGGTCGGAGAGGCCCGGATCGGCGTGCAGCTCTGCACGGAGCTCTGGTTCCTTGAAGGGGCCCGTCACTACGGGCGGGAAGGAGCGGAGCTGCTCTGCCTGCCCCGTGCGACCCCGTACGAGTCTCTCGACCGATGGCTGATCGGCGGGCGGACGGCCGCGGTGTGCTCCGGCGCGTACTCCATCTCGTCGAACCAATGGACGCCGGGTGGCGCGGGACTCGCCTGCGGCGGGCTCGGCTGGGTGACCGACCCGGACGGTACGGTGCTCGCCACCACAACGCCACACGAACCCTTCGCAACGGTTGAGATCGATCTGAACGTAGCCAGGAAGGCCAAGCACACATACCCCCGATACGTCCGTGAATAGATCCCTTCTATCGGGGTTTCTGTTCCGGGTTCGGGGGGCGGGCATCGGGTGCGGTGTCGGCGGCGGGAGGAAGGGGTTCGCGGTGGTCGGCGCGCAGGCCGTCGAGGGAGATGCGCAACAGCCTGGGCCACATCTGCGGGCGGCACTCGTCGGTGATCTGGACGGCGTGGCCCAGTGAGACCAGAAGGAGCAGCAGGTCATCCGTGGTCACGCCGGGGCGCAGCAGGCCCATGGCGCCGGCGCGGGCGCACAGGTGCTCGATGACGAGGCGAAGCTGATGGATACCCTCCAGATCGGGGTCGGCCCAGGTCAGCGCGAAGTTCTCCATGATCGCGCGGTGGCGGGCGTAGCCGGTCAGGGCCTGCTGGTAGAAGTCGGTCAGGGCCGCCCAGGGGTCCTCGGCATCGATCGCCGCCTGGCGTGCCGATTCCGCCCAGGTCGAGAAGTCCCTGCGCAGGACCGTGTGAACGAGATCTTCCTTCTTCGGGAAATGCCGGTAGAGGGTGCCCATGCCCACCCCGCTGCGGCGGGCGATCTCGCGTACGTCCACCGCGACGCCCTGCTCGGCCAGCACCTCGGAGGCGGCCTCGACGATCGCTTCCCGGTTGCGGATCGCGTCCACGCGCGGCGCGCGGCGCGCGGCGGTGTTCTCCGGTTCGGCCCCTGCCATGCGGTCGAGCATACCTTCTTATCCGGAGCGCATGCTCCGCCCTGTGCTACTTTAAGGAGCAAGTGCTCCGGATAGCGAAAGGGATGCCATGTCCGACCCAGCCACGACCACCGCAGCCGAGGCTCCCGCCACCGGCAGCTGGAACGATCGGATCATCGCCGAGTTCCGAGCGAACGCCGGGCATGTGCCTTGGAGCAGCGAAGAGGACTTCGCCGCAGGCCGGCCCATCCCGCCCCGGATTCCCGGGTTCGACGAGCGAGGCATGCCGCTCATCCTGGTGCACCACACCGGGGCCAGGACCGGGCGCGAGCGGATCAGCCCGCTGTTCTACCAGCCGGTCGGCGATGGCTGGGCCATCTTCGGCACCCACGGTGGCAGTCCGCACCATCCGGTCTGGTACCACAACCTCATGGCGAATCCGCAGGCCACAGTCGAGGTGGGCACGGAGAGAGTGCCGGTCGTGGCCCGGCTCGCGGAGGGCGCGGAGCGCGAGCGGCTCTGGGCGCAAGAGATAGCGCTCGTCCCGAAGTTCGCCGAGTTCGAGACGGTCGCCGGCAGGCAGATCCCGGTCGTCGTGCTGGAGCGCGTCCACGGACGCCCTTCACCCCACCCCTCCCCGAGAGATGGCTCCACGGCCTGATGAACCCACCGTGCGCCTACCGATAACGTCATCCGTGCGGGTCATCCGGACAAGCCGTACTGCTGATGTTCTTCCAGCGACGGTGAATGCGTAGTGAGGGTGGCTGGTGATTCCATGGACAACAGCGCGTAACTCTGCCATCACAGGCGTGATGGAGGAAGACTAAGGGCGGCCAGTACGCCCCCCAAGTCGGACGGCGAGGCGCACACGATGGCCACGCCCCCCCCCCCCCGCATGGGCTACACGGCGGGCGTATCGGGAACCGGGGACCTGGCAAGCAGAGGAGCCGGGTAACGACCAACCACGAAAGCACGCATCCAGGACTACGAAGCACTGCGGAGATAGACGCGGTCCTTGACGTGGAACTTCGCCTCTCCAGACGGCAAGGCGACCTTCGAGTTCGGGACCACCGCCGACGGCGAGCCGTTCCTGATGTGGCGCCGTATCGGCGATCATTCCAACGACCGGCCCTGACTCGGGCTCATCTCGCTCAGCACAGGCCGGACTCGCTTCGGGCTGCTTGAGGGTGGGTGGGGTTCTTGTCCTGACGGCCCTTGGTCACTTCGTCGGCGTCGTGTTGGTGATGACATTCGAGCAGCCGGTCCACGGCCGGCCAGACGGTGGATCCAACGTCTGTCCGGCCGGCAGCTGTCGCACGCTGCGACACCCCGCCTTGAGGCGCTCATGCCGCCTGGTTCCCGACCAGCACGGCGTGTCCTTACCGATCACGACGGCGTTCCAGGTGTGGGCCGGGTCCTCATGGCGTTGCACCCCTTCGCGTGAACCGCGGTCAGAAGGTGGCGATCGGGTTGACCGGGCTGCCGGACGTACCGGCGAAGCGGACCGGCGCGACCGCGAGGTGGAAGTCCCACTGGCCGAGCTCGGCGGCCGTCGTCGCGCACGCCTCCAGGTCGCAGTTGTCGAGCATCCACAGCCCCATCGCGACGAGACTCACGGCGTGCACCGGCATCAGCACGTCGTCGTAACCCGACGGCTGAACGTCCTGGGGGGTGTCGGCGCCGATCAGCGCGACCTGCCGTTCATGCAGCCACGGCAGGCAGGACGCATGCCACCCGGCCTGCGTGAAACCACTGGCCGCACCGGTCTCGTGCCGGGCGCGGCCATAGCCGGTCCGCAGGAGCACCGCATCGCCGGATCGCACCCGCACACCCTGGCGACGCTCGGCCTCCTCAAGATCTTCGGGAAACACACCCTGCCCCGGTTCCAGCCACGGCACATCCCGCACGCTCGCGATGTCCAGCAGGACACCACGCGTGATGATCCCGTTCGCCGCCGCCGTGACGGACGCCCACGCCGATCCCGTCGCGGCGTCGACCAGCGCATGCGACCGCCCGTTGTACATCGTGCCGTCCCAGAAGATGTGGCACGGCGAGTCGACGTGGGTGAGGGTGTTGCCGTGGAAGGTGACGCCGAGCCGCTCGGACGAGAAGCCCCAGCGCCGGTCGGCGTGGAATGCGGGCACCGGCATGTTCTCCGCGCCCGGCATGTCGGCGGCGCACGGGCACGCCGTCGTCGACCGCTCCATGTCCTCAGGTGCGGCGACCTCCCAGGCGCACGACACGCTCCTGCCGTGGCGCACCGCCCGCGCCGCCGCCAGCCGGACGTCGTCGGTGATGAGGTTCAGAGTGCCGAGCTCGTCGTCGTCACCCCACCGCCCCCAGTTCGACAGCGTGTCGAAGTACCCCAGCACGTCGTCCTGTGTGGGCATCGGCCGCTCTACCGTCATCCCCGCATCGACTCCTCCGGTCACGTGGTTCGAGGCACCGCGGGCAGGGTATCCCGCCCTCTCCTTCGACACGACCTCGCCCGGACCGGAGAGACGATTGGAGCGGTGCCGCCATTGCCGGGGTCAGCCAGTCTGTTCGCTGCTGGCGACGGCGAACGTTGAGTCACGGTTGCTGTGGCCTGTTTCGAGGTCAGGTCGATTGTCACTTTCCCAAGTTGTGTGCACGGCTGTCCTGGGCTTTCGAGCGTCTGTGCAGAGGACTATGAAGCACCAGCTTGTCCGTAGTTCTCTGCGCTACGGTGCAGTTGTTCCCCTACTCGCGTGCGCGACGGTGAGGTCCCGGCATGGATGGCGGGCGGGCGCAGATCATTGAGCGGGGCGTGCTGACCGCCCCGGATGAGGCGTGGGACGTGGCGGTACGCCAGGCGGAGGTGATCGGCCGGCTGGCCGCCGAGCCGCGGGTGGGATTGGCGGCCGCGGACGCGGCGGCGTCCGAACTGGGGATCTCGCAGCGTCAGGTGTACGTGCTGCTGGGCCGGTGGCGCGCAGGTGAGGGCGTCGTGTCGGACCTGCTTCCCCGGCGCTCCAGCGGCGGCCGGGGGCAAGGCCGGTTGCCGACGGCGGTCGAGGCGGTCCTGCGAGAGGTCATCGACGCGCGGTATCTGAACCGTCAGCGGCGATCGGTGGCGGCGGTCTACCGGGAGGTCGTACGCCGGTGCCGAGCCGGCGGTCTGTCAGTGCCGGCGCGCAAAACGCTGGCGCGGCGGATCGAGGCGCTGGACGGTTGAGGTTGACCTGAGGTCAAGGTGGAAGCTCGGCGCAGCGGGTCGACGCCGACCCGGGCATAACAGAGTCGAAGGGCAACCACCATGACGATCACCCTTTCTGATCAGGACAAGAGCACCCTGCGGATTGCCGCGTACGGCGCCGTGTCGCTGATGGCCGCCGCCGGTGCCGCCGGCAAACCTCACAAGATCGCCACCAACGGCAGCATCGCGCTGGGCTCGGCCACCGGCCTGATCGGGCACGTGCTCGCCGACTACCCCAAGGGCAAGGACCTGGCCGGCAAGTCCGTGGCCGAGATCGCCGACCGCGTGCTGCCGGCCCTGACCGCGGTCATGAACCTGCTGAAGCAGCAGGATCCGGCTGAGGCCGACAACTTCCGCCGCACCGTCCTCGTTGCTGTCGAAACCGCCCAGATGCACCAGGGCCAGCCGAGCCCCACGACAACCGAGATGGTCCGCAAGATCACCGAAGCCCTCGACGCCGCCAGGGTAGCCGCTGCTGCGGACAACGGGACCGTGCCGGAAACTGCTGCTGGACAGGATCGCCCGGAGCTGCAGAAGGCGATCGAGGAGATGGTCGATTCCGGTTTCGTCGGGGTGTCGCTGCGCGTGCACGATGAGCGGGGCGAGTGGGCCGGTAGCGCCGGGGCGGCCGAGCTGGGCGGGATCACCAAGCCGCCGATCAACGGATACGTCCGGATCGGCAGCAACACCAAGACCTTCACCGCGACCTTGGTGCTGCAACTGGTGGCCGAGGGCAAGATCGGGCTGGACACCCCGGCGGCCGACTACCTGCCCGAGTTCGGGCTGGACCCGCGGATCACCGTGCGGATGCTGTTGCAGCACACCAGCGGGGTGTTCAACTTCAGCGGCGAGGTCTACGACGACGGGACGGTCGTGCCGGGGATCCCCATCCCCTACGGCACCACGGGCCAAGAGTGGGTGGACAACCGGTTCAGGGCCTACCGGCCGCAGGAACTGGTGGAGCTGGCGTTGTCCAAGCCGGCGCGGTTCGAGCCGGGCACGGGCTGGAGCTACTCCAACACCAACTACGTGCTGGCCAGGCTGCTGATCGAGAAGGTCACCGGCCGCACCTACGCCGAGGAGATGCAGCGACTGATCCTGGGGCCCCTCGGGCTGTCGGGCACCGTGGTGCCGGACGCCTCGCCGGAGATCCCCGAGCCGCACCCCCACGCCTACTACCGCTACGAGGACGCCGGCCAGCAGAAAACGATCGACATCACCCGCCAGAACCCCTCCTGGATCTCCACCGGCGGTGACATGATCTCGACCACCCAGGACCTGCACACGTTCATCTCCGCACTGCTGGGCGGCAAGCTTCTGCCGGCCCCGCTGCTGGCCGAAATGTGCACCCCGCACCCAACGGGCATCCCGAACATGGACTACGGCCTGGGAGTGTTCGTGCTGACCACGGACGACGGCGGCACCGTCATCTCCCACAACGGCGCCGCCGTGGGCCACGCGGCCCTGATGTACAGCACCCCCGACGGCAGCAAGACCCTGACCGGCGCACTGAACTGCGTGGACGACGCCGACCTGTCCATCGCGGCAGCATTCCAGACCGCCCAGCAAAGGCTCCTCAACGAGGTATTTTGCGGTGGGCAGGCCGATCCGGCCCAGCCGACGGGCTGAGCACCTGTGACCCGTACGCCTCAAGGGGCGACCTCTTCCGGTCGTGCATCAGAAAGAACGCGAACCGGGGCCACATGCGCGGCCGTGGTCTGCTTGGTCGCCGGGCTCGAACACAAGGCAGGATTTGGCAGATGAACGGAGTCACGATCGGGCAGGCGGCGACATTCGTCGGCGTCACGGTGAAGACGGTGCGGCACTACCACAAGCTTGGCCTGGTGAAGGAGCCGGAACGCGACAGCTCCGGCTACCGGAGGTACGGATCGGCCCAGTTGTTGCGGCTGGTGCAGGTCCGGACGCTGGCCGCCGCCGGGGTGCCGCTGGCCGAGATCGGGCCAATGATCGACGTCGACTCCGCGCTGTTCTCCGCCGCGCTCGCCGACGTCGAGCGGCAGCTCACCGACCGGATCGAGGAGTTGATCGTACGGCGTGACACGCTGCGCCGGCTCGCTGAGGGCGACCGTGCCCTGCTGCCCGACCGTGCTGTGGCGCTGCTGGAGCGGCTGTCCGGCCTGGGCTTCCCCGCGGCGGAGGTGTCGGCCGCCAGGGAGGGCTGGGTGCTGGCCAGGGCCCTGGTCCCGGAGCGCTTCGACGACTACCTCACCCATGTCGAGCACGCCCTTGACGACACCCGGTTCGTCGCCTTGATCAAGCGCGCAACCGAAGCCGCAGCCTGGGAACCGGACGACCCGCGCATCGCCGAGCTCGCCACCGCCATGGCCGACCACTTCCTCGCCAACCCCGCACATCTGAAGATCGTGACCGGTCTGCAAGCCCGCACCGAGGCCGCGACCCGGTACAAGCTGATCGCCCTGCACGGCGAAGAGCAGGGATCGGCCGCGGCCCGGGGGGTCACGCTCGTCGAGACCAAGCTCCGCTCCGCCGGCATCCATATCCCCAGACCAGACGCCCACTGACCGCGCCATGCCCTGATCCTTCGGCCCGGCGATCGGCCGGGAATCTGCCCGCACCCAGGAGCTGGATCGCATCATGACCGCCCGCCCGCAAAGCTCCACGGGCGTGCGCGCCCGCGAGATGAACCTCTACCGCCGCTACTTCGACCTGGTCGCCGCCGACCGCAAGACCATCGAGGTGCGCGTGCAGTACCCCAACCTGCGCAACCTCGCCGCCGACGACCATATCCGCCTCGTGTGCGGCCGCGACGACGCCCTCCCCCGCGCCAAACGCGTGACCCGCTACACCAGCTTCGAGGAGATGCTCGACGCCGAAGGCGCCGCCAACGTCAACCCCGACAGCCCTCGCGAGCAGCAGCTGGCCAACATCCGCCGTATCTACGGCCCCGAGAAGGAAGCGCTCGGCGGGCGGCCTGAACCCCTGGGTGTCGTCAGGCCGCCCGCGGCCCCGCCGGCCGGGACCAGTATCCGACCGGCGGGGCGGCTCATCGGGCCTGGCCGGCCAGCAAGCGGCGCCACCACTCCTGCGCCTCCTCGCGGCGCCACCACTCAGCCGCCCAGGACATCAGGCAGGGCGAGAACGGCGGCGGCCACGGTCACCGGACCATCCATGCGGCCGGGCGCGTCTGCTCGGCGATGCTCTCCTGCGCCGCGATGGCCTGGCACAACTTCACCAGGTCGTCGGCGTCGACCGTACGGTACGCGCCCGCATCCTCGACAGCCCGGGGGAATGCCCGCTCTCGCGTTGCCCAGAAGCGTCCAGCGTCGCTGCGCATGATCCGCCACCCGGCGAACACCGGACGAACGGCGGCTACAGCCCTATCGTGGGTCATGGGTCAGGACCACCATCCTGATCAAGGGGTCCGTATGGCGGTTCCAGCGCCTACGGACCCCGCCTTGGTCGCGTCACCTCCGATTGCAACAGTGCGTAACCCTGCAATTACAGATGTCATTGAGGGACACTAAGGGCGGTCAGAACATCCCCCAGCTCTGACAGCGAGGTGCACCCGATGGCCACCGAACCCCCCGCATGGGCCGTACGGCTACGCGCCGAGCGCCGCAACCAGTTCTGGAGCCAGAAAGACATGGCCCGACACCTGGTCGAGGCCGCCGACGACGACGTACGCGCCAGGCTCCCCTCCCGTGAGAGCATCGTCCGCCGCATCAAGGCATACGAAGCCGGACACAACCAACCCGACGACCCCTACCGCCTCCTGTACGCCCGAGCCTTCGACCTGACCGAGGACGAGCTGTTCGAGCGCAGCCCTCGAAACCTCGGCTTCGCAGGTGACGACGAGTGGGACGCTTGGGAACTGGCTCGCCGTGCCGCCGCCACCGAGGTCGGGCGGGAGACAATCGAACGGCTGGAACTGGCGGTTGACGACCTCGCCGTGGCCTATCCCGGGACGCCGCCCCGCGAGTTGCTGATGCGGGTGCGCCGTCACCTCTACTACGTCTCCCAACTCCTGGACTCCAAGAAGACGCTCACCGAGCATCGGCAGCTCCTGGTGGCCGGCGGCTGGCTCTCCCTCCTCGCCGCGACCTGCCTCATCGATCTGCGCTGGTTTCCGGCCGCCGCCGCACGGCTTCGGACGGCCGCCCAACTCGCCAAGGAAACAGAGCATCGCGAGATCGCCGCCTGGTGCCTGGAGACGGAGGCATGGCAGGTCCTCACCGAAGGCGACTTCGGGCGAGCCCTGACCTTCACCCAGGCAGCGCAACGGGTCGCGCCCCGCGGCGGCTCGGCGTACATCCAGGCGACCGCGCAGGAGGGCCGGACTTGGGCACGCCTCGGCAAGGCTGGGGAGACCCACGAGACGCTGAACCGGGTGATGCGGCTCGTTGCGCCTCTGCACGTCCCTGACCGGCCCGAACATCACTACCGGTACGATCCCGCCAAGTCCGACGCCTATATCGCGACCACCTTGTGCTGGCTCGGCGATCCATCAGCCGAGCCGTACTCCCGAGGGGTGCTCGCCCGGCTGGAGTCGACGACCGACGGCCCGCCACGACCACGCAGGGCCATGGCCGCGCGGCTCGACCTGGCTCTCGCGCTCCTGGCCGCCGATCAGCCGGACGAGGCGGGACATATGACTCTCGCCGCGATGACCAGTGGACTCCTCGTCCCCTCCAACTACTGGCGGGCAGCCGAGGTGGTCACAGGCTTGGAAGCAAGGCGTGCGCCCGAGGCCGCCGAACTACGCGAGGCGTACCGCGAACTCTGCGCCCCTATCATCCAGCCCTCAGGACGTCTGCTCAGCTCGTAGTAACAACCGGCACGAGCCGGGACTGGCCGACCGCGCCTTTCCGTCCCGATAGCACGGCCACGACGCCCCACGTCTAACAGCGAGCGCTCACGATGGCCACCGAACTCCCCACCTGGGCCGCACGGCGGGCGTATCAGGAACTGGGGACCTGGTAAGCGGAGGAGCCGGGCAACGACCAACCACGAGAGCATGCATCAGGGCTACGAAGCATGGTGGACAATCGAACATCGGCCACTTTTTGCAGTCAATCCATTACTCTATGCCATGTGACCTCGACACAAGCCACGACCTACACTCGCCACATGAGCGAGGATGCGTTCGAGGTGCCGCTGAACGAGGCCGACGGCCATCTGCCCGACGTCATCAACGCTGCAGCACAGCGGCACACGATCGCCTATCTGACCGACCAAGGTCGCCGTGTGGCCGCCATAGTCCCTGCGGACGAGGCTTGGTACTGGACTCCTGGATGGCAGTCAGCCGAGGCCGAGGCCGAGGCCGACATCCGGGAGGGTCGCACCCGCGCCTTCGACACCATGGACGACCTCTTCGCTGAGATAGACGCGGTCCGCGGAGAAGACGTCCCGTGAAATTCGATCGCACGGCCGCCTTTCTCCGAGACGCGGCCCGGCTTCCTCCTGAGCACTACGCGATGTTCAGGGAGGCTGTGTACAAGCACTTCCTGCCAGCGATTGAACAGGGAGCGCACACAGGCCACGCCCCCTGGCCTCCGCGGCTACGCATTCATAAGCTCACCGACACCCATGTCTACTCCTTGACGTGGAACTTCGCCTCCCCCGACGGCAGAGCGACTTTCCAGTTCGGGACCACCGACGACGGCGAGCCGTTCCTGATGTGGCGCCGTATCGGCGATCATTCCATCTACGACCGACCCTGAGTCGGGCTCATCTCGCTCAGCACAGGCTGGACTCGGTGGCTTCGGGCTGTTTGGGGGGGGTGACGGCCGTGGTCGAGACGACGGTCGTAGCCGTCAGACGGTGATGACCTCGACCTCCATCAGGTCCGCCAGCGCCCGCAGCTCCTCCGCCCGGTGCCCTGTGCCGAGGGCCCAGTGGTGGGAGATGCCGGTGGCGCTCCACGCGTCGGTCCACTCGCCCGGGTCGCGGCCGAAGTCGACCCGGGACGTGGTGTTGCCGATCTTCAGGTGCGGTCCGTCCACGGTCTCGCCCTCCGAGACGACGAAGCCGAACGTGCCGTCGCGCTTCTGCAGCAGCCCGAACGCCGTCACCGGCCCGTGCGCCACGTCGAACTCGACCGACACGCCCCACCCGCGCTTGCCGTGGAAGACACCGAGGCCGCGCAGCAACGGCTTGCGGGAGCTGATCTCCAGGTGGGCCGGGCCGTCGTGGCCCATCTCGACGTGCCCGCGCAGGAAGTCCAGCGCCTGCAGCTCGGTGAAGGAGCCGCCCGCGCCCAGCCGGTCCATGATCAGCATCGCGAGGGACGTACGCAGCTCGTACTCGCCGGCGGCGGGCACGCCGCGGGCGGTGAGCAGCGACGCGCCGAGGATCATGCCGGCCCCGAGCCGTTCGTGGATCTCGCCGTCGAGCCCGCGGTGGTAGTAGGCGAGGCTGTCGAGCTCGAAGTCGGCCACCAGCCGGTCGAGCCCGGCCGAGACCCGCGCCGCCCACGCGAAGTCCTCGGCGACGACGCTCCCGTCCAGCTCGAACACCTGGCGGGCCAGCTCCATCCGGTCCTTGACCTCGGCGTCGGTGACCTGCTCCACGCGTACCCGCAGGTCGTCGAACTCCAGCACCTCGACGTGCCCGCCGAGGTTCACCGGCACCAGCGTGAGGTCGGTGGCCACGTCCAGCATGCCCGGGTAGAGGTGGCCCATCAGCCCGTGCCGGCCGCGCCGCAGCGACGCGCGCACGCCGGCGGCCCGCACCCAGCGGCCGATCTTCGCCCAGGCCCGCTCGTCCTCCAGGTAGCCGGACACGGACCGGAACGGGATCCCGGCCCGGATGAAGGTGTTGGCCATCTCCGGCAGCGGGCAGGCGCCGCAGTAGGCCAGCCACTGACCGGTGTCGAAGGTGTCGTGGTCCATCGACTCGGTCGGCTGCAGGTTGATCAGCAGCACCGGCGCGCCGGTGCGCTGGGCTACCGGGAGCAGCATGGTGGCGGTCATGTAGGTGGTGAGGAAGCCGACGATCAGGTCGCATCCGGCCGCGCGCAGCTTCTCCGCCGCTGCGGCCCCCTCCTGCGCATCGGAGACGAATCCCGCGTCCACCACCTCGCAGCCCAGCTCCCGCATCCGCTCCGACACGCGGGCGGAGGAGCGCTGGAGCTGCGGCAGCAGGTCGGGGAACTGCGGCCAGTACGCGCCGAGCCCGCCCGCGACGAGCCCGACCTTGGTGCGGTTGGTGGTGATCCGTTCGAGCGTCAAGACGCTCTCCCTTCTGTACGCCCGGAGCGGGCGGTCTTGCTGGGTACGACTCTGTACGGCCTGATCGTGCTTTTTGATGGGTACGTCAGCGCCGGGACGTCAGTCCAGGAACGTCAGCGCAGGAAGGCGGCGGCCACCCCCGCGTCGACCGGGATGTGCAGCCCGGTGGTGACCCGCAGGTCGCCCGCCGTGAGCGCGAACACGGCGGCGGCCACGTGCTCCGGCAGCACCTCCTGCTTGAGCAGCGTGCGCTGGGCGTAGAACTCACCCAGCTTCTCCTCCTCCACCCCGTACACCGCCGCCCGGTTCGCCCCCCAGCCGGAGGCGAAGATGCCGGAGCCGCGCACCACGCCGTCGGGGTTGATGCCGTTCACCCGGATGCCGTGACCGCCGAGCTCGGCGGCCAGCAGCCGCACCTGGTGCGCCTGGTCGGCCTTGGCCGCGCCGTAGGCGACGTTGTTGGGCCCGGCGAAGACGGCGTTCTTGGAGGAGATGTAGACGATGTCGCCGCCGATGCCCTGGTCGATCAGCACCCGGGCGGTCTCCCGGGAGACGAGGAACGAGCCGCGCGCCATCACGTCGTGCTGCAGGTCCCAGTCGTCGAGCGTGGTCTCCAGCAGGGAGCGCGACAGGGACAGGCCGGCGTTGTTCACGACCAGGTCGACGCCGCCGAAGGCGAGCACCGCCTGCCGTACCGCCTCCTGGACCTGCTCCTCGGAGGTGACGTCCACGCCGGCGGCGACGGCGACGTCCTGCGGCCGGTGGGCGGCGGCGCCGAGTTCGGCGGCGACCTTCTCGGCGGCGGCCAGGTCGCGGTCGGCGAGCACCACGCAGGCGCCCTCGGCGGCCAGCCGGCGGGCGGTGGCGGCGCCGATGCCGGAGCCGCCGCCGGTGACCAGGGCGACCCGCCCGGCCAGCGGCTTGGGCTTGGGCAGGCGGCGCAGCTTGGCCTCCTCCAGGTCCCAGTACTCGATGCGGAACTTCTCCGCCTCCGGGATCGGCCGGTAAGTGGACAGCGCCTCGGCGCCGCGCATCACGTTGATGGCGTTGACGTAGAACTCGCCGGCGACGCGAGCGGTCTGCTTGTCCTTGCCGAAGCTGAACATGCCGACGCCCGGCACCAGCACGATGGCCGGGTCCGCACCGCGCATCGGCGGCGAGTCCGGCGTGGCGTGCCGCTGGTAGTAGGCGGCGTAGTCCTCGCGGTAGCGGGCGTGCAGCTCGCGCAGCCGGGCCAGCGCCTCGTCGAGCGGGGCGTCCGGCGGCAGGTCGAGCACCAGCGGGGCGACCTTGGTGCGCAGGAAGTGGTCCGGGCAGGACGTGCCGAGCGCGGCCAGCCGGGGGTGCTCGGCACGGGACAGGAAGTCGAGCACCTCGGGGGTGTCGGTGTGGTGGCCGACCTGGCGGGCGTCGGTGCTCGCCAGCCCGCGCACCGCCGGGAAGAGCTCGGCGGCCCTGCGCCGCCTGGCCTCCTGCGGCAACGGCTCGTGCAGCACCGGGCCGAACGGGTCGGGGCGGCCGTGCTCGGCGATGTAGCGCTCGGCGGTGCGGATGATGTCGAGCGAGTTGCGCTCGCACTCCTGGCTGGTCTCGCCCCAGGCGGTGACGCCGTGGCCGCCGAGCACGCAGCCGATGGCGTCCGGATGGGCGGCCTTGATCGCGGCGATGTCCAGGCCGAGCTGGAAGCCGGGCCGCCGCCACGGCACCCAGACGACCCGCGCGCCGAAGATCCGCTCGGTCAGCGCGGGGCCGTCGGCGGCGGTGGCGATGGCGATGCCGGAGTCGGGGTGCAGGTGGTCCACGTGCGCGGCGTCGACCAGGGCGTGCATGGCGGTGTCGATCGACGGGGCGGCGCCGCCCTTGCCGTGCAGGCAGTAGTCGAACGCGGTCACCATCTCGTCCTCGCGGTCCACGCCCGGGTAGACGTCGACCAGCGCCTTGACGCGGTCCAGCCGCAGCACGGCCAGTCCGGCGGCGGTGAGGGTGCCGAGGTCGCCCCCGGACCCCTTCACCCACATCAGCTCGACGTCGTGGCCGGTCACCGGGTCGTTCGCGGTGGCCTTCGCGGAGGCGTTGCCGCCGGCGAAGTTGGTGTTGCGCGGATCTGAGCCGAGGGTGTGCGCCCTGGCGAGCAGTTCTTCGACGGCGGTCATCAGGCTCCCCATCCTGCCTGCGCGCCGCCCACCCGATCGGCGGCGATTTTCTGGAAATATCCGGACTTGGCGTAGGCGGCCATCGGGTCGGGCGCCAGCCCCATCTCCTCGCGCAGCTCCGCGAGGAGCGGGCGCACGTCGGTGTTGTAGGCGTCCATGAAGACGGCGTTCGCGCCGAGCACGTCACCGTCGCGCTGTGCCCCGGCCAGCGCGTCCCGGTCGACGAGCAGCGCCTTGGCGGTGGCCTCCTGCACGTTCATCACCGACCGGATCTGGCCGGCGATCTTCGGCTCGATGTTGTGGCACTGGTCGAGCATGAACGCGGTCTCCTCGGTGTACCCGCCGCCCCTGATCACCTCGTACATGATCCGGAAGAGCTGGAACGGGTCCGCCGCGCCCACCATGAGGTCGTCGTCGGCGTAGAAGCGGGAGTTGAAGTCGAAGCCGCCGAGTTTCCCCTCGCGCAGCAGGAACGCCACGATGAACTCGATGTTGGTGCCCGGCGCGTGATGCCCGGTGTCGACCACGACCTGCGCCTTGGGCCCGAGCTTCACGCAGTGCGCGTAGGCGGTGCCCCAGTCGGGCACGTCGGTGGCGTAGAAGGCGGGCTCGAACAGCTTGTACTCCAGCAGGAAGCGCTGCCCCTCCCCCAGCCGCTCGTACACCGCCGACAGCGCTTCGGCGAGCCGGTCCTGGCGGGCCCGGATGTCATCCTGCCCCGGATAGTTCGTCCCGTCGGAGAACCACAGTTTGAGGGTGTCGGACCCGGTCTGGTCCATGATGTCCACGCACTCGAGCAGGTGGCCCAGCGCCTTGGCCCGCACCCGGGCGTCGGGGTGGGTGACGCTGCCCAGCATGTAGTCGTCGTCCTGAAAGACGTTGGAGTTGATCGCCCCGATGCTCACCCCCACCTCGGCGGCGTGCCGGGCGAGATCGCGGTAGTCGTCGACCTTGTCCCACGGGATGTGCAGCGCCACCGTCGGCGCCACCCCGGTGTGCAGCTGCACCTGCGCGGCGTCCGCCAGCTTCTCGTACGGGTCGCGCGGCACGCCTTGCTGGGCGAAGACCTTGAAGCGGGTGCCGGAGTTCCCGTACGCCCACGAAGGCGTCTCGATGCGCTGCCTACGCAGCATGTCCTTGATCATGTAATCGTCCCCGTCATCAATCCAGATGAAAAACTTCGGCCAGCCTGACCAGACCCTCGTCCGGCCGGCCCGCCTCGAAGAACGCCGCCATCTCGCGCTGCCAGCGGGTGTTGACCTCGGTGTCGGCCATCGCCCGCTGCGCCGCCTCGAAGTCGTCGGCCTCCAGATAGCCGATGAGCAGCCCGTCCGCACGCAGGAAGAGCGAGTAATTGCGCCACCCGGCCGCCCGCAGCGCCTCGCGCATGTCGGGCCACACCTCGCGGTGCCGCTCCCGGTACTCGTCGATCAGCTCGGGCCGGACCTTCAGCTGAAAGCACACCCGCTCCACACGGTCTCCTTCCTGCGCACGCGCGCTCCTCGGCAGGAAGCGCGCGTGCGGACTGTCGCTACGTGATCAGAAGTCGAATTCGTCGATGTTCGACGCCTCGAAGGTGAACGGCGGGCCGAGGATGATCTCGCCCTTGGCGCCGATGGTGCGCTCGCCGAGCTTGCCGGCCTTGAGGGTCTCGCCCTCGGCGCCGGTGATCTGGCCGGAGGCCAGCGCGGCGGCGGCGAAGGAGGCCAGGTAGCCGAGGTCCTTCGGGTTCCACAGGGCGAACTTCTCGACGGTCTTGTCCTTGACGAACTGGCGCATCTGGTTCGGCGTGCCGAGGCCGGTCAGCACGACCTTGCCCTTGTACTTCGAGCCCGAGATGTAGCGGGCCGCGGCCGAGATGCCGACCGTGGTGGGCGAGATGATGCCCTTGAGGTCCGGGTAGGCCTGCAGCAGGCCCTGCGTCTCGGTGAAGGACTTCTGGTCGTCGTCGTCACCGTAGGCGACCTTGACCAGCTTCATGTCCTTGTACTCAGGCTTCCCGAGCTCGTCCTTCATGAACTCGATCCAGGTGTTCTGGTTCGTGGCGTTGGCCGTGGCCGACAGGATGGCGATCTCGCCCTTGCTGCCGATCATGTCCGCGAGCAGCTTGACCTGGCTGCGGCCGACCTCTTCGGAGCTGGCCTGGTTGATGAAGATGTCCCGGCACTCGGGGGCGGCGTCGGAGTCGTACGAGACGATCTTGATGCCCTTGGCGCGGGCCTCCTGGAGCGGGCCGCAGACCGCGTTGGCGTCGTTGGCGGCGATCAGGATGGCGTCGTGGCCCTGCTGGGTGAGGGTGTTGATGTAGGAGATCTGCGACGAGGCCGACGCGTCGGACGGGCCGACCTCCTTGGCCTCGCCCTTGAACTCCGCGGCCGCCTCGATGCCGGCCTTGTCGACGATGGTCTCGTACGGGTTGTTGATCTGCTTGGGGAGGAAGGCCAGCTTCAGGCCCTCTTTGATGGGGGCGTTGGGGTCGGCCTTGGCCACGGCGCTGGAGGCGGGAGCCGCCGGGGACGCCGAGCTGACCGTGTCCTTGGTGGTGCCACCGCCACAGGCTGCCACGCCGAGGGCGAGCAACGCTGTCAGGGTGACCATGCGGATCGATCTCATGGGGATCCTTTCAGAGCCGACTCAGGGCCGACCTGGTCGGTGCTGGTACGTCTCCGGCTGAGCGCCGGTTTCAGAGCGGTGATGAGGCGGGGGGTGAGCACCGAGATGATGAGCAGGAGACCGGTGACGATCGACTGGATCTCGGTCGAGACGTCGTTGAGCATGAGCAGGTTGCGCAGCAACCCGATGAGGAGCACCCCGGCGATGACGCCGCCGAGCGTGCCCTTGCCGCCGTCGAAGTCGACCCCGCCGAGCAGGACCGCGGCGATGACCGCGAGCTCGATGCCCATGCCGTTGTCGGCGCGGGCGGAGCCGTACCTGAGGGTGAAGACGACGCCGGCGAAGGCGGCGACCGTGCCGGACAGCACGAACAGCAGCAACTTGATCCGCTTGACCCGGATCCCGGCGAAGAACGCGGCCTGCTCCTGCGCGCCGATGGCGAACAGCGACCGGCCGAACCCGGTGGCGTGCAGGACGATCGCGACCACCACCGCGAGCAGCACGAACAGCGCGACGGGGTACGGGATGAACGTCCCCGGCACGTCGTCCACCGCCAGCGCGGTGAACTCCCGGGGGAACTGGGCCACGGCCTTGTCGCCCAGCACCACGTACGCGAGCCCCCGGTAGAGGGCCAGGGTGCCGATCGTGACGGCCAGCGAGGGCAGCCCGAGCTTGGTCACGAGCAGCCCGTTGACCAGCCCGCACAGCGCGCCGACGAGCACGACCAGCGGGATGATGGTCTCGATGGCCATGCCGCCGTCCCACAGCGCGCCGACCAGAGCGCTGGACAGGCCCAGCACGGAGGCGACCGACAGGTCCACCTCGGCCGCCACCACCAGCATGGTCATGGTCAGCGCGATGAGCGCGATCTCGCCCAGGTCGCCGAGCGCGAACGACAGGTTGCCGATGGTGGCGAAGCCCGGCGAGGTGAACGAGCCGCCGGCGAACACCGCGACCAGCAGCACGCCGACCATGACGTCCCAGCGCAGCACTTTAGCCATGGCGGCTTCTCCTTCTGAGCAGCCGGGCGACCCGCAGCGCGAGCACCCGGTCGACGCTGATCGCGAGCAGGAGCAGCGCCCCGGTGATGGCCTGCTGCCAGAACGGGTTGACCCGGAGCACGACCAGCGCGCTGCCGATGGTGGTGAGCAGGAGGGCGCCGAGCGCGGCGCCGTACACGCTGCCGACGCCGCCGGTGATCGCGACGCCGCCGACCACCACGGCGCTGATCACCAGCAGCTCCCAGCCGTTGGCGGAGTCGGCGATGACGGTGCCGAACCTGGCCAGCCAGAGCACCCCGGCCAGCCCGGCGAGGCAGCCGCTGACCAGGTAGGCGACCAGGATGCGGCGCCGGACGGGCACGCCCGCCAGGCCGGCCGCCTCGGGGCTGGAGCCGATCGCGTAGAACTCCCGGCCGCTCGGGTAGGAGCGCAGGTAGTAGCCGATCGCCAGCATCACGACGAGCGTGATGAGCGGCAGGTACGGGATGCCCAGCACGCTGCCGTTGCCCAGCGAGAGCAGCGCCGGCGGCAGATCCACCGCGTTGATCTGGCGGCCGTGCGCGATGAAGTGGCCGACGCCCTGGATCACGTAGAGCGTGCCGAGCGTCACGACCAGGGCGGGCACCCGGCAGAAGCTCACCAGCAGCCCGTTCAGCAGGCCGCAGACGGCGCCGATGGCCACCCCCAGCACGATGCCCGGCACCATGCCCCAGCCGCTGGCCAGCATGTCGCCGGTGACGAACGCGACCAGCCCCACCACGGAGCCGACCGACAGGTCGAGGTTGCGGGTGATGACCACCAGCGACTGGCCGACGGCCAGCAGCGCCAGGATGGCGGTGTTGAGCAGGATGTCCTCGATGCCCTGCCCGGACAGGAAGTTGCCGTTGACGCCGGCGGTGATGGCGACGAGCGCCGCCAGGGCGATGACCAGGCTCAGCTCTCTCGCCCGGAACACCAGGTCGACCAGGTTACGGGCGCTGCGGGCGCGCACGGCGGGCTCGGGCGGGGCGGCCGCGGTCGTCATGCGGCCCTCCCGGTCGCGGCGGACATGACGCTCTCCTCGGTCGCTTCGGCGCGCGAGATCTCGGCGGTCAGCCGGCCCTCGTGCATGACCAGCACCCGGTCGGCCATGCCGAGCACCTCCGGCAGATCGGAGGAGATCATCAGCACCGCGATGCCCTGACCGGCCAGCTCCGACAGCAGGCGGTGCACCTCGGCCTTGGTGCCGACGTCGATGCCCCGGGTGGGCTCGTCCACGATGAGCACGGACGGCTCGGTCGCCAGCCACTTGGCCAGCACGACCTTCTGCTGGTTGCCGCCCGACAGCACGCCGACGCCGTCGCTGAGCCGGCCGAACTTGAGCTGCAGCCGCAGCGCCCAGTCCCTGGCCCGGTCACGTTCCGCCGCCCTGGAGATGGTGACGCCCCGGCGCAGCGAGCGCAGCCCGGTCAGGCCGATGTTGCGCTCGATCGACAGCTCCATGACCAGGCCCTGCTGGCGCCGGTCCTCGGGCACCAGGGCCAGCCCGGCGCCCATCGCGGCGGTGGGGCTGCCCGCGGGCAGCGGCCGGCCGGCCACGGTGACCGAGCCGGCGTCCCACCGGTCGATGCCGAAGACGGCCCTGGCCACCTCACTCCGCCCGGCGCCGACCAGCCCGGCCAGCGCGACGATCTCGCCGCGCCGTACCTGGAAGGAGACGTCGGTGAAGTAACCCTCCCGGGTCAGCCGCTCGACCTGGAGCGCGACCTCACCCGCGGTGGTGTCCTGCTTGGGGTAGAGGGCGTCGAGGTCGCGGCCCACCATGCGGCGGATCAGGTCGTCGTGGGTGAGACCCTCGACGGGCTCGCTGGCGATCCAGGCGCCGTCCCGCAGCGTCGTCACCCGCTGGCAGAGCGAGAAGATCTCGTCCAGCCGGTGCGAGATGAACAGGATCGCGCAGCCCTGCTCGCGCAGCGCCTCCACCACCGAGAACAGCCGGGCGACCTCGTTGCCGGACAGCGCGGCCGTGGGCTCGTCCATGACCAGGACGCGGGCGTCCCGGGAGATGGCCTTGGCGATCTCGACGAGCTGCTGGTCGGCGATGGACAGGCCGCGCGCGGGCTGCTCGGGGTCGAGGGTGACGCCGAGCCGTTCGAACAACCGCCTGGCCTGCGCGTGCATCGCCTTGCGGTCGATGCGGCCCAGACTGGTGCGCGGCTGGCGGCCCATGAAGATGTTCTCCGCCACCGACAGATCGGGAAAAAGCGTGGGTTCCTGGTAGATGACCGCCACGCCGGCCTGCTGGGCGTCGGCGGGGCCGGCGAACGTGACGGGCTCGCCGCCCAGCAGCACCTGGCCGCTGTCCGGGCGGTGCACGCCGGCGAGGGTCTTGACGAGCGTGGACTTACCGGCGCCGTTCTCCCCCGCGAGTGCGTGGGCCTCGCCGGGGAACAGCTCGAGCGATACGTCGCGCAGCGCCCGCACGGCTCCGAACGACTTGCTGACGTTCGCGAGCGCGAGGGTGGGCGGACCACTCATACGTCCTCCGGGCAACAAACGTTTTAACAGAATGTTTCCCGGAATCTAGGTGTTCCGCCCTCGTGCGTCAATCCCCGCACGGACTCTCTGGCGCATCTGTGATTGTTACGTTTTAATCAGTGTCGTGCGATTCACAGCTGTTGATCTAGGGGCCTCCAACGGGCGGGTGATGAGTGCCGCCGTGACGGGCGGCCGGATCGAGCTCACCCAGGTGCACCGCTTCCCGAACCGGCCGGTGCGGGTGGCGGGGACGCTGCACTGGGACATCCTGGCCCTCTACCGCGGGGTGCTGGACGGGCTGCGCGCGGCGGGGCCGGCCGAGTCGGTCGGCATCGACTCCTGGGCGATCGACTACGGGCTGCTCGACGCGGCGGGCAGGTTGATCGGCAACCCGGTGCACTACCGCGACGCCCGGACGAACCGCTTCACCGCGCGGGTGGACCCCTACGAGGTGACCGGGCTGCAGTTCCTGCAGTTCAACACCGTCAACCAACTGCTCACCGAGCGGCTGGACCAGGCGGAGACGATGCTGCTGATCCCCGATCTCCTGGGCTACTGGCTCACGGGGGCGATCGGGGCCGAGCGGACGAACGTCTCCACCACCGGCCTGTACGACGTGACGCGGCGGGAGTGGGCCTGGGACCTCTTCGACAAGCTCAACCTCCCCCACCGGCTTTTCCCCGAAATATCGTCGGAAAGCACCCCGCTGCGGGCGGACGTGGCGGAGGAGATCGGCTACACCACGGCCGTCACCAAGGTCGCCTCCCACGACACCGCCTCCGCCGTGGTCGCGGTGCCCGCCGAGACCGGCCGCTTCGCCTACATCTCCTGCGGCACCTGGTCGCTGGTGGGCGTCGAACTGCCCGCCCCGGTGCTCACCGAGGAGAGCCGCCTGGCCAACTTCACCAACGAGGCCGGCATCGACGGCACCACCCGCTACCTGCGCAACGTCATGGGCCTGTGGATCCTGCAGGAGTGCCTGCGCGCCTGGGGGGAGCCGGATCTGGAGCCGCTGCTGGCGGAGGCGGAGACCGCCGGGACGGACACGGTCATCGACCCCGACGACCCGTCCTTCCTGCCGCCCGGCGACATGCCCGCCCGCATCGCGGCCTACTGCGCCCGCACCGGGCAGCGCGCTCCGCAGGGCCGTGCGCAGGTCGTACGATGCATCCTGCAGAGCCTCGCCCTCGCCTACCAACGGGCCGTCGCCGACGCCGTGCGACTCAGTGGCCGCCCGGTCGAGGTCGTGCACCTGGTGGGCGGCGGCTCCCTCAACACGCTGCTGTGCCGGCTCACGGCCGACGCCACCGGACTGCCGGTGGTCGCCGGTCCCGTGGAGGCGGCCGCGCTGGGCAACGCGCTGGTGCAGGCCAGGGCGCGCGGCCTCGTGGGCGACCTGGCCGAGATGCGGGATCTGGTACGGCGCAGCGCGGGCGTGCGCACCTACGAGCCACGGGGGCGTTGATGAGCATGGTGAGCATCAAGGATGTGGCGGCCAGGGCCGGGGTCTCGCCCGGCACGGTGTCCAACGTGCTCAACCGGCCCGAGAAGGTCGCGGGCAGCACTCGCGACCGGGTGGAGACGGTCATCAGGGAGCTCGGCTTCGTCAGGCACGGCTCGGCCTCCACGCTGCGCGCCGGGCACAGCCGCACGGTCGGCCTGTCGGTGATGGACATCGGCAACCCGTTCTTCACCGACGTCGCCGCCGGGGTGGAGGACCTGGCCAGCGAGCGCGGCTACGCGGTCATCCTCGGCAACTCCTCCGGCAGTCGCGTCAAGGAGGAGCGCAACCTGCTGGTCTTCGCCGAGCAGCGGGTACGCGGGGTGCTGATCACGCCGTCGGACGAGGACCAGACCCGGCTCGACATGCTGCGCGGGCGGGGCATCGCGGTGGTGCTGGTCGACCATCCGGCCGAGCGGGCCGACCAGTGCGCGGTGGCGGTCAACGACGTGACCGGCGGCACGATGGCCGTCGACCACCTGCTGGCGGGTGGGTTCGACAGCATCGCCTACATCACCGGGCCCTCCTCGCTCCGGCAGTGCCAGGACCGGCGGCGGGGCGCCGAGCGGGCCCTGGCCGCCGCCGGGCGCGACCCGCAGGAGCTGCGGGAGGTGTCCATGCCGGCGATGACCGCCGCGGCCGGCCAGCAGGCCGCCGAGAAGCTGCTCGCCCAGGACCGCCTGCCGGACGCGCTGTTCTGCGCCAACGACCTGCTCGCCGTGGGCATGCTGCGCGGGCTGCTGCAGGGGGGCGTGCGGGTGCCCGACGACGTCTCGCTGATCGGCTACGACGACATCGACTTCGCCTCGGCCACGACGGTGTCGCTGAGCTCGATCAGGCAGCCGACGTACCAGCTCGGGCGGGTGGCCACCGAGCTGCTGCTCGACGAGTGCGACAACCCGGACACGCACGCGCACCAGCAGATCATGTTCCAGCCTGATCTCGTGGTGCGGGAGTCCACGAGGTAGCTTGAGGACTACCGGATAAACGGGGTGGATCATGACAAACGGTGTGCGCCATGCTCTCGGACTCGTCGCCGGGCTGCTTCTGCCGCCGCTGATCGCCGTCGGGCTGATGTACGGCGTGGCCGAGCTCACCATGACCATGCAGCGCGTGTTCGGCCTCTCCTGGCTCGGGCTCGGCCTGCTGGTGCTCTCCGGGATCGCGCTGGCCTTCCTGGCCGGGTCCCGGCTGTCGCCGGTGGCGTCGCTGCTCGGCGGGCTGATGTTCCTCCTGGTGGGCAGCCTGCCGCTGCTGGAGCTGATGAGCCGGATGCGGATCCTGCCGCGGGGGTTCCTGCCGATCATGCTCGACAACGGCTACCGCAACCTGTCCTATCAAGGGATTTTGCTGGTCATCGGCGTCATGCTGCTGGTGGTGTCGGCGTTCCCGTCCCGCTGGCGCGCGGCGCGCCCCGCCTTCGACCCCTCCATCGGCCCCTACGGACCCTCCTATCCTCCCGCCCAGCACGGCTCCTCTCCCGCCCAGCACGCGCCTTCTTACCCTCCCGGCCCGTACGGGTCTCCCGGGTCGCCGGATCGCCCTGGTGGCGCGGACCCGTACGCGCGGGATCCGTACTCCTCGGACGTGCCGCGGCCGGACGCCACGCGGCCGATGCACCGCGAGTGAGCGGTGCGCGGGCTGGCAGAATGCCGCCATGCGCGACACAACGATCGTCGACTTCCTGTCCACGCTGGCCGACAGGGTGCCCGCGCCAGGCGGCGGCGCCACCGCAGCGTTGCACGCGGCGCAGGCCGCCGCGCTGCTCGGCATGGTGGCTCGCTACACCACCGGCGAGAAGTACGCCGAGCACGCCGAGACCGTCACCCGCGTGATCACCGAGACCGACGAGGACCGGGCGCGGGCGCTGGAGCTGGCGGAGCGGGACGCGGCGGCGTTCACCGCGGTCACCGACGCCTACCGGCTGCCCAAGGGCGAGGAGCGCTCATTGGCCATCGCGGCGGCTCTGGTGGGCGCCGCCGAGCCGCCCGCCGAGGTGGCCGAGATGGCCTCGCGCCTGGTCGGCCTCTGCGAGACCCTGCTGCCGATCGGCAACCCCAACCTCCGCACCGACATCGCGGCCGCCGCCGAAGCCGCCCGCGCCGCCATCGCCACGGCCAGGGTCAACGTCGAGGTGAACCTGGGCGGCATCCGCGACGACCAGACCCGCGACAGCCTGCGCGCCCGGCTCACGAACGCCGACGAGACCATGACCCGCGCCGACCGGGTGACCGCCCAGGTACGCGAAAGCCTGAAAGCATAGAAAGAGACGAGACCCTGACCAGGGCCGAGCCGGTGGCGCGTGAGCGTGCGAGGGGCTGAAAGTATGGGCGGGGCGGGCTGGTAGTGGGCGAGAGGACGGGTGTGTGAGGAAGCTGACGGGCAAGGAGCTGGCCGCGGCCATCAAGACGCAGACCACCGCGGAGGTGGCCGCCGGGCCGCAGCCGAGGCTGGCCGTCGTGGTGGCCACCGACGACGAGGCGAGCCTGTGGTACGTCCGGTCCATCGCCAAGGCGGCGGCCGGCCTGGGCATCGCCGCCGACCTCGTCGACCTGGGGCCCGGCGCGCGCGCCGAGCAGATTCGGGAGACCCTGGCCCGGCTCAGCGCCGACGCCGGCGTACACGGTGTGATGCTGCAGACCCCGCTGCCCGCCGGGATCTCGGCACAGGAGATGGCCGCCGCCATCGACCCGCGTAAGGACATCGACGGCGCCAACCCGCTCTCGCTCGGCCGTCTCGCGGCAGGCCTGCCCGCGTTCGTGCCGGCCACGGCGGCGGCGGTGATGGCCCTGCTCGACCACTACGGCGTGGAGTTGGCGGGCAGGCGGGCCGTGGTGGTGGGCCGCTCGACGGTGGTCGGCAAGCCGCTGGCCCACCTGCTGCTCGACCGGCACGCCACGGTCACCGTCAGCCACTCGCGCACCCGCGACCTGGCCGCCGTCACCGCCGCCGCCGAGGTGCTGGTGGTGGCCGTCGGCCGGACCGGGCTGATCGGCGCCGAGCACGTGGCGCCCGGCGCGGTCGTCATCGACGTGGGCACCAACCCGACCGGCGACGGCGGCCTGGCCGGTGACGTGGACTTCGACGCGGTCGCGGGCGTGGCGGGTGCACTCACTCCGGTGCCCGGCGGCGTCGGCCCGGTCACCACCGCCCTGCTCCTGCGCCACACCGCCCGCGCCGCCAACCTCCCCTGACCCACCCCGCCCCGCCATCACCTGCCTTGCCCTGACCTACCCGGACTTGCCCCGACCCCGACCTCCGCCTGACATGTCGCGACCTGCCCTGACCCGCCCTGATGACTCTTTGACGGAGGCCAACGATGCGTGACGTCCTTATCGTGCAGAACAGCCGGAGCGGCGGACCCGGCCGGTTCGGGGGCTGGCTGGAGGAGGCCGGGCTGCGGCTGGACGTGGTGCACGCCTATGACGGTGCTCCCGTGCCCGAGCGGCTGGAGCATGATGCCATGATCATGCTGGGCGGTGGTTACCTGCCCAGCGAGGACGACCGGGCCCCGTGGTTGGCGCCCACCAGGAGGCTGGTGGGGCAGGCGCTGGAGGGCGGGCTGCCGCTGTTCGGGATCTGCCTGGGCGGGCAGATGATCGCGGAGGTGGCCGGCGGCGAGGTGACCGGGGACGCGGGCGCGCCGGAGAACGGTAGCCTCCCGGTCACGATCAGGCCGGAGGCCGGCTCCGACCTGCTGTTCCGCGACCTGCCCGAGGTGGTGCCCGCCATCGAGCACCACGTCGACGCCATCACCGCGCTGCCGCCGGGAGCCGTCTGGCTGGCCGAGACCGAGCACTGCCCGTACCAGGCGTTCCGGGTGGGTGAGCAGGCGTGGGGGGTGCAGTTCCACCCCGAGGTGGTGCCGGAGCGGATCCGCGAGTGGCGGGCGGATGGGTTCGATCCCGACGAGGTGTACGCGACGGCGGTCGCTGACGAGCCGGTCTCGACACCGATCTGGCGCGAGGTGGCCCTGCGCTTCGCCAAACTCGTCTGAGGACCCCTGCTCAGACCGCCGTCCGCGTCGCCAAGCTCTCGAGCACGTACGCGCCGTACCCGAGTTTTCAGGCCGGGTACGCGCCGTACCCCGAGTTTCAGGCCGTGCACCGTACCCGAGCTCTCAAGCCGTGTACGCGTCGTACCCCAGTTTGATCGCGACCGCCAGGCCGCAGGCCGCGGCGAGGTAGCGCAGGCTCTGGCCGGGCAGCCGTCTGGCGATCTTCGGGCCGAACCAGCCGCCCAGCAGGAAGCCGGCGGCCAGAGGCACGGCGGCCCCCCAGTCGACCGGGCCGAACACCGCGAACCCGACCGCCGCCACCGCGTTCGCCATCCCGGACAGCACGTTCTTCAGCGCGTTGATCTTGGCGGGGCCACCGCCCAGCATGGAGGAGAGCACGGCCAGCATCAGGATGCCGCCTGCCGCCCCGAAGTAGCCGACGTAGACGGCCACCGCGAACAGCGCGAGCCGCATCAGCAGCCCGCGGTCGCCGTGCGGTTCACCTCTCGGCGGGCGCACCAGCAGCAGCGAGGCCCCGCCGATCAGCCAGGGGGCGATCTGCTCGAACGTCTCCGACGGCGTCACCAGGAGCAGACCGGCGCCGGTCGCGCCGCCCAGGGCGGTCAGCCAGCCCAGCCGGAACACGCGGGGCGCCTGCCCCTTGAGCTCCGGCCGGGAACCGAAGGCGGCGCCGAGGCCGGTGAAGAGCAGCGCGACGGTGTTGGTGACGTTCGCGGTGAGCGGCGGCAGTCCGAACGCCAGCAGCGCCGGGTAGGACACGATGGAGGCGAGGCTCACCACGGTGCTGACCACTCCGGCGGCCACCCCGACGCCGAGCAGGCCGAACACCTCACCAACGATCACGGAGACATGCTAGGCGTTGTCCGTTTTGTCCAGCCCACCGGGTGTCTCAGGCGTTCCGGAGCTCCGCGACCGCACGCAGCCCGAGCAGGTCGAGCAGGTCGAGCGCCCGCGGCCTACCGCAGGGCGTCGGTGATGTTCTGGGCGGTGGCGCGCCAGATGGGTGTGTCCGGGGTGATGACGGCGAAGTGATCCCCCACCATTTCCAGATATTTCACGTTGTCGCCAGCGTCGTGGGCTGCCTTCGCATATCTCCGCCCGAAGTCGAGCAGGTCCAGATCGTCCCCCGAGCCCTGCACGATCAGCTGGCGCACCCCCAGCGGCAGCCTGAGCATCGGACTGGCCGCGTCGTACACACTTCTGGCCGCCTCATGCCCGTCTCCCGCCCACCACCCCCGGCCGGGGAGCGTCGCGGCACGGGGCGCGCCACCCGCGATGTCCGGCATGTGCGTCGCCGCCGTCCCGAGCGCGGCGGCCACCGCTCCCGCGCTGAGCCAGCGCCGGTCACCCTCGACCAGATCCAGCACCCCCGCCAGCGACACGGCCAGCACCACGCGGGCCCCGTCCGCCGCCGCCCGCAACGCGAGCTGTCCACCGGCCGAGTGCCCCACCACCGCGACCCGGCCCAGGTCCAACGGCGCTCCCGCCGAAGCCAGCGCGTCCAGACCGGCGGCCACATCGGCCGTGGCCGCCTCCCAGCCGTGCAGGTCGGGCCGCCGGTACTCAAGGTTCCACACGGCGAAGCCACGTTCCACGAGATCGGCGCAGAGGGCGTCCATCAGGTCGGCCGCCCAGACGGACCGCCAGTAGCCCCCGTGCACCAACACCACGACCGGCACTCGCACCGCACCCACCGGCAGCGGCGCCACCGCCGCACCGGCTCCCTCCCCAGGAACCTCGCGAGCCTCCGCCGGGAGGTACAGATCCGCTCGCTGCTCGTGGTGCGGGCCGTAGGAGATGCGCTGGTACGGGTGGCGCAGCCGGTGTACGGCATGCCGGATGGCCCAGGCCAGGCCGCCGAGCCCGCGACCGTGCACGTGGGCGGCCCCCTCCCCCACCACGATGCCGTCGGCCCGCCAGATGTCGAGCCAGACGACCAGGCCGAGCGACTCCCCCATCAGCCGCCGGATGTCCTCCTCGGGCCCCGGAATGATCACCGTGGCGCGGGCCCGAGCACCGCGCCGCTCCAGCCCGCCGCCCTCCGCTGCGGGCGCACTCACGTGCAGCCCCTCGCCCGCCGTACCGGTGCGCGCGGGTTCGCTCTCCTGATCGGACGTACCGGCAGGCGCCGGCCCGCTCCCCTGGCCCGGCGGGCCGGCGAGCGCTGCCACCGGATCCGGCTCGGGGCTCGTGCCACGTCGCGTGCGCGTACGGGCTCGGACGTCCGCCGCGTCACGTACATGCGTGATCACACCCCGCACACCCAGAGCGGCGAATTCGCGCTCGGCGATCTCGCCGAGCAGTGCCTCGTCTGCGGCCAGCCCAGGGCCGACCAGCACCAGGACATCACTCATGGGTCCTGACACTACCCAGCATTTCCCTTTATGGCCCTTGTAATAGGACCTATAAGCGGCCAGCAGTAACAAGAAAGTAACGCGCCCAGCCTCAGAACGCCGCGCCCGCGCCACTCTGCGAGGCCCCGGAGCGGGTCGGCTGACGCACGCGGGAAAGACAAGACTGCAATCTTCCGGCAGCGGGCCCTAGATTCCTCGGCATACCACCACTGGGGAGGAAAAATGCCGGAACTCTGGGAGATGTCAGCCTCGGAGCTGGCAAGACTGATCCGGGAGCGCGAGGTGTCGAGCCGCGAGGTGGTCGAGGCGCATCTCCGGCGGATCGCCCAGGTCAATCCAGAGGCGAATGCGATCACGGTCGTTCTGGAGGAGACGGCGCTCCAGGCGGCGGACGCGGCCGACGAAGCCGTACGCTCCGGCGTGACGGCCGGTCCGCTTCTCGGCGTTCCCGTGACGGTCAAGGAGAACATCGACGTCGCGGGCTCGGCGACAACGCTGGGGATCGTGGCGCTACGCGACGCCGTCGCCGCGACGGACGCACCGCACGTCGCCGAACTGCGCGCGGCCGGCGCCATCCCGATCGGGCGGACGAACATGCCGGAGTTCGGCATGCGCTGGCACACCGACAACGACCTGCGCGGCCCTACCCGCAACCCGTGGTCGGCCGGCCACACGCCCGGCGGCTCCAGCGGGGGTGACGCCGTGGCCGTGGCCACCGGTATGGCGCCGCTGGGGCTGGGCAACGACGGGGCCGGTTCGCTGCGCTGGCCGGCCCAGTGCTGCGGCGTCACCGCGTTGAAGCCGTCGCTGGGCCGGGTCTCGCAGACAGGTGGGGATCAGCCGACGCCGTTCGCGTTCCAATTGCTGGGCGTGCATGGACCCATCGCGCGCCGGGTGAGCGATCTGCGCCTGGCCTTCGCGCACATGTGCGGACGCTCCGGCGGCGACCCCTGGTACGCGCCGGTGCCGCTCGAAGGTCCTCCGGCCGAACCGCCGGTCCGGGTACGTCTCGCCACTGACCCGGACGGGCCGGACCTGGACCCCGGCGTCGCGGCCGCCCTGCGCCGAGCGGCGGAACTGCTCGGTGAGGCGGGCTATGTCGTCGAGGAGGGCGCACCTCCGGCGCTGACCAGGGCCGGAGAGATCCACACGCAGATCATGTCCGCCTACGGCCGGGCACACGAGAAGCAGCCTCCGGTCGAGTCTCTGGCTTCTGACGGATTCGTACGCTTCTGGGCTGATTACCAGCCGCACTGGGCCCATGCCGGCGGTCGGCCGGCCTTTGACCCGATGCTGGAACGCGCCCAGATCGCGCGGGCCTGGACCGCGTGGATGAGTGAGACCCCGCTCGTGCTCGCGCCGATCAGCACCGGCCCGGCGTTCACCGTCGGCGCCGACTTCGACGCCGCATGGCTTGCCGGGTGGCCGGCGGCCATGCGCATGGCCGTGACCGTCAACCTTCTGGGCCTGCCGGCGGTGGCCGTACCGACCGGCGAGGCGGCCGGCCTGCCCCAGGGTGTGCAGATCATCGGCCCGCGCTTCCGGGAGGACCTGTGCTTGGACGCCGCCGAGGCGATCGAGGCGCGGAGCCGATCGCTGACCCCGATCGACCCGCGTTAGCTCCTGGCAACAGGTCGTCCCATAGGTTAGGCCGGTGCATGTGAACCAGCTTCACCCCTGGCCGACCGGTGTTTCGGAGGCCGAGTCCGTCCAGGATCGACTCCGCCTTCACGTCGAGTTGACCGGCCCCACCGACTTCACCACGGTGGCGGGCCTGGACGTGCACTACCACGGCGACGACGCACTGTCCGCCGCCGTGGTCGTGCTCGACGCCGGGACCCTCGCCGTGGTGGATCAGGTGGTGGTGCACGGCAAGGCGGCGTTCCCGTACGTGCCGGGCCTGTTCGCCTTCCGCGAGCTGCCCGCCCTGGTGGAGGCGCTCGAACGCCTCACGGTCACGCCCGACCTGCTGGTCTGCGACGGCTACGGCCTCGCGCATCCCCGCAGGTTCGGCCTGGCCTGCCACCTGGGCGTCCTGACCGGCCTGCCGTCGCTCGGCGTCGCCAAGACCCCCTTCGTCGGCACGCACACCACCCCCGACCGCGAACGCGGATCATGGACCCCGATCGTCCTTGACGACACCACGGTCGGCCGCACAGTACGCACCCAAAAGGCCATCAAGCCCGTGTACGTCTCCCAAGGCCACCGCATCACCCTGGACACGGCCACGGCCCAGGTCCTCCGCCTGGCCCCCCGCTTCCGCCTCCCCGACCCCATCCGCGCCGCCGACCACCTCGCCCGCCACGGCACCTGACCAACCCCCGCGCTCCTGTCAACGGATGCCACAGGTTGGAATTCTGAGGGATTCACCATCCTGCGTGAGATCGCGGCGAGCGAACCCGTATGCCACTTCAGCAGTTCCCCTCGACGGGGCCGGGAGCGCCCTTTATCGTCACATTGATCCCAGGGATAGCCGTCTCGAAGATCCGAAAGATCCAGGATGATGGCGACGCAGGAACAGATCAACGCCGCTCGACGCACCATCGAGCGATTACGCGACCAGCACGCGAACGACGTGCGCAAGCTCATCGGCCTGCTCGAAAACGGCGCGATGAAGGGAACGGCCGCGGACAAACTCATCGAGGACTGCAAAGGCTGGCAGGCGGCCTACAACAACGTCTTCAACCGAGCGCTCGCACTGGTCGACTCCACAACCGTCAGCACTGAGTCCGGCGCTTCGACCCCGGACCCACTCGCACGATCGCAGTCGCCTTTCCCAGGGGTGCCCTACTGATGAGCGCCCCGAATCGCATCGGCATCGATCCCACGCTGATGACCCAGCTCATCGGCGAGATCAAGCGCCTGCAACCCGCCTGGTCCGAAGTAGACGCCCAGATAAACAACGCGTTGAAGACGATCGGCGCGGGCATGTCCGGGCCCGGCCTGCTGAGGGACATCGGCTTTCAGATCACCGAGCGAGCCCCCGGCCTACAGCGCCGCCTGGACCTCATCATCGCCACCCAGAAGATCGGCCTCGACAAGGGTACGGTCTGGGCTGATGAGTCCCTGTGGGTGTCGAACTCGCCGGCGGGCGGCGCGGCCGTCGCCACGTCTCTGGCCGACCAGCTTCGACAGATATGGAGGCAGCGCGACTTCAGCGACAAGGCCGTCACCGGCAAGGTGCTCGACCTGCTGGAGAAGCACCAGCAGGATCCGTACTTCGCGGTGGCTTTCGCCAAGGAGATGCGCCCCAAGGAGCTCAAAGCACTCGTAGCCGACCTCTACCGCACCCTGCCCGGCAATCCTCTCGACCGCCGCGGATGGAAGGATCCGGCCACCACCGAGGTAGACCGGCTGGTGAAGGCGCTGAGCGTGACTCTGGGAACAGCCTCGCGAGGTGTGGGCGACATGAAACTGCCCAAGAGCTACACCGATGAGCTGATCACCAATCAGGACGAGGCGCTGACCAGCTTCGCGGTCAACCGGTTACTCAGACACGGCTCCTTCGACGACGCCTTCCTCCGCGACCTGGTGAACAAGATCTACGACAACATGCAAAGGCCACGCGGCGACAGACAGCTGCTGATCGGGTTCGGCCCGGGGGTCGCAGCCGCTCTGGCCAACAACCCCAGAGTCGCCCAGGACTTCTTCACCGACCCAGCACGTAAGCCCCTCGCCTTGCTGATGCACAAGACGCAATGGAGTGGCGGCAACCACGAGCTCGGCCGCGCGATCGAGGCCGCGACCACGACCTACCGCGACAACGGCCAGCCACCAGGCAGCTCACGCGGATACAAGTCGGCCCTGATCGCCTCCTGGGCCGTCCATTTCTGGTCGGACCAACAAGTACAGCGGGCCATTCCCGATACCCGGCAAAGCGCTGCCCGCGTCTTCGCCGCCTACATCAGCGATGTGAACCGGATCTCTCCTCGGGCCCCCGATTATCTGGGCGTCAATCCGCTACCAGATGCGGATTCGATACTTCCAGGGAAGCAGGCCTACGGAGCCGTGTTCGGCCACGAGGAGTCGAAACGCGCAATGACATGGGCATTCAAGGACCCCGAAGCCCTCAAGACCGTCGTTGCCGCCCACGGTGAATACAGCCTGATGGCCATGGATGCTCGAGGCGCACAGATCGCACAAGCCAATAGGGACGCCTTCAACGTCTGGCACAAAAGCCACCCTAATGCCGACAAGGCGGAGGTGGAGGCTCAGCAACAAAAGATCTTACGAGACAACATGGCAGGTCAGACCGCCGAAGACTTCAAATCCACGGTATACAATCTAAGCAAATCACTCCACTTTATCGTCGATGCCGGGAACCAGTCCGACGTCAATACAGCAGACGCACGGGACAAAACCAATGAAATCATGAAAGATGTGGCGATAAGCACTGGCAAGCTCATGCTCACGCCTGCCGGAGATTGGGTTGCGGCAGGATATGAATTCTTGGATGAAAACCTTGGAGACCAGATCAAGTTCGAAGAGGGCACAAAAGCGCGAGAGAAGGCGGAGACAGCACTCGACACGAGCGAGAACCTCTTCAAAGACATGACCGCGGACGCCATGATGCGAAACGGTCTCTTCGGAGAAGATACGGCGTCAGCGACTACACACCCACACGCATCAGAAAATTATGCCAAGGGATCAGAGCGGGACTTCCTCAGAGACGGCGAGATACTTCCCCGCAGCGCCATGAAAACACCTCAGCAAATTGCCTACGAGCACTGGTTGGAGCATGGGCCTGCCTCCGGCCTGTTCAAGGACGTCAGCGATGCCGTGCGAGACGGATTCGATCCGCGCCAACCCTCCTATCCTAAGGCGGACGAATGAGGGCACGTCCATGGACACTCCTCCTGATCGTCGCGATTGCTTCGGCAACGGCCTGCTCGCCTTCTCCCCCGCCAGAGGACCGGAGCCCCTTGGGCGCTGTTACCGCATCACCCGGCGAATGCGGGATACTCTCCCAGCAGGCCATCACCCGAGTAACGGGCCTGACCGAATTTTCCACCAGTGGGACAAAATCCCCAACTCGTTTCAAGTATTGCGTCGTGTCGAAGCCGGCAGACACAAAAGAGCCGGTGAGGCTGGAGATTGAACTGCACCCCGACCTGGCCTTTTCACTGGATGGTCTTGAGCGCCGAAAAGTCGCTGACAAAGGCGCCGCTTTGCCTGCCGGAGCAGGTCCGGGCTACAGCGCGATCATCAGAGGTGAGGGCGGGCAGCCACGGGGGGCCTTCGCGTCCGCGTGGACGTCACACGGCACCAAATTGCTCTCCATCACGCTCTATCAAGGCGCACCGGGCCGCGATCACCAGGCGGACGTCATCGAGTTCGCCCGACAACTCCGCCCCCTCCTTCTGCCTTCTGAGTCTTGACACATAGATCTGGGTCAACATCGATCTACGGCACGGCTGCGGCAGCGTTCGTGTACGGCGATCAACAGAGTCCAACAACACTTGTTGTACAACGACTCTTGTACGTGTACGTTGCTCAGCATGTCCGATGACAACCACTCGATCACTGACTCGCGGGTCCTGGCCGCCATGGCACACCCCGTGCGCCGTCGCCTGCTCGACCTGCTGAAACTCGACGGCCCCGGCACGGCCAGCACCCTTGCGGAGCACACCGGGGAGGCGGTCGGCAATGTCAGCCATCACCTGCGTGCGCTGGCCGCCGCCGGTCTGATCGAAGAGGCGCCGGAGCTGGCCCGTGACCGGCGTGAGCGTTGGTGGCGGCGTACCTCACCCACGCTCTGCTGGTCCTCCACCGACTTCGCGGACGATGCCGCAGGCGAGGCGGTCGCGCATGCGGTGGAATCGCTCAACCTGGAACGGCAGACGGGCCACGTGCGCCGGTGGGCCGACCAGCCCCAGGCCGAGCAGGAACGCTGGCCGCTCGGGCCGTTCTCCGCCGAAGTCTGGCTCCGGGTGACCGACGACGAGCTGGCCGAGTACGCGGCCGAGCTCAAGAGCGTGATGAACAAGTGGGCGGAGCGTGAAGTGCCCGACGACGGCCGCGACCGCAGCACCGTGTTCACCTTCGCTCGCGGCGTGCCGGGACGGCCATGACGATCACCGGGGCGACTCGTTTCGGGCTGCTGCGCCAGCGCGACTTCCGGCTGTTGTGGATCGGGGAGAGCGCCAGCAGTCTGGGCAGCTCCGTCACCAGCGTCGCCTTACCCCTGGTCGCGGTGACCGTGCTGGACGCGTCGGCGTTCGCGGTCAGCGCGCTGGCGGCGGCGACCTGGCTGCCCTGGCTGCTCATCGGCCTGCCCGCCGGCGCGTGGGTGGACCGCCTCTCTCGCCGCCGCGTCATGCTGGTCGCCGACTGGACGTCGGCGGCGGCCTTCCTCAGCGTCCCGATCGCCGCCGTTCTCGGCCGGCTGACCATCGGCCAGTTGGTCGTGGTCGCGCTGGTCGCGGGAACGGCCAAGGTCTTCTTCGCCACCGCCTACCGCGCGTACCTGCCCTTTCTGGTGAGCGGGCCGGACCTGCTGGAAGCCAACGCCAAGCTTCAGGGCAGCGAGCAGGTGGCGAATCTGGCCGGGCCGGGCCTCGCCGGGCTGCTCGCCCAACTCCTCTCGGCGGTCGGCGGCCTGATCGTCGACGCCGCCAGCTTCGTCGTCTCGGCCATCTGCCTGACCCGCATCCGACGCCGCGAGCCCATCCTCGCCAGAACCCCCCGGCGCCTGCGCGCCGACATCCGCGACGGCTTGCTGCTGGTCGCCCGGGATCCCTTACTGCGCAGCAACACCTTGTACGGCTGCGCGGCGAACCTGTGCCTGACCGGCTACCAGTCGTTGATCGTGATTCTCCTGATCGGCGAGATCGGGATGAGCGCGGGCGAGACGGGCGCGCTGATCGCGGCCACCAGCCTGGGCGGCCTCGTCGGCGCCATGGTCGCGCGGCCGATGGCGGCACGCTTCGGCAGCGCCCGGGCCGTGCTGCTGGGCAAGGCCGTGCTGGCGCCCGTCGGCCTGCTCATCCCGCTGGCGGATCGCGGCATCGGCCTGGCGCTGTTCGTCCTGGGCAGTGTCGTGATCGTCGCGGGCATCGTGGCGGGGAACGTGGTCTTCTCCGGTTTCATGCAGACCTACGTCCCCGGCGAGGTGATGGGCCGGGTGACATCGAGCGTGCAACTGGTCAACTTCGGCGCGATCCCGCTCGGCGCCCTCCTGGCCGGCACGCTGGCCAGCGCGTTCACCGCTCGTGCGGCGCTGTGGGTCATGCTGCTCGGTTTCGCCCTGAGCGGCCTGATCCTGCTGGCCAGTCCCCTGCGCCGCCTCCGCGATCTCCCGGCCGGCCGGCTTCCCGTCTCCTCGGCCAGCGCACTGTGAGGCGTGCGGCCTACGGGTAGGCGCTCAGGGCGATGTACTTCTCCTCCAGGAACTCGAGGATGCCCTCCGAGCCGCCCTCCCGGCCGAGCCCGCTCTGCTTCACCCCGCCGAACGGCGCCGCCGGATCGCTGACGACCCCCCGGTTGACCGCGACCATGCCCGCCTCCAGCCGCCGGGCGACGGCCATGGCCTCGCGTTCCTCGCCGAACACGTACGCCATCAGGCCGTAGATGGTGTCGTTCGCCATCCGTACCGCCTCGTCGACGTCGTCGTAGACCACGACGGTCACGACGGGGCCGAAGATCTCGGTCGAGGTGATGCTCGACCCGTGCCGTACACCTGTCAGCAGGGTGACGTCGTAGAAGGCGCCCTTCTCGGCGGAGGTGCCGCCGTGGACGAGGGTCGCGCCCTCGGCGACGGCGGTGTCCACGAGTGCTGCGACCTTGTCGCGTTCGGTGGTCGAGACGAGCGCGCCGACCTGCTGGGAGCGGTCGAGGCCGGGGCCGACGGACAGGGCGGCCAGTTCGGCGGTCATCCGCTCGACGAACTCGTCGTGCCGTGAGCTGTGCACGTAGACGCGGTTGGCGGCGGTGCAGGCCGCGCCGCCGTTGCGCATCTTCGCCAGCAGCGTCCCCTCGACGGTGACGTCCATGTCGGCGCCGGGGAGCACGATGAGCGGCGCGTTCCCGCCGAGCTCCATCGAGGCGCTCACCACGCTGTCGGCGCAGGCGTGCAGCAGGTCGCGGCCGACCTCGGTGGAGCCGGTGAAGGAGAGCTTCCGCACCTCCGGCCTGTTGATCATTTTGGCCACGAGGGGGCCCGTCGGCACCGGCGTCACCAGGTTCACGACGCCGCTGGGGACGCCGACGCGCCGCAGCACCTCGACGATGTACGCCGCCGTCAGCGGGGTCTCCCTGGCCGGTTTGAGAATGGTCGTGCAGCCGGCGGCCAGCGCGGGAGCGAGCTTCCTGGTGGCCATGGCTGCGGGGAAGTTCCACGGGGTGATCAGCAGGGAGACGCCGATCGGCTGCCGGTCGACGACGATGCGCTTGTCCCCGGCCGGTGAGAGACGGTAGTCGCCGGGGATGCGCACGGCCTCCTCGGCGAACCAGCGGAAGAACTCCTTGGCGTAGTTCGCCTCCCCGATCGCGTCGGACCAGGACTTCCCGTTCTCGCGCACGATGATCTCGGCGAACTGCTCGACCTCGGCGGTGAGCACGTCGTAGGCGGAGCGGAGCAACTCGCTCCGCTCCCTCGGCGCGGTGGCCGCCCAGCTCTGCTGCGCGTTCGCGGCCGCGTCGACGGCGGCCATGCAGTCGTCCTCGGTGGCGGCGGCGAACCGGGCGATCACGGTCAGGTCGGCGGGGTCGATCACGTCGAAGCGCTCGCCGCCGCCGGGGCGCCACTCGCCGTCGATGAAGAGGTCCGCGAGGTAGGTCATGAGTCGCTCCGTCCGGTGAGATGTCCGGTGTAGGCGTGTTCGAGGATGTCGAGCAGGAGGGCGGGTGGCGCCGGGATCGGCGCGATCGCGACCAGTCGCGTGGAGCGCGAGGCCAGCTCGGCCAGGCGCGGGAGTTGCGGCCGGGTGATCCCGATCTCCTGAAGGGACGCCGGCACGCCGATCACGCGGTTGAGCGCCGCGATCGAGGAGATGGCGTCCCGGGCCCTGCCGTCCGCGGTGGCCGCCGTGGATCCGAGGGCGCCGCCGACCGCGGCGATCCGCTCGACGACCCCGGCGTCGCCGAGACAGGCCTGCAGCACGTACGGGAGCAGCAGGCCGGTGCCGAGCCCGTGCGGCGTCTTGGTGGCCGCGCCGATCGGGTACTGCAGGGCATGCGAGAGGTGCGTGCCGGTGGCGCCGAACGCGATGCCGGCGAGCAGGCTGCCGTAGGCGACCTCCTCTCTCGCCCGGCGATCGCCGGGATCGCCGACCGCCGCCGCCAGCGAGGCGCCGAGATGCTCCGCCGCGCGCAGCGCCATGCTCTCGGTGAACGCGTTCCGGCCGGTGAAGACGGGAAGGGCGGTGTCCCAGGACGGTTCGAGCTGAGCCGCGGTGTACGACTCGACCGCGTGCACGAGGGCGTCGATGCCCGCGTACGCGCTCACGCTCCGGGGAGCGCCGAGGGTGAACTCGGGATCGACGATCGCGGCCGTGGGGATCAGGTACGGGCTGGAGATCCCCACCTTCATCTCGTGCTCCGGGTCGGACACCACGGCGACCGGGGTCACCTCCGACCCGGTTCCGGCGGTGGTGGGGACGGCGACCAGGGGCAGCGAAGGGCCCGGGACCTGGTTCTCCCCGTAGTAGCGGCTCAGCGGCCCGCCGTGGGTGGCGAGCAGGCCGACCAGCTTCGCGGCGTCCAGCGCGCTGCCGCCGCCGATGGCGAGGATGACGTCGGGCGCGTACTCCCGCGCGAACGCCGCCGCGGCGTCCAGCGACGCGGTGGGGAGTTCCGGGCTGATGTCACTGTGCACGGCGACGTCGAAGCCGTCGGTCTCGAGCTTCGTGATCGTCTCCCGGAAGATCGGAGTCTCGATCAGGAACGGGTCGACGATCGCAAGCACACAGCGGCCGCTGGGACGCAGCACCTCGCTCAGTTGCGCGCGTGCCCCGTAGCCGAAGTGGACGCGCGCCGGGAGCCGGAGTGTCCCGGCCGTGACGTACTTCATGGTTCTCCTGCCCTGGTGATGGCGATGTCCCGACGACTGCGGCGTACGTCGTCTACTTCTTCCTGAAGGTCTTCTCCCTGAAGGTCCGCTACTTGAACGCGAGCGCGTTCGGCGGCGAGCCCACCCCGCCGACGAGGTTCAGCGGCTTGCACGTCAGGAAGAACTCGTAGATCCCGTCGGCGGCGCAGTCGGCGGCGAGGTCGTCGAGCTTCCAGAGCTCGCCCATCGCCATGCCGAGGAGCGCGATGAGGGGCCGGTGCAGCATCCCGCTGTGGTCCACGCCGCGCTCCGGGGGGCGGTCGCCGGCGTCCCGGAAGTCGGACTCGATCACGGGGTCGGCTTCGACCGCCGGGTTGTCGCCCGCGACGAGCGCGATCTCGTGGTCCCAGAGCCAGCGCAGGATGGACTCCCGCTGGGCCAGCCCCGGGGACTTGTTACGCCGGTTGAACTCGACGCGTTCCTCGACCGACTTCGCGACGTAGTTCTCCGCCCAGCCGGTGCGCAGCAGCAGCATGTCGCCGCCCTGCCAGGTGACGCCCTGCGAGCGCGCGACGGCGTCGAGCGTCACGTCGTCGAGCGCGATCGTCTGCTCGCAGTCGTACGGCCGGCCCTCAAGGGCGAAGAAGCGCGGGATGTCGAGCAGGACGCCGCGGCCGGCGATCCCCGACTCGGCCCAGTTGTGGATGCCGAGCGCCGTCGAGTCCTCGTTGTTGGCGTCGGCCGCGAGCCCGCCGTAGAAGCCGTGCTGCGGATGCCCGATGTGGCGCAGCGAGTCGAGTTGTGAGGTGGACTGCAGGTAGAACGAGTCGAGCCAGTCGTCGCGATGGAACTCGTTGTTGGCGAAGACGTGGTGCTCGGTCCGGTGCCTGGTCCCGGTCGGGTACGGCTCGAAGGCGTTGATCGCGTAGTCGAGGTTGAACCGGTGGCCGGTGCGGATCAGGCGGGCCGCCGCCGCCACGCGCTCGGGGGTCAGGAGGTTGACGGTCCCCAGTTGATCTCCGGGTCCGAAGACCTCCCAGCTCGAACCGGCGATTTCGGCCTTGGCCAACTCGTCATAGGTCGGCAACGCGTTTCCTCTCTTGGGCACCGCCCAGTTCGTCACTGAGGGTGGTGGCGATGTCGAGAAGCTTGGTGAGGGCCGGCGACCCGGGCGAGAGGTCGGCCATCTGGTCGGCTCCGAGCAGCCCGATGGTGGCGCAGATTCCGTGCTCGTCGTAGACGGGCGCGGCTGCGGCGAAGAGGCCGTCAGGGTGACTCGTGATGCTGTAGCCGTTGCGCCGGGCCATGTAGACCCCCGCCTCCAGCTCGGCCCGCCTGGCGTCCGAGACGCCCTCCGTGGCCAGTTTGAACGCCTGCTCGTCCTTGCAGGCCAGGAAGACGCGCAGCTGCGACGAGTTCAGGTCGAGTTGCGTGCCGGCGTGGACCGTAACGACGAGGGTGCGGCTGACGTCCTCGTTGACGAGCGCCACGACGGGTCCGCGTGCGCCCCAGACGCCGAGCACCGTCGTCATGCGGACGGCGGTGGTCAGCTCCGCCAGGTACGGCGGCGCGATCTCGACGACGCGCCGCCGTCCCAGGGCGTGTATCCCCAGCTGAACCATCAGGCCGCCCAGGACGAAGGTGCCGCGGCGGTGCCCGCGCTCGAGGATGCCCGCCGTGACGAGCGAGGCGCAGTACCGGTACGCCGTCGTCCGGTTCAGTCCCAGCCGGTCGGCCACATCGGCTGCCGTCAGTTCGGTCGTGCGTGGACCGAAGAGTGAGCAGATCTGACCGACCCGCTGGACCGCCTGGATATCGGAGCCGGAACCGTCGCCGCTCACTTCAATGTTCGCCATGACTGAACTCTAGTTCACATGGAGAACTTGGTGGGCGGACAACGCAAGCCTGTGAGTCAATTCTCAACCCACTAGCCAGTTGGTGAGCTTAGTCGTGACCGCGTCCCAGTTCTGGGCGTACCAGTCGACGTCCTGGACCACGGTCTCCCCGGTGTTCACCGGCCCGTAGACCTCCACGAGCTTGCCGTTGTCGGTCAGGTTCGGCTTGGCCTTGAGGTTGACCGGCACGGTCCCGAGCATCTCGGTGATCTTGGCGACCGGCTCGGGCTGCACCAGTGACTGCAGGAAGTCCTGTGCGGTCTCCTTGTTCTTCGTGCCGAGCGGCACGGCGAGCGCGTTGACCGACACCACCGTCGTGTCCCATACGATCTTGATGTTCTTCTTCTCGTTCAGCAGCGCGATCAGGCGCGAGTCGGACAGGAGGAACATGTCAACCTGGCCGGAGCTGGCCGCCTGCTGCAGCGCGCCCACGTTCGGCGCGAAGATGGTGTCCTTGCGGACGGTGTCCCACTTCTTCAGGGCGCGGTCGACGTCGAGCGGGTAGAGCTTGTCGGGCGCGACGCCGTCGGCGAGGAGCGGGTACTCCAGGATGCCGTTCTGCAGGTTGGTGATGACGCCCCGCTTGCCCGGGAACTTCGCCGTGTCGAAGAAGTCCTCGATCGTCTGGGGCGCCTTCGCCGGGTCCGGGTACTTGTCGGCGTTGTAGGCGAAGGGACTCGCGTTGCCGAAGTTGCCGACGTAGCACTCGCCGATCGCCTTGGCGACGAAGTCATCGGCCTTCAGGTCAGGGAAGCTGAGCTTCTCGAACAGGGTGCCGCAGTGCTGCGTCGCCGCGGCGGGCGCCACCGAGACGACGTCCCACTGGACGACGCCGGAGGTCACCTGCGCCTTCACCTGGGCGATGTCGGCCGGCGACGAGTTGACGAAGGTCACGTCGGGGTGCGCGGCGGCGTAGGGCTCCTGGAACGCCTTGATCTGCGCGTCCTGGCCGGAGCCGCCGTAGGAGACGTAGGTGAGCCGTACCGCCCCGCCGGCCGCGTCCGAGCCCGCGTCGCCACCGGCTCCGCAGGCGGCGAGCAGCAGCGCCGCCGCGGTGAGTCCGGCGCCCGCCAGGACCGTTCTTGATCGAGCCATCTGTCTTACCTCTCATGGGATGCTGCCGAGTCGGTCAGCCATTGTGTTCACCATGCGACTGCATATCCCCGATATGCGAACATTAGCCGACACAAACGGCCACGTACAGGGGTTTCACTCAGCATTGTTCTTATTTGTACGCAGAACGCGGCGACAAGTTCACAATTTGAACATAAGGCGGGGTGGCCCGATCGACCTCGGTCAGGCCGCGACGATCCGCTGCGCCTGCGGCCGCCACCAGGCCACGAGGTCGTCGCCGATGGCGTACTCCCCCTGGAGCGGGCTGACACGGGTACGGCCGGGCAGCCCGCGTTCGCCCATGGCCAGCAGCAGCGTGCGGTACGAGCCCATGTACTCGACGTCGCGCACGGTCGCCCGTACGGCGTTGGCGCCGGTGGGCACGTCGTCGCGGCCGCCCGCCACCTCGACGTCCTCGGGCCGCACCACGACCGCGCTGCTCGCGCGCACGCCGGGATGGGCGGCGACGGTGGCGGGATCGATGACCCAGCTCTCGCCGTCCCACGCCACGTTCCCGTCGAGGGCGGCCTCCCCGAGCTCGAACACGTTGGAATCGCCCAGGAACTTCGCCGTGAACAGGGTCTCGGGCTCGGCGTACAGCTGCTGCGGCGTGCCGACCTGCTCGATGCGCCCGTTGTTGAACAGCGCGATGCGATCGGAGAGGTTCATGGCCTCCTCCTGGTCGTGCGTCACGAAGACGAACGTGGACCCGACCTCGCGATGGATCCGCCGGATCTCCGTCTGCAGGGCTGAGCGCAGGTTGCGGTCGAGCGCGCCGAGCGGTTCGTCCAGCAGGAGCGCCTCGGGCTCGAAGACGATCGCGCGGGCCAGCGCGACCCGCTGCTGCTGCCCGCCGGAGAGCTGCGAGGGGTGGTTGTCGTCGCGCCCGGTGAGCTGCACCAGCTCGAGCACCTCCGCGACCTTCCTGGCGATCTCCCGCTTGCCGACCTTGCGCTCGCGCAGCGGGTACGCGACGTTCTGCGCGACCGTCAGGTGCGGGAACAGCGCGTAGTTCTGGAACAGCATGCCGAGGTTGCGCCGGTGCGGCGGCACGTCGCTCACGTCGGTCCCGTTGAGCGCGATCGAGCCGGCGGTGAGCGTCTCGAACCCGGCGATGAGGTTCAGGGTGGTCGTCTTGCCCGAGCCGCTCGGCCCGAGCAGCGTCATGAACTCACCGGGCTCGATCGTCAGCGAGATGTCGTCGACAGCGGGAGCCGCCAGCCCGTAGTCCTTCGTGACGTGGTCCAGGCGGATCTCGGTGCCGCTCGGGGTCCCGGTCGACGGTCCGGTGGCTTTCGCCGTCGTGTCAGGTGTCATCGTCATGGCTTTCCTATCGGCGGCGGACCCTGCCGCGGAGCAGTTGGGGCAGGAGGAAGATGATGGTCACGGCCACGACCATCAGGCTCGACGCCGCCGAGATCGTCGGATCGATCTCGACGGTGACGCTGTTGTACATCTGCACGGGCATGGTCTGGAACAGCGGGGATCGCAGGAACAGCGCGAGGACGACCTCGTCGAACGAGACGATGAACGCGAAGATCGCGCCTGTCAGGATGCCGCGGCTGATCAGCGGCATCGTCACCCGGACGAACGCGCGGGCCGGCGAGGAGCCGAGCGACGCGGCGGCTCTCAGCAGTTTCGGGTCGAAGCCGCCGAGCGCGCCGGTGACGGAGATGAGCACGTACGGCACGGCGATCGCGGTGTGCGCGAGCACGTATCCGAGCACGGTGCCGGTGAGCTGCCAGCCGAGGAAGGCGATGTACACCGCGACCGCGACGACGATCGCCGGGGCGACGATCGGCACCATCAGCAACGTGCGGACGAGCTGGGCCACCCTGCCCTGGAGCCGGGACAGCGCCACGGCGGCCGCGGTCCCCACCGTCGTGGCCAGCACCGCGGTGAGCGTGGCGACCAGGAACGAGTTGCCCAGGGAGTCCAGCCAGATCGGGTTGGTGAAGAAGTTCTCGTACAGCCGCCAGGTGAAGCCCTGCGGCGGGAACTGGAACGTCGTCGCGTCGCTGAAGCTCATCGGGATGACGAACAGCGTCGGCAGGATGAAGAAGACGACGACGAGCCCGCCGAACGCCTTGAGCCACCACGGGATCGGGTCGACCTTCGTGTACCGCCGGCGGGGGGTCGAGGGAGTGGTCATCAGCGGTCCTTCGGTGGGCTGGCCGCGACCACACCGATCGCGGACACGGTGCCACCCATCCGGTTCGCCCACGCGACGAGCACGAGCGTGACGACCAGCACGACCATGCCGAGCGCCCCAGCGGCGGCGAAGTCGAGCAGGAGGGTGGTCCGCTGGGCGAGCAACTGGGCGACGAGCGACTCCTGCGGGGATCCGAGCAGCGCCGGGGTCACGTAGAACCCGAGGCTGAGCGTGAACACCAGGATCACGCCGGCCATCACCCCGCCGCGCGACAGCGGCCAGAAGACCTTCCAGAACGCCGCGGTCGGCGAGGAGCCGAGCCCTCGCGCGGCGAGCAGCAGCCGCCGGTCGATGCCGCCGAGGGTGCTGAACAGCGGCAGCACCATGAACGGGAGCATCACCTGGGTCATCGCGATCGTCACGCCGGCGGTGCTGCCGTAGAGGACGACGTCCTCGGCCCCGAAGAACGCGAACAGGCTCTGCACCGGCCCGCCGTCCTGGAGGATGATGATCCACGCGAAGTTGCGCGCCATCACGGACGTCCAGAAGGGGATCAGCACGATCACCAGGAGGATGCCGCGCGCCCGTGGGCTCACCCGGGTCATCAGGTAGGCGTACGGATACCCGATCAGCAGGGCGGCGACGGTGACCGTGGCGGCGGTCACCGCCGTCCGCCAGAGCACCGTCATGGTCACGCCGTCGGTGAGGAGATCGGTATAGGTTCCGGGGGCCGAGACGCTGCGGATGAAGGTGTCGGCCAGCGGCACCAGCAGGATTCCCGCCAGCAGGGCCAGCGCCGGTACCAGCAGGGGCCAACTCGACCATTTGATCTTGTTCGAGGACATCCTCGTCCCCTTCCAGCTCGTACGGCTCAGGCGGTCAGTAAAGCAAGCCATTGTTCATATCACAATTGCTGTGTCCGTATTGTGAACATAAGAGGCGGCGCGCTACGCGCTGTACCCGCCGTCGACCGGCAGGACGACCCCGTTGACCTGACTCGCGCGATCGCTCAGCAGCCAGGCCGCGGCGTTGGCCACCTCGGTCGTCGTGCCGGCCTTCCGCAACGGGACCGAGGCGATCCGGCGCTCCACGGCCGCCGGATCGTCGTGCCGCCACTGGACGAACATCGGGGTCTCGGTGGGGCCGGGGGCGACGACGTTGACCCGGATGCCGAACGGCCCGTTGTCGTGGGCCGCCGTGCGGGTGAAGCCGATGACCGCGTGCTTGGTCGCCTGGTACGCGCCGAGCCCCGTGTTCCCGCGGAACCCGCCCACGCTGCTCGTGTTGACGATCGACCCGCCCTTCTCGCGCATCGCGCGGATCTCCTCGCGCAGGCACAGCCAGGTGCCCTTGACGTTCACCGCCATGATCCGGTCGAAGTCCTCCTCCGACACCTCGTCGAGCGGGCCGTACTGGTTGATGCCGGCGTTGTTGAACGCGCCGTCGAGCCGGCCGAAGCGGGCCAGCGTGTCGTCGACGAACCGCGCGACGTCGGCTCCGACGCTGACGTCGCCCGCGCTGTAGGCGACGTCGTGACCCGCCGCGGTGAGCTCCTCGGTGAGCGCGGCGAGGGTGTCCCGCGACCGCGCGGCGACCATGACGGAGGCCCCCTCCTCGGCGAAGACCCGTACGGAGTCGGCCCCGATGCCGGTGCTCCCACCGACCACGAGGACGACCTTCCCGGCGAGCAGCCCGGCTCCGGGTGTCGGGTGCGCCTGTGCGTTGTCGGACAAGGTGTCGGACAAGTTGTCGGACAAGGTGTCTGCCTCTCAGTTCTGGATGTGCGGCGGTCCGTGGACTCCGCCGCGAGCGGGGGAGAAAGGTGTCAGCGGAACGAGACGGGCTCGCCCAGGTACGGCGCGAGGGCACGCGTCTCGGCGACGCTCAGCGGCCGGGGACGCCGGGACGTGAGGTCGCAGACCACGAGCGTGACCTGGGCCCAAAGATAGGTCAGCGCACTGACCTGGTGATACAGCCGGCAGCCGATGTCCAGGCTGCTGGAGCCGATCCGGGACAGCCACAGGTCGGCGAGGATCGTCTGCCCGTGGTAGGCCAGCTCGTTCACGTGCTCCAGCCGCTGCGCCACGGTCATGGTGAACGTCTTCGGCTCCAGGCAGGCGAAGATCGGCGGCTGGTCGGGCGGTGCGGTCATCGGGTGGTCGGGCAGGCCGAACGCCCTGATGCGCGCCTCCTCCAGGTATCGAGCGTAGGTGACGTTGTTGACGTGCCCGTAGACGTCGGTGTCGGCCCAGCGCAGCTGCAGCGGCACCGTGACGGGCGCGCGGGACTCAGCGGTCACCACTGGCCGCCCGGCCCTCCCGCACGGCGGCCGCGGCGGCCGATCCGAGCAGGCCGGCGTCGTTGCCGAGCATCGTGAAGGCGTACCCCGCGTCGATCGCGGCCCGCGCCGACCGCCTCGTCGGCGCCCCCGCGTTGCCGATCGGCTTGCCGGCGGCGGTGCAGGCCTTGATGGCGGCGGCGATCAGCTCGACCACCCGTGGGTCGTCCTCCGTGGTCTCCTCGGAGGTGGACAGATCCGCGGCGCCGACGAGCAGCGCGTCCACGCCCGCCACCGCCGCGATCGCGCCCGCCGACCGGGCCGCCCCGGCGCTCTCGATCTGCGCGATGAGCACCACCTCCTCCTGGCCGAAGCGCAGGTACTCGGCGCGGTCCATCGCCCCCCAGGCGCCGGCGCGGCTCGTCGAGCCGACGCCTCTGGCGCCCAGTGGCGGGAAGCGGACCGCCCGCGCGGCCGCCTCCGCCTGGCCGACCGTGTCCACGTGCGGCAGCATGATCCCTTCGGCGCCGGCGTCCAGGACGCGCTGGGCGATGCCGCCGTCCAGCGTGGGGATCCGGACGATCGGTGCCATCGCCAGATGGTTCGCGGTGCCGATCAGGCGGTACGCCGTCTCGAGGTTCATCGCGGAGTGCTCCAGGTCGATGACCACGAAGTCGAAGCCGGCCAGCGCGAGCAGCTCGACGCTCTCCATCACCGGCAGCTTCACCCACGTGCCGAGAGCGGGCCCGCCGGGCCGGGCCAGCGCGGCCCGGAACCGGCTGGTGTGTGCCGGGCTCATGGGGCCGGGTAGTCGGCCGCGTTGAGGACCCAGCCGGGACGGGCGGAGAAGTCCTGGCGCGGCGGCGAGAAGATGTCGATCAGTTGCTGGTGCGGGCTCATGCCCTGGGTCGTGTGGACGGTCGGCGGAGGGATGACGGTGAGCGACGGCGTCCCGACCCGGCCGTGGTCCTCGGCCCGCCACTGGGTCGAGTCGGGGCCCCAGGGATATTGGATGTGGTGGACGAACTCCCCCTTGATCCCCAGGGACAGCTGTTCGAAGTCGTCGTGGAAGTGCGGGGAGAGCTTGAGCGGGTCGCGGGGGGTGGGCTCCTCGGCCAGGAAGTTCACCATCAGGTTCGTGGTGCGGAAGATCCGGCCGAACCGTCCCTCGGTGATCGGCGTCTCGGCGAGCCGGTGGACGCGCAGCCGGAAGCCGTCCACCGGGTCCGGCCACGGCACGAGCGGGGCGCAGCGGGGGTCGGGTTCGGCGTACGCCCCGGCGTTGAGCGCGCCGTCGCGCAGGTCCTCGGCGACGGTGGAGAACACCCGGATGACGGGCCCGTCGGTCAGCGCCTCGACGACGCTGTCGCCCGGCGGCACCACCACGAACGCCTCCTCGCTCACCTCCTGCTCCTGGTCACCGGCGCTGACCCGGATCGAGGCGCTGCCGGAGTAGAGCAGGACGGCGTACTCGTCGGGCTGCCCGTCGCGCTCGAAGCGCTCGCCGGCGACGGCGTCGGTCCACACGAGCACGGCGTTCTGGCCCCGCGCCTGCCAGGTCCGGCTGCCGGCCGGGCTGACCGCGGTGGGCGGGAGCTCGGTGAAGTCCAGGTACTGGGCCGGCGCGATCGGGGTCGACGGATCGACTACCGCCTTCGCGGACGGGACACTCGCCAGTTGGGACCGGAGGTCGTCCTTGGCGTACATCGTCATGTCGGTTCCTCTCGTAGCCGTTACAGCGTGATGTTCTTCGCGCCCTTGAGGGCCAGCATCCGCCGGACGTCGGCGGGCGTCGCGATCTGCTTGCCGAGGTCGGCGAGGGTCTCCCGGACCTTGCGGACCTGCTGCGCGTTGCCGGTGGCCTTCTCGCCCTTGCCGATGTAGAGGTTGTCCTCCAGCCCGACGCGCACGTGACCGCCCAGCCAGGCGCTGTGCGTGCAGAACTGCATCTGGTGGCGGCCCGCGGCGAAGGCGGAGAAGTGGTAGTCGGCGCCGAAGAGCTTGTCGGCGATGGCGACCATGTGCGTGAGGTTGGCGTGGTCGGCCCCGATGCCGCCGAGAATCCCGAAGACGCCCTGGATGAGGAAGGGCGGCTTGGCGAGCCCCCGGTCGGCGAAGTGGGCCAGGGTGTACAGGTGCCCGATGTCGTAGCACTCGTACTCGAACCTGGTACCGCCCTTGTCGCCCAGTTCCCGAAGCGCGTACTCGATCTGCGCGAAGGAGTTGACGAACGGATGGTGGTAGGTGTTCGCCACGTAGGGCCGCTCCCACGGGTGTTTCCAGTGGGTCACCCGGTCGGCGATGCCGGAGTAGACGAAGTTCATCGAGCCCATGTTGAGCGAGGCGAGCTCGGGGCTGAACCGGGTCGCCGCGGCCAGCCGCTCCTCGATCGTCATCGACGACGCCCCGCCGGTCGTGATGTTGATGACCGCGTCGCACTGCGCCGCGATCGGCGGGATGATCTCCTCGAAGACCTCCGGCTCGAAGGCCGGCCGGCCGTCCTCGGCGTGCCGGGCGTGCAGGTGGATGATGGCCGCCCCCGCCTCGGCCGCGGCCAGGGACTCCGCGACGATCTCCTTCGGCGTGATCGGAAGATGGTCGCTCTGCGACGGCACGTGGACCGATCCCGTCACCGCGGTGCTGATGATCACCCGGTCGGCGGCGATCACGGCTTCTCCTCCAGTCCCAGCAGGAAGGCGGGGTTGGCGGCGATCATCGTGCGGATGTCCTTCTCGGCCACGCCGTGGTCGAGCAGCGCCCCGATGAGGTAGATGTAGCCGTCGACGGGCAGGGGGTTGCCCTGCTGGCCGAGGTCCGAGGAGATGACGGTCCGCTCAGGGCCGACCCGGTCGATCCAGTCCAGCAACTGCTGGATGGGCCAGCCGATGGCGGTCACCTCGGGGTGGTACATCGCGATCTCGTGCTCGATGTAGGCGCCGTAGCCCAGCAGCTCCTCGATGTCGGCATCGGAGGCGCCGACGATGAAGTCCGGGTGCTGGACGAGCAGGCGCCGCACGCCCTTGCTCTCGGCGAGCGAGAACAGCGCCTTCATCGACCCGGGGTCCAGGTGGCCGCCGGTGAGCAGGGCGCCGGTCTCGGCGACGATGTCGACGACCGCGGCCGTGTCCGCCGAGACCTCCCCGGCCTCGTCGAAGATCGACTCTTCCTTCTCGAGCAGGTCGATGGCGGCGCTGGGGAAGTCGCCGCCGTGGCTGTGGTGGTCGATGTGCGGCCGGGCGGACACGGTCGGCGCCCAGACGCAGCGTCCGCCCATCCGCAGGCTCATCGCCACGGCCGACGGATTCACGCCGCCGACCTCGGTGTTGAGCGCCACCCCGCCGTAGACCGGCGTGGGCGCGTCCGCGAGCCAGGTGCCCATGGCGAGCAGGTCCATCACGGTGTTGTGGTGGTGCGACTTGACGAGGATCGCGCGCATGCCGATACGCGCCGCGTCGTAGGACGCCTCGACGTGGTTCAACCGTCGCGGGAAAGGACTGGGTCCGGAGTGGCAGTGCAGGTCCACGGCGCCGGTCAGGACCTTCAGGAGGGCCGGCGAGACGGGCCGGGCATCCTCGGCGGACAGCATGTATGAACCTCCGTTTAGTGCGGATCGTGAACTAGATGTTCAGTCTACGTACGGAGGCTTCTCGTGTCTACGCTCGGCCGGAGGCTGATCCGTGCCGCGGATCCATCGGAAACCGACGGATGAATCCAGGTCAGTTCGCCTTTGATACCCATGGCATGGCCCGGGGTGCGGGGATTTTTTGGGCGGCCGTCAGTGCGCTCGCCGTGGGACTGATGGGTCGCGGAGATTGCCGGACGCTCATCAATCGCCATGCGAATCTGTAGGTTGCATCATGAACATACGAGTGCTGCGCTGGCCTGACATGGCCTCGCGCTCCGCTGTCCGCGCCGGGTTCCGAGGGCCCTGGGGATCAAGACGTCGGCCCAAGGGCCTGAGTGCTCGGTCAGCCGGTGGTGGTGACGAGGTAGACGTCGCTGTCGGCGACATGGTCGAGCAGGTTCTCGACGCGATCCACGGGAAGTGCGATCACCAGGCTCGTGCGTGGCTCGCCGCCGGACAGGTCGAGGACGATGACGCCGGGGAAGGTGCGGGATGTCGCCTCTCCGTCCGATGTGGCGGTCCGGTGTACGAGGCGCAGCGTGGCCGTCGTGCCCCGGGCGGCCGCGTCCGCGTACAGATGCCCGGGGGCCGGGCGGAGGGTGATCACGGTCTTGCCGTCGACGGCACCGCTCGGCAGGCGAGGGCCCAGGACTTCCGGGGGCACCTGCTCGCCCTCCTCGATCTGGCGCAGCGCGTACCGGCCTGCCGTGCCGGCCGGGCCCTTCACGTCGGTGGCGGCAAGGATCCGGTACGGGTGCAGCGTGCGCGCGGCCACCCAGCCGTCCGGCGATCGAACGGCCAGACTGCCCACGACGACGACGATCCCCGCGACGACCGCCCCGGCCACCAGCCAGAGCCCCAACCGCAGCGGCCGCGCCTTCCGCCCGTTCCCCGAAGGTACGAGGTCGAGTGAGCTGTCCTGCAGAGGCGGGGATGCCCTTGGCGCGGTGGAGTCCTTGTCCGGAACGGGCTCGGCGGGGTTGGGGGTGTCTGCGGCGGGAGCGGTCGTCGGGTAGCCGAGGCTGGCGACATGTGTGCTGTCGGGAGCCCCGATCACCCAGAGCTTGTCCAGTTGCCGCCACTGTTCCGGCTCGCCACCGTACTCGGTGGGTCGCCGCAGCCCCATCGCGTCCAGCAACGTCCACCGATACACGTCGAACGCCGACCGGAACAACTCCCCGTACGGCTCAGCGGCACGCACCGCCCCCCGATACCCCCACCATGCGACCACCAGCCCGCCCCAGCAGCAGCCCAGCGCCCAGTACCACGGCAGCAGCAGCGCCCCCAGCACCCCGCCCGCCAGCGAGAACGCCAGCCCCAGCCCGCTCACCGTGACCATGAGGTCGAGATCCCCCGCAGCCGCCGCGAACGTCTGCCGGAAGCTGTCCGGCAGCGTCGGGTACAGGCGCGGCCACGCCGTCACCCCGTCGATGCCGTACCGATCGCCGCTGTGGTCCTCGGCCCCCCGCAGGATGTTGCCCAGCGCGGTCGGCATCAGCCGGGACTCGTCCACCGGATAGAGGGAGCGTCGCTGGTCTTCGCCTGCCACGAACCGCAGCCGGCACCGCTCGGCCAGCCGCTCGCCGTACGGCAGGCCGTCCCAGTAACCCTCGTAGACCCGGATCAGCCCGGCCCGCCGTACGGCGAGGAGCTGGCTGAACAGCAGCGCGCCCGCGAGGACCAGCCCCGACATGACGACCTGCACCTCCGCGCCGAGCCCCGCCCACCAGCGGACCGCCGTGACCCAGCCCACGCCCGCGACGGCCACCGCCGCCAGGGCGCTCAGAAAGACCAGCACCGGCAGGAACGTCGTGGTGAGCAACCGGCGGTCGACCACCGCCGACGCCGCCTCGACGAGTCCGCCCATGTCAGGCGCTCCAGTAGGGGACGAAGTCGTGATCCCCGTGCTGGCACGTGTAGGTGGCCGCCTGGCTGAAGCGCCGGAAGGTGTTCGTCGCGCCGCAGGTCTTGCACTGGATGCGGCTCGGGGGCGGCGTGGCCCGCCTGCCGTGCGGCTGCGCGTCGCCCAGCTGCCGTCCGGCGACGAGGCGCGAGGCGGTGTCGCGGACGATCTCCGCCTTGATCGCCTCGGCGCCGACCACGCCCACGACGTCTCTCCCCCGTACGATGACCAGGCCGGGCGTGCCGGACACCAGCGCGTGCAGCAGGTCGGCCGAGTCGAGCACGTCGCCGAGCGGGGTGTCCGCCTCGACGACGCAGGCCGGTCCCCGCTCGCCCCCACCGGCCAGCCCGGCGGGCTCGCCGTCCGCCCCGAGCAGCACCGTGAACCCCGCCCCGTCCAGCACCGTGGCACCCGCCCCGTCCAGCCCGCCGTCCGCCACGTCCGTGACGGTGAAGTCGCCGGTCATCAACTCCTCGACCGGCCGTCGCCGCTCCACGCCTTCTCCCTCCTGCTGTGCTCAGAGCCAGTCACCGATCAGCGCGAACGGCGCCCAGTGGTACGGATCAGCGAACGCGAGCGCGCCGAAATCCGGAGCCGCCCCCGCGCCCGAGCCCGCACTCATCCCCGTACCTGAGCCCGTCCCCGTACCTGAGCCCGTCCCCGTCCCCGTCCTCATGCCCGTGCCCATGACGAGCGTCGCCTGCAGCATGCCCACCTCCGCGCCCTGCCGCTGCTCCTCGTCCAGGTCGGGGCAGGCGACGAGGTCACGGAACAAGCCGGCCGCCACGGTGTAGTCGCCCGCCGCCAGGAGCAGCCGCGCCTCCTCCAGCCGTACGGCGGCCAGCGCCCGAGGGTCGTCCGCCAGGCGCAGACGAGCCCCGCGCGCGTAGTCGAGCACGTCGGCGATCGTCCTGCCGCGCAGCCACAGCTGCGCCTGGCGCAGGGCCTCCGCCTTGGGCGACCCGGCCCGCAACGCGGCATAGAACTGGCCGAACAACATGCTGGTCGACAGCTCGTCCACGCGCCACAGGGCGACCAGCGCCGAGGGCGCGCCCGCGTACAGCAGCGCCCTGGTCAGGCCGATCAGCTCGTCTCCCGGGCGGCTCTGGCTCACGCCGGTCTCGCAGGCCGCGAGCGTCACCAGGTCCACGTCGAGCCGGAGCCCGAGGATGTCCGCCGCGGTCAGCCTGCCACCCGCGAGCTCGATCCCGGAGCGCATCGGGTCCTCGCGGTCGAACACGCCATGCGTGGCGAAGTGGACGATGTCCGGCGCGCGCCCGGGTTCGGCGAAGCGGGCCAGCAGGCTCTCGCGGGAGGCGTCGGCCGCCGCCGGCACCTCCTGCCCGCCGAGCGCCTCCGACACGGCCAGCGCCTGCTCCCTGGCGAAGGCCAGCGGATGCTCCGCGGGCGGCGCGGCGACGATGAGCGCGCTCGCGCGGCGTGCCTTCCGCTTGGCCTGGCAGTGGCGCAGCACGGAGGCCGACGGCACGAACGCGACCGGGTTGCGCTCTATCAGCGGGACGCCCTCGACGGGCACGGCCTGCAGGGGCAGCAGGTGCAGCGAGTCATGGGGCACCAGGTAGACCACGTCCCCCGGCTCGGCCCACCGCGCCACCGGGGCGAGCAGCCGTACCAGTCGCTCGTCCGCCAAGTGCGCGCCGAGGCCGGCCCTGTCGCGGGCCAGGGTGTCCCCGGCGGCCTCGGCGAGCTCGCGGAGCTCGGCGCGGGTCACGTCCACGGTGACGACCTCCGGCTCCGGCGCGTCGGCCGTCACGCCGAAGACAAAGGTCTCGTGGTCGGTCACGTGGTACTCGGCCAGCACCAGACGAGCCATGGCGTCGGTCCCCTCTGGCCCGTCCGGGGAAGGGGCCGAAGTCAGCAGGGCGGTGACGGCATTCCAGCCGAGGCGTTCTCCCCGGCGCATCGACACGTACTCCGGAGCCAGCTCGGCGAGCCGGTCCTCCAGCCGATGCAGGCGTGACATGGTCCGCCGGTAGTCCGTGAGCAGGGCCGCGTCGGCGGATCCGCCGACGCGCAGGTCCGCCTCCTGCGCACGCAGGAGCCGGCGGGTCTCGGCCTCCTCGGCGAGGACCGTCTCCGGCGCGCCGGGAGGTGCGGGCAGGGTCGTCCAGGCCAGCCTGCGTACGAGCTCCTGACCGCGCGCGGCGTCCGCCCATTCGAGTGCGCCCGCCCTGTCGCGCAGGTGGAGCGAGAGCCGGACCAGCATGCCGGGGGCGTCAAGACGAGACTCGGTGAAGTAGGTGACGGCGTCCGCCTCGTCGAGCAGCGCCCGTCTGGCGTCCCCCATCGCCTCCGCCGCGGCAAGGTAGGCCACGCGGGCCTGCGGGTAGTCCTCCTCCAGCATGCTGATCTCCGCCAGCAGAACGCGCGTCTCGTAGACGGTGTGCGGGTCGGCGAGCGTCTCGGCCTCCCGCAGCGCCTCCAGCAGGTGGTGGCGCGCGAGGGGGAGGTCGTCCTGGTCTCGCGCCAGCAATCCCAGGTCGCAGAGGGTGGCGACGACCGCGCGCCGATAGCCCGCCCTGCGCTGAATGTCCAGTGCCCGCTCATGCAGGCGGCGGGCCTCCTCGTCCTGCCCGGCGAGCTGGAACAGCGAGGCCATGGCGCCGAGGTCGTCGGAGACGCCCAGCTCGGCGCCGATCTCCAGATTGATCGTCAGGGAGGTGGCGAAGCATTCCATGGCCTCGGCGTGCCGCCCGCCCGTGTCCAGCACCCGGCCCACGTTGTGCGTGGCGGCCGCCTCACCCTCCCTGTCGCCCGCCGCGCGGTAGGCCTCGGCCGCCTGCCTCGCCAGCCGTTCCGCCGGCGCCGGCTCGTTGAGCAGTTCGTGGACGAGGCCCAGGGTGAGCAGCGTGTGCCCGAGCAGCGCCGGGTCGTCGCAGTCGCGGGCCGCGGGCTCGATGTCGGCGAGCAGCCCGCGTGCCTCGGTGAGACGCCCCTGGTCCTTGACCGCGACGGCGAGGTTGACGGCGGCGCGTACGGCGCCCTCGCGTGCACCGGCCCGCCTGAGCAGGTCCAGGGCCTGCCGGTGGGACTCCTCGGCCGCGGCGAGCTGCCCGAGGTCGCGCTGCACCAGACCGAGGGTGTCCAGGGTACGCGCGTACTGCTCCGCCGTACCGGGGTCGTCGCCCAGCAGCTCACAGGCCTGGGTCAGCGCCCGTAACGCCTCCTGGCCCCGGCCCGCCTTCTGCAACGCCAGCCCGAGCCATTGCCGCAGCGCGGACCTGACGGCCGGATCGGCGTGGCCGACGTCGGCGAGCCGGCACGCCTGCCGGTATTCGCGGGCCGCGTCCTCCGGCCGCCCGCCCGCCAGGCGCCGCCGCGCACGCGGCAGATGGGGCGTCCAGGAGTCACCGGTCCGGACCCGCACCCGCCTTGGCATGGCCCTCCGCGCTGGTTCTTCCGCCGCCACGCAGAAGCTATCCCCGCCGGATCGTGCTGAGAAGTGCACGATACGTATTCGTGATGGGGGCGTGAACGGCGGCGTTCGCGGGGACATCACTGCGGTGGGTGGCCGGCGCGAGTCACACGATCAAGGCCTGCTGATCCGGCCTCCGGGGCGGGCCGACCGGGTGTCGGCGTGGGCCCGATGGGTGGCCTGCGTGACGCCTGCCGCGCTCGGTGGGTGGGCGGCGGCCCGTACGGGCGGGGGCGCCGCCTGGCTGCCCCTGCTGGCCGGGCTGCTGGTCAGCGGGCACGTGGCGGGCCGGATGGCGGCCTGGCGCGGCCTGGTACGCAAGCAGGCCCGGCTGCGGCGCTGGGGCGAGATCATCGTGCTCGCGGCCGGTGCGCTGCTGGCGTTCTCCCCCGCCGGCGCGTGGCTGGCCGCCGCCTGGGCGACGACGGCCTGGGCCACGGCGTTCGGCGGGGTGTTCCTGGTGGCCGCCGTCCTGCTGCTGCAGGTCGGGGTCGGCACCTTCCGCGCCGTGGCCACCGCGCCGAAACCGCTGCGGGTGCCGCTGGCGCTCTGCTCGGTGCTGGCGACCGTGGTGCTGCGTTACGCGTGGACGCCGTTCCTGCTGGCGTACGTGGCGCAGCCCCACCCTGCGCTGGCCGTGCCCGCGCTCGCCCTGTGCCTGGTGGAGACGGCCGAGACGCTCTACAGGATCGCCGTCGGCACTGCCCAGGCCCAACAGTCGGACGTCCGGACGCTCACCGTCGTGCATCTGGGCGAGTGGCTCCACGACGGTTTCCTGACCCGCCGCCGCAGGCCCGACTACGCGTTGATCTCCGCGCTGCTGCTGGAGGCGCGGCTCACCGTCGGCTCCGTCTCCGCCGAGGCGGCGCTGCGCCGGGTCGAGCTGGCCGAGCTCGCCTTGACCCTGGTCGACACGGAGGTCGTGCCGCGGACCGCCCGGCCGCTGACCCGGGACCAGGAGATCCAGCGCACCTGCTGCCTGTGGCTGCGGGCGGAGATCTACCAATATCTCGGGCAGGAGGACGAGGTGCTGGCCACCTGGCGGGAGTGCGCCCGCCGCTTCTCCGCCCTGGGTCTGCCGCGCATGGCGGCCCAGGCCCGGCACACCGCCTGGAGCCGCCTGATCGCCCGGCACGGGCTCGTCGCCGTGGACCTGGACCATGAGCTCCTCTCCCCGGACGACAGCCCGTACTTGCGCAGGAACTCGCTCATGGGTCTGGCGGTGATCACGCAGCAACGCGGTGACGAGGAGGGCGCGCGCCGGTTGGAGGCGCGGGCCATGGAGATCCGGCGCGGCGGGATCGGGGAGCGACTGGCCTGGGGACGGGAGCAGGCGCGCACGTTCATCAGCCATCCCTTCGCGCTGCTGATGGGCGTGCGCGGGCACACGAACCTGGACGAGCAGATGCGCTCGTGGCTCTCCCGGCGCACTCCCGCACCCTTCCCCGCCTGGGGCAACCCCATCCGCGACCTCGCGCTGCGCGCCGACGAGCTGGCGACTGAGGGCCGCCCCGCCGAGGCCGCCGCGCTCTTCGCCGAGGCCGCGCTGCGCGCCCGCGCGGCCGGGCAGGTGACCTGGGAGATGAACGCGCTGACCGGGCTGTCCCAACTCGCCAGGGCCATGGGCGACCTGCAGGTGGCCAGGGACAGCCTGCTCGCGGCGGTGCGCTCGGCTGAGGACGTACGCGGGCGCGCCCTCAGCCCCGACCTGCGGATCAGCGCGGGCGGCTCGATCAGCGGCCTGTACGACCTGGGCGTGTGGCTGTTCGCCTCGACCACGCCACCGACGCCCGGCGAGAGCGGCACCCTGGTCACCGCCTGGCAGTTCTCCGAGCTGGGCCGCTCCCGGGTCTTCCTCGAACTGCTCGCGGAGCGGCTGCCGCCACCCGCCGAGGGGTCCGCCGCCGCCGAGCGTGCGGCGTACGACACCTATGTCCGGCTCCGTGACCTCCCCGCGAGCCCCAGCGCCACTCAGGCCGTACGGAAGGCCCGCGAGGAGTGGCAGGCGGCGTGCGCCGAACTCGCCGCGCAGGGCGGCGCCGCGGGCGAGTACGCCGCCCTCCGGCTCGGCCGCCCGATCGAGTACGACGAACTACGCCGTCTGCTGCGCACCGCCTCGTCCACCGGCATATTGCATAATCCACTATAAGTTGGTAGGAAATGCATATGTCATTACGGCTGACGACACGGTGAACCCCACGCCCACCCTCGTTCCGGAACGCCTCGGAACCGGTCCGCCCGGACGGCGAGCGGCCGAGCCGAGGACGCGCCGGCGGGCGGGCCGGCGCTTCGGGGTACGCGTGCTCGCCGTCCTCGCGCTGCTCGCCCTGTGGCAGGTGGCCGCCACCGCGGCGCGCAATCCCTCCTTCATCCCCACGCCAGGGGCGGTCTGGGATCAACTCCTGCGGCTGTCCACGACCCACGACGGCATCCGCGGCTACAGCGGCAGCCTCCTCGTGGAGCACCTGGGCGTGAGCCTGCGCCGCATCCTGATCGGCTCCGCGATCGGCGTGGCGGCGGGCCTGGTCGTGGGCGTCATCCTCGGGACCGTGCCGTGGATCCGCGTCGTGGCCGAGCCGGTGGTCACCTTCGTGCGGGCCCTACCCCCGCTGGCGTACTTCAGCCTGCTCATCATCTGGTTCGGCATCGACGAGACGCCGAAACTCTGGCTGCTCGCCATCGCGGCGCTGCCGCCGGTCGCGGTGGCCACGGCGGCCGCCGTGCACGGCGCGCCGAAGGACCTGGTCGAGGCGGCCGGCGCGCTGGGCGCCTCGCGCTGGGACGTCATCCGGGACGTCGTGCTGCCCAACGCGCTGCCGGAGATCTTCACCGGTGTCCGCCTGGCCGTCGGCATCGCCTACTCGTCCGTGGTCGCCGCCGAGACCGTCAACGGGGTGCCCGGCATCGGGGGCATGGTCCGGGACGCCCAGCGCTATCTGCAGACCGACGTCGTGGTGCTCGGACTGATCGCCATCGGTATCTCGGGGCTGCTCATCGACGGCGCGCTGCGGGCCGCCGAGCAGCGACTGATCCCCTGGCGCGGCCATTCATGAGCCCGCGCCGCCGTACGTCCCCGACAAGGAACCACGCCATGCGCCTCAAGCTCCTGCTCCCCCTCGTCCTCGCCGCGGCCCTGACCGCGTGCGGCAGCGGAACCGCGTCCACCGGAGGCGCCACGCAGGCCAAGACCATCCGCCTCGCCTACCAGGCGTTCCCCAGCGGCGATCTCATCGTGAAGAACAAGAAATGGCTGGAGCAGGCGCTTCCCGACTACACGATCCAGTGGACCAAGTTCGATTCCGGCGCCAGCATCAACACCGCCTTCGTGGCCAGAAGCGTGGACATCGCCGCCATCGGATCGAGCCCGGTCGCCCGGGGGCTCTCCGCGCCGCTGAACATCCCGTACCAGGTGGCGTTCGTGCTGGACGTGGCGGGTGACAACGAGGCCCTGGTCGCCAGGAACGGCAGCGGCATCGCCACGGTCAAGGACCTGCGCGGCAAGAAGGTCGCCACCTCCTTCGCCTCCACCTCGCACTACAGCCTGCTGGCCGCGCTGAGCCAGGCGGGCGTGGCCGAGTCGGAGGTGAACATCATCGACCTGGAGCCGCAGGACATCCTGGCGTCCTGGACGCGCGGCGACATCGACGCCGCCTACACCTGGCTGCCGACCCTGGCGGAGGTGAAGAAGACCGGCAAGACCCTCATCAGCAGCCGCGAACTGGCCACGGCGGGCAAGCCCACCCTGGACCTCGGCGTGGTGTCCACGGCGTTCATCCAGGCGCACCCGGACGCGGTCGACGCTTGGCGCAAGGTGGAGGCGAAGGCCCTCCAGCTGATCGCCGACGACCCCGGCGAGGCGGCCGCGGCCGTGGGCGCCGAGCTGAACCTGGCCGCGGCCGACGCCAAGGACCAGCTCAGCCAGGGAGTCTTCCTCGAACCCGCCGACCTGGCGTCCGCCGAATGGCTGGGGACGCCGAGCGCACCCGGCGCACTGGCGCAGAACCTGGTCAGCGCGGCCCAGTTCCTCAAGGACCAGCAGAAGATCGACGCCGTGCCCGACCTGGCCGCCGTCCAGCGGGCCATCTACAACAAGGGCCTGCCCGGTGTCCTCGACTCCTGACGCCGCCGTCTCCGTACACGAGGTCGAGCATGTGTACGGCACGGGCCCCGACGCCGTGACCGCGCTGGGGCCGCTCTCGCTCGATGTCCCCGCGGGATCGTTCCTCGTGATCGTCGGGGCGTCCGGCTGCGGCAAGAGCACGCTCCTGCGCTTGATCGCGGGCTTCGAGGAGCCGACCTCCGGCAGGGTGCGGATCGGTGACAGCCCGCCCACGCCAGGGAAAGGCGCCGGGATCGTCTTCCAGCAGCCCCGGCTCTTCCCCTGGAAGAGCGTGGGCGGCAACGTCGAGCTCGCCCTGCGCTACGCGGGCGTCCCTCGTGCGGAGCGCGCCCGCCACATCCCGGAGCTGCTGCTGCGCGTGGGCCTGCGCGACGTCGCGCACCGCCGGACCTGGCAGATCTCGGGCGGCCAGCAGCAGCGCGTCGCCATCGCCAGGGCGCTGGCGAGCGACAACCCGCTGCTCCTGCTCGACGAGCCCTTCGCCGCCCTGGACGCGCTCACCAGGGAGCGGCTTCAGGAGGATCTGCGCCTGGTGAGCGCGCAGACCGGCCGTACCTCGGTGTTCGTCACGCACAGCGTCGAGGAGGCGGTGTTCCTCGGCAGCCGCGTGGTGGTGCTCACCAGGCGGCCCGGCCGGATCGCCCTCGACCTCGACATCCCCCTGCCCCGCACCGGTCTGGAGCCCGACGAACTGCGCGCCCTGCCCGAGTACGCCGCCCTGCGCGCCACGGTCAGCCAGGCCGTGCGCACCGCCGCCACCTGACACCCGCGACGAAAGAGGAGATCCCCATGTCCACGCGAACCGCCGCCCAGATCACGCTGCACCCGCTCGGACCGCACTTCGGCGCCCGCGTCGACGGGCTGGACCTGGCGAGCGCCCACGACGACGACCTGGTCGCGGTACGGGCCGCGCTCATCGACAGGAAGGTGCTCTTCTTCCCCGGGCAGAACCTCGACGACGACGGCCAGGTGGCTCTCGGCCGGCGGCTCGGCGAGCTGACCGCCTCCCACCCCGTCGTCGGCGGCGTGGACGAGGCGCATCCGGAGATCTACGAGCTGGACAGCGCCGACAACGGCTTCGCGGACATCTGGCACACCGACGTCACCTTCATGCCCCGTCCTCCACTCGGCTCGATCCTGCGCGCCGTCATCCTGCCCGCCACCGGGGGCGACACGAGCTGGGCCGACAGCCAGCTCGCCTACGAGTCCCTGTCCGCGCCCGTGCGCGAGCTGGCCGACCGGCTCACCGCCGTGCACGACGGCAACCGGGAGTTCGGCTACTACCTGGCCCAGCGCCGGGGCGGCAAGGGCAGCGTCTGGGACGGCGAGGTCGTCACGCGACTGGATCCGGTGGAGCACCCCGTGATCCGCGTCCACCCCGAGACCGGCCGCAGAGGCATCTTCGTCAACCCCGGCTTCACCTCGCACATCGTCGGCGTGTCGGAGGCCGAGAGCCGCGCCATCCTGGACCTGCTGTACGCCCACCTCACCAAGCCCGAGCACATCGTCCGGCACCGCTGGAGCGTGGGCGACATCGCCATGTGGGACAACCGCAGCACCGCCCACTACGCCAACCGCGACTACGGCACCACCCGCCGCGTCATGCACCGCATCACCCTGCGCGGCGACGTGCCCTACGGCCCGACGGCCTAGCATCGCGCCCGGTCACTCGCCGGTGTCCCAGCGGCCGAGGACAGTGGTGGCAGGCCGGCCGTCCCGCAGCCTTGCCAGCTCGGCGGCCGTCAGCGAGGTCGCACCCGGGAACGTGTCACCTACTTTCCAGCCGGCATGCAGGACCGCGTCCTCAAGCGCCGCCACGGGGTTCCCCGTGGCGAGCCAGCCGTGCAGGAACGACGCGAAGAGCGCGTCTCCGGCCCCCGCGGTGCTCACGACACCGCGGGGCGCGACGGCCGCGACCTCGATCAGGGCGCCGTCGGCCAGGCCCATGACACATCCTCGCCCGCCAAGGCCGACCGCGGCGACAGCGCACCCGGGATAACGCTGGAAGATCTTCCCCACCCACCGCTTCGGAGAGCAGGACAGCCGTTCATGGCTGCAGAAGATGACGTCGGCGACCTCCAGCCAGGGGCGGTTGTACGCGTCGTCCACCTCCGTGATCAGGTGAACGTCGACCGCGATCGGCACATCTCGTTCACGCGCGACCCCCAGGAGCGGCCGGACGAACGCGGTGTTGGTGAGCACGGCGAGGTCGGCGCCCTCGACGAGGCGGCGGAACACCTCGACCGGATACTCGACCGTGTTGACGGCGGCGACGTACGGATGTCCTGAGCGTCGTCCGTCCGAGGCCACCAGCACCACACCGAGAGAGGATCGTGGCGCCGTCACCACTCCCGGGCCCCACAGCCCTCGCGCGCGCAGCGCCGTGCCGATGGCCTCGCCTGCCAGGTCCTTCCCCACCAGGGTGCACAGGCGAGCCTCGTCGCCGAAGGTGCGCAGCGTGCCGGCGATGTGGCAAGCGGCCCCGGACACCTCGGCTCTCATCCACTCGGGGAACCTCTGCGAGGCGTACGGCAACGGGAACTCCGCCACGGGCATGGCCATGTAGAGGCTGGTGACCCCGGCTACGACGATCGTGCTGCTCATGTGATCTTCTCGGAGTCCAGGTGGTCGAGCGACCCGATCAGCTGAGGCGGCGGCACCGGATCCGCTCTCGGCACGGTGAGGGGCTGTGGCAACAGCATCAGCCGGTACATCAGCCGCCGCATGTTCCGATCGAAGTGACCCGGAGCCGACGTGAGCCGGGCGACGACCGGAGCGTGCCGTCCCGGATGATGGTGGGCGGCAGCCCGACGCAGCTGGTCCGGCAACGGCTGATCAAGCTGCAGCCGGGGTGCCGCCGACGCCAGGAGCCCTCCGGCGGACTCCGGATCCACCATGTCTCCCGCATCGCCCACCCGGAGGACGGGGACACCGCATACCGCGCCGTACACCGAGGTCGAGCCGTGGTCGCCCACCAGGTGGTCGGCGGCGACCAGGACACCACGCCAGTCCGCCTCGGGTGGAACCAGGGCGAGATCGTCCCTCAGGCAGTCGGCCAGCCAGGTCCGGATCTGCCAGACGCCATGGCCGAACCAGATGTTCGGATGGAGGAGGGCGGCGACGCGGTAGCGGTCGCGGGGGAGCTCCGTCAGCATGCGCCGGAACAGTCCGGCGTGCCGGCCGAACAGGGAATCCGGTCCCCAGGTGGAGGCCAGCACCACGAGCTCATGCTCGTCCGGGACCCGGAGGGCACGTCGATAGGCGCGACGTTCACAGGAACTGGCGACCAGCCGGTCGTAGGAGGCGTCGCCGACGACCTCGGCGACCGCCACGGCTTCTGGGCAGTTGCGGGCCAGCCGCCGGCGTTCCGCGTCGTGGGCGAGCACGATGGCTGACGGAATGACCGTGCCGTCCCGGACCAGTTCCTGAGCGCTGAGCCCGTACACTCCGCGAGCCGCGGCCACACCGCCGCCCAGGCGGCGACTGACCAGCTTGCCGTAACCGGCCCCGTGCGGAATGACCACGAGCGGCGCGTGAACGTCCTCGATTCCCCCGTAGGCGGCGCAGACGGCGAGGTCGAACCGCTCGCGGATGGCCAGGTGCCAGGGCAGGGTCACGCCGCCGATGCGCCTGAGCAGCTCGGCCACCCCGTTACTGAAGACATCAGGGCCCATGGTGAAGACCACCTGGACGCGGAGGTCGGCGGCGAGAAGGCGGACAACATCGAGGAGACGCTGGCCTGACGTGACCGTATGGACGATCACCAGCACCGTCCGCCCGCTCCTGCGGGTCACCCAGCGCGGCGCGTCCGGCCCCACCGGCACGTGATATCCCTCTGAGCACGACATCGAATTTTCGTCCCCCTGTCACCTACGGCGCGGTTTCGCATCGCCGCATGCACCTGGCCGTATCCCCGGTCAACGGCCTAATCCGAGAATCCTTCGTGTCTCTGGACGAAACCTTGCAACAACCGTAAAGCAGTTAAGTCAGGCAACCGGCTTCATATGGACCGTTAACCAGGTCTGCGGGAAACTGGCGGCGAGGGCCCTTGAGCACGGGAAGGACATTCATGGAGTTCCGAATACTCGGCTCCGTGGAGTTACAGGCCGGTGGCGAGGCATGCAAGTTCGGCTCGGCCAAGGAACGGCACGTGCTGGCCGTTCTCCTTCTGACTCCTGGGCAGCTCGTGCCCATTCAAACCATGATCAACCGAGTGTGGGGCGACGCGCCCCCGGCAAAAGCACCAGGGAGCATCTACACCTATATCGCACGCCTGCGCCGCCGTTTACACCGGCAACTCGGCAACACCGGGGCCCGGCTGATCAACCGTTCCGGCGGATACATGCTGGAAACCGACCCCCAAACGATCGACCTGTACCGTTTTCACCGGCTGAACGCCCAAGCACGGGCCATCTCGGCCAGCGGCAATCTAGAGGACGCGCTGCTGCTGCTCCGGGAGGCGGAGAAACTGTGGCGCGGCGATCCTCTTTCCGGCTTGTCCGGGGAATGGGTGACAAAGTTACGGACGAGCCTGGAGAGCGATCACCGAGCGGCGATCGGCTTGCGCCTGGCTATGGAGCTCGACACCGGCCGTCACGCCGAACTGGTCGGTGAGCTGCACGACCTGGTCCACCGATATCCCTATGACGAATCGTTCGTCGAGCATTTGATGGTCGCCCTCTATCGTTGCGGACGTCAGGGTGAAGCGCTGGAGGCCCACCATCGGGCCAGTCACCGCCTCGTCGAAGACCTGGGAGCCGAGCCGGGGCCTTCTCTGCGGGGAACCTATGAGCGCATACTGCGCGGAGATTCGGAGCTGGCCACGCCTCCCGCGCGCCGCTACGCTGCCCCGGGACCGCTCACCGAAAATCTCCCCCGTGACATCTCCGACTTCACCGGGCGAGAGGCAGCGCTGAATCACCTGTACGACGCGTTGGAGCGCTCCCCTTCAACGGTGACGATCCAGGCCATAGACGGCATGGCCGGTGTCGGGAAAACCGCACTCGCCGTCCACCTGGCGCATGAACTGGCGGACCGCTATCCGGACGGGCGGTGGTACCTCCATCTTCGCGCCCACGATCCTCACCTGCCGCCGATCGATCCCGTCCAAGGCCTTGACGTCCTCTTACGGCTGCTGGGGGAGGACCCGGAGAAGCTCCCGAACGGCCTGGAGTCGCGTGCCGCGCTGTGGCGAGCGCGGCTCACCAACCGCCGGATGTTGCTCGTGCTCGACGACGCGGCCGGCGCCGACCAGGTCAGACCGTTTCTCCCGGGAAAGCCCGGCTGCCTGGTGCTGATCACGAGTCGGCGGCGGCTCGCCGGTCTGGAGGGAGCGCGGCCGTTCTCCTTGGACGCGCTGATGCCACCTGAGGCGGCCCTGCTCTTCCGGCGGATCGTCGGTCAAGACCGGCAGCTCGACGCCGGCGACGTCAACCAGCTCGTCGATCTCTGCGGGCATCTCCCCCTCGCGGTCACGATCATGGCGTACAAGCTGCGGCACCGGCCGGCGCGCGGGGTCGCAGACCTGATGGTGAAGCTGTCACGATCCATGGGCAAGCTGGCCGAGATGTACGCGGGAGACAGCGACCTCATCACCGCGTTCGATCTGTCGTACCGGGAACTGTCGCCGGAGCGGCAGCGGGCGTTTCGCCGCCTTGGCCTCCACATCGGGGCCGATCTCACCGCCGATGCGGCCGCCGCGCTGATCGGCTGCGATCTCACCCAGGCGGAACACACCCTGGAGGAGTTGATCGACCGTCATCTCGTGGAGGAGTCGATTTCCGGCCGCGTCCGCTTTCACGATCTTCTGCGGGCCTACGCCCGGGAACGTGCCACCCAGGAGGAACCCGCGCAGGAGCTGCGGCGCGCCGTCCATCGGCTGCTCGATTTCTACCTGACGACCGCGGACCGGGCCGATCGCCTTCTCTATCCGCACAGGCGCCGTGCCGAGGTGACGATCGCCACCGCTGTCGATCCGCCGCCCCTGGACACTCCACGTTCCGCCGCCGAGTGGCTGCGGGCCGAGCGGGCCACCATCCTGATGTGCGCGCATTACGCCACCGAGCATGGATTTCCCGCGCATGCGATCGAGTTTTCCCGGACCGCCGCGACCTATCTGGAGCGCTCGGCGCAGTGGGAGGACGCCGCCCGCCTTCACGAACTCGCCCGCCGAACCTGTCAGGAAATCGGCGATCGCGAGAGCGAGGCCCTGGTGGAGCTCGAGCTCAGTCTGGTACGGAGCCGCACCGGCCAATACGCCGCGGCCTTCGAGCACGCCGGCAGGGGCCTCGACCACTTCCGCGCGCTGGGCGACCGCCGTGGAGAGGCGGACGCCCTGGACCATCTCGCCCGCGTGTCATGGCTTTCCGGGCACAATCGGGAGGCGCTCTCCTACGCGGAAGAGTCGCTTGCCCTGTTCCGCGCGATCAGCGACCTGCATGGCGAAGGCAATGCGTTGCTGCATCTGGGGATCGCGCTGTCGTATCTGGGCCGTGCGGAGGAGGCGATGGCGGTCTTCGAGACCTCACTCGAGATCGTCGACGGAACAGGCGACGTCGCCACCAAGGCCATGGTCCTGAACAATCTGGGTGAGATGCATTTCAGCCACGGTGACTATGGAAAAGCACTCACGCTCTACCGGGAAGCTCACGCCATTCTGCGAGAAGCCGGCTGGCGCCAGAACGAGGCGGTCGCGCTCAACAACATCAGCAATTGTCTTGAGCGTGAAGGGCGCCGGAAAGAAGCCCTGCACTTCTATCGGGAGGCGTTGACGATATACCGGGAGACCGGCGACCCGCGCCATGAGGCCGACACCATCAACAATATCGGATCGGCGTATCTGGGCATGGACCTCGATGCCGAAGCGCTGATCCATTTCCAGAAGGCGCTTTCTCTCGCGCAGGACATAGGAGACCCGTACGAATCGTCGCGCGCGCTCCAGGGGATCGGCGACAGCCAGCGGCGCAGCGGCCAGTTCGCCCTTGCCAGGGAGACCTACGAGCGGGCACTGGCGCTTACCCGCAAGCTGCGCGATCCGTTGCTTGAGGCGCGCGTGTTGACAGGGCTTGGCGACGTGCTGCACCGCATGCACGGGAGGAAGGCCGCGCAGCAACCGTGGATCGAGGCCCTCGCGATCTTCGAGGGCCTCGACGCGCCAGAAGCACGGGCCCTGCAGGTGCGCCTTGATACGCCTTGAGACGCCGAAAGTTGGCGCACCGACGTAGCGGCCAGTCCCCATTTACGGTTATTCTTCCCAAACATCAGGCACACGGCTGTGTCAGATTATGTACACACATGTCGAGAAAGAGCACAAATGCAGATATACATGGTCATCGCTATCATGATGGGGATACTGCAGCCCTGAGCAGCACCATCCCCATCTAGGCCGCCGTCCTCGGACGGCGGCCTGTTTCATTTATCACGGCGAACCTTGGGATTACGCCCCAATGACTCAAGGCGCGCCTTTATTCGGATATATCCGATAGATCCAATTTGTCCCATTGTTTCCAGGGCCGCCTCGTACCTCCGTCTCGCCTCGCCCTGCCGGCCGGTGCGCTCAGCCAGGTCCCCCAGCCCTTCCAGCGCGGCGGCCCTACCCTCCGAAGACCCCAACTCAACCATGGCCCTGAGCGCGGCGTGCAGTTCCCGGTCCGCCCGGTCATGATCTCCGGAACCGGCATGCGCGTGGCCGAGGAAGATGCCCACCCGGGCTCGGTTGTATGCATCGTCCACACCTCGCAGCAGTTGCCGCGCACGCTCCAGGTGCACCACCGCGTCCGGGCCACGGTCCTGCTCCAGGAGCACGCCCGCGAGGTCGATCAGCGCCAGAGCCGTCTTCCGATCGGCGCCCAGCGCCTGGTAGGCGACGCTCGCGTCCGTGAGCCGGGCGATGGCCGCGTCGTGGTCACCACGACCGGCGTCGACCAGTCCGAGCCTGCGCAGCGAACCGATCTCCCTCTCCCGTTCACCGAGCCGCCGCCAGATCGCGAGCGCTTCCTCGAATCGCGCGACGGCCTCATCATGGCGCCCGAGAGCATGGAGACTCAGCCCCAGCCGGTTCAGCATCTTCCCTTCCGCGTACGGATCCCCGCACGCGCGGGCGGCGGCCAGTCCCGTCTCCTCCACATCGACCCGCTCCCCGTGATGGCCCATGAAGAGGAAGAGGGCCCACATGCTGTCGGCGAGTTGCCAGGCGGTCACCTCCCGTCCGCGCTCGTGCGCCAAGGACACGGCGGCGCTCAGGTTCGCGCGTTCGGACTCCAGCCACTGGAGCGCGTCCTCCGGACCGCCGAAGTCCGTGATCTCGGCGGGCGGCGGCTCGGCGTCGCGGGGCAGCCGGGTTCGGTGCGGCCGCAGCCGGCGTTCCGCGCAGGCGGCGGTGGCGAGATACCAGGCGAGCAGGCGTCCGACGGCGAGATCCTGGGCCTCGGAATCCTCCGCCCTGACCAACTGCAGGGCGTGCAACCGTACCAGCGCGTGATGAAAGCGAAGGCGCCCATCGGGTATGTCGGTCAGCAGGTTCGCGTCGGTCAGCTCCCCCAGCAGCCGCCTCGACTCCATCTTCGAGATGCCGGCCAAGGCCGCGACCGCGTCTCCGCCGAACCTGTCGCCGGGGATGAGGCTCAGCAGCCGGTACAGCCGGGCGGCGTCGGGACTGAGCGCGCGGTAGGAGAGGTCCAGCGCGGAGCGTAGCGCCACATCGTCTCCGATCGTCAACGCTGCCAGGGTCCGCTGCTCCTCGGCCAGCGCGGTGACCATCTCGCTGAGCGGCCAGCTCGGACGCGCCGCCAGACGGGCCGCCGCGACGCTCAAGGCAAGCGGCAGCCGCATGCACAACTCGACCACTTCGGACGCCGCCTCGTGCTGCTGTTCGAGCCGCTCGCTCCCCAGCGCGTCGCGGAGCAGGGCAAGGCTCGCCTCGACGTCGAACCGATCGACGTACACGCCACGCACTCCCTGCATCAGCAGGCCCGCCAGCCGGTATCTGCTGGTCACCACGGTGAGACTCATCGACGACGCCGGAAGAAGCGGCCGCACCTGAGCGGCGGTCATCGCGTCATCGAGGAGAAGGAGAACCCGCTGGTCCCGGGTCACCGTGCGGTACAGCGCGATCCGCCGCGCCGGCTCTCCCGGTATGAGGTCCGCCGGCACGCCGAGTGAGTGCAGGAAGTCGCCCAGCACCTCCTGGGGAGACCTCGGGCCGGCGCCGGAATGCCCGCGGAGATCGGCGTACAACTGCCCGTCCGGGAAATTCGGGCTCATCATGTGCACCCAGGCCACGGACAGCGCGGACTTCCCCACACCTACGGGTCCGGTCAGCAACACGGTGAGCGGGACATCCGTCGTTTCCTCCCGCAGTGCGTTGAGCTGAGCAATGGTGGCTTCGCGATCGACCAGGCGCGGTCGTGGCGGAAGCTGGCAAGGCGCCGGTAATGACGCCGCCTCATGAAAATGAATGCCGCCAAATACGTCACGTGCCTGCACCAGCGAACCGTGAACCACCCCCGTCACATCGTTATATACCATTCCGGATAGATTTCGGTTCGCCATCACGTCACTTCGACACCAATCCTGCTTTAACCCGGCGTCCTATCGTCGAGGATCAAGCGGCTCGGGGTAAAGACACAGGTGCCACGATGGCCGGTTCCCCAGTGCACCGCAATGCGTCGACCAATTATGTACGGCAGCCGCACCGCATTCCACTGCCACCGTAATTTCGAGGCCCGGCCTCAGTTCCTTCCCCCGGGAAAGGAAGGGCTGCCAGGAGGGACCGGACGACTGCCGCAGCCCAGCCTGCAGGGCGCCTTCGGCCTCGCGGAGATCATTCCGTACGAGATCTCCCACTGCGGACCGCCGCCGGTCCTTCCGAGGGCCGGCGTACGGTCGTGTACGCCGAATAACGGCTCTCAGCTGGGTAGGGATCCCCGGAGCATGTCCAACAAACCTTCTGGGGGAGGCGGAGATGACCACTGCAGGGGCCGGAAAGACGGTTCAGGATGTGATGCACCAAGGTGCGCAGTGCATCGGCGAGAACGACAGCCTGCGTACCGCTGCGCAGATGATGCGCGATCTGTCGGTCGGCGCGCTGCCGATCTGCGGTGACGACGACCGGTTGAAGGGCATCATCACCGACCGCGACATCGTGATCAAGTGCTGCGCCGAGGGCAAGGACCTCGACAGCACCACCGCGAGCGAGCTGGCCAGCGGGCTGGTGTGGGTCGAGGCGGAGCACAGCGTCGAAGAGGCGCTGGAGAAGATGGAGCAGCACCGGATCAAGCGGCTGCCCGTGATCCACAATCGCCGGATCGTGGGCATGATCACCGAGGCCGACCTGGCCAAGGAGCTGCCCGACAGCAAGCTCGCCGAGTTCGTGCACCGTATCTACGCGCGGGCCTGACGCCCTGGGGCGAGCCGCGCTCGCGAGGCTCGCCCCAGCTCATACCGGCACCATCGGCGCTGTGGCAGCGGCCGCTCAACCGGTTACGGAGATGACGAGGGTGACGTCTCCATCGTCCGCAACCGTGCACTTGAACTCGCCGCCGCCTGTGCCATGGCTCGTGCCGAAGATCTGTTCGGCCGGCTGAGAGCAACCTTCGAACAGGCGCGTACGGACTTGTGCCGGGGCGAGTCGCTACGGCGGGCCAGGAAACGCATCGCCGCCCGCGACTACTTGAGCTGGGCACTCTCAGGGTTCGACCGTCTGAGGGCGGGGCCTTGGGCGGACAGGACCCGCACGGAACTCGAGGCCACAGGCGCGCCCGTCCGCCGCCGCGAGACGTCAGCGGCTCCACCACTGACCGCCCAGGAACTCCAGGTGGCGAAGCTCGCGGCCGAAGGCGAGGGCAACCGCGAGATCGCCACCGCACTCTTCCTGAGCCACAAGACCGTCGAGTTCCATATCCGCAATCTGCACAGGAAGCTCGGCACCACCAGCCGGGCGCGACTGGTTCGCAAGCTACTGGAGCACTCACTGATGGGATGAGATCCCGGCGCCCGGTCAGCGGCGCCAGGACCAGACCACCAGCCAGACGCTCAGCCCGAACAGTGCCATGCCGAGCGGCACATGCCCCGCCACCGCGCCGGACCCGCCCAGCATGGACTGCACGAACCCGAGCAGCAGCACCGCCAGGCTGACCAGCGCGGGCCAGCCCGCGCCCCGCGCCGGCCGCCACAGCAGCACGGCGATCACGAGCTGCACCAGCGCCAGTAGGTGAACGGCCCCCGCGCCCGCCCCGTGCAGTCCCCCCGTCGCGCCGCTCATCATCTGCCCGGCCGTCACCGCCTGCACGAGCACCGCCACCATGTTGAGCAGCGCCGCCACCTTGAACGCGGTCAGATATCCGCTTGTCCTGGCAACCTGGGTGACCACTGGTTTCTCCTTCGATCGGGGTGAGCCTCAGGATCTTGCGTCACCGCCCGCCCCGCATCCACCGCTGGTCGTCCTCCGCACTACACCCCAGGATGTACGTCCAGCCTCCCGTCAATCACGGGACCGATGGACGACCTCCTTCTTGGACCGTCCCGGATAGACCACGATCAGATGCCACTCGGCGGGCAGCATGGTGACGGCCTTCTCGTCGGCCCGCGCGTGGACCCGTACCCGGTAGTGCCCCGGCCCCTTGATCGCCAGATTGGGCAGGGCCCGCCCGGCTCCCTCCTGGCCCCCGGGCCGCATGGTCGGCAGCGTCAGACGCCCGCTGCGGCTCGTGACCCCCACCTCGGCCACCTCCTGCCAGCCCCTGAGCCGCAGCGGCGGAGCCCTGTCGAACGCCTTGACGGTCACGCAGATGTTCATCTGCCGGATCGTCCCGACTCCGACGCCGGTCTCCTCGGCCGTGAGCAGCCCGTCGTAGTCCCGCCCGACCCCGTCCTTGTTGTCCGGATCCGCGTCGTCGGCGAGGGAGTAGCCACCGCCCTCGGGCGTGAAGTACGACGCCGTCCCCTGCCTGCGGGCCCGCACCCTGGGCCAGGGGTCACGGCAGGCGGCATTGCTCGCGGCGACGTAGGCGGCATCCTCCTTGACCACCTGCTCGTCCGAGGGCAGCACGGCATCGGGGCACAGGAACACCAGCGCGTCGTCCAGCCCGCGCATGTTGATCGTCCGGTCATCGCTGCGCAGCCATGTGTCGCCTCTCTTCCACCTCGGCTGGGCGCACAGTTTCCTGCCGGACGCCAGGAGGGCCCGGTCGGACCTGTCAGCAGGGAACATCGGCCCGCCCGCGTCCCGTACCAGGCACAGAAAGGCGCGCTCCCGATGCTCCACCCGCGTTTCGCCGAACCCACGGCTCAGCTTCGTCCACGCGGGGCAGCCTGCGTCGTAAGGCGGCTGGTAGGGCAGGCGCGGGCCCTCCTCGCCGCCGAGCAGCCCGGCCAGCAGCACGACGGCCACGACGCCGCCGAGCACTCGCGATCGGCCCGGCACCACCCGCGGCCGACGGCCGTCCGCCAGCTCATGAGCGGTCCGCGCCCACCAGACCGGCCCGAACACGTTCAGCGCCGCGAGGACCCACCCCAAGGCCGTGAAGGCGAACGCGGTATCCCGCACGTGCCAGGTGACGCCGTTGACGGCCAGGAGCGCGAGGAAGGCCACCAGATCCAGCACGCCACAGCGGACGGTGGCGGCGCTCCAGGGGCCGTCGCCCCGCTGCCCGCGCAGCATCATCGCCTGCCAGGCGGCATAGGCCACCGCCGGCACGGCGAACATCCACCAGAGGGAGACGGCGTCCTCTCCACCCGCCGAGAGCACGATCGGGAACAACACCGTGGTCAGGGCCGCCCCCGCCACCCCCACCAGCCCCAGCGCGAGCGCGAGCGCCGCCGCCCGGAACCCGGGCGGCGTCCCCGTCAGGATCAGCGTGAGCAGCACCACCAGCGCCACCCGGACGACCATGGACGGGACATCCTCATACGGACCACCGATGAAACCCCAGGGGATCAGGGTCACGGCCACGCCCAGGTAGAGAACGAGCCGTACCGCGGCCACACCACGCGCCGGCGGCGGGCGGCGAACCCGGACGACGGGCCCGCGCAGGACCTGCCAGAGCATCCAGGCCCGCAGCGGACAGACCAACGCGAGCGCGATCAGCACGAACCCGCCTTCGGCCCATCCCTGGGGCACCCCGTACCACGGGGACCCCACAGCCACCGCCCAGGCGACTCCCACATCACCGGTGAGGGCGGAGAACACGCCGGCCACGACCACGGCGGCCAGGTAGAGCATGACGATCACGGCCGCCGCGGGGCCGAAGCGGTATCGGCGGGCGGCTGACCAGGCTTCGGTAGGAATGCGATGATCTTACGGCCGCTGGACACACGTTTGATCGGGATGAAGTACGGCGATATACGCTGATGTTTGACCATCTTCGCGCAAGCGCCCTGCCTGCGGAGACTCCGCGTTCCTGGATGGCGCTGCGAAAGGTGAGTTCAACCTGCCGTAGGGCGCTTGCGTGAGTAGTGCGCCCCTGTGCCGGGCGTCAGACGGTGGGGTGGACGCCGGAGTGGTCGAGGGGCGGGAGGGTCGCCTGGGCGTCGGCGCCGGTGATCCAGAGGCCGATCATGAAGGCCGCCGTCGCCTCCAGGAGTTTCGCCCTGTTCAGGGCGCCGGCGTACACGGGAGTGCAGCCGAGGTCGGTGACCAGCGTGCGGGTGGCCGCGAGCGCGCGCTCGTCGTCCCCGCACAGGGGTACGGCCAGCGGCCGGCCGTCGAAGACCGGCGGGGTCATCCGCCACACGTCGACATGGCACAGGTTGAAGGCCTTCACCACATGTGCGCCCGTGGATTCGGCGATCAGCTCGGCCAGTGAGCGCGTCACGTCATAGGCGCCCGGTCCGACGGCATTCGTCACGTCGATTACCGGCTTGTCGCTCATTGCCGGGCCTGCTGCTCCTAGCACGTCGTGCAGCCCTGCTTCGGTGATGGCCACCATCACCACCTCGCCATATGCGGCGGCCTCCGCCCATGTCCCCGCCCTGGCATCAGCGACATCGGGCTCAGGCGATGCGAGCCCTGGCTGTCCCGGTGCGTCCTGGGCACAGGCGTGATCAGGCCCTGAGGCGGTGGGGCCGGGCCGGTGTGCGGCGGTGGTCATCTTCTGGGCCAGGGCGGCGCTCGCCACCGGGTCCCTGCCGCTGACCATGATGTCGTGGCCCGCTCTGAGCCACTGGGTGCCGAGGGCGTCGGCCATGTTGCCCGCGCCCAGGATTCCGATCCGCATGTTCGTCCTCCGCGTGTCAGTACTTTCTACGCAGCACTGTAGAAAGGTCGTCACACACCATCCGGTGCCTAACGGAGGACCCGTGTTTCTCGCCGACTGTCAGGCCAGGCTCGCCTTCGATCTGATCTCCAACACCTGGACCGCGGTCGTCGTCTGGTCGCTGCGCCACGGGCCAAGACGCCCCGGTGACCTGCGTACCGAGATCGGCGGCATCAGCCCCAAGGTCCTGACCGAGACGCTGCGCCGCCTGGAGTCCAACGGCCTGGTCGCGCGGCGGTCGTACGCGGAGGCGCCGCCGCGCGTGGAGTACGAGCTGACGAACCTGGGCCGGACCCTGCTGGGCCCGATCGGGGCCCTGGGCGATTGGGCCTTCGACCACGCCGACGAGGTCCTGGCCGCCCAGGATCGACGCATCCGCGCCCCGATGCCGCGATCGAACGGCTGATGCCCCGCGGGCGACTCACCTGATGCTGTTCAGCTTCTTGTACGCCGCGACGGCGGGCGAGATGTTCTGGTTGAAGGTCAGGTCCTTGTTCAGGTCGAGGCAGAGCACCGTGATCTGCAGATCGTCGCGCTCGGCGTACGGCTCCGGCTCGTTCGGGTCGTTGTCCCACTTGCGCAACCGCTGGGTCTCGTCGAACTGGTTCAGCAGGTCGGCGCACCCGCCCTGGACCCGCTTCTGTCCCCACCAGGCGCCGCCGCACGCCGGGCGCTCGGTGAACACCCAGTCGATGACGTTGGCCGTCGGCCACTGGTCGCCCTGCCGGAGGTCGGTGAAGAAGTCGCTGCGGTAGAAGAGCGCCTCGGAGTGGCTGTCGTTCGTCCTGACCTGCTTGCCGCCCCAGTTGGCGTCCAGGTAGTAGCCCACCCCCTGGCTGGCCAGCGTGTGCGCGAGCGGCTTGAAGCCCTGCTGCGCCTTGCCGGCGCCTCTGAGCCCGAAGTGGAAGGTCGCGACATTCATTCCGGCGGTGACGCCCTTGTTTCTGACCCGGTAATCCATCGCGGCGATCGTGCGCGGGTCGATACCGTACTGCGCGACGGGGATGATCTCGAACTGCATACGTGAGCTCCTCCTGGCTGGGCGTGCGGCCGCCTTCCAGAAGTTATGTCGATCTTCAGTGGATGTCGAGAGCGCTTCGGCGGATCGGGGCGTTTGATCCCAGAGGTTGACCCCTGTCAGATCTGAACGGCAGAGCCGCCATCATCACCGGAGACGGAGGGCCCGGACAGCGCGGTGGCCGTGGGGTCAGAGGGAGAGGGTCAGGTCGAAGGTGCCCTGGTGGGGGATGCGGAGCGCGTGGAAGCGGCGTTCGCCCAGGTAGCGGACCGTGCCGGCGGCCAGCGTGGCGGGGGTGGCGGTGCCCCAGCGGAAGCGGATCGTGGTCCGGCCGCGCCGCAGGTCGAAGCCGTCGGCGGTGGCGGTCACGGAGCCGCCGTGCTGGGCGCGGGTGCCGTCGGTGAAGGTGAGTTCGTCCGTCGGCAGCAGGATGAGCGGGATCTGCTCGAACGCGGGCGCGTTCGCCCGGACGGAGCGGCGCAGCGTCTGGCGGGTGACGTGCACGTCGGTGGTGACGGCGGCGTTGCCGTAGCGGATGCCGAAGGCGCCGGGGGCGCGGCCGCCGGTCCACGGCCGGCCACCGGGGGCGCCGTGGAAGTAGGCGGCGGGCAGCGGGCCGTTGGAGTCGGGCTGCTGGCCGGGGAAGACGGTGGACCAGCAGGCGTGGTTGTTGTCGTTGAGCGCCTGGATGATCGTGCCCGCCTCGGGGTGCCAGAGGAAGGTCAGGCCGGTGCGGGTCTGGACGTCGGCGCGGGCGCCGAAGTAGCCGCCCAGGTACAGGCCGGGCTTGCGGACGAACAGGAAGTCCTGGCCGTTGTCCTGGCGCAGCTCCACGAAGTCGTGGTCGCGCAGGTAGGGCAGCCGGGCGATGGCGGCGGCCCGCTGACGCCGGGTGGGGAACCGCTCGCCGTACAGGGCGTGGGACAGGATGCGCGGGGAGGTGTCCTGCTTGGCGAGCGGCCCCACCGGCTCGGCGGAGGCGGCCCAGGCGGCGCGGGCGTCGGCGAGGTCCTCGCGGGCGGTCATGAACGCGGCCAGCTGCGGCACCTGGCCGGTGAAGACCCAGTTGAGCGCGGTCCGGTCCGGGTCGGGCCGGACCTCGGCGTAGAAGCGGGAGCTGGTGCGCGTGGAGGTGGCGACGTTCGTCATGTAGCCGGAGCCGTCGGGCTCGCGCAGCAGGTTGTAGCCGAGCCAGTCGGTGTACTTGGCGGCCATGTCGACCAGGACCGGGTCGCGGGTCTGGTGGTAGGCGTCGGCGAGCTCGGGGAGCATGACCTCGAAGTTGTAGTTCATGTCGGCGCCGCGCTGCTCGTAGAAGAACCCGGCGGGGCTCTGGCCGTTGGCGGCGATCCGGGCGAAGGCCTCGGTCAGCCGGGTGCGCAGGGCGGGGTCGCGGTCGAGGTTGAGGGCGAGCCCGGCACCGGCCAGCCCGGAGGCCGTCTGGTTGGCGTACTCCAGCCGCGGCTGCCAGACGGTCCCGTTGGCCGGGTCGAGGAACCAGGTCATGGCGGTGCGCAGGGCCGTGGTGAGCTGGGCCCGCCGCTCGGGCAGCGCGCCGGATCGGCGCAGGATCTGCAGGGTCTTGCTGAGGTAGCCGATGCCGAACCCGGTGGCGGCCATGTGGTGTTCCTGGCGGTGGTATTCCGGGAACGATCCATCGGCGTGCTGCAGCGACAGGTAGTGCCCGAGCCCGGCGTCAAGGGCGGCGAGCAGCGCGGGGTCGCCCGCGTACGGGTTCCAGGGGCGGGCGTTGGCGTGGAACCAGGCGAGCGTGAAGACGTGCTCCTGCACCCGGGCGTTGTACGGCGCGGCGGGGTTGCGCCACCAGCCGCCGGCGAAGAAGCCGCTGTCGTCCATGTCGTTGACCATGGGCGCGAGGGTCGTCAGGTAGGGCGCGAACCGCTGCTCGGCGGGCGTGAACAGGCGGCGGTCCGGCGCTCCGGCGGGTAAGGGGGCGAGGCCGGGCACGGCGGCGGCCCAGGCGGTGCCGGGCACGGCCGCCGTGAGCAGGGCGGCGCCGAGGAGAGTGCGGCGAGTGAGCATGGTCAGCCTTTCAGACCGGTGTGCGCGAGACCTTCGATGAACTGCCGCTGGGCCAGCACGAACACCACCAGGATCGGCAGCGCCGTCATCGTGGCGGCCGCGAGCTGCACGTTCCACATGGGTCCGCCGTAGGCGTCGACGAACTGGGTGAGCGCCTGCGGGAGGGTGAAGTTGGCCGGGGTGGACAGGTAGACGATGGGTTCGAGGTAGAGGTTCCAGGAGTGCAGGAAGGTGAAGATGGCGACCGCGCCGAGGGCGGGGCGGGCCAGCGGCAGCGCGACCCGGTAGAAGGTGCCGAACCGGCCGAGCCCGTCGACGCGGGCGGCCTCCTCCAGCTCGCCGGGCAGCGTGATGAAGAACTGCCGCATGATGAAGGTGGCCAGGACGCTGGGCGCGCCGAAGATCGGCACCAGGATCAGCGGCCAGTGGGTGTCACTCATCCCGAAGTCGTGGAACATCTGGAACAGCGGGACGATCGTGACCTCGCTGGGGATCAGCAGGCCGACGAGCACGACCACGAACAGCACGTTCTGCCCAGGGAAGCGGATGCGGGCGAAGGCGTAGCCGGCCATCGCGGCCACCGCCATGGTGCCCACGGTGACGACGGCCGCGATGTAGAGGCTGTTCCAGTACTGCTGGGCGAACGGCTGCAGCTCGAAGACCCGGCTGTAGGACGTCAGGTCCCACCGGTCGGGCACCAGGGTGGGCGGGAAGGCGAAGATCTCGTTGATCGGCTTGACCGACGAGGTGACCATCCACCAGGTGGGGAAGACGAACGGCACACACAGGACGCACAGCAGGCCGTACAGCGAGAGTTTGACCCTACGACTCATGGAAGACCCACTTCCGGCGCATCCGCCACTGCACGAGCGTGAGCGCCGCGACGATCAGGAACAGCAGGACCGACAGCGTGGCGCCGTAGCCGAAGTGCCGGAACTGGAAGGCCTGCTGGTAGAGGTAGTAGACGAGGACCGTGGTCGACATCCCGGGGCCGCCCTGGGTGAGGACCGCGATCTGGGCGAACACCTGCAGTGACCCGACCACGGTGATGATCGAGGTGAGCAGGATGGTGGGGCTGATCAGCGGCACGGTGATGCGCAGGAAGCGCACCCAGGCGTTCGCGCCGTCGAGCTCGGCGGCCTCGTAGAGCTGGCGGGGCACGCCCTGCAGCGCGGCCAGGAACAGCACCATGTTGAGGCCGACGTTCTTGATCACCTGGACGACGACGACGGAGAACAGCGCGGTGGCGTCGCCGCGCAGCCAGTTGGGGCCGTCGACGCCGACCGCGCCGAGCAGGCCGTTGATGCCGCCGTCGCCCTGCAGCAGGAACTGCCAGACGATGGTCCAGGCGACCAGCGACACCAGCACCGGCGAGAAGAACAGGGTGCGGAAGAAGGTGGTGCCGGCCAGCTTCTGGTTGAGCAGGATGGCCAGCAGCAGGGCGAGCGCCAGGTTGAGCACGACCAGGCCGATGGAGAACAGGGTGGTGCTGGTCAGCACCTCGCCCATCTTCGGGTCGGCGAGCAGCTTGGCGTAGTTGGCGCCGCCGACGAAGTCGAACGTGCCGGCCAGGACGTTCCACTCCTGGAGGCTGTACCAGCCGACGAGGGCCAGCGGCAGCAGGACGAACAGCACGCTGCCGGCCAGTTGCGGTGAGATGAGCAGGTATCCGACGAGGGCGTCGCGGCGCGGGATGGTCCAGAAGGGGCCGCGCCGGGCGGCGGTGTGACCCGCCACCCGATCACGGAGCTGCGTTGCCGCCACGTCACGCACCGAGCATGGGCTGGATCTTCGCGCACACGCCGTCCAGCACCGTCTTGACGTCGGCGTCGGCCGTCCACAGCGGGTCGAGCGCGGCTCTGATGGTCTGCGCCAGCTCGGCCTGGCCGGTGTGGCTGGGCTTGACGACGCCGGTCTCGATGCCGTCGATCACGACCTGCTGGAGCTGGTCGGGCTTGAGCAGCGGGTTCGTCTTGGCCATGGTGTCGGCGGTGAGCAGGGAGCTGCGGGCCGGCGGGAAGTAGGCGGCGAGTTTGGCGGAGTTGGCGGGGTTGGTGAAGAAGGTGAGGAAGTCAGTGGCCAGTTCGGCGTTGGGCGACTTCTTCAGCACGCCGATCCCGGCCTGCCCGATCACCGCGTACTTCCCCTTGGGCCCGGACGGCAGCGGGACGAGGTCCCAATCGAAGGTGCCCTCCTTGAGCATGGCGGCCCTGGAGATCTGCGCGATCACCATGGCGGAGTCGCCCGCGAAGAAGTCGGCCACGGTGCCGGGGCCCGGCATGGCCTTGTCCTTGAAGATCGAGGTGTGCAGGAAGGTCATCGCCTCGACCATCTCGGGGCTGTTGAACTGGCAGCTCTTGCCGTCGTCGCTGTAGGCCTTGGCGCCCCAGCCGCCCCAGACGGTGGCCAGGTTGTCCCAGCCCTTGTAGTCGAAGTCGAGGATGGTCATGCCCTGCTTGCCGTCCTTGGCGACGGCCGCGTTGACCTTGCTGACGTGCTCCCAGTCCCACTGGCCGGCCTTGATGAGCTCCTGCGGGGACTTCTGCTTGGCGGCCTTGACCAGGTCGGTGTTGACGAACATGCCGAACGGCGAGGTGGAGAACGGGTAGGCGTACAGCTCGCCGTCCCGCTGCCACAGCTTGGTGGTGGAGGGGACGAGCTCGGCGGCGTTCTCGATCTTGCTGTTCAGCGGGGCGAGCGCGCCGGAGCCGACGAAGTCGGGGGCGGAGCTCTCCAGGATCCAGGCCAGGTCGGGGGCCTTGCCGCCGGCGATCTGGGTGGTGATCGTGGTGGTGTAGTTCTCGAACGGGATGGTGTCGAAGGTGATCGAGCCGACGTTCGGGTGGGCCTTGCGATACTCGTCGGCGATCTCGTTGAACAGCTTCAGGTGGGCCTCGTTGGAGGTCCAGATGGTCATGCGGAGCGGCTGCGGTCCCTGCGCCACAGGGGTCTCGCCGCCGCCGCACGCGGTGACCGCGAGCAGGGTGGTCAGCGAGACGGCCGCCAGTTTCCCGAGTGCCTTCATGATGAGTTCTCCTTCAGTAACCGGTGACGTCGGGCCAGCGCAGCTCGACCCCGTCACGGGTGAGCCGGTGCTGGTAGTCGGCCAGGAGCCGCTCGCTCGCGCGTACGGCGTGCGGGGTCGTGGCGTGGTCGAGGCAGAACGCGGCCAGCGCGCCCGCGGCCTCGCCGACGTTCCACTCCACCGGGTGCAGGCGGTAGGCGCCGTTGGTGATGTGGGTGGTGCCGATGTTCTTGGAGGCGGGCAGCAGGTTGGCCATCCGCTGCGGGATCAGCGCGCCGAGCGGGATCTGGAACGGTGAGCTGGCCACGTCGATGTAGTTGTCGCCGCCCGTGGACGGGTGCAGGTCGATGCGGTACATGCCGATGCCGACCGAGTCGGCGTAGGAGGCGGCGCCCTTGTCGCCGCGCACCGCCACGGACACGTCCTGCTCGGTGACGGTCGTCAGGGCCCGGATGCGGCGGGACTCGCGGATGTAGGGCGCCTGGGCCAGGCCGTCGGCGCTGCCGGTGACGTCGCCGCGCAGCCGCAGGCCGGGGTGGCCGGTGCCGCCGTCGGTGCGGGGCGCCTCGGTCTGCAGCCAGTAGAGCACCGACTTCGACAGCTCCCGGGCGGCCGCCAGGTGCCGGTCGGCGTCGGGCACGTCGATGACGGGCCCTTCCAGATAGTCGATCATCGGCCAGTTGACCAGGGTGATGTCGCTGTCGTAGGCGCCGGGCACGAAGTTGTCGCGGGCGGCGATCCGGCGGAAGGTCCACAGGTTGGCGTCGCCCGGGTTGACCCGCTGGTCGGCCTCCACCAGGCGGGGGTCGTCGCCGGGGTTGGGAGTGAAGGAACGCTCCACGATCTCCAGCGTCCGCGGGCTGGGGCAGCGCCACGACAGCAGCTTGTCGCCCCAGAACGGCGGCTGGTACGCGCGCCAGAAGTCGTAGGAGTCCGGCTTGTCGATGGTGTGATCGCCGTCGACGTGGTCGAGGGCGAAGCACACGGAGACGGCCTGCATGTTGAGCGGCTGCGCCTCGGCGGGCGCGCTCGGCTCGCCCGTCTCGGCCTGCGACTCGAACCCGGTCACGTACTCCGCGCCGGTCAGCGGCAGCAGTTCGCCGGTCTCGGTGGCGTCCAGCACGTACGCGCCCAGCGCCGTGACGTCCTCGCCGCCGTCGCGGTGCGCGAGCCGCACCGCGCTCACCCGGTCGCCGTCCACCTGCGCCGCGACGGGCCGGTACGGCTGCAGCACGCGCAGCCGGCCGGAGCCCCGGTACGGCGCGAGCATCGCCTCGATGACCGAGACGGCGACCCTGGGCTCGTGGCACAGCCTGCTGACGTGGCCGGCGCCGGGGTTCAGCTCCTGCCAGGCGCGGGCCCGCTCGGTGAGCGGGTAGTGGTCGCGGTAGTAGCGGCGGATGCCCTCCCGCAGCGCCCGGTAACTCGCGGTGACGCCGAACCGCTCGACCCAGGTGTGCTCGTCCGGCGGCACGGCCTGGCTGGTGAGCTGGCCGCCCAGCCAGTCGTACTCCTCGGTGAGGATCACCGAGCGGCCGGCCCGCAGCAGGGCCAGCGCGGCGGCGACGCCGCCCAGTCCGCCGCCGACGACGACCGCGTCTGCCGATATCTCAACCACGTGGGGGTTACCTCTCTCAGTTCTGTACGGGAGCGTTCTGTACGGGAGCGTTCTGTACGGGAGCGTTCTGTACGGGAGCGTTCTGTACGGGAGCGTTCTGTACGGGTGCCAGGGTCGAGCCTTCGACCAGCTCGCACGGCAACATGTCCTGGGGTGCTCCGCCGCTCTCCAGCACCTGGGTCAGCAGCTCGACGGCCCTGCGGCCCATCTCGCGCCGGGGGATGCGCAGGCCGGTGAAGTCGATGTCGGTGCGCACCGGCGTGGTGTGCGCGCCGAGCACCAGCACCGACAGGTCGCGCGGCACGCCCAGCCCGCGCTCGCGGGCCGCCCGCACGATCGCGACCCCGTCGGCGAGCTCTTCGGCGAGTACGGCGGTCACGCCGGCGTCGAACAGCCCGTCGGCCGAGGTCAGATGCAGGCCCTCGGCGCCCACGTCGGCCACCGCCTCGGTGAAGCCGCGCAGCCGGTCGCTGTAGGACTCCGCGCCGACTCCGACGCCCACGTAGGCCAGGCGCCGGTGGCCGAGCGCCGCCGCCCGCTCGACGAGCGCGCGGACCGCCGGCGGGTAGTCGGCGCCGACGTAGGGCACCGGCCCGCCGGCGTCGTCGCGGCGGCCCACCGACACGAACGGGATCCGCTCGGTCAGCAGCCTGGCCAGGTCGTCCTTGTCGACGGTACGGCCGAGCAGCACGCAGCCGTCGGCCAGCCGGATCCGGCTCTCCGCGCTGAATATCCGCCGCCGCTCCCCCTGCACGACCTTGGCGCTGGTGAACAGCAGCAGGTCGCAGCCCGCCTCCTCGGCGCACTCCTCGATGCCGACGAGGAAGGGGTGGTAGAAGTCGGCGCTCTCGGCGGGGAAGACCGCCTCGTAGGTGAAGACGCCGAGGATCCGGTTGCGCCGGTCGGCCAGCCGCCTGGCGACCGGGTCGGCGACGTAGCCGGTCTCCCTGATCACCTGCAGCACGCGGTCGCGGGTCTCCTGGGAGATCCGGACCTCGCCCTCGGCCCGGCCGTTGAGCACCAGCGACACCGTCGTCTGGCTCACTCCGGCCATCCGCGCGATGTCCTGCTGCGTGAGGCGCCGACCTGAAACAGTCACAGTCCGTATCATCCCGTCTAGGTGGTAATGCGCATTAGCTCGATATTTTGGAACCACGCTGACGGGGCGGTCAAGGGCTAATAGCGGTGATAATCCGTATTAGCTGGAAAAATGCGGATTTTGGTCACGGACACGTAACGTCACCGTGATCAGGCGAAGATCCGCTCCAGCGCCTCGGCCACGCCGTCCTGGTCGTTGGAGAGCGTCCGGCGCTCCACCGCGTCCAGGACGAGCGGGTGCGCGTTGGCCATCGCGTAACCCGCTCCCGCGAAGGTGAGCATCGCCAGGTCGTTCGGCATGTCCCCGAACGCCACCACCCGCTCCGCCGGCACGCCCAGCCGCGCACACAGGCCCGCCAGGGTGCCCGCCTTGGTCACCCGCGCGGCGCTGATCTCCAGCAGTCCCCGTACGCCGGAGTGCGTCACCTCGGCCTGCCCGTCGATCGCGGCCACGGCGGCGGTGAACATGTCGTCCAGCGGGTGGGTGTCCGACCAGACGAGCAGCTTGACGATGGGCTCCCCCTCGGCGCACACGTCCGGCACCGAGCGCCAAAAGGCCAGGTCGGTGGGGATGTGCCGGTGGTAACCCGGCTGGAACAGCACGCCCCGGCCCGTCTCCGCCGCGAAGGTCACCCCCGGCAGCGCCTCGGCCAGCGTGGCGATGATCGTCACGGCCGCCGCCGGGGCGATCGGGGACATGGTGACGATCTCGTCGGCGGTCACGTCGTACACGATGGCGCCGTTGCTGCAGAGCGCCGTGCCCAGCTCGCCCGTCTGCCGGGCGATGGGTTCGAGGCTGCGGGGCGGGCGGGCGGTGACGAACACGATCTCGGCCCCGGCCCGGCGCGCCAGGCGCAGCGCTCGCCGGGTCCGCTCGGAGACCGAGCCGTCCGAGCGCAGGAGGGTGCCGTCCAGGTCCGTGGCCACGACGCGGGGAGTCATGCCCCGATTATCGAGGCCGCGCCTCTCATGCCCCGTCCCGCATGCGTGCACTTTCTCATGATCCGTACAGAACTGCAGGGTTGCTGTCCCGCCGGCGTCCGTTAGATGCGCATCTCCGACGGCAGCCGGGTGTGGGCGTCGGTCAGCTCCACGCCGAGCAGCTCACCCGACGCCGCGTAGTCGAGCACGACCTCGTCGGCCACGATCTGGCGCACCGCATCGCCTGGCATGATTTCATGCTTCATCGCGATATAAGCGATGTTCTGGCCTTTGTCCCAGTTCACGTACACGATCTGCGGGCGGCTGCCCGTCGGCTCGTCGTCCCAGTTCAGCAGGCCCTCCTTGGCCTCGTGCGAGCCGGAGAGCGCGGCGCGCGTGGTCGCGACCGCGAGCTCCACCGCCTGCAGCGAGTCGACCCCGGTCACCTTCCGCTCGTGCTCCCAGCCGGCCAGCCCGTCGATCCGGTACGGGCACGACCACTCGCCCGTCGGCTCCTCGTACGGCAGGCCGATCGTGACGACCACCTCCCCTGCCGGGTCGGTGCACAACGTGAGCGTCCGCTGGGCGATCTCGTACATGCCTGGTGCCTACCCGTCGGCCGCCCCGAAAGACCGCCCTCTTATGAACTCTGGCCGATATGCCCGAGATGCCGGATCCTTAGGAAGGTGGGAGCCCCATGTATCAGCCGCCAAACCCCCATACATACGGCTTCCGCCCACTAGTCTGCCTAGGTCGTGAGGGGGCCCAAGGTGAACGAATCGTTCGGCACACGGTTGCGGGCGAGGCTCGACAAGCACGGACCGCTCTGCGTCGGGCTCGACCCGAGCCCGGAGCTGCTGCACGCGTGGGGGCTCGACGACTCCCCCGCCGGCCTCGACCGGTTCAGCCGGACGGTGGTCGACACGGTCAGCGACCTGGTGGGGGTCGTCAAACCGCAGTCGGCCTTCTACGAGCGCTGGGGCAGCCGGGGCATCGCCGTGCTGGAGCAGACGATCGCCGACCTGCGGGACGCGGGCACGCTCGTCCTGCTGGACGTCAAACGCGGCGACATCGGCAGCACCATGACCGCCTACGCCGAGGCGTACCTCGACCGCGGCAGCCCGCTCGCCGCCGACGCGGTGACACTCAGCCCCTACCTGGGCTTCGGCAGCCTCCGCGGCGCCATCACCTCCGCCCTCGCCAGCGACGCCGGCGTCTTCGTCCTCGCCCGCACCTCCAACCCCGAGGCCACCGCCCTGCAGAGCGCCGTGGCGGCCGAGATCTACGAGGGCGTACGCACGGCCAACGAGGGCCACTCCCCGCTCGGCTCGATCGGCGTCGTCGTCGGCGCCACCGTGTCCTCCCCCGGTTACCCCCTCGACCACCTCAACGGCCCGATCCTGGCCCCGGGCCTGGGAACCCAGGGCGCCTCCCCCGCCGACCTCGGCCGCCTGTTCTCGCCAGTACGGCACGCGGTCGTCCCGTCGGTGTCCCGAGCCGTCCTGACGGACCCGGCCAAGCTGCGCGACCACGTCCAGCGGTACCAGAGCGAATGCGTCCACCATCTCTCATCGTGAAACCACATGAATCGGCCCGCCCGGGCCGATCTCATTCAACTCAGCCGATCACGCGGCTCGGCGTGTCGAACCAGTGGCGCTGCCCCTCGGGGCCGACCGTCAGACCGAACCGATCGCGCCGGGGCTCGCCCCACCTCACCCATTGGAAGTAGGCGGCCACGACCTCCTCCCACACCTGCCGGTCGCTCAGCTCGTACAGCGTGTGCTCGGTTCGTCCCTCCTCCCAGATGACCAGGGCTTTCTCCTGCGGACGGACGGTGCTGGACACCCAGGCCCTGAAACACCCCGGCTCGGCGCGGGTGTCCAGCCGCAGCCCCGTCAGGGCGGCGATCGTCAGCCTCGCGCCGGGCGGCGCGCCCGCGATCATGCGGGGGTCCACGCGCGTGGTGCTTTCCCGCGGCCGCACCTCTTCCGGGTCCGGCAGGTGGACAGGCCGCTGCGACCGCATGGACATGTAGGAGGCGTACTCGCGGAACCTGCCCCGCGCGGTGCCGTCCGGCAGCACGACCAACCGCAACACGTGCCCTTCACCGATCCCGGTCTCGAACGGCGTGACGATCACCCCGCCGGGGCGGCACTGCCCGACCCAGGCGTACGGCACCGTCCGCACCGAACAGGTGACATGCACCCGGTCGAACGGCGCGCGGCCGGCGACCCCCTCGGCGCCGTCACCGACGACCAGGTGCGGTCGCAGGCCCGCCTCGGCGAGGTTCTTCGCCGCAGCCTCGGCGATGGACGGGTCGACCTCGACCGAGGTCACGTTCGGCTCTCCCGCCAGGTGACAGAGCAGCGCGGCCGTCCATCCCGTACCGGTGCCGATCTCCAGCACTCGATCACCCGGCCGGGGGTCGAGCAGTTCGAGCAGGTCGGCGACCGTCGCGGGCGCCGACGACGACGAGCTGTAGCTGCCGTCCAGGTCGCGCAGTTCGGTCGCGCCGTCGTCGAGCTGCGTCACGAGCGCCGTCTCCGTGTAGACATGGCGCAGCCACAGCTCAGGGTCGGCGTCCCGGTCGATCAGGAGCGGCGGCCGGTCATTGCCGACGACCAGCGCCACCGGGGGAACGTACTCGTGCCGCGGCACCGACCGCAGAGCGCGCTCGATCCGGCTCTCCATCGGCGACCGCACCGCTTCGATCCGGGCGATCATGGTGTCCAGCAGAGGGCCGAGGTCGGTCACTTCTCGCCGCCGTCGGCAGGCCTCTCCCGCGTGCCGCCCCCTTCCGCGTTGCCGTCGTGCGACTGATCCTTGTCAGGCTTGAACGGCTCGTAACCGTGCTTCTTGTCGCCCTCGTGCTTGCCCATGGTGATCTCCGTTCACCGTGCCGGATCTCGCTATGCGTGATCGTACGGACACCCAAAGTCTCCGGGTAGGCATCCTCAAGGAGATGGCGACCTGTCTGCTCGTCACCCTCGGCTTCTTCTCACTTGAAGCTGTGACATCGACGCCTGCGGCTGTGCTCGCTCAGCGGGCCGGGGACGATGCAGAGTCCGCTGAGGCTGATGATGTGGCTCCAGCCGGGCGCGTGTTCGCCGATCCAGATGACCTCGTCGAAGCTGTGCGGCTGGTACCAGCGCATGGCGGTTTCCACGAACCGGCCTTCTTGTACTGGGTCTCACCGGCGGAAGCAGAGCTCAGAAGAAGCACCTCGCTGGTCCAGCAGAACCAGCCCGGACCTCTCATAGCGGCGGCCGAGGCCGCCGACATCACCGGGCAGCACAGCTCCGCCCGGCTGGCCCAGGAGATCCACCAGGCCCGAGCCCGGCTGGAACCTTGGGCGACCACCACATACGTCCGCCAACTGGATGAAGCCTTGCGCTTCTGCGGCCTCGCCTCGGCAGGGCCGGCGGCAAAGGCTCGAGCCGGGGGAAGGCCGCCCGACCTCTAAGCCGTCGGACCGGCCTCGGGGTGCGGCACCTTGTCCTCTTCGTTCTCCTCGTCGGCCGCCTCTTCGGTGTCGGCCTCGTCCTCGTCGTCGGCCTCGTCCGTGGCCTCCGGCGGGTCGGCGGGGACCGGACGGCGGCCCGTCTCCGTGGTGGCGCCGGACCGTTCGGCGACCACATCACTCTCCCCGCCCAGGCCGATCGCCGCCTCCGACTGTTCCTCGGGTGTCTCGCTCATCCCCTGGCACTGCCCGCTCGACACCATCTGATACCGAACGGCCCGCTCACCTGCCCGAATCGCACCAGGTCAGCTCAGAGCTGATTCACCGGAAACGCTGATCCTCGACGTCTTCCTCCGGAAGGCTCTCGCAAGCACCCCAGAAAAGGCGGTGGGGAGCGGCCCTTTCGGGCGGCTCCCCTGCCTAAGTACTACTGAGGGTAATTCCCTCTACGCCGGCTCCACCGGGACCTCGCCGCGACAGGGGGAAACAACCGGCAGCGCGCGCAGCGGCTGGGTCAATGGCCGGCGACGAAGCCAGGCAGACCCGCCAGTGACCTCACCACCGCTGCGGCCTTCGAGCGCCGGGTCTGACGCGTCGGAGGTCAGTCCGGCGCGTCCGCGTCGTCGTCCCACCGCTTGACGTAGTCGGCGATGGGTTGCAGCGCGACGACGAGATCGGCCCCTCGCGGCGAGAGGCGGTAGCGCACCGAGACGGGGGTCGTGGGGACGACCGTACGCTCGACCAGTCCCGCGTCCTGGAGTTGCTTCAGGCGAACGGTGAGCATGCGTGCGGAGATGCCGGTCACCGACGCGGCGATCTCGGTGAACCGCTCGGCGCCGCGAGCCAGCGCGAGCAGGACGCCGGGCGCCCAGCGCTGGCCGACGACCTCCAGGGCGCGGCTGGCACGGCGGCATTCGGCCTCGTTGCTGTGGTCCCACCGGGTGCGCGGCGGGGTCGTTCTCGGGGAAGTCACTTACCTAGCGTAAGCCGGTCCCCCAGCTTTGGACAGGCTTACGCCGAGTAAGTCGGTTACCGCCGTGGAGCAGCTCGCCTCGCGGAACGGTGCGGTGGGCAAGGTGATCGTCGGCTCCTCGGTGTGAGCCCCCTACGGCTGTTCCGGCCGGCACACGGCTGCGTCAGGTCGAGACCAGGTCGGCGGCGGCCAGGACGCGCAGGTGCTCCAGGGCCTCGCGGGGTGTGTCGGTGAGCGGCTGGATGCAGACGTGGTCCGCGCCGGCGTCCAGGTGCGCCCGTACTCGATCGAAGATTTTCTCTGGCTCGCCCCAGCTGCGGTGTACGGCGCATGACCTGCCGTGTTCGCGCACCGGGTGAGAACGCGGCCGTCCGCTACGAGGCGCCCTCCTGGCAGCAGGAAGCCTGCTCCTGCTCCAGGGCAGCGGACTTACCGAGGGTGTCCGCGTCGGCCTTGACCACGTACACCTCCCACGGCTCGGCACCTGGGCCGTGGACCCAGACCTTGTCCTGCAAGGCGTAACAGCACGAGGTGTCGTTCTCCTCGAAGGTCGCCAGGCCGGCGTCCTTCAGCCGCTGGGTGGCCGCATCGACCTGCGTGGCGTCCTCCACCTCAACGCCCAGGTGATCCATGCGGGTCGGCTCCCCCTCCTCGCCCTCGATCAGCACGAGCTTGAGCGGGGGGTCGGCGATGGCGAAGTTGGCGTAGCCGGGTCGGCGCTTAGCCGGCTCGGTGCCGAAAAGCTTCGAGTAGAAGGTGATCGAGCTTTCCAGGTCGGCGACGCGGAGGGCGAGCTGGACTCGTGACATGGCGGCTCTCCAAGGCTTGATACGGATCTGACCAGTAAACGTCTCTGCCGCACATTCTGGACAGAGGCGGCGACCACATCCGCCTTGGCCGGTCCGTCGAAACCTCACCTACCCGGCCTGGCGTACGGCGGGGACGTCGTCGGTCCAGTTCAGGGGTGCCGTGTACATCCAGCGTGCTCCGTTCACCCAGCCGTGGAAGAAGACGCGGTCGCCGAGCACGTCGGCGCCGCCCAGCCCCTGGACCGCGCCGTGCAGGGTGGCGGTCGTCATCAGGGGCGAGGCGGACTTGGTGTAGGGGCCGGTGAGCGAGGGGGACACGGCGTAGCCGGTGAAGTAGCGGTCGCCCGTGTAGGGGCCGCCGGAATAGAAGAGGACGTACCGGGTGGGGCGTTTGACCAGGACAGGCGCTTCGACGATGCCGTCTTCCCTGGGGTCGTCGTTGCGGATGAGCTCCTTGCGGGGGCCGACGAAGGTCACCCCGTCGGGGAGGACCCGCTGGAGCCAGACGATCGCCGGTCTGCGGACGGCGTTGCCGTCGTTCTTGTACAGCAGGTATCGCTGTCCGCCGGTGTCCACGAAGCTCGCCGGGTCGATGGCGCCGCCTTCGCCGGGGTCGCAGACGATGGGGCCGTCGCCCAGGGGACGGAAGGGGCCGAGTGGTCCGGAGGAGAGGGCGGCGCCGACACACCTGCGCTTGGCCGTCGCGCTAGGAGCGGTGAAGTACATGAGGTACTTGCCGTCCGCGCGGCGGGAGACATCGGGCGCCCACAAGCCGCAGTCGGGGTCGGCCTCGCAGCTCACCGCCCAGGACGGCTTGGCGGGCAGGGCGTCCCCGCGCACGGTCCAGGGGCCGGTGGCGGACGGCGCCGCGGCGACGGGAACGTGCCGGGTTCCGCCGCTGGTGGAGTAGGCGTAGAACGTGGACCCGGCCCGGATCACGTCCGGGTCGGGGAAGTCGGCGGCGATGACGGCCGCAGGCGGCGCGGCGGTCGCTGCCTGGACGTCGCCGACAGGCGCGACGGCCGTCGCGCCGACGTCGCCGGCAGGTACGGCGATCGTCGCCTGGACATCGCCGGCAGGTACGGCGATCGTCGCCGGCAGGGCCAGCACCAGGAAGAGCCGGCGCATGGGGATCTCCGATCGTCGCGTGCTCACTCGATGTTCCAGTCCTCGGTGCGGGGCGGGTAGGCGAACGTCTGGGTGCCGAGCCAGCCCTGCTCGACGATGCGGTAGCCGTGCATGGCTTCGTCGGCGGTGTGGTCCGGGCCGATGTCGATGGTGTCGATGATCGACCAGACATCGTCGACCTTGTGCTTGACGATGTAGCGGAACTCGTTGAAGTCGGAGGAGCCCACCGAGGCGTTGACGATCGTGAGCGAGCCTCGCCCGGCGGTCAGGTGCGGGGGGAGCTCGACGATCTGGTTCCGCCACTTGTAGAGCTCGTCGCCGAGCAGCGGCCGCCAGGCCCCGGCGGGCGCGCCGTTCACGGTGATGGTGGCGTGCTGCAGGGGGACGCCCACGTCCAGGCGGCGGATCAGGCGTACGCCGGTGTTGGCCGGACTGACGGTCACGGTGAACCGGCTGGAGCCGCCGCCGCCGAACGCGCGGCCGTCGTCGCTGACGATGTGCCCGACGTCGACGATGTCGCCGGGCAGCTCCTCGGACATGCCGCCCCGCAGCGCCGCGGTCAGCACGAGACCGACGCCCACGGCCACCGTGATCGCCCCTGCCAGCACGATGGCTCTGCGCCGGCCGCGACCTGGGGGCCGCGCGCCACCGACGGTCCGGCGACGCCCGCGATCCTCAGGTGGCGTGCCGCCGGCGGTCCGGCGCTGGTCCTCGGGAGGCGCGCCGGTGGAGGAGTCGGTCGTACGGTCCTGCCCGAGGGGCATCCGGGTGAGGCGTACCCGTTCCCAGGTCCGTTCCCACGCCGGGATCTGCGGCTCGGGCACCCGGCAGGCCCGCAGGAACGCCACCATCAGCGCCTTCTTGGGGAAACGCCGCCCGGCCAGCATGTCCGCGCAGGTCGCCCGTGGCAGCCGGACGCCGCCCGCCCGGTCTGCCCGCGCCTGCAACTCCCGCAGGGACACATCGGCTCGGGCGAACTGCTCGGCCAGTGCCTTGACCAGGTCCTCGTGGCAGCTCACCCGTTCCAGGCCGGACCCGGAGGGCGCCTGCTCGCCAGGCCCAGGATCTTGACTGCCTTCAGGAGCCTTACGCATCACTTCCCGGACCTTGCCCTCTCTTGACCCGGACCGCTCCGACAGCACCGTTCCGCTACGCACAGCGTACAAACAATGACCGAGAGTTGTCGGAGGTTGGCGTGCGGTCGTCTCGGTTCGGCCGGGAGTGGCTCGACCGCGGACGGGTCCGTCCGAGGAGCTGTTGGACATCCAGGCCGGCTGGCTTTCCTGGGTGTCAGGACGCCGGTCGATCACCTGTCGGCCGGTACGACGAGACAAGGAGAAGCGGATGACCCTCGCCACTGAAGACGACAAGAAGGCGGCACTGCGGGAGAACCCGGCCGTGGCCGAGGTTCTGGCGCAGTTCGGGGACGGCGCCGAGGCGGTGCTGGACGAGCTGGCGGCGGGACTGAGTGCCGAGCAGATCCAGGCGATCCCCCAGGCGCCCGCCATGCCGTCGGACGCCACGGCCCTGGCCGCACTCAACTGCTGGCAGGCCCGCGCGGTCTACGCGGTCTACCAGCTGTTCGGCATGGCGGTGTGCACCATCGTGGGGGGCTACACCGGCGGGTTGGCCGCCCTCGCGTGCCGGCTGATCAAGGCCGCCGCCGGCAAGGCGATCAACTGGAACTCCCTCTGCTAGCCGATAACGCCTGGCTCCCGTCCGCGCCGCGCCGCGCGGGCGGGAGCTCCCCGGCGAACGCGGCCTTGGGTCCCCAGGGCAGGCGGCTTGTGAACCAGGCCGCGCGCCACTGCCTTCTGGGCGCCGGCCAGGTTCGTCCGGTCAGGCGTGCGCGGCGTCGATCTCCGCGCGGGCAGGCATCGACGTGCTGGCCCCCGGCCGCTGCACCGACAGCGCCGCCGCCGTGGACGCGAACCGCAGCGCCTGCTCGGCGTCGCGGCCCTCGGCGCGGGCCACCGCGAACGCCCCGGCGAAGGTGTCCCCGGCCGCCGTGGTGTCCACCGCCTGGACCTTGACCGCCGGCACCCGGATCCGCTCCCCCGTGCTCGCGCCGTACAGCGCCCCCTCCGACCCGAGCGTGATGACGGCCTCGTCGACGCGCCGCAGCAGCGCGTCCATGGCCGCCTCCGGGGCGGCGGTGCCGGTGATGCCGGCGGCCTCGTGCTCGTTGGGGATCAGCAGGGTGACCGCGTCCAGCAGGCCGTTCGGCAGCGGCTGCGCGGGGGCGGGGGTGAGGATGACGGGGACGCCCGCCTCGCGTGCCGCCCTGGCGGCGGCGATGACGGCCTCCATCGGGAGTTCGAGCTGCAGCAGCAACGCCTGGGAGGCGGCGATGACGGCGCGCTCGTCGCTGGTGGGGGCGCTGATGGTGCCGTTCGCGCCGGGGACCACGATGATCGAGTTGCCGCCGTTGTCGTCCACCACGATGTGCGCGATGCCGCTCACGCCGGGCACCTGGCGCAGCAGGCTCACGTCCACGCCGGCGGCGGCGAGGGTGCCGCGCATCTCGGCGCCGAAGGCGTCCTCGCCCACCGCGCCCAGGAACGTCACCTTCGCGCCCGCTCTGGCGGCGGCGATGGCCTGGTTGGCGCCCTTGCCGCCGGGGATGGTGCGGAACTCGCGCCCGGTGACCGTCTCACCCCGCTGGGGGGCCTTGGAGACGTAGGCCACCAGGTCCATGTTCGCGCTGCCGAAGACCGTGATCATGGATGCATCATCTCCTGGGTACGGCGCGCCAGCTCCTCCAGCCCGATGCCGTCGAAGCCGGTCAGGCTGCTGGCGAGGCTGTCGCGCATGGTCCACTGCCCGGGGACGCCGCCGTTCAGCGCCCCGACGACGGAGCCGACCGTCGCGCCGGCCGAGTCGGTGTCCCAGCCCGCGGCGACCGCGCCGGCGATGGAGGCGGTGAAGTCGCCGCCGCCGTGGATCAGGGCGGCGGCGATCAGGGCGGCGTTGTTGATCGTGTGCACCCAGTGCAGGCCGCCGTGGCGTTCGTGCAGCAGGTCGAGGACCCGTTCGAAGTCAGGCTCCCGGGCCGCGTCCTCGGCCGCCTGCCGTACGGCGAGATGCAGGCGGGAGCGCGGCGGCACCACCGACAGTCCGGCCGCCACCACCTCCTCCACGGAGGTGGCGACCAGCGCGGTGGCGCACATGGCGGCGACGAACATCGCCCCGTAGACGCCGTTCGCGGTGTGGGTGAGCCGGGCGTCGCGCCAGGCGTACTCGGCGGCCGTGCCCGGATCGCCGGGGTTGACCCAGCCGTACACGTCCGCCCTGATCAGCGCGCCGATCCACTCCCTGAACGGGTTGCGGTAGGTGGCCGTCTCCGGTGGCTCGACGCCCGCCAGCAGGTTGCGGTACGCGACCCGCTCGGCGGTGAACGTGCGCCCGGCCGGCAGCTCGTCCAGCCAGAGCTTGGCCACGTCGTCGGTGGTGAAGCCGCGGCCGTGCCGCTCCAGGACGGACAGGGCGAGCAGCGCGTAGTTGAGGTCGTCGTCCTCGGGGATGCCGTCGATGTTCTCGGCGAGGGAGTTGACGGCGCTGCGCCGGTTCCACGGCCAGCGCTCGGCGACCTCGTCCGGCAGGCCCTCGGCGGTGAACCAGCCGCGGATCGGCCAGTTGCCGGTGGCCTCGGCGAGCTCGCGGACGCCTTCGCGCGGCAGCTTCTCCACGGGCTTGCCCAGCACGCAGCCGGCCGAGCGGCCCAGCCAGCCGCCGAGCACGCGGTCGCGGGAGGCGACGTGGCCGGGCCTCGGCTGCGGCCAGCCGGGGCAGGCGGCGATGATGGCGATCAGGTCCGTCGGCTCGTCCAGCGGCGAGTCCATCGCGTCCAGCTCGTCCAGAAGCCGCTCGGCCAGCGGCCGGAGCTTCTGCGCGCCGGGCTCGGAGGCCCCGGCGCGGGGCGGGGCGTCGTGGCCGCCCTCGGCGTGCCAGCGCTCGGCGATCCGGCCGGCGTCCCGGCCGTCCTCGGCCGCCTGGCGGAGCTCGTGCCCCACCAGGTCTTCAGGCTGCACCCAGGTGAGCCGGATCATTCAGGTCTCCAGAAGGTCGGTGAACGCGGCCTCGTGCGCCCGGCGCCGGGCCACGTCGTCGGCGTGCACCCGGCGTGCCACCGCGGCGATCGTCCGGCCCGGCGTGAGCAGGTCGGTGCGGCTGGCCGTGCCCACCTGCTCGACCCACTCCCCCGGCACGGAGGCGAGGCCGCCGAGCGCGCCGGCGATGGCGCCACCCATCGAGGCTATCGAATCGGCGTCCCGGCCGTAGTTCACGCCGCCCAGCACCGTCTCGCGGAAGTCCCCCTTGGCGATCACCAGGAAGCCCAGCGCCAGCGGCAGCTCCTCGATGCTGTGCGTACGACTCGGGCGGCGGGCGCCGAGCCCCTGGTCGCGGTAGGTGTCGGCGACCGTGTCGTAGGGCCGTACGGCGGCGCGCAGGGCGGCGAACGAGCCGTCCCAGTGGCCCAGGCCGCGGGCCGCCTCGCAGACGGACTCGATGGCCGCCCTGGTGCCGTCCCTGGCGAGCCGGAGGCAGGCCGCCACCACGGAGTCGGCGCTGGCGCCCGGCCGCATGGCCTCGGCCACGGCCGCCGCCATCACGCCCGCGGCCTCGCGGCCGTAGCTGGACTGGTGCGCGCCGGTCAGGTCGATGGCCTCGGCGTAGGCGGCGTCGGGGTCGGCGGCGTTCACGATGCCGACCGGCGCGACGTACATGGCCGCGCCGCAGTTGACGATGTTGCCGACGCCGGCCTCGCGGGGGTCGACGTGCCCGTAGTGCAGGCGGGCGACGATCCACTTCTCCGCGAGGAAGATCCGCTGCAGCGGCAGCGCCTCCGCCTCCAGTTCGGGGATCCACTGCCGCTTGCCCATCAGCTCGGGCACCAGGTGCTCGGCCACGGCGTAGGCGTCGAGGTGGCCGCCCGCCTGTTCGTAGACGCGGATCAGCGCGTGCGTCATCAAGGTGTCGTCGGTGATGTGGCCGTCGCCCTTGTGGTAGGGCGCGATGGGGCGGGCGTTGCGCCAGTCCTCGTTGAACGGCGGCACGATGCCCTCCACCAGCCCGCCGTAACGTTCCACGATCTGTTCGGGGGTCCAGCCCTCGGTGGCGCCGCCCAGCGCGTCACCGACCGCCGCCCCCGCCACGCAGCCGATCGCCCTGTCCTCAAGCGGCGTCATGAAAGTCCCTCCGTCAGGTGCATGAGATCCAAGCCTGTCAGTTCGGGCAGACAGCAGCCGGCGAGCGTGCCCGCCGCCGCCCTCCACCCCTCCGGGATGGCCCCGTACCCGCCGCACGCGCCGGTCAGCGCGCCGGTCAGCGCGGGCGCGGAGTCGGCCAGCGCCGCCAGGCAGGCGGCCGCCGGTACGGCCCGGCCGAGCGAGCCCTGCGCCACCTCGGCCAGCGCCAGCGCCACGGGCACCGTCTGCGCGGCGCCCACCCCGTAGCTGTAGACGTGGTCGAGCAGGGCCGCGTCGAGCGCGGGCACCGCGCCGAACGGGTCGCCCGCCGCACGGGCGACCTTCAGCGCCAGCCTCGCGTTGTGCCCGATGGCGGTCTCTTCCGGCAGTACGTCCAGCGCGGCGCCGACCATCCGGGCCGGTGAGCCGGTCGCCACCGCCTCGGCCACGGCCGCCGCGACGGCCAGCGCGCCGAGCACGCCGTCGCCGGAGTTGGTCACCTGGGCGTCCTCGCGCGGGTCCCTGCCGAGTGCGCCGAAGGCGACGGCCCTGATGGCGGCCGCGTCGTCGAAGTGGTGCGGGTTGTCGTGCCCGCTGGCGGGCGGTTCGAGGCCCCTGGCCAGGTTGTCCAGCGCGGTCGCCACCGAGACGCGCGCCCTGATGTCCGTCCGCCCGGCCAGGCTCCTGAACGCCTCCGCCCTCGGGCGGTCGAGGCCGAGCACCGTCCAGGCCAGCCACTCGGCGTCGTCGGACGGGCCGACGGCCAGCGGCCCGACCGGCTGGTTCAGCGCGAACGGCACCGGCAGCGTGGTGACCCGGTGCTCCTCGGCGAACACGTCCAGCTCGCGGTGCAGCCGCCTGCTCCAGGGCGCGTGCAGCGCCGCTCGGTGCCTGCTCGCGGGCCAGCCCGCGGCGTCACCCACGGCGAGCCCGATGAAGGCTCCCGTGATCCTGTCCCCCGACATGATGTCTACAGTCCTTCCGCCGATTCGCCGGCGCGTTCCGGTCCCATCATCGACCCGCCCCTGCCCGACCCGCCATCAACCCGCCCCTGTCCGTCCCCCTGCCGGCGGGCGCCGTCCAGGGCCGACGCCAGTTCGTCGGCGACGTCGAGCACATGTCGGCCCGCGACGGCGGGCAGGCACTTGCCCGTCACCGGTCCGATGCGCGCCGCCCATCGGTCGGGCACGCCTCGCTCGCCCTGTCCGGCTCCGGCGATCGCGCCGGCGATGGCGCCGATGGTGTCGGCGTCCCGGCCCAGGCTCACCCCGAACGTCACCGACGCCTCCACCTCACCCCCGCCGGCCAGGTAGGCCGCCAGCGCCAGCGCCACGGCCTCGGGGGCCACGTCCGTCCAGGGGTAGTGCTTGACCACGACCGCCTCGTGCAGCGCTTCGACGAGGTCCGAAGCCGCTGCCGTCTCGACGGCATCCCCGCCGACGGCCTCGCCACCGCTCTCACGGCCGGCGGCAGCGCCGATGACGTCGCGGATTCGTACGATATTTCTGGCGGTCCAGGAGTCGGCGGGCAGCACCGCGAGCGCGGCCTCGACCACGTCCGGCGGGGGCGCGCCCGTCATGGCGGCGGCCACGGCCCCCGCGACCGCGCGGCCGCCGAGTATGCCCTCCCCCGACTGGCTGACCCGGCCGTCCTCCTCCACGAGCCGGGCCGCCTCACCGGGATCGCCGGGACAGAAGATCCCGTACGGCGCGGCCCGCATCGCCAGCCCGTCGGACCAGCCGTGCTGGTGCACCAGGCCGGTCAGCGGCGGCTCCAGCCCCCGCCGCAGCGCCTGGACGGTGCCGAGCTCGGAGAAGCCCGCCCCGCGCATCGGCCCCTCGGCCAGCGGGACGATCCGCTCCCGGTAGGCGGCGGCCACCAGCGCCGAGGTCAGGCCGTGCCCGTGATCCACCAGCAGGGAGGCGGCGAAGATGGCGTACTCGGTGTCGTCCGTGCCGCCGCCCTCGATCTCGGTGAGCCGCCCCCACCGGCGGCGGATCTCCGCCGGTGAGAGGTTCTCGGCGGGCGCCCCGAGGGCGTCGCCGGCCGCGAGGCCGAGCAGACACCCCCGGGCCCTGTCCCGAAAGATCCCGCCCCGAAGGGTTCTATCCACAGACGTCACCGCTGGTACCGCTCCAGCACCTCGTTGCCGTCCTCGACGAGCTTCTTGGCCACCTCGTCAATGCTGATCTTGTTGGCGAAGTACTCCTGCAGCGCGGGCGTCGCCACCTTGGACTTCCACTCGTCGAAGCCGTTCACCTTGAGGAAGGGCGCGACGACGAGGTTCTTGGCGGAGGCGGTGGCCACGTCCCAGCCGTTCTCCTCGGTGGTGATCGCCGGGTCGGCGGCGGCCTGCTGGGAGGTCGGCAGCAGCCAGTCGCCCTTGGCGAGCTTGGCCTGGTTGGGGCCGTTCAGGAAGAAGGAGATGAACTTGAGCGCCTCGTCCGGGTGCTCGCTGTCAGCGGCGACCGACAGCGTCTGGGAGACGGCGCCCTGCTCGGAGCCGGTGCCCTTGAGCGGCGGCAGCGTCACCCACTCGAAGTCGTCGGGCGCCTGCTCGGCCACCTGCTGACGCAGGTAGACGCCGACGGGCAGCATCGCGTACTTGTCGGCGAAGAAGCCGGGCAGCGGGTCGGCGGTGCCCATGCCGAGCGCCGAGGTGTCGGCGGACTTGTCCTTGTAGAGCTGGTCGTGGATGCGCTGCAGGACCTCCTTCTCCTCCGGGCCGACCTTGACCGTGGTCTTGCCGTCGGCGCCGGTCTGGAAGAAGGTGCCGCCGAAGTTCAGCGCGAGGTTCAGCGTCTTGTTGACCGGGGACTTCATCGGCCAGGCCACGCCGTAGGTGTCGCCCTTGGTGAGCTTCTTGCCGATGGTGGCGAACTCGTCCCACGTCCACGGCTCCGCCGGGGTGGGCATGCGCACCTTGGCGGCGTCCAGCAGCTTCTTGTTGGCGATGATGACCGTCGACTCCTGCAGGAACGGCACGCCGTACACGCCCTGGGCGCCCTTGCCGTCGTCGAAGGTGACGGTGTCCCAGGCGCTCTGCGGGATGTCGCTCTTGAGCTCGGCCGGAACCTTGTCCTTCAGCTCCAGCAGGTAGCCCTTGCTGGCGAAGCCGGACAGCGCCGGGGAGTCGTCGTGGATGACGTCGGGCGCGTCGCCGCCTTCGAAGGAGGTGACGAGCTGGTCGTTGACGTTGTCCCAGCTGCCCTGGACGTAGGTGACCTGGATGTTCGGGTTGGCCTTGTTCCACTCCTCGACCAGTTGCTTGTTGGCCGCGACCGACTCCTTCTGCCAGGCGAGGCTGAGGAAGTCGAGCTTGACGGGCTCGTCAGGGGCGGAGGAGGACCCGCCGTCCCCGCCGCCGCCGCACCCGGCGGCCAGGGCGACGACGACCGCCGCCGCCAACGCGGATTTGATACGCATGAGAGCCTCCTAGCCCTTCACAGCGCCGGCCATCAGGCCAGACCTCAGCCGACGCTGGATGATTGCGAAAAAGATCAGGCTCGGAATCGTCGCCATCAGCGACGCCGCGGCCAGCGGGCCGAGCCTGGAGACCCCCTCGGGGCCGGTGAACCTCACCAGCGTCAGCGGGAGGGTCATCACGTCGGGATCCTTGAGGACCACCAGTGCGAACAGGAACTCGTTCCAGGACGAGATGAACGAGAACAGCAGGGTCGCCACCACGCCGGGCGCGAGCAGCGGCGCCACCACGCTGACGATCGCCCGCATGCGGCCGGCGCCGTCCACCGCCGCCGCCTCCTCCAGCTCGCGCGGCACCGACCGCACGTACCCCTGGAGCATCCACAGCGCGAACGGCAGCGTGAACGTCACATGCACGACCACGAGGCCGACCAGCGTGTTGGTCAGGTCGAGCTGCCGCAGCACCATGAAGAGCGGGATGATGATCAAGATGAACGGGAACACCTGGCTGACCAGCACCCAGCCGAGCGCGACCTGCTTGAGCGTGCCCCGGTAGCGGGCGAGGGCGTAGGAGGCGGGCAGCGCCACGGTGACCGTGAGCAGCGCGCTCGCCAGCGCCACGACCAGGCTCCGCGCGCCCGCGCCGACCAGGTCCTGCTCGCCGAACGCGTCGGCGAAGTTGGCCAGGGTGGGCTCGGCGGGGATCCACGTCGGGTCGAGGCCGGCCATCTCCTGCGGCGTCTTCAGCGACGTGGACAGCAGCCACACCAGCGGAAAGGCCAGGAACACCATGTACGCCAGCAGCGCGACGTACTGGGGGATCCTTCTCATGACGCCTCCCTCAGTTGCCGCCACAGATAGACGCCGAGCAGGGCGAGCACGACGATCACGATGCTGACGCCGAGGGCGGCGGCGTAGCCGAAGAAGCCGTACCGGAACGCCTCCTCGTAGGCGAACAGCATCGGCAGCCTGGTCTGGCCGCCGGGTCCGCCCTGGGTGAGCACGTAGACCAGGCTGAACTGGTTGACGTTCCAGACGAAGTCGAGCGAGGTGATGGTGACGATGATGGGGCGCAGCTGCGGCAGCGTGATGCTCCAGAACTTGCGCCAGGTGCCCGCCCCGTCCATCTCGCCCGCCTCGTACAGCTCCTTGGGGATGGTCTGCAGGCCGGCCAGCAGCACGATCGTGGTCTGCGGCATGCCGCTCCACACGCCCATGACGATGACGGCGGGCAGCGCCCAGGTGAAGTCGGCGAGCCAGTTGATGTCGGTGCCGAGCGTGCTGTTCACGATGCCGGCGTCCGGGTGGTAGACCAGCCGCCACATCAGGCCGATGACCACGGGCGGCATCGCCCACGGCACCACGGTCAGCACCCGGGCGAGCCCGGTGAGCCAGAGCTTCTGGTTCAGCAGCAGCGCCAGCCCGAGCGAGGCGAGGAACTGCAGCACGGTCACCGTCACGGCCCAGATGAGGCCGACCCGCATGGACGCCCAGAAGGTGTCGTCGGCGAGCAGGTCGCCGAAGTTCTCCAGGCCGACGAAGCCGGTGACGTGGTTCTTGCCGGACTCGGCGTCGGTGAACGCCAGCCCGATCCCGTACAGCAGCGGGCCCACGCTGAACAGCAGCACGGGCACGAGCGCGGGCAGCATGAGCACCCACATCTCGCGGTTGCGCCGGGGTCCGCCGGCGCCGCGCGCGTTCCGCGCGGGCGGCGCCGGCTTGGTCGCGGTGGCCGTCACGTCCCGCCCTCCTCCTCGCCCGTCGTGGAGGCACGCACCACGAGACGGGGCGGTACGGTCACCACCCGGGGCTCGCGCTCGCCGTGCTGCAGCCGGTCGAGCAGCAGCTCGGCGGCGGCCTTGCCACGTTCGGCGGAGCCCAGCGAGACGCTGGTGAGCGAGGGCCACGAGGCCGCGGCGAGGTCGGTGTCGTCCATGCCGACCACGGCCACGTCCTGCGGCACCCGTCTGCCCGCGGCGCGCAGCACGTCCAGGGCGCCGAGCGCGATCAGGTCGTTGGCGCACATCAGCGCGTCGAGGTCGGGCACCCGGTCGAGCAGCGCCGCCACGGCCCGGCCGCCTTCGGCGCGGTAGAAGTCGCCGATCTGGACGAGGTTCTCGTCATAGGGCAGACCGCAGGCTTCGAGCGCCTCGATGTAGGCGGCCCCGCGGGCGGCGCCCGGCACGGTGTCGGGCGGGCCGTTGACCATCCCGATCCGGCGGCGGCCGAGGGCGTGCAGGTGGTCGATCGCGAGCTTGACGCCGGTACGGGAGTCGGCGCGCACGTTGTCGACGGGTGTGCCTTCGGGCACCGACCCGATGATCACCACGGGCGCTCTGGCGGTGGCCAGCATCTGCAGGTGCCGGCCGGTGACCCGCAGCGGGCTCATGATCAGCCCGTCCACGTAGCGCTCGCCGAGGCTGTGCAGCACGTCGATCTCGTCGGCGACGACGGCGTCGGTGGAGTGCAGCACGATTCGGTAGCCGGCGGCCTTGAGCACGGGCTGGATCTGGCGCAACATGGCCAGGTAGGCCGGGTTGCCGACGTCGGCCATGGCGAAGGCGACCTGATGGGTGCGGCGGGACTTGAGGGAGCGGGCGACGGCGTTGCGCACATACCCGAGCTCCTCGGCGGCGGCCATCACCTTGCGCACGGTCTCCTGCCTGGTGGGCAGGCCGTTCAGCACTCGGGAGACCGAGGCGATGGAGACGCCGGCGCGCTCGGCGATCGTCGTGATCGTGGGTCCCTCGGCCAAGGCAGTCCTTCCAGGAACGTAAACGATTCCACATTTCTGTAAACGTTTACGGTGTTTTGGGACATGAAACTCTGACCGCACCCCTGGGTCAAGTCACGATCACATAACGCCAGGTCAACGAGGGGGCGGGAACCCCTGAACCGGGATTCGGTCCCGCGCGTCGGCGGGAGGTCCCGGCCAGGATTCGCGCCCCCCGGTCGTCAGTCGCGGGCCGCCACCGGCACGGGCTCCGGCGGCGTGGCGACGCGGTCCAGCGCGCGGATGGCGGGCGCGCCGGTGAGAGCCATGACCGCGGCCAGCACGGCGGGCACGATCAGCGCGATGGGCAGCGACGACGCCTCCGCGACGTACCCCAGCACGGCGGGCCCGACCAGCAGGCCGCTGTAGCCGAACGCGGTCACCAGCGCCAGCGCGCGCCCGACCGGGCCGCCCGCCGCGCCGACGGCGCTGAAGATGACCGGCACCACGGTGGCCAGGCCGATCCCCGCCAGCGCCCAGCCGGTCCAGGCGCACACCACGGCCAGCGAACCCATCAGCGGGGCCGCCAGGACGAGGATGTACCCGCAGGTCGCCAGCAGGCCGGCGAGCTGGATCGTGCGCACCGAGCCGAGCCGGGCCCGGATGGGGTCGCCGAGCAGCCGGATGGTGGTCATGGCCACCGCGAAGACCGTGTAGGCGAGCGGCGCGAGCGCCGGGTCGGTGCCCAGCACCCAGCGGGCGTGCAGCGCGGCCCAGTCGATGGCGGCGCCCTCGGCCAGGTGACCGGCGAACGCGGCCCCGCCGAGCAGCGCGATCAGTCCCCACTTGAGGGAGGTCGCGGATCGGCGCTCCCCGGCGGCCGGGCTCGCCGAGGTGTCGCCGGGCGGGTCCGGCAGCAGCAGCCGCGCCGCCGGCAGGTACAGGAACGGCACCACCACGGCCGCCACCACCAGCAGCGTCTGGGCGTCCAGCCCGGCCCGCAGGACGAGTGCGGTCACCGCGCCACCGGCCGCGCCACCGAGGCTCCACGTGCCGTGGAAAGCCGAGATGATCGGCCGGGCGTAGCGGCGTTCGACCTCGACGGAGTGGGCGTTCATGGCGACCTCGGTCACCCCGAGCCCGAGCCCGAAGACGACGGCCAGCACGGTCAGCACCGCGTAGTTCGGCGCGAGCGCGGGACCGAGCAGGACCACCGCCGAGAACGGCCCGGCGAACCAGCAGACGGCCCGGCTCGACCACCGGTCCACCAGCGGCCCGGCCGCCAGCATGGACACCAGCGCGCCACCGGAGATGAGCAGCAGAACGGTGCCGAGCCGGGCCGGGCCGAGGTCCAGACGGTCGTTCAGCGAGGGCAGCCCGGCCGCCCACAGGCCCATGACCAACCCGCACAGAAAGAAGAAAATAAACACACCAAGTCGGGCACGTTGGGCATTGCCCCATTTTTTGCTCACGGCTAGAGCATAATGAGAAATACGATGATTGCGAACGGGGCACGGACCAGCGGCGAACTGCGCGCGCACAACCGGGTGCGGTTGCTGCGCGCCGTCCACGACTGCGGCGCGACCTGGACCAGGTCCCGCCTCACCCGCGAGCTGGAGCTCGCCAGGGGGACCGCGTCGGTGCTGGTCGGCGGGCTGGTGGAGGACGGGCTCCTGCACGAGGTCCCAGCGCCCGAGCAGGTACGAGGCCGGCCCACGCTGGTGCCGGGACCCCACCCGGACGGCCCGATCGTGCTGGCCGTCGACGTACGCGAGGACGCCTGGGAGCTGGCGGCCTGCGAGCTGGGCGGCCGGATCACCGTCCTGGGCGTCCAGGAGCACGACGGCACGCCGGAGGGCGTGTTCCTGCCGCTGGGCGAGGCGATCCGCGACCACCTGGCGCGCTACGGCACCCGCGTGGTGGGCGTGGGCGTGGCGGTGGCCGGTCCGGTCCGCGCGGGCGACCTGGTGGACATCGCCCACCTGCGCTGGCGCTCAGTGGACGTCCCCGCACTCCTCGCCGTCGATCGTCCGGGATCAGACCGCCCGGGATCGGAACGTCCGGGATCGGACCGCCCGGGATCAGACCGTCCGGGCTTCGTCCGGGTGGGCAATGACACGGCGCTGGCCGGGCTCGCGGAGGCTCGCCGGGGGCTGCTGCGCGACGTCCAGGTGGGGCTGCACCTCCATGTGGACTTCGACCTCGGCGGCGTCCTGATCGTCGACGGCAGGCCGCTGGGCGGGGCGAGCGGCGTAGGCGCCGAGTTCGGCCACATGCCCCTCATCGGCGGTGACGCACCCTGCATGTGCGGGGCCAGCGGCTGCTGGGGCATGGAGGTGGGCGCGAACGCCCTGCTACGGCACATGGGCCTCGCCTACGGCGGCGGCAAGGGCCGAGCCCAGGCCGCCCGCCTCCTCTCCCAGGCGGCGACCGACGATCAGGCGCAGGCGGTCGCGGCCAATGCGCGGGCGCTCGGTAGGGGGATCGCTGCTCTGGTGAACGCGCACGATCCGGAGGTGGTCGTCCTGTCCGGTCTGGCCGCGGATCTGTACGAGCGGGTGGCGCCCGTGCTGACGGGAGCCGTCGAGGACGGCCTGATGACCATCCGCCGCGACCGCCCGCCCTTGATCGCCCCATCGGCCATGCCGTGGCGCGGCTCTCTGCTGGGCGCCATGGAGTCGGTGTTCGACGCCTTCCTGACCCCCGAGGGCCTCGCGACCTGGCTTTCGACACCGAAGTAGGCGCGACACGCCCGAGCGAACAATGTGATTCATACCACGCGCAAGGGCCGAAAGGCCCCATCCTGTACGCGTCCCCCGGCGGCCGTTCGGGACCCGGAGCCGATCTTGCGCAGCCGCCGCACGCGCTGTACGCATGAGGCGTCGGGGCAGCGGCTGGACACCGAAACCCAGGGGGACGTACGTGGATCTCGAGCTCGCGTTACGCATGTGCGAGGCGGCGCTGAAGCAGGCCGCCCGGGAGGGCGCGGTGATCTCCGTGGCCGTGGTCGACTCGGGCGGCCATCTGGTGTCTTTCCAGCGTATGGAGGGTGCGGGCTTCGCGGGAGCCTCCCTGGCGCCGGGCAAGGCCTGCGCCGCGGCGGCCCACCGCAGGCCCACGGCCGAGTTGGCGCCCACGGCCGCCTCGGGGCCGGGCGAACACCTGTCCTGGCATGACCGTTTCGTCTGCGTCGGCGGCGGGATCCCGCTCTGGGCGGACTACGGCGAGACGGAGCGGGTGGCCGGCGGCGTGGGGGTCAGCGGTGGCACCGCCGACCAGGATGTGGCGTGCGCCGAAGCGGCCTCATCGGTGTGGCGGACACGTTGAGCGGCGCTTTTCGCAACAAGAACCGCTGGTATCCGCCATGATTAGCCACTGCACTACGGGTAACAGGAATCCCCGATCGTCAACTCCCCGAGGAGAGAACAGAACATGGCACTTCCCACTCTCACCCCAGAGCAGCGCAAGGCAGCGCTGGAGAAGGCCGCTGAGGCCCGCGCCGCCCGCACCGCTCTGCTGGCCAAGGTCAAGGCCGGCGAGGTCACCTTCTCCCAGCTGCTCGAGCGCGAGGACGACATCGCGAAGAAGATCAAGGTCTCCCAGGCGCTGCGCGCCGTCAAGGGCGTCGGCCCGGCCAAGGCCACCGCGCTGATGGAGGAGGCGGGCGTCGACGAGAAGCGCCGTCTCGGCGGCCTGGGCGCCCAGCAGCGCAAGAAGCTGGTCGAAGCGCTCGGTTGATACCGGGCGGCCAGGTCCGCGCGCAGCGCAGCATCGCGCGGACCGGCCGTTGACGCATCCGGGATGTCAGGCCGGACTGCGGGCCGAGGAGGGGCTGACAGGCGGACCCTGCGCCTGTGAGCGAGCCAGGCTCCGGCCGTACGACCGCGGGCACGCCAGCTACTCCGGTGTGGCCGGGGTAGGCCGGCGGTCGCCGGTCCGGGTCCGCGAGCCCGGCCCACCCGGTGAACGTCAGGGGGACGTTACGACCGCAGATAGGTCAGTACGGCGAGCACCCGGCGATGCTGGTCACTGTCGTCGGCGTACAGGCCGAGCTTGCTGAAGATGCTTCTGATGTGCTTCTCGACGGCCCCGTCGCTGATCACGAGCTGCCTGCCGATGGCGGGATTGGACTTGCCCTCCGCCATCAGGCCGAGCACCTCGCGCTCGCGAGGCGTCAGCAGGGCGAGCGGGTCGTCCCTGCGCCTGCGCACCATCAGCTGTGACACCACCTGTGGATCGAACACGGTCCCCCCGGAGGCGACCCGTCTCAGCCCCTCCATGAACTCGTCCACGTCGACGACGCGGTCCTTGAGCAGGTAGCCCACCGCGCCCCGGGCGTCGGCGAGCAGGTCGTCGGCGTAGGACACCTCGACGTACTGCGACAGGATCAGCACGGGCGCCCCGGCGACCCTGCGCCGCGCCTCGACGGCGGCCCGCAGCCCCTCGTCGGTGAAGGACGGCGGCATCCGCACGTCCACCACCGACACGTCGGGCCGGTGCTCGGCGACCGCCTTGACGAGGCCGTCACCGTCCCCGACGGTCGCGACCACCTCGCAGCCGAACTCTTCGAGCAGCCTGACCAGGCCCTCCCTGATCAGCACCGCGTCATCGGCCACGACTACACGCACGGAACCTCCGCAAAGATCACTGTCGGCCCGCCTTCGGGCGACCGCACCATGAGCTCCCCGTCCACCGCGCGGAGCCGGTCGGCCAGCCCGGCGAGACCGTGTCCCTTGGCGACATGCGCGCCGCCGACCCCATCATCCCCGATGGTGAGCATGAGCACGGCACCGGTGCTGATGAGCTGGATCGTGCAGACCGTGGCCTTGCTGTGCTTGGCGACGTTCGTCAGCGTTTCGGCGACGACGAAGTAGACGGCGTTCTCGATCGCGGCCTCGTACCGTTCGCTGGTCTGCACCTCCAGGTCGACCGGGACCGTGCAGCGGCCGGCGAGGGCGGCGAGTGCGGGGGCCAGGCCGCGGTCGGACAGGATGGGCGGGGCGATGCCGCGCGAGAGGGCGCGCAGCTCGTCGAGCGTCTCGCGGGTGGCGGTGATCGCGGAGCTGATGGTCGCCTGGGCCGCCTGCGGGTCCTTGTTCAGCTGGCGCTGCGCCCTGGACAGCTCCATGGCGAGCGACACCAGGCGCTGCTGGGGGCCGTCGTGGATGTCGCGCTCCAGCTTGCGCAGCGCGTTGGCCTCGGCCGACACGGCGGCGGCCCGCCCTTCGGCCAGGTCGTCGATGCGCGTGTGCAGCTCGGCGACGCCGGTCAGCAGCACCCGGCCGAGCCCGGCCCGCAGCAGCGAGGCGCCGCGCACGGTGAACGGCAGGAGGAACAGGAAGAACAGCCCCACACTGACGTAGAAGATCGCGTTGACCAGGTATCCGGTGCCCAGGCCCAGCAGCTCGGGCAGCTCCACGTTGCCGCGGATACGGGAGGTGACGATCCCGTAGAGCGGGTAGGTCAGCCCGGTCAAGGGGATCGCCCAGGAGACCACGGTGAGGACGAACGCGACGAGCGCGATCGGGAAGTTCACGATGCCGTGCAGCAGGTCGAGCCAGGACTGCCCGCTGGTGAGCGGATTGATCAGCCTGCGGAAGCGTCCCGCGCCCACCGGGGCGGGCTTGTAGCGGGGCCGTACCGGAGGGCGTTTGAGCACGTCCGACAGCCATCCGCGCTCCGCGTCCGCGAAGCCGCGCGCGACCATGAGCGTGCCCGCGAGCACCGGCACGCCGATCCACGCGATCGCGGTGCCCACGCCGGCGGCCAGGCCGACGAGCATGAGGGCGAAGGTGATCACGGTCGTGGGGAACCCCACGAGCGTGTAGCGGGTGTCCAGCAGGACACGCCTCATCAGGGAGCGCATGGCTCACACGCTAGATCCCCCTGGGCACCTTTTCGACCCGGTACACCTACCTCTGAGGGTGAGGCCAGCCCTACCGGGGGTGGTGCCGGGAAGGCGACCGTAAGACGGCGGTCCTCGTCAATGTGCGGAACCGGTCCCGGCGGGAGCCTTGAGTGCACCACTCCCCCACCGAAGCGAGGCCCCCATGACCGTCCTGCTGGAGCGAGCCGCACCCTCGCGCACCGCCGCGCCGGCACGGGGCAGGGACCCGTTCCTCGACCTCCTGCGGGTGCTCGGCATGGCCGCGGTGGTGTTCCAGCACTGGACGATCCCGGTGCTGTCCTTCGACGGCAGCCGGTTGACCACCGGGAACGCGCTGGCGACGCCCGGCCTCTGGGTGGTCACCTGGCTCAGCCAGGTGATGCCGCTGGTGTTCTTCGCGGGCGGCGCGGCCAACGCGATCAGCTTCGGCCGCGCCGCGCACGACGGCCCTCAGTGGCTGGTCGTCCGGCTGCGGCGGCTGGCCTGGCCGCTGCTGCCGCTGGCGGCGGTGTGGATCCCGCTCCCGCACCTGCTGCTCACGCTCGGCGTGCCCGCCCAGCCGCTGGAGGTGGGGGCCAAGCTCACCGGCCAGCTCCTGTGGTTCCTGGCCGTCTATCTGATCGCCGTCGCGGCCACGCCGTACCTGCTGAGCCTGCACGCCCGGTACGGGCCGCGGGTGCCGGTCGCGCTGGCGGCCGGGGCGGTGCTGACGGACGTGCTGCGCTTCTCGACCGGGTTCGAGGCGCTCGGCTACCTGAACGTGGTGTTCGTCTGGCTGGCGGTCCATCAGCTCGGTTTCCTGTACGCCGAGGGGCGGCTCACCCGTGGCGGCCCGGCCCCGTGGTTGATGGCGGCCGGCGGCTTCGGGGCGGCCGCGCTGCTGGTGGCGTTCGGACCCTACCCGGGCAGCATGATCGGCCTGCCGGGGGCCGGGATGTCCAACATGGCGCCGCCCACGCTGGCGATCCTGGCCGTCTCGGTGGGGCAGATCGGGCTGGCGACGCTGCTGCGGCCGTGGCTCCTGCGCCTGCCCATCCACCGCCCGCTGGCCTGGGCCGGGCCGCGGATGATGACGGCGTACCTGTGGCACATGCCGGCCCTGTTCGTGGTGACCGGCGTGGTCGTGATCGGGATGCGCCTGGACACGCCCACGCCCGGCGGCCCCTTCTGGCTCGCCGGCTGGCCGATCTGGCTGACCCTGCTCGGGCTGACGATGTGGCCGCTGCTGAAGGGTTTCGCCCGGTTCGAGGAGCCGCTCGCGCTGCCGTACGGGAAGGCCACCTGGGGCAGCGCGCTGGCCGCGACCGGGCTCGTCGGGGGCGGCGTGCTGGCGCTGACGGTGGCCGGGTTCGCGCCGGGCCTCACCCCGGTGGTGGCGATCCTGGCGATCCTCGGCGGCCTGCTGGTGACGGGCCCGCGCGCCCAGCTGTGAGCGGGGCGGGGAGAATGACCTGCCATGACGCTGATACGCCCCCTCGCGGACGCCGATCTGCCCGCCGTCGCCGCGATCTACGCCCACTATGTGACCGAAAGCGTGGCCACCTTCGACGAGACGCCGCCAGGGCTCGCGCAGTGGCGGTCGAAGGCGGCCACGATCGCCGCGGCGGGCCTGCCGTTCCTGGTGGCCGAGGACGGCGGCGAGGTGCTGGGGTACGCCTACCTCGGTCAATATCGGCCCAAGCCCGCCTACCGGCACACCCTTGAGGACAGCGTCTACCTGGCGCCGGAGGCGACCGGGCGAGGGCTGGGCCGGCTGCTGCTGGGTGAGCTGATCTCCGCCGCCGCAGGGACCGAGGCCCGTCAGCTCGTCGCGGTGATCGCCGACAGCGGTGACCCGGCGTCGGTGAAACTGCACGCGGCCTTCGGGTTCGAGGAGGCGGGCCGGCTGCGGAATGTGGGGTTCAAACACGGCCGGTGGCTGGACACCGTTCTGCTCCAACTCGACTTGAGGCGGTAAGACCGGTCCGACCATGCTGTGAACTTCGGCAGGATAGGTGTGTGAGCCTTCTCATTGACCGCCTGCCCGAAGACATCGATGCCGATCCCGACGCCATCTTCGACGCGTTCGTGTCCTGGAACTCCGAACGGGGGCTCACCCTCTATCCAGCGCAGGAGGAGGCGCTGATCGAGGTGGTGTCCGGCAGCAACCTGATCCTGGCCACGCCGACCGGCTCGGGCAAGAGCCTCGTCGCCCAGGGCGCCCACTTCGCCGCGCTGACCAGGGACATCCGCACCTTCTACAGCGCGCCGATCAAGGCGCTGGTGTCGGAGAAGTTCTTCGACCTGTGCGCGGTCTTCGGCACCGAGAACGTCGGCATGATGACCGGCGACGCGAGCGTCAACCCGGGCGCGCCGATCATCTGCTGCACGGCGGAGATCCTCGCCAACGTGGCGCTGCGCGACGGCGCGGCGGCCGACATCGGCCAGGTGGTGATGGACGAGTTCCACTTCTACGCCGAGCCGGATCGCGGCTGGGCCTGGCAGGTGCCGCTGCTGGAGCTGCCCAACGTGCAGTTCATCCTGATGTCGGCGACGCTGGGCGACGTGTCGATGTTCGAGCGCGACCTGACCCGGCGCACCGGGCGGCCGACCGCGGTGGTCAAGCACGCCGAGCGGCCGGTGCCGCTGGTCTACTCCTACCGGATGACCCCGCTGCACGAGACGCTGGAGGAGATGCTCAGCACCGGGCAGGGGCCCGTCTACGTGGTGCACTTCACCCAGGCGGCCGCGATGGAGCGGGCTCAGTCGCTGATGAGCATCAACATGGCGACGAAGGCGGAGAAGGAGGCCATCTCCGCCATGATCGGACATTTCCGGTTCACCACCGGCTTCGGCCGGGCGCTGTCGCGGCTGGTGCGCCACGGCATCGGCGTGCACCACGCCGGGATGCTGCCCAAATACCGGCGGCTGGTGGAGCGGCTGGCGCAGGCCGGGCTGCTGAAGGTCATCTGCGGCACCGACACCCTCGGGGTGGGCGTCAACGTGCCGATCAGGACGGTGCTGTTCACGGCCCTGTCGAAGTACGACGGCAACAAGGTGCGGCGGCTGCGGGCCCGCGAGTTCCACCAGATCGCCGGCCGGGCCGGGCGGGCCGGTTTCGACACCATCGGCTACGTCGCCTGCCAGGCGCCCGAGCACGACGTCGAGAACGCCAAGGCCCTGGCGAAGATCGGCGACGACCCGAAGCGGCGGCGCGGCTACGCCCGCAAGAAGCCGCCGGAGGGGTTCGTCGGCTGGAGCGAGGAGACGTTCGAGAAGCTGCAGAACGCCGAGCCCGAGCCGCTCAACTCCCGGTTCAAGGTGAGCAACGCCATGCTGCTGGCGGTGATCAACCGGCCGGGCGACTGCTTCCAGGCGATGAAGCACCTGCTGACCGACAACCACGAGGACCGCAAGTGGCAGCGGCGGCACATCAGCCAGGCCATCGCCATCTACCGCTCGCTGCTGGCCGGCGGCGTGGTCGAGCAGCTCGCCGAGCCCGACGACCAGGGCCGGCGGGCCAGGCTGACGATCGACCTCCAGGACGACTTCGCGCTCAACCAGGCGCTGTCCACGTTCGCGCTGGCCGCCTTCGAGCTGCTCGACCGCGACTCGCCGTCGTACGCGCTGGACCTCGTCTCGATCGTGGAGTCCATCCTGGACGACCCGCGCCAGATCCTGTCGGCCCAGCTCAAGCGGGCCAAGGGCGAGGCCGTCGCGGAGATGAAGGCCGACGGCATCGAGTACGAGGAGCGCATGGAGGCGCTCGCCGAGATCATGTACCCGATGCCGCTGGAGAGCCTGCTGCTCGGCGCGTACGAGACCTACCGGCAGGGGCATCCGTGGGTGGGCGACTACACGGTCAGCCCCAAGTCGGTGGTGCGTGACATGTACGAGCGGGCGATGACGTTCGGGGAGTACATCCAGTTCTACGAGTTGTCCAGGTCCGAGGGCACGGTGCTGCGCTATCTGGCCGACGCCTACCGCACGCTGTCGCGTACCATCCCCGAGCATCTCAAGACCGAGGACCTGGTCGACCTCATCGAGTGGCTCGGCGAGCTGGTCCGCCAGGTCGACTCCAGCCTGATCGACGAGTGGGAGAAGCTGGCCAACCCGGACGAGGCGCTGGAGCAGCGCCAGGCGCTGGAGACGAAGGTCCGCCCGGTCACCGGCAACGCGCGGGCGTTCCGGGTGCTGGTGCGCAACGCGATGTTCCGGCTGGTGGAGCTCTGCTCGCTGGAGAAGGAGCGGGAGCTGGCCGAGCTGGCGCCGGACGTCGACTGGGGCGCGGCGCTGGACGCCTACTACGACGAGCACGAGGAGATCCTCACCGACGCCGACGCGCGCGGGCCCGCGCTGCTGCGCATCGCGGAGGAGAGCGGCCTGTGGAAGGTCCGCCAGACGATCAAGGATCCGGCGGGCGACGGCGACTGGGGCATCGACGCGCAAGTCGACCTGGCCGCTTCCGACGAGGAGGGGCGCGCGGTCGTCCACGTGATCGGGCTCAACAGGCTCTGAAAAAAGATCAGCGTGCGCCGGAACGGACTGGCAAGGGCGCCCCGGCACACGCTTGTTCCTCAAGTGTCGCGCCGGAAAGGTCGGCGTAGCGTCATGACAGTGTCTCAAGATCGAGACATTTGCCGCGCAGTCAGATCAGCAGGCGGCGATGCGGCAGATCTTCGCCAGCATCCGCCTGGTGTCCTTGGTCTGCTGGGTGAAGTCGGCCTTGGCCGGCTTGCTCCACTCGCCGCCCACGGTGTAGATCAGCAGCGCGTTGCCGCGGCGGGTGACGAGGCCGCGCTCGCCACCGATGGCGACCTTCCGGCCCCGGTAGGCCTGGCCGGTGACGGCCAGCGCCCCGTCACCGAGGCGTACGGCGCTGCTGGAGTAGCGGTAGCCGGAGGAGCCGCACGCGCGCACCGCCCTGTGCAGGTCGCCCAGCGCCTTCTTGGCCGCCGAGCGGGAGGAGTAGAGGATGACCTGCTCGGACTTGGAGTAGTCGGGCACGGCGGTGTAGACGAGGGTCCTGGCCGCCTTGCGTCCCGGCTGGGCGAGCTTGGCCTTGTCGCAGGGGTTGAGCACCAGCTTGGCGTTCTTCTTGGCGTTCACCCGCCAGCTGTGCTCCGGGTTGTCGTCCTTCTTGGCCGCGGCCTTGTCGTACAGCATGAAGCCGTTGGGGATGCCGACGGTGGCCGAGACGGCCAGGGCGGCGGATAACAGCAGAGTTGTGACCATGGTTGAGAATGACATGGATCGCCGTCAGCGGGCTCGGTAGTCGCGGGGCGGTAGGCCGTACGCACGTCTGAAGGTGCGGCTGAAGTGGAACGGGCTGACGAAGCCGGACGCAGCGGCGACCTGCCCGATGTCCAGGTCCGTCGCGTCCAGGAGGGTGGCCGCGTGCCGCATCCGGGCCTCGCGCAGCGCCCGCATCGGGGTCCGGCCCGTCTCGGCGGTGAACAGGTGCGCGAAGCGGGACGGGGACAGCGCCACGGCCCTCGCCAGGGACTCGACCGAGTGCGGCGCGCCCGGCTCGGCGGCGATGAGCGCGAGCGCGCGGCGGATCCGGGCGTCCCCGCTTTCCCCACCTGGGCGGGCCGAGGCGGTGACCAGCACCAGCACCTCCTCGACCGCCCCGAGCACGAGCTCCCGCGCCGCCGCGGACCCGGCGATGGCGGTGACCGGCGGCCCTCCGGTCACGGCGGGCGGACCGTGCTCCCCGGCCGAGGGCGGGTTGTGCTCCGACGCCGAGGGTGGATCGCCGTCCTGCGCCCCGGACCGGCCGTTCTGCAGCGCTGAGGGAGGTAGCCAGCGGGCGTCGCGGAGTGCGCGTACGAAGGCGTGGTCGATGCGCTCGTGCAGGGCCGGTGCGACGCCCGCCACCCGGTGGCAGCCGGGAGCGGCGGCGTGCGGCGCCAGCCACCCCGGCCACGACGGACGCGGCTGGAAGTGCACCCACCAGAACCGCCACCGCGCGGCTCCCGGCGCCACCCGGTAGTGGTGCGCCGCCCCCGACCCCAGCACCACGAGGTCGCCGGGCGCCGCCAGGAACGACACCCCCGACTGCTCGACGTGCCCCGCCCCCGCCTGCGTCCACATCAGCAGCCAGCTCGGCGCCCCCGACGCCCGGCGGGTGACGTAGCCGGAAGGCTGGTCGTAGTGGCCTACGATGGTCAACTCGGCAGCAGGAACAGGCATGTTCTCAGCGGTCACCGTCATACCCTCGCACGCGCCCCCCGCCTAGCGTGAACGCCATGAGACTCGACGACTTCAACGACCAGGGCCATGTCCTCGTCCCCGGGATGCTGTCGCCCGACGAGGTGGCCGGGCTGCGCGAGGAGTTCATGGCGCTGCACGCCGGAGGGCCCATCCCCGGCCACTTCTCCCCCGAGCCGCAGGAGCCCGGCAGGCCGTACGACATCCTGCGCGACTACCCGCGCGTCATGCACCCGCACCAGGTGAACGCTCTGGCCTTGCGCTACCTGCTCGACGCCCGGTTCGGCGCGGTGCTCGAAGAGCTGCTCGGCGAGGAGCCGCTAGCAGCCCAGAGCATGTTCTACTTCAAGCCGCCGGGAGCCAGGGGGCAGGCGCTGCACCAGGACAACTTCTACCTGCGGGTCGAGCCGGGGACCTGTGTGGCGGCGTGGGTGGCGCTGGATCGGGTGGACCGGGCGAACGGCGGCCTGGAGGTGGTGCCGGGCACGCACCGGATGGACCTGTTCTGCCCGGAGGAGGCCGATCCGGGCGTCTCCTTCACCAGGGACTTCGTCCCGCCGCCGCCCGGCCTGCCCAGGGTGCCGATCGACATGGAGCCGGGCGACGTGCTGTTCTTCAACGGCAGCCTGGTGCACGGCTCGGAGCCGAACACCACGGCCGACCGGTTCCGGCGCAGCTTCATCTGCCACTACGTCGGCCGCTCGGCCGAGCGCATCTCCGGCTATTACCGCACCCTCACCATGTCCGGCGCCCCGGCCCCCCTGGAGACCGCCACCGGCGGTGGCCCCTGCGGCGTGGAGATCACCGGCCCGCACTGACCGCCGGCGGCGTGGAGGCCGCCTGCCCGCACTGCCTGCCGGCGGCTTGGAGGCTGCCTGCCCCGCACTAACCGCCGGAAATGTCGGACTCGGCGTCCTGCGGCACGTCGCAGTCCCACTGGTCGTCCAGCCAGCCGTCGGGCAGGTAAACCTTGGACCGCTCGCCGGACTTGCCGCGCGGGGTGTCGGTGTTGGGCGGCCACGGCTGGTCGTGCTCCAGCCTGGCCAGGCTCTCGCGCAGCCCGTCGAGCGTCTCGGCGGTGCCCAGCGCGCGGCGCAGCTCGGAGCCGACCGTGAACCCCTTGAGATACCACCCGACGTGCTTACGGAAGTCCGTCACCGCGTAACGCTCGAGGTCGAAGCAGTCGGTGAGCCCCTCGGCGTGCCTGGCCATCACCGCGGCCACCTCGCCGAGCGTCGGCCGGGCCCGCTCGGGGCTGCCGTCGAACGCGTTCGCCAGGTCCTTGAACAGCCACGGCCGCCCCAGGCAGCCCCGGCCCACGACGACGCCGTCGCACCCCGTGGCGGCCACCATGCGCAGGGCGTCGTCGGCGCTCCAGATGTCACCGTTGCCCAGCACGGGGACCTCGGGCACCGCCTCCTTGAGCCGCGCGATCGCGTCCCAGTCGGCCACCCCGCCGTAATGCTGCCGCGCCGTACGGGCGTGCAGGGCGATCGCCGCGACCCCCTCCTCGACCGCGATGCGGCCCGCGTCGAGATAGGTGAGGTGGTCCTCGTCGATGCCCTTGCGCATCTTCATCGTCACGGGCAGCGGGCCCGCGTTCGCGACGGCCGCGCGCAGGATCCGCCGCAGCAGATTGCGCTTGTACGGCAGCGCGGAGCCGCCACCCCGCTTGGTCACCTTGGGCACCGGGCAGCCGAAGTTGAGGTCGATGTGGTCGGCCAGGTCCTCCTCGACGATCATCTTGACCGCGCGGCCCACCGTGTCCGGGTCCACTCCGTACAGCTGGATGCTCCTGGGCGACTCCGACCCGGCGAACCTGACCATCCGCAGCGTCCGCGGATTGCGCTCCACCAGGGCGCGCGTCGTGATCATCTCGCACACGAACAACCCCGCGCCCTGCTCCCGGCAGAGCGCCCTGAACGGCGCGTTCGTGATGCCCGCCATCGGCGCCAGCACCACGGGCGGCCACACCTCGATCGGCCCTATCTTCACCCCGTCAGTTGTAGCGCAGGTCGAGCCGTGAGCGGTATTCGCCGGATAGTGTGTGAACCGGCATCTCGCTCGGGGAGGGATGGATGCTTCTACGCGTGCGCATCACGCTGCCCGACAAGCCCGGCTCGCTGGCCCAGATCACCAGGGTCCTCGGCGCCGCCGGCACCGACATCACCCAGGTCACGGTCCTCGAACGAGGCGCCGGCCGGGCGGTGGACGACCTCACGGTGCACTGTCCCGACGAGGCGTCCAAACAAGCGCTGCTCGACGGCCTGGCGGGCGTGCCCGAGGTGACGGTCGAAGGCGTCTGGAGCACCCGTGAGGCCCCCGGCACCTACCCCGAGTTGGAGATACTCAAATACATCACCACCGCGGGCGACCGGGCGCTGAAGACGCTCGTCGACTCGCTGCCGGTGCTGTTCAGCGCCGACTGGGCGGCCACCGCGACCGAGCGCGACGTCGTCTACGCGAGCTGGCGCGCCCCGAAGCAGGTGGCGCCGCCCGAGCCGGTCCCGCCCCGCCCGACGGCCCGCACACTCGAAGGCGGCCTGCACGTCATCCACGCCCCGCTGCCGCCGCTCGCCCTCTCCCTCCTGCTGGCCCGGAGCGAGGGCCCCGCCTTCCACCGCATCGAGGTGCACCGCCTCACCCGCATCCTGGAGATCTTCCTCGCCCTGCCCGCGACCGAGCGAAGTGTCGCCCGCCGCCTGAAGTGAGCATCCGGTCGCGGAACCCGCTAGAGTTAATGGGCAACGCGGAAGTGGCTCAGTGGTAGAGCATCACCTTGCCAAGGTGAGGGTCGCGGGTTCGAATCCCGTCTTCCGCTCTAAGTAAGTCACTTGGTGGAGTGGCCGAGAGGCGAGGCAGCGGCCTGCAAAGCCGTCCACACGGGTTCAAATCCCGTCTCCACCTCCAAGGACGATTAGCTCAGCGGGAGAGCGCTTCCCTGACACGGAAGAGGTCACTGGTTCAATCCCAGTATCGTCCACCATGCTTGAAGCCCCAGCTCACGGCACCCACCGAGAGTCTGGGGCTCTTCGCTGTCCCGGCTTGATCGCTCCTGTTACGTACGCCCACTCCGTGAAGTCCTTCTCAGGGCCGAACAGATGACCGGCAGGAGCCGCCGCCGCGCTCCATGGTAGGAGTTTCGGCATGGAATTCTTCTGTTATCACCGTGATCGTCCTGACTCCATGCCGCTGCGGGACACGTTGGTGGAAGAGCACTGGTCCTATATGGACCGGTACGCGGCGGAGCTGATCGCCCGTGGCCCGACCTTCGACAGTGACACGGTCACCGGCAGCGTGCACATCGTCGACCTGCCGGATCCCGCCACCGCGCGCGCGTTCGCCTTCGACGAGCCCAACTACCAGGCCGGGGTGTACCGGGACGTGCTGGTGCGCCGGTGGCGCAACGTACTGGGGCGCACCATGTGGGACTTTCCCGGCGGCCGCGAGGGCGGCAACCGCTACCTGGTGCTGGGTCTCGGCTCCGGGGAACCCGCCGACCTCGTCCCGCCACCCGACCAGGACGAACTGATCGCGTACGGGCCGCTGCTGTCCGACGACGGCACCACCTGGCTGGGTACGGCACTGCTGATCCGGGCCCCGGACCCGGACGCGGCACGCGCCGTCCTGACCCCGGACCGGTACGCCGCCATCGAGGTCCACGACTGGGCATTCGGCGGGCGGCGGTAGCGACGGCTTCTGTCCAGCCCTGTGGTCGTTGACGTTGGAAGATCCACCGGCCATGGACGGTGGTGATCCTTTGAGCTAGTTTGCCTGACATGAGACTTCGGTTTGCGTTGAGCGTGCTGTCAGTGGCCTGTCTGGTCGGCGCGACCCCGCTGACCGCCCATGCCGCCGCCACGCCGGCTCCCGGCTGGGAGTTGAAGGAGACCGGGGTGACCGCGCGGTTGCGAGGGCTGTCGCCGGTCAGCCGGGACGTGGTGTGGGCCTCGGGGTCGGAAGGCACCGTGCTGCGTACCGTCGACGGCGGGCGGACCTGGCTCGACGTCTCTCCGCCCGGCACCGACGGCCTGCAGTTCCGGGACGTGGAGGCGTTCGACGCGCGCCGGGCCGTGGTGCTGTCCATCGGGGAGGGCGCCGACTCGCGGATCTACCGGACCGAGAACGGTGGCCGTACCTGGAGTCAGACCTTCACCAACGACGAGCCGAGGGCCTTCTACGACTGCGTGGCGTTCTTCGACAAGCGGCATGGGCTGGCGATGAGCGACCCGGTGGACGGCAGGTTCAGGATTCTCGCCACCGAGGACGGCGGGCGGAGCTGGCAGGTGCTGCCCGCCGGCGGCATGCCCGAGGCGCTGCCCGGTGAGGCGGGGTTCGCGGCGAGCGGGCAGTGTTTGGTGACCTCCGGCGGGCGGGACGTGTGGCTGGCCAGTGGCGGGGCCGAGCGCTCGCGGGTGTTCCACTCACGCGACCGGGGACGCACCTGGACGGTGGCCGACACGCCGATCCCGGCGGCCGACCCGGCGCGCGGCGTGTTCGCGGTGGCCTTCCGCGACGCGCGGCACGGTGTCGCGGTGGGCGGTGACTACCGGCCCGACCAGGCGTCGCCCAGCGCGGCGGCGGTGTCCGGGGACGGCGGCGCCACCTGGAAGGCCGCCGCCACCCCGCCGCCGGCCTACAGGTCCGGCGTGACCTGGCTGCCCCACACGCCGTTCGCGGCCATCGCCGTCGGACCGTCGGGCAGTGACGTCACGTACACGGGCGGGAGGACCTGGCGGACGTTCGACACCGGCTCGTTCGACACGGTGGCGTGCACGCGCGACCTGTCGTGCTGGGCCTCCGGCGAGCAGGGCCGGGTGGCCCGCCTCACCCTCGGGCACCACCGATTGCCCGCTTCGTCGTAGCGGTGAATGCCGGAAGAGCGCGGGGCCGGTGAGTGCTGGAAGAGCGCGGGGCACCAGGACGTTGCTCACAGGTGTGAAAATCAGCGAAGCCTCCAGAGCCAGCGGCGCGAGTGCGCGATCGTTGCGGCACTACGAGGACGAGGGCTTGATCGTCCCTGGTCGCCGCGGCAATGGGTTCCGCGACTACTGCCAGTCCACGATCGACCGGGTGCTCATCATCCGCTCGCTGCTGGAGTCCGGGCTGTCCGTGCGGTTGATCAGGGACGTTCTGCCCCGCCTCACCGACGAACCCGCCGTCGGCACTGATGTGGTGCGCGCGGAGTTCCTGTACGAGGTGCAGAGGTATCGCGATCGGCTCGCGGCACGTATCGCCGTTCTCAGCGATCAGCAGGCGGCTCTCGACGCCTACCTTCGCGAGGCCCGCCGCCCCTGATCCATGACCGCCGCTTGACCTTGACGCAAGTGTCAGACTCCTACCTTCGACGCATGGAGATGGACGCGCAGCAGCACCCTACAGAGCAGACGGTACGAGCACTGGTCCAGCGATCGCACCGCGGACCGAACGATCTGACCCTCACGACCGATCGGCGCCGACCCACCCCGGGGGTCGGCGATTACCTGATCCGCGTGGGGGCCGCCGGGATCAACTTCGCTGATGTCATGCAGTCCCACGGAACGTACGGCGGGGGCCCGCAGGCACCCTATGTGGCGGGCTTCGAGGCCGCCGGCGAGATCGTGGGGGTCGGCCCGGACGTCGAGAGCCCGCTGCCCCTCGGCACCCATGTCGTCGGGGTGGGCCCGGGCGCCTTCGCGCAGTACATGACGATGCCGGCCGCGGGCGTGCTTCCCGTGCCTTCCGGGTGGAGCGATGCCGAAGCTCTCGGCCTGGTGCTCAACTGGGCCACCGCCTTGGCGGCGCTGAAGCCGCTGGGCGAGATCAAGGCCGGTGAGGTGGTGCTCGTTCACGCCGCGGCCGGCGGCGTGGGGCAGGCCGCGGTTCGCCTCGCTCGCCACTACGGGGCGCGGGTGATCGCCACGGCGTCAGCGGCGAAGCACGGCGCTGTCAAGGCCCTTGGCGCCGACGAAGTCCTGGACCCCACGCGCCCCGATCTGGCTGCGGAGATCACCCGCCTGACCGGCGGCGTCGACCTCACACTGGAATCGGTGGGACGGACCACGTTCGAGGTCAGCCTGTCGGTCACCGAACCGTTCGTCGGACGCGTTGTCGTACTCGGTGCCGCCTCCGGCGATGCCGCTCTGACCACGCATGACCTGATCTTCACCCACCAGGTCCAGATCAAGGGTCTGCACATCGGTGCGCTGGCGCTGCGGCAGCCGTCCCTCTACCGGTCGTTGCTGGTCGAGCTCGAGGCACTCATCGCCCACGGCGTGTACCCGCCCGGCACCCCCCAGGTGCACCCCCTGGCGGAGGGGCCGGCCGTGCTGCGGCAACTCGAAACGGGCCGGACCCGCGGCAAGCATGCCCTCGATCCCTGGCACTGAGCTTGTCGTCGCCAACGTGGCCTCGAGTGAGTCGGGGTAGCCGCCGTCGCCGGTCTGCCCGTGGTAGCTGTCCCGCAGCTACCACGGGTAGCTGTCCCGCAGCTTCAGCAGGCTGTCACCCTTGCCTGCCTTCAGCTCGGCGATGCCCGCGATCGCGACCGGACACATCGCCTTGCTGTACATCGCGGCCGTCATCCCCTCGACCGCTTGCCCGCTTGCCCGAACGTCAGCCCGCGCCCGTTGCGGACGGTGACTCCGGCGAGAGCGGCCAGTTCACTGCTGCGCGACGGTCATCTCCCCTGGTTCCGGACCGGTCAGCGCGGGACGCGACGACGGTAACGGAGGACTCGGCCGCGAGACCAATGCGCCAGGCGCTCAGCGCACGCCCCGGGGGCGGAACTGGACGCTGATGCGCGGGCCCGTCGGGCGGGCCGTCTTGGGGATCGCGTGCTCCCAGGTGCGCTGACAGCTGCCGCCCATCACGATCAGGTCGCCGTGGCCCAGGTCGTGGCGGATCGACGGGCCGCCGCCGCGTGGCCGTAGCAGCAGCGGGCGGGGGCTGCCGACCGAGACGATCGCCACCATGGTGTCCTCGGTGCTGCCCCGGCCGAGGGTGTCGCCGTGCCAGGCCACGCTGTCGCGGCCGTCGCGGTAGAAGCACAGGCCCGCGGTGCGGAACGGCTCGCCGAGCTCGGCGGCGTAGTGGTCGTTGAGCGCGCGCAGGGCGTCGTCCAGCATCGGGTCCGGCAGCGGCTCGTCCTCGTCGTAGAACTTCAGCAGCCTCGGCACGTCCACCACCTTGTCGTACATCTTGCGCCGCTCCGCCCGCCACGGCACCGTCTCGGCCAGTCGCTCGAACAGGGTGTCCGCCCCGGCGACCCAGCCGGGCCGGACATCGAGCCACGCGCCCCGCTCCAGCGACGTCCTGCGGACCGCCGAACCGAGCCGCCCGAACCCGAGCTCCTCGTCCACACCCAGCAGAGACGCTTGGAATACAGCTCTCATGCCTTCGAGTGTACGCGATCGTTCAAACACACATTCGACTGAGCGTCCAAGCGGATTCTGCCGACGGCACGGGGGGACGGCGTCGCCGCACCGTCATCACCGATGTCGGCTGACAGCGGCCTCGATGGGGAGTGCGGAGCATTGTTCGGTCGGCCTTGATCGGTATACCGTCGGGCGACACAGGTCCCCCCGAAGGAGCTCGCCCATGCGATCCCTGAGCCTGGCCGCGCTCGCGGCATCGATGGCCGTCGTGACGGCGCTCGGTCTTCAGCCTCTTCCCGCAGCCGCCGAGCCGGCCGCCCCGGCGTCCGTGGTGGTGCGGGACGACCTGCTCGACAAGCTCACCGCCATCCCGGGACTCACCGTGGTGTCGGAGTCGCAGCCGGCCGGTTACCGGTTCTTCGTCCTGTCCTTCACCCAGCCGGTCGATCACCGGCATCCGCGCCGGGGCGCGTTCGAGCAGCGGCTCACCTTGCTGCACCGCTCGGCCGACGCCCCCGTGGTCCTCTACACCGGCGGCTACGGCCTGCCCGTCAACCCCACGGCCTCGCGTACGGAGCCGACGCAGTTGGTCGACGGCAACCAGGTCTCCGTCGAGCACCGGTTCTTCCGCTCCTCGCGACCGGCGCCGGCCGACTGGGACGACCTGACCATCTGGCAGGAGGCGACGGACGAGCACCGGATCGTCCAGGCGCTCAAGACGGTCTACTCGGGCAGGTGGATCCAGACGGGCGCGAGCAAGGGCGGCATGACGTCCGTCTACCACCGGCGCTTCTACCCCGGCGACGTGGACGGCGTGGTGGCCTACGTCGCCCCGAACGACCCGCGCAATCCCCAGGATCACCGCTACGACAGGTTCTTCGCCCGCGTCGGCTCCGCGTCCTGCCGGGCGGCGCTGGACGGCGTGCAGCGTGAGGCGCTCAAGCGGCGCGCTCGGATGGTGGCGCTGCTGGAGGCGGACGCCGCGCGCAACGGCTACACCTTCGCGCGCACGCTCGGCAGTGCGGACCGGTCGTTCGAGATGACGATCCTCGACACGGTGTGGGCGTTCTGGCAATACTCCACCGAGGCCGACTGCGCCGCCGTGCCGCCCGTGACCGCCACGGACGAGGAGCTCTACGCCTGGATCGACGGTGTCGCCTTCTTCGGGTTCTACACCGACCAGGGCTTGGACTACTACACGCCTTACTACTACCAGGCGGCCACCCAGCTGGGCTGGCCCGACCTGGAGTTCCGGCACCTGCGCGGGCTGGTGCGCCACCGCGGCCTCTACCAGCCCAACTCGGTGCTCCCCGCCGAGCTGCGCTCCCGGCACGATCCCGGGCCGATGCTGGACGTGGACCACTGGGTGCGCACCCGGTCGGAGCGGATCCTGTTCGTCTACGGCGAGAACGATCCGTGGAGCGCCGAGCGCTTCACGCCGAGCAGGCGCGACTCCGCCCTGTACGTCGCGCCCGGCGCCAACCACGGCGCCAACATCGCCCGGCTGTCGGAGGCGGATCGCGCGGCGGCGACCGACACCCTGCGACGATGGGCGGACGCGCAATCGGCGGAGCGCAGCCGGGTGGCGGCCGTCCCTGACGACGACATGCTCCCCGATCGCCGTACCCGCTGAGCACGCGAAGACGGCCGGGCGGCGGGGATCCGCACCGCCCGGCCCGTTCTCAGCCGCCGCAGGAGGCGAAGACGAAGGTGTCCTTCAGGAGCGTGTAGCGGTCCCTGATGGTGACCGCGCCGGTCTCGGTGTCCATCTGCGCGATCACCATCCGGCTCTCCTTGCCCACGGATCGCAGCAGGTGCACGGTCACCTGCCGGTCACCGGTCCAGTCGAGCATGTGCACCTCACCGGCCGGCAGCTTGACCCGCTGCCGCTTGAGCAGCTGGTCCGTCTGCGCGTCGTACAGCACGAGCCGGGATTTTCCGGTGGCGAGGACGGCGACGGTCCGGCCGTCGCCGGACAGGGCCTGCGGGGCGTTGCCGACGATGATCTGCGGTGGGGTGACGCGGGTGAGCCGCTCGCCGGTGTCGGCGTTGACGGCCAGGTCGGTGACCTCCTCCTCGCCGTTCAGGGTCGTGAGCAGCTCCCCGCTGTCCCCGCTGAACCCGGCCAGCTGGTGCGGCCCGGCGATGCTGCCCAGCCGGGCGCCGCTGGCGGTGTCGTAGACGCGGGTCCCGTAGCGGTCGCCGCTGACGCCGACGGCGAGCCTGGACCCGTCGCCGGACAGCTGCAGCTTGATCAACTCCTGGTCCCGGCGCGGCAGCGCGCCGGCGGGCAGCAGCTTGACGTCACCGTCCAGGGTCCGTACGGCCAGGCCACCGGCACGGGTGAGGTAGGCGACCTTCTGGCCGTCGCCGCTGACGGAGATCGGGGCGGGCGGGTAGACGGCGGACTTGCCGTTCGCCAGCCGGGCCACGACCTGGGCGTCAGGCAGGACGCGCCGCTCTCCGCTGTGCAGGACCAGACGCCAGTGGCCGCAGGGGACCTCGCCGCCTCCCTTGATCGTGCAGCCCTTGACGGAGGCGTACCGGATGCTCTCGTGCTGGTGCGGCTCCGCCTGCGCGGCGGCCGGGGCGGTCATCGGCGCCGCGAGCATCGCGGCGGCCAGCAGGGCGATCGTGATTCTCATGCCGTCTCTCCCGCCGCGTAGAAGGCGTACCTGGACTTGCCGATCGTGTACGTGTCGCGCTGCTTGACGGCGCCCGTCCCGGGGTCGACGGTGAGCACCCGTACCACCGCTGCCCCGCCGTCGTGCTCCGTCGTCACCAGGGCGGTGAGCCCGCCGTCCGCCGTCCAGCGGGCGGAGTACGGCGTGCCGGCCGGGGTGAGCGCCAGGTCCACGCCCTTGGAGAGCTCCCCGGTCTCCAGGTCGTAGAGGCGCAGCCGTGGCGCCCTCTTCTTCTCGCTGTCACCCCAGATGAACGCGGCGACCGTCCTGCCGTCGGCGGCCAGCGTCGTGACGGCGGCTCTCTCCACGACCTGGGGCGGCGTGCGCCTGGTCGAGGTGCCGTCGAGCCGGTGCGCGACCAGGGTGGCGGTGTTGTCGCCGCCGTCGCGCCGGGTCAGCACCTCGTCGCCGTCGGCGCTGAAGCCGAGCGGTCTTTCGCGGCCGGGCAGCTCGGTGGTCCTGCCGGTCCCGACGGTGAAGACCTTGGTCGGCAGCCGTCCGTGCTCGTCCCCGTGGTCGACCAGCACCCGGTCCCCGGCGGGTGACAGCTGCACGGTGATCGAGGCGGTGCTCCTGGGCGCCAGCGAGCGGGGCAGCGCGGTGCCGGGGCCGCCCGCGACCGGGCGGACGACCAGGCGGTGATCGGATGCCCGCTCGTAGAGAACGGTCCGGCCGTCGCCGCTGACGGCGAAGACGCCGATGTCGGTGGTGCGCCTGCCGCGGGCGTCCACCTTGGTCGCGGCGGCGTCGGGGACGGTGATCGTCCGGCCGTCGCGCAGCTTGAGCCGCCAGTGTCCGCACGGGTTGCCGCCGCAGGCCTTGATCCAGACCGCCCGGGCGGGTGAGGGGCCGGTCCGGGTGTGCGCGGAGGCTGGTGCGGCCACCGCCCCGGCGAGGACCGCGGACGCCAAGAGGGCGGCGGTCGCAGAGGTGAGCCTCATGGGTGTTCCTTTCGCTCACCCGTTTAGAGTCGGCAGCTCACTGACCGGTTGTCACAGGTCGGACACGCTTCGGCGAGGTCAGGACGGCAGCGGGCGGCGGCCCGGGAAGCCGAGCTCGCTGCGGTGGTACCAGCCGAGCTCCGGCTCGGGCTCGATCCAGCACAGGCGCACGGACACGCCGTCGAGCACCGAGGGGAAGTCCAGCAGCAAGGGCGCGATGCCCTTCACCTCCACGCCCTGCTCGCTCCAGGCGCTCACGATCTCCTGGATGCGTGCCTCGGCGGCCTTGAGCTCCGGCAGTCCGCCGAGACGGGAGCCGCCGGGGGTGTCACGGTCGAAGGCGATCTCGGCGAGGTCGGCGCGTGCGGCGATGAGCTTGCGGGCGTCCTCGATGATCGACGGCATCAGTGCGCGGGCCTCGTCGAGGGTGAAGAGCCTGTCCATCCGGGAACGTTAGCGGTTCGGCTCGTAGGCGTGCATGAGCAACTGCTCGGCGTGGTCGAGGTAGGCGTCCAGGGCGGCGGCGGCCCGGTCGGGCTCGCCGGCCTCGATGAGCGCCAGCAGCTCGCGGTTGCGCGCCACGAACGGCTCGTGGAAGGCGCGCGGATTCTCCATGACATGGAAGACGAGCCGCAGCTCGGCCAGCAGCTGCCGCATCGCCTCGTTGAGCCTGGGGCTGTCGTTGAGCGTCACCAGGGCCTGGTGGAAGCGGATGTTGGCGGTGCCGACGGCCTGCCAGTCGTCGTCCCCCGCGGCCCGCTCGGCGTCGGCGACCGCCTCTCTTATCACCCGCAGGGCCTGCTCGGTCGGCTTGCGGCGCACGGCCATGCCCTCGATCACCCGGCGCACCTGGTAGAGGTCGGCGACGTCCTCGGCGGACAGGACCCGCACGAACACGCCCCGGTTGAGCCGGTGGTCGAGCAGCCGCTCGTGGCTGAGGAGCCGGAAGGCCTCGCGCAGCGTGTTGCGCGACACGCCGAGCGCCTCGCAGATGGACTCCTCCGACAGGCGCTGGCCGGGCTTGAACAGGCCTTCGATGATGCGGTCACGCAGGATGTCCGCCACGCGCTCGGCCGTGCTGCTACGTCCGAGACGCGAGCGGTCCTGCGCGAGGTCGGCGGCGGCGTCTTTCACGGATTCAGGAAATCATTGAACAAACCCCTTGTCGAATTGTTCAACGATTTTTATGGTGGAACCAGTCCCCCCACGGAAGGAGCGAGGGATGGCAGGCTCCACCCCACAGACCCGGCGGGTGATCCTCGCGAGTCTGATCGGCACGTCGCTTGAGTGGTACGACTTCTTCCTCTACACCACCGCGGCGACGCTGGTCTTCGGCAAGTTGTTCTTCCCTACCTTCGACCCGCTCAACGCGACCCTGCTGGCGCTGACGACCAACGCGGTCGCGTTCGTGGCCCGGCCGCTCGGCGGGATCATCTTCGGGCACTTCGGCGACCGCAACGGCCGCAAGACCGTGCTGGTCGTGACGCTGCTGCTGATGGGCATCTCCACGTTCCTCATCGGGGTGCTGCCCGGCTACGACAGCGTGGGCGTGCTCGCGCCGATCATGCTGGCCGTCCTCCGGTTCGCGCAGGGCCTCGGGCTCGGCGGCGAGTGGGGTGGCGCCGTGATCATGTCGCTGGAGCACGGCGACCCGCGCCGCCGTGGCTTCAACGCGAGCTGGCCGCAGGTCGGCGTGCCCGCCGGCTATGTGCTGGCGACCGCGCTGCTCACCATCCTGTCGGCCACGCTGTCCGACGCGGCCTTCCTGTCGTGGGGCTGGCGGGTGCCGTTCCTGCTGTCGGGCGTGCTGGTGTTCGTCGGCCTCTGGGTACGGCTGCGGATCACCGAGTCGCCGCTGTTCGCCCAGGTCGAGCAGAAGGGCGCGAAGGCCAGGATGCCGCTGGTCGAGGTGCTGCGCACGCACCCCCGGGCGCTGCTGTCGGCCTTCACCGCGCGCATCGGCGTGGACGTGGCCTTCTACACCTTCACCGCCTACATCCTGGTCTACCTGACCGGCCCGCTGGGCCTCGACCGCGACCTCGGGCTGAACGCGGTGCTGATCGCCTCGGCGCTGCAACTGGGGCTCATCCCGCTGTTCGGCTCGATGTCGGACCGCTTCGGCCGGCGGCGGGTCTACCTGGCGGGCGTCATCGGCGCCGCGATCTGGGTGTTCGCGTTCTTCCCGCTGCTGGAGACCAGATCCTTCCCGCTGATCGTGCTCGCCGCCGCCGTGGCGCTGCTCTGCCACGCCGCGATGTACGGCCCGCAGGCGGCCTTCATCGCCGAGCTGTTCAGCACCAGGCTGCGCTACAGCGGGGCCTCGATGGGCTACCAGGTCGCCGGGATCGTGGGCGGCGGGCTCGCCCCGATCATCGCGATCAAGCTGTTCGACTCCTTCGGCACCACCGTCGCGGTGTCCGTTTACGTGGTGGCCGCGCTGGCCATCACCGCCGTGGGCCTGGCCATCGCGCCCGAGTCCCACGACCTCGACCCCGCCGACGTGCCGCAGCACGTCTGAGGTCGTCCCTCCGATAGTTCGCCGCGAAAGCCGCGGGCGGTGGCTGCCACCGCCGCCCGCGCGGGAGGCCCGAGTTGAGGACAGTCCTGGCCGTCGTGGCCGCCATCATCGCGCTCCCTCTCCTGTTCGGGGTCGTCACCGGCCTGGAGAGCACCGACCCCGGCGTCGTCACCGTGGTCCGTGACGGCGGCCCGTTCGACGACACCCGGATCCGCCAGGTGATCGACCCCGGCTCCGGCCTGACCTGGGCCGGCCTGTGGTCGTCCACGCACAGCTACCCGGCGCAGCAGCGGTTCTACACGATCACCGCGGACGCCAAGCGCGCCACCACCCTCGGCGTGGACGTGGTGACGGTGCCCAGCAGCGACGGCGTGAACGTGGGCATCGAAGGCACCCTCTACTTCACGCTCAACCTGGACCACGCGACGCTGAAGTCGTTCGACGACAAGTACGGCACCCGTACCTACCGCAGTCAGGACGACAGCTCCCTGTACGCGTGGGACGGCGACGAGGGCTGGTCCGCCTTCTTCGGCCAGGCGGTCCGGCCGGTGATCGACAACGCGCTGCGCGCCCAGGTCGGGGCCATGCGCTGCGCCGAACTGGTGCCGTCGTGCGCGCTGCTGGAGAGCTCCGCGCTCAAGGCGCGGGACAGCAACATCAACATCGCCACGGTGCAGAACGGCGTCAACGCCGCGCTCGCCCGCGACCTGCCGCGGACGCTGGGCGGCGACTTCCTGACCGGCCTGCGGTTCACCCTGGTGAAGGTCACCCTGCCCGGGGAGGTGCAGCAGGCGGTGGACCGCTCGCTGGCCGCCAACGCCGCCGTCTCGGAGGCGCAGGCCAGGGTGGCGCAGGCCAGGGCGGAGGCGGACGCGAACCAGGCCAGGCAGAACGGCTACGACAAGTGCCCGGCCTGCGCGGAGATCGACAAGCTGAAGGCGCTGCCGCAGGGGATCACCGTCTACGCCCCCGGCAACCCGCAGGCAGTGGTGGTGCCCACCCGCTGACCATTCCCGTGGCGGGGGCGCCCGCCGTCCGGCACGGCCTCCCCGGACGGCGGGCTCGTCCCCTCAAGCCTCCCCCGGACGGCGGGCTCGTCCCCTCAGACCTCCCCGGACGGCGGGCTCGTCCCCTCAGGCGGCGACCTTGGGCGCCGCCCGCCATCGGCCCTTGAAGACGAGCATGGCGGCCAGGAAGACCACCTGGCCGGCCAGCGCGACCAGCAGCCAGGTTTGCCATCCGCCGGCGGCGACGACCAGCGGCGAGATGACCAGCAGGGCCACGATCATGACGCGGACGACCATCCCCCAGATGCCGAGCGCGGCCCCTTGCAGGCGGGCGTCGACGTCCTCGGCGTTCTCGGAGAAGTTCGCCATCCACGGCACGTAGGCGATGCCCAGCACCAGGTAGAGCAGCGCCCAGACCACGATGACGTGCGGGGTGGAGACGTCACGGCCGAAGAGGCCGACGAAGTAGGCCAGCGCGGCGATGGTCAGCAGCGTCCCCGCCGCCGTGAAGGGTTTGCGCAGCTGCAGCCGGTCCGAGATCCGCCCGACCAGGATGACGGCCGCCGCGTTGAGCACGATGCCGAGCGCCACGACGCCGTTGGCGGTGGCCGCGTCCATGGCGAAGGAGGTGACCAGGATCGTCTGGCCGAAGATGGCGAAGGTCCAGTAGAGCACCTGCCAGCCGGTGTTGCCTAACACGTGCGCCCACAGGTGCGGATGCCTGAACAGCTCCCTGACCCGGCCCGGGTCGATCTTCTCGGTGACGCTGACCGCCGACTCGGCGCCCATCACCTGCGCGCGGAGCGCGGCCGACGGCTCGGCGATCTGCCAGATGATGATCGCGCAGAGCGTCAGCGAGACGATGCCCATGATGATCGCCTGCGACTGCCAGGCGTTGCCGAACAGCGGCAGGGTCAGGCTCGCCAGCGCGGAGGCCAGGAACGAGGCGCCGACCGGCCCCCAGGTCCAGAACCCGAACGCCTGCGCCCGCCCCACCCGAGGGGAGAAGTCGCGCACCAGCGACGCGGTGATGGTGATCCCCGCCCCCTCGATGAACAGCATCAGGCAGCGGACGGCGAGCAGGGAGCCGACCGAGTCGACGGTGGCGAGCAGGAAGTTGCACGCGGCGGTGACGGTCAGCGTCGGCACCAGCAGGGCGACCCGCCCCCACCGGTCGGACAGGATGCCGCCGACCCCCGCCGACACACCGCCGACCAGCACCGACAGGGCCGCGATCAGACCGTACTCCTCCAGCGACATGCCGAGGTCGGTCATCAGCAGGGGCAGGATCGTGGCGATCGTGGTCTCGAAGTTGGCCACCAGGCTGGCCAGCACCGCGATCGCGAGCAGGCGGACCCGTCGGCCGCCCACCGGGTAGACACTGAGCTCGCGGACATAGAACGGCTTCATTCCCATCCTCCGGGACGGAGTTGACTGTCGCTCTAGAACGCGTTTCTAGTTACTGCTGAGTCTGACGTTTTATCCCAGCAAGTCAACGTATTCGGGCGTTTCGACGTGATCTTAGTCACATTTACCGCCCGTTGTAACGGAATCGCCGCCGTTTTCTGGAACGTCGCACCCCCTTTGCGCATAAACTGCGCGCCTGTGAGCCTCCCTGTACGCGAACGTTCCCCCCGGCCGGGGGGCGGCCGCCACCGCCGCCCCGTCCCCACGTCCCTGCCACCGGACGCGCCCGTTCTCGTGCTGGCCGCCCCGGGCAGCGCGTCGGGCGTGGCCGCCGAGATCGCCGCCGTCGTGCGCATGGACAACCCCCAGATCGAAGTACGGCTCACCGCCGTCGACACGCTGGCCGAATCGCTACCGGCGGACCGCCAGGCCGTCGTGGTGCCTCTGGTCACCTGGGACGACCCGATCGTCCTGGCGGAGATCAACAAGGCCGTCGCGGCGAGCGGATCCGGCGCGACCGTGACCGAAGCCCTCGGCCCGCACCCGCTGCTGGCGGAGGCGCTGCACATCAGGCTCGCCGAGCGCGGCCTGGCCAGGGCCGACCGCGTTCGCCTGCTGAACGTCTACAGCCCCGTCGACGGCGTCATCCTCGGCACGGTCGGCGGTGAGCGGGCCGTGCACGCCGTGCAGCCCACCGCGGTGCTGCTGGCCTCCCGGCTCACCCTGCCGGTGATCGCCGCCTCGCTCGACAGCGAGCCCGGCGTCCCGCTGGCGGCCGAGCGGCTGCGCGCGGCCGGCGCCGAGCGACTGGCCATCGCCCCCTGCCTGATCGGCCACGAGGCCCCCGCCGACGTCGTGGAGAAGGCCGCCGGCCAGGCCGGCGCGGGACACGCCGAGCCGCTCGGCGCGCACAGCGCCATCGCCGAACTTGTCGCGCGAGCTTACGGGAGTCAACTCGCTACTTGACAAGGCTTGTCAAGATCGGTGATCTCGCGTTACCTTCTGCGCATGCGGCAAGTTGTGTGCACCGGGACGCGTCTGTGGCTTCGCGAGGTCACCGAGGCGGACGTCGCCGCGCTGCACGCCGTCTACGGCGATCCCCAGGCGACCCAGTACATGCCCTTCTCCCCCCGTACTCTCCAGCAGGTCGCCGCGCTCGTCGAGGAGGGCGTGCGCTCCGCGGTGGCCGAGCCGCGCCTGCTGTACGTGCTGGCGGTGCTCGACGTCGAGAGCCAGGAGGTGATCGGCGTGGCCCGCCTGCACATTGACGCCGAGCGTCCGCACAGCGCCGAGATCGGCCTGGGCCTGCGCCCCGACCGGTGGGGACGCGGCATGGGCACGGACCTGGTCCGGCTGCTGCTGGCGTTCGGCTTCAAGCAGCTGGGCCTGCACCGCGTCTGGGGCGCCCGCTCCCCCGCCAACCTGCCGGCCCAGCTCGCCATGCTCACCGCGGGCATGGTGGAGGAGGGCCGCCTGCGCCATCACGTGTCCACCCCGGCCGGCTGGCGCGACTCCGTCATCCACGCCGCGCTGGACGGCGAGTGGGCCGAGCGCTGAGCGGTCAGCGCACCAGCCGGAAGAAGGCTCGGACGTCGCCGACGAGCAGGTCCGGGGCCTCCATGGCGGCGAAGTGGCCGCCCCTGCCGAACTCCGACCAGTGGATCACCTTGTGCTCGCGCTCGGCGATGCGGCGGACGCCGGGATCGCCGGGGAAGACCGCCACGCCGTGCGGGACCGTGGACGGCTCGACCGGCCGCCCCCAGGACGAGGCGCTCTCCTTGTACAGGCGGGCCGAGGAGCCGGCGGTGCCGGTCAGCCAGTAGAGGCTGATGTTGGTCAGCAGCTGGTCGCGGTCCACCGCGTCCTCGGGCAGGTCGTGGGCCGGGTCGGTCCACTCCTTGAACTTCTCGGCGATCCACGCGAGCTGCCCGGCCGGGGAGTCGTGCAGGCCGTAGGCCAGGGTCTGCGGGCGGGTGGACTGCAGCATCGCGTAGCCGGCGCGGTCCTGGTCGCTGTAGGCGCCCAGCCGCGCCAGCTCGGCCTCCGACAGGCCCTCGAACTCGGCGGGGTCGCCCGAGGGGAAGCCGAGGCCGCCGTTGACGTGCACGCCCACCACCCGCTCGGGGTCGATCCTGCCGAGCTGGGGCGAGATGGTCGCGCCCGAGTCGCCGCCCTGGGCGCCGTAGCGCTCGTAGCCGAGACGGTGCATCAGCTCCTTCCAGGCCCGCGCGACCCTGTTCAGATCCCAGCCACGCTCAACGGTGGGCCCGGAGAAGCCGAAGCCCGGGATGGAGGGGGCCACGACGTGGAAGGCGTCGGCCGGGTCGCCGCCGTGCGCGCGGGGGTCGGTGAGCGGGCCGATCACGTTCATGAACTCGACCACGGACCCGGGCCAGCCGTGCGTGACGAGCAGCGGCAGCGCGTCCGGCTCCGGCGAGCGCACGTGCAGGAAGTGCACGTTCTGGCCGTCGATCTCCGTGGTGAACTGCGGGAACGCGTTCAGCGCCGCCTCATGCGCGCGCCAGTCGTAGTCGTCCCGCCAGTAGGCGGCCAGTCGCCTGGCGTACGAGACGGGCACGCCGTACGGCCAGTCGGCGCCGTCCAGCTCGTCCGGCCAGCGGGTCCGGGCCAGGCGCTCACGGAGGTCGTCCAGGTCGGCCTGCGGGACATCGATGGTGAAAGAGTGAATGTCGTTGCTCATGTGGACCACGCTAGGTCCCGGTTAGGACAACTACGGTCCTAGGTGGGCGGGATACTGGCGGACATGTGGGAAACCTCCGCCCGGCTGCTCAAACTCCTGTCCCTCTTGCAGACCCATCGCGACTGGTCCGGCGCCGAGCTCGCGGACCGGCTCGGCGTGACCGGCCGCACCATCCGCCGCGACGTGGACCGGCTGCGCGAGCTCGGCTACCCGGTGCACGCCACCGCCGGGCTGGCCGGGTACCGGCTCGGCGCCGGGCACGACCTGCCGCCGCTGCTGCTCGACGACGAGGAGGCGGTCGCCGTGGCCGTCGGGCTGCGCACCGCCGCGCAGGGCAGCGTGGCCGGCATCGAGGAGACCTCCCTGCGCGCGCTGGCCAAGCTCGAACGGGTGCTGCCCGCCCGGCTGCGCCACCGGGTCAACGCCCTGCAGTCGATGACCGTACCGCTGAGCGGGCCCGCCACCGTCGGCGCGGACACGCTGTCGGCCATCGCGGCCGCCTGCCGCGACCACCAGAGCCTGCGCTTCGACTACAGCAAGCCGGACGGCACCGCCGGCACCCGCACGGTCGAGCCGTACCGGCTCGTCGCCACCGGCCGCCGCTGGTATCTCGTCGCCTACGACACCGGGCGCGACGACTGGCGCATCTTCCGGGTCGACCGGCTCCGGCTGCGCACCCCCGGCGGTCCGCGCTTCACCCCGCGCGAGCCCCCCGACCCCGACCTCGCCGGGTACGCCTCCCGGAAGCTCTCCAACGCCCCCTACCGCTATCAGGGCCGCTTCACCGTACACGCGTCCGCAGAGGCCGTCGCCGAGCGGTCCACCCCCGCCGCGGCCACCGTCGAGCCCATCGACGCCACCACCTGCCTCGTGATCGGCGGCGCCAACTCACTGGACGAACTGGCCTCCTGGCTCGTCTCCCTGGGCGTCCCCTTCGAGGTACACGAACCACCCGAACTACCGGCCCACCTCCGCCTCGTCTCCACCCGCCTCGCCAACGCCGCCCGCACCTCGGCCCCCGACGGATGACACCCCCGCGGCTTCGTACCCGACAGATACCGCCGCCCGTGGCTTGGCGCGCGGCGAGTGAGGACGCGCCGGGGCGGTACGCGGAAGGAGAGGACGCGCGGGGGCGGTAGGCACGGCGGGTGAGACGCGCCGGGTGGTGGGCGCGGAGATTGTCGGTGGGGCGCTCTACGATGAGGCTCCTCACGGAGGGAAGGCAGCCCCATGCTGGACTCGCTGATCGTGCCCCTGTTCGTCACCGCCGACCTGCCGCCGCGGACCGAGCTGGCGGAGTTCGGCGAGCTGCTCGCCGACACGGCGCGCACGCTCAGCCACGAGGGCGTGAGCTATGACGCCTTCCTGGCGGGCAAGGTGTTCTGGCTCGACCGTCCGGTGCTGCCCGAGCAGCGGCCCCAGGCGGAGGCCGAGTCCCGGTTCGCCGCGATGCTCGGCCACCTCGCGGCCTCCGGGGCCGGGCACACGGCCCGTGGCGTGCTCGCCGACATGCGGCAGGCCATCGGCGCGGCCGTGACCGTCCGCTACGGCGACGTGGGAGTCGCACCCGCGGTCTTCGCGATCCGCGACCGCGACGTGCGCGAGCGCACCCCCGACACCGCCCTCTACGTCGACACCCGGCACGCCGCCCGCGATCTGGTCACCGTGACCCGCCCCTACCTCTGACCGCGACCTGCTCACCGTGGGGTCGTCTCTACCTCTGACCGCGACCTGCTCACCCTGGGGTCGTCTCCACCTCTGACCGCGCCCGCTCCCCCCGGGAGGATCGCGGTGCTGCTCTCAGCACGATCACGCCGGACCGGCCGACCTCTCGTCCTCCTGCGCCTCAGTCATCCCGCTCTCGGCCCCCTCAACGCGCGATCGCCCGTCGAACTCGCCCGGCAGCGCGAGATCGACGCTGCCGGACCCCGAGAGGGCACGTGCCAGGTCAGCGAGCTCGTCCGGGATCACGGAACCGCGCGAGATGTCCTGAGCTGACTCAGTGCCACTCCGCGAGGCGGCCTGGGCCGACTCGGTGGCACTCCGCGAAGTGCCCTGGACAGACTCAGGGCCACTCCACGAGGCGGGCTGGGCGAGATCTGACGTCTCACCGGCGAACGCGTGATCACCCCCGCCACGAACGAGATCCGACACCTCACCCCCGAACACCGGATCGCCCCCGCCACGGACCGGATCCGACACCTCACCTCCGAGCACCGGATCACCCCCGCCACGCGCCAGATCCGAGGCCTCAGCCCGGAGGGCGGGGCTGGTGCCGCCGGCTCGTGGGAAGGGTGGGGAGAGGTGGTGGCGGTCGGAGGTGGGGGTGGAGAGGTGGTGGCGGTCGGGGGCGGGAGTGGAGAGGTGGTGGCGGTCGGGGGCGGGAGTGGAGAGGTGGTGGCGGTCGGGGGCGGGAGTGGAGAGGGTGCGCTGGATCGCCGCCAGGCGGGTCACGGCGCGCGGGACCAGCTCGGCCGTGCGGCCCGCCAGCACCTCGTACGGCGCGTCGGGGAGGGGTGTCAGCGTCTCCTCGGCGAGGGCGGCGAGACCTTCCTCAAAGGCGGCCCTGGCGCGGGACAGGTCGCCACGGGCTTCGAAGGCGAAGCCGAGCCGGAGGCAGACGAGGGCGGCGAGGTGTGGCCGGCCGTGGTCGCGGAAGCTCGCGCCGGCGAGGCGCAGGGTCTCCGGGTCTCCGGTGTGCGAGACGAGCCGCGCCATCCGCTCTCTGACGATCGCCTCGCGCACCGGGTCGCCGGTGGCCAGGCCGTGCGCGGCGAGCAGCCCTGTCTCCGCCTCGGCGAGCCGACCGGTCATCATCGCCAGCTCCGCCTCGGCCAGCGTGACGGAGTACAGCGCCGTCAGATCCCGCTCACCGGCCGCGAGCTCCAACGCCCGGTGGAACTCGGCCGCCGCGGCGTCGAAGCGGTCCAGCTCCATCAGGCAGACGCCGCGCATGGTGCGGGCGGCGGACTCCTTGACCCCTGCCCGCCGTGCGGCGGACTCCTTGACCCCTGCCTGCGGAGCGGCGGGCTTCCCGGCCTCTACCCGCGGAACGGCCGACTCGTCGGACCCCATCCGCAGGGCACCGGACCCCTCGGCCCCTGCCTGGGGGGCGGCGGGCTCCTCGGCCCCCGCCCGCAGGGCAGCGGGCTTCTCGGTCCCTACCCGGGGGGCGGCGGGTTCCTCGGCTCCTGCCCGTAACCGGGCGTACGCTTCGGCGGCTGTCGCGAAGTCCTGGGCCGCCTGTTCCAGGGCGTTGTCGCCGTAGCCGAGGACGCCGAGGTCGTAGCGGACGCCGGCGAGGCCGTCGGCGTCGCCGATGGTGTTGTAGGCCCGTTCGGCCAGCTCGAACGCGCGTCTGGCGGCCGGCAGGTCGCCGCGCGCGTGCCGGCGGCGGGCGATGTGCAGCCATTCGTCGGCAGGGTCGCGCCGCTGGCCGTGCCGGCGCACGATGTCGACGATGCTCGTCTCACAGGCGGCCGCGTGTTCGGCATGTCCGAGCCTGTAGAGCAACCGCGCGTGCGAGTCCAGCGCCTGGCAGGCGTCGTCCCAGGCGCCGAGGGCCTCCAGCTCGGCCGCGCAGGTGGTGATCAGCTCGGCGGCGGTGGGCAGGCGTCCCAGCTCCACGCAGGCTCGCGCGCTGTCGATCAGGGCAGTCGCCGCCCGTTCGGCCTGGCCGAGTGCCTGGTACAGCTCACGGGCCCGGCCGGCGCACTCCCGTGCCGCGCCGGGGTCGCCCGCGGCGAGGTAGGCGGCGGCCGCGTCGCTGCGGTGGGACGCCTCTTCGGTGGCCAGTCCGGCCTGGGCACTCAAGGCGGCGGCCCGTACGTGGAGCTCGATGGCCCGCTGCGGGTCGCCTGCCCGGGCCGCCACGGCGCCCATCTTGCCGACCTGTGCCGCCTCCCCGGGGCCCTCGCCCAGCTCGCGGTAGGCCGCCGCGGCGCGCTGGTAGGCGCGCAGCGCCGGCTCCCACTCACCGAGCTCCTGGTGGTGGCTGCCGGCCAGGGAGAGCGCGTCGGCGGCCTCGACCGGCTCGCCCGCCGTGGTGAACGCCGGCCCGGCCCGTTCGAGCAGCTCGATCGCGAGCCGGAGCCGCTCCCGCTCGGCGAGCTGGACGGCGGTGGCCGCCAGGAAAGGGCCGGCCTCGCCCGCCACCCGGGCGTGCCGCTCACCGATCCGGAGCAGCAAGCGCGCCGTCTCCTCCTCGTCGTACACCAGCGCGAGCCGCGTCGCCGCCCGCGCCAGATCCTCGCCCGGGGGCCGCGTCAGCAGGTCCGTCTCCTCGAGCGCCCGGCGAAGCTGGGTACGCAGCTCACGGTCCCCCTGCGCGCGACTGGCCAGCCCCAGCGCCTCAGCGAGGTCAGCGGTGTCAAGGAGGTCGGGGGTGCCGCCGGCGTGCGGGGCAGCGCCCTGCGTAGCGGCCGTGGTGTGGGGGGCGGTGTGCGGAACCGCGGTGGTGTGCGGGGTGGTGGGGTGCGGGGCTGTGGTGGGGTGGGGGGTGGGTTCTCTGAAGCGTTGGAGGAGGGCCTTGACGAGGGTGCTCAGGGTTTTGGGGCGGTCGTGTGCCTCGACGGCCCGGCGGGCGGTGGTCACGGCCTCGTCGAGATCGGCCTCGCGGCCTTCGTCGCCGTCCATCGCCCGCCGGCGCAGCAGCTCGGACATCAGGCCGTACGCCTCAGCCAGGAACGACGGCTCCTGGTCGGCGGCGAGCGCTTCGCGGAGCGCGGCGATGCCCTCGTCGGCGGCGGTCATGCTCAGGTCCAGGCGCAGGGCCTGGCCGAGCAGCAGCAGGGCTCGCGGGCGCAGCGGGTCGTCCTCACCGCAGGCCGCGACGGCCGAGCGGGCGGCGGCCGTCGCCTCGCCCGGGTGCTCTCCCAGCCCAGCCTGCTGGACCAGCGCGCCGGCCAGGTCGCACAGCAGCCGCGGCCGGTCCGGGTGACCGGCGTAGGTACGTGCGACCGCCTGGCGCAAAGTCTGGATCGCGACCTCCAGGTCGGCCGGGTCGTCGCCCACCCGCCAGCGCCGCAGGCGCCGGTTCGCGAGCAGGCCGAGCCGGGTCAGCTGGTCGCGGCCGAGCCTGTCGGGGATCTCCCGCACGGGGGTGCCGAGCACCTCCGCCATCTCCCGGCCCGCCTCCAGCGACCGCATGTCGCCGGTGACGACGTACCACTCGACCAGTCCGGCGGCGTAGCCGGCGACCACGCGCGGGTGGGGGTGGTCGTCGTGCCAGAAGTCCAGCGTGGCCTGCCCGATCCGGATGAAGGCCAGCAGGTCGGCGTCGGCGGCCGACGCGGTGGCCCGGGACTGGGCCAGGTCGAACAGGGCGAGCAGCGCCTGGGACCGCTCGTGGCCGCCCGGCCGCCGCTGGGCGGCCACCAGGTGGGCGCCGATCAGCTCGGGGTCGCCGGGCAGGGCCAGGCCGAGCACCGCCGCCAGCTCGCGCAGGCGGCGGGCGCCACCGGGCCCGCCGAGGGCGGCCCTGAGGTGTACGTGGACCGCGTCGTCGAGCGCCTCCGGCTCCCCCGTGGCCGCGAACAGCCGCAACAGCCCGCCGCCCAGGATCGCCAGTGCCTCCGGCGCCCAGGAAGGATGGGGGTCCTCCATCGTCTCCCGCAGCAGGGACTCCACCAGCTGGTCGCACACCTGCGCCGACGGCGTGCTGAGCGCGCGGCGGATCAGGGCGTGCAGCAGCAGCCCGACATGCGGGGAGGTGTCCGGATCCACGTGGTGCAGGACCTCGTCGACCAGCTCCGCCCAGGTCTGTGGCGCGTCGGCCGAGGGGACGTTCGTCGTCTCCGGCATCCCGCCGGGATCGACCACGGCGGCGGCGGCGAGGAACACCCCTGCCACGGCCGCCTCGCCGCCGGATCCGTCCAGCCGGTAGCGGGCCAGGTGGAGCCTGCCGATCAGGCGCCAGATCGCGGCGTCGGCCGCCTCGCCGGTGCAGGCCCGCATCGCCTGCTCGGCCTCGGTCAGCGCGGCCCCGGACAGCACCAGTCTGGGGTCGGCGGTCCGTTCGAACTCCTCGATACGGGCAGCGAGAGGTCCGGGCGGAGCGTTCATGGGGAAAGGCTCTCACCAGCGTGGCCCCGCCGTACAGGACCGGATCGCGCATGAGCGAGGTCCGGGGTCGTCAACTCTTCGTACAAGTCCCTGAGCGTGATGGTGAGGTCACGGACTGCTGGGGTAGGCGAACCCACATGCTCTACGGCAAGGAACATGTCCAGCGCTATCGGGAAACCGACGGCGCGGAGGGACACGACTGGAACAACACTACGGTTCTTCTCCTGACCACCAAAGGCCGCAAATCGGGCAAGCCATATACGACGCCGCTGATCTACCAGCCGCATGGCGAGAGCTATGTGGTCGTCGCGTCGAAGGGCGGCGATCCCGACCACCCTGACTGGTACAAGAACCTGCAGGTCAATCCCGAAGTGGAGGTGCAGATCAAGGGCGACACGTTCAGGGCCGCCACCCGTACGGCCGGCAGCCAGGAGCGGCCCGAGCTCTGGCGGCTGATGACCGCGACCTGGCCCGACTACGACGAGTACACCAAGAAGACCGATCGGGAGATTCCGATCGTCGTCCTCGAACCGGCCCGCTAGCCGCCTGCCCGCCGCGCCCGGAGCGCGGCGGGACAGGTCAGGTCAGGTCAGAAGGTGATCAGCGGCTCGCCGATGAAGTCGGCGATGAAGTTCACGAAGAAGAATCCGAAGAACAGGAAGTTCAGCCCCAGGATGACGTAGTGCCAGGGCCGTGGCCGGGCCGGCCGGGGCAGCTTGCTGTTCAGGTACATGAGGAAGAACGGGTAGATCAGCGCGCCCAGGTTCGACATGTTCGCCGACCACTCCACCAGCGCGACCGGCAGGCTGAGGTGGATGACGATGGAGATGACCACCAGCAGAGTGATCATGAACGGGTAGTAGAACCGGCGCGGATCCCCCTCGACCAGGCGGCGCAGGCGTGGGCTGGTGGCGTGCGCGGCGTCGGTCGTCACCCGCACCATCGCCTCGAAGATGCCCAGCTGGGTGGAGAACAGGATCAGCACCCCCAGCACCAGCCCCACGTAGAAGACCGTCTGCCCGTACTCGTCGCCGAGCGCGGCGGCCACGAACGTGGGGACGTTGGCCCGGGTGGGCGTCTCACCGGAGAGCTGGACCGCCTGCGCCATGAGGAGCGTGGGCAGCAGCATGCCGAGGATGGCGCCGACGAAGAAGACGCCCCACATGTCCACCATCAGCAGGCGGTACCACCGGCGCCACAACCCGCGGTTGAGGTCGTTGTCGGGGAAGGTGACGCCGCTGGCCAGGATCTCGCTCCGGGGGCCGCGCAGCCCGGAGATGTATCCGGCCCGGTGGCCCATGCCGTAACCCTTGTCGCGGTAGTGGCCGAGGACGTACCAGTTGAGGCCGGAGGCGAGGGCGGTGAAGCCGGCCAGCGCGCCGAGCTGGGTGGCGGTGATGCCGGCGGGCGGGGCGACGAAGGTGAAGAAGCCGCGGATGCCCTCCCACCACAGCTCCCACGGCACCACGAGCAGGTCGATGGCGAGCAGGGCGAGCAGGATGGCGCTCACCATCAGCCAGTTGGCCAGCTCCAGCGCGCGGCTGATCCGGCGGGCCAGCGCGGTGATCAGGAAGATCAGCACCAGCAGGGCGATGGCCCACAGCCGGGGCTCCTCGGCGCCGGCGGGCGGGATCGTGCCGTGCACCAGCGCGTACACGCCCTGCCCCGCCGAGGCGGCCCAGCCGCCGGCGATGAACGCGAAGATGACGATCAGGACCGAGAGCGGGATCCACAGCCGCCAGCCGGGCGGCACCCGGCCCCAGCCGACCACCGGCGTCTCGCCGGTCGCCATGACGTAGCGGGCGCATTCGACGTTGTAGAACGTCTGCAGGATCGCCGAGACCAGGATGACCCAGCCGACGCCGACGAAGCCGTACTGCCCCACGCTCAGCGGGCCGAGCAGCCACTCGCCGCTGCCGATGGAGATGCCGAGGGCGATCAGGCTCGGCCCCACGGCGTACTTGAACAGTTGTAAGGGCCCGATCCGGGAGACCTTGAAGACCTCTTCGGGCGTGGGCAGGTCGGTGACTTCGAGATCTGGCCGGCTGACTCCGAGCGGGTGCGACATCTCACTGCCTCCTGCCGCCCAGAGTGAGCCCGAACCAGGGCCGCTACAAGACCCAATCAGCCCGTTTCGCGCAGTGACGCGTACAGGTCCGCGGTGCGGCGCGCGACGCGCTCCCAGGAGAAGTGCTCGACGGCGCGCACCCGGCCCGCCCGCCCCATGGCCGCGGCCCGCGCCGGGTCCCCCAGCAGGGCGTTGACCCGCTCCGCCAGGTCCGCGGCGAAGCGGCCCGCGTCGTGCGGGGTGCCGTCGGGGGCCTGGTCGATGGGCACCAGCTGGCCGGTCTCGCCGTCGGCGACCACCTCGGGGATGCCGCCGGTGGCGGTGGCGACCACGGCGGTCTCGCACGCCATCGCCTCCAGGTTCACGATGCCCATCGGCTCGTACACCGACGGGCAGACGAACACGGCGGCGTGCGTGAGCAACTGGATGATCTGCGGCTTGGGCAGCATCTCGGAGATCCAGAACACGCCCTCCCGGTCCAGGCCGCGCACCAGCCCGGCGACCTCGGCCTCGATCTCCGGGGTGTCCGGCGCGCCCGCGCAGAGCACGAGCTGCGCGCCGGGGGCGAAGGACCGCGCCGCGTGCAGGAGGTGGACGAGCCCCTTCTGCCGGGTGATCCGCCCCACGAAGATGACGTACGGCCGGGCGGGGTCGATGCCATGCTTTTTCAGGACCTCGTGGCCGTTGTCCGGTGCGTACTCGGCGGTGTCGATGCCGTTGTGGATGACGCTCACCTTGGCCGGGTCGATCCCCGGGTAGGCGGCCAGCACGTCGCGGCGCATCCCCTCCGACACCGCGATCACCGCGTCGGCGGCGGCCAGGGCGGTGTGCTCGGCCCACGACGAGATCGCGTAGCCCCCGCCGAGCTGCTCGGCCTTCCACGGGCGCAGCGGCTCCAGGCTGTGCGTGGTGACGACGTGCGGGATGCCGTGCAGCATCTTCGCGACATGCCCGGCAAAGTTGGCGTACCAGGTATGCGAGTGCACGACGTCCGCGCCCGCGCACGCGGCGGCCATCTCCAGGTCCACGCCGAGCACCTGCAAGGCCGCGTTCGCGGACTCCAGCCCACCCGGCACCTGATAGGCGGACACGCCAGATTCGTCCCGTTCGGCCCCGAAACACCGGACTCGCACGTCGGCCAGCTTGCGCAACTCCCTGGCGAGGTACTCCAGGTGCACGCCGGCGCCGCCGTAGACCTCCGGTGGGTACTCCCTGCTGAGCAGATCAACACGCATGACACGACCTTACGAGCAAGCCGCCCGTTCAGGACACATCGACAGCCCCGACACCGGATCGAACGTGCGGCGATGGCCGTACATATCTCCGGAGAATGGGACACGGCGGGAGAGAGCCGGACGAGGTTTCTTCGATAGATCGGCCAATTGGGGGTAGCGTCCTGGGCATGAGGTCCCGGAGGGTGCTTGCGGTCGTGCTGGCAGGTGGAGAGGGAAAGAGGCTCATGCCTCTCACGGCGGACCGGGCGAAACCGGCGGTGCCGTTCGGCGGCATGTATCGGCTCATCGACTTCGTGCTGTCCAACCTGGCCAACGGCAACTATTTGAAGATCGTCGTACTGACCCAGTACAAGAACCACAGCCTTGACCGCCACGTCTCGCGCACCTGGCGGCTGTCGTCGATGCTCGGCAACTACGTGACCCCGGTCCCCGCGCAGCAGCGGCTGGGTCCACGCTGGTTCTCCGGCTCGGCCGACGCGCTCTTCCAGAATCTGAACCTGATCTACGACGAGATGCCCGAGCACGTCATCGTGTTCGGCGCGGACCACATCTACCGGATGGACCCGCGGCAGATGGTGGAGCAGCACGAGGAGTCGGGCGCGGACGTGACGGTGGCGGCCATCCGGCAGCCGCTGTCGCTGGCCGACCAGTTCGGCGTGATCGAGACCGATCCGCAGGGCCGCCGGATCGTCGCGTTCCGGGAGAAGCCCAAGGACGCGGTGGGCCTGGCCGACTCGCCCGACGAGGTGTTCGCCTCGATGGGCAACTACGTGTTCAAGACGCAGGCGATGATCGACGCGCTGCGGGAGGACGCGCTCGACCCGACCAGCAAGCACGACCTGGGCGGCAACATCATCCCGATGATGGTCAAGTCGGGCGGGGCCGACGTCTACGACTTCGCGCACAACGTGGTGCCGGGCTCCAGCGAGCGCGACCGTGGCTACTGGCGCGACGTGGGCACGCTCGACGCCTACTACGAGGCCCACATGGACCTCATCGCCGCGCACCCGATCTTCAACCTCTACAACGACAAGTGGCCCATCCACACCGGCCACGACCCGCTGCCGCCGGCCAAGTTCGTGCACAACGACGGCGACCGGGTGGGCCGGGCGATCGACTCGCTGGTCTCCCCCGGGGTGATCATCTCCGGCGGCCTGGCCCTGCGGTCGATCCTGTCGCCGATGGTGGTGCTGCACTCCCATTCGGTGGTCGAGGACTCGGTCCTGATGGACAACGTCAAGATCGGCAGGGGCGCCGTGGTCCGCAAGGCCATCATCGACAAGAACGTGGTCATCCCGGACGGCGCGCGCATCGGCTTCGACCTGGAGTACGACCGCACCCGCTTCGCGCTCACCCGCGGCGGCGTCGTCGTCATCGGCAAGAACGAGATCGTCGACCGCTGAGACCGCTTCCGGACGGGCCTAGAGTGATGGGGTGCTGCCAGATCTTCGCCAACCCCGGATCCGTGAGCTCAGCGAGTCGGAGTTGCCCCGGCGCCACTGGCGCGGGGATGACGGCGACGGCGGGGTGTGGCTGTTCGAGAGCGTCGAGGGCGACGGCGAGCACTGGGCGATCCGGCAGATCGAGATCGACGCCCGGCGTGGCGTTCACCTCTACTGGTGGCGGCACCTGCAGGACGAGCACGGTTTCCTCACCGACCAGGCGCTGGAGATCTGGGACCTGACGGAGATCGGCGAGGCGGCGTTCCAGGCCGTCTGGGCGGCCGGCGAAGAGCGAGACTGAGAGCGATCGGGCATAGGACGGTCCCGAGGGCTCGGCGTGAGCTCCCGGGACCGGTCAGGCCGGACGGCACTCAGCCGTTGAGACGCCACTCGTCACGGAGGAGCGCGTACCTCAGGGCCCAGCTGTCCAGGCCATGGTGGTCGTAAGCGTCGTAGTGGTGACCGTGGTGGTGGCCGTGGTCATGGTGGTGGTGGTTCTGGCAGGCGGCGGCGTCGCGCGTCCCCTGCGCGACCTTGTCGGGGCCGTAGACGTTCTGCCAGGTCCGGACCTCCTGCGTCTCCATGTCGCAGATCCGGGTCGACTGGTCTTCGACGGCCGCGGTGGCCGGCCCCGCCAGGCCGGCGGCGAGCGCTGCTGCGGCGAACAGAGCCCCGCCCGCGGCGATAAGGGCACTTCTCATGATATTCCCCCCGTGATCACGAAGTGTCATCGATCCATCACTATACGGAGGGGCTTCGAGCGCGACCCGCACGCCACGCTGGGCGCGACGGCAACTGATCATCCGGGTGCCGCCCCGGGGAGTCGAACCCCGAACCTCCGCCTCCTGAGGGCGGCGCCTCTTGCCAAGTTGGGCCAGAGCGGCTTGGGCCCCGGGCCGGGCTGGCGTGGGCCTTGCCCGGGGCGAGGGCTCGTGTCCGGCCGGGGGGCGCCATTCCCACCGGTCAGACCGGGCCCGCGGCCCTCTTCTTTCAGGGCCGTCGTCCGAGTGGCAGGATTCGAACCTGCGATGCTCCTGCTCCCAAGGCAGGCGGGCGGCCGAACTACCCCACACTCGGTCGTACATGAAGGCATGAGAAAGCCGCCTCGGGGAAACCCCGGGCGGCCGTCCTGGTGTCCGTGTCAGATCACCAGGCAGCCGGCCCCGCCTCAAGGGGGGTCTTCAGTGCGCTCACCGCTGCCGCCTTCCCTGCTGCCGGACGCTTCTTGCTGGACGCTGTCCACGGTAGCCCGGTGATCGCCTCGGGTGCCACCGAATAAAACCCCGGGGGCCACCGAACAAAACCTCGAGGCCACCGCACAGAAGCTAGCCGCGCCCGCCGTTGCGCCACGGCACCCCGGCGCGGCTCTCGGGCGTCTCGATGCGGAAGCGGGGCAGCGCGTCGGGGTAGTTCTCCCTGATGTAGGTGACGAGGTGCTCGCGTACGTCGCACTTGAGGTCCCAGGCGGAGGCCGAGTCCGCGGCGCTCATCAGGCCGCGCAACTCCACCAACCCGTTCGGCAGCACGTCGGTGACCTGGAGCGTCCAGTCCTTCTGGTCCCACAGCGGGCTGTCCTGGATGAACCGGTAGAGCTCCTCGCGCAGCTTGTCGACGGGCACCGCCCAGTCGACCCGCAGATAGACCGCGGCCACCACCCGGCTGCCGTGCCTGGTCCAGTTCTCGAACGGATTCTGGGTGAAGTAGGAGACGGGCAGGACCAGCCGCCGCTCGTCCCACAGCCGCAGCACCACGTAGGTGAGCGTGAGCTCCTCGATGCGGCCCCACTCCTCCTCCACCACGACCACGTCGTCCAGGCGGAGCGCGTCGCTGAAGGCGAGTTGCAGGCCGGCGACCATGTTGCCGAGCGTCGGCTGGGCGGCGATGCCGATGATGGCGCCCGCGATGCCGGCGGAGGCGAGCAGCCCGGCGCCCAGCGCCCGCACCTGCGGGAAGGAGAACAGCATGACGCCGAAGGCGATGATGATGACGGCGGCGGTGGCGACCCGGCGGACCAGCCCGATCTGTGTGAGGATCCGCCGGGCCCGCCGGTTGCGCTCCCCCTCGACCTGGACCAGGCGGTCCATGACGAGGTCCGTGAGGGCGTAGCTGGCCTGGATGACCAGCCAGGTGAGCGCCGCGATCGAGGCGACTTCGACCACTCGCTCGATCATGGCGCCGACGGCCAGTTCCTCACGGGAGATGCCGAGCATCGACGGAAGGAACACCAGGCTGAACGTCAACGTCGTGGCCACCGCGAACATCGGCCAGGTGCAGCGCTCGACCAGGTGACGGGCCAGGTCCCACCTGCGCCCGACTCTGACCAGCATCCGTCTGGCCAGTTCCACCAGCAGGATCGCGCCGGCGATGGAGCCGGCCAGTATCAACCAGTGGGCCGTCGACGACACCCGCACAGCCTCCTGAAATAGCCCACCAAATTACCTAGAACGTCTCATCAAAGCTCACATTGCCCTCGACAGCCACCTGGTAAGCGGAAACACGCCGTTCGAAGAAGTTGGCCAACTCCTGCACGTCCTGCAGCTCCATGAACGCGAACGGGTTGGCGGCGCCGTACCTGGCGGGCATGCCCAGCCTGGCCAGGCGCTGGTCGGCGACATACTGCAGGTAGGAGCGCATCTGCTCGACGCTCATCCCCGGCATGCCGTCGCCGCACAGGTCACGGGCGAAGGCCAGCTCCGCCTCGACGGCCTCCTCGATCATGCGGGTCACCTGAGCGCTCAGTTCGTCGTCGAACAGCTCGGGCTCCTCCGCCCTGACGGTGTCCACGACGCTGAAGGCGAACTCCATGTGCATGGACTCGTCGCGGAACACCCAATTCGTCCCGGTGGCGAGCCCGCTGAGCAGGCCGCGCGAGCGGAACCAGTAGACGTAGGCGAACGCGCCGTAGAAGAACAGGCCCTCGATGCAGGCGGCGAAGCAGATGAGGTTGAGCAGGAACTGCCTGCGCTCACCGGGGGTCTCCAGGCGGTCGATCCCGTTGATGGAGTCGATCCATCTGAAGCAGAACTCGGCCTTGTCGCGGATGGACGGGATGTGGTCGACGGCGGCGAACGCCTTGACCCGCTCCTCGGGGTCGGGCAGGTAGGTGTCCAGCAGCGTCAGGTAGAACTGCACGTGGACGGCCTCCTCGTACAGCTGCCTGCTCAGGTACAGGCGCGCCTCGGGGGCGTTGACGTGCTGGTAGAGGTTGAGCACGAGGTTGTTGGCCACGATGGAGTCGCCGGTGGCGAAGAAGGCGACCAGCCGGTTGATCAGGTGGCGTTCCTGGGCCGTCATCCTGGCCAGGTCGGCCAGGTCGGTGTGCAGGTCGACCTCTTCGACCGTCCAGGTGTTGCGGATCGCGGCCCGGTAGCGCTCGTAGAAGTCCGGGTAGCGCATGGGGCGCAGCGTGAGGTCCATTCCAGGGTCCAGCAGCATGGGAAGTTCTCCGTGAGGAAGGGGGCTTACTGGCAGGCTTCGCAGGTTTCCGGGTTCTCCAGGGAGCAGACGTCCGGGGCGGCCCGCTGGACGGTGGTCTGCGCGATGCGGGTGGCCGGGCGGGAGCGCAGGTAGTAGGTGGTCTTCAGGCCGCTCTTCCACGCGTAGGCGTACATCGACGACAGCTTGCCGATGGTCGGCTCGGCCATGAAGAGGTTGAGCGACTGCGACTGGTCGATGTACGGCTGCCGCGCCGCCGCCAGGTCGATCAGCGCCTTCTGCGGCAGTTCCCAGGCCGTGCGGTAGAGGGCCTTGAGGTCCTCGGGAATGCCGGGCACGTGCTGGACCGAGCCGTCGGCCCGCTTGAGGTCGTCGCGGACCCGCTGGGTCCACTGGCCGCGCGCCTGGAGGTCGGCCACCAGATAGCGGTTCACCTGGAGGAACTCGCCGGACAGCGTCTCCCGCTTGAACACGTTGGACACCTGCGGCTCGATGCACTCGTAGCAGCCGGCGATGGAGGCGATCGTGGCCGTCGGCGCGATGGCGAGCATGAGGGAGTTGCGCAGGCCATGGGCGGCGACCTTGGCCCGCACCGCGTCCCAGCGCGGCGAGCCGGCGGCGCCGTAGTGGTCGGGGTGCAGCACTCCCCCGGCGGCCCGGGTGTCGTCGTACGACGGATGCCGGCCGCGCTCGGCGGCCAGGTCGGCGGAGGTGTCGTAGGCGGCCAGCGCGATCTCCTCGGCGATCCGGGTGGACAGCGCGAGCGCCTGCGGCGAGTCGAACGGCAGCCGCAGGGTGAAGAACACGTCCGCCAGCCCCATCACGCCCAGCCCGATCGGCCGCCACCGCCCGTTGGCCGCCGCGGCCTCGGGCGTCGGGTAGAAGCCGAGGTCGATGGTGACGTCGAGGAAGCGCACGGCGGTCCGTACGGTCGCGCGCAGCCTGTCCCAGTCGATCCCGTCGCCCGCGCGCAAGTGGGCGGCGAGGTTGATGGAGCCGAGGTTGCACACCGCCGTCTCGGCGTCGCTGGTGACCTCGAGGATCTCGGTGCACAGGTTCGACAGGTGGATGACGTTCTCGGGGCGGGCGGTCTGGTTGGAGGTGCGGTTGGCCGCGTCCTTGAACGTCATCCAGCCGTTGCCGGTCTGCGCCAGCGTGCGCATCATGCGGCCGTAGAGGGTCCGGGCGGGGATCTGGCGGACGAATCGCCCGTCGGCCTCGTAGGCCCGGTAGGCGCGGGTGAACGCCTCGCCGTACAGGTCGGTGAGGTCGGGGACCTGTTTCGGGTCGAACAGCGACCAGGGCTCGTCCGCCTCCACCCGGCGCATGAACTCGTCCGGCACCCAGTTGGCCAGGTTGAGGTTGTGGGTGCGGCGGGCGTCCTCGCCGGTGTTGTCCCGCAGCTCCAGGAACTCCTCGATGTCGGCGTGCCAGGTCTCCAGGTAGACGCAGGCCGCGCCCTTGCGGCGGCCGCCCTGGTTGACCGCCGCCACCGAGGAGTCCAGCGTGCGCAGCCAGGGCACGATGCCGTTGGAGTGCCCGTTGGTGCCCTTGATCAGCGAGCCCCGGGAGCGGACCCGGGTCCAGGAGATGCCGATGCCGCCGGCGTACTTCGACAGCCTGGCCACCTGGCCGTACCGGTCGTAGATCGCCTCCAGCTCGTCGCGGGGTGAGTCGAGCAGGAAGCAGGAGGAGAGCTGGGGGCGCCGCGAGCCCGAGTTGAACAGCGTCGGCGAGCTCGGCAGGTAGGACAGCGTGGACATCAGGGCGTAGAGCTCGGCCGCCTCGGCGACCGTCGTGGACAGCCCGCACGCCACCCGCAGGAAGAAGTGCTGCGGCCGCTCCAGCACCGCCCGCGTGTCCGGGTGGCGCAGCAGGTAGCGGTCGTAGACGGTGCGCAGTCCGAAGTACTCGAAGCGCTCGTCGGCCTCGTCCGCGATCAGCGCGTCCAGTTCGGCGGCGTTGGCCGCGACGAACGCCGCCAGCGCGTCCTGGACCAGCCCTGCGGCGTGGGTGGCGGCCACGGACTCGGCGAACGTGCGCACCCCGTGCCCGGCGGCCTCCTCGGCGATCTCCTCGGCCAGCAGCCGGGCGGCCACCCGGGAGTTGGCCGGGTCGGTGATCACCCGTGCGGCGGCCTCCTCGATGGCCAGCCGCCGATCACCCTCAACGATCTGTGTCATGTGCTCTCTCCTCGCGAGCTCATCCCCGATGAGGGCACGCGAGAGCACTGCGGCTCGCCTCGAACGCCGGCCGCGGACGCCCCCGGGCCCGCCCTCGGAGCCCTGGACATTCACGTCACCGGCAGGTCTTCGGGCTCGCGGGCGCCTGGCATCGTCCTACTGGCCGTCGCTTCCCGGATCTCTCCAGTGCGTCTGACGGCGGTCGTTCCCGCTCACCGCTGCGGGGCAGCCCCGGAATCGCACCGGGTTCCCTTTTGCTCCGCCTCCAGGAGGCGAACCAGCGACGAGCAGGATCCTACATCTAGTGGCAGTTTCCGCAACTACCCCAGCATCTTGTGGCTCAGCGGGCTCCCAAGAGCCCGAGGTCCCGCATCACGGCCTTGGTCCGCCGCACCTCCGAGGCCAGCCACTGCACGAACTCCTCGCCCGCCAGCGGGATCGGCAGCCACCCTCCGGTACGGCACACCCGCCGCCAGGCCGTCGACCCCGTCACCTCCTCGCACATGCCGACGGCCGGGGCGTGCACCTCCTCCGGCATGGCGGCCGGCCCGACGACGGCGCACCAGTTGGCGAAGTCGACGCGGACCCCGCTCTCCAGCAGGCTCGGCGCGTCCAGCCCGGGGAAGCGCTTGGCGCACGACACGGCGAGCACCCGTACCCGCCCCTGGTCGATGTGCGCGCGCCAGTCGGCGAGCGTGCCGACGACGGCGGCGGCGCGGCCCGCGAACAGCGCGGTGGCCGCCTCCGCGCTGGTCGGGTAGCCGGTGTAGTCGACCTGGCGGGTGTCGGCGCCGACCCCCTTGGCGATCAGCCCGAACAGCAGGTGGTCGGGATCGCCCAGGGGCCCGCCGGCCAGCGGCGTCTGGCCGGGCCGGGCCAGCAGGTGGGCGCCGAAGTCGTCGAAGGTGCGGAAGCGGGAGTCTGCGGGCACGAGCACGACCTCGACCTCGCCCGCCAGCCGGGCCAGCGGCGTCGCCGTCTCGGCCAGCGTCTGCCCGTCGTTGAGCTCGGCCGCGGCGAGCGCCGGCAGCCCGGTGACGGTGAGCCGGACGGCCTGCCCCGGGCCGGTCACCGGGAAGCCGGCCTCGCGCACCGCCCCCACGAACGCCCGCGTCACCGGACGCCACCGCTCTCCCCCCGCGCGGATCGTGTACGGTCGCCGCGCCCCCGGGACGTGCCGCTCGACGCCGCAGCCGGCCAGGCAGGCGGCCACCCCCAGCCCGCCCGCGAGAAACAGCCTTCGCCGCATGACCGCACCCCCTACATCAAGTTATTGACACTTGACGCAGAGTTACACATCAGTGGTGCGACCCGTTTCGGTCACGAAAAGTCGGACATAGGGCTACGGTTTCCGGGCCAGGCCCGCCAGCACGTACGAGGGCAGCAGCGGTCCGCCCACCAGCCGGGGCCGGTCCGGGCGCCAGTCGGCCGCCTGCACCAGGCCCGGAGGCACCAGCTCGAAGTCGCCGAAGAAGGCACGGATCTCCTCCGGACTGCGGTCGGTGGCAGCCTCGCCCTCCTGCCGGCCGCTGGAGGTGGTGTGCGAGAGCGCCAGATAGCTGCCCGGCGCCAGTGCCTCGCGAAGCCGCGCCACCATGGCATGCGGGTCACCGTGCGGGCCCTTGGCGGCCGGGAAGGAGTGCAGCATCGACACCATCAGCACCGCGACCGGCTCGCTCAGGTCGAGGAAGCCGGAGACGTCCGCCAACGTCCGGTCGAGGTCGAGCAGATCGTCCTCGACGAAGACCGCCCGGGGCTCCTCCCGCAGCAGCCCACGCGCGTGCGCCGCCACGATCGGGTCCTGATCGACGTAGACGACCACGGCGTGCGGCACCACCTCGTGCACGTTGCCCTGCGTGGGCAGGCCGCTGCCGAGGTCGAGGAACTGCTCCACGCCTTCCTGCGCGACGTAGCGGACCGCCCGCTGGAGGAAGCCGCGGCTGGCGCGGGCCAGCGGCAGCGCCTCCGGAATCAGGTCCGTCAGCCTGTCGATGGCCTCACGATCGACCGCGTAGTTGTCCTTGCCACCGAGGAGGTAGTCGTACATCCGGGCGACATTGGGTGTGTGGGGGTCGGACTGGGACACCTTTCTGACACTATGGGCTCAGTGTCAAGGGGGACACAGGGCCGAATCCGACTATGACCCATCCGAACGGTAAGCCTTGTCTTACCGCCTATTCGACGGTGACGCTCTTGGCCAGGTTGCGCGGCTTGTCCACGTCGCGGCCGAGCGCGACGGCCGCGTGGTAGGCCAGGAGCTGGAGCGGGATCGTCAGCAGGATCGGGTCCAGCTCGATCTCGTTCTTCGGCACCACGATGGCGTCGTCGGCCAGCTTGGCGTCCGGCTCCCGGTGGCCGACCATCAGGACGTTGCCGCCCCGGGCGCGGATCTCGCCGAGCGTGGTGAGGTTCTTGTCGAGCAGCTCGTCGTCGGGGACGATCGCCACCGTCGGGATCTCCGGGCCGATCAGCGCGAGCGGGCCGTGCTTGAGCTCGCTGGCCGGGTAGGCCTCGGCGTGCACGTAGGAGATCTCCTTGAGCTTCTGCGCGCCCTCGCGGGCCACCGGGTAGCCGCGCACCCGGCCCACGAACATCATGCTGGCGTGGCCGGCGTACTTCTGCGCGAGCTGGGCGATCTTGTCGCTCTGCGTGAGGATCTCGCCGATCTGGTCGGGCAGCCTGCGCAGGCCCTCGCAGATGCGCCGGCCGTCGGCGGGTGACAGGTCGCGCACCCGGCCCAGGTGCAGCGCCAGCAGCGCGAACGCCACCGCGGTCGAGGTGAACGCCTTGGTGGAGGCCACCGACACCTCCGGCCCCGCGTGCAGGTAGACGCCGCCGTCGACCTCGCGGGCGATGGCGCTGCCGACGGCGTTGACGATGCCGATGACGCGGCCGCCCTTGCGCTTGAGCTCCTGCACGGCGGCCAGGGTGTCGTAGGTCTCACCGGACTGGCTGATCGCCACGTAGAGGGTGTCCTGGTGGACGACGGGGTTGCGGTAGCGGAACTCGCTGGCCGGTTCGGCGTCGGCCGGGATGCGGGCCAGCTCCTCGATGAGCTGCGCGCCGATCTGGCCGGCGTAGTAGGCCGAGCCACAGCCGATGATCTTCACCCGGCGGAAGGAGCGGGTCTCGCGGGCGTCCATGTTCAGCCCGCCCAGGTGGGCGACGTTGAAGCGCTCGTCGAGCCGGCCGCTCAGGGTGCGGGTGACGGTGTCGGGCTGCTCGGAGATCTCCTTGAGCAGGTAGTGCTCGTAGCCGCCGGTGTCGTAGTGGCCGGCGTCCCAGTCGACGGTCAGCGGCTCCTTGGCGGTCTCCCTGGCGTCGCTGGCGAAGGTGTGGAAGCCGTCGGCGCGCAGCACGGCCAGCTCGCCGTCCTCCAGGTGCACCACCTGGCGGGTGTAGCGGACCAGCGCGGCCACGTCGGAGGCGGCGAACATCTCCTTCTCGCCGATGCCGATCACGATCGGGCTGCCGTTGCGCGCCACGACCACCTCACCCGGCCGCTCGGCGTCGATCACCGCGATGCCGTACGTCCCCACCACGCTCTTGAGGGACTTGCGGACGGCCTCCTCCAGCGAGTCGTTCTCGTCGACGGCGCGGGCGATCAGGTGGGCGAGCACCTCGGTGTCGGTCTCGGACGCGAACACCACGCCGTCGGCGCCCAGCTTGGCGCGCAGTTCGTCGGCGTTCTCGATGATGCCGTTGTGCACGACCGCGATGCGCTCGTCGGCCGACAGGTGCGGGTGCGCGTTCACGTCGCTCGGCACGCCGTGGGTGGCCCACCGGGTGTGGCCGATGCCGAGCGTCCCCTTGAACCGGGCCGGCACCACCTTGGCCAGGTCGGCGACCCTGCCCTTGACCTTGCGCAGCTTGAGTCCCTTGTTGGAGACCACGACCCCGGCGGAGTCGTAGCCGCGGTATTCCAGCCGCTGCAGCCCTTCGAGCAGGATGGGGGCCGCGTCCTTCGGCCCGATGTAAGCCACGATTCCGCACATCCGAGGTCTCCTATCCGTAGATGATCCGGCGTAGCTGCCGCAGGGAAAGCTCGGGGGCCGCCACCCGGCGGGCCCGTAGCTCCGCGGCGACCCTGGGGAAGATCTCGTCGTTGGTGAGGCCGCGGGCCTGCAGTTCGCCGTGGCGCCGCCGTACGAACTCCTCGGTCGTCTCGGAGAAGTACGACAGCACGTCGGCCACCACGCGTGCCGCCTCACCAGGACCGAGGGGACTGGTCTTGGTCAGGTGGGCGATGAGGTCTTCGTAGGGATGCCGTGCCGTGGACACAGAGGAGGACATTACGCAGATTGATCGATCCACGCCAAGTTTCTGCCCGAAATCGGGCAGGAATTAGCCCTAACGTGCTTCCGCGTTCGTTCAGGGAGGTTGGGCGGCTTACCCACGCGAATATGGGTGAAGCGCCACGAGATGGTGAGGAATTGGCCTGTCTCTCCCGTAACACCCGCCCCGTCTGACCCACCGCCATCAGGGGAATGGTTACGGTGAGTGTTCGTCTCGTGACATTTACATGGGGGTTCGTCATGCTGCTCTGGGTCGCGCTCACCGCCACCGCCGGCGCCCTGGTCGTGCCGGGCCAGCAGGCGGGGCGGCAGGGTGACTTCGCCGCGGCGGCCAGGGAGTACGGGGTGCCGCAGAGCGTTCTGCTCGGCGTCTCCTACCTGCAGTCACGCTGGGACGCGCACGCCGGGGAGCCGAGCACGGCGGGCGGCTACGGGCCGATGCACCTCGTGGACCTCACCGCACTTCCCGCCCTTCCCGGCCCGGAGCGGGCGGGGGTCGATCACGCCCACGGGGACGCCCGAGGCGACACCGCCCGGCCGATGCGACACTCCCCCTCCGACTCCCCGCGGACCGAGCTCCCTGCCTCCGGGAGCGCGCGTGCATCCGGTACCGGCGGGGCGATGTTGCGAGAGGCGGGTGCCGGCGGGGCGATGTTGCGGGAGGCGGGTGCCGGCGGGGCGATGTTGCGGGAGGCCGGGCGGTTGACCGGGCTCAGCGCGGCGCGGTTGCGCAGCGATCCGGCCGCGAACATCAGGGGCGGCGCCGCGCTGCTCGCCTCCTTCCAGGAGCGGCCCGTCACCGACCCGGCGCAGTGGCACGGCGCGGACCCGGCGCAATGGCACGGCGCGATCACCCGGTACGCGGGCTCGCGGAGCTTCGCCGACGAGGTGCTCTCGGTGATCCGCGACGGGGTCTCACGCCGTACGGACGACGGCTCCGTGGTGCGACTGCCGGCCGACCCGGGCCTGCGGGCACCCGCGCCGCTACGCAGGGCGGCGAGCCGGGCCGAGTGCCCGCACACGCTGACCTGCGAGTGGATGCCGGCCGCATACAAGCGGACCGGCAAGAAGGACTACGGCAACCACGACCGTCTCGCGCACGCCCGGCCGATCGACTACATCGTCATCCACGACACCGAAGGGACCTACCCCGGCATCCCGACGCTGGTGAAGAACCCGAAGTACGTGAGCTGGCACTACACGATCCGCTCCAACGACGGACATGTCGCCCAGCACGTGCTGAGCAAGGACATCGCCTGGCATGCGGGCAACTGGGATGTCAACAGCCGCTCGATCGGCATCGAACACGAGGGCTACCTGGCCAAGGGCGGCACCTGGTACACCGAGGCGATGTACCGGGCCTCGGCCGACCTGGTCCGCTACCTGGCGGACGAGCACGACATCCCGCTCGACCGCGCCCACATCCTCGGCCACGACAACGTCCCCGGCACCACCCCCGACACCCTGCCCGCCATGCACGACGACCCGGGCCCCTACTGGGACTGGGCCCACTACTTCGACCTGCTGGGCAAGCCGTTCGGCCGGACCGGCCGTTACGACAAGGCCCTGCGGGAGCGGCCGTACGACGGGGACCGGTCCTTCGAGGGCACCTGGCACGAGCCGCCGTCGGAGGTGGACGCGGCGTACGACGACGGGTTCGCGAGCCCCGGCTGGGACGCGCCGTACGAGGAGGACGTGCCGGAGCAGTGGTACGAGGAGGACGCGCGGCAGGAGGGCGGCGGGTCGGTCCTCATCCGGCCGTCCTACGACGACCACCGGCCCCGCTTCACCGGCTGTACGGCCGCCAAGCCCGCCCGTGAGTGTCCCCCGCACGGCGCCTCGGTGGTGTGGCTGCGCACCGAGCCGCACCCCCGCGCCCAGCTGATCGACGACATCGGCAAGCGCGTGGGCAAGCCCAGCACGTACAGCGTCTACGACCACAGCGCCCGCGCCTCCACCGGCCAGCGGTACGCGGTCGCCGAGCGGCGCGGCGACTGGACGGCCATCTGGTATCTCGGCCAGAAGGCCTGGTTCCGCAACCCGCCGGCACGACCGACCGCCATCCCGGCCCGAGGCCCGCTCATCACCCCGATCAAACCCACCGTCAAGGTGTACGGCCGGGCGTACCCAGAAAAATCCGCCTATAGGGGCACGGGGGTCGCATTCCAGCCCCATGTCGCGCTTCCGTACACCATCCCCCAGGGCCAGTCCTACACCGTCGGCCAGACCCTGACCGGCACCTACCAGTCGGCGACATCGTTCAAGCCGGCCAAGAACGTCATGGTCAAGGGCGACCTGCGTTACCACCAGATCCAGCTCGGCCACCGGGTCGGGTTCGTCCGGGCGAAAGACGTACGCATCATCCGTTGATTTTCGCTTCACAGTCCTCTCCGTGCACACGGGCACTCCGCGAAGGCGATATGGTTTTCCCGTGACCGGCAGTGCCGGACGCACGCGGAAGTGGCTCAGTGGTAGAGCATCACCTTGCCAAGGTGAGGGTCGCGGGTTCGAATCCCGTCTTCCGCTCGGAGTTCAAACTCCTGGTGGAGTGGCCGAGAGGCGAGGCAGCGGCCTGCAAAGCCGTCTACACGGGTTCAAATCCCGTCTCCACCTCGGCGCAGGTCAGCGGACCCTCCGGGATCCGCTAAAGTAAAGTGCAACGCCATGCGGAAGTGGCTCAGTGGTAGAGCATCACCTTGCCAAGGTGAGGGTCGCGGGTTCGAATCCCGTCTTCCGCTCTGAGTGACCTAACTCAATACGGACGATTAGCTCAGCGGGAGAGCGCTTCCCTGACACGGAAGAGGTCACTGGTTCAATCCCAGTATCGTCCACTTCACGAAAGCCCCAGATCTCGGCACCTGCCGACCTGGGGCTTTTTCATGCCCGGCTGCGGAGCCCGACTGCAAGGTCCGGCTGCAAGGTCCGGCTGCACGGAGTCCGGATGCTCAGCCGATCCGCACCGGTCGTCCGTCTCGCGAGCCGTGTCGGAAAGCTCCCATGACCGAGGCTTCGGTGTCGGGTTCCCGCGATGAGAGGGCTCCGGCTGGCACCTGACGCCGGGCTTGACGCAGAGTAGCGCGGTTGCCATCGACCGCGGCGCGCTGAGCCCGCACAGGGGGAAATGTAGTGAACGTTCCGAGTAGCGACCGCTCAAGGAGAGCCACCGTCGCGCTCGCCTGCGCCGGAGTCTTCGTCGCCTACCTGCCGGTGACCACCGTCGTGGTGAGCCTGCCGACGATCCAGCGCGCGTTGGGGGCGACGACCGCGCAGCTCGCGTGGGTCTCCGACGCCTTCGTGCTGCCGGTGGCCGCGCTCATCCTCACCGCCGGGGTGTTCGGCGACGTGCACGGCCGCAAGAAGGTCTACCAGGTGGGCCTGGCGCTGTGCGCGCTCGGCGCGCTGGTGTCGCTGTGCGCCCCGTCGATCCAGGTCCTGTGGGCGGGCCAGGCGCTGGCCGGCGCGGGGTCGGCCGCGCTGCTGCCGGCGACCTTGGCGCTGATCAGCCACGCGGTGCCGGACCCGCACGAGCGCGGCAAGTACATCGGGCTGTGGACCGCCTGCATGATGGCGGCCATGGCGCTCGGCCCGCTGCTGGCCGGCGTGCTCGTCGCCCACGTGGGCTGGCGGTGGATCTTCCTCCTGCCGGTGCCGGTGTCGCTGCTCACCATGGCCTTCGCCGCGCGCAAGCTGACCGAGTCCCGGGCGCCCCGCGCGCGCAAGCTGGACTGGCCCGGCCAGTTCACCGCCGCGGTGGCGATCACGGCTCTGGTGTACGGGGTGATCGAGGGCGGCGCCGAGTCGTTCACGCACCCGCGGACGCTCGTGGCGCTGGCGCTCGGCGTGGTGAGCGGCGCCGCGTTCGTGGTGGTGGAGAAGCGCAGCGAGACGCCCATGCTGGACCTGTCGCTCTTCCGCAGCCCGGGGTTCACCGCCTCCGCGCTGGTGGCCCTGATCAGCTTCCTGGGGCTGATCGGCTTCTTCTTCATCCTGAGCCTCTACTTCGGCCTGGTGCAGCAGCTGGACACCCTGCAGTCGGGGGTGCGCATGGTGCTGGTCAACGTGGTGTCGATGCTGCTGGGCGCGGTGATGGGCCGCGTGATGCGCCGGGTGTCGGCCCGGGTTCTCATCACGGCCGGCCTGCTGGTGGCGGCCGCCGCCCTGCTGTCGCTGACGACGCTCGGCGTGCACACCTCGTTCGGGTCGGTGGCCTGGCGCCTGGCGCTGCTCGGGCTGGGGCTGGGCGTGGCGTTCCCGTGCATCACGAACACCGCCGTAGCCTCGGTGCCACGGCACCAGGCGGGCATGGCCGCCGCCGGCAACAACGCCTTCCGGCAGGTCGGCGGCGCGCTCGGACCGGCCGTACTGGGCGCGCTGCTGTCCGTGCGGGCGCTGCACGATCTGCCCGTACGGCTCGCCGACGCGGGGCTGACGGGGGCGCGGGCCCGGCAGGTCCTGGACACCGCCGAGGCGAGCGGGGTCGGCGCGGTCACCCAGCTCGACCTGGGCGCCGACGCCGGCCGTGCGCTGTCCGCCGTGTCGGCGGCGTTCCTCGGCGGCCTGCGGCTGTGCCTGCTCGTCTCCGCCGTCCTGCTGGTGCTGGCCGCGCTGGCCGCCGCCGTCCTGCTGCGCGGCCCGAAGCGGGTCGAAGCGGCCGTGGCGGAGCCGTCGTCCCTGGCCGGCGTGCCTACGATGGCATCGACCGGCCCGCACGAGTCCGTCGCGGGCCCGGCCGTGTCCCCTGGCCGCCGCGCGGGAGAACCCTTTGGCACCTCAGACGCTTGACGCTCTCGACCTGAAGCTGCTGCAGGCGCTGGAGCTCGACGGGCGGGCGCCGTTCAACCGGATCGCGCGGGTGCTGGGCGTGTCCGACCAGACCGTCGCCCGCCGGTTCCGCCGGCTGCGCGGCACCGCGCGACTGCGGATCACCGGCATGACCGACGGCAGCCGCCTGGGGCAGGACAGCTGGATCGTCCGGCTCGGCTGCACGCCCGACGTGGCGGCGCGGCTGGCGGCCGCGCTGGCCGAGCGTCCCGACACCCAGTTCGTGGACCTGGTCTCGGGCGGCACCGAGGTGCTGTGCCTGATGAAGCCGCGCAGCCGGCAGGAGCGCGACGAACTGCTCCTGGAGCGCCTCCCGCGCACCCCGCGCGTCACCTCGGTCAGCGCGCACTGCGTCCTGCACTCCTTCTACGGCGGCCCGGTCGGCTGGCTGGGCAAGACCAGCGCGCTGGATCCGGCCGAGGAGGCCGCGCTGCGCCTTCCGGCCGTCCCCGCCGTCGCGGCGCCGGTCGTGCTGGACGCCGTCGACGAGGCCCTGCTGGGCATGCTGCGGCGGGACGGCCGGGCCACGCTCGCCGAGCTGCAGGCGGGCACCGGCCAGTCCGAGTCCGTGGTCCGGCGGCGTCTGGACCGGCTGCGCGGCACGGGCGCGCTGTACTTCGCCGTCGAGTACGACCACGAGCCGATGGGGCACGACGTCGAGGCGATGTGCTGGCTGACCGTCACCCCGCACGCGCTCGCCGCGGCGGGTCTCGCGGTGGCGGGCCACCCCGAGGTGCGGTTCGCGGCGGCCATCACCGGCCAGGCCAACCTGACCGTCTCGGTGCTCTGCCGCACCACCCGCGACCTGTACGCCTACCTGAGCGACCGGCTCGGCGCCCTGGCCGGCGTCCAGACGGTGGACACCGCCCTCGTTCTGCGCCGGGTCAAGGCCTTCACCTAGCCGCCACCCTGCCATTTGTCCCGAAAATGCAAAATGCAGCCCATTGATTACGCTATGTGCGTGATCGGCCTTCTGACCGGGTAGCGCGTTGGCATTGGCTCCTCGGAGGGGGAAACCGTGGACATCAACATAGGCCAAGGCATATCGGATGCCTGGCGGCAGATTGCGACGTTCGTCCCGAGGTTCATCGCGTTCCTGATCATCCTCGTCATCGGCTGGATCATCGCGAAGGTGCTGATGAAGGTCGTCGACAAGATCCTTGAGCGGGTCGGCTTCGACCGGCTGGTGGAGCGCAGCGGCGTGCAGCGGTGGCTGTCCCGTAGCCAGTACGACGCCAGCAGCCTGGTCGGGAAGATCGTCTTCTACGCGATCATCCTGGTCACTCTGCAGATCGCCTTCAGCGTCTTCGGGCCGAACCCGATCTCCGCGCTGCTCAACGGCGTGGTGGCCTGGCTGCCCAGCGCCATCGTCGCCATCGTGATCATCGTCGTGGCCGGGGCGATCGCCAAGGCCGTCGGCGACGTCATCAGGGGCGCACTGGGCGGGCTGTCGTACGGCCGCCTGTTGGCCGTCGCCGCCCAGGTGTTCATCTGGGCGCTCGGCATCATCGCCGCGCTGACCCAGATCGGGGTGGCCACGGCGGTCACCACACCGGTGCTGATCACCGTGCTCGCCACCATCGGCGCGATCGCGGCCATCGGGATCGGCGGCGGTCTCATCCGGCCGATGCAGCAGCGGTGGGAGCGGTGGATCGGCCGTGTCGAGGCCGAGGCGCCCCAGGCCAGGGCACAGGCCGAGGCGTACCAGCGAGGTCGCGGAGACGCCGCCTCGATGACCGAGCAGCCGACGACCCGCACCACCGGCCCCGGGCCGGGCGGCCCCGGGCCGGGCGGCGCCACCCGGTCGGGCTACGACCAGCCCTGAGCCTGCGAACCGGCCGGCTCGCTTCCCGGGCCGGCCGGTCCGTCAGGCCGGTTGTCCGCACAGGCCGGTAGTCCGTTGAAGACCGGTAGTCCGTTGAAGGCCGGTTGTCCGTACAGGCCGGTAGTGCGTTGAAGGCCGGTGATCCGTACAGGCCGGCCAGCCGTACAGGCCGCCGGACGCCAGGTCGTTCAGGCCGGTAGGCCGTCTTCGAGGAAGCCTGACTCCCTGGCGAGCCAGCAGGCCGCCGTGAGCCGCAGCGCGGGGGCGTCGAGCTCGCCGTCGAACATCCACTCCCGGTCGCGCAGCTCGTCCAGGAATCCCAGCACGTAGTCGCCCAGGGTCTCGCGGTCCATCGGGATCGCGTCCCGCAGCTCGGCGGCGTGCTGGTCCACCGCGGACACCAGTCCCGGCTCGGTGGTCATTCTGTCGAGCTGCGTGTGGCCGAGCAGGTCCATCACCGATCGCAGCGGCGAGGCGGCCCAGCCTTCCTGGAGATTCACCCTTTAAACCCTAAACCATGACAAAACCCTTTTACCCTTCCGCATCCAGGGCCGCGAGCGTGCGCTGGGCCACTCCGAAGGCGGCGTTGGCCGCCGGAACCCCGCAGTACACGGCGCTCTGCAGCAGCACCTCACCGATCTCCTCGCGCGTCAGACCGTTGCGTAAGGCCGCGCGTACGTGCATCGCGAGCTCGTCGAGGTGGCCGTGCGCGACCAGTGCGGTGAGCGTGACGCAACTACGGGTCCGCCTGTCCAGGCCGGGGCGGTTCCAGATCTCGTCCCAGGCGTAGCGGGTGATGAAACTCTGGAAGTCCCTGGTGAAGTCGGTGGTGGCGGCGATGGCACGATCGACATGCGCGTCCCCGAGCACCTCCCGCCGGGTCCGCATCCCGGCCGCCCCATCAGCACTCCCCGGACCCTCCGTCCCGGCCGGCCCCTGGGCACTCCCCTGCCGCGAGTCCCTTGTCCCGGCCGTCGGCACCGGTGTGTGGGAGAGGTGGCGCAGGATCGCGGGGGTCACCGCGTCGGCGCGCTCGACACTCGCCAGGTGCGCCGCTCCGGGCACCGCCGCGAGCAGTGCGCCCGGGATTCCGGTGGCGAGGGTGAGCGCGTGCTCGATCGGGGTGGCGGGATCGTCGGCTCCGGCCACGACCAGCGTCGGGGCGGCGATCTCCGGCAGACGGGGCGTCAGGTCGAAGGCGGCCAGCGCCTCACAGCAGGCGGCGTACGACGCGGAGTCGACCTGACCCAGCATGTCCAGCACCCAGCCGCCGTCGTAGCCCGCGGAGAACCAGCGCGTCGCCAGGACCGGCGCGAGCGAGGTCACGCCCTTGCCGCGCACCAGCGCCGCCCGTCCCAGCCACGGCCCCGGCTCGCCGAACCGGGCCGACGAACAGCACAGGACGAGGCTCCGTACCCGCTCCGGTGCCATGACCGCCGCGGTGGCGGCGATCGCGCCGCCGACCGAGATCCCCCCCATCGCGACGTACGGCTCATCCACCAGATCCAGTACGGCCTGCGCCAGGTCGTCGATGGTGAACCCCTCGGCCGGCGGCGAGTCGCCATGCCCGGGAAGGTCGTACCTGAGCACCCGCCAAGCGGCGGTCAGCGCCGGCACCTGGGGCTGCCAGACGTCCAGGGTGGTGCCCAGTGACGGGCCGAGGATCAGCAGCGGCCCGTCGGCGGGTCCGTCGAGGCGGTGATGCAGCTTCACGTGCTCACTCCGATACTGGCGTTCACGATCGCGCCCGGTAGGCGGCGAGAATCCGGTCGACCAGCTCCGGGGCGGCGCCCAGGTAGCCGGCCGGGTCCAGCAGGTCCTGTGGGGCGTCCTGGTCCAGCGCGTCCGGTGGGACGTCGAGCGGGCCGTCACGGTCCAGGATCGCGCGCAGGTCGTCCCTGTCCAGGTGGGCGGCGAGCCGTTCGGAGACCGTGCGACCGCCGGTGAGCTCCACGTTGGCGCGCATCCTGTCGGGGAAGACCCGCAGCCCGCCGACCAGCTCCACGGCCGTCTCGGCGGCGCCCCCGGTCAGCCTGAGACACTCGCGCAACGGCGCCCACTCCGCCTGCCAGGCCCCCGCGGCCCGCTCGTGCTCCCCCACCTGGGCCAGCGCCTGCGCGTACGCGGGCACCTGGAACGAGGCCGAGCGGATCAGCACCGACAGGGCGGGATTGCGTTTGTGCGGCATGGCGGAGGAGCCGCCCTGCGAGGACTCGGCGACCTCGCCGACCTCGGTCTGGGCCATGAGGATCACGTCCGTCGCCGGCTTGCCGAGGGCTCTCGCCGTACCGGACAGCGCGGCCCCGAGCTCGCCGATCACCGACCGCTCCGCGTGCCAGGGCGCCAGCGGCACCGCCAGCCCGAGCTCCTCGGCATAGACCCCGACCAGCGCCAGTACCCGCAGCGACGCATCACCAGCGGCCTCCCCGCGGGCGGCCTCGCGGGCGGGTCCCTCGCGGGCGGCCTCGCTGCGGGTGGCTTCGACCAGGGCGGCGAGGGTGCCTGCGGCGCCGCCGAGTTGGGCGGGGAGGGGCAGGGCGCGCAGGCGGTCGCGGGTGTGCAGGAGGCCGGTGAGCCAGCCGGCCGCCTTGAGGCCGAAGGTCGTCGGCACCGCGTGCTGCCCGAGGGTCCGGGCGGCCATCACGGTGGTGCGGTGACGCTCGGCCAGGTCGGCCAGGAGGGTCAGGACGGCGTCCAGGTCGGCGGTGATGACGGCGATCGCCCGGGTGGCGACCAGCATGGCGGCGGTGTCCAGGATGTCCTGGGTGGTGGCCCCCAGATGGACCAGGCGGGCCACGTCCTCGCCGCCGACCCGGGACACATCCTCCCCGCCGGCCCGGGACACGGCCTCCCCGCCGGCCCCGGCCACGGCCGAGCGCAGGTCGGCGACCAAGGGCACGACCGGGCCCGCCGACTGGCGGGAGCGGCGGGCGAGGTCGGCGGCGTCCACCGTGAGCGCCGCCGCCGTACGGTCGATCAGGGCCGCCGCCTCGCCGGAGATCAGGCCGGCGCGAGCCTGGGCACGGGCGAGCGCCGCCTCGGCGTCCAGCATGGCCCGCACCCACGCCCGATCCGACGTGAGCGCCTCCACCCGGGTGCCCGCCCGCACCGGCGCCAGCAACCCGCCGTCCGAGCAGGACGGCGGGCCCGCGTCAGAAGTCGCGTCAAAAATCAAGGAAGACCGTCTCGCCCTCGCCCTGGAGCCGTACGTCGAACCGGTGGTCACCGGCCGGCCCGGTCGCGATGAGGGTGGCGCGGCGGGCGGGGTCGAGGCCGTCCAGGAAAGGATCCGGCCGGTCCTCCAGGTACACGCGGGTGAGGACCGACCGCAGCAGGCCGCGAGCGAAGACCTGCATCGACAGGTACGGCCCGGCCGGCCGGGCCAGCCGGAAACGGTAGCCGCCGTCGGGCCGGGTGGCGCAGCGGCCGAAGCCGGACACCTGGCCGTCGCCGCGGAGCAGGGCGCCCCGGTCGCCGGTGTCGCCGAGCCAGATCTCCAGGAGCGCGTCGGGCACGGGCTCGCCCGCGCCGTCCCGGACGGTGCCCGACAGCGTGATCGCCTCGGGGTGGGTGCCGGGGACGAGCTCCCAGTCGTGCGGGTAGGGCAGCGCGTGGGAGTAGAACGGGCCGATCGTCTGCGAGGGGGTCGCGGGAAGGGTCGTCATGAGGGCTCCACCGGGGTCCGGCCGAGCACGATGTCGAAGGTGTAGCCGAGCGCCCACTCGGGCTCGGTGACGTCGTGGGCGTAGGAGGAGATGAGGCGCTGCCTGGCCGGCTCGTCGGGGATCGACTGATAGATCGGGTCGAGCGCCATCAGCGGGTCCCCGGGGAAGTACATCTGGGTGATGAGCCGCTGCGTGAACGCCTGGCCGAACACCGAGAAGTGCAGGTGGGCGGGGCGCCAGGCGTTGGGGTGGTTGCGCCACGGGTAGGCGCCGGGCTTGATGGTGACGAACCGGTAGCGGCCGTCCGCGTCGGTGAGGCAGCGGCCGCCGCCGGTGAAGTTGGGGTCGAGCGGGGCTGGGTGCTGGTCGCCCGCGTGGGCGTACCGGCCGGCGGAGTTGGCCTGCCACAGCTCGATCAGGCTGTCGCGGACGGGACGCCCGCCCGCGTCGAGGACGCGGCCGGTCACGATGATGCGCTCGCCGATCGGCTCGCCGTCGTGCTGCCTGGTCAGGTCGGCGTCGAGCGCGCCGACCTCCTGGTGGCCGAAGACGGGGCTGGTCAGCTCGATCGCGTCCGGGTCGGCCTTGAACGCCACCGGCGGCTGGGAGGGGGCGCGCAGGACGGTGCTGCCGTAGCCTGGGCTCAGATAGGGCGGATGGGTCATCGCGTTCCTTCAGTTCCGGGGGTCGCTTGCATACGCGGTTGCGGGGGTCGCTTGCCTGCGGCTCACCAGGGGAGTCCTACGTAGTTCTCCGCCAGGGTGGTCGCCGCCGCCTCGGAGGAGGTCACATAGTCCAGGTGGGACAGCTGTAGCCGCCGCCCGTAGGCGTCGTCGGAGTCGAAGGTGTGCAGCAGCGTGGTCATCCACCAGGAGAAGTGCTGCGCCCGCCACACCCGTTTCAGGCAGGCGGCCGAGTAGCCGTCGAGCGCGCCGGTGCTGCCGTCGTGGAAGAACGCGGTCAGTGCCTCGGTGAGCACCCGGACGTCGGCGACGGCCAGGTTCAGCCCCTTGGCGCCGGTGGGCGGCACGATGTGCGCGGCGTCGCCGGCCAGGTAGAGCCTGCCGTACTGCATGGGCTCGGTGACGAAGCCGCGCATCGGCGTGACGCTCTTCTCGATGATCTCGCCGGTGGTCAGCGTGAATCCGGGCACGGTCTCCAGGCGTGTCCTCAGCTCGGCCCAGACGCGCTCGTCGGGCCACTCGACCGCGTCGGTGTCCGGCGGCACCTGCAGATAGAAGCGGCTGATCGTGGGCGAGCGCATGCTGTGCAGGGCGAAGCCGCGCTCGGTCCGGGCATAGATGAGTTCGTCCGACGACGGCGCCGCCTCGGCCAGGATGCCCAGCCAGGCGAACGGGTAGTCGCGCTCGTAGGTCTGCAGCACGCCCGGCGGGACGGCCGGCCGGGACACGCCGTGGAACCCGTCGCAGCCGGCGATCACGTCGCAGTCGAGCCGCTCGCCGCCGAAGGTCAGGTACGGCCGGTCCGCCAGGGAGTGCGCCGCCACGTCCTCGACCTCGAAGCGGATGTCGCCGCCCGCCTCCAGCCTGGCGGCGATGAGGTCCTTGACCACCTCTTGCTGGCCGTACACGGTGATGGCCCTGCCGGGCACGAGCTTCTCGAAGGCGATCCGGTGGCGTTCGCCGTCGTACCTGAGCTCGATGCCGTGGTGTGGCAGCCCTTCGCGGAGCAGGCGCGCGCCGACGCCGGCCGCGATGAGCGTGTCGACCGTGCCCTGCTCCAGCACCCCGGCCCGCACCCGCCGCTCGACGTAATCACGGCTGCGTCTCTCCAGGACCACCGAGGAGATGCCGCGCAGGTGCAGCAGGTGCGACAGGAGCAGGCCGGCGGGCCCGGCACCGATGATCCCCACTTGAGTCCGCATATGGGAAGCATCCTGCTTCGGCGGTGGATGAGCCGACAGGTCGCTTCCACTGAGTGGAAGAATATTGCACGATGGACCCATGTCAGGGAGATCCCGCGAGCCGGGTCGTACGGTCACGTCCAAGGTGCTCGCCCTGCTGGGCGCGTTCGACGCGGCGCATCCGCGGCTCTCCCTCACCGAGCTGGCCACCCGCGGCGGGCTGCCGCTGACGACGACGCACCGGCTGGTCGGCGAGCTGGAGCGCTGGCAGGCGCTCAGCCGCACCCCGGACGGGCGGTTCCAGGTGGGGTTACGGCTGTGGGAGCTCGGCCGGCTCGCGCCGGACCCGCTGTACGACGTGGCGCACCCGTGGCTGCAGGAGCTGTTCGGCAACACCGGCGAGAACGTGCACCTGGCCGTCCGCGACGGCCTGGAGGTGCTGTACGTGGACAAGGTGTACGGCAAGCGGGCGGTGCCGATCGTCTCCAGAACGGGATCCCGGCTGCCCATGCACCCCACGGGAGTGGGCAAGGCGCTGCTGGCGTACGAGCCCGACTGGTTCGTCCGGGCCTATCTGGAGCGCCGGCTGGAGCGGCCCACCTCGCACACGATCACCGAGCGGGGCCGGCTGGCGCGGGAGCTGGCGACGGTCCGGGCGCAGGGCTACGCGCTGACGTTCGAGGAGATGTCGCTGGGCTCGTGCTCGGCGGCGGCGCCCGTCCTGGTGGCGGGGCGGGCCATCGCGGCCCTGGGCATCGTGCTGTCCGCCCGGCGCTCGCGGGAGCTGCCCCGCCTGGTGGAGCCGCTGCTCAGCGCGACGACCGGAATCGCCCGCGCCTGGTCACAGGCGGCCTAGACGGTGGGGATCGCCCGCGCCCGGTCGCAGGCGGCCGAGACGGCCCGCATCGCCCGCGCCCGGTCACCGGTGGTCTAGTCGCCCAGTCGCTGGATGCGGTCCTTCCACAGGGTGGTGGCGATGGCGGCCTTGTGCGGCTGGCCTCTGAGGAAGGCCTGGGCGAAGTTCTTGGCCTGTTCGTAGGAGACCTTGCCGGGCATGGGCGGCTCGTTCGGGTTCACGTCCACGTCCACCAGGGCCGGGCCGTCGTGAGCGAGCGCCTGGCTGATCGCCGGTGCCAGGTCGGCGGCCTTGCCGACCTTGGCGCCGAAACCGCCGCAGGCGCGGGCCCAGGTGGAGAAGTCGGCCTCCGGCTCGGGGTAGCGGACGCCGTGCTCGGGGTAGCCGAGCACCATCTGCTCCCAGAGGATCTGGCCGAGCGAGTTGTTGTTGTTGACGATGACCTTGACCGGCAGCCGGTGCTGGGCGGCGGTGAGGAACTCGGCCATGAGCATGGCGAAGCCGCCGTCGCCGACGTAGGCGATGACCTGCCGGCCGGGGTGGGCGTGCTGCATGGCGATGGCGTACGGCAGGCCGGGCGCCATCGAGGCCAGCGTGCCGGACAGGTAGAACTCGCGCCCGTCGCGGATCGTCCAGTGCCTGGCCGCCCAGGTGGCGATGGTGCCGCTGTCGCAGGTCAGAATGGCGTCACCGGCGGCCAGTTCGTCGAGGACGGACACGGCGTACTGCGGGGCGATGGGGTCGCGCTCGCCGTTCTCCAGCGTGTCCATGTCGCCCCGCCACTTCACCATCTTTTCCTGATATTTCGCCAGATGGGCGTTGCCGTTCCGGGGGGTGAGCAGCGGCAGCAGCTCGCGCAGCCCTTCCTTGGCGTCGCACACCACCGGCACGTCCGTCGCGATCCTGGTGCCCGCCCTGGCCGGGTCCGCCTCGAACTGCACCACCCGCGCCTTGCCCGGCTCGGGCAGGTATTTGGTGTAGGGGAAGTTCGTCCCCACCATGAGGAGCACGTCGGCCTCTTCCATCAGCTCCTCGCTCGGCAGTGTGCCGAGCAGGCCGATGCCGCCCGTCGTGTACGGCGAGTCGTCGGGGATGACCGCCTTGCCGGGCAGCGTCTTGACCACGGGCGCGCCCAGCGCCTCCGCCACGGCCAGCACCTCGTCCCTGGCGTGCAGTGCCCCCGCCCCGACCAGCATGGCCGGGCGGGCGGCCCCGTTGAGCACCTCGGCCGCCCACTCCAGGTCCTCCGCGCGCGGCAGCCCGGATCCCCGCAGGTAGACGGGCGCGGTCCGCGGCGGCCTGACCGGGCCGAGGCTCTGGTACGGCTCGGCGCCCGCGTCGGCGACCTGCACGTCGTTGGGGATCGTGAGATGGGCGACCCCGCGCCGCGCGTAGGCGGTCCTGATCGCCACGTCCACCAGCGACGGGAGCTGCGCCGGGTTGCTGATCATCATGTTGTACTCGGCGACGTCCTCGAACAGCCGGTCCAGGTGGACCTCCTGCTGGTAGGCGGTGCCGAGCACGGACGTCTCCTGCATGCCGGTGATGGCCAGCACGGGCGCGTGGTCCAGCTTGGCGTCGTAGAGCCCGTTGAGCAGGTGGATGCCGCCGGGCCCCGAGGTCGCCAGGCAGACGCCGATCCGGCCGGTCGCCTTGGCGTAGCCGGTGGCCATGAAGGCGGCGGCCTCCTCGTGGTGCACCAGGACGAAGCGCACCCGGTCGCGATGGCGGCGCAGGCCCTCCATGATGCCGTTGATGCCATCGCCGGGCATGCCGAAGACGGTGTCGACGTCCCACTCGGCGAGCCGTTCCACCAGGGATTCCGCTGCGATTCGAGCCATGTGCAGCGCCCTACCCCGCAGACGCACGGACAGGCGTTAACCGGGTATGTGCCCGTTATGCGCATTTTGGTTACGGGAGCGACCGGCACGCTGGGCAGGGCCGTGGTGCCAGCTCTGGTCAGGCGGGGGCACCAGGTCCGGGCGATGAGCCGCCGCGAGCGGGAAGGGACCGACGTGACCTGGGTGCGGGGCGACCTGGCCTCCGGCAACGGCGTCAGGCAGGCGGCGCGCGACTGCGACGCGATCGTGCACCTGGCCACCCAGGGTCGCAAGGGGTCCGAGCGCATGGACGTCGCGGGCACCCTGACCCTCGTCTCGGCCGCCCGCGAGGCGCGGGTGTCTCACCTGCTGTACGTCTCGCCGGTCGGCGCCGACCGGGTGCCCACCGGGCTGCCGCGGCACAAGTTCGAGGCCGAGCGCGTGATCAGGGGCAGCGGCCTCGGCCACACCGTGCTCCGCACCACCCACTACCACCAGTGGCTGGACCGGCTGCTGCGCAGGCTGGCCGGCCTGCCCGCGATCCCGGTGGACCCCTCGGTCCCCTGGCAGCCGATCGACACCGCCGAGGTGGCCGCGCGCCTGGGCGGGCTGCTCGCCGACGGCCCGCGGGGCGAGACGCTGGAGTTCGGCGGGCCGCAGGTGCTCGGCACCGACGAGCTGGTCCGCACCTGGCTACGGGCCCACCGGTCGCGCCGCCTGTGCGTACGCGTGCGCTACCCGGGCAAGTTGTTCGCCGCGCAGCGAGCGGGCGCGCTCACCACCGACGCCACTCCCCTGGGCCGGATCTCCTGGGCCGACTACCTGTGCCCGCCGGTGCCCCTGTCCGACGACTTCGCCGTGGAGCACACGGCCTCACCGACCAGCCCGGCCAACCAGCCGGAGGGCGACCCCGACCTACGGGTCTACGGCGGCGACGAGGGCTACCAGCGACAGACCAGAAAGTAACCGCCTGATGGGGTCAGCCCAGTGACGCGCTTGCCGCGCGCAGCTCGTCCAGGGCCGCCAAGGCGTAGCCGGCGAGCTCGTCCTTGACGTCACGATCGCTCTCGGACCATTTCGCGTACCCCCGTTTGAAGGCGAGGACGCCCAGCTCGCCCGCGAGAGCCGCGGTCGGGTCGGGCACGCCGCGGGCGACCAGCGCGGTGGTCATCGCGGCCGCGAGGCTGACGCTCTTGAGCGCGTCACGCTCCTGCAGCTCGGCACTGGCGGCGACGGCCGCCTTCAGGCGAGGGGCGAGCCGGCGACTCATGGCGCCCATCGCGGTGGAGGCACGCTCGAGACCGGCGGCGACCGCTTCGAGCGGGCTGGCGCCGTCAGGCGCCTCGGCGATCCCCTCGGCCAGCAGCCGGCTCAGCGCCTCCTGGCCGGCCACCAGCAGCTCGCGCTTGTCGGGGAAGTGCCGGAAGAAGGTGCTCTTGGTGACTCCGGCGCGCTCGGCGATCTGCGCGACCGTGGTGGCGTCGTAGCCCTGCTCGGTGAACAGGTCGACGGCGGCCACGACAAGGCGTTCGCGCGCGCCTGGTTCCCATCGGCCCATGGGCCCATCCTAACGTGATGGGACTCTTGTCCCATCACCCTGCTAGAGTGATGAGACAAGAGTCCCATCACTTACGGGAGAGTTCCATGCGCGTCTTCGTCACCGGTGGCACCGGCCTGATCGGCTCCGCCGTCGTCGCCGAACTGCTCGGCAACGGCCACACCGTCCTCGCGCTCGCCCGCTCCGACGCCTCCGCGCAGGCCGCCGAGGCGGCCGGCGCCGAAGCGCTCCGCGGCGGTCTCGCCGATCTGGACGTCCTCCACGCCGGCGCCGCTCAGGCCGACGGAGTGATCCACCTGGCCTTCGCCAACGACTTCAGCAGCCCGGAGGCCCTCGCGAACGCGGTCGCGGAGGAAACCGCCGCCCTCGAGACCCTCGGCCAGGCACTCGTCGGCACCGCCCACCCCTTCGTCGTCGCCTCGGGGACACCCGCCGCGCCGGGCCGCGTCTCCACCGAGGCCGACCCGCTGATCACCGACGGGCCGGTCGGTGGTCGCGGTCGCGCGGTCATGGCGGTCCTGGCGCTGGCCGCGCGCGGGGTCCGGAGCAGCGCCGTACGCTTGCCGCGCACGGTGCACAACGAGGGAGAGGGCGGGTTCGCCGGTATTCTGACCGCCATCGCCCGCCAGAGCGGCCAGTCCGGCTACCCGGGCGACGGCACCCAGCGCTGGCCGGCCGTGCACGCGCTCGACGCGGCGGTCCTCTTCCGGCTCGCCCTGGAGCAGGCGCCGGCCGGCACGGCCTGGCACGCCGTGGACGACGAGGGGGACCAGGTGCGCGACATCGCCGCGGTCATCGGCCGGCGGCTCGGCCTGCCGGTCGAGTCGGTGCCGGCGGAGACCTACGGCCCGCTCGGCGCGCTCTTCTCGAGCGACCAGCCCTCGTCCAGCGCCTACACCCGGCAGACGCTCGGCTGGGAGCCGAAGCACCCGAGCCTCCTGGAGGACCTGGAGAACCTCCGGCCCTGACCGGCTCGCTAGGTCCAGGGGTCGTAGTCGATCTCCAGCGGCTCCTGGGGCGGGCGTCGCGCCTCGGGGACATGCTCCAGGTTGACCCGGATCCGATACCACAGGCTGCTGCGCCCGCGCATGCCGTCCACCAGCACGTCGGCAGGCTCCAGCAGGGCGGCCGCCTCCGGGTGGCGGGCCTTCCAGCGCTCGAGGCCGGCCATCGCCTCGTCCTTGTGCTGGGCCTTGGCGATCTCGATGACGGGCCTGGTCTGCTGTCTGCGGCCGCTGCCCTTGGGCGGCTTGGGCGCGGGGCCGAGCTCGTCGGCCAGCTCCAGCAGGCCGTTCAGGGAGCCAGGGTGCAGATCCATGTCCTGCCACGGGTCGCCGACCTCCCGCAGCCGGTGCGGCACGGTGTCGAGCGTGAAGCTCTCCGGCCGGCAGCCGGGCACCTCGTCCCAGGTGAGCGGCGTGGACACGCGGGCATCGGGGAGGGCGCGCACGGAGTAGGCGGAGGCGACGGTGCGATCGTAGGCGTTCTGGTTGAAGTCGACGAAGACGCCGTGCCGCTCCTCCTTCCACCACCGGCTGGTGGCCAGATCGGGGGCGCGCCGCTCGACCTCGCGCGCCACCGTCTCGGCCGCCTTGCGCACCTGGGCGTAGGGCCAGAGGCGATCGATCCTGGCATAGACGTGAAACCCCCGCGAGCCCGACGTCTTGGGCCACGCGGTCAGCCCGTGGTCGCCGAGCACCTCCCGCACCACCTGCGCGGTGCGCAGCACGTCGGCGTACGCGACGCCCGGCACCGGGTCCAGGTCGATGCGCAGCTCGTCGGGGTTGGCGAGGTCGTCGGCGCGCACCGGGTGCGGGTTGAGGTCGACGCAGCCCAGGTTGACCACCCAGACGAGCTGCGCCAGGTCCGTGCAGACGACCTCCTCGGCGCCGAGGCCCGAGCGGTAGCGCAGCTCGGCCACCTCGATCCAGGGGGGCCGCTTGGCCGGGGCGCGCTTCTGGAAGAACGGCTCCTCCTCGATGCCGTGCACGAAGCGCTTGAGCACCATCGGCCGCCCGTGAACACCGCGCAGCGCGGCCTCGCCGACCGCCTGGTAGTAGCGGATCAGGTCGAGCTTGGTGTGGCCGCCCCGCGGGAAGACCACCTTGTCCGGGTTGGTGATGCGCACGTCGCGCCCGGCCACCTCGATGTCAGGCATGAGATCACGATACGTGGCGGCTCTGACATTCCCACAGCTCACGACTGCGGGCCTCCCAGTGGTCCAGGCCCAGGCGGTGGTGCGCGTCGATCGCCGCCCGCGCGTGCGTACGGGCCTCGTCCGTACGGCCGAGCCGGAACGCGAGCCGGGCCAGCACATCCCTGACCGAGCCCCAGCCGACGCTGCCGGAGCCCATCACGATGAGCTGGTCCGCGATCGGCCGCAGCCGTGCGTACAGATCCTCGGGATCCGGCGTGCCGAGCCGGGCGGCGATGAGCCCCCAGACGGGCCACAGGAAGTCGGCGGACCAGTCCTCGCGCAGGTCGGCGCCCCACCGGGCGAGCAGGTGCCGGGCCAGGTCCTCCTGATCGGTGTCGAGCGCGGCCAGCACGGCGAGCGGGCGGAGCGGCGTGAGCAGCGGGCGGCCGGCCGCGGCCACGAGCTCGTCCAGGATCTCGGCCACCCTGCCCTGGCCGCGCCTGCAGGTGTACAGGCCGGTCAGGCGGCGGGCGTCCAGCCCCCACAGGCTCGCGCCGTACCTCGGGCCGGGGAAACGCTCCAGCAGGGACTCCACCTCCGGCCAGCGCGCGTGCAGGGTGTGCCCGGCCGTCTCCGCCACCCTGACCATGGCCTCCAGCTCCGGCCGGCGCAGCCGCCGGACCAGCTCGTCGCAGCGGGCCAGCTCCCGCTCCCACTCGGCGAGCTCACCGGCGCGCAGGAGGCAGGACATCCGGAAGATCCCGGCGATCAGGCGGGCCTGCCTGCCCAGGGGGGCGATCTCGCGCATCTCCTCGGCCGCGCGCAGCCGCTGCGGGTTGCGGCCGGGGACGAAGGAGGCGAGCAGGTGGTTGTTCAGGGTCCTGGCGAGCAGGGCCGGATCGTGCAGGGCGCGGGCCAGCTCGACCGCCTCGGCGGCGAGGCGTTCGCCCTCGGCCCGGCGCGGGCCGTAGTACAGCTCGACGCCCAGCGTGCCCAGCAGCGTGGCCCTGTCGTGGTCGGCGAGCGGGCCCGCCAGCAGCTCCTCCAGGACCGCCACCATCTCCTCGTCCACGACCCCGTACGGCCGCCAGTTCCACACCGCCGGGCCGCCGAACACCGACACCGCCGCCACCAGCGCCTGCCGGTCGCCGAGCCGGCGGGCCTGGGCGACCGCCTCGCTGAGGTCGCGCAGCGCGCCCTCGGCGTCCCCGGCGTCGCGGCGCGCCTGCCCGAGCTCGGTCAGGGCGCGGCAGCGGGCGGGCGAGTCGCCGGCCGGCAGGTGCGCGAGCGCCAGCTCCCACAGCTCGACGGCCTCCTGGTAGCCGTGCCCGGCGGTGGCCCGGCGGGCGGCCTCGGTCGCGTGCTCGACGGCCCTGGCCGAGCCGCCCAGCGGGGCCGCGGCGGCGTAGTGGCCCGCGAGCAGGGCGGGGTCCGCGCCGGGGACCTGGTGCAGATGGTCGCCCGCCCTGAGGTGCAACCGTGCGCGGGCCAGCCGGTCCAGGCCGGTGTCGAGCGCCTGGCGTACCAGGTCGTGGGAGAAGCGGTAACCGGCCGCCTCGGTGATCAGCCCGGTCGCCAGGGCGGGCTCCAGCAGCGACATGACCTCCTCGACCGGCCGCTCGGCCAGCGCGGACAGCAGCTCCAGGTCCACCTCGCGGCCGGCCACGGCCGCCGCCCTGAGCAGCTCCCTGGTGGGTCCGGGGAGCCTGGCCAGGCGGCGGTCGATGACGTCGCGGGCGCCCGGTGGGACCAGATCGCGTTCGCTCTCCGGCAGACGGAGCAGCTCGGTGAGGTAGAACGGGTTACCGCCCGAGCGGTCCAACAGGGCCAGCGGGTCGGCCCGCACGTCGCGCAGGCGCAGGTAGTGGCGCACGTCCTCGGCGTCGAACGGGGCCAGCGGCATCCGCAGACCCTCCCTGGCCAGCGCGCCGAGCGTCTCGCGCAGCTGCTCCGGGTGCTCGCCCGGCTCGGGCCTGAGCGTGGCGAGGACCAGCGTGGAGGTACGGGCCAGCTCGCCGGCGACATGACCGAGCAGCTTCAGCGAGGAGGCGTCGGCCCAGTGCAGGTCCTCCAGCACCAGCAGGTTCGGCCCGGCGCGCAGGTGCGCGAGCACGTCGTCGTACAGGTCGAACAGCTCGGCGTGCGCCCGCGCCGGGAGCACGCCCGCCCGCGTCCACGGCCAGAACGCCGGCGCCGAGCCCCCGTCCAGGCAGCGCCCCCACGCCACCCGGAACCCGCGCGCCCCGGCCAGCTCGGCGACGGCCCTGGCCAGGCTGGTCTTGCCGATCCCCGCCTCGCCGGTGACGACCACCAGCCCGCCCCGGCCGGCCCGCGCCTCCGCCAGCCGCTCCTCGACCGCCCGCACCTCCCCGTCCCGCCCCACCAGCCGCCCACCGACGCCCTCGACCGGACTTTGCGAGATCACCACGTCACCCGGACCTGCGGGAGCGGGCGGGAGGGTGGTCGGTGAGCCGGGGGCGGCGTAGATCGGGGGGTGGGGTTCGGCTTCCAGCTCCGGGGCCTGGTCGAAGACGGCCTGTTCCAGGCGCTTCAGCTCGGGACCCGGCTCGATGCCGAGCTCGCCGGCCAGCAGGGCGCGCACCCGGCGCAGGGCGGCCAGCGCCTCGGCCTGCCGCCCGGCCCGGTAGAGGCCGAGCACCAGCAGGCCCCAGGCGCGCTCCCGGTAGGGGTTGGCCTCGGCCAGCGCCTCAAGGTCGGGGATGCCGGCCTCGCCCAGGCCCAGCCGGGCCTCCAGCCGATCTTCCAGCGCGCCCGACCGCAACTCGGCCAGCCGGGCGGACTCGGCGCGGGTGAAGGCCAGGCCCGCGAACTCCGCCAGCGGCTCCCCCCGCCACAGCGCCAGCGCCCGATCGAGCACCGCCGCGGCCTCGGCGTGCCTGCCGGACCGGATCAGGCGGCGGCCGTCGGCGGTCCAGGCGGCGAAGCGGCCCAGGTCCGTCTGGGCGGGCGTGATGTCGAGCAGGTAGCCGGGCTCGCGGGTGAGGAGCAGCGCGGGAGGGGTGCGCGGCTTGCGGTCCGGCTCCAGCACCCGCCGCAGGTGCGAGATGTACGCCTGGAGCGTCGCGGTGACCTTGGCCGGGGCCTCCCCCGCCCACAGCTCCTCGATGAGCCGGTCGAGCGAGACGGCCCGGCCCGGCCGCAGGGCGAGCATGGCCAGCACGGCCCGCTGCTTGCGCGTGCCGGGATCGAGCCTGACGCCGTCGGCGTCGTACACCTCAAGCGGGCCGAACAGTCGAAGCTCCACGCCCCAAGTCAACCTCAAGCCACTCTCAAACCGTTACATGCACAGTCATCCCCATGAACGAACTGAAGAACACGATCAAGGGCACGATCTGGGCCGCCGGCGACCCCGGCTTCGCCGAGCAGAGCCGACCGTGGAACCTGGCGGTGGAGCAGAAGGTCGTGGCGGTCGTCGAGGCGGCGGACGCCGACGACGTGGCCGCCACGGTCAGCTATGCCGCCCTGCACGGCCTGGCGGTGACGACCCAGCCCACCGGCCACTCCGCCAGCGGCTCGGCCGACGGCACGATCCTGCTGCGCACCCACCGGCTGAACAGTGTGGAGATCATCGGTGGATCGGCGGAGGCCGGCCCGAACGGTGTGGCGCGGGTCGGGGCGGGCGCTCAGTGGGGCCAGGTGCTGGCCGCGGCGAGCCCGCTCGGACTGACGGGCCTGGCGGGCAGCTCCCCCGTGGTGGGCGTGACGGGATACACGCTGGGCGGCGGGCTGAGCTGGTTCAGCAGGGCCTACGGGTTCGCCGCCGACAGCGTGCTGGCCTTCGACGCGATCGACGCCGGCGGCGCGAAGATCAGGGTGACGGCGGAGACCGACCCGGAGCTGTTCTGGGCGCTGCGCGGTGGCGGCGGCGACTTCGCCGTGGTGACGGCGCTGGAGTTCGCCCTGCGTCCGGCACCCTTCCTGTACGGCGGGCGGATCATGTGGCCGGTGGAGCGGGCGCCGGAGGTGCTGGCCGCCTACCGCGAGGTCACCGCGACGGCTCCGGAGGAGCTGACCGTCTGGTTCGACCTGCTGAAGTTCCCCGGCGGGCCGGGCTTCGTCACGGTGGACTGCACCTTCCTGGGCGAGCACCCGGGCGACCTGCTGAGCCCGTTCGACCGGATCGGCGGCGCGATCAGCGACGGCCGTGGCCTGCTGCCGGTGGCCGAGCTGGGCGGCATCTGCGCCGAACCGACCGACCCGCTCCCCAGCATGAGCAGCGCGTACCTGCTGACGAGCCTGGACGACGCGGTGGCCGAGGTGCTGCTGGCCGACCCGATCGACCCGCTGGTCAGCGTGCAGATCAGGCACCTGGGCGGCGCCCTGTCCCGGCCCGTCCCGGGCGGCGGCGCGGCCGGTCACCTGGACGAGCCGTACCTGGTCTACCTGCTCGGCCTGCCGTCCCAGGACACGGCCGACCGGATCGAAGGCCTGTCGAAGGCCCTGGTGCCGCACACGACCGGACGCAAGCCGTACACGATGCTGCACGACGGCGAGCACGCCGCGTCCGCCTTCCCTCGCGACACCCTCGACAGGCTGCGCGACCTCAAGCGCGCCCGCGACCCCCGCGGCGTGATCAGGGCGAACTTCCCGGTCCTCTAGCCGCCCGGCCGCCACGGCGGTCAGGAGGCTAGGGCCGCCCGAGCTCGCCGTGGCGGCGGTCAGGGGGCTAGAGCCGCCCGAAGTCGCCGTGGCGGCCGGCTCCGGAGGCGAAGCGGGCGGCGCCGTCCGCGGCGTGCGGCAGCGAGGCGAGGCCGTGGCGCAGCTCGCCCCGCATCGCGTCGGCCTCGGCGAGGCCGTGCTGCTCCAGCACCGACAGCCGGTCGCCGCGCAGGCAGGTCTGCGGGAAGCGGGCGATCTCGCGGGCCAGCTCCTCGGCCGCCTGCCTGGCGGTGCCGGTGGGCACGACCCGGTTGGCCAGTCCCATCTCGTACGCCTCCCGCGCGCCGACCGGCCGGCCGGTGAGGATCAGGTCCATCGCCCGGCTCTGGCCGATGAGGCGCGGCAGCCGTACCGTGCCACCGTCGATGAGGGGCACCCCCCAGCGGCGGCAGAACACGCCGAACACCGCCTCCTCCTCGGCCACCCGCAGGTCGCACCAGAGCGCCAGCTCCAGGCCGCCCGCGACGGCGTGCCCGGCGACGGCGGCGACGACCGGCTTCGACAGGCGCAGCCTGGTCGGGCCCATCGGCCCGTCGCCGTCCTCGCCGACGTGGTTGTCCAGCGCCTTGAGGTCGGCGCCCGCGCAGAACGTGCCGCCCTCCCCCCACAGGACCGCGACGTCGGCATCGGAGTCGTCGAACGCGCGGAAGGCCTCGGTGAGCGCGTCGGCGGTCTTGCGGTCGACGGCGTTGCGCGCCTCGGGCCTGCTGAGCACGACGGTCGTCACCGGGCCTTCGCGCTCCACTCGTACGGTCATGCCGTCTCCTTCTCCGGTCATCTCAACGTACGACCCGATCCCGGCTCAGGCCAGGAGCGATTGTGTCGGAGGCGTCCGGCAGGATCTCCCGCATGAAGCTTTCCTCTCCAGCCAGGCACCTGCAGGATCTGATGACCGGAGCCAGGCAGGACCACGTGCGGTGGCCGGACACCTCCCTGCTGAGCGCGGTCGAGTTGGGCACCCTGATCCCAGCTGCCTACCGAGTCGGGAAGCGGCCCGGTGGGGCCAGGATGGCGCGCTTCTCGACCGAGGCGGAGGCGCGCACAAGGCAACCGGTGTTCACCCCCGAGGCGTGCCTCGATCTGTTCGGGGCCTTGGTCGACGGATTGCCGACCCGGAAGTGGGCGGACCTGTTCGTCGGCGTCGGTGCGCTGGTGCGGTGCCCTGCCGGAGCGCCGCTGGAGCGGCTGGCCGAGCCCGCCCGCACGGTGGTCGCTTTCCTGCTGCGCGAGAAGCGGTTGGACAGCCCCTTCTCGCTGCTGGCGGCGGCCGGGCTCGCAGGGCTGGACGCGGAGGTGGCCGCGCAGCTCACCGAGGGGCGGGGGCCGATCGCGGTCGCCGAGGTGGAGTTGCTCCTCGGCTGGGATGTGCCGCGGCGGGCGCTGTTCGCCGAGTCGGTCCGGGAGCACTCGTTCAACGCCTTTCCGCCCCTGCCCGACGTGCTGGAGCGGCTCGACGACCTGCCTGATTACCGTGACTTCGCGCGGGTGACCCTGGAGACGGCCGAGGCCCGGGTCGCGGCGATCCATGCCGGCGAGATCCCCTACCAAGCGGACAAGGCGTTCGCCACCGGGGAGAAGGAGACCATCGGCCGGGCCGCCCGGCTGGCGCTGTTCCGGGATGAGCCGTGGCTGCCTGAGCTGCTGGGGCGGCTGCTGCCCGGGGTGGCGGTGGCGCCTACCGAGGCCAGGACGCTGCCCTCGCAGGGGGTGCTGTTCGAGATCGCTCGCGCGGTGGAGGACCATCCGACCCCCGAGGCGATGGCGGCGCTGCGGGCCGCCCGTCAGGCGACCCGGCATGCGGGGGTGCCCAAGCAGCTGGACCGCATGCTCAAACGGATCGAGCCCGCCCTGGCCGGGCGGATCGAGGTCGCCTTCCGGCTGCCGGACGGCCGGGTCCGGCAGGCACTGGGCGAGCACACGGCGGTGATCTCGACCGATGGCGCGGTCGAGCTGTCATGGTGGCACGGGGACAAGAAGCTCAGGTCGGCCCCGGCGGCGGTCAGACAGGAGCATCCCGACGAGGTCAAGCGGCTGCGAAACCTGGCCAAGCAGGTCCAGCGGCAGCAGGCGACCCTGGTCAGGGCGCTGGAGGCCGGCTACGCGAGCGACCCGCCGCCGCCCTACCGCCGGCTGGCGGGGCAGCCGATCGTGGACCGGCTGATCTGGGAGTTCGAGGTGTCACCTGGTGCTTGGCGGAGCGAGCTGGGGCTGGGCGTGCCGGACGTGCCGGTGCGGCTGTGGCATCCGGCCCGCGCGTCCGCGGAGGAGGTGGCGGCCTGGCGGGACGTGGTGCGGGAGCTGGGGCAGCCGTTCAAGCAGGCCTTTCGTGAGGTCTATCCGCTGACGGCGGCTGAGGAGGCGACGGAGGTCTACTCCGATCGGTTCGCCGGGCACGTGGTGGACTATCCGAAGCTGTACGCGCTGTTCAAGCGGCAGGGGTGGCGGGCCGAGCACCTCGGCCCGTGGGACGGCGGCGGGTCCGGGGAGGCTCGGCGCAGGGTGGGAGGGTGGCAGGTGACGTTCTCCCATGATCTCCTGCCGGACGCCGACGGCCACGCGGTCACCGGCCAGGTCCGCTTCCACCGGCCGGCCGAGGGTGGCCGGCAGGCGGCGTCGCTGGCCGAGGTGCCGCCGGTGGTGTTCAGCGAGGCGATGCGGGAGGTGGACCTGTTCGCCGCGGCCACCTCGGCCAGGTCAGGCGGTGTTGTGATAAGTTCGGCGGCGCCGTGAGGCACTGCGACCAGAGGAGGTGAGACCGATCAACGCTGTGATGACAGGTCGGGACTCCCTCCCCCTCATGGTCTAGGGAGCGCCCGCCCAAGGCACCCCCGAAAGGCTTTGCAACGCCATGCGCTTCAGCGTGACTTCCCAGATGTCGACCGACGGCGTCACCGAACAGTCCTTCGCCCTCGGCGAGATCACCGGCGTCCTGTTCACGCCGCAGGACGCCACCGGCCCCCGCCCGCTGATCCTGCTGGGACACGGCGGCGGCCAGCACAAGAGGGCCCCCGGCATCGTGGCCGGCGCACACCGGTTCGCCGGCGAAGGCGGCTTCGCCGTCGCCGCGATCGACGCCCCCAGCCACGGCGACCGGCCGAAAAGCGAGCAGTTCATCCAGTTGGCGAGCGACATGCGGGCCCGGATGGCCGCCGATGAGGACGCGACCGAACCGGCCACGGCCATCCACACCCTGCTGGCCGGACAGACCGTCGCCGACTGGCAGGCCGTGCTGACCGCGGTCCAGGAGCTCGACCAGGTGGGCGCCGGCCCGGCCGGCTACTGGGGCATGTCGATGGGCTGCAGGTTCGGGGTGCCGCTGCTCGCCGCCGAGCCCCGGATCCGCGCCGCGGTGCTGGGCCTGCTCGGCGCGCGCGGGCTGACCGACACCGCCGCCCAGGTCACCGTACCTGTGCGGTTCCTCCTGCAATGGGACGACAAGATGGTCCCCCGGGACCAGGCCCTGACCCTGTTCGACGCCCTCGCCTCCACCGACAAGACCCTGCACGCCAACCCCGGCGGCCATGGGCAGATCCCCGCGTACGAAACCGACGACACGCTGCGGTTCTTCGCCCGGCACCTTGGATAAGTCCGCTGCCTTTTAGCCCGCGACGAGGTTCCTGAACGCGATGTCGACGCGGGTCATGGCGAGGGCGTGGAGGTAGCTGCTGCCGACGGCGGCAGCGAGCCCGGCCGGGACGGTGACTCCAGGTCTGCCGGGTGCTCGGCCGGGGGAAACTGGATGGGGAGTTCGAACCACACGGTCCGGCCGAGCCAGCGCCTCTTCACTCCCCATCGCGTCGCCACGGCGGCCAGGATGCGCAGTCCTCGCCCGCTGGTCTTGTCGGGGTCGTCGCGGAGTCGCGGCCCCGACCACCATCCCTGGTCCATGACCTCGACACGGACCTGCTCGGCACTGAGCCACATACGAACGCGAAATGATCCTTTGCGCCATCGGCCGGAAATAGTGTGCTTTATTGCGTTAGTGGCGAGCTCGGTCGCGAGAAGGCGTACGTTGTCCAGCAGTTCGCCGTCCTCGACCGCTTCGGGCAGCTCGATGACGAGCCATCGAGCCACGTAAATGCGGACATCGCTCAGAATTTCTGGATATCCAGGAAAACGCATCTCTCCGATGAGCCGAGCGCCGAACACTGTCACGTTAATCACCTATGCCCATTCACTCATATATGCATACCAGCGATGATCTAGCAAAAGTTCTGTTAAGTGAGCACCGAGCAGACCAGTTGTCTTGCGGCCATCCACACACTGCCCGCAACGCGCTACATTGTCTGCGGATACATTCCCAGAGCGATCCCAGACTTCTGCTGCCACTACGCCAGAAGAGCTGAAATAGACCTGGCAACGGGAGCAGAGATGCCAGCACCCAAAGAGCTTGATCCAACCGCCGGTCCCACAGCGCGTTTCGGTGTCGAACTACGCAAATACCGATATGCCGCTAAGCTGACTCAGGCTCAGCTTGCCGAGCGCATCGGCTACAGCAAAAGCCGCATCGGAAACGTAGAACGCGGCGACGAGAACCCCACCCGCGAGTTGATCGAGCTCTGTGAAAAGGCGCTGGGGCTGGAGGGCGTCCTCCTCACCTACTGGCCGGCCATCACCGGCAACCGAGTGCCGGAGTGGTACCGGCAGTGGCCGCCGATCGAGCGGAGAGCCGACCAGATCATCAGTGTCGCACCGCTTATCGTGCCGGGACTCGCGCAGACCGAGGAGTACGCTCGCGTGCTCTTCATCGGGGAGCCGGACTCGACACCCCAGCAGGTCGAGGAAGCCATCGAGGCTCGATTGGAACGGCAAACCATCTTCAACCGCCCCGCACCGCCCCAATATCTCGCTGTCATGGACGAAGGCATCCTGTATCGTCCGATTGGGGACAGCTCTGTGATGCGCCGTCAGCTAGAACATCTGATCACCATGGCCGAGAACAACTGGTTCAACGTCCAACTCATCCCGTACGAGGCCTTGTGCACAGCGATGCTGGTGGGGCCTGTCGTTCTGGCGCAGGAGGATGGAGTGCCGATCGCCGCATACGTCGAATCAGCCCTCCACGGGCTCGTCATTGACAAAACCGATGAGATCAAAAGGCTCGTGCGTCGGCTCGAATGTGTGCGTAAAGCCGCACTTCCCGAGTACCTGTCAATACAGCGGATCAAGGAGAGAGCGACGACGTGGAATTAAACGAAGACATCGCACGGGAAATCGCGGACCCCAAAGGCTGGATCACCGCGTCAAGCGGTCAGGGTGGCGAGTGCCTGGAAGCAAAGCATCTGTCGGACGGCCGCGTCGCCTTGCGTGACACCGAGCAACCGGACACCGACCCGTGGGTTCTCCGCCGGGCCGTCTGGGACAAGTTCGTCACAGGTGCGAAGACCGGCATCTTCGACTTCTAGCGTCAGCGACCATACGGCCCCCGGCGATTCACCGGGGGCCGCGCCGGCGGGGAACAGCCTGAGACGGAGACATACTCAAGTGCTCCGGCTGACGCTGTTCCCGGCGAGACAAGCCCTGCCGAGCGGCTTCGGCCGGCGGACGGCCACGCCGCATTGACGCGCGGCCCGGCCATCGTCAAGCACTGACCTTCAGCTGATGGACGCGTTAGTCGAAAACGAACTCCACGCCAGGGGTGTCCTCCGGCCAAGCCCAGACGTGCATGTCCACCAAGTCGCGCTCCATCTGCGACAAGGATCCAGCCAGGCCGACACCTTCGATCTCCCCGGTGGGGCAACGCGACACCCACCGCCCGTTCTCGTAGGTGATGACATAGGTGATCGTCTTGCTCATCGGCCCATCCTTTCTACGACTGCTTCCAGACGCTTGACGGCTTCACGAAAGAGCTCGGGATCGCGATCCGGGTCGGCAGGGATCATGACCAGAACCGACACGCCGCCACCCTTGATCACGCCTAACGCGCCCCGTCCGCACCGGGAGTCAGACGAGCCTGTACTTCCGTCTGATCGAGGCGGCCTCCTCCTCGGTCACCTCGCTGGGCGTACGGCTCAGGACCTGACGCAGTTCGTCCATGATGGCCTGTCCCGAGGTGCGGGCACGCAAGCTGAACTGGGCGAGCTGAGCGTCGAACTGCTTGGCGGCCGGGCCGGTCCAGACCTTGCCCGAGTGGAACATCCGGCAGGGCCGGTCGACGTCCGCATTGATCTGTTCGATCATCGGGCCGATCGTACGCATGGCCTGCTGGAGCGCCTCGTGCAGCGGGTTGCGCACCATCGCGGCCATCGGCTCAGCCCTTGGTCTTCTTGGGAGCGGGGGTCGCGTCGAGGATCAGCTTCGGCGCTATCAGTTTCATCATGGCCACCACATCGGCAGCGTTGTCCCGCCCTTTGACACCCTGGATCAACTCCACGATCACTTGATCAAGACCGTGTACCAGTATCGCCGCCGCCTGGGTATTGTCAGCACTGCCGTCCTGACCGTAGTAACCGATCGCCCCAGGGACGATGTCCGGTAGCCGCCGAGCGCCCTGACTGATCTCCCACTCGGCTTCTTCTTTCGACCCAGCGGGAGACAGGGATATCTGCAGCACTTTCGTCTTGTTTCCGGTCGGCTGATAAACAAAGCAGCCACCGGTTCCGTAAGCTTTTCCATCCAGCTCCTGGCCTACAGTCAGATCAAAATCCCCGTTGACGATCGGATCTTGCACACCTGTCATCAGCCGCACCGCATCCAGTGGAATGTAGTCGCATATATACGGCGGAGCCGCGACCGACGGAAGTAGCGTCTTAGTAACTGGGGATGGCTTCTCCTGCTGACAAGCGCCCAACAGGGCCAATATGATCAGCATCGCCACCGAGAAAGTGCGATTCATCTTCATCTTGGCTTGAACTCCGAGAAGCCGGCCTCATAGCCCTTGTCTAACTCATCGGAGATTTCCTTCCACTGCTTACCGGCCCCATCGTCGTAGAGCCATTTCTCATAGGCGTCAAGCCGCGGCTGAATATCACCCTTATAAGATGCCATCTCGCCCAGTGTCATCAGCGACTCTCCGTCGTTCTTGAGGAAATTATTAGACGACTTACGTGGGTCTTCCCCCTTCCCCAATCCTTCCAAGGAGCCCCACGGATGTGTGGCTGTAGCGGGCTCACCCTTACCGAACAGCCCATGCTTGAGCATGGCATCCGCGGCAAGCTGATCGAGCAGAAACTTTGTCTTGTCCACTGCCGTGTTGGCATCGTACACAGCCCTATTCTGATTCTTCTCAGATTTAGCCGTTTCCTCGATCAAGCTGGTCCACGAGCCCAGGGTGGTTGCCGTTATCGCCCAGGCGGCTGACTGCGGGATAGCGAGTCCGGTATTGACCGCCGCCATGATTATCTTGATGTTCCGCTCCTGAGCCTCGTCCAACTCCTTGCCCTTCTGGATGGTAGCCAGCCCGCTCGCGTCAGTGATCAACCCGAAGCCTGCCCCCACCTCTTTCGCATGGGCCATGAGAGCATCGGTTCCCCTGCCTTCGGCAGCTTGCGCAGCACCGTGGTCAAGCAGGTTTCTCGACCACGCGGTCTGCGCCGCCGCGACCGTCGCCAACGCCTTCGGATCGTGCTTGAACGCGTCTTCCATGACTTTCCGAAGGTCTTCCCTCCTGAACTTCGCACTCCAGACCTCATCGTCCGCCGGTAGGTGCGTTCGGCTGAACCCGGAGACGCTGGAGTCGCTGAGACGCGGCGTTTTCGCAGCGCGACTGACGTCGTTGATATAGGCAGCCAGTATGCGGGCGGTGGTACCGGTCGTAGCGAAGGACGGTCCTTCGGTGCCCGCCAACACGCGCTGAGCTTCCCAATGGATGAAGTCCGAGGCGATCTTGGCCGAGTTGAAGCCCGGAGAGGGTTCCTGGGGCGTGCCGTTGCGGTCGCGGTAGGTCATTGTCGCCGCTTCCAGCGCCTTGCCGAACGCAGCCCCGTCGTCATACATCGCTCGTTCGGTGACGTAGCGCTTCATCACGCTGGGGTCGTTGACGAAAAAGTCCTGGGCCGCCTTGGGATGGTTGGCGAGCGCCTTCATGACCCCGATCATCGGATCGTACGGATTGCCGGCCAAGGCCGGGTCGTTCGAGGTTTTCCGATCCAGGCTCTCAAGCGTTTTGGCCGTGGACACCAAGAAGTCCTGGGTGAACTTGCCGTGCGGGAGCAGCTCCGCGAGCGCGTGCTGATCCACCGGCACGCGCAGACCGTTGAGCATCTCCTTGCGCCATGACCCACTCAGCCTCGGACTGGCCGCGCCGAGCGCCTTGCCCAGCGCCGCCTGTAATCGCTGCTTCCGCTCGTCCTTCTGGTACACCAGCACCGCCATGAGGTGACGGAACTTCTCCGTCCCGAGCGCGTACATCAGCGACGTGGCGAACCCCGCGTCGCCCACCCGCTTCTCCAACTCGGCGACGGTCTTCTCGTCCACCTCGCCGTTCCGGTCGAGCTTGCCCAGCTTGAGCGCGGCCGCGTACACCTCAGGCTGCCCGGAGGCTGCGGCGTACAGACTCTCGTCGAACGGCGCTATCCCGCCCGCCGGCGCCGCACCCCATTCCGGGTTCGCCGCCTGGATCGTCTCGTTGCGGCGGCGTAACTCCGGCCGCTTGGCGCTGACCTAGTGGCCCAGCTCACGCAGCGCGCTCAGCCGCGAGGTGTCCAGATCGAGGTCCTCCAGGGCGCGGCGGATCCGCGGCTCATGCCTGCCGAGCGTGGTCTCCGCCTGGCCGAGGTCGCGCTCGAATGCGTGCATCAGCTGCGGATCGATCCCCGAATAGCCCCAATCCGGCCGTTGTGCGATCGCCGGTGGGGTTCGAGAAGATTGCGCCGGACCCGTGTCGGTGCGGGCCGAGGGCTTGTCCGGCGGTCGCTCGGGTGACGGCTGGGGATTCGGCGACGGGGTCGTCATCACGGGTCTCCGGCACGGTCGAGGACAGCCGCATTATCCCCCGGCCGACAGCTCCCCACGAGTGCCACATAACGGAAAAGCATGGTATCTGGCGCTCTTCTCCTGTTCCGCCGACAGATGTGACAGAGCCGTCCCGGTCATGTGGATGCGGAGTGCGCCGCCCCAGAGCGATCAGGTGACGGATCGTGCCACCAGGGCCATGGCCTCTCGCATGGCGTTCCGTACGTCGGCGGGTCCGTCGCCGCGCTGCAGCGCGGTCAAGGCGGACGCGCTGACCGCGCCCACCATCGCGCCGACCAAGGCGGAGGCTGTGATCGCGTCGAGCCTGTCAGGGAATGCCCGCTGCAGCGCCTGGGCCAGTTCGGCCTGCGCGGTGAGGTAACGCTGCAGCAGCCGGGCCTGCAGTGCCGGCACCGAGGCCGCCAGCCGCGTCCGAAGCGCTGCCAGCCCGCTGGAGAGGTCGCTGTCCCAGGCGTTGGCGATCATCTGATCCATTGCCCGCACCAGCAACTCGGGCAGCCGTTCCTCGGCGCGGCGCTCGGCGATCGCCTGCAGTGCCAGGTCGACGCGCAGGTCGGCGTTGGCCAGGAGCACGTCCTCCTTGGCCTGGAAGTGGAGGAAGAAGGTGCGGGGGGACACCTCCGCGGCGTCTGCGATCTCAGCCACGGTCACGTGGTCGTAGCCCTTGTCCTCGAACAGGCGAACCGCCGCCTCGATCAGTGCCTGCCGGGTGCGCTGCTTCTTGCGCTCCCGCAGTCCGAGTTTCTCCACCATGCGGTGCAGCTTATTGCATCCTCCGAATTGATGCATACTATGAATCGCTACAGAGACTGCAGTCATTGAAGGGTGGTCATCATGGGAAGTCTGGACGGACGCGTCGTCCTCATCACCGGAGCAGGGCGCGGCATTGGGCGAGAGGAGGCGTTGTTCTTCGCCGCCGAAGGCGCCAAGGTCGTTGTCAACGACCCCGGCGTCGCCATCGACGGCACGGGCGGCGACGCCGGCGTAGCCGCGAAGGTCGTCGAGGAGATCACTGCCCATGGCGGACAGGCTGTGGCCAGCACCGACAGCGTCGCCGACTGGAACGGCGCCCGCCGCATGGTGGAGACGGCACTACAGTCCTTCGGCGACCTGCATGTCGTGGTCAACAACGCGACCATCGAACGGAACATGGGCCTGACCGACCTGTCGGAGGAGGACTTCGACGACGTCCTGACCGTCAAGCTCAAGGGCACCTTCGCGGTGACGCACTGGGCGGCCCGCCACTGGCGCGACCAGTTCCACGCAGGAGTCCACGCCGACCGGGCTGTCGTCAACACCTCCTCCGGCTCCGGACTGCTCAACCCGCTGCCCGCGCAGGTCTCCTACGCGGCGGGCAACGCCGGAGTCGCGGCGCTGACCACCGTGGCGGCCCTCGAACTCGGCCGGTACGGCGTGCGGGTCAACTGCATCTCGCCCTCGATGGCCCGCACCAGGCTCACCCTCGCCGTTCCCGGTATGAGTCAGGAACCGCCGACGGGCCGGTTCGACCCCCTGAACCCCGCTGCCAACGCGCCCGTCGCCGCCTACCTGGGCAGTTCAGCCTGCCCGCTCACCGGCCAGGTGCTGTCGGTGCGGGGTGGGACGGTCACGGTCAACCGGGGCTGGTCCCTCGGCGGCCACATCCACAAAGACGGGCTGTGGAGCGTGGCGGAACTGGCCGAGAAGGTGAAGGAATTGCCGATGGACGACCCGTTCGACAAGCTCGCCGAAGCTTTGGCCGGCGCGCTCGGCACCGTGGGACGCGCCCAGCTGCAGGAGATGATCAACGCCCTGCTGGACCAGGGAGGCGAGACCGGCACGGCCTCCACATGACGCGATCGCGCATCGACCGGACCGCGTTCTCAGTCTCGCGGTCCGGGGACGGATGCGCTTGCGGCTCCCAAGGGACCCCTGGCAGGAACCGGCCTCCTATATCCAGCAATGCGTAACCTTGCTCCGGCTGCAGTGGGTGCTCTCCCGCGTCAAGGTCGAGCCGGTGACCGAACGTGCGGCCAAGGTGTCCGCGAAACTACTCAAGGCCACGGGTCTGCACGGCCACCGGTACGCGATCGACGCGACGGTCGCCGAAGTGGCGCTGCGCCAACCGGGTCCAGTGGCCGTACTGACCTCCGATGTCGACGACATGGCCCGGCTGTGCGGCGACCGTGTCCGGCTCATCGCTATCTGATCAGGCGCGTACTCCGTGGTCACTCGATCGGGCGAGAAGCTCCCTCTCGGGAGTGAGATGGAAGATCGCCGGTGACGGCGATCCGGGCGACCGCCTGTGATCGACAGGATTGAGGCATTCCACAGAACGCCGCTACCTGGAGATACCGAAATGAAGCGCACCCATGTCGCCGCCGCTCTCACCCTCGCCGCCGTCTTCTCCACCGCCGCCGTGCCAACGTTCGCAGCCGCCGGTACGGCGCCTTCCGCCGTCGCACGGGTCGAGGTGCCGCCGATCAACGAGGCCGCGCTGGAGCGGAGCATCGCCGGGCTGCCCGCCTCCGACGCCACCGCGGCCGAGGTCAGGGTGGGCGGCGCGAAGGGCTCGTGGCAGGGGGTCACGGGCGTGACCGACCTGCGTACCGACCGCCCCACGAAGCAGGGGGCCCGATTCCGGGTCGGCAGCGTGACCAAGATCTTCACCGTCGCGGTCGTCCTGCAGCTCGTCGCCGAGGGTGAGATCTCGCTCGACGACACGGTCCAGCAGCATCTGCCCGGCCTGCTGCCGGACAGCTACCAGGCCGTCAAGGTCGGGCAGTTGCTCAACCACACCAGCGGGCTGCCCTCGCCCGCGATCGGCGACAGCTTCGCGTGGGTCTACGCCACCAGGTTCAAGAAGTGGACGCCGCGGGAGTATGTCGGCGAGGCTGTGAAGAACCCGATGGAGTTCACTCCGGGCACGCAGCAGCATTACGTCAACATGAACACGTTCGTCGCGGGCCTGCTCATCGAGGAGGTCACCGGCCGGTCCTACGAGCACGAGGTCACCACCCGCATACTCAAGCCCTTCGGCATGCGGAACAGCTACCTGCCGGGCGAGTCCACCCGCATCCGCGGACGGCACAACCACGGTTACCAGGTCGTCCCCGCGGGCTTCCAGAACGCCATCGAGTACGGCAGCGACCATGTCGTGGACATGACCGTGACCAGCACCACCTCCACCTGGGCCTCCGGCGACCTGATCTCCACCACCGCCGACCTGGAGACGTTCGTCAAGGCCCTGTTCGGTGGCGAGGTGGTGCCGGCGGCGGAGCTCGAGCACATGTTCACAGTGCCGCGGGTGCCCACGTACGGCACCGGCGATCCCGCCACCTACACCTCGGGCCTGTCCAGGTTGGAGCTGCCCGGCGGCATCGTGGCCTACGGCAAGACCGGCTCCCGGTACGGCAGCGCGGCCGGCATCGGCGCCACCCGTGACCTGAGCCGGACGGTCGTGTACGCGGTCAACTCCACCGACGCCAAGGCCGCGGGCCGGAATCAGCGCAGCATGGGCATCGCGCTCGCGGCCTTCGCCCGGTGAACTTTCCTCGCACCTGTCGCATCAAAGCCAGATATGACCAAGATTCACAAGCTTGCCGTCCTGTCCGTACTGCCCATCGCTGCGGCTCTGATCGTGTCCCCTGCCCAGGCGGCGGAGCGGCCGGTCTGCCCTGTCCCGACCAAGGCGGAGGCGAAGCGGTCGTACGACTCCAAGACCGACAAGCCGCCCAGGGGCGCCACCGCCATCAAGGGACTCCGCGTCGACCACCTCCCGAAGGGCTTCACGTACGGCCAGGTCGGCGTCAACAAGCACAACGGCATCACCGAGTACGGCTACCAGTGGAGTGATGAGCGCTCCGAGGAGAGCCCCAGGCATCGGTCGCTGTGGGTCAGGGTGGTGTGCTGGCCGAAGGCGAGCAAGCCGGCGCAGCTCAAGAACGCGCCGTTCATCATAGGGACGTTCTCCGGCGACACGAAGACCGTGAGGATCGGCGGCCGTCAGGTGCTCACGCAGGCGGGCGACGGCGCGCTGGGCCACGGCCGGTACGCGGGCTGGGTCGAGCGTAAGGGCGTCGTCGTCACCGTGATGGCCAGCCAGCCCCTCGTGCCGGAGCTGGCAAAGATCATCAAGGGCATCAAGCTCTGACCTTCGACTGATGGACGCGCTGCTCGGACAGGCCCATGGCACGTGCTGGGGCCGGCTCTGACCAGCGCCTCGTGAGAGGCTTCGCAGCCCTGCCGGCCAGATGCGCGGCGGCTGTCAGGCGGGTGGCCAGTTGCGCAGGGCCATGTCGGCCACCTTCTGGAGGGCGTCGCGGCCGGCACCGCTGGCCGCCTGGACGGCGATGCCGTTCGCCACGGTCATGACGTAGCGGGCGAGCAGCTCCGGATCGGTGCCCGGGGGCAGGTCTCCTTCGTCGACGGCCCGCTGGAATCGCTCCCGCAGACGGGAGCAGCCCTCGTTGCGCCAGGCGGTGAGGGTGTCGCGGGCCACCTGGCCGGGGTCACCGGCGGCCAGGGAGCCCTGGACGCCCAGGCAGCCGGCGGGGAGGCCGGGACAGGTGGAGGTCCGCACCGAGCCGGCGAGGAACGCGGCGGCCACCTCCCTGGCGGTCGGCTCCTTCAAGGCCCATCCCCCGTAGGCGGCGGGGCCTTCGGTGTAGCGCTTCAGGACTTTGCGGAACAGCTCCTCCTTGTTGCCGAAGGCCGCGTACATGCTGGTGCGGGTGATCCCCATGGCGTTGGTCAGGTCGGTGAGGCTGGCGCCCTCGTAGCCCTGCTCCCAGAAAACCAGCATGGCGCGTTCGAGAGCCTCGTCGGCGTCGAAACCTCTCGGCCGGCCGACCGGCGCCTTCGGCTTGGTGTCCACGCCCATGAGCATACCTCTTCCGTACCGATCGGTTCGCAAATGCTGTAATCTCCGTTCGGTACCGATAGGTATGAAAATTTATGGAGGTCAGAGAGATGGGCAAGCTCAAAGGCAAGACCGCCGTCATCACCGGCGGCGGCACGCGGGGAATCGGCCGGGCCACCGCCGCACGGCTGGCGGCCGAGGGGGCGCACGTGTTCATCACCGGCCGGCGCAAGGCCGAGCTGGACGAGGCCGCCGAGTTCATCGGCCCGGCGGCCACCGCGATCCCCGGCGACATCACCGACCCGGCCGACCTGGACCGGCTGTACGACACGGTCCGCGACCGAGGTCAGGGCCTGGACGTGCTGTTCGCCAACGCGGCCACCGCCTCGTTCACGAGGCTCGAGCAGATCACCGAGGAGGAATACGGCCGCATCTTCGACGTCAACGTCAAGGGCACGCTCCTCACCGTGCAGAAGGCGCTGCCCCTGCTCAACGACGGCGCCTCGGTGATCCTGAACGCCTCCACCGCCGCCGACAACGGCACGCAGGCCTTCGGCGTGTACGCGGCGTCCAAGGCCGCCGTCCGATCCTTCGCCCGGACCTGGGCCAACGAGCTCAAGGACCGGGGCATCCGCGTCAACGCGATCTCACCGGGGCCGATCGACACCTCCGGGATCACCGAACTCGTCGGCGCGGAGAACGCGGCCGCCTTCAAGGCCCGGCAGGGCGCAGGCATCGCGATGGGCCGGATGGGACGCCCGGAGGAGGTCGCCGCCGCCGTGGCCTTCCTCGCCTCCGCCGACAGCAGCTTCATGATCGGCGCCAACCTGTACGTCGACGGCGGCGAGAACCAGATCTGACCCCGCTCCACGGCGGAGTGACGGCTTGGCCGCACGTCGCCGTGGCCGTGAAATCGGCCGCCCCTCCCGGACGACGACCATCTGATCGCCCGCGAGCGGCCGTCACCTCACACCTCTGTCCGGCTGACGGTCGCTCAACGGGACACTTGTAGAAAGTAGGTTCGCACACCTGAAGCGACAGCTCGGTGACATCATGTAACCATGCGCCCGCCTCGGACGAGATACTTCAACACCACCGGCCCGTGCGGCCCTCAGCACCACTACATGCTGCCTCCCGCGCAGCGGCTTCCGCAGGCACGGGTGCTCATCGAGATGGACCGCTACTTCGTGCTGCACGCGCCCCGGCAGACCGGCAAGACCACGATGCTGCGCACCCAGGCGTCCGAGCTGACCGCCGAGGGCGACGTCGCCGCGCTGATGTTCTCCTGCGAGCGCGCCAAGTCGGCCGGTGACGACTACGCCGCCGCGGAGACGATCCTGCTGAAGTCTCTCCGCGAGGCCGCCGGGAGATCGGGATGGCCGAAGAAACTGCTGCCGCCGGATCCCTGGCCGGAGGCTCCGGCGGGCACCCGGTTCGGTTCGGCGCTGAGCGAGTGGTGCCGCCGCAGCCCGCGCCGCGTGGTGCTGCTCCTCGACGAGATCGACGCCCTGCAGGGCAACAGCATGGTCAGCATCCTCAGCCAGCTCCGCCACGGCCACAACGCCCGGCATGAGGGCCAACCCTTCCCCGCGTCCGTGGTGCTGTGCGGGCTGCGTGACCTGCGTGACTACAAGGTCGCCTCGGGTGGAGAGCCCGGCAGGTCGAACCCGGCCAGCCCGTTCAACATCGTCGCTGAGTCGCTGCGCCTGGGCGACTTCACCGCCGACGAGATCGCCGAGCTGTACGACCAGCACACGGAGGCGACCGGCCAGGAGTTCACCAAGGACGCGGTGGAGCGGGTGTTCGAGCTGACGCAGGGTCAGCCGTGGCTGGTCAACGCCCTGGCCCATGAGGTCGTCTTCAAAATGGGCGTGACGGGCGCCGTCACCGCCGGGCAGGTGGAGGACGCCAAGGAGCGGTTGATCCGGGCGCGCGCCACCCACCTTGACGCGCTCGTGGCCCGGCTGCACGAGCCCCGGGTCAAGCGGGTGATCGAACCGATCGTGGCCGGCACGTCTCCGGGCACGGACGCCGCCTTTGACGACGACGTTTCCTACGTCCACGATCTGGGTCTCCTCCGAGGGACCAGAGATATGGAGATCGCCAACCCCATCTATCGGGAAGTCCTGCTACGGGTCCTGGGCGATCGCACAGAGCGGTTCGTCAAGGCCGATCCGCACAGCTTCGTGCTGCCGGACGGCCGGTTCGATCTGCCGCGCCTCCTGCAGGAGTTCGTCGTGTTCTGGCGCGAGCACGGCGAGGTGCTCATCCGTCAGGAGGGCTACCACGAGGCCGCCTGCCAGATCATCCTCATGGCCTTCCTGCACCGCCTGGTCAACGGCGGCGGCCAGCTCGACCGGGAGTACGCCGCCGGCACCAAACGCCTGGACGTCCTGGTCCGCTGGCCCTACACCGGTCTCGAAGGCGAGCGGCTGCTGCAACGCGAGGCCATGGAGCTGAAGGTCTGGCGGGCCGGCAGGGACGACCCACTGCCCGAAGGCCTCGCCCAGCTCGACGGCTATCTGGACCGGCTCAGCCTCTCCACCGGCGTACTGGTGATCTTCGACCGGCGCCCTGAGGCCGCACCCTGGAGGGAACGAGGCAGTTTCGAGCAGGCGACCACACCGTCCGGCCGCCAAGTCACCGTTCTGCGTGGGTGAAAGCTGCCGCCTAGCGCTGTTTGAGGCGTAGGGCTTCTTTGCGGGTTTCGGCCTGGATGGTGCGCTCGTGCTCCAGCCACGCGGGATTCTCCGCCTTGAGGGCATCGATCTCGGCGGTGGTGAGCGGGCTGGTGATGCCGCCTCTGATCAGGCCGGAGACGGAGACGCCGAGTTTGGCGGCAACGACCTGCTTGGGGTGCGGGCCGTTGCGGCGCAGGTCGGCGAGCCAGGTGGGTGGGGTCGCCTGCAGCGCGTTCAGCTCGCTCCTGGAGACGACACCCTCCTGGAACTCGGCGGGAGCGGCCGAGAGGAGGATGCCCAGCTTCTTGGCCGCGGTCGCGGGCTTCATCGTCTGGGTCGTCTTGGGTTTGAGCGAGGTCATGGAGTCCAGGGTAGTGAGTAGAAACGGGTCCCTTTCACATCGGTACGCTGACGGGGTGACTCATGAGGAGAGCGGCAGGGTGTTCCGGCTGGCGTACGCGCCCGGGGTGACACCCGCGAAATGGGCCGGTGTCTGGGCCGAGAGGATGCCCGAGGTGCCGCTCACCCTGGTCGCCTCCCCTGCCGCCGAGGTGGCGGAGCTGCTGCGCGGCGGAGGCGCCGACGCCGGATTCGTCCGGCTGCCGGTCGATCGGGACGGGCTCAGCGTGATTCCTCTCTACATGGAGACCACGGTGGTCGTGGTGCCGAAGGACCACGTGATGACCGCGGCCGACGAGGTGAGCCTCTCGGACCTGGCCGAGGAGGAGGTGTTCCACCCGCTGGACGACGTCATCGAGTGGACGGCCCGCCCGGGGCTGCCCGCGTTCGAGCGTCCGGCCACGACTGCGGACGCGGTCCAGCTGGTGGCGGCCGGGGCCGGACTGCTCGTGGTCCCGCAGTCGCTGGCGCGCCTCCACGACCGCAGGGACCTCACCTACCGGCCGGTGACGGACGCGCCGCAGTCACAGGTGGCACTGGCCTGGCTCACCGACGAGACGACCGAGCTGGTGGAGGATTTCATCGGCATCGTGCGCGGTCGTACGGCGAACAGCTCGCGTGGCCGTACCCCCGCGTCGCCTGCGGAGAAGCCTGCCCGGCGGCAGACCGGGAAAGCGGGCCAGGGCGGGAAGACAGGCCAGACCGGGAAAGCGGGCCAGGGCGGGAAGACAGGCCAGGGCGGGAGAACGGGCCAGGGCGGCAAAGCGGGCCAGGGCGGGAAGACAAGCCAAGGCGGGAAAGCGGGCCAGGGCGGCTCCGGACGCCGGGCGGCGCCGACCGCCCGCGCCAAGAAGGGCCGCCGGCCTCGCTGACCGGACCGGACCGGACGATCAGCCGCCCTGACGGGACACCCCCTCCCGTAAGGACATCCGCCCTGGCGGAACGGACTCCTCACCAGAAGACATCGGCCCTGTCCCGCCAGGGCCGATCAGAGGTCCAGGGCCCCGCGCGCGAGGTCGTCGAAGTGGTCCAGATCTTCGGCGGGCCGGTCGAGGCCGCGCAGCGGGCCGTGGTCGGCCAGGTGGGCGTCGGCGTAGAGGCGGGCGACCAGGACCTTGCGGGAGCCGTGACCCGCGCGTTCCTCCCAGCCCGCCTGCTCCACCAGCAGCGCGGCGGCGTACACGTCGGCCATGAACTGGGCCAGCGGATACAGCCGGGCCTCGGCCACGGCCGGGTCGAGCGAGGACCAGGCGGTGATCGCCTTGCGCAGGTCGTCGACGCGGCCCCGTACCAAGGACCAGTCACCCGCGGGAGCTTGCGAGAGCGCGGCCTCCAGGCGGGCGAGGAAGGGCTCGTGGGCGTTCTCGCGGAGCATGGCCCGGCGTACGTCCAGGCAGAGGATGTTGTCGCCGCCCTCCCAGATCGGGTTGACCTGGGCGTCGCGCAGCAGCCGGGCGACGGGCCACTGCTCGATGTAGCCGTTGCCGCCGTGCACCTCGATGGCGTCGCTCGCCGCGGTGACGCCCAGGCGCGCCGTGCGGAGCTTGACCAGTGCGGGGGCGAGGCGCAGGCGGGGGCCGAGGTGGCCGTCGAAGACGAGTGCCTGCGCGGCCTCGACCTCGACGATCAGCTCGGCGAGCTTGCGGCGCATCAGCGGCTGGTAGGCCAGCGGCCGGCCGAACGCCTCGCGGGCGCGGGCGTAGCAGAGGGATTCCACCAGGGCGCGGCGGGCGACGCCGAGCCCCATCATGGCCACGCCGAGCCGGGCGGAGTTGGTGAGCTTCATCATGGCGCCGAGCCCGGAGCCGGACCCCGGCCCGGCGAGCAGGAACGCCTCGGCGTCGGCGAACTCGACCTCGGCGGAGGCCACGGAGCGGGTGCCGAGCTTGTCCTTGAGCCGCCTGATCCGCACCCCGTTGCGGCTGCCGTCGCGGCGCTCCCACAGCACCAGGAAGGGCGCGACCGAGTCTTCGTGCCTGGCCAGGACGACGAAGGCGGAGCCGTTGGCGTTGGAGGCGAACCACTTGAAGCCGGTCAGGAGCCAGGAGTCGCCGTCGGGGACGGCCGACGCCTCCAGTGCGGCCAGGTCGGAGCCGCCGGTCCGCTCGGTGAGCATCTGCGCGGCCTCGCCGGAGTAGTCGCCGTCGGCGAAGATCTCCCGGACCCGCTCCTTGACGTCGTCGGGCGCGTACCGCTCGGTGAGCGAGACGACCATGTCGCCGCCGGTGCCGAGCGCGCAGCCCATGCCGATGTCGGCCTGGTCGAGCAGGTACGTCCAGGCGGCGCTGAGTGCGCTGGGGTCGGCGCCGTGGGCGCGGGCCTGTTCGGCGAAGGCCGGTGAGGTGAAGTTGTCGGCCATGAGCGCCTGCCTGGCGGTGTGGAACGACGGCGGCATGACGACCTGGCTGACGTCGCGCCCCCATTTGTCGTACTTCTCAAGTCGGGGCGGGTTGGCGTCGGTCTGCTCCGCGCATGCGGCGATCAGCCCGCCCGTCAGGCCGCCCAGCCGGTCGAGGTGCGGCTCGGCCCAGGTGTAGCCGTCACCGAGGTGGCGGCGCATGAGCAGGCGCAACGACGGGTCGCAGCGCCACCAGTTGCGTCCGGCGGCCCCCTGGTAGCGCTCGGTGGCGTAACGGTCGCTGCGGTCGAACGGTTCGATGAGATAACGGCCCATGGTCCGGAGTGTTACATGGGACCGGCCGGGCGGCGAGTCACGCCCCTGCTCCGACGAAGTTGACGCCGAAGATCACCCTTCTGTTCGGGAACTCGGTGACGCTCCACACCTTGCTCCCCCGGGCGGTCAGGTCCTCCGGCCCGACCGGGAACGGCCGCGTCTCGACCGCGCTGCCGGAGTCGACGAGCAGTTTGCCGTTGGCGGTGCTGCTCGCCGCCTGGCTGAGGTACCACTTGCCGCCCCGGGAGACCGCCCCCTGGATCTTCCGGTGGCCCAGCACGTAGGCGTCCCTGGGCACGCCGTCCAGCTCCAGGTTCCACCGGGCGACGCGGCCGGTGGTGGCGTCCTCGACGTACTCGCCGGAGATCAGCGTGTGCGGCGTGGTGGTGCGGTCGACACCGACGAAGGAGAAGCGGGCGCCGGTCGTGGCGAGCCGCCAGGAGTCCGTCTGGGGAAGCACGTACCGGTAGCCGAAGGCGTGGAGTTTGCCCTGGTGCCGGCCGATCCGCTCGGGATCGCCCAGATCGCTCTGGACGGACCGTAAATCGAGCACCTTGGTCAGGTCGAAGACCCGCAGTCCTCTGGTGGTGTCGGCCACGTACAGCCGATCGCCGTAGCAGACGACGCCGCCGGCGTGGATGTTGATCGGCAGGTAGGAGCCGTCGGGCTTGGCCTCGACGAGCAGCGCGTGGCGGTACTTCAGGGTCTGCGGGCTGAGGAAGGAGATCCTGATCCCCCGCTCCCCCGCCTGCGGCCGGAAGTACCAGGTGACGAAGAAGACCGACGCGTCGATGGTGCCGGAGTCCTCGCCGCAGGTGAGCCCCTGGGGATACCAGTCGGTGGTGTCCTGGTCGCCGCGGTCGAAGGCGTACCACATGGAAGGCGGGCGCATCGCGCCGAACGCCGCGGCCGCCCCCTTGCGCACCGCCTTCCTGTTGGCGTCGGCCAGCACGGTCTGCACCGTAGCGGGTTTGATCTCGCCGGCCAGCTTCGCCGCCCCCTCGGCGAGCGTGCCCGTCGCCCGCCGTAAAGTGAAAGGCGCCTTGTCGGTCGGAACCATGTGTTGCCCCCAGTCATTTCGTCCCTCTGACTGAGTCAGACGAGCGAAATCCCGTGATGGTTGCGCATTATGGCCACATGTGGACTGGCAATCCGGACAGCGCTAGTTCGCGATAGCGCCGCACCAGCCGCTCCCTGTCGCCGCCGAACGCCTCCAGTGTCTCCCGCTGCCACACCGCTCCGGTACGTCCCAGCCGAGTTCGCTGCTCGATGATGTCGAAGGCGTCGTCCACGTCCTTGGCCGCCACCCCGGCCGCCAGCAGCGCGGCCCGCGACTCGGGCAGCAGGCTGAGCACCAGGTCCGCGGCGTTGAACTCGCCGTCCTTGCCCGGCCAGGAGAGTTTGGCGTCCAGCCCGTGCATGGCCGCGCGGTAGAAGTTCTGGTACGCCTCCGCGAAGCGGTATCCGGTCAGGTCGCGCTCCGCCTGCGCCAGGGTCAGCCCGAGCAGGAAGGCCGTGTTGGCCGTCATGTCCGCGTGCGAAGGGCCGGCGGGCAGCGCGCGCATCTCGATGCGCAGGTGGCCGCCGTCGGCCGGGTCGAAGACAGGCCGGTTCCACTGCCAGATCGTGCCCTGGTGCAGGCGCAGCTGGGGCACGTCGCCCGGCGCGCCGTCGTCGCTGAGATCGGGCACGACCGGGTCGTAGTCGTTCACGTACCTCTCGAAGATCTCGTACGCGCCCTCGTGCACCCAGTCGGAGCCGAAGGTGACGCGGCCGTCCTTGCGGTAGAGCCGCTCCACGTCCCGGTCGTCGGCGGCCTCCTCGAACAGCGCGATCCTGGTCTCCTCCCACAGCGTCCTGCCGAGGAACAGCGGCGAGTTCCCGCAGACGGCCAGGACCGGGCCGATGGCCAGCTGGGCGGCGTTGAACAGCCGGGCGAACCGGTCCGGCGGGGTGCGCAGGTGCACCTGCCAGGAGGTGTTGGCGCTCTCCAGGATCACGTTCTGCACCGAGAGCTCCAGGTCGTCGATCTTGACCAGGAACGGCTCCAGCCGCAACCGCCGGATGCCCCTGCTCAGCGCCTCGTAGCGGTTCTCGTCGCTGATGGCGTCGGCGGTGAAGTCCTCGGTGTTCAACGTCGGCAGGATCCCGATGGGCAGCGCCCCGCCCCCTTCGACGGCCGCGTCCACCTTGCGGAGGGTCTCCTGGATCTCCGCGCCGAGCCGTTCGAAGGACGGCCCGGCCAGCGGCAGCGGGGTGAGGTTCACCTCCAGGTTGTAGCGGCCCAGCTCCAGCACCACACGTGGGTCGTCGAGCGCCGCGCGCACCTCGGCGTTGCGCGGCAGCGGCCGGCCCGCCTCGTCCACGAGGAACAGCTCCAGCTCGGCCCCGATGGTCACCGGCCCCTCGCCGAAGCCTGGCCGGTCGAGCAACGCCCGCAACACCACGAGCTGCTCCTGGAGCCGCTCTCCGAATTGGAAAAACTCTGTCTCAGAAAACCGCGCTTTATCTAGATCCTGTCCCATCCCCCCTCTCTGTCCTGAGGAGCGGCTTTGACACCTACGACCTGCGCCTGACCCTCTGCACCACCGAGCCTGGCTCCCTCTCCCACCAGGCCTTGCGTGAGCTGCGGCGATTGACCGTTCTGAGGTTTCCTGTACTTACCCAAGCCCGTGTGGGTTGAGTGTTCCGGGTGGCGTGGCGTGGCGGGAGCCAGTTCCGTACTCGGCAAGGAGGAGTACGGGGCTGGCTTTCACTTTGTGGAAGCCGGTCCGGTGGTGGAAATCCCGTACAAGACCTGTACGCCCCGGCTTGCGCCGGTTCGTCTGGGGTGCTTGGCCCGCCGGACGGTTTCCCACCGTGAGGATGGGGGCGGGCACCGGACGCCGGTCGGGCATCTGGCTGGCGGTCATCTTCTTCACCCGGGTCTGGCGTTTGCGGGTGGGGCCGGTCTTGGCCCTGCTGGTACGGCTTTCGGGTCTAGGGTGCAGGTCGGTGCCCGACCTGCGGGCGCGGCGGATGGCGCGGGTCGCCTTCTTGGCCCGGCGGACACGGGTGACGTTGCCGTCCACGATGGCCCGGATGGCCCGCTTACCGGTCTTGCGGTCCGTGAACGTGGCCTTCTGCCCGAGCAGGCCCCGGGAGACGATGCGTTCGGCGGCGGCCCGGTCCCGGTCACACGACAGGCCACAGGCCGGGCAGTACGCCCACTTCCAGCCGCGCCGGGTGAGCCGGTCGGGGGCGAGCACGTGCATGAGCGCGCTCTTGCCGTCCCCGCAGCGGGGACAGAACTTCGACGTCCCGCGCGCGGGCACGGTCACGACCGCGATCTTCGCCTTCGCCGCGAGATGCCCGATCGCGTCCACCACCCTGCCTCGCACCTGCCCCGACAGCCTCGCGTTCCCCCGGCGATGACCGCGTGCTTCCAAGGTGGCGAGATCTTCAAGGTAGATGACGGTCGCGCCGACCGCGCTGGCCTGATCCACGGCCCACCGGGCGGCGTTCCAGGCCAGCGCGTCGTTCAGGTGCCGGATCCGCGCGCACACCCGCCGGTGTTCGACGTCCGTGCGATCGCGCGAGGCGAGGAGCTCCGGCTTGCGCACATCATCATCGGCGAGCCCGGTGAGCAGCTTGTCATAGTGGCGCCGCTTGGCGGCCAGGTCCTCCCGGTGACCACGCAGGCGGTGCAGCTTCGCCGAGACCACGCTCGCGTCATAGGACAGCGGCCGCCCGTCGCTCTCGACCCGGCCCTGCGGGGTGAGCCGCCCGATTGTGGCGGACAGCAGCGTGTTGAGGCCCCAGTCGAACCCAGCGGCGATGATATGCCCGGACGCGGGAGCGAACGGAATCTCGATTTCGAACGGCAGATCCACACGCACCTGGTTGTTGTTCACCCGCAGCGTGGGGACACAGATCTTCAGCGCGTCGCCGGGCACGTTGCGAGGCAGGTTGACCGGCAGGACATGCCACGCCCAGTCCCTCGTCGAGGCCGGGCGTTCGAGAAGGGGAAGCTGGACCCGCAACTCGACCGTGCGCTCCCACGTCCGCGCCACCGTGATCAACTGCTTGTCCGCGGCGGCGAGTACGATCTGCGCCGCGTTGAACGGCGCATCCTCTGCCTCGGTGATCCCTGCCGGGAACGGGCCCCCGGCATCACTGATCGCCTGAACTTGCCGGGTCCGGTGGCGGATCTCCGCCACCGGCACATCCGCCGGGAGCGCCTCGCGCAATGCCGCCCATTCGGCGTCGGTGCGTTTGCGTGAGTTCTCCGGCCAAGTTCGGAGGATCGCCTCAATGATCGTCCTGCGGTGCAGAGCCAGCCGCAACGCGCGGGCCGCCTCCTCATCCGCGCAGCACCTCACCCGATCCGAGACGTACACGCCCGGCTCACCCATGCTGCCCCAGCCCAACCGGCGCAGCGCCTTATAGCCCTTGACGGGAAGATTCCGCCCGTCCGGCCCGACCCCACCCGCGAGCTCATCGAGCGCCTTCTCCGTCCAGCGTTCCGCGATCACCGCCGCGGCGAGCGCCTGCGTGAGCCCGGTCAACCAGCCCACCCGCGCCACCACCATCTCTGTGGGCACGACCGCACCGGTCTTCTCTACGATGGCCCGATAGGCGGTACACGTCGCCGTCGCGATCTGCTTACCGACCCCCATCCCTGCGGGTGCCCCCGTCCCCGATGGTGTTCGCCGACGCCGTCTCCAGCAGCCGCTGCCGCGCTTGTTTCGACCGGATCCCGTACATCCGTCCCGCGAACGTCGCCACCAGCGACATGAAATCCGCGAGAAGTTCCTCCACGCCCCCGGCTCCGCCCTTGGCGTGGACAACCTCCACGGTGACGCCCCGATCGGCAAGCAGCATCGTGATCCAGCCGACGCCGAACCGGGCCAGCCGGTCCTCGTGGGTGACACGGACCACGGTGAACTTCCCGGCGGCGGCATCCTTGAGCAGCTTCGTCAACCCAGGCCGGTTCTCCCGCAACCCACTGGCCTTATCCGAATACACGCCAACGATCCCCGACACGCTGGTCCGCGCGAGTTCCTCGGCTTGGGCCGTCAGCGATGATTCTTGTCCCGACACCCCCGACACTCGCACATACGCGACCTCGACCCGATTCCGCTCCGACGACAACACCCCGGCGAACGCGTCCAGGTCCCGCTCGTCGAACCGACGCTCCGGCCGCTGGTCGCCCACCATCCGAAACGGAACACGCCCCTCGATCGCCCACCGGCGCAACGTCATCGGGTGCACCCCAAGACGCTTCGCCGCCGGAGACAATCTCAACAGAGCCATGCAGGGATCATAACGTTAAACAATGGTTTGCTTAACCAAACCAACCAGCTGTTCTTACCTTAAGCTCATGAGATGCGAGCGGTTGCCTTTGACATCTTCGGTGGAGAGCTCGACGTGCGCGAGCTGCCCGACCCGTCCCCCGCCCCACATGGCGCGATCATCAGGGTCGAGGCGACAGGGCTGTGCCGCAGCGACTGGCACGCCTGGCAGGGGCACGACCCCGACATCCGGGTCCTGCCGCACGTCCCGGGCCACGAGCTGGCGGGCGTCGTCGAAGCGGTCGGCTCCGACGTGCGCGGGTGGCTGCCCGGCGCGCGGGTGACGGTCCCGTTCGTCTGCGCCTGCGGATCCTGTACGGCCTGCGCCGCCGGCGAGCAGCAGGTGTGCGAGCGCCAGACGCAGCCCGGCTTCACCCATTGGGGCTCCTACGCCGAGCTGGTGGCGATCGACCACGCCGACGTCAACCTCATCCCGCTCCCCGAGGACATGTCGTACGTCACCGCGGCCGGCCTCGGCTGCCGCTTCGCCACCGCCTTCCGCGCGGTCTCGCAGGTCGGCCGGGTGGCGCCGGGCGAGTGGGTGGCCGTACACGGCTGTGGGGGTGTGGGCCTGTCCGCGATCATGATCGCGAGTGCGGCGGGGGCGCGGGTGGTGGCCGTGGACATCAGCACCGACGCGCTGCACCTGGCCGAGGAGGCGGGCGCCACGCACTTCGTCGACGGCTCGGCGGGCGACGCCGCCGCCCAGGTCAGGGAGCTGACCAGGGGCGGCGCGCACACCTCGATCGACGCTCTGGGCAGCCCGCAGACCTGCGCCGCCTCGGTGGAGAGCCTGCGCCGGCGCGGCCGGCACGTGCAGGTCGGCCTGCTGCCGGGCGGGGCGACGCCGGTGCCGATGGACCGGGTGGTCGCGCTGGAGCTGCGGCTGCTGGGCAGCCATGGGATGGCGGCGCACGCGTACCCGCCGATGATGGAGATGATCAGGGCCGGGCTGCTGCACCCGGACCAGCTCGTCACCAGGACCATCGGCCTCGCCGACGCCGGCAAGGCCCTGATGGCGATCGGCTCGGTGCCGGGCGTCACCATGATCACTCCACCGTATCCCCGCTGAGACCCCGCTCTTTTCCCGGTCATATGGTGGGCGGCATGGACTACACGCGACTGGGTGACAGCGGATTGCACGTCTCGCGGATCTGCTTGGGGATGATGAGCTTCGGCGATCCGGCCAGGCAGGAGTGGGCGCTGCCGGAGGACCAGGCCGAGCCCATCATCCGGCGGGCGGCCGACGGCGGCGTCACCTTCTTCGACACCGCCGACGTCTACAGCTCCGGGGCCAGCGAGACCGTCACCGGCAACGTGCTGCGCCGGATCTTCCCCCGCCGCTCCGACTATGTGCTCGCCACCAAGGTGTTCTTCCCGATGGGCAAGGGGCGCAACGATCGCGGCCTGTCCCGCAAGCACATCCACACCGCGATCGACGACTCGCTGCGGCGGCTCGGCACCGACCACGTGGACCTCTACCAGATCCACCGGTGGGACCCCGAGACGCCGATCGAGGAGACGATGGAGGCGCTGCACGAGGTCGTCAAGGCGGGCAAGGCGCGCTATATCGGCGCGTCGACCATGTGGGCGTGGCAGTTCGCCAAGGCGCAGCAGGTCGCCGAGCGCCACGGGTGGACCAAGTTCGTGTCCATGCAGAACCACTACAACCTGCTCTACCGCGAGGAGGAGCGCGAGATGCTGCCCCTCTGCGCGGACCAGGGGGTGGGCGTGATCCCGTGGAGCCCGCTGGCGCGCGGGGTGCTCGCCCGCGCCGGGTCCGACGCCGCCACGGCGAGGACGGGGTCGGACGAGCGGATCGACTTCCTGTACGAGCCCGCCAACGACCGGCTGATCGTGGACCGGGTGGCGGAGCTCGCCCGTGCGCGGGAGCTGCCCGCCGCCCAGATCGCGCTGGCCTGGCTGCTCCACCAGTCGGCCGTCACGGCGCCGATCGTGGGGGCGACCAAGGATCGGCACGTGGACGACGCGGTGGCGGCTGTGGGGGTGCGGCTCTCGGAGAAGGAGCTCGCTTCGCTGGCGGAGCCGTACACGGCTCGTGAGGTGCGGTTCTAAGATCTTTCTCGTGGGGGCGGCGCGCCGCTCCCACGAGGACTCGGGGGGGTACCCGAAGCTGGAGAGGATGCTCATCGATGGCACTGTCCGACCGCCCTTCCGAGCGGCACCGGCAGGTCGCCGGGCTGTTCACGGACCGGGTTCGCGGTACGCGGTCCTGGGACGCGCCCGCCCCTGTCGACGGCTGGAACGCCCGCGACGTCGTACGTCACCTGACCGAATGGCTCCCCGGGTTCCTCGCCTCCGGCGCCGACCTCGAACTGCCCCACGGACCCTCGGTGGACGAGGACCCGGTCGCGGCGTGGCAGGTGCACTGCGACGGGGTGCAGGCGCTGCTGGACACCCCGGAGACGGCGCACCGGCAGTTCGTCAACCGGCACGTCGGCACCCTGCCGGTGGAGGCCGCGATCGACCGGTTCTACACCGCTGACGTGTTCATGCACACCTGGGATCTCTCCCGGGCCACCGGCCAGGACGACCGGCTGGACCCCGGCTTCTGCGCCCGGCTCCTCGGGCAGATGGAGCTGATGGAGCAGGCCATCCGCTCTTCCGGCCAGTACGGCGCGCCGGTCGAGGTGCCCGGCGATGCGGACGCCCAGACCAGGCTGCTCGGGTTCATCGGCCGGGACCCGTTCTGGTCAGGGCGCTGAACCCTGGAGAGTTACATCTGTTTTGCCGGGGGCCTATGCGATCTGTCTTACTCTGCGAGCAATATGGGACAAGTGAGATAGAGCGCAGTTCATGCACGCGTTACGGTGCATAGGTATCCGGCTCTGCGGCTGTTTCCCGAGGTCGCGTCGATAGAGAGGCCCTGAGCCGGGGGAGGCTTCGTCCAAACTCGCGCGAAGGGCGCTCTCTATGGCGATATATGGCTATCGCTGTCCGCACTGCTCCGACATCGAGGTCGCTTTTCCGATCGGCACCGCAACTGCCGCGGTGCCGTGCCCGGACTGCGGCGCGACCTCGGTCCGGGTGTTCTCGACACCCATGCTGGCGCGCACTCCGGCCGCCGTGTCGGCTCAGTTGCAGCGCGCGGAGCGCAGCGCCGCCGAGCCCGAGGTCGTCACCTCCCTGCCGCGACGCCGCGGCACGGGCGTGGTGGCCGCCCATCCCGCCACCCGACGCCTGCCGCGCCCGTGACCGTTCCCGCGCTGAAAGGAATCCAGCCGTGCCAGAGCTGATCTTCCCGCTCGACTCGACCAAGAGATTCACCGACCAGGCCAAGGTCGGTCACAACCGTTGGCATCCCGAGATCCCGCCGGTGGCCCACGTCAAACCGGGCGACAGCTTCCGGGTCCACTGCCGGGAGTGGTTCGACGGCGCGATCCACAACGACGACTCCGCCGAGGACATCCGTGACGCCCCGCTGAAGACGGTGCACGCGCTCAGCGGCCCGTTCTCGGTCGCGGGGGCCGAGCCGGGCGACTTGCTGATCGTCGACATCCTCGACCTGGGGGCCATCCCGCAGGAGGACAGCGGCCCGCTGGCCGGCCAGGGCTGGGGCTACACCGGAATCTTCCCCACCAAGAACGGCGGCGGGTTCCTCACCGAACAGTTCCCCGACGCCTACAAGGCGATCTGGGACTTCTCCGGTCAGGACGCTACGTCGCGCCACATCCCGGCGGTGTCGTTCACCGGCATCGTCCACCCTGGCCTCATGGGCACCGCCCCGTCGGCGGAGCTGCTGGCGAAATGGAACACCCGGGAGGGGGCGTTGATCGCCACCGCTCCGCACCGGGTGCCGCCGCTGGCCCTGCCCCCGGAGCCTCAGGACGCGATCCTCGGGTCGGTGCCCTCGTCCGAGTTCGACCGGGTCGCCGGCGAAGCCGCCCGAACGGCACCACCCCGGGAGAACGGCGGCAACCAGGACATCAAGAACTTCACCAAGGGGTCCCGCGTCTTCTACCCGGTGTTCGTGCCCGGCGCGAACCTGTCGGTCGGCGACCTGCACTTCTCGCAGGGCGACGGCGAGATCACCTTCTGCGGGGCCATCGAGATGGGCGGCTTCATCGACCTGCACGTCGACCTCATCAAGGGGGGCATGGAGACGTACGGGGTCGGCGAGAACACCATCTTCATGCCGGGCCGTGTCCCGCCCCAGTACAGCGAGTGGCTCGCGTTCTCCGGGACGTCCGTCACGCTGGACGGCGAGCAGCGCTATCTCGACTCGCAGCTGTCCTACCAGCGGGCCTGCCTGCACGCGATCGACTACCTGACGACGTTCGGTTACAGCCGTGAGCAGGCATATCTGCTGCTCGGGGCCGCGCCGATCGAAGGCCGGCTGTCGGGCGTGGTGGACATCCCCAACTCCTGCGCCACCGTCTACCTGCCGACCGCGATCTTCGACTTCGACATCCGGCCCAGCGCGTCCGGCCCGACCCGCGTGCCCCAGGGCACCAGCGCCCCGCACGCCAGCTTCAGCTGAACCGCTGACCGGCTTTCGACTGGAGGCCACCGGCGGCCGCCGTCAACCGCCGCTGGCGGCCGACCGCCGAGTGTTCAGCTGGTCGAATCCGACCGCGACGAGGATGAGCACGCCGATGGCGATCTGGAGGTAGAAAGCGTTGATCGCCAGGAGGTTGCCGCCGTTGTTGAGTACGCCCATGATCAGCGCTCCGGTGGCGGCGCCGATCGCGCTGCCCCTCGCGCCGAAAAGGCTGGCGCCGCCGATGACGCAGGCGGCGATCGCGCTGAGCTCGAAGCCGGTGCCCGCGGTGGGGATGCCCGCTCCGAGGCGGGAGGTGAGCAGCACCCCGCCGAGACCGGCGAGCAGGCCCGAGATCATGTAGACCGAGATCGTCACCATGCGGACGGGGACGCCCGCGAGGCGGGCCGATTCCGGGTTCGAGCCGACGGCGTAGATGTAGCGGCCGAACACGGTCCGGGTGAGCACGAACCACATCACGGCGGTGACCACGGCGGCGATGATGAGCAGGTTCGGGATTCCCAGGATCGTGCCGTTGGCGATGTCCTGGAATGCGTCCGGTATGCCCTGAATGGTCTGAGCGTCGGTACTGACCAGGACCATCCCGCGGGCGATGCCGAGCATGCCCAGGGTCGCGATGAACGGCGGTAGCAGGGCCCGGGTCACCAACAGTCCGTTGACCAACCCGAGCCCGGTGCCGATCCCCACTCCGAGCAGGATCGACGCAAGGATCGGCGCGCCTGCGACCAGAAGCTGCGCGGTGGAGGCGCCCGACAGCCCGAGGATCGACCCGACCGACAGGTCGATCCCGGCTGTCAGGATGACCAGGAGCTGGCCGACCGCGATGATCCCGAAGATGGCGACCTGACGGGCGAGATTGGACAGATTGTTGGCGGTGAGAAACTCGTCGCTGGCGAGCGTGAGGGCGCCGATCGCCACGAGCAGCACGACGAGGCCGCCGCTCTCGCGTCCGGCGATGTCTCCCAGCGTGATGACCCGTCGCCTCGGCTCGGGCGCCTGGCTGGGCTTCGGCTCCGTCTTCGGTGCCGCCGTGTCGTCTGCTTCGCCGCCGGGCGGCCGGTTGGTGATCGTCGTGGTCTCGATCGGCTCGCGCCAGATCAGCTTAGGCATCTCGGCTCACCCCTCCTGGGTCGTCCGGCGTGGGCGGGGGCGCGCTCCGAGGCGCCGGGCCCTGGTCCGAGAGCGATGGAGAGCCGTCCGGACTCTCGTCTTCGGCGGCCGGGAGCTCGGCACCTCCGCCGCCACTCGCCAGGCGGAGCACGTCCTCCTCGGTGGCGGATCCGGGAAGCTCGCCCGCGACCGCCCCGTCGCGCAGCACGAGAATGCGATCGGCGAGTCCCAGCAGCTCCGGAAGGTACGACGAGACCACGATGATCCCCAGTCCGCTCGCCGCCAGGTCACCGATGACGGTGTAGAGCTCGCCCTTGGCCCCGACGTCGATGCCCTTCGTGGGCTCGTCGAACATCAGGACCTTCGGCTTGGTGAGCAGCCATCGGGCGAGCAGCACTTTCTGCTGGTTGCCGCCGGACAGCGTCGACACCGGCTGGTCGTAGGATCCGGCACGCAGCCGCAGGCTGTCGAGCAGCCGGTCCGCCTCCTCGACCTGTTCGCGGCCGGGCAGGAGACCATGGCGAGAGCCGCTGCGCAGGCTCGCGATGGTGACGTTCTCCCGGATCGACAGCTCCGGCAACAGTCCCAGCACCTTGCGGTCCTCGGTGAGGAGCCCTACCCCGGCGTTCATCATCGCGCGCGGTCCGGACGGCTTCACCGGCTTGCCCCCGACCTCCACCTGACCGGCCACGATGGGAGCGGCGCCGAAGATGGACAGCAGCAACCCGCTCCGTCCCGCCCCCAGCAGCCCTCCGATGCCGAGGATCTCGCCGGCTCCGACGTGGAGGTCGATGCTCGGCGAGCGGTCGAACCGGCGCAGTCCCCGGACACGCAGGGCGGGCGTTCCCGCGTGCCGGTGGGTCTCCGGATAGAGAGAGCTGATCTCCCGGCCGACCATCGCGGTGATCAGCCGGTCCTCGTTGTAGTCACTGATCGGCCCGTCCTCGGACAGCCCCCCGTCCCGCAGGACGGTCACCCAGTCGCCGATCTCGAACATCTCCTCCAGCCGGTGGGTCACGTAGAGCATCGCTATACCGCGCTCGCGCAGCCGCAGGATGTGCTGGAGAAGTCGCTCCGACTCCGCCTCGGTAAGCGCCGTGGTCGGCTCGTCGAAGACGATCACCTTGACGGAGTCCGCGGTCAGCACCTTGGCGATCTCCACGAGCTGGCGTGTCGCCGCAGGGAGCCGTTCCACGATCGTCTGCGGGCTGAGATCCGTCAGGCCGACCTCGTCGAGGGCCTTCCTGGCGCGGGTCTGCAGCCGGCTCCTGGCGATGATCCCAGTGCGCGCCGGAAGGCGGCCCATGAACAGGTTCTCCGCGACCGACAGGTGGGGCAGCAGGCTGAGCTCCTGGTAGACGGCCTGAACGCCGGCCGCGCGCACCGAAGCGGGGGTCGGTGCGGTGACCGGCCGGCCGTCGATCTCGTAGCCGCCGCTGTCCCGGCGCAGCGCGCCCGTCAGCACCCGGATCAGGGTCGACTTCCCCGCGCCGTTCTCCCCGGCGAGGCAGTTGACCTGGCCGGGGATCAGGCGGAGCGAGACGTCGCTGAGCGCCTGGACAGGGCCGAAAGCCTTGGATACGCCGTGCAGTTCGACGACTGGATGGACCATCATTCCGTCTTCATCGTCGGCGGGTTCAGTAGCTGCTTCACATCGGGCTCCATCATGTTCTTCTTGTCGGCCACGACCGCCCCGGGATCGATGTCACGCGGAGGAATGCGGTCGACCGTGGCCATTCCGGCCGCCAGAACACCCTGGTAACCGAAGAAGTAGGGGTTCTGCACCACCAGCGCGTCGATGGTGCCGGCGCTAAGCGCGGCGTTCTCCTGCGGGTCGGAGTCGAACGCTACGACGGTGACGGTCGCGGCGGCGTGGTTGTCCTGGATCGCCCGGGCCGCGCCGACACCTGAGGTGTTGTTGCCGGCGAACACCCCCGCCAGGTTCGGGTTGGCGGTCAGCGCATCGTTGACCTGCGACGCCGCGGTGTTGATGTCATTGTTGTTGAAGCGCTGCAGCGCCACCTTGACCTGTGGGCAGTTGTTCGCGAGGCCCTGCTTGAAGCCGGTGTCCCGATCGACGAGCGACTGGATGCCGGCCACAGAAGATTCGATCATGACACTGCCGCTCGTCTTGTTCTGCGCCTTGAGCAGCTCGCACATGCGCTTGGCCGCCTGCGTCCCGGCCTTGACGTTGTCGGTGCCGATGAACCCCTCCGAGGCGGTGGTCACGCGACTGTCCACGGTGATGACCTTGAGACCCGCCTTGCGCGCCCGGTCGATCGCCGAGTTCAGGGCGCTGGAGGAGTTGGGTGCGATGACCAGCCCGTCAACGCCCCTGGAGATGGAGTTCTCCACCAGTTGCACCTGCTGGTCGATGTTCGTCTCGGACGTCGGGCCGAAGGTGCTCACGTTGAGACCGAAGTCCCCGCCCGACTGCTTCGCCCCGGCGATCATCGTCTGCCAGAACGAGGAGTCACTCGCCTTGATGATCACGTCGATCTTCTTGCCGCTCGCCGCCCCGCCCGAGCCGCCACCCGTCGCCTGTCCGCCCGAACTCGTCGCCCGGCCCGCCACTACTCCGATCACCAGCGCCACCAGCGCGATGGCTGCGACCAGTGAGAGTGAGAAGACGATACGAGAACGAGCCATGACAACCTCCTGAAAAGGGTCTCAGACGGCAGTCACGCTCGGTCGTGTCTCTTGAGCCTGATGATGGACAAGCGCCAACGGCGGTGAGTGCGCCCCCGGAGAACTCTTCATTCAACAAGGACTCAAACGTCGATCTCTTCTAGCAAAGCCTTGGAGGCTACTGGTTGGAACTAACAACGAGAAAAGAACTCATTACTCACATCTGCCTCCCACCGCAACAGCGCAGGGGGAGCCGGCCGGGATCACGAATCGGAGGCGGTTCACCGCCTCCACGAGCTCTTGTGATCCGATCGGCCACGCGGTAGAAACAGGCGACGCGAGAGAGCGCTCTCTCGCGGTCCGGCGGTGTCACGAAGCGCTTCGGAAAGGACGAACCGATATGACGGCCCACCCCCCTGACACCACGAGGCGACGCTTACCGATCCGCCGGGTGTCCGCGATCGGTCTCGTGCTGGCGACCGCCCTCATGACGACCGGAACGCCCGCCACCGCTGCCACACCGCCCCACGGCGCCCCCGCTCTCGGGCCGAACGTCACCGTCTTCGACCCCGGCATGCCCGTCGCGCAGATCCAGGCCACCCTCGACGCCGCACACGCCGCGCAGGTCGACAGCGAGATGGGCACCGCCCGCCACGCCTACCTCTTCAAGCCCGGCACGTACGGCACTGCCGAGCAGCCGCTGCAGATCAAGGTCGGCTACTACACCGAGATCTCCGGCCTCGGCGCCTCGCCTGCCGACGTCGTCATCAACGGCAAGGTCGAGGTCTACAACCGCTGCCTGGCGGACGGCGGCACCGCCAACTGCCTCGCGCTGGTCAACTTCTGGCGCACCCTGTCCAACCTGTCGATCAACGTCAACGCGGCCGGCCAGGACGGCTGCCGGTCGACGGCGAACTTCTGGGCCGTCTCCCAGGCGGTGTCGCTGCGCCGGCTCAACATCACCGGCGGCAACCTGTCGCTCATGGACTACTGCACCGCCGGCCCGCAGTACGCCAGCGGCGGTTTCATCGCCGACTCCAAGCTGCCGTCCGTCACCAACGGGTCGCAGCAGCAGTGGCTGATCCGCGACAGCGAGGTCGCCGGCTGGTCGAACGGCGTGTGGAACCAGGTCTTCTCGGGCGTCGTCGGCGCACCGGACGAGACCGGGTTCCCGAACCCGCCGTACACCACCCTCGACGCCACCCCCGTCAGCAGGGAGAAGCCCTACCTGTACGCCGACGCGCGGGGCGGGTACCAGGTGCGCGTGCCCGCCGCCCGGAAAGGCACCCGTGGCGTCACGTGGGCCGGCGGCATGACGCCGGGCCGTACGCTGCCGATCGGTGACTTCTTCGTCGCCAAGCCGTCGGACTCGGCGCAGGTCATCAACCAGCAGCTCGCGCGTGGCAAGAACCTGCTGCTCACGCCCGGCGTGTACGACATCGCGCGGAGCATCGAGGTCAAGCGGGCGAACACGGTCGTCCTCGGCCTCGGCCACGCCACGCTCACCGCCGTACGCGGCTCGATCCCGCTCGTCGTGGCCGATGTGCCGGGCGTGGTCGTCGCCGGCGTGACCATCGACGCGGGTCTCCACAAGTCACCGGTGCTGTTGCAGGTGGGCACGAAGCACGGCCGGCACCGAAGCTCGCCGGCCAACCCGACGACCCTGTCCGATGTCTACTTCCGGGTCGGCGGGCCGCATGTCGGCAAGACCGGCACCGCGCTGGAGGTCAACAGCGACCACGTGCTCATCGACCACGCCTGGGTGTGGCGCGCCGACCACGGCGTCGAGGGCTTCACCGACACCCAGCGCTGGAACACCAACCTCGGCCGCAACGGCGCCGTCATCAACGGCGACCACGTGACCGCGACCGGCCTGTTCGTCGAGCACTTCCAGCAGTACAACACCATCTGGAACGGCGAGCACGGCACCACGATCCTCTACCAGAACGAACTGCCGTACGACCCGCCCACCCAGGCCGACTGGATGAACGGCGCCGTCGAGGGCTGGGCCGGCTACAAGGTCGGCGACCGGGTCAGGACACACAACCTGTACGGCGCCGGGGTGTACGTCTTCAACCAGAACAACCCGGAGATCCACACCGAGAACGGCTTCGAGACGCCGTCAAGGCCGGGCATCAAACTGCACCACATCATGACCGTCAACCTCAGCGCCGGCACGATCGACCACGTCGTCAACGGCACGGGCGAAGCGGCCGACACCACCAAGGTCGGCGTACCGGTGTACATCACCGACTACCCACCAACCCCCTAGACCTCTTTCGGATCAGTTCGCTTTTCCGGCAGAGCCATATCCACCTCCTGAGGTGCGGTTTCGGCGGGTTTCTCGTGGGGGCGGTCCGCCGCTCCCACGAGACTGCTCATACAGCCGCACCGCCGCATTGAGATCCCGCCGATAGGTCCATTCCTCGACGGGATACGTGCTCAGCACCGCGTTGAAGAAGTCCACCGCGCCACTCGTCAGGGCCTCCAGCACACTTCTCGTACGGCCCACAGCCGTACGAACACGGTCGCCGTCCACGAATCTCACGACGACCCGTCCCCCGGATGCTCGCTCCAGAGCGAGGATGTACCTACGTTCAGGGAAACGGATCACCACGTCCTCACCGGCCAGGAAACTCTCAAGATCCGTAACGATGAGGGACCAGAGCGCATCGATCGTGTCGCTCTCTTCGTCACCGAGGACTTGCACCCCATCGACGGTCAGCTCGATAGCTCCCTGCACATAGTTGTCCCGGGAGAAATGGGTGCCGCACTTTTCGACCGGCACAGATTCTCCTGGCTCAACGAGCACAGCAGTGCTCACCTTCGTCGCCATGGGCTTTGCGTACCTTTCGGGTCGGGGATCAGCTGATCATCGCGGCCGCACTGGTGTTCCTGTTGTACAGACGTAGGCCACCGGGGTCATGTGGTGGCGCGGAAGGCGTGCGCGTGCTCGGCCGCCCAGGAGCGGAAAGTACGCGCCGGGCGCGCGGTGATCTCCTCCACCGTGGTGGTGACCGGTGACGGGGCGAGGGTCATCTCGGCCTGGGCCTCCAGGATGCCGTCCACCACCTCGGGCGGCCAGCCGCGAGCCAGCATCTGCCGCCGGGCGTCGTCGGGGGAGGTCTCCGCCCAGCGCACCGGGCTGCCGATCGCTTCGCCGATGACGCGTACCTGCTCGGCCTGGGTCAGTGAGTGCGGACCGGTCAGTTCGTGGACGGCGCCGGCGTGTCCGTCCTGGGTCAGCGCCCGCACCGCGACGGCCGCGATGTCCCGCTCGTGCACCAGGGACATCGCGGCCTCGCCGTACGGGCCGGACACCACGCCCTCGGCGCGGATCTGCTCGGCCCAGCGCAGGGTGTTGGCCGCGAAGGCGTGCGGGCGCAGGATCGTCCACTCCAGGCCGGAGCGTTCGATCAGGTGCTCGGCCTGCCGTTCGTGGTCGCGTACTGCCGCCGATGAGAGGTAGACCACCTGGCGGGCGTGATCGGCCGCCAGCGCCAGCACCGCCTCCAGGCCCTCGGCCGAGGCGAACGGCCAGACCAGGAACACCGCCTCCACGCCTTGGACGGCGGTGTGCAGGGAATCGGGCACCGACAGGTCACCGTGCACGCTCTCGAGGTCGGCCGGTCCTCGGGTCAGCGCGCGAACCTCGGCCCCAGCCTCCAGCAGGTGCGCGGTCACCTGACGGCCTACAGTGCCGCTCGCCCCTGTGACCAAAATCCTTCGTGACATCCGACGCCTCCTTGATCGATCAACTGATGGTCAAAGGTAGGAGGCTCTGCCGAGATGGCCAATGATTCGGAAGCTGGAATTCATACGTGATCGTCTGAGTGATAACATCTCCACGTGGATGTGCTCAGCGATGTGATTGCCGTCATGCGCTCCGGACGGCCTCGCTCGGCGCGCGTCGCCTGGCACGCCCCCTGGGGACAGCGCTTTCCCGCAGCGCCCGGATCGGCGGGCTTTCAGGTGATTTTGCAGGGCTCGTGCCGGCTCATCCCACCCTCCGGCGACCCGGTCGCGCTCAGTGTCGGCGACGTGGTGTTCTTCCCCCACGGTCACGGGTACGGTCTCGCGGACAGCCCGTCGACGCCGCTGGCCGAGCCGGTCTGTGACCCGCTGGAGGACGCCGAACTGTTCACCTCCGACTTCGTCGGGCAGAACGGGCCTGTCACAGTGACGTTGTGCGGCGGCTATCAACTATCCCCCGGCCACACTCATCCGCTGCTACGCGACCTGCCCGAGACGATCCACCTGCCCGCCCGGCTCGGACACCACCCCGAACTGCGCGCGGCCATCGACCTGCTCGGCAACGAGATCGGCAACCCCCGCCTCGGCGCGGACACCATCGTGCCGGCGCTGCTCGACATGCTGCTGCTCTACATCCTGCGCACCTGGTTCGAGAACCCACCTACACCGGACAAGGCCACCGGCTGGGCTCCGGCACTGGCCGATCCAGCCGTCAGCGCCGCCCTGCACGCCATGCACCGCGACCTCGCACGCCCGTGGACCGTCCAGACTCTCGCCGCGCAGGCAGGCCTGTCCCGGGCCACCTTCGCCCACCGCTTCGCCACCCTGGCCGGCCAGCCGCCCCTGACCTACCTGACCTGGTGGCGCCTGACCGTCGCGGCCAACCTCCTGTGCGAATCCGACGCCCCGCTGGGCCAGGTGGCCACCTGCATCGGCTACACCTCGGAGTTCGCCTTCGCCAACGCTTTCAAACGCCAGTACGGCATCGCACCCGGCAAATACCGCAGGCAGCGCACCGCATCCGCCCGACCGTAGTGGACGACCGGGCTATCGGTCATCTGCGGGGGTGATGCGGAAGATCGGGTACCGCGCGGCGATCTGTTCGAGCTCTGCCAGCGGTGCCCGCGGGTCCACCTGGATGTGGGTACGGCCTCCCGGCGAGCGCTCCAGGTAGCGGCGCAGGATCGGGGCGCGGTCGCCGGGATCGACCTCTTGCAGGCGTACGGACTCGGTGCGGCCGTGCCGCAGCACCGCCCGCCCGCCGACCGCGCGGACGTTGTGCACCCAGTTGGTGTCCGGGCCGAGCATCGCCACCAGGTAGCGCTCCCCCTCGTGGTCCGCGATGACCAGCGGGAAGGAGATGGTACGGCCGGTACGCCGGCCCGGTACCTCCAGGGTCACCATGCGGTCCGGCTGCAGGATCCCGGCCGCGAACACGGCGGCCCAGGCCCGGTTGATCATCCGCGCCAGGCGGTTGGGGCGGCCGCCGCGATACAGCCAGTGGTCGAAGCGGTGCGTGCGCGTGGGTCGGTTGCGGCTCATGTCTGACTCCATGAAGATCTTGCCTGCGGGCACATAGTGGCCTCCACTCTCCTGTACGTTGTTCATGAACGTTGTACATGTACGTTGCTCAGGAGACCCTGCACCCCCTACAGTTGTCAAGTGCCTCCGGAGAAACTGACCCGCCAAGCCGTCGTCGAGCAGGCGTTGCAGCTCGCCGACGCCGAAGGGATCGGGGCGGTCACCATCCGCCGCCTCGCCACCGAGCTCGGCGTCGCCCCGACAGCGCTGTACTGGCACGTCAAGAACAAGGACGAGCTGCTGTCCGCGCTCGCCGACCGCCTGCTGTCCGCGCTTGTCACCGACGTGGCCCCCGACCGGCCGTGGCACCAACGCCTCCGCACGATGATCACCGCGCTGGTGGACCAGACCCGCGCGCACCCGTACCTGTCCGCCCTGCTGCCGATGATCGACAGCAACACGACCGAGGAATACCGACGGGCCACCGACATTCTGATCGGGCTGCTCACCGAGGCCGGATTCACCCTCCGGCAAGCCGACCAGACAGCCACCTACCTGGTCATGGGAGCCGCAGCCCTGGTCTCCTGCCAGCCCGGCGGCCTGGGCGGCGACGAGGAGGAGGCCGCGGAGCTCAGACGACAGCACCGCCTCGACCTGGAACGCCTGCCCCCCGGCCGCTACCCCCACCTGACCGCCTTCGCCACCACCCTCACCGACCCCCCAGACCTGGACGCCTACTACGCCTTCGGCATCGATCTCCTGCTGTCCGCAGTGGAGAGCACGGCCCCGAACAGGTGAGAAGCCCCTTATCGCCGCCTGCGAGAACGACCGAGGTGTAGGGATCGGCGGTGAAGCAGTTGTGTCGAGTCGGTGCGCATGTTTGGCTGGGAGTCTTGAACTTCCGCGTCACCCGGCCATTGGCTTGGCCTCACTTTCTCATCCGGGATAAGCGGATCTCTTTTCAGAGGGAGATATGCGATGACCAAGGAAAGCTACTGGAGCAGTCTCTCTGATTTCCTCTCGGACGCCCGGTTGAGCGGAGGATTCCGACGTTTGTACCAAGCGGAGGCCCTACGTGCGCTGGAGTTCAGTAGCGCTGTCGAACCCAGGTCACCCCGGGTCGATGCCACCTGGACCGACGGCGAAGTCGTGGGCGAAGAGATTTCATATAGCGTGGGATATGGCCCGCGGACGGTGGCATGGCTTTTCAAGCCGGCAAGACCTGCCGGCCACACCCTTCCCGCCGTAGTTGCACTCCACAGTCATGATTCGTATAAATTTCATGGCAAAGAGAAGATCGCCGATGGACCCGGTGGCCTGCCACAGGAGTTGTCTTACCTCCGACAACAAGTCTACGGCGGGAGGGCGTACGCGAATGAATTGGCCAGACTCGGGTACGTGGTTCTGGTTCCAGATGTTCTCATGTGGGGAAGTCGCAGGTTTCCGGCAGAGGAGCTACCATCTTCGATCTCACCTCCTCCGGAGAACGAATGGATGATACAGGAGGCGGAATACGGTGGCCCGTTGCAGGTGTCCTGGTACAACCGGCTCGCCGCAAGACATGAGCATGCGATTGCGAAACTATGCATTTCGGCAGGCGTGAGCCTGTCCGCTCTCATTGCATATGAAGACAGGGTGGCTCTGTCTTATCTGCTTTCAAGAGTGGATGTCGACCGCGCCCGAGTTGCGTGCATCGGCCTGTCCGGCGGCGGGTGTCGTGCGGTTCTTCTCAATGCCACTTCTCCGCACATCCGCGCAGCAGTTGTCGTAGGAATGATGACGTCCTATCGCCATCTTTCGCAGCAGAACGTAGCGTCCCATACGTGGCTGCTCTTTCCGCCGGAGCTGACCTCTTCAGGGTACGACTGGCCTGATCTCGCCGGCTGTCGAGCTCCTTCTCCACTACTGGTCCAATACTTGCTGGATGACCAGCTTTTCACACCCGAAGGCATGGAAGCCGGCCACCGGAAAATTTCGCGATACTATCAAGAGGCGGGGGCGACGAAATCGTACACCGCTCAGTTCTTTCCTGGCCCGCACCGCTTCGACCTCGAAATGCAGGACGCGGCATTCGCCTTTCTGGAGTCGAAGCTCGCCTTATAGGAAAGCCGAAAATCATCATTCCGGATCGACCGAACCGCACTAGATTTCTCAAGAACCCTGGTGCATAATCGGGACTCTTGGCTGACGCAACCACCGGGACTTTGGATCGCCAGTTCGACTGTCGTCGGGAGGCACCTTGAAGGTCGCCGTATTAGGATGCGGGAATGTCGGGTTCAATACCCTTAGGGCATTTTCGACCAGAGGGTATCAAGTATACGGTTACGATCCCCTCCCGCAGATGCGGGAGCGGGTCGCCGAAACATTTGGTTCCGACGCAAGTCTCACCGATCTCACCGATGTAGCGACGGTCGATGCGGTATTCATGTGTGTCCCTACGGATCCTCTCCCTCTGTCGGGAGCCGCAGATCTGACGATCATCAGGTCTCTTGTCAGGGAGTTGTCTCTTATAGAGTCGTCCAGCGAATGGAGCGTCTCGGTAGTAGTACAAAGGAGCACTTGCCCTCCTGGGACAGCGGCTCAACTGGCTGCGTCATTCAAGCGCACGCTTTTTGCGGTCAATCCGAGTTTCCTCTCCAAGGAAACCCAGTGGGAGGATTCAAATAATCCCCCCAGGATCGCGTACGGCGGGCCCGAGCAGGCCACCAAGATTCTCGACAGACTGTATGAGGAGTTCCCGGGCTCGCCTCGATATGTCAGCTCCAGCTTCGAGGCAGTAGAGCTTCTCAAATACGTCGAGAATACTATCGACACGGTTCTGATCAGTCTGTGGAACGAGTATCTGGCCTACGCAGATGCAATCGGGCTCGACAGAGCCTATTTCGTTGAGCTGTGCAGCGCAATAATCGAGCGAGATCGATTCGCTACAACACTGCGAGTGCCGGGCGGGGCTTTTGGTAAGTGGTGCCTGCCGAAGGACCTCAAGGCTCTGTTGCAAAGCTTCGAGCAGCACGGCGTGGACGCACAGGTACTCGAAGGCGCGGACGCGACCAACGACTCGGTCGTGGCGACGGTCGGTGAGAACCCTGTGCCGACCCGTAATCTTCTGAATCTCGCCGACGGCCGGACCCGGCTGGCGCCAGTTGCTCAGGACTTTCTCCTGAAAGCTTCGACACCCTTGCCGCGAGGCGGCAAGGGTGGATGAGAAGGATCGCCCGAAGACGTGGCGTGACTTTCTGGTACAGACCTCAGCGCAAGTCGCCGGCGGTGCCGTTCTGGCCATATTGATCGCATCCTTGCCCTACCTTGTATCCCAGTTCAGTGTGGTGACCACGGTAGTAGCGCTGGGTGCGCTAGGCTTCGGGACATCAGTCGTAGCGTTCGTCTTTGGCTTCAAAAGGCGGCACAGGCTTGCGAGGCAATTGATGCCCACCGAATCTGTCCCTATTACTCATGATGCGCAGTCGCCATCTTCTCCCTTTTTGCTGAACTTGCCGATCATAGGTCGAAATGTAGAGATCAACATCGACCTGAGCCTCGCGATGCGTGCGGACCATGAAGTGCGCATAGGATTTGGAGATCTCAATGCAAGGCGTGAGGCGCTAGGCCTCATGTCGTATTATGACGCCTTGCGATATATACCCGTATCTTATTCGAGGGAGACCGGAAAACAAGGAAGCTTTGTCATCGGGGTTGCCCCCATCGATTATTCGGTCTTCGCCATGATAAACGATCCGATGGCGCCTCCCGAGATTCGCTCATCGACGCTCCAGCGTCTTTTGGCACTGAAAAGAATCAGCTCTTCCATTCGTGCCGAGTGGAAGAGTGGGCATGTTGGCCTGCTGGGCTCACAGACGTGCCTTGTCACCTCCGACAAGAGAATTCTTCTCAGAAAACGCGGTGCCAACGTCCTGTTCGCTCGCGATCGCTGGGACGTGTCTGTGAGCGGTTTTTGCGGCAGAGACGACGTCCTAGGAAATGGGACACAGCTAGATTTTTCGCGAACCATAGAGCACGAGACGACGCGCGAGATCGGGCATGTCCGGGGAGATCCCCGCAGGATCCAGCCGGTGGGGCTGACCAGAAATCTACGAACCGGAGCTATAGACATACTGGCCTACTGGCAGATCGAATCGACGTCGATGGAGCTCGCCCGTCTTCTTACGATGAGACCGGGATCGATGAACCGCGTTTTTGATACCGAAATAAAGGCGATCGAACGTTACGTCTGGGACTCCAAGAACCTGATAGTGAACCTAGGGCGATCCGACATATCCTATGCTTGGACCAAATGCGGCGTCCAGGCAAAGGATTTCGAACCACAGTCGCTCCTCTGTATCGATCTGACGCTGGAAAGACTGATGGACCAAAAGAAGCCAAGCTTTCTTGACGCATGGGAAGGCATATAGAGTGTCCAAGTTCAAGCGCGTTTCCCGGAAGGTTGCGTACGAGAACCAATGGATTTCGGTTTTCGAGGATGTGATCAAGCGGGCGGAAGGCGAGGGTATCTATGCTGTTGTCAAGCGCCCCGACGCGGTGACCATCTGTGTCTCCTCTCCTTCGGGCCTCATCCTCATGCTCAACAGTTTCCGTTATCCCACCGGCGAATGGTCGCTCGAGCTTCCCATGGGTGCCATCGACGCCGGTGAGACCCCTGAGGCAGCGGCGGCACGGGAACTGCGAGAAGAGACCGGTGTAGTTGACGCCGGTCTGACCTTGGCCGGTTGCTTTTACGCGCTTCCCGGGCTCAGCGATCAGCGTGTTTACGTGTTCACGGCATCGGCAGCAGAGGAGTCCCTACGGTCGGCGGACCCTGCGGCGAGGGAAGAAGACCTGGGGAGAGCTGCATACATACCCGAACTGGAGATATCCGATCTCATCAAGCAGGGGCGCATCACGGATAGTCTTACGCTGTGCAGTCTCTTCTTCTCAGGTGTGCATATTGCTCGAAATCTTTCAGGACCGGGTTCATGAAGATGTCCCTGCCGTGTGATCCGGGTGGTGGGCCGGCGACGCGAGGATGATCTCCCGCGCCGCGCGGACCCTGGCCGCGAAGGCGACCGGAGCCCGGCCGATGCGTTCGGCGCCGGCGCGCATGACACCGGACAGCAGTTCCACCGCGAGGTGCACGTCTTCGGCACCTCGGCGACCAACGGGCCGGAGCCTGCGCGACCTTCTGTCGCCACAATCAAGCCTGAAGGGTACGGCGAGCGGGATCCGCCGCTCAGCGGGTCAGTTTGGTGGAGGTCTTGGCGGAGGGTGGGGGCTTGATCGAGATCTTGGTGCCCCAGCCCCGGTAGCGGGTCTCGACCTTGTACGTCCGGTCCGACCCCAGCATCGCCGCATCCCACGACGTGGTCAGGCGGCTCGGCAGGCCCTTGGCGTCGAGGGTGAGGGCGTACGTGATGTCGGTGTCGGGGGTGGCGAAGACCGGCTTGGCGGCTCGGAGTGATCGGGAGACCTTGCCGAGTTGCTTGAAGGTGATGGTCCCGCTGTAGCCGGACTTGCCGCGCTTGCCCTTCTGGACCAGGGCGGCGAGGGTCGAGGGCTCGGCCGCGTCCACCACCTGGGTCACCAGCCCGGTGACGGCGCCGCCGGCGAGCGCACTCGGCCGCTTGTACCAGGTCTTGCCCTTGGGCAGGCCCGACCGGTAGAGGCCGCCCGACGTCCAGAAGGTGCGGCCGATCATGATCGTCCGCTCGGGCTTGTTGCCCTTCCCCGAGGCGAACGTGCCCGTGATGTCCGAGGCGACGACCTTGCCCTTGCCGAACTGCAAGGTGCCGGAGCGCCGCACCAACACGCTGGACGTGCCGTCAATCACCTGTTTGATCGTCTCGCTGAACCGGACGCCGTGACCGGCGACCAGCTGCGCCTTCACCGCCTTGGCCGGGTCCTTGGGGGCGGCCTGGGCCGGAGCCGCCGCGATGAGCACGGCCGAGCCGGCCACGATGATCGGGAGAAGGAGTCTCATGGCGGGTGATCTTGCCAGGGACTGATCACGGCGGCGTTTCGATCCGACGCTCAGCGAGCCAGGAAGCTTCCATCCGACGCTCAGCGGGCCAGGAAGTGGGGGACGACGTCGTCGAAGAAGACGGAGTACTGGCGTTCCGGGGAGACGATCTCGACCTCGATGGGGCTGGTCGTGATGGCGGGCGCGTCCGTCGGCACCAGGAAGGCCTTGAGCTCGATGTCCTCGGCCCGCGCGACGACGAGGAGGGCGTCGGCGTTGTCGACGTGGGACACGTAGTACTTCTGGCCGGACAGCACCCACTCCTCGCGTCGACCTCACGCCCGGCATGTCCGGCCGGAACCGGCAGTGGGAAGATCCTCCAGCACTACCGGTGGTCGGCGATCGGCGGCCACGGCGACCAGGTCCTGGAGGCCACCGCCGTCATGCTGTTGCGCGCTCCCCGCCCCTGATCCCCCCAGGACCTCTGACGGCCGCCCCGCTCCCGAGACGGTCAGGTCGTCCCGGCAGGCGGCTATGGGTGGCCGGGCACGTCGGGAAGTTTGCTGGGGGCGGTGTCGTGCACCTGCTGGAAGATCACCGAGGTGCGGAAGCCCGCGATCTCCCGGCGCTTGCTGAGCCGGTCGAGCAGGAAGGCGTGCAGGTGGTCGAGATCCTGGACCGCGACGTGGAGCAGGAAGTCGTCGCCGCCGCCCAGCACGAAGACGCTGAGCACCTCGGGCATCGCGCTCGCCGAGCTCTTGAAGGTGTCGATGACGGCGCGGCTGAGGGGGCGTACCTGCACCGAGACCATGGCCTGGACGCCGCGATTGAGCGCGGCCGGGTTGATCTCGGCGTGGTAACCCCGGATGACGCCACGACGGGTGAGCGCCCTGACGCGCTCCAGGCAGGTCGAGGGCGCGACGCCGAGCGTGCGTGCCAGCTCGCGGTTGGACTGCCGCGCATCTGTCTGGAGAAGGCGGATGATCTCCGAATCAAGTTCGTCCATGTACGGGATTATGCCGCTGATTCCGATCATTCGTACGGCTGAACCCCCCTCCCACAGCCGCATGCCCGATGCTTGGGGAGAGGCACCGATCGGATGGCATATCCATGCTTGGCCACGAACAGGTCCTGATCTGCTCGGGCCCGCCGGTCGCCGTGCCCGCGTCCACGCTCGCCAGGGAGAACGGAAGATCCACCATGTCCTTGACCACAAAGCTGGTCCTCGTCGTCCGCGACGACCTCGATCCCGCGCTCGCGGTGAACGCGGCCGCGGTGGTCGGCCTCAGCCTGGGCGCGCGCCTGGGCCACCCGCTCGGCGACGACGGCACCGACGCGTCCGGCCGATCCCACGCGGGTCTGAACCCCCATCCGGTGCCCGTGCTCACCGCGTCCGCCGACGCGTTGCGGGACCTGCACGACCGCGCCCAGGCCCGCGAGGACCTGATCACGGTGGGCTTCAACGAGGTGGCCCGCCGCGCCCGTGACTACGACGACTATCTCGCCACATTGAAGAGCACGTCCGCGGCGGACGTCGACTTCGTGGCCGTCGCCGTGTTCGGGCCGCGCAACCGCGTGACCGCCCTCACCAAGCGCCTTCCCCTGCATGCCTGACCGGGGGTCGCCGGTTCATGGCCATGGAGTGCCGCCCGGCCGAGGACTTCGACCCCGCCACCGCCGTGCGCGACGGACCGGGCCGCCGGATTCTGTCGGGGCGTCCTCCTAAGCTGGGGGCATGGCACGGGCTAATGACGAGGCGGCCGCCGCCCTCCAGGAATACGCAGAGCTGTTCGCGCTGACGGGCGGTGACGCGTTCCGGGTGCGCAGCTATCAGAAGGCCGCCAAGGCGATCGCCGGGTTCCCCGAGGACATCTCGGCGGTCGACGTGCGTGGCGTGCCCGGGGTGGGCGAGGCGATCGCGAAGAAGATGGAGGAGTTCCTGCAGCGGGGGAGCTTCCGGCAGCTCGACGACCTGCGCGGGCGGGTGCCCGACGGGGTGCGTCGGCTGACGCGCGTGCCGACGCTGGGGCCGAAGACGGCGATCATGCTGTTCGAGGACTTCGGCATCGACTCCCCCACGGCGCTCGGCGAGGCGATCGCGGCCGGGCGGCTCGACGGGGTCAAGGGGCTCGGCCCCAAGACGCTGGCCAATCTGACCAAGGGCGTCGAGCAGCTCGAGCAGTCGGGGCGGCGGGTGCACATCGGGGTCGCGACGGGCGTGGCGGAGCAGGTGATGGCCTCGCTCCAGGCCGATCGCATCGCCTATGCCGGATCGCTGCGGCGGATGAAGGACACGATCGGCGACATCGACATCCTCGCCGTCGCACCTGAGTCGGTCATGGAGACGTTCCGCGCTCAGCCGTACGTCGCGGAGGTGATCGCGGCGGGCGACAAGAAGACGTCCGTACGGACCACGTCCGGCATGCAGGTGGACCTGCGCCTGGTGCCGGCGGAGTCGTGGGGCGCGGCGATGCAGTACTTCACCGGTTCCAAGGAGCACAACGTCGCGATTCGGGAGATGGCGGTCAAGAAGGGCTGGAAGCTGTCGGAGTACGGCCTGTTCGAGGGTGAGCGGGTGATCGCCTCGGAGTCCGAGGAGGAGATCTACGCCGCGCTCGGCATGCAGTTCGTGCCGCCGCCGATGCGGGAGGACGGCGGCGAGGTGCGGGCGGCGCTGCGCGGAGAGCTCCCCGTCCTGGTGGAGCTGCCGGACCTGCGCGGCGACCTGCACACGCACACCGACCTCACCGACGGGATCGCGTCGCTGGAGGACATGGTGGCGGCCGGTCACGCCCGCGGCTACTCCTACTACGCGGTCACCGATCACGCCCCGGACCTGGCCATGCAGCGGATGACGCTCGACAGGGCCCTGGAGCAGCGTCAGCAGGTGGCCAAGCTGCAGCAGCACTATCCGGACATGCGCCTGCTGCACGGCACCGAGCTCAACATCGCGCCCGACGGGTCCGTCGACTGGCCCGAGGAGATCCTGCGTGACTTCGACGTCTGTGTCGCCTCGGTCCACTCCCATTTCGGGATGACCCGCGAGGAGATGACCCGCCGCTTCATCGCCGCCTGCGAGAACCCGTACGTGGACATCATCGGCCACCCCACCACCCGCAAGATCGGCAAGCGGCCGCCGGTGGACGCCGACTGGGACGCCGTCTTCCGCGCGGCCGCCCGCACGGGCACGGCGATGGAGATCGACTCCTACCCGGACCGCTCGGACCTGCCCGCCGACCTGGTGCGGCTGGCCAAGCACCATGGGGTGAAGTTCTCCATCGACAGTGACTCGCACGCGATTCCGCACCTTGGTCATCAGCGGTTCGGGATCGGGATCGCGCAGCGGGCCTGGTTGACGACCGACGACGTGATCAACACCTGGCCGCTGGAGCGGCTGCTCACCTTCCTGGGGCGATGAAAGCTCTCGGGCGGCGAAGACTCTCGGGCGGTGAAATTTTGCGGGCCTTGCGGGCTCTCGGGCCTTGAAGGCTCTCGGGCGATGACTGCTTTCGGGCGATGACGGCGGTCCCAGGGTCGGCTGGAGCTCATCGGACAGACCCGCACGGCTGTTCCGCCCGACAGATTTTCGGGTATGCCCTGTTATGGCCGGTTTCACCTCAGGGGCGGCCGAGGGGTGTCGATGAGAGAGCGTGGAAGGATTAGATGGTTTACAGGTAGGAAATAGAGAGCTTGGGAGGTGGCCGCCGTGAAGCAGGCGCTGGAGACCATCGTGAAGCCGCTGCCGGAGCACCTGTTCGTGCGGCACGACGGCAATGCCGAGATGCGCTGGGAGAGCATGGCCGGCCAGGGCTACCACACCCCCACCGACCGGTTCTTCGTCCGCAACCACACCTCCACTCCCCTGATCGACGCGACCGGGTGGCGGCTGCGGGTGCACGGCGACGGTGTACGCCGGCCGGGCGTGTTCGACTACGAGCGCCTGCTGTCCATGCCGTCGCGGACCATCGACGCGGCCATCGAGTGCGCCGGGAACGGCCGCCGGTTCTACGGATCGCAGCAGGGAGACCCGGCGCCGGGAGCGCAGTGGGGGCTGGGCGCGATCGGGGTCGCGCGGTGGCGCGGGGTGCCGCTGCGGGACCTCCTGCGAGAGGCCGGCGTACGCGAGAACGCCGTGGACGTGGTGGCCCACGGGCTCGACGCGCCCTTCGAGGGGTACGGCCGCATCCGCAGGCCGCTGCCCGTCGGCAAGGCGATGGACGACGTCCTGGTGGCTTACGAAATGAACGGGGAGCCACTTCTCCCCGACCATGGATTTCCGGCGCGACTGGTGGTGCCCGGGTGGGCGGGAATCGCGTCCATCAAGTGGCTCGGGGAAATTGAAGTTTGTACGACTCCCGCTTTCACGCCGTGGAACACCGTGTTTTACCGGAACGTCGCCGAGCAACCGGTGAAGAGCGCATTCGAGCTCCCCTGGAACGCCGCACTGTCCGCCGGCGAGCCCCACGTGCTGCGCGGCAGATCGTGGTCGGGGCACGGGCGGATCGTACGGGTGGAGGTCAGCTTCGACGGCGGCGCCGGCTGGCACGAGGCTGAGAACCACGGCCCACACCTGGTCAGCGCCTGGTTGCCGTGGCACGTCTGGTGGGTGCCCGAGCGGCCGGGCGCGCAGGTGCTCATGGCCAGAGCGACCGACGAGACCGGGGCCACGCAGCCCCTCACCATGCCCCGGCATCCGTTCGGCTATCACTTCGACGCTGTCGTACAACACCCCGTTCACGTGGTGCGTGGTTAGAGAAATGTCACGGATAGCGGCTGAGCTGCGTAATCCATGAACCGGGTGCGCGCGGTACTCGAATTCATCTGAGAGACTCGCGCGGAAACGTTCTGGTAATCCATTCATGTGATGGTGAACACACCCGGCGAATAAGGGAGAGCAGATGCGCCAGCTGTCCGCGCTCGACGCGCAGTTCCTGAACGCCGAGTCCGAGACCACGGCCGCGCATGTCGCGGGGCTGGCGATTCTCGACCCGGCCGGTGGCAGCATCAGCCGGCAGTCGCTCGCCGATCTTCTGCTCGAACGCCGCCACCTCTCGCCGGCGCTGAGTCTCCGCCTCGTCCAGGTGCCTCTCGGGCTGGACCGGCCCTACTGGGCGCACGATCCGGACTTCGATCTGGAGCACCACCTGTTCGAGCAGACCCTGCCCGCGCCCGGCGGCATGGGGCAACTCGCCGACGCGGTGGCCGAGATCCACGCCCGGCGGCTCGACCGCGCGCACCCGCTGTGGGAGATGCACCTCATCCACGGACTGGCCGACGGCACGGTGGCCGTCTACACCAAGGTGCACCACGCGGCCATCGACGGCGTCTCCGGCGCGGAAACGCTCGCCGCCCTCCTCGACCTCGCCCCCGGCCGCCCCGACCTCCTCAAAACCCCCGAAATTCCCAACGAGGTCCGTGACGGAACCGACAGGCGACACGAGAAAGCCAAGACCGACGGGAATCCCAGGACCGACGGGGAAGCCAAGGCCGACGGGGACGCCGGGACCGACGAGGCGAGCCGGGGCGAGCTGGGTGACACGGGGGCGCCGAGCTTTCTGGAGATGCTCTCCGGGGCCGCCGTGCAGGCCGCGACCCAGCCCGTACGCACGCTGCGCTCCATGATCCGGATGGCCGGGGAACTGGACGCGATTCCCCTGGCCGCCAGGGTGCCCGGCGCGCGGCTGATCGCCGAGGCGGCCCGGGTGGCGGGCGGCGATCTGGAGCCGCGGCCCGAGCCGCCCAGCCTGGCGGTGCCGCGCACGCCGTTCAACGGCCCCATCAGCGCCGAGCGGCGCTTCGCCTTCGGTTCGGTGTCGTACAAGGATGTCCGGAACGTCGCCAAGGCCAACGACGTCCGCGTCAACGACGTGATCATGGCGGTGTGCGCGTCGGCGCTACGGTCGTGGCTGCTGGAGCGGGACGCGCTGCCGGAGGAGCCGCTGATCGTGGCCGTCCCGGTCGCGGTCCGTACGGCCGCCGCCAGCGCGCGGGCCGGCAACCAGATCTCGGCGCTGGTCACCACGCTGCCCACGCAGGTCGCCGGCGCGAGAGAGCGGCTGCGGGTGGCCGGGGAGACGATGAGCGCGGCGAAACGGCGTTTCGCGATGGCGCGCACCAGGTGGCTGGACGAGCTGTGCACGTTGCTGCCCGCCCCGGTCGCCGGTCTGGTGACGCCGGCGGCCTTCCGGCTCGCCTCGGTGGCGTGCCCGCCGATCAACCTGATCATCAGCAACGTGCCCGGCCCGCAGTTCCCGCTGTTCCTGTGCGGCGGGCGGGTCCTGTCGTACTACCCGATGTCGGTGCTGTCCGACATCAGCGGCGGGGTGAACATCACCTGCCTGTCGTACGACGGCATGATCGACTTCGGCATCGTGGCCTGCCCGGAGCGGATGGACGACGTGTGGGGCCTGCTCGGCCATCTGAGGACGGCGCTGGACGACCTGCTGGACGATCGGGTGGGCGACGAGTTCCGCGACGTCGCGGAAGGCTGACGGTCAGCGAATGCGGTCGATCAAAGCGCCGCACACGTCGCGGAGGGCGGTGTCGCCGGGCAGGAACTCCGCCATCATCTTCATGGCGCCCCGGGCCCGGCGGGCCGACAGGTCCAGCGCCGCCTGCCGGCCGCCGGCCTCCTCGACGAGACGCGCGGCCTGTCGTACGGCTTCCTCGTCCGTGGCGGCCGCGCCGACCACGGCGCTCAGCTCGCGGGCGGCCGGGCCTCCCGCGGACAGGGCCGCGATGATCGGCAGGGTCTTCTTGCCGCGGCGCAGGTCGCCGTGGACGGGCTTGCCGGTGATGGCCGGATCACCCCAGATGCCGAGGATGTCGTCATAGATCTGGAAGGCGACGCCGAACTCGCGGCCCATCTCCCAGGCTCGCTCGGCCAGCTCGGGCGCGCCGCCGAGCGCCACGCCGGTCGCGGCGGCCGCGCCCAGCAGGCTGCCGGTCTTGCCCGCGGCCATCTCCTCGTACTCCTGGATGGTGACCTCGCCGGGTCCGCGCCACGGACGGCTTTCGAAGGCCAGGTCGAGGGTCTGCCCCTGGACGAGCTCCACCAGCGCCCTGGACAGGTACGCCATGGGAACGCCGGTGCCGGCCAGGCGGTCGATGGCCAGCGCCAGCATGGCGTCGCCGGCCAGCAGCGCCGGGCCCGCGCCGTAGGCCCGCCACAACGTCGGCCGGTGCCTGCGCCGCTCGTCGAGGTCCATGATGTCGTCGTGCACCAGTGAGAACGCGTGCACCAGCTCCACGGCGACGGCTCCCGGCAGCGCCGACTCGGGCGGCGCGCCGACGGCCTCGGCGGACAGCATGGCGATGGCCGGTCGCAGGTGCTTGCCGCCGTCGCCGGTGAACGGCCGGCCGTCCACATCCGACCAGCCGAGCGCGAACCCGGCCATCCTCGCCCCCGACGGATGCAGCACCGAGACCGCTTCGCGCAGTGCGGGTTCGAGCAGGCGCCGGCAGCGAGCGATCGCCTCCGCACCCGCATGGACGGCGTCGGGACGGCTGGCATTCATGGCGCGCTCCTACTCGATGCGATCTTGAACTGCATGCACGATCATGTAATACTCCATCTAGCTTTGACTTTCGTCAGCTTATGTCCCGTTATGTGAGACAAACGGCTGAACTGAGGAGGCATGCACATGACCACCACCACCGCCTCCGTCAGAACCCTCCCCTTTCTCAGCAGGCTCACGAAGCACTGGCGCGTCCCGGTCAACGCCCTGGAGGAGGCGGGCGCGCAGGCGGACGGCGAGCTCGTCCGGCTGGGCATGGGGCCGTTCCGCCCTTACCTGGTGACCCACCCCGACCACGTCCAGCACGTGCTGACGACCAACCAGCCGAACTTCGTCCGCGAAGGCATGTTCTGGGATCCGCTGGCCCCGCTCGTCGGGCACGGCATCCTGTCCGACGGCGACAACTGGGCGGAGAGCAGGCGGATCCTGCAGCCGCTCTTCACCGCCAGGTACGTCAACTCGCTGGCCGAACGCATGGCGGAGAGCATCGACAGGTCGATCGACGAGATCATCGTGCCGGGACCACCCCTCGACATCGCCAAGACGATGTCCGCGATCGTGCACCCGATGATCGTCCGGCTGTTCTTCGGCGAGAAGATCTCCGTGGCCGACATGAACCGGCTGGGACCGGCCTACGACGTCGCCGTCACCGCCAACGCCATCCGGCACCTGCTGCCCTTCGTGCCGGACCGCGTGCCGTTACCGGGGGATCGAGCCTTCAGACGGGCGATCAGGACCGTCGACGAGGTCATCTACCGTCGCATCGAGCAGGTCAGGACGCGAGAGCAGGACGGCGACGACGTCGTCTCACGGCTGTGCCAGGCCCGCCGGGACGACGCCGGGCCCGACGGCGACCGGCGGATCAGGGACGACATGGTGGCCATGCACGGCCCCTCCACCGACACCACGACCACGGTGCTGACCTGGGTCTGGCCCGCGCTGCACGCCCATCCCGAGGCCGCCGCCCGCGTGTACGAGGAAGTGGAGAGGGTGGTCGGCGACGCCCCGGTCAGCGTCTCCCATCTGCCGGATCTGACGTACCTGCGGATGTTCGTCAGTGAGGTGCTGCGCCTGTATCCGCCCGCCTGGATGCTGCCCCGCAAGGCCCTCGCCACGGACGTCGTCGGCGGAGTCACGATCGAGGCCGGCTCCACCGTCATCCTCAGCCCCTACCTGACCCAGCGCCTGCCGCGGTTCTGGGACCGGCCGCTGACGTTCGATCCCGAGCGGTTCGCGCCGGGGAACGAGACCGGGCGGCACCGCTACGCTTACCTGCCGTTCATCGCCGGACCGCACGTCTGCCTCGGTCAGGCCCTGTTCATGATGGAGGCTCCCTTGCTGATCGCCGGAATCCTCAGGAGGTTCAGGCCGGTGGTCCACAGCGACGGCCCGGTCTCCCCCCAGCTCGCCTCATCCCTGCGGCCACCCGCGGGGCTGACGATGGCTCTCTACCCGATACGACGATCGTGACGACGCCGGCCGAGTTGTTCGCGGACGGGCGAACGTGCGCCCTGGCCGTGGCCGGCGCCCGCGATCTGGCCCGCGGCGCGGCCGCGCACCCCGGGCTGTTCCCCGAGAAGTCCTTCGACGGCGGGCTCTACTTCTCCCTGGCGCTGGCCGGCGCGTTCGGCTCACCCTGGGCCACCGCCGACGCCCTGCGGGCGGTCAACCGCGCCTCGCTGCTGGTGTTCGCCGTGGACCGGCTCATCGACGAGGAGGCCGCCTCCCGGGAGGAGGTCGCCGCGCTGGTGACCGAGTGCCTGGCCGTGGCGGGCGGCGGCGCCCCGGTCTCCCCCGCCGGCGCCTTCCTCGCGGAGCTGCGCGGCGAGCTGGCCGGCACGGCCGGTTTCCCCGGGCTGGAGCCGGCCTGGCGGGCTCAACTGGAGCGCATGCTCACCGCCATGGCCCGCGAATGGGAGTGGAGCCGGGCCGAGGCGCCGACGCCGGAACGGTATCTGGCCAACGCCGACAGTTGCGGGGCCGGCTTCATCAGCGTCTCGCACTGGATCTACACCGGCCTGGCCGCCGGCCCCGGCGACCTGGACCGGCTGCGTCCGGCGGGCGACCTGGTGCAGCGCTATCTCCGGCTGCTCAACGACCTGGCCACGCACCACAGGGAGAGGAGCTTCGGCGACCTCAACGCCTTCACCCTGGGCATGACCCGCGACGAGGCGACCACCCGGCTGGCGGAGCTGTCCCGCGAGGCCGCCGACCTGATCGAACCGCTGAGGAACGTCCATCCCCGCGCCGCCGCGTATCTCTGGTGGCAGATCCACTACAGCGCCGGCTTCTACGAGCTGACTGACTTCTGGGCGGACACACAGTGGTGATCATGAACTTTTCCCAGCAGGCCAGAACCTTGGTCGACGAACTCATGGCACGGCCCTGGGGCCAGGTGTCCGCATCGGTGTACGAGACGGGGCGGCTGGTCACCCTCGCCCCCTGGCTGGCCGGCCACGGCGAGAGAGTGGCCTTCCTGCTGGCCCAGCAGCGCGATGACGGCTCCTGGGGCGCTCCCGACGGCTACGGCCTGGTGCCCACGCTGAGCGCCACGGAGGCCCTGCTGAGTGCGGGCGAGCGGGACCCCGCCCTCGTCCCGGCGGCGCGGTCCGGGCTGCGTGCCCTGCGCCACCTGTTCCAGCAGAAGCCCGACCTGCCCGACACCCCGGCGATCGACCTGATCGTGCCGGCCCTCGTCGAGCAGATCAACGCGCACGGTCACGGTGAGCCGCTGGCGGCGCCCGGTATGGACACCACCCGCCTCGATCGGGTCAAGCGACTGCTGTCCTCAGGACAGGAGCCGCCGCAGAAGGTGCTGCACGTCCTGGAGGTCGCGGGCACGGACGCGGCCCGGGCCGGCGACGTCCGGCCCGCGCCGCTCGGCACCGTCGGCGCCTCCCCGGCGGCCACGGCCACCTGGCTGGCCGGGTTCGCCTCGGCCGACGCGGCGCGGACCGATCCGGCCGACACGGCGCTGACCGATTCGGCCGCCGCCGCCCGGCACCATCTGGAGACGGTGGCCGCGCGCAGCGGCGGGCCGGTCCCCGTCGGGCTGCCCATCACCGTCTTCGAGCGCGGCTGGGTGCTGAGCTGGCTGGTCAGGGCGGGCGTGCCGGTACGGGTGCCGGCCGAGATGATCGCCGATCTGCGGACCGCCATCCGTCCCCAGGGGACGCCCGCGGGAGCCGGCCTGCCGGCCGACGCGGACACCACCAGCGTCGCGCTCTACGCCCTGGCCCTGCTCGGCGTGCCCTGCGATCCCTCGTCCCTGATGATGTTCGACACGGGCGCCCACTTCTGCACCTGGCAGGGCGAGGACGGCGTCTCGGTCAGCGTGAACGCCCACGTGCTGGACGCGCTCGGGCAGTATGTGCGCGCCAGGCCACCGGCGGAGGCGGCGTACGGACCGGTGATGGCGCGCGTGGCGGGCTGGCTGGCCGCGAAGCAGCGGGCCGACGGAAGCTGGGAGGATCGATGGCACGCCTCCCCCTTCTACGCCACGCTCAGCTGTGTGCTGGCGCTCGGCGAGTTCGGCGGGCCCCGGCACACCGGCTCGGTCCACCGGGCCAGGGAGTGGGTGCTGGCCACCCAGCGGGACGACGGATCATGGGGGCGCTGGGCAGGTGGGCAGGAGGAGACCGCCTACGCCATGCAGATCCTCCTGCTCTCCGGCCCGGACTCAGATGAACGGTGCCTGAAAGCCGCGTGGCGCGGATACGAATTTCTTCGAGAAACGCCCTTATCAGATTATGCTCCGCTATGGCATGACAAAGACCTTTACTCGCCGACAGCAATCGTACGGGCAGCCATCCTAGCCGCTCTTTACGTAGCAAAGAGCTCAAAAGGATGATTATGCAGGAAACTGGGACATAGCGTCTCGATGGCGTCCATTCGCGTTGAGAGAGCTACGCTGCGTTGCTAAAGTGACCCGGGTGTCTGAATCTTGGGTTGCTCATCTTTCCGTCTTGACAAGGCAGGCTGACTACCCTGCTTTCTTCAGGGGTGGGCTCGATGCGCTTCCGTAACGCCAGTGTTCGGTCAAAGGTCACTGCGCTAATCGTGTCGCTCGCGCTCCTGTGGGCTTTCGCCGCCTGGGTGACGCTCAGGGAGGGCGTCAACATGCTCTGGGCCGCGACCATCAACAGCAGTGTGGTGGAGCCCAGCGAGCCCCTGCTCGTCGAGTTGCAGCGGGAGCGCCGACTGACCGTCGCCAGCCTTGGCAACCGTTTGCGGCCAACCGGCGCGGCGCTGCGCCAGCAGCGCGCGCGGACGGACGCGGCGCACGCCGCGTTCGCGAGCTCCATCGGCGGCACCGCGGTGCGGTTCGGCGCCGACGACCTGCTGGAGGAGCGCGTGGCGGCCGTCGAGAGCCGGCTGAGCGGGCTCAAGGCCATCAGGAAGGCGATCGACACGGGCGTCACGCAGCCCTCCCAGGCGACGGCCCCTTACAACGCCGTCATCGACGACTTCTACCGCATGTACGACTCCGTCGCCGCGTTCGACGACAAGGAGATCGCCAAGGACGGCCGGACGCTGGCCGAGATGCACCACTCGCGGGAGTTCCTCGCCCGCGAGGACGCCATCATGGCCGGTGTCTTCGCCCGGGACGGCTTCACCGAGCAGGAGCACGCCGACTTCGTGGCGGCCACCGGGGTCTTCCGCCAGACCCTGTCCGAGGCCATGTCCAAGCTGCCGGACGTGGACAAGCCGCACTACGACGCCTGGGCGAAGAGCCCGGCCGCCACCCGGCTGCGGAGCATGGAGGAGCGGCTCATCCGGCACCGGGTGGGCGCGGACGTGCTGCCCGTCAGCGGCGAGGATTGGCGCAAGACCACCGAGGCGACCCTCGCCGACCTGCACACCGTGACGGTCACGGCCGGAGACCGGCTGCTGGAGCGGATCACGCCCGTCGCCGTCGGCGTCATCGTCCGGCTCGTGCTGGCCGGCGGTCTCGGCCTGCTCGCCGTCATCGCCTCGATCGTGCTCTCCATCACCACGACCAGGCAACTGCTCGCCCAGCTGAAGAAGCTGCGGGACGCCGCCCATGAGCTGTCCGACGAGCGGCTGCCCGGGGTGGTGGAGCGGATCGGCCGCGGCGAGGTGGTCGACGTCAGCCGGGAGGTGCCCGACCTCGACTTCGGCGACGACGAGATCGGTCAGGTCGGGCAGGCGTTCAACACCGTCCAGCGGACCGCCATCGGCGTCGCCGCCGAGCAGGCCGAGCTGCGGCGCGGCATCCGCGACATCCTGCTCAGCCTGGCGCGCCGGACGCAGGGCCTGGTGCACCGGCAGCTCACCGTGCTGGACGTGATGGAGCGGCAGGAGACCGACCCCGAGGATCTGAAGCAGCTCTTCCGCCTGGACCACCTGGCCATCCGCATGCGCCGCAACGCCGAGAACCTCATCGTGCTGTCCGGCTCCTCCCCCGCCCGCACCTGGCGCCGTTCGGTGCCCATGGTCGACGTGGTCCGCGGCGCGCTGGCCGAGGTGGAGGACTACACCCGGGTGACGCTCATGCCGATGGGCGAGGTGGTGCTCGTCGGCCGCGCCGTCGGTGACGTGATCCACCTGCTGGCCGAGCTGATCGAGAACGCCGTCTCCTTCTCGCCCCCCTACACCAACGTGCGCGTCAGCGGCCAGCTCGTGGCCAACGGCTATGTCATCGAGATCGAGGACCAAGGGCTCGGCATGAAGCCCGAGGACCTGGAGGCGGCCAACGAGCGCATCGCCGACCCGCCGGAGTTCCGCATCAGCGGCACCGCCCGGCTGGGCCTCTACGTGGTCAGCCAGCTGGCCGATCGCCACGACGTCAAGGTGGTGCTCAAGCACTCGCCCTACGGCGGCACCACCGTCGTGGTGCTGCTGCCGCAGGAGCTCGTGGAGGTGGACGCCGGGCCCGACCCGGCCGACACGGACGCCACGCCGCGCCTGCCCCGCAGGTCGCCCACGTCGGCGGCGGCCGCGTCGGCCACGGCCACGGCGGCCCGCCCGGCCACCGAGCGTCCGGTGGCCCAGCGCCCGGTGAACGAGGGCAACGTCCGCGCGCTGAAGGTGGCCGGCCCTTCGCGGCCGCCGCAGCAGCCTGAGCCCGACCTGCCCCAGCCGATCGAGAAGGGGGCGGCCACGGAGCCCCAGCCAGAGGCACCCTCGGTGTTCACCCCGGGAGGGCTGCCGCTGCGGGTGCCGCAGGCCAACCTGGCCGCGGCCCTGCGGGGCGAAGGCCCGCCCACCACTCCAGATCTTGAGGATGACGATGACGAGCGCTCGCCGGAGGAGATCCGGGCGATGATGGGATCCCTGCAGTCCGGCACCCGGCTCGGCAGGACCGAGGCGGCCAGGCTCATGGAAGAACAGTCGGGAGGCGACACGTGACACCAGGTGCCGGCACAGACCTCAACTGGCTCCTCGATGATCTGATCGGCCGCGTCAAGGAGGCCGAGCACGCGATCGTGCTGTCCTCCGACGGGCTGCTCATGGCTTCCTCCGCCGCGCTGCAGCGGACCGACGGCGAGCACCTGTCGGCGGTGGCCTCCGGGCTGCAGAGCCTGGCCAAGGGCGTCTCCGAGCATGTGGGCGGCGGCCCGGTCAAGCAGACCGTGGTGGAGTGGAGATCGCAGTTCCTCATCGTGACCGTGGCGGGCGAGCGGGCCTGCCTCGCGGTGCTCTGCGCGCAGGGCGCCGACATCGGCCTGGTCGCCTACGAGATGGCCATGCTCGTGGCCCGCGTCGGCCAGTATCTGACCTCGGGGACCCGCGCCGGGGCAGAGCGGTGAACGGGGATTACAGATCCTCGGGCGAGCCGAGCGGCGAGCACTGGATCGATCCGGAGATCATCCGGCCCTACGTGGTGACGCGGGGCCGGACCGCGCCCGTGCACGGCAGGTTCAACCTGATCTCGATGGCCCTGGCCGTGGGGCCGCCGCCCGGCCCGGACGCCGGGCTCGACCCGGAGCACCACTCGATCCTGCGGCTCTGCCGGGAGCCCAAGTCCGTGGCGGAGATCGCCGCACACCTCAACCTGCCCGCGGGCACCATCCGCGTACTCCTCGGCGACCTGTTCGACAGGGAGCTCGTCTCGGCCCAGGAGCCGCAATCCGAAATGGACATGCGTGACATGAAGATGTACAGGGCGGTGCTCGATGGCCTTCGATCGCTCTAGCCGGCCGCGCCTGCCGACGGCGATCAAGATTCTTGTCGCCGGCGGGTTCGGTGCGGGCAAGACCACGATGGTCGGCGCGGTCTCGGAGACCAGACCGCTGCGCACCGAGGAGGTGCTCACCGAGCGCGGCATCGGCATCGACGACCTGTCCAGCGTCGAGGCCAAGCGGACGACCACGGTGGCGATGGACTTCGGCCGCATCACGATCGGCGACGAGTACGTCCTCTACCTGTTCGGCACGCCGGGCCAGGAGCGGTTCTGGTTCGTCTGGGACGAACTGGCCGAGGGCTCGCTCGGCGCGGTCATCCTGGCCGACACCCGCCGCCTGGCCGACTGCTTTCCTTCGGTCGACTACTTCGAGCGGCGCGGCACCCCGTTCGTGGTCGCGGTCAACTGCTTCGAGGGCTCCGAGACGTTCGAGCTCGCGGAGGTACGGCTGGCGCTGCAGCTCAAGCCGTCGATCCCGATCATCATGTGTGACGCCAGGAAGCGTGACTCCAGCCGGGAGGTGCTCATCTCGCTGGTGAAGCACTCGGCGAAGCTCCGCGCGGAGCCAGTGGGCTCCTGACCGACCGGCTCCGTGCGGAGCCGGTGGGCTCCCGACCGACCGACCGGCTCTACGCGGCGCCGATCGGCTTCTGAGCACGCGAAAGGGCCCGGCACGGCGTGCAGTCCGTGCCGGGCCCCGGCTCTGTGCGCGTCAGTGCTTGGTAGCCTGCTCCGCGCCCACACCGGTGAGAGACCGGACCTCGATCTCGGCGTACTTGGCGGCGTTGTACTCCTTGCTCAGGACCGTGCCGAGCCAGCCGCAGAAGAACCCGAGCGGGATCGAGATGATCCCCGGGTTGCTCAGCGGGAACCAGGCGAAGTCGGCGTCCTTGAACAGGGCGGTCTTCGAGCCCGAGACCACGGGCGAGAAGATGACCAGCAGCAGCGCGGAGACCAGGCCGCCGTAGATGGCGCTGACCGCCCCCGCCGTGTTGAACCTCTTCCAGAACAGGCTGTAGAGGATCGCCGGCAGGTTGCCCGAGGCCGCGACCGCGAAGGCCAGGGCCACCAGGAACGCCACGTTCTGGCCCTGGGCGAGGATGCCCAGCCCGATGGCGGCGGCGCCGATCACCAGGGCGGAGAGCCTGGCCACCACGACCTCCTGACGCTCACTGACCTGCCCGCGCTTGAAGACGTGGGCGTACAGGTCGTGGGCGAAGCTGGAGGAGGAGGCGAGGGTGAGGCCCGCGACCACCGCCAGGATGGTGGCGAAGGCGACGGCGCCGATCAGGGCCAGCAGGATGGTGCCGCCCACCGAGCCGAAGATCTCCTCACCGATCCGCTGGGCCAGCAGTGGCGCGGCCGTGTTGCCCGCCGGGTCCTCCGCGCGGATGGCGTCGGCGCCGACCACGGCGGCGGCACCGAAGCCGAGGACCAGCGTCAGCAGGTAGAAGGTGCCGATGAGGCCGATGCCCCACATCACGGACTTGCGCGCCGCCTTGGCGGTCGGGACGGTGTAGAAGCGGATGAGGATGTGCGGCAGGCCCGCCGTGCCGAGCACCAGGGCGAGGCCGAGGCTGATCAGGTCGATCTTCCCCGCGAGTCCCTGCGCCTCGGTGCCGTACCTCAGGCCCGGGCTGAGGAAGCTGCCGCTGTTGGCCGAGGGTCCGCTGGTCGTGGCGGCCTGGCCGAGCAGCGCCGACAGGTTGAAGCCGAACTTGCCCAGCACCAGGATGGTCACCAGGGCGGCGCCGCTCATCAGCAGCACGGCCTTGACGATCTGCACCCAGGTGGTGCCCTTCATGCCGCCGAACACCACGTAGATGATCATCAGGGCGCCGACGGCGATGATCGTCCACATCTTGCCGGCGTCGGAGGTGATGCCGAGCAGCAAGCCGACCAGGGCGCCCGCGCCGACCATCTGCGCGAGCAGGTAGAAGATGCTGACCACGATGGTCGAGACGCCGGCCGCGGTGCGCACCGGCCGGGGGCTCATCCGGAAGGCGAGCACGTCGGCCATGGTGAACTTGCCGGAGTTACGCATCAGCTCGGCCACCAGCAGCAGCGCCACCAGCCAGGCGACCAGGAAGCCGATGGAGTAGAGGAAGCCGTCGTAGCCGTACAGCGCGATGATGCCGGCGATGCCGAGGAACGAGGCCGCCGACATGTAGTCGCCGCCGATGGCCAGGCCGTTCTGCACGCCGGTGAACGAGCGGCCGCCCGCGTAGTAGTCGGCCGCGGTCTTGGTCTGGCGGCTGGCCCAGACCGTGATGCCGAGCGTGAGGGCCACGAAGGAAAGGAAGAGGATCGTGGCGAGGACTTGTGAACTCACTTGGCCTTCTCCTCGACCTCGTGGCGGAGCTTGTCAGAAATGGGGTCGAGCACCTTCTCCATGTGCCGGGAGTAGGCCCACGCGATGCCGAAGGTCGTCACGAACTGGAGCAACCCGAAGATCAGTCCGACGTTGATCTCGCCGAGCAGTTTGATAGCCATGAAGTCACGGGCCCAGCCCGACATCACCACGTACAGCAGGTACCACACCAGGAACGCCGCCGTCATCGGGAACGTCCACCGGCGGAAACGCCTCTTCAGATCTTGGAACTCACTGCTCCTCTGGACTTCTTCATAGACAGACGCGTCATGTTCTTGGGTTGTCACGAGACCTCCACTGTGATGCGGGTCACGCTCACGTTAGGAGCGGTACGTACCTCACGTGGAGAGGCCGGGCGGGGTTGTTCGGCGAGCCGCCACCCACTGGCGTTCAGTTGGGCGGCGGCTGCGACGAAAGGTCAGTTCGAGACGATGAACGGTTGGTCATCCTTTGACCGCTCCAGCGGTCAGTCCTTCGACGATGTAGCGCCGGATGACGGCGAACATCACCAGGGTCGGGATCACCGAGACCACCGTGGCGGCCGCCATAGCGCCCCAGTCGATGTCGTACTGGGTGATGAAGGAGTTCATCGCGACCGGGATGGTCTTGGCGTCCTCGCTGTCGATGAACGTGATCGCCAGGAACAGCTCGTTCCAGCACTGCACGAAGGCGAAGATGAACGTGGCCGCGATGCCGGGCAGCATGACCGGGATCACCACCCTGATCATCGCGGCCATCCGTGACGCGCCGTCGACCTGCGCGGCCTCCTCCAGCGCCACCGGCACCCGCTCGTAGAAGCCGCGCATGATGATCGTGGCGAACGGCACCAGCATGGCGACGTAGACCAGCATCAGCCCGGCGAGTCTGTTGAGCAGGTCGAGGTCCGACATCAGCAGGTAGAGCGGGCCGAGCGCGATGAACAGCGGGATCATCTGGGTGACGAGGAAGGCCAGCATCAGCGCTCCCCTGCCGGGAAAGGCGAAGCGGGCCAGGACGTAGCCGCCGAGCACCCCGGTCACCGTCACGACGCCGGCGGAGATCAGGGAGACCATGAGGCTGTTGAGCAGGTACGTCCCGAAGTCGGCGAAGGAGAACAGCTCGGTGTAGTGCTCGAACGTCACGGTGCCCGGCCAGTAGCGCAGTGGCAGGGAGAAGATCTCGGCCTTGGGCTTGAGCGAGGTGACGACGATCCAGTAGAGCGGGAACAGCGTGATCAGCAGCCAGACGGTGAGCACGATCACCTTGGCGAGACGTCTCATCGGGCCTTCTCGAATCGGGTCGCGTTCAGGTAGAAGACGCTGAAGGCCAGCAGCAGGCCGAGGACCAGCAGCCCGACCGCGCCCGCCCTGCCGTAGTCGCCGCCGGCGACCTGCTGGATGAGGAACGTGGTGATGATGTCGGTGCTGCCCGCCGGTCCGCCGCCCGTCATGGCGTAGATGAGGTCGGGGAAGTTGAGGATCCAGATGATCCGCAGCAGCACGATCAGCGCCAGCGTGGGCCGGATGTGCGGCAGCGTCACGTGCCAGAACTGGCGCAGCCGGGACGCCCCGTCCACCGACGCCGCCTCGTAGAGCTCACGGGGCACCGACTGCAGCGCGGCCATGATCATGATGGCGAAGAACGTCACGCCGTACCAGACGTTGGCCACGATCACCGAGGTCATCGCCCAGCCGGGTGAGGCGAGGAAGCCGATGCGCTCGTCGATGATCCCGGCCTTGAGCAGCAGGTCGTTGATCACGCCGAACTGCCCGTTGAACATCCAGCGCCACAGCAGCCCGATCAGGAACCCCGACATGGCCCACGGGAAGAACACCCACGCCTGGTAGAGCCCGCGCCCCCGGAAGTGACGCCGCAGCAGCAGCGCCAGCCCGAACCCGAGGACGAACTGGAAGAACAGCGACACGACCACCCAGGTGCCGGTGTTGCGCAGCGCCGTCCAGAAGCGGTCCTCGGCCAGCACCGCCTGGAAGTTCTCCAGCCCGACGAACGGCGTGGCGGTCAGGTCGAACAGGTTGTAGCGCTGGAAGGCGATGATCGCGCCACGCACCATCGGGTAGTACGTGAACAGCAGCACGAACACGACACCGGGCAGCAGGCACAGGGCGATGAACCTGGCCCTGCGCCCGGTGAACGCGGGTTTGGCACGGGTGCTCAAGAGACCTTCTTCGCCTGGTCCGTCCAGAAAGCGTCCCAGGACTTGAGCACCTCGGCGGTGGTCTTCTTGCCGGTGATCAGCGCCTGGATGTCACGGTCGGAGTCGACGTTGAACTGACTCCAGCCGGGATAGTCCACCGGGCGGATGGTGATGACCTGCTTGGGGTCCTGCTGCGCCTCCAGGTAGGCCTTCCAGGCGCCCTGGGAGAACTGCGGGTCGCTCTGGGCCTGCTTGGAGATGGGGATCAGCGAGTTGCCCTTGGCGAAGGCGATGCTCTGTGCGGACTCCGAGAGGAACTGCACCAGCTTGACCGCCTCCTTGGGGTGCGCGCTGAAGGAGGTGGCGCCCCAGCCCGCGTAGCCGACCGGCTGGAAGGCGTAGCCGCTCGGGCCCTTGGGGATGGGGGCGGTGGACCAGGCGGTGACCCCGCTCTCCTCCACCGTCTTGATCACCTCGGGGTCCTGGATGAGCATGCCGGTGACGCCCGAGGTGAAGCCCTGGACCATTTCCGGATAGCCCCACGACACCGAGTCGGGCGGCGACGCCTCCTTGAAGATCTTGACGTAGAGGTCGAGCGCCTGCGTGGCCTCGGGGGTGGCGAAGATGGTGCGCTTGTCCTTCAGGAAGAAGGACTTCTCGGGATCCAGGGCCTCGCCGTTGTAGGCGCTGATCATCATGACCGCGTAGTCGGCGCCGCCCTTGCCGCCCCGGAAGGAGTAGCCGAAGCGGTCCTTCGTGGTCATCGCCTTGCCCGCTTCGTACAGCTCCTGCCAGGTCTTCGGCGGCGCGGTCATGCCGTAGTCGGTCCGGTAGAACAGCGTCCGCTGGTAGAAGCCGTACGGGATCAGGTAGGGCTTGCCGCCGACCTCGACGGCCTTGGTCTGGGCCAGCTCGGTCAGGTCCGCCCAGCCGGGCCAGTCGGTGGTGGGCAATTCGGCGAGCCAGCCGTTGTTGGTGAAGGACTTGGCCGTGTGGTCGCGGACCTCCAGCACGTCCAGGTCCTTCTTCGTCTGCAGGATCTGGGTGATCTTCTGGTCGGCGCTCTCCAAGGGGGGTGAGACCAGCTCGACGGTGACGCCGGGGTTGGCCTTCTCGAAGTCCGCGATCAGCGTCTTGATCAGCTTCGTGCGCTCGGGGCTGGTCAGGCTTTCGATCATGCGCAGCTGTACCTCCCCGGAGGAGGAGGACGAGCCGGAGCCGCATCCGGCGAGCACCAGTGTGGCGGCGGCTGCGGCCGCCAGGAGGGGGGATTTCATGGTGGGGCCTCCAGAGAGGTAAGACAGCGCTGTCAATCACGCTAGGCGACTGACCCTTTCCGGCGCTAGACCGAGACGCCGGATGGACTCATTCGCCGCCGGACCGAGACCGGCCCGGCCGTCACGAGGCCGGCCCGGCTGTCAACTGATCCGCTCCAGCGCCAGGCCGAGATCCTTGATCAGCGTCTCGGCCGCCTCCAGGCCGACCGAGAGCCGTACCAGGCCGACGGGGATGCCCATGGTGGCGCGCACGCTCTCCTGGGTGGACAGCGCGGGGGCGTTGACCAGGCTCTCGAACCCTCCCCAGGACACCCCGATCCTGAAATATCGCAACGCGTCGAGGAATGCGGCGACTTCGGCGCGGGACTCCGTGGCCAACTCGATGCTGAAAAGGCTGGAGAAGCCGGACATCTGGCGAAGAGCCATGCCGTGACCGGGATGCGAGGGCAGGCCGGGATAGTTCACCTGCCGCACCGCCGGATGGTCCGCCAGGAACCGGGCGACCGCCATCCCACGCTCCTGATGAGCGACCATCCGTACGGGCAGCGTACGCAGTCCCTTGATCACCTTGGCCCCGTCGTGCGGTGACATCGCCGCCCCGTAGAGCTGGTACTCGGTCAGCGCCAGCGGCCTGATCAGCCGCGACGACCCCGCGACCACCCCGCCCACCAGGTCGCTGTGCCCGCCCACGTACTTCGACAGGGAGTGCACCACCAGGTCCACGCCCATCGTCAGCGGCTTCTGGAAGATCGGGGTGGACCAGGTGTTGTCCATCACGGTCACCAGGCCGTGCTCGCCCGCCCACCGGGTGACGGCGGGGATGTCGAAAATCTCGTAACGCATGTACGAGGGCGACTCGAAGTACAGTAGGCGGGTGCTCTCCCTGATAGCGCTGTCACAGGCCTCCAGATCGACGACATGCGTATGCGTGACGCCGAACTTCTCCAGGTAACGAAGGAACTGGGTGGTCGGTCCGTAGACCGCGCCCAGCACCAGCACGTGATCGCCTGCCGACACCAGCGAGGAGATCGTCGCCGCGATGGCGCCCATGCCCGAGGCGAAGCACTTGGCCCGCTCCGCCCGCTCCAGCGCGGCCAGCTTGCGCTGCGCCAGATCCACCGTCGGATTGGTGCCGCGCCAGTAGACGTACCTCTCGTCCTCGTTCCTGATCGCCTCGCCGAGCTCACCCGCCGTGGCGAAGGTGAACAGGGAGTTCTCGAAGATCGGCGGGTTGACCGCGCCCATCATCCAGGGCTCGTCCTCGCCCAGCCGGCCGCAGATCCATTCATCATCCATGGGGGCAGACTATGACAGCGCGGAAACCGACCATGGTCGACGTGGCCAGGCACGCGGGGGTGAGCCTGAAAACGGTCTCACGGGTGGTCAACCAGGAGCCGCATGTCAGCACGCTGCTGCGGCAGCGGGTGCTGGCCTCCATCAGCACGCTGGGCTTCCGCCGCAACGAGGCCGCCAGCCGCCTGGCGCGCGGCGCGACCATGCTCACCCTCGGCCTGATCATGGAGAACATCTCCAACGAGTTCTACTCCCGCCTGGCCAAGGCGGTCGAGGCGGCCGCGGCCGAGCACGAGGCGCTCGTGGTGTTCGGCTCCTACGAGGAGCGGCCCGAGCGGGAGCGGATGCTGGTCGAGTCGATGTACGCCCGGGGCGTCGACTCCCTCATCATCGTCCCCTCCGCGGCCGACCACGGCTGGCTGGGCGAGCACCCCGGCCTGACGACCGTATTCGTCGACCGGGTCCCGGCCGGCCTCGACCAGGCGGACGTGGTGCTGCTCGACGACGTCAGGGGTGGCCTCGTCGCGGCCGAGCACCTCATCGCGCGCGGCCACCGCCGCATCGCGCTGATCTCCGACGACGACGGGCTGAGCTCCGTGCACGACCGCGCCTCCGGCTACCGTACGGCGCTGCGGGCGGCGGGTCTGCCCGTCGACGAGTCCCTCGTGGTGCGGGGGGTGTTCGACCCGTGGCGGGTCTCCCGCGAGGTGAGCCGGCTGCTCGACCTGGCGGACCCGCCGACGGCGCTGTTCGCGACCAACAACCGGGCCGCGATCGGCATCCTGCAGGCCCTGCGGGAGCGCCACGAACGACCGGCGTACGTGGGATTCGACGACTTCGCCCTCGCGGACGTCTTCAACCCGGGTGTCACGGTGGTCCGCTACGACGTGGCCAGGCTGGCGCGCAGCGCCGTCGACCTGCTGCTCGACGGGGGGTCGGGCGGGCGCCGGATCAAGGTCCCGGTCGAGCTGGTCGCGCGCGGCTCGGGCGAGCTGCCCGGCAGCCGCGCCAAGCCCTAAAATCGACATCTCGCCTATCGAAGGACACCCATGACGTTGCCCTCCTCCGCCGTCCGGCTGACCGGCCATGACCTTGTGCTGCGCGAGTGGGAGGAGGCGGACCTGCCGGTCATGGCGGAGTTGTTCGACGATCCCGGCGTCGCCTACCGCACCCCGCTGGCCTCCCCCTTCGGCCTCGACGAGGCGCGCGCGTATCTGGAGATGGTCCGCCGCACCCGCGCCGCCGGGGACCGGCTGCACCTCGCCATCACCACCGACGGCCACAAGCCGCTCGGCGAGGTGCTGGTGAGCCTCTCCCGGTCCAGCATGGGCTACGCCATCGGCGCCGCCCACCGCGGGCAGCGCCTGGCGCCGCGCGCCACCCGGCTGCTGATGGACTACGCCCACGAGGTGCTGGAGATCCCCCGGCTGGTGCTGGAGATCGAGCCGGACAACGCCCCCAGCGTCTCCGTCGCGCGCGCCCTGGGCTTCCGGCTCACCGACGAGGAGCCGGCGCAGGTGGAGGAGAAGGGCCGCGTCCTGATCCTGCGGACGTGGGCCCACGACCGCTGACCGTCAGCGCGGGCCGTGCCGGTCGAAGGCGGCCGCGTCAGCGCGGGCCGTGCCGGTCGAAGGCGGCCGCGTACTCCTGTCCGGGATCCACGAGTACGGCGTAGCCGTCGGGGAGGAGGCCGAGCAGGTCCGCGCCGACGGTGGAGAAGAAGCGGGGCTCCAGGTCTCCACCCTTGGCCGTGACGTAGTCGGACAGTGCTTCGGGCGAGGTGAACGCGGGCACCAGGCCCTTGCCCGGCGGGCCGACGGCGACGACTCCGGGCTTGTCCGTGGCCTCGCAGTAGAGGCGGGCGCGCTGGAACGCCTGGAACGCCGCCTGGCCGGCCCCGCCGGAGGTGCGGTCACGCCGCAGCGTGTAGGCGAGCCAGCCGGTGCCCGCGCCGCCGCGTGAGAGGGGGTCCACGCCGTCGGTGAGATCGTCGAGGTCGTCCAGGGTGAAGCCCGTGACGTGCAGGAACGCCTCCAGGACCGTCTCGGGGGCCCGATCGGCGTCGCGCCGGGACAGCACCGCGACGTCCTCGCTGCCCGGCCACCACGGCTCGGCCAAGGCGACCTCGTCCCCCGAGTTGAGCCGCAGCGTCAGCCAGTGGCGCAACCGCTCGTCCCCGTTGACCTGGGAGAGATGCCGATGAATCCGCTCGGTCACCCGCATTTCGTTCATGCGGATCCGCGCGATCACCGGAGAGTCCGCATAATCCTGCCACGGACCCTCGGCCACGGAGAGGAACGGCAGTTCGGGCCATGGCCGCAACGCGTCCATGTGGTCGAGCACGCCTCGGGCGAAGTCCCGGAACTCCTGCTCGGAATGCGGCACGGGAAGCGGGGACGGAATGAGGTCGGCGAGCGGGGAGTCGTTTCCCAGGGACGCGGCGACGGCTTCGTATTCCTCCTCCGGCGTCAGGCCGTGGATGGGCTCCAGAATCAGGGCGCGGGCCCTGAACAGGGCGAGGGCGTCATCGAACGCCGATTGGTACTGGACGCTGTAGAACAGGATGGATAGCACCCGGTCCCCGCCGGTCGCCGGCCAGTCACCCACCGTCGTACCCCTCCCGCTGAACACCGTCGACGTCGACACCCGCACGTCTGAGCACGTTGATGACCCGGTCTAGATCCTCAGGTTTCGGCATATAGTGGCCGCTATGACGTGAAATAGCGGTTAAAACGCCGTTTTTCACCTCTATGTCCCCGGCGCCGGTGACCTGTCCACCGCTCAGGAAGCTGGAATGGTGGAATTCGCCGACCACATGCGCCTTCTCCGCGTAGAGATTTCCGTATCGATCCATCACGAAGATCGCACGGCCCCCTCCCGGAGCCCAGTGGGAATGGGCGTCTTCGGTGTCGAAGGGCTTCCCGGACATGTCATGGAGCCTTCCATCATGCACGACGAGACGCCTTCTCTCTAACGCCTCGGGGGTCAGATAGCGGACGCCCCGCTGTTCCTCGCCGACGTGTCGCTCCCGCATCGGAATGCTGTCCAGGGGCGGCCCGTCGGCGGCCGTTCGCGCCGGTGGGATGCGGAATCCGCCTGGGGCGTCCGGCACGCGCCTGCTGAGACCCTCGACCGTGCGGCCGGCCCGGGCCGCCAGCCCGCCGCCGGTGATGGCCAGCAGGGCGTCGGGGATCAGGCGGCCGAACCAGCGGACCGGCTCCTCAGTGAGGGTCTCCCAGTCGAGGACCGACTTGCCGAACTCGACCGGATGCTCGGCGGCGAGGACGCCGGCGTCACCGGCGCCCGCGATCAGGTCGGGGACCGCCCCGGGATTCGTGATCAGGCCGCCGATCGACGCCGTCCAGCCGAACTCGGCGATCCCGATGGCCGCCTCGGCGGCGCCCTGGGCGAGAGGGATCACGCCGTGCTCGGCGTACCCGCGGGCCACTTCGCCGACCCCGGGCAGGCCGAGCGCACCGGCCGCAGTGCCCACCTGGTCGGCCCAGGCGCTCCCCGCCCAGGCCACGACGTCGTTGACCGCACCGGCGAGCCGCCCGAACGGCGCTTGTTCAGCGAGCGACGAGTCGGACCGAACCTCCTGAGCCGGCGACGCCACGTCCTCCTGCGCCGGTCGTGCGGCTTGCGGCCCGGTGTCCGCCTCCTGCGCCGGTCGTGCGGCTTGCGGCCCGGTGTCCGCCTCCTGCGCCGGTCGCGCGGCCTCACGCCCGGGAGCGTCCGCCTCCTGCCCGGAAGTGGCGGTCTCTGGCGTGAGTGGGGTGGCCTGGTCCGGGGTGGTCTTCAGGAGGTCGGCGCGGCGGCGCCGGAGGTCGGCGCGCTGGTCGTCGAGCCAGCTTCCGGCGTGGACGAGGTCCAGGCCGGGGGCGGTGGTCACGCCGAGCTGCGCCAGCGCGTTCGCCAGGGCGTGACCCGCCTGCCGCCAATCGCCTCCGGCTCTGGCCAGCTCGGCGTCCACGGCCCGCATGAGGCCGGGATCACCGCCGACATAGCCGCCGGGCGGGTCGCGCAGGGCCGCCGGGGGGCGGCCGAGATGCGGAGCGGGGATCCTGACGGGGTCGCCGCCGGCCAGGGCGAGCCGTTCGACCTGCTCGAACGCCTGCTCCAAGGCGCGTCGTACCTCGGTGTGGCGCTCGACCAGGCCGCTGTGTAATCGTGCGGCGCCCGACCCGAGCAGCGCGCCGTCGCCGAAGAGCCGGAACACCCTGTCCAGCGCGCCGCCCTGCTCCTCGGCCAGACGCGCGATCATGCGCAGTGCCTGCTCGGCCTCCTGCGGGGTCGCCATAGCGCTTCCCTTGTCCGTCCGTGGCGTACGGCGTGCGCTCTACCGAGCGTAGGGAAGCAGGGCGCTCAGCGGCGGCAACCATTCCTGATACCTATAAGGCTCGCAAGAAGCACCTGCTCCGCACCCAGGGCGTAAGCAGGACAAGCGGGGCCGCCCCGCCCGGAAGGCCTGGACGAGCGAGGCCGCCCCGCCCGGAGGGTCAGGACGAGCGGGGGCGCCAGTCGCCGCGGTTGAGGTCGAGGTTCTCCGGGGTGTGCAGGCGGACCATGGTCCTGGCCACCCCGATCGGCACCCGGTCCGGCGTGAGGAACGACACGGCGATCATCACCGCGAACGCGATCGGCACGGTCCACGCCGCCGGTTGCGCCAGCAGGGCCCCGGCCAGGCCCTCGTGCGGTCCCCCGCTGATCGTGGCCAGCACGGCGAGGCAGGCCAGGCCGCCGCCTACGTACAGCCCGGCCAGCGCGCCGGTGGTGCTGAGCCTGCGCCACCAGATGCCGAGCACGAGCAGCGGGCAGAACGACGAGGCCGCCACCGCGAACGCCAGCCCCACCACGTCCGCCACCGGCAACGTCCGCGCCCACAGGGCCAGCGCCAGCGGCACCGCGACCGCCATCAGCGTGGCGATCCGGAACGAGCGGACGCCGCCCTTGAGCAGGTCCTGGGCGATGACCCCGGCCACGGACACGGTCAGCCCCGACGACGTCGACAGGAACGCGGCGAACGCCCCCGCCGTGATCAGCGCCGTCAGCAGGTCGCCGAGCGTCCCGCCGATCATCCGGGCGGGCAGCGTCAGCACCACCGCGTCGGGGCGTACCAGGTCGGGCGTGTAGATCCGGCCGAGCCAGCCGTACACCGCCGGGAGCAGGTAGAACGCTCCAAGCAGCGCCAGCACCACCAGCGTGGTCCGGCGGGCGGCCCGGCCGTCGGGGTTGGTGTAGAAGCGGACCAGCACGTGCGGCAGCCCCATGGTGCCCAGGAAGGTGGCCAGGATCAGCGAGTACGTCGAGTAGACGCTGTAGTCCTTGCCCCCGGTCAGCGGCGTCTGCCAGACGGCGGCGTCCTGCGGGGACAGGCCGGGAGCCCCGTCGGCCTGCCAGGCCAGCAACAGGAAGATCACCGGTACGGCCAGCGCGGTGAGCTTCAGCCAGTACTGGAACGCCTGCACGAACGTGATCGACCGCATGCCGCCCGACAGCACGTTGACCACGACCACGACCGCCACCAGCAGCCCGCCCGCCCACACCGGCGCGCCGGTGATCGTGCGCAGCACCAGGCCGGCGCTCTGGAACTGCGGCATCAGGTAGAACCAGCCGATGAGCACGACGAGCACGCTGGCGGTCCGGCGCACCGCCATGGACTCCAGCCTGGCCTCGGCGAAGTCGGGCAGCGTGTAGGCGCCCGAGCGGCGCAGCGGCGCGGACACCAGCACCAGTAACACCAGGTAGCCGCCGGTCCAGCCGACCGGCAGCCAGAGCATGTCCACGCCGTAGCTGAGGATGAGCCCGGCCACCCCGAGGAACGAGGCCGCCGACAGATACTCGCCGCCGATCGCGGAGGCGTTCCAGAGCGGGCTGACGGTGCGGGAGGCGACGAAGAAGTCGGAGGTGGTGCGGGAGACGCGGATGCCGAACGCGCCGATGAGCACGGCCGCCACCATGACGATGACGACTGCGGCCAGGCTCACGAGCGGTCGACCAGGTCGGCGAAGTGACGCTCGTTGCGTTCGGCCTGCCGTACGTAGAGCCAGGCGCCGATGACGAAGGCGGGATAGATGAGTCCGGCGAGCACCGCCCACGGCAGGGGGACGCCGAGCAGGTGCACGTCGCGCAGTTCGGGGATGAGCAGGAACAGCACCGGCAGGCCGCCCACCACGCAGCCCAGCACCGTGCACACGAACGCGGCCAGCCTGAACTGGGTGCGCAGCAGCGAGCGCATGTAGACCTCGCCGAGGTGGGTCTGCTCGTCGATCTCGCGGGTGGCCGGGTAGCGGGGGCGGCGGGCCGCCGCGGTGCGCGGGCTGGTGATGGCGACGCGGCGGCCCGGTCGCGGCTCAGGGCTCATTCTGGCCTTCCCTTTCTGGCGCGGCGGACGAGCAGGTCGCGCAGTTCGCGGGTGTGGCGGCGGCTGACCGGGATCTCGGTGTCCCCGACCCGGACCACGCATTTGCCCGAGTCGATGTGCAGTTCCTCGATGTGCTTGACCGCGACCAGGTGGCTTCGGTGCACGCGGATGAACCCGGCCGCCGACCAGCGTTCCTCCAGCGTGGCCAGCGGGATGCGGACCAGATGGCTGCCGGTGGCGGTGTGCAGGCGAGCATAGTCACCCTGGGCCTCGACGTAGATGACGTCGGCGGTGGAGACGAATCTGGTCACGCCGCCGAGCTCGACGGGGATGGTGTCGGTCTCGGCGCTCTCGATGGGCACGTCGGCCGAGACCGCGACCCGCCTGATCGCCTCGGCGAGGCGCTCGGGGCGCACCGGTTTCAGCAGGTAGTCCTCGGCTTTGATCTCGAAGGCGTCGACGGCGTGCTCCTCGTAGGCGGTGACGAACACGACCCTCGGCGGGTTGGCGAACCGTGACAGCAGGCGACCGAGCACGACGCCGTCGAGGCCGCGCATCCTGATGTCGAGGAAGACGGCGTCGATCGGCCTGCCCTCGGCGATGGCCCGGTCGAGCAGCCGCAAGGCGGCGGCGCCGTCCCGGGCGGTGGCGACCTCGCCGATGCGTGGGTCGGCGCGGAGCAGGTAGGAGATGTCTTCCAGGGCTGGAAGCTCGTCATCTACCGCGAGGACCCGAAGTTGTGCCATAGACAGTGATAAAACCGACAACAAAGGTCCAGGTCAACGGGCTGAGACGCCTGGGTGATATTTCGGCAATCTCACGTTGACTTTCGTACCCGCGCCGCGGGCCGTCTCAACGACCAAACCGTACTCGTCGCCGTACACCTGGCGCAGCCGTTCGTCCACGTTGGCCAGCCCGACGCCGCCCGCCGAGGAGACCTTGCCCGCGAGGATGTCGCGCAGCCGGTCGGGGTCCATGCCGAGGCCGTCGTCCTCGACACTGATGCCGCACTCGGCTCCGGCGTCCTCGGCGATGATCGTGATCCGGCCCACGCCGTCCTTGCTCTCCAGGCCGTGCCGGACGGCGTTCTCCACCAGGGGCTGCAGGCACAGGAACGGCACCGCCACCGGCAGCACCTCCGGCGCGATCCGCAGCGTCACCTGAAGCTGGTCGCCGAAGCGGGCGCGTTCGAGGACGAGGTAGCGCTCGACCGAGCGCAGCTCCTCGGCCAGCGTGGTGAACTCGCCGTGCCTGCGGAAGGAGTAGCGGGTGAAGTCGGCGAACTCCAGCAGCAACTCCCTGGCCCGCTCCGGGTCGGTGCGGACGAACGAGGCGATCGTGGTGAGCGAGTTGTAGATGAAGTGCGGCGAGATCTGCGCGCGCAGCGCCCGCACCTCCGCCTCCATCAGCAGCGTACGGGAGCGGTGCAGCTCGGCCAGCTCCAGCTGGGAGTCCACCCAGCCGGCCACCTCCTGAGCGGCCCTGACGAGCCCCGCGGAGGCGTGCGGCCCGAAGGCGGCCAGGGTGCCGACCACCCGGTCGTCGGTGGTGAGCGGGACGACCACGGCGTGCCTGACGGGGCACTCCAGCAGCTCGCAGGAGATGGCCAGCACCTGGGTGCGGCCGTCTTCGAGGGTCGCCTTGGCCTGCTCGAAGGCCTGCTTGGCGTGGTGCTCGCCGACGCCGTCGTACACCAGCAGGCGCTCGCCGTCGGTGATGGCCAGCGCGGAGGAGCCGAGCAGCTCGCGCAGGTGCCGTGAGGCGCGCAGCGCGCCCTCGGAGGTCAGCCCGGCCCGCAGCGGCGGCCCGGCCAGTGAGGCGGTGTGCAGGGTCTCGAAGGTGGCCCGCTCCGCCGGGCTGGTGCCGAGCTCGCGGCGGCCGCGCATGACCCGCCAGAGGACGAGGGCGGGCACCCCCACCAGTCCCGCGATCACGGCCGCGCCGAAGAGGTACTCCATCACTCAGCCCTCGGGCAGCGCTTTGGCGATGCGTTCGGCGTAGAGCTGCGCCTCCGCCGCCGAGGCGTAGGTGGTGCGGGGCCAGAAGAAGCCGCGCAGCCCGTCCTTGCGGTTGCGTGGCACCACGTGCACGTGCAGGTGGGGGACGCTCTGGCTGATGCGGTTGTTCATCGCGACGAACGTGCCGTCGGCCTCCAGGCCCTCCTCCACGGCGCGGGCGACCGCCTGCACCTGCTCGAAGAACGGGCCGACGTCGGTCAGGTCGGTGAGCACCTCGACGTGGGCGCGCGGCACCACCAGCACATGCCCCTTGAAGACGGGCCGGGTGTCGAGGAAGGAGACCGACACCTCGTCGGAGTGCACGACGTGGGCGGGCCGCTCACCGGCGATGATCTCGCAGAACAGGTCGTTGCTCACCGGCCGACCTTATCCGCCTGCCCGGCGTAGGCCGTCCAGCTGGTCATGTTGGGGGCCGACCAGCGCTCGGGCGCGTGCAGGAACCGCTCGCCGACGCGCTCGCGCAGCCGCTCGGGCACCTCGGTGGTCTTGCCGCCCCGGCAGTGGTAGATCAGCCCGCCCGGCCGCTGCGCCATCGCCATCCACGGCAGCCAGGGCGACACCCGGCACCAGGAGAACACCGACGGCACGTCCGCCTTGCCGGAGTCGAACTCGCCGGCCCCGGCGAAGAACTGGAACAGCTCCAGCGCCCGGTAGGTGTCGCCCGCCGAGTTGTCCGGATAGTCGGCGACCTTGAGCGGCGAAGGGTAGGCCAGGCGGACGTCGACGTTGAGGACCACCTGGTCGCCCAGCCGGGTGACCGGCACCGGCCGGTCACCGAGCCGCAGGTTGACCGGGTCGTTGAAGACGTGCCGCACCTCCACCCGCCGCCCGGTGAGCGGGTTGTCCCACACGTCGAGCACGTCCCTGCCCGCCGGGTCGAGGTAGAGGGCGGCTTCTCTGGTCAGCAGCTGCCAGCCGTCGTCCACCTGGACCGCCCTGGCCACGTTGAGCCCCTCGAAGCCGAACAGGTGGTGCGGGCCGCCGTCCGACTCCCATCCGTAGACGTCCCCGGTCCAGCACGAGATCGTCTCGGTGCCGTCGGTGGACGCGCGCACCCGGATGAAGTCCATGACAGGCAGCTTTACCCCGCCTGCCCCCAGGTTGCAAGCGAGCGGGGTCAGCCGGGGAGTTTGTCGGGCTTGGGCGGGTCACGCGGCACCACGTACGGCTCCCGCTCGACCGGCTCGCCGGCGACCGCGTTGCGCTCCCTGATCAGCTCGGCGTCCAGCTCGGCGCCGAACAGCAGCGCCATGTTCGACAGCCACAGCCAGATGAGGAAGACCACGACCGCCGCCAGCGTGCCGTACGTCTTGTTGTAGGAGCCGAAGTTGGCCACGTACAGGGCGAAGCCGCCGGAGACGAGCACCCAGAGCAGGACCGCCAGCAGGCCGCCGGGGGTGAGCCAGCGCACGCCGGGCTGGCGCACGTTCGGCGCCGCCCAGTAGAGCACCATGATCAGTCCGGCCGCGATCAGCGCCAGCACCGGCCACTTGGCCAGATCCCAGACGGTCACGATGGTCTCGCCCAGGCCCAGCGCCTGGCCCGCCAGGCGGGCGAAGTCACCGGTCAGCGTGACCGCGACCGCCGCCACGGTCAGCAGGACCGCGAGCAGGACCGTGAGGCCGAGGCGGAGCGGGGTGATCTTCCAGAACGGGCGGCCCTCCTGGATGTCGTAGATCTGGTTGCCCGCCCGGATGAAGGCCGCGATGTAGCCGGAGGCGGCCCACAGGGCGACCAGGAGGCCGAGGATCGCCGCGATGCCCGCCCGGGTGTCGCGTACCTGGGACAGGCCCTGGCCGACGAGGTCGCGCACCTCCGCGGGCGCCAGCGCCGTCAGGTTGCCGACGACCGCGCCGGCGTCCTGGCGGCCGAGCAGGCCGAGCAGCGACACCAGCACGATCAGCGCGGGGAAGATCGACAGCACCGCGTAGTAGGTGAGGGAGGCCGCCAGGTCCTGGACGCGGTCGTTGTTGAACTCGGCCACCGTGCGCCTGATCACCCGCCACCAGGATCGGCCGGGCAGGTCGGTGGGCCGCTCGGGACGCTCCACCGCTCACTTGACCCGGTTACGCCTCATGATCCGCCGCACGGCGAAGGCGATCACCGCGCCCAGGGCCGCGATCATCAGCACCGGGCGCTTCCTGGCCTGCTCGGGCGTCGCGTCGTGCACCTTGTCCGCCATGACGGCGGCCTTGCCCTTGACGGTCCCGGCCACCTCGGCCGCCTTGCCCTTGGCCGTCCCGGTCATCTCGGCCGCTTTACCCTTGGCCGTCCCGGTCATCTCGGCCGCCTTGCCCTTGGCCGTCCCGGTCATCTCGGCCGCTTTACCCTTGGCCGTCTCCGTCATCTCCGCCGCCTTGCCCTTCGCGGTGCCTGCCATCTGTCCTGCCCTTCCTTTCGCTGTCGCCGCCGCCTCGCCCGCCCGGCTCTTCATGTCCGCCTTGTGGGCCAGGGCGTGCACGGTCTCACCGAGCGCCCGGCGCGTCTGCCTGATGTCCTGTCGTACGTCTTCCGCGTCCTGAGCGCCGTCCCGGGCGCCGTCCTGGGTGCCGTGGCGGTCACTGCGGCGGTCACTGTGGCGGTCGCCGTGCCGCCTTTCGCCGTCCGGTTCGTGGCGCTTCTCGTGGCGGGACTCGCCGTCCTGCAGCGACTCCTCCTCCACGGCGCGCGACCGGACCGCCTCGGTACGGTCGTCGCGCTGGGGGGCCTCGGGGATGAAGGTCTCGTGCCCTTCGCGGGCCCGCTCGGCCTCGTGCGCGTTCTCGGCCGCGCCCGGCCTGGTGACGGGCACGTTGATGGACTCGCTGTCGGTGGGCTCGCCCACGGTCGCGCGCCGGGCGCCCATGGTGCCCGCATACTGCTTGTCGGTACGCCCGGGGTTCATCTCGCTCATCGCCGTGCTCCCTCCTTGACCGCGTCAAGGTCGGCCCTGACGCTCGCCATCGTCTCCGCCGGCACCGCTGGTGAGGCCTGCTGAACCTTCTTCTTGCCGACCAGGCCGAGCAGCGCCGCGGCGACGAACAGGAGCACCGCCACGATCGCGGCCGCCAGCCACGCGGGCATGACCAGCGCGAGGAGCAGCACGAGAGCGGCCACGAGCGTGGCTCCGCCAAGGAACGCGACCACACCGGCCGCGCCGGCCAGCCCCGCGCCGAGTCCGGCGCGCTTGCCCTTGGCCGTGAGTTCGAGCTTGGCCAGCCGCAACTCGTCCTTCACGAGCCGGGAGACCTGGTCCGACAGATCGTTCACTAGCTTGTGGGTGTCGTTCACGACGTCGCCCTCCTCCTCCTTCGAGGGGGCGACTACCCAGACAACCGGCCTTCTATCTAGGGCCGGCGCGCAGGGGGCGGCGCGCGCTCAGCGCTTGGCGGCCCGCAGCAGGAAGTCGAAGACCGCCACGACGGGCGACTTCTGCGTCTCGCACCAGTTGTCGGGCTGCTTGGGCGCGCTCCACGGGGATGGGAGCTCGCATGAGGGAGCCTGCGGCTTGGGCCGCTCACACCACGATCCCGGAGTCTTCATACCTCCATCGTACAACTTCACCACTTACTTATATAAGTTTCCCCGCATGCCCGATCGGCGGGGATCCCTCGCCCCGGCGGGCAGACGCACGGCTGGGTCCCGCGCTGCGGATGACCGGTCCCGGATGCCGCTCGCGGCGTGCTGCCACCGGCCTGTTCGAGGAGCCGCCGGGCTTCCACGCGCTCCGGCGTCACGGCTGTACCCTGCCGTAGGTGCTAGTCGTTCACGGCGTCTGGGCGGGAGACGGACTCGCCTTCTGGGCGGAGGACGCCGCCGTCGACCCGCGCCCCGCGTCCGGGGCCGTCCCCCGCGCCCACCCCTTCGCCGCCCCGGCGAGCACGCTCACAGCCGCCCTCCTTGCCCGGGACGCGGCACAAGGGCCGGTTCAGGACCCGTCACGGAGTTCCGGTGAAGGCGGGTCGGATGGGGAGTTCGCTCGCGCGCTGGAGTTGCTGCTGCCCGGCTCGGTGAAGGAGCCACTGCCGTCTCCTGAGACAGGGCGGCTGTCCGCGATCGCCCGCCCCAGGCTGCACCTCTGGCGGGTCGACGCGCTCGTCCCGCCCGTCGCCGAGGCGCTGCGTCTGGTGGACGAGCAGGCCACGAGCGCCACCGTGCGTCACTGGGCCGCCGTCGTGGCGTTCGCGCGCGATCTCGTACGGCGAGGGCGGGTCATTCCTCAGCTCGTGACCGCCGAGCGCAGTGTGGCGGTGTGGCAGCCGGTGCTGACCGGCGCGGACGCGTCGTACTTCAAGGAGCTGGCCCTGGCCATGCCGCCCGCCTGCCGCACCTGGAGTGCCGAGCGGCCGTCCGGTGAGGTGCAGGGTGCGGCGCTCGGGGTGTTCACCGACGCGCTGGTACGGTCCGCGCTGGGCGAGCCGCTCGTCAAGCGGCCCGGCACGCCCCGCGAGCGCTGGCTGGCGGCGCTGACCGGGCCGGACGGCACCTGCCCTGACGTGCCGGAGCTGCGCGAAGAGCTGGAGACCTGGCGGACGTCCGTGACCGCCGCAGACGGCGCGGCCCGCGTCTGCTTCCGCCTCGTCGAACCAGCCACCTCCCCCCTCGACGCCGACACGGGCGCAGACCCGAGCGCAGACCCGAGCGCAGACGTGCACACGGACGGTGACGGGTGGCGGGTGGAGTTGGCGTTGCAGGCGGCTGATGATCCGAGTCTGTACGTTCCCGCCGGTCGGGTGTGGGGTGGCGGGCCGGTGGCGGGGTTGCCGCGGCGGCCGGAGCGGGAGTTGCTGGCCGGGCTCGGACGAGCCGTGCGGCTGTATCCCGAGCTGGATCGGGCGCTGCGGGAGGCCGAGCCGAGCGAGCTGACGCTGGACACGCGGGGCGCGTTCGAGTTCCTGCGTCAGGCGGCGCCGCTGCTGCAGGCGGCGGGGTTCGGGGTCCAATTGCCGAGGTGGGCGGGGCGCACCCGGCTGGGGCTGAAGCTGACCACCCGCACGAAGGCGCAGACCGCAGCCACGAGCCAGGGGTTCGGGATGCGGGAGCTGGTCGACTTCCGGGTCGACCTGGCGGTGGGCGAGGAGACGATCACCGAGGAGGAGCTGGCCGAGCTGGCCAGGCTCAAGGTGCCGCTGGTGCGGGTGCGGGGCCAGTGGGTGGAGCTGGACGAGCGTCAGCTCGCGGCGGCATTGAAGGCGGTCGAGGGCGGGCGGGCCGGGCAGGCGCCGGCGGCCGACATCCTGCGCGAGGTGATGCAGGGGGACGACGAGCTGCCGCTGCTGGCGGTGGACGCCGACGGCGTGCTGGGCGATCTGCTGTCGGGAGAGGCGGAGCGGCGGCTGCTGCCGATCGGCACGCCCGCCGGGCTGGACGCGACGCTGCGGCCCTACCAGGAGCGGGGGCTGGCGTGGCTGAGCTTCCTGTCGGAGCTGGGGCTCGGCGGGGTGCTCGCCGACGACATGGGCCTGGGCAAGACGGTCACCACGCTGGCGCTGCTCGTGCACGAGCGGGCCGACGCGCCGACGTTGCTGGTCTGCCCCATGTCGCTGGTGGGCAACTGGCGGCGGGAGGCGGCCAGGTTCGCGCCGGAGCTGCGCGTGCACGTACACCATGGCAGTGGCCGGGACGTCGGCGAGATCGACGGCGCGGACCTGGTGATCACCACCTACGGGACCGCCCAGCGGGACCTGGAGGCGCTGCGCGGGCTGCGGTGGCGGCGGGTGGTGTGCGACGAGGCGCAGGCCATCAAGAACAGTTCCACGCTGCAGGCGCAGGCGGTCCGGACCATCCCGGCGGGCACCCGGCTGGCCCTGACGGGCACGCCGGTGGAGAACCATCTCGCCGAGCTGTGGTCGATCATGGAGTTCGCCAATCCGGGGCTGCTCGGGTCGCGGGCGAGATTCAGGACGCGGTTCCAGGAGCCGATCGAGGCCCGGCAGGACGAGCAGGCGGCGCGGGCGCTGCGGCGGGCGACCGGGCCGTTCGTGCTGCGCCGGCTCAAGACCGACACCACCATCATCTCCGACCTGCCGGAGAAGCTGGAGGTCAAGGAGTGGTGCCCGCTGACGACCGAGCAGGCGTCGCTGTATCAGGCGGTGGTGGACGACATGCTGGCCAAGATCGATGACAGTGAGGGGATCGAGCGGCGCGGCCTGGTGCTGAGCGCGATGGCCCGGCTGAAGCAGGTCTGCAACCATCCGGCCCACCTGCTCAAGGACGGCTCACTGCTGGCGGGCAGGTCGGGCAAGCTGAGCCGGCTGGAGCAGCTCGCCGAGGAGATCGTGGCCGAGGGCGAGAAGGCGCTGGTGTTCACGCAGTACGCCGAGTTCGGCACGATGCTGCAGCCCTACCTGGCGCAGCGGCTGGCGCGGCCGGTGCTGTGGCTGCACGGCGGCCTGCCGGCCAGGACCCGCGACCGGCTGGTGGAGCGCTTCCAGCAGGACGACGAGCCGATGCTGTTCCTGCTGTCGCTCAAGGCGGCGGGCGTGGGGCTGAACCTGACGGCCGCGAACCACGTCATCCACGTCGACCGCTGGTGGAACCCGGCCGTCGAGGACCAGGCGACCGACCGGGCCTTCCGCATCGGCCAGCGCAAGAACGTCCAGGTGCGCAAGCTGATCTGCGGCGGCACGCTGGAGGAGCGGGTGGACGAGATGATCGAGCGGAAGAAGGCGCTCGCCGAGCGGGTGGTCGGCGCGGGCGAGGACTGGCTGACGGACCTGTCCACCGGGGAGCTGCGCGAGGTGTTCCGTCTGACGGCCGAGGCGGTGAGCTGAGCATGCCGGTCGGCAGGGACGGATGGTTCGAGGCGGGCCGGCCCATCAGGGTCGAGGGCGGGATCCGGGCTCGCACGCAGCGCGGCTCCATCGGCTCGACGTGGTGGTCCAGGCGCTTCATCGACATCCTGGAGCGGATCTGCGACCCGGGCCGGCTCTCGCGCGGCCGCCGGTACGCCCGCGCCGGCCAGGTCCTGTCCATCGACCTGTCGCCCGGCCTGGCCGCCGCGCCGGTGCAGGGCTCGCGCGCCAGGCCGTACCAGGTGACGATCTCTGTCGAGGCGTACGACGAGGCGCGCTGGACGGCGATCGAGGAGGCGATCGGGGCGCAGGCCGTCTACCGGGCCAAGCTGCTGGCCGGGGAGATGCCGACGGAGATCGAGGAGCTGTTCGCCTCGCTCGGCGTGGACCTGTTCCCGCGCGACCTGGACATGGCGTGCTCGTGTCCCGACTGGGGCTTCCCGTGCAAGCACGTGTCGGCGGTGCTCTATCTGCTGGCCGAGTCGTTCGACGACGATCCGTTCCTGGTGCTCGCCTGGCGCGGCCGTACCCGGGAGCAGTTGCTGGGCAATCTGGCCGGCGACCCGGTGGCGGAGTCGGTGTCGCCGGCGGTGGCGGACGTGCCGTTCGCCGACCGCCTGGCGGACTTCTACGCGCCGGCGAGCACCGTTCACCACCCCGAGCGCCGGTCCGCCGCCGCGACACCGGATCTCCTCCCCCGTGTCTTCCCGCCGCCCGCGGACGTGGCGGGTCCGCTCACCGCCGCCTACCGCCGGCTGGGGCCGGGCTAGAGGATCAGCGGTCCTCGAAGCTGTCGGGCACCATCACGCGCACCCCGTTGGGGACCACGCGGAGGCGGATCGGCGTGCGCAGGCGCACCTCGCCGTCGACGTCGGCGGCCATCGGCGGGTCGGTCTCCAGCAGCATCTCGCGGCCGACCACGAACGGGCCGCCCGCCAGGCTGCGCCAGCGGCCGGTGGTCGCGCGGGCCAGCGTCTCGCCCAGCAGCCGCAGTTTCTTGCCCGAGCCGAGCTGGTAGGCCACCAGCATGCCGTCGTCGATGCTGATGTCGCGGGCCACCTGCCAGCCGCCGTGGAAGCGGCCGTTGGCGATGTTGAGTTGGTGGGTGAGCAGCTCGTGGCGCTGGCCGTCGACGGTGATGAAGGCGCGGAAGGGCGTGTGCCCCGGCAGCACGGTGAGCGCGGTCAGCGGGTAGGCGGGCCGGCCGAGCACCCGCTTGAGCCACGGCTTCACCTTGCCCGCCACCTCGACCGACACGCCGAAGCTGGCCAGGTTGGCGAACGGCCGGTCGTCGGCCATGCCGAGGTCGATGTCGGCCACCTTGCCGGTCTGGAACACGTTGATCGCGCCGGCCAGGTCGAGCGGCAGGCCGAGGCTGCGGGCGAAGTTGTTGGTGGTGCCGAGCGGCAGCACGCCGAGGGCGACGTCGCGGTGGGCGACGTGCCGGACGGCGGAGGACAGGGTGCCGTCGCCACCGCCGACGATGAGCAGGTCCGGCCCGGTGGCGAGCGCGGTGTCCAGCAGGTCGCGCAGGCGCTTGGGGTTGTAGACGCCGATCTCGGCCAGGGGCTCGTAGCCGAGCTTGTGCAGCTGCTCGATCACCTCGAAGTAGTGGCGGCGGCCGCGACGCGAGCGAGTGTTGATCACCACCGCGACCCGGCGGTCCTGCCGGATCGCCTTGGTGTGCTCGGTCTTGGCGCGCAGTTCGCTCATGGTCGTCAATCGTAGGCGCAGAAGCCACGACCTTCGGCCGCCGGATCTCATCGAGAGGAGGGGCCGCCGGGACTCCGCCCGGCGGCCCCTGGCATCACTTCTTCGGCGGGACCACCTGGACGATGGCGCCCAGGTTGCCGGGAAGCGGTGAGACGAGCTTGAACTGCACGCCCAGCGCCTTGCCCTCGTCACCGGGGTTGCCGGTGCCGAGGAGGTGGCCGCCGCCGATGTCGGTGCCGTAGAGCTCGGTGGCGGGGGTGCCGTCGACGTTCACCACGCGGGTGCTGTACGACTGGTCGCCCTTGCTCGGGACCACGACGGAGGCGTCGAAGTCGCGGTAGAAGAGGCCGCCGTCCTGCACTTCGAGGCCGGGGTACCAGGTCTTGGCGTCGGTGAAGGTCCGTACGCCGTTGAGGCCCTTGATCTCGGTGCAGTACTCGCTGAACGGCTCGCCGGCGGCCTCCAGGCACTCCTTCAGCGGGTAGGTCTTGGTGAAGGAGAAGGCCGCGTTGGACGTCTGCGTACGGCCGTCCATGTTCTTGTGCCTGGTCGGGTCCTTGGTGGCCGCGACGCCGGTGCGGCGCAGCGGGTCGTAGTGCGAGTCCACCAGGAGGAGGCTGCCCTTCGAGCCGATGCTGGGCGCCGCTTCGAGGTTGTTGGCCACACTGTTGTTGGTGTAGGTCGAGTCGCGGTACCACACGAGCAGGCCGGGGGCGTTGTACTTGACCTTCTCCACCTTCCACGCGCCGTCACGCGAGTAGTTGGTGTCGTAGGCGTACTGCAGACCCTGGTCGAACCCGTCGTAGTTACGCCATTCGGCCAGGTAGAACCGGTCGATCTGGCGCTCACCGTTGTTGATCGTCCAGCCCGAGCCGCTGGTGTTGGTGAACGTGCCGCCGACGGCGCGCCAGCCGTTCTCGCCGCCTTCGACGTCGTCGCTCCACACGGCCGTACCGCCGTTGGTGAGCTCGAAGTCGTCAGCGTGCCAGCCGCGCGGGGTGAAGGCCGCGTCGGTGTTGTACGCCAGCCGCAGCTTGATCGTCTGACCGGCGAACGGGGTCAGGTTGACGTAGTCGTGCCGCCAGCCGTTGGTGTCACCGGTGATGCCGTACTTCTTGCCGCCGAACGCCTGGAGGTTCTTGTTCGGGTCCGGGTAGTCGTCGGCGGTGGTGATCTCGGTGCCGGCCTCGTTGAAGACCTTCTGCTGGGCCCACGTCTGGCCGCCGTCGGTGGAGATCTCGAAGAAGCCGAAGTCCCAGTCGGACTCGATCTCGTAGTTGTTCCACATCCAGAACCGCACGTCGGTCCCGGCGGGCACCGCCACGTCGCGGGCCACGGAGATGTTGGCCCACTCCTGGTCCATGCCGGACCACCAGGCGCCGGTGCCGCTGTGCGGGTCGACCATCTTCAGCGGCTCGGACTTGAGGTTCACCCGGACGCCGTCCTCGGTGAACTTGGGGGTGCGTGAGGACTGGCCGACGGTGACCAGGCGCTGGCGGTCCCCCGGGTCGAGCACCTCGGGCTTCGCCCAGCCGAGCACCCACTTGTCCCACAGGCCCATGTGGGTGGGCATCGACTGGAAGATGGGGCCGGAGTGGGAGCCGCTCGACATCAGGTCCCAGAAGTCCACCGCGGAGCTGGCCGAGCCCGAGGTGTCGTAGAGGTCGGGCAGGCCCAGGTCGTGGCCGTACTCGTGGGCGAAGACGCCGACGCCGGAGTCCTCGGGCTGCACGATGTAGTTGGAGATCTTCTTGTCGCTGCCGGGCACCTGGTAGCCGCCGGCGACCGCGCTGGAGTGCGCCCAGATGGCGTAGGTGCCCTCGGCGCCGCCGCCGGAGGACTTGTCCTTGCCGGCGTGCACGAGCACGAGATGGTCGATCACGCCGTCGGGCTCGGCGAAGTTGCCGTCGCCGTCGGCGTCGGAGACGTCCTCGACGTCGTAGTCGGCCCACGGGAAGGCGGGCTGGGACTGCGCGAGCACGTCGACGGCGTCGATGGCGAGCTGGCCGGCGCCGTTCGGGTTGTCGGGGTGGCCGGACATGTCCTGCTGGACGTTGCCGCAGGCGGCCGCGCCGTACCACGCCTCGGAGTGCGGGGCCTTGATCCAGCCGACGGCGGAGCCGGTGACGGAGTAGGCGCCCTTGGACATCTCCTCGTACATCTTCTTCATGGTGAAGCCGGAGATGTCGATGCCGCGCCTGCCGTCGCGCGGGTCCTTCAGGTCGGTACGGACCCGCTCGGTGATGCCCCGGTCGGTGTAGAGCATCTTGTTGAAGTGCGCGGGGCTGAAGTCCTTGACCCAGAAGGAGTTGTTGTCCTTCTTCGGCAGGGTGGCCGGGTCGGGGATCTTGTTGTGCAGGGGACCGTTGAGCCGCGTGCCGGCCGGCTCGGTGACGCAGTCGCCGGGCGCGCTGCCGACGGTGCGCGGCCGGCTGAAGCCGGAGAAGTCGTCGTTGGCGCTGTCGTTGAACTCGACGAGCAGGGTCAGCAGCTTGGCCGTCCTGGTCTGCTTGGAGTTCTTGAAGATGAAGTCGGCCGGGTTGCGGCCCGTCTTTATCGCTTGCCGCTCGCGGGCGGCGAGGATGCGGCCCGCGGCGGGATTACCGCTCTTGAACTTCCGGTCGAACTTCTGGGTCCGGGACAGGCGCTTGTCGCTGCCGGGAACGGCCGGGTCCTCGGGCGAGTCCTCGACCATGGGCGGCGCGTAGTTAATGTAGTAGTCAGCGGCACTCGGCTCGTAGGTCGCCACCGAGGAGGCCTGAGCGGTGGGGATCGTCAAGGCGGCAGCGAGGAGGGCTACCGCCGGGGCCAGGGCTAACAGGCGCGTTCTGCTGGGCAAAGTAACCCCTTCTGCCCGGGGTCACCGGGCGCATGATCATAGGGAGTCGCAATGCCGGACGCTAGAGCTTCCTAAAGGCACCGTAAAGTAGGTTGTTGAAATGTAACCAAATAAGGACATTTCACAACAGCGGGCCCGTGACTATGACGTGACCTCGCCGTACACCGAAAAGCGAGGCCCAGCAGGGCCTCGCGATGAAGTGGATCTAACTCGTGGCATGACCGCCGGTGCCGAACGCGGTGACGCCCGGTCAGTCGGACGTCACCTCCGGCTGCTTGTGCGGGTAGTGCAGGTCGAAGGCGGGCCGTTCGGACCGGATCGGCGGCATGGACGTGAAGTTGTGCCGGGGCGGCGGGCAGGAAGTCGCCCATTCGAGGGAGTTGCCGAACCCCCACGGGTCGTCCACCGTCACCTTGGGCGCCCTCCTGGCCGTCCGGTAGATGTTGTAGAGGAACGGGATCGTCGAGGCGCCGAGCAGGAACGCCCCCACGGACGAGATCTGGTTGAGCGTGGTGAAGCCGTCGAGGGCGCTGTAGTCGGCGTAACGCCTGGGCATGCCGAGCGCGCCGAGCCAGTGCTGGATCAGGAACGTGGTGTGGAAGCCGATGAACAGCGTCCAGAAGTGGATCTTGCCCAGGCGGTCGTCGAGCATCCGGCCGGTCATCTTCGGCCACCAGAAGTAGAAGCCGGCGAACATCGCGAACACCACGGTGCCGAAGACCACGTAGTGGAAGTGCGCCACCACGAAGTAGGAGTCGGTGACGTGGAAGTCGAGCGGCGGCGAGCCGAGGATCACCCCGGTCAGCCCGCCCAGCAGGAAGGTGATGAGAAAGCCGATCGCGAACAGCATCGGCGTCTCGAAGCTCAGATGGCCGCGCCACATCGTGCCGATCCAGTTGAAGAACTTCACCCCGGTCGGCACCGCGATGAGGAACGTCATGAACGAGAAGAACGGCAGCAGCACCTGCCCGGTGGCGAACATGTGGTGCGCCCAGACGGTCATCGACAGCCCCGCGATGGCGATGGTCGCCCCGACCAGGCCCAGGTAGCCGAAGATCGGCTTGCGGCTGAAGACCGGGATGACCTCGGTGATGATGCCGAAGAACGGCAGCGCGATGATGTAGACCTCGGGATGGCCGAAGAACCAGAACAGGTGCTGCCACAGCATCGGCCCGCCGCCGTCGGCGTCGAAGACGTGCGTGCCGAACTTGCGGTCCGACTCCAGCGCCAGCAGCGCGGCGGCCAGCACCGGAAAGGCCATCAGCACCATCATCGAGGTCAGCAGCACGTTCCAGGTGAAGATCGGCATCCGGAACATGGTCATGCCGGGCGCGCGCATGCCGATGATCGTGCTGATGAAGTTGACCCCGCCGAGGATCGTGCCGAGCCCGCTCAGCGCCAGGCCCATGATCCACAGGTCGCCGCCGACGCCCGGCGAGTAGGTGGCCGACGACAGCGGCGTGTAGCCGGTCCAGCCGAAGTCGGCCGCACCGCCCGGCGTGAAGAACGCCGTCACCGCGATCAGCCCGCCGAACAGGAACAGCCAGTACGCGACCGCGTTCAGCCTCGGGAAGGCCACGTCCGGCGCGCCGATCTGCAACGGCATGATCACGTTGGCGAACCCGGCGAACAGCGGCGTGGCGAACAGCAGCAGCATGATCGTGCCGTGCATGGTGAACAGCTGGTTGTACTGGTGCGCGTCGACCAGCTGCATCCCCGGCTGCACCAGCTCGGCCCGGATGAGCACCGCCATGACCCCGGCCGCGAGGAAGAACGCGAAGGAGGTGATGAGGTAGAGGTAGCCGATGACCTTGTGATCGGTGGTCGTCAGCCAGGACACGATCACGGTCCCGGTCCGGCGGCTCCTGACCCGCTCGATCGAGCTCTCGCGCACGCTGGTCACGGTCGCTCCCTTCGCGAAAGACAAAGGATGCCCGTTCATGCCCAATTTCCGGCTAATCATCCCGCGCGCGACAGGCGAGCTCAGGTGCGCTTTCTGTAGCCGAAGATGTACTCGCGTGTCTCACTCGGATGGAACGAGACGCCGATCTCCGGCTCGAACGCGACGTTGTCCCGCGGGCAGTAGAAAAGACCCTCCCAGACGGCGTACGCCTGCTCCCTGGCCGGGCCCTCGGCGTGGTCGGTCTTGCGCGCACCGCGCGCGCCGAGCACGAACAGCAGCCCGAACCCCCACAGGAACCCGGTCAGGCAGAACGGCGCGAGCAGCACCTCACCCCAGCCGGAGTCCTTGCCCATCGCGATCACCAGGGACAGCACCAGGTGCACCATGGCGCCGAGCAGGAGCAGCAGGTAGCCCTGGTTTCTGGCCCACGGGTTGTAGTGCCGGCTGGGGAACGATAACCAGACCGCGAGCTGGGTGCGGCTCATCACGTGCTTGGAGGCGCCCAGCGCGGGCGCGGTGGGCAGGTCCGCCACCTGCCGCTCCCCTGGCAGCCTGACCCTGCCGATCCGGTACGTGGTCCCCGCGGCGACCGCTCCCGGCACCGACACCACCTGGTCTACCTGCCCACACACCGGACACTTCGCTTCCACTCAGGCAGTCTGGCCGTAAGGCTTCGTCCGCGCAAACCGTAAGGTTTCTCATGTGGAACCCATTGACGCCCTGGTGAAGTCCCTGCCCGACGGCCGCGTGCTGACCGATCCCGACGTGGCCGATTCCTATGCCCGCGACCGCACGTTCGTGGAGCCCGGCAAGCCGCTCGGCGTGGTGCTGGCCGCCTCCCGCGACGACGTGGTGACCACGCTGCGCTGGGCGAGCGAGCACCGGGTGCCGGTGGTGCCGCGCGGCGCCGGCACCGGCCTGGCGGGGGGCGCCACGGCGAGCGAGGGGGCGCTGATCCTCTCGCTGGCCAGGATGACCGCGATCAAGGAGCTGTCACCGGCGGACGAGATCGCCGTGGTCGAGCCGGGAGTGATCACCGCCGACCTCGACCGGGCCGCCAGGGAGCACGGGCTGATGTACGCGCCGGACCCCTCGTCGTACGAGATCTCCACGATCGGCGGAAACCTGGCGACCAACGCGGGCGGGCTGCGCTGCGTCAAGTACGGCGTCACCCGCGACTCCGCGCTCGGCCTGGAGGTCGTGCTGGCCGACGGCCGGATCCTGGACACCGGCCGGCGCACCATGAAAGGCGTCACCGGCTACGACCTGACCGGGCTGTTCGTCGGCTCGGAGGGCACCCTCGGCGTGATCACGTCGGCCACCGTGCGGCTGCGCCGGGCGCCGGTGGCGGCTCCCGCGACGTTCGCGGCGGAGTTCGGCTCGCTGCGCGACGCGGGCGCGGCCGTATCGGCGATCATGGCGGCCGGGTGCCAGCCGTCGCTGATGGAGCTGCTGGACCGGGGCACGCTGCAGGCCATCGACGACTGGCGCAACATCGGCCTGGAGTCCGGCACGATGGCCATGCTGATCGGGCAGTCCGACGCCGCCGACGGCCAGGCCGTGGCCGAGCGCATGGAGCGGATCTGCCTCGACAACGGCGCCTCCTTCGTCGCCGTGTCCACCAGCCCGCAGGAGACCGAGGAGCTGATCGGGCTGCGCCGGATGGCCTACCAGGCCAAGGAGCGCCTCGGCGCGTGCCTGGTGGAGGACGTCTGCGTGCCGCGCTCGGTGCTGCCGGAGATGATCACCGCCATCGAGGCCGCCGGCGCGCGGCACGGGGTGCGCATCTGCACGGTCGCGCACGCGGGCGACGGCAACCTGCACCCCGTCTTCATCTTCGAGCACGGTACGGCCGAGCCGCCGGCCGAGGTGTGGGCGGCGGCCGACGAGGTGTTCACCCGGGCGCTGGCGCTGGGCGGCACGCTCACCGGCGAGCACGGCGTCGGCCTGCTCAAACAGCGCTGGCTCGCCCTCGAATCCGGCCCGGTGGCCCAAGAGGTGCAGAAAGGGATCAAGGCCGTGTTCGACCCGCTTGGCCTTCTCAACCCCGGAAAAGCCATTTGATCAGCGCAACTACCACTATTCACCAAGCCGTGACCTAGCGTCTTCACACGGACTCGACCTGCACAGAAACGCTGACACAGCGTCGTCAGAGACGAATGTTCTGCCAGGTGAGGCTACATCCCAATGGTCACGCTGGTACGGTCTTGCCCCAAACGATCGTTCTGTTACGGGGGGCAGGGGTGAGTCAGTTCCAGCCGTTGGTGTCTGGCGACCCGCAACGACTGGGCGAGTACGACATTATCGCCCGGCTCGGCGAGGGTGGCCAGGGGATCGTCTATCTCGGCAAGTCCGGCTCGGGGGAGCAGGCAGCGGTCAAACTTCTGCACCACGCGCTGGTGGCCGACCCGGACGCGCGCAGCAGATTCCTGCGCGAGGTGGCCGTGGCGCAGCGCGTGGCCAGGTTCTGCACCGCCACCGTCCTGCACGCCGACCTCGAAGGCAGCCGGCCGTACATCGTCAGCGAGTACGTCCCCGGCCCTTCACTGCGTGAGCTGGTCATCAACGAAGGGCCGCGCCGGGGGGCCGCGCTCGAACGTCTGGCGATCAGCACGGCCACCGCGCTGGCGGCCATCCACCGAGCGGGCATCCTGCACCGCGACTTCAAGCCCGCCAACGTGCTCATGGGCCCCGAAGGCCCGGTCGTGATCGACTTCGGCATCGCCCGCGCCCTGGACTCACCCGGCGCCACCGCCACCGGCATGGCCATGGGTACGCCCTCCTTCCTGGCGCCCGAGCAGCTCACCGGGGCGGCGGCGGTCTCCGAGGCCGCGGACGTGTTCGCGTGGGGCGTCACCATGGTGTTCGCCGCCACCGGCAAGCCCGCCTTCGGCTCCGACTCCATCCCCATCGTGATGAACCGGATCCTGCACGAGGAGCCGCAGCTCGGCGGGATGGAAGGGACACTGGCGGACCTGGTGGCCGCCTGCCTGTCGAAGGACCCCGCGCAGCGGCCCACGGCCGACCAGCTCATCATCGAGCTCACGGGCCAGCCCGTGCCCAAGGCCGCCATCGAGCCGCTGACCGGCCCGGCGGTGCCGCAGGCCGCCGGCCCGCACGCCTTCGCCGCTCCCCACCCCACCGTCCAGCAGGGCGGGCCCGGCCCTCAGGGCGGCACGGAGGAGGGCTACACCCCCCAGGCGGCCGCGTACGGCCCGCGTGCCCTCGCCGGTGGCGGTCAGCCCGACGCCGCGCCGCAGACCGGCCCCTACGGGCAGGCGGCATCCAGTGCCGTGGGCCCCACGGTGGTCGCCGGCCCGTCCACATTCGCCCCTGGCATCCCGCAGGCACCGGGCACGCCGCCCGGCACCGCCCCGGGCATGCCGCCCGCACCCGGCATGCCCGGCGGCCCCCCCGGCTCGGGCAGCGCCCAGCAGGGACCCGGCATGGGTGCCGCTCAGGGACCCGGCATGGGTGCCGGGAACGGGCAGCCCGGGATGCCCGGTATGCCATCCCATGACCGACACCTGCCCGGCGGTGGAATGCCTCCGGGCGCTCCCCCGCAGCCCGGCGGAGCCTACGGACCTCACGCAGGACCGTCCCCAGGTGGCCCCGGCCAAGGGCCGCAAGGCCCGGCGGCTCACGGACCCCAGGGGCCCGGCAACCATGGCCCTGGGCAGCAAGGTTCCGTGGCTCATGGCCAAGGACCGCAAGGTGCCGTGGCTCACGGACCCCAGGGGCCGGGCCAAGGATCGTTGGGTGCCTTGGTTCACGGCCCCCAGGGACCGGGAAACCATGGCCAAGGACCGCAAGGTTCCGTGGCTCACATGCCCCAGGGACCCGTGGCTCACGGTCCGGGCTCTCCCCAGGCCGCAGGGCACGGGCCGGGAGGGCGGGGGCCGCACCAGGCGGGGCAGCCCGGTGGGCGGCCTGATGGTGGGGCGGGGTCGAAGCAGCGGCGTACGCTGACCTTCGCTCTCTCGGGCGCCGCGGCGGCGGCGCTGCTCGTGGTGGCGGGCGCCGTGGTGGTCCAGGCCAACTCGGGCCCGCAGAAGGTGCTGTCCGTGGGCACCACCTCCGAGGCGTCCCCCACGACCGAGGAGACCCCCACGACGGTCCCGTCCATCAACCTGCCGGTGGACACTTCGAAGCCGAATCCGCGCAACGTTCCCGACCTGGACGTGGACGTGCCCGAGCCCACCAAGGCCAAGACCAGGCGCGGCAACGACGCCATGGCCCAGGTGCCGGACACGGCCGTGGTGCCCTCGCGGCAGCCGACCGCCCGCCCGACGCGGAGCCCGTCCCCGTCGCCCACGAGGACGGTCAAGAAGAAGGTCAAGAAGAAGAACCTGATCGAGCCGGACACCGAGCCGACGGGAACGCCGACCCCCACGATCGTCCAGAACCCGCACCAGCCGACCGCGGTGTGCGGCCCCGGCTTCAAGATCATCGACCGGCACGCGCTGGACGACAAGGCGACCATCTTCCTGCTCTACAACACCGCCACGGCCAAGAACTGCGTGGTCACCATGTCCCGCCTGGTCTATCCGACCAAGATTCACATGAACGCGGTCCTCCAGGTCCAGGGTGGTGCCAGCGCCAGCAACCCCGGCAAGTTCAGCGCCTACGCCGGCCCGATCCGGCTGTCGGCCCCCAGGAAGTGCGTCATGTGGGGCGGCACCTGGGAGAGCCTGACGTGGAAGTCCCCCGCCTGGAGCCACTGCAGCTGACCCGAGCTCGCCGATCAGGGCCGCTCTCCGCTTGCCGGAGAGCGGCCCTTTCGCCGTCATGAGTCCGGCATGCGCCTCCGGCGAGCGGGATCTTCTCAGAACGGCCCCCGGCCGCTACCGTAGTTGACGTGATCGTCAAATCGCTGACCTCCCGGGGCATGCGGACGCGTGCCGCGCTCCTGCGGGCGGGGCGCGAGGCGTTCGAGGAGCACGGCTACGACACCGTGCGGATCGACGACGTCTGCGCGCGGGCCGGGGTGTCGCACGGCACCTTCTACACCTACTTCGACTCCAAGGAGTCGCTGTTCGCCGAGGTCGCGGGCGCGGCCATGGGCGAGATGTTCGCGGCGAGCGTCGTGGGACCGTCCGCGCCCGCCGACCCGTACGCCCGCATCGAGGCCGCCAACCGGCTCTACCTGCGCGCCTGGTCGGCCAACTCCCGGCTGATGCGGACGCTGGAGCACGCGGCCACCGCCGACGACCGGTTCGGGCGGCTGCTCATGGAGCTCCGCGAGGTCTTCGTCCGGCGCGGCGCCGACGGCGTGCGACGCCTGCAGGAGCAGGGCCTGGCCGACCCCACGCTCGACCCCAGGCTGACGGCGGTCATGCTGGGCGGCATGGTCGAGCACTTCGCGCACGTGTGGCTGGACCTGGGCGAGCAGGCGGACGAGGAGACGGCCGTGGATCACCTGACCCGGCTGTGGGCACGAGCCATCGGCCTGACACCACCGTCAAGTACGGACGCCAGGTCGTCGGTTCTGGAGGAGGACGCGTGATCGTCAGCAGGCTGGACCCGAGCGACGACGACCGTCCGCGGCGCCGGGAGGCGATGCTGGCCAAGCTGGCCGAGCTCGACGCCGAGCACGCCAAGGCGGTCGCCGGCGGCGGGGAGAAATACGTCGAGCGGCATCGCCGCCGTGGCAAGCTGCTCGCCCGGGAGCGGATCGAGCTGCTGGTGGATCCGGACTCGCCGTTCCTGGAGCTGTCGCCGCTGGCCGCGTGGGGCAGCGAGTTCTCCGTCGGCGCCGGCGTGGTCACCGGGATCGGGGTGATCGAAGGCGTCGAGTGCGTGATCACCGCGAACGATCCCACGGTCAGGGGCGGCGCCTCGAACCCGTGGACGCTCAGGAAGACGCTGCGCGCCGCGGACATCGCCATGGCGAACCGCCTGCCGTACGTCAATCTGGTGGAGAGCGGCGGCGCCGACCTGCCGACGCAGAAGGAGATCTTCATCCCGGGCGGCCGGATCTTCCGCGACCTGACGCGGCTGTCGGCCGCCGGGATCCCGACGATCGCGCTGGTCTTCGGCAACTCCACGGCCGGCGGCGCGTACGTGCCCGGGATGAGCGACTACGTGGTGATGGTGCGGGAACGAGCGAAAGTGTTCCTGGGCGGGCCGCCGCTGGTGAAGATGGCGACCGGCGAGGAGTCCGACGACGAGTCGCTCGGCGGCGCCGAGATGCACGCCCGGGTGAGCGGGCTGGCCGACTACCTGGCCGCCGACGAGCACGACGCGCTGCGGATCGGACGGCGGATCATGAAATCGCTCAACTGGCGCAAGCACGGCGTCCGGCCACAGGCCGGGAGGGATCCGGCCTATCCGGCGGAGGAGCTGCTGGGGATCGTGCCGGAGGACCTGAAGGTCCCGTTCGACCCGCGCGAGGTGATCGCCCGGGTGGTGGACGGCAGCGAGTTCGAGGAGTTCAAGCCGGTGTACGGCGCCTCGCTGGTGACCGGCTGGGCGCAGCTGCACGGCTATCCGGTGGGCATCCTGGCCAACGCGCGCGGCGTGCTGTTCAGCGAGGAGGCGCAGAAGGCCACCCAGTTCATCCAGCTGGCCAACCAGTCCCGCACTCCGCTGATCTTCCTGCAGAACACGACCGGTTACATGGTGGGCAAGGAGTACGAGCAGGGCGGCATCATCAAGCACGGCGCCATGATGATCAACGCGGTGTCGAACTCGACGGTGCCCCACCTCACGGTGGTGATGGGCGCCTCGTACGGGGCGGGCAACTACGGGATGTGCGGGCGGGCCTACGATCCGCGGTTCCTGTTCAGCTGGCCGAGCGCCAAGTCGGCGGTGATGGGCCCGGCGCAGCTCGCCGGGGTGCTGTCGATCGTCAGCCGCGCCTCGGCCGAGGCACGCGGGCAGGTCTACGACGAGGAGGCGGACGCGGCCATGCGGGCGATGGTGGAGGCGCAGATCGAGGCGGAGTCGCTGCCGTTCTTCCTGTCCGGCAGGCTCTACGACGACGGGGTGATCGACCCGCGCGACACGCGTACCGTGCTGGGCCTGTGCCTGTCGGCGATCAACAACGCCGCGGTGCCCGAGGCGGCGGGATTCGGGGTGTTCCGGCCGTGATCACACGTCTGCTGGTGGCGAACCGGGGCGAGATCGCCCGCCGGGTCTTCCGCACCTGCCGGGAGCTGGGCATCGAGACGGTGGCGGTCTTCTCCGACGCCGACGCCCACGCGCCGCACACGGCCGAGGCCGACTACGCGGTACGGCTGAGCGGCGTCAAGCCCGCCGACACCTACCTGGCCGTCGACCGGCTGCTGGCGGCCTGCCGCGCCTCCGGTGCGGACGCGGTGCACCCCGGATACGGGTTCCTGTCGGAGAACGCGGCCTTCGCGCAGGCGGTGATCGAGGCGGGGCTGACCTGGGTGGGCCCGCCGCCGGCCGCCATCGCCGCGATGGGCGTCAAGCTGACGGCCAAGCGCCTGATGTCCGAGGCCGGCGTCCCCACGCTCCCGTCGCTGGCCGCGACGGCCGACGGCGAGCTGGCGGATCCGGCTCCGGCGTGGGAGTTCCCGGTGCTGGTCAAGGCCGTCGCCGGCGGCGGCGGCCGGGGGATGCGGGTGGTGCGCGCGGCGGACGAGCTGGCGCGGCAGGTGGCCTCCGCGCACCGGGAGTCCCTGGCGGCCTTCGGCGACGGCGGCGTGTTCGTCGAGCCGCTGCTGGAGGGCGCCCGGCACATCGAGGTGCAGGTCCTGGCCGACCGGCACGGCACGGTGTGGGCGCTCGGCGAGCGGGAGTGCAGCATCCAGCGCAGGCACCAGAAGGTCGTGGAGGAGTGCCCCTCCCCCGGCGTCGCCCCGCCGATGCGGGCCCGGCTGGAGCAGGCCGCGGTCCGGGCCGCCCGCGCGATCGGCTACGAGGGCGCGGGGACGGTCGAGTTCCTGGTCCGGGGCGAGCAGGTGGCATTCCTGGAGATGAACACCCGCCTGCAGGTGGAGCATCCGGTGACGGAGCTGGTGTACGGGGTGGACCTGGTGCGGTGGCAGCTGGAGGTGGCCGAGGGCGCGGCCCTGCCGCCGGAGCCGCCGACTCCGGTCGGGCACGCCGTGGAGGTGCGGCTGTACGCCGAGGACCGGGCCTACCTGCCGCAGTCCGGGGTGCTGCACCGGTTCGAGGTGCCGGGGCAGGTCCGGGTGGACTCGGGGGTGGAAGGCGGGTCGGTGGTGTCCTCCCACTACGACCCGATGCTGGCCAAGATCATCGGGTACGGGTCGGGGCGCGGCGAGGCGGTGCGCAAGGTGGTCTCCGCGCTGCGTCGGGCTCGGATCCACGGCCTCACCACGAACCGCGACCTTCTTCTCGACATCCTGAAAAATCGGGACTTCGAGGCTGGGGACACTCATACCGGGTTTCTCGACCAGCACGTGTTCGCGGGCGACGGCGCTCCCGACGACCTGGCCGTGCTGGCGGCCGCCCTGGCGACGGCCGCCGCCAACCTGGAGCGCGCACCGGTCCTGGGCGGCCTGCCCGCCGGGTGGCGCAACGTCCGCTCCCAGGCACGGGTGGCCCGGTTCGAGGAGGCCGAGGCGGTCTACGACCCGCTCCCCGCCGGGGTCCGCGTGATCGAGACGGTCCGGGGCACCCTGCCCGCCGGCTCCGCGCCGTACGAACTGGACGCTGTCGGGCCGTACCGGGTGGTGCTCGAACGCGGTGGTGTACGGCACGCCTTCGAGGTGTCGGGGTACGGCGACGGCAAGGTGTACGTGGACTCCGCGGCGGGCGGGGTCGCGCTGACGCCGGTGCCGCGGCTGCCGGAGCCCGTCGAGCAGGTCACGCCGGGTTCGCTGCTCGCGCCGATGCCGGGCAGCGTGCTGCGGGTGGAGGTGCGACCGGGTGAGCGCGTGGTGAAGGGGCAGCCGGTGCTGGTGCTCGAAGCGATGAAGATGGAGCATCTGATCGCCGCCCCGGCGGCCGGCGTGGTCGCCGAGGTGCACGTCGAGAAGGGCCGGCAGGTCGACGCCGGAGCCGTGCTGGCCATCATTGAGGAGGGGGACGCATGACACGCCTGGTCCACAGGGAGCTCGCGGACGGGATCGCGACGATCACGCTGGACTCGCCGCCGAACCGCAACGCGCTGTCCGTACGCCTGCTCGGCGACCTGGCGGACAGCCTGGAGCAGGCGCTGGCCGAGCCCGAGGCGCGGGTGATCGTGCTGACCGGGACGGGGCCGGTGTTCTGCTCGGGCGCGGACCTGAAGGAGCAGCGCGGGGACGCGCCGGTGACGGCGTCGTTCCCGGAGGTCCTGTCGCTGATCTGGGAGAGCCCGAAGCCGGTCATCTGCCGGCTGAACGGCACCGCCCGCGCCGGCGGCCTCGGCCTGGTCGCCGCCTGCGACTTCGCCATCGCGCCGCTGACGGCCTCGTTCGCGTTCACGGAGGTACGGCTCGGCGTCGCGCCCGCGATGATCTCGGTGCCCGTGCTGAGGCGGCTGCAGCCGAGGGCGGCGGCCGAGTACCTGATGACCGGCGAGGTGTTCGGCGCCGCCAAGGCGGTGGAGATCGGCCTGCTGACCCGCGCCGTGCCGCAGGAGGAGCTCGACGCGGCCGTCGCCCACTATGCCGGGATGCTCATCAAGGGCGGCCCGGAGGCGCTGGCCATCACCAAGCGACTGGTCCGGGACCTCCCGGCCGTCCCGTTCGAGGAGGGGTTGCGGCGGATGACCGAGCTGTCCGCCGAACGCTTCACCTCCGAGGAAGGCCAGGAGGGCATCGCCGCCTTCATGGCCAAGCGACCGCCCCGCTGGGTCCCCGGCGACAAGTGAGCCGACCATGAGGATCGCCCGGCCACCCCGCTGAGTCCCCGGCGACAGGTGAGCCGACCACATGCCCCCTGAGAATCGCCCGGCCGCCCCGCTGGGTGGCCAGCGAAAGGTGAGCCGACCATAAACCCCCTGAGGATCGCCAACTGCAGCGGCTTCTACGGCGACCGGCTGTCGGCCGCCCGCGAGATGGTCGAGGGCGGCCCGATCGACGTGCTGACCGGCGACTGGCTGGCCGAGCTGACCATGCTCATCCTGGCCGGCAACCGGCTCAAGGGCCGCCCCGGCTACGCCCCGACGTTCCTGCGCCAGCTTGAGGACGTTCTCGGCCCCTGCCTGGATCGCGGCATCAAGATCGTGACGAACGCGGGCGGCCTGGACCCGGCCGGCTGCGCCGAAGCCGTGCACGAGCTGGCCGCCAGGCTCGGCCTGTCCCCCAAGGTCGCCCACGTGACCGGCGACGACCTCACCGGCCGCGACCTCGACCTGGTGAACGCCGACACCGGCGAACGACTGCGGGCCACGCCGCTGACCGCCAACGCCTACCTGGGCGGCCGTCCCATCGCCGCCGCCCTGTCGGCGGGCGCCGACGTGGTGGTCACCGGCCGCGTCACGGACGCGGCGCTGGTGACCGGGCCGGGCATCTGGCGGTACGGATGGCAGCCGGACGACCTGGACCCGCTGGCGGGCTCGGTGGTCGCCGGCCACATCATCGAATGCGGCTGCCAGGCCACCGGCGGCAACTACGCCTTCTTCCAGGACGTGCCCGACCTGGCGCACTGCGGCTTCCCCCTCGCCGAGTTGCACCCCGACGGCTCCAGCGTCATCACCAAGCATCCCGGCACCGGCGGCCTGGTCTCGATCGGCACGGTCACGGCCCAGCTCCTCTACGAGATCGCCTCGCCGCGCTATGCCGGCCCTGACGTGGTGGCCCGCTTCGACACGATCAGCCTGGCCGACGACGGCCCCGACCGGGTACGCGTCTCCGGCGTACGCGGCGAGCCCCCGCCCGGCACCCTCAAGGTCGCCGTCAACTACCTGGCCGGGTATCGCAACACCATGACCCTCGTCCTGACCGGCCTGGACCTGGCGGCCAAGGCCCGCGTGGCCGAGGAGGCGATCTGGGCCCGGATTCCCAAGGACTCCTTCGACGAGGTGGACGTCACGCTGACGGACTCCGGCCTGCTGCGGATCACCGTCATGGACGCCGACCGGAACGTGGCCGGACGCGCCTTCTCCGCCGCCGTGGTGGAGACGGGGCTGGCCAGCTACCCGGGCTTCTACGGCCTGACCCCACCGGGCGCCGCCTCCCCGTACGGCGTCTACTGGCCGGTCCTGATACCCGCCGCCGAGGTGCTCCCCCAGGTCTTCCTGAACGGCGAGCCCGTCCCACCGACCTTCCCCCTGAACGGCGAGCCCGTCACTCTCGCCGACACCTCTGCTGCGCGCGGGAGCGTGCCGCCCGAAAGCGCCCGCGAGCTGCCCCTACCTCCCGACGGGCGGCTCGCCCGCGTCCCGCTGGGGCGGGTCGTCGGAGCGCGCTCGGGTGACAAGGGCGGCAACGCCAACCTGGGCGTCTGGACCACCACTCCGGAGCAGTACGCCTGGCTGGCGGGCCACCTCACCACCGAACGCCTGAAGGACCTGCTCCCGGCCCTGGCCCCGCACCACGTCGACCGCTACGAGCTGCCCAACCTCAACGCGCTCAACTTCGTCGTCCACGGCCTCCTCGGCAGAGGCGTGGCCGCCAGCCCTCGCATGGACCCCCAGGCCAAGGCCCTCGGCGAAGAGCTGCGCGCCCAGCCGGTGGACCTACCGGAGTCCCTGCTGCCCCAAGGCCCCGGCCACCTTTGAGACCCGCGTTGAGACCGTGACCACCAGGGCGAGCCGGGCTACGGACGTGCCGCTGGGAACGGCCGAGCTCAGGGGCGGGCCAGGGCGCGGAAGCCCAGGAGGCCCGCTCCGAGCAGCCCCGCGTCCGGCCCCAGCTCTGAAACGCGGACCGTGGGAGCGGGGCGGAAGGCCAGCCGGGCGGCGAGCCGCTCCCGCAGGGGGTCGAGGAGCAGGTCGCCCGCCTGCGCGAGGCCGCCGCCGATGACGATCAGCGCCGGGTCCAGCAGCAGCGTGTACGTGGCCAGGGCCAGCGCCAGCGCCTCCACCGCCTCGCCCCACACCGTGACGGCCCGAGGATCACCCGCTCTCACCCGCGAGGCGACGTCGGCGGCCGAGGTCTCGCCGCAACGGCTCGCGATGGCCGACGCCGACGCGTACGCGGCCAGGCACCCGCGCTGCCCGCACAAGCACGGCAAGCCGTCGGGCCAGACCGGAATATGCCCGATCTGCCCGGCCCATCCCCCGGCCCCGCCGTACAACGAGCCCGCCAGGACGAGCGCACCCGCGATCCCCGTCCCGACCGGCATGAACAGAACGTGACCCGCCACCTTCCCGCCCGACCGGGCTCGCACCCCGTCCTCCCCCGCCGCACCCCCGTACGCCAACTCCGCCTCACCGGCGGCCCGCACGTCGTGGCCCAGGGCGACGGGAAGGGCCACCCGGGTGAACGCCTCGGCGGGTACGTCCTTCCAGCCGAAGGCGGCCGAGTAGACGGCGCGTTCCGGGGTGACCAGGCCGGGCACGGCGAGGCCGACCGCCTCGGGGCGCACCTGGACGCCGTGCAGCGTGCGGGGGCGTGCCAGGTCCGTGACGAAGGCCGAGATGGCGGCGATCACCGCGGCGGGGCCCTCGACTCGGGGGGTGGGCCGGCGCTCGGCGTACAGGATCGTCCCGTCCTGAGTGATCAGCCCGCCCTTCATGGTCGTGCCACCGACGTCCACCGCCACCACGCACCGCATCCCCTCATGATCCACGAGAATCGCGCCGAGCGCGGAGGCGGGCAACAAACACGTTGAGCGCGGAGCCGGGCGTGGTGAAGCATGTGACGCATGAACGTGCGCCGGCTCACCCTCGCTGACCTTGACGACTGTGGCCGGCTGGCCAAGGACCGGGAGTGGCTGCCCGAGACGCGCAAGTGGGCGCTGCTGTTCGAGGTCGGTGAGGTTTACGGCGTCGACGCGCCCGACGGCGACGGGCTGGCCTCGACGACCGTGCTGACCCGCTACGGCACCGGCCACGCCGTGATCAGCATGGTCCTCACCGCCTCCCGGTACGGCCGGCGCGGCCTGGCCCGGGGCCTGATGGAGCACGTGCTGGCGCGGGCCGGGGACCGGGTGGTGTCGCTGCACGCGACCGAGAACGGCCGGCCGCTGTACGAGACGCTCGGGTTCCGCACGGTCGGCCGGGTCGCCAAGCGCACCGGCGTCTTCCGTGGCGAGCCCTCCGGCCGGACGCGGGCCGCCACCGAGGCGGACCTCGGGGAGATCGTGGCGCTGGACGCCGAGCTGTTCGGCACCGACAGGTCGCCGCTGCTGCGGCGCATGTTCGCCTTCGGCGAGCAGGTACGGGTCGCCGAAGGCGGCTTCGGTCACTGCTGGCGCAACGATGACAACGTGGTCGTCGGGCCCGTCGTGGCGCGCGACGAGGAGACGGCCAGGGCGCTGATCGGCGACCTGGCGCTGCACGCGGGCGGCGAGGTGCGGCTGGACCTCGATCTGGCCAAGGACGACCTGGTGCGGTGGGCTGACGAGCACGGGATCGGCAGCCCGTGGGAGGTGTCGCTGATGGTGCGCGGCGGCGAGCTGCCGGGCGACCGGTCGCGGCAGTACCTCCCGTTCATGCAGGCCCTGGGCTGACCGGGCAGGCCCTGGGTTGACCGGCCGAACCGGGCGAACGTAAGGTCAGCCGCTGGTATTTCGTCCGGTTGAAAGGCAGTTCATGACCTCCACGCATATCGACGTGAGCGCCGTCGATCTGGCGGCACTCGGCGCCTGGATGGACGCTCAGGGGCTGCCCGAGGGTGAGATCACCGGCGTGGCTCCGGTCCTGGGCGGCACCCAGAACGTCATGGTGCGCTTCGAGCGCGGCGGCAGGCCGTACATCCTGCGCAGGCCGCCCCTGCACGCCCGGCCGAAGAGCAACGACGTGCTGCGCCGTGAGGCGCGGGTGCTGGCCGCGCTGCGGGACACGCCGGTCGCGGCGCCCAGACTCGTGGCGGCGCAGACCGAGGTGCAGTCGGAGCTGGAGCCGGTCTTCTATCTGATGGAGCCGGTCGACGGGTTCAACGCCTCGATGGGGCTGCCCGAGCCGCACGCCTCCGACCCGGCGATCCGCCACCGGATGGCGCTGGAGGCTGCCTCGGCGCTGGCCGTGCTGGGACAGGTCGATCCGGACGTGCTGCCCGGTTTCGGCCGGCCGGAGGGGTTCCTGGAGCGTCAGGTGCCGCGCTGGCTCAGGGAGCTCGACTCCTACGGCCGGCTCGACGGCTATCCGGGGCCGGACATCCCCGGTCTGCGGGAGACGGCCGCGTGGCTCGACGCCAACCGGCCGGCCGCCTTCACGCCGGGGGTCATGCACGGCGACTATCACTTCGCGAACCTGCTGTACGCCCACGACGGGCCCAGGGTGGCGGCCATCGTGGACTGGGAGATGTGCACGATCGGCGATCCGCTGCTCGATCTCGGCTGGCTGCTGGCCGTCCTGCCGTTGAGCGAGGCGCAGATCCCCGGCCTGGCGTCGCCGCGCGAGATCGTCGACCGCTACGCGGCGCTGTCGGAGCGGGACCTGTCGGCGATCGACTGGTATGCGGTGATGGCCTGTTTCAAGCTCGGCATCGTGCTGGAGGGCACGTACGCGCGGGCGTTCGCGGGCAAGGCGCCCAAGGACCTCGGCGACGCGCTGCACGCCACCACGCTGAGCCTTTTCGAGCGCGCGGGAACCATCATGCGTGACTCCCTTTAGCCATAGTGCCCGAAATATTATGACTTTTTACGCAACATGATCACAGCTCGTGCTTTGCCTCGTACAATTGCGCGCAATTGCAGTTGTCTTCGGGGAAGGATCGTCATGCGCATGCGGTTCCTGGGGTCGACATCAGAGGCGGGCGCCTGCCCCACCCTGTACGAAACCGACCGGGGCACGATCGTCGTACAGGGCCTCCGGCTAACGGACGCCGAGGCCCTCGCGGACTTACGCGACATCCTCGACGGCGAGACCGCGGTCGAGGTGCCGCGCGAATTACTCACCGAGATCGCCCGCCAAGTCCTGCGCGACGATTCGGCAACCGCTTTCCCTGGTAGGAGCCCCGCATCCGGTTGATCACGATTGTCGGGTCAAGGCTGGCATGACCCCCGTGAGCGGTTTAGCCTCGTGCGGCGTGACGTCCTTTCAGCAGGCTCGCATGGACCTCGGCGGCCAGCTCCGGCAACTGCGCGAGGCGGCCCGGCTCTCGGGCAAGGACCTGGCCGAAAGGCTGCGCTGGCAGCCCTCCAAGGTCTCCCGCCTGGAGAACGCGCGGCAGACCGCGACGGAGGACGACGTCGTGGTCTGGGCCCAGGCCGTACGAGCCACCGCCGAGACGACGGACGGCCTGATCACCCAGGCCCTCGCACTGCAGGAGCGGCACGACGGCTGGAAGCAGCGGCACCGCAGCGGCCTGGCCGCCATCCAGGAGGACATGCGCGATCTGGAGGCGCGGACCAGGCTCTTCCGGGCGTTCGAGCCGGCCGTCATGGTCGGCCTGCTGCAGACGTCCGAGTACGCCCGGCATGTCTTCCGCAAGGTCAAGCGCCTCTACAGCGCCGCCGACCAGATCGACGCGGCGGTGCGGGTGCGGATGCAGCGCCAGGAGATCCTCTACGACCGGACCCGGACGTTCAGGTTCGTGATCTCGGAGACGGTGCTGCACACCCGACTGACCCCCGTCGACGTGATGCGCGGCCAGCTCGACCGGCTGCTGGCCGTGAGCACCCTGCCGAACGTGGAGTTCGGCGTGATCCCGTTCACGCGGGAGCTGCCGTCGGCGCCCATGCACGGCTTCTGGATCTACAACGACGCGATGGTGGGGGTGGGCACCATGACCAAGGAGCTGGTCATGCGCGACCCCGATGACATCGCCTTTTACGCACGAGCCTTCGACGATTACACAAAGGTAGCGAAGTTTGCAGAAGAGGGACGTGATGTCATCATTCGCGTCCTTGACGAATACCGCAAACAATCCTCACATTAATCTCGCAATTGCTTGCCCCCCGCCGCAAGATCGTGAAATTCTGGCGCGAGACGGAGGTGACGCATGATGCTGGACACCGCGCTCTGCCTCGAGCGATTCGCGTGGTTCATCGGACGGCACGCTGACTTGTCCGTGGAAGCGCTGGCACTCGCCAGCGACCCGGCATACGTGTCCGTGCGCAATCGTTTCTCCGCCACACTCATGGAAAGCGTGACGTGCTCGGAGAACGGAAGTTTCGTCACCTCCTGGGGATACCGGCTGGGCAGCACCGACGACGTGGAGTCCGCCGCCGCCCGCCTGGCCTTCCTCCTCGCCGCCATGCCCGCCTGACCTGCGCTCAGCCGGACGCCTGCGGCCTTCCCGGCAGCCTCATCGTCGCGATGGTGCCCCCACCGGCCGCGTTGTCCAGGCTGACCACTCCGTCGGCCTCCGCCGCCGCCTGCGCGACGATCGCGAGCCCCAGGCCCGATCCGGGCAGGGAACGCGCCGACGGGGAGCGCCAGAAGCGCTCGAAGACATGCGGCAGCTCGTCCTCGGCGATGCCCGGCCCGTGGTCGCGGACCGTCAGCACGCCCTCGCGCAGCGCCACCTCGACCTCGCGGCCGGGGCTGAACTTGGCGGCGTTGTCGATGAGGTTGAGCACGGCCCGTTCGAGGGAGGTGGCGCTGCCGACGACGTACCACGGCGACAGCTCGGTGCTGACCTCGGCGCCGCGCAGCCTGGCGCGTTCCACGGCGGCCGTGACGACCTCGTGCAGGGGCAGCTCGACGTGCGGCTCGTGGTCGGTGTCGCCCCGGGCGAGCTGCAGCAGGTCGCCGACCAGCGTGGTGAGCTCGGCGAACTGCGCCTTCACGTTCACCAGCAGGCGCTCCTTGGCGCCCGGGTCGAGGCTGCGGCCGGTCTGCTCACTGCGCAGCAGCAGGTCGATGTTGGTACGCAGGGTGGTGAGCGGGGTGCGCAGCTCGTGTCCCGCGTCGGCGACGAGCTGCTGCTGGCGGACCCGGGAGCCGGCCAGGGCGGCGGTCATCGCGTTGAAGGAGGCGCTCAGCCGGGCGATCTCGTCGGTGCCCTCCACCGGGATGCGGGTGTTGAGATCCTCGGTCTGCGCGATGTGCTCGACCGCCCTGGTCAGGCGGCCCACCGGGCGCAGCGCCGCCCGCGAGACGAGCAGCCCGGCCGTCGCGGCGACGAGCACCCCGAGCGCCGCGACGATCACCAGCATGACCGACACCCGCCGAAGTGTGCTGCGCAGCTCGTGCAGGGGCCTGGCGATCACGAACGCGGCGTTCTGGTCGACGTTCTTGACCAGCACGCGGATGGGCTTGCCGTTGTCGGCGAAGCCGTCATAGACCTCCTCCTGCCCCCGATAGCCGGCCGCGATCTTCCTCTCCCGATAGGTGACCTTGATCGCGGTGTTGCCCATGACGCACCGGGTGCCGTCCGGGTAGACGATCTGCATGGGCTCGGGGAAGGGCGCGTAGTCGCCGGCCGTGGTGCTGACCGGGTTCGGCGAGCACTCCTTCACGGCCTTGTCCAGCAGGGACCACGGCACGCGGATGTCCCTGAGCGACTCGTTGAGCTGCCACGACAACTCCCGCTGGACGAAGTACCAGCAGCCCACCGCCGAGACGGCGACCGCGATCGCCACCGCCGCCGCGACCAGCAGGGTGAGCCGCGAGCGCATGCTGCGACCCCTCACGTGGCGCCTCTGAGCACATAGCCGACGCCCCGCACGGTATGGATCAGCCGGGACTGGTCGCCGGCCTCCGTCTTACGCCGCAGGTACATCACGTACACGTCCAGGGAGTTGGACGACGGCTCGAAGTCGAACCCCCACACCTCGGCCAGAATCTGGTCCCGCGTCAGCACCTGGCGCGGGTGTGCCAGGAACAGCTCCAGCAGCAGGTATTCGGTCCTGGTGAGGTCCAGGCGCCGCGCACCCCTGGTGACCTCCCTGGTCGCCGGATCCATCTTCAGGTCGCCGAAGGACAGCGTCGGCTCGGGCTCGCCGGCGCTCAACGCACCGCGCCGCAGCAGCGCCCGTACGCGGGCCAGCAGCTCGTCCAGCTCGAACGGCTTCACCAGGTAGTCGTCGGCCCCCGCGTCCAGGCCCGACACCCGGTCACCGACGGCGTCGCGGGCGGTCAGCATGAGCACGGGCACGTGGTCACCCGCCGCCCTGAGCCTGCGGCAGGCGGTCAGCCCGTCGAGCCGGGGCATCATGACATCGAGCAGCACCGCGTCGTACGGGGTGCGCGCCAGCTCCTCCAGCGCCGCCTGCCCGTCGTTGGCGGTGACGACCTGGTAACCCTCGAACTCCAGGCTCGACTGCAGCGCCTCGCGCAGCGCGGGCTCGTCGTCCACCACCAGCAACCGGGCCAGCTCACTCATGCCCCAACGCTAGAGCAACATTCTGAGAACACGATGAAGGGGCCGCATCGCCATAGATTCGCCGCCTCGGTCGCATCTAAGGAGGTGAGACCAGAGGAGGCCTCTTGCATTTCGATCACCAAAGCGAGTTCGCCGAGTTCGTGGCGGCTCGTTCGGGCAGCCTGATCAGGCTGGCCTATGTCCTGACCGGTGACCAGCACGCGGCCGAGGACCTGCTGCAGACCGCTCTGGCGAAGACCGCAGGCCGCTGGCGTAAGATTCGCTCCGCCCCTGAGGCGTACGTGCGGCGGGTGATGTACCACGAGCAGGTCAGCCGATGGCGCAGCCCTCGGTGGGGTCGTGAGCACACGGCGGCGAGTCTCCCCGACCGGCCGGAGACGGAGCGCCCCGACGAGATCGAGACCCGCGTCACCATGCAGCAGGCCCTGTTGGCTCTCCCGGCCCGCAAGCGCGCGGTCCTGGTGCTGCGCTATTACGAGGACCTGTCCGAATCGGAAGTCGCGAAGATCATGGGCTGCTCGATCGGGACCGTACGCAGCCAGACCCATCAGGCCGTCACCCGGCTGCGCGAACTGATCGGCCGACCCGTCACCCTGGAGGCCTGAAGTGAACCTGGACGAGCGGAACATCGCCGAGGAGCTCCTCCTGCTGGCCGACCGGGCACAGCCGGTCCATCCCGGTTCCTACATCGACAGAGCTGTCACCAGCTCCGCGCGCCGCCGCAGGGTGTCCTATTCCGTAGCAGCGCTGGCCGTCGCATGCCTGGCGGGCGTGGTCGTCGTGTACCCGATGACGCGAGACCTCCCCGCGACGGGAGAGCGCGACACCGCCGCCGAGGTGATCGAGCTACCGGACAACACCCCGCAACAGGCACAGATGGTACGCGACTGTATGCCGGAGGGCGGCCCTGTGCACAACATGGACCCCAGCCGGCGGATGCCCGGGCAGGGCGGCGTCGACGACTTCCACGTGCTGGCTCAGTACACCGACGGCGAGGGTTCGACGGCACTCCTCGGCAGTACGGCCGGGTTCGCCTTCTGCACACCGGTGAAGAAGGGGGAACTGGGCGAGCCTGCGGTATTCACGCACTGGGGCAACAAGGCTCCCGGCGACCTGGCCGCGGGCCTGACGGGCGACCTCACCGTGGACGCGTACGTGATGCAAACGGACGGGCGCGCCATACGCGACGAACAGGCGAAGAAGGGGTATTTCCGCGTCGTGGCCGGGCGTGTCACCCCGGAAGTGCGGCGGGTGACGATCGAATGGGCGCCTGGGCGGCCGGCTGAGGCCCAGGTGGCGAACGGGTTCTTCATCGGACGGATCCCCGCGACGCACCGCTCGGATCCGCGCGGCCGCAGGGACGCGCTCGGCAAGCCCTGGCGGATCGCCGACACCCCGCCCGTCACCGTAACCGCCTATGACGAGGCGGGCGCGGTCGCCGGGCAGGTGCGGAACGTCACCTTCCTGTGGACGGGCTCAGGCCACAAGGACTGACCGCCTTGACGGGCGGGGGGCGGCTGCGCGGGGATGCGAGCATCTTTACGGAGCGCGGCGGGGCAAGCCTCATACTGGCAGGCACCTCCCGTCCCCCAGCATCCCGAGGCCGCCCCATGCCCCTCACGTCCGCTCGTGTCCGGCGGCTGCCTCTGGTACTGGCCGCGGTGGTGCCGGTCGCCCTGGTCGTCTCCGGCATCCAGCCCCACGACCGGTTCACCTGGTTCCTGGAGATCTTCTGGGTGGCCGGCGGGCTGCCGTTGGTGGTGGTGACATGGCGGCGTTTCCCGCTCACCACCCTGCTGTGCTGCCTGCTCGCCGTACACGCGCTGGTCCTGATCGTCGGCGGGGCCTACACCTACGCCCGGGTCCCGTTCGGGTACTGGCTGCAGGACCTGCTGGACCTGTCGCGCAACCCGTACGACCGCATCGGCCATCTGATGCAGGGCTTCGTCCCGGCCATCCTGGTCCGCGAACTGCTGGTGCGGACCTCCCCGCTGCGCGGCAGCGCCTGGCTGGCCCCGCTGACCGTCTCCGTCTGCCTGGCCTTCAGCGCCTTCTTCGAGATGCTGGAGTGGTGGGCCGCGCTGGCCGCCGGAGAGGCGGCCGACGCGTTCCTGGCCGTTCAGGGGGACCAGTGGGACACCCAGTGGGACATGGCCTGCGCGCTCATCGGGGCGATCACCGCGCTCCTGCTGTTCAGCCGCCTGCACGACCGCCAACTCGCCCGCCTGAACGCCTCCACCCGCACGACCGGCAACTCGCCCGCCTGAACGCCTCCACCCGCACGACCGGCGACTCGCCCGCCTGAACGCCGCCGCGCCGGCCCGGTGACATCCCCCGGCGTCCGAGGGCTCAGCGCAGCAGTGCCATCGCCGCGTTGTGGCCGGGGATGCCGCTGACGCCGCCGCCTCTGCGGGCGGCCGCGCCGCACAACAGGATCCGCTCGTGCTCGGTCTCCACGCCCCAACCGCCCTCCTCCCCGTACGGCCAGCTCAGGTCGCGGTGGAAGATGTGGCCGCCGGGCAGGCCCGCCTCGTTCTCCAGGTCCACCGGGGACTTGGCCTCGACGCAGAGGGTGCCGTCGGGGGCGCGCAGGAGGCAGTCCTCGATGGGCTCGGCCAGGACCTGGTTCATGGACGCGAAGGTGGCACGAAGAGCCTCCTCCCTGGCCTCGTCCGGATTTTTCCGGAAAAGGCGGGCGGGCATGTGCAGGCCGAAGAGCGTCATCGTCTCCGCCTTGCCGCGTAGCTCCGGCCCGAGGATCGACGGGTCGGTCAGGGTGTGGCAGTAGACCTCGGCCGGGGGCAGCTCCGGGATCTCGCCCCGGGACGCCTGGGCGTAGGCCGTGGCGAGCTGGTCGCGGGACTCGTTGATGTGGAAGGTCCCGCTGAACGCCGCCGCCGGATCCACCCCGGTGTCCTTGAGCCGGGGCAGCCGGCTCAGCACCATGTTCACCTTGAGCTGCGCCCCCTCGGGCACGCCGGGCGTCCTGCCGAGCACCCGGTCGAACACCGCCGGCGGCAGGTTGACCAGCACATGCCCGCCGGTCACCGTGTGCTCCGCCTCATCCGCCGTACGGAAGGTGACCTCACCCGCCGGCGAGATGCCGATCACCTCCGCGCCGGTGACGATCTCCGCGCCGGCCTGCCTGGCGGCGGCCTCCAGCGCTCCGGAGACGGCGCCCATGCCGCCCACGGGGACGTTCCACACGCCCGTGCCGTCGCCGATGACGTGATAGAGGAAGCACCGGTTGGCCAGCAGGTCGGTGCCGGGGTCGGCGAACGTGCCGATCAGCGCGTCGGTGAGCACCACGCCGCGCACCGTGTCGTCGGCGAACCGCTCGTCCACCGTCTCCCCGATCGGCCGGGCGAACAGGTCCTGCCACGCCTGCGGCCCGACCAGCCGCTCGACCTCCCTGGCCGGGCGCAGCGGCTCCAGCAAGGTCGGGGCCAGGGTCTCGGCGACACGGGCGGTCATGGCGTAGAAGTCCCGCCAGGCCCGGTGGTCGGCGTCTCCGCCGGTGACCGTGCGGAAGGAGGCCGCCGTCCGTCCCTCGTCCTCGCCGTCGACGAGCAGGCCGGTGTCGCCGCAGGGCGCGTAGGAGGCGTAACGGCGCCCGCGCAGCTCCAGGCGGAGGCCCAGATCCTTGACGATCTTCGTGGGCAGCAGGCTGACCAGGTAGGAGTAGCGCGACAGCCGTACGTCCACGCCGGGGAAGGCGCGGGTGGAGATGGCCAGGCCCCCGGTGTGGCCCTGCCGCTCCAGCACCAGCACCCGCCGCCCGGCGCGGGCGAGGTAAGCGGCGGCGACCAGCCCGTTGTGGCCCCCACCGGCAACGACCACGTCATATGCACCCATTCATGCACCTTAGCGGCGAAGAACGTTCCACGTCAGGGAGGGACGACGGCGAAGAGCGTTCAACCCTCTGAGGGTAATGGCGGCGAAGAACGGCCACCGTCAGGGACGGCGGAGATCGTCAGGGGCGGCTGGCGATGGTCAGGAGGGTCGCGGCGGGGCCGGTCAGGGTGCGGCCGCGACGCCAGACGGCGCGCAGGCTCCTGACCAGGGTGTGCCCGGCCAGCGGCACCTCGACCAGCCGCCCGGTGGCCAGCTCCGCCTCGACCGCGTACCCGCTGATGACGGCCGGCGCCGCGCCCGCCTGGGCCGCGCCCTTGACCGCCGAGTTGGAGCCCAGCTCCAGGCGCGGGCTGGCCTGACGCAAGTCCCTGAACGCCACGTCCAGCGTCTCCCGGGTGCCCGACCCGGGCTCACGCACCACGAGCGCCGTCCCGGCCAGCTCCGCCCCTCTCAGCGCGGTACGGCGGCGCGTCCAGGGATGTCCGGGCGCCACCACGACCACCAGCCGGTCGGTGCCCACCACCCGGCTGGCCAACCCCTCGGGCACGTACGGACCCTCGACGAACCCCAGCTCCACCTCCTCGGCCAGCACCCGGGTCGCGACGTCGGCGGAGTTCACCACGTCCAGCCCCACCTGAACGTCCGGCTCCCGGTTCTGCAGCTCGCCGAGCCACCGGGGCACGAGGTACTCGGCCACCGTCATGCTCGCCGCCACCCGCAGGTGGGCGGCGCCGCCGTGGCGCACCGCCTCGGCGGCCCGCATGAGCTCCTGGGCGGCCGCGACCACGTGCGCCGCCCAGCCGGCCACCACCTTGCCCTCGTTGGTGAGCGTGGAGCCGCGGGGCGTCCGCTCCAGCAGCGACAGGCCGAGCCGGCGTTCGAGCTGGGCGATGCGCTTGCTCGCCGACGGCTGGGCGATGCCCGCCACCTTGGCCGCCCGCCCCAGGCTGCCCAGCTCGCCGACGTCGACCAGTAGCTTCAGCGAGTCCAGATCGGGCAGCGAGCTCATAGCCACAGGCTATGGGCTCACAGGCAACCCGTGGCTACCGGGGGCCTCCGGCCGCCCGAAGACTGGACATCGTGCTGCAAACCCCCTCTCGCAAGACGCACACCTCTGTCCTGCCCGGCCTGTTCGCGGCGGCCATGGCGGTGGTACTCGCGCTGGCCGTACACGCGGTGCTGCCCGTGCTCAGCCCGGCGGTGGTGGCGGTGGCGGCGGGCGCGGCCCTGGCCGCGTCCGGGGGCGTCGGCGAGAGACTGCTGCCCGGCCTGCGGCTGGTGTCCAAGCGGGTGTTACGCGTCGCGATCGTCCTGCTCGGCCTGCGGATCTCGGTGCCCGAGGTGCTGGCCATGGGCTGGCGGACGGTGGTGATCGTGCTGGTGGCGACGGGCGTCACGTTCGTGGTCACGCCGCTGGTCGGCCGCCGCCTCGGCCTGTCCCCCGGCACCGGCCTGCTCGTCGCCACAGGGGTGTCCATCTGCGGCGCGGCCGCCATCGCGGCCATGCGCGACAGCGCGGGCGGCGACGACGAGGACGCGGCGAGCGCCCTCGGCGTGGTGGTCCTGTACGGCAGCGCCGCCATCGTCGCGGTGCCCCTGCTGGCGGCCTGGCTGGGCCTGTCACCGGCGCAGCTCGCGGTGTGGACGGGGGCGGCGGTGCACGAGGTGGCGCAGGTGGCCGCGATCGGCGCGGCCTCGGGCGTGCTCGCCGCGGCGGTCACCGTCAAACTGGGCCGGGTCATCCTGCTGGCCCCCATCGTCGCCCTGAGCGCGCGGGCCCGCCCCGGCGGCGGCCGGCCCCCCGTCGTCCCGCTCTTCGTCGCAGGGTTCCTGGCCATGGTGGCGCTGCGCGGCACCGGGCTCGTCCCCGAGTCCGTGACGGCGGCCGTGCCCCCGATCACCGACGTGCTGATGGCCGCCGCGCTGTTCGGGCTGGGCACCGGGATCGACGTGCGCAGACTGCTGAGCGGTGGGCGCGCTCTGCTGCTCGGCGGGATCGCCACCGGGCTCATCGGCGGGATCGCGCTGGTGGGGGCCGTGCTGCTGATCCCTTGATGAGTGGACGCGCACGCGGTCCCGCCGTAACCTCCTCAGTTTGGAACAAAGTCCGGGAAAGACATCGTTCTGACTGAGAATCATCGGGACCATTCGAGGAGCACGAAACCCACCATGCGCAGCGCCGCCGAGTCACACCTGCAGCCGTCCGACGAGGTCGCCGAGGCGCTGGCCACCGGTGCCCCCCTGGTGGCGCTGGAGTCCACGATCATCTCCCACGGGCTGCCGCAGCCGCGCAACCTGGAGGTCGCACGGGAGCTGGAGGAGATCGTACGAGCCGCCGGAGCGGTGCCCGCGACCATCGCCGTGCTCGACGGGGTGGCCAGGATCGGCCTGTCCGAGGTGGAGTTGGAGCGCGTGGCGAGCGAGTCCGGGCTGCGCAAGCTGGGACAGCGCGACCTGCCGGTGGCCTCGGCGCTCAAGGCGAGCGGCGCCACGACGGTGTCGGCGACGTCGTTCCTGGCCGCCCGCGCGGGCATCCGGGTCTTCGCCACCGGCGGTCTCGGCGGCGTGCACCGTGGCTGGACCGAGGAGCAGGACGAGTCCGCCGACCTCGACACGCTGGCCCGTACCCGGATCACGGTCGTCTGCGCCGGCGTCAAGTCGATCCTGGACGTGCCCGCGACCCTGCAGCGGCTGGAGACGCGCGGCGTGACCGTGGCCGGCTACCGGACCGACACCTTCCCCGGCTTCTACCTGAACTCCTCCGGCCTGCCCGTCGAGTGGCGGATCGAGTCGCCCGAGGACGCCGCCGCGATCATGCGCGGTCAGGACGCGTTCGGCGGCGACGAGAGCGCGCTGATCGTCGCCAACCCCGTCCCCGCCGACCAGCAGCTCGACCCCGCCTTGCACGACCGGGTGCTGGCCGAGGCGCTCGACGCCGCCGCCCGCGACGGCGTGACCGGGCAGGCGATCACCCCGTTCCTGCTCGGCTATCTGGTGCGCGGCACCTCCGGCGCCTCCCTGGAGGCCAACCTCGCCGCCGTACGCGGTAACACCGCCCTCGCGGCGCAGATCTCCCTAGCCTGGTCGCGATCGTGACCGGCAAGGGTCTCCTGGTCATAGGTGATGTCGTCACCGATGTGGTGGCCCTGCACGGCGCACCGGTCATGTCGGCCTCCGACATCGCCGCCGACATCGTGCTCCGGCCGGGCGGCTCCGGCGCGAACACCGCGTCCTGGGCCGCCCACCTGGGCGGCGAGGTCGGGCTGCTGGCCAGATGCGGATACGACAGCAGCGAGTGGCACATCGGCGAGCTGGTGAAGGCCGGCGTCCGGCCACACGTCCGCCTCGACGCCGACCATCCCACGGCGGTCGTCATCGCCATGGTGGATCGGACCGGCGAGCGATCCATGCTCACCAACCGGGGCGCGGGCGGGCTCATCTCCACCGACGACTGGGACGACGCCCTCCTCGACGGCGTCGCCCGCCTGCACGTGTCCGGTTACACGCTGTTCGGCGAGCCCGGCCTGCGCCTGGTCAGGCTGGCCATGGCCCAGGCCGTCGCCGCCGGGATCGCCATCAGCGTCGACCCGGCCTCCACCAGCCCGCTGCGCGAGTTCGGCGTCGAGCGCTTCCTGACCGAGATCGCGCCCGCCGAGCTGATCTTCCCCAATCGGGACGAGGCACTTCTGCTCACCGGCGCCGCCACCCCCGAACGCGCCGCCGAACTGCTCAGCGAGAGGTACGGCACGGCGGTGGTGAAGCTGGGGTCCCAAGGGGCGCTCGCGGCCACGGGCGGGCAGGTCGTCGCCAAGTCGGACCCGGCGCCGACGGAGATGGTGGACTCCACCGGAGCGGGCGACGCGTTCGCAGCGGGATATCTCACAGCCACCCTGACAGGTGCTGGCGAAAGGGCCGCTCTGGAGGCAGGTTGCCGTGCCGGTGCCGAATGCGTGGCCCTGGTTGGGGGTAGGCCACGATACGGTTTGGACGTGAAGCGTCTTTACCCTATTCGCACCGATTGATAGCTTGCCGCGTAGGCTGCACGAACGGCCACATACGTATCCAAGAGCACCATGCGGCTCACTGGGGAGGATAAGGTCCGCCGATGGAAGTCGAGTCATCGATCTGCCTGAGCGACCTGGTCCCTGCCCTGCGCTGGAGCCGTCCCCAGCAGGTGGCGGAGGCACTGACCGATGCGCGGCTCCCGGCCGCCTGGTGGTCCTCGCTCCCCCTCTCACGAGCCCTCGCCACGGCCGGGCTCGACTGGATCTGCGACCGGCTCGCGCTGCTGGCCACCGCCCGCTGGGACTACCTGCCACTCGCCGACGTGCTGCCCGCGCTGACGATCCACCACATCGACCCGGCGCTGCCGGGCTGGCCCGAGCCCACCAGGGCCGCCATCGCCGGCCTGGGCGGCTGGCACCGCCTGCGCCGCCTGTCCCCGGGTGACATGGGCACCCCTTCGGCCACGCCCGAGGCCGTGCTCGGCTCGGTGTTCCGCGAGGTGCTCGGCCGCATCTCGGCCCAGCCGGAGTCCGCGGCCCGCGCCGTACAGGCGGCAGGGCAGCCCGAGGCCGGCCGCGCGCCGCAACGCGGCCCGGCATCCGGCACCGGCTCCTTCCCCGCCGTCGGCGAGGGCGTACCGCGCACGACCGGCGCCTTCCCCGCCGTGGGCGAAGGCGTGCCGCAGCGCACGACCGGGACCTTCCCCGTCGCCGGCGAGCCGCAGCGCGCGACCGGCGCCACCCCCGCCCAGGGCGACGGGGCGCCGCAGCGCGCGCCGGGCGCCGTCCCCGCCCAGGGCGAAGGAGTGCCGCAGCGTGCGGCGAACGCCTTCCCCACTCCGGGGGACCCTGGCCCCGCCACCGGCATGTTCGCCGCGCAGAGCGGCAACCGCCCCGGCACCGGCTCCTTCCCCGCTGTAAGCCCCGGCGCGGGCTCGCCCGGCGACGGTGGTCCCAGCACCGGTTCCTTCCCCGCCCAGCGGGACAACCGCCCCGGCACCGGCTCCTTCCCCGTGCCGAACGCGAACCGCCCGGGCACGGGCTCCTCCCCGACCGAGAACCGCCCCGGCACGGGCTCTTCCCCGAACGAGAACCGCTCCGGCACCGGCTCCTTCCCCGTGCCGAACGCGAACCGCCCCGGCGCGGGGCCGTTCCCCGGCAACGGCGGTCCGAGCACGGGCTCCTTCCCCGCCCTCGGTGAGAACCGGCCGGGCAACGGGCTCTTCTCGGGACCGGGCGACAAGAATCCGAGCACCGGCTCCTTCCCCGCCGTCGGCGACAACCGCCAGAACGGCGGCCCCCCGCCCACCACCGGCTCCTTCCCGGCCCTCGGCGAGAACGGCGAGCCCCGGTCCCGCCAGACCGGCTCCTTCCCCGTCCAGAGCGGGAACGGCTCCCCGCAGCGCCCGCAGCCCGAGGCCCCCGTCGCCGTGCCTCTCGCGGCGCCCGCCACCCCGGCGCCCAGCGAGACCGACCACGCGATGGTCCGCGTGGTGGACAGCCTCTTCCGCAGCCTGAACAAGCTGGAGCTGTCCGTCGCGGTGCACCGCCTGTTCGCCGAGGACCCGATCAGCCTGCGCACCCTCGCGCACAAGATGCTCGTCGAACGGGACGTGCTCTCCCAGGCCCAGCGGACGGCCGAGGAACGCGTACTCAACTGGCTGCGCTCCTCGGAGTCCGCGCCCGTCACCGGCCACATGTTCCGGCTCACGGAGTGGCTCGGCTCGGCCGCCACCCAGGACCAGCTCATCGGCGCCGACCCCGCCCACCCGGTGATGGTGCCGTCGCTGCGCACCCCGCTGTGGCGGGTGCTCGTCACGCTGATGCCGGACCGCCGCCTGCAGGACGGCTGGCTCGTCATCGGCGACATCCACGGCCTCCAGTCCCGCACCAGGCAACTGCTGGCCGCCTCCCCGCCGGACACCGACATGGTGGCCCTGATGACCGAGCTCGGCATCCGCGCCCACTCGGCCAAGGCCTGGCTCGACGCCCTCCCGGCGGAGTCCGGGCCCGATCCCGTCGCCTCCGCCGCCCCTCCCCAGCCGCTCCCGCGCCGCACCCCCGGCGCCAACGGCCACCACCACAGAGGCGGCCAGCCCATCCCCGCGGCGTCGTCCGCCACCATCGACCCCACGGCCGCGCTCGCCACCCTCTCCGCCCTGTCCGGCGGCCGCTCCCCCGTGCTGCCCGGCAGCCTCGCGGGCACCCCCGCCACCCCGCCGCCCCCGCTCCCCAGCCCGTCGTCGGACCCCCGCCGCTGGCAGCGCATCGACGTCACCCCCGAGTATCTCCGCGGCGGCCCCGTCCCCGTCCCCGAGGGCTACGCCACCCAGCTCGGCATGCGCCCCGGCACTCTGCTCTCGGTCACCGGGCCCGGCGACAACGCCATCGTCCTGGTGTGGCAGGGCCACCAGCCGGTCTTCGACTCCCTCCAGCCCGTCCTCATGCGCCTCAACGCCCGCCCTGGCGACCAGGTGTACGTGACCGTGGACGGCTACCGCCTGGAGGCGCAGCTCACCGGCTGACCGTCAGTCGTCGAACAGCCCCACCGCGTGCACCTTGGCCGCGGCCTCGCCCCGGGAGGCGACGGCGAGTTTGGCCAGGATGTTGGAGACGTGCACGCTGACCGTCTTGACCGAGATGAACAGCTCCCCGGCGATCTCCCGGTTGCTGCGGCCGCGCGCGACCTCCCGCAGGACCTCCAGCTCGCGGGCCGTGAGGCCGAGGGGCAGGCCGTCGGGGGCGGCGCCGTCCGTCAGGGCGATCCTGGCGCGGCGGGCGAAGACGTCGAGCTGCTCCAGGAGGGGAACGGCGCCCAGTCGCTCGGCGAGCTCCCGGGCCCTGGTCAGCCGCGCGGTGGCCCCCTGCCGGTCACCGGCCGCGTGTGCCGCCTGCGCCGCGCCGCTCTGGGCTCTGGCTTCGCTGTAGGGCTGGTGGAGAGCCGCCCAGGCGGCCGCGGCCTGGTCCCAGGCCTTGACGCGCCGACCGGCCGCCTCGGCCCCGTCCAGAGCCTGGTCTGTCAGGGCCGTGAAGGTGAGGCGCTGGGCGTGCTGCAGGCCGCCCTCGACGTCGAGCCACTCGGCGATCGAGCGGAGCTCCGGCAGGAGGGGACCGCCGAGCTCGGCCAGGTGGACGAGCAGACCCCAGGAGTAGCGATGGTCGGCCGTCAGGTCGTGCTCGCGCAGGGCGCGCGCCGCCGCTTCGCGGGCCTCGCCGAGCCGGCCCTGGGCGTGCAGGAGCTGGACCTCCCTGCGCACGTGCGGCAGCACGGTCTGCTCGCGGAACTTGCCGCGGGACAGCACGCGCCGGGAGGCGGCCAGCAGCTTCTCGGCGCGGTCGAGCAGGCCGCGGGCGAGGGCGATGTCGGTGCCGAAGCCCTGCAGGCTGGCCTGGTGCGGGGGTGGCGGCACGAGGTCGAGGGCGTGCTCCACCACCTCCAGCGCCTCGTCCCAGCGGCCGAGCGACACCAGCGGCTCCGCCAGGTTGATCGACAGGAAGGTGCCGGAGGTGCGGGCCAGGCCGTACCTCTGGGCCAGGGAGATGCCGTCGCGGGCGACCTGGGCCGCCTGCTCGTGCCGGCCGGCGCCTTCGAGCACGTCGGACTCGGAGATGGCGCCCCGCATGATCGCGCTGTAGGCGTCGGCCTGGTCCGCGATGCGCCGCGCCTCGACGAACCCGTCGCGGTGGGAGTCGATCTGTGAGTAGCGGCAGCGCGCCCAGGTGAGGCTGATCAGCGCGTGCGCGTGGGTGGCGGCGTCGCCGACGGCCCGGCCGATGTCGATGGCCTGCTGCGCGTTGGCGATCTTCTCGGCGAGCTGCTCGGGCCGGTGGAGCATGCGCGAGAGCGATTCGAGCACCTGGCCGCGCAGCCTGCTCGGCGGGTCGGCCGGCACCAGGGACGCCGCCTCCCGCAGGTCGTCGACGTAGCCGGGGCGGCTCAGGTCGTAGCGCATGAGGCCGCGCTGGCGCAGCACGCGGGCGGCGGTGGCCGGCTCCGCCGCTCGGTCGATCTCCGTGAGGGCGGCGGAGGCCAGGGCCACGCCGCGGTCGTACTCCCCGGCGAGGTAGGAGACGACGGAGGTCTGGCGCAGCACGGCGGTGTGCCCGACGCCGATGCGCTCCTCCGCGTCGGGCACGTGGTCCCACAGCTCCAGCACTCTGGACAGCATCCCGAACTGCGCGTCGTAGGCGGTGGACTTGCGGGCCGCCGCGGCGGCGTGCCACGCGCTGATGAGCGCCCAGGTGGTGTCGCGGGCGGAGTGCCAGTGGTGGGCCAGCTCGACGGCGCCGCGCGGCGCGGGCAGGATCGACAGGTCGCGCTCGAGCGCCTCGGCGAACCTGGTGTGCAGGCGGGTGTGCTCCCCCGGCAGCAGGTCGTCGTGGAGGGCCTCGCGGATCAGCGCGTGCCTGAAGGCGTAGCCCTCGCCGTCGACGACGAGCACGTTGCCCGCCACGGCCGGGCGCAGCGCGCGCGCCAGTGCGTTCTCGTCCAGCCCGGCAACGGCGGAGAGCAGGTCGTGCTCGATGCGCTGCCCGCCCACACTGGCCACCCGCAGCAGCTCCTGGGTCTCCTCGGGCAGCCGCTCCACGCTGGCCAGCAGCAGGTCGCGCAGCGACTCGGGCAGCGCGTCGCCACCGCTCACCTCGCTGAGCAGCGCCTCGACGAACAGCGGATTGCCTTCGCTGCGCGCGTAGATCCGGTCCATGTCCACAGGGGACGGCTCGCGCTCCAGGATGCTCGCCGCCTGCTCGACGACCTCCCTGCGGGTGAGCCTGCCGAGCTCCAGCCGGGTGACCCAGCCGACGCGCCCGAGCTCGGCCAGCAGCGGGCGCAGCGGGTGCGCGCGGTGCAACTCGTCGGCGCGGTAGGTGACGACGATCAGCAGGCGGCCATCGCCGCGCTGGTAGCGGACCAGGAAGGACAGCAGGTCACGGGTGGACCGGTCGGCCCAGTGGGCGTCCTCGACGATCAGCACGACCGGCTGGTCCTCGGTCAGCCGCTCCAGCAGCCCGAGCACCTGCTCGAACAGCCGCGCCCGCGCCTCCGCCCCGTCCTGGTCCGGCTCGCCGAACTCGGGCAGCAGCCGCGCCAGCTCCCTGGTCGAGCCGCCCGGCACGAGCCGGGCGACGCCGTCCCGCCCGAGCGTGCGTACGAGACCGCGCAGCACGGCGGTGAACGGCGCGAACGGCAACCCCTCGGTGCCCAGCTCCAGGCACCCGCCGACGAGCACCAGGGCGTCATCGGCACGCTCGGCCAGCTCACCGACCAGGCGTGTCTTGCCGACTCCCGCCTCGCCGCCCACGAGCACGGTGGACGCCGTCCCGGCCCGCGCCCCGTCGAGGGCGTCGCCGAGCACGGCCAGCTCGCGGGCCCGCCCGACGAACAGGGGGCTCACCGTATGGATACTCACGCCCCCAAATATGCCACCCGTTTACGACAAGGTCAGCGCAGGACCTTGCGGAAGAACGTGGCCGACGCCTCGTAGCCCAGCGCGTGGTAGAACTCGGGCGCCCGCCGGGTGGCCATCCCCACATACCGGGCATTACGCGAGCGGGCCCACTTCTCGAACTCCTCCAGGAGCGCCCGCCCGATCCCCTGCCTGCGCGACCCCGTCTGCACCATGGCCTCCTCGACCCAGGCGACCGGCCCGTTGGCGAACAGCGTGAGGTGCACGTTGCCGAGCAGGTAGCCCTGCACCCGCCCGTCGACCACGGCCGTGATCAGCAGGGTGTCCTCGTCGTGCAGCAATATCGGCAACGCCTCGTCGAAGGCGTCGCGCTCGGGCCTGAAGGTCAGCCCGAACTCACGCGCCAACGCGAACACCGCGTCCGCGTCCGCCTTCTCGGCCTTCCTGATGACAAGGTCGTCAGCCGTCATGACGTATGACCCTAGATCGTGCTCCATCACCAGTCCAATCGCCGTTCACCGAGTGTCGAGGATTCCCGGTGAATCGCCTGGCCTGGGAGGGCCCCGTCCCTTGTCACAGGTCGCCGAGGCCGAGTTGGCGGGCGATGAGCATGCGCTGGACCTCGCTGGTGCCCTCGCCGATCTCGAGGATCTTGGCGTCGCGGTAGAAGCGCCCGACGGGGAACTCGTTCATGAACCCGTAGCCGCCGAAGATCTGGGTGGCCTCGCGGGAGTTGTCCATGGCGGCGTTGGAGGAGACGAGCTTGGCGATCGCCGCCTCCTTCTTGAACGGCAGGCCCGCGCGCATCCGGTCCGCCGCGTGGTAGTAGGCCAGCCGCGCGGTGTGCGTACGGGCCTCCATATCTGCGATCTTGAACTGGATGGCCTGGTAGTGGCCGATCGGGTGACCGAACGCCTTCCTGTCCCTGACGTACCTGAGACACTCGTCCACGCAGCCCTGCGCGAGGCCGACGCCGACGGCGGCGATGGCGATGCGGCCCTCGTCGAGGGTCTGCAGGAACTGCGCGTAGCCGCGGCCGCGCTCGCCGAGCAGGTTCTCGGCGGGCACGCGGCAGTCGGCGAACGACAGCTCGCGGGTGTCGGAGGCGTTCCAGCCGACCTTGGAGTATTTCCTGGAGACGGTGAAGCCGGGGGTCCCCGCGGGCACCAGGATCGTGGAGATCTCCCGCTCGCCGGTGAGCGCGGCCACGCCGACGACGCCGGTGAGGTCGGTGCCCGAGTTGGTGATGAACGCCTTCGTGCCGTTGATCACCCACTCCCCGCCGTCCAGGACGGCGGTGGTCCGCATCCCGCCCGGCACGTCGGTGCCACCACCGGGCTCGGTCAGGCCGAACGCGCCGAGCATCTCGCCGGAGGCCAGCCGGGGCAGCCACCGCGCGCGCTGGTCGTCGGTGCCGAACCGCAGGATCGGCATGGCGCCGAGCGACACCGCCGCCTCCAGCGTGATCGACACGCTCGAATCGACCCTGGACAGCTCCTCCAGCGCCAGGCAGAGCGCGAAGTAGTCGCCGCCCATGCCGCCGTGCTCCTCCGGGATCGGCAGCCCGAACAGCCCCATCGCGCCCATCTGCCGCACGATGTCGTACGGGAACTCCTCGCGCTCGTAGAAGTCCCCGATGACCGGGGCGACCACGTCACGCGCGAACGCCTCGACGGTCTTGCGCAGCTCTTCGTGTTCAGGGGTCAGCATGGCAGGTCAGCCTTTCGAGAGGGCCTGGACGACGCGGGAGGGGCTGGGCCGGCCCAGCCGTTCGGCCAGCCAGGTGCTGGTGGTGACGAGCTTGTCCAGGTCGAGCCCGGTGTCGATGCCGAGCCCGCGCAGCATCCAGACGAGGTCCTCGGTGGCGAGGTTGCCGGTGGCCGACTCGGCGTACGGGCAGCCGCCGATGCCGCCCGTGGAGGCGTCCACCGTGGTCACCCCCGCCCACAGCGCGGCCAGCGTGTTGCCGAGCGCCTGGCCGTAGGTGTCGTGGAAGTGCACCGCCAGCCGGTCCGGGGAGCCGAACGCGTCGATCAGGGCGGTCACGTGGCCGGGGGTGCCGACGCCGATGGTGTCGCCGAGCGAGAGCTGGTAGCAGCCGAGGCCGAGCAGCCGCTCGCCGACCGCCACCACCTGCGGGATCGGCGTGTCGCCCTCCCACGGGTCGCCGAAGCACATCGACACGTACGCCCGCACCCGCACCCCGGCCTCCAGCGCCCCGGCGACGACCGGCTCGAACATGTCGAACTGGGTCTCCAGGCTCCGGTTCAGGTTCTTGGCGGCGAACGTCTCGGTGGCGCTGGCGAAGACGGCGATCTCGTCGACGCCGTGCGCCAGGGCCCGTTCCAGGCCGCGCAGGTTCGGCACCAGCACCGGGTAGCGGACGCCCGGCCGGCGGTGCAGCCTGGACAGCAGTTCCTCGGCGTCGGCGAGCTGCGGCACCCAGCGGGGGTGCACGAAACTGGTCGTCTCGATCACCTTGTGCCCCGCGTCGGCGAGCCGGTCGACGAACTCCGCCTTCACCTCCACGGGCACGATCGCCGCCTCGTTCTGCAGCCCGTCGCGCGGGCCCACCTCGTGCACGGTGACCTGCTGCGGGAGGTCCCGCATCGGATATGACCTGCTCATCACGCCTCCTCGCTGGTGACGACGGCCAGTACGGCGTCCATGTCCACCTGCTGGCCGGCCTGCACGGGCAACTCCGTGACGAGGCCGTCGCGGGGGGCGGTGACGGTGTGCTCCATCTTCATGGCCTCCACGATCAGCAGCGGCTGCCCTTCGCCGACCCGGTCGCCCACCTGGGCCTTGACGACCAGGACGGTGCCCGGCATGGGGCTGCGGACGACGCCGTCCCCGCCGCCCGCCGCGCCCGGCCGGTCGCCGGGGTCGCCGACGCGGTGCCGCGTCAACGCCCAGGTGCGACCGTCCCTGCCGAGCCACAACGTCTCGCCGTCGCGCGCCCAGGCGTACCGCTCAGTACGTCCGCCCAGGGTGACGGCGAGACTGTGCCCACTGGTACGCAGCCTCGCGGGCACCCCCTCGGCATCACGAGAGCTGAGGTCCTGCTCGGCTGCTCCGGCGGCGGCTGTCGTACGGACCTCGGCGGCCTCTCGTGGCAGGCCCCGGACCTTCACGTCGTGTACGCCGTCCCGCGACTCCAGGCGGTAGGCGGTCCAGGCCGGTGGGCCGACGCGCCAGCCGTCGGCGATGTCCCACGGGTCGCTGCCCTGGGGGGTGTCGTGGAAGGCGAGCGCGGCGGTGGCCAGGACCTCGTCGGGGACGGCGGTGGTGGGGAGCAGGTCGGGGAGGATGCGTTCCACCAGGCCGGTGTCCAAGTCACCCGCCTGTACGGCCGGATGGCTGAGCAGGGCGCGCAGGAACGGGATGTTGGTGGTGAGCCCGAGGAGGGTCGTGTCGCCCAGGGCCTGGTCCAGGGTCCTCAGGGCGGTAGCCCGGTCGGGCGCCCAGGCGATGACCTTGGACAGCATGGGGTCGAACTCGCTGCCCACGACCCCGCCTTCCAGGAGACCGGAGTCCACCCGTACGAACGGTCGCGCGCCGTACAGTGCGCCGAGCTCCGCCGCACCCCCTCCCGCCGACCCGGCGCCGGGGAGAGGGCCGGAGGCAGGGAGCGCACCGGAGAGGATGCCGCCTGTGGGCGCGGGGCTCGTGGGTGGCAGGGAGGTGTGTGAGGGGCTTGGTGAGGGGGGTGGGGTGGGTTCGTGGAGGGTGAGGATGCGGCCGCCGGTGGGGAGGAAGCCTCGGGCGGGGTCCTCGGCGTAGATGCGGGCTTCGACGGCGTGGCCGGTCAGGCGTACCTCGTCCTGGGTGAAAGGGAGAGGGTGGCCGGCGGCGACGTGGAGCTGGAGGGCCACCAGGTCCAGGCCGGTGACCAGCTCGGTGACCGGGTGCTCCACCTGGAGGCGGGTGTTCATCTCCATGAAGTGGTAGGCGCCCGTGGTGCCGTCGACGATGAACTCGACCGTGCCCGCGCCGGTGTAGCCGACGGCGCGGGCCGCTTCGACGGCGGCCGAGCCCATGCGCTCGCGCGTCACGGCGTCCACGAAGGGGGACGGGGACTCCTCGATGATCTTCTGGTGGCGGCGCTGGAGGCTGCACTCGCGTTCGCCGAGGTGGACGACGCCGCCGTGGCCGTCGGCGAGGATCTGGATCTCGATGTGGCGCGGGTCGCCGATGTAGCGCTCGATCAGCAGGGTGCCGTCCCCGAAGGCGGCGCCGGCCGTGCGGCGGGCGGACGCCAGGGCGTCGGGCAGGTCGGCCGCGGCGGTGACCAGGACCATGCCCTTGCCGCCGCCACCGGCCGACGGCTTGATAAGGGCTGGGAAGTGCCGCCATGTGGTGAGGTCGTCGCCGGGCTCGGCGACGCCGGGGACGACGGGGACACCGGCGGCCGACACGGTGGCCTTGGCGCGGATCTTGTCCCCCATGGCCTCGATGGCCCCGGCCGGCGGGCCGACGAAGACCAGGCCGGCCTCGGCGCACCGGCGGGCGAACAGGGCGTTCTCGGCCAGGAAGCCGTACCCCGGATGGACGGCCCGCGCCCCGGCCGCCCCAGCAACCTCCACAATTGCCGAAATATCCAGATAATTCGGGATCTGGTAGGCCAGGTCAGCCTCCACGACGTGCCGGGCGCCGGCGTCCGAGGCGGTGTGCACGGCCACCGAGGTGATCCCGAGCGCACGCAGCGTACGGATGATCCGCACGGCGATCTCGCCTCTGTTGGCGACGAGCACGCGCTCGAAGGGCGTGCTGGGTGGGTGAGCCATGAGTCACATCCGGTAGACGCCGTAGCCGATGGGGTCGAGCGGGGCGTTGGCCACCGCGGAGAGAGCCAGGCCGAGGACCGTGCGGGTGTCGAGCGGGTCGATCACGCCGTCGTCCCAGATCCTGGCCGTGGAGTAGTAGGGGTTGCCCTGGTGCTCGTACTGGGCCCTGATCGCGTCGGCGTCCGCGTTGCCCACCGTGGTCAGCACGTTCGCCGCCTGCTCGCCGCCCATGACGGAGATGCGCGCGTTCGGCCACATCCACAGGAACCGGGGCGAGTAGGCGCGACCGGCCATGGCGTAGTTGCCCGCCCCGAACGACCCGCCGATCATCACGGTGAGCTTGGGCACCCGCGCGCACGAGACCGCGGTGACCATCTTGGCGCCGTGCTTGGCGATGCCGCCCGCCTCGTAGGCCTTGCCGACCATGAATCCGCTGATGTTCTGCAGGAACACCAGCGGGATCCGCCGCTGGTCGCACAGCTCGATGAAGTGCGCGCCCTTCATCGCCGACTCGCTGAACAGGATGCCGTTGTTGGCGACGATCCCCACCGGGTGGCCGTGCAACCGGGCGAAGCCGGTGACGAGCGTGGCGCCGTACTCCGCCTTGAACTCCAGGAACCGCGAGCCGTCGACCAGTCGCGCGATGACCTCGCGCACGTCGTACGGCTGCCGGGTGTCGGCGGGGACGATCCCGTAGAGGTCGCGCGGGTCGTGGGCGGGCGGCTCCGGCTCGGTCGTGTCCCAGGGGCGCGCGGCGCGCGGGGCCAGGGTGGAGACGATGTCGCGGACGATGGCCAGCGCGTGCGGGTCGTCCTCGGCGAGGTGGTCGGTGACGCCGCTGACCCGGGCGTGCAGGTCGCCGCCGCCGAGCTCCTCCGCCGTGACCTCCTCGCCGGTGGCCGCCTTCACCAGCGGCGGACCGCCCAGGAAGATCGTGCCCTGGTCGCGGACGATGACGGCCTCGTCGCTCATGGCGGGCACGTACGCGCCTCCCGCGGTGCAGGAGCCGAGCACGGCGGCGATCTGCGGGATGCCGCGCGCCGACATCGTGGCCTGGTTGTAGAAGATGCGGCCGAAGTGCTCGCGGTCGGGGAAGACCTCGTCCTGCTTGGGGAGGAAGGCCCCGCCGGAGTCGACGAGGTAGACGCACGGCAGGTGGTTGTGCAGCGCCACCTCCTGGGCGCGCAGGTGCTTCTTGACGGTGATCGGGTAGTAGGTGCCGCCCTTGACGGTGGCGTCGTTGGCCACCACCACGCACTCGCGGCCGGAGATCCTGCCGACGCCGGTGATGATGCCGGCGGCGGGCGCCTGGTCGTCGTAGAGCCCATTGGCCGCCAGCGGCGACAGCTCCAGGAAGCGCGAGCCGGGGTCCAGCAGGCCGTCGACGCGGTCGCGCGGCAGCAGCTTGCCGCGCGCGACGTGGCGCAGCCGCGAGCGCTCGGGGCCGCCCAGGGCGGTGGTGGCGAGGCGTTCGAGGAGGTCGGCGGCGAGCCGCTCGTTGAGCTCGGCGTTGCGCTTGAAGACCTCGCTCGCACGGTCGGCGGCCGACTTCAGCACCGGCCAGTCGCTCATGTGTCCCCTCTCATCATGGCCACGATGTTAGCCATCATTAACGTAACCGTCTAGCATGTGAGACGTGACCACCGCTCAGGCACCTACCCGAAATCGCGGCAACAGGCGTGCGGAGATCCTGGCCGCCGCCGCGAGCCTGTTCGCCGCGCGCGGCTTCCACGGCGTCTCCATCGAGGACATCGGCGGCGCGGTCGGGATCTCGGGCCCGGCGCTCTACCGGCACTTCAGCGGCAAGGACGCGCTGCTGGCCGAGATGCTCCTGGACATCAGCTCCCGGCTGCGCGAGTCGGCGGTCGCGGTCGTCACCACGGCGAGCGGGCCGGGCGAGACGCTCGACGCGCTGCTGCACGTGCAGCTCACGTTCGCGCTGGAGCAGCCGGCGCTGATCACCGTGCACGACAGGGAGCTGGGCAACGTCCCCGAGGGCGAGCGGCGGCGGATCAGGCGGCTGCAGCGGCTGTACGTCGAGGAGTGGGTGACCGTCCTGGCGGAGCTGCACCCGTCGTGCCCGCCCGCGCGCCTGCGCGCGGCCACCCACGCGATCTTCGGCCTGCTCAACTCCACGCCGCACAGCGCCGGCGAGCTGCCGCCGCAGGACATGCGGCCGCTCCTGCACGCCATGGCACGCGCCGCGATCGAGGCCTCAGTTAACGCCCGCTAACTTTCAGTCGATCCACTGAAAACGTCTTGTTGTGCCGACTATCTAGATATATCTTTTACATATCTCGAAGGTAGAGGTTTGTCTGCGACGACGGCAGCCATGCCTACCGGCTGACCGGGCGGGCCGCCCGCCACCTCAGGCCAGATACGGCGGAGGATCGAATGAGCACCGAAACGGCTGTGGCCGTCAACAGGTTACGCAAAACGTACGGTAAAACCGAGGCCGTCAAGGGCGTGGACCTTGAGGTGGCGTCGGGAGAGGTGTTCGGCTTCCTCGGGCCGAACGGCGCGGGCAAGCCGAACGAGGGATTGTGACGTAACTGTGCCTCTTGAATCCCGCCGGATACACGATCGAGCCCTGAAGCCGTCGCCGGACCCTCACTGACCTAGGGGTCTATGAACGATCTTGCTTAGGATCGCTCTCACACAACTTCGATCATGAGATTCGGGCTCTCGGCGAGCTATGGCGAGATGGGGCGCGATCCTGCCCGATGCGGCTTGCTGTAGCGCACGCTCACGGGCTCTCACGCACTCCCCGGATAGACGACCCCCGAGAAGGGGTCAAGTCGCTCAGCGTGGCTCTCAGGGCCGTACAGCACGAAACCCCCGATCGCGCCGTCAAACTTGACCGGGGGTCCCGTCGTCACCTGTGACAGGGAGGCATCGGCACGATGTGACGCGGTCAGGCTACCCCCGGACATGACGAAGCCCCCACCGTTCCACGGGCGGGGGCTTCGAGGGGAACCCGTTCCCAACACGTGATCAGGCTACCCCCGGACATGACGAAGCCCCCACCGTTCCACGGGCGGGGGCTTCGCCTACGAGTGATTCCCTGCACTCGCCGTCAGGTTACGCCGTCGTCGGGATGTCCAGCATGCGGAACGCCTCGTTCACGACCACGTCCGAACCCGTCCGGAACGTCATGAACATGTGGCGCTGACCGGTCGGCCGACCGTTCGCGCCGTAGTCCGGGAGGAACTCGACCGTGGTCCCGATGCGATCCACGATCACGAAGTTCGAGAAGTCGCCGTACACCACGAGGTAGTTGTTCGCCGTCGCCGCAACGTTGATCGCGCCGTCCATGTTCGAGTTCTCGTGCCACGGCTTCCCGAGAAGCATCGGCGGGTTCTCCCGAAGCTCGGGGAACTGGAGAGCGCCGTTCGTGGTCTCCATCTGCCGGTACGTGTTCGCCGTCGCGATGTGGCTCATGAACCGCGCGTTCGCGCTGAACCGCGCCGGTAGGGCGTTCTGGAGTGCGAACGGGTCGGAGTCGTCGAGCGCTTCCGAACCGGTGCCGTTGATCTCGCTCGCCGTGCCCGCGAGCGCCGTCACGATGCCGGTCGGCTCGGTCGAGCCCGCACCGGTCGTGTACGCCGTCGCCATGAGCTGATCGGCCGCGTCCTGACTCGCCCGGCGAAGCTGGTTGGTGAAGTCGAGCGCATCCATCCCGAGTTCGTAGGAATAGATCACGTCCACATCGCCCATATAGACGGGGATCGGTGCCGCCGCGAGAGCCGGGGTTCCATCGGCCGCCTGAGACCCTTCGGTCTTCCATTCGGCCGTGGCACCGGCGGACGTGACCCCGTTCCACGAGTCGCTGACCGTGGTCACGACCCGCGAGATCTCCCGAAGCGGGTTGTTGCTGCCGTCGCTCGTGAGCATGATCGCGGGGTCGATCACGAGCGGCACCATGGCCGCGCCGCCGGACAGGTTGAGCGCGGTCCGGACCTCGTTCGCGGCGCGGTACGCGGCGCTCTCCTCAGCGGTCCACGTCATGTGACCCCGGATCGGGTCGGCCGCGAGCTTGGCGAAGGCGCGAACGTACGCGTCGTCACCGGCCGCCATGATCCACCGGGTAGCGAGGTCGCGTTCCGGCTTCGGGCCGACGTCGAGAAGGCCCTGAGCCACTTCGGCCGCGCGAGCCGGAAGCCGGTTGCCGCTCACGAGGTCGTCGAGCCGCCAGAGCGCGAGGTCACGCGCCCGGCTCGCCGTCCCCCGGACGGGGGCTGACTGCGGTCGGTCGATCCGGCCGGTACGGGTCGCGTCACGGGCGAGTTCGTCGCGCCGGACCTCGGTCCGGTACTCGCGAACGAGAGCGTCGATCTGGTCGTTCGTCTCGTTCCAGCGGGTGAGATCGTCACCGCTGATCGGGTCGTCACCGGCCGCCGCGTCGATCCCGGTAAGCACGGTGCGAAGTTCGTCGATCTCCGAACGGATCTCGACAGGGGTACGTCGGGACATGGCTGATCTCCTGAAGTCGATCACTAATGGATCAACCCGTCAGGAAGTGGGCGAACGCCCGGCGGTTCCGTCTGCGCTCGATCGTCGGCCGGTCTCGGGAAGGTGGGTCAGGCCCGACGTTCCCGACCGGCGCGATCAGCGCGGGGTCTGTTGATCAGCGTACGTCATTCGCTCTGCCCGACCGCTTCCGCGTCCGGCGGGGGCGCGACGAACGAACCCATCCCGCGCTCTGTGTAGATCAATCCGTCCTCACGGAGCTTGACCAAGACCTTGTGAGCCGTCGTGCCAGCGATCCCGAACTCTTGCTGAAGGTCACGTTCGCCCGGTACGCGTTGCCCCGGCTTGTACAGGCCGGAAGCGATCCGCGCGGCGATGATGTCTCGGACCTGTCGCCATCGGGGCTGATCGTCTCTGAGTTCCGCCATGTGGATCACAGTAGAAATCCGTCGTGCAGGGTCCGGCAATGGCTGTAACTGTGGTGCACCACCGTGCACTCATGTTTGACTGTGCGTCATGAGTGAGCCTGAGTACGAATCGCCGGTAGCAGGGTTCGAGGTCTGGCGAGAGGATGACGGGAAGTGGCGCGGTCGGCATAAGGAATCCGGCCGGACGATCAACGCCGAACAGTGGGAAATGCTGGTCTGGCGAGCCCGCGAGACGATCCTGTTCATCACGATCACGAACGTCGGCGAGATGCTCGACCAGGCCGTGAGGTCTGCGACAGAGCCGGACGGCGAGCGCTAGCCGATCAAGGCTCTGACCAGGGGCTTAGCGCTAAGCGAGCTTCGCCCGCGCGTACGGGATCGGGGGTGCGTGCTTAGCGTTGGCGCTTAGCGTTCGTATCTGGCTGACTAGTTGTCACGTGCTGAACCCCGCCAGGGAAGGCACGTCGAGCGCTCGCGACGGTCAGAGATAGAGCCCCGGCAACGGCCTGTCGTCGGGCTCGGGCTTGGTCGGGCTCTCGGTCGCGTCGTCGTTCGCGAGGGCCGCGAGCCCGCGCGGGGAGACCATGAACAGGATCTCGCCACGCTCCCACCGGCTGATCACGTCGGCCGCGTCCGGCCGCTCGAAGAGTTCGATCAGGAGACCGGCGACGTACTGACTGAACGCCGTCTTGACGGGGTCGGGCTTGATCTCGGGGGTCTGGTTGGTGCTCATGCCTGTTCCTCCGCTGTGTAGTCCCTGAGCAGACGCGCCCGGCGTTCCGCGCGCTTCGCCCTGAGGTCGTCGAGCTGGGTTTCGTCGTCGGCTTCGCCGAGATGGCTCATGACGTTCTGAAGTTCCCGGATGTTGGCCGCGAGCCCCGCCTGATGAGAGTCGATCGCGCTCGCGAGCGCGACGGCCGACCGGGCGAGAATCATCTGAGGTCCGGCGTCGGACTTCACGGGCAACGTGTCGATGTAGTCGAGCACGGCCGCGAGCACGCCCCCGCCGTCCGGGACCTCGAACCGGCGGGTAGCCGGTCCGGTCGCGTCCGGGCACCGGTCCGGGCTGCACATAGAATGGTCGCCGCGCCGGTGCGCGCGAGACCTTCGCTGACGCACCGCGTCACTGTCGGGTCCGTAGCTGGTCATCTGGCGTTCCTTCCTTCGGTGGATCACGTGATACCGCTGGTCACGGTCACGGCGAGCGGGATGGAAGAGGGCGGGGTCTACCTCTTGAGCGATCTTGCGACGATGATCGAGGCCACCCCCCGGTATCCGGTCGTCGTCGAGCTGGTCGAGCGCCGAACCCCGCCAAGGAAGGGCACTCGTGGTACCGCGCGTACCAACTGGTACCGCGTGTACCGGTACGACCGTGGTACGTACTTCGGTACCGTCCGTACCATTTGGTACGACTGTGGTACGTGGTTACGGAACCATCGGTACGCATCGCTGGTCAGCGCGTCGCGTAGATCACGATCACGCTCGCGAGTGTGAGCACCACGACCGCGAACGTGTACCAAGTCTCGGTCGCGATCAAGAACCACACGGCGAGCGCGCGAGGTACGCGGATCACGATCGACCATGCGCGCTGAACCGCGCGACCGAACGCCACATCTTCGCGAGGAACGATCTCGGACCACGTCGGCCGCTCGTGGATCACCACGGGCATTCCGTCGAAGGTGGTCGGTGCGCCTATGAGCGCCTGGTCTTGCGATGCCGCCCGTCGTTCGAGCTGCCCCTTCATCGTGCCCCTCCCTGGTCTTCGGGGCACCCGAGAGCATGAGCCCATTCGACGCGCCCCCCTTCGATCACGACGGCGCACCCGTCACACTGGGCGTGCCGGTCGGGGGCAGTTAGGAGCTGCCCCCGGCTGGTCTCGGTCATGGTCATGACTCCTCTCGGTTCCCGTCCGGCCGGTCGGCCGCCGGGGGTCTGCGCATCGCTTCCCGAGCCCTCTCGGGGCTAGGGATGATCAGCGGTATCGGAAGGTCGCCCATGCGGCACACCATCGCCACAAGTTCGGCGCGTGTGTGGCACCGCCCCCACAACGCCAGTAGTTCGGCGTGCGTCATGGACGCGATAGCTAGACCTAGATCTTCGTCAGTTGGTTGTCTGGCCATGATCCGCTCTCCTTCTCTGTGACTCTCCGTGGTTTCCCGAGCGGCTTCGTGCCGGGCTCAGGTGGGGGGTGTAGGGGGTGTAGAGGGTCATTTCCAACGGTCTGCCTGTAGATCCGGGGCACCTATGTACCTTCAGCCCTGTGTTTCCCGACGAACCACTGAAAGTGACCCTCTACACCCCCTACACCCCCTTTCCGAGCCCCGCCGGTAAGCCGATCGGGTGCTAACTCTCTGTGCCGAACTGAACGACGCGGTACGTGTCGCCCTTCTTCGCATTGGGCCTGACCTCGATCGCGAGGTCTCCGACGTATCTGTCCTTCCTGTTCTTGGCCCACTTCCCGAGCGACCTCGCGAAGCCCGCCTTCCCGATGGTCCGACTCCACTTGTCCGCGAGGTCGCCGGGGAGCTTGGTCGGGTCGAACTTGCCCGCCGGGAACTCGTCGTCATCGCCCGTGAACAGGCTCAGACCGGCGTCCGGCTCAGCGATCGTCTCGACCAACGCGGCGATCTTGAACGGCTTCCCGATCCCCACGACCCGAGCGACCTCGGTCAGGAACTCGCGCCATTCCTTGTCGTCATCACTCTCAAGGTGCGCTTCGTCCTTCCGGCCGAACTCACCGGCGAAGCCTGCCCACGAGAGCATTCCGGCCATGGCCGCGTCCCACGTCGCGTAGTCGTCGCTGCGCTTCCGGGGCGCGGTCGGCCGACCGGCCGCGAGCCACCCTCTGACGATCGTCAGGAGAGCCGCGATGATCTCCCCCCGGTGCTCGGGGACCCACGTCCGGAGATCGAGCGCGAAGCCGCTCCGCTCGTGAGGTCGGGGCATCTTCGGATCGATCACGATCCAGTAGCAGCGCCGGGCGAGGTCGCCCCCGATCTCGGCATTGTTCGCCGTGATCGTCCACACGCGATCGTTCGGCGCGGTCCGCTCACTGTTCTTGCCGAGAAGCCGATCCGAGAACGTCGCCGTCGTCAGCAGCCCCTCGAAGGCCGCGCTCTTGATCTTCCCCCGGACGTTGTCGAGGGTGACCACGGGCGCGGTCGTCTCCGTGAGGATGCCGAGTACGCCCTTCGTCAGCTCAGCGTCTGTCTCGGGGAAGCCCGCACGGAGGATGCCCCCGTGAACGGTCCGGGGAATGCTCGCGAGGAAGCTCTTCCCCGCCCCCGGCGACGGCGCGTTGATGACGAACGCGGGGTACGGACCCGGCAGCATCGCCCGCATGATCGGCGTGAAGAGCATCCCGAACCAGTTGGCGCGGTGGTGCTCTTCGACGAACGGGAACTCAGCGACGATCGAAGAGACCAGCCGGACGGCGTCCTTGATCTCTTCGGGGGTCGGGATCACGCTGACCGGCGGGACGACAAGCCCGGCTTCCGGCAGGAACAGGAGACCGGTCGCCGCGTCGTATCCGGGTCGGTCGAGAATGCCCCCGTCCGGCCGCACGATCGGCGTGTGCGTGACGCCACGAAGGACCCGAAGGTTCGGGACCCCGTCACCTGAGCGAGCCGCAGAATGCGCGTGGTTCGCGCATTCGGTCGGCAGCGTCTTCCGCTCCCACCACATCCGGGTCTTGGTCGGGGTCTCGTCTTCGTCCCTGTCCCCTTCCTCGCTCCCGTCCTCTCCCTTGATCTCCTTCCGCCGGACGACCCCGAGCGAGTACCGGATCTCAACGGCCGTCTTCAGGTCGAGCGCCGTCATGGCGCGTACCTGAGCGGGACCGTCTTCCTCGTTCTCGGCACGGGGCGGGACGTATCCCTCTTCGCCGACTCGGGGCGTGAACACCATCTCGCCGCCGCGCCGGAAGAGCCCCGAGAGCGGACCACGACCCAGCTCTTCACGAAGCCAGTCGTTCGCGTCGCTCTTACTTCCGACCTTGATCCTCGTGAGACCGGTCTTCGGGTCGGGGGTCGCGATCTTGACCTTCGTCGTTGCGCCGGTGATCGTCTCGTATCGGATGCCGTGAAGGCTCGCCGCGAGTCGGTCGGCGCACTCGGCGCACGGGTCCGCGTCGGGGTTGGCTTCGCACTTCGGGCACCACTTGATCTCGTTCATGCCGCCACCCCCAGCGCTTCCACGGTGCTTCCGGTTTCGTAGGTCCCGGCGAGAAGCCCGGCGAACCCCTGAGCTTCGTAGAGCGGGAAGGCGTCGGCACGGAGGATCTCGCCACCGACGTTGATCAGCGGGTTGCCCCTGAGGTCGAAGCCGACCACGGGCCATGTCTCGCCGTCCGCGTACTTGGCGACGTAGTCACCACCGGGGGCGGGGTAGCGAAGCCCCCCGACCGGTGCGGTTGCCTGTGACGGCTGGTCAGACGTACCCTGAAGGGGAAGAGCTTCGTGTCCAGCGCCGATCTTCGTTGAGAGGTCGCCCCCGCCAGGGCGGCCTTTCTTGTTTTCGATCATCAGTGCTGCCCGCCCTTCAGGAGCAGCCCGATCGTGGCGCGCTGGTCGTCGTTCAGGGGCGGGAACTTCGCGGCCATCTCGCGGACGACCTTCGCAATGTGCGCGGCGTGAAGCTCGCGGTACATCTCGGTCGTGTCCGCGTCGGGGTTGTGCCGCTTGGTCGTCGCGATCTTCGCGGCAACCCGTCCGGGGGTCGGCATCTCAGCCATAGCAAGATCTCCGATTCGGAGTGATCTTGCGGTGCCATCCCCCGGTGACTTCACGGGGGTCCGCTGGTACAGCGATCAAGGCGTTTCCGGGGCGAGGTCGTCAACCTCTTTGCCGAGCCCCGGCGCTGGTTCGTGACCAGCGATCTACCTACACGGTAGGGGACCGTTTTACCTAATGCAAGTCGAGAGCCGGTGCCTGTTCTTCCAGGTCACCGGCCCTTTTGTATTCCGCCAGATTCAAGATTGAGGCTTGATCGGCTCGATCGTCACGCGCTGGTCGATCGACGGCCGGAAGCCCTTCCCGGCGGGCTTGAGCGTGATCGTCATGATGGCGCGAATGATCTCCCGGCGGGTGCCGACCCCGAGCCCTTCCCAGACCTTCCGCGCCGCGTCTTCGGACTCGACCCCGGCGAACGCTGCCAGGGGCGAGACGTCGGCGACGTCGGCAAGCTGACGTTCGAGGTCTTCGATCCGGACCTGAAGCTTCTTCGCCCGGCGAAGGTACTCGGGACGATCGACAAGCCCCATGTCCCGATCTTCGCCAAGCTGAGCCTTGCTCTCGCGAAGGACGGCCACCTGACCGCGAAGCTTGCCCGCGTCCACCGTGCCCTGAGACGGCTTGATCAGGTCGGCCGCGTCCCGAGCCAGGATGACGACGGCGAGCCCTTCCACGAGCGCGTCAAGCTCGCCTTGCGGCGCGGTCGCGTGCGGTCCGGGGGCGCGTCCCGTACCGCCCTGGCATGCGTAGATCGGCCGGTCCCGCTTGCCGCTCGATCCCGTCACGCGGACCACAGCGCCACACGGGCACGTCGCGATGCCGGACAGAAGGTGACGGGGCGCGACGCCGGGGTTCGTCCGCCGGTTCGGGTCGCTGAGCTTGCCCACGATCACCCAGAACTCATCAGGGGTCACGATCGCGTCCCATGGCGCGGTGCCGACCACGTCACCAGGGCCGTACGTCTTCCGGCCGGTGCCCTTCTTGTGGACCATGAGCCCGGCGTTCCGGGGGCGCATGAGCACGTCACGGACGGTCGGCGCGGTCCACTGGCCACCATCGGCCGCCGGGATGCCGTCCGAGCGAAGGTCACGGGCGATACCCGCGACGCTCGGACCCTTCGGCATGCCGAAGGTCGGCAGCAACACCACGTCCGCCATGCGCCGGATCACGGCCGTCTCGAACTCGATCGGGCTCACGCCGTCGTCCGCGAAGCCGTACGGGCGACGGCCGCCCCCGAACGAGCCTTCTTCGGCCTGACGCTGCCGAGCACGGCTCACGCGGCGCGCGGTGTCCCGGCTCGACTTGTTCGCGGCGGCACACATGATCCGGGCGACCATGATCCCGGAATCGTCGGTGAGCTGACATGAGCCGGTCAGGCTCTCGCACGTCACCGCGAACCCCGAGCCGGTCACGATGTCGATCGTGTCTTCGAGGTCTCGGGGCTGACGGGCGAGCCGGTCAATGTCGAGCACCACGAGCACGTCAACGGCACGGGTGCGAAGGAGGTCGTTCGCCTTGTGGAACTTCGGCCGGTTGGTCCGGCCGGTGCGCTTATCGACCTTGTACGCGCTCGTGTCGTTCTCGATCAAGATGTGGGCTTCGTCGAGAGTCCAGCCACGGGAAGCGACGTACTTCCGCATGTCCGCCACCTGATCATCGACACCGGCCGTCTCGTCAATCTCGGCATCGGAGATCCTTGCCAGGATTGCCGCTCGCTTCGCCATGTCCCATGCTCCCTTGTGCTTGACCGCTGGTCACAGCGTATGCGGGAGAAGCGTCGGAATCGAGGGTTGAGCAAGACCACCACCATCAGCATGCTCTGCACGCTGGTGAACCCGACCGGCGGCACCGCCACGGTCGCCGGGCACGACGTGGTCAGGGAGCGCGACGAGGTCCGCCGCAACATCGGCCTGGTCTTCCAGGACCCGACCCTCGACGGCTACCTCAGCGCCGAGCAGAACCTCCGCTTCCACGCCGAGCTGTACGGCGTGCCCAAGGCCATCGTCGGCGACCGGATCAAGCAGGTCATGGAGATGGTCGCCCTCTGGGACCGCAAGGACGCCAAGGTGATGACGTTCTCCGGCGGCATGAAGCGGCGGCTGGAGATCGCCCGCGGTCTGCTGCACTCGCCCCGGGTGCTGTTCCTGGACGAGCCGACCGTCGGGCTCGACCCGCAGACCCGCGCGGCCATCTGGGGCTACATCAACCAGCTCCGGATCAGCGAGGACATCACCATCTTCATGACCACCCACTACATGGACGAGGCCGAGTACTGCGACCGGATCGCGATCATCGACCACGGCGAGGTGGTGGTGATCGACTCCCCGGAGAAGCTCAAGGCCAGCGTCGGCAAGGACCGGGTGCAGATCCACACCCGCGACGACGAGGCCGCGATCAAGGCGCTGCGTGACCGGTTCGGCCTGGAGGCGGCCGTGCACGAGGGCGCGGTGACCTTCGCGGTGGCCTCGGGCGAGGAGTTCGTGCCCCGGCTGTTCGCCGAGCTCGGCATGCCCATCACGGCGGTGAGCGTGTCGCGTCCTTCGCTGGACGACGTGTTCATGTCCTACACCGGTTCCACGATCCGCGACGCCGAGGCCGGCGACGACAACAACATGGCGTGGATGCGCACGATGGCGAGGCGATGACCATGACCACAGAGGCGATCAGGGTGCGGGTGCCCGCCCGCAGCGCGGGTCACGACCTGCGCGCGGTCAAGGTGGTGCTGCACCGCGAGCTGCTGCGCTTCCTCAACGACCGCACCCGCATGCTGTCCATGCTGCTGCAGCCGGTGCTCTGGCTGTTCGTCATGGGCACCGGGCTGGGCTCGCTCGTGCAGGGGTCGATCCCGGGAGTGGACTTCCGTACCTTCATGTACCCCGGCATGATCTCGATGACGGTGATCATGACGGGGATGTTCTCCGCCGGGTCGATCGTGTGGGACCGCGAGTTCGGCTTCCTGCGCGAGATGCTCGTGGCGCCGGTCTCGCGCGCCGCGATCGTGGTGGGCAAGTGCCTCGGCGGCGCGATCGTCGCCACCGGGCAGGGCGTCATCATCCTCGCCATGGCCGGGCTGGTGGGCGTCCCCTACTCGCCCGTCCTGATGCTCACGCTGCTGGGCGAGATGTTCCTGGCGGCGTTCACCATCACCGCCTTCGGTGTGATGCTCGCGGCCCGGATGAAGAACATGCAGACGTTCTTCGGGCTGATGCAGATGGCGATCATGCCGATGATGTTCCTGTCGGGCGCGATGTTCCCGCTGGCCAACCTGCCGTCGTGGCTGCACGTGCTGACGGTCGTCAACCCGATGACGTACGCGGTGGACCCGATGCGGCAGGCCGTCTTCGCGACCCTGGACGTGCCACCGGCGGTGAACGCGACCCTGAACCCGGGGGTGCAGTGGTTCGACTGGCAGGTGCCGATCCCGGTGGAGCTCGGCCTGGTCGCGGCCCTGGGCGCGGTGCTGCTGGGCGTGGGAATCGCCCAGTTCAGGCGCGCCGACTAGCCCTGCCTGGTTGGAGCGCCAACAAAGGTCTCGTGTTCGAATGCGGATGGGCATTCACGGACGGTAACTTTCCAGATGCATGGTGCGACATTCCTCTATGGAAGGGAACCCCCTATGTTCAGCCTGCAAGCTCGAATGAGTGACTTCGAAGTCAGGCTTTCGGCCCTCGAGTCTCGTACAGTGAGCGGCGTGCCTGACTCGACAATCGCAGAACGTTTCACCACTCTTCACGAGCGGGTGGACGCGGTCGCAATCAATCTGCTCGACAAGATCGATGAGCGATTCAACCAGCTCAGCGCTCAGACGGATGCGCGGTTCGCGCAGGTAGACCAGCGGTTCGAGCACATGGACCAGCGGTTCGAGCAGGTGGACCAGCGGTTCACCCAGGTGGACGGCCAGCTCGGCGAGATCAAGAGCATGCTGCTGAGCCTTGGCGCGACGGCCCCCGCCGATCGGGTCAACTGACGTGACAGAGGCCCGGGACACATTCGTCCCGGGCCTCTTCGTTTTACGGGGTCAGCGGATCACGCGGACGTGGTCCGAACGGCTGGCGTCGCCGTTGGTGTCCTCGTCGCCGCCGTAGACGAACCTCCACCGGCCCGAGTTCCAGGCCCGGACCTTGGTGAAGAGCCTGCCGCTCTCGCTGGACCAGGTGGACTTGACGTACCGGTAGGAGTCGGAGCCGTTGGCCTTGAAGAACAGGGCCACCTTGCCCCGGTAGCCCTCCCAGTCGCCCTCGTCATCGACCTGCAGCGCGGCCCTGATCCGCAGGAACTCGCCGCGCTCGACCGGCTCCGGGTAGGCGTTGAACCCGATGACGCGGCTGTCCGCCTTCTCCTGCTGCGGTTCGACGACCTTGACCCAGGTGGGTCGGCTCACCGAGCCGTCGACCCCGCGAGCGCCGCGGAATTCCGCCCGCCACCAGCCGGACTCCTCCGCGGTGGTGGAGGCCCAGAAGCGGCCGTGACGGTCGGTCACGTCACTGGTGACGTACTTCCAGTGCCGGGAGCCGTTCGCCTTGAACCTGATGGTGACGCGCTGGCCGGGCAGGGCGCGGGCGTCGGTGCGCAGGGCGCCGGTGAAGCTGAGCCGGTCGCCCTGGTCGACGGGCTCGGGGCGGGCGTCGAAGTCGACGATACGGCTGTCACGGTCTCTGACCCTGACGCCGACCCGTGCGGTGTCGCTGACCGAGCCGCCGGCCGCGGAAGTGGCGGCGAACTCGGCCCGCCACCACCCGGTGGCCTCGGCCCGCACCTGGGCGGCGAACCAGCCGTTGCCGCCGGAGGTCACGCTGGTGACGTTCCGGAAGGTGTCGGAGCCCCTGCCGCGGAAGGCGATGGTGACCTTCTGCCCGGCGAAGGCCTTGCCGTCGACCTCGAGCCGGCCGGAGACCCTGACGTTGTCGCCCGCGTCGACGCGGCCGGGGTCGGCGTCGAATCCAACGATCTTGGTGGTGGGGAGCGCCTTCTTGACCTCGAAGGCGCCCTTGGTGGAGGCTTCGCCGTCGCCCTTGGCGAGGGCGAGGAAGTTCCAGGTGCCGGCCGAGGCGGCGTCGAAGGACTTGGTGGCGGTCCACCGGGTCCATTCGCCGCGCTTCAGTCCGGCATCGGCCTTCACCGGGGTGAAGACCCCCGCCTGGCCGGGCGCCTTGAGCTGGAACTCGGCGCTGGTCGCGCCCTTGGCGAAGAACGTGAACGTCGCCGTGACGGCCTTGTCGGAGACGACGATCGGGGATGCCGGGCTCAGCTGGACGTTGGAGATCTCCGGTGCCGCGGCCTGGACTTCCGCCGACGCGGGTGACGTCAGGGCCAGCGCCCCGGCGCCCATCGCGAGCACGACGGTTACTACACGGATGCGTTGTAACATGCGGGTTTCCTTTCTGGATACCCCAGGGGTTTCAACGCGGCATTTGAGGGTGCCACGTGTTTCGTCTCAGTAGACGCCGCGACAAGGCCCAAAGTTCTCAATTCTGACAATCCGTCATAGATCTATGTCAAAAGGACCGGTCCAGAACATCTCCCCGCCGACTGGCAGACGTGAGAGCCCACGGAAGACATAATCGGCTTTGTGGCGCGCGACACAGTTGAGACTCATTTCATTCAAGCGGTGGCGACTCTTGAGACGGGCGCGGCCCGAGATCCGGCGAATCCCATCCGCGAGGGGACCGCTCTCACCGGCGAGCGGTGCCACGCGCTCTACTGGCGCCAACTCGACAGCCGGCTGCTCGACATCGCCGCCCGCTGGCTGCGGGAGCAGGATCTGGGCTTCTACACGATCGGCTCGGCCGGGCACGAGGGCAACGCGGCCGTCGCCGCCGCCCTGCGGCCCGACGACCCCGCCCTGCTCCACTACCGCTCCGGCGCTTTCTACCTGACCCGGTCGGAGCAGGCGGGACGGCTTCCCGACCAGGGCATCCGCGACGTCCTGCTGGGCCTGACCGCCTCGGCGGAGGAGCCCATCGCGGGCGGCCGGCACAAGGTGTTCGGCCACCCCGACCTGGCGGTCATCCCGCAGACCTCCACGATCGCCAGCCATCTGCCGCGAGCCGTGGGGGTGGCCCTCGCCATCGAACGAGCCCGCGCGCTCGACGCCGGCCAGGCGTGGCCGGACGACGCGATCACGGTCTGCAGCTTCGGCGACGCCTCGATCAACCACGCCTCGGCGCTGACCGGTTTCAACACCGCCGCCTACGCCACCCACCAGGGACAGCCGCTGCCGATCCTGTTCGTGTGCGAGGACAACGGCATCGGCATCAGCGTCCGCACGCCCAAGGGCTGGGTGGCGGCGGCCGCCCGCCGACCCGGCATCGAATACTTCGCCGCCGACGGCTGCGACCTGGCCGACGCCTACGACGCGGCCCAGCGCGCCGTCTCCTACGTACGCACCAGCCGCTCCCCCGCTTTCCTGCACCTGTCCACCGTGCGGCTGATGGGCCACGCCGGCTCCGACGTCGAGGCGGCCTATCGCACCCAGCGGGAGATCCGCGCCGACCTGGCCCGCGACCCTCTGCTGCGGACCGCCCGGCTGCTGGTGGAGGCGGGGGTGACCACGCCGGAAGAGCTGCTCAAGCGGTACGAACTGTCGCGCGAGCACGTCCTGCGGATCGCACTGGAGACCACCCGCAGCCCGCGACTGGCCTCCGCCAAGGAGGTCATGAAGCCGATCGCGCCGCGCCACGCCGACCTGATCGCCAAGATCAGCCCGGTCGCGGCGGAGAGCAGTGTCAGAGTGAAGGCGTTCGCGGGCGCGCTGCCCGAGACGGAGCAGCCAATGACGCTCGCCCAGTCGATCAACCGCACGCTCGCCGACGCGCTGGCCGTCTACCCGGAGATGATGGTCTTCGGCGAGGACGTGGCCAAGAAGGGCGGCGTCTACGGCGTCACCCGGGGCCTGCAGAAGCGCTTCGGCGGCAGCCGGGTCTTCGACACGCTCCTCGACGAGCAGTCCATCCTCGGGCTGGCGCTGGGCGCGGGGGTGTCCAAGCTGCTGCCGGTGCCGGAGATCCAGTATCTGGCCTACCTGCACAACGCGCTGGACCAGATCCGCGGCGAGGCGGCCACGCTGTCGTTCTTCTCCCAGGGCGCCTACCCCAACCCGCTGGTGGTGCGGGTCGCGGGCCTGGCCTACCAGAAGGGGTTCGGCGGCCACTTCCACAACGACAACGCCGTCGGCGCGCTGCGGGACATCCCGGGGCTGGTCGTCGCCGCGCCGTCGCGCCCGGACGACGCCTCGGCCATGCTGCGCACCTGCCTGGCGGCGGCCCGTACACAAGGCTCGGTCTGCGTGTTTCTGGAGCCGATCGCGCTCTACCACACCAGGGACCTGTTCGACGCGGGCGACGGCGGCTGGCTCGCCCCGTACGCGCCGCCCGCGCGCTGGGCGGAGACGCACGTGCCGATCGGCCGCGCCCGCTCCTACGGCGACGGGCGCGACCTGACGATCGTGACGTTCGGCAACGGGCTGCGGATGAGCCTGCGCGCGGCCGTACGGCTCACCCAGGAGGGGGTCAGCTGCCGGGTGCTCGACCTGCGCTGGCTGGCGCCACTGCCGGTGGAGGATCTGGTACGGGCGGCGGAGCTGACGGGCAAGGTGCTGATCGCCGACGAGACCCGGCACAGCGGCGGCGTCTCGGAAGGGGTCGTAGCCGAGCTCGTCGGCGCGGGGTTCCAGGGCCAGATCGCCCGCGTCACCTCGGCCGACAGCTTCATCCCGCTGGGCGCCGCGGCCGACCACGTGCTGCTGTCGGAGGAAGAGATCGAGGAGGCGGCCCACAAGCTGCTGAGCTGACCGCCTCGGCCCCCGTCCCCGGCCGACCGCGTCCTGGTGCTCGACGTGGGCCGGCTGGGCCCCAGCACGAACACCGCCGACGTCCGTACCGATCTGCTGCTGGCACTCGGCATGCCGGGCGAAGGCGGGTGAGAGTCTCGGTGCAGCCGGCGCGGGTAGTGGTGGTGCGGATGCGGCCGATGGCCGCGCCAGGAGCCCATCGAGAGGTACGTACGCATGAGTGACATCAGCAAGGTCGCCACCCGCCCCGACTGGTACGAGCCGTACAACATTTCCCAGGCCATCCGCGCGAACGGTCTCATCTTCGTCTCGGGTCAGGCCGGATTCGACGAGACCGGAGCCACCGTCTCCGGGGAGTTCCTGGAGCAGGGCAGGCAGGCGTTCCGCAACGTGGAGACGGTGCTGGCCGCTGCCGGAGCCTCCTTCTCGGACGTCGTCAAGGTCGGCATCTTCGTCCGCGACATGGCGGCCAACCTCGACCACGTGATCCAGCTCCGCGGGGAGTTCCTGACCAAGCCCTACCCCGCTGACACGCTGATCGAAGTGGTGTCACTTGCGCAGCCGGACTGGCACATAGAGGTAGAGGTCATCGCCCTCGACCGCAGCGGCGGAAAGTAGCGGCACAGGCGGGCGACAGTGGAGCAATGCTCAAGATCTTGGCTCCCGGCCTTCCAACGCGGGACACGTTCGCCTGCTTGGAGCCGGCCACGCTCGCGTTCAGCGGCTTCATCAGATCCAGCGCCTGGCCGTCGCGATGGCGGCCACCCGGTGAATACCTGCCCAATTAGCTAAGTTGACCGCACCTCATCCGATGCTCACCTGGGAGTGACAGCCGTGCGGCGACAGCACAAGGCCTTCCAGGCGATCGAGGTCGGCGACGGCGGCGACGGGCGGTGGGCCGCCTACGCCCGGGCCCTGTGGCAGGAGATGGAGGGCCTGCTGACCGAGGAGGGCCGGACTCCGGAGGGCGCGGATCGTGTTCGGGCGCTGTTCCGTGCGCACATGCCGGAACTGGTCCCGGTTCTGGACCGCCTGGCCGGCCAACTCGACCGGCCCGAGGCGGAAGCCTTCCTCACGCACGCGGCACTGCGGCCGTTCTCCCAGGCCTGCACCCAGATCGGCCAGAACGGCACTCTGCTGCGCAACTATGACCTACGGCCCGATCAGTGCGAGGGGACCATCGTCTCCTCCTGCTTCCTGCGCCCCGTGATCGGGATGCAGGACATGCTGTGGGGCTTGCTGGACGGGATGAACGACGCCGGTCTCGCGGTCTCGCTCACCTGGGGCGGACGTTCCGTCTACGGACGCGGCTTCGCCATTCTCATCCTCGTGCGCTACCTGCTCGAGACGTGCGACGCCGTCGATGAGGCGGTCGACAGGCTGCGGTCCCTGCCGGTCGCCGTCCCCCAGAACCTCACCCTTGTCGATCCCAAGAAGGCGATGACGGTGTTCGTGGGACCGGACATGTCCTTGACGGTGGCGCCGGATGCCTGCGCCGCCAATCACCAGCACCTGCCGGTGACCGCCGATCAGGAGCGGGACTTGCGGACGCAGGAGCGGCTGCGCGCCATACGCGCCGCGGGTACGAACGTGGCGGCAATGCTGAAGCCGCCGCTGTATCGATCCGTCGACGAGCAGGGGGCGAGAACGCTCTACACCGCCCACTACCGGCCCGTCGAGGGCCGGGTGACGTACTACTGGCCCGGTGAGTCCTGGCAGCAGTCCTTCGGTGACTTCGCATCCGGAACCCGCACCGTGACCTTGGGCCGGGCCGGCTGAAGGGCTTCCCACCCCTGCACGAAGATCTTGCAAGAACGTGAATGCACCCGCCGCCGACAGGCCCATCCTGTGCCGCCACGGCCTGTTCAGGAAAGGAGTACAACGGGTCGACCCTGCGCGCGCACTACGGCCTGCCGCGCCCCGACAGCCAGTACGCCTGAGCTGCCTGGCGGTCGTGGATCCTCGCCCACACCCTGTGGCCCACCTCCTCGTCGCCCTCGCATCCGACCTGGTCGGCGAGCGCGGCCACGATGGCCAGGCCCCGGCCGCGCTCCGAGGTGGTCCAGCACCGCGTGCCGAAGCGCGGCACGCCGCCCCAGCCGCAGTCGTAGACCGCGAGGGTGATCGTGGCGGTCGTACGGGTGATCTCCACGATGAAGGTTCCGCGAGAGCGGCCGCTGGCGGTGTGGTGAACGGCGTTGGCGCTGAGTTCGGCGACGATCTGTTCGGCGTCCTCCTGGCAGGGGGCGTCGGCCAGGAGGTAGCGGGCGAAGTGGCGGGCGTGAGGGATCTGGTGGAGGGCGCCGGGATAGGTCCGCCGCCAGGTCATGCCGCCCGGGTGCAGGTCGATCATCGCGTCGATGTGCTCGCGGAGGACCGGGCCGGACGGGTCTGCGCTCGGGTCCTGGTCACGCTGCCGGGGGATGAGCAGGGGTACGTCCGCCCGTTCGGTGGTGTTGTGCACTGGTGGCTCTCCATGGACACGTAGGGGTTCGGCTTCTGGCCTCTACGTTGGCCCATCGGGCGCGCTGCGCGAATTACCACTCCGTCAGTACGGGTAACCAGCCTCGCATCACTGTTGACCTGCGCGAACACCTACCCGGCCAGGATCGCGGTCCCGCTGCGGCCCGAATCGCCGCCCTGCCACGCTTTCTGTCCGTGACTCTTGCTTTACTGTGCGTATAAATCGGCGTGGAGGTGGTGGGGATGTCCAGCGACAGTTACCGAATCCTGGTGCAGGCTCGCTCCTGGAGTAAGCGTCTACGGGAGAAGGGTTACACCTGGGACCAGATCGCCGAGGTGCTCGCGCTCACACACGAGGTGAGCCCGTTGCGGCTCTACCGGCTCGCCCACGGCCGCACGGCGACCGACGTGATCGCCATGGTCAGCGACGCCGACCCGGCGGGCACCGCCACGCTGCGCGAATCACGACTGTACGAGCATGAAGCCTGGCCACAAGCGGGCCGCCGACCACCGGCCCGTCTCCTCACCACCCTGGCCGAGATCTACCAGACCACATCCCGGAGCCTGCTGTCCGCTGAGGTCATGGCCTCCTATGACGCCACCGATCGCACCATGATCAGCGACACGGACTTCCGCCACCTCGACGCCAACCAGCCCACCCGGCGGAATCGCGACAATCGTGTCACCCCGCAGACCGATGCAGGACACACCTCCTCGGGCAAGACAGCATGGGACGCGCCAGCGTGCGTGCGGTTGCTGCGCGACATCGGTGTCGAGGAGAGCGATGTGAAGCGACGGGAACTGCTCTTCGAACTGGCCCTGGGGCTGGGCGGAAGTCAGGCACTCAACGTGCTGCGTGTCCTCACCCCTGAGGAAGAGGAACGCCTGGCCGGAGTACTGCGCAACACCTGGCGGATGGACGAAGCCACCGTACGAACCCTTGAGAAGATGACGTTGCACGTGCGGCGAGCCGACGATGTGTCCGGCCCCGCGACGCTGCTGCCTGTGGTCAATGGACAACGGGCAGCGGTCGGCAAGATCCTCGCACGTGAGTCGATGGGCCCGGGTTTGCGTGATCGCCTCCTCGATACGTACGCGCAGCTGTCACAGTTGGTCGGCTACCTGACCTACGATCTGCTCGACTATGCGGCGGCCGGGCAACCCCTGCGCGACAGCCTGCGCGTGGCGCTCGACCTCGGCGACCCGACGTTGATCGCCTATGTGCACTACTGGCTGGGCAGGATGGCCACTGATCAGAACCGAACGGCCGCCGTCTTCGACCATGCCTTCGCCATCCAGAGCTGGGCCACCCGATCTCCCAGCAAGCTGCTGTGCCCCCTGTACCAATCACTGTTCGCGCTCGCCTACGCCGCCGAAGGGGATGCCACAGCGAGCGCCCGCGCGCATGACAGCGCGCTCGCGTCGGCCGGAGCGCCGAAGGACAACGAACCGGCGTACTTGTACTGGATCTCGCCATCGGTGATGGAATCCAGGAGGGCCACCTTGCTGGTTCGGCTGAATCAGCCCAAAGACGCGGTTAAGGCGGCCGAGGGCTTCCTGGCCGAGCATGACGCCAGGTTCAGGAGGCGTCATGGATTCGTGCTCGCCCGGTACGCTGGCGCTTTGGCCCAGGCCAAAGAGATTCCCGAGGCCGCCACCCGGCTGACCGAGGCCGCCGTCATCACCAGGCAGCACAGCTCAGCCCGACTGGCCGATGAGATCAACCAGGCCCGGGCCCGGCTACAGCCTTGGGCGGACACCACCTACGTCCGCCAACTGGACGAGACCCTGCGATTCTGCGGCTTGAGGTGAACGTCGGCTCTACCGGTCACTTGGGCTTGTCCAGCAAGAGGGGCTTGAGCTGGCGGAAGAATTCGGTCGCGTCCGCAAGGGAGTCCCGGCCGGGTGCGCCTTCCATGATGTTGATGGTGAGAAGGCGCTCGTAGTCAGGCGTCCAACCGTAGACGAAGGCTACGGTTTGATCCTTACCGTTCATCCGCCGTGCTGCGAAGCCTGGCCCCAGTTCGGCGGGTAGGTCAATCCCTTTAGTGGCGGCCTTGGTGTTCTCCAGGTCTGCCGAGTCATGCGGGGACGGGTCGAAGACTTCGATCAAGAGTCCCCCTCCGTCTTCTTGGCCCGCTTCCTCATGAACCGAACATGATGCTAGTTTTCGACCTCCATCCGCCTTGGTCCCGTAGGCGGTGTAAGCACTGAGACCAGTGGCGATTTTGATGGCATTCGCCGAGATCAAGTCACATTCTTGCGGGGCAGCGGTCACATTGCCCAGCGGCCGGTTATCCGGCGGCGGAGCGGGTGGAGACGAGCAGGCGGCTGCCAATACGAGGACTGCGAGGACTGAGACCGTCAACCACTTCGTCATGAGCCGCTTCCGGAATAGTAATCTGTAGCATCCCTGAAGCCGGCCGCGATTGATTCACTCGGCTGACCAAGGACACGACCGGTTGCGTTTACCCCTAGCCACTCTTCATAGTCCTCGCGCTGGTCAGCATTCATTTCGGCCCAGGGAATAAGTTTCCCATCGGCTAGGAAGTAGCCTTCCGATCCAGGGGCGAAGTCCTTGTGGTAATGCGGATGCGTCTCCGCTGGCACGGATGCGTCCCCGAAGAGGCCGTGGCGCATCATCGCCGCCGCCGTGAGATCAGTGAACATGTGTTTGGCGGCTCCCGTTGCCGTGTCCGCGTCCGCACGTGCGTGTTGCTCATGGCTTGACTTTATCTCTCCGAAGATCTTCCCCTTCGCGGAGTCGACCAGGAGTCCGACAAACTTACCTTGCGGCCCCGGCGCCAGTCCGACCACTTTCTCAGTTATTTCCTTCCACGTGGCGAACCGCGCATCGTTCTCCTTCGCTGCTTTGATGTCGGCGATGTTGGCGGCATCGGTGATCACCCATGTCGTCATGCTGAGACTTCGCGTGGCCGTGGCAAACTCGGCGCCTTCGCTGCGGCTCATACGTTCCTCAAGTATTTCCTGCCGCATGGCGTCGAGTTGCTGTTCGGTGGCTTCCGGGTGCGACTTCCGCCACGCCTCGAACTCGGCCTTGACCTCGACTGCGATCTTGCCGGCTACTTCGTCAAGCATCTTGGTGGCGTACTGCCCGTGCGCGACGGCCACGGTTTTGAACGCATCATCGCTCTCGAAGGCCCAGGTCATAACCTTCTGCATATCCTTCGCGTTGAACTTGGCGCCATAGGGTTCCTCGCCGCTCAGATTCTTGTCCGCGTCGGAGCCTGTCACCACGCCCGGCATTTTCGCCGTGAACGACTGTGTGTCGCGGTGCACGTCGCCGGTGTACTGCGCGAGGACCTTGCCGAGGTGGGCGCGGGTTTGCGGAAGGTTCGCCTGGGCCTTGGGGTCGCTCCAGAAGTGGACCGCCCACGAGGCGATCAGCGCCGACTTGTAGCCGCGCGAGTCCCCCGGCGGCAGGTCGTGGTCGCGGAATTCGGTGCTGGCCACCTCGATCGCCCAGCCGAGATCCGCGTCGGCGTCGCCTTGCCAGGGGTGCTTCCGCATCAGGTAGGCCAGCGGCCGGCGTTGTGGGTCGGTGAAAAAGTCCTGGGCGACGGCGGGATGGTGGGCCAGCGCGGTCAGAACCGTGCCCATGGGGCTGAGGTCGCCCGGCGTGATGTCCTTGGGGCCGGGCATCGTCCAGGGGTCTCGCGGGAGGCTGAGGTCGGGCGGGTGAGCCACGTCCTGGTCGTAGAGCTTCTGGGCCACGGTGAGCAGGAACCTGTGGTCGAACTCGCCGTCCTGGAGCAGCTTCTTCACCGCGAACGCGTCCTGCGGGTTTTCGACGTTCTCGACCAGCCGATCGGGATAGTCGTCGGCCAGCCTCATCCGGCCCACGCCCCGGGAGGCCGTACCGAGCAGGGTGCTGAGCATCGTGCCGAGCCGTTCCTGAAGCGCGACGTCGTGCTGGAGCGGGCGTTGCGACGGCGGCAGGTCGGAGTCGTACGTCCTGGCGAGCAGAGCTTTGAGCTCGCGCGGCGGGATCTCCTTGGCGAAGGCCAGGGCGAAGAACGGGTCGTTCTTGTGCCGCTCGATCTCTGCCACCGTCTCGGCGTCCAGCGAATGGCTCCCGACTTTGTCCCGGAGCCTCGCGGCCAGCTTCTTGGCGGCTGCCGCGCCTTCGGCGGGAGACTTCGACAGCCAGTCGGATTCGCTGGCCCACAGCATGCCGCCCTTGCCCAGTTTGTGGTCCGGTTCGGCGAGGATCAGGTCGAGGCGACCCTGGAGCGCGGGGATCTGGTCGCTCATCTGGCGGCCGATGCCATGCAGTGCGGTCGGGCCCCACAACTGGATGTCCAGCGAGGTCAGGGTCCGCTCCACCTGCCGGCCGATGTCCGGGATGGTACCGCTCACCCGCCTCATGCCATTGATCAGCTGCGTCATCAGCGTGGGGTTGATGCCGAGCTGGGGACTCATCGCGTGGGCGCTCCCTTGGCCTGGTCGGACGGTTGGAGCGAGTCCAGCAGCGACAGAGCCCGCGTGAACAGGTCCTTGAAGCCCCGATCCCACGCCCGCAGATCGGCGGCGAGCCTGTCTCCGGCCTGACCTTTGATCGCGCCCTCTTCGACCAGGCGAACCAGCGCGACCACGTCGTTCGCGTGGTGATCGCGCAGTTGCTCGATGTGCCGCCTCGCGGCGTCGATCTGTTCCTGCGTCGCCATCATCGCCTGGTCTCGCTGATCTCGGGGACGCCGGGCCGATCGCATCGTAACCGCGAGCTGGGACGCGGTGAAGCCGAATACTGCGAACCCAGCGAAATGGCTATGGAACAGGAGCTTCTGGTCTATACCCCGTATGGGGTTATGGCTTAGCCACACACAGAGAACCGGTCGATACTCATTGCCGCCTTAACGGACACTTACCAGAATCCGATGATGCGCTCTCAACGCCCGGCCGACGCCACTCGCGACGATGGCAGCGGCCATGACCTCACCACCCGCGTCGACCCGCGTACCGTCGCCTACGCTCCCCCCGGGCGCGCTGCTCGCGATGGCCGCTCTCACCGGGCTTCAGGTCACGTTCCAGGAGCAGGACGGCCGGCTCTTCCTGTGGGTGCTGGACCAGGCCGACCCTCGCCGGTGGACGCTGACGACCTACACACCCGGCCAGCCGGAGTACGAGGTGTATCAACTGGGTGACCGCTTCGTGTGGGACGAGGTCACCGACGCCTACTTCCGGTGGGTGAGCTGGGGAGAGCCGAGCCGCGACGGATTCGGCGCCATGCTCACCCCCGACGGCCTGCGATCTGGCTGGACGACTTACAGCGCGTCCTTCGCGAGGACAGGGCCTGACCACCTGGGCGGACCCGAAGGGCGAGGCGTACGACCTGGATATGCGCGCCTTCGGTTCCGGCGCGTGGGACTCCGGAAAGACGTGACCGGGCTGGCCTTCCCTAGAGCCAGCCGCCGATCGCCGGCGCCCCCGCATGCGGTGCGGGGCCGCGCCCAGTGACCCAGGCCGCCAACTCGGCGGCGGTCCCGTGCACCTCGTGGCCCTGCGCGTCACCGGCGCGGAAAGTCGCCTTGGTGTCGGTCGTGATCAGCACGGGCGCGAGCTCCTCGCCGCGCCGTTCCCACAGCTTGGCCACGTCCGCGAGCAGCGCGTCCAGCAGGTCCGGCGGGAAGTCCGCGAACCCGCCGCCCGTCCCCAGGTCCACGCCGTGAATCCACATCTCACGGCAGCGCATCCAGACGATCTCCGAGGCGGGCACCACCACGCCCTGCGCAGTCCGTACCAGCACCTCCCACCGTGGCTCCGGCAGGCTGAGCAGGGCCGCGCGGAAGTCGGCGGCGGTCTGCTCGAACAGCGCCACCAGCGCCTCGGGCGGAAGCGTGGCCAGCTCCTCGATCTCAGCGTTGCGCGCCTGCGCGGAGGCGTACATGGGAGTCTTCTCGCCGGTCGCGGCCCAGTGCGCGAGCCGGCCGAGGCCGCGGGCATTGGCCGCGACGTGCGCCACCACGTGCCGGCGCGTCCAGCCGGGCAGGGAGGAGTCCGCGTAGAGGTCGGCCCCGTCCAGGCGGGCGGCGAAGTAGGCGGTGCCGGCGTCCATCCAGAAGAGATCAGGCATGGTGGCACACCATATCTCCACCGGCCAGCAGCAGTTTGCGCAGCGTGACGCGGCTGACCGCGTGCTCGCTGGTCGCGGCCGTCCCCGAGCTCCTGCGACAGTCAGCTTCCGTTATGACCGGTCCGGGGCAATCATCACGCCTCGAAGAGGTAACTGCAGCCCTTCAACCTCAGCATCATGAGAACCAGGTGCTCCGCCGTCAAGTCGCTTTTTATACTTGCTCACATGGACAGAGAAGAGCCATTCGCCGTCGATACCAGCCGATTAATGGCCAAGGTGTGGTATGGGCAGGTCTACCTTGCGGACGAACTACTGGATGGAGATGTGTCAGGCGATTCCGAAGACTCGCCCACCTCTTCAGTGGGCGTCATCCGCGTGACACCTGGCCTTGCCACCCTGAACATGGGCATCGACATGGGGGAAGTGCCCATCACGGTGGTCGTGGCCGATCGGGATCCGGGCGCCGACCTCGAAAGCCATGAAGACGCTGTGGAGATCAGTTTCGAGTCCCTGTCGGGCCGGATCGTTCTGCTCGAGTGGGACTGGGATGAGCCCAGGACCCACGATCTCACCCCACTACCGGCCGGTCCCGGACCATATCGCATCAGGTTCTATGTCACAGGCCTGGACGATCACGCAGGAGCACTGGTTCACCACCTACAGATATGGCCTGAGCCCTTTCATGATCCCGCTGTGCTCAAGACTACGAGCAGGAATTTCCAGTACCTTTTGGATCCTGACGGGTTCGACCCTGACCAGTACGCTTCGGGCACTGTCTGAGCGATGAAGGGAGGGGGCATGGGCACCCTCCCTTCATCATGGTCACCGTGAAAAGCGACTAGTCTACGACCGCCACCCAGAAGGGGTTGTTCGAGCCTACGCGGTAATGCGCATAGAAGGCCCCCAGGGCATCTCCTTGGGCGCGGTTCTGTTTGGCGTTCACCGCACGCAGGGAGTAGTGGCCGTTCGCGGAGGCCGCTCCTTGCTTGGTCGTGGCGAAGGGGTACTCATCGCAGTTCATCCAGACTGCCGGCGCAGGATAGTCGGGATGGATCTCGGATATTTCTCGGAGAAGTAGTATTTACAGTAATTCGTTCCCCTGCCTTTGAGCCAATGCTTATGCGGACCGTCGCGAACCCGTGGCGCAGCAGGTCCGCCCCGTAGGCGCCCAACGCCCGCGGCGGCTGCTCCTCGCTGCGGTCGGCGGCACTGGACCCAGGCTGGTAGAGGGTCTCCACACCTCGGGGAAGGCCCCCGCGCCGCTGGCCGACCGGCTTGCCGGGCACCCAAGACCGCGAACACCGCAATATCGTTGTGAACGCGCATTCACCGCGGAACGATCTGTGGGCGCGATGTGAGGAGAGTGCAGTGACCTCTGATGTCCAGATGATCACTTTACCCAACGGCACCTCGGCCTGGCTGGTCACCGGCTACGAGGCTGCTCAGCAGGCGCTGTCGGACCGGCGTCTGTCCAAGGTGCTCAAGGCCGAGGAACTCGGCCTTGAGCCGGAGCTCGCCGGCTCGATGTTGCGCATGATGATGTTCCTCGACCCTCCGGACCACACGCGCCTACGCCGGCTGATCTCGGCCACGTTCACCGCCCGCCGCGTCGAGGCTCTACGCCCGCGCATCGAGCAGATGACCGCCGAGATGCTCGATGCGATCGCCGCCCACGAGACGGTCGATCTGATCGAGACGTTCGCCTACCCGCTGCCGCTGCAGGTCATCTGCGAGCTCCTTGGCGTGCCGGTCGAGGATCGCATCGAGTTCCGCGACTGGTCCGCGATCGTGGCTGCCGGCCCGGCCCGGCAGCACGAGATGCCCCACGCGTTGGCGAGAGTGTTGAAGCGCATACGGGCCCTGCTGGCCGACCGGGCCGCGCATCCCGGCGATGACCTGCTGAGCGGTCTGCTTGCGGCGCGTGAGGAGGACGATCGACTGTCCGAGGACGAGCTGACGTCGATGGTGTTCATGCTGTTGATCGCCGGCCATGAGACCACTGTCAACCTGATCGGCAACGGCGTGTTCGTCCTGCTCGACGACCGCGACCGATGGATCCGGCTACGCGACGAACCCGAGCTGCTGCCGACCGCCATCGAGGAGTTCATCCGGTACGAGTCGCCGGTCGCCACCGCGACGCAGCGCAGGACCACTGAGGCGATCGAGCTCGGCGGTCGGTCCATTCCGGCCGGCTCACGGGTGCTGGTCAGCCTGGCAGAGGCCAACCGTGACGGAGCCCGCTTCCAGGACGCGGGCGAGCTGCGGCTGGACCGTGCGCAGAACCCGCATCTGGGTTTCGGGCATGGCCTCCACTACTGCCTCGGCGCGCCGCTGGCCCGTCTGCAGGGACAGGTCGTGTTCACCGCGCTGATGACTCGGTTTCCCCACCTGGAACTGGCGGTACCGGCTGAGGAAGTCGGCCGGCGATCCGACTTCCAGCGCGGCGTCACCCGGCTGCCCGTCCGCCTTCACAGTTGACCGCCTCAGCGCTTCCCGAACACCGCGCGGCCGAGGGGCGGGATGGCCCCGCAGACCCGGAAGAACCTTCGAGTCGTTGATCGCTTCAGCGTGCTTCTGGTGATCGCGGCTTCGGTGTTGCGCACCACCTCGCGGACCGTCTCGAACCCGTGGCGCAGCATGTCCGCCTCATAGGCGCCCAACGCCCGCACCAACGACTCCTCGCCACGGTCGGCCGCGGTGAGCGCGGTGCAGAGCCGGTGTGCGTCGCGCAGCGCCGTGTTGCCGCCGAGCCCGCCGACCGGTGGCATGTGGTGGACGGCGTCCCCGAGCCCGGTGACATTGCCGGTCTCACCCCGGACGATCGGTTCGGCGGCGCTGAACCCGGTCCGGTAGAGGGTGTCCGGGGTCGAGGCGGACAGGAGGCGGCGCAGGTCGGGATGCCACCCGGCCGTCCGCTCGGCCAGCAACTCCCGCAGCGCGGCCGGGTCGTCCTGCGCCTTCGACGTGAAGCTCGCCGGGAGGGAGTCGCGGTGTGTGATGAACGCCCACAGGACGTAGTCGTCGTCATGTGAGTCCGCCAGCAGGTGTTCCGGGTCGAGCCCGAGCGCGCGCACCCGGTCGCCGAGCCTGGCGGTGATCGACGCGGGGTGCTCGCGCCTGTGGAAGATCGCGGTGAACAGGAAGTCCCTGCGCGGCCAGAAGACGTTCCGGCCGGCGAGCAGGTCCGGCAGCCATCGCCGGTTCTCCTCGGTGAGGAACAGCTTGCCGGCGACGGCCGTCGCCGGCAGTTCGGTGCGGCCGGCCTCCGGATGGAGCTGCGACCACACCCGGGAGTTGACGCCGTCGGCCGCGACGAGCACGTCGGCGGTCGCGGTGGTGCCGTTGGCGAACTTCGCCGTGACCGTCCCGTCGTCCCCCCGTGCGAAGCCGGTGAACTCATGGTCGAAGCGGACGACGTCCTCCAGACCGGCCAGCAGCAGTTTGCGCAGCGTGACGCGGCTGACCGCGTGCTCGCTGGTCGCGGGGTCCAGCGGGTCACGAGCCGGGCCGCCCTGCCCGATGAGGATGAGCGGCCGCATCCGCTCGTCGCGGAAGCCGATCCCGCGCCCTGGGTCGCCCGCGGTGGCCACCAGCAGCTCCCACAGGACGGGGGGCAGGCAGGCGTGCAGGGCGGCGCTCCCGGTCGGCTCGATGTTCAGCCGGAAGCCCTGGAGCCGCGAGTCGGCCGTGCGGTCCCGTTCGTACACGGTGACGCGCACGCCGGCTCGCCTCAGACCCTGCGCCAGGCAGAGCCCGCCGATCCCGCCGCCGATCACGGCGACGTCCAATCTCTTCGGGGACATGAGAGTTCCGCTTTCTGTGAGGACGCGTAGCTCGTGCCGTCAGGTCTGCTCGGTCGGGTCCGCGAGCTCCGCCAGCAGGCGGTCGTGCCAGGTGACCTCCGTCTGGAGCCGCATCAGAGTGTGGTCGAAGGCGACGGCCTCCAACCTGGTCAGGTGGGGCTCGGCCACGGTGCGGAGGTTGCGCCAGAAGTCGAACTGCGTGCCGTAGGAGTCGCGCCGTTGCTGGGCCGCCGCGCGCAGCTCATCGCGCCCGATCTCGTCGACGTGCAGGAGAACCAGCTGGATCGGATCCGGCCGGAGGCTCGTGTCGGCCAGGACGGACCTGATCACCGAGACCAGCTCGGCCCGGCCCTTGTCGGTGATGCCGTACACCGTCCGAGCAGGGAGATTGCCTTCCTGCTCGGTGCGGACCACCTCGACGACGCCTTCGTCCGCCATCCGGCGCAGCGCGCCGTACAGCGATCCGGGCTTGATGTCCGCCCACAACTCGACCCGGTCGACTTGCGCTGCGGCTCGGATCTTGTGCCCGTGCATGGGGCCGCCGTCGGCCAGGGCGCCGAGAATGAAAAGGCGCGTTGCTCGCATATGAGTACTCAAACACGACTTCTTGCCGTACACAAGAGTGAGGCCCGATGGCGATGCGGCCTCACGCGCGAAGAGACAGCGTCAGCGGCGAGGGCCGGGGCTGAAGGTGGCGGCCACGAACTGCTCCGCCGTCGGCGCACGCTCAGGGTCGGTGAGCCATTGGGAGGCAAGCCCGACGAGCAGGGCGAGGTAGTGCGATCCGGCCGCGTGCACCTCGCCCGGATCGCTGTCCGGTCCGAGGCCGGCGAACGCCCGCGCCAGCGAGGCCCTGGCGAGCTCTTGACCGCCGGCGATCATTCCCCGGATCTCGTCGTCCTGCCGTACGGACGCGACAGATTCGAAGTTGACGAACCACAGCGATCGGTTCGCCTGAATCGAGTCGATGATCCGGCCCCACAGGCCTACCTGATCGCCGAGCCTGGACCGCGTGCCGTCGGCGACGCCGTCGGCTTCCTTGAGCACCGCGAACAGCAGCTCACCCCATTCCGTGTTGAGATCGCGCAAGGCCCGGGTGAGCAACCGCTCCTTGGACCCGAAGTGGTAGTTGATCGACGCCTGGTTCGCTCCCGACGCCGCGACCAGGTCTCGCACGGTCGTGTGCGCGTACCCCTGGGCCAGCAGACACTCGCGCGCCGCCAGCAACAGCTTGTCCTTGGCACTCATATGCTCTACCGTATCAAATCAACATTCGTATTAAACGATCATTTAAAACGCTTTTTTAGAGAGGTTCCATGACTCCGTACGCCGCTGCCGCGCCCGCGCCACCCGTACTGCGCATCCGCGCTCTCCGCTGCGAATATCCAGGTGAGGCCGGACCCGTCCACGCCCTGCGCGACGTCGACCTCAATGTCGCCCGATCATCCTTCTTGGCGATCATGGGACCGTCGGGTTCCGGCAAGACCACCCTCCTGCACTGCGCCGCCGGGCTGCAGAATCCGACGTCAGGCTCCGTCGAGCTCGACGGGCAAGACCTTCGCGGGCTCGATCAGACCCAGCTCGCGCGGTTGCGCCGACGCCGCGTCGGATTCGTCTTCCAGTCGTTCAACCTCCTGCCCGCGCTCTCGGCCATCGACAACGTCGAGCTCCCCCTGCGCCTGGACTCCCGGAAGACCGAACCGGCGCGCACAACCGAACTGCTCACCCGCGTGGGGCTCGGCAACCGGGGCAGCCACCGCCCTCATCAGCTGTCAGGCGGCCAGAAGCAACGCGTCGCCGTCGCGCGAGCACTGATCACCGACCCCGACATCGTCTTCGCCGATGAGCCCACGGGCGCCCTCGACATTCGCAGCGCCAGGGAAGTCCTGCGATTGATGCGTGAACTCGCGGATCACGGTCAAACGATCATCATGGTCACCCACGATCCGGTCGCCGCCTCCTATTCCGACGCCGTCCTCTTCCTCGCCGACGGCCGGATCGTCGATCACCTCCCGCACCCCACCGCGCAGCAGGTCGCCGGCAGAATGGCCGTCCTGGTCGAATCCGCGGAACAGGCCGCCCAGGACACGGCGGTGAACCGATGATCAAGATCGCCATGCGCTCTTTCGCGCATCACCGCGCCGCCGCGATCGCCACGGGCCTGGTCACCCTCGTCGGCACCATCCTGGTGACGGGCATGATGAGCCTGCTCGGCACCGGGCTGGCCGAGAGTACGGCCGCCGCCGACCGCGCGTTCCTGGTGCAGTTCCCGCTCATCATGGGCGGCTGGGCGGTCGCGATCGTCCTGTTCGCCATGGTGTCGACGATCAGTGTCGCTCTCACCGGCCGCGCCGGTGAGATCGCGGGCATCCGTCTCATCGGCGCGAGCCCTCGACAAGTGCAGCAGATGCTCGTCATCGAGACAGCGGCCATCTCCGCCATCACGGCGCTCCCGGGCCTGGCCGTCGGCTACATGGTCGGCTGGATCGTCACACGGAGCATCCATTCCGCCGGCCTCACCGACGCGGCCTCGGTCTTCGCTCCCGGTGTGCTCCTTCCGATCCTCGGCGTACTCATCGTGCTGGCCGCGAGCGTACTCGCCGCATGGATAGGCAGCCGTGCCCTCGCGCACCGCAGCCCTGTGGCCGATGCGTCTCCACCCCGACGCCGCCGTACGGGACGGCATCCGGGACGGCGGCGCCGGATCGCCGCGGCGTTCATGATCGCCGCCGGTCTGGCCTCATCGGCCGCGGTACTCGCCATGGATCCGGCCGACGTGCTCACCACCGCGATGACCGGGCCCGGCTGCGTCCTCGTCGCCGTCGGCATGTGCGTCCTCGCCCCGGAGCTCGTCGCCACGGCGAACGCCACGCTCGATGCCTTCCGCCCGGCACGCACCACCGCCCCCGCCCACCTGGCCGCGATCAACCTCTCCGCGGCCCCGGAGCGGGTACGGCCGACCGTGACCTTCCTGACCCTTTTCGTCACTGTCGCCGCGGGCACGCTCACCATGCAAGGCATCGAGAACAGCGTCGGCACGGCGAACAGCACAGCCCAGGTCCTCGCCTCGATCAACTACTTCGTCGTCGCCCTGATCGCGGCGTTCATGGCCATCGCCCTCACCAACAACCTCGTCGCCTCCATCACCCAACGCCGCGAGGAGTTCGCGGTCATGTCCCTCATCGGCTCGACCAGCGCACAAACACAGCGCATGCTCGTACGCGAGATCGGTGCGGCCACCGCCATCAGCACCATTGCCGGAAGCGTAGGGGCGTTCGTCACCGTCCTGCCCTTCGCCATCGTCAAAACCGGCAATCCCCTCCAGGCGGCGGCACCGCTGCCCTACGCGGTCACCATCGTGATCGGGATCAGCGTCACCCTCGGCGTCACATCTCTCGTCGGGAGGCGCACCATCCGCACGGCGTGAGGTCGCGGCAGGCAAGGGGGCACGCCCCGTCGCGCACCGTCGCCCTCCACCCAGCCTGCCGCCCACCGGTCGCCCCATGGCCCAGATCCGGGCCATGCCCGGACTTCACAGCCAGTCGCGCCGTTTGAAGATCACGTACAGGGTGATGCAGACGGCGGCCATGAGGAGGATGGCGAAGGGATAGCCGAAGGCCCAGTGGGTTTCCGGCATGTTGTCGAAGTTCATGCCGTAGATGCCGCCGACCACCGTCGGGGCGAACAGGATGGCCGCCCAGGAGGAGATCTTCTTGACCTCTTCCCCCTGCCGGATGCTGACCTCCGTCATCCGGGCCATCTCGGCGTTCTGCGCCTGGGTGACCAGCGTCGAGTTCACCACCAGGATGTCCTGGAGCTGCTGGCGGAAGGAGGCCACCCGCTCGGTGACCGTGATGACGTGGTCGGCCACGTCCCGCAGGTAACTCAGCAACTCCTCGTTGAGGTCGTACTTCTCGGCGCCGGCGATGAACCCGTCGATCAGCCGCACCAGCGGCACGGTGGCGCGCTGGAACTCGATGACCTCGCCGGACAGCTCGTAGACGCGGCGGGAGACCGACGGGTCGCCGCCGAACACCTGGGCCTCGATCTCCTCGATGTCCTTCTGCAGCCCGGCCACGACCGGGGCGTAGCCGTCGACGACGGCGTCCAGGATGGCGTACAGCACCGCCTGGGGGCCCTGGCGGAGCAGGTCGGGGTCGGACTCCATGCGCTTGCGGACCGCCTGGAGGTCGGGCGCCTCCGCGTGCCGTACGGTGAGCACGAAGTTGGGGCCGACGAAGATGTGCACCTCGCCGAACGCCACCTCCTCGACGTCGTCGAGGTAGCGGGCGGCGCGCAGCACGACGAAGAGGGTGTCGCCGTAGCGGTCGGCCTTGGGCCGCTGGGAGCCCACGATCGCGTCTTCCAGGGCGAGCTCGTGCAGCTCGAACTCCTCGGCGAGCTTGACCAGCTCCCACTCCTTCGGCCGGTAGAGGCCGATCCAGGCCAGGGCGCCGGGCATCTGCTTGAGGCGTTCGAAGGCGTCGGCCAGCGAGCCGGGGTTGTCGACCGCCTTGCCGTCCTGGTAGATCGTGTTGTTGATCACGGTCGGCCGGTAGGGCGGCTCGTCGGAGGCGCGCGGGTCCATCGAGTGTTCGGGCGCCTCCTCGCGGGTCGCGCCGGTACGCCTGAGCCCTTTCACCCTGGCCATGCCACCTCCTAAGGACGGAACTGGTTCAGCTCCTGCAGTGCTCGATCGCGGATGGTCTTGCGCCACATCGGGGTCCAGCCGAACAACAGTCCGGCCGGACGGCCCAGCGCCATCTTGGACCAGCGCTTGAAGTCGAACTCCTCGTGATGCCGGACGATCAGGTCCCCGTCGAACCTGAACTGCGCGTCGATCTCGCTGACCACCTCGCGCCCGGTCTTGGCGAAGGTGTAGCGGGCGGTCCGGTGCGCGCTGCCGGAGAAGTCGTCGGCGGTCACATCACCGTAGGTGACATGCAACCTGTCGCGGACCCCGAGCAGGAGCCGCCACATCGCCATCACCCGCTCGCGGCCCTCCACCTCCTGGAAGATGGGGTCTCCGAAGCTCACCTCGGGGTGGTAGCAACGCTCCATCGCCGCGAAGTCGGCGTGACTCAGAGCCTCATGGAACGCTGTGATCAGCGCAACGTGCCGTTCGTTCACTTTTCCATCAGATCATGACCAGGCCGTTGCTCCAGCACACGGCCCTCAACCAGTCGTCACCCAGATCGAGCCGGTCGAGTGCGTGGAGCTGATGCGCATACGGGTGCGGAATGGTGGGGAAATCACTGCCGAGGACCACCTTCCCAGCCAGCCCCAGATCACGCAAAGCGGGGCATAGTTTCGCCGGGCAGGACGTGCACCCTCAGGCCGTCAGGCCGAGCGCCCGCCATCAACCTGGAACGTCCGCATCAGAATGTCGTTCTGTGAGCACGGCCGAGACTTTACCTGGATAGGGTTTCTTCTCGATGGACAAGCTCTGGGCTCAGCTGATCGAGGTCCAGTCCGCCCCCGACCCCTGGGTCGTGGGCGGCTCGGCACTCGCCGCACTCGCGATCGTCACCTTCACCATGTCCTGGCAGCTGACCAGAGGCCTGATCACGATCGCCCACGAGGGCGGCCACGCCGTGATGGCCCTGCTCACGCGGCGCAAGCTGGAGGGCATCCGGCTGCACTCCGACACCTCCGGCGTGACGCTCACCCGGGGCAGGCCCAACGGGCCCGGCATGGTGCTGACCGCGCTCGCCGGCTACCTGGCGCCCTCGCTGCTCGGGCTGGCGGCCGCCTGGCTGACCGATCAGGGGCGGATCACGCTGCTCATCTGGAGCATGCTGCTGTTCCTGGTCTGCATGCTGCTGCTGATCCGCAACCTGTACGGCGCGCTGATCCTGCTGGTGACGGGCGGGGCGGTGTTCGCGGTGTCGATGTACGCCCCCGCCGAGGTGCAGCAGGTGGTGGCCCTGGTGGTGGTCTGGTTCCTGCTCTTCGGCGGCATCCGGCCGATCTTCGAACTGCAGCGCAAACGGCGCAGGCGGCAGGCCCGCGACTCCGACGCCGACCAGCTCGCCAGGCTGACGTTCCTGCCCGGCGGGTTCTACGTGTTCTTCTTCCTGCTGGTCGGGGTGGGCTCGGTGGTCGCCGGCGCGTACTTGATGAATCCACTTCAATAGGGCCTACCGGCTCACCCCGCTCCCACCATGGCGATGGCGCTCATGCCGTGCTGCTGACTTTGTGGCCGGGGGCTCGACACGGCGCATGGGCCCGATCATGGCACCGGTCCGAGAATGTCGGCGGGAGGCCGTACCTTAGTGCGCGTGCCCGAGCAGCCCTTGACTCTCGACACCGCGCTCACCGACGAGGCGGTGTTGTCCACCTATCGCCGCATGTTCGCGGCGCTGGCCCGCGACAGCGGTGCGGTGGTCGACGACCCGGCCCTGGTCGACATCGCCGAGACGCTGTTCGCGGCGTTCGCGGAGGCCGGTGAGGAGTGGCTAACGCACGAGCAGATGCGCTTCGCCTGCCGGGCGCATCCGACCGACCAGTTCGACAACCGGCTGCGCGTGCTCAAGGGGCTCGGGGCGATCCGTGAGGTGTTCCCCAAGCCCAACCAGCTCCGCTATCGGGCGTCGTTCACGAGCGTGGTCGGGCTGATGTTCATCCGGCGGATGATGGACGACGGCGGGCAGTCCGAGATGCACCGGCTGCTCGCGCTGGAGGATCTCAACGTCGCCGATCCGCGCACCACGATGGACGAGGCCCGGCAGAGTGCCGCGAATCTGGCGCGCGCGTTCCGGCTGTGGGCGCTGGAGCTGATCACGCTCACCACCGGCACGATCGAGGAGCTGCGCGAGCAGGCGCCCAAGCTGTGGGGCACCGAGGAGATCGCGCACCGGGCGCAGAGCCTGCACGGCACCATCCTCACCCGCTGGCCCGAGCTCGACCGGTCCTGCACCGACCTGCGCGCCGCCATCTACTCCTACAGCGACGCCTCGCGGCGGGCCGCCGGGCGGCTCGCCGACTCGGCCGGGATGACCCGCAACCTGACGTTGCTGCCGACGGAGGCGTGGCGGACGTTCGCCCAGACGGCGTCCAAGGAGCAGCTGGCGGCCGTGCTGGACGGGTTCGTGTTCGACGCGCCCGCGCCCTGGCACGATCCGGCCGCCATCGCCCGCGCCGTCGACGAGGCTCCGCGCCCGACCCCCGCGCAGCCCACTCCCCCACGCTCCGCCCTGCCCGATCCCGGGCCCGGCGACTCGCTCGACTCCTCGCCCACGGCCGCGGTCGAGCGGCTGACCGAGCTGGCGGAGACCCTGCTGGGGGCGTCGACGCGGGTCGCGCTGGCCGACGTGCTCGGCCCCGACTGGCCCTCCGCGCGCCGGTTGCTCGCCGACCTGACGACCGTCGATCTGCGGCCGGAGCTGCCTTACCGGCTCGCCTGGTCCGACTCCCTCACGATCGATCCGGCTCGTGAGCCGGCCTGGCTGTCCCACGGCTACCTGGAGCGCGTCCGATGAGCGACGACCGTCCCCGTGCTGGTCTCGCGGCTGACGCGCGTCGCCGTTCCGATGTCGGTCCCGCGGCTGACGCGGTCGCGCATGTGCGGGCTCGCTCGGGCGGGCCTCTCTCGCTGGGCGCCGCGGTCCCGGCCCCCGGCGGGATGGTACGGCTGTCGCGCCACGACTACACCGGCCAGGCCCTGCCGCTGTGGCCGGACGGGGTGACGCCCTCGCTGCTGGAGGAGCATCAGGTGGCGCCCATGCCGGTGGAGCGTGCCGGAGAGACGCGGCGGGTGCTGGCGGCGGTGCTCGCATGCTGCTGGGCCGACCAGTCCACCGACCCGTGGCCGGGCGAGCCCGCGCCGATGGAGCGGGTGCTCGACACCTACCGGGCACTGATCGGCCGCAGCGACGACCTGATGCGCAACTGGGCCATCGGTGCGCTGCGCCGCTTGCACGACTCGGCGTGGATCGTCATGGCCGACGGCATTGTCTCCCTGGGCCCGCGCTGCGCCCTGTGGCCGGTGGAGTCGCAGTCCGTCCTGAAGGATCTGGTCCGGCGCGTCCCCGAGCCGGAGCGCCGGGCGCTGACCGTGGTGCCCGACGCCGACCTCGTGGCGGCAGCCCGCACCTCCGGCACCGACCTCGTGACGGCGACCCACCTGCCCGACACCGACCTTGCGGTGGCGGCCCACGCGCCCGACGCCGACCGTGCGACGGCGGCTCGCGCATCCGATGCCACGCCGGTGGTTCAGCCCGGAGGGCTCGCCGACGCCACCGACCCGGGGGATCCCCGATCTGCGGACGGTTCTCGGGGCGGCACTGACCTGCGTGGGTCGGTGAGTGGTGGGCGGGTGGAGTCTGGCGTGGTGGAGTTCGACGACCTGCTCGGGGCCTACGACGAGCGGCGGCGGGCCGAGCTGGTGGCGGCTTTCATGGTGGTGGAGCACGCCGCCGAGCCCGTACAGGAGGCGAGGTTCGCCGCGCTGCGCGATCCGGCGCTGCGCCGCACGCTCGGTGAGATGCTCGCCCGGCGTGGGCGCACCCTGATCCAGCACCGTGAACGCTGGATCACGGGCTACGACGACGAGGCCGCCGCCCTCGCCTCGGCCTTTGGCCACGAGGTCACCGCCACCGGCTCAGATCGCGCCGCCGAGGCCGCAGCCGGCTCGAAGGGTGTCTTCATGGCCCCTTCGACCTCACCGGGCGCGGGCGCTGGCGGGGCGGATACCGGTGCTGGGTTGGGTGAGAGCGAGCGGGCGGTGCTGACGCTGGTGCTGGTGCACTCGGTGGCGATCCCGCGCGCCGAAGGGCTGTTGCCGGAGGACTCGTGGCTGTCGCCGCATCCCACGCCGGCCGACGAGTTGCGCCGCCACACCCAGCTGCCGATCGGTGAGCTGGAGTCGGCGTTGCGGACGCTGCGGCACGCGGGGCTGCTGACCCAGGTGAAAGCGGGCGAGGAGGCGGGCGGTTACGTGCCCGGTCCGCAGTTCCACCGGCTCACCCCGGCGGCGCGGCGACGGTTGCAGGAGGAGCTGATCCTGGCCGCCGGCCCGGACACACCGCTGGCGGCGGCCGTACGAGCTCGCAGGTCGGCACGGTGACGGGCATGGATCACACGTGCACATGGTGAAACCGCGGTCCTGAGAACCATGCCTGCGAGTCCTGGGAGGGTGCAGGCAGCGAGGGGGCGCGGGTTGGAAGCGTACGAAGCCGCACGCGATGGGCGTGCGGGCGGAAGGATCATGGGGGTCCAGGTGGCGCAGGTGGAGAACGTCGTCGGCGAACGGGTGCTGATCGCTGTCCAAGCGGTCAACATCTCGCGGCTGTCCACCCACCCGGTGCCGACGGTGCCCGGCACGCTCATCGTGGTGGCGGGCGCCGGGCCCAAGGACTCCAACGGCGCGGGCAAGTCATCGTTCATCGCCTCGATCACGGCGCTGCTGGGTGACGAGCAGTGGCGGTTCGCCTCGGGCGCCAAGGCGGTGTCGGAGCTGCTGTTCAACGCCGAGCTGGCCAGCGGCGCGGGCGCGCGGCAGTGGGCGAGCGCCGATCACGGCTACATCGTGGGCGTCTTCGCTCCGGCGGGCATGGAGGACTTCACGGCGGCGACGTCGGTCGACGCGGTGGCCGGTGCGGACGGGGAGCTGTTCGAGGTGACCGCCACCTCCGGCGGAGCCGTCACCGTCTGGCTGCGGGTCAACCAGGAGGCGCCGCATCTGGAGATCCGCTGGCGCGAGGGAGTGCACCTGGCCGCCGCGGCATCCGAGGCCGAGCGGGTGGCGCGGGCCGACGAGCTGTGGGCGTCGCTGCCGAGGTCCGCCGGGCGGCGGGACGTGGTGGCGCGTGATCTCACCAAGGTGCTGTACGGGGATCGGGTCCGGTGCGTGTCGTTCCTGTCGACCAGTGTGCGCAGCAAGGTCGCCACCAACCTGCTCTCCCAGCCGCTCAACGAGATCTCCCCCGAGCGGGTCTTCGAGGCCATCGCCGCGCTCACGGGGCTGGACGCGGAGCTGGAGCAGGAGCGGGAGGCCCGCCGGGACGAGCACGCCAAGCGGGTACGGGCCGCGCTGGCGGGCGAGCGGCTGGCGGAGTTCGAGGCGGAGTCGAAGGCGTTGCTGGCCACGTTCGACCGGCGGGACCAGGCGCGGGTGCGACTGGCCGGGGCGTTGCGGTGCTGGCGTGGCAGGCAGGCCAGGAGACTGGCCGACGCGGCGGGCAAGGACGAGGCGCTCGCCGCCGAGCTGGCCCGCCACCAGGCGGCGAGTGAGGCGGCGGCCGAGGCGATCGCCATGGTCAAGGCGGAGATCGGCACGCTCAAGGAGGACACGCTCGACCGGAGTGTCACGGAGGCGCGCAGGGAGCTCGCCGCCCTCCAGGCGCGGGCCGGCAAGCTCGACGCCGACCGTGCCGTGGCGGAGAACTCCGCCGACGAGCTGCGCGCGATGATCCCCGCGCTGGAGGAGGCTCGCAGGTTCGCCGACGGCCGCGACGTGCCCACGGCCGAGCGGGAGCTGAAGGAGGTCGGGCTCCGGCTGAACGAGGCGCTCAAGGCGCTCGGCGTGGCCGACCGGGAGACGGCCTCCGCGCAGGCGGCGCTGGACGACGCCGAAGGAGGTCCGGCGGCCGCCCAGCTCAACGCGCTGTCGGCGGCGGGGGTGGGGGCGACCGGGCTGCTCGACGCGCTCGACGTGGCCGAGCAGGCCCGCGACCACGCCAGCACGAGGGGCGACCGGGTCGGTTCCGGGGGCGGGCCGGCCGGGGATCTTCGGCTGGACGACCTGCGGGGATGGCCAGGCGAGCACGCGGTGATCGTGGACGCCTCGCAGCTGGAGGCTGCCGCCGCCGCGCTGGCCAAGTTGCCCGGGTCCGTGCTGGTCAGCGCCGCCGGGGTGAGCGTGGTGGGCGCGTTCGACGGGGTGGCGACGGGGCGCGAGGCCCGGATCAAGGCGGCCGAGCAGCGGCTGAACCGCGCCCTGGACATCCAGGAGACCGCCGCGCAGGCCGTACGGGATGAGGAGGAAGCGGTCGCGCAGGCGCAGCGCAGGCTTGAGGGGGCCAGGGCCGGGGTGCGGCTGGAGGAGCTGGAGCGGCGGCTGGGCGAGCGGCGGGCCAGGCTGAGCGAGCTGACGGCGGCGCTGGAGGAGCTGGTGCCGCGCGTCGCGGAGGCCGAACGGCAGGCGGGCGCGCTCGACTTCCGGGCCCGCACCCGGGACATGGAGATCGAACGGCTGGAGGGGCGCCGGCACCGGCACGAGGCCGAGCGGGCGCGGGCGCGCGAGCAGGAGGCGAAGGTCGGCGCCGAGCGGGACGCGCTCAAGCTGGCGGCGCTGGCCGCCGACTGGGGCGGCACCGTGGAAACGGCCGGCGAGTGGGTGCGGGCGCTGCCGGAGGAGGAGCGGGGGCGGACGGCCGACGAGTGGTGGCGGGCCGCCGAACGCCTCCTCGACCAGGCGTTGCGTGACACGTTCCCGCAGGAGGATGACGAGGTTCCCGAGGAGCTGCGGTTCCTGCTGCAGGAGCGCGGTGGCAGCACGGCGCGGGAGCAGGCGACGTTCGCGGCGGTGTGCGGGTCGCTGGCGTCCTACCTGCGGGCGCAGGAGGAGTACGAGAAGCATCAGCGGCGGCAGATCGAGGCGCAGGTGGTGTCCAGGCAGCGTGACCTGGCGGCGGCCGACAAGGGCGCGGAGGAGGCGGCCCAGTCGACGGCCGTGCACCGGGCGGCGCTGACGGCGGCGATCAGGGCGCGGCTCACCCGGGTGGCCGAGGAGTTCGAGAAGCTCGACAGCTCGTACGGCGGCTACGGCGCGACCCTGGAGTTCCCGGTGCCGCCCGCCCCCGCCGACCCGGAGCAGCGCTGGCAGTGGCGGGTGACGCCGAAGTGGCGGCGCGGCGAGGGGCAGGGCTACGTGCCGTACAACCGCCGGGCCAACACCGCGCTCATGGACGAGAAGGCGGTCAAGCTGGTGTGCGCGGCGGCCATCGCCTCCTCCGGCGGCGGGCACCTGTGCCTGGTGCTGGACGAGCTGGGCCGCAACCTGGGCAAGGAGCACCGGCGGGAGGCGGTGGCGCTGTTCCGGCGGATCGGGGAGACGTACGGCATCACGGTCATCGGGGCGCTGCAGGACGACATGGAGCCGTACGCGATCGACGCCTGCGGCCAGTACATCAAGCTCCGCCGCTCCTCCGACGCGATGCCGTACAACGAACCACCGGTGATCGTCGGCCACGACCAGCACGCCGACCGGGTGCGCGCCCTGGCGGCGTACGTGGACAGGACGACTGATAATGCGTAACCGCACTTCATACGAGGGCGGCGAGCAAGCGGCTAAAATCGGCGTACGCACGCGCCCAACTTATTAGCGGCTCGGGCGCTACCAGCAGGAGGTGGCAACATGACAGCTGCGCAGCACGAACCGGTCACCGTACGGGCTGCTGAGCAGATCGTCGAGGCGCTGAACGGCGATCGGAGTCCTCGTAACATCCGTGCGTGCCTGCCTCCTGCCGACCGCAGCTACTTCGACAAGGGTTACCGGCAGGCCATGGCCAAGGCCACCGAGGAGCTGGACCTCTCGCCCGTGAATGATCTGCTTGCTCACTGGTGGCATATAGCACGGATGAAGGCGACCGGCGAGTATGAACAGGTTTTGGAGCACGCCACTCACGTTCAAGACCAGATAGAGAGTGGCGATTATGTCCCAGGTCGACCCCTTCGGGACGTTTTGGCCGAGCGGGCTGCCGAGCTCGGTCTAAGGCTGGACCAATAGATGTACACGGTCGGTCAGGGCAAGCAGATAGAAGAGCAGATCGCGGCCCTACCAGCCGAAGCGCTCGTGCCATTCCACGAGGCGACTGTATTCCTGCAGGTCGCCCCTTGGAATGGCGACCCATTCATGGGGGAACGGCCTGACGCCCCGATGAGGACCCGTACCTTCGGCACAGGTGGAGCGGGGATGATCACGTACCTGATCGTTGAGTACCGGCGCTTGGTAGAGATCATCCAGGTGGTCTGGCACAGCTGATCGATCAGAGCTCAGAGCCGAGAGCCGCCGCGTCGGCGAGAGTTTCTCGGCCGCACCATTCTGGTGACGTGGCGTCGAAGGGTGGTGCGAGTCATCTGATCGGCGGGCCGATGTAGGTGGCGCGGAGGCGGAGCAGAGTGCCGTTGGCGTACTCCTCCATGGCGTGGGCGAGCCAGCCGGCGGTTCTGGCGATCGCGAAGATGGCCTCGCCCGCGCCGCTCACCATGCCGGTGACCTCGGTGAAGGCGGCGAGGGCGAAGTCGACGTTCTGCTCGGGGAGGCGGCGTCTGCGCACCTCGTCCAGCACGGCGCGGGCGACGGCCAGCCTGTCGTGGCCGGGGGCTGCCTGGGTGATCAGGTCGAGGAGGAATCTGCCTCGGGCGTCGCCGTTCTTGTAGACGCTGTGGCCGAAGCCTGCGATGCGCTCGCCTCGGCGGATCCGGTCAGCGATCACGCGCGGTGCCTGGGCCGGGGTGGTGACCTCGTGCAGGAGGCGTTCGGCGGCGTAGGATGCGCCGCCGTGCAGCGGGCCGCCGAGGACGCCGAGGCCGGTGAGCACCACGGCGTACGGGTCGGCCTTGGCTGAGGCGGCCACCCGGGCGGCCAGGGTCGAGGCGGCCAGCTCGTGGTCGGCGAGCAGGACGAGGGCGGCTTCGAGGGTGCGCAGGAGGGCGGGGGTGGCGGGGTGCGGGGTGAGGCGGGGCCAGAGCCGCTCGGCGATCGAGGTTCCTTGGGGCTGCTGGAGGACGGGCAGGGCTTCGACCAGGCCGCTGATGAGGCGGCGGGCGGTGGCGGTGACGGACTCGGGGTCGAGGTGGTAGCGGAGGGAGTCGGACGCGCCGAGCACGGTGGTGATCACTTGCAGGCGGTCGAGCGGCAGGATGCCGTCGGGCAGGTCGCGCTGCGCGGCAACGGCCGACCGCACCGCCTCAGGGTCGCACTCCCAGGGCCGCGCCTCTCTACCGCGGGCGTAGGCATCTCCAGCCGGTTCACTTTCGGGCACGCCGGAAGGGCTGGGCTCGGGCAGGAGGGTCGGATCGCCGGTCCACAGCCACTCGGCGGTGGCCGCGAAGCCCGTGGAGCGGGCCAGGGTCAGGGCGTCGTGGCCGCGATAGTAGGGGCGGTCGAGGCCGAGCGCGGTGACGGCGGACTCGATGACCAGCTCCGGCGGCTGGCCGCGTGGCCGCCCACGCCTGGCGAGCTGCTCGATCTCGGCCGCGTCGAAGAGGCTGCGCCGCCCGCTGTCATCGTGGCGGCGTTTGAGCAGGCCACGGCTCACGTACGCGTAGAGCGTGGCCGGTTTGATGCCGAGCCGCTCCGCCGCGGTCGCCGCGTCGATCCACTCCACCGGCCGCCTCCTATATTGACGAAAATCAATATTGATACACATTGAAGAGGCGTGTCAACGTGACCGTATGCCTCAAGTTCACTTCCTCGACGTGACCAACCGGGACGGCGTGCAGACCGCGCGCACCGGCCTGTCCAAGTTCGGCAAGACCATGGTCAACTTCTATCTGGCCAGACTCGGTGTGGCGCAGTCCGAGATCGGGTTCCCCTTCCTGTTCCATGAGGTGCCGTACGTGAAGGCGCAGGTCGCGCTGGCCGAGGCGGGGGCGTTCGGCGAGCTGCGGCTGTCCGGGTGGTGCCGGGGTGTCGTGGAGGACGTGGAGAAGGCCATCCCGCTCGGGCTGAAGCACTACAACCTGTCCATCTCCACCTCTGACTACATGATCCAGAACAAGTTCCGGGGCCGCCTCGACCGAGAGGCGATCATCAGGGAGATGACGGCCGCCGTCAGGGCCGCCAAGGCGGCGGGCGCGCGGACGGTCGGCGTCAACGCCGAGGACGGCTCGCGCACCGGCGACGGGTTCCTGCTGGAGTTCGCGGCGGCGGCCAAGGAGGCGGGCGCGGACCGGGTCCGCTACTGCGACACGATCGGCGGCGACACCCCCGACCGGATCCGCGAACGGTTCGCCAAGCTGGCCACCGCCGTCGCGCTGCCCATCGAGACGCACTGCCACAACGACCTCGGCATGGCGGTGGCCAACTCCGTCTCCGGCGCGCTCGGCGACCTCGACGCCGGGCAGGACGCGTGGATCAACACCTGCGTCAACGGCATCGGCGAGCGCTCCGGCAACGCCGACCTGCTCTCCACGATCCTCGCCTTCGAGCACGGGTTCGGCCTGGAGGCGAAGATCGGTGACGCGCTCGACCTGTCGTGGGCGAGGAGGTTCGGGATGTGGGCGGCCTACGCCCTGGGGCAGCCTCTGCCGTACAACCAGGTGGGGGTGGGGCGCAACGCGTTCGCGCACGAGAGCGGCATCCACGCCGACGGCGCGCTGAAGGACCACGGCAACTATGAGCTGTACGACGAGGCCACGCTCGGTCCTTTCCCCGAGGACTGGCACGCGCGAGCCGGGCGGGTGGTGCTGACCGGCGAGTACGGCGGGAAGGCCGGGTTCCGGCACGTCATGGACGGCCTCGGCGTCGAGGTGCGGGAGGAGGACCTGGCGTTCCGGCTGGTGCAGCTCTGCAACGCGATGACGGGCAGGCCGCTCACCGACGACGAGCTACGGCTGATCGCGACCTATCCGCGCGAACTGTCCCTGCTCTTTCCCGGACACGAGGGCTGACCTTAGGCCGTGATCGCGGACCTTAGGCCGTGATCGCGGACCTTAGGCCGTGATCGCGGACCTTAGGTCGTGATCGCGGACAGTGTGGAGCCGGTGCGGGTCTTGGTGACCTTGAGCTGGGCGGGGATGCGGGAGCGCAGCTCGGCGACGTGGCTGACGATCCCCACCGCCCGGCCGCCGACGCGCAGCCCGTCGAGGATGTCGAGCACGCCGTCGAGCGTGTCCTCGTCCAGCGTCCCGAACCCCTCGTCCACGAACAGCGTGCCGATCTCCGCCCCGCCCGCCTCCGCCGTGACGACGTCGGCGAGCCCCAGGGCCAGCGCCAGCGAGGTGATGAAGCTCTCCCCGCCCGACAGCGTCACCGGGTCACGCTCCACTCCCGTCCATCCGTCGTACACCTTCAGTCCGAGCCCGCCGCCCGAACGCGCCCGGGACCCGGCTGTCTTGGCGAGATCGTGCCGGAGCAGGTAGCGGCCGCCGGACATGTGGCCGAGCCGCTCGTTGGCGGCGTCGACCACCTGCCGCAGCCGCTCCCCCAGGACGTACGACGACAGGCTCATGCTCCACTGGTTGTCGCTCGACGTGCCGCTGGCCAGGGCTGCCATGCGCTCCACCAGCTGGTGCCGCTCGGCGGCGGGCCGCCACCGCTCGATGCCGGCCATCAGCTCGCCGCGCAGCTCCCCCAGCCGGGTATGCCTGCTGGTGGCCCGGTCCAGCGCGGACGCCAGCCCGGTGTACGCGCGCTCGGCCTCGTCCCGCTCCGCGCCGAGCCCGTCCAGGTCCGGCACCGGCTCGGCCGCCGCCGCGACCAGCTCCGGGTCGGCCAGGGTGCTGGTGACGGCGGCGTGCTGGGCGTCGAGCCGGCGCAGTGCCTCGGCCTTGCTCTCCCGCTCGGCGATGCTCCTCGCGGCGGCCTCCACCTCCGCCACGTCGGCGAACCTCGCCTCCCGCGCCGCCTGCTCGGCAGCCTCCGCCGCCTTGCCGCGCTCCCCCTCGGCCGCGGCCGCCGCCTGCGTGGCCTCCAGCGCCTCCCGCAGCAGCTCGGCCTCGTCGCTGAGCCTGGACAGCCGCGCCGTGATCGTCACGTCCTCGCCGCGCGCCTCATCGAGCCGCGCCCCCAGCCTCGCGGCGTCGCCGCTCAACTCCTCCTGGCGGGTACGGCCGGAAGCCAGCCTCGCGGTCACCCGTCGCGCCTGCTCCTGCATCCCGTCGAACTCGCCCCGCAACCTGGCCGCCTCCTCGGCGAGCACCGGCTCCCTGGCCGCGGACACCTTGAGCCTGCCCAGCTCTTCCTCGGCGGCGGCGAGCAGTCCATGCGCCTCTTCAGACGACATTTCCGACACTGCCCGGATGCCACCTTCCTGGAGGACACCATCGAGGTCCGTGGCGTCGGTTGAGATGGTGGTGTGGGTCAGGCGGGTGCGGAGGCGGGATCGTTCGGCTTGTAGGTGGGTGGTGTGGGTGCGGTGTTCGGTGAGGGCTTCGCCGAGTTCGCGGGCGCGCTCTCTGGCGTTTTCGCGCTCGCCCTCAGCGCGTTGCAGTTCGGCGGCGAGCGTGGGTTCGCGGCTCGCGATGGACTTGAGGGCGGCCAGTTCGCGTTCGGCCTGTTCGACCGCGGTCATGGCCGCGTCCGCGTCGAGGCCGCCGGTGGCCTCGGTCGCGTCGGCCAGGCGGGACTCCAGGGTGGCCACGTTGCGTTCGGCCGCCTCGCGGTCGGCCAGTGCCGACTCGTGGGCGAGTTCGGCGCGGTGCTCGTCGTCGGCCGAAGGTGCGCTGGGGGCCGGTGCGGCGGGGTCGGGGTGGTCGGCGGAGCCGCAGACGGCGCACGGCCGGCCGTCGGCGAGGTCGCGGGCCAGCTCGGCGGCCATGCCGTCGATGCGGGCCTGGCGGAGGTCGAGCCACCGCTCCCGGAGCCCTTGGGCGCGGTCCACCCGTGCTTGGTGCGTCGCCTTGGCCGTCTCCAGCTCGCCCGCCAGGGTGTCTCGCCGGTGAACCGCGTCGTGCACGGCCTTGGCCGCGTCGAGGGTCGCGGCGGCTGCGGGGATGTTCGCCATTTCGGAACGTACGTCGGCCAGTCGGGCGGCCGCGTCGGCGACCCGTGCGGGCAGCTCCGCCTCCGCGGCGGCGACCTCGGCCGCACGCTGCGTCAGCCCGTCGAGCTCGGCCGCGAGCCGCGCCAGCTCGCGGTCGATGCCGATCAGGTCGGCGGCGGCCTCGCGGACGGCCTCGGCCGCCGGGATCCGGGCCGCGTCGAGGCGAGCCTGGCTGAGCTCCTGCTCGGCCTCCTCGATGAGCGCGGGCAGTACGGCCAGCCGCTCCCCCACGGTCTCGTCCTCGCGGGCCAGCGAGATGAGCTCCTCTTCGATCCTGCCCAAATCGCGCCGGACCACGAGCAGCCGCGCCTCCTCGGCGAGCAGCCCGGACAGGCGCGCGATCTCCGCCTGCCGCCGCCGCTCCAGGTCGGCCAGCCGCTCCGGCGCCACCCACCCGACGACCGACGCCTCGACGCCGGCCGAGCGCGCGGCACCGAGACCGCGGCCACCGTGATCATCAGAGCCCATGAACCTGCCCTGGGACCCAAGGTCGGACGGATCACCGGAGACGTCGGACCCGTCGGTCGAAGGCCCACCGGACGCACGACCGCGGCCCTCGCGGACGTCAGAGGACGCGGGCACATCGAACGCGCGGACCTTGCCGTCGCGGGCGTCGGCGGTGAGGAGGGGGTGGGCGCGGGCGAGGGCGTCGGTGGCCAGGGTGCGGGACTTGGTGGCGGTCTCCGCGCGCTGTCTGGCCGCCATCAGGAGGGGCAGCACGCGGTCCGCGCGGCCGGCGTCGTCGAGCACGGCCTGGAGCTCGGCGCGTTCCTCGGCGCGCTCGTCCAGGGTGCGGCGCAGGGTGAGCGCCTCGGCGTGCCGGCGCTGCCGGTCGGCCAGCGCGGACGCCTGCTCGAATCGCAAGCCTGCCGCTCGCCAGACCCGCTCCGCCTGCGCATGCCGGTCCGCCGTACGGGCGACGACGGCCCGCGCGGCGTCCAGCAGGGCTCCAGCCCAGGCCACGGGATCGTCCTCCGCCGTGGGCAGAGGAACCTCGGCCGCAGCGGGAGAAGATCGGGTGGCCGTCGGCAAGTCGAAGAGCGCGGAACCGTCCTCTTCCCCGGCCGTGGCGGAGCCGGAACCGGCCCTCACCTCGGGCCCGATCGCGTCCGCCCCTTCCCCGGGCGTCACCGAGCCAGAACGGCCCCCGTCGCCGGACGCCGCCTCGTGACCATCGGGCAAGGTCCCGGCGACGAGGAGGTCGTCGCCGGCTGCCTCCTCCAGGCGCTGGATCGCGTAGTCCACCTGCTGCCGCAGCTCCCCCTGCTCGCGCCAGGCCTGCTTGCGGTGGTCGGCGAGCCAGGACTCCGCCTGGGTGAAGATCTTGACGGTGAACAGCCGCTCCAGCAGCTTGCGCCGATCCGCCCCGTCGGCGCGCAGGAACCTGGCGAACTCCCCCTGCGGCAGCATGGCCACCTGGCTGAACTGGTCGGCGTTCATCCCGAGCAGCCCGCTCACCAGGTCGCCGGCCTCGTCGAGGCGGGTGGTGAGGCCCTGCCAGTCGGCCCCCTGCCACTCCTGAACGATGACCTTGGAATTCTCCTCGGTCGTGCCGGTGCCGCGCAGCTTGGGCCGCTGCCAGGCCGGGGAGCGCTGGATGCGGAACAAGCGGCCGCGGATCGTCACCTCCAGCGTGACGGAGGGGCCGGCGGCGGGCGGGGCGTGGTCGCAGCGCAGGCTGCGCGCGCTGTTGCGCTGGCCGGGGACCTGGCCGTAGAGGGCGAAGCTGAGGGCGTCGAGGACGGTGGTCTTGCCCGCCCCGGTCGGCCCGTGCACGAGGAAGAGGCCCGATTCGGTCAAGGCGTCGAAGTCGACCGTCTCGGACCCGGGGAAGGAGCCGAACGCCGTCAGCGAGAGCCGGTGCGGCCGCATCTACGCCATCGTCTCCTTGACCCGGGATGCCTCGATGGCCCGTCTTAGCAGCTCTTCCTCGTCGGATGCGGCAGGCTCGCCGCGCACTTCGCGGACGAAGTCCAGCGCGACGTCCGCTTCGGGCCGTCCGCTGAGGCGTACGTGCTGGTGGGCCTGCTGGCCGCCGTCGGGGTCGAAGGAGAGGGCGAGGGTGTGCGGGAAGCGGGCGCGGAGCCGTTCCATGGCGGCTTTGGGGCGGATCGGGTCGGTGAGCACGACCTGGAGCCAGTGCTCTTCGAGGCCGGCGTGGCGCGGTGAGGTGAGCAGGTCCTCCAGGTGGCCGCGCAGGCGGCCGACGGGGCGGGGCACCGGGGCGGGCACGAACTCCACGCCTTCCACACCCGCGCCGAGGGTGACGAGCCAGGAGCCCTTCACCTGGTCGGCCTCGGAGAAGGAGTAGGCGAGCGGGGAGCCGGAGTAGCGGACCGTCTCGGACATGCGCTGGCGGCCGTGCAGGTGACCGAGCGCGACGTAGTCGACGCCGTCGAAGGCGGTCAGCGGCACGTGCGCGACCCCGCCGACGCTGATGTCGCGCTCGCTGTCGCTGGCCTGCCCGCCGGTGACGAAGGCGTGGGCCAGCACGACCGTCCGCGGGTGCCGCTCGGCGTCGGCGCGGATGTGCCGCATGGCGTGCGACAGGGCGGCGGTGTGGCTGCGGTCGGGCAGCTCCCAGGGGCGCCGGACCAGCTCGGGCTCAAGGTAGGGGATGCCGTAGAAGGCGACGTCGTCGATGACGATCGGCTCCCAGGCGAGGGACGGATCGGTGCGCAGGTGCACCCCGGCCGCCTCGAACAGGGCGGCGCCGAAGCCGAGCCGGCGCGCGGAGTCGTGATTGCCGCTGATCATGATGGTGCGGGCCCCGGCGCCGCGCAGCCGGCCGAGCGCCTCGTTGCAGAGCGCGACCGCGTCGACCGGCGGCAGCGCGCGGTCGTAGACGTCGCCGGCCACGACGACCACGTCGACGCGCTCGGCGCGCACCGTCTCGACCAGGTGGTCGACATAGGCCGCCTGACCGTCGAGCAGGCTCTCCCGGTGGAACGACCGCCCCAGATGCCAGTCCGAGGTATGCAGGATCCGCATTCGCAGGAACCTAACAGGTCCCACTGACAATCGCGGTCACTCCTGCCCCAGGCACCGGGAGTAGGCTGAAAGATCGGCGGGCAAACCAACGCACATGGAGAGGCCGATGCGGACGGGCCGTGGCACCTTGAGCGTGGCCGCCGGTCTGTTACTGGTGGCCCTCGCGTCCGTGGGCTATGTGCTGCCGCCCACGTTCGATCCTCCGCCGCTCAAGGCCGAATTAGCACTGCAGTCACTGCCGCCGCAGCCTGCCACCGAGGTGCGGCCGGTGCTGGACGTGGCGCCCATCCGTGAGGCGCCGATCTCGATTCCCGCCGAGGGGCAGCGACTGGAGGGCACGGTGCGCTATCCGGCGGCGGCCGGACGCTATCCGGCGATGGTGTTCGTGTCGGGGTCCGGCAACGGCTCGCGGACCGAGTTCACGCCGCAGGCGGAGTTCCTGGCCAGGGCGGGCGTGGTGACGGTCGCGTTCGACAAGCGGACGAACGGTTACAACTTCCGGGACAGGGACTTCGGGCTGCTCGCCGACGACGCGTTGCGGATGGTGGAGTATCTGCGCTCCCGTCCTGACGTGGACCCGCTGCGGGTGGGGATCTGGGGCGTGAGCGAGGGCGGCTGGGTGGTGCCGATCGCCGCCGCCAAGAGCCCGAGCGTGGGCTTCATGGTGCTGGTGTCCTCGCCGAACGTCTCCCCGCTCAGGCAGGTGGCCTGGGCGCTGAACGAGCAACTGCTGCGGCTGCGCGCCCCCATCGGCGTGCGCGATCTGCTGATCAGGGCGATGGGCGGGGTCGGCTTCGACTTTCTCCGGTACGACGCGCAACCGGCCCTGAGCCGGGTCAAGCAGCCGGTCCTGGCGTTCTACGGCGCGACCGACCCGTCCATCCCGTTCGTGGAGTCCACCCACGCGCTGCTGAGGGGGATGAAGGAGGCGGGCAACGACCACTACACCATCCGCTATATGGCCAGGGGCGACCACGCCATGCGGATCCACGGCGGCGAGTTCACCGCCGGCTATCTGGAGACGCTGGCCAACTGGATCGAGGGCCTGCCGGGGACGGCGGAGCCTCCGGTGCACCTGGCGGGGGCGACTCCGGTGCAGCGGTTCGAGGCCAGTGACGTGCCGGCCGCGCCGTGGTACGCGGGCGGCACGATGCTGGGGCTGACGATCTGCCTGGCGGCGGTGGGTTATGTGGCGGGTCCGGTGGCCGCGATGGTGGTGCGCTTACGCGGCCGCCACAACGCGCCGGAGGTGAACGCCCGGCTGTGGCCGCTGATCAGGCGCAGGCTGCACAAGATGGTGTGGACCGGCGTCGGGCTGCTGCTGTCGGTGGTGGCGTTCATCACGCTGCTGGTGCTGTTCTCGATCAACCAGGCGGGGGCCTGGCCGGCGGTGCTGGCGGGCTGGCTGGTCGTGCGGGTGCTGGCCGTGCTGATGCTCGTCCAGGAGGTCACCGCCGTGGCGGCGGTGGTGTCGGGGCTGCGCGAGGGCCTGCGGCCGACCCGCTGGCAGCATGTGGCGATCGCCGGCGTGCTCGGCGGCACCGGGCTGCTGCTGGTGGCGGCGGCCTACTACGGGCTGTTCTCGTTCCCCTGGTGAGGGTTCCCCTGGTGAACGTTCCCCTGGTGAACGTGCGCGGTCATCCACCTGTCGATCTCGGCGAACACCTGCTTGCGCACCGGCTCCGCCGACAGCACCAGATCGTGCACGCCGCCCGCGACGCGCACGCTGGTGACGTGCGGGCCGATCGAGGCGGACCAGCGGGCGATCTGGCGGGGGTCGAGCACGATGTCGGCCGAGCGCACCTCCGGCACGAAGTCGCGCACCCGTAGCCCGGTGGCCGAGGACAGGACGAGTACGGGCACGTCCACGGACAGCCCGGCGTGCAGTCGCCGCTGCGCCCTGCGGATGGCGGCCAGCCACATGGCGTGCACGGCGAAGCCGCCGAGCGGCTTGAGCTCCAGGTCGTAGTCCCATTCGCCGTGGTGGTCGCGGTGCAGGCTCTCGCCGTACACAGTGCTGATGCCGAGCGGCAGCGGCCTGCGGGTGTAGGAGAGGGGGGTCTGGAGCAGGTCGGCGGCCAGCCGGAGCGGGAGGGGGACGTTCAGGTCGAGGAACGGGCTGTTGAGCACCATGCCCTGGACCAGGCCGCGGCCACGGACGCGGTCGGCCCACAGGGGTGCGATGAGGCCGCCGGTGGAGTGCGCGTTGAGCGTCAGCTCGTCGTGGTCCTGCCGGATGATCTGGACTGCCTGGTCGATTTCCGGGAAGTACTCGGTGACACTGCGGACCAGCCCCCTGGTCTGGTGCGGGCGCAGTGACCGGCCGTACTTACGCAGGTCGAGGGCGTAGAAGTCGACCCCGTGGTTCAGGTAGTGGTCGGCCAGGTGGTCCTGGAAGAAGTAGTCGGTGAAACCGTGCAGGTAGAGCACCGCTCTGCGGGATCCGGCGCGCCTGGACAGCAGCGTCGCGACGACCTCGCCCTCGAAGTCGGGCGGCATCCTCAGAACGGTGGTTTCGTACATGTTAGACACCATAGGGAGCATCGGGCCGGGACGGCATGCCAGGGCGGCGGCTTCTGGCGACTCTCCGCGCATTGTAAAGGTCAGCGCGTTGAGCCGTTCCGGCCGCTTCAATGTGAGGGTGGCGATCTGGTCCGCCGCGTCGTACGTGATCATGACCTTGTTCAGCCACAGAAGCTCCACCTCTTATCAACGTAGATTTCGTATCTTGACCGTAGGCTGCCCCCTCGATTCGGCCTACCGAGCCGGGGAAACGGGGATGACGTGGTCAACAGGGTGGTCCAGGGGAGGCAACGCGTGGACGCCGTGAGGCTCCTCGGCTGGCTGGTGCTGTCGGCCCTGGCGCCGGGGGCGGCGCACCTGCGCGCCGGATGGCGCAGGACCGGGCTGGTGCTGCTCAGCTGCTACGCCGTCGGGCTGCTCGGCCTGCTCGCGGTGGTGCTGTCGGCCGGCGACATCACCAGCCTGCTCGGCTCGCTGGTCGACGACACGTGGCTGTCGGCGATCACCTTCGGCTCGGCCCTGCTGGGCATCGCCTGGTTCGCGCTGATGGTGCACTCCTTCGTGGTGCTGCGGCCGGGCGGGCTGCGCCAGGCGGAGCAGATCGTCACCGGCACCCTCGCCGGGCTGCTCTCCGTCGCGGTGCTGGCGCCGTTCGCGGTGGCCACGCACACGGTCTGGACGCTGAAGCAGGCGGCCAACAGCATCTTCCATGACGTGCAGCCGGATCCGCAGGCGCAGGGCGAGAAGCTGACCGAGCGGCGGCGGGATCCGTGGGCGGGCCGCGCCCGGGTCAACATCCTGCTGCTGGGCGGCGACGCCGACGACAACCGGCCGGGGGTCCGTACCGACAGCATGAATGTGGCCAGTATCGACGTGCGGACCGGCAACACGGCGCTGATCAGCCTGCCGCGCAACCTGGAGGAGGTGCGGTTCAGGCCGGGCACGCCGATGGCCGAGCGTTTCCCCGACGGTTTCCGGCTGCCTGTGGATCCCGGCGGCGGGCGCAGTGACCTGCTCAACAGCGTCTGGGAGTACGCCGACGCGCACCCGGAGATCTTCGGCGGCAAGCGCAAGCAGGGCCCCGAGGTGCTGATGGACACCATCGGCTACACGCTGGGACTCGACATGGACTGGTACGCCCTGGTCAACATGTGGGGCTTCGCCAGGCTGATCGACGCGATCGGCGGCGTCACGCTCACCGTGGAGCAGGACGTGGTGTTCGGGAAGTACAACGAGGGCCTGGTCAAGGCGGGCACGCGCAGGCTGAAGGGCGCGGACGCCATGTGGTACGCCCGATCCCGCACCAACAGCAGCGACTACATCAGGATGCACCGCCAGCGCTGCGTGATCGGCGCGCTGCTCGACCAGGCGGACCCGGCCACGGTGCTGTCCCGGTTCACGCATGTCGCGGCGGCGACCAAGGAGCTGATCCAGACCGACATCCCGCGCGCCATGCTGAGCAATCTCGTGCCGCTGGCGCTGAAGGTGAAGGACGCGAAGGTGACGAGCATCCAGCTCGTCCCCCCGCTGATCCAGACGTACGATCCCGACTGGGACAAGATCCGCAAGCTCACGCAGAAGGCCATCCGCGAGTCCACGGGCGCTCAGCCCGTGGCCGTGAAGACGCCCGCGGGCATTCCCACCAAGAGCCCCAAGGCCACCAAGAAGGCAGCCGCGCCCACTCAGGGCCTCACGGACGGGTGCGGCCGGCTGTGACGATCCGCCCGACCGGCACGCCGCCGCCGAGCACCGCCACGCTCTCGAAGGCGGCGGCCGCCGACACGTCGCAGCCCATCCGGCGCAGCACGTCGAGGGCGATGACGGTGGTGGCGCGAGGGCTGCCGTCGATGACCTTGACGGCGACGGAGTGCCCGGAGTCGAGCGCCACCACCAGCACGCCCTCGGCGCCGCCCTTCGCCACGGCGCCCGGCAGGGCCCGCATCAGCTCGGTGTTCTGGTGGCCGGTGCCGCCCACGTACTCGGGATGCGCGCGCATCGCGTCCGCGACCTGACGCGGCGCGCTGCCCGGGGCGGCGAGCACCAGCCCCTGCACGGCCCGCGCGAGCCCGGTCAGCGACAGCCCGAACAGCGGCGCGCCGCAGCCGTCCACCGCGACGTGCGCGGTCTTCTCCCCCGACAGCTCCTCGGTCGCCGCGCGCACCGCCAGCTGCAGCTGATGGCCGGGCGCGAGGTAGGAGGCGGTGTCCCAGTCGTTGGCGACACTGGCCGCCAGCATGGCGGCGTGCTTGCCGGAGCAGTTCATCCGCTCACGGGTCGGCCCCTCGCCGCGCCTGATCAGCTCGTCGCGGGTGGCCTCGTCCTCCGGCCACGACGCCGGGCAGGCCAGCGCGTCGAAGCCGAGCCCGTAGTCGGCCAGCAGCTCGCCGGTCAGCCGGACGTGGAAGTCCTCGCCGGTGTGGCTGCCCGCGGCGATCGCCAGCCGCGGCCCGTCCAGGGCCGCGCCGGTGGTGAGACAGGCGAGCGCCTGGAACGGCTTGGCCGACGAGCGGGGCAGCACCGGCGCGTCCACCTGGCCGAGCGCCACCTCGGCGCGCCCGGACGGGTCCAGCCCGACGGCGCTGCCGTAGTGGACGCTCTCGGTGAAGCCGGAGCGCACGACCTCGGCGAGGGCGGCGAGTTCAGGCACGGGCGAGTCTCCTCTTCGGTACGGCGAGACGCTGGCGCGCTTCCAGGGTGCGGGCCAGCTTGGACAGTGACAGGTTGACCACGAGATAGATCAACGCGACGATCAGGTACGTCTGGATGAGCAGCCCGTTGAACGAGGCCAGCACCTTGCCGCTGTAAAGCAGCTCGGCGTAGCTGACGACGAAGCCGAGCGAGGTGTCCTTGAGCAGGCCGACCGACTGGCTGACGATCGACGGCAGCACCCGGCGGGCCGCCTGCGGCAGCACGATCAGGCGCATCGTCTGACCTCGGGTGAGGCCGACGGCCAGCCCGGCCTCGCCCTGGCCGCGCTCGATGGACAGGATGCCGGCCCGGAAGATCTCCGCGAACGCCGCCGCGTTCGACACCGCCAGGGGCACCACCAGTTTCCAGAACAGCGGCAGGTCCAGCCCGTACCGAGGTAACGCGAACAGCACCACGTACACGAGCAGCAGGGCCGGGATGGTCCTGACCACCTCGACGTAGCCGGCGGCGGGCAGGCGCACCCAGCGCCGCTCCGACAGCCGGCCGAGGGCGAGCACCAGCCCGAAGGCCATGGCCAGCGCGGCGGAGACGACGGCGGCCAGCGCCGTGGACCACAGCCCGCCCAGCAGGTAGCGCCACATCGGCCAGGTGGCGTACGGCTGCCAGCGCTCGTAGCCGAGCTGGCCGTTGGCGGCGAACTGCCGGACGGCCAGGGCGGCGAGCGCGACGGCGGCGAGGGTGCCGAGGACGGTCGCGACGCGGATGCGCCGCCGGGCCCGGGGGCCGGGCTCGTCGAACAGGGCGGTGCTGCTCATCGGAGGATCACCAGCTTGCGTTCGAGCCGCCCGGTGACGAAGCCGGCGCAGGCGGCGATCAGCGCGTAGGCCAGGCCCGCGCCGACGAAGATCGGGATGGGCTGGGCCTCGACCAGGTTCACCCGGTTGGCGGCGGCGGTGAGGTCGACGATGCCCACGGCGGCGGCCAGCGAGGTGTTCATGGCGAGCGCGATGAACAGGTTGCCGATCGGCTGCACGACCGTGCGCAGCGCCTGGGGCAGGATGACGTGCCGCAGCGACTGGGAGAACGTCAGCCCGATCGCCCTGGCCGCCTCGCCCTGCCCCTTGGCCACCGAGTTCACCCCGGAGCGCAGCGCCTCGGCGAAGTAGGCGGCCTGGTAGACGGCGATGACCACGATGGCCGTCTCCAGCAGGTCGGCCTGGATGCCGATCTCGGGCAGGCCGAAGACGGCGAGCACGAGCAGCACCAGCAGCGGCAGGTTCTGGAACGTCTCCACGTAGGCCGTGCCGAGCCCGCGCAGCACCCGTACCGGGCTCACCCGCAGGGCGGTGACCAGCACGGCGAGCATCGCCGCGCCCGCGAAGGACGCGGCGATGAGCTGCAACGTCACGATCAGGCCCTGCCAGAGCTCGGGCAGGTGATCGAGGAGTGCGGACATCAGGATCCCGGCACGGAGCCGATCTGGGGCGGCGCCGGCGCGTCACCCGTGACGACCGTGCCGATGGAGTTCTTCCAGATCTGCTGCCAGAGGCCGGCGTCCTGGGTCTTCTTCAGCCAGGCGTTGACGAACGTCTTGAACTGCTCGTCACCGTGCTTGAGCCCGATCCCGTACGGGTCGGAGGTGAAGGGCTTGGTGACGATCTCGATCGACGGGTCCTTCTGGGCGTTGGCGATGAGCAGCGTCTCGTCCTGCACGTAGGCGACACCGCGGTCCTGCTTCAGCGCCTGCATGAGCTCCGGGTCGGTGCCGAAGGTGATGATCTCGGCCTTGGGGGCGAGCTTCTCGATCGCGGGGATGGCCGGGGTGTTGGCCCCCGCGAGCACCTTCTTGCCGTCCAGGTCCTCCGGCTTGGTGATGCCGGTGGTGCCTTTCTTCACCGCGATGGTCAGGCCCGAGGTGTAGTACGGCCCGGCGAAGGCGACCTGCTCGGCCCGCTCCGGCGTGATCGTGTACGTCTGGAAGACGACGTCCACGGTGCCGTTGGCGAGCAGCGCCTCACGGGTCTCCGAGGCCGAGTTGACGATCTTGACCTTGGGTTCGCCGATGATGTACTTGGCCAGCGCCTTGCCCATGTCGGCGTCGAACCCCTCGACCTCTCCCGTGGCAGGGTTCTGCTGGGAGAGCAGGGGTGCGTCGAGCGAGCCGCCCACGATGAGCTCGCCGCGCTGCTTGATCTTCTCCATCGTGGAGCCGGGCAGAATGTCCGCCGCCGCGGCTACGGGGGCGTCGGCCAGCAGGTCACCGCTCTTCGACGCTCCCGGTACGGCGGGGCTGCTCGTCTCGCCGCAGGCCGTGAGCCCTAATACGGCCACGGCGAGGGCAGCGACCATCCTCTTCATGTCCAACCACTTCCTTCGACCTATCTTCGTTCGATATCGAAGACAAAGCGGACCGTAGTGGCTTATTTCGTAGCAAGTCAAGATGTTGTCGAACTTAAGCGGCTCGTGATATTCCTCTGGGCATGGACCAGCGGCTGCCCGTGCAGGGGGCACAGGGCGACCTGCTGAAGCTCGTCGCCACCGGCGACGCCGAGTCACGCGCGGACCTGGCCCGGTTATCGGGCCTGGCCGCCTCCAGCGTCTCGCTGCGCGTCGAGGAACTGATCGAGGCGGGCTTGCTCGCCGAGGAGGGCTCCGGCGCCTCGCGCGGCGGCAGGCGGCCACGACGGCTGCGCCTGTCCCCCACCGCCGGCGTGCTGGCCGTCGCCGACCTGGGCGCCCACCACGCCAGGCTCGCCCTGCTCGACCTGAGCGGCGAGCCGCTGGTCGTGCAGGAGCGGCCCTGCGACATCGCCAAGGGCCCGCAGGTCACCCTCGACTGGCTGATGACCGCCTTCGACGACTTACTCGCCGAGCGGGTGCCCCCCGGCGTGCCCCTGCGCGGGCTCGGCACCGGCATCCCCGGCCCGGTCGACCCGGCCACCAGCAAGGTCGTCACCCCGTCCCGGATGCCGGGCTGGAACGACTTCCCCGTCGCCGACCACCTCGCCACCCGCTACGACCTGCCGATCCTGGTGGAGAACGACGCCAACCTGATGGCCGTCGGCGAGGCCCGCGCCTGGCCTGGCAGCGCCAACCTCATGGTGCTCAAAGCCGGCACCGGCATCGGCTGCGGCGTCATCGTGGGCGGCCGCCTGCACCGGGGACGCGGCGCGGCCGGCGACATCAGCCACGTGCGCGTACGCTCCGACGCGGCCGTGGTCTGCGCCTGCGGCCACACCGACTGCCTGGAGGTGCACGCCAGCGGCGCCGCCCTGGCCGGCGCGCTCGCCCAGGCGGGCATCGACGTCGCCCGCACGGCCGACATCGTCACCCTGGTCAGCGACGCCGTCCCGGAGGCCACCAGCCAGGTGCGCGCCGCCGGCCGCCGCATCGGCGAGGTGCTCACGGCGCTGGTCAACTTCTTCAACCCGGACGTGGTGGCGATCGGCGGCAGCCTGTCGGCCGCCGAACCGCTCATCACCTCGATCCGCGCCACGGTCTACGAGCGCTGCCTGCCGCTGGCGACCCGCGACCTGGAGATCGCCCCCGCACGGGCCGGCCGCGACGCCGCCCTGCTCGGCGCGGGCGCCCTCCTCCTGGACGCCGCCCTGGCCCCCTGACACCTCACGGGGCGGCGGCTTCCCCGAAACGCAGGCGGCAGGGCAGCGGCCTCGCCGGAGGCTCAGGCCGGCCGGTGGAAGGTGGCCCGGCAGCGGTGGCGCTCACCGTCGCGGAAGTCCTCGATCTCGTCCGCGACCAGCCCGCCGGTGGCAAAGGTGGCGATCTCCGACGGCGTGAGCGGCCACGGCGGCGCGAACACCGGCCCGCCCTCGTCCCGCGCGGACGCGACGACCACCAGCGTCCCGCCCGGCCGCACGAACGAGGCGACCCGCTCGATGGCCCCGGCGTGCAGGTCCTCGGGCAGTGCCTGCACCGTCATGACCTCCACCACCAGGTCGAACGCCTCCCGCCACTCCTGCGGCGGATCGAACAGATCGGCTTGGCGGAAGAACACCCCCGAGGCGGGGAACCGCTCCTTCGCCTGCGCCACGGCCGACTCACTCACGTCGAACGCCACGGTGTCGAAGCCGAGCCCCGCCACGTACGCGGCGTCGTCCCCGAGCCCGCACCCCACCACCAGCGCCCGGCGCCCGTCGCCGCGCACCTCCCGCTTCGAGGCCCAGTCGGCGAGCATGACGTGCGGCGTCCCCGAATCCCACGGCACGATCGCCGCACCAGCGCCCGACTCCGCGTAGAGCCGCTCGAACCACCCGATCGGGTCGCCCGCCGCCAGCGACTCGGCGGCCAGCCGCCTCGCGTCCTCGTCCGGGTCCTGCTCACTCATGCCATACCCCAATTCCAGTCCGTACGTCATACCTTGGGCGACCTTGTCCGCCAGCTCCACCACATCTACTCGATCTCCCAGCCGCCCGACGAGCACGCGTTGCCGGAAGGGGTCTTCGTGCAGGTAGCCGATCCGCCGCAGCGCCACGTCGAGCAGCGGCATGAGCGCGCAGACGGCGGGCGAGGGGTGCGGGCAGGAAAGGCTCGCGTGCCACACATCGAGCTCGTCCGCCCGGCCTTCGACCGCCAGGCGAACCACATCATTCGCGGTGGCGGGCCGCCCCAGCAGCGTGGTCGCGGACGCCATGATGTGGGTCCGCTCCCCGTCCGCGATGTGCGCCCACAGCTCTGCGGGCTTGTCACGAACGGACTCACCCTTGACGAAGAGCGACGGTCCGGTCCGCTTGCTCACCTCGTACCAGAGGAGTCGCCCCAGACGGTGCTCGACCCGGTCCGGCAGTGGGCCGAACACAGGGGCCGTCATGGGGCGCATCGGCGTGCCGGAGCCCCAGCCCAGCTCGGAGAGCAGCTCGGCCTCGTGCCGGTCCCCCTCCACGATCCTGGCGTCGACGGCCGGCCAGATCCGCTCCAGCAGGCCGTCGTGCCTGATCTTCCACTCGAACGACGTGTAGACGTCGGTGTGGTAGTCGAAGGACCTGTTTGCCCAAAGGCTCACATAGCGGTACGTGTGCCAGGCGAAGGCATCGCCGAGCACGATCTCCCTCCGCATCGCGCGGGCCAGCGTCTCCCGGCCGACGAGGGCCGCGGTCCGCTCCCACAGCTCCTGGCGCTGACGCTTGTGCTGCGCCCGAAGCCGGGCACGGTCCGGATGCGGCTTGCCTTCCCTCGCCCGCGCGAGGTCCCGCCTGTTGAGACTGCCGACCCGCTCCTCGTGCCATGACCACAGCCGCGGGATCAACAGGCTACGCACCATCAGGGCGCGCATCTCGTCCTCGTCCAGCTGGGTCACCAGAGGCAGGCCGATCAGCAATCGCCTCCTGGCCCTCACCTGCAACCCCATGGACGGGTCGGTGCACAGGCGCACCTTCGGGACGGTCCTGGCTCCCGCCAGCTCCACGGCCTCGAGGAGGACCTTCTGGAGCCGGGGATGCTCGTCGAGCGCGAGGACCGGAAGGTTCCACCAGTCGTGGGGGCGGCGGCGAGCGGCGATGAAGGAGTAAAGGCACGCGCCGATCATCAGGCACCAGAGCAGCCTGACGCGCGGCCAGTCGTAGGCCATCGTCACGAAGACCCCGCCGACGCCCGCTCCGAGCAGCACGGTGATGCCGGCCATCAGCTTCGCCCAGTCGGGCACAAGGACGTGCAGGTGCGTGGTCAGCAGGAGGTACAGCACCCTGGACCTGGACAACTCCACCGCGCCTCCCTTTGTCCCGAAATATCTGGACAAAGGTAGACGAAGATGATCACGTGCGTGTCACACGTACGGTCAGGCGCTGAAGTGGTCCTTGGCCAGTCGGTGGACGCGGGCCTCGTCGACCGTGTGGCCCAGGCCCGACTGGGTGAGGGGGACCGCGATCACGCCCGCGTTGGCGCCGACGATGGGGGTGACGATCTGGTTGTTGCGCGGCGGCTGGGTCACGTCGCAGGGCAGGGTGCAGCCCGGCAGGCTGCCGACCGCGACCGTGGCCGCCCTGGCCAGCCCGGTGCCCTGGCCGCCCGCGCACTGGATGTCCCAGCCGGCGGCCACCGCGCGGTCGTGGGCGCGGCGGGCCTCGCTGAGCGAGAGGAAGGCCGTGGGCCGCAGCAGGAGCACCCGGCCCGCGCGCAGCGTGAGGTAGTCGTCCAGGCCGGCCGTGGTGCGGACCTCGACCGCCACCGAGGCCGCCACCTGATCCTGCAGCGCGGCGTGCGCGTAGATGTCGGTCACCGGGAAGGGGCGCTCGATGACCTGCAGGCCGTAGGAGTCCAGCGCGACGAGCTGGCCGCTGTCGCTGTAGGCGCCCGCGCAGTCGACGGCGAGGGTGAGCGCGGGGTAGGCGGCGCGGACGGCCCGCACCGGCTCGACGTCCCAGCCGGGCCGGATGTCGAGCGTGACGTGCCCGTAGCCGGCGCAGACCTGCTGGTTGACCCTGGACACCAGGCTGTCGATGGACGCGTCGGGGGTGAGCCGGACGGTGGCCATCAGGGAGGTGCGGGTGCCGCCGATCGCGTCGGCGAGCGGCACGCCCCGCATCCTGGTCCACAGGTCCCAGCAGGCCATGTCGACGGCCGAGTCTCCGCTCGGCACGCTGTCGGGGTGCTCCCAGTCGACGCCGATGAGCAGCGCCCCCAGCGACTCCTCCAGCCTGCTCCAGGCCTTCGGCTCGGGGCTGACGGTCTCGCCCCACCCTGTCATGCCGGCTTGATCGGTGAGCTTCACCAGGAGGCTCTCCGTACGAGGCCCGTACGGCAGAACCACCCGGAGCACCTCAAGCTCCCGCACTCGCGGCATGTGCCCCCCTCTATGACTCGGACGCCTCCAGTGTGCCTGTCTTCGCAGGCTGGGCAAAACGGGGGGCCACGAAGGCGGCCAGGAGAGCGAGGCCGACGGTGAAGGCGAAGCCCACCAGATAGGTCTCGCCGGTGGCGGTGAACAGAGCTCCGGTGACCGCGACGGCGACCACGGTGAACACCGATTCGCCGACGCCGACCGCCGCGCTGTTCTGGCCCTCCTCGCCCTGCGCGGACAGCTCCAGCACCAGGACCGACACCGTGGGGTGCAGGACGCCGATGCCGAGACCGGAGATCGCCATGGCGACGTACGCGACGGCGACGGGCACGGAGTCGATCAGGACGAGCGAGACGAGCGCGATACCGCCGGCGATCATGAGGGCGCCGCCGCGTAGCGCGGTCAGGTTGCCGATCCGGCCCCGGCCCATGATCCACGACCCGGTGGACCAGCCGAGCGCGCCGATGGTGAGGACGACGCCCGCGCCGGTGGGCGTCAGGTGACGTTCGTTGATGAGCATGAGCGGGATCAGCACCTCCGCCGCCATGAGCGCGCCGAAGGCGAGGCCGCGCAGCACCGGGGCGGTCGGCAGGCCGCGGGCGGCCCGGAGCGAGCCGGCGGGCAGCAGCCTGGGCAGCGCCACGGCCAGCAGCACCACCCCGGCCAGGAGCAGCGGAACGCCGGCCAGCTGGAGCGCGCTGCCGTACTGGATGAGCGCGGCGGCGACGGCGGTCAGCGTGGCCCACACCAGCTTGCGCCCGATGCCGGGCGCGGGCTGCGCGCCGCCGCCACCGCCGGTCGCCTGCCCGCCGCCGCCCCGCCAGAGCAGCAGCGAGGCCGGCACGACGATCAACGAGACGCCCAGGAAGATCCAGCGCCAGTCGGTGTTCTCCACGACGAGCCCGGCGATCGACGGGCCGACCATGGACGGCACCACCCAGGCGGCCGAGAACAGGGCGAACACCTTGGGATGCAACTCCGGCGGATAGACCCTGGCCACGAAGACGTACAGCGCCACCTGGATCAGCCCGCCGCCGAGCCCCTGCACGAACCGGCCCGCGACGAAGATCTCCATGGTGGGCGCCAACCCGGCGATCAGCAGTCCGGCCACGAATCCCGCGACACCGGTGGCGATGGGGGTCATCGGCCCCGACCTGTCGCTCCAGCGCCCGCCGAGCACGGTGGCGATCACGCTGGCGGCCAGGGTGGCGCTGAAGGCCAGGTTGTAGAGATGCATGCCGCCGAGCTCGCGCGCGACCACCGGCATGGCCGTCGCCACCGCCATCGCCTCGAAGGCCACCAACATGACCAGCGCCACCAGGCCCACGCTGAGCGCTCGGTAGCGCGGCGCCAGCACACTGTCAGGGGTCACGGCGGGTTTCTCATCCGTTGTCGTCATGCCGGGACGCTATAGGGAAGCCGCAGGTCAGCACATCGGGCTCAGGTCGTAGGACGTTCGCCCTAGGCCGGGGGTCAGCGATTATGCCAACAGTTTAGGAAGGGGAGCTATCGGCGTTGGCGGTGGCGGGCGTAGAGACGGAGGACGGGGCCACGGCAGAGGAGAGCGGTTTTGAAGGCTCCCCCGCTTGAAGGCGGGGATTCCCGCCCGGCCTCGCGGCCGGACGCCGCTTTCGCGGCACCTTCGGGCGTGTGGGGATTTCAGACTCAGGCGGCCTCCGGGAGCGGCGCTCCCGGAGGGCTTACGCCCTCGACACCTGCCGGGTTCCAACCTGCCCGGACCAGCATCACGCGGGCGCTGTTCTTGTCCCTGGGACTGACAGCGCCGCACGCGGTGCAGGCATAGGTTCGTTCGGAGAGAGGTAGTGCGTGCTTGGTTCTCGCTCCGCACCGCGCGCAGTCCATGGTGGTGTGCGCCGGGTGCACGAGGCGGACGTCCCGCCCGTGCTTGCGGCCCATCTCGATCAGGGCGCGCTTGGTCGCCGAGATGGCCGCGTCCGCGGCCTTGCGTGCCATGCTCGACTTGGCCAGGAACTTCGGCCGGAAGTCTTCCACGGCGATCCGGTCGTGGTCGCGGGCAACGGCCTTGGCCCACTTTCGCCCGGTGTCCTGCCGCTGGGCCGCCACCTTCCGGTGCAGCCTCGCGGCCTGCCGCTTCGCCTCCCGGTAACCCTTCGATCCCGCCCGCCCCTTCGCCGGCTTGCGGCGAGCCATCATCCGCTGATAGCGGGCCAGCCGCTGCGCGGCCGTGCGCCCGTACTCGGCGTGGGGAAGATCGTGAGCATCGCTGGTGGTCGTGGCCGTCTGTTTGACGCCCCAGTCGACACCGATCGCCCGGCCGGTCTCGGGCAGGGGCTCGGCCTGCACCGAGACGACGAAGGACGCCTGCCAGTGCCCCACCGCATCGCGGAACACCCGCACCGAGGAAGGGGCGGCAGGCAGTTCCCGCGACCACACCGGACGCACCACGATCCCGCCCGCCAGATGCAGAGCGCCGTCCTTGAGGCGAAACCCGCGCTTGGTGTAGTTCAGGCTCGCCGCAGTCTCGCGCTTGGTCTTCCAGCGCGGCATCCCGGCCCGCCGCCGCATCGGCAACCGGTCCTTGATGTCCTCCAGGGCCTTGGCCCGGCCCTTCCCGAAGTCACGTATCACCTGCTGCTGCGCAACGCTGGAGCCTTCCGCGAGCCACGGCGTGCGCTCGCGGGCCTCGGTCAGCATCTTGTCCAGCTGCGCCGGACCACACGTGCGCTTCTCACCGGTCGCCTTGTTGTGCCGGTGCACCTGCTGGGACTTGGCGACCGACTCATTCCAGATCCACCGGCACCGGTCCCACTCGGCCTCAAGCAGACGCCGGGCCGCAGACGACAGGCGCACCCGGAAGGTGTACCGGGCGTGCCCGGCGCCCTCCGTAGCCGCTTGTGCCGTCATGCATCCGAACCTATCCGGGAGGACTGACAGTTTTGAGCCCTACCGATCTTTGTGGTGTCCCACACCCGCGAGATGGTGGACGCCGGATCGCCCTGGCGGCGATCCGGCTACCTCTGCTCCGCTCCGCAGGAGTCCGATTCCTCCCCCGGCCTGAAGACCGGAGCATCCTCGGAGGGAAACGGTGACGGCTTTGACGCAGCGGACGGTCGGGGCGCTCGCCGGGCGGGTGGCGGTCCCCGGCTATGACCGGTCGAGGCTCACGGTCGGCATCGTCCATTTCGGAGTGGGCGGATTCCACCGCGCGCATCAGGCGATGTATCTCGACCGGCTGATGAACGAGGGCAAGGCGCATGACTGGGCGATCTGCGGCGTGGGGGTGCTGCCCGGCGACGCGCGGATGCGGGACGCGCTGACCGCGCAGGACGGCCTGTACACGCTCGTGGAAAAGCACCCCGACGGGACGTACGAGGCCCGCGTCGTCGGGTCGATCGCCGCCTACCTCTTCGCGCCCGACGACCCGGAGGCGGTCATCGGGAAGATGTCCGATCCGGCGGTACGGATCGTGTCGCTCACGATCACCGAGGGCGGCTACAACATCCACCCCGTCACCGGGGAGTTCGACGCGCAGGCCGCCGCGATCCGCGCGGATCTGCGGCCCGGCGCGGTGCCGGCCACGGTGTTCGGGCTCGTCACCGAGGCCCTGCGGCGGCGGCGTGCCCGGGGGCTGGGGCCGTTCACCGTCATGTCGTGCGACAACATCCCGGGCAACGGCGAGGTCGCACGCCGCGCCTTCACGGCGTACGCCCGCCTGGTCGATCCCGGGCTCGCCGCCTGGATCGAGGACGCGGTCGTGTTCCCCGATTCCATGGTCGATCGCATCACCCCTGTCACCACCGACGACGACCGCGCGGCCGTGGCGCTGCGGACCGGGGTCGAGGACGCCTGGCCGGTGGTCTGCGAGCCGTTCACGCAGTGGGTGCTCCAGGAGCGGTTCGCCGCCGGGCGTCCTCCTTTCGAGGAGGCCGGGGTGCAGGTCGTCGGGGAGGTGCGGCCGTACGAGTTGATGAAGTTGCGTCTGCTGAACGCCGACCATCAGGCGCTGTGTTATTTCGGTTGTCTCAGTGGATATCGCTACGTCCATGAGGCGGTGGCCGACGCGGCGATCGCGAAGTTGCTCGCCGGCTACATGGACCTGGAGGCCACGCCGACGCTCCCCCGGGTGCCCGGCATCGATCTGGACGCCTACAAGCGGACGCTGCTCGAACGGTTCGCCAATCCCGGGATCAGGGACACGCTGGCGAGACTGTGCGCCGAGTCGTCCGACCGGATCCCGAAATGGCTGCTTCCCGTCGTGCGCGAGCGGCTGGCGCAGGGCGGTTCGGTCGCGTACGCGGCCGCCGTGGTGGCCTCCTGGGCGCGTTATGCGGAGGGGGTCGACGAGTCCGGGGCGCCGATCGAGATCGTGGACCCGCTGAAGGAGCGGTTGACGGCCGCCGCGCGCCGGCAGCGCGAGCATCCCACGGCCTTCATCGAGGATCGGGAGCTCTTCGGCGATCTCGCCGACGACCGCCGGTTCGTCGACCCGTATCTGCGCACGCTCGCCTCGCTGCACACGAAGGGCGCGCAGGTGACGGTACGAGAGCTCGTCGGAATATAGGCATTTATCCGGAATTTTCCTAGGATAAAAGTCAAGAAAAGCTCCGCTTTTCCCATAAATGGCACTTAAGAGTTTATGTCAACATTTCCACGGTATGGGGCTTTCACGGTGTCGGGAGGTGCAGTGGACAGTGAACCTGAGCAGGCGCGAGGTCATCCGTGGCGCCCTGGCCACCGGCGCGTCAGTGGCCCTGGCGGGGTGCGGCTCCCACAGTGACGCGCCACGCATCGCCGGCGGTGACCCGTGGCGCCAGTTCAAAGGCGCAACCCTGAACTTCATCTCGGAGAACACCGCCCCCACCGCGGCCATCGCCGCGAACCTCCGCCCGTTCACCGAGCTGACGGGGATCAACGTCAGCATCGTGACGCTCGAGTTGTCCGCGCTGGTCCAGCGGGTCGCCCTGGACCTCGCCTCGGGCCAGGCGCAGTACCAGGTGATCTACGCCGACCCGTACCAGGTGCTCGCGCCGTACCAGAAAGGGCTCGTGGACCTGCGTGCGCCGCAGAGCGACCCGAACCTGCCGGACCTGCCCGGCGGCCTGGCGGACTTCATTCCCACCCAGCTCGACGCGGCCGGCCGGTTCGTCGATCGGCAGGCGGTCTACGCCCTGCCGTACGACGCGCCGACGATGATCTGGCAGTACCGGCGCGACCTGTTCGACAAATACCGCGACCGGATGGCGAACGACCTCGGCTTCGACCCCACACCGGGCGGCGACCGGACCTGGGAGGAGTACTTCCGGATCGCCCAGTGGTTCAACGAGAACGCCACCTCGGACGTCCGGTACGGCACCGGCCACCAGGCCCGCCAGCACGACTCCCTGATGAACGACTTCAGCAACGTGCTGTGGTCCTACGGCGGGGACTACTTCGACAACGGCAAGGAGGTGGGGCGGCTGGGGACGACGGATCCGGGCCCGTGCCGGCTCGGCTCCGAAGCCGCGATCGCGGGCGCGGAGTTCTACAACCGGCTGCTCGGCATCGCCGACCCGGCCTCGACGACGTGGGACTGGGACGGCGTGGGCGCCGGGTTCCGCTCCGGCAGGCTGGCGATGTGCCCCAACTGGCACGAGTTCGCGGCCAGCAACGAGCAGGTGCTGCCGGGCAAGGTCGGCTATGCGGCGCTGCCCAAGGGCCCGGCCGGCACGGCCAACATGTACGGCGGCACCGGGATAGCGATCAGCGCGAACACGCTGCCGCACGAACGCGGCGCCGCTTGGCTGTTCCTCGTGTGGAGCACCTCGCCCGAGACGCAGCTCGCCAACCTCAAGAGCAAGGCCGGCGGTGGCACCCCCACGCGCACCTCCGTCTACGCGCTGCCGGAGGTGCGCGCGGCCGAGCGGCGGCCGTCGTCGATGCCCAACATGCTCACGGCCGCCGCGGTGCGGGAGGCCTGGCAGCCCGACCGGATCGGGCTGCGGCCCAAGATCCCGATGTGGAACGAGTGCAACACCGCCGTCTTCACGCAGCTGTCCCGGATGCTCACCGGGGCGACGTCGCCGCAGGAGGCGATGCGTTCGATCACGTCACGGGTCGATCGGATCGTGGCCCGAGGGTGGGTGGCCTAGATGACGAAGATCGTGCAGTCGTCGCCAGGGCTCCGCCGATCGTGGCCGGAGGCCCCCAGCGAGCCGCGGGTCCGCTTCGAGGGCAAGATGATGCTGCCCGGCCTGATCCTGCTGGCCGCCCTGTCCATCCTGCCTTTCCTCGCCCTGGTCGCGATGAGCTTCTCCCGCGTCCGGCTGCTGGGGGGCGTGCGGCTCGAACTGGTTGGCCTGTCCAACTGGGTGCGGTCCTTCACGGACGCCGACATGTGGATGTCCTGGCTGCGCACGGTCATCTACTTCGTGCTCACCGTCGGGCTGGAGATGGTCCTGGGGCTGGGCATCGCCCTGTGCCTTTATCGCGTGCTGCGCGGCCGCAACCTCCTGCTCGGGCTGATCCTGCTGCCGATGTTCGTCGCGCCGTCGATCGTCGGCCTGCTGGGCCGCTACCTGACCGACTCCACCTTCGGCCTCTACGCGTACGTGCTGCGCTCCCTCGGCTTCACCGGCGACATCCTCGGCGGCACCACCAGCGCCTTCGCCGCCGTGGTGCTGATGGACGTGTGGGAGTGGACCCCGCTGATCGCGCTGATCTCTCTCGCCGGCCTGTCCAGCGTGCCCCAGTCGGTGCGCGAGGCCGCCGCCGTCGACGGCGCCTCGGGGTGGATGACGCTGCGGTACATCATCTTCCCGGCGATCTCCAACGTGCTGCTCGTCGCCCTGCTCATCCGCTCGATGGACGCCATCCGCTACTTCGACATCATCTGGGTCACCACCAACGGCGGCCCCGCGGACGCGACCAAGATCGTCCCCATCCGGTTGTACGAGACCGCCTTCCGCTTCTTCGACTTCGGGTACGCCGCCGCCATCGGCCTGACGATGCTCGCCTTCTCGATTCTCATCGCCCGCGCCTTCGTCCGCATGCTCGACACCAGGGGGCTGACCCGATGAGCACGTCGACGACCGGCCCTGACCGGGCCGCGCGGACGGCCAGGCGGCCGGTCCAGGCCGCTCCCCGAGGGGTGCCGCAGTCTCCGCTGGAGGAAAGCGGCCGGGGCACGCGGTGGGTGGTGGCGATCGTGGTCGTCGTGGCCATGCTCTGGACGCTGGTGCCGCTGCTGTGGATGCTGCTCTCGTCGTTCAAGAACTCCACGGACGTGACCGCGGCCACCCCGCAGTTCCTGTTCACCCCGGTCCTGGACAACTACCGCAACCTGTTCACCGGCGCCAACAACCTGTGGCCCTACATCTGGCACAGCGTGCTGGCCGCCGGGATCTCCGCGGTGCTCGCCGTCTGCCTGGGGGCGCTGGCCGGTTATGGACTGGCGCGGACCCAGATGCGCGGGAAGAAACACCTGGCCTTCTGGATCATCTCCACCCGTATGGCACCCATCGCGGCGATCGTGGTCCCGCTGTTCCTCATCTTCCGCGGGCTCGGCCTGATCGACTCGATCCCCGGCCTGGTGCTGGCCTACCTGAGCTTCAACCTGCCGTTCGCCATCTGGCTGATGAGCGCGTTCTTCGCCGAGGTGCCGCCGTCCCTGGAGGAGTCCGCGCTCGTCGCCGGCTGCACCCGCTGGCAGGCCTTCCGCACCGTCATCCTCCCGCTGACGAAGTCCGGGCTGGTCACCACCTTCGTGCTCTGTCTCGTCTTCGCCTGGAACGACTACGCCTTCGCCGTGGTCTTCTCCGGGCCGAACTCCCAGACGTTGCCCATCGCCGCCTCCCAGCTCGTCACCCAGACCGGCATCGACTGGGGCCAGCTCACCGCCATCGGCACGATCGTGGTCATCCCGATGATGCTCGCCGGGCTCGCCGTGCGCCGCTGGCTCGTCACCGGGCTCACCCTGGGCGCCGTCACCGGAGAGTAGGAGGCGATCATGCGGGCTGCCGTGCTGCACGGGGTGGGAAAGATCGCGCTGGAGGAGCGGCCGCGGCCCGAGCCCGGCCCCCGGGAGGTGCTCGTGCAGGTCTCGTCCGTCGGGACCTGCGGCTCGGACGTGCACTACTACGAGCACGGGCGGATCGGCGACTTCGTGGTGGAGTCGCCGCTGGTGCTCGGTCACGAACCGTCCGGGACCGTGGTCGGCGCCGGGTCCGACGCCCACCGGCACCGCCCGGGGCAGCGGGTCTCGCTGGAGCCGGGGGTGCCGGACTTCACCTGCCGGCAGTGCCGGGCCGGGCGGTACAACCTCTGTCCCCGGATGCGGTTCTTCGGCACGCCGCCGGTCGACGGGGCCTTCTGCGAGTACGTGACCGTCCACGAGGAGTTCGCCTACCCCGTACCGGATGATCTGTCCGATGACGCCGCCGCGCTGATCGAGCCGCTGTCGGTGGCCGTGTGGGCCTGCGGCAAGGCGCGGGTCGGGCCGGGCAGCCGGGTGCTCGTCACCGGCGCGGGCCCGGTCGGGCTGCTCTGCCTGCAGGCCGCGCGGGCCTTCGGCGCCACCGACGTCATGGTCACCGACGTCAACCCCGTCCGGCTCGGGCTGGCCCGCGACCTGGGTGCGAGCGCGACCCTCGACCCGCGCGCGGACCGCCTGCTCGACGCCGCGTTCGACCCCGACGTGCTGCTGGAGTGCTCGGGCCATCCGGCCGCCGCCGGACAGGCCATCCGGGCGGTGGGACGGGCCGGGCGGATCGTCCTCATCGGCATGGGCGGGGACGAGATCCCGCTGCCGCTGACCCACGTACAGGCTCACGAGCTCGAGGTGACGGGCACCTTCCGCTACGCCAACACCTGGCCGCAGGCCATCGAGCTGGCCGCCTCGGGGCGCGTCGAGCTGGACGCCCTGGTCACCGGGCACTACGGCCTGGCCGAGGCCGAGCAGGCTCTCACCGCCGGCACCCGCGATCCCGCCCTGGTCAAGGCAGTCGTACGGCCACAGGAGTGATGGCATGTCCAGAGTTCTCTACGACGAGGCGACCCGCATCTACCCCGGGTCCACGCAACCCGCGGTGGACGCCCTGGACCTCGACATCGCCGACGGCGAGTTCCTGGTGCTCGTCGGCCCGTCCGGCTGCGGCAAGTCCACCTCCCTGCGCATGCTCGCCGGGCTGGAACGGGTCGACGGCGGCCGGATCGCCATCGGCGACCGCGACGTCACCCACCTGCCGCCGCGTGACCGGGACATCGCGATGGTGTTCCAGAACTACGCGCTCTATCCGCACATGTCGGTGGCCGACAACATGGGCTTCGCGCTGCGGGTGATGAAGGTCTCCAAGGACGAGCGCAACCGCCGGGTCCTGGAGGCCGCCCGGCTGCTGGACCTGGAGGAGTTCCTCGACCGCAAGCCCAAGGCGCTGTCCGGCGGGCAGCGGCAGCGCGTGGCCATGGGGCGGGCGATCGTCCGCGAACCGCAGGTGTTCCTCATGGACGAGCCGCTGTCCAACCTGGACGCCAAGCTGCGCGTGCAGACCCGCACGCAGATCGCCGACCTGCAGCACCGGCTCGGCGTGACGACGGTGTACGTGACCCACGACCAGGTCGAGGCCATGACGATGGGCGACCGGGTCGCCGTGCTCAAGGACGGGATCCTGCAGCAGGTGGACACGCCGCTGGGCCTGTACCAGCATCCGGCCAACGTCTTCGTCGCCGGCTTCATCGGCTCCCCGTCGATGAACCTGGGCGAGTACCGCGTCGAGGGCGACGAGGTGGTCTTCGGCGGAGCCCGGGTACGGCTGACCCGCGAGACGCTCAAGGCCCTCAAGGAGGAAGGCGGCGACCGGGTCATCCTGGGCTTCCGCCCCGAGGACGTCACCGTGGTCGGCGACGGCGACCAGGACGACGCGACCTTCCTGGTCACCGCCACCGTCGTCGAAGAACTCGGCTCGGACGCCTTCCTGTACGGCCAGTACGCCGACACGACCGATCCGCGACTCCTCGAACAGACCGTCATCGCCCGCGTAGACCCCAACGCGCCACCCGCCAAGGGCGATCGGGTCCGCCTGCGGATCGTGCCGGGCAAGGGCCGCCTCTTCTCCGCGTCCACGGGCCTGTGCCTGCCGGCTTGAGGACCGGCCCGTCGATTCCGACGGGAATGGGCGCAGTGAGTGATCGAACGACCACACTCCGAACATGATTTCCTATCGACACGCTCCGTAATTGAGTCAATACTGCTCGTGTATCTCCCCGATCGTCGTCCCGGACCTTCTCCCCCGCGCCGGTGCGCCGTGTACCGGGACGCAGACAGAACGGAGCACGATGAAGCTCAACCGAGCAGCCCTCACCGCCCTCGCCGCCGCCGCCACCTGCCTGGCCGCCCCGACCCCCGCGACCGCCACCGTCACGAGCGCGACCACCGCGGCCGGCGCCACCGCCGTCCCACCCGGCTACCAGCTCGTCACCCTGCCCAACGCGAACGTGCCCAACTTCCAGCGGCGAACCCTCTACTGCCCCGGCTCCAAGCGGGTCCTCGGCGGCGGCGCCGAGGCGCGCGGCAACGGCGCCATCCTCGTCGGCTCTTTCCCCACCGACGACGGGCGCGGCTGGATCGGCATCGGACGCCAGATCGGCTACAACGACGTCGGCATCAGCGTCTTCGCCATCTGCGTCGACTGACCTTACGGCGCTGAGGCCCGCTGAGGCCCATGGAGAAGTGCGGCCGGTCGTGCTGATCCACGACTACCCGCTCGACGCGCGCTCCTGAGACAAGCAGGAGCGCGCGCTGCTCCTCCGAAGCAATCAGATGAAGACCGACGGACACTGATACGAACCACAGCGGCTACCAACCCTCGTGGGCGATCCGCCGGGAGAACAGCCGACCAGGGCTCACGCCGAGAGCGCTCGCTCTTCCCCGAGCACGAGTGCGAGCAGCGTTCCCAGTTGGTCCAGCTGGTCGGTGGTCAGGCCGGCGAGGGAGCGTTCGAACACGGCGGTGACGCGCCGGTGGCCTTCGCTGCGGATCGCCTCGCCCTTGTCGGTGATGCTGTGCCGGACCGCCCGTCCGGGCGCGGGCACGCGCTCGATGAGCCCGCGATCGACCATCCGCGCGGCGAGGGTGCCGAACGACTGGTCGGTCTGGAATGTCAGTTGCGCCAGGTCGTGCAGTGATGCGTCGGGGTTCTGGTGCAGGTGGCGCAGGGTGTCCCACTGCACGAGGGACACCCCGAGGTCGGCGAGGGCGGCGGTCAGGGCACGGTGGTGGCGGTGCTGGACGCGCTTGACGAACAACCCGACCTCCTGAACAGAGCGAGCCATACCCGTAGCTTAGCGCAACCTCGGGACCCTTATATAAGCTTGTTTATATAAGGATTCTGTTCTAAGGTTCCTTCATGGCGGTGACAGTGGTTCTCCCGCAACGGCCGGCCTTCTCCCCCCGCCACCCCTGTCAACCGGCCGAAGGAGACATCATGTCCACCACCACGCACACCGTCACCCGCCCCGGCTCCACCACCCCGGTCGAGCTCACCGTCGACGAGGTCGGCGCCGCCGGTCACCCGTTCCTGCTGCTGCACGGCGGCGCCGGACCCGCTTCCGTCCTGCCGTTCGCGACCTACCTGGCCCAGAACCGGTCGGCCCGCGCCCTGGTTCCCACCAACCCCGGCTTCAACGCCACCCCCCGCCCCGATGACCTCGCCGACGTCCGCGCCCTGGCCGGCCTCTACGTCGCCCTGCTCGAACAGCTCGACCTGCGCGACGTCACCGTCGTCGGCAACTCCATCGGCGGCTGGGTCGCCGCCGAGATCGCCCTTCTGGCCAGCCCGCGCGTCTCCAGCATCGTGATCGTCAACGCCGTGGGCTTGGTCGTCCCGGACCACCCGGTCGCGGACTTCTTCTCCCTCACCCTGGACCAGCTGACGGACCTGTCCTACGACGACCCGTCACGCTTCCGGCTCGACCCCACCGGCTTCAGCGACGCCCAGAAGGCGGTCCTGGCCACCAACCGGCAGGCCATCGCCATCTACGCGGGCAGGGACATGACCGACCCCACCCTGGCCGCCCGGCTCGCCGCGGTCACGGTGCCCACCTTGGTGCTCTGGGGCCAGAGCGACCGCGTCGTCGACCCCGACTACGGCCGGGCCTACGCCGCGGCCATCCCCGGCTCGACCTACCACCCTCTGTCCGGCACCGGCCACCTGCCGCAACTGGAAACCCCCGCCCTCGCCCTCGCCCCCATCTGGGACTTCGCCGACAAGCACGCCACCGACCGCTGACCATCACCGCGACCGCGGACGTCCCGGCCGCGACCGCGGACGTCCCGGCCGCGATCGCGAACAGCGGCCTCGATCTCCGGCGAGGAGTCCTCATCCTCCGGCGGAGATCGAGGCGGCCGCCGTCAGTGGTGGTGGCCGTTGCGGCCGAGGGTCTCCACAGGGGTCGCGTCGGGGCGGGTCCACTGCGGCACGGGGCGGCTGGTCGGGCCCCACGTGGCGTTCCCGTCCGCGTCCGAGCGCCAGGACCAGCACGCGCTGCCTCCGGCGGGCCGGCCCTCCGGATTGTCCTCCCACGCCTCGCCACGGCCGTAGGGCGTCAGGTCGAGCAGGGCCATGGACCCGTTGACCCGCTCGTTGCCCCGGCCCGTCGTGGCGTAGGTGAGGAACACGCGGTCCCCGTCGCGCAGGAAGCAGGTCAGGTGACCCATGCCGACCGGCAGGTCCACGTCGCGCACCGAGTACCAGGGCTGGGTGTAACCCATGAACTCCACGTAGGAGGCCACCTCGTCCCACCGGCCCGTGGTCACGATGGCGAACGAGACGCCGCGGGCGTTGAGGTAGACGGCGTCCTTCAGGTGCCAGGCCGTGGTGGTGCAGCCCTCGCACTGCCCCTGGTGCGGCGCGCCGTCGTACCACATGTGCTGGTAGACCACGAGCTCGTCGCGGCCCTGGAACAGGTCCAGGAACGGGACCGGCCCGTCGGGGCCGACCACCTCGACCGTCCCGTCGAGCTCCACCATCGGCAGCCGGCGGCGGGCCGCGGCCAGGGCGTCGCCCTCGCGCGTGTGCGCCTTCTCCCGGACCAGAAGCTCGTCACGAGCGGCCTGCCAGGTGGCCAGGTCGACGACGGGCGGACGGCCGGGCAGCGCGGTGGTCGGGTCATTCGGCACGGTCGTCATGGTGTCCTCCGTGGTGTCTCGTGCCAGGCGACGTCGTACGGCCATCGCCCGGTGGCGGTCATCAGAACAGACCCGCGCCCCGGCCGAAACTCATCGCGGCACGGTGTCGCTCCCCCCACTCGCCCGCCCGAGCAGCGCCTTCCGGAGCCGCTCCTCGCGGCCCCCAGGCTGACGGGGTCACGGAAGGAACCACCGACGTTCAGGAGCAGACGCTCAAGGCCCTCAAGGAGGAAGGCGGCGACCGGGTCGTCCTGGGCTTCCGCCCCGAGGACGTCACCGTGGTCGGCATCGCCTTCTCCTCCGACCGCGAGACCGAGCGCTGAAAGCCTGAGCGTCAGCGGCTCAGGTGTACTGGTTGTCTCGGTCCGCGCTGTAGGCGAAAGCCCGGATCCCGCCTGATCGGGCGTAGACCTGCACCTTCAGGTAGACCTTCGCTATGGGCTTGGTGCCGGTGCGGGTGATGTTTCCGAAGTTGGTGCCGTGGTCGCCGCAGCCGTTGGTGTCCTTCCTCCAGGCGCTTCTCCCGGTGGTTCCGTCGGTGTGCGTCCAGACAATCTGGGCTCGCACCGGAAGGTTGTCGCCGGGACAGAGGTCGCGCACCGTGAAGTTCCGAAAGACGACCTTCTTCCGGTTGACGAAGTCGACGGTCGTCCGGACGGACCCGCCACCGTAGCGGCTGCCCGGGACGTTCGTGCGGGCGGAGGACACTCCGTCTTGCGCCTGCGCCGGGATTGGCACCAGCAGCCCGCTCAACGCGGCGATGCCCATCACGGCGCCCAGCATGCGTGTCTTCAACAGTCCTCCAGCAAGAGATGTTTCGGTTGGCCTTGGGGCGTGAACTTCAGCGCTCCCGCGTGGCCGGCGGGGGAGATGCGCGAGGTATCGCCTCGTGGCGGATCGCGACGAAGAACGGCGATCGATGGTGCGGGGGCCCTGCCTGAGGGTCAGGTCTCGAAGGTGAACGTCCCGCGCAGGACGGTGTCCCGCCCGCTCCAGTAGCTCTCGTAAGCGGCCCGGTAGGTGACGTCTTCGAAGCCGGGGAGCACCGCACAGGTGGCGCCGGGGTGCCGGATGTTGTCGTCTCTGATGACGATGGGCTTTCCGACCACGCCCGGGCGGGTCAGGGTCACCTCCACCCAGGCCGTCCCTGTGGTGTCATCGGCCCGGACACACAGCTCGTTGGCGGGGTCGGCGTAGCGGACGATCCCGTCGCCGACGTCCCGTTGAAAACTCGCCGCCAAGGCCGGTTGCGCGAGAATGACGCTCGCCACCGCGACAGCGACGCCGGCAGTGACCGTTCTGAGCACGTTCATCGTTCCTTCTCTCGGACGGAGATCAGCCCTCCGGAGCGCCTCATGCCAGCGGGGTGGCACACGGCCTCCGACGAGGCTTCGCCATGCTCGAAATCCCTGCTGACACGAGCGATTCCGGCGGCCCGAGGTTCACCGGAGTGATCGTTGCACGCGTCGGCAGCAGCGTGGAATACGACGGGAATACGCCCGATCACCCGGCATGGAGATGACTTCGGTTCCACCGCGTGGAGACTGGCTCAGCTCGCCGATACCCTCCGGCGGTGGGAGAGCCCACCGCCGCCCCCGCGAAAGCCGGTTCCGCACGCCGTTCCAGATCTTCTAGGCCGCAGACCAGAACCGGGGACGAACCTCGCCGATCACGGTCGCGACCAGCTCCGCGAGGTCCTGCGCAAGGCCGGACAGCAGGGGGCGGGATGTCACGATGGCACTTCCTCGTTGTCAACGTAGCCAAACGATTTCACGCAGCGTCGAGGGCGAGGCAGGCCCACACGATTTTGCCGCCCGTTCTGGGCCATCGGTAGCCCCACTGTGCGGCCAGCATTTCAACTAGCTGAATACCTCGCCCGCCTTCTTCGTCGAGAGCCGGGGTTTTTAGTTCGGGTGGTTCGCGGCTGGCGTCCCACACCTCGATGACGACATAGTCCCGGATTTCATACAGGCCGACCCATACGTACCTGAGCGTCTCGGCAAACGATCCGTACATGTGGATTTCGTCGTCCGTGGGCTTGACGGACTCGGCCGCCTTGATGACGTTCGTGACGAGTTCGCTGGCGATGAGCTGGGCAACGTCGATCAGTTCAGCTAAACCCCAGGCGACAAGCACTCGCTCGACATGCAACCGCGCGAATGAGGCGGCCACCGGGTGAATGGATAGTTCCATGTAATGCTTTCTTGCTACATTGCCCGATCCGCCATCGTTGCTCATGCCCTCTGTTCCTCTCGCGTATCCCGCCCGGACAGCCAAGCAAGGCCAGTAATCCGGTTCCAGAGCACTTTGGGCCCGCGAATGAGGCAGAAATGCGGCATCGGGTCAGGTGAGCAGGACAGTTGTACGTCCGACGTTTTACGCTTACTTGTGGCGATGGGAGTTCAGCGCGTGACACTGAAGCGAGCTCGGTTCATCCAACGGCGCAAGGCGGTCGGCTACAGCCAGGAGGCGCTGGCCGATGCTCTGAGCGTCGAGCGTTCCACTACCGGCCGGTGGGAACGGGCCGAAACCGAACCACAACCGTGGCTACGTCCCAGGCTGGCGGCGTTGCTCAAGGTTACGACCGCCGAGCTCGAAGAGCTGCTGGCCGACATCACCGCCCTGCCCGGCAAGCCCGCCGACTACGTGTTGCACTCGTCGGTGCCGCTCGACTTCTCACTGACCCGCAGCCAAACGGTAAAGATCATGGAAGGCTTCTCTACCTACGACATCGCCTCCAGGCGTCAGGTGATCGCCGAGCTGGCAGTGCTCGCCGGCTCGGCCTTGCTGCAACCCGTACGCCAATGGGTCGCCAACCTGCCGGTAGTGCCGGTGGGCGGCCATGCGACACACGACGACGTAGCCGAGCTGGAGCAGGCCGTCATGCTGTTCAGGCGATGGGACGCCTCAGGGGCGGGCGGACTGCGGCGTAAGGCGGTGATCGGCCAGTTGAACGCCGTCACCGAAAGCCTGACTGAGCACCACCCTGCCGAGGTCGCCCGACGACTGTTCCTCATCACTGCCGAGCTGGGACAGCTGGCAGGTTGGATGGCTTATGACCAAGGGTTGCCGGGCATGGCGCAGCGCTACTACCTGCTCGCCTTGCATGCCTGCCGTGAAGCTGCCGCCCCTGCGCTCGGCGCAAAGATCATCGGCGACATGACCCAGTTGTCCACTGCTCGCGGTACCTTCGAGGACAGCTTGGGCTTGGTGCGTGCGGCGCTCTACAGCCTGCCGCGCGGAGCGAATGAGCTGGTACGCGCTGAGCTGCTGGGACTGGAAGCCAGAGCTTACGCGCAGCTTGGGCAGCGGGAGGCCGGTAACGCCGCTCGAAGTGCCGATGCCTGCGTCGAGGTCTGGGCCGAAGCCCAAGGCGACACACCCCCTGACTGGCTGCACTACATGAACCAGGCCGAAGTGGACTGCCTGGCGGCCAACACGTTCACAGAACTGGCCCTGCGAAGCACAGCGCCAGAGCGTTGGCGGCGCTACGCGGCTCGTGCCGAAAGTCATACGCTGAGCGCACGCTCAAGTCGGGATCAGGGCTATACCCGCAGCCGCATCTTCGACGAGATTCGCTTGGCCAAGGTGCGATTGGCACAGCGGGAGCCGGTGGAATCGGTGGCCGTGGCGCGCACCTCCTTGCGGCTCGCGGAGCCCGTTCGTTCGTCGTTGGTGGTGGATTGGCTGGTCCGGTTCGATGGTGAACTGCTGGCTCGCCATCCGGATTGCTCCGAAGCCGCCGTATTCCACGATGAGCTACGCGACTACCTACGCAGGGCAGCGCCACAGAGGGAGCGTGAGCTGGTTGGGCACGGGGATTGACTACCAGGCGCTGAACGGCCAGGAAGCCGCCCAGCACCTGAACGAACTCACCGACCTCTACACGGAGGTGTACTCCGAGCCCCCTTACGCATGGGGGCCGGAACACGCCGCGCTGTTCCGCGAACGGTTCGACGTGCAGCGCCGGCAGGAGGGGTTCACGTTGGTTACGGCCGGCGAGCACGGGCATCTGGTCGGCTTCGGCTTCGGCGTGACCCTCCAGCCGACCACCCCGTGGTGGCGAAACTTGCTCACGCCATTGCCCGATGACCTGACGGCAGAACGGCCTGGCCGGACCTGGGCGTTGGTCGAGCTGCTGGTACGCGCGCCGTGGCGGCGCCGGCATGTAGCCCAGACCATCCACGACACGTTGCTGGCAGGCAGGTCAGAAGAACGGGCCACGCTGACCGTGTTGCCGGCGGCCAGGCCTGCCCTGGCTGCGTACCGCACATGGGGGTGGACACAGGTCGGGCAGAAGCGGAACCCCCTGCCGGGGGCGCCGATCTTTGCCGTGATGCTGAAGGGGCTGAGAGTGTGACTACGATCTGCCCATTCGCCGCACCACCACCGTCTCAGGAGCCCGCGCCGAGGTGGCGTTCGGCCCACTGGGTGATGTCGCGACGTTCGATCGCCGCCGCCATCAGGTCAGGGAAGGCGTCGGGCGTGCACGCGAACGCGGGCACGCCCAGCGCCGCCAGGGCGGCGGCGTTCTCGTGGTCGTAGAACGGCGCCCCCTCGTCCGAGAGCGCCAGCAGCACGATCACCTGCACCCCCGCCTGGGTCATGGCGGCCACCCTGCGCAGCATCTCCAGCCGGACCCCGCCCTCGTACAGGTCGCTGATCAGCACGAAGATGGACTCCGCCGGCCTGGTGATGAGCCCCTGGCCGTACGCGATGGCCCGGTTGATGTCGGTGCCGCCGCCGAGCTGGGTGCCGAAGAGCAGCTCCACCGGGTCGTGCAGCTGGTCGGTCAGGTCCACCACCGCCGTGTCGAACACCACCAGGGACGTCTTCAGCGACCGCATCGACGCCAGCACCGCCCCGAACACGCTCGCGTACACCACCGAGGCCGCCATCGACCCGCTCTGGTCGATGCAGAGCACCACCTCCCGCTGGACCGCCCGCTGCCTGCGCGCGTATCCGACGAGCCGCGACGGCACGACGGTGTTCTTCTCCGGGAGGTAGTTCTTCAGGTTCGCCCTGATCGTCCGGTCCCAGTCGATGTCGGCCACCCGCTTGGGCCGGTGGGTGCGGGCGGAGCGGTCGAGCGCGCCGGTGACGGCCGTCCTGGTCTTCTGGGCGAGCCTGCGCTCCAGGTCCCGCACCACCCTGCGGACCACCGCCCTGGCCGACTCGCGCGCCTGGTCGGGCATCACCCGGTTGAGCGCGAGCAGCGTGCCGACCAGGTGCACGTCCGGCTCCACGGCCTCCAGCATCTCCGGCTCCAGCAGCAGCCGGGTCAGGTTCAGCCGTTCGATGGCGTCCTTCTGCATCACCTGGACGACCGTGGACGGGAAAAATGACCTGATGTCGCCCAGCCACCTCGCCACGCGCGGCGCCGACGCGCCGAGTCCGGCTCCTCTGCCGCCCTGCCCGCCGCCCTGTTGCTCTCCGTAGACGGCGGCCAGCGCGCTGTCCATCGCCGCGTCGTCGCCCTGCAGCCCGCACCCGGTGCCGTCCGCCTCGCCGCCGCCCAGCACCATGCGCCACCTGCGCAGCCGCTCATCCATGCGCTCTCCCCAAGATCGCCAGCACCGTCGTCGCCGCGGCCGCCGCGCGCCGCTCGTCCAGCTCCGCCTCGACCACCTCCGCACGCCTGCCACCCGACCGGACGCGCTCGCCGATGGCCCTGCGCTCCGGTACGGCGAAGCCGCCGAACGTACGCCTGAGCAGCGGCAGCACCTCGATGAACTGGTCGCCGCCGAGCCCGGTCAGCCACTCGTCCACCAGGGCGAGCAGCCGGGGATCGTGCACCAGCAGCAGCCCGCCGCCCGACAGGAACCCCTCCACCCAGGCCGCCGCCCTGACCGGCGTCTGCCCCCGGGACATCGCCCTGGACATCCGGTCCCCGGCGTCGTCGAGCTCGCCCGCGTCCAGCAGAATCCTGGTCAGCCGCCCCTCGATGAGCCCGTGCAGGTCCTGCCGATCACAGATGCCACGCAACGTCACCAGCCACCGACCACGCGGCGTGGTCCCCCGCACCACGTCCGTCCCCGCCTGTCCCCCGTCCTCGTCTGGGGCCGGTGCGGGCGTCCGTGCCTGACCTGCGCCCTCGTCGAGCAGGGCGACAGCGGTGTGTACGGCGTCAACATGGCCGAGCAGGTCGGCCGCCGCGCCGTCGTCCAGGCCGGTGACCGAGACGGGCAGGCCCACGCAGATCCGGTCCGCCATCGAGTGCACGATGACCGCCAGCCCGTCGGCCGAGGTGCCGCGCACGTCCCCGTACCGATGGGCGCGGACCATCGCCGGCAGCGCCGCCATCAGCTGCGTGACGTCGGTGTCGAGCGCGGCCCGCGCCGACAGGGCGGCCAGCACCTCGGGCAGCGCCTCCGGCAGGTCGGCCAGCAGACACCGCTCCACCAGAGCGGTCAGGTCGGCCAGCGACCCGCCCTTCCCCGCCCCCGGCGCCACGCCACCCGTCCCAGGAGCTCCCGTTTTCGGAGCGGAAGGAGCGGGGGGTCCGCCGCTGCCGGGCCCACCGCCGCTCGGGTGCCCGGCCGACGGTGGGGTGACCGCGCCGGAGGCCAGGTCGCGGGCGTACTGGGTGGCCGCGCCGGACACCGTGGTGCCCAGGGCAGCGCGCTCGATCAGCGCCAGGTCGAACTCCGGCTGCCAGCACAGCGTCCACGTCTCCCGGAACGTGCCCTTGCCACGCGAGACGCCCGGCACCCCCCAGTCCACGCCGAGCAGCCGCAACCGGTGCAGCAGGTGACTGCGGGTCAGGTCGAGCGGCTTGCGCAGGTCCAGGTCGAGCTCGCGATCGAGCGCCTCCGGCCGCAGCCGCACCTTGCGCTGCTGATCGCGCAGGTCCCGCTGCAGCGGAACCATGGGTGTGCCGTCGGTGACGTGCCCGAGCCGGTCGCCGACCACCATCCGCCGCTGGATCAGCTCGACGGCCAGGTCGTCCCCCTCACACAGCACCGCTCGGGCCGCCTCGGTCACCTCGCTCAGCCCGGCCAGCGGCCGCCCGCGCAGCCCGGCCAGGCTGTTCGCCAGCCGTACCGACTCGATCACGTGCGCCGGCGACACCGGCAGCCCCTCGTCGCGGAGCGCGGCCGCCGCCCCCGCCAGCCACCGCTCCACCGGCCGGTCCGCCGCCGCGAACAGGTGGTCGTACCAGCCGGGCGAGGTGATCCCCGCCCCATAACCGCTCCACCACGCCAGCCGCCCGTACGTCCACGGCACCCAGGTCAGCTCGGCCTTCACCTTGGGCAGCCCGCGCAGCAGCGCGTTGTCGTCCTTCACCGGGGGCAGCGGCTCGGTCAGCGCGGGCACGTGCCAGGCGCCGCAGACGACCACGATCCGCTCGAAGCCCTCCTTGAGCGCCGCCCGGAGTGTCTTGCGCATGTACGCCTCACGCCTGGCCTCCCGCTCGTCCGGCCGGTACCCCTCCCGGACGACGGCCATGGCCTCGGCGATCACCTCGAACGGCGTGTCGCCCCGGTGCTCGACGACGTCCTCCCACCACCGCTCGGGATCGTCATGCCCGGCCGCCCGCGCCAGCGCCCCGATGGGATCGACCCGCAACTCCCCCGCTTCGGGTCCATCCTGAGACCCGGTCTCAGGCCGGCCCTCGATGCCGGGCTCGGGTGCCGGATGTGATGCGGGCTCGACCCCAGGCACCACCGGCTCGAGCTGGGGCTCGGCCAGGGTGTGGGCGGCCGGTAGGTCGCAGAAACGTACCGGAATGCCGGCCGTGACCCCGTACAGGATGGCCTGCCACTCCGGTGAGAAGGTGGCGAACGGCCAGAAGGCGGCGCCGGCCGAGGTGCCCGGGACGTGGGCCAGCAGCGCGACCGGCGGCTCCAGGTCGGGTGCGAGGCTGACGAGCGCGTCCGCCTCCGGCGGGCCCTCGATGAGGATCACGTCGGGGCGCAGGCGCGCGAGCTCGGCCCGCACGGCCCGGGCCGAGCCGGGGCCATGGTGGCGCACGCCGAGGATCGAGACGCTCACGACACCTCGCGGCAGGCACGGTAGAACTCACGCCAGTCGGACCGCTCGCGGACGACCGTCTCCAGGTATTCGCGCCACACCACCCGGTCCGACACCGGCTCCTGCACCACCGCGCCGACGATGCCCGACGCCACGTCCGACGGCCGCAGCACGCCGTCGCCGAAGTGCGCCGCCAGGGCGATGCCGCTGGTCAGGACCGAGATGGCCTCGGCCGTGGACAGGGTGCCGCTGGGTGACTTGACCTTGGTACGGCCGTCCTCGGTCACGCCGGAACGCAGCTCGCGGAAGATCGTCACCACCCGGCGGATCTCGGCCAGGCCGGTGCTCGTCTCCGGCAGCTCCAGCGAACGGCCGAGCTGGGTGACACGCCGGGAGACGATGTCCACCTCCTCCTCGGCGGTGGCGGGCACCGGCAGCACGACGGTGTTGAAGCGGCGGCGCAGCGCGCTGGACAGCTCGTTCACGCCCCGGTCGCGGTCGTTGGCGGTGGCGATCACGTTGAAGCCGCGCTCGGCCTGGACCTCCCGGTTGAGCTCCGGGATGGGCAGGGTCTTCTCCGACAGCACCGTGATCAGCGCGTCCTGCACGTCGGAGGGCATCCGGGTGAGCTCCTCCACCCGCGCCACCCGCCCTTCGGCCATCGCCCGCATCACCGGCGACGGGGTCAGCGCCTCCATGGACGGGCCCTCGGCCAGCAGTCTGGCGTAGTTCCAGCCGTACCTGATGGCCTCTTCGGCGGTGCCGGCCGTACCCTGCACGAGCAGGGTGGAGTCGCCGCTGACGGCGGCGGCGAGGTGCTCCGACAGCCAGGTCTTCGCCGTGCCCGGCACGCCGAGCAGCAGCAGCGCCCGGTCGGTCGCCAGGGTGGCGACGGCGACCTCGACAATGCGCCGGGCGCCGACGTATTTGGGGGAGATCCGGTCGCCGTCGCCCAGGATGTAGGTGGTGACCGCCCACGGCGACAGCTTCCAGCCCGGCGGCCTGGGACGATCGTCGTCCTTGGCGAGCAGGGCCAGCTCGTCGGCATACTGGTCTTCCGCGTGGGGGCGCAGAACGGTCATGAGAGCTCCTTGATCATGTCGGCTCGGAAACGCAGGAGGGCGGCGACCTGCTGGATGGGCGGGACCGGCGAGAAGCCCTCCGCCAGGCCGGTGAGCGCGGGATCGATGCGCTCACCCGCCAGGGTGACCAGCTCGCCGAGGTTCCACGGCTGGGTGGTGGCCATCTGGATGATCTTGCGGAGCACGGCGGTGGCCAGCGTCTCCTGCCACCGCGGCGACACGCCTCCCAGCACCATGATCAACTGGCTGTCCGGGTCGCGCTCCTTGGTGAAGTCGGCGGCCAGCGCCTGCTGCTCCTCCGGCCCGAGCGCCTCGAGCAGGTCGGAGATGGGATCCCAGGCGAACATCGCCCGCGCCCACTCCGGCTCCCGTTGCAGCACCGCCGCGCGCACCCAGGCCGTCTTCACCTCGCTGTCCCAGTCGAGGATCTTCTTGCGCAGCATCTCGCCGGGCGGCACCCCCCACATCTGCAGCGGCGCGCGGGCGATCACCTGCTGCAGCCACCACGCCCGCTCCCCGACGCCACGCGGCGTCTTGGGCCTGATGCCGTCACGCTCCATGGCCTTGTCGCAGCTCGACGGCGCTTCCACGGTGATCGTGGCCGGCCCGACGGTCAGGCAGGTCCTGGCCCGCTCCGCCATCCGCCGCGACAGCCGCGAGGCGGGCAGCCGGGTGAGCAGGTTCGCGGCCCACTGGCGCACCTCGCGTCTGCGGTCGTCCAGCGCCGACTCCAGGAACGGCTCGTCGTCCATCGACAGCCCCTCGGCCAGCACCTCCACGAACACCGCCCGGTCCTCGGGCGTCTCCCGCTCCCAACTGCTCTCCAGCAGCCGCCGCGCCTCGCCCGGCTCGGCCGCCCTGAGCCGGCGCAGGTGGTCGCGCCGGTCCGCGGCCCTGCCCAGTTCCCACGTCTCCCCCGTCGGCTCTTCCAGCAGGTACGCCCACACGGGGTTACGCTCGGCCAGCCACCGGCCGCGACGGCCCGCCAGCACCCCGAGATCCGCCCGGATCGAGTCGTCCCGCCTGCCTCGATGCAGCAACTCGGGCAGCAGGTAGGCGGGCACCCGCCGGCCGGCGCCGGCCGCGACGGCCAGCCACTCGGGCAGCACCCTCTCGTGCTCGCCGCCCAGGATCCTGACCAGCCGCTCGGCCGCGCGCCTGCTGACGGCGTCCTGCTCCTCATCGGCCGCACGCGCCGGCTCCCCCGGCCGGGCCGGCCGCCACCCGGCCCGCCGCCGCACCACCTCAACGGCCGCGCTGCCGAGCAGATCTCCGGGGTACGGCCTGCGATCGGTCCCCACCAATGCCGTCGAGGCCAGGTCATCCCAGCTCACCAGATCACCGCCACCTTGTCTCCACCCGAGCTCAAAGGATCACCGCCGCCTCGAATTCGTCCCCGCTCACAGTCTTCGTCCGAGCTCACATGACCACCGCTGCCTTGTCTTCGTCCGAGCTCAAAGGATCACCGTCGCCTCGGCCTCGTCCCAGGTCGTCAGGGGCCGGATGCCTCGGGGGGTCCATTCGGCGGCCACCGTCACGGGCCGGCCGCCGGACACGGCGAGCAGCCGCCAGATGTCGCCGATGCGCGGATGCAGCGGAAAACCGCCGAGCGCACTCTCCTCGGGTACGACATCCGCCAGCACGATCGGCCACGAATCGGCCCACGGATCCCCCGCCAGGACAGCGGCGATCTCCTCCATCGCCTCCTCGGGCGTCACCCCCGGCGGAACCTTGCCCTCGGCCACCACCGAGCCGCCGCCCCGGACCGCGGTGGGTTCGGGCGTTCTGTGGCGGGTGGCGACCAGGGCCCGCAGAGGTGAGGCTCCTGGGTAGAAGACGAGGTCGGCGTCGAGCGTGGTGCCCGTGACCAGCGAGGCGTCCAGGGCCTGGCCGGGCGGGGCGAACGACAGGATCAGCGCCGCCCGGCCCGTGCGGCGGCCGCGCAACCATACGCGGCGGGCGGCGAGCCGGTCCTGCTCCTCGTCGCGGCTGCCGAGCACGTCCCATCGGTCGCGCGTCACCGGCCCGGCCAGGACTTCCTCACGCGTGACCGGGAAGCCGACGCGCATCAGAACCGTCTGCGCCAGCTCGGCGGGCAGTTCGGCCCGCTGCCTGTAGGCGACCGCGAGAAGGTTGAGCAGGGCGTACTCCTCCAGGAGCCGCCCCGGCCAGCCGTCCCCCGCCCGCACCCGCGCCAGCCGCGACACGATGCCCGCCACACCGGGCGCCTGCGCGTCGATGAGCCGCTTGGCCAGCCCGTCCCAGTCGCTCTCGACAGCCCCCGACAGCCCTTGCCGCACCTGGTCCGCCAGCCAGCGCTCCAACTCCGCCAACCCCGCCGCGACCCGCGTATGCCGTACGGACTCCGCCCCCCGCCCGCCCAAGCCCGCGACAGCGTGCGCACCGCCGGCCCCCTCCAGACCATCGCCACCCGCGCCCGAAACGCCACCCACGCCAGAAGCGCGGTCCAAGCCCGCAGCACTGTCGGAACCATCCGGCCCTGCTACACCGTCCGGGTTCTCGGCAGCCGCGGAATGGCCGGCTTCCGTTCGCGCGGCCTCGGCTCGCGCGGCCTCCGTCCGGGCGGCTTCGGCTCGGGCGGCGTCCACGCGGGACGCCGACTTGGCGGCGCGGTCAGCGCGCTGGGCCAGCCACTCGGCCGTCCACGGCGGAACCGCCTCCGCCTCGGGCACCTCGTCGGCCGACCACAGCAACAGCAGCCCGAGCGCGTGCTTGCAGGGGAACTTGCGACTGGGGCAGGAGCACCGGTAGGCGGGCTCGGTCAGGTCCACGGCCGCCAGGTAAGGCTTGGCGCCGCTGCCCTTGCACTCGCCGAACACCACATCGCCTGTCGTGCCGCGTAACGACCATTTGCCCGGTGTCGCCACGCCCTGCGCCGCCTTCTTGGACGGCGCGTCGGGGGCGAGGGCGAGGACCTGATCTCGGCTCCACCGTTGGATCACTCGTTGCACACTAGCCACGCGGACCGACATTTCGCGCCCCTGCCGACACACCGCCACCACTCCGAAACCTCCGCGCGACCCTCCCCGCATCCAGCAGGCAAAACCCAGGGAGCCGCCTCCCACATCCGGCATGCGGATCCGGGCGACCGCTCCCGCAACCGGCAGGCAAACCCGGGGAGCCACCCCCGCAACCGGCACGCTGATCCGCGCGGACCGTACAATCGGCGGGTGCAGCTGATGATCTATCCCGAGGGCCCGACGGTCGAGGTCGCCGACGAGGCGGAGGCGCTGGCGAGCGGCCTGGAGGGGCAGCTGGTCCTCGACGGCACCCGCTTCCTGCGGCGTGACGTCACCGGGGCGCCGGTCGCCTTCGTCGAGCGCCCGACGATCGCCGACGCGCTGGATCTGCTCCCGCATCCTGAGGGCGGCTGGTTCAGGGAGACCTGGCGGTCCGCAGTGTCGTTCCGGCCGGACGGCTACGGCGGCCCACGGGCGAGCGCCACCGGCATCTACTTCCTGCTGCGCCCCGGTGAGGAGTCGGTGCCGCACCGGGTGCGTTCCGACGAGGTGTGGCTGTGGCACCGGGGCGGGCCGCTGAGCCTGACCATCGGCGAGGAGCGTGTGGTGCTGGGGCCGCTGGTCGAGGAGGGCCAGGTCCCGCAGGCGGTCGTCCCCGGCGGCGTCTGGCAGTCGGCCAGGCCGGCGGGCGGCGAGGAGGTGCTGGTGAGCTGCGTCGTCTCACCGGGCTTCGACTTCGCCGACTTCACGGCCTGACAGGACATGCGGCCGGTACATAGCCGATCTCGCGACCAGCCCGAAAAGCGCGAACCATCCAACCTGCGGGAAAATTGGGCATGAAGGTTGAAGCGAGACGCGGCCTATGCGTGTGATGGTCGGTGTGGTCTCTCTCCGATGAGTCGCTCATGGACAGAATGGCAGCAGGTGACGCGGAGGCGACGGTCGTCTTCGTACGGCGGTTCCAGCCGAGGGTCTACGGGCTCGCGGCCAGCGTGGTGGGCGATCCGGGGCTGGCGGAGGAGGTCGCGCAGGACGCCTTCGTGCGCGCCTGGCGCCACGCGGCGGCCTACGACCCACGGCGCGGGCGGGTCGCCTCCTGGCTGCTCACCATCACCCGCAACCTCGCCATCGACGCCGTACGCCTGCGCCGCGACCACCCGGTCGACCCGGACCGCCTGCTGAGGCTGCCGGCCACGGCGGGCGACCTGGTCGATGCCGTGGCCGAGCTGGACAGGGTCCGCGCCGAGCTGCGCACCCTGCCGCCCGAGGTGCGCAGGCCGATCCTGCTGTCGATCGTCTACGGGCTGACGGCCGCCGAGATCGCCGCCCGCGACGGGCTGCCGCTGGGCACGGTCAAGACCCGGATAAGGCGCGGCCGCGCCCTCCTCCGCCTGGCCATGAACCCAGCGGGAGCCCTCCTCTGACGGCCACCCTCACCTCGGCGGACCAGGTACGGGCCGCTGACGGCCGACCCGATCAGCCACGAACTCCCGGAACGCGGTCGAGGGCGTTCAGCCGGTCGGTGGCACCACCAGTTCTCTGGGCACCGCGCGAAGGTCGGCGACGCCGCACAGGGTGAGGGCGTTGACCAGCTCCGCCCGCAGCAGGGACAGCACCTTGGTCACGCCTTCCGCGCCGGCCACCGACAGGCCCCACATCACCGGCCGCCCGATGGCCACCGCCTGGGCCCCGTACGCCAGCGCCTTGACGATGTCGGTGCCGCGCCGTACCCCGCCGTCGAGCAGCAGGGGCACCTGCCCGCGGACCGCGTCGGCGATCAGCGGCAGGCGGTCGATGGTGGGGGGCATGGTGTCGAGCTGGCGGCCGCCGTGGTTGGACACGATGACGGCGGCGGCGCCGTGCTCGACCGCGAGGGCGGCGTCGGCGGGGTGCAGGATGCCCTTGAGCACGATCGGCAGCGAGGTGATCCCACGCAGCCACTCGATGTCCTTCCACGAGAAATCGGGAGAAAGCACGACCTGCCGTACGTCTCCGTCGCGGAGGTTGGCGCAGGACATGCCCGGCGGCAGGTCGTAGAAGTCGTGGCGGTCCTTCCGCTCGTTCCTGCCCAGGGCCGGCGAGTCGACGGTGACGACCAGCGCCTTGCACCCGGCCGCCTCGGCACGCCGTACGAGAGACTCGGTGTAGCCCAGGTCGGGCTGGAGGTAGAGCTGGAACCAGAGCGTCGCCCCGGAGGTGGCGACCTCCTCGACGGCGACCGTCGAGAGCATCGCCGCCACCATGATCACGCCGGACGCGGCGGCGGCCCTGGCCGTCTCCAGCTCGCCGGCCGGATGCGCGAGCCGGTGGAAGGCGGTCGGCGCCAGCAGCACGGGCATCGACGCCTCCTGGCCGAGCACGGTGAGGCCGAGGTCGGGCTCGCCGACACCGCGCAGCACCCGCGGCACCAGCGACAGCCGTCTGAACGCGGCCTCGTTGGCCTGGACCGTGATCTCGTCCTGGGCTCCGCTCGCGAAGTAGTCGTAGTAGACCGGGTCGAGCTTTTCGCGCGCCACGTCCTGGAAGTCGCGCAGGTTGAAAAGGTTCAATCCATCTCCTCGGAGAGGGGGTTCCGCCGTGCCGGTAGTACGGTCGGGAGGCCCGTCGCGGATTGCGGTTCCGGCCCGCACACCGTCTTCGTCTGGGCGAGAATTACGTCAGTGCTTCCTTCTCGTCGCTCTGAGTAATACGGTTGACGCACCGCGGAGAGATTCGCGGGACTTGGCGCATGTATCGCAGGGATTCTGGGTACTGCACCAATTCATTGCACTATGCAATGATGAACCCCGGGTGAAATGTCACACTTTGGAGGGCGGAGACGTGCAGGCCGGCTTCTCCTGGATCATTACCCCACACGGCGGTGCAGCGGTTCTCAGCCTGTCGGGTGAGCTCGACCTCGCCACAGCGGCGGAGGTTCGCCACTGCATGGCGGAGGCCATCGCGAGCACCGTGCCACCGAGGGTCGTCGTCGACCTCAAGGGCGTCGCCTTCTGCGACTCCTCCGGCCTCAGCGAGCTGCTGGCGGCGCTGGGCGGAGCAGAGGCCGCGGGCGGCGCCCTCGTCCTGTGCGAGGTGCACCCGCGGATCAAGCGGGTGCTCAACGTCACCGGACTCAACAGGCGGTTCCAGACCTACGACACTGTTCACGAAGCGGTCGCGGCCCTGCCCCAGCCGGTCGTCAGCTAGATCGGTCGTCGGGCCAGCCGAACGGGTTCAGGCCGTTCCCCGCCGGCTCGCCACCGGCCTCGTTGAAGGCGTTCATCGCCGCGACCAGCGTGCGGCACTGCTCGGGGGACATGCGCGCGACGATCATGCCGATCTCCTGCCTGCGCCGGGCGGTCACCTCGTCCACGATCCGCCGGCCCTCCTCGGTCAGGCGGATCAGGCTCTCCCGGCGGTTGTCCGGGTTGACCTCCCGCACGAGCAGGCCGGCCGCGGCGAGCCGGCCGGCCATCCGCATGGCCGTCGAGGAGTTGACGTTGAGCACGTCGGCCAGCGTGACGAGCTTGGTCTCGCCATGCCTGCCCAGCACCACCAGCATCCTGAACTGCGGCAGCGTGACCCGGTCCTCGACCGCGGCCAGGGAACGGGCGGCGATGCCGACGAGCATCCGAGTCCCCGTCAGGACGGCCGAAATGACCGCCGATAGGTCGTTCGCCTGTTCTGGCATACGCACTGTTCTACACGCTCGGTCACCTCAGCGCGGGCTCCACCTTGGCACGGCGGCGGAAAGTGTGCCGCCTGCCGTCCGCCCGGAAGGCCGCCGACGCGGTAACCCGCCTGACCCCGCCGACCGGGAAGACGGCGCTGCACTCCTCCCCCGGCAGCAGCGTCGCCACCGCGTCCGGCGCCGTCAGCCTGCGTCCCTGGGCCAGGTCCAGGCCCAGCCTGACCCGCCGCCACGGCACCGCCGACCCGTTGACCAGCGTCACCGTGACCTGATCCGCCGCACCCAGCACCTTCAGCCCGTACGGCCTGCGCGGGTCGGGGCCGATCGACCGGTCGAGCAGCGTCATCAACCTCGTGGCCAGCTCCGGCCTGCGCCGCGCCAGGTCGCGCTGCTCTCCCAGGTCGGTGGCCAGGTCGTACAGCTCGATCCGCCCTTCGGGGCCGGCGCCCGCGATGCCGGGCGCGAACCTGATCGCCTTCCACCGGCCCCGCCGGATCGCCTGGGCCTTGCGCGGCCGGTTCCACACCAGGTGATCGTGCCGGGGCGCGGAGCGGCCGTTCAGCAGCCTGCGGAACGACAGGCCGTCGATCCGGTCCGGCACCGGGATCTCCGCCAGGTCGGCGAGGGTCGGCAGGATGTCGTAGAGCGCCACCGGCTGGCTCTCCACGCGGGAGCGCAGCTTCGGCGACCACGCGATCAGCGGCACCCGGATGCCGCCTTCGTACAGGTCGCGTTTGTCCGCGCGTAAGGGGCCGTTGGAGTCGAACAGCCAGGGCGTCACGCCCTTCTCCCGGTGCGGCCCGTTGTCGCTGGTGAACAGCACGAGCGTGTCCTGGACGACGTCCGCCTCGCGCAGCGCCCGCACGATCTTGGCCACGTCGGTGTCCAGCCGGGTGACCTGCGCGGCGTGCCCGCGGTTCGCCCGGGTCCAGGGCTCGCGGGCGTACCGGCCGGCGCCGCCGGGGACCACGCTGGGCGCGTGCGGCAGGTTGCTCGCGTAGTAGAGCAGGAAGGGCCGGTCGGACGGCTGCTTGATGAAGTCGATGGCCCGTTCCAGGAACAGGTCGGGCGCGTACGCTTCCCGGGCGAGCGGCACTCGGGTGCTGTTGTGCCAGAGATACTCGGGAAAATACTGATGAGCATGGCGATGACCGATATATCCGAAGAAATCGTCGAATCCGCGCTCGTTGGGGTGCGAAGGCTGCCCCGCCTTCTCCGGTCCGAAGCCCCACTTGCCGATGCAGGCGGTGCGGTATCCGGCCAGTTGCAGCAGCTCCCCGAAGGTCAGGTCGGCCTCGGTCAGCGAGCGCTGCGTCTTGCCCTCGGGGTTCTCGCGCACCGTCGCGTGCCCGGCGTGCAACCCGGTCAGCATCGAGCACCGGGACGGCGCGCAGAGCGGCGCCCCCGAGTAGGCGGCCTCGAACCGCACCCCCTCGGCGGCCAGCTCGTCCAGGTTGGGGGTGGCGATCATCCGCTGCCCCTGGCTGCCGATCTCGCCCCACCCCAGGTCGTCGGCCAGAATGATGACGAAGTTGGGCCGCGTGGGGAACGCGGCGGCCTGGGCCGGTGCGGCCGCGGACGGCAGGGTCATTCCCGCGAGGGCGCCCGTCAAGAGGGCACGGCGCGAGGGCGCGTCGATCATGCAGGACACCTTCAGGGCAACGGGAGATCGGCAGGGGAACCACCGGGAAACGGCAGGCGAACACTGCCGGAGTCATGCTGACTCAGCGGTAGTCCCACAGCCCGCAGATCTCCCTGAGCTCGGGAGGCAACTCGTCGCCTGACGGCAGCGGGCGGCCAGCGACGACCGTACCGCTCCGGATCTTGTCGCGCCAGTCACCTACGCCTTTGACGAAACCTCCATGGTCCTGCTCGCCGTAGTTCAGCATCGACGGCTCCCACCCGACGTCCAGGAACGCGCACAACCGCCGCAACTCGGCCTCCGGCTCGGCCACCAGGTTCTCGTACCTGATGGTCGCCCCCGGCAGGTGCGTGCGTGCTTCCTGGAGGTACGTCATATAGCTGAGCGTGCGCGGCACCGCCTCCTCCATCGGCCGTTTGCCCGGGTCGGCCTCGTGCCACGACTGCACGATCGACATCGGATGCCGCAGCAGGAAGATGAAGCGCGCGTCCGGCCAGCAGGTGGCCAGCCGCCGCCAGGCGAACACGTTGCTCGGCGTCTTCTCCACCAGCACCGGCTTGCCGCTGCGGGACAGCTCCCGGTGCAACATCCGGTCCCACACCAGGTGCTCGAGGTCGCTGTGGGTGTGGCCGAGCAACTCCATGGCCTGCCGTACGGGATCCGTCGGCAGGCCCACGGTCATCCGGCGGAAGTGCGTCTCGATCGGCGAGTGGATCAGGGAGTGGGTGTTCAGCATGACGCGCAGCAGCGTCGAGCCCGAACGCACCGAGGAGAGCAGGAAGACCGGCGCGCGCAGCAGCCGGTCGTGAACCGGATCCACCGGCGGACGCACCTCGTCACCGGGAAGCCGCACGAGCTCGGGCGCCGGCTTCGGCGGAGCGGGCTTGGGCGGAGCCTTCGTCACCCGGCCCGCCCGCGTCAGCGTGTAGCCGGTCAGTCCCTCTAGCGTCGCGTTGGCCTTGTACTTCCAGCTCATGCCCCGCAAACCTAGGCTTCACCGGTGAACCCCCGGTAAACCCGCGCTGTGAAACCCCCACGACCCCGCTACTTGATCCAGCGGACAGACTGCCCTGTCAGACGCGAGATGGTCTCGAAGTCACCGTCGGCGTGCAGGACGGTGAGCTTGTGGTGCCGCGCTGTCACCGCCACGAGCAGATCCACCGGGGAGGCGCACTGGTGCCAACCCTTGTCCGCGAGTTCGCGCTGCAGATCAGCGGTTTCGTGCCAGGTCGAATCTGGGATCGCATAGTACGGAAAGGTTTCCTGAAGCAGGCTGGCCGCCTCATGAAAGTGGTAGATCTGGCCAATGACGAAGATCAGTAAAGAGCTCAGGGTCGCCGCGTACGCGGTCTGCATGGACGAGGGGAAGGTGCTGCTCGCTCGATGGGTCGGGCCTGAGGGGTCGCGCTGGACGCTTCCCGGTGGCGGGATCGACCACGCCGAGGACACCCTCGACGCGGCGGTGCGCGAGGTGGAGGAGGAGACCGGCTACGTCGTCGAGGTCGAGGCCCTGCTCGGCCTGCACACCGTCCGCCGCCACTTTCCTCGCGCCCCCGGCGTCGGGGCCGACTTCCACGGGCTCCGGGTCGTCTACGCGGCCCGGATCGTCGGCGGCGCGCTGCGGAACGAGGTCGGCGGCAGCACCGACCTGGCCGCGTGGGTGAGCCTCGACGAGATCGCCGACCTCGATCGGGTGGATCTGGTGGACGTCGGCCTGGAGCTCCACCGCCTCCGGCCTCGCGACGGAAAGCTGCCGAACGGGTGAAATAACCCGGCCGCCGAGATGGTTGCACCCGCATACAAGTACGTTTCGGGTCCCCTTGTGAAAGGCGTCTTCATGGCTCTCCCCCTCTCCATTCTCGATCTGGCGCACATCGGCGAGGGCGAGACGGTGGGCGACAGTCTGGCCGCCAGCGTCACCCTGGCCCAGCGCGCCGAAGGCTGGGGATTCGAGCGGATCTGGTACGCCGAGCACCACAACATGTCGTCGATCGCGTCCTCGGCGACCAGCGTCCTCATCGCGCACGTGGCCGCGCACACCCAGTCGATCCGGCTCGGCGCCGGCGGCGTGATGCTGCCCAACCACGCCCCGCTGACCATCGCCGAGCAGTACGGCACCCTCGAAACGCTGCATCCGGGACGCATCGACCTCGGTCTCGGCCGGGCGCCGGGCAGCGACCAGCAGACCATGCGCGCCATGCGCCGCAACCCGGCCTCCGCCGACACCTTCCCGCAGGACGTGCTGGAGCTGCAGGGCTACCTCACGGGCGAGTCCCGGATCCCGGGCGTCGACGCGACCCCCGGCAAGGGCACCAATGTGCCGCTCTACATCCTCGGCTCCTCGCTGTTCGGGGCCCAGCTCGCCGCCATGCTTGGGCTCCCGTACGCCTTCGCCTCGCACTTCGCGCCGAACGCGCTGGAGGAGGCCGTCGCGCTCTACCGGCGCGACTTCAAGCCGTCGGCGCAGCTGGACCGTCCGTACGTGATCGCCGGCGTGAACGTCATCGCGGCGGACACCAAGGACGCGGCGGAGGAGCAGTTCCTGGCCGCGAAGCGGTCCAGGGTCGGTCTGTTCGTCGGCCGGGGCCGGAAGTTCACGCCGGAGGAGGCGGACGAGATCCTGCGTTCCCCGGCTGGGCAGCAGATCGTGCAGATGACCAAATACTCCGCCATCGGCACCCCCACCGTGGTGAAGGACTACCTGGACGACTTCGCCAAGCACGCCCAGGCCGACGAGCTGATCGTCGCCTCCCCGGCCACCGACAGGCAGGCCTGGCTGCGCTCCTTCGAACTGCTGGCCGGCGTCCGCGGCCTCATCCCCGCCTGACGGCCGGACCGTCCGAGCTCCCCTTACGCGCTTCGGCGAGGAGCTCGACCAGGTCGGCCACGAGCCGCGGGGCGGCGGCGATGGTCGCCCCGGCGGTCATCGTGTGCGGACTGCCGTCGACGTCCACCACCGCGGCTCCCGCCTCCCGGGCGATGAGGACTCCCGCGGCGGTGTCCCAGGGATTGTTGCCGAGCATGACGAGGGCGTCGGTCCTCCCCTGGGCCACCCACGCGAGGTCGATCGCGGCCGACCCGAACATCCGCACGCGCTGAACCCGGGCGGCGAGCTCCTGAGTGAGAGCCAGCCTCGGCCGGTTGAGCTCAGCGGCGTTCTCGCCCACCGCGTAGTCACCGATGGAGACGATGGCGGCGCCGAGCTCACACGTGTCGCTCGCCCGGATCTCCACCCCGTTGGCGCGAGCGCCTCCGCCCTCGGCAGCGGTGTAGCGGGTGGCCAGAAAAGGCAACTCGATGACCCCCAGAACCGAGGCGTCCCCGTCGATCAGCCCCAGCGAAACCCCGCACAGCGGCAGACCGTGCAGGAAGTTGGCGGTGCCGTCGACCGGATCGAGCGCCCACATCAGGCCGTCACCCGCATGCGTGACACCTTCCTCCTCGCCGAGAAACCCGATCTGGGGTGTCTCACGAGACAGAAATTCTCGTACGGCATGCTCGACGGCGTAGTCCACCTCCGTCGCCATGTCCCGATCGCCTTTGGCCGTGACCACACCAGGAGCCCTGGTCCGGACGATCTCACCGGCCAGGGTGACGGCCTGCTCGGCGATCGGCAGAAGAGTCCGGAAATCGCTGGTCATACGGGTCTGCTCCGCTCCCAGATCGAGGTGAACACCTGGTCGAAGACGGGAAATAGCCCGTCAGAGGCAGTGTTCTCAGTGATCACCAGCGTAGGCGAGTCGACTCCGCGCGCCTCAGGCAGATAAGGCTGCACAACGCACAGCCCGCGATCGACGATCAGGAGGTTGAACCGGATCGTCTCGTCATAGACCCGCAACTCAAGGCGCTGCGCGGACTCGGCGGCCAGTCGGGCCCGCAATCTGGTCAGCATGCTGATGTTGAGCGTGGTCAATGTGGTCAGTGTCCGGTCTTCGTAGCCCTCTTCCGCTTCACGAGCCTGGATGGCATCACCGTGCGGATCGAGGAACAGACACCTGATCCTCGTGCCAGCGTCCAGGAGGCGTTTGAGCTGATGGTCGGGATAGCCCTGGCAGATGACATTTAGCGACAATCCTGCCGCCCTAATATCGTGGGCCCTGTCGAACAACATCGATGCCGGATAGGCAGAGGAGAAAGCCGCGCGACTACTGAACACGGCGGACACATCGGCCATCTGCGGTGCGATGCACATCGCCTGGCCAGCGCCTCGGTGCGACTCCGACCCGCCTACGAGCCGACTCACTTCAGCGCCATCCGCCGAGAACAACTCATAGGCGGATCTGCCAGGAAACATTGCCTCCAGGACGCAGCAGTGATCGGAGTAGGGCAGCCCTTTGAGTTCGCCGGCGAGCCAGCGGTGAAGCTGGGCCCGGCTAGGCCAACCCCCTCGCAGCGACGGATCCACTTTTACAGCCGCCTTGTCGTACTCCCTGCAAAATGTCCCGTACGTCTGCCAGTGACGTTGCTTCAACAGCCTTTTCAGAAGGATCTGCCGGTCAGTCATGATCCGCGCCTGAGCTCGGGGGCTTTACCAGCAAGATTAGCGACAGAGAGGTGACAAAGAGAGACGGATAGCTCACAGACGGTACGCATGAGAAGTCGAGACGCGACAGGCCATCAAGCCATCCTCACTACATGACAGCGCGATACGTCCCTCGCTCGGGGAAACGCCTGACGGCGCCTGCTCGGTCCTGCGCGAACCCAGCCAAGCTTCCCATAGTGGCCGGAGGTGAGCTCGGATGATCCTGGACTCGGTGGATCTTGAGCTGACGGGCCGGTGCCAGCTTCAGTGCCTGCACTGCTATGCCAGTTCAGGACCAGAGGGCAACCACGGGACGATGGACACGGCAAGCTGGTCGGGCGTCATCGACCAGGCAGCCGCACTCGGCGCACGCCGCGTTCAGTTCATCGGCGGAGAGGCCACCACGTATCCAGGGTTCGAGCCGCTCCTGCGCCAGGCGGTGAGCACCGGACTGGCCGTGGAGGTGTTCTCCAACCTGCTGCATGTCCGCGAAGCCTGGTGGGAGTTGTTCGCCCTACCTGGGGTGAAGCTGGCCACCAGTTACTACAGCGACCAGGCAGACGAGCATGACGCGGTGACCGCACGGGGCGGCAGCCACACGCGCACACGAGCGAACATCATCGAAGCGGTCCGGCGAGGCATTCCCATTCGGGCCGCCATCGTCGAGGTGGTGGACGGTCAGCGAGTCGAACGCGCTCGCGAAGAGCTCCACGCGCTCGGAGTGCGTACGGTCGGCGTCGACTGGGTCCGGGGAGTCGGCCGTGGTGCCACGGCTCCTCCACAGGTCTCCCAGCTCTGCGGCCGGTGCGGGCAGGGCAAGGCGGCGGTCGGCCCCAATGGGGACGTGTGGCCTTGCGTCATCGCGCGATGGATGCGGGCGGGCAATGTCCAGCGGACGCCGCTCGCCGAGATCATCGCCGGGAACAGGTGGCGCACTCTAGTGTCGACCGTCCCTGCCCCTCGCCATCGCAAGGTATGCAATCCTGACTGCAAGCCCAGCCAGAGTGACGGGTCGGACTGCGCCCCCGCCGAGACGGAAGCCTGCGATCCGTCCTACTGCGAGCCCGATGGCTGAATGAGGTTCGGACACATGATGTGGCGAGATCATGCCGCACGGTTGGCCGCCGGGGTGACCGCGCATGGGTCACGCTGGCGGCAGGCTGTCGCGGCTGTTCCCCGGCACCTGTTCGTGCCTCGTTGGTGGGACACGCCCGCGGGTGCGGCGTTCGGCACTTGGGAGGCGCACGACGGTCCTGCCGATGAGGCGGGCTGGATGGAGGCCGCCTACAGCGATCAGACTCTGGTCACTCAGGTAGCGGGTGTTCATGCCGATCAGGCACGAACGGGCGATGTCGCGTCGGGACGGCCCACGTCGTCGTCAACGCTGCCCAGCCTCGTGGTCCGCATGCTGCGGCACGGGGACATCTACGAGGGCGCCGACGTGCTGGACGTCGCGACGGGTTCGGGGTACAGCGCGGCGTTGCTGGCTCACCTGCTCGGCGATCATCGAGTGACCAGCATCGACGTCGACCCGTACCTCGTCGACGCGGCCACACGGCGACTGGACGCGATCGGCTTCCATCCTCAGGTCCTCGCCTGCGATGCCACCGGGCCGCTACCTGGCCGGTATGACCGGATCGTGTCCATGGTGTCGGTGAAGCCGATCCCGGCGAGCTGGTTGTCGGCATTGAAGCCGGGCGGACGCCTGGTGACCGTCCTGGCCAACACCTCGCTCATCCTGACTGCCACCAAGACGGAGGACGGCGGCGCGACCGGGCGAATAGAGCCTGACTGGGCGATGTTCATGCCGGTACGGTCTGCGGGCGACTATCCGCCGCGCCTGAACAAGCTCTTCGACGAGGTACGCGAGCAAACCGGGGAATCCACGGCACGAGGCAGGTATCCGATCGTTGATGTGGCGAGCGCGTGGGAGTTGCAATCGATGCTGGAAGTCGTCGCCCCAGGAATCGAGAACCGTTTCGATGACCTACCGGACGGCAGCCGCGTGGCGTGGATGCTGCATGCCGACGGCTCCTGGGCGCGTGCCGTCGCCCAGGGTTCAGAGCTTCCGATCGTGCACCAGGGAGGCCCCCGGCGACTCTGGGATGTTCTCGACGACATCCGCGAATACTGGCTCACCACTGGCGCGCTGCCTCTCCGTGGTGCGCAGGTGTTCGTTCTGCCGGACGGGGTCATCCGGCTGTGGCGTGCCGGATGGAAGAAGGTCATCCGCTGAGACGGACGAGCGCCGCTGACCCACGCCGGCCACGCGGCACCATGATGACGTGTGCGCGCTGGCCGGGTCCCCGCCCTGGCTTTGGCCTCAGGTCGTAAGGAGTACCGGCCGCTCCGGGATATCACCTTCCGGCGAGTCAGGCGCGAGGCCGACGCTACCGCGTGCCACCGATGGCCCTGTCCTGACGTTCACCCCGGGCGAATGGAACGCGTTCATCGAAGGCGTCAAGGACGGCGAGTTCGACTGACGGGCAGGCCGGGTGCCCGCTACTTTCACCTGACGCATCGTCTCGGCGACGAGAGTGTCACCAGTATCCGGCGCTCGAAGGCAGGCCACGTCCCAGCTTGTCGGGCATCAACTGGCTGCGGCGCCGTTCCCACCGTGCTCGATCAGGTACTGCTCTTCTAGATCCGCTGCGACATCACCTTCGGCCTCGGAAAGACCGATAGACCAGGGAATCGGACATGGCGGACGATGATCAGGATCAGGGCACAGCAGGCGTTGCACCCTCTCCTCAACGTCCCGTGCCTGCTCTGGGGTCGCGTACATCTCTACGCGCAGCTCCCACCGCACTCGATCTCCGTCCACGAACTTCCATTCTCTCGCGCACAGTCACAAAGGCCTCGACGTTAGCATGACGCTAGGAGGCCGCCTATCTGCGGTGGGTTTCCTGGGGCGGTCCGGGCCGCGACCGGTTCGGCATGACCGTCACACCCGGCGGGCAGCACATCTGGCTGGACTCTCGGGTGCGTCAGGTCCGCCGTTGGGTGTGGGGGAAAAGGCCGCTGTAGGCGTTCAAGGCCGGTTGGCCGCCCAGGTGGGCGTACAGGACCGTTGCGTCGTGGGGGATCTCGCCGCTGGTGATGAGGTCGATCAGGCCGGCCATCGACTTGCCCTCGTAGACCGGGTCGATGATCATGCCCTCCAGCTCGCCGGTGAGCCGGATCGCGTCCAGGGTCGACTGCACGGGGATGCCGTACAGGTCGCCGGCCCAGCCGTCCAGGATGGTGACCTCGTCGTCGCGCAGGGGGCGGTCGACGCCGATGAGCTCGGCCGTGGCCGTCGCGATCCGGGTGACCTGGTCGCGGGTCTCCGCCAGTTTCGCGCTGGCGTCGATGCCGATCACCCGGCGGGGCCGGCCGCCAGCCTCCTCCAGCGCGGCGAATCCGGCGATCATGCCGGCCTGGGTCGAGCCGGTGACCGCGCAGACCACGATGGTGTCGAAGAAGACGCCCAGCTCGCGTTCCTGCTGAGCCACCTCGTACGCCCAGTTCGCGAAGCCGAGCCCGCCGAGCCGGTGGTCGGAGGCGCCCGCCGGGATCGCGTACGGCGTGCCGCCACGCGCCCGCACATCCTCGATCGCCCGGTTCCACGAGTCCTTGAAGCCGATGCCGAAGCCGGCCGGGTCGAGCCGGACCTCGGCGCCCATGATCCGGCTGAGCATGATGTTGCCGACCCGGTCGTTGACGCAGTCCGGCCAGTCGACCCAGTTCTCCTGCACCAGCACCGCCTTCAGGCCCAGCGACGCGGCGACGGCGGCGACCTGGCGGGTGTGGTTGGACTGGTAGCCGCCGATCGACACCAGCGTGTCGGCGCCCTGGGCGAGCGCGTCGGGGACGATGTACTCGAGTTTGCGGGTCTTGTTGCCGCCGTACGCGAGCCCTGAGTTGCAGTCCTCACGCTTGGCCCAGACGGACGCGCCGCCGAGGTGCGCGGTGAGTCGCGGCAGGGGGTGGACGGGGCTCGGCCCGAAGGTCAGCGGGTGGCGGGGGAAGTCGGACAGCGTCATGGTCATTCCTCGGTGGCCGGGAGCGTGCGCCAGGTGTCGAAGGAGACGGCGGCCGCCTGTTCCTTGTCTCCGGCGGCGCAGAGCCGGATCAGGTCGTCGTGCCGGGCGAGGGACGCACGTCCGCCCAGCGACGAGAAGCGCAGCCGCTCGGCGCGTCGCACCACCGGCGTGAACTGGTCGAGGACCGAGGTCAGGGCCCGGTTGGCGGCCACCGCCACGGGGATGCCGTGCAGCTCGTCGTCGGCACGGAGGGCCGTTTCGACGTCGCCCTGCTCGATCGCCGCACGGAACCGGCGGTTGGCCTCGCGCATCGCGTCCAGGTGGGCTTCGGTGAGGCTGCCCACCGCCTCACGGACGGCGAGTTCGTGCATCGCCGCCACGACGTCGCGGGCTTCGCGGACGTCGCGTACGTTCAGCGAGCTCACCGTCGTGGAGCGGCCGGGCTGGGCGACGACCAGGCCGGCCTCCGCGAGACGCAGCAGCGCCTCGCGGACCGGCGTGCGGCTGACGCCGAGCCAGGCCGCCAGCTCGCCATCGCGCAACTGCTCGCCGGGGGCGAGACTGCCGTCGACGATGGCGTCGCGTAGGCGGTGGTAGACGTCGTCACGGAGGAGCCGCCGGTCGATGGCAGGCGCGTTCTGCGGGATGGGCATGCAATATATTGCCCACACTCAGCCCGCATCTGCAAGCTGACCTGCGATGGTTGACAGTCGCTAGCAATATATTGCATATTCCATCCAAGTCGTTCGCCGTCGAAAGGAAAGTCTGATGACCACTCCCACCGTCGTCCTCGTCCATGGCGCCTTCGCCGAGTCCGCGAGCTGGAACGGGGTGGTGGCCGACCTCAAGCGCCGCGGGTACCCGGTCATCGCCATCGCCAACCCGCTGCGCGGCCTTCGGGAGGACGCCGCGTACCTGCGCAGCCTGCTCGACAGCCTGACCGGTCCGATCGTGATCGCCGGCCACTCCTACGGCGGCTCGGTGCTGAGCGAGGCCGCCGACGGCGTTCCCGGCGTCAAGGCGCTGGTCTACATCGCCAGCTTCCACCTCGAGGTCGGCGAGAGCACCGGTGAGCTGGCGGCCAAGTTCCCGGGCGGCGAGCTCGGCCCCGCCCTCAACCCGGTGCCGTTCCCCGGGGGGACCGACCTCTACATCCAGCAGGACGAGTTCCGCCGGGTCTTCGCCGGTGACGTGGCGCCGGAGGTGGCCGAGCTGATGGCGGCCACGCAGCGGCCCATCACGGCATCCGCGCTGGAGGACAAGGCCACCAAGGCGGCCTGGAAGACCATCCCGTCGTGGACCATGATCACCCTTCAGGACCTCAACATCCCCGCCGAAGCCATGCGCTACATGGCCAAGAGGGCGGGGTCCACGACCGTCGAGATCGACGCCTCCCACGCCGTCACCGTCTCCCACCCGAACGCCGTCGCCGACCTCATCGACACCGCCGCCCGCGCCACCACCAGCTGACGTCGCCCGGGCCATCACCGGCTGACGCCGTCCGTGAGAGACCTCCGCATGCCTGCCACCCTCCCCGTCCTTCCGTAAGGAACCCCCGCATGCCTGCCACCACCCCTGTCCGTACCTTCGGAGGACCGACGGCCCTCTTCGAGTACGGCGGCCTGCGCTTCCTCGTCGACCCGACCTTCGACGCCCCCGGCGACTACCAGACGCCGGGTGGCCCGCTGGTCAAGACCGCTCCCTCCACCGCCTCCCCCACCGAGCTGGGCCACATCGACGTGGTCCTGCTGTCCCACGACGAGCACCCCGACAACCTCGACACCTCCGGCCGGGCCCTGCTCGCCGACATCCCTCTCACCCTCACCACCCCCGGCGGCGGACAACGCCTCGGAGGCGGGGCCCGGGGTCTGGCCGACTGGGAGTCGGTCCAGCTGGGCCGTCCGGACGGCGGCACCGTCACCGTCACCGGCGTGCCCGCCATCCACGGCCCCGGCCCGCGCGAGCTGGTCGAGGCGTTCCTCGGTCAGGTCGTCGGCTTCGTCCTGACCGGCGAAGGACTGCCCACCGTGTACGTCAGCGGCGACAACGCCTCCCTCGACCTGGTCAAGGAGATCGCCGCCCGCTTCGCGCCCGTGGACACCGCCATCCTCTTCGCCGGAGCCCCCCGCATCCCGGTCGTCTTCGACGGCGCGCCGATCGTCCTGGACAGCGCGCAGGCCGCCGAGGCCGCCAAGATCCTCGGCGCCCGCCGGGTGGTCCCGGTCCACTACGACAGCTGGGCGTACTTCACCGAGGGCCGCGACGAGCTGGTCGCCGCCTTCACCGCCGCGGGCCTGGCCGACCGCCTGGACCTCGGCAACCGAGCCTGACCGCCCCGCTCGCCCTGACCGCCATGACCGCGCTGCTCGCCCTGCTGGCCCTGGCCGCCCTGCTGGCCCTGACCGCGCTGCTCACGCCGTCCGCCATGATCCGCGGGGCATCATGGCGGACAGCTCGGAGCGGGACTCCCCCGTACGGATCGCGCCGGCCGGGGTGAGGCCCGCCCTACTCGGCCAGGTACCGGTGCCCGGCTGGTGGCGGGTGCTCGGGCCGCCGATGCTTGAGCGTCATGACGAGACGTACGAGGCGGCGACGGGCCGTCATGGCGGTCTTATTGGGCGCTCTCACGGCAGTGGGCACCGGCGTGCCGATGGCGAACGCCGATGCCGGTGACGACAGGTTCCACCGGCAGAAGGTGTCCTGGAGCTCCTGCGACGACGGAGATCTGCCGCTGGACTGCGCTCGGGTCACCGTCCCGGTCGACTGGGCACGCCCGACCGGCAGGACGATCGCGCTCAAGGTACGCCGGCACAGAGCGACCGGCACCCGCCAAGGATCGCTGCTGACGAACCCGGGCGGGCCCGGCGCGTCCGGGGTCAGGTACCTCCCCGAGGCGGCCCGGTCGTGGCGGGGCGCGGTGACCGCCGGCTTCGACCTGGTCAGCTGGGACCCGCGAGGCGTCGGCGAGTCGGCACCGCTGACCTGCCCGGACGGAGCGGACGCGGCGCTGCGGGCGGTGGACTCCTCGCCGGACACGCTCGCCGAACGGCTGACGCAGGAGGCCGCGATCAGGACCTGGGCGCGGCGGTGCCGTGCCACGTCGGGGCCGATCTTCGACCACGTCGACACCCTGAGCAACGTCCGGGATCTGGACGTGCTCCGGGCCGTTCTCGGCGAGGCGAAACTGTCGTTCCTCGGCACCTCCTACGGCACCCGGATCGGGATCTGGTACGCCGACACGTTCCCCACCCGGGTCGGGCGCATGGTGCTGGACTCGGCGGTCGATCCCGCGAGCGGCAACAAGGCGTTCCTGAACGGCCAGGCCATAGGCGTGGAACGAGCGCTCGACGACTACCTGGCCGGTTGCGCCGACCGGGCCGGCTGCCCGTTCAGCGACCTCGGCCAGGCGCGCGGCCGGGCCGAGGCGGCGAAACTGCTCCGGGCGGCCGACTCGCGGCCGGTGGAACAGGGGGAGCTGGTAAGCATGACGGCCGCGCTGCTCCGCACACCCGGCTACTGGCCCGGTCTGGACGCCCAGCTCGCCCGGGTGCTGGCCGGCGACCACAGCGCGATCCAGCCCACCGGTGCCGTGGACGTCGCCAACGTGGCGATCAACTGCCAGGACCTGCCGGACCACCGCACCGCGCGACAGGTCCTCGCCGACGCCGAGCGGACGGCCCGTAGCCGGCCCGTGTTCGGGTACGAGTTCACCTCCGGCACGATGTGTCCCCAATGGCCGAACGGCGGGGTCGTCAAGCCCCGTCCGGTGACCGCCCGGGGCTCCGCGCCGATCCTCGTGGTCGGGACCACCCGCGACGCCGCGACGCCGTACGAATGGGCTCGATCAACGGCGCGGCACCTCGCCAACGGCCGGCTGCTGACCCGCGAGGGCAGCGGGCACGCCGCCTACGGCGACAACGGTTGCGTCACCGAAGCGGTGGACCGCTACCTGCTCGACGCCGTCCTGCCGCCGACCGGCACGGTCTGCGCCGGGTAGCCGCGCCAGGCCCTCCTCCATCGTGGCGATCACGATGCCCAGACTGCGGCTCGTTGATGGAGGGGGCCTGCACGGTGCCTCCGCCACGTGCCGGCCCTCCCTACGGAAACAGTGCATGTCATCAAGAATTACCCCATAGTTGCCCCGCACCTTGATTTCGGTCCGTACCATAATTGGCTGCGGTGATCACCGGTGAGAGTCTCCGGTGCGGATGCCGCAGGGAGTTTCACGTGCGAAAGATCGCAGTCACCACCCTCGCCGTCCTCGTCCCCCTCGCGGGAGCGGGAGCGGCGCCGGCCGCGGCCGAACCCCGACCCGACCGCTCCGAGGTCGTCGTCATCGGCCACCGCGGCTCCGCGGGCCACCGCCCCGAGCACACCCAGGGCGGCTACGAGCTGGCCGTGGCCATGGGCGCCGACTGGATCGAGCCCGACCTGGTGCCGACCAAGGACCACGTGCTGGTCGTACGGCACGAGAACGAGATCTCCGGCACCACCGACGTGTCGCTGCGCCCCGAGTTCGCGGCGCGCAAGACCACCAAGGTCATCGACGGGCGCAACGTGACCGGGTGGTTCACCGAGGACTTCACGCTGGCCGAGCTGAAGACGCTGCGGGCGGTCGAGCGGCTGCCCGCGATCCGCCAGCGCAACACCGTCTACAACGGCTACTACCAGGTGCTCACCTTCCAGGAGGTGCTCGACCTGGCCAAGAAGCTCCGCCACCGGTACGGCAGAGAGGTCGGCGTCTTTCCCGAGACCAAGCACCCCACCTACTTCAGGTCGATCGGGCTGCCCCTGGAGGAGCCGCTGATCGAGACCATCAAGCGCAACGGGCTCAACCGGCCCGGCAGTTCGGTGGTGGTCCAGTCGTTCGAGCCGTCCAGCCTCAAGCGCGTGGCCAAGGACCTGCGCGTGCCCCTGTGGCAGGCGCTGGGCACCAGCGGCCGGCCGTACGACCTGACGGCCGCCGGAGACCCGACGACCTACGCGGACATGATGAAGCCCGAAGGGCTCGCGAAGATCGCGGAGTACGCGAAGTGGATCGGGCCGGACAAGTCATCGGCGATCCCGCTGCAGCCGGACGGAAGCTGGGGTACCCCGACGACGCTGGTGTCCGACGCGCACAAGGCGGGGCTGAAGATCGGCTTGTACACCTTCCGCAGCGAGAACCAGTACCTGCCCGCGCAACTGCGCCGCGGCCAGATCACGACCGACCACGGTGACGCGCTGGCGGAGTACCGGGCGCACCTGGACCTGGGCGCGGACGCCTTCGTCACCGACTACCCCGACACCGCCGCCTTGGCGAGGAGCGAGCGGGGCAGGCCGCACGAGCACGTACAGCCGCAGCAGTTCGACAACGGCCTGCCGGAAGAGGGCCGGGAGTAGACGCCAGGGCCGCCTCCCCAGGGAGGCGGCCCTGTCCTCCGACACAGCCGAGGGTTTCCTCCTCGGCTGAGGGCCGGGACGTTCCGCGGACCTTCGGTAACGCGGATCGCCGCAAGTTGCGGCGGCAGGACCTGTCCTGTACGGTGACACGGTCTTATTGCCGTCACCTGAGGTGATCAGTTGAAGATCTGAGGCCGAGACGCCGCGCCCACTTCTGATGTGCGCATGCCCGACCTCAGTTGATCGTTCCTTCCTTCTTGACGTGCGATCTCTCTTCTCCGTGGCCTGCGCGCGCGCCGTCTCCACGTGTCCCGAAATTTCCTGACACGGTGATGGAGCCGCCTGAATGTCTTATTCCATTGTCTGCGATGCCCTCTCCTTCGAGTGGGCCGACGGGACGCCCGTCCTGACCGACCTCGACGTGGCCTTCGCCCCCGGCCGCACCGGCCTCATGGGGGTCAACGGCTCGGGCAAGTCCACCCTGCTCCGGCTCATCGCCGGGGAGCTGCGCCCCGCCTCGGGCTCGATCAGCGTGGCCGGCGAGATCGGCCACCTCCCCCAGAACCTGCCGCTGGCCACCGGCCGCACGGTCGCCGACCTGCTCGGCATCACCGAACGGCGCGCCGCGCTGCACGCGATCGAGAGCGGCGACGTCGCGGAGGAGCACTTCACCGTGCTCGGCGACGACTGGGACATCGAGGAGCGCTCCCGCGCCGAACTGGACCGGCTCGGCCTCGACCACGTCGGCCTGGACCGGACCGCCGGCACGCTGTCCGGCGGCGAGATCGTCATGGTCGGCCTGGCGGCCCTGCTCGTCCGCCGCCCCGACGTGCTGCTGCTCGACGAGCCGACGAACAACCTGGACCTGGAGGCCAGACGACGGCTGTACGCGGCCGTACGCTCCTGGACCGGGGTACTCGTGGTGGTCAGCCACGACCGCGCCCTGCTCGACCTGGTGGACCAGATCGCCGACCTGCGCGAGGGCGGCGTCCGGACGTTCGGCGGCAACCTGTCGGCGTACGAGGAGATGCTCGCGGCCGAGCAGGAGGCCGCGGAACGGACCGTCCGTACCGCCGAGAGCGACCTCAAGCGGCAGAAACGCGAGCTGGAGGAGGCCCGGATCAAGCTGGACCGCCGGGTCCGCTACGGCAACAAGATGTACGCGACCAAGCGCGAGCCGAAGATCATCATGCAGGAGCGGAAGCGGCAGGCGCAGGTGTCGGCGGGCAAGCACCGCAACCTGCACGCCGACCGGCTCGAACAGGCCCAGGAGCGGCTCACCGAGGCCGAACTGGCCATCCGCGACGACGCCGAGATCCGGGTGACCCTCCCGGAGACCGAGGTCCCCGCCGGACGCACCGTGCTCACCCTGTCGGGAATCCGGGACCTGTACGAGCTGCGCGGCGGTCCGGACGAGGAAGGCGAGCCGATCGAGGAGCTGACCCTGCGCGGCCCCGAACGGGTGGCACTGATCGGCCCGAACGGCTCCGGCAAGACGACCCTCCTCAAGGCGATAGCCGACTCGACGAACAACGACCCCACCGCCACCGACAATGCGGACCTCGCAGACGGCCCGATGACCGGCGCGGGAAGGATCACCACCCACGCACCTCTGCCACTGACCGGAGCCGAGCAGGTCGCCGTCGGCGTCCCCATGCGCTACCTGCCGCAACGCCTCGACCTGCTGGACGACTCACTGAGCGTCCTGGACAACGTGCGGCGATTCGCCCCTTCCACCCCCATCAACGAGGTACGGGCACGGCTGGCCCGCTTCCTCTTCCGAGGACCGAAGGTGGACCAGACGGCGGCCACGCTCTCCGGCGGGGAGCGTTTCCGCGCGGTGTTGGCGGCCCTCCTGTCAGCCGAGCCGCCACCCCAACTGCTGCTCCTGGACGAGCCCACGAACAACCTCGACATGGCGAGCGTCCGTCAACTGTCCCAGGCCCTGTCGGCGTACCAGGGCGCCCTGCTGGTGGTCAGCCACGACCTCCCCTTCCTGGCAACACTGGGGATCGCCCGCTGGCTGGCCATACACCAGGAAAGCTAACAGCCTCACCGTTCACCTGTCGCTCGCCTCGGGCGGCGGGAACCCCTCCAGAAGTCCCGGAGGAGTCCCCGCCGCACTCCGCAGACAGGGAATCCGCCTTGCCCGCGAATGCTCTCGAATCGACACAGGTGCTGATCAACTCACCGCAGGAGCCCTCAGCATGCCTCACGCATGGGCTGGAACTGAACGCTGAGACGGAGCTCCAGAGCTTCGGCAAGTCGCTCCAGCATGGGGATAGTGGGCATCGTTCCGCCTGCTTCGAACCTCGCAACCGCCGGCTGCTTGAGACCCGTACGCTCGGCCAACTCCGCCTGGGTCAGGCCGAGTTCTTCACGGCGCAAGCGTACGGCTTCGCCCAGCTCGAAGCGGATACGGGCCGCCTCGTAGGCAGCCCCGGCTCCAGGCCGACCCATGATTTCGGCACGCTTTTCGGACCACGCCTTGCGCTCACCCATGTCGCTCACCCTCATCCGCCGTATGAGCCTCAGCGATGCAGCGCCTCATGGCGCGCACAGCTCGCTCGATCTCGACCGTCTCCCGCATCCGCTGCTTACGGAACACCGTCAACAAAATGATCCGCCTTCCGGATGCGATCCAGTAACTGATGCGTACGGCCTCTCGGGAAAGATGGAATCGGAGCTCCCGCAGCTTGCCCTGCAACTGCCTTGTATAAGGCTCGTCGAGCAGGACGCCCCGCGCGGCCAGTAGATCGACATAGAAGGCCACCGTCTCCTGGTCTTCCAGGTTGAGTGTGTCGAACCACTCATCCACCTCCGGTTCCAGCTCTACCTCTCCCCAATTCATAACATGGACGTTATAGCGCGAGCAAGCGGCTAGTCATAGGAATGAGAATCATCCCCGATGATCTACTTTGTCTCCACGCCAAGAAGCAGAGGGGTGAGCCACGCGACCACTGGGTCCGCCGATCAAGGTTGCCCGGTGCCTGCGCGGAGGCGCAGGGGGCGCTGCCCGCCACAGGGCATAATCCTCGGGCGCGGAGCGCCCTCGCGGGCGAGGTCCGAGCCTGCTGGGGTTGGGGGAATCGGGGGCAGGATGATTGTGTGTCCGGAGAGACTATGAGGAGGTCAACGGTGACCCGACAGATTGTTTCCGTCGTGGGTGGCAAGGATGCCGCCAGTACGGGCACGTACGCGTCCATCAATCCCGCTCGCACCAGCGAGATCGTGGCCCAGGTGGGGCTGGCCGACGCCGGCACGTTCGCCGACGCGTGCCGTACCGCCAAGGACGCGCAGCGGGAGTGGGCCAAGGTTCCCGCGCCGGTGCGCGGGCGGGTGATCGCGTCGATCGGGCGGCTGGTCGAGGCCAACGCCGAGAGCCTGGCCCGGCTGGTGACGCGGGAGATCGGCAAGCCGTACGCCGAGGCGCTGGGTGAGGTGCGGGAGATCGTCGACACGTGCGACTTCTTCCTGGGTGAGGGGCGCAGGCTGTACGGCCAGACGGTGCCGTCGGAGATGCCGGACAAGAACCTGTTCACCTTCCGCAACCCGGTCGGGGTGGCGGCGGTGATCACTGCGGGCAACTTCCCGGTGGCGGTGCCGTCGTGGTACCTGGTGCCGGCGCTGTTGTGCGGCAACGCGGTGGTGTGGAAGCCCGCCGAGTACGCCGCGGCCTCGGCGCACGCCCTCTACCGGATCTTCGTGGCCGCCGGGCTGCCGGACGGGGTGCTCGACATCGTCTTCGCCGACGGGGCCCAGACGTTCGAGGGGCTGGAGCGGGCGCTCACCGAGGGCACCGTGCAGAAGATCGGCTTCACCGGCTCCAGCGAGGTGGGCAGCAAGATCGGCGAGCTGGCCGGCCGTCACCTGCAGGCGCCCTGCCTGGAGCTGGGCGGCAAGAATCCCATGGTGATCATGCCGGACGCGGAGCTCGATCTGGCGGTGGAGGGCGCGCTGTTCTCCGGTTTCGGCACCGCGGGTCAGCGGTGCACCAGCCTGGGCACGGTGATCGTGCACGAGAGCGTCCACCGGGAGTTCACCGAGCGCTTCGCCCGCGCCGTACAGCAGGCCGAGATCGGCGATCCGGAGCAGGATGTGCTGGCCGGGCCGCTGCTGGACCAGAAGTTCGCCGACCGTTACGAGGACTATCTGACCTGGATCCAGCCGCACCACCAGGTCATCTCCGGTCCGGTCGGCCGGATCACCGCGGACAGTCCGCGGCGCGACTTCACCGGGGCGGGCGGGCTCTACTATCACCCGGTCGTGGTGGACGGGGTCAAGGCGTCGGATCGGCTGTTCCTGGAGGAGACGTTCGGCCCGATCGTGGGCGTGACGACCTTCGCGTCGCTGGACGAGGCGATCGAGCTGGCCAACCTGCCCGGCTACGGCCTGTCGAGCAGCATCTACACCACCGACCCGAAGCACGCCTTCCGCTTCCGTGAGGGCATCTCGGCGGGCATGGTGAGCGTCAACAACTCCACGTCCGGCGCGGAGGCGCATCTGCCGTTCGGCGGCAACGGCAAGTCGGGCAACGGCAGCCGCCAGTCCGGCATGTGGGTGCTCGACCAGTTCACCCGCTGGCAGTCGATGAACTGGGACCACTCGGGCCGCCTGCAGAAGGCTCAGATGGATGTTGCGGACATCAGCCCTGATATGGGCTTCCGCATCTGAGTTCTCTTATATCGAGAGTGAATAAAGCCACCCTGCCGGCGAGAAAAACCCTCCCGGCGGGGATGACCCATGTCACGATGACGACGCCTTGAGTTACAAAGAGAAGTCATCATGTGACACTCAGTGCTCAGTCGGCACGAGAAAACGCGGGCCCCATCGGGGGTGCCCGCGTTTTCTCACGTTGTCAGGTCAGACCTGGCCGACCTTCTCCAGAGCCGCGCAGCAGGTGTTGACCAGCAGGCGGGTGACCACGTACGGGTCGATGTTGGCGTTCGGGCGACGGTCCTCGATGTAGCCCTTCTTGTCCACCTCGACCTGCCACGGGATGCGGACCGAAGCGCCACGGTCGGAGACGCCGTAGCTGTACTTGTTCCACGGGGCGGTCTCGTGGGCGCCGGTCAGGCGGCTCTCGATGTCAGCGCCGTACTGCGAGACGTGCTCGACGGGCTTGTCGCCCTCGCCGAGCGCCTCGCAGGCGGTGATGATGGCGTCGTAGCCCTCACGCATGGCCTTGGTGGAGAAGTTGGTGTGCGCGCCGGCGCCGTTCCAGTCGCCGCGGGCGGGCTTGGCGTCGAGGGTGGCCTCCACGCCGTAGTCCTCAGCGGTGCGGTAGAGCAGCCAGCGGGCGATCCACAGGTGGTCGGAGACGTCGAGCGGGCTCGCCGGGCCGACCTGGAACTCCCACTGACCGGGCATGACCTCGGCGTTGATGCCGGAGATCGAGAGGCCGGCGGCCAGACAGCGGTCCAGGTGGATCTCCACGATCTCCCGGCCGAACACGGCCTCGGCGCCGACACCGCAGTAGTAGTGGCCCTGCGGGGCGGGGAAGCCGCCCTCGGGGAAGCCGAGCGGGCGGCTGCCCTTGAAGAAGGTGTACTCCTGCTCGATGCCGAACCACGACTCCTGGTCGGCGTACCTCTCGGCGATCGGGCGCAGCAGGGCGCGGGTGTTGCTCTTGTGCGGCGTGCCGTCGATCTCCTCGACCTCGCACAGGACCAGTACGCTGGTGCCACCGCGGATCGGGTCCGGGCAGGTCATCACGGGACGGAGCACTCGGTCCGACGCGTGGCCCTCGGCCTGGTTGGTGCTGGAGCCGTCGAAGCCCCACACCGGCGGCTCGACCCCGTCAGCCAGGATCTTGGTCTTCGAGCGCAGCAGAGCAGTGGGCTCGGTGCCGTCGATCCAGATGTACTCAGCCTTGTAGCTCACGGTGGTCCTTTCGAGGATTTTCTAAGCCACGCCGAGTCTTATGGATAGCCGTTTCCCGGATTTTGCCCGCATGTGAACGGCATGTTAAGCCGTCAGCCTTCTCGTACGGTTTCCCGCGACAAGGGTACGCACTCCCGTGCTCCGGTTCAGATGGCGCTCTCGCGCCGCCCGTTCCCGTCGTAGCCGAGCAGCCGCATCGCCGTGTCGGGGTCGAGTGCCGCCGCCAGGAGCTGGGCTCGGGCGTGCGCCTGGTCGCGTTCGCGTTCGGCCCTGAGCTGCTTGGCCCGTACGCCCTTCACCGCCACGGCCGCCAGCCCAGCGCCGACGATCACCGCCACGACCACGATGAACAGCACGAGCAGCAGCACCGGCAGGGCGACCCCCGGTCCGGCCCCGGTGCTCGTCGCGCTCGTCGCCGTGCCCGAGGCCGGACTGCCCGTCAGCGCGCCGGTGACCGCCAGCCCGACGAAGAGCGCCAGCACCACCAGGGTGAACGCGCCGGCCACCGCCACCCACAACCGCCTGCCGGGCGCGCCCGCCGGTGCCACGGGCGCGGGGCGAGGCTGGGAGACGTACGAGCCCGTCATCGGCACGAACTGCGGACGGGCGGTCACCACCTCGCCCGCCGCCGCGGGCCGCGGCAGCGCGCGTTCGACGCGGCCGTGCCGCTGCCGCGCGGTGGCGGCGTCGCGGTGGTAGTCCTCCAGCTCCCGGTAGAGCTCGTCGGCGGCGTAGCGGGCGCCGTCGACCAGCGGCCCGCGTGACCGTTCGATGATCGCCACCACGTCGTCGCCGGTCAGTGTCCGGTACGTCTCCAGCGCGTGCGCCACGCTGAGCACGTCCCTGCGGTGCCCCAGCAGAAGCCGCTCGGTCCGCTCCAGCAGCCGGGCCAGGGTGGCCTCGATCCGCTCCGCCGGCGGGCCGCCGCCATCACCCGGGCCGGGCGCGGCCGTGATCTCCAGCTCCCGCAGCGCGGGCAGCGAGGTGACGCCCGCCCCCATCCCCCAGGCCGTCTCCATGTGGGCGGTCAGCACGGTGGCCGCGTGCAGGTCGCCGGAGACGGCGGAGGAGCTGTCGCCGAAGAACATCCGCTCCCCCGCCAGCGCGGCGAGCGAGATCATGATGTCCTCCTCGACCTCCGACTTCCAGCGGAGGCCCTTGGGCTCGGCCGCACCGACCGGGCCCAGGTGGTCGGCGCCTTTCTCGATGGTGGCGAGGTCGATCTCGAGGTGGCGACGAGTCGCGTACGCCACCACCGCGTGGCAGGCCTCGTGCACCGCCAGGGTGTGCCGCTCGCGGTCGAGGTGTTCGGCGTCCCCGGGCGAGCCGAGCCGCTGGAACCGTCTGGCCCGCAGCACGTCGGGCCAAGCGATGGCCTCCCTGCCGTCGCGGAGTGCGCTGATCAGCGCCTCGTTCACCAGGTCCTTGATCGTGGCGCCTGTCGCGTACGGGGTGATGGTGGCGAGCTTGTCGATCTGCCGATCGGTGAGCTCGTGGCGGACCCGGTCGAAGTAGCCCCGGTAGGTGTGCGCCCGTCCGGCCGTGGACGGGTGGCCGACCTTGAGGACGCGGTCGATCCGGCCGGGCTTGAGCAGCGCCTCGTCCAGCGCGTCGGGCCGGTTCGTGGTCATCAGGAGGAGAACGCGGTGGTTCGGCGGCGGTTCGGGGCGCATCCCGAGCAGCCGCCGCACCGGCCGGTCGACGAGCCCGCGCCGCTCGCCGAGCGCGGACAACTCGGTGAGCAGCGCCCGCAGGGTGCCGTCGTCGCGGGCTTGCGGCTCCCGTACCTCGCGGCGGCCACGGAAGGCGAGCACCGACCGGGTCTCCTCCGGCAGGTAGGCGAGGCCGTGACAGGTGGACGAGCCGGACGAGCCGACTGAGCTGAATGAGCCGGACGCGCCGGACGAGCCGCGCCGCCCTTGCCGGGCCGGGCCGGCCCGGCGGCCGAGCGCGTCCGCCTCGTCGAAGAGGACGACCACCCCACCGTGTCGGAGTGCCAGCTTGCGCACCCTCCTGAACAGCGCCTTCATCTTGAGTACGCCCGTGAACGCGCCCGAGTCGACGACGACGTACGGCCTGCCCGTCTCACCCGCCACGGCCTCGGCCAGCAGCGTCTTGCCGGTGCCCGGCGGCCCCCACAGCAGCACGCCGCCGGACAGGTGGCCGCCGCGCCGCTCGATCTCGCCGGGCCGGTCCAGCCGGACGACACATTCCCGGAGCTGCTCCAGCACGTGGTCCTGGCCCCAGACGTCGGCGAAGCGAGTGGTGATGTCACCCGGACGGTAGGTCTCGACGCCACCCCGCGACAGGAACCGGGCCAGACCGGCGACCGCCAGGACGATCACGAGGACCGGGAGAACCACCGGCAGCCTCTCGGGCACCCTGAGCAGCGCGAAGAACGGGCTGGTGCCGAGCACCGCGCCGAGCGCCAGGGAGAGCGTGACGAGCCAGAACGCGATCTTCAGCGCCCGTGCGGCACGGAACCTGGTCCCGGCGGAGAAGCGCCGGCGCGACCACCGCGCGAACCCGCCGAAGACCCGCCCGCTCCAGAACCGGCGATAGCCGGACCACCGCTCGCCGATGAGGCCGTGCGCCTGCCGCAGCGCCTCGGCGCCGAGCAGCCAGAAGATCCACGGATGCGCCTCGGCGATCACCCGCAGCGCCTCCGGGTAGCTCATGATGCCCTCGAAGTCGGCCATCACCTGCCAGGTCAGCACGAGATAGACGACCGCCAGGCCGGCGAGAAGCCTGCTCCGGTCCCACAGCGGCATCCTCAGCGTCGTCACCGATGCTCCCCTATCCGCGTGGTCGAAGCAGCTTGAAGGAGGCCGCGATCTCCTCGAACTCCGCGCCTCGCGCCGCGAAACAGCTCGACCGGCAGGTGATGAGCATGACGGAGACGGTGCTGCCCTGCTCGTCGAGGATGGCGGTGTGGTCGAACGTCTGGATCGTGGCGCCGATCTGATAGTTGAAGCGCACCCGGACCCCCCTCGCGCCGTTGTCGAGCAGGACCAGCCGATCGCTGATCGGCTCGAACCCGGTGAACAGCGGCATGCGGCCGGTGCTCAGCGCGTTCGTGACATAGGCGGTGCGCATCTCCTCCGTCACCGGAAGGATGAAGTCCCGCAGCCGGTCGAGCGAGACGGTGGCGCGCTGTTCCTCGGTGAGCTTGTGCACGGTGGCGTAGACGAACGGCGAGCGGGAGTCGAAGAGGTGGCCGATGCCCGGCTCCGGCGCCTGGTCGAAGGCCGTCGCCCAGACCCGCCGTTCACGCTGCAGGGCGGCCTGGGTGTCGGGCTGGTTGCCGCTCAGCGCCAGATCCAGCGAGGAGGCGTCGATCTGGGCGAAGGAGGCGGGAACCTTGAAGTAGGTGGTGCCGTCCCTGTCGCGTACATAGGTGAACTCGGGCCGTCCGCACGCGGACACCATGACAAGCGTGAGAAGCGTGACCAAGAGCGTGATCCAAGCCCGCGTCTGTCCCACCAGGGCTTACCTCCGCTTTACGGGGCAACGCCATTGTTGTGCCCGCTTTCTCGCCGTACGAGCCGTCCCGGCGACGAGAAATCTTGACCAAATCTTGGCCGTACTCTGTCTGGACCGTTACAGATCGTCTCGGGTCGGTCGGTAAGATCCGCTGGCAACTTCCGGACCAGGCATTGGTCAGCTGCGGGAAGTGGCGAAAGATGGGAGGACCCACCTTCGCATGACCGGAGTAGACATGACACATTCGGCAGTGGACTCCTACGGCATGACCGCCGAACGCGCCTTCACCGACCTCTGGTCGCGCGCCACGCTCCCGGCGAAGGGCCGCCGTCTGCTCCTGCTCGGCCTGCTCGTCGGCCAGGGCCTCGACGAGCAGGTGGACGTGCAGCTCGACGCCGGCCTGCGCACCGGAGAGCTGAGCGAGAGCGAGTTGCGCGAGGTCGTCGTCTTCTGCACCCACTACGCGGGCTGGTCACGAGGCGCCCGGCTCAACACCCGGGTCGAGGAGCTGATCGAACGTGTCAGGCGGGATCGATCCGATAGAGCGGACCCGCCAGGCTGAGCGCGTAGAGCTCGCCGTCTGGTCCCTCGCCGAACGACGAGAGCTGCTCCACCCGCCCGACCTCGGCGCCCTGGTCGAGCTCCTCGACCGGGGCGGCCTTGATCCAGCCGGCGCAGAAGTCTCCGTACAGGAACTGACCGCGTAGCCAGGCGATCTTCGCGCCTCGGTAGACGTAGCCGGAGATCACCGAGCAGGTGCCGCCGTCGTTCAGCGGGTAGACGATGACCGGATCAACGGGCTCGGCCGCCTTGCCCTCGCCGAAGCGTTCCTTGCCCTCGCGCACGTTCCAGCCGTAGTTCTCGCCGCCTTCGGACCCGGCCGGCTGGAAGTCGACCTCCTCCCACCGGTTCTGGCCGACGTCGCCGATCCACAGATCGCCGGTCTCGCGGTCGAAGCCGAACCGCCACGGGTTGCGCAGCCCGTACGCCCAGATCTCGCGCCGCGCGCCCTCCTTGCCGACGAACGGGTTGTCCTCGGGGATCTTGTACGGCTTTCCGCGCGGGTCGATGCGGAGGATCTTGCCGAGGAGGGTGCCGAGGTCCTGGCCGTTGCCCTGCGGGTCGCCGCCGCTGCCCCCGTCGCCGAGTGCGATGTAGAGATAGCCGTCGGGGCCGAAGGCGAGCTGGCCGCCGTTGTGGTTGGCGTAGGGCTGCCGCTGGGTGAGCACGTCGCGCCGGGCCGTGGCCTTCTTGCCGTCGTAGGCCCACTCGGTCACGTGGGTGGTGCCGGCGGTGTCGGTCCAGTCCAGGTAGAGCCAGCTTCCCGTGGGGTGGAACGCCACACCCAGAAGCCCCTGCTCGTTGCCGCCGCTCACCTCGTCCGACAGGTCCACGATCGTGTCGCCCGTGCTGGTGCGCAGCTTGCCGCTCTGCTCGGCGACGTAGAGCCGCCGGTCGTCCTTGCGCACCGCGAACGCCACCGGCCGGTCCAGCTCGGCGATCTTGGTGAAGCGAAGCTGCCCCGGGGTCACACGCTCGGCCGTCTCTTCCTCGGATGCCTCCTCCTCGGGCGTCTCCCCTTCAGGCGTCGTCCCTGGCGGTGCGGAGGCGGCAGGCGAGGTGGGCGCCGACGAGGTCACGGCCCCCTCCGGCGCGGCGGCGGAGCAGGCGGTCAGGGCGACGGCGAGGACCACCACGGCGAGGCGCACGCCGCTCATCCTTCCACGCCCGACCCGCACACAACAGATCCCGCGAACCCGCCCATGCCCGGCCCGGAGCGGTGGGTGCGGGCGACACGTCGGCGGGGGTCCGCGGCCGGTGTGGGGCGCGGTTAGAGTTCGGCCATGCCTACCGCACTGATCACGGGCGCGACCGCCGGCATCGGCGCCGCCTTCGCCCGGCGCCTCGCCGCCGACGGCTTCACGCTGGTTCTCGTCGCTCGTGACGAGAGCAGGCTCGCCGAGACGGCCGACCGGCTGAAGCTGAGATACGGCGTCTCCGTCGAGGTGCTGCCCGCCGACCTGGCCGGCGAGGACGGTCTGTCACGCGTGGAGGCACGCTGCCGTGAGGGCGTCGACCTGCTGGTCAACAACGCCGGCTTCACGCTGCTGGGCAGGTTCCCGGACAACCCGGTCGCCGAGGAGCTGCGCATGCTCAAGGTGCACTGCGAGGCGGTGCTGCGGCTCACGCTGGCCGCGCTGCCCGGGATGAAGGAGCGTCGCAGGGGCGCGGTGATCAACCTGGCGTCGGTGGCGGGGTTCTTCGCCAGCAGCTCGTACGGCGCGTCCAAGGCCTACGTGATCAACTTCAGCGAGTCCGCCGCGGCCGAGGCGCGGGGCGACAACGTCAGGGTGATGGCGCTCTGCCCGGGTTATGTGCGTACCGAGTTCCACCAGCGAGCCTCGATGGACATGTCGGGCACGCCGGGCTTCATGTGGCTCGACGCGGACCGGGTGGTGGGCGAGGCCCTGCGGGATCTGGCCCTGGGCAAGTGGGTCTCGGTCCCGTCCCTGCGTTACAAGGCCGTCGTGGCGGCCGGCAAGCTCTTCCCGCGCCGCCTGGTGAGCGAGCTCTCGGCCCGGTTCGGCCGCTGAGCCGTAATGAGGCGGGCCCTCGCCGCGGGAGGGGGTCGCGGTGAGGGCCCATGACGGCCGCGAGCGCAGGCTCGCGGCCGGGCACTGGAGGGTCGGTCAGCGGCCGATGTTGGCCGGGTGGCCGATGGACAGGCCGGAGTCCGTGTCGAAGAAGTGCAGGTTGTGCGTGTCCAGAACCAGGTCGATGGGCTGGCCGGAGCGCGCGTGGCTGCGGGCGTTGACGCGGGCGGTCCACAGCGACTTGTCGCCGACGAGCGGCAGCGCCGACTCGTCCTCGTCACCGGTGTCGGCGGCGGCGACGGTGTCCTTGTGCTCGACGGGCGGGGCGTCGATCAGGAACAGGACGTTGATCTCGGAGCCGAGCTCCTCGGTGACCTCCGCCTTGACCGACAGCGTGGTCCAGCCGTTGGCGTGGCTGCCGGCGGAGGTGGCGTCCTCGAAGTCCGACGGGCGGATGCCGAGGATGAGCTTCTTGCCGATGTACTGGTCGAGGCCGGGCTTGTCGGAGAAGGTGGAGGCCGGGATCGGCAGCTTGAGGTCGGCGAAGGCCACGTAGGTGGTGTCGCCGTCGCGGACCAGCTGGGCGGTGACGAAGTTCATCGACGGCGAGCCCATGAAGCCCGCGACGAACAGGTTGACCGGCGCGTCGAACAGGTTCTGCGGGGTGTCGACCTGCTGGAGAAGGCCGTCGCGGAGCACGCAGACGCGGTCGCCGAGGGTCATGGCCTCGACCTGGTCGTGGGTGACGTAGACGGTCGTGACGCCGAGGCGCTCGTGCAGCGTGTTGAGCGAGGCGCGCATGGAGACACGGAGCTTGGCGTCCAGGTTGGACAGCGGCTCGTCCATGAGGAAGGCCTGCGGCTCACGGACGATGGCGCGGCCCATGGCGACACGCTGGCGCTGACCACCGGACAGGGCGGCGGGCTTGCGCTTGAGGTAGGGGTCCAGGCCGAGCATCTTGGCGGCGTCGCCGACGCGCTGCTGGATCTCCGCCTTGGGCATCTTGCGGAGCTTGAGGCCGAAGGCGAGGTTCTCCTCGACCGTCATGTGCGGGTAGAGCGCGTAGTTCTGGAAGACCATCGCGATGTCGCGGTCCTTCGGCGGCAGGTGGTTGACCACCTTGTCGCCGATGGAGATCTCGCCGCCGCTGATGTCCTCCAGACCGGCGATCATCCGCAGCGCGGTCGACTTTCCGCAACCGGAGGGGCCGACGAGAACCATGAACTCCCCATCCTTGATCTCAAGGTTGAGGCCGTTCACCGCCTTCACGCCACCGGCGTAGATCTTGTCGACGTTGGACAGAACGATCGATGCCATGACAGTCCTTCGCGCTCAAGGGCGGGGCCCCTACGGTAATGCGGAGTTTCCACTCCCGTGGATACGTTTTCAAGCATCTCACCGGAAACCGGGTATTCCTGTCAAGGGCTACCGTGTGAGCAGCCGAAGCAGGCGCACCTCTTCTTCCGCCTGAATGGAAACTATGATGGAATCGTTTCCATGGAGAAGCGGGCGACGATCAAGGACGTGGCGCAGGCGGCGGGCGTGGGGGTCGCCACGGTGTCCCGGGTGCTGTCCGGCGGCTCGGCCAGCCCCAGCACCAGGGAACGGGTGCTGGCGGTCGCCGCCCAGCTCGACTACCGCCCCAGCGCGCTCGGCCGCAATCTGCGCCAGCGCCGCACCGGCGGCATGGGGCTGCTCGTGCCCGATCTCACCGACAGCTTCTTCGGCCGGCTCGCCGAAGGGGTGCTCGCCTGCGCGCGCTCGGCGGGCGAGCCGGTGGTGGTCGGCTCCACGGGCGACGACCCCGAGCAGGAGTCCGAGCTGATCGGGATGCTGCTGGAGCAGAGCGTGGACCGGGTGATCGCGGTGCCGTCGGGCGACGCCGACGCGTGGCGCCCGGCGATCAGGGCGGGCATGACGGTGATCTTCGCCGACCGGCTGCCCGCCGTCCCGCAGGACCCGGCCGCCGCCTCCGGCTTCGGGGATCTGATGCTCCTCGACGGCCTGGCCGCCGCCGCTCCCCCGCCCGCCCGCGCGCTCGACGCGCCCGCCGTCCTGGCGGACGACCGGGCGGGCATCCGTACGGCGGTCCGCTACCTATCGGGCCTGGGCCACCGGCGCATCGCCTTCCTCGGCGGCCCCGGCCACGATCGGCGGGTGGCGGCCTTCCGTGAGGCCGTGGGCGAGCCCGTGGACGAGGAGCTGATCGTGTTCGCCACCGGCAGCCGGGACTCCGCCTACGCCGCCGCCTCGGGCCTGTTCCAGAGCCGCCCCGACCTGTCGGCGGTGCTCGCGGGCGGCAACATGCTCGGCGAGGCGGCCGTGCTGGCCGCCCGGGAGCTGGACCTGCGGGTGCCCCAGGACGTGTCGCTGGTGATGTACGACGACGTGCCGTGGGCCGAGCTGTGCTCGCCACCGCTGACGGTGATCGCCCAGCCCGGCCGCGACATCGGTTACCGCGCGGCCGAGCTGGTGCTGCGGGCGGGCAGCAGACGCCCGCGCACCGTCGTGCTCCCTACGGAGCTCATCGTGCGCGGCAGCTGCGGCCCACGCCGCTGACCCACCTCACCCGCCGGCCTCAGCCCTCGGGCCGCCACAGAGCCTTGTACGGCCTCAGAGGACCTTCTCGATGGCCGAGATGACGCTCGGGTCCCCCGGCGTGGTGCGGGGGCGGAAGCGGGCCACCACGGCGCCGTCGCGGTCGACGAGGAACTTCTCGAAGTTCCACTGCACGTCACCGGCCACGCCCTCGGCGTCGGCGGCCTCGACGAGGCGCTCGTAGAGCGGGTGCCGGCCCGGGCCGTTCACCTCGCCCTTCTCCAGCAGCGGGAAGTCGACTCCGTACGTGGTCGAGCAGAAGGTCTGGATCTCCTCGGCGGTGCCCGGCTCCTGGGCGCCGAACTGGTTGCACGGCATGCCGACCACGCTGAGCCCGCGTGGGCCGTACTCCTGCTGGAGCTTGACGAGCCCGCCGTACTGGGGCGTCATGCCGCAGCGGGAGGCGACGTTCACGACGAGCACGGCGCCGTCGCCGGCCAGTTCGGCGAGGGTGGTGGGGACGTCCGCCAGGGTGCGGACCGGAATCTCTCGAACACTCATGGTCCGACCTTACGAGGTGCTCTGGCGGCACGCATGTGACAGAGTCCACAACTTTCCCATAAACCACCAGAACAACCCTAAATAGCGATCTTTACCTGTTACCTACTCTTTCATGGTCAATTCGCGATAAATGCGGCATGTCGTGCAGGGTGACGCGGTCCCCGATTCCTTTGAAAGGGAACCCGCATGCCCATGCTCCGCCGTACCAACGTCCTCCTGCTGAGCGCCACGCTCATGACGGCGGGCGGCGCCACGGCCGCACAGGCGCAGAGCTCCCGGACCGGCGCCACCAGCGCCGGCAGCACCACCACGACGGCCGCCAAGGCCGTCAAGAGAGCCGGCAAGAACAAGGCCATCGCCAAATCCATGGTGACCAAGCGCGGCTGGACCGTGGCCCAGTTCAGATGCCTGGCCAAGCTCTGGACCCGGGAGAGCGGCTGGAACCACCGAGCCGCCAACGGCTCCTCCGGCGCCTACGGCATCCCGCAGGCGCTGCCCGGCCACAAGATGGCCACCAAGGGGCGCGACTGGCGCACCAACCCACGCACGCAGATCGCGTGGGGGCTGAGCTACATCAAGCAGCGGTACGGCACGCCGTGTCGCGCCTGGGGCCACTTCCAATCCCACCACTGGTACTGATCCAAACCCCAGGCTTGGGCACGTTTCCCGGCAAGCCCGCACCAGCCAGGCGCCGGGCCGGGCCATCAAGGTCCAACGAGAGCGCCCTTTGTCGATAACGGTGCGACAAACACCTGTCCTTCGCGTGTCCCGGGTCATCACACAGAGTGACGACGCGTACTAGAAACCGGCTAGAGGACATGTCGTGGAGCCCTCCGGGCCGTCCGGTTCGCCGGACGGAAAACCGATCCCGGAGGGCCGCGCGGGCCCTGACCGTCCGAGCCACGGGCGGCAGCGACAGGGTGCCGGGGAAGCGAGAGCGCCCGCCCGCACACGACCCGACCGCGAGGATCGAGTTGAACAGCAAGAGCACGCTACACAGAGTAATCGTCACCTTCACCGCGTTCACCGCCGTGAGCGGGGTCGCGCCGACCACCTGGGCCGATACCGTGCCCGCCCACGTGCCCGCCCACGTGCCCGCCGACGTGCCCGTGAAAGCGCCCGCCGAGGCGCCCGCCGACGGGTCGGCCGAGTTCGGACCTCAGCACATCTGGGAAGCCCCGGTGGTGAGGACCGGCACCTGGCGGACCTCCGCGCGGCCACGCGTCGCCCACCGGCCGCAGAGCAGCAAGGGGTTCGCACTGGATCAAGTGGTGCAGCGGGCGTGGCCGCTGCGCGAGTTCCGGTGCCTGGACGCCCTGTGGACCAGGGAGAGCGGCTGGAACCACCGCGCCCACAACCCGTCGTCAGGCGCCTACGGCATCCCGCAGGCGCTCCCGGCGGGCAAGATGCGGGGAGCCGGCCCGGACTGGCGGCACAACCCGCAAACCCAGATCCGCTGGGGTCTGTCCTACATCAAGGGGAGGTACGGCAGGCCTTGCGGCGCCTGGGGGCACTTCAAGTCACACAACTGGTACTGAGACGACCGGCGAGGGCATCCGGCTCACCGGATGCCCTCCCGCCGCGCCGGATGCACGGCGATCGCCTGGATGAGCAGCTCGACCCCGAAGTCGAACTCGGCCTCGTGGTCACTGGCCCAGACGAGCGACGACAGCGCGCTCACCTCAGGGAACAACACGGGATCCACCTCCTCGGCGCTGAGCGCCGAGGTCCGCACGGGGGCGAAGGTGGGCGTCATCCCGACCTCGCGCAGCAGCGAGCCGACGATGAACGCGATGAACATCCGCAGCACCCGCACCGCGTCGACCCCGTCGAACCCGGCGCCGCGCAGTGTCGCCAGGGCCCGCTCGACGGGCAGCAGGCCGGCGTCGGAGTGGAGCTGCCGGGTGACGACGAGCAGGGTGGAGCGCGGGTGACCGTGCGCGATCTGCCGGAACGCGCGGGCCTGCGCCCGCACCCGGTCCGTCCAGTGCGCGTCGGGATCGTCAGTGAACTCGATCCCGCTCAGCACCGCCTCGGCCACGCCGTTCAGCAGCGCGTCCTTGTTGGGCACGTGGTTGTAGAGGGACATCACGCCCACGCCCAGGTCCGCCGCGACGCGCCGCATGGAGACCGCGTCGGCGCCCTCGCGCTCGATGAGGTCGATGGCCGCGGCGACGATGCGCGCCCTGGACAGGGGCTCGGAGCTCATAGCTCATTCTATGGACCACACGCCGGCCTCAGGAGCTCCCGTGGAAACGCCGGTGCGGGCTTCAGGCGGCCCCGTGGAAACGCCGGTGCAGCTCGCGCACCTCTGCCGCCAGCTCCGGCGCCGGCCCCTCCACCACCGCGTCCGGCACCACCTCTGCGACGGCCAGCGTCCGGACGGGCGGCGGCTCGACGCCCAGTTCGGCCAGCCACTCCCCCAGTTGCCGCGACGACGCGGCGTACACGATCCGTCCCAGCCCCACCCAGCCGTGCGCGGCCGCGCACATGGGGCAGTGCTCGCCGGAGGTGTACACGGTGGCCGCGGCGCGCTCGTCCGCCGTCAGGTTGACCGCCGCCCAGCGCGCCAGCTCGAACTCCGGATGCCTGGTCCGGTCCCCGGTGGCGACGACGTGGTTGTGGTCCTCGGCCAGCACCTCGCCGGCCGCGGAGACCAGGACGGAACCGAACGGCTCGTCGCCCGATTCGACGGCCTGTGTTGCCAATTGGACACATCTGCGCAGGTGACGAAGGTCTGACTCATTCATACTGACACCCTTCCACGGGAACGTCAGGGGTCGGTTCCCATCGCGCCACGACATGCTCACCGACGCCCACGCTTCCAAAAATCGGTTGATCGGCCGTATTAGCCTTACAAGGATGCCTCCTGATACGCGTGCTCTTCGTCGTCCCCTGCTCAAAAACAACTCGCTCTGGCGGCTGAGGCCCTATCTCCGCCCCTATGTGGTCAGGCTGGTCCTCATCTGGCTGGCCGCGATGGTCGGCATCGGCGCCAGCATCGCCCTGCCCCTCGTGGGCGAGCAGGTCGTCGACGGTCCCGTGCGTGACGGTGACGGCGGCGCGCTGCTCCTGCTCGGCTCGATCGCGCTGGGACTGGGCGTGCTCGAAGCGCTGCTGATCTTCCTGCGCCGCTGGTCGCAGATCAAGCCCGTGCTCGGGCTGGAGACCGCCATCCGCGACGATGTGTACGCCCACCTGCAGCGGCTGCCGATGAGCTTCCACGGCGACTGGCAGTCCGGACAGATGCTGTCGCGGATCACCACCGACCTGTCGACGATCCGCAGGTTCACCGGCTTCGGCATGCTCTTCCTGGTCATGAACATCCTGCAGCTCATCGTGGTCACCGCGCTGCTGCTGAGTAAGCACTGGCCGCTCGGGCTGCTCGTGGCGGCCTCGGCGGTGCCGATCGTGATGCTGTCCATGCGGTTCGAGAAGCGCTACATCAAGATCTCCCGCCAGGTGCAGGACGAGCAGGGCGACCTCGGCACGTTCGTCGAGGAGTCGGCGATCGGCATCCGGACCATCAAGGCCTTCGGCCGCCGCCGCCATGTGTACGAGAGCTTCGACAAGGCCGCGGTCAAGGTCTACGACACCTCCATGGACAAGGTGCGGCTGTCGGCCCGCTTCTTCACCTTCCTGGAGGTGATCCCGAACTTCACGCTCGCGCTGGTGCTGCTGGTGGGGGCGCTGGCGGTCGGGCAGGGGCAGCTCACGCTGGGCGCGCTGTTCGCGTTCACCACGCTGGTGCTCCAGCTCGTCTGGCCGATCGCGAGCCTCGGCTACATCCTGGCCATGGCGCAGGAGGCGATGACCTCCGCCGACCGCGTGATGGAGGTCATGGACATGGTGCCGTCGATCACCGGCGGCACCGGCCGGATCGAGCGGCCACGTGGCCATCTGCGCTTCGAGGGGGTCGGGTTCCGCTTCCCCGGCGCCGACCGGCCGGTGCTGCACGACGTCTGGCTGGAGGTGCGGCCGGGCGAGACGGTCGCCGTGGTGGGCGCCACCGGCGCCGGCAAGACGACGCTGACCGCCCTGGTCCCCCGGCTGATCGACCCCACGGCCGGCCGGGTCACGATCGACGGGCACGACGTGCGCGACCTGGCGCTGCCGGAGCTGCGCTCGGTGGTGGCGACGGCGTTCGAGGAGCCGACGCTGTTCTCCATGAGCGTGCGCGAGAACCTCACCCTCGGCCGCCAGGACACCACCGAGGAGGAGCTGGCCGGCGCGATCCGCACCGCCCAGGCCATGTTCGTGTACGACCTGCCCTGGGGACTCGACACCCGGATCGGCGAACAGGGCCTGTCGCTGTCCGGCGGCCAGCGGCAGCGACTCGCGCTGGCGCGGGCCGTACTCAGCAAACCCAAGATCCTGGTGCTCGACGACACACTGTCGGCGCTCGACGTGGAGACCGAGGCGCTGGTGGAGAAGGCGCTGCGCGAGGTGCTGCGGGAGGCGACCGGCATCGTGGTCGCGCACCGCGCCTCCACCGTGCTGCTGGCCGACCGGGTGGCGCTGCTGGCCGACGGCGCGATCACGCACGTGGGCCGGCACCAGGACCTGCTGAACGAGGTGCCCGCCTACCGTGCGCTGCTGGCGCAGGACGCCGACCTCGACCCCTCGGAAGGAGCCCTGCGTTGACCAGCCCGACGACCACCCCGACCCCATCGACCGGCTCGTGGCGCGGGGTGGCCTCCGAGGATCAGGACGAGCTGTCGGACAAGGTCAGCGGACTGCTGCGGGTACGCTCCCGCAGGCTGCTCGGCGACCTGCTCACCCCGCACCGCAAGGCCATCGCGCTGCTCACCGCGGTCATCGTCGTCTCCAACGCGGCCGGGCTCGCCATCCCCTACCTGGTCAAGGTGGGCATCGACGAGGGCATCCCGCCGATGCTGCGCGGCACCGGACCCGGCACCCTGCTCACCGTGGTGGGCGTCATCCTCGCCGCGGCCGTCACCCAGGCGCTCACCCGGCAGGCGTTCCTCACCATGTCGGGCCGGATCGGCCAGGACATCCTGCTGGAGCTGCGCAGGCGGGTGTTCGACCACTTCCAGCGGCTGTCGCTGAGCTTCCACGAGAAGTACACCTCCGGGCGGGTCATCTCCCGGCTCACCTCCGACATCGAGGCCATCGCCGAGCTGCTGCACTCCGGCTTCGACGGCCTGGTCACCGCGGTGCTGACGATGTTCGGCACAGCCGCGCTGCTGCTGGTGCTGGACTTCCATCTCGGGCTGGTGGCGTTGATCCCGCTGCCGCTGCTACTGCTGTTCACCCGCTGGTTCAGGCGGCAGTCGGCGATCGTCTACCGGCGCACCAGGGAGACGGTGGCGCTGGTCATCGTGCACTTCGTCGAGTCGATGACCGGCATCCGCGCGGTGCAGGCCTTCCGCAGGGAGCCGCGCAACCAGGAGATCTTCAAGGAGCTGAACGACGACTACCGGGACGCCAACGTCCGGGCCATGAAGCTCATCGCGATCTTCATGCCGGGCATCAAGCTGATCGGCAACGTCACGGTAGCGGGCGTGCTCTTCTACGGCGGCTGGCTGGCCTTCCACGGCGAGGTCACGGTCGGCGTCCTGACGGCCTTCCTGCTCTACCTGCGCGGGTTCTACGAGCCCATGCAGGAGATCAGCCAGTTCTACAACACGCTGCAGTCCGCCAGCGCGGCCCTGGAGAAGCTGTCGGGCGTGCTGGAGGAGGAGCCGGTGGTGCCGGAGCCGCGCGAGCCCACCCCGCTGCCCGCGCCGCGCGGCACGGTGCGGTTCGAGGGCGTCAGGTTCGCCTACGTGGAGGAGATGCCGATCCTGCCGGGCCTGGACCTGACGATCCCGGCGGGGCAGAGCGTGGCGCTGGTCGGCTCCACCGGGGCCGGCAAGACGACACTGGCCAAGCTCATCACCCGCTTCTACGACCCGACGGCCGGACGGGTGCTGCTGGACGGCGTCGACCTGCGCTCCCTGGACGAGACGACGTTGCGCGCCGCCGTGGTCATGGTGACGCAGGAGAACTTCCTGTTCAGCGGCACGGTCATGGACAACATCACGTTCGGCAGGCCGGACGCCACCGAACGGGAGGTGCGGGAGGCGGCCAGGGCGATCGGCGCGCACGAGTTCATCTCGGCGCTGCCCGACGGCTACCGGACCGAGGTGGGCAAGCGCGGCGGCCGGATGTCGGCGGGACAGCGCCAGCTCGTCGCCTTCGCCAGGGCGTTCCTGGCCGACCCCGCGGTGCTGATCCTGGACGAGGCCACCTCCAGTCTGGACGTGCCCAGCGAGCGGCTGGTCCAGCGCGCGCTGCGCACGATCCTGTCGGACCGTACGGCGCTGATCATCGCGCACCGGCTGTCCACCGTGGAGATCGCCGACCGGGTGCTGGTCATGGAGCGGGGCAAGATCGTCGAGGACGGGCCGCCCGGCGATCTGATCACCGCCTCGGGCCGCTTCGCCGACCTGCACCAGGCCTGGCAGGACAGTCTCAGCTGAGTCAGTGAGGGAAGGCCACCGCCGCCATCACCCGGTAGAGCTCGTACCCCACGGCCACCACCAGCGGCAGACCCAGGGCGAGCATCAGCCGGGCCCGCGGTGCCCGCGGCGCGGGCACCCGCCCCGCCTGGGCGGGGATCACGGGGATCCGCGCCTCGGGCACCGGCTCGGGCGCGGGCACCAGCTCCGGGTGCCGGCTGAGGTAGCCGGGCGGGAACGAGGTCGTCTGCTGGCAGCCGCACCGCGGGCAGACGCTGTCCGACCAGGGCGGCTGCACGGCCACGCCGTTGCTCAGCCAGATCTCGCCCTCGCGGCCGCGGGTTCCGCTCAGCCGCCGGACGGTGTATTGCACCTCCCAGACGTGTCGGCAGCACAGGCATGCGTACGGCCAGAGCTGATGCGTGTCGAGTTCGTCGCGCACAAGATCACCCCCGGATCAGGGATCGCCACCGCCACCGAGTGTGCGCGCGGTGCCACATATCTACAAGGGCGGCCTTGTGCGACCATGAGTTACTAAAAGGTCACTATCAGTGTCAGGCCGGGAGCCAGCGGTTCCGGGCCGGGACCGGGCTGCGCAGCGGAGTGTCGTCGGCGGGGCGCGACTCGGCCGGGATCAGCTCGGGATGGCGGGCGAGATAGCCGGCCGGGAACATGGCCGTCTGCTGGCAGCCGCACCGCGGGCAGACGACGTTCGACGAGGGCGGCGGCACGGGCACACCACCCTGCAGCCAGATCTCGGTCTCGGTGCCGTCACGGGCGTCGACGAGCCTGACGAGATAGTCCTCTTCCCAGACGTGCATACAGCTGCGGCACTCGAAGGGCAGGGTCCGGTGATCTTGTCTCATGAGGTCACCTCCTCACTTTCGAGTGTCCGCCCTCTTTCCCCAGGTCCGCAACCCAGTTTTCCTCAGGTCCGCAACCCAGCGCGACTCAGGTCCGCGGTCATCGGACGGTCAGGACGAGGACGAGCGCGCCGGCGACCACCGCGAGCGTGCCGAGCCAGGCGAACAGCGCGTCCAGCCCGTTGTTCAGCGGCGTGCCCGCGTGCAGGGCGCGCTGCGCACGGCGGAACCGTGCCCCCGTCCTGATCAGCAGGACCGCGCCGCACAGGGCGGCCAGCGCGAAGCCGGCGACGGCCGGCGGGGGCAGGCCGGCGCCCGCCGCCAGTCCGGCGCCTCCCAGGCCGCCGGTGGCCAGCGTCACCGCGGTGCGCACCCAGGCCAGCCGGGTCCGCTCGCTCTGCAGCCCCGTGTCCCAGACCTCCTGCGACATCTCTAGGCCGCCAGCAGGATGAGCACCAGGGCCAGCACGGCCACGGCGGCGACGCCGAAGCCGAAGACGGGCGCCAGCGCGGGCGGCGGGAGGGAGGTCTGCTGGCGCAGCGCGCGCTGGATGCTGCGCCAGCGCGGATAGGCCATGCCCGCGGCCAGCGCGGAGAGCGTGACGAGCACGACGGCGAGCGTGGTGCGCAACCAGGGGACGAACACGTCGGCGGGCACCGCCGCCATGGCCACCCCACCCGCGCTGAGCGCCAGGGAGGTGCTCAGCCAGGTGAGGAAGGTGCGTTCGTTGGCGAGAGTGAAACGCGGGTCGGGCTCCATGAGAGAACGGTATTTCGCAGCCATTCTCCCTAGAGATATGGGGTTGATAACCGCTGTGGTTCGTATCAGTGTTCGTCAGTCTTCATCTGGGAATCTGGCGCAGCGGGAGGCCGAACGCTCCTACGGCATCCCCGACGACCGGCTCACCCCGGCGTTGTCGTGGTGGAGCGTACGGTCGCCGGGAGTGGCCCGGAGACCCGAAACGGACGTGGAGCCGACCATAAGACCCCGCCTGGCGGGGCAGGTGGCCGTGAAACGTCAGCCCCGCACCGGGCATCTGTTGCCCGGATCAGACGGGGACCTTCGCCTGCATCGGCCGAATCACTGACAACCCTCGAGACTCAGTGAACGGATCAGCCTGTGCAGGCCTGGGCGACCTTCTCCACGTAGGCGGCCGTGTCCGTGCCCACCTTCTGGGTGGCGTCGACCACGTCGTTGACGCTCTGCACGTTGATGCCGGACAGGGTGGCGGCCAGGTCGTCGGAGGCCTGCTTGATCGTGGTGTTGGCGGCCTGGTCGGCGACGTCGTTGAGCTTGGCGGCCGTGTCGTCGAGCGCCTTCTCCATGGCCTGTGGGTCATTGGCCAGGCTGGCGAGCTGGCCCGTCAGGTCGGCGACGATTTTCGGTGCCTCCAGGCAGGCCTGAGCCTTGTCGATGGTGGAGTTGACCTCGGAGCATCCGGTGACGAGCACGAACGCGGAGAGGGCGGCAAGGGACGCGAACCGGGTATGAAGGCGACGCATGACCCGACCCTACCCAACGCGCCCGCGCCCCGAGGCGCGCGGAAACCCCGTGGAACACGAGGCTGCCGAACTCGGCCCGGCGGGCGTTCTAGGATCGATGCCATGGCTATGTGTGAGCATCTTTCCCAGGCGGACGACCCTGCGGCGCGGACTCCGGAGGGGTGTGAGGAGTGCCTGGCCGCCGGTGGCCGGTGGGTGCACCTGCGGCGCTGCCTGGAGTGCGGTCACATCGGGTGCTGCGACTCCTCGCCCGCCAAGCACGCGACCGGGCACTACCGCGCCACGGGGCATCCGGTGGTGCAGTCGTTCGAGCCCAACGAGGCCTGGCGGTGGTGCTTCGTCGACAGCGCGATGGGCTGAGGCGCGGGCATCACCACTCGCGGCGGTCGCCCCGGTCGTCGTACTGCTGGTCGGGGCGGAGCCGCTCGCCGGTGGAGAACATCGGGTCGCCCACGTAAGGGCGGCTCAGGTCCGCGTCGGGGCTCCGGTAGGGGTCGGGCTGCTGGCCCAGCGCCAGCAGCGGGTCCACCGGGTTGGGCGGGGTCCGGCCGTCCGCCTGGCCGTAGTGGTCCTGGCCGTAGGACGGACTCTGCCCGTACGTGGCCTCCGGGCTGCCGAGGAACGGGTCCTGACGCCGGCCCGCGCCCGGGATGCCGTGCATCGGGGTGCCGAGACCGGGCGTCGCGGCCGGACCGGCGGGCGGCGGGCTCTGCAGGGGCTGACTCTGCGGGGGCGGCTGCTGCCGGTAGTGGCCCTGACCGCCGTAGGAGTCCTGGCCGCCGTAGGAGTCCTGGGCGCCGAAGGAGTCCTGAGCGCCGTACGCGTCCTGACCGCTGTAGGAGTCCTGACCGCCGTAAGGGTCCTGCGCGCTGTACGGGTCGGGCTGCCTGGACGGGAACGGCTCCGGCCGGGGGGCGGCGTAGGTCTCGCCGGAGTGGTAGGGCTCGGCGGCCTGGGAGGGGAAACCGAGCGGGTCGGTCGTCAGAGGCGCCTGGCGCCGCCTGTCGTCCGGCATCTGGTAGACGGGCCCGCCCGTGCCCGCCTGGCGCTCCTCGACGTACTGAGGGCCGGTGAAGGGCTCGGCGGGGGGCGGCTGCTGGACGTACTGCGGCCCGGAGAGCGGGTCGCTGTAGCCGCCGTCGGTGTACTGCGGCCCGGAGAAGGGATCGGGGCTCGGGTCGGCGAACGGCTGCGGGGCGCCGAAGCGGTCGGCACCGCCCTGGTCGGCGTACTGAGGACCGGTGAAGGGCTGGCGCTGCGGGATGGCCGTGCCCCTGGGCGGGGTCGTCTCGCTGTAGGAGGCCACCAGCTTGTCCTGGTGGGGCGGCGTGGGAGTGCCCCGGGCCACCAGCACGTCGTTGGGCGCGAGCGCGGCGGTGGGCCGCTCATCCTGCGGCGGCGGCGGCTGCACCGGGTTCGGCGGGCGCTGATACTGGCCGGTGCCGGGGATCACCTCGGTGCCGGCCTCCTGGTCGGGCATGGCGGGCTGGTCACCGGAGGCCTCGGTGAACCCCTCGTCGAGGGTGTCGAGCAACCGGCCGACATCACTCATCGGCATGCGGAAGCTCGCGGTGCACATCTCTCCCCGCCACAGGCTGAGGACCAGGGTGCCCTCATGCCAGGTGACCCGGAGGCACCGCTCCTGGCCTCGGGCATCGAAGAACACTTCGCCGAACGACGGCAACGGGACAACTTCCGACATGGCAGACATTATTGCTTCAACCAGCCTTTATCCGTCCACTCAACCCCGGAAAACCCTACCTAACCGGACTTCCCCTCCCCATCGGTGACCCCTGTGGCCCCATCAGCGCGACTGGTCGACCGGTTGGAGTTCCGATCGCCCAGTGTGCCATGCGAGGCGGCGAGGGTGCCCGGGAACGTCGGGATGCGTTCGGCCGATCACTCGGCGTTCGGCGCGGCCACCCCGGAATGCGGGTAGCGTTTACTGCCGTGCCGGACTCCCATCTCCCGACCGCGGATGCACTGCTCAGCATCGCCGTCGACGCTCTCGGAGGCAGCGAGCGGCAGGGCCAGATCACGATGGTGAAGGCCGTGCAGCAAGCCATCGACGACGCCGAGCACCTGGCCGTCCAGGCGGGCACGGGCACCGGCAAGTCGCTGGCTTACCTGGTGCCGTCCATCCGGCACGCCATGGACACCGACACCCCCGTCGTGGTGTCGACGGCCACGATCGCGCTGCAACGCCAGCTCGTCGACCGCGACCTGCCCCGGCTGGCGGAGGCGCTCGCCAAGGAGCTGCCGCACGAGCCGACCTTCGCCATCCTCAAGGGCCGCCGCAACTACCTGTGCCGCTACAAGGCCACCGCGGGCTGGCCCGAGGAGGACGAGCAGGACCAGCTCTTCGACCCGCGCGAGGTCGGCGCGACCGGCCGGATGGTCCAGCGCATCCAGGAGTGGGCCGACGAGACCGAGACCGGCGACCGCGACGAGCTGGTGCCCGGCGTCAGCGAGCAGGCCTGGCGGCAGTTCTCGGTGAGCGCCCAGGAGTGCCTGGGCGCCGGCCGCTGCCCCAGCGGCGCCGAGTGCTTCGCCGAGCTGGCCAGGGCGCGCGCCGGCGAGGTCGACGTGGTCGTCACCAACCACGCGCTGCTGGCCATCGACGCCATGGGGGACATGCCCGTCCTGCCCGAGCACGAGTTCGTGGTCGTCGACGAGGCGCACGAGCTCGTCGACCGGGTGACCTCGGTGGTGACCGGCGAGCTGTCGGAGACCTCCGTCTCCCTGGCCGTGCGCCGCGTCGGCCGCCTGATCGACCAGCCGGTCGCCGACCAGCTCCAGGAGGCGGGCGAGGACCTCAAGGCGCTGCTGTCCGCGGCCCCGCCCGGCCGCGTGGACGAGTTGCCGGAGGTGCTCGGCCTGACGCTCGCGCTGGTGCGCGACAGCGCCGCCCGCTGCCTGACCGCGCTCGGGCCGCGCGGCGGCGACAAGGACGATCCCGACAAGGCGGGCCAGCGCAAGGCGGCGTTCACTGCCCTTGACGAGGTGCACGACACCGCGGTGCGCATGCTGGAGGCCTACGGGCACGCCGCCGAGACCGACAGGTCCGAGGTCGTCTGGCTCGACGGCGCCACCGACCGGCGCCCGCCCATGCTCCGCGTCGCGCCGCTCAACGTGGGCGGCATGCTGCGCGACAAGCTCTTCGGCGACCGCACCGTGGTCCTCACCTCGGCCACGCTGGCGCTCGGCGGCACGTTCGACGGCATGGCTCGCCAATGGGGCCTCGGCGACAAGGGCTGGCAGGGCATGGACGTCGGCTCCCCCTTCGACCACCCCCGCGCCGGCATCCTCTACGTCGCCAAACACCTCCCCCAGCCCGGCCGGGACGGCCTCCCGCAGGCCTACCTCGACGAGATCACCGAGCTGATCGAGGCCGCCGGCGGGCGCACCCTGGGCCTGTTCTCCTCCATGCGGGCCGCCAAGGCGGCCACCGAGGCCCTGCGCGACCGCCTCAAGGTGCCCCTGCTCTGCCAGGGCGACGACTCCACCATGCTGCTGGTCAAGCAGTTCGCCGAGGACGAGGAGACCTGCCTGTTCGGCACCCTGTCCCTCTGGCAGGGCGTGGACGTCCCCGGCCCCTCGCTGCGCCTGGTCATCATCGACCGGGTGCCCTTCCCCCGCCCCGACGACCCGCTCACCTCGGCTCGGCAGCGGCACGTGGCGGCCAAGGGCGGCAACGGGTTCATGACCGTGGCCGCCACCCACGCCGCTCTGCTGCTCGCCCAGGGCACCGGACGTCTCCTGCGCTCCCAGCAGGACAAGGGCGTCATCGCCGTCCTGGACCCCCGGCTGGCCACCGCCCGCTACAGCGGCTTCCTGCTGGGCTCGCTGCCGCCGTTCTGGCGCACCACCGACCCGGCCGTGGCCCGCGCCGCGCTGACCCGCCTGTCCACGGAGTCCTGAGCGTTCCCGTGGTGGGAGGTCAGGACTCCCAGTGGGAGAGTTCGGGGCGTTTGGGGGCGAGGCCGTCGCCTGAGGAGATGCCGCGCAGGCGGCGGCTCATCCAGGGCACCAGATACTCGCGCATCCACTGGGCGTCCTCGCGGCGCCTGACGCGCGGGTCGACGGCTCGGTCCGGCCACACCTTGTGCCAGTCGTCGAAGGGCACGCCAAGGACGTCGAGGACCCTGGCCGCCACCAGGCGGTGGCCGTCGGCGTTCATGTGCAGGCGGTCCTCGCTCCAGGCTCGCCAGTCGCGCAGCCCCTGCATCGACCACTGATCCACCAGCCGGCATCCGTAGAGGTCGGCGATGGATCGTACATGCAGGTAGAAGATGGCGAAGCGGCCGCGCAGGCGGCGCATCAACGGCATGTCGCGCGGGTCGACGCCGGTGAAGAGCAGCACGTCGGCGCCGCTGGAGCGGAGCTCGCGGACGGCGGCGGTGAGCTTCTTGGCCATCACGTCGGGGTCGCTGCCGGGGCGCAGCAGGTCGTTGCCGCCGGCGCAGAGGCTGACCAGGTCGGGAGCCATCTGGACGGCGAGCGGGACCTGCTCGGCGACGATCTGGTCGAGCAGCTTGCCGCGCACCGCGAGATTGGCGTAGCGGAACGACGAGTCGTCCACCGCGAGCCGTTCCGCGACCCGGTCGGCCCAGCCGCGGTAGTGGCCGTCGATGCCGGGGTCGTTGAGCCCTTCGGTGAAACTGTCACCGAGGGCCACGAAGGAGCCGTAATGCCTCATGACCTGCTGTTCATCTCCGCTTTCCGGGTGCTGCGGCGTGGGCCACGACTGTAGTGGGTAACCCGTGCCGCCACCCGGCGACACGCGTCAAGTCTTGGCGTGTTCTCCTCCGGCGGCCGGTGGCCGCCCGGCTCATCCCGCGATGGCCCGGTAGGCGGCGTCGAGGAGCTCTTCCGACGGGCCTTCCAGCCGGCCGACCTTGGCCAGGCCGTCCAGGACGACGAAGCGCTGCTTGGCGCCGCGGACCTTCTTGTCCAGCCGCATGTGGTCGCGCAGCTGCGGCCAGGCGGCGAGGGGGTAGGAGGTGGGCAGGCCGACCGAGGTGAGGATGGCGCGGGTGCGCTCGACGAGATCGACGCCGATCCGGCCGTCGAGCCTGGACAGCTCGGCCGCGTAGACCATGCCGATGGCGACGGCCTCGCCGTGGCGCATCTGGTAGTTTTCGGCCCGCTCGATGGCGTGCGCGAGGGTGTGGCCGTAGTTGAGGATCTCGCGCAGACCCGCTTCGCGCAGGTCGGCGCCGACGACGTCGGCCTTGATCTGGATCTTGCGCTCGACGAGCTCCCGGGTGTGCGGCCCTTCGGGCGTGCAGGCGGCCTCGGGGTCGTCCTCGATGAGCATGAGGATCGTCGGGTCGGCGATGAAGCCGCCCTTGATGACCTCGGCGAGCCCGGCGACGTAGTCGGCGCGCGGCATGCCGGTCAGCGTCGCCAGGTCGCACAGCACGCCGGCGGGGGGCAGGAAGGTGCCGACGAGGTTCTTGCCCTCGGGGGTGTCGATGCCGTTCTTGCCGCCAACGGCCGCGTCGACCATGGCGAGCAGCGTGGTGGGGGCGAGCACGACCTGTACGCCGCGCAGCCAGGTGGCGGCGACGAACCCGGCCAGGTCGGTGGTCGCTCCGCCGCCGACGCCGACGACGGCGTCGGACCGGGTGACGCCGTAGCGGCCGAGCGCGGACCAGAGCTGCGCGGCCACCTCGACGGTCTTCGCCTGCTCGCCGTCGGGCACCGGCAGCGGCACCACGTCGTAGCCGGCCTCGGACAGGGCGGCGCAGACGGGGCGGGAGAGCTCCGGCAGGCTCGCCGGGTGGATCACGGCGACCGTGCGCACGCCCGGCTTGAACAGGCCGGGCAGCTCACTGAGCACGCCGGTGCCGATCACGACCTCGTAGGGGCTGTCGCCACGCACGGTGATCCTGGTCGCGGTCATCTGCCCAGCCCCTTGATGATCTCGTCGGCGAGCTCGGCCGGCTCCCGCTTGTCGGTCGCGACCGTCAGGACGGCCAGCCGCTCGTAGATGGGCCGCCGCTGCTCCATCAGCTTCTTCAGCTGGCTGCGCGGGTTGAGCACGAGCAGCGGCCTGGCGGCGCCGAGGCCGACCCTGGCGACCGCGTCGGCCAGGCCCACCTGGAGGTAGACGACGGTGTGGCCGTCGAGCAGGGCCTGGGTCTCCTCGCTCAGCACGGCGCCGCCGCCGAGCGACAGGATGCCGTCGTGCTCGCGCAGCGCCTGCCGCACGGCCGCAAGCTCCAGCTCGCGGAAGCGGTCCTCGCCGTCCTCGATGAAGATGTCGCCCACGGGCTTGCCCGCGACGGCCTCCACGTCGGCGTCGGTGTCGCGGAAACGTACGCCGAGCCGCTCGGCGAGCAGCCGGCCGAGGGTGGACTTGCCGGAGCCGGGCGGGCCGATCAGCACGGCCGCGGGCGTTGTGACGGTCATTTGATCACCATGGATGAGAGGTAGCCGGACACGTTGCGGGCGACTTCCTCGACGGAGTCGCCGCCGAACTTCTCCAGCACCGCGTCGGCCAGCACCAAGGCGACCATCGCCTCGGCGACGATGCCCGCCGCGGGGACGGCGCACACGTCGGAGCGCTCGTGGTGGGCCTTGGCCGCCTCGCCGGTCTTGACGTCGATCGTGGCGAGCGCCCTGGGCACCGTGGAGATGGGCTTCATCGCGGCGCTGACCCGCAGGATCTCGCCGTTGGTCATGCCGCCTTCGACGCCGCCCGCGCGGTTGGTGATGCGGCGGACCCCGTCCTCGGTGGTGTACTCGATCTCGTCGTGGGCGCGGGAGCCGGGCCGGTGCGCGGTCTCGAACCCGTCGCCGAGCGCCACGCCCTTGATCGCCTGGATGCCCATCAGCGCGCCGGCCAGGCGGGAGTCCAGGCGGCGGTCCCAGTGCGTGTAGCTGCCCAGGCCGGGCGGCAGACCGAAGGCGAGCACCTCGACGACGCCGCCGAGCGTGTCGCCGTCCTTGTGCGCCCGGTCGATCACCTCGACCATGGCGGCGCTGCCGTCGGGGTCGGCGCACCGGACCGGGTCGGCGTCGATCCTGGCCAGGTCGCCGGGGCCGGGCAGCCCTTCGGCGGGGCTGCGCGCGCCGCCGATGGCGGTGACGTGGCTGACGATGTCGACGCCCAGCGCCTGCTTGAGGAAGCGCCTGGCGACCTCGCCGAGCGCGACCCGGGCGGCGGTCTCGCGGGCGCTGGCCCGGTCGAGCACCTGGCGGGCGTCGTCGAAGCCGTATTTCTGCATCCCGGCGAGGTCGGCGTGGCCGGGCCGGGGGCGGGAGCGCGGCGCGTTACGGGCCAGCCCTTCGAGCTCCGCCGGGTCCACCGGGTCGGCCGCCATGACCTTCTCCCACTTGGGCCACTCGGTATTGCCGACCCGGACGGCGACGGGGCTGCCCATGGTGCGGCCGTGCCGGACGCCCCCGGAGATCGTCACCTGATCCTGCTCGAACTTCATGCGGGCACCACGGCCGTAACCGAGGCGGCGGCGGCGCAACGCCTCGTCGATGGCGGCCGTCGACACCTCGACCCCGGCGGGCAGGCCTTCGAGGATGGCAACGAGCTCGGGGCCGTGGGACTCTCCAGCGGTCAACCAGCGCAACATGCCTACAAGTCTTCCATGTGCCGCCTAGTGGGATGTCCGGCCGTTCACCTGCCGAGACAGAGCGCGGTGAACGCGCCGAGCAGCATGAAGGGTCCGAACGGGAACTGCGTCTGCCGCGTGCCCCGCCCGGTGACCAGCAGCGCGACCGCGTAGAGGGCGCCGAGGAACTGGCCGCCGAGCGCGGCCACGGTCCACGCCTGCCAGCTCAGCGCGGCGCCCGCCATGCCGATGAGCCCGGCCAGCTTGACGTCGCCCAGCCCCAGGTCGGCGGGCCTGACCAGCCACAGCACGCCGTACAGCGCCGCCAGCGCCAGCCCGCCGAGCAGCGCCCTGGGCAGCTCGCCGGTGGGGGCGAGGGTCAGCGCGAGGATCGGGTACGACGGCAGCGTGATGACGTCGGGCAGCCGGTGGGTGCGCCAGTCGATCGCGGCCAGGACGATGCCGGCCAGCGCGATGTACACGTACGGCAGGCCCGACCGCCAGGCGACCAGCACGAGGACGGCGGCCGTGGCCAGCTCGTAGCCGGGCGGCCAGGCCGGGACGGGCGGCGTACGCAGGAGGCTCGTGAACGCGGCGCGGGCCTCGGCGCGCGTGTCGGCGGGGTCGGCCGTGAACGCGCCGGCCAGGGTCCTGACGTAGCGGCCGGCCAGGAGTCCGAGGACCGCCAGCAGTGCGAGCACGAGGCAGACTTTACGTGCGCATTACGTGCGGCGCGAATGTTGCGCCATCGACGCGGTTCTCGCGGCACTGTTGCGGCATGGCGATCGTTCGACGGAGACTTTTGGCGTGGGCGGGGACAAATTCGCAAGAATAGCGGTGGTCATAGCGACGTTCGTGCTGGTTCCGGTGCTGCTGGAGATGCTGGCCTGGTACATCGAGGGCGAGGAGTACAGCGTCTCGCGCGCGGTGACCGTGATTTTCGTGCTGGTCGCCCTGGCGCTGGTCGCGCTCGTGGCCGGCAATGTCCGGGGCAGGCTGCCGGTGATGCTGGTCACCGCCTTGACCGTGGCCGCCGTCGTCGAGCTCGTCCTCGGGTTCGTCGCCGGTTTCGGGCCGGTGCTGTGGCGGTCGAGCGTCCCCAGTGACCTGCTCGGCCTGACCATGGTCGGGCTCAGCGTCTTCACCGTGCTGACCGGCTCCTACCTGCTGATCCTCTACCGGCGGGGGCTCTACCTGCCCTACCTGGAGGCCACCGCGGGGCCCGCGCCCACCTTGACCAAGCGCAAGGTGATCGGCGAGTCGGAGATCCTGATCCGGACCCTGCCGGAGCTGAGCCAGGCGATGGAGAAGGCGCTCGGCAGCTGCGTGTCCATGGTCGACCAGGAGGATTTGCACTTCGTCGCGTTCTTCACCGCGGAGGGCTGCTGCTTCTACACCGACGTGCTGGACGACGCCGACCTCAGGCACTTCTTCCACGAGACCTCCCCCGAGGAGCGTCGTGACGGCTATCTCAAGATCGGCCGCCAGCTCGACTGGCTCGGCCATCGGCTCGGCCCCCACCTGCGCACGATGGAGGGCGGCACCGTCATCAGGACCGTCGTCGACGTGGAGCGCGGCGCCCTTTACCACTACTGGGTGGACCGTGGCCGCTATCTCATCGGGGTCACCCTGGACCAGCGCAAGGTCGACATCGCCGACGACAAGCTGGCCAGGCTCGTCGACATGATCCGCGGCCACTTCACCCTCCCGCCGATCAACCAGCGCCTCCCGCCGGAACGCGGCGGCATCCTGCGTCCCCTCAAGAAAGAGCGCGAGTGGCCCGAATCCGGCTCCTGACCCTCGTTCTCCTCGCCGGCTGGGCCCTGGCGGCGTCAACCGGCCTCGACGGTCTCCAGCACTCCCCGGCGTACCTGCTGGCGAGCTCACTGCTGCTGGCGATCGGCCTGTACGGGAGCACGCACGGCATCGACAGGGCCGAGGCGCGCGCGAACGCCGGAGTGATCGTGCTCGCGGTCACGGTCGGCGTGCTGCTGAAGGCGGCGTTCATCGCCACGGTGCTCTTCCTCCTCTATGACGACCCGTTCGCGCTGGTGCTGGCGGTGACGGTCGCCCAGATCGACCCCCTGTCGGTGGCCGCGGTCATGACCGGGTCCCGGCTGTCGGCCCGGGCCAGGACGATCCTGGCCGCGTGGTCGTCGTTCGACGATCCGGTGACCGTGGTGCTGTCGGTGTACGCGGCCACGCTGGCCTTCTCCGGCGGCGGTGCGGGGCTGGGCGACGTGGCGGACCTGGGCTGGAACGCGCTGTTCGCCGTCGTCGCCTACCTGGTGTGGCGGCTGGTCCGCGGCGGCCCGCCGTGGCTCGTCCACGCGGCCGCGATCATGGCCATCCTGGTCGGCGCGTGGACGTTCCTCATGCTGGGCCTGGCGATCGCGGGCCTGTTCCTGCGCCTGCCGGACAGCCGGCGCGTCGAGCAGGCGGTGGCGGTGGCGTTCCCGCTGGCCGCCTTCCTCATGGGGATGCTGCTGGTCGGCGGCGTCGACGTCGCCGAGGGGATCGTGCTGGGCGTCCTGGCGTTCGCCGCCCAGATCCTGGCCGCGGCGCTGCTCACCTGGCGGCTGCCGCTGATGGACCGCGTGCACCTGGCGCTGGCCCAGCAGAACGGCATCACCGCCATCATCCTGGCGCTGGTCTTCGAACGCTCGCTGGACGGGTTCGTGGCGGTGGTCGCGCCGGCGATCGTCACCGTCAACGTCATCCACGCCGTGGCGAACCGGGCGGCCAACTCCTGGGAGTCCCGGTCATCCCCTGGCAGATCTTGGACATCGCGGTCAGCCTCCGGCGAATCTCAGGAGTCGCGGTCAGCCTCCGGCGAATCTAGGGAATCGCGGTCAGCCTCTGGCGAACCAGCGCCGCTTCCTGACCGGCTCCACCCGGGCGACGGTGACACCGGAGAGCCGGTCGACGGTGCCTGACTCGACCGCGGCCAGCGCCCGCAGCACGTCGCCCTCGATCACGAACGGCACCGGCCCCGCCACGTCCACCACCACGGCCGCCGCCCGCTCGCTGACGGCCGCCTGGCACACCTGCAAGGTGGTCGCCTGGATGGGCCGGGCGTCGGCGCGCCATCGGGTCAGCGCCTCGGTGCCGGTGAAGGCGAGCACGGCCTGCCTGCCGTCCTGACCGACGAGCTTGGGCAGCGCCATCTCGCTCTCCTTCTCCTGCCGCAGCCCGTGCTCGCCGACCTCGGACTCGGTCAGCAGGGCGACGACGGGCACCAGCAGGCGGGCGCCGCCGAGCGCGCCGAGCACCTGATCGGGTCCGGCCGTGCCGTCCTGGTAGGCGGCCAGCGCGGCGGTAACGGCCGGGGCGGCGCCGCCGTCGTCGGTGGGATCGAGAGGCTGAGGAATGCTCGGCACGACACCCGAGCCTACCGGCGCCCCGCCTCGCCCCCAGCACCCGCCCGGAGTAGACGGCCGGTCACATCCGTTCGGTACGGCGATCGTCAGGTGAGGTCGCTGAGGGCCTTGCCCGAGGCCTTGAGCGCTGCCTCCATCGCCACGCGGCCCGGTGTCCTGGGCTCCTCGACGGGCTCCTGGTCGTCCCCGGTGGCCTCCAGCAGGGGCTCGGTGTCGCTCTCGGGCACGTTCTCGTCGGGTGTGCTCATCACGCGCGATCCTTCCTGGTCAGGGCTGTGATGGCCTCCTTTACCCGACACCCGCCGACCGAACCACGGCCCTGCTGACGCGTCGGCCGGGGCGAGGCGGGCGAGCGTGTGGAGCGGCCCGGCCCGCGCGGGGTTCGTCCGTCAGCCCGGTGACGGGTCGTCCACCGGGGGCAGGGCGGTGTCCGCTTCCTCGTGGCCGGCGCCGGTGGCTCTGAGCAGGTCGACGACGATCGACCGGAGCTGCGCCAGGATCACGGCGGCGGAGAAGCCGAGCTGCTCGGGCCGTTCCCGGTTCGCCACCGCGATCAGGGCCTGCCTGGCGAGGACGGGCTCGCGGCCCGCCGCCAGTTCGAGCTGGAGGAGCAGCGCCGCCTCCGACACCTCGCGCATCGCGTCGGCCAGCGCCCGCGGCGGCGGGTGCATCTCACCCAGCGCGGCCAGCGTCCTGCGGGCGAGCACGCGGACGTTCCTGAGCGCGTGGTCCACCGGTTCGGCCGCCGTCTCGTACCTGGCCAGCCTGGCCCGGCGGTGCCAGTGCATCGGCGAGATCATGATGATCTCCTTGCTGGTCTCCAGCGCCTGCTCGAACTCCTCGACCGCCACCTGGGTGCCGCGCGCCTCCTCCAGCGCCTCGGCGGCCAGGTCGGCGTCGCGCTTCTCGATCGCCTCGGCGGCCTGTTCCAGCGCCGTGGACAGGGCGTCGAGCACCCCGGAGGCATGCTTGGCGGCGAGGGTCAGGGGGCTGGCGGGCATCAGCGCCACCGCCGCGAGGCCGATGAGGCCGCCGGTGAACGCGTCGAGCATCCGGTCGAACCCGCCCGCATGGTCGCCCGGCAGCACCGCCACGACCAGCACGGCGGAGGAGGCCACCTGTGCGACGAACAGCGCTCCGCTGTCCAGGAGCACGGCGGTGACCATCGCCAGCGCCACCACCAGGGCGATCTGCCAGGCGCCTGAGCCGATCCAGGTGACCAGCAGGTCGCCGACCCCCACCCCGAGGCCGACGCCCACCACCAGCTCGGCGACCCTGCGCAGCCGCTGGCCGAGCCCGATGCCGACGCTGATCAGCACGGCGATCGGCGCGAAGAAGGGGCGCGTGTGGCCGAGCACCTGGGTGGCCACCAGCCACGCCAGCCCCGAGCCCACGGCGGCCTGCGCGATCGAGGGGGCCACCAGCCCGAACGACCTCACCCGTTCCCGTATGTGCTCGCCGAGCTTCGTTGCCACTCTTCCCACCTTGGCCGATCATTATGACATTTCGGTCACACCGTCCATCAAGGACGAAACGGACCGGTAGCCATCTACCTCGTTCACCGGGACCTCAACCGGAAACCACCCGGACAAGATCCTGTGGGCGGTCCGGCTAACTGTCCAGGAAGTCGTCCACAGCCTGCATGAACGCCATGCGCTCGGTGGCGTGGATCAGGTGGCCGGCCTCGATGGTGACCAGCTTGGCCCCGGGGATGCGCTCGGCCAGGAAGCCGGCGTCGAGGTGACTGGCCCGGCCGCCCGACAGCACCAGGGTCGGCGCCGAGATGGCCGCCAGGCCCGCCGCCCAGGCCGGGTCCGGCTCGCGGAACTGCCGCTCGGTGTCGTGCACCATGCGCCAGTCGAAGCCGGTGGAGTCGTCCTCCACCACGGGCTCACGGCCCTGCAGGGGCTCCGGCGGGACCGCGTCCTCCAGCACCAGCCGCTGGACCAGGCCGGGATGCCGGATGGCCAGGTGGTAGGCGACCGCGCCGCCCAGCGAGTGGCCCACCAGCGTGGCGCGCTCGACGTCGAGCTGGGTGAGCAGGGCGGCGATGTCGTCGGCCATGGCCGGGATCGGGTAGTCGCCCGGATGGCCGCTGGCGCCGTGGCCGCGCAGGTCGGGCACGATCACGTGGTGGCGGACCGCGAAATGCTGGGTGAAGCCGTTCCAGTCGTTGTGGTCGGCGGTCCGCCCGTGCAGCAGCACCAGCGCCGGCGCGACCGGGTCCCCTTCCTCGCGGAAGGTGAGCATGATCCCGTTCACGACTGCTTTGCGAATCACACCGCGACACTACTGCCGGCACCGCCCACGTTGGCAGACATTGCCGGTGAAAGCCGGTTTCCGGCGTCAGTAGCGTGAGGCCGGGTATGCCGATCACGGTGAGCCAGTGGGTACGAAGGGGCGGAAGATGCCGGATCCGATTGAAGTGGTCAAGGTGCCGATCGAGAGCGTCACGGACGCCTCAGGGCTGGCGCGACTCATCGACGACGGGGTGATCGAGGCCCACCGGGTCCTCGCCGTGGTCGGCAAGACCGAAGGCAACGGCGGCGTGAACGACTACACCCGCATCCTGGCCGACCGGTCCTTCCGCGACGTGCTGGCCGCCAAGGGGCATCCCGCGCCGGAGACCGTACCTCTGGTGTGGTCCGGCGGCACCGACGGGGTGCTGAGCCCGCACGCCACCATCTTCGCCACCGTGGACCCCGCGCGCAGCGTCGCCTCCGACGAGCCGCGCGTGTCGGTCGGGGTGGCGATGAGCGAGGTGATCCTGCCGGAGGACATCGGCCGGCCCGCCATGGTGGAGAAGGTCGCGGCCGGGGTCCGCGAGGCCATGAAGATCGCCGGCATCGACGACCCGCGCGACGTCCACTACGTGCAGACCAAGACGCCGCTGCTCACGCTGTCCACCATCACCGACGCCAAGAGCCGTGGCCAGGACACCGCCATCGAGGAGACCGGGCCGTCGATGGACCTGTCCAACTCCACCACCGCGCTCGGCGTCGCGGTGGCGCTGGGCGAGATCGACATGCCGTCTGCGGAGCAGATCCACAAGGACCTGTCGCTGTACTCGTCGGTGGCGTCCTGCTCCTCCGGCGTGGAGCTGGACCGGGCGCAGATCGTGCTGGTGGGCAACGTGCGCGGCATCGGCGGTCGCTACCGCATCGGCCACAGCGTGATGCGCGACGCCCTGGACGCCGACGGCATCTGGGAGGCGATCCGCGACGCCGGCCTGCCGCTGCCCGACCGCCCGCACCACTCCGACCTGGGCGGCCGGCTGGTGAACGTCTTCATGAAGTGCGAGGCGGACCCGTCGGGCCGGGTCCGGGGCCGGCGCAACATCATGCTCGACGACTCCGACGTGCACTGGCACCGCCAGATCAAGGCCACGGTGGGCGGCGTGGCCGCGGCCGTCACCGGCGACCCGGCGGTGTTCGTCTCGGTCGCCGCCGTGCACCAGGGCCCCTCGGGAGGCGGCCCGGTGGCGGCGATCGCCGACCTGTCGGACGAGACCTAGACGGACAGGCGCTTGAGCCGGGCCACGGCCTCGTCGATGACCTCGTCCTTCTTGCAGAAGGCGAACCTGACGAAGTGCCCGCCGCGCTCGGGACGGTCGTAGAAGACCTGCGTCGGGATGGCCACCACACCCGCCAGCTCCGGCAGCCGGCGGGTGAACTCCAGCCCGTCGGTGAAGCCGAGCGGGCGGATGTCGGTCTGCACGAAGTAGGTGCCCGCGGGCTTGAACACCTCGAAGCCCGCGGCCGTCAGCCCGTCCATCAGCCGGTCCCGCTTGTCCTGCAAGGAGGCGCGCAGCGCGGCGACCCACTCCCCCTCGTGCCGTAGCCCGAAGGCGACCGCCACCTGCCAGGGCGCGCTCGCGGTGAAGGTGAGGAACTGCTTGACCGTCTGCACGGCCGTGACCAGCTCGGCGGGGGCGCACACCCAGCCGGTCTTCCAGCCGGTGACGGAGAACGTCTTGCCCGCCGAGGAGATCATCACCGTGCGCTCCCGCATGCCCGGCAGCGTGGCCAGCGGGATGTGCGGGGCGCCGTCGAAGGTGAGGTGCTCGTACACCTCGTCCGTGACGGCGATGAGGTCGTGCTCCTGGCAGAGCTCGGCGATGACGGTCAGCTCCGCGCGCGTGAAGACCGTGCCGGTGGGGTTGTGCGGGGAGTTGACCAGGATCATCCGCGTCCGCGGTGTGACGGCGGCACGCAGCTCGTCCGGGTCGAAGGCGAAGCGGCCCTCGACCGGGCGCAGCGTCACGCCGACCAGCCGGGCCTGCGCCAGCGCGATCGAGGCGGCGTAGGAGTCGTAGTAGGGCTCGAAGGCGATCACCTCGTCGCCCGGCTCGCACAGCGCGAGCACCGCCGCGGCGATCGCCTCGGTCGCGCCCACCGTGACCAGAACCTCGCCCGCCGGGTCGTAGGCGAGGGAGTAGCGCTCGGCCCGGTGCTCCGACACGGCCTGCCTCAGCTCCATGACGCCGGGGCCCGGAGGATACTGGTTGGCTCCCGACCTGATCGCGTGCACGGCCCGGTCCAGCATCGCCGCCGGCCCGTCGGTGTCGGGAAAGCCCTGACCCAGGTTGATCGCCCCGGTCTGGGTGGCCAGGGCGCTCATTTCGGCAAAAATCGTGGTGCCGAAAGAGCGCATCCGGGAGACAAGTGGTTCCGTCACATGTTCACACTAGTGGGCTCGGCCGGTGATCTTCCGACCGCAGGTCAGCTCGTAAGGTGGTTTCCCTGAGCACTCGGACGCGTATTCGTGAGCTGGACGCCCTTCGCGGCTTCGCGGTGGGCGGGATCATGCTGGTCAACACGTGGCAGCACGCCCGCCACGAGCCGGCCACCGGCATCGACTGGACGATCGACACCCTCATCCAGAGCCGCTTCTACCCGATCTTCTCGCTGCTGTTCGGCATCAGCTTCGTGCTGTTCCTGCAGGGGGCCGATCGAGGGGTGCTGCTGCGACGGCTGTTCTGGCTGATGGTCTTCGGGCTGATCCAGCACAGCTGGTACACCGGCGAGGTGCTGATCGACTACGCGTTCTTCGGCGCGCTGGTGCTCGTGCCCGCGTCGTTCCTGCCCGGCGGCGTCCCGGTGCTGGTGCTCGGCCTGGCGCTGCTCGGGTGGAGCGTGGCCAACGACGGCGGGAGCCTGCCCCTGGGCCTGCCCTCGATCGTCCCCACCGGCCCGCTGCTCATCCCCGCCGCGTTCCTGATCGGCATGGGGCTCATGCGGCTGGAGCCGCCCCGGCGGCTGCTGGCGCCCGCGTTCGCGGTGAGCGCGGTGGCCGGCGCGGTGCTCGTCGTCGTCTGGGCGTCCACCGGCGACTGGAGCATCTACCTGGCCGCCGCCGTCGCCGGGGCCGCCGCCTACTCGACCGGGCTGCTGCTGGCGCTGCGGCCGTGGCTGTCGGCCCTGCTGGAGCCGCTGGGCAAGATGGCGCTGACCAACTACATCTCCGGCACGCTGATCATTTTTCTGGCCACCCCTCTGCTCGACACCGATCTGACCCGCTGGTCGGTGATCGCGGTGACGGCCGGCACGCTCGCCGTACAGGTGCTTCTCAGCAGGTGGTGGCTGGGGCGCTACAGGTATGGACCGCTTGAGTGGATCTGGCGATGCCTGACGTGGTTTCGGTACGTGCCGAACCGGTTAGAGTCGGGCCGTGACGAGAATCGCCCTCTGCCAGATCCCGGTGTCACCTGACCCGGTGGCCAACCTGACAAGGGTCCGCGAAGCTCTGGCCAGAGCCGAGGGCGCGGACCTCGCGATCTTCCCCGAGGCGACGCTCACCCGCTACGGCAGACGCATCTCCGAGCTGGCCGAGCCGCTCGACGGGCCGTTCGTCTCGGGTGTGTCCGAGGCGGCCAGGGAGCACGGCCTCGCGGTGATCGCCGGGACGTTCGAGCCGGGCGAAGGGCGGGTGTACAACACCGCCGTCGCCATCGACCGCGACGGCGCGATCAAGGGCGTCTACCGCAAGATCCACCTGTTCGACTCCTTCGGCGCGAAGGAGTCCGAGCTGGTCGCCCCGGGCACCGAGCCCACCGTGGTGGAGCTCGCCGGGATCCGCGTCGGGCTGGTCATCTGCTACGACGTCCGCTTCCCCGAGCTGACCAGGGCGCTGGTCGACCGGGGCGCCGAGATGTTCGCCGTCATCGCCGCCTGGGGCTCGGGCCCGCTCAAGGAGGACCACTGGGTCACCTTGGCACGTGCCAGAGCGCTGGAGAACACGATGTGGACCGCCGCCGTCGGCCAGGCTCCCAACCCGGCCGAGGCCACCGACGGCTACGGGGTCGGCCACAGCATGCTGATCGACCCGCTGGGCGTGGTCAGGGCCGACCTCGGCGCCACACCGGGCGTGCAGGTGGTGGAGCTGGATCAGGAGGCGACCGCCACGATCAGAGCGACCTTGCCGTGCCTTGAACATCGGGTCCTCGGCGTCACGAGATCGTAAAGTGGACATCGTGAGTGGAACGCAGATGCAGAAGGTGGTCCCGCCGCGTCTGCTCGTGCCATACCTGTCGGGTAAGCGCACCGTCATATCCGGATATGTCTACCGTGTGCAGGACTGCGCCAGGCTGACCACGCCCGCGCAGCTCTTCTCCGGGTTAGACCTGTCGTTCGACGGCTCGGAGCTGACCGGCGAGGTGCCCGAGCTTTACGTCATGCGCTGGAACGCGCGCGAGATCGACGACTACGCCGTGCCGTACGGCCCGCACATGGGCGGCGACTGGAGCGACACGCCCCCCTTCGCCGGCAACGGGTTCACCACCTCGCGCGAGCATGTGGTGCCGCAGTTCCACACCATTCCGACGCCGATCCCGGCAGGGGCGCAGATCGTGCACATCACCGGCGAGGGCGAGCGGCCGTTCGCCGACTACGACGGGCTGACCTGGCGGCCCGCGGCATGAGCGACGAGATCACCCCCGTCGCCTCCGGCTTCGTCGCCCGGCTCGGCGAGCGTACGTTCCCCGCCGCGCTCGGCCCCGACGACCAGGTGGTGCTGTTCAGCGAGGAGGAGCTGGACGGCTTCGAGTCCGCGTCCGGCTACTGGCGGCGTACCGTCGCCCATCCTGAGCTGGAGTGGCTGGTGCTGATCCGCACCGTCGGCGCGTTCGGCGGCGAGCCGTGCGTGGTGCTGGACGAGGACGAGGACGGCCTGCACATCGCCTACACCGGCCACAGCGGGATGAAGGCGGAGGCGCTCGGCTACTGGATGGTGGACCACGGCGCCTACGAGGTCGTCGTGCCGCGCGAGGAGGTCTTCTCGATCCGCATCGAACGCATCCCGGTCCCTTGATCGGGGTCGGACGAAGCCGGGTCGCCTGATCCGGGTCGGACGCACCCCGGTCCCTTGATCCGGGTCCTCGGATCCGGATCTCACGGATCCGGGTCTCCCGGATCCGGGTCTCCCGGATCCGGGTCTCACGGATCCGGGTCTCACGGATCCGGAGCCCCTGATCCGGGGCGGGCGGGCCTCGGTTTCTAGCCGCCCAGGTGGCGGTAGCGGGACAGGCGGGCGGTCAGGCGGTCCGCCGGGGGCTGCCGCAGCAGGCCGGCGATCTCGTACTCCAGCGCCCGGCCCACCCGCTCACAGAACGCCCGCTGCTCGTAGGCGGCGTCGGGCACCTCGGGGACGACCCGGTCGACGATGCCGTCGCGGCGCAGGTCGGTGGCGCGGATGCGCTGCGCCTGGGCGATCTCGGGCGCGAAGTCCACGCTGCGGTAGAGGATCGCCGAGGCACCCTCGGGCGGCAGCGGCGACAGCCACGCGTGCTGCGCGCACAGCACCCGGTCGGCCGGCAGCAGCGCCAGCGCGGCCCCGCCCGCGCCCTCGCCGAGCAGCAGGCAGACCGTCGGCGCGTCGAGGGTGACCAGCTCGGCCAGGGAGCGGGCGATCTCCCCGGACAGTCCGCCCTCCTCAGCGGACTTCGACAGCGCCGCCCCCGCCGTGTCGATCACCGTGACCAGCGGCAACCCCAGGTCGGCGGCCAGCCGCATGCCCCGCCTGGCCACCCGCAGCCCTGCGGGCCCGAGCGGCGCGTTGGCCCGCTGCCTGCGCCTGTCCTGGCCCAGCACCACGGCCGGAGCCGTGCCGAACCTGGCCAGAGCCAGCAGCAGACTGGGCTCGTTCTCGCCCGCGCCGCTGCCGCTGAGCGGCGTCACGTCGGTGGCGGCAAGCTTGAGCAACGTCCGTACGCCCGGCCGGTCGTCGCGGCGCGAGCGGGTGATCGCCTCCCACGCCTCGACCGGCCGCAGATCCTCCTGCGGCGCCGGTCCGGCCACGACCCGCGTCCCGTCGTCGGCCAGCACGGACAGGGCGCCGATCGCGGCGTCCCGCGCGTCGTCGGCCGCCACCACCGCGTCGATCAGCCCGTGCTCGTGCAGGTTCTCGGCCACCTGGACGTGCTCGGGGAACGGGTAGCCGTGCAGCGACTCGAACACCCTCGGCCCGACGAACCCGATGAGCGCGCCCGGCTCGGCCGCCGTGACGTGCCCGAGCGAGCCCCACGACGCGAACACCCCGCCGGTGGTCGGGTGCCGCAGATAGACCAGGAACGGCAGGCCCGCGGTCCGGTGCGCCTGCACCGCCACCGTGATTTTGATCATCTGTACGAAGGCGAGCGCGCCTTCCTGCATCCTGGTGCCGCCCGAGGCGGGCGCGGCCAGCAGCGGCAGCCGCTCACGGGTGGCCCGCTCGATCGCGGAGACCATCCGCTCGGCCGCCGCCAGCCCGATCGACCCGGCCATGAAGGAGAACTCGCAGGCCACCACGGCCACCCTGCGCCCGCCCAGCAGCCCCTCGCCGGTGACGACCGCCTCGTCGTAGCCGGACTTGACCCGGGCCGCGGCCAGCTCCTCGGCATAGGAGGAGCCCGGCTCGGCCGGGTCGGCGGGCGGCGCGTCCCACGATGTCCACGAGCCCCCGTCGAGGACCGTTTCGATCAACGTACGCGCGTCCGGACGGCTCACCATCGCTCCTTCTCGTCCACCGGTGATCCCATGGTGACGCACGAGAGCGCCGACCGATGCCCGCGAAACCCGATCATCGCTCTCGTTCTTCGAGCCAGCGGAGCACGTCGCCGTCATGCTGGCCGAGCGCGGGCGGCGCGGTGTGCGTCATGCCCGTGAGGCCGTCGAAGCGCAGCGGTGGCCCTGGCAGCTCGATCGTGCCGAGCACCGGGTGGTCCACCTCGACCAGCAGCCCCTGGGAGCGGGTCTGTTCCCAGGCGTAGACCTCGTCGAGTGAGCGGATCGCGCCTGCCGGGACTCCGGCCTCCCCGAGTCTGGCCAGCCAGTGGGCCCGGTCGTGGGCGGCCAGGGCCTTCTCCATGTCGGCGATCAGCTCATCCCGGTGCGCGAATCTCTCCCTGTTGGTCGCATATTTCGCTATATGCGGGTCAATGTCGAGTAGCGAGGCTACTTTCTTCCATTGGACCTCATTCGCGGCGGCGATCTGTAGCATCCCGTCCGCGCACCGGAAAGCGCCATAAGGGGCGATCGAGGCGTGGTGGTTGCCATTGGCGCCGGGGACCTGCCCGCCCACGGTCCAGGCGGTGCCGTGGTAGGAGTGCACGCCGGTGACCGCCGCCAGCAGGGACGTCCGTACGACCCGGCCCTTGCCCGTACGTTCGCGCTCGTACAGGGCGGCGACCACGCCGTAGGCGCCGTGGATGCCGGCGAGCAGGTCGGCGACGGAGGCGCCGACCCGGTAGGGCTCGTCGCGGGACGGGCCGGTCAGCGACATCAGACCGGCCTCCCCCTGGGCGATCTGGTCGTAGCCCGGCCGGCCGCCTTCGGGGCCGTCGTGGCCGAACCCGGTGATCGACAGGACGACCAGCCGGGGGTTGAGCTCGTGCAATCGTGCGACCGGGAAGCCGAGGCGGTCGAGCACGCCGGTGCGGAAGTTCTCCACCAGCACGTCGCTCTGGGCCACCAGCCGCTCGATGAGCTCCTTGCCCTCGGGGGACTTCAGATCGACGGCGATGGATTGTTTGTTGCGATTAGCCGCAAGGAAATAGGTCGATATTTCGTGATCTGGGCCTACGAAGGGGGGTCCCCAGCCCCGCGACTCGTCTCCCCCGTCCGGATGCTCCACCTTGATGACCCGCGCGCCCAGATCCCCGAGCATCTGCGCGGCATGCGGGCCCGCCAGGGCCCTGGACAGATCGAGCACCACGATGTCACCCAGCGGTCCGAGCAAGATCGACCTCCAGAATGGTCCGAAACGGCCATTCTTTCAGTCTCCCCCGCCCGGTCCCCCAACCCGGGGCCCGCGATCTTCCCGCCGCATCTCCTCACCCGGGCCGGTGATCTTCCCGAACCCTCACCTAACCTGGGCCGGTGATCTCCTCGGCCCAGCGCATCCAGGCCCGCCCGCCCTCCTGCGGACCGGTCCGTCTGGTGGCCGTCGACGGACCTGCCGGTTCGGGCAAGACCACGCTCGCCGACCGGCTGGGGACGGCCCTGAGCTGCCAGGTGATCCACAGCGACGACTTCCCCGTGCCCTGGGACGAGGGGCCCGGCCCCTGGTTCGACGCGCTCGACCGGCAGGTCCTCCAGCCCTTGCGCCACGGCCGGCCCGGCGGCTTCCGCCGCTATGACTGGGTACGCGGCGACTACGGGGAACGCGTCGTGGTGCCGGTGGCGCCGGTGCTCGTCATCGAGGGGGTGGGCACGGCCCGCGCCTCGGCGGCGGAGCTGCTGGCATACGTCATCTGGGTCGAGGCGGACGAGGAGGTCCGGCTCCGGCGCGTCCTCGACCGGGACGGCGAGGAGCTCCTGGCGCGGTGGCGGAGCTGGTTCGCCGCCGAACGTGCCTGGTTCGCCGCCGACGGCACCCGCGCCAGGGCCGACGAGATCATCCCCACCTAGGGCCTGCTGCTGGTCAGGGTCGCCACCGGCTCGTAGCGGTCACCGACTCCTTGTCACGGCCGCCACCGGCCCGTGAATGCGGCCCGCCACCGCTCTCGCCCAGGAATTATGGCTCCAGATGGTGGACGGTGTTGTAGTGCAGCAGCGTGAGCCGCCCGTCCGTTGCGTGCCAGGTCGAGACGGAGGCGTTCAGGATCGGGGCGAACTCCGCCAGCGCGGCCAGCTCCGTGTCCGGGGCCTCGGCGATCACGTGCCGCAGCACGAGCACCACGGAGTCGTGCGCGACGATCAGCACCCGCTGCCCGCGCGCCCGCGCACGCAGGTCCGTGAGGAGGTCGCGCAGGCGGGCCGCCACGTCCGCGAACGACTCCCCCTGGGGCGGGCGGTAGCGGTATTCGCCCTCCGCCCGCAGGCGGGCGAGCTCCTCGGGGAAGCGCCGCTCGATGGCGGCCTCGTTGTAGGGGGCCAGCAGGCCCCACTCCCGGTCCCTCAGCCGCTCGTCCACCATGAGCGGGAGGGCGCCGGCGCCCCAGGTCTCCCGAGCGACGGCCCAGGTCTCGCGGGCCCGCAGGTACGGCGAGCACCAGACGAGCTCGGGCGTCTCGGCCGCGGGCAGGGCGGCCAGCAGACGGCCGAGCGCGGCGGCCTGCGTCCGGCCGACGCCGGTCAGCGTCACCTCGTCGTCGCCGCGCGCGTAGACCAGCGGGTCGTCACCCGCCTGCCGGTAGGCGACGTTCGCCTCACTCTCGCCGTGCCGAACGGCGACGATCCGCACCGGGCCCATGGGCACATCTTGTCACGGCACCACCCTAGAGATTACGGTCAAGGCCGTTATAGCCCATTTATAGGAGGCGTTCGTGCGTATTCTCTTAGCAGCCATGCTCGTTGCCTTAGCCTTCGTCACACCGGCCCAGGCCGAATCCCTGGCAGCACCGCCGACCGGATGCGGGTTCCAGAACCTCGGCACGATGCCGCTCACCGGGGCCACCACGGCGGGCACCGCACTCGACGGCGACCGGGTGTACTCGGTCACCTCCAGCGCGTCCGGTCCCGCCATGCTCGCCATCCGGAACGCCTCCGACGCCACCCTGATCGCCGAGAAGCCGCTGCCGCTCGCGCTCGGCTCCTGGGCCGTGACCGTGGCCCCGGACCACTCGGTCTACGTCGGCAGCTACAACGCCACGGCCGGGGCCATGGGCAGGCTGTTCCGCTACGACCCCGCCAGCGACCAGGTGAGCGAGCTGGGCATCGCGGTGCCCGGCGAGACGTTCGTGTGGACGGTGGCCGCCAGCCCCGACGGCACGGCCGTCTACGGCGGAACCTCGCCCCACGGACGGCTCTTCCGCTACGACACCGCCAGCGGACGGATCGACGACCTGGGCAGCCCGGTGCCGGGCGAGCAGTTCGTGCGCGACCTGGCCATCGGCGACGACGGCACCGTCTACGCCGGGCTCGGCGCGCAGAGCATGAAGGTGGCCGTGCTGAAGCCGGACGGCACCCTCATCAGGGTGATCGAGCCGCCGACCGACGAGCAGGGGTACGCCTACGACCTCGACATCGTCGGCCGGCACCTGCTGGTGCGCTTCGCCACCTCGACCGGGACCAACCCCATGGGTGTGTACGACCTGGCCAGAAAGTCCTGGAAGGACACGGTCGACGACGTCGACAGCCTCACCGTGGGCGGGGGCCGGCATGGGCAGGCGGTCTACCTGGTCCAGGGGGATGAACTCTCCAAATATGACCTCAAAAGCGGAAAAATCGTGAAACTGGGGTTCACCGATCTCGGCGGCGGCGCGGCCAGACCCCTCGGCTGGGTCGGCACCACGCTCGTCGGCACCTCCTCCACCGGCCGCATCTGGCACTACGACCGGCGCACCGGCAAGGGAACCCTCTTCGCCTCCACGGTGACCGGCCAGCCCGTCAGCGTCCGCTCCATGGGGGTCGGCCCCGACGGCCGCATCTACGCCGGCGGCTTCTTCACCGGCGGCCTGGCGGCCTACGACCCCAAGACCGGCGAGTCCCAGTTCTGGCCGAACGTCGGCCAGAGCGAGGGCATCGTCACCCACAAGGGCAAGCTCTACCTCGGCGTCTACCCGGGCGCCCGCATCTACGAGTTCGACGGCACCGCACCCAAGGAACTGCTCAACCTCGCCGCCCAGGAGCAGGACCGGCCGTTCGCGATGGTGTCGGCGGGCGACCTGCTGGCGTTCGGCACCGTGCCCAAGGTCGGCACCATCGGCGGAGCTCTGGGCCTGTACGACCCCGCCACCGGCAAAGCGGTGATCAAGCGCGATCTGATCCCCGGCCAGAGCATCATCGGCCTGGCCTACCAGGACGGCGTCATCTACGGCACGACCTCGGCGTTCGGCGGCACCAGCACGCCGCAGGGCGAGGCGCAGGCCTTCGCCTACGACGTCGCCACCGACAAGCTCATCTGGCAGACCACCCCCGTCCCGGGCAACCTGGCGCTCGGCTCGATCACCTTCGACGAGGACGGCAAGCTCTGGGGCCTGAGCCCCGACAACCTGTACAAGCTGGACGCCGCCACCGGCGCCACGCTGCGCCAGGTCCAGCACCAGACCTACCCGTGGGACACGGTGACCCAGGTCCTGCTCGACACCAACATCGAGCTCGGCCGCGACGGCATGCTCTACGGCAAGGTCCAGGGCAAGGCCTACAAGATCGATCGGGCGACGATGAAGCTCACGCTCATCGCCCGCCCGATGTCGATCCTGCTCGAAGGCCCTGACGAGCACATGTACCTGTCACGCTTCGAGAACTTCTACACCTATCGACTCTGCGGCTGATACCTGAACAGGTTGGCACCCTCCGCGAAGTAGACGTCACCGGACCTGTGCACCGCGAGGTGGTGCACAGGTCCGCGCTTCACCACGGCCTTCGCTCCCGTCCTCGGGCTGACCGTGACCACCTCAGTGCCGGCGTGCGCCCCGTACAGGAGTCTGTCCTTGGGGTTGAAGACGAGCTGGCCGCTCGCGCCGGAGCCGGTGGAGAGGGTGACGCGGGAGATCACCTTGCGGGCCGCGACGTTCACCCCGAACACCTCGCCGCCCGCGATGCCCCAGAGCCGGCCGCGGTCGTCGAAGGTCAGCGCGGGGATGGCCGGCTTGCCGGGCGCGGGGACGAACTCCCACAGCAGCCGGTCCTCCTTGACCGACCAGGCGAACAGCTTGGCCTCCGGCTGCGTCGGCGGGGTGGCCGACTGGCCGCTGTAGATGGAGGTGCCGCCGTAGAGGACACCGTCGCGGTAGGCGAGCGACACGATGCTCTGGTCCTGGACGACGCCCCGCTGTGCGTGCTTGAGCTTGCCCGTGGCGGGATCCCAGATGGCCAGGACACCGCCGAGCTGCCCGAGGTCGGGCATGGTGCCGGCCGCCACGTACCGGCCCGCCGAGACCAGCGCGCGCGGCCGGATCTGCTTGTCGGCGGCCAGGTCGAAGAGCCGTGCGGGGTTGGCCTCGGGTCCCGGCTCGGGGCTGGGCGAGTATTCGGGGCTGTGCCACGGCAGCTCGGGATCGTAGGCGTAGACGCGGGCCTCGGGGTAGGCGCCGACGTAGAGCTTGCCGCGGTGCGTGGTCATGGCCTCGGACTGGGAGAAGGTGTGGAACTCCGCCACCTTCCCGGTCTTGGCGTCGAGCGCCGCGAAGCCGCCGTTGAGGAAGCCGCCGGTGTAGACGCGATCATCAGGGCCGCCCGCGATGGCGGTGATGTCGATCGGCTCGCCCTGGATGCCGGTCTGGATGAAGGACTTCGCTCCGGTCTGCGGGTTGTAGCGGAACATCAGGCCCCGCCAGAGCAGCCCGACCAGGCTCTTGCCCGGGTAGTCGGGCAGGCCCAGCTCCGCCCAGCCGATGCCGCGGGTGTTGGCGACCCGTCCGGTGACGGGCATGCCGGTGGGGGTGACGGCCCGGGTACGCGGATCGTAGCTGACGAGTTCGCCCGCCTTTACAAAGTAGACCTTGCCCTGCTCGTCGGGCGGGGACACGTCGAGTCCGTGCGCCGCGTCGAGCGCGTCCACCCACTGGCCCGCGGCGATGTCCCAGACGTGCAGCGGCCCCGGGAACGCGTCGCTGAACCTGACGAACACGAAGCCCGCGGCCACGTTGACGTCGTACGCCCACTTGCCCGTCACGTCCAGGCCGGACGGCGTGGGCAACCGCTTGACCGTGCCGTCGGCGGCGTCCACCTCGAAGAGGGCTGCGGGGTTCTCGGTGCCCGCGTAGATCTTGCCGTCGGCGTAGGCGACGCTGCGGACGTAGGAGTGGGTCGCCGACAGCTTGCCGTAGTCGCGCACCCCGGTGGCGGGGTCGTAGGCGAACAGACGGCCACCCGGTGAGGTGCCGCCGTAGACGGTCGCGCCCTGGCCGGCCGCCACGGTCCAGATGAAGTTCTCCGAGGCGAGCGGCCGGCCGAGGTCGGTGACGCCCGACTCGCGGGTCCAGCGGTAGAGGCGGCCGTCGCCGTAGGTGCCCGCGTAGACGCTGCCGTCGGGGGTCGCGTCCACCGCCCAGGCGCCGGCCGCGCCGGGCAGATCGAGGCGGGCCACCGCGGCCCCGGTGGCCGGGTCCACCGCGTTGAGATGGGCCGGAGCCCCGGACGAGGCGCCCCAGAGAACGGGAGTGCCGTCCGGGCCGGGGGCGACGGTGCCGCCGAGGAGCAGCACGTCCTGGAGTGGCACGCCGAGATCCGTCACCCGGCCACCGACCGGGTCCGCGGCGGCGGGGGCGGCCGGGGCGAGCAGAGCGAGCGCGGTCATGCCGGCGACAAGCGCCCGTTTAATTAAGACCATGACCGAAACCTAAGAACCAACGGATCGGCGCGTCAAGCTTCTATTACGGTTGGGACCGAAATCGTGATAGCCGATCGCATCGAGGCGTTCTCCATCGCGCCCGGCGGATCTCCGGGTCAACGTCCCAGCGGTCGCCCGCGACCAGGTCCCGCCGGTCAGGGCTGCTCGCGGTAGGTGAGCACCTTGGTCAGGGCCTCGGCGACGTCGGCGGCGCGGGCCGGGTCGTCCATGAGCATGGACTGGCGTACCCAGACCACACTGGCCGCGGCCTCCGTCGCCGCCGGGCACGGCTCGGCCCGCGCGCCCTCGGCGGTCAGCGCGGCCATCGTGCCGAGCGGCGGGTAGCCGGACTCCAGCGGCACTCCCTCGGCCGCCATCGCGGTGAGCAGGAAGCCCCGGTCCACCGGCGCGTCGACGCGCAGCATGAGCAGGTGGCGCGAGTCCCTGGTGGTGCCGGGCGGCTGCGGCACCAGGGACACCGGCTCCTCCGGCAGGTGGGCCAGCTCGCGTTCCAGGGCGTCGCAGAACGCGTTCCGGCGGTCGATCTCGTCGTCGAGCCGGTCCAGCCAGGGCAGCAGGAGCGCGGCCTGGATCTCGGTGAGGCGCAGGTTCCAGCCGACCTCCGGGTGGCCGTACCACTGGCCGCCCAGTCTGCGGCCGAGGTTGCACACCGACCAGACAGCCTCGTGGTCGGCCTGGTCGCGGCAGACGATCAGGCCGCCCTCCCCGGCGGTCATCGCCTTGCTGGCCTGGAAGCTGTACACCCCGGCGTCACCCAGGCCGCCGACCGGCCGGTCGTGGTAGGTGGCGCCGTGCGCCTGGGCCGCGTCCTCCACGACCTTGAGCCCGTGCCGGGCCGCGAGCGCGTTGATCAGGTCCATGTCGGCCGAGCTGCCCGCCAGGTGGACGGGCATGACGGCGGCGGTCCTGCTGGTGAGAGCGTCCTGTACGGCCTGCGGGGACAGATGCAGGTCGAGCGGGTCCACGTCCACGATGACGGGCACCGCGCCGGCCAGCAGCACGGCGGTGGCCGAGGCGACGAACGTGTACGCGGGCACGATCACCTCGTCGCCGCGCCCCACGCCCAGCCCCTTGAGCGCGGCGAACAGGCCCAGGGTCGCGTTGCCGACCGCGACCCCGTACGGGACGCCGGACAGCCGCGCGAACGCCGCGGTCAGGTCCGCGACCACGGAACCACCCTGGGTGGCCCCCCAGAGGCCGCTCTCCAGCACCTCGGTGACGAGTGCGCGCTGGCGGGGGTCGAGGGGCGGCGGCCAGCTCGGCCAGGGGGTGGCGCGGACCGGCGAGCCACCGTGGAGGGCGAGAGTCACGGAAGCGTCCCTTTCTCTGGTACGGACGGACGAGCGTGGCAGGGGCGCTCACCGCAGGGTTCGGTTTTCCCCGTGGAGTCAGACGGACGGCTCCGGCGAGGCCGGAACAGGTCAGGGGGTGGGGAGGGCGAGGATGCGGGCCAGGTTCGCGCCCTGGATGAGGGCGCGGTCGGCTTCGGAGAGCGGGGCGAGGGCCACGCGGCCGTAGCCCGTTCTGAGGTCGAGGAAGCACGCGTCGGAGCCGAAGAGCACCCGCTCGGCCCCGGCCAGCGCGGCCAGGCGGGCGATCCAGCGGCCGGTCATCTTGGAGCCGCACACGTCGAGGTAGACGTTCGGGTGGTCGGCCACGGTATGGGCCGCGCGCTCGAAGCCGCTGGGCCACAGGCCCGTGTGACCCAGCAGGAGCGGCACGCCGGGGTGCCGGGCGGCGATCGTGGCGAACTGGTCCGGGTCGCTCCACGGCGAGTCCGTCTGGCCGTGGGCGAGCACCGGCAGCCCGAGCTCCCAGACCGGGTCGTAGCGCGGGTCGTCGAGGCGGCACAGGTGGACGTCCGGGTGGAGCTTGACGCCCCAGACCCCGTCGCGCGTCAGCGGGGTGCGGTGGTGCGGGTTGTAGACCTGCCAGACGCCGAAGCGGCCGGGGAATCGTCCGGCGATCTCCAGGGCCAGCCGGTTGCCCCGCTCGGCGTCGGCGCCGACGGCGAGCAGGTGGCTGATGCCCATGGCGGTGACGCCGATCCGGTCCATGGTGGCCACCAGGCCTTCGGCGGTCGGGTCGGGGATGAGGAAGTCCGGCCAGGTGCCGACGTGGCCGTGCGCGTCGAGGATCACGGCGCTCCTCCGTGGCCGTGCGTGTCAAGGATCACGGCGCTTCTCCCAGCAGCAGGTCGAGGGAGCCTGCCGCGATCAGGTCGGTCTCGGCGGGTGTCAGGGCGAGATGGTCGAGCAGGAAGCGCGGGCCGCAGTCGTCGGCCACGGGGGCGCCGGTGCCGAACACCAGCCGCTCCGCGCCGAACCGTTCGGCCAGCCACTCCACGGCGCCCTGCGTGTTCACGGTGCCCATCTCCAGCCAGACGCCGGGCGCCTCGGTCATCAGGCCGGCGATCTTGCGCAGCCAGCGGTAGCCGGGGTTGAGCAGCAGGATCCGCTGTCCGGGCAGGTGCCGGGCGAGGGTGGCCAGCTCGGCGGGCGAGGTCTCCTCCAGGTCGATCGCGAGGGGCAGGCCGATCTCGGCCAGCCAGCTCAGGGTGAGGGAGCCGGTCAGGTCGAAGCGGTGCCGCTGGGGACAGAGCCGGATCAGCCGGGCGCCCCACTCCAGGACCTCGCCGGACGTGGCGGGCGTGGACGTCCCCGGCACGCCCGGCACCACGACGGGCACCGGGACGAGCCGGGGGTCGTCCAGCGCGAAGAGGGCGTCGTTGCCCTCCCGCGCGTCGGCGTAGAGGCTGAGCGTGTGGGTCACCAGGGCGCGATCGATGCCCAGGCGGTCCAGGTCGGCCCTGGGGTCCACCGGCAGGTCGTCGAAGGGCACCGGACCGGCCAGCCGGTGGGCATCCACTACCAATTTCGGCACAGACCGAAACTAGCCGCCATCGGCGGTGGCGGTCAAGCCGGGCAGGCCGGGTCCAGGCGGATCTGGGCCAGGTCCCGGCCTGCCAGCGCCCAGGCGTTCCAGGAGCCGGGCTCGAAGTGGAGCTGCGGGTTGGTGTACCACTCGTCGCCCAGCCCGGTCGCCAGCAGCTTCGCCCCGGTCTTGGCGTCCAGGTGATAGGCGTTGCCGCCGCCGAAGAACGTGGAGACGAACACCTTGCCCCGGTGCACGGTCAGCTCACCGTAACCGGACAGCTTGCCCTGCTGGACGATCTGCCGGGTGGCCAGGTCGAGGGCGATCCAGACGCCGGAGTCGCGCTTGTACACGCCGTACAGCAGTCCGTCGTGCACCTTGATGTCCTGGAAGGTGCGGTGGCCGGGGATCGGGTCGCTCTGCCAGCGCACCGTGCGGGTCTTCAGGTCGAACGCGGCCACCGACGCGGCCGTCTTCGTGGGCGGCGTGCCTCCGCCGCCGAGCACGTCGCCGCCCAGGTAGACGAGGCCGGCGCGGCTGTCCAGCGACAGGCTCATCAGGCTCTGGTCGGGCAGGACGTTCACGTACACGTCCATCTTGCCCGTGTCGGGGTCGACGACGGACAGGGCGCCCTTCAGGTCGGCGCCCAGCGGGGCGCTGGCGACCAGGAGCTTGTCGGTACGCGGGTCGTACTCGATGTCCCACGGCCGCTGCTGCCCGTGGCCCAGGTAGCCGAGGCTGCGAACCTGGTCGGTGTGGATGTCGATGGAGACGATCTGGCCGCTGGGATAGATGGCCGCGTAGATCTTGTTGCCGCGCCGTACCAGGTCCTTGGGTTCGCCGGACAGGCGGAAGCGGCGCTTGTCACCGGTGCGCAGGTCGCGCACCTCCATGGAGAAGTGGCCGCCGACGTAGAGCGCGCGGTTGGGGACGAGCAGCATGCTCTGCGGGCGTTCCGAGCCGGGCGTCAGGCCGGCGTCGATCAGGTCGGCGAACTGCGACTCGCCGGTGCGCAGGTCGAGCCACCACATGCCGCCGCTGCCGGAGAAGCCGAGCAGGGTGTGCTCGTCGAGCTGGTGCAGCCGCCGGGTCTCGTCGTCCTGCGACGGCGGGTCGGCGACCTTGGTCAGCGCGGTGTCGCCGGTGCGGTAGCGGTGGACGGCGCCGTCGGGGCGGGAGGTGGCGTAGACGGTGCCGTCGGCGGCGACGGTCAGCATGTCGAGGGTGCCCGTCTCCAGGCTCACGGTCCTGGCGTCGGTGCCGTCGTCGCGCACGTCGATGAGGGTGCCGCCGCTGAGCGCGAGCACCCGGTCACCGTGGTCGGCGACGGCACCGATGCCGGCCGGGCCGGTGGCGAGGTCGAGCTTGGCGCCGGTCGCGCGGTCGATGCGGACGAGCTTGGCCTTGTCCAGCAGGCCCGCGTAGACGTGGTCGGCGTCGGCGGCGACCGCCCGGACGTAGCGTTCCCCGGCCGTCAGCACGCCGAAGTCGCGCACCGCGCCGGTCGCGGGGACGTACTCCCACACTCTGCCGTCCGGGTAGGTGCCCGCGTAGAGCGTGCCGTCGGGCGCGGCCGTCAGGCTCCAGACGAAGCCGCCGTTCTTGCCGAAGGAGTGCAGGTGCGCGACCTCGCCGGTGGCGATGTCGAAGCTGTAGAGGTCGGGCACCGGGTAGGTGCCGACGTAGACCTTGCCGCCGGCGACCGCGGTGGCCCAGCCGCCCTCGGGCTCCCCGGTGGCCGGGCCGTCGGGCAGGGTGACGCTCCTGACGACCTTGCGGGTGGCCAGGTCGATGTCCGCCAGGACGGGCGGCTTGAGGCCGCGGGTGACGACGTAGGCGTGGCCCTCGTGCACGGCGGCGCCGACGATGGCCCCGGTCACCGAGGCCGGGCCGTAGGTGCGCACGACCGGTCCCGGGCACGTGCCGGGCACGGCGGCCGCCGCGGCGGGGGGCGCGACGAGGGCGGGTAACACAAGCGTCAGGACGACCAGCAGGGATCGGAGCATACCCAGGACCTCGCGTTCATTGCTGCTTGGTTTTGGCCCAGACCGTAACCAAATGAGCATCGTCCGTCAATGGCATGATGTCGCGCATGGCAATTAAGGAGCGGACCGGTATGGCATTCGACGCGTGGGGTCTGATCGGCGGGCTGGAGGTGGCCCTGGACGTGGACGTCCTGGTCGGGGCCTATCCGGACCGGGACGGCCCGCCCGGGACGCCCGAGTCCGTGGCGGACCTGCTCGCGGCGCACCGCACCCGGACGGGGGCGGTGGCGAGCCTGCGCGCGGCCCTGTTCGACATGCGCTCGGGCAACGACGAGGTGCTCGCCCTGGCGGCAGCCGCACCCGGCGATCGGGCTTCTTCAGGACCGCCGTGGGTGCCCATCGGGGTGGTCGACCTGCGTGACCCCTTGGGAGCCGGCCGCGAGCTCGACCGGCTGGCCGGGGCCGGGGTCCGGGCCGTGCGCCTGTTCCCGGACGAGCAGGGCGTGGAGGCCGGTTTCCCCTCGGTCCGGCATGTCGCCCGCCGGGCGGCGGAGCTCGGCCTGGTGGTGCTCACCGGCGGCGACGTGCGCCGGTTCTGGCAGCCGTTCACCGGGCTCGGGGCCCGCGTCGTCTTCCTCGACACGCACTTCTACCACCTGGGCGACTTCCTGGTGGCCGCCGCCGAGGAGCCGGGGTTCCACACCTCGACGCGCCTGCTCAACTCCCCCGACGCGCTGGAGACCGTAACGGCCGAGCTGGGCGCCGAGCGCCTGCTGCACGGCTCGCGCGCGCCGCACTACGAACCGATCGTCCCCCTGCTGCGGCTGGCGACCAGCGGCCTGACACCCGACGAGATCGCCGCCGTGGCCGGGGGCAACGCGAGGAGACTGCTGTCATGATCATCGATGTGCACGCCCACTGGGGCCCGTGGTTCTTCACCATGGACGTCGCCGCGGCGAGCCTGGCCACGATGGACCGCTACGGCATCGACCGGGCCATCGTGTCGGCCACCGAGGCCGTCATCTACGACGCGCCGGCGGGCAACCGCGCGCTGGCCGAGGTGCTGGCGGGCCAGGACCGGCTGTACGGCTACGTCACGATCAACCCGCGGCGGCTGCCCGAGGCGGCCAAGGACCTGCGCGAGCTGCTCCCGTCCGGCAGGTGGGCCGGAGTCAAGATCCACACTGACTACACCGGCTCCCCCGTCACCTCGCCCCAGCTGCGCGACGCGCTGGAGCTCGCCGCCGAGGCGGGGCTCCCGGCGCTCGTCCACACCTGGGGCACCTCGGTGCTCGGGCTGGCCCAGCTCTGCCTGGACACGCCGGGCCTGCGAGTGATCGCCGGGCACATGGGCGCCGACGGGTACGCGCACGCCATCGAGGCCGCGAACGCCTGCGACCGGCTCTACCTCGAACCCTGCTGGTCACACGCCCCGGCGGGCCGCATCGCCGCGGTGGTGGCGGCCGTGGACGACCGGCAACTCCTGTTCGGCACGGACGCCACCCTGATCGACCCGTCCTCCGCGTACGGCGCGGTCGCCGCGGCCGGGCTGACCGCCGAGACCGCCGAGCGGATCGCGTGGCGGAACGCGGCCGAACTCTTCTCAATCTAGACATTACGGCCCGGCCCGTTATAGCGTGCGGCGAAACTCACAAGGGAGCCCGCGCATGATCCCCCGTCGTCGTTTCCTGCAGGCGGCCGCCGCCACCACGGTGGCCGCCTCCCTCCCCCTCACCGCCGGGGCCGCCGGCGCGTCCACCCGGGCTACCGGCGTGCCCGAAGGCACCCTGACCGACCTCGGCCCGGCCAGCGTCGCCAGCCCGCTGGGCAACGCCGAGATCGTGGGTGACGTCCTGTACGCCGGGTCCCGCGGCCTGTCCCCGAACGTCGTCGGCGCGTACGACCTGTCCAAGGACACGGTCACCGCCCACTTCGACATCCCCACCGGCATCGGCGTCTGGGCGATGTGCAAGGTGGGCACCGACGTCTACGTCGGCACCCACTCCCGCTCCGACCTCTACAAGATCGACACGGTGACGGGCACGGTCACCAAGGTCGCCGAATACCCCGACCACTTCATCTGGACCCTGGCCGCCTCCCCCGACGGCAAGGTCTACCTGGGCACCTCCGAGCCGGGGAAGGTCAAGGAGTACGACCCGGCGACGGGCCTCAGCCGCGACCTGGGCGAGGCCGCCCCCGGCGAGGCGTACGTGCGCGGCATCCAGGCCGACGACAAGTTCGTCTACGCCGGGGTCGGCTCCAACGCGCACCTCATCGCCATCGACCGGGTGACCGGCGAGAAGAAGGACCTCCTGCCCGCCGCCCTGGCCGACCGCGACTGGGTGTCGAGCCTGCACGTCTCCGACACGCACATCGCGGGCGGCATGAACTCCCTGGCCGAGATGGTCGTCCTGGACAAGGCGAACCCGGCGGACTACCAGGTCGTCAAGGCCACCGCCCCGGGCGAGAAGTACATCGTCTCGGTGCTCGTCCACGACGGCTTCGTCTACTTCGCGGGCCGTCCCTCCGGCACCTTCTACCGCTATGGCCTCGCCTCGGGCGAGCTCGAGGTCCTCGGCGTACCGTACTTCGAGGCCGCCACGCACCGCATCCTCGCCCACGAGGGGCGGATCTACGGCGTGCAGGACAACGCGGTGTTCGTCTACGACCCGGCGACGGGCGCCATCGACTACCGCAACCTGGTGCAGCGCGGGTTCAAGGCCGCGCCCGAGGAGCCGATGTCGGTGCACAGCGACGGCGAGCGCGTCTACGTGGGCGGCAAGAGCGGCGCCGACATCCACGACCTGGCCTCGGGCAAGGTCACCAGACTCGCCATCCCCGGCGAGCCGAAGACCATGCTCACCCTCGGAGGCACCACCTACCTCGGCGTCTACACCCAGGCCGCCCTGTACGCGCACCGCCCCGGCGAGGCGGAGGCCACGCTGCTGGCCCGCGCCGGCAACCAGCAGGACCGCCCGCGCGACCTGGCCTACGACGCCGGGACGGGGCTGATCGTGATGCCCTCCCAGCCGGAGCCCGGCCACATGAACGGCGCCCTGACCCTCTACAACCGCCGCACCGGCGAATACACCACCCAGCGTCCCGTCGTCGAACGCCAGACCGTCTACTCGGTCGCCACCGAGCACGGCACCGCCTACCTCGGCACCCTGGTCCAGGAGGGCCTCGGGCTGCCTCCGGTCACCACCACCGCCCGCCTGGCCGCCTACGACCTCACCAAGCGCAAGCTGCTGTGGGAGCTCGAACCCCTGCCCGCAGCCCGCTCGATCGTCTCTCTCGCGCTCCACGCCCGCACCCTGTACGGCATCTCCAGCACGGGCGAGGTGTTCGAGTTCGACCTGCGGCGCAAGAAGGTCACCCGAACGCTCAAGGTCGCCGCGAAGGGAAGCGACCTGCACGTCGTCGGCCGGGTGGCCTACTGCACGGACGGCGACAAGATCTACAAGATCGACCTGGCCGCCTTCACCGCCAAGCCGATCGTCGAGGGCCTGGCCGCGCAGTGGTTCGGCGGCGAGCCGAAGCTGGCACTGGACCCCTCCGGGAAGGCCCTGTTCGGCGTGAAGGGCCGCAACCTGGTCCGCATCGCCATCACCGGCCGCCGCTGAGAGGACCGGACGCCTACCATGCCGGGGTGGTGAATGTGAGAGTCACCGGCATCGTCATCGAGGGTGATCGAATCCTGCTGCTGGACCAGGACACCGACACCGGCCGGTCGTGGTCGCTGCCCGGTGGAAAGGTCGAGCCGGGCGAATCCCTCGCCGACGCGCTGCTGCGGGAACTGCGCGAGGAGACCGGGCTCGACGTCACAGTCGGCCGGCTGCTGTACGTATGCGACCACCTGCCCGGTAGCGGCGTCCACGTCATCCACATGACGTTCGAGGCCGCCCGCGTCGGCGGCAGCGTGGAAGCCGTCGCCGAGGGCGCCGACACCATCCCGATCCGCGCCGTGCGGTTCGTGCCGCTCGCCGAACTGCCGGAGCTCGGGTTCGCTCTCCGGTTCGTCGAGCTGGCTCAGGCCGGGTGGCCTGGGGCCGGCTCCTACATGGGCGCCAAGGCGAACATCGGCCTGTGACTCTCCAACGCATGAAGAGCTCGTAGGCGAAGGCGGCGAGCAGGACAGAGCCGTTGGCGGGATCAAAATGCAGCAGGTGCTCAACAGGGAGGTATGGGTGCCGTAGTCGCGCGACGGTAGCTGCTTCATGGCCGGGCCGAGTGCAGGAACCAGACCGTTTTGCCGTCAGCCAGCGGGCTGGGATCGACGCCCCACTTGTCGGCCAGGGCGTCGATCGTGGCCAGGCCGCGCCCGCTGAGCTCGGTCTCGTCGGGCCGGCGTGGGATGAGCGGGCACAACGGCCCTGTGTCGAATACCTCGCCGCGGACGTATCCCTCCGTCCGGCGGAGGCTCAGGCAGATCGGCGGATGCGCGTGCACGAGGGCGTTGGCGACCAGCTCGCTGACGATCAGCTGGATGTTGTCGCTCAGCGGGGGCGCGATCTCCCACGTGGCCAGGGTCTGGCGGGTGAGCTGACGAGCCAGGCCGGCGGCCTCGGCGCTGTAGGGCAGGTCCCAGCACGCCTCGGTCATCGCCGACGCTGGTGGTGACAGTGGGGGTTGCGAGGGCATGGTCGTCTCCGGTTCGGTCAAGCCCGGTCGGGGGAAGCGGCTCGGATCCTGTCGCACCGTTCCCATGTGGGCCGGTCACGGATTATTACTCTTCGCATCTGACAAGTTACTAAGCGCTATACTGATGCCGAGTCGCAAGATTTGCAAGACGCAAATCGAAAGACGAAGGGTTGCGCCTGAGCCTCGAAGGCTCGGTGCACATTCGGCTCCCATCGGTAGGAGGTCCCCCGTGTCCTACAGCCCGACCGTTCGGCGTCGACGCCTGTCAGCGGCCCTGCGGCAGTTCCGCGCCGAGGTCGGCCTGCACGCCGACGAGGTTGCGCAAAGACTGGAATGGACGCCGAGCAAAGTCACCCGGATCGAGCGCAACGCGTGGAAGCTGCCGTCCGTGCGGGACGTACGCGACTTGCTCGATGTGTACGGCATAGCCGACGCAACGCAGCGGGAAGCGATCCTCGCCCTGACCCGTCAGGCCCGGCAGCGTGGTTGGTGGGAGGAGTACAAGGACGTCCTGGGTGGCTCCATGCCGGGCTTCGAGGCCGAGGCGAGCGCGATCCTCACCTACGAGTCGCTGCTGGTGCCCGGTCTGCTGCAGACGCGCGACTACGCGGCGGCCGTCTTTCGTGGCGGCCAGGTGGTCCCCGATGACCTGGTCGGTCGGCGGGTCGAGGCCCGGGTCGCACGCCAGCAGATCCTCCAGCGAGACGACCCGCCGACAATGTGGGCGATCATCGATGAGGCGGCGCTGTCCAAGCACGTGGGCGGCGTCGAGGTCATGCGGGCGCAGATCAGGCACATCCTCACGCTGGCGGCCAGGCCGAATATCGCGGTGCAGGTCGTGCCGAACGCGGTCGGCGCGCACGCCGCGATGGAGAACGCGTTCCGGATCCTGAAGTTCTCGGCACCCGAGGATCCGACGCTGGTTCACGTGGAGACGATCACCGGTGACCTGTTTATGGAGGAGCCGAGTCAGGTCTCCAGCTATACGCTGGTATACGACCATGTGCGCGCATCGGCGCTCAGTGCCGACGCATCGGTGACGTACTTGGAGGAACTGGCCAACCAGCTCAAGTAGAGGCGGGAGTCATGGACCCTACCCAGTCCGAACTCACCTGGCGCAAGTCCTCTCATAGCGGAGCCAACGGCTCCTCCTGTGTTGAGGTGGCCGTACTGCCCGGCGGCGGGCGCGCCGTACGCAACTCGAAGCGGCCGGACGCGGGCCTCGTCAAGTACACCCGCGATGAGTGGGACGCGTTCATCGCCGGGGTCAAGGACGGCGAGTTCGACTGACCGAGCAGCAGGCACGATGAAGGGCCCCCAGAGCTTTCTGAGGGCCCTTCATTCTCCCAACAAGAGAAAGCAGCCCTCTCAGGCAGTGCGTCTCTCCCCCGCCAGGCCTGCTTGCCATCACCGGCCGCCGATGAAAACCAGAGGATTGCCGGGCCGGTCAAGTGGTAGTCATGGGTATGCCCGTGAGATACCCAGCCCCCTTACGCCCCGGCGACCTCGTCGGCGTCACCGCGCCGTCCAGCGGGGTCGGCGCTGATCTGCGTCCTCGTCTCCAAGCCGCCGTCAAGGTGGTGGAAGCGCGCGGATACCAGGTCGTCGTCGGCGACTGCATGGGCGGCGACCGTCATGTCAGTGCGCCGGCCGCCGAGCGGGCCCGTGAGCTGATGGGGATGCTCACCGACCCGCGCGTCCGGGCCGTAGTGCCCCCGTGGGGCGGGGAGACCGCGATCGACCTGCTGCCGCTGCTCGACTGGGACGCGCTGCGCGCGGCGGAGCCCACCTGGCTGGTCGGCTACTCCGACCTGTCGACGATCCTCACGCCGCTGACCCTGCTCACCGGCATCGCCACCGTGCACGGCAACAACCTGATGGACACCCCGTACGAGCCGCCGCCGGGGCTGCTCTCCTGGCTGGACATCGTGGCGATGGAGCCGGGCACGACCTTCACCCAGACCTCCCCGAACCGCTACCGGGCCCAGGGACACGACGACTGGGTGACCCACCCGGAGGTGAGCGAGCTCACGCTCGACACCCCGGGCCGGTGGACGCGCCTGGACGGCGGCGGCGACGTCGAGGCCGAGGGCCGCCTGATCGGCGGCTGCGTGGAGATGCTGTGCAACCTCACCGGCAGCCGGTACGGCGACCCGACGGCCTTCGCGCGAGCCCCCGAGAGGCTGCTGGTCTACGTCGAAGCCTGCGAGCACGACGCGGCCACCATCTGCCGCAACCTGCACGGCATGCGACTGGCCGGGTTCTTCGACGCGGCCGCCGCGATCCTCGTCGGCCGTACGCGGGCCCCGGGCCTGCCCTCGCTCACCCAGCACGAGGCGGTGCTGGACGCGCTCGGCGGTCTCGGCGTGCCCATCCTCGCCGACGTCGAGTGCGGCCACGTGCCGCCGTACCTGCCGATCGTGAACGGCGCGTACGGCCGGGTGCGGCACACCGCCGACCGGGACGAGCTCACCCAGACCCTGAGTTAATCGGCACCTCGGCCCGCTCGCTGTCGGGCAAGGGCGGGCCGAAGGGCGCTAGAGCACCGCTTTCAGCACCTCGGCCCGCTCGTCGTCGGGCAGGGGCGGGCCGAAGGGGTCGTGGGCATGGGTGTCCGGGATGCGGCCTTCGGCCGCCGCCAGCCAGAGCATGCGCTGGACGTACCCCTCCATCGGCCCGGTGAAGGTGGCCTCGGCGAGCGTGTCGAGGCGGGCCGAGGCCGCGCGGAAGGCGGGCAGGTCGGTGCCGTGGAAGGCGCGCAGGACGGCGCCGGTCAGGTCCACGTGCGCGGCGGCGATGCCGACCAGGGCCGCCTCGGCCCCCCACAGCAGCGAGGGGCCGAACATGCGGTCCTCGCCGGTGATCGGCAGCCGGCCCGCCTCCTTGGTGAGGGCGATGGCCTGCTGGCAGGCCATCGCGTCCGACAGCAGGGCCGTCTTGAGGCCGGCGACGCCCGGGTGGCGGAGGATCTCGCGCAGCGCGGGCGGCGGGCAGGGCCGGGTGTAGAGGTCGAAGGCGATCATCGGCAGGCGGGCCGCCTGCCAGACGGCCTCGTGCTGGGCCGGCCGGTCGCCCGCCTGCGGGAACACCAGCACGCCGTCGGCCCCGCGCCCGGCGGCCGTCCTGGCCTGGTCCGCCGCGCTCTCCAGGTCGCCGCCGCCCACCCCGACCAGCACCGGGACGCCGAGCGCGACCGCGCGCTCGATCACCGCGGCGCGCACGTCCGGCGTCAGGAACGGTCCCCGGCCGGTGTGCGCGAGCACCGCGAGGCCGCCCGCGCCGTCCTCGACCAGCCCGGCGAAGTAACGCTCGACGATGTCCGGATCCACCTCCCCCGCCGCGTTCATGGGGGTGGCCGCGGCCGCGATGAGGCGGCCGCGCAGACGGTCACGGAGGGCTCGTGCGGAGGTGTCCACGCCGCCGAGCCTATTTGAAGCCGGTCATCGCGATGCTGTTGACCAGGTAGCGCTGCAGCAGGAAGAACACCAGCAGGCACGGCACCACCGAGATGGTGGCCGAGGCCATCAGCAGGGACAGCTGCGTCTCCTCGGTGCGCAGCGTGGTCAGCCCGACCGTCAGGGTCCTGGTCGCGTCGCTCTGGCCCACGACCAGCGGCCAGAGGAAGTCGTTCCAGTGCCACAGGAACACGAACACGCCCAGCGTGGCCATGATCGGCCGGGTCAGCGGCACCACGATCGTCAGGTAGACCCGCAGCTCGGAGGCGCCGTCGACCTTGGCCGCGTCGAACAGCTCGTCCGGCAGGCCCAGGATGAACTGCCGCATCAGGAACACCGCCTGCGCGTTGGCCAGCGTCGGCACGATCAGTCCCCAGAACGTGTCCACCCCGTTGAGGCTGTTGACCATCACGAAGGTGGGGATGAGCGTCGCCTGGAACGGCACCATCATGGTGGCCAGGAAGGTCCAGAACATCGCGTCGCGGCCGGGGAAGCGCTTCTTGGCGAACGCGTAGCCGGCCATCGACGCGGTGAGCAGGATGACCACCACCGAGACGACCGAGTAGACGACCGAGTTGAGCGTCCAGTCCACGAACCCGGACGACGACAGCACCCTGGTCAGGTTGTCGAAGGTGAGCGAGTCGGGCCATTGGGTGGGCACGGTCGGCTTGCCCGCGGGCGTGAGCGCCACGACCACCATGGCCACGAACGGGCTCACGGTCAGCACCGAGAGCAGGCCCAGCAGCGCGATCAGGGGCCACCTGACGCGGCGGGCCGCGGCCGCCGTCATACCTCCCCCCGGCCCATGAAGCGGCGCTGGATCAGCGACACGACCAGCACGATCGCGAAGAGCACCATGCCCCAGGTGGCGGCGTAGCCGAAGTCGAAGGACCGGAAGCCGTGGTCGTAGATGCCGTAGATGAGCGAGTAGCTGGCCCTGGCGGGGCCGCCGCCGGTCATCACGTAGATCGTGTCGAAGACCTGGAAGGCGCTGATCGTCTCGATCACCAGCACGAAGAAGAGGGTGGGTTTGAGCAGCGGCAAGGTGATCCTCCGGAAGCGCTGCCAGGCGCCCGCCCCGTCGACCGTGGCCGCCTCCAGGTAGGAGGCGGGGATGGACTTGATGCCGGCGAGCAGGATCAGCATCGAGTAGCCGAACCCCTTCCACACCGACACCACGGCCAGCGCGGGCAGCACCAGCGAGGTCTCCTGCAGGAACGCCACCGGGCCGAGGCCGGCATGGGCCAGCAGGCCGTTGATCAGCCCGTCGAACTCGTAGATCCAGCGCCAGATGACGCCCGCCAGCACGAAGCTGGTGACGTACGGCAGGAACAGCATGCCGCGGAACAGCCCGCGCATGAAGACCACCTGGTTGAGCAGCAGCGCCGTGCCGAGCGACACCACGACGGTGAGCGGTACGTAGATCGCGGCGTACACCAGCGTGACCCGGAGGCTGAGCCAGAAGTTCACATCGTCGAGCAGCCTGACGTAGTTGTCCGCGCCGATGAAGCTCCACTCGCCGCCGATGTTCCAGTCGGTCAGGCTCATGCCCGCCGCCCCCAGGGAGGGGAAGATCCGGAAGATCAGAAAGAGGACGAGCACGGGGAGCACGAACAGCAACCCGGCGACCGGGTCACGCAGACGATGGCGCACGGTGATCCTTTCTCACAGGTCCTTGTGTCAGCCACCGCTGCCGAGCAGCGTGGTGGCCTCCTCGGCCGCCGCGTCCAGGGCCGTCTTGGCGTCTTCCTTGCCGAGCAGGGCCGCCTGGACGTGCGGGGCGATGAGGCCCATGACCTGACGGGCCTTGGGGTGGGTGTCGCCGGGGAAGGCGTACTGGAGGGACTTGGCGAACTCCTTGGCCGACGGCGACTGGTCCGGCACCGTCACGTCGGTGCGGGCCGGGAAGAAGCCGGACGCCTTGGCCAGCTCGCCGGCGACCTCGGGCGAGGCGAGGAAGGTGGCGAACTTCTTGGCCGCGTCCTTGTTCTCGGTGTGCTTGGCCAGCACCAGCCCGCCCGGGATGCCGAACGCGACCCGCTTGGCGCCTTCCAGCGGCAGGCCGATGCCCACGTTCTCCGCGCCGATGGCGGCGCCGAGCTGGTCGGCCTGCAAGGCGGTGGCCGCGTGGTACAGGGCGGTCTTGCCGGCGGCCAGGGTGCCGCCCTCGATGTCGTTGCCCTTGCTGGGGGCGTTCTCCGGCAGGCCGCCGGCCTTCTGGAGGTCGAGCAGGAGCTGCAGGCTCGCGACGCCCTCGGGGCCGTTGAAGGCCACGCCCTTGCCGTCGGCGGTGAAGACGGTGCCGCCGTTGGCCCACAGGAACGGGTAGAAGCTCTGGTTCAGGCTGACCTCGGGCTTGCCCGGGTAGTCCAGGATCGCGACCTTGTCGGCGGCCAGCTTGGGCGCGGCGGCCTTGAGCTCGTCCAGCGTCTCGGGCACCTTGTCCACACCCGCGTCGGCGAACAGCTTCTTGTTGTAGATCGGCGCGGTGATCGTCTGGTAGATGGGGACGCCGTAGATCTTGCCGTCGACGGTGAGGGCGGTGAGCGAGTTCGGCAGGTAGGTGGCCTTGTCGGCGGCCACGACGTCGTCGACCGGCTCGATCGTGCCCTGCTGGGCGTACTGCGGGATCTGGTCGGGGCCGAGCACGACCAGGTCGAAGCCCTTCTTCGAGACCAGCGCCGTGGTGACCTTCTCCTGGCGGCCCTCCCAGGGCTGCTGGTCGATGGTGACGTCGACGGTGGGGTTCTTCGTCTCGAAGTCCTTCTCCACCTTGGCCCAGAACTCCTGGTTCTTGGCCTGATCGCTGATCACGGGGTACATCCACAGGGTCACGGCGCTCTTGTCCGAACCGCTGGACGATCCGCAGGCGGCGGTGGCGACGCTCAGCGCGGCCGCGACGCCGACTGCCGTTATCTTCCTCATGGCGGATCCTTTCGATGAATACCGGTCCTGACCGAAACCTAGTAACGCCAGGTTGGCGCGGTCAATGCTTGATACCTGACCGTAACTACGGCCTTGGCCGGAATTTCGCCAGTTCGCGGGCGACAAGCTCGACGTGCTCGGGGGTGTAGTTCTCGTTCCAGTCGATGATCAGCAGCGTCTCGGCGACCATCCGCTCGGCCTCCGGGCACGAGTGGGGCGTGTAGCCCTCCAGAGGGTAGTGCGAGGTTCCGTAGACCGGCGCGTCCCACACGGGGGCGCGGTTCAGCGGCTGCTCCAGGTAGCCGGCCCGGGCCGGGATCCCGGCCTCGCGCAGCCGCCCGGCCAGCTCGGGAGCGCCGCCTCCGGGCAGCACCAGCGGGAACAGCCACCAGGCGTGCCCCTGCGGGCGCGGCAGCCGTACCCCTGGCAGTCCTTCCAGGGCCCGCAGGAGCCGCAGGGCGGTCCGGCGGCGGGCGGCGAGCACGCCGGGCAGCTTGGCGAGCTGGGCCCGCGCGACGGCCGCCTGGAGCTCGGTCATCCGGTAGTTCAGGCCGAAGGCGACGTACGAGCGGCCGGCCGCCCGGTCCCAGCCCTTGTCGGAGAACAGCCGCATCCTCCTGGCCCGCTCGTCGTCGTCGGTCAGCGCCAGGCCGCCGTCGCCGCAGGTGATGTGCTTCCACTGCTGCAGGCTCAGGCAGGCGACGTCGCCCACGGTCCCGGCCAGCCCTCCCTCGGGGAGCTCGGCGAGCCAGGCCTGCGCGCAGTCCTCGATGAGGACCAGGCCGTGCCGGTCGGCCAGCGCGCGCAACTCCGCCACCCTGGCCGGGGCCCCGAACAGGTGCACGGCCATGATCGCCCGGGTGCGCGGCCCGATCAGCTTCGCGACGGCGTCAGGATCAAGATTGCCGTCGGAGGGATCGACATCGGCGAAGACAGGAACGGCGTTCTGCGCCAAGATGGGGGCCACAGTCCCGAAGTCCGTGATCGGCGTCGTGATGATCTCGTCTCCAGGGTCCGGCGCCGCGGCCACGACCGCGAGATGGAGGGCAGCGGTGCCGGAGCTGCACGCGACCGCGTGGCGCACGCCATACCGCTCCGCGATCTCGCGTTCGAGCGCGCGCGCCTCGGTCCCCCAGACGGAGTTGAGCATGCCGGAACGGATCACCCGCTCCGCCGCGGCCACCTCTTCGTCGCCGAGCGTGCGGCCCGCGGCCTCGGCCATGGACGGGAACTTCACTGAGTACCTCACAGGTTACAATTGCGGTCTTGACCGTAATAAGCGATAGGAGGCGTGGGTGGCAATCCTCATCGGTGTCGTCGGTCCGCATGATCTGGTGGACCAGGTCGCGGCCACCTGCGAGGAGCAGCCGGGCGTCAGCACGCTGCGGCTCGACTACGACCACGAGGCGCAGGCGCCCGCGATCGTCGAGGCGCACGCCAACGCCGTCGAGGGCTGGCTCTTCACCGGCATCGTGCCGTACATGCTCGCCCGGGACGCCGACGTGCTGACCCGCCCCGCGGCGTTCGTCGACTATACGGGCGCGACGCTGCTCAGCGCCCTGGTACGGCTCCAGCACCAGGGGCAGGACGTGACCCGCCTGTCCATCGACACGCTCTCGGCCGCCGACGTGACGGCGACGTTCGCCGAGGCGGGGCTGCCCACCGAGGATCTGCGCATCCTGCCCTACCGGCCGGAGATGACCTCGGCCAAGGCGATCGCCTTCCATCGGCGCGGCCCCGAGCATCCGGTCATCACCTGCCTGAGCTCCGCGCACGAGGCGCTGCGCGACGGCCCGCACGTGCTGCGCCTGGCCCCCTCGGTGCACTCGGTGCGGGTGGCGCTGCGCCAGCTCCTGCTCACCGCCGAGGGGCAGGCCCAGGAGGACGCGCAGATCGCGCTCGGCCTGATCGAGGTGGAGAACGACGAAGGGCTGCTGCGCGAGGCCACCGCGCTGGGCGGCACCGTCGCCGCCTTCCGCGGCGGCACGCACCTGCTGGTCACCACCCGCGGCCCGCTGCACGACGCCTCCGTCGGCTTCACCGGCCTGCCCATGCTGGCCCGCCTGGCCGTGCACAACCAGGTGGTGCGCGTCGGCTTCGGCCTGGGCCGCAGCGCCGCGGAGGCGGAGAGCCTGGCCCGCCGCGCGCTGGCCCGCGCCCGCCGGATCGGCGACGTCGCCGCGGTCCTGTCGCTGCGCGCCGACACCGACATCGTCCTGGAGTCGGTGCCCACCGGCCCGGCGGGCGAGCAGAACCTCTCGGTCATCGCCCGCCGGGTGGGCCTGTCGCTGCCCACGCTGGAGAAGCTCCTGGAGGCCCGGGCGGCCGTCGGCGACGAGCCGCTGACCACGCGCGAGATCGCCGACCGCCTCGCCGTCCAGCAGCGCACCGCCCGCCGCATGCTGCACCGCCTGGAGCTGGCCGGGCTGGCCGAGCGCACCGGCAACCTCACCAGCGGCTCCAGCGGCCGCCCGCTCACCCTCTACCGGCTCACCCTCTGATCCGGCACGCGCCGTACGGGAGCTCTCCATGGGTCAGGACAGCCAGCGGTCCAGGCCCTCGGTGACGAACTCGTCGTCGCGGAGCCAGGGGTAGGCCGCCCAGACGCGGTCGATCTCGGCGAGTTGCCCCGGGGAGAGCTCCTCCGCGGGGTCCAGGCACCAGCGGCCGGCCAGCAGGCCCTGGCGGCGCAGCACCTCGTGGATGCCGGGGATGCACCCGTGGAAATCGTTGGCGGTGTCGAAGATGGCCGCGTTCGCGTCCGTCAGGTGGCCGTCCAGGGTGAGCAGGCGCCGGACCGCCGCGTCGTCGCCGGCGCGGGCCAGCTTGGCCTCCTCCAGGAGCTCCACCGCGCGCCGCACCCAGACCGCCCACTGACCCAGCAGGCCGCCGACGAACTCCACCTCCACCTCGCGCCCGTCCACCACGACCCGGTGGGGCGTGATGAGATCCGCCAGGATGTGGTCGTCGTTGCCCGTGTAGAGGGCGACCTCGGCGGCGCGGCCCGCGCGGACCACGCCGTGCAGGACGTCGAGCGTACGGTAGCGGTCGAAGGGGGCGACCTTGATGCCGACCACCGACTCGATCGCCGCCAACCGAGTCCAGAAATTTCGTGACAAGGGTTGGCCGCCCACCGCGGGCTGCAGGTAGAAGCCGATCACCGGCAGCACCTCGCCCACCGCTCTGGCCCGCTCGACCAGCCCGTCCTCGTCCAGCTCGCGGTACGGGCTCAGCAGCACCATGTGATAGCCGAGCGACCTGGCCAGCTCGGCCTCCGCCACCGCCTGCGCGGTGGGCCCGGTGGCGCCCGCCACCAGCACCACCTCGCGCTCGAACTCGCGGGCCGTCGAGGCGGCCAGTTCGAGCACCGGAGCCAGCAGCCCGGTGCCGTGGATGGCGAACTGGGTGGTGTGCACTCCCACCGCCAGCCCGCCCGCCCCGGCGTCCACGTAATAGCGGGTCAGGGCGCGCTGGCGGCGCTCGTCCAGTTTCCGGTCCGCCGTCAGGGCCAGCGGATGGGCCGGAATCACCAGGCCGCGCCTGAACAGGTCACGCACCGACATCTGCGCCTCTGGAGCCGTGCTGAGCACGTTCGTCCCCCTCATCATGAAAAGCTGTCCGTCCGAAACGACTGTCATCTGTCAGAAACGGCCGTCACGGCGTTCGAACTTGGTCGGCTTGCCCAGCAGCGGCCCGCCGCCGGACACCCAGCGGGCGGTGTGCTCGATCAGCTCCTGGGGTGTGATGTCCGGGTAGCCGAACCGCCGGTGGCACTTGGAGGCGTTCGACAGCAGCGCCGTCGGCGCCTCCTCGCCGCTGAACACCGGCTCCACGCCCAGCTCGGCGCCCAGCGCCAGAGCCGCCTGACGGACCGAGAGCAACTCGGGGCCCGTGACGTTGAGCACGTACGGCGACGTGTCGGCGAGCGGCAGCGAGCGGAGGGCGACCTCGTTCGCGTACCCCTGCCACACCACGTTGACCTGGCCCGTCGCCAGGTCGATCGGCTGCCCGGCCAGGACCTTCTGCGCCAGGTCGACCAGCACGCCGTAACGCAGCTCGACGGCGTAGTTGAGGCGGATCAGCGACAGGCGGGTGCCGTTGGTCTCGGCGAAGTGCGTCAGCACCCGCTCCCTGCCGAGGCAGCTCATCGCGTAGTCGCCGACCGGGCCGGTCGGGTCGGTCTCGGTGCTGCCGCCGCTGGTGACGGGCACGAGTGGATAGACGTTCCCGGTCGACAGGGCGGCGATCCGGCTGCCCGCGAACCGGTCGGCGACCCGGCCCGGCAGGTAGGCGTTGGTGAACCAGGTGGCGTGCTCACGCCCCTGGGTGCCGAATTTGGCGCCGACCAGGAAGACCACGTTGGGCGCGTCGGGCAGCTCGCGCAGGGCCCGCTCGTCGGCCACGTCCGCGCGCACCACGGTGGCGCCCGCGTCCTGGAGCCCGTCGGCGAGCCCCGGCTCGGAGAAGCGGGACACCGCGATGATCCGGCGGTCGCCGCCGGTGGCGTTCAGCGCCAGCCGCACCAGGCTCGGGCCCAGCTTGCCGCCGGCTCCGAGGATCATGATGTCCCCGTCAAGGCCGGCGAGGTCGCTCACCAGCCCGGCGCTCGGCCGCGCCAGCCGCTCCTCGAGTTCCGCTGTGGTCCGCACCCGACCTCCTCCATCTGACAGTTACGGTCCAGACCGTAACTTGGTCAGCTGGCGCCTGTCAACGTGCGACCTCCCAGATCAGGGCGAAAGACCGGCTGCGCCCGGTCCGCCGGTCAGCAGCCCGTAGCGGGCAGGGAGCAGAGCTTGGCGGCCATCGTCCTGGCCCCGGCGAGCTGCCTGGTGTAGTCGGTGGCGCGGATGCGCCCGTATTCGCCTGACACGGTGTAGATGGCCACCGCGCGGGCCTTGCGCACCACGACCGCCCGATCGCCGCCGATGGCGGGCTTGGACTCGTAGTAGTTCTGGCGCGCGAAGCGGAAGGCCTGGTCCCCGACGCTCACCGAGGTGGCGTACGCACGCGTGACGAAGGAGCCTTCGGCGGCATGGACACAGCGCACCACCTGCGCGCGCAGGCTCGCCATCGCGGCCTTGGCGGCGGCGCGGGAGCGGTAGATGACCACCTGCTCACCGGAGTAGTGCTCGGGCGCGGTGTGCCCGATCGTCCGCATCGCCACCCGCCCCTTGTCGCGCGGGCTCTTGAGACGGCAGGGGTTGACGACGAGATTGAGGGTGCGGCTCTCGCTGATCGTCCATTTCTCCTCCTCCGGGTACTTCACCGGCTCGCGGGCCGTCTTCTCGTGCAGCAGGAAGCCGGTCGGTATCGCCGGCGCGGTCCCGGCGAACGCGACCGTCCCACCGCTCAGGACGACCGCTCCCGCGACCGCGACACCGGCCACTGCCCGCAGCGCCTTGCTCGTCATCGAATCTCCCCGCTCTCCCGTGGTCCCGGGTAGTGAGACGCCCCCGGGCCTGCGAAGGTTCAAGCCGTCTCGCGCGCGGAGGTTCAAGCCGTCTCGCGCGCGGAGGTTCAAGCCGTCTCGCGCGCGGAGGTTCAAGCCGTCTCGCGCGCGGAGACGAGGACGTCGAGGATGGCCCGGGTCTGCCGCCAGGGCACCGGGCTGGGCGCGCCGCCCACCATCCGCAGGAACGCCTCGATCGTCCCGGCGTAACCGAGCCCCAGCACCGGATCGTCGCCGCCCTCGATCACGATGTGCTCCGACCCGCCGCGCCGATGCACGGTGACGCCGTACGACTCACCGTCCGACACGCCGACGATCTCGACCACGCCGGTGATCCCGCTCCCCCACTGCAGGGCCAGCACCCCGGTGTCCTCCGACCTGAGGGTGTCGTAGTGCCGGGTGGCCCGGGCCGCCCCGACCAGCCGCACCTCCGGCCCGAGCAGCGCCACCAGCAGCTCCACCCCGTGCACGCCCATGGTCACCATGGTCCCGCCGCCCTCGGCGGGGGTGTCCTGCCAGGCGTTGTAGCCGGTCGCCCAGAGCCCCACGTCATGCCGTACGGTCGCGCGCACGGACAGCACGTCCCCCGGATCGACCCGCACCCCGGCGAAGGCCGGCGCGAACCTCAGCACCGAGGCCGACATCACCCGCTCGTGGATCGGCAGCCGGTCGAGCCGCGCCAACTGCTCCCGGGTGGCGGCGGCTGGCTTGTTCACGAAACACGCCACCCCCGTCTTCAGCACCTCGCCCAGCGCCTCGGGCACCTGCGGATTGGGCACCGTCAGCACCACCCCGTCCGGCCCGCTGTCCAGCGCCCGCGCCAGACTGTCCACCACCCGCGCCTGCGGGAACTCCTCGGCGAACCGCCGCAACCGCTCCGGATCACGCTCCCACACCACCAACTCGGCGTGCCGGGCCAGCGTCCGGGCGTCGGCGTAAGGATGGCTGGTGGCCAGACCGGCGAAAACGATGCGCACGGTGCCCTCCATTTCAGGTCAACTGGGGAATCGCAAACCATCATGGCAGCCCCGGCGATCCACCGTTCAGGTGACACTGAGTGCATGGCCGGGTACGATTGTGCTGCCGCCCATCGCTGATGGGAGTGGAAGTGAGCCCGGGTGGACTGCCGGACGACAGGAGCCCGGGCTTTGCGCTGTCCAGGCTCAGTCGACCACGACGTAGGTCATCTCGACACCGGTGCCCAACGCCGTGCTAGCCCCGCATTTCACTTACAGTAATCATCTCTTCACATGTCGTCCACCTCGGCGGAGGGGCGGCCGGAGAGTCTGGCGTAGCCGGGGCCCCGGTCGAAGAAGCGGTCGGTGGTGGGGCGGAGGTTGGCGCGGAGTTCGGCGGTGCCCCGTTCGTCGATGCGGTCGCCGTCCAGGACCACGCCGTAGTCGCCGAGGGCGCCCGCGATCGAGACCTTGCCGTCGCGGACGTCGGCCGCCACCGCGCGCGGGTCGCGGTCGTAGGGGGAGCCCCAGCCGCCGCCTCCCGTGGTGCGGATGCGGATCGTGTCGCCCGCCTGCACCGGGTGGTCGTCCACCAGCCCTTCCATCTCCTTGCCCGCGATCTCCACCCGGAACGGCCGGCCGGCGAGACCGCCGTTGACGCCCCAGCAGGACAGGATCGAGCGGTCGGCGATGGACATGTACGACGCGTCCCGCAGCATGCGGATGTGCTTGTCGTAGCCGAGGCCGCCCCTGAACATGCCGGGGCCGCCCGAGTCGCAGGCCAGCGCGAGCCGCTCCACCCGGAACGGCCAGCGGGCCTCGGCGAACTCGACCGGGATGTTGCGGGAGTCCGGCACCACGTGGATGGTGTCCTCCCCGTCGGCGTACCAGCGCCCGCCGGAGCCGCCGCCGAGGACCTCTCTCATCAGGTACGGCTGCCCGTCGGCGTCGACGCCGTGCACGCCGGTGTAGCGGATGGTCTCCTGGTCGGCGGGCATCCGGCCGCCCGTGGCCTTGGCCAGCACGCCGGCCAGGACGCCCAGCAGGCGCAGGATGACGAAGGTGCGGGCGTTGGTGGGGGCGGGGAAGATCGGGGTGAGCAGAGTCCCCTTTTCCGGAAATATCATCTTAATGAGCGGCACGACGCCCTCGTTGACGTCGAGTTCGGCCATGCGCTCCGGGGTGTCGGCCAGGTTGCGCAGGATCGGCGCGAGCCACTTCTTCAGGAAGACGCCGTCGGCGTAGTCGCCCGCGTGGTTGATCGGCCCCTTGGCCTGCGGTGACGTGCCGGTGAAGTCGATCGTCAGCGGCGCGTGCTCCTGGCCGGCGTCTTCGTCGCCCTCCCGTCGCGAGCTCCTGCGCTCCGGGGCCGAGTGGTCGACGGTGAGCGTGATGCGCTGGGCGTGCAGGCGGGGCTCGTCGACGCCGTCGTGCTCGGCGTAGTCCTCCCAGGTGTAGACGCCCTCGGGGATCTTGGCCAGCAGTTCCCTGCGGAACGTCTCGGTGGTCTTGTCGATGATCGCGTCGAAGCACTCCTCGACGGCGGCCCTGCCGTACCTGCCGAAGAGCTCGCTCAGGCGGCGGGCGCCCATCAGGCAGGCCGAGCACTCGGCGTCGAGGTCCCCGGCGAGCGAGTCCGGCATCCGGGAGTTGCGCGTCATGATGCGCAGCGCCGTCTCGTTCGGCACCCCCTGGTCCCACAGCTTGATCGGCGGGACCATCAGCCCTTCCTCGTACACCGACCGGGCGTGCGAGGGCATCGAGCCCGGCACCGACCCGCCGATGTCGTCGTGGTGGCCGAACGCCTGCACGAACGCCACCACCTCGCCCTGGTGGAAGACCGGGACGGTGACGCACAGGTCGGGCAGGTGGCCGATGCCGCCCTCGGACAGGTAGACGTCGTTGTGGAAGTAGACGTCGCCCGGCTTCATCGTCTCGACGGGGAAGTCACGGACGATCGGCTGGACGAGCGCGCTGTAGGAGCGGCCGGTCAGCTTGCGCAGCCGTACGTCGTGGATGCCCGCGCGGAAGTCGTGCGCGTCGCGGATCATCGGCGAGCGGGCGGTGCGCGCGATGGCGGTCTCGACCTCCTTCTCCACCGAGGCGAGCGTCCCTTCGACGATCTCCACCAGAATCGGGTCCGCCGCACTCACCCCGCGCCCGTTCACGCTCTCCGCGCGCACGTCCGTGACCGCATACGGGTCTACGTGACGGTCCTCGTCCAGATCCACGTGCCGGTCCATGTCCTGGGCCGCGTGCTGGTCCATGTCCGTGGCGGCCTCAGGGGCCGCCGGCGGCTCGGGAGGCGCCGCTGAGCCGTTCACCGGAGTCTCACTGTTCACGCCGCACCTCCACATTGCCGTACTCGTCCACTGTCGCGGTGAAACCGGGGTGGATGGGGATGGTGGAGCCGTACTCCTCGATGATCGCGGGGCCCTCGACGACCGTGCCGGCCGCCAGCGCGGCGCGCTGGTGGATCGGCGTGTCGTGCCGCTCCTCGAAGTGCACCTTCCTGCTCGCCGCCACCGGCTCGACCTTCTGGTACGGGTCGCGCCGGATGGCCGGCCGGGTGATCGGCCCGATGCCGGAGACCCGGAAGTTGACCCATTCGACGCCGTGTCGCTCGTCGTCGCGGTAGGCGTAGCCGTACAGCTTCTCGTGGGCGTCGTGGAAGCGGCTCAACACCTCCTCCCGCCAGCCCTCGTCGATCGGGCCGGCCGGGGCCGGGACGCGGACCTCGTACGCCTGCCCGTAGTAGCGCAGATCGGCGCTACGGGCGTAGACCGGCTGGTCGAAGCCCTCGCGGTCGAGCGCCTCGGCCGCCTCCGCCTCCAACTCGGCGAAGAGCCGCGCCGTCGTGGCCGGCTCCAGGTCGCGGGTGACGTGCGTACGGACGTAGTCGTTCTTGACGTCGACGGTGAGCAGCCCGAACGCCGACACGTTCCCCGGCTCGGGCGGGACGATCACCGCGGGCAGGCCGAGGATGTCGATGAGGCGGCAGGCCAGCAGCGGCCCCGAGCCGCCGAACGTCACCAGCGGGAAGTCCCGTACGTCCAGGCCGCGCTTGACGGTGAGCCGGCGGATCGCGTTGCTCTGGTTGAACGCGCTGATCTCCAGGATCCCCGTCGCGGTGCGCTCGGGGGTGAGCCCGAGCTTGTCCGCGAGCGCCTCGACGCCCATCCTGGCGGCGTCGAAGTCGAGCGGGATCTCCCCGCCGAGCAGGTGCGGCGGGATGCGGCCGAGGTAGACGTGCGCGTCGGTGACGGTCACCTCGGTGCCGCCCCTGCGGTAGCAGAGGGGGCCGGGCTCGGCGCCCGCCGAGCGGGGGCCGACCTTGAGCGTGCCCTCCGGCGAGATCCACGCGATCGAGCCGCCGCCCGCTCCCACGGTGACGATGTCGATCATCGGAATCTTGCACGGATAGCGGCCGACCGCGCCCTCGGTGGTGATGGACGGCTCGCCGTCCATCACCACCGCCACGTCCGTGGAGGTGCCGCCGCCGTCCAGGGTGATCACCGACGGATGGCCGGCCGTGCCGGCGATCAGCGCCGCGCCGAGCGCGCCCGCCGCCGGCCCCGACAGCACGGTGGTGATGGGCTGGTTGACGACCTCACGGGCCGACAGCACGCCGCCGTTGGACTTCATCACCGAGAACGGCCTGCCCAGGCGGCTCGACAGGTTGGCGATGTAGCGCCGCATGCCGGGCTTGACCGCGGCGTCGACCAGGGTGGTGACGGCGCGCTCGTACTCGCGGTATTCGCGCAGCACGTCGCTGGAGATCGAGACGACCGCCTCCGGGTGCTCGCGCGCCAGCACCTCCCGCATCCGCCGCTCGTGCTCCGGGTTGGCGTAGGCGTGCAGGAAGCAGACGCCGATCGTGTTGACGCCCCGGGTACGGAACCAGCGGGCCACCTCGACCGCCTGCTCCTCGGCGAACGGCCGCACCTCGGCGCCCAGGTGGTCGAGCCGGCCGCCGACGGTCTTCACCAGGTGCACCGGGACGATGCGCGGCGGCTTGACCCAGAAGTAGGAGTTCCCGTAGCCGTCGGGGACGCTCTGCCTGCCGATCTCCAGGATGTACTCGAAGCCCTCGGTGGTGATCAGGCCGAGGCCGGCGACGCGCTCTTCGAGCAGTTGGTTGGTGGCCACGGTGGTGCCGTGCACGATCGAGGACACCTCGTGCTCGCCCAGGTGCTCGCCCAGCTTGCCCAGGCCGGTGACGAACCCGTCGGCCGGGTTGGCGGGCGTGGACGGGGTCTTGGTCGTGACGATCTCACCGGTCTGCTCGTCCACGGCCACCACATCGGTGAACGTGCCGCCGGTGTCGACTCCAATACGGACGCTTCCCATGGCTCCTCAGCTTCGGCGCCGGCCGAGCACTTCGTGGATGACCTTCGGTGCGTTCTCGGTGCCGACGTAGGCCGCGAGCCGCACCACCATCTCCTGAGATTTGGCCAGCTCGGCCTCCACTCTGGCCTTACCCGACTGACCGGCCTGCACGCCGAAGTAGGCGCCGATGATGGTGCCGACCACCCCGGCCACTCCGGCGAACAGCGCGGCGAACTCCCCGGTGGCGAACACGGCGGCGCCGAACGCGACGAGCACGGCGATGATGCCCGTCACCACCACGAGGAAGCCGTAACGCCATCTGGCCGCATCGGCCTGCGCGGCCGTGATGTCATCCGGCGTCATCATGGCGTCGAGTGTGGGCGGTTTGTCGGTGACCACAGATTCCTCCTGTTGTTTCAGAGGAGAAATCTCCCATGAGGTCATAGAACTAGCCAAGCGATAAGGTGGCACCCCGTGACCGATCTGTCTGCCTTGTCTCCTGTGCCGTCCGGGTCTCGCGCCGCCGTGCTGAAGTTCTACTTCGGCCCCATGGACTGCGGGAAGTCCACGCTGGCGCTCCAGATGAACTACAACCACAGCCGCCAGGGCAGGCGCGGCCTGGTGCTGACCAAACATGACAGATCGGGCGGCCCGAGGGTCACCAGCAGGATAGGGCTCGGCCGGGAGGCCGTCGAGGTGATCGACGATCTGAATCTGGTGGAGCTGGTACGCGAGCACGACCGGATCGACTACCTCATCTGTGACGAGGCGTGCTTCTACACCGTGGCGCAGATCGAGCAGCTCGCCGACCTGGTGGACCTGCACGGCGTCGACGTCTACGCCTTCGGGCTCGCCTCGGACTTCAGGTCGGTGATGTTCCCGGCGGCGCAGCGGCTGTTCGAGCTCGCCGACGAGGTGTGCCGGCTGCAGGTCGAGGTGCTGTGCTGGTGCGGGCGGCCGGGGCTGCTGAACGGCAGGATCGTCGGCGGGCGACTGGTGCGGACCGGTGAGCAGGTGGTCATCGGCGACACCGACGCCTCCCGGGTCCGCTACCAGGTGCTCTGCCGCCGTCACCACCGCTCGGGGCTGCTCGGCGAGGGCATGCCCGCTCAGACCGCGCAGTAGCCGTCGGCGGGGGCGGCGAGCTGGGTGATCGGCTTCTGGCCGGTGCGCTCGGCGACCTCGTCGATCGCGGCCTCGAACGTCTCCACCGGCTGCGCGCCCGACACCGCGAACTGGCCCTCGAACAGGAACAGCGGCACCCCGGTGATGCCCAGCGTGCGCGCCCTGGCGATCTGCTCGGCCACCTGCTCGGCGCCCTCGCCCGTGTCGCGTACGCCCACCTCGGTGGCGAGCTCGGCCAGCACCCCGGGGTCGCCGACGTCCAGCCCTTCGGTGAAGTGCGCGCGGAACAGCCGCTCGGCCATCTCCGCGCCGAGACCCTGCCCTTCGGCCACCTCGACCAGCCGGTGCGCCCGCAGCGTGTTGACGCTCAGCGCCCGGTCGTAGCGCAGCTCCAAGCCCTCCTCGGCGGCCAGGCCGATGACCCTGTCGGCCATCTGCCCGGCGTTGCCGCCGAACTTGCGCTCCAGCATCGTGAGCACCGGCTCGGCCTCGGCGGGGGAGCTGGGATCGAGCTGGAAGGGGCGCATCGTCACATCGATCGTGCCGCCCTTGGCACGGAACGCCTCCGCCGCCTTGGCGAAGCGGACATGGCCGATATAACACCAGGGGCAGACAACGTCGGAGAAGATCTCAACTTTCACGCTCGATGACAACCAGCGCCGCGTCTCCGGCATTCCTCTCACCTGGGTACGGTCGGGCCGGTCAGCCGGCGGCGAGTTCCTCCAGGCGGTAGGGGAGGTAGGCCGAGCCGTCCACCAGGGCCGACACCCCGCGCCACCAGCCGAACCACTCGGCGCTGCGCCACATCCAGTCCACCCGCTCGATCGCGGCCACCACGTCGCCGACGTCCGCCCATCGCTCGCCCAGTTGCCCGGCGGTCGCGCCGTGGCGCAGCGCCCAGTCCCGCAGGATCCGGGCCGCCGCCGCCTCCACCGGCTTGGTGTACGGGTCGGGCTCGTCATCCGGCAGGCGGTGCGGGCCCAGCCCGGCGGCCACGCCCCAGCTCCACTGCGCCTCGGCCGGGCGGGAGTAGCGCAACGAATGGAAGTCCAGGTTGGAGCCGAGGTCGTCGTCGGCCCGCTGGGTGACCACCGCGTCGAGCCGCCCGCCGGCGTCGAAGTGCACGACCAGCCGCTGGCCCGGCAGCACGCCCTGAGGCAGGTGGAAGCGGTCCTCCGCCTGCCAGGAGTTGAGGTCCACCTGGGCGACCGGCCGGCCCCACAGCTCGTCGGCGGCGTCGTCGGACACCCAGGCGGCCAGCATCTCCAACGCGGTCAGGTCCGTCCACGGCTCGATCGCGACCGCCGTGCGCAGCACCTCGTCGGGCGCGGGCAGCTTGCCGCCCCTGGGCCGCGTCCACCACTCGGCGCCCAGGTCCCGGGTGCCGACGAGCAGCGCGGCGATGGCGGCGAGCTCGGCCGACCGCCGGGTGAGGGAGGCGCCCAGCGCCAGGCCGACGCAGCGGTCGGCACGCTCGTCGCCGACGACCGGACGCGCGTCGGCGATCAGCACACCGGCGGTCGGGCGCTCCTCTCCGAGCAGGTCCCGGACGACTCGCCTGGCCTCGGTTCGGGCGTCTTCAGCATGTGCCTGCCGCATATTGTCACGCTACGCCGGGAGATCCTTTTCCGCGAGAGCCCGCCTCCACCGAGCGGCCCCGACGAGTGCGCGCCCGCTCTAGCGTCGGCCGCGGCCCAGCAGCCAGCCCACGGCGGCACCGGTGAGCGCCACGCCCGCGCCCATGCCGAACGCGGCCAGCAGCACCCACGGCGGCGTCTCGGTGCGCTGCTTCGCCGGCCGCTCGTAGACGGCCGGGCGGGCAAGCGCCGCCTCCCCCTGCCCGTGGGAGGCCACTTGCCCGGCCCACTGCTCGCGGGGCGCCGCTTGCCCTGCCCACTGCTCGTGGGAGGCCGTTTCGCGGACCCGTGGGTGAGGGCCGGCCGCTGCGGGGGCCGGCAGGTGCGGGCCGTCTTCGGTGAGTGCCCCGGCGGGGGCGCGGAGGTGGTCCTCGACGGCCGCGAAGAACTCGCCGGCCGTCTTCCTGGCCACCGAGCCGAGCATGCGCTGCCCCACTCCGCCGATCATGCCGCCGATCACCGCGTCGGCGGCGTAGTCGACCCGGGTCCCGCTGTCGGTCTCGCTCAGCCGTACCAGCACGGTGGCGTCCACCGTGCCCGGCGCGCCCTGTCCCCGGGCCTTGAGCACGAAGCTCTCCGGGGCGGACGGCTCGGCCAGCGCCACCTCGCCCTGGTAGACGCCCTTCAGGGAGGCGATCCCGGCGTTGACCGTCATCCGGTAGGTGTCCGGTCCGCACTCCTCCAGGCGCTCACAGCCGGGGATGGTGCGCACCAGCACCGCCGGATCCTGGAGCGCGGCCCATACGCGGTCTCTTTCGATGCCGATCACGGCACTGCCTGCGACTTTCACACTGACACTCTAGAAAGCGATCTCCCGCCGGGATAAGGGCAACACCTGCCCAACCGATTATCGATCCGGCATGAGGACTGGCAGGATGGGGCGGCATTGTGCCGGGGTGACGACGGGGGCGGCAGAGGTGCGCGAGGCGAGAACGGCCGCGGGAGCGGCCGTGGTGACGGTGTTCCTGCTGGCAGGGGCCTGTTCTCCGGGGTCGACGTCGCGGGTCACCGCCGCCGAGTCCGCTCCGCCGCCCACTCCGGCCACCACCTCCCCCACACCCCAGGACCCACCGGGCGCGCTGCCGCGCGAGGGCGAGATGAGCGAAGCACGCACCCCGGGCGCGGTGCCGCGGGAGGGGGAGGTGGGGAGGGTGCGGGCCTTGGGCGGGTTGCCGCCGGTGGTCAGCTCGATCCCCACCGAACGCAAGGTGGTCTTCCTGACCATCGACGACGGCTGGGAGCAGGATCCCGGCTTCGTCCTGCAGATCCGTGACCAGCGCATCCCGATCACCGCGTTCGCGATGCGGGACGCGGTGGAGGCCAGGGGCGTCCCCGATCCGGCCGGCGGGCAAGGCCGCTACACAGGTGCCGGTAAGTGGGGATATTTCCGGTCGCTTCAGGACGTGGGCGTGCCCATCGAGAACCACACCCTGACCCACCCCGACCTCCGCCGGCTCAGCAGGGCCGCCCAGCGGCAGGAGATCTGCGGCGCCTCCAGGCTGATCGCCGGGCGGACCGGCGTCAGGCCCACCCTGTTCAGGCCGCCGTTCGGCAGCTACAACACTGACACCCTGCGGGCGGCCAAGAGCTGCGGCCTGACCTCGGTGCTGCTCTGGACCGCCTCCGTCCAGCCGGGCGGCAAGATCGCCTATCAGACACCGGACAAGAAGCTGCACCCCGGCGACATCCTCCTCCTGCACTTCCGCCCCAACCTGGACCGGGACTTCCGCATCCTGATCAGGAAGATCAAGCGCCGGGGCTTCGAGCTGGGCAACCTCCAGGCGTACCTGGAAGCCGCCACCTCCCCGCGTAAGTAGCCACCGTCCGCCTTGCGGCGTAGGCGGCGGTCAGCCGCGCGGGTGACGCGCCGGACACCTGGTGAGGGGCATCGTTGAGCCTCGTGTGACCAAGGTCGCATGGCATTGCTCTACAGCTTGTAGTACTACTGCAAGTAGATGTACTACAGCCTGTAGAGCTCACGGTCCGGTGAGGGGAACATGGACGCGCTTGATCTTGCACGGTGGCAGTTCGGGGTGACCACCGTTTATCACTTCCTGTTTGTGCCGTTGACGATTGGTCTGGGCGTCTTCGTGGCAGGACTGCAGACCGCTTGGCACCGTACCGGGAAGGAGCGCTACCTCCGGCTGACGAAGTTCTTCGGCAAGCTCTTCCTGATCAACTTCGCGATGGGGGTGGTCACCGGCATCGTGCAGGAGTTCCAGTTCGGCATGAACTGGTCGGAGTACTCCACGTTCGTGGGTGACGTGTTCGGCGCGCCGCTGGCCATGGAGGCGCTGCTGGCGTTCTTCATGGAGTCCACGTTCCTCGGACTGTGGATCTTCGGCTGGGGCCGGCTGCCGAAGCGGGTGCACCTGGCGTGCATCTGGGCCGCCGCGATCGGCTCGAACCTGTCCGCCTACTTCATCCTGGCTGCCAACGCGTGGATGAAGCACCCGGTCGGCTACGAGGTCGTCGACGGCAAGGCCAGGATGACCGACCTGTGGGCGGTGCTGACCAACTCGACCGCCCTGGCCCAGGTGCCGCACGTGATCGGCTCGGCGTTCGTGGTGGCGGGCGGGTTCATCCTGGCGGTGTGCGGCTACTGGCTGCTGCGCACGCACGCCGAGATGTGGCGCGCCGCCGCACGGGCCGCGCTGGTGATGACCGCCATCGCGGGCGTGGTCGTCGCCGGGACCGGCGACATGTCCGCCAAACTCCTGTACGAGCAGCAGCCGATGAAGCTGGCCTCCGCCGAAGGACTCGAACGCGACACGGCGGGCGCGGCGCTGACGGTGGCGCCCGGCATCGAGATCCCCAAGGTGCTCAGCTTCCTGTCCACCAACGACTTCGACGCCACCGTGCAGGGCACCGAGGACCTGCAGGCGCGCTTCGAGGAGCGGTTCGGCCCCGGCGACTACCGGCCGAACCAGGCGATCACGTTCTGGTCGTTCCGCGTCATGATCGTGTTCGGCCTGGCCACGGTGGGCCTGTCGGTGCTCGGCCTGTGGCTGACCCGGCGCCGCCGGCCGATGCCCCGCTGGCTGTCCCGGCTGCTGGTGCTGGCCCTGCCCGCGCCGCTGATCGCGGTGACCGCCGGCTGGCTGCTGAGCGAGATGGGCCGCCAGCCCTGGGTGGTGGCGGGCGAACTGCTCACCGCGGCCGGCGTCTCCCCCGGGGTGAGCCTGACCGAGGTGGCCATCTCACTGACGATCTTCACCCTGCTGTACGGCTCGCTCGCGGTGGCGGAGGCCGTACTGCTGACCAGGCATGTACGCAAGGGCCCCGACGAGCCCGAGCCCGTCCGCGCGGCCGAGAAACTCGAACCGTCGCTCATGTATTGAGACGCAGACAGTCATGAGGTGCAGACAGTCATGAGGTGCAGACAATGATCGACCTGTGGTTCGTCATCATCGCCTTCCTGTGGACCGGTTACTTCGTCCTTGAGGGCTTCGACTTCGGCGTGGGGCTGCTGGCGCCGTTCGTCAGCGCGGACGGCGAGGAGCAGCGGCAGAGCCTGGAGACGATCGGCCCGGTCTGGGACGGCAACGAGGTCTGGCTGATCACCGCCGTGGGCGCCATGTTCGCCGCCTTCCCGGCCTGGTACGCGGGCATGTTCAGCGGCTTCTACCTGCCCGTCGTGCTGGTCCTGGTCGGGTTGATCGTGCGCGGCGTCGGCCTGGAGTGGCGCGGCAAGGTGGCCAACCCCGCCTGGTGCGACCTGGGGATCGTGATCGGCAGCGCGCTGCCCGCGTTCGTCTGGGGCACGATCTTCGCCGACCTGCTGTTCGGCAGCGCCGAGGCGGCACTGCTCGGTGGCGCGTTCACGCTCGCGGTGTGCCTGCTGCACGGCGCGGTGTTCCTGGCGCTGCGCACCGAGGGTCCGGTACGGCGGCGCGCCAGGACGGCCGCGCTGGCCGCGAGCGTCGTGGTGCTCCCGGTGGCCGTGGTGGCGCTGTCGAGCATGGGCTCACTGCCGGCGCTGGCCGCCATGGGCGTGCTGGCGGCGGCCACCGTACTGGTCTTTCTGCGCAAGGAGGGCTGGGCTTTCACCGCCATGACCGTGGCCATTGTGCTGGTCTCGGTGGCGGTCTTCAGTCAGCTCAGGGGCGCGCCCCTGCCCGGCCTGACGCTGGCCGAGGCGGCCTCCGGCCCCTACACGCTGACCATGCTGACCTGGATCGGGCTGATCGCGCTGCCGTTCGTGCTCGGCTATCAGGGGTGGACGTACTGGGTGTTCAGGAAGCGGGTTCAGGTGGCGGTCCGTTCGTGACGGCATGATCTTCGTAGCGCCCTGGCCGCCGCGGCCACGCTGCTCCGGGCCGCGGCGGCCGGCGGACACCGGCGGTTGACGTTCACCAGTGCTCCCATTTGCACCGAATGACCGTGAACCGCCCTCGGTCAGCCGGCGGCGGCCGGGGTGGGGGTGACGCGGTGGTCCTTCAGGTGCAGGTCGCCCTTGAGCGGCGCCTGCAACTGCTTGAGCACCTTGAGGTCGCCCAGCACCGTCCACAGCGGGCCGACCAGGTGCGGCTTGTACTCGGGCGCCTGGTCCATCCAGGCGTTCTTCCCTTCCTCGCTGGTGAAGGTGTTCACGAAGAACTCCCCCGCGTCGGTCTTGCAGTAGCCGGTACGCAGGTCGCTCGCGTCGACCTGCATCCGGGGTTCGCAGCCCACCTGGGAGGAGAGATCCTCCACGGTGAGAGGCACCGCGGGAGGCTGGTTGCTCCCTGCGGCGACATTCTCGTCGCCACCCGGCGCACAAGCAGCGACGAGCCCGACCAGCAGCGCGAAAGCGGTCAGACGTGAATAAGTCGTCATGTGCGGAGGTACGCAGGCTTCGCCGCCACGGTTCAGCGCAAAATGACACAACCCTGTTCGGCCAGCCGGCGCAGCACCGGAGGGTCGCCGTCGAGCTTGTTCCAGCGCAGGTCGAGCCGGTCCAGCGCGGGCAGCTCGGCCGGCAGCTCACGCAGGCGGTTGTTGCGCAGGTCCAGGTGGCTGAGCCGGGGCAGCCGCGCCAGCCAGCCCGGCAGTGAGCTCAGCAGGTTGTCGCGCAGATCCAGCACCCGCAGCTCGCCCAGAGCCGCCATCGAGCCGGGCAGCTCCGTCAACCGGTTGCCCCGCAGATGCAGCTCGCGCAGGCGGCCCAGCGCGCCGATGGAGTCGGGCAGCGCCGTCAGCCGGTTGTTGTAGAGCCGCAGCTCCATCAGCGACGCCATCCGGCCCAGGCTCGCGGGCAGCCGGGTGAGGCGGTTGTCGGTCAGGTTGAGATAGGCGAGCCGGTCCAGCCTGCCGAGCGCCTCGGGGACCTCGGCGAGGCCGTTGTCACTGGCGTACAGATAGTCGGTGAGGGGCAGGTCCGCCAGCTCGGGCGGGAGCGCGGTGAGCCGGTTGTGGCCCAGGTCGAGCATGCGCAGCGCGCCGAGCCCGCCGATGGCGGCGGGCACCTCGGTCAGGGCGTTCTCGGCGAGGTTGAGCGATCGCAGACCGGTCAGCTTCCACAACCCGCCGGGCACCCCGGTCAGCCCGTTGCGGCCGGCCGACAGGTGCCGCAGCGAGTGCGGGAGCCCGTCGGGCAGCGCCCGGACGGCGTTGCCGTACAGGAAGAGCGTTTCCAGGCGTGGCGGGCAGGACGGGAAGGCCGTCAGGTCGTTGCCGTCCAGGTGCAGCGCCCGCAGCGCGTCGAGGCCGGAGAGGTCGGGCAGCGCGCGCAGGCGGTTGCCGTCGAGCCTGAGCTCCTCCAGCGACGACAAGCGCGCCACCCAGCCGGGCAGCTCGGTGAGCTCGTTCCAGGCCAGGTCGATCAGGCGGGTCCGGGCCAGCTCGCTCGCCGTGCCCGGCATCGAGGTCAGGCCCGCGCCCGGCGCCCGTAGTTCGGTGTCCATGGACCGAAATCATCCACCACGGAGGTCGAACAGCTCCGACGGGGAGATCGGCATCCGGTCGATCTCGATGCCCTCGGCGTCCTCCAGGGCCGAGGCGATCACCGCCGAGACCGGGATCACCCCGGCCTCGCCCGCGCCCTTGATCCCCAGCGGGTTCAGCGGGGACGGCGTCTCCAGGTGGCCGGTCTCGATGCGCGGGACCTCGGTGGCGTACGGCATGAGGAAGTCCATGAAGGAGGCGTTCTGCAACTGCCCGTCCGCGTCGTACGCCATCCGCTCGTACAGGGCGCCGCCGATGCCCTGCGCCACTCCCCCGTGGATCTGTCCCTCCACGATCATCGGGTTGATCAGCTTGCCGCAGTCGTGCACGACGACGTAACGCACCACCTTGATCTCGGCGGTCAGCGGGTCGGTCTCCACGATGGCCGCGTGCATGCCGGCGGCGAAGGTGGACCTGATCGGCGAGTAGTAGCCGCGCCCTTCCAGCCCCGGCTCCTCCCCCTCGGCGACCGGCGGCCGGTCCGGCGAGGCCGTCCCGGCGAACTGGGTGGCCTTGGCCGTCTCCTCGTCGAAGGCGTACCGCAGCGGGTTGGCCAGCACCGCGACCGTGGACAGCGGGATGGAGGCGGCCGGCGAGCCCGCCACGTGCACCAGCCCCTCGCTGATGGTCAGGTCGGCCGGGTCGGCCTCCAGCGCGTCCCCGGCGATGCGCAGCGCCTTCTCCCGCACCTTGGCGCAGGCCAGCGCGATCGCGTTGCCGCTCATCACGGCCGCGCGGGAGGCGAAGGTGCCCACCGCGTAGCCGAAGCGGCGGGTGTCGCCGGTGACGACCGAGACCCGCTCGATCGGCACGCCGAGCCGGTCGGCGGCGATCTGCGCGAACACGGTCTCGTGTCCCTGCCCCTGCGAGGTGAGCCCGGTCGAGACGTGCACCCGCCCGTCGGAGGTGATCTGCACATGCCCGCCCTCGTACGGCCCGACGCCGGTCCCCTCGACGTAGCAGCCGATGCCGATGCCCCGGCCGGGCGCGGGCCGGAAGTCGTCCCAGCCGATGAGCTCCTTCACCATGCGCAGCATCCGCGGGTAGTCGCCGCTGTCGTAGATGAGCGGCCGCCCGTCCTGGAAGATCATCCCCTGGTCGTACGGGAACTCGTCCGGCTGGATGAAGTTGACCTCCCGCACCTGGGTGCGGTCCTTGCCCAGGTACCGCGCGATCTTGTCCATGGTCCGCTCCATGCAGAACACGCCCTGCGGCCGTCCCGCGCCCCGGTAGGGCGTGACCTGCACGGTGTTGGTGTAGACGGCGCTGAACTCCACCCGGTACGCCCCGATCCGGTAGGGACCGAGCAGCTGGGTCGCGGTGATGATCGGCACGATGATCCCATACGGCGTGTAGGCGCCGTGGTCGTGCAGGATCGTCACGTCCAGCCCGAGCACCCGCCCGTCGTCGTCGAAGCCCACCCGCACGTGCTGCACCTGGCCGCGCTCGTGCGCGGCGGCGATGAAGTGCTCGCGCCGGTCCTCGGTCCACTTCAGCTCCCGGCCGAGCAGCATGGCCGCCCACGGCACCAGGATCTCCTCCGGCCACGGGTGCACGATCTTCACACCGAACCCGCCGCCCACGTCCGGGGCGATCACCTCGACGTGCGGCAGCGGCAGGCCGAGCGTGGCGGCGATGGCCATGCGGACGCTGGTGGAGGTCTGGGTGCTGGAGTAGACGCGCAGGTCGGTGCCGTCCCAGCGGGCGTAGACGCCACGGCCTTCGAGCGGCGTGCTGGCGCTGCGCTCGATGTCCAGCCGGAAGGCCAGCGTGTGCGGGGCCGCCTCGATGGCCTCCGCCGCGCCGCGCCCGGCCGCCGACGGGACCTCCTGGACCAGGTGCGCCCCCACGTTCCCGGGCACGTCCTCGTGCACCAGCGCGGCCCCGTGCGCCGCCTCCTCCAGCCCGACGACCGCCTTGAGCGGCTCGTAGTCCACCTCGATCAGCGCGCAGGCGTCCTCGGCGAGATAGCGGTCGGTGGCCACCACCATGACGACGGGCTCGCCGACATGCCTGACGACGTCCCTGGCCAGCGGGTAGGCGGTGCGCCCGTGGGTGAGGGCCGGATGCGGGATCAGCAGCGGCAGCGGGCGGCCGACCCGCTCCGGCAGGTCCTCCCAGGTGTAGATGGCCACCAGTCCGTCCACGTCCAGCGCCGGTGCCACGTCGATGTCCCGGATGCGGGCGTGCGCGTGCGGCGAGCGTACGAACGCGACCGCGAGCGCGCCGGGGCCCAGGTCGTCGAGGTAGCGGCCGTGCCCGGCGAGCAGCCGGGGGTCCTCGCGGCGTGGTACGGGCTCCCCGAACAGCCTGGTGGTCACGGGCCTCGCCTCCTGGTGGTCACGTCTCTTCGGCGAGCAGCTCGGCCGCCCGATGGACGGCCTTCGCGATGTTCTGGTAGCCGGTGCAGCGGCACAGGTTGCCGGAGATGCCCTCCAGCACCTCCTCGTCCGTGGGCGCCGGGTTCTCCCGCAGCAGCGCGGTCACCGTGCACAGGAAGCCCGGGGTGCAGAAGCCGCACTGCAGCGCGTGGCACTCGGCGAAGGCCCGCTGCACGGGCGAGAGGCCGTCCGGCCCGGCCAGCCCCTCCACGGTGGTGATCTCGCGCCCGTCCACGGTCACCGCGAACGTCAGGCACGAGCGCACCGGCTCCCCGTCGAGCAGCACCGTGCAGCAGCCGCACACGCCGTGCTCGCAGCCCACGTGGGTACCGGTCAGGCCTACGTCGTGGCGCAGGCAGTCGGACAGCAGCCTGCGGCCCGGCACGGTGACCCGGCGGGCGGTGCCGTTCACCGTCAGGGTGATCTCGTGCTCGGCCGTCATGCCGCCGCCTCTCTCGCCGCTTCCCGCAACGCCTGCTCGGCCAGCACACCCACCAGGTGCAGGCGGTAGGCGGGCGAGGCGTGCACGTCGCCCTCCGGGTCGGTTCGCTCGCGCACCGCCGCGGCCACCGCCGGCCAGTCGACGCTCACGGCCGGCCGCCGCTCGCACACACCGCTCACGTCCACCACGACCGGCACCGGCCCGACGCCGATGCACGCCACCCGGGCGGCGTCGATGTGCAGGTCCTCATCCAGCCGCACCACGGCGCAGACGCCGGCCAGCGCGTAGTCGCCGTGCCGCCGGGCCACCTCACGGAACGCCGTCCCGGTCCGCGCGCCCAGTGCCGGGAAGTGTGCGGACACGGCCAGCTCGCCGGGCCGCGCCGCCGACTCCATCGGCCCGGTGAAGAACTCGCGGGCCGGCACGTCCCGCACCGCCGTCCCCGCCGGCAACGCCACCACCCCGCCGCCCCCTGGCACGCCGTCGTTTCGCACGCCGTCCCTTGGCACGCCGTCGTTTCGCACGCCGTCCCCGCCGGCGCTCGCCAGCCGTACCGAACCATCCAGTACGGCGAGCACCGCCGGCAGCTCGGCGGCCGGGTCGGCGTGCACGAGACTGCCCACGACCGTGCCCCGGTTGCGGATCACCGGGTGGGCGACCAGCCGCAGCGCCTGGCCGAGCAGCGGATGCGCGCCACCCCGTGCCACCTCCGAGTGCCGGGCCAGCGCGCCCACGGTGACACCCGCCGGCGTCTCCCGCACCACGGCGAGAGCCGCCAGCCGGTTGATGTCGACCAGGTGCGCGGGCGCCGCCAGCCGCATGTTGAGCATCGGGATCAGGCTCTGCCCACCGGCGAGCACCTTGCCGTGCGCCCCGACGGCGGCCAGTGTCTCCAGGGCCTCCCCGAGGTCGCGGGGGCCGTGGTACTCGAACGGCGGCGGCTTCACCCGGCGTCACTCCTGATCGCCTCGGGGGTCCGCCTCGCGATCACGCGCAGCAGGTGCCACCCGCCGACCACCACGATGGTGCCCAGCGCGATGCCCTCCAGCCTGAAGTCGTCACTGATCAAGTGCTTCACCGGTCCGATCGCCAGGATGATGCCCGCGCCGATCGGGACCATGTTGACCGGATCGGCGAAATCCACCCGGTTCTCGATCCAGATCTTCGCACCGAGCAGCCCGATCATGCCGTACAGGATGACCGTGACGCCGCCCAGCACGCCGGACGGCGTGGCCGACACCAGCGCGCCGAACTTGGGGATCAGCCCGAACCCGATCGCGATGACGCCCGCGATGTAGTAGGCGGCCGTGGAGTAGACCTTGGTGGCGGCCATGACGCCGATGTTCTCGGCGTAGGTGGTGGTGGGCGAACCGCCGACCGCGCTGGTCACCACGGTGGCGATGCCGTCGGCGGCGACGGCGCGGCCCACGTAGGGGTCGACGTCGGTCCCGGTCATCTCGCCGACGGCCTTGACGTGGCCGATGTTCTCGGCGACCAGCGCGATGACGGCGGGCAGCACGAGCAGTACCGCCGAGAACTCGAAGTCCGGCCAGTGCGTGTCGGGCCAGCCGAACCACGGGGCGGACTCGACCTTGCTGAGGTCCACCCGGAAGTGCGCCGCGACCTGGACGGCCCCGTCGTCGTAGGCGGGCACCATGCCGAAGACCCGGTCGGCGCCCCAGGAGAGCACGAACCCGACCGCCAGCCCGATGAGGATGCCGATCCGGCCGACGAACCCCTTGAACGCCACCACGAGCACGAACGTCACCAGCATCGTGACCAGCGCCATCCACTGGTCCTGCGGCCAGTAGACGTCCGCCACCACGTACGCCAGGCCGAACCCGATGAGCATGACCACCGCGCCGGTCACCACCGGCGGGAAGATCCGGTTGATCACGTCCGCGCCCAGGAAGTGCACCGCCAGGCCGACCAGCGCCAGCACGAACCCGACGACCAGGATCGCCCCGGTCACGATCGCGTCCGCGCCGGCCGTGTCGCCGCCGAACAGCGCCCTGATGGCCAGCACACCGCCCACGAAGGACGCGCTGGTGCCCAGATAGCTGGGCACCTTCCCCTTGACGATCAGCAGGAACAGGATCGTCGCGACCCCCGACATCATGATCGCGACATTGGGGTCGAGCCCCATCACCAGCGGGAAGACGAACGTCGCCCCGAACATCGCCACCACATGCTGAGCCCCGAACCCCACCATCCGGGGCCAGCTCAACCGCTCATCAGGCCGTACGACCTCGCCGGGGGCCAGGTGTTTGCCGTCGCCGTGTTTGGTCCATCCAAAGGCCATTGTGAGCCCCTCTTCGCCCGGACCGGGTGCTTGCGTTGCGGGCAGATTAGGCCCACTGGCGAGCGTGTACACGGGCATGATCTGCCAAATCTGGCCCGCTGACCAGAGCTCTTCTCGCGCACACCTTCCCCGGAGGCCCGGTGATCACCCTGGGGGCGAGGTCTGTTCCGGCAGGGCCTGCACCGTCCCTGCCGGCCGAGCCGATAAAGTACCTATTTCCAGCAGGCAATATGGACAATGCGTTTCGTGGGCTTTTACGATAGGGAGTACGTTATGTCGGAAAGGGATGACGCCACTCCGCCCCCCTCGCTCATGCCGTCGTACACGCCCACGCCTCCGCCGGCCGCCACGGCGCGCCCCCCGGCCCCGGCACCCGGCGTAGCGCCTACGCCGCCGCCTACTTCCTCCCCGTCGCCGGCCCCACCCCCGGGCAGGCCGAACATCGACGTGCACGGGAGTGATTTCACGAAGGCGGCCGGCGCATTCGTCGACGAGCACGATGACCTGGACAAAGACGCCCGCTGGATTCTCGACGCCATCGCGGCGCTGGGCGACTTCGCCGGCACCGACGATACGGCGCACACGTTCAGGCAGGGCTATGCCACCGCGTTGAAGTCGACCACCACCTATGTCGCCGCACTGCGCGACCTGTATCCGGGGATCGCCGAACGGCTGGCCGGGATGAAGACCGGCTTCGACGTCGCGAACTGGGCGAACATCCAATCCCTGCCGAAAGTGTCTGACCTGCCCGACTTCACGGCGCCGGCCGAAAAGCCCAACCCCTGACGTTCTCTGGAGACCTGATGACCACACCGGACGACGGCGCTTCCTTCCTCGACGAGGAGATGAGCCGCTTTCTCGGCCAGTTCCAGGCCACCACCCGGCCGCTGGAAGAGCTGCGGGAAGGCCTCGGCGCCGTGCGCGGCCGGGGCACGGCGGCCCATGGCCAGGTGGAGGCGGAGGTGCTGGCCAGCGGCGCGCTCGGCAGCCTGCGGATCGACCCTCGGGCCATGCGCCTCGGCGCGGACGCGCTGGCGGAGGCGGTGCTCGCCGCCGCGGGCGAGGCCGGTGCGGACCTGGCCGCACAGCTGACCGGGATGCTGACGAACGGCCTGGACCCGTTCGCCAACGAAGTCAGGCGAGCCGACCAGGAGTGGTGACCCCCCATGGTCCTGGCGCACTCAAGCGGGGATCATCCCCGGACGCGGTGGACGTCAGTATCCGCGCAAGCGCCGCAACTGGTCCTGGCCCGCGGCGACACCCAGCTTGGCGAGCATCTGCTCCCACGTGGGCAACAGGCTGGCCGGATCGTCGATCACGTCGCCGGGCCTGTTGAGCGCGTTCCCTGTCATGGTGAAGATGGAGGATCCGATGACGAACATGGTGGCGTCCCGCGCCGCCTTGTTCTTCGGCAGCAGGTTCGCGGCCTTGCCGAAGTTGGCCGGGTCCACATGGTAGAAGACCATGGCCGCCGCGAAATTCTTCACCATGTACGAGCCGCGGTCGCCCCACGATCCCAGGTCCTCGCCCCTGGCCAGCTTGACCCCGTCCACGATCACCTGGTCGAGGGCGGTGAACGTGAGACTGCCGCCCACGGCGCCGAGCAGCCGCTTCCCGACGGCATGCTCGTACATCTTGAGCAGCAGGCGCGCCTGCGACCTGCGCGCCGCCCAGTTGATCAGGACCTGGATCTTTCTGTCGACCGCCGGCCAGCAGAAGAACATCAGCAGTTCGAGCCATTGGATCAGGGCCATCGTCCGCAGCGCGTGCTGCGTCCGCGCCAGCATGTCGGCGTAGTCGTCGATCGCGTCGGCCAGCCCGCGGACGTAGGCGGAGACCAGCGGCGGATACGGCGCGACCTCGTCCTTGAAGTAGGTCTTGAAGGCATCGATGCCCGCGCCGGAGTTGGGCGGCCGCCACAGCCTGTCCGCGATCTCCGCCACGTCCTCCAGGCTGATGTCCACCCGCCGGGCCAGCTGCCGCAGCAGCTGCGCGACCTCGCGCGCCTTGGCCGGGTCGCCGTCGGGGTAGACGACCCGCAGCATCTGCAGGACCACCGCGCCGACGCCGACGGCGGACAGGAACATCCCGCCCGCCGGGAAGGCCTTCGGGAGGGGCTGGGGGACCGGACTCATGCGGCAGACCCTTTCTCGGATCATTCTCCAATGGTCCGATCATCCCACGACTTCTGGCCCCTGGGACGATCAGGCGACGTGAATGGTGAAGCCGTCCCCGCTGACCACCTGGCCGGTGCGGATCTTGGCCCGCTTCCTGAGCTCCACCTCGCCGTCCACCAGCACCATGCCCTCGGCGATCAGATGCTTGGCCAGGCCCCCCGTCTCGGTGACCCCGCAGTATTTCAGCAGGTCGCACAGCGGGATGTAGTCGGAGCGCAGCTCGAAGTCCAGGTCCACGGGGACCAAGCCTAGATGCCGCGCATCCTCAGCACGTGCAGGGCCAGAGTCAGGTTCAGGCGCAGGTGCGGGTCGTCGGTGAAGTTGCCGAGGAGCCGTTCCAGCTTGCCGATCCGGTAGCGCAGCGTGTTGTAGTGGAAGTGCAGCCGCCTGGCCGTTTCCGCGACGTTCAGGTTGGTCTCCAGCAGCACCTGGAGAGTGCGCCGCAGGTCGGCGTTCTCGGCGTCGGCGTCGGCGGCCAGCGGGCCCAGGGTCTCGCGGACGAAGGCGTGCAGCTCCTCGGTGTCGTTCACCAGCGACAGCAGCCGGTAGACGCCGAGCTGGTCGAAGTGCGCGACCGCCCCCCTGCCGTGCAGCTGGCGGCCGACCCGGGCCGCCTTGAGCGCCTGGGAGTAGGCCTCCGGCAGCGTCTCCGCGCCCTGGCAGGGGCGGGAGGTGCCCGTCGAGAACGTGGCGGGCGGCACGTCGGCGAAGGCGGCGGCGGCGTCCTTGGCCACCCGGTCGGCGTCCACGGCGGCGTCCAGCACCGCCACCACCTCGTGCGAGAAGCCCGCGACCGCGCCGCGCTGATCGTGCCGGCGCATCGTGGCGGTCCAGCAGGTGACCAGGCGATCCTGGGCGGTGCGCTCGTCGCCCTCCGGGTCGAGCTCGGCCACCAGCACGGTGACCGGCCGCTCCAGGTCCCAGCCGAACGCCCTGGCCCTGGCCGTGACCCGCTCCGCCGACCCGGCCCGGCCGGTGAGCACGTCACGCAGGAAGTCCGCCCGGTATTTGCTCTCCACCGCGTTGACCGCCTCCTGCCGGGTGACGGCGAGCGCGGCGACGGTGGCGGCACGCTCCAGGATGCTCAGGTCGCTGTCCTGGATCACGCCGGCCGGGCTGTAGGCGACGATCCGCCCGTGATGGTGCCCGCCCGCGATCACCGGCACCGAGGCCATCGTCCCGCCGCGCGCCCGCGCGCCCGGACCGGCGGAGGTGGACGTCGGCGGCAGCCGGACGGCCGAACCGGTCGCCCCGGCGGGCGGCAGCGGCGGACCCTCCCGGACGATCGACTCGCGTAACGACGCGACCTGGTCGGGCGGCCCGGCGACGGCCAGGATCCGCCCGCCGCCGTCCACCGCCGCGACCGACACGTCGAGCAGCAGGGCGACCTCGGCGGTGACCTCGTCCAGCCCGCCTCCGGCCAGCACCACCTGGACCAGCGCCCGGTGCGCCTCCTCCGCGCGGACCAGCGCGGCCGCCTGCCGGTTGAGGATGTCGGTCAGCACCTGGTTGAGAATGTCGTCGAAGCCGACGTCGTTCGGCAGCAGGATGAGCGGGAAGCCGAGCCGATCGGCCTGCTCGATCATCTCCTCCGGCAGCTCGTCCACGTAGCGGCCGAGCTTGATGCCCAGCGCGGCCAGCCCGCGCTCGTCCAGGTCCGCCACCAGGCGGCCGAGCGACTGCGGGGTGTTGCGCAGCGGGTAACCGGTGGTGAGCAGCAACTCGTGCGGCTTCACCCAGGCCAGGATGTCGGGCACCTCCATGACGTTGAGCCGCTGCACGATGCGGCCCAGGCCGCTCTCCCCCGCGAGCAGCCGCGCCCCGGCGAGCGTCGACACGCCCAGCACCTCCCCCACGGACACGCCATGGATGATCGTTCCGGTGCTGGCGAGGCGGACTGGGGGCTCCATGGGGCGATTGTTCCCTGGGATCGGTCTGTCAGGAAGAGCCAACCTTCCCGCCGACTGTTGGCAAATTTCTCCGTACGGGGGGTTGCCGGGACCGTTCTACGGTCAGGTCAGGGTCCGTAGGGAGGTCGGGTGACGGTCGGTACACACGCTCGGCGGGTTCGCGTCCATGTCACGGGCGCCGCCAGCACGGCGGTACGTCCCGTCCTGGAGTCGCCCCGGCGTCCCGCCCGGGTGCTCGCCGCGTTCTCCGCCGGGATATACCTCGAGGTCAGGACCGAGCTGGAGCCGTCGGTGATCGCCGTCATCAGCGGCGAGGGCATCCGGCTGCCCAACTCGCTGCTCCTCGCCGCCGAGCTGCCGCACGTCACGGTGGGTGACGAGGCGTTCGCCGGGGACGGGTCGGTGGAGGTGGGGCGGCTGAGCCTGCGGGTGCGCCGCTGGTGGGATCCCGCGCCCGCGCTGGGCGAGGTCGATCCGCGCAAGCTCGCGTCGCTGTGCCTGGCCGGCGTCGGTCCGCGCGAGCCCGCGTCGCTGTGCCTGACCGGCGAGGCTCAGGGCGCGCCTGGACTGGCGGGGCACGACGCGGTCGAGCTGCTGGCCGCCAGTTGCGCCTCCGGCTGGCTGCTGGGCGCGGTGACGGCGGCGGAGCGGCTGGTGGGCCTCGGTCCCGGCCTCACCCCGAGCGGGGACGACGTGCTGGCCGGACTGCTGGTGACGCTCCGGCACCTGGGCACCGCGACCGGGGTCGAGCGGGCGGTACGGCTCGGCGGCTGGCTGGCGGCGGCCGTCACCTTCGACGCCCGCACCCGTACGACACCGCTCTCGGCGACGCTGCTGCACTGCGCCGCCCGGGGGGAGGCGTGCCCCGAGGTGATCGCCGTACTACGCGGCCTCGCCGGGCGCCAGCCCCTCGAACCCGCGCTACGACGCCTGCACAGCCTCGGCCACACCTCCGGCGCCGACCTCGCCCAGGGCATCGCCATCGGCCTCGACGCGGTCCTCGCCCTGGGAGACCCCCGATGAACGACCCGAACGCGACGCCCGACGCCGTGTTCGTTCGGCGGGGGGCCTACTACGACTCGGTGACGCTCATGCGGGTGAGCGGCGCTCTGGCGGACTTGCCCGGCACGCAGGTGGCCATCGTGGCCATGGCCACGGAGCTCAACCTCGATCTCGCCCGCGACCTGGGCTTCGAGGTGCCCGAGGCCGGGCCGGGCGATCTGCTGGTGGCGCTGCGCGGCGCGGACGTCGACGCGGCGGTGGCCGAGCTGGACAGCCGGCTGCGGGCGCAGGCGGTGCAGGGGGGCCAGGCGGCCGAGCAGCCGCCGCTCACCACCCGCTCGGCGGCGGCCCGGTCGGCCGCGGATCTGGTGCTGGTGTCGGTGCCGGGCGAGCACGCCTTCGGTGAGGCGCTGGACGCCATCGAGGCCGGACTGCCTGTGATGATCTTCAGTGACGGGGTGCCCGTCGAGCAGGAGCGCCTGCTGAAGGAGCGGGCCGACGAGCGCGGCCTGCTGGTCATGGGCCCCGACTGCGGCACGGCCGTCATCGGCGGCGTCGGCCTCGGCTTCGCCAACGTGCTCAGGCCCGGCCCGGTCGGCGTGGTCGCCGCCTCCGGCACCGGCGCGCAGCAGGTCACCTGCCTGCTCGACCTGGCCGGGGTGGGCGTCAGCCAGGTGCTCGGCGTCGGGGGAAGGGACCTGTCCGCGCCGATCGGCGGCCGCTCCACGCTGCGGGCGCTGCGGATGCTCGACGACGATCCGGCCACCGAGCTCATCATCCTCATCTCCAAGCCGCCCGCCCCGGGCGTGGCGGACGCCGTACAGAAAGTCATCGCGACGCTGCGCACGCCGGTCGTGACGGCGCTGCTCGGGCAGGGCGGGGACCTGACCGCGGCGACGGAGACGGCCCTGCACGCCCTCGACCTACCGGTCCCCCGCTGGCCGCACCACCCCGCCGACACGTCAGCCGGACCGGGTGGGCCGGGTAGGTCGGTGGGGGGTGGGCTTGTGGGGGTCTATTCGGGGGGGACGTTGTGTGCCGAGGCGGCGTTGGTCGCGGGGCGGGGTGAGTTCACCGACTACGGCGACGATGCCTACACCCGGGGCCGCGCGCACCCGATGATCGATCCGACGCTCCGGCTGGAGGCGCTGCGCCGGGTGCGGCCGGGCGACGTGGTGCTCATGGACGTGGTGCTCGGCCACGGCGCGGACCCCGATCCGGCCGCCGGGCTGGCCCCCGTCATCGCGAGCGTCCCGGCGCCCGTCGTGGTCGCGCTCATCGGCACCGAGGCCGATCCGCAGGGCCTGCGGGAGCAGCGCGCCGCGCTCTGCCGGGCGGGCGCCACCGTCTTCGCCTCCAACGCCCAGGCCGCCCGCCACGCCGCGAGCCTGCTCGGTCATCCCGGAGGTCACGTACAAGGAGAGGATCGATGACGCTGCTCGACGGCCCGCCCCAGGTGATCACGGCCGGCGCGAGCCTTCTGGCGGAGTCGCTGCGCGAGCAGGCGGCCGACGTCACCGCCGTGGCCTGGCGGCCGCCCCTGGCGGGCACGGCCGGCGCCCTGGCCAGGATCCTCGCCGACCCGCGCCGGCACGCGGCCGACGAGCTCGCCGTCCACCGGCTCACCACCGCCCGCCCGTACCTCGTGGGAGTGCGCCGGGCGTCGGAGGTGCTGCGGCTGCCGGCGGGGATGTTCCTGCACGCGGGCCCGCCCATCACCTGGCAGCGGGCCTCGGGCCCGATGCGGGGGGCACTGATCGGCGCGATGCTGCTGGAGGGGTACGCCCGCGACGAGCGCGAGGCCACCGCCGCCCTGTCCGCCGGCCAGGTCAGGCTCGAGCCCTGCCATCAGCACGCGACCGTGGGGCCGATGGCGGGCGTGGTGAGTCCGTCGATGTGGATGTTCGAGGTACGCGACGCCGAACACGGCGGGACCGCCTACTGCTCGCTCAACGAGGGCCTGGGCAAGGTGCTGCGCTATGGCGCGTTCGGCCCCGAGGTGCTGGACCGGCTGCGCTGGATGGACAACGTGCTGGGACCGGTGCTGTCGGCGGCGGTCGAGCTGGCCGGGCCGATCGACCTGCGGTCGCTGATCGCGCAGGCGCTGCAGATGGGCGACGAGCTGCACAACCGCAATCGGGCGGCGACCTCGCTGCTGCTGCGCGAGCTCGCCCCCGCCGTGGCCGACGCCGCGCCGGCCACCGCCTCCGAGGTGCTGCGCTTCATCGCCGGCAACGACCACTTCTTCCTGAACGCGGGCATGGCGGCGGCCAAGGTGAGCACCGACGCGGCCCGCGACATCCCGGGGTCGTCGCTGGTCGTCGCGATGGCGCGCAACGGCACCGACTTCGGCGTGCAGGTCTCGGGGCTCGGCTCACGGTGGTTCACCGGCCCGGCGGGCGTGCCGGACGGGCTCTATCTGGGCGCGTACGGTCCGGCGGACGCCAATCCGGACATCGGCGACTCCACCATCACCGAGACGTCGGGGCTGGGCGGGTTCGCGATGGCGGCGGCCCCGGCCATCGTGCGGTTCGTGGGCGGCGAGGTGGCGGACGCGGTGGCGGCGACCCGGTCGATGTACGAGATCACGCTGGCCGAGCACCCCGCCTACCAGATTCCCGGGCTGGGCTTCCGTGGCACGCCGGTGGGGATCGACGTGACGCTGGTCGCCAGGACCGGCGTGCTGCCGGTGGTCAACACCGGGATCGCCGGACGGGTGGCGGGCACCGGGCAGGTCGGCGCCGGTCTGGTGAGCCCGCCCGCCGAGGCGTTCACCAGCGCCCTCGCGGCCCTGGCCGACGCAGCAGCGGATCCCTTCGCGGACGGACCCACGTCGGCTCTTCAGTAAAGAGCCTTCAGCTTTCCCTCCGAGTGTTGCGCCTATATGGTGGCGAACCTCGTAATCTGGAGCCGCCACGCAGGGGCGAAGAGACTGATGATGGGGGCGGACATGGCAGCGGACCGCGGCGTCGAAGGCGGCGCTCCGCAGAGCCAGGGCCGCCTGATCGGCAGGCGCTACCGCCTGATGTCGCCGGTCGGCAGGGGCGGCATGGGCATGGTCTGGCACGCCCACGACGTCCTGCTGGCCCGCGACGTGGCGGTCAAGGAGCTCATCCTGCCGTTCGGGCTCGACCAGGCGGGCAAGCAGGTGGCTTACCGGCGGATGCTGCGTGAGGCCAGGTCCGCCGCGCGGCTGACCCATCCGGGCATCGTCACCGTGCACGACGTGGTCGAGGAGGACGGCCGGCCCTGGATCGTCATGGAGCTGGTCCGGGCCTGGTCCCTGGAGCAGGCGGTGCGGCAGAGCGGCCCGCTGCCGGTGATCCAGGCCGCGGAGATCGGCATCCGGGTGCTGGACGCGGTCCGGCACGCGCACGCCGCCGGCATCCTGCACCGCGACATCAAGCCGGGCAACGTGCTGCTCACCTCCGACCGGGTGGTGCTGACGGACTTCGGCATCGCCGCGATCGAGGGCGATGTGACGATCACGCAGACCGGGCTGCTCATGGGCTCGCCGGCCTACGTCCCACCGGAGCGGCTGTCCGGGCAGCAGCTCACCCAGGCGGCCGACCTGTGGTCGTTCGGGGCGACGCTGTACGCCGCGGTCGAGGGACGTCCGCCGTACGAGGGGCCGGACGCGATCGCGGTGCTCGGCGCGGTGCTCACCCAGGCGCCGAACCCGATCCAGCACGCGGGCGCGCTGGGGCCCGTCATCGAGGGCCTGCTCCGCAAGAACCCGGCGGAGCGGCTCACCGCCGAGCAGGTCGGGGAGATGCTGGAGCGGGTGCTGAGCGCGCACGGCGCGGTGCGGCCGCGCACCCAGCAGCCGCCGCAGCAGCCTCTGCCGCCGCAGCCCGACCTCACCCCGGCCCGGGGCATGGACTCCTCGTCCGGTCCGCTGCCCTCGCGGATCGTGGAGACACCCTCAGGCCCGGTACGCGTGCCGTACGACCCGAACAGCCCGTCCGGCGGCTACTCCAGGCCGTTCGACGGGGGGTCGAGCCCCTCGGGCAGCCACCGCACCGAGCAGTTGCCGCCGTCGCCGCGTCCGGACAGGTTCGACGCGTTCACCAGCGCCTCGGGCGCGCAGCGGATGCCACAGGACATCTCCGGCCCGCACAGCACCTCGGGGGCGCACCCCCTCCCGGAGGAGCCGTTCGTGTCGCGCGGCCTGCTGGACAGCTCGTCGAACCCGCAGCCGCCGCTCAGCGCGCCGCCGGACCCCTACTCCGGCCCGCACGGCCCCTTAGCTGCTCCGGACGAGCGCTCGGCGCCGCCGATCCTGCCGCTGACCAGTGACAGCCGGACCGCGGGCCGCCCCACGCCCTGGCCGCTCGCCTCGGCCGACGACCTGCGCGATCAGTCTCGCGGCCTGGCGCGGGAGTCCGCGCACCGCAGCCTGGCGACCATGCCGGGCGTGGCGCACCGCAACACCACGAGCAGGCGCAGGCCCGAGGACACGGGCAACGCGTGGGTGCGGGACGGGCGGCCGACGCCGCTGCTGATCGTCATCGCCGTCGCGTCCGTGCTCACCGTGGTGGCCGTGCTGATGTTCATCGCCTCCGGCAGCGGCGACTCGCAGGCCCCGCTGGAGGTCACCTCCGCGCCCTCGGCCAGTGCACTCGTCACCGAGCCCGAGGCCTCGCCGGTGCCCGACGGCTATCGGGAGCAGACACCCGCCGGGTTCAAGGTCGGCGTGCCTCCGGACTGGAAGCTGGCCTCGTCGGAAGGCGAGGCCACCTTCTCAGGCCCGAAGGACTCCAGCGCGCGCATCGTGGTCGAGGACGTGACGTCGCAGGCCGACGGCGGCCTGGCGGAGCTGAGCCGCGCGGAGGCCGACGGCGGCGTGGACGGCTACATCCAGGTGCAGCTCCAGGCGGTGCGCTACCGGGACTGGAAGGCGGCCGACTGGGAGTACACCTACACGACCAAGAACGGCGTCCCCATGCACGCGCTGTCCAGGTACGTCACGATCGACGACAGCACCGCCTACAAGATCACCTTTGAGATGCCGGAGCTCACCTGGGACGACCAGGCCAAGACCCGCAAGGTGTTCCTAGACACCTTCCGTCAGACCGCCTGACGCGCCCGCAGGCGTCAGGGCCGTCCCGCCGAGCGCGCGGTCGAGGAAGTCGCGGACCGTCTCGGCCAGCTCGACTCTGTGGTCGGACAGGGCATGGTCGGTCGCCCATTCGTGATGCTCCAGCCGGGCCGCGGCGTAGGCGCCCACCAGCGGCCGGTGATGCACCTCGGCGGGCGTGACGGGGTCCAGCCCGCCGCCGATGAGCAGCACGGGCCGGTCGGCGAACGACGGCGCCAGCGCCGCCAGGCTCCACCGCTCCCCCGCCGCCTCCATCTCGCCGACCAGCTCCTCGCCGCTGGTCCCGCGCAGCGGGAGCAACTCGCCCTCGAAGGCCGCCACGTACGCGCGCCGCCCGGCGGGGTCGAGCCCGCGGGTGACCGTACCGAAGTCGAAGCCGGAGACCGAGACGGTGGCGGCGATGCCCGGATCGCCGGCGGCGGTCATCAAGGCCGCGAAGCCGCCGAAGCTGTGCCCGACGACCGCCAGCCGTCCGGGGTCGAGCCGGTGGGCGGCCGCGAACGCCTCCTCCCGCACCGCGCGCACCACGCGGCCGGCGTCCTCAAGCGCGTTCGCCCACGACCAATGGCCGCCGACGCCCCAGGAGCCGCGATAGTGGAAGACCAAGGCGGCGTATCCGGCCCGGCGCAGCGACTGCGCGAGGTCGAAGTTGCGCTCGTTGCCCGGGAAGCCGTGCAGCAGAACGGCCACGGGGTGCGGGCCCTCCCCTTCAGGCAGGTGCAGAACGCCGAGCAGCGCGACCTCGTCGCTGTCGAACGTCACCGCGGGTGTGGCGGCTCTCATGTCGATCTCCCTTCAGTCAAGCGGGAACGTTAACACCTCGCCGCACCGGTGGACCGCGACGGACCCCGGCTCGCGGCGATCTTCGGCGGACCGGCCGCGTCGTTTCCGGCGGGCCGCGCGCACGCTCCTTCAGACCGTAATTCCGCCGGTCGCCGGGGTGCTGTACGTTTTGCCGCATGGAGTTGGGGAGCATCTACTTCTATCCGGTGAAGTCGACGAGCGGGCCTGAGGTCGGCGAGGCCGAGGTACAACCCTGGGGCCTGGCCGGCGACCGGCGTTACCTCGTCGTCGACGAGCGCGGCCGGCCGATCAGCGCTCGTGAGCACCCGATCATGCTGGCCTGCGTGGCCGAGCCCGAGGGTGACACCATCACGCTCACCGGCCCGCACGCCGCCGCGCTGCGCGTCACCCCCACCTCCCGCCGGTTCACGGCCGATGTCTGGGGCACGCCCGTGGAGGTCACCGACTGCGGTGACGACGCCGCCGCCTGGATGTCCGCGCTGATCGGGCGGACCGGCAGGCTGGCCTGGCTGGACGATCCGACCCGCCGGCCGGTCAACCCCGCCTATGGCCTGCCGCAGGACCGGGTCAGCCTGGCCGACGGCTACCCGCTGCTGCTGACCTCGACGGCGTCGCTGGCCCAGCTCGACACGTGGGTGGCGCGGACGGCCGACGAGCTCGGCGAGCCGCCGCCCGCGCCGCTGTCGATGCGCAGGTTCCGGCCGAGCGTCGTGGTGGACGGCGCGGACGCCCCGTTCGCCGAGGACGCGTGGCAGCGGCTGCGGATCGGCGAGGTGGACTTCCGGGTGGCCAAACTGTGCGACCGGTGCGTGCTGACCACCGTGGATCCGGAGACGACGGCCAAGGGCAAGGAGCCGATCCGGACGCTCGCCAGGCACCGCAGGTGGGACGGCAAGACCTGGTTCGGCGTCAACCTCATCCCCGACGGCACGGGCCGGATCGCCAAGGGTGACCTGGTGACCGTACTCTGACCGGATAAGGATATCTGTCCCCTTTGGGGTGTCTTGAGGATTATGCGAGACTTCACGGGTGTCCAGCACCCCCACGAAGTTCGCCGTCTCCTCCCCTGACCGCATCCGTGGCATTCAGCGGCGTACGTTGGGCGTCCTGTCGGGCGCGCAGATCGTCGGCGGGGTGGGAGTCGCCGTCGGCCTGGCCCTCAGCTCGGTGGTCGTGGACGAGCTGTCGGGCTCGACGGTGATCAGCGGGTTCGCCGGGACCGCCACCGTGCTCGGCGCCGCGCTGCTGGCGCTGCCCATCGCCAAGGTCGCGGGGCGGGGCGGGCGCCGGGTGGGCCTGGCCCTGGCCTACCTGGCGGCGCTGCTGGGCTGCCTGATCTCGGTCACGGCCATCGGCCTGGCGAACTGGCCGCTGCTGCTGGCCGGGCTCGTCCTGGTGGGCGGCGGCAGCGCCGGCAACCTGGCCGCCCGCTACTCCGCCACCGACCTGTCCCCGCCCGGCCACGCCGCCAGGCACCTGTCCCTGGTCGTCTGGGCCGCCACGATCGGCTCGGTCGCCGGCCCCATGCTGGCCGAGCCCGCCGACCGGATCGGCCTGGACGCCGGACTCGCGGGCAAGGCGGGGCCGTTCGCGTTCTCCGCGCTCGCCTTCGCGGGAGCGCTGGTGATCATCCTGTCCGGCCTGCGCCCCGACCCACTCAAGCTGGCCCGCGAACTGGACGGCACGCCGCCCGCCGCCAAGGGCGGGAACCGGACGATCAGGACCGGCTGGCTGAGCCTGCGGGCCGCACCGATGGCGCGCACGGCTCTGGTGATGATCGCGGTCAGCCACACCGCGATGGTGTCGATCATGTCGATGACCCCGGTGCAGCTCCACCACGACGGCTCCTCCCTGCAGGTCATCGGCCTCGTGATCAGCCTGCACATCGGCGGCATGTACGTGCTGTCGCCGGTGGTGGGCTGGCTGGCGGACAAGGCGGGCCGGGTGCCGGTGCTGCTGGCCGGCATGGGCCTGCTGCTGGCCTCCGCCGTGCTGGCGGGCACGGCCGGGCACCGCCTCTGGCAGGTGAGCGTGGCGCTGTTCCTGCTCGGCCTGGGCTGGTCGTGCGGTCTGGTGGCCGGCTCGGCGCTGGTCAGCGAGTCGGTGCCGCTCGAAGGGCGGACGGCGGTGCAGGGGCTGTCGGACCTGCTGATGAACGTCTGCGGCGCCACCGGCACGATCATCGCCGGCGCGATCGTGGGCGGCCTGTCCTACGGCGTGCTCGGCCTGGTGGTCGGCGTGATGGTGACAGCGGCGGGACTCTGGCTCGCCATCACCTGGCGCCGACGCAGCACCTGACTCTCACTTGGCGTCGGCGTAGCAGCTGACCGCGACCGCCTCCATCGGGAACCGGACCGGGGTCCGGCTCCCGAACAGCAGCCTGCTGGCCTCGGCGGCCGCCGCCGAGACCCCGGCCATCACCTCTTCGGCCTGGTCCAGCGGGCAGTGCACCATGACCTCGTCATGCTGGAAGAACACCAGCCTGGCGGGGTCGGGCAGCCGGCCGCGCAGCACCGCCATGAGGGACAGCGCCCATTCGGCGGCCGTGGCCTGCACCACGAAGTTGCGGGTGAACCGCCCCCGGTCGCGAGCCGCCTTGGCGCCCTCCGGACCGGACACGAGCTCCTTCCACCGCCCGGACGGCGGCGGGCTGGTGCGGCCGAGCCAGGAGCGGACCAGCCGCCCTTCCTCGCCCTCCTTGGCCGCGTCCTCGACGAACCGGTAAGCCTGCGGGAAGCGCTGGCGCAGCATCGCGAGCAGCTTGGCGGCGTCGCCGCTGGTGCCGCCGTACATGGCGGACAGCATCGCGATCTTGGCGTTGTCGCGCTCGCCGCCGAACGACCTGGCCAGCGCCGAGTAGAGGTCGATCTCGCCGGCCGCGGCGGCCAGCCCCGCGTCACCGGCCATCGCGGCCAGCACCCGCGGCTCCAGCTGGGCGGCGTCGGCGACGATCAACGTCCACCCGTCGTCGGCCACCACCACGCGCCGCATCACCTTGGGGATCTGCAGCGCCCCGCCGCCGCTGGTGGCCCAGCGCCCGGACACCACGCCACCCACCACGTACTCGGCGCGGAAGCGGCCGTCGCGCACCCACTGATCCGCCCAGGTCCAGCCGTGGAAGCTGTACAGCCGGGCCAGCTCCTTGTACGCGAGCAGCGGCCCGACCGCCGGGTGGTCGAGCTTCTTGAGCTCCCAGGACCGGGTGGTCTTCAACGCCACCCCGGCGCTCTTGAACGCCTTGACGAGCTGCTGCACCGAGTCGGGGTTGACCGGATGGCCGAACGCGGCCGACACCTCGTCGGCCAGCGCCTGCAGCTTGGCCGGCCGCATGCCGTGCACCGGGCGGGGGCCGAGCAGGTCGGTGAGCAGGGCGTCGTGCAGGTCCGCGCGCCACGGCATGCCGTCGTGGCCCATCTCGGCGGCGATCAGCGCGCCCGCCGACTCGGCCGCCACGAGCAGCCGGAACCGCCCCGGATCGGGCAGCGCCTCGATCCGCCGGAGTTGGTCGGTCAGCACCTCGGCGACCGCCTCGGCGCCCAGCGGCTCGGGCGCGAACAGCGTGCCGGGCTCGTCGGGCCGCTCGTCCGGCACGGGCAGGCCGTGCAGCCGGGCGTGGGCGGCCCTGGCCGAGCGGGGCTCGCCGTACCGGCCCTGGTGGGCGAGCAGCAGGCCCTCGGTGAGAGCGAGGTCGTGGCAGCGTCCCACCCGCAGGCCGGCGCGCAGCAGGCCCGGGTAGCTCTCGCGGGTGTCGCCCCACACCCACCGCGGCCGCGCGGCCTCGTGGCCGCGCACCGCCGCCGCCAGGTCGCCGGCCTGCTCGGCCGTCCCCCCGACCGGGAGGATCGTCTGTCCTGCCAGGACCGTGTACACGTCTCCCAGACTGTCAGGTGACTACGACAAATCCGTCAAATCGATCAGCACCTCGTCCTCGACGGGCGGCTCCAGCTCCTGCTGCAGGCAGCCGGTGGCGGCCAGGCAGCGCACGGTGAGCCGGTCGGGAGTGACCGACAGGTGCAGGAACTGCTTGAAGAACGGCGGGGTGTCCCAGTCCGACAGCTCGGACAGGTAGTGCTGGAACACCGTACCCACCGGCAGCCGGAACGGCCACGGCCAGGAGCCGAGCAGCCGCGCCGCCCACCTCATCCGCGCCGTCACCTTCACCGGCCGGTCGATGGGCCGGACCGGGGTGTTCTTGATCTGCTCGGCCATGATGCAGGCCGCCTCGTCGGGCGTGAGGCCGATCCACTTCATCCGCAGCCGCTTGGCGTACAGGTGACTGTAGAACGACAGCGAGTCCCCGCGCAGCGGATAGCTCCGGTAGTCGTCCTCGTGCACCCCGCCCACGTCCACGCGGCGGATGGTGTGGGTGGCGTGCATGAAGGCGCCGCCGCCGCCCGAGACGATGTAGTGGATCACCCGGTCGCCGACCTTGACGGGGTAGCGCTGGTAGTTGTGCACGTCTCCGCCGATGGCCGCGACGTAGCGGTGCCGGGGAGCGCGGACGATGTCGTCGATGGTGCCGCCCTCCTCCAGCTTGGACGGCTTGTACTCGTTGCGGGTGTAGATCGGCTTGCCGGTGACCAGGATCTTCGGGCGGGGGTCGAGCGACACCCGGCGCAGCCACGCGGTCTGCTCGCGGTCGATCGCCCCCTTGATGCCGGTGTCGACGCCCACGACGAGCAGGCTCGGGCTCTCGATCACCCAGTACGGTCCCGGCTGCGCGGCCTGCCCGGCCGGCTGCTGCGACGGCCTGCTCCTGAGCTCGCGGGCCTCGGCGAGCACCCGCTCGTCGATGGTCTCCGGCCGCCGCCACAGTAACCCGCGCGGTCCCCGGTCCGGTCGGGGCTTGAGCGGCGGCGCGTCACAGAACACCCGCATGAACCCGCCCAGCCCGTCGTACCAGTCGTGGTTGCCGGGGATGGCGTAGATCGGCGCGTCGTAGTCCTGGTACGGCCGGAAGAACTTGTCGCCGTACTCGTTGCCCGATCCCGCCGGATAGAGCACGTCGCTGGCGATCACCGCGAAGGCCGTGCCCTGGCCCGCCTTCAGCATCCCCGGCACGACGGCGTACTGCGAGGCGTCTCCCTCGCCGGTGTCGCCCAGCAGCAGGAAGTCGAAGCTCTCCCCGACGTCCGGCCTGATCCGGAACTCGGCGTCGGCCTCGCGCTCCCGTTGCGAGGCGACCCACCGCGCGCGCACCTCCCCCGACGGGTCGCCGAACAGTCCGGCGAGCACCTCGTTCCTGGAGCGCCACAGTGTGCGCACGTTCAGCCAGCTGAATCCCTGCTTGTCCGGCCGGAGCCGGGTGAACGTGCCGATCTGCGCGCAAGTCCATCCGGCGCCCTCTTCGGACACCCGGGATGATGCCCGCTTCCCCCGCTCTGCCGCGATTTCCTCCATGACCACATCTTTGCCATCTCGCACCAGAAGCGCACCCTGAAACGGAGAGTGCCGTCATCAGCACGGATGGTGTAGCCTCGACGCCCCGAGCAAGCGGTTGTCATCCGCCAGGGAGGCTTCCATGCCCCGCAACGGTTCCGATGACGCGCTGCGGCGAAGCTCCACGGCGGTGACGGCCGTCGAGGGCCTGCTCGCCTACGCGCAGACCCAGCGTCGCTGGGGACGGGGCGCGATCAGGAGCGTCGACCGGGCGATCGCCATGAGCCGCGCCCTTGTCGCCGAGGCCCCCGAGCACACGCCGCTGCTGGCCCGCGCGCTGCGCACCGCGGCCCGCCTGCACCTGCGGCGCGGACGTCCCGGCGAGGCCCTCCCCCTGGCCGAGGAGGCGGCCGGCCTCGCCCGGCGGTCGGGCGGCGCCGCGCTGGTGCCGTACCTGCGCTGCCTGGCGGAGGTCTGTCAGTCCCTGCACCGGTACGGCGACGCCGTCGCCCTGATGTCCGAGGCCGACGACCTCCCTCCCCCGCCGTGACCCCGCGCCCGGAGCGCTCCCGGCTTCGGGACACCCGCAGGAGATCAGGACCCCGGACGGTCGCCCTCAGGGGATCAGGACGCCGGGGTTCAGGATGCCGGAGGGGTCCACCTCGTGTTTGACCGCGCGCAGGATCGCCGTGCCCAGCGGGCCGATCTCGGTGGCGTAGGCGTCGCGGTGGTCGCGGCCGACGCCGTGGTGGTGCGAGATGGTGCCGCCGGCCTCGATGATCGCCTCGCTGGCCGCCGCCTTCGCGCGCTCCCACTGGGCCAGCGGGTCGGCGTCCTGCGCGGTCACCACGGTGAAGTACAGCGACGCGCCGGTCTCGTACACGTGCGAGATGTGACACATGACCAGCGGCGAGCCGAGCGAGCCGAGCATCGCCAGCCGGACCGCGTCGTACAGCCGGGGCAGGCCCGCCCAGAAGCACGCGGTCTCCAGCGTCTCGACGGTCGCCCCGGCGGCCAGCAGCGAGTCGCGCAGGTAGGGAGCCGAGAAGCGGCCGCGCGCCCAGGACTCGCCGGGCTCGGTGCCGAGCGGCTCGCCGCCGAGGCCGGACAGGACGGCGGAAGCGGCGGCGCGGCGCTCGGCGACCCGCGCGCCCTCGTAGCCGGTGATCACCAGGCAGCCGGAGTCGCCGCCGCCGATGGCGTCCGGGCGGGCCAGTCCGATCATGGTCTCGGTCTCGTCGGACAGGCGCAGGACGGTGGGCAACGGGCCGTCCTGGGCGAGGGCGCGCAGCGCGGCGGCGCCCGCCCGGAAGCCGGGCAGCCGCCAGCCTTCGTACAGGCGCTCGGCGGGCAGCCGGCGGACCCGCAGGCGGAGCCCGGTGATGACGCCGAAGGCGCCTTCCGAGCCGAGGACGAGCTGGCGCAGGTCGGGGCCGGCGGCGGACTTGGGCGCCCGGCCCAGGTCCAGGGTGCCGGCCGGGGTCGCCACGGTGAGCCCGGCGACCATGTCGTCGAAGCGGCCGTAGCCGGCCGAGGCCTGGCCGCTGGACCGGGCCGCCGCGAAGCCGCCGAGGGTGGCGTACTCGAAGGACTGCGGGAAGTGGCCGAGGGTGAGGCCGTGCGCGGCGAGCAGGCGCTCGGCCTCGGGCGCGCGCACGCCCGGCTCGAAGGTGGCGATCATCGAGGTGGTGTCCACGTCGACGAGCCGGTCCAGCCGGCTCAGATCCAGGCAGACGACACCGGTGAAGCCGGTACGGGACGCCGCCAGGCCGCCGACGACCGAAGTGCCGCCGCCGAAGGGGACGACGGCGATCCGCTCGGCCGCGCACAGCCGCAGCAGGTGCGTCACCTCGTCGTGGCTGCCGGGCAGCACGACGGCGTCCGGCGCGTCCGTGCCGTCGCCGGCGCGGATCCGCATCAGGTCGGGGGTGGACTTGCCGCGGGTGTGCCGGACCCGCGCTTCATCAGAGGTCAGGACATGTTCGGCGCCGACCAGGTCCGCGAGCGCCCGCACCTGCCGGGGCTCCAGCGTGACCGGCGTGAGCCGTACCGACTCCAGGGTGGCGGGGGGCGCGGCCGGCGCGCGGACACCGAGCAGGTCGTGCAGCAGAGCGCGGATCTGCGCGGGGAGCTCGCGGGCCTGGGCGGGGTCGCCCCAGCCCGACCAGAGCATCGGTTCGGAAGGCACGCATACACTGTGACACATGCCGTCGATTCGTCACAATGAGGGTGTGCTCGACGCCGCCCGGGACTGCGTGCTCGCCTACGGGGTGCGGCGCACCACGCTCACCGATGTGGCCCGCCGGGCGGGGGTGTCCCGGATGACGCTCTACCGCCACTGGACGGACGTGCGCGCGCTGGTCGGCGACCTGATGACCCGCGAGTGGGTCACGATCATCAGCGGGCTCGACCTGTCGGATCCGGTGCCCGCCGTGGTGACGGGGGTGCGCCGGATGCGCGAGCACCCGCTCTGGCGCAAGATCGTGGCGGCCGATCCCGAGATGCTGCTGCCCTATCTGCTCGACCGGCGGGGGGCCAGCCAGGAGGCGGTGCTGGACCTTTTGGAGCCCGCGCTGGGAGACCCGCGCAAGGCCAGGGCGGTGCTGCTGATCGCCCAGTCGTTCCTGGTGTCGGCGCCGACCATGCTCGGCCCGCTGACGCTGGACGATCTCGACACCGAGCTCACCGCGATCCTGGAGGCCTACCTTGGATAGCTCGCCGCAGGACAGCTCGCTGAACGCCGCCAGAAGGACCAGGGAGCTGGCGCGGGCCGCGGTGGAGACGGCCGACGTGCTCGTGGTGGGGCTGGGGGCGACGGGCGCGGGCGCGGCGCTGGACGCCGCCGCGCGCGGGCTGAACGTGGTCGCGATCGACGCCCACGACCTGGCGTTCGGCACGTCGAGGTGGAGCTCCAAGATGATCCACGGCGGCCTGCGCTACCTCGCCAAGGGCCAGGTGGGCGTGGCCTACGAGAGCGCGCTGGAGCGCGGCCACCTGCTCACCCGCACCGCGCCGCACCTGGTCAGCGCCTTCCCCTACCTGCTGCCGCTCACGCCGGCCGTCTCCGGCGGCCAGGCGGCCCTGGTGATGACCGGCTACCGGCTCGGCGACGGCCTGCGGGCCGCCGCGCGCACCCCGCGCCGCCTGCTGCCCGGCCCCTCCACCCTCACCGCGACGCGGGCGCGCGAGCTGGCGCCCGCCCTCATCCGGTACGGCCTGCGCGGCGGACTGCTGTCCTGGGACGGGCGGCTGCTGGACGACGCCCGCCTGGTCGTGGCCCTGGCCAGGACGGCGGCCGGGCACGGCGCCCGGATCCTGACCCGCTGCCGCGCCCTGGAGCTGTCACCGGCGGGCGCCCGGGTGCGTGACGAGCTGACGGGCGAGGAGTTCACCGTCCGCGCCAGGGCGGTGGTCAACGCGACGGGCGTCTGGGCGGGGACGCTGGACCCCGGCGTCCGGCTGCGCCCCTCGCGCGGCACGCACCTCGTGCTGCGGCCGGACGCGCTGCCGGGGCTGCGCGCCGGGCTGCACGTGCCCATTCCCGGGGAGAGCAACAGGTTCGCGCTCGTGCTGCCCCAGCCGGACGGGCGGGTCTACGTGGGACTCACGGACGTCACCGTGGACGGGCCGGTCCCCGATGTGCCGCAGGCGCCGGAGGAGGACATCAGGACGCTCCTGGACGTGCTGAACACGGTCCTGGAGACCGAACTGCCGCGCACGGCCGTGGCGGGGGCCTACGCGGGCCTCAGGCCGCTCCTGGCCGCCGACGGGCGCTCCGCGGACCTCTCGCGCAGGCACGCCGTCCTGGCGCGTGACGGGATCGTCACGGTGGTGGGCGGCAAGCTCACCACCTACCGGCGGATGGCCGAGGACGCCGTGGACCGGGCGGTCGCGGTGCGCGGCCTGCGCGCGGGGCCGAGCCGTACCGCCGCGCTCCCGCTCGTGGGAGCCGGGCCCGTGCCCGCCGGCGCGCACCCGAGGCTGGTGCGCCGCTACGGCGCCGACGCCCCTGCCGTGCAGCGGCTGGTGACGGCGCACCCCGAGCCGGTCGGGCTCGGCCTGACCCTGGGCGACCTGATCTGGTCGGTCCGGCACGAGGGCGCGCTGGACGCGGACGATCTGCTCGACCGCAGGACCAGGATCGGCCTGGTCGCCGAGGATCGGGAGCGGGCGGCGTGGGCCGCACTTGGTGCATTCCGCTGAAACAGCACCTTTCCGTTAGGTTAGTCTTACCTAATAAGCGGAAGGGGGCCGGTGTGGCGAAGGGCTGTGAGCATGCGGAGGGCTGCCACACAGGTGGCATACCCACCCTGGCTAGCGCCACGGTGGGCGCCCGGCTCTGGCTGCTCATCGAACACGAGGGCCCGTGGCCGTCACATCTGGAAACCTCCGAGCTTCCTGAGAACGTCGCCAAACTGGTCGCGCGGGCGCTCGAACGCGGCATCCGTCCCCAGCTGATCCGCCGTCCTGGAAAGCGCACCCGCCCGAGACAGCAGGGCATCCGTGTGCTACTGGGGTACGCCGTGGGCGAGCGTCCATGGCTGGCGAGCGGCGTCGTCGCAGGTCCTGACGATCTTGACCTGGACTCGCTGGTGGCCGGAGTGGTCCCCGAGTCCTGCATACTTGAAGACGAGCCGGTATTTCTGGTCTGCACACACGCCAAGCGCAATGTGTGCTGCGCCCGCATTGGATTGCCCCTGGCTCGTTCGCTGGCAGATTTTTTGCCGGACAGAGTATGGGAAACGTCACACGTTGGCGGCGATCGGTACGCCGCCAACCTCGTGTGCTTGCCACACGGAATTTTCTACGGCAGCATGTCTCAGGCCGCTGCGATCGCAGCGGCTGACGCGTACCGGTCGGGCGAGATCATTCTCGACCGTTACCGGGGACGCGCAGGCATCCCTGAGCCATTGCAAGCCGTCGAGCATTTCGCCCGAACCCATACGGGAGAGTGCTCTGTCGGCGCAGTGGCCGTGGAATCCTCAAGGTCGGACGGCGACGTCACCGAAGCCATCGTGCGCTGCGGAGACGTCCGGTTCCAGGTTGTGATCGAGCCATCGGCGTTCCAAGCGCCGTGTGGCACGGCTTGCGCCGAGAAGATCACCACCTACCGGCTGGTTTCGCTGGACAGGCTCACCCCTGTGCGGTACGCCACGGCTGCCCTCAGCTGACCAAGGGAACATCACGGTCCTGGATTGCGTTGGAACAGATAAGCCAAGCGTCCAATGCGGCTTCAATTACCGAAATACCTCTCACGAAGGTGGTTTTCTCATGTCTCAGGTACGTCGGCAGCTCGCCCGCCCGCGCCCCAGCTGGGGTTGGCAGGATGATGCCGCGTGCCGGGGTGAGGACCTCGTGCTCTTCTTCGGCCCTGACGGAGAGCGTCAGCCCGAGCGCGATGTGCGCGAGCGCAAGGCCAAGGCGATCTGCGGCGGTTGCCCCGTCCGCAACGAGTGCCTTGACTACGCTCTGTCCCGTCCGGAGAAGTACGGCACGTGGGGTGGCCTCAACGAGGACGAGCGCGCCTCCGAGCGTCGTCGTCGCATGCGCCGCGCGGCCAGCGCCGGCATCTCCGCCGCCTGACCCCCGGCCTCAGCAGCCGCAGAGCCTCGCGTGATCCCGCAGTTGTCCCGATGATCCGGAGTCTGGCCAGCCAAGCCCAGACTCCGGCGAACCCGGTCGGGACAACTGCTTGATCAGGCGACCTCAGCCCCCGCACCGAAAAGCCGCCGTCCGATTTCGGACGGCGGCTTTCGCATGCCCGCTCTCAGCGGGCCTGGCTTTGACTCATCCCCCTAGACGAGCAGGTCGTCGAACTCCCCGTCCTTGGCTCCCAGGACGAACGCGGTGATCTCGTCCTGCGTGTAGACCAGTGCGGGGCCGTCGGGAAAGCGGGAATTACGCATCGCCACCTCGCCGGTCGGCAGGGGCGCCACCTCGACACAGTTGCCGTTGGGATTGCTCCGCGCGCTCTTTCGCCAGACGACGGGCAGGCGACGAGCGGGCGTTCCATTCCGGAACTCAGGCATGAGCGCGACTCCTTGGCCTTACGGATGCACGTGCATCCGTGCTTACGGCCCGAGGATACGGTGACGCGCTGATCGGCATATACGGGTTGACCAAAATTCCCCTATGCCGTGGATCACAGAGTTCGGGGGGATTTACCCGTTGAGCAGGCCCTCCAGGAAGCGCCTGGTCCGGTCCGGCTGCTCCGCCTGGACGCTCAGCCGGTCCATCACGCGGATGTAATGCTCGGTTTCGGCTGTTTTATCCAAATAGAGGGCACTGGTGAGCTGCTCCATGTACACCACGTCGGGCAGCTCGCGCTCGGGAAAGCGCAGAATGCTGAACGGCCCGCCCGCCGGCGCGTGCCCACCCCGCTCGAACGGCATGATCTGCACGGTCACGTTGGGCTCGGCCATCATCGCCAGCAGGTGCTCGATCTGCTCCCGCATGACGTCGGGCCCGCCGAGCATCCGCCGCACCACCGCCTCGTCGATGATCGCCCACAGTGTGAGCGGGTCCTCCCACGACAGCCGCCACTGCCGGGTGGTACGCAGCCGGACCCGGCGCTCCATCTCCGGCTCGGGCGCCCTCTCGTGGGCCAGCTCGATCACGGCCCGGGCATAGCGGGGCGTCTGGAGCAGGCCGGGGATGAACTGGTTCTCGTACGTACGGATGATCGAGGCGGCGCCTTCGAGCCCGATGTACACCTCGAACCAGCCGGGCAGCAGGTCGGCGTACTTGTGCCACCAGCCCGGGGCGTTGGCCTGCCTGGCCAGGGCGAGCAGCGGCGCCTGCTCGCCGGGGTCGGTGACGCCGTAGAGCGACAGCAGGTCGGCCACGTCGCGCTCCTTGAAGCTGACCTGACCGAGCTCCAGTCTGCTGATCTTGGCGTGCGAGGCGCGGATGGAGTAGCCGGCGTCCTCGCGGGAGATGCCGCGCTTGGTGCGGAGCCTGCGCAGTTGCGTGCCGAGCATGATCCGGAGCACGGTCGGGCTGCCCGGCGCGTGCGTCAACAGGGATGCACTTCGCACACTTTCGGCGCGTTGTCGGCCCAACGTCATCTCTCCCCTATCATCTGCACGTGCAAATGCGTTTTGCATCCGTAAACTCGGAAAAGTCTTGCATCGTCAAGCAGTGCCCGTAAAGATGGGCTCTTGGATCACCAGACCGCGTTTCGGGGGCCACATGACGACTTTCGACGCCCGGCCGGAGGCCGCCAGCGGCACCCGGCCACCGGGATGGCTTTCGGCCATCCTGGTCGACGGTCGCCCCAGTGATTGTGACGCGCTTTTCACGTTCCAGGATCTCACTGCTTTCGAGCCTGGGTGCGTCGCCGTGGCCAGACGGTTCGTCGGTCAGACGCTCGGCTCGTGGGGAGCCGAGCGGGCCGCGTTCGACACCCAACTGGTGGTCTCCGAGCTGGTCACCAACGCGATGCGCCACGGGGGCGGGGCGATCCAGCTGCGGCTGATCCGCCACGACGCCGAGTTCGCCTGCGTGGTCGCCGACCACAACCACGCGGCTCCGGTCGCCGCCGTGACCGACATCTTCGCCGAGTACGGCCGGGGGCTCCGGCTGGTGGACGCGCTGTGCACCGGCTGGGGCTGGCTCACCCCCGGCGGCCCGCGCAAACTCGTCTGGGCCGTGCTGCGGGGCTGATCCCCTGGACCGGCTCCTGGCCGGCACGTCCTAGCCCTTGGGCCGGTTCCGGGCCAGCACGTTCAGCACGTCGCCGTCGGTGAGCTGGTCGAACTGCTCGTACCACTGGCCGACCGCCCTGAAGTGGGCGGGCACGCAGAGCACCACCACCTCGTCCGCCTCCTGCCCGATCGCCGCCACGGTGTCGGCGGCGCCGACCGGCACCGCCAGCGTCACCCGCGCGGGCCCGGCGGCGGCGACCGTCCGCAGCGCCGCCCGCGCGGTCGCGCCGGTGGCGAGACCGTCGTCGACCACGATCACCTCGCGGCCCGCCAGGGCGGGCAGCGGCCGCTCACCCCGGTAGACCCTGACCCGGCGGGCCAGCTCCCGCCGCTCGGCCGCCACCACGCGGGCCAGTGCCTCGGGGGTCAGACCGAGCCGGGCCAGCAGGCGCAGGTCGAACACCGGCTCGCCACCCTCGGCTATCGCGCCGACGCCCAGCTCGGGCTGCGGCGGATAGCCGATCTTCCGGGTGACGAGCACGTCGAGCGCGACGCCGAGCCTGCGTGCCACCGGCTCGGCCACCTCCACCCCGCCACGCGGCAGCGCGAGCACCACCGGGTCGCGGATGGCGAGCAGCCGCTCGGCGAGCAGCTCACCGGCCTCCACACGGTCGACGAACACGCGCTCCATACCCTGGTCGTACCCGCTGACCCACGCTTCGCACGACCGCGCGCCGCTACGACCGCGCGCCACTACAGCCAAGCGGCGCTACGGCCGGGCGGCGCTACCGCCCGGCGGCGCTACCGCCCGGCGGCGCTACGGCCGGTTGCGGCCCGCGCGGCGCATCTCCTTGTGGATGATCTTCCACTTGCTCTGCAGGTCCTTGCGCAGCCGCGCGTCCGTCCGCGCGGCCATCCACGTGGCCTCCCGCTGGAGCTTGCGCCAGCTCTGCAGCCGCCGCTCGGGCAGCTCCCCGCTCGCCACCGCCTCCTGTACGGCGCAGCCGGGCTCGCTGTCGTGCCCGCAGTCGTCGAACCGGCAGCCGCCGGCCAGCTCCTCGATGTCGGCGAAGACCAGGTCGACGCCCTGACTCATCTCGTAGAGCCCGACCCGGCGGATGCCGGGCGTGTCGATGATGAGCCCGCCGTCGGGCAGCGGGATGAGCTCCCGGTGCACGGTGGTGTGCCGGCCCCGCCCGTCGCCCGCGCGCACCTGCTGGGTCTCCATCACGCCGTCACCCGCCAGGGCGTTGACGAGGGTGGACTTGCCGGCGCCCGACGGGCCCAGCACGACGGCCGTACGGGCGCCCTCCAGGTAGCCGCGCGCCAGCTCGACGCCGTCGCCCAGCAGCGAGGACACCGCGTGCACGTCCACTCCCGGCGCGGCGGTGCGCACGTCGGCGAGCAGCTCGTCCAGGCCCTGCTCGAACAGGTCGGACTTGGTGACCAGGACGACCGGCGTGCCGCCGGACTCCCAGGCCAGCGCCACCAGCCGCTCGATGCGGCCGAGGTCGGCGTAGTCGTTGGAGTGCATGGACGGCTCGGCGACGAAGACGACGTCGACGTTGGCGGCGAGCACCTGGCCCTGGCCGTCGCCCGACAGGCCGCCCCGCGAGTCGCGGCTCACGCCGCCACGGACGAACGCGGTGTGCCGGGGCAGCACCAGGTCGAGCTCGTAGCGGCCCTCGGGCAGCTCGGACAGCGCGGCCCAGTCGCCCACGCACGGCAGTGCGACAGGGTCGTCGGCCGACGCCCGGCGCACCCTGGCGCCGTACTTGACCCGATGCCTGCCGTCGGCGGCGATGACTTCGGCGGCCCCGCGGTCGACCCGTGAGACGCGGCCGGGGACGGTGCCGTCAGGCAGCTCGGCGGCGCGAGACGCGGTCCAGCCGAGCAGAGAAAGATCGAAAAGCAACGGAATTACACCCTTGGGTTGAGAAGGAACCCGGGTGGTCTAGGCGAGCACCCGGAGGCTGATGGACGGCATGACGAACAGCACAGTCCGCATGGTCCCCACCTCCTCGCTCAATCGCCGGTCGTTGGGGTGACTCTACGCATCCGCCCGTGGAGGACGCAATCGAATTTTCGGTCAATGATCCCCGATCGATTGAACCCGACAGGTATGCCGGCCGTACTTCCTCCCGACGGACTCGAGAAAGGGGAATGATGCGACTGAGCACGTATCCCCCACCCTCGGCCGAGGGAGCAGCCCCCATGGGCAAACCGCGGTTACGCCAGTGGCTGAGACGCGTACGCCCTGACCCCGACGTGATCGTGTCCGAGCTCTATCAGCAGTATCATCGGCCGCTACTGGCCTTCGTGATCCGGCTGACCGCGGGCGACAGGCAGTGGGCAGAGGACGTCGTACAAGAGACCATGATCCGGGCCTGGCGCAGCGCCGAGCGGCTCGACCCGGAGGCGACCTCACTCATGCCCTGGCTCGCGACGGTGGCCAGACGTATTGTGATCGATGACCGACGGCGACGGGAGGTCCGGCCCCAGGAGCTGGGCGACGGGCCGCTGGCTACATTGCCCGTGCCCGATGAAATGGAGGGCCTCCTGCATCAGGTGGTCGTGTCCGAAGCGCTCAAGGCGTTGTCACCGGCCCATCGCGAGATCCTCAACGAGACGATCCTGCGCGACCGGTCGGTCAACGACGCCGCCAAGGTGCTCGGCATTCCCGTGGGCACCGTGAAGTCCCGGGTCTACTACGCGGTCCGCGCCCTGCGGGTCGCTCTGGAGGAGAGGGGGGTGACGGCTTGAACTCGCGAGTGGAGCACACCGACGTGGGCGCCTATGCCCTGGGCTTGCTGGACGAAGACGACCGGCTGGCGTTCGAAGCGCACCTCCTCCGCTGCCGGTCCTGCGAGGTGGAGCTGACGGAGCTGTCCGGCGTGGCCCACGCGCTGACCGGGCTCGGGCCCGTGGAGGACGCTCCCCCTCTCCGGGGGCGGCGGCCGCCCGAAGTGATCGACATGCTGCGCCGCAAGCAGGCCGCCGACCGGCGCACCCGCAGAAGCACGTTCGTGATCGGCGTGGCGGCCTCCGTCACCCTGGTGCTGGGGGGCCTCACGATCGGCGCCCAGTTCGGCGGGGAGAGCACGCCGCCGGCCGCGCACACCGCGCAACTCGGGCCCGCCGAGCAGTTCTACGCCATGGGCACGCCGCTGCCCGGCGTCGGCGCCGACGGGGTGAGCGGCGGGCTGGTGCTGGAGTCCAAGGGCTGGGGCACGCACGCGGCGATCCAGCTGTCGGGCGTCAAAGGGCCGCTGGAGTGCGAGCTGGTGGCCGTGGGCAAGAACGGCGAACGCCGCGTCATGATGGGCTGGGCGGTGCCGACCCCCGGTTACGGCGTCCCGGGCTCCCCCGACCCGCTCTACATGCACGGTGCCGCCGCCCTTCCGGTGGAGAAGATCGACCACTTCGAGGTCGTCACCACGGCGGGCCGCAAGATCCTCACCGTCGTGGTCTGACCTCCACCCCTGGGCAGGGCACCCACGATATCGCCGCTACCTAGCCATGACGAGTGTGTGCGGCTTCGAGATCGGACCGGTGTGCGAGGGCCCACAGTCCCAGGGCGCGCACCTGCTCCAGGAAGGAGCGGCCCAGGTCGGTGAGCGCGTAGTCGACACGTGGCGACACGCTCCAATGGGGTGTGCGGCTGATCAGCCCGTCCTCTTCGAGGGCGCGCAGCGTACGGGTGAGCATGCGGCGGCTGAGGCCCTCCACGGATCGGTCCAGCTCGTTGAAGCCGTGCGCGCCGTGCGCCAGGACCGACAGGATCACGACGCTCCACTTGTCTCCCACCCGGCGCAAGACGCTGGTCACGGGGCAGTTCTCGTGATCGGCCACCGTGACGGGGACGGTGATGGCGGCAGTGGACATAGATGTGCCTTCTTTCGGACCTTGTGCCTGCTGGCCAATGATCAGGGTACGCACCTCGACCTAAGGAGGACTTATCGTGATCGTGGTCAGCGGAGCGTCCGGCAAACTCGGACGCCGCACTGTCGAGCACCTTCTCCAGCGGGTGGACGCCGCCCGTGTGGTGGCGTTGTCCCGTACCCCTGAGGCCGTCGCCGACCTCGGCGTGGCCTCCCGTTACGCCGATTTCGACGATGCGGCGAGTCTGCCCAGCGCGTTCGAGGGGGCGGAGCGGCTGCTGATGATCAGCATGGGCTCGCTCAGCGGGGCGCCTCCCGGGCACGTCAACGCCATCGAGGCAGCGGCCAAGGCCGGGGTGGGTCACGTGATCTACACGTCGTTCGCCAGGGCGGGCGAGCCAGGCCAGCCGCAGGCGCTCATCCAGAACCACAAAGAGACCGAGCGACTATTGACCGATTCGGGGCTGACGTTCACGGCGCTGCGGTTCAACCAGTGGCCGGAGATGTGGAACCTCGTCGGCGTGCCCGCCATCGCCGTCGCCACCGGCGTCCTGCCCAGCAACGCGGGTGAGGGCCGAGTGGGGCACATCACCCGCGACGACAGCGCCGCCGTGGCCGCGGCCGTGCTGGCCGAGGGCGGCTACGAGGGGCAACTCCTCGAAGTCACGGGCCCCGAGGCGGTGACAGACACGGATGTGGCCGACGCGCTCGCCCAGGTCACCGGCCGTCCGGTCCGCTGCGAGCCGGTATCGGACGCCGACCTGGCCGCGACGCTGTCCGCACGCGGACTCCCGGAGATGTACGTCCAGGGATGGACGGGTCTGGGGACGTACAAGCGCGACGGCTGGTTCGACGTGACCACGCACGTGGTCGAACGCCTCACCGGCCGCGCACCCACATCGATCGCCGACTACTTCGCAGCCCACCCCGAGGCACTGCGCTGAACGACAGGAGCGGCCCCATGATCACATCTGTGGCCATGGGGCCGCTCCTTCTTTGATCTACTTGGCCGGCGGTGTCACGTCTGCGCGGCGGGGGGCCGGCTTACAGGCCGGGGGCGGGGAACTGGGCGGTGAGCTCGCTCACCTCGTGGTGGACGCGCGCGATGACGTCCTCGGCGTCGCCCTTGGACAGGGCGGTGACCACCTCGTCCATCCAGGCGCCGATCTGCCGCATCTCGGCCTCCCGCATGCCCCGCGAGGTGACCGACGGCGTGCCGATGCGGATGCCCGACGGGTCGAAGGGCTTGCGGGTGTCGAACGGGACGGTGTTGTAGTTGGTCTCCAGGCCGGCCCGGTCGAGCGCCTTGGCGGCGGGCTTGCCGCCGATGCCCTTGGGCGTGAGGTCGAGCAGGATCAGGTGGTTGTCGGTGCCACCGGAGACCAGGTCGAAGCCGCGCGCGGCGAGCTCCTCCGCCAGCGCCTTGGCGTTGGCGACCACCTGGTGGGCGTAGGCCTTGAACTCATCGGTCGAGGCCTCGCGCAGCGCCACGGCGATGGCGGCGGTGGTGTGGTTGTGCGGGCCGCCCTGCAGGCCCGGGAAGACGGCCTTGTTGAGCGCGGTGGCGTGCTCGTCGCTGGTGGCCATGAGCATGGCGCCGCGCGGGCCGCGCAGCGTCTTGTGGGTGGTGGTGGAGATGACGTCGGCGTGGCCGACGGGCGAGGGGTGCGCGCCGCCCGCGACGAGGCCGGCGATGTGCGCGATGTCAGCGGCCAGTAAGGCGCCCACCTCGCGGGCGATGGCCGCGAAGCCCTCGAAGTCGATGGTGCGCGGGATGGCGGTGCCGCCGCAGAAGATGAGCTTGGGCCGGTGCTCCAGGGCCAGCTCCCTGACCTGGTCGAGGTCGATGCGGCCGGTGTCCTGGCGGACGCCGTAGCGGACCGGGTTGAACCACTTGCCGGTGGCCGAGACCGACCAGCCGTGCGTGAGGTGGCCGCCGAACGGCAGGCCCATGCCCAGCACGGTGTCACCCGGCTGCAGGAACGCCATGTAGATCGCCAGGTTGGCGGGCGAGCCGGAGTAGGGCTGGACGTTGGCGTGGTTGACGCCGAACAGCGACTTGGCCCGGTCGATGGCCACGGTCTCGATCTGGTCGATGACCTGCTGGCCCTCGTAGTAGCGCTTGCCCGCGTAGCCCTCGGAGTATTTGTTGGTCAGGACGGTGCCGGTGGCCTCCAGCACGGCCTTGGAAACGTAGTTCTCCGAGGCGATCAGCTTGACGGTGTCGGCCTGGCGGCGCTCCTCCGCCTGGATGAGCTCGGCGATCTGCGGGTCGACGCTAGCGAGAGAACTCATGACTCTCCTGTCACATTGACATCTTGCGAAGACCCAGGCGCACGGCCTCCGCTCCTTCCGCTCCCCGGTGGTCGATCCCACCCAATGCGCCAGTCGCGTCATCTTTGACGATATCGGAGGTGGACGGCCCCTCCCGCACGGCGATCGGCCGGGAGCCGCTATCGGGCGCGGCCGACGCCGCCGGAGAGCCGGTCCACCTCGGCGTTGAGAAGCGCTCCGATCAGCACGGCCAGCGCGGTGATGTAGAGCCACAGCAGCACCGCGATGGGCGCGGCCAGCGAGCCGTAGACGGAGACGGGCGAGAACCAGGCGGCCAGCACGGCCCGCAGCACGGCGGCGCAGGCGATCCACAGGAACAGCGCCAGGATGGCCCCCGGCAGCTCCCGCCACCACGTCGTCCGCACCGGCACGCTCACGTGGTAGAGGACGGTCAGGAAGAGCACCGAGCCGACGATCACCACCGGCCAGTAGAGCAGCTCGATGAGGCCGCCGTACTGTCCCGGCACCGCGCCCTTGAGCAGGGTGGGGCCGATGACCAGGATGGGCATCACGATGATGCCGATGACCAGGCCGACCACGTAGAGGCCGAAGGACATCAGCCGGGTGCGGATGATGCCGCGCTCCTCGCCCAGGCCGTAGGCGACGGAGATGAGGTCGACGTAGACGTAGAGGGCGCGCGAGCCCGACCAGAGCGACAGCAGGAAACCGAGCGAGATGATCGACACCTTGCCCGCGTCGTCCCGCAGCACGTCGCTGAGGAGCGGCCGGACCACACCCGTGATCGTGTCCTCGGTGAACAGCAGGCCGGCCCGGTCGATGACCCAGGCCTCGATCTCCCGCACCTGCTGGCCGCCGATCCAGGTGCCGATCTTGGCCAGCACGCCGATCAGCCCCAGCACGAATGGCGGCAGCGACAGCAGCGCGAAGAACGCCGCCTCGCCGGCCAGACCGGTCACCCGGTAGGTCACGCCGGCATTCGTGGTCGCGCGCACGAGCGCCCACGAGGTCGTGCCGTTGACCCAACTCAACCCGGCACGGGCGGTCGAGGCGAGCCGCCTCTTGGACCGGCTAGGCGCATCCGTGGACGTCATCGCACCCAACGCTTTTTCGCGGTTAATCGTCAGTTCAGCTTACGTCCCGGACGTCCTGCTCTGGTCGTTGTCGACGATGCGTGCGCCGAGCGGTAGCAGCGACACCGGGATCATCTTGATGTTGGCCACGGCCAGCGGGATGCCGATGATCGAGATGAACAGCGGGATGGACGTGACCACATGCCCGATGGCCAGCCAGATCCCGGCGACGAGGAACCAGATGATGTTGCCCAGCAGGGAGAACACCCCGGCGTCGGGGTCGCGCTCCACGGTCCTGCCGAACGGCCACAGCGCGTAGGCGGCGATCCGGAACGAGGCCAGGCCGAACGGGATGGTGACGATGAGGATGCAGCAGATGATCCCGGCCAGGGCGTATCCCACGGCCAGCCAGAACCCGGCGAAGACGAGCCAGATGATGTTGAGGATGGTGCGCATGCTTACAGCATGTCACCGCGGGGGCCTCTTACTCATCAGGGATCACCCCGATTGTGGATCTCGTCCCCTTCCGGGTGGCCCGGCGAAGGCCTGCGCGATCCGCATCCACGCCTGCGCCGTCTCGCCGGTGATCCGCAGGGCGGTGTCAGTGACGTGGATCCGCTGGGTGACGGCGAGGCAGAAGTCGAGCATCGGGCCGCGCACCACGTCCGCGGCGTCCGGCGGGCCCGCCGTCCACTCGCCGCCGCCGGGCAGCGCCAGCTCGGCCCGCACCGGCCGCTCCGGCACCGGCAGCCCGCGTACGGTGAAGGAGTAGGGCAGCGCCATGAACCCGATCCGCGCGACGTGCCGCAGCCGGTCGGTGGGCTCCCTGGTGGCGCCGGTCGCGTCGGCGATGTCCTGGCCGTGCGCCCAGGTCTCCATCAGCCGGGCGGTGACGAAGGAGGTCGCCGACATCTCGACGCCGTACCACGGCAGGCGGCGGCGCGGCTCGATCGAGGCGAGCGTGCCGATGAGGCGTTCGCGTGAGGCGCCGAACCAGGCGCGCAACTCGGCGGGCGACCTCCCGCGCTCGCGTACGGCCAGGTCGTCCACCGAGGTGCCGGTGTCGAACAGGTCGGCGAGCAGGGCCTGGAAGGCGGCCGGGTCGGTGGCCGCCGTGCACGCGGCGTCGTCGAACCAGGCCAGGTGGCTCACCTGGTCGCGGACGGCCCATCCCTCGGCGGGCGTGAGCAGCTCCCAGTCCGGTGGCCGCAGCCCGTCCAGGAGGGTTTCCAGGCTCGCGGTTTCGGCGCGCAGGTCGTCGAGCAACTCCGCCATGAGATCCACGACCGAAAGCCTAACCCGAACCTTGTTCGGGGCGGATAATGCAGGGGTGATCTGCGCGAACTGTAAGGAACGACGGCACGAGCAGTGCCGGGGCGGCTCCTGGTGCGACTGCCAGCACCAGCCCCCGAAGAAGGCCGAGGATTCGCCGCTGGCCTGGCCTCGCCAAGGGTGATCACGTCCAGACTGTGGACCCGGTCTTGGACATAGCGGTTGGCCAGAGTATCTTTCTAAGCATGCCAGCGGACCCCATGCTCGTCGGTCGACGCCACGTCGACCTTCTGCGTGTCCGCAGTGCCATCTGTTGCGACGCCCGTTAACTGCCGATTTTTTACGACTGAGCGCGTCGCATCTCTCCATTTGTCCCCTGCACTCGATGACGAGGCAGGAGGAACGCTGGGCGCGCCCATAACCAGAAGGACGCGCAATGAGCACCCCTGCCAGCCGGCATCACAAGCGCCCGCGCGGCGAAGGCCAGTGGGCTCTCGGTTATCGGGAGCCACTCAACAAGAACGAAGAGCTCAAGAAGAACGACGACGGCCTCAACGTCCGTCAGCGGATCATCGACATCTACTCCAAGCGGGGTTTCGACTCGATCGACCCTGCCGACCTACGCGGCCGGATGCGCTGGTACGGCCTCTACACCCAGCGCAGGCCCGGCATCGACGGCGGCAAGACGGCGATCCTGGAGCCGGAGGAGCTCGACGACCGCTACTTCATGATGCGGGTGCGCATCGACGGCGGGCAGCTCGACCTCCGCCAGCTGCGCACGATCGCCGGCATCTCCAAGGACTACGCCAGGGGCACCGCCGACCTGACCGACCGGCACAACGTGCAGGTGCACTGGGTGGAGATCGAGTCGGTGCCCGACATCTGGGAGCGGCTGGAGGCGGTGGGCCTGTCGACCACCGAGGCGTGCGGTGACGTCCCGCGCACCATCCTCGGCTGCCCGGTGGCCGGGATCGACGTCGAGGAGGTCTTCGACGCCACCAGCGAGATCGACGCCATCAAGCCGTACATCGGCGACCCCGCCTTCTCCAACCTGCCGCGTAAGTTCAAGACGGCGCTCAGCGGCTGCTCGGCGCACTGCACCGTGCACGAGATCAACGACGTCGCGTTCGTGGGCGTGGTCAACGAGCAGGGCGAGCAGGGCTACGACCTGTGGGTCGGCGGCGGCCTGTCGACCAACCCGATGCTGGCTCAGCGCCTGGGCGTGTTCGTCCGGCGCGACCAGGTGGGCGAGGTCTGGGCCGGCGTGACCGGCATCTTCCGCGACTACGGCTACCGGCGGCTGCGCAGCAGGGCCCGGCTGAAGTTCCTGGTCAACGACTGGGGCGCGGAGAAGTTCCGCCAGGTGCTGGAGACCGAATACCTCGCCGAGCCGCTGCCCGACGGCCCCGCCCCGCAGGCGCCGGACGTCAACCGCCGCGACCACGTCGGCGTCTTCCCGCAGAAGGACGGCAACTTCTACGTGGGCTTCGCGCCCCGCGTCGGCCGCCTGGACGCCGACAAGCTGCACGCCATCGCCGACATCGCCGAGCGGCACGGCTCCGACCGGGTCCGCACCACGCTCGAGCAGAAGATGATCATCCTGGACATCGCGCCCGACCAGGTGGACTCGCTGGTGGCAGAGCTGGAGGCGATCGACCTCCAGGTGCACCCGTCCACGTTCCGCCGTCAGACGATGGCCTGCACCGGCATCGAATACTGCAAGCTCGCCATGATCGAGACCAAGGGCCTGGCCTCCGGCCTCATCGACGAGCTGGAGAAGCGGCTGCCGACGTTCGACCAGCCGCTCACCATCAACGTCAACGGCTGCCCCAACTCCTGCGCCCGCATCCAGACCGCCGACATCGGCCTGAAGGGCCAGCTCATGCTGGACGAGAACGGCCAGCAGGTCGGCGGCTTCCAGATCCACCTGGGCGGCACGCTCGGCGTCGGCTCCGGCTTCGGCCGGAAGGTGCGCGGCCTCAAGACCACCGCCAAGGCACTGCCTGACTACGTGGAGCGGGTCGTCACCAACTTCGACACCCAGAAGAAAGAGGGCGAGAGCTTCGCCGACTGGGTGCAGCGCGCGGACGATGCGGACCTGAAATGAGCCGGGCCGTCCCCTTCCACTGCCCCTACTGCGGGGACGAGGACCTGGAGCCTTACGAGGAAGCGACCGACGCCCCCAGGTCCCATGGCACCGGGTCCGGCTGGTACTGCCGGTCATGCTCCCGCGCTTTCAAGCTGAAATTTCTCGGAATCGGAGTGAACATATGACGCTCGTCGACATCGAGGTCGGGTTGGGGCAGCAGCGGAGCACGCTCGACCTGCAGGACATCGTCGAGTCCGCCGCGATCTTCCTGGAGGACGCCTCCGCACGCGAGATCATCCGCTGGGCCGCGGCCACGTTCGGGGACCGGCTCTGCCTGACCTCCTCGATGAGCGATGCCCTGCTCATCGACCTGGTCAGCCGGGTCAAGCCGGGTGTGGACGTGCTGTTCATCGACACCGGCTACCACTTCGCCGAGACGATCGGCACCCGCGACGCGGTCCAGCAGGTCTATGACGTCAACGTGATCAACATCAAGTCGTCGCGCACGGTCCAGGAGCAGGACCGCGACCTCGGTCCCCGCCTGTTCGGCCGCAACCCCGACCTGTGCTGCTACCTGCGCAAGGTGGAGCCGCTCAACCGCGCCCTGGAGCCCTACCTGGCGTGGATCTCCGGCATCCGCCGCGACGAGGCGACCAGCCGTACCGGCACCAAGGTCGTCGAGTGGGACGCCAAGCGGCAGATGGTCAAGGTCAACCCGATCGCCAAGTGGACGCAGGAAGACGTCGACAACTACATGGCCGACAACGGGGTGCTGATCAACCCGTTGCACTACGACAACTACCCGTCGATCGGCTGCGCCCCGTGCACCCGCCAGGTCGCCGAAGGCGAGGACCCGCGCAGCGGCCGCTGGGCCGGGCTGGGGAAGGTCGAATGCGGCATTCACCTGTAACTCCCAGCCGGTGGCCCGTCCCGTTGGCAGACGGGACGGGCCAGAGCGGCGTTCCGCTGGTGGCGGTGGCGCACGGGTCGCGTGATCCGCGCGCCGCCGCGACGGTGGAGGCGCTGCTGGACGAGGTACGGCGGGCGCGGCCGGGGGTTCCGGTGCGCACCGCCTACCTCGACCATTCGACCCCGACGCTCGCACAGGCGCTGCACGGCCTGCGGGAGGCCGTGGTGCTGCCGTTGCTGCTGACGGAGGCGTACCACAGCAGGGTGGACCTGCCCGCGGCGCTCAACGAGGCCAGGGCGCGTGAGCCGCGGCTGCGTGTGCGCTACGGCACGACGCTCGGGCCGCACCCGCTGCTGTCGGCGACGCTGGAGCGGCGCCTGGCCGAGGCGGGCGTGCCGGCCGGCGATCCGGACACGGCGGTGGTGCTGGTGTCGGCCGGTTCGAGTGACGCCCGCGCGAACGCGCTCATCGCCCGGATGGCCCGGTCGTGGAGCCCTGGCTGGTGGGCCGTGACGCCCGCCTACGCCTCCGCCGTGGACCCGTCGCCCGAGCGGGCCGTCGCCCACCTCAGGCAGGCAGGCGCGCCGCGCGTGGTGGTCGCCCCCTACCTGCTGGCTCCGGGCTACTTCGCCGACAAGGTACGGCGCACCACCCTGGCAGCCGGCGCCGACGTGGTCGCCGACGTGCTGGGCCCGGCGCCGGAGCTCGCCCAGGTGCTCCTGGAGCGCTACGAAGCGGCCCTGCGGAGCCCCGCCGACGTGGTGGCGTCATAACCGGAGCCCTGCCGACGTGGTGGCGTCATAACCGGAGCCCTGCCGACGTGGTGGCGTCATAACCGGAGCCCCGCCGACGTTGGTGGCGTCATAACGCCGGTGCCGCGAGTCAGCGGCCGATGGAGCGGCCGGTGTCGCGCCAGTCGTCGCCGTGCAGCTCCCGCCAGTGCTCGCGCCAGGCCGCCCAGCGTCGCTTGAGCGGCTTGGCGCGGGAGTCGCCGAGTACCTTGACGTCGCCCATCACCGCGTAGGCGCGCACCCTGATCACCGGCGCGCTGGTGCCGGGCGGCGCTTCCTGTACGTCGACGCGCTTGTCGCCCATGATGGCCATGCCGTCGAGGTCGACGTTGACGCCGTCGGGGACGATGATCTTGACGTCGCCCATCACGGAGACGGCCAGGATGTCGACGGTGTCGGTGCGTACCTCTGCCTCGCGCAGGTCCAGCAGCACGTCGCCCATCACGGCCACCGCGCCGAGCTCCTGGTCGATCCGCCAGGTGCCGCGCCGCTTGGTGTCGCCCATGACGCCGACGAACCACCGGCGCTTGCCGCCCTCGGGCCGCGGCGCCGGGGTGCGAACCGGTGCGCCCTCCGGCAGATCCTGGGTGAGCAGGGCCAGCTCGGCGTGGGTGGTGGCGGTGTAGGCCGCCTCGGTGCGGTCGGTCAGCTCGGCGAGCGTCAGTCTGCCTTCGACCGAAGCCTCGCGGAGCTGCTCCACGACGGCTTCACGCTCGGCGTCGGAGGCTCTAACCTCCCCAGGGTCACTCATACTCGCAACATATCGCGTTTATTCCCGAACAAGGTCCTCCTATGGGAGGAATCACCATCAATCGAACGTATTGAACCCTTATCGACGTTCGCCGCGTATCAGCAGTCAGGGCCCGGCCTGGTCCCGCGGCGCGGCTGGGCCAGGCTAGGGTCCTTTTATGCATGAGGAACAGCTCTACCTTGCGGCGTTGAACGGCGAGTCGGAGAAGGTGAGCGAACTGCTCGCCCAGGGCGCCGACCCCAACCTCGCCAGCGAGGCAGGCGAGGACACCGGCGACGGCGGCCTGCCGCTGTGCGCGGCCGCCGCCACCGACCGGGTCGAGGTCGCCCAGGCCCTCCTGGCCGCCGGGGCCGAGGTGGACGGCAAGGAGGCCGGCGGCTGGACCGCGCTGCTCTGGGCCGCCTCCAACGGCAACGCCGACACCGCCAGGCTCCTGCTCGAAGCCGGGGCCGACGTCGACGCCGCCAACGAGGGCGGCGACACGCCCCTGACGCTGGCCGCCCGACGCGGCGCGCTCGGCGTCGTACGCGAGCTGCTGGCGGCCGGCGCGGACGCGCAGAAGTACGACGGCGACGGCGACACCCCGCTCGACATCGCCGCCGACTGGGTCGGCGTGCACCTGGAGAGCGCGCTGCTCGACCAGGTCGAGCAGGACGACTGGGAGTACGTCGTCGCCCGCCAGTTCGCCAAGGACGGCACCGAGCTGGTCACCGTGGCGGGCCGCTCGCCCGACGGGTCGCAGACGGAGCAGGTGCAGGCTCAGCGCGGCCACGCGGCGGTCACGACCCTGCTGGAGGAGGCCACCGACGTCTACACGCCGGTCGACCAGCTCGTGGCCCGCGCCCTGGCGCACCGCGACATCGACGAGGACGCCGAGACGTGGTGGGTGGTGGCCGACGCGCTGATCAAGCGGTCCGACGACGAGACCTACGAGGCGCTGACCCGGCTGTGCCTCAGCGAGGACGCCAGGGAGCGCGAGTTCGGGGTGGACGCGATCGCCCAGTTCGGCGTCACCGAGGACGACAAGCCCTATCGCGAGCGCACACTCCCGCTGCTGCAGAAGATGACCACCACCGAGAGCAATCCCCAGGTGCTGCGCTCGGTGCTGTCCGCGCTCGGCCACCAGGGCGACCCGCGCGCCCTGCCGCAGGTGCTGGACCTCATCGGCCGCGAGGGGCACAAGCGGACGATGACCGACCCGATCGCGCTGGCGGACGTGCTGCCGCCGGACCACGCCGAAGGCCTGGCCCTGCTGATCGCGATGACGCGCGAGGAGGAGGACGAGGTCCGCGACTGGGCCACGGCCGGCCTGGCCGGGCTGGACGCCGACACCCCGGAGATCAGGCAGGCCCTCGCCGAACGCCTGGACGACAGCGACCTGCGGACGGTCGCCGAGGCCACCCGCGGTCTGGCCTCCCGGGGCGACACCCGCGCCGAGCTCGGCGTCAAGCGGGTCCTGGCCGAGTCCGACGACGAGTACGCCAGAGACCTGGTCACCGAGGACGAGACCCAGCCCGAGGCCTGACGAGGCGGGAGCCGGTCCCCGGCGGCGGCGTCAGGGACCGGAGAGCGCGGGTGCGGTGGCGAGGACGTCGCGCGCCAGGGCGACGTCGCCCGCCAGGGTGGCCTCGAAGGTCTCGGCGTCCCCTCGGCCGCCCAGCAGGAAGCAGAAGGCCACCACGTCCGCCGTGATGCGGGCGTCCGGCTCGCCGGCGGCGGCGCCGTCCTCGGCGCCGAGCGCGAGGTGCCAGGCGCCGCCGCCCGGGCCGGTGAGCTCCAGCCCGAGCGTCCGGCCCGACGCGTCGTGCCCCGACAGCAGCATCGTCCACGGCAGGAGCCTGGCGCACATGTCCGCCGTCGGGTGGATGTGCTCGGGGAGCGGCAGCGGCAGGGTGATGCGGGCGACCCGGGCCGCGTCGTCGGTGTGCACCCACGTCTCCAGGGCCCTGGCCAGGATGTGGTCCGACACGGGGGCGTTCAGGCCGTCGAGGGCGGCGGGCTCGGCTGCGGGCAGGTTCGCCAGGTGGCGGCACAGGGCGTCGGCCTGGGCCCGCCAGTCCCTGCGGGTCTGCTCAGGGCTGCGGGCCCGCTCGTAGGACTGCACGTCGGCCGTACGGGCGGCGGAGTCGGCGGTGGTGAGCTCGGGGCCGAGCACGGGCGCGCCGACCGAGGCCGCGAGCAGGCCGTCCTTGGCCGCCAGGTGGGCGACGAGCTCCTGCAGCGTCCAGCCTTCGACGATGACGCGCGACCAGTCGTCCTCGACGGCCGCGGCCAGCAGCGCGTCCATGGCGGCGACCCGGCCCGCGTACGGGCGCGCCCAGTCGGCCGTGGGGGCCGCCGGCCTGCGCCGTGCCCTCGCCCCGGCCAGCAGTTGCGGCCGCAGCGACCGCTTGGGCTCCTCGGGGTCCTCCAGCAGCGCGTCCACGTACAGACGCTCGAGCGGGTCCATCACACCTCTTCCTGTGCCAGCGCGTCGGCCAGCCTGCGCAGCGCGAGCCGGATGCGCGACTTGGCCGTGCCCTCGGGCACGCCTAACTCCTCGCCCACCTGGCGGTAGGTCCTGCCGCCGAAGTAGGCCAGCTCGACGACCTCGCGCAGCCCGCCGGGCAGCGCCTCGACGGCCCGTCGGACCCGGTGGGCCTCGTCGGCGGCGAGCACCGTGTCCTCCAGCCTGTCAGGTTCGCGCTCGAAGAGCCGGGGGCCCAGCACCGAGACCCGCCGGCGCTCCTCCACCCGGACGTGGTCGACGGCGCGGCGGTGCGCGATGGTGGCGAGCCAGGCCCGCAGCGTGCCCCGTTCGGGGTCGTAGGCCAAGGGGCGCTCCCAGAAGACCAGGAACACCTCCTGCGTGATGTCCTCGGCGATCACCCGGTCCCTGGTGACCCGCAGGGACAGACCGAAGATCAGCGAGGCGAGCCGATCGTAGATCTCCCCGAGCGCGGCCTCGTCGCCGCCGACCACCCGCTGGTGCAGCAGGCGGTCGTCGTAGGGCGCCTCCACTGGCACCACACTCCCGTGACACGTACCTGGGCGGCGAGTGTGCCGCGAACCGAGCATGTCATTATTCGCCGGAAAAGGGCAGACGGATGCCGGTGCACGGCTACGTTGCCGAACCGAGATAATGTCAGAAGTCCGCTACCAGAAGGAGAATTCCCATGGCCACGACTCGCACCGCGACCACGCAGTGGAAGGGCGCCCTGCTCGACGGTTCGGGCACGGTTTCGCTCGACAGTTCCGGTGTCGGCACCTTCGAGGTCTCCTGGCCGTCCAGGGCCGAAGCCGCCAATGGCAAGACCTCGCCCGAGGAGCTCATCGCGGCCGCCCACTCCTCGTGCTTCTCCATGGCGCTCTCGCACGGTCTGGCCGGCGCGGGCACCCCGCCCGAGTCGCTGCAGACCAGCGCGGACGTCACGTTCCAGCCGGGTGAGGGCATCACCGGCATCGTGATCACCGTCAAGGGGCAGGTGCCCGGTCTCACCGCCGAGCAGTTCCAGAGCGCCGCGGAAGATGCGAAGGCCAACTGCCCGGTCAGCAAGGCCCTGTCGGGCACGACGATCACGCTGAAGGCCGAACTGCTCTAGTAAGGCCCCGATCGCATGCGACAATCAAGTCACATGCGCGAAGTCTGGCCGGGCGAACCTTATCCACTCGGCGGCACCTGGGACGGCGTTGGCACCAGTTTTTCGGTGTTCTCCGAGGTGGCCGAGCGAGTTGAGCTGTGCCTTTTCCACGATGACGGCTCGGAGGAACGGGTCGATCTTCCTGAGGTGGATGGGTTCGTCTGGCATGGCTACCTGCCCGGCATCATGCCGGGCCAGCGCTACGGCTATCGCGTACACGGTCCGCACAACCCGGCGCTCGGGCAGCGGACCAACGCCTCCAAGCTGCTCCTCGACCCTTACGCCAAGGCCGTCGACGGTGAGCTGACCTGGAACGAGGCGCTGTTCCCCTATCACTTCACCGATCCGTCCCAGCTCAACACCACCGACAGCGCCCCCTACATGCCGAAGAACGTGGTGATCAATCCGTTCTTCGACTGGGGCAACGACCGGTCGCCGCGGACCCCGTACCACGAGAGTGTCATCTACGAGGCGCACGTGCGGGGGCTGACCATGCGTCATCCCGGCGTGCCCGAGGAGTTGCGGGGCACCTACGCGGGGGTGGGGCATCCGGCGATCATCGACCATCTGCTCTCGCTCGGGGTGACGGCGGTCGAGTTGATGCCGGTGCACCACTACATGCCCGAGCACTTCCTGGTGGCGCGGGGGCTGACCAACTACTGGGGCTACAACACGATGGCCTACCTGGCCCCGCACGGCGGCTACTCCGGCGCCGGGACGCGCGGCGAGCAGGTGCCCGAGTTCAAGGCCATGGTGAAGGCGCTGCACGAGGCGGGCATCGAGGTGATCCTCGACGTCGTCTACAACCACACCGCCGAGGGTGACCACATGGGGCCGACGCTCGGCTTCAGGGGCATCGACAACGCCGCCTACTACCGGCTGCACGACAACGACCGGCGCTACTACCTCGACTACACCGGCTGCGGCAACTCGCTCAACGTCCGCTCGCCGCACGCGCTGCAGCTCATCATGGACTCGCTGCGTTACTGGGTGCTGGAGATGCACGTCGACGGGTTCCGCTTCGACCTGGCGTCGGCGCTGGCCCGGGAGTTGCACGACGTCGACCGGCTGAGCGCCTTCTTCGACCTCATCCAGCAGGATCCGGTGATCTCGCAGGTCAAGCTGATCGCGGAGCCGTGGGACGTGGGGCCCGGCGGGTACCAGGTCGGAAATTTCCCGCCTTTGTGGACGGAGTGGAACGGGAAATACCGCGACACCGTACGAGATTTCTGGCGGGGGACGCATTCCGCGCTGCCGGAGTTCGCCTCGCGGCTGACCGGCTCGGCCGACCTCTACGAGACCTCCGGCCGCCGGCCCGTGGCCTCGATCAACTTCGTGACCTGTCACGACGGCTTCACCCTCACCGACCTCGTGTCCTACGACCGCAAGCACAACGAGGCCAACGCCGAGGACAACCGCGACGGCACCAACGACAACCGCTCCTGGAACTGCGGGGCCGAGGGCCCGGTGGAGGATCCGGAGATCGTCCGGCTCCGGCAGCGCCAGCGGCGCAACTTCCTGGCCACGCTCTTCCTGTCGCAGGGCGTCCCGATGCTCTCCCACGGCGACGAGCTCGGCCGCACCCAGCGGGGCAACAACAACGCCTACTGCCAGGACAACGAGATCGCCTGGATCGACTGGTCGCACCTGCACACCGAGTCCGATCTGCTGGCGTTCGTCCGGCTGCTGTCGAAGTTGCGGCGCGAGCACCCGGTCTTCCAGCGCCGCCGTTTCTTCCACGGCCGCCATCCCGACAACGGCAAGCGCGACCTGGTCTGGCTCACCCCCGGCGGCACCGAGATGACCGCGAGCGACTGGCACGTCAGCTACGCCAAGTCGCTGATGGTCTATCTGAACGGCGAGGCGATCACCGAGCCGGGGCCGCGCGGCGAGCGCATCACGGACGACTCGTTCCTGCTGCTGATCAACGCCCACCACGAGGACATGACGTTCACCCTGCCCGGCGGGGCGTTCGGCGGGAGCTGGCTGCCCGTGCTCGACACCAACGACGAGAGCTGCGACAACCTCTACGTCGACGACGCCTGGCAGCCCGGTGACCTGGTCGCCGTCACCTCCCGCTCGCTGCAGGTGCTGCGCCAGCCGCGGGCCCAGTAGGTCGTCGCGGCAACTTGTCGGAGGCGTGTGCCAAGGTAGAGGGGTGCGCCGGATCCATCCCGACATCGAAGACAATCCTGACATCGAGCGGGCTTATGCCTACCCGGTGGACAGGCCGTGGCTGCGCCTCAACATGGTGGCCAGCGTCGACGGCGGCGCCTGGCTGGACGGGTTGTCCGGCGGGCTCTCCAGCAAGGGCGACAAGCGCGTCTTCGGGGTCCTGCGCGGGCTCGCCGACGTCATCATGGCGGGCGCCGCGACCGTCAGAGCCGAGCGGTACGCCGCGGTCAACCCGCGCGAGTCGTGGCGCGAGATCCGGGCGGGCCGGCCGGCGGCCCCGCCGCTCGCGGTCGTCAGCCGGGGCCTCGACCTCGACCTGACCGGCCCGCTGTTCACCGGCGGCAGCCGGACCATCATCGTGACCTGTGCGAGCGCCCCCGCCGCCCGGCTCAAGGCGGCGGCCGAGGTGGCCGACGTGATCGTGGCCGGCGACGAGGGCGTGGACCTGCGGGCGGCGGTGGCGGAGCTGCACGAGCGTGGCCTGAGCCGGATCCTGTGCGAGGGCGGGCCGCGGATCAACGCCCAGCTCGCGGCGGCCGGGCTGGTCGACGAGCTGTGCCTGTCGGTCAGCCCGATGCTGCTCGGCGGTGGCGCGGCGCGCATCCTCGACGGGGAGCCGTCGCAGGTCAAGCTGGAGCTGAGGCAGGTGCTGGAGGAGGAGGGGGTCCTCTTCTGCCGCTACACGAGGGAGCCGAGCCGATGACAGACCCGACCACGCCACCGGCGACAGCACCTGACGCGCGAGCCGCAGGGCCGACGACGGACCCGATCACGCGACCGGCGGCAGAGCCGGACGCGCAAGCCGCACAGGCGCCTGTCGAGGCCATGGCGGAGTCGCCTGTCGAAGCCGTCGCGGAGTCGCCTGTCGAGGCCGTCGCGGAGTCGGTGGGCGGGCGGGGGAAGCGGAAGGCCAAGGAGCCCGAGCCGATCCCGGATCTCGATCTTCCGGTGCGGCCGCCGGTGGCGCCGATGCTGGCCAAGCCGATCAAGGCCATGCCCAAGCAGGACGGCGACCTGTTCTACGAGCCGAAGTGGGACGGGTTCCGGTGCATCGTGTTCCGGGACGGGGACGAGGTCTATCTCGGCAGCCGTAACGAGCGGCCGTTCACGCGCTACTTCCCCGAGCTGGTCGAGGCCGTCAAGCAGGAGCTGCCGGACAAGTGCGTGGTCGACGGTGAGATCGTGCTGCCGCAGGGATCACAGCTCGACTTCGAGGCGTTGCAGCAGCGCATCCACCCGGCGGCCTCCCGGGTGAAGATGCTCGCGGAGCGGACCCCGGCCTCCTTCGTGGCCTTCGATCTGCTGGCGATCGGGGACGAGTCGCTGATGGAGGCGCCGTTCAGGGAGCGCCGGGCGCGCCTGGTGGAGATCTTCCCGGAGAAGGGCAGGTCCGTCCGCCTCACGCCGGTGACGGTCAATGACGAGCAGGCCGCCGAGTGGTTCGAGATGTTCGAGGGGGCCGGGCTCGACGGCATCATCGTCAAGCCGGGCGACCAGCCCTACCTCCCGGACAAGCGGACGATGTTCAAGGTCAAGCATGAGCGCACCGCCGACGTGGTGGTCGCCGGTTACCGCGAGCACAAGAGCGGTCCCATCGTGGGCTCGATCCTGCTCGGCCTCTACGGCGACGACGGAAGGCTGCACCATGTGGGGGTGGCGGCCTCGTTCCCGATGGCGCGCCGGGCCGAGCTGGTGGAGGAGCTCAAGCCGTACATCGCCGGCCTGGGTGAGCACCCGTGGGGGCACTGGGCCGAGCAGGCGGCGGCCGGCGTGGGCCAGCCCGCGCCCAGCCCCGCCTCGGGCGGTCAGCGGGTGCCGGGGGCGATCTCACGCTGGAACGCCAAGAAGGACCTGTCGTTCATCCCGCTCCGGCCGGAGCTGGTGATCGAGGTGGCCTACGACCAGATGGAGGGCGACCGGTTCCGGCACACCGCCCAGTGGCGGCGCTGGCGCCCCGACCGCACCCCGCTCTCGTGTACGTACGAGCAACTGGAGCGGCCGGTGTCGTACAACCTTGACGATATTCTTGCCCGATAGCGCGCTTAGCGATATATCTCGACATATGAGCACCGGAGATGAGCTAAAGGCGGCGGTGTCCGCTCGCCGCGACCTCGGCCCGGACTTCGAGGATGCCATCGTCGAGTCGTTTCTCGACAAGATGGGCAAAGAGGTCGACAGACGGGTGGACGAGCGCCTTGCCGCGGCTCCGCAAGCCAAGGACATGGCCAAGCAGGACCGGATGAGGGACGGTCAGCGGCTCGCGCTGGCGATCGTCTCGCTGGCCCTGGGCACGGTCGCCACGATTTTGATCACCTTGTTCAGCGATGGCGGCAGCGCCGCGTACATCCCCGTCTGGATCGGCATCGTGCTGGTCAACGCGGTGTTCAACGGCAACCACAAGCCCAGCTGAGCCGGCGGCCCGGACTGTTCGAGTGGCGGGTGGGCGGGTGGCCGGTGGGTGGTGGCTGGGCGGGTGGCCGGTGGGTGGTGGCTGTTCGAGTGGCGGCTGGGCGGGTGGCCGGTGGGTGGTGGCTGGGCGGGTGGCGGCCGGGCGGCTCAGGTGGTGAAGGTCAGGGATGTGTTGTGGCCGCCGAAGCCGAAGGCGTTGGTCATCGCCGCTGTCCACTTGCCCTGGCGTGGGGCTCCGGTGACGATGTCGAGTTTGATCTGGGGGTCGAGGCGGTCCAGGTTGCGGGTGGCGGGGATGTGGCCGTCGCGGAGCGCGAGGATGGCGGCGATCGCGCCGACCGCTCCCGCGGCACCGCACAGGTGGCCGGTCATCGACTTGGTCGCGGTGACGGCGGGATGCGTGCCCAGCGCCTCGGCGATCGAAGCGCTCTCCGTCACATCGCCGGTCGGGGTTGAGGTGGCGTGCGCGTTCACATGACCGATGTCGAGCGGGCCCAGGCCGGCCGCCGCCAGGGCCAGGCGCATCGCACGGACCTGCCCGTCCACGTCGGCGGCCGTGATGTGGCGGGCGTCGGAGGTAGTGCCCGCGCCGGCCAGCGTGGCGTGGGCCCGCGCGCCACGAGCCGAGGCGAACCCGGCGCGCTCCAGCACCACCACCCCCGCCCCCTCCCCCAGCACGAACCCGTCCCGCCCGGCGTCGAACGGCCTGGACGCCTCCTGCGGCGCGTCATTGCGCGTGGACAGCGCCTTGATCTGGGCGAACCCGGCAAGGGCCAGCGGATGTAGGCACGCTTCGGCGCCACCGGCGATCACCACGTCGGCGCGGCCCAGGCGGATCAGGTCCAGGCCCATGGCGATCGCCTCGGCCCCGGAGGCGCAGGCGCTCACCGGGGTGTGCGCACCGCCACGAGCCCCGAACTCGATGCTGATCACACCTGCGGCGCCGTTCGGCATCAGCATGGGAATGGTGTACGGCGAGACCCGGCGCGGGCCTGACGCCTCCATAAGATCATCCTGGTCGAGCGTGGTCCGCATGCCGCCGACGCCCGTACCGATGACCACCGCCAGGCGTTCGGGCTCCACCTCAGGGGCTCCGGCGTCGGCCCACGCCTCCCGGGCGGCGACGAGTGCGGCCTGCTGGAAGCGGTCCAGCCGCCTGGCCCCTACCCTGCCCAGCACCTCCGCCGGGTCCACCAGCATCTGGCCGGCGATCCGGACGGGCAGGTCCTCGGCCCAGTCCTGTTCGAGCATCGCGACCCCGGAGCGCCCCGCGAGCATGCCCGCCCAGGTGGCGGCCACGTCCCCGCCCAGTGGCGTGGTGGCCCCCAGGCCCGTGACCGTGGCCCCCGCCTTCGTCCCGCCCGTCATCGACGTCCCCCTTCGTCACCGCATCCAGACCCCACGCCAGTACGGCGCAACCCCACGCTCCCAGGGCTGGACGGCGTGGACAGGGGATCTGATCAACCAAAAAACTGCCGAAAGATTTGTCGCGGATGTCACGACTTGATCAGATTTGGGCGAAACAGTGACAACGCCCGCCACAGTTCAGCCAAGTCGGCGCGCGAAGCGCCCTGGGACCGTCCGGGGTGCGCACCTCTACCCGTGACCAGGCGAGGCGTTGCCTCCGCCCGTATTCAGGCGGGTGCGTGCCTCCGCCTGTGACCCGGCGAGCCGGACAAGCCCGGGAAGCGGGCCTGCGTCTGGTGCGGCTTTCGGTGTGGGTCAGGCGAGCCAGATGAGGCCCGCGAAGCGGCCCGGGGATTTGCGACGGTGGGAGTAGAGGTCGTCGGATTCCAGTGTGCAGCGGGCGTCGTGCCGGACGTCTGGTACGCCCGCTGCGCGGAGTTGGGCCTCGATGCCGGCGCGCAGGTCCAGGGCCGGAGTGTTCCAGGAGGTCGTGGAGGAGGTTTCCGGGATCTTGGCGGCCACTTGGGCGCGTAGCTCGGCGGGGACCTCGTAGCAGCGGCCGCAGGCTCCGGGGCCGATCAGCGCGGCCATCCGGTGCGGGTCCGCCCCCTTGTCGGCCATCGCGGCGACCAGTGCCGCCGCGACCCCGGCCTCTGTGCCTGGGCGGCCTGAGTGGGCGGCGCCGACCATGCGGGCGACCGGGTCGGCCACCAGCACCGCTGGGCAGTCCGCGCCGAGGGAGGCCAGCGCCAGGCCGGGCTCGGTGGTGTAGACGCCGTCGACCGGGGGCGCGTCCTCTCCGAAAGGCTCGCTCACATAGGCCACCTCGGCGCCGTGCACCTGGCGCATGAACACGATGGCCCGCACGCCGAGCTCCGCCGCCACGCCCGCCCGGTTCGCCCGTACGGCGGCGGGGTCGTCGCCGGTGAGCCCGCCGAGGTTGCGCGTGCCGTAGGGCGGCTCGCTGACGCCTCCATGACGATCGGTGACGGCGACGTGGACTCCCGGAACCAGCTCCATCCCTCGATCTTATGACCGCCCGCCACCCTGCCCTCGCCTCGCGTCCACCCCGCCGCTGAACTCACCGCGCCGGATCGCCCCCAAAGCCGGTTGAAAGGGTGTCCGGCCCTGTGACCAGGTGATCCTCGGCCATACGGGGCGGGGGTCTTGCTCGGGTGGTCGATGGAGGAAGCTGGTGGTGGCCGGCGGCGAGCCGCGGGCGGTGGGCGTACACGATGGGATGCACAGCGAGGAGAATCGCGATGACCAGCCTTGCCGATCTGCACGCGCTCATGGCGCGGCTCGGTCACCCGGTGCTGCAGGCGCCGCCCGTCTCCGGGGCGCGCTTCGCCGACGGCGCGGCGTACCGCTTCGAGATTCCCAGTGTGGAGGGGCCGGAGGTGCTGGCGGCGGTGGTCGAGGAGGCGGATCGGCTCGGCGTGCCGGTGCACCGTACGTCGCAGGGCAGCGGGGTGATGATGCTGTCGGACGAGGAGATCTCCGCGATGGCGGAGCTGGGGGCCGAGCGGGGCATCGAGGTCAATCTGTTCCTGGGGCCGCGTGCCGCGTGGGACACCGGCGGTCAGGCGAAGGTGACGCAGGCCGTCGGCGCGGCGGCGCGCGGGAACGCCATGGTGGCGGCGTGCGTGGCGGACGCACTGCGGGCCTGTGAGCTGGGGATTCGCAGTCTGCTCGTGGGGGATCTGGGCGCGTTGGAGGTGCTGTGGCAGCTCAAGGCCGACGGCACGTTGCCGGCGGGCCTGGTGCTGAAGACCTCCGTGCTGGTGCCGCTCACCAACGGTCCCACCGCGGCCGTCTTCGAGCGGCTCGGCGCGAGCACGCTCAATGTCGGCACCGACCTGACGGTGCCGCAGCTCGCGGAGGTGCGGGCCGCGACGAGCCTGCCGATCGACCTCTATCTGGAGGTTCCGGATGATCAAGGCGGGTTCGTACGGTTCTACGAGGCGGTGGAGATCGTCCGGGCGGCGGCGCCGGTCTACCTGAAGATGGGGCTGCGCAACGCGCCGAACATCTACCCGTCGGGCGGGCATCTGGGCGTGATCCCGAAGGAGCTGGGACGGGAGCGGGTACGCCGGGCGGCGCTGGTGCGGCGGCTGATGAAGCAGCTCGACCCCGGCCTGACCGAGCCGCCGTCCGGCCGTCCCACCGATCTGGGCGTGCCCGTGGTGTGACTGGCCGAGCTAATCAAGCAAGCATATGCTTGGGCGCGTGGCAGACTATCGGAACCTGATCGGCGGCGAACTGGTCCCCGCGACCGGCGGCGCGACGATGGACTCGGTGAACCCGGCGACCGGCGAGGTGTGGACGCGGGTGCCGGCGAGCGGGCGGCCCGACGCCGAGGCCGCCGTCGAGGCCGCGCGGCGGGCGTTCCCCGGCTGGGCGGCGATGCCCGCGCTGGGCCGGGCGCGCTTCCTGCGCAAGGTGGCGCAGGTGTTCGCGGCGCACGCCGAGGAGCTCGCCAGGCTGGAGACCAGGGACAACGGCCGGATCCTGCGCGACACCCTGCACAAGGACCTGCCCGGCATGACCTTCCTCTGGGAGCTGGCGGCGGGCCAGTGTCTGGAGGCGGTCAAGGGCGACACGGTGATCCTGGGGCCGAACCAGCTCGGCCTGACGCGGCGGGAGCCGTACGGGGTGGCCGTCTGTGTCATTCCGTGGAACTCGCCCATCTCGACGTTCTCCGCCAAGGCCGCCTACGCGCTGGCGGCGGGCAACACGGTGATCGTCAAGCCCGCGGAGCAGGCGAGCGCGTCGGTGCTGCGGCTGGGCGAGCTGCTGGCCGAGGTGCTCCCGCCCGGGGTGCTGAACATCGTCAGCGGGCTGGGCGAGGCGGTGGGCGACGCGCTCGTACGGCATCGCGGCGTCGGCAAGGTCAGCTTGACCGGCTCGACGGCGACCGGGCAGGCGATCACCCGGGCCTCGGCGGACGCCCTCAAACCGCTCACGTTCGAACTAGGCGGCAAATCGCCAAATATCGTGTTTTCGGATGCCGATCTGGATGCCGCCGCCCAAGGCGTCACCGTGAACTCCGTCTACACCGGGAACGCGGGCCAGGTGTGCGTGGCCGGTTCGCGGATCCTGATCCACCGCTCCGTCTGGGACGACCTGCTGGCCCGGATCGAGCGGATCGCCGGGGACCTGGTGCTGGCCGACCCCTTGGACCTGGCGACCACGATGGGCCCGATCGTCTCGGCCGAGCAGTTCGAGCGCGTCACGTCCTACCTGGACATCGCCGAGAAGGAGGGCGCCGAGCTGGTCTTCGGCGGCAGGACGGGCGCCGAGGTGGTGCCGGGCCTGCCCGGCGGTTACTGGGTCTCCCCCACGCTCTACACCGCGACGGACAACTCGCTGCGCGTCTGCCAGGAGGAGATCTTCGGGCCGGTGGCGGTGGCGATCCCGTTCGAGGAGGACGAGGAGGCGCTGGCGATCGCCAACGACTCCTCCTACGGTCTGGCTGCCGGGGTGTGGACGCGCGATCTGGGGCGTGCGCACCGGTTCGTACGGGATCTGGAGAGCGGCACGGTGTGGGTGAACACCTTCCGCCAGATGCCTCCCGGCCTGCCGTTCGGCGGGGTCAAGGACAGTGGGTACGGCCACGACGCCGTCCTCGAATACACGCGGGAAAAGGCAGCCATTATCAGCATTTAGTCAGATAGATTTCCCGTCATGAGCGAGGGGATCACCGATCAGCGAGACCTACCCGAGGCAGCGGCCCAGTCCCGTGCCTCCGTGCTGCGCAGCCGTGCCGAATCGTACATCGCGCTGAGCCGCCATGACGCGGCGATCGCGGACTTGACCGAGTCGATCGCTCTCGTACCGGACAACGCCAGAGCTTGGCGGCTGCGCGGGGAGAGCCATCGGATCATCGACAGGTACGACGCCGCGATCGCCGACTTCGGCGAGTCGCTCAAACTGGAGCCGGACAGCTCCTACGCCCTCGGCTCACGCGGCCAGGCCTACGCCGCGCTCGGCCGCCTGGAGGAGGCGATGGCGGACTTCGAGCACGCGCTGACCCTGTCGCCGGAGTCGCTGTGGATCCTGGAGGCCAAGGCCGACGCCCTGGTGGACCTGGACCGGCTGGACGAGGCGCTGGACCTGCACGCCGGGATCATCGCCCTGAACGAGGACCTGTCCTACTCCTGGCTGGCCCGCGGCGACCTCTACCAGCGCATGGGCCTGTACACCGAGGCCATCGCCGACTACTCCAGCGCGCTGGAGGCCGATCCGGAGTATGTGCGGGCGTACAGCAGGCGGGGCGAGGCGTACCGCATGATCGACCGCTACGAGGACGCGCTGCAGGACCTCAACCGGGCGGTCGAGCTGGACCCGGACAACGATCGCGCGCTGGGCAGCCGGGGCGCGGTGCTGAGTGAGATGGGCGACAACGAGGCGGCGCTGAAGGACCTGAACCGGGCCATCGAGCTGGACGCGGACTACGTCTGGGCCTACCGGGTGCGGGGCGAGATCTTCCAGGAGCTGGACCGGCACGAGGAGGCGGTGTCCGACTTCAGCCGCGCACTGAACCTGGAGTTCGGCGACGAGTGAGCGCCCGTGCCGGCGGCGAACCGCCGGCACGGGCTTCTCGAACCTCTGCCGGGACCGAGTTCGCCGGCACGGGCTTCGGCCGGATCCGTGCCCGGGACCGAGTTCGCCGGCACGGGCTTCGGCGGGATCCGTGCCCGGCGCCGAGTCGCCGGGCACGGGCGCTCAGAGAGCGAGCAGGACCTTAGTCGGCAATGCGCTGTCCGACAGCGGTCTGATCGCGATGCGGAGCAGGGCGAGCGCGTTGTCGTCGCCCGCGATGCGGTTGGCGCTGAGCCCGTCGCAGGACTGGCAGTGGTGGATGATCAGCCACTCGCCGTCCTGCCGGACGGAGACGCTCAGCGCCGCCATCCGGCCCCGGCAGCTCGCCCGCCGGTCGCCGGGCACCCGGTGATCGACGTGCAGGCTGGTCAGGCAGTGCGGGCAGTGGTTGCGGTGGGCCGTGCCCGGCGCGAACACCGGCACGTCCAACCGGCAACCGACGCAGCGGAACGCGTCGCCAGGCTCACCGTGCCTGACGTCCTTGCGCCGCTGCGGCCTACGGCCGCCGGATTTCCCTCGTCCGTGGCCGCCCATCACAGATCGCCGAACGTTTCGAGCGGGAACGGCGGCTGAGCGAGCGGGCGTACGGCCATCCGCATGAGGATGAGCTGGTTGTCGTCCGCGCAGATCGGGTTGGACGTCAGCTCCGCGCAGCGGGTGCAGCGATGGATGATCATCCAGTCGCCGGTCCGCAGCACCGCGATCGAGATCGGCACCATCCGCGCCCCGCACTCCGACGGCCCGCCCTCGACGCGGTCGAGAACGTGCAGGGAGTGCAGACAGCTCGGACAGTGGTTGCGACGCGAACCGTCGGCGGCGACGGCCGCCACGGTCAGGCCGCAGCGTACGCATGGAAAGGTGTTGGTCAGTGCGGAACGGGTCTTGTGGGTGGACACCCTGGGTACTCCTTGCCGGAATGGTGATGGGAAAAGCAGCAAGGAAGCGCCGTGCGGGCCTCGCCGACCCACGCTCGCGCGCGGGTGGATGCGGTACGGCGCGTGCTTGGGCACGGCGGCCGTACGGCCGGTCAGAGGTGGCGTGTCAGCGACAGAATCGGACCACGGTACGACGAGGCGCGCTTGGCGCGGGCCGAGGCATTGACTCCCCACCTTCCAGGGCGCGAAAGCCCTGAGACGTATCCGACGAACACCGGTGAGCGTATTCGCCCCGTCCCCCAGATCGCCATCGATTTATCGGCTGCCGGCGCGCGCACGACCTGCTCGGCGGTGACGCACGGCGCGCGACCGGCGGCGTCTGCCGCTCAGCCGGCGTGAGACCGGCTCATGCGGCGCACTCACTCCGTGTCGTCGCGCGCCTTGCTCGGCTGGACCCGCTTGGGCTCGCCGGGCATCTTCGGATAATTGGGCGGATAGGGCATGTCTCCGCGCTCGTCCTTGTCGTAGCGCTCGAGCAGCGCCTCGATCGAGCACGGGTGGTCGTCGATGGCGGCGTGCACGTCGCCCAGCTCGGCGAAGCGGGGCGGCACGGTGCGGATGTCGAAGTCACGCGGGTCGGCGTCGGCCAGCTCGTCCCAGGTGAGCGGCGTGGAGACGGGCCCGTGGGGCTGCGCCCTGACGGAGTAGGCGCTGGCGATGGTCCGGTCGCGAGCGTTCTGGTTGAAGTCGATGAAGACGCGCTCGCCGCGCTCCTCCTTCCACCAGGCCGTGGTCACCAGGGCGGGATCACGCTCCTCCACCGCCCTGGCCAGCGCGATCCCCGCATGCCGCACCTCGACGAAGTCCCAGCGTGGCTCGATGCGCACCGCGATGTGCACGCCCCGGTTGCCGGAGGTCTTCACGAACCCGGTCATGCCGAACTCCGCCAGCACCTCCCGCGCCAGGAACGCCGCCCTGCGCGTCGCCTCGAACTCCAGCCCCGGCTGCGGATCGAGGTCGAGCCGCAGCTCGTCCGGATGCTCCACGTCGGCCGCGCGCACCTGCCACGGGTGGAAGTCGATGGTCCCCAGATTGGCGCAGTAGGCGATGGCGGCCACCTCGGTCACCCTCAGCGAGTCGGCCTTGCGCCCGCTGGGGAAGGTCACGGTGACGGTCTCCAGCCAGTCGGGGCGCTTGGCCGGCATCCGCTTCTGGTAGATCGCCTCGCTCTGCACTCCGTCGGGGTGCCGCTTGAGATTGGTCGGCCGGTCCTTCAGCGCCCGCAGCGCGCCCTCGCCCACGCTCACGTAATATTCGACCAGCTCGCGCTTCGTGGCGCCGATCTGCGGAAAGTAGACCTTGTCAGGGTTGGTGACCTTGACGGTCCGCTCCCCCACCTCAAGCTCGATGTACGGCGAAGCCATGGCACGAACCTACCTTCCAGCGCGAAGAGCTCAACGGTCAGCGGGCGCCGTCGTGGTGACTCCCATGACTTCACGAAGCGTAGGGCAGGGCTACGACAAGAACGGGGGCCCGTCCCGGAGCCTCCTCAGTGGCGGGACCGAGGGCTCGACGGGACGGGCTTCTCGAGACCATTCGCACACCGTTCCGGGCGCTGGCGCGCCACCCGGCCGGCCTGTTGATCACCGGCGGCTCCAGCACGGGCGTGGGCTGTACCGCTCAGGCGATCACGCGAGTGATCTCACCCCTTGCAGGAGGCGATGACACCCCCTTGCCTACAAAGACGCAATTTCATCCCAGAAAGGATGCTTCCCCCTGTGGAGATCTCTTTTTGCCGCATCTCGTACGCTGGAGGCATGGACAAGGTGGTCAAGAGCGAGGACGAGTGGCGAGTGCAGTTGTCGCCCGAGGAGTTTCACGTGCTCAGGCAGGCGGGCACCGAAAAGCCCTTCACGGGCGAGTACGTGGACACCAAGACAGAGGGCGTCTACACGTGCCGCGCCTGCGGGGCCGAGCTGTTCCGGTCCGACACGAAGTTCGAGTCGCACTGCGGGTGGCCGAGCTTCTTCCAGCCATCGGAGTCGGACGCGGTGACGTTGATCGAGGACCGCAGCCTCGGGATGGCGCGTACCGAGGTGAGGTGCGCCCGGTGTGACTCCCATCTGGGGCATGTGTTCCACGGGGAGGGGTATGCGACGCCGACGGATGATCGCTACTGCATCAACTCGGTGTCGCTGAGGCTCGACCCCTCGCAGTGATCACGCGGCGACCGTGCGTATCGCGCGCCGCGTAGGGATAATGGCCGATTGTGATGCGTGTCCATCTTCGTCATCGCTGGGTGACGATCGAGACGATCGGCCGTGTCGTCACCCAGCGGTGTGAGGTGTGCCTGAAGACCCGGGTGCGGGTGCGGTAGTCCGGGACAGGATGGGCGACCCCGTCGGTCCGGGACCGAGTGGGCGACAACCGGTCCGGGACAGAGTGGGTGACAACCTCGGTCCGGGACAGAGTGGGTGACCCCGGTGGTTCGGAGAGAGCGGTGGCCCGGTTGTCGCGAGTCAGTTCGGGGCGGGATGGGTGACCCGGCAGGTGCTGTCGGAGGGGCCGAGGATGTTGGCCAGCACCGGGTTGCCGTTCTCCCCGAACCTGGCTTGGACGAACACCACCGGGTCCTTGACCCCGTTCGCCTTGAGGTACGCCAGGCCGCGCTCGCACAGGGTGAGAGCGTGGGATGAGTTCCCCGCCGTTTCCGACAAATCAGTATAAATGCGCAAATATCGGCCTATGGTGCGAATGTCTTTGATGCGGCCGGTCGCCTCGTCGGCGGCGCCCCACTGGTCGCGGAAGTACTCCACAGCCTCCTGGTCGGTGTGCCGGGAAGGGCCGTCGGCCTTGTACCCGGAGACGTCACCCGGATCCGCGTCCACCCGCCCGGGACCGGCCCGCCCGCTCACGTCCCCCGGAACAGCGGCCGGCGCCTGGTCACCGTCGAGCCCGGAATCACCCACCGCGCCGGAATCAGCCGTCTTGGCGCCCGCCCCGGAATCCGAGGCCGGGGCGCCCGAAGCCGCCGCTCGCCCCGTCGCGCTCTGCCCGTCCCCGGCCTTCTTCGACGCGCTCCCGGGACTGCCGCTCGCCACCGTCCCGGACCTCGGCGCCGCCCGCGTGACCTCCCTGGACGAAACCGCCCCACCGCCCGAGCCACCTCCACCCGGAGTCCGGCCGTCCCCACCGTCGGTGGCAGTGGCGGCGGCCACGAGCAACCCGCCGAGCGTGCCGTCGACCCCGACCACACCCATGACCCCGGCCGCGAGCGCGATCACCCCCGCCGATGCCCCCGCCAGCCACGCCCCGCGCGACCGCCCCCGCCGCCGCCGCACTCCCCGCCGCCCAGCGGCATGCCTCCCGGCCCTACGCCGCCCACTCCCACCGGGCCGCACCACCAGCCGAGCCGAGACCGCGATCTCAGCGGGCGGCAGCCCCGCGACATCGTCCGCGTCGCGCCGCCCCGGCGCCTCCGGCGTGTCGCCCTCCCGCTGTCCGCCGACCGGCCGGGCGCTCTGTTGTTCGTACGGCCGTCGTCCCGCGCGTTCCCGCATGGGGGTGCCCCCTTGGACCGTGCCAAGCGTGGATCCCGTGCCCGCCCCGTACCGAGCACAGAATTTCCCTGATTGTGACAAACAGGGAAGATCAAGTCCGAGGGATCCACAACTTGGGTCTCGATCCGTCCGACGGCCTTGACGGAACGCGCGGCCGGAAGCCGTCAGGGCAGGTCGGCGATGAGCTCCCGGACGGGCTTGCGGACGCCGGTGTAGAAGGGGATCTCCAGCCGCGTGTGCCGCCGCGCCTCGGCGGCGCGCAGGGTGCGCATCAGGTCGACGATCCGGTGCAGCTCGTCGGCCTCGAACGCGAGCATCCACTCGTAGTCGTTGAGCGCGAAGCAGGCGACGGTGTTGGCGCGCACGTCAGGGTAGTCGCGGGCCATCTTGCCGTGCTCGGCCAGCATCGCGCGGCGCTCGGCGTCGTCGAGGAGATACCACTCCAGGGAGCGTACGAAGGGGTAGACGCTCACGTAGGCCCGGGGCTCCTCCTCGGCCAGGAAGGCCGGGATGTGGGACTTGTTGAACTCGGCGGGCCGGTGCAGCGCCATCGCCGACCAGACGGGCGCGCTGTGCCGGCCCAGCTCGGTGCGGCGCAGCCGGGAGTAGACGTCCTGGAGGCCCTCCGCGGTGGGCGCGTGCCACCAGAACATGTAGTCGGCGTCGGCCTTGAACCCGGCCACGTCGTAGAGGCCCCGGGTGACCACGTCCTTGCCCGCCGCCTGCTCCAGGAGCTCCTCGACCTCCGCGGAGACCGTGTCGCGGTTGCCGGGGACCGGGTCGGTGGCCTTGAACACCGACCACATGGTGTAGCGGATCACCTGGTTGAGATCGCGGGCCTTCGGCCGCGCAGCGCCCTCTGTCATGCTCTCATTCTCCTGCCTGTGCGAGGTGGTCCAGAATCCGGGAGGCGGCCGTGCGCGCGGTGGCGACGCAGGCGGGGATGCCGATCCCGTCGTAGGCGGCGCCGCACACCGCCAGCGCGGGCTGCCCGGCCACCGCGGCGTGCACCCTGGCCACCAGGTCGAGGTGGCCCACGTTGTACTGCGGCAGCCCGCCGCCCCAGCGAGTGACGCGGGAGTCGAGGGGCAGCGCCCGCACGCCCATCACCTCGCCCATCTCCGCCATCGCGACCGACACCAGCTCGGCGTCGTCGCGCTGCAGCAGGTGCTCCTCGCCGATCCTGCCGATCGAGCAGCGCAGGATCAGCAGGTCCCGGCTCAGGTGCGGCCACTTGACCGAGCTGAACGTGACGGCCTTGACGGCCCGGCCGTCGACGGCGGGGACGAGGTAGCCGCTGCCGGTGGGCGGCTCGGGGAAGGCGTCGAGCGGGTAGGCGAGGGTGACGACGGCCATGCTGGCGTACTCGATCCTGGCCAGCTCGATCGCCGCCTTGGGGGCTTCCGCCTTGAGCAGCCTGGCCGCCGCCGGTCCCGGCACGGCGACGATCACCGCGTCGGCCTCGATCGTCTCGGGCCGGGGCACGGGCCCGGTGACGATCCGCCAGCCGGTCTCGGTCCTGTGCAGCTCGCGGGCGGTGACGCCGGTCCTGACGTCGGCTCCCGAGGCCTTGGCGACCGCCTCGGGCAGGCTGCCGATGCCGTTCCTGAGCGTGGTGAAGACGGGGCCCGCGTCCTTGGGCGCGTCGCCGACGATCTGCCGGGCGGCGGTGAGCAGGGAGCGCTCGGCGCGGGCGGCGGCGGCCACCCTCGGCATCGTCGCCTCCAGCGACAGCCGCTCGGCGCGGCCCGCGTAGACGCCGCCGAGCAGCGGCTCCACCAGCCTCTCGACCACCTCGCCGCCCATCCTGGCGCGGATGTAGGCGGCGACGGAGACGTCGGTGCGCACCAGCGTGGCCGGCAGGATCTGGTCGAGCGGCACCCGTGCCAGCCCGCCGGGTGACAGGATGCCGGACTTCGCCAGGGCGATCAGGTCGCCCGGCACGCCCATGAACTGCCCTTTGGGCAGCGCGCGCAGCGTGCCTCTGGTGTAGATGGAAGAGCGGGTGGTGCCCGGGGTCATCAGGTCGTCGCCGAGCCCGACCGCCCTGGCGAGCTCCTTGCCCTCCGGGCGCCTGGCCAGCATCGCCTCCGCGCCCGCGTCGACGCCGATGCCGGCCACTTCGGAGGCGTACAGCTTGCCGCCGACGCGCGCGGCGCCTTCGAGCACCGTCACCTTGATCCGCTCGCCCGCGCCCTGTCTGAGGTGCCACGCGGCGGCGAGGCCGGAGATCCCGCCTCCGATGACGACCACGTGTGCCCGGTTGCCTTCCACGTTCCCTGACGCTACCGCGTCAAGGGTCCGGTCGCCGATCCGGGCGTGACCGTACCGTGACGCCGGCCTGCAAACCGGCGCGGGCGTCCGTCCGTGTTAACGGTCATGAGGAGACACCAGATCGGCGTGGCGTTGACCGCCGTGTGCGCGGCCCTGTTCCTGGCCGGCTGTTCGGGAGGCGCGGGGAGTACGGCCTCGGACAGCGCGCCGGCGCAGGCGCTCGCCCCCGCGAGGGAGTCGGCGGCCGGGAGCGAGCCCGAGGCGGCCGACCAGGCCATGCCCAAGCCGCAGCGCCAGGCGAACGAGAACCTCGCCTCGAACGTGCAGGTCGTCCAGCAGGAACGGAAGGTCATCTACACCGCGAGCATGACCGTGCGCGCCAAGGACGTCCCGGCCGCCGCCCTGCAGGCCAAGCAGGTCGTCGTCGCCGCGGGCGGCCACCTGGCCAAGGAGGAGAGCACCTCGGCCGAGCGGACCAGGGCCTCCGCCCTCCTGGAGTTCAAGATCCCGCCGGCGCGCTACCCCGACGTGCTGGGCTCGCTGGGCAAGGACCTGGGCAAGCAGCTCCGGCTCGAACAGGGCACCCAGGACGTCACGCTGCAGGTCGCGGACGTCGACAGCCGGCTGAAGTCCGCGCAGCAGGCCCTGGACTCGCTGCGCGTGCTGCTGAAGAAGGCCGACACCATCGGCCAGGTGCTGCAGGTGGAGCGGGAGATCGCCGGCCGTGAGGCCGACCTGGAGTCGCTGCAGGCGCAGCAGAAGGAGCTCGCCGCCCAGGTCGGCATGGCCACGCTCACGCTGCGGCTGGTCGGCCCGACCGCCGTGGTGCCGGACTCCTCGGAGGAGCCCGCCGGCTTCCTCGGCGGCCTCAAGTCGGGCTGGGACTCGCTGGTGGCCTTCCTGAAGGTCCTGCTCACGGTGCTCGGCACGGTCCTGCCGTGGCTGATCGTGGTGGCCCCGGTGACGGTGCTCGTGATCGTCCTGCTGCGCCGCCGCCGTCCCCGCCCGCAGCCCGCCGTACCCGCCGCCGAGACCCAGGCGTCGTGACCGACCCGCACAGATCAACCGCGAAGAATCACGTACGGCCACCCGCGGCCGGCCCTCGTGAAGGACCGACCGTGTACGGCCCAGGCCGCACACCGGGTACGGGCCGCGCCGCCGGCTCAGGCTTCGTGGACCAGGTCGGTCAGGCGCTTGAGCTGGTCGGGGTCCGTCGAGGGCAGCACGCCGTGGCCCAGGTTGAACACGTGCCCCTCGGCGGCCTTGCCCCGGCGCAGCACCTCGCGGGCCTTGCGCTCCACGACCTCCCAGGGGGCCGCCAGGATGGCCGGGTCCAGGTTGCCCTGCAGCGCCTTGCCGGGGCCCACCCGGCGGGCGGCCTCGTCCAGCGGCACCCGCCAGTCCACGCCCACGACGTCGGCCCCGGCCTCGCCGAGCACGCCGAGCAGCTCACCGGTGCCGACGCCGAAGTGGATGCGCGGCACGTCCAGGTCGGCCAGGCCGTCGAAGATGCGGCGGGTGTGCGGCAGCACGAACTCGCGGTAGTCGTCCTCCGGCACCGCCCCCACCCAGGAGTCGAACAGCTGGATCGCCGAGGCGCCCGCCCTGATCTGGATGCGCAGGTGCTCCAGCACGATGTCGCCGAGCCGCTCCATGAGGGCATGCCACAGCCGGGGCTCGCCGTACATCATGGCCTTGGTGCGGTCGTGGTTCTTGGACGGGCCGCCCTCGAGGAGGTAGGAGCCGAGGGTGAACGGCGCGCCCGCGAAGCCGATCAGCGGCGTGCCCCCGAGCTCGCCGGTCAGCGCCTGGATGGCCTCGGTGACGTAGGACACGTCGGCGGGCTCCAGCGGGCGCAGCACGTCGAGGCCCTGGGCGTCGCGGATCGGGTCCGCCACGACGGGGCCGACCCCCGGCTTGATGTCGAGGTCGACGCCGATGGCCTTGAGCGGCACGACGATGTCGCTGAAGAAGATGGCCGCGTCGACGCCGTAACGGCGGACCGGCTGCAGGGTGATCTCGACGATGAGGTCGGGCGTGCTGCACGCGGTGAGCATCGGCACACCCTCGCGGACCTTCAGGTATTCGGGCAGCGAGCGCCCGGCCTGGCGCATGTACCACACCGGGGTGTGCGGAACGGGCCGGCGACGGCAGGCGCGCAGGAAGGCGGAGTCATCGAGGTTCACCTCTCAAGGGTGCCATGACCGGGTGCCGGTCCCGACACGAGAGCGCGGTGTCGGAAATTCCGCCTGGGAACGACAAATTCATGATCAGATAGCAGGATGGATGTTTACCGGCCGGCTCGGCATCGGGGCCCCGTACGGGTCGACCACACCCCACGGGCGACCAGAAAGCCGGTTTCGAGTGCGCAAAAAGTTCGCCAAGACACCGCGCGGCATCGATTCAGCATCCACTTTGGGGACACGCCGAGCGCGTTGCACGGAAATGTCAGCGGCTCGTGCCAACGTCGATCCCACGACCCGAAGAAAGGCCCCGGATCGATGACTGGTGCGATGACCGCGTTGTGGAGTTCTCCGGAGCACCGTGATGAACACGGCGATGAGCACTGTGATGTGCACGGTGATGAGCGCTGTGCTTCCTGCGCGGGTGAGCGGCTGTTCGAGCAGCCGGCGTGCCTCGACGGCCATGAGCCGGGCGAGTGCCCCGAATGGGCGTGCGTCGCGTGCGGGCACGCGGTCTTCCTCGGTCCGGCCGAATGCGCGCGGCCGGTCCGCCTGCTGGTGACGGCAGCGGTTTGATCGCCGAGAATGAGCACCCCCGTGGTCCCTTTCCGTCCAACTTCGACCTACTCTTCGACTATGACCCTCGGTGACCAGCCGCCGGCCCCGGCCGCGTTCAGGCGCGCGGTCGAGAGCCTGCGCATCGCTGAGGTCCGCCCGGAGATCGAGTTCGAGGACCTGCCCGCTCCGCAGCGGCTCGCCCCCCACTCGGCGGCCATCGGCGCGTCGGTCTACCGCGACGACGACGAGCTCGCGGTCGGCCGGCTCATCCTGCTCTACGACCCCGACGGCCAGCGCGGCTGGGAGGGGCCCTTCAGGCTGGTGGCCTATGTCCGGGCCGACATGGAGCCGGAGATCACCTCCGACCCGCTGCTCGGCCCGGTGGCGTGGAGCTGGCTGACCGAGGCGCTCGAGACGCACCACGCCGACTACTCCGCCGCTGGCGGTACCGTGACTAGAGCGGTTTCCGAGGGTTTCGGCAACAAGGCCGAAGATCCGGTCACCACCGAGCTTGAGCTGCGCGCCTCCTGGTCCCCCGCCGAGGAGGACCTGTCCGGCCATGTCGCCGCCTGGTGCGACCTCATGTGCGTGGCGGCCGGGATCCCGCCGCTGCCGCCCGACGTGGCCGCCATGCCCCGCCGACGCGAAGATCCGGAGAGTGACCGAACGACGTGAGGCCACAAGTCAACACAGCACCGGTGTCATGAGGGCGGCCACCCATGACTGAAGAACGCACCGTGGTCCCGCTGCTCGAACCACGCGAGGGCATCCCGCCCGTCGTCGCCGACGCCGACTCCTTGGCGCGTGTCGTCGAGGCCTACGCCGCGGGCACCGGACCGGTGGCCGTCGACGCCGAGCGCGCCTCCGGCTACCGCTACGGCAACCGCGCCTATCTGGTCCAGCTGCGCCGCGCCGGAGCCGGCACCGCGTTGATCGACCCCATCGCCTGCCCTGACCTGTCGGCGCTGGACGCGGCCGTCGCCGAGGCGGAGATCGTGCTGCACGCCGCCTCGCAGGACCTGCCGTGCCTGATGGAGATCGGGTTCAGGCCGCGCGACATGTTCGACACCGAGCTCGCGGGCCGGCTGCTCGGCTACGAGCGGGTGGGGCTGGGCACCATGGTCGAGACCGTGCTCGGCCTGCGGCTGGAGAAGGGGCACTCGGCCGCCGACTGGTCCACCAGGCCGCTGCCGGAGGCGTGGCTGCGCTACGCCGCGCTGGACGTCGAAGTGCTGGTCGAGCTGCGCGACGTGCTGCACGCGGAGCTGACGGAGAGCGGCAAGCTGGCGTGGGCGCACGAGGAGTTCGGCGCCGTGCTCAACAGCGCGCCGCCGGCGCCCCGGTCCGACCCGTGGCGGCGCACGTCGGGCATTCACAAGGTACGCAGCGTCCGGGCGCTGGCGATCGTGCGTGAGCTGTGGACGATGCGCGACACGATCGCCCGCGAGAACGACCTGGCCCCCGGCAGGGTGCTGCCGGACGCCGCGATCGTCGCCGCCGCCCTGCAGGGTCCGCGTACGAGGAAGGCGCTCACCGAGATCTCGGCCTTCACCGGGCGCAGCGCGCGCCGGCACATCAACGACTGGCTGGCCGCGGTCAACAGGGGCCGCACCCTGTCCGACGCCCAGTTGCCGCAGCCGAGCACGACGGGCGACGGCCCGCCGCCGGCCAACCGCTGGGCCGACCGCGATCCCGCCGCCGCCAAGCGGCTGGCCTCGGCCCGTGCCGTGGTGGTCGCGCTGGCCGAGGAGCACCACATGCCCACGGAGAACCTGCTGCAGCCCGACGCGGTGCGCAGGCTCACCTGGGAGCCGCCGGAGGAGATCACCGAGGAGAGCGTGACCGCCAGGCTGCGCAAGCTCGGCGCCCGCGAATGGCAGCTCTCCCTGACCGCCCGCCCGCTCACCGAGGCGCTGGCCAGGACCGAAGGCTAGAGACGGCGGGGCGGCCCACTTGACGCCTCCGGCGGCTCAGCCGTACCGTTCGGGAAAGCGCTTTCCCTGAAAGGACTCCCATGAGCGTGCGCACCATCGGCGTCGTGATGAACGGCGTCACCGGACGGATGGGCTATCGCCAGCACCTGGTCCGCTCGGTTCTGGCGATCAACGAGCAGGGCGGGGTGACGCTTTCCGACGGCAGCCGGGTCAAGCTCAGGCCGGTCCTGGTCGGCCGCAACGCCGACAAGCTGGCCGCTCTCGCCGACGGGCACGGCATCGCCGACCACACCACCGACCTGGACGCCGCCCTGGCCGACGAGGACAACCTGATCTACTTCGACGCCCAGGTGACCTCGGCCAGGGTGAAGTCCGTGCTCAAGGCCATCGAGGCCGGCAAGCACATCTACGCCGAGAAGCCCACCGCCGAGTCGGTGCGGGAGGCGGTCGCCCTGTCCGAGGCCGCGACCGCCAAGGGCGTGAAGAACGGGGTGGTGCAGGACAAGCTGTTCCTGCCTGGCCTGCTGAAGCTCAAGCGGCTCATCGACGGCGGCTTCTTCGGCCGGATCCTGTCGGTGCGCGGCGAGTTCGGCTACTGGGTGTTCGAGGGCGACTGGCAGGAGGCGCAGCGCCCGTCGTGGAACTACCGGGCCGAGGACGGCGGCGGCATCGTGCTCGACATGTTCCCGCACTGGCACTACGTGCTGGAGAACCTGTTCGGCCGGGTCGAGTCCGTCTACGCCAGGGCGACCACGCACGTGCCCGAGCGGGTGGACGAGCAGGGCCGGACCTACCGGGCGACCGCCGACGACGCCGCGTACGGCATCTTCGAGCTGGCGGGCGGGGTCATCGCCCAGATCAACTCCTCCTGGACGGTCCGGGTGAACCGCGACGAGCTGGTGGAGTTCCAGGTGGACGGCACGCACGGCAGCGCCGTCGCGGGCCTGCGCGACTGCCGCGTCCAGTCGCGCGCCACCACCCCCAAGCCGGTCTGGAACCCCGACCTGCCCGCCACCGCGCGTTTCCGTGACGGCTGGCAGGAGGTGCCCGACAACGCCGAGTTCGACAACGGGTTCAAGATCCAGTGGGAGCTGTTCATCAGGCACGTCCTGGAGGACGCCCCCTTCCCGTACGACTTCGCCGCCGGCGCGCGCGGCGTGCAGCTCGCCGAGCTGGGCCTGCGCTCCTCGGCCGAGGGCCGCAGGATCGAGGTGCCCGGCCTGTGAACATCGACCTGCCCGGTGGCGCTTACACCCTGCGCGAGCCGGTGACCTGGCCCGCCGTCGAATGTCGCGTCGACGCTCCCGCCACCAGCCGGGTGGTGTACGCCGCCGCGCACGTGGTGGCCGACCCGCTCGGCGACAACACGCCCGGCTCCCCCGCCGCCGTCGACTGGGACGCCACCCTGCGCTTCCGCCGCCACCTGTGGTCGTACGGACTGCGCGTGGCCGACGCCATGGACACCGCCCAGCGCAACATGGGCCTGGACTGGGCGGCCACCCGCGAGCTCATCAGGCGCAGCGCCGCCGAGGCCCGCGCGTTCGGCGACCCGGCCGAGCTGGTCGCCTGCGGCGCCGGCACCGACCACGCGCCGGAGGCCGCCGACCTGGACGCCATCACGGCCGCGTACGCCGAGCAGCTGGAGACCGTCCAGTCGACCGGCGCCGGGATCATCATCATGGCCTCACGCCAGCTGGCCAGGGTGGCGCGCGGGCCGAAGGACTATCACCAGGTGTACGGCAAGCTGTTCGGGCTCGCCGACCGGCCGGTGATCCTGCACTGGCTCGGCGAGATGTTCGATCCGCAGCTCGCCGGCTACTGGGGCTCGCGTGCGGTGCCGGCCGCCACCGAGGCGTTCCTGGAGCTGATCCACGCGCACGCCCCGCTGGTGGACGGGGTGAAGGTGTCGCTGCTGGACGAGGAGCACGAGGTCGGGCTGCGTGCCGCGCTGCCGGCGGGCGTCCGGCTCTACACCGGCGACGACTTCAACTACCCGTCGCTGATCAGGTCGGGCTCGCACGCGCTGCTGGGCATCTTCGACGCCATCGCCCCCGCCGCCGCGGCGGCCCTGCGGGCGCTGGACTCGGCCGAGGCCGCCGGCGACGAGGCGGATCGTGACCGCCTGCTCGCCGCCTATGACGAGATCCTGGCCCCGACCGTGCCGCTGTCGCGGAAGATCTTCGAGACGCCTACGTACAACTACAAGACCGGGATCGTCTTCCTGGCCTGGCTGAACGGCCACCAGGACGCGTTCACCATGGTCAACGGCGCCCAGTCGGCGCGCTCGCTGACCCATCTGGCCGAGGTGTTCCGGCTGGCCGACCAGGCGGGGCTGCTGGCGGACCAGGAGCGGGCCGTACACCGGATGAAGGCGCTGCTGGCGGTGCACGGCCGGTGAGCGAGGAAACCATCGGATCTACGGAGGAGCGGCTGTGAGCCTCTCGCTGAACCAGCGGACGACCCGGCGGTGGTCGGTGCCCGAGGCCGTGGCCGGGTGCGTCCGGCACGGTCTGGAGGCGATCGGCCTGTGGCGGGAGGAGGTGGCCGAGCACGGGCTCGCGCGCAGCGCCAAGCTGGTGCGGGACGCCGGGCTGCGGGTGTCGTCCCTGTGCCGGGGCGGCTTCCTCACGGCGGGCGGGCTGCCCGGCGAGGAGGGGCGGCGCGCGTTCGCCGCCGCGCTCGACGACAACAAGCGGGCCGTGGACGAGGCCGCCGAGCTGGGAGCCGCCTGCCTGGTGATGGTCGTGGGCGGCCTGCCGGGGGTCAAGCCGGGTGAGCCGCTGCCCGGCGCTTTCTCCCGCGACGTGGCGGGCGCCCGGCGGCAGGTGGCCGACGCGCTGGGCGTGCTCGCGCCGTACGCCGGGGAGCGGGGCGTGCAGCTGGCCCTGGAGCCGCTGCACCCGATCTACTGCCCGGACCGGGCGGTGCTGTCCACCCTGGGCCAGGCGCTGGACCTGGCCCTGGCCCACCCGCGTGCGCAGGTGGGCGTGGTGGTGGACACCTTCCACGTGTGGTGGGACCCGGCCCTGCTGGAGCAGATCGCCAGGGCGGGCGACCGGATCGCCTCCTACCAGGTGTGCGACTACCTGCATCCGCTGCCGGCGGACGTGCTGCTCGGGCGGGGCATGATGGGCGACGGGGTGATCGGCTTCCCGCCGATCACCAGGGCGGTGGCCGAGGCCGGCTACACCGGCGACGTGGAGGTGGAGATCTTCAACGCCGACATCTGGGCGGCCGACCCCGACGAGGTGGTGGCGACGATGAAGGACCGCTACGCGACCGTGGTGACGGCCATCCCGTGAACGGCCCCTCCTACGCGGGTGTGGTGACGGCCACCCCGTGAACGGCCCCTCCCACGCGGGTGTGGTGACGGCCATCCCGTGAACGGCCGCTCCTACACGGGTGTGGTGACGGCCGCCTCTTGAGGCTCGGTGATCGTCACGGTTCCCGCCGCGCCGTTCACCGTGACCTGCTGACCGGTGGTGATGCGGTGGGTGGCGTCGGGGACGCCGACCACGGCGGGGATGCCGTACTCCCGCGCCACCACCGCGCCGTGCGACATGGAGCCGCCCATCTCCATCACCAGGCCGCCGGCCGTGAGGAACAGCGGCGTCCAACCCGGGTCGGTGGACGGGCAGATGAGGATCTCGCCCGGCTCCAGGTGGGCGCCGACCGGGTCGAGCACCACCCGCGCGGTGCCGGTCACCGTGCCGGCCGAGGCGGCGGTGCCGACCAGGGCGCCGTCCGCCGCGACCGTCGCCAGCGCCTCGGGCTCGGTGCCGTCGGACAGCAGCACCCTCGGCACGTGCCTGCGGCGCGCCTCCCGCTCGTAGGCCGCCCGCCGCTCGGCCACCAGCTCGCGCAGGTCACCGCCGGTGAGCGCGGACTCGACTTCCGGTGGGGTCAGGAAGAACACGTCGGCCGCCGTGTCGAGCACGCTCGTCGTCACCAGGTGCTCGCCCACGACGAGCAGGCTGCGCCGTACTTCCGCCAGGGCTTTCACCAGGTAGAACTTGGGCAGCTCGCGCAGGCCCACCACCTGCCTGGTGCGGCGCAGGCCGAAGCGGACCACCGCGGCCCGTAGCCGGCCACGGCGGCGGGCGGCGGCCACGAGCCGGGCCGTCTCGGCTTCGGCCTCGGCCGCGCCCCTGGCGAACAGCGCCTCGGGGGCGAGGTCGGCGCCGCCGTCCATGCGCAGGTAGTTGGCCAGCACGCCGAGGATGTGCGCCGGATCCTCCGACCAGCGCGGCACGCCCAGGTCGATCTCGGCGACGCCGCGGTGACCGTACACGCGCAGGAAGGCGGCGATCTCGCGCTGGGCCTTCGGCGGGAGCTCGCCCGCACGGTACAGGCGGACCAGCTCGCTCACCGGCTCCCGCCGGAACGGCTCGGGCTCGATGCGGGTGGACAGGGCCCAGAGTTCCAGGTCCATCTCGGTGGTCGGGTTGTGGGGGACGCTGCGCAGCACGTCCTGCATCTCACCCAGAGGTACGCCGGACAGCTTCGACGCCAGCCCGTACAGCCCGTATCCGGTGATCACGATCGGCATGATGGAGATCATCATCGGGAAGACGCCGGAAAGCACGCGCTCGGCGTGGGCCAGCCGTTCGGCGGGGGTGGCCGTGTCGGGCACGCGGAGCCGCCGGCCGAGCTCCTCGCCCACCCGCCGGGTGTACGCGAGGGCCCGTTCGGGACTGATCAGCGCCTGGCGTACGCGGGTGGGGGCGTGCAGCCGGCCGGCGAAACGGAACGCGGCGCGGGCGATCGGGCGGCGCGAGGTGTGGATCACCGACAGTCTGGGGTCGTCGGCGAGGCTCTCCAGCACGGCGCCGGAGCGGGCCTCCCCGACCGAGAGCACCTTCGGCAGGATGAACCGGCCGGGGCGGCTGCGCACGGCGGTGGTGAGATCGAGCCAGAGCCGCTGACCCGACACCGCCAGCACAGCCGGCCCATCGCGCCGGTCAGCGGGGGCGGCGGGGCTGGGGGCGAACAGGCTCGCCGCGCCGCTGGCCACCAGTTTGAGCGCGGCGATTCCCATGGGGGTGAGCGGGCCCATGACGCCTTGGACCACGTTGACGGAGAAGTACAGCCGCAGGCCCTGCTCGCGCGGCTCCGGCAGGGGGTAGAGCGTGGTGATCGGCCGGGACTGGGTGAGCCACAGTTTCCCGTCCGCGTCGATCGCCCACTCGGTGTCCTGCGGGGCGCCGTAGTGCTCCTCGACGCGGGCGCCGAGCGCGGCCAACTCACGCACCCGCACGTCGTCCAGGCAGAACCCGTCCTGCCCATCCCCGCCGTGCCCATCCCCACCGTGCTCGGTATTGCCCTGCCCGGTGGGGACGTGCTCGGTGCCGCCGCCCTTCAGTGGGCGGATCGCCATTCGTTTGTCGCCCTGGTGTCGCTGGAGGATGTCGGCGCCGGCCGTGTCCACCACGAACCGGTCCGGGTTGACCGCGCCGGACACCACGGCCTCGCCCAGTCCGGGTGCGGCGTCGATGACCACCTCGCGCCGCCTGCCCGTCACCGGATTGGCGGTGAACATCACGCCGGCCACCTGCGCGTCCACCATGACCTGCACGACGACCGCGAGCCGCACGCGGGCGTGGTCGATGCCGTTGGACTCGCGGTAGGCGACGGCGCGGTCGGTCCACAGCGAGGCCCAGCAGCGGCGCACCGCGTCCAGCACGGCCTGCGGCCCGATCACGTTGAGGTAGGTGTCCTGCTGCCCGGCGAAGCTCGCGAAGGGCAGGTCCTCGGCGGTGGCCGAGGAGCGGACCGCCACCGCCGTCTCCTCACCGAGCCGTCCGTACGCCTCCCGTACGGCCTGCTCCACGGCCGGCGGCACCGGGGTCTCCAGCAGCCGGGCCCTGGCCGCCCGCGCCAGCCCTTCGCCGCCCGCCGCGACGATCGCGTCCAGGCCGGCCGCCTCGGCGGCCTCCTGGTAGGCCCGGGTGGTCAGCACCCAGCCCGGCGGCACCGGCAGGCCGGCTCGGGTGAGCTCGCCGAGATTGGCGGCCTTGCCACCCACCTCGTCGAGCATCCCTCCGTCGATGTGGGAGAAGCCCAGGGCCGTCTTCATCGCGTGTCCTCCCGGCGTTCAGTTCTTGTCCATGAGTCTCACGCTTCCGGCGTTGAAATTCAACACATGATGATATATCGATCGGCTCAGAAGGTCAGCGGCACCCCGTCCAGCCCCCAGCCGGGGTCCACCGCGATGCCCAGCGCCGCCAGCGCCGTCGGGGCCACGTCCACCAGCCGCGCCTCGCCCAGAGACCTGCCGCCCAGGTCGGCGCCCAATCGGTTGGCGATGACGAAGACCGTGCGCTCCTGCTCCGAGGTTCCGCCGTGCCCGCCCTCGTCGACGTGGCCGTGGTCGGTGGTGACCAGCACGGTCCAGCGCTCGTCGGCGTAGGACGGGCGGGCGCGCACCGCGTCGAGGAAACGGCCCAGGAAGGTGTCCTGGACGAGCAGGGCCTCGGCGTACTCGGGGCAGAGCGGGCCGAGGTCGTGGGCCACCTCGTCGGTGTCGCCCAGGTAGACGAACGTGAGGTCGGGGTCGGGGTCGGGGGCGGAGCCGGCGAGGTGGCGCTCGGCCTCGGCGGCGATCTGCCGGTCGGCGGCGGCGAAGGTCAGGGCGTACCCGTCGAGCACGACCTTGGTGTCGATGCCGTCGCCGAACGCGCCGTGCTCGTCCAGCGCCGCCCAGGAGAACAGCGCGGAGGTGGTCAGCTCGGGCCGCACCGCCTTGGCCCGACTCAAGAAGTCCGGATATTTCGTGAACTGGGCACGGGCGAAGCCGTTGTCCACCACCCCGTGCTTGTCCGGCCACACCCCGGACGCGATCGACGACCATCCGGGCCCGGAATCGGTCCGCGCCCGGATCACCCGCCGCCCGGCCGCGTCCAGGTGCGCCTCGGCGAGCTCGGGGACGACCTCACCGGGCGATTCGGTACGGGGGGCGTCGGACTCCCCGTACGGGAGACTGGCGGTGCCGTACACGCCGGTGGACATCAGCGCGGTCAGGACGGGCGGCCGGAGGGCGAGGAGGCGGTCGAAGCGCAGGCCGTCCATGCCGACGACGAGCACCTTGCTGTGAAGAGGGGAGGACATTCCCCCATCTAAGCGCCGAAGCGCCGCACCCACTCGGCGGCCCCCGGCAGAATCTCCTCGACCGGCGCCACCTGGGGATACCAGGTGCGCTCCCACTCCAGCGACACCCATCCGTCGTAGCCGGCCGCGCGCAGCAGCTCGCCCGCCTCGTCCAGCGGCACGGAGCCGGACCACATGGGCACCGGCGTCGTGTCCTCGGCCGAGACGGCGTCCTTGACCTGGACGTAGGCCAGGTAGGGGGCCAGGGCGGCGAGCGTGTCGGCGGGGGCCTCGCCGTGCCGCCACGGGTGCAGCAGGTCCCACATCGCGCCGGCCGTCTCCGGGGTGCCCGCCTGGGCGAGCAGCTCGGCCAGGGCGGCGCCGGTGGCCATCTGGTCGTGCGTCTCCACCAGGACACGTACGCCGAGGTCGGCCGCCGTACCGGAGACCGCCTTGAGCCTGCCCGCGCCGACGGCCGGGTCGCCGCCGCGCGGGAACACCCGCACGCCGGGCGCGCCGAGGTCGGCGGCGAGCGCCAGGTCGGCGAGCAGCGCCTCGACGACGGGCTCGTCGTCCCCCGGCCGGCACACGCCGACATATCCGGCCAGCGCCGCGATCTCCAGGCCCGCCCGCTCGACCCGGCGCCGGACCGACAGGCGCTGGTCGCGGTCGAGGCCGGCGTGCACCCCGGTGTCGGGATGCAGCCGTAGCTCAAGTCCCTGGCAGTGGTGCCGGACCGCCGCCTCGATCGCCTCGTCGAGCCCCGCACCGGGCATCCCCAGCGTGCTGACCGCCAGCCTCATCCAGCTCTCCCCATCATCACGTCGACATCACCGCAGGTCGCCACGCCCCATGGAGCACCGCCTGATCCACGGTCACGCACGCAGGTCCGCCACGCTCTCACGGAGCACCACCTGGCCGGGCACCTGGTCCACGGTCACGGACTCCCCCGCGGACAGCGCCAGCTCCAGGGCGCGTGCGCCCATGTCCTTCAGCGGCAGCCGTACGGTCGTCAGAGCCGGGACCAGGTCGCGCAGGGTGGCGATGTCGTCGAAACCGGCCACGGACACGTCCTGCGGCACCCGGATCCCCTGCTCACGGTAGGCGGCGAGCGCGCCCACCGCCATGACGTCGTTGACCGCGAACACGCAGGTCGCCGCGCCGGTCCGCCGGGCCGCGGCGTAGCCGCCGTCGCGGTCGAACGGCCCTGGGACGACCAGCGGCTCCGGCAGGCCGAGCTCCTTGACCGCCGTGACGAACCCGGCGCACCGGTCGGCGGCCGTCATCAGATGCGGCGGCCCGGCCAGCACGGCGAAGCGGGTGTGGCCGAGGCCGGCCAGCGAGCGGGCCAGCGCGGCGGCGCCCTCATAGTTGGCGGGGGCCACGGTGTCGACGCCGAGCAGGTCCTGGCCCACCACGGCCACCCGCCCGCCACCGGCCTGGTATTTCGCCAGCTCGGCGGCGAGTCGCGCGGTGACCTGCTGGTCGGTGACCCGGGAGCCGGCGAGCAGCACGGCGCGGACCCGCTGGGCGTGCAGCGTCGCCACGTAGGCGATCTCCTGCTCGGGGTCGCGGTGGGTGGTGCCGACCATCACGAGCAGGCCCTCACCGGCGGCGGCCCCGATCGCGCCGTCGGCCAGCGCGGCGAAGTAGGGGTCGGTCAGGTCGTGGACGACGATGCCGATGACGTTGCTCGCGCCGCGCGCCAGGGTCTGGGCGGCGCTGTTGGGACGGTAGCCCAGCTCGTCGGCGGCCCGTTCGACGCGCGCTCGCAGCGCCGACCCCACCTGGCGGGTGCTGCCGTTCAGCACCCGCGAGGCGGTCGCGAGCGAGACGCCTGCCTGTCGGGCGACGTCTTCCAGCGTGACCACGAGACCTCCCGGAAAGCGGTTTCCCAGTGTGCCAGATCGACACCTGGGTCCGCATCCTTACATGTCTCAGGCCCAGGGGAACAGGATGTCGAGCAGTCCCTTCGATTCCTCCGGCTTCGGCGCGAGGTCCGGGGTCGTCGGCGCGATGGTCGGCTGATTCACGGACTGGTCACCGAGCGAGTCCTCGGTCTTGCGAGTCTTGGGCTGCGGCTTGGTGGTGTCGGCGTCGAGGTCCGGGATCTCGTCGTCAGGCGCCTGGGTGGCCCTGCTGGTCGGCCGGGCCGTCGCCTTCGGCGACCGGGTGGCGGTGGGCGCGGGCTCCTGGGCGGCGGTCCGCGTGGGGCGTACCCTGGCCGGCGCCTTGGTGGGGGCCTCGGTCGCGGAGGCCGTCGGCTCGGGCGGGGAGGTGTCCTCGGCCTCCTCGACGGGGGCGTCCAGCTCGTCCTTGGGCGTCGCGGCGGGCGCGTTGAGCTCGCCGACGGTGGCGCAGCGGCCACCGGCGCACGGGTCGTCGGAGGACGTACCGGTGAGCATCCAGCCTGCGCCGCCCCCGAGCAGCACCACGGCGGCGGCCGCCACCAGCAGGAGCCTGGTACGGCGGCGCACCTCCTTGTCGCTCCTGCCGTGCCCGTCGTCGGCGTTCTCGGTCCAGCCGGAGCCGAGGAAGCCGCGCTTGGGGGGGTCGTCATCGTTGCCGAGCGAGCTCTCGTAGCTCTTGTCGAGCGGGAGGTAGGTGACATCGGCTCCCTCGTCGAGGCGGTGCGCACCGCTCGGGGAGTCACCCGTGTAAAGAGGACCGCTCGGCGCGTCACCCGTGTAGTGCGCGCCGCTGGGCGAGTCGCCCAGGTAGTGCGCGCCGCTCGGGGAGTCACCCAGGTAGTGGGCGCCGCTCGGGGAGTCGCCCGTGTAGCGAGCGTCACCGGAGACGTCGCTCAGGTAGTGGGCGCCGCTGGGCGAGTCGCCCGAGTAGAGGGCGTCGGCCTGCCCCTCCACGAGATAAGCGCCGCCCGTCTCATCCTTGACATAGCCGCCCTGGCCGTCCAGGTAGATGGGCTCGCCCGTGGTGACGTACGGCTCACCGTCGGCCGACACACCCTTGGCGGGCGGCAAAATGTAGGTCTCGTTGCCCGAGACCTGGATGGCCGGCTGCTCGTCCGTGTCGTCGGTGCTCCAGCGCGGGGACAGCACGTCGCCGGTCAAATCGGGGTTCGACGACCTCCCCTGTCCATCCTCATATGACCTGTCGTTCTCGTCGCGAGCCACGCTGTACCTCTCTAGTACGGATACGGACCGCTACCTTTCCTAACAGAATCGACCCCATCTTGTCCGGATATTTCACATGTTTCGCTAAAGTTACTCTGCGTCACATAGGCCCCAAGAGTCGTTTGAGCCCTGTTTTGCGGGGGTATGACGGCCGTTCGGCCGTCAGGCGAAGATCCCGTCGAGCAGGGCGTCAAGCGCGGATCTGACCCGCTCGATCCCCACGCCGCACTCGCGCACCCGGTAGGCCAGCAGCGGCGCGGCCAGCGGCGCCAGCAGCGCGTCAGCCACGCAGGCGGTGTCCAGCTCCGGCCGCAGCCGCCCGATCAGCATGGTCAGATGGGCGTGGTAGGCGTCATAGGCGCCGCCGAAGCGGGCGAACGTGCCGCTGGTCTCCGCCATCAGCAGCAGGTCGAGTTGCGCCACGGTCCGGTCGGTGAGCGCGTGCAGGAAAGCGCGGATCCGGAGCGCGGGCTCGGCGCCCGGCCCCAGCGGCGGCGGCCCTTCGATGAACGCCGACTGGAACGCGCGCTCCCGCTCGTCGATGAGCGCGTAGGCCAGCCCGGACCGGTCGCCGAACCGGCGGTAGAGCGTGCCGACCCCCACCCCGGCGGCGGCGGCCACCTCGGCCATCGACAGCCCCTGAACGCCATGGAGCGCCACGATGCCGGCCGCCGCGTCGAGGATCTTCGCGCGGTTGCGGCTGGCGTCGCTGCGCTCGCGTCTCACACCTCCATCCTTGCATACGGAATCCGTTCCGCTTATAGTCTGAACCGGAATGCATTCCACTTAATGGAGGACACATGGCCAAGGTCGCACTGATCACCGGGGGCAGCAGGGGCATCGGCGCGGCCGTCGCGCGGCGCCTGGCGGCGGACGGGTTCGACGTGGCGATCACCTACGCCGTCGCGGCCGACCGGGCCGCCACGGTGGTGAAGGAGATCGAGGCGACGGGACGGCGCGGGCTGAGCATGCGGGCCCAGATGGCGGACGCCGCCGAAGTGGCCGGTGCGGTCGAGCGTACGGCCGCCGCCCTGGGCGGGCTGGACGTCGTGGTGAGCAACGCGGGCATCGCCCCGTACGGGCCGCTGGAGGAGGTGACGCTCGACGAGATCGACCGCACGCTGGCCGTACACGCCCGTGCTTCGTTCGTGCTGGCGCAGGCCGCGGCGCGGCGCCTGAGCGACGGCGGCCGGATCATCACGATCGGCAGCAGCCTGGCCGAGCGGGTGCCCTACCCGGGCTGGACCCTCTACGCGATGAGCAAGTCGGCGCTCATCGGCCTGACCAAGGGCCTGGCCCGCGACCTCGGGCCGCGTGGCATCACCGCCAACCTGGTGCAGCCCGGCTCGACCGACACCGAGATGAACCCGGCCGACGGGCCGGAGGCGGACGAGGAGCGCCGTTTCACCGCGCTGGGCCGCTACTGCTCCCCTGAGGACATCGCCGCGACCGTGGCCCACCTCGCGGGCGAGGGCGGACGCGCCGTCACCGGCGCGTGCATCGCGGTGGACGCGGGTGTCACCGCCTGAGTCACAGACAGGGAGGCGGGTGTCACCGCCTGCGTCACAGACGGGGAGCGGGTGTCACCGCCCGCGTCACAGGCAGGGGTTGGTGGTGGTGTCGACGACCTTGTCCTTGAGCGAGTCCGGGATCGTGGACAGCACCCGGACGCCGGGCCAGTCAGCGCCGATGACGAGCTGGATCACCGGGCCGGTGAGCCGAGGGCCGCCGGGCTTGCCCGCGGTCTTGCCCTTGTAGGTGTCGGTGGTCAGCGGCTTGACCTTGCCCATCACCGGGGTGCGCTTGTCCTTCGACAGCCGGGCGGCCACGGCCTCACCGTAGGCGGGACCGGTCGCGGCGTCCTTCTTGGCGAAGCGGATCGAGGTGGCCGACGCCGGCGCGGCGTTGCCGACGTGGGTCACCACGAACCCCTGGGCCGCCAGTTCGTCGGCCACCGTGGTGGCCTTGCCCACCTCGCCGGTGGCGTTCAGCACCTGGACGCGTACCTGCTCGTTCTTGACCTTCTGCACGGGGGCGGTCCCCGGGCTGGCGGCGACGGTGACCTCGACGTCGTCGCGGACCCGGGCGAAGAAGTCGTTCGCCGCGGGCTGCCTGAACTGCACCCGGTTCTTGTCGGCCGGGTAGGGCTCGGTGGGGACGGTGATGCCCTTGAGCTCCTTGGCGGTCAGCCCGCGGACGCTGTTGGCGATCTCCAGCTGCCGGCCGAACGAGAGCCCGGTGTCGACGGTCACCGCGCCGGCGGCGGCCCGCAGGAACGCGTCGAGCTTGCCGGGGTTGGTGAGCAGGCCGCCGTCGGTGACCTTCTCCAGCACCTTGGTGAGGAAGACCTGCTGGCGCTGGATGCGGCTGAGGTCGCTGCCGTCGCCGAGGGCGTAGCGGGTACGCACATAGCCGAGCGCCTGCTCGCCCTTCACGACGTGCTTGCCCGGGCCGAGCACGAACTTCGCCTTGGGGTCGTTGACCGCCTTGGGCAGGCAGATCTCGATGCCGCCGATCGCGTCGATGATGCCCTTGAAGCCGGTGAAGTCCACCTTCACGGAGTGGTTGATGCGAATGTCGGTGAGCGATTCCAGCGTCTTGATCGTGCAGGACTCACCGCCGTCGTTGAAGGCGGAGTTGATCTGGCCCAGGCCGGCGGGCTTGACGGTGCCGTTCGGCAGGTCGCACTCGGGGATCAGGACCATGGAGTCGCGTGGGAAGCTGATCATGGTTACCTTGTCCCGGTCCGGGGAGATGTGCAACAGCAGGATCGTGTCGGTGCGCTCGCCCAGCCCCTGCGACAGCGCGCCGTACTTCTTGTTGTCGCCCTCGCGGGAGTCCGATCCGACGAGCAGCACGTTGAGCGCGCCGGTCTCGCGCGGGCGCTCCCCGCTCACCACGATCTCCTTACGCTTGATGAGGCTGTCCAGGCTGCGGTAATAGCCGTAGCCGGACAGACTGACCACCACCAGCACGACGGTCAGGACCACGCTCACCCAGCCGAGCGGTGTCAGCCGCCGCACGGGTGGCCGATGCCTGCTCGATCGATGGCCCCGCTCGGTCGCCGGAGCGGTACGAGAGTCCTGAACGTCGATATCCCGGTACCCGCCCACGAAGTGCCCTTCACGCAATGATCAGGTCGGGCAGCATATCGCCTCTGCCAAATGACAACGCGCCTTACTTGATCCCGATTGATCCCGTAAGTGGCTAGGGTACGTAGGTCCATCGCACCCGGCTCAGGAGTCACACCCCTCATGGCTCATGTCGACCCGCTACGGGAGGACGACCCGGGAAGGGTGGCCGCGTACCGGTTGCTCGGCCGGCTCGGCTCCGGAGGTCAGGGAACCGTCTTCCTGGGCGAAACGCCTGACGGCAGGCGGGTCGCCGTCAAGGTGCTGCATGACAGCGCCGGGTTCGACGACAGGCTGGCCAAGGAGATCGCCGCCGCCGGGCAGGTGGCGCCCTTCTGCATCGCCCAGGTGCTGGACGCCTCTCCGGGGCGGCCGGCGTACATCGTGACCGAGTACGTCGAAGGGCCGTCCCTGCAGCAGGCCGGCCAGCACGCCGGCGCGGACCTGCAACGGCTGGCCGTCGCCACCGCCACCGCGCTGGCCGCAGTCCACGAGGCAGGCGTCGTGCACCGCGACTTCAAACCGGCCAACGTGCTGCTCGGCCCCGGCGGTCCGCGCGTCATCGACTTCGGCATCGCCCGCGCGGCCGGCGCCGCGGCCACGGTCAGCACCGGCATCGTCGGCACACCCGCGTACATGGCGCCGGAACAGCTGGCCGGGCAGCCGGTCGGGCCGCCGGCCGACGTGTTCGCCTGGGCGTCGGTCATCGTCTGGGCGGCCACGGGCGGGCCGCCGTTCGGCCAGGACACGCTGCCCGCGGTCATCAACCGCGTCCTGCACAACGAACCCCAGCTCGGCGACCTCGCCCAGCCGCTGCGCTCCCTCGTGTACGACTGCCTGGCCAAGGATCCGAGGGCCCGACCGACCATGCGGGACGTACTGCTGCGCCTCCTGGGCGGAAGGCAGACCCACGACGGCCCGCACGCCGCGACGGGCGGCGGAGGCCCGATGGGCGGGGGCGGACCGAACGGTCCATTCCCACCGCAGGGCCCGATGGGAGCAGGCGGGCCGAACGGCCCGTACCCACCGCAGGGCCCGATGGGAGCAGGCGGGCCGAACGGCCCGTACCCACCGCAGGGCCCGATGGGAGCAGGCGGGCCGAACGGCCCGTACCCACCGCAGGGCCCGATGGGGGCAGGCGGGCCGCATGGCCCGTATCCCCCGCACGGCGCGGTTGAGGTGGGGCGGGGGCGTAAGGGGGGCGTCGCCGCGGTGGCGGCGGGGGTGGCGGTCGCCGCTGTGATCGGCGGTGTCGCCTGGGTCGTACCGTGGCCCGGACTGTCAGGACAAGGGCCGCTCGCGGCGCCCTCCACCGGCCCGCCCACGGCCACCGGCTCGCCGACCGAATCCCCTCCCCAGCCCACCGCCTCCGCCCGGCGCAAGAAATCTCCGACGGCCGCTCCCCGGCGCACGGCCACGGGCAGGCCCACCCGTACGAGTGCCACGAGCAAGCCCACCCCTGCGAGTACGGCCAAGCCGTCGGCCTCCTCACAGCGCACGATGGCCGCGTCGCCGAGCGCCACTCCTCAGCGGACCAGGAAGCCGGTCTCGGCGAGGGTCAGCATCCTGGACATCAAGTTGAGCGGCGGCCCCGGGCAGGCCGGGGCGGGCGGCTGTCTCATGCCGCCGGTGCACTTCCAGACCAGCGTGGAGTCGAGCCGCCAGGGGGTGTGGATCTCGTACGCGTGGCAGGTCGACGGCCGGACCGTGGAGAGCGGCCGGTCGTGGGTGCCGGAGGACGACTACACGGCGTTCGTCACCGCCAAGCAGTACATGCTGGACACCGGCGGCCACACCGTCAGCCTCCGGATCACCTCCCCCAGCAGCGCGAACAAGAGCGTCTCGGTCGACGTCTGCTCCGTGGACTACTGATGATGCCGCCCGCCATCGGCCCCTACCGGTTGATCAGGCAGCTCGGTGAGGGCGGCCAGGGAGTCGTCTACCTGGGGACCGCCCCCGACGGCACGCTGGTCGCCGTCAAGGCGCTGCGGGAGGGGGTCGCCGGTGACGGCCGCTTCGCCAAGGAGATCGCCGCCGCCCGCCGGGTGGAGCCGTTCTGTGTCGCCCAGGTGCTGGACGCCTCGCTGGGCGGCCGGCCGTACATCGTGACCGAGTACGTGGAGGGGCCGTCCCTGCAGCAGGCCGGCCGGCACGCCGGCGCGGACCTGCAGCGGCTGGCCGTCGCCACCGCCACCGCGCTCGCCGCCATCCACCGGGCGGGCGTCGTGCACCGCGACTTCAAGCCCGCGAACGTGCTGCTGGGCCGGGACGGGCCGCGCGTCATCGACTTCGGCATCGCCCGCGCCATGGACGACGCGCTCACCGCCACCAGCAGCGTCATCGGGACGCCCGCGTACATGGCCCCGGAGCAACTGGCCGGGCAGCCGGTGGGCCCGCCGACCGACGTGTTCGCCTGGGCCTGCGTCATGGTCTACGCGGCCGCCGGCGCACCGCCGTTCGGCAACGACTCGCTGCCGGCGGTGATCACGAGGATCCAGTACGCCGAGCCCTGGCTCGGCGAGGTGCCCGAGCCGCTGCGTTCGATCCTGTCCGCCTGCCTGGCCAAGGATCCCGCCGCCCGTCCCACCATGCAGGACGTCCTCTTCCAGCTCATCAGCGGCCGAGCCGCCGCCCCCACCTCCGCTCCTCTCCACAGGTACGGAGCCGCCCAGCCCAGCCCATCCGGCCCAGCACCCAGCCCAAGCGAGTACGGACCCCCCTCCGGCCCAAGCGGGCCCGCACCCGACGGAACCCACCCCACTGGGTACGGACCCCCACCCAGCGAAACCCACCCAAGCAGCTACGGACCCCCACCCGGCAACGCCCATCCCCATGCACCCCGCACAGCCCCTCCCCATGGTTACGGATCAGGGTCGGCGTACCCCCACGGGTACAGCCCCGCACGCGCGGCCTCGCGTAACCGGGGCGGTCTGGCGCTGCTGGCCGGCGGAACGGCGCTGGTCGTGACCGGCGCGGTGGTCGCCGCCTGGGTGTGGCTGCCCATGCCCTTCGGGCGGCCCACCACCGTGACCCTGGACACGAGCCCGTCCCCCACGACCACCACCAAGACATCCGGGGCGACCACCCCGAAGCGGTCTCCCAAGCACCGATCTCCCCACCCCACCAGGACCGCGACCACCACCCCGCCGAGTTCGCGCCCCACGACGGCACGTCCCACGACCGCCTCCCCCACGACTGCCGCCCCCACGACCACCCGCCCCCGGACCACGAAACCGGCCGCGACCGCCGGGGGTGGGGTGACCTCGGTGGCCTTCTCCGTCGAGGGCATCCGGGTGGGCGACTGCTGGCGCTCCGACGCGAATCTCTACGCCAAGGTCACCGCCACCGGCTCCTACAGCTACCGCTGGCTGCTCAACGGCCGTAACCAGGGCCGGCAGGCGGGCGGCCCCTCGTCGAAGCCCCTGCTCCCCAGCATCGCCTGGGACGAGTCGGGAGGTACGCACCGCGTGGTCTTCGAGGTCGTGAGCCCCACAAGCAGTCAGAAGAGCATCACGATGAAGATCTGCGCACCCGGCAAGGGCTGGGGATACCCGTACGAGGACGGTTAGGGCTCCATGCGAACTCGGTGAATCCCAGGTGTCACCGACCGTAGTGACGCCATCATGACTTACATGGTCATGACCAAGATCGCACCCCCTCCCGGTGCGCAGGCGGTGGCGGGGTTGCGGGCGCGTGCCCGGGCCGCGCGCCGGATCGCCCTCATCGCGCTGACCGGCTCGATCGCGCTGCTCTGCGCCGCGCAGCTGCTCGCCGAGCGGGCGGCCGGGACGTCGGCGGCGCTGCCGCTGGCGGTGCTGGCCCTGGCGCTCTTCCTCGGCGCGCTGCCCACGCTGGCGATCACCCAGGCGGTCTGGGGCGCGCGGGCGCGCGAGACCCGCCGCCGCGAGTTCGCGCTGTACGCGGCCTCGCCCGCCTCGCCGCTGCGCCCGCTGAGCCGGCCGGCGATGGCCTGCGGGTGGGCGCTGGTGGTGCTGCTCGGCGGCGCGCTGCCGCCCCTGTTCGCCGACGCCGGCCAGCACACCGTCGCCACGGCGCTGGCCCGCGCGATCACCGTGGCCTGCGCGGTGGCCTGCTTAGGCGCAGGGGCATGTCTCTGCCTGTGGTGGGCACGTGCCGCGCGGGGGATGCCGCCGCGCGCCGGCCGATCGGGAGGGTCACCCGGAGATCCGTGGGATCCCGGCCCGGGCGCGCACCGGCGGCGGGGCGCGGTGCTCTGGGCGGGTGCGGCCGTGGCCGTCGCGGCCCTGCTGGGAGCCCGCGCCCACTTCTGGACCCCGCCCACCCTCCTCATCTACGCCCTGCTCGTCGCGACGTTCGCGTGCATGGTGGTTACTGACGAGTAGCATAGGGCTCGCAAGCCTTCCAGCAACGAGGAGCGAATCCGTGCCTTCCTCTCGTGACGTCGTGTTCGTCGACGGCGTGCGCACGCCTTTCGGCAGGTCAGGGCCGAAGGGGCTCTATGCGGAGACCCGCGCCGACGACCTGGTCGTCCGCGTCATCCGCGAGCTCATCAGGCGTAACCCCCAACTGCCACCCGAGCGCGTGGACGAGGTCGCGATCGCCGCGACCACCCAGATCGGCGACCAGGGCCTCACCATCGGCCGCTCGGCCGCGGTGCTGGCCGGGCTGCCCAAGTCCGTGCCCGGCTACGCCATCGACCGCATGTGCGCCGGGGCGATGACCGCGGTGACCACGGTCGCCGGCGGCATCGCGTTCGGCGCCTACGACGTGGCCATCGCGGGCGGCGTCGAGCACATGGGCCGCCACCCCATGGGCGAGGGCGTCGACCCCAACCCGCGGTTCCTGTCGGAGAAGCTCGTCGACCCGAGCGCGCTGGTCATGGGCATGACGGCCGAGAACCTGCACGACCGCTACCCCTCGATCACCAAGGAGCGCGCCGACGCCTACGCGGCGCTGTCGCAGGAGAAGGTGGCCAAGGCCTACGCCGACGGCAAGATCCAGCCGGACCTGGTGCCGACGGCGATCAGGACGGCCGAGAAGGGCTGGGGCCTGGCGGTGCAGGACGAGGCGCCGCGTCCCGGCACCACGGTGGAGACGCTGGGCGGGCTGAAGACCCCGTTCCGGCCGCACGGCAACGTCACCGCGGGCAACTCCTCCGGCATCAACGACGGCGCGACCGGCTGCCTCGTCGCCGCCGCCGACGTGGCCGGCGAGCTGGGCCTCACGCCGAAGATGCGGCTCGTCTCCTACGCCTTCGCGGGCGTGGACCCCGAGGTCATGGGCGTCGGCCCGATCCCGTCCACCGAGCGGGCGCTGCGCCTGGCCGGGCTGTCCATCTCCGACATCGGCCTGTTCGAGATCAACGAGGCGTTCGCCGTACAGGTGCTGGCCTTCCTGGAGCACTTCGGGATCGCCGACGACGACCCGCGGGTGAACCCCTACGGCGGCGCGATCGCCTTCGGCCACCCGCTGGCCTCCTCCGGCGTGCGGCTGATGACGCAGCTCGCCCGCCAGCTGGGCGAGCGCCCCGACGTTCGCTACGGCATCACCACCATGTGCGTCGGCATGGGCATGGGCGGCACCGTGATCTGGGAGAACCTGGCATGAGCAACCTCGAGACCTGGCGTTCGCTGCTGAGCGAGCGCAACGCGGCCGAAGTGGTCACCAAGGCCCTGGTCCGCGACGTGGAGCTGCCCGGTGGCGCGGGCACGATGGCGCTGATCACGCTCGACAACGGCTTCGACCACACCAAGCCGAACACCTTCGGCCCCCACGGGCTGTTCGCGCTGAACGGCGCGCTGTCCGAGATCGCCGCCCGCACCGACCTGGCGGCGGTCGGCGTCATCGGCAAGCCGTTCATCTTCGCCGTCGGCGCCGACCTCACCGGCGCGGCGAAGCTGGCCACGCGCGAGGAGGCGCTGGCGATCGGCGCGCTGGGCCACCACGTCTTCCGCCGCCTGGGCGAGCTCGCCGTCCCCTCGTTCGCGTTCGTCAACGGCGCGGCCATGGGCGGCGGCCTGGAGATCGCGCTGCACTGCACCTACCGGACGATCTCCGCCGGGGTCCCGGCGGTGGCGCTGCCCGAGTGCTTCCTCGGCCTGGTGCCGGGCTGGGGCGGCACGCAGCTGCTGCCCCGCCTCATCGGCCCGGCGAACGCCATCAAGCTCGTCATCGACAACCCGCTCGCGCAGAACCGCATGCTCAAGGGCGCTCAGGCGTTCGAGCTCGGCGTCGCCGACGCGATGTTCGAGCCCGCCGACTTCCTGGAGGAGTCGCTGCGCTGGGCGGCCCGCGTGCTGCAGGGCGAGGAGACGGTCACCCGTCCTGACCACACGGCCACGGACTGGGACAAGGTGATCGGCGACGCGCGCTTCCTGGTCGACCTGAAGCTGCACGGCGCCTCCCCCGCGCCCTACCGGGCGCTCGACCTCATCGCGCTGGCTCGTACGGCCGGTCGCGACGAGGGCTTCGCCGCCGAGGACGAGGCGCTGGCCGACCTGCTGCTGGGCGACGAGCTGCGGGCCGGGCTCTACTCCTTCGACCTGGTGCAGAAGCGGGCCAAGCGGCCGACCGGCGCCCCGGACGCGGCACTGGCGCGCAAGGTGACCAAGGTCGGCGTGGTGGGCGCGGGCCTGATGGCCTCGCAGATGGCGCTGCTGTTCGCGCGCCGCCTGGAGGTGCCGGTCGTGCTGACCGACCTCGACCAGGCCCGGCTCGACAAGGGCGTGGCGTACGCGCACGCCGAGATCGGCAAGCTGCTGGCCAAGGGGCGCGTCTCCGCCGACCAGGCCAACCGGCTCACCGCCCTGATCACCGGCTCGCTCACCAAGGACGCCTTCGCCGACGCCGACTTCGTGATCGAGGCCGTGTTCGAGGACCTGGCCGTCAAGAAGCAGGTGTTCGCCGAGGTGGAGGCCGTGGTGTCCGACACCTGCGTGCTGGCCACCAACACCTCCTCGCTGTCGCTGACCGAGATGGGCGAGCGGCTCGCGCACCCGGAGCGGCTGGTCGGCTTCCACTTCTTCAACCCGGTCGCGGTGATGCCGCTGCTGGAGATCGGCAGGGGGGCCGCGACGGACGACGCCACGCTGGCCACCGCGTTCGCCGTGGGCAGGACGTTGCGCAAGTCGGCGGTGCTGGTCAAGGACGCCCCCGCGTTCGTGGTCAACCGGCTGCTGACCCGGTTCATGGGCGAGGTGATCACCGCCGTGGACGAGGGCACGCCGCTGGAGGTGGCCGAGCACGCGCTGGACGAGCTGGGCCTGCCGATCACTCCCTTCGCGCTGCTGCAGCTCGTCGGCCCGGCCGTCGGCCTGCACGTGGCCGAGACGCTGCACGAGGCCTTCCCGGACCGGTTCCGCGTCTCCGCCAACCTGACCAGGCTGGTCGAGTCCGGCAAGCCGGGCGTCTACCTGCCGGACTTCTCCCTCGATCCGGAGGCGGTGGCCCTGTTCACCGGCGGCTCCTCCCCGTCGACGGCCGAGCAGCTGCGCCGCCGGGTGCTGGCGGCGCTGGCCGAGGAGATCCACCTCATGCTGGACGAGGGCGTGGTCACCGCGCCGCAGGACATCGACCTGTGCATGATCCTCGGCGCCGGCTGGCCGTTCCACCTCGGCGGGATCACCCCGTACCTGGACAGGAACGGCTATTCCGCCTCCCGCTTCCTGCCGCCCGGGGTGGCCTCGCTGCCGGCTTGACCACCTCTTGAGGAGACCCGCCCGCGGGTCTCCTCACCTGCGCTCGCTGCCCGTCGTAGCCTCTGGTGCCGTGCTACGAGGAAAGCGGACCACGATGATGACGGCCGTCGCGCTGTGCGGAGCCCTGCTGGCGACGGCGGCCGCGTCTCCGGCGCTCGCCGAGCGCGACCCCCGATCGACCCTGAGGATCCTGGTCGCGGTGAAGCAGGACGAGACCAAGTCGGCGAAGCAGCGCGAGACGAAGGCGGTCACGCTCACCTGCGAGCGCGCCGGTGGCGACCATCCCGAGCCGCGCGCCGCCTGCCGCCTGCTGCGGCGGGTCCACGGCGATCCGGCCCGGCTCGACGTGACGCCCGACGCGGCGTGCACGCGCGAGCTGCGCCCGCACGCCGTGGTGGTGGCGGGCATGTGGCGCGGCAAGCCGGTCTCCTTCGGCCGCGTGTACGGCAACGCCTGCCTGCTCCGGGCCGCGGGCGGGGCGGTCTTCGCCCTCTGAGAAGGCGTCAGGGCTTGGGCGACAGCGGCTGGTCGCCGGCGACCGTGCTGTGCCGGTAGCCGTAGAAGAAGTAGAGCACGCCGCCCACGACCATCCAGATCAGGAACCTCAGCCAGGTCTCGACCGGCAGGTTGAGCATCAGGTAGAAGCAGGCGAGCACGGCCAGGACGGGCAGCACCGGCACCATCGGCACCCTGAACGCCCGGTGCAGGTCCGGCCGGGTGCGGCGCAGGATGATGACGCCCGCCGAGACCACGACGAACGCGAAGAGCGTGCCGATGTTCACCAGCTCGGCCAGCGCGCTCAGCGAGATGAGCCCGGCCAGCACCGCCGCGACGAGGCCGACGATCGCGGTGAGCACGGCGGGCGTGCCGGTCCTGGGGTGGACCTTGGCCAGCTTGCGCGGCAGCAGCCCGTCGCGGCACATGGCGAACAGCACCCGGGTCTGCCCGAGCATGAGGATCATCACCACGGTCGTCAGGCCGGCGATGGCGCCGATGCTGATCAGGGCCGCCGCCCAGTGCTGGCCGACCGAGGTGAACGCGTCGGCCAGCGGGGCGCTGGAGCTCAGCTCGGTGTACTTCTGCATGCCGACCACGACCAGCGAGACCGCGACGTACAGGATCGTGCAGATCACCAGGGAGCCGATGATGCCGCGCGGCATGTCGCGCTGCGGCTTGATGGTCTCCTCCGCGGCAGTGGCGACGATGTCGAAGCCGATGAAGGCGAAGAACACGATCGCGGCGGCGGAGAAGATGCCGAGCACGCCGAACGCGACGGGGGTGATGCCGAACAGGACCTGGATCAGCGGCGCCTTCAGCCCGCTGGACGCCTCTGTGGGGATCGACTCGGGGATGAACGGGGAGTAGTTGGCGACGTTGATGAAGAACAGCCCCGCCACGATGACCAGCATGATGACCGTGAGCTTGATGGCGACGATGATCAGGTTGACCCGGGAGGACAGCTTGATGCCCGCGATCAGGACCCCGGTGAGGATCAGCACGATGATCACGGCGGGCACGTTCACCACCGGATCGTCGCCCGCCATCCAGCTGGGCAGGTACAGGCCCATCGAGTTCAGCAGCGAGCTGAAGTAGCCGGACCAGCCGACGGCGACCACGGCGGAGGCCAGCGCCATCTCCAGCATCAGGTCCCAGCCGATGATCCAGGCGGGGAACTCGCCCAGCGTGGCGAAGGAGAAGGTGTAGGCGGAGCCCGCCACCGGGATGGTGGAGGCGAACTCGGCGTAGCACAGGGCCGCCAGCCCGCAGACGACCGCCGCGACGATGAAGGAGAGCGCCACCGCCGGACCGGCCAGTTCCTTCGCCACCTGGCCGGTCAGCACGAAGATGCCGGTGCCCACGATCACGCCGATGCCGAAGACGGTCAGGTCGACGGCGGTCAGCCGCTTACGCAGCTGGTGCTCGGGGGCCTCGGTGTCGCGCACCGACTGCTCGACGCTCTTGGTGCGAAAGATGTCCACCCTCTGCGCCATTCCCGCGCGGAGGGTGATCATGCACAGATCGAAAACCTTCAGACCCGCTTGCTATGACGGACTTGACACCTGCGGGCTCCGCTTGGCGACCGCCTCGGTGATCTGACGGGCCAGGCCCTGGCCGGTCAGCCCGATCCGGCCGAGGATCACCGCCCGCTTGGCGTGGTCCAGGAACTCCTGGGGGATGCCGTACGAACGCACCGGCACGTCACAGTCGGCGTCGCGCAGCAGGCGCGAGACGGCGTCGCCCACGGCGCCGACGCGCCCGTTGTCCTCGACGACGGCGACCAGCCGGTGCGTCCTGGCGGCGTCGGCGAGCGCCTCGTCGAGCGGCTTGACCCAGCGCGGGTCGACGACCGTCGTGGTGATGCCCTGGGCGTCGAGCAGGACGGCGGCCTCCATGCAGACCTGCGCCATCGGGCCCACGCCGACCAGGAGCACGTCGGGGTCGTCGCTGCCGGGCACCCGCAGCACGTCCATCTCGCCCAGCCGGTCGACCCGTTCGACGCTCTCCGCGACCGGGCCCTTGGGCCAGCGCAGCACGGTCGGCCCGTCGGAGACGGCCACCGCCTCGCCGAGCAGCTCGATCAGGCGCTCCCCGTCCCGCGGCACGGCGATCTTGAGGCCGGGCACCACCTGGAGGAGCGACAGGTCCCACATGCCGTTGTGGCTGGCGCCGTCGTCGCCGGTGACGCCGGCCCGGTCGAGCACCACGGTGACGGGCAGCTTGTGCAGGGCCACGTCCATGAGGAGCTGGTCGAAGGCGCGGTTGAGGAAGGTGGCGTAGACGGCCACGACCGGATGCATGCCGCCGAGCGCCAGGCCGGCGGCGCTGGTGAGGGCGTGCTGCTCGGCGATGCCGACGTCGTAGATGCGCTCGGGATAGGCCTCGGCGAAGGCGTTCAGGCCGGTGGGGTGGAGCATCGCCGCGGTGATCGCGACCAGGTCCTGACGCTCCCCGCCGAGCCGGACCAGCTCCTCGCTGAACACGTTGGTCCAGATGCGGCCCTTGGGCTTCTCGGCGCCGGTGGCGCGGTCGAAGGCGCCGGGCGAGTGGAACTGGTCCTCGTCGTGGTTCTCCGCCGGGCTGTAGCCGCGGCCCTTCTGGGTGAGCGCGTGCACGATCACCGGCCCGCGGAAGTCGCGGGCCTTGCGCAGCGCCGCCTCCATGGCCTGCTCGTCGTGGCCGTCGATCGGGCCGACGTATTTCAGGCCGAGGTCCTCGAACATGGCCTGCGGGGCGACGACGTCCTTGATGCCCTTCTTGAGGCCGTGCAGGGCGTCGTAGAGGACGGGCACGTTGCCGATCTTGCCCTTGACGTACTCCAGCGCGTCCTCGTAGCGGCGGTCGACCCGCAGCGACGACAGGTGCGAGGCGAGCCCGCCGATCGTCGGCGAGTAGGAGCGGCCGTTGTCGTTGACCACGATGACGACCCGCAGGTCCTTGGCGCCGGCGATGTTGTTGAGCGCCTCCCAGGCCATGCCGCCGGTGAGCGCGCCGTCGCCGATCACCGCGACGACCGTGCGGTCGCGCTCGCCGCGCAGCTTGAACGCCTTGGCCAGGCCGTCGGCGTAGGACAGCGCGGTGGAGGCGTGGGAGTTCTCCACGTGGTCGTGCTCGGACTCCGCCTGGCTCGGGTAGCCCGACAGGCCGCCCTCCTGCTTGAGCGCGCCGAAGCCGGCGGCCCGGCCGGTGAGCAGCTTGTGGACGTACGCCTGGTGACCGGTGTCCCAGATGACGGGGTCGCGGGGCGAGTCGAAGACGCGGTGCACGGCGATGGTCAGCTCGACCACGCCGAGATTGGGGCCGAGGTGGCCGCCGAATTTGGCGCACGCGTCGACGAGCAGGTCGCGGACCTCACCCGCCAGCTGTGGCAGCTCCTCGGCAGTGAGCCGTTTGACGTCCTGCGGTCCCTTGACCGAGCCCAGCAACCCGCTCACGGATTCGGCTCCCCTCTGCTCTTGTTCGCCGACGGGGACGAGTCTAGTTCGCGGACGCCCCGCTGGGCCCATCAAGGTAAATCCGCACACGTTTGTCCGATCTTGACCTAGTCTTTCCCTCACTATGAACACTCTCCCCCTGAAAAAATTGTCGTCACTCCTGGCCGCCGGCGTGGTCCTCTCGCTGGCCGGCGCAGGGACGGCGGTGGCCGAGGCGGCGCCCGCCAACGCCGGACAGCAGATCACACAGCCGGCCCAGCAAGCGCAGAAGACCGCGCCGCCGCGCGGAAAGGCCGCGGCGACGGCCAACCCGCTCTACCGGACCGGACGCCTGGCCGGCTCCAACTGCTCCCCGGGCAGCCTGCCCAGGGGCAGCACGTCCGCGTACAAGCGCTTCCTCACCCGCGTGACCAACTGCCTGAACAGGTCCTGGGCTTCGCAGTTCCGCAAGGCCGGGCTGAGCTTCAGCAAGCCCAGGCTGCGGATCATCACCAGGAAGGTCAACACCCCCTGCGGCCGATGGAGCCCGGGCGCCGACGGCATCTACTGCTCCGGCAACCGCACCATGTACATGCTGATCACCAAGCAGAACCTGCGTAACCCGTACGCGCTCGGCATCACCCGCCTGATGGCCCACGAGTACGGCCACCACGTGCAGCAGGTCTCCGGCATCTGGAACTACTACACGGTCGCCAGCAACCGCGCCGGCGGCTCCGCCCGGCTCCTGCTCTCGCGCCGGTCCGAGCTGCAGGCCGAGTGCTTCTCCGCGAACTTCATGAACACCGTCCGCGACAGCCTCCCGGTGCCCCCGGACGAGTGGAACCGCACCGTGGACTGGTTCCGCCAGAACGGCCACAAGGCCTGGACGCGCAACGACCACGGCAAGGGCCCGACGCAGGCCTACTGGATGACGCGCGGCTTCAGCACCGGCTCCGTCGGCGCCTGCAACACCTGGTCCGTCTCCTCCAGGCGGGTCGCCTAGCACCCACCTCCTGCCGCCCCTCCACCAGGGGCGGCAGGGGTGAATGCCAAGGTTACGTAAACAAACAACCATAAAGTGGTCTAAGATCCGCGATCGTGCGTATTCCCCTTATTGCCGCGTCTATCTGCATGGTCGCGGGTCTGGCGTTATCAGGTACGGCTAGCGCCGAGACGATCTCCCCCGCGGCGGCCACGGGGCTGCCCGCCGTACTGACCAAGAACAAGATCTATCGGTCGGGCACCCCCTCCCCCCAGTCATGCGCCATCCCCGAGATCCGCACGGGCAGCGCCGCCTCCGTGAAGGTGTTCCACCGGGCGATGGCCGCGTGCGCCAACCGGTTCTGGGCCGCCCGGTTCAGGGCGATCGGCCTGCGCTACACCCCGCCGAAACTGGCCATCACGACCGGCAGCAACTCGGTGTGCGGCAGGATCACCTCCAACGGCGCCCAGTACTGCCCGCAGCAGCGCACCATCGCCATCCGGATCATGAAGAGGGACCTGCGCGACCCGTTCAAGATGAACATCGCGCACTCCGTCGCCCATGAGTGGGGCCACCACGTTCAAGAGCTCACCGGCATCCTGGACGCGCAGAACAGGCTCTTCTGGCGGGCGAGCAGGACGGGGCGCACCACGCTGAGCCACCGCCTGGAGATGCAGGCCGAATGCTTCGCCGGCGTCTTCTACCGGGCCACGCTCGACTCCGTCGACCCCGGTATCACCTGGAGCCAGTGGATCAACGCGGTCCGTCAGGCGGGCGAGAGCAAGGTCCACGGCAAACCGCGCAACCTCGCCTACTGGCAGGACCGCGGCTTCGACGGGGCCTCCGCCCGCTACTGCAACACCTGGACCGCTCCGGGCGGCAGGGTGACCTGAGCTGAGCGGGTGGCCTGAGCGGGGTCGGCTAGGTGCCGGCCCTGGCCAGCACCTCCAGCGGATCGGCGAGCACGTGGGCGAAGGCCAGCTCGGCCGCGCCCACGAGGGTCGCGTCGTCCGCCAGCGCCGAGGTGCGCAGCCGCAGCCGCTCCCGCTGGGGGGCCATGGCGTGCAGCGCCAGCCTGCTGCGCACCTGGGCCGCCGAACCGAGATAGATCTCCCGCAGGATGCCCCCGAAGATCACCATCTCCGGGTTGAAGATGTTGATCAGGTTGGCGACGCCCAGGCCGAGCCAGTCGCCGACCCTCTTGAGCGCCTCCTGCGCCACGATGTCGCCCCGGTCCGCCGCCTCGACCACGGCCCGGACCGCTTCCCGGCCGCGCTGGTCGGCGGGGAAGCGGCCGGCGGACTCCAGCAGCGCCCGCTCCCCCACCTCGGCCTCCAGGCAGCCGCGGGAGCCGCAACCGCAGGCCCTGCCGCCGGGGTTGACCACCATGTGGCCCACCTCGCCGCCGTAGCCGTCGTGGCCGCCGAGCAGATGGTTGCCGGCAATGATGCCCCCGCCGATGCCGACGTCGCCGTGCAGGTAGATGAGGTCCTTGACGGCCACGCCGACGCCCCGGCTGTGCTCGGCGAGCGCCGCCAGGTTGGCGTCGTTGCCGACGCTCACCGGCAGGCCGAGGCCGAGCCTGCGGCCCAGCTCCTCGCCGAACGGCACGTCCTCCGTCAGCAGGTTGGGGCCGAACCTGATCACGCCGTCGCCCTTGCGCACCCCGCCGGACACCGCCGCCGCGACGCCCACGCAGACGGTGTCGTCCCTGGTCCTGCGCCGCATCTGCCGGGCGAACCCGGCCAGCGTGCCGGTCAGCTCGCCCACCACGAACGGGCCGCGCCGGCGCACCGTCTCCTTGCGATCAAGGATCACGCCGCCCAGCCCGACCCGCGCCACCGCCAGCCGGTCCGGCCCCACGTCGAACGCGAAGACGTACACGCGCGAGGACTCCGGCCGCACCACGAGCGACGGGCGCCCGGCGCGGCCGGTCTCGCGCGGCAGCTCCTCGCGCACCAGCCCGGCCGCGGTGAGGTCGGAGGTGAGGGCCATGATGGTGCTGCGGTTGAGGCCCATCTTGGCGGTGAGCTCGGCGCGCGAGATCGGCCCGCCCAGGTGGACATGGCGAAGCAGCGCGCCGAGGTTGTGGCGCCTGATGTCCTCCTGGGAGGGCCCGGCACGCATGGTCTGAGGTTCCTTGTACGGGTGGAAGTCGCTGATCACCTTAGACCAGCGGCGGCCGCCCGTTTGCGCGCCAGCGCGTCCACGCCCGCCGCCAGCAACAGCACGCTACCGGTGACCAGGTACTTCACGCTCGATCCGTACCCCATCAGGGCCATGCCGTTCTCGATCACCGCGACGACGGCGCCGCCGAGGATCGCGTCGAGCACCCGCCCCTTGCCGCCGAACAGGCTCGTGCCGCCGATCACGGCCGCGCCCACCGCGTACAGCAGCACCGAGCTGCCGCCGGTGTTCGGGTCGACGGAGCTGGCCCTGGAGGCGGCCACGATGCCGCCGACCGCCGCCATCGAAGAGCAGATGACGAAGGCGCTGACCTTGATCCGGTCGACCGCGATGCCGGCCCTGCGGGCCGCCTCCGCGTTCCCGCCGACGGCGTAGAGGTGCCGCCCGAACGCGGTACGGCGCAGCACGAACGTCCAGATGATCAGCAGCACCAGGATCACCGGGACCACGATCGGCACGCCGGTCAGCGAGGTGAGCAGCGCGTTGCGGCTGCGCTCCAGGTTGAGCACGTACACCGCGACGCCCGCGATGACCGCCAGCGAGCCCACCCGGGCCAGGATCAGCGACAGCGGGTCGGCGGCCAGCCCGCGCTGCGCGCGCTTCCTGGCCCGCAGGAACTGCACCGCCGCGTAGATGCCCACGCCCACCGCGTACGTCGCCCAGCCGAGCCACGGCGGCAGGTTCCGGGTCGCGATCGCGACGATCACTTCATCCCGGATCGAGATGTTCGTGCCCTCGTCCACCAGCACCAGGACGAGACCCTGGAAGGCGAGGAAGGCCGCCAGCGTCACCACGAACGACGGGATGCCCACCTTGGCCACCAGCCCGCCGAGCATCAGGCCGATGAGCACACCGGTGATGATCGCGGCCACCACGCCGACGTACCACGGCAGGCCCATGTTGGTGAGCGTCACCGCCAGCACCGCCGCGCACACGCCGCTGGCGAAACCGGCCGACAGGTCGATCTCGCCGAGGAGCAGCACGAACACCAAGCCCATCGCGATCAGCGTGACCGCGGCGCCCTGGGTGAACAGGTTGGCGAAGTTGATCGCCGTGAGGAACGCGGGCCGCGCGATGGCGAAGACCGTACAGAGCACGACCAGGCCGAGCACGGCGGGCAGCGCGCCCATGTCGCCGCCGCGCACCCGCTCCACGTACGCGCGCACGCTGTGCCCGATCGACGGCGAGTTCGCCGCGGTGGCGACCACCTCGCCGGGCAGTTCTTTGACCTTGTTCATGGCATGATCCCCAGGTCTCCGCTACGGCCGGACGTGATCAGTTCGACGACCTGCGCGTGGGTCACGTCGGCGGTCTTGACCTGGGCGGCCATCCTGCCGAGGTAGAGCGCCGCGATCCGGTCGGAGACGGCGAAAACATCGTTCATGTTGTGTGAGATGAGCACCACGGCCAGGCCCTTGTCGGCCAGCCTGCGCACCAGTTCGAGCACCTGGGCCGTCTGGGCGACGCCGAGCGCGGCGGTCGGCTCGTCGAGGATGACGACCTTGCTGTTCCACAGCACGGCCTTGGCGATGGCGACGGTCTGCCGCTGCCCACCGGACAGGCTCGAGACCTGCTGCCTGATGGACTTCACGGTGCGGACGGACAGGCCGCTGAGCGTCTCCTGCGCCATCTCCTCCATCGAGGCCTCGTCGAGCACCAGGCCCCTGCGGCGTTCGCGGCCGAGGAACATGTTCTGGACGATGTCCAGGTTGTCGCAGAGCGCGAGGTCCTGGTAGACGATCTCGATGCCGAGTGTGCCCGCGTCGCGGGGACCGTGCACCTGGACCGGCTTCCCGTCGAAGAGGATGTCGCCGGAGTCGATCGGATAGATACCGCCGACGCACTTGACCAGCGTCGACTTGCCGGCGCCATTGTCGCCGACCAGCGCTGTCACCTCGCCCGCGTGGGCGGAGAAGGCGACGTCGTGCAGGACCTGCACGGGGCCGAAGCTCTTGTCGATCCCGCGCACTTCGAGCAGGGGGGTCGTCATGGGTCTCCCTTGGGAGGGGTACGGCCCGCGCCCGAGCGCGGACCGTACCCTGTGCCGGTTGATCTACTTACTGAATTCCTGCTTCCGTGCACTTCTCGGCGAAGTCATCGGTGCACAGTTCTTCCTTGGTGACGAAACCGTCGGCCACAACGTCCTTGACGTTGTCGATGTAGATGGCCTGCGGGTCCAGCAGCTCCGCCGGGACGTCCTGACCGGTGTCCGTGTCCTTGACGCTGCCGCTGGCCGTGGGCTTCTCGCCCTTGGCCAGGGCCACCGCCAGCGCGGCGGCCGCGTCGGCCTCCTTCTTGACGGCCTTGTACACGGTCATGCACTGGTCGCCCGCCAGGATGTTCTGCAGGCCCTGCACGGTGGCGTCCTGGCCGGTGACCGGCACCTTGCCGTTGAGCTTGTTCTTCTTCAGCATGGTGATGGCGGCGTTGCCGAGACCGTCGTTGGCCGCCAGCACGCCGGCGATCTTCGGCTCCTTGGTCAGCATCTGCTCGAAGAGCGTGCCGGCCTGGGCGTTGTCCCAGTCGGGCACGGACTGCTCCGGGCCCTTGACGTACTCGCCCGCGTCGAACTTGGGCTTGAGCACGCCGTCGTAGCCGGCCTTGAACAGGGTCGCGTTGTTGTCGGTCGGCGAGCCGTTCAGGTAGGCCACGATGGGCTTGTCGGCCTTCTTGTCCGACAGACACTTGACCAGGCCCTCACCCTGTAGGGTGCCGACCTTGGTGTTGTCGAAGCTGACGTAGTAGGCGGCGCCGCCGCCCACGGTCAGCCGGTCGTAGTCGATCGTGGGCACGCCCTGCGACTTGGCCTTGTCGATGACCGTCTTGCCGGTGCCGCTGTCCAGGTTGACGATCATCAGCACGGTAGCGCCGTTGGTGATCATCTGGTCGGCGATGGTCTGGAACGCCGTCTTGTCGTTCTGCGCGTTCTGGATGTCGTATGCCACACCCGCGGCCTTGAACGCCTCTTCGAGGTACTTGCGGTCCGCCGTCTCCCACCGAGCGGAGGACTTGCTGTCGGGCAGGATGACGCCGATCTTGCCCGCTGCTTGCTGAGAGGCCTCGGCCGCTGGGGCCGAGCTGGAGGTCGAGGTGGTGGTCGAGCCGCCGTCGCCCCCGCAGGCGGTAAGACCGAGTGCGAGCGCGGCCGCCGAAGCGGTCAGGCTGAGGATCCCCTTGCGCATATGCAGGGTCCTTTCTTCCGGAGGGGCCCGGATGAATGTTGTTTGCGGCAACGTATTCCGGCGACCGCCTGCTTTGGAAGACCTTCGGAGGGGGGAGTTTGTTGTTCCCGGTAACAATCCTGAAACGCCGCCTCCACCTTCCCGACACCCGGGGGACTCCCCGCCTTCCGCACCCTTGCCGGTATACGTTTTCCGCTGATCAGCCGTTTCAGGGTCGTCACCACGGGGACCGGCCGGCTGTGCGCCCCAGGGCGGCGGTCCGGTCAGCGGCCGTTTCCCTGGAGGCCCTCGGCCACGTGCGGCGGGTGGCCGAACCTGGCCTGCCGTACAGAGTTCTCAGGAGGTGAGGCTCTGGACGATCAGGATGCGAGGCTCTGGACGATCAGGATGCGAGGCTCTGGACGATCAGGATGAGGGCCGAGAGGGAGGCCACCACGAGGACGGCCGCCCGCACCTTGCCGCCGTCCAGATAGCGGCGCAGCGGCCCGGACACCAGGAATCCGGCGATCATCGGCACGATGAGGCAGGCGCCGACCGCGAGCGCCCGAGCCGGCAGGTGGTCGACCAGGGCCAGGATGGCGAGCGACTGGGCGGCGCTCAGGAAGAAGAACATCGCCAGCGTCGCCCGGATCTCCGGCCCCTTGGCCGTCTGGTAGATCAGCGCGATCGGCGGCCCGCCGATGCCCGTCGCGGTGCCGGTGATCCCCGAGACGAACCCGGCCCCGGTCATCGTGAACCCGTTGCGCGGCAGGCTCACCGCGCGGGCCGTGAGCCCCACCGCCACGAGCACCATGACGCCGACGAGGACACCTAAAGTGTAGACAGAAATGTAGACCACGATGAGTGCACCAATGGCGCTCCCCGGCAGCCTTCCCAGGACCGCGAAACCGATCCCCCGCCAGTCCACCCGCCGCCACTCCGCAGCCAGGGTGAACAGCGGCAACGTCATGTTGACCACCTGGATCGCACCGGGCATCACGGCCGGCTCCAGCAGCACCAGCACCGGCACAGCGACCAGCCCGAGCCCGAAACCCACGGCCCCTTGAACGATCGCCCCCACGAAAACAGCTAAACCGCCGATTATCAGGATAAATGCCTCGTTAACCATGGAGGCAAGTCAATCATCTTTACTCTCTGTTGCCATACGTGCTGCGAGAGTGACTGTTGGATGTAGGGTTTACCCACAGACGCTGACGTAGCTTTGGGAGTATGCAGATGAAACCGAAGGCCACGACGATTCGCGTCAGCGTCCAGACCAGAGACAGGATCGCAGCACTGGCGAGAAAGGCAGGTGAACCCATGACCGCGATCATCGACCAGGCCATCCGGGAGATGGAGAAGAAGCACCGCTGGCAGCACGTCGCGGAGCAGATCGAGCACACCCAGAGGACGGACCCACAAGGGTGGGCCGACTATCTAGCCGAATCCCAGCTGGTTCAAGGGCCACTTCCCCGCTCCAGGCGCATCGCGCCCGAGTGGGAGGGGCTCATCACGTTTCCCGAGGAGAGCGATGAGGGTAATCCAGGGCGAGATCTGGCTCGCTAACCTGGGCGAGCCGAGTGGTCGCGAGCAGGGCTACCGTCGCCCGGTGCTCGTCATCAGCAACGACGACTTCAACACGGCGACCCCGGTGAAGATCATTGTCCCGCTGACCACGACGGATCGGGGGTGGGACAACCACATCCCGATCGGCTGCGAGGGGACCGGCCTGGACAAGCCGAGCTGGGCCATGGTGGAGCACGTGCGCAGCGTCTCCCCTCAGCGGTTCAGCAGCAGGATCGGCATCGCTTCCGATGAGGTCATCCACGAGGTCACCGACTGGATCACCGACATGATCTAGCGGGGCTTCTGCCACCCGGCGAAATGTTGGTTCGCCGGGTGGCAGCCTCATCTTGCCACAGGCGACCGTCCGTCACCCGCGGGTGACACAAGCCCTCGCTCCTCTAAGCTGCGTGATCGTGCTCGTCCTCATCCCCCGCAGTCGGCCCCCGCTCACGCCGGCCACCCGACGGCCTGGATCCGCCGCGACCACACCGCTCGGCTCTGCCCGAACCGTGCCGCCCGGCTCTCCTTCGATCACACCTTTCAAGTCGGCTCAGAGCCCGCTTAAAACCGGATCGGCTTGGGTCACGGCGCCCACGGTCGGATCGGGGCGGGGCAAGAGCGGATCGGCGCGGGGCTTGGGCAGGGGCGGGCCGGCCTGGGGCGCGGCCAAGGTCCGATCGGCGCGGGGCGTGGGCAAGGGCGGGCCGGCCTGGGGCGCGGCCGAGGTCCGATCGGCGCGGGGCGTGGGCAAGGGCGGGCCAGCCTGGGGAGCGGTCTTGGTGGTCACGTGTCTGGCGGTCCTCCTGCCGGCGGCGGTCGCGCAGGCGGCACCGTACCGGGATCCGCTGGCGAGGACCGGAAAGCTGGCCGTGGGTTCGTGCGCCGAGCCGGCGATCGTCCAGGGCGGCATCCCTCGGACCCGCGAATACCTCACGGCGGTCCTGAAATGTCTGGATAATTCGTGGTCGGCGCACTTAGCCCGAGCCCGGCTGCCCTTCCGCAAGCCCGCCGTACGCTTCTACGAGGCTCCCGAGCACCGGGTGTGCGGCGTTCCGTGGCCGCAGGATGCCGCCGCCTTCTACTGCACGAACCGGGGCAGGCTGGTCTTCCCGCTCACCGGTCACTGGATCGAGGACCGCACGGACCTCTACCCGTTCAAGGTCGCCGCCCACGAGTACGGCCACCACGTCCAGAGCCTGACCGGCATCAGGCCCCGCTACGAGTCCGCCGTCCGGGCCGGGAAAGAGCCTCAGGCGGAGCTGAGCCGTCGCTACGAACTTCAGGCCGACTGCCTGTCCGGCGTGTTCCTGGGCAGCGTATGGCGCTCACTGGACCGTACGGACCGCGACTGGGCGGCGCTGCTGGAGGCGACCAGGGCGAGCGGGGACGACGCCGACGGCCACCGCGGTCACGGCAGCGGCGCCACCCGCGCCCGCTGGCTCAAGCGCGGCTACCAGACGCTCTCCCCCAGCGCCTGCGACACCTGGTCGGCCCCCTCCCGCGCACTCTCCTGAACCGCCACACCCTGCGACACCTGGTCGGCCCCCTCCCGCGCACTCTCCTGAACCGCCACATCCTGCGGCACCTGGTCGGCCCCCTCCCGCGCGCTCTCCTGAACCGCCACATCCTGCGGCACCTCAACGCCACCATCGGGGCGGAACATGCCGGCACACGCCCCTCGCCCGGAACGTCCCGTGGTGTCCTTCCGAGCGCGCCGCGGCCCCTCGGAATCCGGGAGCTCCCGAGCGCGCCACCGCCGGGACGCCAAAGAGCCGCCAGGCGGTGATGTCCGCCTGGCGGCTCCCCTTGACCGGGTGATGTGGTGCCCCCGATGCGGGCGGCCGAGGATCGCGCCCGTGCCCTGCCGCCAGGCGGCCGGGCCCCCGGCGCCCGCGCCCCGGCTCATGGCCGGAGCGTGGGCCCGGGACGCCTGGACGCGCGGTCAGGACTTGGCGAGCAGCCCGCGCAGCACGTACTGCATGATGCCGCCGTGCCGGTAGTAGTCGGCCTCGCCGGGGGTGTCGATGCGCAGCACCGCGTCGAACTCCACGTCGCCTGCCTTGACGTGCACGGTCCGCGGGATGCCGCCCTCGTTGAGCGCGGTGACGCCGCTGATCTCGAACGTCTCCTCGCCGGTCAGCCCGAGCGACTCCGCCGTGACCCCCTCGGGGAACTGCAGCGGGAGCACGCCCATGCCGATCAGGTTGGAGCGGTGGATGCGCTCGTAGGACTCGGCGATGACGGCGCGGACGCCGAGCAGCGCGGTGCCCTTGGCCGCCCAGTCGCGCGAGGAGCCGGAGCCGTACTCCTTGCCGGCCAGCACGACCAGCGGCGTGCCCGCCGAGGCGTAGTTGGCCGAGGCGTCGTAGATGAACGACACCGGCGCGTCGGCCTGGGTGAAGTCGCGGGTGTAGCCGCCTTCGGTGCCCGGCGCGATCTGATTGCGCAGGCGGATGTTGGCGAACGTGCCGCGGATCATCACCTCGTGGTTGCCGCGCCGCGAGCCGTAGGAGTTGAAGTCCTTGACCTCGACGCCGTGCTCGCGCAGGTATTCGGCGGCGGGGGTGCCGGCCTTGATGGAGCCGGCCGGCGAGATGTGGTCGGTGGTGACCGAGTCGCCGACCTTGACCAGCACGCGGGCGCCGGCGATGTCGGTGACGGGCTCCGGCTCCACCGGCATGCCCTCGAAGTAGGGGGCCTTGCGCACATAGGTGGAGTCGGGGTCCCACTCGAAGGTGTCGCCCGTCGGGATGGACAGCGAGCGCCAGTGGTCGTCGCCCTCGAAGACGTCGGCGTAGTCGCGCTCGAACATCTCGCGCCCGATCGAGGAGTGCACCACGTCGGCGATCTCCTCGGGCGACGGCCAGATGTCGCGCAGGAACACCGGCTCGCCGTCGGCGCCCGTGCCCAGCGGCTCGGTGTCGAGGTCGAGGTCCATGGTCCCGGCCAGCGCGTAGGCGACCACGAGCGGCGGCGAGGCCAGGTAGTTCATCTTGACGTCGGGGTTGATCCGGCCTTCGAAGTTGCGGTTGCCGGACAGCACGGCGGTGACCGCGAGGTCGTTGGCCTGGATCGCCTCGGAGATCTCCGGCTCCAGCGGGCCGGAGTTGCCGATGCAGGTGGTGCAGCCGTAGCCGACGAGGTTGAAGCCGATCTTGTCGAGGTAGGGCTGGAGGCCGGAGCGCTCGAAGTAGCCCGTGACGACCTGCGAGCCGGGCGCCAGCGAGGTCTTGACCCACGGCTTGCGGGTCAGGCCCTTGTCGACGGCGTTGCGGGCGACCAGGGCCGCGCCGAGCATGACGTACGGGTTGGAGGTGTTGGTGCACGAGGTGATCGCGGCGATGGAGACGATGCCGTGGTCGATCTCGAAGGAGGTGCCGTCGGCCAGTGTGACCGGCACCTTCTTGTGCGGCCGCGAGCCGTTGAGATGGGCGGCGTGCGGCTGGTCCCCGGCGCCGTTGTGGCTGATCGCCGGGGAGTCGGAGGCCGGGAAGGACTCGTCGGACGCCTCGTCGACGGGGCCCAGGTCGGCCGGCGCGTAGTCCTTGACGGCGGCGCGCCAGGCGCGCTTGGCGTCCGACAGCGCGATGCGGTCCTGCGGGCGCTTGGGACCGGCGATCGACGGCACGACGGTGCCGAGGTCGAGCTCGATGTACTCGGAGAAGACCGGCTCGGGCGCCGACTGGTCGAGCCACATGCCCTGGGCCTTGGCGTAGGCCTCGACGAGCGCGATCTGCTCCTCGGAGCGGCCGGTCAGGCGCAGGTAGTCGATGGTCTGGCCGTCGACGGGGAAGATGGCGCAGGTCGAGCCGAACTCGGGGCTCATGTTGCCGATCGTGGCGCGGTCGGCCAGCGGCACGGAGGCGACGCCGTCGCCGTAGAACTCGACGAACTTGCCGACCACACCGTGCTTGCGCAGCATCTCGGTGATGGTCAGCACCAGGTCGGTGGCGGTGGCGCCGGCGGGCAGCTTGCCGCTGAGCTTGAAGCCGAGGACGCGCGGGATCAGCATGGAGATCGGCTGGCCGAGCATCGCGGCCTCGGCCTCGATGCCGCCGACGCCCCAGCCGAGGACGCCGATGCCGTTCTCCATCGTGGTGTGGGAGTCGGTGCCGACGCAGGTGTCGGGGTAGGCCTTGCCGTCCCTGGTCATCACGACGCGGGCCAGGTGCTCGATGTTGACCTGGTGGACGATGCCGGTGCCGGGCGGGACGACCTTGAACTCGTCGAAGGCCGTCTGGCCCCAGCGGAGGAACTGGTAACGCTCGCGGTTGCGCTCGTACTCGCGCTCGACGTTGCGCCGGAAGGCGTCCGGGTGCCCGAAGTAGTCGACGATGACCGAGTGGTCGATGACCATCTCGGCGGGGGCCAGCGGGTTGATGCGGGCCGGGTCGCCGCCCAGGTCGCGGACGGCCTCGCGCATGGTGGCCAGGTCGACCACGCAGGGCACGCCGGTGAAGTCCTGCATGATGACGCGGGCGGGGGTGAACTGGATCTCCACGCTCGGCGCGGCCGCGGGGTCCCAGCCGCCGAGCGCGCGGATGTGGTCGGCGGTGATGTTGGCGCCGTCCTCGGTGCGGAGGAGGTTCTCCAGCAGGATTTTCAGGCTGTACGGGAGGCGGGCAGCGCCCTCGACGGCATCCAGCCGGAAGATCTCATAACTCGCGTCACCGACGCGTAGCGTGTCACGGCTGCCGAAGCTGTTCGCGGACACGGTGGTTCGCCTCCTCCATAGACAGTTGCTAAGTGAATCCTGCCGCACCTCGGAAACGATCAGCACATTAGGTGACCCTAAGTCCAGGTCGCGGCGGATGTCTCGATGTCAAGATATCTCGGAAAGTATCTCGACATCAAGTTAAAGGGGGGCCAGCCGCCAGAACAGCAGGCCGACGATGGCGACCGAGAGCACCGGGGCGAGGATCTTCTGCTCGAACTTCTTGCCGGTCTTGATGCCGATCTTCCACGGCAGTAGGAACTTGACCGACAGCGGCCAGAGCACCGGACAGCCCCGCTCCGTCAGGCAGTCGCCCACCACGTGCGCGAAACTGCCGATCCCGACGGCCAGCCCCAGCCAGGCGTAGCCCACCCCCTGCGACATGAAGACGGCGTAGAGCCCGGCGGTGAGCCCGATGTTGACCAGCGCGGAGCCGAGCTTCTTGCCCGGGATGCCGATGCCGAGCGCGCGCAGGGCCAGCCCGATGAGCAGCACGACCATGATGTCGCGGCCGATCGGATAGGTGTTGGCCAGGAAGTGCGCGCCGAACCCGATCGCCACCGCGAAGGCCAGCGAGTGCGTGGCGCCTCTGTGCCCGCCGCTCGCCCAGGACACCGCCTTGCTCAGCATCCAGGTGACCGGCCCGAACGTCTGGGCGATCGTGGCGCTGGGGTGGTCGAGGTCGGGCAGCATCGCGGCACCCGCGCAGATGATCGCTCCCGCGATGAGCTCGGTCGGGCTCAGGGCGGCGGCCATGATCCCGGTCTCGATGAAGCGCGAGGACTCGTTCAGCAGCGGTAACGCGGCCAACGGCGGCGCCAGGCCCAGCCAGGCGATGGCCCCCGTGAGCGCATGAGTGTGGCCCATCATGATCGGACTGTACGCCAAACTCGCCGGCAACGCAGACGAGGTCGTCTCCGCGGCGACAGCACCCCCCAGCCCTGCCGACGCGGAACGACCTCGTCTGCTCTGAATAACGGCCCCCCACCCCATCCTGTTCCCGGATTCCTGAAGTTTTTGGTGATCTGTCTCACTTGCCGGATTGCATTGCCAACGACATGCCAAAGATATATCTTTGAAGAGTCGAGAACAGTCTCAGAAGGAGAACCTCAGATGACGTACGCACAAGCGGCGGGCGGGCCCTGGCCCGACGCACGCGAGTTCAAGAAGGCCGCCCGCGAGGCGATCGACGCCGTGGCCGGCGCCTTCGAGCAGGGACGCGAGCACCACCACCACGGCGGCCCGCACGAGCACCGGCACCGCGGCAGGCGCGGGCCCGGCCAGTTCCCGTTCGACTTCGGGCGAGGCCCCTGGGGGCCCGGACCGTTCGGCGGGCACCGAGGCTGGGGCGGCAGACCGCGCAAGGCCAAGCGGGGCGACGTCCGCGCCGCGATCCTGGCGCTGCTGGCCGAGGAGCCGCGCAACGGCTACCAGATCATCCAGGAGATCGCCGAGCGCAGCGAAGGCGGCTGGAAGCCCAGCCCCGGCGCCGTCTACCCGGCGTTGCAGCAGCTCACCGACGAGGGCCTGGTCATCTCCGTCGAGAACGAGGGCCGCAAGACGTTCCGGCTGACCGAGTCCGGCCAGGCCTACATCGACGCGCACGCCGACGAGGTCAGCGCCCCGTGGGACGACATGCGGCCCGACATCGACGACAACACGGCGGACCTGTGGGACACCGCCCGGCAGTCCGCGTTCGCGATGATGCAGATTCTGCAGACCGGAAGTGACGCACAAATCCGCGAAGCGCGTAAGACTCTGGGTGAGACCCGGCGCAAGCTCTACCAGATCCTGGCCGACGGCGACCCGGGCGAGGAGTGACCGGCGTGACCAGTGCCGCACTGGCAGGCGGGCTCGGAGAGAGGAATCAATCCGGCATGGACCCTAACGATCTCCGCATCGGCGACGCCGAGCGCGAGCAGACCATGGCCGCCCTGCGCGAGCACTTCGCGGCAGGCCGCCTGAACCACGAGGAGCTCGACGAGCGCCTGGACCAGACCCTGGCGGCGCGCACCGCCGGCGAGCTGGTCCAGGTGACGGCCGATCTGCCGGGCAGCAAGGTGCCGGGCTACCGCGAGCCGGTCGCGCCGCACGACGCGAACGACTGGCGGGAGGCGATGCGCGCGCAGCGCAAGCAGATGCGGGCGCTGCACCACCAGCACCGGGAGGCGCATCACCGCGGCCGGCCGGGTCCCCCCTGGCGTGGTCACCACGGCCCCGGCCCGATCCTGCCGTTCCTGTTCGTCCTGGTGATGATGGGGTTGATCTTCGGCGGGGCCGGCGTGTTCAAGGTGCTGTTCTTCGTCTGGATATCGGCCATGATCTTCACCTTCGTCAGCCGGCGCCTGCACCGCCACCGCCGGGACTGAGTGTCACCCCATCTCTTCGAGCCGCCGGCCCTTGGTCTCCTTGAGCCATCTGGCCACGAAGAGGAAGGAGAGCACGGCGAAGAGCGCGTACATGGCGTAGGTGAGCGGCAGGTTCCACGCCGACAGCGCCGGGAAGGTCACCGTGATCAGCCAGTTCGCCACCCACTGAGCCGCCGCCGCGACACCCAGGGCGGCGGCTCGGATCCGGTTGGGGAACATCTCGCCCAGCAGCACCCAGACCACCACGCCCCACGACAGCGCGAAGAACAGCACGAACGCGTTGGCGGCGATCAGCGCGACCAGGCCCTGCACATCGGGCAGCGAGACCTCCCCGCCGACGGTCCTGGCGGAGCTGAAGGCGAAGGCGGCGGTGGCCAGCGAGATCGCCATCCCGGCGGAGCCGATGAGCAGCAGCGGCTTACGGCCGATCCGGTCGACCAGGGCGATGGCGATGAAGGTGCCGATGATGTTGATGACCGAGCTGGAGAAGCTGATCAGCAGGGAGTCGGCCTGGTTGATGCCCACCGACTGCCACAGCACCGACGAGTAGTAGAAGATCACGTTGATGCCCACGAACTGCTGGAAGACCGACAGGACGATGCCGATCCAGACGATCGGCAGCAGTCCGAGCGCGGGCCCGCGCAGGTCCTTCACCGTCGGCCGGTCCTCGGTCCTGAGCACGTGCCTGATCTCCTGCACGCGGGCGTCGACGTCCACGTCCGCGTTCTCGACCTGGCTCAGCACCTGACGAGCCTGCTCGTGCCGGCCGGCCATGACGAGATAGCGGGGCGACTCGGGAATGACCGAGGCCAGCAGGAGGTAGAGCAGGGCCGGCACGACGCACGCCCCCAGCATCCACTGCCAGGCCTGCAGCCCCCACAGCACGTTGTTCACGTCCCCGTCCGCCACCCGGACGAGCACATAGTTGACCAGCTGGGAGCAGGCGATGCCGAGCACGATCGCGAGCTGCTGGAACGAGCCCAGCCTGCCGCGGTAGGCGGCGGGCGCCACCTCGGCGATGTAGGCGGGACCGAGCACGGACGCCATCCCGATCGCGAACCCCGCCAGGAGCCGCCACACGGTCAGGTCCCAGACGGCGAACGGGAGCATCTGCCCGATCGAGCTGACGGCGAACAGGGTCGCCGCCGCCTGCATCGACCTGGTCCGCCCCCACCGGTCGGCGAGCCCGCCCCCGATCCACGCGCCCATGGCCGAGCCGAGCAGCGCGATGGCGACCACCACGCCGATCTCCACCGGGCCCACCTGGAAATGCCGCTGGATACCGACGACGGCGCCGTTGATCACCGAACTGTCGTAACCGAACAGGAATCCGCCCATGGCCGCCGAGGCCGCGATGAAGACGACGTGGCGCAGATTCTCCTGGCGCACATGATCAGTAGCCATACCGATCCCTTCCCCGGAGAGAAGGGCCTACCCCTGGACACCGTGCGTGATGTCCCGATCACCCGATCTCAGCGGGTGAGCCAGAAGACCGCGACGGCCACCGCCGCCACCGCCAGCGCCAGCCCGTAGAGGAGCAGGGCCCTGACGAGGCGACGGCGGAGGTACCCGGGGCGGTGCCGGTCGGCGGTCACAGGCGCGGATCCACGGGCTCGGACTCCAGCGCCAGCACCCCGAAGACCGGCTCGTGCACCCGCCAGCCCGCCTCCCCCTCGGCCAGCCGCGCCAGCGCCTCCAGGCCGAGCGCGTGCTCGCGCAGCGCGAGCGAGCGCTTCTTGCCGAGAAAACGCCTGCGCAGTACGTCCAGCGACTCGGTGTAGTCAGGGCCGTAGATGATCCGCAGATACTCCCTGCCCCGGACCTTGACGCCCGGCTGGACCCGCCCGCCCACGTGCGCGGCGGGCTTGACCACCATGCCCTCGCCGCCCTGCGCGGTCATGGACTCCCACCACGCCACCGCCTCGGCCCGCAACCGCGCGGAGTCCAGGGAGACGACGACGTGCCGGGTCTGCGTGATCATGGGCGAGTCGAGCAGCGCCAGCGTCTCCAGGTGCCAGGCGTGCGGCTCCAGGGCCGTGGCCCTGCCCTCGCACGCCAGGATCTGGAACGGCGCCAGCCGCACCCCGTCCAGGCCGTCGACCGGCCAGCAGTAGCGTGCGTACGCGTCCCGGAACAGGGCGGCGTTGCCGGCCCGCTGCCGGGTGCGGGCCAGCAGCCCGCCCACGTCCAGCCCGCGCCCGGCCGCCGCCTCCAGCGCCGACACCGCCTCGGGCAGCGCGGCCCGCGCGGCGGCCCCGACGGAGGCGTACTGACTCCTGATCAGCTCGCCCGCCTTGGCCGACCAGGGCAGCAGCTCGCAGTCGAGCACCACCCAGTCGGTGCCGAGCGCCTCCCACAGCGGCTCGCACGCCTCGCGCAGCCGCTCGACCAGCGGCTCCAGGTCGGTGAAGAACGGCCGGCCGGTGCGGGTGTAGACGGCGCCGCCGCCGGCGACGCCGAACCGCTTCAGCGCCGCCTCGGGAGTCCTGGCGAGTACGGCCACCGCCCGCGAGCCCATGTGCTTCTCCTCGCACACCACCTCGCCGACCCCGGCCGCGGCGAACTCGTCGAACGCCTCGTCCGGGTGCTCCAGGTAGCCGTCGAGCGCGGACGTCTGGGCCGGCGCCATGGTCGGCGGCAGGTACACCAGCCAGCGCGGGTCCACCGCGAACCGGCTCATGACCTCCAGGGCCGCGGCCGCGTTCTCCTCGTGCACCTTGATCCGCCCGGCGAACCTGGTCTCGATGTGCCGGGTGCCCCGCACGTCGCCGATGTCCAGCAGCGCCGGGTCACGGGCCGGTCCGGCGAGTGGCTTGACCGACTCGTACCAGACCTTCTCGGCGGGCACCTGGACCAGCTCCCGCTCGGGGTAGCGCAGCGCGGTGAGGCTGCCGCCGAAGACGCAGCCGGTGTCGAGGCAGATCGTGTTGTTGACCCACTCGGGCCGGGTGGTGGGCGTGTGGCCGTAGACGACCATGGCCCGGCCGCGGTACTCCTCGGCCCACGGGTAGCGGACCGGCAGGCCGTACTCGTCGGTCTCGCCGGTGGTGTCGCCGTACAGGGCGAACGCGCGGACCCGGCCGGACGCGCGGCCGTGGTAGGCCTCCTTGAGTCCGGCGTGCGCGACCACGAGCCGGCCGCCGTCGAGCACGTAGTGGCTGAGCAGGCCGTCCATGAAGGCGAGTGCCCGGGCGACGAACTCCGGCGGCTCGGCGGCGAGCTGGTCGAGCGACTCGCGCAGGCCGTGCGCCACCGTGACCTTGCGGCCCTGCAGGGCGCGGGCCAGCTTGGCCTCGTGGTTGCCCGCCACGCAGATCGCCGTGCCGGCCGCCACCATGCTCATGACCAGGCGCAGCACGCCGGGCGAGTCGGGGCCGCGGTCCACCAGGTCGCCGACGAACACGGCCGTGCGGCCCTCGGGGTGGGTGAGGCCCTCCCAGCCGAGCCGGGCGAGCAGCGACTCCAGCTCCGCGCGGCAGCCGTGCACGTCACCGATGATGTCGAACGGGCCGGTGAGCTCGCGCTTGTCGGTCCAGCCCTTCTCGTACGCGATCTCCGCGCGGTCGATCTCCTCGACGCCGCGCAGGACGTGCACCTTCCTGAAGCCGTCGCGGGAGATCTTGCCGAGCGAGCGGCGCAGGTCCTTGCGCTGGCGGATCACCACCCGGGCGCCGAAGTCGCGGTCGGGGCGGGTGGAGTTGCGCTCGACGGCCACCTCCTCCGGCACGTCCAGGACGATCGCCTCGGCCAGCACGTCGTGCTTCTTGGCCAGGTCGATGAGGCTCCGGCGGGCGGCGTACTGCACGTTGGTGGCGTCGACCACGGTGAGCAGGCCCCTGGACAGGCGCACGCCGACGATGTGGTGGAGCAGGTCGAACGCCGCCGGGGTGACCGTCTGGTCGTTCTCGTCGTCGGAGACCAGGCCGCGGCAGAAGTCCGACGAGATGATCTGCGTCGGCTTGAAGTGCCTGGCGGCGAACGTCGACTTGCCGCTGCCGGAGACGCCGACGAGCACGACGAGGGAGAGCTCGGGGATGCTAATCACGGACGAACACTCCCATCTGGGTGGGCGGGCCGAGGTCAGGATCTGGTTCGCCCACGGGCCTGACGGTGGCACGGTAGCCGTACCGACCGGCCACCCGGGCCACCCAGGCGGCGAACTCGGCGCGGGTCCACTCGAAACGGTGGTCGGGGTGGCGCAGCCCGGTGAGGAACTCGTAGCGGACGTTGTACTCGATGTTCGGCGTGGTCACCAGCACGTGACCGGGCCTGGCGTGCCCGAACACGACCTGTTCGAGCGCGGCCAGCCGGGGCGGGTCGACGTGCTCGACGACCTCCATGAGCACGGCCGCGTCATAGCCGGACAGCCGCTTGTCGGTGTAGGTGAGCGCGCCCTGGAAGAGGGTGAGCCTGGCCCGCTTGCCGTCGGGCATCCGGTCCAGCTTGAGCTTGCGGGCGGCGATGGTGAGCGCCATCGACGAGACGTCCATCCCGGCCACGCGGGCGAACCTCGGCCTGGACAGCAGCGCGCCGACCAACTCGCCCTTCCCGCAGCCCAGGTCGATCACGCTGGTCGCACCGAGCTCCTCCAGCGTCTCCAGTACGGCGATCCGCCGCTGCAGGTTGAGCGGCGCCCGCTTCACCACCCCGGCACCCTCAAGGTCAGCGCCATCGGACTCGGCGCCATCGGACTCGGGCGTCTCCTGCTGGGCCTCGGACGTTGTGGCATCCGGCCCGGCGGTTCCAGGCTCGGGCCGCTCCGCCTGGGCCTCGGGCTGCTCCGCCTGGGCCTCGGCCTCGGCCGCCGCCGCCTCGTCGGCGGCCGTCTCCTCCGCCGGGGCCTCCTCGGACACCGCGGGCTCCAGCCGCTCCTCGGGCTCGTCGCCCAGCTCGGCCAGGCGGGCCAGCGCGGTGCGCGCCATCGCCCAGCGGCGGCCGAGGTAGCGCCGGGTGATCATGGCGCGCTCCGGGTGGTCGCGCAGCCAGCCCTCACCGGCCCGGATCAGCTTGTCGATCTCGTCGGAGGCGATCCAGTAGTGCTTGCCGTCGTCGAGCACGGGCAGCAGCACGTACAGGTGGTTGAGCGCGTCGGCGAGCCGGACGGTGCCGCTCAGCGCGAGCCGGACGTAGCGCGAGTCGCCCCACTCGGGAAAGCCCTCGTCGAGCGGCATCGGCTGCGCCTCGACCCGCCAGCCGAGCGGCGCGAACAGCCGCTCCGCCAGCTCGGGCCCGCCTCGGCAGGGTAGCGCGGGCAGCCGGATCTCCAGCGGTAGCGGCGTGTCGGCCAGCTCCTGCCGGGAGGCGCACCGCCCGGCCCGCGCGGTCCTGAACACGTCGGCCAGCGCCACCGCCAGCAGCGAGGAGGCGGCGTAGGGCCGGTCGTTCACGTACTGGGACAGGCTGAAGTCGGGCGAGCCCTTGCCCCGCGACCGGGCCAGTGCGACCGGGTCGATGTCCAGCAGCAGCGCCGCGGTGCAGCGCTCGTCGCCGGCTTCGGGGTAGAACACGGTGGCCTCCCCGAACGACTGCCCGAACCGCTGCACCTTGTCGGGATGTTTGTGCAGCAGGAAACCCAGGTCGGTGGCGGGCCGGGCCGTCGTGGAGATCGTCAGAAGCACCGCCCAAGTCTGCCCCAGTCGGACAAAGGGCCGCCATCGTATTAGTCACTACACGTGCGGCAGCACCTCCGCGGCGATCAGCTCCAGGTGGTCGAGGTCCGCCAGGTCCATCACCTGGAGGTAGACGCGCTCGGCGCCGAGCTCGGCGATCCGGCCGATCTTCTCCAGCACCTCGGCGGGGCTGCCGGCCAGGCCGTTCTCGCGCAGCTCGGCCAGGTCCGTGCCGATGGCGGCCGCACGCCGCTCGAGCTCCGCCTGGTCACGGCCGACGCAGACGGTCTGCGCCGCCGACAGCGTGACGGTACGGCCGGTCTCCTGGACCGCCTGCCGTACCCGGCCGAAGGCCTCGCCGGTGGCGTCGAGCGCACGGAACGGCACGTTGTACTCGTCGGCGAAGGCCGCGGCGAGCCGGGGCGTGCGCTTGGCGCCGACGCCACCGATGATGATCGGCGGGTTGGGCCGCTGGGCCGGCTTGGGCAGCGCGGGCGAGTCGACGAGCCGGTAGTAGCGGCCGTCGTAGGAGAACGACTTCTCGGCCGTCCAGAGCCCCTTGACGATCTCGACCTGCTCCTCGAAGCGGCCGAACCGCTCCCCCGACGGCGGGAAGGGGATGCCGTAGGCGGTGTGCTCGGCGTCGAACCAGCCCGCGCCGATGCCCAGCTCCACCCGGCCGCCGCTCATCTGGTCCACCTGGGCCACGCTGATCGCCAGCGGGCCCGGCAGCCGGAACGTGGCCGGGCTCACCAGGGTGCCCAGCCTGATCGTGGACGTCTCCCTGGCCAGCCCGGCCAGGGTGATCCAGGCGTCGGTGGAGCCGGGACCCGGATCGCCCTCCCCGATGCGCCGGTAGTGGTCGGACCGGAAGAACGCGTCGAACCCCAGGCGCTCGGCGGCCTTGGCCACGGCGAGGAGATCGTTATAGGTGGCCCCCTGCTGGGGCTCGGTGAAGATTCGCAACTTCATGACGCCATTATCCGCTCATAACGGACGCCATCCGGAGATTGCCCCCGCGACACCGCGAACGCTTGCTAACGTCCACCCCCAAGCGCACTCTGTAGCCGCTCGAACACTCGGAGTGATTCATGTCGGCATCACGGCGTAAGAGGCGTCCGGGCATGCTCCCGCGCCCTTTCGCGGTCCTGTTCGCGCTGGCCCTGGCCGGGGCCACCGCGTTGGCGATCTCGCTGCTGCCCGCGCGGGCCACCCTCCAGCTCACCGTCCCCAGGCCGGCGCCGTCGTCGGCCGGGCCGGCCCCCGCCGCGCTGCTGGGACGGTCCACCTACGTCCGCTTCGTCGACACCGCGGCGGAGCCGGGCTTCGACCTGCCGGCCGACGCGCGCCGCAGCGGCGTGCGCTGGTACGCCCTCGGCCACCTGGTCGCGGGCCCCGACGGATGCACCTCGCGATGGGCCGGACGGCTGGACTTCGGCCACGACCCGGTGGCCAAGCGGATCGGCGGCCTGCGCGCCGTGGGCGCCGACGCCGGGCTGGTCTTCGGCGGTCCCGACGGCGGGGAGCCGGCGGCCACCTGCACCAGACCGGGCGCCCTGGCCGCCGCCTACCGCCGCGTCGTCGGCGCCTTCGACGCCGACTACGTCGACTTCGACCTGCGTACCGACAGTGAAGATCACGCGGCGACGGCGGTGCGGCGGGCGCGGGCCATCAGGGCGATGCAGCAGGAGCGGCGGCTGCGGGTCAGCTTCACGCTGCCCCTGCGCCCGTACGGGATCGCCACCCGCGACCTGGACACACTGCGCCTCACCCGCAAGGCCGGAGCCGACATCGGGGCCGTCAACCTGCTGGCCGACATCGAGCCGCACGCCGCCGCCGAGGGGCGGATGCAGCGGGTGGCGCTGGCCCTGCACGCGGCGCGCACCCAGCTCGCGCGGGCGCACGACCTGGCCGATCCGGAGCACGCCTGGCGGCGGCTGGCGCTGACCTGCGTACTGAAGGATCCGGACGATCTGAGCGAGACCGACGCCCGCAAGCTGACGGCCTTCGCCGACCGCTACGGGCTGGCCTGGCTGTCCGAGCGCGGGGCGGATCCCAAACCCGGCGTAGAAGGAATTCTGCGGCGCACATCCACGCGAACTATAGGATTTCCTGAGTAAGGGGCAGCTTTTGATCCATTAGGGGGATGCCGGGTGGCCACGAGGCCGGAGACGGCTAAGAAGATCCTTCTACGCTGGATGTACGGCTCGATGGCTCTCATGGGAGTCTTCTACTCCTGGTTCGTCGTCGCCGCCGCCATGGACGGCCGCGCCTCCCCGCCTGTCATGCTCGCCGTCCTGGTCAGCCTGGGCGGCGTCCTGGTGTTCTACTGCCTCATCCTCAGGGACGCCTATGACGACCGGCCGCTCCCCGCGGTGAAACTCGCCGTGAGCGCGCTGCTCACGGCGGCCGCGGTGGGGCTGCAGACGCTGAGTTCGCCCGTCGACGGCGGGACCTGGGAGTCGGTCGCCTACATCTGGCTCGCCTCGGCCACGCTGTACCTGCCGCTCTGGTCGATCGTCGGCCTCGGGACCGCCCTCACCGCCGGGCTCGCCGTCTACGCCTCGACCACGACCGACCTGTCGTGGCAGGGCTCGCTGATGACCTATCTGCTCAGCGCTCTGCTGTGGCCCGCGGCAACCTGGATCTGGTGCTGGCTGTGGCGGACCATCAGGGACGCGCACGACGGCCAGGCCGCCAAGGCCAGGCTCGCCGTGTCGGAGGAGCGGCTGCGCTTCGCCCGCGACCTGCACGACCTGCTCGGCCACAGCCTCTCCGTCATCACCCTCAAGAGCGAGCTGTCGGCCAAGCTGGCCACCAAGGACGCGGGCCGGGCCGCGAGCGAGATGTCGGAGGTGCGGCGCCTGGCCGCGGAGTCACTGGTCGAGGTGCGCGTGGCCGTGGACGGCTACCGCTCGCTCGACCTGGACGCGGAGCTGGCGGGCGTGCGCGCCGCGCTGGAGGCGGCCGGCGCCCGCTGCACGATCGAGGCCAGGGCCGACGAGCTGCCGCCCCCTGCCCGTACGCTGCTCGCCTGGGCGGTCCGGGAAGGGGCGACCAACGTGCTCAAGCACAGCCGGGCTACGCGGTGCTCGATCACGATCGACGGCGGGGTGCTGGAGATGCGCAACGACGGCGTGCACGCGCCGGCCGCCGGAACGGGCAGCGGCCTGCGCGGGCTCGCCGAGCGGATGGCCATCGCGGGCGGCTCCTTCTCCGCCACGCCCACGCCCGCCGGAGAGTTCGTGCTGCGGGCCGAGGTGCGGGCATGAGTGCGGGCCGAGGTGCGGGCCTGAGGAAGGCCACCAAGCTCGACAAAGTCCGCTGGCTCATCCTCTGCTCCGCCGACCTGGGCCTCCTGGCGGGCGTGCTCGGCGTCCTCGACGTCGTCTACCGCTGGCGGGAGGGGTGGCTCCCGGCGCCGCTGACCGTCACCGCCGTCGCTCTCGTTCTGATCGTGACCGTGCTGGCCTCCCGCTCGATCAGGATCGCCGTGAGAGGCGGGCCCCGGCCCACCTGGATGCTGGCGATCGCCGGGACGATGGTCCTGCTGCTGACCGTGATCCCGATCGTGTGGGTGATGCCGCTGTGGCTGGGGATGGCGGCACCCTTCGTCCGCAGGCGCACCCTGCTGCTGCTGTCCCTCGCCTCGTTCGCGGTGATCACCGTGTACGAGGCACTCGTCAACGGCTTCAACCTGCCGGGGCTCCTCCTGCAGGTCGCGGTCACCGTGGTCGTCGCCGGCGGCGTGCTGGCGAACCTGTGGCTGTGGCGGATCGCCAAGGAGGCGTACGAAGGGGAGGAGGCCAGAGCCCTGCTGGCCGTGTCGGAGGAGCGGCTGCGGTTCGCCCGGGACCTCAACGACCTGCTCGGGCAGAGCCTGACCGACATCGCGACCCGGACGGCGGGCGCCGAACAGGCGCTGCCCGTCGACCCTGAGGCGGCCGGCCGCGAGATGTTCGAGGTCCGCGATCTGGCCAGGCAGACGCTGCGCGAGGTGCGCCACACCGTGCAGAGCTACCGGACGCTCGACCTCGGCGAGGTGCTCGCCAGCGTGCGCGCGGTGCTGGAGGCGGCCGACGTGCGCTGCACCGTGGACGCCGAGACGGGCGAACTGACCGCCGAGACCCGCACCCTGCTCGCCACCGTGGTCCGCGAGGGAGCGACCAACGTGCTCAAGCACAGCAAGGCCCAGCACTGCACGATCACGATCAAGGAGGGGATCCTGGAGATGTCCAACGACGGCGTCACCGGCCCGACGGGCGAGCACGCGCCCAACGGACTGGGCGGCCTGGCGCAGCGCGTCAGCACCGCGGGCGGCGCGCTCTCCGCCGCGCCCACACCGCAAGGCGCCTACCTGCTCAGGGTCGTGGTGCCGGCATGACCACCCGCGTGCTGCTGGCCGACGACGAGCACCTCATCCGTGGCGCGATCGCCGCGCTGCTCGACCTGGAGGACGGGATCGAGGTCGTCGCCCAGGTCGGCAGGGGCGACGAGGTCCTGGCGGCCGTCGCCGAACACCGGCCGGACGTGGCCGTCCTGGACATCGAGATGCCCGGCATGGACGGGCTCAGCGCCGCCGAGCAGATCAGCTCCCAGTGCAAGATCGTGATCCTGACCAGCCTGGGCCGGCCCGGCTATCTGCGCCGGGCGATGGCGGCGGGGGTGAGCGGGTTCCTCGGCAAGGACGCCTCGGCCGAGGAGCTGGCCAGGGCCATCCACAAGGTGCAGTCCGGCGGCCGCTACCTGGACGCCGAACTGGCCGCCGCCGCCATGGCAGCCGGCGACAGCCCGCTCACCGACCGCGAGCGCGACGCGCTGCGACTGGCGGGCGACGGCCACACGATCTCCAGGATCGCCGCCGAACTGCACCTCACCGAGGGCACCGTACGCAACTACCTGTCGAGCGCGATGACCAAGCTGAACGCCCAGAACCGGCTGGAGGCCATCCGCACCGCCCAGCGCATGGGCTGGCTCTAGGCCCGGGTGAGCAGCGCCACGCACTCCACGTGGTGGGTCATCGGGAAGGCGTCGAACGCGCGCAGGTCCGTCAGGGGGTAGCCGCGCTCGGCCAGCCAGGCCAGGTCGCGGGCGAGGGTGGCCGGGTCGCAGGAGACGTAGACGATCCGCTGCGGCGTGAGTGCGGCGATCCGCTCCACCACGTCGCGGCCGAGCCCCGTACGGGGCGGGTCCACCACCACGAGGTCGGCCCGCTCGATCTGGAAGCGGTCGAGCGCCTCCTCCACCCGCCCGCGCTCCACCCGCGCCTGCGGCAGATCGCGCAGGTTGGCGCGGGCGTCGCGCACGGCCGCGGCCTCGGACTCCAGCCCGAACACCGCGCCCTCGGCCCCCACGCCCTCGGCCAGCCCGGCGGCGAACAGGCCGACGCCGCAGTAGAGGTCGAGGGCCCACTCCCCCGGCTCGGGCGCGGCGTAGGTCAGCACGGCGTCCAGGAGGATCTCGGCGGCGCCGGGATGCACCTGCCAGAAGCCGCTGCCGGCCACCCGGAACTCGCGGTCGCCGACCCGCTCGTGCAGCACGCCCGAGCCGCGCCTCGGGACGGTGCGGCCCTTGCCCTGGTCGAGCAGGATGGAGGCGTCCGCCTCAAGATCGGGGACGGCCACGCTGCGGCGGGGCCGCGGCGCGACCACGACGGCTCTGTCGCCGCCGGCCGAGGCGATCACCTCGACCGCGGCGGCTCCCGGCCACTCGTGGCCCTCGGCCCCGACGGCCTCCACCTCGGGGTGTGCGATCAGGCAGGCGTCGATCGGCAGGATGTCGTGCGAGCGGTGCTTACGCAGGCCGAGCCGGCCGTCGGGGAGCGCGGCGAACTGGACGCGGGTGCGCCAGCCGAGCCCGTCCTTGGCGCCCGGCACCTCCTCCACGACGACCTCCCGCTCGATGCGGGCCAGCCGGCGCAACTGCTCGGCGACCACGTCGCCCTTGAGCCGGCGCTGCGCGTCCAGGCTCGCGTGCTGCCAGTCGCAGCCGCCGCACCGCCCCGGCCCCGCGTAGGGGCAGGGCGGCACCACGCGGTCGGGGGACGCCTCCAGGATCTCCACGGCGTCGGCCCGCAGGAAGCGGGTGGTCTCCTCGGTCACCTCGACCCTGACCCGCTCACCCGGCAGGGCGTGCCGGACGAAGACCACCCGCCCTTCATGGCGCGCCACGCACCAGCCGCCATGGGCGACCGGACCTACTGTCAGCTCGAGAGATACCTGTTCCACACGGATACCCTATGCCTACCTGCCCGGCTACTTTCCCCGGGCGATCGACTACTCTGAGTGATCGTGAACGGTGCTCAGGTGGTGGGGCGGCAGCTCGGGTTCGGGGGGACGCTGCTGGCCACACTGTTCTTCTGCGCCTCGCTGACGCCGTCCCTGCTGCCGCGCACCTGGCTCTATCAGGGCCTGATGGGCGGCATCACGGCACTGCTCGGCTACGCGCTGGGAGCCGTCGCCGGGGCGGGCTGCCGGGCGCTGCTGCGCGGCCGCGTGCCGGAGTTCCGGTGGCGGCGGCAGGCCTGGCAGATCATGCTCACCGGCGGTGCGGCCCTGACGGCGGCGGCGCTGTGGTACAGCTACGACTGGCAGCGCGACCTGCGCTCGCTCATGGGCATGGACCCCGCCATCAGCTGGTTCCCGCCGGTCATCCTGGCCGTGACCGTCGCGTTCTTCACCGTGTTCCTGCTCCTGGCCCGGATGGTCCGGCTGGGCGTGCGCACGCTCGTCGCCTGGCTCGACCTGTTCGTGCCGCCCTACGTCGGCCAGGTGGTGGGGGTGCTGGTCGTCGCCTTGCTCGTCGCGGTCCTCGCCAACGACGTGCTGTTCTCCGGGTTCGTCACCACCATCAGCGACGTGTCGTCGGTGGCCAACTCCGGCACCCGCCCCGACGTGCGGCGGCCGACGTCCGCTGCCCTGTCCGGCGGGCCGGGGTCGCTGGTGAGCTGGGAGTCCCTGGGCAGGGAGGGGCGCACGTTCACCGGCACCGCCACCACGCCCGCCAGGCTGACCGCGTTCTCCGGCGGCGGCGCGGTCCAGCCGATCAGGGTCTACATCGGCCTGGACGCCACCTCGTCGCCGCGCGACCAGGCCGCGCTGGCCGTACGTGAGCTGGAGCGCACCGGCGCGTTCGAGCGGCCGGTGCTGGCCGTGCTGGGCACCACCGGCACCGGCTGGGTCGACCAGGGCATCGCCGACACCCTGGAGTACATGTACAACGGCGACTCGGCCATGGTCGCGATGCAGTACTCCTACCTGCCGAGCTGGGTGTCGTTCCTGGTCGACAGGGGGAAGGCCGCGAGGGCCGGGGCGGCGCTCTTCGAGGCCGTGCGCGCCAGGTGGGCGGCGCTGCCCGCCGGCGCGCGGCCCAAGCTGGTGATCTCCGGTGAGAGCCTGGGCTCCTTCGAGCTGGAGCACGCCTTCCGCGACCTGGGCGACCTGGCGGCCAGGACCGACGGCGCGCTGTTCGTCGGCCCGCCGAACGCCAACCCCATCTGGCGGGCCCTCACCGTCGGCCGCGACCCGGGCAGCCCGCTGTGGCGGCCCGTCTACGACTCCGGCCGGACGGTGCGTTTCGCGCAGCGGCCCGCCGACCTGTGGCGGCCGCCGGGCCCGTGGCCGCCGCCCCGCGTGGTCTACCTGCAGAACGCCTCCGACCCGGTCGTCTGGTGGTCGCCCGCGCTCGTCTACCACCGGCCCGGCTGGCTGGAGCCGCCCCGCGCGCCCGGCGTCAACCCGCAGATGAACTGGTTCCCGCTGGTGACGTTCTGGCAGGTCCTGGTCGACATGATCGCCGCACGGTCCGTCCCGCCCGGCCACGGCCACCGGTACGGGCCCATCATCGTGAACGGCTGGGCCGCGGTCGCCGCGCCACCGGGCTGGACCGAGGCCGACACCACCAGGCTGCGCACCCACATCGACGGGTCCTGACACCGCCGGCGCGTACATCAGCACGTCCTTGAGCCGGCGCCGTACATCAGCGTGTCCTGACGCAGGCGCTCACATCAGCGCGGCCTGGCACCGCCGGCGCCGTCGCGTCCGTTGTCGCGCGGGCGGCGCCCGCGGCCCGGGACGAGCGGCTCGCGGCGGCCCTGGAGCCGGACGGAGGAGTGCAGCTGCCACGGCACGCTGGTCACCATCACCCCGGGCTTGAACAGCAGGCGCGCCTTGAGCCTGAACGCGCTCTGGTTGTGCAGCAGGTGCTCCCACCAGTGGCCGACGACGTACTCGGGGATGAAGACGGTCACCACGTCACGCGGGGAGCGGCGGCGCAGGCTCTTGACGTAGTCGAGGATCGGCTGGGTGATCTCCCGGTAGGGCGAGTCCAGCATCTTCAGCGGCACCTGGATGCCGCGCCGCTCCCACTCCTCCTGCAGCGCCCGCGCCTCCTGGCCCTCCACCCCCACGGTGATCGCCTCCAGTGTCGACGGCCGGGTGGCGCGGGCGTAGGCCAGGGCCCGCATGGTGGGCTTGTGGATCTTGGACACCAGCACGATCGCGTGGTTGCGGGCGGGCAGCATCGACTCGTCGAAGTCCTCGCTGAGCTCCAACTCGGCCGCGACGTTGTCGTAGTGCCTCCGGATGGCCTTCATCATCAGGAACAGGATCGGCATGGCGATGCACACGATCCAGGCGCCGACCACGAACTTGGTGACCAGCACCACGACGAGCACCAGCCCGGTCATGACCGCGCCGAAGAGGTTGATCATGCGGGAGCGGTGCATCTGGTGGCGCGGCTTCAGGTCCACCTCGGTCCTCAGCCGCCGGGTCCAGTGGATCACCATGCCGGTCTGGCTGAGCGTGAAGGAGACGAAGACGCCGACGATGTAGAGGTTCAGCAGCCGGCTGACGTCCGCCTGGAAGCCCCACAGCAGCAGGCAGGCCGCCAGGGCCAGCAGGATGATGCCGTTGGAGAAGGCCAGCCGGTCGCCGCGGGTGTGCAGCTGGCGGGGCAGGAAACGGTCCTGGGCCAGGATGGAGGCGAGCACCGGGAAGCCGTTGAAGGCGGTGTTGGCCGCCAGGAACAGGATGAGCGCGGTGATCCCCGAGATGACCACGAACGGCATCGACCCGCCGCCGAAGACCGCGTCGGCCACCTGCGAGATGATCGGCTGCTGGTGGTAGTCAGGGCCGACGGGGGTGCCGTCCGCCCGCAGCAGGGCGGTGGCCACCACGGAGGGCTCCGCCACCTTCACCCCGGAGGCCAGCCCCAGCGCGATGATGCCGCCGAACATGGTGACCGCGATCAGGCCCATCATGAGCAGCGTCGTGGCGGCGTTGCGGCTCTTGGGCTTGCGGAAGGCCGGCACGCCGTTGCTGATGGCCTCGACACCGGTCAGCGCGGCGCAGCCGGTGGAGAAGGCGCGCAGGATCAGGAAGGCCGCGGCGAAGGCCGTCAGGTCGCTCTGCTCGGCCACGATCGAGAAGTCGGCGCTGGGCGCGTGCAACTGCTCACCGAAGACGACCGTACGGAAACCGCCGACGACGATCATCCCGAGCACCACGAACATGAACGCGTAGGTCGGGACGGCGAAGGCCGCGCCCGACTCGCGCAGGCCGCGCAGGTTGACCACGGTCAGCAGGATCACGATGCCGATGGCGACCGTGGGTTTGTGCTGGGCGACGAAGGGGATGGTGGCGCCGACGTAGTCGACGCCGTTGGCCACCGACACCGCGACGGTCAGCACATAGTCGACCATCAGGGCGCTGGCCACGGTGAGCCCGGCGTTCTGCCCGAGGTTGGTGGTGGCGACCTCGTAGTCGCCGCCGCCGCTGGGGTAGGCGTGCACGTTCTGCCGGTAGGAGGCGACGACGGTGAGCATGACCACGATGACGGCGATCGCGATCCACGGACTGTAGGCGTAGAAGGAGACGCCCGCCAGGGAGAGGATGACCAAAATCTCCTGCGGCGCGTAGGCCACCGAGGAGAGCGCGTCGCTGGCGAACACGGGCAGGGCGATGCGCTTGGGCAGCAGCTGCTCGTGGAGCTGGCCGCTACGCAACGCCCTGCCCACAAGCACCCGTTTGAGGAGATCGGTTCCCTTCACCACGTAACGAGATGCTAGCCGTACGAAGTGCGACATCAGACGGGGCGCTCCCCTGGCAAGCCATACTGGTGTCGAGCAACCGGCCGACCGCGAAAGTGCGGGGGAGTATGCATATTGTGATCATGGGATGTGGCCGGGTCGGATCGACCCTGGCGCACATCCTCGAGGACAACGGCCACTCGGTAGCGATCATCGATCGGGATCCGCAGGCGTTCCGTCGTCTGCGGGCCGGGTTCCGTGGGCGCCGGGTGACCGGCGTCGGTTTCGACCGGGGTGTGCTCATCGACGCGGGCATCGAGTCGGCGGCGGCGTACGTCGCCGTCTCCAGCGGCGACAACTCCAACATCATCTCGGCCCGGGTCGCCCGCGAGACCTTCGGCGTGGACAACGTGGTGGCCCGCATCTACGACCCCCGGCGCGCCGAGGTCTATCAGCGGCTGGGCATCCCCACGGTGGCGACCGTGCGGTGGACGGCCGACCAGGTCATGCGCCGCATCCTGCCGGAGGGGGCCGAGCCGCTCTGGCGGGACCCGACCGGCACCGTGGTCCTTGCCGAGGTCACCGTCAACCCCGCCTGGATCGGCACCCGGGTGGTGGACCTGGAGGCGCGGGCGCGCATCCGTGCCGCGTTCCTCAACCGCATGGGCGAGGCCGTGGTCATCACGGGCAGCACCATGGTGCAGGACGGCGACGTGCTGCACGTCATCGCCGCGGAGAGCGACATGGACCGGATCAACAAGGTGCTGGCCGCGGCACCGGAAGAGGACGAGTGATGCGCGTCGCCATCGCCGGAGCCGGGGCGGTGGGCCGGTCGATCGCGGCCGAGCTCCTGGAGAACGGCCACGAGATCCTGCTCATCGACGTCGATCCCCGGGCCATCAAGATCGACAGCGTGCCACGGGCCGAGTGGCTGCTGGCCGACGCCTGCGAGATCGCGTCGCTGGACGAGGCGGGGCTGAGCAACTGCCATGTGGTCGTCGCCTCCACCGGCGACGACAAGGTCAACCTGGTGGTGTCGCTGCTGGCCAAGACCGAGTACGGCGTGCCGCGCGTGGTGGCCCGCATCAACCAGCCGAACAACGAGTGGCTGTTCAACGAGTCGTGGGGCGTCGACGTGGCCGTCTCGACCCCGCGCCTGCTGAGCGCGCTGGTCGAGGAGGCGGTGAGCGTCGGCGACCTGGTGCGGCTGATGACGTTCCGGCAGGGCCAGGCCAACCTGGTCGAGCTCACGCTGGCCGAGGACGCGCCCGTGGTGGGTCAGCGCGCCGGCTCGGTGCCGTGGCCGACGGACACGGCGCTGGTGGCGATCCTGCGCGAGGGCCGGGTGATGGTGCCGAGCGCCGACGATCCGCTGGAGGCGGGCGATGAGCTGCTGTTCGTCGCCAACCAGGAGATGGAGCAGGAGCTGGCGCACCTGCTCTCCCAGCACTGACGTCGTACGGGGCCGCCCGCGAGACAGCGGCCCCCAGGCGAAGGGTACGGGTCCGCGGATCCGTACCCCTTCCTGCTTGTCCGGCAAGTCGCACTGGGCAGCCAGATCGGGCTGCCCAGGCAGGTCAGGCTGGGGCGATCGGTGAGTTGATCGGGGTGCGGCCCTTGCCGAGCACCCACACCATCGCGGCCAGCGCGGCCACCTGGAGCGGCCAGCCCATCGCGATCTTGGCGAAGCCGAGCGCGGCCACGGCCTGGTCGCCGCCGTAGAGGTAGACCGGCAGCTGCACGGCCACCCTGACCACGCAGGGGACCATGAGCAGCCAGGTCAGCTTGGTGCAGAGCCGGACGACGCCGGGATCCTTGTGCCAGCCGACCGGGTCGTTGGTCACCGAGCCGATCAGGAACCCGACGACGGGCCAGCGGCTCACGATGGAGACCAGCATGGCGACGGCGTAGGCGCCGTTATAGAGGATGCCGGGCAGGAAGTAGTCCTTCGCGTCGCCGGTGCGGCTGGCGAAGAACGCCCCGATCGCGATGCCGATCAGAGCGTTGATGACGAACTGCGGCGTCGACCGCTGCACGATCCGGAGCAGCAGGAGCACCACCGCCAGCGCGATGCTGATGATGAGCGACATGCGCAGCTCTTCGGTGATGATCCAGGTCAGTGTGAACGCGATCGTCGGCACCGCCGCCTCGACGATGCCGCGAAAGCCGCCGAACGCCTTGGCGAGCTGGGCTCGCACCGCCGATTCGACGGTGTCGTGGACGACCTCTCCGGCCTCGGCACTCACCTGATCAACTCCCTGGGCGCAACTCGTATCGAGGATTGAACATCACCTTGCGCCCGTCCTGGATGCTGACGAGCCCCTCGGCCTTGACCGGACGGCCGGGTTCGATCCCGGCGATCCGGCGGCGGCCGAGCCACACCAGGTCGATCACGTCCGACCCGTCGTAAAGCTCCGCTTCGAGCGCGGGCGCGCCGCCACGCGGGCGGAGCGTCACCGTACGCAGCGTACCGGCCACGCAGAACCGGCGGCGGCCGCCACACGAGGCGATCGGGGTCGCGCCTGCCTCGTCGGCGCCCTCACGCAACTCCTGTGCCTCGATCTCGGACTGGCTGGAGGCCAGCCGGCTGAAGAAGCCGCGCAATCCGCCGCGTTTCGGAGGCTCTGCCGTACTCATGATGCATCAGCCTATGTGATGGCGGCGCGTCAGCGAGTCTCGGTGATCTCGGGTCCGCGCCGGAACGGGTTGATGGGCTCCTCGTCGACCTCGTCGGCCGGGTCGCTGGGCCGGCGCAGCGGGATGGACTCCTCACGGGCCATCGGCTCGTCGCCGCGGACGACCACGATGTCCTTGACGAAGTCGAGGAACGCCTCGGCGACCTGGTCGTCCACCGCGGCCCTGCCGTTGACGACGGCGAGCAGGAACCAGCGCGGCCCGTCGATGCCGATGTAGCGGGCCGGCCTCGTGGCCCCCTCGACCGTCACCTGCCCGGCCAGCTCGGTGCCGAAGACGCCGTCCCGCTCCTCCAGCGTCTTCGCGCTGCTCTTGATCTTGGTCTTGATCTCCTCCCACAGGCCGCCCGACTTGGGCGCGGCCAGTGCCTGGAGCTGCAGGGAGCTCTCCTCCCACAGCACCACGACGCCGACGTGCTGGTCCCCCACGGAGGCCAGCCGGACGTCGAACGCGGCGTTGTGGGGCAGGCGAAGCCCGCCCAGGTCGATCCTGTCGTGGTCCGGGTGCGGCTCGTCGGCGTCCCACGGCCCATACTCGCGCGTGGGAGCCGCGACGGTTTCCCCGGCCACGTGCTTGGCCTGCTCACGACGGCGTCGTCGGAACACTTCGTTCACTCTCCCTGATATCAACGTCCTGTCGAACCGTGCCCGCCGGTGCCGCGCGGGGAGGCCGGCAGGCTCTCCACCTCGCGGAAGGCGGCCCGATCGACTCGCTGGAAGACGAGTTGGGCCAGCCTGTCGCCGCGGCGCAGCCGGAACGACTCCTTGGCATCGGTATTGATCATTGTGACCTTGATCTCGCCGCGGTAGCCGGCGTCGACCGTGCCCGGCGCGTTCACCAGCGTGACCCCGTGCCGCGCGGCCAGACCGGACCTCGGGTGCACCAGGGCCACATAGCCGTCGGGCAGCGCGATCGCCACTCCCGTGCGGATGATCGCCCGCTCCCCCGGCAGCAGCTCGGCGTCCTCGGCCGCGTAAAGGTCGGCCCCGGCGTCGCCCGGGTGGGCGTAGGAGGGCACCGGCAGCTCGGGGTCGAGCCGCTGGATGAGAACCTCCACGTCGGTCCCGATGGCTCCGTCGCTCACGGACTCACCTCGCGGTCCTGGATGTCTGCCTCAAGGTACGCCTTCCCAGCGGCGATCCCGGTGCACCCGTCCGTCGGGTGGAGTGTCGCGCCGGGAACAGAACGGTGCGCCTTCGGCGGTGCGAAGCCAGGCGGCGAAGTGGTCGCCAAGGAACAGGTCACGGGTGACGAGATTACTCCGTGTCAGCGCCTTCTCGGCCCTTGGCGCCGGATTCTCGGTCGTCGGCGGGCTCATCGCCGCCCGGCGGGCCGGGTGGCATGGCCACGGCGTGTGACGGCGGTGGCAGGGCCAGTGGATCGGATCTCAGCTCCGGCAGCGCGCGGTAGATCACCGCGGCCACCGGCACGGCCACCACGGCTCCGGCGATGCCGGCCAGGATGCCGCCGATGGCCAGCACGAGGATGATGGCGAGCGGGTGGAACCTGAGCGCCCTGCCGACGATCAGCGGCTGGAGCACGTGGTTCTCGAGCTGCTGCTCGATGACCAGGATGCCGACGAAGATCAGGGCGTAGACGATCCCCTTGGCACCCAGCGTGACCAGGGTGGCGACGGTGCCGGCGAAGAAGATGCCGACGATCGGGATGAAGCTGGCGAAGAAGATGAGCACGGCGAGCGGCGCCCAGAGCGGCACGCCCATGCCCGCCAGCACGATGCCCATGACCACGCCGTGCACGGCGGCGACGATCACGCTGCCCTGCACATAGTGCGACAGGGTCGTCCAGGCGGCCCGGCCCGCCCGGTCCACCCGCGGCGACATCCGGCCGAATCCCTTGAGGAACCACTCCCAGATCCGGTCGCCGTCCTTGAGCAGGAAGAACGTCACGAAGAGCAGCAGCACGATGGACGCGAGCACCTCGACGGCGACGGCTCCGGCGCTCAGCACGGTGCCGGTGATGGCCGTGCGCTGGGCGTCGATCATCGACACGACGTTGTTGACGTAGGAGGTGATCTGCGTCTGCTGCAGGTGCAGCGGCCCGGTGACCAGCCACTCCTGCACCTCGGCGACGGTGGCCTGAACCTGCTTGACCAGGTTGGGGAACTCTTCGGTGGCCCGCGCGCCGACGAGCCAGCCGGTGCCGGCGATCACCGCGAGGGCGGCGAGCATGGTGAGCCAGGTGGCCCAGATGGAGCGCATGCCCGCCTGGCGCAGGCTCCTGGTCAGCGGGAAGAGCAGCGCGGTCAGCAGCAGGGCGATGGCCACGGGCAGCGCCACGAAGCTGAGCCTCGCCACGGCTCCCGCGAAGTAGTAGAGCACGATGCCGACGAGGATCAGGCAGGCGCTCCAGGCGGCCATCCGGGCCAGCACCGGTGGCACGAGTTTGGTTCCGCGGTCGCTCAGCACTGTTCCAGACTGGCACGTCATCGCCGCTGACGCGCGCGGATGAATGATCGAGTATCGGCAGGACACGGCGCTGCCGCCGTGCCCTGCCGCCGGCGTCAGGTCAGCGACACCGTGATCGTCGTCGTCTCGCCGTGCTCCAGTACGAACTCCTCGACGTTGCCCGCGGCGCACAGGTCGTCCTGCGCGAGCCGGACGAGCGCGGCCTGCGGAGAGATCACCCTGAGGCACGAGACCTCGGCCCGCATGGACACCTTGGCCTCGGACTTGGCCCGGCGGATCTGGCGCAGCACCTCCGAGGCCGCCTCCAGCACCGCCGGGTCGCCGGTCCCCGGCTCGGCCGAGGGCCAGCGCGCCTGGTGCACCGAGCCCGTGCGCCACCAGGACCACACCTCTTCGGTGACGAACGGCAGGAACGGCGCGAACAGCCGCAGCAGCACGTCGAGCGCCTGCCGCAGCGCCGCGTGCGCCGAGGCCGCCGCCGGGCCGGGCTCGTACGCCCTGGCCTTGACCAGCTCCAGGTAGTCGTCGCAGAACGACCAGAAGAACCGCTCGATCACCTCCAGCGCCCGGGTGTGCTCGTAGGCGTCGAACGCCTCGCCGGCCTCGCGCACCGCACCGGCCAGCGCCGCCAGCATCGCCAGGTCGACCGGCTCGGTGACCGCGCCCTGGAACTGCCCGCCCTGGGACTCGCCGCCCTGGGATTCCTCGCCCTGAACCTCCCCGCCCTCGCCCATGCCGAGCACGAACTTGGAGGCGTTGAGGATCTTGATCGCCAGCCGCCGGCCGATCTTGAGCTGACCGGCGTCGAAGGCGGTGTCGACGCCGTAGCGGCCGCCCGCCGCCCAGTAGCGGACCGCGTCGGAGCCGTGCTGCTCCAGCAGGTCCATCGGGGTGACCACGTTGCCCTTGGACTTGGACATCTTCTTGCGGTCGGGGTCGAGGATCCAGCCGGAGATGGCGACGTCGCTCCACGGCACGTCGCCGAACTCCAGATGCGACCTGACCACGGTCGCGAACAGCCAGGTCCGGATGATCTCGTGGGACTGCGGCCGCAGGTCGGCCGGGAAGACCCGCTGGAACAGGTCGTCGTCGGTCGCCCAGCGCCCGGCGATCTGCGGGGTCAGCGACGAGGTGGCCCAGGTGTCCATGACGTCGGGGTCGGCGACGAAGCCGCCGGGCACCCCCCGCTGCTCCGGGGTGTAGCCGGGCGGCGTGTCGGAGGACGGGTCGACCGGCAGCAGCTCCTCGGCCGGCATGATCGGGTCGTCGTAGCGCGGCAGGCCCGACTCATCCAGCCGGTACCACACCGGGAACGGCACGCCGAAGAACCGCTGCCGGGAGATCAGCCAGTCCCCCGCCAAGCCCTGCACCCAGTTGTCGTAGCGCACCCGCATGTGCGGCGGGTGCCAGGCCAGCTCGCCGCCCCGCGCCAGCATCCGCTCGCGCAGCGCCTCGTCGCGCCCGCCGTTGCGGATGTACCACTGCCGGGTGGTGACGATCTCCAGCGGTTTGTCGCCGCGCTCGTAGAACTTCACCGTGCGCCGCACGGGCCGCGGGTCGCCCTCCAGGTCGCCGGACTCGCGCAGCAGCTCCACGATCCGCTCGCGGGCGCTGTGCACGGTCTTGCCCGCCAGCTCTTTGTACGGCTCCGGCTCGACGCCCTCGGGCGGCTCGGGCAGCAGCCGGCCGTCCCAGCCGATGACGGGCCGGGTGGGCAGGTTGAGCTCGCGCCACCACGTCACGTCGGTGATGTCGCCGAAGGTGCAGATCATCGCGATGCCCGAGCCCTTGTCGGGCTCGGCCAGGTGGTGGGCCAGGATCGGCACCTCGACGCCGAACAGCGGCGTCAGCACCGAGGTGCCGAACAGCGCCTGGTAGCGCTCGTCGTCGGGGTGGGCGACCAGGGCGACGCAGGCGGGGATCAGCTCGGGCCGGGTCGTCTCGATCCAGACCGGCCCCTTCTCGCCGTAGAAGGAGATCCGGTGGAAGGCGCCGGGCCACTCCCGGTCCTCCAGCTCGGCCTGGGCGACGGCGGTGCGGAAGGAGACGTCCCACAGCGTCGGCGCCTCGGCGAGGTAGGCCTCGCCGCGCCGCAGGTTGCGCAGGAACGCCCGCTGCGAGACGCGGCGCGAGTCGTCGCTGATCGTGGTGTAGAGCAGCGACCAGTCGACCGACAGGCCGACCCGCCGCCACACCTCCTCGAACGCCTGCTCGTCGATCTCCGTCAGCTTCTGGCAGAGCTCCACGAAATTACGCCGCGAGATGGAAATATCGCGTTTGCCGGGCTTGTCCGGTGGCACAAAGTCGGGGTCGTAGGGCAGTGACGGGTCGCAGCGGACGCCGTACACGTTCTGCACGCGGCGCTCGGTCGGCAGGCCGTTGTCGTCCCAGCCGATCGGATAGAACACCGACTTGCCCAGCATCCGCTGGTAACGGGCCATGATGTCGGTGTGGGTGAAGGAGAAGACGTGGCCGACGTGCAGGGAGCCGGAGACGGTGGGCGGCGGGGTGTCGATGGAGTAGATCCGCTCACGCGGCTGGGACCGGTCGAACCGGTAGGTCCCCTGCTCCTCCCAGCGGGCTACCCATACCTGCTCCAGGCCGTCGAGAGTCGGTTTCTCGGGCATGAGCGGATGGCGTAGGCGCTGTTCAGTCATGCCTCCTTATGGTACGGCTTGCCGGGCCCGGCAAGCGTTAGAGACTAGGGTTCGTTATCTAGGGGAAGGGAGAAGTTCTCATGGCGGATGACAGGCCTGACGTCGCCTGGCGGGTGATCGGCGCCGCGGTGGGGCTGGTGACCGCGTGGGGGGCGCGCAAGCTCCTCGGGCTCGCCTGGGTGAAGGCGACCGGCAAGGAGCCGCCTCTCGACCCGGACTCGCCCGAGGTCAGCATGGGTGAGGCGATCGGTTACGCCGTGGTGATGGGCGTGGGCATGTCGGTGGCGCAGATCGTGGTCAACCGGACCGCCAAGAAGCGCTATGACTCGTGGCGGGCGCTGAAGCAGGTGTCTCCAAAGCAGTGAGAAACTCGCTGGCCCAGCGGTCCACGTCGTAGGTGGCGACCCGGCGGCGCATCGTGCGCATCCGCCGGGCCAGCTCGTGCGGCGTGGCCCGCATCGCGGTCAGCATCTGCCGCTTGACGTCCTCCACGTCGTAGGGGTTGACCAGGAACGACTGCCGCAGCTCGTCCGCCGCCCCGGCGAACTCGCTGAGCACCAGCGCGCCGTGCAGGTCGTGATGGCAGGAGACATACTCCTTGGCGACCAGGTTCATCCCGTCGCGCAGGGGGGTGACGAGCATCACGTCCGCCGCCAGGTAGAGCGCGGCGAGCTCCTGCTTGCCGTAGGACTGGTGGAAATACTGGATCGGCTGGTTGCCCAGCACGGAGTTCTCGCCATTGATCCGGCCCACCTGCAGCTCGATGTCGTCGCGCAGCCGCCGGTACTCATCCACCCGCTCCCGGCTCGGGGTGGCGATCTGGACGAACACCGCCTCGCCGGGCCCGATCCGTCCTTCCTTGAGCAGCTCGCCGAAGGCCTCCAGCCGCTGCCCGATGCCCTTGGTGTAGTCGAGCCGGTCCACGCCGAGCAGCACGTGCTCGGGGTCGCCGAGCTCCATCCTGATCTCCTTGGCCCGGGAGATCACCTGCGGCTCGCGTACCATCGAGTCCAGCTCGCCGAAGTCCACCGAGATCGGGAACGCCTGGGTGGTGACCACCCGGTCCTCCAGGAAGATCTCGTTGCCCTTGTACGGCACGCCGAGCAGTCTGCGGCACAGCCGCCGGAAGTTCGCCGCGCCGCCCGGGAGCTGGAAGCCCACCAGGTCGGCGCCGAGCAGCCCTTCGACCAGCTCCCTGCGCCACGGCAGCCGCCAGAACAGCTCCACCGGCGGGAACGGGATGTGCAGGAAGAACCCGATGCGCAGGTCCGGCCTGAGCTTGCGCAGCATCGCGGGGACGAGCTGGAGCTGGTAGTCCTGCACCCAGACGACCGCGCCCTCCTCCGCGGCCTCGGCGGCCGCGTTGGCGAAGCGCTCGTTGACGGCCCGGTACGTCTCCCACATGGGCCGCTCGAAGACCGGCGGCGCGACCACGTCGTGGTAGAGCGGCCAGAGTGTGGCGTTGGAGAATCCCTCGTAGTACAGCTCGACCTCGGTGGCCGACAGCGGCACCGGGATCAGGCTCATGCCGTCCTGCTCGAACGGCTCCAGCTCCTCGTCCGCCGCGCCGTGCCAGCCGAGCCAGGCTCCGTGGCGGCGTTGCATGACAGGCGCGATGGCGGTGACCAGTCCGCCTGGACTTCTGCGCCATGAGGCCGTTCCGTCTTGCTCGACGTTCCGGTCCACCGGCAACCGGTTCGCGACGATCAGAAACGAGCTACGGCCAACCACCAAGTCCTCCTCGCCTCATTCTTTCGAGAGACGCGACGCGCGTCTCACAGCGGCCTTCACCTGTTCCGGCCCCGCATGGGGAATGATCGCGGCGATGTGGGCATCCGGCCTGATGAGCCGTGCCTCATCGGGGCCTGCGCCGAGCCTCTCAGCGAGCGGGCCGGTCCCGTCCATCTCCGCGAGCCCGCGAACGGCGAGCGGCGCCGTAGTGACCTTGCCCAGGACCTGGGCAAACAAACCCGAATCGCACATTTCGCCCACTAGCAGCAGGAATCCATCGCGGCACAGCTCGCGCAGCCGCCCCCCGGGCAGCGGCACCCCGGGGACCGTCCTGGGCTCAGGGCCGGCGCGGGATCAGGCGGGGCGGCGGGACTGGACGAGGTGGAAGCGGCCGGCGACGAAGCCGGGGTCGGTCAGCGAGGCCGTGGCGGCGGGGTTGGCGCCGGTGCCGTGATAGTCGGAGAACGCGGCCGCCTGGTTGACGAACACGCCACCGGTGAGGTTGCACGACAGGTTGACGCCTGACTCCAGCGCCGCCCGTTCGGCCTCCTCCAGCACCGCGGGCGAGGTGGAGTAGACCAAGGCGGTCAACGCGCCGCGCTCGGCGGTCGTGCGGCGCAGCACGTCGAGGCTCTCGGCCGTCGAGCCCGTCGGGATGACGAACGAGATCGGGCCGAAGTGCTCGCGGCCGTGGACGTCGCTCCGCGAGGGCGCGACCCGGAGGATCGCGGGGGTGCGGATCACCGCCTCGGGGAAGTCCGGATGCCGCAGCGAGCGCGAGGCGAGCACGGTCTTGCCGAGCTTCGGGGCGCCGTCCAGTCGGGACAGGACGTCCGGGCTGACGATCGCGCCGGTCACCTCGACCGCCCGCGCGTCGTCGCCGAGCAGCTCGCCGACCGCGGCGGCGAGCCCTTCCGCCACCTCGTCGAAGCTCTTGTGCCCCTCGTCGGTGGCGATCCCGCCGGCGGGGATGAGGATGTTCTGCGGGGCGGTGCACATCTGGCCGCTGTAGAGCGACAGGGAGAACGCCAGGTTGCCGAGCATCCCGCGCCAGGAGTCGGTGGAGTCGACGACGACGGTGTTGACCCCGGCCTTCTCGGTGTGGACGAGGGCCTGTCCGGCGTTGCCCTCCAGCCAGTCGCCGAACTCCGTGGAGCCGGTGAAGTCGATGACGCGCACGGCCGGGTCGGTGGCGAGCTCCACCGCCAGCCCCCTGCCCTCCTCGGCGGCCAGCTGCACCAGCGCCGGGTGGAAGCCCGCCTCGGCCAGCACCTCGCGGGCGACCCGCACGGTGATCGCCAGCGGCAGGATGGCGCGGGCGTGCGGCTTGACGATCACCGGGTTGCCGGTGACCAAGGAGGCGAACAGCCCTGGATAGGCGTTGAAGGTCGGGAAGGTGTTGCAGCCGATGACCAGCCCGACGCCGCGCGGCACCACGGTGAAGCGCTTGTCCAGCACCAGAGGGTCGCCCTTGCCCGGCTTCTCCCAGCGGACGGCGGAGGCGGCGGCGGTCATGGCCGCGTAGGCGCAGGCGACGGCCTCCAGCGCCCGCTCCTGCGCGTGCGGCCCGCCGGCCTGGAAGGCCATCACGAACGCCTGCCCGGTGGTGTGCTGCACGGCGTGCGCGATCTCGAAGCTGCGCTCGTTGAGCCGGTTGATGATCTCGACGCAGATGAGCGCGCGGGCCTCGGGCCCGGCGTCGCGCCAGGCGGGCAGCGCCGCCTTGGCGGCCGCGGCCAGCCCCGGCGGGCACGGCTCGGGGTAGGTCACACCCAGGACCATCCCGTACGGGGAGCGCTCGGCGCCGATCCAGGCCCCGGTGGCCGGCTGGTCGAGCTCGAACGGCTTGCCGAGATGGTCCTCGAACGCCTGCTTGCCGCGCTCGGCCGACCCTTCCCCGTAGACGCGCGGGCTCGGCGATTCGGGGTAGGCGCTCCAGTAGCCGCGCTGGGCGATCGCGGTCAGGGCCTCGTCCAGGGTCTGGCGATTGCGCTCGAACATCGGGTTCACCCTCTAGACAGAAAACGGGCCGGACGGTTGCAGTATCTACCGAACATTCGGTCAGTTGGCAAGAGACCCCTCTGCCGGTGTCGTCAACCTGACCTGGGACGGACGGCAATGTCAGCAACAAGCGAGATACTTGGCCATATGTCCACCCCAACCCGGCAACGGAGACGCGGACACGACCCGGAGTCCGTGCTCGCCATCGCCGTCGGCGTCTTCAACGAGCGCGGCTACGACGGGACGAGCATGGAGGATCTGGCCAGAGCGCTCGGCGTCACCAAGTCCGCCATCTACTACCACGTACCCGGCAAGGAACAGCTGCTCGCGCGGGCCTTGGACCGGGCGCTCGACGGCCTGCTCGTCCTGATCGGCGACGAGCGCGCCACCTCGGGCCCGGCGATCGACCGGCTGGAGTGGGTCGTCCGGCAGTGCGTGCGCACCCTGGTGGACCGCCTGCCGTACGTGACGTTGCTGCTGCGGGTGCGCGGCAACAGCGCGACCGAGCAGGGCGCGCTGGAGCGGCGGCGGGAGTTCGACGCGTTCGTCCATCACCTGGTCGGGCAGGCGGCGGCCGAGGGCGGCATCCGGCCGGGCCTCGATCCGGCCCTGGTGACCAAGCTGCTGTTCGGCGCCGTCGGCTCGATCGCCGAGTGGGATCGCCCGGCGTCCGGAGGGTCGGCGGACGCCCTGGCCGATCTCCTGGTCACGATGATGTTCGACGGATTGCGGAGCTAGCTAGGCATCCAGCTCCGGAGCCCGCCCGCCGGGCGGCAGCGGAGTCTTCACGCGCAGATCGTTACGGATGGCCTCGCCCAGCTTCTTGGTGGCCATGCGGTTGAGCGCGCCGCCGGCCACGGCCCCGGTGAGGAACGGGCCGAGCGTGGTCAGGTGCCGGCCGAGCGTCCGCATCAGCCGGTTGCGCAGCGCGGTCTTGGTGGCCGCGCCGAGGGCGAGGGTCACGGAGGCGGGGGCGAGCGGATCGACGCCGCGCTGCTTGGCCCAGGCGGCGGAGAAGGCCACGGCACGCTGGGCGCCGGTGCCCTGGACGCGCACGCCGTAGACCTCGTGCAGCTCGGCCAGCAGTTTGACCTCGATGGCGGCCACCACGATGGTCTCGGCGACGAGCTGGGCGGGCGCCGACAGCAGGAGGGGAGGAGCGGCGAACTCGGCCGCCGCCAGCGCCCCGCCGATGGCCCCGACGGTCATCGTGGCCTTCTGGGCGGTGCGGACGAGGTCGTCGGCGAGCTCCTCGCCGGTCAGTCCCTGGTGATGCTGCGAAAGTGTGCGCAGATCCCTGATCGGGATGCGGGGTGCGATGTTCAGGAAGACGTCCGCCAGCCAGCGGCCGCGACCGGCGCCGTTCTTCCTGGCCTTGCTCGCGCCCGTCGCCAGGGCGCGGGCTAGACGGCCGAGCAGCCTGCGCCGCTCGGCCGGCTCGAGCTCACCGGGCTCGGTGAGCCTGCCTACGAGCTCGCCGACCTCCGACTCGGAGGTGGCGATCTCGTCACCTGGTCGAGAATCCTTGTCAGGTGTGGCCACGCGTCTGCCTCCTTGTCAGGCGGCGCACTCCCGGCAGACCTGCTGACCGTTCCTCTCGGAGGCCAGCTGGCTACGGTGATGCACGAGGAAGCATCGTGAACAGGTGAACTCGTCAGCCTGGCGCGGGATGACCCGCAGGCTGAGCTCTTCGTTCGACAGATCCGCACCGGGCAGCTCGAGCGATTCGGCGAGGTCGGTCTCGTCGATGTCGATGCTGCCTGAGGACTTGTCGGTGCGCCGCGCCTGAAGCTCCTGAAGGCTGTCTTCCCCCAGATCGTCGTCTGTCTTGCGCGGGCTGTCGTAGTCGGTAGCCATGGTGATTACTCCATCCCCCTCATCAATATGTCTTCGCGCTCATCGCGCGTCTTCTAACGTCCAGGAGGTCCGTCTTGTGCCCGTTCCGCCGGGGAGATTTCCCATCGGTACCCCAAGAAAACTGACCACGAACCTCCCAACACGTCAGGGCCTGCTGCCGTCGGCAATGGTTAGCCAAATATGGCGAAACCCACAGCCTTGGCGTCATGCGCCACCGTGTTCGACGGCACATCCAACCACATGTGCGACGAGAACGAGACGCCCCCCGTTGGACAACACGCCGGGACAACACGCCGATCAGCGTCTGGGAAGCCTAATGGTGACGACAAGTCCTCCACCCTCCCGGGGCACCGCGTTCACGGTGCCGCCGTGAGCCTGCACCACCGCACGGACGATGGACAGCCCGAGACCCGCTCCCTTGGCCGAATCCACGCGGTCGGCATTGAGCCTCCTGAACGGCTCGAACAGGCTGTTCACCTCGTACGCCGGGACATGTTGCCCCGTGTTGGCCACCTGAACAACCAAGGCGCCGTCTGCCATTCCCGTTCGGATCCATACTTTTCCGTTTTCGGGAACGTTGTACTTCACGGCGTTCTCAAGGAGGTTGCTGACGGAGCGCTCCAAGAGCACGGGATCGCCGATGGTAGGCGCGCTGACCAGTTCGGTGGTCAACGTGACGCCGTGCTCTTCCGCGAAAGGCGTAACCTGCTCGACCGCCGTCTGCGCGACGTCCATGATGTCCACCGGCTTGCGCACCGCGAGCTCGCGCTCGCTCCTGGCGAGCAGCAGCAGCCCCTCGATGAGCTTCTCGTTGCGCGCGTTGACCTCCAGGAGGGTACGGCCCAGCGCCTTGAGATCCTCGGACGCCTCAGGGTCGGACAGGGCGATCTCCAGGACCGTCCGGTTGATGGTGAGCGGCGTGCGCAGCTCGTGCGAGGCGTTGGCGACGAAGCGGCGCTGGGCGTCGAAGGCGACGTTGAGCCGGATCAGCATGTCGTCGAAGGTGTCGGCCAGCTCCTTGAGCTCGTCGTTCGGCCCCTGCAGGTCGATGCGCTGGTGGGCCAGGGTGCTCTCGGAGAGCTTGCGGGCCGTGGAGGTCATCTGGCTGACGGGCCGCAGCGCCCGGTCGGCCACGAAGTAGCCGAAGATGACGGCGAGGATGCCGACGCCCAGCAGCCCCAGGATCGACTGCCTGACCAGGGTGTCCAGCACCTCGTTGATGCCGTTCACGCGCAGCAGCTTGACCTGCGTCTCCAGGTAGGCGGCGAGGTCGGAGGGGGTACCGTTCGGCAGCTTCAGTTCGTACACGAAGCCCGTGTAGAGGACCGAGCGCACGATGAAGTAGATCACCACCAGCAGCAACGCCCCGGCCAGGAAGAACATGCCGCTGTAGGTCAGCGCGAGCCGCCAGCGGATGCTCACCTTGCCGGGGAGATCCCTCATGCGCTCCATCGTGCCGCGTGGATCCGGCGGGTGCGACGGCGGTGGGGGGCCGTCCCAGACGGGTGGCCCGCTGGGCGGCGGCGGCTGCCCGGCCCGCACCGCCTTGCGCTCCGAGTGCGGGCTGATCATCGGGTGCGTGGGCACCGACTCACGGTCCGGCCTTTCCGTCACAACTTGTACCCAACTCCCGGCACGGTCTCGATCACCTGCGGCTCGCCCAGCTTCTTGCGCAGGGTCATCATGGTCACCCGCACCACGTTGGTGAACGGGTCGATGTTCTCGTCCCAGGCCTTGTCCAGCAGGTCCTCCTGGCTGACCACGGCACCCTCGGCCCGCATGAGCTCCTCCAGGACCGCGAACTCCTTCTTGGTCAGCACGACCTCCTTGCCCTCGCGCTCCACCAGCCGCTTGCCCGGGTCGAGCCGGATGCCGCCGCGTTCGAGCACCGGCGGCAGGGCGGGGGCCGAGCGGCGGCCCAGCGCGCGCACCCGGGCGACCAGCTCGATGAAGACGAACGGCTTGGCGAGGTAGTCGTCGGCGCCGAGGCCGAGCCCTTCCACCTTGTCGTCCACGTCGCCGGAGGCGGTCAGCATCAGGATCCGCGAGGAGGTGCGCTGCTCGACCAGGCGGCGGCAGACCTCGTCACCGTGCACCACCGGCAGGTCGCGGTCCAGGACGATCACGTCATAGTCGATGTAGGAGGTGCGCTCCAGCGCGCCGCCGCCGTCGTAGGCCACGTCCACGGCCATGGCCTCGCGCCGCAGTCCGGTCGCGATCGCGTCCGCGAGCACCCGCTCATCCTCGACCACCAGCACTCGCACCCTGGTACACCTCTCTCCGATTCTGACTGAGTAATTCTGCCCACAGCAGCGATAAGCGCACGGTAAGGCATATTCACCCGCGCCCTGACTCCCGTGCCACAAGGCACAGAAGATTTCATGTTTCGGAAGCGGAACAGTCTGGGTACACCTGCGAAACACCCAAGACCCGTACGCCGGCTTCGGCGTTCGCGGGCGATGGGCCACTCTGCGCCCCGCACGAGCACGAACCCCTGAGAGAGTAGGTGAGATGGGCGAGTTCACGACCACGATCGAAAGCCGCCTCGACCAGGCTTACAAGAGCCTTCGGGAGGCCCGGAGCACCGGCGACGACTACCTCGCCGACACCCTCACCGCCGAGATCGAGGATCTGCGCCGCCTGGCCGACGATCACGGCATTCCCCTTCCCCGCTGAGCGTGACACGGCCGGAGCCCCCGCGCGGGGGCTCCGGCCGTCCGTCCTGCCAGGGTCAGGCGTCGCGCTCGGGATCGAGCGACGCGAGCAGGTCGTGCAGCTCCTCGAACAGGCCCGGCGCCGCGCACAGCGTCAGCTCGCTGTTGTACGGCCTGCCGTCCAGCCCGCCGATCCTGGCCCCGGCCTCGCTGGCCACCAGACCCCCCGCGGCGTAGTCCCAGTAGTTGATGCCCCGCTCGTAGTAGGCGTCCACCCGGCCGGCGGCCACCGAGCACAGGTCGGCGGCGCAGGAGCCGCCCCGCCTGATGTCGCGCACCCTCGGCAGCACGCCGGTGAGCACCTCCGCCTGGACGGCCCGCCTGGCCGCGTCGTAGCCGAACCCGGTCGCCACCAGCGCCTGCCCCAGCGGCACGGCCGGGTTGCCGCGCAGCCGCTCACCGCCCAGCCAGGCGCCCTCGCCGAGCGCCGCGGTGAACATCTCCCCGCGCGGCGCCACGTTCACCGCACCCGCCACGACCCGGCCGTTCACCTCGACGGCGATCGACACCGCCCAGTCGGGCAGGCCGTACAGGAAGTTGACGGTCCCGTCGATCGGGTCGACGACCCAGCGGACGTCGGACACGCCCGGCGCCTCGCCGCCCTCCTCGCCGAGGACGCGGTCGTCCGGCCGGACGGCCAGGATCCGCTGCCTGATGAGCTCCTCGGACGCCTTGTCGAGCACGGTGACCACGTCGGTGGGGCTGGACTTGGTCAGCACGTCGGCGGAGGCCACGGACATGGTGGGCCGCTTGGCGAGCAGCATGTCGCCGGCCTCGCGGGCGATGTCCTCGGCCAGTCGCGCGAAGTCGGTCATCACGCCACCGAGTCCGGGCGCTTCCACTCCTGGCCGAGGACGTGCCGGCCGAGGAAGGCCAGGACGGTCTCGTACCAGGCGACGGTGTTGCCCGGCTTGAGGATCCAGTGGTTCTCGTCCGGGAAGTAGAGGAACTTCGACTCGACCTCGGAGCGGCGCAGGTCCCACCACAGGCGCAGCGCCTCGCCGATCGGCACCCGGTAGTCCTTGTCGCCGTGGATGACGAGCATGGGGGTGCTGATCCGGTCCAGGCCGTGATGCGGGGAGAGCGTGGTGTAGCGCTCGGAGCCGGGGGCGCCGAACTCCCGCTGCCAGTAGGCGGCCATGTCGGTGGTGCCGGCGAACTGGTCGAGGTTCCACAGCGAGGCGTGGGTGACGATCGCCTTGTAGCGGTCGCTGTGGCCGGCCACCCAGTTGGCCATGTAGCCGCCGAACGAGCCGCCCATCGCGGCGGTCCGCTCGCTGTCGAGGTCGTCCCTGGCCAGCGCCACGTCCACGATCGCGTCGAGGTCGGCCATGGTGCGCGGGCCCCAGTCGCCCCAGCCCCGGTCGATCATGTCCTGACCGTAACCCGTGGACAGGCAGGGGTCGGGCATCAACACGGCGTAACCGTGCTGGGCCATGATCCACGCCTGCCAGCGCCACTGCCAGTCGTTCCACGAGGCCACCGGACCGCCGTGGATCCACAGCAGGAACGGCGCCGGCTCGGCGGCGGAGGCGGTCTCGGGCAGGATGAGCCAGCCCCGGACGGTGGCGCCGTCGTCGGCCGTCGCGGAGATCTCCGTCAGCGTGCCGGGCACCTCCGGGCGCGGCGCGGGCGAGGGCAGGTCGGTGACCTCGCCGGTGACGACGTCGATCCGGGCGGGTCCGGGAGCCAGGGCGAGACCGCTGCGCAGCGCGTGGACGAAGCGGCCGTCGGCGGAGGCGTTGAGCCCGAGGTAGGCGGCGTCGTCCCCGGTGAGCCGGGTGTGCGCGCCGGTCAGCGGGACGCGGAAGATCGGACGGCGGCCCTGATGGTCGGCGGTGATGTAGACGGCCGAGGAGTCGGGCGCCCACGCGACGTCCGACGGGAACAGGTCGGGCGCGTAGGCGCGGCCCTCTCCCGTGGCCAGGTCACCCAGCCAGAGCTCGACCCTGGCCGAGAGGTCCGGGCCGGTGAGCCGCTCCCGGGCGCAGGCGACCCGCGTGCCGTCCGGGGAGACGGCCAGCGGACCGCCGAAGTCCCAGCCCTCCTCGCCGAACAGGGTGCGCCGCTGCCCGCTCGCCACGTCGATCGCCACCAGCTCCGTCCGCTGCTCGCCGGCGGGCAGCGGGATCCGCCAGGTGGCGAGCACGGTGGAGCCGTCCGGGGTGAGCGCGAAGGAGGCCTCGCGCAGCGCCTCTCCGGGATCGGGGGTGAGCTCGCGCACCTCCTCCAGCCGGTCGTCGCCGAGCCGGGCCGCGAACAGCCTGACGTGGCCGGGGCCGAGGTCGTGGTCCCAGTAGCGGACCGGGTAGCCCTCGTGCAGGATCGCGCTGCTTCCGGCGTCCTTGCGGGCCTTACGGCGCTCCTCCTCCGTCGCCTCCTCGCCGTCGAGCACGTCGGAGGCGAACACCACCACGTCGCCCGCCGTACGGAAGGCGCCGATGCCGCCGGGCCTGGTGGCCACCTGGCGGGCCTCACCGCCGGCGCGGGGCAGCAGACAGAGCGCGGGCACCTCGTCGGCGCCGTCCTTGACGGTGGGGTCCGGCCGGGCGGAGGTGAACAGCAGGTCGCCGGCGGCGGTGAACTCCGCCGCCGTCTCCCCCTTGGCCGACCTGGTCAGCCGGTACGGCTCGCCGTCCAGCGGGATGGACCACAGCGCGGTGCCGTACGACTTCCCGTCGGGGTTGAGTGCCTGCATCGCCGAGACCAGCCGGGAGCCGTCAGGCGCCAGCTTCAGTGAGAGGACTCGAGGGATGGCGACATAGTCGCGGATATCGTCAAATGCGCTCACTCGATCGAACCTACCTCGTGCGAGGACCACCGGCACTGCGGCATAGGGTTGGCGGTGTGGGAGATGGCGTGGGAGATTACGACGCGCTGCTGGTGTTGTCGTTCGGGGGTCCGGAGGGGCCGGACGACGTGCTGCCGTTCCTGGAGAACGTCGTGCGCGGCCGGGGAGTCCCCCGGGAGCGGCTGATGGAGGTCGCCGAGCACTACCAGGGCTTCGGCGGCGTCAGCCCGATCAACCGGCAGAACCGCGAGCTCGTCGAGGCGCTGCGGCCGGTGGCGGGCGTGCCGGTCTATTGGGGCAACCGCAACTGGCACCCCTTCGGCGAGGACACCGTGCGGCGGATGGCGGCCGACGGCGTGCGCAAGGCGGCGGTCTTCGCCACCTCCGCCTACGCCGGCTACTCCAGCTGCCGCCAATACTACGAGGACATCGCCAGGATCTCCGTCGACGGCGGCCCCGAGCTGGTCAAGCTCCGCCACTACGGCGACCACCCGGGCTTCGTCGAGGCCATGACGGACCACACCCGGCAGGCGCTGGTGCGGCTCGGGCGCGACGACGCGCGCCTGGTGTTCACCGCGCACAGCATCCCGGTCTCGATGGCCGAGACGGCCGGCCCCTCGGGCGGTCTGTACGAAGCGCAACTGCGCCGCACCGCCGAGCTGGTCTGCCGGTCGCTGGGCCGTACCGAGGGCTTCGACCTGGTGTGGCAGTCGCGCAGCGGCCCGCCTCAGGTGCCCTGGCTGGAGCCGGACGTCTGCGACCACCTGCGGGCCGTCGACGCCAAGTCCGTGGTGCTGGTGCCGATCGGGTTCGTCTCCGACCACATGGAGGTCGTCTACGACCTCGACACCGAGGCCAGGCAGGTGGCCGACGAGCTGGGGCTGCCCATGGAGCGGGCGGCGACCGCCGGCACCCACCCGGCCTTCGTCCGGATGGTGCGCGAGCTCATGGACGAGCCCGAGCCCGTCGCCTGCGCGCTGACCTGCTGCCCGCCGCCCCGCCGCCGTCCCGCGCAGGCCCCCTCAGGCCCTCAGGCTCCTCAGGCGTAGGTGCGGGCGTACGCCTCGGCGATGCCCATCACCTTGTCGACGTAGTCCCACGAGTGGTTGTAGTGCCAGATCGCCTTGCGCAGCTTCTCGCCGCCCTGGCCGGCGCCGGTCGCGCAGAGGTAGTTGGCCGCGCCCGGCACCGCGTCGTACGGGCTCCAGATGTCGGCCGTGCCGTCGCCGTCGCCGTCCACCCCGTAGGACTTCCAGGTGGCGGGCATGAACTGCATCGGCCCGAGCGCGCCCGCGCTGGAGGGGCCGTTGTTGCGCCCGTGGCCGGTCTCCACCTGCCCGATCGCGGCCAGCACCGTCCAGGACAGCCCCGGGCAACGGGTGGCCGAGAGCTTGTAGAGGTCCAGATAGCTGCCGGGCCGCCCGGTGGTGGCGACCGGCTGCTCGCGCTGCTTCTTCTTGCGGGTCCCCGCGTCCAGCAGGAGGACCTGGGCGCCCTTGCCGAGCAGCTTGCGTACACCCGCCTCGCCGATGCGGCCCTCCTTGCCGTGCAGCAGCACCGCGACGCCCGGCGCCAGCCCGAGCGTCCGGCCCAGCTCGGCGCTCACCAGGCCGTCGACCCCGGACAGGCCCAGCGGGGCCGAGGCCGCGACGCGCAGCCTGGGTCCGCCGTCCACCTGGTAGTGGGCGCCCAGCACCAGGCCGAACTCGCGCGTCGCGGCGGCGTCGGCGACGAGCTCGCCCCTGGCCAGGGCGCTCCAGACGGCGGGCTGGTCGGCGACCGGCCGGGGCGTCCAGGCGCGGAAGTCGGCGGGGTCGACGGCGAGCAGGTTCAGCCCGGTGCCCGAGATCTTGACCGCGCCCGCGTCCACCACGGCTGCCTTGGTCACGTGCGTCAGCTTCGCCAGCGCGAGGCGGGTCCGCTTGGGGATCGTGGCGGGCGCGACGGCGAGCACGCGGGGCGGGGTGGGGGTGACGCCGGCGCCGCCCGCGCCGAAGTCCTTGACGGGCGCGGTCGTGGGGACGAGCTTGTCGAGCGCGGGGGTCTGTTGCTGGGGCGTCCGCCGCCGGGGCGGTTCGTGCGCGGTCTCCTGCGGGTCTCCCCCCAGGACCAGCACGACGCCACCGGCCGCGAGGGTGACGGCGAGTACGGCCACGACCATGAAGAGGACACCACGGAAGGAGGGAAGACCGGACACCCGGCACACGTTAACCCACTCGCCGAGAAATGAGTTGCATTCCGGACAGACGCCACGCAAAGGTAAGCGGGCACAGTAAGGAGAGTCGTCCATGGTCGGGCCTTACCGGGGGTTGTTCAACGGGCCCGGCGTCAAAGCCTTCGTGCTCGCCGGGTTCATCGGGCGGATGCCGATGTCCATGCTCGGCATCGGGATCGTGCTGCTGGTCCAGGGGCTCACCGGGTCGTACGCGATCGCCGGGGCCGTGGCCGCCGCCTCCAACATCTCCTTCGCCGTCGCCGCGCCCCTGTCCGGGCGCCTGGTGGACCGGTTCGGCCAGAGCCGGGTGATCATCCCCTTCGCCGCGCTCAACGCGGTCGCGCTCGTGGCGCTCATGCTCAGCGCCCGCCTGGGCCTGCCGCAGTGGACCCTGTATGCCTCCGGCCTGCTGGTCGGCGCCACCTCGCTCTCCCTGGGCTCGATGGTGCGGGCGCGCTGGTCCCGCCTGTACGGCGGCTCGGCGAAGCTGAACACGGCCTTCGCCTTCGAGTCCGTCGCCGACGAGGTGATCTTCGTGACCGGGCCGGCCCTGGTCACGGTGCTGGCCACCGCGATCAACCCGTACGCGGGCCTGATCGTGGCGCTGGTGTGCATGTTCGGCGGGTCGGTCGCGCTGGCGCTGCAGCGGCGCACCCAGCCCGTCGTCCAGCCGGTCCGGGCGGTCGGCGGCACGCCCATCCTCATTCCCGGGATCGCCCTGCTGTCCTGCGTCTACCTGGCGGTGGGCGGGGTCTTCGGCTCGGTGGACCTGATCACCGTGGCCTACGCGGAGGACCACGGGGTGAAGTGGGCCGCCGGGTTCCTGCTGGCCGCCTTCGCGGGCGGCTCGATGGTGTCGGGGCTCTGGTTCGGCTCGCGGCGGTGGCGGGTCTCCCTGCGCGGCCGGTTCGTGCGATCCCTGGGCGTCTTCGTGGTCGGCCTGCTGCCGATCATGTTCATCGGCGACGTGCGGATCATGGCGGCGGGGCTCTTCGTGGCCGGGCTGGCCATCTCGCCGACGCTCATCACCGGCTTCTCGCTGACCGAGCGGCTGGTGCCGGCGTCGCTGCTCACCGAGGGCCTGGCCTGGATCTCCACCTCGATCGGGCTGGGCGTGGCGATGGGCGCGTGGGCGGGCGGCAGGCTCACCGAGGAGTTCGGCGCGTCCAGCGCCTACGGCTTCTCGCTGGCCTGCGCGCTCGTCGCGGTGACCGTGGGGCTGGCAGGTTCGGGTTTGCTGAGACTTCCCGGAGCGGCTTCACCGGCCGAGAGCTGATCCGCTACCGTCGAGACATCCCTCGCATCACCCTTCACACTGGAAGCTATTTTTCATGTCCCGACAATTCAGTTCACTTCTGGCCATTGCTGCAGTTGCCGTCACCCTCACCCCGGCACCCGCGCTCGCCCAGCCCACCCCCAAGGAGGTCGACTGCACGCAGGTGAAATGCGTCGCGCTGACCTTCGACGACGGTCCGGGCCAGTACGCGGGGACCCTGCTCGACACCTTCAAGAAGTACAACGCGAAAGCGACGTTCTTCCTGGAGGGGCAGTACGTGAAAAGCCGTCCTTCCTATGTCAAGCGCATGGTGAAGGAAGGGCACGAGATCGGCAATCACAGCTACAAGCACCCCGATTTCACGAAGATGAGCGCCACCGCCATCCGGTCCGAGATCAAGAAGACTAACGACGCGATCAAGAAGGCCTCGGGCGCCGAGCCCAAGCTGCTGCGCCCCCCGTACGGTCTGGGAGGCGTGCTGATCTCGGAGGTCGCGGCCGAGTTCGACATGCCGATCATCCTGTGGACCGGCGGTTCCCGTGACTGGGAGTCCAAGAACGTGGAGGCGATCAAGAAGCAGACGCTCGCGGTCGCCAAGGGCAACAGCATCGTCCTGATGCACGACTGGGTGAAGCAGACCGTCGACGCGATGCCGTCGATCATCCAGACGCTGCAGAAGAACGGCTACCACCTCGTCAAGGTCACCGACATCACCAAGCACGAGAACCTCAAGCCCGGCGACACCTTCCCCCTTCCCGCAGGCTGGGAAAACTGAGTACCGTTCACGTTTAATCACGGTGCTCTTCTAGGCAGGGACGCGGCTCATGGTCTTCACCAATTGGGCAGGTAACCAGACCGGCGTCCCCGCCGAGGTGCGTACCCCGGCCTCCACCGAGGAGATCGTCGACGCCGTGCGGGCCGCCGCCGCGAACGGGCGGCGGCTGCGCATGGCCGGCACCGGCCACTCCTTCACCGGAGTCGCCCTCACCGACGGCATCCTGCTGCTCCCCGGCGGGCTCGCCGGCGTCAGGTCCTGGCACCACGACCGCGTCACCGTGCTGGCCGGCACCCCGCTCAAGGCGCTGAACGAGCTGCTCGCCGAGCGCGGCCTGGCCCTGGCCAACATGGGCGACATCACCGAGCAGACCGTCGCCGGCGCGATCCAGACCGGCACGCACGGCACCGGCCGCGACACCGGCGGCCTGGCCGACCAGGTCACCGAGCTGGAGCTGGTGCTCGCCGACGGCAGCGTGGTGACGGCCGCACCGGGAGAGGACCTGTTCGACGCCGCCCGGGTGGGCCTCGGCGCGCTCGGCGTGCTGACGGCGGTGACGTTCCGGGTGGAGCCCGCGTTCCTGCTGCGCAACCAGCGGCGGCGGATGACGCTGAGCGCCATCCTCGGCGCACTCGACGCCACCACCTCCGGCAACGAGCACCTGGACTTCTTCTGGCTGCCGCACACCGACGCCTGCCTGGTCAAGACCAACAACCGGCACCCCGGCCCGGCCCGGCCGCCCAGCTCCTTCAAGTACTGGCTGGACAACGTGTTCCTGGAGAACACCCTCTTCGGCGCCGCCTGCGCCACCGGCGCCCGCTTCCCCGCGCTGATCCCGCGGATCAACGCCCTCAGCGCGGCCGCCCTCGGCCACTCCGAGGCCGTCGACGCCTCGTACAAGATCTTCACCGCGCGGCGCGACGTGCGCTTTCTGGAGATGGAGTACGCCATCCCGCGCGAGCGCCTGGGACAGGCGCTGCGCGAGACGCGCGACCTGATCGAGCGGACGGGCTGGACGATCACCTTTCCGGTGGAGGTGCGGGTCACGCCCGCCAGCGACGCGTGGCTGTCCACCGCGTACGGCAGGCCGACGGCCTATCTGGCCTGCCATGTCTACCGGCGCACGCCCAACCCCGCCTACTTCGAGGGGGTCGAGGAGATCATGACCCGGCTGGGCGGACGGCCGCACTGGGGCAAACTGCACACCAAGGACGCCGCCTATCTGCGGGGCGTCTATCCGCGCTTCGCCGACTTCGTCGCCCTGCGCGACCGGCTCGACCCGGGCCGCCTGTTCGGCAACGCCTACCTGGACACGGTTCTCGGCTGATCGCGGCCATGGCGAAGGTAAAAAACGTTCCCTGATCGGCCGCGAGCGCGTGTCCCGTGGTTCCCGCGCGCCGCGCGCGGGGCACCCTCGTCGCTCGTGCCCCGACGATTCGGCCTGCCCTCCGTATACCTCGCGGCGGCCGTGGTCACAGCCGCGGCGACGGCCGTGACCACCGCTGTGCCCCTCGCCATGACCCCCGCCGCCGGCCTGGCCGGCCGCCCCGCCGTGACCGAGCCCACCCGGCCCTACATCGTCACGGCGCGTGACCGGGCCGCCGCCCGCGATCTCGTCGGCGAGGTGCGCCGGCGCGTGCGGCGCTACTACACCGCCGCGCTGCCCGGCTTCGCCACCTGGCTGAGCGCCGCCGAGGAGACGGAGCTGCGCGCCGACCCGCGCGTACAGGCGCTGGAGCCCGACCGCGAGATCCACCCCATGACCGGCCGCGCGCCCGCCACCGTGCCGGCCGAGGGCGGCAAAGGCGTCACGGTCTACGTCATGGACAGCGGCCTCGACCTCACCGGTAGCGAGTTCGGCGACCGCGCCTGGCGGGCCTTCGACGCCACCGGCGGCACCGGGCAGGACTGCACCGGACACGGCACCCAGGTCGCCCGCGCCGTCGCCGGCCGCTCGCACGGCGTGGCGCCGCAGGCCAGGATCGCCTCGGTGCGCGTGCTCGGCTGCCGCGGCTCCGGCACCCTGTCGGACCTGCTGGCCGGCCTCGACTGGGTGCACCGGCACGCGCGCGGCCCGGCCGTCACCACCCTCTCGCTCGACGGGGCCGACTCCCCCGCGCTGAACGCCGCCACGCGCGAGCTCGTACGCTCTGGCGTCTTCGTCACCGCGGCGGCGGACTCCGGCGGCTGCCGGACCACTCCCGGCGGGCAGGCGTACTCGGCGGCCGCGCCGCAACTCGCCGGCACCGCCGCCCGCGAGTTGGAGCTCCATCCGAACGCGAGTCCCGCCACCTTGGCGTCTTCGCTGAACTGCACGGCGGCACGCGGAGATATTCGCCAGAATCCGTCGAGGACCTCGAACCTCCTCATGCGCGGCGGCGGGCTCTGAAAGGATGGATTCGTCAAATGTGACCGGCGTCACAACGCCCCGAGGCTATCCCACGAAGGCGATGTTCGGACATGCCGGGTACGGTGCTGGCAGGCAACCGGCACACGCGAGAGACTCAAGGGTCCGGGGGAAGAATGAGCACGCTGACGAAGGGACTCGCATGCAGGAGCTCCGACTCGTCGCGGTGAGTGAGGACGGCACCTATCTCGTGCTGGCTACTGCCGGGCGAGGCACGCGCTTCACACTTCCCGTGGACGACCGGCTCCGTGCTGCCGTCCGCGGCAACTTCTCCCGTCTCGGCCAGTACGAGATCGAAGTGGAGAGTCCGTTGCGCCCCAAGGAGATCCAGGCCCGCATCCGTGCCGGCGAAACCGCGGAGGAGATCGCCGCGACCGCCGGCATCCCGGTCGAGCGTGTCCGCTGGTTCGAGGGGCCCGTGCTCCAGGAGCGCGAGTACGTCGCGCAGCAGGCGCAGCGCGCCGCCGTCCGGATGCCCGGCGAGTCCTCCTCCGGTCCCGTCCTCGGCGACCTCGTCGCCGAACGGCTCAACCGGCGCGGCGTGCCCACCGACGAGATCGACTGGGACTCCGCCAAGCGTGACGACGGCCTGTGGCGGGTCAAGCTCGGCTACGTCTGGAACGGTCACACCAGGCACGCCGAATGGCTCTTCGACCCGCGCCGCCGCCACGTGAGCCCCAACGACGACGAGGCGCTGCGGCTGTCGTCGGCCGACTTCGACCCCAACCCCGTGGTCGAGGACACCACCGTCACGCCGTTCGCCCCGCGCGTGGCCAAGCTCCAGCCGGTCCCGCCGCTCGCCGCCGACCCGCTGCCGTTCCCGTCCGTCATCCGGCAGCAGGATCACGAGGAGCCGGCCGTCGGCTACGAGCCGCAGGCCAGAGGCCCCGAGACCTACCCTCCCTCCTACGAGGTGCCGCCGCCCACCCCCGCCATGGACGCCCCGTACGACCGGTCGCCGGCCCGCGACAACGACCCGGCGCACCGGGACGGCTCGCGCGCACCCGACACCCACCGGACAGAGCCGCCCGCCAGGGAGACCGGCCACACCCGTCCCGGCGAGACCATCTCCCGGCGAGGCGGGTCTTCGCCATGGCTGCCCGACTTCGGGCAGTCCCGCGAGCCCTTCCACACCCCCCGCCCCTCCTCGCCCGCCACCCCCGGCGCCGACAGCACGCCTGCACCTACGTCCGCGCCGGCGCACCCTGTCGAGACGGCGTCTGCAACAACGGCGTCTGCTGCACAGGTGCCTGCTGCAGAGGCGGCTGTCGCGGAGACGCCTGCTGTGGAAACGTCCGCTGTAGAGACGTCCGCTGTAGAGACGCGTGCTGCGAACGCGCCCGTTGCGGACGCGCGTGGTGCCGACACACCTGTTACGGCCGCGCCTGTTACGGAGACGCCTGCCGTAGAGACGCGTGTTGCGGAGACGCCGACTCAGTCACGCTCCGCCACCGAGACTCCAGGGCAGCACCAGCAGGCCACCGAGACCGCGTCGCAGTCACAGGAGCCCATCGACACTACCCCGCGGACACAGTCGGCCGTTGAGGCACCTGCCCAGGCGCAGTCGCTCACCAGCAGTGCCACGGAGACCGGCCCTGTCGCGGGGACCCCCGCACCAGCAGTCGCCCAGGACGACCCGGGGTCGACCGCCGACACCACCAGCCCGCAGCCCAACACCGACGCCGCGGAGTCGACCTCCCAGCCCGCAGCCTCGGAAGCATCCCCCGCTCCGGAGACCGGGTCCAAGCCCGAGTCCGAGCCCGAGCCTCAGGCCGAAGCCCGAGTATCCGACTCGACGCCTCAGGCCGTCAGCGCAGGGTCCGTCGATGGCGCCGACGTGCAGGCAACCGACACACCCGCCGCCGACGCGCGCCCGTCGCAGGTATCCGCCGGCCAGGAGGTGGCACAGGCGCCGAGTCCCACTGTGGAGGCGGCGACCTCACCCACCGAGGTGACGACCCACGCCGCCGAGACCAAGGACCACGCCTCGCAAGAGGCGCCTGCAGCAACGGGAACCACCTCCGAGAAGCCGACGGTGAGCGCCTCCAGCCAGGCGACACCGGCCGCCGTCGCAGAGACGGCACCGGCCACGGCCGAGACCGCGAAGCCCGCCGTACCGGAGAAGGACCCAGCGTCCGCCGCGCGCCAGGAGGACGCAGCGCCACCCGCCGCCGACAAGCACGTCGCGGCCGCCGTACCAGCGAAGGACGCCTCACCGGCACCCCAGCAGGGGCCCGCCGACCCGCCTCGGCAGGACGCTGCGTCGAGCGCTCCTCAGCAGGAGGCCGCTCCTCAAAAGGAGACGACGCCCGCCCCCGCGAAGGAGGCAGCCTCCGCAGCGCCCACACAGGACGCCACGCCGGCCGCCACCCGTGAGGACGCGGCACCGGCGAAGGACGCGACACCCGAGACCAAGGCGGAGTCCGAGGTCAAGGCGGAGCCCGAGACCAAGGCCGAGCCCGAGGTCAAGGCGCAGCCTGCGGCGAAGGCGAAGCCCGAGGGTAAGGGCGCGGCAGGGAGCAAGCCCGTGCCCGCCGCACGTCCGAGCAAGGAGGACGAGGCGAAGGAGGAGCCCGCCGCCAAGGAGGAGCCTCCGGTGCCGGTGCCCTCCCCACCCCCTGCCCCGGCCGCACGTCAGCCGCGCAAGGGCTCCCGAGGCAGGCGTGCGTCGGTGCCCACCTGGGACGAGATCATGTTCGGCGCCCGCCGCCAGGACTGACCCGACCCACCACCGCCCCGCACCAAGACTGAGCCAGTCCGGAACCACTCCACACCGAGCTCAGTCCCTGGCCCGGCCCTGGACCGAGCCAGCCAGAGACCAGCCCGCGACCACTCCACCCGACTCACCCAGAACCACCTGGCCCAGCGCAAAGGACCGGGCCAGTCAGGAGTCGGGTTGGGACCGTTCCGTACCAAGCCAGAAGGTGACCTGGTCAGGGCAGGGCCGCGTGAAGGTCATGTCTTCAGGAACGGCGCCAGCCATTCTGGGGTGACCTCTGCGGGGAAGGCGGTGGCCTGGGCTTCGGAGACGTCGATGGCCGAGTAGCCGCCCTTGCCCGCGCCGACACCCGTGATCATGGTGAGGACTCCGGCGCGCCGCTGGAACCAGGTCTGGCGCAGGCGCCAGCCCACCACGGCGCGCCGCTCCACCACCGCCTGCGCGCGCCGCAGCGAGCCGGAACGCACCGTCACGCGGACGCCGTCGTAGCCGTGGCCGAGCGAGTGGTAGCGGTCGATGCCCAGGGGGACGCCGACGGCCGCCAGCAGCAGGCTGAGCACCAGGAGGACCCACCACAGCGGCGACCCGGTCGCCCAGATCAGCGCGGCGGCGACGGCCGCGAGGACGAGCCACGGGGCGATGGCCCGGAACAGGCGGCGGTTGCGGGCGATGGGCGGGTGCGGGCGCACCTCGGCCTCGTACGGGCCGATGGCGTCGCCGGCGACGTTGATGGCCACGTGCCGGGGCACCACCGGCAGGAGTTGCCCGCGGGTCTCCGAATCACCGAGGCCGGTCACGATGGCCCAGGCCCGGGCGACCCCGGCCCAGCGCTCGGCCAGACCTTCGACGATCTCGTACCCGCGCACCCGCCTGGACTCCAGCGACACGCTGCGCCTGTTGATGAGGCCGCGCTCGGCGACGAGGTAGCCGTCGCGCCTGTTGAGCCTGAAGTTCCAGTTGAACACCGCGTACATCACGCCGCCCACGAACGGCATCGCCACCACGAGCAGCACCGCGGCGGCCACCAGCAGGGACGGCCGTTCCCAGAGCCACTCGCCGGCCGTCAAGGCGGCGTCCCTGCCGAGGCCGAACTCGTCGCCCCACTGGAAGGCCAGGCCGATGGCGCCGCCCGCGAGCGCGAACGGGGTGAGCAGGTACGCGCCCGAAAGCGGGCCGTACAGGAGCCAGGCGCGCGGCACGGCGACGATGACGTCCGCATCGGCCCCCTGGCCGGGCGACGGCGCCACCTCCGGCGGGACGTCCTCGACCTCGACTCCCGCGGCGCGGGCGCGGCGCAGCAGGATGGGTCTCAGCCGCTCGGCCTCCCCCAGGGTGACGCCGTCGAGGGTGGCCTCGCCGTCGCCCCCGCTCGCGCCCGTGTCGATCTTGAGTACGGCCAGGCCCAGCAGCCGGTGCATGGGCGGGGTGGACACGTCGACCCCGCGTACCCGTTCGAGGGGGATGGTGCGGACCGAACGGCTGATCAGCGAGCGTTTGATCTCCAGCCGGTCACCGGCGAAGTCGTAGGTGAAGGTGAGCCACCTGATCACCGCGAACACCACGGTGCCGACCAGGCCCAGCGCGGCCCACAGGTAGGACCTGCCGGAGAAGCCGCCGACGACGAGCACCCCGGCCAGCGGCAGCAGCAGCGAGGGCAGCATCCGGACCGGGTCGATGAGCAGCACCTTGGGACTCAGTCGCCGCGACGTCACCGGCGCCGGCAACGTACCCGGATCCCACCCCCCGCCACCCGGCGGCGAGCCGACAGGTGACGGGTCCACAGCGGGGGCTTCGAACGAGGGCGGGCCCTCGGACGGAGGCTGTCCCGCCGAGGAGGGCTCGAATGAAGGTGGGCCATCAGACGGCGGCGGGTTCCCGGCCGAAGACGGACCGTCGGACGGAACCGGGCCCCCGGACGTCGGCGGGCGATCGTACGGGACCGGGCCGTCGGACGAAACCGGGCCCGCGGATGGGGGCGCGCCCTCGGACGCAGGCGGGCGATCGTGCGGGGACGGGCCGTCGGGCTGTGGGGGCTGGGTCGGGCCGGTCATGTCGCGTCGTCCCTGAGCTGCTCGGCGCGCTGGGCCAGCCCTTCGGCCAGGCCCGCGGCCACGAGGTAGTCGAGTCCCTTGATCGTGGAGGAGCCGGCGTGCGAGGCGGTGCGGACCTCGAGCGTCGCCAGCCCGAGCATCCGTTCCAGCCAGCCCTGCTCCTTGTCCACCGTCTGGATGCGGCTGACGGGCACGAACACCCACTCCCTGGTCAGGAACCCCTGCCGGGCGTAGAGGACGTCGCCGGTCAGCTCCCACCGGTGCACCCGGTAGCGCACGAACGGCTCGGCCACCAGGAACGGCGTCGTCAGCACGCCGACGGCGACCGGCAGCGCCCAGGGCCGGGCGGCGAACCAGTCCGGCACCCACGACCACCCGCTCCCGCCCACCCAGCCGCCGACCAGGATGGATCCGCCGATGAGGAGCACGAAACCGATCAGCGCCTCGAGCAGCCAGAGGCCGCGGGCCTTGGGCGAGACGCGGTTCGCCGGATCGCGGAGGGGGCCAGGTGACATCACAGCACCAGCTTATGGCTCGCGGCATATCAGCGATCTGTCAGCGGCATGCCGATCCGTATCCGGAAAATGTCAGTGGCGTAGGTCACTGTGGGGGCATGCGATATGCGATAGAGGCTGAAGGCCTGGTGAAACGCTACGGCGAGACCAAGGCGCTGGACGGCGTCGATCTCGTCGTGCCCCCTGGCAGGCTGCTCGGCGTGCTGGGCCCCAATGGCGCGGGAAAGACCACCGCGGTGCGCATTCTGGCGACGCTGCTGGTGCCGGACTCCGGCCGGGCCTCGGTGCTGGGATTCGACGTGGGGCGCCAGTCGCACCAGGTCAGGTCGCTGATCGGCCTGACGGGGCAGTACGCCGCGGTGGACGAGATGCTGACCGGTGTCGAAAACCTGGTGATGATCGGCCGCTTGCTCGGATTGTCCCGCCGTGAGTCGCGCGAGCAGGCGATGTCCTTACTGGAGAGGTTCGACCTCGCCGCCGCGGGCGGCCGGGCGGCCAAGACCTTCTCCGGCGGCATGCGCAGGCGACTCGACCTGGCCGCCAGCCTGGTGGGCAGGCCGCAGGTGCTGTTCCTGGACGAGCCCACCACCGGGCTCGACCCGCGCAGCCGCACCGAGCTGTGGGGCGTCGTGCGGGGGCTGATGGCCGACGGCGTGACCGTGCTGCTGACCACCCAATACCTGGAGGAGGCCGACCAGCTCGCCGATGACATCGTGGTCTTCGACCACGGCAAGGTGATCGCCTCGGGCACCTCCGACGAGCTCAAGGCCACCACCGGCGGGCAGGTGCTGGAGGTGCGGCCGCTGGAGACGCATCAGCTGGAGCTGGTCCGCAAGGTCGTCGCCGAGCTCGTGACCGACCGGCCCGAGACGTCGGGCGGCAAGGTCACCGTCGCCGTGCACGACCCCACGGTGATGCCGGCCATCGTGCGCCGCCTCGACGATCTGGGGATCGTCGCCTCGGAGCTGGCGCTGCGCAAGTCCAGCCTGGACGAGGTGTTCCTGGCCCTGACCGGCCACCGCGCCGAGGAGCCGGCGAAGGCCGAAGAGGAGATCTACTCATGACCGCGATCACCACCCCCCTGCCCGCCCTGCCCAGGAGGGTGAGCCCAGGAGCCACGGTCAGGCAGACGCTGACGCTGGCCTGGCGCAGTCTGGTGCAGATCAAGCACAACCCCTGGGAGCTGCTCGACCTCTCCATCCAGCCGATCATGTTCCTGCTGCTGTTCACGTACGTGTTCGGCGGCGCCATCTCCGGCTCGACCGGTGACTACCTGCAGTTCGCGCTGCCCGGTCTGCTCGTCCAGAACGCGCTGTTCTACACCCTGTCCACGGCGATCGGCCTCAACACCGACATCACCAAGGGCGTCTTCGACCGGCTGCGCAGCCTGCCGATCGCGCGCACGGCGCCGCTGGCCGGGCGGATCATCGCCGACACGTTCAAGCAGGTGTGGGCGTTCGCGCTGCTCGTCGGGTTCGGCATGGTGCTCGGCTTCAGGATCTCCACCGGCGTGGCCGGCCTGCTCGGGGCGCTGGCCCTGCTGGTGATCGTGGCGCTGGCCATGTCGTGGATGTCGGTGCTGATCGGGCTCAAGGCGTCCAGCCCCGAGAAGGTGCAGATGATCGCCTTCTCGGTGATGATGCCGCTGACGTTCACCAGCAGCGCGCTGGTGTCGCCCGACACCTTCCCCGGCTGGCTGCGGGCCTGGTCCGACCTCAACCCGGTGACCCATCTGTCCGACGCGATCCGCGGGCTGCTGATCGGCGGCGAGGTGGCCGGCTCGGCCATGATCTCGCTGCTGTGGTCGGCGGGCTTCGTCGTGGTGTTCGCCCCGCTGGCGATCAGAGTCTTCCGCAGCCGCGTCTGACCAGGCTCACGTGCGCAGCGCGAGCGCGACGACGTCGTCCTGGTCCATCCCCCGGCCGCGTTCGAGGTGACGGAGAAACTCCCGATCCCCGAGCGCGGCCTTCGCGTCGGCGGTGAGCCGTACATGGTCGAAGTCCACCACCGCCGCGATGCCCTTGATCACCTCCGCGCCGCCGAGCAGCGCCGCGGCCTCCTCCGCCCGCCCGTGCGCCAGGGCCAGCCCCGCGCAGGCGATGACGGCGATCCCGGTGAGCTGCGCGTCCCCCACCTCGGTCGCCTGCTTCAACGCCAGTGTGAGCGGCCGCCGCGCCCTCTCAAGATCACCTTCCTGTACGGTGAGCAGGCCGAGCGAGGAGTTGATGGCCGAGATCATCTGGACCGGCACGGCGGCGCTCGCGTCCATCATGCTCAGGGCCCGCGCGTAGTGCTCGCGGGCGCTTCCCAGGTCGCCGTCCTGTCTGGCGAACTCGCCCCAGGCCGCCAGGATCCCCGCCTCGCCGAGCTGGTCACCGCTGTCGGCCGCCACCTGGGCGATGTCGCGCAGCAGCCGCTCGGCCTCGGCGCGGCGGCCCAGCAGGTTGAGGCCGAGCGCCAGCCTGGCCCGCATGTACGCGGTGTCCTCCAGCGCGCCGAGTTCGTCGACCAGTTCCAGGGCCTCCCGCATCACCTCGATGCCGAGCTCGGACTCGCCCCGCAGGAAGTGCACGTCGGACAGGGTCGCGAGCGCGGTGGCGGCGCCCCATCGGTCGCCGATCATCCGATAGCCGTCGAGCGCGGTCAGGGTCTCCCGCTCACCCTGCTCGATGCGCCCGGCTGAATAGTGCGTCAGCCCGCGCAGCAGCATCCCGGTGGCGACCACCCACGGGTCGGGGTGCCCGGACATCTCCGCCACCAGCGCCTCCGACTGCGGCGCGCCCCCGCCGGACAGCACGAACATGGGCCCGGCCAGCGCCACCAGCGGATGCGGCGCCACCTCCGGCGAGCGCAGCTCCCGCATCTCCGTCAGCATGACCATCGCCTCCTCCCACGACAGGAGCAGGCCGACCCCGTTGAGCACGTGTATCGCCAGATTCATGGCGCGCAGCGGGGCGGGACCGCCGCCCGGGACCGCGAGCGCCTCGCGTGACCGGAGCGCGCCTTCGAGCCGGTGACCGCGCAGCCACCAGTACCAGCCGAGCGCGCCGACCAGCCGGAGCGCCGGCTCGCCGGCGCCGCTCTCGATCGCCCACCGCAACGCGGTGGACAGGTTCTCGTGCTCGGCGCTCAGCTCGGCCAGCCGGTCGATCTGCTCTCCGGTACGCAACCCCGGCTCGGCGGCCTCGGCCAGCTCGGTGAAGTGAACGGCGTGCGCCCGCCGGACGACGTCCAGCTCGCCGGACTCGTCGAGCCGTTCAGCGGCGTAGGCCCGGATCGTCTCCAGCATCCGATAACGCCCCGCGTCAAAGATCACGAACGACTTGTCCACCAGCCGGGCCAGCGACCCCAGCACGTCATGGGCGGCGCCATCGGCCGGTCCACCCTGGAGGCGCTCGTCAGTGGCGGCGTGGAGGTGTTCGATCGAGTCGAGGGTGGCTCCACCCGCGAACACCGACAGCCGCCGGCCCAGCGTCCGCTCCTCCTCGTCCAGCAGATTCCAGCTCCACTCGACGACGGCGCGGAGCGTCTGGTGGCGCGCCTGGGCGGTGCGGCTCCCCGAGCTGAGCAGCCGGAACCTGCCCTCCCTCGCCCCCAGCCGGGCGGCGATCTCCTCGGCGGTCAGCGAGCGCAGCCGGGCGGCGGCCAGCTCGATGGCGAGCGGCAGCCCGTCCAGCGCCCGGCAGATGGCGACGACCGGCCCGGTGTCCTGCCGTACCCGATAACCGGGCCGTACGGCGGCGGCCCGGTCGGCGAAGAGCCGCACGGCGGGGTAGCCGGCGGCGTCGGCCGGGTCGGCGCCGGCCGGTGGCAGGCCGAGCGGCGGCAGCGTCCAGGTGACCTCACCGGTGATGCCGAGCGGCTCCCGGCTGGTGGCCAGGATCCGGACGTCCGGGCAGTCGGCGAGCACCTGGTCGGCGACCCGCGCCGCCTGCTCCACGATGTGCTCGCAGTTGTCCAGCACGATCAGCAGCCGCTTGCCGCGCAGCGCCCTGACCAGGCGTTCGAACGGGTCCCGCGGCAGGGAGGCCAGCGGCAGCGGCCGGCCGTCGCGCAGATCGAGCGCGCTCAGCAGGCTCTGCACCAGCCCAGTCTCGTCGCTCACGGAAGCCAGCTCGGCCAGCCACACCCCGTCGGGCATGGTCGCGGCCACGGCCTCCGCGACCTCCGTGGCCAGCCGCGTCTTGCCCGCGCCCCCGGGCCCGATCAGCGTCACCAGCCGGTGCGCGGACAGCAGATCGGCGGTGTGGTCGAGATCGTCCTCCCGTCCGACGAAGCTGGTCAGCCGCGCCCGCAAATTCCCCCGCCGCCCGCCCGCCGACAGCGCCCCCTCCAACCCCTGGCCGGCGTGCGGGCCGGTCACGGGAGCCGCGTGCGGGCCGGTCACGGGAGCCGCGTGCGGGCCGGTCACGGGAGCCGCGTGCGGGCCGGTCGCAGGGGTGACGTCTTCTGGTGGGGGCGGGTCGTCGCGCAGCATGGTCAGGTGCAGTTCTGTCAGGGTCGGTGAGGGGTCGGCGCCGAGTTCGTCGCGGAAGGTGCGTCGTGCCGTCTCGTACGCGGCCAGGGCCTCCACTCGCCGGCCCGCGCCGTACAGGGCTCTCATCCGTTGTGCGTGCAGGCGCTCGCGCAGCGGGTGCGCGGTCAGCAGGCCGGAGAGCTCGTCGATGAGGGCGGCGGGCCGGCCGAGCAGCAGCTCGGCCTCGATGCGGTCCTCGGCCACCGACAGCCGCCCGCTCTCCAGCCGGGCGACGTCGGCGGCGAGCCCCGCGCCCGCCAGCTCCGCCGGCACCGGACCGCGCCACAGCGCGAGCGCCTCCCGCAGGGTGGCGGCAGCCGTGCGGGCGTCACCGGCCGCCAGCGCCGCCTGACCCGCACGGGCGAGAAGCGCGAATCTGCGTACGTCGACCTGATCGGGTCCGGCCGCCAGCCGGTATCCGGCGGGTTCGGCGACCACGAGCCGGCGGGCATGATTTTTTCCCAGCGCGGAGCGTAGCCGTGAGATCAGCGCCTGCAGCGCGTTGCCGACGCCCGACGGCACCTGCTCGTCCCAAATCCCGGCGATCAGCCGCTCGACCGGAACAGTCCGGCCCGCGTCGAGAACGAGCAGGCCAAGCAAGGTCCGCAGCCGCTGCCCCGCGATCTCCACGACCTCGCCGTCTCGGCGAACCTCGAGCGGGCCGAGGATGGCGAAGGTCAGGCTTGGGTCCGAACTCACCCGCTCCATGCCTCGATTCTGACGGATTTCGCGTCCTTTACCGGCCACCGACCATCGCGAAACGGTCTTCGCAGCGCCTGGACCCGCGTAGCATCATGCGGCATGGGGCTGTGTAACAACGCGAGGCGCGTGCGACACGCTGCTGTCATTGTGACAGCGGTGCTGGCGATGCTCGCCTCCACCGGTTGCACCGCCTTCTTCGGCAGGTCCGAAGCCAGCGAGATCGCGAGGATCAACGTTTCGAGCCCGGACCTGCGCGAGGGCAAACCGCTGCCCCGCCAGCACTCCTGCAAGGGCCGCGAAGGCAGCCCGGCGCTGCGCTGGTCCAGTCAGCCTCTGTCCAAGGCGAAGTCCATCGCGATCGTCGTCGACTCCCATACTCCGTCCACCTCGGCCGTGCACTGGGTGCTCTACAACATCCCCGCCACCACGACCGAGCTGGGCCCCGATTCCGCCGAGAGCCTGCCAGAAGGCTCCAGTCAGGCGAAGGTCACCAGCGGCAAGGTCGGCTACGAGCCTCCTTGCAACGACAAGGGCACGTACCGGTTCAGCGTCTACACGCTGAGTGCGCGGGTCGACGTCCAGGAGGGCGCCTCCCTCTCGGAGATCTTGAAGAAGATCGCGGACAAGACCATCGCCCGTGGGCGGCTCACAGTTGTGGACATTGAGTGAAAATCCGAATACTGCACGTGTTAGTGGTTACCAATTCTTCACTTAGGGTGTGACAACGCTCATAGTGGTCCGACAGAATCAGATCAAATTGTTAGGTGCTGGTGATCACAGGGGGCAGGTCGCGTCGATGGCCGCGCGATCTCACCGGCGCCACAGGGAGGCCATGGCTTTGAGGGTGGTGCAATGATCGCGGTCGTCGTGAGCTTGGTCGCTGTCGTGCTCCTCGTGCTCGTCGTCGTGGCACTGGGCATGCGTTCCATGAATCGCCGGGAGAGTTCGCTCCCTCCCGAGCGGCTGAAGGAGATGGCTGAGAAGGAAGGGCTGACCCACGCGCGCTCGACGGACGAGTTCGCCGCATCGGAGCCCAAGATGAGCAAGTTCAGCCCGGACTTCAGCCCTATCGACGAGCGCAAGGCCAAACCTGTGCGCACCGGCCAGCGTGGCAAGCGTGGCGTGGACGAATGGGGCAACCCCCACTCTGATGACGAGGACGAGGAGTTCTGGGCCAACATCCGCAGCGACGCCGAGGAGGGTGGTTTCGGCGCCGGCGGCACGGTCGCCGCTCGTAAGGGCGCTTCCCGCCCCGTCGATCGTCAACGGCCCGCCGATCAGCCCGGCGGAGGCGAGCGCCCCGGTGCGGCAGAGCGCGAGCGGCCCGCCGCGGCAGAGCGTGAGCGGCCCGCGGCCCGGACCGAGCGTCCCGGCCCGGCGGAGCAGCGTGAGCGGCCCGCAGCCCGGGCCGAACGTCCCAGCCCGGCAGAACGTGAGCGCCCCGCGGCCCGGGCCGAACGCCCCGGCCCGGCAGAGCGTGACCGGCCGGCCGCCCGGCCCGCCCGCAGGAGCAGGCGTGAGCCCGTCGCCGCCGACCCGAACGCGGCGACCGTACAGGCGCCGCTTCCCCAGCGCCCCGCGAAGGCTCCGGCTCCCGCCGCCGCCGGACTGGCGGACCTGGTCGAGCCGGTGCAGCAGCGCCCCGCGCAGTCCAGCGGTCAGCTGGCGGACCAGCGCACGGTGACGTTCGCCGCCCCGACCGCCGACGTGATGAGCATCCTGGGCGCAGGCGCCCAGTCGGTGCCGCCGACCCGGCCCGACCCGCTGCGGACCGGCGGCTCCTCCCCCGCGAGCCCCGCGGCGCAGAGCCAGTCCCTGTCGAACAACGGCCAGCCCGCCTCCGGCGGCGACTCGCGTTACCGGTCGGTGTCCAGCAACGGCTCTCCCGGCAGCGGTTCCTTCCCCGCGGTGCACCCGGCGTCCAGCGGCTCCTTCCCGGCCGTGCCCGCCGCGCCCCTGCACGGCGCACCGACCAGCGACCCGTTCCCCGCCTACACCGGCGGCGGCACCGGCCCGCTCGACCCCAACTGGTCCGGCACGCCGGCCACCACGTCCGGCTCCTGGGCGGCCTCCCCCGACATCCTCGACGACCCCGCCCCCGCCGGCTCGACGCCGAGCGGGTCCTGGCCCGCGTTCGAGCCCGTGCCCGCACCCACCTATCCCAGCTCCTACGAGGTGCGTCCCGGCTGGGCCGTGGCCGACGACTCCGACCCGCTGACCGGCCCCTCCCCCGCCGCCGGCACGCCCACGGCGCCGGCCAGGACCGTCTCCGCCTATGACGACGTGCTGTCGGCCCCGTCGCCCGTTCAGCAGCCCGCCGGCCAGCCGTACGCCTACGAGACCGGCGCCTACACCGCGGCCGCGTGGCCGGAGCAGCCCGCCGCGGCCGCCGGCACCTGGCCCGGCTACAACGCGGCCGCCGAGTCCGGCACGGGCAGCGCCACAGAGCAGACCGGCGGCCACCGCCGGACGACACCGGAGCAGGAGTTCCCCGACTACTATCGTTGATCGGCGCGACGTCGAGCGACACGACGGGCAAGGCATAGTTTTGCAAAACCCGTTGTCCGCGTCTTAAACACAACCGGGTCGGCACTAGGGTTTGCACCATGACCCGCGTGACCGACAGTAGCGCCCTGAGTACTCTCAGGCACGACGTGCCCGCCTCGCTCGTGGTCTTCCTCGTCGCGGTGCCCCTCTCCCTGGGCGTCGCGATGGCCTCGGGGGCCCCTCTCGCCGCTGGACTGATCGCCGCCGTGGTCGGCGGCATCGTGGCGGGCGCGCTGGGCGGCTCGGCCGTTCAGGTGAGCGGGCCCGCGGCCGGTCTGTCCCTGGTCGTCGCCGACCTGGTGCAGACGTACGGCTGGCGAGCGACCTGCATGATCACCCTGCTCGCGGGAGCGGTGCAGCTGCTGCTGGGGGTGTTCAGGGCGGCGAGGGCGGCGCTGGCCGTCTCCCCCGCGGTCGTGCACGGCATGCTGGCGGGCGTCGGCGTGGTCATCGCCCTGTCCCAGCTGCACATCGTGCTGGGCGGCAGCCCGCAGCGTTCGGCGCTGGCCAACCTGATCGAGCTGCCCCGCCAGCTCGCCGAGCTGCACGGTCACAAGATCGCGGTGGGTCTGCTCACGATCGGGGTGCTGGCCGTCTGGCTGCGGATGCCCAAACCGGTCAAGGCGGTGCCCGCGCCGCTGGCGGCGCTGCTCATCGCCTCGGCCAGCGCCTGGGGTTTCGGCTGGGACGTCACCCGCATCGACCTGTCCGGCACCTTCACCGAGTGGGCCTTCCCCGTGCTGCCGCAGGGAGACTGGCATCTGATCATGGCCTCGGTGCTGCTCGTGGCGCTGCTGGCCGGGGTCGAGTCGCTGCTGTGCTCGGTCGCGGTCGACAGCATGCACACCGGCCCCCGCGCCGATCTGGACCAGGAGCTGGCCGGGCAGGGCGTGGCCAATATGGTCGCCGGGGCGCTGGGCGGCCTGCCGCTGGCGGGTGTGATCGTCCGCAGCACCGCGAACGCGCACGCGGGCGCGCGCAGCCGCGCCTCGACGATCCTGCACGGCGTGTGGGTGCTGGTGTTCGCGATCGGCTTCGGCTGGACGATCCAGCTGATCCCGGTGGAGGCGCTGGCGGCGCTGCTGGTGTTCATCGGCGTGCAGATGGTCAATCTCGGCCACATCAAGAAGGTGCACGGCCACGGCGAGGTGCCCGCCTACTTCGTGACGATGGCGGGCGTGATCTTCCTCGGGCTGGCCGAGGGCGTGCTGTTCGGTCTGGCCCTGGCCGCGCTGCTCGCGCTGCGCCGGCTGACCTGGGTCACCGTCAAGACCCGGGTGGAGCCCGACGGCCGCCACCACGCGACGATCTCCGGCTCCCTCACCTTCCTCGGCGTGCCGCGGCTCACCCAGGACCTGCGGGCGATCCCGGCGGGGGCGGCCGTGGACCTCGACCTGGACATCGACTTCATGGACAACGCCGCCTTCGAGGCGATCCACTCCTGGCGGCAGGACCACGAGCGGCTCGGCGGCACCGTGGACATCGACGAGCTCCACGAGGAGTGGTACGCCATGGCGGTCAGCGGGGTCCGCATGTATCCCGCGAAGAACCCGGCCAGGGCGCCGGACCGCTCGTGGCTGCCGTGGGCGCACCGGCGTCGCGGCCCTGCCCACCGGGTCATGCCGCTGCACGGCAATCCCGTGCAGCCGGACTGCCAGCTCACCGCGGGCGCACGGGAGTTTCACCGGCGTACGGCTCCGCTGGTGCGTCCCATCTTCACCGAGCTGGCCCGTAAGCAGCAGCCCACGCACCTGTTCATCACATGCGCGGACTCCAGGGTCATGCCCAGCCTGATCACCGCCAGCGGGCCCGGGGATCTGTTCACCGTGCGCAACATCGGCAACCTGGTGCCGCGCAAGGGCTCCGAGGCGTACGACGACTCGGTGGGCGCGGCGATCGAGTACGCGACGCAGGTGCTCGGCGTGCACACGATCACGGTGTGCGGGCATTCGGGCTGCGGGGCGATGGCCGGGCTGCTCAGCGGCGGGGTGAAGGCGGGCAGCCTGCCGGCGATGCGGCGCTGGCTGCGCCATGGCAACCACAGCCTGGCCCGATTCATCGAGACCGAGGGCGACCGGCTGGACGGCAACGCGCTGGACACGCTCTGCCGGGTGAACGTACAACAGCAGTTGGAGAATCTGCGCACCTACCGCAAAGTGGACGAGCAGATCCGGTCCGGGCGGCTGAAGTTGGTGGGGCTCTACTTCGACATCGGCTCGGCCAGGGTGCACATGCTGCCGCCGGTGCCCTCCACGCTCTCGGTGAAGACGTGAGCCCGCTTCTGCGTATTCCTCCGCAGAACGGGCTCGTGTGCGCGGCTAGCGTCATCGGCATCCGCGAGGTCGTCCCCCATGCCCATGGCTCGCTTCGCGGTGGGTCCTGTCTCCCAGGGGCCGGAGGGGCGGAGGTGTCGGGTGCCTTCGCCCCTCATTCAGCGCTGGTCCGCGCGTACGACTCCCCCGGGTGTCCGGCGGCCACGGCCGGATAGTAGGCCGCCCACGCCTCGTCTCCCATGCGCAGCACCTTCACCCCGAGCCAGCCCAGCCCGATCACCGGCACGGTCCAGAAGACCGCCGTGGCGGGCCCGTACTCCACCAGGAACGACCCCAGGTAACCGGCGGCGACCAGCGCCGGCACCCACCAGCCGGCGAACCCCGCCCGCCACACCGCGGCGACGAGCACCGGCAGGCCGAGGAACCCGAAGAACATCCACGGCATCTGGAAGCCGAAGAGGACGCCCGGCAGGCCCAGCATCTCGTCGAGGATCTTCTGCGCCTGCTCCGGCGTGTAGCGCTGGCCCAGCCACCACTCCACGGGGTCGCTCAGCAGCAGACCGGAGAGCGACAGATAGCCGATCACGGTCAGCGCGCCGGACACGTGTCCGAGCCGGGTCGCCCTGCGCCTGGTGAGATGGACGAGCCCGAACGCGGCCACCGCCATGAGCATCCAGCTCCAGTGATAGAGCACGGACTGGGTCTGGGCGAGGACGGGGTTGTCGCCGAAGCTGACCGCCTCGCGGTCATCGCCCCACGTGCCGGGGTCCACGAGGACGGCCAGCGCTTGCAGCAGCGGGGCCACGATGAGCAGCAGACCTGCTGCGACGCGGCGGAAGGTCACCTGGTTGTTCAGCATGTCGCCGACGTTAGGCGGGGAAGCCGTGGCGGTCGTCCGCCTGCGGAATGACCGCCTGTCGTCTTCTCGGCGGACGAGGACCCTGCCCGGACGCGCGCGCAGCACGGATCGGGGCAGCTCGGGTACGGCGGCGCTGAGATCGGCGGCCCCTGCTGAGCTCGGTGGCCCCCTGACCGGCGAGGCGCCCGCAGCCGGGGAATCCCGCCCAAGCGCTTGTTAGAGTCGGTGCCTTGATCAGTGAGAGGGGCGCCGCACCATGCGGGTGACGATGACGAGCACTGCGGCCAGGGCCGACCACGCGAACGAGGACTTCACCGGCGTCGTACCGACGGCAGCGGTGCTGATCGACGGCGCGGGCATCCCCGGCACCGCATCGATCTGCATGCACGGCGTGGCCTGGTACGCCGCCCGCCTGGGAGGCCGTCTCCTCGACCTTCTGTCACGCGTACGGGACCGCGCCCTTCCAGCGCTGCTCGCCGAGGCCATCGAGCAGGTGACGGACGATCACCGGGACACCTGCGACGTCGCCGACCCCATCAGCCCGTCGGCGGCCGTGGCCATCCTGCGCCTGTCCGGCGGCCTCGCCCAGCACCTGGTGCTCGGCGACGCGTTCGTCGTCCTCGACAGAGCGGACGGTACGCCGCTCGTCGTCTCCGACCCCCGGGAGATGATCATCAGCCGGTCGTACCAGCCCGCGCTCGAAGCCGCCGCCAAGGGGAGCGACGAGTACCACCGGCTCCTGCGAGCGCTGCGCGCCAACCGGAACCGGCCGGGCGGCTTCTGGGTGGCCAAGGACGACCCACAGGCGGCGTACGAGGCGATCACCGGCGCCTGCCCGATCTCCGACCTGACCAGCGCCGCCCTGCTCAGCAATGGCGCCAGCCGCATCGTGGACCGATTCCGCCTCACCGACTGGCCAGGGGCCATGGCCATCCTGACGTCCAGCGGCCCCGCCGAGATCATCCACCGGGTCCGGCAGGCGGAGGCACACCACGCGGTGACTCCGGACGACGCGTCGATCGCGCACTGCACCGATCTCAACGAGGCTTGACCTTCGCCGGAAAAGCTTAAAGGCCGATCGACACCTGATCACATCGACAGCCGGCGGGGAAAAATGCAGACGAGCCGGCCTGTAGGCCGGGTTCTGCTCCCCCTGCCTTTCTGACCAGCACCAACCCGACCCACACCCGCCTTGAGCTGCAAAAACGCTTGCCGATATTTGCCGTTGATTCGCTGTGGTTAGAACCGTTCGCCGGAACAGATCCGGAACAAGATCACATGTCCTCTGGGCGCTCGGGCAGCTTGGCCCCTGGCTCGCCCACGTACCAGCGCACGAACGCGCGAAGCACCTTGGACATGTCGGCCTCGGGGTCGGGCCCGCGCTCGACGGCATCGCCGAAGCGCTCCCACAGTTCATCGGTGGTACGGAAGCGCCTGAGCGCGGTCGGTGGCTTCTCTGCCATGTACGTGCCTCCTTGTAGCTACAAAAAGTCTCTCATAGGTCTTGCTCTGTGGCTACAGTGTAGCTACAGTAGAGACATAAGCAAGCGAGACACCAGGGAGACGACATGACGGTTCTGGAGATCGGCACCAGGGTCCACTACCACAGCGACCCCGCCGCCCTCGGCACCGTCATCAAGGCCCGGATCGTCGGCAGGGGCGAGGACGCCGAGGCCGAGTACAAGGTCATCTGGGACGACTGCCCCGAGGACGGCGCCTGCCAGGCATGGCCCTGCGAGATCAACCCGATCGCTGCCTGATCCCACCTTCCGGGGGCACCCGCCCCCGGACACAGCGGGCGGGCCCGGTGTTCAAAGCACCGGACCCGCCCTTGATCCCCAACTGACCTAAGCAGGAGGAGACCCGTGGACAAGTCCACCACACCCGCGCTCGACCCGGCCACACTCACGCCCACCCAGCTCGACGGCATCGCCTGCGTGCACTGCCACGCCGAGGACAACGCCATGCGGCCCGTGGGCACCATCCCCACCTACGGCCAGGTGTTCGCCTGTCTCACCCACGACGACCAGCCCGCCGACCCGGCGACCGCGCTGCAGGCGATGCGCGACACGCTCGGCGTCGACCAGATCACCGGGCTGAGCCTGGCCGACGCGGTCAAGGTCGGCATGACGCTCGGCGCGATGCTCAAGGCCGACGATGGCGGCACCTACCCGGCCGAGGTCACCGCCGCCTTCTACAAGCAGGAGATCAGCGACCGGGAGCACCGCATCTTCGCCGAGGCGGTCGTAGAGGTCCTGAGCCTGCGCGCCGGCCTGGAGTCGAGCCGCACGAAAGAGACGATGCTCGGCTATCACTTCGGCTACCTCAGCTTCGCCCACCTGGCCGAAGAGTTCGGCACGCAGCCCACCACGCTCACGCTCAAGCAGGTCGGTGAGCACTTCACCGCGGCCGAGATGGCCGAGCTCATGGCGACCCTGGATCGGGTCATCGCGCGCCGCAGGGGTGAGGTGCCGGCCTCGTGGGCGCCGGTGGCGGTGCTGTACGACGCTGACGGCCGGTGCGGCGACGCGTCGTGCATCACCTGCAGCAAGCAGGTGTCGGCATGATCCGCTTCCTCACCGCCGCCGTGGTCATCCTGCTTGCCGGGGTGGCCGCGGTCGTCAGCTACCGCCACGCGTACGAGGTCGTCGTGGCCAACGGCGAGGCAGGGTTCACCGCGATCCTCGTCCCGCTCACGATCGATGGCCTCATCTTCGCCTCGTCCATGGTGCTGCTCGACGCTGCCCGCCGTGGCGGGGCCCGGCCGGTCCTGGCGTACCTCTCGCTCGTGCTCGGCATCCTCGCCACCTTGGCGGCGAACGTCATGCACGGGTGGGCGCACGGGCCGGTGGGTGCGATCGTCGCCGCGTGGCCGGCCGTCGCCCTGGTGCTCGCCTACGAGCTCCTCATGGGGCTGATCCGGAGATCGACCGTTACAGATGTAACGGTCGAGGCGGTAGCCGCGCGGGATGAGGTCGAGGCGGAAACCCTTCAGGCGGTTGAAGGGTTTCGTCTTGAAACGGTCCAGGTACACGAGCCCGTTGTACCTGTGCAGGTCGAGCCGGTTGCCCTGGCGGCAGATCGCGCACATGTGCGCGATTTGGAGGAGTCCGCCCCCGAGGTCGAGGTACGGCCCGACCCCGTACCTGAGCCTGATCTCGACGCCCCTTACCGGCCGGTGGCGGTGGCTACGTTCCTCGCCGAGGTAGCGCAGGGCGAGACCCCGACCGTGCGCCGGATCAAGGACACGATGAACGTCTCCACCGATCGGGCCGGCCGTCTTCGGCGGTACCTGAGCACCCTCGTGGAGGTGGCCCAATGAGGACCGTCGACATGGTCCGCGCGCTGATCTTCCGGGCGTGCGTCGGGATGCTCCTGGCGCTCGCCATCCTCGGGCATGTGATCGTGCTGCTGCTCGGCGCGCTGGACGCGCTCATGGCCGCCTCCCTCGGCGTGCCGCGCATCTCGCACGGCACCCGTCAGTTCGTGCAGGTCGTCCGCGACACGTGGCAGGGAGGAGAGCAGTGAGCGACAAGCCGGGCCGGGGCCGGATCCCCGAACTGTCGGCGATCCCGTGGGAGGGTCCGCGGGCAATCACGCAGTACGCCAAGACCGGGCGGGACCTGTGCCGGGACCTCGGCGAAGAGTTCGCGATCGGCTCTGATGAGTTGTACGCGGTGCTGATCCGCTCGTTCAAGGGACATCCGGTGCTCGCCATCGTGGGCGCCCCGGACGTGCGCCTGCGTGCCCGCCGCGTGGTGAAGCGGCTCAAGCGTGCGGCCGAGCTGCAGCGCGGCGCCGGCGTCGAGCTGGTGAAGTTCCATGCTCAGTTTCGGAAAGAGTTCGTGGACGTGCTCCCCCAGGCCAAGCCGGAGAACCGGAAGTCCACGTTCAATTGGGAGGATGACGCGTGATGGCCGGGCGGAGTAAGGACCTGGTGTCCATCGACACCGAATCCAGCATGGCCAAGGTCGCGGCCAACCAGGTGTCCAAGCTCGTCACTCTGTCGCTGCCGTGGATGGCGTACGTGCTGGTGTTCGGCGTCGGGTCGGCCTTCCACTTCATCCTCGGCAGCGACGACCCGCAGACCATCGGTTGGACGATGTTCTTGATGGCGGTGGCGGTGCTGGTGCTGACCGGCGTCACCTTCGGCCAGTCGCACGCCCGCGGCCCGTGGGGCAAGACCCACACCACCCTCACCACCCTCCTGGCGGGGGTGTGGGTGGTGGCTGCCACGATCAACGGGCCCGTCACGGTCTTCACCGGCCGCCTGGTGCTCATCGGCGGCTTCACGATCGCGCTGACGTGGAACATCCGGACCATCATCCGGGCGAAGGGGCTCGACCAGCCCGGCGCCATCACCGACCCGCTAGCGCTTCTGTTCGGCCAGGGCGCCGAGCGGGCGGGGATGCACGCTGTCGAGGCCACCACCGTCAAGGCGACCGCCCACAAGGTGGAGGGTGAGGTGCAGCTGGAGCAGGGCCGGCAGACGGCCGAGGACCTGCAACGCAAAATCGCCTACGTCGAGTCCGGGATCCCGCTGCCGCCCGGCAGCATCACCACGAGCATTGACCCGGACGACGCGTCCAAGGCCAAGGTGACCATCTCCGACCCGCGCGTCATGAAGCATCCGATCCTGTGGCCTGGCGCGTCACTGCCCGGCCTGTCGGTGGCCGACCCGATCCGGCCCGGCCTGTGGCAGGACCTCGATGAGGTCGAGTACGTCATCGTCGGCCACCACGTGCAGATGATGGGGCAGACCGGCGCCGGTAAGGGCATCGGCGGAGCGTGGAACTTCCTCGCCGAGCTCGTCACCCGCTACGACGTCGCGGTGTTCGCCGGAGACATCACCAAGGGCAAGCAGACGCTCGGGCCGCTGGAAGAGTCGCTGCACCGGTTCGAGACGACCAAGGCGGGCGTCAAGGCGATGCTCGCCGAGCTGCAGGCCAGGGTGAAGGAGCGCACCGACTACCTGGCGTCCAAGGGCCTGCAGAAGTGGAAGAAGGGCTGCGGCCTCACCTACTGGCTGGTGTGGCTGGAGGAGTTCCCCGACATCTACGACTGCCTGTCAGACAAGGAACAGGAGACGTTCCTGTCGATGCTCAAGGCGATCCGCTCGGCGGGCGGCACGATCGTCATGAGCCTGCAGCGCTCCGACTACAGCCAGATGCCGACGCTCGCGCGCGGCCAGCTCGCGAAGATGTGCTTCGGCGTCGACTCCGCCGCGGATGCCTCCTTCGGCCTGTCCGAGCGGCAACAGGATGCGGGCGCCCGGCCTGAGCTGTGGACCAACACACAGCCCGGCATGGCCTACCTGGACGCGCCGTCCATCCCGGCCGAGCGGATCGCGATGCCGATGCGCACCTTCGCGTGGGGCCTGGACGACGCTGGCGAGTTCGATGATGAGCGGGCCAACGCGGCGATGCGCGCCCACTCCGCCGCCTGGCCGGCCTCGGCCAAGCAGGTGGACCCCACCACCGCGGAACTGTCGAGGCTGCCGAGCGGCGACGCTCCCCTGTCCGCGCCCACCGACGCACTGGAACGGCCCGCCGAGGACGACGATGATGAGGAGGTGCGCGACGTGGCCAGCGAGTACCTGGAGACCGACGACCCCGATCCTGAGGTGACGGCGGGCCTGGACGACGAGATCCCCGACCTTGACGAGGGCGATCCGCCGATGAGGTTCGCCCCACCGGCACAGACCATGACGGCCGAGCAGCGCGGAGCGGCCCTCATCGAGCACCTGCAAGGGCTGTGGGACGGCGGGGCGCGGGACTTCTCCTCAGGCGAACTCAAGCCGCTGTGGGAGTCGACGGACATGAGCCGGTCGTGGGTTCAGAAGACGCTCAAGAGGCTCGTCAAGGCCGGCGTGCTCGGCGGCTACGACGACGAAGCCCAGCGGTACCTGATGCCGGACCGTCCCGAGGTGTGACGCGCGTACGGCTGCGCGTGGGCTGCGCGGCCGACGCTTTTTGATCTTGGATTAGCGGGCGATGGACCAGGTGCCGTCTGCCTCGATGGTGGCGTAGCGGGTGCCGGCCGGGAGTAGCACGCGGCCCCGGTAGTCGCCCACCTTGTTGGAGAGCAGCTTGGTGGTATGGCCGCGGTTGTCGAGGGCCCACACGATGAAGTTGGACTCTCCCTGGTGGCGGATGGTGATGCGGCGTGCTGCCTTCGATGCGGAGGTGAGGCGCAGCACATCAGGTCCGGCGCCCTTGGCGTTGATCGCCCAGTACCGGGCCTTCGTGATGGGGAGGACCTGCAGCGTCCAGGCGCCGTCTGCGGTGACTTCCAGGGAGCGCACCTTGTCGCCGCGGATGGTGTTGAACGCCCTGGTGCCCTTGTGGTCGCCCACCGCGTTGGCGACCAGCCCCACTTGCTTGCCGCCGGCGAGGGCCCACACGATGAAGTTGGACTCTCCCCGGTGGGTGGCCTTGACGATGGTCGGCCCCGACGTGACCGGGATGCGCACGACGTCGTCACCTTCGCCCCGGTACGTGGCCGCCGCGCTGGCGTGCGCGGCCTGGGCGGTCGCGGGCGGCGGAAGGAGGAGGGGAGCGGCGAGCGCGGCCAGGACGGTGAGAACGCGTAAGCAGAGACGCATGGGGGCTCCTGAGGGTAGGGGCGTGGACGGGGTTGGACGCGCCACTGTAGAAGTCGGTGTACGAACTGTCGCGTACTGTCACGGAAGTGTCAGACGGATTGTCGGCACGGTGTCGCCGCGGCGTCGCGACACCACAGGGGGTGCCACGCTCTTCGCTCCTGGGTGCCACGGGGCTTCACCCCAGGTGCCACGCACCTGTCGGAGGGGGTGCCACGATGCGTGGCACCCCTTCTGACCTGTAACCCTCCACGCGTGGCACCCCAGCCCCTCCCGCGAGGGTGCCTCGCTACTCGTCGTCGGCCTGGAGCTTCTCGGCCGCGCCCTCAAGCACGTAGCTTCCGGTGCCTCGCTCAGTCTCAACCAGGCCGGCCTCACGCAACGCCCGGTGCACCTTCTGGGCGACCGTGTTGGACATGTCCCACTCGGTCATGAGCTCGTGCACGGTGGGCACCCTGTCGCCCGGGGCGAGCTCGCCTGAGCGGATCTGGTCGCAGATGGCCGCGAACGCCTGGCGCCACTTCGACCGACTCGGATGCATGCGATCAAGGTTCGTGTGCCGTACCAGGGTGGACATAGCAACACGTAGACACCCCGTAATACACGTGGGGATGGTTTAAGACACCTTGACGTGGCAGACTCGAATGCCAGCCAAGAAAGCGGCCCGGCCAGCGCGCGAACGCTGAACCGGGCCTGATCGCACGGAGAGGTGCGACGTATGGAGAGTAACCCGATCCCCGAGATCGTCGGCTGTGACGTCGAGCTGGTCGACGGCGGCTTCATGCTCACCCACCGACGAAGCGGCGACGTCGCCATCGCCTCGACGCCGGCCGAGGCGGAGATCGAGGGCATTGTCCTTCGGGTGGCCGCCTCGTGGAAGACGGGCGACCCGACGTGATCGAGCCCGTAGACCCGACGACGCTGCCCCTGTGCCGCTACTGCGGCGAACGCCTCCGCCTGGTCGATGGCCGCCTCGAAGCCGTGTACGGCGGCTCCTGGGATCCATGGATCCCCGTCGAGGAGTGCCGGGGCCGGCGCATCGTCGGAGAGTTCAAGTTCGAGGGGCACATCCTGTCCACCCTGAGCCGCCCGGCCGCCCGGTGACCTGCCCCGGACGGTCGGGCGATCCACCCTCGCGCGCGTGCGCGCGTAGATGCCTCGCAAAACCCTCGCGCGCACGTATGTAGACCTCCTGCAGAAACTGAAGAACTCCCCGCGCGTGTGCGCGTAGGGCCTCCCGAAACTCCCGCGTCTCGACCGTTACCACCCCCACACCGGGCCAATGCCGACCAGGCCGGCCCACTTATCGATCAGCTTCGGGTCCTCGGCCAGCTCGGCCATCGAGGGGGGTTCCTGCACCTGCAGCGTGCGGGCGATCTCAACCAGTCGCGCAAGGCACCGCAACGTGTTGCGATCCGACTGCAACGCCGCGGCGTAGTACGTGATCGCCACCAGGCCGCGCGCCTCCTCGCGAAGCTTCAGCACATCCTCAGGGCCGCGGCGTCGCCTCACATGACGCTCCGCAAGCCGTAGGAGCCACGAGCAGCACCGCGACGCTGCGGGCGGTCCAGGTCATCCTCGCCACCCTCCGACAAGCCGGACGGCAGCCGTAGCGACGCCATCAGCCGCGCCAACGTGAGACTCTGCTGCCGAGACTCGACAATCAGCGGGTGGGCGACCATGTCCCCCTTGCTGTTTTGCACCGTCAAAGGGGCGTTCTCAAGCTCTACAGCCATCAAATCCAGCCGATCTACGGCCCGAATCGCCTGCAAAAGCAGCAATTCCTCATGCGTATCCAGGTCCAGCTCGGACATGATCGCTGTCCACAACTTGCGGCCTGACCTGCCCGAACCCTTCGGCGGGGGTGCCGTCTTCCTCTCGCTCACGATCCACTCCTATGGTGCGTTTTAGGGGTCAGAGACAGGCGAGCGCTATACACGTCCGGTGCCGCGTTGAAACGGACAAAGGGGACTCCGCCACCCCTAGCGGCATATATCGGACATGCGGTCATGTGATCAGCCCCGGATGCTGCTCGGCCGGCCGGTTGCGTGGCTTGCGGTTGGCCTGTCGTGCTGCTGATGCCTGCTGTGCTGTCCTGCCTGCGTGGTGGCTGTGGCAGAGCAGGCGAAGGTTCGTCAGTGAGTGGTCTCGCGGGTCTCCGATGTGGTCGACTTCAAGGCGCTCGGTTGATCCGCAGTGCTTGTCGTAGGTGAACCATCGGCATGTCTGGTCGCGCTCGTGTACGGCGTCGCGTCGTGCCGGCCAGTCGACGGGCAACGGGTTGGATCGGTACCCGCGCTGGCTTTCGACCCTGTCTCTCGGGTTGGCCTGTATGCGCCTAGCCATGGTCTGTCCTGAGTTCATCGCTGAGGGAGCCGTTGCCGTCTATGTCGATGGTGACGAGTGCGCCTGATCCGAAGTGCTCGGCGATGGCGGCGAGCTCCTGTGCTTCGTCTACTGCAGCCTTGGTGTCCCACTCCCACGTCTCGGCGAGGTACAAGGCGATGGTGTTGAGGTACTCGGAGCGGGTCATGCCGGACTTGTCCACGACTTCGGCGACGGTGGTTGCCTTGCTGCTGGCGATGCCACCCCATTGCTGTTCGCAGCCGCAGTTGCGTTCTTGCCCGGATGCGCAGACGAACGGCCGGTAGAGGAGTTCTCCGGGTACGGCGCGGTTGAACCCGTCGTCTCGCGGGTCGTCGATGCGTGGGGCTGCGAGTACGAGCATCAGTCCTCCTGTGCCGTGAGGCGCTGGATCATGGCCTTCTCGATCTCCGCCATCTGCTGATCTATGGGGATGGTGTCGAGGTTCGCGCCTTGGGCTTTCTTCCACTCGTCGGCTACTTCGCCGAGTAGGTGCGCGAAGGCGCGGGTGCCCATCGTCTTGTGTGCGTCAACGAGTGGTGCGGCCTCGCGGCCTTGTGGCCGCTGGGTGCCCTGCTTGCGCTTCCAGGCTTCGCGTATGGGGTCGTTCACTGCTCACCGTCTTGTGTGTGTGAGGCGGGCCGGCCGCACGGGTAGCCGGCCCGCCTCGTACTCGCCCCGTGCCACGGTGACGAGTGGTCTGTGGGGTTATGCCGTATCGGGTGGCGGCATGTCGACAGGCGTGTCTGTCTCGGGGGTCTGCCTGCTGTTGCCCGCGGTTGCCTGCTGGAGCGCGACGACGGGACCGGCGTTGTAGAGGATGCGCCGCTGTTTCTTGGCCAGCGCCTCGGAGTAGGCGCGACGTACCGGGTCTGGGGTCTCGGGCTCGGTCGGCTCACTCGCCATCGTCTGTGTCCTGTTCGTCGACGGCGATGAGGTCGCCGAGCTGCCAGGTGAACCGGTCGTCGCTCATGCCTTGCTCCGCTTGTCTCGTCGGGCCTGGAGTGCGGCTTGCATCGCCTGGCGCTCGTCGCTCTTGGCCTGCTCTTGCTTGGCGATGTAGGCGCGTGCGGCTTCGCGTCGGGCTTCGCGGTCGGCGGCCTGCTCGGGGGTCTCCGTGCGGGGCTTGCGCCGACCCGCGATGACGAGGCCGGGAGAGAGGTAGCCGAGCGACTTGCCCACATCGCCGAGGCCGGATGCGATGGCATCGGAGACGCTCTTGCCGGGGGCGATGTAGGTGACGGTGCGACCGTCGATCACGATGCGCTCGCCGAGCCCCATCCCGTGGAGGTGCCGGGTTACGCCGGCGACGGGCTGCCCGTCGACGGGGACGCCTTCGCGGGTCAGGGCGCCGAACGCTGCGCTGAACGCTTCCTTGCGCCGGTCTGCCCGCTGGGCGATGGAGGCCACGGCGTCTCGGATGATGTCGAGGTCCGCGGCGTCGCCGTCGTCATCGAACGAGGCGACGAGCTGGCGGCCGGTGGCGGTGATGCGGTCGAGCCGGTCCGCTTCCGCTTCCTCCGCGGCCTTGAGTTCGGCGGCTTGGCGGCGGAGGTCTTCCCACTGGGCGAGCTCGGCGGCGTGGGCGAGCTGCTCGGCGGTGACCGTCTCGTCTCCGTCCAGGAGCCGCGCCTTGAGGTCAGCGAGGCTCGGCACCGGTTCGGTCTGATTCGCCATCGTGGGCGCCCTCCGTTGTGATCAGCCAGTCGTGGCCATCGCGTCGGGCGGTCAGCTTCCCGGCTCTGGCCAGGCGGCGGATGTGCCGCTGGCTGTAGCCGGTGCGCTTGGCGTACTCCGCGCTGGTCACTTCTACGATGGCAGGCCGCTTGATCTTGGGTCCGGTATCGGACTCCACTGGGTTGAGGAGGTGCTGTACCAGTGCGGCCAGTCTGGGCGGAAGGGGACGATTCCTCAGCTTTTCCTCATGGGCGCGCTCAATGATCCAGCGGGCCTCATCGAGCCAGTGGGCGACGCTCCCCCGAGGTGCGCCGGTCACTCCTGAGCCGATCTCCACTCGGCGGCGGCCTGGTCGAGCGCGTCGAGGGCGTCGGGGTGGCCGCCGTGGTGGTCGATGTCGCGACGTACGCCGGCCACCGAGTTCACGCGGCGGCGGCCACATGAGCCCCTCCCGCACCCGCACGAGCCGAGGTAGTCGCGGGCGAGCTTGCCAACGGGGTCGAGGCGCTCGTCCTGTGCGGTAAGCCATGCACCGAACTTCATGGGGGCTCCCCCTCGCGTAGGTGTGGGTCCCGATGATTCCTGCTGGTGGGGTGAGGCGGTAGCCGTACTGGTGGGTACGGCTACCGCCTCGATAGGGCGCAGGTCCGGCGGTGCGGGCATCCTCTGTCCGCTGCTGGCCTTCGCTCCCCGCGGCCCGGTCTCCCCCTTGGGCGCGGGATGGCGTTGACGCCCGGTCTCGGTGCGAGAAAAGGTAAGTAAGCGAGAAATACGACCTGATCTGCGAAAACACGGCCGGTAGGTCTGCGAAGTAAGTGCGAGAAAAGGTGGCAGGCGGGGCTTTGCTCGCACTTAGCTCGCAAGCCCCAGAGGTGCATCTCTGCTGGTCAGCCACCTTTTCTCGCCTACTTTGCTTTACTCGCCAGGCTCGGCGAATCGAAGGACCTTGGCGGGGCGCCCCGCGGTCTTCATCTCGTCCTCGGCGAAGCCTGGGAACTCCAAGAGGTCCTTGATCAGGTCCGCGCGCTGGAGCCGGTTGTGGTGGCTGAACAGCTTGGTCACGTCGGTCTTCTTCAGGCCGTCCGCGCCCGCGTTCCGGACGGCCGTCATGAGCTTGTCCAGATCGGGGTTACCCGTCGAGGTACCGAGCACGTAGGCGGCACTGGCGTGGGAGTAGTTGACCAGCGCGTACCCGGCACGCAGGTGCCGCTCCTCCACAACGGGGCTGCCGTCCAAGAGGGCGTAAACCATCGCGAGACGCCGGCAGTAGGCCGCGGCCCTGGCGGTGAACTCGGCGAGCGGCCCGTCCTCCCCATCGCTGCTCAACTCCGGGTAGTACTCCTCCGCCCACAGCTTCTCCGCTTCTGGGCTCATGCTGACGGCTCCACACGTGCGGGCGAACGCGATGCGCTCACGGAAGGTCTCCGCGTGGGCCGTCACCACGTGGCTTCGCGCGCCGGTCGGCAGGGCAAGCAAGGCGTTGCGGTGGGAGTAGATCGGCAGGAAGCGGTTATAGGTCCCTCCGGCCAACTCCCGGTCACTCAGGCGAAGACGGAACTCCCTCGGCGGGATGTGCGCCACGATCCCGATGTGGGCGCCGGTGGCCACGAGCTTTTTCTTGGTCATGACGCCGAGGTGCTCGCCGTCCCACGCCAGGCGGAGAACGGCCGGCAGACTGTTCCCCTCACGGGCACACCGCGCCATCGTCGAGGCGAACTCCAGCTCCATGACAAGCCGCCGCTTATCCCGGTTCGGGTCGTCGGGGTCGTCCTTCACGTCCTCGATGAGCCCTTCGCCGCTGGACAGGCCAGAGGTCAGCAAAGGTGCGTGCGAGAACTCGGGATCAGCCCCCGCGATGATCCGCATGGCCGTTCCCTTGGACGCGCCCTTGCGGCCGGAGTTCGTCTTGCCGACGACCATGGCCCAGATGATGGCGGGGTGCCTGTCGTCTCCGATCTGCACGTACGGATTACGGCCCATCATCACGCTTGCGGCCACCAGGAAGGTTGCCAGCACCGACACCGGGTCGGCCTCGGTGGTGGGGTCGAGATCCCGGACAACCTCCCCTGCGAAGCCACAGAACACATCAGGGTCGGGCGTCGGGCCGGGGCGTTCTGGGCGTCCCTCACCGGCGTACATCGGGTCAAGGACGGCTTGGCTCACGCGCTTCTCCTGGTCGTGGTGCGGAACGCATCGGCCACCGTGCGGGCTGCCTGCCGCTCGTCGAATCCGTCGCCGAACTGCATGCTGCGGTACAGCTCGTGCAGTTCGGCCTCACTGGCGCCGTTCTCACAAGCCCGGCAGGCTGCCCAGAACAGGGCGGCGTTCCTGCCGGGCCTGGTCTTGCCGGACAGGAACACGGCCAAGTGGTCGATGCCCGTGCCATTGCTGGCGCGCGTGGGAGCTGCCCGCACGGGCTTGGGCGGGTCGAGGAACTCCCGCACCGCCCACCAATTGAGTTGGTGCTCCGCGTGGGGACGCTCCGAGATGAGCGTGTACGGCCTGCCATCGACCACGCTGGGCGGGACGAGCACGTACCCGCCCGCGCCCTTGAAGTCGATGTAGTGCCGCTTGAGTGACCCACACGCCTGGCCGGTGCCGACGTAGTAGGCGTGGATGCCGCCCGAGGGTGTCGACACGACCATGAACGGCTCAGGGAGCAGGCCCGCGGCCTTCAACCGGTTGAAGGCCGGCCACCCGGTGCCGGTCGGCTTGACGTCGACATCGAAGGCGTCCCATGTGCCTGTGCCGGTCGGGGCTGCGACGTTCGCCATCGGCTCGGCCGTCCACCACCGTGAGACCAACTCAATGTCGGTGGTGGCGTCGAGGTACCCGTGAGGGACCGCGCGGCCGAGGGGCCGCTTCCCGTTCGGGACGCAGGGGAACACCGGGACACCCCGGCCCGCGAGGGCCAGGGCGGCGGCGAGCATCTCGGCCATCAGGCGGCCCGCCCCCTGCGCTTGGCCTTCGGCCCGTGCAACGCCAGCTCGTACTTCGTGCCACACCGGGCGGTACGGCGGAGCAGCGCGGGTGCCGGAACCTTGACCCGGTGGGCGTGGAAGTAGCCGCACTCGCATTCGTCGTCGAGGACGATCAGGACCGTGACCATGCCCCAAGCGGGCGGGTACGCGGTCGCGGAGTGGACAATGGGAAGCTGCCCGGTGACGTGGCGCCTGTTGATGCGACGCGCTACCGTGGCCTTGGAGTTGGCGGCCTTCTGGTCGTTCGGGCGGCGCTCGGGGATGGTACCCCCGGCGCCGCCCTTCTGCTTCTCCTGGTCCATCAGGCCGCACCGTCCGCGTAGTTGGCGTTCTCCCACGCGATCACGTCCGTCAGCTTGTACCGGCAGTGCCTACCAGCCTTGAAATAGCGGGGGCCCGTCCTGGCGCTGTTCCAGCGGTAGACCGTCAGGACGGGCACCTGCATGCGCTCGGCGAGATCCTCGATGGTGAGGTGCCTCTCCAAGTCGTGTTCGCTCTTGGTCCTCATGACCAACCTCCGAGTGAGTTAGTGATGCAAAGCTCTCTCATTGACCATGAGTACTACCACGCATGAGTGAGCTTTGACAAGCTGCACTCAGCAATGCACGATGACCGGGTGCGTGTAACCACAAAGCCAGGGACGGCCAAGGCCCATCGACTTGCCCCTGACCTCTCTGTCCAAGTCCCCGCCGAAGTGCAGGGGACGGTCGAGGACGTTCTTGTGTCCCTCACGATCGACGTCGTAAACGGGCGACTCGGATGCACCCGGTTGGAAGTGCGCGCGCCGACAGGCGACGTCGTAACCGGTACGGCTCTCCGCGGCATTCCAGTCGCGTCCATCGTCCGAACAGCCGCGGGCTCTCTTGTTTGGCAGACCGTCAATCGAGAGGGGGGCTACGTGACCAACGTGCCCTATCGCCCTCCCGCCGATATCGACACCAGCGCGGGTCCCACCAATGAGGCGCTCCAGTTCGTTGCTGCCTCCTACGCCCTGGCGTACGCACTCGGGGAACCTCCGGCCAAAGCCGTCGAACGAGATCTCGGATTGGCCACCTCTACGGCCGGCCGCTGGATCAGACTCGCCCGTGAACGCGGATACCTGGATATCTCGGCGGACAAGGGCAGGAGGGCATAGGCATGGCGCGCGTGCGAGATCTGTGGACCAAGACCATCAAGGGCGACGACGGCAAGCTGGTCAAGGCACCGACCGCGCGCCACGGGCAGGGCAAGCGGTGGCTCGCGTGCTGGACTGGACAGGACGGGAAGGAAGCCACCAAGGCGTTCGACGTAAAGACGCAGGCGTCGAGCTACGCCACCCGCATGGAGGCCGACCGCTTACGGGGCACCTACGTGGACCCGAGGCAGGGCCAGCAACGGCTACGGGAGTACGGCGAGGAGAAGTGGCTACCGTCGCAGCTTCACCTACGCCCGAACTCCGTGGAGCTGTACGAGCAGCACCTACGCAAGCACATCTATCCCCGCCTTGGGGATCGCCGGATGGCGACGCTGGCCCGTTCGGACATGAAGGCGTTCGTCACGGCAGTGTCCGCTGTGCTGGCGCCGAGCACCGTCGCGACCGTGTTCTCGGTCCTACGGGCGCTGATGAACGCGGCCGTGGACGACGGGGTGATTCCGGCGAACCCCTGTACGAGAGTCCCCCTCCCCCGCGTGGATCCTCGCGTGGTCGAGCCGCTACCAGCGAAGGCAATCCTTGCCCTGGCCGAGGCCATCACGCCGCGGTATCGCCTCGCGGTGTGGCTCGGCGCCGGCCTGGGTCTACGCGAGGGAGAAGCGCTCGGCCTGGTCCTGCCACGGGTGGACTTTCTGCGCCGAAAGGTCGAGGTCCGCTACCAGCTCCAGCGCGGCAAGCTGGTCGAGCTCAAGACGAAGGCGTCGAAACGGACGCTGCCCGCTGATGACCTGGTGCTGGCGGAGATCTCCGCGCACATGCAGAAATGGAAGCCAGGGCCCCAGGACCTCATCATCACCAACCGGTCGAACAAGCCGGTGGGGCGGTCGTCGTTCTGGGAGTGCTGGGCGGATGCCGTAGCGGCGGCCGGCCTGCCGAAGGGCACGCGGTTCCACGACTTGAGGCACTTCTACGCTTCCGGTCTGATCAAGGCGAACATCGGTCCGAAGGTGATCCAATCCCGGCTCGGTCACGCCAAGATCGCCGAGACATTCGACGTGTACGGACACCTGTTCCCCGACGATGAGGAGCTCGGCCGCGGCGCCATTGAAACCATGATCGCTAGCGCTCGGGCGGAACAGGAACGGAACAGGGGTGCAAAATGAAAGCTCCGCCCCTGGTCAGAGGGACAGAGAGAGACGAGCCGGCCTGTAGGCCGGGTTCTGTCCTTCGCGGTTGCGAAGGGGCGACCATCCATCTAGGGCCGTCGTTGCCGGCGGCCTCAAGCGGTCTACCCGTGCGCCTCGGGCGGGCAGCCCTCAAGCGGTGCACGCGGGACGCCTCGGAAGGCGTCCCTTCTTGACCTTGCTCCAGGTGGGGTTTACCGAGCCGCCCACGTCACCGTGGGCGCTGGTGGTCTCTTACACCACCGTTTCACCCTTACCTCCCGGAGACCGGGAGGCGGTCTGTTTTCTGTGGCACTGTCCCGCGGGTCACCCCGGGTCGGCGTTACCGACCACCCTGCCCTGTGGAGCCCGGACCTTCCTCGGCGGACCCTTACGGGCCCGACGCGGCCGCCCGGCCGGCTCGTCTGGGGTCGAGGTTATCGCATGCAAGCTGTTCGCAAGCAAATGACAAGATCGGAGCGATGGGATGGGGACGTGTCATCGCCTGAGGGGGGCGGTGCACGATGGTCGTGCCGGGTGTTCTGGCGGCACCCGGCACGACCGCCCCGGCACGATCACCCCGGCACGATCGTCTCGGGGGACCGCCCCGGGAGGGCCGGTCGGGCGGCCGGTCAGCGCAGGTGGGATGTGTCGTTGAAGGTCTTGACGACGGACTGGCCGTCGGCGTAGTGCTCGATCAGGGACAGGCAGGCCAGGTCGAGGTGCATGCGGTAGAGGGCCGCCGGGGGTGCCAGCAGGGCCAGGCGCAGCAGGGTCTTGATGGGCGTGACATGCGAGACCACCAGGATCGTACGGCCCTCGTAGGTGTCCTTCAGGCGCTGCTCGGCTCGTTCGACGCGGTGCGCGACGGCGGTGAAGCTCTCGCCTCCGGGCGGCGGGGTGTCCGGGTCGGTCAGCCAGGCGGCCAGTTCGGTGGGCCAGCGTCGCTGGACCTCGGTGAACGTGTGCCCTTCCCAGGCGCCGAAATCGGTCTCCCTGAGGTCTTCGTCCACCTCGTAGTCGAGGCCCGTCCGGGCTGCCACGGCCTGAGCCGTCTGCTGGGCGCGGGTGCGGGGGGAGGCGACGATCACGTCGGGTCGGTACGGGTCACGCGACAGCTTCTCGGCGGCCGCCGCGGCCTGGGCCAGGCCGTTGGGGGTGAGGTCGGGGTCGCCGAGGCCGGAGAAGCGCCGCTCGATCGACAGCGGCGTCTCGCCGTGCCTGAGCAGCACCAGGGAGGTCGCGACATGGGTGGGAGGGGACCAGCCGGTGCCTCGGGTGCGCTGCTGGGCTGCGGCAACGGAGGCGGTCGGCGCGGACAACTCCGTAATGTCGCCCGCATCCAGCAGGTCCGTCTGCTCCGCCAGAGACGCCGCCCCCCGCGCCACCGAACCACCCATCCGCTGCGCACCCGAGTCGCTCGCCGCCCGGCGTGCGGCCGCATCGCTCGTGGCGGGCCCGCCCGCGCCTTGTGCGGGTGAGGCGTCAGTGATCGTTTCGCGGGGTGTGGCTGAGCCGCCCGCCTTCCACGTCAGTCCTTTGGCTGCGGCGTCCATGGCCTCGTTGGCCAGGCGGTCGGCGTGCTGGTTGCGGGCGCGCGGGATCCAGGTCCACTCCGTCACCCGCAGCCGCCTGGCGAGCTTGCCCGCCTCCAGGGCCAGCGGGCGCAGCCCCTCGTTCTTGATCTTCCAGCGGCCGGCCATCTGCTCGACGACCAGCTTGGAGTCCATCCGCACGGCCACCTCGGCGCCGTCGCCGGCCAGCTCCAGCACCGAGCGAAGGCCCGCGATCAGCCCGCGGTACTCGGCCACGTTGTTGGTCGCGACGCCGATCGCCTCGGCCGCCTCGGCCAGCACCTGGCCGTCGGAGGCGTCCATGACCACGGCGCCGTAACCCGCCGGGCCCGGATTGCCGCGCGAGCCGCCGTCGGCTTCGATGACGTACGAGGTCAAATGCCTGACTCCGGGGTGCGGACGAGGATCCTGCGGCACTCGTCGCAGCGCAGCACCTCGTCGTGCGGCGCGGCCTTGATCCGGTTCATCTCGGCGATCGACAGGGCCACCTTGCAGCCCTGGCAGCGGCCGCCGTGCAGCATCGCGGCGCCGACGGTGTACTGCTCCTTGAGCTTCTCGTAGAGCTTCAGCAGGTCGGCGGGGATGTCCTCGGTGGCGGCGGTGCGGTTGGTGCGCAGCTCGGCCGCCTCCTTGTCGATCTCGGCGAAGGCGGCGTCGCGGCGCGCCTCGGAGCTGGACAGGACGGCGGCGAGCTCGTCGCGCTGTGTGCCGAAGGCGCGCACCTGGGCGTCGGCGGCCTCGCGGCGCTCCATGATCTCCAGTACGACCTCTTCGAGGTCGCTCTGCCGGCGCTGCAGCGAGGCGATCTCGGACTGCAGGCCGGCCAGGTCACGCGGCGAGGCGACAGCGCCGGAGTCGAGCCGCTTCTGGTCGCGGTCGGCGCGGGTGCGGACGGTGTCGACGTCACCCTCGGCCTTGATCTGATCGCGGGCGAGGTCGCTCGCCTCGGTCTCGGCCTCGATCGCCTGGGTGACCAGCCTGGCGTAGCGCTTGGACTGCTCGTCGATCTCGGCCAGCTCGGGCAGGGTGCGGCGGCGGTGGGCCAGCCGGGAGAGCTTGGAGTCGAGCTCAGCCAGGTCGAGCAGTCGCTTCTGGGCCTCAGGGGCTGCTTTCATGATCAATATCCTCTTGTCCAAGCATCGGTGACCGTGGCGGAGACACGTGTCTCAACGTTAATGCCACTGGAGCCCAGGATGGACGCGGCGCTGTCGAGCCACGGCCATTCGGTGGCCCAGTGCGCCGCGTCGATCAGCGCGGGCCCGCCCGCCTCCACGAACTCGCTGGCCGGGTGGTGCCGCAGATCGGCCGTGAGGAAAACGTCCACACCCGCGGCACGCGCCGTGGCCAGGAGCGAGTCGCCCGCTCCCCCGCTGACGGCCACCCGGGAGACGCGGCGGGACTCGTCGCCGGCGACGCGGATCCCCCACGAGGTGCGCGGCAGCCCGGCGGCGGCCCGCTCGGCGAACGCGCCGAGCGTCGTCTCCGCCGGCAGGTCGCCGATGCGGCCGAGCCCGCGCCAGGGATCGTCCGGGAACGGCCGCAGCGGCACCAGATCGCCCACCAGGCCGACGGCTCGGGCCAGGGCGTCGGACACGCCCGGATTGGCCACATCGGCGTTGGTGTGCGCGGTGTAGAGGGCGATGTCGTGCTTGATCAGGGTGTGGAGCAGGCGGCCTTTGGGCGTGGTGGCGGCGACGCTGGTGGTGCCGCGCAGGTAGAGCGGATGGTGGGTGACGATGAGGTCGGCGTCCCAGTCAAGGGCCTCCTCGGCGACGGCGGCGACCGGATCCACCGCGAACAGCACCCGGCTCACCGGCAGGGCCGGATCGCCGCAGACGAGGCCCACCGCGTCCCAGGACTCGGCCCGGGCGGGCGGGTAGGCCGCCTCCAGCACGTCGATCACGTCGGTCAGTGTCACAGCAGCCACCCGCGCAGACTACCGGGTCACCGGCACGCCCCGTGGAGGACGACGACGGCCCGCCACCGCGGCCGCCGTGACCAACGGCCGCGCCGGTTCGGAGGGTGCGCCCGGGGTGGGCCGTGCCGGTTCGGGGGGGTGGGCACTGGGCGGGCCGCGACGGCTCGGGGGGATGTGCACCCCTGCGGGCCGCGCCGGTTCAGGGGGGTGGTCACCCGGGCGGGCCGCGCCGGTTCAGGGGGTGGGCACGGGGCGCCGGCCGACGTACGGTAAGTGGATCCTGACGCGGGTGGAGGGCCGGCATGACACCTAAGGTCGCGATCATCGGAGCGGGGTTCGGCGGGCTGTGCATGGCGATCCGGCTGGAACGGGCCGGGATCGGGTCGTACACGGTGTTCGAGAAGGCGGGTGACCTCGGCGGCACCTGGCGGGACAACGGCTATCCGGGCGCGGGCTGCGACATCCCCTCGCACCTCTACTCGTACTCTTTCGAGAAGTACGCGAGCTGGACCCGCCGTTATCCGGGCCAAGCCGAAATTCTCGGATATTTACACCACTGCGCCGATAAATACGGCGTCAGGCGAAAAATCCGGTTCGGGGCTGAAGTCACCGCCGCCACGTTCGACGGCTCCCAGTGGCACCTCACCACCGACGGCGAGCCCGAGGCGTTCGACGTGGTGGTGATGAGCGTGGGCCAGCTCAACCGCCCCCGTTTACCCGACATCCCCGGCATGGCGGAGTTCAACGGCACGTCCTTCCATTCGGCCCGCTGGAATCACGAGCACGACCTGACCGGCAGACGGGTGGCCGTGATCGGCAACGGCTCCTCAGCCGCCCAGTTCATCCCCCATGTCGCCGCGCGGGCCGCGCGCCTGGAGGTGTTCCAGCGGACCCCGAACTGGGTGATCCCCAAGCCCGACGCCACCTTCCCCCCGGCCACCAGGCTGGCCTTCCACTACCTCCCCGGCCTCCAGCGCGCCTACCGCGAGTGGACCTACCGCTACGCCGAGAACGCCCTCTACCCGGCGCTCGCCCAGGGCTGGAGCCGGGACCTGCTGAAGAAGCGCGCCCTGGCCCACCTGCACGCCCAGGTACGCGATCCGCGCCTGCGGGCCAAACTCACGCCCGACTACCCGGTCGGCTGCAAGCGGGTGGTCATCGACAGCGCCTTCTATCCGGCGCTGTGCCGGCCCAACGTCGACGTGGTGGCCGACAAGATCGTCCGCGTCACGCCGAACGGCGTGCAGACCGCGGAGTCGGCCCACGAGGCGGACACGATCATCTATGCCACCGGCTTCAGGAGCACCGAGTTCCTCTCCCCCATGCGGGTGACCGGACGCGGCGGCCGTGACCTCGCCGAGCAGTGGGCGGACGGCGCCGAGGCCTATCTCGGCATCTCCGCGCCGAACTTCCCGAACCTCTTCATGCTGTACGGCCCCAACACGAACCTGGGGCACAACTCGATCGTCTTCATGATCGAGTGCCAGGTGAACCACATCATGGCGTGCCTGCCGTACCTGTCGCCGGGCAGGCGGCTGGAGGTGCGGCCGGAGGTGATGGCCGCCTGGCGCGCCCAGCTCGACGCGTCGATGGCGCGGATGGTGTGGGGTGGCTGCCAGAGCTGGTACAGAACGGCGGAGGGCCGCATCACCAACAACTGGCCCGGCCCGTCCACGCTGTACCGCAGGCTGACGGCGAGACCGCCGAGACCGGCGTACCGGCAGGTATGACGCGCCGCGGACGACGGGAGGTCAGGTGCGGCGCGCCGCCGATGGCGGGAGGCAGGTGCGGCGCGCTCGCCGATGGCGGGCGGCGGGTGTGACGCGTCGCCAATGGGGGCGGGGGATCTCGTACGGCGCCACATGTCCGTGGCCGGGCGCACGAGGTAGCGTCCGAGCCATGACGACCTCTCTGCACCAGCGCTCCCTGGTGGCCGACACCCACAACGACCTGCTCATGGCCGTCGCGGCGCGGCCGCCCGCGCAGTGGTCCGCCTTCTTCCGCGAGCGCTGGCTGCCGCAGCTCCTCGACGGCGGGGTGAACCTCCAGGTCCTGCCGGTGTTCATCGACGACGGCTACCGGCCGGAAGGGTCGCTGCGGCAGACGTTGCGGATGATCGAGGCCGCCCACGTGCTGGCCGAGGGCAATCAGGAGCACGTACGGCTGTGCCGTGACGCGGCGGAGATCGACGCGGCGCTCGACGCCGGGCGGATCGCGCTGGTCCTGGCGATGGAGAGCATGCCAGGGCTGGACGCGAGCGTGGAGCTGATCTCCACCCTGCACCGGCTGGGCGTGCGGGTGGCCTCGATGGCGCACTGGGGGCGCACGCCGCTGGCCGACGGCAGCGGCGAGGACGCCACCGGGAGCGGGCTCACCTCGGACGGCGTGGCCGCGCTGCGCGAGATGGAGCGGCTCGGCATCGTCTTCGACGTCTCCCACCTGGGCGCGTCCGGGGTGGCGCACGTCCTGGAGCTGGCCACCAAGCCGCTGATCGCGACCCACTCCGCCGCCCGCGCGCTGCGCGACCACCACCGCAACCTCACCGACGAGCAGTTGCGCGGCGTGGCCGCCACGGGCGGCGTGGTCTGTGTGAACTTCTTCGCCGGGTTCCTCCACGAGCGCGAGCACGAGGCGACCCTGGACCACCTGCTCGACCACATCGAGCACGTCGCGGAGGTGGCCGGGATCGACCATGTCGGCATGGGGCCGGACTTCGTCCGCGAGGTGATCACGGAGCTGACGCCGCCGTGCTGTGAGCACTCCTACGGCCTGGACCCGACCGCGGCGGTGCCCGGTCTGGACGGCCCGGCGGGGTTGCCCATGGTGACCGAGGGGCTGCTCGGGCGCGGGCTGCCGGACAAGGACGTACAGAAGATCATCGGGGGGAACGTGCACCGGCTCCTCACCGAGCTGCTGGCGTGACCTCGGCGGGTATGAGGTGGGTATGACGACCTCGTGACAGACCTGGCGGCGGAGGCGGCCGCGCGCGGCGGCGTGGTGATCCGCGAGTTGCGGGAGTTCGCCGAGTGGGAGCGGGTGTACCGGCTCTTCGACGACATCTGGCATCCCGAGCCGGGCAACGCGCCCGTGCCGATGGAGCTGCTGGTCGCCTTCTCGCACACGGGCGGGTACGTGGCGGGCGCCTTCGAGGGCGACGCCCTCGTGGGCGCGTCGGTGGGGTTCCTGGCCGCGGATCGGACGCTGCACTCGCACGTCACCGGGGCGGTGATGGGACGCGGTGTCGGTCACGCGCTCAAGCTGCACCAGCGCGCCTGGTGCCGGGAGCGCGGGCTGGACCGGATCACCTGGACGTTCGACCCGCTGGTGCGCAGGAACGCGCACTTCAACCTGGTCAAGCTGGGCGCCAGGCCGGAGGCGTACCTGAGGAGTTTCTACGGCGTCATGGTCGACGCGATCAACGAGGGGGACGAGTCGGACCGGCTGCTGGCGGTCTGGCACCTGGCCGAGCCGCCCGGCGGCGAGGCGGTCGCGCCGGCGTGGCCGAGCGCGCTGGAGGCGGTGGACGAGCGGCCGGTCGTGACCGCGGTCCGCGGCCCGGTGGTGCTGGTGGCGACGCCGCGCGACATCGAGACCCTGCGGCGGGAAGATCCGGCGGCGGCGCGGGAGTGGCGGCTGGCCGTACGGGAGGCGCTCGGCGGGCCGCTCGGCCAAGGGGCCCGGGTCACGGGTTTCACCACGGACGGAAAATACATCCTGAATCATCGTTGACCGGGGTATTCCACCCAAGTTTCGGATCTCTGTAATGTGGCGTCAAGGAAAGCGAGCAAGGAGAGCCGCATGACGGAATTCACTCCAACGGTTCCTGCGCGAGTCCTACCCCCCGTCGCCATCCGTGATCTGCCCGACCCGCCTCGGTCGCAGTGGCGCATCATCGGCCCCGGCCTGGTGGGAGCCGGGGTCGGACTCGCCTCGGGAGAGTTCATCCTGTGGCCGTACATCGCCTCCCAGGTGGGCCTGGTGTTCATCTGGGGCGCCCTGATCGGCATCGTCACCCAGTGGTTCCTCAACATGGAGATCGAGCGCTACACGCTGGCCACCGGTGAGACCGCGCTCACCGGGTTCAGCCGGATGTGGAAACACTGGGGGCTCGTGTTCGTCCTCATGACGCTCGGCTCGAACCTCTGGCCGGGGTGGGTGACCACGTCGGCCACCATGGTGACCTACCTGACCGGCTCCGGTGAGGACAGCGTGCGCTGGATCGCCATCGGCATGCTGGTGGTGATCGCACTGGGGCTGACGCTGGCGCCGGTCATCTACAACGCGCTGGAACGAGTGATCTTCGTCAAGATCGGCCTGGTGATCATCCTCGTGGTGGTCGCCATCGTGTTCGCGATCACCGCCGAGAGCTGGGTGCAGCTCGGCCGCGGCCTGACCGTCGGCGCCCAGTTCCCGGTGCCGCCGCTGGACTTCGCCCTGCTGATGGGCGCCATCGCCTACGCGGGCGCGGGCGGCGGGCAGAACCTGTGCCAGAGCAACTGGATCCGCGACAAGGGCTTCGGCATGGGCCTGTACGTGCCGCGCCTGGTCAGTCCGGTCACCGGGCACGAGGAGGCCGCCGCGTCGACCGGCTTCCAGTTCGCGCCCACGAAGGCGAACCTGGACCGCTGGCGGGCCTGGTGGCGCTTCGCCAACATCGAGCAGGCGTCCACGTTCGCGCTGGTGTCGTTCCTGACGATCGCGCTGATGTCGATGCTGGCCTACTCCACCGTGTTCGGCCGGGAGGGCCTGGCCAACGGCATCGACTTCCTTCAGGTAGAGGGCCAGGTGCTGCAGGAGGTCGTGGCGCCGTGGTTCGGTGTGCTGTTCTGGGTGATCGGCGCGCTGGCGCTGTTCGCCTCGGCGATGGGCATCGTCGACTACACCTCGCGGCTGGCCTCGGACATGCTCAAGACCGTCTACCTGCGCGACCGCGCCATCTCGGTCAACCGGATCTACTTCCTGCTGGTCTGGGGCGCCGCGGTGGTCGGCACGCTCATCCTGCTGGCGGGCTTCGACCAGCCGCTCATCCTGCTCGTGTTCTCGGCGAGCTTCGCGGCCGTGATGATGTTCGTCTACTCGATCCTGCTGATCATCCTGAACCGCAGGTCGCTGCCCGACGCCATCAAGGTCCGCTCCTACCGGCTCGGCGCGCTGATCTGGTCGGTGGCCTTCTTCGGCACGCTGACCGTCATCGTGGTGTTCCAGCAGATCCAGCGGATCTTCGGAGGCTGACCGTGCTCAACGCGGAAGCCACCTTGCCGCGATAGCGGGCAGACTGGCAGGCATGCTGACGACCTCGGCCCGCCTGCTCAAGCTGCTGTCGCTGCTCCAGGCGCACAAGGAGTGGTCCGGCCCCGAGCTGTCCGATCGGCTCGGGGTCTCGACCAGGACGATCCGCAACGACATCGATCGGCTGCGCGAGCTCGGCTACCCGGTGCACGCCACGCCCGGCGTCGCCGGCGGTTACCGGCTGGGCGCCGGGGCCGCGCTGCCGCCGCTGCTGCTCGACGACGAGGAGGCCGTCGCGGTCGCCGTCGGGCTCGGCAGGGCGGCGGGCGGCGGCGTGGCGGGCATCGAGGAGTCGTCGGTGCGCGCGCTGGCCAAGCTGGAGCAGGTGCTGCCGTCCCGGCTGCGGCGGCGGGTCGGCACGCTCAACGCCTTCACCGTGCAGATCCCCGGCAGGTCGCCGCTGGTGGCGCCCGAGGTGCTGACCACGATCGCGAACGCGGCCCGCGACCGCGAGCGGCTCCGCTTCGACTACACCGGACACGACGGCGCCGGGAGCGTGCGGGACGTGGAGCCGTACCGGCTGGTGCACCGGCGGGGCCGGTGGTATCTCGTCGGCTATGACAGCGAGCGGAAGGACTGGCGGACCTTCCGGGTCGACCGCCTCAGGCCGCGCACGCCGACGGGTCCCCGCTTCACCGCGCGCGAACTGCCCGCGGACGGCGATGTGGCGGCGTTCGTGGAGAAGGGCGTGAACACCGCCATGTGGCGGCATCGGGGGACCGTGCGCGTGCACCTCTCCGAGGCGGAACTGCGGGCCCGGCTGTCCTCCCCCGAGCTGGACATCAAGCCGGTCGACGACGGCACCTGCCTGCTCCGGCTGGGCGGCGACGACCTCGTCGGGATGGCCGCCTGGGTCGGCCTCCTCGGGGTGGACTTCGAGGTGCTCGACCCGCCCGAGCTGGCGGACGCCGTACGACTGCTGGCGGAGCGCTACGGCCGGGCGGTGGGCGGGGCCGTCAGCGCGCCTCCAGGTACGCCTGCCTGACCTTGGAACGGGACAGCTTGCCCGTGGGGGTGCGGGGCAGCCGCTCGCGGTACTCGATCACCCTCGGGTGCTTGAACTTGGCGATGCGCGGCCCGCAGTGGTCGAGCAGCCGGGCGGTGAGCTCGGGCCCCGGCGTGACGCCCTCGGCCGGCTCGACGAGGGCGACCACCTGGTGGCCCCACTCCTCGTCCGGCACCCCGATGACGGCCACGTCGGCCACCGCCGGGTGCTCCAGCAGCGCGGCCTCGATCTCGGCGGGATAGATGTTGACCCCGCCCGAGATGATCAGGTCGGTGCGCCGGTCGCACAGGAACAGGAAGCCGTCCTCGTCCAGATAGCCGATGTCGCCGGGGGCGTACCACTCGCCGCGCATGCTGGCGGCGGTCTTGGCCTGGTCCTTGCGGTATTCGAAGGCGCCCAGGCCGGACTTGACGTGGATGAGGCCGGGCTCGCCCACGGGCACCTCCTCCCCCGCCGCGTCCAGGATCTTCGCCTCGAACGTGGGCGCGGGCCGGCCCACGGTGCCGGGCCTGGCCAGCCAGTCGTGCGGCCGGACGGCGAAGGCGATGGTGGACTCGGTGGAGCCGTAGTACTCGTACAGCACCGGCCCCCACCAGTCCATCATCGCCTGCTTGACCGCGACCGGGCAGGCGGCGGCGGTGTGGATGACCTGCCGGAGACTGGAGACGTCGAAGCGCTGCCTGACCTCCGCGGGCAGGCGCAGCATCCGGTGGAACATGGTCGGCACCATCATCGCGTTCGTCACCCGGTGCCGGTCGATCAGCTCCAGGACGGCGGCCGGCTCGAACCGGGGCGCGATCACCACGGTGTGCCCTAGATGCAGCGCGAACTGCGTGTGGGCGCACGGCGCGGAGTGGTACATCGGCGAGGTCACCAGGTGCACGCCGTCGCCCGGCCGCAGGTCGAGGACCTCGCCGAGGAACCAGGTGTAGAGCGGCACGATGCTCTCCGGCGCGGCGCCCGGCAGCGGGCGCTGCACCCCCTTGGGGAAGCCGGTGGTGCCGGAGGTGTACCACATGACCGCCCCGGCGGCCCGCTCCTCCGGCGCGGTGGCCGGCTGCCCCGCCGCCAGCCGGTCCGTCCCGATCTCGGCCCCCGGCACGGCCGCCGCCTCCGCCTCGCCCGCCACGACCAGCCTGGCGTCGCAGTCGTCCAGGATGTACGCCACCTCGGCCTGGGTCAGATGCCAGTTGACGGGCACGTAGTACAGGCCGAGTTGCCCGGTGGCCATCAGCATGACGATCGCGTCGAGGCCGTTGGGCAGCACGCCCGCCACGACGTCGCCGGTGGTGAGCCCGCGGTCGCGCAGCCCGTGTGACACCTGGTCGACCCTTGCGAGCAACTCGCCGTAGGTGGTCCGCGACCCGTCGGTGTCGATCACCGCGAGCCGGTCGGGGTCGGCCTGGGCGATCGCGTAGAAGCCGGGCAGCGCGCTGACGTCCATCACAGCCCCAGGGACTCGGCGAGGCGGGCGCGGTGGACGCGGGGCGGGCCGAGCAGCACCTCGTCGGTCTTGGCCCGCTTGTAGAACAGGTGCGCGTCGTGCTCCCAGGTGTAGCCGATGCCGCCGTGCAGCAGCAGGTGGTCGCGGGCCACCTCGAAGCAGGCGCGGCCGACGTAGGCCTGGGCCAGCGCGGCGGCCTCGGGCAGCTCGCCGGGGGACTCGTCGGCGGCCCAGGCGGCGTAGCGGACGATGGACTCGGCCTGTTCGAGCTTGCAGTGCATGTCGGCGAGCTTGTGCTTGACGCCCTGATAGGAGCCGATATATCGGCCGAAAGTCACCCGGACCTTGGCGTACGCCACGATGGCGTCCAGCGCGGCCCGCATCACGCCGAGCTGCTCGGCCGCCAGCGCCACCGCCAGCCGGTCGCCGACGCCGCCCTCGGTGCGGGGCCCGAGCACCCGCGCACGGGCGCCGGCGAGCTCGACCCTGGCCTGGCCCCGGGTGAGGTCGAGCGTCTCCAGCGCGGTCCTGGTGACGCCCTCGCCGGCGAGCTCGACGGCGACCATGATCACACCGTCTCCGGTCAGGGCGGGCGACACCAGCATGTCGGCCTCCATGCCGGACAGCACCTGGGCCAGTGTCCCGGTGACGGTGGCGGACTCCCCCGCGACCTCGTCCGCGATGAGGTCGATGGACGGCTGGGCGAGGGTGGCGGCGATCCGGCCTTCGGCGATCGCGGTGAGCAGCTCCTTGTCCGGCACCTCGGCCAGCGCGATGGCGGCGAACGTGGTGGCCAGGAAGGGGCCGGGCAGCAGCGCCGCGCCGGTCTCCTCCAGCACGACCGCCAGCTCGGCGAAGCCCGCGCCGGCTCCGCCGTACTCCTCGGCGACGATCAGCCCAAACAGGCCGAGCTCGCCGGACAGGCGCGCGTACACCTCGGGGTCGTAGCCCTCGCGGACCTTGGGCAGCGGCGAGGCCGCGCCCAGGAAGGCGCGGACGGCCGCGCGCAGTTCCCGCTGCTCCTGGCTGAGTACGAGCTTCACGTCTGCGTCCCCACCTTCAGGTCCTTGAACGGCACGGTCTTGTCCACCCTCGGCTCGGGCGGCAGGTTGAGCACGCGGTCACCGATGATGTTGCGCATGATCTCGTTGGTGCCGCCGCCCAGGGCCATCCCGGGGGCGAGGCTGAGCGCGTGGCCGAGCGGGTGGCCGCCGACGACCGAGGCGGGGCCGGCCAGCCGGGTGGCAAGGTCGGCCTGGAACAGGTAGAGCTCGGCCAGCAGCAGCTTGGCGGCGCTGCCGCGGGCGCCGGGGAAGACACCCGCGTTGGTCTCCTGGGCCAGGCGCTGGTTGAACAGCGCCAGGGCGCGCGAGCGGATGTGCAGCTCGACGAGCTCGTCGCGGACCAGCGGGTCGCTGGTGTCGAGCACCTCGCGCAGCGCCGCCACGGAGGCGGGGTTGTCCTTCTGGCCGCCCATGCCGACGCCCGCCGAGATCGACAGCCGCTCGTGCAGCAGCGTCGTGACCGCCACGCTCCAGCCGTCGTTGACCTCACCGACGCGGTGCTCGTCGGGGATCGGCACGTCATCGAAGAAGATCTCGTTGAAGTTCGCCCGGCCGCTCATGTCCCGGAGCGGCCTGACGGTGACGCCGGGGTGGCGCATGTCCACCACGAACATGGTCAGGCCCTTGTGCTTGGGCACGTCCACGTCGGTGCGGGCGAGCAGCAGCCCCCAGTCGGCGTATTGGGCGACCGAGGTCCACACCTTCTGGCCGCTGACGATCCAGCCGCCGCCGTCGCGCACCGCCCTGGTCTGCAGGGCGGCCACGTCGCTGCCCGCGCCGGGCTCGGAGAACAGCTGGCACCAGATCTCCTCGCCGCGCAGCAGCGGCCGGACGAAGCGCGCGCGCTGCTCGTCGGTGCCGCGGTCGACCAGGGTGGGGCCGGTCATGCCGAGGCCGATGGAGAAGACGTACAGGGGCAGGGTGAAGTGGGTGGCCTCGGCGGCGAAGGCGCGCTCCTCGGCCTGGGTCAGGCCCTGGCCGCCCCACTGGCGCGGCCAGGTGATGCCGCTGTAGCCGGCGTCGTAGAGCTTGGCCATGAATTCCTTGGCCCGGGCGGTCGGATCGCCCTGCGGCCGGTCGTCCGACGGGGTGTTGGCCACCAGCCAGGCCCTGGCGGTACGGCGGTAATCAGTGAGATTCACGTCGACTCCTCGGCATCAGTGCCCACTTACTCTAACCAGCGGCGCGGAGGGCGTACAGAGCAATGCTCTGGTGGTGTTTTATCCAGATTTGTCGCTGAATCTCCGTTAACTGGTAACGAAGCGGCTTAGTGTGATCACCTGGTCACCGGGGGGAAAGGTGTGATCAAGCGGTTCGGCACGTCCGTGCGCGCGCGGCTGACGGTGCTCGCCACCGTGGCCATGGCGCTGCTCTGCGTCGTGGTCAGCTCTCTCGTGCTCTACATGGTGCATGCCACGGCCGCCGAGGCACAGCGGGTCGCGGTGACGAACGCCGCGCTGCGGGTGATCCACCTGATCGAGCGGGACCGGCTGCCCGACGTGCTGCGTTCCGGCCAGCCCAGCATCCAGGCGATCGACGGCCAGGGACGGGTGGCGTCCTGGACGCCGGACCTCGCCAGGGCGCCGCGCATGAGCACGGCCGTACCCTCCCGTGGGACCAGACTGCTCCAGTACACGTGTGACCTGCCCCCGTTTCCCGGCCAGTGCAACGTCCTGGCTGTCTTCCGCGTCTACCGGTCGTCGGGTGACTGGCTGGTGTACAGCACGGAGAAGACGATCCCCTGGTACGTCACGCCGAGCCTGCCGACCGCCCTGCTCGTGCTCTCGCTCGGGCTGGTGGCGCTGACCTGGTTCGGCGTCTCGCGGATCGTGGCCGACACGCTCGCGCCGGTGGATCGGATCCGCGCCTACCTGGCCGAGATCGCCGCCGGCGGCGGCGGCATGCGCGTGCCGGTGCCCGCCACCGACGACGAGATCCGCGCCCTGGCCGAGACCGCCAACCAGACGCTGGAGCGGCTGGAAGCGGCGATGGAGCAGCAGCGCAGGTTCGCCTCCGACGCCTCGCACGACCTGCGCAGTCCGCTCACCGCGATGCGCACCCGGATCGAGGAGGCCCTGCTCTACCCGGAGGACACCGACTGGCCCGCGACCGGCCGGGCCCTGCTGGCCAGCCTGGACCGGCTGCAGGCCCTGGTCACCGACCTGCTCACGCTGGCCAAGCTCGACGCGGGCACCCTGGCCGCCAAGGACCCGGTGGACCTGGCGGAGCTGGTCACCACGGAGACCGCCAGGCACCGCTCCAAGCTGATGGTCATCACGCTGCAGTCCGGCGTGACGGTCACCGGCGACCGGCTCAGACTCGCCCGCCTGCTGACGAACCTGCTCGACAACGCCGAGCGGCACGCGGAGAAGATGATCTGCGTCTCCGTCCGGAAGAACGACCAGGCCACGCTGGAAGTGCTGGACGACGGCGGGGGCATCGCGCCCGAACAACGCGAAGAGGTCTTCCGGCGATTCACCAGGCTGGACGCCTCACGCAGCCGTGACGCCGGGGGCACCGGGCTCGGCCTGGCCATCGCGCGCGACGTCGCCGAGACGCACGGCGGCACTCTCACCATCGAGGACTCCGACACCGGCGCCCGGTTCATGCTGCGGCTGCCGCTGCGGCAGGACTGAGCCGCCCTGCGACCGCCGCTGCGGCAGGGCGGCCCAGCGCCCGCGAGATAGCGCGCGCACATAACGTCTCTCTCACGATCGAAGACTCCGCCCCTGGTGCCCGCTTTGTCCTACAAATGACTTTGCGCAATGATTAAAGTCACTACATGTGACTCCAGGTTTCAGCCGGTTACGGCGCGAGGATTTGTTGAAAACCGCATGCGAGGTGATCGCGGCTCAGGGTTTCGGTCATACCCGAACCATGGACATCGCCCGAGCCGCCGGTGTCAGCCAGGGCCTGCTCTTCTATCACTTCGAAACGAAGGATCGGCTCTTCGCCCAGGCGTTCGCGTACGCGGCCCGACGTCACCTGGAATCGCTGAACGGCGTCGAGCGGTCGCAGCGGCCACCGCTGGATCGGCTGCGGGCGCTGCTGCGGCTCTGCTCGCCCACCGGCTCGCCCGAGGGCTGGCGCCTGTGGATCGACGCCTGGGCTGAATCGATGCGCAGCGACGAGCTGGAGGAGACCTCGCGGCGGCTGGACGTACAGGGGCGGGTGGTGCTGCGCGGCATCATCGAGGCCGGCGTCGAGTCGGGCGTCTTCACCTGCGCCGACCCGGAGGCCGCCACCTGGCGGATCTTCGCGCTCAGCGACGGGCTGGCGATCCAGATCAACGTGCACGGCAAGCTCCTGTCGCGCCGCCGCGTCACCCAGCTCGTCCGTACGGCGGCCGCCATGGAACTGGGCGTGGCCGTGGAGGACCTCTGAGCGACCCCGGGGTGCAGGGCGGCGAACAGGCCGCACCGGGGATGGGAGCATATACGGGTCCGGACGCGACCACGGAAGGGTTTGATCGGTGAGGCGGCTAGTCACGGTCCTGCTGCTCGCCTGCGCGGCGCTGGGGATCGCTCCCCCCGCACAGGCGCACAACGTGCTGATCAGCAGCGACCCCAAGGACGGGGCGGCGCTGTCGGCCCCGCCCCAGCAGATCACGCTGGTGTTCGACCAGCCGGTACGCCAGGGCTACGCGCAGATCGGCGTGACCGGGGCGGACGGGTCGGCGTGGGCCGACGGGGCGGCGACGGTGGCCGCCGAGCGGGTGACGGTCAAGGTCAAGCCGCTGACGGCGGACGGGGCGTACGTGGTCGGCTACCGGATCCTGTCGGCCGACGGGCACCCGGTCACGGGCAAGATCGACTTCACCCTCGCCGGCGGCGGCGCCGCCGCCCCGGCCCCGCAGGAGACCGGCGCCGGGACGGACGCCGGAGCGGCGGCGGCCGAGGCCGCCGCGAACGGCGGGGCGGGCATGGCCGTGGTGTGGATCGTGGCCGCCCTGCTGGTGCTCGCGGCGGGCACCGCCGTGGCCCTACGGCGAGCCGGCCCGCGCACCTCCCCTGACGATCAGGGCGGGTCCGGTGACGCGGCGGTTCGGCCTGGAGAGGGGGCGCGCGCGTGACGGTCACCGACGCCCCTCGGGAGCAGCGGGTCGGCGGGTCGCTGAGTGCCGGGGTGTTCGCCGTGTGCGCGGTCGTGGCCACCGTGGTGGCCGGCACGCTCACCGCGCAGGAGGCGGTGCCCGGCATCCCCATGCCCGGGGCGATCGTGACCGTGGGGCTGCCCGTGGTGCGGGTGCTGCTCGACATCTCGGCCGTGGCCGTGGTGGGGCTGAGCCTGCTGGCCAAGCTGCTGGGCTTCGACGCGCCGGACAGGACCGAGCCGGTCATGCGCCGGGTGCGGCCGCTCACCGTCACCGCCGCCTGGGCGTGGGCCGTCTGCGCCCTGCTGACGATCGTGCTCCAGACGGCCGAGCTCAACCCCGGCAGCGTGCCCACCCTCGGCATGATCGCCTCCTACGTGGACACCGTCGGCACCGGCCAGGGGCTGCTCTTCAGCGCCGCCTGCGCGCTGGCCGCGGCGGGGATCGGGCTGATGGCGGTGCGGTTCGGCGAGAAGGTGCCGGCCGAGCTGCGCATCATCGTGGCCCTGTTCGGCCTGCTGCCCATCCCCGTGACCGGGCACGCCGTGAACTCCGTCTGGCACGACCCCATCATGATCATGATGGAGGTGCACGTCATGGGCGCCGCCGCGTGGACGGGCGGCCTGGTCGCGACGGTCGTGTTCGTCGCCTCACGCAGGGAGCTGCTGGCCGTCGTGCTGCCGCGCTTCTCCCGGCTGGCGACCGTCTGCCTGCTCATGGTGGCCATGTCCGGGCTGGTGAGCGGGCTGGGCACGATGGCGCTCACGCCCGGCGTCGAGCTGCCCGGCGCGATCCTGACCAGTCAGTACGGCCTCCTCGTGCTGACCAAGGTGACGCTGACCGTGCTGCTGGTGCCGCTGGCGGCGCACATCCGGTTCCGGCTGATGCCCGGCATCCGCAGGGGCGAGGCCACGACGGTGGCCGTCTGGGCGACCGCGGAGCTGGCCGTGATGGGGCTGGCCTACGGCGTGGCGGTGGCGATCACCCGGGCCGCCGTCGGCTGACGCCGGGTCGCGTACCACTCGCAGGCCAGCCAGACGACCAGCAGGCCGGGCCCGGCCCAGACGGCCGACGCCGTGGCCAGGGGCGGCGCCCCCAGCAGGTCGTCCTGGCCCATGAGCAGGTCGTACACAGGTCCCATGAGCGTGCTCTGCGCGACCAGGCCGCCGTAGACGGCGGCCGTCGCCACGACGGACCCGAGCACGGCCCGCACCAGCGGATGCCGCAGCAGGAAGGCCAGGTCCACGCAGAGCCCGGCGGCCACCAGGAACAACGGCAGCGCCGACGGCGGGAAGCCGGTGAAGGTGAGCATCGGCCAGAACAGCACGCGGACGCCCACGTAGGCGGCCGCCACCAGCGTCGCCGCGCCGAACCTGCCGATCATCATCCGGGCGGCCACCAGCACGCCGACGCCGACGACGACCGCGTACACCGGGTACAGGAGGTCGGGGACGGGCAGCGTGAAGTTGGTGACCATGATGTGGTCCACCGGGCGGCCCATCTGGTCGGCGGCGAAGTCCAGCAGGATCTTCTCGGCGTAGACGACGCCGTTGTTCCACGCCCCCAGCGACAGGATGCCGTACTCCTGGTGCTGCTCGGGGAAGTGCACGTTCTCCAGAAAGAAGGCGAGGAACGCGCCCAGCATCACGGTGCGCGTCCGCCCCGGGGACGCGCTGACGAACCAGCCGCGCACCACGCCCGCGATCATGAAGAAGGTGCCGATGTACAGCGCGAGGTGCGACGGGCTCCAGGACGTGATGTCCAGGCCGTTGACCCGATGGTTGATCAGGTCGAGCGGCACCGCGACCAGGAAGACGCCGGTGCCCCACTGGATCAGCCGCAGCGCCGCCCGGTCGACGCCGTAGCCGGTGTAGCCGTGGATGATCGTCAACGCGAGGACGATGGCGGTGCCCGCGGAGTTGAGCAGGTGGGGCGGGGCCAGGTCGTCGCGCAGCCACATGAAGTGCCAGGAGACGTCCCACGCCGAGCCGAGCACCTTGAGCGAGAACGCCACCAGCCATCCGACGTAGAGCACCCGGAGCAGATCAGGCGGCGTCGCGCGTCCCGCCGGGCCTCTGGTCCAGTACGGCAGGGCCCACTGGGCGGCCGTCTTAAGCGTCGCTGGTGACTTCACGGCCGAAATCTTACGGTCATCAGGCCCGGGGGCCGCTACACCCCTCGCCTGGCAAGTTTTCGGTCACGAGATGACCGCGAACCCTGACCAGCTGGTCAGAATCGGCTACCAGGCCGTCTCAGCGATCTCTCAGGTGCGGAAAGTAGGCTCACCGCCATGAAACGTACGGCCGTGCTGGTCACGGTGCTCGCCCTCGTAGGGGTGGTGACGTGGTCGGTGTGGCCGTCGGGGCCGGAGGTCAGCGGTCAGCATCAGCGGATCGCCGTCGTCGACGGACCCGCTGACGACCAGCGGGTCGAGCTCGACACGACCTTCTTCGCCCCGCCCGGCGGGGAGAAGGCGCCCGCGGTGCTTCTCGCGCACGGCTTCGGCGGCAGCAAGCAGAGCGTCCGCCAGGAGGCCGTCCGCCTGGCCGAGGCGGGCTACGCCGTGCTGACCTGGTCGGCGCGCGGCTTCGGCGCCTCCACCGGCGAGATCGCGCTCAACACCGCCGACTACGAGGTCAAGGACGTCAAGCAGCTCATCGACTGGCTGGCCAAGCGGCCCGAGGTCCGGCTCGACGCCGCCGGCGACCCGCGCGTGGGCATCACGGGCGGCTCCTACGGCGGCTCCATCGCGCTGATGACGGCCGCCCACGACGCCCGGGTCGACGCGATCGTGCCCCAGATCACCTGGTCCGACCTGGCCGACGCGCTGTTCCCGGACGTCACCGGCAAGGGCCCCGAGAACGGCGTGTTCAAGCGCATGTGGGCAGGCATCTTCTTCGGCCGGGGCGGCGCCGGGGCCGGGGCCGGGGTCGCGCAGGGCCTGGACGCCCTCAACCGGCAGCCCGAGGCGCTGACCGCCGAGCAGGCGCGGTGCGGCCGGTTCCTGCCCGCCATCTGCGAGGCCTACCAGGAGATCGCCAAGACCGGCAGAGCCACGCCCGAGGCCCTGGCGTTGCTGGCCAAGTCCAGCTCCGTGGCGGTGGCCGGGCAGATCAAGGCGCCGACGCTGCTCATCCAGGGCCAGCGCGACTCGCTGTTCCCGCTGGAGCACGCCGACGCCAACGCCAGGGCGATCGCCGCCGCCGGCACCCCGGTCAGCCTGGCCTGGTACGACGGCGGCCATGACGGCGGCAACGGCGAGGCGGACTGGCTGCACGAGCAGACGACCGCCTGGTTCGCCCGCCACCTCAAGGGCGAGCCCGCCTCCGTCAGCGCCTTCACCGTGACCCGCGACGGCGGCCGCGACCCCGGCACCCGCCAGCGGATCCGCCTGCATCCCGAAGCCGCCGCCTACCCCGGCCTGAGCGGCACCGACGTCACCACCGTCACGCTCACCGGCCCCGAGCAGAACATCGTCAACCCGCCCGGCGGCTCCCCCGCCTCGATCTCCACCGTGCCGGGCGTCGGCGGCCTGCTGGGCGGCCAGGGCACCGCGAGCGTCTCGCTCGACATGCCCGGCCAGAGCGCCGCCTTCGACTCCGCGCCGCTCACCGCCCCGCTCCAGCTCACCGGCAGCCCCACCACCAAGATCAAGGTGTACGGCAGCGGCGAGGTGACGTTGTTCGCCAAGCTCTTCGACGTCTCCGACTCCCTCCAGCCGCCGGCCCTGCCCGCCGGCCTGGTCTCCCCGCTGCGGGTGACCGTCCCCGAGGGGGCCGAGTTCGTCGAGGTCGAGGTCAAGCTGCCGGTGGTGGACTATCGCTTCGCCGTCGGGCACCGGCTCCGGCTGGTGGTGGCGACCACCGACATGGGGTTCGCCACGCCCGCCGAGCCCGCCTCCTACCGGATCGGCCTGGCCTCCCCCGCGCTCTCGGTCCCGACGGTGGCCACGCTGGCCGCGCCGGTGACCGGGGTCGCGTGGTGGGTGTGGGCGATGCCGCTCGCATCGATCGTGCTCGCCGGTGTCCTGCTGGTCACCCGCCGGCGGCGGGCCGCCGCCCCGGCGTCCGCCGCCGCGCCGGACGGGCCGGTGGCCCCGCTGGAGATCAGCGGGCTCACCAAGGCCTACCGCAACGGTGAGCTGGCCGTCGACGGGCTGTCGTTCCGGGTGGAGCAGGGCGAGGTGCTGGGTCTGCTCGGGCCGAACGGCGCGGGTAAGACGACCACGATGCGGATGATGCTGGGCCTGATCCGCCCCGACGACGGCCAGATCCGGATATTTGGTGAAACGGTCACTCCGGGGGCGCCGGTGCTGTCCCGGCTCGGCGTGTTCGTCGAAGGCCCCGGGTTCCTGCCGCACCTGTCCGGCCGCGACAACCTCCATCTCTACTGGGCCGCCACCGGCCGCCCCACCGCCGACGCCCGTTTCGACGAGGCGCTGGCGATCGCCGGGCTCGGCAAGGCGCTGGACCGGGCCGTACGCACCTACTCACAAGGCATGCGCCAGCGCCTGGCGATCGCGCAGGCCATGCTCGGCATGCCCGACCTGCTCGTGCTGGACGAGCCCACCAACGGCCTGGACCCGCCCCAGATCAGGGAGATGCGCGAGGTGCTCAAGCGCTACGCGCGCGACGGCCGTACCGTCATCGTCTCCAGCCATCTGCTGGCCGAGGTCGAGCAGACCTGCACCCACGTCGTCGTCATGCACCGGGGCAGGCTGGTGTCGAGCGGACCGGTGTCGGTGCTGCTCAGCTCCGCCACCGCCACCAACGGGCACGGCCCGCGCCTGGAAGACGTGTTCCTGGACCTGATCGGAGACAAGGCATGACCGCCGCGACGGGCTACGCGCCCCGCCGCACCCTTCCGCTGCGGGTGGAGATCGTCCGGCAGTTCAAGCGGCGGCGCACCCTGGTCATGTTCGGGCTGCTGCTGGCGTTGCCGTGGATCCTCGTGGTGGCCTTCCAGTTCGGCCCGCAGGGCGGCGGCAACCAGCAGTCCGCCCTGCGCATCTCCGACCTGGCAACCGCGAGCGGCCTCAACTTCGCGGCGTTCGCCCTGTCGGTCTCCGCGAGCTTCCTGCTGGTCGTCGCCGTCGCCCTGTTCTGCGGTGACACCGTGGCCAGCGAGGCGAGCTGGTCCTCCCTGCGCTATCTGCTGGCGGCGCCGGTGCCGCGCGACCGCCTGCTGCGGCAGAAGCTCATCGTGGCACTCGGCTACTCCGCCGCCGCCGTGATCTGCCTGCCGCTGATGGCGCTGCTCGCGGGCACGCTGGCGTTCGGCTGGGCCGACATCCAGGTGCCCGGCACGGGAGAGACCATCCCGGCGTTCAGCGTCCTGCCGCGCTTCGGCATCGCCATCGGCTACGCGATGGTCAGCCAGCTCGTCGTGGCGGCCCTGGCCTTCCTCATCTCCACCATCACCGACTCGCCGCTCGGCGCGGTGGGCGGGGCCGTGGGCCTGTGGATCATCTGCACCATCCTGCAGGCGGTGGAGGCGCTGGGGGCGCTGCGCGAGTTCCTGCCGACCTTCTGGAACAACGCCTGGCTCGACGCCCTCGCGCCGGAGCTGGACTGGAGCGGCATGATCAGGGGCGCGTCGCTGTCGATCACGTACGCCGCCCTCCTCATCGCCGCCGCCTTCCTCCGGTTTCGCCGTAAGGACGTGGTCAGCTAGATACTGGCGTCCATGCGGTTCGGCGTCCTGGGTCCCCTGGAGGTGCGCGGCCCCGGCGGGGAGCTGATTCCCGTCGGCGGGCCGCGGCCGCGCGCCGTGCTGGTGATGCTGCTGCTGAACGCCGGACAGGTGGTCGGCGTGGACGCACTGATCGACGGCCAGTACGGCGAGGACCCGCCCGCCAGTGCGGCCAACGCCGTGCAGGCCCAGGTGTCCCGGTTGCGGCGCGCTCTGGGGGCCGGCCGGATCGAGTTCCGGGGCGGCGGATACCTGCTCGCCGTGGACCCCGGCACCGTGGACGCGCACCGGTTCGAACGGCTGGCCCGGCAGGGGCGGCATCTGCTGTCGGCGGGCCGGTTCCAGGACGCCGCCGGGACGCTCCGCCAAGCGCTCGGGCTCTGGCGTGGGCCCGCCCTCCCCGACCTGCCGTTCGGGCAGGCGCAGGCGGCACGGCTGGAAGAGCTGCGGCTCACCGCCGGAGAAGACCTCGCCGAAGCGGAGCTGGCGCTGCCCGGGAGCGCCCCGGTGGCGGAGCTGCGGCGGCTGGTGTCGGCCCATCCGCTGCGCGAGCGCTTGAGGGCCCAGTTGATGCGCGCGCTGCACGCGGCGGGGCGGCAGGCGGAGGCGCTCGCGGCATTCGAGGAAGGCCGCCGCCTGCTCGCCGACGAGCTCGGCGCCGACCCCTCCCCCGAACTCGCCGCCGCCCACCTGACCGTCCTGCGCGCCGAGCCGCCCGCCCCCGCGCCCCGCAGACTGCCGGCGCAGCTGACCAGCTTCGTGGGGCGCGAACACGACCTCGCCCTGCTCGCCTCGCCCGGCTCCCGGCTGCGCACGATCGTCGGGCCCGGCGGCATCGGAAAGACCCGGCTGGCCATCGAAGCGGCCGCCCGCGACAGCCGCGAAACCTACTTCGCCGACCTGTCCCCCCTCCCACCCCCGAAGGCGCGGGATTCAGCGGCCCCCCGCCCCACACCCACGGATGCGGAAGCAGCCCGGGACGCGCTCCCTCCTACCGAGGTGAGAAGTTCAGCGGCTGCCGGTTCGTACGGGGTGGAGCAGGTGGCTCGGGTGGTGCTGGGCGCGCTCGGGGTGCGGGAAGGCGGGCTGCGCACGGCTCAGCTGCGTGATCCCGTCCAGCGCTTGGTGTCGGCGCTCGCCGAGCGGGACACGGTGATCGTCCTGGACAACTGCGAACATCTCATCGCCTCTGCCGCCGCACTGGTCCGCACGCTGCTGGCCGAGTGTCCCCGGCTGTGCGTCCTGGCCACCAGCCGCGAGCCGCTGGGCATCACCGGTGAAGCGCTGGTGCCGCTGACGCCGCTGGCCATCCCCCCTCCCGAACCCCCCGGCCTCCCGACCGAGGGCATCCCCCCATCCGGCTCCCCGGCCGCGAAAGCTCCGACGGTCGGCATGCCGGCGGTGGAAGCGCTTGGGTATCCCGCCGTGCGGCTGTTCGCCGACCGGGCGGCAGCCGTGCGGCCGGCGTTCGAGGTGCGGCAGGACAACGTGGACGCGGTGGTGCGGATCTGCGCCACGCTGGACGGGCTGCCGCTGGCCATCGAGCTGGCGGCGGCGCGGCTGCGGTCGTTCGACGTCGCGGAGATCGCCGCGCGGCTGGCCGAGCATGGCCGGTTCCGGCTGCTGTCCCGAGGCGATCGGACGGGCGCGGCGAGGCATCGGGCGCTGCGGGCGGTGGTGGAGTGGAGCTGGGACCTGCTCACCCCCGAGGAACAGACACTGGCCAGGCGGTTCGCGGTGTTCACCGGAGGCGCGACGATCGCGGCCGTCGAAGCCGTGTGCGAGCGGGCCACCGACGACGTTGCCGGGGTGTTGGCGGATCTGGTGGACAAGTCGCTGGTCGGCGTCGACGGCGGGCGTTACCGGATGCTGGAGACGATCAGGTTGTTCTGTGCCGAGCGGCTGGCCGAGGCGGGTGAGGAGGACGGTGTACGCGGGCGGCATGCTCGCTGGTACGAAGGGCTGGCGCGGCGGGCCGATCCGTGGCTGCGGCGGGGTGAGCAGCTCGGCTGGCTGGCTCTGCTGACCGCCGAGCACGGCAACCTCATGGCCGCGCTGCGCTGGGCCGTGCGGCATGACCCGGAGGCGGCGCTGCGGATGGTGACGGAGCTGGCGACCTGCTGGTGGCTGAGCGGGCGGCAGAGCCAGGCCGGGGACGTGGCCGCCGAGCTGCTCAAGGTCACCGGCGCGCCGCTTCCCGGGCTGGAGGAGGCGTACGTCATGTGCGTGCTGCATGCCGTGCCCAGGGCAGCGCCGGAGCACTGGGCGCGGGCGGAGGCGTACATGAGCGGGCTGGAACGGCCGTTGCGTCATCCGTTCACCGCCGCGCTGTGGGGGATGACCGTGGGGCCGCCCGCCTTGCCGGTAGGGCCGGAGCGGGATGGGATGCTCGGCTCCGATCCGTGGAGCGTGGCTCTGGGGCGGTTGAGCCGGGCCTTGCTGCGGTTGCTCGACGGCGAGCCGGCCGAGGCCGAGGTGGAGCTGGAGGAGGTGCTCGCGCGGTTCCGGGCCCTGGGTGAGCGGTGGGGCATCGCGCAGGCGCTGGACTGGCTGGCGGTGATCGCGAGCTGGCGTGGGGAGTGGGACCGCTGCCGGGTGCTGTGGCGGGAGGCGCTGGAGCTGCTCGACGAGTTGGGCGCGCTGGAGGAGACGGCGGACGTACTGGCGCGTCGGGGTGAGGCGCTGGTACGGGCGGGTGAGCTCGCGGCCGCGAGCGTCGACTTCCGGCGTGCCGGGGAGGCCGCCGCGCGGGCGGGCCGCTCGCAGGCTCCTGTCATGGCCGGGCTGGGGCTGGGAGAGCTCGCGTGGGCCGCAGGGGATTCGGCGGAGGCCCTCATGAGGCTGGAGGCGGCGCTGGCCGCCGCCCAGGGCGGTGGTTTCGGCGCCCAGCAGGCCCAGGCCCACGTCCTGGCGGCCCTCGCCCGACTGTCCGCCGGCGAGGCCGGAACCGAGAGCGACGGCGACAGCCGGCGCGACGGTGGCGGCGGGGCCGACGGCGGTTCCGGCGGGTCGGGCGCCGGGTCTGGCGGCGGGGCCGACGGCGGGGCCGGCAGGGCCGGTGGCGGCCAGGGCGGCGGGGCGTGGGTGCTTTACGAGCGGGCGGTCGCCGCCGCGTGTCGGTCGCCGTTGGGGTCGGATCTGGCCGACGCCGCCGAGTGGCAGGCCGAGGCGGTTCTGGCGGGGCTGGATGGGGACACGGACCGCCGTACCGGGATCCCGGCGCTGGCGCGGACCCACCGGAGCACGGCGGCTTCGGCTGTGGCGGGGCGGCGGGGGGCGCTTTTGCTGGGGGTGGCCGTGGCGTTGCGGGGGGTGGCCGTGGCCGGGGATCCGCATGTCGCTCGCACCGCCGAGGCCGCCAGGCGGCAGGCCGGGGCGGAGGGGTTCGCGGTCGCGTTCGCGCGTGGCGCGCGGGCGGGCCGTGAGGAGGCGCTGACAGTGCTGGACCAGGCGCGGGCCTGGGTGTCAGCCGACCGAGGGTGAGCTGTCAGCGGTCCCCGGCACAGTCCTGACCATGCAGAACATGAAGGTCCTCATCTCGGGCGCGAGCATCGCCGGCCCCGCGCTCGCCTACTGGCTCGACCGCTACGGCTGCGACGTCACCGTGGTGGAGAAGGCGCCGGCCCTGCGGACGGGCGGGCAGGCGGTCGATTTCAAGGGCGTGACGCACCGCACGGTGCTGGCCCGCATGGGCATCCTGGAGGAGGTACGGCGACGCCAGACGGGCGGCTCCGACCAGGTCATCGTCGACGCGAACGGCAGGCGGCTGGCGGTCATGCCGGGCGAGTTCACCGGCGGGGAGATCGAGATCCCGCGCGGCGATCTGGCGGCCCTGCTGTTCGAGCGGACCGCGCACACGTGCGCATACGTCTTCGGCGACTCCATCAGCTCGCTGACCCAGACCGGCGACGGCGTGCGCGTCACCTTCGAGCGAGCCGCGCCGCGCACCTTCGATCTGGTGGTGGGGGCGGACGGCATCCACTCGAACGTGCGGCGGCTGGCGTTCGGCCCCGAGGAGGCGTACGTGCGCTTCCTCGGCCACTACTACGCGCTGGCCCAGATCGACGCCGGAGAAGGCGGGCAGATGTACAACGAGCCCGGCCGGATGGTGGCGCTGGGCGGGCCGAAGGCGCCGTCGTTCTTCGTCTTCGCCTCCGAGCCGCTCGACTACGACCGTTACGACATCGAGCAGCAGCGGCGGATCCTGCTGGACGCCTACCGGGGCGGGGGCTGGCGGATCCCCGAGGTCTTGGCCAAGGTGGCGCAGGCGCCGGACGTCTATCTCGACTCGATCAGCCGGGTGGAGCTGGACCGCTACGCCGAGGGCCGGGTGGTGCTGCTGGGGGACGCCGCCTACGGCAACACCCTGGGCGGTTTCGGCACCGGCCTGGCCGTCGTCGGGGCGTACGTACTGGCGGGAGAGCTGGCGGCCGCGCGCGGTGATCACCGGGCCGGGTTCGCCGGCTACGAGAGCGCGTTCCGCGGCTATGCGAAGGTGGCCAGGCAGGGCAGCGCCGGACCGTTCCTCGCGCCCGGCACGCGCGCGCGGATCACGATGCGTAACTGGGTCTTCAAACGCCGGCTGCTGCTCCGCGGGATGCTCAAAATGACCGACCGGTTCGCCACGGACATCGAGCTCAAGGACTACTGATCAACCCCAGTGGGGTGGTTTGTTCTCCCGGTAGAAGTCGTCGGGGTCGGCCTCGCGCCATTCGCCCCAGCCCTGGTCGGTGTCATCGGAGGTCTGCTCCGGGAGAAATTCCGTCACGGCATACATGCTACTCAGTGCTACAAAGCCGACCCCAGCGCCCTTTCCGGTGCCGGGACAGGCGGCGAAGGCGGGGGTACGATGCGTAGGCAGATTTGTCGCCTATCCCCCCGTGAGGCTACCCATGGCCACCCCGTCAGGATGGCGGCGAGACGGCAATCTACCGGCGGAGCTGACCAGCTTCGTGGGGCGGACGCGGCTGCTCGCCAACCTCAAGCGGCACCTCGGCGACTCGCGCCTGGTGACCGTCACGGGGATCGGCGGGGTCGGCAAGTCGCGGACGGTGCTCCGGCTGGCGCACCAGATCCGGGCGCAATATCCCGACGGCGTCTGGTTCGCCGACCTGGCCCGGCTGCAGGACGCCGGGATGGTCAGGCACACGATCGCCTCCGCGCTCGGCATCGCCGACCAGTCCTCCCGCAGTGAGACGGAGTCGCTGGCGGAGTGGGTGGGCATGCGGGACATGCTGCTCATCATCGACACCTGCGAGCATCTGGTGCAGGGCTGCGCCCAGCTGGTCCACGAGCTGCTGGAGGCCGCGCCCAACCTCAAGGTGCTGGCCACCAGCCGCCAGTCGCTGCAGTTGCCGTACGAGCACGTGGTGCCGGTGCCGCCGCTGCAGGTGCCCGGCGACGATCCGGTGGAGAGCCTGTTCACCAACGAGTCGGTGCAGCTGTTCGCGGCGCGGGCCGGGGCCGTGGTGCCCGATTTCGTGCTGGAGGAGCAGAACATCGCCGCGGTGGCCGAGCTGTGCCGCAGGCTCGACGGCATCCCACTGGCGATCGAGCTGGCGGCCGTCCGCCTGCGCGCGCTCTCCGTCGAGCAGATCCTCGGCCTGCTGGCCGACCGGTTCAGCCTGCTGGCGGGCGCGAGCCGGACGGCGCTGCCCCGGCACCAGACGCTGCGCGCGGCCATCGGGTGGAGTCACGAGCTGTGCGAGCCCGCCGAGCGGCTGCTGTGGGCGCGGCTGTCGGTGTTCTCCGGCGACTTCGAGCTCGACGCCGCCCGTTACGTGTGCTCCGACGACCGGTTGCCCGCCGAGCACATCACCAACCTGGTCACCGGGCTGGTGGAGAAGTCGATCCTGCTGATCAGGAGCAATCACGCCGGGGTCCGCTACAAGCTGATCGACACGCTCGCGGAGTACGGCGAGGAGTGGCTGGACAAGCTCGGGCAGACACAGGACCTGCGGCACCGGCATCTGGCCTACTACCTCGCGCTGGCGCAGCGCAGCGAGGACGCCTGGTCCGGGCCGAGGCAGATCTACTGGTTCATCCGCATGCGCCAGGAGCACGACAACGTGCGGCTGGCGCTGGAGCACGCGCTGCGCACGCCGGGCGAGTCGGTGCTGTCGCTGCAACTGCTGTCGTCGCTCTGGTTCATGTGGGTGTGTTGCGGCTTCCAGCGGGAGGGGCGGCTCTACCTGGAGCGGGCGCTGGAGGCCAACCGCGGCGTGAGCAAGGAGCGGTGCAAGGCGCTGTGGGTGCTGTCCTACGTGCGCAGCTCCCAGGGCGACAGCGTGGGCGCGCTGGAGGCGGCCGAGCGCTGCAGCAAGGAAGCGGTCAGGGTGGGCGACTCCCGGGCCGTCATCCTCGCCTCCAAGATGCAGGGCACCGCGGCGGTCCTCCAGGGCGACCTGCAGAAGGCCAGCGCGCTGCTGGGTGTGGCGATCGAGTTCAACACCGACAACAAGGAGCTCAACCCGGGCCTGCTGCCGGCCATCGTCGAGCTGTCGATCGTGCTGACCGCCCAGGGTGAGATGTACGAGGCCGAATCGCTCCTGACCGACTGCCTGCAGGTCTGCACCGAGCGTGGCGAGCTGTTCGTGAGCTCGTACGCGCACTGGGCGCTGGCCCTGACCCAGCTGCACTCGATGAAGACGGATCAGGCGCTCAGCAACATCCAGGAGAGCCTGCGCATCAAGCGGCACTTCCACGACACGCTGGGCATCCTGATCGCGCTGGAGACCACGGCCAGGATCTTCACCGCGCTCGAACGCGTCGACATGGCGGCCCAGCTGCTCGGCGCCCTCCATCAGAACTGGAAGTCGGCCGGGCTGCCCATGCTCGGCGCTCCGTTCCTGGAGACCGATCACGAGAAGTGCGTCAAGGAGTGCCAGCGGATCATGGGCCTGGACGGCTACAACGCGGCCTTCGACGAGGGTGCGCGGCTCGACCTGGACGAGGCGTCCGCGCTCGCGCTGGGCGAGTTGGACGCCCCGTCCTAGACGGGCTGGTCAGTGGGTCTGCGTCCACTGCGTGCCCGACGGCCAGGCACGGATGTAGCGTGCGCTGCCCAGGGAATACTCGATGTGCCCCCGGACCCAGTGCTCGAGACCCTGGACGTAGGCCAGCACCGCGGGCGTGGCCCATGTCTCGACGGCTTCGCGTAGCCGCACCATCTCCGCCACGGCGTGATCGTGCATGGCCGCCACCTCGTCGAGCGCCTCCTGGACGGAGTAGCCGCGATGGGTGACCAGGACGTTCACCAGGTTGTGGCGGGCCTGGTCGTGGATGCGTTCCTTGGCGTACGAGAACAGGTCGTTGTCCCAGACGACGAGGTCGTTCGCGTGCTCGGTGAGCGCGCGGATGTCCGGGTGGTGCCATTCCTCCGGGGTCAGCCGGTGGCCCCCGGCGATGTCGATGAGCGCGTACACGGGATACATGGCCCCGGTGCGGCGGCGCATGAACACGTAGTCCTGGGGGGTCGGCACCACGTCCGACTCCCGGTTGGCGGCCTCCCAGACCTGCGCGAAGATGTACTCCTTCGTGGCGTTGCACCAGCGGTCGAGCTGGTCGGGCTGGGCGTGGACGGCGATGCGCTTCTTGAGTTCCCGCAGGGAGATGGCGAAGACGTTGGTGATCGGCTCGTCGGACTCGATGTCGTGCAGCACCCGGAACATCTCCGGGAGCGCCCTGGCGATGAGCGCCGTGTGCGTGCTGAGGTCCTCCGACTCGCAGAAGCCGTCGTCGAAGGCGAACAGCCAGATGCACCAGTCCATGAGCAGCTTGAGCATGTCGCGTTCGGCGAGCGGGTAGGCGCGCGCGGTGAGCCAGCCGAAGCGGGCGCTCTTGTAGCGTTCGAGCATGTCGGCCTCCCCGAGCATGCCCGTTTCGAGGAGCCAGCCGAAGCTGTCCTCGCTGGCTTCGGCCACGTGCGGGTTGACCTCGTTGGCGAACGGACAGCGTAAGGGCGGGATCCGGAGGGGGGCAGGGGGTACGGATGTTGTAGCCATGCCTCCACCATCGCAATAACCGTCAATTCTGCCTATACGGCCGCAGCAATGCCCCTTCTTCGTCTTCTCGCTACGGCGAGTCGGTGGCGAACCAGCTCTCGACACCGAACATCCGGGCGGTGCCGACCGCCGACGGCGTCCCGGCGTGCGGGTCGGCACCCGCGTCGAGCAGGGCTTGGACCACTTCTGACTCCTTCTTGAACACCGCTCCCACGAGCGGCGTCTGGCCCCGGTCGTTGGCCCGGCCCGGATCGGCGCCCAGCCCGGTCAGCATTCGGACCGTCCCGGCGTGACCGTGATAAGCCGCCGGCATCAGCAAAGTGTCACCTTTGCCGTTGGTGAGGTCGGCCGGAACGCCGGCTTCCACATAAGCCCGCAAGTCATCCGTCTCCCCGGCTCTGGCCAGCGCGAACAGCTTGGTGGCGAACCCTTCCAGCTCTGAGTCCCCGTCCATACTTCGCATTCTGCCTCGATAGGGTGCCCTGCACGGAATCGTTCCGGCTCGCCGTAGGTTCTGGATGAGAGTACCTAGGGAAAGGCTGTCCAACCGTGTTCGACCCGACGGATCTATATGAGCTCGCCGATGATGTGCCCGAGCTGGCCGATCCGGTTTTGCTGTACCACTTCGACGGTTTTGTCGATGCCGGATCCACGGGGCGCCTCGCGCTGGGGCACCTGCTGGCCGAGCTGGAGCACCGGGTTGTCGCGACGTTCGACGTGGACCGGTTGATCGACTACCGCTCGCGACGGCCGATCATGACCTTCGACACCGACAGATGGGTGGAGTGTGAGAGCCACGAACTGATCGTCCACATCGTCAAGGACGCCACCGGCACCCCGTTCCTGCTGTTCAGCGGGCCTGAGCCGGACGTGCAGTGGGAGCTGTTCACCCGGGCGGTCGGCGCGCTGGTCAAGCGGCTGGGCGTGAGCAGGCTGGTGACCATGCACGGCATCCCGATGGCCGTGCCGCACACCCGCCCGCTCGGCGTCACCGTGCACGCCAGCCGTCCCGAGCTGATCAGCCCGCAGGCCAGCGCGTTCGGCCGGGTCCAGGTGCCGGGCAGTGCCGCCGCGCTGCTGGAGTTCCGGCTCGGCGCCGAGGGGCACGACGTGGCCGGCTACGCGGTGCACGTACCGCACTATCTCTCGCAGGCCGAATACCCGAGCGCGGCCGTCGCCGCGCTGGAGGCGATCACCCGCAACACCGGCCTGGTCTTCCCGATGGACGGACTGCGGGAGGCGGCCCAGCGCACCACGTCGGAGATCGAGGAGCAGATCCAGGCCTCCGCCGAGCTGTCCGGCGCGATCACCGGGCTGGAGCAGCAGTACGACGCCTTCGCGGCGGGCGCCGACCGGGAGAACCTCATGGCCGACAGCACGCCGATGCCCACGGGGGACGAGCTGGCCGCCCAGTTCGAGCGGTTCCTCGCCGAGCGCGACGACGAATAGGCCTTAGCCTGGGGCGATGGATGAGATCAGGGTGGGGCTGGTCGGCTATGGGACCGCCGGCGCCGTCTTCCACGCGCCGCTGATCGAGGCGGCCGACGGGCTGGCGCTGGCGGCCGTGGTGACGCGCGATCCGCGGCGGCAGGCCGAGGTGCGCGCTCGTTACGGGGCCGCGGCCGTGGGCGACGTCGCCGGGTTGTGGGGGCTGTGCGACCTCGTCGTCGTCGCCTCCCCCAACCGGACCCACGTGGCCGTGGCCGGCGAGGCGCTGGCGCACGGCAAGGCGGTGGTCGTGGACAAACCCTTCGCGCGGACCGTCGAGGAGGCGCGCGGGGTGGTGGAGCTGGCCCGGGAGCGGGGGCTCATGCTGACCGTCTTCCAGAACCGGCGCTGGGACGGCGACTTCCTCACGGTCCGCCGGCTCCTCGACGAGGGGGCGCTGGGCCGGGTGCTGCGGCTGGAGTCGCGCTTCGAGCGGTGGCGGCCGGCGCCCAAGGGCGGCTGGCGGGAGGCGGGCGGCGCCGAGGAGGTCGGAGGTCTGCTGTACGACCTCGGCAGCCATCTGGTCGACCAGGCGGTGCGGTTGCTGGGGCCGGTGCGGGAGGTCTACTGCGAGAGCGACGTACGGCGCGAGGGGGTCGCGGCCGACGACGACACCTTCATCGCGCTCAAGCATGCCGGCGGCGCCCGCTCGCATCTGTGGGTCAGCGCCATGACGGCCCGGCTCGGGCCGCGCTTCCGGGTGCTCGGCAGCGCGGGAGCGTACGTCAAGCACGGCTTGGACGTACAGGAGGAGCGGTTGCGCGCGGGCCTGTCGCCGCTGGCGGCGGGGTTCGGCGACGAGGGCGAGGAGCGGTGGGGCGTCGCCGGGACGGACGCCGACGCGCGCCCGGTGCCCACCGAGTCCGGCGCCTACCTCGACTTCTACCGCGACGTGGCGACGGCGCTGCGGACCGGGGCGCAGCCGCCGGTGAGCGCGGACAGCGCGCTGGAGGCGCTGGCCGTGATCGAGGCGGCCAAGCTGTCCGCCACCCAGGGGATCGTGGTGCGGACCGGCTGAGCCACCCACGCGAGCAGGCTGGTGCGGACCGGCTGACTCACTCGCGCGGGCAAACCGGTGCGGACCGGCTCAGTCACTCGCGCAGGCGGGCACGCATGGCGGCGCTGTCGTCGGCGGTCCAGCCGTTGCGCGCCAGCCACCCCTGCGGCCCGTCGAAGCGCTCGTCCAGCACGCTCAGGAACTGCTCGATGTAGCGCGGCCGCGGCATGTGGTCGTCGGCCGGGCGCGAGTCCAGGTCGTCCCGGTAGGTGAGGCTGCCGCGCAGCCGCCGCAGGATCAGCTCCAGGCGCTCCCCCGTGGCCGCGTAGTCCGCGACGATCGCCTCCCGGGTGACGCCCGCCACGTCGAGCGCGAGCGCCGACAGCACGCCCGTACGGTCCTTGCCCGCCGCGCAGTGCACCACGGCCGCGCCGTCGTCCAGCGCCATCGCGCGCAGCGCCGCCACCACCGCGTCCGGCCGGTCGCGCAGATAGCCGTAGTAGAAGCCGGTGACGCGCAGCTCGCTGTCCTCCTGGCGTTCGTTCCAGGGCAGCACCCGGTCGCCGTCGATGCGGTCGGCCTCGACGTCGGTGTGCCTGCCTCCCTCGGCGAACAGGGTCAGATGGTGGTGGGTCACCTCGGGCACCGTGGTCAGCGGGCCGGGGCCTTCCAGCGTGACCTCGGGGGTGGAGCGGAGGTCGACGACATGCCGGAGTTTCAGGTCGCCGACCAGCCGGGACACGTCGGCTTCGGTGAGTCCCTGAAGGTTGTCCGCGCGCATGATCCGGCCACTTCGGGTGACGCCGCCGTCACGGGTGGGCAGTCCGCCCAGGTCACGGACGTTGACGGCGCCCGTCAGATCAATCCATCTCGTCATCGCGTTCACCAGGTTGACCCTATATGTCCACCGAAACCTCAGCGGATTCGAGGTTCATAACGCAGCATGAACGTATGGTTCCGCGAGCTCTGCCCCCTCGGCTGGTGATCGATCCAACCCTGCCCCCGGATATCGCGGCCCAGTTACGGCTGAACCCCCACGTGCTCCGCATGGCGCGCACGGGCCGGCGGACGACGTCGTCGACCAGCTCCGCCTGGCTGTTCCTGCTGCCCGGCCTCCTGCTGGTGGTCGGGCTGGTGACCGGCAGCCTGGCCGCGACGGCCGTCGCGGGGGCGGGCGTCACCATGATCGCGATGCTGCGCTGGCTGGTGACCGACGGCGCCGACCGCGACGCCAGGCGACGGCTGGGGCTCGCCCACCAGTACGCGGACCGTTACATCCTTCCCGAGGACCTCGACTACCCCTGCCAGGTGCTGCTGCGCCGCGCCCAGGACGCCTGCGCGGCCGTCCTGAGGTCCCAGGTGCACCAGGCCGGGCTGATCGACACGGTGGACAACCGGGTGTCGCTGCCCGAGGAGGTGTGGCAGATCGCGCAACGGCTGGCGAAGCTGTCGGCCATGCACGCCGAGCACCGCAAACTGGTCCCCCGCGACCTGCCCACGGGCCTGGAGGACGCGTTCAAGCCGTACAGCACCGCCCTCGACGCGGCCTGGACGTCGCTGTCGAAGCGGGTGCGCAACCTGGAGCGCTACGCCAAGCAGGTGGTGAAGGCGGACAAGGTCTTCCACGCGCACCGCCGGCTGGAGGCGCTGGCCGCGCGCACCCCGGACTATCAGCGGCTGGTCGCCGAGACCGTGCGCGACGAGCTGGCCCACGCTCACATCAAGGAGCTCGCCGACCAGGCCACGCAGGTGCGCATGCTGTTCGAGCGGAGCATCCACGAGGCCAGGCAGGCGGCGGGCGAGCTGATCAGGACCCCGCTCGTCTGAGCAGCTCCAGCGTCCTGCGCAGGCCGGCCTCGTTGCCCAGCCGCCGGTAGATGTCCCTGGCCCGGGTGAGCGGGGGCGCGGCCGCGCCGCCGCCGCCGTTGTCGAGCTGCGCCTCGCCCAGGTAGAGCAGGCTGCGCGCCATCCACCAGCGGTCGCCCAGCTCCTCGAAGGCGCGTACGGCCTTGCTCAGCTCGTGCTCGGACTCCGCCATCCGGCCGAGCCGGCCGAGCACCCTGCCGAGGGAGACGCCGCTGCGGGCCACCCCCCAGGTGTCGCCGAGCGCCGCCAGCATCTCCTCGGCCCGCCGCGCCATGTCCAGCTCGCGCAGGCCGTTGGCGGGGTCGCCGACCTCACCGGCGGCGCGCAGGCAGCGGGCCTCCTCCCACAGCTCCCCGCGCTGCTTGAACATCTCGCCGGCCCGGTCCAGGCTGAAGCTCGCCCTGACGAAGTCGTCCCGGGCCGCCCGGTGCTCGCCCGCGCGGTGCAGGCCGCGGGCCTGGGCGGCGAGCACCTCCCCGTAGACGCGCAGCGTCTGCGCCTCGGAGTAGCGGTTGCCCATCCGCTCGAACACCTCCAGCGACTCCTCCAGCAACTGCCTGGCCTCCTCGGGACGCCGCTCCGCCAGCCGCATCTCGGCCAGGTTGCGCTGCGTGCGGGCCATCCACCAGAAGTCCCCTTCGCCCTTGAACGCGGTGATCGCGCCGATCAGGTACTCCTGCGCGCGGTCCAGGTGGCCGTCGCTGAACAGCGTCATGCCGACGGTGCGCATCGCCCTGGCCGCCCACCACGTCTCGCCCAGCTCGGTGAACACCTCCAGCGCCCACTCGGCGTCCGCGCGGCCCCGCTCCTGCCCACCCTGCCCACCCTGTACGGCGGCACGGTCGAGCATCGAGATGGCCTGGGCGCGCCGGTCCCCCGCCCTGGCCGCGGCCTCGCAGCCGAGGTCGGCGACCGCGTGCCAGTCCGCCCAGTAGGCGCGCAGCGAGTGGCACAGCGAGCAGAACGCCCTGGCCAGCCCCCAGGTCACCTCCCACATCTCCAGTTGCCTGGCCAGGTGGACCATGGACATCAGGGTGAGCCGCTCGGCGTTCAGCCAGTCGCCGGCGTGGATCTGCCCGTCGGCGTCGGAGCGGCGACCGGTCTTGCTCCAGTCCTGTGGCCAGCGGTTCTGGGCGGCGTCCTCGGCGCGGCGGCGGTAGCCGTGCAGCACGCGTTCGAGGGCCTCGCGGCGCCGGTCCTGGTCGTCGCCGAGGGCCGGCTCGGCGGCGAACAGGGAGACGAGGTCGTGCAGCCGGTAGCGCATCGTGCCGGTCATGTCGGTGCCCGAGCACTCGGCCAGTTGCGCGTCGATGAGCGCCTCGAGCTGGTCGGCGCCGTCCAGCCCGGAGATGTCGAGCAACTCGCCCGCCACCCAGCCGGGCACGTCGGGCGCCCCGCTGAGCGCGCTGAGCAGGCGCAGCAGCCGCCGCTGGATGCCGGTGCAGTCGTCGTAGCTGAGCTGCACCGAGGCGCGCACGCTCTTGTCCACCGTGGGGGCCAGCTCCAGCTGGTCGAGGCGGCGGCGCACGTCGGCCAGCCGGTCGGCCATCTGGCGCAGCGTCCACTGGCCGCGGGTGGCCAGCCGGCCGCCGCAGATGTTGAGCGCCAGCGGCAGGTGGTCGCACTGCCGGACGATGCGCTTGGCCGAGTCGAGGTCGTCCACCACCCGGGCGCCGCCGGCGAGCCTGGCCAGCAACTCGACGCCGTGCGCCTCGCTGAACACGCCGAGCTGCGTGTCGTAGGTGCCGTTCAGGAACAGCGGCTGGCGGGAGGTGACCAGCACCGCGCAGTCGGGCTCGGCCGGGATCAGCGCCTTGACCTGCTCGGCGCTGTGCGCGTTGTCCAGGCCGATGAGGATCCTGCGGCCCTTGGTCCAGGTCAGCCAGAGCTTGCGCAGTTCCTCCAGGCCGCCCGGGTCGGTCGTCAGGCGGACGCCCAGGGCCCGCAGGAATCCGATCAGCACCTCGTCGGGGCGCACCGGGGCGTCGACGCCGCCGCGCAGATCGGCGTAGAGGCGGCCGTCGGGGAACCGGTCGGCGATCTCCTGCCCGAACCGGGCCATCAGGGCCGACTTGCCGACGCCGCCCCTGCCGTACACCGAGGCCACCAGCGGCGGTGAGGCGGCGGCGGACCTGCGGCGGGCGGCGAAGACCTCGCGCAGCTCGGCGAGCGCCTCGGCGCGGCCGGTGAAGTGCTCGGGCACGGGCGGCCACTGCTCGGGCGGGCGGGAGGCCGGCTCGGCGGGGGCGGCGGGCCTGGGACGCGTCGTCGTGGTGGTGGCCCAGGTGGCCACGCCCACCAGGAGCGCCGCCGCCACCGTCACCCCCACCTTGGCCATCGGCGGGATCTCCCATTCGAGCGACGCGGCGAGGATGCTGGCCGCGGCCGCCGCGATCCCCGCGGCGACGGGTGCGGCCACCCCGATCTTGCCGCGCTGTCGCCGTGGTCTGTCCACCTCGTCTGACACGTACCGGATTCCCCTTCCTTAGGGGTGATTCAAGCCGATGGGGTACGGTCCGCGCCGACCGTACCCCATCGTTCACCTGTCAGCCGATCACGTGACAGGTGGCCGTCACCGTCTTGCCGGGATCGCTCTCCGAGGTCGCGGTCAGCTTGACCCGGCCGAGCCGAGCGCCGCCCGTGTCGCGCACGGCGTTGACGGTCACCGTGGCGTGCTCGCCGAAGTCGACGGCGGCCAGGGCGTTGGGCACCTGGGCGGTCCAGCCCTTGCCGGAGGCCTCGGCCTTGAGCCGGTAGACGTCGGTGTTCAGGTGGGCGCTGACGTCCTCCGGGTGCTGTCCCCGCGCGGGGGCCGGCCTGCCGGTGTTGAACAGCGGGAACTTACAGGTGGAGATGTTCTTGCCGGACGGGATGCCGGCGGCGGGCAGCAGCCTGACGCCGCGCCGCTGCGGTCCCGCGCCGTCCAGGGAGCGGATCGCGACCGTGTAGGACAGCACGCCCTTGCGGTCCCGCTCGACGTCGGTGACGTAGAAGTGCAGCCGGTTGGCCTGGTCCACGTACTCGTACTCGCTGCCGGAGTCGGTGCCGGCGTGGAAGAGCGCGTCGGACAACTGGCGGTAGTCGCCGATCGTGATCGGCACCTTGAGCCCGTCGGGCATCACGTAGTCGGTCATGCCGATGTCCTGCGGGTTGGCGTCGATCACCCACTCGAACGGGGCCCGGTCGGCGTTCTTGGTCTTGGCCAGCAGCACGCCGGAGTCGGGCGTGAAGGAGTCGGTGCCCATCCGGTCCACGACCTCGACCGTGTAGTTGTCGTACCCGCCGCCGTCGCAGAGCGGATCGGTCCGCGCGTCGCAGGCCGGGCTCTTGTCGCCGGTGTCGAAGGCGATGTTGACGCCGGTCAGCCCGTTCCTGCCCGGCTGCACGGCGCGGGCGGTGACCCGGGCGGTGACCAGGCCGGACTCGTCGAGCGCCTCGCGCGACAGGCGCAGGACGTGCTGCTCGTCCACCATCTCCAGTTTGATCTTGTTGCGCAGCATGTGCTGGGCGCCCATGGACGCGCCGGAGGTGGGCGGGATCAGCCAGCGGGAGTGCGGGCCGCCGGGGCCGTTGAAGCTGCCGCGGCTGAGCATCTCCCAGATGCCGGTGTACGACCGTCGCGGGGGCACGCCGTACGGGTTGTTGTAGTTGTCGGCGATGCCCATGATGTGGCTCAGCTCGTGGGCGTACACCCCCATGCCCGAGCTCTCGGCCTGGACGGAGTCGACGCCGAAGCGGGCGTTGGGCCAGAAGGTGGATCCGGCCTGCCAGGAGGTCCACTCGACGTAGCGGGTGTCGGACCAGTTGGGCAGGCTGTCGTCGCCCTCGGGGCCCCACGCGTCCGGCACGTCCTCCTTGGTGGGGAACTTCATCATGCCGAACTCCTGCCAGGTGGACGACTCGTCCTGGCCCGCGCTCAGGTAGAAGACGAAGTCGAACTGCCCGGCGACCTCCTGGCCGACGTCGGCGAGCCAGGCGGCGTTGCCGTGGGCGCGCAGGTCCTTGTCGCAGGAGTCGCCCGAGGGGCAGCCGGTGCCGCCCTGGAACTCCATGGCGTACTCGTGGTCCTTGCCCGGCATCGTGTACGGCCCGAACCCGGTCAGCTCGACGCCGTAGCGCCCGCCGGAGTCCTCCATCCAGTACTCGTGGATGGTGTGGCCCTTGTTGATCTCGTTGGGCGTGTTGAGGAAGTCCTGGTAGAACTTCGCCACCTGGTCACGGGGCACGTCGTGGGCCTGGGCGCTCGGGTTGGCGAAGATCGTCGAGCCCTGCGGCTGGGTCACCACGAACGGCTGGTTGGGGTAGTCGAGCAGGACCAGCGCGCCCTTGAAGGTGCGCTTGGAGCCCTTGGCGCTCGGGTCGCTCCACTTGGCGCCGGGGATCTTCTTGTAGTCCGCCCACGTCATGTGGTCGGGGTTCTCCCAGTTCTGCGGGTCGATCGGCTTGATGCCGCCGGTGGGCTGACCGCGCCGGAGCTGGGCGTCGTCTTCGGGCGCGTCGCGCTGCCAAGGCTGGGTCTGCGGCCAGTGGTCGTGCCGCCAGGGGTGCTCGGGATCGTCAGCGGGGGGTGCTGCGGAAGCGGGGGTCGCCATCAGGCTCAGCGGGACCATCACGAGGGCCGCCAGTAACCCTTTCAAGAGCTTCTTCGGGGCTATCACGGATCGACGCTATAGAGCTTATTGACCGAGATCACCGGACAACTGTAGGGAAGACGTGTAGTGCTGGTTCCGACACTTGTTGAAACACCCATATGGGGGCATCTGTGGCAGACCTTCAGCGGATGGTCGACGAGCTCGCCGCTCGGCTCGGCCGCCCGCTGCTGCTCGAGGATCGGGTGCAGCGCGTCGTCGCCTACAGCGAGCAGAACGGCGCCATGGACGACATCCGCCGCGACTCCATCCTGCGCCGGACCAGCACGCCCGAGGTGCGGCAGTGGTTACGGGCGGCCGGCGTGCACGACTCCCCCGTCCCGCTGCGCACCCCGGGCGCGCCGCGCCTCGGCCTGCTGCCCCGCGTCTGCGTTCCCGTACGGCATGAGGAGGGGTTGCTCGGCTTCCTCTGGTTCATCGACGCCGAGCCGGTCATGTCGGCCGCGCAGGTCGACGAGGCGGCCGCCGCCGCGCCCGTGCTCGCCCTGGGGCTGCTGCACGAGAGCCTGGCCAGCGGGCTCGCCTCCCATCGGGAGCTGGAGGCCGTCACCGGGCTGCTGCTCGGCGAGCGAGACGCGGCCCGTCAGCTCATCGAGGCGGGCGCCTTCCCGCAGGCGCTGGCGGTGACCGTGCTGGTGGCCAGGCCGCTGGCGGACGAGCCGGACGAGGCGCAGCGGCTGGCGCTGGAGCAGGGGCTGCTCGCGCTGCGCCGGCGGCTGAGCGGCCACCATCCGCTGCACCTGGTCCGCTACGACCACGCGGCGCTGCTCGTCGCGGGTCCCCCGGTCTCGCCGGACGACCTGCACGCGGCCATGTCCGTGCCGGTGGCCGTCGGCGTCGGGCGGCCCAGGCCGGCGCTGGCCGAGGCGGCCGGCTCCTACGCGGAGGCGCGGCACGCCGCCGAGGTGGCGGCCCGGGTGCCCGACCTCGGCCGCTCGGTGCCGTGGGAGCGGCTGGGCGTCTACCGGATGCTCACCCGTTGGCCCGACCGCGAGCTGCACCCCGGCCTGGCGCCGCTGCTGGGCCAGGAGCAGCACCTGCCGCTGCTGGAGACGCTGGAGACGTACCTGGACCTGGCGGGCAGCGCGGTCGCCACCTCCCGCGCGCTGCGCCTGCACCGCACCTCGCTCTACTACCGGCTGCAGCGGGTGGAGGAGCTGGCCGGGACCGACCTGAAGGACGGCGGCGAGCGACTGGCGCTGCACCTCAGCCTCAAGCTGGCCCGCCTGGCCGGCAGCTACAAGCCCGCCGCTAAACCTTCGCACAAGGTGATTTAGTTCACTTTTCGGGCAAATCGGAAATCCGGCCCGGTGAGCACCGTGTTCTGAGACCTGTCCGCACCTTCAAGCACTGGACAAGTCTTGTCACTCGACTCCTCAACGTTCCGCGCGCTACGTCATCACAACTACCGCCTCTGGGCAGGTGCGGACCTGGTCTCGATCACCGGCACCTGGATGCAGGTGCTCGGCGTCAACTGGCTCGTGCTGACCCTGACGGGCTCGGCGGCCAGCGTCGGGCTCAGTCTCGTGATGCAGGCGCTGCCCACGCTGCTGCTCGGCATGTGGGGCGGGGCGCTGGCGGACCGGCTGCCGAGCCGCCCGGTGGTGATCGTCTCCCAGCTCGCGCACGCCGCGCTCGCGGCCGCGCTGGCCGCCATCGCGTTCGCCGGCACCGAGTCGGTGCTGCCCATCTACGCCGTGGCCCTGGCCGGCGGGGTGGTCTCCGCCCTCGGCGGGCCGGCCCTCGGCAGGTTCGGCGCCGAGGTGGTGCCCCCGGCCGACCTGCCGAACGCCATGGCGCTCGGCTCGATCATCAACTCCGGCGGCCGCATCCTGGGCATGTCGCTGGCGGGCGTGCTGCTGCCCTTCACCGGCCAGGGCGGCCTCTTCCTGGTCAACGCCCTCACCTTCTTCGCGGTCATCGCCGGAGTCGCGCTGATGCGCCCGGCGGAGTTCCACCGGCTGGCCGCCGCCGAGCGGCAGCCCGGCGCGATCAGGGAGGGCCTGCGGTACGTGCTGCGCACGCCCTGGCTGCTGGTGGTCCTCGCGCTCTCCCTCGTCCTCGGCAGCCTGGGCCGCAACTATCAGGTGACCATGGCCGCGATGAGCGCGGGCCCGCTGGCGGCGGGCGCGGGCGGCTACGGCCTGCTGTCGACGGTGTTCGCCATCGGCACCGTGGCCGGCGGGTTCCTCACCGCCTCCCGGCCGCGGCTGTCGATCCGGCTGCTGCTGATCGCCGCCTTCGCCATCAGCCTGCTGCAGGCGCTCAGCGGGCTGATGCCGTCCCTGGCCACGTTCGCCGGCGCCATGCTGCCGATCGCGGCGGGCGCCATCCTGGTCGACACCGCGGTCTCCGCCCGCGCCCAGCTCGACAGCCCCGACGCCATGCGCGGCCGGGTCATCGCGGCGGTCGGCATGGTCGGCGCCGCCTCCGGCGCACTCGGCGGGCCGGCGCTCGGCTGGCTCAGCGACGCGTTCGGGCCCAGGGCGGCCCTGCACGCCGGCGGCGTCGCGTGCCTGGCCGCGACCCTGCTCGCGGCCCTCACGCTGGCCAGACTCGCCCGCCGCCCGGTCAGCCGGCCGATCACCCTGCGCCCGGCGCTGGAGAACGCCTGATCCACGCGATCGCGGGTAGCGACGGACGGCATGGCTACCGACGTCATCACTCTGATCACCCGTGACCACCGCAAGGTCGAAGAGCTCTTCGCCCGCCTCACGTCCGGCAAGGGCGACCCGAGCGCCACCGTGGCCGAACTGCACGCGCTCCTCATCGCCCACGCCCGCGCGGAGGAGGACCGGGTCTACCCCGGCATCGACGCCCACCACGGTCTGGAAGAGCACAAGGAGGCCGAGGTGCTGCTCGACGCCCTCGTCCGGGCCCGGCCGGGCACCAAGGAGTTCCGCGAGACGCTGGAGAAACTCGTCGACTCGGTCAACCACCACGTCGAGGAGGAGGAGAGCGAGCTCCTGCCGAAGCTCGCCCGGCAGGCCGGCGCCAAGCGGCTGGAGGAGCTCGGCGAGGCCTTCGCCCAGCGCCGCGACGAGGAACTACGCGCCCTGAACGGCGGCCCCTTGAGCGAGGTCACCAAGGCCGAGCTGTACGAGCAGGCACAGAAAGCCGACATCCCCGGCAGGTCCCAGATGGACAAGGAAGAGCTGGAACAGGCACTACGCCAGTCCACGTCCTAGCGTTTCGGCCCGCCGGTTGGGTAGGGGGCGACTATGAGCGAACTTCCTCCGGACCGATTCGGATACAGCGACGAGCAGGACATCGAGGTCTCGGAATGGACCGACGACCAGGGCATGAACCACGAGATTCGCGAGGACGACCCGCAGCACGTGGACACCCTGGACGAGCGGCTGAGGCGGGAGGCGCCTGAACGGACGCGGGTGCGGCGCCCCGGGCACCGGCTCACCCAGCCGGACGAAGGGCTGGAACCCGACTCCGAGGGCCGGGAGCTCGGCCAGGACTGGGGCGCGGACGGCGGCGACCTGTCGTCGGAGGAACGGGCCATCCACATCGAGCGCGACGACGAGATGGGATAGCCCGCGCGAACCGTCGGCTGTCCCAGGCCATGTCCCCCAGCGCCGGGAGCAGGCCCTTGTCTCAGACCGTGTCCCCCGACGCCGGGAGCAGGCCGTTGAGTCTCAGGCCATGTCCCTCAGCGCCGGGAGCAGGCCGTGCAGGTCGTCGACGATGACGTCGGCGACCTGCGCCGCCTTCGGCCGCTCCGCGTGCAGGAACCCCCACGGCCCCCGGCGCAGCAGCGCCGTCCGCATCCCCGCCGCCGAGGCGGGCAGCACGTCGTTGTCCAGCCGGTCCCCCACGTAAAGGATCTCGCCCGGCTCCCTGCCCGCGACCGCCGCCACCTTGGCGAAGAACTCGGGCGCCGGCTTGGCCACCCCCCAGCCGTCGGAGGTGTGCACCGAGTCCACCGGCAGCTCCATCGCCACCAGCGCGTCATAGGCCCTCGTCGGCTGGTTCCCGGCCACGATCACCTGATATCCGGCCGCCCGCAGCCCCGCCAGCGCCTCCCGCACATCGGCGTAGAGGTCGTCGGCGTCGAAATGGTTGCGCAGATCGTCCGGCTCGTCCCGCTCCCACGCCACCAGCTCCGCGCCGATGTCGAGACCGGGCCGCACCAGCTCGAACGCCGCACGATGCGACCGATCCAGCGCCGCCATCCCACCGAGCGCCCCCATCAGCACGAACGGGCTCACCCCCAGCCGGCGGGCCCACCGCGTCCAGATCCGCGTCTCGTCGATGAGCGTCTCCCCGACGTCGAACACCACAGCCTTGATCACCAAAATCCCCCTTCATCCGGACAACCCCTCAACTGTACGGACCCCCACCCCGGACACCGGCTCAGCCCTGGGCGAACCTGCCCGCCCGGCCCTCCGCGCACGGGTGCGTCCAGCAACAGGGCGTGGAATACTGAGCGTGCCCGTTCGAATACGAAGGGACAGATTTCATGGTTGCCATGGTGACCCGGCATGACGAATACACCACGTTCGCGCCGACCAGCACGAAGCGGATGCCGCAGACCGCTCGAGAGCTGTTCGACGCACTTCCCGAGCTGCCCGGATTCCGGGCCGACGTCATCGAAGGGAACCTGATCGTGAGCCCTGTCGGCACCCCCGAGCATGGTCGTCACGCGATGCGCCTCAACCGCGCGCTCGATGCGATCATGGATGAGAAGGGCTGGGAGGCATGGGCCGGCAATGTCGATGTGTGCATCGAAGGGCCCCGTGAGCCGGTCGAGCCCGACTTCGTGCTGGCTCCCCTCGGCTGCCCGCTCTGGGGGACCCGCGAGCTGCTCTCCTCAGCGTTGATCATGGTCGCCGAAGTGGTCTCGCACGGCAGCGCCGGCCGGGATCGCACGGAGAAGCCCCTGCTCTATGCGACCGGCGGCATTCCGATCTACCTGCTGATCGACCCGATCGCCAAGTCCCCCTCGGTCACCGTCCACAGCGACATCGACGACGGCGTCTATCGCGCGGTCAACCAGGTGGCGCTCGGCGCCCCGATCCAGTTGCCCAAGCCGATCGACATCGAGCTCGACACCTCCATCTTCAAGACCGGGGCTTAGATCCGGGGCGTCCGCACCGTGGGCCGAGCGCGCACCGTCATGGCATGAGCCGTTCCATCGCCTTGCCGATGCGCTTCTCCGACACCGGGGTCGACGTGCCCAGGGTCTGGGCGAAGAAGCTGACCCGCAGCTCCTCGATCATCCAGCGGATCTCCCGCACGTCCGGATCGGCGCGCCGCGCCGGGTGCAGCCGGTCCAGCAGGTCCTGATAGTCGTCCTCGACCTTGTGGACCCGGTCCATCCACTCCTCGTCGCGCCAGGGCTCCTCGGGCAGCTTGGTGAGGCGGCGTTCGATGGCCCGCAGATAGCGCAGCACGTCCGGCAGGCGGCCGTGGCCGGTGGCGGTGACGAAGCCCGGGTAGACGAGCTTGCCGAGCTGCTCCCGTACATCATCGGTGGAGGCGCCGGCGCGCAGGCCGTCGAGGCGCGCGCCGATCGCGTGCCAGACGCTGAGGATCTGCTCCACCCTGGCCAGCACCTCGGCCGCCGTCTCGTGCAGGTCGGCGCGCACGTGCTGGTAGAGGCGGTCGTAGCCGGCCGGGTCCCAGGCGGGGCCGCCGACGTCGCGCATGAGCTTGTCCACGGCCGCGTTGACCACGTCGTCGAAGAGCGCGACCGCGCCGCCGTGCGGGCTGCGGGACAGGGCCAGCTTCGCCTGGTTGGACAGGCCGCCCAGCAGGGACCTGGCCGGGTTGGTGACATTGAGCAGGAGCAGGCGGCGGATGCCCGGCCAGTGGGCGCGGCGCTGCTCCGCCTCCGTCTCGAAGATCTTGATGGAGACGGACTCGCCGGCGTCGACCAGCGCCGGGTAGCCCTTCATCCGGCCCTGCTCGAACACCTGGGGCAGGGTGCCGAAGCTCCAGGTGCGCAGGCCGGTCCGCTCCAGGTCGTCGGCCGCCGCCGAGAGCGTCTTGCGCAGGCGGGGGGCCAGCCGGCGTTTGAGCGCGTCGAGGTCCTTGTCCTCGGCGACGGTCCGCTTGCGCTCGTCGATCACCCGGTAGGTGATCCGCAGGTGGTCGGGGACCTGGTCGAGCTGCCAGGCGTCGTGCGGCACGCGCACCCCGGTCAGCCGCAGCAGCTCCCGCTCGACGGCCTCCAGCAGCGGCTCGGCGCCCTGTTTGACGGCGGCGAGCACCTGCTTGGCGAAGTTGGGGGCGGGCACGAAGTTGCGCCGCAGCTGCTTGGGCAGGGACCGGATCAGCGCGGTGATGAGCTCCTCGCGCAGGCCCGGGATCTGCCAGTCGAAGCCGTCGGAGTTGACCTGGTTGAGCACCTGCAGCGGCACGTGCACGGTCACGCCGTCGGCGTCCGCGCCCGGCTCGAACTGGTAGGTGAGCTTCATCCGCTGGCCGAGCTGCCGCCAGTTGTCGGGGTAGTCGCGGACGCTGACGTCCGCGCCCTCGTTGACGAGCATCTCGGGCGAGTACGTGAGCAGCTCGGGCTGCTCGGCCCGGGCCTTCTTCCACCAGGAGTCGAAGTGCCGGGCCGACACCACGTCGGCGGGCAGCCGCTCGTCGTAGAAGTCGAACAGGGCCTCGTCGTCGACCATGATGTCGCGGCGGCGGGCCCGGTTCTCCAGCTCTTCGACCTCGTCGAGGAGCCTGCGGTTGGCCTTGAGGAAGGTGTGGTGGCTGTCCCAGTCGCCCTCGACCAGGGCGTGCCGGATGAACAGCTCACGGGACAGCTCCGGATCGATCCGCCCGTAGTTGACCTTGCGCCCGACCACGAGCGGCACGCCGTACAGCGTGACCTTCTCCAGCGCGATCACCGCGCCCTGGTTCTTCTCCCAGTGCGGCTCGGAGTAGTTGCGTTTGACCAGGTGCTGGGCGAGCGGCTCCACCCAGTCGGGCTCGATCTTGGCGTTGACCCGCGCCCACAGCCGTGAGGTCTCCACGAGCTCGGCCGACATCACCCACTGGGGCTGCTTCCTGGCCAGCGTCGAGCCGGGGAAGATGGCGAAGCGGGCGTTGCGGGCGCCGATGTACTCCTGGATGGGCCTGCGGCCCTCGGCCGGCCGCTGCTTGTCCATGACGTCCTTGACGCCGATGTGCGACAGGAGCCCGACCAGCAGCGCGGCGTGCACCTGCCGGGGGTCGGCCGTCTGGGTGCCCGGGTGGGCGCCGAGCGCCTGGCGGAGCTGGCTGTAGATGTCCTGCCACTCGCGCACCCGCAGGTAGTTGAGGAACTCGGCCCGGCACAGGCGGCGGAACGCGCTGGAGGACAGCTCCTTCTGCTTGTCGCCCAGGTAGTTCCACAGGTTGACGTAGGACAGGAAGTCGGACTCGGGGTCGGCGAAGCGGCGGTGTTTCTCGTCGGCCTGCTGCTGCTTGTCCGCGGGGCGCTCGCGCGGGTCCTGGATGGACAGCGCGGAGGCGATCACCATGACCTCGCGCAGGCAGCCGTTCTTCTCGGCCTCCAGCACCATGCGGCCCAGGCGCGGGTCGACCGGCAGGTTGGCCAGCTTGCGGCCGGTCGCGGTGATGGCGCCCTGGGCGTCGAAGGCGCCCAGCTCGTGCAGCAGGCTGACGCCGTCCTTCACCTGGCGGCGGTCCGGCGGCTCGACGAACGGGAATCCCTCGATGTCGCCCAGCCCGATCGAGGTCATCTGCAGGATGACGGAGGCCAGGTTGGTGCGCAGGATCTCCGGATCGGTGAACTCCGGCCTGGCGAGGAAGTCGTCCTCTTCGTACAGGCGGACGCAGATGCCGTCGGAGGTGCGGCCCGAGCGGCCCTTGCGCTGGTTGGCGCTGGCCTGGGAGACGGCCTCGATGGGCAGGCGCTGCACCTTGGTGCGGTGGCTGTAGCGGGAGATGCGGGCGTAGCCGGGGTCGACGACGTATTTGATGCCGGGAACGGTCAGCGAGGTCTCGGCCACGTTGGTGGCCAGCACGACGCGGCGGCCGGTGTGCCGCTGGAAGACGCGGTGCTGCTCGGCGGCGCTCAGCCGGGCGTAGAGCGGCAGGATCTCGGTGTTGCGGAACTCGGCCTTGGCCAGCGTGTCGGCGGCGTCGCGGATCTCCCGTTCGCCGCTGAGGAAGACCAGGATGTCGCCCGGCCCTTCGCTGATGAGCTCGCGGCAGGCGTCCACGATGCCCTGGGTCTGGTCGTCCTCGTCGTTGAGCGGGCGGTAGCGGACCTCGACGGGGTAGGTGCGGCCGGAGACCTCGATGATCGGGGCGTCGTCGAAGTGGCGGGAGAACCGCTCGGGGTCGATGGTCGCGCTGGTGATGATGACCTTGAGGTCGGGGCGCTTGGGCAGGAGCTGCTTCAGATAGCCGAGGATGAAGTCGATGTTGAGGCTGCGCTCGTGCGCCTCGTCGATGATCAGGGTGTCGTACTGCTCCAGCAGCCGGTCGGTCTGCAGCTCGGCCAGCAGGATGCCGTCGGTCATCAGCTTGACCAGCGTGCGGTCGCTCGCCTGGTCGTTGAAGCGGACCTTGTAGCCGACGGCCTGGCCGAGCTCGGTGCCGAGCTCCTCGGCGATGCGCTCGGCCACGGTGCGGGCGGCGATGCGGCGCGGCTGGGTGTGGCCGATCAGGCCGCGGACGCCACGGCCGAGCTCCAGGCAGATCTTGGGGATCTGGGTGGTCTTGCCGGACCCGGTCTCACCGGCGATGATCACGACCTGGTGGTCGCGGATCGCCGCGAGGATGTCGTCGCGCCGCTGGGAGACGGGCAGGTTCTCCGGATAGGTCACCGTGGGCATGCCGGCCCGGCGGCCGGCCAGCCGCCGCTCGGCCCGTTCGACGTCGGCGAGGATCTCCGCGGTGATCTTCTCCCGTGCCTCGCGGGAGCGCACCCGGCGCACGCCGTCGAGCCTGCGCCGCAGTCGCCGCTGGTCGCGCGGCATCAGGTCGGGCAGGCGGGAATGGAGGTCGGAGAGCGGAGAGGACAACGCAGGAGTTCCCATACTGCTTTCAGGATATTTGAGCCCCGCGTGCCGGGAGCCAACGACCCATCGTGCCTCAGCGCCGCCGCAGGTCGCATCCCAATATCTGACCGTGATCGCTCACGACGGGCCCACTCTCCCCAGAGTTGCGTCCTGGGCGACCACGGTCACCTAATGAGACACCGGGCCATGCCTTCTGGTTGTCTCCGCCCAGCGCTTTTTTGATCACCTTTTGGCATGGCCGTACCGCCGTGTTCACTGACCGTGCACGGTGACCACGTAGCCCTCGGGGTCGGCGAAGGAGAAGGTGCGGCCGAACGGCCCGTCCACCGGCGCGGCCACGATCGGCACACCGGCGCCGGCCAGCTCGTCGTGCAGGCGCTGGGCGTCATCGGACTTGAACCAGAGCGCGACGCCGGCACCGGGACGCTCGGGCAGCTCCACGCCGGGCAGGGGCTCTCGGACGGCGAACGCGATCGGCGCGGTGTCGAACACCACCGCGTGCTCCGGCCCCGGAGCGCGCTTCAGGCCCAGGCGCTTCTCGTAGAAGGCGGCCGCGGCTCCCAGGTCACGCACCTGCAGGGCGACGAAGTCGATTCCGGTGACGGTCATGGCGTACTCCTCTTGTATGTCAGGACTTTGACAAGCAGAGCCTATGTCAAACTACTGACATGGAGCAAGAGGACCTCGGCCGGCTCGTCGGCTACCAGCTCAAGCGGGTCCAGGCCGTGCTGCGCGCGGCCATGGACGCCGCCCTGCGCGAGCACGACCTGACGACCCCCCAGTACATCTGCCTGGAGCTGCTCGACCTGCGCCCCGGCCTGTCGAACGCCGACCTGGCCCGGGACGCCTTCGTCACCAGGCAGTCGATGAACGTGGTGCTGCGCAACCTGCACGGCGCGGGCCTGGTGACCCGGCCCGCCACCGCCCCGCACGGCAGGGCCCTGCCGCTGCGGCTCACCGAGCAGGGCGCGGCCAGGCTGAAGGCGGCCAGGGCGGGCATGCTGGCCGTCGAGCGGCGCTTGACGGCCCACCTGGACGCACGCGAGACCGAAGTGCTCCTGGCTCAGCTCTCCGACATGGCGGAGTCGCTGTCCGGCTGACCGGAGGAGCGGGCGGCGGCGCGGGCGGCGCCGACGATGCCCGCCTGGTTCTCCAGCTCGGCGGGGATCACCGGCGTGTCCAGGTGGAGGTGCGGCAGGAACTTGTCGGCCTTCTTGCTGACCCCGCCGCCGATGATGATCAGCGATGGGGAGAACAGCATCTCCACGTGCTTGAGATACTCCCGCACCCGCTTGGCCCACTCGTGCCAGCCGAGGTCGTGCTCCTCCCTGGCCCGGTCGGAGGCGCGCTGCTCGGCGTCCTTGCCGTGCAGCTCCAGGTGCCCCAGCTCGGTGTTGGGCACCAGCGTGCCGTCGACGAACAGCGCGCTGCCGATGCCGGTGCCGAACGTCAGCATGAGCACCGTCCCGCGCTCGCCGCGCCCCTTGCCGAACGTCATCTCCGCCAGGCCCGCCGCGTCGGCGTCGTTGAGCACGCTCGCGCCGCCGAACAGTTCGGCGGCGTTCACCCCCACCCAGGACGGGTGCAGGTTGACGGCGGTCCGCACCACGCCGTCCACCACCACACCGGGGAACGTCACGCCGACGGGTCCCGTCCAGCCGAAGTGCGCGACGATCTCGGCCACCACCTCCGCGACCGGACCGGGCTCGGCGGGCCGTGGCGTGGGAATGCGCAATCGCTCCTGGGTGAATTCGCCCGCTTCGATATCCACCGGCGCACCCTTGACCCCAGATCCGCCGATGTCGATGCCCAGAACTTCCATATTCTTCCCCTCCCCTGACAGGGGCGGAAAAACGCCTTTCGCAGACTGGATGAACCTCGGTCCCGACTCTTACGTACCTTGCGTCACAAGCGCTAACAAGGAGGTACAGATGCGGTCACGCATCATCACACTCTGCGCTGTCGCGGTTGTCATGGGAGCCCCTCTCACTGCCCCCGCACAGGCCACTACGAATACCAGGACGAAATTCGACGTCGTCAACCTCGTGTCGGACGTCACCGGAAAGGCCGCGGTCACCGATCCGAAACTGGTCAATCCATGGGGTCTGGCCATGGGCAAGACCCTGTGGGTCTCCAACGCGGGCACCGGCAGTGCCACGGTCTACTCCGGCGAAGGCAGGAAGCAGCAGACAGAGGTCTGGATCCCCGGTGGGGCCCCGACCGGCCAGGTGGTCAACCCCGGCGATGGCTTCACCGTCAAGGGCAAGCCCGCCACGTTCCTGTTCGCCAGCCCCAGCGGCGCGATCACCGGCTGGAACGTCGAGGCCGACCCGAAGAACGCGATCATCGGCGCCTTCACCCGCGGCGCCGACTACAAGGGCCTGGCGCTCGCGGAGACCGACGACGGCGACTTCCTTCTCGCCGCCGACTTCGCCGGCGGCCGTATCGACGCCTTCGACGAGGACTTCAAGCGGGTACGCCTGTCGCGTTCGGCGTTCCGGGACCGGACCGTCCCCCGCACCTACTCGCCGTTCAACGTGGAGGTCATCAACGACAGCGTCTACGTCGCCTACGCCCTGCGCGACGCCGAGACCGGCAAGTCCGTGGCCGGCAGCGGCAAGGGCTTCGTCAGCCGCTACAACCTGGAGGGCCGCCTGACCGGCCGCATCTCCCGCCTCGGGCTCAACGCGCCGTGGGCGATCGTCAAGGCCCCGGAAGGTCTCGGCCAGTACGCGAACTCGCTCCTCGTCGGCAACTTCGGTGACGGCACCATCCAGGCCTACCGCAACAACCGCCACCTCGGCGCGCTGCGCGACAACAACGGCAGCAAGATCGCGCTGCCCGGCCTGTGGGACCTGGAGCCCGGCACCGCCGCCAACGGCGGCGCGAACTCCCTGTGGTTCTCCGCCGGCGTCGACGGCGGCAAGCACGGACTGCTGGGCGTGATCCGGCCGGCCGGTTCGAGGGGCTCGTCGCCGTCGACCACGTCGCCCACGCACAACCCCACCCACAGACCCACCAAGTCCAGCCAGTCGCCTTACGGCGGTTACTAGGAAGGGGGCCGGGGGTTCCGGCACGGTCGCGCGAGCCGTGCCGGAGCCGGGGCCCTACAGTCGTGGCCGTGAGCGAGCAGAGATTCAGCGATTGGCTGCGAGAGCGGTGTGAGCCGGACTGGACGTCGGTGGTGACGCACCCGTTCGCACGGGCGATCACCACGGGCGAGGCCACCGACGACGACATGCGGCGCTACCTGGAGCAGGACTTCCAGTTCGTCGACTCCTTCACGGCCCTGCTCGGCGCCGCCGTGGCGAGCGCCGACAGCTTCGAGGCACGGGTCCCGTACGGGAGGTTCCTCGGGCAGGTGGCGACCACGGAGGAGAAGACGTACTTCCATCGGGCGCTGGCGGCGCTCGGCGGCCGGACGCAGGCGCCGCCCGAACCGGTGACCGTGGCGTTCCGGCGGCTCATGGACGAGACGCGCGCCGGTCTGGACTACCCGCTGATCGTCGCGGTGCTGTGCGTGGCCGAGTGGACCTATCTGGGCTGGGCGTCCAGGGCGGTCGAGCCGCTGCCGGAGAGCTTCGTGCACCGGGAGTGGATCGAGCTGCACGAGGGCCCGGAGTTCCGGGAATGGGTCGGCTTCCTGCGCGGGGAGCTGGACCGGCTGGGCACGGCGCTGGACGAGGACGGCAGGCGGCGGGTGCTGGAGGTGTTCGGGCAGGCCGTGGAGCTGGAGCGGCGCTTCTTCGACATGGCGCTCGGCTGACCGAGCGCCGCCACACTCGGCCAGCCCGCCGCACTCGGCCACCCTGGCGCACTCGGCCAGCCCGGCGCACTCGGCCTGGCGCACTCGGCCGGCCTGGCGCACTCGGTCAAGCCTGGCGCACTCGGTCAGGCCAGGGCCGCCGCCAGGTCGGCGGGGGCGCGGAAGTGTACGCCGGTCATGCCGAGGGCGATGGCGGCCTCGACGTTCTCCAGGCGGTCGTCGACGAACAGGCAGCGCTCGGGCGCGGACCCGGCCAGCTCGGCGGCGATCTCGTAGATGCGCCTGTCGGGCTTGGCCACGCCCACCCGCGCGCTGCTGACCACGACGTCGGCGAAGTAGGTGAGCCCGAGCTGGTCGAGGTGGCCTTCGAGGGTGTCCATGGCGTTGGTGACCAGCACCACCGGCACCCGCTCCTGCGCCCGGGCCAGCAGCGCCCGGACCTCCTCGTCCACCCGGAACGGCACCGCGGCGAACTCCGCGGCGGCGGCCCTGGCGCGCTCATCGCCGCCCAGGGCCGCCGCGACGGACGCCACCCACTGCTCCTCGGTGATGTGGCCGAGGGTGGCCGGCAGGATCAGGGCCGGGTCGAAGGCCGTCTTTCTGAGCGGCAGGCCGTAGCGGGCCTCAAGGTCCGCCTGGACCGCGTGATCGAACTGCCGGAGCACGCCGTCGAGGTCGCACAGGATCGCGTCGAAGGAGGTCACAGCCAACCATTGTGCCGGGCGATCCGGGCCGCCTCGATCCGGTTGCGGGTGTGGGTCTTGCCGATGGCCGACGACAGGTGGTTGCGCACGGTGCTCTCCGACAGGTGCAGCCGGGCGGCGACGTCGGCGATCGTGGAGCCGTCCAGCGCGGCGGTCAGCACCTCACGCTCCCGGCCGGTCAGCGGGCTCGGCCCCGCGTGCAGCGCGGCGGCGGCCAGCGCCGGGTCGATGATCCGCTCGCCGGTGACGGCCCGGCGGACGGCCGCCGCCAGCTCCTCCACCGGCCCGTCCTTGACCAGGAACCCGGCCGCCCCGGCCTCCATGGCCCGGCGCAGGTAGCCGGGCCTGGCGAACGTGGTCAGGATCAGCACCGCGCACTCCGGCAGCGCCGCGCGCAGCTCGGGCAGCACGTCCAGCCCGCTGCGGCCGGGCAGCTCGATGTCGAGCAGCGCCACGTCGGGGCGGCGCGCCGTGGCGGCGGCCACGATCTCGTCCCCGGCGGCCACCCGGGCGACGATCTCCAGGTCGTCCTCCAGGTCGAGCAGGAGCGCCAGGGCGTCGCGCATCATGCCCTGGTCCTCGGCGATCAAGATCCTGATCACGGCCGTCCCTGCTCGTCCCGCAACCGTCACTTCCAGAAGCTCAGCTGGTGCCTGGCAGCGTAGTCGACGGGCCGGACGGCGCCGGGTTCCAGGGACAGCGTGCCGTCCGGCAGGCGCGGCCAGGAGGGCAGGCCAGACCCGTTCGGGTCACCGCCGCGGGCGAAGTTCGTCCAGTAGCCGATCATCTGGCCGGACAGCTTCCGCTGGCCCGCCGCCAGGGTCACCTTCCCGTCCTCGAAGAGGTACGGCAGGTCGGCGGCGTGGTAGGCCCCCCACGCGAAGCCGGCCTCCAGCGGCAGGAACATCGGCGCCTTCCGGTCGGCGAACTCGTAGCCGTACACGGGGACGTGCTGGGCCAGGAGCGTGTTCTGCTCGTGGGTGGCACGGGCCCACATCCGGTCGGTGAGGACGGCGGACCACGCCAAACTGGGGGACTTATACCGATTTACCGGATATTTCCGGAGAATGTGCGGGGCTTTCTTGCCGAACGCTTCCCGTACCAGAGCTGAATAATCTGGAGTTTTGCCCTGCATGTCGTAGTTCATCGCGACGAACAGGCTGTGCTCGTCCCGGGTCGCGCCCGCCAGCACCGGCACCCGGTGGAAGCGTCCCTCGCGGATGGCCGTGGCCGGAGAGTCCGGCAGCACGCCGTTGCCGTAGGCGTAGCTCTGGAAGGCGTTCATGATCTGCGGCACGTCGAGGATCTTCCTGACCGGCAGCCGGCGCAGGCAGGCCAGGTCGGAGCAGCCGAGCTGACCGGCGAAGTGCTCCCCCATGGCGATCACCTCCGCCTCGCTCCGCCAGGCGAACGACGGCTGGGCGGGCAGGCCCGGCACCATGCTCCCGGCGGGCATGTCCATCATGGTCTCGCCGCTCTGCATGATCGCCCGGTCGAACAGTCCTTTCGCGGCCGGCGCGGTGAGCAGCCCGCCGATCGCCAGCGCGCCGTAGGAGACACCGAAGACCGTCACGTTGCGCGGGTCGCCGCCGAAGGCCGCCGCGTTGCGCCGTACCCAGCGCAGTGCCTCCAGCTGGTCCTGCAGCCCGTAGGTGCCGGAGTCGCGCAGCCCCGGATGACCGAAACCACTGAAGACGCCCAGCCGGTAGTTGATCGTCACGACCACCACGCCCCGATCGGCCAGTTTGCGCGCGTCGGAGAAGTGCCCGGCGCCCAGCGCGCCGTCGCCGTGCACCCACACCATCACCGGCCGTCCCGTCGCCGCCTTGGCCGGCGTGGTCACGTTCAGGAACAGGCAGTCCTCCGTCTCACTGTGGATCGGCGCGTAGACAGAGCCCACCTGCGGGCACATGGCGCCCGGCCGGGTGGCGTCCTTGACGCCTCGCCACGCGGGCGCGGGCCGCGGCGCGTCCCAGCGCGCCGCCGTGGCATAGCGGATGCCCTGGAACAGCCGATGCCGTCCGGTGACAGCGCCACGGACCGCGCCGGCGTCCGTCATCACGACCGCGGGATCAGGCCGGGCACCCGTCCCAGCACTCGTCGTCACGGCCGCGGGATCGGAGCGGGCGCCCGGCCCGGTGTCGGTCGTGGCACACGCTGTGAGCAGTACGGCCAGCGTCAGCAGAGTTCTCATGCGTCCACGGTCGCCGACACCGGCATGGCCCGGAAGATTCGTGGATACGGGATCGGCCGGGACAAAAGTCCTGAAGGCAGCGGCGGCATTACCATCTCCGAGACAGGATTCGGTATCGGAACGGTAGGGCATGAACGATCATCAGCTCCCGCGCGAGCTGTGCCGGCTGTTCGCCGATGGCGGCAGGGGGCGATCCCTGTCGATCGGCCTGCCCGAGGGGGCCGTGGTCTGGCCCGACCCTGGCTACACGGGGCAGGGCCAGGCGGCGCGGCCCGCGTTCTGGCTGAGCGACGAGCCGGTGAGCGCGCAGGAGTGGCGCCGTTTCCGTGCCGAGCACCGCCGCAGCGGCCTGTGGCCGGTCCTGCTGGACGAGTCGGCCCAGCCCTGGTCGGTGGGCCAGGTGGTGCCCGACGAGCCGATGCTGATCGAGCACTTCACCGCCGAGGGGTTCATGACCGAGGTGTGGCAGGAGTGGGTGTCGAAGATGCCGCAGGAGGCCCTGGACGAGCTGTATCCCTACGGCGCGCTCTGCCCGGGGCCCGCGCCGCCGGGCGTGCCGGTGGCCGATCCGGACGCCGTCGCCGACTGGTACGCCGGGGAGCTCGCGGACCAGGGCATGCCGCTCGGCCTGGTCGCCGCCACCCGCAGCGCCGACGCGCTGGCCGTGATGGGCTGGCAGGGGGCGCTGCACCACAACGAGTGGATGGTGCCGCTGGCGGCGGTGGTGCGCAGCTGGGAGGACCGGTTCGGGGTCCGGGTGGTGTGCGTCGGCTTCAACACCCTGGAGCTGAGCGTGGCCGCGCCACCGGTCGAGCCGGAGCACGCGCTGCACGTCGCGGCGGAGCACTGGGCGTTCTGCCCCGACAACGTGGTGCAGGGGGCGGGGGATCTTCAGGGGTACGCCGAGCAGATCATCGGCGGTCACACCTGGTCGTTCTGGTGGGACTGACACCGGCTACAAGGGATTGGGACTGACGCCGGCCTTGCGGGAATGGCTTTCTGATGGGACTGACGCCGGCCTCGGTGGACCGGCACTGGTCGCACGGACCGACGCCGGACTCTCCCTCGGGAGCGGCACCGGCCCGGCGGTGGGGCTCGCCGCTCAGGGCAGGCGGGCCACCGCCGCGTAGTTGCCCGAGGCCGACGGCTGGTCCGCGCAGTCGGTGGTGTCCCGGTCGGGCCGCCACTGCGGGACCCACACCAGTCCGGGCTCCAGCAGGTCCAGGCCGTCGAGCAGCGCCTCCACCTCCTCGCGGGCGCGGACCGCGTGTCCGGGCAGCGTCATCGCCAGCAGATCGTTGATCGCCGGCAGCAGCTCGGCGGGGATGCCGTCGAAGGTGGTCTGCAGCAGGGCCAGATAGCTCCCTACGGGCACGGACTGGCGCAGCCGCTTGATGATGTGCCGGGCCTGCTCGTCGTCGCTGAGGCTGTGCGTGGAGACCAGCAGCCACGCCATCGGCTTGTTCCAGTCCACGAAGGTGCGCACGATGCGGTCGTCGAGAATCTCGTCGAACTCCCGCACGTCACCCTCGACCACCCGGACCAGGTCGGTGATGGGCTCGATGGTGGCCTGCGCGTTGGCCAGCACCATCGGATCGCTCTCGATGTAGACGACCCGGGCGCAGGACTCGCTCGGCCTCTCGCGGGCGATGTCGTGCAGCTGGCGGCCCTGCGGCAGGCCGCTCGGCACCCCACTGCCGACGACCAGGAACTGGTCGATGCCCACCATGGCCAGATGACGTACGGCTCGCGACAGATAGCCCTGGATCGCCCGCGCGGCCGCCGTGGTGACGGCGGCGGAGACGTCGTAACGGTGCACCGCGTCTCTGTCCGCCCGGAAATTGTTCTTGCCGCCGGTGGCGGCGTCGAGTATCCGGGTGACCCTGGCATGCGCGGTGTCCAGATTGGCCAGATTACGGATGGCACGTTGACGCATTCAGTCCCGCCCCTTTCCCCTCGCCACTTTCATGGGAAAGATACTTCCGGTCTCTGACCCCACTCGGATGACCAAGTCAATAATGATCCCGAAAAGACCATACAAAACAACACATGCCGAAGTTGTTTCAGGAAATATGGCTTTTCACTATCAGTGCTCGCGAATGATCTCATTCGCCGGGGCCCGGGAAAGCCGTTCCCGATGGGAGTAGAGCAGGTCAAGCGTCTCGTCGCGGGTGGTCGTGGTCACCGAGAGCTTGGCGAACGCCTGGTGATAGGCCTCGACGATCACCGCGTCGGTGATCAGCTCGTCGGCTTCGAGGGCGTGGGAGCAGGCGATGTCCGGCTCGAACGCCTCGGGGAAGCGCCACAGGGTGAACGGACCCGTGCGGGGCACGTAGGCCGGATCCTCCATCGGCACGATGTGCAGCGAGATGTTGGGCCGCTTGGTGTACTCGATCAGCCGGTCGAGCTGGTCGAGCATCACCTGCGGGGTGGCGATCGAGCGGAGCAGGACGCCCTCGTCCATGACCGCCCACACGACCGGCCCGCCCGGGCTGCCGATCAGCTTCTGGCGGGCCACCAGGATGTCCACCGCCGCGTCGGCCGTGGTCTGCCGGAACGAGCCCATGTCCATCGCCGCGATCGCCGCCAGCGCGTACGTCTCCGTCTGCAGCAGCGGCGGGACGAAGTGGGTGTGGTAGGTGCGGATGACCGAGGCGCGGGCGTCGATGGCACAGGTCGTGGCCAGCCATACGGGGACCCAGTCGGAGTCGTACCACTCCAGCTCGCGTTCGCCCCGGGCCAGGGACAGCACGTATTCGCGGGCCGGCATCGGGGAGACGCCGTAGAGGGTGAGGAGGCGTTCGACGGTGGCCGGGGCGGGCGCGAGCCTGCCCTCCTCGATCGCCTCGACCGCCACGGAGCCCTTGCCGAGCGCGGTCTCCACCTTCTCCGGTGACAGCTGCGAGGCCAGCCGCAGGGAGCGGAGCCGCTCGCCGAGCGCCTGACGCATCGGCTCGCGGAGCGGCGCGGCCGCGTCGGGGATCTCCATGACGGGCTCCGGATGCTCGGGCAGCCCCTCGGCCTGGCGCGCGAGCTCGATCACCCCCCGCAGCACGGCCATCGACTCCTCGGAGAGCCCGGAGGCGGTCAGGCCGATCCCGCCCGCCCGCAGTTGCAGATCGTCAACCGTGCCGGACTCCACATAATCCTCACCCACCAGCCACCCCACGCTCACCTGCAGGGAAGCGGCCAGCGCCCGGAGCACCTGAAGCGTCGGGTTGGTCTGCTTGCCGGTGCGCAACTGGCTGACGTACGCGCGGGTGATGGGGATGCCGGCCTCGGTGAGGGCGGCAGCGACTTGAGCACCTGTGAAACTCCGCTTGTTCAGCGCGAGATCCAGCCGCTCAGCGAACTTCGCCACGCGATCCTCCTGCTACCCGTGAACGCTCTTCCGGCGTTGGCCTGGTCGGGCACGCAACCGCCTGCCCGCTACAGCTCATTGTCGCCGCATTCCGCGCCTCACGTAATCCGAAAACTGAGAGTTGACACCGCATCGTGCCTTTGGCCAGTATCGTACGACACGTGGAAACTGATACCTGACAGCCGGAGCCTCTTCTCGGGGCCCGACAGGGAGGTGGCAGGACGTGACCGTTGATCACCAGGTCAGTCCCTGGTTCACCAGGAATACGGCTCCACCGGCACACGAGCGGGTGGTCGAGCGCATCTGCGCCCGGGCAACACCCGAAGGCACGCCGATCCATGTCACGGATCTGCCACTAGGCGGCGTCCAGATCTGGATCGACGGCGACGGTGACCGGTGGAGCATCTACCATCGGATGGCTCACGAGCTCCGGCTCGCCGGCTGGCACACCGAGACGGGCACCGACCGCCTGCTCGTGCTCGGCTGGAGTGCCGACTGCCTGACGCACCGCGTCAGGGTGCTGCACGCCGCCCTGGCGGGGCGGCTCGCCGACTTCGACCTGACGTCCTTCATGGCCGTCACCATCGCCACCCGGCTGTGCCAGGAAGGGCTGCCGGCCGAACGGATCGTCCCCGAGGTGGAAGCCCGCATCCGCGAGGAGCTGCGCTGGCCCGGCCGGCTGGCCGACCTCGACGGCCTGCAGCGCATCGCCTCGCTGGAGCCGTTGCGGCTCAGGCTGGCGCAGGTCGCCGGGCTGGAGGCCACGGTGCGGCAGCGCTGCGGCGAGCACCTGTCCCTGGCGGGCCGGGTCGCCACCACGGTCGCCGGCGGGCAGGCGCCGCCGAGCATCGGCCTCACCCGCCTGACCACGGGCCTGTCGGAGCGCATGGTCGCGGCCAGTGTGCCCAACCGGCCACCCGGCTTCCTCCTGGATTCCGTCCCCGCCATCCCAGCGGACAGCTACGCCGCCTAGGCGTGACGACCGCTCACCCCGGCCTCCCCGTAGCCGGGGCGAACCGGCACCGACAGGAGTGATGATGCGCACTGACGAGGTTCGTGGCCCGTACCGGCCGCCGCACGGCGTCGCCGCACGCGAACGGCGGACGCCGGTGGCCACGGTCGGGTCCGTGCACCGGCGCCGGCCGCACCGACAGCGACGCGGGAGGTCAGAATGAGCCGGGGCAGGGTGGGCGTGATGGTGCCGCCCGGCAACCCGTCGGCGGAGCCCGAGCTGACCCGCCTGCTCGGCTCCCGGGCCGACATGCACGTCAGCCGCTTCCCCGTACGGCCCGGCCGGGCGCTGGCCGAACGGCTGGAGAGCTACAACGAGGCGCTGCCCGCGATGGCCTACTCCTTCGGCGACCTGCCGCTCGACGCGCTCATCATGGCCTGCGACAGCCCTCGCTACCTGCTCGACCCCGACGAGGACCGCGAAGGGTGCCTGCGGCTGACGGAGGAGTGCGGGGTGCCGTTCGCCTCGGCCACGGTGGCGGTGCTGGAAGCGGTCGGACATCTCGGGCTGGAGGAGATCCACCTGATCTCGCCGTACCAGCCGTGGCTCACCGAGCTGGCGGAGCGGTTCTGGAAGGCGGCCGGGCTGCGGATCGCGAGCGTGCTGCCGGTACGGGCGCAGGGCGGCTACGCGCCGTACTCCATGACTCCCGGTGAGCTCGTCGACCAGGTCAAGCAGGCCCGGCTGCCGTTGGACGCGGTGCTGCTGTTCACCGGCAGCGGCATGGCCACGCTGCCGGCGCTGGGCACCCTGGGCGCGGGAAACGACCGGGTCCTGCTGACGTCCAACCTGTGCAGTGCCTGGTGGGCGCTGTCCCGGGCGACGGGCAAGCCGGTCACGCTGAACCGGACGCCGCACCGCGCGGCCGCCCACGGGAAAGCCTCATGAACGACCCCGACCGGTACCCCGCCGCCGTGGAGCCCGTCTAGCGGGCCTCTCCGGGAGCAGGCCGGGGCGAGGCCGGGCGCGGGTCACCGCGCTGACGTGAGGAGAGTGTCGATCAGATGTGGCGGACGCTGTCGAGCGAGGCGCACGAGCGCATCGGCGAGCTGTGCGACGAGCACGGACGCCACCTCTACGACTACTGCCGCACGGCCCTGGCGGGCTCCGACGCCGAGCTGGCGGTCGCCGACGCGCTGCTGTCGGCGCACGCGCACGAGGGCCGGCTGGCGGAGCCGCGGCTGCTGCGGCCCTGGCTGTACGCCCTCGCCCGCGCCCACCGCGCCGCCATCGCGACGACCCGGCCGGCCAGCACGGGCTCGTGGTCACGGCCCGGCGTGGCCCCCGACCTGGTGCCCGAGGGCCTGATGGCCCTCGACGGGCCGCACCGGGAACTGCTGGATCTGTCGGTACGGCACGGCCTCACGAACGCGGAGATCGCCGTGATCTTCGACGCGGAGGCGTACGAGGTGGCGGCCATCGTCGCCGAGGCGGCCGACACCCTGGAGGAGTGGTTCGCCGCCGTCCGCGCGGCCAGGACCCGCGAGGGGTGCCCGCGGCTGGCCACCCGCGTCACCGACTGGACGAAGGCGCCGGGCAGGCGGAACCGTACCCGGATCGCCCGGCACATCCTGTCCTGCTCGGGCTGCCGGGCGGCTCCTCGGACCGTACGGGCCGCCACCCTGCTGCACCGCCTGCCCCTGGCCGCCGTGCCCAGCACGCTGCGCGACCAGCCCGCCTGGGGCCGGCCGCTGCCCGCCGACGACCCCCTGTGGCGACCGGACGGATTCCCCCACCAGGCCCGCGGCCTGGTGGAACCCCCTCCGGCGATGATCTCCCTGGTCCCCGGCCCCACGACGGAGACCAGGGAACCCTCCTGGCCGGTGGCGGGCGCGGCCGCCACCGGCCAGGAACCCCCCAGAACCGGCACCGCCCCCTTCGCCGCGACCGCCCCCGCCGGTGCCCCCAAAGGTGCCGCGACCGGCGGCACGCCTTCCAGGGTGTCGTCCGGCAGCATCGCGTCCGGCAGCATCGCGTCCGGCGCCGCGCCAGGGGACGGGCCGGGAGACGGTGCGGGCACGCCGGGAAGGGGCGGCGTTCCCTTGTCCGCCCCCATCGGCAAGGCGCCCTTCGGAACAGCACCCGGTGCTCCCCTGAGGCCCGCGAGCGAGGACATCCCCGCGCAGGCGGCGGCCAACGGCATCCAAGCCGCGATCACCACCACCGCGCCGACAGCGGCGGCTTCCGGCGTTCCCCCAGGCACCGCGACCGGCGGCACGCCACACAGCCGGGACCCCGCAGGCGGCACCCGACGTGGCAGAGAACCCCTCTCTCCGTCCGTCACGGCCCTCCTGGACACGGCACACCAACCAGGCGAACACCACCCCCCGGGCCCCACGATTCCCGAACAACAGGGGAAACGACCCACCGCCCTCGCGGGACCCGACCAACTACGCGACCGACCCACCGGCCTTCCGGAGATCCCGTCGCAGCGGCGTACCCCCACCCGGCAGGCGGCCGAAAGCCGTTCAGCGCAGGAGCCGCCCGACCTCGCCCGCCGGCTCCTCAGGACAGCGGCCGACCAGGTCGAGGCCCCGGACGACAGCACCCCGCGCCGAAGCGCCGAACCTGGGGACAAACTCGTCTTCTCCGGCGAACGCCCTCCCCGCGAGCGTCCCGTACAGGAACGCGACCGTCCCGTACGAGAAGCCGACCGTCCCGTACGAGAGACCGACCGTCCCGTACGAGAGACCGACCGTCCCGTACGAGAAGCCGAGCAGGCGCAAGTGACACCCTCGCCGCCCATACGGGACCCGCAGGCGAAGCGCGAGCAGATATGGGCCCTTCAACCCCCACGGCCGGGTGCGAGCCGGCCCGACCGCCTGTTCACGCAGAGCCCTGACCGCCAGAACGGACGAAACCCCGACACCCCACGCGTCCGGGAGCCCGAGCGGATGGTCGTCCCGGAGACCGGCGGGGCGCGGGTGCGCGAGCCCGAGCGGGTGGTCGCCCCGGAGGCCGGCGGGGCGCGCGTTCGGGAGCCTGAGCGGGTCGCCCCGGAGGCCGGTAAGTCGCAGGTGTGGGAGGTAGGGGACGAGCAGTGGGAGGAGTTCTGGGAGGGGCGGCCCGATGAGGACGACCCCGAGGCGCGGATCTCCCTGCGCTGGCTGGTCCGGATGGCGTTGGTGATCGGTCTGGTGATGGTGGCCGGAGGGCTCACCTGGTCCGTCTTCCGGCACCAGACGTCGGGGAAGGCCGCCTCGGTGACCGGCCCGACGGCCCTGGCGCCCGGCCCTTCCGCGGCGGCTCCCCCGGCCCAGGCCGCCGACCCCGCCAAGGAGGCCCCCACCCTGCGGTCGGCCGCCCCCACGGCTGAGGCGACCGATCAGAGGTCGCCCACGGGCACGGCCAAGGCGACCGGCCCGGCCGCGCCCACCGGGGCGGCCACCCCTCAGGACGGGGCGCCGCGCGACGCCGCACCGGCCGGGAAGGCGCCGCCCGCCCCGGTGGCGCGGCTGTCCCCGGAGTCCGTACAGCTCGGGACCCGGCGTACGGGGACGTTCAAGCTGTCGTGCACCGGCGACTGCCAGGTGACCTCGGTCACCGCTTCGAACGGCATCGTGATCTCCGGCAACACCTTCACCGTCGCGGCCCCGGCGGAGCGGCCGGGCTGTTCCGGGCCGCCCGTGACCGAGTCGGGCGTGGTCACGATCGGCTGGTCCGGCACGGCCACCGGCGACGGCCGCGGCACCGAGGGCACCACGGCCGCCGACGGCACCCTCACGATGCTCGTCTCCTGGACGGTCACCAGCAACAAAGGCGCGTACATCCCCGACACGAACGGAGGCGGCTATTGGAGCAACTGCCCTAAGAGCGAATGACGCACCGGATGCACCAGCCACAGGTGCGGGCCCTGGCCGCGATTCCGCGCCCAGGGCCTTCACACGTCACCTCAGAAGAACGTGAACCCCGGCTCCGGCTCCGGCAGGTTCGGCTCCTGCGGTCCGCGGAACCTCGCCCCGTCCTGCGGCACCTCCGTCAGCGGCGTGCCCAGCACGAACGGCAGGACCACGCTGCTCTTGGCCAGGTCCACCGTGACGTTCGCCCCGGTGCCCGTCTCGGAGCTGTAGGTCGCGTCGGTGCCCGCGATCACCAGCCCGATCCTGTGGCCCTTCTTGAAGGTGTAGTCGTGCGGCAGCGTCTGCCACTTGACCTGGCCGTACCGCCCCACGGGCAGCGGCGAGGGCCGGCTCAGCGAGTCGCGGTTCCGGACGTCGATCCAGCCACGGGCGACGATCTCCAGCGGCCGGTTCACCACGTTGGTGACGACCTTGCGGTAGCAGCCGTCGTCGGCCGTGGTGCTCTCGCCGTGGCAGTCCTCCTCGGTGAGCGTGGTGATGCCCTGGCCGCGCCGCCAGTCGAGGCGGACGTCGTCGCCGAAGTCGACGAGCAGGGCGGTCAGGTTAGAAGTGGGCCTGTCGAGTTTGACCCGCAGGTCGGCGACGGGGGTGCCGGACATGCGCAGGCTCAGCGGGAGCGCGCCGGTGGTGAACGCGACCCGGCCGGGCTTGGGCGTGCCCACGTCGGCCACCAGCTCGGACTCGGTCAGCGCCACGTCGGTGAACGTGGCGGTGGCGTTCCGGTCCCGCCCCAGCTTGAGGGTGCCGTCCGCGGCGGGCCGCAGCGCCACCTTGAGCGCGTGCGGGGCCGGCCAGTCGCGCTGCGTCATCCACTGCGTGGGGCCGACCTGCACGTCCGCGCGCGGCTCGCGGTCGATGCCGTTGCGTACGCCGTGCAGCCAGCGGTCGAACCAGCGGTGCAGCGTGTCCACCCAGAGGTCCCTGCGGCCCTCGAAGTCGAACGGGTCCACGTGCTGGTACTGGCCCACCCAGATCTTGCGGGGGACGTTCCGCTCGGCCAGCGCCTGCCACCAGGTGGAGTAGTTGTCCGGCTTGACGTTCAGGTCGTTGGTGGTGTGCACGACGAAGACGCTCGCCCTGACCTTGGAGGCGTCGCCGAGCAGGCCGTCGATGTAGTCGCGTTCGTCCCAGAAGGCGTTGTGGTCGCCGGTGTCGTCGCCGTCCTCGGCGTCCATCCGGTCGCGGACCGCCTGGCACTTGGCCTCGGGGTCGGTGTCGACGTAGTTGGCCAGCCAGGAGGCGTAGTCGTAGTTGTAGATCACGCCGTTCGAGCGCTGGTACTTGTACCAGGAGCTGATCGCCGAGATCGGCACGATGGTCTCCAGGCCGCGCACGCCGGTGGCGGCCACCGCGTTGGCGAGGGTGCCGTCGTACGACTTGCCGATCATCGCGGACTTGCCCGTGGTCCAGTCGGCCACGGCCGGGGTGCCGTCCGCCCGGTACGCCTTGGCCCGGCCGTTCAGCCAGTCGATGACCGCCTTGCCGCCCAGCACGTCGGCCTTGCCGCCGAGGTCGGGGCAGCCGTCGGAACGGGTGGTGCCCAGCATGTCCACGTTGAGGACGGCATAGCCGCGCGGCACGAAGAAGTTGTCGTAGTAGAGGGGAAATTTCGTGACATTGTCGGCGGCGTCGTAGACCTTCCGCTCTGCCTCGTTCCCCCGCCCCGAGTTGTCGTAGTAGGGGCTCTCGTCGATGACCACCGGCACCCTGAGCCGCGGACCGGACTCCTTGGGCCTGATGATGTCGACCCGCACCCGGTCGAGCCGGCCGTCGGCGTCACTGTCGACACTCGACTCGACGTACACGTGCTCGCGGACGGCGTCAGCATAGGAGAAGACCGGCTGCGTACGGCCGTTCTCGATGGTGATCGCGGGTCCGGCGCCCGCGTGAACCGGGGTGGCCGTACCCAGGATGAGGGCGACGGCGATGAGGGCCGGGCGTAATCGTGGCACGCGTGACCTCCGTGACGGTGGAGAAGTATGTGCAACTTCTCAGACATCCGCGACCCTGACAAGATCTGTTCGCAGGGCGTCCGGAGGACAGTCCGGGGCTCACGGGTCACCCGGCGTCCTAAAGTGGACACGCGATCAAAGGAGGCACATGCGGAACGTGGCGCGGACCTCCCTCGTGGACGCCGCCATCCAGCAGCTTCGCGACCAGATCACCGGCGGGGCGTGGCCGGTGGGCACCAAGCTGCCCTCGGAGACCCGGCTGGCGCAGACACTCGGGATGAGCAGGCTGTCGGTCCGGGAGGCCCTGCGGGTGCTGGTGCACGCCGGCCTGCTGAGCACCCGGCAGGGCGACGGCACCTACGTGACCGCCACCGACGAGTCCCAGGTGGCGTTCCGGCGGCGGCTCGACACCGCGGCGGCCCTGGACATCCTCGACGTGCGGCGCGGGCTCGACCTGGTCGCCGCCCGGCTGGCCGCCGCCAAGCGCGACGACGACGACCTGGCCGGGATACGGGCGACGCTGGAGCTCAGGGACGCCGCCGGCCGGGCGGGCGACCTGGACGGCTTCGCGGACGCCGACGTCGCCTTCCACCTCAAGGTGGCCGACGCCGCCCACAACCCCCTGCTCAGCGACCTCTACCGGAGCATGAGCGAGGCACTGCGCGACAGCGTGCGGAGCATGGAGCAGGCCGCGCTCGAACCGGACCCCTCCCACCACGACCTGCTACGCGCCATCGCGGACCGCGACGCGGCCGGCGCGGTGACGGTCGCGGTGGGCATCCTGGACAAGCACGAACGCGACCTGTGAGAGCCCTTCACCCGTTGAAGACGACGACATCCCCCTCCCCACCCGAACGCCCGTCCCCGCCCCCGTCAGACAGCCCTTCCGAGGTCTCACCCGAGGACCTCCCCGAGGGCTCGGACGGATCCGGCTCACGCCTGCGACGCGCCAGCCGTACGGCGAGCAGGGTGAACAGCGCGCCGCCGACGGCGGCGAGCAACAGGGTGTACGGCGGGAACCCGCCACCCTCCTGACCCGCGACGCGCTCCTGCACCGCGGTGGCCGACTCCTGCTCGGCAGCGACCTGTGCGGCGGTCGGCGCGGCGGCGGGGGCCGAGGCCGGCGCGGCGGAGGTCTGGGCGGGCGTCCCCTTGCCCGCCGGGAAGCCCGGCGGCCGGATCGCGCCCCAGTGGTCCTGCTCCGTGGCCCCGGCGTCCCGCAGTTCGGGCGGCACCGGACGGATCTCGATGCCGCCGGGCACCGTGAGCGTGCCGACCTCGTACGGCGCGAAGATCCCCTGAACGCCTTCGATCGTGTACGTCCCCTTCGGCAGGCTCACGGCGGTGGCGTAGTGCCCCGCCTCAGGCAGCGGCGTGCCCGCGAAGGTCGTCGGCCGCCCCTTGGCGTCGGTCAGCGTGAGCCCCGTCGTGCCCAGGTCGCCCTCGAACGGATGAACCCCGTGCTGGAGCACCCAGAACCCGATCGTGTACGAGGTCCCGGGAGCGAGCGCGCCGGGCACCGGGTCCAGATAGGTCACCGCCCACCCGCCGGCCGCCGAAGCGGGTAGCCCTCCCGTGAGGAGCGCGGCGACGGCGGCCAGGATGACCACGTAATTCCTCATGTCACACCTCCGGCCTGAATACACCGGCCAAGCCGCTCAGGTTCCCCTCCCCATTGCGCGTCCGGACGATGCACAATCGGGGGGTAGACGGGGATCAGGCGGAGTAGCGAGGAGGCTCGCGCGGTGTTCGCCACCGGCCGCGAATATCTGACGGGGATGCTCGACGTGCTCGTGTACGAGGGGATGCTGCTCGCATGGCGGCGTGCCCCACTGGACGGTTACGTGATCGTCTCGCACGAGGGGGAAGAGCTCACCCTCACCACGGCGCAGGCGCAGCTGTGGATCCAGGGCGCTTTCGGCGCCTACCTGTCCTTGGTCGACCAGGGCCGCATCTCCCCCCGCATGCCCAAAGGCACCTGACACCCACGACGCCACCGAGCAGACCGCGCACCCGTACGACACCCGACACTACGGGCAGGCCCCATCCCACCCTGATGACACTCGAAGGTCACGCGACGTTGCGGGCGCGGCCCAGGATGTGGGTGAGCCTGGGGCTGCCGCCCATCGGCTGGTGGATGAAGCGTTCGTGCTCCTCGATCACCAGTCCGCCGGCGCCGATCGCCGTCGCCGTCTCGCGGTTGGGGTGGCAGCCGCCGGCCAGGCGCCGCCACAGCGGCGTGATCAGATCCTGGAGGCTCCCGCGCACCGGGCTGGGCGAGCGGACATGCTCGAAGAAGCGCAGTTCGCCGCCGGGCCTGAGCACCCGCCGCGCCTCCATGAGCGTCACCTGCTGGTCCGGCACCGAGCAGAGGACGAGTGACATCACCACCGCGTCGAACGCGTCCTCCTCGTACGGCAGCGAGTCGGCATGCCCCGGCACCACCACGACGCGGACCGGGGCGGTGGCCGTGGCCCGCTCGGCGGCGGCGCGCAGCAGATGGTCCGGCTCGACGGCGACGACCTCGGTCACCGCGGCGGGGTAGTGCGGGAAGTTGAGCCCGTTGCCCGCGCCGACCTCCACGACCCGGCCGCTCAGCCCGGCGAGCAGGCGGCCCCGCAGCTCCGCCGTGGACCCGTCGGCCTGCACGCTCATCCGCTCGTACATGCGGGCGAAACGAGGATGCTGGTACTTCGACAGGTCCTGCATGAGGCACACCCTAGGTCACGCGACCGGCTCCCCCGCCCGCCCAGCGAACGGACACGGAAGCCGGAGGCGAGAACCAGACACGGAAGCCTGAGGCCAGGTGCGGAGGTGTCAGGAGGCGCTGTTGGTCATGTAGCGGGCGATCTTCCAGTTGCCGTTCTCCTTGCTGAGCACGAAGAACGCCCGCGTCTCGTCGGCGCCCTTCCCCTTGGTCGCACGGACGAAGGCCCAGGACTCCACGGCCATCGCTTCCTCGATCGTGGGCGACCCGTCGCTGTCCTCCTCACCCTGGATGAGGCTGCGCAGCCCTTCGGTGCCTTCCGCCGTCGGCTCGCCGTCCACCGCCGCCACCGCGTCGGGGGTGAAGAGCTTCACGGCCTTGTCGGTGTCTCCGCCGGCCATCGCGCTGAAGAACTCTTCGACGACGGCGCGGGGCGCCGCCGCGTCGGCTCCCCCTGAGGGCGACATGGTGCCGGACGGTGATGGGCTCATGGTGTCGGTGGCGGGCGGGCTCATGTCGGCCGGCGGACCGGTGTCGGTGGCCATGTCGGACGGTGCGGTCGGCGGACTGGCCGCGCCCTTCATCGCCTGTCCGGTGCCGCCGGCGGCGCAGCCGGCGGTGAGGAGGGCTGGGACGATCGCGGCCAGCAGGATGCCCCTGCGCAGAGAAGTCGTGCTCATAGCCGCTTTGATTCCCGCCCCGATCAAGGGCGAATGCGCACTTTATCCAGTTCGCACAGGCCCTTTACCACCTCCGGCCACGGGCGCGAACCTTAATCACTGTCACCCTTCACTGAATTTGGAGAGATCATTCAGAGCCACGATCGTTGCCGGTTAGAGACCTGAGCCCCGGTGCGCCGCCGATACCGTCGTGCCAGTGCCGGAAAATAAGGCGAGCCTAAGCGTTCATCCCCCTGAACCTCTGCCCCAGCGTGAAGACGCGGAGCGTTGCGACAGCGCCGACGCCGAACGGCGATGCGTCCTTCCAGCGGCCCATCCAGGCGCGCACGTCTACCCACCCCTGGAGTTGGACCGCCGCTCCTAGCGGCCGTTTCCGAAGCGCTTCACCGGGCAGCCGGGACACATGCCGCACGACAGGGATGAGCCGGTCACGGTGACGGCTTACGAGGACGGCCCGCTGCTCGTGCGCGGACCGTTCGAGCTCCGCACCCCGGACGGCAAGCCGATCGCCTGCGATCGGGCGACCGTGGCGCTGTGCCGGTGCGGCCACTCCTCGGTCAAGCCGTTCTGCGACGGCTCGCACAAGGTGACCGGGTTCCGGGCGCCCGGCGGTGAGACCGCGTGACGGCGCAGCCAGCGGGTGGAGTGGGCGGCCCGCCGCACCCGGCGTCCCGCGTACGGCACGCCGCCGGTGAGTGCCGCGCAGAGAGCCAGCCAGCTGCATATGGCGCGTTCCAGGACCCAGACCGGCGCGAACAGTGACCCGGCGGCGGGAAAGACCGCTCGTCCGCCCGCCCGGCGCCGCCCCGCCTCGGCCGTGATCACGGCCAGCCCCGCACCCGCCGCCACCACGCCATAGCGGCGGCGCAGCAGCGCGGCGGTCAGCGCGGGCAGCACCGCCAGGAACAGCCCCATCCTGACGGGCTGCGCCAGGTCGTCGTAGGCCTGGCGGACCCGTTGGGACCAGAAGCGCCGGACCTCGCAGGGCAGCCGGCGCACGTACAGGTCCGGCGCGGTGACGACGCGCCCGCCGTGGGCTCGCACGGTGCGGACCAGCTCCAGGTTCTCGAACAGCACGTCGCCGTCGTAGCCGCCCATCCGCAGGTAGAAGGACCTGCGGACGCCGAGGGTGCCGGGATGGTCGGTGCCGAGCGCCCGGTTGAGCAGGGTGCGGGCGGTGTCCCAGCGGGCGTGCCAGGGCAGCGGGTCGAAGAAGTTCTGCGGGCGCACCAGGTCGGCCTCGGCGAGCAGCCGGCACATGCCGAGCAGGCCGCGCTCGTCGTAGCGGACGTCGTCGTCGGCGATCACCACCCGGTCCGCGCGGGCCAGCCGCAGGCCGGTGGCGACGCCGGCGACCTTGCCGTTGGCGCAGCGCAGGCCGTCGGGACGAACATGGGTGACCAGGCCGTGCCAGCGGCGGGCGTGCCGGTCGTAGAGCTCCCCGGCGCTCCCGTCGACGACGATCACGTGGGCGTGCCGGGCCAGGCGGCGCAGGTAGCCGGTCAGCTCCTCCAGGCCGGCGTCGTCGCTCCAGCGCAGCGGCAGCACATAGTCGAGGTCCATCACTGTCCCGCGACGAGGTCCGCCAGATCGGGTTCGAGCAGCGAGCTCGCGCCGCACTGCCAGCGGTCCATGACCTGCTCGGCCCAGAGTCGTTCGAGCGTCAGCGCGCAGGCCGCGCCGTACAGGATGTCGCCGGTGAGTGACGGGAAGGCGGCCGCGAAGCCACCGCACAGGTCGTTGGCCGCGACCTGCTCGTGCACGGCGTCGGCCTGCACGTGCTCGTCGTAGAAGCGGGCGGCGGCGTCGTCGCCGCCGAGCCGGCGCAGGCCGGCAGCGTAGCGCCGGTTGGGCAGCGAGGAGGTCATCTCCAGCGCGGCCAGATGGCCGACCAGGGCGCCGCGCAGCCGCCGGTGCAGGCCGAACAGCGACATGGCGTTGGAGATCGCCAGGGTGATGCCGGGCACGCGGCCGAGGTAGGCGCCGTAGGAGTCGTCTAGGCCGAGGCCGCGCAGGGTGGTGCGGAACAGCTCGGAGTGCATCCGCTCGCGGCGGCCGCCGCCGTACTCGTCGGCCTGGATCTCCACCAGCGCGGCCTTGGGGCCGCCGTGCAGGCGGGGGATCGCCCAGGTGTGCGGGTCGCCCTCCTTGAGCTGGTAGATGGAGCGGTGCACGGCGAACTCGCGGAACTGCTCCAGCTCGGCCGTGCGCTGCAGGAACTGCGCCATCGGCGGCCCCTCATCGGCGACGGTGAGCGCGGTCAGCGCCCGGCGCACGTGCTCGGGAGCCACCGGCTGCGGCCGGGGCACGGCCCGGGCGAGCGCGTCCTCGAACCGGCTCTCCAGTACGGCACGCGCGCGCAGCAGCGACGGCTCCCACTCCCAGCGGTCGTCGACCCCGTCGAAGCCCTGATAGTGCAACTCGTAACAGGCGAACAGGGCGAGCTGAAGGTCGTCGTCCAGGACCGCGCCCGACGGGCAGTCGGGCAGCGGGCCGATCCGGTCCGGCGAGCCGCCGAGACGGGCGAAGAGCTCAGCGGTGATCGGGCCACGGGCGGCGGGCAGGCGCATCGGCGCTCCAGAGGTAGACCGAGCGGAGGCCGGACGCCGGCACCATGCACCTCCCCGTTCCCCCAGGTTTCAGCAGGTGGATGCCCTGAGGGAGGTCGGCTAAACGCTCACCGCGACCTGCACGAGCTCGCCGTCCAGGCGGACCTGGTAGACCGGCACGGTGACCGCGGGCTCGTCCAGGCAGTGCCCGGTGACCAGCGAGAACACCTGCTTGTGCAGCGGCGAGGCGACGGTCGGCTCGCCTTTCCTGGTGCCGACGATGCCGCGCGAGAGCACGTACGCCCCGCTGAAGGGGTCCTGGTTGCCCAGCGCGTGCACCACCCCGTCGTGGGTGCGGAACAGCGCCACCTGCCGGCCGTCGACGAGGGCGCACACGCCCCGCTCGGGCTGCAGGACCTGATAGCCGCAGACGTTCACCCAGCTCATGACAGCACCACCGGCTTGATCTGGCCACGCTCGGTGGCGAAGACGATCGACGGGTCGGGGACACCCGGCGCGTTGACGAAACTGACGAACCTGCTGAGCTTCTCCGGGTCTTCCAACGTTGCCCTCCATTCATCCTGGTACGTGGCGACGTGCTGGCTCATGTGCGCGTCGAGGTCGGCGCAGATGCCCAGCGAGTCGTCGATGATCACTGAGCGCAGGTAGTCGAGGCCGCCGTCGAGCGACTCCACCCAGGCGGCGGTGCGCTGCAGCCGGTCGGCGGTGCGGATGTAGAACATCAGGAAGCGGTCGATGGTCCTGATCAGCTCTTCGGTGCTCAGGTCACCGGCCAGCAGGTCGGCGTGGCGGGGCTTGAAGCCGCCGTTGCCGCCCACGTACAGGTTCCAGCCCTGCTCGGTGGCGATGATGCCGAAGTCCTTGGATCTGGCCTCGGCGCACTCGCGGGCGCAGCCGGAGACGGCGGACTTGAGCTTGTGCGGCGAGCGCAGCCCCCGGTAGCGCAGCTCCAGCTCGATGGCCAGGCCCACGGAGTCCTGCACGCCGTAGCGGCACCAGGTGGACCCGACGCACGACTTGACCGTGCGCAGCGCCTTGCCGTAGGCGTGGCCGGACTCGAACCCGGCGTCCACCAGCCGGCGCCAGATCTCCGGGAGCTGGTCGACGCTGGCGCCGAACAGGTCGATCCGCTGCCCTCCGGTGATCTTGGTGTAGAGGCCGAAGTCGCGGGCCACCTCGCCGATGACGATGAGCTTGTCCGGGGTGATCTCGCCGCCGGGGATGCGCGGGACGACGGAGTAGGTGCCGTTCTTCTGGATGTTGGCCAGAAAGCGGTCGTTGGTGTCCTGCAGCGTCGCCATCTCGCCGTCGAGCACGTGCCCGTTGTGCAGGGAGGCGAGGATGGAGGCCACGGCGGGCTTGCAGATGTCGCAGCCCCGGCCGTCCCCGTGCGCGGCGATGAGCTCGGAGAACGTGGTGATGCCGCGCACCCGGACGATGTCGAACAGCTCGGCCCTGGAGTAGGCGAAGTGCTCGCAGAGGTTCTTGCTGACCTCGACGCCCGACTTCTCCAGAAGCTGCTTGAGCATCGGCACGCAGCTCCCGCAGGTCGTGCCGGCCCGCGTACAGGCCTTGATGCCGGGCACGTCGGCGCAGCCGTGGTCGGCGATCGCCGAGCGGACCGCGCCCGCGCTGACGTTGTTGCAGGAGCAGACCTGCGCGTCGTCCGGCAGCTCGAGCTGCGCGCCGCCGCCGGTGAACAGCAGGTCGGACGGGGGTGCGGGCAGCGGCTTGCCGACGAAGGAGCGCAACGAGGTGTACGGCGAGGCGTCGCCGACGCAGATGCCGCCGAGCAGCGTCTGGGCGTCGTCGCTGATGAACAGCCGCTTGTAGACGCCGGCCACCGGGTCCATGTAGGTGACGTCGAGCGCCCCCGTCATGGCGCCGAACTGGGCCACCTCGACGCCGAGGAGCTTGAGCTTGGTGGACATGTCGGCGCCCTCGAAGCCGGCCCCGCCGCCCAGGATCCGGTCGGCGGCCACCTCGGCCATGGTGAAGCACGGCCCGACCAGCCCGTAGATCATGCCGCCGGACAGCGCGCACTCGCCGATGGCGTAGATGTCGGGGTCGGAGGTGCGCATCGCGGAGTCGACCACGATGCCGCCGCGCTCGCCCACCTCCAGCCCGCTCGCCCTGGCCAGCTCGTCGCGCGGCCTGATGCCGGCGGAGAAGACGACCACCTGGGCGTCGACGATCGTGCCGTCGGGCTTGCGCAGCCCGGCGACCTGCCCCTTGTCGTCGGTGACGATCTCCTGCACGCCGGCGCCCGCGTGCACGCTCAGGCCGAGTTCCTCGATGTGCGCCTTCAGCACCGAGCCGCCGCCCTCGTCCACCTGGCGGGGCATCAGCCACGGGCTCATCTCGACGATGTGGGTGCGCAGTCCGAGCGAGCGCAGCGCGTCGGCCGCCTCCAGGCCGAGCAGCCCGCCGCCGACGACGACGCCGTCGGCGGCCTCCTTGGCCGCCAGCCTGATCGCGTCCAGGTCGTCGATGGTGCGGTAGACGTAGGCGTGCTCGGCGCCGGGCACCGGCGGCACGAACGGCGCGGACCCGGTGGCCAGCACCAGCACGTCGTACGGCTCCCGCGCGCCGCCTTCGACGGTGACCACGCGGGCCTGCCGGTCGATGCCGGTGACGCGGCTGCCGAGCCTGACCACCGCCTGCTCCGGCACCGGGTAGGACAGGTCCTCGGCGCTGACGCCGGACAGGTAGGAGGTCAGCGCCACCCGGTCATAGGCCGGGCGGGGCTCCTCCCCGATCACCGTGATGCGGCCGTCGAAGCCGCGCTGGAGCAGGGCTTCCACGAGCCGGTGAGCGGCGGGGCCGTACCCGACCACAACGATCTTCTTCACGCGGAGATCCCTTCTTGTTCGCACAACCAGCCGACGATCCCCTCCACGGCGTCACGGCAGGTGCCGCAGCCGGTCGTGGCCCTGGTGGCGGCGGCCACCCCGGCCACGTTCCTGGCGCCCGCTTCCCAGCACGCCCGGATCTGACCCTTGGTCACGTTGTTGCACTGGCAGACCTTGGCCGCGTCCGGCATCAGCACCGGACTCTCCGCGACCGGCGCCGCCGCCAGCCCCGGGAACAGCAGCCCGGCCCGGTCGCCCGGCACCGGCCCGCCACGGTCGAAGAGCTGGGTGAGCGTGCCGACGGCGTCGCTGTCGCCCAGCAGGATCGCGCCGACCAGCCGGCCGTCGCGGATGACGAGCTTGCGGTAGGTGCCCTTCGCCCGGTGGCTGAAGCGCACCACCTCGGCGTGCTCGTCGGTGAGCTGCGTCTCGCCCATCGCGGCGAGTTCGACGCTGCTCGCCTTGAGCCTGGTCACCAGCCGCGAGCCCCGGTAGCGGGACTTGCCGCCGGTGATCACGTCGGCGGCCACGGCGGCCTGCTCCCAGGCGGGCGCGACCAGGCCGTAGACGTTGCCGTCGTGTTCGGCGCACTCGCCGATGGCGAAGATCGACGGGTCGTCGGTGCGCATCTCGTCGTCGACGACGATGCCGCGCCGCACCTCCAGGCCCGCCTCGGCGGCCAGGCCGGTCAGCGGGCGGACGCCGCAGGCGAGCACGACCAGGTCGCCGTCGGCCAGCTCGCCACCGGCCAGCCGGACGCCGTCCTCCTCGACGGCCTCGGCCACCACGCCGGTGCGGATGTCCACGCCGAGCCCGGTGAGGGTCTCGCCGAGCACCAGCCCGGCCTCGGGGTCGAGCTGGCGCTCCATCAGGTGGTCGGCGAGGTGCAGCAGGGTGACCGGCAGGCCGCGCCCGGCCAGGCCGCGGGCCGCCTCGATGCCGAGCAGCCCGCCGCCGACGACCACCGCCCGGCGGCTGTGCGCGGCGGCCTTGAGGATACGGTCGCAGTCGTCGAGGGTGCGGAACGGGATGGCCCGCTCGACCCCGGGGATGCGGGGCACGAACGCCTCGCTGCCGGTGGCCAGGACGAGCAGGTCGTACGGTTCGCGGCGCCCGTCGGTGGTGTGCACGGCGCGGGTCTCCCGATCGATCCAGGCGACCGCGCTGCCCGACACCGCCTCCACCCGGTTGGCGCCGTACCAGGACAGCTCGTGCAGCCGGAGCTGCTCGGCCCTGGCCTTGCCGGCGAGCACGTTCGACAGCAGCACCCGGTTGTACGGGTGGCCTTCCTCGGCGCCGAACACGGTGATCGTGAGGTGCGGGTCGCGCGCCCGTACCTCACTGACCAGCCGTGATCCGGCCATGCCGTTTCCCACCACGACGAGCCTCATGCGTCTCGCTCCACTCTGACGGCGCAGACCTTGAACTCGGGCATCCGGGACGTGGGGTCGAGCGCCGGGTTGGTGAGGCGGTTCGCCCCCTCCCAGTGGAAGGGCATGAACACGGTGTCGCTCCTGATCGCGTCGCTGATCCTGGCCACGCCCCGGCCCTCGCCGCGCCTGCTCGTCACCAGCACCTGGTCCCCCGCCTCGATCTTCAGCCGCTCGGCCAGATCGGGGTGGAGCTCCACGTACGGCTGCGGCGCGGCCTTGGTGAGGGAGGCGATCCTGCGGGTCTGCGCGCCGCTCTGGTAGTGCGCCAGCACGCGACCGGTCGTCAGGTAGACGGGGTAGTCCTCGTCGATGTCCTCCACCGGGGGCCGGTGCTCGACGGGCACGAACCTGGCGCGGCCGTCGGGGGTGGCGAAAGAGTCGAGGAACGGCCGCGGCGTGCCGGGGTGCTCGGGCGCCGGGCAGGGCCAGAACACGCCGGTCTCGCCGGCGATCCGCTCGTAGGTGATGCCGGAGTAGTCGGCGGCGCCGCCGGCGCTGGCCCGGCGCAGCTCCTCGAAGACCTTGCCGGGCTCGTCGGCGAAGTCGTGACCGAGCCGGCGCGCCAGTCCGGCGATGACCTCCAGGTCGCTGCGGACGCCGGCCGGCGGCTCGACGGCCTGCCTGCGCAGCAGGACGCGGCCTTCAAGGTTGGTCATCGTGCCGGTCTCCTCGGCCCACTGCGTGACCGGAAGGACCACGTCGGCCAGCGCCGCCGTCTCCGACAGCACCACGTCGCAGACCACCAGCAGATCCAGCGCCTTGATCCGGTCGGCGACGTGAGCCGAGGCGGGCGCCGAGACGACCGGGTTGGAGCCGAACACCAGCATGGCGCGCGACCCGTCCGGCGTGCCGAGGGCGTCGAGCAGCTCGTAGGCCGAGCGGCCCGGCCCCGGCAGGTCCTCCGGCGGCACGCCCCATACGCCCGCGACGTGCTCCCGTGCCGCCGGGTCGTCGATCTTGCGGTAGCCGGGGAGCTGGTCGGCCTTCTGGCCGTGCTCCCTGCCGCCCTGGCCGTTGCCCTGCCCGGTGAGGCAGCCGTACCCGGAGCCCTGCCGGCCGGGCAGGCCCAGCGCCAGGGCGAGGTTGACGAACGCGGTCACCGTGTCGGTGCCCTTGGCGTGCTGCTCGGCTCCCCTGCCGGTCAGGACGTACGCGCTGTTCGCCGCGGCGAGGGCGCGCACGGCCTCGCGCATGCGCGGCACCGGCACGCCGGTGATCCGCTCCACCCGCTCGGGCCACCAGGCGGCCAGCGAGGTGCGCACCGCGTCGAAGCCCGAGGTCCGCTCCTCGATGTACGCCTCGTCGACGAGCTCTTCGGCGATGGCCAGGTGCAGCAGGCCGAGCGCGAGCGCCAGGTCGGTGCCCGGCGTGGGCCGCAGGTGCAGCCAGGCGAGCTTGGCCGTCGGGGTGCGGCGCGGGTCGATGACGATCAGCCGGGCGCCGTCCAGGTGGCGGACGAACGGCGGCATCGTCTCGGCCGGGTTGCCGCCCGCCAGCAGGATGACGTCGGCCCCGGCCAGGTCGGTGATCGGGAACGGCATGCCGCGGTCCATGCCGAACGCCCGGATCGAGGCGGCCGCGGCCGACGACATGCAGAAACGGCCGTTGTAGTCGATCTGGCTGGTACGCAGCGCGACCCGGGCGAACTTGCCGAGCAGGTACGCCTTCTCGTTGGTGAGCCCGCCCCCGCCGAACACGGCCACGGCGTCGGGGCCGTGCTCGGCGGCGATGCCGCTGAGCCGTTCGGCCACGTGGTCGAGCGCCACCTCCCAGGACACCGGCTCGCCGTGCAGGAGCGGGCTGGTCAGTCGCTCGCCGTTGGTCAGCAGCTCGGCCGCCGTCCAGCCCTTCTGGCAGAGCGCCCCGGCCGCGTTCGCCGGGATGTCGGTCCGCGGGGTGATGGTGATCTCGGTGCCCTGGCCGCCGATCGCCATCCCGCACTGCAGGGCGCAGTACGGGCAGTGCGTCTTCACCGGTGCGTCCATCAAACCCTCGCGTAGGCCAGGCTGGGGGCCCGGGTGACGCCCACCGTGCGGGTGTAGCACCACCAGGTCACCCCCACGCAGGCCAGGTAGAAGATCCCGAAGGCGGCGAAGGCGAGGGACGGGCTGCCCGTCGCCGCGAACGACATGCCGAACGCCCGGTTGATGAGGAACCCGCCGAGGGCGCCGACGGCGGAGATGATGCCGATGGCCGCGGAGGCCTGCCGCTTGCCGTACAGCAGGGCCGCCTCGTCGGTGCCGCGCTCGGCCACCGCCTTGGCCTGGAAGATGGCCGGGATCATGCGGTAGGTGGACCCGTTGCCGATGCCGGAGGTGAGGAAGAGCAGCTGGAAGGCCAGGAAGAACAGCCAGAAGTTGCCCGAGACGGAGCCGAGCCAGACCAGCAGCACCCCGCCGCCCATGGCGGCGAAGTTCCACAGGGTGACCGGGGCGCCGCCGAACCGGTCGGCCAGCCAGCCGCCGACCGGCCTGATCAGCGAGCCGACGAGCGGCCCGGCGAAGGCCACCACCGCCCACGGCGAGCCGGGGAACAGGCTCTTGCTCAGCAGCGGGAAGGCCGTGGAGTAGCCGATGAACGAGCCGAACGTGCCCACGTACAGGAACGACATGATCCACGTCTGCGCCTTGCCCGCGACCGCCATCTGCTCGCGCGGGCTGGCCTTGGCGCTGGTCAGGTTGTCCATGAAGAACCACGCGCAGGCGGCGGCCAGCACGATGAACGGGATCCAGAACCAGCCGGCCGCGGCCAGCCCGAACGCCCCGATCACCAGCGGGATGACGAGTTGCACCGAGCTGACGCCGATGTTGCCGCCCGCGGCGTTCAGCCCGAGCGCCACCCCCTGCTTCTCCCGGGGGTAGAAGTAGGTGATGTTGGCCATGCTGGAGGCGAAGTTGCCGCCGCCGAACCCGGCCAGCGCCGCGATCACCAGGAACATCCAGTACGGCGTCGCGGGGTTGCTCACCGCCACCCCGAGCAGCACCGCCGGGATGATCAGCAGCAGCGCGCTGACGACGGTGAAGTTGCGCCCGCCGAACCTGGCGGGGCCGAAGGTGTACGGCACCCGCAGCACCGAGCCGATCAGGTTCGGCAGCGCGATCAACCAGAAGAGCTGGTCGGTGGAGAAGGCGTAGGCGCCCATCTGGGCGGCCACGATGCTCCACAGCGTCCAGACGGTGAAGCCGAGATGCTCGGCCAGGATCGAGAAGATCAGGTTCCGACGGGCGACCTTCCGGCCGGTGTTCTGCCAGAAAGTCGGGTTGTCGGGATGCCACTCGGCGATCCAGCGCGCCATCGTTCCTCCTACGCTCGGGTGGCCAGGACTCGAACGTTAGGAAGCCGGGGTTACGCACACCGACGATCCGTGGCTGTGCGGGAGTTACATGTAACTCACCCGCGCAACACGCAATACATATGCGTCACGGCGGAAACACGTTGGTAATCCAAGCTGTCAGTCCAGCCCTCCGAAGAACGCCCGGATGTCGGCGACCAGCGCCTCGGGCTGCTCCATGGCCGGGAAGTGGCCGCCGTCGGCGAACTCCGTCCAGTGCACGACCTTGTCGGTGCGCTCGGCCAGGCTGCGCACCGGCCGGACGTAGTCGTGGGCGAAGACGGCCACGCCGACCGGGACGGGCGACTGCTCCGGCATGCTCCACGCGTGGGAGAACTCCCAGTAGAGCTGCGCCGCCGAATCGGCCGTGTTCGTCAGCCAGTAGATCGAGACGTCGGTGAGCAGGCGGTCCCGGTCGACGCCGGCCTCGGTCCAGTCGTCGAACTTCTCCGCGATCCAGGCGAGCTGCCCGGCCGGCGAGTCCGCCAGTCCGAAGGCCAGCGTGTGCGGCCGGGTCGACTGGATGGCCATATATCCGCCCAGCTCGCCGGTGAACCGCTCCAGCCCCTCGATCCTGGCCTGGTCGGACTCGCTCAGCCCCGCCAGCTCGCCCGGCTCTCCCGTGGGGAAGGTCATCAGGTAGTTCACGTGCACGCCGATCAGGTGCTCGGGGTCGGCGAAGCGCAGCTCCCTGGACACGCCCGAGCCCCAGTCGCCGCCCTGCGCGCCGTAGCGGTCGTAGCCGAGCCTGGCCATCAGCGTGGCCCAGGTCCGCGCGATGCGCGCCAGCGTCCAGCCGGTGCCGGTCAGCGGGGCGGAGAACCCGTAGCCGGGCAGCGACGGGATGACCAGGTGGAAGGCGTCGGCCGGGTCGCCGCCGTGCGCCCGGGGGTCGGTCAGCGGGCCGATCACGTCCAGGAACTCCACGACGGAGCTGGGCCAGCCGTGCGTGAGGATCAGCGGGGTCGCGTCGGGCTCGGGTGAGCGTACGTGCAGGAAGTGGATGTCCTGGGAGTCGATGGTGGTGACGTACTGGGGGTGGGCGTTGAGCCGCGCCTCGTGCGCGCGCCAGTCGTAGCCGGTGGCCCAGTGGTCGGCGAGCTCGCGCAGCCGCGCGGCGGGCAGGCCGCGCTCGCTGCCCGCCCCCGGCGTCTGGACGGGCAGCCGGGTACGGCTCAGCCGCTCGCGCAGGTCGTCGAGGTCGGCCTGGGGGATGTCGACGCGGAAGGTCCTGATCTCTTCGCTCATACGGAAACGATCGCAGCGATAGCGGAAGACTTCTTGCCTCGATACCAGGAACTTTCCCCCCGGCCGCTGGATACGCCGGGCACGATCCGAGCCGGGGTTATCGGCTCCAACCTGGGGTAACAGCAAACGCAAGGGGGGAAACATGATCAAAAAGCTCCATAAGATGGGCATTAAGTCGAATCACATGTACCTGGCTGGACTTGGGTCGATCGCCCTGTCCTTCGCCACCTGGCTCGCCTCGAAAGAGGGCGAACGAGCCGGCATAGACCGGGCCGACCGGTGGGGCATCTTCATAGGCCAGTGGGCGCCGACCTTCTTCGCCATGGGGGTCGCGCTCCGCATCGAGGAGACGCACCAGGGCGAGGAGGACATGCCGGAAGGCATGCGCGGAGAGACGCATCGCACGACGGACCGGATCCGCGCCGGCTCCGGCGTCTGACAGCCGCAGGACCAGGCCGCAGGCCGCGTCAGGGGGACGTGGCCTGCGGCCTGCCGTCTCGCCCGAGGTTCACTTCGGGCGGGTGACCGGAACCACGGAGAGAAGGTGGTCCAGGCCTCTGAAATCCTTGGGATTGCAGGTATAGAGCGGGAGTCGGTGGGCGATGGCGACGCAAGCGATCATCAAGTCGGCGGTCCGAGGGCGGGGCTTCCTACCCGAGGCGATGACAGCGGTCCATAGCTGGCCGTATTCACGGGCAGCCGTCTCATCGAAAGGCAGCGGGTCGAACTCGGCTTCAGCGGTCTGAAGGATCTTCATTCGCTGTGCCAGTTCCCGGGGTCCCGTCGCCACCAGGACGCCGACCGACAACTCCGCGGTCGTGATGGCACTGATCAGCAGCTCATCAGGCAGTTCGTCGGGATCGATACCAGCGCGCAGGATGAGGATGTTGGTGTCGAGCAGCCCCGCGACATACGTCATTCAAGGCCCTCCGCGAACTCGCCCCTGCCGTAGGCGCGTTCATAGGGATCGTAGAATTCGTCGTTGACATGCCGGTCCATGTCCCGCCGATAGTCGCGGTCATCCATATGCGGCATACCGCGAGATACGGCCGCGAATTCGGCGCGAGAGACAGCGCGGCGTCGACGGCGGATGGGAACGAGGTCACCGATATGGTGACCGTTTCTGGTGACGGCATACTGCTCGCCGCGTTCCAAGCCGTCCATGATCTCAGCCGACCGATTACGCAGGTCGCGCTGGGAAATCAGATGGGAAGGATCGTAGTCCGGAGTGCTCACACAACGATGCTAACCCGTTGGTGCCACCGAGTGCCATGAGATAGCACCACCCCTTCTGGCAGAGTCGCTCTCACGTCGCGTACAACGCGGCCAACCCAGCGCCGACGAGGCCGGCCCTCTCCCCCAGAACGGCCTCCCGGATGGGGACACCACGCACACCCGTCAGCGCCTCGGCCCGAAAGCCCCGGCGCACCGGGCTCAGCAGCAGTGAGCCGAGCCTGGACACACCGCCCGCGAGCACGATCACGTCCGGGTCCAGCAGGTTGGCCGCGCCGCCGAGCACCCGCCCCAGAAGGCTCGCGGCCGCCGTGATCACGTGACGGGCCTGCGGCTGCCCCGACCGGGCCAGGGACGCGATCTCCCTCAACTCCAGCACCCGCCCTGTCACCTCCCTGTACGAGCGCTCGATCGCCGGTCCTGAGGCATGCGCCTCGACATGGTCGAACGCGCCACAGGAGCACCTGCGCCCGGCCGCGAGCGTCGCCGGCATCTGAGCGGCGAAACCGGCGCCCACCGGCGCCGGCACGTGACCGAGGGCGCCCGCTGTTCCTGACCGGCCCGTAACCGTCGCGCCGTCCGCCACGAGCGCGCCGCCGATGCCGGTGCCGACGGCCACCACGAGACCGGTCCCGGCACCGCGGGCCGCGCCGACGCGCGCCTCGGCCGTGCCCGCCGCGTGGCAGTCGTTGACCACCTGGGCGGGAAGTCCCAGGCTGCCCTCGGCGAGGCCCCGCACGTCGGTGCCGGCCCAGCCGGTCAGCAGGTCGGTGGACCCGGCGATGCGGCCCACCGGGTCCACCACGCCCGCCGTAGCGATGCCGCACGCCACCACCCGGTCGCCGCCGAGGTCGCGAAGCGGGCGGGCGCAGGCGAGCACGGCGGCCATGATCGCCTCGCCCCCGTCGGCCGCCGGGGTGGCCGTTCTCCGCTGCTCGTACAGCCGCCCCTCGGCGTCCACCAGACCCGCCGCGATCTTGGTGCCCCCGATGTCGACGGCCACCACCAGCGGAGATCGGCTCACCGCCACCTCCCCAGACACCCCAAAAGCCCGAAATCTCCGGACACCGCCACCCCAGCGCCGCCCGTCGCGGGACTCCTCATCGAACTCCCGCCGAGGCCGCCGGGGCCGCCGAGGCCAGCCGGGCGGTGATGGCGACGGGGTCGGTGATCGCGCCGCCCACCACGACGGCCCACGCACCCGCCTCGAACGCCTGCCGCACCTGCTCCGCCGTACGGTAACGCCCCTCGGCCACCACCCGGACGCTGCGCGCGGCCAGCTCCCCCACCAGGGCGATGTCGGGATCGTCGGGGGTGGGCAGGTGCCGCGCCGTGTACCCCGACAGGGTCGTCCCGACCACCTCCGCCCCCGCTTCCCAGGCCGCCAGCCCTTCCTCCAGAGTGGACACGTCGGCCATCACCGCGACGCCCAGCGACTCGCGGACGGCGGTGACCAGCGCTCCGGAGGCGGGCGACTCGTGGGTCAGGTCGATCGCGATCACGTCGGCGCCGGCCGCCGCCAGGTCCTCGGCCAGGGCCAGGGTCGGCGTGATCAGGTGGCGGTGCGCGTACGGGACCTTGTGCAGGCCGATGACCGGCAGGACGGTGCGCCGGCGGACGGCGCGGATGTCCTCGGCGGAGTTGATCCGCAGCGCGGCGGCTCCGCCGAGCTCGGCGCACCGGGCGAGTCGGGCGATGGTCGCCGCGTCTCTCAGCGGATGCCCCTCGGGCGCCTGGCAGGAGACGACGAGCCCGCCGCCGATCCGTTCCAGCGCGGAGACCCCGTCGGTGCCCATACATGCCCAATCTCAACGAGCTTGCCCGATTTCTCCATAAATATGGAGAAATATGATGTGATTGGTATAGCCCAATTCCGACAAGCCGGTCAAGCAGGAGGCTTCATGACGGACGGTGTGGTGACGCGCGGCCCGGTCAAGTCCACCGAGCTCCGCCGGCACCTGCGCACGCTCCTGCGCGAGCGGCTCGCCCCGCACGACCGGCTGCCCACCGAGCGCAGCCTGGCCGAGGAGTTCTCGCTCAGCCGGCTCACCGTCAGGCGGGTGCTGGACCAGCTGGAGCTGGAGGGGCAGGTCTACCGCGTGCAGGGCTCGGGCACCTTCGTGAGCGAGCCGCGCATCGCCAAGTCCGTCGAGCTGACCTCCTTCAGCGAGGACATGCGCGCGCGGGGCCTGACCCCCGGCTCGCTCGCCGTCACCGCCGAGCGGGTGCCCGCCGGGGCGGAGATCGGCTACGCGCTGCGGATCAGCCCGGCGGAGGAGGTGCTGCGCGTCCGCCGGGTACGCACCGCCGACGGCGAGCCGATCTGCCTGGAGGACAGCTGCCTGCCCGCCGCCCTGGTGCCCGATGACCTGGGCGAGGCGCTGGACGGCTCGCTGTACGAGGAGCTGAACGCCCGGTACGGCCTGGTCCCGCACCGGGCGGAGCAGACGATCAGGGCGACGGTGCTCGACCAGGACAGCGCGCGGGCCCTGAAGGTGCCGCCGTTCTCACCGGCGTTCCTGGTGCAGCGCACCACTTTCGACGCCCGTGGCCGGGCCATCGAGCGGGCGGAGTCGCTCTACCGGGGCGACCGCTACACCTATCAGCTGACGATCTACCGGACCTGACCGCCGAACCGCCGCAGCGGCTCTCCGGCCAGCCGGTAGCGGATCCAGTCGCCCTGCGGCCGCGCGCCGAGGGACTCGTAGAAGTCGATCGCCGGGGTGTTCCAGTCGAGCACCGACCATTCGAGCCGCTCGTACCCCCGCTCGACGCTGATCCGGCCCAGCTCCGTCAGCAGCGCCTTGCCGTGCCCGCCGCCTCGGTGCCCGGGACGTACGTACAGGTCCTCCAGGTAGAGGCCGCGGGTGCCGGTCCAGGTGGAGAAGGTGAGGAACCACAGCGCGAAGCCGACCACCTCGCCGTCGCTCTCGGCGACGTGCGCGAACACGGACGGCTGCTCCCCGAACAGGACCTCCCGCAGCTGCTCCTCGGTGACCTCCACCTCGTGCAGGGCCTTCTCGTAGTCGGCCAGCTCGCGGATCAGCTCGTTGATCACAGACACGTCGTCAGGGGTGGCGTAGCGAATCATGCGCCACAGGTTAGATGATGGCCTGCACTGGTTTCGGTCAGAGCAACAGGTTGATGACCAGGGTGAGCAGGATCGACAGCACGATGGACAGAAGGATCATAGTCACGCAGCCGGCGGCCCCGCCGAGCGGCCTGACGTCCCAGTTCCCGAAGCGCATGAGGCCCGCCTACCCCTGCCGGATACGCGAAACGCCTTCCGAGAGGATCCTCGGAAGGCGCTTCGATAAGTAGCGGGGGAAGGATTTGAACCTACGACCTTCGGGTTATGAGCCCGACGAGCTACCGAACTGCTCTACCCCGCGTCGGCTTCTCCTTAACTATAACGCACTCCTGGACCGCCCGAACCACGAAACACCTAGACCTGCCGGAGGACGTGCAGCAGATACTCCTTCCGGTTGAGCGGGTCGTGGTCCGTCCGGGGCCGGGCCGGCGCCTGGCCGCGAACCTCCTGATAGTGGTCGAAGGCGCTTTCCAGGACGCCCTCGCCCCGGGTCAGCGACGGCAGCCGCTGCTCGAGCTCGTGCACCCTGGCCGCCGGGACGACCCCTTCCACCAGGTAGGACGCCCCCTGCGGGGTGGACGTCCCGGGGACGGCGCCGAGGCGGGCCAGCACGGGCAGCACCGCGCCGAACACGTCCTCGGGCAGGTCCAGCCGGAAGTGGTGCATCGGCTCGTACACCCGGGTGCCGGCCTGGCTGAGCGCCGCCATCAGCACCAGCGGCGTCAGGTTGCGGAAGTCTCCCGCCGTGCTCGACATGCTCTTGTCGAACACCGCGTGCGCGTGGCTCTGCCGGGGCCAGTAGCCGGTGTGCGTGAGGACGACCGCGCAGTCGGTGACCTGCCATCCGCGCAACCCTTGGAGCAGGGTCTCCCGGACGGTCTCCTCGACGGCCCTGATGAACGTGTACGGCATCGAGCCGAGCTCGACCTCCAGCCTGAAGTCCACGCCGGAGCCGATCGGGGCCGGCTCGACGCGCAGCCCGACGGTGGCCAGGAACGGGTTGGGCGGCTTGGCGATGAACTCGGCCGCCGCGCCGGTGCCCACGGGCCGCTCGATGTGGATGGTGCTCGTCTCACGGAAGGTGACGCCGAGCCCGAACTCCTCGGCCAGCGTCGCCTGGATGACCTCCTTCTGCACCTCGCCGTAGAGGGAGACGGACGTCTCCTGCCTGATGTCGTCCTGGCGCAGGTCGATCAGCGGGTCCTGCTCGGCGAGCTGGGAGAGCGCGACGTGCAGCGCGCCCTTGTCGGCGGGCCTGGCGGGCACCACGACGGTCTCCAGCGTCGGCGGGGCGAAGTGCCGGCGCTCGGCGGGCCCGGCAGAATCGGTGCGCGGCAGGCCGAGCTCGTCGCCGATCCGGACGTCGCCGAGCCCCCAGAGCTTGCCGATCCGCCCCGCCTCGACCGAGGAGGCCGGTACGGCCGCGCCCCGGTCGAACACCCGGATGGCGGTGACCTTCCCCGCCACGCCCCGGAACGGCACCCGGTCCCGCAGCCGGATCGTGCCGGCGAACATCCGGACGTAGGCGATCTTCTCCCCGGCCGGTCCGCGCTCGACCTTGAAGACCGTGCCCGAGGGCGGCCCGCCGGTGTCGCCCGCCACGCCGGGCAGCAGCTCCCTGATCCCGTCGATCAACTCCGCGACCCCCGCCCCGGTGATCGCCGAGCCGAAGAGGATCGGGTGCACCAGCGCCCGGCGTGACTGCGCGGCGAGCTCGTCCTTGAGCCTGCCGGGGCAGAGCGCCTGCGTGCCGTCCACGTACGCCGCCAAAAGGGCGTCGTCGTGCTCGGCGAGCACGCTCACCAGGTCGTCGCCGGCGGCGGCGAAGGGCAGGTAGCGCGCGTCGCGGGCGCCGAGGCCGGTGACCGACCCCAGCGCGACGGCGGCCGGGGCCAGCCTGTCGCGGATGCTCCGCAGCACGCGCTCGTCCTGGGCGCCCCGGCGGTCGATCTTGTTCACGAAGATGAGGGTGGGGATGCGCAGCCGGTGCAGCGCCCGCATGAGCACGCGGGTCTGCGCTTGTACGCCCTCCACGGCCGAGATGACGAGCACGGCGCCGTCGAGCACGTTCAGCACCCGCTCCACCTCGGCGATGAAGTCGGGGTGGCCGGGCGTGTCGATCAGGTTGACCGTCACGTCGGCGAGCGGGAAGGAGACGACGGCGGACTTGATCGTGATGCCGCGCCGGCGTTCGAGCTCCAGCGAGTCGGTCTGGGTGCTGCCCGCGTCGACGCTGCCGATCTCGTCGATGACTCCGGCGGCGTGCAGCAGCCGCTCGGTCAGACTTGTCTTACCGGCGTCGACATGCGCCAGAATTCCTAGATTGAGCGATTTCACCAAGCGTCATGTCCTCTGAGTGGATGGTCATTCTCAGCTGGTCAGACATGAACGCTGCGCGCATCGCTGCTCCTCGGTCGATCGATGATGCTCCGGTAGTGCACCAGACGGACGCCCGCCGGGACAACGGGTTTTCGGCGGCCGGGCGTCACCCTCGGCCGCCGCGTGCCTCAGTCGCCGTTGAGCACCGGCATGATCCAGTCCAGGGTCCCGGTGCGCAGAGCCTCCTCGGCCAGGCGTTTACCGGTGGGGGTCCGGAGCGCCGCCAGGGAGCTGTCGATCCACGGCTGCACGTTCTGGTGCCCCTGCTCGCGGTATTCGACCGCCTGGATCAGGCACTCCAGCTTGTCGGCGTCCCGCGCGCACACCGCCTCCAGGCTGGTCTTCTCCTCGTACTCACCGACCGCCCCGCGCACCATCTCCGCCACCTGGGCGGGCAGGCCGCGCATCTGGTCCGCGGTGACCTCCTCATTCGGGGCGGCCTTGAGGTAGCGCTTGCCGATGTACGGGATGTCGGTGATGCGGGTCTCCTGGGTGTCATGGAACAAGCTCATGAACGCCGCCCGCTCGGCGTTGGCGCCCTCCAGCTTGGCGATGACACCGGCGATGACCGCCGTACGGAAGGAGTGCTCGGCGATGCTCTCCGGATCACGTACGCCCGCCACCAGCCAGCCGGTGCGCTTGTACCGCTTGAGCAGCCCGAACTCGTACAGCACCCCGGCCACTCCCGCCAGTTCGTCCGTCACGGCGATCCCCCCTCGACCTCGTTGCACCATTTCGGCGTAGACGTGGTGTACCCACTGCACCGGGCACCGGACACCCCTGGGCGAACCTCGCCGGCGGGGCGCGCTGATCAGGACGTCGCCCGCTCGTTCCCCCTAGCATCGGTGTCTGATGCGCCGCCCTGAGGAGAGAGAAGCCTGATGATCTTCATCACCGCGAAGTTCCGCGTGCTGCCGGAGTCCGCCGACCGGTTCGGCGAGATCACCGCCGAGTTCACCCGGGCGACCCGCGCCGAGCCCGGCTGCCTGTGGTTCGACTGGTCCCGCAGCCTCGACGACCCGGCCGAGTACGTCCTGGTCGAGGCCTTCCGGGACGGCGACGCCGGCGCGGCGCACGTACAGTCGGAGCACTTCCGCACCGCGCAGCGGACCCTGCCGCGCCACCTCGCCGAGACGCCGCGGATCGTCAACGCGACGATCCCGCAGGACGACTGGTCGCTTCTCGGCGAGATGGCCGTCGAGTGAGCCTCAGGAGGCGGCGGCGTCCAGGAGTCCCTGGACGCTGATCTTCCTCATGCCGAGCATGGCCTTCATGACCCGCTCGGCCGTGGCCGGGTCGGACTGCCGCACCAGCTCGGGCAGGGCCTTCGGGACGATCTGCCAGGACAGCCCGTACCTGTCCTTGAGCCAGCCGCACTGGCTCTCCTCGCCGCCGTCGGTGAGCTTGCCCCACAGCTCGTCGACCTCCTCCTGCGTCTCGCAGTCCACGTACAGCGAGACCGCCTCGTTGAAGGTGAAGTGGGGGCCGCCGTTGAGCGCGATGTGCTCCTGCCCGGCCAGCGTGAACGTCACGGTCATCACCGCCTCGCCGGCGCGCTGCACGTACAGGATCTCGGAGTCCGGGAAGAGGGAGGTGTAGAAGGTGGCGGCCTCCTCGGCCTGGTTGTCGAACCACAGGTAAGTCTTGATCTTCTGCATGGTGGCGTCCTTCGCGCTCGCTGTCCGGTCTTTCACAGACGCGTCGAACGGCCACCCGCCGGATCGACACCCGGCCCAGAACTTCTTTCGAAGATTCCCAGATCCTGACATTGCAGTAATTACTGCAATTACCGTAATAATGGGACCATGGTTGATACCGCCGAGCTCGGCGAGAGCGTGCTCGTCCCCCAGCCCGAAGGAAACCTGCACGTCATCACCCGGGGCGCGGCGGGCACGCCGGTGCTCCTGCTCAGCGGCGCGGGCGTCGACAACGCCGCCCTGAGCTGGCGGCACGCCCTGCCCGCGCTGGCCGCCGAGCACCGCGTGTTCGCCCTCGACTGGCCCAAGCAGGGCGGCAGCAGACCCTGGAACGGCACCGCCGATCACGACCGGATGCTCGGCTGCGTCACGGCCGTGCTCGACCACTTCGGCCTCGAACAGGCCGCGCTGGTCGGCCTCTCGCAGGGCGGCGCGATCACCCTCGGCTACGCCGTCGAGCACCCGGAGCGCGTGTCGCGCCTCGTCGCCCTGGCGCCGGCGGGCGTCATCTCCTTCCCGCCCGTCGTCCACCAGCTGCTCTGGGTCACGGCCAGGTGGTCCCTGCTCAACCGGACGCTCCCGTCGCTCGTCTTCCGCAGCCGCGCCGCCTGCGCCTGGTTCGCCCGGCGCGGCCTCTTCGCCGGCGGCCATGTTGACGACTTCGACGCGATCGTGGACGAGTACCACGCCGACGTGCTGCGTAACGGCGCCGGCTCCTCCGACTGGCAGAACGGCTCGATCGGTTTCCGCCGGATGCGCGTCGACCTGCGCCCGGACCTGCCCAGGATCGCCTGCCCGGCGCTGTTCATCCAGGGCAGCGGCGACGCGGGCGTGGACCCGGAGCACACCCGGGCCGCCGCGCGGGCCGTACCGGGAGCGCGGTTCGAGCTCATCGAGGGCGCGGGACACTGGGCGAACCGGCAGGAACCCGGCCGCGTCAACGCCCTCATCGCGGACTTTCTCCGGCCACTTCCGGAGAAAATGGGATCATGACCGAGCCAACGAGCGCCGAGCTCGACTTCGTCGACGACGTGGCGGCCTTCTTCACCGAGGAGGGCCTGCCGTACATCGCCGGACGGGTCGTCGGGTGGCTGCTCATCTGCGACCCGGCGGAGCAGAGCGCCGCGCAGCTCGCGAGCGCCCTGCTGATCAGCCGCAGCTCCATCAGCTCCACGATGCGCCTGCTCACCCCGAGCGGCCTGGTGACGGGCTTCCGCAAGCGCGGCGAGCGGCAGGAATACTTCCGCATCGCCGAGGACGGCTGGAGCCGGATGCTCGCCGCCCGCTACGCCAAGACCTCGGCGTTCCGTGAGGTGACCGAGCGCGGCCTAGCCGTCCTCGCCGGCGCCGCCCCCGAGCGCACCGCCCGCCTGGCGGGCGTCGCCGAGCTGTACCGCTTCCTCGAAGCCGAGCTCCCCGCCCTCTGGACCCGCTGGGAGCAGCACCGAGCGGCCCGCACGCCCGTCGGCGGCGAAGAAGACGGCCGAGGGAGCAGCGCCGAGCGGCCCTGACTCAGGAGGAGCGCCCCGCGTAGTAGCGGCGGGACTTGTCGCGGCTGCCGCAGGTGGTCATGCTGCACCAGCGGCGGCGGCGGTTCTTGCTGACGTCCAGGAACACCCAGCAGCACGACGGACACGAGCCGAGCCGATCCAGCGGCCCGTGTGTGAGCAGCTCGACCGCCGAGGCCGCGACCTCCCACAGCAGCACCCGCACCGTGCGCGGCGTCCCCCAGGTCAGCCGGAAACCCCCGTCGGCCTCCGCCAGCCCGCCATGGGCGATGCCGTCACCGTGCAGCGCGAGCACGGCGCCGAGATCCGGCCCCGGTGCCCTGCCGCCTTGCGCCAGCGCCTCGAACACCCGGAACACCGTCTCCCGCAGCCGCCGCGCGTCCGGCAGCGCCGCCGTGAGCCCGTCCGGGTCCCCGATCGGATGCCCGGCCGCCGCAGCCCAGGTCACCGCCTCCTCCGGCGTGCCCAGCCAGTCGTGCCGGGCGACCGGACGGGCGTTGACCGTGTTGGCGAAGTCCAGGCACAGCGCGTTTCCCACCAGCTCGACCTCGGTCATGCCCCCAGTATCTCACCGATCAAAGGCAGTTGACAGGTCAGACGATCCGGGTCACTCTTTTACCGATCAACTGTGTTTGAAAGGTAAGAAAATGCACCCAAGCTCGCGGGGCCGGCCGTTCAACGCGCTGTGGTTCGGCACCGGCGCCACGAACCTCGGTGACGGCATGGCGCTGTTCGTCCTGCCCCTGCTCGCCCTCGCGGCGGACGCGTCGCCGGGCGGGGTGGCGGCCGTGACGGCCGCGCTCACCCTGGCCTGGCCGGTCTTCGGCCTGCACGCCGGCTGGATCGTGGACCGCGTCGACCGCCGGCTGCTCCTGACCGGCGTCAACCTGGCCCGCGCCGCGGTCCTGACCGCGCTCACCGCCGCTCACCTCACCGGCGCGCTGTCCCTCCCGCTGATCCTCGCCGCCGCGGTGCTCCTCGGCGTGGCCGAAACCCTGGTGGACACCGCGCTGACCGCCACCGTCCCGCTGGTCGTCGAGCCCAACGGCCGCAGCAGCGCCAACGCCCGCATCGAAGCGACCGTCAACGTCACCAACGAGCTCGCCGGCCCACCGCTCGCGGGCCTGCTGGCAGGCATCACGCTCGCCCTGGCCACCGGCGCGAGCGCCGCCCTGTACGCCCTGGCCATCACCGGGTTCACGCTGATGACCCTGCGCCGCCGCCCACCGGCGGCGCCCCGGGCCTCCGGGGGCGTGGTCGCGGGCTTCCGCCACCTGTGGCGGCAGCCGGTGGTACGCACGCTCACCCTCTTCACCGCCGTCATGAACATCCCCTGGGCGGTCGCGACCGCCCTGCTCGTCGTGTACGCCGTCGCCCCCGGCCCGCTCGGCCTCAGTACCGCCGAGTACGGCCTGGTGCTGACCGCGATGGCCGTCGGCGGCCTGGTCGCCTCGGCGGTGGCCGAGCCGTTGCGCCGCCGCTTCGGCGTGACCAGGCTGCTGATCGCCGACGCCGCCGGAACCGTCCTGCTGGTCGCGCCGGTGGCACTCGGCGGACCGGTGTGGACCGTCGTCGCGGGCGCGGTGATCGCCGGGGCCGGATCCAGCATCTGGCGCATCCTGGTGGCCACGATCCGCCAGAACCTGTCGCCGCCCGACCTGCTGGGCCGCGTCTACTCCGCGTCCCGGGTGCTCAGCTGGGGCGTGATCCCCGTCAGCGCGGCGCTGGCCGGCCTCGGCGCGGAGCTGTGGGGCGTGCGGGCGGTCTTCGCCCTCGCCACCGTCCTCGCCATCGCCATCCTGGCCACCTTCATCCCGTACGCACTCCGCACCGACCTCTCCACGGCCGTCGAACCGGACACGAACTGTCAGACCGGGACGCTCCGTACGGACCCCTCGGCCGTCGAGTCGGACGCGAGCTGACAGGCCCGGACGCTACGTACCGACCCCTCGGCCGTCGAGCCGGACACGAACCGTCAGACCCGGACGCTACGCTCGCCGACGTGCTGACAGAGAGCGATGTGAGACTGGCCGACGGCCGCACCCTGCACGTCTACGACACGGCACCGGGTGACACCAGGCGCCTGGCCGTTTTCTGGCACCACGGCACCCCCAACATCGGCAGCCCACCGGAGCCTCTGTTCCCGGCCGCCGACCGCCTCGGCATCCGCTGGATCTCCCACGACCGCCCCGGATACGGCGGATCCACCCCGCGTCCGGGCCGCGACGTCGCCTCGGCGGCCACCGATGTCGCCGCCGTCGCCGACGCCCTGGGCATCGGCCAGTTCGCGGTCATCGGCCACTCCGGCGGCGGCCCGCACGCCCTCGCCTGCGCCGCCCTGCTCCCCCACCGCGTGCTGAGCGTGGTCAGCATGTCCGGGATGGCGCCGTACGACGCGGAGGGGCTCGACTGGTTCGCCGGCATGACCCCCTCCAGCGCGGCCGCCCTGCGCGCGGCCGCCGAAGGTCGCGCCGCGAAGGAGGCATACCAGGCGACCGCCGCGTACGACCCGGAGATGTTCACCTCCGCCGACCACGCCGCGCTCTCCGGCGACTGGTCCTGGCTCGACACCGTCGTCGCACCGGCCGTGGCGGCGGGACCGGGCGCCCAGATCGACGACGACCTCGCCTACGTCGCCCCCTGGGGCTTCGACCCCGCGCAGGTGACCGCCCCCGTCCTGTTCCTGCACGGCAACCAGGACCGCGTCATCCCCTGCGCGCACGGCCAGTGGCTGGCCCGCCGCTGCCCAGCGGCGGAGCTCCGCCTGACCCCGGGCGACGGCCACCTCTCGGTCCTCACCTCCGCCCCTTCAGCCCTGGACTGGCTCCACGCGCACTCCCGCAACTGAACTGGGCCGTTGGTCTTATTTTTTGATTTGCACCGTTTCAAATTGGACAATTTCCCTAAAGGTGCTCCGCGACGCCCTCCCCGCCGCAGCCTCACCGGCTTTAAGCGCAGCCCAGAAGCCCAAGAAGGCTGTTGACGTTTGTCAACAGGTGCCGGAAGCTAGTTGCAAGGTGGCCGAGGAGGTGCGCAAGTGGAGTATGAGATGACCTTCGTGGTGGCGGGCGTCGACGTGGATGACGATCAAGCGGTGAGCACGCTTATGGAGAAGCTCGACGCCATGCTCTACAGAGGAGCGGGCGTTGATCTGCTGTCCATCGTCATCGATGGCGCAAGTGCCATTGATGCGGCTCGCCGTGCTTATATCGGCGCCAGGATTCATGCTCCCAACATTGTCTTCAAACACCTCGACCGCGATCTCGTCGGCATACCCGAGATAGTCGAACGTACCGGAAGATCCCGCCAGAATATCGCTCAGCTTGTCGCAGGCGAGCGACACACCGACGCCCCTCCTTTTCCCCCCGCCGAAGGGGTCGTAGGCCGCACACGGGTATGGCTTTGGGCGGAGGTGAGCGCCTGGTTGAAGCATCTCGGGATGGACGACGACCTCGCCCGCCCCAGTCGCGAAGAGATGACGGAAATCGACTACCGGCTCCAGCAGGGAAATCTCCGAAAATTCCAGTGGGTCCAGGAGGATCGGCCACCACAGAAGAAGCGCTGTGTGACCGGCGGCATTCGACGAGAAACCACCATATAGTCGGGCGATCGGGGAACAGCACTTACCCAAGCACGATGAGGTCATGTGGGGATCGAAGGGTCGTTCTGGCGGGCGATCGCGGTCTATCGCATCGCCTCTCTCGGCTACGCCGCGCTGTTGCTGGCCGGTGCCGGGGGCTACCAGCGTCCCGTGGCCGGCTGGCTCGTCTTCGGGGTGATGGCGGTCTGGACCGCGGTCACCACCGTCGCCTACTCCACCGCCAGAAGCCGCCCCCTGCTGGTGGTGGACGTCCTCGTCACGCTCGGCTGCATGCTGGCCTCGCCGTACGTTCAGGGCAGTGCGGCCGGACCGGGCCTGATGCCGGTCACGGCGACCTGGGTCGGCGGGCCGGTGCTCGCCTGGGCCGTGTACGGCGGGCGGCGGGCCGGCGCGGTAGCGGCGGTCGTTCTCTCGATCGGTGACCTGTGGCTACGCGGTCTGCACGAGTTCGACCTGTCCGTCCCCGTCAACGGAGCCGTGCTGCTCATCCTCGCCGGGACCGTCGTCGGCCACGTGGCCCGGCTCACCAAACAGGCGGAGGAACGCCTGCAGCGGGCCGTCGAGATCGAGGCCGCGGGCCGGGAACGCGAACGGCTCGCCCGCGGCATCCATGACTCCGTTCTCCAGGTCCTGGCCCTGGTGCAACGCCGTGGGCTGGAGATCGGCGGGGAGGCCGCCCAACTGGGCCGGCTCGCCGGTGAGCAGGAGGCGGCCCTGCGCGAGATGATCCGCACCGGCCCGGCGATGGCGGACTCGGGCCTGGTCGACGTGGGCGCCCGGTTACGCCGGTACGCCACGGCGACGGTCACCGTGTCGGCCCCCGCGACCCCGCTGCCACTCCCCGCCGGTCAGGCGCACGAGGTCGTGGCCGCCGTGGGCGCGGCCCTCGACAACGTACGGCGGCACTGCGGCGAGGACGCGCGAGCCTGGGTCTTCGCGGAGAACGACGACACCTCGATGACCATCACGGTGCGCGACGAGGGGCCCGGCATCCCGGCGGGACGCCTCCCGGAGGCGGAGGCGGAGGGCAGGCTCGGCATCGCGCAGTCCATCCGGGGCCGGGTCGCCGGCGTGGGCGGCACCGTCGCCGTCACCTCGGTGCCCGGCCAGGGGACCGAGGTCGAGCTGGTCATCCCCACCGGCCGCCGGTGACCCACTGCAGATCACTCCACCCGGCCGACAGCGCCCCACAGCGGATCATGTCCGCCGGTCTAGGCTGAGGGCATGACGGGCGCGCTGCGGATGATGGTGGTGGACGACCATCCGATGTGGCGGGACGCGGTCGCCCGTGACCTGGGAGACGCCGGCCACGAGGTGGTGGCGACCGTCGGCGAGGGCCGCCAGGCACTCCGCGTCGCCGCCACGCTCCGCCCCGACGTGGTCATCCTCGATCTGCACCTGCCCGACCTGCCCGGCGTGGAGGTGGCCCGGGGCCTGGCCGCCTCCGACCATCCGCCCCGCGTCCTGGTGCTGTCGGCGAGCGGCGAGCACGAGGACGTGCTGGAGGCGGTCAAGGCCGGGGCGTCGGGCTATCTGGTCAAGTCGGCGAGCCGGGAGGAGTTCCTCGACGCCGTCCGGCACACCGCCGACGGGGAGCCGGTCTTCACCCCCGGGCTGGCCGGGCTGGTGCTCGGCGAATACCGCCGCCTGGCCACGCAACGCCCCGCCGCCGACGGGCCGAGCCTCACCGACCGGGAGACCGAGGTGCTGCGCCTGGTCGCCAAGGGCCTGTCCTACAAGCAGATCGCCGAACGGCTGGTGCTCAGCCACCGGACCGTGCAGAACCACGTCCAGAACACCTTGAACAAGCTCCAGCTGCACAACCGGGTCGAGCTCGTCCGCTACGCGATCGAGCGGGGCCTCGACGAGGCGTAGCCCAGCTCACAGAGTGTCGACCTTGTACGGGTCGTGCTCGCTGATCAGCTTGTCGAGACGCGCCTGGTCGACGCGGCTGGCCATGCTGACGATCTCCTGCCGGTCGCGCACGCACTTGGCCAGGCTGAAGGCCGTCGTCACGACGTACAGGACGGAGACCGCGAGGAACGCGCGGAGCCACGGGTCGATCGGCAGGAAGATGACGCCGAGCGCCACACTGCCGAGCGCCGCGCCGAAGGAGATGACGCACTGTGCGTAGTAGGCGGCGGTCATGGTGGGCTGGACTGGTTTGCTCATGCTCGCAAGGATCTGACACCGGTCGTCCGGCCGCCTGAGTACGCGTACCTAATCTGCCTGGGTACGTTGACCGGGCTTCCCGCCGAAAATGGGGAGTCTTCATCTCAGGCGAGCAGATAGCGGAACAAGCGCTCGCCGACCTCCTGATCGGACACGGCCCACGTGTTCGCCTCCTCGCGGGCGTACTTCACCGCGTCCTGCAGCTTCTGCTCAGGCTCCGCGGATCTCCACTTTGTCCGCCGGCAGCACCTCGACCTCGTCACCGGCCCGCTCGACCACCGTCACCCAGCCGTGCTCGGGCAGCTCCAGCTCGGCGATCTCGTGGTCGTGAGCGGGCCGGTTGATGATCCGGGTCTGCGCGTCGGCGACGACCGCCGTGACGAAGTCGGCACCGGCCTTCACGAACGAGCCGCGATTCCGCACGGTGTAGATGATCCCGAGGTCGCGGAGGACTTCCAGCGCTCGCAGGATGGTGTCGCGGGCGACGCCGAACTCCTGCGACAGGTGGACGACGGACGGCAGTCTGCGACGGGGAGCCCAGTCGCCGGCTTCGATGCGTGCGCGAAGAGCCTCCACGATCTGCTGCTTCACCGTGTATTCGGAGTCATAGTCGACCACATACTTACCGTAGGCATAGCTACCACCAGATCTTGTACTGCCTCAACCTATATAGGCACCGCAAGACACTAATATAGGTTACTTATGAGTAGCAGGCTATATTGCCTACATGACTCCCCACGTCCCGAGGCTGCTCGGCTACGAGACCTGGTACGACGACACGCACGGCTACGTCGCCGACTGGCAGGAAGACCTCCCAGAAGGGGCCGTCGCCGCCGGCTGTCTCCGCCAGGTGAGAGCCACCGATGGAATCACCCTCCGCCAGGCCGCGATCCGTAACCGCATCCGGATCGAGGACTGGACGAGCGCGGCTCGTACCGGCGAGATCTCCCCGCAGGATTGCCACGGCAGCCATCCGGCGCCCCCGCGCGAGGGATACACCGAGATCACCTGGTCCGAGCCGGTCCCCAGGTGCAGCTCCATCAGGGTCCGGGCTCATACGTGCGGATGCGTACAGACGTCCTATGAGCTGTGTTCGGCGGCGGGTCTGATGCGCATCCGCCGGACCCTTCACGGCGGCCAGGTCAGCGAGAGCCCCTGGCTCCCGGCCGCCGAGGCGGCTCGGCTGTGGGAGAGCCTGCTCGACGGCCGCGCCCGCTGAGCCCCCGGTCCGTAGCGCGGACACCGGGTACGGGTGGTTCCGCTCCGCCGTCTGGAGGGACCGGCGGAGCGGGACCGCCTGGTCAGGTGGGCAGGGCGGCGAGCCAGCCGGTCAGGATCTCGTTGACCTCCTCGGGGCGCTCCTGCTGAATCCAGTGGCCGCAGCCTGCCAGGAGATGCGAGGAGACCAGGCCGGGCAGCGTGGTGGGATAGGCGCTGATCGCGTCGGCCAGCCAGGTGGTCGAGGCGTCCAGAGCGCCACCCACGAAGAGGGACGGCTGCTTGAGGGGCGCGCCTTGGAAGTCGGCGAGGTCCTCCCAGTCCCGGTCCATGTTGCGGTAGCGGTTGAGCCCTCCGGTCAGGCCGGTCCGCTCGAACTCCCCCGCGTACACCTCGAGGTCCTCCTCGCTGAGCCAGGCGGGCAACCGGCCGGCGGGGAACCGGTCGCGCATCCGCCCGCCCCGGCTCACGAAGTGCGGGGCCGGGGCGTCCGGTGGGGGCATGGTGTCGGCGGAGAGCGCGGCGTAGATGCCCGCGAGCCAGCCTCGCACGTCCGGCTCGATCTCGGCCTCGGCCCGCCCCGGCTCCTGAAAGTAGGAGATGTAGAACTCCTCGCCCCCGCCCATCCGCGCGAACGCCTCACTGGGTCGCGGCCCCCCGGGCGGCGAGTAGGGCACGCTGAGCAGCCCCACCGCCCGGAAGACCTCCGGCCTGAGGAGGGCCGATCTCGCGGCGATGGGCGAGCCCCAGTCATGCCCGACGATCACCGCCGTCTCCTCGCCGAGCTCACGCACCACCGCGACGTTGTCCTCCACCAGGTCGAGCATCCGGTACGCGGCCACGTCCGCCGGCTTCGACGACCGCCCGTACCCGCGCACGTCCATGGCCACCGCCCGATAACCGGCCGCGGCCAGCGCCGGCAACTGGTGACGCCACGAATACCAGGACTCCGGGAACCCGTGCACCAGCAGCACCAACGGCCCCTCCCCCTGCTCCACCACGTGGATCCGCCCGGCGGGCGCGGAGACGGAACGATGCGTCACATCGGTGAGCTGGGACATGAATCCTCCGAGGCGGTTCGCTGACGGCAGTCACCGACCATCCTCCAGGAGGCACGCGAGCCCCGGCGAATCTTGTTGCCACTCCGGCAAGGACGAGGCTTTCCCGACAGGGGTTGAGTCTCAACCTTCTTGAGACCCCATAGTGGACGCCGTGGACGACAACGAGCTCTACCCGATCGGGGATGTGGCGCGCCGCACCGGCCTGAGCGTCAGTGCCATCAGGTTCTACGCCGACGCCGAGGTCATCGTGCCCACCGGGCACACCGACGCCGGTTACCGCCTGTACGACATCCAGGCCATCGCCCGGCTGGAGCTCGTCCGCACCCTGCGCGAACTGGGCGCGAGCCTGGACGACATCCGCCGGTTACTGGCCGACGAGACGACGCTGCACGACCTGGCCACGGCCCACCTCGCGCTCGTCGAACGCCAGACCCGTCGCCTGCAGGCCAGGCGGGCCGTCCTGCGGACCATCGTGAAACAGCACACCGCTACAGAACAGGTGAGTTTGATGCACAAGCTGGTCTCCATGTCCGACGATGACCGTAACCGGCTCATCGACGAGTTCTGGGACGAGGTCACCACCGACCTCAACGTCCACCCCTCCTTCGCCGAGCAGCTCCACCGGATGCGGCCGAACCTGCCGGAGGAGCCCGCCACCGAGCAGCTCGAAGCCTGGATCGAGCTGGCCGACCTGGTACAGGACGGCGACTTCCGCCAGGAGGTCCACCAGTTCCTGCACCACAGCTTCTCCGCCGGCCCCAAGTCGCTCGAGATGACCTCACCGGAGACGATGGCGCGCATCGAGCAGCACCGGCTGGTCGAGGTGGAGGTCGAGGCGGCCCAGCAGTCGGGGCTGCCGGTGGACTCGCCCGAGGCGCGGGAGCTCGTCGACCGCCTCGTGGCCTCGACCGCGGAGTTCACCGCCCACGTCGCCGGCGAGTGCGACGTCGACGAGTTGCGCCGCCAGATGGCCGCCCCCGACCGCACCGGCGCGGCCCACCAGCACGCCGAGCAGTTCGTGTCCCAGTTCAGCGGCCTGTTCGACAGGTACGTGTCGCTCATGGCCACCATCGACGGGACACCGCAGCCGGACCCGGGGGACGTCGCGGCGACCGAGGACTGGATCGCCGCCGTCCTCACCGCGGACAGCGGTCAGCCGGCGTCCGGGACGTAGGTCAGATCGAGCACCCCGCTCTGGAAGGTTGTGGACTCGACCAGCTTCAGCGGGTGAGTCGGGGTGTCCTCGAACAGCCGCTTGCCGTGCCCGACGGCGATCGGGTGAACGAGCAGGTGCAACTCGTCGAGCAGCCCGTTGGCGAGCAGCCACCGCACGGTCGTCGCGGAGCCGGACATCTGGATGTCGCCGTCGAGCTGCTTCTTGAGCTCGTTCAGGTTCGCCGCCACGTCACCGGAGACGACGGTGGTGTTCTCCCAGTCCGCCTTCTCCAAGGTGTTGGACACGACGTACTTGCGGGCCTTGTTGAACAGCTGGGCGACGTCCTGGTCGGCTTCCGTCGTCGTCCAGTACTCGGACCATTCGTCGTACAGCTTGCGGCCCATCAACATCGCCGCCGCACTGTTCATGCCCGCCTCGACCACCGCGCCCATCTCGTCGTTCCAGTACGGGAAGTGCCACTGGTCGGGTGACTCGACCACGCCGTCCATGGAGATGAAGAAATTCGAAACGATCTTAGCCATTGTTCTCCTCCTTGTTCGTTCAAGGAGGTTAGGCGGGGAGCAGCGCTTCGGTCTTGTACAGAAGCGACAGCGGCTCCAACGACGCCCGCTCGCCCAACTGGGTGGCCGTCCGCCCGATGAAACGGGTCAGCGACCTCGCGAGGTGCGACTGGTCGAAAAATCCGAGCCGGTGGATCACCTCGTGGGCCGGCACACCCTCCTGAATCAGCACCGCAGCGTGCCTGGCACGATCGATCTGCCGGATGGCACCACGGGTGAGCCCGGTCGCCGCCAGGAACCGCCGCTGGATCGTACGCTCCGACAGGTCCGGCGACGCGCCACGCAGCACCTCCGCCACGATCGGGTCGCAGTCCAGCACCCCTTCACGCACCAGTCGCCGGACGAACACCTCGGCGTTGTCGTAGTCGGGAAGGTGCCAATGGGAGCCCTTCAGCCAGAAGGACCGGCGCGTCGCGTCAGGAAGCCGCGCCGCCCCGTCGACGAGCCGGCTGATCGGAAGATGCGGCATCGACGTGCCGGCGGAGAAGGTGATCCCGAAGAACGTGGCGTCCTCGGGCACCTGGGCCACACTCGCCCTGGACTCCAACCCTTGCACCGCCGCGCTGACCTGTCCGCGGTGCTCCCAGAAGACCAGGTCCCAGTGCGCCGTCGCGATCGACGTCATCTGGTCGACGTCAGAGCTGCGACTCCGCCACACCCGCTCGACGTACGGCGAATCGGACGACCGGCTCTCGATCTCCAATGCCATCCCGGCCCCCTCTTGCCGCTGCGGAAATCGTACGTGCTCAGCTCCCGTGAGACCGGCCCACCGGAGACCTGCTCGTGGAGGGCGGCCACCCTCAGGATGACGCTCCGTAGCGGGTGGCGATGGCGGCGGCGCGGTTGCGCAGGGAGTCGCGCAACCACTGCGGGGCCAGGGCCTCCGCGTTCGTGCTGAGCTGCCACAGCGCCCATTCGGCGTGTCTCGAATCTTGGAAGGTGACCTCCATCCGCAGCCAGCCGTCCGGGTCGGCTTCTTCGGCGAGAACGGCCAGCGCGGTGCCCACCAGGTCCTCCCGCCGCACCGGGTTCACCCGTACCAGCACGGCGACCTGGTCGCCGCCGGCCCGGAACCGCGTGCTGCGTTCCTGCCAGGCCCGGTCCAGATCCACCCGGTCCGGTCGCTGTGCGGGCTCGGCGAGCTCCTCAGCGGCCAAGATCCGGGACAACCGGTAGGTACGGTCCGCGCCCGATCTCGTGGCCAGCAAGTAGCCCCGGTCACGTACGGTGACCAGGCCGATCGGATCCACCGTGCGCCACTTCGGCGCCTGGTCCACGGCCGCGTAGTGGATGCGCAGCCTGTGCCCGGCGAACACCGCGCGCAGGACCTCGGCCACCATGGCGTCCGGCACCTCCTCATCGACCAGCCGGCGCGAGAGAAGGTCGGTCTCCGGGTCGATGAGCAACCGCTCGGCCGCGCCGGCCGCGGTGTCCCGATAGCTTTCGGGAAGCGCGTCAACCACCTTGAGCATCGCCGAAGCGAGCGCCGAGCCGAGACCGAACGCCTGCGCGCCGCGCCGTGAGCCGGCGACCAGCAGGGCAAGAGCCTCGTCGGGGTTCAGCCCGGTGAGCTCGGTCCGGAACCCGGGCAACAACGCGAACCCGCCGTGCCGGCCCCGTTCGGCGTAGACCGGGACACCCGCCGTGGACAGCGCCTCGATGTCCCGCAGCACGGTACGGGTGGACACCTCCAACTCCCGGGCCAGCGCGGTCGCGGACAACCGGCCGTGCTGCCGCAGCAGCAACACCAGCGAGACCAACCGATCGGCACGCACCCGAAAACCGTACTCGAATACACGACACAGGATGTCACGATTTGTTGGGAGGCTCATCGACGCGACCAAACGATGGTGGCTAACCGATCGACGTACGCGATGTCGACGAACCGAATGGAGCTGATGTGGCCATGGAGCGAACAGCGGTCAACCCGTGGGCGTGGTCGGTGGAGATGGGCTACAACCAGGGTGAGCTCGTCTCCGGGCACACCCGGACCCTGTACTGCGCCGGTCAGACCGCGATGAGCGCCGACGGCAAGCCCGAGCATGCCGATGACATGGCAGCCCAGTTGACGCTGAGCCTCGACAACCTGGAGGCCGTACTCGCCGAGGCCGGCATGTCCCTGGCGAACCTCGTCCGCCTCAACGTCTACGCCACCGACGTGGATCTGCTGTTCCAGCACTACGGCGTGCTGGCGTCACGGTTGGGCGCCGCCGGGGTGGCACCGTCCACCACGATGCTCGGGGTGACACGGCTGGCGATCCCCGACCTGATGGTCGAGCTTGAGGGCACCGCCGTCGCGTGATCAGCCCGTGCCGCCTCCCACAGGACTACTGCCGGAGGCGGCACGAGCAGTGCACCATGCTTACGGCACTGCCATCGGCGTGATCATCGCGCGTCACGGAAGTTCCGGCCAAAGCTTCAGCCAGGGATCAATCCGCGCCCTCACCGGCCCCTCCGCCATCTGATCGGCGGCCACCTTCACAGGCGCCAGCGAGTTCTTGCAGATCCGCAGCGCCAAGATCTCATCGCGACGGACCTCACGGGACGACGGCAACGGCGTCGACCTCGACGAGTTGGCCCCGGTAGCCGAGCACCGTGACGCCGAGCAAGGTGCTCGGCGCGTCGTGGTCGCCGAACCGGGCGCGCACTACGTTCCAGGCTGTGACCAGGTCGGCCTGGTCCGTGCTCGCGACGTAGACGGTCGTGCGCACGACGTCTGTCAGCGCAGCCCCTGCCGCCTGCAGCGCGACCTCAAGATTGTCCATGACCTGCCGGGCCTGCCCGGCGACGTCACCGGGCGCTACAACCCGGTCGTGCTCGTCGATCGGACACGCACCGGCGGTGTGCACAAGCCGGGCACCGGCGGGGACTACCGAGGCGTAGGCATACGGGACAGCATCGGTAAGGCGACTGGCGCGGATCAGTTCCACAGACATGGCGCCGACTGTGTCACATCCGCCACCCGCGCTACCATCGAATTCACGGCGGCATCGGCGGATGCGCACGCTGCAGACTCGTAGAGGTCACCCCACCAGCGACACGCCTTGTCGCCCCAGATCCGATAGCCACCGGAAACACCTCTGGCGACATAGCGTCCTCCCGCTGCTCGCCGACACCATCGAAAGAATCGACCCCGTCATCGTGGGCCGGCTCTATGTGCCCTTACGGAGGAGTTCGGTGATGGTGAAGCCGGTCGGCCGGGTCACCTGGCCGTCGGCGAGCGGGACGTTGAGGGCCTTGGCCAGCTCCACCCCGTAGAGGTCCACGGTGGCCTCGCACACTTGGGCCAGCGTCCTTGTCGCCGCCCTCCCCCTGTGGTGGCCGACCGCGATCGTCACCGCACCGATCAGCGCCGCCGGCCACCACAGGGTGGTCATCGCGATGCCCAGGTACAGCACGCCCCACGCCGCCGTGGTCGCGGCACCGGACAGGGTGGCGTGGGCGTCGCCGATCGTGGTCCGTACGTGGTCGGGGACGACGAGCCACAGACGCGGCCAGGCGGCGTCGAGGTCGATGCCGTAGCGGTTGTGGACGCGCGTGATGACGGCATCCAGCTGGTCACCCATCCAGGTCGGCCGGAACGGGCGGGCCAGGGCGATGGCGTTGCGCCGCGCGGCCAGTTCGCCTCGGCGGCGCTGGAAGTCGGCGGCGCTCTCGCTCTTGCCCGCCGTCGCCGCCTCGAAGTCGCGGTGCGCGCCGTCCCAGCGCTTCCTGCGCCGCTCGACCAGGGACCGGGCCGGCCACCTCGGACCTCGCATGAACCAGCAGCGCACGACCGCCCCCGCGAGCGCGTTGGCGCCCAGCCCCGCCCCGAACGCGCCGAGCAGGAGAGCGGCCAGCAGCAGGGCCTGTGCGACGGGCCTGCCGTCCAGGGCCCTGGTCTGGGCGGTGGCCCGGTCTGCCAGGAACGGGACGTCCCAGGGGTGCCGGTGGCCGAGGACGGCGGCGAGCCAGAGCACGCCCTCGAACAGTGCGCCAGGGAGGACGAGCACGGCCAGCCACCGCTCGGCGAGCTTCTGCCCGAGGCCCGACAGGAACCCGGTCATCCCGGCGAGTATTTCAGTGGAAGCTCATAGACATCGCAGGTCGGGATCGCGCCGCCAGGCTCGGACCGAGCGTCGCGCGGGCAGCGGCCCTTCGGGCAGCGGTATCCGCCGGGCGGCGGCGGCAGGTGCCCTGCGGCTGGAAGGTCGGGGATGGCCGGTCTGCCGCGGATCAGGACGTCCAAGCCGAGCATCCTGCTCAGGTCGTCGACGACCTCCTTGGGGCGCCGCTCCTCCTCGCGCAGCGCGCGCCGGGCCTCGTGGAGCTCCGCCGACCATCCCTCCGACTCGGCCGTACGGACCAGCCGGGGGAGGTTTTCGCACAGTGCCGCCAGAGCGCGGCCGTCGTCCGGCGGGTCTGCCATGGCTTGGTGTCTACCACCGCCCGTGAGGGGCGACAAGGCAGCCGGTTGGTAACACACACATCCCCAGGAACGAACCGCAAGGAGGTGCTCTAATCAAGGAGAATCCTTCGACCGGCCCGCGCGGAAGGATACGGATGCTTCGACGAGGCCGAGCCGTCCGCGCCGCACGGCGAGCGGCGTGGATCATCCGTGAGTACCCGTCGACACATGATCTCCAGCAGTTGGACGAGGCGCTGGACATGCTCAGGGGCGCGCTGGAGCAGGTGCCCGAGCGTCATCCCGAGCGGGCGGAATGGCTGTCGGCGCTCGGCGACGGGCTGTCGATGCGGTTCGACCACGTCGGGCGGATCGAGGACATCGCGGAGTCGCTCATCGTCCACCGCACCGCCGTACGGCTGGCCGAGGGCACCGACACCGGCGCGGTGGCCAGGCTGAGCCGGGCCGCCGCGCTGCTGAACACCTACGAGCTGCACCGGCCCGACCGCAGCCTGGCGGCGGAGAACAGCGGCGTGCTGGACGAGGCCGTCGCCCTGCTCCGCGAGGTGAGCGACAGCCCGGGGCTGGATCCCGAACTGCGCGACTCGGCGATGGTCAACCTGGTCCTGGCTCTGGAGAAGCAGGTCGAGCTGGATCCGGAGCGGCTCAGCGAGCATCAGGACGAGACTCACGCGATCCTGACCCGGCTGGTGCGGGAGACCGGCCCCGATCACGCCTACTACCTGTCGCGGGTGGTCAAGCTGGCCATGCTGCTCCTGCAGCGATGGGACCTGCCCGACCGCGACCGGCGCCTGCGCGAGCTGCTCGAGGTCGTACGGCAGCGCTTCCCCACGGCGAGCGAGATCGAACGACGCAGCATCAGGGCAGGGCTCGGCTGGGTGCTCGACCACGGCATCGAGGTCTCGGAGCGGGTCTTCACCCTGGATCGGCTCATCGCCCACTTCCGCGAGCAGATGACGCTGCTGCCGGAGGAGCACGCGCTCCGGACCGACCACCTGATCAAGATCGCTTACTACGCCTCGATCGTCGCGATGATGTCGGGCCGGCTCACGCTCCTCGACGAGGTCATCGCGGCCATGCGCACGACCCTGGCCGATCTGCCCGCCGGGCATCCCGCGTACGCCGAGCTGCTGTCCGCGCTGGGCACCACGATGGGGCGCAGGATGCAGGCGACCGGCTCCACCGCCGACCTCAAGGCGACCCAGGACCTGCTGGAGGCGGGCGTCGAGCGGTTACCCGAGGGCGACCCGGAGCGCGGCCTGTTCCTGGCCAACCTCGCCAACACCTACACGATCGCCTACCAGATCACCGGGCGCGAGGAGCACCTGGCCGAGTGCCTGCGGCTGTACCGGGAGGGGGTGGCGCTGACACCGCCCGACCACGTCAACCGGGGCATGGCCCTCACCGGCCTCGGCATCGCCTTGCACTACGCCTACGAGCGGGGGCGCCGCAGGCAGGACATCGACGGCGCGATCGAGGCGCATCTCGAGGCGGTGCGGGCCACCTCCGACCACCACTACGACGCCGGCCTCTACCGGGCCAACCTCGGCGGCTCCCTGATCGCGCGGTTCGAGGAGCTCGGGCTCAAGAAGGACCTGGACGACGCGATCGAGACGCTGCGTACGTGCGCGCGGCTGACCCCGCGCGAGCACTCCCTGCGCGGAACCTACCTGTCCAACCTCGGCAGCGCCCTGTTCCAGCGGTACGTCCAGTACGACGACACGGACTCGCTGGAGGAGGCGCGGCTGATCCTGCGTGAGTCCGTCGCCTCCGTGCCCCGGGAGACTCCGGACGGTGGCCTGGCCACGAGGAACCTGGCCAACGCGCTCATGGTCCACGACCAGGCGGCGGCGTCGTCCGGTGACGCGGTCGAGCTGCTCAGGGCCGGCCTGGCCAGGCTCGGCGACACGCACGTGAGCCGGGCGGGCATGATGGCCAGCCTCGGGCTGGCGTTGATCGCGCAGGCCGAGGCCATGCTGGTGACCGAGCGGGAGCGGAAGATCACCCACTTGATCCTGCGCCTGGCACGCGGTGAGATCCCCCTGCCCGCCGACGCCGACGCGCTGGCGCGGCTCGTCCACGAGGTACGGGACGGCCCCCGGCCCGCCCATGTGATCGACGATCTCGACGAGGCCGTCGACATGCTGGAGGGCGCGGTCGCGGCCGGGCCGGTCACGCACGCTGAATACCCCTTGTGGCTCTCCACCCTGGGCGTCAGCCTGTCGCTGCGCGCCAAGGCCACCGGCGAGCCCGCCCCGTACGCCAGGGCGGTGCGCCTCCTGCGGGAGACCCTGGAGCTGACGCCCCCCGGGCAGCCGCTCAGGGCCAGCGTGCTCAACGAGCTGGCTCTGATGCTCGACCGCTGGGCCGACGATGAGCCGGGCGAGGCGGAGCGCCTGCGGGCGCGGGCGATCGAGGCGTTGCGCGAGACCACGGCCATCGAGGCGGCCCCGGCCGGCTCGCGCGCGGGCGCCGCCAGGTTCTGGGGACGCCTCGCCGCGGGCCAGGATGACTTCGCGCTGGCCGTACAGGGATTCGGGGTCATGGTCGGGTTGCTGGAAGCGATGGCCTGGCGCGGCTTGAGCCCCGGTGACCAGGAGCGGCTGCTCGCGGAGTTCCAGGGGGCGGCGAGCGACGCGGCCGCCTGCGCGCTCGAGACCGGCGACGCCCGCCTGGCGGTCGAGCTGCTGGAGCAGGGCCGGGGAGTTCTGCTGGCGCAGGCGCTCGACGCCAGAGCCGCCCGGGACCGGCTGACCCAGGAGTTGCCCGAGCTGAGCGACCGCCTCACGCAGGTCTACGCCGATCTCGACGCCCAGCCCGCCGACATGGACCGCAGGCACGCGGCGGCCAGGCGGCACGCCGAGCTGGTGGCGGAGATCCGCCGGCAGCCGGGGTTCGAGGACTTTCACCGGTCGATGGACTTCGCGCGGCTGGCCGAGGCCGCGTCGGACGGCCCCGTGGTCGTCCTCAACATCAGCCGCTATCGCTGCGACGCCCTCATCGTCGCCGACGGCGACGTCACCGTCGTGCCGCTGTCAGACCTTTCCGCGGAGGCGGTCGAGGGCCGGGTGACGGCCTTCACGAAGGCGATCGACGCGCTCGGCGGAGGGGCCCAGGACTTCGAGGAACAGCTGACGGCCAGGGAGACCGTCCAGGAGACGCTCCGCTGGATCTGGGACGCCGTCACGGAGCCGGTGCTCGCCGCCCTTCCCGGCGCGCGCCGGGTTTGGTGGTGCCCGACAGGGCTGGCGGCCTTTCTGCCGCTGCACGCCTCAGGAGACCACCGTACGAGACGAGAGCCCGAACCCCGCACCGTCATGGACCGGGTGGTGTCGTCCTACACACCGACCTTGCGGGCGCTCGCCCACGTCAGGGCGCTCCCGCCGCCCGTCGCGCGGCCAGGCGGCCGGCCGCTGATCGTGTCGATGCCCTCCACGCCGGACGCGACCGACCTGCCGGGAGCGGCGCGCGAAGAAGCGATCTTCCGCGAGCACTTCCCCAGCGCCCGGCTGCTGCGCGGGCCGAGCGCCACCCGCGAGGCCGTGACCACGGTGCTGAGGGCCGGCCCGTGGGTGCACTTCGCCTGCCATGGCGCGCAGGACACGGCCAGCCCGGTCCACGCGTGGCTGGCCCTGCAGGACGGGCCGCTGACCGTGCGCGACCTGGCCGGCCTCGACCTGTCCGACCACGCCCAGCTGGCGTTCCTGTCCGGCTGCGACACCTCGCGCGGCGACGAACGCCTGTCGGACGAGGCCATCACGCTGTCGTCAGCCGTGCACCTGGCGGGTTACCGGCACGTGATCGGCGCGCAGTGGCAGCTGGAGGACAGTACGGCACCCGACGTGGCCGCCCAGGTCTACGCGCGGCTGGGCGACGGCCAGGGCGGTATGGATCCGGCGAGCGCCGCCGACGCGCTGCACGAAGCCGTGCTCGCCCTGCGAGAACGTCAACCCTACGCCCCGCTCCTCTGGGCGCTGTTCACCCATACCGGACCCTGAGCCAGGGGGAGACCTGTGAGATTCCTGAGGCCGTTGGCGGTGCCCTCTCTCGCGATCGTGTTCTACCTGATCTTCAGCGGCGAATGGCGCAACCTGGGCACGTGGGCCACGACGGCGTTCACCTGGCTACTCGGCGTGCCGTGGGCGCTGGTCCTGGCGGTGAGCCTCCCGCTGATCTTCGTCGGGCTGGCGATCCGGATGCTGGCGGCGAGCTTCCGGCAGATGGCCGCCAACCAGCCCAGCCAGGTGCAGACCCTCGGCCGCCCGTCGGAGAAGCCGGACGACCGATTCGACCGGCTCGGCGGGCTCGACCAGGCCAAGGAGAAGCTCGAACCCGTCGTCGCCTGGCTGCGCAAACCGTACGGCACACTCGGGAGTGACGTGCCGAGAGCGGTTCTGATCACCGGACCCTCCGGGTGCGGCAAGACCGCCCTGGCCCGCGCGATCGCCGGCGAGGCGGCCACGGCCCTTTACACCTACTCGGGCGCCGAGTTCCACGAACTCCTCATCGGCATGGGTTCCAGCCGGATGCGGCAGGCCTTCAGCGAGGCGAGCGGTAATGCCGCCCGCAACAGACCGGTCGTCATCTTCATCGACCAGATCGACCTGATCGCCACCGAGCGGAGCAGCGGTCCCAGCGTCGGCGCCAACGGGGACGCCGAGGCCCACCGCACGATGGCCCAGCTGATGACCGCGATGGACGACCTCGTCGTCAACGATCGGGTGTACGTCATCGCGGCCACCAGCCGCCCCCGGGTGATCGATCCCGCGCTGTTCGCGCCGACGCGCTTCGGCCTGCGCATCGACCTCGAACTGCCTGACGAGGCCCAGCGTGCCGACATCCTGAGCCTGCTGCTGAAGGAGCACAACCGCCTCGCGGCCGGCGTGGACATCAGGGCCATCGCGGCCGGCGTGGCCGGGTTCACCGGCGCCGAGCTCCAGCAACTCGTGCAGGGGGCGGCTGCGGCCGCCGCCACGCGATCGACGGCCGCGCCGCTGACCCTCGACGACTTCATCGAGGCCAAGACGCGGATCCTGCCGCGGGTCGACCTGCGGGACCCGCCGGACCTCGTCCGGCACTTGGACACCAGGATCGAGGGCCAGCGCATCGCCAAGGAACGGCTGGCCGTCGCGGTCAGCAACCACTACCTGCGGCTGATGATGGCCAACAGGTTCGAGGCCCCGCCGGTGGCCATCCGCAAGGCGAACGTGATGATGCTCGGCCCCACCGGCACCGGCAAGACGATGCTCGTGGAGACGATCGCCCGCTACCTCGACGTGCCGTTCGTCATCACCAACGCCACCGTGCTGAGCGGCACCGGCTACGGCGGCGTCACCGTCGAGAAGATGCTCTACCGGCTGCTCATCGCCGGCTCCTTCAACCTGCGCCGGGCGGAGTACGGCATCATCTGCGTCGACGAGTTCGACAAGCTCGCCCTGGGCCACGGCGAGCGCAGCAGGGCCTCCAGCGGGGCCGTCCAGCAGGAGCTGCTCAAGCTCGTCGAGGGCTCGGTGGTGGACGTGCCGAAGAACGAGGCACAGTTGTCGGGCAACCTCGACTTCTACCAGTTCGACACCAAGAACGTGCTGTTCGTGTGCCTCGGCGCCTTCAACGGGCTCGCCGAGCACGTGGCGCGCAGGCTCAGCCTGCCCGAGGACGCGCTCGGCGACCGGTCCGCCCTCGTGGACCACATCCTGCCCGAAGACGTCATCGAGTACGGCTTCCTGCCCGAGCTCGTCGGCCGTTTCCCAGTGATCACCGCGACGCTCCCGCTCGACCACGCCGAGCTGGTCCGGATCCTGCAGAACGAGCAGAACGGCCTGACCCACGAGTACGCGGAACTGCTGGCCCTCCAGGGCAGGAAGGGCACGGTCTTCACCCAGGACGGCGTCGAGCGGATCGCCGCCGAGGCACTTCTGCGCGGCGTCGGCGCGCGCGGGCTGCGCGGCGTCATGGAGAACGCGCTGGCCACCACGATGTACGAGCGCGCGGAGCCCGGCGAGCCGGCGTTGATCATCGACGCCGAGCTGGTCGGCAGAGGGCTGAACTCCGCGGCCCCGGTCTCCCCGTCGGCCGGCGGGCGGGTGCTGACCCCGCACCAGGTCTCGCGGAAGCTCGCCAACCTCCTGCCGGGAGCCGTCCGTGCCAGGGAGACCCTGGCGGTGGCCAGCAGCAGGCACTACGGCTCGCCCGGCGGCAGCGCGGACCGCCAGTGCGTCGTGCTGGTCGACCCGCGTACGGGCCAGCGCACCGCCCTGGTCAAGGCGCTGGCCGAGGTCTGGGACGTGCCCTGGGCGGTGCTGGACGCGGCTGCGCTGACCGGGCAGGACGCGGAGGCGGTCAAGGATGCCGACGGGCAGCCGTGGTGGGTGACGGAGATCGTCGAGGAGCTGGTCTCCCGCTCCTCGGGCAGACCGGCGACGATCCACCGGGGCGTCATCCTGGTCGACGCCATCGACGTCCTGCTCGCCCAGCACTCGGGGCGCACGCTGACGAGCGTCGTCAGGCCCCTCATCGAGGGCCGCCCTCTGCCGGGCGGCTTCCCCACCGACCGGCTGATGGTCGTGCTGGCGGGGAGCTTCCCCCCGCCCCAAGGGGACGGTGACCATACCGACCCCGCCCGGCTGGTCGAGGAGGCCAGGGCGCACTACCCCATGCCCACCTGGCTCAGGGACCGCGCGGTGCTCGCGGTCACCGACCTGACGCATGACCACGAAGGGCTGCTCGACTTCATCCGCCGCCACGACCACGAGCTCCGCCGCAAGTACCAGCCCATCCTCGACTCACGGCGCCAGATCATCCCGGTAAGCGCCGAACTGCACGAAAACCTGGCCCACCGCGCCGCACAGGAGGACTGGTCACTGACCGACCTCTCCGTACACCTGGAGAACGCCTTCCTGCGCAACCTCGGATAGCCACCTCAGAACTGCCCTACCAACCACCATCGCCGACCACGACGCCCCGGTGGCCCGCCCCGCGATGATGAACACGCCCGGGTACGTCCCCCGCCCATTCGCTGTCGACCTCTGGACCTTCACGCACATCAGCGGCCCCACTCCGCACGCAAGACCTCACGGCACATGTACGGGGACAAGAAGCGGCGGCGGCACTGACCAGACGGACTTTTCAAGATCGCCACCCATCTGCTCCCACAGCGACTTTCGCACGCCTTGAAATGAGGACTGTTCTTGCAGGTGGGCGGTACTGGTTTCGAACCAGTGACCCCTCGCTTGCAAGCGTAGGTATTCGATCACTGGAGCTGGCGCTTTTGCTGCTCAGGTCTACAGTGGGCGTGCACGCAGCCAGATTCGTGCAGGTTGGTTCACCTGGGGCGGCTCCCGCATTGGCTCCACTTCGGAGGTGCAGCCAATCATGGGTTCACTGTGCGTAAACGGCCTGCGGCTGGAGATCGCCCGACGTCTACACAGTCACTTCTTGCCCGGTAACCTGACTCGACCGGACTCGGTAATGATTTTTCTTTACTTCCGATACTCAAGGAAGGAGGCAAGAGATGAGGCCAAGGACAACAGTTGGCAACCCCAAACAGGTCGAAAAGAGACAACTGGACAGAGAGTTCTCATTAGAGCGATATAAGTACATCCTTCAGCAGATCCACACCGTCAACGAGAACGTCTACAAGTTCCTGGCTATCTATCAAACCCTTGCTAGCACCCTGGTTGCAGCGGGACTTGCGCTCTTCGTTGGCTACCGGACGTGGGGGATCACTCCAGCCGTCACTCGCTCCGGGATCGTGGGGCTCATGCTGCTAGTCACGGTGATCGGGTTCTTCACTGCTGTGCTAATCGTTATCGGAGTATTCGCATGGCTGGATTATCGAAAAGAAGAGTGCGAGCTGACCGATCGGATTGTCCATGAGGGCTTCAGAAAATCACCACAGCTCGGCAACTTCATCCGCTGGTACGAGACTTACATCATTCTCTTCATCATCGGATCGCTTGGGTTCATGTGGGGGTATGCGCTCACGGTGATCCTGCCACAAATACACTAGATCAATGATGCGACCAGCTCGTGACTATGTCGGCATCGGCGTTGGTGCCGTGATCTTAAACGATCAAGGTCAGGCGTTCTTGGCCCTTCGTGGACCAAGAGCGAGAAATGAGGCCGGCACATGGGAATTCCCCGGTGGGATGGTCAACTTCGGCGAAGCCTTGGAGCAGGCCATCATGCGGGAGATCGCAGAAGAGTACGGGATGGACATCCACGTCACCGGGCAGCTCGGCGCTTTTGATCACATTCTTCCCGACCAGCATTGGGTGTCGGTGACGTTCACTGCCAGACATATCGGTGGAAAGCCTGTTATCCGCGAACCGGGGAAATGCGAGGCGATTGGATGGTTTGACTTCGAAGATCTCCCTGAACCGCTGTCAGAGATCACAAAGTCGAACTTGGCGAAGTTAGAACGTCGCTAGTGGTGATGTTCCAGAAGGCCCGTCCATCCATGCAGGCGGATTTGCTCATGGGAATATATGTGCTCGTCTTGAAGGTCGGTCAGTTCGACTTCGCCGTTCCCGGCCCGCTCGACCCAAGAGACATCGGCTCCGTGAAAGGCGCGAAGGTGGATCGCGAGTTGGACGGCTTCGCGCAGATGATTCATCAACCTTGCCTCCGCCAGTTGACAGTCTGGCCGTTGCAAGGCCAGGGGAGTGCACTTCGCGAGGTCCATCAATAAGCAACCTAATCGCTGAGCTCTCTCTGAGCGATAGACGATCTAGGATGCGGTTTGCGTTCTGCGGCATTCTGCTTGATACCTTAATCCAACAGGTCAGGTCGACTAATCTTGAGCGCCTGACGCGCTACAGAGTAGCGCTCATGAAACTCCCGCGTTAGAGCCTCACGGCGAAAGCGTCGGCGTAGTGTCCGGTCAAGGTCGCCTGCGCGGTTGACGAGGTCGGTGAGGGATCGTCGGTCGAAGTCGAACGCGGCCATACCCGCGTCGACGGCCGCGTCGAGGTCGCCGCGGCGGGCGTGAACGATGCCGAGGTCTATGTGGGCGTCGGCGACGCGCATGGGAGCGTTGGAGGTGCCGTCTGGGCGGGTGTGCATCTGGATGGTTTCGCGGGCGTGTTCTTCGGCGCGGTCGTCGTCGGCGAGCCAGGTGTAGCAGGTGGCGGCATAGAAGATCCACTTGGCGTGGTCGAAGACGACGTGGTGGTCCGGGTAGTCGGGCATGGGCAGGCTGCCGAGCACTTCGGCTCCGCGGGTCAGGGCGCGGTCGGCTTCGCGACGGTCACCGATGCGGGCCAGGCCGCGAGCCTCCTGCAAGGTGAGTTGCACCATGGCGCTGCTGGTGCCGGCCACCGCCTGGCCCATCCGGGCGGCGGTCACGACGTCCTCGTAACGGCCTTCGACCAGGGCGAACCACGCGGACATCTCGTGCGCCCATCCCACCAGTTCCCCGTGCCCGACCTGGCGGCCCATCTCGAACGCGGTACGGCGCGCGGTCTCAGCCTCTTCCCGCTCGCCCAGGTCATAGTGCACGCATCCCAGCAACGCGGTCAGCCATCCGGTGATCACCAGCAATTCACGGTGCTGCTCAAGTGTGAGCCGCCCGGCGAGTAAATGGTTGATCTGGGCAAGACGCTTCTGCGTACGATCCCGCAGAGTGCCAGCGGGCACGACGGGATAGGCGCGACACAGCAGGTCGACGGCCTCGGCGAGAGCCTCCAGCGTTCCGGTTCCGACGTCGGACGCCTGAAGTTGCTGGGCGAGTTCCATGGTCCCGTACAGGTCGGCCTCGGCCCGCAACGCGTCCACCGGCATCACGTGAGCTTCGATGAGGCGGCTGCCTGTCTGCCGGTTCTGGGTGAACCCGAGTGCCTCCGGTTCCAGGCCGGTCAGTTGGGTGAGCGCCAGCCGGTAGGGCGTGCGGGGCCATCGGACTTCACCGGCTTCCCAGCGCCGGACCCGTTCCTCATCGCATGCCAGTCGCTCGGCGACACCGACCGGGGTGGCGTTGATCTGCTCGGCCATCTGCCAGCGGGACAGGCGCTGCTCGTTGCGCCAGGCACGTAGCCGGACGTTCGGGATGTAGTCGGGCATCTGCGGGTCTTCCTCCCGGCTGGGGGCTCGAAAGGGGAGATGAGGGGTCCGTTCAGGGGTCCTGCTCGAACGCGGTTGCCGATGGACTTGTCATCAATCAACCACGGTACGTCGCGCGGCCTCCGCCACAGGGAACGCCGGATGAACGAGGAGATGGCGACGGTGATCCGGCCTGATGAGAAGAGCGAGACATTGCCCTGCCCGGCGTGCCGGGGGCGCGGGATCAAGCTGTGCGATTCGCGCCGCGAGCTTCTCATCGGTGATCACGACGGAGATGAGACCTCAAGCAGGAAGCGGAAGTGTCTCGACTGCCTCGGAAACGGCCGGGCCGAAAGGAACGGGAGATGAATTCGATCATGATTGCGGCAACGGCCATCTTGGCGCGCAACGAAGAAGAGAGCAACATGCTCATCGTGTTGCGTGACCGGCTCACGCCCCTCGGCGTGAACGCCGAACTGCGGGACAACAACAGTGCCCTCATGGTGCATCGGCGTGAGCTCGGGTTGCCGGTGTGGGTGTTCGTCGGGTACGGCGGGGCCTACTACTCCTGGCAGAACGCCGAAAAGCGCCACCCGACCCGCGACCCGGTAGGCGCGGCGAACGTCCTGGCCGAGTACGTCGCCAGGTGATGACGGGCGCGGCGAGGCAGGTGGCTCCCGGCCGGAGGGGACGGACGCTCATCCACCCTGCTTCGTCGTGCCTCCGCTCTCGGCAGGCAGGTCCGGCGGACGCTCCACGCCGCCACCCCACCCCCCGTGTCCGTCCGACGTCCTGCCTGCCTGCCGAGTTTGTACGACTTTCGCTTGTTCCATCCACGTGGACAGGCGGCAGCATCCCGTGCGCAAGATCTCCTGATGGCGCTCGGCCAGATCGGGCTCACTCTCGAACGACGCGAAGTACGGCAGGTCTCGCTCGTCGTCCGTCTCACCGAGACACCCGCGAATCAACTCCACGGCAAACCGAAAGACTCCGGCAACTGATCCACCAGGTCGTGCAGTTCCTCGCGTATGACGCTGATGCATCCAAGCGCGGGCATGAGAAGTAGCGGAAGCGCTGACCAATGGGACTTCTCAAGATCGTCCCTATTTCGTCCCCAAGGCGATTCTCGGAACCTCGAAATGAGGACTGTGCTTGCAGGTGGGCGGTACTGGTTTCGAACCAGTGACCCCTCGCTTGTAAGGCGAGTGCTCTACCCCTGAGCTAACCGCCCCTGATCGGCACTACACCTTACGACACCAACGGCGCCGACCGCACCTCCACTTCCCACCCCGCCCCCAGTTCAGGCCGCCCCGCCGCCCGCCACCCGAGCAGCGCCGCCCCGAGCATCCCCGCGTCCACCCCGAGGGCGGCGGGAAGCAGCGGGGGCGCGGCGCGGAAGGCGAGGCGCTTGACGAGGCGCGTGCGAACCGGGTCGAAGAGGGCGGGCCCCGCCTCGGCGAGTCCCCCGCCAAGGACGATCATGGACGGGTCCAGGAGGAGGGTGTACGTGGCCAGGGCCAGGGACAGGGCCTCCACGGCCTCGTCCCAGACCTCGATGGCCACCGGGTCGTCGGAGGTGACCACCTGCTCGGCCCGTACGTCCTCCAAACCCGCACGCTGGCTGTAGCGCCTGCCCACGGAGGCGGCCGAGGCGTACGTCTCCAGGCAGCCGAACTGCCCGCAGGCGCACTGCTCCCCGTCGGGGAAGACGGGGATGTGCCCGATCTCGCCGCCCCAGCCGGAAGTGCCGCCGTACGGCTCGCCGTTCACGATCATGGCTCCGGCGATGCCGGTGCCGATGGGGAGGAAGAGGAAGTCGGCGACGCCTCGGCCGGCCCCGAGGACGTTCTCGGCGAGGCCGCCGGTGCGGACGTCGTGGCCGAGCATGATCGGGGCGTCGAGGCCGGTGAAGTCCTTGGCGGGGACGTCGCGCCAGCCGAGGTTGGCGGCGTAGATGGCGGTGTCCTCGGAGACCAGGCCGGGCACGGCCAGTCCGACGCCTGCGGGGGCGCCGTCGCCCGAGGTGGCGAGGTGACCGATGAAGTCCCGGATGGCGCTCACGACCGCTTCCGGGCCCTCGGAGCGGGGGGTGTGCCGCCGCTCGCTCAACAGCACCGTGCCGGACTCACTGACCAGGCCGCCCTTCATGGACGTGCCACCGACGTCCAGCGCGACGACGAACGAAGTAGAGGACACGGAACGAGACAATATCGCAGCTCAGCAAATGTCCGGAAAGGTGTCGGGCGTCAGGCGCGGCCGAGCACCCTGTCGAGCGCGGCCTCCACCTCGGCCGAGAGCCCGGAAAGCCCAGCGGGCGTGGAGGACGCCGGGGACGCGGAGGACGCGCCCCTGTCCGACCCCACGAGGGAGTCCGAGCGAGCCGCCCGTACGGCGCCGCACGAGCGGCATTCCACCTCACCGAGCCGGCAGATCAGCGTCGTGGACCCGCAGATCTCGCACGCCTCCAGGTCCAGGCCGTGCAGTCGCTGGCAGTCCGGGCAGACCAGCACCTGCGTTTCGCGGCGGACGCCACGTTTCCATGGACTGGCGCCGCGGACCGGATCGGTCTGCCGGGCCCCGCAGCGGTAGCAGGGCATCGTTGCCTCCGTTATGAAATGTCGGCGAGTGCCTTGATGTAGTCGGCGACGTCACGCGCCTGGCCGGCCGGGTTGACCACCGACCAGCGGATCACGCCCTCGCCGTCAAGGATGAAGGTCCCCCGAAGCGCACAGCCCTTCGCCTCATCGAACACACCGTACGCCCGCGCGACCTGTCCATGTGGCCAGAAATCGGAGAGTAGAGGGAAAGAAAAACCCTCCTGATCCGCCCAGGCACGATGGGAGAAAAGGGAGTCCACCGAGACGGTGAGCAGCTGCGCGTCGGCTTGGAACGCGCGCAGCGCTGTGAGCTCACCGTGGCAGATCCCGCTGAAGGCAAGCGGGTAGAAGACCAGCACGACCTTCCTGCCCCGGAGCTGAGAAAGTCTCACCGGAGTGCCGTGCTGGTCCCGCAGCTCGAAATCCGGAGCTTGGGCACCGACCTCGACAGGATGCGCGTTCACGCGTCTCATCCTGCCGTACGTGCGACGTCCGTGCTCCCTACCGTCGGCCCTTCGGCGTGACGAGCCTGGTCCCTGACCAGTCGGGCGCGGCGGAGATGCTGCTCGTCTGCGAAAGACCCGCGGTCGTGGCGTCCTCCCCGATGTCGCTCGGCTCGACGTGGCCATCACGTCCGGCCTTTGGAGTCAGCAGCCAGATCTGACCACCCTCGGCGAGTGCTCGCATCGCGGAGGTCAGAACGTCGAAGAGGTCTCCATCGCCGTCACGCCACCACAGCAGCACCACGTCGACGACGTCGTCGGTCTCTTCGTCCAGCAGATCGTTACCGGTGAGGCTCTCGATGGAATCCCGAAGCTCGTCGTCGACGTCCTCGTCCCAACCGATCTCCTGCACCACCTGACCCGCCTTGAGGCCAAGTCGTTCGGCCAGGCCGCGCTCGCCCTGCGCCTGACCCGCGGTCGCGCTCACGTTTATCCCTCCTGCTTGAGTGGCCCCGCATATGCGGTTTATCGCTTCGGGACAGTCCACACGCTGTGACCCTCGGTCGTCAACGGTCGCCACGGGTACGGCCGTACTCGGCCAGAATCAATCCGACAGAAACGACAGCCGAACCTGGCGTTGCCGGTTGTCGACATTGAGGTCCACGAGGGCCACTGATTGCCACGTGCCCAGGGCCAGTCTCCCACCCAGGACGGGGATTGTGGCATAGGGCGGGATCAACGCGGGCATGACGTGCGACCTGCCGTGCCCGGCCGAGCCGTGGGCGTGCCGCCACCGGTCGTCGGCGGGCAGAAGTTCGCGCAGCGCTGAAAGCAGGTCGTCGTCGCTGCCGGAGCCGAGCTCCAGCAGCGCGACTCCGGCCGTCGCATGCGGGACGAAGACGTGCAGCAGCCCGTCCTCCCCCTGCGTACGGACGAATTCCGCGCATTCGCGGGTGATGTCGTGCACCGTCTCGTGTGACCCTGTGGCCACCGAGATGAGTTCAGATCTCACACGGAGATCCTATGCGGGCACGACCACGGCATCAGGGCCGGGAACCACCAGGGTGGTGTGCCCGTCGTCGAACCGCACGAGGTACGGGGGCCCGCCGCCGAGGCCCTGGATCTCGATGATGACTCCGCTCCGGTCCGGTTCACCAACGGTATTCCCGTGCACCAGGAGCCGATCGCCTACCGTCGCTCTCATACCTCCAGGTTCGTACGTCGAGCGCCGTACGAGAAGAGGCTGGCCGTCCCGGAGGCGGCAAGGAATGATGACCAAACTGTTACCGGGAGGCCGTTCCTGTGAGTCTGCTGGCAAGTTCCCCCGCCGGCCGGTGCGCCGGGCCGGCGCGGGGGCGGGACACGACCGCGGGCGGCCGGCCCCGCGACCGCCGCGACCCCTGGAAGCCCCCTAGAATGCCTGCTCAGCGGGCATCCGGCCAGACTCCGCCCGCCCGGATGTGACGCGTGGACCCCGCAGGGGGATACTCGAAGACGTGTAGGCAAAATTTCGGAGCTTTTCCGCTCTTGTTAAATTGGGATGCGGCGCTAACCTAGGCCGTGATTCGTCCTACCATCGGTGGACTAGTCCACTGAGACCCAGCAGGACCCCCTGGTTACTCGCTAGTAGAGATGCACTTTCTACGACGAGCCACCAGGATGGAAAGCGACCCAGACCAGACATCAGTCATCCTCGGAAGGCGAGACCCAGTGGCTTCCGGACGCCAGCGTTTCTCGATCATCAGCGACGGCCTACCCAGCCAGCTGCCTGATGTCGACCCCAGTGAGACCAACGAGTGGCTCGAGTCCCTCGACAACGTCGTCAAGACGGAGGGCCGCACGAGAGCCCGCTACCTGATGCTCCGCATGCTGGAGCGGGCCCGCGAGCACCAGGTCGGCGTGCCGGGCCTGCGCAGCACCGACTACATCAACACGATCCCGCCGGAGCGTGAGCCCTGGTTCCCCGGCGACGAGCACGTCGAGCGGCGCATCCGGGCCTACATCCGCTGGAACGCCGCGATCATGGTGACGCGCGCCAACGCCCGCACCAACGTGGGCGGCCACATCGCCACCTACGCCTCGGCCGCGTCGCTCTACGAGGTGGGCTTCAACCACTTCTTCCGCGGCAAGGACCACGGCGAGTCGGGCGACCAGGTCTTCTTCCAGGGCCACGCGGCGCCGGGCATCTACGCCCGCGCCTTCCTAGAGGGCCGGCTCAACGAGGGGCAGCTCGACGCGTTCCGCCAGGAGCTGTCGCACGGCTTCCACGGCCTGCCCTCCTACCCGCACCCGCGGCTGATGCCGGACTTCTGGGAGTTCCCCACCGTCTCGATGGGTCTTGGCCCGATCGGCGCGATCTACCAGGCGCGGTTCAACCGCTACCTGCTCAACCGCCAGATCAAGGACACCAGCCGCAGTCATGTCTGGGCGTTCCTGGGCGACGGCGAGATGGACGAGCCCGAGTCCCTCGGCGCGATCGGCCTGGCCTCGCGCGAGGAGCTCGACAACCTCACCTTCGTCATCAACTGCAACCTGCAGCGGCTCGACGGCCCGGTGCGCGGCAACGGCAAGATCATCCAGGAGCTGGAGTCCTACTTCCGGGGCGCCGGCTGGAACGTCATCAAGGTCGTCTGGGGCCGCGACTGGGACCCGCTGCTGGCGGCGGACGTCGACGGCGTGCTGGTCAACCAGATGAACACCACCCCCGACGGCCAGTTCCAGACCTACTCCGTCGAGTCGGGCGGTTACATCCGCGACCACTTCTTCGCCGGCGACCCGCGCCTGCGCAAGATGGTCGAGCACCTGACCGACGACGACATCCGCAAGCTGTCGCGCGGCGGGCACGACTACCGCAAGGTCTACGCCGCGTTCAAGGCCGCCCGTGAGCACGTCGGCCAGCCGACGGTGATCCTGGCCCAGACCATCAAGGGCTGGACGCTCGGCAAGGACTTCGAGGCGCGCAACGCCACGCACCAGATGAAGAAGCTCACCAAGGCCGAGCTCAAGGAGTTCCGCGACCGGCTCTACCTGCCGATCCCCGACTCCGCGCTCGAAGGCGAGCTGCCCCCCTACTTCCATCCGGGCGAGAACGACCCCGAGATCGCCTACATGAAGGAGCGCCGCGCGGCGCTCGGCGGCGTGCTGCCCAAGCGGGTCGTGCGCGCCAAGCCGGTCAAGCTCCCCGGCGACGAGATCTACCAGGGCTTCCGCAAGGGCTCCGGCAAGCAGCAGGTGGCCACCACGATGGCCTTCGTCCGCGTGCTGAAGGACCTCATGCGCGACAAGGAGATCGGCCACCGGTTCGTGCCGATCATCCCGGACGAGGCGCGCACGTTCGGCCTCGACGCGATGTTCCCGACGGCGAAGATCTACTCCCCGCACGGCCAGAACTACGAGGCCGTCGACCGGGAGCTGCTGCTGTCGTACAAGGAGGCGGTGCAGGGGCAGATCCTGCACGAGGGGATCACCGAGTCGGGGTCGATGGCCTCGGCGATCGCGGCCGGCACGGCGTACTCCACGCACGGCGAGCACATGATCCCGATCTACATCTTCTACTCGATGTTCGGCTGGCAGCGCACCGGCGACCAGATGTGGCAGATGGCCGACCAGCTGACCCGCGGGTTCCTGCTGGGCGCCACCGCCGGCCGCACCACCCTCAACGGCGAGGGCCTGCAGCACGAGGACGGCCAGTCGCCGCTGATCGCCTCGACGAACCCGGCCGCGCTCGCCTACGACCCGTCCTGGGCGTTCGAGGTGGCCTACATCGTCCAGGACGGCCTGCGGCGGATGTACGGCGAGCAGCCGGAGGACGTCTTCTACTACCTGACCGTCTACAACGAGCCCTACCTGCAGCCCGCCCAGCCCGCCGACCTCGACGTGCAGGCACTGCTCAAGGGCCTCTACCGGTTCGCCGAGGGTCCGCAGACGCAGGGGCCGAAGGCCAACATCCTGTCCTCGGGCGTGGCCGGCCCGTGGGCGATGGAGGCGCAGCGGCTGCTGGCCGAGGACTGGGGCGTGTCGGCCACCGTCTGGTCGGCGACGTCCTGGTCGGAGCTGCGCCGTGACGCGCTGGCCTGCGACGAGCACAACCTGCTCAACCCGGACGCCGAGCCGCGGGTGCCTTACGTCACCCAGGCGCTGTCCCAGGCGTCGGGGCCGATCGTGGGCGTCAGCGACTACATGAAGGCCGTGCAGGACCAGATCGCGCAGTGGGTGCCGGGTGACTGGTCCTCGCTGGGCACCGACGGGTTCGGCCTGTCCGACACCCGCTCGGCGCTGCGCCGCCACTTCCACGTGGACGCCGCCTCGATCACGCTGGCCGTACTCACCAGCCTGGTCAAGCGCGGCGAGCTCGAAGGCGAGGTGCTGCGCGAGGCGATCGCCCGCTACCACCTCAAGAACGGCGTGACCGAGGCCGGTGGCGCCGAGAGCAACGACACGCAGTCGATGGGCATCTGACCCCATCCGTCGCAGCGGCCCCTCGCGAAGAGATTCGCGAGGGGCCGCTGTTGTCCGCGTCGTCACACGCCCTTGAGTGAACGCTCACGTATGGTGGGCACTACTTCCCCCCATGCCGATGAGGGGAAAAGTCGTATGCGCCGCGTCCTTGCCGCCGCCGCCCTGGCCGTGACGGCCGCCGCCTGTGCGAGCCCGGCCAAGCCCGCCGCCGATGTGGTGCCCGAGACGGAGAAGATCGACTGGGGTCCGTGCACGGACATCGTCCGTCCCGACGGCGAGCCACCCGCCCGGCAGGACCCCGCCGTGCGGTGCGGGAAACTCGCGGTCCCCCTGGACTACGGCGCGCCGGACGGCGAGAAGATCGACCTCGCGCTGATCAAGATCGCGGCGACCGACAAGAAGCGCCGGATCGGCTCGCTGCTGTTCAACTTCGGTGGCCCGGGCGGCTCCGGCGTGGACACCCTCGACCAGGCGGCCAAGTCGCTGTCGACGCTGCGCGCCCGCTACGACCTGGTCAGCTTCGACCCGCGCGGCGTCGAGCGCAGCTCCGGCGTACGCTGCGGCGGCCCCGCCGACCTGGACGCCTACACCGCGCTGAACACCCTGCCCGCCGACGCGGAGACCCGCGCGAAGACCGACGCGGCCAACAAGAGATTCGCCGAGCTGTGCGAACGCGACTCGGGCAAGATCCTGCCGTTCGTCGGCACCGCCAGCGCCTCCCGCGACATGGACCGCATCCGCGCCGCGCTCGGCGAGGAGAAGCTCAACTACGTCGGCATGTCGTACGGCACACAGCTCGGCGCCGTCTACGCCACCCAGTTCCCCGGCAACGTGGGCCGGATGGTGCTCGACGCGCCGCTGGACCCGACGGTCGACTTCGAGAAGCGCACCCTGGCCCAGACCCGCGGCTTCCAGCGGGCGTACGAGAGCTTCCTGAAGGCGTGCGTCAAGCAGCGGTGCGAGGTCGGCGAGAACGTCGCCGCCGCCAACGCCAACGTGAAGCGGCTGATGAACCAGCTGGCCAAGCAGCCGCTCAAGGTCGGTAAGCGCGAGATCACCCAGGGCCTGGCGGTCACCGGCATCGCCGCCGCCCTCTACTCGGAGCTGACCTGGCCGCTCCTGGGCAACGCGCTCGGCCAGGCGCTCGAAGGCGACGGCTCGGCGCTGCTCTACCTGTCCGACTCCTACACCGGCCGCCGCCCGGACGGCACCTACTCCACCCAGATGACCAGCTTCCCGGCGATCACCTGCGTGGACACCACCGAGCGCCCCGACAGGGCCACGCTCGCGCGCACCCAGGCCGCCGCGATGAAGATCTCGCCGCTGTTCGGTAGCGAGGGCTCCGGCGGGTTGTGCCGGATCTGGCCGGCCAAGGGCAGCGACGAGGCCACGAAGGTGGACGCGACCGGATCGGCGCCGATCCTGGTGGTGGGGGGCAAGAACGACCCCGCCACCCCCTACCAGTGGGCACCCAGCCTGACCGCGCAGCTCAAGACGGCCACGCTGGTCACCTACGAGGGCGAGGGGCACGGCGCCTACCTGTCGGGCAGCAAGTGCATCGCCCGGCTCGTGGACGACTATCTGATCAAGGGCAAGCTGCCCGAGCGAGGCGTCAGCTGCGCGGCCGCCTAGGCTCGGCCGGGTGACGGACTACTTCGCGCTCATCGAGGACGAGACCACGCGCCTGGCCGAGCTCGCCACGGCGCCGCAGACCCCGCTGCCCACCTGCCCCGGCTGGACCCTCGCGGACCTCATCACGCACGTCGGCACCCTGCACCGCTGGGTGACGCACCTGGTGACGACGCGCCGCCAGGATCCCGTCTGGTCGCGGCAGGTGCCCAACGGCCTGGCCGAAGGCGAGCACGGCGACCGGGAGTGGCTCGCCTCCGGGATGACGGAGATGGTCCGGACGCTGCGCGCGACCGACCCGGACACGCCCGTGTGGACCTGGGGGCCCACCGGCCGGGCGAGCTGGTGGACCCGCCGGATGGCGTACGAGCTGGTCGTGCACCGGGTCGACGCCGAGCTCGCGGCCGGTCGCGAGCCGGTCGTCGAGCCGGCGGTCGCGGCCGACGGCGTCGAGGAGTTCCTCGACAACGTGTCGTCCGCCGGCTGGGTCACCAAGCGCCTGGCCGCACTGGACGGCGTGGTGGGCGCCACCTTCCACCTGCACGCCACGGACACGCCGGGCGAGTGGACGTTCGTCCAGGAACCCGGCGGCGGGATCTCCTGGGCGCGCGGGCACGCCAAGGGCGACGCCGCGGTGCCCGCACCCGCCGCCGACCTGCTGCTCCTGGTGTACGGCAGGCGCCCGGCCGACGGGGTGACCGTGCACGGCGAGCGCGCGCTGCTGGAGCGATGGCTGGCGGCGGCCCGCCTGTGAGCCACCGCGCCGCTGGAGCGGTGGCCGGCGGCAGTCCGGCCGTGAGCCCTGGACGCGCCGCCGCTCGGCGGTCGGCGGCGGGTCCAGGGGCAGACCGGTCACTCGCGAAAGCGGGCCCGGGGCGCGGGGAAGGCATCTCCCCGGCCCGCGACGCGTTCGACACAGGCCATACTCCAACGCCGACGCGACAACCCTATGTCGGTGTTTTCGAACGACTAATCGAGAACGGCGCCGTGCATCACCATCTCCGGCACCTCGGCCGCGAAGCCCTCCACCGGCCGCTCCGGGCAGCGCTCGGCGGTGACGGTCGCCGCGGCGATCCGGTCGAACCGGAAGACGCGCACGTCATCGCGCAGGCGGCACCAGGCCACGAGATACCAGAACCCGCCCCGGCCGCCCAGGAACACGCCCGGCTCGACGTCCCGGGAGGTCAGCGCCCCCTTGGCGTCGGCGTACTCCAGCCGGAGCACGCGGCGGCGCAGCAGCGCCTCCTCGATCGCGCGCGAAACGCCCGCCGCGCCGAGCGGCCGGATCCCGCCGGCGGGCTCGGGCGGCTCGGCGACGAGCACCCGGCGGGCCAGCTCCCTGGCGAGCTCGCCCTCGGTGCCGGGCATGGCGGCGACCACCTTGCGTAACGCGCTGCGCGCCTGCCTGCCGAACGGCTGGTCGCCCGCCCTGCCGAGCGCCACGGCGATGGCCACCGCCTCGGCGGGGGTGAAGTTGAGCGGCGGGAGGGACATCTTCTTGTCCAGGGTGTAGCCGCCGGTGCGGCCGGCCTCGGCGTAGATCGGCACCCCCGACTCCTGCAGAGCGGTGATGTCGCGCTCGATCGTGCGCACGCTCACCTCGAACCGGGCGGCGAGCTCGCGGGCCGAACGGCGGCGGGGCGCGATGGCGCGCAGGTCCTCGACGAGCGCGTAGAGCCGGTCGGTGCGATTCACACCTGTGACGGTACGCTCGGCCACCGACAATCGCGTGCCCGCAGGGGATACAGCGTCATCTCGTCCAGGCCAGCAGCTCCTCCAGCGGCCAGGTGTTGACGATCCGCGCCGGCTCGATCCCGCACCGCGCCGCCCGCTCGCACCCGTGCCGCTGCCAGTCGAGCTGGCCCGGCGCGTGCGCGTCGGAGTTGACGGCGAAGACACAGCCCTGCTCGTACGCCTGGCGCAGCAGCCGTTTGGGCGGGTCGAGCCGGTCCGGCCTGGAGTTGATCTCGACGGCCACGCCGAAGCTCCGGCACGCCTCGAAGACGATCTCGGCGTCGAACGCCGACTCCGGCCGGCGCTCGCCGCGCGCGCCACCGGCCCGCACCACCCGCCCGGTGCAGTGCCCCAGCACGTCCACCCGCGGATCGGCGATCGCCATGACCATCCTGCGGGTCATCTCCGGGCCGGGCATCCGCAGCTTGGAGTGCACGCTGGCCACCACCACGTCCAGCCGCTCCAGCAGCTCGGGCTCCTGGTCGAGGCCGCCGTCGAGGTCGATGTCGACCTCGATGCCGGTCAGCACCCGAAAGGGCGCGAGTCGCCGGTTGAGCTCGGCCACCCGGTCGAGCTGCTCGCGCAGGCGGTCCGCGGGGAGGCCGCCCGCGATCTTCAGCCGGGGCGAGTGGTCGGTCAGCGCCAGGTACTCGTGGCCGAGCGACCGGGCGGCGGCGGCCATCTCCTCGATCGGCGCGCCGCCGTCGGACCAGTCGGAGTGACTGTGCAGGTCGCCTTTGAGCGCGGCCAGCAGCGCCGCCGTCTCGTCGTCGAGGTCGGTCCCCTCGGTGGCTCGCATCCTGCGCAGATAGGTCGGCACCTGACCGGCCAGCGCCTCGGTGATCACCAGCGCGGTCACCTTGCCGATGCCCGGCAGATCGGCCAGGCCACCCGCGTCCGCCAGCCGTACCAGCTCCTCATGGGGCAGGTCGGCGACGACCGAGGCGGCGCGGCGGAAGGCGCGCACGCGGTAGGCGGGCTCGCCCGCCCGCTCAAGGAGAAAGGCGATTTCCTGGAACGCCTCGATCGGTTCCATACGTTCATGAATACCAAAGGAGCAGGCCGTCGATTGATGCCGGAGGCCCTCACCGATAGTCTGTCCGGCCGGAGAGAGCAGGAGCTAGATGGCCTACACGCCACCCTCACCCCACCCACCCCATCGCCCGAAGAAGCGGTCGAAGGCGTCCAACGTGATCACCCTGACGGTCGTCGGCGTCGTCTCGGTCATGGTGGTCGGCTACTGCGCGGCCACCCAGAACGACGACGAGGTCACCGCCGACTGCGTGGACATGAACAACCAGTTCGACGACGGTTCCTACCAGGTGGTGGACGAGGACCTCTGCGACGAGGACGACGACGGCGGCAGCCACTACTACGGCGGTTCGCGTGGCGCCTACCTCTGGTACTACGGCGGCACCCGGATCGGCAGCCGGGTGCGGGCGGGCACCAGCTACCGCCCCTCGGACGTCGGCATCAAGTCCCGCGCCGGCCGTGAGATCCAGCGAGGCGGCTTCGGCAGCTTCCGCAGCGGAGGCAGCTGACCCGTGCGGCGCGAGCGAGGCACGCCCAGGGACGACTGGGAGAAGACGATCGAGGGCCAGGGGCTCGCCTACCACCGTGCGGCCCACCCCGAAGGCCTGAGCAGGCCCTACTGGGACGAGTCCGTGCACTACGCCTTCTCCATGGCGGAGGTGGAGTCGCTGGAGGAGCAGGTCGAGGAGCTGCACGGCATGTGCCTGAGCGCCGCCGAGCACGTGGTCGCCGCGGGCCGCTTCGCCGACTTCGCCATCCCCGAGTGGGCCGCCGCCGACGTGGCGCGCTCCTGGGAGCGCCGTGACCCGCACCTGTACGCCCGCTTCGACCTGCGCTACGACGGCACCGGCCCGGCCAAGCTGCTGGAGTACAACGCCGACACGCCGACCTCGCTGCTGGAGTCGTCGGTGGTGCAGTGGTTCTGGCTGAAGGACACCCACCCCGGCGACGACCAGTGGAACTCCATCCACGAGCGGCTCATCGACCGCTGGCGGGAGCTGCCGTTGCCGCCAGGACCCACCCACTTCGCCTGGACCAACCGGGACGAGTCCGGCGAGGAGGCGATGACGCTCGCGTACCTCCAGGAGACCGCCGAGCAGGCCGGCCGGCAGACCGTCGCGGTCGCCATGGAGGACATCGGCTGGGACGCGCTCAACCGCCGTTTCGTCGACGTCGAGGAGCGCATGATCCGCTCGGCGTTCAAGCTCTACCCGTGGGAGTGGATGCTGGCCGAGCCGTTCGGGCGGCACGCGGTGCGCCACGGCACCTGGCTCGAGCCGCTGTGGAAGGCGCTGCTGTCCAACAAGGCGCTGCTGGCCGTGCTGTGGGAGCTGTTCCCCGGCCATCCCAACCTGCTGCCGGCCTATCTCGACGGCCCCCGCGACCTGACCTCCTATATCGCCAAGCCGCTGCTCGGACGGGAGGGCGCCTCCATGCGGATCGTCACCCCGTCCGGCGGCCAGGAGACGCCCGGCTCCTACGGCCAGGAGGGCTACGTCTTCCAGGGCTTCGAGGCGCTGCCCGACTTCGACGGGCAGCGGCCCGTGCTGGGCGCCTGGATGATCGCCGACGAGGCCGCGGGGCTGGGCATCAGGGAGACCACCGGCTTGATCACCGACGACACCTCGTCCTTCGTACCTCACCGAATCGAGCAATCATGAACGCCCTCCTGGAGATCCTCGTCCGCGGCGCGGGCGCCATCGCCTCCTACGCCGCCGTCGGCGTGATCCTGCTGATCGTCGGCTTCTACGTGATCGACCTCGCCACGCCCGGCAGGCTGAGCGAGGTCATCCGGACCGACCGCAATCCCAACGCCACGCTGCTGGCGGCCTCGGCGATGGCCGCGATCGGGCTGATCGTGGCGGCCTCCATCTGGTCCTCCGGCGGGCGGCTGGCCGAGGGCCTGGCGGGCACGGCGGTGTTCGGCCTGGTCGGCATCGTGGTGCAGACCCTGGCGATGCTGCTGTTCGACCGGGTGGTGGGCATCTCGGTGCGTGACCTGGTCAAGGAGCCCGAGCTGCAGCCGGGCGCCCGGCTGCTGGCGGTCACCCACGTGGCGATCGGCCTGATAACCGCCGTCGCGGTCATCTAGCCGGACCTGGCACTCTAGAAGGCGTGACAGACCGGACCCGGGAGGACACCACTCGCAGGCTCGAGCGCGCCATGGGCTCGCTCGGCACGGCGGCCATGTCCCGTATGGACGAGCAGTTGCCGTGGTTTCGCGCGCTCAGCGCCGAGGATCGCTCGTGGGTGGGCCTGGTGGCGCAGGCCGGGATCGCCGCGTTCGTGGAGTGGTTCCAGCACGCGGGTGAAGATCGGCCCACGCCCAGCATCGAGTTCTTCGGCACCGCGCCGCGCGAGCTGAAGCGCTCCATCTCGCTGCAGCAGACCGTCGACATCGTCAGGGTCGTCGTCCAGGTGGTGGAGGCGCAGACCGACGAGCTGGCCGCGCCCGGCGGCGGGGACCAGCTCCAGCAGGCCATGCTCCGCTACACCCGCGACGTGGCCTTCGCCGCCGCGCACGTCTACGCCCGCGAGGCCGAGGCCCGAGGGTCCTGGGACGCCAGGCTGGAGGCGCTGATCGTGGACGCGCTGGTCCGCGGCGAGGTCGACGACGGCCTGCACTCCTGGGCGGCGGCGCTCGGCTGGACGTCCTCCCCGGTGGTGGTCATCGCCGGCCACGCTCCCGAGGGCGACCCGCGCGCGGTGATCGACGGGCTGCGTGAGCGCGGCCGCCGCATCGGCATGGACCTGCTCGCCGGGGTGCAGGCCGACCGGCTGATCGTGATCGTGGGCGGCGCCACCAGCGTCGACGACGCGGCCAAGCAGGTCGTGGCCCGCTTCGGCGAGGGCCCGATCGTCATCGGCCCTGAGGTGCCCGACCTGCACGCCGCCGCCCGCTCGGCCAGGGCCGCGCTGGCCGGGCTGCAGGCCGCCTCCGGCTGGCCGGACGCCCCGCGCCCGGTGGACGCCGAGGACCTGCTGGCGGAGCGGGCGCTCAACGGCGACACCGACGCCCGCGAGCAGCTCATCGAGAACGTCCATCTGCCGCTGGCCGGCACCCCGCTGCTCGATACGCTGGCCACCTATCTGGAGCAGGGCACCTCGCTGGAGGCCACCGCGCGGCTGCTGTTCGTGCACCCGAACACGGTCCGCTATCGGCTCAAGAAGATCACCGAGCTGACCGGCTATCAGCCGACGGAGGGCCGCTCGGCCTTCACCCTCCAGGTGGGGCTCATCCTGGGCAGGCTCGCCGAGAGCGCGGAGACCTGGCGGACGCTAACGTAACAGCGCCGAAACCCACATTGTGGGCTTCCTACAAATCACCCCGGACAAAGTTCGTTCAGATCTTCATCAGCGTGTCGGACATCTACAGGGCAGGGTTAAGTACGTGCTTGTACTCGTCGCGCCAGGCCAGGGCGCCCAAACTCCCGGCTTTCTCACACCGTGGCTTGAGCTGCCCGGTCTCGCCGACCGGCTGTCCGCCTGGTCCGACGTCGCCGGCCTGGACCTGATCGCCTACGGCACGACCGCCGGGGCCGACGAGATCCGCGACACCGCGATCGCCCAGCCGCTGCTGGTCGCCGCCGCGCTGGCCTCGGCCGAGGCGCTCGGCGTGACCCCCGGCCTGCTCGCCGGTCACAGTGTCGGCGAGTTCGCCACGGCGGCCCTGGCCGGGGTGCTGACCCCGGAGCAGGCGCTGACCCTGGTGCGCGAGCGCGGCCAGGCCATGGCCAAGGCCGCCGGGGTCACCCCGACCGGCATGACGGCGGTGCTGGGCGGCGTCGAGGCCGACGTGCTCGCCGCGCTCGACAAGCACGGGCTGACGCCCGCCAACGTCAACGGCGCCGGGCAGATCGTCGCCGGCGGCACGCTGGAGCAGCTGGCCGCGTTCAAGGACGACGCGCCCGCCCGTGCCCGCCTGATCCCGCTGTCCGTGGCGGGCGCCTTCCACACCGTCCACATGGCCCCGGCGGTCGACCAGCTGCGCGAGGCCGCCCAGCAGGTCCAGCCCGCCGACCCGCGGGTCAAGCTGCTCTCCAACGCCGACGGTCAGGTCGTGACCGACGGCGCTGAGCTCATGCGCCGCCTGGTCGACCAGGTGAGCAGTCCCGTCAGGTGGGACGCCTGCATGACCTCCATGGCCGATCTCGGTGTCACCGCGATGATCGAGTTGCTGCCCGGCGGCACTCTGACCGGGCTGGCCAAGCGTGGCCTGCGCGGGGTGCGTACCGTGGCACTCAAGACCCCAGATGATCTCGATGCCGCCAGGGAGCTGACCCCGTGAGGATTCTCGACACCGCACCCGGTGCGAAGGTGCTGGCACTCGGCCACTACCAGCCCTCCAAGGTCGTCACCAACGACGACCTTGCCAAGACCATGGACACCAACGACGAGTGGATCCAGTCACGGGTCGGCATCAAGGAGCGCCGGGTCGCCGACGGGGAGAGCCTTGTCGACATGGCCACCCAGGCAGGCGGCAAGGCGCTGGCCGCCAGCGGCCTGTCCGCGGCGGACATCGACCTGGTGATCGTGGCGACCTGCACGCTGGAGAGCCAGATCCCCAACTCCTCCGCCGTCGTGGCGCACCGCCTCGGCATCGACTCCCCCGGCGCGTTCGACGTGAACGCGGCCTGCTCCGGCTTCTGCTACGCGCTGGCCGCCGCCGACTCCGCCGTCCGCGGCGGCTCGGCCAAGCACGTGCTCGTCATCGGCGCGGAAAAGCTCTCGCAGTGGCTCGACTGGACCGACCGGTCGACCGCCGTGATCTTCGCCGACGGCGCCGGCGCCGCGGTGGTGGGCCCCTCCGACACGCCGGGCATCGGCCCGGTCGTCTGGGGCAGCTCGGGTGACAAGTACGAGGCCATCCGGATCCCCGACCGCCACGGCTCACTGGGCCAGGAGGGCCAGACGGTGTTCCGGTGGGCCACCACCGCGCTGCACCCGGTCGCCAAGCTGGCCTGCGAGCGCGCGGGCGTGGACCCGTCCGAGCTGGCCGCCTTCATCCCGCACCAGGCCAACCTGCGCATCATCGAGTCCATCGCGCGCAAGCTGGGCGCCGACAACGCCGTCGTCGCCCGCGACATCGTCACGGCCGGCAACACCTCCGCCGCGTCCATCCCGCTCGCGCTCTCGCGCATGCTGGAGCGCGGCGAGATCCGTTCGGGCGGGCTCGCGCTCATCCTCGGCTTCGGCGCCGGCCTGACCTATGCGGGACAGGTCATCGAGATTCCATAGGATCGCGTACGGCACACGCGCCGTACGCATGTCACAGCTTGTACGGCGAAGCCGTGCAGAACCCAGAAAAAACTAAGGAGAACTAGGACATGGCTGCCACCGAGCAGGACATCCTCGAGGGCCTCGGCAAGATCATCAACGAGATCACCGGCATTCCCGCCACCGAGGTCACCCCCGAGAAGAGCTTCGTGGACGACCTCGACATCGACTCCCTGTCCATGGTCGAGATCGCCGTGGCCGCCCAGGACGAGTTCGGCGTCGAGATCCCTGACGACCAGCTCAAGAACCTGAAGACGGTCAAGGACGTCCTCACCTTCATCCAGAACTAAGTCCCTGCCTACTGATCGACAAGGAGTGCGAAACGTGAGTGCAAACCGGGTACGTGTCGTCGTCACCGGGCTCGGCGCGACGACGCCCGTCGGTGGAGACGTCAACTCGTCCTGGTCGGCGCTCCTCGCCGGTCAGTCGGGCGTCAGGACTCTCACCGAGGACTGGATCGACACCGTCCCCGTGACGTTCGCGGGGACGGCCGCGGTCGACCCCGCCGAGGTGCTGCCGCGGCCCGAGTCACGACGTCTCGACCGCAGTGAGCAGTTCGCCATGGTCGCCGCGCGTGAGGCGTGGCAGGACGCGGGTGCGCCCGAGGTGGCGCCGGAGCGGCTGGGCGTCGTCGTGTCCAGCGGCATCGGCGGCATCAACACCACCCTGTCCGCCTACGACACCTACAAGGAGCGCGGCTGGAACCGGCTGTCGCCCTTCACGGTGCCGATGCTCATGCCCAACGGCCCCGCCGCCTGGATCGGCCTCGACCTGGGCGCCCAGGCGGGGGTGCACGCCACCGTGTCCGCCTGCGCCTCCGGCGCCGAGGCCATCGGCTACGCGATGGACATGATCAAGGCCGGCCGGGCCGACGTGGTGGTCGCCGGCGGCACCGAAGCCGCCATCCACGGCCTCAACGTGGCGGCCTTCGCCGCCGCCCGCGCCATGTCCACCCGCAACGACGACCCGCAGGGCGCTTCGCGGCCCTGGGACCGCGACCGTGACGGGTTCGTGCTCGGCGAGGGCGCCGGCATCCTGGTGCTGGAGTCCGAGGAGTACGCCAAGGCCCGCGGCGCGCGGATCTACGCCTACGCCAGCGGTGTCGGCTACTCGGCCGACTCCTTCCACATCACCAAGCCCGAGCCCGAGGGCCGCGGCATCAGCATGGCGATGACGCACGCGCTCACCGACGCCGAGCTCACCGGCCGGGACATCAAGCACGTCAACGCGCACGCCACCTCGACGCCCGCCGGGGACGTCATCGAGGTTCAGGCCGTGGCCAAGGCCATCGGCGCGCACCCGCTGGTGACCTCGACCAAGTCCATGACCGGCCACCTGCTGGGCGGCGCGGGCGGCATCGAGTCCGTCTTCACCGTCAAGTCGCTCCAGGAGCGCATCGTCCCCGCCACCATCAACCTCGACACCATCGATGACGGCATCGAAGTGGATCTCGTCCACGGCGCGAACCGCACGCTGCCCGAAGGTGACATCGCCGCGGTCAACAACTCCTTCGGCTTCGGCGGCCACAACGTGACCGTCGTGTTCAAGGGCGCATAAGGTCCGCGCTCGGCGACCGGACCGGCCCGCCGACGACCCGCTGCGGCTCGGCGGCTGCCTCGACGCCACGTCCGCCGAGAAAGCCGCTCGCTTCGTCCGTATGTGTGACGCCTTCGGAGTGCCGTTGGTTGTCCTTGTGGACGTACCGGGTTATCTGCCGGGGCGTCGGCCAGGAGCGCCGCTCCGGAGGAGGAGCGGGCCGAGCTGGAGCAGCGGCTCGCCAGGGAGCACGAGAAGCTGGCGGGCTGGCTCGCCCGTGCGCGGGATCTGGGCGTGATCGACGAGGTCATCGAGCCGGTGGAGACCCGCGGCGCGATCGCCCAGGTCCTCGCCCAGGCCACCCCCGCCAGAGGCGCGCACGGGAACATCCCCCTGTGACCCAGTGACACGAAGGGCCCCGCACCGTGAGGTGCGGGGCCCTTTCGCGTAGGCAGGCTCGGGCTGTCGCTGGCTCGGGTCGTCGGCGCTGGCTCGGGTATCGCTGGCTCGGGCCGTCGGCGCTGGCTCGGTGGTCGCAGGTTCGGGTGGTCGCGGGTTCGGGTGGTCGCGGTCGAGGGGCGCACCTCAGACGGCGGCGTGCAGCCAGCGGACGGGAGCGCCGTCGCCCGCGTAGCGGAACGGCTCCAGCTCCTCGTCCCACGGCTTGCCGAGCAGTTTGTCCAGCTCGTCCTCCAGCACAGAGCGCCCCTGGGCAGCCGTCAGCATCACGGCGCGCAGCCGATCCTCGGGGATCAGGATGTCGCCCCCGGCACCGATGACCGCGCTGAAGGCGCCGAGCGTCGGCGTGTAGGCATGCCGGGAGCCGTCGACGCCCGGCGAGGCGTCCTCGGTGATCTCGAACCGGATGCGCTGCCAGCCCATGAGGGAGGAGGTGATGGCCGCCGCGATGCCCGGCCGGCCCTCCCACTCCGCCTGCGCCCGCACCACATTGGGCGCCGCGGGTTGCGGGGTCCAGGTCAGGTCCACGGGCACGCCAAGAACACCCGCGACCGCCCATTCGATATGAGGGCACAGCGCGGGCTGAGCCGAGTGGACGTAGAGCACGCCACGAGCAGACACCGGACCTCCCGATTCGGTACGAGGTGCGCCTTCCCCAACGGCCTCGTCCTGGGATGATCACAAGTGACTAGGGAGAGACTACCGTCGGTTGTAATCGGAAACCAGTGCACGGCCATACCAAGTTGGTGCGCGTGTGGCATGTGACAGCTGAGCCGGCTGGGAAAGATACCCGCTCATGGACATCGAACGAGCCGGCGAGGCGCTCATCCGCCCAGGCCAGATCCTGACGGACCGCAGCGCCCTGTCGGCCGCCGCACGCTGGACCCAGGCGGTCTCGGAGGCCGACGGCGTCTGCGTGATCCACCTGACGTCCGGGGTGGACCCGTGCGAGATCACCAGGGAGCTGCGCGAGCACGGTTTCCGGGCCTCGCCCAACCACGTCTTCGCCGGGCAGCCCTTGTTCTTCGGCGGCCCGGCGACCAGGGCCTTCCCCTGCCCGCCCATCTCCCACCGGCCGGGCAGGGCCAGGTCCCAGGTGGTGGTGGGGCTGGTCGACTCCGGCGTGGCCGCGCACCGGTGGTGGTCCGACAGCGACTGGTACGCCCGGACCAGCGCCGAGGACGCCGACGCGACCGAGGGCTCGCAGGCCGGGCACGGCACCTTCCTGGCGGGCCTGCTCGTCCGCGGGGCGCCCGGCGTGTCGCTGCGGGTGAGCCGGGTGCTTGACGGCGACGGGGTGGGCGACGAGGCGAGCGTGGTCCGGGCGCTGCACCGGATGCGCGACCGGCCGCCGCAGGTGCTCAACCTGTCCTTCGGCGGCCACACCTTCGACGGCAGACCGCCGCCGCTGCTGGCCGACGCGCTCGCCGAGCTGACGGACACGGTGGCCGTCGCGTGCGCCGGCAACACGGCCTCGGACCGGCCCTTCTACCCTGCCGCGCTGGCCGACACGATCGCGGTGGGCGCCGTGGACCACACGCTCGAACGCCGGGCCCCGTTCTCGGCCCACGGCTCGTGGGTGGACGCCTGTGCCCCCGGCGAGTGGCTGACGAGCAGCTTCCTGGAGCGCGGCGAGTTCGCCGGGTACGCCTCCTGGAGCGGCACGTCGTTCGCCACGGCCATCGTCGCGGGGGCCATCGCCGACGCCGCGCGGGACCTGCCGGCCAAGGAGGCGGCGCTGCGGGTGCTCGACCCCCAGGTCAACCGGCAAATTCCCGATCTGGGAGTTCTCGTCCCGTCGAATCTGTAGAGTTTACGCTCAGTCCCCAGACGATCACGGGGAGGCAGATTCGCCTCGCCGTGCGGGTCGGAAAGGAGGCCGTATGCAGGACCCACGCGATCCAGCGGAGCTGCTCTCAGCCGCGGCCGACGGCGACCAGCTCGCCTGGGACGAGCTCGAGTCCAGGTTCGGCCCGCGGATGTGGGCGGTGGCCCGCGCGTGCGGGCTGAACGAGGCGGACGCGGCGGACGCGGTTCAGGGCGCCTGGCTGCGCCTGCTGGAGCATCTCCACAGCATCAGGGAGCCCGCGCTGGTCGGCGCCTGGCTCGCGACGACCACCCGGCGCGAAGCGCTCCTGCTGGTGCGCAAGACGCCGCCGGCCGCCGGCTTCGAGCTCGGCGACGCCCCCGACCCGGCGTCCGCCGTGCTGGAGGCCGACGGCAACCGCCTGCTCTGGCAGACGGTCTCCGCCCTGCAGGAGCCGTGCCGCACCCTGCTCCACCTCGTCGCGACCGACCTCGGCAGCCGTCAGATGGCCCTGCGGCTGGGCGTCCCCGTCGGTAGCGTCGGCCCGACCAGGGCCCGGTGCCTGGAAAAACTGCGCACCCTGATCTCACTACAGGAGACGGTGCAATGATCAACGACGAATACTTCCTGGCGGCCCTCAGGCTCGCCTCCGGCAACGATCCGATCCCGGGCCACGTGTCCGCCGCGGCCCGGGACGTCTTCGAACTGCGGGTGCCTCGGGCGGTGACCGCGATGCCCGCCGAGGGCGCCACCGCTCGTGGCGTGCGTGGAGCGGACGGCCCGCGCACGGTCCGGTTCATCGCCGCCGGGCTCACCTTCGACCTGGAGGTGACCGTGGGCGACGGGCTCATCGACGTGGTCGGCCAGGTGTTCCCGACCCCCTGCGAGGGCAGTCACGTCGACGTCCGCACCCCGCACCTGACGCTCACCAGGAGCCTGGCCGACAGCGGCCAGTTCGCGGCCACCGGCCTGCCACCCGGCTGGCTCAGCGTGGTCTGTCACCGCCCCGGTCAGGAGCCCGTCCAGACCAGGTGGGTGCGCGTCCGCCCGTGAACGACCCGGCCGGGCCGCGCCTGCCCGCCGTACCACCAACCGAGGCACACATGGCGACACCGGAGAAGCACCGACCGCCCGGCCGTTCCCCGGACGCCACCCTGCTCGTACGGGCCGCGGAGATGGCCGTCCTGCGGTCGGTGGTGGATCCCGCGCAGGCCCTCGACGCCGGCCGTACCATCCTGCACGCGGCCGAGGCGGCCGGCGCCACCGAGGCGGAGGTGGTGGCGCTGCGGGCCATGGCGCTGGCCGCGCGTGAGCTCGGCGATCTGCCCGGCGCGGAGGAGCATCTCAGGCAGGCCATCCGCACCGTGGGCGCGCCCGCCGAGCGGCGGGCGCAGGCCAGGCTCTCGCTGGTGACGGTCCGCACCGAGCGCGGCCATCCCCTCCAGGCGCTCCGGGTCGCCGCCCTCGCCTGGGCCTACCTGTCGCCGCTCGACCGCGCCAAGCTCGACACCCAGCGGGCCGTCGCCCTGGCCCACCTCGGGCGCTACCAGGAGGCCATCGCCTCCTGCGACCGGGCGCTGCGGGCCCTCGCCGCCGCCCCCGGCACCGTCGACGACCGCAGGTTCCTGGCCGGCGGCCTGCTCAACCGCGGCCTGGTGCACGCCTACCGGGGCGACTGGGACGACGCCATGCGCGACATCAGCGCCTGCCTGGAGATCTCCCGGCACGCCGGGCTCCGCCACCTGACCCGCCTGGCCGCCGCCAACCTGCCCTTTCTCGCGGTACGGCGCGGCGACGTCAGCGGCGCCTTCACCCACTACCGCGCGGCCGAGGACACCCTGTTCGGCTATCCCGAGCGGCTGGCCACGATGCGCGCCGACTTCGCCGCCGCGCTGCTGGCCGCCCACCTGCCCGGCGAGGCCAGGGCCCTGCTGAGCCTGGCCGTACCCGACCTGGACAGGACCGGCGCGCACACGGCGCTGGCCGAGGCGCGGCTGAAGCTGGCCCAGGTGGAGCTGCTCACCGGCGACCCGCACGAGGCGATGACGGTGGCCGAGCGGGCCATGCGGGAGCTGTCGGCGCAGGATCGGCGGGCGTGGCTGCCGCTGGCCAGGGAGGTCGTGCTGCGGGCCAGGCTCGCTCTGGAGCCGCCGACCGCCGCCCTGCTGGCCGAGTTGATCAGGTGCGCGAGCGAGCTGGAGGACACCGCCAACGCGGCGGAGGCGGCCGCGCTGCGGCTGGTGGCGGCCGAGACCGCGCTGGCCGTCGACGACCATCCGGCAGCTTCGGCCCAGCTCGCCCGGCTCACGGCGCACGCCAGGCGGTGCGAGCCCCGGGCTCCCGCCGGCACCCGGCTGACGTCTCTGCTCGCCGACTCGCACGCCGGCCGCCTGGCCCAGGCCGCGCAGGTGCCGGGTCCCGTACGCCAGCACGCGCTCGCGCTGGAGGCGGCGCTGCAGGAGGACGTCGCGGCGGCGTTCCGGGCGGTTCGCGAGGGGCTGGCCGAGGTGGGCGACCAGGCCGACGCCTTCGACGACCCGGCGCTGCGCGCGCACGCCGTCAGGGCGGGCGAGCGGCTGGCGGCCTTCGGGCTGCGGCTCGCGGTACGCGACGGGGGCGCGGAGGAGGTGTTCGAGTGGGCCGAACGCTGGCGGGCGGTGGCCGCTCCCGCGCACGCCTGCTCCCCCGCGGGCCTCGGCCAGGTGCGTGCCGCGCTGGGCCGGGCCGCGCTGGTGGAGTTCGTCCCCGACGGTGAGTCGCTGGTCGCCGTCGTGATCACCGATGAGCGGGTGGTGCTGCGGCGGCTCGGCGCGCTGCTGCCGGTCACCGAGGCACTCATCCGCCTGCGCTACTCACTACGCCGCGTCACCCTCCGCGACGGCCTCCTCACCGAGAACCCACCCACCGAACCCCTCGAATCTCCCGCCGACGGAGTCGCCGGGCATCCCACCGACGGGATCACCGGGGATCCGACTGACGGAGGTTCCGGGGAGCCTGCCGGCGGAAGTACCGGCGAGCCGGGCGGCGGGGGTGCCGGGGAGCCTGCCGGCGGGGGTACCGGCGAGCCGGGCGGCGGGGGTGCCGACGAGCCGCTGAGCGTGCGTCATACGGCTGAGCCGGCCGCTGCGTTGGAGCGGTTGTTGCTGGGGCCCATCGGCGATGAGATCGGGGACCGGCCGCTGGTTCTGGTGCCCACCGGGGCGCTGCACACGTTGCCCTGGGCCACGCTGCCCAGCCTGCGCGAGCGGCCGGTGAGTGTGGCCGCGAGCGCCGCCGCCTGGCTGGGCGCCACCCGCCGGGCACCCGTCACCGAACCGAGCACGGTGATCGCGGCGGTCGGGCCGGGCCTCTCGCACGCCCGCGAGGAGGTCGATCGGGTGCTCGCCTGCCATCCGCGCGGGCGCGAGGTGCCGGCGCGGACCGGCCCGGTGCTGGCCGCGCTGCAGTCCGCCGACGTGCTGCACCTGGCGGCGCACGGGGTGTTCCACGCGCGCAGCCCGCTGCTGTCCAGCATCACGCTGGACGACGGCCCGCTGATGGCCTACGACCTGCTGGGCATGGCCCAGGCGGCCAGGCTCGTCGTGCTGTCGTCGTGCGACTCCGGGATGGCGCGCACGCCCACCGACGGCGCGCCGCTCGGGCTGGCCGGTACGTTCCTGACCCGGGGCGCGGCATGCGTGGTCGCCGGGCTGGTGCCGGTGCGCGACGAGGACGCGCTGGCCCTGATGATCCGCTTCCACGAGCTGCTCGCGGCGGGCCACGCCCCGGCCACGGCGCTGGCGTACGCCTCGGCCAAGACCGGGGTGCTGGGGTTCGTCTGCTTCGGGGCGGGCGATCAGCCGGTGGCGACCGGCCTGGAGGAGTCGGCGACCCAGTTGGACCAGGAGCCCACGTAGAGGGCGGCGGGCCGGCCCGCCACCTCCAGGGCGAGCACCTCGTGGGCGGCCGTCACGCCGGATCCGCAGTAGGCGCCGGCCGGGACGCCCTCGTCCACCCCCAGCTCGGTGAAGCGGGCCCGCAGCGTCTCCGGGGGCAGGAACCTGCCGTCGCTGCCGACGTTGGCGGTGGTGGGCGCGCTGACCGCACCGGGGATGTGGCCGGCCACCGGGTCGATCGGCTCCACCTCGCCCCGGTAGCGCTCCTCGGCCCGGGCGTCGAGCAGCACGCCGGACGCGGCCAGCGCCGCCGCCTCGTCCGCGTCGAGCATCGGCATCCCGCCCGGGACGGCGGTGAAGTCGCCGGGCGCGAGCTCCGTCTCCTCCTTGGTGACCGGCAGGCCGGCGGCGATCCAGGCTCCCAGACCGCCGTCGAGCACGCGTACGTCCTGATGCCCGTAGTAGCGCAGCACCCACCAGGCGCGGGCGGCGGCCATCGCGCCCGAGTCGTCGTAGACCACCACCGGCCGCCCGCCGGACACGCCCAGCCGCCGCATCGCCTCCTCGAACGCGGCCGCCTCCGGCAGCGGATGGCGACCGGCCGCTCCGGGCGCGGCGGTCAGGTCGGCGTCGAGGTCGCAGAAGACGGCGCCGGGCAGGTGCCCCTCCCGGTACATGCCGATCCCGGGCGGCCCGCCGAGCCGCCAGCGCACGTCGAGCACGCTCGCGCCGTCGAGCGAGGCGGCCAGGTCGTCCGGGGTGATCAGCGGGCTCATCGGGTGGATACCTCCAGAAGTGGCACGTGCTGCTCGGCCATGGTCATCGAGCCGTGGTAGCCGGTGAACAGGGCCTCGATCGGATGCGCGGTGGGGGCGATGATGGCCAGATCCGTGTAGGGCACCGCGATGACGTCGCCGATGCGGCCCAGCCAGTCGGCGCGCACCCGGGGTCCGAACCAGCCGGACTCGACCGCCTCCTGCCGGGAGACCACCCAGGCGCGGCCGCGCAGCACCTCGCCCCAGGCGTCGAACACCTCCTCGGCGGCGCCCGGCTCGGCGTAGACGTGCCGGGCCCTGGCCTCGCCGCCCAGCATGGCGACCCCGCGCGTCAGCTCGGGCGTCGCCTCGGCGTCGAGCTTGTCAACGGCGTTGACCATGCCGTGGTCGGCCGTCACGAACAGTGCGGTGCCCGGCGGCAGGCCCTCGGCCAGCCGCTCGGCCATGGCGTCCACGATCGCGAGCTGCCGCAGCCACTCCGGGCTGCCCCAGCCCGTCAGGTGTCCGGTGGCGTCGAGATCGCCGTAATAGACGGTGACGTGCGCGCGCGGGCGGGCCAGCTCGGCGAGCGTCCGCGCCACCCGTTCGTCCACCGTCTCGGCGCCCACATAGCGGACCCCGCGATAGACGGCCTCGGTCAGCCCGGTGCCCTCGTAGGCGGCGGGCGCGACGTAGACGGGCTCGATCCCCGCCGTCGCGGCCCGCTCGTAGACCGTCGCGCTCGGCTGCCACTCCTTGGGATCCATCGCCATCCCGGTCCAGCGCAGGCAGTTGAACAGCCGCCCGGCGCCAGGCACCGCGAGCATCAGGCCCATCATCCCGTGCTCGCCCGGCGACAGGCCGGTGCCGAGCGAGCACAGGCTCGTGACGGTGGTCGCGGGGAAGCCGGCGGTCAGCGTCCGGCCGGCGATGGCGGCCAGGAACGGCGCCGTGTCGGCATGCGCGCGCAGCAACTCCGCGCCGAGTCCGTCCACGATGAACAGGCAGGTGCGCTCGGCGGGCGCGATGGCCAGCGCATTGGGCTCGTCCAGGCCCAGCGCCGCCAGGAGGGAGCGGGCGAGATCGGACAGCGCCGCCCCGCCGTACGCGGGCACCAGCGGTCCGGTCTCCATGGCCCGATCCTATCCGCCCGCCCCCGCCCCGGCCATGCGCGCGAACCCGCTCAGGTCGTACGTCCGGACCCCGGGATCCCGGCCCGGCGGGGTGGGCGGCGAGTCGTCCACCCCGATCCGGGCCTCAGTGGGCGGCGAGTCGTCCACGTCGATCCGGGGCCTCAGTGGGCGGCGAGTCGTCCACGTCGATCCGGGGCCTCAGTGGGCGGCGGTGGCCTCGGACAGGGCCTTGGCGAACGACAGGACGTGCGCGACCGCCTCCGGGCCGTCGGCGGCCTCGCTGACGCGCAGGGAGAGGTCGTCGGCGGTGATGGCGCCGGTGTAGCCGTGGTCGGCCTCGCAGTTCTCGTCGCCGCAGGTCGCGGGCTCCAGATCCACGTGGGAGATGGCGCCCCAGCCGATCGTGAGCGTCACCTCCGTCGGAGGGACGCCGGGCACGTAGGAGGCGGGGTCGGGAACCACCCGGGTGACCGCCACCGACTGGATCCGGCTGAGCCGGACCGCCTCCGACGTGGTGGAGGCGTGCGCGGTGGACACGCCCTCGACGGCCGGGTGCTCGTCGGTGTGGCAGACCAGGAGCCTCGAGGTGGACAGAACCAGGACGGTGACGTGCCTGCGCACCTCCATGGCGGGATCGAAGGTGGCCTCGTGGTGGACCACGAACGCGGTCACGGCCTCCTTGCCCAGCGCGGATTCGACCGCATCGGAGACGAGGTCGGGATAGTAGCCGCTGCGCTCGATGGCTTCACGCAGGCCCGCGGCTGAGACTCGGGTTTCCCTCATGGACCCAGTTTGCCAGGGCGACACAGTGCAACCACCCGCCGGACATAACGCTCTATAACGTCTTTTAACCTGACGAAAACCTGCCTCGGTTGAGGCGAGGGCTCTCGCCCAGCCTGCGCGGACCACCGTCGAGGCGGGGGCCGGGCGGGGTGCGCAGGGTGGCCCGCGCGTCCAGGACGATCACTCCGGACTCCCCCACCAGCACCTGGTCCAGGTCGAGCCGGCCCAGCTCGGGCAGGTCGTGGCCCAGGCGGCTCACCCTGGTCAGCAGGTCTTCCAGGGCGTCGACCGCGACGGGTGGGTAGCCATACTCGCCGAACAGCAGGGGCGCGGCGCGTACGGACCGCACCAGGGCGGCGGCGTCCTCGCGGGTGAGGGGAGCCAGGCGGAAGCCCTGGTCGAGCAGCAGGCGGGCGGTCACCTCGCCCAGCCCGAACGACACGACCGGCCCGAACGCGGGGTCCTCGATGACGCTCACCACCGTGGGCACGGCGGGCTGCGGGGCCATCCGCTGGACGGCCAGCTCCACATCGTCGCCGAACTGCCGGGCGAACTCGGCGTAGGCGTGCCGTACGCTCTCGGCGTTCGGCAGGCCGAGCCGGACGGTGCCGGCGCGGCGTGAGGCGTCGGGGCCGGCCACCTTGAGCACCGCCGGCCACCCGAGCCGCTCGGCGGCGGCGACCGCCTCGTCCGGTGAGCGCACCACCTCGGCGGGCCAGACGGTGACGCCGTAGCAGGCGAGCAGCGCGGCGGCGTCGGCCTGCACCGGCGGCCCCGCCTCGGCGAACAGGGGCGCCCCCGCGGACTCCGTGGAAGAGACCGCCGCATACTCCGCCGGCGGTCGTACGGAATCCGCGGCGGCCTCGCCTCCATGGCCCTGAGCTGGAGCGGCGCCCGGAGCAGGGCCGCCCGAAACGGGGGCGTCCTGAGCGGGGGCGTCCTGAGCGGGGGCGTCCGAAGTGTCGGCGGGCGCCGGGATCTGGCCGTCGGTGGCGGGGCCCGTCTCGGGTCGCGTGGGAGGCGGGGCGGCGGCGCCTGCCGTCAGCGCTTCGTGGACGAGGGCGCGGGCGCCGGCCGTGTCGAGGTCGTCGAGGTCCGGCGGCGGGACGACGGGACGGGCGCGCCAGGTGGCGTAGCGGACCGCCAGGGCCAGCGCCCTGACCGCCTCTTCCGGCGCGGCGTAGGACGGGATGGAGCCGCGGGCCGGGACCGGGCCGCCGGTCTGCAGGCAGGGATGCATGCCGAGATGGCCCTGGAAGGTGGCGAGCACGGGCTTGGCCGAGCCGCGCGAGATCTCCAGGAGCCCGGCGGCCACGGCGGTGGTGTCGCCGGGGATGGGCGGCATGTAGATGACGACCGCCGCGTCGACCTCGGGTGAGGCCAGCTCGTCCGCGAGTGCCGTACAGAATTCCGAGGCTTCCGCGGTGGCGCCGAGGTTGACCGGAGGGCGGGGCTCCAGCCCCGCCGCGAGGCACCCGTCGGCGGCGAGCAGGCCGAGCGCGTCGGAGTTGGTGATCAGGGCGACGCGCGGGCCGGCGGGCAGCGGCTGGTAGGCCAGGAGCTGACCGACGTCGAAGAGCTGGATGAGGTCGTCGACCCGGATCAGCCCGGCCTGCTCGAACAGGGAGCTGATCGCCGAGTCGGGCAGGCCGAGCTCCTCGGCGGAGTGCCCGGCCGGGGTGCCGCCGCTCTTGACCACCACGATCGGCTTGGACCGGGCGATGCGCCTGGCCAGCCGGGTGAACTTGCGCGGGTTGCCGAGCGATTCGAGGTAGAGCAGGATCACCTCGGTCGAGGCGTCCTCCTCCCAGTACTGCAGCAGGTCGTTGCCCGACACGTCGGCCCGGTTGCCCGCGGAGACGAACGACGAGATGCCCATCCCGCGCTCCTTGACCCGCTGGAGCAGCGCGGTGCCGAGCGCGCCCGACTGGCTGAAGAAGCCCACCCGGCCCCTGCCGGGCACGGTGGCGGCGAGGGTGGCGTTGAGTTTGACGGCGGGGTCGGTGTTGGCGATGCCGAGACAGTTGGGGCCGACCACGCGCAGGCCGTAGGAGCGGGCGATGCGGGCCAGCTCGTCCTGCCGGTCCCGGCCCGCCTCGCCCGTCTCGCCGAACCCGGAGGAGAGCACGACCAGGCCGTGTACGCCCTTCTCGGCGCACTCCTTGACCACGTCGAGCACGCCCTCGGCGGGCACGGCGACGACGGCCAGGTCCACCTCGTCGTCGATGGCCGTCACGCTCGGGTAGGCGCGCACGCCGGCCATGGCGCGCACCTCGCGGTGCACCGGGTAGACGGGGCCGGTGAAGTCGGCGGCGAGCAGGTTGCGCAGCGCGGTGTGGCCGACGCCGCCCGGCTCGCGGGAGGCGCCGATGACGGCGACCGAGCCGGGGGTGAGCAGCCTGGCGATCGAGCGGGCCTCGGCCCGGTGCTCGCGCGCGGTGGTCACCTCGGTGGCGGTCTCGGTGGGGGTCAGGTCAAGAGTCATGCGTACGACACCGTCGGCGAAGTGGGTCTCGGCCGTGTAACCGGCCTGGCGCAGCACGCCCATCATCTTCATGTTGGCGGGCAGCACGTCGGCGACGAACCGTTCGACGCCCCGCTCGCGGGCGGTGGCGGCCAGGTGTTCGAGCAGCACCGAGGCCACTCCCCTGCCCTGGTGGGCGTCCTCCACGAGGAAGGCCACCTCCCCCTCGCCCGGCCCGGTCCTGTCGTAGCGGATGACCGCGACCATCTCGGTGCCGATGGTGGCGATGAGCGCCACCCGGCTGAGGTAGTCGACGTTGGTGAACCACGCGACCTCCCGGTCCGACAGCCGCGGCCGCGGCCCGAAGAACCGGAAATAGATCGACTCGTCGGACAGCCGGGAGTAGAAGGCGCGCAGGCGGTCGGCGTCTGCGGGCCTGATCGGACGCACGTGCGCGGTGCCACCGTCGGCCAGGACGACGTCGGCTTCCCAGTGGGCCGGATATTGTGCCTCCACAGTCACGAGCGTAAACCCGCATCCCACATGCCAAGAATTCCGGGGCGTTTTGGGCAACGCTTGTGCATCGACTCAGGCCTGGTGTCCCGGGTCCGCCCCACGAGCAGCCCGGAAGCTGTTAGTTTTGCCGTGGCCAGGCTCGATCCGAAGGCAGCAAGGTGGTGGCATCATGACGCGGGTCGTCGTGGTGGGCGATCTCATGACCGACGCGGTCGCTCGCGCCCGTTATGCGCTCGCCCGTGCGAGCGACACCCCGGCGATCGTGACCATGCATGGTGGCGGCTCCGGGGCCAACATCGCCTCGTGGCTCGCGGTCGAGGGCTCCGAAGTGGCCTTCATCGGCCGCAGGGGCGCCGACATCACCGGGCGCAACCGCGACATGGAGCTGATGGGCTATGGCGTGGACGCCAGGCTTGTCATGGATCCTGAGCGGCCGACCGGCACCTGCGTGGTGCTCGTCACGCACAAGGGTGAGCGGACCATGCTGTCCGATCCCGGCGCCAACGCCGCGCTCCTGCCGGAGGACCTGCCGCGCGACCTGTTCGGCAACGGCGGCGGGCATCTGCATATGTCCGGCTACACGCTGATCAACGAAGGCTCCCGGGACGCCGGCCTGGCCGCGCTCGACATGGCGCACCACTCCGGCATGTCGATCTCCGTCGACTGCGCCTCCTCCGCGCCTCTTGAGCGTACGGGGGCCGAGCCGTTCCTGGAGTGGACCAGTGGCGCCAAGCTGCTGTTCGCCAACATCGACCAGGCCAAGGTGCTGACCGGCCGGGACGACCCCGAGGCGGCCGCCAAGGTGCTGACGGCGTGGTTCCCGCAGGTCGTCATCAAGATGACCGCCGAGGGCGCGCTGTGGTTCGGCAACGGCCGGCCGGAGCCGGTCCGGGCGCCGGCCGAGCCGGTGGACCGGATCGTGGACGGCACGGGCGCGGGCGACGCGTTCTGCGCCGGCTTCCTGCCGCCGTGGCTGGCGGGCAAGCCGCCGGCCGAGGCCCTGGCCTCCGGGTGCAGCCTGGCGTCCAAGGCGATCGTGCATCTGGGAGCGCGTCCGCGCCTCTAGTGCCGGCTTTTCCGTGCGTTCCATGGTGGGATCTCCAGTTTTGGCCCACTGAGGGAGCCGGATGACGGGCTCACGTCCGTTACGACCAGGAGATCCTGAGTCGGTTGGTCCGTACACCCTGACCGCCTTCCTGGGTCAAGGTGGTCAAGACAGCGTCTACCTGGGCGCCTCCTCTTCCGGTGCGCGAGTGGCGATCAAGCTGCTGCACGCCAGGCTGGCCGCCGCTGCTGTGGGCGGCCCCGAGCAAGGACCCCCGCCGGCGGCCGACGGCCGAGCAGCTGCTGCACGACCTCATCAGGGCCGGGGCGGCTCCGCCCCAGGCGTCGACGGGAGCGCCGCCGCACCCGCCCGAGCAGACGACGCCACACCCGCCCGGCGCGTCGGGCCCGCCGCAGCACTCCGGGGGGCATACGACGCTGCCGCCCACGCTGCACGAAGGGTCCGGGCCGCACGCGCCTCCGCCGCGGCCAGGACCTGGGGTTCCTTTTCTGCGCGACGGCTCGGGGGCCCACCCCGGCCCCTCTGGGCTTCGCGATCAACCCGCGGGTGAAGCCGTTCAACGACGTGGACTGGAGTTCTCGGCCAACGTGAGCGTCCGGTCGGCGGAGATCGACACGCTGGTCGACCAGGCCAGAACGGAGCTCGACGCGACCAGGCGGGCCCAGCTGTGGAAGCGGATCGAGCGGCAGGTCGCCGACCAGGCCGTGCTGGTGCCGCTGGTCTGGCAGTCGACGACCCTGCTGCGCGGCCGGGCCGCCACCAACGTGCACGTCAGCCCGGTCTACGGCGGCTACGACCTGGTGACGATGGGCGTCAGCTGATCAGGACATGGTGGGGATAGGCGCGCTGATCAGGACGTGGTGGCCAGGGCCAGTGGCAGGACCGCGGGGGCGCCCGCGTGCCGGATCAGGGCGGCGGCGAGCGTCATGGTCCAGCCGGTGTCGATCCGATCGTCTATGAGCAGCACCGGCCCGCCGCACGCGGCCACCGCGGCGCCCACGTCCTTGGGCATGGCCAGGGTCCCCCTGACCGCTTGGACCCGCTTGGCGCTGTTGAACTGCTGTCCGGGCGGTCCCGCCCGATAGCCGAGCTCCCCCAGGTAGGTGAGCCGGCCGACCTGGGCCAGCCGTTCGGCGAAGCCACGGACGAGCTGGGGCCGCGTCGAGGAGGGCACGCTGACGACGCCCACCGGCCGCTCCCGCCAGTCCCAGGCGGACAGCACCTGCACCACGGCCTTGAACATGTCGTCGGGCATCGGCCCGTCGGGGGCGTTGAACAGCTCCCGCAGCCGGTTGCCCCAGCCGATGTCGGTCAGCCGGCCCAGCGCCCTGCCCTGCTCGGCGCCGAGGTCTGGCTTGATCCGGCCGGACAGGTCGGACAGCCCGGTCGGCCACTGCCTGCGCGCCTCGACGTCGACGCCCGGCCTGCTCAGCCGCTCGCGGGCGCTCTCCACGGCCGGGGCCGCGATCTGCGCCGAGCGGTGCCGGCCGGTGCAGTTGTCGCAGCGCCCGCACGGCTTGGCGGCCTCGTCGTCGAGCCGCTTGCGGAGGTATTCCTCACGGCACTCGGTCGTCGTCAGATAGCCGAGCATGGCGTCCTGCTCGGCCCTGCGCTCGCCGGCGATGCGGGAGTAGCGCTCGGCGTCGTAGTCCCACGGCCGGCCGGTCGCCTCCCAGCCACCCTTGACCCGGCGCACCGCGCCGTCGACGTCGAGGACCTTGAGCATCATCTCCAGGCGGTTGCGGCTCAGGTCGACGGCCGTCTCCAGCGCCTGGGTGGACATCAGGCCCCGCTCTTCCAGCGCCTGCAGCACGGCCCTGACCACCGGCTCCGGCGGGAAGGCGAGCGAGGTGAAGTAGGCCCAGATCTCGCGGTCCTCGGTGCCCGGCAGCAGGATCACCTCGGCCCGCTCCACGCCGCGCCCGGCCCGGCCGACCTGCTGGTAGTAGGCGACCGGCGACTGCGGGGCGCCGACGTGCACGACGAACCCGAGGTCGGGCTTGTCGAAGCCCATGCCGAGGGCACTGGTGGCCACCAAGGCCTTGATCTTGTTGTTGAGCAGGGCCTCCTCGGCCTCCAGCCGTTCGGCCGGGTCGGTCTGCCCGGAGTAGGCGGCCACCTCGTGCCCCTGCTCGCGCAGGTAGCCGGCGATCTCGTGGGCGGCGGCCACGGTCAGGGTGTAGACGATGCCGGATCCGGGCAGCTCGCGCAGCGTCTGCGCCAGCCAGGCCAGGCGCTGCTCCGCCGTCGGGAGTCGTACGACACTCAGGTGGAGGCTTTCGCGCTCCAGCGCGCCGCGCAGGACCAGCGTGTCCTCGCCCATCTGCTCGGCCACGTCGCGGGTGACGCGGGCGTTGGCCGTCGCGGTGGTGGCCAGCACCGGGATGCCGGGCGGCAGCTCCTCGAACAGGGTGGCGAGCCTGCGGTAGTCGGGCCGGAAGTCGTGGCCCCAGTCGGAGATGCAGTGGGCCTCGTCGACGACGACCAGCCCGGCGCTCTCGGCCAGCTCGGGCAGCACGTTGTCGCGGAAGTCGGGGTTGTTGAGCCGCTCGGGGCTGACCAGCAGCACGTCGATCTCCCCCTCGGCCACCTGGGCGTAGACGTCCTCCCACGCCTCGGGGTTGGCGGAGTTGATCGTGACGGCCTTGATGCCGGCGCGCTCGGCGGCGGCGATCTGGTTGCGCATGAGGGCCAGCAGGGGCGAGATGATGACGGTGGGCCCCTCGTCCAGCTCGCGCAGCAGGGCGGTGGCCACGAAGTAGACGGCGGACTTGCCCCAGCCGGTGCGCTGCACGACCAGCACCCGGCTCCGCTCGACGACGAGGGCCTCGATGGCCTTCCATTGATCCTCGCGGAGCTTGGCGTGGTCACCGGCCAGCGCACGCAGCCGGGCTTCGGCCTGTTCGCGCAGCATCGCCGCGTCCGGGGCTTCAATCATGCGTCCTTGTTACCAGGTTCCCCCGACGTTTCGCGCCAGTCGCGGGCCGATCAGCTGTCGGCGTGCTCGGGGAAGGCGTTGACGGTGACCCGGTGCATGCGGCGGCGTTCTGTGTAGTCGGCCACCGCGTAGTGCTGGGTGGGGCGGTTGTCCCAGAAGGCCAGGGTGCCGACCTGCCAGCGGAGCCTGACCTGATACTCCGGCGAGCGGATGTGGTCGATGAGCAGCGGCAGCAGCGCCTCGTTCTCGCGGTCCGTCAGGCCGACCAGGCGGGTGGTCGAGGCGCGGTTCACGTACAGCGCCTTGCGCCCGGTCTCGGCGTGCACGCGGACCACCGGGCGCTCCAGCGGCGGCACTCTCGCCTGGACCTCGGCCAGGTCGAACGGGTGGCCCTTGGCGATCGCCTTCTTCATCGACCCCGTGATGTCGTGCACCGCGGTCAGCTCGTCGCACAGGCGCTGGATGGAGGGCGAGAGCGCCTCGTAGGCCAGGTAGGTGTTGGCCCAGCAGGTGTCGCCGCCCACGCTGGGGAGCTGGACGCAGCGCAGTAGTGAGCCCATCGGCGGGGGCGACTCGAAGGTGTTGTCGCTGTGCCACTCGTCCGCGCCCTCGTTCTTGGGCGAGGTCTGGTCGAGCACGTGGATGGGGCTGGCGGCGTCCCTCTTGAACGCCGGATGGTTCAGGGTGCCGAAGTTGAGCGCGAACTGCAGGTGCTGCTCGTCGTCGATGTGCTGGTCGCGAAAGAACAGCACCAGGTGTTTCAGCCAGCCCTGGCGCAGGATGTGGACCTCTTCCTGAGCCAGCGGTTTGCGCAGATCGACCCCGGTGACCTCGGCGCCGATGTGCTTCGTCACGGGATGGAACTCGATCATGACGCCTCCGTGGGGGCAGCGAGAAGGGAGCCTCTCCGGCAACGTAACGCCCAAGCAATTGCTTGGTCAAGATGTCTGGATCGGCGTTGAAGTCGCGGGCACCCAACTCTCTTCGGCACAATGTTCGACATGGCCCGACGCACGACTGCACCCCCGCCCGAGGACTTCGAGGAGCGGATCGTCGATATCGACGTCTCCTCGGAGATGCGCACGAGCTTTCTCGAGTACGCCTATTCGGTGATCTACCAGCGAGCGCTGCCCGACGCTCGCGACGGGCTCAAACCGGTGCAGCGTCGCATCCTCTACTCGATGAGTGAGATGGGACTGCGCCCCGACCGGGGGCACGTCAAGTCCTCGCGCGTCGTCGGCGACGTGATGGGCAAGCTCCACCCGCACGGCGACACCGCGATCTACGACGCTCTGGTGCGACTGGCGCAGCCGTTCTCCATGCGGCTGCCCCTGGTCGACGGCCACGGCAACTTCGGCTCGCCCGACGACCTGCCGGCCGCCATGCGCTACACCGAGGCCAGGCTGGCCCCGGCGGCGATGCTCATGGTGGAGTCGCTCGACGAGGACACCGTCGGCTTCAAGCCCAACTACGACGGCCAGGAGACCGAGCCCACGGTCATGCCGTCGGCGTTCCCCAACCTGCTGGTCAACGGCACCACCGGCATCGCGGTCGGCATGGCCACCAACATGGCGCCGCACAACCTCGTCGAGGTCATCGCCGCCGCCCGTCACCTGATCAAGAAGCCGGACGCGACGCTCGACGAGCTGATGAAGTACGTTCCGGGCCCCGACCTGCCGACCGGCGGCACCATCACCGGCCTGCAGGGCGTCCGCGACGCCTACGAGAGCGGCCGCGGCACCTTCCGCATGCGGGCCAAGTGCGCGGTGGAGCAGATCACGCCGCGCCGCAAGGGCATCATCGTCACCGAGCTGCCCTACAACGTCGGCCCCGAGCGCGTCGTCACCAAGATCAAGGAGTTGGTGACCAGCAAGAAGCTGCAGGGAATCGCCGACCTCAAGGATCTCACCGACCGGCACAAGGGCCTGCGCCTGGTCATCGAGATCAAGAACGGCTTCATCCCCGAGGCCGTGCTCGACGAGCTCTACCGCCTGACGCCGATGGAGGAGACCTTCGGCATCAACAACGTCGCCCTGGTCGACGGCGAGCCCCGCACGCTGGGCCTGCGCGAGTTGCTTCAGGTCTACGTGGACCACCGGATCGAGGTCGTCCGCCGCCGTTCCGAATACCGCAGGCGCAAGCGCGAGGAGCGGCTGCACCTGGTCGACGGCCTGATCGTCGCGCTGCTCAACATCGACGAGGTCATCCAGGTCATCCGCTCCTCGGACGACTCCGGCCAGGCCCGCACCCGCCTGATGGAGGTCTTCAACCTCACCGACATCCAGGCCGCCTACATCCTCGACACGCCGCTGCGCCGCCTGACCCGCTACGACAAGCTGGAGCTCGACCGCGAGAAGGAGACGCTGACCGAGGAGATCGCCGCGCTGACGGCCATCCTGTCGTCGGAGACCCGGCTGCGTCAGGTCGTCTCGGGCGAGCTGGCCGAGGTGTCGAAGAAGTACGGCACGCCGCGCCGTACCGTGCTGCTGGAGGCGTCCGGCGCCACCCGCACCGCCACGGTGACGCTGCAGGTGGCCGACGACCCGTGCCTGGCGCTGCTGTCGTCCACCGGCCTGCTGGCCCGCACGCCCGACGCCTCACCGCTGCCGGGCGAGGGCGACCGCACGGCGCACGACGTGCTCGTCTCCGTGGTCCGCACGACGGTCAGAGGCGAGGTCGGGGTGGTGACGTCCCTGGGCCGGCTGATCCGCGTGCAGGTGGTCGACCTGCCGACCCTGCCGCCCTCGGCCAACCCGCCGTCGCTGTCCGGCGGCCATCCGGTGGCGGAGTACGTCTCCCTCCAGCCTGACGAGACGGTGATCGGCCTGGGCTCGCTCGATCCCGACAGCCCGGGGCTGGCGATCGGCACCGCCCAGGGCATCGTCAAACGCGTGGTGCCGGATTACCCGGCCAACCGCGACGACTTCGAAGTGATCACCCTCAAGGACGGCGACACCGTGGTGGGCGCGGCCGAGCTCGACTCCGAGGACCACGACCTGGTGTTCATCACCTCCGACGCCCAGCTCCTGCGCTTCCAGGCCGCCCTGGTCAGGCCGCAGGGCAGGCCGGCGGGCGGCATGGCGGGCATCCGCCTCGACGGCGGGGCGCGGGTGGTCTGGTTCGGCGTGGTCGATCCGGCCCGTCCCGGCGTGGTGGTCACGGTGGCCGGCTCGTCCACCGCCCTGCCCGGCACCCAGGTGGGCGGCGGCAAGGTCTCCGACTACGCCGAATACCCCGCCAAGGGCCGGGCCACGGGCGGGGTGCGTACCCAGCGGTTCCTCAAGGGAGAGGACGTGCTGCTGCTCGCCTGGGCGGGGCCCGCGCCCGCCAAGGCGATCTCGTCGGTGGGCAAGCCGGTGCCGCTGCCGGACGAGGTCGGCCGCCGGGACGGCTCCGGCGTGCGCCTCACGCACACCATCGGCGCGATCGGCGGCGCCCTCGCCGGCGGTTCCGGCACTCCGGCCGAAGCACCGCCCGCCCCGCAGGAGGACGTTCAGGACTGACCCGAGCGTCGTCGGCGTATCTAGTCCTTGGCGGTGAGGCAGAACGGGTGGCCGGCCGGGTCGAGGAAGACGCGGAAGCTGTCGTTCTCGCTCGGCTGGACCTCGGTCTTGGTCGCGCCGATCATGAGCACCTGTTCCTCGGCCTTGTCCAGGTCGTCGACCATGGTGTCGATGTGCACCTGCTGAGGACGCTCCCGGCTCGGCCAGACGGGCGGCTGATAGTCCTCCGCCCGCTGGAACGCCAGCCGCATCGGCGAGCCGACCTCGGTCACCACGGCCCAGTCGTCCTCGTCGTAGGCGACGGGCCACCCCAGGAGCCGGGAGTAGAAGTCGGCCAGCGCACGTGGGTCCGGGCAGTCGATCACGGTCGATCGAAACTCCGCGATGCCGTTCATGACACACCTCCGCAATGTTGGGGACGGGGGACAATGGGAGGCATGGCCGCCAACTCATTCATGGTTCCGCTCGGCACGCCCGCGCCTCCGTTCGATCTCACCGCCGTCAGCGGCGGCAGTGTTTCGCTCGCCGACCTGAAGGGCTCCCCAGCCGTCCTCGTGGTCTTCCTGTCCAATCACTGCCCCTATGTCCGCCACCTCGAGGATGGCCTCGGCGAGTTGGCAGCCGACTACGGCTCCCGGCTGTCGATCGTGGCGATCAGCAGCAACGACAGCGTGAACTACCCGGACGACGATCCGACACACCTGGCCGAGCAGGCCGGGCGCGCCGGTTTCACCTTTCCCTACCTGCTGGACGACACCCAGGAGGTCGCCAAGGCCTACCGGGCCGCCTGCACGCCGGACTTCTTCCTGTACGACGCGGAGTTCCGGCTGGTCTACCGTGGCGAGTTCGACGGGTCCCGCCCGCGCAACTCCGTCCCGGTGACGGGCTCCTCCCTGCGAGCGGCCATCGACGCCGTCCTCGCCGGCGCTCCCGTGCCCGAGGACCAGGTCCCGTCCATGGGCTGCGGCATCAAGTGGAAGCCCGGCAACGAACCCACCTGACGCCCGCCCACCCGAAGTCCCGCCACACACCAGGAGCTCGCCCGGCATCCTGCCCCATGCCAGGGCCGTTCGGAATCCGTACAAGCTTCCACAGAGACCTCTGAGCGGCCCAGGCACCTCGGGGGCCTCGCGAGGGACGTGAAGCGTTCTGCGGAGCGGTGAGGGGGCGCGGGGAGGCATCTCAGCAGGGACCGGGCCGCAACAATCGGCTTGCGGCCCCGCTCACTCTCTCGACGCACCTGCGGCAGACCCCTGTGGCCCTCACTCTGATCCCGGCCTCCGACGGCGATCTTCGGCACACCCATGACGAATACCGGGAGGGCAGCGGGCACGCGGGCCCGGAGCGACGATGCGGACTCAGGAGGGGCGGGGTGACCTGCTGCCGAACTGGTCGGTCGGTGAGGCGGTGATGGCGGCGGGCAGCGACAGCAGGAGCTCGTGCGGCTCGCCGCCCTGCCAGGTGCGGATGAGGCGGTCGCCCGCGTCGCCGGGGTTGAAGTCCTCGCAGCCCAGGGGCCCGTAGCAGCCGGCCTGGTCGAGCATCAGGATGACCGGGTCGTCGTCGGGCAGGCTCGCGGCGTAGGCGGCGGCATCGAGCAGGGCCAGGGCTCCTTTGGCGTTACGGCCGCCGTCATTGGACTCCACTCGGTCCAGGCGGCGCCTGGCCTGGCCGCGAAGATACACGGCGAGCGATTCGGACCTGCTCAAGACGACCTTCTCCAAGGGATGCACAACACTCTGGGCTACGACATCATCACGTAAAGTCAGTGGAGATGGTGGGACGTTGGCCAAGTCCCCGCCAGTCGCACCCCGCATACACCGACATGGGAGGCATGAGGGATTATCAGTGCCATGGATGCGTTCGACGATCTGTTTGCCGCCAACGCGAGGTTCGCCGGAGGCTTCGAAAACTCCGGCCTCACCGGTACGGCAGCGCGTGGCCTCGCCGTTGTGACCTGCATGGATTCCCGCATCGACCCACTCGGCCTGCTCGGCTTGCAGCCGGGTGACGCCAAGATCCTGCGTAACGCCGGCGCCCGTGTCACCGACGACGTGCTGCGGACCCTGGTCCTGGCGGTCTATCTCCTGGGCGTCGAACGAGTCCTGATCATGCCCCACACCGACTGCGGCATGTCCAAGGTCAGCGACGCCGACGTGCATGCCCTCACCCAGAGCAAGGGCGTCGACACCCGCAGCCTGGAGTTCCACACCGTCCCGGACCAGGGCGCCGCGCTCCGCCACGACCTGACCCGCATCAAGTCCTCCCCCTTCCTACCGGAGGACCTGCCGGTAACCGGCGCCATCTACGACGTCCACACCGGCGAACTCGTGCCCGTAGCCTGACCAGCGCCCTACGGCCACACGAGAGCGGGCAACCGACGACCGGGGCGGACAAATCCTCGCCCCGGCCTCATCACGGCAACGCCTCTTCGGCGCACAGCGCCGGGCAACGCTCTCAGGCGACGCCACCCCCACGGGGGGGTGTCACGCGCCAGAGCGGCCCGCTCACCCGCAGAACGGCCGGCCCCTCCCGGAGCCGGGCCGGTCAGGCGTCGATGTGGTCGCGGTCCACCTCGGCGGCGCTCCTGACGATGAACTCGCGGCGCGGCGCCACATCGCTGCCCATCAGCAGGCTGAAGATGTTCTCCGCCTCCTGGACGTCCTCGATGCGGACGCGGCGCAGGATGCGGTGGCGCGGGTCCATGGTGGTCTCGGCGAGCTGGTCGGCGTCCATCTCACCGAGGCCCTTGTAGCGCTGCACCGGGTCCTTCCACCGCTTGTTGCGCCGCTCCAGGTCGCGCAGGACCTTCTGGAGCTCGGCGTCGGAGTAGCAGTAGATGTACTTGTCCTTGCCCCGGCCCGGATTGGTGAGCTCGATGCGGTGCAGTGGAGGCACGGCGGCGAAGACACGACCGGCCTCCACCATGGGACGCATGTAGCGGTGGAACAGGGTGAGCAGCAGGCAGCGGATGTGCGCGCCGTCGACGTCGGCGTCGGCCATCAGGATGATCTTGCCGTAGCGGGCCGAGTCGAGGTCGAAGGAGCGACCGGACCCGGCGCCGACCACCTGGATGATGGCCGCGCACTCGGCGTTCTTGAGCATGTCGCTCACGGACGCCTTCTGGACGTTGAGGATCTTGCCCCGGATCGGCAGCAAGGCCTGGAACTCCGAGTCACGGGCCAGCTTGGCGGTGCCGAGCGCGGAGTCACCCTCGACGATGAACAGCTCGCTGCGATCGATGTCGTCGCTGCGGCAGTCGACCAGCTTGGCCGGCAGGGCGGAGTTCTCCAGGGCGCTCTTGCGGCGCTGGTTCTCGCGGTGCTCGCGGGCCGCGATGCGGGCCTTGGCGGCGGCGACAATCTTCTCCAGCGTGGCGCGCAGCTGCTGCTTGAGCCCGCGCGGCGGGTTGGCGAACAGCTCCTTGAGCTCGCGGCTGACCACGTGGGAGACGATGCGGGTGGCCGCGGAGGTGCCGAGGACCTCCTTGGTCTGGCCCTCGAACTGCGGCTCCGGCACCCGCACGGTGACGACGGCGGTCAGGCCTTCGGAGATGTCCTCCTTGTTGACCGGGTCGTCGCCGTTCTTGAGCAGGCGGGTCTCGCGCAGTTGCTCGTTGAGGGTGCGCACCAGGGCACGCTCGAAGCCGGTGACGTGGGTGCCGCCCTTGGGGGTGGCGATCACGTTGACGAACGAGCGGACGGTCGACTCGTAGCCCTTGCCCCAGCGCACCGCCACGTCCACGGTGAGCTCGCGCTCCACCTCGGTGGAGGTCATGTGACCCTGGTCGTCGAGGACCGGCACGGTCTCGTGGAAGTGGCCGACGCCCTGCAGCCGCAGCACGTCGCAGACGGCCTCGTCGCGGGCCAGGAACTCGGTGAACTCGGAGATGCCGCCGTCGAAGTGGAACTCCTCCTCGACGCGCTCCTCCTGCCGGCCGTCGATCAGGACGAGGGTGAGGCCGGGCACCAGGAAGGCGGTCTGGCGGAGCCTGACGTGGATCTCGTCGACCGACACCTCGGCGTCGGGCAGGAAGATCTGCTTGTCGACCCAGAAGCGCACGCGCGTGCCGGTGATCCGGGTGGCCACCTTGCCGCCGTCACGCAGGCCGGACTTCTTCTTGAACTTGGCGGTCGGCCCGTCGCCGTCGAACACGCCGGGCACGCCGCGGCGGAAGCTGATCTCGTGAATGTGGCCGTCACGGTCGACCTGAACGTCGAGGCGCGCGGACAGCGCGTTGACGACCGAGGCGCCCACGCCGTGCAGGCCGCCGGAGGCGCCATAGGAGCCGCCGCCGAATTTTCCGCCCGCGTGGAGCTTGGTGTAGACGAGCTCCACGCCCGGCAGGCCGCTCTTGGGCTCGATGTCCACCGGGATGCCGCGGCCGTTGTCGCGCACCTCGATGGAGCCGTCGGGGTAGAGCTCGACCTCGATGCGGTCGCAGTGACCCGCGAGTGCCTCGTCGACGCCGTTGTCGACGATCTCCCAGAGGCAGTGCATGAGACCGCGGCTGTCGGTGGATCCGATGTACATGCCAGGTCGCTTGCGTACGGCCTCAAGGCCCTCAAGCACCGACAGGTGACGAGCCGTGTAACCGGCCTCCACTAGCGTCACTCCGGCTCCCCTGGTCTCAAGTCATCGAACATGTGTGCGCAGCCTACCGTTCTTCCCCTACGGACGCGTACAAGCTTGCCATGACGGCACGTTTGCCGTTACCAGCGGGCTGATCATCAATACTTTCGGACACATTCTGCTCTGGGCGTAGAGAGGGGGCGGTTGGGAACGTCCAGGTCCGGTTAGATGTTGTCCAAGTGACTGACGCCAGATCCTCGCTTCGGCGGGGGTGACCCGAAAGGCGATACGTGACTGGAGCTCTTGCCCCCGTTAAGCCGCTGACGGCCCTCGACCGCTGCGACCGTTGCGGCGCCCAGGCCTACATTCGCGCGACCCTGCCCGTGGGCGGGGAGCTGCTGTTCTGCGCCCACCATGGGCGTCAGCACATTGCGGCGCTGCGCGAAAAGGGCGCCGACATCTTGGACGAGTCGGCACGTCTCAGCGAAACCCCTTCATTCACCGGCCCCAACGACGAGCGCTAACGCGTCCGCCGTGATGACATAACCACATATAGCGTTACAGAACGGCGATCCCGGCAACCCGGGGTCGCCGTTCTGCGTAAAACAAGATCCATATTAGGCCAGAGACCGCCCCACCATGTGGAGCCCGTGCCAGGACACTGCGGGTTCTCTACCGATCCACGGGCCCGCGCTGACGCACACGAGCCGCGCCAGAACCCGCGAATCAGCCCAGGCATGCACGATTCACCTCAGGACCCGCGACTCTGCCCCGGCATGCATGATTCGCACCAGGACCCGCGAGTCCGCACTAACACGCCCGAACTGCACCAGGACCCGCGATTTGTGCCGATGCGCCCGAGACTCGCCCAATACGCCCGGGTCTTCATGGTCCGTGAGGCTTTCGGGCCCGCGTGTGGGCCTGGGTCAGCGCACGCGGTAGTGGTACTCACCCTTCTCAGCGAGCCCCTCGCTGCCGTACAACGCCCGCGCGCCCTGGTTTTGTGCCGTGACCACCAGGTACGCCGAGGTGCCGCCACCCTGCCGGACCAGGGCGCGCAGGACGCTGCGGGCCAGCCCGCGCCGGCGTGCCCGGGGCAGCGTCGCCATGCAGTAGACGCCCAGCGTGTCGCCCTGTGGCACACCCCGCCCCACGGCGACCGGGACGCCGTCCTCCTCCACGGCGGCATACCAGGCGGACGCTCCCGTACAGATGCGTTCCGCCTCGGCCAGCCCGGTGCCGTAGCGGCCGTCGACCGCCCACCACGTCTTCAGCCAGCCCTGCCACGGCCGTTCCTCGACCCGCACCTCGTGGACGACGGGCTCGCGCGCGACCGGCCCAGCCATGATCACGGTCGGATCGACCACCTGGTATCCCCGCGCCGCCAGCTCACCGTCGAGACCGGGCGTGGCGCGGGGGCCGACGGAGAAGACGCAGGGCAACCCGCGCTCGGCGTAGAAGGTCTCGGCCGCCGCGATCGCCCCGGCCAGGTCCGCCGGGCTCCCCAGAGGCAGCACGGAATTGGCCCGCTTGGTCACCCCTCCGGCGTGCCGCAGAACCCAGCCGTCGTGCGTACGCTGCTCATAGGCCGGCCACGCCGCATGCACAAGAAGGTCGAAATCCACCCCCGGAAGCCTAGCCCCGCTGCGCCCCTGCCACTCCATCGCAGGTCAGCCGCTACCGCTGAGCCGACGGCTTGGCGCGCGTCCTGTCGCCGGCGGTGTGCCGCGTCGCATGCGGTCAGTCGCCGCTGAGCACGCTGGTGTTCTGGCAGGCGGTCAGCCGCCACCGCCCGTCCTCCTTCGCCATGACGAACATGGGCGTGCCCACGTCCTCCGTCCCGTCGGAGTTCCGATAGACCTGGCGCACCTTCACGGCCGCGACGTCGGGACGGATGAACAGAACGTGTTCGACCTCGAACGTGACCGTCGCGTCCCCCATCCCTCCGGGAAGCACCTGGTGCGTGAACGTCGAGATCGCCTCACGCCCGAAGAGGCGCTTGCCGTGCCCCGTCGTCCAGATCGCGTCAGCGCGGAACAGAGCGACGAATTCGTCAGGGAGTTCGTTGTTCTGGGAGTGCTCAACCGCGGCCACCACCTGCTTGATCGCCTCGATGTCGGTCTGGCGCGCCTGCCCGGAAATGCTCATTGTGCTCATGCCGATGAACGATAGAATCCCAAGTTCACTTGAGGTCAAGAGCGTCAGTCGTGCCGGGCGGCCCCTGGTGTGCAGGAAGCGCTCAGGCCAGGACGCCCAGAGTCACGGGCATCCCCAGGACGTGAGCTGCCGCTCCGGTCCACGCCGCACCCCCGGCAATACGACACGACCAAGGCGATCCCGCCCCCTTCTCAGGACGGTTCCACCAGGCCAATTTGATCACTCTGCGTGACGACAGCCCGCCGAGAAAAAGATTCCACATCGGGTACGCCCGGCCTCACGACGCCCATTCCCCCCGCACCCCCCGCACGACGCACCGGCACCCGCGGCATTTCCGGGGTCAAAGCCATGACCAGGAGCTTTGCCCAATAGGCTGCATCACTGTGCTGATTCTGCTGCCGCCGTCGGAGGGCAAGGCGTCCGAGGGAGACGGTCCCGCCGTCGAAGAGCTGTCCTTTCCCAAGCTCGACCGTCATCGCAAGCGGGTGATGAGCGCCCTGATCAAGGCCTCCCGCCGCCGCGACGCCCTCCAAGTGCTCGGCCTGTCCCCCGGCCTGGCCCCCGAGCTGGCGAAGAACCTGGCCATCAGGCAGGCCCCCACGCTGCCCGCGGCCGAGCTCTACACCGGCGTGCTGTACGACAACCTGGCGCCGGCCGAGCTCGGCCCCGAGGCGCGGGCCAGGGCGGAGGAGAGTGTGCTGATCTTCTCGGGCCTGTGGGGGGTGCTGCGGCTCGGGGACCGGATCCCGCCCTACCGGCTGTCCATGGGCGTGAACCTACCGCCGATGGGCAGGCTGGCGGCGTTCTGGCGGCCGGCGATCACCGCCGAGCTGGACCGGCTGCCCGGCCTGGTCGTGGACCTGCGATCGGCCACGTACGCGGGCGCGTGGCGGCCCGGTGAGCGCGGCGTGTCGGTACGGGTCCTCAAGGAGGGCAAGGTCGTCAGCCACATGGCCAAGGCCACCCGCGGCGAGATCGCCAGGGCGCTGCTGGAGAGCGGCCTGACCCCGTCGACGCCGGAGGAGTTGGCCAAAGCGCTCGACGGCCTGGGCTACGCGGTACGTCCCGCGCCGGGCAGGCTCGACATCGACATCTGAGCAGGAAGAACCGACGCCTGGGCAAGAAAACGTCGGGCAAGAAAAAAGGGGGCAACGGCGGTTGCCCCCTTTTTTCGACGCGATGCCTAGTCCAAGTAGTCGCGCAGGACCTGCGAGCGGGACGGGTGACGGAGCTTGGACATGGTCTTCGACTCGATCTGCCGGATGCGCTCGCGCGTCACCCCGTAGACCTTGCCGATCTCGTCCAGCGTCTTGGGCTGACCGTCGGTGAGGCCGAACCGCATCGACACGACGCCCGCCTCGCGCTCCGACAACGTGTCGAGAACGGAGTGCAGCTGCTCCTGGAGCAGCGTGAAGCTGACGGCGTCGGCCGGGACGATGGCCTCGGAGTCCTCGATGAGGTCGCCGAACTCGCTGTCGCCCTCCTCACCCAGCGGGGTGTGCAGGGAGATCGGCTCGCGACCGTACTTCTGGACCTCGACCACCTTTTCGGGCGTCATGTCCAGCTCGCGGGCGAGCTCTTCCGGCGTGGGCTCGCGGCCCAGGTCCTGCAGCATCTGCCGCTGGACGCGGGCCAGCTTGTTGATCACTTCGACCATGTGGACCGGGATGCGGATGGTCCGCGCCTGGTCCGCCATGGCACGGGTGATCGCCTGCCGGATCCACCAGGTGGCGTAGGTGGAGAACTTGTAGCCCTTGGTGTAGTCGAACTTCTCCACCGCGCGGATCAGACCGAGGTTGCCCTCCTGGATCAGGTCCAGGAACAGCATGCCGCGGCCGGTGTAGCGCTTGGCCAGCGAGACCACGAGCCGGAGGTTGGCCTCCAGCAGGTGGTTCTTGGCCCGGCGACCGTCCTCGGCGATCCACTCCAGCTCGGCCCTGACGTCGACCGGCAGGTTGTCGATCTCGCCGCCGCCGAGTTGCTCCTCGGCGAACAGACCGGCCTCGATCCGCTTGGCCAGCTCGACCTCCTGCTCGGCGTTGAGCAGGGGGACCTTGCCGATCTGCTTGAGGTAGTCCTTGACGGGGTCGGCGGTGGCACCCGCGGCCGCGACCTGCGCGATCGGGGCGTCATCGTCGTCGTCGGTCAGGATGAGGACCTCGTCCTCGCTCTTCTCGACGACCGCCGCGGCGGCCACCTCCGCCACCTTGGGCTCTTCTGGCTCCTCATCGGAGTCGCCCTCGGTGTCGGAGTCGCTCGCCGCGATCTCCACATCGTCGACGTCGATGTCCTCGAGGTCGACCAGCTCCACGTCAGCGTCGAGCTCGATGTCCTCGTCGTCGACACCGTCGGACGACTTGGGCTTGGTCTCGGCAGGCCCGGCGCTGTCCGGCTTGGCCTTCTTGGCCTGTCCGGCACTGTCTGCCTTGGCCTTCTTGGCGGCCGGCGCGGCCTTCTTGGCAGGAGTCGGCTTCTTGGCCGCCGGCTCTGCTTCGGCGGTGCCCACGACCGCGGTGACGGTCTCGGGCTGCTGCTCCTTGGCGGCTGCTGCCGCTTTGGTCTTGACGGGGGCGGCTGTGCGGCGCTTTGCTGGACGCGACTTCTTCGGCGCTGCCGAATCCGCGGCGGTCACCACCACGGTCACGCCCTCTTTGCTGAGGTTCCGCAAGAACGCGGCGGCGTGCGACATGGGGATGTCGGCCTCCTCGAAGGCCTGGCGGACATCCTCAGACTCGAGGAAACCCTGCGAGCGCCCACGCTCGAGCAGTCGCTGAATGACGGGCTCGTTCAGCTCTTGTGGCTTCGAGCGAGTCGAACTTGCAGGCGACACGAACACCTCTCGAACGAACGCGTGGCGACAATGGACCCAGATGCCCGCTGGGGGGCTGTTGCCTCTCTCAGAGATCGGAGGCCGTGCGGACCGCTACGGACCTGCCCAGCATTCTGGCACGACCTTGCGATCCATACGGCCACCTCCCGGCGGTTGACCTCCACCCTAGGCCGACCCAAGTAGTAGTGCGTACGTAAGGGCGGCACCGATACCCGAAAGCAACCCTTATGACTGATTCATTCAGTCACTCTTCGTGGCAGGCGGCACGTGAATGGCCAGGGCGGTAACGTCATCATCCTGTTCATATCCCGACAACATCCGGTCAACCAGGAAGTCCAGCAGCATGTGCGGACTTCCCACCACCTCAGGCGGCGCTTCGGTCACAACACTGCAAATCTCTGCGAGTCCGGCATCCAGCCCGCGTTTGCGGTTCTCCACCAGTCCGTCGGAGTAGAGCACGGCCGTATGGCCGGGCGGCACTACGAAGCGGAACTGCCTTCGGCTGGTCGGCCAGCCTAGCGGAGTGCCCGGCTCTGCGTCGCAGAGAATCGCCGTGCCCTGCGGAGATACCAGGACGGGTGGCGGATGGCCCGCGAGCGCGAGCGTGCCCTCGCCGGTGACCGGCTCGACCACCATGTAGGCGAGGGTGGTGACCTGCTCCTCCTCTTCGGTGGCGTCGAAGACCCGGTCGAGCCCCGTCAGCACGGCCGCGGGCGGCGGGTTGGTCAGCGCCAGCGCCCGCATGGCATTGCGGATGCGGCCCATGCCGGCCGCCGCCTTGACGCCCTTGCCCATGACATCGCCGACGACGGCCGCTACCCGGCCGTCCTGCAGCACGAACGCGTCGTACCAGTCGCCGCCGACCTGCACGTGGCGACTGCCCGAGCGGAAGCGCTGGGCCAGCTCCAAGCCCTTGATGACCGGCAGGCGGTCCGGCAGCAGGCTGCGCTGCAGCGTCTCGGCGGTGCGGTGCTCACGCTCGAACAGTGTGGCGCGCTCCACCGCCAGCGCGCACTGCCCGGCCAGCGCCTCCAGGAAGACGCCGTCCTCCTGGGAGATCTTCTGCGGCCTGGTGAACGAGAAGCGCAGCGCGCCCAGCGCCCGGCCGGCGGCGAGCAGCGGCAGCCCCACCCAGGCCCGCTCGTCGCTGTTGGCCAGATAGGTGCTGAGCACTTCCTTGTCGCCGCCCGCCTCGAGAAGCTGGAGCTTCAGGCTGACGGGCGACTCGGCGAAGAACGGCCTGCGGCTGTTGACGGCCATGGTCATCACGCTGGTGTGCGACAGCGGGATCTCCTCGCCGGCGGAGCCGGACGCCTCGGGGACGCCCTCGCCGTTGATCAGCTTGAGCGCCGCCCGGTCGGTGTCCAGCAGCGCCACCGCGGACCGGTCCGCGGCCAGCGCGGTGCGGCCGACGTCGATGATGACCTGCACCACCTGCTCGACCGTGAGCGCCTCGGCGAGCTGGGCGGTGGCGCCCTGCAGCCGGGCCGTGCGCAGGGCGGCGGCGCCGAGCTGGTCGGTCAGCCTGCCCCGCATCTCCTCGGCCTCACGCTGCGGCGTCACGTCGGTGTTGGCGCCCACCCACTCCACGATCCGGCCGTGCCGGATGATCGGCACGGCGCGCACCTCGAAGTGGCGGAAGCCGCTGGCCCTGGTGCGCACGCGGTAGTTCCACTCGAACATGGTCCGGCCGCGCAGCGCCTCCTTCCAGGCCTCTTCGGTCTGCTGGCGCTCGTCCTGGTGCACGGCCTCCAGCCAGCCGTAGGCGAGGTATTCCTCCAGGCCCTGGCCGGTGATGGCACGCCACTGCGGCGCGTCCTCGACCACCGTGCCGGTGGGCGAGGTGATCCAGACGAGCTGGGACTGCGCCTCGACCAGCGAGCGATAGCGCTCCTCGCTGCGGCGCAGGTCCTCCTCGACCTGGCGGCTCTCGGTCACGTCGAGCCCGAGCATCGCGACGGCCAGCAGGGCGCCGGACTCGTCGTGCACCGGCGAGAACGACATCGACCAGTAGCGCGTCTCGCCCTCCGGTGAACGCACCCGCACGCGTCTCTCGGTGACCGGTGCGTCGCTGTCGGTGACGGACTGGAAGCCTTGTGCGACGACCTGGCCGATATCGGCCGTCAGTGCCTCGGCCGAGGCGCGGCCCACCAGCCGCTCGGCCGGGACACCGGCGACGTCGGTGAACACGTCGTTGACCCGCTGGATGCGGCCGTCGACGTCGAAGAAGGCAAAGGCGAACTCTGCCTCGGACAGCAGGCCCTTGAGGAGGGCGGAGTCTGAGATGTCCACATCCGACTCCCGGGGACGGGGAACGGAGGTCTCGGCGCTCATGGTCGGCACCTCCGTCGCGTGCCAGGGTCTCCCACGCGGCACATCTCCATAATCGTGTATCGGCGTAGCGCAGCTCCGGGCGACCGGATTCTGCAGTACATCATCGGCGATGGGCATGCGCGGACGGAAGCCCCGGCCGCCATACGGTCAACGCATCCTGTCAAAATCGCTCCACGTTGCGCAGCAAGATCAGGCTACTTGGCCTTCGCCGCCTGCTTGGCCTCCTGTTTGGCGGCTCGGACTCTGACCAGCGTGTCGGCGTCGACCACATCGGCGACCGACCGGAACGCGCCCTCCTCGCCGTAGAGACCGGCGGCCTCCCGCCATCCTGGCGGTTGGACCCCCAGCTGTTTGCCCAGCAATGCCAGAAAGATCTGGGCCTTCTGCTTGCCGTAACCCGGCAACTCCTGCAGTCGCTTCAGCAACCCTTTGCCGTCCGCCACATCTTCCCAGAGCCGCTCGGCCTCGCCGTCATAGTGCTCGACCAGGTAAGCGGCGAGTTGCTGCACGCGCGCCGCCATCGACTTGGGGTAGCGGTGGACCGCCGGCTTGGCCGCCAGCAGCGCCACGAACGCCTCGGGGTCATAGGAGGCTATCTCTTCAGCGGTCAGTTCGTGCCCGAGCCGCTCAGAAATGGTGTAAGGCCCCGTGAACGCCCACTCCATCGACACCTGCTGATCGAGCAGCATGCCGACGAGCAGGGCGAGCGGGCTGCGGCCGAGCAGGTCGTCGGCCTCGGCGCGCTGGGCGAGCTGGATGCGCATGGGAACAGCTTCGCACGAAAGCGGTTCCCGAGAAGCGAACAAAGCCGTTGTGGAGGCTTGACACCGGCCCGAGAAAAGATGAAATGGGAGCGCAAGTCGCCTGCGTCCATTCCTGGGGGTTTGCCCCCGGGCATACGGAGGAATCTCACATCTATGCTCGCTCTGGCCACACGCTTGCTCAAGGAACCGGTCAGTCACAGACTGGCCGAGGAGTTCCTGACCGTGCCCGTGGACACGATCGACAGGTGTGTCGACGATGTGTGCGCCTGCGCGCAGCACCTCGGCATCACGGCTACGCCCGAGATCGTCGAACGGATCGCCCGCGAACATCTGCTCGCGATCGTCAACTCCGCGCCACCGCCGCGGAGCCCTCGATAACATCGAAGTCACCAGGCCGCGTTGTACGCGCCGTTTACGCCTGGAATGCGAGAGAGTGAGGGCGTGCGCCGACACCGACGAGACCCCCGGGAGAGCACCCCGCCCGACGATGTGTTCAAGGAGATGGTGCAGGCGGCCCGCGAGCTGCTGGCCGTACGCAGCCCGCTCGACGCGGAGCTGATGGTCTCCGACATGGTCGGCGCCTGGTGGCGCAGACCGGTGCGGGGTGGTGACGTCGAACAGGTCCTCGGCGAGGGGCTCGTCGACTACGCCGCCAAGGCCGGCACCCCGGCGTCGCTGACGCTGCTGATCTGCCTGGCCTATCTGGGCACGTCCCGGCAGGGCGCCAAGGCGGAGGGCGCGGCGCTGGCGATGATGGAGTCGGGCGTGGCCAGGCCCGGCTGGGCGGACCGGGTCGGCGCGGTCAAGCACACCGGCTGCTACGTCTCCCGCGACGCCTACGGCGACCAGGACACGGTGATCTGCACCTTCGCCTACCGCTGGAACGAGGACCAGACCCCCAGGCACGGTCAGGACCGCCACGCGCTCGTCATGGTCGTCGACCACAACATGTCCGGCATGGCGCGCGACGCCTGGGTCTCCTCGCAGGTCGACAAGCTGCTGGAGCAGGCCAGGGCGGAGACGGTCGGCAACCCGATGCTGCTGTTCGAGGAGATCGAGCCCCAGCAGGCCAGGGCGCTGCTCGAGTCGGCCATGAAGGCCACCAAGGAGCCCAAGACGCCGCCGCCCGTCAGCGACAGCTACAGCGCCTACCACGCCTTCGCCCGCGCCCGGCTGAAGGCGCTGCCGCCGGGCCGCAAGCGCCCGGCGCCGCTGCACATCGAGGCCCCTTACAGCCGCGAGCGGCGGGCCATGCTGGCGGCCGAGTTCCTCGCCTCCGACGCGGCCGAGCACCTGTCGGACCCGTCGGCGGCCTCCCGGTGCGCCGACCACATCATCGACTACGGCTGCGAACAGGACTTCAGCAGGCCGCTACGGGTCAGCCCGACCAAGTGCGAGACGTTCCTGCTGGACTGGCTGCCCCGCAAGGTGATGCTGTCGGTGGCCGAGCAGGAGGCCATGCCGCACGTGCTGGCGGCCTGGGTGCGCTTCGCCGCCCACCGCACCGGGCTGCCCGAGACCGGGCTGAAGGCCACGCTGGACGCGGTGTGGGAGGCCATCGGCAAGTTCCCCGCGGCTTACCGGGATCCGACGTCGTTCGGCCTGGACCGCCCGCTGCTGGAGCGGCTGCTGCCGGACGGCGACCTGTCCGCGCTGGCCAGGCGGGCGTTCGCGTTCCCGTTCCTGCAGGGCACGCACAACGGCGTCGACCTGGACCGGCTCAACCCGGCCGACGAGGCCGACCGGCGGGTGCTGCTGGAGATCGACCACGGGGGCTCGCTCGACGAGGAGCACCTGGCCTGGCACGAGGAGATCGCCACCCGGATGTGGGAGGGCGACCCGCCGCAGCTCTGGGAGGCCGCCCAGCGCCTGCTCGACCTGGGCCACGACCGGCACGACGTGCTGCACGTGCTCATGGAGATCGCCGAGCGGATCGGGGACCATCCGGACGAGCTGGCCGCGGCCCTCGACGACATCGCCGACATTCCCGACGAGCTCTAGATTCGACCGTATGTCGATGTACACCCGCCTGGCCCCCGGGCGCTATCAGGCCACCGAGCACACCCAGGGGCCGTGGGACCCCGCCACTCAGCACATGGGCCCGGTGACCGCGCTCATCGCGCACGAGCTGGCGATGACCGCCCCGCGCCCCGGCCTGGAGCTGTCCAGGCTCGCCGTCGACGTGTTCGCCCCCGTGCCCGTGGGTGAGCTGGAGGTCCGCACCGACGTCGTACGCGACGGCAAGCGGGTGCAGTGCCTGTCGGCGGCGGTCTTCTGCGGCGGCCGCGAGCACGCCAGGGCGTCGGCCTGGCGGATCCGCGAGGCCGCCACGCCCGCGACCGCCGCGCAGGCCCCGCCGCCCCTCCCCGACGCCACCACCGACAGCTGGCTGTCCACCGGCTTCGGCTACGGCCGGGCGACCGAGTGGCGCTTCGCCCGCGGCACGCCGATGGCGGTCGGGCCCGCCGCCGCCTGGGGCAGGATCCGGATGCCGCTGGTCGAGGGCGAGGAGATCACCCCGGCGGAGCGGCTGGCGCTGTTCGCCGACAGCGGCAACGGCATCAGTTTCGCCCTCGACTTCGACACCCACCTGTTCGTGAACGTCGACCTGACGATCTCGCTGTTCCGGTCACCGGCCGGGGAGTGGATCTGCCTGGACGCCGAGACCGTCATCGGCCCGTCCGGCCGCGGCCTGACCCGCTCCACCCTGTACGACCGCGACGGTGAAGTGGGCACCGCGACTCAGACCCTCTTCGTCACACCGAGGTAGTCCTACCGCCATGATGGAGTCCATGGTGATCGACCTCAACGCGGACCTCGGCGAGGGCTTCGGCATCTGGCGGCTCGGCGACGACATGGCCCTGCTCGACATCGTCACGAGCGCCAACGTCGCGTGCGGATTCCACGCCGGCGATCCGGTGACGATCAGACGCACCTGCGCGGCCGCCGTCGACCGGGGCGTGACGATCGGCGCGCAGGTGTCCTACCGCGACCTGGCGCACTTCGGGCGCAGGGAGATGGAGGTGGAGCCGGAGGAGCTCTGCGCCGAGGTGCTCTACCAGCTCGCCGCCGTCGACGGCATCGCGCGGGCGATGGGCGGCCGGGTCTCTTACGTGAAACCGCACGGCGCCCTCTACAACCGGATCTGCCGCGATCGGGAGCAGGCGGCCGCGGTGATCGACGCGGTCGCCGATTACGACCCGTCGCTGCCGGTGCTGACGCTACCCGGGTCGGTCGTGCACGAGGTGGCGGCGGCCGAGGGGGTGCCCACCGTCAGCGAGGCGTTCGCCGACCGCGCCTACACCTCGGCCGGCGCGCTGGTGTCGCGGCGCGAGCCCGGCGCGGTGATCCACGACGTCGAGGAGGTCTCCGCCCGCGCCGTGCGGATGGCGGTCGAGCGGACGGTGATCTCCGCCGACGGCCGGCAGGTTCCGGTGCCGGCCCGCTCGATCTGCGTGCACGGCGACACCCCGGACGCGGTGAGCCTGGCCAGGGCCGTACGCGACGGGCTGCTGGAGGCCGGAGTGGTGCTGCAGGCCTTCGCATGACCGCCCGACCGCGCCAGGGCCGGAGATGGGCTCCGGCTCCCGCCCAGGTCGCCGGCCGGGGTCGGGCGGTGCCGAGGTGATCCGGCGAGCCGGCGAGCACGGGCTGCTCGTGGAGACCGGGGCGCTGGACGTGTCGCACCGGCTGGACGCCGCGCTGCGGGCCGATCGGCCGCAGGGGGTCGTGGAGGTGGTGCCCGGCCCCGAGACGGTCCTCGTGGTGGCTCCGGGGGCCGATCAGGGACGGTTGCTGCCCCGGCTGGCCGAGCTGCTGGCCTCCTGTGCGGAGGGCGGCGAGCCCGCCGCGCCCGGCGAGCCGCAGGACGTGGTGACGATCCCGGTGGTCTACGACGGCGAGGATCTCCAGGCGGTGGCCCGGATGGCCGGGATCTCCACCGAGGAGGTGATCGCCCGGCACACCGGCCGCCAACTGGTGGTGGGATGGCTGGGGTTCGCCCCCGGGTTCGCCTATCTGATCGGGCTGGACCCGGTGCTGCACGCGCCCCGGCTGGAGACGCCGCGCACGTCGGTGCCCGCCGGGTCGGTGGCGGTCGCCGGCCCCTACTCGGCCGTCTACCCGACGGCCTCCCCCGGTGGGTGGCGGCTGCTGGGCCGTACCGGACTGAAGGTGTGGGACGTCGCGGCCGAGCCGCCGACGCCGTTCAGGCCCGGCACGCGGGTGCGGTTCGAGGCCGCATGATCGAGGTGCTCGCGCCCGGGCCGTACGCGACCGTCCAGGATCTGGGGCGGTCCGCATGATCGAGGTGCTCGCGCCCGGGCCGTACGCGACCGTCCAGGATCTGGGGCGGCAGGGCCACGCCCACCTGGGGGTGCCGAGCTCCGGAGCCGCGGACGCGGCGAGTCTGCGGCTGGCCAACCGGCTCGTCGGCAACCCCGAAGGGCTGGCGGGGATCGAGCTGACGTTCGGGCTGGCGCGGCTGCGGTTCGCGGCCGGGGCGTGGGTGGCGCTGGCCGGCGCGCCGTGCCCGGTGGGGAGCACGGGGAGCACGGCCCGCGATCCGGGGATGGGGGCGCCGTTCTGGGTGCCCGAGGGGGGTGAGGTGCGGCTGGGGTCGCCGTCATGGGGGCTGCGCACCTATCTGGCCGTTCGCGGGGGGATCGCGGTGGAGCCGGTGCTGGGCAGCCGCTCCACCGACTCGCTGTCCGGGCTCGGGCCGCCACCGCTGCGGCCCGGCACGGTGCTGCCGGTGGGGGTGGTGGACGGTCTGGGCGACATCCTGGTGGATCTGGCGCCGCCGCGGCCGCCCCGGCCGGCCGTGCTGCGGGTGCTGGCGGGGCCACGGGCGGACTGGTTCGTGCCCGGCGCGCTCGCGGCTTTGTGCGGGGGGCCGTACGAGGTGAGCCAGGACAGCAACCGCGTGGGGGTGCGGCTGCGCGGCCCCGAGCTGGCGCGGGCGAAGGAGGGCGAGCTGCCGAGTGAGGGGATGGTCACCGGGGCCGTGCAGGTGCCGCCGAGCGGGCAGCCGATCGTCTTCCTCACCGATCACCCGCCCACGGGCGGCTACCCGGTGATCGCGGTGCTGGCGGAGGCGGACCTGGCCGTCGCCGCCCAGCTCAGGCCGGGCGACGAGGTCAGGTTCAGCGCTCTCCTCCCCCGGTGACGGGTCAGATCTCCACGTGGCCGCTGACGCAGGTGATGACGTGGCCGCCCACCCAGACGTCCGGACCCTCCGCGGTGATGCGGATCTGTCCGGTACGGCCGAGCGCCGTGCCCTGACGGGCGGCGTAGGGGGCGGTGACGCGGCCGGTGCGCAAAAGCCACTGGGCGACGGAGGCGTTCAGGCTGCCGGTGACCGGGTCCTCCGCCGTGCTGCCCCCGAGGGGGAAGAACGCGCGCACCTCGTAGGCGTGGGGCGATCCCGGCGGGTGGAGCCCGACGACGCCGATGTCTGCCGGGACCAGCCGCGGCTTCAGGGCGAGCACCGCCTCGGCGTCCCTGAGCAGGAGCGCCACCCAGCCGGGGCCGTTGTCGGCCCACTCGGCGTCGACGATCTCGTCGCGGCCGATGCCGAGTGCCTGGGCGACCTCCTTGAGGAAGGTCTCCTCCACCGGGCCCGACCGCAGCAGCGGCGGCGCGGCGAACGCCCACCAGGCGCCCTCGTCACGGATGCGGATCAGCCCGGCGCCGCACTCCTGGACGACCGTCCCCGGGTCGCGGGGGACGCCGCCGGCCTCCCGCCAGACGTGGCAGGTGCCGAGCGTGGGATGCCCGGCGAAAGGCAGCTCCCCGGCAGGGGTGAAGATGCGGACCCGGTAGTCCGCCTCGGGCGTGGCAGGCGGGAGCAGGAACGTGGTCTCGGACAGGTTGGTCCAGTTGGCGAACCGCGCCATCTCCTCGGTGCTCAGGCCGTCGGCGTCGAGCACGACGGCGAGGGGATTGCCGTGGTAGGGCGTCTCAGCGAACACGTCGACCTGTCGGAACGAGCGCAACATACGGCCCAGTGTCCCACGGGCTACCGGACGAAGCCGATGTCCTGGTAGCGGAGCTCGTGGAAGCCGCGGGCGCCCACGTTGGCCAGCGTCTCCCGTACCGCCACCAGTTGCGGGCGCTGGTAGAGCGGCAGGACGCTCGCCTGCTTCCAGATGAGCTTGTCGGCCGCGTTGACGTCGGCCCGCGCCCCTTCCGGGTCGAGGTTCTGGCCCGCGCGGTCCATCGCCGCGTCGATGGCCGCGGACCCGACGCGGCCGAAGTTGGCGTTCCACGTCCTGCCGTCGGGCGCGTTCGCGTAGACGCCGTAGCTGCTGGAGACGGGGAACGGGGTGCCGATGTAGGCGAACGGGGTGATGTCGAAGTTGCCGGGGATCACGTACTTGGTGAAGAAGTCGTCGCTCGGCACCACCTGAAGGGAGAGCCGCACCCCGATCCGGGTGAGCATGCTCTGCGCCAGCTCGCCCTCGGCCTTGCTCAGCTGCACCCCCGACGGGACGACGAAGCGCAGGTCGAGCGGGCGGCCGTCCTTCTTCCGCACGGCGCCGTCCAGCTTCCAGCCCGCCTGGTCGAGCAGGCGCCCGGCCCGTTCGGGGTCGTAGGCGCCGAGGTCGCCGGCGTTGTCCTGGTAGCCCGTCTGGGTGTTCATGAAGAAGTGGTTGTTCAGCGGCGTGCTCGGCCAGTCGAGGCCCTGCAGGTCGGAGCGGGCGATGGCCTGCCGGTCGATGCCGAGCTGGACGGCCTGCCGGACGCGTACGTCCCGTAGCGGGTCGCTGGCGGCGTTGAAGGTGAGGTGGCGGAAGTCGGGGCCCGCGGCCTGCCGTACCCGCGCGCCGGGGGTGGCCTGGGCGCGGGCGTAGTCGGGCGCCGAGGTGCCGACGTCGATGATGTCGAGCTCGCCGTTGCCGAACATGCCGATCAGCGAGTCCTGCTCGGCGGCGCGGTAGATGATCCGGTCGAGCTTGGCCCGCTCGCCCCACCAGTTGTCGTCACGCAGGATCGTGATGGTCTTGGCGGTCTGGTCGAAGCCGCCGAACCTGAACGGCCCGGCCGTCACGGGGATCTTGTTCAGCCAGGCGGTGTCGAACGCCTCGGGCGTCCTGTTGGTCGAGGCGGGCAGCAGCGGGCTGAACAGGGCCTTCCAGTCGCCGAAGGGCCTGGCGAACGTCACCACGACCTCGTGGTCGTCCCTGCCCCGCCGCACCTTCGCGATGTCCTGGTAGCCGGTGGCGGAGACGAGGTGGAAGTCCGGGTCGTCGCCTTTGAGCGCGTGCCACTGGGCCTGGTAGTCGCCCCAGGTGATGGGCTGCCCGTCGGACCACCTGGCGCGCGGGTTGAGCCTGAGGGTGACGACCTGCTTGGGGGCCTGCCGGGTGACCCTGGCGTCGAGCAGGTAGTCGCGGTTGACGGTGATCTGCGCCTTGTCGTCGGAGACGAACGGCGACGGCAGCAGCGCGTTGCTGATCACCGCGGCCATCGCGAGGTTGCCGTCGATGTGGTTGCGGTTCCACTGGGCGGGGAACTCGCCGATGCCCCAGCGCAGCGTCCCGCCGTCCTTGACCAGGGGGCGCGGCTGCGGGTTGATGTCGGACGCCTTGATCGTGTCATCGCCGCTCCCCGGCCGGCCGCCGCCCCCTCCCGGGCCGCCCGCGCCGCATGCCGTCAGGGACAGCGCGACGCTCACGGCGACGGCCAGACGAGGTGCTTTCATGGGCGGACTCCTCAAGGACTAGACGACTGCGAGCTTCTCGGCGTAGTGGCAGGCCGCGCCCTGGTCCTCGCCAAGGGTGCGGATCTCGGGCTCGGTGTCCACGCACAGGCTCCGCTCCGCGCCGGTCAGCACCCCGGCGAACTTCGGGCACCGGGTGCGGAAGCGGCAGCCCGACGGCGGGTCGGCCGGGTCGGGCAGGTCGCCGTCGAGCAGGGTCCGCTCGCGGGCCCGCTCGCGGACCGGGTCGGGCAGCGGGATCGCCGACAGCAGCGCCTGCGTGTACGGGTGGGCGGGCGTCCCGTAGACGGCCTCGACCCGGCCGATCTCGGCGATCCTGCCGAGGTACATCACGGCGACCCGGTCGGCGAGGTAGCGCACCACGGCCAGGTCGTGCGCGACGAACAGGTAGGACAGGCCCAGCCTCGTCCGCAGCGAGTCGAGCAGGTTGATCACGCCCGCCCGGATGGACACGTCGAGCGCGGAGACGGGCTCGTCCAGCACCAGCAGCCTGGGCTCCAGCGCCAGCGCGCGGGCGATGCCGATCCGCTGCCGCTGGCCGCCGGAGAAGTCCTGCGGGTAGCGGGCGGCGTGCGAGGGGTCCAGGCCGACCAGGTCGAGCAGCTCGGCCACCCGTGCTCCCGGCGCCCGCCCGCGGTGGGCGCGCGGGTGGGTGCGCAGCGGCTCGGCCAGGATGTCGTAGATCGTCATGCGGGGGTCGAGGGCGGCCAGCGGGTCCTGGAAGACCACCTGCATGTCGCGCCGGATCGCGGCGCGCTGCTCTCGGGTGAGCCGGGCGGTGTCCCTGCCGAGCACCACGACCCGCCCCTCCTGCGGCTCGGCCAGCTCCAGGATCTGCGTCAGCGCCGTGGTCTTGCCGGATCCGGACTCGCCGACCAGGCCCAGGGTCTCGCCCTCGCGGATGTCGAAGCTGACGCCCGCCACCGCGTGCACGGTGCCGACCCGGCGCTTGAAGATCGCGCCCTTCCGCACCGGATAGTGCTTGACCAGCCCGTCGACCTCCAGCACCCGCCGCGCCCCGCGCACCACCGGCCACCCCGGCCCGTCCCCGCCACCGCCGCCCGCCGAAGGCCGCACCGCGCCGTCGTCGTGCGCCCACGGCCGCACCGCACCGTCCCCGGCCGACCACGGCCGCACCGCACCGTCCCCGGCCGACCACGGCCGCACCTCGTCCCAGCGGATGCAGGCCGCCTGGTGTCCCGCCCCGACCTCGAACAGCGGTGGTTCCCGGTCCTCGCACGCCTCGATCCGCATCGGGCAGCGCGGCGCGAACGGGCAGCCGGGCGGGCGCGCGGCGGGCGCGGGCGGGTGGCCGTCGATCGGCACCAGCGCCCGCCGCCCGCCGGCGTCGACGCGCGGCACCGAGCCGAGCAACCCCACGGTGTACGGCATGCGCGTGCGGTAGTAGACGTCGTCCACGTCCCCCACCTCGACCGGGCGGCCCGCGTACATCACGAGCACGCGGTCGGCGAAGCCGGCCACCACCCCGAGGTCGTGCGTGATCATGACGATGGCCGCGCCCGTCGCGCGCTGCGCCGTCTTGAGGACCTCCAGCACCTGCGCCTGGACGGTGACGTCGAGCGCGGTGGTGGGCTCGTCGCAGATGATGACGTCCGGGTCGTTGGCGATGGCCATCGCGATCACCACGCGCTGCCGCATGCCGCCGGAGAACTCGTGCGGGAAGGCCAGCGCCCTGCCGCGCGGGTCCGGGATGCCGACCAGGTCGAGCAGGTCGACGGCCTTGGCCAGGGCCTGCTCCCTGCTGACCTTCTGGTGCACGCGCACGGCCTCGGCGATCTGGTCGCCGACCCGGTAGACGGGGGTGAGCGCGGACAGCGGGTCCTGGAACACCATCGAGACGGTCCTGCCGCGAAAGGCCCGCAGCTCCCGCTCGGGGGCGCCGAGCAGCTGCCTGCCGTGCAGCCGGACCGAGCCGGAGGCCCTGGCCCCCGGCGGCAGCAGCCCCATGACGGCGGCGGCGGCCACGGACTTGCCGGAGCCGGACTCGCCGACGATGCCGAGCACTTCGCCGGGCCGCACGGTGTAGCTCAGCCCGCGTACGGCGTGCACGTCGCCGAAGGAGACCTCCAGACGCTCGACCTCCAGGACCGGGCTCATCGGGACCTCCTGGCGGTGGGGTCGAACGCGTCGCGCAGCGCGTCGCCGACGAGGTTGACCGCGAGCACGGTGATCACCAGCAGCCCGGCGGCGAACCAGAACGTCCACGGCGCGTAGACGGCGGTCCTGGAACCGTCGGCGATGAGCGTGCCGAGCGAGACGTCGGGCGGCTGGATGCCGAAGCCGAAGTAGGACAGGGAGGTCTCGGTGAGGATGGCGGCGCTGACGTTCAGGGTGGCGTCGACGATCAGCAGCGACGACAGGTTGGGCAGCACATGGGAAAAGATGATCTTCATGGGTGGGACGCCCATATAGCGGGCCGCCTGGATGAACTCCCGCTGCTTCAGCGAGATCGTCATCCCCCGGGTGATCTTCGAGGTGACCATCCACAGGAACAGCGCCAGCATGAGCACGAACAGCGGCCACTGCCCGGCGCCGAACAGCGGCGACATGATCGCCAGGATGAGGAAGGCGGGCAGCACCAGCAGCAGGTCGGTGAGCCGGCTCAGCACCCGGTCGGTCCAGCCGAGGAAGTAGCCGGCGAAGGCGCCCACCAGGGCGGCCAGCGCGGTGGACACCAGCGCCGCGAGCAGGCCGACGAGCAGCGAGCGCCGCATGCCGCGCAGCGTCATCGCGTAGACGTCGGCGCCCGTCTGCGAGGTGCCGAACCAGTGGGCGGCCGACGGCGGGCGCAGGAACGCCAGGAAGTCCTTGTCGGTGTAGGTCCACGGGCTGAACAGCGGCCCGGCGCACGCGAGCGCGACCAGCACGGCGAGCACCGCGAACCCGAGCCGTCCCTGCCGGGAGGCGAAGAACCGGCCGGTCACCACCCTGAGCCTGGACGGCGGGGCGGCCCGAGCCGGGCCGGGTCCGGTGCGCTCCTCGGCGAGCTCTTCCTCCGACAGCGTCATCCGGCGCCCCGCACCCGGGCATCGAGCACCCGGGGATCCAGCACCCGGGGATCCAGCAGGGCGTGCAGCGCGTCGGCGGCGAACGAGGCGCAGAGCACCGCGATCGCGGCGAGGCAGGCGATCGCGGCCACGGTGTTGACGTCGTTGGTGAAGATCGAGCTGATCAGGCGCTCACCCAGCCCGTGCCAGCCGAAGATCTTCTCGGTGAAGGTGGCGCCGGTGAGCAGCGCGCCGGTGGTGAAGGCGAAGTAGGTCACCACGGGGATCAGCGCCGTGCGCAGCCCGTGCCGGATGAGCGCCCGGCGCCTGCTCAGCCCCTTGGCCATGGCGGTGCGGATGAAGTCGGCGCCGAGCACGTCGAGCATCATGTTGCGCTGGTAGCGGCTGAAGACCGCGATCAGCCCGAGCGACAGGGTGATCGTCGGCAGCGCGAGATGCCGCAGCCGGTCCAGCAGCGAGCCCCAGAACCCGGCGTCGAGCCCCGCGGTGTACTCACCGCCGACCAGGAGCACCCGGTGGCCGAAGATTTGGTCGTTGGCCCAGGTCCCGGCCAGGATCGCCCCGTTGGCCAGCACCACCACGGGCACGGCGAGCAGCACGAAGGCCGCGGCCGTCGACAGCCGGTCGAACCAGCCGTACTGCCTGACCGCGGCGTACGCGCCGCAGAGCACGCCGAGCACGCTCCCGCAGACCAGCCCGAGCAGGACCAGCCGGAGGGTGACGCCGGCCCGCCGGGCGAGGTCCTCGCCGACCGGCGTGCCGGTCACGCTCCTGCCGAAGTCGCCGTGCAGCACCCCGCCCGCCCAGGTGAGGTAGCGCCGCAGCAGAGGGGTGCGGTCGTTGAGGTTGAGCTCGGTGAGCCGGGCGTCGACGACGGCGGGCGGCGGCTTCGGGGTGCGGTCGGCGTAGTTGGCGCGCGGGTCGAGCGCGCCGGCCGCCAGCAGGTAGGCGAGGCTGGCGGCCACGGCCACCAGCAGCACGGAGCCGAGCAGCCTGCGGGCCAGGAACCCCGCCATCGTCCCCCCTCACGCGCGCACTCTGTGTCGCCATATTGCTACACCACGTGAGCGTGCGGGCGCACGCATGTGCCAAGGAGGGGTCTGCTCAGCGTCCGGAAAGTTCGTCCACGGCGGTGCGGACGTCGTCGCTGGTGATGGTGGTCAGCTCGGCGGAGCTGGTGGACTCGCCGGTCGAGGCCAGCGCGGCCAGGCGCACGTCGCGGCGCATGGCCGCGCGCTCGAACAGCGACCTGGCGAACCTGCCGTTGCCGAGGCCGTCGATCAGCCGCTCGTCGCACACCCAGGCGAAGACCTCGTCGAGATCGTTGAGCGCGTCGTCGTCGAAACGGTCGCCGGCCTCCTCCGCCAGCAGCACGGCGATCTCCGACAGCTCGGCCGGCGAGTAGCTGGGGAACGTCACCCGCTGGCTGAACCGGCTGGCCAGGCCGGGGTTGGTGGCGAGGAAGGCGTCCATCTCGCGCTGGTAGCCGGCCAGCACGATGACCAGCCGGTCGCGGTCGTCCTCGGCCCGCTTGAGCAGCGTCTGCACGGCCTCCGCGCCGAACGCGTCGCCGCCGGAGTAGCCGGGGTTGACCAGGCTGTACGCCTCGTCGATGAACAGCACGCCGCCCAGCGCCCGGTCCACCAGCTCGTTGGTCTTGATCGCGGTCGCGCCGAGGTGCTGGCCGACCAGGTCGGCCCGGTGCGCCTCCACCACGTCGGGCCTGGCCAGCAGGCCGAGCGCGGCGAAGACGCGGCCGACGACCCTGGCGACGGTGGTCTTGCCGGTGCCGGGCGGGCCGACGAACACGAAGTGGCGGGTCTGCGCGGGCGTGGGCAGCCCGCGCTCCTGCCGCATCCGGGCCACCTGGAGCTGCGCGGCGATGGCGTGCACCTGCCGCTTGACCGGCGCGAGCCCGGCCATCCTGTCGAGGTCGGCCAGCGCCTCCTCCAGCGTGGGCGTGGCCACGTAGCCGCGGAAGCGGGCGGTCAGCTCGTCGAACGCCTTGGTCACGTCGGCGGTCGTGGTCGTCACCAGGTCCTCGGTGGTCGGCGTGCCGCCCGCGCCCACCACCCGCACGTCCCGGGCCTGGGCGGCCGCCTCGACGAGGCTGCGCGCGAACCGGGCGTTGCCGAGCTCGTCGACGAGCTCCCGCCGGTGTACGTCCTCGAACCGGGTGAGCAGCTTGACCTTGGCCTCGGGGCCCATCGCGTCACCGCGGCGGCGCTGGAGCAGCGCGGTGATCTCGGCCAGCTCGTCCGCCGAGTAGGTGGGAAAGCGCACCCTGGTGGCGAACCTGCTGGCCAGGCCGGGGTTGCTGGACAGGAACGAGGTCATCTCCTGCTCGTAGCCGGCCAGGATGATGATCAGCCGGTCGCGGTCGTCCTCGGCCCGCTTGAGCAGCGTCTGCACGGCCTCGGCGCCGAACCGGTCGGGCTGGCCGTCCCCGGAGTTGACCAGACCGTAGGCCTCGTCGATGAACAGCACGCCGCCCAACGCCTTGTCGACCAGCTCGTTGGTCTTGATCGCGGTCGCGCCGAGGAACTCGCCGACCAGGTCGGCCCGCTGGCCCTCGACCACGTAGGGGGTCTCCAGCAGGCCGAACGCGTAGAAGATCTTCGCGAGGGTGCGCGCCACGCTGGTCTTGCCGGTGCCGGGCGGGCCGAGGAAGACGAAGTGCCTGGTGGGCCGGCCCGCGGTGTAGCCGGCCTCGGCGCGCAGCCGGGACGCCTCGATGGAGGCGGCGATCGAGCGGACCTGCTCCTTGACCGGGGCCAGGCCGATCATGCTGTCGAGCTCGGCGAGCGCCTCCTCGACCGAGATCTGGGGCAGCGCCGGCTGCTTGTCGGACTGCGGCTCCGGTCTGCCCTCGCGGGCTCGTACGCGTACCTGCTCCTCGGCGCTCATCTCGGATCTGGCCTTGCGGGCGAGCAGGTAGCGGTAGCCGAGGACGGCGGCGGCGGCGCCGTAGGCGACCCAGACCGCGAGGGTGCCCGGGATGAACGAGAGCGCGGCGGCGAGCGCGCCGGCGGCCACGAGGGCGAGCAGCGCGGACACCCACGGCGTCACCCAGCGGATCAGATGGGCCGCGGCGACGACCGGCACGGTCAGCAGGACCAGCAGGGTCGGGACCATGGAGGGAGGCGGGAAGGCCAGGGTGAAGAGCGGGTGCAGCGCCAGCCAGCCCGCGATGACCAGCGACGTGGCGGCGGCACGCGGGAAATGCAAGGTCAGCGCGACGAAGCAGAGCACGATGACCGTCAGGACGAACGTCGTGTCCAGCCGTCCGCCGAGCGCCGCGGTCACGCCCAGCGCGGCGACCAGGACCACCACGAACAGCACCCGCCGGACCGCCGGTGGAAGCCGGAAGTAACGCTGCCGCACCTGTTCGAACAGATCCCGCATCGCGGCCCGTCCCGCGGTTCGGGTCCTGCTGGACTCCTGCATCACGCCTCCCCGGTCCGCCCCTGGTTATACCGCACCGCACCGTCGATCGGGCGGACCTGACACGCTAGGCGGAGGTCACGAAAGCCGCTACGTGCCGCCCGGGTTCGGTCTGCCAGGCGGCGCGGCCCGGTTGCCGGGCGTGGCGAGGAGGCGCGGAACTCGCAGAGAACAAGATTCTAACTAGCGGCGCTGGTGCCGCCCAGGGAACTCCCCGACCAGCACCCGCTTGGGGGTGACACGCAGGACGTCCGAGCCGGCCAGCGCGACACCCCGCACCTCCACCCAGAACCTGCGCTGCAGCGGGTCGGCGGCGAACACCGCCACCCTCGGGTCGGCCTCGATCGCCTCCCACGCCTGGGCCCCGGCGATCACCTTGAGCTCGCCCGAGGCGGTGATCGTGGCCACCGCGCCCGCCACCCCCGGCCCCAGGACGTCGCCGTAGGCCAGCACGACGGTCCTGGCATAGCCGAACGCCTGGCGCACCTGGGCGGTCAGCACGACGGTCGGCTCGGCTCCCATGGGCAGCTCGCACATGATCAGCGAGGCGCGCCACGGTCCTGGCACCCCTTTCCACCAGGACCGCGCGGCCCGCAGCGCGAACACCACCACCACCGCGCCGAGCGCGCCGAACCCCAGCCGCCAACCCCAGACCAGCCCGAACCCGCCCCCGGCCGCGCACCCCACCGCCGCCGCCCCCACCAGCCCGGCCGCGACCGCGAGCCACCGATCGCGGCCGTACCGGCTCGCCCGCCAGGCGCGCAGCATCGGGTACGGCACCGCCAGCGTCGCGACGGCGGCCAGCGGCTCCACCACGAGAGCCGCACAGGCCAACGGCACCAGCACCGACCAAGTACGCCCGAGCAGGACCCACAGGGTCACCCCCGCGTTCCGCGAAGCCGCACGTTCCCCCGCGCCCTCGTCCGGCCGGGGTTCGTGGGCGGCCTGGCGGAAGTGGGTCAAGGCTCGTAGGGGGTGGCCGCGCCAGGTTTCCGCCAGGGAGCGGACGGCGGCCAGCACCGGCCAGCCGAGCACCGCGAGACCGCCCAGCCCGGCCCAGAGCAGGCCCACCCACGGCAGGCCGCCGCTGCGCAGGCCGGGCACCACGGCGATCCCGGCCGGCGCCGAACCGAGCGCCAGCCAGCCGGCGAACGCGGCGACCGCGACGATCCCGCCCGCGACCGCCGCCCCGAACCACGGGTCGCGCACCAGCATGGCCGGCACATAGGCCCACGCCCGGACCCGGCGGGCCTGCCGTACCGTGAGCCCGGCCATGAGGGCGAGCACGGCCAGGCCGCCCAGCACGGCCTGCGGCCCCCGGTCGAAGGCGAGGGCGGCCACCGCGACGGCGGCGGTCGCGACGGCGACCAGCAGGCGGGTCTGGCGCGACCACACCTCCAGGGCCCTCCTGGCCTGGCCGGTGCCGCGCGGGTCGATCGGCCAGGCCGGATCGTGGTGGGTCCTGGACCGCTCCCAGCGCAGCAGGGTCAGGCCGAGGTTGACGCGGGCCTGGGCGTGCCGGGGGTCCAGGCGCAGCGCCTCGCGGTAGGCGCGGGCCGCCTCGGCGTGCTCGGCGCGGAGCAGGTCGAGGTCCGCGACCAGGACGTGCGTGTCCGGCTCTTCCGGGGCGAACCTGGCGGCGAGCGCGGCCTGCTCGGCGGCCTCGTCCCAGCGGCCGGGGACGTGGCGCAGCACGGCGGCCAGGCGCAGGCGGGCCGCCCACGAGCCGGGCGCGAGCAGCACCGCCCGTTCGGCGGCGTCGACGGCTTCCGGGAGCCGCCCGATCCGCTCCTGCGCGAGGCTGACCAGGCGATAGGCCCATTCGCTCGCGGGATCGAGGTGGGCGGCGGCGCCGGCGGCGGCCAGGGCGCTGTCGGGGCGACCGGCGGATAACATGGTGACGGCTCGGGCGCACCAGTCACGTGGTGACCGGTCGGACGTGTCGCTCATTTCGTCCGCGCCGTCGGTCCCCACGAGAGCCATGATCGGTCGGCTGATGGATGCTGAATAGATCCCGACATATGGCTGTATCTCTCTAGAGAGGTATCGACCGGCCCCGGATGATTCGATACCGCTACACCCATGGTGTGACATGGCCTAAGCTGCCACGCAAGTTCATGTGGGCCTGCTGTGGACTGATCGGCCTGCAAGGAGGTCCATGACCGTCACACAGGCCGCTCCCTTCGCACGGCGCCCCGACCCCGAGCCGCGGCACAACCGCTGGGCCATCCTGGCCCTGCTCAGCTTGAGCCTGCTGCTCATCACGGTCGACGCCACTGTGCTGCACATAGCGGTCCCCGCGCTCACCGCCGCCCTGGAGCCGTCGGCGGTCCAGTTGCTGTGGATCGTGGACGTCTACTCGCTGGTCGTGGCGCCGCTGCTGATCATGTTCGGCACGCTCGGCGACCGCTACGGGCGCAAACGGCTGGTCCTCGCGGGGTTCGTCCTGTTCGGCGTCGCCTCGGCGGCGGCCGCCGCCTCGACCACCCCCCTGGCCCTGATCCTGTCCAGGGCGCTGCTCGGCGTGGGCGGCGCGATGATCATGCCGGCCACGTTGTCGATGATCCGGCAGGTGTTCACCGACCGTCGCGAGCGGGCCATCGCCCTGGGCGTCTGGAGCGGGGTCGCCGCCGCGGGGGCCGCGCTCGGGCCGCTCGTCGGCGGCCTGCTCGTCGGCTGGTGGTGGGGCGCCGTCTTCCTGATCAACGTGCCGATCCTGCTCGTGCTGCTGCCCGCCGCCGTGCGCCTGCTGCCGAACTCGCGCGAGCGGAGCGATCGGCCGTGGGACGGGCTGAGCGCCGTCCTGTCCGTGCTCGGCATCCTGGCCCTCGCCTTCGGGCTCAAGGAGGCGGGCTCGGGCAGCCTGATGCCCCTGGGCGCCTCCGTCGCCGTCTTCGCGGCCGGGGTGGCGCTGCTGGTCTGGTTCGTCAGACGGCAGACGCGGCTGAGCGCACCGCTGCTGGAGGTGGGCCTGTTCCGGCGCCGCGAGTTCTCCACCGGCGTGGCCGGCGTGCTGTTCGGCGTGTTCGCGCTGGTCGGCCTGCAGCTGATGCTGGCGCAGTATCTGCAGCTCGTGCTCGGCGACAGTCCCGTACGCGCCGCGCTCCGGATGCTCCCGCTGGTGCTGTCGGCCATCGCCGGCGGACTGGCCGCGGCGCACCTGCTGCCCAGGATCGGCATGCGGGCCACCATGAGCGGCGGCCTCGGCCTCGTCGCGCTCGCCCTCCTGCCCACGCTGACCTGGGGCGTCGAAGGCCACCCCGTGATGCTCGCGTGCTGCTTCGTGGGCATCGGCTTCGGCGTCCAGGTCTCCCTGCTCGCCGCCTCCGACACGATCATGTCGTCGGCCACCGAGTCCCACGCCGGCGGCGCCGCCGCCATCGAGGAGACGGCCTACGAACTGGGCGCCGGTCTCGGCGTCGCCGTCCTCGGCACGATCACCACGATCGTGTACGCCCCCGCCCTGCGCACGGTGCCGGGGGTGCCGGAGCCGGGCATGGACCTGGCCAGGCAGTCGCTCGCCGGCGCCGCCCATGTGGCGGACCAGGTGGGCGGCGGCCCCGGCAGCGCACTACTCGACGCGGCCCGCTGGGCCTTCGTCAACGCCCTGCACACGACCGTGGTCGTGAGCGCCATCCTGCTCAGCCTGACCGCCCTGGCCGTGGCCACGCTGCTCCGTCGCGATAGAGGTGTGTGATGTCCCGATTAGGGCAGACAACAACCGTGAGAGAGGCCCTCCGTGACATCGCCGCGATCGTCGCCCGTGTAGGCGTCGGCGGCATCTTCTTCGCCAACGGCTGGCGCAAGCTCGAGATCGGCCTGGCGCAGACCGGAGTGCAGTTCCAGGGGCAGGGCGCACCCGCTCCCCGCGCCTGGGCCACGGTCACCATGCTCACCGAGCTGATCGGCGGCGCGCTGCTGATCGCCGGGCTGATGGTGTCGGTGACCGGGCTGATCCTGTTCGCCGAGGCGGTCGCGGTCCTGTGGGTGGCGCCGCCGCTCAATCCCATCACCCTCAACGAGCTGATCCTGCTGGGCGCGGCCTCGCTGCTGCTGGCCGTGGTGGGCGCGGGGCGGGTCTCCGTGGACCACATGGTGGTGATCAGGCGCAGGGAGACGGCGGCGGCCAACGAGTTCGCCGCCGACCATGAGGCCGACGCGGTGATCGCGTCCTTACGCGACCCGGCGAAACCTCCTGCCGACCCCGTGGCGAAGAGCTCCGATGTGAAGGGCTCCGGGCCCGCCGCCAGGAAGGACGCCGCCAAGAAGGAGGAGCCCGGCAAGGCGGCCGCGTCCGACGTCTCGCTGGAGGACACCGCACCGCACGCCAGGCCGCGCCGTACCGAATCCGCTCCTTCCGACGAGCCCGCGCCGGGCGACACGCTGGTGGCGGGGCGCAAGAAGCCGCCGGCCCGGGGGCGGCGCACCACCACCGGCGGCGACTGAGCTCACAGTTCGGCGGTCAGCCGGGCGATCACCCGCATCTTGTTGGTCGCGTCCAGCGCCGCCACCTTGTACGACTCCGCCAGGGTCGGATAGTTGAACACGGCGTTGACCAGGTAGTCGACCGTCGCGCCGCAGCCCATGACCGTCTGCCCGATGTGCACCAGCTCGGTGGCCCCGGTGCCGAACACGTGCACGCCGAGCAGCCGCCGGTCCTCGGTGGAGACCAGCAGCTTGAGCATGCCGTACGAGTCGCCGATGATCTGTCCTCTGGCCAGCTCGCGGTAGCGTGAGATGCCGACCTCGAACGGGATCTTGTCCCGGGTGAGCTCGTCCTCGGACTTCCCGACGAAGCTGATCTCCGGGATGGTGTAGATCCCGATCGGCGACTCGTGGTGCAGCTCGCCGGCCGGTTCGCCGCACGCGTGGTGGGCGGCGAGTCTGCCCTGCTCCATCGAGGTGGCGGCGAGCGCCGGGAAGCCGATCACGTCGCCCACCGCGTAGATGTGCGGGACCGAGGTGGCGAAGTTCTCGTCCACCGCGATCCGGCCCCGGTCGTCGGCGGACAGCCCGGCGGCCTCCAGGCAGAGCTCGGTCGTGCGGCCCTGGCGGCCGGCGGAGTACATGACGCAGTCGGCGGGGATGCGCTTGCCGCTCTCCAGCACGGTCAGCGCTCCCCGGGAGCGCCGCTCGACCGCGGCCACGGTCTCGCCGAACCGGAAGGTCACCGCGAGGTCGCGCAGGTGGTACTTCAGCGCCTCCACGATCTCCAGGTCGCAGAAGTCGAGCATCCGCTCACGCCGTTCCACGACGGTGACCTTGGTGCCGAGCGCCGCGAACATGGAGGCGTACTCGATGCCGATGACCCCGGCGCCCACCACGACGAGCGTCTCGGGCACCTTCTCCAGATGCAGGATCGCGTCGGAGTCGATGACGGTCCTGTCGTCGAACTGCACGCTGTCCGGGCGGGCCGGCGAGGTGCCGGTGGCGATCACGATCTTGTCGGCCGTGACCTTCTTCTCCTCCTCGTCGTCGATGACGCCGATGGTGTGCGGGTCCAGGAACCGGCCGGTCCCCTGCAGGAGGGTGACGTGGTTGCGGCCCAGCTGGCTGCGGATGACCTGGATCTCCCGGCCGATCACGTGCTGGGTGCGCATCCCGAGGTCGGCGACCGTGATCTCGTCCTTGACCCGGTAGCTCGCGCCGTACAGCTCGCGCTGGTTGAGCCCGGTCAGATAGAGGACCGCCTCCCGCAGCGTCTTGGACGGGATCGTGCCGGTGTTGATGCACACCCCGCCGATCATGTTGCGTTTCTCGACCACCGCCACCCGTTTGCCGAGCTTCGCCGCGGCGATGGCCGCTTTCTGCCCGCCTGGACCCGTACCTATGACAACCACATCGAAATCGGCCACACCGCCAGTGTGCTGGCTGGGAGCGATCACGAAAAGCCCTGAGCCCCGGTGTTCGCCGTCCGGTCGTCGAGCGCTCTGCGGGCGTAGGCGCGGACGTCGGCGTCCGGGTCCGCCAGGGCGGTGCGCAGCGCGGTGGCCGCGTGCGGGGTCGCCGCCCAGCGGGTGAGCGCGAGCACGACCGCCTTGCGTACGTCGAGGTTGGCGTCGGCGAGCGCGGCGGCGAGCGGTTCCACCGCGGTCTCCCGGTCGGCGGCCGCCAGGCAGCGGGCCGCGCCGACGCGCACCTCCCAGTCGGAGGCCCGCAGCCCGCGCAGCGCCTGCTCCTCCAGCGGGGCGCCGACGGCCCCCGACGCCTCCAGGGCGGCGGCCCGGACCAGCGGGTCGGCGTCGTCGGCCAGCCGCGCCAGCACGGGGGACGGCTTGCCGACGATGCCCAGGCCCTTCGCGGCCCAGACCCGGACCTCCCGGGACGGGTCGGCGGCGGCCGCCGCCACCAGGTCGGACTCGTCGAGTGAGACCAGCCCGCGGATCGCCTCGATGCGCACCCGGCGGTCGGGGTCGTCCATCCCCGTGCCGAAGGTGTGCCGGTCGCCGAGCCGCAGGGCGCGCAGGACGTCCAGGCCGGTGGCCCGGACCAGGGCGTCCGCGCTGGTCAGGCGCTCGGCCAGGGCGGCGCCGAAGGCGGGGGTGGCGGGCAGGACCTCGACCAGCTCCCGCAGCCCGGCGGCGGCGGCGCGGCGTACCGTGCCGTGCTCGTCGGCGAGCGCGGCGACCAGCGCCGCGCCCGCGCCCTCCGGGACGGTCTCGGTGAGGGTGGCGATGGCCGCACGCCGGACCTTGGGGTCGGTGTCGGCGAGGTAGGGGGCGAGCCGGTCCACCGTGGGCTGCCCGTCGGCCAGCTCGTTCAGCTCCAGGATCCGGGGCGAGCGCCCGACCGCGGTCCGCTCGGCGCGGTCGGTGGTGACGCGCCGGACGGCCGTGGCGACCTGGGCGCCGAGGTGCACCGGCTCGCCGCCGGTGGGCGTGAACTCCGGGACGGGCACGAGGTAGGGCTCCACCGGCCGCTTCACGAACTCCATCGCGCCGTCGGCGCGCCTGCGCAGGTTCAGGTGGTAGAGCCACTCGGCGTCGTCCCGGACGGGCAGGTCGGCGCGCTCGTGGTAGAGACCCCACCGGCTCTCGGTACGGGTGAGCGACGCGCGGGCGGCCATCTCGGCGCAGTCGCGGATGAAGTCGACCTCCGCGCAGCGCATGAGCTCGTGCGGGGTGCGCGCGCCCATCGAGGCGATCTCGTCGCGCATCCGCTCGAAGGACTCCAGCGCGATCTCCAGCTTGGCGCCGGTCTTGGGCGGGGCGATGTAGTCGTTGACGAAGCGCCGCAGTTTGTACTCCACCTGCTGCTGCGGCGGCCCGTCCGGGTGGCGCAGCGGCCGGTAGATCAGCTCGTGCGCGGCGGCGATCTGGTCCTCGGGCAGCGCCTCGGCGGCGCGGTTGTGCGCGGCGGCGTGCGTGCCGGCGAGGTCGCCGAACACGAAGGCGCCGATCATGTAGTTGTGCGGCACGCAGGCCAGGTCACCGGCCGCGTACAGGCCGGGCACCGTGGTCGCGCCGTGCTCGTCCACCCACACCCCGGAGGCGGAGTGGCCGCCGCACAGGCCGATCTCGGAGATGTGCATCTCCACGTCGTGGGTGCGGTAGTCGTGGCCGCGCCCGGCGTGGAAGGTGCCGCGGGTGGGCCGCTCGGTGAAGTGCAGGATGTTCTCGACCGCGCTGATGGTCTCCTCGGGCAGGTGGGTGAGCTTGAGGTAGATGGGCCCGCGGGCCGAGTCGATCTCCGCGGCCACCTCCGCCATCATCTGCCCCGACCAGTAGTCGGAGTCGACGAACCGCTCCCCCTTGCTGTTGACCTGGTAGCCGCCGAACGGGTTGGCCACGTACGCGCAGGCCGGGCCGTTGTAGTCCTTGATCAGCGGGTTGATCTGGAAGCACTCGATGCCGCTGAGCTCCGCGCCCGCGTGGTAGGCCATGGCGTAGCCGTCGCCGGCGTTGGTGGGGTTCTCGTAGGTGCCGTAGAGGTAGCCGCTGGCGGGCAGGCCGAGGCGGCCGCACGCGCCGGTGGCCAGGATGACCGCACCGGCCGAGACGGTGACGAACTGCCCGGTCCTGGTGTCGAATCCGGCGATCCCGGTCGCCCGGCCGTCGACGGTGAGCACCCGGACCGGCATGACCCGGTTCTCGATGCGCACCTTCTCCCTGATGTCGCGGCGGCGCAGCACCCGGTAGAGGACCTTCTTGACGTCCTTGCCCTCGGGCATCGGCAGGACGTAGCTGCCCGAGCGGTGCACCCTGCGCACGGCGTACTCGCCGTACTCGTCCTTCTCGAACTTCACGCCGTAGCGTTCGAGGCGCTTGACCATCTCGTGGCCCCGGGTGGCCGTCTGGTAGATCGTCTTCTGGTTGACGATCCCGTCGTTGGCCCGGGTGATCTCGGCGACGTAGTCCTCGGGCGTGGCCTTGCCGGGGATGACGGCGTTGTTGACGCCGTCCATGCCCATGGCCAGCGCGCCGCTGTGCCGTACGTGCGCCTTCTCCAGCAGCAGGACGTCGGCGCCCTGCTCGGCCGCGGTGATCGCGGCCATCGTGCCCGCGGTGCCGCCGCCGACGACGAGCACCTCGCACTCCAGGTGCAGGCGGTCCTCGATCGAGGGGATGTCCATCTAAAGCTCCTCCAGAATCCTGGCGCGCAGTTCGCCCCTGTCGGCGTCGGGGTCACGCGGCCCCGGCACCTCGATCACCGAGCGGATGCCCTGCCGTTCGAGCACCACCACCCGGTCGGCGAGCAGCAGGGCCTCGTCCACGTCATGGGTCACGAAGACCACGGTGGCCCGGGTGTCGCGCAGCACGTCGAGCAGCAGGCGCTGCATCTGGGCGCGGGTCTGGGCGTCGAGCGCGCCGAACGGCTCGTCCATCAGCACGGCGCGGGGCGCGCCGACGAGGGCCCGGGCGAGCTGGACGCGCTGCCGCATGCCGCCGGACAGCTCGCGGGGCAGCTTGTCCTCCGACCCGGCCAGGCCCACCCGGCCGATCCAGGCGTGCGCCGCCGCCGCGCGCTCGCGCCGCGGGATCCTGCGGATGCGCAGCGGCAGCTCGACGTTGCGCCGGACGGTCCGCCACGGCAGCAGCCCGTCGTCCTGGAAGACCATCGCGCGGTCCCCCGACGTGGCCGCGACCTCCGCGCCGCCCGCCAGCACTCTCCCGCTGTACGGCCGGAGCAGCCCGGCCAGTGACCTGAGCAGTGTGGACTTGCCCGACCCCGAGGAGCCGACGATGACCAGCACCTCGCCGGGCACCACCTCCAGCTCGATCTCCCGCAGGACCAGGTCGCGGCTGTAGCCCAGGGACAGCGCCTCCAGGTGGAACCCCAGCCCGGCCTGCGCCTCGGCGGTCGTCGTGCGTTGCGCGAGCGTCGTCATGCGGTGCTCCCTTCCGCGCGGGGCAGCCAGCGGGTGGCCTTGCGCCCGATGAGTTCGATGGCGGCCGAGGTGAGCCAGCCGAGCAGGCCGATGGTGATCATGCCGACGATCACCGCCGGGTAGTCGACGAGGGTGTAGGACTGCCAGGTGCGGTAGCCGACGCCGAACTCGCCGGAGATCATCTCCGCGGAGATCACGCAGATCCACGCCACGCCCATGCCGACGGACAGCCCGCCGAACAGGCCGGGCAGGATGCCGGGCAGCACGACGTTCCAGAGCACGTGGCGACGGCCGCCGCCGAGCGTCTTGACGGCGTCCTCCCACAGGGTGGGCAGGGCCCGCACGGCGTGCCGGGTGCTGACCATGATCGGGAAGAACGCGGCGACGAAGGTGATGAACACGATGCCCTGCTCGTCGGTGGGGAAGAGCAGGATCGCCACCGGGACCAGCGCGATCGCCGGGATCGGGCGCAGCGCTTCGAGCAGCGGCAGCACCACGTCGCGGGTGTGCGGTGAGCGGGCGACGGCGATGCCCACGGCCAGGCCCGCCACCGCGGCCAGGCCGAACCCGGTGAGGATGCGCACCAGGCTCTGCAGCAGGTCCAGGTAGAAGACCGAGGTGGCGAGCCGGCGCGCGGCCTCACCGGCGATCTCGTCGAGCGTCGGCAGCCGGTCGAAGGTCAGCCACAGGCGCGCGTCGGTGACCGTGAGCAGTTGCCACAATCCCGCCGCCGCCAGCAGCGAGGCCACCTTGACCACCCCGCTCCACCGCCGGGCGCCCATCAGGTGTCCCCACCCTGCTCGGCGGCCTTGAGCGCGGCCTCGTAGGTGACGGGCTCTGCCTTCGGGTGCTCCTCGCGGTAGGCGTCGGCGCCGTCCTGCGTGGTGAAGGGCAGGAACCGGGCGTTCGCGGCGGCCTCGGGGTCGCGCAGCCAGACGGAGTCGCCGGCGAACCACTTGGTGCCGGTGGTCGTGTCCGGGATGTACGCGGCCCGTACGGTGTCGCCCGCCTTGGCGATCTGGCGCAGCAGGCAGGTGGGCGTGGCGGCGGGCTGGGTCTCGGTGGCGCCGGTCAGCCAGAGCTCGGAGGCCGTCTTCGGGTCGTCGACCGGCTCGCCGCACACCGGGTCGGTGCCGGTGATCGCGGCCGGGTTCGTCAGCCGGGCCACGTCCGTGTCGTAGGCCGCGCCGTACGCCTTGCGCAGGTAGGAGTCGTTGACGAAGGCCGAGACGTCCACCCCGGGGAAGTCGGTGCCGATCCGCTTGAGGAACGGCACGTCGTGCTCGTGCGCGGCCTTGAGCTGCGGCTTGAGCGTGACGTCGAAGGTGGAGATGCCGCCCCGCCCGTTGTAGAGGTAGACGACCTCGGCCGGCAGGCCGGTGGACTTCGCCACCGACTCGGCGGCCTCCAGAGGGTGCTCGTGCAGGTAACGGGTGGCGTCCAGCTGCGCCTTGAGGAAGGCGTCCACCACCTCGGGGTGCTCCTTGGCGTACGCCTCGCGCTGCACCACGCCGTGGAAGGTGGGCACGTCCAGCGCGGAGCCGTCGTAGATCAGGCGGCCCTTGTCCTGGAAGACCAGCAGGCCCGGCCAGGCCACGAACTGCGCGTAGCCCTGGACGCCGCCGGATTCGAGCTGGGAGGAGCCGACCGCCGGCTGGTGGTTGACGATCTCGGTGTCGGTGGCCGGGTCGAGGCCCGCCTTCTCCAGCGCCTGGACGAGCGTGCCGTGGCCGGCGGAGCCGACGCTGGCGGAGATCTTGGCGCCCTTCAGGTCCTTGAGAGTCTTCGCCTTCGCGCCGGGCGGGACGACGACCATGTTGAGGCCGCCGCGCAGGTTGTAGCCCGTGATGGAGACCAGCTCCGTACGGGCCGCCGGGATGGCCTGGGTGCGGGAGGCGTTGATCAGCAGCGGGTAGTCGCCCATCGAGCCGATGTCGATCTTCCCGGCGACCATCTTGGCGGTGATGGGGGCGCCGGTCTCGAAGTCCTGCCACTCGACGGTGTACTTGTCGCCGAGCCGCTTCTCCAGGTAGCCGAGCGAGCGCAGGAGGGTGCCGGCGGTCACGGTGTTGATGGTCTTGGACTGGTAGCCGACGACGACCGTCGTCTTGCCGGCGCCGCCCGTGGTGCCTGAGACGGAGCAGCCGGCCGCGGCCAGCAGGGCGAGAGCCGCCAGGGCCTTGCGCATGGGGGATTCCTTCATCGCAGCAGAAAGGGGATGTTGATGGTGACGGCGTCGACGGGGCACCTGGCGGCGCACGGGCCGCAGTACCAGCACTCGTCGACGTGCATGTACGCCTTGCCCGTCTCGTCGCTGATCGCGAGCGAGTCGAGCGGGCAGGCCTCGACGCAGAGCGTGCAGCCGTCGATGCAGAGCGCCTCGTCGATGGTGACGGGGACCTCGACCCGCTGCGAGATCAGTGCCATGACTACTCCTCCGGTTCGCGGTTCAGGTGGCCGCGCATGGTCAGCCGGTCGCCTCTGAAGCGGATGAACTCCAGGTCGACCGGCCGGCCGTCGGCCAGGTGGGTGAGCCGCTCGACCATGAGCAGCGCGGCGCCGCGCGGCACGTCGAGCGCGGCTGCGGTGTGGGGATCGGCGTTCACCGCTTCGAGGGTCAGCTCCGCCATGCCGAGCGGCTGGCCGGCGATCCCTTCGAGCAGCACGAAGATGTCGTTGTGCGCCAGGTCCGCGTCGAACAGGGGCTCGCCGACCTCACGGAGCAGGTACGTCAGGTCCAGCGAGAGCGGCAGGCCGTTGAGCAGCCGGAGCCGTTCGAGGTAGATGACGTGTTCGCCGGGGGCCAGGCCGAGCCGGTGGCCGACCGTGGCGGGCGGCTCGATCAGGGTCATCGTCCTGACCTGGTTGGTGACCTCGCCGTGCTCGTGCAGGGTCTCGGCCAGGCCGAGCAGCCGGTGCAGGCCATGCGGATACTTCTCCGCCGCCACCGTGGTGCCCACCCCGGGGCACCGCTCGACGAGTCCCTCCTCGCGCAGCAGGTGCAGCGCCTCGCGCACGGTGTTGCGCGAGGTGGCGAACTCGCGGGCCAGCGCCGCCTCCAGCGGCAACTGGCCGTGCGGGAACTGCCCGAGCACGATCTGCCTGCGCAGCAGATCCGCCACCTGCCGGGCACGATCGGCCCGGCGCCGCCGCGCGACCACCCGTACCATGCTTGCCTCCGCTCTCACCTGCGCTGATGCTCAACCTATCAATCAGGTAGGAATATAGGGATAACGGGGAGATTGCGCCACCCAGGCGGCCACGCGCCAGGCCCGCCAACTGCCGTCCGAGCGTCAGATTGGGCAAGATCCGCCACCTGCGCCCCCGCATGAGCACGGCCCGCGAGACGTCGTCTCGCGGGCCGTGAAGGTGAGCGGGGCCGCTCAGCCCCGGCGCCGGGCTGCGCAGGAGGGGTTGAGGCCGGTCAGTCCTGGCGCCGGGCCATGCAGGGGGTCGGTCAGTCCTGGCGCCGGGCCATGCAGGGGGTCGGTCAGTTCTGGCGCCGGGCCATGCAGGGGGTCGGTCAGTTCTGGCGGCGTAGGGCGGAGGTGGGGACCGGGATGGCGGGGAACGGGTTGTCCGGCAGGAGGATGGCCCGGCGCGCCTGGTCCGGCTGGCCCGCCGCGTCCAGGTGCAGCAGCGCCGCGCCGATGCCGGCCGCACCCACCATGTAGCCGGTGTCGGCGCTCACCTCGCCGGGCCGCAGCCTCCGGTAGGCCTGATACCACCGATAGCCCCGGCCGTCGTGGTCGGTGGCGCGCCCGATCAGGTCCGTGGCGAGCCCGCGCGCGAACTCCAGGTGCGACTCCCGCCCCGTCGCCGCCCACAGCCCGACGAACAGCTCCACCAGCCCCGCCGTGCCACAGCACTGGCAGGCCACGTTCCAGTAGCCCTCGGTCCTGCGGCTGGGGACGCCGCTGCGCGCGATGCCCTGGGCCAGCCGCTCCACCCAGTCCAGATCGCCCGGCTCGCCGCCCACCCGGTGCAGCTCGTAGAACATCCGGGCCACCCCCGCCGAGCCTGAGCAGAACCCCAGATAGTGCAGCTCGCGGGCCTGCGGCACGTGATGCGGCACCACCGCCCACCGGCCCTCCACGTGGCTCACCTCGCGGACGAAGTCGGCGCCGCTGCGCGCCGCCCGCAGGAAGCGCTGGTCACCCGTCACACCGTAGAGCCGGGCCAGCAGGAACGCCGTGCCCGCCGTACCGGCGAGGAAGCCGGGCGTGACCGCGTCCAGCGGCAGGTCGGCGTGGTTGCCGAAGCGATGCCCGGGGACGGGCAGCCGGGCGATGCGCAGGCCCGCCTCGACGGCGGCCTCCTCGTAGGCGGGCTCGCCGAGGCGGGTGGCCGCGCGCAGCAGGCCCAGCACGATGCCGCCGTCGCCCCGCTGGGCCGACTCGCTCGACCAGCCGACGCCGTCGCCGGAGGTGCGCCCGCGCTGGACGATCAGGTCGGCGATGGCCCGGGACTCGCGCTCGAAGACCTCGTCCCCGAGCACCCAGCCGGCCTCCATGAGCGCGACCATCGTGCCGGTCAGCCCGTGATAGAGGGTGAGATCGCCGCCCTGCTCCCGCCAGGTGGCGGCCAGCCGCCGGGCTCCGGCGCGCGCGTCCTCCAGGTAGGCGTCGTGGCCGGTGGCGGCCGCGAGCTCCAGGAAGAACAGCACGATCCCGGCCGCGCCGGAATGCAGCGACCAGGCCTCCGGGGTGACGGCCGAGGTGCCGTGCGGATCAGGGTTGGCCAGCCAGCGCCGGCCGCGCTCATCGTCGACGGCCGCGGCTCGGATCCACCGCCCTGCCAGGATGGCAGCGGTCAGTGGCGAGTCCGCGCGCACGCTCGATGGTCGAATACTGTCCAGGCTCACCACCCTAGTCTCCCACATTTTTGGTAGGAAAGGATGGTTTAACCTCAGGCGGACGCGCCGGCCATGATCCGGTCGACGATACCCCGGGTTCCCTCCTGGCGGGCGCAGTGCGCGCAGCAGTACCAGTGCTCGCCCGACTGGACCCCGTGCCCGATGACCTTGGTGCCGCAGTGCTCGCAGATCGGCGCCATCGCCTGGATCGCGCACTGGAAGGAGTCGAAGGTGTGCACGGACCCCTGCGCGTGCACCTCGAAGGCCATGTCGTAGTCGTTGCCGCAGGTCTCGCAGACAGCCATGATGTTCCCCTCTTTCGTCGCCTCGCGGATGGGCTACCCGGTGGCGGGCCTTCATCTCCTCAACGAACGGCCATATTCAGGCCGTACGAACGCGGCCATCGCCAGCAGCGGGAGGGCGAGCAGGCCCAGACAGGCGAGGGCGGCGGGCAGGCCTAGCCAGGCCGCCAGCGCGGCGACGAGCAGCGGGGAGACCACGAAGCCGGTGTAGGAGATGGCGGACACGCCGGACACGAGCGCTCCGGTGGCGTCGTCGGCGGCGGCCCGGCTGAGCAGAGCGGGCACCAGCGGGCCGAGGGTGAGCCCGGTGAGGGCGAACCCGGCCAGGGCGGCCACCGGCGAGCCGGCGAGGCCCGCCAGGGCGATGCCGCCGCAGCCGCCCACCCCCGCCACCAGATAGAGGGTGCGCGGCGTGAGCAGGGGCAGGGCCTGAGCGATGAGGCGGCCGACGGTGAGCGCGGTCATGTAGGCGGCGGGCGCGGCGCTCGCCAGCAGGACGGAAGCGCCCTGGTGCTCTTCGAGCAGCAGCACCGACCACTGCTCGACGGCGTTCTCGATGGCGAGCACGCCCGCCAGCAGCCCGCCGAGCAGCAGCGCGGCGGTCCACCGGCGCGGCCCGGCGCCCTCGCCCGGCGCGGGCGGCAGGCCGCGGCCCATGGGCAGGAGCGTCAGCGAGACCGCCGCGGCCACGATGAGCACGCCGATCGCCAGCAACACCGCCTGCGTCCCGGCGCCCTGCTCGCGGGCCAGGCCGGTGGCGGGCGCGGCGACGATGACCGCGACGGGGAAGGCGGCGTGCACCGGCTGGAACAGCCTGCGCCCGCTCTCCCGCTCGGCCCGCCCGGTGGCCATGTTGAGCGTGACGTCGAGCGCCCCGCTGGTGGCGCCGACGACCAGCAGCGCCACGGCGAGCTGCGCGGGTGAGGTGACCTGCCCGACGGCCGCGATGCTCAGCGCGAAGACCACCGTGGCGGTGAGCAGCGCGGGACGTTCCCGGCCGGAGGCCAGCCGCCCGGCCAGGGCCATCACCGGGATCGCGCCCACCGGCGTGCCGATCAGCGCCAGCCCGAACTCCGCCGTGGAGGCCCCGAGCTGCTCCTTGACGGCGGGCAGCAGCGCCGACCAGGACCCCCAGAAAACGCCCCAAGCAGCGCAGACGGCGATGAGGGGCACGGCATGAATCTTCACGAACACCCCATAAATCGGTCAGGCCACAGTAAAGTCCATTGTTGTCCTGAACGTCCCCTTATGAAGGGAAGCTCGTGCTTACGAGAACGGTCATCGCGGCCACCCTGGTCGCCGCCGGGATCGCCGCCGTCCCCGCACCCGCCTACGCCGCCTCCGCGGTCGAGTCCCCGGAGAGCATCTGCGGCCCCGGATTCAAGCGGGTCGCCGACGGTCACCGCCCGATGAAGACCCGCCGCGGCGCGGTGTTCGGGCATGTGTACCTCATGTACAACAAGCGCAGCGGCAAGAACTGCGTCGCCGCCATCAAGACGGCCTTCCGGGGAGCCCGTACGACCACCGGCGCCGCGCTCAGCATCCGCCGCGGCGCCAAGTCGGTGGACGTGAACGAGTACCGCTACTACGCCGAGACCGGTCACCTCACCGGGGCGTGGAAGTGCGTGAAGTACGCCGGCTGGACCAAGGACCCGCGCGGCAAGGTGGAGGCGTGGGGCGGCCGCACCTCGTGGGGCAACTGCGCGGGCTGAAAGATTTTCCGCCGAAGCCGTCACAACGAGCAGCCCTGTCCCGTCCTCCTTGAGTAAGCACCACACCAAGGAGATTCCCATGACTCAGCGGCTCAATGTGGCGGCGCTCGCCCCAGAGGCCTACAAATCGTTCGGCGCCGTGGAGGCGTACCTGCACAACTGCGGGGTGCCGCTCGGCACGCTGGAGCTGATGAAGCTGCGCGCCAGCCAGATCAACGGCTGCGCGTTCTGCGTCGACATGCACAGCCGTGACCTGAAGAAGGCCGGCGAGAGCGACGAGCGGCTCTGGTCGGTGGCGGCCTGGCGGGAGGCCACCGTCTACACCCCGGCGGAGCGGGCCGCGCTGGCGCTCACCGAGGAGGCGACCAGGATGGCCGACCGCGCGGCCGTGCCCGACGCGGTATGGCAGGAGGCGGCCGAGCACTATAGCGAGCAGCAGCTCGCGTCGCTGGTGGTCGCGATCGCGATGATCAACGCGTGGAACCGGATCGCGGTCACGACCAGGATCGCTCCCGGCACCGTGTGACGGACAGCGGGCGGCCCCGGCTCCGGCCCCGGCGCCGCCCGCACTCCCGCCCGCCCGCCCGCCGACACTGTACGAAGACGTACAAATGCGTTGAGCGTCCGCGTGCCGCCGGTTAGGTTGTCGCCCAGGGCAACCCGTCGCCAAGTCGTTGTCAACCGGCGCGGCGCAGAGTGGGCCCCAGGGCGAGCGCCAGAGGGGGCAGACCATGAGACGCGTGAGAACCGTCAAGACGACGAGCAAGCGGCGTCCGGACCGGGACACGGATGTGGACCTGCGATCTCCGTCAGGCCGACGACTTCCCTACTGATCTGATCCTTACACCGAACATACAGGGGTATCTGTAGATAACATAGGTAACAGGATTATCACGGGGGGCTCACATGAACAGGCTGGTCGCGGTCGCACCGCGCGTTGTCAGGCACAAGGTCCGCGACATCGGCTCGGCGGACCGGCGCAGAACCGCCACCGACCCGAAGGTCGTCGACCTGCGCGCCTACAGCGGCCGTAACGTCATCCGCTTTCCCGGCGGTCCCACGCCCGCCGCGTAGGAACGTTCCAGGCCGGTCGGCGCCCCAGGCTGCGGGCGCCCGGCCTCAGCCGTAGAGCTTCATGCTGTAGGAGGCGTCGGCGTAGTAAGCCTCCAGGTCGGCCAGGGATTCCTCGGTCGCCTGCACGTCCTTGACGAGGGTGGCGTGCGAGGGCAGCGCGTCGGGGGCCCACGTGTCGGACTTCCAGAGCTTGCTGCGCATGAACGCCTTGCCACAGTGCAGGAAGATCTGCTCGATCTCCACGACGAGCGCCAGGGCCGGCCGGTTGCCCTTGACGATCATCTCGTCGAAGAACGGCGCCTCCCTGACCAGCCGGGCACGGCCGTTGATCCGCAGGGTCTCGTTGCGGCCGGGGACCACGAAGATCAGGCCGACCCGCGGGTTGGCCAGGATGTTGAGGAAGCCGTCGGCCCTGCGGTTGCCGGGGCGGTCCGGGATGGCGATCGTGCTGTCGTCGATGACGTACGTGAAACCGGCGGGGTCGCCCTTGGGCGAGACGTCGCACGTGCCGTCCGCGGCCGCGGTCGCGATCAGGCAGAACGGCGAGGCCGCCAGCCACTGCCGGTCACGCTCGTGCAGGCGCACCCGGTCCTTGGTGGCCGCCCGGGGCATCACCTCGCCCAGTAGTGCGCGCAGCTCGGACTCGGATTCGATCTCCACCCAGCTCATCTGATCTCCTTCGGGGGGACTGCCCCGATTATGTCAGCGCCGGGTCGGCCGGTCACCAGCGCCGGGCCCTCGCCATGGCCCCCAGCAGCGCGTCCCGCTCGGCCTCGAACCGCCCGGCGTCCATGCCCTCGCGCTCGGTGCGCAGGTGCAGCATGGTCAGCTCGGTGGCCGCCTGCTGATAGTCGCTCATCGCCCGGCCGAGCCTGGCGCGCCTGGCCCACTTACGGGCCGCCCGGCGGGCCGGAAGGGTGGACAGCATGCGGATGTCCGGCGGCGTGACCAGCCCGGTCTCCTCGTATCCGGGCAGGTAGACGGCCATCTTGGCGACGAAGTGCCGACGCTCCCTGACGGTGATCATGATCAGCCAGATGAGCACTGCCATGATCACCAGATACGCGATGCCGAGCGCCGGCAGCGACTCCATCGTGGCCGCGCCGTTCCACAGGCCGTGCAGCAGGACCGCGCCCAGGTAGCCGAGCGGGATCGCGGCGAAGCGGAAGGCGTTGCGGCGGGTCAGCGCGTAGGCGACGCCCACCCCGATCATCGAGGTGTAGACCGGGTGCCCCAGCGGGTCGATCAGCCCTCGGATGACGAAGAGCTGCACGGCCGCCTCCAGGCCGTCCTGCCCGTAGGCGAGCAGGTAGTAGCCGACGTTCTCCACGACGGCGAAGCCCAGCCCGGCCATCGAGGCGTACACGATGCCGTCGGTCAGCCCGTCGATCTCCCGCCTCCTGCGCAGGAGCAGCAGCAGCGCCGAGCCCTTGAGCGCCTCCTCGATCACCGGCGCCAGGAACACCGTGCCGGCCACGTCGACCTGCTCGGGCCCGTAGCCGGCCCGGGCGAAGAGCGCCTGCCCCGCCATCGTGAGCACGATCGCGAGGACCACCGCCACCCCCGCCCCCCAGGCGAACGCGAACAGCAGGTGGAGCTTCGGCTCCGGCTCCAGCCGGTCCAGTGAGAGCACCGCCGCCAGCAGCACCGGCAGCGGCGTCACCGCCAGCGCCGCCGACACCCCGAACCCGGCCGGGCCGCCCTCCAGCAGCAGGAACACCAGCACGACCAGGGCCAGCGCGCTGGAGATCACCAGGCAGATCAGCAACGCCTTGCTGGGGCGCTGATCGTGCGTCGACGTGGGGGGCGGAGCGGTCATCGCGAAGCCTTCCTTCGTTTCGGGCTCCCACTGTGACGTAACCGCATCGACGCTCGCTTGCCGATCACTTGCGGACCTCGCTGTAGTAGGGATCGACGGCCCCCTCCGGGTAGGCGTACACCGCCCGGCCCGACACGAACACCCGCAGCGCCCGGCTCATCACGTCGAGCGGATCACCCGACCAGATGACCACGTCACCGTCGAGCCCCGGCCGCAGCGCGCCCACCCGGTCGTCGATGCCCATGATGCGGGCCGGGTTGACGGTGATCGAGCGCAGCGCCTCCGCCGCGTCCAGCCCTTCCTTGACCGCGAGCGTGGCCTGGTGGACCAGGAAGTGGATGGGCACCACGGGATGGTCGGTGGTGATCGCCACCTCGACCCCGGCCCGGGCCAGGATGCCGGGGTTGCGCAGCGAGCGCTGCCGCAGCTCCACCTTCGACCGGCTGGTGAACAGCGGGCCGATGATGACCGGGACGCCGCGCTCGGCCAGCAGGTCGGCCAGCAGATGCCCCTCGGTGCCATGGTTGATCACCAGGCGGTAGCCGAACTCGTCGGCGAGCCGCAGCGCGGTCGCGATGTCGTCGGCCCGGTGCGTGTGCTGGCACCAGGGCAGCTCACCGTCGAGGACCCGGACGAGCACCTCCAGCGTGGCGTCCCGGTCGAACGGCTTGCCCTCCTCGCGGGCGGCGGCGCGCCTGGCCCGGTAGTCCTGGGCCTTCATGAACGCCTCGCGGATCACCGCGGCCACCCCCTGCCGGGTGGACGGCAGCTTCTTCTGGTCGCCGTACACGCGTTTGGGGTTCTCGCCGAGCGCGCTCTTGACGCTCACCGGCTCCCTGATCAGCATCTCGTCGACGGTCCTGCCCCAGGTCTTGATCGCGACCGTCTGCCCGCCGATCGGGTTGGCGGAGCCCGGCTTGATCACCGCCGTGGTGACGCCGCCGGACAGCGCGTCGGCGAAGCCCAGCTCCGCCGGGTTGATGGCGTCCAGGGCGCGCAGCCGGGCGCCGTTCGGGTCGGTCGTCTCGTTGGTGTCGCGGCCGGCCCAGCCCTCGGCCTCCTCGTACACGCCGAGATGGCCGTGCGCCTCCACGAACCCGGGCAGCACCCAGCCGCCCTCGGCGTCCACCACCGTGCAGTCCGGCGGCACCTCCACATCGCGGCCCACCTCGACGATCTTCCCGTCCCTGATCAGGACGGTGCCGTCGTCGATGGGGTCGCCGGCCACGGGGACCACGTACCCATGGGTGATCGCGAGATTCATGGCCCACAACCTATCTGCGCGACCCGGGACGTGAATGTGCGCGCCTGCCGGGTAGCCGGTCAAGATGATCGCCGAACTGTACGAACGCTGGCTGCTGGAGATGTGGAACGGGGACTTCCGGCTCGCGCACGACCTGGTCGGCCCCGGCTTCGTCGGTCACTGGCCGGGCGTGGACGTACGTGGGCCCGACGAGCTGATCGCGACGCTGGAGCAGGGGCACGCGCCGTTCTCCGGCGTCACGGTCACGCTCGACATGGGCCCGATCGTGGACGGGGCGACCGTGGCGGCGCGGTGGACGTTCGCGGGCTCCTACCGGGGCGGCCTGCCGGGCACGACCGTGCCGGAGGGCACCCGGATCGCCTTCAGCGGCCACGACATCCTCCGCGCCGAGGGTGACCGGTTCGCCGAATACTGGGTCATCTCCGACACCCAGCGCCTGTCCCAGCAACTCGGTATGGGCTGACCGCGCGCCTCCTGGCCAACGACTCGGCAGGGGCTGACTGCTCCTACTACTGTGGGTCGAAGGCGGATAAAGGAGGATGTGTGTCGTATGGTCCCGGGGCAGGCCCGGCCCCCCGCGCGCTCCAGGACACGGAGCTGGCCGACCTGCTCGCCCGGCAGCGCTTCGGCGCGCTCGCGACGCAGAAGAGCAGCGGCCGGCCGCACCTGTCCACCGTCGCCTACACCTGGGACCCCGAACGGCAGGTCGTCAGGATCTCCACCATCGCCGACCGCCTCAAGGTCCGCCAGCTCCAGCGTGACCCGCACGGCGCCCTCTACGTCGCTAGCGACGACTTCCGGTCCTACGCCGTGGCCGAGGGCGAGGCCGAGCTGTCACCGGTGAGCACCGAGCCCGGCGACGAGGCCGGCCTCGAACTCCTCGCCATGCAGCCGAACGCCCCCAGGGACCAAGAGGCATTTCTCCGGCAGATGGTGCACGACCGGCGGATGACCATCCGGCTCCAGGTCACCCGCCTGTACGGCACCGCGCTGGACGTCACCGGGGAAGCGGCGTCCGAGCCGTCCCCTTGGCCGTCGCCGGCGGCCGCCCCGCTCCAAGGTCTCGCGGGCCGGCCACCCTGGTGACCTCCCGGGGCAGTGCGCTCATCCGTGATTTCTCACCTGGACGCGAGATCAGCTGCAGCCGCTGGTGGAGCCGCAGCCCTCGCAGACGTAGCAGCTGCCCGCCGGGCGCATCTTCGTGCCGCACGTCATGCAGAGCGGCGCGTCCGCCGTGAAGCGCTGGTGGCTCTCCAGCGTCAGCTCCTTGACCGCCTCCGGCTTCGGCCGTTCCTCGATCGGCGCCGACTGGGCCAGCGCCTCGCGGTCGACCGACTCCTGCAGCGCCGACGGGTCCTCGCCGCGCTGCTGCGCCGCCCGCTCGGCCATCGAGAAGATCCCCAGCGCCGCCCGCTCGTCGTAGGGCAGGTGGTCCAGCGCCAGGCGGCGGAAGATGTAGTCCATCACCGAGGTCGCCATCCGGATGTCCGGGTCATCCGTCATGCCGGCGGGCTCGAAGCGCATGTTGACGAACTTGCTCATGTACGTCTCGAGCGGCACCCCGTACTGCAGGCCGATCGAGATCGCCACCGAGAAGGCGTCCATGACGCCCGCCAGCGTCGAACCCTGCTTGGACATCTTGAGGAAGACCTCGCCCAGCCCGTCGTCAGGGTAGGAGGAGGCCGTCATGTAGCCCTTGGCGCCGCCCACCGTGAACCGGGTCGTGGTGCTGGGCCGCTGGTTGGGCATCCGGCGCCTGGTCGGCCGGTTGACCTCGATGACCTTGACCTCGGGCTCCGGCTCGGCCTCGGCCTCGGCCGTCTTCGACTCGCTCTTCGTGCCGCCCACCGACAGCGGCTGGCCCACCTTGCAGTTGTCGCGGTAGACCGCGAGCGCCTTCAGCCCGAGCTTCCAGCCCTCCATGTAGACCTGCTCGATGTCGTCGATCGTCGCCGACTCCGGGAGGTTGACGGTCTTGGAGATCGCGCCGGACAGGAACGGCTGCGCGGCGGCCATCATCCGGACGTGACCCATGGGCGCGATGGCCCGCTCGCCCATCGCGCAGTCGAACACCTCGTAGTGCTCGGGCCGCAGGCTGGGGGCGTCCACCACGTGGCCGTGCTCGGCGATGTACTCGACGATGGCCTCGATCTGCTCCTGCTGGTAGTGCAGCTGCCTGAGCGCGCGCGGGATCGTCTGGTTGACGATCTGCATCGACCCGCCGCCGACGAGCTTCTTGAACTTGACCAGCGCCAGGTCCGGCTCGATCCCGGTCGTGTCGCAGTCCATCATCAAGCCGATGGTCCCCGTGGGGGCCAGCAGGCTCGCCTGGGCGTTGCGGTAGCCGTTCTTCTCGCCGGTCTTAAGGCACTCGGTCCACTGGCGGGTCGCCTCGGCGTGGATCTTGGCGTCCACGGTGCCGACCGTGCGCAGGTCGTCGTTGGCGGCGGCGTGCTTGCGCATGACCCGCTTGTGCGGCTCGGCGTTACGGGCATAACCGTCGTACGGCCCCACCACGCCGGCCAGTTCGGCACTGCGCCGGTAGGACACCCCGGTCATCAACGACGTGATCGCTCCGGCCACCGCACGGCCGCCGTCGGAGTCGTACGCGTGGCCGGTCGCCATGAGGAGCGCGCCCAGGTTGGCGTAGCCGATGCCGAGCTGGCGGTAGGCGCGGGTGGTCTCGCCGATCTTCTCCGTCGGGAAGTCCGCGAAGGTGATCGAGATGTCCATCGCGGTGATGATCAGCTCGGTCAGCTTGACGAAGCCGGCGATGTCGAAGGAGTTGTCGTCGTTCAGGAACTTCAGCAGGTTGATGCTGGCCAGGTTGCACGAGGAGTTGTCCAGGTGGACGTACTCGGAGCAGGGGTTGCTCGCGGTGATGCGGCCCGTTTCCGGGGTGGTGTGCCAGTCGTTGATCGTGTCGTCGTACTGCACGCCCGGGTCGGCGCACTCCCACGCCGCCTTGGCCATCTTGCGGAACAGCTCACGCGCGTCGACGGTCTCGATCACCTCGCCGGTCAGGCGGGCCCGCAGACCGAACGAGTCCCCCTTGCCGACCGCGCGCATGAACTCCTCGGAGACGCGCACCGAGTTGTTGGCGTTCTGGTACTGCACCGAGACGATGTCCTTGCCGCCCAGGTCCATGTCGAACCCGGCGTCCCGCAGCGCGCGGACCTTGTCCTCTTCGCGCGCCTTGGTCTCGATGAACTCCTCGATGTCCGGGTGGTCCACGTCGAGCACGACCATCTTGGCGGCCCGGCGGGTCGCGCCGCCGGACTTGATGGTGCCCGCGCTGGCGTCCGCGCCGCGCATGAACGACACCGGGCCGCTCGCCGTACCGCCGCTGGAGAGCAGCTCCTTGGACGAGCGGATGCGGGAGAGGTTGACCCCCGACCCGGAGCCGCCCTTGAAGATCACGCCCTCTTCCTTGTACCACTCCAGGATCGACTCCATCTGGTCGTCCACGGAGAGGATGAAGCAAGCGCTCACTTGCTGAGGTGACTGGGTTCCGACGTTGAACCAGACCGGGGAGTTGAAGGCGAAGACCTGATGGACCAGGGCGTGCTTCAGCTCGTGGTCGAAGATCTCGGCGTCCTCCTCACTGGCGAAGTAGCCGTGCTCCAGCCCCGTCCTGGTGTAGACGCCGACCACGCGGTCGACGAGCTGCTTCAGACTCCACTCGCGCTGCGGCGTGCCCACCGCGCCGCGGAAGTATTTGGTGGTCACGATGTTGGCCGCGTTGACCGACCAGAACTCGGGGAACTCGACGCCCCGCTGCTCGAAGTTGATCGACCCGTCGCGCCAGTTGGTCATGACAACGTCGCGGCGCTCCCATGTGATCTCGTCGTACGGGTGCACGCCGGGCGTGGTGAAGATCCGCTTCATCTTCAGGCCCTTGCGAGGACGCTTGCCCCCGCGCGCCACTGAACCACTGGACGTCTCCGTCATGACTCCCCCTTCTCCGCCTTCAACTGTTGGATCTCGGCCTCGAAATCCGCCAGACTTTCGAAACCGCGATACACCGATGCGAAACGCAAGTACGCCACCTCGTCGAGCTCGCGCAGCGGCCCGAGGATCGCCAGCCCCACCTCGTTGGCGGCGATCTCGGCCGCGCCCCTGGCCCGGATGGCCTCCTCGACGCTCTGACCCAGCTGGGCCAGGGAGTCCTCGCTCACCGGTCTGCCCTGACAGGCTCGCCGCACGCCCGCGACGACCTTCTCTCGCGAGAAGGGCTCGGTCACTCCGCTGCGCTTGTTCACCATCAGCAGTACGGTCTCCTGCGTGGTGAATCGTCGGCCACACTTGGAGCACGTCCGGCGACGCCTGATGGCGGCGCCGTCCTCGGTGGAGCGGCTGTCGATGACCCTGGTGTCGGGATGGCGGCAGAACGGACAGTGCACGCTTACGCCTCCTCGAACCGGGGCCACCACCGGCGCGAAACCCGCGTCACCATAGGCTCTCGCACGCGCCATGGCCTGCCATGGTGCGGTCGTCGAAACACTAGGTGTGGTGAACTACATCGGTGTAACTACTAGATGTTGTGGTCCAACCGTAGGAGGGTGCGAGCATGAACGCAAGTTGGAAAGCACCCCAACGCGGAACCCGCTGATCAACCCCAGCCTTCCCACTCGCCCCGGGCGTGTCGCCCCAGGCTCGGGCTCGCGTGTCACTCCGGTTGCTGCACGTCACGTCGGTGAATCCCGCTCACATACGGCTCGAACGTTCACTGCTGTCAAAGAGGTCCAGCACGTACGACCCAGCACCGGACACCGACTCAGCCCGGCATCGAGCCCGAACCACCTGACCACACCCTTGACACCGCACTCCCCTGAAGACCCTCCACCCAAGCCTCGCCCGCCCCGGTCGCGCTGGTTGATCCCGCACCGGTCGCGCTGGTTGATCCCGCCCCGGTCGCGCTGGTTGATCCGGTCCAGGGTCGGCTCGCGCCGGTCGGTCCGGTGGACGCGTGGCTCGCCGCCAAGATCCCGAGCCAGAACCCGGCGAGTGACAGCAGCGCCAAAGCCAGCACGAGCACGGCCCGGCCCCGGCGCGTGAGCCGCACCGGGGGCGTCCTGGGAGCCGCGCCCTGGAGGATGCCACGGCCTCCGACGGGGGCGTGCCGCCTGCCGCCCCTCCCACGAGAACCACCCACGCCTCGGACCGCCATCAGGTCATAGACCTCGGCACCGCTTCGAGAGGCGTCCACCAGCCCGGCCACACGGCTCTGACCCGAGGCTCTCCACGCCCTTCGGCGAGCCTTCACACCCGGGCGCCCACCGGACTTCGCCGAGTCACCGCCACGCCCGGCAGGCGTCTCTCCCCGGGCCGGCCGTCCACCATCCGCCATCTGGTCGTACGGCCCATCGCCGACCCGCTCACCCCGCCACCCCCCGGCCCGCCCGTCCTCACCCGCACGCCGCCGCCCGGCCCGCTCTTCCTTCGAGGTACGCCGCCGCCCGGCTCGCTCTTCCTTGGCAGTACGCCGCCCTCCGGCATGGTCGCCATCAGGCGCCCACAGCCCTTCCTCCTTGGCCAAACGCCGCCCACCAGCTCGATCGCCGTCGGGTACCCGCAGCCCGGCCCGCTCATCCCCTGCCACACGCCGCCCTCCGCCCCCCGCACCGTCGCGCACCCGCACCCCGGATCGCTCATCTCCGGCCACACGCCGCCTTCCGACCGCCTCGCCTCCGCGCGCCCGCACTCTGGCCCGCTGATCATTGGTACGCCTTGGCGCCTCAAGCCGTTCATCGTCCGTCCGGCGTGACCCTGTCCGCACGTCGTCACGCGCGCGGGCCCCGACTCGCGCATCCCGCACGCGCACACCGGCCGCCTGATCCGCACGCGCAGGCCACAGCCTGGCCGACGGCGACGGGGAGGGGGACAGCGATGGGGAGGGCGATGAGGACGAAGACAGCGATGACGATGACGGGAAGGTGTCAGAGTCCGCGCGAGGCGAAGGCACGAGCCGCAAGCGAGGCCTACCAGCCGGTGCCGCCCGGCGGGCGCCCAGCCCCTTCGACGGGTCCCTTCCCATCCGAGCACCGCTCCGCGCTGCCGGCCTTCCGGCCTCCGCATCCCCATCCCTCCGAACCTCGGCGTGAGGGTCAGCGTCATCCGCAACGTCGTGGCGACTCTCCCCCGGCGACTCCTCGTCGCCTGGCGCGCCATCCCTCGGCCCCCGCTCGCCCAAAGCGCCCCCGCTCGTGACACGCTCGCCCCACACACCCTCACTCGGAGCATCCTGACCCCGAACGCCCCCACCCGAAACGTTCAGACCCAAAACTGTCACGGGTGTAAAGCCCACGACACGAACCCTCCCAGCCGGCGCCCCCGAGACCCCGGCCCCTGAAACTGCCGCTGCCGCTGCCGAAATCTCTGACCCCGAGATCCCCAACTCCGAAGCCCCCGTTTCCACACGCCCCGAACCCGGGACTCCCGGTCCTGAGTCCCTCGGCTCCGCAACGCCTGAGGGCGTGCCCCCCGGACCTGCGATCCCCATCGCTGTAACTCCTCCTCCGGCAACTCCCGAACCCCGAACGCCTGCTTTCGCAACCCCCCTTCTCGGGACGGTCGCTCCTGGGGTGGCCTCTCGGACGAAGTCCCCGGCAGGGTGCGCCCTGCCGTCGCTCTCAGGGCTCGCGCGCCGTGGGCCGTCACCGTGGGTGACATCCGCCCCTGCGCGCCTCCCGTGGGTGGTGTCAAGGTCCGTGGCTTCGTCCTGTTTCCGCCCATCTGCGGAACTCGAACACGTGGCCGCCATATCACCTGAAATATCGCCCGTACAGACACGCGTCTGGTCTTGATCGGGAATGTCCGCGCAACCGCCCCTCCGCTGGACAGTTTCCATCACGAGGGTGAGGCACTTGACGTCGCCGCTGGCCAGGTCTGTGATTGTGGTCGCTCGCACGATTGACCTCCCGCCGTCGTGACCCGAGAAACGCCACATAAAGATCGGCAAATCGAACACGATGTCGATCGAACTCCCGTACGATGTTGTACACCACGCTGCAAGCAATTTCGAGGAAGACTCGAACAATTGTTTGAAAATGATCTTCAACAGCGATACGGTCGCTGTGTGCGACATCAGGACCACGGACCGGGAGGTCTGCCGGTGAGGCAGGCCGTCGGGCGAGGAGGCAGAGCATGAGCGAGCGGGATGACGCAAACGGGGTCGCGGACCTCGCGGTGCGCCGACGTGACTCCCTGGGATTGACCCCCAGGCAGCGCAAGATCCTCGAGGTGATTCGCGAGTCGGTGCAACGGCGCGGCTATCCGCCCTCCATGCGTGAGATCGGCGAGGCCGTGCAGCTGACCAGCACGTCGAGCGTGTCGCACCAGTTGACCGCCTTGCAGCGCAAGGGCTATCTGCGCCGTGACCCGCACCGCCCGCGTGCGTTGGAGGTTCGCCTGCCGGGCGAGCCGGTGCTCTGGGTCGACCCCGACGCCAGCAATGACGAGACCCCGATCAACAGGCCCACCGCCGCTTATGTTCCGCTGGTGGGTCGCATCGCCGCCGGTGGCCCGATCTTGGCCGAGGAGAGCGTGGAGGACGTCTTCGCCCTCCCCAAGCAACTCGTCGGCGAGGGCACGCTCTTCCTCCTGCAGGTCGCCGGTGACTCCATGATCGACGCCGCCATCGCCGACGGTGACTGGGTCGTGGTCCGCCAGCAGCCGGTGGCGGAGAGCGGTGACATCGTGGCCGCCATGATCGAGGGCGAGGCCACGGTCAAGACCTTCAAGCGCAAGGACGGCCACGTCTGGCTGGTCCCCCACAACGCCAATTACGAGCCGATCCCCGGCGACGAGGCCAGCGTCCTGGGCAAGGTCGTGGCAGTCCTCCGCCGCCTCTGACCCACCCAAGCCCCACCTGCTGGCGCCGGCCCGGGTGACGCCCCGGCACGGTGCGACTGAGAGTCGCACCGTGCCCGGCCTGCGAAGGTACGGCGATACTTCCGGGGCGCCCTGCACCTAGGTGCACCCCCATCCGGCACTTAGCGTGATTCCTCGGGTGAACCCCGCTCCGTAACGTCGCCGGTATGACACTCATCGAAGCGAAAGACCTCCCCAAACGTCGCGCACGCAACATCGCTCTCTGGGTGCTTCAAGTGCTCACCGCCGGCCCGCTCCTCCTGGCGGCGGCCGCCAAGTTGACCGGCGCCGAACCGTCCGCCTCTACCTTCGAGGCGATCGGATGGGGCGACTGGTTCCGCAATCTGGTGGGCCTTCTTGAGATCGCTGGGGTCGTGGCGCTGTTCGTCCCCTTGCTGGCGGGTCTCGCCGCGCTGGCGTTCGTCGGGCTGATGGCCGGTGCCGTCGTGACAGAAGCGTTCGTGACCGGTGGCGGTGTGGTCATGCCGCTGGTACTGCTCATGCTGTCCGCAGCGATCGCCTGGGGCCGCCGAGCCAGCATCACCCGACTGCGAGCACTGGCCACCCAGCACTGACACGCCATCGCCCGACTGCGGGGCATCGGGCGTCGGCGGGCCGATGCCCCGCAGCCGGGCATCGGGCGCCGGCGGCCGGCCATGCACCCTACGTGGGGTCAGGGGTAGACCGCTTCAAGGGGGCTTATCCCGGTATTTCTAGACTGAGTGGGTGAGCGACGCATTTGTGGGCGCAAATCTGAAGTCGACCAACGATGGACTCAAGTGGGCCAAGGCCGGGCCCGACGTCATCCCGGCCTGGGTCGCCGACATGGACCTGCCCACCGCCCCAGCGGTGATCGAGGCGCTGCACCGCCGCGCCGGCGGCGACCTCGGCTATCCCTCCTGGCTCGAGCAGCCGACGGGCGGCCCGCTGGCGGAGGCGTTCGCCGGGCGGATGGCCGCCAGATACGGCTGGAGCCCGGACCCGGCGCTGGTGCGCCCCTTCTCCGACATCAACCAGGCACTCCAGGTGCTGCTCCACGTCTGGACCGAACCGGGTGACACGGTGGCCGTGCACACCCCGGCCTACCACCCGTTCCTCGGCACGCTGGAGTCGATGCGCCGCCCGCTACGCCCCATTCAGGCCCGACCGGACGGCGATTCGTGGCGGTTCGAGGTGCCGGATCTGGCCGGGTGCAAGGTGCTGCTGCTGGTCAACCCGCACAATCCCACCGGCAGGGTCTTCACCCGCGAGGAGTTGGCGGAGCTGGCCGAGCTCGCCGAGCGGCACGACCTGATGGTCATCGCCGACGAGATCCACGCCGATCTGGTGTACGGTCCGGAACGCCACATCCCGTTCGCCACCATCCTCCCGGACCGCACCGTCACCCTGACCTCGGCCACGAAGGCGTTCAACCTGGGCGGCATCCGGTGCTCGGTGGCGCACGTCAGCGCGCCGGGGGTGCTGAAGGCACTCGACGCCCAGCCGCCCTTCCTGTTCGGCTCGCCGAGCGTGCTCGGTGTGGAGGCGACGGTCGCGGCCTGGCTGCACGGCGACGCCTGGCTTGACGAGACCCGCGCCCTGCTGGACCGCAACCGGCGCACGATCGCCGCACGCCTGCCCGACGAGGTGACGTACCGGATCCCGCAGGCCACCTATCTGGCGTGGCTCGACTACGGCCGCACGGGCATGGCCGAGGTCCTGGAAGAGAAGGCCAAGGTGCTGCTCAGCGACGGTGCCGCGTTCGGGCCGGGCGGCGAGACGTACGTACGGCTGAACTTCGCCACCACCGAGCCCGTCCTGGACGAGCTGCTGCGGCGGATCGCGACGACGGAGCTGTGACGCCCGCAGGCCCCCCGTGCGGAAGATCCGCGCGGGGGGCCTGGCGTCCACGTCAGCGCGGCCAGGCCAGGCCAGGCCAGGCCGGGCCGGGCCGGGACCGTAGGCGCGGCCAGGCCGGGCCGGGACCGTAGGGAGAGGCCGACGGATGTCAAAGCGGGAGAGCCGCTCAAGAGGGGCCTACCGCAGGGGTGGGAGGTCCGGAGGGGTGGCCGCGGGACGTTCCTCCAGGGCGGCGAGGGCGAGTTCGATGGCCTTGTCCAACTGCGGGTCGCGGCCGGCGACCCGGTCGTGCGGCGCCATGACCACCTCGACGTCCGGGTCGACGCCGTGGTTCTCCACGCCCCAGCCGTGGCCTTCCAGCCAGAAGGAGTAGCGGGGCTGGGTGACGACGGTGCCGTCCACCAGGGAGTAGCGCGAGTCGATGCCGATCACGCCGCCCCAGGTGCGCACGCCGACGAGGGGGCCGATGGCGCGGTTCTTGATGCCGGCGCTGACGATGTCGCCGTCGGAGCCGGCGAACTCGTCGGTGACGGTGACGATGGCGCCGCGCGGCGAGTCCCCGGGGTAGCGCATGGGCTCGTAGCCGCGCACCCGGGTCCAGCCGGTGACCCGCCGCGACAGCTTCTCCAGCACGAGCTCGGAGATGTGCCCGCCGCTGTTCTCGCGTACGTCCACGACGAGCCCTTCGAAGGCCATCTCGGTACGCAGGTCGCGGTGGAACTGCGCCCAGCCGGAGGCCACCATGTCGGGCACGTGCAGGTAGCCGAGCCTGCCTCCGGACTCCTGCCTGACGTGGGCGCGGCGGCCTTCGACCCAGTCGTGGTAGCGCAGCCGGGTCTCGTCGGCGATCGGGGTGACCACGACCTTGCGCGGGTCGCCGCCCGTCGCCGGCCGTACGGTCAGCTCGACGGGCTGGTCGGCGGTGCCCGCCAGGAGAGGCAGGGGGCCGTGGGTGGCGTCGACGGGACGCCCGTTCACGGCGGTGAGGGCGTCGCCCTCGCGTACGGCGACGCCGGGGGCGAGCAGCGGCGAGCGGGCGCCGTGGTCGGACGACTCGCCCGGCAGGATGCGCTCGACGCGCCACACGCCGTCGGGGTCGCGGGTGAGGTCGGCGCCGAGCAGGCCCTGGCGGCGGCGCGGGTCGAGGTGCCCGCCACCGGCGATGGCGTAGGCGTGCGAGGTGCCGAGCTCGCCCTGCACCTCCCAGAGCAGGTCGATCAGCTCGGAGTGGGTGCCGAGGCGCTCGACGAGGGGCGCGTAGCGGTCGAGCGCGCCCTGCCAGTCGACGCCGTTCATGTCCTCGCGCCAGAAGTGGTCGCGCATGAGCCGTCCGGCTTCGTGGTAGCCCTGCCGCCACTCGGCGACGGGGTCGAGCTGGACGGCGACCCGGTCGAGGTCGATGCCGACCACGTCGTCGCCTTCGGTGGCGGGGCGGGTCTGCAGGCCGTTCTTGCCGTTGACGACGAGCCGGGTGCCGTCGCCGCTGACCTCGAAGGCCTTGAACTCCTTGCCGAGCTCGGACTTGGCGCGCTTCTTGAGGTCGTAGCGCTCCAGGACGGTCTCGCGGGTGGTCTCGCTGCCGTCGCCGAGCCGGCCGGTGAGGGGGTGGCGCAGCCAGATCAGCGCGTCCTTGGCGGTGCGCAGGTTGCCGTAGTTGGCGGCGGGCACCGGGACCGGCACCACCCGGGACTGCAGCCCTTCGGGGTCGACCTCGGTGCGCGGCGGGGCGTCGTCCTTCTGCTTGTCGTCCGCCGGCGGCTGGTCGTCCTCGCCGTTGAAGCCGCGCCCCTGCAGGCTCGGGTCGAACGGGGAGGGCGTGGTGGCGCGCAGGGGCACCAGGTACGGCCGGCAGCCGGTGGGGAACGACAGGTCGAACACGTGCGCGTCGTAGACCGGGTCGAACGTCCGGACCGACAGGAACGCCAGGTGCTTGCCGTCCTTGGTGAAGACGGGACCGTAGTCGGAGAAGCGCAGCGGGGTCACCTCGATCGACGAGGTGCCGTCGACGCGCCCGATCTTGATCTGGGACAGGGGTTCCTGGTGCGGGTGCACCCAGGCCAGCCAGGCCGAGTCGGGCGAGAACGTCAGCCCGCTGATGTCGCCGTGCGCGGTGCGGTCGAGCTGCCGGAGCTGCCCGCTCTCCAGGTCGACGGCGAGCAGCCGCCCGTCGTGGGTGGCGACGGCGGCGTGTTTGCCGTCCGGTGAGGCGGCCAGGTCGAGGACGCGGCCGAGCTCGCCGGCGGCCAGGGTGCGGATCTCGCCGCCGGGGGTGCCGATCTCCAGGCCGTCCTCGCCACTGGCGTCGGACACCCACAGGGCGCGGCCGTCGGCGTCGAGGGCGCGCGGCAGCCGTACCCTGACGCCGGGCTGGACGCGCAGCGCGCCGGCGGGGCCGTCGCGGTGGGTGAGCCAGTGAGCGGTGCCGCGGATCTCCACGGCGCTGGCCCGCCCGGTGGCGTCGGGTGAGAAGGAGCCGACGCGGGCGGGCGCGGGCTTCCTGGCGCGGGCGGGGCGGGGGCCGCTGAGGTTGACGTCCAGCGGGTACGGCTCGGCGTCCAGGCTCTCCAGCAGCCACAGGTCGCCGGCGTGGCCGTAGATGACGCGCTCGCCGTCGGTGCTGGCGTGGCGGGCGTAGAACTCGTCGTGGGTGCTGTGGCGGCGCAGGTCGGAGCCGTCGGGCAGGCACGAGTAGAGGTTGCCGGTGCCGTCGGTGTCGGCGAGGAAGGCGATTCTGTCGCCCACCCACATGGCGGCCCAGTGCTGGGCGGCGTTGTCGGCGAACAGGCGGGTGAACTCGCCGGAGCCGTCGGCGTCGACCCAGATCTTGCCGGCCGTGCCGCCCCGGTAGCGCTTCCAGCTCGACGGCTCGCGGAACATCGGCGACACGGTGACCACGCGGTCGCCGCTGGTGGACAGGTCGCTCACCCATCCGTACGGCAGGCGGGTCGCGGGGCCGCCGTCGAGCGGGATGTCGTGCGCCCAGGTTCTGATGCGACTGCTCTGGCCGGTGGCGCTGACCGCGCGCACCCGCCCGTCGGCGCTCCAGCCGCGCACCTGCGTGGTCTGGGTGCCCCAGTACGTCAGCCGTTCGCCCTGCGAGCCGTCGAGCTCGGCGGCGAACACCTCGGAGGCGCCTTCGCGGCTGCTCGTCCAGGCGAGGTGGCCGCCGTCGGGGGAGAATCTCGGGTTCGACACGGGGGTCCGGTCGGCGGTGAACCTCCAGGCCCGGCCGCCTGTCACGGGGGCGAGCCAGACGTCGTCGTCGGCCACGAAGGCGACCAGGTCACCATATAGATGGGGGTATCTCAGGTAAGCGCCAGTTGTCACAGCTGAACCCTAATAGCAGGTCTCGTCATGGGCTCATCAAATTCTTGCTCTCCGGGCCGCGAGCCGGGGCGGCGACGCCCTGAAGTCTCCGTCAAGACCACCACCAGCGCGGATATGACGAAATGTCGCGGGAAGGGGCATGGTGTCCTGTTTTTTAGGCATGTGAGGCATTCATGAGAGTCATGACACGAGCCCACCAGATCCCGCTCCGGGTGGCGGCCGGGGCCTTCTGCCTGAACTCCGGCCTGGGCAAGCACGAAGCCGAGGAGCCGGTCGCCGCCGGCGTGCACGGCATGGCCGCCGGCACCTACCCCTTCCTGGCCGGGCACGACCCGCAGCGGTTCACCCGGCTGCTGGCGAAGGCCGAGATCGCACTGGGCGCCGCCCTGCTGATCCCGGTGGTGCCGTCACTGGTGGCCGGGGCCGCGCTCACCGCGTTCGCGGGCGGGCTGGTCGGCCTGTATCTCCGGACGCCGGGCATGCGCGAGGAGGGCAGCCTCCGGCCCACCCAGGCGGGCATCGGCCTGGCCAAGGACGTGTGGTTGCTGGGCATCGGGCTCAGCCTGGTGCTGGAGGAGATCGGCGACCGCGGCCCCCGCCCGGCACTGATCTACGACTGCCCATAGCTAACCAGGGCGAAGTCGGGTAGCTCGGACACCATGCCAGAATTCGGCTACACCCTGATGTGCGAACAGACCTCCGCCCGCCGGCTGGTGGACTTCGCCGCCATGGCGGAGCGAGCCGGCTTCGACTACGCGGTCATCTCCGACCACTACTTCCCGTGGCTGGAGGAGATGGGCCACTCGCCGTACGCCTGGTCGGTGCTCGGCGCCGTCGCGCAGGCCACCGAACGCCTGCCCCTGATGACCTACGTGACCTGCCCGCTCATGCGCTACCACCCGGTCGTGGTGGCGCAGAAGGCCGCCACCATGGGCGAGCTCACCCAGGGCCGCTTCGCCCTCGGCCTCGGCGCGGGCGAGAACCTGAACGAGCACGTGATCGGCGAGGGCTGGCCCTCCGTCGACACCAGGCACCGCATGCTCGACGAGGCGGTACGGATCATCCGCGAGCTGTTCGGCGGCGGCTACGTCACCTTCCAGGGCGAGTTCTACGACGTGGACTCGGCCAAGCTGTACGACCTGCCCGACTCGCCGGTCCCGATCGGCATCGCCGCCTCCGGCGGCGCCTCGGCGCGGCTCGCCGCGGAGTACGGGGACATCCTGGTCATCAACGAGCCGATGCCGGAGGTGGTGGAGCGCTTCAGGGCGGCCGGCGGCGCGGGCAAGCCGGTGTACGGCCAGCTCGCCCTGTCCTACGACACCGACGCCGAAGCCGCCAAGGAACGCGCCCACCGCCTGTGGCGCTGGTCGGCGGTGGGCGGCTGGAAGGTCATGGCCGAGCTGCCCGGCCCGGTCAACTTCGAGGCCGCCGCCGGCACCGTACGACCGGATGACGTCGCGCGGAGCGTGCCGTGCGGCGACGACGTGGACGCGGTCGTCGAGGCGGCCAGAAAGTACGTCGAGGCGGGTTTCACCCACCTCGCGCTCGTGCAGATCGGCGCCGACCAGCAGGAGCCGTTCTTCGGCTGGGCCCAGGAGAAACTGCTGCCCGCGCTGCGCCGCCTGTGAGGGCAGCGCAGCACCTCGACGCGGAGGTCAGGGGACGATGTTGACCAGCTTCGGGGCACGCACGATCACCTTGCGGGGCTCGCCCGACAGGTGGCCCTGGACCTTCTCCGAGGCCAGGGCCAGCGCCCGCAGCTCCTCCTCGGAGACGTCGGGCGAGACCTCCAGCCGGTCGCGCACCTTGCCCGCCACCTGCACGACGCAGGTGACCGACTCCCGCACCAGCAGCGCCGGGTCGGCGACCGGCCAGCCCGCCCTGGCCACGGTGCCGCCGGTGTGACCCAGCCGCTCCCAGCCCTCCTCGGCGGTGTACGGCGCCACCAGCGACAGCATGACCGCCAGCGTCTCCGCGGCCTCACGCACCGCCGGGTCGGCCGCGCCGGGGCCGGAGTCGATCGCCTTGCGGGCGGCCGACGTCAGCTCCATCAGGCGGGCCACCGCGACGTTGAAGCGGTAGGAGTCCAGCAGCTTGGTGACCTCGTCGATGGTGTGGTGGGTGGCCTTGCGCAGCGCCAGGTCACCACCGTCGTAGGAGACTCCGGGCGGGCTCGCCACCTCGTCCATGACGCGGAAGGCGCGGGCCAGGAACTTCTGCGACGCGGCCGGTGACAGGTCGGCCCAGTCGATGTCGTCCTCGGGCGGCCCAGCGAACACCATGGTCAGGCGGACCGCGTCGACGCCGAAGTCGTCGATCTGCCGGCCCAGGTCCACCCCGTTGCCCAGGGACTTGGACATGGCCTTGCCGCCGTTGATCACCTGCCCCTGGTTGAGCAGCCGCCGGAACGGCTCGGTGAAGCTCACCATGCCCATGTCGTGCAGGACCTTGGTGAAGAAGCGCGCGTACAGCAGGTGCAGCACCGCGTGCTCGACGCCGCCGACGTATTGGTCGATCGGGCCCCACTTGCGGACCTGCTCGACGTCGAACGGGCCGTCGGTGTAGCCGGGCGAGCAGTAACGCAGGAAGTACCACGAGGAGTCGACGAAGGTGTCCATCGTGTCGGTGTCGCGCTTAGCGGCACCGCCGCACTTGGGGCACTCGACGTTGACCCACTCGGTGGCGCTGGCCAGTGGGGAGACGCCCTTGGGGGACAGGGCCTCGCCGCGCAGGTCGGGCAGGGTGACGGGCAACTGCTCGTCGGGGACGGGCACCTCGCCGCAGTCGGGGCAGTGGATGATCGGGATCGGCGTGCCCCAGAACCGCTGCCTGGACAGCAGCCAGTCGCGCAGCCGGAAGTTGACCGTGCCCTCTCCCCTGCCGTCGACCTCCAGGATGTCGATGATCTTGGCGATGGCCTCGGTCTTGGTCAGGCCGTCCAGCGGGCCGGAGTTGACCAGCTTGCCCTCACCGGGGGTGGCGACGCCGGTCTCGCCCGGGTCGGCCAGGCCGGTGTGCACGACGACCTTCACCGGCAGCTCGAACTTGACGGCGAAGTCCAGGTCGCGCTGGTCGTGCGCGGGGACGGCCATGATGGCGCCGTGGCCGTAGTCGGACAGGACGTAGTCGGCGGCCCAGACCGGGATGCGCTCGCCGTTGACCGGGTTGATCGCGTGGCGGCCCAGGAAGACGCCGGACTTGTCCTTGTCGGTGGACAGCCGCTCGATGTCGCTGAGCTTGGCGACCTCGGCGCGGTAGGCCTCGAAGGCCGGCCGCTGCTCGTCGGTGACGATCTCCTCGGCCAGCGCGGCGTCCACCGCGACCACGAAGAAGGTGGCGCCGAACAGGGTGTCGGGGCGCGTGGTGTAGACGTGGACCGGCTCGTCGCGGCCCTCGATCTCGAACAGCACGTCGGCGCCCTCGGAGCGGCCGATCCAGTTGCGCTGCATGGTCATCACGCGCTCGGGCCAGCCGCCCTCCAGCTGGTCCATGTCGTCCAGCAGCCGCTGCGCGTAGTCAGTGATCTTGAAATACCACTGCGTCAGCTCGCGCCTGATCACGTCGGCGCCGCAGCGCTCGCACTTGCCGGCCACGACCTGCTCGTTGGCCAGCACCGTCTGGTCGTTGGGGCACCAGTTGACCAGGCCGCCCTTGCGGTAGGCCAGGCCGCGCTCGAAGAACCGGTTGAACAGCCACTGGTTCCACCGGTAGTAGTCGGGGTCGCTGGTGTGCAGGCGGCGCGACCAGTCGAAGGAGACGCCGTAGCGCTTGAAAGAGGTGGCCTGCGTCTCGATGTTGGCGTAGGTCCACTCTGCGGGGTGCGCGTTGCGCTTGATCGCGGCGTTCTCCGCGGGCAGGCCGAAGGAGTCCCAGCCGATCGGGTGCAGGACGTTGTAGCCCTGCTGGAACCAGTAGCGCGAGACCACGTCGGCGATCGCGAACACCTCGCCGTGGCCCATGTGGAGGTCGCCCGAGGGATAAGGGAACATGTCGCACACATAGCGCCGCTCCCGGGTGTCGGCGGCGTCCTCGCTCGCCCGGAACGGATCCAGCTCCTCCCATCGCTGCTGCCACTTGGCCTGCAGCGCTTGCGGGTCGTACTCACTCACGGCGGTCGTCCTTCTGATTGACTCGGACCCATAAGAAAACCCCTCGTGTGCAACGAGGGGTAGCCGCGACGGCGAGATGCTCAGAGCCGTCGCGGCCCGATAAGAAGCAGGGTCGCGGAACGCATAGGTCAAGCCTAGCGCACGTCTTCTACAGAATGCAGACGCTCGATCGAGGTACGGGGGCACAATGGACCCTTCAGGTCTGGTGAGATCTGATGGTGATCTATCCGTTGTGACCTCTTATGTCCCTTTAGAATACTGTCGTCACCGTGGTGTATCCAGCTGAGCCCAAACGCTCGGAGGCCGACCTGCCCATGCAGGATCCGCCGACCGATCCACACGGCTTCGCCCGTTTCCCTGCGGGACCGGCAGGATCTCCTAGAAGATCCCATGAGATCATGCATGACACTTCAAATCCGGACATAGCCTCGGGAGGGCCGGCAGCAATGGCAACGGAGAATTCCGGAGCACCCCACCTGCCACCGTCCTGGCCCGACGCGCCGCGACAGGATGCCCCTTCGTGGCCGGATCCCCCGCGCAGCGACGTCCCGACGTCCTGGCCCTCCTCCTCCGACGCGGGCCGGCCGCAGCCGAACCCGTCCTGGCCCTCGTCCGACGGGGGCCGGCCGCAGCCGGGCCCGTCGTGGCCGGAGCCGGCCCCCGGCGAGGCGCGGCCGCACTGGCCCGAGCCCGCCCGCGACGAGGTGCCCACCGGCTGGCCGCAGAGCGCGCCGCCGGCCCAGCCCGCCTGGCCGGAGAGCGCCCCGCCCGCGCAGGGCGGCCAAGGCGGCTGGCCCGAGACCGGCCCCGGCGCGCCAGCGCCCGCCCACAACGGCGGGGCGCACACGTCGTCGCCCTGGCCGGAGCCGTCCGTGCAGCCCCCCGTCCCGGCCTGGGCCGAGCCTCCCGCCAGGCCGCCCGCCGCCTGGGCCAACCTCTCCTCCCCGGCGCCCTGGCCGCAGCAGGACGCCGCGCACGCGAACGCCGCCTACGACCGCGCCCCCGCGCCTCCGCCCGGCCAGACCGTGCCCGGCGCCATGCCCCCGCACGACCGGGCCGGGCCGTACGACCAGGGCCTGCCGCCGCAGGGCGGGCGGGCCGACACCTACAACGCGACGCACGACCAGACCCCGCTGGACGACCGAGGGACAGCGGTGTACGGACAGGGAGCTTCTCCGTTGGACCCCGCGCCGCGCCACCAGGCCGCCCACCCGCTCGACGACCGCGCGACGCCGCACGGCGGTGGTCACAGTGGCGGTCACGGCCCTGGCCACGGTGGCGGTCAGGGTGGTCAGGGCGGCCGTCCCGCCGATGACCGGACCATGACGTACGCCCAGCAGAACGGGCAGCCGGGCGGCCGGGTGGACGAGCGGCCGGGCCCGGACGGCGGCCAGCCCGGGGACCAGCAGCCGGGACCGGGCAGGCCGGGTCACAACCTGAGCCGCGACCCCTCCGACCCGGACCGGCCGTTCGTGACGGCAGGGCAGATCAGCGGCTCGCGCACCCCGCCGCCCGAGCGCCAGCAGGAGCTCTGGAACACCGTCTTCGGCGACAACTACCAGGCGATGGGCGAGGGGGAGTCGCTGGACGACGACCCGGGCAAGCCCATCTGGATCTACGCGCTGGCCGGTTCGGTGGCCATCGCGCTCGTCGGCGCGCTGCTGTGGGCGTTCCTCGCGGGCCCGCTGGCGGGCGAGGATCCCCCGAAGACGAACGTGGCGGAGGTCAAGGCCACGCCCTCCGCCACTGCGACGAAGAAGCCGGTGAACGCGATCGGCCCGCTGCCGAGGTACCGGGGCACGGCCGCCCCGGTGATCGGCACGGTGCCGAACGCCCAGGCCGGGATCACCGTCCCGCGCCTCGGCGGCACCTGGCGGCTCGACCAGCGGACCACGGTCAAGGGCACCTACGGCTTCGACACCCGCCAGTACGCGCTGATCGACGCGGACACCGCCGGCCAGATCCTCACCGGCCCGCTGCCCACCCGGCTGACGTCCTTCTACAGCACGCCGGACGACCTGGAGCCGGTGATCAAGGCGGTCGTGGTGGACGCGCGCAAGCGCTTCTTCCCGGAGGGCAACAAGGTCCGCAAGATCGCTCAGCAGTCGATCAAGGTGGGCGACGCCACGGGCAGGCTGATGGCCTACTCGCTGACCTCCCCCACCGAGAAGGCCACCATCGTCACGGCCGCGATCAACACCGGCGGCCAGGTGCCGGCGATCGTCTACATGTCGATCCCGTCGGAGGGCAAGACCCTGCTGCCCGACGTCAACACCGTGGTGAAGCGGCTCGCGCTCAGCCAGGGCTGACCCGCCGGGTCAGAACGTGCACTCCATGTGCTTGATGCCGTTGATGAAGCTGGAGTGCAGCCGGTCGGGCTTGCCGCCCTCGATCTGCGGCACGCGGCTCAGCAGCTCGCGGAACATCACGGTGATCTCGCGGCGGGCCAGGTGGGCGCCCAGGCAGAAGTGCGGTCCCGGGCCGCCGAACCCGACGTGCGGGTTCGGCTGGCGGGTGATGTCGAACCGGCCCGGGTCGGCGAACACCTCGGCGTCCCGGTTGGCGGCCCAGTAGTACAGCAGGACCTTCTCGCCCTCGCGGTAGAGGTGGCCGTTCATCTCGTGGTCGCGGGTGACCTTGCGACGCATGAAGTTGACCGGGGAGGCGAGCCGGACGATCTCCTCCACCGCCGTGGGGGTGTGCCGGTCGAAGTCGCTCAGCCACAGCGCGCGCTGGTCGGGGTTGCGGGTGAGCAGGCGCAGTCCGTACGAGATGGCGTTGCGGGTGGTCTCGTTGCCCGCGACGACGAGCAGGATGAAGAACGAGCCCAGCTCCTTCATGGTCAGCCGCTCGCCGTCGATGTTGGCGTTGACCAGCGAGGACGTCAGGTCGTCGGTGGGCTCGTCGGCGCGCCGGGCGGCGAGGTCCTGGACGAGCTGCTGGAGCTCCATGCCGGCGGTGAGCAGCCGCTCGGCGATCTTGTCGATGTCGGGGCCGGTGAACTCGGGGTCGAAGCCGCCGAGGATCACGTTGGAGCGGTCGAACACGAAGCCGTAGTCGCGCTCCGGGATGCCCATCATGTCGCAGATGATCTTCAGGGGCAGGCGGGCGGCCACCTCGGTGACGAAGTCGCAGCCGGGGCCCTTGGCCAGCAGGTCGTCGACGATCTTCGTGGCGGCGCTCTCCACGTCGGCCTCGAACTGCTTGATCATCTTGGGCGTGAAGGCGCGCGAGACGATCCGGCGCAGGCGCGCGTGCCGCGGGTCGTCCATGTTGATCATCGAGCCGAAGTACTCGGCGAACTCCGCGGGCATGTCCGGGATGTTCGTCGCGCCGCCCTGGCCGGAGCTGAAGACGTCGGGAGCGCGGCTGGCTTCGAGGATGTCGGCGTGCTTGACCAGGGCGTAGTAGCCGGGGCCCTTGGGCGCGAAGGAGATCTCCGGCTCCGCGAAGAAGGCCGGCGTCCGGAGGCCGCGCAGCAGCTCGAACGCCTGCTCACGCTCGGCCATGGGCCTGGTCCAGAAGAGGCTGTCCGACAGGTCGAAGTCAACGACGCTCATGAGGCCATCCTTGGAGTCGCGGGCACGTACGTCAATGCTTTTGCACGTACACCGTACGTACTCGGTGGAAAACCTGCACGGGCGGTCCCGCGCCGGGTGAGCCGGGCAGTGCCCGGCGCGGGCGTTTCGGTGATCCGGCTCAGCGCTGGGCGATCAGGTCGGCCGCCTTTTCGCCGATCATGATGGCCGGGGCGTGGGTGTGGCCGCGGTTCAGGGTCGGCATGATCGACGCGTCCGCCACCCTGAGCCCGTCGACGCCGCGCACCTTCAGGGCGGGGTCCACGACGGACTCCTCGTCCGCGCCCATCCGGCAGGTGCCGACCGGGTGGTAGAGGGTCTCGCCGCGCTCGCGGACCCACTGCGCGAGCTCGTCGTCGCTCTCGGGCGCGGTGTAAGGCGCCATCGGCCCGTCCGCGTACGGCTGCATCGCGGTGGTGGTGAAGACCTGCTGGGCCATCTTCAGCCCGGCGACCAGCCGCCTGACGTCCGCCTCCTCGGCCAGGTAGCCGGGGTCGATCAGCACCTCACGGCCGTTCAGCCCGACCCTGCCGCGGCTCTCCGGCTGCAGCAGGATGACGCCGACGGTCAGGCCGTGCCCGGTGGGCGGGGTGAGGCCGTGGTCGATGAAGGGACCGGGGGCGAAGATCAGCTCGATGTCCGGCGCCGGCTCCTCGGGCGAGGTCCGCAGGAAGGCGACGGCCTCGCCCACGTTCGTGGTCAGCATGCCGGAGCGCAGCACGAGGTAGCGCAGCAGGTTGCCGAGCGACTCGGCCCCGGTCAGCGTCACCGGCTGCTTGCAGGAGATGAACACCCCGGACGAGAGATGGTCCTGCAGGTTCTTGCCGACCTGCGGCGAGTCGCGCACGAGGGCGACGCCCGCGTCGCGCAGCTCCTCCGCCGCGCCCACTCCCGAGCGCAGCAGCAGGTGCGGCGAGCCGATCGTGCCCGCCGACAGGATCACCTCCCGCCTGGCCCGCAGCAGGGAGCCGCCGCTGTGCTCGACGCCGATGGCGCGGGTGCCGTCGAAGACCACGCGGTCCACGTCCGTGCCGGTGAGCACCGTCAGGTTGGGGCGTTTGCGCGCCGGGCGCAGGTAGCCGTCGGCGGCGCTCCAGCGGCGCCCGCGCTCCTGGGTGACGGGAGTGGGGCCGTACCCCTCGTTGGAGCGGCCGTTGAGCTCGGCCAGCCGCTCTAATCCGAGCTCCTCGCACGCCTTCAGGAAGGCGGCGGTGGCGACGTTGGGGCTGCGCAGCTCGGAGATGAACAGCGGGCCCGCCGAGCCGTACACCCCGCCGTGATTGCTGCCGACGCGCCGCTCGGCCTTGGTGAAGTAGGGCAGGACCTCGTCGTAGGACCAGCCGGGGACCTCCCACTGGTCGTAGTCCCGCTGGCAGCCGCGCAGCCACATCTGGGCGTTGATCGAGGAGGAGCCGCCGAGGACCCGGCCTCGGGGCCAGTAGAGCTCGCGGTCGGCCATCTCGCTCTGCTTGGCGGTGGTGAAGTCCCAGTCGTAGTCGGTCTTGAAGAGCTTGGCGAAGCCCGCGGGCATGCGGATCTCCAGCTTGTCGTCCTTCGCCCCGGCCTCGACCAGGGCCACCGACACCTCGGGATCCGCCGAGAGCCTGTTGGCCAGCACGCATCCGGCCGACCCGGCCCCCACGATCACGTAGTCGTACTCCATGGCCCCTCCCAGGGTGAGCAACCTGGTACTTACTTACTCCACGTGGTGGACCACGTCCATACGTAGTTGTGACCTCCGTCACCTACCGGCCGGTATGTCTTGCTGCGAGGATGTCGCGCGAAGGCCAAACATGGGAGGAAGGCACACATGCTGAACCTGTCGAGCGTCCTGGAAGACAGTGCGAGGAACAACCCGGACGGCACCGCCATCGTCTTCGGTGACATGCGGCTGCCGTACTCCATGATCGAGACTGTCGCCTGCCAGGTCGCGAACCTGCTGGTGTCGCGCGGCATCGGCAAGGGCGACAAGGTCGCGCTCGCCTGTCCCAACCTGCCCTACTTCCCGTTCGTCTACTTCGGCATCCTCAAGGCCGGGGCGACCGTGGTGCCGCTGAACGTGCTGCTGCACGCCAGGGAGATCGCCTATCACCTGGACGACAGCGACGCCAAGGCGCTGTTCTGCTTCGAGGGGACCGCCGAGCTGCCGCTGGGCGAGCGGGGCAAGGCCGGCTTCGAGAGCGCCGAGGGGTGCGAGCAGTTCTTCGTGCTGCCCGCCACGCCGCTGGCGACCGAGTCGGAGTACGGCGAGTCGTTCTGGGCCGCGCTGGGCGGGATGTCCGGCGAGTTCTCGACCGTGCAGACCTCGGCCGACGACACCGCCGTGATCCTCTACACCTCCGGCACCACCGGCCGCCCCAAGGGCGCCGAGCTCAGCCACCAGAACATGCTGATGAACGTCATGGTCAGCGACAAGATGTTCCCGCGCACGGAGGGCGGCGACGCCTACCTCGCGGTCCTGCCGCTGTTCCACAGCTTCGGCCAGACGGTCTGCATGAACACCGGGTTCATGCGCGGCGCGACCGTCGTGCTGATGCCGCGCTTCGACCCGGGCGAGGCGCTGGCCGCCATGAGCCGCGAGAAGGTCACGTTCTTCGCCGGCGTCCCGACCATGTATTGGGCGATGCTCACCAAGATCCACACCGAGAACGTGGAGGTGCCGACCTCGCTCAAGGTGGCCTCGGCCGGCGGCTCCGCCTCGCCCGTCGAGGTGCTCAAGGACTTCGAGCAGACCTTCGGCCTGAGCATCCTGGAGGGCTACGGCCTGTCGGAGACCGCCCCCATCGCCAGCTTCAACCAGCTCGGCCGGCCCACCAAGCCCGGCACGATCGGCACGCCCATCTGGGGCGTGGAGATGAAACTGATCGACGCCGACTGGAAGACGGTCGAGGGCGAGGGCCCCGGCGAGATCGCCATCCGCGGCCACAACGTCATGAAGGGCTACTACGGCCGGCCCGAGGCGACCGCCGAGGTGATGCGCGACGGCTGGTTCCGCACCGGCGACATCGCCACCCGGGACGCCGACGGCTACTACTCGATCATCGACCGGGCCAAGGACATGATCATCCGCAATGGCTTCAACGTCTATCCGCGGGAGGTGGAGGAGCTCCTGGTCACGCACGAGGGCGTCTCGCTCGCCGCCGTCGTGGGCGTCCCGCACGACGCCCACGGCGAGGAGATCAAGGCGTACGTCATCCGCACCCCCGGGTCGTCGGTGACCGACGAGGAGCTCATCGCCTGGACCCGGGACAACATGGCGGCCTACAAGTACCCGCGCATCATCGAGTTCCGTGACGAGCTGCCCATGACCGCCACCGGCAAGATCCTCAAGCGCGAACTCCGCTGATCGCCCGGCAGCCCTCTCCCCGTGCGGGAGAGGGCTTTCCCCCTGCGGGCGAAACGGGCGCGGGCCCCGCAGCGATCAGAACGTGGACGGGTCACTCGACCGCGGAGGCGATCATGGACACTGGCACGCTGGCCGTACCCGGCGCCGAGCTCTACTACGAGGTGCGGGGGTCGGGACCGGTCCTGCTGCTGATCAACGGCGGTGAGGGCGACGCGGCGATGTACGCGCCGCTGGCCCACCAGCTCGCCGACGGCTACACCGTCATCACCTACGACCCCCGGGGCAACTCCCGCAGCCGCCTGACCGGCCCGTTCGGCGAGCAGCGCGTCGAGGAGCACGCCCGCGACGCCCACCTGCTGCTGCGGGCGCTGAGCCGCGAGCCCGCCTACCTCTTCGGCACCAGCTACGGCGGCATGGTCGGCATGGAGGTCCTGGCCGCCCACCCCGAGCAGGTCAGGGGGCTGGTGTCACACGAGCCGCTGCTCGTCGAGCTGCTGCCCGACGCGGCACGCCGGCACGCGGCCTTCCAGGAGGTGTACGACATCTTCCGGCGCGACGGCGCCCGGCCGGCCCTGCGGCGGCTGAACGCCGAACTGGGCGACGTGGGCCTGCCGCCCGAGCTCACCGCCGACCTGCCCGCCCCGGTCGCCGAGATGCTGGCCCGGGTGGCCGGCAACCTCGCCTTCTGCCTGGAGTACGAGCTGCGCTCGTTCGTGCGGTACGTGCCGGACCTGGACGCGCTGCGCGACGGGCCGTTCACCGTGGCGAACGGCGTCGAGACGCGCACGACCGTCGGCTACGCCACGTCGGTGCTCCTCGCCGAGCGGCTCGGCGAGGAGATCGCCGACTTCCCCGGCGGGCACGTGGGTTTCCTCACGCACCCGGCCGAGTTCGCCAAGACGTTGCACGAGGTGCTGGATCGCTGATCAGGGCCAGTCGAGCGACGGACGCAGCGGCAGGCCCGCGCGGCCCTCCTGGTCCAGCTTGACGCCGAGGACCTGGTGCAGCTGGACCTTGTTGCGTTCGAAGCCGACGATGCAGCCCGCCATGTACAGGGCCCAGACGCGGGCGGTGCCCATGCCGACCTCCTCGACGGCCTCGTCCCAGTGGGCCTCGAGGTTGTCGCACCAGAACTTCAGCGTCCTGGCGTAGTGCTCCCGGAGGTTCTCCTGGTGGCGGATCTCGAAGCCGCGGTCCTCCATCTCCCTGACCAGCACGCCGACCGACTCCAGCTCACCGTCGGGGAAGACGTAGCGGTTGATGAAGCCGCCCTTGTTGAACGTCTTCTCCTTGCCGGTGGGCCGGGTGATGCAGTGGTTGAGGATGCGGCCGCCCGGCTTGAGCTTGCCGTACAGGAAGCTGAAGTAGGAGGTCAGGTTGGCCCTGCCGATGTGCTCGGTCAGGCCGATGGAACTCACCGCGTCGAAGTCCGACTCGGTGACGTCCCGGTAGTCCATGAACCGGACTTCGGCCAGCTCCTGCAGCCCCGCCTCGGCGATGGCCTTCTGCGCCCACTCGGCCTGCTGCCTGCTGAGGGTCACCCCGAGGGCCTTGACGCCGTAGTGCTTGGCCGCGTGGATGACCATGCCGCCCCAGCCGCAGCCGACGTCGAGCAGCCGCATGCCCGGCTTGAGGCCGAGCTTGCGCGCCACCAGGTCGAACTTGGCGAACTGCGCCTCCTCCAGCGAGGAGGACTCCTCGGGGAAGACCGCGCAGGTGTAGGCCATGGACGGGCCGAGCACCCAGTTGTAGAAGCGGTTGGACACGTCGTAGTGGTGGTGGATCGCCTCGGCGTCACGCTGCTTGGCGTGCCGCGAGCCGAGCTTGGCCAGCGTGCTCTGCCGGATCTCCTGGGGCGGCGACGGCACCCGCATCAGCAGCGGCTTCATCCCCAGCGAGCGAACCGCGGCGAGTTTCTCCGCCGCGGTCAGGTCGATGGTGGTGATCTTCCACATGCGATCGAGCAACGTGTACAGATCACCGCGCACGTCCAGGTGCCCGGACACGAAGGCCCTGGAGAGCCCCAGCTCCCCGGGCGCCTGTGCCAGGTAGGCCACCGCGATCGGGGACTTCACCTCCAGAGCGACGTCAGAGCCGTCCGGTCCTGCTTTGCTGCCGTCGTAGGCAGTGAACGCGATGTTGGCGTCAGAGCCGACGATTTTCTCGAAGAGAGACGCGAGAGCCATCTCATCACCTTCCCCGTACACACTTGTCGTACAGATCCAGCAGGCGACCGTCCGGGTCGTATTCCCGCTTGACCGGCCAGTAGCCGTCGCCGTTGTAGAGCTGCCAGAACTGGTCGCGGCCGTAGTAGGACGTCGAATAGAGAGACTTGTGCCCGTCAAGCTCGTGCACAGAGGTCTCGATGAGCCGGTTGTAGTAGCCGTCGAACTGTCCCCGAGGCAACGGGACCAGGCCCCAGAAGCCGAAGTTGACGTACAACTTGCCTGGTTCGAGCGGATAGAGCGGCCAGTCGCCGGTGGCCCGCAGGGGGCACATCCACACCGGCGTCATGCCGACCTTGTCGTGGAAGAACTCCAGGAATCGGGCGCCCTGTTCGACAGGGACCTCCACGTCCTGGATGACCGACTCCTGCACCGGCTGATGACGCCACCTGTCGATCCGCGCGATGACGCCGTAGCGGCGGTCGAGGGCGACGAGCTTGCGGTAGACGTCGGAGCGCATCCAGCGGCGCGGCATGAGAGAGCGGACCACCGGCTGCTGCACGCCGAAGGCGCGCGAGCACCAGAACCAGTCGGTGTCCCAGCGCCACAGGTAGTCGCGGATGGTCAGCCAGTCGCGGTTGCGCTGCTTGATCGACTGGTAGTAGATGCGCATGCCGGTGTAGTCGGAGGTGTACGGCGCGCGGTCGGCGAAGCGGCCGACCGTGACGTACATCTCCTGCGGGTCGAAGTAGACCCCGTCCACGAAGTCGACGGGCTCGCCGTCGTACGTCCGGCTCTCGCAGATCTCCTGCATGGCCAGCATGCACTTGTCGGCGTCGGTGAAGCGGATGTGGGTGAGCCGGACGTAGGGCTCGACCTTGCGCAGCTTGATCCTGATGCGCAGGGCGTAGCCGAGCGTGCCGTAGCTGTTGGGGAAGGCGCGGAAGAGCTCCTGATGCTCGTTGTCCGCCCGCGCCACGATGATCCGGCCGTCCCCGGTGAGGATCTCCAGCTCCTCGACCGACTCGTGCGGCAGGCCGTCCCTGAAACTGGTGGACTCGATGCCCAGACCCGTCACCGCTCCCCCGAGGGTGATGGTCTTGAGCTGCGGGACCACGTAGGGCATGAGCCCGTGCGGCAGTGTGGCGTCCACCAGGTGCTCGTAGGTGGTCATGCCCTGGACCTCGGCCGTCAGCGTGTCGGGGTCGACGCTGATGACCTCGTCCAGGTCCCTGGCCGACAGCTTGGCGGTCTTGCCCGAATCGCGGAACCTGAAGAGGTTGGACGTGGCCTTGGCCAGGCGCGGCGCCGCGTCACCGGGAATGTCCGCGTAGGACTGCCGGATGTGCTCTACTGCCCGTTGGTGTGTCGACATCGTCGTCATCACACAAGCACCCCCTTGAGCCGGTAGAGATCGTCGTGAAGACGGTATCTCCCTGACTCGGCCCAGAACAGACCGGGGTCGTTAAAGACACGAAAACTCTCGATCGTGCCCCCTGGCACCACTACAAAACAGACGAATCCGCGAATTTCCTTCGGATTATCGGCGAGACGCCGTTCACCACGTGCGCCACCTCGCGCCCGTCCAGCGCGGCGACGAGGTTGTCCACGGTGACCGCGATCAGGCGGCCGGTGGACTCGGGCGTCACCCCGGCCGCGTGCGGCGACAGCAGCACGCCGGGCAGCGCGCGCAGCGGATCGTCCTTGGGCAGCGGCTCGGTCTCGAAGACGTCGAGCGCGGCGCCCGCCAGGTGGCCAGCCCGCAGCGCGGCCACCAGCGCACCCTGGTCGACGACCTCGCCCCTGGCCGCGTTGACCAGGATCGCGCCCTGCTTGAGCCGGGCCGGGTCGATCAGGCCGCGGGTCTCCGGCGTCAGGGCGATCACCGCGACCACCACGTCGCTGGTGGCCAGCAGCGTCTCCAGGTCGGTGTGGCCGGGGTCCTCCCGGGGCGTGCGCGTCCAGTAGGACACCTCGCAGCCCAGCGCCCGGAACAGGGCGGCGCACGCCACCCCGATCGGGCCGTAGCCGACGATCCCGACGCGCCGTCCGTGCAGCTCACGCGGCCGCAGCCCCTGCTGCGGCCAGTCGCCCGCGCGGACGGCGGCGTCCGCCTCGCCCAGTTTGCGGGACAGCGACAGCGCGGCGGCCAGGCACCATTCGGAGACCGCGATGGCGCTGACGCCCGCGGTGTTGGCCACCGGGACGCCCGCCGCGGTCAGGGCGGGCAGGTCGTGGCCGTCCACGCCGACCGAGGGCTGCTGCACGAACGCCAGCCAGGGCGCCGCCGCGACCGCCTCGCCGTCCAGGGCCAGCGTTCCCGTCCAGTCGCCGAGCACGATCTCCGCCTCGGGCAGCGCGGCCAGCATCGACGCCCGGTCGCGGGCGGCCGGCACCCGGACCTCGACCCGATCGCCGAGCGGTTCGAGGAGCGTGCGGATCAGAGCCTCGTCGAGAGGCGGGAGCGCCAGCAGGTGCCACGGTTTCATGCGCCTACCGTAAAACTCCCGATCACCCGGCGCATCAGGTTGGCGTTACGCCGCCACTGAGGCTCGGTGACCGTCCAGGACAGGATGTAGGCCGTGTCGCCGATCGCCACGGCGCGCCGCACCTCGCGGTAGCGGATGCCCTGCGCGGCCCAGGGCGTGCCGCCGCCCGCCCCGGGGGTCCAGGTGAATTCCCACTCCACGGCCCTGGCCCCCTGGTGCCTGACCGTCCGGCGGCCGATGCTGCGCACGTCCCCGGCGTCGCGCCTGAGCGACTCCTCGGCGTCGCGCAGGAGCTGGTGCGGGTCGAGGTTGGCGTAGACGGCCTCGACGCCCAGGTGGCCGTTCCCGTCGCGCCGGGTCCACTCGGTGTACGCCTCGGCACGCGCGCCCCGCCAGCCGGTGGGCCGGGCGATCGACCAGCCGTCGTTCGAGGTGTAGGCCCGTACCGGCGCCCGCACCACGGTCGGCGTGCTCGTCGGGGTGGGGGTGGGCGTGGGGGTGGCGCTCTCCGTGGGCGTGGGCGTCTGGCTGGGCACCGGGGTGGTGGCGGCCACATGCTGCGTCAGCCGCGGTGTGCCCTCGGCGGGAGCGGCCATCCTGAAGTAGGTGACCGTGCCGGCCGCCACGACCAGCACCGCCGCCGTGGCCGCGGCGATCAGGCCGCGGCTGGCCCGGCGCTGCCCGGTCTGGCTCACCTCCGGGACGAGCTGGTCGGCGTGCGCGGGCCGGGCCGCGGTGATCGCGGCCAGCAGCTCGTCGGCCTGCTGCGCGGTCAGCCGCTCCTCGGGCTCCTTGCTCAGCAGCCCCTTGAGCACCGGGTGCATGATCGGCGGGATCCGGCGGTAGTCCGGCTCCTCGTTGAGCAGCGCGTTGAGAGTCGCCATGGGGTCGCCCCGCTCGAACGGCGAGCGGCCGAGCAGCGTGGCGTAGAGGGTGGCGCCCAGCGACCACAGGTCGGAGGCCGGGCCCGCCTCGGCGGCGCGCACCCGTTCGGGGGCCAGGAAGCTCGGCGAGCCCGTCACCATGCCCGTGCTGGTGAGCGAGGAGTCGCCTTCGGCGGTGGCGATGCCGAAGTCGGTGAGCACGGCCCGGCCCTCGGCGGTCAGCAGGATGTTGCTCGGCTTCACGTCACGATGCAGGATGCCGAGCTCATGGGCCGCGACCAGCGCCGACAGCACCTGCCGGCCCACGTCGGCCGCCTGCCGTACCGGAAGGGCGCCCGAGGTGGCGACGACCTCCTCGACGGAGGGGGCGTGCACCAACTCCATGATGATCCAGGGACGGCCGTCCTCCTCGACCACGTCGTAGATCGCCACGACGGCGGGATGGTTGAGCTTGGCCGCCGTCCGCGCCTCGCGCGCGGTCCGCACGAGCTGCCGCTCCTGCTCCGTCCGTGACTGCCCCTCGGGCAGCACCACCTCTTTGATCGCACACTGCCGATTCAGCAACGTGTCCTGGCCTTCCCAGACCACGCCCATCGCCCCACGGCCAAGTTCGCGTAGTAATTCGTAGCGCTTGGCGATCAACCGGCTGCTATCCGAAACCATGTCCTACCCCTATAGACCACCCACAATAGTGGGCAAGTTTCCCATACCCGTGGCTTGTCTGACGGCAGGTCCGGAAGGCGGCTTGCCACGGCTTACCGAATGTTGTTCTACTGATGCCGTCGCGTTCGCCCCGAGGTCACATGAGGAGTCGTTCATGTCCGAAGCCCGACAGGGCCCGCTGGCCGGAATACGCGTGCTGGAGCTCGCCGGGCTCGCACCCGGGCCGTTCGCCGGGATGATGCTCGCCGACCACGGGGCCGAGGTGCTGCGGGTGGACCGGGTGGCCGCGGTCTCCGACCGGCCGCGGACCGACGTCATGGACCGCGGCAAGCACACGATCGGGCTGGACCTGAAGTCGCCGGAGGGCGTGGCCGCCTTCAAGGACCTGACCCGGGGCGCCGACGTGGTCATCGAGGTCTTCAGGCCGGGCGTGGCCGAACGGCTCGGCATCGGGCCCGCCGACCTGCACGCGGTGAACGAGCGGCTCATCTACGGCCGGATGACCGGATGGGGACAGGACGGCCCGCTGGCCCCGACGGCGGGGCACGACATCGACTACATCGCGATCTCCGGGGTGCTGTCCATGCTCGGCCGCGAGGGCGACAAGCCCACCCCGCCGATCAACATCCTCGGCGACTTCGCCGGCGGCGGCCTCATGCTCGCCTACGGCGTGCTGCTGGCCCTGCTGGAGCGCGGGCGCACCGGCCAGGGGCGGGTGATCGACGCGGCCATGGTCGACGGGGCCGCCATCCTGTTCGCGATGTTCTACCAGGGCGTGCGCGGCGGGGGCTGGGGTCCGCGCGGCACCAACCTGCTCGACACCGGCGCCCCCATGTACGACACCTACGAGACCGCCGACGGCCTCCACCTGGCGGTGGGCTCGCTGGAGCCGCAGTTCTGGGCGGCCATGGTGAGCCTCATGGGACTGACGGACCTGCCGGACCGGGGCGACCGGGAGCAGTGGCCGGCGCTGAAGGAGCGGCTGGCACGGGAGTTCAAGACGAGGACCCGGGCCGAGTGGGAGGCGGTGTTCGAGGGCTCCGACGCGTGCGTCTCGCCGGTGCTGTCCATGTCCGAGGCCCCGGAGCACCCGCACAACGCCGCCCGGGGCGCCTTCGTGGAGGTCGGCGGCCAGAGCCAGCCGGCGCCCGCGCCGCGCCTGCTCGGCACGCCGCCCCAGGACCTGTCCCCCGCGACCAGGCTCGACGACCTCTCCTCCTGGGGGATCGGCGCGGAGCGGGCCGACAAGCTGCGCTCACAGGGGGTGCTGGCCTGAGGCGACCTCATACCGGGTGTAGTCCTTGAGCGCGAACGAGTCGTGCAGCCGCACGCTCCTGGCGCTGAGCTTGCTCGCGGCCTTGGTCAGCCCGGTGGGAAGGTGGTTGAGCAGCCGGATGCCCTGGACCATCGCCCACAGGTCGCCACGGCCGCCGGGGATGAGCCGCCTGGCCATCCCGACGGCGAACGCGCGGCTGCGCCGTACGTACTCACCCAGCTCGGCCTCGTAGGCGGGGTAGGCCCGCGCGGGCGCGCCGCCGGCCGCGGCGAGCTCGCCCGCCAGCACGTACGCCCCGACGACGGCGAGGCTGGTGCTGCCGCCCACGGCGGGGCCGGGACAGTAGCCGGCGTCGCCCACCAGGGTGACCCGCCCGCGCGACCAGGTGTCCAGGCGGAGCTGGGTGATGGAGTCGAAGTAGAAGGCGGAGGCGGAGTCGAGCTGCGCCAGCAGCCTGGGCACCTCCCAGCCGGCGCCGGCGAAGTGCTCGCGGAGCAGCTCCTTCTGCCGGGGGACGTCGCGGTGGTGGTAGTCGAGCGGCTCCGGCGTCCTGAAGAGGAAGACGGCCCGCGCGTCGGGCATCCGGGCCGCGCCGTACATCGCCGCGATCCTGCCGATGCCGTTGAAGCTCTCGATCCGGCCGTCGAGCCCGAGATGGTTGGGCACCGACAGGACGGCCAGGTAGGCGCCGATCCAGGTGGTGTGGCGGGACTCCGGGCCGAAGACCAGGCCGCGCACGTTGGAGTGCAGGCCGTCGGCGCCGATCACCAGGTCGAACGTCCGGCCGGCGGCGCGCTCGAAGGTCACCTCGCCGGCCTCGGAGATGGAGGTGATGGAGTCGTCGAAGACGTACTCGACGTCGTCGCGGGTGGCGTCGTACAGGATCTCGCTCAGGTCGTCGCGCATGATCTCGACGTGCTGATCGGACACCCCCGACATCAGCTTGCGCAGCTCCAGCTCGACGGGCCGGTCGCGGCCCTCCGGCCAGATGGTCATCCACTCGACGCCGGTCTTCGCCTCCTGGATCCGGTCCAGGACGCCCATCCTGCGCCCGATCTCCATGGCCGGGGTGAACAGGTCCACGGCGTGGCCACCGGTCTTGCGTAACGCGGGCGCGCGCTCCACCACCGTGACGCTGAAGCCGTATCGGGTGAGCCAGTAGGCCAGGACGGGACCGGCGACGCTGGCGCCGGAGATGAGAACGTTCATGGCGAACCTCCTTACTTAACGGATGGTAAGTCAGGGTCGGCCGTGGGCACAAGGACTTACTTAACGATAGGTAAGGATTAGGGTGGTCCCATGGCCAGGCCGAGTGACACCAAGGCGCGCATCCAGGCGGTGGCGCGGGAGCTGTTCGTCCGGCAGGGCGTGCAGCAGACCAGCCTGCGCCAGATCTCCGACGAGCTGGGCATCACCAAGCCCGCCCTCTACTACCACTTCGCCTCGCGCGAGGACCTCGTCAGGAGCATCATCCAGCCGCTGGTGGACGACCTGGACCGGTTCGTGGCCGAGCGCGAGCCAGGTGACGCCCGCACGTTGCTGGAGGACTACTTCGACCTCAGCTGGCAGCACCGGGACGTCCTGGTCATGCTGGTGCGCGACCTGGCGGTCCTGTCCGGCACCGACCTGGCCGGGCGCATGTTCGCCTGGCGGCGGGAGATCATCTCGCTGCTGCTGGGCCCCGAGATCACCCAGGAGCAGCACATCAGGGCGACCGTGGCGCTCGGCGGGATGGCCGACTGCACGGTGGTGTACGCGCACCTGCCGACGGCCGAGGTGCGCCCCGTCGCCGTCGCGGCCGCGCTGGCCGCGCTCGGGATGCCGAGCGGCTAGACGGCGACGTAGAGGTCCGCGCCGTCGGGGTGGTGCACCTCGAGGTCGGTGGTGAAGGACCGGGCGGGCGCGCCCCCGGACTCGGTGTGCTTCCACACCTGCTGCCAGGCGTCGATGATCGCCTGCGGCATCGGCCCGCGCGCCTCGACCTTGAGCACCCTGGCCGCGGGCACGCGCACCGCGACCATGCCCTCGGGCAGCCGCGGCACCGTGCGCACCGCACAGCCGACGATCTGGGTGTAGGCGCCGTGGTGGTCGCTCTCGTAGTCGGTGAGCACCGCGTACAGGCGCTCGTCGACGCGGCCGGCCACGTGCGCGAACGCTCCCGGAGCCCCCGCTCGCTGCCACAACGGGGGCAGTTTCGCCCGGACCGGGTCCAGCTCGTCGGCGTTCATGGTGCGTACGGCAAAGCCGACGACGATCACTTCGTCCCGATTCGTGACGTCCAAACGCCTCTCCATCCCCCGGTAAGTACCCGGCCCGATCATAAGCCACCGAGAAAGGGGGAAATCCTCTAGTGCCCCCTGTCACCTCATAAGATGGATGAACGTGAAATTCTTGAACGGCATGGAGCCGCAGTACGACCTGACCTACAGCGACGTGTTCATGGTCCCGTCGCGGTCGGCGGTCACCTCCCGGCTCGCGGTGGACCTCTCGACCCACGACGGCACGGGCACCACCATCCCGCTCGTCGTGGCCAATATGACCGCGGTGGCCGGCCGCCGGATGGCGGAGACCATCGCGCGCAGAGGCGGCATCACCGTGATCCCGCAGGACATCCCCTTCGACGTCGTCGCCGACGTCGTCGACTGGGTCAAGAAACGCGACCTGGTGCACGACACCCCCCTCACCCTCACCCCGCACGACACCGTCGGCGAGGCCCTGCGCCTGCTGCCCAAGCGCGCGCACGGCGCCGTCATCGTCGTCGACTGGGACAACCGGCCGGTCGGCGTGGTCACCGAGGCCGACTGCCAGGGCGTGGACATGTTCACCCAGCTCGCCCAGGTGATGTCCAGCGAGCTGCTCACCCTGCCCGCCGGGCTCGACCCGCGCGCCGCCTTCGACCGGCTGCACGACGGCCGGCACCGGCTGGCGCCCATCGTGGACGGCGACGGCCGCCTGGTCGGCATCCTGACCCGTACCGGCGCCCTGCGCGCCACCCTCTACACCCCGGCGCTCGACCCCCGGGGCAGGCTCCGGGTCGCCGCCGCCGTCGGCGTGAACGGCGACGTCGCCGCCAAGGCCAAGGAACTGCTGGAAGCCGGCGTCGACTGCCTGGTCGTCGACACCGCCCACGGCCACCAGGACAAGATGATCTCCGCTCTGACGGCCGTACGGGCGCTCGACCCCGGCGTGCCCGTCGCGGCGGGCAACGTGGTGACCGCCGGCGGGGTGCGCGACCTGGTCGACGCGGGCGCCGACATCATCAAGGTCGGCGTCGGCCCCGGCGCGATGTGCACCACCCGGATGATGACCGGCGTCGGCCGGCCGCAGTTCTCCGCCGTGCTGGAGTGCTCGGCCGAGGCCCGGCGGCTCGGCCGGCACGTGTGGGCCGACGGCGGCGTGCGCCACCCGCGCGACGTGGCGCTCGCCCTCGCGGCCGGCGCGGCGAACGTGATGATCGGCTCCTGGTTCGCCGGCACGTACGAGTCGCCGGGCGACGCCCGCACCGACGCGGACGGCCGCAAGTACAAGGAGAACTTCGGCATGGCCTCCGCCCGCGCCGTACGGCTGCGCACCGCCGAGGACAGTCCGTTCGACCGGGCCAGGAAGGCACTGTTCGAGGAGGGCATCTCCACCTCACGGATGTACCTCGACCCGCGGCGGCCCAGCGTGGAGGACCAGATCGACGCCATCGTGGCCGGGCTGCGCTCCTCGTGCACGTACGCGGGGGCGGCGGACCTGGAGGAGTTCCACGAGCGAGCCGTCGTCGGCATCCAGGGCTCGTCCGGCTACGCGGAGGGCATGCCCCTGCACCAGAGCTGGTGACCGTGGGAGCCAACCGCTGGTGACCGTCGGAGCCGCCGGCCGCCGGTGACCGTCAGACGCGCCGCCAGCCGCCCGCCGCGTGGATGCCGCCGTCCACGTGCACGGTGGCGCCTGTGACGAACCTGGCCAGATCGCCGGCCAGGAAGATCGCGGCGCCCGCCGCGTCGCCCGGATCGCCTAACCGGCCGAGCGGCGGGATCCGTACCGGCTCGAACGGGCCGGTCGGCATGCGCTCCCGCACCCCCGACTCCCCCGCCGTAGGCAGGGCGTCGGGGGCGATCGCGTTCACCCGAATGCCGCGCGGGGCCAGCTCCAGCGCCAGCGACCGGGTCAGGCTCTCCAGCGCCGCCTTCATCGCCGCGTAGACGGCGAACCCGGGCGCCGCCTGATGGGCCTCGCTGGAGGTGATGTTGATAATCGACGCGCCCGCGCCCATGAACGGCAGCATGCTCCGGATCATGCCGGTGACCTGGGTGAAGTTCTCCTCGATCAGCGTCCGCTCGCCTTTGGCGGACACCTCGGCGAACGGCGCGTGGAACGTCCCGCCCGCGTTGTTGACCAGCACGTCCACCCGGCCCCACCGCTCGGCCACCGCCTGCGCGAACACCCCCACCGCCACCGGATCCCGCACATCCAACGTCATCGCCAGCCCGGCACTCCCCTCGCCCCCGCTTTGTCCACCCCGGTCCGCTTGGCCTCGATCCGACCGATCCTGGTGTGACTCGTCCCGGTCTGGCAGGTCCCGGTCACAGACCGCGACGTGTGCGCCGAAGACTTCGAACGCCTCCGCGACGGCCCGGCCGATCCCTCGGGCGCCTCCGGTGACCACGGCTACGCGTCCAGTGAGCAGGATCGCATCGGGAGAAAGGGTGGCCATGGACGATGACCATATCCCGAGCGCATAGAGTCGTCGGGTTCATTCCCATCGTCATCAGGAGCACTTCGTGGCACTCGAGAAGCCGGAGATCGACTTCCCGGAGGGCAACCCGCCCGCCGACCTGAAGATCGAGGACATCACCGTGGGGGACGGCCCCGAGGCCAAGCCGGGTCACACCGTGAGCGTCCACTACGTCGGCGTCGCCTTCTCCACTGGAGAGGAGTTCGACGCCTCCTGGAACCGCGGCCAGGCCTTCGAGTTCCCGCTCGGCGGCGGCCGGGTCATCGCGGGCTGGGACCAGGGGGTCGCGGGCATGAAGGTCGGCGGCCGCCGCAAGCTCGTCATCCCGCCGCACCTCGGCTACGGCAACGCCGGCGCCGGCGCCCGCATCAAGCCGGGTGAGACGCTCATCTTCGTCGTGGACCTCCTCGGCGTACGCTAACCCGCCACCCGGTGGGCAGGACCCAGGTCCCGCACCCAACCCCTGCCCACCAGGCGGCCCACCCAGCACACCCCCACCCACTTTCCAGTACGCCCCGCCCCGCCTTCCGGCACAGCCTCGCTGACTTTCCCGTACGGCCCCGCCTTCCGGTACGGCCTCGCTGACTTTCCCGTACGGCCCCGCCCCGCCTTCCGGTACGGCCCCCGGCTACCTCAGACCACCCACCGCTTCGGCCGGTGCTTGCCCTGACCCGGCCTTCGTCCTCGGGCGGGCGCGGCCTTTTGGTTACGGCGTTGCCCGGGTTGCGGAATTGTCGCCGGGTTGAGGCAACATAGCGGTGTGCTTCTGATCGACGTGGTCCGGGTGTCCGAGGCGGTGACGCGCACGTCCGCGCGGCTCGGCAAGATCGGCCACCTGGCGGAGTTGCTCGGCCGGGTGGGCGCCGACGAGGCGGAGATCGCCATCTCCTACCTGTCGGGCGAGTTGCCGCAGCGCCAGGTCGGCGTGGGCTGGCGCGGGCTGCAGGACCTGCCGAGCCCCAAGCTGGCCGCCACGGCCACGCTCACCGACGTCGACGCCCTGCTGAGCAAGATCAAGGCGGTGTCCGGCCAAGGCTCGCAGGCGGCCCGCAAGACCCTGGTGACGCAGCTGTTCGCCGGGCTCACCAGCCAGGAGCAGGCGTTCATGCTCAAGCTGCTGGGCGGCGAGCTGCGGCAGGGCGCGCTCGACGGCGTGATGATCGAGGCGATCGCCAAGGCGTCGGGCGCCCCGTCCGCCGACGTGCGGCGAGCGCTGACATTGCGCGGCTGGCTGCCCGCGGTCGGCGCGGCCGCGCTGGCCGGCGGAGTGGAGCGGTTGCGGGCCTTCAAGCTGGAGGTCGGCCGCGCCGTCTCCCCGATGCTCGCCGGCAGCGTCCCCCAGGTCGCCGCCGCGCTGGAGAAGGCCGGCACCCCGGCGGCCCTGGAGTGGAAGCTCGACGGCATCCGCGTCCAGGCGCACCGCTCCGGCACAGAGGTCAAGGTGTTCACCCGCACCCTCGACGACATCACCGCCCAGATCCCCGAGCTGGTGGAGGCCATGCTCGCGCTGCCCGTCGACGACCTGGTGCTCGACGGCGAAGTGATCGCCCTGCGCCCGGACGGCCGCCCGCACCCCTTCCAGGTGACGGCCGCCCGCACCCGCAGCAGGATCGACGTCGCCCGGCTGCGGGAGCAGACGCCGCTGCACGTGTTCTTCTTCGACGCGCTCAGGGTCGGCGGCGCCGACCTGCTCGACCTCCCCTACGCCGAGCGGCAGGCGATCCTCGCCGCGACCGTCCCACCGGGCCTGCTCACCCCCCGTCTGGTCACCTCCGACGTGACGGCGGCCACGGAGTTCTTCACTGATGTGATCAAGGCGGGCCACGAGGGCCTGGTCGTCAAGTCCCTCACCTCCCCCTACGCCGCTGGCCGCAGAGGCGCCGGCTGGATCAAGGTCAAGCCCCGGCACACCCTCGACCTGGTCGTGCTGGCCGCCGAATGGGGTCACGGCCGCCGTGAGGGCAAGCTGTCCAACCTCCACCTGGGCGCCCGCGATCCGGACACCGGCGGCTTCGTCATGCTCGGCAAGACCTTCAAGGGCCTGACGGACGAGCTCCTCGCCTGGCAGACCGAGCGCTTCCTGGAGCTGGCCACCGGCCCCGCCGACGAGTGGACGGTCCCCCTGCGCCCCGAGCTGGTGGTGGAGATCGCCTTCGACGGCGTGCAGCGCTCCCCCCGCTACCCCGGCGGCATGGCGCTGCGCTTCGCCCGAGTCCTCCGCTACCGCCCCGACAAACGCGCCGAGGACGCCGACACGGTGGAAACGGTCCGCTCCCTGATGCTCTGACGCCCTCAGGGCGCGGACCTTACGGTCTGACACCATCAGCATGGTCTGACATCAACAGCCGATGCCCCTTCACCTGGGTCGCGTTGCCGCGGCAGTTCGGGGAAGGAGGCAGGGATGGGGGACAGTCAGCGGCCGCGGATCGCTGTCTCGAGCTGCCTGCTCGGCGCGCCCGTGCGCTACAACGGCGGCCACAGCCAGGATCGCTTCCTGCGTCACCTGCTCTCGGAGCATGTCGACTGGGTGCCCATCTGCCCGGAGATGGAGATCGGCTTGGGCACGCCCCGCGACACACTGCGTCTTGAGTACGCACCGGGCGGCCCCCGCCTCATCACCGGCACGACGCGTCAGGACCACACCGAGTCGATCGGCACGCTGGCCGCCTCCCGCATCGCGCGGCTGGACGCCGACGGCTACGTCTTCAAGGCCAAGAGCCCGAGCTGCGGAGTCCACGGCGTGGCCCTGCACCGGGGCCCCACCGTCGTCGACCACCGTCAGCGCGGCCTGTTCGCGGCCGCGGTGCTGGCGGCCTGCCCCCTGCTGCCGGTGGAGGACGAAGGCCGGCTGCACGACCCGGTCCTGCGTGAGGCGTTCGTCGAACGGGTCTTCGCCCATGCCCGGCTACGCGCCCTGCTCGACGGCGACTGGCGGCCCCGCGATCTGATGGCCTTTCAGGCCAGGCACAAGATGCAGATCATGTCCCACGCCTCGTACCAGGAGACGGGCCGCCTGGCCGCCGCGTCCGGCACCCGGCCTCGCGATCGCCTCGCCGTCGAGTACGCCGAGGCGTTCCAGCGGGCGCTGGCCAACCGGACGACGGTCGGACGCCACGTGAACACCCTGCAGCACTGCCTCGGCATGCTGGACCTCGACGGCCTCCGCCGCGACGACCTGCTCGACGTGATCGAGTCGTACCGGGGCAGGCAGGTGGCGCTGAGCGTGCCCATAGCCCTGCTCCGGCACCACGCACGCGGCGAGAAGGCGGCCTACCTACAGGAGCAGACGTACTTCCGCCCGTACCCAGACGAGCTGGCCCTGCGCAACCACATCGCACCTTGACCCCGCTCGCATGAGCCGGCCCTCGCAACCTCACCGCACGCTGACCACGCTCGGACGAGCCGGACATCGACCGGCGGGCCGCCGACCTTGGACGGGCGGGGACCGGGCAGGCGAGTCGGGCAGGGGTGGTCAGCCGGAGACCGGTCAGGCCAGGGGGAACGGCAGGCCGTGCTCGTCCTGCGGGCGGGGCCCGAAGATCCTGCGCTCGGCGGGGGTGATCCGGAGGTCGTTGATGCTGGCCTCCCGGCGTGCCATCAGCCCGTTCTCGTCGAACTCCCACAACTCGTTGCCATAGCTGCGCCACCACTGCCCGTCGGCGTCATGCGACTCGTACTGGAAGCGCACCGCGATGCGGTCGTCGGTGAAGGCCCAGAGTTCCTTACGGAGCGCGTAGTCGAGCTCTTTCGCCCATTTGCGCGTCAGGAAGGCGACGATCTCCTGGCGGCCGGCGACGAACTGGTCGCGGTTACGCCAGACCGACTCCGGCGTGTACGCCTGCGCGACACGCTCGGGGTCGCGGGTGTTCCAGGCGTCTTCGGCGGACTGGACCTTGGCGCCGGCGGTCTCGGCGGTGAAGGGCGGGACAGGCGGGCGCGTCATGCGTACTCCTTGGTGATCATTGTGCGGCGATCGGGCGATCTGTGCTGACGATCATGAGGCGATCGTAGGCGACGGGCGAGCAGGCGGTCAGGCAGGAGCCGACGGCCGGGCATGTCGAGCGCCGCTGCCGACACAAGCAGGCACAACCTCCCGCGCTCCGGCCCCGACAGCCGCCGCGACCTGACCGGCAGGTCGCGGCGCGGAGCCCGGCCGGGCGGGATATCCGCTGTCAGGTCTCGTCCACGGTGATGGCCTGTACGGGACAGGCTCGGATGGCCTCGTCGAGGGCGCGCGGGTCGGTGTCGTCCGGTGTGGCGTCGTACACCAGTGCGTCGTCCTCATCGAGGGCGAACACCTCTGGTGCGGCGAAGACGCACTGGGCATGGGTCTGGCAGAGGTTCATGTCGACGGTGACGCGCATCATGATTCCTTGTGGGCGGGATTGAAGCGGGAGTACTTACCGAACGCCCAGCGCTGCCCGGTGGCGCCGGTGACCTGGACGACCCGGTCGACGTCGAAGTCGACCAGCCGCTGGGCGCCGGGCACCGCCGCGGCCCGCTCCGGCGACCAGTCGACGCGGGCGCGGCCGGTCAGGTGCAGGGCGTGGCCGCGTTCCCAGTCGACGAACAGCAGGCCGCAGCGCGGCTCGAGCTCAAGGTTGCCCAGCGTCATGTACATCGAGTTGCCGACGTAGTCCGGCCAGGTGAGCCGCCGGTCGCCGGTCACGGTGACGAAGCCGGGGTTGCCGCCGCGGTGTGACACATCGGCGCCCAGCCCGGCCGCGTGGGTGGCCACGAAGAACGTGTCAGCCGCGCTGATCCACCGCACCTGGTCGGCGTTCAGCGTGCTGGTGGTGAGCGCCGTCGAGGTCGTCGCGGGGAGGTCGTCCTCGGCCACCGTGCGGGTCTGGATATATTTCGGGCAGTTCGCGTACACCTGCTCGGTGTGCACGAGGAGCCGGTCGCCGTCCTTGCGGGCTCTGCCGTTGACCCGCATCCTCCGGCGGCTGGCCGGCTCGATGGCGAGCATGCCGATGTCCCGCTCGCTGTCGAAGCGACCGGCGAGCGGATCACCGTCGCGAGGCAGCGCATGCGCGACGACGGTACGGGTCGCGGGCGCGGTGGTGAAGCCCTCGGGGCCGGTGAGCAGGCTGGCCCAGACCGTCCCGTCGTCGTCGGCGGCGGCGATCACCAGCATGCGCTGCCGGCTGAGGAACTCCGCGGCCACCGGTGGGATGACGGCGCTCACGCCGGCCGACCCCCGGCCGTCACCGGTGACGCCGGCCCGGCGCTGCACGAGTCGTTCGCCTTCGTGACGCATGACTGGTCCGCCTTCGTGACGCATGACGCTCCTTGGTCGGGTCCGGGCCGCATCGGCCCCCGGATCGCTGGCTCTAGAAGAACCCGCACGTCGGTGCGCCCTGCGTGGGCGCTGGTGCGGCATCGGCGCCGGCCGGGGCGTAGATCTCCAGGCGGATGCCGTCGGGGTCCGTGAAGAACACACCGCCGGAGGACGCGCCCTCGCCATGCGGGACGATCCCGTCGTAGACCAGCTCCGCCCCGAGCTCGCGCAGGACGGCCTCAGCGCGCTGGACAGCCTCGAGGTCGGGCACCTGGAACGACAGATGGTGCAGTCCGGGCAGGCCGGTGGCGAAAGCACCCTCGCTCTGCTGCCACAGCGTCACCTGCAGGGTGCCGTCGCGGCCGAGGAAGGCGAACTTGCGTGTGCCCTCGGTCTGTTCGCCGAAGATCTCGAAGTTGAAGACCTGCCGGTAGAAGGCGATCGAACGGGCGAGATCGGTCACGTTCAGGCCGACATGGCCTGTCTGGAGCGTGCTCATGCGGAACCTCCGGGGTCCGTCGATGACAGACTATTTTCTAACGGATAAATGGGCGTTCTATCGTTAGATAGTGGCGCATGTTTCTCATGGCGTCAAACGGCCGGTACCGTTAGAAGCATGGAAGTCGCCGATCTCCCCAGTGGCGGAGCCCCGCTCCTCGGTGAGCCGTTGCCGATCGAGCTCGGCAACACCGCCTATGCGGTGCGCGGCCAGCCCCGGGAGGGCTTGGAGACCGTCGAGCACCTGGCCGCCTGGCTGCGTGACGTACGTTCGCGCCTCGCGACCCCCTTGACGGACGCCGACCTGCTCGACGTGACCGCCGACGACCTGCGCCTCGCCCTTGGGTCCCGGGAGGCGATCCGGCGGTTGGCGGCCGGAGCCGCAGCCGGCCACCGCGCCGACCCCGACGCGGTCGAGACACTCAACCGCCACGCCCGCCAGACCCCGCGCTGGCACGAACTACACCTCGAACGAGACGGGCCCGGCCACCAGCCGGCCGGACAGGACGAGGGCGGCACGAACCGACCAGACCAGGACGGAGGCGGCACAGATCGGCCAGGGGAGGCCGAGCCGCAGGTGGTGGTGTGCACCGCCGGCCGACCGGTGGCAGCCGTGCTCTCGGCGCTCGCCGAAGACGCGATCATCCTGTTCGGCGGACCGTCACGACACAAGGTGTACGCCTGCCAGGGACCTGGCTGCATCCTGCACTTCGTCCGCGAGACACGGCGCGAGTGGTGCTCGGGCGGCTGCGGCAACCGCGCCCGAGCGGCCCGCCACTACGCCAAGGTGCGGCAAACCTGACCCTCCCGCAGCACCACACCTGAGTACGGAGCCTGACGGCCAGCGGGCCGGGAACGACAAACCCGCCGGTGACCGGCGCGGGCTCGGAACGACCAACCCCCGGACGCTGTGACCGGCGCAGGCTGGGAACGACATGCCCGCCGGGCGCTGGCGGCCGGCGGGCCGGGAACGACAAACCCGCCCTCAGCGTGCGAAGGCGGGTTGCGAGTACGGAAAAGTGAAGCTACTTGATCAACCGGACCGTGAGCGGGTAGCGGAAGGCGGTTTCGGAGAGGGCCGCGACGCCGCCCACGATGGACAGGACGATGGCGGCCACCCAGATCACCGGCAGGAGCACGATGCCGATGACGGTGAACGGCAGCAGGAAGGTGGCGCCCGTGACCGTGAGGTGGAAGTTGAGCGCCTCCATCGCGTGGCGCCGGATGTAAGGCGAGGTCTTGCCGCCCGTCAGCAGCATGATGAGCGGGCCGATGATGGGGAACCCGAGGAGGGCGAGCAGGTGCGCCGCGGACGCGCCGAGGCGTTCGTTGCTCTCGGGCGGCGCCTCCTTACCGGCCAGGGGCGCGGGCGGAGCCAGCCGGGGCACCGACCGCGTGCCGTACAGCTCCGACATGATGGGCATCAGGTCGCCGTGCGTGCGCGCCGTCATCGCGCGCTCCAGCCGCTCGTCGAACTCGAGCTTGTCGAAACGGCCTTCCGCGTAAGCGGCCTGGACGTGCTCGACCACGTGCTCGCGGTCCTGGTCGGTGACGCGCAGATGTGCTGGCGGCACCTGTCCCGGCTTCGATGGTGTGGGTACCCCAGCCATAAGAGCCATGCCTCTCCTTCGGTCGGACTGTCATCTCCCATACTGCGGTACGGCCACGAGATATGGCATCGGGTGAATCCCGGAGGTATCCCCTAGATCACCCCGACGCGCTGAGCCGGTTGACGGTATAAAAAGGATCCATGAGATGGCGAGACCGTTACGGCCTCCGGCGGCGGCGTGGCCCGAAGATCGCGAAGTACGATCGTGAGGCGACGGACGCCGACATCGAAGCGCTCATCGCCTTCGCCCGTTCGCGGCGTGGCGTTGAGTTCTACGTAGAACCCGAGACGTTCGCGACCGACACGACGGCCGTCGCCGTCGCCGATGACGGCGAATGGACCAGGCGCAGGGTCGGCTCCCCCGCGGTGATCGGCAAAGTGGCCCGGGACCTTGCCTTACCGGTCTATGACGTGCAGCTCACGGGCTATCCCCAGCGCATGCGCGCCTACAACGACCGTCGCAAACGTGAAGAGGGCACCCTGGACTAACCACGTGTGACATCGACGCCCCCGTCCCCTGGCGGCGGATCGTCGTCGCCGATCCGGTCGAGCAGTGGGAGCAGCCAGCCGGCCCGAGCCTCGCCCATGGCGGTGTCGAGCTCCGCCGGGGACGGCAGGCGCCCGCTGAGCATGCCCGGGGGCATGAGGTGCTGCAGGGCGTGCATGAGCAGGTTGGCCATGGAATAGTGCGGGTCGGCGGTGAGCGCGCGCGCAAGGGCGATGGTGGCCAGGATGCTGTCTCCTGATCGCCAGGCGGCCATGGCGAGCAGCGAGGCCGCCGCCGGCACGAAGGGCGGCTCCAGGCGGCGGGTGAGATCCTTCCAGAGCCCGGCGTGGCACTCCTCAAGGAGCGTCCAGGCCTCGTCGCGCACCCTGATCACCGCGAGGTCCAGGCCCAGCCTGGCCGCCGCCACGTCGTCCAGGCGGCCACCGGCGGTCAGTGCCGCGCGGACCCTGGCGAGTCCCTCGGCCGTGAACTCCTTCGCGAAGGCATCGGCGTCGCCGCAGGCGGTCAGCCGGGCGCGCAGGTCGCGCACGACCTCGGCGGTCGCCCTGCGCATCGCCACCCGGACGGGGCCGGTGACGGGCGCGATCGTGTGCTCCAGGGCCTGGCGGTCGGGCAGCGCGACCAGGCCGCGCACCGTCGCCTCGGCCGCTATCCGGCTGGACCTCGGATCGTAGGGGGTGCCCTCGGGCGGGCAGCACAGCGTGCTGTCGCAGACGTAGGACCAGAAACGGCCGTCGTCCGCGCGCAGCGCCTCCCCCACCTCCACCCCGGCCTGCTCCGCCAGCCCCCTGGCCTCGTCGACGGCGGGGGTGACGTGCTCGCCGGGACCGTAGCCGACCACGACGACCTCGCTCACCGCCTCCCGCTCGAACAGCGGCACGAGCGGCGCCAGCGCGCCCGGCGGCAGCGGCAGCCCCCAGCGGGCCGCCACCTTGGCCCGGCCGCGATCGAGGCCGATCACGACAAGGCTGTCCACCGGGTGGAACCCCACCAGATAGGGCACAGCGGCCAGCACATCGGCGGGGCTGGTCAGGGTGAGGCAGGGCTCGTAGGCGTTGGTCGTCATGGACAAGGAGAGTGCCGGAGCGGCGTACCCCCCGAAGGCACAGAACCGGGTTCTGTGGACGAACGCCGGAGGTGACGTACAGCCTGTGGAAAGAGCGCCGAAGGGGCGCACGACCCGAGGGGAAAGACGTACAGCGTGGGTGGAAAGAGCGCCGTTTACGGCGTTTCCGGTGCCGAGGTGAGGCGCTGGCGGACGAGCAGGGCGCCGCCCACGACGGCGGCCGGCATCGCGATGACCGCCACCAACGGCACCAGGAACAGCAGGAAGACCACCACGCCGAAGCCCAGCGCCACCGCCTTGTTCCGGCGCAGCAGGGCGAAGCGCTCCTTCCGCGCCATCCCCCGGCGCTCCAGCGCCAGGGTGGTGAGCTCGATCGTCAGGAAGAAGCCCGAGACGGCGGCCCCGAGCACCGGCACCACGGTCTGCCCGAACACCGGGATGAACCCGAGGAAGAACAGCGGGACGGTGAACAGCAGCACGTACGCCAGCGTGATCAGGCTGTCCTTGATGGAGCGCGGCAGCGTCCGCCACCAGGGCTGCTCGTCGGCCTGCTCCAGCACGTCGGCCTTGGCCGACAGCTTCTCGTAGAACGGCTCGCCGATGGTCAGCGTGAGCGCGGCGAAGGTGAGCACCGCCAGCGCCAGCCCGCCGAGGAAGATGGCGATGGCGACCGTGGTGCGGAAGAACTCACGCCACGCCCACGAGTCGGCGAACGGCGTGAGGAACTCCGCCAGGGCGGACGCGTTTTTGCCGAGGAGGATCAACGCCACCACGTAGACGGCGAACGCGATCACCGCCGGAATCAGCCCGAACAGCCACCAGCGGCCGTTTCGGGCGACCCAGCCCACACCCTGCATGAAAAAGCCGACACCGGAGGCGAAGTCGCGCACTGCTCGCATGCCCGGCAGGCTAGCGCCAGAACGCGGTCACCGTGTAGCCGAGATCGTCGAACAGGGTGCGCAGCAGCGGCAGCGAGATGCCGAGGACGTTGCCGTGGTCGCCGTCGATGCCGTCGACGAACCAGCCGCCGCGCCCGTCGATGCTGAACGCCCCCGCCAGGTGGAGCGGCTCGCCGGTGGCGGCGTAGGCGGCGATCTCCTCCTCGGAAGGCTGCCCGAAGTGCACCACGGTGGTGGCCACCTCGGCGGCCTGCCGGCCCGACGGCACGTCGATCACGCAGTGGCCGGTGACGAGGCGGCCGGTCCTGCCGCGCATCATCCGCCAGCGCTCGATGACCTCGTCGGTGGTGGCAGGCTTGCCGTAAGGGCGGCCGTCGAGCTCCAGGATGGAGTCGCAGCCGATGACCACGCCCTCGTCCAGGCCTTCGGCGACCGCGGCGGCCTTGGCCCTGGCCAGGGCGAGGCTGAGCGCGGCGGGGCTGTGGGCGGTGAACGCCTCTTCGTCGACCCCGCTCACGATCACCTTGGGGTCGAGGCCGGCGCTGCGCAGCAGGGCCAGTCGGGCGGTGGAGGCTGAGGCCAGGACGATCACCGTCTCAGCTTACCGGTCACCCGCCCCCTCACCGCCTGCGGCCGATGCCACGGGGTCGCCGAAGAGGCCGTGGAGGATGCCGCCGATCAGCTCCTCCAGCCCGGCGGGACCGGCCGCACGCTCCCGGCGCAGGTCGGCGGTCATGGTCCTGGTGTCCATGCCGGCCCGGCCGGCGAACAGCGACATGATCATCGGGGCGAGCAGCGGCAGCACCTTCATGAGGCCGCCCACGTCGGCGTCGGCGAGCCGCGCCAGCCCTTCGGCGACGTACTCGACGCCCTGGCCGCCCAGCACGTGCGCCAGGATGTGCTGGCCGTCGCGCGTCAGCGACGCGACGTCGCTGTTGAACGGGTCGGTGTCCATGTGCTCGTCCAGCGCGTAGCGCAGCGCCTCGGCGCCCTCCGGGTGCTCGGCGCCACGGGCCAGGCCCGCCACGATGATGCCGCCCGCCGCCTGGATGACCCAGCGGGCCGTGGCGAGGTCGGTGCCGAGCATCCCGGCGATCTGCTCCAGGCCGGGCTCACCGAGCTCGGCGAGCAGCTCGTCCATCAGTGTCACGGCAGGTCCCCCCGAATGTCGTTCAGGGAGACGTGCCCGGCACCGCCTGTGCCTATATCCGGTCTTACGCTAACTCTTCGCCAAAGGCTCGGCCTTTTCGGCGCCCAGCAGCCCGGCGGCGGCGTAGGCGCTGTGCTCGTCCAGCGTCTCGTGCTCCAGCAGGGCGGCCACGATGCCTTCGAGCTTGTCGCGGTTGTCGGTGAGGATCCGCACCGCCCGCTCGTAGCACTCGTCCACGATCCGCCGGGTCTCCTCGTCCACGATGGCGAGCGTGGCGGGCGAGGCCTGCGGCTGGCCGTCGTTCGGCAGGATGGTGAGCGGCCCGACCTTGGCCGACATCCCCCAGCGGCCGACCATGCCGCGCGCGATCATGGTGACCTGCTCCAGGTCGTTCTCGGCTCCGGTGGTGATGACCCCGTAGATGACGTCCTCGGCCGCCATGCCGCCGAGCGCGCCGGTGATGCGGCCGCGCAGATACTGCTCGTCGTAGGCGTAGCGGTCGGTGTCGGGGGTGGAGAGGGTGACGCCGAGCGCGCGGCCGCGCGGGATGATGGAGATCTTCCTGACCGGGTCGGCGCCGGGCTGCAGCATGCCCAGCAGCGCGTGGCCGGCCTCGTGGTAGGCCGTCCTGGTGCGCTCCTCCTCGGGCATCACGATGCTGCGGGCGGCGCCGAGCTGCAGCTTCTCCAGCGCGTCCGCGAAGTCGCCCATGCCCACCTTCTCCCGGCCGCGCTTGGCCGCGAGCAGGGCCGCCTCGTTGACCAGGTTGGCCAGGTCGGCGCCGGTCATGCCGGGGGTGATCTTGGCGAGCCGGTCGAGGGCGACCTCGCCGTCGAGCGGCACACCCCTGCTGTGCACCTGGAGGATCGCGGTACGGCCGGCCGCGTCGGGCAGCCCGACCTGGACGGTGCGGTCGAACCGGCCGGGGCGCAGCAGCGCCGGGTCGAGGACCTCGGGCCGGTTCGTGGCGCCGATGACGATCACGCCTTCGGCCCCGGAGAAGCCGTCCATCTCGGTGAGGATCTGGTTGAGCGTCTGCTCGCGCTCGTCGTGCCCGCCGAGGCCGCCCGCGCCGCCACGGGCCCGGCCGATGGCGTCGATCTCGTCGATGAACACGATCGAGGGCGCCACCTTGCGCGCCTCCTCGAACAGGTCACGCACCCGGGACGCGCCGACGCCGACGATCATCTCGATGAACTCCGACGCGCTCGCCGAGAAGAACGGCACCTTGGCCTCACCCGCGACCGCCCTGGCCAGCAGCGTCTTGCCGGTGCCGGGAGGGCCCGCGAGCAGCACGCCCTTGGGCAGCTTGGCGCCGAGCCTGCGGTATTTGCCGGGGTCCTTGAGGTAGTCGACGATCTCGACGAGCTCGTTCTCCACCTCGTCGATGCCGGCGACGTCCTCGAACGTGACCCGCACCTGGCCGGCCTCGACCGGCTTGGCCGCCTTGGACTTGCCGAGGCCGCCGAGCCCGCCACCGCCGCCCATCATGCTCGCGCCACGGCGCATGATCCAGATCCACAGCCCGGCCAGCAGCAGCACGGGCAGCAGGGACAGCAGCAGGTTGAGGAAGAAGCCGCGGCCGGAGCCGAGCGGCTCGGCCCTGATCTCCACACTGGCCGACTGCAGCTTCTGGGAGAGCTGGTCGGTGTTGGCGAAGGTCGGGATCTCGGTACGGAACTCCGTATAGGACTCGTTGTCACTGGCCGGATCGGTGGCGGCGACCTTCAGCTTGCCCTCGACGGACAGGCCGGTGGCGTAGATCTCCTTGACGTTCTTGGCGTCCACCTGCTGGGTGAACTGGGTGTAGGAGACCGTCTCCACCGGCGCGCTGTCGAAGAAGGAAGAGATGAAGAAGAAGGCGGCGTAGACGGCCAGCAGCGTGAGGCCGAACCGCCACCAGTTGATCTTGGGTCGGCCTCCCGGGGTGCCGGGCAGCCCTTCGGCGCGCCACGGCGGCTTGGCCTTCTTGCCGTTGGGCACCTGCGGCGATCCAGCACGTTCCACCTGATACTCCCCTGTTCGCCGCGGTGTCGAGCTAACCCAGGCCACGCACCCCGGCGATGATGCGGCTGATGTCGCGCCAGCGGTTGCGTTGCGTGTCCGGCACTGACACAAACGCCAGCCCCGGCTTCGCCATTCCACCGTCCGATACCACGACGGCGGCCCGGGAACTGCGCTTGCCGTAAGTGACCTGATAGACCAGCGTCCAGCCGTCCTTGGCGGGCTGCGAACCCAGCCAGCGGATCTTGGCGCCCTCGGGATGGTGGTTGAGCGTCCACCGGGCGGCGAGCAGCGCCGTGTCGCGCGGGGTGTCCTGCTCCTCGATGGGCAGCGGGCAGGTCAGCAGCATGCCGCGCCGGCCGTCGCGGCGGTTCTTGGGCAACATCTGCCGGCTGGTGAACGGGGCCGCGCGGTAGGTCTTCCACGGCTTGCCGAGGTCGGGCACGACCAGGCCGCTGCGCTTGTCCTTGATCACCCGCTTGGACCTGGCGGGCAGGGACAGGCGCTTGATCTTGCCGGGCAGCCTGGGGACGCGCGCGTCGGCGTACAGGGCCTCCATGGCCGTGTATCCGGGGGCGAGCGACGCGCCGGGGGTGGGCGTCGGCCTGGCCGACGCCGAGACCGACGCCGAGACCGACACGGAGGGTGACGCGGACGCCGAGGCCGAGGGCGCCGGAACGGAGGCGACCGAGATCGGCTCCGCGTCGGCGGACGGCGGTGGGCCGGACGAGGCGGGCCCGACCGATGGCGCGGCGACCGGCCGGGCGCCGGCCTCGTCCGGCGTCGACGGGAGAGCCATGACCACCGCTGTGGCGGCGACCGCCAGCGTGGCGACCACGGCAAGCCCCCGGTAGACATCCCGCATCCGTATGTCGCCGATGCGGGAGCGCCGGGGCGAGGAGGCAGGGGTTCCCGGTCTGTCTGCGGTTCTCACAAGGGAACCTTCGGTCTCATCATCCCCATCGAGCACGACGGGAGCGTACGACATATTCCACTGTTCCGCGCCAGAAGCTACCGAAGTGTCATCTTGACATTTGTACGGCCTTCTGCGGACGTCAGGTGGTCAAGATCGAGTCACCTTGCCGTAGAGCCAGGGAGCCTCGGCGACGAACGTGCACGAACCCGGCTCGATCTCGGTGAACCCGGCGTCGCGCACCACCGGCAGACCCGCCGCGACCTTCTCCTCGAAGGCCGCCGCGGCGGCCGTGCGCACCGACACCGCCAGCCCCGCGGCCCGCCAGGCGGCGCGTTCGGCGGCGTCGCTCGCCCACCAGGCGAGCTGGGCGGCATGCCCGGCCTGCGCCATCGCCTTGCCCGCCGACATCGCCAGCGCGGGGTTGGCCCACAGGGTCGGCGGCACGGCGGACCCCGGCTCGGCCGTGTCGGTCAGCTCCGTGCCGGACACCTGCAGCCGGGCCAGGTCGCGCGGCCAGGCGTCCAGCGGCACGGGCGGGTGCACCCGCACCTCGGCCGTACGGTGCTCGATCGTGCGGCCCGGCAGCGCGACCGCCCGGCGCCACTCGGCGCCCCTGGCCCGGCGCACCACCTTGCGGATCCTTCCGGTGACCTCCCAGGCGTGCAGCTCCGCGACCCATTCGCCGGGGTCGTCGAGCAGGCTCAGCACGGCCATCGCGGCCGCTTCCATGGCATCGGTGCGCTCGGGCGGGGTGGCCCGTTCGATCCTGACCACCAGCGGCAGGACCATCAGCTCTGCGTCGTTCATCGCGTCCTAGCATGCCTGATCGCCAGCGACATGCCGGTGGCCAGGAGGCAGAGCAGGCCGGCGCCGTACCACGCGTAGTCGTAGGCGCCGAGCTGGTCGCGGGTGAGGCCGGCCGCGACGGCGGCGATCGCCGCGCCCACCTGGTGCGAGCCGAACACCCAGCCGAACACCACGGCCCCGTCGCTGCCGTAGATGCTGCGGCACAGCGCCACCGTGGGCGGCACGGTCGCCACCCAGTCCAGGCCGTAGAACACGATGAAGATCAGCATGCTGGGCTCGGTGGTGGCCGCGAACAGGCTCGGCAGGACCATCAGCGACAGTCCGCGCAGCGCATAGTAGACGGCCAGCAGCTTCCGGGGGTCGATCTTGTCGCTGAGCCAGCCCGAGGCGACCGTGCCCACGATGTCGAAGATCCCGACGACGGCGAGCAGTCCCGCGGCGGCCGGCTCGGCCATGCCATGATCGTGCGCGGCCGGGATGAAGTGCGTGCTGACCAGCCCGTTCGTACTGGCGCCGCAGATCGCGAAGCCGCCGGCGAGAAACCAGAACGGGCGGGTACGCGCCGCCGACCGCAACACCGTCAGCGCCCGCACCGCCGCGTTCGTGCCGACAGGGAGGGTACGGGACTCGTCCGGATTCGCTCCCAGCGCGGTGGTGCCCACGTCCTCGGGACGGTCGCGCAGCAGCCACCAGACGAAGGGCACCACGGCCAGAGCCGCCGCGGCGACGGTCAGCGCGGCCACCCGCCAGCCCGGCCCCTGGGCGAGGTGGGCGAGCACGGGCAGGAAGACGAGCTGGCCGGTGGCGCCCGCCGCCGTCAGCACGCCCATGACGAGCCCCCGATGCCGGACGAACCACCGGTCGGTCACCGTCGCCGCGAACACCAGCGCCATCGACCCCGTGCCGAGCCCGACGAGCACGCCCCACAGCAGTTGGAGCTGCCAGCTCGCCGTCATCAGGGTCGTGAGGCCGCTGCCGGCCGCGACCAGCAGCAGGGCGAGGGCGACCACGCGGCGCATGCCGAAGCGGTCCATCAGGGCGGCGGCGAAGGGCGCGGTCAGGCCGTAGAGCACCAGGTTGATCGAGACGGCGAGGGAGATCGTGCCCTTGCTCCAGCCGAACTCGTCCTGCAGCGGGGTGATCAGCACGCCGGGCGTGGCCCGGAAGCCGGCGGCGCCCAGGATGGCCACGAACGCGACGGCGGCGACGAACCAGGCCCTGTGCAGCCGGGGACGCCTGGTGGTGGTGCTCAGGGTCATTCGCCAATCCTGATTTATCTGGTCATACGGGCGTGAGTGGCCGGATGGCCAATATGTGAAAGAATTCGGCCATGGTGCATCGGATCGCGGTCGTCGTGCTCGACCGCTTCGCCCCGCTCGACCTGGGGACGCCGGGGCAGGTGTTCCGGACCGCGGAGTCGCCGGCCGGGGAGCGATTGTACGAGGTGGTGACCTGCTCGCCCGGCGGCGCCCCCGTACGCTGCTCGGCCGGCTATACCGTGCTGCCCGACCACGACCTCGGCGTGCTCGACAGCGCGGACACGGTGCTGGTGACCGGCGTCCACGGCGGGCAGGTGCTGCGCGACGGCACCATCGACGGCGAGCTGCGCGAGGCGCTGCAGGGACGGCCCCGGGTGATGTCGATCTGCACGGGCGCGTTCGTGCTGGCCGCCGCCGGGCTGCTCGACGACCGGCCCGCCACCACGCACTGGCGGGAGGCGGGCCGCTTCGCCAAGCTGTTCCCCCGGGTCAAGCTGGACGCCGACGTGCTGTTCATCGACGACGGCGACGTGCTGACCTCGGCGGGCATCGCGGCCGGGCTGGACCTGTGCCTGCACGTGATCAGGCGCGACCACGGCAGCGAGGTGGCCAACCGGGCGGCCCGGCGGTGCGTCATGCCACCCTGGCGGGACGGCGGCCAGGCCCAGTACATCGAGCGCCTCGTGCCGCCCGCCACCGGCACCGGCACGGCCACCACCCGCACCTGGATGCTCACCCAGCTGAACACGCCCCTGGACCTGGACGCGCTGGCCGAGCACGCGAGCATGAGCGTACGGACCTTCACCAGGCGTTTTCGGGAGGAGACCGGCATGAGCCCGGCCCGCTGGCTCAACCTGCAGCGGGTCGAGCAGGCCAGGCACCTGCTGGAGACGACCGACCTCGGGGTCGAGGAGGTGGCCAGGCGGGCCGGCTTCGGCACCACGGTCTCGCTGCGCCAGCACCTGCACGCCTCGGTCGGGGTGTCACCGCTGGCCTATCGCCACACCTTCCGCCGCCCTTGAGCGCCGCGGCGCCAGGTTCGGCCGGTCAGTCGGTCCTGACCTCGATGGCCTGCCCCGGGCAGAGTTGCGCGGCCGTCTCGACCTCGCCCCGTCTCGCCTCGTCGGGGTGTCCGTCGAGGAGCACGACGATGCCGTCCTCGTCGCGCTGATCGAACACCTCGCCGGCGGCCAGCACGCATTGTCCGGCCCCGACGCACTTGTCCTCATCGAGCAGAATTCTCATTTGAGCCTCCCTGGATGTATTCATGGCCGGGCTTCCCGGTCAGGCGTCCCACGCCACCGGAAGCCGGTGGATGCCATAGATCTCGGCGTCGTCCTTGAACGGCACTTCCTCGGCCGGCACGGCGAGCCGCAGCGAGGGCACCCGCCGGAAGAGGGTGTTGAAGACGATCTCCAGCTCCAGCCGGGCGAGGTTCTGCCCGAGACACTGATGCCGGCCGTATCCGAAGGCCAGGTGGTTGCGGGCGCCGCGGTCGAGCTTCAGCCGGTCCGCCTCGGGAAAGACCTCCGGATCGTGGTTGGCCGCGTTGCTCAGCGAGACGACGGCCTCGCCGGCGCGGATCGTCGTCCCGGCGAGCTCCACGTCGTCCGTGGCCACGCGCGAGTTGCCGAACTCGACGATGGTGAAGTAGCGCAGGAGCTCCTCGACCGCCATCTGGGTGCCCGACGGGTCGGCGAGCAGCGCGGCCAGGTGCTCCGGCCGTTCGAGCAGGGTCAGGACGCCCAGCGAGATCATGTTCGCCGTGGTCTCGTGGCCCGCGACCAGCAGCAGGAACGCCAGCGCGATCACGTCCTCCGGAGCGGCGCCGTCGGCGAGCTGCCGGCTCAGCACGTCGTCGCCCGGCTCACGGCTCTTGCCCTGCACCAGCTCGGCCAAGTAGAGCCACAGCGCCTGCATCGTCTTCTGCAGCTCGTCGGGCGGCGTATCGCGGTTGACCATGGTCGCGGTGTGGGCCTGGAAGAAGTCGTGGTCGGTGTACGGCACACCGAGCATCTCGCAGATGACCAGCGAGGGCACCGGCAGGGAGAACGCCCGCACCAGATCGACCGGCTGCGGACCGGCCAGCATCGCATCGATCAGCTCGTCGACGATCTCCTGGATGCGCGGCCGGAGCTCGGCCACGCGCCGCAGGCTGAACTCGCCGGTGATCGCGCGCCGGGCGGGACCGTGCTCCGGCGGATCCATGTTGATGAGCATCCTGCCCCCGCCGCCGGACGGGGGCACTTCATCGGCGCGGAACGAGGGATAGTGCGGATTGTCGCGATCGGAGCTGAAGCGCGGGTCGGACAGCATGGCCCGGAGGTGATCCATGCGGCTCAGCGCCCAGGCCTCCCGGCCATTGGGCAGCCGCACCCGGGTGATGCCGCCGTTGTCGCGCATCTCGACGTGCTGGGCCGGCGGAGCGTAAGGACAGGTCCGTGCGACCTGCAGGGGCTGGGAAGTCATGCGGAACGTCTCCAAGGGTCTCGAGCGAGTACGTCAGAGCTCTCGCATTTTCCGTCATTCAATCGTTTGTATGATTCAAACGTACGTTAGACTTCAAGGAAATGACAACCCCCGATACCCGCCACAAGAGGGCCGGACGCCGGCCGTCAGGTCCCGGTCGGCGGCGCGCTCATCGCTGCCGTCAGGTAGGTGATCGCCCAGCGCCGGGCCGCCTCACCCGCCACCGGGGACAGGCTGGCCGGGGGATTCTGGTAGACCTGGATGCGATCCACGGCCGTCACGGCGATGATCCCCCGCAGCCGGAACCACAACTCCTCCTGGGACAGGTCGGGCAGCGCGCGCTCGAAGGCGGCCAGGTAGCGGTCGCGGACCGCGACCTCGGACGGGCCGGTCCAGGAGCGCGCCTCCTCGGCCGGGTCGGTGATGATCGTCACGATCAGCCGCGACGTCCGGGCGCCGCCCTCGTCACCGCCCGGCATCTCGTCGAACAGCGGCCCCGCGAACGCCTCCACCAGGTCGGCGACCGTCGGGTCCGAGGTCCGGGCGAGCAGCCGGTCGAGCCTGGCGCACTGCGCGGCGTTGATCGGCTCGACCACCCGGCGGACGACCGCGGACAGCAACTCCGCCTTCGAGCCGAAGTGGTAGCCGACCGCGGCCAGGTTCGCCCCGGCGAGGTCGGTGATCGCGCGGACCGAGGTGCCGCGGAACCCGCGCTCGGCGAAGAGGCGCTCGGCCGCGTCGAGGAGCTGGGTGCGGGTGTCGGGGGTTGCCATGCGCGTACTATACATGCGTATGATCCATACAAACGTTTGACTGAAAGAGGATCGCCATGAGACTGCTCGTGTACGGCGCCGGCGTGCTCGGCAGCCTGTACGCCGCTCGGCTGCACGAGGCGGGGCTCGACGTCTCGCTGCTGGCCCGGGGCGAGCGCCTGGCCGCCCTGCGCCGGCACGGCGTGCGGCTGGCCGAGGGACACGGCCCGGCCGTCAGGCGGGTGCCGGTGCCGGTGGTCGATCACCCGGCCGGCGGGTACGACCTGACCGCCGTCTTCGTCCGCACCCATCAGGTGGACGCGGTGCTCACGTCACTCGCCGATCTCGACGGTGACGTGCTGTTCCTGCTCAACTGGGCGGCCGGCGCGCAGCCGCTGGGCGCGGCGCTCGGCCACGAGCGGGTGCTGCTCGGCTTCGGCTCGGCCGGCGGCACGATGGACGGCGACATCGTCCGCTACCGCCCGGCCGGCCTCTTGACCCGCCGGGTGCCGATGCCGATCGGCGAACCCGACGGCCGCACCACCCCCCGGCTGGACCGGATCCTGCGGACGTTCCGCACCGCCGGGATCAACGCCAAGGCCGAGCCGCGGATGGACGCCTGGCTCAAGACGCACGCCGCGTTCTCGGTGCCGCTCGGGCAGGCGGCGTACGCGGCCGGCGGCCCGGAAGCGCTGGCCGACGACCCAGGCGCGGTCCGTGACATGATCCGCCGCATGCGGGACAGCCTGGCCGCCCTGCCCGTGCCGCCGGTCCCCCGCGCGTTCGCCGCGCTGCGGACACTGCCGGAAGGGCTGCTCGTGGCCGTGCTCCGGCGCTTCCTGCGCAGCCCGACGACCGCGCTCAGCGGGCTCAACGACATCTCACCCGCGACGCCGGCCGAGCTCGATCGGCTGGCCGAACAGCTGCGTGCCGCACATGCGAAGGGCGACGCCGGAAAGGCCACGGGTGCCGAGTGATGAACCGGATCGTGATCGTCGGCGCGTCGGCGGGCGGGCTGGCCACCGCGGAGGCGCTGCGCCGGATGGGGTACGAGGGAGCGATCACGCTCGTCGGTGACGAGAACTGCCTGCCCTACGACCGTCCGCCGCTGTCCAAGCAGATCCTCACCGGCGACTGGGACGCCGGCCGCCTGGTCCTGCGCCGGCCGGAGGACCTTGACGCGCTGGGCCTGGACCTGAGCCTGGGGGTCGCGGCGACCGGCCTGGACCCGGTCGCCCGCACGGTGACGCTGGCCGACGGCGCCCGCCTGCCCTATGACGGCCTCGTCGTCGCGACCGGTGTCCGGCCCCGTCGCCTTCCGGGAAGCGCGGGGCCGGCCGGGGTGTCCACGCTGCGCACCGCGGCCGATGCCCTGGCGCTGCGGACCCGGCTGCTGCCGGGGCGTCGGCTGGTGATCGTCGGCGCCGGTTTCGTCGGCGCCGAGGTGGCCGCCGTCGCACGCGGGCTCGGGGTCGAGGTGACGTTGCTGGAGGCGGGCCCGGTCCCCCTGGCGGCGGCCGTCGGCGAGCAGGCCGGGCGCTGGCTGGCGCGGTCTCATCACGACCACGGGGTCCGGCTGCGTACCGGAGTCTCCGTCGCGCGGATCCACAGCGCGCGAGGCGCGGCGACCGGCGTCGAGCTCGCCGGCGGCAGCGTCATCGACGCCGACGACGTGCTGGTCGCCATCGGGTCCACGCCCAACACCGCCTGGCTGGAGGGAAGCGGCCTCACCGTCCGGGACGGGCTGGTGTGCGACCGGTTCAGCGCCGCGGCACCTGGCGTGTACGGGGTCGGGGACGTGGCCCGCTGGCACAACCCCCTGTTCGCCACCGAGATGCGCATCGAGCATCGCACCAACGCCGCCGAGCAGGGCCTGGCCGTCGCCCGCAACCTGCTGAACCCGGACGCTCCCCGCCCTTTCGCCCCGGTGCCGTACTTCTGGTCCGACCAGTACGGGGTGAAGATCCAGTCGTACGGATACCTGCGCGACCACGACGAAGCGGTGGTCGTGGACGGCGAGGTGTCCCGGCGGCGCTTCCTCATCGGCTACCGCCGAGGCGATCGACTGGCCGGGATCCTCGGCATCGGCATGCCACCGAAGGCGCTGCGCCACTGGCGGGCCCTGATCGCCGCCGGCAGCGCCTGGAACGCCGGCGTGATGGCCTGACCGTCATTCCCACCTGCCGAGGCCCGCACGGCCGCACGCACCGCTGGACCTGTACGCACCGATTTGAGCCGTACGGACCTGCACCAGCCCGTAAGATCACTTCGGAGATCCACAACGAGAGGAGTGGTCGCATGGGCGGCTTCAACGACGTGCCCGCCGGGATCGACGCTCGCGTGCCGAGCGTCGCCCGCATGTACGACTACTACCTCGGCGGGAAGGACAACTTCGCCTCCGACCGCGAGGCGGCCGAGAAGATGATCGAGATCGGTCGTCAGATGGGCAACGACACCCGCGAGATCGCCCGCGCCAACCGCCGCTTCCTCGGCAAGGCCGTCACCCTGCTGGCCAAGGCCGGGATCCGCCAGTTCATCGACATCGGCGCGGGCCTGCCGACGCAGGACAACGTCCACCAGGTGGCCAGGCGGCACGCCCCCGACGCGCGGGTGGTGTACGTGGACAACGACCCGATCGTGCTGATCCACGCCCGAGCCCTGCTGGCCGGCGACGCCGACGTCATCGCGGTCCAGGGTGACGCCCGGCGCCCCGAGGCGATCCTCGACGATCCGAAGGTCATCGGCCACCTCGACCTGACCCAGCCGTTCGCCGTGCTCATGGTCGCCGTCCTGCACTTCATCGTCGACGACGCCGAAGCCGCCCGGATCACCGCCACCGTCCGCGACCGGCTGGTGCCGGGCGGCCACCTGGTGCTCTCCCACCTGTACGAGGGCAACGCCGCCGACGACGTCACCCAGGCCAGCCAGCTGATCTACCGGAAGACAGCCCCCGGCGGCCTCGCCCGGCGCGGCCTCGACCAGATCTCCGCCTTCTTCGACGGCATGGACCTCATCCCGCCCGGCATCACCCCGGTCGCCGACTGGGACGCGGAGACACCCCCCGAGACGGTCGACCTGGTACGCCCCGGCATCCTGGCAGGCGTGGCCCGCGTCCGCTGAGCGCCCCGAAGCCATACAGCTCTCATAACCACGGTTATGAGAGCTTTTCTTATGGATACGGCCCGCGTAGCCGGCTGGGAGCTCCGAAGCCGGCCGAGCCGAGAGCGGCGCCGACCAAGCGAACCCATGGAGCCGCATGGTTGACACATTATCGGCGTCTCTCATAAGTACAGTTCTCATAACTGTACTTATGAAAGACAGTCACCTGGTCCCCTGAATCGGGGTCGGCTGCCATCTGCCATCGCCGTGACGAAATGGTCAGCGGCATGCGTCAGGGTGTGGTTCGGCCGGCGCTACGACAACATGCCCGGTCGCCGGCCCGCGCCTGGCGGCAGCTGCGGCGGCCAGGGTGGGATACCTCCTGCCGGCGGCGACTAGCGCGGCAACGTGAGCCGAGAGTCAGTGACTCAGAATTCGTCGTGCCCGGAGACCTGGCCGATGGAGAAGATGTGCCGGCTCGCGGCGCAGATCGTCTCCAGTACGTGGATGGGCGTGCCTTCAGCGGAGTAGCTCGCGCGGAGCACCTGGACGACCCACTCGCCGGCCTCAAGCTCCAGCGTCTCGCGCTCGAAGGGCGTCGGCGGCCGGGCGGTCAGATGTTCCTCCGCGTGCCCGAACGAATAGCCCAGGGCGGTCAACGCGGACTGAAGGGACGGCTGTACGAACTCCGGCTCGGCCAGCCTGGTGCCACCGAACAGGTCCGCGCGGAAGTAACTCGTCGCGATGCGCACCGGTACGTCGTTCGCCGTCATCATCTTGCGCCGGGCCACGATCTCCGCACCGGGCTCGACCCGCAGGCAAGCCGCCACATGATCTCCAGCAGGCTCCAATCCGACGTAGAGCATCCGGCGACCGGCTTTGAGCCCCTGCCGCTCCGCCTCCGCCAAGAACAGAGACTTCGACCCCCGTACGGCAGGCTCAGTCGGTAGCGCCCGGTACACCAGCACGCGAGGGGCCGGCGAGGCAGGACCTTCCGGCGCGCGAGCCGCCGGTCCTTTCCGCATCTGCGAGATGCGACCGGGCGAGACCCCCAACCGCCCGGCGATCTCCTCCAGGCTCATGCCGTTCTCCCGCGCCTCGGCGATCGCCTGCCGCCGCATCTTGGCCGCCTCGGCCACCAACCCCTGCTCCTCGGTCATGAGTCGGCTGAGGAGACGGGCTCGTTCCACAGGATCGCCTACCTGCGCGACCTCTCTCAGCGTCTTCAAGTCCATCCGGGCCTAGCCTCCTCGGCAACCGACCAGACCCCCGCCTATGGGACGAACGGTGCTGCAACACCACCCGCAGACGGAGGTCTGAAGCATCGAGAGCTTGGGGCGTCAACGATGCAGGACCAGATTATCGCCGTGCCCGAGTGCGGAGAAAACGCAAGCTGAGCTGTCCGCAGTACTTCTGGGCGAGACTCTCCGGACCGAATACGGCATTCAAGCCGACATCCACGCTGGATACGATCTCGCCCTGGTCTCGGTCTGGGTCGGGCTCGTGGTCTGGTGCGACGGCGAATGCTACTGGTGGCGTGCGGGCTGGGATGAGCCGCGCAGGCGAGTGCTTTACGCCCGCCCTCTGGCCATCGAACCGTCTCGGGCCGCTCGGCGGATCGCCTCCCGCTACGCAGATGTCCGAAAACAAACTCCGTGCTCGGAGGTCATGGGTGATCCCTTGTACCGCCGCGCGAGCTTGCGCCGCCTGTGTTCAAGCCACGCAGCGGACTTCATGGACCGGCCGCTGAGGCTCTGCGGAGCTCTTCGACGGGGTAGGGGGTTCGTTTGGTTTCGGTCGTGAGTCGGCGGTGGAAGTCGTGCAGGATCAGGGCGGCTGCCGCATGGCGGTCGATGATCGTGGCGAGGGTGGGTGGGACGGGCCGGGGGTCGCGCGCGAGCCGATTGCGCAGGAACGACTCGTGCTGGGCGTCGTCGTGGCGGAGGCCGGGCAGGTGGTGGCGGAGCAGGTGGGTCGCCATGTAGTGGCGGTCGTAGGTGAGGTGATCGGTGAGGAAGGCGGCCTCGGCCGGCGAGAGGTCGAAGCGGGACGACAGGGCGAGCCCGAAGTCGGCGAAGTAGAGCAGCCGGCCGTCGGTCAGGACGTTGTGGAAATGGGCGTCGAAGTGGACCAGGCCCTGTGCACTCATGAAGGCGGCCCCTTGGGCGAGCTGCTGCTCGGCCCAGGTATGCCGTGCGACGTCCTGGCCGTCGGCGAGCCATGCGCTCAGCCTGTGCGGGATGTGCTCCAGGAAGAGCACCAGGCTGAGCGTGGATCGGCCGATGGCCTCCAGCCGCTCACGCACGGCCTTCGAACCCTCCCAGTGCTTGACGGCGCCGTCGATGCCGCCGAACTCGTCGGCGAACCCCGCCGGAGGGGAGTCCGGGATGACCCGCCAGTGGTACATCAGGGGGAAGCTCTGGAAAGTGTTCCCGAGAACCCAGTCGGTGGTCATGGTGTGGGTTGCCAGTTCGCGCCAGGCGCCGAATCCGGCCGAGCCGAGACCGTACTGGTAGAAGGTGGGCAGGTCGAAGAGGTTGGCCGTCGATCGGGGGTGCTCGGTCTCGAGGTCCGTCAGCGGGACCCGCTTGACGAAGACCTGCCTTCCGCCGATGTCCAGCTCCGCCGACCTGCCGCCGATGCCGGAGCCGTGTGCCGGGGCCGTGGCCACGAGGTCGGCGATCCGGCGGTCGCTCAGCGTCGACAGCCGGGTGGAGACGGCCTGGTGGGTGGCCAGACGCGCGGCGTACTGCGGATGCATGGGCCGTCTCTCCCGGGGTCGTGCGGAGGTCGGAGTCGTCAGGGTACTCGCCATGAGGCTTCAGCCCTGGTCGGCAGCTTCGTGCGTTACGCCGGCTCCTTGACGGCCGGGCCCGTCGCAGCCTGTTCGCGCGTGATGTGGCGGCGGCGGGTCGGTAGGCCGAGCATTGGGTTGGCGACTCCCCAGGCGGCGCTCTTGCAGATCAGTTCCTTGTAGACGGCGGCGAGCCGGCCGGTCAGGGCCGCCCGCACCGCGCGGTCGTCGGCGGTGACGTACTGGATCAAGCCCTCCTTGCGGCCCAGTGAGATGCACTGGTTGACGTAGCGGATCGGCGCGTTCGGGAGCTTTCCGCCGGTCAGGCGGGCCGCGATCGTGTCGGCCGCCTGCCAGGCGGTCGGGACTCCCGAGGCGCACGACATCCGCAGCGGCTTGTCCCCCGGGCCCATCACCATGGCCGCGTCGCCGATGGCGTACACGTCCGGGTGTGAGACCGAGCGCATGGTCCCGTCGACCACGATCTGGCCCGTGCCGGTGACTTCCAGGGCGGTCGCCTTCGCGATGGGGTGGACCGCGAAGCCGGTGGTCCAGACGGTGACCGCGGCCGGGATGGTCCGGCCGTCCGCGGTGGTGATGTGGTCGGCTTCGACGCCGGTGACCTCGGCGTGCTCGTACGTGGTGATCCCGAGCTTGCCGAAGACCTTCCGCAGGTGTGCGCGGCCCTTGGGCGAGAGCCAGTCGCCGAGGCCGTCCTGGGCGGCGAGGGCGATGTCGAGGTCGGGGCGGGTCTCGGCGATCTCGGTCGCGGCCTCGATGCCGGTGAGGCCGCCGCCGACGACGGTCACGGTCTGCCCGGCGTCGAGGCGGGCCAGGCGCTCGCGCAGCCGGAGCGCTCCGGGGCGGCCGGCGATCTCGTAGGCGTGCTCGGCGGCCCCGGGGACGCCGTGGGTGTTCCAGCCGCTGCCGAGGGCGTAGATGAGCGTGTCGTAGGCGAGTTCCTCGGCGCCGGGCGTGTCGGTGACGGTGACGGTTTTGTGGTCTACGTCGATGGTGGTGACCTTGGCGAGTCTCAGTTGGACGCCGGTGCCCGCGAACATCTCGCTGAACGGCCGGGGCTTGAGGTCCTGGCCGGTCGCCAGTTGGTGCATGCGGACGCGTTCCACGAAGTCGGGCTCGGCGTTGACGAGGGTGATGGTGACGTCCTCGCGGCGGAGCCGCTTGGCGAGGCGGCCGGCGGCGATGGCTCCGGTGTATCCGGCTCCGAGGACGATGATGCGGTGCTGCATTTCCTCGCTCCTGTCTGTGCGCGGGTTCGCCCTTTGAACCGGGCAGCCCGTCATTTCCTGACAGGAATGCGATGTGAAGCACCTCACACAGCGCTCAGAAGACGGTGAACAGGGGCTCCCCGTGGTCGGCGACCGCCCACTGCGCGGTCGCGCGGTCGAGCTTGTCGGGGTTGACCTGGTGCCGGAACGCGGCGATGCCCTCGGCGGTGATCTCCAGGAACATCACGCCGACGACCTGGCCGTCCAGGACGGCCACGACGGCGGGCTCGCCGTTGGCGGTCCAGGCGTAGATCTCGGGCGTGCCACCGACGATGGCGCGCTTGGCCTCGCCGGGCGTGAACAGCCCGCGCAGGAACTTCGCGACCGCGACGGCGCCCTCGAACGCCTTGGTACGGGCCGGGACCTTCCCCCCGCCGTCGCCGATCGAGATGGCGTCGTCGGTGAGCAGGCGCACGAGCGGCTCGACCTGGCCGCTGGTGGCCGCCGCCAGGAACTCCTGGAGGATCCGCCGGGCGGCGGCCTCGTCGACCTCGGCGCGGGCCTTGCCGTCCGCGACGTGCTTCTTGGCGCGGTGGAAGATCTGCTGGCTGGCGGCCTCGGTGATGTCGAGGGTCGCGGCGATCTCCCGGTGCGGGAAGTCGAAGGCCTCGCGGAGCACGTAGACCGCCCGCTCGCTGGGGGCGAGGCGCTCCATGAGGGTGAGGACCGCGTAGGAGACGGATTCGCGCTGCTCGGCGGTCTCGGCCGGGCCGAGCATGGGGTCCCCGGCGAGCAGCGGCTCGGGAAGCCATTGGCCCACGTAGGTCTCGCGGCGGGCCCGTGCGGAGCTGAGCTGGTTGAGGCACAGGTTGGTGAGGACCTTCGTCAGCCATGCCTCGACGACCTCGATGCGGTCGACGTCGGCGCTCTGCCAGCGCAGGAACGTCTCCTGTACGACGTCCTCGGCCTCCCCGGCGGAGCCGAGGAGACGGTAGGCGATGGCCTCCAGACGCGGCCTGGAAGCCTCGAACCGGTCGACGTCGTGCGCGGTCAAGGCCATGACCCGATCCTAGGTCGCCCGGCACGAATCGGCCGCCGCCGCGATGAGCCCCTTCGGCCGCTTCACGCTCGCGCTCCGGCGATGCCGGCCTGGATGCCGTCGAGGAGCCAGTCCAGGCCGAGAGCGAAGCTGGTGTCCCAATCGCCTTCCACGGCAAGGGGGCCATGGGCGGCGAGGGCCGGGTATCGCTCCCGGTTGGCGTGCAGACGCTCCCGAGCGGCGCTCCGCACGTCCTGCTCCGCGTTGGCCGGCCAGGTGGCCTGCATCAGCCCGGAGCCTATGACGTAGTTGGACAGTCCGTACGCCGCAGCGGTGAGGTGAGGTTCGACGACCCCGGCCTGCAGAAGGGTCGCGTACATGAACTCGCTACGGGCCAGCACGTTGGGGCCCAGCATCGGACGGCTCAGGAGCGCCGCCGACCAGGGGTGCCTCAGCAGGACCGCGCGCCACCCGTTGATCAGCGCCGTGATGCCGGCACGCCACCCCTGGCCGCCCTCCGGCGGAATCTCCACCTCGGCGAAGATCGCGTCCAGGGCGAGGTCGAGCACGTCGTCCTTGGTCTTCACGTGCCAGTACAGCGTGGTGGAGCCGGTACCGAGTCGTTCGGCCAGGCGCCGCATGGTCAGCCGGTCGGCGCCTTCGGTGTCCAGGAGGGTCACGGCTTCTTCGACGATCCGATCTCGGCTGAGCGGCGGGGCGTCGCGTTTCCGCGCGGACGGCCGCAGCCACACCTCCCCCGGCGTTCCTGATCGGCGTGGTCCCGGCTCTGCCTTGCTTGCGTCCACGGGAGCGAGTCTAGTATGGCAGTCGAGGACTGGATCGTTGATCGAGTGTCTAGAACACCGATCCTGAAGACGTCTGCGTGAAGGAGGAGCCGTGTCAGGACATGTCGAGGTAGACCGGCTGACCTACGTGCTGCCGGACGGGCGGCTGCTCCTGCACGAGGTGTCGTTCCGCGTCGGGGACGGAGTCAAAGCCGCCCTGGTGGGACCGAACGGCTCGGGCAAGACCACACTGCTGCGGCTGATCGCCGGAGATCTGCGACCGGACGACGGCCGCGTGGTCTCCTCCGGAGGGCTGGGGGTGATGGACGTCGGCGGCTATGACATGGAGGTCGTCTGGGACGTCTGCGCCACCGAGGCCATGAGCCTGCCCTACGACGCGATCCGGGGCCGCCCGGTGACCTCCCTGTCGGGAGGCGAGCAGAAACGCCTCGTCCTGGAGGCCCTGCTGCGCGGCCCGGACGAGGTCCTGCTGCTGGACGAGCCGGACAACTACCTGGACGTGCCCGGCAAACAGTGGCTGGAGGGCCGGCTGCGGGCCACGGGCAAAACCGTGCTGCTGGTATCCCACGACCGCCAGCTCCTGGCCGACGCCGCCGACCGGATCGTGACCGTGGAGGATCGCGGCGCCTGGGTCCACGGCGGAAGCTTCGCCACCTACGCCAAGGCGCGCCAGGAGCGCATCAGCCGGCTGGAGGAGCGGCGCCGCCGCTGGAACGAGGAGCACGCCAAGCTCAGGCGGCTGGTGCGCACCCTGCAGCAGACCGCGGCCAACAACGACGCCCTGGCCTCGGCCTACCGGGCCGCCCGCACCCGGTTGAGCCGCTTGGAGGAGGCCGGCCCGCCGCAGCGCCCGCCCAAGCCGCAGAACGTACGGATCCGCCTGCGCGGCGGCCGCACCGGCAAACGCGCCGTCATCTGCGAGAACCTGGAACTCGCCGGTCTGATGCGGCCCTTCGACACCGAGATCTGGTACGGCGAGCGCGTCGGGGTGCTCGGCTCCAACGGCTCGGGCAAGTCCACCTTCCTGCACCTGCTGGAGCAGGCCGCGGGCGGCGCGGTGCCCGCGGTGCGGCACAGCGGTTCGGTCCGGCTGGGATCGCGGGTGACGCCTGGCCGGTTCGTGCAGACCCACGGCCGGCCGGACCTGCACGGCCGCACTCCGGTCGAGCTGGTCATGACCGGCCACGCCCTCATCCTGAACGAGGCGATGGCCGCTCTGGCCCGCTACGAACTCGCTCCCGCCGCCGCCGGCCAGCGGTTCGAAACCCTGTCAGGCGGCCAGCAGGCCCGGCTGCAGATCCTGTTGCTGGAGCTGTCCGGCGCTACCCTGCTGCTGCTGGACGAGCCCACCGACAACCTGGACCTGGCCAGTGCCGAGGCCCTGCAGCAGGGCCTGGCCTCTTTCTCCGGCACCGTGCTGGCCGTCACCCACGACCGCTGGTTCGCCGCCGACCTCGACCGCTTCTTGATCTTCGGTGCTGACGGAACCGTTCACGAGAGCGACGAGCCGGTCTGGCGCGAGGGCCGGGTCGAGCGCACACGCTGATGTCGCAGCCCGTCGAGCGGTATCGCGGAGATCACCTGAGGCCGAGCCGGCCGGGAAACGACAAGATCCCGCCCGATAGCGAATATCGGGCGGGATCTTGGAGCGGGGTGGAGCTATGGGGATTCGAACCCCAGACCTCCTCCATGCCATGGAGGCGCGCTACCAACTGCGCCATAGCCCCGTGCAGTGCTGCGTTTCCCAGTGTATCGGACTTCCCCGGCCCTCAAGTACGCCATTTCCGGCGACCCTCCCGATCTCCGGGCACCGCTCATGGACATGATCAATCGGGCGTGCCCGTGGCCGCCTCGCCGCGGCGCTCACGTACGGGACCCGCAGCGCCCACGGCGTTGGCCTGGAGGAACGCGGTGAGGACGGTGGCGACCTCGGCGGGCCGTTCGGCATGGGGCAGGTGGCCCGTCTCGTCGAAGACCCGCAGCCCGGCATGGGGCAGGGCGAGGCGCAGGCGCTCGGGGTCGGGCAGCGGGGTGACGCGGTCGGCACGCCCCCAGAGCACGAGCGTGGGAACGCCCCGGTCGTCGTTGCGCCGATAGAGGGCGCCCGCGTCGTGCACGGGCATCCGGCGCACGGAGGAGAGCACCGCCCGCTGGAATCCGGGCGCGGTGGCGTAGGGACGGAACCGCGAGCGCAACGCCTGGACGATCTCGGGCCGGTCGGAGTAGCCGGGCAGGCGGGACAGCAGGACGGCGGTGCCGACGGCCGCGAGCAGCACGTCGCCGAGCACCGGGCTCTGCAGCAGCCGTACGGCCGGGGACATGCGGACGCCGAAGCCGTCCGGCGCGACGTAGGTCAGGCTCGCCACCCGTTCGGGGCGGCGGTCGGCGAAGCGGGCGGTGATGAGGGCCCCGAACGCGAGGGCGACCAGGTGCACGGGCCCGGCCGGTCGGACACGGTCGAGCAACTCGGTGAGCTGGCGGTCGAAGGCGTCGGCGTCGTAGGTGATGCGCGGCGCGGCCGAGGCGCCCCGGCCGATGAGGTCGTAGCGCAGGACGCGGTAGCCGTCGGCGGCGATGGTGTCGGCGAGACCGTCCCAGACGAACATCGGGAGGGTGGCGCCGGGCACGAAGACCACGACGGGGGCGCCGACCGGCCCGTCGAGACGGTAGTGAGTCCGGCCGGCGGGCAGATCGAGGAACTGGTCGCTCAGGTCAGGCATGGCCGGCTCTTCCTCCGTCGACGAGGTGGCGGGTGGCAGCGGGCGCCTGGGTGACGGCGTCGTGAGCGAGGTCGCGCATGATGCGCCGCCAGCCTTCGACCGCGGCCGGGCCCGCGGCGTCGAAGACAGCGGACAGGTGGGCGAGCTGGGGACCGGTGGCGGCGCGTTCGAGCGCCTGCCCCTCGGCGGTGGCCGACAGCGACCGTTCGCGCCCGCTGCGTGCGGAGATGTCGCCCGTGACGAGGTCACGGCGCCGCAGGTCCGACAGCGGCCGATGGAGCGCCTGGCGGGAGATGCCGAGCGCCCCGGCCAGCTCGCCGACGCTGATGCCGGGGCTGCGGGCCACGACGTAGAGCACCCGGTGGTGCATCCGGCCGAGCCCGTGCTCGGCGAGCACGGTGTCGGCGTCGTCGACGAATGAGCGCCAGCCGAGGAAGAACAGGGCGACATCGCGCTCATCGGTCAACATATCAACAATGTTGACACATTCCGGCGGAGTGGACAAGCGGAGCGGGCGGTCAGGCCGCCCTGCGGGCCTGGTCGATGAGGGTGACCAGGTCGGTCACCATCGGGTCCTCGGCCTCGCCCGCCAGCCGCCTGCCCTGCTCCCCCAGCGCGTCGAGGTCCATCCCGAACGCGTCGCGGTCCCGCATGTACAGGGCGAAGGCCGCCGCGAGCACGTCCACCCGCAGCCGTACGGGCGCGTCCTTCCACAGCGCGCCGGACAGCGCGTCCACCTCGACGGAGTCGCTGGTCTCGGCGGCCACCCTGGTGTCGGGGTGCTGCCAGCGCACGGTCGCCGTGGCGAGCTGGCCCGTCGCGCCGGGCTTGAGCCGTACGGAGTACAGGGCCGTCACGGAGTGGCCGGGGCCGACCTCGCCGCCGTCTCGGGAGTCGTCGCGGAAGTCCTCGGTGGCCAGTGCCCGGTTCTCGTAGCCGAGGAGCCGGTGGCTCGCCACGACCGACGGGTTGAAGGCGACCTGCGCCTTGGCGTCGCGGGCGCGCAGCTCGATGTTGGCCGGGAGCTGCGTGGTGAACGTCTTCTCCGCCTCCTCGGGCGTGGAGACGTACACGGCCGAGCCGTCGCCGTTGTCGGCCAGTTGCTCCATGAGCTCGTCGCCGTACTCCCGGCCGACGCCGACGGTCAGCAGCGTGACCTGCTTGCCGGCCTGCTCCTTGACCCGGTCCAAGATGGTCTGCCAGGCGGTGTTGCCCTGGTTGGCCAGGCCGTCGGAGAGCAGGATGACCTTGTTCGTGGCGGCGGGGCGGAAGCCCCCGGCCGCGTGCTCGTAGCCGAGCAGCATGCCGCTCTCCAGGTTGGTGCCGCCCGCGACGACGAGCCGGTCGACGGCCGCGTGCAGGTCGTCCCTGGCGCTGAGCGGGGTCATCGGGGCCAGTACCTCGGCGCTGTCGCTGAAGGCCACGACGGCGACCTGGTCGGTGGGGGCGAGCTGGTCGAGCAGGGTGTGCAGGGCCCGCTTGACCAGGTCGAGCCGGCCGGGCTCGGCCATCGAGCCGGAGACGTCGACCACGAAGGTGAGGTTGGCGGGGCGGCGCGCCTCGGCGGAGGTGGCGCGCGTCTGGAGGCCGACCCGCAGGACGGCCTCGTCGCGGGTGCCCAGCCGGGCGCCGTCCACGTGTACGGCGAAGCCGTCGCCGGGCGGCTCGGCGTAGTCCTGCCTGAAGGAGTTGACGAACTCCTCCGGCCGGATCTGGTGCGGCTCGGGCCAGCGGCCCTCCTCGAGCGTACGGCGGGCGTAGGCGTAGGAGGCGGTGTCCACGTCGAGGGCGAAGGTGGAGATCTGCGCCCGGGTGGTGTCCTGGTCTTCGTTCGGGGCCTGACTCGCCGAGGCGGTGGGCCGGGGCCGCTGCTCGTTGCCGGATGCCTGGTCGGGAGCGCGTTCGGGAGCGGTGGCGTTGCCACCTGGTCCGCCGCCGCACGCGGCGAGCGCCAACAGCGCCGCGATCCCGATACTCGCCACTAAGGGACGAAATTTCATCGCAATGCACCTCCAGGCCGTACGACGGCTCCCCGGCCACAGTTGGCCGGGCCGGTGACGCAAGCGAGCGCAAACCGCTATCCACGCGTGATCAATTGTGGTGAACCGGTCATATCCGGTAGTCATGGACCTCGTGCGTGTCTATTTAGGACTGGCCGCCAAAGGCCGCGACATTCCCGCCCATGTCCTGGACCGGGTCCGAGCCGTCATCGAGACCGTGTTCCCGGTGCCTCCGGACGTGATCCGGGCGCAGGAGTGGCAGGGCAGGGGGGTGTCGCTGTTCGGGTGGACCAACGAGCCCGACGACTCCCGGCAGCCGCCGCTGATCGCCGACCACGGCGGCCGGGTCCTCGGGCTGAACGGTCACCTGGCCGATCCGGGCGAGGCCACCCGGCTGCTGGACGATCCTTCCAGCGGCGACGTGGGCGGCTGTTTCTCCGCCTGGGTCGCGCGGGACGGCGAGCTGACCGCCGCCACCGCGATCAACCGGGTCTGCCCCGTCTTCTACGCCGAGACGCCGGAGCTGCACATCGTGGGCAGCCGGGCCCTGCTGGTGCACCTGGCCGCCCAGCCGACCGAGCGGATCGAGCATGACGTGCTCGCGCTGCAGACGATGATCCGGCAGGGGTTCTTCCTGTCGGACGAGACCCCGTACAAGGGAGTGACGGCGCTGCGGCCGAGCTCGCGGCTGGACGTGCGGGACGGGCGGCGGACGATCGCCGAGACGCCGCTGCCGGAGGCGGCGGCCGTGCCCGGGTCGGCGCGGAGCAAGCGGGCGGCGATCACGGAGCTCGCCGACGCGCTGCTCGCCACCGTCGCGCCGCTGCGCGACGCCGGAGAGCCGGTGAACCTCGCGCTGACCGGCGGGCGCGACACCCGGATCCTGGCCGCGCTGCTGCACGCGGCGCGGGTGCCGTTCCGGGTGACCACGAACGGGCTCGACACCCATCCCGACGTGATCCTGGCCCGACGGATCGCGGCCCTGCTCAAGGTCGAGCACACGGTGATCGCTCCCCCGCAGACCGCCCAGCAGGACGCGGTGCTGGTGGAGCACCCGCTGAGCCGGGCCTGGGAGACGCTGCGCACCTGTGAGGGCATGACGTCGGCGTACGAGTCGATCGTGGGTTACCTGCCCTACTCCGGCAAGGCGACCATGTCCGGGCAGAGCGGCGAGACGCTCCGGGCGGGCAGCCTGAACCTGCTGCAGAGCGACCTGAGCGACAAGGCGCTGCTGCGGCGCGTCAACAACACCTTCTACAAGGACGAGAAGCTGTTCACCGCCGAGGCGAACGAGCACGCCCGCGAGCTCGCCAAGCCCTGGCAGGCGCGGACGAACCGGCTCGAAGCGCTGGACCACATCTACATCTGGTACAAGGTCGGGCGCTGGCAGGCCAGCGCCCGCGCCGGGTCGCTGCGCCGGGGAGATCCGGTCCGGCCGTTCCTGGACAACCGGGTGGTACGGGCCGCGCTCAGCCTGGACCAGGGCTGGCGCCTCTCCGAAGAAGTGATTTATTCACTTATTTTGCGATTCGCCCCTGAGCTGCGGGATGTGCCGATCGAGGGGAAGCCGTGGCGGTTCGCCGAAGGGCTGGCGGCCCAGCGCAAGTGGTGGACGCGGACCCACGTCCCACCCGAGCACATGCCCACGGCCAAGACCGGCGGCGGCTGGAGCTGGCGCACCAGCCCCGGGCCCGCGCTGACGGACGTGCTGCGCGCGCAGGTGCTCGGCCACCTCGACGCCCTGACGCCGATCGTGAACCCGGACGAGGTACGCGCCCTGTTCGCCGACCCGGTGGTCAAGAAGCCGGGCCTCGCCTGGCACCTCTACACGGTCAGTACGCTGCTGACCGGGACGTACCCGGGCAAGCAGCCGGAGGGCCTGGAGAAGATCCCGGTGTCCAAGCCGTAGTCCGGCGCTCACCAGTGCATCAGGAGCAGCTCGGCGGAGAACCCCGGCCCCAGGGCGAGCAGCATGGCGGGCTGGTTCGGGCGCCCGCGCGTCTCCTGCAGGACGTGCAGCACCGACACCGACGACAGGTTGCCGTGCTCGCGCAGCGACCGCCAGGTCACCTCCAGCGCCTCGGCGGGCAGCTCCAGGGCCGCCACGATCCCCTCGATCACCTTGGGCCCGCCGGGGTGGCAGATCCAGGTGCCCACCTGGGCGGAGGTGAGCCCGTAGTCGGCCAGGAAGGCCCTGATGTCGTCGGCCAGCACCCGGTCGACGAACGCGGGCAGCCCGGCGTCGAGCATGATCCGGAAGCCGTGCCCGCCCACGTCCCAGCCCATGAGGTGCTGGGTGTCCGGATAGAGCTTGCTGCGGGTCGCCACCACCTCACGGCCCCGGCCGCGCCCGGTCGCCACGACGGCCGCCGCGCCGTCGCCGAACAGGCCGCTGGCGATCAGGTTGGCGACCGAGACGTCGTCGCGCTGCACGGTCAGCGAGCACAGCTCCACACAGACGAGCAGCGCCGTGTGGCCGGGCCAGCCGCGCAGGTAGTCGTGCAGGCGGGCCAGCCCGGCGGCCCCGGCGGCACAGCCCAGACCGAACACCGGGACCCGCTTGACGTCCGTCCGCAGCCCCGCGCGCTGCGCGAGCCGGGCGTCGAGCGACGGCGTGGCCAGACCGGTGGACGAGCAGAACACCAGGAGATCGACCTTCTCCGGCGGCGATCCCGCCTTCTCCAGCGCGCCGGCGATCGCCCGCTCCCCCAGGTCGAGCGCCACCTCGACGTACGCCTCGTTGGCCCGGTCGAAGGAGTCGAGCTTGGCGTAGTCGTCGAGCGGCAGCGCCAGGTGGCGGCCGGTCACCCCCGTGGCGAGGTGAAAGCGTGTCAGCAGCTCCTCGTCGGCCGAGGTGAGCTGGGCGAACGCCTCGGTGATCTCTTCCTGCCCATAGCGGTGCTCCGGCAGGACGGTCTGCACCCCCGATATGTACATACACCGTTTCTGCCGCTGAGAAGAGCGGGCTAACATCCGCCCCACCAGGCGACAGGATCGCTCAGACGGTGTAGCCGAAGGTGTAGTCGAAGGTGTAGGAGTGCGAGCCGTCCGGGGCGACGCCGATGTCCATCTCGCCGCGCAGGCCGCGCAGCTCGCCGGTGCCGGAGTCAGGGACCACGGTGACGCGCAGCGACTGGCCGGCCGGGTCGCTCACCGCGAGGTGCTGGACGACGAAGCCGCCGGACCGGCCGTGCAGGACGCCCTCGACACGCTCCACCGCGACGTACGCCTTGGACTCCTCGACCGGGGTGGACACGACCGTGAGGTGCACGACGCTGGTCGCGGTCAGGTCGCCGTGGAAGGTCTTGCTCATGGTGACGTGCCCGAGCGTGACGCCGTCGCGGTCGTCGAAGGGCGGCTGGGCGTTCCAGTCGGCGGTGTCGAAAGGGCCTGTTGCGATCATGTGTCCATGGTGGCGGGCGTACCTGTCAGTTCCCGTCAGGTACCGGCGAGCCGTTCGACCATCGGCGCGAACTGCTCCAGAAACTGCCCGTTGACCGACACGTACGACACGCCGAGCTTGTCCCTGCGCCTGTTCAGCCTGTCCACCATCTGCTCGACCGTGCCGGACAGCCTGCCGACGGCGGTGGCGTCGAGGGCGCCGAACCGGCTGACCGTCCAGGCGGGCTGCTCGTCCCCCACCACGGCCAGGTTGATGTTGAGCTCCAGCTCCTCGAAGCGGTCCCCGGCGAGTTCGTACAGCTCGTCGAGCTTGGCCGTGAGGTGCTCCTCGGTGCTGTGCGGCGGTAGGCCGAGCGCCACGGTGCGGGCCCTGGCCGCCGCCAGCCGGAGCATCTTCGGCCCTGTGGCGGCGATCAGGATCGGCACGTCCTCGACGGCGTCCAGGGTCCGCTCCAGCCGGTCGATCCGCCGGCTCGGGGTGCCGTAGTCGACGCCGAGCCGGACGGCGTCGGCCGCGGCGTCCGGCCGTCCGGCGCCGAGGCCCAGCTCGAACCGGCCGCCGCTGAGTGTGCGCAGCGTGGCCGTCTCCCAGGCGACGGCCTCCGGCGTCCGGAGCGGGGCGCACAGCACGTACGTGCCGACGCGCAGGGTCGTGGTCGCCGTCGCAGCGGCGGCCGCGGCGGCGAACGGCGACAGGGTGCCCAGTGTGTCGGGCACGAGCAGGGTGTCGTAGCCGAGGCTCTCGGCCCGGCGCGCCAGGCCGGCCCACGCGCCGGCGTCGGGGGCGTGTCCGGCGACGACGCCGAACCGGAAGGGATGGTGGATCATGTCTCAACGATCACCCATCGGCCCGCCCGGCACATCGTCCGCGAGGCTGGCGACCCGCTACGCCGCCGGACGCACGTCCCCGGCCGGGCCCTACTCCCCCAGCAGTAGGCGGGTGAAGTCGCCGGCGAACTTGCCCCGCGGGTCGTACCGGCGCACCAGCTCGCGGAACCGATCGGGGCAGGACGGCCACCGGGTGAACACCTTGCCCCAGTGCGGCCGGGGGTCGAACGGCGCCAGCACGTCCTCGACCAGCCTGACCACCGGCAGCACGGCCTCGGTGTTCCTGATCCAGGTGAAGTGCACGGCCACGCTGTCGCGGCCGTAGAACGGGCTCAGCCAAAGGTCGTCGGCGGCGACCGTACGCACCTCGGTGATCTGCAGCACCGGCCGGATCCGGTCCCGCACGGCCCGCAGCTCGCGCAGCGCGCTGGCCGCGTGCTCGCGGTCCATGAGGAACTCCGTCTGCAGCTCGTCGCCCGCGCTGCTCGGCGGGGAGTCGGCGCGGAAGTGCGGCAGCCGCTCGTGCCACGGCCCCGGCACGCCGAGCTGCTCGGTGCAGCTGTCCGGCGGCATCCCCGGCACCGGGTGCCGGGGCCCGTCCGCCGCCCGGGTGCCGTGCCAGTCCCCTTCGGGCAGGGGGGTGCGGCGCTTGATCCAGGCGCGGGTGTCGTGCCAGTCGGTGAACAGGCTGACGCTGTGGCCGTCGCCCATCAGCTCGTCGAACGGCGCGTCGTCGGGCACGCCCTCGCGCACGTACTGGCGCAGCTCGAAGGCGGGCACCAGGTCGAGCGTCAGCGTGGTGACGATGCCGAGCGCGCCGAGCGCGACCACCGCGCCGGGGAAGTCGGCGTCGCCGCGGTCGAGGGTGATCAGGGAGCCGTCGGCGGTGACCAGCTCCAGCGCCGACACCGCGGCCGACAGGCTCTGGTTGCCCGGCCCCGACCCGTGCGTGCCGGTCGCGACGGACCCGGCCACCGAGATGTGCGGCAGCGAGGCCAGGTTGCCCAGGGCTAACCCCTGGGCGTGCAGCTCGGCGGCGAGCCGGGCGTAGGTGGTGCTCGCGCCGACCCGCACGCGCGCCGCCGCGCCGTCGATCTCGATCCGGTACGGCATGCGGTCCAGGCGGACCAGCTCGCCGGGGGTGTCGGCGACGTCGTTGAAGGAGTGCGCGCTGCCCAGGGCGCGCACCCGTGGGGTGGCGGCGACCAGGCGCTGGAGCTCGTCGAGGGAGGTGGGGTGGTGGAGCCGGGTTGCCCGGAATTCAGTGTTTCCGGACCAGTTCGTCAGCGTCACCGCCTCACCTTGCCACACCACCCGGAACACCGGCCCGGGTGGCCTTACCTCGCCACGCCGGCCGGGGCGGCCGGTCTCAGATCTCGATGACGACCTTGCCGCGCGCGTGGCCGTGCTGGAGGTCGCGCAGCCTGTCGGGGAGCTGTTCGAAGGGCACCTGGGCCTGGATGTTGACGCGCAGGTCGCCGCTGTCGACGGCGGCGCCGAGGTCGGCGAGCAGCGGGCCGCTGGGGCGGTGCACGAGGTTGACGGCGCGGATCTCTCGTTCGGTGAGGTCGTCGGGGTCCAGGGCGCCGACGATGCTGACGATGATGCCGCCGGGGCGCAGCATCCGGATCACGTCACCGATCGCTTCGGGGGGGTCCACGAGGTCCAGGACCGCGTCGATGCCGTCGGGGCAGAGCGCCAGCACCTGGTCGGCGACAGAGCCGCCGGCCGATCCGGCGGAGTGGTCCACGATGTCGGAGGCGCCCAGGTCGCGCACGAGCGCTTCGGCGTCGGGCGCGGCGGTGGCGATGACGCGGGCCCCGTGCCGGGCGGCGAGCTGGACGGCGCTCTGGCCGACGCCGCCCGTGGCGCCGATGATGAGCACGGTCTTGCCGTCGTTCAGCCGGGCGGTCTCGACCACCTCGTAGGCCGTGCCCGAGGCCGTCGGCACGGCCGCCGCCTGCTCGAAGGGCACGCCCGGCGGCTTGTGGGCGATCGGGCCGTCCTCGGCGGCCACCCCGTACTCGGCGAAGGCGCCCAGGCCGCGCGGGTAGTCGGCGAAGCGGCCGAAGACCTCGTCGCCCGGGCTGAAGGCGGTGACCTCGGCCCCCGTGGCCTCCACGACGCCCGCGCCGTCGGTGCCGAGGATCAGCGGGAACGTGAACGGCACCATGCCCTTCATGGCCCCGGCCGCGACCTTCGTGTCAACGGGGTTGTAACCGGCGGCGCGCATCCGGACGAACACCTCACGCGGGCCGGGCTCGGGCGCGGGTACTTGCATGATCTCCGGATCGGCTCCGAACCCGGTAATGGCGATGGCGCGCACGAGGACCCCCGTCGACGACTCCTGGACGAGGTAGACGTCCCCCTGACCACCACCGCCAATCCGGACATGGCGCTTCTTGGTAGGACTTTTCAGGCGGCCGTCAGAAGCCCTGGGCCAGCCGGTAGTAGGCCTGGTTCCAGCGCAGCTCCTTGGTGAGCCGGCGGGTGGTGGTCTCCGCGTCGATGACCACCAGCTCCACCCCGAGCATGTCGGCCAGGTCGGCCAGCTCCTCCGTGCCGACGACCGTGGACAGCACCGTGTGGTGCGGGGCTCCGGCGGTCAGCCACGACTCGGCCGAGGTCCGCAGGTCGGGGCGGGGACGCCAGACGGCGCGGGCCACCGGCAGGCTGGGCAGCGGCTCGGGCGGCGCCACCACGTCGATCTCGTTGGCGACCAGCCGGAACCGGTCGCCCAGATCGGCGAGGCCGACGACGACGCCGGGACCGGGCTCGGCGTCGAACACCAGCCGGACCGGGTCCTCCCGGCCGCCGATGCCCAGCGGGTGGATCTCGCACGACGGGGTGCCGGCGGCGATGCTCGGGCACACCTCCAGCATGTGCGCGCCGAGGATGAGCTCCTCGCCGGGCGTCAGGTGGTAGGTGTAGTCCTCCATGAACGAGGTGCCGCCGGGAGCCATCGCCTTGAGCGTGCGCAGCAGCACCGAGGTCTTCCAGTCGCCCTCCCCGCCGAAGCCGTAGCCGTCGGCCATCAGCCGCTGCACGGCCAGACCGGGGAGCTGGCGCAGCCCGCCGAGGTCCTCGAAGTTGGTGGTGAACGCCTTGAAACCGCCGCCTTCGAGGAAGTGCCGCAGCCCCAGCTCGATCCTGGCGGCGTACCGCAGCGACTCCTGCCGCTCCCCGAGCAGCTCGGGCGCCACCCGGTAGAGCTCCTCGTACTCCTTGACCAGCGCGGTGACGTCCGCGTCGGAGGCGGCGTCCACGGCCTCGACCAGGTCATTGACGCCATAGGTGTTGACCGAGACGCCGAAGCGGAGCTGCGCCTCGACCTTGTCGCCCTCGGTGACGGCCACGTCGCGCATGTTGTCGCCGAAGCGGGCCAGCTTCAGTGTGCGCACCTCGGCCCGGCCGGTGGCGGCGCGGGTCCAGGCGAGGATCCGCTCGGCCACGACCGGATCGCTGACGTGCCCGGCGACGGTCTTGCGCGGCACCCCCAGCCTGGTCTGGATATGGCCGAACTCGCGGTCGCCGTGCGCGGCCTGGTTGAGGTTCATGAAGTCCATGTCGATGGAGCTCCACGGCAGCGCCACGTTGGCCTGGGTGTGCAGGTGCAGCAGCGGCTTACGCAGCGCGTCGAGGCCGGCGATCCACATCTTGGCCGGGGAGAAGGTGTGCATCCAGGCGATCACGCCCGCGCAGGAGTCGTCGGCGTTGGCCTCCAGCATCACCCGCCTGATCGCGGCCGCGTCGGTGAGCACGGGCTTCCACGTCACGGGCACGGGCAGCGCCTCGGCGATCCGCTGCGACTGCTCGGCGACCTGGCTCAGCGTGTCCTCGCCGTACAGCCCCTGGCTGCCGGTCAGAAACCAGATGTTCAACGCGGGCTCCTCTGTCCGTAGACGTTCTGATAGCGGTCGTACAGGCGGTCGACGTCGGCCTGCGGGATCGGCAGCGGCTCGCCGAGCTGGCGGGAGATGTGCACGGTACGGGCGACGTCCTCGCACATCACCGCCGCCTTGACCGCCGCCTTGGGGTCCTTGCCGATGGTGAAGACGCCGTGGTTGCGCATGAGGACGGCGGGCGAGCGGTGACCCTTGAGTGTCTCGACGATGCCCTGGCCGATGGAGTCGTCGCCGATCAGCGCGAACGGCCCGACCGGGATCTCACCGCCGAACTCGTCGGCCATCGCGGTCAGCACGCACGGGATCGCCTCGTCGCGCGCGGCCCAGGCCGAGGCGTAGGTGGAGTGGGTGTGCACGACGCCGCCCACCTCGGGCAGGTGGCGATAGACGTAGGCGTGCGCGGCGGTATCGCTGGACGGGGCGTGCTCCCCGTCCACCAGGTTGCCGTCGAGGTCGCACACCACCATGGCCTCCGGCGTCAGCTCGTCGTAGGAGACGCCGGAGGGCTTGATGACGAACAGGTCCTCGCCGGGGATCCGGCCGGACACGTTGCCCGCGGTCCAGGCCACCAGCTGGTAGCGGACCAGCTCGGCGTGCAGGTCGCTGACGGTCTTCCTCATGCGCTCGCCTCGTTCCTGATCGCGCGCAGCTTGTGCAGCGCCTTGCCGTCGCCGAAGTGGTCGTGCAGGTTCCGGTACTCGCCGTACAGGCGGTCGTAGGCGTCCGCCCTGGCCGCGTCCGGCACGTACGCGGCCTCGGTGCGCTTGCCCATGGTCGCGGCGGCCGCCTCGATGTCGGTGTACGCGCCCGCCGCAACGGCGGCGTGGATGGCCGAGCCGAGCGCCGGGCCCTGGTCGGAGCCGATCACCGACAGCGGGCGGCGCAGCACGTCGGCGTACACCTGCATGAGGAAGGGGTTCTTCAGCAGGCCGCCGGCGACAACGAACTCCTCGACCGGGACGCCGGACTTCTCGAACGTCTCCACGATCATGCGCGCGCCGTAGGCGGTGGACTCGATGAGCGTCCGGTAGACGTCCTCGGGCCTGGTCGCGAGGGTCTGGCCGATGATCACGCCGGACAGGTTGTGGTCCACCAGGACGGACCGGTTGCCGCCGAACCAGTCGAGCGCGACCAGGCCGTGCTCGCCGACGGCCTGCTTCTCGGCCAGCGAGGTCAGGTAGGCGTGCACGCTGAGGCCCTGCTCGGCGGCCCGCTCGGTGTAGGCGGCGGGCACGAACGAGTCGACGAACCAGGCGAAGATGTCGCCGACGGCCGACTGCCCGGCCTCGTAACCCCACAGGCCCGGCACGATGCCGTCCTGGACGACGCCGCACATGCCGGGAACCTCGGCGAGCCGGTCGCTGGGCATGATGTGGCAGGTCGAGGTGCCCATGATGGCCACCATCTGACCGGGCCGGACGGCGTCCGCGGCGGCGGCGGTAACGTGCGCGTCCACGTTCCCGACGGCCACGGCGATGCCCTCGGGCAGCCCGGTCCACTCGGCGGCCCGTGCGGACAGCGTCCCGGCGGACGCGCCGAGCGCGGCCAGCCGAACCCTGCCCGGACCCTCCGCACCCTCCCCGCCGCCGTCCGCGCCATGCCCCGCGCCATGCCCCGCGTCAGGGCCAGCGTCAGGGCCCGCGTCATGGTTGGCGCCGGTTCCGGCCGCCACGCGCTCGCCGACCCGCCCGGTGGCGAGCTTGCTCGTGAAGTCCGCGAAGCCGGGGTTCAGCTCGGCGAGGAAGTCCGCCGACGGATAGGTTCCGTCCTGAAATATCCCTTTATAACCGGCGGTGCAGATGTTGCGGCTCTCCACGCCGGCGAGCTGCCAGACGATCCAGTCGGCGGCCTCGATCCAGCGCTCGGCCCGGGCGTAGACCTCGGGGTCCTCCTCCAGCACCTGCAGCGCCTTGGCGAACTCCCACTCCGAGGAGATCTTGCCGCCGTAGCGCGGCAGCCAGGTCTCGCCGCGCCGGGCGGCCAGCTCGTTGATCCGGTCCGCGTGCGGCTGCGCGGCGTGGTGCTTCCACAGCTTGGGCCACGCGTGCGGGCGCGACGGCGTCTCGAAGCACAGGGGCGTGCCGTCGGCGGTGGCGGGCAGCACGGTGCAGGCGGTGAAGTCGGTGCCGATGCCGATCACCTCCTCGGGCGCGATGCCCGCGGCGGCGACGGCCTGGGGCACGGCCAGGCGCAGCACGTCGATCCAGTCCTGCGGCGGCTGCAGCGCCCAGTCGGGCCCCAGCCGCACCTCGGAGCCGGGCAGCGCGCGCTCGATGACGCCGTGCGCGTACTCGTGCACGGCGCTGCCCAGCTCGGCGCCGTCGGCGACGCGGACCACGACGGCACGGCCGGACAACGTGCCGAAGTCCACGCCGACCACATACTTGTTAACGTTCACACTTGACTCCTGGGGATTGTACGGGCGGGGCAGGCCTCTATCGTGCGGGAGCCGTACTGGATCTGACGATGAAGGCGGGCGGCACGACCAGCCGCTCGTACGCGACCGGCCCCGAGTCGATCTGCCGCAGCAGCGCCTCGATGCAGCGCCTGCCCACCGCGTCGAAGTCCTGGCGGACCGTGGTGAGCGGGGGCGAGAAGAACTCCGACTCGGGGATGTCGTCGAAACCCACGACGCTCATCCGGTCGGGGACCTTCACCCCTTCTTCCGACAGCGCCCGCAGCACCCCGAGCGCCATCTGGTCGTTGGCCGCGAAGACGGCCGTGACCTCGTCCATCGCGGCCAGGCGCCGACCGGCCTCGTAACCCGTGCGCGGGCTCCAGTCGCCCGGCAGCGGCGGCGGCACCGGGCGGCCCGCCGCCTCCAGCGTGGTGCGCCAGCCCGCGAGCCTGCCCTCGGTCTCCAGCCAGTCCGGCGGGCCGCTGACGTGCCAGACCGTCTCGTGGCCGAGGTCCAGCAGGTGCCGGGTGGCGAGCCTGGCGCCCTCGAACTGGTCGATGCAGACCACCGACACATCGGCCCGGTGGGTGCCCTCCACGGCCACCGCCGGCGTGCCGGAGGGCAGGCTCTCCAGCGCGCGGCCGGCCGAGCGCTGCGGGGCGACCACCACGACCCCGTCCACGCCCTGCTCGGTGAGGTAGTCGATGGCCGCACGCACGCTGGTGGCGTCGAGGGACTTCAGGCTCACGATGCTGACGAAGTAGCCGGCCGTCCTGGCCGCCTGCTCGATGCCGTAGATCGTGCTGGCGGGGCCGTACAGCGTGGTGTCGAAGCTCACCACGCCGAGCATCCGCGAGCGCTTGGTGACCAGGGCGCGCGCGACCAGGTTGCGGCGGTAGCCGAGCCGGGAGATCGCCTCCTCCACCCGGGCCCGGGTGTCGGCCCGGACGTTGGGGTGGTCGTTGAGCACGCGGGAGACCGTCTGGTGCGACACGCCGGCCTCCTTGGCCACGTCGGCCATGACCGGCAGGCGGCGCTTAGGGGTGGTTGCCACGGTCTCTCCTCTCCTCGGCACCGAGATCGTATTGCGTGGCCGTCAGCCCGCCGCGCCCGCCCTGCGCTTGGTCCACACGTCGAAGGCGACGGCCGCGAGCAGCACCGCGCCCTTGACGAGCATGACCCGCTCGCTCGGCGAGCCGATCAGGGACATGCCGTTGTTGATCACCGCCATGATCAGTCCGCCGGTGAGCGCGCCGACGACCTTGCCGACCCCACCCTGTACGGCGGCGCCCCCGATGAAGGCGGCGGCGATGGCGTCCAGCTCGAAGGAGTTGCCCGCGGTCGGGCCCGCCTGGTTGAGCCGCCCGGCGAAGATGATGCCGGCGATGGCCGACAGCACGCCCATGTTGACGAAGATCCAGAAGACGACCTTCTTCACCTTGACGCCGGACATCACGGCCGCCTGGAGGTTGCCGCCGATGGCGTAGATCTGCCGGCCGAAGACCGTGCGGTTGGCCATCAGGGAGTAGGCCAGCACCAGGATCGCCAGCAGCACCAGCACCCAGGGCAGGTTGTTGAACCGGGCCAGCTGCACGACCAGGAAGAGGATCAGCCCGGCGCCGGCCGCCATCTTGAGCACGAACATCGCCATCGGCTCCACGACCTGGCCGTAGCCGGCCCGCCCGGCGCGGCTGCGCCACTGCGAGGCGACCATGCCGGCGATCGCGGTCACGCCGATCAGCAGGCTGAACAGGTCGGCGCCGCCCAGCGGGCCGAGGCCGATGTTGCCGAGGTAGCCGCTGGTGAAGCCGTTGGCCAGGGTGCGGACCTGGTCGGGGAACGGGCCGATGCCCTGGTTGCCCAGCACGGTCATGGTGAGCGCGCGGAACAGCAGCATGCCGGCCAGCGTCACGATGAACGCCGGGATGCCGAAGTAGGCGATCCAGTAGCCCTGCCAGGCGCCGATGAGGCCACCGGCGACGACCGTGATCAGCAGGGCGAGCGGCCACGGCAGGCCCATGTTCACCATGAGCACCGCGGCCAGCGCTCCGGTGACCGCCACCACCGAGCCCACCGACAGGTCGATGTGGCCGGCGATGATGACCAGGATCATGCCGATCGCCAGGATCAGCACGTAGGAGTTCTGGACGATGATGTTGGAGATGTTCTGCGGCTGGAGCAGGGCGCCGTCCGTCAGCACCCAGAACAGCGCGACGATCAGGGCGAAGGCGATGTAGATGCCGCTCGCGCGCAGGTTGAGCGAGAGTCCGCCCAGTGACACCTGGCCCGGCCGCCTCGGCCCTTCAGGTCCGCCCTTCGCGCCGACCTTCACCTCGGCGGGCGTGATGCTGCTCATTGGAGCTACTCCTGTCCCTTGGTCATGAGATGCATGAGGCGTTCCTGCGTGGCTTCCTCGCGGGGCAGCTCGCCGGTGATCCGGCCTTCGCAGAGCGCGTAGACGCGGTCGCACAGGCCGAGCAGCTCAGGCAGCTCCGAGGAGATCACCAGGACCGCCTTGCCCTCGTCGGCCAGGCGATTGATGATCGTGTAGATCTCGTACTTGGCGCCGACGTCGATGCCTCGGGTCGGCTCGTCGAGGATGAGCACGTCGGGCTCGGTGAGGATCCACTTGGAGAGCACGACCTTCTGCTGGTTGCCGCCGCTGAGCTTGCCGACGACGCTCGACACGCTGGGCGCCTTGATGTTCATGCTCTTGTGGAAGTCCTCGGCGACCCGGTATTCCTCGTGCTCGTCCACCCAGCCGCGCCGCGACAGGCCGCTCAGCCCGGCGGCGGAGATGTTGCGCTTGATGTCCTCGATGAGGTTGAGGCCGTATCTCTTGCGGTCCTCGGTGGCGTAGGCGAGGCCGTGCTTGATCGCGTCCTGGACGGTGCGGATCTCGACCGGCCGGCCGTTCTTGAAGATCTTGCCGGAGATGTGCACGCCGTAGGTCCGGCCGAACACGCTCATGGCGAGCTCGGTACGGCCCGCGCCCATGAGCCCGGCGAGCCCGACGATCTCGCCCCTGCGCACGTTGAGCGAGGCGCCGTCGACGACCTTCCTGCCGGGCTGGCTCGGGCTGTAGACGGTCCAGTCCTCGATGCGCAGCGCCTCCTCGCCGATCGTCGGCCGGTGCGGCGGGAAGCGGCTGTCGAGGGCGCGGCCGACCATCCCGGAGATGATCCGGTCCTCGCTCACGCCGTCGCCCGCCATGTCCAGCGTCTCGATCGTGCGGCCGTCCCGGATGATCGTGACGGAGTCGGCGATGGCGATGACCTCGTTGAGCTTGTGGGAGATGATCACGCAGGTGATGCCGCTCTCGCGCAGCCCGCGCAGCAGGTCGAGCAGGTGCGCGGAGTCGTCGTCGTTGAGCGCCGCGGTCGGCTCGTCGAGAATGAGGAGCTTGACCTCCTTCGACAGCGCCTTGGCGATCTCGACGAGCTGCTGCTTGCCGACGCCGACGTCGGTGACGACCGTCGTCGGGTTCTCCCGCAGGCCGACCCGCTCCATGAGCTGACCGGCCTCGAAGTTGGTACGGTTCCAGTCGATCAGGCCGCGCTTGGCCCGTTCGTTGCCGAGGAAGATGTTCTCGGCGATCGACAGCTGCGGGCTGAGCGCCAGCTCCTGGTGGATGATGACGATGCCGGCGTGCTCGCTGTCGCGGATGCTGCCGAACGCGCACTTCTCGCCCTCGAAGGTGATCTCCCCTTCGTAGGTCCCGTGCGGGTAGACCCCGGACAGCACTTTCATCAGCGTCGACTTGCCGGCGCCGTTCTCGCCGCAGATGGCGTGGATCTCGCCCCGCCGCACGGACAGGGTGACGTCCTGCAGCGCCTTCACGCCGGGGAACGTCTTGGTGATCCCGCTCATCCGCAAGATGTGATCGGTCATGTCTCAAGCCCCTCGGTCAGGGGCTCCGGGGGCGGCGGACCGCCCCCGGAGCACGCCCTTACTTGAGCTGGTCCTCGGTGTAGTAGTTGGCGCCGATGATGACGTCCTTGTAGTTGCTCTTGTCGACGATGACCGGGTCGAGCAGGAACGAGGGGACGACCTTGTTGCCGTTGTCGTAGTCCTTGGTGTTGTTCACCTCGGGCTTGCCGCCCTTCAGCACCGCGTCGGCCATCTTGACGGTGGTCTCCGCGAGCGTGCGGGTGTCCTTGAAGATGGTGGAGTACTGCTCGTCGGCGACGATCGACTTGACCGAGGCGAGCTCGGCGTCCTGGCCGGTCACGACCGGGTACTTCTGGCTGCCGGTGCCGTAGCCGCTGCTCTTGAGCGCCGACAGGATGCCGATGGACAGGCCGTCGTACGGCGACAGGACGCCGTCGACCTTGGTGTCACCGGTGTAGGTCTTGGTGATGATGTCCTCCATCCGCTTCTGCGCGGTGGCGGGGTCCCAGCGGAGGATGGCGGCGGTCTTGAAGTCGGTCTGGCCGCTCTTGACCACCAGGGTGCCGTCGTCGATCTTCGGCTGGAGGATCGACATGGCACCGTTCCAGAAGAACGTGGCGTTGTTGTCGTCGGGCGAGCCGCCGAACAGCTCAACGTTGAACGGGCCCTTCTCGCCCTTGTCGACGCCGAGGCCGGCCAGGAGCGAGGACGCCTGCTGCACGCCGACCTTGAAGTTGTCGAAGGTGGCGTAGTAGTCGACGTTCGGGCTGTTGCGGATCAGCCGGTCGTAGGCGATGACCGGGATCTTGTTGTCGGCCGCCTGCTGCAGCTGGGAGGTGATCGCGGTGCCGTCGATCGAGGCGATGATCAGGAGCTTGGCGCCCTTGGTGATCTGGTTCTCGATCTGGTTGGCCTGGGTGGGGATGTCGTTCTCGGCGTACTGCAGGTCGACCTTGTAGCCGAGCTTCTCCAGCTGCGCCTTGACGTTGTCGCCGTCGTGGATCCACCGCTCGGACGACTTGGTCGGCATGGTGACGCCGATCAGGGCGCCGGCGTTGCCGCCCTCGGCCCCCGCCGACGGCTGAACGTCGACCGTCTTCTGGCTGGAACCGCAGGCCGTCATGGTCGCGGCGAGCGCGATGGCGGACACCAGTCCGCCGAGTCGAGCCAACCTCATCGGGTTTCTCCTCGCATGGGGCTCACGGCAGTACGTGCTGCCGTCGATACAGGGGGATAGATCACAGAGAGTGATAAATCGGGATAAAGCTCTCGTACGTTCTCGCAGATTGTTATCGCTAACAACGGCACTGTCAATGGCTGTCGGCAACCTCCAGGAAACGTTCGGGTAACGCTCGGCCCCAGGTCAGCGGCGTGTCCTGGTTGAGAATAGGCGCTGCAGAAGGATGAAGACGAACAGCAGCAGCCCAATGAAGATCTTTGTCCACCAGGAGCTGAGCGTGCCCTGGAAGCTGAGGATCGTCTGGATCAGCCCGAGGACGAGCACGCCCAGCACGGTGCCGAACAGGAACCCGGTGCCGCCCGTCAGCAGTGTGCCGCCGATGACGACCGCCGCGATGGCGTCCAGCTCCATGCCGCTCGCGTGCAGGCCGTACCCGGACAGGGTGTAGAACGACAGCAGGACCCCGCCGAGCGCGGAGCAGAAGCCCGAGATCGTGTAGACAGTGATCTTCGTCCGGCCCACCGGCAGGCCCATCAACACCGCCGACTGCTCGCTCCCGCCGGTGGCGTACACCGCCCGGCCGAGGCGCGTGTAGTGCAGCACGTAGGCCCCGACCAGCACCACCACGAGGGCGACGAGCACGCTCGGCGAGATCCACAGATCGGCGAACAGGTCGATCCTGGTCTGCGCGAACGCGGTGAACGTCGGGTCGTCGATCGGGATCGACTCGGTGCCGATCGTGTAGCACAGGCCCCTGGCCAGGAACATCCCGGCCAGCGTGGCGATGAACGGCTGGATGTGGAAGGCGTGGATCAGATAGCCCATGATCAGCCCCAGGGTGGAGCCGACGAGCAGCACCAGCGGGATCACCACGTACGGCGGCCAGCCCGGCCCGGCCATCAGGCTGGCCGAGATCATCGTGGACAGCGCCACCACCGAGCCCACCGACAGGTCGATCCCGCCGGTGAGGATCACGAACGTCATGCCGACGGCCACGACCAGCAGGAAGGCGTTGTCGACGAAGACGTTGAGCACGACCTGCCCGGTGGCGAACCCGTCGTAGCGGATCCCGCCCACCACGAACATCGCCACGAACAGGCACGCGGTCACCAGGACCGGGACGTACCTGGCCGGGATGGTCCGGCCACCGCCCAGCGTCAGCGTCGTCATGCCGTCACCCGCGCCTTCTCCTCGGTCGCCGGTCCGGCCGGAGCCACCGGTCTGCGGCGATGGAACACCTTGTCGCGGAAGGCCGTGGACTGGATCAGGCAGACCACGGTCACCACGAGCGCCTTGAACAGCAGCGTCGTCTCCGGCGGCACCCCGATCGAGTAGATCGTGGTGGTCAGCGTCTGGATGATGAGCGCGCCGAGCACGGTGCCGCCGAGGGAGAAGCGCCCACCGGCCAGCGACGTGCCGCCGATCACCACGGCGAGGATCGCGTCCAGCTCGATCCAGAGCCCGGCGTTGTTGCCGTCGGCACTGGAGATGTTCGAACTGATCATCAGCCCCGCGACGCCCGCGCACAGCGCCGCGAACGCGTAGACCATGACGATGATCCCGCGCGCCCTGATGCCGGCCAGCCGGCTCGCCTCGGCGTTGCCGCCCACCGCCTCGATGAGCAGGCCGAGCGCCAGCCGCCGGGTCAGGAACGCGGTGACCGCCAGCACCACCAGCACGATCAGGATGCCGAACGGCACCGTCAGCCAGTAGCCGCCGCCGATCAGCTTGTAGGCGGGGTCGTTGACGGTGATGATCTGCCCGTCGGTGATCAGCTGGGCCAGGCCGCGCCCGGCCACCATGAGGATCAGCGTGGCGATGATCGGCTGGATGCCGACGCCCGCCACCAGGAACCCGTTCCAGGCGCCGAGCAGCACGCTCAGCCCGAGCGCCAGCACCACGGCGGTGAACACGCCCGCGTCCTGGCTGATCTGCAGGCAGGCCAGCGCGCCCGAGATGGCCACCACCGAGCCCACCGACAGGTCGATGCCGCCGGTCGCGATGACCAGCGTCATGCCGAGCGAGACCAGGATCAGCGGGGCGCCGAACCGCAGGATGTCGATCAGGCTCCCGTACAGGTGCCCGTCGCGGACCTGGACGCTGAGGAAGCCGGGCGTGAACAGCACGTTGACCAGTAACAGCAGCGCCAGGATCAGCACCGGCCAGAGCAGGCGTCTCATCGGTCTCGACCTCCGCTGGCGATCGTCTCCATCAGCACCTCGGTGCTGAGCGCGTCGTCGTTGGGCAGCTCGGCGACCAGCTTGCGGTCGCGCAGGACGGCGACCTTGTGGCTGAGCCGCAGCACCTCCTCCAGCTCGGCGGAGATGAACAGCACCGCCACCCCGCCACTGGACAGCTCGGCGACCAGGCGCTGGATCTCCGCCTTGGCCCCCACGTCGATGCCCCGGGTGGGCTCGTCCAGGATGAGCAGCCTCGGCTCCAGGATGAGCCACCTGGCCAGCAGCACCTTCTGCTGGTTGCCGCCGCTCAGGTCGCGCACCAGGCGCTCGGGGTCGGCCGGGCTGATCCGCAGCGCCTTGACGTACCGGCCGACCAGCTCGTCCTGCTGCTCGCGCGGCACCGGCCTGGTCCAGCCCCTGGTCGCCTGGAGGGCGAGGACGATGTTCTCGCGCACGGTGAGGTCCGGGACGAGCCCGTCGGTCTTGCGGTTCTCCGAGCAGAAAGCGATCTTGTGGGACATCGCCGCCCGGGGCGTGCGCAGCGGCGTGGGCTCGCCGCCGATGGCCACCTGGCCGGTCCCGGCGTGGTCGGCGCCGAACAACAACCGGGCAACCTCCGTACGGCCCGAGCCCAGCAGTCCGGCCAGTCCCACGACCTCGCCCTCGTGGATGGTGAGCGTGAACGGCTCGATGGCGCCGGCGCGCCCCAGCTCGCGCGCCTCCACCAGCGGCCGGTCGAAGACCTTCGCCTCGCCGTGCAGCTTGTCCAGGACCTCGAGCTCCTGGCCGATCATCTTGGCCACCAGCTCCACCTGGCTGAGCTCGCTGGTCAGGAACTCGCCGACCAGCCGCCCGTTGCGCAGGATCGTCATCCGGTCGGAGATCTCGTAGACCTGGTCGAGGAAGTGCGTCACGAACAGGATCGCGATGCCCTCGTCCTTGAGCCGCTTCATCACCCCGAAGAGCCGGTCGACCTCGTCGGCGTCCAGGCTGGAGGTGGGCTCGTCCAGGATGAGCACCTGAGCGTCGACGTCCAGCGCGCGGGCGATGGCGACCATCTGCTGGATGGCCAGCGAGTAGGACGACAGCGGCGCGGAGACGTCGAGGTCGAGCTCCAGCCGGGCGAGCAGCTCCCTGGCCCTGGCGCGCATCCGTTTCCAGTCGATGCGCCCCAGGCGGCGTGGCTCGCGGCCGATGAGGATGTTCTCCGCCACCGACAGGTTCACGCAGAGGTTGACCTCCTGGTAGACCGTGCTGATCCCGGCCTGCCGGGCCTCCAGCGGGCTGCCGAACGCCACGGACCGGCCGGCCAGCTCGATGTCCCCGGCGTCGGCAGGGTGGACGCCGGTCAGCACCTTGATCAGGGTCGACTTGCCCGCGCCGTTCTCGCCCATGACCGCGTGCACCTCCCCGGGCAGCAGCCGCAGGTCCACGCCGTCCAGAGCGCGCACGCCCGGGAACTGTTTGCCGATTCCGCTCATCCGCAGGATCGGCGCGGGTGCCTCCATCCGGCGCCCCTTCCCTTCCTGGACCGGGACCGGCCGTCGCGGCCGGCCCCGGTCCCGTCACCGATCAGTACTCGCGGGTGGGCAGCGCGGCCTTGGCCTGCTCCTGGTCGAACGTCGTCTCCTCCGTCACCACGCGGGCCGGGATGTTCTCGCCCTTGAGCACCTTCTGCGCCAGGTCCATGAGCTGCGGGCCGAGCAGCGGCGAGCACTCCACGATGAAGTTGATCTTGCCGTCGGCCAGGGCCTGCATCCCGTCCTTGACGGCGTCCACCGTGATGATCTTGATGTCCTTGCCGGGCACCTTGCCCGCGCCCTCGATCGCCTCGATCGCGCCCAGACCCATGTCGTCGTTGTGCGCGTACAGCACGTCGATGTCCGGGGTGGACTTCAGGAACGCCTCCATGACCTCCTTGCCCTTGGCCCGGGTGAAGTCGCCGGTCTGCGAGGCCACGATCTTGAACTTGGGGTCGGCGCCGATGACCTCGGCGAAGCCCGCCTTGCGGTCGTTGGCCGGCGCCGAGCCCGTCGTGCCCTGCAGCTCGACGATGTTCACCGTGTCCTTGGCGTCCTTGTACTCCTCGACCAGCCACTGACCGGCCTTCTTGCCCTCCTCGACGAAGTCGGAGCCGAGGAAGGTCTTGTAGAGCGTGGTGTCCTTGGAATCCACCGCCCGGTCGGTGAGGATGACCGGGATCTTCGCGTTCTGGGCCTCCTTGAGCACCGTGTCCCAGCCGGACTCCACCACCGGCGAGAAGGCGATGATGTCCACCTTCTGCTGGACGAAGGAGCGGATGGCCTTGATCTGGTTCTCCTGCTTCTGCTGAGCGTCGGAGAAGCGCAGCGTGATCTTGCTCTTCTCGGCGGCGCTCTGCACCGACTTGGTGTTCGCGGTCCGCCAGCCGCTCTCCGCGCCGACCTGGGAGAAGCCCATGACGATGGCGTCGTCGCCGCCGCCTCCGCCGCCCTCGGAACCGCTGCTGCCGCACCCGGTCAGCGCCGCCGCCGTCAGTCCGGCGATCACTAACGCGGTGATCCTCTTCATCATGTGGGGGGTGTCCTTTCTTACATGTGAGCGTTAACAAATGAGCGGGCGGAATCGCCTCGCCGTGTCCTGCTAGCGCCGGGCAGTACTGACCCGTGGGACGAACGTGGGAGGGACCACCAGCCGCTCGGGCTCCCGGGGCCCGTCCGCCTCGATCTGCCGCAGCAGCACGCCGATGCTGTGCCGGCCGACCGCGCCGAAGTCCTGCCGGACGGTGGTGAGCGGGGGCGAGAAGAACTCCGACTCGGGGATGTCGTCGAAGCCGACGACGCTCACCTGCTCGGGCACCTTCACCCCCTGCTCGGCGAAGGCGCGCAGCACGCCGAGCGCCATCTGGTCGTTGGCCACGAAGACCGCCGTGACGTCCGCCATGCGCGCCAGGCCGCGCCCGGCCTCGTAACCCGAGCGCGGGCTCCAGTCCCCGGCGAGCGGCTCCGGCGCCGCGCGGCCCGCCCGCGCCAGCGCGGCCCGCCAGCCGGCCACCCGCCCCTCGGCCTCCAGCCAGTCGGCGGGGCCGCGGACGTGCCAGACCGTCTCGTGACCCAGGGAGAGCAGATGCTCGGTGGCGAGCCTGCCCCCCTCGACCTGGTCCACGCAGACCACCGCGACGTCCCCGGCCTGGCCGCCCTCGACCGCGACCGCCGGCACGCCGACCGGCAGATCGGCCAGCGCCTCGGCCGCGGAGCGCTGCGGCGCGACCACCACGATGCCGTCGACGCCCTGGTCGGCCAGGTAGTCGAGGGCGTCACGGACGCCGACCTTGTCGATGGAGGTGAGGCTGACGATGCTGACGAAGTAGCCGGCCGCCCTGGCCGCCTGCTCGATGCCGTAGACCGTGCTGGCGGGGCCGTACAGGGTGGTGTCGAAGCTGACCACGCCGAGGGTCCTGGAGTGCCTGGTGACCAGGGCGCGGGCGACGAGGTTGCGGCGGTAGCCGAGCTTGTCGATCGCTTCCAGCACCCGGGCGCGGGTGTCGCCGCGCACGTTGGGGTGGTCGTTGAGCACGCGGGAGACCGTCTGGTGAGACACTCCGGCCTCCTTGGCCACGTCGGCCATGACCGGCGGGCGCTGCTTCTGGATCGCTGTCACGGCCGTGCTCCTTTCCGTGCCTGGGATGACTGTGAACGTTAACAACAGGTCCCGTCAAGGGGCGCTCCGATTACGGTCGCGTTACGCGACAGGGCGGCCCGGCGGTCACATCCGTGCGGTGGAGTCCCGGATCACCAGGCGGCAGGCCATCCGGTGCACGCCCGGCGTCGCCCTGCCGCCCATCGCCGCGAACAGGTGCTGGGCGGCCGTCCTGCCGAGCCGCTCCAGGTCGGGGTCCACCGTGGTGAGCGGCGGGCGGGTCTCGGCGGCCAGCACCTCCCAGTTGTCGTAGCCGACCACCGCCAGGTCGTCGGGCACCCGCCGGCCCAGCTCGCGCGCCGCCTCCACGAACCCGGCGGCGATCTGATCACTGCCGCAGAACACCGCGTCCAGCTCGGGCTCGGCGCGCAGCAGCATCTCCGCCGCGTGCCGGCCCCACCGCTGCGACCAGGTGCCCCACAGCGTCTGCCCGGCCTGCGGCACGCCCGCCTCGGCCAGGGCCTCCGCCAGGCCCTCGGCCCGGTCACGGGCGGCCTTGTAGTCGACCGGCCCGGTGACGTGCGCGATCCTGCGCCGGCCGAGCGCGAGCAGGTGCCGCACCGCCAGCATCGCGCCGCCCACGTCGTCGGGCACGAAGGAGACGTCCGACGGGTCGTCGGAGGGCCCGTAGGCGTACACGACCGGCACCGGCAGGTCCTTGCTCACCGACGGCCGCGGGTCGGTCGACTCCCCCACCACGATCAGCCCGTCCACCCGCCGCGACAGCAGCGCGCGCAGGTGGTGCTGCTCCCTGATCGCGTCGCCGCGGGCGTCGCAGAGCAGCACCGCCATCTCGCCCGCGCCGAACGCGTCCTCCGCGCCGAGCAGCACCGGGATGCCGAACCGGCCCGCGCTGTCGGAGGTGAGCAGCCCGACCGTGCGGGTCTGCCCGGACAGCAGTCCCCGGGCCAGCGGATTGGGCTGGAAGGCGAGTTCCTCGGCGGCGGCCAGCACCCGCTGCCGGGTCGAGTCGCGTACGTCCTGCCGCCCGTTGAGCGCCTTGGACGCGGTGGCGATCGACACCCCCGCCAGGGAGGCCACGTCATTGATGGTCGCCCGCCTATCCACCATTTTCGAAACCCTTTTCTGTCACCCGAATACCAGGCCGAACCCTAACAGCCATTGACACGCCCACAGGTTTCTCTTACGTTTCCGAAAACCTTTTAGTCCACGGGGGACCGAAGGAGTCACACCATGAGACCACGGCTCGCCGGAATGGCCATCGTCACCGTGTTAGCGTTAACAACCGCCTGTGGAGGTGGCGGGGCCGAGCAGCCCGCCGACGGGCCCGTCACGATCACCATGTGGACCAGAGCCGCCACCCAGGCGCAGAGCGAACGACTGGTCAAGGCCTACAACAGCGGCCACAAGAATCAGGTGAAGCTGACCGTCATCCCGACGGACAACTACCAGCCGCGCGTCGCGGCCGCCGCGGGCGCCAAGCAGCTGCCCGACCTGTTCGCCTCGGACGTGATCTTCGTCCCCAACTACACCTCCCAGGGCCTGTTCCTGGACCTCACCGACCGGATCGCCGCGCTGCCGTACCGCGACAAGCTCGCCCCCTCGCACATGAAGCTGGGCACGATGGACGGCCGGCAGTACACGCTGCCGCACACGCTGGACCTGTCCGTCTGGTTCTGGAACAAGGATCTGTACGCCAAGGCCGGGCTGGACCCCGAGCAAGGGCCGAAGACGCTCAAGGAGTTCGCCGAGCACGCCACCACGATCGACGAGAAGCTCGGCGAGGGCGGCAAGGTGCACGGCACCTTCTTCGGCGGCAACTGCGGCGGCTGCTACGTCTTCACCTTCTGGCCGTCCGTCTGGGCGGCCGGCGGCCAGGTCATGAACCCCGAGGGCACCACCTCGCTGAACGACCAGGCGGCGATGACGGAGGTGTTCGCGATCTGGCGCGGCCTCTACGACAAGGGCGTCACCGGCCCGACCGCCAAGGAGGAGCAGGGACCCACCTGGGCCGGCTTCTTCCCCCAGGGCGAGATCGGCGTCATGCCGATGCCGTCGACCACGCTCGGCCTGATGCCCGCCGACATGAAGATCGGCGTCGCGCCCATCTCCGGCCCCGACGGCGGCGAGTCCACCTTCGTCGGCGGCGACTCGATCGGCGTCTCCGCCACCACCAGGAACGCGGACGCCGCCTGGGAGTTCCTGTCCTGGACCGTCTCCGACGAGGCCCAGGTGGAGGTCATGGCCAAGAACAAGGACGTGCTCGCGCGTACGGACCTGGCCGGCAACAAGTACTCCGCCGAGGACCCGCGCGTGGTGCTGATCAACTCGCTGGTGGCCAAGGGCGAGACGCCGTACGCGCTGCGCTTCGGCCAGACCTTCAACGACCCGCAGGGACCGTGGCTGCGGCTGGCCCGTGAGGCGGTGTTCGGTGACGCCGCGAAGGTCCCGCAGCTCAACGCCGAGGTGACGAAGTCCCTGACGCAATGACCGGCTCCTTCCGGCCCAGTTCCCTGCGACACAGTTCCCTACGGCACAGCTCCCTACGGCACAGCAGGAAGACGCAGGGCTGGCTCTACGCCGCGCCCACCGCGGTGATCGTCGGGGTGCTGTTCGTCGCCCCGCTGGTGCTGGTGGTCTGGATGTCGCTGAACCGCTGGCCCCTGCTGGGGCCGGCGACCCTCAACGCCCCCGACAACTACACCAAGATCGCGGGCAACCCGCTCTTCGTCGACTCGGTGCTCTTCACGCTCAAGTACACCGCGATCACCACCGTCCTGCTGTCGGCGGTCGCGCTCGGCCTGGCCCTGCTCGTGCAGGAGCGCAGGCCGGGCGTCGGCTTCTTCCGCACCGCGTTCTTCCTGCCGGGCGCGGTCGGCTTCGCCGCCGCCGCGCTGCTCTTCTACGGCATGCTGAACGCCGACTTCGGCCCCATCGACCCGATCCTGCGGACGCTGGGGCTCATCGACGAGCCGGTGAAGTGGATCGGCACGCCGAACATGGCCCTGTTCTCCACGATCACGCTGGTGCTGTGGCGCTTCGCCGGGTTCAACATGCTCATCCTGCTGACCGGCCTGCAGGCGATCCCCGTCGAGGTGTACGAGGCGGCCAGGAGCGACGGCGCCGGCCGGTGGCAGATCTTCACCAGGATCACCCTGCCGCTGCTGCGCCCGACGCTGGCCCTGATGCTCATCCTCAGCGTCACCGGCTCGCTGCTCGCCTTCGACCAGTTCTTCATCTTCACCAACGGCGGCCCGGACAACAGCACGGTGTCCATGGTCATGGTCATCTACCGGGACGCCTTCTTCCGCTTCGACCTCGGCGGCGCCGCGGCCCTGTCAGTCGTGCTGCTCGCCGGGCTGGTCGGGCTCAACACCCTCATGATGCGGAGGCTGCGTTGAGGAGGTACACCACGCTCTCGGCGCTGGCCGTGCTGTTCCTGTTCCCGCTGCTGTGGAGCGGCTACGCCTCGCTGGAGAAGCCGGTCAACTATCTCAGGATGGCCGAGTACGGCGAAGGGGTCGGCACCTACGCGACCAACAGCGTGCTGGTCTCGGTGATGACCGTCGGCGGCACGCTCCTGGTCTCGGCGCTCGGCGGCTACGCCTTCGCCCGCTTCGACTTCCCCGGCAAGAACCTGCTGTTCCTGGCCACGCTGGCGATCCTCATGGTGCCGTACGCGACCATCCTCATCCCGCTGTACGTGCTGCTCGGCTATCTCGGGCTGCAGAACTCGCTGGCCGGGCTGTCGCTGGTGTTCGTGATGTTCCAGCTCCCGTTCGCGCTGTTCATGATGCGCAACGCGTTCGAGTCCGTCCCGCGTGAGCTGGAGGAGGCGGCGCTGGTGGACGGCTGCGGCACGTTCCGGGCGTTCTCCCGGATCCTGCTGCCCGCCGTACGGCCCGCGCTGATCACCGTGGGCCTGTTCGCCTTCCTCGCCTCCTGGAACGACTTCTTCGCGCCGCTCATCCTGCTCAACGACGGCGCGTCGTTCACCCTGCCGGTGGCCGTGGTCAGCATGACGTCGGGCACGTTCGGCACCGTGGACTACGGCATGCTCCAGGCCGGCGTCGTGGTCATGGCCCTCCCCTGTCTCATCCTCTTCATCGTGCTGCAGCGCCACTACGTGCGCGGATTCATGTCAGGAGCTCTGCGTGGCTAACCCCGTCCTGCCCTCCTCGGGCGCGCTGTCCCCACTCGGCCTCGACGCGGTACGCCTGTCGCCCGGCTTCTGGGGCGACCGCGTCGCGCTCAACCGCGAGGTCACCATCGCGCACTGCCAGGAGTGGATGGAGCGCGAAGGCTGGATCGGCAACTTCCGCGGCGAGCGCCCGCGCCGGGGCCGCGAGTTCAGCGACTCGGAGATCTACAAGCTGCTGGAGGCGATGGCCTGGGCCGACCACCCCGAGCTGCCGGCGCTGGCCGAGACGGTGGCCAGGGCGCAGGAGGGCGACGGCTACCTCAACACCCGCTGGAGCGGGAGCCGCTACACCGACCTGGAGTGGGGCCACGAGCTCTACTGCTACGGCCACCTCATCCAGGCCGGCGTGGCCCGGCTCCGCACCCACGGCCCGGACCAGCTCACCGAGGTGGCCATGCGGGCGGCCGACCACGTCTGCCGCCGGTTCATGGACGACGCCCGGACGTGCGGGCACCCCGAGATCGAGATGGCGCTGGTGGAGCTCTACCGGGCCACCGGCGCCGAACGCCATCTGGAGATGGCCCGCCGCTTCGTCGAGCGCCGCGGGCTGCCCGCCCTCGGCGAGATCCATCTCGGGCGCGCGTACTTCCAGGACGACCTGCCCGTACGGCGGGCGCCGGTTCTTCGCGGGCATGCCGTACGGGCCCTCTACCTGGCGTGCGGCGCGGTGGACGTGGCCGTGGAGACCGGTGACGAGGAGTTGCTGAAGGCGGTCGAGGCGCAGTGGGAGCGGACCGTCGCCCGGCGCACCCACCTGACCGGCGGGATGGGCTCCCGCCATGCCGACGAGGCGTTCGGCGACGACTACGAGCTGCCGCCGGACCGGGCCTACGCCGAGACGTGCGCGGGCGTCGCCTCCGTCATGCTGTCGCACCGGCTGCTGCTGGCCACCGGCGACGCCCGCTACGCCGACCTGGCCGAGCGGACCCTGTACAACGTGGTGGCCGCCTCGGTGGCGCTGGACGGCCGCTCCTTCTTCTACGCCAACCCCCTGGCCGTACGGGTGCCCGCCGAACCGCGCACCGGAGTGGCCGGCCACGCGGCGGGCGGCGGGCTGCGCTCGCCGTGGTTCGACGTGTCGTGCTGCCCGAACAACATCGCCCGCACCCTCGCCTCCCTGGCCGCCTACGTGGCCACCGGCTCGGGCGGCGATGTCCAGATTCATCAGTACACGCCGGGCGAGATCCGGCAGGGCGAGCTGGCCCTGCGGGTGGAGACCGGGTACCCGTGGTCCGGCGGGGTGCGGGTGCGGGTCCTGACAGGCGGCAGCGGCCGCATCTCCCTGCGCATACCCGCCTGGGCGACGGGGGCCACCCTCCGGTACGAGGCACCGGCCGCCACCGGCGGCGATCGCGGCGGTTCGGAGGCCGCGCGGGACGGCGGGGCCGACGGCTTCCCGCGGGGCCGCGGTTCGGAGGCCGGGCGGGACGGCGGGGCCGATGGCTTCTCGCGGGGCGGCGGTTCGGAGGCCGGGCGGCTGGTCGAGCCCGGTTACGTCGTGGTCGAGCGGGATTGGCGGGCGGGTGAGGAGGTGTGGCTGGAGTTGCCGATGGCGGCGCGGTGGACGTACCCGGACCGGCGGATCGACGCGCTGCGCGGGTGCGCGGCCGTGGAGCGCGGGCCGCTGGTCTACTGCGCGGAATCCGTCGGCGACGAGCCGCCTCTCGCGGAGCTGGCCGTGGTGCCGGCGTCACCTGCCGAGCGCCCGTCGGAGGGAACGGTGGAGCTGGAGGTCGAGGGGGTCGCCGGGTCGCCGGACTCGGATGCGTGGCCGTACGGCTCGGAGCCGGACGGCACGCCGTACCGGTGGCCCGCGGGCGGGGGCGGGACGGCGGTGCGGCTGATCCCCTACCACCGCTGGGGCAACCGCGGTCCGGCCACCATGCGCGTCTGGCTGCCCGTGGCCGACGCCGTACGCGCCATGGCCGAGCCCGCGGACGAGGCCGCCGGCGACGCCCACGGAACCTCACCCGGCTCCCGGTCGTTCAGCTGAGAGACGATCCGGAGTCAAAGGAGGGTCATGGGCTGGCACTACAGGAAGTCGATCAAGGTGGGCCCGTTCCGCGTCAACCTGTCGCGGCACGGTGTCGGCCACAGCTTCGGCAACCGCCGCTTCCACGTCACGACGACCCCCGACGGCCGTCGCCACCTGACGGTTCGCCTCCCCGGAGGTTTCCAGGTCGGTAAGTCTTTCGGCAAGCGCCGCCATTACCGGCATTACTAAAGCCGGAATCCGTGGGTAGTCGATGGTCCTCGCCAACTCTTGGAGGAATGCGACCATGGGCTGGAGCTACCGAAAGTCGATCAAGAAGGGGCCGTTCCGCCTGAACCTGTCCCGCCGTGGCGTGGGACACAGCTGGGGCAACCGGCTGTTCCGCATCACGCACTCGGCGGACGGCCGCCGCACGCTGTCGGTCAACCTGCCGGGCGGCTTTCACTGGCGCAAGCACCTCAGCAGCCGCTCACGGGGCTGAGCCCCCCTCTCCCAGCCCGGGGACACCTCATCCGAGGTGTCCCCGCCGGCTTCTCCATGAGTCCGCGCCCTGGCCTGGTCAGCGAGCGTCCGGCGACGTACTCCGCCGTGTCGTCGGCCGTCAGTGGCCGTCGCGCATGCCGAACAGGAAACGGGTGACCCGGGTGCGCCGTACCAGCAGGTCGTAGGCGGCGACGGTGAGCAGGAGAGAGAGCGCCACGATCAGCGGGTACTTGACGGCGATCGGCGCGTCCAGCCGGACCACCCCGTACGCGACCACGACCACGATCGGCTGGTGCAGGACGTACAGAGGCAGCACGGCTGCCGCCAGGTAGGCGTACACCTTCCGGCGGGCGCCGGTGGGGTGGGTCGAGGCACGCGGTGGGGCGCTGATGGAGGCCGAAGCGCCGGTCGGGTGGGACGGGGTGGGGGCCGGGGTGGGGGTACGGCGGTCGAGTAGGCCGAGGATCGCTACCAGGAGCAGCCATCCTGCGGCGCCGTACATCGCGCGCGCGAGGATCGCCTGGGGGGTCAGGTCGGTGAAGGGGTCGCCGCCGGCGAGCAGGAACAGGGGGAAGCCGACCAGGGGCAGCGCCAGGCCGGCGAGGGCGGCCAGGGGCGCGTCACGGCGCATCGCGGCCCGGAAGCCGTCGTCGCCGGCGAACACGAAGCCGTAGCAGAAGAACAGCAGGTACGCCCAGCGGCTCCAGCCGGCGTACTCCTCCTCCAGCCCGGCCAGCGCGCTGAGCAGCGACACCGGGACGGCCGGCAGCAGCGCCGCCCCCCGATGGCCCGCCACGGCGACGAGCCGGCCCGCGATCCGGCGGGCGCCGGCGGCGGGGAACCAGCGCACCACGGGCGCGAGCATGAGGGCGAACGTCAGCAACAGCACCATGAACCATAAGTGCCCGGTCTCGAAGTGCTCGCCCTGCAGCACGAACGGGTATTCGGCCAGGTCGAGGCGTACGTCGAAGAAGCGCGGCAGGAAGGCCAGGTAGGACTCGTGGTAGCCGGGGTCCGCCCGCAGCCGTAGCCACTGCGGCAGCGGGGCGAGGGCGAGTGTGCCGAAGACCAGCGGCACGCCGAGCCGCAGCAGCCGCTCGGTGGCGAAGCCCGCCGGGCCGCGCCGGCGCAGGGAGTGCCAGGCGCCGAAGCCCGCGATGAGGAAGAGCATCGGCATCGCCCACACCACCCCGAGCGCGGACAGCACGAAGGTCGCGCCCGTCGTCTCAGCGTTGCGTACGTAGAAGTCGTCGTCGGCGGCGAAGACCAGTGCGGAGTGGAAGAACACCAGCCCGACGACCACCAGCACCCGAATGGAGTCCAGCTCACTGCGCCGGGTGGCGGAGGCGCGTTCCGGGGGCGCGGCCGGGCGCGGGTCGACGATCATCGGCCGCAAGCCTGGCACCGGCGCGCGGCTGTCGAGGGCGGGCCGACAATCACTGGTCGGGGGCCGGGCACCGGAAGCGGGCGCGCGGTCGCCGGGCGCCCGTTGGCGATCATCGGTTCGGGGGCTGGTGTCGGCGGGCGGCTACCACGGTCACGATGAGGAGGACGAGTCCTGGGCCGAGCAGGTCCTTGGGCCAGAACTCCAGCGGGCAGGCCGCCTGGATGCTCGCCACCACCCAGCTCACGACCCCGATGGCGGCGGCCGCGCCCCACACCGCCCAGCCTGCCTTGAGCCAGCGGGGCACCGCGGCCGGGAGCGGCGCGGGCGTGCCGGCCTGCGGGGCGGTGGGTGGCAGGTCCGCCGTCAGATGGTCCAGTTCGCGGCGGGTCACGGCCTGGAAGGCCAGGCCCACCCGGTCGTCGAACTCGGTGAAGTCGAGAGAGCCGTCCTCCACCGCCAGGCGGAGTCGGCGGGCGGCGAACTCCCGGTCGCCGTCCGATGCCCGTACCTCGGGCTGTTCGTCCATCTTTCTCCCCCCTCAGTCAGCGGTGCGCGCCGAAGCGGTGCGTGGCGAAGCGGTGCGTGGCGAAGCGGTGCGTGGCGATCATTCGGCGGCCTCGGGACGCTGGGCGGCCAGGAAGGCGTCGATCTCGGTCTGCTCCGCCGGTTCGATGGTGCGGTCCGTGCGCCACCGTTCGGCGATCACGGGCAGGTACGGTCGGGCCGCCGAGGTGTCGGAGCCGGCCAGGAACGCGCCGAGCATGGCCGGCCGCCAGTCCACCCGCCGCGCTTCGGGTACGGCGGTGGTGGCCAGGATGAGCCAGGTGCAGGCCACGTCCGCGGCCGGTGCGCCCCTGGCGGCGTTGGCCCAGTCGACGACCCGCGGCCCGTCACCGGTGATGATCACGTTGGCCGGGTGCAGGTCCAGGTGGAGCAGGCGGTTGCCGGGGCAGCCCTCGGCCGCCTGAAGCCAGCCGGGCGCGCGGACGTCCGCGAGCGTCCGCAGCAGCTCCGCGAGCAGCCGGCCGTGCTCCGCGACGTCGCCGGGCCGCTGGAGCGCCAGGGCCTTCATGCTCGGCCCTTCCAGCCGTTCCATGAGGAGGTCGGGCCCGTCGGTGTCGAAGACCTCCGGTGTGGGGAACCCGTGCCGGCGCGCGTGCCGCATGACCGACGCCTCGCGCTCCAGGCTGCGGCCGTCGCGGGAGCGCTTGACGACCTTGCCGGCGCCCGCCTCGAAGACGAGGCAGTCGAGCCCGGATGCGATCAAAGTACCCACGCGCATATTTGTCAGATTAGGCAGTAAGGATGTCCGACTGGAATGCACGGCCATTGGCCGCTTTTTCCCGCAACTTGTTGCCACCGGCCATCAGGGTGTTCATCGCTATCGTAAGGAGGAACATCGGGCAATCGCGCATATCGGCATTATTCAATTGCGAATGTGTGGCATCCGAGGAGGTGACACATTGCTGGTGGTAACCGATCTCGTCAAACGGTACGGCACGGTACAAGCCCTCGACGGATTCTCGCTGAACGTGGCGGCCGGTGAAATTGTGGGGCTGGTCGGGCACAATGGCGCGGGCAAGACGACCTTTGTGGAAATCGTGTCCGGTCTGATCCGGCCGGACAGCGGTCACGTGACCATTGACGGCAGAGCGCCGTCCGCCACGCGTGGTCAGGTCGGCGTCGCGCCCCAGCACATCGCGCTCTACCCCTCCGTCACGGTGCGCGAGCACCTGGAGCTGTACGGCAGGCTCGCCGGGCTGCGACCGGTCGCGCTGCGCGCGGCCATCGACGACCTCGCCGGCATCCTGCGGCTCTCCGACATCATGGACAGGAGGACCGGCAAGCTCTCCGGCGGCCAGCAGCGGCGCACCCAGGCCGCGACCGCGCTCGTGCACCGGCCGGCGCTGCTGCTGCTCGACGAGCCCACCGCAGGAGCGGACCTGGAGACCAGGCAGGCCATGCTCGACGTGGTCAAGCAGCGGGCGGGCGAGGGCGCGGCCGTCGTCTACACCACCCACTACCTGCCCGAGCTGACCGAGTTGCAGGCCACGATCGCGGTGGCGCAGAACGGCCGGGTCATCGCCAGGGGCACCTACGAGGAGCTGGCCAAGGACCTGCCGGGCGAGGTGCGGGTCGTCCTGGAGGACGAGGAAGAGATCGTCCTGTCGACCACCGAGCCCACGGCGGCCCTGATGGAGCTGCTGGGCCGCCTCGACCGCACGATCAGCTCGGTCGAGGTGCGCCACCCGTCCCTGGACGACCTCTACAACTCCCTGGCGGTCCACCATGTCAGTTGACACCGCGTTGATCGACGCCCCGCCACGCACGGGCGGCGCCTTCGACGCGCTCTACCGCATCGCCGCCGTGGCCAGGCACAACACGATCATCCGGTTACGCGACCCGGGCCAGGCGATCAGCTACATCGTCATGCCGATGGTGCTCATGCTGGTCCTCAAGCCCCTCTACGTACGGGCGGTGGACGGCGGCGCCACGCAGGTGTCCACCGGCCTGATGGTGATGTTCTCGGTGTTCGCGATCTCCCTGGCGGGCAACGCGATCCTGTCCGAGCGCACTTGGCGCACCTGGGACCGGCTGCGGGTGAGCAAGGCGGCCTCCGCGGAGCTGCTGCTGGGCAAGATCCTGCCGATCTTCGTGATCATGGTGGTGCAGCAGTCGGTGCTCCTGATCTACGGCGTCCTGGTCATCGGGCTGCCGGTGCCGGGCGCGCCGCACTACGTCCTGCTGGCGATCGTGATCTGGGCCTTCGCCCTGCTCTCCCTCGGCGCGCTGCTCGCCGCGATCGTGCGCAGCCACGGCGAGCTGAGCGTGATCTGCGACGTGGGCGCGCTGACGATCAGCTCGCTGGGCGGCGCCCTGGTGCCGCTCAGCATCATGCCCGAGTGGGCGCAGACGACCGCGTACGTCTCGCCCGGCTACTGGGCGCTGACCCTGATGCAGGCCGCGGTCCGCGGCGACCTCGCGGGCATGCTGCCCTCGGCCGGGGTCCTGCTGGTGCTGGGCCTGCTGGCGGGCGCGTTCGCGGCCCGGCGGCTGGCGCGCGGCTGGGGCCGCGGCGGGCTGATCTGAGGCGGAGTAAGCAATGGCGACTTCAGTGAAGAGGGGCACGTCGATGGATGAGCAGCGACCACCGGGCGCGGAAGAGGTGGCGATCATCGGGATGGCCGGTCGCTTCCCCGGCGCGGCCGATGTCGAGACGTTCTGGCGCAACATCAGCACCGGTGTGGAGTCCTTCACGCGGTTCTCCGACGAGGAGCTGACCGCCGCCGGGGTCGACCCGGCGACCTTCCAGCAGCCCAACTATGTACGGTCCCGGCCGATCCTCGACGACATCCGAGGCTTCGACGCCGGGTTCTTCGGCTACAACCCGCGCGAGGCGACGCTGGCCGACCCCCAGCAGCGCATCTTCCTGGAGTGCGTGTGGGAGGCGATGGAGTCGGCCGGGTACGCCCCCGGCTCCGGCCGCGGCGACGTCGGCGTGTTCGCCGGGATGAACATCAGCGGCTACCTGCTGACCCGCCTGCGGGCCTTCACCATGGGCATCGACACCTCCGCCCTGATGATCGGCAACGACAAGGACTCGCTGGCCACGAACGTCTCCTTCCGGCTGGACCTCGGCGGGCCGAGCGTGTCCGTACAGACGTTCTGCTCCACGTCCCTGGTGGCGGTGCACCTGGCGAGCGAGAGCCTGCGTCGCGGCGAGTGCGACATGGCGCTGGCCGGCGGCGTGTCCGTGCGCATCCCGGACCGTACCGGATACCTGTGGGAGGAGGGCGGGCAGGAGTCGCCCGACGGGCACGTGCGGACCTTCGACGCCGAGGGGCGGGGCAGCATGTTCGGCGACGGCGCGGCGGTCGTCGTGCTCAAGCGCCTGTCCGACGCGGTGGCCGACCGCGACACCGTGCTCGCCGTGATCCGCGCCTCGGCCATCAACAACGACGGCGCGATGAAGTTCAGCTATCTGGCGCCCAGCATCGACGGCCAGCGCCGCTGCGTCTCCGCCGCCCTCGCCAGGGCGGGCGTGGATCCCTCGGAGATCTCGTACGTGGAAGCGCACGGCACCGCGACCGAGGTCGGCGACCCGATGGAGGTGGCGGCGCTGAGCCGGGCCTACGGCGCGACGAAGGACAAGCAGTACTGCGTGCTCGGCTCGATCAAGCCGAACGTCGGCCACCTCGACCGGGCCTCCGGCGTGACCGGCCTGATCAAGGTGGTGCAGTCGCTGCGGCACGAGCTCATCCCGGGCACACTGCACTACAACGCGCCGAACCCCGAGATCGACTTCGCCGACAGCCCGTTCCGGGTCACCGCCGACACCACGCCCTGGCCGGCCGGCCCCGAGCGGCCGCGCATCGCCGGCATCAGCTCGCTCGGCATGGGCGGCACCAACGCGCACGCCATCATCACCGAGGCGCCGCGGCCCGCCGAGCGGCGCGCCCGCTCGCGCCGCCTGCAGATCCTGCCGGTCTCGGCGCGTTCCGCCGCCGCCGCCGAGCAGGCCTGTGCCCGGCTCGCCGGACGCCTGGCCGACGCCGGCGACGACCTGGGCGACGTGGCCTACACGCTGCAGGCCGGGCGCAAGGTGTTCAACCACCGCCGGTTCGTGGTGGCCGGCTCCACCGGCGAGGCCGCGCGGCGGCTCGCGGACCCGGCCGGGCCGCTGGGCCGCAACGACGCGACGACGGGCAGGAAGGTGGGCTTCCTGATCGCCGGGGTGGGCGAGCAGTACCCCGGCATGGTGGCCGCCCTGTACGCGGCGGAGCCGGGCTTCCGCGCCGACGTGGACGAGTGCCTGACCGTGCTCGGGCTCACCGAGGCCGCCCAGTTGTCGGACGTGTTCGTCCCCATGGAGCGCGCGCAGGCCCCGGCCGGTGATCTGGCCGGGCTGCTCGGCCGGGCCGCGCCCGCCGCGCCGGTGTCCACCACCGACGCCCATCTGGTCCAGCCGGCCATCTTCGTGGCGGAGTACGCGCTGGCCCGCCAGCTCGTCCGCTGGGGCCTGAAGCCGGAGATCATGATCGGCTACAGCCTCGGCGAGTACGTCGCCGCGTGCCTGGCGGGCGTGCTGTCCCTGCCCGACGCGCTGCGGCTGGTCGCCCACCGCGCCAAGCTGATCACCTCCCAGCCCGAGGGCGCGATGCTCGCGATCTCCGCCGACGAGCGGCGGCTGCGCGTGGTGCTGGGCGAGCCGATCATGCGTGACCTCGACGTCGCGGTGCGCACCGGCTCGCAGGTGGTGCTCGCGGGCCCTGCCGAGATCGTGGAGTCGGCGGCCGCGCTGCTGCTGGAGGCCAGGATCGGCCACCGCAGGCTGGAGACCACGCACGCCTTCCACTCCCGGATGCTGGCGCCGGTCGCCGAGGAGCTGACCACCTGGGTCAAGAACAACGTCACGCCGCGCCCGCCCGAGCTGCCCTACCTCAGCAACGTCACCGGCGAGCTCGCCACCGCCGAGCTGGTCGGCGACCCCGGTTACTGGGCCAGGCACATGTGCGAGACGGTCGAGTTCGGCGCCGGGCTGGGTCATGTGCTCGGCATCGCCGACCTGGCCCTGGCCGAGATCGGTCCCGGGCAGTCGCTCGGCGCGCTGACCCGCGGCCACCCCGGCTGCGACCGCGCCCAGTGGCCGCTGATCGTGACCACCCTGCCGGCCGCCAACGACCCGCAGGACGCCGACGCGGCGCTGGCCACCGCCGTCGGCAAGCTCTGGCTGACCGGTGTGCCGGTCGACTGGCCGGCGCTGCACGACGACCCGGGCTGGACGCCGGGCCGGGTGCCGCTGCCGACCTATCCCTTCGAGCACCAGGAATACTGGCTGGAGATCGACGAGAGCGCCCTCGGCTCCGGGACGCCGGCGTTCGACGAGAGCGACCCGACGAGCATCGCCAAGGCCTACCCCCGGCTGCCCGACACCCGCTGGATCCACCTGCCGACCTGGCGGCAGACCACGCTGCGGCCGGCCCGCGCCGACGAGGCCACCCGCTGGCTGGTCTACACCGACACCGGGTTCGCCGACACGCTGGCCGCGCCGCTGCTGACCCATCTGGCCGCCGCCGGGCACGAGGTCATGCTGGTCCGGCCCGGCGACGGCTACGAGAGCGGCCCCGACGGCTTCCGGCTGCGGCCGGGCTCGGCGGACGACACCCTGGCGGCGCTGCGCGAGCTGGCCGGCCGCGACTGGTTCCCCGAGCGGGTCGTCCACCTGTGGACGGCGGACGACGCGCCGCCGCGCCCGGTGGACCCGCCGACCGAGGAGTGCCTGCGCCGTGGCCTGCACGCGCTCGTGGCGCTGGCCCGCGCCGCCGGCGACCTCGGGCTGCCCGGCTGGTCGCTGGACATCGTCACGGCCGGCAGCCATCGGGTGCACCCCGGCGAGGCGGTGCACGCCGAGCGCGGCACCCTGCTCGGCCCGACCCGGCTGATCCCGGTGGAGTACCCGAAGGTGAAGACCCGGCTGATCGACCTCGACACGCGCGCCGGCGGCGCGCCCTCGGCGCTGCTGGCCGAGCTGCGGGCCGACCCCGAGGACCAGGTCGTCGCGCTGCGCGGCGGCCACCGCTGGATCCCCGACTACGAGGCGCTGGACGCCTCGGTGATCGAGGCGGCCACCCCCGCCGCGACCGTCCGGCCCGGTGGCGTCTACCTGGTGACCGGCGGCCTCGGCGGCATCGGGCTGGCCATGGCCGAGCGGCTGGCCGAGCAGTACCGGGCCCGCCTGGTCCTGCTGGGCCGCACACCGGTGCCGCCGCGCGAGCAGTGGGACCAGATCCTGAACTCCGAGACCGCCGTGGGCGAGGTCCGCAGGCGGCTGGAAGGGCTGCGCCGTCTGGAAGCGGCCGGCATCGAGGTGCTGACCGTCGCCGGCGACGTCTCCCGCACCGAGGACGTACGCCGCGCGGTCGACGCCGCGGTCGAGCGGTTCGGCGAGCTGAACGGCGTGCTGCACTGCGCCGGGGTGCCCGCGGTCGGCCTGATGCAGTTCAAGACCGTCGCCGACATGGACCGGGTGCTGGCCCCCAAGGTCGGCGGCACCCTCGCCCTCGCGGAGGTGCTGCGCGAGGTGCCGGTGGACTTCCTGGCGCTGTTCTCCTCCACCACCTCGGCGACGGGCGGCGGCGCCGGCCAGGTGGACTACTGCGCGGCCAACGCCTTCCTGGACGCCTTCGCGCTGGCCGACGCGCTGCCCGGCGTGGCCGTCACCTCCATCGACTGGTGCGAGTGGACGTACAACGGCTGGACCGACGGCCTGGACAACTACGACGAGGGCTCCAAGCAGTACTTCGAGTGGTACCGCGAGAACTTCGGCCTCACCTTCGACCAGGGCTGGCAGACGCTGCTGCGGGTGCTGGCCAGCGGCGAGCGGCACGTGGTGGCCTCCACCCAGGACTTCGCCCCCATGGTGGCGATGAGCCGCAAGTCCTCCATCGAGAGCCATCAGGCGACGGTGAAGAAGCTGCGCGACGCGTTCGGGCGGCATCCGCGGCCGGACCTGTCGACGGCGTACGTCGAGCCGCAGTCGCCCGCGGAGGAGGCCATCGCCGGCGTCTGGTCCGAGGCGCTCGGCCTGGAGCAGGTCGGCGTGCACGACAACTTCTTCGAGCTCGGCGGCAACTCGCTGCTCGGCATGGAGATCATCGCCGAGGTCAGGCGGGCGCTGGAGCTGCCGTACCTGCCCCCGCACATCCTCTACCAGGCACCCACGATCGCCTCGCTCGCCGAGGCGGCCCGCGCGGGCCAGGAGGCGGGCGAGGAGCCGGCCGAGGCCCGCGAACAGCAGCGATCCCGCATCGCCCAGCGACGCAACATGCTCAAGAGCGGAAGGGCATCATGACTGAAACCGACTACGACTCGGCGGTCGCGCTGGTCGGCATGTCCGGGCGTTTTCCCGGGGCCGGCAGTGTGGGTGAGCTGTGGCGTAACCTGCTGGCCGGGGTCAGAGGGCTGCGGACGATCACCGACGAGGAACTGCGCGAAGCCGGCGTCGATCCGGGGACCATGGCGGATCCGCGGTACGTTCGCGTGGGCGGGCCGCTGGAGGGGTTGGACACCTTCGACGCCGCTGTCTTCGGGGTCAATCCGCGTGAGGCGGAGATGATGGACCCGCAGCACCGGCTGTTCCTGGAGTGCTCGTGGGAGGCTCTGGAGAGCGCCGGCTACTGCCCGACCGACGTGCCCGGCCAGGTCGCGGTGTTCGGCGGCTGCGGCTTTCCCGACTACATCGTGCGCAACATCCGGAACCTGGCCGCGCAGCCGGGCGGGGCGCTGCTCGCGGCGATCGGCAACGAGCGTGACTCGCTGGCCTCACTGGTCTCCTACAAGCTGGGGCTGCGCGGGCCCGCCGTGTCGGTGCAGACGTTCTGCTCCACCTCGCTGGTGTCGGTGCACCTGGCATGCCAGAGCCTGCTGACCTACGAGTGCGACATGGCGGTGGCGGGCGGCGCGTTCACCCCGCTCCCCCAGCCCTCCGGCTACCTGTACGAGCAGGGCGGCATCCTGTCGCCCGACGGGCTGGTCCGCAGCTTCGACGCCGAGGCGGGCGGCACCGTGATGGGCAGCGGCGCGGGCGCGGTCGCGCTCAAGCGGATGTCCGACGCGCTCGCGGACGGCGACGTCATCCACGCGGTGATCCTCGGCTCGGCGTCCAACAACGACGGCCGGCTGCGCGCCGGCTACACCGCGCCCGGCGTGGACGGCCAGGCCGAGGTGATCGATTCGGCCCTCGGCGTGGCCGGGGTCAAGCCGGAGACCGTCGGCTACGTCGAGTGTCACGCCACGGGCACCATGCTGGGCGACTCCATCGAGCTGGCGGCGATGAACCGGGTGTTCACCCAGGCCCGCGAGACGCCGTGCGTGCTCGGGTCGGTCAAGCCGAGCCTGGGCCACCTCGACCGGGCCTCCGGCGTCACCGGGCTGATGCGGGCGGCGCTCAACCTCAAGCACGAGGTGCTGCCCGGCACGCCCGGCTACGAGACGCCGAACCCGGCGCTGGCCACCGCGCACGACCGTTTCACCGTGCTGCGGGAGGACCGGGCCTGGCCCGCGGGCCCGCATCCGCGGCGCGCCGGGGTCAGCTCGTTCGGGCTCGGCGGCACCAACGCGCACGTCGTGCTGGAGCAGGCCCCGCCGAGGCCGGTCCGCCCGGCCCGGCCCGGCCCGCACCTGCTGGTGTTCTCGGCCGCCGACGACCGGGCGCTGACCGCGCTCACCGAACGACTCCGCGTCCACCTGACCGCCGCGGACACCGGCGAGGACTTCGCGGACGTGGCGTTCACGGCGCAGGTCTCGCGCAGCGGCTTCGCGCTGCGGCGGGCCGTGGTGTGCCAGGACCGTGCGGACGCCGTCGCCGCCCTCGGCGACTCCTCGCGCTGGATCGACGGCAAGACCCAGCGGCGCAACCCCAAGGTACGGCTGGCCGTACCGGACTCCGGCGTACCGGAGGGGTGGTGGGCCGAGCTGCACGCGGCCGTCAACACCGTCCTGCGCCCCGGCTCGGTCGTGGCGGTGGCCGGGCGGGAGGAGGCGCTCGCCGCGCTGGCTGACGGGCTGCGCGGGGTCGGGGTGAGTGTCAGCGATGCGGAGGACGGGGTCGAGACGGTGGACGTCGCGCCGGACGAGCGCGACGGCGCCGCCGAGTGGCTGCTCGCCACCGTGGCGCGGCTCTGGCTGGCCGGCAGCGCCATCGACTGGGCCAAGCTGCACGGCGGCGTGGGACGCCGGGTGGAGCTGCCGACCTACCCCTTCCAGCGCCGTAGGTACTGGGTCGGCCAGCAGGACGACCAGGCGCAGCCGCACATCGGCACCGGGAAGACCTTCGACCGGGCGCGGTGGACGTACCTGCCGGGCTGGCGGCAGCGGCCGCTGCCCGTCGCGGGCCTGGACGAGCGGCTGCGCGAGGCCGGGCCGTGGCTGGTCCTCGCCGCCGAGCCGCGCGCGGAGAGGCTGGTCGAGCGGCTGGTGGCGGCCGGGGCCGAGGTGACGACGGTACGGCCGGGCGAGCGCTTCCACCAGGACGACACCGGCGACTACACGGTCCGGGTGGGCACCGCCGACGACCTCGCCGAGGTGATGTTCTCCCTGGTGGCGGCGCCGCGCGCGATCGTGCACGGCTTCAGCCTGGCCGCCGGGACGGACCCTGGCGACGACCCGGTGGCGCACTTCGCGGCCGAGCAGCGGCGCGGCTTCTACTCGGTGCTGGCGCTGGCCAGGGAGCTGATCGACAACACCGGCTCGGCTCCCCGCGCCGAGCTGGTCCTGCTCACCCCCGAGGCGGTCAGCGTCGCCGGAGCCGACCTGCGCCACCCCGAGCACGCCACCCTCGGGACGCTCGCGCCGAGCCTGGCCCAGGAGAACCCGCGGCTGCGCTGCCGGGCCATCGACGTGGACGACACGGCCGACGCCGCCACCGTCCTGGCGGCGGCCGTCTGCGCGTACGAGGGGCCGGTGGCGATCCGCGCCGGCGAGACCTGGGTGCGGCACTACGAGCAGTACCCGATCGAGGCGCCCGAGCAGGAGGAGCGGCCGTTCCGCGACGGCGACACCGTGCTCATCACCGGCGGCCTCGGTGACGTCGGCCTGGTCCTGTCCCGGCACCTGGCCGGCGCGTACGGCTGCCGCCTGGTCCTGACCGCGCGCAGTGAGCTGCCGCCCAGGCAGGAGTGGGACGACTACCTCGCCGCCACGCCGCCCGGCGGGGAGCGGGCCGCCCGGCACATCCGCAACATCGTGGACCTGGAGGAGCGCGGCGCCACGGTGCTCGCCCTGTCCGCCGACGTGGCGGACGAGGACGCGATGCGGGCCGTGGTGGAGCAGGCGGTGGCCCGGTTCGGTGGCATCGACGTGGTGGTGCACGGCGCCGGCGTGCAGGACGGGGCGTACTTCAACTTCGCCCACCTGATGGACCGCCAGCAGTGCGAGGCGCACCTGGACGCCAAGGTGACCGGGTTCCACGTGCTGCAGAAGGTGCTCGGCGAGCACGCCGCGGATCGCCGGATCACGTTGTCGTCGATCGCGGCCGTGCTCGGCGGGATGACGCTGGCGCCGTACGCGGCCGCCAATGCCGCGCTGGACGCCTACGTCCGCGTCGCCCGTACGGCGGGCCGGGGCCGGTGGGTCACGGTCGACTGGGACACCTGGAACATCGACCCGGACCGGGTCGAAGGGCACAGCGGCGCGGTCATCGACTTCGCGATGGCGCCCGCCGAGGGCGTGGACGTGTTCGAGCGGGCGCTGTCGGCCGCCGACCGGGCCGGGCATCTGGTCATCTCGACCGGCTCGCTGGACGGCCGCGTCGCGCAGTGGGTCACCGGCGACATCCACGAGGCCGGGGACGAGGCCGACGACCAGGAGCGCCACCCGCGCCCCGAGCTGAACAACCCCTACGTCGAGCCGCGGGAGGGCACCGAGGCCACGCTCGCCGCGATCTGGTCGCGGGTGCTCGCCATCGAGCCGATCGGCGCGCTGGACAACTTCTTCGAGCTGGGCGGGCACTCGCTGCTGGCGATCGAGCTGACCACCCGGATCCGCAAGGCGCTGAACGCCTCCGTGCCGGTGACCGGCCTGCTGGAGTGCCCGACCGTGCGCCAGCTGGCCGAGCTGCTCGACTCCCGCGACGAGGGGTGAGGAGATGAACCGTCCCGAGCATCTGCGCGCCCTGCAGGGGTTCGTCCGGCGTGAGCTGGCGGGCAAGGACGCCTACCTCGACTCGCTGGCCGAGGCGCCGCTGCCGCTCTATGAGCGGTTCGCGCGCACCGGGCTGTCCGGCTGGTGGCTGCCCGAGGAGTACGGCGGGCTCGGGCTCGGCCTGGAGGAGAGCGTCCGTATCGTCTCCGACCTGGCCTACGCCGACGCGGGTGTGGCTTTCACCCTGTTCATCCCGGTGCTCACCACGAGCATGGTCCAGTGGTACGGCGGCGAGGAGCTGCGCAAGGAGCATCTCGGCGGGCTGTCCGCCGGCGGCTTCGCCGCCACCCTGGGCAGCGAGCACGCCGCGGGCAGCGAACTGGCCAGGATCGGCACGACCGCGCGGCGCGAGGGCGACATGATCGTGCTGGACGGTCAGAAGGCGTTCTCCACGAACACCGGCTTCGCGAAGTTCCTCGTGGTGATCGCGCGTGCCGAGGACGACCCGTCGGGCTACCTGGCGGTGCTGGTGCCGGGTGACACGCCCGGCGTCACCGTGGACAAGCGCTGGGACGTGATCGGGCTGCGTTCCTCGGCGACCTACCAGGTGTCGCTGTCCGGCGTCCGGGTTCCGGCGGGCAACGTGCTGCGCGGGAACGGGCTGCGCCTGCTGGAGATCGGCCTGAACGCCAGCCGCGTCCTGATCGCCACCACGGCGCTGGGCATCGCCCGCCGCATCCGCGACGTGTGCATGGAGTACGGCAAGTCCAAGTCGGTCAAGGGCGCGCCGCTGTCGGCGAACGCGGTCTTCGCCGGCCGGCTGGGCCAGTTCGAGATGCAGATCGAGGTCATGACCAACCAGTGCCTGGCCGCCGCCCGCGCCTACGACGCGATCGCGGCCCGGCCCGACGCCGGCGAGGAGTTCATGCGGGTGGGCACGCTGAAGTCGGCGCTCACCACGAAGATGTTCTGCGGCCAGACCGGCTGGCAGATCGCCTCGACGGCGTCGGAGATGTTCGGCGGCCTCGGCTACACCCACGACGTGGTGATCGGCAAGCTGCTGCGTGACATGAGGTACGTCTCGATCGTGGAGGGCGGCGACGACGTGCTGCGCGACCTGGTCTTCAGCCGGTACGTGGTGCCGGTGTCGAAGCGGTCGTGACCAGCGCGGCGGCGTAGCCGGGGGCGACGTCCAGCCAGCGGACCGGGGCCGGGGAGCCGGGCAGGGAGCGGGAGACCGCGCTTCCGGCCCGGCTCTGCTCGCAGGTGGCGGCGGCCGGGCGGACGAGAACGTCGCGCAGGCCGGCCAGCCCGGCCCCGGTCGCCTTGACGTACGCCTCCTTGGCCGTCCAGAGCCGGAAGTATTCCGCGAGGCCCGCGTCGGGGGTGGCCGCGCACACCCTGGCGGCCTCCTCCGGCTGGTAGATCCGCCGGGCCATCTCCCGGTGGTCGAGGTCGGGGCGGACGCGTTCGACGTCGACGCCCACCCGTGACCCCGGCGCGGCCACCGCGATCAGCGCCCACTCCTCCGAGTGGGACAGGTTGAAGTCGGGCCGGGGCGTGCGGGCCAGCAGGCAGGGGCGGCCCGACTCCTCCGTCCCGAAGGCGAGCCGGGCGGCGGGCACGCCGCACAGCCGGCCGAGGATGTGGCGCAGGGCCGCGTGGGCGGCCACGTACCGGCGCCGGGCGAGGGGGTCGGCGAAGGCGGCGGCCTTGTCGCGTTCGGCGCCGGACAGGCAGTGCCACCGCCCCGGCTCCCCCGCCCGCTCCGGGCGGTCCAGGTGGACCCGCCACAGCCTCACGCCCATGGGCGCAGCGCCTCCGCCACGATCGCCCGGGTGCGGTCCGCCTGCTCGAACACGGCGAAGTGGCCGCCGTCGAACGGGTGCAGGGCGAACTCCCGCGCGGTCTGCTCCCGCCAGGCCGCCACCTTCTCCGGCGCCACCCGGGGGTCGGAGCCGCTGGGCAGCACCGAGATCGGTACGGCCAGCGGCGGCTCCGGCGTGTAGCGGTAGGTCTCCTTGACGGTGAAGTCGGCCTGCACGGCGGGCAGGATCATCTCCAGCGCGCCCTGGTCGGCCAGCAGCCACTCCGGCGTGCCGCCCAGCTTGCGCAGCAGCCCGACGACCTCCGTCCTGGTCATCCCGCTCACCGGCGGCCCGTCCTCGTAGGTGATGTGCGGGGCGTCGGAGCCGGAGACGAACAGGTGCACCGGCTCCGGCCCGCCCCGCCGCCTGACCTCCCTGACCAGCTCGAAGGCCACCAGGCCGCCGAGGCTGTGTCCGTACAGGGCGTATCTGTGGCCCGCGGCCGACAGCGCCACGTCGGCGAGCACCGCGTCGGCGAGGTCGGAGACCAGCGGCTCCATGAGCCGGTAGGGCGGCTGCCGGTGCCGGCTCTCCCTGCCGGGGAGCTGCACCGGCTGCACCGCGACGCCCGGCAGTTTGCGCTGCCACTGCCGGAACGCCGACGCCGCGCCGCCCGCGTGCGGCAGGCAGTACAGCGGCAGCGCGCCCGGCTCCGCGCCGGTCAGGGTGCGGAACGGCAGCCACTGGGTCAGCAGGGCGTCGCTCGTCTCGTCATAGACGGTCATGTCGGTCCCTCACTCGACGATCTCGAGTCTCACGTACGCCGGCGGGGGCTGCACGGCGCTCAGGTCGGCTTCCAGGACGACGTGCGCGCCTTCCCGGCTCGCCTCGTGGAACCCGGCGAAGGCGTACGTCACCTGCATCATGCGGTTGCGCCCGGTCTCCACGAAGTCCGCCCGTACGGTCGCGCCCGCCTCCACGGCCAGCCGCATGATGTGGTTGAGCAGCACCATGCCGACGCCGCGGGACATCACCCGGCACGACATCAGCATCATGCGCAGCCACCAGGCGTCCTCGCCCTTCTCCACCAGAGCCAGGCCGATCTTGCCGTAGCCACCGAACCGGTCGGTGAGCGAGGCCACCAGGAGCAGGTGGTCCGGCGACTCGCGCAGCGCGTCCAGCTCCTCGTAGGAGTAGGTGCGCCCGGTGGAGTTGAGCTGGTTGGTGCGCACCGTCAGCTCCTCGGCGCGCTGCAGGTCCTCCCTTCTGGCGGGGGAGATGGTGAACGACATCTCCAGGCCGGCCAGGAACTCCTCGTTCGTGCCGACGAACTCGCCCTCCAGCTCCTGTCTGGCGATCTGGCTGCGGTACATCTCGCGCCGCAGCGCCGACTCGTCGGTGACGAAGCGCGGCCGGAACTCCGGCCGTGCCAGCGCCTCGTCCAGCTCCAGGATGTCCACGCAGGTCACCTCGGGGACGCCGTGGGCCACCTCGGCGCGCTCGAACTCCTGGTCGTCGACGAACGCGAAGGCGTCCAGGCCGAGGTTGAGCGCCGTGGCGAGGTGCCGGATGGAGTCCGACTTGGGGTTCCAGTTGATCTGCGGGTACAGGAACATCTCCTCCAGCCCGAGGGCGCGCAGCTTGGCCATGGCCGCGTCCCTGTCGTTCTTGCTGGCGATGGAGTGCAGGACGCCCTTGCGGTCCAACTCGTGGATCCGCTCGACGACGGCCGGCCGTACGGTGACGTCGCCGTCCTCCAGGAGCACCCCGTTCCACAGGGTGTTGTCGAGGTCCCACACGATGCACTTGATCCGGCCCCGCTTCGGCTTCTCCGGGAGCGGTACGACCGGGCTGGTCGAGGTGGTCACGGTCACGAGGTCTTCTCCCTTTCCGCCTGGCCGGCGATGGTGATCCGCTGGATCTCGTTGCTGCCTTCGATGATCTCCATCACCTTGGCGTCGCGGTACAGCCGGGCCACCGGGTAGTCCGGGCTGCACCCGTTGGCGCCGTGGATCTGCACGGCCTCGGCCGCGTGCCGGACGGCGGCCGTCGAGGCGAAGTACTTCGCCACCCAGGTGGCCATGAGCGTCGCCGACTCCCCGGCGTCCTTGAGGCGGCCGGCCTCGGCGACCAGCAGCCGGGCCGCCCGCGCGTCGGTGACCATGTCGGAGAGTTTCGCCTGGATCAGCGGCAGCTCACGCAGGGCCGAGCCGCCGACCCTGCGCCGCGCGGCGTAGTCGGAGGACGCCTCCAGGCACGCCTGGAGGATGCCCAGCGAGCCGGCCGCCACGCTGTAGCGGCCGAGGTCGAGGGTGCCCGTGAGCACCATGCCTGCGGTGAACCCGCTCGGGCCGAGCAGCGCGTCCGGCCCGAGGACGACGTCGTCGAAGGAGATCTCCGCCAGCATGGAGGCGCGGGTGCCCAGCATGTCGTGGATGGGGCGGACCCGGACGCCCGGCGCCTCCCTCGGCACGAGGAAGGCGCCGATGCTGGCGGCCGTGCGGGCGAACACCAGGAACAGGTCCGCCCGCTGGCCGCCCGTGGTCCACGTCTTGACCCCGTTGAGCACCCAGCCGCCGCCCGACTCGGCGGCGGTCGTGGTGATCCCCGAGGTGTCGCTGCCGGCGCCGGGCTCGGACAGGCAGAACGCGCCGAGCACCTGCCCACTGCCGAGCGCCGGCGTCCACCGCTCCCGCTGGGCGGGGGTGCCCCAGCGCTGCACCGTCCACGACACCATCGTGTGCACGGTGAGCAGGCTGCGCAGGGAGGAGCAGCCGCGCCCGACCTCCTCGTGCACCTCCCCGAGCGTGACCAGGTCCATCCCGGCGCCGCCCGAGCCGGGCGGCAGGAAGGGCGCCCACAGGCCCGCCTCGGCGACCCGCTGGAGCAGATCCTCCGGCACGCGGCCGGCCCGGTCGTAGACGTCGGCGTACGGCACCACGTGGGTGTCGACGAAGGCGCGGGCCGACGCCCGATCCGTGACCCGGTCGGCGGTGCGGGTGGCGGGCGCCGGGTCGGTGAGGGTCACGCCACGGCCAGATCGGCCGAGAGCCTCGCCACCAGGCTCGCCATCGTGTCGGCGGTGCGGAAGTTGTCGATCCGCAGCTCCTCGTTCGGGATGGTGATCCCGAACGTCTTCTCCACGAACATCACCAGCTCCATCGCGAACAGCGAGTTGACGAAGCCGAGGGCGAAGATGTCCTGCGACGCGTCGATCTCCGCCTGCGGGTAGCGCTCGCGGACGAAGGTGAGAATCTGATCCTTTGCGGTGGTGGACATGGGCGTTGCTCCGTTTCAGTTCGTCTTCAGTTCGAGTCGTAGGTGTAGAAACCGCGGCCGCTCTTCCGGCCGTGCAGCCCGGCGTCCGTCATCTGCTTCAGCAGCGGGCAGGGGCGGTACTTACTGTCGGCGTAGTGCTCGTAGAGCACTTCGACGCTGTAGAGGATCGTGTCGACGCCGATCAGGTCGGCGGTCTCCAGCGGTCCCATCGGATGGCCGAAGCAGCCGCGGAACACCTCGTCCACGGACGCGGCGTCCGCCACGCCCTCGTGCACGAGGAAGGCCGCCTCGTTGACGGTGAGCATCAGCACCCGGTTGGAGATGAAGCCGCACGAGTCCTTGACGTGCACGGCCTTCTTGCCCATGGCGTGCAGCAGGTCCTTGGTGCGCTCGACCGTCTCCGGTGAGGTGTGGAAGCCGGGGATCAGCTCCACGACCGGCTTGGCCGGCACCGGGTTCATGAAGTGCACGCCCACCACCTTGTCCGGCCGGCCGGTGACGGCGGCGACCTTGGTGATCGGGATGGCCGAGGTGTTGACGACGAAGACGGTGTCGGGACCGCACTCGGCGTCGAGCGTCTCGTACACCTCCCGCTTGACGTCCCAGTTCTCGGTCACGTTCTCGATGACGATCTCGGCCTTGGCCGCGCCCGCGGCGCCGACCGCCGTGGTGATCCTGGACAGGATCTCGTCGGCGTCCAGGGCGGGGCCGCCCATGAGGCGGCTCATCCGGCTGTTGCGCTCGATGGTCGCCAACGCGGCGGCCAGGGTCTTCTCGTCCTTGTCGACCAGCACCACGTCGTGCCCGGTCGAGGCGAGGTTCTGGGCGACGCCGACTCCCATGACGCCGGCGCCGATCACCCCGATTACTGACATGTCATCTCCGCTTCCCTCATCGGTTCCGCTCCTTGATCGCGGCGTTGGTTCCGTGGTCGCCGTCACCTTCCGCGCCTGCGCGCGGCGGCCTCCAATCCCGAGCGCCGTAGCTGGGCCCGTACCTGGCTGCCGCCTTCGGTGGCGGCCGGCGCCGCGCCCGAGGCGAGCGCCTCGACGGTGCGGCTCAGCGCGGCCACGGTCGGCGACTCGTAGAGGATGTGCGGCGGCAGCTCCGGCAGCTTGAACGCGCGCCGGACCGCAGCCACGATGGCGACGCCGAGCAGCGAGTTGCCGCCCAGTTCGAAGTAGTTGTCCAGCACGCCGACCCGGTCCAGGCGCAGTGACTCGCCCCAGATCGCGGCGATGGCCTCCTCGGTGGCGTCGGCGGGCTCCTGGTAGTTGGTGACCAGCTCGGGCCTGGGGTGCAGCTCGCCGCCGCCGCCCATCGCAGGGGAGGTCACCGCCTCCAGGGTGAAGCGAGAGCTGCCGCTCACCAGCGTGGGGAAGTCCTGGGTGGACACGATGACGTGGGATTCCCCGGTCGCCAGCGCCCGCAGCAGCGAGCGCCAGCCGTCGGCGAACTCGATGCCGACGCGGGCCCGGTTCTGCCGGAAGAAGTCGCGCAGCGCCTCCTCGTACCCGGCGAGACCGGCCTCCCACGCGTTCCACGTCCACTCGCCCCAGCCGACGGACACCACCCGGCGCCCGGTCGCGGCGAGCTCGTGGGCATAGCCGTCCAGGAAGGCGTTGGCGGCGCAGTAGTCGACCTGGCCGGGGCCGCCGCCGGTCGCGGAGGTGATCGAGGAGAACAGCACCAGCAGGTCCAGCTCGACCTCGTCCTCGCGGCCGATGCGCAGCGCCTCGGCCAGCGCCAGCGTGCCGCCGATCTTGGGGGCGAGCACCTCGTCCAGCTCCTCGGGCCGCTTGAACTGCATCAGGCCCATGGCCGGTACGCCCGCCGCGTGCAGCACGCCGTGCAGCGCGCCGAAGCGCTCGGTGGCCGCCTCGACGGCCCGGCGCACGTCCCCGGCGTCCGCGACGTCCCCGGCGACGATCTCCACCTCGGCGCCGAGCGAGATCAACTCGGTGACCTGCGCAACCCTCCGCCGCGTCACCTCATCCACCGAACGCCCACCGGAGCCACCACTGCCGCCTGAGCCGCCTGAGCCGTCTGAGCCGTCTGAGCCGCCGGCGGCCAGGATCGCGGGCCACTCGGCGCGCGGTGGCAGGCCACGCCGGGCCAGCAGGACGAGCTTGGCCCGGTAGTCGCGGGCCAGATGCCCGGCCAGGCCGAGGGCGATGCCGCCCAGCCCACCGGTGATCAGGTAGACACCGCCCTCCCGCAGCCCGGTGGCATCGGCGACCGGTCCGCCAGGCAGCGATCGGGCGGGCATCGAGCCGGGCAGCGGCGACGGCTGCATCACGGCGGGGCGAGCCGGGGGTTGCTTCACGGCGGGCAGGGGTGGGGGCTGCATCACGGCGTAGTCGGGGATGTAGCGGCGGCCGTGCCTCAGCGCGACCGTACGGTCGTGCTGCGGGCGGGCCAGCTCGGCGGTCAGGCCGTGCAGGTCGCGTGCGGACGGGCCGGCCGGGAGGTCGATCAGCCGGGTGGTCACGCCCGGATACTCCAGCGGGATCACCAGGGACGGTCCCATCAGGGTCGCGCCGGCGGGATGCGCCACCTCCTCCCCCAGCACCCGCTGGGTGCCGGAGACGGCCACGTCGAGCGACCAGTCGCCGATGCCGGACTCCCCTGCCGCCCTGGCCAGCGCGACGAGCGTGTGCAGGCCGTACGCGATGGTGGTGTCGTGCGGCGCTTGTTCCAGCGTCCACAGGTGGACGACCCGCTCCAGCCGCCGTCCCGCCGTACGCAGGTCGCGCAGCACGGCGAGCATGTCGGCGACACTGCCCGGCCTGACCGTGTGCCCCTCGCCGTGGACGACGTGCCCCTCACCATTGGCCGCATGCCCCTTGCCGTTGACGGCGTGCCCGTCGCCGTTGACGACGTTCGCCTCACCGTTGACCGTGTGCCTCTCGCTGTTGACGGCGTACGTCTCGCCGGGGCGTACCGGTGTGATGGTGGCGCCGGTGGCGGCGGCGGCTTCGCGTAGGCGGGACAGCGCCTTGTCGGCGAGGCCCGCGCGGGTGAAGACCAGCCACGAGCCGGGCTGCCGCTCCGCCGGCGCGGGCGCGGCCGTCTGCCGCCACACGGGCAGGTAGAGCCACTGCTCCTCGGGCAGTTTGGGCAGGGTCGTGATGGCCTCGAACAGGTCCTCCGGCTCGGCCGCCCGCTCCTTCCTGGCGGGCGGGTCGATCCAGTAACGCTGCCGCTGGAACGGGTACGTGGGCAGCGGCACCCGGCCGGGCAGCGTCGCCGGGTCGGCGCCCTCGACGCGACCGTGGTAGGCGTCCCAGCCGATGGTGACACCGCCGAGCCAGAGCCGGGCCAGGCTGCCCGCCAGCACCTCGTCACCCGGAGTGGGGTCGCTCGCGGCGGGCAGCGTATGGGTGATCAACGACCAGCGTTCCGCCGGGCAGCCCGCCCCGCGCACCAGCGCCCCCAGCGACTGACCGGGACCGATCTCGACCATGGCGAGCTCCGGCTCGGCCAGCAGGGTGTCGACCCCCGCCTGGAAGCGCACGGTCGCGCACATGTGCCGGGCCCAGTAGCCGGGGTCGCAGACGAGCTCGGCGTCGGCCGGCGCGCCGGTCACGTTCGAGATGTACGGCAACGCCGGCGGGTTGAGCGTGACCTCGGCCTTGATCCACTGGGTGAGCTCGTCGGTCAGCGGCTCCAGCATGCGCGAGTGGAAGGCGTGGGTGGTCTCCAGCGTGCGGCACGCGATCTCGGCCTGCCGCAGGTCCCCGGCCAGCGTCTCGACCGCCTCGACCGGCCCGGCGACCACGACCGCCTGGGGGCCGTTGACGGCGGCGACGTCCAGCCCGCGTTCCTCCAGCCGGAAGCGCCTGCGCAGGTCGCCCGCCGGGAGGGAGACGGCCAGCATCGCGCCCGGCGGCATCCCGGAGATCAGCCGGGCCCGGTGGGTGACCAGGGCGATGGCGTCGGGCAGCGACAGGACGCCGGCGAGGCAGGCGGCGACGTACTCGCCGAGGCTGTAGCCGAGCATGATCGCCGGTTGCAGCCCCCAGGACATCAGCGTGCGCGCGAGTGCGTACTCCACGGCGAACAGCGCGGGCTGGGCCACCTCCGTGCGCCGCAGCGCGGCGGCGCGGCCCGTCGCCCCTTCCGCGGGCGCCCGCCCCAGCAGCGCGGCGAGTCCGGCACCCGCCTCACGCGCCCCGACCAACAGATCAGCGACATCGACGCGCCCGCCACCGATGCGTTCCGCGCCGCCACCGCCGCTACCAGTGCCGTCACCGACGTCGGCGCCGTTGCCAGCGCCGGTGCTGGTTCCAGTGCCGGTGCTGTTGCCAGTGGCGTTGGTGTTGTCGAGGTGGTGATTCAGCAGGGTCAGGCACTCGTCCAGGGCGGTGCGGAAGGTCGGCTCGTGGTGGTAGAGGTCGGCGGCCAGGCCGGGGTACTGCTCGCCGACGCCGGCCAGCAGGAAGGCGGTCCGGCGGCCCTGTACGGTGTCCACCCGGCCCAGCAGTCCTTCCTGGCGCGGTCCGGTCAGGGCGGTCGCGGCGGACGCGCCGTCGGCGGCGACCAGTGCCCGCCGGTGCTCGAACGTCTTGCGCCCGACCTGGAGGGTGTAGGCCACATCGGCCAGCCGCGCGCCGGGCTCGGCGGCCAGGTGCTCGCCGAGCCGCCGTACCGCGGCGTCGGCCGCCGGGGCGTTGCGCGCCGAGACGGGCAGCACCTGGAAGCGGCGGGCCTGCGGCGGTGCGCCGGGACGGACGGGCGGTTCTTCGATGACCATGTGCACGTTGGTGCCTCCCATGCCGAGGGAGTTGAGGCCCGCGATCCGCGGGCGGCCGTCGCGTGTCCGCCACGGGGAGAGCTCGGCGTTGACGTAGAACGGGCTGTCCTCGAAGTCGATCTCCGGGTTCGGGCTGGTGTAGTGCAGGGTGGGCGGGATCACGCCCTCGCGCACCGCGAACGACGTCTTGATCAGCCCGCTGGCGCCGGCGGCCCGGTCGAGGTGACCGACGTTGGTCTTCACCGACCCGATCGGGCAGTACTCCTTGTCCCGGGTGGGGCCGAACGCGCGGGTCAGCGCGGCCACCTCGATCGGGTCGCCCAGCTCGGTGGCGGTGCCGTGCGCCTCGACGTAGCTGATGTCCTCGCCGGTGACGCCCGCGTCGGCCATCGCGTCCGCGATCACCCTGGACTGGCCGACGACGCTGGGCGCGGTGTAGCCGACCTTGAGCGCGCCGTCGTTGTTCATCGCGGAGCCGCGGATCACCGCCCAGACGTGGTCGCCGTCGCGCACCGCGTCGGGCAGCCGCTTGAGCAGGACGGCCGCCGCGCCGTCGCCGAACATGCTGCCCCGCGCCTGGGCATCGAAGGCGCGCACGTGGCCGTCCGGCGACTCCTGCCCGCCGGGGCCGAACAGGTGGCCGACCCGGTCGGGCACCCGGATCGAGACGCCTCCGGCCAGGGCCAGCTCGCATTCGCCGTTGCGCAGGCTCTGCACCGCCAGGTGTGCGGCCACCAGCGAGGTGGAGCAGAAGGTCTGGACCGCCACGCTCGGGCCGTACAGGTCGAGCAGGTAGGAGACCGTCGTGGTCAGGGCGTCCTTGTCGTTGCCCATGATGACCTCGAAGTCACTGAACTCCTGCTGCCCGCCGCCCAGCAGATGGTCCGTCATCCGCAGCAGGTAGGTGCTGATGTTGGCGCCGCCGAACACGCCTACCCGGCCCCGGTGGCCGGGGGCCGCGTAGCCGCCGTGCTCCAGCGCCTCCCAGCACACCTCCAGGAAGGCCCGCTGCTGCGGATCGTTGATCGCGGCCATCCGGGGGCTCATGCCGAAGAAGGCCGCGTCGAAGCCGCTGATGTCGTCCAGCACCGGCCGGGCGCGGACGTACGCGGGGTCCTTGATCTGCTCGGGGTCGGCTCCGGCGGCCAGCAGCTCCTCCTCGGAGAAGAAGCTGATGGACTCGACGCCGTCGCGCAGGTTGCGCCAGAACTGTCCTACGTCGGAGGCGCCGGGGAAGTGCCCCGCCATGCCGACGATGGCGATCCGCCTGTCGTCGTCGCCCGAGGGAGGCGCCCCCCTGTCCCGGGCGAACACGGGCAGCCCGGCGCCCTGAAGCGCGGCCGGGGTGCGGCGTTCGTCCAGGGTGGTGGCCAGCGTGCCCACCGTCGGCGCCTCGAACAGCGAGACCGTCGGCACCGCCACACCGAAACGCTTCTTCACCAGTGCGAGCATCTGGAGCGCGACCAGCGAATTGCCGCCGAGGTCGAAGAAGTTGTCCCGGGTGCCGACCGGTTCGACGCCGAGCACCTCCGACCAGAGGCCGGCCAGGTCGCGTTCCGTCGCCGACAGCGGCGGAGTGTAAGGCTGTGGCAGCTCCGGGCGCGGAAACCGGTCGCCGGTCCCGGCGCCCGCGGCGCTTCCGGCCGGGCCGTCGAAGTCGGCGGCGAGGGCGTGCGGCAGCCGGTCGTCCAGGCCGCCGGCGGCCACCACCAGGCTGGGCCGGGAGGTGACCAGCAGTTCGTCGAAGGCGGCGAGCGCCTGCTCGGCCGTCATGGAGTGCGCGGCCATGGCCGCGCCGAAGCCGCCCTCGACCCGGCCCAGCGTGACCTCCCAGGTGTCCCAGCCGGCGCTCACCCATCGGGTACGCGTCCCGCGGGCGTGGTTGCGCAGGCCGATCGCGGTCAGGGCGGCGTTGGCCGCGGCGTAACTGGCGAACGCGACGCCGCCGAGCACGGCGGAGGTGGAGGAGAACAGCACACAGAAACTCGGGGCGCGATCGGCGGGCAACGCGTTCAGGAGCCGTTCCAGGACCAGCGCGCCGGTCACCTTGGCGGTGAAGTGCCGCTCGACGGCGGCCTCGTCCAGATCGCGCAGCGGGCGGAAGGTGTCGGGCCGGGTGTCGGCGGCGGCGTGCACCACGCCGTCCAGCCGTTCCTCTCCGTCGAGCAGCGCCCGCATGGCGGCCTCGTCGGTGACGTCGACCCGAGGGGTGAGCACCTCGGCCCCGAGCTCCCGCAACCGCCGCACCGCTTCCCGGCGCGAATCCCCCTCGACGTCGGGCACCCCACCGCGACTGGTCAGGACCAGCCGCCCGGCACCGGCCCGGACCAGATGCTCGGCCACGAGCAGCGCCACATCACTGAGCCCACCGGTGATCAGGTACGTGCCCCCCTCCCGAACAGCGGCGACAACCTCCGGCACACCCTGCCCGGCCCCTTCCGGCACGGCCCCTTCCGGCACAGCCCCTTCCGGCACTCCTTGGGCAGAACGGTCAGGCACCGTCTTGACGGGCTCGTCCGGGGTGAAGGCGCGGACCAGGCGGCGGCCGTCGCGGTAGGCGACGAACACCTCGCCGGAGGGCCGGCGCACCTCGGCGGCGAGTGCCTCGGCGACGGCGTCAGGGCTCGCGGCCGGGTCGAGGTCCACGGTGGCGCAGTCGAGGTTCAGGTATTCCTGGTTGGCGACCATCGGCAGGGTCGCGGCGGCGGCCTGCCGGAGCACGGGCACCTCGCCCTCCGCCACGGCCTGCCCGCCGGAGGTGGCCAGGATGATCCGTACCCCGTCACCGGCCTCACCCCAGGCGTCGAGCAGCCGGGCCAGTGGAAGCAGCCCGTCGTGCGCGCCGGCGGAAGGGTCCTCCTCGTCGAGGAGGCGCAGATCCACCAGGACGGTACGGCCGCCGCCCGAGGTCTCGGCGAGCCCACCCGGAGCCTCGGCAGAGATGTCCGACGGGGCGACGGTCGCGACCTCGAGGCCGTGGGCGCGCAACGTACGGGCCAAAGTCTCAGCCGCCTGGGCACGGCCACCCAGCAGGACGCAGCGGGCGAGCGCCTCAGGCGTGCCCGTGGTGGACGCTACGGGCGTGCCCGCCGGGGTCCAGCGCGGGGTCAGGAGTCGCACGTGCGGCTCGGCCGTCGACTTGGCGGCACCGGGAGCGGCACCCGTACCAGCACCTTGGGCGGCGGCGGGGGAAGGTGCGCCGAGAGTGGCGGCGGGGCGGGGAAGGGCGGTGGCGGGTGGGTCGACCCAGTAGCGTTCGCGCTGGAACGGGTAGGTGGGCAGGCCGGCCTTGGCCACCGGCCGGTCCTGCTGGTAGCCGGGCCAGTCGAGCGCCACGCCCGCCAGCCAGAGCCGGCCGGCCGCGTCGGCCAGGGCGGCGCCGGCCGGGCGGGGGTCCTGGGCGCCCGGCAGGGTGCCGACGATCAGCGGCCAGCGTTCGCGGGCGCAGTCCCGATGGCCGCGCGCCATCGCGCCGAGCGACTGGCCGGGGCCGATCTCCAGCAGCGCCGCGTCGCCCTGCTCCCGCAGCAGCGTGGCCAGGACGGCGTCGAACTGGACCGGCGCGCACATGTGCTCGGCCCAGTAGGCCGGGTCCGTCACCTGCTCGGCCGTGGCCAGGGCGCCGGTGACGTTGGAGACGTACGGCACGCGGGGCGCGTTCAGCGGCACGTTGGCGGCGATCCACGCGGTGAGCGGCGCGCGGATCGGCTCCATCATGGCCGAGTGGAAGGCGTGGGTGGTGGCCAGCGGGCGGCACGGCACCGCGTCGGCCTCCAGCAGCGCGCGTACCGCCGCCATGGCCTGCGGTTCGCCCGCCAGCACGGTGAGCTCGGGTCCGCTCACGGCGGCGACGTCCACGCCGGAGATCCCGGCGCGCCGCAGGCGTTCGACGGCGTCGGCGGCGGACAGCGGCACGGCGCTCATCGAGCCTTCGGGCAGTTCGCCGATGAGGCTCGCGCGGTGCGCCACCAGGGCGAGCGCCGACTCCAGGGACAGCACCCCGGCGAGGCAGGCGGCGACGTACTCGCCCAGGCTGTATCCGGCCAGGATGGCGGGCTGGACGCCCCACGCCTGCACCAGGCGGGCGAGCGCGTACTCGACCGCGAACAGGGCGGGCTGCAGGACGGCGGTCGGGGTCGCGGCGGCGGCCGGGCCGCGGCCGAGCAGAGCGCCCAGCCCGCCGGCCTCCTCGGTGCGGCGGGGGGCGAGCATCTCGGCGAGCGGGTCGTCCCCGCCCATGCGGCGGCGCAGGACGGCGCGGCACTCGTCGAGCACCTTTCGGAAGACGGGCTCGGTGCGGTAGAGCTCGGCGGCCATGCCGGGGTACTGCTCGCCGGTGCCCGCGATGAGGAAGGCCACGGGCCGGTCGGCGCGGCTTTCTTCGCGGCCGAGCACCGCCCCGTCGCGCAGGGCCGCGGCGGCCTCGGCGGTGGACGAGGCGACCAGCGTCCTGCGGTGCGCGAAGACCTGGCGTCCGCTCTGCAGCGTGTGGGCGACGTCGGCGAGGCGCGTGCCGCCGCCGGGGCCCGCGAGATGCGCGGCGAGCCGCTGGGTCATCGCGTCGGCGGCGGCGGCCGAGCGCGCGGACCACACCAGCGGCTCGGGCCGGGGCTCCTCCTCGGTCCTGGGGACGAGCGGCGCCTCCTCCAGCACCACGTGCGCGTTGGTGCCGCCGATGCCGAACGCGCTCACGCCCGCCCGCCGGGTGTGTCCCGCCTCGCGCGGCCAGGCGCGCAGCCGGGTGACCACCTCCAGCTGGGCGTCACCGGCGGCGAGTTGCTGGTTGGGCGCCGACAGGTTGAGCGTCGCCGGGATCTCGTCGTTGCGCAGCGCGAGGGCCGCCTTGATGAGGTTGGTGACGCCGGCGGCCCGGTCGAGGTGGCCGAGGTTGGTCTTGACGGAGCCGATCAGCAGCGACTGCCCGCGAAACACCTGCTGCAGCGCGGCCAGTTCGGCGGCGTCGCCGAGCGCGGTGCCGGTGCCGTGCGCCTCGATGTAGTCGATGTCGGCGGGCGTCAGGTCGGCGCTGGCCAGTGCCTCGGCCATCACCGCGGCCTGGCCCTGCACGCCGGGCGCGGTGAAGCCGACCTTGCGCCCGCCGTCGTTGTTGACCGCCCAGCCGCGCAGGACGGCGTAGATCTGGTCGCCGTCGGCGAGCGCGTCCTCCAGCCGGCGCAGCGCGACCACGCCGACGCCGCTGCCGAGCGGGGCGCCGAGGCCGCCCGCGTCGAAGGCCCGGCACTCGCCGTCGGGCGGCGAGATCCCGCCCTGCTGGTAGAGGTAGCCGACGTGCTGCGGCACGCTGACCGCGACGCCGCCGGCCAGGGCGAGATCGCATTCGAACCCGGCCAGGCTGGTGGCCGCGGCGCAGACCGCGACCAGCGACGTCGAGCAGTAACTCTGCACGCCGTACGACGGGCCGGACAGGCCCAGCGTGTGGGCGACGCGGGTGGTGAGCGAGTCCTTGTCGTTGGCGAGCCCGAGCGCGAGGTCGCCCATGACCTCGCCGATGCCGCTGGGCAGCAGGTTGTTCTGCATGTACGAGCTGTGCGCGCAACCGCCGAAGACGCCGATCGAGCCGTCGAAGCGCTTGGGGTCGCAGCCGGCGTCCTCCAGGGCCGCGTGGCTGTGCTCAAGGAACAGCCGGTGCTGCGGGTCGAGGATCTGCGCCTCCTTCGGGCTGAACCCGAAGAAGGCCGCGTCGAACAGCTCGACGTCCTCGATCACCGGCGCGGCCTTCACGTACGCGGGATCGGCCAGCAGGTCGTCAGGGACGCCGGCGGCCCGCAGCTCGTCGTCGGTGAACCGGGTGATGCCGGATGCGCCGGCCCGGATCGCGGACCACAGCTCGGCGACGTCGGACGCCCCCGGGAAGCGGCCCGACATGCCGACGATCGCGATGTCGGTGCCGGAGTTCTCGCCCTCGATGTCGTCGATCACGTCTTCCGTCCTCATTTCCGGTTACTGGAACGGGCCCGGCGCCGCCGCTGCCCCCGCGCCGAACTGGTGGTGAGCGATTCCTGTACGCCGCCGTCCGGGCCGCCTTCGCCGTCCAAGGCGGCGGCGAACTCCGCGATGGTCGGGTGTTCGAACAGCAGCGCGGGCGGGACCGGGTGGCCCAGCCTCTGCTCAAGGGCGAGCACCATGGCCATGCCGAGCAGCGAGTTGCCGCCGAGGTCGAAGAACGGGTCGTGCACGCCGACCCGGTCGATGCCGAGGTAGGCGCCCCACAGCTCGGCCATCTCGGTCTCCGCTTCGGTCCGCGGCGCCGCGAAGTCGGTACGCAGCTGCGGGCGCGGGAACCGCTCGCCCGCCGGCACCGCCGCGGCCGCGCCGATCAGGTCGTCCAGGTCGAGCATGTCGGACCAGGCGCTCATCACCTCGTGCAGCGGCTGCCGCACCGCCATCACGCTGCCGTGGCCGCCCGCCACGATCCCGTCCAGCAGGTCGCAGCCGGCGTCGTCGGCGAAGCCGTAGCGGGCGCGGTAGGCGGCCACCCGGTCGGCCAGGCCGCCGGCCGACTTGAGGTTCTCCGACTGCCAGACGTCGTGCTGCCAGGGGCCCCAGGCGACGGACACGACCCTGGTCGACGGGCTGATGGCGGCCAGCGCGTCGCCGTACGCGTCCAGGACGGTGTTGGCGGCGCAGTAGTCGCCCTCGCCGATGCCGCCGAACGCGGTCACCGCGGACGAGTACAGCACGAGCAGCTCCGGCCGTTCGGCGGCCGGAGTCTCCGGGCCGACCAGCTCGGCCAGCGGTCCCATCGCCAGCACCTTGGGCGCGAGCACCGCCGCGGCCTCGGCCACGGTGCGCCGCCGCAGCAGGCCGCCCGCCGGCAGGCCGGCCGCGTGGATCACGCCGGTCAGCGCGCCGAAGTGCTCCCTGCCGCGCCGCAGCGCCTGCCTGAACTGTTCGGGTACGCCGGTGTCGGCGGTGAGCAGCAGCACCTCCGCGCCGCTCGCCTCCAGCTCGGCGACGTCGCGCAGGGTCCGCTCCGCCCGCTCGCCGTCGGCCGCGCCGCGCCGCAGCGGAGTGCGGCCCACCAGCGCGAGCCGCCGCACCCCTGCCCGTACGAGGTGCTGGGCCAGGGCCATGCCGAGCCCGCGCGTCCCGCCTGTGATCAGGTACGTCCCGTCCTCGCGCCATACGGGGGCAGGGGGCGGCGCGGTGGCGACCGGGGCCCAGGACCGCACCCAGCGACGGCCACGCCGCCAGCCGGCGAGCGGGTCGTCCGCCTCCGGGGTCGTCGCGTCGGGGTCCGGCTGATGCAGCAGTTCCCGGGCGACCCGCGCGGCGTCCAGATCCGGCCGGGCACCGAGCGCGGGGCCGGAGGTGGGGTCGGGGGTGAGGTCGGGGGTGGGGTCGAGATCGGCGCCCTGCCAGGTCAGGCCCGGGTATTCGTGGCGGGCCGCCCGGCCGAGTCCGTGGGCCAGGGCCTGGTGGGGTGCCGGGATGTCGCCGCCGAGGATCTCGGCGGCGCCTCGGGTGACCGTCAGCAGCCGCACCCCCCGGTCGCCGGGCAGGTCGCCGAGCGCTTGCAGGGCCAGCATGAGGCTGTCGAAGCCACTGGCGATCGCCGCCCGTAGCCCCGCGTCGTTCAGGCCCGTGCTGTCCTTGCCCGCTGGGGAGGTCAGGCTCCACAGGTGGGCGAGGTGGAGTGGGCCGTGGCTGTACGACGGGTCGTTGAGGGTTGTGAGGATGTCGGTGTAGTGGGCGGGGACGGCGGGGTCGATGGTCAGGCGGCGGCCCTCACGGCGCGGCGGGCCGTCGCCGGCGACCACCTCCAGCACGGGGGTCCCGGAGGCGGCGGCCAGGTCGGCGAGGGCGGTGCCCACGCCGCCGGGGTCGGCGAAGACGACGAGGGGACCGGCCAGGACGAGGGCGGCGGCGGGGGTGTCTCGCGCCGGGTCCTGCCGCCAGGAGTGGGCGAAGGTGAAGTCGGCGGGCTCGGGGCTGGGCGCGGGGGTGGCCGAGCCGGCGGGCACGGTCTGCTCGGGCCAGAAGCGGGTGCGCTGGAACGGATAGGTGGGCAGGCTGAGCACCTGGCCCTCTCCGGTGGGATCCCACGTCACCGGGGCGCCGAGCTCCCACAACCGGGCGCGCGTCCGGAGCAGCTCGTCGTACGCGTCGGGGCGCGGCCCGCCGGTCCAGCGGGCCGGCAGGGTGCCGAGGACGGCGGCCGTGGCGCCTCCGGCCAGGTTCTGCCGGACCAGCCCGCCGAGCGTCTGGCCGGGCCCCAGCTCGACGAACGCGTCCACGTCCTGGTTCACGCAGTGCCGCACGCCGTCCGCGAAACGGACCGTGCTGACGAGCTGGTCGGTCCAGTACGAGGTGCTGGTGGCCTGCTCGGCGGTGAGCGGGCGGCCGGTGAGGTTGGAGATGACGGTGACGGACGGGGCGCGCCTCGGCACGGTGTCGAGCACGGCGGCGAGCTTCTCCCGGGCGGGCTGCAGCAGCCGGGAGTGGAACGCGTGCGCCGAGCGCAGCGTCCGGCAGGCGATGCCTTCGTCGGCCAGCCGGGCGGCCGCCGCCTCGATCTCCGCGGGCGGCCCGCTCAGCACGGTCATCGACGGGCCGTTGCGGGCGGCGACGTCCACGTCGATCCCGCCTGCCGCGAGGGCCGCGGCGATCCGCTCCTCGGGCGCGGCGACGGCGATCATGCGCCCGGCGGGCACGGCGGTGATCAGGTGGGCCCGCTCCTGGACGACGTGCAGCGCGTCCTCCAGGGTGAACACCCCGGCCAGGCAGGCGGCGACGTACTCGCCGAGGCTGTAGCCGATGAGCATGTCCGGGGTGACGCCCCAGTGCTCGAACAGCCGCGCCAGTGCGTACTCGGCGGTGAAGAGGTAGGGGTGGGCGACCTCGGCGTGGTCGAGCGGGCCGAAGGTCTGTGCGGCGCCGCCGCCCCGGCCGAGCAGGGCGGCGAGGTCGGCGGAGTCGGCGGCCGACTCCCGCTCGGGGAGGAACAGGGGGCGCAGGTCCGTGCCCGAGCGGCGCAAGACGAGCTCGGCGCAGGCGTCCACCGCCTGGGCGTACACCGGCTCGGTGGCGTACAGCTCCCGGCCGAGCCCCTCGTACTGGTCGCCGACGCCGGGGAGCAGGAACGCGACGCGGGGGCGGCCCTTGACCCGGTGGCCGTCGCCGTTCTCGGCGGTGGCGCGCAGCCCGCGTACGGCGTCGTCGGGGGTGTCGCAGAGGAGGGCGCGGCGGTGGTCCAGCTCGGCGCGCCCGCTCTGGAGGGTGCGGGCGAGGTCGGGCATGGTCGTGCCGGGGTGGGCGCCGATCCAGTCCGCCAGCCGGGTGGCCTGCTCGCGCAGCGCGGCGGCGCTGCCGGCCGACAGGGGCAGCACGTGCGTGGCGGTGCTGCCGGCCGACGGGGGCAGCGTGTGCGTGGTGGCGTTGTCGGCTGACAGGGGCCGCACGTGCGTGGCGGCAGGCGATGGCTCCTCGCGCGGGGCCGGTACGGGGGCGCTCTCCAGGATGAGGTGGGCGTTGGTGCCGGACAGCCCGAAGGAGCTGACGCCGGCCAGCCGGGGCCGGTCCTCCTCCTCGGGCAGCGGCTCCAGGCCGGTGACCGGCCGGACGGTGCCGTCCTCGGGGAACGCGGCGGCCGGGGTGGTCAGGTGCAGGCTGGGCGGGATCTGCCCGTTCTTCAGGATCAGCACCGTCTTGATCAGGCCGGCGACCCCCGCCGCCGCCTGGGTGTGACCGATGTTCGTCTTGATCGCACCGACGCGTAGCGGCCGGTCCGGCGAGCGGCGGCCGAAGACGTCGTGCAGGGCGGACAACTCGATGGCGTCGCCGAGGTGGGTGCCCGAGCCGTGCGCTTCCACGTACGCGATGTCGTCCGGAGTGACGCGGGCGGCGGCGAGCGCGCGGCCGATCACGTCGGCCTGCGCGCGCCGGCTCGGGGCGGTGAGCCCGTTGCTGCGCCCGTCCTGGTTGACCGCGGAGCCGCGCAGCACGGCGTGGATGCGGCGGCCGTTGGCGACGGCGCTGGACAGCCGCTCCAGGACGACCAGGCCGCCGCCCTCGCCCATGACGTAGCCGTCGGCGTCCTCGTCGAAGGTCTTGCACCGCCCGTCGGAGCACATCATCAGGCCCGCGCACGCCTGGATGTAGAGGGAGGGGTGCAGGGTCAGCGAGGCGCCCGCGGCGAGGGCCAGGTCGCTCTCGCCCCGGCGCAGGCTCTCGGCGGCCAGGTGGACCGCGATGAGCGAGGAGGAGCAGGCGGTGTCCACCGTGACGGTGGGGCCGATCAGGTCGAGCTGGTAGGCGATACGCCCGGCGGCGATGCTGGCCACCGAGCCCTGGCCGAGGTAGGGGTCGGAGAGGGCGTCGGCGCCCTGCCGCTCGATCTGCATCCGGCCGTACTGCAGGGTGTCCATGAAGCCGACCATCACGCCGGTGCGGGTGCCGGCCAGCGCGGAGGGTGCCAGGCCGGCGTTCTCCAGGCCCTCCCAGGCCAGCTCAAGCAGCAGGCGCTGGTGGGGGTCCATGCGCAGCGCCTCGCGGGGTGACAGGCCGAAGAACTCGGCGTCCCAGCCGGCGATGTCGTCCAGGAAGGTGCCGTACCTGGTGTACATGCCGCCGGGGGTGCGCGGGTCGGGGTGGTAGTAGTCGTCGATGTCCCAGCGGGTCGCCGGCACTTCGCGGACGGCGCTGCGGCCTTCGCTCAGCAGCTCCCACAGGCCCTCGGTCGTGTCCGCGCCACCGGGGTAACGGCAGGCCATGCCGACGATCGCGATGGGCTCGCAGGCGCGCTCCTCCGTCTCGGTGAGCCGGCGGCGGGTCTGGGCCAGTTCGACCGTGGCGCGCTTGAGGTAGGCGCGGAGCTTGTCCTCTGTCCCCATCGTCGGTGCCTTTCCGGTCGCGGGAGTCATGGGTCACAGGTCGTTGTCGATGAGGGCGAAGATCTCCTCGTCCGAAGCGGAGTCGATCTTCTCCATGACGCCGCCGACATCGTTCTGCACGGCGCCGCCGAGCTTGGTGAGCGCGCCCTGGAGGATGGCGGTGAGCCGGTCGCGCATGCTCCGCGCCTCGCCGTTGGCCGAGGCGAGCAGGTCGTCGACCCGTTCCAGGGCGATGCGCAGCGTCTCCTCGGCCGTGGGTGGCGCCGGTACGAGGACTTCGGCGAGGTAGGCCGAGAGCAGGTGGACCGTGGGATGGTCGAACACGAGGGTCGCGGGCAGGCGCAGCCCCGTGTCGGCGTTGAGCCGGTTGCGCAGCTCGACGGCGGTCAGGGAGTCGAAGCCGAGCTGGTTGAACGCCTGGTCCACGTCGACCTGGTCGGGGTCGCCGTGCGCGAGGACGGCCGCCACATGGTCGCGGACCGAGTCGGTCAGCGACCGCAGCGCCTCGTCCCTGCTCAGCTCGGCGAGTCTGGCCACCAGGCCCGCTGCGGCTCCCTTTCCTTGGGTACGGCGCGGCAGGCGTACCAGCCCGCGCAGCACCCCCGGCAGGTCACCGCCCTCGGCCCTTGCCCGCAGTCCGGCCGTGTCCCAGCGGGCGCCTATCACGACCGGCTCGGCGTCGCCGTCCAGCACGCCGTCGAACAGGCCCAGGCCCTCTTCCACCCGCAGCGGGGCGACTCCGGCGCGGCTCAACCGGGCGACGTCCAGACCGCCGGTCATGCCGGACTCGACATCCCACAGCCCCCACGCCACCGACACCGCCGGCAACCCGGCCTCCCGTCGGTGAACGGCCAGCCCGTCCAGGAAGGCGTTCGCCGCCGCGTAGTTGCCCTGCCCCGCGTTACCCACCACTCCGGCGAGCGAGGAGAACAGCACGAAGAACCGCAGCGCCATCCCGCTGGTCAGCTCATGCAGGAACCAGGCCGCATCGGCCTTCGGCCTCAGCACGACATCCACCCGCTCGGGGGTCAGGCTCCCCACCACCCCGTCGTCCAGAACCCCAGCCGCGTGTACGACCCCCGCCAGCGGCCCAGCCGAAGCCACGGCCTCCGCCAGCGCATCCCGATCCGACACATCACAGGCCAGCACCCGAACCCGAGCCCCGACCCCTTCCAGATCCGCGACCAGACCCGAAACCCCCACAGCGCCCGGCCCGCGCCGCGAGACCAGCACCAGATCCCGAACCCCATGCCGCTCCACCAGCCGCCGCGCCACGAGCGCCCCCAGCCCCCCTGTCCCGCCGGTCACCAGCACCGCCCCATCCCCACCTGGAACGGAAGGGAGAGCAGAGACGGGGGCACCGGGCGGGGCGGAGGGCTGGAGGGCGGTCGGGGTGGGGAGTGCTCGGCGGGCCAGACGGGGGGCCAGCACTCGGCCATCCACGACGCGGACCTGCGACTCGCCTGAGGCGAGCACCGTGGCCCAGTCGGTGAAACCCTCCGGCACCTCGGCCAGGACGAAACGACCCGGCTGTTCACTCTGCGCCGACCGCACCAATCCCCACACCGCCGCACCCGCCAGGTCCCCCGGCCGGGTCGCGAACACCAACCGCGACCCCGCCAACCCCTCGTCCTGCACCGCCGCCAACACCCGCGACGTCAACTCACGCACCGCAGCCGGCACACCCACCAGCTCACTCACACACCACACCACCACCGGATCACCCGAACCCGAACCGGAGCCCGAACCGGAGCCCGAACCCGAGGCCGAGCCCGAAGGCGCCTCGACCCATTCCATGCCGTGCGGCGGGAGGCCGGCTCGGGTGGACGGGTGGACGTCGGCGGGCCGGGCGCGGAGGGAGGCGATGGACAGGACGGGCGTGCCGGTGACGTCGGCGGCCTCGATGACGGAGTCCTCGCCGGTGGTCGTGAGGCGTACGCGCAGGGTGGAGATCTCGGCGGCGTGCAGCCGGACGTCTCCGAAGGCGAACGGCAGCCGCAGCTCGTCGTCCCCGGCGGCCAGCACGAGGGGGTGGAAGGACGCGTCCAGGAGCGCGGGGTGGACGCCGAAACCGGTGACGTCCAGACCGTCGGGCGCGACCACCTCGGCGAACAACTCCTCACCACGCCGCCACAACGCCCGAAGCCCCTGAAAAGCCGGACCGTACGAATACCCCGACTCCGCCAACCGCTCATAACCCCCCTCCAACTCCACCACCACCGCATCCACCGGCGGCCACACCCCAGCCCACTCCCACACACCACCACCAGCGGCCGAATCGCCCAGTACGCCCGAGGCGTGCCGGGTCCAGCCGTCGTCCTCGTCGCCCTCGGCGCGGGAGTGGACGGCGATCTGCCGCCGCCCCGCGTCCGGCGGGTCCACGGTGACCTGAACAGTGACCGCGCCCTGCTCGGGCAGGAAGAGCGGGGCCTCGATGACCAGCTCGTCCAGCCGCGCGCAGCCCGCCTGCGTACCGGCTTCCAGGGCCAGGTCGGCGAAGGCGGCGCCGGGGAGCAGCACGCGGCCGGCCACGGCGTGACCCGTCAGCCAGGGCATGCCGCGCAGGGAGATCCGGCCGGTGAGCACGTAGCCGCCCCCGGCCATCGGGATGACGGCGTCGAGCATCGGGTGGCGCGAGCCGCCGACGCCCGCCCCGGGCAGCCGGCCGGACTCGCCGCCGACGAGCCAGAACCTGCGCCGGGAGAAGGCGTACGTCGGCGGCTCCCGGCGCGGGTGCGTCGCGGGGCGCAGCGCGTCGCTCCAGGTGACCGGCGCGCCGAGCACCCAGGCGTGGGCGAGCGCGGTGAGGAAGCGGCGGCGGTCGCCGGCGCCCCGGCGCAGCGTGTGGCAGCTGCCCGCGGGCACGCCCGCCGCGTCGCAGCTGGCTTCGGTGTCGGTGCCGAGCACCGGGTGCGGGCTGACCTCGACGAACAGCGGGGTGCCGGTGAAGGCGGTGACGGCCTGCTGGAACCGTACGGGGTTGCGCAGGTTGTCGTACCAGTACTGGGTGGTCAGCTTGGCGGGGTCGATGAGCTCGCCGGCGAGGGAGGAGCAGAAGCCGATGTCGGTGGCGCGCGGCCGCACGTCGGCGAGGACGGTCAGCAGTTCGTCGCGGAGCGCTTCGACGTGCGGGGTGTGGGAGGCGTAGTCGACCGCGATCCGGCGTACCCGCACCGTGTCGCCGCAGGCGGCGGCGAACTCCTCCAGCGCGGCGACCTCTCCTGCCACGACCGAGCCGGCGGGGCTGCTGTGCACGGCCACCCACAGGCGGTCCGCCCACGGCTCGATCCGCTCCTGGACCTGGGCCGCCGGCAGCGCCACGGCGAGCATGCCGCCGCTGCCGCGAAGCTGGATCAGCGCGCGGCTGCGCAGCGCCACGATCTTGGCGGCGTCCGGCAGGGAGAGCGCGCCCGCGACGCACGCGGCGGCGATCTCGCCCTGGGAGTGGCCGAGCACCGCCGAGGGCTGCACGCCGAGCGAGCGCCACAGCTCGGCGAGCGCGACCATGACCGCGAACAGCACCGGCTGGATCACGTCGGTGCCGTCCAGCGGGCGCGCGCCGGGCGCGCCACGCAGCACGTCCACGACCGACCATCCGGTGTACGGGCGCAGCGCCTCGTCACAGCGGAGGAGAGCGGCCCGGAACGTCTCGTCGGTGTCCAGGAGCTCCACCGCCATGCCGTCCCACTGCGAGCCCTGCCCGGGGAAGACGAACACCGGCCGGGCTTCGGCGGACGCCACGCCACTCGCGACCGCCGCATGCGGGCTGCCCTCGGCCAGCGCCGCCAGCCCGGCCAGCAGTTCGTCCCGGTCCTGAGCCACGACGACCGCACGATGCTCGAACCTCGCGCGCCGGGCCAGCACCCGCCCGGCGCCGGCCAGCTCGTCAGCGGTGATGTCCTCGGCGTAGGCGAGCAGCCGGGCGGCCTGCGCGCGCAGGGATTCGGCGGACTTCGCGGACACCGGCCAGACCAGCGGCTCTCCGGCGGCCTGTGCCACGCGCTCCGGTTCGGGGGTGCCCTCCACGATGACGTGCGCGTTCGTACCACTGACCCCGAAGCTCGACACGCCGGCCCGCAGCGGCCGGTCGCCCGGTAGCTTCACAGCCTCGGTCAGCACCCGGACGCCGCCCGCGGACCAGTCGACGTGCGGGGTCGGCTCCTTGACGTGCAGCGTCGGCGGGAGCGTTCGGTGCTCCAGCGCCATGACCATCTTGATCACACCCGCCACTCCGGCGGCCGCCTGGGTGTGGCCGATGTTCGACTTCAGCGAGCCCAGCCAGACCGGGCTGTCCTGGGAGCGGACGCGGCCGTAGGTGGCCAGCAGGGCCTGCGCCTCGATCGGGTCGCCCAGCGTGGTCCCGGTGCCGTGCGCCTCCACCACGTCCACGTCACGCATGTCGAGCATCGCGTCGTCCAGGGCCTGCTGGATCACCCGCTCCTGGGCCGGGCCGCTCGGGGCGGTCATCCCGTTGCTGGCGCCGTCCTGGTTGACCGCGGAGCCGCGGATCACCGCCAGGATGCGGCGGCCGTTACGCCGGGCGTCCGACAGCCGCTCCAGCGCGAGGACGCCGACGCCTTCGGACCACGCGGCCCCGTCGGCGGTCGAGGAGAACGACTTGCACCGCCCGTCGGGAGCCAGCGCACGCTGGCGCGAGAACTCCACGAACGGCACCGGCGACGCCATCACCGACACGCCGCCGGCCAGGGCCAGCGAGCACTCGCCGCGCCGCAGCCCCTGTACGGCCAGGTGGAGCGCGACCAGGGAGGAGGAGCAGGCGGTGTCGACCGCCAGCGACGGTCCCTCGAACCCGAAGGTGTAGGAGACCCGGCCGGACAGCACGCTGGCTGCGCTGGAGGTGAACAGGGTGCCCTCGACCGAGTCCGGCGCCTTGTCCAGGAAGCGGGTCGAGTAGTGCTCGTACATGCTGCCGGCGTAGACGCCGGTGCGGCTGCCGCGCAGCGTCACCGGATCGATCCCGGCCCGCTCCAACGCCTCCCAGCACGACTCCAGAAACAACCGATGCTGCGGATCCGTCGCCAGCGCACTACGCGGACTCATCCCGAAGAACGCAGCGTCGAACTCCCCCGCCTCATGAACGAACCCACCATGACGCGTATACGACTTCCCCACAGCCTCCGGATCCGGATCGAACAACCCCTCCAGATCCCACCCACGATCAACCGGAAACTCCCCGATGGCATCCCCACCCGACACCACCAGATCCCACAACTCCTCCGGACTCCCCACCCCACCCGGATACCGGCACGCCATACCGACGATCGCGATCGGCTCATGCCTACGCCCCTGATCCTCGGACAACCGCTGACGAGCCTCCGCCAGTTCGACGGTCGCACGCCTCAGGTAATCGCGAAGCTTCTGCTCGGTCTCCATCGCTCCGGCCTTTCCAGTCATCACGGGAGTGGTCACAGGTCGTTGTCGATGAGGGCGAAGATCTCCTCGTCGGAGGCTGAGTCGATCTTGTTCACCATCGTGTCGGGTTGGCCTTCCGGCTCCCCGCTGAAGCGGGCCAGGCCGCTCCGCAGCACGGCGACGAGCTTGCCGCGGATGATCTCGCCGTCGTCCTTGGCGGTGGTGAGCATCGACCCCACGTGCTCCAGGGCGCCGCGCAGCATGTCCTCGGGTGAGGGCTGGGCCGGGGCCAGCGAGTCGAGCAGGTGCTGGGCCAGCTCCCGTACGGTCGGATGGTCGAAGACGAGGGTCGCGGGCAGGCGCAGTCCGGTGTCGGCGTTGAGCCGGTTGCGCAGCTCGACGGCGGTGAGAGAGTCGAAGCCGAGCTGGTTGAAGGCACGATCGACGCTGATCTTGTCCGCGCTGCCGTGTGCGAGGACGGCGGCGACCTGGTTGCGGACCGAGTCGGTCAGCAACCGCAGCGCCTCCTCCTTGCTCAGCTCGGCGAGTCTGGCCACCAGGCCCGCTGCGGCTCCCTTTCCTTGGGTACGGCGCGGCAGGCGTACCAGCCCGCGCAGCACCCCCGGCAGGTCACCACCTTCGGCCCTTGCCCGCAGCCCGGCCGTGTCCCAGCGCGCCCCCACCACGACCGGCTCCACCTCACCGGCCAGAGCCGTGTCGAACAGAGCGAGCCCTTCCTGCTCGCCCAGCGGAGCGACCCCCGCGCGAGCCAACCGGGCGACGTCCAGACCGCCGGTCATGCCGGACTCGACATCCCACAGCCCCCACGCCACCGACACCGCCGGCAACCCGGCCTCCCGCCGGTGAACGGCCAGCCCGTCGAGGAAGGCGTTCGCCGCCGCGTAGTTGCCCTGCCCCGCGTTGCCCACGACCCCGGCCAGCGAGGAGAACAACACGAAGAACCGCAGCGCCATCCCGCTGGTCAACTCATGCAGGAACCAAGCCGCATCCGCCTTCGGCCCCAACACCACATCCACCCGCTCGGGGGTCAGACTCCCCACCACACCGTCGTCCAGAACCCCAGCCGCATGTACGACCCCCGCCAACGGCCCCACCGACTCGACCAGAGCCGCCAGCGCCCGCTGGTCCGACACATCACACGCCAGCACCCGAACCCGAGCCCCAGCCCTCTCCAAGTCGCCGACCAGATCCGCAGCCGCCACCCCCCGACGCGACACCAGCACCAGATCCCGAACCCCATGCCGCTCCACCAACCGCCGCGCCACCAACGCCCCCAACCCCCCTGTCCCGCCGGTCACCAACACCGCCCCATCCCCACCTGGAACGGAAGGGAGAACAGAGACGGGGACATCGGGTGAAGCGGAGGTCCGAAGGCCGACCGGGGCGGAGGCACCGGGCGAGACGGAGGTCCGAAGGCCGACCGGGGCAGGGACACCAGGCGAGACGGAGGTCAGAAGGCCGATCGGGGCGGAGGCACCGGGCGAGACGGAGGTCTCAAGGCCGATCGGGGCAGGGACACCGGGCGGGGTGGAGGTCTGGAGGGCGGTCGGGGTGGGGAGTGGTCGGCGGGCCAGACGGGGGGCCAGCACTCGGCCGTCTACGACGCGGACCTGTGATTCGCCCGAGGCGAGCACCGTCGCCCAGTCGGTGAAACCCTCCGGCACCTCGGCCAGGACGAAACGACCCGGCTGTTCACTCTGCGCCGACCGCACCAACCCCCACACCGCCGCACCCGCCAGGTCCCCCGGCCGGGTCGCGAACACCAACCGCGACCCCGCCAACCCCTCGTCCTGCACCGCCGCCAACACCCGCGACGTCAACTCACGCACCGCAGCCGGCACACCCACCAGCTCACTCACACACCACACCACCACCGGATCACCCGAACCCGAACCCGAACCGGAGCCCGAGCCGGCAGGCGCATCCGCCCACTCCACCCCGTAGAGCGGCAGACTCGCCGTACCGGTGGCCAAGGCCGGGACCGGGCGTACGCGCAGGGAGGCCAGGGAGAAGACCGGACGCCCTGAGGGGCCGGCCGCGTCGATGGCGCAGCCGTCGGCGCCGGTCCTGGTCAGGCGGACCCGGAGCGCACCGGCCTCGGCCTCGTACAGGCGCAGGCCGCGCAGCTCGAAGGGCAGGCGCAGCCCGTCGGCCGGGTCGGCGACGAGCAGCGGGTGGAACACGGCGTCGAACAGCGCGGGGTGGACGCCGAAACCGGTGACGTCCAGACCGTCAGGCGCGACCACTTCGGCGAACAACTCCTCACCACGCCGCCACAACGCCCGAAGCCCCTGAAACGCCGGACCGTAGGAATACCCCGACTCCGCCAACCGCTCATAACCCCCCTCCAACTCCACCACCACCGCATCCACCGGCGGCCACACCCCAGCCCACTCCCACACACCACCACCAGCGGCCGAATCGCCCAGTACGCCCGAGGCGTGCCGGGTCCAGCCGGCCTCGTGGTCGCCGTCCGGCCGCGAGTGCACCCGTACGGGCCGCGCCCCGGAGGCGTCAGGGGGATCCACGATGACCTGGACCGTGACCCCGCCCTGCCGTGGCAGCACCAGCGGCGCCTCGAACATCAGCTCCTCGACGAGGCCGAGCCCGGTCCGCGCGGCGGCCTCCAGGACCAGATCGGCCAGGACCGCGCCGGGCAGCACCACGGCCCCGGCGACGACGTGCTCGGCGAGCCACGGCGTGTCCGTGACCGACAGGCGGCCGGTGAGCATGGTGGGCCCGTCCTCGGCGAGCTCGACCTCGGCGCCCAGCAGGGGGTGGGCGACCTCGCGCAGGCCCACGGCGGGCAGGTCCGCGACGCGGGCGGGCGGGCCGAGCCAGTACCGCTCGCGTTCGAAGGCGTAGGTCGGCAGGTCCACCCGGTTCCCCCGCGGGAGCAGCGCCGGCCAGTCGACGGGGGCGCCGGCCACCCAGGCGGCGGCGAGGCAGGCGGCCAGCGCGTCGGGTTCGGCACGGTCTCGGCGGTGCAGGGAGAGGATCGTGGCGTCCTCGCCGGTGACGCAGTCGGGCGCCATACCGGCGAGCACGGCCTTCGGCCCGACCTCCAGGTAGAGGTTCACGCCCTGCTCCTCCAGCCGGGCGATCATCGGCTGGAACATGACGGGCAGCCTGATCTGCCGCAGCCAGTACTCAAGGTCGGTCCACGGGGTGTCGAGGACGCCGGTGAGGCCGGTGACGCTCGCGATTCGGGGCCGGGTGAACGTCACCGACTCCAGCTCGGCGGCGAACCCGGCGATCATGGGCTCCATCAGCGGGGAGTGGAAGGCGTGGCTGACGGTCAGCCGCCGGGTGCGCCGGCCGCGCTCGCGCCACTGTTCGGCGACCGCGAGGCAGGTCTTCTCGTCGCCGGAGATCACCACGCCGGCCGGTCCGTTCACGGCGGCGATGCCGGCCTTGTCCTCCAGCCCGGCCAGGGTGGGCCGGAGCTCTTCCGGCGTCGCGGCCACCGCGATCATGGCGCCGGGTGCGCGCAGCTCCTGCATGAGCCGGCCTCGGGCGGCGATCAGGCGGGCGGCGTCCGGCAGCGACCAGACACCGGCGACGTGCGCGGCGGCGAACTCGCCGACCGAGTGCCCGGCGACGTACGCGGGCGCGACCCCGAGCGCGTCCAGCAGCCGGAAGGCGGCCACCTCGAAGGCGAACAGGGCCGGCTGGGTGTACGCGGTCTCGTCGAGCAGCGCCGCTTCCGGCGTGCCGGGCGCGGCCCACATCACCTCGCGCAGTGGCCTGTCGAGATGTACGTCGAGCGCCGCGCACGCTTCGTCGAGGGCGGCGGCGAACACCGGCGAGGCGGCGGCCAGCTCCCGGCCCATGCCGGGCCGCTGCCCGCCCTGTCCGGTGAACAGGAAGGCGGTACGGCTGCGTTCGGCCGCCACTCCTTCGACCACCTCGCCTGCGGGCCGCCCGCCGAGGCCGGCGAGCAGGGCTTCGCGGTCGCGGCCGAGCACGACCAGGCGGTGCGGGTGCACGGACCGGGTGGCGACCAGGGAGTGGGCCACGTCGGCCGGGTGCGGCTCCGGCCACGCGGTGACGTGCGCGTGCAGCCGCTCGGCCTGAGCGCGCAGCGCCTGCGCGGTGTGGCCACTCACGGCCCAGGCGAGCGGGCCGGTGACGACCTGTTCGGCAGGGGCTGACTCAGGTGCGGGCTCGGGGACGTACTCCTCGATGATGGCGTGCGCGTTCGTACCGCTGATGCCGAAGGAGGAGACGGCGGCGCGGCGGGGGCGCTCGCCGGGCGGCCAGTCGCGCGGGTCGGTGAGCAGCCGGACGCTCCCCGCGGACCAGTCGACGTGCGGGGTCGGCTCCTTGACATGCAGCGTCGGCGGGAGCGTACGGTGCTCCAGCGCCTTGACCATCTTGATCACACCGGCCACTCCGGCGGCCGCCTGGGTGTGGCCGATGTTCGACTTCAGGGAGCCGAGCCAGATCGGGCTGTCCTCGGAGCGGGCCCGGCCGTAGGTGGACAGGAGCGCCTGGGCCTCGATGGGGTCGCCGAGTCTGGTGCCGGTGCCGTGTGCCTCCACCACGTCCACGTCGCTCGCGTTCAGCGTCGCGTCGTCGAGGGCCTGCTGGATCACTCGCTCCTGGGCCGGGCCGCTCGGGGCGGTCATCCCGTTGCTGGCCCCGTCCTGGTTGACCGCGGAGCCGCGGATCACCGCCAGGATGCGGCGGCCGTTACGCCGCGCGTCGGACAGCCTTTCCAGGGCGAGGACACCGACGCCTTCGGACCACGCGGCCCCGTCGGCGGTGGAGGAGAACGCCTTGCAGCGGCCGTCGGGAGCCAGCGCGCGCTGGCGCGAGAACTCCACGTAGGCGTCGGGCGAGGCCAGCACGGTGACGCCGCCCGCGAGCGCGATGGCGCATTCGTCCTGGCGCAGCGCGCGCACGGCCAGGTGCAGCGCGACCAGGGAGGAGGAACAGGCGGTGTCCACGGTGAGCGAGGGGCCTTCGAGCCCGAGGGTGTAGGAGACCCGGCCGGACAGCACGCTGGGGGTGCTGCCGGACAGGAGCACGCCCTCGACCTCCGGCGGGACCGCGCCGTGCACGAACCGTGAGGAGTAGTCGTTGAACATGTTGCCGGCGTAGACGCCGGTGCGGCTGCCGCGCAGCGTCACCGGATCGATCCCGGCCCGCTCCAACGCCTCCCAGCACGACTCCAGAAACAACCGATGCTGCGGATCCGTCGCCAGCGCACTACGCGGACTCATCCCGAAGAACGCAGCATCGAACTCCCCCGCCTCATGAACGAACCCACCATGACGCGTATACGACTTCCCCACAGCCTCCGGATCCGGATCGAACAACCCCTCCAGATCCCACCCACGATCAACCGGAAACTCCCCGATGGCATCCCCACCCGACACCACCAGATCCCACAACTCCTCCGGACTCCCCACCCCACCCGGATACCGGCACGCCATACCGACGATCGCGATCGGCTCATGCCTACGCCCCTGATCCTCGGACAACCGCTGACGAGCCTCCGCCAGCTCCACCATGACCTTCTTCAGATACGCCCGTAACTTGTCTTCATTCGCCATGGTCCGGCCTTTCCTGCGGTGCCCTCAGGGGAGACGTCATCGCCCGGTTGTCGATCAGGGCGAAGATCTCCTCGTCGGAGGCTGAAACGATCTCCTCGGCCGCGCCGTTGGATCCGTTCTGCGCGGCCGTGCTGACAGGGGAGGTGCCGATCCTGGTGAGCGCGCTCCGCAGGATGGCGACGAGCCGGCCGCGTACGGCGTCCGCTTCGCCGTTGGCGGCCCGCATCATGGACTCGGCCTGGTCCACCGCCGTCCGGAGGGCGTCCTCGGCGGAGGGCGTCTCGGGGGCGTGCGTGCGGAGCAGGTATTCGGCCAGGGAGCGGATCGTGGGATGGTCGAAGATCAACGTGGACGGCAGCCGCAGCCCGGTGCCCGTGGTGAGCCGGTTGCGCAGCTCCACGGCGGTCAGCGAGTCGAAGCCGAGATCGTTGAAGGCCAGGTCCGGGGCGACCTGGTCGGGGTCGCCGTGCGCGAGGACGGCGGCGACGTGCGAGCGGACCAGCTCGGTCAGGTGGGTCAGCGCGCCGGCCTCACCGAGCGCGGCGAGGCGCTCGGTCAGCCCCGCCGGTCCCGCCGGTCCCGCCGGTCCGGCCACGGCGCGGACGACCGGGCCGGTGGTACGGCGCGGCAGGCGTACCAGCCCGCGCAGCACCCCCGGCAGATCGCCCCCCTCGGCCCGTGCCCGCAGCCCGGCCACGTCCCACCGGGCTACCACCACGACCGGCTCGGCGTCGCCGTCCAGCACGCCGTCGAACAGCGCCAGCCCTTCTTCGACCTGCAGCGGTCCGATCCCGGCACGAGCCAACCGGGTCACATCCAGACCACCGGTCATCCCGGACTCGACATCCCACAGCCCCCACGCCACCGACACCGCCGGCAGCCCCGCAGCCCGCCGATGAACGGCCAAACCGTCCAGGAAAGCGTTCGCGGCGGCATAGTTCCCCTGCCCCGCATTACCCACGACCCCGGCCAGCGAGGAGAACAACACGAAGAACCGCAGCGGCATCCCGCTGGTCAACTCGTGCAGGAACCAGGCCGCATCGGCCTTCGGCCCCAACACCACATCCACCCGCTCAGGAGTCAGGCTCCCCACCACACCGTCATCGAGAACCCCAGCCGCATGTACGACCCCCGCCAGCGACCCCACCGAACCCACGGCCTCCGCCAGCGCGTCCCGATCCGACACATCACACGCCAGCACCCGAACCCGAGCCCCAGCCCTCTTCAAGTCGCCGACCAGATCCGCAGCCGCCAACCCCCGACGCGACACCAGCACCAGATCCCGAACCCCATGCCGCTCCACCAACCGCCGCGCCACCAACGCCCCCAACCCCCCTGTCCCGCCGGTCACCAACACCGCCCCATCCCAACCTGGAACGGAAGGGAGAACAGAGGTGGAGACATCGGGTGAAGCGGAGATACGGGAAGACGCCGGGACAGAACTGAAGGCGGAGGTCTCAGCGGAAGCCGAGGAGGGAGCTGGAGCAGGGATCGAAGCGGAGGACTGAGCGGACGTTGAGGCAGGAGCAGGGGCAGAGATCGAAGCGGAGGGCTGAACGGACATTGAGGCAGGAGCAGGGGCAGGGATCGAAGCGGGGGGCTGAGCGGACGTTGAGGGTGAGGCGGTGAGTGGGCGGCGTACCAGGCGGGGGACGAGCACGGTGGTGTCCCGGGCGGACAGTTCCGGCTCGCCGGACGCGATGGCCCTGGCCAGCAGGCCCCAGCCGGAGAAGCCCGCGGCCACCTCGGCCAGCACGAACCGCCCCGGCTGCTCGCTCTGCGCCGACCGCACCAGCCCGCGCACCGCCGCGACCGCCGGCTCGCCGGCCCGGGTCAGGCAGACCAGCCGCGACCCGGCGAACCGCTCGTCACCGAGCCAGCCCTGCACCAAGTCGAGCGCCTGCCCCACCGCGTCGTGCGCGGAGTACGGCAGGTCGTCGGGGTCGGCGTGGCAAGGAGCCAGGACCACGTCAGGAACGCGGTCCACGGTCATCTCGGCCAGCGAGGCAAGGTCGTAGTAGCGCGGCGGATCGATCCCGGCCGCCGCCAACTCGGCACCGAACTCGTCGGTCAGCTCATCGGCGCCGACCAGCGCCCACCGAAGCCCCGCCAGGTCCGCCACCGCCCCGGCAACCGAGTCAGCCGGTCCCCCGGCGACCGGGTCTGCCAGTGCCCCGGTGACCGGGTTTGCCGGGGCACTGGTGACCGGGTTTGCCGGGGCACCGGTGACCGGGTTTGCCGGGGCACCGGTGACCGGGGCACCGGTGAACTCGGTCCACTCGATGGTGTGGGCGAGGGAGTCGGCGGGGCCGGCGGCGGCGTCCCTGGACATCCGGCGGAGCACCAGCGTCTCCACGCCCGCGATCCACTGGCCGGCCCCGTCGAACACGGTCAGCGACACCCGATCGTCACCCAGCCATTCGAGCCTGACCCGCAACGTCTGCGCCCCGACCGCGACCACCCGTACCCCGCTCCACGAGAACGGCAGCAGCAGGCCGGCGTCGTCCGCCGACTCCAGCACCACCAGGTGCAGCGCCGCGTCCAGCAGCGCGGGGTGCAGCGTGAAGCGGCCGGCGTCACCACGCACCGATTCGGGCAGGGCGACCTCGGCGTACGCCGCGTCGTCCGCCCGCCAGGCGGCCCGCAGCCCCTGGAACGCCGGCCCGTACGCGTAACCGCGCTCGGCGAGACGGCCGTACAGGTCGCCCAGGTCCACCGGGTCGGCGGCGGGCGGCCAGCTGATCGGGGAAGCCGGGGCGGTGCCGGGGTCGGCGGTGAGCAGGCCGGTCGCGTGGCGGGTCCAGCCCGCCTCGGTGTCACCGGCCGGACGGCCGTGCACGGTCACGGCCCGGCGCCCCTGCTGGTCCGGCCCGCCCACCGCGATCTGCAGTTGTACGGTCCCCGCCGCGGGCAGGAACAGCGGGGCTTCCAGCGTCAGGTCCTCGACCTCGGCGCACCCGGTCGCGGTCGCCGCTTCCAGCGCCAGCTCGACGAAGGCCGTGCCCGGCAGCAGCACCGTACCGTCCACCGCGTGGTCGGCCAGCCACGGCGAGCCGGCCTGCGACAGCTGCCCGGCCAGCAGGAACCCGTCCTCGGCCGCGAGCGGGACGCTCGCCCCGAGCAGCGGATGACGCGAGGGCGCGAGCCCGCCACCGGCCGCGGCCGATTCCGCGTCGAGCCAGTGCCGCAAGCCCTTGAAGGCGTAGGTCGGGAGCGCGTCGTCGTGGTTCGCCGCCGCCCCGAGCACCGCCGCCCACGTCACGTCCACCCCGAGCACCCAAGCCTGGGCGGCGGCCTTGAACAGACGAACAGCCCCGCCGTCACCACGCCGCAACGTCCCGGCCGCCCCGCCAGACGCGCCCACAGCAGCCAGCGTGTCCTCAACGTGCCCGGTGAGCACCGGATGCGGACTGACCTCAAGGAACACCGGAACCCCAGAACCGTCCCCCGCCCGCCGCACCACCGTGACGCCAGAACCGTCCTCCGGCCGCTCCGCGACGCCGGAAGCGGCAAGCGACTCCACCGCCTGCCGGAACAGCACCGGCTGCCGCAGGCCGGTGAACCAGTAGTCGCCGGTCAGCCTGGTGACGTCGATCGGGCCGCCCGCCAGGGACGAGCAGAACGTGACCTCCGCCGCGTGCGGCTGGAGCCCGTCGAGCGCCTCCTGCAGTTCCTCGCGCAGGGCGTCGATGTGCGGGGTGTGCGCGGCGTAGCCGATCGCGACCCGCCGGACCCGTACCGTGTCACCGCAGGCGGCGGCGAACTCGTCCAGCGCGTCGGCGTCGCCCGCCACGACCGAGCTGGCCGGTCCGCTGTGGATCGCGAGCCAGAGCCTGCCGGCCCACGGCTCCAGCATCCGCGCGGCCTGCTCGGTGTCGACGGGCAGGGCGAGCATGCCGCCCCGGTCGCCGAGCCGCATCAGCGCCCGGCTGCGCAGCACGACCACCCGAGCGGCTTCGTCCAGCGGCAGCGCGCCGGCGACGCACGCGGCGGTGATCTCGCCCTGGGAGTGGCCGAGCACAGCGGAGGGGTGCACGCCGAGCGAGCGCCAGACCTCCGCGAGGGAGACCATGACCGCGAACAGCACCGGCTGGATCACGTCCGATCCCTCTAGCGCGGGCGCGCCGTCCACGCGGCGCAGCACGTCCACCACCGACCAGCCGGTGTGGCGGGCCAGGGCGCGGTCACAGCGCTCCAGCTGCTCGCGGAAGGCGGCGTTGGAGCCGAGCAGGTCCACCGCCATGCCGTCCCACTGCGAGCCCTGCCCGGGGAAGACGAACACCGGCCGGGCCTCGGCGTATGCGACCCCCGTCGCGACCGCCGCATGCGGCGCGCCCTCGGCCAGCGCCGCCAGCCCCGCCAGCAGCTCGTCCCGATCCTGAGCCACGACCACCGCACGATGCTCGAACCTCGCCCGCCGCGCCAGCACCCGGCCCGCACCGGCCAGCTCCTCAGCCGCGACATCCTCGGCGTAGGCGAGCAGCCGCGCCGCCTGCGCGCGCAGCGCGTCACCGGACTTCGCCGACACCGGCCACACCAGCGGCTCCCCGGCGGCCTGCGCCACCGGCTCCGGTTCGGGCGTGCCTTCCACGATGACGTGCGCGTTCGTACCACTGACCCCGAAACTCGACACGCCGGCCCGCAGCGGCCGATCGCCGGGCAACTCGACGGCCTCGGTCAGCAGGCGCACTCCGCTGGACTCCCAGTCGACGTGCGGCGTCGGCTCCTTGACGTGCAGGGTCGGCGGGAGCGTCCGGTGCTCCAGCGCCTTGACCATCTTGATCACACCGGCCACCCCGGCAGCCGCTTGGGTGTGGCCGATGTTCGACTTCAGCGAGCCCAGCCAGACCGGGCTGTCCTCGGAACGGGCCCGGCCGTAGGTCGCCAGCAGCGCTTGCGCCTCGATCGGGTCGCCCAGCGTGGTCCCGGTGCCGTGCGCCTCCACCACGTCCACGTCGCCCGCGTCCAGCATCGCGTCGGCCAGCGCCTGCTGGATGACGCGTTCCTGGGCGGGGCCGCTGGGGGCGGTGAGGCCGTTGCTGGCGCCGTCCTGGTTGACCGCGCCGCCACGGATCACCGCGCGTACGGGATGGCCCAGCCGGCGCGCGTCGGAGAGCCGCTCCAGCAGGAGCACTCCAGCGCCCTCGGCCCATCCCGTGCCGTCGGCCTCGGCGGAGAACGCCTTGCAGCGCCCGTCGGCGGCCAGTCCGCCCTGCCTGCTGAACTCCACGAACATCCCCGGGCTGGACATCACCGTCGCGCCGCCCGCGAGCGCCATCGCGCACTCGCCGCGCCGCAGCGCCTGGACCGCCAGGACGATGGAGACCAGCGAGGACGAACAGGCCGTGTCGGTGGTGATCGCCGGACCGCACAGACCCAGCGTGTACGCGATCCGGCCGGAGACGACGCTGAGCGCGGTGCCGGTCAGCAGGTGGCCGTCGGCGACTCCCCCGGTGCGGTACAGCGGCGGCCCGTAGTCGGGGGCCATCGCGCCCATGAACACGCCGGTGGCCGAGCCGCGCAGGTCGGCGGGGTCGATCCCGGCCCGCTCGATGCTCTCCCAGCAGATCTCCAGCAGCAGCCGCTGCTGCGGGTCCATGGCCGCCGCCTCGCGCGGGCTGATCCCGAAGAAGGCCGCGTCGAACCGGTCGGCGTCGTGCAGGAATCCGCCGTACCTGGTGTCGCTGGTGCCTGAGCGGTCCGGGCCGGTGGCGAAGAGGGCGTCGACGTCCCAGCCACGGTTCGCGGGGAACTCGCCGATCGCGTCCGCGCCGGTGCTGGCCAGCCGCCACAGGTCCGCCGGCGAGGTCACACCGCCGGGGTAGCGGCACCCCATCCCGACCACCACGATCGGGTCGTCCGCCGCCTGCCGCCCGGTCGTCCGGGCCTGCCCGGCCGGCCGATCCGGCGTCGTGGCGGTGAGCAGGGCGTGCAGGTGGCCGGCGAGCCGGGCCGGCGTCGGGTGATCGAACAGCAGACCGGTCGGCAGCTTCAGCCCGGTCGCCGTACGGAGCCGGTCGCGCAACTCGACCGACGCCGCCGAGTCAAAGCCAAGATCCTTGAACGTACGGGAGACCTCCACCGCACCGGCGTCCTCGTGCCCGAGCAACTTGGCCGCGGCCCCCCGTACCAGAACCCGCACCTCATCCAGCTCCCACACGGGCCGCCCCGCACCACCGTGGCTTCCGCCATCGGCGGAGGCATAGGAGGCATCGGTGGAGGCATCGGCGCGGGGTTCCCGCTCGGAGGTTGCCGGGGAGCGCTGCGCGGAGCCAGCCGGGGAAGATCGCTCGGCAGCGGCCTGGGGACGCTCGGGAGCCTCTGTCGAGTGCCGCTCCGAGGCCTCTGTCGCGTGCCGCGTGGGGGTCGCGGTCGTTCCTGCCGGTGGGTACGGGCGTCGCTGGAAGGGGTATGTGGGCAGGTCCACCAAGTGGGCACGCGGCGTCTCGTGGACGGCCGGCCACTCGACCGGGGCGCCCGCGGCGTACGCCTGGGCGAGTGAGCGCTGGACGCGGTCCGGCCCGCCCTGGCCACGGCGCAGCGTGCCGATCACCGCCACCTCGCGCCCGGCGTCCTCCGCCGTCTCCTCCACGGCCGTGGCCAGCACCGGGTGCGGGCTGCACTCCACGAACAGCTCGCAGCTCTCCTCGGTCGCCACCCGTACGGCCTGGGCGAAGCGGACCGGGTGGCGCAGGCTGCGGTACCAGTAGCCGGCGTCGAGCCCGGCGGTGTCCATCAGCTCGCCGGTGAGGGTGGAGACGAACGCGGTCGTGACGCTCACCGGCCGGATCGGGGCCAGCGCGGCGAGCACGTCGTCGCGTACCTGCTCGACCTCGGCGGTGTGGGAGGCGTAGTCGACCGGGATGAGCTTGGTGCGGTGCTCGGGCAGCCGGTCTGCCAGCTCGGTGAGCAGCTCGCGGGATCCGGCGACGACCAGCGAGCGCGGCCCGTTGAAGGCCGCCACGGAGAGCCCCGCCTGGGCGCCGATGGCCCGCTCGACCACGTCGAGGGGGGCCGCGATCGACATCATGCCGCCCCGGCCCGCGATGCCGGTGATGGCACGGCTGCGCAGGGCCACGACCCGGGCCGCGTCGGGCAGGGTGAGGGCGCCGATGACGGTGGCGGCGGCGATCTCGCCCTGGGAGTGGCCGACGACCACGTCAGGTTCGACGCCGTGGGCGCGCCACACCTCGGCCAGGGCGACCATGACCGCCCACAGGGCGGGCTGGACCACGTCCACCCGATCCAGGCCGGGGGCGCCGGGCCGCTCGTTCAGCACGTCTACGAGGGAGTAGCCGGTGTGCGGCGCGAGGGCGTCCGCGCACTCGGCGACGCGCGCGGCGAAGACCGGCGACGCGGCCAGCAGCTCGCGGGCCATCCCGGGCCACTGCGATCCCTGCCCGGGGAAGACGAACACCCGCCGCCCGCCGGTCGCGGCGCCGAGCAGGACGTCGTCGTGCGGCCTGCCACCGGCCAGCGCCCGCAGCCCGGCCACCCTGGTCTCCCGCTCCGCGCCCAACACCACCGCACGGTGCTCGAAGACCGCCCGGCTCCGCACCAGACCGGCCGCGATCCCCGCGAGATCGGCCCCCGGCTCCGCCGCCACCGCGACGAGCCGCCCCGCCATCTCCCGCAACGCCTCCGGACTCCGCGCCGACACCACCCAAGGCAACCCGGCACCGACACCCCCAGCCCCACCGGGCCGCACGGCCGACGGCGTCGGCGTGGGCGACGGCGTGGACGTGGGGGTGGGCGACTGGATGCGCGACGGTGTCACCGGCTGTGCGGGCGGCTGGACGAGGGATGGGGTGGGTGGGGGTTCGGCGAGGAGAAGGTGGCAGTTGGTGCCGCCCATGCCGAAGGCGCTGACGCCTGCCACCAGAGGGCGATCACCACCAGGCCAGGGAGCGGTCTCGCGGACGACGCGCAGGCGCAGGTCCGGCAGCGGGATCTCCGGCGGCGGCGACTCGAAGTGCAGGCTGGCGGGCAGCTCGCGATGCTTGATGGCGAGCACCACCTTCAGCAGCCCGGCGATGCCCGCGGCGCCTTCCAGATGCCCGATGTTGGTCTTGACCGAGCCGACCGGCAGCGGCTCGCTCTCCGGCCGGAAGGAGCCGTACGCCGCGCCGAGCGCCGCGGCCTCCACCGGGTCGCCGACCTTGGTGCCGGTGCCGTGCAGCTCGACGTAGCCGACGTCGCCCGGGGCCACGCCGGCGCGGGCGCAGGCCAGCCGGATGGCCTCCTCCTGCGCCCGCCGGCTGGGCACGGTGAGCCCGTCGCCGCCGCCGTCGTTGTTGACCGCCCCGCCGAGGATCACGGCGTGCACGGCGTCGCCCGCGGCCACCGCGTCCGCGAGCCGCTTCAGCACGACCAGCCCGCCGCCTTCGCCGCGGACGTACCCGTTGGCGCGGCTGTCGAAGACGTGGCAGCGGCCGTCCGGCGACAGCGCGCCGAAACTGCCGATGGCGTCGGTGGTCGCCCCGCTCAGGTTGAGGTTGACGCCGCCGGCCAGCGCCAGCGCGGTCTCGCCGCCGCGCAGGCTCTCGCAGGCCAGCTGCACCGCGACCAGCGAGGAGGACTGGCCGGCGTCGAGGGTCAGGCTGGGGCCGCGCAGGCCGAGGAAGTAGGAGATCCGGTTGGCGATCATGGCGCGGTTCGCCCCGGTGTACGCGTGCCTGCCCGGCTCGGCGCCGGCCCCGGCCAGCAACGCGGCGTGGTCGTTCGAGATGGCGCCCAGGAACACGCCGCCCACGCTGCCGCGCAGCCCGGTGGGCGCGGTACGGGCGTTCTCCAGGGCCTCCCAGGCGAGTTCGAGGACCAGGCGCTGGTGCGGGTCCATCGCCGCCGCCTCGTTCGGCGAGATGCCGAAGAAGGCCGCGTCGAAGCCGTCGACGTCGGAGAGGAAGCCGCCGCGGCGGTAGTCCGCCGCCTCCGGCCACCGGCCCTCGGGCGCCTCGGTGACCGCGTCCACGCCCTCGCGGAGCAGCCGCCACAGAGCTCCGGGGTCGGCGGCCCCCGGCAGACGGCAGGCCATGCCGACGACGGCGATCGCGTCCGGACCGCCGGTGACCACCGGCCGCATCGACTCGTCAACCATCAATTCGCCACCCCAAGCCTCTGGCATCTTGACGCCGCCGCTTTGTCTGGATGAACTGCTCGACAGCCCGCCGATTCGGCGTTATTGCTTTGCCGGCACCCGGGCCATTGCTTAGTTATTGCGACTTTAGGGGCGACGCCGGTTCGGGCCCATGGTCCGCTGCTGGCACGTTGTTACCGCCATTACTTGCCAGCGCGCGAAGAGGCGACGGCCTTGACCCGTGTACGTCCCGTCCGCGATGAATAACGGGCGGAGAAAGCCGGCTCGAGGAGATCACATGACGGTCGAGGCACATTTGAGTCACGGCCAGCTCTTCAGCTGGCGGGAGATCGAGCGTTATCCGCGCGGATGGGGCCACGAGGCGAACCTCCCGGCGACGTGGGACCTGCGCGGCCTGACCCCGGCCCAGGTGGACCAGGCGCTCGGACGGCTCGTCGACCGGCACGAGACGCTGCGCACCACCTACGAGGTACGCGACGGGCTGCCGGTCCAGCGGGTGCACGCGAGCGTGCCGCTGCCGGTCGAGCGGGTGGACCGCCTGGTCACCGACCCCACGGAGCACGAGCGGGTCAAGATGGAGCGGGTGGCGATCCCGTTCCCGATGACCGGCGACCTCAACTGGCGGGCCCTGATAGTCAGCTCCGAGGGCGCGCCGATGTACCTGAGCCTGACCTTCTCGCACCTGATCGTGGACGTGTGGTCGATCCACCATCTGCAGGACCAGTTCAAGGCGCTGGTGGCCGGGCGCCCGGCGGCCGAGGTCGAGCTCGGCTCCACCCCGCGCGAGCTGGCACGGCGGCAGGCAGAGGCGTCCTGGCAGCCCGTGCAGGCCGCGTCCGAGCGCTACTGGCGCGGCGTGTTCGCCGACGGCCTGATGGACCGGTTGCCGACGCTGCCGGCGCGGGTGGAGCGCGAACGGCTGGAACTGACGCTCACCTCGCGCCGCCTGGGCGGGCTGGCCGCGCAGGCCGGCCGGACGCACGGCGTCACCCCACCGGCCGTGATCATGGCTTTCAGCGCCGCCGGGCTGGCCCGCCACCTGGACACCGACCGGGTCACGATGAGCCTGATGTCCTCCAACCGGTTCGCCCAGGAGGACCAGCACAACATCGGCACGATGAACCAGCTCATCCCCTTCGTCACCGCCGTGGACCGTGGCGCCACGCTCGGCGAGCACATCAAGCGCCTGCACTGGGCCGCCGCCAAGGCCTACCGCTACTCCTGCTACGACTTCGACCGGGTCACGGCCATGGCCGTGGCGGCCGGGGAGGATCCCGGGCACGACTGCTGGGTCAACCACCTGTTCCGGGCCTGGTTCAACTACGTCCAGGTGGACCGCCGCCCGGCCGACCCCGCCGACCGGAGCCCGGCGACGCTCGCCTGGACGCCGCTGGCGCAGAGCTACGGGCAGGCGTTCCGGGTCCGCGTCGAGGTGGGGGACGGGGAGACCCGCGTGCTGATGCTGGCCGACCCCGAGGTGCTGCCCGCCGAGGCGATGACCGACATCATGCGCACGCTGGCACTCGGCGTCCAGCTCGCGGTGACCGATCCCGGCCGCAGCCTGAAGGACCTGTGGAACGGCCACGGCGGCGACCTCCCCCCAGCCCTGTTCCCCCGCGACCTCCCCGCCCGCCCGGCCTCCACCACCTGACAGCGCGACCGACGATGGGAGAGACCGTGGCACGCACCCTGTACCAGTGGTTCGCCGACTCCGCGGCACGTCACGGCGAGCGGATCGCGCTGGAGGCGGGCGGCACGAGCCTCACCTACGCCGAGCTCGACACGCTGTCCGCGCGGCTGGCGGCGGAGCTGGTCCGCGTCTGTGGCGGCCCTCCGGCCAGGGCCGGCCTGTACGCGGCGCGTACCCCCTTCGCGTTCGCCGGTTACCTGGCGATCCAGCGGCTCGGCGCGACCGCGGTGCCGCTGAATCCCGCCGTGCCCGAGGCGCGCAACCTGACGGTGGCCGCCAGAGCGGGGCTGGACGTGGTGCTCGCCGACGCCGGCCTGAGCCCGCCGCCGGCGTTTCCCGCCCCCGTGCTGGCGTCGAGCCTGGCCGACCCGCCCGCGCCGGGACCGCTCCCCGCCGGTGAGCCGGACCCGGACGGCCTGGCGTACGTGCTGTTCACCTCGGGCTCGACCGGCACGCCCAAGGGTGTGCCGGTGCGCCACCGCAGCGTGGACGCGTACCTCACGCACATCGTCCCGCGCTACGAGTTGGCGCCCGGCTGCCGCGTCTCCCAGACCTTCGACCTGACCTTCGACCTGTCCGTCTTCGACATGTTCGCCGCCTGGGGCGGGGGCGCGACGCTGGTCGTCCCCGGCCGGTACGACCTGCTCAAGCCGGTGGCGTTCGTGAACCGCGAGCGGCTCACCCACTGGTTCTCGGTGCCCTCGGTGGTGTCGCTGGCCATGCGGCTGCGCCGCCTGACGCCGGGGGCCATGCCGTCGCTGCGCTGGAGCCTGTTCTGCGGGGAGCCGCTGTCGCTGCGGCAGGCCGGCGCGTGGCAGGCGGCGGCGCCGGGCAGCGTGCTGGAGAACCTGTACGGCCCGACCGAGCTGACCATCAGCTGCACCCAGTACCGGCTGCCCGCCGATCCGGCCGCCTGGCCCGGCACGGCCAACGGCACCGTGCCCATCGGCCTGCCGTACCCGGGGGTCGAGCACGTGGTGCTCGACGGCGACGGGCGGCCCACCGACGAGGGCGAGCTGTGCCTGCGCGGGGTGCAGCGCTTTCCCGGCTACGCCGACCCGGCCGACGACGCCGGTCGGTTCGTCTCCTTCGACGGTGTACGCGCCCGCGACGGCGAGGCCGTGACCGAGGAGTCGTGGTACCGGACCGGTGACCGGGTCGCCTGGCGGGACGGCCTGCTGGTGCATCTCGGCCGGCTGGACCAGCAGGTGAAGATCTCCGGCCACCGGGTGGAGCTGGGCGAGATCGAGGCGACCCTGCGCGGGCTGCCGGGCGTGCACGAGGCCGTCGTGCTCGCGCTGCCGGGCCCGGACGGGGAGCCGTCGCTGGAGGCGGCCTGCACCGGCCACGGGCTGAACGGCGTGACCCTGGCCAAGGCGGTCGCCGAGGTGCTGCCGGGCTACATGGTGCCGCGCACGGTGACGGTGCTGGAGGCGCTGCCCCTCAACGCGAACGGCAAGGTGGACCGGCGCGCCGTCGCAGGCGCCCTGCGAGGCTGACCGATCACCTGTGGGGCACCAGCGGTGCCACCGCCTCCCACAGGGAGCCCACCGTGGCGAACGTCGCCTCGTCCAGGATCTCGTCAGGCACCTGCACCCCGTAGGCGTCCTCGATGTCCACCAGCAGCCGCACCACGCCCATGGAGTCCAGGCCGAGGCCGGCCAGCTCGTCGAACGCGGCCAGCATCCCAGAATCGGCGAAGGGCAAATGCGGTCGCAGAATATTCTGGAATTCCTGAGGTATTTCGAACATCGTCACTTGGCACCTCATAGGAGAGCGTACTCCCACGATTTTCGCGGCCGTCCGCGACACCGGTCAAGGCGGCGGACCGGCACCCCACTGGCAGGAAATAGCGGCCTGTTCCGGCCAGCGGGAACAGCTTGTCATACGCGTACGGAAAGCCAATGCTCAATATTGTCGACCTGTCCTCACATACGCGGCGGTGGAGGCCCCAATTGTCCGCTGTGAAGTCCGCGAACCTCTGCTGGGGGCATCGCTACATGTGGCTGAGAATGCATCAGCTGCCGCCCGAGCACCAGCACGAGTCGCACATCCTGCTGCGCTTCCAGATCCCGCCGAGCCTCACCCTCGCCAACATCCGGGCGATGCTGCTCTCCTTGACCCGCCGGCACGAGGCGTTGCGGACCACCTTCGACGTCGACGGCGGCCCACGGCAGCGGGTGCACGCGCCCGGCCCGTGGCCGATCGTCCAGGCGAGCGTGGAGCGGGACGGGACGCCCCGGCCCGCGGACGTGATCGAGGAGCTGACCTCCCGGCCGTTCGACCTGGCCGCCGAGTGGCCGATCCGCGCCTGCGTCATCACCCGGGACGGCGCGCCGCAGCAGGTGGTCATCGTCTTCAGCCATCTGGCCGTCGACATGTGGACGCTGGAGAAGGTCGAGCAGGAGCTGTGGGCGCAGGCCCAGGGTCTCATCTCACGCCGCCCCGCGTCGCTTCCCCCGGTACGGCAGCAGCCCACGGACCTGGCGCGCTGGGAGTCGTCGGCCGACGCCGCCGTGCCGGCCTCGCGCGCCATGGCGTACTGGGAGGAGCAGATCTCCCGCCTGCCCGCCGACCCGTTCACCGCCCGCCGGCGGGCGGCCCCGCCCGAGGAGGCGCGGCACGCGACGCTGACCTCACCCGGGCTGCTGGAGGCGGGCCGGCGGATCGCCACCCGGCACAAGGTGTGGCCGTCGGCGGTCCACGTGGCCGCGCACACCGCCCTGATGGCCGCCTACACCGGGCAGGCCGCGCTCGGCCAGCTCGCGTTCTCGGGCAACCGTGCGGCGCACCCCTACCCCGACGTGCTCACCTGCATGTTCTCTCCCATGCTGGTGGGGATCGACTGCTCGGACGACCCGCCGTTCAGCGAGCTGCTGCGGCGGGTGACGAGCGGCTCCGAGCAGGCCGCCCAGCACGCGTACGTGCCCTACGACGAGGTGGTGGAGCTGGTGTCCCGGGAGGGTTCCCGGCGCGGCGAGCCCGTACGGCTCGGCTCGGAGGTCAACTTCCTCAACCAGCGGACCCTGACCTACCGGGGCAGGCGCACCACGTTCACCTGGAACCGGCCGCCGACGGCGTGGACGCACCACGGCGGCGACACCTACCTGCGGATCGACGAGTGGCGGGACGCGGTCGTGCTGGCGCTCCAGGCGTCGTCCTCGGTCATGGACGCCGGGGCGGTGGAGGCGTTCCTGCGCGGCCACGAGGCCCTGGTGCTCGCCCACGACGACCCGGCGACCGACCTGCGCATCAGCCAGGTGGCCACCCTGGCGGGCTTCGACCCCGCCGCCGCCGTACCCACCACTGGTTCCACCACAGCGCCCGCCGCCGTACCCACAGCTGGTCCCACCACCGCGCCCGCCGTCACACCCTCCACGATGCCCGCCGTCATCCCCGAGGCGGACGAGGACGCCGTGCGGGTGCTGGCGCGGGCGGTGTGCCGGGTGCACGGCCTCGCCCGCCTCGACCCGTCGGACAGCTACGTCCTCGCCGGCGGCCGCATCCTGCGCGCCCCGGAGGTGCTGGCCGATCTCAGCGACCGAGGCTGGCAGGGCCTGACGCCCCGCCTGCTGGCCGCACCCACGCCGCTGAAAGTCCTGGCCGGCCTGCTGGCCCCGGCCCGCCCCGTCACCGGCACCGCCGAGCCCGACCGCACGACCAACCAGAAACTCGGAGTGTGAAGACCATGGGTAACGTTGTCAGCGACCGGGTGACCAAGGCACACCGGCTCGTGGCCTCGGAGCAGGAGCTCCGCGAGGTGATCGGCCGCGAGCTGCCCGACGCGGGCCTCGGCGAGCTGGTCATCATGGGTGGCCACTTCATGCTCTTCGAGGACGACGCCACGGGCCACCTGGTCCCCGGCATCATCGAGGAGCAGCGGGGCGACGTCATGCGCCGCCGCGTCGCCGGCCGGGTGGGCGTCTTCCCCGGCTACACCTGGCGCCTGTCGGCGGACCTGGCCCGCTCCTACACCGACGCGGGCACCGCGATCCGCCTCCTGCTGCTGGTCAACGACTGGCAGTACGTGCCCAAGACCGACCGGCCGGCCAGTGAGCTGCGCGCCGAGTTCTTCGCGGGGTTCACCGCGTTGCCGGACGACTACCTGAGCGCTCTGGCCGAGGCGGGCCTGTCCCCCGACGTCGTGCTGCCCAGCCGCAAGCACCCGCTCGCCTTCCCCGAGACCTGGCTGAAGTACCGCTTCCAGAAGGCGGCCGACAAGTTCGTCAAGCAGGGCCTGCTGGAGAAGCGTTTCCTCGACTCCGGCGAAGAGTCCGGCGAGGAGTCCGGCCGCGTGTCCGGCCGGGACACCGAGGTGGCCTTCCTCGACGCCGAAGGGAACTACCGCACGCTGATCAGCTGCGGGATCACCGGCTGCGCGGGCGAGATCACCGAGATGATCTCCGAGGTGCACCGGGCCGGTCACCGTTCGATCCTCATCTTCGCGCCGGGCGAGTGCCTGGTGCCGGTGCAGACCGGCGTGGAGATCGCCCTGAATCTGTACGATCTGCGCGGCATGCGGGTGGTCATCGCGGCGCCAGGCGGCAGCGGCGAGATGTCCGAGGACGAGATCTACGGCAACCTCGTCTCGGTCAGCACCTACAGGAGCTGACCACCATGAGAATCATCTACCTGGACAACTGCGCCACGACCCGCGTCGACGACGAGGTGGTCGACGCGATGCTGCCCTTCCTGCGCGAGGACTTCGGCAACCCGTCGTCCCCGCACCTGCTCGGCAAGCGCGCCCGCAGGGCGGTGGACGCCGCCACCGAGTCGGTGGCCCGGCTGATCGGCGCCGACCCCGAGAGCCTGGTGTTCACCTCCGGCGCGACCGAGAGCAACAACCTGGCGCTGCTGGGCATGTTCGGCCACGACGAGCGCTCCCCGGTCAACGCCGCCGTCTGTCCCACCGACCACAAGTCCTCGCTGTCGATCGGCCGTGCCCTGGCCGACCGAGGTCTGGACGTCGCGACGATGCGGGTGGGCCCGGACGGCCGGGTCGACCTCGGCCACCTGGCCGGCCTGCTGGACCCGTTCTCCCGGGTGGCCACCGCCGCCTGGGTGAACAGCGAGATCGGCACGGTCCAGCCCGTCGCGCGGATGGCCGCGCTCTGCCACGACGCCGGCGCCCTGCTGCACGTGGACGGCGCCCAGGCGGCGGGCCGGATCCCCATCGACGTGCGGGAGGCGGACGTCGACACGATGTCGGTCTCGGCGCACAAGGTGCACGGCCCCAAGGGCGTCGGCGCGCTGTACGTACGGCCGGAGATCCGGCACCGGCTGCGGCCGGTGCTGTTCGGGGGCGGGCAGTACGCGTTGCGCAGCGGGACGATCCCCACCCATCTGGTGGTCGGCATGGGCAAGGCGTGCGAGCTGGCGCTGGCCGGGCTGACGGCCGGGTGGCAGCGGGTGCGTGCGCTGCGCGCGACGGCGCTGGACCTGCTCGTGGCCGGTTTCCCCGGCGTCCGGGTGAACGGCGACCCGGACGGCGGCGTGCCGCACGTGCTGAACGTCGTGCTGCCGGGCGTGCGCGGCGAGAGCCTGGTGTCGAGCCTGCGCTCGGTGGCGCTGTCCACCGGGTCGGCGTGCAACTCCGGCTCCCAGGAGCCGTCCTACGTCCTGACCGCCATCGGGGTGCCCGCCGAGGACGCCAACAGTTCCGTACGGATCTGCCTGGATCCCCGGATGTCCACCGAGGACCTGGTGCTGGGCGTCGAGCTGGTCCTGGAGCGGGCCCGCGCCCTGGCCGACGTGGCCGTGGCGATGCACGGCCACCGGGTGCCGGACGGCGTGCCACACGGCGTACCACACCGCGTGCCGGAGCCTCTTGTCTAGCGGGCGGCCGTCCCCGCGCGTCCCGCTCGCGGGACGCCGGGGACGCGCGATCATCCGGCGGCCCCGAGATATCTCCGGGCCGCCTGGACGCCCGCCTGGAACCTGCTGGTGGCGTCCAGGTCGCGCATCAGCATGGCGATGTGCCGGCGGCAGCTGCGCACCGACATGCCGAGCTTCCTGGCCACGACCTCGTCGGTGTAGCCCTTGGCCATCAGCGAGGCGATGGCCTGCTGGAGGTCGTCGGCCACGTTGGCGTAGCCGACCTCGACGCCCTCCAGCGGCGTGGCGGTCTCCCACAGGTGGTTGAACAGGTCCAGCAGGAACTTGGCGATGCCGTGGTTGTGCACGCGGGCGACGCTGGCCTCCCCGTCGTCCTCCCCGTCGTCCTCCACGCCGAACATGACGACGAGCGCCCGGTCGAAGACGACCGCCGACCTGGGCACGTGGCTGACGGTGAAGACGGCCGCGCCGGCGTCGGTCAGCCGCTTCAGCAGCATGCGGGTGGACACGTCGGCGCGGCTGCGGTGCTGGCAGATGATGCGTACCGTGACCCCTCTGGCCAGCAGTGTCAGATACATCTGCGACAGGTCCTCGACGTCGCCGCCGGCGGCCTGCATGGCCAGCACCTCGTCGCGGCAGGCGTCCCCGGCCATCTTCAGGAAGCCGCGGACCTCCATGGCGCCCACGAGGTACTCCACGGCGCTGGCGGCCGAGCTCCGGCCGGCGTCGCCGTACTCGGAGCGGAAGGCCCCCATGCGTTCGCGGATCTGGTCGATCAGCTCGCGACGCTGGTAGATCTCACGCTCCACGGATGACACCAGGGAAGCGGAGGCCAGCTCAGGATCGACCGGCACGAACCGGCGGCCCTCGCTGTCGTCCACCCGGAGCAGCCGGCTCTCCACCAGGTTGGCCACCGCCTCGTGCGCCTCGCGCAGGCTCAGGCCGAGATCCTCGGCGGCCACCTCGACGGCCTCGATCACACCCTTGCGGGCGGCATAGCGGTAAATGTCCGTCACAGGGTCGCCGTCGGCGGGCGATCTGCCGGTGAACAATGTGGTCACACTCATGGGTCGGTCTTCCTCTCACCTGTTCATGAACTGCTCGGCCACCGAGATGACGTACTGGCCGTAGGTGGACTTCTCGAGTTCGACGCCGAGCCGATGACAGGCCTCGGCGTCTATGTAGCCCATTCGCAGGGCGATCTCCTCAAGGCAGGCGATGCGTACGCCCTGCCGCTGCTCCAGCAGCTGGACGTACTGGCTCGCCTGCAGCAGCGACTCGGGGGTGCCGGCGTCCAGCCAGGCGAAGCCGCGGCCGAGGTCGACCACTCTCGCCCTCCCCCGTTCCAGATAGGCGCGGTTGACGTCGGTGATCTCCAGCTCGCCGCGCGCCGAAGGGGCGATGTTCTTGACGATGTCCACGACGTCGGGGTCGTAGAGGTAGAGGCCGACGATCGCCCGGTTGGCGCGGGGCGTGCGCGGCTTCTCCTCGATGGACAGCAGCCGGCCGCCGGCGTCGGTCTCGGCGATGCCGTACCGGTGCGGATCGCGTACCGGATAGCCGAACAGCACGCAGCCGTCGACGGCGTCGCACTCCTGGCGCAGCCGCTCCTGGAAGGAGTAGCCGTGGAAGACGTTGTCCCCCAGGATCAGCGCGACCGGCTCGCCGCCGATGTGGTCGGCGCCGATCACGAGCGCCTCGGCGACGCCGTTGGGCTCGGCCTGCTCGGCGTAGTCCAGGCGCAGGCCGAGCCGGGAGCCGTCGCCGAGGAGGCGGCGGATCTGCGGCAGGTCCTCCGGCGTGGTGATCAGCAGGATGTCGCGGATCCCGGCCAGCATCAGCACCGACAGCGGGAAGTAGATCAGCGGCTTGTCGTTGACGGGCAGGAGCTGCTTGGAGACCGCGAGCGTCGCCGGCAGCAGCCGGGTGCCGCGCCCTCCCGCGAGAAGTATCCCCTTCATCCGTACCATCCCCCTCGTGACGATCAGGCGGCTCTGGTGCGCCGGTCGAACAGGAACAAAGAGCCGCCCAGCAGCAGGACGGCCATCCCCGCGAGCACGGCCACCTCGGGCAGGATCGCGCCGAGCCCGGTGCCGGGCCTGGCGAGCGTGAGCAGCGCGTCCATGCCCCAGGCGTGCGGGAAGGCGTGGCCGATGGCGTTGATGACCTCCCCGGAGGCCTCGCGCGGCCACAGGCAGCCGCCCAGCATGCCGAGCACGACCCCGAGCGGCGGGCCGATCGCCGGCGCCTGGTCGGGAGAGCGCAGCAGCGTGCCGACCAGGATCGCGGCACCGGTGGCGACCAGCGCGAACACCCCCACGACGACGGCCACGGCGAGCGGGTCGCCCCACCGCACGCCGAACGCCAGCGAGCTCACCACCATGATCAGCACTGCCTGGCCGGCCGCGACCAGGAACCTGCTCAGCGCCTCCCCGAGCAGCACCGACCGCTGGTGCACGGGTGCGGTCAGCGACCGCTGCAGCATGCCCAGCCGGCGGCTCTCCACCAGGGCCGCGGCGACCGCCATGGAGTTGATGAAGGTGAACAGCAGCAGATTGGCCGGGGCGGTGTAGGCGAACCCGCGCGGGTCACCGGCGGACGACGCCGAGTCGGTCACCGCGACCCGGCCACCCTCGGCCTGGGCCTGGCGCACGTACTCCGCGGCCTGGGCGGGGGTGGCCCCCGCGACGCCGGCCGCCCGGGTGGCCTCCAGGACCGCGGCCACCTTGCCCACGGCGACGTCCACGGCGCTGCGGGCGGCCAGGCCGCTGCCGTTGGTCTGCGTCATGACCAGCTCCAGCCGGGTCGAGTCCGCCGGGATGATCAGGCCGGCGGCCAGGGCGCCCTCGCGCACGCCGGAGCGCAGCTCGGCCGCCGTGCCCATCGGCAGGACCTCCAGGTCCGGGTGGCGTCGCAGCTCGGCGGACACGGCCGTGGCGATCGGGCCGGAGCCCTCGGCAACGACACCGACGGGCAGCCGGGCCGAGCCGGTGGTGCCGCCGCCGAGCGCCATCCCGACGAAGACGATGGACACGAACGGCATGATCACCATGAAGAACAGGCCGACCCGGTCCCGCGTGTGCCGTCGCAGGTTGGCGGCCACCAGCGCCAGCACCGGCCGGGGCCGGCCCAGGGGAAGTGTGCTCACCTGGTACCTACAGGCTGGATGCCCCGTCCTTCAGGGTGGGGAGGAAGCGCGGAGCAGTCGGGCATCTCGGTCTCCCGGTCTTGTCGGTGGCGGTCGGTAGTTTGATCGACGTGTCCCGTTACCGGCTCCAGCCGTCGCCTGCTCAGGAGGTGATGTTGCTGGAGCATTGCGGGCACGCCCGGTTCGTGTGGAATCTGGCGGTGGAGCAGCACGCCTGCTGGAGGCCGGGCCGCATGTCCGCGCCGGGGTTCGCCGAGCAGTGCAGGCAGCTCACCGAGGCGCGGGCGGAGAACGCGTGGCTGCGCGCAGGGTCGATCATCGTCCAGCAGCAGGCGCTCAAGGACTTCGCTCAGGCCATGGCGAACTTTTTCGGCAGGACGCACCGCAGGCCGACGTGGCGCAAGCGCGGGCAGGGCGAAGGGTTTCGGATCGTCGCGGTCAAGGCCGGTGATGTGCGCCGCCTGTCCCGCCACGTGGGCGAAGTGAAGGTCCCGAAGGTGGGGTGGGTGCGGTTTCGCTGGTCCCGTGCCGTCCTCGAGGGTGTGAAGTCGTATCGGGTGACCCGGGACGCCTCTGGCCGCTGGCATGTGGCCTTCGCCGCGATCCCTGAGCCGATCCCCGCACCGACTGCGGGCGAGGTGGTGGGCGTGGATCGGGGCGTGGCCGTGTCGGCGGCGCTGTCCACCGGCGAGCTGCTGCACACCCCTGCCCTCCGCGACCCGGAGAAGGCCCGGCTCCTGCGCCTGCTGCGCAAACTGGCGCGGGCCGAGCGTGGGTCGAAGCGGCGCGGCAGGGTGAAGGTGGCCATCGCGAAGCTGAAGGCCCGAGAGAGGGATCGGCGCAAGGACTGGGTGGAGAAGACCAGCACCGATCTGGCCCGCCGGTTCGGTGTGATCGCCGTCGAAGACCTCAAGATCGCTAACATGACCCGCTCGGCCAAGGGCAGCATCGACGCGCCGGGCCGCAACGTCCGCCAGAAGGCGGGCCTCAACCGGGGCATCCTGGCCGGCGGGTGGGGCCGGCTCGTGGCGCGGCTGGAGCAGAAGGCTCCGGGCCGGGTGGTGAAGATCAACCCTGCGTACACGAGTCAGCGTTGCTCGGCGTGCGGGATCGTGGATCGGCAGGCGCGCGAGAGCCAAGCCGCCTACCGGTGCCGATCCTGCGGATACGCCGCCAACGCCGACGTGAACGCGGCACGCAACATCGCACACGCGGCAGGGCATGCCGTGTCCGCGCGGGAAGGCCCGCCGTTGCGCGAGCCGACGAACCGCGAACCTCAACGCGACCTCCTCCTCGTGGGGTAGCTGGCGTTGGAATCCCCCGCCTTCAGGCGGGTGGAGGATGTCAAAGCAGCAGTCCTTTCTTGAACCCGGCGACGGCCAGTCCGCCCGCCACCAGCGCGATGGCGCACAGCACGCCGATCGGACCGGCGACCGCGCCGATGGACCCGGCAGCGCCGGAGCCGGCCAGCTCGGTCAGCGCCGTGGACGTCCAGCCGTTCGGGGTGAGCAGGGCCACCGCGCGCAGGGGCTCGGGCAGGTCGTAGAGCGGGACCAGGCTGCCGCCGAAGAACGCCGCCACGAACGAGACGACCATGATCACCCCGTCGGCCTGGGCGTCGGTCCGCACCCGGCTGGCCACCAGCATGGTGATCGCCGCGGCGGCCAGCACGTGCGCGACCAGCACCGCGAACACCGCGACGGGCTCGCCCCAGGTGGTGCCGAAGATGAGCGTGGAGGAGCCCCAGCAGACGCAGACGCTGACCACGGCCAGCGCGAACCCGACGGCCCCCTTGCCCACGACCGGCACCCAGGCCGCGACCGGGCCCGCGCGGATCCGGTCGAGGGTGCCGAGCTTGCGCTCGGTGAGCAGGCCGCGGAAGGAGGCGCCGACCACGAAGAAGGCGAACAGGGCGGCCATGCCGGAGCCGTAGTAGACCGACAGGTCCACCTTGCCGCCGGAGAGGGGGTCGTCCGCGAGGCTGAGGAACGGGCCGGCCGCGCCGTTGCGCTCCACCAGCTCCTTGACCTCGTCGCCGGGCACTCCGGCGCGCAGGACCGCGCGCACGGCGAGCGTCCTGGCGTCCACCACCGCCGAGATCCGGTCCACGATGGCGCTCGCGACCACCCCGGCCAGCGGCGCCTCCGGCGAGGTCAGCACCGAGACGCCGCCGCCGTGCCCGGCGCCGACGCTCTGGCTGAAGCCGGCCGGGAAGACGATGGCCGAGCCGATCTCGCCGGCGTCCAGCGCCCGGCGCGCCTGCTCCTGCCCGGGCAGGTCACGCAGGGTCACCGCCCCCTTCAGCTCGTCGGAGGCCAGCACCTCGCGGCGCACGGAGGCGGGGAACTCGCCGCCGTCCAGGTCCACCAAGCCCACGGTGGCGCGCAGCGGCGGGTCGTCGCCGCCGAGCGCGAGGCCGAAGAGGGTGGCCAGCGTCACCGGCACGATCAGCGCGATGACGATCGCGGTGCCGTCCCGCAGCCGGGTGCGCAGTTCGAGCGCGCTCACCGTGACCATCGCCCGCCACATGTCAGTCCCGCAAGGTGGTGCCGGTGAGGTGCAGGAAGGTCGCCTCGAGATCGGGCTCGATGACCTGGGTGGCGGTGACCGTGGCGCTGCCCTCCACGGCGGTGATCAGCGCGGGCAGCAGATATCTGCCGCCTTCGGCGATCAGCCGTACGGACCCGGCGCCGGTCATGGCCGCCTCGATGACGCCCTCGACGGTGCGGAGCTTGGCGAAGGCCGCCGCCACGTCGCCGTCGAGCACCAGCTCGATCGTGTCGGCGCTGCCGACCATGGCGACCAGCTCGCGCCGGGTGCCGTCGGCGACGATCCGCCCGTGGTCGATGATCGCCACCCGCTCGCAGACCCGCTCGACCTCCTCCATGTAGTGGGAGGTGTAGAGCAGGGACATGCCGTCCTGGACCAGGAGCTCCAGCCCGTCCAGGATGGCCTTGCGGCTCTGCGGGTCCACCCCGACGGTCGGCTCGTCCAGGATCAGCACGTCGGGGCGGTGCAGGAGGGCCGCGCCGATGTTGATGCGCCGCCGCATCCCGCCGGAGTAGGTGTCCAGCCTGCCGTCGGCCCGGTCGGTCAGCCCGATCAGGTCCAGCACCTCCTCGATCCGCCCGGCCAGCCGACGCCTCGGCAGGCCGAACAGCCTGCCGAAGAAGCGCAGGTTCTCGCGGCCGGTCAGCTCCGGATACAGCGCGATCTCCTGCGGGACGTAACCGATCCTGGCCTTGGCCCGCCTCGGGTCGGCCGCCAGGTCCGTGCCGCCGACCAGGACCGTCCCGGCGTCCGGGCGCAGCAGCCCGACGAGCATGGAGATCGTCGTCGTCTTGCCGGCGCCGTTCGGGCCGAGCAGCCCGTACGCCTGACCGGGCGCGATCGCGAAGCCGACGTCATCGACCGCGGCCACGTCGCCGTACCTCTTGGACAGGCCCTCGCAGGCCAGCGTCGGCGTCATCGCGGACCCCAGCCTTCCGGCACCGTCAGGCCCGGCGGCTCGCCCTTGTCCGCGACGTTGCCGGCGAACACCTGCCGGGCCAGGTCGGCGCCGAGCTGGAAGTCCAGCGGGCTGTTCCCGGTGATCCGGTTCCACAGCACGTGGTTGTCCAGGGCGTCGTCGCCGCCCCACTCCTTGGAGGAGCCGATCACGAAGCCGGCGCCCATCACGGACTCCCCGCTGGGATGGTTGTCGTGGATGTGGTTGTCGACGACGCTGACCCGGTGGGTGCCGATCAGCGCCAGGCCGACACCGGAGATCGGCGGCCCCGCCGCGCCCAGCCCGTCGGGCTCGGCGCCGCTCGCCAGGTCGTTGCCGTGCAGGTCGTTGCCCGCCACCAGGCAGTCGCGCACCCCGCCCTCGGGCTCGCCCTCGTAGACCTGGTTGAGCAGCAGCACACCGATCGCGTTGCCGTGGCAGGAGTTGCGGACGACGCGGGCGCCGGAGGAGTTGTCGACGAAGATGCCGAAGGCGTTGGCGTAGGTCTCGTTGTCGGCGATCAGGCCGCCGGAGCGGGCGCAGAAGCTGAGGGCGACGCCGCCGTACTGGCTGCCCGTGGCCCGGCAGCGCAGCACCTGGCAGCCGCTCGACTCGCGCAGGTAGACGCCCCACACGGCGTTGTCCTCGGTGGCCACCTCCCGCACGGTCACGCCGGCGATGGTGTGGGCGTAAATCCCCGCCCCGGAGAAACCCCGCACGGCCAGCCCTTCGACCCGCACGTCCCCGATCCCCCCGCCACCCGTCCCGCCGCTTTTCTCGCCGCTTTTCTCGCCGTGTACGGTCACGCCGCTGACCACGTCGTCCGCCGCGTCGTGCAGCCGGGGGACGCCGGCGGGGCCGCCTTCACCCGGGATCAGCACGGTCCGGTCCGGTCCGGCGCCGATCAGGGTCACGCCCGCGTGCTTGATCCACACGTTCTGCCGGTAGACGCCCTCCTCCAGGGCGATCCGTGCCCCGGGGCCCGCCTCGTCCAGCGCCCGCTGGATCGACTCTCCTGGCCGTACCGTCACCATCCGCGTCATCACACGCTCCCGTCCACGTACACGATCGCCAGCGATACGAACAGGCCGTCGCCGATCCCCCAGCGGGCGGCGCCGGCCACGGTCACGTCCGCGTCGCCCTCGGGGCGCAACCGGTGCAGGGCGGCCCGGCCGCTCGCGCCGCGCACGGCGTACGCGGCGCCCTCGGTCAGCGGCAGCCCGGTCGAGGCGGCCAGCTCCCCGGCGGCCTCCTCCAGCAGCGAACCGCCCCAACCGGCCGGCGGCCGGGGCGCGGCCTCGAAGTCATGCCAGGCGAACCCGGCCGGGCGACCGCCCACGGCCTTGATCAGGCTCTCCTTGACCGAGAACGCGGCCGGGCCCGGCCCCAGCTCACGCTCGGCGACGGTGGTGAGCCGGCGGTCGAACACCCGCCCGCCCCGCCGCGCCGCCCGGACGATCCGCTCCACCTCCACGATGTCCACACCCATCAGCACAGCGCCGCTCATTCCGGTCCCCCGACGCAGCGGGCCGCCGCCGGCTCCAGCACAGCGGCGCTCCGGCCCGGCGGGCCGCCACCGGCGCTCACGCCGGCGCTCCGGCGCAGCGGGCCACGAAGGGCTCCAGGACGGCGGTGTACTCCTCGGCCCGCTCGACCATCGGGATGTGCCCGCTGTCCTCCACGAGCAGCACCTCGTTACGCGGATACTCGGCCAGCACCTCCAGCCACGGATCCACGGGCGTCATCCGGTCGTGCCGGCCCCAGACGTACATGGCGGGGCAGGCCACCCGGTCCAGCGCCGCCTTGACCTGATATTTGCGGGTCGCCTTGAGGCTGCGGGCCATGCTCACCATCGACTCGGGTCGCCGCAGCATGTCGCCGACCTCCGCCATCCGCTCGGCGGAGAACAGGCTGCGCCCGCCGTGGAACAGCGCCGCCATCATGCGCTCGCCGAACTCGTCGCCGAACGGCCGCACGCTCCCCCTCCGGTCGAAACTCAGCCCGACGTCGGGGTCGGCGGTCAGGCCGGGCGCGCCGCTGACCACGATGCCGAGCACCCGGTCGGGGCGGCGGCCCGCCAGGTCGATGGCCACCAGACCGCCGAGCGAGTTGGCGCACAGCACGATCTCCGCCGCCCCGGCCGCGTCACACGCCCGCAGCAGCGCGTCGCCGAGCTGCTCGATCGAGCCGGCGATCCGGCGGTCGAGCGCGCAGATCGCCTCATGGGTACGCAACACCGGCCGACCGGCCGCCTCCAGCCGGCGGTAGGGGTGCTCCCAGATCCAACCACCCGCGAACAGCGCGGACATGAACACCACGACCGGCCCGGGGCTGTCGCCGAGCCGATGCTCAGCGGTGAAGTCGATCATCAACGCTCCAGTTCACTTGCGTCGTCGGGTCACGAGGATCGCGGGGCTCGGCGGGCGGGGTCGGTAGTCACACGGGCCCGGAGGGGTCGGGGTCAGAGGCCGAGGGCGGGGTCATAGCGTGGCGGCGGGTTCGGGGGTCCAGCCGCACGCGCAGGGCGCGCCGGCGTCGGTCGCGACGACGGTCGCGCAGTTCGGGCAGCGGGCGTAGTCGCGGGCGGAGGCGGGATACCAGACGCTGGTGTGTACGCGGGTGCACAGGCCGCCCTTGAAGAAGCGGCGCATGGCCCGCTGGTGCGGCCGGGCATGGACCGCGCGCAGCGCCTCCGGCCGGTCGAAAGCGCTCAGCGTGAACTTGCGGCCGCCGGCGTCGAAGGTCGTCGCCCCGAGGAAGCCACGGGACGCCCGCAACGACTTGACGATCTCCACGCTGAGCAGGTCCACGTCGGCCGCCTCGGCGTCGTCGCGGATCTCCAGCCAGGTCAGCACCAGCGCGCCGGGCCGCTCGGTGCGCCGGGTGGCGACCCTGGCGCTCAGGCCGTACTCGCGGGTCTCGTCGGCGGCCGGCACGAACCGCGCCGCGTAACCGAGCACCTCGGCGAGCGCCAGCCTGTCGTAGATCCGCTGTACGTGCGCGCCGTCCCGGCCGAGCGTCACCAGGTCGGTGCCGGACACGGCGACGGTCCCACCCGTCGCGGGCATCCCCAGGTACGCCCCGCGATGGTCGGCCCGCAACGTCCACGAGACGGTGACCGCGTCCTCGCCACCCGTCACCCTGTCCACGAGAAAGCGCGGACCGGCGAACCGGGCCAGCACCCCGGCCGCGTACGCCACCAGCCCATCGCCGGCCAGCACGCCCCCGGAGTCAGGATCGGCATAGGACACGACACTCGCCGCCACCGCCTCCGCGTCGCCCGCGCTCCAGGCCGCCAGATGCTCCTCCGCGACCTTCCGTACGTCCACCTCACCCACGACGCCCTCCCAGATGACCCAGCAGCCGACCAGAAGAAGGGACCACGACTCGTGGGGTGTCCTCGGGGAGGAGGGCGGAGGCGAGGGCCACGGCCAGGGCTTGGTCGTGGGTGTGGCTGATCGAGACGCGGATGCGCCGGCGGGGGTCGGCGCGGGTGGCCGGGGCCCCGGTCAGGTGTACGGCCGGCGGGTGGCCGTCAAGACAGGCGGCGTCGCCCAGGCAGGCCGGGGAAGGCCGGGGCAGGATCTCGACCTGGCCGAGATGCCCGGCGGTCGGCGGCAGGCCGAGCAGGCGCAGCACCGCCCGCTTGCCGGCCAGCCGCCCGGCCCAGTGCTCCAGCGTGCCCGCCGTGGACCTGACGCGTTCGGCGGCGGTGTAGACGTCCGCCACCCGCATCCCGCCGAGCAGCTCGACGGGCCGGGTGAGGCCGGCGTAGCCGACGGCGGCACTGCCCCAGCGGTTCACGCGGCCACCTCCTTGGCCAGGCGGCGCAGGGTGCCGGGGTCGGCCATGCTCAGGCAGCGGGCCCCGGCCCGGCGGGACAGCCCGGCCAGCACCTTGCTGTCGCCGACCTCGACCCCGGGGGCGATCGCGTCGACCGCGCCGACCGTACGGGTCCATCGGACTCTGCCGGTGAGCTGGGCGACCAGCGCCTCGCGCAGCGTGCGGAGGTCGGTGGTGGGCTCGCCGGTGACGTTCGGCACGACGGGGACGCGGGGCGCGCGCATCGCGGCGACCGCCACCGCCGCGGCCCACGGGGGGACGGCGGCGGCCATGAGCGGGGAGTGGTAGGCGTCCCCGACCTTGAGCGGCATGATCTTGGTGGCGTCGGTGGCGAGCTTCTCCAGCCGGTCCAGGGCGGGCGCCGCGCCGGAGACGACCACGTGGCCGGGCGCGTTCTCCAGCCCCACCACGACGGGCTCGCCGGGGGCGGCGGCCTCGGCGGCCAGTTCCTCCACCCGTTCGACCGCCAGGCCCATCACCGCGCGCATCCCGCCACCGCCGCCCGCGACGGCCATGAGCCGGGCGCGCGTCTCCACCAGCCGTACGGTCTCCGCCAGGTCGAGCACGCCCGCCGCGTGCAGGGCGGTCAGCTCGCCCACGCTGTGCCCGGCCACGACGGCGGGCTCGTACCCCTCCTCGGCCAGCACGGCCAGGGCCGCGAGGTTGCAGGCGGTCACCGCCACCTGGGCGTGCTCGGTGGACACCAGGCGCTCGAGCGGGCCGCGCGCGCACAGCGGGGAGATCGGCCGCGACAGCAGCGCGTCGATCTCGTCCAGCCGGTCGCGGGCCACCGGCCTGCGGCGCAGCCACGCGCCCATGCCGACCCGCACGGTGCCTTGGCCGGGGAAGAGAAAGCCGAACATGACGTGCACCTCCTTTCGCTACGGCCGGCGTCGCGACCGGCCCTCCTCGTGCGCCTCGTTACAGCCGACGTCGCGGCCGGCGCTCCTCGTGCGCCTCGCTACAGCCGACGTCGCGGCCGGCGCTCCTCGTGCGCCGGACGCTCGGTGCCGAGGAAGCCGAGCAGCAGCTTGTTGACCTCGTCGGGGGCGTCGAGGGGCAGCCAGTGACCGGCGTCCTCGATCCGCTCGTAGCGCCAAGGCCCCTTGACGAACTTGCCGGACCCGGCCATGCCCTCCTCCAGCAGGGCCTTGTCGCCCGCGCCCCAGATGCCCAGCGCCGGCGCCAGGACCGGCGGGAAGGGGCGGGAGATGCGCAGCTCGGCGGCGGGCGAGCGGTTGGCGCGATACCAGTTGAGGCCGGCGGTCAGGGCGCCCGGCCTGGCCAGGTCGCGCACGTAACGGTCGTGGTCGCCGTCGCGCCCCATGATCTCCTTGAACAGCCGCCAGCCGTTGCGGCGCAGCAGCTCCTCGCTCACCCCGGGGAACTGGTAGAAGAGCATGTACCACGAGGCGGCCCGCTGCTCGATCGACGGCGTGGCGAAGACGCCGGGATGCCCGACCGACAGCGTCACCAGGTGATCGAGCCTGCGCGGCATGAGGAAGGCGTACATCCAGGCGATGGCCGCGCCCCAGTCGTGGCCGACGAGGTGCGGCCGCTTGACGCCGAGCTCGATGGTGAGCGCCACGATGTCGTTGACGATCGTCTGCATGCCGTACGCCTCGACCTCCTGCGGCTTGCCGGAGTCGCCGAAGCCGCGCAGGTCGGGCGCGATGACCCGGAAGCCGCCCTCGACCAGCGCGGGGATCTGGTTCCGCCACAGGTAGGAGGAGTCGGGGAAGCCGTGCAGCAGCACGACCGGGTCGCCTTCCCCCTCGTCGACGTAGGCGAGGTCGACGCCGTTGACGTGGACCGTCTTCTTCTCGATCATGCCGTCTCCCTGAACAACCGCTCAGCGAAGAACTCGCTGAAGCCGAACTCGGGTACCTCTTCGGGGGCGACCATGTTGAGCAGCCCGGTCACCTGCGCGGCGAAGTTCTTGGCCATCAGCTTGCGGACCCGGCGTCTGCGCTCGACGGCCGCGGGGCCGAACTCGACGTGCAGCCTGCTGATGATGGAGGCGCCGAAGTCGAGCCGCTCGATGCGGAAGGCCCGCTCCTCGGCGTACGGCGCGAACGCCGGAGGCGACCAGTCGGCGGAGCCGAGCAGGATGTCGCAGACGGTCCTGGAGTCGCGCAGCGCGCACGACAGGCCGGTGCCGAGCACGGTGTCGGCGTTGCCGGCCTCGTCGCCGATCAGCACCACGCCCTCGGTCATCGGCGGCCCCTCGGGGACGCTGGACACCGACGGCCACACCGACAGCGGCCCGGCCGGGATCGCCTCGGTCACCGCCTTGCCCCGGTCGGGCAGGCACTCCAGCTCGAAGGCGGCCAGGAACCGCGCCACCCCGCCGGGACCCCGGTAGCGGTGCTTGTTCACGGTGGGGAAGTTGAGATAGAGGCGGGCCCGGCCGTAGCCCTGCGGGAAGACCATGAACATGCGGTCGCCCTCGGTGCCCATGGCCTGCACGTCGGGCGGCCAGGCGTCCATGCCCTCGACCATCATGCCGCCGCCCCAGTGGTGCATGGAGTTGCGCATCGTGATGCCGGCCTGGCGGCCCACCGTGCAGCCCCTGCCGGTCGCGCCGAGCACGATCCGCGGGCGCAGCTCGCGCGGCCCGTCCGGGGTGCGGTAGGAGACGACCGGGCGCGGGCCCGGCGTCACGTCGATCTTCGAGGCCGCCATCTCCAGCCGGGCGCCACTCTGTACGGCCTGCTCCGACATCAGCTCGCACACCGCGTGGTGCGGGAAGGACATCGGACCGCCGATGCCGGGGATGAACCCGGTCATGTCCACGGCCTCGACCTCGTCCTCGGTGACGGCCTCGTCCCAGGTCATCCACTCGCGGATCTCCCAGCCGCCGCCGGCCCAGAAGCACTCGTCCACGCCCAGGCGGCGGGCTTCCCTGATGCCCCAGGGCGCCAGCCACTCACCGCGTACCAGATCCTTGTAGGCGTCCTGCTTCTCCAGCAGGACCACGGACAGCCCGCCGGCGGCCAGCTTGCAGGCCGCCGAGGCGCCCGCGATGCCGCCGCCGATGATGACGACGTCGGGCTGCTCGACCATGTGCGTCAACTCCCCCACCTCTCCCAGTAGGTGCGCTCCGCCGCGCGGTGGCGGTCGGCCGGGCGAAAGTCGGTCCCCAGCGTGTAGGCGACCGGGATCATGCACACCTGCGTGACCCCGGTAGGGATGCTGAGCAGCTGCCCGACCTGCCGTTCGTGGGGGACGTGCAGGCAGGTGATGGTGCTGCCGAGGCCCCGGCTGCGCAGTGCGAGCTGGAAGGACCAGATGGCGGGGAAGATCGAGCCGTAGAAGATGCTGGCCCTGGTCTCGCCGTGGCGCACCAGGTGGCCGGGGTCTTCGTCGGCCTTGTCCGCCATCCGGGCCCGCCACGCCTCGTTGATGGCCGTGACGTCCGGCGGGCGGCCCAGCACGCACGGGATGACCAGGGCCGGCACCGCCTCCAGCGTCTCGGTGAGCGCGTGCGCCGAGGCGTAGTTGCGCTTGGCCTGCGCGTCGTTGCGGCGGCGGCCGGCGTTGGTCCAGATGTCGTTGCGGTGGAACGTCCAGGAGGAGCGGATCATCTCGGCCAGCTTCAGCTTGACGGCCGGGTCGGTGATCACCAGCCAGCGCCAGTTCTGGTGGTTGTTGGCCGTCGGCGCCTGGACGGCGACGTCCAGCGCTTCCAGGATGACCTCGCGCGGCACCGGCCGGTCCAGGTCGAGCCGGCGGCGCACGGATCGCGTGGTCGTCAGCAGCCGGTCGGTCTCGGCGACGTCGAAGGGCGGGGTGCCGCTCATGCCGCCCCCAGCAGTACGGCGCCGTACACCGAGCCGGGCGCGGCGGTCAGCGCGAGCGCCTGCGCCACCGGCTCGGGCAGCGCGGGGTCGGTCAGATAGCGGCCGGGCTCGCCGGCGACCGGCCGGGTGAGCCCGTCGAGCGCGGGCGCGATCCCGTCGCGGACGGCCAGCGCGCCCAGGGCGATGTTCATCGCCCCGCTGGCCGCCTGGCAGTCGCCGATCAACGCGGCGGACGAGGTGAGCACCCCACCCGCCCCCATCGCCAGCACAGCCGCCGCTTCCCTTTCATCCTGCGCCGCCCCGACCACCACCCCGGGAGCCGCCCCCGCGAACGCCGCGATCCCCCGCCCCACCGCACCGCCCGCGTCCGCCGCACTCGCCGCGTCCGCCGCGTCCGATTGCGTGTGCGGCCGCGCGTCCGGCGGAGTGCTTAAGGGCGTGTCCGCCGCCATCTGCGCCTCCGCGCTCGGCGGGGTGTCCGTTGGGTGGTGGGGGGCGTGGGAGGTGCCGAGCACTTGTGCGTACGGCCGGCCGCCGCGCTCGGCGCAGTGCTCGGCCGACTCGACCACGAAGGCCACCGCGGCCGACCCCGGCACCGGCTCGGCCGCGCCCGCCTCGTACGGGGTCGGCACGACGCCGTCCTGGTCGGCGTACCCGGTAGGGCCGCCGGCCCGCTCGTCGGCCGCGACCACCAGGACCACCTCGGCCTTGCCCGCCCTGATCAACTCCAGGGCGCAGTCGAGCGCGATCGAGGCCGACGCGCCGCCGTTGCAGATGGTGGTGGTCGGCCCGCGCAGGCCCAGCGTCTGGCAGACGGCCCCGCCGGTGGCGTTCAGCACGACGTTGGAGAAGCTGAGCACGGCCGGCTTGTTCGGGTTGAGCGCGATGCTCTGGTCGAAGCCGCCGGTGCTCTCGCTCGACCCGGCGCCGGTGGCGAAGATGAGCCCGACGTCGTCCAGCGCCTTCCTGGGCAGCTTCAGCCCGGCGTCCTCCCAGGCCAGCCGGGACGCGGCGATCGCCATGCGGGACAGGTGGTTCATGTGCCGCCACAGCGAGCGCGGCGCGTAGGTCCGGCCGTCCAGCGACGGCGCCCGCCCGGCGGCCCGCCGTCCGGCGGAGATGGCCGCGCTCACCTCGGCGATGCCGGTGCCCGCGCCGGTGACCGGCCCGAGCCCGGTGATCACCGCCTCGCGGCGCGGCAGTTCCTCGTACGGGCGTGGCTCCCGGGGCCGGGTCAGCACGAGGGAGACGTTGTTGCCGCCGAACGCGTAGTTGTTCGACACGACCGTCTCGATGGTCATCGGGCGGGCCACGTTCGGCACGAAGTCCAGGTCGGTGGCGGGCGCGTCGCCCGGCTCGGTGTCGAAGCCGATCGTGGGCGGGGCGACGCCGTGGCGCAGCGCCAGCACCCCGGCCACCGCCTCGACCGCGCCCGCCGCCCCCAGCGTATGGCCGAGGAAGGACTTGATGCTGCTGGTGGGCACCTGCCCGGCCCGCTCGCCGAAGGCCAGGCGCATCACCTTGGCCTCCATGGCGTCGTTGGCCGGGGTGCCGGTGCCGTGGCCACTGACGTAGTGCACGTCCTGCGGTGACAGGCCCGCGGCGGCGAGCGCGCGGCGCACAGCCGCGGCCCCTCCCCTGCCGGTCGGGTCGGGCGCGGTCGCGTGGTACGCGTCGGCCGACAGGCCGTAGCCCGCGACCTCGGCCAGTGGGACGGCGCCCCGGGCCAGGGCCAGGTCCAGCGGTTCGAGGAGCAGGAAGGCGGCCCCTTCGCCCAGGTTGAGTCCGTCGGAGCGGCTGTAGGGACGGCACGGTCCGGTGCTGAGCGCCTGCAGTCCGGCGAAGCCCGCGTAGGTGCCGAACAGCAGCGGGTCCACGCCGCCGGCCAGGACGGCGTCCGCCTCGCCGGTCAGGATCTTGTCCATGGCGAGGCCGACCGCGTTGCCGCCGGCCGCGCACGCGGTCGAGACCAGGATGCGGGGTCCGCGCAGTTCCAGCCGCTCGGCCAGCACGTCGCCGGTGCGGTGCATGGGCTGGTAGCGACCCGCGACGTCCGGAGTCGCCTGGCACTTCCCCAGAATGACCCCGAACCGCCCCGGCTCAGCGATCACCGACCCCACTCGGCCGCCCGCCCGCGCGCTCTCCTGGCCGCCCGCCTGGGTGCCCGCTTGCACGCCAGCGCGGACGCCCGCCGAGGTGCCTGCCTGGCCGGCTGCTTGGGTGAGGGCCTGGCGGGCGGCGACGAGTGCCAGCTTGGCGGTGCGGTCGAGGCCGGCGTCGGCGGCGGGGAGCTGGGAGGTGATCCACTCCTCGGGCACCTGGCCGGCGTGCCTGGCCTCGAACACCGCGTACGCCTCGTCCAGCACGGGGGTGAGACCCCCCTGGCCGGTGGTGAGCCGCCGCCAGAATTCCGCGGGGTCGCGGCCGGCCGCGCAGATGATGCCCAGGCCGGTGACGACGACGGGCCGCAGCGCCATGCTTGTCTCCTTCTCGCGAGAAGCGGGCAGCCCGATCAGATGATCGGGATGCTCCAGCTCTTGGGCACGATGTAGGGGCTGGTCAGCGTGGTCACCCCGACGCCGCCGGCGGACAGTCGCAGCCCGGCGGCGGCCAGGTCGCGGTCCACGCGGGCCAGGCCGAGCGTGGTGCCGAGGCCGACGCTGTGCACGGCGTGCACGACCTCGCCGATGACCTGGTCGCCGACCATGACCCGGGTGCCGGCCGCAGGCACGCCGTCGGCGCAGGTGAAGCCGATGGTGCGGCGGCCGGTCCCCGACTCGAACGCGGCCAGCACGGCCTCGCGCCCCACGAACGCCTCCTTGGTGACGTCGACCAGCCAGTTGGCGCCGATCTCGATCACCGTGGCGCCCGGGGTGGCCTCGTGGCGCGGCATCGGCTGGCGGACCTCCAGCATCGCCAGCTCCAGGGCCTCCTGACCGGCCGGCCGGGCGTGCTCCAGCGACAGCGACCACAGCCCGGCGGCCGCCTCCCGGGGGACGATCATCTGGTAGCCGTACTCGCCGGTGAAGCCCGTCCTGGCGAAGACGATGTCCACGTCGTCCCAGGTGGTCTCCACCACCGACTCGAACGGCAGCGAGGCCAGCTCGCCGTCGATCAGCCGGCCGACCACCCCCCAGGCGTACGGACCCTCCAGGCCGACGAGCACCAGCTCCGGGGAGCGGTCGGCGATCTCGATGCCGTCGTCGGCCTGCGCCCGCAGGTGCTCCAGCAGCCGCGTCCCCGCGCCGCACGAGCTCGCCAGGAGGATGCCGTCCTCCCGGCCGAAGGCGAGCACCTGGTCCACGACCTGCCCGGCGTCGTCCAGGACGAGGCTCATCATGCAGCGGTCGGAGGTGAGGTACTCCACGTCGCGGGCCAGCACCCGCTGCGCGTACTCCACCGCGCCGGGGCCGGTGATCTCGATGAGCCGGTGCCCGCTGAGATCGAGGACGGCGGCGCGCTCCCTGAGTGCCGCGTACTCCTGCGACAGCGCGTCGGGCGCGGCCGAGAAACGCAGCGGCACGGTCACGTCGCCGACCTCGCCGTAGACGGTTCCCTCAGGATGGGTGGCCGCGAGGACGTTGACCATGGTTCACACCTTTCGCACAGAACGTTGACCGGCCGGATCGGCGATCGTGAGGATTCCTTCGGCGGCCACCTGACCGGCCACCCGGGCCGACACGCGGAACTCCGCGAATCCGCCGCCGCCTCCGGCGCGCTCGGCCGTGAGGGTGAGCTGGTCACCGGGGACGACCGGGCGCCGGAAGCGCATCGACTTGATGCCCGCCAGGTAGCTGATCTCGCTGGCCCCGGCCAGGGCGAAGACCACGCCGGCGAGCTGGGCCAGCGCCTCGGTGATCACGACGCCGGGCAGCACCGCCTCGTTCGGGAAGTGGCCCTGGAACCACAGCTCGGTGCCCGCGACGTTCTTGGTGGCGGTGCCCTTCACGCCGGGTTCCACCTTGCCGACCCGGTCCAGCAGCAGCATCGGCCAGCGGTGCGGCAGCACTGCGCGCACCTGGTCGTGGGTCAGCCCGGAGACCACGGGCAGGGCGGCGGGCTGCGCCTGGGTGAGCGTCATCCCTGGGCCCGCAGGGCGGGGTTGACCTCGTCCGCGAGCCGCGACACCGAGCCGAAGACGGCCATCTCGCTGTCGTACAGCGCGACCCCGAACTCCGCCTCGATGGCGACGTAGAGCTCCAGCACGTCGAGGCTGTCCAGCTCCAGGCCGCGGCCGAACAGCGGCTGGTCGTCGGTGATCCAGTCCGGCTCGATCTCCAGGTCGAGCCGCGAGACGATCATCTTCTTGATCTGGCTGCAGGTCTGCTGCCGCTCGGCGGCCTTGGCGCGCAGCTCGTCGATGGTCATGATTCCTCCTGGTGCCTCGGGGCTTGCGTGAGGGAGAGGTGGGTGGTTCACCCGAGGCCGCCGCCGTGGGCGACCACCACCGAGCCGGACATGTACGACGCCTTGTCGGAGGCCAGAAAGGTGACGATCGAGGCGATCTCCTCGGGACGTCCCATCCGGCCGAGGCGGATGCGCGACTCGTACTGCTTCCTGATGTCGGCGGGGACCCGGCGGGTCATGTCGGTGGCGACGAACCCGGGCGCGACCACGTTGGCCCGCACCCCGTGCGGGGCCGCCTCGTTGGACAGCGCGTGCGTGAAGGCGATGATCGCGCCCTTGGACGCCACGTAGTTGGTCTGGCCGGGGAAGCCGCCGTCCAGTCCGCTGGAGGAGGACAGGGTCACGATGGAACCGCTGCGCTGGTGCTGCATCAGCTTCAGCGCCTCCCGGCAGGCGAGGAAGGTGCCGACCAGGTTGGTGTCCACCGGGGCGCGGAACTGCTCCAGGCTCATGGCGATGAGATAGCGGTCCTGGGTGATGCCGGCGCTGGTCACCAGCACGTCGAGGTGGCCGTGCTCGGCCCGGATGTCGCGGAACACGCGGCGTACGGACTCCTCGTCGGTGACGTCCGCCCGCACGCTCGACGCGCTGCCGCCCTCCTCCTCGATCCGGGCGACGACCTCCTTGGCGTCCTGCTCCGATCTGGCGTAGTTGACGATGACGTGGGCGCCCTCCCTGGCCAGGTCGAGTGCGACGGCCCGGCCGATCCCGCGCGACCCGCCGGTGACCAGGGCCACGGAGCCTTGGGTGAACAGCATCAGCGTCTCCAGGAATTCGGCAAGCGCAGAATGACTTATCTGGATCTTCCCTAGATAAGTTACTAAGTGGGGATATCACGCCTGTATCATGCGGATATCCTCGTATTGACTGAGGTAATCGGCATATTCGATGCTGATGCCATGGATCAGCATGAGGTGGACGTATTGGTGGTCGGGGGCGGGCCCGTCGGACTGTCCACCGCCGTCGAACTCTCCCGCCACGGAATATCCACCCTGCTGGTCGAAAAGCATGCGGGTACGGCGATTTTCCCCAAGGCCCGGCTCATCACCACCCGGACCATGGAGATTTTCCGGTCCTGGGGAATTCAGGACGAGGTGGAGAGCGCCGGAATGCCGCGCGAGGAGTTCCTGGCGGTGGGCGTCGGGAGCTGCCTGACGGCGGACGACTTCGTCCGGTCGGCGGCGGCGCTGCAGCGCGACGCCCCGCACAGCCCCACCTACACCTTCCTCTGCTCGCAGGACCTGCTGGAGGTCATCCTGCGCCGGCGCGCCGAGAAGGGACCGGCGGCGGACGTCCGGTTCGGGGCCGCCATGACCTCCATGCGCGAGGTCGCGGGCGGGGTGGAGGCCGTGGTGTCCGCCGAGGGGCGGGAGATCCTGGTCCGCTGCCGCTATCTGGTGGCCGCCGACGGCAGCCGCAGCGGCGTGCGCGACCGGCTCGGCATCAAGGCCGAAGGGCCGCCGGTGCTCGGCCACATGATCAGCATCATGTTCGAGGCCGACCTGGGTTTCCTGCCGCCCGAGCGGCGGGCCGCGCTGTCCTTCCTGCGCGATCCGCCGTGCGCGGTGGAAGCGGTCGATCACGGGCGCCGGTGGATGGTGCAGACCGGGTACGAGCCCGAGGAGGGCGGCAGTCCCGCCGACTTCACCGAGGAGGCGTGCCTGGCCGCCGTGCGCGCCGCCGTCGGGGTGCCGGACCTGCCGGTCGAGATCCTCGGCGTGCTGCCCTGGCTGCAGCAGGCCAAGGTCGCCGACGGCTTCCAGTCCGGCCGGGTCTTTCTGGCCGGGGATGCCGCGCACGTGGCCACCCCGCAGGGCGGTTTCGGCATGAACTGTGGCATTCAGGACGCCCACAACCTCGCCTGGAAGCTGGCCGCCGTCCTGCATGGCGCGGCCGGGCCGGCGCTGCTGGACACCTACACCGCCGAGCGCCGGCCGATCGCCGCCCGGACCGTGGACGAGAGCCTGACCAACGCGCTGATCACCTTCCAGATGATGGAGGGGCGGCTGTCCATGCGCGAGGCCGTCGACCAGCAGGCGGGCCGGCGCAGCTGCGAAGGGCTGGTGCTCGGCTTCGGGTACGACTCCGCCGCGGTGATCCCGGACGGCACCCCGGCCCCCGCCCCCGGCGACCCCTACCGCGTCTACGTCCCGTCCGCCCGCCCCGGCCACCGCGCCCCGCACGTGTGGCTGACGGGCCCGGACGGTCCCGTGTCCACCCTGGACCTGCTCGGCCCCTGCTTCACCCTGCTGACCGCGAACCCCTCCTGGTCAAGCGCCGCCCATGCCACGACCCGCCGTACCGGCTGCGCCCTGACACCGATCGAGATCCTCCCCGACGGCGGCGCGCCCGCCGCCACGAGCCGGGCCACCCAGGAGGACGGCGCGCATGCCGCCACGAGCCGGGCCACGGAGTACGGCGGCCCGTACGCCTCCGCGACCTGGGCCACGGAGTACGGCGCCGGCGCGGCGGGCGCGGTCCTGGTGCGCCCGGACGGCCACGTCGCCTGGCGGACGGCGACCGCCTCCGACGACCCCGAGCGCACCCTCACCACGGCCCTGACCACCATCCTCGCCAAGCCCTGACCCACCACTCTCCGAGGTGGGGGACTCCGCCGACCCGGCGGGTGCGGAGCCCGGCCTGACCCCGGAAGCGAGAGGGCGGCAGGATCAGCCCTGGGAGGTCAGGCGTGGGCGACGCGGGAGCGCAGGCGGGCGGCGCCGAGGCGGAGGGAGAGCGGGTTGCCGCAGGAGGTCGCCACGAGGTCGGTCACCGCCTGCGGCCCGAGGGCGGTGCCCGCCGCGCCCACGAGCATGTCGGCCAGCTCGCGTGCCGCGTCCTCCTCCAGCGGCGCGAGGAACACCCGGTGCGCACCCTGCCTGGCGACCAGCTCGTCCAGAGGCGCGGCGCTGATCACCACGACCCGGCAGCCCGCCCCGCCCGGCAGCAGGGACGCCACCTCGTCACCGGCGTTGTCCAGCACCACGAGCAGCCTGCGGCGGGCGGTCCTGCTGCGGTACAGGGCCAGCTTTTCGGCGTGGTCGGCGGGGATGTCCTGCTCGCCGAGCGCCCGCAGGAAGCGGTCCAGTACGACGTGCGGCTCGATGCCGTCCAGGTCGGCGAAGAGCTGGCCGTCGGGGAACCAGTCGATCCGGGCGTGCGCCCACCGCAGCGCCAGCGTGGTCTTGCCGACGCCCGGCGCGCCGCTGAGCACCATGGTGCCGGGCATCGCGGGCTCCGGATCGGGGCGCAGCGCGGCGTCGAGCCCGGCCAGTTCCGCCGCGCGGCCCACGAACGGCAGGACCTGCGGCGGCAGCTGGCACGGCACGACCGGGGCGGGCGGCGCGGGCGCGGGAACCGGCGCGCGCATCAGCACGGACTCGTCGCGCAGGATCTGCTCGTGCAGCCGGCGCAGCGCGGGTCCGGGCTCCAGGCCGATCTGCTCCAGCAGGAAGCGCCGCGTCTCCTGGTAGGTGCGCAGCGCCTCGGCCCGCCGGCCCGCACGGTACTGCGCCAGCATGAGCTGGGCGCGCACCCGCTCACGGAACGGCGACTCGGCGACCAGCGCCAGCAACTCGGGGATCACCTGGTGGTGCCTGCCCAGCCCGATCTCCAGCTCCAGGCAGGTCTCCAGCGCCTCCAGCCGGCATTCGGCCATCCGCGCCACGTCGTACCGCAGGCCCCTGAGGTCCTCGAACGGGGTGCCGCGCCACAGCGCGAGCGCCTCCCGCAGCAGCGCGACGGCCCCTTCCTGGTCGCGGGCGGCCTGCTCGCGCGCCTGCGTCACCATGGCGGTGAACCTGAGCCAGTCGATGCCGTCGGCGGGCACGCGCAGCAGGTAACCGGGGCTGGAGGTCTCGATCACGCCCGCGCCGAGCCTGCGGCGCAGCCGTGACACGCAGATGGCGATCTGCCGCCAGGCGCTGCTCGGGGCCGAGCCGGCCCACACCGCCTCGACGAGCCGCTCCACGCTCATCACCCGGTTGGCGTTCAGCAGCAGGCAGGCCAGGATGGCCAGCTCCCTGTTGGCGCTCATCGGCAGCTCGATGCCGTCCTTGAGCACTTTGAGCGGCCCCAGCACGTGGAACTCGAAGGCGGGTCCCGGCGCCTGCCCCATCATCGGCGCGCCCATCAGACCGCCCGTGCCAGGTGGCGTTCGAGCTCGTCGGCGGCTCGCGGGGTGCCGCCGGCGGCCCGGATGTCGCCGCGCATCGCCTCGGCGTTGCGCCGCACCCGAGGGTCGGCGGCCACCGCCAGGACCGCGTCGACCAGGCGCGCCGGGGTCAGCTCGGCCGGCTCGACGACCTGGCCCAGGCCCAGCTCGGCGACCCGGCGGGCGGGCGGCCGGTCGATGGCCGTAGCGGGCACCACGACCATGGGGCAGCCCCGGTACAGGGTCTCCATGGCGGTGCCCATGCCCCCGTGGGTGACCGCCACCGAGGCGTGCGCCAGCACCGCCAGGTGCGACACCCACCGGTGGACCTCGATCGTCGGCGGCAGCGGGCCGAGCTCGGCCGGGTCCATGCCGTCGCCCAGGGTGACCACGCCGTGCCAGGGCAGCTCCGCGAAGGCGCGCACGCAGGTGCGCACCAGGTCGGGCCGCCCGCTGGCCACGGTGCCGAAGGACAGCAGCGCGACCGGCAGCCCGTCGCCCGGCGGCTCCCATCCCGACAGGAACGCACGCTCGCCCAGGCACGGGCCGACGAACGCGAAGCGCTCGTCGAAGGTCTCGCCGGCGAACTGGAACGAGCGCGGCAGGTTGACCAGGTTGGCGTCCTGGACCTCCCACCACAGCTCGGCCGGGTCGGCCCGCACCCCGTGCGCGAGAGCCAGCTCGCGGGTCCTGGCGAGCATCCCGTCCACCCATCCGGGCAGCTCGCGCACCGCCTCCTGCCCGCCGTAGATGGCGGAAAGGTACGAGAAATGCTCGTTGGAGGCGAACACCGGGATGAGCTGCGTGGCCGGCAGCCCCCACTTCCTGGCCAGGATGCGCCCGGCGTGCAGGATCGAGATGTCGTAGACGATCAGGTCGGGCCGGTCGCGCAGCCCGTCGGCCGCCCGCAGCATCGCCGCGCTCTCGTCCAGGAACAGGGAGAGCAGCCCCAGCGGATCGTCCTCCAGCTTGCGCAAATCCACGGACCGGTAGGCCGAGTCATAGGCGAGCACGGTCGCGCCCGCCCCTTCGGCGTGCCGTGCCATCGCGGGCGCGGTGAGATAAGTGACTCGATTTCCCCGGCGAACCAATTCCGCGACCACGGCGAGATGCGGAATGACATGGCCGTGATCGGGCTGACACATAAAAAGATAGTGTCGCTTCATGTGAGATCTTTCGCTGGATCCACGTATAGATAGCCATCTCAAGCTATTAACGGCGGCCGCAATACAGCACCCCTAATCTCCCCCTGATGCCGGGCCCGTTCTAGGGGTTCCGCGCGCCGACCGGCCATGCCTACCCTGACGGCACATCATGAGGAGGACGACGATGCCCACGCGGGTCTGGGACTATCTGCCGGAATACGAATCCGAGCGCCAGGACATCCTCGACGCGGTCGAGACGGTGTTCCGTTCCGGGCAGCTCGTCCTGGGCGCGAGCGTGCGCTCCTTCGAGGCGGAGTTCGCCGCCTACCACGGGGTGCGGCACTGCGCAGGCGTGGACAACGGCACCAACGCCATCAAGCTGGCCCTGCAGGCGCTCGGCGTCGGCAAGGGCGACGAGGTCGTCACCGTCTCCAACACCGCTGCGCCCACCGTGGTGGCCATCGACGCCGTGGGGGCGACGCCGGTCTTCACCGATGTGGACCCGCGCACGTACCTGATGGACGTGACCCAGGTGGAGGCCGCCATCACGCCGCGGACCCGGTGCCTGCTGCCCGTCCACCTGTACGGCCAGTGCGTGGACATGGCTCCGCTGGAGCGGCTGGCGGCCCGGCACGACCTGGTGATCCTGGAGGACTGCGCACAGGCGCACGGCGCCCGCCACCATGGCCGGCGGGCCGGGTCGATGGGGCACGCGGCGGCGTTCTCGTTCTATCCGACCAAGGTGCTCGGCGCGTACGGCGACGGCGGTGCCACGATCACCTCCGACGACGAGGTGGACCGCGCGCTGCGGCGGCTGCGCTACTACGGCATGGAGCAGACCTACTACGTCGTGGAGACGCCCGGCCACAACGCCCGGCTGGACGAGGTGCAGGCGGAGATCCTGCGCCGCAAGCTGACCCGGCTCGACGACTACGTCGCGGGGCGGCGGGCGGTGGCGGCCCGCTACGCCGACGGCCTGGCCGGCACCGGCCTGGTGCTGCCCGAGACCGCCGCGGGCAACGAGCACGCCTATTACCTGTACGTGGTCCGCCACCCGCGGCGCGACGAGATCATCGAGGCGCTGCGCGGGCACGACATCCACCTCAACATCAGCTATCCGTGGCCGGTGCACACCATGTCGGGCTTCGCGCACCTGGGCTACGCGCCGGGCCGCCTGCCGGTCACCGAGGCGCTGGCCGGGGAGATCTTCTCCCTGCCGATGTACCCGTCGCTGCCGCTCGGCGTCCAGGAAAAGGTCATCGCCGCTCTCCACGCCGTCTTGTGACACGACCAGCCTGTAACGCGGCCCGCCGTGACATGACCCGCCGTCACGGGACCCGCCGTCACGGGACCGGCGGTTCGGCTCAGCGGATGTATTCGGGCAGGAGGCCGCACGCGGCGGCCTCGCCCAGCGTGCGCGCGGTCCGGTCGCGCTCCGACAGGATCGGCGGCGGCCCGTCGGGCAACCGCACCCCGATCTCCTCGTCGAACACCGACAGGGTCAGCTCGTTCTCGGCCCGGTACTCCGCCGACAGCAGGTAACACACCACGCTGTCGTCCTCGAGCGCGACGAAGGCGTGGCCGACCCCCGGCGGGAAGTAGACGGCCCGGCCGGTGTCGGCGGCCAGCTCCACCGCGTCCCACCGGGCGAACGTCGGCGACCCCACCCGCAGGTCCACCACCAGGTCCAGCACCCGCCCGCCCGCGCAGTAGACGTACTTCGCGGTGCCGGGCGGCGTGAGCGTGTAGTGGATGCCGCGCACCACGCCACGCCGGGAGACGTTCCGGCTGACCTGCGCGACGGGGAACAGCGGCCGCCCGACCGCCGCCACGAACGCCTTCGCCTGGTACGGCGAGGCGAAGGTGCCGCGCTCGTCGCCGAAGACGACCGGTTCGAAGGCGTACGCGCCGGCCACGGCCAGCTCGCGGTGCCTCACGGCCGCGCCTCGCCGGGACCGGTCATGAGGCGCCCACGGTGTGCACCGTGGGGACGTACAGGATCCACCGGCCACCCGCCTCGCGGAACGCCGTCTCCTTGGCCATGATCTCCTCGGCGTGGTTCCAGGCGAGCAGCAGCGCGTAGTCGGGATAGGGGTCGGCGAATGCCTCGGGCCCGCGTACCGGCAGGTGCGAGCCGGGCGTGAGCCTGCCCTGCTTGGCGGGGGTCGTGTCGCAGACGAAGGAGACCAGGTCCGGCCCGATGCCGCAGTAGTTCAGCACGGTGGCGCTCTTGGCGGTGGCCCCGTAGCCGTACACCCGGGCGCCCTGCTCGCGCAGCCGCCGCAGCAGCGCCACGAGGTCGTCGCGGTTGGCGGCGACCCGCGCCGCGAAGGCGCGCAGCGTCGCCGGCTCGGTCAGCCGCGCGGCCCGCTCGGCCGCCAGCAGGCCGGCCACGGCCGCGCTCGGCGTGCGCGCGCCGCGCCTGGCCAGCGTGTAGCGGACCTCGCCGCCGTGCACCGGCAGCCGCTCCACGTCCACCAGTTCGAACCCGTGACGGTCGGCCATGGCGCGGACGGAGGTGGCGCAGAAGAAGTAGAAGTGCTCGTCGTAGATCTGGTCGAAGGAGGCCCGCTCCACGATGTCGCCGAGGTAGGGGTCCTCGAAGACGAACACGCCGCCGGGACTCAGCAGCGCGTCCACCCCGCTCAGGATGGAGTCCATGTAGGGGATGTGGCACAGCGTGTTGGCCGCGTAGACGACGTCGGCGGGCCCGTCGGCGGCGCGGATCTCGGCGGCGACGCCGGCCTCGAAGAAGTCCTTGCGCACCCGTACGCCCCGGGCCGCCGCCAGGTCGGCCACGCCTCCGGAGGGCTCGACGCCGAGGTGCCGGACGCCCTCGTCGGCGATGGTCGCGAGCATGGTGCCGTCGTTGCAGCCCAGCTCGACCACGAACGGGTCCGGACCGGTCAGCTCGGTGGCGAGCAGCCGCTTGGCCAGCGCGTCGAAGTGCGCGCGCATCACCGCCGACCCCGAGGAGAGGTACGGGTAGTCGTCGTGGAACATCCGCTCCCGGTCCACCTCGTGCAGGAGCTGCGCCATCGAGCAGTCCTCGCAGACTCCCACGGCCAGGTGGAAGAAGAACTCCGATGCCGTGCCGCCGGGGGTGACGAAGGCGTCGGAGACGGGTTGCCGCCCGAAGTCGGCGAACTGGTGCAGCCTTCCGGAGCAGATCCGGCACTCCATGCGATCCTCCTTGAGCGTGCGGGCCCGCGTCAGGGGTGGCGGTACCTCACCCATACGTCGCCGGTCTTCACGAATCCGGTGAGCCGGATGACCACGCCGTCGTGGGCCAGCGCCACGGGCGGGCGGTTGAAGACGGCGCCCATCCAGCGCCGCACGACCTCGTCGTCGCGGACGATCCAGCCGGGCGGGACGATGAGGATGACGTCACCGAACCAGGAGGTGATCCCCAGGTCGATCACGACCTCCTGATGCGGGCAGTCCGCCCGGGTGAAGTCGATCTTCACCGTGCCGAACCGGCCCGCCCTGGCGCTGAGGTACGGCGGCACCGTCCAGCGCCCGTCCTGCACGACCTTGCCGCTGCGGGTGTGCAGCTCCAGCGCGCCGGTGGCGCTGGGGACGGCCATGGCGGCCGTGGGGACGGCCGGGGCCACGGCCCTCGTCTGCCACAGGTCCGCGACCAGCACGTCCAGCTGCCCTCGGGTCCGGGCGGTGAAGGTGCGGTCGACCCGCTCGTTGAACTCGTCGAGGGTGATCCGCCCGTCGCTGACCGCGACACGGAGCATCTCGGCCACCCTCTCGCGGTCCTGGTCACTTGCTCGCATGTCCGGCTGCTCGGTCATGGCGTCCACCCTAGAAGCCTATGAAGGGTCGTACCGGCGCAGAACCCCTATTCCATCGGGCTCGCAGGACAGGGGACGGGTGCGGGCGGGCAGGGGTTGAGCGGGGTGGCGGCCGCGTGGCAGGTTCGGCCATGACGGACCCGCGAGCGCTGAGGAGTGGCCATCATCGACGTGCGCGACTGGCTGGAGGAGGTCGCCGGCCACACCTTCATGGAGGTGACGCGGGTGCCTCTGGAGGAGCTGGCCGGATGGCGTGCCGACCCGGTGACGGGCGACCTCCGGCACCGCAGCGGGCGCTTCTTCACCGTCGAGGGCCTGGACGTCCGGCATCCGGCGGGGCCGGTGACCGCCTGGACGCAGCCCATCATCAACCAGCCCGAGGCGGGCATCCTCGGCATCCTGCTCAAGCGGGTGGACGGCGTGCCGTACCTGCTGATGCAGGCCAAGAACGAGCCGGGCAATCCCGACGGGCCGCAGCTCTCGCCCACCGTGCAGGCCACCAGGAGCAACTACACGCGGGTGCACGAGGGGCGGCCGGTGCCGTACCTGGACTTCTTCCGGGAGGCGCGCGGCCGGGTGCTCGCCGACGTGCGCCAGTCCGAGCAGGGCGCGTGGTTCTACCGCAAGCGCAACCGCAACATGGTGGTGGAGGTCGCCGCGCACGTCGAGGCGGCCGAGGGGTTCCGCTGGCTGCCGCTGCACCGGGTGCACGAGCTGCTGTCCGTGCCGGAGCTGGTGAACATGGACGCCCGTACGGTGCTGGCCTGCCTGCCGCCCCAGCCCGGCCCGGCGGCCGAGGGCTTCGGCGCGCTCGTGGCCCGCTCCCGCCTGCCGGGCCGCCCCGCCGTGCACACCACGGGCGAAATCCTGAGCTGGCTGAGCGGCCTGCGCTCCACGGTCGACATCCAGGCCCGGCCGCTCGCGCTCGGGCGGCTGCGCGCGTGGCGGCGGGCCGAGGGCCGCATCACGCACGACACCGGCAGGTTCTTCGAGGTCATCGGGGTACGGGTGCGCGCGTGCGGGCGCGAGGTCGGCGGCTGGGACCAGCCGATGATCGCGCCCGTGGGCACCGGCGTCGCCGCGTTCCTGGTCAGGCGGATCGGCGGGGTGCTGCACGCCCTGGCGCACGCGCGGGTCGATCCCGGCTACACCGACGTGGTGGAGCTGGCCCCCACCGTGCAGTGCACCCCCGGCAACTACGATCATCTGCCGCCCCGGGCCCGGCCGCCACTGCTGGCGGAGGTGCTCGCCGCCGAGCCCGGCAGCGTGCGTTTCGACACGGTGCTGGCGGAGGAGGGCGGGCGCTTCTACCACGCGCGCAACCGCTACCTCGTGGTGGAGACCGCCGAGGACCCGCTGCCCGGCCACCCGGACTTCCGCTGGGTGGCCCTGCACCAGCTCGACGAGTTGCTGCGGCACAGCTACTACCTGAACGTCGAGGCCCGCACCCTGGTCAGCTGCCTGCACGGCCTGGCGCACGCCGACCGGCTCACCGCAGCAGCTCGATGACCTTGCCGAAGTCCGCCATGGCCGGCTCCATCACGGTGAAGTAGGACAGGCCGAACCGCTCACGGTGCCCGCGCACCTGCTCCGCGATCTGCGCCGGCGTCCCCACGAACAGCGTCGGCAGCTCCAGCAGCCGCTCCGGCGGCAGATCCGGGGCGTACCGGCGGACGGTCTCGGCGCCGGCCCGCCGGTCACCGGTCAGCACCGTGGCCTTGGTCAGCACGTTCAGCTCGATCCGCGCGGCGCGCGGCCCGGCCGCGGCCCGGACGAACTCCACCCGCCGAAGCAGCTCCGCCGCGTCGACCAGGGCGGTCCTGCCGTACTCCGCCCGGTAGGGGGCGCCGGTGAAGCTGACGATCTCGGCCCGCCGCGCGGCCAGCCGGAGCACGCGGTCGCCGTGGCCGCCGATCATGAGCGGTGGCCCCTTGCCCGCCAGCAGCGGGTCCAGCGCGCCGACCAGCTCCTCCAGCCGGCGCGTACGCGATGCCGGGTCGTCGGGCAGGCCCAGGGCGGCGAACTCGGACCTGACGTAGCCCGTGCCGAGTCCCAGCTCCAGCCGCCCGCCGATGAGCCGGTCGGTGGTGGTGACGTCCCTGGCCAGCAGGACGGGGTGGTGGAACGCGGCGTTGAGCACGTACGTGCCGATGGCCGGGCGCTCGGTGGCCTCGGCGGCCAGCATCGCCGACGGGAAGGGCGAGAGCAGGTTCAGGTGGTCGGGCACGGCGATCACGTCGTAACCCAGCGCCTCCGCCCGGCGGCATTTGGTCATCCACTCGGCTCGGGAACAGTCCTCTGTGATGAGAACCACACCGAACCTGAGGGGGCCGGTCACACGTACCTCCACAGGGGCCTGTAACAGCAGGGATTCCCCCCAAACAGTAACTAATTTCCACAATTCCCTGTAGCCCTGAAAGAATTTCCGCTCCCACTCGTACGGGAAATAAGGGCGAGTAGGGGTCTGGAACCACGACAATCTGCACAGACACCTGGCACCCCTACGACAACGTAGGGGAAAAAATCGTGCTTTAGCACATCACGGCCGTACCATGGTCTCGGGTTCCTCGGCAAGGCACCCGTGGAAATAGTCCCATTTGACTTAGCGGCTCAACACACTTTGACTAGAGCCGTCAACGAGTCGGGGGGACACGTGAAGGGAATTCGGTGCGCTACACGAGGCTAGGCCGAACGGGACCGGTGATTTCCGCGATCGGACTCGGCTCGATGGCCCTGAGCGGTGCCTACGGCCCCGTCGAGGCCACGGAGGCGGACCGGCTGGTCCGCCGGGCGCTCGACGCCGGTGTGACCTTCCTCGACACGGCCGACTTCTACGCGGCCGGCGAGGTGGAGCGGATGGTCGGCCGGGCCGTCGCCGGGCGGTCCGGCGAGGTCGTGGTGGCCACCCGCGGCGGCATGCGCGTGCGCGGCCCCCAGGAGCCGGTGGAGGTCGACGAGCGCCCCGGCGACCTGGAGCGCGCCTGCGAGTCGTCGCTCCGCCGCCTCGGCATCGACCGCATCGGCCTCTACTACCTGCAGTGCCGTGGCTCCCGGGCGCCGATCGAGGACGGCGTGGCCCGGCTGGCCGAGCTGGTGCGGGCCGGCAAGATCGGCTGCATCGGGCTGTCCAACGCCACCACCGAGCAGCTCCGGCGGGCCCACGCCGTGCACCCGATCGCCGCGCTCGCCATCGAATACTCCCTCTGGGGGACCTGCGTCGACGCCACGCTGCTCACCACCGCGCGTGAGCTGGGCGTCGCCATCGTGGCGGTCCGCCCGCTCGGCCGCGGCTTCCTGACCGGCCGGATCAGGACCGACCGGCTCACCCCGGGCGACTGGCGGCGCTCCGACCCCCGGTTCAGGCCCGAGCGGCTGCGGCTGCACGCCGGGCCGCTGCAGCGGCTGGAGACCGTGGCCGCCCGGCTCGACCTGGGCACGGGCCGGCTCGCGCTGGCCTGGTTGCTGGCGCGCGAGGAGCACATCGTGCCGGTGCCCAGCACCCGTGACCAGGTGCATCTGGAGATGAACCTCGCCGCCTCGGCGGTCGAGCTGCCACCGGAGGTCCGCGAGCGGCTGACCGGGCTGTTCCCCGGGAGCTTCCCCGCCGAATTGGCGCACTCGCCGGTCCCGCTGATCTGAGGCGCGGGTCAGTCCGGGTCGGTCCTGCCCTGCGGCATGATCAGGGAGGCGGCCAGCGCCTTGTTCACCGCGTCGATCCGCGAGACCGCGTTGAGCTTGACGAAGATGTTGCGCATGTGGCGCTTCACCGTCGCCTCGGCCAGGCCGAGCTTGCGGGCGATCTGGCTGTTGCTCAGCGCCTGCGCCGCGAGCTGGAGCACCTCCAGCTCCTTGTCCGACAGCGTCGGCGCGGCCGCCGCCTCCACCTGGGCGACGCTGTTGCGCGAGACGGCGAGCACCACCCTGGAGGGGTCCTCGCGCACGCTGCGCACCGCCGCGATCAGCTCGTGCCGGTGCACGCTCTTGAGCAGATAGCCGCGGATCCCCGCGCCCAGCAGCCTGCTGAGCAGCTGCGGACCGTCGTACATGCTCAGGATGATGATCCTGGTGTCCGGCGACAGGGTGCGGATCCGGGAGACGGTCTCGGTGACCTCGTCGCCGGGGATCTCCACGTCCAGCAGCACGACGTCGGGGCGGGTGCCGGCGACCAGGGTGACGGCGGCCGTCGAGTCGCCGGCCTCGCCGACGATCCTCATGTCGCCCACGGACTCGAGAATCTCGCGCAGCCCCTCCCGGAACAGCGCATGGTCGTCCACCAGAGCGATGGAGATGGTCGTGTCAGCCGCCGTCCGGTCCACCGTTTTGCCTCTTGAGTGGGATGAACACTTCGACCAGGCAGCCGCCGCGCGGCGTGCTGGAGATCACGACCCGGCCGCCGAGCAGCGCGGCCCGCTCGCGCATCGAGGCCAGGCCCACACCGCCCTGCTCGCGGGCGGTCGCCGGGTCGAAGCCCCGGCCGTCGTCCTGCACCGACGCGATCAGCGCGTGCGGGGCGATGTCCACCCGGATGAACACCGACGCGGCGCCGGCGTGGGTGAGCGCGTTGCGCGCCGCCTCGCGGACGATGAGGAACGCCTCGCCGATGCTCGCCGGGTCCGCCCAGGACTCGTCGCCGTTGACGTCGAGGCCGACGCACACGTCGTCGTCCTCGACCGTCTCCAGGAAGCTCAGCAGGGACTTCTCCAGGTCACCCGCCGGGGTGGCCGGGTGCAGCTCGGAGGTGATCTGCCGCAGATTCTCCATGATCTCCTGTACGGCCTGCTGCACGACCGCGATCTTGGCCAGGGCGCGCGCCGGGTCGGTGGCGTGGTAGACCTCCGACAGGGCCAGTTGCTGGTGGGCGACGCTGATGCCGTGCCCTATCCGGTCGTGCAGTTCCCGCGCGATGCGCCGGCGCTCGTCCTCCTGGGCCTGGTGCACCTGGTTGAGCAGGAAGCCGTTGTAGCTCTCCGACGCGTCACGGACCCGCCGCGACAGGCTCTCCTCCATGCCGGTGACGGCCAGCGCCAGCACCTCGGCGGGCTCGTCGAATTCGACGGCCATGCGCCGGGCGAGATGATTGACGGCAGTGCGGAAGAAAAGTGAGCCCGCCTCAAGAGAAGCGGCAGGGTGAACTCCTTCCGCGGCTCTGGCGTTTCCCACTTCACGCGCATGAAGTTTGTGCCGGTTACTGACCTGGACCTTTCCGGCGCGTAGCGTAGCGGCCACGTCCTCCAGAACGTACTGCGCGGTCAATAGGGCCTGACGCCTGGCCTGGGAAGCCGCGAAAACGGCGTTTCCGGTGGTCAGCAGGGCCGACTCGAATTCTGCGAGGATTTCGTCGCGACACGAATCGACGCATCTCGCCGGATCATCCGTTGCTTTGTGAGCCCCCTCCACTGACGTCCCCTCCGGCCGTGGGCCGAGTACAAGCACGCCTCCCACTATCGATCATCGGGGAGATCACCGCAACATATAGCGTCATATGTTCGACAAGACAGCCGTAATGTGAACAAGGTGTTGCGTGGCCATAAAGGTCTTGTATGGCCGCCGGCGCGCTCCGCGCTCCTGCTCAGCCGCCCGGACCCGGACGCGCGTCCCCGCCACGACCACCGCCGTGACCCCGGCCGCCATCGCCGCCAGCACACCGGCCAGCCGCGCCTCCCAGATCACCACGGCCACGCAGAAGGCGGCCAGCAGCGTCAGCGCGGCCACCATCATCAGCCGGCTCGACACCCGCTCGCCGAGCAGCACGCCGACCGTACGCCGGCCGGCCGCCGCGTCCCCCGGGATGTCGGACAGGTCCTTCGCCGGCACGCCGACCATGACCATCCAGCAGGTCGCGGCGGCGGCGAACACGATCAGCCCGGTCGGCGCGACCCCGCCGGTGTCGGCCGTCGCGACGGTGAACCCGGCGAGGTAGGACAGCAGCCCGGACAGTACGAGGACCGCCACCGTGCCACCGGAGCTGCTCTTCAGGGCGGCGGGCGGCCCCGAGTAGAGGTAGCCGAGCCCGAGGTTGACGGCGATGATCCAGCTCATCGGCCCGGGCAGGCCCACCGTGGCGACGAGCGCGAGGACGGCCGCCCCGGCGGCCACGGCCGTGGCCGTGCCGGGAGACAGGTCCCCCCTGGCGATCGGCCGGCCGGAGCCGTTGATGCGATCCTCGGTGATGTCGGTGACGCCGTTGAAGAGGTAGATCGCGAAGATCGAAAGCACCCAGGCGAGTCCCCCTTGCAGGACCCTGGCGGGCTCGGCGAGCGAGGTGATCGGCAGCGCCAGGGCGACCCCGGTCAGATAGCGCAGCGACGAGACGGCCAGCACGGACGGACGGGCTTCGGCGAGGCACAGGGCGACGACCCGCGCACCGGCGAGGACATCAGCGGGGAACGGGGCCGAGGGAGTCCATTTACCTGGCATAGCCGGATTGTCATCAGCGCCACGCCCGCTGATAAGGGGGCCACCCCGGAAGTTGTAGTGGGACTACGCCTTTCGATACCCCGGCCTGCCCCCTTGGATTTCAGCCACGAACTCATGGTGCACCGCCTTGTCCCGCTATGGCGACCCCTATAGTTTCGGCCTCGCCACGAGATAATCGCCGGCGTCCCGGGCCCGCCCCCTGACATGGACGCAGGGGAGGCTTTTCCCGTTGAAACCCGCGCAGTGCTGATATCGGAAATTCACCCGACACGGAACCACCGCCTCGCGGCGGCCACCTCCTCCGGTGCGAACAGAACAGGACACCATCAGGAAGGACATCCGACCATGCAGGGCGCCGAACGCTACACCGGATTCACCCCGCTCGACCTGACCGACCGCACCTGGCCCAGCAGGCGCCTCCGCTCGGCCCCCCGCTGGCTCTCCACCGACCTGCGGGACGGCAACCAGTCCCTGGCCCGCCCGATGAGCCCGGACCGCAAGCTCATGATGTTCGACCTCCTGGTCTCCATGGGCTACACGGAGATCGAGGTCGGCTTCCCCGCCGCCAGCCGCGACGACCGCGACTTCGTACGGCTGCTCATCGAGCGCGACCTGATCCCCGACGACGTGCGGATCACCGTGCTGACCCAGGCCCGCGAGGAGCTGATCCGCGAGACCGTCGACTGCCTCAAGGGCGCGCCCCGGGCGATGGTGCACATCTACAACGCCACCTCCCCGCTGTTCCGGCGGCTGGTCTTCGACCTCGACCGGGCCGGCTGCCGCGAGCTCGCGGTGCGCGGCACCCAGGTGATGATGGCGCACGCCGAACGCGTGCTGGGCGGCACCGACCTGGGATACCAGTACTCCCCCGAGCTGTTCAACGAGACCGAGCCGGACTTCTCCCTAGAGGTGTGCGCGGCCGTCATGGACGTCTGGCAGCCCGAGGCGGGCCGGGGCATCATCCTGAACTTCCCGACCACCGTCGAGCGCTCGCTGCCCAACGTCTTCGCCGACCAGATCGAGTGGCTGGACCGCAACCTGCCGCACCGCGAGCACGTGTGCCTGTCGGTGCACCCGCACAACGACCGGGGCACCGGCGTGGCGTCGGCGGAGCTGGCCCTGCTGGCCGGCGCCGAGCGGGTCGAAGGCTGCCTGTTCGGCAACGGCGAGCGCGCGGGCAACGTCTGCCTGGTCACCCTGGGCATGAACCTGTTCTCCCACGGCGTCGACCCCGGCATCGACTTCTCCGACATCAACGCCGTGCGCCGCACGGTCGAGCGGTGCAACCAGCTCCCGGTGCACCCCCGGCACCCCTACGGCGGCGACCTGGTCTACACCGCCTTCTCCGGCTCGCACCAGGACGCCATCAAGAAGGGCTTCGACGATCGGGAGCGGCAGGCCGCCGCCACCGGGGTGGCGCCGGCCGAGCTGCCGTGGCGCATGCCGTACCTGCCGGTGGATCCCAAGGACGTGGGACGCACCTACGAGGCGGTGGTGCGGGTCAACAGCCAGTCGGGCAAAGGCGGCGTGGCCTACGTGATGAGCGCCTGGCACGGCCTCAACCTGCCGCGCGGGTTGCAGGCGGACCTGGCCGCCCGGGTGCAGGCACAGGCCGAGACGCTGGGCGGCGAGCTGTCCCCCGGCCGGATCGGGGCCCTGTTCCACGAGGTGTACCTCTACCAGGGCGACCCGTCCGCGCCGCTGCCGATCGGCAGGACGCCCCTGCCGGCCACCTTGTACGTCGACGGCGGCGTACGGATGAGCGAGATGAGCGGCCCCTGCGCCGACGCCGTGCGCACGATCGGCTCGGTGCTCGCGCCGTGGGGCGTCCAGGTGCGCGCGGTGCACCGCACCGCGCCGCCGCTGGACGAAGAGCTGACGCCGGAGCGGCCCGTGCTCGCCGGGCGCGCACCGGGCGATGTCGTCGTGTACGCCGAGTGCGGCCTGGACACGGGCACGGCGTGGGGCGCCGGCATCGGCGCGGACGTGGCGGAGGCCGCGCTCTCGGCGGTGCGCGCGGCGAACCGCAGGCCGGCCGGTCGGCCCAGCCGTCCGGCGCCGGCCCGGCCCGGTCTGCCCGCCGAGCGCCCCCGCCTGGTGGCAGCCGGAGAGTGACCGCGCCTGGGTGGCAGCCGGAGAGTGACCGAAGTCCCTCGGACGCACAAGGAGGACCCTGACTGTGGACGACCAACGGCAGGGCATGGCCCATCTCCGCAAGCTGCTGGAGGAATCGGTCGGCGGCCGGGGCCGGATCGCGATGGTGACGGGCGCCGTCGCCACCGGCAAGAGCGAGCTGCTGCACGGCTTCGCCGACCAGGCGCTGGAGCAGGGCGCGCTCCCGCTGTCCGCGACGGGCTCCCGGGCGGAGCGCGACCTGCCGCTCGGCGTGCTCTCCCAGCTGGTGCGGAACACCCCGACCGACGAGCACCGTACGGCCACGCTGGATCTGTTGCGCGAGGGCTCCCACGCGCGGATGTCGCGGGATCCGGGGGCCGAGTCCTTCGAGCACGTGGACGTGCAGATCGTGGACGCGCTCTGCACGGTGCTGCTGAAGCAGTCGGAGCGCCGCCCGCTGGTCATCGTCGTGGACGACGTGCACCATGCCGACCGCGCCTCGCAGCTGTGCCTGTCCTACCTCGCCCGGCGGGTGACGTACGCCCAGATCATGCTCGTCTTCAGCGTCCCCGACCACCACGCGCACCTGCGGACGCTGCTGCACACCGAGATGGCGCGCCAGCCGCACTGTCACGCGGTGCGGCTGGCACACCTGTCGGCCGAGGGCGTGGCCGCACGGGTACGGCGGCGGGCGGGGGCGCAAGCGGCCGACCTCTTCGCCGCCCGGTGCCACGAGCTGAGCGGCGGCAACCGGCTGCTGGTGGACGCGCTGCTGGAGGACCTGCAGGCCACCGGCGAGCCCGGGGAGAGGTACGCCGACGCGGTGCTCGCCTGCCTGCACCGCGCCGACCCGGGCCTGCTGCCCGTCGCCCGCGCGCTGGCCGTGCTCGGCGAGCCCGGCACCGCCGGGCGGCTGCTCGGCCAGGGTGAGGCGACCACGGCCCGGGCCGCCCAGGCGCTGACCGGGGCCGGCCTGCTCGCCGGGGGCCGCTTCCGGCACGAGGCCGCCGCGTCCGCCGTGCTGGCCGGGCTGGACGGCGCGGAGCTGGTCGACCTGCACCGCCGGGCCGCCGAGCTGACCTATCAGGAGGGCGCACCCGCCCCCGTGGTGGCCACCCATCTCCTCACCGCGAGCCACGCGGGCGACCCGTGGGCGCTGTCGGTGCTGGAAGAGGCCGCCAGGCAGGCGCTGCGCGACGACGGGGTCGAGTCGGCGATCGAGTATCTCAAGCTGGCCCTGCGGGCGTGCGAAGACGGGCGGCGCCGGGCGCGGATCGCCACCACCCTGGTCCGGGCCACCTGGCGGATCGACCCCGGCACGCCGACCGGGCACCTGGCCGAGCTGACCGAGGCGCTGCACAAGGGCGACCTGGGCGGCGCCGACGCCATCGTGCTGGCCAGGGCGCTGCTGTGGCACGGCCACGTCGCCGACGCCAAGGACGTGCTGAGCCGTCTGGGCGAGCTGGACCGCGAGGCTCTGGCGGAGCTCGCCGCGACGCGCGCCTGGTGCCGGGGCAGCTGGCCCGCCTTCCTGCCGCACCTGCCGGAGCCGCCCGCCGAGCAGGCGAGCGCCACGGCCCGTTCCCTGGGCGCCGACCGCCGGCTGGAGTCGGCCGACGCGCTGGCCTCGGCGCTGCACGAGGGCCCGAGCGCCGAGCTCGCGCAGACCGCCGAGCGCGTCCTGCGCGGCTCCCGCCTGGACGAGATGTCCATGGACGCGGTGGAGTGCGCGCTGCTGACCCTGACCTACACCGATCGGGCCGATCGGGCCGCGCCCTGGTGCGACGCCTTCGTCACGGAGGCCGCCGGCCGGCACGCGCCGAGCCGCCAGGCCAGGCTCTCGGCGATCCGGGCGGAGATCGCGCTACGCCGGGGCGACCTGGCGGCGGCGGCGCGCGACGCCCAGCGGGCCCTCGATCTCATCTCGCCGGACAGCTGGGGGGTGGCCGTCGGCGCGCCCTTGGGCGTCCTGCTGATGGCCGGGGCGGCGATGGGCCGCCACCTCGACTATGTGCGGCAGGCGGCCCAGCCGGTGCCGGAGGCGATGCTGGAGACCCGGTTCGGCCCGCAGTACCTCTACGGCCGGGGCCGCTTCGCGCTCGTCTCCGGCCAGCCCCGGCAGGCGCTGCGCGACCTGCGGCTGTGCGGCGAGCTGATGGGCGCGTGGCGGATGGACGTCCCGGAGTTCATCCCGTGGCGGGTGGACGCGGCCGAGGCGCTGGTCCGGCTCGGCGAGATCGAGGAGGCGCGGGCGCTGATCGACCAGCAGCTCGCGGGCGGCGGCAAGCGGTCCAGGCGGGTGTACGGCATGGCCCTGCGCGTGCTGGCCGCGACGGCCGAGCGCCGGCACCGCGCCGTACTGCTGCGCCGCGCCGCCGACCTGCTGCAGATCGGCGGCGACAGGTACGAGCACGCCAGGGCGCTGTTCGACCTCATCGACGCCTACCACGCGATCGGCGAGCACCGCAGGGCCGGAATGCTGGCCGGCCGGGCCCGCGCGCTGGCCACGGAGTGCCACGCGGGCGCCCTGGCCGACACCGCGCCGCGCGGCCAGCGCAACGGCGGCGCCGGCGGGCAGGCCGCCGGGCCCGTCATCAAGGCCGTGGCGTCGCCGGTCCTCAGCGACGCCGAGCAGCGGGTGGCGGCACTGGCGGCGGACGGATACTCCAACCGGGAGATCTCCGGCAAGCTCTTCATCACCGTCAGCACCGTGGAGCAGCACCTGACGCGGATCTACCGCAAACTCAACGTCTCCCGCCGCGACGACCTACCCCCCAGCCTGGCCGACCGAGCGGTGTAAAGCACCTGCACAGTCCCGCCCCGCCCGCCCGACTGAGCGGATGTCCAGCCAAGGCTGCCCTGAGCGGTTGCCCCGCTCAGCGTCCCGTTCAAAGCGGGATGTTGGAGTGGCGGCCGCGGGCGCGCGGTGCCCGGTCCAGCGCCTGGGCGAGCCTGAGCCGCGTGGTCTCCGGCGCGATCACCTCGTCGACCACGCCGAGGGCCATCGCCCGCGCCACCCCGCCGGCGGTCCGCCGCTGCTCCTCGGCCAGCCGGGCGCGCAACTCCTCGCGCTCCTCGTCGGGGGCCGCGGCCAGGGCCTTGCGGTGCAGAACGCCGACCGCGCTCTCCGCGCCCATGACGGCCACCTCCGCGTCCGGCCAGGCGAAGATCGCGGTGGCGCCGAGCGAGCGGGAGTTCATCGCGATGTACGCCCCGCCGTACGCCTTACGCGTGATCAGGGTGACGCGCGGCACCACGGACTCGGCGAAGGCGTGCAGCAGCTTGGCCCCCCGCCGTACGACCCCGCCCCACTCCTGGCCCACCCCGGGCAGGTAGCCGGGGACGTCGACCAGGACCACCAACGGAACCCCCAGCGAGTCACACATCCGGACGAACCGCGAGGCCTTCTCCGCCGACAGCGAGTCCAGGCAACCGCCCTTGCGGATGGGGTTGTTGGCCAGCACCCCGACCGGACGGCCGCCGAGCCGGCCCAGCCCGATCAGGACGTTGGCCGCCCAGCGAGGTTGCAGCTCCTCGAAGACCGGCCCGCGGGCGTCGCCGTCCAGGATGGCGTGCACGAGCGGACGCACGTCGTACGCGCGCCGCGGCGAGTCGGGCAGCAGCGCGCGCAGGTCTCTCGGCTCGCGCAGCGCGGCCAGCTCGAACCGGCCCGGCGCCTCGCGCAGCAGCCCGGCCAGACGGCGAGCCCGGAAACAGGCGTCGTCCTCGTCGGCGGCCGGCACGTGCACGACCCCGGATCTCGGGCCGTGCGCGTCGGGACCGCCGAGCGCGGCCATGTCGATCTGCTCGCCGGTGACGCTGCGGACGATGTCGGGGCCGGTCACGAAGACGCGCCCGGAGCCGGTCATGACGACGACGTCGGTCAGGGCCGGCCCGTAGGCGGCGGCCCCGGCGGCCGGCCCGAGGACGACCGAGATCTGCGGCACCACGCCCGAGGCCCTGGTCATGGCGGCGAACATGCGCCCCACGCCGTCCATCGACTCGACACCGTCGGCGAGCCGGGCGCCGCCGGAGTGCCACAGGCCGATCACCGGGCAGCCCTCGGCCACGGCGAGGTCGGTGGCGGCCACGACGTGCAGCGCCCCGGCCGCGCCGAGCGCGCCGCCCATCCGCCTGGCGTCGGTGCAGAAGGCGATGACGGGCCGGCCGTCCACCCGCCCCCGCACGGCCGTCACGCCGCTGTCGTCCTCGGCGTGCAGGGCGGCGGGCGTCCCGGGGTCGAGCAGCCGGGCCAGCCTGATCATGGGGGCACGCGGGTCGCCGGCGGGCCTCTCGTCCGCCGGCCGGTCCGCCATCACGGGTAAGACGGTCATCTCTGATCCCCTGCGCTCGGTGGTCTCCCCGGGCACCTGCCGGATCGGTGGTCTCCCAAGGGCACCCACCGAATGTGTCAACGGTCCCCCTGGCCGCCAACCCCTATTCGCACCTGCGGCGATGGCAACTTGTGCACGCCGTTTTCGCTCGTTGACCGGGGTGACAGGGCGGGATTCGATATCACGATCTCACTTCCGAAAGGTGTGCGACATGTCTCCATGGTCGTTACCGATCGTCACCACCTTGCTGATCGCCACCGTGCTCCCTCCCGGAGTCGCGGCGATCGCCGATCCCGAGACCGCGACGGCGCCCGACCCGGCCGCCCTGGTCAATGTCTTCCATGGCACGAAGGAGGCCGCGTCCGACTTCGGTCACGGCGGCGGCGGAGGCATGACCTTCCCCGGCGCCGTCCTCCCGTTCGGCATGATGCAGTGGAGCCCTGACACGGTCGAGGACGCCGGCGGCGGCTACCGCTGGGAGGACGACCGATTGCGCGGCTTCTCCATGACCCACATCTCGGGGCCGGGGTGCACCGGCGCGCAGGACTTCCCCGTGATGCCCTTCTCCGGAAAAATCGGCCGATCGCCGGCGACGCACGGGATGGACTACGTCCAGTCCTTCAAGCACGCCAACGAGCAGGCCTCGCCCGGCTCTTACGCCGTCACCATGGACTCCGGCGTCAAGGCCGACCTGTCGGTCAGCATGCGGGCGGGCGTCGGCCGGTTCACCTTCCCCAAGGACAAGCCGGCCACGCTGCTGCTGAACACGAGCGGCTCGATCAACGGCGTGGACGACGGCGAGACCCGGATCAGCGGCGACACCGTCGAGGGCTGGGTGCAGACCGGCGGCTTCTGCGGCCCCCCGACGCGCTACAAGGTCTACTTCCACGCCACCTTCGACCGGCCGATCACCGGCTTCGGCACCTGGAAGGACGACCAGGTGCTGCCGGGCACGCGATCCGTCGAGAACGCCTCCAAGGCCAAGGTGCGGGGTCACGTCGTCACCTCCGACGACGTCGTGGTGAACGGGCCGGGCTCGGGAGCGTACCTGGAGTTCGACTCCGCCGCGCCGGTGCAGATGCGCGTCGGCCTGTCGTACGTCAGCGTCGACGGCGCCCGGAACAACCTCCGGACCGAGATCGCTGCCAAGAACCTGGAGCAGGTGGCGGCCGAGGCCGGCGCCGTCTGGAACAAGCGCCTCGGCCAGGTGACGATCAGCGGCGGCAGCGACGCCCAGCAGCGCACCTTCTACAGCAACCTCTACCACGCGCTGCTCCAGCCGTACGTCTTCGAGGACGCCGACGGCACCTACGTCGGCTCGGACTACAAGCCACGCACCGTGCGACCGGGACACCACCACTACGCGACCTTCTCCGGCTGGGACGTCTACCGCAGCGAGGTTCAGCTGCTGGCGCTGCTCGCACCGGACGTGGCCGGCGACATCGCGCAGTCGATGTACGCCAACGCGCAGGCACTCGGCAACGTGTGGGACCGCTGGTCGCACCAGAACGCGGTCACCGGCGTCATGGTGGGCGATCCGTACCATGTGATCCTTTCCACCGTGTACGCCTTCGGGGCACGTGACTTCGAGGCCGCGGACGCGCTGAAGGCGATGGCCGCCGCCGCCCGGCGCAGTGGCCCGATGGACATCGGCCACCCGCTGCTGGCCTACGACGAGCGGCCCGGAAACGCCGCCTACATGGCCAAGGGGTATGTGCCGTCGGACCCGTCCGCGACCCTGGAGTACGGCGTGGCCGACTTCGGCATCGCCCAGCTCGCCGCCCGGCTCGGCGACCAGCGGACGCGGGCGGAGTTCATGAAGCGGGCGCAGGCGTGGCAGCACCTGTACAACGCGGGCAACGACTGGATCCAGCCCCGGATGGGCAAGGGCTCGTTCAAGGCGCCCTTCGACCCGGCCGCCGCGGACGTCTACATGGAGGGCAACGGGGCGCAGTACCACTGGCTGGTGCCGCACAACGCGCGCGGCCTGTTCACCGCGATGGGCGGCACCGGCAAGGCGGTGGCGCGGCTGGACGACTACTTCACCGAGCTGAACGCCGGACCGCACCGCGCGTACGCCTACCTCGGCAACGAGGTCGCGCTGCAGTCGCCGTGGCTGTACGCGTGGGCCGGTCAGCCGTACAAGACGCAGGAGGTCGTACGGCGGACGCAGAAGGAGTTGTTCGGCCCCGGCGCCGACGGGCTGGTCGGCAACGACGACCTGGGCACGATGGGCGCCTGGTACGTGTGGTCGGCCATGGGCCTGTTCCCGGCGATCCCCGGCCGGGCCGAGCTGCTGGTGCACACGCCGCTGTTCGACCGGATCACCATCGACCGGCCCGGCGGCGACATCGTGATCAACGCGCCCGGCGCCGGCGGCGGTTACGTCCAGGCGCTGCGGGTCGACGGCGCCTCGACCTCCCGGGCGTGGCTGCCGGAGACGTTCGCCACCCGGGGCGGGCGGCTGGACTTCAAGGTGGGCACCACACCGAACCGGACTTTCGGCGCCAACCCGGCCGACGCGCCGCCGTCGTTCGACGAGGGCGGCGAGCCGTACCTGCTCGGGCTGGACCCGGGGAGCGGACCGGTGGCGCCGGGCGGCACGTTCGACGCCAATCTCACCGTGCGCTCCCTGGACCGGGCCGCCACGGTCGCGTGGCGCGCCACCCCGCCCGCGGGGATCACCGTCTCACCGTCGAGCGGCACCCTGCGGGTGCCCGCCAAGGGCGCCGTGACCACGAAGGTCAGGGTCACCGTGCGCCCGGACGTGGCGCTCGGCTTCCACACCGTGCCGATCGTCGCGGGCGAGGCCACCGGCGGCATCCGGCTCAACGTGGCCGAGCGCGGCACGCTGGCGTGGCATGCGAACAACGCCGGCATCGGCGACGCCGCGGCTCCCGACGAGGCCAACATCGACGGGCCCGGGTTCAGCTTCTCCGCGCAGGCGCTGGCCGACGTGGGGATCGAGCCCGGCGGCAGCGTCGACTGGAAGGGCTTCACCTTCACCTGGCCGGACCGCAGGCCGGGCGAGTGGGACAACCTGCGCCCGGGCACCGCGCCGATCGAGGTGGCCGCGCCCGACGGGGCGAGCAAGATCGCCTTCCTCGGCGCGGGCGTCAACGGCTGGCCCGAGTCGAAGGTCACGATCACCTACACGGACGGCTCGACGAGCACCGGCAAGCTGGGACTCAGCGAGTGGATCCTGGACTTCGGCGGCGAGCCGCCCGCGTTCGGCAACGAGATCGTGGCCGGCACGCCGTACCGGCTCTTCTGGGGCTCTTGGGCGCTCCAGCCGATCGGCGCGCACATGTTCGCGGCGCAGCCGATCGCGCTGGATCCGGCGAAAAAGGTGGCTAGCCTGACCTTCGCCCCGGCGGAGGACGGCGAGCTGCACCTGTTCGCCTGGGCCTTCTCCTGACGGCTCAGGGAGCCCAGACGGGCCGGGCGCCGCGGATGTTCAGCATGACGGAGTAGAGGGACGTGGTCGCCGTGATGAACACCCGGTTGCGCTTGGGCCCGCCGAAGACCAGGTTGGAGACGCTCTCCGGCAGGATCAGCCTGCCGAGGAGCGTCCCGTCCGGGTCGTAGCAGTGCACCGAGGAGCCGACCGCGGCCCACACGCGGCCCGCGTCGTCCAGGCGCAGGCCGTCGTAGCTGCCCTCGCCGCTGTGCTCGGCGAACACCCGGCCGCCCGCCAGCGTGCCGTCGTCGCGCACATCGAAGATCCGGATGTGGCGCTCCTCGGTGTCGGTGACGAGCAGGCTCCGCTCGTCCAGGGAGAAGGCCAGCCCGTTGGGCCGGCTGAAGTCGCCCGCGGCCAGGCTCGTCCGGCCGCTGAGCGGGTCGATCCGGTAGACGTGGCAGCCGTCGACCTCCTGCTCGGCCCGGTGCCCTTCGTAGTCGCCCAGGATGCCGTACGGCGGGTCGGTGAACCAGATCGACCCGTCGGAGCGGACCACGACGTCATTGGGGCTGTTGAGGCGGTCGCCCTGCCAGCGGTCGGCCAGCGTGGTGACCGACCCGTCATGCTCGGTCCTGGTCACCCGGCGCGCGCCGTGCTCGCAGGAGATCAGCCTGCCCTCCCGGTCGAGGCTGTTGCCGTTGACGTAGCCGGACGGCTGCCGGAACGGCGCCACCGTGCCCGTCTGCTCGTCCCAGCGCAGCAGCCGGTCGTTGGGGATGTCGCTCCACACCAGGAAGCGGCCGGCCGGGAAGTAGACCGGCCCCTCCGCCCAGCGGGTGCCTCGATAGAGGCGCTCGACGTGCTTGTCCCCGCTGACGGCGGCGATGCGCTTGTCGAATGCCTCGAACTCCACAGGAATGAGATCCATGATGTACGGCCTCCCTCGGCTACGAGGGTTCATTCATAGCAAGATCACCGGTCGTGCACCAAGGACCTCAGGGGGGCCGGTCGACGGATAGGGGTGCCGACCCCTATCCGCGCGGCGAGAACATCGAGGGTGGAGCTATGGGGATTCGAACCCCAGACCTCCTCCATGCCATGGAGGCGCGCTACCAACTGCGCCATAGCCCCTTGTGATGCGCCGCCAAGTGTATCGGAATCTTGGCACCGTCGCGTCACCCGCCCGGGGCGGCCCTCAAGGCGTCACGTCACCCGCTCGGGGCGGCCCTCAAGGCGTCACGGTGGTGCGCATGGACAGCGACTGCCCGTCCAGGATCAGCTCCACCGTCACCCCGCCCAGCTCGGCGGCGTCGCGCACGTGGGTGCCGCCGCACGGGATCGACGCCTCGCCCTCCGGCAGCGCGCAGTGCCAGGTGCGGCGGGCGGTGAGCTCGGGGCCCGGCACGTCGATCCGGACCGGGGCGCCGGCCGTCACCCACGCCTGAAGCCGCTCGTTCACCTCGCGCCCGACCTCGGCGACGTCCAGCCCTTCGGCGGTGAACCCCTTCTTGCGCAGCGACTTGCCGAGCCGGTACTCGTCCGCGCTGGCGTGCGGCGTGATCCGCGACGAGGTGATCGCGCTCTGGTCGAAGTCGGGGTGCCCGAGCGCGTCGAGCGCCGCCTCCTTGCGCCACCGCCCGGCCAGGGCCGCGTTGAGCGCCAGGGCGGCGAGGTGGCAGGCGGTGTGCCCGGCCGACAGGGCGGCCCGGTGGCCGGCGTCGACCTCCAGCTCCACCTCGGCGCCGACGGCCAGGGGGTCGCCGGTCACGTGCACGACCAGCCAGTCCCAGCCGTCCGCGCCGCGCCGTACCGGAATGTCGCCGCCCAGGAGGATCTCGCCGTCGGCGGCGCGCGCGCCCGTCACGCAGTCGAGGACGGGCAGGCCCCCGATGACGCCGCGGTCGGCGGGCTGGTCGGGCCAGGTGTGGTCGAGGGGGTGGAAGGGCGTCTCGGAGGCGACGAGCCCGTGCCGGCCCCCTACCGGCACGGACCCGACGATCTGGGCACGGCCACTGACATGACCGTGGGGAAAGGTGACGACTGTCGATTTCACGGTGTCATCCTGGCAGAGGCGCTTTCCGCTCGTCCTCCAGATAACGCTCGCGTCCCGCGTACAGGCCGGTCAGGAGCTGCACGAGGAGCACGGCGAAGATCAGCGTGTACGGCACCGCCCAGCCGCCGCTCGCCTCCCGGAGCACGCCCACGAGGAGGGGCCCGGCGCCGGCGATGAGGTAGCCGGCGCTCTGCCCGAAGGCGGACAGGCCGGCGGTCGCCTCGGGCGTGCGGGTGCGCAGCGCGAGCATCATGAGCGCCAGCGGGAACGAGCCCATGCCGATCGCCACGAACCCCACCCAGATCAGCGCGGTCGAGGCGGGCGCGGCCCACAGCCCGGCGAAGCCGATGGCGTAGGCCACGACGAGGCCGATGACGACGGGGCGCTGGTCGCGGAAGCGCGAGGCGATGACCGGCACCAGGATGGTGACGGGGATGTTCAGCGCGGTGAACGCGCCGAGGATGACCCCGGCCCGGTCAGGGGTGTAGCCGCCGTCGGTGAGGATGGTGGCGAGCCAGCCGAACATGATGTACGCGATCATGGACTGGGTGCCGAAGTAGATCGCGACCGTCCAGGCCAGCTTGCTCCTGGCGAGCCGGCGGATGCCGGACTCCGACTGGGCGGCGCGCCGTTCCGGCTCACTGCGCAGCAGCATGAGCCACGGAACGACGGCGACGGCGGCCAGCGCCGCCCACACGCCGAGCGCGATGTGCCAGTCGCCGGACGCGCGCTCGATCGGCACGGTGGCCGCGGCGGCGAGCATGGTGCCGACGGCCAGCGCCGTGGTGTAGACGGTGGTCATGATCCCGATGCGCGCCGGGAAGTGGCGCTTGATCAGCGTGGGGATGAGCACGTTGCCGACGGCCCCGCCGGACAGCGCGATGGCGCTGCTGATCAGGAACACCGGCGCGGAGCCGACGAGCGACCGGACGAGCATGCCGACGCCGAGCGTGATCAGCGCGAGCAGCAGCAGCCGGTGCTCGCCGACGCGGCGGGCCAGCGTGGGCGTCACCGCGCCGACCGTGGCGAAGGCCAGCACCGGCAGTGTGGTGAGCAGGCCGGCGCCGGCACTGGTCATGCCGAGCGCGGTGGACAGCTGGTCGAGCAGCGGGCCGACGCTGGTCACGGCGGTGCGCAGGTTGAGCGCGGCGAGGACGATTCCGAGCACGAGAAGCCAGGCGAGGGACGTGGTTCTGCCTCGTGGGGCTTGGGTGAGCACGGTCATGCCGGGAGTGTCCTCCACTCATCAAATCATGGGATGAATTACATCCTAACAGCCCCCGAAAAGGGACAGTTATTCCCAGGCATGACGAAAGCCCCCGGCGAGCGCCGAGGGCTTTCGCGTGACCTACAGGACCGGCCGGGGTCCCTGGGGCGGCTCGTCGTGCGGCGACACCGGGCCGGGAGGCGGCAGCGTGCCCTCCCGGGGGAAGCCGCTGCCGCCGATCGTGCCGGGCGGCACGGGCCGGTCGGTGACCCCGCCGCTGGAGCCGGGCTGGTGCGAACCGGGCAGGTCGCCGCTGCCGGGGCCGTGCTGGTGCGGGCCGGGCACGTCGCCGCGCCACGCGCCGGTCTCGCCGCCGCGCGACTCGATGAACGTCTTGAAGCGTTCCATGTCACCCTTGACCCGCAGCTTGACGATCTGCAGCCAGTCGCCGGCCTTCTCGACGAACCCGTCGGGGTCGTACTCCATCTGGAGCGTGACCCTGGTGGTCTCGGGGTTGAGCCGGTGGAAGGTGACCACACCCGACTGGTGCGGCTTGTCGATCGACCGCCAGGCGATGCGCTCGTCCGGGTGCTGCTCCGTGATCTCGGCCTCGAACTCGCGCTTCACACCGGCGATCTCGGTGATCCAGTACGTGCGCGTGTCGGTGACCTGTTTGATGGATTCGACGCCTTCCATGAACTCCGGAAAGCTCTCGAACTGGGTCCACTGGCCGTACGCGACCTTGACGGGGACGTTGACGTCTACGGAGTGTTCGATCGTACTCATGAAAGTAATCGCTGCCCCCGCGATCGCGCCGTTAACGTCGGCGCAGCAGCCAGTAGAGGCCCACGAGGGGCAGCACCAGGGGAATGTACAGGTAGCCGCTGCCGAAGCCCGACCAGACGGTGTCGTCGGGGAAGGCCGCCGGGACGAGCAGGCTGACCGTGCCGATGACGAGCACCCCGGCCAGCTCGATGCCCAGCGCCGCGAGCGCCACCCGGCGCGCCCCGCGCGCCAGGGCGACGGTGAGCAGCACGTAGACCAACGCGGCGAACGCCGACAGCGTGTACGCCAGCGGCGCCTCGCCGAACCTGGTGAGGATCTGCACGGTGGCGCGCGCCCCCGCGGCGAGCGCGAACAGCCCGTAGACGGCGACGAGCGCGCGGCCGGGCCCCGCGCCGAGCGCGTCGCTCACCCGGCCCCCTGCCAGATCTGCAGCAGCCGCCCCGTCATCACCGCGACGGCGAACCCGGCCACGACCAGGATCGCCGGGCCCCACCTGCTCCGCTCGGCCAGCGCCAGCCCGACGCCCGCGACCGGGATGAGGGCCACCCCGGCGAGGTAGCCGAACAGCGTGGCGGCGCCGCCGGCCGCCTCCTGCCCGCCGGCCACGGCCGCGATCACCAGGCCGGCCTGGACCAGGATGGCCACTTCGAGCACGGCGAAGGAGACGAGCAGGATCATGCCCATGGTCCGGTCGCGGATCGCGGTGATCAGGCTCGCCAGCGCGAGCAGCAGCGAGCCGACGATGACGATCGTGGCGACGGTGGTGTTCATCGAGGAGAAGGCTATCGCCCGGCCGGGTCGCCCTCGATCCCGTCCGGCACCGCGGCGCTCGTAGGATCGAAGGCGTGGAAAGGATCCTCGTCAGCGCCTGCCTGATGGGCCGCCGGGTCCGCTTTGACGGCGGCGCCAAGACCAGCTCCGACGAGCGGCTCGCCGCCTGGCTGCGGGAGGGCCGGCTGGTGCCGTTCTGCCCCGAGGTCGAGGGCGGGCTGGGCATTCCGCGGCCCGCCGCGGAGATCGAGGGCGGGGCGGGCGGCGCGGCGGTGCTGTCCGGGGCGGCCCGCGTGCTCGCCGCCGACGGCTCCGACGTCACGGCCGCGTTCGTGTCGGGCGCGCGGGCCGCGCTGGAGGCCGCCCGCGCCTGCGGCGCCCGGCTCGCGGTGCTGAAGGAGGGCAGCCCGTCGTGCGGCGCCCTGACAATCTATGACGGTACGTTCAGCGGCCGGCGCACCGCTGGTCAAGGCGTGACGACCACGCTGCTGGAGCGCGCGGGCATTCGCGTGTTCACCGAGGATCGGGTCGACGACGCGGCCGCCTACCTGCGCGCCCTGGAGCCGTAGAACGCGCTTTTCAGAAAAATCCTCGGGTTGAGAACCGACGCCCCGGAATCGCAGTCATAGATGTGGGACGCACCGCTGAACGTGGGTCGAACGCTGCTGACACCCCGTGCCGGTGCGACCGGGGGCCCGGGAAACCACCGGAACACGGGGAGAGGACACTCGGCGATGCCAGTCGATCTGACCAGCGAACAACCCTTGGCCTGGGATTCGGCCACGCTCGACGCGGACACCAAGAAGATGCTCGACAACCTGCAGCCGAACATTCTGAAGGCGCACGTACGCGAGCACCTGTCCGTGCTGTTCGTCCGTTTCAACGACATCACGGCGGGCCGGCGCTATCTCCGGAAGATCGCCGAGACGAAGATGAAGTCGGCGCGCCAGCACCTCGAAGAGGTCCGGGACTTCACCACGAAGGGCCGCCAGGGCACCCCCTACGTGGGCCTCGGCATCAGCAAGGCCGGCTACCGCGACCTCGGTCACCCGGTCGAGGACATGCGCCTGTTCGGTGACCCGGCCTTCCGCGACGGCATGAAGCGCCGCGTCGCCGAGGTCCAGGACCCGCCGGTCGAGGAGTGGGACAAGGCCTACCAGCGGGAGATCCACGCCGTCATCCTCATCGGCGCCGCCGAGCGCGAGCCGGTCGAGGAGCTGCGCAGGGAGCTGATCCGCGACCTGCCCCCCAGTGCCAGGCTGCTGGGTGAGGAGACGGGACAGGGCATGCGCAACCCGGCGGGCGACGGCATCGAGCACTTCGGCTACGTCGACGGCCGCAGCCAGCCGCTGTTCCTCAAGGACGAGGTGGACAAGGAGCCCAGGGAGCACTGGGATCCGGCGTTCCCGCTGAGCAACGTCCTGGTCGCCGACCCGCTGGCGGCCGATCCCGGGACCCACTTCGGCAGCTACTTCGTCTTCCGCAAACTGGAGCAGAACGTCCGCGCCTTCAAGGAGATCGAGCAGGAGCTGGCCGACGACCTCAACCTGGAGGACGCCGACCGCGCCCGCGCGGGCGCCATGCTCGTCGGCCGCTTCAAGGACGGCACCCCCGTCACCCTGCACGGCGAGGCGGGCGGCGGCACGGTCGTCAACGACTTCACCTTCGACGCCGACGAGGGCGGCAAGTGCCCGTTCAGCGGCCACGTCAGGAAGACCAACCCGCGCTCGCACAGCCGCAACGTGATCATGGCCAGGCGCGGTCAGACGTACGGGCAGCGCGACGACGACCCGTGGGACGACGCACCGCCGCATGCGCGCCCCAGCGGTGAGGTGGGCCTGCTGTTCATGGCGTTCAACAGCAGCCTTCAGGACCAGTTCGAGTTCACCCAGCAGAGCTGGGCGAACAACCCCGGCTTCGAGGTCTTCGGCACCGGCCACGACCCGATCATCGGCCAGGGCGAACGGGACATCAAGGTCACCTTCCCCAAGGCGTGGGGCAAGCCCGGAATGTCGCCGCCACAGCGCCAGGTGGCCCAGACCGTCACCATGAAGGGCGGCGAGTACTTCTTCATGCCCTCCCTGGCCTACCTGCGCGCACTGTGATCCCGGGGCGCGCGGGACCTGCCCTCCCGCGCGCCCCTGCCGCCCCTCTCTGCTCCTAGTGGACTCCCTCTAAGATCGAGGGGCAAAGGGGGGCGGAAAGACCATGTTGCGGGGATTTTTCAAGAACGAGGCGAGCAGCACCACCGTGTTGCTCGCCGCGACGGTCCTGGCGATGCTCTGGGCCAACTCCCCCTGGAGCGAGACCTACGAGGCCTTCTGGCACACCAGCATGGGGCTGTCCTTCGGCGACGCCTCCTTCTCCCTCGACCTGCGCCACTGGGTCAACGACGGGCTGATGACGCTCTTCTTCTTCGTCATCGGGCTGGAAGTCTCGTACGAGGTGCGGATGGGCCAGTTGCGGGACCGGCGGCTGATCGCGGTGCCCGCCATCGCGGCGCTCGGCGGGCTGCTCGTCCCCGCCGCCATTTACCTCGCCTTCAACGCGGGCGGGCCCGGCGCCGTCGGCTGGGGCGTGCCGATCGCCACCGACACCGCGTTCGTGCTCGGCCTGCTGGCCGTGGTGGGCGCCCGCTGTCCCGAGCCGCTCAGGGCGTTCCTGCTCACGCTGGCCATCGTGGACGACATCCTGGCCATCATGGTCGTGGCGATCTTCTACACGGAGAGCCTGTCGATCCCGTCACTGATCACCGCCGCCGCCCTGCTGGCCGCGATCATGACGCTGCGCTGGCTGAAGATCTGGCGCGCGCCCGCGTACATCGTGCTGGGGTTCGGGCTGTGGCTGGCGACGCTGGAGAGCGGCGTGCATCCCACCCTGGTGGGCATCGCGCTGGGCGTCCTGGTGTTCGTGTACGCGCCCAGCGACCACAAGCTGCTGCGGGCCGGCGAGGCGGTGCAGGAGTTCACCAGCTCCCCCAGCCCCGCGGCGGCGGCCCAGGCCACCCGGCTGGTGCGGATGGCCGTCTCCGTCAACGAACGGCTGCAGATGCGGCTCCACCCATGGACCGCGTTCGTCATCGTGCCCATCTTCGCGCTGGCCAACGCCGGGATCCGGCTGGACGCCGAGACGCTGCGCAACGCCGCCACCTCGCCCATCGCCATCGGCGTGGCGGTCGGCCTGCTGGCCGGCAAGCTCATCGGCATCACCATCGGCACCTGGCTGCCGCTCAGGCTCAACTGGGGCGTCCTGCCCGGCAACCTGGTGTGGGGCCAGCTCCTGGGCGGCGCGGCGGTGTCCGGCATCGGGTTCACGGTCGCGCTGTTCATCGTGGACCTGGCCTTCGAGGACCCGCGCCTGCACAGTGAGGCCAAGATCGGCATCCTGGTCGGGTCGCTGCTGGCGGCGCTGCTCGGCTGGATCGTCTTCCGGATGGCCTGGGACCGGGGCGGCGTCTGCGCCCCGCCGGACGCCGAGCCCGAGGAAGAGCTGCCCGTGCTGCTCAGCGAGCCCGTCGGGCCGGACGACCACATCCGCGGGCCGAAGAAGGCGGCCGTCACCCTCGTCGAGTACGGAGACTTCGAATGCCCCTACTGCGGGCGGCTGCACCCCATCCTTGAGACGCTGCGCCAGCGGCACAAGGACCTGCGGATCGTCTTCAGGCACTTCCCGCTGCGCACCCTGCACCCCCGCGCCGTGCCCGCCGCGATGGCCGCGCAGGCGGCCGCCGACTCCGGCAGGTTCTGGGAGATGCACGACATCCTCTTCGACAACCAGCGCTTCCTCACCGACGAGGACCTCGGCCGCTATGCCGACCAGCTCGATGTCGACCCGTGGTCCGACATCCACCGCCACCAGACCAGGGTCGGCAGGGACGAGGCGTCGGGCCGCGCGAGCGGCGTGCGCGGCACCCCCACGCTCTTCATCAACGGCGTGCGCTATCAGGGCGGGCTGGACCTGGAGTCGATCAGCAAGGCGGTGGATGAAGCGCGGCCCCGACAACCGTAAGTCGCCCCACCGTCTGGAGACCTCCCGCAAGATGTTGAGCTATCTGATCCCCTCCCTCCTGTGCCTGGTGCCCGTCATCGGCATCGTGGTGACCGCGATGGCACGACGCACCCATGGGCGCGCGGCGATCATCGGCATGCTGGGCTGCGTCGCGCTTCTGCTGAGCGCCCTGGCACAGGTCGGGCAGGCCATCCTTCTCGCGTCCATGTCCCCCAGGGACGGCTACACCGTCATCGCGATCATGTCGCTGGTCATGACCGTGCTCAGCCTCACGGGGATCAGTCTGCTGATCTGGGGCGTGGTCGCCCGCCGCCCGGCCGCCCAGCCACAGCCACCGGCCTGGCAGCCGTACGGACAGCAGCCCAGCGGCCCGCAGCCGTACGGACAGCAGCCCGGCAGTCCGCAGCCGTACGGACAACAGCCCAGCAGTCCACAGCCGTACGCTCAGCAGCCCAGCGGCCCGCAGCCGCATGGACAGCCGCTGCCGGGGCAGCAGCCATATGGTCGGCCGCCCCAGCCGCCGTACGGCGGTCAGGGCTGACTCGCCGTAAATGTGGCAGTGTTAACTGAAATATCCACTCATGGTTGAAGGGTTCATGGATCCAGAACAGCCCGATCCAGACCAGACCATCATGGTTCCCCGGAACGGCATGCCCCAGCAGCGGCCGGCACCCCCGGCCCCGCACGCCGGGTCGCTGGACCCCGCCCACACGCAACGCCTGCCGTACACCCCTGACATGCTCCCCGACGTGCCCGTCTACGAGGCGAAGCAGCCGCGGTCGGGCTGGTGGTGGCTGATCCTCGTGGGCGGGATCGCGCTGCTGGTGGCGGCACTGGCCGTGGGCGTCGTGCTGTGGAGCAGCGGCAACAGCTGACCCCCGCCAGCCCGGCGCCCATCAGCCATCAGCTCACCGGCCCGGCGGCCACGTTCACGCCCGGGCGAAGTCCATGGTCCAGTTCGTCTCCCAGCTCTGCTCGCCGTCCACCGAGAAGGCCTGCTCCCAGCGGCAGGAGTCCGCGCCGAGCACGGTCCAGATGAACCGGCAGCGCACCGGCGTGCCCTCGTAGGAGTCGTCGGCGTAGAACTCGCCCCGGTTCCCGTCGAAGGCGCCGACCATGGGCGGCAGGCCGAGCACGCCCGTGGCGCTGCTGGCCCAGTAGATGGACCACTGCCGCGTCTCGGGGTTGAAGATGCGCAGGGTCAGCCCGCTGAACCCCTTGGTGGGGAAGACGATCTCGTCGAAGTTCGCGGCGCCGTCGAAGTGGCGGGTGATGACGGACCTGCCGGGGAACTCGTCCCAGTCGTCGCTGCCGACCAAGGCCTTGGCCAGTCGGCGGTTGGTGACGTTCCAGGTGCCTGCGAGGAAGTCGAAGTCGTTCATGAGAGAACCGTAGGGCAGGGTCACTGACAGGTAGTGTCAGTGTAATGCGCGCTTCTCGACTGGTTTCGATCTTGCTGCTGCTGCAGACGCGGGGCCTGATGACCGCCCACGAGCTGGCCGGCCGGCTGGAGGTCTCGGTGCGGACCATCTACCGGGACATGGAGTCGCTGCACGCCGCCGGGATCCCGCTCTACGGCGACGCCGGTCCCAAGGGCGGCTACCGGCTGCTCGACGGCTACCGGACCAGGCTCACCGGGCTGACGACCGACGAGGCCGAGTCGCTGTTCCTGGCCGGGCTGCCGGGGCCGGCCGCCGAGCTGGGGCTGGGCGCGGTGGTGACGGCGGCCCAGCTCAAGCTGATGGCGGCGCTGCCGGTCGAGCTGCGCGACCGGGCCGGGCGGATCCAGGAGCGCTTCCACCTGGACGCCCCGACGTGGTATCGAGACCCCGAGCCGGTCACCCACCTGCCCGCCGTGGCCGACGCCGTCTGGAACGAGCACCGGATCCAGGTGCGCTACCGCCGCTGGAAGGCGCCCCAGGAGGTGGAGCGCCGCCTGGAGCCGTACGGGCTGGTCGTCAAGGCCGGGCGGTGGTATCTGGTGGCCCGCAGCGGCGAGGACGTGCGCACCTACCGGGTGTCGCAGATCCTGGACCTGCACCCGCTGCCCGAGCGCTTCACCCGGCCGGACGACTTCGACCTGACGGCTTACTGGCAGGCCTACCTGGCGGAGTTCGAGGCCCGCCTGCGGCGCGGGGAGGCGGTGGTGCGACTGTCGCCGGGCGGGCTGGAGCGCCTGGCCAACCTCATGACGCCCGGCGTGGTGACGGCGGCCCGGCAGAGCGCGGAGCCGCCGGACGCGCAGGGCTGGACCCGGGTGACGGTGCCCATCGAGTCGATCGACCACGCGGTGGGCGAGTTCCTCCGGCTCGGCGCCGACGCCGAGGTCCTCTCCCCCGCCGAGCTACGCGACCGCGTGGCCGCCACCGCCGAACAGCTCACCCTGCTGTACGGGCCGGCACGCAAAACCCCAGACGACCTGGCCGCCCCCGCCGAACAGGTCACCCCGCTCCACGAGTCATGACGTGAAACAGCCGGGCGGCCTGGCCGCCCCGCCGAACGGGTCACCCCGTCCCACGGGTCATGACGTGGAACCGCCGGGTGACCTCGTACCCGGCCTGGCGGTAGAGGTGACCTGCCGGGCTCGCCTCGTCCCCCCACAGGAACCACGCGGTACGCAGCCCTTCGGCGCGCATCCTGGCCATGGTCAGATGGAGCAGGATCTTGCCGAGCCCGGTGCCCCGCTCCTTCGCATCCACCCCGAACGGCCCGAACCGATCCCCGAACCCCCGATAAGCCCCGAAAACCGCAAACCCCACTATGTGATCTTTTTTCGCGATAACCATCCGCTGAGGGTCGGGGTGCCGCCTGATCGCCTCACCCCAGTCGGGGTTGAAGGCCCTGGCCGCGAACCCGATGAGCTCCGGCAGCTCACCGTCCGTCGGCGGGCGGAAGACGTACCCCTCGCTCTCCCGCGCGGCCCGCAGCCGCAGCACCTCGCCGGGCGTCACCTGGCCGACCAGCGTGCGGCCCATGGCGACCGGCGAGGAGCGGATCTCGAAACCGAGCCCCCGCAGCAGCCCGAACCCGCCGGGATAAAGCTCCACATCCACCCCGGGCAGCACATAGTGGGGCGTGTACGAGGCGAAGTCGACGCGCGCCCTGCCCCGCTCCCGCAGGAAGTCCAGCGCCTCGCCGAGGAGCCGCCGGCCCAGGCCACGCCCCCGCCGCTCCGGCACGACGAAGAAGAACGGGATCCACCCCGTCTCCGGCTCCAGATCGGACCCCGGCCCCGGCGGAACCAGCCTGCGAACCCCGTACGCGCATCCCACCACCCGGCCGTCCACCACCGCGACCCGCAGCCCCTCGGGGTCGAAGTTGGGATCGAGCAGCACGCACTCGCGCACCCACCCAGCAGTCGTGGGGTCCCCCGGCATGCTCCGGTTCCACGCATCCACCAGCCCGAGCTCATCCCCCGCCACGAACGCCCGCACCGCCACCATCCCCGATTCCTCCCCCAAGCCTCCAGCCACCCTCCCGACCCCACCCACCACGGTCAAGCCACGAGAGGCAACAATTTTCCCGTACGCCCACGTACCGAAAAATTCTTTCACCGCCATCCCAGGTGCTGCTGGTGGTGGAATCCCGAGATGTCGCCACCCATGGAGCTCGAAGCCGACCTGGGGTTCCGCCACTTACGGAGCTTGAAGCCGACCTGGGGTTCCACCACTTACGGAGCTTGAAGCCGACCTGAGAGTCCGTCACCCACGGAGCTTGACGCTGACCTGGCCGCCCACCTCGTCGAAGCCGAGCGCCCGAGCCACCCGGCGGGACGCCTCCGGCCGGGCCCGCCACTGCGGAAGCAGCCCGCGCTCCAGCGCGTCCGCGACCGCCGCGGAGGCCACGACCTTGGCCAGCCCCTCGCCGCGACGGCCTGCGGCGGTGAGCACCGACACGTGGGCCGCCGTGTCCAACCACGGCCGATATCCGGCCACGGCGACCACCTCCAGCCCCTCGCGCACCACGAACGCGTCCGAAACGATCTCCCTGAGCCCGCTCTCGCCGGCCTCCGCCGGATCCGACGCGTCCAGCAGCTCCCGCACGCGCACATCCCCCGCCGGAAGCCGCTCGACAGCGACACCCCCATGGACGGCAACGAACCCGCCGGCGTCGACGTACGCCAGCGACGCAGGCCCAAGAACGTCCTCCACGGCCAGCGCCCGCGGCAACCCCCCGAGATCGCCAAGATCGATCAGCCATCGCGGCGCCCCGTCGCGGCCCTCAGAGCCGGTCAGCCCTAGCGGCGCCCCGCCGTGGTCACCGAGGCCGTGGTCACCGAGGCCGCGGTCGCCGAGGCCGGTCAGCGCGGCCCGCAGCAGGGCGGCCGAGTCCTCGTCGGGCACCGTCGCGAGCACCGCCCCGCCTACCGCGACGACTCCCGCCCATCCGTCAGGGCACAGCCGCGACCCGGCGGAGACGACCACCCGCACCTGCCCCGGCTCGGGAAACCCACCCGGTACCCGGGCCAGATCCACCCACAGCCGACGGGCGCGTTCGAGAAGCATCTGGGTCACCTCCTAGACCAACGTCCGCATCGGCCCGCCGTTGTACGTCATGGCGTCCAGGAAGGCGGTGATGAGATCCACCTCGGTCCCCGCGGCGTCCGCGTACGCCCGGTGCAGGTTGAGCACCACCCTCTCGGCGTCCGCCCACTGCGCGAACTCCCCCAGGTCGGCCCCCTGCGCGGCCTCCAGCGGCGTGAGCCCCTCCTGCCGCCCCCTGCCCGCGACCTCGGTCAGGAACCGGTAGTAGCGCTCGTGCGCCGCCAGCACGCCGGGCAGGGAGCCCGCGTCCGCCAGCGGCCCATGACCGGGGACGACATGCTCGGGCTCGAAGGCCGCCAGCCAGTCCAGCGACCGCAGCGCCCCTTCCACCGACCCCATCAACAGCATCGGGGTCAGCCCGTGAAACAGCAGGTCACCGGTGAACAGCACACGCTCCTCCGGCAGCCACGCCACCACGTCCCCCGGCGTGTGCGCGGTATGCCCGGGATGCCGCAGCTCGATCCGCCGCCCGCCGGTGAAGAGCGTCAACTCCGACGAGAAGACCACCGACGGGGTACGGCGCGTCACGTTCCCCCAGTCGGGCACCGGCTCCCAGACCGGCGGGCAACCGTCGATCAAGGGGTCGACGAGCAGCGCCTCCCGCATCGCCGTATGACCGAAGATGACCGTCTCGTCGGGCAGCAGGCTGTTGCCGTAGGTGTGGTCGCCGTGCTGGTGGGTGTTCACCGCCATCCGCACCGGCGCGCCGCCGGTGGCCGCCGCGACCGCCCCCAGGAACCTGCGGGTACGCGGCTCGGTCGCGCAGGTGTCGACCAGCACCGTCCCCTCGTCGCCGGTCACCACCCCGGCGTTGTTGACCCACCAGGTGCCGTCCGGCTGCACCCACGCGTACACCCCAGGCGTGATCTCGTGCAGTCCCGCCTCATCCGGCTGATTCCCCATCACTGTTTCCTCCCCCAGGCTTCGCGCATGTCAGCACCCGTGACATGAGCGGAAGAATCACGATCTATCAAGATCTAACACCAGAGCAGTTGGGCCACGCGCCAGAACGCCGCAAGCCTCTCCGGGGCATGGCAGGGTGGCGGTCATGTTGATCGTGATGAGCGGCCTGCCGGGCGCGGGCAAGAGCACGGTGGCCGAGGAGCTCGGCCGCCGGATCCCCGCGCCGGTGCTGTCGGTCGACCCGGTCGAGGCCGCGATGTGGCGCGCGGGGATCGACCGCGACCAGCCGACCGGTCTGGCGGCCTACGTCGTGGTGGAGGCGCTCGCCGCCGGGATCCTCGCGCTCGGCCAGCGGGTGATCGTGGACGCGGTGAACGACGCCGAACCGGCCCGCGAGCAGTGGCGGGCCCTGGCCCGGCGCAGCGGTGCCGCACTGCGCCTGATCGAGGTGACCTGCTCCGATCCGGACACGCACCGGCGACGGCTGGCGGGCCGCCACCGCGACCTCGAGGGCTTCCCGGAGCCGACCTGGGACTCGGCGCAGGCCCGCCGCGCCGCCTTCACGAACTGGCGCGAGGACCGCCTGGTCCTGGACTCCGTGGCTTCGCCGGCGGACAACGTACGCACGGCCCTGTCGCACCTGGGACTCGAACGCTGACACACGAAAGGCCTGTGGGACACCGCCCACAGGCCTTCTCAGGGGTGGAGCTATGGGGATTCGAACCCCAGACCTCCTCCATGCCATGGAGGCGCGCTACCAACTGCGCCATAGCCCCTGGTCGCCGCGTCGAGCAAGCTCTTCGCGGCGCTCGGAGAGCATATAGCCATCCACGGGATTCGCCTAATCAGCCCGTACGGCGCGGGCCGTACGGGCTGATCGGGACCTTCACTGCCGCCCTTCGGCGTCAGGACTGTCGTCGCCGCTGATCGGCTCGGGCAGGGTGCCGGCGTTGTGCTCCAGCAGCCGCCACCCTCGCCGTCCCTGCTCCAGCACGGACCACGAGCAGTTGCTGAGCCCGCCGATGGCGGACCACGACTCCTGCGGCAGGCCGAGCAGCTCGCAGATGCCCAGCCGCAGCGCCGCGCCGTGGGAGGCGACGACCAGCAGCCCGTCATCGTCGAGCTTGGCCGCCCAGCGGCGCATGGCCGCGGCCACCCGGGCCGCCACCTCCGTCACGGGCTCGCCGTCGGGCGCCTCCCAGGCGACGTACTCCTGGGGCCAGCGCTCGGCGATTTCCCCGCGGGTGAGGCCTTCCCACTGCCCGCCGCCGCGCTCGCGGAAGTCCTTGTCCACCGCCACGTCGAGCCCGGCGAGGCGGCCGAGCGCCAGGGCGGTGTCATTGGCCCGCTGGAGGTCGGAGGAGACGATGAGGGTGGGCCGCAGCGCGGCGAGCAGCGAGGCCGCCCTCGCCGCCTGGGCGATGCCCGTCTCGTTGAGCTGGATGTCGGAGTGGCCCTGGAAGCGCTGCTCGACGTTCCACAGGGTCTGCCCGTGTCTCAGGCAGACGATCCGCTTGCTCAAGTGCGGGCCCTCTGGATGTTGGCCTGCATGATGCTCTCCGGCAGGCCGATCGCCGGGCAGTCCTTCCAGAGCCGCTCCAGCGCGTAGAAGGTGCGGTCTTCCTCATGCTGGACGTGCACGACGATGTCGATGTAGTCGAGGAGCACCCAACGGCCTTCGCGCTCGCCCTCCCGGCGTACCGGCTTGGCGTCCGCCTCGGTGCGCAGCCGGTCTTCGATCTCGTCGACGATGGCGCGGACCTGACGATCGTTGGTTGCGGAGCAGAGCAGGAAAGCGTCGGTGATGACGAGCTGCTCGCTGACGTCGTAGGCGAGGATGTCGTCGGCCAGCTTGTCCGCCGCGGCCTCTGCGGCGATTCTTACGAGCTGGACGGCTCTGTCGGTTGCTGTCACGATGCGGGTCGGTCCTCCTGTGTCGACAACATTCCCTCATGTTGAGGGTACCCGTTACGGCCGTGACGGCCCACGTGTGACGTGATTGGTTCAGCCATGGGCGTGATACAGCCCGCGTTTGTTGATGTACTGCACGATTCCGTCGGGCACGAGGTACCAGATGGGCTCCCCTTCCTCCACCCGCTGCCGGCACTCCGAGGAGGAGATGGCCAGCGCGGGGATCTCCAGCAACGTCACCTTGCCCTCGGGCAGCCCCGGGTCGTGCAGCGTGTGACCGGGCCGGGTACAGCCGACGAAGTGCGCGAGCTCGAACAGCTCATCGGCGTTCTGCCAGTCGAGAATGGCGCCGAGGGCGTCCGCTCCGGTGATGAAGTACAGCTCCGCGTCGGGACCGTACTTCTGCGAGATGTCGCGCAGCGTGTCGATGGTGAAGGTCGGCCCCGGACGGTCCACGTCCACCCGGCTGACGGAGAAGCGGGGGTTGGACGCGGTGGCGATCACGGTCATCAGATAACGGTCCTCGGGCGCGGAGACCTCGCGCTCCGCCTTCTGGTACGGCCGGCCCGTGGGGACGAAGACGACCTCGTCGAGCTCGAAGTGGTGCGCCACCTCGCTGGCGGCGACCAGGTGGCCATGATGGATGGGATCGAAGGTGCCTCCCATCACTCCCACACGTCGCTTCCCCTGGTTACCAGGCGCGTTCATCATGAAACGGACCTTAGTCGGACGCCTTATCACAACATGAGGTGACCCCCCTCGGTGATGGCCGCGCATCACTCCCGTTGCGGACGTAGCATGCCGGGCATGACGACCACCCCGGACCGCAACCGCGTCCAATTGCCCGGCATCTCGTCCCGTGCCTACGAACACCCCGCAGACCGGTCGGCCCTGGTCGCTCTGCGGAAGTTGAGCGGGTTCGACACGGTTCTCAAGCAAATGTCCGGCCTCATCAGCGAGCGCCGCCTGCGCCTGATGTACCTCGCGTCGGCCGTGCGGGTGAGCGAGACCCAGTTCCGCTCCCTCTACGACATGGGCCGCGACGCCGCCTACACCCTTGACCTGCACCGCATTCCCGAGATCTACGTCCAGCAGGACCCGCAGGTCCAGGCCAAGGCCATCGGCTTCGACGACCCGTTCATCGTCGTGACCACCGGCCTGCTCAACCTCATGAACGAGGAGGAGCAGCGTTTCGTCATCGGACACGAGACCTCGCACATCCTGTCGGGTCACGCCGTCTACCGGACGATGCTCGACATCCTCACCCGCCTGGCCTCCCGCGTGGCCTGGATCCCGCTCGGCTACATCGGCCTGCGCGCCATCGTGGCCGGCCTGGAGGAGTGGTACCGCAAGTCGGAGCTCTCCTCCGACCGCGGCGGCCTGCTCACCGGCCAGGACCCCGAGGCGGCCAAGCGCGCGCTGATGAAGCTCGCCGGCGGCGACTACACCCACGAGATGAACATCGAGGCCTTCCTCGCCCAGTACCAGGAGTACGACACCGCGGGCGACCTGCGCGACGGCTTCCTCAAGGTGCTCAACCTGCTCGGCACCACCCACCCGTTCGCCGTGGTGCGCGTGGCCGAGCTGGACAAGTGGCAGCGCAGCGGCGAGTACGAGCGCATCATCGGCGGCGACTACCCGCGCCGGGAGGACGACGCCAACGCCAGGGTCACCGAGGAGATGAAGGCGGCCGCCGATTCCTACCGCAGGTCCTGGTCGGAGTCCCAGGACCCGTTCATCGGCGTGCTGCGTGACGTGGCCGAAGGCGCCGTCGGCGCGGGCGAGCGCATCTTCAACAGGTTCGCGCGCCGCGACGGCCAGAGCTGACGAGCGACCACACCCCACGCGACGGCCGGCTGACCGACAGAACCCGCACCCGGCGCGACAGCCGCCGGGTCAGAGCAGCAGGGCGATCGCGCGCACGGCAGCCGCGCACAGGGCGACGAAGCCGCCCAGCACGGCCAGTGCGCGCAGCCCTTCCCTGCGCAGCTCCGGCATCCGGGCGCCGATCCGCTCGATCTCCCGGCCGGTGATGCCGCCGCAGAGCATGCCGAACACCACGCCCGCCACGGTGACCGGCGCGGGCTGCTGCCACCACAGCGAGTCGATCACGCCGCCGCCGGTGACCCAGAGCGCGCCGCCCGCCGCCACGGCGACGGGCGCACCGGGCCACACGACCGCCGTCGTGCCCGCGCCCACCAGCGCGAACGGGAACAGCAGCACCCGCAACGTCACCCGTACCCGCCGCGAGGTGCGCTTCCTGACCATCCAGTGGCCCATCCAGAGGGTCCTGGTCAGCACCACGAACACGGCGGTGATGCCGATGGAGGCGATCGGCCACATCACCGAGGCCACCACACACGGCACGGCCAGCACGGCGAGCAGCACCAGCGCCGTGTTGCCGGCCGGCAGGGTGGTGGCCTCGGACCTGAGCCGGGCCTCGCGGGCGGCCGTCTGGGTCCTGGTGCGGGCCCGTACGGCCGTCTGAGCGCCCTCCCGGACGCGGCTGCGCACCGCGGCACCCCTGCCGTCACTGCCCAGCCGGCTCCGCACCCCTGTCTTGCCGTCATCCCCGGCCCGCCCCCGAGACGACGGCACCTTGCCATCGTCCCCACGCACCCGGGACGACGGCGCCTTCCCGTCCCCCCGGGGAGACGGAACCTTACCCTCGTCACCGCGCCCCCGGGCCTTACCCTCGTCACCGCGCCCCCGGGCCTTAGCGTCCTCACCGCGCCCCCGCGCCTTCACATCCTCACCACGACCCCGGGCCTTCACCTCATCGCCACGGCTCCGGGGCGTCAGCCCCTTCCCATCGTCGCCACGGCCCCGCGCCGTCCCCTCCTCCACGCCACGACCCCGCGGCGACGGCACCTTCCCGTCAGTGGCCGCGCGGGCGGTGGCCGTACGGGGGCGAGGTGAGGGCACCTTGCCGTCGGCGCGCGGCCGAGGTGTCGCGGGCTCCTCGCCGGCGCGACCGCGCGGCGGCACGGACTTGGCGTCCTCTCCGGTACGGCCCCGCGCCTCCTCCTCGGCGGGCCCGGACCGGCCCCCGGGCTCGGCCTCGGTGGCGCTGGCGCTGGTCGCCTTGGCCAGCCGGGCCAGCCGGTCGGCCAGCAGCGCCGCGGTGGGCCGTTTGCCCGGCTCGCGGTTGAGCGCCGCCCGCACCAGCGGCAGCAGCGCCACCGGCACGCCCTTGAGGTCGGCGTGGCCGTTCAGCACCGCGTACATCTGCGCCTCGGGCGTGCCGCGCCCGAACGTCGGCCGCCCGGTGGCCGCGAACGCCACCGTCGCCGCCCAGGCGTGCACGTCGGCGGGCGACTCCACCTGCTCGTCGGCGAAGATCTCCGGCGCGGTGTAGCCGGGCGTGCCGAGGAAGGTGCCGGTCATGGTGAGCCGGGTGGCGTCGATCACCTGGGCGATGCCGAAGTCGATGAGCACCGGGCCGTCGTTGCCCATGAGGATGTTGCCGGGCTTGAGGTCGCGGTGCACGATCCCGGCCGCGTGGATGATGGCGAGCGCGGTGGCGATGCCATGCGCGAGGTCGACGAGCTGCGACAGGTCGAGCGACCCCTGCTTGCGTACGAGGTCCAGCAGCGTGGCGCCCTCGATGTGCTCCATGACCAGGTAGGGGCGGGCACACGACAGGTCGGCGTCGAGGACCTTCGCCACGTACGGGCTCTCGACCCTGCGCAGTGCGCGGACCTCGCGTTCGAGCCTGATGCGTGAGGATTCGTCCTCGTTGAGATCGTGCAGCACCTTGAGTGCGACACGCTCACCACGGCGAGCGCTCGCGAGGTAGACCTCGCCCATGCCGCCGCGGCCAAGCCGCTCCAGCAGGGTGTAAGGCCCGACCTTGCCGAGCTTGCTCACCGTCCCTCCCCGCTCGGCGCGCCCATAAGGGACACAACCCTAGCGCCGCGACGGTCGAAGACGTCGGCGGCGCGCCGAAGGTCCGGCCGCGAAGGTGGGAACCCTTCGCCGGCAGGCTGTCGAGCCCTGCTCCCGCCCCAGCCGCCTACGGCCCTGCCCCCTGTCCGATCCGGTCAGCTGCCCGACCCGGCGATGACCGTGCCCTCTGCGGTGCGCAGGTGGCCCTCGCCGGTGTAGACCCACTTGGTGGAGGTCAGCTCCGGCAGGCCCAGCGGGCCGCGCGCGTGCAGCTTCTGGGTGGAGATGCCGATCTCCGCGCCGAAGCCGAACTCGCCGCCGTCGGTGAACCGGGTGGAGGCGTTGACCGCGACCGCCGCCGAGTCCACCAGCGCCACGAACCTGCGGGCCGCCTGCTGGGAGCGGGTGACGATCGCCTCGGTGTGACCGGAGCCGTAGCGCCTGATGTGCGCCACGGCCTCCTCCAGCGAGCCGACCACCGCGGCGGCGATGTCGTAGGAGAGATATTCGGCGAAGAAGTCCTCCTCGGTGGCCGGCACCACCTCCCCGTGCCGGGCGATCGCCTCGTCACCGTGCACGGTCACACCTGCCGCCCTGAGCGCCTCCAGCGCTTTCGGTACGAACTCCGCCGCCACATCGGCGTGCACCAGGAACGTCTCGGCCGCATTGCACACCGAGGGCCGCTGCGCCTTGGCGTTGACCAGGATCTCCACGGCCAGCTCCTGGTCGGCCGCGGCGTCGATGTAGACGTGGCAGTTGCCGACGCCGGTCTCGATCACCGGCACGGTCGACTCCTCGACCACCGAGTTGATCAGCGACGCGCCGCCACGCGGGATCAGCACGTCGACCAGCCCGCGAGCGCGCATCAGCTCCTTGACCGAGTCCCGGGTGAGGCCCGGCACGAGCTGCACGGCCCCGGCCGGGACCTCGGTGCCCGCCAGCGCCTCCTGCATGACCTTCACCAGCGTGGTGTTGGAGGAGTAGGCGCTGGATGAGCCCCGCAGCAACGCCGCGTTGCCGCTCTTGAGGCAGAGCGCGGCGGCGTCGACGGTGACGTTGGGGCGGCCTTCGAAGATGATGCCGATGACGCCCATCGGCACCCTGAGCTGGCGCAGCTCCAGCCCGTTGGGCAGCGTGGAGCCGCGCACCACCTCGCCCACCGGGTCGGGCAGGTCGGCCACCTGCCGCACCGCCTCGGCGATGGCGGCGATCCGGGCCTCGTCCAGCCGGAGCCGGTCCACCATGGCCTCGGCGGTGCCCTGCGCCCTGGCCTGCTCGACGTCCTTGGCGTTGGCCTCGACGATCTCGGCGGTGTGCGCGACCAGAGCATCGGCGATGGCACGCAACGCCCGGTCCTTGGGCGCCCGCGGCAGCGGGGCCAGCTCGGCGGCGGCCTCCCGCGCGGCATGGGCGACCCGTAGGAACTCTGTTGTCATGCCTTCACTCCGCGTGCTCGTCGGACCTCAGCTGTGGGACTCCAGTATGACGATGTCGTCACGGTGAATCAGCTCGCGTTCATATTCCGGACCGAGGGTGACGGCCAGCTCTTTGGTGGAGCGCCCGAGCAGCTCGGGGATCTCGCCGGCGTCGAAGTTGACCAGTCCGCGCGCCAGCACCCGGCCGCGCGGCCCGCACAGGTCGACCGGGTCGCCCGCGGCGAACTCGCCCTCGACCGAGGTGACCCCGGCGGGCAGCAGCGACTTGCGCCGGGTGACGACGGCCTCGACCGCGCCCGCGTCGAGATGCAGCCGCCCGCGCCCGGTGGCCGCGTGGGCCAGCCACAGCAGCCGGGTGCCCGGATGGCGGCCGCCCGGGTGGAAGAAGGTGCCGATGTCGGCGCCGGCCAGCGCCTGGGCGGCGTGCGCGGCGGCGGTCAGCACCACCGGCACGCCCGCGCCGGTGGCGATCTTGGCCGCCTGCACCTTGGTGATCATGCCGCCGGTGCCGACCCGGCCGCCGCTCCTGCCGAGCTCGACACCCACCAGGTCCTCCGGCCCGCGGATCTCCGCCAGCCGGCGCGACCCGGCACGGCTCGGCGGGCCGTCGTACAGCGCGTCCACGTCGGAGAGCAGGACCAGCGCGTCGGCCCTGATGAGGTGCGTCACCAGGGCGGCCAGCCGGTCGTTGTCGCCGAAGCGGATCTCGTCGGTGGCGACGGTGTCGTTCTCGTTGACGATCGGCACGATGTCGAGATCCAGCAGCCGGTCCAGGGTCCGCTGGGCGTTGGCGTGGTGGGCCCGCCGCATCATGTCGTCGGCGGTCAGCAGCACCTGTCCGACGCGCAGGCCGTACCGGGCGAAGGAGGAGGTGTAGCGGGCGACCAGCACGCCCTGGCCGACCGACGCGGCGGCCTGCTGCGTGGCGAGGTCGCGAGGTCGCGAGGCCAGTCCGAGCGGGCCGAGACCCGCCGCGATCGCCCCGGACGAGACCAGCACGATCTGCGTGCCCGCGCGGCGGCGGGTCGCGAGCACGTCCACGAGCGCGTCGACCCGGTCCACGTCGATCGTGCCCGCGGGCGTGGTGAGCGAGGACGATCCGACCTTGACGACGACCTTGGACGCTGAGCTGAGCTGTTCACGCACGTCCAAACCTTATCCGAGGCTGTCCCACACCCTTGCGCCGGCAGCCACCCGCGCGATGGCCGGCCGGCGGCCGGCACACCAGCCGCTGCCGGCGGCCGTCACATCAGCCGCTCTCGGCCTGGCTCACCGTCCGCCGGTACACCTGTCGTTCACCGCCCGCCGGCGGCCGTCACATCAGCCGGTTGTCGGAGCCGCGCGGTCCCTGCCGCACCGCCTCGGCGTTGAGGGTGGGCTGCCAGTCGAAGACGTACCCGCCCTCCATCGGCCCGATCACGACCTCCGCCCCGGCGGTGGCGCCGGCCTTGACCAGCTCCTGCTCCACGCCGAGCCGCTCCAGCCGGTCGGCGAGATAGCCCACGGCCTCGTCGTTGGTGAAGTCGGTCTGCCTGATCCACCGCTCCGGCTTCTCGCCGGTCACCTGGAACATGCCGTCGTTCACCCGGCGCACCCGGAATCCGGCCTCGCCGAGCTGCTTGGGCCTGATGACCAGCCGCGTCGGCTCCTCGACCGGCCGGTTGGCGCGAGCGGCGGCCACCCACTCCCCCATCGCGAAGGTCAGCTCGCGCAGCCCGTCGTGGGTGGCGGCGGACACGGTGAAGACCCGCAGCCCCCGCTCCTCGAACTCGGGGCGCACCAGCTCGGCCAGCTCGCGGGCGTCGGGCACGTCCGACTTGTTCAGCACGACCATGCGCGGGCGGCCTTCGAGCTTGCCATAGGCGTGCAGCTCGGCCTCGATCACCTCGTAGTCGGTGACGGGGTCGCGCCCCGGCTCCATGGTGGCGCAGTCGATGACGTGCACGAGCATGTCGCAGCGCTCGACGTGGCGCAGGAACTCGTGGCCCAGCCCCTTGCCCTCGGAGGCCCCGGGGATCAGTCCCGGCACGTCGGCGACGGTGTAGATGTCGTCGCCCGCCGTCACCACGCCCAGGTTGGGGATCAGGGTGGTGAACGGGTAATCGGCGATCTTGGGCTTGGCCGCGCTCAGCGCCGCGATCAGCGACGACTTGCCCGCGCTGGGGAAGCCGACCAGCGCCACGTCGGCGACGCTCTTGAGCTCCAGCATGACGTCCAGCTCGTCACCGGGCTCGCCGAGCAGCGCGAACCCGGGAGCCTTCCGCTTGGCGCTGGCCAGCGCGGCGTTGCCGAGCCCGCCGTAGCCGCCCTGCGCGATCACGTAACGCGTCCCCGCGCCCACCATGTCGACCAGCACCTCACCGGTCTGGGCGTCCTTGACGACGGTCCCGCTGGGCACCGGCAGGATCACGTCCCCGCCGTTGGCCCCGTCCCGGTTGGAGCCCTGGCCCTGCTTGCCCTTGTCGGCCCTGCGGTGCGGGCGGTGGTGGTATTCGAGCAGGGTGGCGGTGTTGGGATCCACTTCGAGGATCACGTCGCCGCCGCGCCCGCCGTCGCCGCCGTCGGGGCCGCCCAGCGGCTTGAACTTCTCCCGGTGTACGGAGGCGCAGCCGTTCCCCCCGTCACCGGCCCTGACATGCAGGATCACCTGGTCCACGAAGTCCGGCATTTCCGCTTCTCCTCCATCGGCCCCTGGGGGCGCCTCATGCGACCTCGCCAACGGCGGGTCCTGCCTCAAGCAGAGGCGCGGCACCGGTCACGGCGCCGCGCCCCAAACAGCGAAAGGGTGGATCGGCAGGCGATCCACCCTTTCTACAACCCGCGACGCGGCGTATTTACTCCGCGACGGGGACGATGCTCACGGCGCGACGACCGCGCTTGGTGCCGAACTGCACGTGGCCCGCGGACAGCGCGAACAGCGTGTCATCGCCACCACGGCCGACGTTGTCGCCGGGGTGGAAGTGGGTGCCACGCTGACGGACGATGATCTCGCCCGCGTTGACCAGCTGGCCGCCGAAGCGCTTGACGCCCAGGCGCTGAGCGTTGGAGTCGCGGCCGTTCCGGGTGGACGACGCGCCCTTCTTGTGTGCCATCTCTCTAGCTCCCGATCAGGCCTGGTCGATACCGGTGATCTTCACCTGGGTGTACCGCTGACGGTGACCCTGGCGCTTCTTGTAACCGGTCTTGTTCTTGTACTTGAGGATGCGGATCTTGGGGCCCTTGGTCTCACCGAGGATCTCGGCGCTGACCATGAACTTGCCCGCCTCCGTGGTGACATCGCCGTCGTTGACGACGAGCACCGTCGGCAGCGAAACCGAAGAGCCGACATCGCCGGCGACCTTGTCCACTTCGAGGACGTCACCGACGGAGACCTTCTGCTGCCTGCCGCCGCAACGAACGATCGCGTACACCGCGGAACCCTTCTACTGACTCACTGTTGCGAACACCGGCCATCCCATGCGGAATGGCCGTTGACTCCGAATGCTGCGCCCGTCATTCGGCTCATCTGGAACCGACGAACCGTGGGGCGCGCCAACAGGGCACGTCACCCGACGCACCGGTTGTCTAGGGTACCGGATTAACGGCGCCCTAGGCGAACCGGACGATTCATCGGACAGTCCACCGAGCAGCGCTGCTACTCGCCGGACCTGGCTCGGCGGGAGCGTCGCCGCCCCCTGCCGGATGTCTGGCCGGCCTGGTCGTCCTCAGCCGGGACGTCTTCAAGCGCATCGGTCACGGTATCACGACCTGCGGAGTCCTTGGCCGCGGAGACCTTCTCCGAGACCGCCTTCTCCACCGCCATCTTGCCCTGGGTGCCACGCGGCTCGGGCTTGTGCTCGACCGGCTCCGTGGAGACGATCAGGCCACGCCCGTTGCAGCAGTCACATGGCGTCGAGAACGCCTCCAGGAGGCCCTGACCGACCCGCTTACGCGTCATCTGGACCAGACCCAGCGATGTCACCTCGGCCACCTGGTGCTTGGTCCTGTCGCGCGCCAGGCACTCCAGCATCCGCCGCAGCACCAGATCGCGGTTGGACTCCAGCACCATGTCGATGAAGTCGATGACGATGATGCCGCCGATGTCGCGCAACCTGAGCTGGCGGACGATCTCCTCGGCCGCCTCCAGGTTGTTGCGGGTGACGGTCTCCTCCAGGTTGCCGCCCTGGCCGGTGAACTTGCCGGTGTTGACGTCGACGACGGTCATCGCCTCGGTCCGGTCGATCACCAGGGAGCCGCCGCTCGGCAGCCACACCTTGCGCTCCATCGCCTTGCCGAGCTGCTCGTCGATCCGGTACGACTCGAACACGTCGCCCTGCTCGCCGTCCCACTTCGACAGCCGCTCGCCCAGGTGCGGCGCGACGTACTGGACGTACTCGTCGACCGTCTCCCAGGCGTCCTCGCCCTGGACGACCAGCGAGGTGAAGTCCTCGTTGAAGACGTCACGGACGACCCGGACGGTCAGGTCCGGCTCGGCCGACAGGAGCTCGGGCGGGCTGGCGTTCTTGGCCTTCTTCTGGATGGCCTCCCACTGCGCCGACAGGCGGGCCACGTCGCGGGCCAGCTCCTCCTCCGAGGCGCCCTCCGCCGCCGTGCGGACGATCACGCCGGCGTTCTCGGGCATGACCTTCTTCAGGATGCTCTTGAGCCGGGTGCGCTCCTTGTCGGGCAGCTTGCGGCTGATCCCGGTCATCGAGCCGTCGGGCACGTAGACCAGGTAGCGGCCGGGCAGGCTGATCTGCGAGGTCAGGCGGGCGCCCTTGTGACCGATCGGGTCCTTGGTGACCTGCACCAGCACCGACTGGCCGGACTTCAGCGCCGACTCGATGCGCTTGGGCTGGCCTTCCATGCCGGCGGTGTCGAAGTTGACCTCACCGGCGTAGAGGACGGCGTTGCGGCCCTTGCCGATGTCGACGAAGGCGGCCTCCATCGACGGCAGCACGTTCTGGACCTTGCCCAGATAGACGTTGCCGACGTAGGACTGGCTGGCCTCCCGGTTGACGTAGTGCTCGACGAGCACGCCGTCCTCCAGCACCGCGATCTGCGTGCGGTCGCCCGTACGGCGCACCACCATCATCCGGTCGACGGACTCCCGGCGGGCCAGGAACTCCGACTCGGTGATGATCGGCGGACGCCTGCGGCCCAGCTCGCGGCCCTCGCGGCGGCGCTGCTTCTTGGCCTCCAGCCGGGTGGAGCCGCGCACGCTCGTCACACCGTCGGTGGCCACGTCCTGCGAGGCGGCGCGTCCCGAGCGGGGCGCGCGGATGCGCACGACCGTGTTGGGCGGGTCGTCCCCAGCGGGCTCGGCGACCTCCTCGTCGGAGCCACGCCTGCGCCTGCGGCGACGGCGACGGGAGCCGGTGCCCTCTTCCTGGGACTCCTCGGGCTGCTCCTCCTCGCCCTCCTCTTCGCCGTCCTCGGCGTCCTCTCCGTCGTCCTCGGCATCGTCACGCTCACGCGACTTGCCACGGCCCCGGCCGCCCCTGCGGCGACGCCGGCGGCGGCTGCCGCCCTCGTCGTCCTGCTCGTCGGAGCCGTCGAGGTCGCTCTCGTCCTCGGCGCCGGCCTCCTCGGCCGTCTCCACGCTCACCTCGGCGACCGGCTCCGGCTGCACCTGGGGCTGCGGCTCCGGGCGCACCGGCTTGGCCTGCGTCGGGTCGGGCGCCTGGAACAGCGGCGCGAAGATGGCCGCGGGCCGCTGGAAGGCCGTCCCCGGCTGGTCCTGCCTGCGCACGGTCAGCCCGAACGGGTCGGACAGCAGATTCGGCTTGTCCTCCTCGTCCAGGTCCTCCCCGGCGGGCTCGTCGTCGAGCGGCTCGTCCTCGGGCAGAATCTCCAGAATGTCCTCGTCGGCGTCAGCTCCGCCGGCTCGCCGCGCGGCCGCCTCACCGACACCGGCAGCAGCCTGCGCCGCCACCGCTTCATCAGCCGGTACGGTCCCGGCACGCGCCGCACTCGCCCCGCCGGTCCCGGCACGCTCGGCGCCCGCCAGGTCCGCCTCGGCGGAATCGGCCGACGGGCGCGTCGCGTCCAGTTCGGCCTCCGGCTTCTTCCGGGTGCGGCGCCGCCTGGCGGGGGCCTCCTCAGCGGCCTGCTCGCCACCCTCGACGGCGCCGGCGTCCGCCGGGCTCTCCGCCACGCCGGCGGCCTGCGCGGCGCTGTCCGCGCCACTGAGGGCGTCCTGCACCCCGGCGGCGCCGTCCGCCGCGGCCTCCTCGGCCTTCTTGCTGGTACGGCGGCGCGTCGTGGTCACGGTCGACCGGGTCCGCGCGCCCCGCTTGGGCTTGTCCGCCTCCACGGCGGCGGCCACGGCCTCCTCGACCGGGCCGACCACCGCCTCAGCGGAAACGTCGGACGCCTGCGGCTCAGTGGCGGACGTACCGGACACACCTACAGCGGCGGGCGTACCCACAGCGGTGGACGTACCGGAAAGTCCGGACGCACCTGCAGCGGACGTACCGGACGTGCTCGCGGGGGGCTCGTCGGGTGTGCCGGCGGCGCGCTGCGCCGCCGCCGTGCTGGGCACGGACCGTCCCTCGGTCACCGAGGGGGCGGCCTGTGCGGCGAGGGCGGTGGCCGGCGCCGAAACCGGCTGCTCGGGCAGCTCGGGTGGCGGACCGGCCGGTCGGCTGGCCGCTCGGCGGCGCCTGGTCACCGTGGTCTGTTCTGTTGTCTCCCCGTCGGGGCCAATGGCCCCGGCGTTGGGCTCGTTCTCGTCGAGCATGCGGGCGCTCTCCCGTCAGCCCCCGGGCGCGTCGCCGCGCCGCGCAGGAGCCATCGTGTCTCGTTGTCCGCCACGCCCCCTTTCGAGGGCATGGCGCCAAGTCCTGTCAGTGGTAGCGCCCCGCGGGGCGCCTTCCTTAACCGACGTCGTGCTCACCCGCCGGTCCCGCCTCGCCGCCGCGCGTAGTCTCGCGGTCCAGGTCGAGCGGGTCGGCAAGCGCACCGGTGCTGTCGTCCAGCGGCCCCTGCGCCAGCCTGGTCACCTCGGGGGGGACCGGCGGCGCGAAGTCGGCCACAAGGCGCAGCCCTGTGAGCACATCGTCGGGTCGAACGGCAGGCGTCATGTGCCGAACAACCATGCGCAGTATGACACACGACTGTCCAGCCACCTGAGCTGCAGTTCCCTCTGTTCCCTCTGCTCCCTCGGGCACCGTGAGTCTCAGCACGGCCTCCCGAGCGTCGAAGCGGCGTGGCCCCTTCTTCATGAGGCGCTCGACCTCCACGGTGCCGGCCGCGAGAAACTTCTCCACCGCTGTCACGGCGAGGTCGCGATCGGCATCACGCAGGCGCACCTCCCACTCGGAGACTTCCAGGCGGTCGGCCAGCGCGCCGGGGCCGGCCTCGACAACGTCGAGCACATCCAGGCCCGGCGGCAGCGATCCGTCAAGGTCGGTCCTGACCTGCTGCGGATCGCACGGCGTCGTGACGCCGATCTCGAGGTATTCGGCTTCGCTGGCAACGCCGGTCGGCGCCGCTCCCGCGTAGGAGATCTTCGGATGAGGCGAGAAGCCCGCACTGTAAGCCACCGGAATGTCGGCACGGCGGACCGCTCTTTCGACGGCCCGCGAGATGTCGCGGTGACTGGTGAAGCGCAGGCGTCCGCGCTTGGCGTAGCGCACACGCAGGCGCTGCACCGTTGGCGCGGGCGGAGGCCCATCTGGAACAGGTTTCAGAGCCTTGTCGTCCTTCCCTTGTCGCAGTTCCTTCGTCTCAGGATATGCCGCCCGGAGGCCTGCCCGGCTCAGGATCATGTACGGCGAGACACCGGGCGCGCACTCAGCGCCGCTAGACGACGGTCAGGGGAAGGAGTTTCTTACCGGTCGGACCGATCTGGATCTCCGTCCCCATGGTGGGACAGACGCCGCAGTCGTAGCAGGGGGTCCAGCGGCAGTCCTCGACCTCGCCGCCGTTGACGGCCTCCTGCCAGTCCTGCCAGAGCCACTCCCGGTCGAGCCCCGCGTCGAGGTGGTCCCAGGGCAGGACCTCGTTCTCCTCGCGTTCGCGCACGGTGTACCAGTCGACGTCGACGCCGGCCTTGGCCGCCGCCGCCATCCACCGCTCGTAGGAGAAGTGCTCGCTCCAGCCGTCGAAGCGCGCGCCGTCCTCCCAGACGTTCCGGATGACGGCGCCGATCCGGCGGTCGCCACGCGAGAGCATGCCTTCGACGATCGACGGCTTGCCGTCGTGGTAGCGGAAGCCGATGGCCCGGCTGTATTCCCTGTCTGACCTGAACGACTCGCGCAGCGCCTTGAGCCGCCGGTCCACGGTCTCGTGGTCGGCCTGCCCCGCCCACTGGAACGGGGTGTGCGGCTTAGGCACGAACCCGCCGATGGAGACGGTGCACCGGATGTCGCGCGACCCGCTGGCCTCGCGGCCCGCCTTGATGACCTTCTTGGCCAGGTCGGCGATGCCGAGCACGTCCTCGTCGGTCTCGGTGGGCAGGCCGCACATGAAGTAGAGCTTCACCTGCCGCCAGCCCTGTGAGTAGGCGGCGGTGACGGTGCGGATGAGGTCTTCCTCGGTGACCATCTTGTTGATCACCTTGCGCAGCCGCTCGGAGCCGCCTTCGGGAGCGAAGGTGAGGCCGGAGCGCCTGCCGTTGCGGGAGAACTCGTTGGCCAGGTCGATGTTGAAGGCGTCGACGCGGGTGGAGGGCAGCGACAGCGAGGTGTTGGTGCCTTCGTACTGGTCGGCCAGGCCCTTGGCGACCTCGCCGATCTCGCTGTGGTCGGCGGACGACAGCGACAGCAGGCCGACCTCGTTGAAGCCGGACTCCTTGATGCCGTTCTCGACCATGGCGCCGATCGTGGTGATCGAGCGCTCGCGCACCGGACGGGTGATCATCCCGGCCTGGCAGAACCGGCAGCCGCGGGTGCAGCCGCGGAAGATCTCCACACTGAACCGCTCATGCACCGTCTCGGCCAGCGGGACCAGCGGCTTCTTCGGGTACGGCCACTCGTCGAGGTCCATGACGGTGTGCTTGTGCACCCGCCACGGCACGTCGGTCCGGTTGGGCGCCACGCGCTTGATGCGACCATCAGGGTGATAGTCCACATCATAAAATTTCGGGATATAAACCCCGCCGGACTCGGCCAGCCGCATCAGCAGCTCGTCCCGCCCGCCGGGCTTGCCCTCGCTCTTCCACTCCCGGATGACCTCGGAGATGGCGATCGCGATCTGCTCCCCGTCGCCCAGCACCGCCGCGTCCAGGAACTCGGCGACCGGCTCGGGGTTGAAGGCGGCATGACCGCCCGCGAGCACGATCGGATCGTCCTCGCCCCGGTCCGCGGCCAGCAACGGGATGCCGGCCAGATCCAGCGCGGTCAGCATGTTGGTGTAGCCGAGCTCGGTGGAGAACGACAGGCCCAGCACGTCGAAGGCGCGCACCGGCCGGTGGGCGTCGACGGTGAACTGCGGCACGCCCTCGGCGCGCATCAGCGCCTCAAGGTCGGGCCAGACGGCGTAGGTGCGCTCGGCCAGCGTGGCGGGCAGCTCGTTGAGGATCTCGTAGAGAATCGCGACACCCTGGTTGGGCAGCCCTACTTCGTAGGCGTCCGGGTACATCAGCGCCCAGCGCACGTCGGTGGTGTCCCAGTCCTTCACCGTCGAGTTGAGCTCACCCCCGACATACTGGATGGGCTTCTGCACCTTCGGCAGCAGCGCTTCCAGGCGGGGAAAAATCGACTCGACAGGCATACGTCCCACACTAGCGGGGCCCATGACATGGCCGGTACTCGTCACACGCCCCTCCTAGGCGTACGACTGCTGCTCGCGCACCCTGATGCCCTGCAGCAACCCCACCGCGATCAGGTTCGCGAACGTGGCGGTGCCACCGTAGGAGACGAACGGCAGCGGCAGCCCGGTGATCGGCATGATGCCGATCGTCATCCCCACATTCACGAACATCTGGAACGCGAACCAGCACACGATCGTGCCCGCGACCAGCGTCCCGAACCTGTCGTCACACTGCCTGGCGATCTTCAGGCCGCGCAGCAGCACCACGCCGATCAGCAGCACGACCGTCGCCGCCCCCAGGAAGCCGAACTCCTCGCCCGCCACGGTGAAGATGAAGTCGGTGTGCTGCTCCGGCACGAACCTGCCCGTCGTCTGCCCACCCCCCAGCAGGCCTTTGCCGAACAGTTGCCCGGAGCCGATCGCGATGAGCGACTGCGTGCTGTTGTAGCCGACCCCGCGCGGGTCGACGCTCGGGTCGAGGAAAGCGGTGAAACGCGCGAGCTGGTACGGCTCCAGCAGCTCGAAGAAGAACACGCTGGCCACCCCGGCCACGCCGACCAGCGTCAGCAGGGCGATCACCCGCTTACGTACTCCCGAGATCATCAGGGCGGAGGCCGAGATCGCCGCCAGCACCAGCGCGGTGCCCAGGTCGGGCTGCAGCATGACCAGCGCCAGTGACATCGCCGCCACCACCAGCGCGAGCAGCACGTCGAGGCCACGCGGCCGATCGGTGCCCTCGACAGGCTGGGCGAGCAGCATGGACGTGATCAGCAGCAAACCGACCTTGGCGAACTCCGAAGGCTGCACCGCGAACCCGCCGCCCAGCAGGATCCACGAGTGCGAGCCGTTGATCGTCGCCCCCAGCGGCGTGAGCACCAGCCCCAGCCCTATCAGCGAGACCAGGAAGACCAGCGGCGCGTACGCCCGCACCGCCCGATAGTCCATCATCGACACCCCGGCGCACAGGAACACCCCGATGCCCTGGTTGAGCAGGTGCTTCTTCAGCAGCCCGGTGGAGCCGGGCGCCCACGTCCTGGTCGACGACCACACCAGCAGAGCTCCGATCACCGACAGCGCGATGACCGCGACCAGCAGCACCCCGTCCAGCCGCCACACGATCGACTCCGGGCCGAACGCCCGCCGGGCGAGCGAGCGCCGCCTGCCCCTCAGGGCCCCGCTGGTCATTCCCTGATCACCGTTCCGTCGGGAGCGAACGCCGGCAGCTTCGACACGGGCTTGCCGCCGGGCAGCGCGGCGGGCTTCTTGATGCCGAAGATGCCCTCGTAGATCTCCCGGGCGGCGGGGGCGGCGGTCTGAGCGCCCATCCCACCCTGCGAGACCATGACGACCACGACGAAGCGCGGGTTCTTCGTCGGCGCGAAGGAGGCGAACCAGGAGGTGTCAGTCTTGCCCCAGACCTCCGCCGTACCGGTCTTGCCGCCGATGCGCACCTTGTCCATCGGGAAACCGCTGAACGCCCCGGCCGCGGTGCCGTCGGAGGCCACCTGGCTCAGCGCGTTCTTGATGTAGAGCCGCTCCTTCTCCTGGAGGGGCAGCTTGCCCACCACCGGGACGGGGACCTTCTTGACCACCTTGCCGTCAGGCCGCACCAGCGCCCACCCGATGCGCGGGCTGCGCACCTTGCCGTCGGTCACCAGCGCCGCGTACGCCCTGGCGAGCTGCAGCGGCGTCACCAGCACGTCGCCCTGCCCGATGGAGAAGTTGGCCGAGTCACCGGGCCGCAGCACGAACCCTTCGGTGCAGTTCTCGTGCGCCAGGCGCTTGAGAAAGGCCGCCCGCGCCGCGTCCTTCACCTCGGGGTAGCCGGTGCCGGCTCGCTTGCAGTTGGTGGCGCTGGTCAGCGCCCACGTCTCCTTCTTCCAGCGGCGGTCGGGGATGCGCCCCGACGACTCGCCCGGCAGGTCGATCCCGGTCGGGCTGCCGAACCCGAACTTCCTGGCCGTGTTGGCGAACACCTCCTTGGCGTTCTTCTTCGGGCTGCGGCCGCCGTCGCGCGTGTACTCCTCGAAGGCCGCCCGGTAGAAGATCGTGTCGCACGACTTCACCAGCGCCAGGTGCAGCGACAACGTGCCGAGGGGGATGCCGCGGAAGTTGTTGAAGGCCCTGCCGCCCACATTGACCGAGCCCGGACAGCTGTACTTCCCGTTCAGCGGATAGCCGGCCCGCAGCATCGACGTCACCGACGACACCTTGAACGTCGAGCCGGGCGCGAACTGCCCGTTGATCGCCCGCGACACCAGCGGCTTGCCCGACTTTTCCGACAGCAGGTGGCGGTACATCCGCTCGGAGATGCCGCCCGCCCAGACCGCCGGGTCATAGTCGGGCGCACTGGACAGCGCCAGCACCCGCCCGGTCTGCGGGTCGAGCACCACGGCGGCGCCGCCGTCGGCCTGCGGCGCGGACTTCATCGCCTTCTGCAGCGCCTTCTCCGTCACGGCCTGGATGCGGGAGTCGATGCTGGTCACGAGATGGTCGCCGGCGACCGGCTCCACCTCCTGCTCCACGCCCAGAGCCTTGCCCATCCGGTCCACCTGCACCCGGCGCAGCCCCGCCTTGCCCCGCAGCTCCTCGTCGTAGACGTACTCGATGCCCTCACGACCGGCCAGGTCCACGCCGGAGAACGTGGCCTTCAGCCCGACCCGCTTCTCCAGCTCGGCCTCGGTGACCGGAGACAGGTAGCCGAGCATCTGCGCCCCGGCCCGGCCGCCCGGATATTCCCTGACGGCATGGATCTCCGCCGAGACCCCGGGAAACTCCTCCTGCCGCTCCAGGATCTGCAGCGCCTCGCGGGTGTCGACCTTCTCGTCGAGCGGGACGGGTTGGTACGGGGAGCCGGTCCAGCAGGGCTTGGGCACCTTCGGCCCGCAGGGCGTGATCCGCTTGGCCAGGTGGGCGACCGGCCTGCCGAGCACCTGCGACAGCTTGCCCAGCACCTTCCGCCCCTGGTCCTTCATCCTGGTGAGGCCGGTCCGGTCCACCGAGACGACCAGCGCGGTCTTGTTGCGCACCAGCGGGCGGCCCGACGAGTCGAGGATCTGGCCCCTGACGGCCGGCACGATCACGACCCTCGTCCGGGTCTCGGTCGCCCGATTCATCAGCTCCGGTCCCCGGACGACCTGCACCTGCCACAGCCGCACGGTCAGCGCCGCGAGCAGGATCAGCACCAGCGCCTGCAGCACGATCAGCCTGGTCCGCATCCTCGTCATATCGTGTACCTCGGCTGCTGCTGCCTGACGCGGGTGGTCAGCCAGATCACCACGGGGGCCAGCACGAGCGTGTACACGATGGTCACGGGCACCTGCTCGGTCAGCGTGGCGACCGTCACCCTCGGATCGGTGAGCAGCCCGCCGACCGCCGCCGCCAGCAGGGGCGCGAGCAGCACGCACAGCACGACGGTGGCGACCCGGCCGCCGGCGCCGCGCCCCGCCAGATAACCGACCAGCGCGAAGACGAACGCGTACAGCCCCGCCAGATGCGCCGTCGGCGGCACGATGTCCACCAGCAGCCCCGTGCAGAACCCGATCACCGCCCCGGCCACCGGCCCGCGCAGCAGCGCCACGCCCACCACGGCCAGCAGCACCAGGTCCGGCGCGCCCCCCGCCGGCAACGGCAGCTGATTCACCAGCATGACCTGCGCCAGCACCGCCGCGAGTATGACCACGATTCCGGTCATCGTGCCCCCTCCCTGCGCGGCAGCACCGCGTCTCTCGGGTCGCGCGCGGGACCCCGCACCACCACGCCGACCACGTCCAGCGCCGTGAGGTCCGCGAACGGCTTGGCGTAGGCGATCCTGGTCAGCGCGCCCGGCGTCGGCTCCACCCGTTCGATCACCCCGATCGGCACCCCCGGCACGTACGGCGCGCCATGGTGCGACCCGAAACTGACCAGGCGCCCGCCTCTGGTCATCGGCGCCGTCGAGTCGAGCAGCCGGAAGCGCAGGAGCCGGCCGTTCTCCCCCACTCCGTGCACGACGCCGATCTCCTGACCGCCCTCCAGCCGCGCGCCGGCGGCGGAGGCCGGGTCGCTCAGCAGCACCACGGTCGACGTACGGCTGGACGCGTGCACGACCCGGCCGATCAGCCCGTCGCCGTTGAGCACGGTCATGTCGGCGCGCACGCCGTCGTCGGTGCCGGCGTCGAGCGCGACGGCGTCCTCGAAGCCCGGTTCGCCGCGCCTGGCGATCACGTTGGCCGTCACGACCTTGTAGCCGCCGAGCCCGGCGAGTCCCAGCAGCCGTTTGAGCTCGGTGGATCGGGTCTCGTCGAGCTTGTTGGCCGCCAGGCGGGCGCGCAGCTCGGCGTTGTCCTTCTTGAGCCGCGCGATGTCCTCACGGGCGCGCGGAGCGGTGATGACCCCGTGCACGAACCCGCCCACGGACCGGGTCACGGCTCCGCCCACCTGCTCCGTCGTACCGAACGCCCACGCGCCGGCGGCGCGCAGCTGTCGCATCGGCGAGTCCTCGCCGGTGCGGTGGTCCACCGTCAGCATGACCAGCGCCGCCGTCAGTAGCAGTCCCAGGATCAGCCGTGCGTGGCGCGAGTCCCTCATCAGCGTCGCGACTCCGGCACCAGCACCTGCTGCAGTGCCTCGAAGTCCTCCACACACCTGCCCGAGCCGAGCGCGACCGAGTCGAGCGCGTTCTCCACCAGATGCACCGGCATGCCCGTCTCCGCCTTGACCCGCTCGTCCATGCCCCTGAGCAGCGCGCCGCCGCCGGTGAGGGCGATGCCGCGGTCCATCAGATCGCCGGACAACTCCGGCGGGCATCTGTCGAGCGTCGTCTTGACCGCGTCCACGATCGCGTTGACCGGCTCCTCGGTGGCCTTGCGGATCTCCTCACCGGACACCACGATCGTCTTGGGCAAGCCGCTGACCAGGTCACGCCCGCGGATCTCGGCGTGTACCTCACCGTCACAGGGGAACGCCGAGCCGATCGCCATCTTGATCTCCTCGGCGGTGCGCTCGCCGAGCATGAGCGAAAACTCCTTCTTGACGAAGGTGATCACCGCCTGGTCCAGCTCGTCACCGCCGACCCTGATCGACTGGCTGGTCACCACGCCGCCCATCGAGATGATCGCCACCTCGGTGGTGCCGCCGCCGATGTCCACCACCATGTTCCCGGTCGGCTCGTGCACCGGCAGGCCCGCCCCGATCGCCGCGGCCATGGGCTCCTCGACGATGTAGACCTTGCGCGCGCCCGCCTGGTAGCCCGCCTCCTTGACCGCCCGCTGCTCCACGCTGGTGATGCCACTGGGGACGGCGATGATGATGCGCGGCTTCGCGAAATGGCGGCGTTTATGCACCCTCTGGATGAAATATCGCAGCATTCGCTCTGTTACGTCGAAGTCCGCGATCACGCCGTCCTTGAGCGGCCGGACCGCGACGATGTTGCCGGGTGTCCGGCCGATCATGCGTTTGGCCTCGATGCCGACCGCGACGATCCTGCCGGTGGCAGTGTTGATGGCGACGACCGACGGCTCGTTGAGCACGATGCCGCGGCCGCGCACGTAGACCAGTGTGTTTGCGGTACCGAGGTCGACCGCCATGTCACGGCCGAGAAAGGCGAGCTTGCTGCCCATGGGGAACGGAGCCTTCCGTGACGTCGTTCGCCGAATGACTACGGATCGAATTCGAATCGTAACGTGACGTACCCACCAGGCCACGCAATGAGCCCGTGTGCCCCACAAAATTCTCGCGCCCCTCAGCCAACTCCATCTTTGCCCGGTATGCCGGAGCTGGGCACTTCTCGGGCCGGAAACGAGAAGTGCCCGCTCGGCACAAGGCCGGCGGGCACCACATACAGCGGGGAGAGCGGCTCCCCGCGAGGCTCAGAAGCGGTCGGGGAAGAAGATCTTGATCTCCCTGGCGGCCGACTCGGGCGAGTCGGAGCCGTGGACGACGTTCTCGCCGATCTCGAGGGCGTGGTCGCCGCGGATCGTGCCGGGAGCCGACTTCACCGGGTCGGTGAGACCGGCCAGCGCGCGGAACGCCTCGACGGCCCGGGGGCCCTCGAGCACCAGCGCCACCAGCGGGGCCGAGGTGATGAACTCGACGAGCTCGCCGAAGAACGGCCGCTCGGAGTGCTCGGCGTAGTGCGCCTTGGCGGTGTCGACGTCGAGGGTGCGCAGGTCCATCGCCACGACCTTGAGGCCCTTGCGCTCCACACGGGCGATCACGTCGCCGATGAGGCCGCGCTTGACCCCGTCGGGCTTGATCAGGACAAGAGTGCGCTCGGACACGTGGAATTCTCCTTTGAGACAGGTCTGGTCGCGGCCCGGCTCGGAAGAACGCCGCCGCGTCGCTTGAACTGCGGCTCAGCTTACCGTCCCGCGGCGGTTCTCCAGTGTCGGCCGCTACGCCGAAGCGCCGTCCTCCGGCGACGGCGCGGGCGCCGGCACAGGCGCGACCGCACCGCTTTCACGTACGTCATCCTGCCGCTCGCGGCCGGCCTCCTGCGTGGCACGGGCACGGCCGGACAGCAGCGCGGCCATGACGATCACCACCACCATGAGGAACCCGCCGACCAGCGCCCACAGGTGCAGCGCGGAGACGAAGCTGTCGACGAGCTCCTGCGCCGAGGTGACGCCCCGCAGCATCGTCAGCTGCACCCCGGTGCCCAGCAGATAGCCGGCGAGCACGGCAGGCAGGCACAACGCCAGGGAGAACAGCGCCGTCCCCACCCCCGCCTGACCGAGCACCGCCGTGAGCGCCACCGAGGCGCCGACCGCGAGCAGGGCGAACGGCACGACCAGCACCAGCCCCTCCGGCGACGGAGTCAGGAACCGCATCGAGGAAAGCCCCGCCAGCATCGCCAGCAGCCCGAGCGACGTGACCCAGGTGTGCGCGACGGCGAACACCCGCACCAGCACCGCGGCCGCCACCGCCAGCAGCCCTGCCACGCAGAACGGCAGCCACAACCCCGACAACCCGGGCCCGCCGAGCCCACGCATCTCCACGTACGTCACCTGAGCGATGCTGGGCAGCACCACCACCCCGACCGCCACCATCGTGTACGACGACGCACGGCCCGCGCGGTCACCGGTGGACGCCAGCGCGAGCAGGCCCGCGATGGCCAGCACCGCCAGCAGGATCACCAGCTCGGCACGCCAGTCCTGACTCGCGGTGCTGATCGCGAGCACCGCGATGCCGGCCGCGGGGGCGGTGGCCTTCAGCAGTCGGCCGCGCTCCTCGAACAGCGCCACCGGCGCCGCGGGCCGTCCCGCGGTCATCCACAGCACGAAGTAGACGGCGGCGAGCGCGAGCGCGATGCCGGTCAGCAGCGGGAACGGCTGCAGCGTGACCTGCCAGCGCGTCACCCCGTCAAGCGGCCACAACGCCAGGGCCTGGGCGCCCAGCAGGCTCAGCGCCAGCATGCCGGCCCACAGGGCGCGCAGCACGGGCGGCCGCGCCCAGACGGCGACCAGGGTGGCGGGCAGCAGCAGCCCCGCTCCGATGCCGTGGGCCACGCGCAGCACGCCGACGAGGAAGACCGACCCGGCGTAACCACCCGCCGCGTCGGCGACCGCCAGCAGCGCCAGCCCACCGACCAGGAGATGAGCGGCTCCGACCCGGCGCAGCGCCAAGGCGGCGAACGGCACGGTCAGCATCATCGCCGGAAGGGCGAGCCCGTGGGCCCGCATCAGCTCCACGCGATCTATCCCGTCGGGCAGCAGCGCCGCGACGACGGACACGGTGTTGGGGATGGCGACGATCGCCAGCGGCAGCGCGGCCACGATGAGCAGCGCGAGCACGGCGTCGGAGAACCATCCGAGCCGCGTGCCGGACTCAGCCGCATCCGCGGACCGATGAATTGAGGGGACGGCCATGAGGCTCGACTTTAGCGGGAAGTCACGCCCTCGACACGGCGAGCGACGAATATCGCCGTGATCCACAACGCCGTGAAGAGCGCACCCAGGAAGAACATCGCCGTCACCATGAAACCGGAGCAGATCGCCAGAACCTGCACGACACTCCCCAAGATGTATCCGGCCGGATGCTTGAGCAACCCCGCGGCGACCACGCACAGCACGGCCAGCCCGATGCCGACCGTCACCGCCAGCGCCGGCGCGACCCCGCCGACGGAGATCGCCACCGGAGTCATCAGCGCTGTGACGATCGCCTCCATCCCGAGCACGCTCGACCCCAGCCTGCGCATGCCCGGCGTAACCTGGAACGACAGCGGCGAGCCCATCAGGCGCCCTCCGCCTTCAGCAGGTGGCGGGCATCCCCCGCCGTGACCACGGACCCCGTGATCAGCACCCCGGTGCCGCTGAACTCCCCTTCGGCGTCCGCCATGCCGATCGCCTCGTCGATGGCCTCGTCCAGGCGCTCCATCACATGCACCCGGTCCTCACCGAAGAGCGGCACGGCCAGCGCCGCCAGCTCGTCAGGAGACAGGGACCTAGGCGACGAATTACGGGTGACGACGATCTCGTCCACCATCGGCTCCAGCAGCTCCAGCAGCCCGTCGACATCCTTGTCCGCCATGACTCCCATGACGGCGATGACCTTCTCGAAGCCGAACGCCTCCTGCAGCGACTCCAGAGCCGCCTCCATGCCACCCGGATTGTGCGCGGCATCCACCACGACAGTCGGATTACGGCGTACGACCTCCAGCCGGCCCGGCGAGGTCACCTGGGCGAACGCCTGCCGCACCAGCTCCACGTCCAGCGGATCGTCGCCGCCGGTCAGCGCCTCCACCGCGGCCAGCGCGCACACGGCGTTGCTCGCCTGATGGGTGCCGTAGAGCGGCAGGAAGACCTCGTCGTAGACGCCCTTCAAGCCTCGCAGGGTGAGCAGCTGGCCGCCCAGCGCCACCTCACGGCTCAGCACGCCGAACTCCAGCCCCTCACGGGCCACCACCGCGCCCTCATCGGCGGCCCGGCGCATCAGCACCTCGGCGGCGGGCAGCTGCTGCTGCGCCAGCACCGTGGTGCTGCCGGCCTTGATGATGCCCGCCTTCTCGTTCGCGATGCTCGGGATGTCGGGACCCAGCCGGTCGGTGTGATCCAACGAGATCGGGGTGATGACGGCCACGGTCCCGTCGGCGACATTCGTGGCGTCCCAGGAACCGCCCATGCCGGCCTCGACGACCGCCACATCGATCGGCGTGTCGGCGAAGGCGGCGAACGCCATGGCCGTGAGCAGCTCGAAGAACTGGATCCGCCGCCCCTGCGTGTCGACCAGCTCGACGTACGGCGCGATCTCCTCATAGACCTCGGCGAAGCGCTCCTCGCTCAGCGGCTCACCGTCGATCGTGATCCGCTCGCGCATCGACACCAGGTGTGGGCTGGTGAAGCGACCCACCCGCAGGTTGCGCTCCTTGAGCAGCGCTTCGGTCAGGCGCGCCGTGCTCGTCTTACCGTTGGTGCCCGCGATGTGAATGACGGGATAGGCCCGCTGCGGGGAGCCGAGCAGATCCACCAGGGCCGCGATCCGGTCCAGCGTCGGCTCGAAATCCCACTCGACGCCACGCTCCATGATCGCGCGTTCAACTGCACGAAAGTCCACCCCTCAACCCTACTGACCACCGCGACCGCTTCCCACGTGGGTCGAAGCGTGGGCCGTGGAAGCGGTAGAGGATGGGTCAGCGTCTTGGGAGCCGACTGACCGACGGCGAAAAGCTCC